>CAWKND010000001.1:0-128758 GCA_963850915.1 uncultured Actinomycetota bacterium
CGGATCTTCACCGCCGGGTGAGTTGGCTTGTGGCGCGGGTGATGCTCGAAGCGGTTGTGCGGGGCGGCTCCGGTCGAGCTACGCCTGTCTACTCGGGATCTTCCTCGGGCTCGAACGTGTCGGGCTCACTGCGGGCGCCGATGCCGACACCTGTTTCAGGGTTAGGAATCTATCCCGATGGGCGGGTCGGTCGCTGCCATGGCCAGGTAGATCGCCGGTAGCAGTCATGGAATTTCCCTCCGTGCCGTGGCACCCGGTCGATGCCCTTCAGGCATACCACGATGCGGGCGTCTAGGGGGCACCAGGAGATGACAGGGATCGACGGACCGCAGTTGTTCTAAGCGATCGTCCCTTGTGTGAGCCACACCGGCGCAGGATGCTGGTCGTACCGCCGGGTCCGAGCAGGACCGACGCCGCGGAAGGAGATCAAGCATGACAACCCAAGTAGTGCTGACCGAGGCCGAAGTGCGCGCCTTCTCGTCGCTGCTGAGCAGAGTCAGCGAACGGCTGGCCGCATACGAAGAGCAAACCCACCAGGACCGGCGATACGCCGAAGAGCTTCAAGCTACCGCCGGCGATCTTCTCAACCGCCTCAATCAGGACAGTCACGCAGAGGTGTCGTGACAATTGCCCTGAACGCAGGCCACCCAACCATCGTTGGTGGACAGGGACCACACCGATTGAGCGGTGATGCCAGGAATGGCAGCGCCGCCGCCCACGCCGCAACTGCAATGTGAAAGTAAGCGGCGCCGGCCAGGCACATGAGACCCGACAACCTAAAAGCCGTAGGTCACTTTGTACCCACCGGCGCGGCAGGTCCGGGGCAACGGCTGATGTTGTGACGTGCAGCCAGGCCGAAACGGGGTGTGCCCGCCCCGGATGCAAGGGCGGGCACGCTCGTAGCGGCGGGGACGCCGGCTTACCCTCCTGCGCGGTGCGCCCGGAACTGCCACCTCCCACGGTAAACCCAAAAGACCTATCGGTGCGGTCGCCGAGCCGCTATCCCGAACAAGTCACCCGACGTATGCGTCGACGCGTTAAGTGTCTGTGCAACAACGATTCTCGGCACGGAAGGCCCGGTCCCGCAGGTTCAGCCACTCACCTGTCCAACAGCAGCTTCGAGCATGGGAGCCACGTGGTGCGTGGACGGTCATGGCCTGTTGATGCGCTCGCTATGGCATTGGCTGGCCACGTCGCCGTCATTGCTGATCATTTCGCCCTGCACCCGATGATTCCTTCCTCGTCCTCGGCGCCGAATCGCCATAGCGCGAAGGAATCACCCTGCCGGATCACGATGCACGCGCCCGCACTCGACGACGCCGGTGTCCTGAAGGTCCTTCAGGTCGGCCGGTCCCCCTGTCCCGGCGGTAGTCCGGGGCTGCGCACATTCCGCCGGTTGTGGTGCAGCAACTTCACTTTCAGTCGTGAGTCACGCAGCTTTCCGGCCCAGGTAGCGCAGTCGAAGGTGGTGCCCGCAATGTTCAGCGGCAGGTGCGACAATTCCAGGTCGACCTGAACACGCTGGTTTTGAACGACGAACTCGGCGGCGGTCAGAGCCAGTGCCGACGCTTGAATACCAGGTAAACCACGAATCCCATCGCGATCATTCAGGAACACGGCCATGGGCAGCCCAGCGACCAACCCAGTTCGGGCATGTGCTTGCACGGGCGGGCTCGGTAACCCGGTCGAACCATGGTCGCTGTGCTCGAACACCCTCGATGAGCAGCCTGCCCACCGGTCCGACGAACGGGCAGTTGACCGTCCGGGCCACCACCCGGTTCGATCGACGTGACCTCGGCATCAAGGCGCCCCGACTGATGATCTGCCGTGGAGTGTGATGGTCCAGATCAACGCGCAGTACGACGGCTGACACAACGTCCACGGCCCATCCTCGGCCGCATCTTCCGCCTGCCAGCAGCTGCCAGTTACCGGGTGGTGCAAGGCCGCTGACACCGGGCCGCCCTAGACGACGCAGCACTCTCAGAGACCCTCAACTACCTGGCTGGCTACCATCACTTGGGTGCCGTCCAACACCCAGCCATCCCCACAAGACCCGGCACGAAGGGCCGGGTGGCAGCCTGCGGGCTGGGATCGGGCCGGGCAGTGTGCTGGACGGCCGGTACCGGTTGGAGGCATTGGTCGGGCTGGGCGGTACAGCGACCGTGTACCGGGGCACCGACGAACTGCTCGGTCGGACGGTCGCGGTCAAGGTGTTCGCCCCGCACCTGACGGATCCGGTCATGCTGACCCGGCAACGACAGGAGATGCGCGTCGTCGCGGGACTGCAGCATCCCCATTTGGTCGCGGTCTTCGACGCCCGGATGGCCGACGCCGAGGTCAGCCCGGACGGCATCGGTCCCGGGTATCTGGTGCTGGAGTTCGTGGACGGGCAGAGCCTCGCGGAACGGCTCAACCACGGAACCGATGATCCCCGGCAGACGTCGCGGTCATCGGGGTCGCGGTCGCCTCGGCGTTGGACGTGGTGCACGCCAGGGGGCTGGTGCACCGGGACATCAAACCGGGCAACATCCTGCTCACCGCCACCGGTGAGCCGAAGCTTTCCGACTTCGGCATCGCCCGGGCGTTGCACGCCGAACGGGTCACCAGTTCCGCGGATGTGCTCGGAACCGCGCCGTATCTGAGCCCGGAACAGGCTCGCGGCCGTGACGTCGGCCCGGCCACCGACATCTACGCGCTGGGACTGGTGTTGCTGGAATGCCTCACCGGGCACCGGGAGTACCCCGGCCCGGCGGTCGAGGCGGCCGTCGCGCGACTGTTCGCGACCCTGTCATCCCCGACACGCTGCCCCCGCCCTGGCCGGGACTGCTGCGGACCATGACCTCACGCGGAGCCCGAGACCCGGCCGACCGCCGCGGTGGTCGCCGCCACCCTCGCCGGAGACCACCGCACCAGCACCGCCGGACCCACTGATGGTGGACACCCACCGACAACGTCACACACCGTCGGCGGCGCCCCACCCTCGTGGACGCCGGCCCCGACGAGCGCCCCTCGTGACGAGCCGGCCTGCGGACACCGCCGGCGCATCAAGGCACTGATCCTGGCGGGCGCTGTCATCGGATCACTCGCAGTGGCGGCCCTGCTCGGGGTCACCACCGCACAGGATCAACCCACCAACCCGGGACCCGGACGCCGGCGAACCCGTGGGCAGCACCACCGCCCCCAGCCCCGGCCGGCACCGTCACGGTCGGACAACCCGTCGTCCTGGTCACCGTCACCAGCCCGCCGCCCGAATCCACCCCAACCGAACCGCCGCCGCCCAGCCAACAAATCGCCCAAACCACGAACGCCGACCCCGAAAACACCGGCAGTGACAACGGGTCCGGTATCAACGGGAACGGGAATAACGGCAACGGCAACGGCAATAACGGCAACGGCAATAACGGCAACGGCAATAACGGCAACGGCAATAACGGCAACGGGAACGGGAAGAACGGCAACGGCAACGGCAATAACGGTGGCAACGGCAACGGGAAGAACGGCAACGGCAACGGCAATAACGGTGGCAACGGGAACGGGAAGAACGGTGAGTAGGCCAGCACGCCCAAACTCGTACCGCTGATCTGCCGGGTGGAGGTGTGGGCCGGCCCCCTCTCAGATCCCTTGTACCACAGACGCTCCCGAGCTCATCGGGGGCGGGTCGAGGACGAAGGCGACGGTGATCCGCCGGCGTTCGGCCGGTGTTCGACCACCCAGATTTCTTCTTCGATCTCGGTGGTGATTGCCCATCGCAAGCACTGCCGGGCAATGGTGCAGTGAGCACACGCGGCCTTCGCGGTCTGTAAACGCGCATTTGTGGGTCTGATGGTTCATCCGTGGGCATCCCCGTGGGTGGTTGAGGTTTAGGTGGGCGTGCTGGTCCAACACGACGGCGCCGGTCTGGCTAGGCGACGGGGCCGCGGGATCTACCGGTGCTCTGGGTGTCGGGGGCGTTCCTGACTGGCAGAGCAACCGGCCCGGTCGCGATAGCGGTATTGGATCTCTGGCGAACTGGGTAGCGCGTACCAGTCGTCCCGGTTGTGACTGCCCCGGTCACAGGCACCGGCGCCATGCGGCCGGGCTGCCGCCTGAGGGACGGATCGTTGGGTCGTCGGCATCGAGCTGTGGCTACCGGTGAACTCCTCATGTGGGGTCTTCAACGGTGAAGTCCTGAGTCCTCGGCGATTGCCTGGAGAACGGCGAGTGCGGCTACCGCGTCCCCGATTGCCCGGTGTGCCGCGCCCAGGCGGATAGAGGTGGTCCGGGCTGCCGACCCAGGCCGATCGCGCCCGCATGATGCAGCCCCACGCGTCGGGGTCGTCGAGATGCTCGGAGTTGATGTCGTATCGCTGGGCGTCGGATCGGATGCACTCGTAGTCGAACGGGGCGTTGTCGGCAAGCACCTTGCGGCCGCAGTCACTCGAAGTACCTCGGCAAGGACTTCTGGAAACCCAGGTACGCCAACGACCATGGCGTCGGTGATGTTGCGTACACGGGTGACCGCCGCTGAGATTGGGTGCCGCGGGTTAACCAGCGTATTAGCAGAGGTCGTCCTTGAGTATCGACGACTGCGACCTCGCAGAGCGCCTGGCAGATCGGTTGTCTCGCAGTCGATCGCAACGGCGCGGCCGGGTGACAGCATGCTGCGGGCCCAGGTGACGGCTTGGTCGGAGCGGCGGAGCCAAGGCGCATCGGTGGTGGTTGTCATCGAATCTCCCGGAGGGTGCTGCGGAGTCGATCCAGTACAGCGGTGGTTCCGCCACAATTAGGGCACGTAGAGGCAGGTTTCCTCCGTCCCCGGGTGGTTCATGGGATTGTTCGGCCCGCGAGGACGGGTGGCCACATGCCCAGCTTGCGACCACGGCTCACCGGCCCTGGTTCAATGTCAGATGTAGCAGCAGCTACAGTTGCGTGCGTGATTGATCAGGAAGTACCGTGGTTGGTGTTGGTGCTGCGGGTGCCGGCGGAGCCGTCCCGGCACCGGGTGGCGGTGTGGCGGGAGCTTCGCAAGATCGGCGCGGTGCCGTTGGGGCAGGGGGCGTGGGCCGCACCGGATGTGCCGGGCTTCGCCGCGGGCATCGCCAGGGTCGGTGAGCTCGCCGCCCGCGGCGACGGGCAGATGGTGGTGTTGCAGGCCACCGGGCGCACCGGGCAGGACGCCGCCTGGCTGGAGGCCGAGTTCACCACCCTGCGCCAGGAGGAGTGGGCAGAGTTCATCGCGGACTGCGGCAAGTTCGATGCCGAGATCGACAAGGAGTTCGCGCTGCAGAAGCTGACGATGGCCGAACTGGAAGAGGAAGAGCAGACACTCGACCGGCTCCGGCGGTGGCACCGGGAGCTGACCGGCCGGGACGTCTTCGGTGCGCCACGAGCCGCGGAGGCTCAGCAGCAGCTCAAGCATTGTGGTGAGCGGCTGGCCGAGTTCACCGACGCCGTTTTCCAGGCCCTGCACCACTTCTGACATTCACGACCGGCCCAGCGGGGCCCGACCGGAAGCAGCCGATGAACCCGAATACCTCGTTGTTCTTGAGCGTGAACGACTTCGCCCGGGCAACCCCCTGGCTGCATGGTCCGCTCGCCCTGTTCGCCGCCGACGGGCTGGTGGTGTTCGCCGGACTGCTTGCCGCGGGCTGGTGGATCGCCCGGCGGGGCGGCGACCCCATCAGGATGGCCGCGGCGCTGTGGGCGCCGCTGGGTACCCTGCTCGCGGTCGCCGTCAACCAGCCGATCGTGGCACTGGTGCACGAAGCCCGGCCATACGACACCCTGACCGGCATCCTGGTTCTCGCGACTCCCACCACCGACCCCGGATTCCCCAGCGACCACGCCACCATGGCCGGCGCCGTCACGGCCGGGCTGTTCCTGGTCAACCGCAAGCTCGGCCTGGCAGCCGGGCTGGCTGCCGCACTGATGGCGTTCAGCCGGGTGTACATCGCCGCTCACTACCCGTTGGATGTCGCCGCCGGGCTATTGCTCGGCGCCGCGGTCAGCCTCGCTGGATGGGCCTTGCTACGCCGGGTGCTGATCCGGGTGGTGACATGGGTGCAGACGACCCGGTTGCGGCCGCTGCTGGTGGCAGCACCCGACGGATACCAGTCCTGAGGTGACCGCCGAACCGAACCAGCCGGCGGCCGGCAGCAGGCTCGGCACCCGGCGGGTGCTGTTCCCGCTGTACGCGGCCGGGTTCGTCACCGCGTTCGGCGCGCACAGCATCGCCGCCAGTCTCGGCGGTTACGCCGGGCAGCAGCACGCGTCGTTGTTGACCCTTGGGTTGTTGCTGGCGGTGTACGACGGCGCTGAGGTGCTGCTCAAACCCGTCTTCGGAACCCTGGCCGACGGGATCGGGCCGCGCCCGGTCCTGCTCGGCGGACTGCTCGCCTTCTCCATCGCCTCTGCCGGGTTCGTGGTGGTCGGCAACCCTGCCCTGCTGGGGATTGTCCGTCTGGGTCAGGGCGCCGCGGCGGCGGCCTTCTCCCCGCCGCCGGCGCCATGGTCGCCCGGCTGTCCCCCGGCAACCGGCACGGCCGGGTGTTCGGTGGATACGGGGCGTTCAAGAGCCTCGGTTACGCCACGGGCCCGATTGTCGGTGGACTGCTCATCACCGCCGGTGGCTACACCCTGCTGTTCGCGACCCTCGCCGCGCTGGCACTGGTGGTCACCGGTTGGGCCGCCTTGGCCGTACCCACCGTGGCGCCGCTGCCCCGCGCCCGGCAAACGGTGCTCGACCTGGCCCGCCGACTCGGTTCCGCGAACTTCCTACAGCCCACCATCACGTTGGCCGGCGCAACTGCCGCGCTGGCCGTGGGAGTGGGGTTCCTCCCGGTCGTCGGCGGCCTCGCCGGGATGAGGCCGCTGGTCATCGGAGCCGCGGTGTCCCTGCTCGCCGTCACCGGGGTACTCGTGCAACCGTTGGCCGGGCGGGCCCGCGACGCCGGTCGGCTGGGCGACCGTCCGGGCATGTCCGCCGGGCTCGGTCGCCGGACCGGTGGATGATCCAGGCCCGACCGGTGCGAGGCGGGTCGCCGCGATGTCGAAGTGACAGTACGCTCGGGCGCCGGCGACCGCCTGGGCCTGGAAGAACTCGGCCAACTCGTTGCCACGCAAGTGATGCAGTACACCACTGGAGATGAAGACGGTGGCCGTCTCTGGTAGCGCGAACGCGTCGCCGTGCACGAAGCGGCAGTCCAGCCCCTCGGCATCGGCGAGCTGGCCGGCCCGCCCGATGAGCGCCTCGTTGAAGTCGACACCGCACACCTCGGTCCCTGGAAGCGCGTTCTTCGCGGCCAGCCAGCGCACGGTGTACCCGAGCCCGCAGCCGACGTCCACCAGCCGCGTCCGTTGACCCGGCCGGGACACGGCCGCGAGGATCGGGCGCAGCAACTCCGTGAGCTGCTCGGGCATCCGCAGCTCCTCGTTGAGCCGCTGCAGCTCCGTGTGCGCCCGGACCAGCAGCCGATCGACCGCCTCGGGCACCAGAACTCCTTGTGGCGCCGGCATTCCCGCGACGATCCGGGCACCGCGCCGGTCGCCGGCCGCGATCAGTTCGGCGACCACCGCGTCGCGCCGGACCGGAATCCGGGCCAGGGTCGCCGGATCCCGATCGATCACCAGATCGGAGATCTCCAGGACCCGTTGCGCCACAACCGACTGCGCCACAACAGACTCAGCTCAGCAGGTCGGCCAGGGGTACGGTCGGGTCGGCGAGCCGGTCCAGGTCCACTGCGGTACCCGCGAAGCCGGCGCGTACCAGCTTCTGGATGTCGTCCTGCACGTCCCACACGTTGACGTTCATGCCTGCCAACACCCGACCGCTGCTGACCCAGAACGCCACGAACTCGTACCCCGAAGCGTCGCCCCGGAACACCACCCGGTCGTACCCACCCGGCTCGGCGTACCCGGCGTACTCCATCCCGAGGTCGTACTGGTCGGAGAAGAAGTACGGGACGCGGTCGTAGCTGACCTCCTCGCCGAGCATGGAGCGGGCGGCAGCCGGCCCGCCGTTCAGCGCGTTGGACCAGTGCTCGACCCGGATCTGCTTACCCAGCAAGGGATGCGCCACGTTTGCCACGTCGCCGGCGGCGTACACGTCCGGGTCGCTGGTACGCAGCGCGGCATCCACGACGATCCCGTTGTCGACCCGCAGCCCGCCGGCCTGGGCCAGCTCCACGCCGGGCTCGATGCCCACGCCGACCACGGCCACGTCGGCCGGGAGCACCGTGCCGTCGGAGAGCACCACGGCGGAGAGCGCCCCGCCGGTACCCTGGAATTCCTTGACGCCTGCGCCAAAGTGGAACGTCACGTCGTGCGAACGGTGCAACCGGGCGAAGATACCGGCCACCTCGTCGCCGAGTACCCGCTGCAGCGGCAGTGCGGCCATCTCCACCACGTGCACGGTCGCGCCGTACGACCGCGCGGCGGCGGCCGTCTCCAGCCCGATCCAGCCGGCCCCGACGACGACAACGTTCCCACCGCGCCGCAGGGCGTCCCGCAGCGCGTCGGACTCGGGGAGGGTACGCAGGTAGCGCACGTTGTGCAGATCGTTGCCGGGCACCTCGAGGCGGCGTACCCGCGAACCGGTGGTGAGCAGCAGCTTGTCGTAGCGCAGTGGCTCGTACCCGTCGAGGGTCAGCGTGTGCGTGGCGACGTCCAGGTCGGTGGCGCGTACCCCGAGCAGCAGCTGGATGTCCTGCTGCACGTACCACTCGGTGTCGTGCACATACGCCTTGTCCCGCTCGTCCTTGCCGAGCAGGTAGCCCTTCGACAGCGGCGGCCGCTCGTACGGCCGGGTGGTCTCCTCACCGACCAGCGTGATGGCGCCGGTGAAGCCGGAGGTGCGCAGCTGCTCGGCGGCCTTGGCCCCGGCGAGCGAGGCGCCGACAATGACGAACGCGCGGTCGTCCATGCCCTCAACCTACCGCGCGCACGGGACCCCGGCCCGGCAACGGACGAAGAGAGTCAGGCCACCAGCCGGTGATGCCAGTCGATGGCCGACGGGTCGGTCAGGCTGGCCACCTGGTCGATCACCACGCGCAGCCGGCCGGCGTCGTCCGGGGCCGCGCGCCACAGCGGCGCGAAGACCGGGTCGAGGGCGTCCGGAGACCGGAGAGTCAGCGCGTGTACCAGCTCGGTCAGGATCTCCCGCTGCCGCGTGTACCACGCTTCCGCGCCCCGCTTGCGCAGCACGTACCGCAGCGCGATCCCCTTCAGCAGCGCGCACTCCGCCCGGGTACGCCGGGGTACCACCAGCTCCGCCGAGTACCGCCGCAGCGGCCCCGGCCCGTACTTCGTGCGGGTGGCGTGCACCGCGGCGGCCACCAGCCGGCCGGTCAACACGCTCGTCGCGTGCTTGAGGTTCACCTGGCCAAGGTGGCTGCCGTCGTAGAAGTGCAGCGGCTCGAAAACCGGGTCGTCGAGCAGTTCGTCGAGGACCGCGGCGAGATCCCCGGCCGATTCGGTGGAGTAGTTTGCCGCCACGTCCTGGCAGAGCGCCGCCCGCTCCTGGGCGTCGCCGCGCAGCTGGGGCAGGGACAGGTAGCCGCCGTGGAAGCCGTCCTCCACGTCGTGCACCGAGTACGCCACGTCGTCGGCCCAATCCATCACCTGCGCCTCAAGACAGCGCCGCTCCCCCAGATCCGCGTCGTCGGCCTCCGGGAAATCGCGGATCCAGGCGAAGACCGGGGCGTCATCCGGGTACACGCCGAATTTGCGCCGCCCGGGTACCCGGAACCAGGGGTACTTGCAGCACGCGTCGAGCGAGGCCCGGGTCAGGTTGAGCCCGGCCGAGGAGCCGTCCGGCGCGAGTACCTTCGCCTCCAGCCGGGTCACCACCCGCAGCGTCTGGGCGTTGCCCTCGAAGCCGCCGCAGGCCTGGGAGACCTCGTCGAGCGCCTGCTCGCCGTTGTGCCCGAACGGTGGGTGCCCGAGGTCGTGTGCCAGCCCGGCGACGTCCACCACGTCCGGGTCGCAGCCCAGTCGGGCGCCCATCTCGCGGGCGATCTGCGCGACCTCCAACGAGTGCGTCAGCCGGGTACGCAGGAAGTCGCTGCCGGCGCCGAGTTGGCTCGAGCCCGGGTTGCCCACCGGGTGTACCTGCGTCTTGGCGGCCAACCGGCGGAACGCGGCCGAGTGCAGTACCCGCGCCCGATCGCGCTGGTACGGCGTGCGTTCGGCCTCGACCGGCAGCGTACGGGGGTCCTTCGCGGACTCCTCGACATAGCGCTGCGCGTCGGCGTCGTCAGGGCTGTTGACCATCGATCCCCGAGCCTAGCGGGGCCCTGATCAACTTTCCGCGCCGCCCTTCTCCCACAGCGCGCCGAGCTACTGCTCCCGGGCGCTGAGCACGCAGAACTCGTTGCCCTCGGGGTCGGCGAGCACGACCCAGGGCTTCTCCCCCTGGCCCACGTCGATGTGCCGGGCACCCATGTCGATCAGGCGCTCCACCTCGGCGTCCTGGTCGTCCGGGTTGAGGTCGATGTGCAGCCGGTTCTTCAGTGTCTTGGTCTCGGGGACCGGAACGAAGACCAGGCCGGGGTGGTTATCTCCAGCGATGACGACCTCAATCGCGGTTTCGAAGACCACTTTGTATCCGAGTACCTCGGCCCACCAGCGCCCCAACCGGGCCGGGTCCTGACAGTCGACGACGACAGTGAACCACCGACTGGCCATCTACCCGTACCTCCCTGGACACCGTTGTGTCGCCGAGGGTACGCGCCCAACGCCCCGCTCGCCCCTCCGGGCGGAGGTCCGGACGGGGCGAGCGGGCGGTTCAGCGACTGTCCGAACCGGCTGTTTCGACGGCTGCCCGGCCTGCCTCCAGGCGCGCGACCGGTACCCGGAACGGCGAGCAGGACACGTAGTCCAGCCCTACCTCGTGGAAGAAGTGCACCGAGTCGGGGTCGCCGCCGTGCTCGCCGCACACGCCGATCTTCAGCCCCGGCCGGGCCGCCCGCCCCTCCTCGACTGCGATGCGTACCAGCCGGCCGACCCCGTCCCGGTCGAGTGACTCGAACGGGGAGACCCCGAAGATGCCCAGATCCAGGTACTGGGAGAAGAACGAGCCCTCCACGTCGTCCCGGGAGAAGCCCCAGGCCATCTGGGTCAGATCGTTGGTACCGAAGGAGAAGAACTGGGCGACGGCGGCGATCTGGCCGGCGGTGAGCGCCGCCCGGGGTACCTCGATCATCGTGCCGATCAGCGTGTCCACTTCGACGCCCGACTCCTTGGCGACGTCCCGCAGTACCTGGGCCACCTCGTGGCGTACCGCCTCCAACTCCTGTACCGCACCCACCAACGGCACCATGATCTCCGGCTGCGGGTCCCCACCGGAGAGTGCCACCGTGGCCGCCGCCTCGGCGATGGCGCGTACCTGCATCGCGAAGAGTCCCGGGATGACCAGCCCGAGGCGTACCCCGCGCAGCCCCAGCATCGGGTTCTGCTCGTGCATCCGGCGTACCGCCGCCAGCAGCCAGGCGTCGTGCCCCGGGTCCTCGCCCCGCGCCTCGGCCACCGCGACCTTGACCGCGAGGTCCTCCAGCGCCGGCAGGAACTCGTGCAGCGGCGGGTCGATCAGGCGTACCGTCACCGGCAGCCCCGACATGGCCCGGAAGATCCCCTCGAAGTCCTTGCGCTGCAACGGAAGTAGCGCGTCCAGGGCGGCCTGCCGGTCGGTGTCGGTGGCGGCCAGGATGAGCCGCTCGACGAGTTCGCGCCGGTCACCGAGGAACATGTGCTCGGTACGGCACAGCCCGATCCCTTGCGCGCCAAAGCGCCTGGCCCGCTCGGCGTCGGTCGGCGTGTCCGCATTGGTACGCACCGCCAGTACCCGCCGCGAGTCGGCGTGCCGGAGCAGCCGGTCGACGGCGGTCACCAACGGACCGTCCACCGAACCGGTCTCGAAGTAGCGCACCACCGGCGAGTCCTGCACCGGTACCTCGCCGAGGTAGACCCGGCCGGTGGTGCCGTCGACTGACAGCACGTCTCCTTCGGCCACCCGGGTACCGTCCACTTCGAACTGTCCTTTGTGGACGTCGACGTTGAGCGCGTCGGCGCCGCAGACGCACGGCTTGCCCATCCCCCGGGCCACCACGGCGGCGTGCGAAGTCTTGCCGCCCCGGCTGGTGAGGATGCCCTGCGCGGCGATCATGCCGGGCAGGTCGTCGGGGTTGGTTTCGCGGCGTACCAGGATGACCTTTTCTCCTTGCGCCGCGAGCTCGGTGGCGCGCGCCGCCGTGAACACCACCCTGCCGACAGCGGCCCCGGGCGAGGCGGCCACTCCCCGGGCCAGCTGCGCCGGATGCCCTCCGAGGTCGAAGGCCGGGAACATCAACTGCGCCAACTGCGCGCCGGTCACCCGGTGTACCGCCTCGTCCAGGTCGATCATGCCCTCGTCGACCAATTGGGTGGCGATGACGAAGGCGGCGGCCGCGGTCCGCTTACCGACCCGGGTCTGCAGCATCCACAGCTTGCCACGCTCGATGGTGAACTCGATGTCGCACAGGTCGCGGTAGTGCCCCTCGAGCGTTGCCATGATCCGCATCAGCTCGCTGAAGCTGTTGGGGTCCAACGACTCCAGGGCGTCGAGCGGTACTGTGTTGCGGATCCCGGCGACCACGTCCTCGCCCTGCGCGTTCTGCAGGTAGTCGCCGTAGACGCCCTGCTCGCCGGTGGCCGGGTCACGGGTGAATGCGACGCCGGTCCCCGAGTCGGGGCCCAGGTTGCCGAAGACCATCGCGACCACATTGACGGCGGTACCGAGGTCGGCGGGGATCCGCTCCTGCCGCCGGTAGAGCACCGCCCGATCGGCGTTCCACGAGTCGAAGACCGCGCGGATGGCCAGTTCCAGCTGTGCACGCGGCTGCTGCGGGAAGTCGTGCCCCACATGCTTTCGGAAGATTTCCTTGTACGCCACCACAAGCTCGCGTAGCGCCGCGGCGTCCAGCTCCACATCACTGGCCACGCCACGCCTGTGCTTCGCCGCGTCCAGCGCGTCCTCGAAGGCTTCGCCCGGCACGGCACACACCGTCTTGCCGAACATCTGGATCAGCCGCCGGTACGAGTCCCACGCGAACCGCTCGTCGCCCCCCGCCTGTGCCGCAAGGCCCGCCACTGACTCGTCGGTCAGCCCGACGTTGAGTACCGTCTCCATCATCCCGGGCATGGAGAACTTGGCGCCCGAGCGTACCGAGACGAGCAGCGGATCGGCCGCGTCCCCGAGCCGTCGCCCCATAGTGGCTTCGAGTGCGGCGAGGTGCGCACCGATCTCCACCTCCAGTGCGGCTGGCGGCTCCCCGGTCGCCAGGTAGACGTTGCACGCCTCCGAGGTGATGGTGAAGCCGGGCGGTACCGGCAGCCCGAGGTTGGTCATCTCGGCCAGGTTCGCGCCTTTGCCACCGAGCAGATCCTTCAGGTCCTTGTTGCCCTCGGCGAAGTCGTAGACAAACTTCGGTGTCGTCACGGCTGCCCTCCTGCCCTCGCGGGTGTGGCGGTACCACCCTTCAATGTTGCGCGGGACGCTAGGGCAATGCGCAGTGCTACTGCTCAGTTCGTGACGAGTGGCACAGGAAATGGCTGGTGTGGCGCGTGGGAGCTTCCGTGGGAGCGCTCCTTCGAGCAGATCCGCTCATCATTTCTGCGCGGTTACCGAAGCTGCCTGTCCCTCCCCGGACGGTCGCCTGCCCGCCTGGCCGACAGTCAGTTGCCGGGAACGACGACGATCTGGTGTGCATCCTCGTAGATGACACAGCCTGGGTCTGACGATCGGACGAGTTCGCAGCCGATGCCGTGTTCGGCGAGGATGCTGAGATAGCCGTCGACCCGGTCGAGCACTTCGATCGCCGATGACTTGAACCAGGCGGCCGCCCGGGGGTGGACTGTCCGGTCGTAGATGCTGGGCTCCACCGTGCTGGGGTTGGTGAAGTTCTGCTCGTACCAGGCGTTGTTGGCTTGTCTGAACTCTTCCTGTTCGGCGGTCAGTTTCCCTTCCCGGGCAAGCCCGTTGACCAGCCCGAACACTCCGGGAAACGTTCCGCGCCCGTTCGGGATGGTGCTCTGGAAGCGTAGATACACCGGTTCGCTCACGAGCCTCACCGTGGCCGAGTCGGACGTCCAAGAGCAAGTGGCCGCGCCGGCAGCTTCGCGCTACTTCGGTAAATCAACCGCACGCCGTGCCGGTTGCCGTACAGCGTGCCCGCCGTCCACGGCTTGCTCGGCGGGGTGAGTGAGCCGGAGTTGGCCCAGCAGTCCGGAGAGGCGACGTGGCTTGCGGTCCACGCCGGCGTACCCGTACCCGGCACCCGAGTACCAGCGCACCGGCCGGCCCCGCCGCCCGACGGTCTCGCCCACCCGGGTGGCCGCCGACTCCAGGATCGGCACGGCACGCAGCCGCTGGCGTGGAATCGCCGGCTCGACCGCCGTCGGCGCGGGCGTGAGGTAGAGGTGGTGTACGGCAACGGGACCGGCGGGTACCGTCTCCAGCCACACGGCGAAGAGTCCGGCGGTACCCACCTGTACCTCGCCGAGCAACTCCTCGCCACCCGTACCACCCGCCTGTACCCAACCGTCCTGCCCCGGCGTGACCCGGTTCCCTTGTACGCCAACGAAAGGCGTACGCACGGCGACAGCAGCGGCATTGGTACTGACGTTGCGTACCATCACCCGGTAGAGCTGCCGGTACCGCAGTCCGGTGCCGTGCACCGGAAGCCGCCCGGTGAACGCCTCGGGTGCCAGTCCACTGTCGCGCACAGCCGCATCCGGCCTGGGTTGACCGGTCACGTTGTCGATCATCGGTACCGGCACCCCACCCAGGTTGGACAGCGCCGGTCCACTCGCGCTGTGCCCCGGCCGGACGCGTACCTTCGCCTCGATCGCGTCGCCCCAGTACGGCAGTGCATAGGAATCGGTGACCGACGGCGGCGTACCCCAGGAGAGCACGGCGCGGATCCGTGCGGTGCCACCGTTTCCAGCCCGTCTCGCGGCCACCGGGTCGAAGGGCAGCGCCGCCGTGTACGCCAACCCACCGGACGGCAGTTCGGCGATGTCGTGCGTACCCAGCTCGGCGCTGCCGAGATAGTCCAGCACCCCGACGTCGCCCCAGTCCGCCCAGAACGCGACGTACGCGCTACTGCCCGCCGAGCACAGATCTCCGTTGTACCCCAACGATCTACCGATGACGACCGTGGCCACCAGGGTGTCGGTGTTGTTGTCCAGTCCGACCGCAGCCAGCCGCTCGTAGCGGGTGTTTCCGTTGGCGTTGAACAACTCCGCTACCGTCCCGGCCCAGTCCAGTCGGGCCTCGGCGAACTGGGTAGCCGTCTCGCGCAGCCGCGCTTCGTCGCCGGAGTGCAGCGCTGCCAACACTTCCGGCAGCGCGTACCGGTGTACAGGTACGTCGCTCTGCCGGTACCGGCGGATCAACTGCGCCAGGCTCGGCTGGCTCGGTGGCAGCAGGGTCAACTCGCTGTCCAGCAGCGGCTCGTGCCACTCCGGCAGGGCGACCTGCTGGTCGGCCAGGTACGCCAGGTAGTCACTGAGCCGCAGTGGCCGGGCCGGCAGCCGGATGGCGCACTCCAGCCGGTCCCCGCGCTCCGGCTCGAAGTCGGCCACCCCGGCTGGCGGCTTCTCCTGGTAGGAAAGGATTGCGCGTACCCGCGGCAGGCTCGGCGTGGCGCAGCTGCCGCGCGGCGGCGCGTACGCCACCCCGACCACACAGGAGACCGGCTCCTTCTCGCCGACCCAGCCGTCGCTGACCGGAGTCGCCGCGAGCCCCACGTCGACAAAACCGTCCCCCAGGTCGACGAAGAACCGCACAAACTCCCGGGCAGCCAGCTCCCGGGCCAGCCAGCTCCCGGGCAGCGGGCTGGCTCTGCCCCCGGTACCCTGCCGCCCTGGTTATTGCGATGGTCGCCTCCAGCCGGCCCCGCTCCGGGCTGTAACCCACCGCGAGCAGCTCTTCCTGGCTGGCCGCCCGGTCTTCCGTCACTGTCCGCACCGCGCCGCCCCTTCGCGTCTGCCGAACCTCATGCCGGACAGTGCGGTTGGCGAGGTCGCCAGATACGCGAGATGCACGATTTGGCATATCTACCGAAAATCCTGCCGGTGATGCTGCCGCACACGTGCGCCGGGCGGCTGGCTCAGCCTGCTCCAAATGCCACGAAGGTTGGCAGTGCCTCCTTCTCGCCGGCCGCCGCCAACGCCCGCGCCGGCCCGGCGCCGTCGACCAGACCCCGGTGCAGCGCGGTCATCACGGCCGCGGCGCTCTCATGGCTCACCCGGCAGACCGACGAGACCACACACGCGGTACCGGCATAGAGCAGCGCGGCGGTGAACCCCAACTGCTCGTCCCCCGGGCGTACCACCGACCGCCCCACGTCACAGGCGGAGAGCGTGATCAGCCGGGGTACCGCCGCCAGCCGCTGCACGTCGTAGGCGAGCAGCGGCCCGTCGGCCAGGTCGAGCCGGGAGAACAGCACGTTCTCCGGCTCGTGGTGCCCGTGCCCGGCCAGGTGCGCCAGCTCGGCACCGTCGAGCGCGGCCAGCGTCGCCGCCACCGTGGCCCGACCGCCACGCAGATCCAGGCAGCCCGGCCGCACCGCGGCGATCTCGTCAAACTCCCGATCGACATGCTCCAGTGCCGGCCCGGCCGCGAGCAACACCCGACCATCGCCGCTGCGCTGACTGTCCCGCCGACCGCCGTCCCGTTGACCGCCGTCCCGTTGACCGCCGTCCCGCCGACCACTGTCCGGATGGTGAGGGCTGTCCACTGTGGACACCGGCGACGCCCAGGCAGACGCGGCAGCGGACGCGGAGCGGGCGGCGTTGAGCCAGACCGCGGCGGACGGGGCGACGCTGACCGGCCGGCCGCGCAGGATCGGCAGCATCGCCCAGGGCAGCGCGGCCAGCTCAGCTGCCGGGACCAGTACCAGCTCCCGCTCGCCCAGCAGCCCGGCGAGCGGCCGGAACAGCCTGTCCCCCAACACTTCCAGCTGCCGCCGTAGCGACGCCTGTACCACCGCCGCCAGCCGCTCCGGCAGCGTACGCCCGGCCAGCGCGTCGAGATCCGCGAGCAGCCGGCGTACCACCTCGGCCAGCCCGTCGGCGGCGCCCAGCGGTACCAGCCGGGTACGCCCACCGACCACCACCACGGCACCCAAAGCGTTGTCCTGCAACAGGTAGCTCACCAACGCCCGATCCCCGAGCGCCGGTCCGAGTCCGGCGAGCCGGCCGGCTCCTGAGTCAACCGACGCGCCCGTACCGGCCACCTGCCACTCGCGCTCGCGCAGGTCCCGCTCCAGCTCGGCGCATTGGGCCGCGGTGGCCGGGTCCCGCACGCCGGCCAGCTCGGCGGTACGCAGCTGGTGGCGCAGTTGGCGCAGGCGCGCGAGTGCCTCGGCAGTCTCCGGGTCGTCCGGCGGGCGTACCGGCAACACCCGGAAGGCCTGGGCGCGGGAGCGCTCCGACCAGTCCAGTACCGTCCGCGGCGTACCCCCGGCCAGCGCCGTACGCAGCCCGAAGGTGGCCAGCTCGCGGCCGAGCGCGGCGGTACTCACCCGCAGGTCCAGGCTGCCCAACCGGGCCCGCCGGTCGTGCAGTGCGGCGAGCCCGGCGCTGGCCTCGCCCAGCGCCCGGGACCGCGCCCGTGCCGGGGTCGGCTGTGCCTGGGCGAGCACGAGTTCGGCCCGGGTCAGCCGGCGCAGCAGCAGTGTCTCCAGCCAGAACGAGCGCGCCCGACCGGCCTGCTCCACCAGTGTCTGCGCAGCAGCCAGCTGGCCACCGCGGATGCGTACCCGCGCCGCCAACAGCTGCGCCAGGCGCGCGTCGTCGGCGAGCCCGAGTACCCCCAACTGCCGGGCGAGGCGGACCGCCCGGTTGGCGAGCGCGCTGTCCGGGCGTACCAGGAAATCCGCGCGCAGCCGCAGCAGCCCGGCCAGCGCCGACCAGGCGGTGTTGTGCCGGCGCCGGAAGCCGGCCGCGGCCCGGTCGGCCCAGTGCGCCGCGCCCGCCGCGTCACCCACGCCGAGTGCGGCCCGCGCCAGCAGCAGCTGTGCCTCGGCCTCGTCCTGGCTGAGCCGCTGCTCGGCGAAGGCCGCCACCGCTTCGGTGAGCGACTCCGCCGCCTGCCCGGCCAGCCCGACGGCGAGCAGCGCGCGCGCCCGCGCGGCGGCCACGACCGGCAGCACGCCGGGCGCCTCGGTGCGGTAGATCGCCTCCGCCCGGGCCAGCTGGCCGAGCGCGCCCGCGACATCACCCGACTGCACGTCGATCAGGCCCAGGTTGTGCAGCGCCTTCGCCTCGATGAGGCGCAAACCGTTGGTGGCGGCCAGTTCCCGGCAGGCCCGCAGGTCTTCGGTGGCGGCCCGGACCCGGCCGCCGGCAGCCAGCAGTCCAGAGCGGTTCAGCAGGGTACGCGCCAGCACAACGGTGTGCGGTGACCCGGTCAGCAGCGGTACCGCCGCCCCGAAGTACCGCAGCGCCTGTTCACCGTCGCCGGTACGCAGCAGCATCAGCGCGCGCTGCTGTACCAGGATGCCCTCGTCGGCCGGGTCGACCAGCTCCGCCGCCGTATCCAGCAGGGCGAAGCCGGGCCGGGTGTGCCCCTGCTCGGATTCGGCGTACGCCAGGCTGATCAGCAGTCGGGCGGCGAGTGCCCGGTGCCTGGTCGGCAACGCGCCGCCGGCCGTACCGGGTGACCAGCCGAGCAGCCGCAGTCCCTGGCGCAGCCGCCGGCTGGCGGTGTCGGGCCGGCCCGCGGCGGTGGCCGCGACCCCGCTCTGCTGCAACTGCCGCGCCCGGTCGAGTACGTCCTGCGCCGGCACCGCCGCCACCTCCTCCGCTCTGACCCGCGCAAAAGGCGGCCTCAGACCACTATGGAGGGGGTCACCACCGTCTTGCCAGCTCCGTCCCCGGATTCCGGGCCGGTACGCACCACCAGCTGTGCCATTCCGCGGGGTACCGGCTCCACCACGAAGCGCCCGTCCGCATCAGCCTGCGCGTTGAGCGTGCCGCCGAGCGTGCGTACCTCCACCTCGTGCGCTGCCGGTGGAGCGAGCCAGCCGTCGAAGCGGACGCCACCGAG
Source organism: uncultured Actinomycetota bacterium (assembly GCA_963850915.1). Taxonomy (GTDB): domain Bacteria; phylum Actinomycetota; class Actinomycetes; order Mycobacteriales; family Micromonosporaceae; genus CAVTWH01. Next base: position 19,067 of record CAWKND010000001.1, read on the forward strand.
CGTCGGGCTCAGACTGATCATGATGGTGAGCGACTCGCTGTCGAAGGTGATGGTGCGACTCAACTCCTCGCCCCGTACCCCGGCCAACTCCCGGTCGCTGCCGGTCAGCCCGAGCCGCCCCACCTCCAGCTCCAGCGTGGTCTCCAGCTCCAGCGCGAACTGCACCCGCTGCACCAGGTCAGCGGGGGGCGCCTCGACCGACTCGTAGAGCCCGCGTACCTCGGCCAGCAGCGCGAAATCCGTGTCGTCCAACGGTTGCGCCGCCTCTCCCGCGCCGCCCGGCCGGCTCACGGCCAGCTCCAGGCGGACTGGCCGGAGAGGTTCTCCCGCAGCTTGGCCAGGCACCGGCCGCGGGTCGGCCCGATGCTGCCCCGGGGCATGCCCAGCGCGCTGGCCACCGCGTCGTAGTCGGGCCGGTGGACGAACGCGACCAGCCGCAGCAGCTCCCGGCAGCGGGCCGGCAACTGCTCCATGGCCAGCCACAGTGCCCGGCTGCGCTCGGCCTTCACGAGTACGTCGTCGGCATCGGGTACGGCCACGTCCGGCTGGTCCAGCGTGGTGTCGAGTACCGGCCGCTCGCGCTGGGCCAGGGTGGCCGCCCGGACAGCCTCCCGCCGGGCCACCGTCACCAGCCACCCGGTGAGGGCGTACGGATCCCGGATGTGCTCCAGCTCGCGCAGCAGGTGCAGCCAGGTGGTCTGCACGATGTCCTCGCACGCCGTGGCGTCCAGCCCGGTCAACCGGGCCACCTGCCACAGCAGCGGAGTCAGCTCGGCGACGATCGCGTTCAGCGCCTCCCGGTCGCCGCCGCGCGCGTCGATGAGCCGGGCCGCCAGCCGGGCCGGCCGGCCCGCCCGGGGATCAGCGCCCTCGCGGGGATCAGCGCCGCCGGGAGGATTGGAGCCGCCGGGAGGATTGGAGCCGCCGGGAGGATCAGCGCCGTCGCGGGGATCGGAGCCGGCCTGCGCCGCGCGGGCCGAGTTGGGTGCCACCTCAGCCGCCCAGCGCCTGGCTGGCCGCCTGCTTGGCGCGGTTCAGTGCCGCCTCGGCACCGGGGTTGTCCAGGCCGAGGGCCGGGTCGGTACCGGCCTGGCGGTACAGGGCGGCGGCCACGTGCGCGGCGACGGCCGGGGCGGCGAACGAGGTACCGCTCCACACGGCGAAGCCACTGGCGAAGTCGTCCAGATCCAACCCCTGCCGGGTACCGCCGGCCACGCTGAAGTCCGGCTGGCGGCTACCGGCCGAGGTGACCGGGAAGGTACTCACCATGGCCGCCCCGGTGGCGAAGCAGTTCACCCAGGGACCGTCGTTGCTGAACAGCGCGATACTCGCGTTCGGGTTCAGCGCACCGACGCTGAGCAGCGGCGCACCCGTCCCACCCGCGTACCGGGGCGCGAACGCCGCCGGGTAGAACGGCCGCCGGGTGGCGAAGTTACCGGCCGCCGCGACCACCACCACGCCGAGCGCGGTCAGCTGGTCGAGTACCGACATCAGGTGCGGGCTGAGCGTGTCGCCGTCCTCGTGGAAGTAGCCGAGCGACAGCGACAGTACGTCCACCGGCTCGGCCGACAGGTCGCCGTCCGCCCGCCGGTATGCGTCCGCGAGTACCGACTCCAGCGCGCACATCAGGTCGCTCTCGTAGGCCACGCCGTCGCTGTGCATGATGCGCACCATGCTCACCTGGGCCATCGGCGCGATCTGCCGGACCACGCCGGCGATGAAGGTACCGTGCCCGTAGTGCGAGGCGAGCGCGCCGATCAGCGGCTCCTCGGTGACCGGACCGTCCTCCGAGCCGGCGATCACCGGGCCGCCCGCAGGCGAGCCGGTCGAGTTGGCGACCACGGCCGCCTGGGCCGACGCGCGTACCCGCAGGAAGCCGTCGGCGAACCACGGGTGCGTACCGGTGCCGCTGTCCAGTACCACCACCACGGGCGGGCGTGGACCGCCGGGCGGGAAGCCGAACGTGGGTACCGGCATCGCGATGTCCACCGGCAGCCGGGACACGTACCCGTGATCCCCGGTCGGTACCCCCGGCTCGTCGCCGCTGCCCTCGGTCGCCCAGTTGGTACCGATCAGCTCGCCCCCGGCGCCGGCCAGTGCTGAGCCGATCATCAGGTGGTCGAGCCCGATCGCGTCGATGACCGGGGACTCGGCCCGCTGGTCGCCGCGGGCCACCGCCGCGCGCAGGGTCTGCAGCACCACCCAGGCGTCCACTGTGGACGGTGCGGCGCCGCGCAGCAGCCGGATCGCCACCGGCCGCAGGTGCGGAGCGGTCCCGCCGAACTCCTTGGTGTCAGCCGGCTGGGGAGCGGCCGCGTCGGGCTCACCCGGCCGGGAGTCGCCGGCGTCGTCGAGGTAGACGCCCGCCTCGGAGAGCAGCTTGTTCAGGTTGTGCAGGGTACCGGCGCGGCGCGCCGACTCGGGCAGCAGCAGCACGCCGGCCCGGTAGGCGGTGGGCAGCGGCGCGCGCTGGCCGGCCAGCAGCACCGCGGTGGCCGGCTGGAGGATGCGGGCGTTGTGCCGGTCCAGAACCTCCTGCGGGAACGGCGGCACCGTCGGCGGGAATGGCGGCACAGTGGGCGGAAATCCGGCACGGTCCGCAGTCCCCCGATCGGACGGGCCCCCCCGACCAGACGCGCCCTGATCAGATCCAGGGCCGCCGGACTCGCCTACCTTGCGGACGTACACCCTCATCCCGTCCCCCATCTGTGCCGCCACTCCACCAATTGACCGGGCACCAGCCCCGGCCATCATCGCCCGGTCAATCGTTGGGAAGTGGACAGACAGCGGCACCAGATACGACTTCACGGTAACGACTTGATAACGGGCGGCGCTACGCCTGCCGGACATCAGGGCGTCACGCGTTGGTGGATGCGGTGTTGCCTCGCCGTCAGCGAGTGCTGGCAGCCTGCCGAAGTGACCGCTGGCGAAGTGACGGGGGCGTCGCTGCGCGCCGCCCGCCCGGCCCGCACGCACGGCGCCCGTACCCTCGGCTTCGCCGGCTCCCTGCTGCTCGCCGCCGGCGGGCTGGCCAGTGGGGCCATGCCGCACGGCTACCCCCATCCACACGCGACGGTGGGCCTGATCACCGCGTACCTCGGCCTCGCCCTGCTCGTCGCGGCCTGGTGGCGACTCGGCCGCTCGCTGAACGCGACCACCCCACACGAACTGCTCGGCACGCTCGCCTACTGGGCCGGGCCACTCGCGCTCGGACCGCCGCTGTTCAGCCGGGACGTGTACGCCTACCTGGCGCAGGGTCAGATGGTGCAGGCCGGCCTCGACGTCTACCGGCAGGGCCCGGCCGACCTCGGCGGACCACTCGCCGCCGAGGTACCCGCCGTGTGGCAGCACACGCCCACGCCGTACGGGCCGGTGTTCCTGCTGTGCGTGGGGCTGGTCGCCGCGGCGGCCGGTACCCACCTGCTTGCCGGCGTACTGGCCCTGCGACTGCTCGCGCTCGGCGCCGTCGCCGCGCTCGCCTGGTGTACCCCGCGGATCGCCGAGCAGTTGGGCGTACCGGCCACCCGGGCACTCTGGCTCGGAGTGCTGAACCCGTTGGTACTGCTGCATCTGGTGGCCGGCGCGCACAACGACGCGCTGATGCTCGCCCTGCTGGCGGCCGGCGTGTACGCCGCGCTCACCCACCGGATGGTCGCCGCCACCCTGCTGGTGACCGGGGGCGCGCTGGTCAAGGCGCCGGCCGCGCTCGGTCTGCTGGTGATCGCCGCGCTCTGGGCCGAGCAGTTCACCGGCCGGCTCCGGCTGCCCCGCGCCGTGGCGGCCACCGGCGCGCTGGCCGGCATCGCGACAGTCGTGGTCACCTGGCTGGCCGGCACCGGGTACGGCTGGATCGGCGCGCTGCGTACCCCCGTGTCGGCCGGCAACTGGTCGGTCAGCAGCGTGCTGGGCCGGTTGACCGAGCACGCGCTCACCGTGCTCGGCAGTGACCTGGCCGGCCTGGCCGTACCGGCGTGCCGCTGGCTCGGCCTCGCCGCAACCGTGGCGACCGGGGTGTACGCCTGGTGGCACCGGGGCGTGCTGGGGCCGGTGCAGGCGCTCGGTCTGGGGCTCGCCGCGCTCGCCCTCTTCGGGCCCGCGACCCGCCCCTGGTACCTGCTGTGGGGGCTGGTACCGCTGGCCGCCGCAGCGCCGCCCGGGGCGGTACGCCGGCTGGCCGCCCTGGCGAGCGTGGCGCTGGCCGGTGTGGTGCTGCCCAGCGGGTACCCGCCCGGTCGGACCGAGGTGGCACTGGCGCTGCTCGGGCTGGCCCTCGGCGTACTCGTGCTGCGTTTCCTGCACCCCGCCGACCCGCGCGTCGGCGCCCGCGCCTGGGCCAACCCCGGATGAGCCAGCTGCCGCGCTTGAGCCAAATGCCCTGGGCCACAACGGATCGCGCCCGGCGGGTCGCGCTGGTCGCCGCCATCGGTGGAATCGCGCTGGCACTCGCCCTGTTCGCCCCGGGGCGGCGCGGCTGGTTCGACGTGGGCGTCTACTGGGGTACCGCCAACTGGTGGCGGCACGGCGGCAGCATCTACGCCTACCTGCACCCCGGTACCCCCTACGGCTTCACCTACCCGCCGTTCGCGCTGCTCTGCCTGCTGCCGTTGAGCCTCTTCGACTGGCCGGGCGCGGTGATCGTGGCGCTGCTGGTGAACCTCGGCTGCCTGGCGCTGCTCATCCGCTGGCTGGTCGAGCCGGTGCGCGAGCGGGCCGGCTGGCACCGCGGGTACACCCTGGTTGTCGCCGCTTCGCTGCTCGCCGTCTTCGGCCCGGTCCGCGACTCGATCAGCTTCGGCCAGGTGAACCTGGCCCTGGTCGTGCTGGTCTGGGCCGATCTGGAGTTGCTGCGCCGGGCCGCGGCGGCCGGCCCGGTTGGTGACTGGCCGCCGGCCGCCGCGTGGGCCGGCGTCGGCATCGGCCTGGCCGGCGCGATCAAGCTCACCCCACTGCTCTTCATCGGGTACCTGCTGCTGACGCGCGAGTGGCGGGCGGCCAGGTTGGCGCTCGCCACCTTCGTCGCCGCCACGACAGCCGCGCTGCTGATCGCGCCCCGGGACTCGGTCGACTACTGGGGCCGGGCGCTGTGGCAGACCGGCCGGGTCGGCGACCTGGGCTACGTCTCCAACCAGTCGCTGCTCGGCGCGCTCACCCGGCTGCACCTGGCGGGTACCCACTGGCTGTGGCCGCTCGTCGTGCTGGCGGTACTGGCAGCGTGGGTGGTACGCGTCCGCCGCGCCGCCCTCGCCCCGCCCGGCCTCGATCCGGCCGGACCCGGCCAGCCCGATCATCGGGCCGGATTCGCGCTCACCGGGGTGGCCGCGTGCCTGATCAGCCCGGTGACCTGGGTACATCACCTGGTCTGGAGCCTGCCCGCGCTGCTGCTGCTCCTCGAAACCGGCCTGCGCCGGCCGGAACGGCGTTGGCTGCTCGCCTTCGTCGCAGTGGCCTACCTGGCCCTCTCCATCGGACTGGTCTGGATCGCCGCGCCCTGGACCGGCCCGATGGCCGCGCTGGGTACCAACGCCGGCGCCTGGGTGTGCCTGGCGCTACTGCTGGTCCTGCCAGTAGGTGCGTCGGTTGGGGCGCAACCGGCCGGTACGGCGTCAGTCAGCAGGTACGCTGCCAGTCCATGAAGATCGTGCTGTACGGCGCCACCGGAATGGTCGGCCAAGCGGTACTGCGTGCCTGCCTCCTCGACCCCGAGGTCAGCACCGTGGTCAGCGTAGGCCGGTCGGCGATCGGCCGGCAGCACCCGAAGCTGCGTGAAGTGATCACGCCCGAGGTGGCCGACGCGAACCCGGTCGCCGAGGAGTTCGCCGACGCCGATGCCTGCTTCTTCTGTCTCGGCGTCAGCTCGGCCGGCCTGAGCGAGGAGCGGTACCGGCAGGTCACCTACGACCTCACCCTGTCCGTCGCGCGTACCGCCGCGGCGACCCGCCCGGAAATGACCTTCGTCTACATCTCCGGCGCCGGTACCGACAGCGCGGGCAGCTCGATGTGGGCGCGGGTGAAGGGGCGTACCGAGGACGATCTGCTGGCACTGCCGTTGCGGGCATACATGTTCCGGCCCGGGTTCATCCAGCCGGTACACGGCGAGACCTCGCGTACCCGCCTGTACCGGCTGACCTACGTAGTGGTCGCGCCGCTGTTCCCGGTACTCCGCCGGCTCTTTCCCAAGCACGTGATGACCTCCGAGGACATCAGCCGGGCGATGCTCGCCGTCGCCCGGCACGGCGCGGACAAGCGGGTACTGGAGAGCCTCGACATCGTGGCGCTCGCCCGCACCTGAGCCCCGCTCCCCACCGGGCCACCGGAGCCGGCCGGGGCCGGCGGAGCAAAGAGGCGGCGACCCGTCGGGGTCGGAAATCCGGTGTGGCTACGGGGATTTCCGCGATGCCGGTCGGCAGTGCCCGGTGACAGGGTCCGGCGGATGAATCCCAAGCTGCCACCCATCGTGGTCATTCGGCACGACATGGCGTCGGCGGCCCGGGGTTCTCGCAACCGTCAGCGCATGGAGCCCAACCGTACCTAGCACGAATTCAAGGTCCAGCTCGACGGGGTGGAGCTGACACCGGACCAGTCGGAGCGGATCAACATCGCGGTACGCGCCGCGGTCCTGCACGAGTTGGCGACCATCGACTTCGGCTCGATCGCGGTACAGACGATCATCGCGGTACCGGAGGATCCGTTCTTCGGCATCGGCGTCAAAGTCGTCCGCACGTGAGGCTCGCGCCGTCCTCTGCAGCCCCGTCCTCCGCAGCCCCGTCCTCCGCGGCCCCGCGCTCCGAAACCCAGCCCGGCCCCGCCACCCCGCACCTGCCCTGAGCTGGCGAACTAAAGACCGTGTTTAGCTTCCGGTAGCTCCCGATCAGCCGCCGGAGTCGTCGTGCTCGGCGTCCTCGGGTACGGCGGCCGAGTCACGGTCGTCCAGCCAGCCGTAGGGCAGCACCACCCGGGCCGGGGAGTTGGTACGCCCGCGCGGCTGGCCGAGGTTGGCCAGCGGGTACGGGGCGTCGTGCTGCAGCTTGCCGAGCAGGTCGTCCAGCTCCAGCAGTGCTGGAGGCCATCGCCATCCCCTGGCGCAGTTCGGAGCCGACCGGGAAGCCTTTGAGGTACCACGCCACGTGCTTGCGGAAGTCGGTGACCGCTTCGCGCTCGGCGCCCCACCAGTCGACCAGCAGCTCGGCGTGGCGGCGCATCACGCTCGCCACCTCGCCGAGGGTGGGCAGAACCCGAACCGGCGAGCCGGCGAACGCGGCGGCCAGATCGGCGAAGAGCCACGGCCGGCCGAGGCAGCCCCGGCCCACGACCACGCCGTCACAGCCGGTCTCCCGCACCATCCGCAGCGCGTCGTCGGCTTCCCAGATGTCCCCGTTGCCGAGTACCGGTACGTCCAGCGCCTGCTTCAGGGTCGCGATGGCTTCCCAGTCGGCCTGGCCGGAGTACCGCTGGGCGGCGGTACGCGCGTGCAGCGCCACCCACTTCACACCGGCGTCCTGGGCGATCAGTCCGGCCTCGACGTAGGTCAGGTGATCGTCGTCGATACCCTTGCGCATCTTCACGGTCACCGGGATGCCGGCCGGCGCGGCGGTATCCACGGCCGCCCGCACGATCGACGCGAACAGCCGGCGCTTCCACGGGATCGCCGAGCCGCCACCCTTGCTGGTGATCTTCTTGACGCTGCAGCCGAAGTTGAGGTCGATGTGGTCGGCGAGGTTCTCGGCCACGATCCGGCGTACCGCTTTCGCGGTGATCTCCGGATCTACGCCGTAGAGTTGCATGCTGCGTGGCTGCTCGGCCGGGCCGAACTGGATCAGCCGCTCGGTCTTGGGGTTGCGTACGGCGAGCGCCACCGTGGTGATCATCTCGCAGACGTAGATGCCGGCACCCTGCTCCCGGCACAGCTGGCGGAACGCGACATTGGTGATCCCCGCCATCGGTGCGAGTACCACCGGCGGATCCACCACGTACGGGCCCAGCTGCAACGTCACGCCGTCAAGAATCCCACACCGGCGCCCGTACCCCGGAATCCTTATGCCCCACGTCACCGCCCGCGCCGGACCGCCGGGGCGGGCAACCGATGGTGATGTTGCACCTATGGTCCCCACGCCCCGTGCCTTAACAGCCACAACAGCAACATCACGTCGGGCCGCCCAGCGCAAGGACGGCAGATCCGGGGTACGGGAGGATGGCGGGGTGAAGTGGTCGCGGGCGGTACAGCATGTCGAGGGGTTGGCGCGGGCGTGCGAGACGATGGCCGGCCGACCAGCGTCGATCTTCCCGCTGCGGGTGGACGCGCTCTGGGTGGCCGGCGAGATCCTCGGGCCGCCGGTCGAGCTGGAGCTGGTGACCGTGGTACTCGCGGTCGACCTGCCGGAGGTGGCCTGGCTCAGCGAACCGCCCGGCGCCCAGCACTGGGGCAACGCCAACCGGCTGGCCCAGCTCCCGCTGCGGGTGCGCTGGCGCAGCGCGCACGCGCCGGTGTGGAACCACCGGATCGAGCGGCCGGCACTGGTGTGGGACGCCGAGGGGGTACGCGAGGAGGTGCTGAGCGCGCTTCGGGACGGTACCGGGGAATCGGTCCGATCGGCCGCGCCCACCCCGCGGCAGCTCACCGACCGACTGGCGGCCGAGCAGGCGGTGAGCCTGGCCGCGCTGGACCGGTGCAGCCGGGACTACGACGAGCAGCGCTGGCGCCCGGGAAAGCTGGAGCCGGTGGCCGACGCGCTGTGGCGGGCCACCGAGGGCTACCTCGACATCCTCGACGCCACCACGGCTGCCGAGAAGGAGACAGGCTAAGGCAGCGTGGCCCGCACGTCGAGAGACTGGTCCATCCCGGTGAGCGCGAGGATGCTGCCCACCACCCCGGCCGGCAGGACGACAATCACCAGCGACCTACCGGCGCGGCCGAACCCGTCGGAGAGGCTCTGCAGCATGCGCAGCCCCTGGCTGTCGAAGAACGTCACCGGGCGCAGGTCCAGGATGACCGTGGCCGCATCGCCGGCGGCGGCGCGTACCTGACTGCCCAGCGCGTCTGCGTTGGACATGTCGACCTCGCCACGGAGCCGGATCAGCGGAAGGCCACCATGCTCGTCGGCGATCACTTCGGCGATCGTGTCGTTCATGACGTGGATCCCATCGACGAGAGGCGGAACTGGACGACGGTACCGGCTGGCGTCGAGCGGCGCTCGAACCCATTCGTGATCTGTCGCATGATGCCCGTACCGCGGCCGCGATGGGAAGAGTCCTCCGACGCTGTTCGCCAACTACCGAAGTCCTGCACCGTGGCGAGCAGCTCCCCGTCCGGGCCGGGCAGGATCGTCACGTCGACCCGACCGGGCGCCCGCCCCTGGTAGGCGTGCTCGATCGCGTTCGCGGCCGCCTCGTTGACCGCGAGCAGCAGGGCGAAGACGGCCGCTTCGGGTACCTGGTGGGTACCGGCCCAGTCGGACAGCAGCCCGCGCAGCCGGTGCAGTTCGCCGGGGTGTGCCGGGAAGTCGTGCCGGAACGGCTCGGGTACCCGCATGCACAACACCACCACATCGTCCTCCCGCCGCTCGTCGACGCCCAACGCTTCGAGCAGCCGGGTGCACGCCTCCGCCGCCGGTACCCCGTGCAGTGGCGCCGCGGCCTTCTCCAGCCGCTCCAGGCCAACCGTGATCGGTTCGCGGCGCCGCTCGATGAGCCCGTCGGAGTACAGCACCAGCAGCGCGCCGGGCTCGAGGGTCTCCACAGCCTCCGGCCGGGCCTCGTTGACTGTCCCGTTGAACGGGCCGGAGCGCCCGCCCATCAGCCACCGGGTCCGCCCCTCGCCGGAGACGACGAGGATGGGCGGGTGCCCCGCGGAGGCGTACCGCAGCTGCGCGGTCGCCGGGTCGAAAACCGCGTAGCAGGCGGTCGCGAAGTCGGCGCCGTCGTTGCCGGCCGCGAACTGGTCGAGCTGGGACAGCAGGGCGCCTGGGTCGGTGGTGTACCGGGCGAGTGCGCCCATGGCCACCCGGAACCTGCCCATCGCGGTGGCCGCGGCGAGACCGTGGCCGACCACGTCGCCGACGGTGATCCCGAGCCGGCCGTCCGGCAGTTCGAGGGTGTCGTACCAGTCGCCGCCGACCTCGAGCGCCTCGCTGGCCGCCTCGTACCGCGCGGCGAGCGTCACGCTGGCACTGCGGACTGTCTCCCGTGGCAACAGCGCGCGCTGCAGTTCGAGCGCGATCCGGTGCTCCTCCTCGCGTACCCGGATACCGGTCAGCATGACGCCGGCCCGGTCGGCGAGATCGCGCAGGAACGCCAGATCCTCGTCGAGGTAGGGCCGGGACGCCGGCTCACGGAACTCCAGTAGCAGGCTCAGCCGGGTCTCCGCCCCGGTTGCCAGGATGAACTCTGCCCGGTGCGCCGCAGACCCGGACGCGGTCGCGGCGAGCCCGGTCGCGGCGAGCGGTGGCGCGGCGAGCGGCGGCGCGGCGGGCGGATCACGGTGTACCGACGCCGCGTCCGCGATCCCGGGGGCCAGCCAGCCGACCAGCCGGGTCAGCCCCTCGTCGACCGTGCGACTGGCCTCCAGCGCGCCCACCACCTCGGCGAGGAGTACCAGCCGCTCGCTGGTTCGCCGGGCCCGACTGTCCTGTTCCCGGAGGATCTCGTCAGCCCGTCGCCGAGCGTCGATGTCGGTCGCCACCCCGAACCACTTCGAGTACCGCGCCGTTGGCGTCTTTGAGCGGCACGATGCGTACCAGGAACCACCGGTACCCGCCGTCCTCGGCACGCAGCCGCATCTCCCCGTCGAACGCCCACCCCGCGGCGCGCGCGGCCTGCCAGCCCGGCCCGAGCTGCGCCCGCTCGTCGGGGTGCACGGCGGCTTCGAGCAGCTCGCGATGGTTCAGGCTGGTGGTGTCGACCCCGATCGCGGCGGTGAAGTTGTGGTTGACGAACTCCAGTGACCCGTCCAGCCGGCTCACCCAGACCAGTTGCGGGGTCGCCTCGACGACCTCCCGGAAGCGCAGTTCGCTGTCGCGCAGCTCCTGCTCCGCCCGGGCCTGTTCGACCGCCGCCCAGGTTCGCTCGGCCACCTCCTCGATCAGCGCCAGCTCGGCCGCCGTCCAGTACCGCGGGGTGACCTGCTGCACGTTCAGCAGCGCGACGTGTACGCCGTCCTTGACCAGCGGTACCGCCGCGTAGGCGCGTACCTGGATCGCCGGGTACTGCAGCCGTTCGGCGTCGGTGAGGCGTGGGTCCGTGGCGACGTCGGTGACGGCGATGGAGCGGCCGGCGCGCCACTCATCGAAGAGCGTCGCGCCGAAGTCGTCGGCCCGGTACCGCCCGACCACGCTCGGTACCGCCGGCTCGTGGTAGTCCCGGTCGACCACGTAGTAGTCGCTGTCCGGCTGGTGCGCGACGGTCAGGTACAGCGCCCGGCTGGCGCCCAACTGCCGGCCCAGCGCCTCGACGGCGCGCGCCTGGATCTCCAGCGGATCGGTCAGCGGACGCAGCGCATCGGCCAGCCCGAGCAGGAAGGCCTGCCGGTCCTCGACGTCGTGCCGGGCGGTCACGTCGGCGGCCACCCCGACCAGCCGGGCCGGTACCGGCGGGTCGCCCTCGAAGAACGCCCGCGCGGTGACCGCGACCCAGCGGTACCCGTGCTCCTTCACCACCCGGATCTCTTCGCGCAGCTCCCGTGGCCCGTCGGGCTGGAGTGCGGCGTAGACGGCGGCCTCGTACCGCTGCCGGTCGTCCGGGTGGATCATCGTGGCGAGCGCGGTCTCCAGTGACAGCAGGCCGTCCCGGGGCAGGTTGAACAGTTCGAGCATCCGGTCGTCCGGCTCGGTGCGATCCTCCACGTACCAGACGAACGTCCCCATACCAGCGGCGTCCAGCGCCAACTGGAGCCGTTCTTCCTTGGATCTCTCCACGCAGCCAAGCTAACCCCTCGCCGGCAAAACGGCAGAAGAGCGCCGCGCGGGACCGCCGGAGGGCTCAGCAGCCGGGCAGGCGCTCGATCAGGTACCGCTCCACCTGGTCCAGCGAGATCCGCTCCTGCACCATCGTGTCCCGGTCGCGTACCGTCACCGCGTTGTCCTCCAGCGTCTCGAAGTCCACCGTGACGCAGAACGGCGTACCGATCTCGTCCTGCCGCCGGTACCGCCGGCCGATCGCCTGCGAGTCGTCGAAGTCGACGCTCCACCGCTTGCGCAGCAGGGTCGCCAGGTCACGTGCCTTCGGGGACAGGTCGGCGTTGCGGGACAACGGAAGTACCGCCACCTTCACCGGGGCGAGTCGCTTGTCGAAGCGCATCACGGTGCGCTTGTCCACGCCGCCCTTGGTGTTCGGCGCCTCGTCCTCGTCGTAGGCCTCCAGCAGGAAGGCGAGCACAGCCCGGGTCAGGCCGGCCGCCGGCTCGATGACGTACGGGATCCAGCGCTCGCCCTTCTCCGCGTCGAAGTAGGACAGGTCGACGCCGGAGTTCTTGCGGTGGGTGGTGAGGTCGAAGTCGGTACGGTTGGCGATGCCCTCCAGCTCGGCGAACTCGCTGCCACCGAACTGGAACCGGTACTCGATGTCGACGGTGCGCTTCGAGTAGTGCGAGAGCTTCTCTTTGGGGTGCTCGTAGTAGCGCAGGTTGTCGGTCGTCAGGCCGAGGTCGAGGTACCAGTTCCAGCGCTGCTCCAGCCAGTACTCGTGCCACGTCTCATCTGTCCCCGGCTCGACGAAGAACTCCATCTCCATCTGCTCGAACTCGCGGGTACGGAAGATGAAGTTGCCCGGGGTGATCTCGTTGCGGAAGCTCTTGCCCACCTGCGCGATGCCGAACGGCGGCTTCTTACGCGCCGTGGTGGCCACGTTGTTGTAGTTGATGAAGATGCCCTGGGCGGTCTCCGGGCGCAGGTAGTGCAGGCCCTCTTCGCTCTCCACCGGGCCGAGGTAGGTCTTCATCAGGCCGTTGAACATCTTCGGCTCGGTGAAGGTGCCCTTGTTGCCGCAGTTGGGGCAGTTGAGGTCGGCCAGTGAGGTCGGCGGCTTGCCGTGCTTCTCCGCGTACGCCTCTTCGAGGTGGTCGGCCCGGTAGCGCTTGTGGCAGAACTGGCACTCGGTGAGCGGTTCGACGAACTCGGCCACGTGACCGGAGGCCACCCACACCTGCCGGGACTGGATGATCGCCGAGTCCAGGCCGACGATGTCGTCGCGCTGCTGCACCATGCTGCGCCACCACTGGCGGCGTACGTTCTCCTTCAACTCCACGCCGAGCGGGCCGTAGTCCCATGCGGAGCGGGTACCGCCGTAGATCTCACTGGCCGGGAAGACGAACCCCCGGCGCTTGGCAAGGCCGGTGACGGCATCGACGCGGTCAATAGGCACGGGTACCTCCTGGGGCGCTGCGCCGGCTGGCTGTCGGCGAGGTCCGCACGGCGCGGACGGGGTGGGACAGTTCGGTCGGTGCCGGACGGCAGACCGGGTGTGCTGTGCACCGCGAGCCTAGGCGCAGCGCAGGCGGCGACGCACCGGAATACTCGGCTGCCGGTTATGCCGCATCGGGTTGCCGGCTGGTCGGGCCGGCCCGCAAGATCGGGGCCAGATCGGCAAACCCGCAGTCCCACTGAACTTCCGCAAATCTCGACTTCCGCAAATCTCGCCCGATCTCGCCCCGGCCGACTCAGCTGGTGACCGAACAGATCCGCAGATCGCCGGGGGCGTCCAGGACCACGCCGAAGGTGGCGTCGATCTGCTGGCCGTTGACCAGCTCGATGCTGGCCGGTACGTCGTACCCGTCGCTGGTCTGGGTCGGCTGGTTGATCTGGTAGCTGGAGATGTCCGGCTGGTCCTGCTGGGAGCTCTCGAACTCCGACTCGGAGCGCTTGTTCTGCTGGGCGGCGCAGAGGTCGTCGTAGGCCCGGGAGTAGTCGCGTGACTGCAGGGCGTCCAGGTAGTCGTGCACCTTGCCGGTCGCGTCGGCCGAGCTGACCCGCGAGCTGGCGATCAGTACGGCGACGCCGATCACGCCGCCGATCACGCACAGCAGTACCAGCCCGCCGGCCACCCCGAGGGTGATCCACAGACGTTTGCGGTCGCGCTCGGTGGGTGGCGCCGCGAACGGGACGGTCACCCCCGGCCCCTGGGCCGGCGGCGGCTCGGTCAGCGCTGACGGCGCCATCGGAAGGTACTGACGCCTGGGGGTACTGGCCCTGCGGGGCCGATGGGTACGGCTGCCCGGGCGGGTACGGCTGGCCGGGTCCCGGCGGGACGCTCATGACCGGGATCGTAGTGCGCGCTCGCCCGACCCGCCCGGCCTGCCCGCGCTGCCGGGTCCCGGGCTGCCGGGTCCGGCCAGGTCGCTGGCGGCGAGTACGGTCTCGCCGCCCGGCTGCGCGCTGCCCAGCTCCTCGAAGGCACTCGGCTCGTCGAGCGACTCGGCCAGCAGCGGCGTCGCGGTCACCTTGACGTCGAAGGCGCCCAGCGCCCGCCGGTACGCACCGACCGACTCCCACTCGGTGAGCAGGGTCCAGTGCTCCGCGTCGTCGTACGCCCGGTTGAGGCTGCCGCGCAGGTACCCGGGGCGGGCGGCGAGCGCGGTCAGTGCCGCCTGGGCGCGCGCGGTGAACTCCTCCGCCGCGCCGGCCACCACGAACCGGTTGACTACGAGCACGCGACCGCCCCCCTGATTGAATAGGCAGATTGAACCGCAGATTGAAATCGGCAAGGCAGAAACAGGTAAGGCAACAGCAGCAGCCTAGAGGAGTACGCGTGAGCATCCCGTCGCGGAGCGGTGGTCTGTGGGTACGGCTGGCCCGGGTACCCCGTGGCGTGGCCTTCCTGGGCGCCTTCGTCCTGGTACTGGCGGGGCTGTTCCTCCCCGGCGCACTGGGCGGGGTACTGCTGCTCCTGCTCGCCGCCGGCCTGGCCACCCTGCTGGTACGCACCTGGCCGGTGATCCCGACGCCGATGCGCGCGATGCGCCTGCTGATCCTGGCTCTCGTCGTCGTCGGCGCGCTGTTGAAGATCTTCTGGGGCGCCTGGTGAGTCGCGGAGCACCCCGATGACCACGGCACCGCCCGGAGCGGACGGGTACGAGGCCGCCGGCGAACTGCTCCGGGCCCTCGCCTCGCCGCTGCGCATCGCCATCGTCACCGAACTGGGCAACGGCGAGCGCTGCGTGCACGAACTCGTCGACGCGCTGGGCGTCAGCCAGCCACTCGTCTCGCAGCACCTGCGGGTACTGCGGGCCGCCGGCGTGGTACGTGGCGAGCGCCGGGGCCGGGAGATCGGGTACACGCTCGCCGACGAGCACGTGGCGCACATCGTGGCCGACGCTGTCTCGCACGCTCGCGAGCCCCGTCCGGCAACGCCGGTACGCGAGTCGGTACCCGGGACGCGCGGTGCGGGGGTACACGGGCGGGGTGCGTAGCAAGCGGTGCGTCCGCTGGTACGGCACCCTTGTCCCATGAAGTTGTATGCGGAGTCGCCGGCCCGCCGCGGCCGGCAGATCCTGAGCGATCTCGCCGTGGTGTTCTGGGTCGCGGTCTGGGTCTGGCTGGCCGTGAAGCTCTACAACCTGGTGGAGAAGCTGGCCGTACCCGGCCAGAAGATGGCCACCGCCGGCGACGGCCTGTCCGGCAACCTGTCCGACGCGGGCAGCAAGGTCGGCAAGGTACCGGTGGCCGGCGACGACCTGAAGGCGCCGTTCGACAAGGCGGCCGATGCCGCGAAGTCGCTGGCCGACGCCGGCCGCGAACAGCAGACGATCGTCCATCAAATGGCGTGGGTACTGGCCCTGCTGCTGCTCCTTGTCCCGCTTGCCCTGGTGCTGTTCATCTGGCTGCCCAGCCGGCTGCGCTGGGTCAGCCGGGCGAGTGCCGCCGCGAAGATCCGCAGTGGCCAGGGCGGTGCCGACCTGCTCGCGTTGCGGGCGCTCGCCGGCCAGCCACTGCGCCGGCTGTCCAAAGTGGACTCCGATCCGGTGGCCGCCTGGCGCCGTGGCGACCCGCAGGTCGTCACCGACCTGGCCAGCCTCGAACTCCGCCGCCTCGGCCTGCGCTCCTGAGCACGGCAACGCAGCACAGCGCCGTCCCGACCGGCTGGCGGGGACGGCGCTGTACTGGGGAGGTCAGTTGGGCAGCCGGCGGCGGACGTCGTCCACCGTGGACGCGCCGGGCTGCCAGGAGGAGACCCACTCACCGGCGTCGGGCAGCGGAAGTACCCCCTCCTCCAGGCTGGCGTACCGGCCCTCGACCACCCGCCGCGCGGCTGTCCGGTCCAGGTCGTCCGTGTTGCTCCACAGCGCGTCGAAGAGCCGGTCGACCCGCAACCTCGCCTGCCGGCAGTAGAGGTCGGCGAGTTCCCGGCCGGCCGGGTCGTTCTCCGAGCGGGCCCGTACACACGACGCGGTCATCGCGAACAGTTCGGCCCCGATGTCCACCACCCGACCCAGGAAACCCTGTTTGCGCTCCATCTTCCCGCGCCAGCGGGCCATCGCGTAGAACGTCTCGCGGGCCAGCTTCCGGGAACTGCGCTCCACGTACCGGATGTGCTGCGCGAGTGGGCCGTACTCGGCGTACCCATTGGGAACCTGGCCCTTGCCGACGGTGAGCGTGGGCAGCCAGCGGCCGTAGAACCCGGTCGCCTTCGCGCCCGCCCTGGCCTTGCGCCCGATCCCGGCCTCCGGGTCGATGATGTCCCCGGCCACCGACAGGTGCGCGTCCACCGCCTCGCGGGCGATCAGCAGGTGCATGATCTCGGTCGAGCCCTCGAAGATCCGGTTGATCCGCAGGTCACGTAGCAGCTGCTCGACAGGCAGCGCCTTCTCGCCCCGGGCGGCCAGCGAGTCGGCGGTCTCGTACCCGCGCCCGCCGCGGATCTGTACCAGCTCGTCGGCGATCTGCCAGGCCATCTCCGAGCCGTAGAGCTTCACCAGCGCGGCTTCGATGCGGATGTCGTTGTGGTCGTCGTCGGCGAGCATGCAGGACAGGTCGAGCATCGACTCCATCGCGTACGTGGTGGCCGCGATGAAGGCCAGTTTGCCGGCGACCGCCTCGTGCTTGCCGACCGGCAGCCCCCACTGCACCCGCTCGGCGGCCCAGCGGCGAGCGACCGCGAGGCTGAACTTGCCGGCGCCGACACACATCGCGGGTAGCGACAGCCGGCCGGTGTTCAGCGTGGTGAGCGCGATCTTCAGGCCCTGGCCCTCGCGGCCGATCACGTTGCCGGCCGGTACGAACACGTCGTGGAAGCGGGTGACGCTGTTCTCCAGGCCGCGCAGGCCCATGAAGGCGTTGCGGCGCTCGACGGTGATGCCGGGCGAGTCGGTCTCGATCACGAACGCGGTGATGCCGCCTCTACGGCCCTCGGCTTTCGGGCCTTCTGCCTTGGGCACGGCAGCCATCACCACGAGCAGGCTGGCGACCGTACCGTTGGTGGCCCACAACTTCACCCCGTTGAGCCGGTACCCGCCCTCGACCGGCTCGGCGATCGTGGACAGGCGCGCCGGGTCGGAGCCGACGTCGGGCTCGGTGAGCAGGAAGGCACTGATCTCGCCACCGGCCAGCCGGGGCAGGTATTTCTCCTTCTGCTCGGCATTGCCGAAGAGCTTGAGCGGCTGCGGTACCCCGATGGACTGGTGCGCCGACAGCAGCGCGCCGAGCGCCGGGTTGGCGGAGCCGACCAGCGTGAGTGCCTTGCAGTAGTGCAGGTTGGACAGGCCCAGGCCGCCGTACTTCTGGTCGATCTTCATTCCGAAGGCGCCCAGGTCGGCCAGGCCGCGCAGTACCTCGTCCGGGATGCTGGCGTCACGCTCGATCTGCGCCCCGTCCACCTCGTTGGCCAGGAAGGTACGCAGCTTGCCCAGGAACTCCTCGGCCCGCTCGGCCTGCTCGGCGGAGGGCTGTGGATAGGGGTCGATCAGGTCCAGCCGCAGCCGGCCGAGGAAGAGCTCCTTGCCGAAACTGGGCTTGTGCCACTCGGACTCACGGGCCGCCTCGGCGACCTGTCGGGCCTGCTTCTCGTCGACGCTCGTGGTCATGGCCACACACCCCCACCATTGGGTTCGTACGCTCCACGTTACCCGTGCGTACTACCCGGCGGTAGCTTTCCCAACCGTCCCCGGTCCTTACTCAACAATCCGGGCGTCAGGCGCCGATCCGCTCCAGGATCGCGCCGGCCAGCGCATCCGGTGCGGTGTCGGCGATCCAGTGCCCCACCCCCGGCAGCGCGCGGAACCGGTAGTCGCCGGTGACCTGTTCGGCGCAGCGCGCGGCGGCCACCGGCCCGACCGCCAGGTCCTGGTCGCCCCAGAGCAGCGTGGTCGGTACCTGCACCTTGCCCAGCCCGTCGAGGTCGGCCGGGGAGATGGCCCGGTACCAGTTCAGCGCGGCGGTCAGCGCCCCGGGCTCGCGCAGCCGCGCCAGGTAGCCCTCGATCCGCTCGTCCGGCAGCCCGGCGAAGATCGCCCGCAGCCGCAGCGAGTCGTCCTCCTCCAGCACGTGCTCGGCCTTGCCCGGCTGCCGGAAAAGCTTGATGTAGCTGGAGCGCTCGGCCTGGTCGGGGTCGCCCTCGACGGCGTCGAAGAAGGTCACCGGGTGCGGTACGGACACCGCCGTCAGCGTGCGTACCCGCTCGGGGTACCGGCCGGCCACCTGCCACGCCACGATCGCGCCCCAGTCGTGGCCGACCAGGTACGCGCTGTCCAACTCCAGTGCGTCGAGCAGGGCCAGCACGTCGTACGCCGCCTCGAGCTGGGCGTACGCCGCGACCTCGGCCGGCCGGGCGCCCGGCGAGTACCCCCGCTGGTCGAGCGCGATCGTGTGCAGCCCGGCGGCGTGCAGCGCCGGGGTGACCAGGTCCCACATCGCCGAATTCTGCGGGAACCCGTGCAGCAGCACGACCGGGCGGCCGGTGTCGGGGCCGGCCCGGTGCACGTCGAAGCTGAGTCCGCGCAGCCCGATCTTCATGCCCGCACGGTACTGGGCCGAACATCACCCACACCAGAGTCCGCACCGGACCCGGCAGCCACCCGCTCAACGCCGGGTGACTGCCCACACAGCGGACGCGCCGAAAACCGCCCCCGGTGCTACGGTCATGGGCACAACAGCAAGCGAACAGGGGAGCGCACAGCGCTGAGAGTGCGGCCACGGCCGCAGACCCTCGAACCTGATCTGGGTAATGCCAGCGCAGGGAGTTCGGTCTCCAACTCGCGCCGCGTCATGCCCGTGACCACCCGGTCGCGGCGTGGCGTGCGTCTTCTCCTGGTACCCACCGGGAGGATCCGCCATGTCCACCAACACCGAGGCCACCGACCTCACCACCGCACCAGCCACGGCACCGGCCCGCGCCGGGAACCGCTGGCGCACCGTCGACATCGTCGTGGCGGCCGTCATCGCGGTCGCGTTCGGCGTCATCTTCTACGGCTGGGACCTGGCCTGGAACGCCATCAGCCCGGCCTTCAAGTCGGTACCGTGGCTGGGCAGCCTGGTCGCCGGGGTGTGGTTCATCCCGGGCGTACTCGCGCCGCTGATCATCCGTAAGCCCGGCGCCGGTATCTTCACCTCCACCGTGGCGGCCGCCATCTCCGCCCTGCTCGGGGCGCAGTGGGGCATGACCACCATCCTGTACGGCCTGCTCCAGGGCGTGGGTGGCGAGGCACCGTTCGCCGCCACCGGGTACCGCACCGCCAAGCTCCCGGTCGCCCTCGTCGGTGGCGCGCTCTCCGGCCTGGCCGGCTCGTTCCTCGACCTGATCTTCTACTACTCCACCTGGTCCGGCCCGGCCAAGCTGGCCTACGTCGCCATCGCCATGGTGAGCGGCCTGGTCATCGCCGGTGCCGGCAGCTTCGGGCTGACCAGGGCACTGGCCGGCACCGGGGTACTCGACCGGTTCCCGGCCGGCCGCAACCGCGCCACCGTCTAGTGCTCTTCTTTTCTGCTCGGACCTCGTCGCGGCGGTCGGCGTTGAGCGCGGCGGTCGGCGTTGAGTATTGAGCTGCGCGGCTTCGGCTGGCGGCACGCCGGCCGGCGCGCCTTCGCCATCCGCGGCGTCGACCTGCGCATCGAGCGCGGCGAGCGGGTACTCCTGCTGGGGCCTTCCGGCGCCGGCAAGAGCACCCTGCTCGCCGCGCTCGGCGGCCTGCTCTCCACCGACTCCGGGCAGCAGGAGGGCGAGCTGCGGGTCACCGGCCGGGTCGGCACCCTCTTCCAAGATCCGCAGACCCAGTTGGTGATGGCGCGCAGCGGCGACGACGTCGCCTTCGGGCTGGAGAACACGGGGGTACCGGCGGAGCAGATCTGGCCGCGCGTGCACGAAGCGCTGCGCGCGGTCGGCTTCCCCTACCCGCTGGACCGGCCGACGCACGCGCTCTCCGGTGGCGAACAGCAGCGGCTGGCGCTGGCCGGAGCACTGGCCATGCGCCCGGACATCCTGCTGCTGGACGAGCCGACCGCCAACCTCGACCCGGCCGGCGCCGCGCTGGTACGCGACGCGGTGCGCCGGGCCCTCGCCGATGGGCAGCGCACGCTGGTACTGGTGGAGCACCGGCTGGCCGAGGTACTGCCGCTGGTCGACCGGGTGGTGGTACTCGAACCGGGCGGCGGGATCAGCGCCGACGGCGAGCCGGAGCGGATCTTCGCCGCGCGCGGCACAGAACTCGCCGAGCGGGGCGTGTGGGTACCCGGCCATCCGCTGCCCAGTCACCCGGCAGCCGGACCGCCCGGCGCCGAACTCCTACGCGCCGAGCGGCTCGGGTTCCAGTACCCGGCCGCCCGCTCCCCCGCCGTCCTGCCGCTCGACGAGTCGGTACGCGCCGGCGAGGCGCTCGCGATCCAGGGCCCGAACGGTACCGGCAAATCCACCCTCGCTCTGCTGCTCGGCGGCCTGATCCCGCCGACTTCCGGTCGTCTTGTGGCTACGCCGGAGCTGGCCACCGGCGGTGTGCCGGACCGGCCGCCGCACAGGTGGCCGGCGGCGCTGCTGGCCAGCCGGATCGGGTCGGTGTTCCAGAACCCGGAGCACCAGTTCGTCACCGCCCGGGTGGACGAGGAGCTGGCCCTCGGGCCGCGCCGGGCCGGGCTGGGCACCGCCGAGGTCGCGTCCATTGTGGACGATCTGCTGTCCCGGCTCCGGTTGGCGCAGCTGGCGGCGGCGAATCCTTACACGCTCTCCGGCGGCGAACAGCGCCGGCTGTCGGTGGCCACCGCGCTCGCCACCGCGCCCCGGGTACTGATCCTCGACGAGCCGACCTTCGGCCAGGACCGGCGTACCTGGATCGAACTGGTGGACCTGCTGGCGAAGCTGCGCGACGACGGCTGCGCGGTGGTCGCGGTGACGCATGACGCCCAGTTCGTGACAGCGCTCGCCGACCGGGTACTGGCCACGGGCGCGAGTGCGACCGTCGGGAGTGCCGATGCGCTTCGTTGAGCCACTGGCGCACCGGCCGGACGCGCTGCTGGCCCGGCGCAACCCGGTCGCCAAGCTGGGTGCCGTACTGATCGTGACGCTCGGACTGATCGTGACGCTGGACCCGGTGGCGCCGAGCGTTGTGCTGCTCGTGGAGTTGGCGACGGTACCCCTGTTCGGGCTCTCCTACGCGACGCTGGCCCGGCGCGCCCGGCCACTGCTGGTCGCGATCTTCGCCACCATGCTCGGCCTGCTGCTGTTCAGCCAACGTACCGGCGAGCTACTGACCACCATCGGTCCACTGGAGATCACCACCGGTACCCTCACCGCCGCCACCTCGGTCGGCCTGCGGATGCTCGCGCTGGCCCTGCCCGGCATCGTGATCCTGGCCACCACCGACCCCACCGACCTGGCCGACGCACTGGTACAGAACGCGAAGGCACCGGCCCGGTTCGCCTTCGGCGCGTTGGCCGCGTTCCGGCTGCTGCCGCTGCTCGGCGAGGAGTGGCGGATGCTCACGCTGGCCCGCCGGGCCCGGGGCGTGGACGCCGGCCGCAACCCGGTGGCGAAGGCGAAACTGTTGGCATCGTTGACTTTCGCGCTGCTGGTCGGGGCGATCCGGCGGGGTACCCGGCTGGCCACCGCGATGGACGCGCGCGGCTTCGACTCGGGTTTGCCGCGCACCATCGCCCGCCCGCAAACCTTCGGGGCGGCCGACTGGGTACTCGTCGGGGGCGGCGCGCTGCTGGTCGCCACGGCTCTCGCGATCAGCGTCGCTACCGGCGTGTTCTCGCCACTGCTCAGCTGACGTTCGCCGGCCCGCCCGGAGCACGTCACGCCACGTTCGCCCGCGCAATCGAGATTGAGCCTCGACCGTCTTTCGACCCGGGCTCACTCCCGGGTCGGTGCAGCCCGGCCGGGATCTGGCCGGACGAACGAGGAGCGATCATGGGCCACGGCCATCCGCACCACGATCACGACCACTCCACCCCGCACGAGCACGCGACCGACCACACCCACGACGAACTGGGCTCCACGGGCGGCGACCTGCCGGCCGCACTGGACCTGAGCATTCCGGACAGCGAACTGAACCCCGGCGACCTGTCCCGGCGCGGCTTCCTGCGCCGCGCGGGCGTACTCGGTGCCGGTGCCGCGGCCGTCGCCAGCGGGGTGCTCGGCGGGGCCGCAGCCCTGCCTGAGCTGGCGAGCGCGCACGGCGGCAACGGCGACGGCCGGCGCAACGGCTACCTGTGGCTCGCCGGTGACCACCACATCCACACGCACTACAGCAGCGACGCCCAGTACCGGGTGATCGACCACGTACGCCACGCCAACGCGTACGGCCTGGACTGGATGGTCATCACCGACCACGGCAGCCTGCAGCACGCCAAGATCGGCGTGGACAAGGTGAACCCGGAGATCGTCACCGCCCGCAAGGAGATCGACGACACGCTGATCTTCCAGGGCCTGGAGTGGAACATCCCGGCAGCCGAGCACGGCACCGTCTTCGTACACCCGGGCAACAACGAGGTGGCCGTCCTCAAGGAGTTCGAGAACGCGTACGACGGCGTGGTCAACTCGACCACCGACTCGACCGCGGCCAACGAGGCGCAGGCCGTGGCGGGCGTGCACTTCCTCGCCTCGGCGGTGGACAGCCGGCGGGTACGCGACGCGCTGTTCCTGGCCAACCACCCGGCCCGCAAGGGCATCGACTCGCCGCACGAGATCCGCGCCTGGCGGGACGCCGACCCGCGCATCGCGATCGGCTTCGAGGGCGCCCCCGGGCACCAGGCCGCCGGTATCCCGGCACCGATCGGCGCCGGCGGTGGGCGCGGGGCGTACGACTTCTCGCCGAGCCCGCAGTCGTTCCCCGCGTACCCGCTGGAGAGCTACCGCACCTGGGGCGGCTTCGACTGGATGACCGCGACCGTCGGTGGCCTCTGGGACAGCCTGCTGGCCGAGGGGAAGCCGTGGTGGATCACCGCGAACTCCGACTCGCACACCGTCTACCTGGACTCCAGCGTCAGGGGCGGCGGCGACTTCAACAGCCAGGGCTTCTACGACCCGCCGGTCTACGGCGGTACCCCGGCCAACACCAACGTCGACTTCTGGCCCGGCTACTACAGCCGTACCCATGTCGGCGCGACCGACTTCTCCTACGCCGCCGTGATGGCCGGCC
This sequence comes from uncultured Actinomycetota bacterium, assembly GCA_963850915.1. Lineage (GTDB taxonomy): Bacteria > Actinomycetota > Actinomycetes > Mycobacteriales > Micromonosporaceae > CAVTWH01. The sequence goes on from CAWKND010000001.1 coordinate 42,615, forward strand.
TGCGGGCGGGGCGCGTCTGGGTCGACCACGGTGGCCTGATCAGCGGACTGGACGTACGGCTGCGCTCCGGCGGCGACTGGGTGACCCTCGGCGACACGCTGGTCGCCAAGAAGGGCCGGTCGCTGCAGTTGGTGATCACCGTCGACCTGGCCAACGGGCCGAACTGGGCACAGTTCGTACCGACCCTGGCCCGGCTGGACGTGATCCGGGGCGCGGTCACCGGTGCGGCGCCCAGGGACTCCTTCAGTACCCCCGGTACCAAGGTGGTGAAGTCCTTCGACGTCAACAAGTCCACCGGACAGGTCAGCTTCAGCTACGACCTGGGTACCGCCGACGCCCCGTTCTACGTGCGCCTACGCGGTACCGACGGCAAGCGCGGCGCACCCGGCTACCTGGGCGCGGCGGTGGACCCGGCCGGCCCGGCGATGGACGTGGTGGGCTCCGCCGACCCGTGGACCGACCTGTGGTTCTACACCAACCCGATCTGGGTACTGCCGAAGAAATGACCGTGCTGGCCCTGGATCTGGGGCACGCGACCGTCACCGAGGCCGAGCACTGGCTGGCGCAGCTGCCGCCAGTGCCCGGCCTGGTCGCCTGCACCCACCTGGTACCCGGTGACCACGCGCGGGTGGTGCTGACCCTGTCGGCGCCCGGCCCGCTCGACCTGTCCACGCTCCCGCCGGCGACCGAGCGCGCCGCCGCCCCGGCTGACGGCGCGGCACTGGCCGCCGCCCAGGCACACGCCACCGGGGCCAGCGGCCGAGCCGTTGTGTTCCCCGGTTCGCCCCGGCTCGTCGGTCAGCTGACCGTCGCGGACCTGTTGGCGCACAGCGCGATCGACCGGGTACGGGTACTCGGCGGAGTGGCCGAGCCGGATGACGAGACGCTGGTGGATACCCGGGACTTCGTCCGTCCACTGTGGATGGACGGTGCGCTGACGCTGGTCGCCACCCAGGCACCGGGCGGCCGGATCGCCCCGTTCGAGGTACCCAACCCAACCCCGTGCTGCGGCGGCGCCCACTGACCGAAGAATCCGTAAATCCGGCATCGCAGGAGTTCGTGTTATAAGCTAGTTCCGCTTCCAACGGAATCAGCGAATTTCAAGAACTGGACATACGACGCCATGATCGATACCGGACCGAAGAGAGCGCCTGTCGCTCCCGCACCTGAGCGGGAAATCGACGTGTTGCGCCGCACGGTTGCCCTCATTCAAGATCGACTGCCACCTGCCTGGTCAGCAGAGTTCCGGCAGGAGGCCCGGATCGGCGACCACCGGATCGACGGATCGCTCCGCCTGACTGCGCCCGGGGCGACAGCCACGACCCTCATCTTCGAGGCGAAGCGGTCAGTGGTGACGGCTCACCTGCCAGCAATATTTGATCAACTCCGGCACTACGCCGATCGGGCCGATGAGGCTGATGGTCCGGTGGTGCCCGTCCTGGTCGCTCGCTACCTCAATTCCGGCGCCAAAAGCTGGCTAGAACGTCATGGCCTGTCATATGCCGACGCGACAGGCAACATCCTCATCTCGGTTGACCAACCGGCACTTTTTCTACGCGACCGTGGAGCTGACAAGGACCCCTGGCGCGGACCGGGGCGGCCCCGTGGAGGCCTAGTCGGCCCGGCGGCGGCAAGAGTCGTGCGCGCCCTGGTCGACTTCTTCCCGCCGATGTCCGTACCGGCGCTTGTCGCCCGATCCGGCGCCTCAGTCGGCGCCACATACCGCGTAGTCGAGTTCCTCGAGCAGGAGGCGCTGATCGACCGGGAGCCCAGAGGACCGATCAGGACGATCGAGTGGCGACGCATCGTCGAACGTTGGGGGCAGGACTACGGCTTCCAGAAGAGCAACACAGTCGGCAGCTACCTGGAGCCTCGCGGGATAGCCGCACTGAAGGATCGATTGAGCCGCTCGGCGGACCTCCACTATGCGGTGTCTGGCTCTCTCGCAGCGCAACGGATTGCCCCCTACGCACCGGCGCGGGTCGCTATGATCCACGTCGATAACCCCACGGCCGCTGCCGACCTGTGGGGACTCCGGCCCGTCGACACTGGCGCGAACGTCCTCCTGGCCTCTGGAGAGTTCGATGTCGTATTCGATCGCAACATCGCTTACGACGGGATCACGTATGTCGCGCCCAGCCAGGTAGCAGCCGATCTCCTTGGCGGTCCTGGTCGGAGCCCGGCCGAGGGCCAAGCCGTTCTCGATTGGATGGAGACACACGAAAGTGAGTGGCGACGATGACTTACTCGTCCGCGCCCGCAGTGTCCTGCTGGACGCACTGACCGCGCTAGATGCCCACCGCGATGCCGTAGTCGTCATTGGTGCGCAAGCCATCTACCTACACACAGGCAGCGCCCAAGTTGCCCTGGCGGAGACCACCAAGGACAGCGATCTGGCTATCGACGTACGGGTTCTGGGTACCTCGCCGTTGCTCGAACAAGCAATGAGCGCAGCGGGTTTCCACCTCGATCGAGAGCACCCGCAGCCGGGTACTTGGCACAGCGCCGATGGCATCCCCGTCGATCTCATGGTCCCTGACTCAATTGCAGGCAAGGGCGGTCGCCGCGGCTCACGGATTCCGCCACATGCAAACAACGCGACCCGCAGGGCGACAGGGCTTGAAGCTGCTGTCGTGGATCACGTGCCGATGATCATTCGGGGGCTCGACTCAACCGACAGCCGCGCATACCTGGCGAACGTTGCCGGGCCTGCTGCTCTGCTGGTCGCGAAGCTGCACAAGCTCGGCGACCGTCAGCTGAGCCCAGACAGGTTGGTCGACAAGGACGCCCACGACCTCTACCGGCTCTTTGTGGCGACGCCGACCGATCGCCTTGCCGCGAAGGCGTACCAGCTCGCGCATGACGAGTTCGCCGGCACAGCAACGAGAATCGCGCTGCAGTTCCTCGCCGAGCTGTTCGCTAACGGACCCGACGCGACCGGATCGAGGATGGCCGGCCGTGCCGAGGAGGGCATCGGCGACCCTGCCGTCGTTGCGGTCGCAGTCAGCGCTCTCGCTGACGATCTGCTGCGTGCCGTGAACGTCCGCCTTGGGGGCGAACTCCAATAGGTACCCGGTCACTGGGCGGGGGCCAACTTCGAAACAGCCAGATCCGGGTTGACCGGGTTGGGGATGGCGCCGCCGAGCCGGCGGTCGCGCTGGGCGTACAGCTCGCAGCCGTACCACAGGTGGCGGCGGTCGAAGTCGGGCCAGAGCGTCTCCAGCGTCACGAACTCGGCGTAGGCCGCCTGCCAGATGAGGTAGTTGGACCAGCGCATCTCACCGGAGGAGCGCAGCAGCAGGTCGACTTCGGGAACGTCCGGGCAGTAGAGGTAGCGGTACACCGTCTTCTCGGTGATCTTGTCCGGCTTCAGCCGGCCGGCCGCCACGTCCTCGCCCATCTTCACGAACGCGTCGGCCAGCTCCGCCCGGCCGCCGTAGTTGACGCAGAACTGCAGGTTGATGACGTCGTTGTCGCGCGTCATCTCCTGCGCGATCTCCAGCTCGTTGATGACGCTGCGCCACAGCTTCGGCCGCCGCCCGGCCCAGCGGACCCGTACCCCCATCTCGGCGAACTGGTCGCGCCGGCGGTGGATGACGTCCCGGTTGAACCCCATCAGCCAGCGCACCTCGTCCGGCGAACGCTTCCAGTTTTCGGTGGAGAAGGCGTACGCGGAAAGGTTCTTGATCCCCAACTCGATGGCGCCCTCGATCACGTCGAAGAGCGCCGCCTCGCCCATCTTGTGCCCCTCGGTGCGCGGCAGTCCGCGCTCCTTGGCCCAGCGGCCGTTGCCGTCCATGATGATCGCCACGTGGTTCGGCACGGCGGCCGACGGCAACGCGGGCGGTCTGGCGCCGGACGGGTGCGGCGACGGCGGGGCGTAGCGGCGGCTCACGAACTCTCCCTGCTCCCAGCCGGCGCGTCCGGCAGCAACACGGCCGGGGTGGGCGCCGAACGGTCCACCAGTGCCAGCGAGCGTAACCCGCGCTCGAGATGCCACTGCAGGTGCGCCGCGACCAGCCCGGACGCCTCCCGCTGCGGGCCGGGCGGGACACCGTCGGCCCGCGACCAGTCGCCGACGGCCAGGGCCGCCATCAGATCGAGGGTGGCCGGCGCCGGATGGGCCGCGCCGGGCGGCCGGCAGTCGGGACAGACACACCCACCCGCCGGTACCGAGAAGGCACGGTGCACGCCCGGCGTACCGCACACGGCGCACGCGAGCAGCGCCGGTGCCCAGCCGGCCAGCCCCATCGCCCGGAGCAGGTAGGAGTCGAGTACCAGGCTGCTGGTGTGCTCGCCCAGCGACAGCGCCCGCATCGCCCCCACGGTCAGCAGGAACAGCCGCAGCGACGGCTCCTCCTCTTCGGGCGTGAGCCGCTCGGCGGTCTCCGCGATGGCACTGGCGGTGGTGTAGCGCGGATAGTCCTCCAGCAGCCGGCCACCGTAGAGGTCGATGCCCTCCACCTGGGTGATCGAGTGCAGCGTGCGCCCCTCCAGGAACTGCACGTCGACATGGCCGAACGGCTCGAGCCGCGCCCCGTACTTCGACGTGGTGCGCCGTACCCCCTTGGCCACCGCCCGGATGCGGCCCCGGCGCCGGGTCAGCATGGTGATGATCCGGTCGGCCTCGCCCAGCTTCTGGACACGCAGCACCACCGCGTCGTCGCGGATCAGCTTGGCCCGGAACCCGGCACTCACGCAGTCATTCTCCCCCGCCACCCCGACAGCGCCCCGACCGGCAACTCAAACACGTGACCCAGGTCAGGCAATCGCGGCGATGTCCCCGTCATCGAAGTAGATCGCCTGATGCAGCCGGCCGCCGAGTGCCGCCGCAAACCGGGCGACGACGTCCTGGCCCGAGATCTTTCCCTGCTCGATCTGGGAGATCCGGCCCTTGGTCACGCCCATCCGGTCGGCGACCTCCTGCTGCGTCAGCCCTCGGGCCCGCCGGACCTCGGCCAGCCGACGACCGATCAGTTCGTTGAGGAGTTCCTCTTTGCCCGCCGCGACGGCACTCTCGCCGCCGGCGCGGGCGACATGCTCGGCGCGTACGTCGCTCCACCGCGTGTAGCGCCACTCCTCGGCCACCCGGGAAGTATAGCGTGCGGTATACCTGTCAGGGTACCGGCCAGCTGCGTCAGAAGCCGAGTTTGCGCAGTTGGCGGGGGTCGCGCTGCCAGTCCTTGGCGACCCGTACGTGCAGGTCGAGGTAGATCCGCTCGCCGAGCAGCTCCTCGATCTCGTGCCGGGCGCGGGTACCCACGTCCTTCAGGCGGGAGGCGGCCGCCCCGATCACGATGGCCTTCTGTGACTGCCGCTCCACGTACACGTCGGCGAAGATCTTCAGGATCCCGCCGTCCTCGTCACGCAGCATCTCCTCGACCACCACGGCGATCGAGTGCGGGAGTTCGTCGCGTACCCCCTCCAGCGCCGCCTCCCGGATCAGCTCGGCGATCAGTACCTGCTCCGGCTCGTCGGTGATCATCCCGTCCGGGTACAGCTGCGGCGACTCCGGCAGGTGCCGGCCGAGCACGTCCACCAGGTCGGTGATCTGGTCACCGGTCACCGCGCTGCACGGCACGATGTCGGCGAAGTCGGCCAGTTCGGAGACGGCGAGCAGCTGCTTGGCCAGCGCTGCCTTGGGTACCAGATCGGTCTTGGTCACCACCGCGACCACCGAGGCGCGCAGCGCGGCGATCTCGTCGGCGATGAACCGGTCGCCCTTGCCGATCTCCTCATTGGCCGGGATGCACAGGCCGATCACATCGACCTCGCTCCACACCTCGCGTACCAGGTCGTTGAGGCGCTCGCCGAGCAGCGTGCGCGGGCGGTGCAGGCCGGGGGTATCGACCAGCACCAGCTGGGAGTCCGGCCGGTGCAGCACGGCGCGGATCACGTGCCGGGTGGTCTGCGGCTTGCTGGAGGTGATGGCGATCTTCTGGCCGATGATCGCGTTGGTCAGGGTCGACTTGCCGGCGTTGGGCCGGCCGACAAAGCACGCGAACCCCGCCCGATAGGTACTCACGTCGTTGAACCTTACCGGCGCGGCTGCCGCACCCCGCGCGCCGACCGGCCACGGCCCCGCAGCCGCGCGTTACCGAACCGTTGCCAGGCGTTCGCAACGCGCCCAGCGAGCTGGTCGTGTCAGTCTGTGCATGCGGGACCGGGGAGCTCTGCGTAAGCGGAGCAGGACAAGGGAGCCGCCACGTTGACTGGGCAGCGGGCGTCGGCACGGGCCGATGATTTCGATGAGTTCTACCGGGCCACGGCGCACCGGACACTCCGGTACGCCTACGCCGTAACCGGCGACCTGGGGCACGCCCAAGACCTGACCCAGGAGGCGTACGTGCGCGCCTGGCAGCGCTGGCGCACCGTCACCGGGTACGACAACGCCGAGGCATGGCTGCGGGTGGTGGTGACCCGGCTGGCCACCGACCGGTGGCGCCGATTGGCGGTACGCCGACGCTTCGCCGAGCGGGACCAGCCGGTACCGCCCGCGCAGCCACCGAGCGAGGACACGGTACTGGTCAGCACCGCGCTGCGCCGGCTACCGCTGCAACAGCGCCGGGTGGTGGCCATGCACTACCTGCTCGACCTGCCGGTGAGCCAGATCGCCGCAGAGACCGGTACCGCCGAGGGCACCGTCAAATCCTGGCTCTCGCGCGGCCGTACCACCCTCGCCGAACTGCTCGCCGAGGCCCGACCGGAGGAGCACAACCATGCGTGACGACGATCTGGATCCGATGCTCGACCGGCTGCGCGCCCACGCCGACCGGGCGCGGCTGGTACAGCCCTCCGCGCTGCGCGCCGAGGGTACCCGCCGCCAGCACACCCGTGCCGCCCTCGGGGTGGCCGCCATCGCGCTGGTCGTGGTGGGCGGGCTCGCCGCGGGTACCGTACTGCGCCCGAGCAGCAACCCAGCCGCGGCGACCGCGTCGGCCACCGCTGTCGTGCCGACCGGTGCGCCGGCTAGTGCGACGCCGAGCCCGTCCGTGTCGACGACGACCTCGATACCCGCGGACGGTGCCCCGTGCACCGCGGCCGACCTACGCAGCCCGGCGGACGCCGTGGCGGACGGCGGAATGGGCTCGGCCTTCCTCGAGCTGACCATCACCAACCAGAGCGGCCACCCGTGCACCCTGCACGGCGTACCGACACTCTGGGGTACGACCGGCGGCAAGCTCGTCAAGCTTCCCCAGCGCACGGCCGCGGGCGTCATCCAGAGCACGGTACTGGTACCGGCGGGCCACACTGTCTCCCTGCCGGTGCGCACGGTCAACGGCTACGGCGGGTACCAGTCGGGCTCCCCACAGTGCGCGCACCCCGCCACGTACCGGGGGCTGGAGCTGGAGCTGGGGGACGGCGGCGCGCGGTACCGCACCGGTACCGACCTGGACATCACCTGCGGGGACGCCGAGGTCGCTGCCTGGAGCCTCGCCTGACGGAGACGGCGGTGCTGCGGCCAGCTCAGTCCGGGTCGCGGGCGAGCCGGCCGTCGGGGCCGGCTGCTCAGTCCGGGTCGCGGGCGAGCAGGCGGCCGTCCGGGCCGGCCAGGTAGACCGGCGCCTTGCCGGACAGGTCGCGGACAGCCGCCAGCCCGCCGGTGTCGAGCACGCTCGCCTCGCTGACCACGGCCGCCGCCTCCAGCGTCACGGCGCCCGCGGCCACGGCGGCGGCCACCGCGTACTGCAGGGCGGTCAGGCTCAGTGACGGCAGGTTGATCGAGGCACCGGCGTAGGTACGGCCGTCGCCGTCGCGTACCGCCGCGCCCTCCACGGCACCGGTCCTCGCCCGGGACGAGCGGGCCAGCGTCACCAGCTTGGCGTCCTCGGCGGAGAGTTCCCCGACCGGCTGCTCAGGCATCGGCGTGCTCCCTGTCGTCGCGGCTGTCCGGCTCTGCCGTTGCGGTCAGCCCGGTCAGTCCTGTCGGCCCGATCCTCGTCGTCCTCGTCGACCCGACGAACCAGTACCGTGTCGATCCGGTTGCGCCGGCCGGTGGTGCCCTCGGCTGTCAGGTGCAGGCCGCCGACCTCGGCCTCGGAGCCCGGGATGGGTACCCGGCCGAGCGCCTGACCGAGCAGCCCGGCCACCGTCTCCACCTCGTCGACCGGCAGCTCGACGCCGAACAGCTCGCCGAGGTCCTCGATGGGCAGCCGGGCGCTGACCCGGATGCAGCCGTCGCCGAGCTTCTCCACGGGCGGGCGCTCCACGTCGTACTCGTCGGTGATCTCCCCGACGATCTCTTCCAGGATGTCCTCGATGGTGACCAGGCCGGCGGTACCGCCGTACTCGTCGATCACCACGGCGATGTGGGTACGCGCCGCCTGCATCTCACGCAGCAGGTCGTCCACCGGCTTGGACTCGGGTACGAACACCGCCTCGCGCATCAGCTCGGCGGCCAGGATCAGGTCCAGGTCGCCGGATTGCTCGCGGCGCACCAGGTCTTTGAGGTAGACGATGCCGATCACGTCGTCGAGGCTCTCGCCGACCACCGGGATCCGCGAGAAGCCGGAGCGCAGGAACAGCCCCATCGCCTGCCGCGCGGTCTTCTGCTGCTCGATCCAGACCATCTCGGTACGCGGGACCATCACCTCACGCGCGATGGTGTCGCCGAGCGAGAAGACCGAGTGGATCATCTCCCGCTCGTCGTGCTCGACGACGCCACGCTGCTCCGCGAGGTCGACCAGTTCGCGCAGCTCGACGGTGGTGGCGAAGGGGCCTTCGCGGAAACCCTTGCCGGGCGTGACCGCGTTGCCGATCAGGATCAGCAGCCGGGCCAGCGGCCCCAGTGCGCGGCCGAGCCAGCGTACGGTCGGCGCGGCGAACCGACCCACCGTGTACGCGTGCTGCCGGCCGATGGTCCGGGGCGCTACGCCGACGACCACGAAGCTGACCACCAGCATCGAACCGACCGACACCAGCCCGGCCAGCCAGCCCGGGTTCCAGGTGTCGGTGGTGACCAGGGTGACCAGTACCGTCGCGGAGAGCTCGCAGGCCAGCCGGAGCAGGAGCAGCAGGTTGATGTAGCGCACCACGTCGCTGGCGACGGCCTGCAGTGCCCGGGCGCCGCGTACCCCGTCCCGGGCCATCTCCCCGGCGCGGGCCGGCGAGATCCGGGACAGCGCCGAGTCGGTCATCGCGAACAGCCCGGCGAGTACCACCAGGCCGGCGGCGACCAGCAGCAGCTGGAAATCAGGCATGGCGGCTACCGGCTGGCGTGGTAACCGGCGAGCAGCCGGCCCTGCAGCCCGAACATCTCCCGCTCCTCGTCCGGCTCGGCGTGGTCGTAGCCGAGGATGTGCAGCACGCCGTGCACGGTGAGCAGGTGCAGCTCCTCGCCGGCCGAGTGGCCGGCGGTGGCCGCCTGCTTGGCCGCCACCTCCGGGCAGAGCACGATGTCGCCGAGCAGCGCCGGCTCGCCGCCGTTGCCCTCCTGCGGACCGTGGTCGATGCTGCCCTCGTCCATCGGGAACGCGAGCACGTCGGTCGGGCCCTCGCCGCCCATCCAGCGGTGGTTCAGCTCGGTCATGTAGTCCACGTCGACCAGCAGGATGGAGAGCTCGGCGAGCGGGTTCACCCCCATCTGGTCGAGGGCGTACCGGGCGGCACCCATGACCGAGTCGGTGTCCACCGCGGCACCCGACTCGTTGGCGATCTCGATTGACATTGCTTCCCCGTTCAGCGTCGCCGGGCGGCGCGGCCGTGTGTGGCGCGGTTACCGGGCAGCCCGACCGGGCCGGCCGGCTGCTGTGCCTCGTCCCACCGGGCGTAGGCGTCGACGATGTCCCCGACCAGCCGGTGCCGTACGACGTCGGCACTGGTCAGCCGGGCGAAGTGGATGTCCTGCATGCCCTCCAGGATCTCCTGTACGACCCGCAGTCCGCTGGTCGCCCCGCCGGGCAGGTCGACCTGGGTGACATCGCCGGTCACTACGATCTTGGAGCCGAAGCCGAGCCGGGTCAGGAACATCTTCATCTGCTCAGCGGTCGTGTTCTGCGCCTCATCGAGGATGATAAAAGCGTCATTAAGCGTTCTACCGCGCATGTATGCCAGTGGCGCCACTTCGATCGTGCCGGCCGCCATCAGCCGCGGGATCGAGTCGGGGTCCAGCATGTCGTGCAGGGCGTCGTAGAGCGGGCGCAGGTAGGGGTCGATCTTCTCGTAGAGCGTGCCGGGCAGGAAGCCCAGCCGCTCGCCCGCCTCCACCGCCGGCCGGGTCAGGATGATCCGGTTGACCTGCTTGGCCTGCAGCGCCGCGACCGCCTTCGCCATCGCCAGGTAGGTCTTGCCGGTACCGGCCGGGCCGATCCCGAAGACGATGGTGTGCGTGTCGATCGAGTCGACGTACTTCTTCTGCCCCAGCGTCTTGGGGCGGATGGTGCGCCCGCGCCGCGAGATGATGTTGAGGCTGAGGATGTCGGCCGGGCGCTCGGTGGTGCCCTCGGCGAGCATGCCCACGATGCGGCGTACGGAGTCGGCGGTGAGCGTGCCGCCCTTGCCGATCAGGTCGGTCAACTCGGCGAAGACCCGCTCGGCCATCGCCACGTCGGCCGCCGTGCCGGCGAGGGTGATCTCGTTGCCGCGGACGTGTATGTCGGCGGCGACCGCCTGCTCGATCCGCTTGAGCACCTCATCGCGTGCGCCGAGCAGGCTGACCATGTGCTGCGGGTCAACGGTGATCTTCGTCTGGACCCGGGGCTCGGCGGGCTCGGCCGGGCTGGGGGAAGGGCTGGTCGTCATGGGTCGGCCGCGCGGGCCTACTGCCACCTCTCCGCTCGCTGCGCTCCAGCGCGGCCCCGGATCGGAGCCGTCTGCTCGGTGCCGACCCGGCATCGGCCGGCATCCGTCCATGGTATCGGTCGGATCCGACATCCTGCTCGTCTGTTACCGCGCGCTGGTCAGGCCCGGGACGCGGGGGCCGTACCGGCTCCACGGCCGCAGCACGACACCCCAGCAGGGCAGGCCCAGTCGGTGCGCTCGGTGATCACGTAGGAGCCGGCGGCGACCAGGGCAAAACCGCCAGAACTTCCCAGGTACCAGCACAGCCACCGGGCTAGTCGAAGACCAGGTCGACCCGGACCGGGGTGGTCGCGGTGGCCCGGATGCGGGTACCGCCCAGCAGCCGGAAACCGGGCACATGGGTACGCACCGTGCATCCGATGGTCACCGTCACGGTGCCGCCCCGGTGGAAGTTCTGCAGATCGGTGTGGGTGGACACGCCCTCGCACTCGTCGGCGAGGTCGAACTGGGCGACCCGGCCCGCGGCACTCGCCGGCTGGTACCCGGAGACCGCGGCGGCGTACGCGGCATCCTGAACAGCCGACGTCATGTCCGCCCGGGTCCGGTACACCGCCATCATCACCTCGGGTACCGACACGAGCGCGAGGGCCAGCGGCACCGCGACGAGCAGCTGCCACAGCATGGCATCCCGGCGCCGCCGCCTACCCAGGGCGGGAGTGGCGGAGGGGAACGCGGACGGGTCGGTGGGGCGGTTCATCCGGACTTGCCCCTCGCCAAGATCGACAGCAGCAGGAGCTCATCATAGTTACGAACGTTGTTGTCCGCTCGCCAGCTGTTCTTGCACCGGCGAGCGGGCGGGATCAGCCCCCGGACGCGGCGAAGCCCTCGAAGGTCTGCTGTTCCCGGGTGAAGCGGTAGGTGGCCCAGTGCATCCGGACCACCGCTCCGGTGACCGGATCCCGGGTCAGCCGCAGCAGCTCACCGACCTCCCGTCCGGAGACGGTACGCAGGACATCAGCCTCCGCCGTCGGGCCGAACACGGCCGGTGGCCGGCCAGCCGGATCCTGCGCGCCACGGGCCCGCAGGGTGCCGTCCCGCCAGGAGAACACGTACTCGAAGCCCTCGCCCCACCAGCGCCCGAGCACCGACCGGTACTGCGGCGGGGCCGGCTCGCCGGGGTGCCACGGCTCGATCTCGGCCGGGTCGTCCGCCACAGCCGCCGTCAGCAGCTCGTGCGGCAGGCTGCCGATGTCGCCGGCGGTACCCGAGGCGGCCAGCACAGCCGCGCCGAGTGCCCGGGGCGTACCCGCGCCGCGCCGGCCGTACGCGGCTGCCAGGAACCCGGGCATCGCGCCGTCGTGCCCGACGTGCACCCGGCGTTCGCCCTGCGGGATGACGATCAGGCCGAGCCCGAAGCCGACCAACCACAGCTGCTCGTCGGTCGGGGTGACCGGCCAGCGCATCTCGTCCAGCGTGCCGGCGGCCAGCACCGCGCCGGCCGGGTCGAGGATCGCGGGGTCGGCCAGGAACGCAGCCCAGCGGGCCAGATCCGTTGCGGTACCCCACAACTGCGCTGCCGGCCCCACCGCACCGAAGTCGGTGGCCGGCTCGGGGCGGGCGTGGTCGGAGTACGCGTCCACCAGGTAGCCGGTGGCGGCCCGCTCCGGGTCGGGCGCCGGGGTCACCGAGTCGAGTCCGAGCGGGTGCAGCACCTTGTCCGCCAACACTTCCGCCCAGGTACCGCCACGCAGCCCGGCGACCACCCGGCCGAGCAGGGCGTACCCGAGGTTGGAGTAGTGGTACCGCCGGCCCGGCGCGAGTACCGCCTCGGCGCGCGCCAACTCCGCCACCAACTGCGCGTCATCGGGCGCCTGCAGCGTGTCCCAGACGTCGCCGAACGGCTCGCGCTGCAGGCCCGAGGTGTGCGACAGCAGCCGGCGTACCGTCAGCTCGCCGTGCGCCGGCAGGTCCAGCAGCCGGGCGACCGGATCGTCCAGCCCGAGCAGCCCCTCGTCCCGGCACTGCATGACGAGTACGGCGGTGAACGTCTTGGTGATCGAGCCGATCCGGAACAGGGTCTGTGGCAGCGCGCCGATCTCGTGCGTCCAGAGTGGACGGTCGGCCCGGTGCAGCGCCACCGACAGCGCCGGAATCCGCAGCTCCGCCTGTGCCCGTTGGGCCTGCCGCCGGTACCCCCGCAGGACGGCCGGATCGGCGGCCCGCACCGGGCCGGTCACCGCGGGCCGAGCGGACCGAGCCGCTCCCCGCCCAGCACGTGGGCGTGCACGTGGGCGACCTCCTGGCCGCTGTCCGGACCGGAGTTGAACAGCGTCCGGTAACCGCTCTCCGCGACACCGTCCAGCCGGGCCACCCCGGCGCAGGCGGCCAGCAGCCGGCCGGCCAGCCCCGGATCGGCCTCGGCAAGCGCGGCCAGATCCGCGTGGTGCGCCACCGGGATCACCAGGACGTGCGTCGGCGCCGCCGGGTGGATGTCGCGGAAGGCCAGGATCTCGTCGGTACGCAGCACGACGCTCGCCGGGATCTCGCCGGCCACGATGCGGCAGAACAGGCACTCGCTCACCCCGGCATCCTATGTGCGCTGGCGCTCGCCGGCGGCCGGCTACCCTGGCCCGGACCTGCGATGACCATGCGGGGCGAGGCTGGGAGAAGGAAATGAATCGAGCGGTACTGGTGACCGGCGCGTCCCGGGGCATCGGCCGGGCGGCGGCGCAGGCGTTCGCGGCGCAGGGCGACCGGGTGGCGCTGCACTACCGCGACCGGGCCGGGCTGGCCGAGCAGATCCGCGCCGAGCTGCCCGGCGACGGGCACCTGGTGGTACAGGCCGACCTGGCCGACGCCGAGGGGGTACGGGCCATGGTCGACCACGCCGCGCAGGTACTCGGCGGCCTCGACGTACTCGTCAACAACGCCGGTACCTACATCGACCACCCGATCGACACGGACTACGAGCAGTGGCAGGCCGCCTGGCGGGCGATCCTGGACGCCAACCTGGTCGGGCCGGCCAACGCGTCCTGGTGCGCGGTACGGCACATGCGCGCGGGTGGCGTGATCGTCAACGTGTCGTCCCGGGGCGCCTTCCGTGGCGAACCCGACAGTCCCGCGTACGCCGCGAGCAAGGCCGGGCTCAACGCGCTCGGTCAGTCGCTGGCCAAGGCGCTCGGTGGCCGGGGCATCGCCGTCTCCACTGTTGCGCCCGGGTTCGTGGAGACCGACATGGGCAACGTCGAGCTGAAGTCGCCACGTGGACCGGAGATCCGGGCGCAGAGCCCGTTCAACCGGGTCGCCACGCCCGAGGAGGTGGCCGGCGCGATCGTCTGGCTGGCGTCGGCGGAGGCGCAGTGGGCCAGCGGTACCGTCCTGGACTTCAACGGCGCCTCCTACCTGCGTACCTGATCCGCCTCACCCTCCACGCGCTGATCCGCCTCGGTCGCCACGCGCTGCGCCGGCGCGGGCTCTACTGGTGCGGCAGGCTCGGCCGGCTCGGGCTCCACGGGGTGCGGCAGTTCGGCGACGGTACGGACCCGGCCGAGCGGTGAGAGCAGGAACACCAGCGGCATCGGCACCTGCAGCAGCATGACGATGGCCAGCGCCCAGCGCGGCGCGAACAGGGTGGCCAGCAGGCCGCCGAAGAGCGCGCCGAGGGGTAGACCGCCGCGGGTGAACATCCGGGTGGAGGCGAGTGCCCGGCCGAGCATCCGGGCCGGCGTGGTGGCCTGCATGGCGCTGACCACGCACACGTTGAAGACACCGATGCCGGCGCTCAGCAGCAGCGATCCGGCCACGAACCAGATCAGCCCGAAGCCGGTCATGGTCAACGGCATGAGCAGGCCACCGATCACCATGACGATCGTGGCGCGTACCGGTACCCGGGCGTCGCCGTACCTGCGCGTCAGCCGGCCGGCGAGCATCGAACCGAGCAGCCCGCCCACTGAGGCGACGCCGAAGAGTACGCCGATCACGCCTGCCGGCAGGTGCAGTTGCCGGGCCAGGAACAGTACGACGACGGTGTCGTACCCGCCGTAGACCAGGTTGGCCAGGCCGACACCGAGCGCGAGGGTACGCGGCAGCGGGTTACGGAACACGTAGCGCAGCCCGTCGAGTACTTCGCCCAGCATGCGCGGGTGCTGCGCGGGGCGGGCCGGTGGCTCCTCCCGGGTACGCATCGCGGCGACGGTACCGGCCGAGACCAGGAAGCTGACCGCGTCGACCAGCAGTGTCACGGGCGCGCCGATCAGCTGGATCAGCAGCCCGGCGAGGCCCGGTCCGGTGATGTTCGCGGCCGACATGCTCGCCTGCAGTGCTCCGTTGCCGTCGGCCAGCCGATCGCGCGGCAGTACCTGCGGCATGAACGCGCCGTCCGCGATGGTGAACAGCACGCCGCCCGCGCCGAGCAGCAGCGCGACCAGTACGAGCTGGGTGACGGTCAGGATGTCCAGCCACCAGGCGACCGGGATGGAGAACATCAGCAGCGCCCGGACCACGTCACTGGCGATCATCACCGGCCGGCGCCGGCGGCGGTCCGTCCACACGCCGGCCGGCAGCGCGATGAACAGCCAGGCGACCGAGGAGGCCGCCGCGATCAGCCCGACCTGGAACGACGAGGCGTGCAGTACCAGCACGGCGACCAGCGGCAGGGCCACGAAGGTGACCGCGTTGCCCAGGTCGCTGACGGTCTGCCCGGCCCACAACAGGGCGAAGTCGCGGTGTCGCAGGACGCTGGCCATGCCGGGAGGCTAGCCGTGCGCGCGCTGGTCAGCGACCCCGGTTCACCGTCGGCAGAACAGGTCTACCAGCGGCCGAGGCGGGCGGAGAGGACGGCCAGGGCGGCGACTCCGGCGGTGGAGGTACGCAGCACGCTGTCGCCGAGGCGTACCGCGATCGCGCCGGCCTTCTCGAAGACGGCGAGTTCGTCGGGGGCGATGCCACCCTCCGGCCCGACCGCGAGCACGATCTCGCCGGCGTCGGGCAGCGGCACGGTGGAGAGCGGCTGGCTGGCCTCCTCGTGCAGGACCAGGTGCAGCTGGCTGGCCAGTTCGGCGGTCGTGGCCAGCGGCGCGATCACCGGGTGCCAGACCCGGCGCGCCTGCTTGGCCGCCTCCCGGGCGGTGGCGCGCCACTTGTCGGCCGACCGCTCGCCGCGCTCGCCCTGCCAGCGCACCACCGAACGCGCGGCCGACCAGGGCACGATCTCGTCAACCCCGACCTCGGTCATCGCCTGGACGGCGAGTTCGCCCCGGTCACCCTTGGCGAGTCCCTGCGCCACAACCAATCGGGGGTACGCCGCGGGCACGGTGCTGGTCTCGACGATCCGCAGCGCCAGCCGACCCTTGCCGACGCCCGTGACGGCGGCCCGGGCCAGTCCGCCGCGACCGTCACCGAGCAGCAGCTCCTCGCCGGCCCGCAGCCGCTGTACGTCGGCGGCGTGATGCCCCTCGGGCCCGTCCAGGGTGTAGTCCCCGTCGGTGGGTGGCAGGGCGTCGACGAGGAAGAGCGGCAGGCTCACCCGGGTCGCTCAGCCGTGCCCGTTGAAGGCGTCCCGGATGAACGAGAAGAAGCCGCCCTGCTTGTTCAGCTCGGACATCTCCTCACCACGGGACTTGGCGAACTCGCGCAGGATGCGCTCCTGCTCGGGCTCCAGCTTGGTGGGGGTACGCACGTCCAGGTGGATGAAGAGGTCACCGCGGCCGGCGCCGCGCATGTGCGGTACCCCCTTGGTCCGGATGCGCAGCGTGGAGCCGGGCTGGGTACCGGCCTTCACGTCCACGTTCTCCTCGCCGTCCAGCGTCTTGATGGTCAGCCGGGTCCCGAGAGCCGCCGCTGTCATCGGTACCGTGACCCGGCAGTGCAGGTCCTGGCCCTTGCGCGCGAACACGTCGTGCGGCCGCTCGCGTACCTCCACGTAGAGGTCCCCGGGCGGCCCACCGCCGGGCCCCACCTCGCCCTTGCCGGCCAGCCGGATCCGCATCTGGTCCTCGACGCCGGCCGGGATCTTCACGGTGAGCGTGCGCCGGGTGCGTACCCGCCCGTCCCCGCCGCAGGTCGGGCAGGGCGTCGGGATCAGCGTGCCGAAGCCGCCGCAGGCGCCGCAGGGCCGGGTGGAGACCACCTGGCCGAGGAAGGTGCGCTGCACGGACTGGACTTCGCCGCGCCCGTGGCACACATCGCACTGGACCATCTGGGTACCCGGGGCGGCACAGCCACCGTGACAGGTCGGGCAGACCACCGCGGTGTCCACCGTGATGGGGGCCTCGACGCCGAACGCGGTCTCGTGCAGCTCCAGTGGCAGCGGCAGGATCGCGTCCGCTCCGGGCCGGGTACGCGGCCGCGGGCCACGGGTGGCGCCGCCACCGGCCGCCCCGAAGAACGCGTCCATGATGTCCTGGAAACCGACGAACGGTCCGCCGGCACCGGGCGCGCCACCGCCGCCGCCCGGCGACAGCGGGTCACCACCGAGGTCGACGATCTGCCGCTTCTTGTCGTCGGAGAGCACCTCGTAGGCGGCGTTGATCTCCTTGAACCGCTCCTGCGCCGTCGGATCCGGATTGACGTCCGGGTGGTACTGGCGGGCCAGCTTCCGATAGGCGCGCTTGATCTCGTCGGCGTCGGCGGTTTTCGCCACCCCGAGGATGCCGTAGTAATCCCTGGCCACTGAAGCTCCGTGCCCTCGTCCCTAGTCCGGAAGTCCCTGATGCTGAATCTGCATCAGTTCTGCGCCAGCAGATCGCCGACGTAGCGTGCCACGGCACTGACCGTGGCGATGGTCGCGGGGTAGTCCATCCGGGTCGGCCCGAGTACCCCGAGCCCGCCGACCACGGTCGCGCCGGGGCCGTACCCGGTGCTCACGATCGAGGTGGCGCGCAGGTGTTCGATCTCGTTCTCGTCGCCGATGAGTACCCGGGTGACGGTGGCCGCGGTGGTCGCGGTACCGATGAGTTTGAGCAGGATGACCTCCTCTTCCAGCGCCTCCAGGACCGGCCCGAGGGCGCCCTGGAAGTCGAGCAGGCTGCCGCGGGTGAGGTTGGCCGTACCGGCGAGGGCGATTCGCTCTTCGCCGCGCTCGACCAGCGTCTCCAGCAGCACCGTGGAGAGCGAGATCATCGGGGCGCGCAGCCCGGGTTCGGTGTCGTCCACCAGTCCCTGAACGAGTGGCGGGGTATCGGCGAGGCGCTTTCCGACCAACTTCTCGTTGATCAGTGCGCGCAGCCGGGTGATTTCCCCCTCGGCGACCGGCCCGGGCAGCTCCACGAGGCGCTGCTCCACCCGGCCGGTATCGGTGATCATGACGAGCATGATCCGGGTGGTGGAGACCGGTACCAGCTCCAGGTGGCGTACTGCCGAGCGGGAGAGGCTGGGGTACTGCACCACGGCGACCTGCCGGGTCAGCTGGGCGAGCAGGCGTACCGTGCGGTGCACCGTGTCGTCCAGGTCGACGGCGCCGAGCAGGAAGCGCTCGATGGCCCGGCGCTCGGCCGGGGAGAGCGGCTTGATCCGGGACAGCTTGTCGACGAAGAGCCGGTAGCCCCGGTCGGTGGGTACCCGCCCCGCACTGGTGTGCGGCTGCCGGATGTATCCCTCTTCCTCCAGGACGGCCATGTCGTTACGCACGGTGGCCGGGGATACCCGCAGGTTGTGCCGCTCCACGAGGGCCCGGCTGCCGACCGGCTCCTGGGTGGCGACGTAGTCCTCGACGATCGCGCGCAGTACCTCCAGCTTGCGGTCCTCGGGCGTCATCGCGCTCGCCACGCTCCCGTCAGTCGGCTGGAGATCCCCTGCTGGCACTCCGTGTAAGTGAGTGCCAGTCTACGACGCCGGGGCCGGTGGCGGCGATCGGAGTTTCACCCTGAAATGCGGCGAAAAATACGGTTTCAATAGGCTGTTTACCGACAGTCCAGTGGATCGCTGCCTGTCACAGCTAGCGCACCTTGATCGGTGGTCCTACGGTGTCGCACATGACCCAACCACCACCCCCGGGTTATCCGGACCCCAACCAGCAGCCGCCGCAGGCTCCTGGTTACCAACCTCCGCCGCAGCCGGTCCAGCCGGGCTACCAGGCCCCGCCGCCCGGATACCAGCCCCCGCCGGCCGGTTACCAGGCGCCCCCGCCCGGTTACCAGCCCCCGCCCCCCGGCTACGTGGCCCCGCCGGCCGCTCCGCCGCCCGGCTTCGCCAGCTCCGAGGAGAAGACCTGGGCGCTGGTCGCAACCTTCGGCGCAGCCGTCGGCAGCCTCATCTCGCTGGGCTTCCTGGCCGCCGCCGGGCCGCTGGTGGCCTACCTGGCCAAGGGCAAGGAGCCGGGGGTACGCCGCTTCGCGCTGCCCGCCGTCAACTTCTTCAGCATCATCAGTGCCGCCTCGCTGGTACTGATCTTCCTGCGCGTCTGCACCGGCATCGTGCTGGACTACGGCATCCTCTGGTCGCTGACCTCGGGGCTGCTGTGGCTCATCCAGTTCGTGGTGATGGCGGCCGGCGTGATCTTCGGCATCCTCGCCGGTGTGAAGGCCAACGACGGTGGCCAGGAGTACAAGTACCCGTTCTCGCTCAACGTCTTCAAGTGACGGCCGCCCCCGGGCCTACGGGCTCGGGGTGGTCGCACCCTGGGTGGTCGCTGCCCCGCTGACCGGTCGGACGTACCCCTCGGGGTACCACGGGTGGCCGCCGGTCGCGGGCAGCGCACTCCCTGCTACCCAGGTCAGCTGCTACCCAGGTCAGCTGCTACCCAGGTCAGGGCAGCAGGTCGCGGACGACCGCGTCGGCGAGCAGCCGGCCGCGCCGGGTCAGCACCGCCCGCCCTTCGGCAAACGGCTGTGCCGCCAGCAGCCCGTCGGCCAGCGCCTGGCCCGCCGCACGCAGTCCGGGCTCGTCCAGGTGACTGAGGGGCAGCCCGTCGACCAGGCGCAGCCGCAGCATCACGTCCTCTTCGTGCCGCTCCACCGCGGTCAACTCCTCGCGCGCCGCGCCGGGCGAGGCGCCCTCGGCCAGTCGAGCCGCGTACGCGTTGGGGTGCTTGACGTTCCACCAGCGCACCCCGCCCACGTGGCTGTGCGCTCCGGGGCCCAGCCCCCACCAGTCGCCGCCGGTCCAGTAGAGCAGGTTGTGCCGGCAGCGCGCCGCCTCGTCCCGCGCCCAGTTGGACACCTCGTACCAGCCGAACCCGGCCGCGCCGAGCGTCTCGTCCGCCGCCACGTACCGGTCGGCGGCCACGTCGTCGTCGGGGTACGGCAGCTCACCCCGGCGCATCCGGCCGGCCAGCCGGGTACCGTCCTCGACGATCAGGGCGTACGCGCTGACGTGGTCCACGCCCGCGTCCAGCACCGCCGCCAGCGAACCGTCGAAGTCGGCCGCGCTCTCCCCCGGCGAGCCGTAGATCAGGTCCAGGTTGATGTGCTCGAACCCCGCCTCCCGAGCTTCCCGGGCGGCGGCCACCGCGCGCCCCGGCGTGTGCCGGCGATCCAGTAGCGCCAACACGTTCGGCGCGGTGGACTGCGCGCCGAGCGAGATCCGGGTGAAGCCGGCCGCGCGCAACTCCTTCAACGACAGCGGGTCCACCGACTCCGGGTTGGCCTCGGTGGTCACCTCCGCGTCGGCGGCCAGTCCCCAGGTGCGGTCGATGGCGGCCAGCATCCGGCCCAGCTCCGCGCTCGGCAGCAGGGTCGGCGTACCCCCACCGAAGAACACCGTGTCCACCCGGGGCGGGGCGGGCAGTACCCGGGCCGCCAGCGCCAGCTCGCGCAGCACCGTGTCGGCGTACCCCTCGGCGCTGACCCCTTCGCTGGCCGTGTACGTGTTGAAGTCGCAGTACCCGCACCGCGAGGCACAGAACGGCACGTGCACGTACACCCCGAAGCCTTGGCCGCCCACCGCGGTCAGCGCGCTGGCCGGCAGCTCGCCGGAGCGCGGCACGGGATCTCCTGCTGGAAGTTGTCCGGGCACGCCTCTAGTCTGCCGGCATGGCCCAGCCCAATGATGTGCAGCCCACCGCCGTGCTTGTGCGCTACGCGACCGACCGTGCCGTGGCCACCCTGACCCTGGACAGCCCGCACAACCGCAACGCACTGTCCGGCGCGCTCATCGGGCAGCTCCTCGACGGCCTGGCACGGGCCGAGGCCGACGACTCGGTACGGGCGATCCTGCTCGACCACACCGGCCCGGTCTTCTGCTCCGGCGCCGATCTGAAGGAGACCGCGGCCGCAGTCGCCTCGGGGACCATGCCGGTGGCCGCGCTCGGCGATGTGCTGGTGGCCATCTGGGAGTCGAGCAAGCCGGTTTTGGCCCGGATCGCCGGCCCGGCGCGGGCGGGTGGGCTGGGCCTGATCGCGGCGGCGGATCTGGCCATCTGCGCGGATTCCGCCACTTTCGCCTTCTCCGAGGTACGCATCGGGGTCATCCCCGCGGTCATCTCGGCGACCGTACTGCCGCGCATGTACCCGCGCGCGGCCGCCGAGCTGATGCTGACCGGGGACACCTTCGACGGGGTACGCGCCGAGCGGGCCGGACTGGTCAGCGCCGCCGTACCCGCGGCCGACCTGGACGCCGCCGTCGAGGCCCGGCTCAGTTCACTGCGGCTGGCGGCACCCGCCGCGCTCGCCGGTACCAAGGCGCTGCTGCGCGCGGCTGCCGGCAGCTCGCCCCGGGAAGTCCTGCCCGAGTTGGCCGCGCAGTCGGTGTCATACTTCCGCTCGATCGACGGGATCGAGGGGATGCTCGCATTCCGGGACAAGCGTCCACCGGCCTGGGCTGTGTGAGGTCGGCGAGTGGCGGAGCGGGCGTACCGTTTCTGCCACACTTGCCGTGCGATCCACCTACCTCGTCCACTACTGCCTCGACTATTCGGGAGAGCCTCTTGCGCCTACGTGTCGTGCTGTCGATCGTCGTCGTCCTGGCCGTACTGGCCGTGGGTGGCGTGCTCTACGGCATCCACGTACTGACCCAGCACCTGCCCGCCCGGCTGCCCAGTCCGCTGGTCGCCGAGGCGTGTGTGGTCACCGGGGCGTACGAGGGCACGCCGGAGACGGTGGACCTCTCCCCCGAGCAGATGGCCAACGCGGCCACCATCGCGGCGGTCGGGATCACCAAGAAGGTACCGGCGCGCGCCATCGTGATCGCACTGGCCGCCGCGCAGCAGGAGAGCAAGCTGTTCAACCTGGAGGGCGGCGACCGGGATTCGATCGGGCTGTTCCAGCAGCGGCCCAGCCAGGGCTGGGGTACCGCCGAGCAGATCGCCGACCCGCGCTATGCGGCCGGCCGGTTCTTCGCCGCCCTGCTGAAGGTGAAGGGCTGGCAGGACATGCAGATCTCGGACGCCGCGCAGAAGGTACAGCGCAGTGCCGACGGCTCGCTGTACCAGCGCTGGGCAGCCAGTTCCCAGGCGATGACCGACGCGTTCGTGGGTACCAAGGGCGCCGCGGTGGCCTGCACCATCACCGAGGATCCGAGCCAGCGCGGGCCGGACGCGACAGCCGCGCTGGCGCAGAGCCTCGACCTCGACTGGGGCAACGTGAGTACCACCAGTGACAGCCGGGTCACCGGCCTGCTCGTGAACGTGACCGGTGACCAGAGTGGTTGGCAGTACGCCCACTGGTTGGTCGCGCATGCCGCCGCACAGAGCGTGAAGAGTGTCACGTTCGGTAACCGGACTTGGACGGCGAAGAGCGGCGACTGGTCCAGTCCGTCGGTCGACCCGGCCGCGGCGGACACTGCCCAGCTCGTCATCGCCGAGGTCTACCCCTGAGCCGTCGGGCAGCCCGGCAACTGGTCGGTTAGGTCGGGATTGCGACGGGCCCTCCCACCTTCCCAGGGCTCCTGCTTCTGGTCACGGCGAGCTACGATCGCCGAGTCTCTGCCGCACCTCCGGCCCGGTCACCCACCGCGCCATCGGCGGCCACCAGCAAGCGCAAGGGGAGGACATGGCTGCTGACCACACCTATGGCGGCCTGACCGGCTACGAACCGATCAGCGAGGTCGACCGTAAGGAGTTCCACGAGCAGGGCTTTCTGCTGCTGCGCAACGTCCTTAGTGAGGACCACCGGGCAGCCCTCGAAGCAGCTGTCGACCGGGTCTACGCCGAGGAGAAGGCGAAGGGCAACACCACCAAGGACGGCACCCTGCACCTGCTGGGCTTCCTGGAGCGCGACGAGCTCTTCGGCGAGCTGCTGACCCACCCGGTGTCCTTCCCGTACATGTGGGGCCTGGCCGGCTGGAACATCTACTCGCACCACAACCACCTCGACGTGACTCCGCCGGCCGCCGAGCCGGAGAAGCCGTACTGGGGCTGGCACCAGGACGGGTACCGGCAGAACTCCGACCCGGAGACGATGGACCCGAACCTGCCCCGGCCGATGTTCTCGCTCAAGGTGGCCTACGTCCTCTCCGACCTGTCGGAGAAGGGGCGCGGCGCCACCAAGGTCATCCCGGGCAGCCACCTGCTGAACTCGCTGCCCCGGCCGGCCGACCTGAGCGTGCACAACCCGGATCCCGAGGGCACCGTGGAGATCACCGCGAACCCGGGCGACGCGTTCATCTTCGACCGCCGCCAGTGGCACTCGCGCTCCACCAACCTCTCCACGATCACCCGCAAGATGCTCTTCGTCGGCTACACCTACCGGTGGATCCGGCCGCTCGACGAGCTGCACCCCGACCTCGAGGGCGAGTGGTACCGCAACCGGACGCCGGTGCAGCGCCAGCTCATCGGCGAGGGGTACTCGACGGCCAACTTCTGGGGCATCAACTGGGACGGGTACGTCGACGACGAGATCCCGCTCCGCAAGGAGCTCAAAGACCCGTGGCCTGCTCAGCCGCGACATCCCCTGGCTGCGCTAGCAAGCTGCGTCAGCCAGTTGTAGAGCCTGATGGCGGCCCGTTCCCGGTTTACCGGGGCGGGCCGCCGCTGTTTCCGGCGCGGCGCCGCACGCCGGCGGCCGGCTCCGGCTCGGCCGGCTTGGCTGGCCGGCCGGTTTCCGGCTCGGCTGGCCGGCTCGGCTGGCCGGCCGGCTCTGGCTGGCTGGCCGGCTTGGCTGGCCGGCCGGCTTGGCTGGCCGGGCGACCAGGCGGCCGGACTGGCCGGCGCAGGTTTGTTGCAAGTTCCGACGAAATGCTTGACATCGAAATCATTCGATACTCGAATTCCTGTGAGTAACAGTAACCCTGGACAGCCGTCCGCAGCCCAGGGCATCCGCCTGGCCAGATCGAGTCCGGCCGAGGGCCGGCCCGAGCCCGGTCGGGGCGACGATCCAGGGAGCGAAGATGTCAGCATCTGTCAGAGTTCGCCACGGGCTGCTCGCGGCGCTCGCGGTCGCAATCGCCGTCCCGCTCGCGGCGCTGGCCGTAGCCGGGCCGGCGCAGGCCGCCAGCGGCTGCCGGGTGGGGTACGCGGTCAGCAGCCAGTGGCCGGGCGGCTTCGGGGCAGCGGTCACCCTCACCAACCTCGGCGATCCGCTCACCGGCTGGCAGCTGAGCTGGACGTTCAGCGCCGGCCAGCAGGTGACCCAGTTGTGGAACGGTACGGTGGCGCAGACCGGCAGCCGGGTCGTGGTCAGCGACGCCGGGTACAACGCGGCACTCGGTACCGGAGCGAGTACTTCGTTCGGGTTCAACGGGAGTACGAGCGGCTCGGCCAACCCGGTACCCACCGACTTCGCCCTGAACGGCGTCGCCTGCACCGGCTCCGCCGGCACCCCGACCGCGGCGCCGACCACCCGGCCGGCCAGCCCGTCAGCCAGCCCCATCCGGTCAGCCAGCGCCAGCCCGTCGGCCAGCAGGTCGCCGTCCGCGAGCCCGACGCCGTCCAGCGGCGCGAGTGGCCCGACCACTCCGCCTGCCGCGTACCCCAACCCGGGCCGGGTCACCGGCTCGACCGGCGTGCACGACCCGTCCCTCGTACGCGCCCCGAACGGCACGTACATCCTGGTCGGTACCGGGGACAACCTGCCGATCAAGACGTCCACCGACCGGACCAACTGGGTGGACGCCGGGGTGGTCTGGCCCAGTGGTGCCTCGTGGACGACCGGGTACACCGGTGGCGGCGCGACACTGTGGGCGCCGGACATCTCGTACCACAATGGAGTGTTCTACCTCTACTACGCCGCGTCCACCTTCGGTTCGCAGCACTCCGGGATCTTCCTGGCCACCAGTACGACCGGCGCGGCCGGCTCGTGGACCAACCAGGGGCTGGTACTGGAGAGCGGCACTTCCGTCAATTACAACGCGATCGACCCGAACCTCGTGGTGGACACGGCCGGCCAGTGGTGGCTGAGCTTCGGCTCGTTCTGGACCGGCATCAAGATGGTCCGTCTCGACCCGGCGACCGGCCGGCGCTCCACCTCCGACACGGCTGTACGGGCGCTCGCCCAGCGGACCACCGCCAACGGCGCTGTCGAGGCCGCGTTCGTGTACCGGCACGGCGACTTCTACTACCTGTTCGACTCGTTCGACCTGTGCTGCCAGGGCGCGTCCAGCACGTACCGGGTGATGGTCGGGCGCTCGACCACCGTCACCGGCCCGTACACCGACCGGTCGGGCACCGCGCTGAGCGCCGGTGGGGGTACCCAGCTCCTGGCCGGACACGGCTCGATCCACGGCCCGGGAGGCCAGTCGGTGATCCGCGACGGTACCCAGGACGTGCTCGTGTACCACTACTACGCCGACAACGGTGCCGCGCTGCTCGGCATCAACCTGCTCGGCTGGGACAGCGCCGGCTGGCCGTTCGTGTACTGACGGATCCGCCCAGCACAAGGACATGACGAAGGCCGCCCCGAACGGAGCGGCCTTCGTCAGGTACTACGCGGTGGTGATTACCGCAGGGCGCGGCGACGACCGTAGAGGCCGGCGACCAGCGCGACACCGATGGCGGCGACGATGACCTGGAACAGGAACTCGGTCCAGTCGAAGCCGGGGGTGCTGGCGACACCGAAGGCGCGGGCGATCGCCGTGCCGATGAACGCGGCGATGATACCGACCACGATGGTCAGCCAGATCGGGATGTTCTGCCGGCCCGGGACCACGAGACGCCCCAGGGCGCCGATGATCAGACCGATGATCAGGGCAGTGATAATGCCGGTGGCAGTCATTGTGTTTCCTCCTCGAAACCGGGGTTGCTAGGTGGATTCCCCCACCGATAGCGGCCTAAACAAAAATCTGTTTCTGCGTCGCCGGTCCAGTTGGTAGGCCGCCGTCTTGGTGGTACCACCTGCGGTGACCGGCTACGACTCCACAATGCCCAGTCGCCGGTCGAACCAAACACATTCTTTGACCCATTGACGGTACCGAATGCCGAGGCACGGATCAGGCACGGCTCAGGCACGGCTCAGGTGCGGCTCAGCAGTGCTCTCGCGGCGGCGAGCGCGTGATCCTGGGTGTCGAATGCCATCGCCGGCGGATCGGCCAGTGGTAGCCAGGCCAACTCGCTGGCCTCGGTCAGGTCCAGGGTGATCTCGCCGCCGACCAGCTCGGCGAGCCAGAAGGCGTCCAGGATCGGGAAGTCCTCGCCCTGGTAGTGGTAGCGGCCGAGCCACATGCCGAGGAAGTCGCCGAGTACCACGTGCACGCCCAGCTCTTCGCGCGCCTCGCGTACCGCGGCGTCGGCCGGGTGCTCGTAGCCGTCGCAGAAGCCGCCGGGTACGTCCCACTGGCCGGCGGCCGGCTCGCGTACCCGGCGCATGGCCAGGAACAGGCCGTCCCGTACCAGGATGACCGAGCCGGTGGGGCGGGCGTTGAGGTACCGCTCGTAGCCGCACGAGGCACAGCGGGTCGGTGGTGCGGCGTCGAGCCCGGTACCGCAGCGCGGGCAGTACCCGTGGCTCACTTCTTGGTTGACGCCTTGCTGTTGTCGCCGCCGGTACCGTCCGATGTGGACAGCGCGGCGATGAACGCCTCCTGCGGCACCTCCACCCGGCCCACCATCTTCATCCGCTTCTTGCCTTCCTTCTGCTTCTCCAGCAGTTTGCGCTTCCGGGTGATGTCGCCGCCGTAGCACTTGGCCAGCACGTCCTTGCGGATGGCCCGGATGGTCTCGCGCGCGATGATGCGGTTGCCGATGGCCGCCTGGATGGGTACCTCGAACTGCTGGCGCGGGATCAGGTTGCGCAGCTTGGCGGTGATCGAGGTGCCGTAGTTGTATGCCTTGTCCTTGTGCACGATGGCCGAGAAGGCGTCCACCGCCTCGCCGTGCAGCAGGATGTCGACCTTGACCAGCTCGGCCTCCTGCTCGCCGCTGGGCTCGTAGTCGAGGCTGGCGTAGCCCTTGGTCCGCGACTTCAACTGGTCGAAGAAGTCGTAGATGATCTCCGCGAGCGGCAGCGTGTAGCGCAGTTCGACCCGGTCGGCGGAGAGGTAGTCCATGCCGAGCAGTACGCCCCGCCGGCTCTGGCACAGCTCCATCACGGCGCCCACGTAGTCGTTGGGGGTCAGTACGGTCGCGCGTACCACCGGCTCGAAGATGTTGCCCACCTTGCCGGTCGGGAACTCGCTCGGGTTGGTGACGATGTGCTCCTTGCGGTCCTCCATGATCACCCGGTAGACCACGTTGGGCGCGGTGGAGATCAGGTCCAGCCCGAACTCGCGCTCCAGCCGCTCGCCGATGATCTCCAGGTGCAGCAGGCCGAGGAAGCCACAGCGGAAGCCGAAGCCGAGCGCCGCACTGGTCTCCGGCTCGTAGTTGAGCGCGGCGTCGTTGAGCTTCAGCTTGTCGAGCGCGTCACGCAGATCGGGGTAGTCAGAACCGTCGATGGGGTACAGGCCCGAATAGACCATCGGCTTGGGATCCTTGTACCCGCCGAGCGCGGTCTTCGCCGGCCGACCGTTGATCGTCACGGTGTCGCCGACCCGCGACTGGCGTACGTCCTTCACGCCGGTCATCAGGTAGCCGACCTCGCCGACCCCGAGCGCCTTGGACTTCACCGGCTCCGGCGAGATGACACCGATCTCCAGCAGCTCGTGTACGGCTCCGGTGGACATCATCTTGATCCGGTCCCGGGCTTCGATCCGGCCGTCGATCACCCGGATGTACGTGATCACGCCACGGTAGACGTCGTAGACCGAGTCGAAGATCATCGCGCGGACCGGTGCGTCGGCGTCCCCGATCGGCGGCACCATCTGCCGGACGATCTCGTCGAGCAGGTGCGAGACGCCGGCGCCGGTCTTACCGGAGACGCGCAGGCAGTCGTCCGGCTCGCAGCCGATCAGATGGGCCAGCTCCTCGGCGTACTTCTCCGGCTGCGCGGCCGGCAGGTCGATCTTGTTCAGTACCGGGATGATCCGCAGGTCGTTCTCCATGGCCAGGTACAGGTTGGCCAGCGTCTGCGCCTCGATCCCCTGCGCCGCGTCGACCAGCAGTACGGCCCCCTCGCAGGCGGCCAGCGACCGGGACACCTCGTAGGTGAAGTCGACGTGCCCCGGGGTGTCGATCATGTTGAGGATGACCTGCTCGCCCTGGCGCTCCCCGTCAGCCACCGACCAGGGCAGGCGGACCGCCTGGCTCTTGATGGTGATGCCGCGCTCGCGCTCGATGTCCATCCGGTCGAGGTACTGCGCACGCATCTGCCGGTCGTTGACGACGCCCGTGAGCTGCAGCATCCGGTCGGCCAGGGTGGACTTGCCATGGTCGATGTGGGCGATGATGCAGAAGTTGCGGATCAGCTCCGGGCTGGTCGCGCCTGGCTCGAGCGTGGGTGGCACGTGCGTCCGTTCCTCGGTTGGCGTCGGGCCGCTCTATCGTCCCACGCCGGGCGGGGGCGCCTTGCCGGGCGGGGGCGCCGGCCAGCCCGCCGGCCCGACAAGTCCGCCGGGTCGCTCAGTTGTCCACGTAGAGGGCGGCGAGCCGGGGCAACCGCAGGCGCGCCTCGTCCTCGTCGTCGAAGTCCCACTCGTCGGCGCCCAGGTCGCGTACCGGAGGCTGCAGCCCCAGCTCCTTCAGGGCCGGGTAGATGCCGTACTGCTCGCCGGTCACCCGGTCGTAGGCGGCGCCGAGGGCGCCCAGCATGTCCTCACACTCCACCGCGTACGTCATGATCCGGACATCGGACAGCCCGGCGAGGCTGTCCGGGTCGGCCAGCGCCATCTCCCACACCGCCCGGCCCTTGGTGAGCAGCCAGCCGCGGAAGTAGTCGAAGCCGTCGTCCGAGCAGCCGCCGTTGATCAGGTACGCGGCGAACCACAGCTCCCAGGTGTAGCCACGGGCGTCGACCAACTCCTGCCAGCGGGCGGCTTCGACGATCTTCCCGGCCGGCCACGCCGAGGCCAGCTCGGTCACCCGGGCCGGTACCTCCTCGTAGTCGTCGTCGGTGTCGGTACGCGCCTGCTCGATCAGCGCCCAGAACTCGTCCTCGGTCACCCGGGTAGTGTGCCAGTCAGGTACGACGGTAGGGCGCCCGTTTTGGCTGGCCCTGCGGGTACCTGGTAATCTGACTGTTCGCGCGTGGCCCTGCCCTGCGCACACTTGCTAGTAAATCCGCTCCTGATTGAGGACGAAGGCTGTCGCGTGGCGAACATCAAGTCTCAGATCAAGCGCAACCGGCAGAACGAGAAGGCCCGGATGCGCAACAAGTCGGTGAAGTCTTCGCTGAAGACCGCCGTTCGCAAGTACCACGAGGCGGTGGCCGCCGGTGATTCGGCTAAGGCCGAGACGCTCCTGCGCGACGCCACCCGTGCGCTGGACGTGGCCGCCAGCAAGGGCGTGATCCACAAGAACCAGGCCGCGAACCGCAAGTCGGCCATCGCGAGCAGCCACGCCGCACTCGCCGCCTGATCCGCTGCGGAGCCCGCTCCGCGTGATCGGTGGTACCTGAGCACAGCGCCGTCCGGGCTCCCCGGACGGCGCTTTCGCGTCCCCACCTGCTGTTCCACGAGCCCGGGAGCAGCTATACACGACAGCTATACACATCGTGTATACCTGTCGTGTATAGTCCTGCGCATGTCAGTCGGACAGACCTTCCTGGGGCTCCTGGAGAGCCAGCCGCGCTACGGATACGACCTCAAGCGCGCGTACGACGAGCGCTTCGGGCGCACCCGACCACTCGCCTACGGCCAGGTGTACGCCACCCTCGCTCGGCTGCTCAAAGGCGGACTGATCGTGATCGACGGGCTGGAGTCGGGGGCCGGGCCGGAGCGCAAGCGCTACGCCATCACCGAGGCCGGGGTGACCGACGTGCAGGACTGGCTCGCCCAGCCGGAGAAGCCCGACCCCTACCTGCAGTCCACGCTCTACACCAAGGTCGTACTGGCCCTGATCACCGGCCGGGGCGCCGGCGACATCCTGGACACCCAGCGCGCCGAGCACCTGCGGCTGATGCGCGAGCTGACCCGGCGCAAGACCGACGGAGACCTGGCTGACCAGCTCATCTGCGACCACGCGCTGTTCCACCTGGAGGCCGACCTGCGCTGGCTGGAACTCACCGCCGCCCGGCTCGACCAGCTCGCCCGCGAGGTGACCCGATGAGCGCCGAACCGATCCTCGCCGGCTACCGGGTGGTCAAGGCGTACGGGCCGACGCCGGCACTGGCCGGTGCCGACCTGGAGATCGCCGCCGGTGAACTCGTGGCGATCATGGGGCCGTCCGGCTCCGGCAAGTCGACGCTGCTGCACTGCCTGGCCGGCATCGTGCCACCGGACGGCGGGCAGATCCTCTACGCCGGCCGGAACGTGGCGGCGATGAGTGATCGCGAGCGCAGTGCGCTGCGGCGTACCGAGTTCGGCTTCGTGTTCCAGTTCGGCCAGCTGGTACCCGAGTTGACCTGCCTGGAGAACGTGGCACTGCCACTGCGGCTGGCGGGTACCCGGCGGCGGGCCGCCGAGCGGGTGGCCGCTGAGTGGCTGGCGAAGTTGGAGGTCGACCCGGTGGCCGGCAAGCGCCCGGGCGAGGTCTCCGGTGGCGAGGGCCAGCGGGTGGCGGTGGCCCGCGCGCTGGTGACCGAGCCACGGGTGATCTTCGCGGACGAGCCGACCGGAGCGCTCGACTCGCTCAACGGGGAGAACGTGATGCGCCTGCTCACGGCCGCGGCAAAGGCATCGGGGGCGGCCGTGGTACTGGTGACGCACGAGGCGCGGGTGGCCGCGTACGCCGACCGCGAGGTGGTGGTACGCGACGGGCGTACCCACGACGTCGCCCTGGCCGCCCGGTGAACCGCCGACTGACCAGCCTCGGCCTGGGCATCCGGTTCGCACTGGCCGGCGGACGGGGCGGCTGGACCCGGGCGGCGATGACCGCGGTGGGTGTCGGGCTGGGCGTGGCGCTGCTCCTGGTGGCCTGCTCCATCCCGCACATGCTGGGCGCCCGGACGGATCGGGGTACCGGCCGGGCGGTACCGATCGAGCAGGAGGTGACCGCCTCCGACCGCAGCGTGGTCGTCTACGACGTGTCCACCGTGTACCGCGGCGACCTGGTGTACGGCAAGCTGCTGCGCGCGGACGGGGCGCGGCCGGTGGTACCCCCGGGGGTTTCCGCCCTGCCCGCACCGGGCGAAATGGTGGTCTCGCCGGCGCTCGCCCGGTTGTTGAACTCCGACTCAGGCGCGCTGCTGCGGCCGCGCCTGCCGTACCGGAGCGTCGGCACCATCGGCGCCGCCGGCCTGCTCGGACCGAACGAACTGGCCTACTACGCGGGCAGCGACAGCATCGCCGTCGATACCGGGGGGCAGCGCATCGATCAGTTCGGCGACCACCCGCAGCACGAGCCGTTCTCGCCGATCCTGATTCTCCTGGTGATCATCGGGTTCGTCGTGCTGCTGGTACCGGTGGCGATTTTCGTGGCCGCGGCGGTCCGCTTCGGCGGCGCCGGCCGGGACCGACGGCAGGCCGCACTGCGCCTGGTCGGGGCCGACATGGTGATGGCCCGGTGGGTCTGCGCCGGCGAGGCGGTGGCCGCCAGCTTCCTGGGGGTACTCGTCGGCGGGCTGCTGTTGCTCGCCTTCGGGCTGGTCACGCCGCACGTGGCGATCTGGGGAATCAGCGTGTACAGCGCCGACGTGCGGCCCGAGCCGCTGCTCGCCGCGCTGGTCATACTCGCCGTGCCGATGGTCGCGGTGCTGGTGACCATCGCCGCGCTGCGCCGGGTGAGCGTCGAGCCGCTCGGGGTGGTACGCCAGGCGCGTGGGGCACGCCGGCGGATCTGGTGGCGACTCGTCATTCCGGTACTCGGCCTGATCGTCCTGTACCCCGCCATCCACCAGATGCGCCGGACCAGTGCGGATCCGCCGATCTACCCGGTGGCGGCCGGGGTCGCGCTGCTGCTCGTCGGGGTGACGACGGTACTGCCCTGGCTGGTCGAGGGGGTGGTACGCCGGCTGCGCGGTGGCGGAGTGCCCTGGCAGCTGGCCACCCGGCGGCTGCAGCTGGACAGCGGTACGGCGGCCCGGCTGGTCAGTGGCGTCGCGGTCGCGGTGGCCGGCGGGATCGGGCTGCAGATGCTTTTCGCCGGGGTACAGGGCGGCTTCATCCACAACACCGGCCAGGACCCGAGCCGGGTTCAGGTGGTGGTCAGCCGCGCTGACGGCCCGCTGCCGGCGGCGGTCCTGCGGGACATCCCGGGGGTACGTGGGGCGCTGGTCGTTCACCGAGACCGGGGTTTCCGTGGCCGACCAGATGTACCAGAGCTCAGGGCTCATCGTCGGGGACTGCGCGACGCTGGCCCAGCTCGCCGCCGTGGACGGGTGCCAGGATGGTGACGTCTTCCTGGTCACCGACACCGACCCGCGTCGCGCGGGAATGGACTCACCACTACCGACGCCGGGCACCCGGGTAGTCGTCGGCGGTGACCCGCAAACCGACCAGCCGTGGACCATTCCGGCTGGAGCACGTGCGGCGACGGCGCTCACAAATGCCTCCGGATTCACCACGACCGGCGTCTTCGCCACCCCCGGAGCACTGCACGGCACAACAGTCGAGGGGTCGAGCACGGCGTACCTCTCCACCGACCGCGACGACCCGGACGTACTGGAGCGCATCCGCAACACCGCCGCCCAGCTGAGTGTGCGGACCCAGGTCGCGCAGCTCACGTCGACGCGGGCGGATCGCAAATTCGCCGACGTGCGGCGCGGACTGTTCATCGGCGTGATCGCGGTGCTGCTGCTGATCGGTGCCAGCCTGCTGGTGAGCATGCTGGAGCAGCTGGCCGAGCGGCGGCGGCTACTGGCAATGCTGGTGGCTGTGGGTACCCGCCGGGCAACTCTGGCCTGGTCGGTGCTCTGGCAGGCGACCATCCCGATGCTGCTCGGGCTCGCGCTGGCCCTGGTCACCGGCGCCGGGCTGGGGGCGATCCTGCTCACCATGGTGCACGAGCCGGTCCGGCTGGACTGGTTGGGCATCGGCGGGATCGTGGGTGTGGCGGCCGGAGTGGTCCTGCTCGTCACGGCGCTGAGCCTGCCGGTACTGCACCGGCTGATGCGGACCGGCGGGCTACGTACGGAGTAGCCCGTCAGGGTGTGGTGCGTGGCGGGGGTATCAGCCGGCGACCGGGTACCGAGGCCCGACCGCGTACCCGCCCCACCGCCCGCCACGTGGTGGCAGGTGTCGGTGTGGCTGGTGTCGGTGTGGCTGGGGTCGGTGTGGCTGGTGTCGGTGTGGCTGGGGACGGTGCGGCCGGGTTGGTTGACCCGGCGCGGTGGCGGGTCGGGGCGGCGGGCGTGGCCGGCTGCCGGTGCCGGCTGCCCGCCACCGGCTCGGTGAGCGAGTTCGGCGGCCGGCGGCGGGCGCCGGTGGCCAGGTCTTCGGCCTTGACCAGCACGGCCACCACCACGGGCAGCACGAGGATGCTCCACCAACTGGTGATCTCGGCGAGCGTGGCCAGCACGCCGAGTGCGATGGTGCCCTCGAAGAGCAGCACGCACAGCAGCCAGCCCGGCTGGAGGTGGCGCAGCCGCAGCATCCGCGCATAGAACGGCCGGCCCGGCTGCGGTTGGCCGAGCCCGATCGCTCGGCTCACCGGCTTGGCCCCGACCGGTGCGAACTAACCGGCGAGCAGCCGGGCTGATACGGGCTCAGCGGCGAGCAGCCGGACCGGTACGGGCTCACCGGCGGGGGGCCGGGCTGGTGCGGGTGGCGGAGCTGGTGCGAGTGGCGGAGCTGGCTCGGGCGGCGACCATCTCGAAGATCGCCTTCTCCAGCGCGTAGCCCCGGTCGTCGGAGCCGCCCTTCACGTCGGCGTTGCAGCGCGCCGCGGCCAGGGCCGCCGCCACGAGACCGTCCGGAGTCCAGCCACGCGCCTGCCGCTGCGCCCGCTCGATCTTCCAGGCCGGCATGCCGAGGGTACTGGCGAGCTGGTACGGGCTGCCCCGGCCGGCCGCGGCGACCCGGGCGACGGTACGCACCCCGGCGGCGAGGGCGTCCGCGATGGGTACCGGGTCCACCCCGACCTGCAGCGCCCAGCGCAGTGCCTCCAAGGCGGCCGGGGCGTCGCCGACCATGGCCGCGTCGGCGACCGTGAAGCCACTCACCTCGGCCTTGCCCTTGTAGTAGCGGGCCACCGTGTCGGCACTGATGCGGCCATCCGAGTCGGCCACCAGCTGAGCCGCAGCGGCGGCCAGTTCGCGCAGGTCATTGCCGACCGCGTCGAGCAGCGCGCCAGCCGCGTCGTCGGTACAGCTGCCGCCGAGCCGGCGTACCTCCGACCGGATGAAGTCGATCCGTTCGGCGGCCCGGGTCACCTTGCCCGCGCTGATGACCTGTGCACCGGCAGCGCGTAGCCCGTCCGCGAGCACCTTGCCCTTAGCTCCGCCGGCATGCGTGACGAGTAGGCAGCTCTCCGGCTCCGGGCTGCGCGCGTAGTCCAGCAGTGCGGCCACCAGGTCCTTGCGGGCGTCCTGCCCGTCCCGGACCACGAGTACCCGACCACTGCCGAACAGCGACGGGCTGAGCAGTTCGGCCAGTTCACCCGGGGCCAGCTCGGACGCGGCGTACTCGCGTACGTCGATCTCCGGATCGGCTGCCCGGGCGGCCTGCGTGACGGTACTCACCGCGCGCGCGACGAGCAGCTCCTCGTCGCCGCTGACTAGGCACAGTTCGGGGGTCACCGGCCCATCGTGTCACGCCGTCGCGGAGCGGGTTGTCGCGTCGCCGTACGCCGCTGTGCCGATCTTCCGCCCGCTCCGACCACTAACTAGCGAAACCCGGGAACTCGGCCACCGCGTCACTCCGAGGTCCAGCGGTAGATCTGGCCATCCCGCAGCTCGTAGTGGGTCGGCGCGGCTGGCGGCGGTCCGGCAGCCAGGTGCGCCATGACCTTTGGCCCTCCCACCCTGCCAGCTGCCATCCCGGCAGCGGAGCGGGATTCGCCGGTCACCCGGCCAGTGACCAGTCGGCATCGCCGTCAGTGACGGTGGCGTCGTCGTACCTGCCGGTGTTGGCGCGTGGCCACTCCCCGCTGGGAAAACTCGTCTGGTCGAGGACCGTACCGTGCAGAGCGGTCATCACCCGTGCCTGGCCGGCCAGGCACACGGCCAGCCCGCTGAGTGCGGTACTGATCGTGGCGGCGCTGATGCCGGCCTCCTCCACGATCAGCGCGGCTCCGGCCCAGCAGAACACCGCCGTACCGAAGGCGGCCAGCGCGGCGACAGCCGCGACCACCAGCCGGGTGACGATCACCGCCAGCGTCACGTAGAGGGCGGCACCGGCCGCGACGCACTCGGTCAGCGCGCCGGCTGTCCCGTCGGCGATCACGCCGAGCCGGAGCGCGGCCGCCGACTGGCCCAGAGCCGTTGCCAGGTAGGCGTTGCGCGCCGGCCCGGACCACGCCGAGTCGTCGACAACCAGGTTCTGCGTGTTGAGCGCGCCCGCCACCGCGCTGGCCCGGCCCTGCACGTCGCGCCAGCGCCAGGCGAACCGGAGCAGCTCGATCGGGGCGGCCGCGCCGGTGAGCAGTTCCCGGATGAGTGCGCTGATCCGCTGGCCACTCTGTACGGCCTGCCGGACCAGCCAGCGCACCTCGTCGCGCAGCGCCGCGGGGACGTACCAGTGCCGCAGCGCGTCCTCGGCGACCACGGGGAGCTGTTCGAGTAGCCGGTCGAACCGGGCTATCCCGGTATCCGCCTGCTCCACCACGGCGGCTAACTGACCCTCGCTGAACTCCACGGTTGGCCTCCCTTGATTGGTTCTTGGCAAACGGTCAGTAGAGCTGGCGGATGCGGTGCTCGGCGGCGGCGTCCTCGGCGTCATAGACGTCGGCGACGTGGCGCAGGGCGGTACCGATCTCGCTCGTCGCCCGTGCGCCGCCCCGGCAGCGGTCACCGACCAGCCGTACCAGCTCGTCGTAGGGCTCGACGATGAGCTGGAAGATGCCGGCCGCCAGTCGGGCCAGGAACAACCCTTCGACGGTGCCCCCGATCCCGGTGAGGCGGCCGCTCTGCGTATCCCAGGTGGTGGCCTCGGTACGCAGTGCGCCGGTGGCGACCCGTACCTGCTCCGGTGTTGGCGCGGTCATCCCACTCCCCTCCTGTTTGTCACGGTGGTACCCCGTGGCGGACCACTCCGAGCGCACCGTGGTCGCGTACCACCGCGCAGTCGCCGTCGAGGTCGGTACGCAACACGCGGGCGCCGGTCCGGGTCAGCCGCTCGAGTACCGGCAGGTTCGGCAGCCCGTAGTCGTTGCCGGCGCCGACCGAGACCAGTGCCACGGCCGGGCGTACCGCCGCGAGGAACTGTGGATCCTGCTTCGCCGAGCCGTGATGCGCGACCTTCAACACCGCTGCCCGCAGCGCATCGGCGCCCACGGCGGCCAGGATGTCTGCCTGCTCCTCGGTCTCCGCGTCGCCGGCCAGCAGCAGCCGGACGCCGGCCACCTCGGCGCGGAGTACGAGGGAGTTGTTGTTGGGGTCGGAGTCGGTGTCCCGCAACAACTCCACCGGCCCGAGTACGGTCAGCGCCAGCGGCCCGTCCTGCCAGTGCCAGCCGCGCTGCGGGACCTGCACGGGCGTACCCCGCGCGGCGGCAAGTGACCGCACCAGCTCGGCACCGGCCGGTGGCTCGGCGAGTGGGGACACCAGCACCGACAGGACTCGCCGCCCCTGGAAGACGCCGGCCACTCCCCCGACATGGTCGGCGTGGAAGTGGGTGAGTACCAGCAGGTCCACTGTGGACACGCCGAGCGAGCGGAGGCAGTGGTCGGTCGCGACCGGCTCCGGTCCGGCGTCCACCACGACCGCCCGGCCGGGCCCCACCGGCAGCACGATTGCATCGCCCTGGCCGACATCGCACACCACGATCAGTGGCTGCACCGGCGGCCAGCCGCTGGCGAGTACCGCCACCGGTACCGCACCGAGCACAGCGGCTGTGGCGCACACGAGCACCGCCAGCCGTACCACCCGGCGCCGGCTCACCAGCAGGCCGACTCCCAGCAGCAGAGCCATCAGCAGCGCGCCACCGGTACCGCCCGGCCACGGCAGTACCGCTGCCGGCAGGCGTGCGCCGTGCTGGGCCACCAGGATCAGCCAGCGGGCCGGCCACGAGCCGAGGAAGGCAAGGAACGCTGCGGCACCCGGCCAGACCGGGGATACCACTGCGGCCAGTACGCCGAGCACTGTGGCCGGGGCGACGGCCGGCTCGGCGAGCAGGTTTGCGGGTACCGCGGCGAGACTCACCGTTGCCGAGATGCCGGCGATCACCGGCGAGCAGGCCACCTGCGCCGCCGCGGGTACCGCCAACGCCTCCGCGAGACCTGCCGGCACTCCCTTGCGCCGCAACGCGTCCCGCCAGCCGGGGGCGAGCAGCAGCAGGCCACCCGTGGCGCACACCGAGAGGGCGAAGCCGGCGTCGCGAGCCAGCCCCGGGTCCAGCAGCAGCAGCAGACCTGTTGCGGCGGCGAGTGCCGGTACCGCCGCCCGCTGCCGGCCGAGCGCCAGCGCGAGCAGCGTCAACCCGGCCATCCCGGCGGCCCGCAGCACGCTCGGCGTCGGGCGTGCCAGGATCACGAAGCCGACGAGGGACAGCGCGCACAGCAGTGCGGCCAGCCGTGGCCCGGCCCGGCACCAGCGGGCGAGCCCGAGCACCAGCCCGCCGATGATGGCCAGATTTGCCCCGGACACAGCCACTAAATGGGTCATCCCGGTGGCGGTGAAGTCGGCAGCCACGCTGCCGGAGAGCCGGCTGGTATCGCCGACCACCAGTCCGGGGAGCAGTCCGCCGGGGCCGGCCGGCAGGGGTGCGCAGGCCCGGGCCAGACCGGCGCGCAGCGAACCGGCCATCCGCTGGCTTGCCGGGGCGGTACCCAGCAGCTGCGGGGCCGCGCTCACGTCGAGTACGGCGGCGGTGAGGTCACCTCTGCGGGCCGGCGCGAGTTGCCCGTCAGCCACCACGGGGGTACCCGGCAGCAGGCTCGACCAGCCCGGATCGGTGGCCAGTACGACCAGCTGTACCCCCAGCGTGAGCCGCCCGTCGTCGGTCTCCAGCCACTGGCTGCGTACCGGCACCAGGTAACCGGCCGCACGCCCGACCGACCCGGCCAGCGGCTGTGGATCGCCGCTGACCGTGGCCCGTACCCGCACGCTGGCCCGCTGCTCCGCCAGAGCGTGCAGTACCGGCGTGTCCCGGGTGGCCACCCGAACAGCCGTCAGCGCCGCCCCGCACACCACGCCGACCAGCAGGCTCACCCCGACAGCCGCCCACACGGCCGCATCCCGGGACAGCCCGGCAAACCACCGCCCCACGACCGGACCAGCGATCCGGCTCGACGCCGCCACGCCCGGCGGCCGAGCCGGACGAGCCGGACCGCCGGCCCCCATCGCACCCGGAGGCCGGGCCGAGCCGCCGCCCCCGACCGACGCCACCGCACCTGGAGGCCGGGCCGACCAGCGGCGCCGGAGCAGCCACAACGCGACAGCACCGGCCACGGCCAGCGCGGCGACCAGGAGCCCGTGGGCGGCGTTCAACGACAGGCAGGCCAGCGCGGCTGCCCAGACGCCGCCGGCCCAGGCGTAGAGCCGCAGATCGGGGGTCACACCGTCACCCGGTCCTTCAGGTCGGCGAACTTCGCGTCCCCGATTCCAGAGACTTTCCGCAGGTCGTCGATGCTGTGGAAGGAGCCGTGCGCAGCGCGGTAGTCGATGATCCGCTGGGCCAACGCCGGCCCGATGCCGGGCAGGGTGTCCAGGTCGGCGAGGGTACCCGTGTTGATGTTCACCCGACCGGCTCCGCCTCCGCCAGCGGCCCCGGGCGCGGCACCGGCCGGCTCGGGTGGCGGGCTGACGCCGATGACCAGCAGCTCGCCGTCGGTCAACTTGCGGGCCAGGTTCACGAACGACAGGTCGGTACCGGCCAGCACCCCACCCGCCGCCTCGATGGCGTCCTCCACGCGGGCGCCGTCGGGCAGGCGTACCAGCCCGGGGTGCACTACCCGGCCGGTGACCGCAACCACGATGGTGCCCGTGCTCCCGCCGTCGGACGCGGGCGCGGTGACGCCGACGGTCGGTGGTGCGGGCTCCACCCGGGGCTGCCCGCGCCAGAACAGGTAGCCGGCGACCACCACGACAACGGCGGCCACCACGAGCAGCGCCCGCAGCCCGCGCCGCCCGGGATCGAACGCACCCAGCGCCGCCCGCCCACCGGCCAGCTCGCCCGCCGGCCGCGAGCCCGACCCAGCCAGCTGAGGGCCGGAATCCGGGCGAGCTGCCGCCCATGGTTCTGGATCCGCGAGCCGGGGATCCACCGCGTCTGGCAGTGAACCGGACCCAGAGAAGCGTTGTCCACCAGGAAAATCCGGGCCATCCATCCCAGGACCGCCCGAGCCAGGCAAGCCCGAGCCAGGCAAGCCCGAGCCAGGCAAGCCCGAGCCAGGCAAGCCCGAGCCAGGCAAGCCCGGGGCAGACGAGCGGATTGCCTGGGCGACCACGCCCGGCCAGACGGTCTGGAACCGTTGGCGTACCACGTCTTCGGTCTGCTTGTCCGCCTTCGACATGTGGCGAGGTTAGGGCGACCGGGCGGCCGCCCGCGCTCCGCGCAAAGGCGGGCTGTGGATGGCGAGGGTGGCTGTGGACAGCCCGGGGCTCAGCCGGTTGATCTGTTATGGACGATGACGCAGACCAGGCCGGGGCCGACGTGCGCGCCGACGGCGGCGCCCACCTCGCTCAGGTAACTGTCGCCGATCCGCTCGCCGAGCCGCCAGCGCAGCTGCTGCAGCAGAGTCGCCGCGCGCTCGGGCGAGGCCAGGTGGTGTACGGCAATGTCGACCACCGGCGCGGTCGCCGCGGCCATCGCCACGTCGGCCAGCTTGGCCAGTGCGCGGCTGGTGGTGCGTACCCGGTCGCGGATTACGATCTCGCCGTCCACCACGTGCAGGATCGGCTTGACGGACAGGGCGGTACCCACGAACGCCGACGCGGCGTTGATCCGGCCGCCGCGCCGCAGGTGCTCCAGCGTGTCGACGTAGAACAGCACACTGGTACGCCCGGCGGCGGCCAGTGCGGCGTCCCGCGCGGCAGCCAGTTCGGTGTGTCCGGTCGCCGCCAGCGCGGCGAAGCCGAGCCCCATCCCGGTCGAACGGGAGTCGACCACCTCGACCAGGCCGGGGTACTCGGCGGCGGCCAGCAGTGCGGAGTCGTAGGTACCGGAGAGCTTGCTCGACAGGTGCACCGACACGATTCCGGGCGCGCCCGCGTCCAGCAGCCGGGCGTACGCCTGGCTGAACTGGGCCGGCGACGGGCGGGACGTGGTGACCGAGACCCGGCGGGCGGACAGCGCGCGGGCCACCTCGTCCGGGGTGACCTCGGCGCCCTCCAGCCCGGCCCGGCCGTCGATCACCACCGACAGCGGTACGACCGTGAGCGCGCCGCGGCTGGCCAGCGACTCGGGCAGGTACGCGGTGGAGTCGGTGACCACCGCGACCGGAGTACCGGAACCGTGGGCCATGCCCGGCAGGTTAGCCGATCACGCCGGCAGCCGACCGGCAGGCGGCCGGAGTGCGCGGCGGATCAGGCCGCGACAGCCTGCTGGACCTGGAGCGGTATGCCCTGCATGCAGTACGAGC
Source organism: uncultured Actinomycetota bacterium (assembly GCA_963850915.1). GTDB lineage: Bacteria > Actinomycetota > Actinomycetes > Mycobacteriales > Micromonosporaceae > CAVTWH01. The sequence continues at coordinate 83,311 of CAWKND010000001.1, forward strand.
GCAGGTCGGTACGGACCACCCCGGTCACCTTCAGCCGGGCGCCCTCCACCACGACCGCGGGGTCGCCGTCCAGCAGCAGGTACGACGCCGTGTCGGTACGCAGGATCAGGCACTTGGCCTCGACGCCGTTCTGCACCGTCCCGGTGACCGTGACGGTCTGGCCCTGGCTGGGGACTCCCTTGGAGGGCGGCATGCTCACCGGCCCGGAGGGCAGCGGACCGACCGAGGAGGACGGCGTGGAGGTGGCGTCGCCCGGGCCGGCGACACCGGTTCCGGGCTGGGCGCAGCCGACCAGCACGGTCAGCGCGGCGACTGCGACAAGGAGGAGGCGACGGGTACGCATACGGGTGGGACGCACCAGCCAACCCTACGGTTCCCCGGGCAGCCGCGCTCGCCGGGAGCAGACGCGCTAGTGGGCGTTGTAGGAGATCAGTTGCCAGCCCCGGCGCGGCGTGTCCAGCAGCTCGATCCAGTGGCAGTTGGCCATCCCGGCCACCGTGCGGGTCAGCTCCGCCGGCCAGCCGAGCAGCGCGGCCATGCCGTACTTCGCGGTACCGCCGTGTGCGGCGATCACCGTTGTACCGCCGGGCAGCACGGCCGCCGCGTCGAGGAACGCCGCCGCCGACCGCTTGGCCAGCTCGTCCCGGCTCTCCATGCCGACCTCGGTGTGCGCGCCGCCGCCGGAGCGCCAGCGGGCATATTCGACCGGGTACCGCTCGGCCAGCTCGGTGTCGGTCAGCCCCTGCCACTCGCCGAAGAACTGCTCGCGCAGCCGGTCGTCGAGCTGGATCGGTAGTCCGGTCGCCTCGGCAAGGTATTCGGCGGTCTGTACCGCCCGGCGCAGGTCACTGGAGACGATCGCGTCCGGCCGGCGTAGCGCCAGCCGCTGTGCCGCCTCGGCGGCCTGCCGGTGCCCGGTCTCGTCCAGCGCGACATCGGTCTGGCCCTGTACCCGGTGCTCGGCGTTCCACAGCGTGCGGCCGTGCCGCCAGATGTAGAGCCGGGTCACGCCGCCCCGCCCGCGCGCCCCTCGGCCTCGACCAGCTGCGGGATGTCGCGGTCGACGAAGGGGATGACCGGGCAGTCGCGCCAGAGCCGGTCCAGCGAGTAGAACTCGCGCTCCTCGTCGTGCTGGATGTGCACCACGATGTCGACGTAGTCGAGCAGTACCCAGCGCCCGGCCCGCTCGCCTTCGCGGCGTACCGGCTTGGCTTTCTCCGGCAGCTCCAGCAGCCGCTCCTCGATGGCATCGACGATGGCGATGACCTGGCGCTCATTGGGCGCCGAGGCGACCAGGAACACGTCCGTGATCACCAGCTGGTCGGCGACGTCGATGATGACGATGTTCTCCGCCTTCTTGTCGGCCGCTGCCTGGGCAGCCGCCAACGCGAGCTCGACGGAACGCTCGGATGCTGGCACGAGACTCCTTCCCCGCGGGGTGGCCGGTTCCACCGCGGAATCCGGTACACCCCCAGCCTCTCACACCCGTCCGACCGTTACTCGCGTGATCTTGCCGGCCGCCGCGATTTCGCCGCGCCAGCCACGCCGGCCCCGCTGGCCGCGACGGCCCCAGCGGCAGCAACGGCCTCAGCCGGCTCGGCCGGCTCGGTTCGCCGGGCGCGCCCGGCCGGCTGGACGCGGCCGACCGGCTTGGCCCGGCCGGTGGCCTTGGCCCGACCGGCAGGTACCGGCCGCTCGGCCGGCTCAGCCCGCTCGGCCACGGCCAACGCGGGTAGCGCCGGGCCGCGGTAGAGCCGGCGCTTGGCGATGTACTGCACGACGCCGTCCGGGACGAAATACCAGACCGGCTGGCCGGCCGCGGTGCGCTCCCGGCAGTCGGTTGACGAGATCGCCAGCGCGGGTACCTGCACCAGGCTCACCGTGTCGGCCGGCAGATGGTCGGAGGAGAGCCGGAAACCCGGTCTGGTGACGCCGACGAAGTGCGCCAGCTCCAGGCAGGCGTCCGCCTCCTTCCAGCTCAGGATGTCGGCGAGCGCGTCCGCTCCGGTGATGAAGAACAGATCGGTGGACTCCCCGAGTACCTTGCGCAGGTCCCGCAGGGTGTCCACGGTGTAGGTCGGGCCATCCCGGTCCACGTCCACCCGGCTGACCGTGAACCGTGGATTCGACGCCGTCGCGATGACCGTCATGAGGTACCGGTCCTCGGCCGCGCTGACCGGCTCGCCGGCCTTCTGCCACGGCTGGCCGGTGGGTACGAAGATGACCTCGTCCAGCGCGAACCTCGTGGCCACCTCGTTGGCGGCGATCAGGTGGCCGTGGTGGATCGGGTCGAAGGTGCCACCCATGATTCCGACCCGGCGCCGGTCAGCGGTCATCCAACGATCATTCCACGCCCCGGTCGGCGGCTGCCGCCAACGGCGCGGGACCGTCACTCCAGCGCAGTACCCGCTGCGCCTTGCCGACCTCGGTGCGCGGCAGGCTGCCCGGCGCGCCGACGCGTACCTCGCAGGAGATGCCGATCCGCTTGCCGACAGCCGCCTGTAGCCGCTGCGCCAACGCTTCCGGGTCGGTACCGCCGTCAGCCGCCTCGACGCAGACCACGAGCCGGGTCAGCGCGGCCCGGTTGTCCAGCACGAGCAGGTACTGCGGGGCGGCGGCCGGGTCGGCGAGCACCACCTGCTCCACCTCGCTCGGGTAGAGGTTCACGCCACGGATCACCAGCATGTCGTCCACCCGCCCGACGATCTTGCTCATCTTGACCGTGGTACGCCCGTCCGGGCTCGGCGTACGGTCCAGCCGCGCCAGGTCGCCGGTGCGGTACCGCAGCAGCGGCAGCGCCTCCTTGGTGAACGTGGTGAAGCACAGCTCGCCGAGTTCGCCGTCGGGTACCGGCACCCCGGTCAGCGGATCCAGCGCCTCCACGTAGAAGTGGTCCTCCTGTACGTGCAGCCAGCCGGCCGAGTCCAGGCTCTCGCAGGCCACCCCCGGCCCGATGATCTCGGAGAGCCCGTAGATGTCCAGGGCCCGTATCCCCAGCAGGTTCTCGATCTGGACCCGCATCGCCTCGGTCCACGGCTCCGCACCGTGGATGCCCACCCGCAGCGAGTCCAGCTCGATGCCCTCGGCGCGCGCCGCCTCGCCGAGGTAGATCGCGTACGACGGCGTGCAGGTCAACACCCGCGGCCGCAGGTCCTGGATCAGCCGCAGCTGGCGGGCGGTGTTCCCGCCGGACATCGGCACGATGGTGGCGCCCAGTGCGCGGGCTCCATAGTGGACACCGAGTCCCCCGGTGAACAGTCCGTACCCGTACGCGTTGTGGATCAGCGTGCCCGGCTGTGCCCCGGCGCCGGCCAGCCCGCGCGCCATCACGTGACCCCACAGCCGCAGGTCGTTCTCGGTGTACGCGACCATCGTGGGGCGCCCGCCGGTACCCGACGAGCCGTGCACGCTCGCGCACTCCGCCAGGGGTACCGCGAGCAGCCCGAAGGGGTAGTGCTCCCACAGGTCCGACTTGGTCAGCAGCGGTAGCCGGGGAAGGTCGGCGAGCGCCAGGCCGGTACCGCCGTCGACGCCCGCGGCCCGCAGCCGCCGACCCTGCAGGCCACCGGCGGCGATCAGCCGATCCACCAGCGCGACCAGCCGCTCCCGCTGCAGCGCCGCGCGTTCGTCGGCCGACATCGTCTCGGCAGTGTCCAGAAGCATTCGCGCCTCCGCCTCGTCGCGGGTGTCCTCCGCCCATCCTGCGCCCGGCCACCCCGACGTGTCGCGCCCAGATCGGGGGTGACCGGCCGGGCGCGCGCGGGTACAGTGCAAGCCATGCGGACGACGCCGAATCTCGGTTGGTGGCTGCCTTAACGGGCGGCTCACCCTTTCGCGTACTCAACCTCACGCGGCCGCCCCTCACCGGGCGGCCGTTTCCGTGTGCCCGGTGTCGGGCGGTCCCGTTGCCAAACCCGAAGCGACCAGACCAAACGACCCGAGGAGCAGTCATGGAACCCACCACCGCGCACACAACCACGCCCGCCGCGACCGCCGCCGCGCGCCGGATCACCGGCCTCAAGCCAACAGGTGACCTGCAGCTGGGCAACCTGATCGGCGCGATCCAGCCGATGGTCGCCGCGCAGTACGAAACCGAGTCGACCATCTTCATCGCCGATCTGCACGCGATGACCGTGCCACACGACCCCGCGGCGCTCGGGGCGCGCACGCTGGAAGTGGCGATGCTGCTGCTCGCGGCGGGGATCGACCCCGAACACACCATCCTGTACGCCCAGTCCCACCTGCCCGAGCACACCGAACTGCACTACCTGCTGGAGTGCGTCACGAGCTACGGCGAGGCGCAGCGGATGATCGCCTTCCGGGAGAAGTTGCGGGCCGGCGGGCCGGTACGCCTGTCCCTACTCACCTACCCCGTGCTGATGGCCGCCGACATCCTGCTGCACGACATCGAGGAGGTACCGGTGGGCGAGGACCAGCGCCAGCACGTGGAGTTGGCCCGCACCGTGGCCCAGCGCTTCAACAACCGGTACGGCTCCACGTTCGTCCTGCCACGCGCGGTGAAACCCCAGGTGGCAGCCCGGTTGATGGACTTGTCGGACCCGGGGGTGAAGATGGGCAAGACGAACACGAGCGACGCGGGCGTACTGCGCCTGCTCGATCCACCGGAGTTGCTCCGCCGCAAGATCCAACGCGCGGTGACCGACGATCTCGGGGAGGTGCGCTATGACCGGCAGGCCCAGCCCGGCGTCGCCAACCTGCTGGAGATCCTGGCCGCCTGCGCGGGTGACTCGCCGGCGCAGCTCGCCCCGCTGTTCGACACCTACGGCGAGCTCAAAACGGCGGTTGCCGACTCGGTGGTGGCCACCCTCCGACCGGTTCGGGAGCGCTACGCCGACCTGGCCGCCGAGCCGGCCGTGGCCCGGGAGGCGCTGGCAGCCGGAGTGGAGCGCGCCCGCGAGCGGGCCGCCGCGACGGTACGTCGGTCCCGACTCGCACTGGGCCTGCTGCCCCGGTGACGGTCGCCACGGTGCATATCGCCGGCACGCGCCGCTGGAGGATGCCTATACTCCGCGTGGAGTAAACCATGCGGACTAAACCACACCGGACGCTGACCACGCTCGCGCTCGCCGCACTGCGGTTGCTGCACGAGCGCCCCACGCACCCGTACGATCTGCACAAGATCATCCGGGAACGCTCCACCGATCAGGTGGTGAAGGTACGGGCTGGTTCGCTCTACCACACCATGACCCGGCTGCACCGCCTCGAACTCATCGAGCCGGTGGAGGTGGGGCGGGCCGGCCGGCGACCGGAGCGCACCGTCTACGCGATCACCGAAGCCGGCCGCGAGGAGTATGCGAGCAACCTGCGTGACCTGGTGCGCTGGCCCGAAGAGGAGTACCCGGTGTTCGCCGCCGCGGTGGAGATGCTGGGCAGCCTGGCCGACGACGAGGCGGCTGAGCTGCTCGAGCTGCGCTGCCTGAGCATCGAAGCCCGGCTGGCGGCACGGGACCAGATCCTGGCCGGCCTGGCCAAGCGTGGCCTGCCCCGCACGGCCCTGCTCGAAGTGGAGTACGCCCAAGCAATGGCCCAGGCCGAGCTCAGCTGGGCCCGGGGCGCTGTCGACGACATCCGAAGTGGCGCCCTGCCGTGGCGTCAAGACTGCAAGGAGCCACCCGCATGAGCGCACCAACCCCGGCAGCCGGCGCCCCGCAGGCCGGCGGCGCCGCCGAGCAGTACCGGCCACCGGAGATCCACCTCAAGCACAGTCCCTGGCTCGTACTGGTGACGCTGTGCCTGGGCTTCTTCATGATCCTGCTGGACACGACGATCGTGAACGTCGCGATCCCGGCCCTGTCCGAGGGGCTGAACGCCGACCTGAGCCAGCTGCTCTGGGTGCTCAACGCCTACATCCTGACCTACGCCGTACTGCTGATCACGGCCGGCCGGCTGGGTGACCTGTACGGCCCGAAGCTGCTGTTCATGTCCGGCCTGGTGGTGTTCACCGCCGCCTCGGCCGCCTGCGGCTTCGCGCAGACCCCGACCCAGCTGATCGTCTTCCGGATCATCCAGGGCGTGGGTGGCGCGATGCTGACCCCGCAGACGCTCTCGGTGATCACGATGATCTTCCCGGCCGAGCGGCGCGGTGCGGCCTTCGGCATCTGGGGTGCGGTGGCCGGCGTGGCCACCATCGCCGGCCCGGTACTCGGCGGCTGGCTGGTCACCGACTTCGGCTGGCGCTGGATCTTCTTCGTCAACGTACCCATCGGCGCCATCGCACTGGTGATGGCGGCTGTGATCATGCCGAACGTACGCCTCAACCGCCGGCACAAGCTCGACGTACCCGGCGTGCTGCTCTCCTCGGCCGGCCTGTTCCTGATCTGCTACGGGCTGATCGAGGGGCCGTCGCACGACTGGGGCAAGGTCTGGGGCCCGATCACCATCGTCGAGATCCTGATCGCCGGTGGCCTGATGTTCGCGCTCTTCATGTGGCTGCAGTGGGTCGAGCGGCACGGCGAGCCACTGGTACCTTTCTCGATCTTCGCCGACCGCAACTTCTCGATCATGAACTTCGTGGTGGCCGCGATCAGCTTCGGCATGCTCGGCCTGTTCCTGCCGCTGACGATCTTCCTGCAGTCGGTACTCGGCCTCTCCGCTCTACAGGCCGGCCTCACCACGGCACCGATGTCGCTGATCTCGATGTTCGTGGCGCCGATCGCCGGCCGGGTCTCCGACAAGCGCGGCGGCAAGTGGGTGGTCTTCGCCGGGGTGAGCCTGTTCGCCATCGGCATGGGCATCGTGGTCGGCTCGATCCACCTGGGCATGGGGCGCTGGCACTTCCTGCCCGGCCTGATCGTGGCCGGCTTCGGCCTCGGCATGACCTTCGCGCCGCTGCAGACCGTGGCGATGCTGAACATCCAGCCGAGGATGGCCGGCGCCGCCTCCGGCTTCATCAACACCACCCGGCAGCTGGGCGGCGTGATCGGCTCGGCAGCGGTCGGCGCGCTGCTGCAGTCCCGGCTGGCCGGTGCCCTGCCGGTCGCCGCCGACAAGAACGTGGCGGCCATGCCGGCCAACGTTCCGCAGCAGATCAAGGACGGCCTGATCCACGCGTTCCAGCACGTCTCCGGCGGGCTGGAGGTCGGCTCCGGGCAGTCCGGCGTACCGCTGACCGGGATACCGGCGCAGTTCCAACAGGTCGTCGGGGCGACCGCCAAGAGCATCTTCGACGAAGGCTTCACCAATGCGATGCGGGACACCCTGTGGCTGCCGATCGCGGTGATGGGGCTGGCCGCGGTCAGCATCCTGTTCGTGAAGAGCACAGGCGGTACGAACGCGACGGCGGCCGCTGCTGCCGAAGCCGACGCTGCCGCCGAGGTACCGGTCGACGCGCACTGAAACGTCCGGCCGGCTGGGCTCGGGCTGGGCGGGGAGTCTTCTCCGCGCAGCTCGGGCCCCGGCCGGTCGCCGGCGCGGTGAGGTACGGCTGGTCGCTGACGCGGTCAGGCCCGGCTGCCGGCGCGGGTCAGGTGCGGCCGGTCGCCGGGGCGGCGACCAGTACCTTCTCGAAGCACACGCTGGTCGGGTTGCCCGCGTAGTCACCGAATCCGGGGATCTGTGCATACCCGGCGCCCGAGTAGAGCGCCAGCGCTGCGGCCAGGTGGTCGCCGGTCTCCAGCCGGAGCGTGTGGTAGCCGCGCTCGACGGCGAACTCCTCGATCGCGGCCAGGATCAGGCGCGAGCGGCCCTGACCACGGAACGCCGGCCGCACGTACATCCGCTTGACCTCACCGACGCCGTCGCCGAGTGACTGCACGCCGCCACAGCCCACCGGGTGCCCGTCGATGTGCGCGGCGACGTATTCGATGTCGTCATGCAGCGCGAACCTGGTGAAGCCCGGGAGTCCGGCGAGCTCGGCCTGCTGCTCGGCGACCAGTTGCTTCAGCCCGGGATCGGTCGCGGCGACCGCCGAGATGATCATCCCGCAACCGTACCCGGGGCCGGTTTCATGCCGGTGAACAACCGTCCCACCAGCCCCCACCGGCAGCCGTCAGTCTTCCGTCAATTCATCGATCTCGATTAGGTCCGGATCGGCTTGGCGAGTCCCGGCCTGCTCGGCGGCGACCAGCCCGACCGGCTGTGACCAGCTCGCCTCGTCAGCTGGGCGCTGCCGGCGGGCCTTGCGCATGGCCAGCCGGTCAGACGCGGTCGGCCGACTGTTGCGCTCCTCCAGCCGCCAGTCGGTACCCCGGTTGCCGGGCGTGAACTCCGCGTCGGCGAAGAGCATCGGCTGGTAGTCGAACTCGTGCTCGCCGATGCGTACCGGTGCGCCGGGCTCGGCACCCGCCTTGGCCAGCGCGTCCTCCACCCCGATCCGGGCCAGCCGGTCAGCCAGGTAGCCGACCGCCTCGTCGTTGTCGAAGTTGGTCTGCCGGATCCAGCGCTCCACCCGCGCTCCGCGGACCACGAAGACCCCGTCCTCACCGGCGTGCACCGTGAAGCCGGCATCGTCAACGGCCTTCGGCCGCAGTACCACCCGGGTCGGCTCGGCCGGCGGGTTGGCGATCCGGTCGGCCCGAACGAACTCGGCCAGCACGAAGGTCAGCTCCTTGAGCCCCTCGCCGGTGGCCGCGCTCACCTCCAGCACCCGCAGCCCGCGCGCCTCGATGTCCGGGCGCACGATCTCGGCGAGGTCGCGCCCGTCCGGTACGTCGATCTTGTTGAGTACCACCAGCCGCGGCTTGTCCTGCAGGCCGCCGTACTCGGCCAGTTCATGCTCGAGCGCGTCGATGTCGGCCAGCGGGTCCCGTTCGGTCTCCAGCGCCGCCGTGTCCACCACGTGTACCAGCACCTTGCAGCGCTCGATGTGCCGCAGGAACTGGGTACCCAGCCCCTTGCCGGTAGCCGCGCCGGGGATCAGGCCGGGTACGTCGGCGATCGTGTACGTGTCGCCACCCGCCTGCACCACGCCCAGGTTGGGGACCAGCGTGGTGAACGGGTAGTCGGCGATCTTGGGTCGGGCCGCGGAGAGCACCGAGATCAGTGAGGACTTGCCGGCGCTCGGGAAGCCGACCAGCCCGACATCGGCGACGCTCTTGAGCTCGAGCACCAGGTCCAGGTGCTCCCCGGGCTCGCCCAGCTCGGCGAAGCCGGGTGCCCGGCGCCGGGTGTTGGCCAGCGAGGCGTTGCCACGCCCGCCGCGCCCGCCGTGGGCCGCGACGTAGGTGGTGCCGATACCGACCAGGTCGATCAGTACCTCGCCGTCGGGGCCGTGTACCACGGTGCCGTCCGGCACTTTGAGCACCAGGTCGGTACCCATCGCACCCTGCCGGTGGGCGCCCATCCCGCCGGTACCGCTGGTGGCCCGTACGTGCGGGTGGAAGTGGAAGTCGAGCAGCGTGTGTACCTCCGGGTCGACGACCAGGACCACGTCCCCGCCGTGCCCGCCGTTGCCGCCGTCCGGCCCACCCAGCGGCTTGAACTTCTCCCGCAGGATGGAGACACAGCCGTGCCCGCCGTCCCCGGCCTGCACGTGCAGGACGACCCGGTCCACGAAGCTGGTCACGGCCTAACTCTCCTCAATCAACCGGCTGCCCATGCGGGAAGCCGTGGTACCCAAAGCAAACGGGCCGGGTCGGAGGCGCACGCCCCGAACCCGACCCGCCGACGTCAACCGGTCAGTTCGCCACCGGGACGATGCTGACCGTCTTGCGGCCACGCTTGCTGCCGAACAGGACGTTCCCCTTGGCCAGCGCGAACAGCGTGTCGTCGCCGCCGCGGCCGACCAGGTCACCGGGGTGGAACTTGGTACCCCGCTGCCGGATCAGGATCTCGCCGGAGTTGACGAGCTGGCCGCCGAACCGCTTCACGCCCAGTCGCTGGGCGTTGGAGTCCCGGCCGTTGCGGGAGCTGGACGCACCCTTTTTGTGTGCCATTGCTGGTGCCCCTACTTCCCGTTGGAGATGCCGGTGACCTTGATCTGGGTCAGCGGCTGACGGTGACCCTGGCGCTTGTGGTAGCCGGTCTTGTTCTTGAACTTGTGGATCCGGATCTTCGGACCCTTGGTGTGTGCGACGACCGAACCGGTCACCGCGACCTGGGCAAGCTTCGCCGCGTCGGTCACCAGGTCTTCGCCATCCACGAGCAGTATCGCCACCAGCGACACGTCGTCGCCGGGCGAACCCGCGAGCTTCTCGACCTCGATCACGTCGCCCTCGGCGACCTTGTACTGCTTGCCGCCGGTCTTGACGATCGCGTACATCGGAGACGTACTCCCTAGTCGTAGCTGCTGGCGGTGGTTTTGGTGGCACGCGCCCCGGGGGCACGCGACAACTGGCACACGGAAGTGGGCCGTAGGTCAGGATACGTCATTGGCCGGTTCAGCCTCAAACCGGCCCGGGTCAGCGGCGATATTGCCGAGTCAGGCGCAGGCGTTGATGAGCGGATCGGTGGCCGAGGTCACCCGCTGGATGACCGGGGGTACGTCCGCGGCCGCCTTCACATTGGCCAGCAGTGCGGGGTCGGCGGCGAGCTGCTCGAGGTTACCGGCGGTGGCCTGGGCGGCGCTGGTCACCTTCACGGTGGGAGCGGCCTGACCAGTCGACCTGATCTTGCCGGCCAGGGTGGTGAGCCGGCCCAGCGCGGACGCCTTCGCCTTGTCGGCGGCAGCGGTGTTCTTGCTGCTCACATGGCCGGCGAGGGTACCCACGTCGGTACCGAAGGCGGTCAGGTCGGTGGCGACAACGGCGTTGATCTGCTGGCACACCGCGCTGGCGCTGCCCGCCGGCGACGGTGTGGCTACCGCGCTGGCGACGGCGCTCGCCGTCGGGCCGGTCGCGGCCACCGCGTGCGGGGTGGTACTGCAGGCCGCCAACGCCACCAGGCCGGTGAGGCCCAGCAGTGCGGCCGCCACGCTGCGAGCTAGCAGCGTGGCGGCCACACCTGGCGGTACCGACGTCCACGGGCGCGCGGGCGCGTCATTCGGGCGTCGTGACATGGGAGGAACTCCTCGGGGTCACCCGGTGGGTTACCGGGACCGCCGGCGGCTGCTCCACAACGTGCGACGCCGGCCGGCGGGTGCGGCGGCCGGTCCGGCTGCCCCGTCGGGGCCGCCCGTGTGTTCAACCGGCACTGCTGTCTCCCCGACATCGTGCCCCGCATCCACCCCAGCCGCCACTTCGGCCACCGGGAGGTACTCCTCCCGAGGGCTGTCGGCGTCGTCTTCGTGCAGGTCAGCGTGGTCCTCATCCGCCGCATAACTCGAGCCGGCCGAGTCGGCTGCGTCACCCGAGCCGTGCCGACCACGGCGGCGGCCGGTCGCCGGGGCGGCGGAGGCCACCTCGGCGGTCGCCTTGCCGGCCGGCCGGCGCTCCGGTACCGGGTCGGTGTGGATGATCACGCCGCGGCCCTTGCAGTGCTCGCAGGTCTCGCTGAACGCCTCCAGCAGACCCAGGCCGATCCGCTTGCGGGTCATCTGTACCAGGCCGAGCGAGGTGATCTCGGTGACCTGGTGCTTGGTACGGTCCCGGCCCAGGCACTCGGTGAGTCGACGCAGTACCAGGTCGCGGTTGCTCTCCAGCACCATGTCGATGAAGTCGATCACCACGATGCCGCCGAGGTCGCGCAGCCGCAGCTGGCGGACGATCTCCTCGGCCGCCTCCAGGTTGTTGCGGGTGACCGTCTCCTCCAGGTTTCCACCGGTGCCGGTGTACTTGCCGGTGTTCACGTCGATGACGGTCATCGCCTCGGTGCGGTCGATCACCAGCGAACCACCCGAGGGTAGGTAGACCTTGCGGTCCAGGCCCTTGAGGATCTGCTCGTCGATACGGCGCGCGGCGAAGACGTCGGAGTTGCCGGTGTGCCGGTGCAGCCGCTCCATCAGGTCGGGCGAGACGTGGGTCAGGTACCCCTCGACCATCTCGTACGCCCCGTTGCCCTGCACCACGAGTTCGCGGAAGTCCTCGTTGAACAGGTCGCGTACCACCCGGATGACCAGGTCCGGCTCCTCGTACAGCTGGACCGGCGCGCCGCCCTGCTGGGACTTGCGCTCGATCTCCTCCCACTGCGCCTGCAGCCGGGTGACATCGCGCTCCAGCTCGTCCTCGGCAGCGCCCTCGGCGGCCGTCCGGACGATCACCCCGGCCGACTCGGGTACCAGGTGCTTGAGCACGTCCCGCAGCCGCTTGCGCTCGGTATCGGCGAGCTTGCGGCTGATCCCGGAGGTGTTTCCGCCCGGTACGTACACCAGGTGCCGTCCGGAGAGTGCGAGGTGGCTGGTGAGCCGGGCGCCCTTGTGCCCGATCGGGTCCTTGGTGACCTGCACGAGTACCGAGTCGCCGGACTTCAGCGCCTGCTCGATGGAGCGGGCACGCCCCTCCAGGCCGGCCGCGTCCCAGTTGACCTCGCCGGCGTAGAGCACGCCGTTGCGGCCCCGACCGATGTCGATGAAGGCCGCCTCCATGCTGGGCAGCACGTTCTGTACCTTGCCCAGGTAGACGTTGCCGACCATGGTGCCCGAGCTGGCCCGGGTCACGTAGTGCTCGACGAGTACGCCGTCCTCGAGTACCGCGATCTGGGTACGGTCACCCTTCTCGCGGACGACCATCACCCGGTCGACCGCTTCGCGGCGGGCCAGGAACTCCGACTCGGACAGGATCGGCGGGCGGGTACGCCGCTGGTCACGCCCGTCGCGCCGGCGCTGCCGCTTGGCCTCCAGCCGGGTCGAGCCGGAGACGCCCTGCACCTCGTCACGGGCTGCCCGGGGCGGGCGTACCCGCACCACGGTGAGTACCCCGTCCTCGGTGCTCTCCCCCGACTCGCCGCCGGAGCCGCCGCGCCGCCGCCGCCGACGGCGCCGGGTCAGCGGCTCGCCGCCCTCGGCCTCGTCCTCGTCGACCGGCTCGCTCTCGCTCTCGGCCGCGACCGGCTCGGTCTCGTCCGACTCGTCGTACTCGTCGCCGCCCTTGCCGCGCCCGCGACCACGCCGGCCACGGCGGCGCCGGCGGCGACCGCCGGGGCCGATCTCGTCATCGTCTTCTTCGTCGTCGTCGACCTCGGCGGCCGGCTCGGCCGGCTCCTCGACGATCTCCGGCGCGCTCTCGCCGCCGGCCGTGCCACGGCGGCTGCGCCGGCTGCGGCGGCTGCGGGTGGGCTCGCCCGACTCCTCGTGCCCCTCGTGCCCCTCGTGCGGTTCATGCGCCTCGGCGGGCGCGGCGGAAGCAGCGGCCGGCTCGGGTGTCGCGAACGGGGCCTTCGCCGGCTGGCCGGAGAGCTTCTCCGCCCGGCCGGCCGGCGGGATCTCGGGCGGCATGAACAGCACGGTGGCGGCGGGCGCCGCGCGCCGGCGGGAGCTGGGTGCGGCGGCCGGTTCGTCGGAGTCGGCCGCGCCGGGCCCGTCGTCGACCGCGTCGGCCGGGGCCGCACCACGGCGGCGTGAGCGCCGGGCGGTGGCCGGCTCGCCGGAGGCTTCTTCGCTGGTCGCGGCCTCTGCAGGGGTACCCGCGTCGGCCGGCTCGGCACCGGCCCGGCTGCGCCGGCGGCGGGTGGGTGCGGCCTCGTCAGACACGGAATCGGTGGTACCAGGCTCAGCGCCGGTACCCTCCGTGCCCGGCTCAGCAGCGCGGGATCGGGTGGACCGCGCACGGGTACGGCGCGGTGTCTCGTTATCGGCGGTTTCGTTGGCCGGCACGCTGCCGGCCTCCGTCCCGCCCGTTGGCTCGTTGTCGAGCATCTCGGACGATCTCCAGTTCTGGACGTCCCCGGGCGCGTTGCCGCAGCCACGCGGGGATGTCACGGTCACCGCCGCCGGGCACCAAACGCGCTCGACGACGAAGTCTGCCAGCCCCGCCTAAGCAGACGGAGCTCCGACAACAGCCTCTTCGGTGGCCGCGTCTCCCGTGTTGTCCGGGAGGAACGGATCGCCGATTTCCAGCTGCGCGGTGAGCGTGCCCTGGCACAGCCGAGTTACCCGAGGTGGGGCCACCGGCTCCAGGCCGGCCACAAGGCGCAGACCAGAAAGGACATCGTCGGGTCGTACCGTCGGCGTGAGCTGCCGGACGACAGTTTCGAGTATCGCACATCCCGCGACGCCACCCCCGGAAGGCGCTCCCGCCGGTGTGCTGTCGAGCGTTTCGGCGGGCGCGGTGACGGGTGCCGTGACGGTCAGGGCGAGCACCGCCGCGCGGCAGTCGAAAGTACGCAGCCCCTGCTTGGTCATCCGCTCCACCAGTACCTCGGGGCGCGCCAGGAACTCGGCCACCGCGGCGCGCGCCGGCTCGTCGCCCACGCCGGGCAGCTCCAGCCGCCACAGCGAGGCGACCATCCGGTCGGCCAGGCTGCCACCGGTCGCCTCGATCGCGGCGAGCACGTCCAGTCCGGGCGAGAGCGCGGCGTCCAGCGCGGCGCGTACCCGCTCCGGGTCGACCTTCGCCCGCAGCGCGATCTCCAGGTACTCGGCCTCGCTGGCCACTCCGGTCGGCGCGGCACTGGCGTAGGAGATCTTCGGGTGCGGGGTGAACCCCTGGGAGTACGCGATGGGTACCCCGGCCCGCTGCACAGCACGCTCGAACGCCCGGGCGAAGTCCCGGTGTGACGTGAAGCGCAGTGGCCCGCGCTTGGCGTACCGGATCCGGATGCGCTGCACGACCGGCTCCTGGTTGGAGTCGGGCTGATTCCTGGAGATGGCGCTCCTCCTGTGATCTTTCCGACAGCACCGCCCCGGGCGCGTCGCGCCGGTTCGGGGCGGTGCTGGGCGCGGACGTCAGGGGTGGGTGTGGCCGGCCGCGGCCGGGAGTCTGAGGTCGTTGCTGACCGGGGTGAGCGGGAGCAGCTTGCGCCCGGTCGGCCCGATCTGGATCTCGGTGTCCATGCTCGGGCAGACGCCGCAGTCGAAGCACGGCGTCCAGCGGCAGTCGTCCTGCTCGTACTCCGACAGCGAGTCCTGCCAGTCCTGCCAGAGCCAGTCCTTGTCCAGCCCGGAGTCCAGGTGGTCCCACGGCAGTACCTCGGCCTGCTCCCGCTCGCGGGTGGTGAACCAGGCCAGGTCCACACCGAGGGCCGGCAGTACCTCCGCCGCCGACTCGACCCAGCGCTGGTAGGAGAAGTGCTCCGACCAGCCGTCGAAGCGCTGCCCCTTCTCCCAGACCCGCTGGATCACCGCGCCGACCCGCCGGTCGCCCCGGGACAGCAGCCCTTCGATGAGCGAGGGCTCGCCGTCGTGGTAGCGGTAGCCGATCGCCCGACCCAGCGAACGGTCCGAGTTGATCGCCTGCTTGAGCAGCTTCAGCCGGTGGTCGATGGTCTCCGGCGGGCAGATCGGCGCCCACTGGAACGGGGTGTGCGGCTTGGGTACGAACCCGCCGATCGAGACCGTGCAGCGGATGTCCTTGGAGCCGGTGGCCTTGCGGCCGGCCCGGATCACCTCCTGCGCCATCCGGGCGATCTGCAGGACGTCCTCGTCGGTCTCGGTGGGCAGGCCACACATGAAGTACAGCTTCACCTGCCGCCAGCCGTTGGTGTAGGCGGTGACGACGGTACGGATCAGGTCCTCTTCGGTGACCATCTTGTTGATCACCTTGCGGATCCGCTCCGAGCCACCCTCTGGGGCGAACGTCAGTCCGGTACGCCGGCCGTTGCGGGACAGCTCCTGGGCGAGGTCGATGTTGAAGGCATCCACCCGGGTACTCGGCAGCGACAGCGAGACATTCGTCCCGGCGTACTGCTCGGCCAGGCCGGAGCACATGTCGCCGATCTCCGAGTGGTCGGCGCTGGACAGGCTGAGCAACCCCACCTCGGTGAAGCCGGAGAACTCCAGCCCGTCCTTGACCATCTGGCCGACCGTGGTGATCGAGCGCTCGCGTACCGGCCGGGTGATCATGCCCGCCTGGCAGAACCGGCAGCCACGGGTACAACCACGGAAGATCTCCACGGCGTACCGCTCGTGCACCGTCTCGGCCAGCGGTACCAGTGGCTTCTTCGGGTACGGCCAGGCGTCAAGATCCATCGTGGTGCGCTTGTGCACCCGGAACGGTACGTCCGCGCGGTTGGGTACCACCCGCTGGATCCGCCCGTCCGGCAGGTAGTCGACGTCGTAGAAGCGCGGCACGTACACGCTCTCCGTGCGCGCCAGGCGCAGCAGCAGCTCGTCGCGCCCGCCCGGGCTGCCCTCGCTCTTCCACTGCCGGACGATCCCGGTGATCTCCAGTACCGCCTCCTCGCCGTCGCCGAGTACGGCGGCGTCGATGAAGTCGGCGATCGGCTCCGGGTTGAACGCGGCGTGCCCGCCGGCCACCACGATCGGGTGGCTGTCGTCACGATCCTTGGCGTGCAACGGAATCCGCGCCAGGTCGAGCGCGGTGAGCATGTTGGTGTAGCCCAGCTCGGTGGAGAACGAGACACCGAACAGGTCGAAGGCGCCGACCGGCCGGTGCGCGTCCACGGTGAACTGGGAGACCCCTTCGGCGCGCATCAGCGCCTCCAGGTCGGGCCAGACCGCGTACGTACGCTCGGCGAGTACGTCGGGCTGCTCGTTGAGTACCTCGTAGAGGATCTGTACGCCCTGGTTGGGTAGGCCGACCTCGTACGCGTCCGGGTACATCAGTACCCAGCGGACGGTGGTCGAGTCCCAGTCCTTGACGGTGGCGCCGAGCTCGCCACCCACGTACTGGATGGGCTTGCTGATTCTTGGCAGCAGCTGCTCCAGCTGCGGCCAGACACTGGCGACACTCATAACGACCGAGGGTACGCGGCCAGCGGCCGGCCCCACCGCGTCGGCCCGCCTCGCCGGCCCCTCGCCGCCGGGCCGCACCGCAGCCGCTCCGATTGTTGTGCTGATCGGAATTGTCGGATACGGGCACGGCCACTTTCAAAAGGACGCGTTTATCCGCCCGCCACGGACTCGGCTAAATTGTCGGGCACCCGACTGAGGCGCAATTCTCCAGCGGCCATCCGTTAACCCTGGAAATGCCACCGAATACGGCCGGATCAGCGCGCCGCACCTAATCACGCACTTCTCACGTAAGTACCGTGTGATCAGCGTGATGTCCCGCGATTCAGGCGTAATCAGGACAGTGGAAACCGCACTGCGTACCGGCGGGTACCACGCATGTGCGCTGGGTAACCGAGCGCCCTGTCCACCCCCACCTACCGCAGCGTATTCCCCGGTCAACAGGGGGAAAGGCTGATCGTTCGGCGGCCGACCATCGCACGGTCGGCTACCAGAACCGGCTGTTCGACGGCGAGATTCCCATCAATTGTTCGGCTGACCATCGGCCGGCCGGCGTAGTGAGATGGACTCGGTCGATCGGTAGGGTTCCGGCTGACCGCCGCAGCCAGCAGCGGATTAACAGGCAGGTCAACCGGGAACGGCCCGGTCGGTACCCATCCGGCTGGATCGATTTCCGGGGCGCGCAGCGTCGCTGTCCGGAAAGCGGATGGAGCGCCAATCGCGTGCGGCTGCACACCCGCGCACCCCGGATCGGTACCCCCGGCACGGGTGTGAGTGGCCGTTGGCAGCGATTACGCCACCCCGCTCGGACGCCAGCCGGCGCCCCGGGCAACCACCACTGTTGCGGTCGACGTGACCGCCTCCCCCACAGGAGTACCCCGTGCTGAAGGCTATGTACTCGCGCCTCCGCGCCGCTCGTGAGAACGAGAACGGCTTCACCCTTATTGAACTTCTGATCGTCATCGTGATCCTCGGCGTACTCGCCGGCATCGTCGTCTTCTCGGTGAGCTTCGTGCAGAGCCGTGGCCAGAAGGCTGCCTGCCAGACGGACTACAAGAACGTTGAGGTGGCCATCGAGGCCTACTCTCGCCACGAACAGCGCAGTACCCTGCGGACATCCCCACGCTGATTTCTTCGGGCATCCTGAAGCGACACCGCCATCGGAGACGTTCCACTACGTGAAGAACTCCGACACCACATACACCGATGGACCCCATCAGCAACGGTCTGCCCGTAGGCATTGACACGTGCGGGAGAGGCCGGATGCGGCCCCTCCCGCACGTGCGTCCGCTCGTCGGACCCCGGCACGAGCACGATTGAGGAGAACCCATGTCCCACCGCCCGGCAGTCGGCAGCCATATCGGCGCGCTGCTCGACACGCTCTGGCGGGTGGGCGGCTCCGACCTGCTCATCTCCGCCGGCATGGCGCCCCAGATGCGGACTCAACGGCGAACTCGTGCCGGTCGTCGGGTACCGCCGCTTAGCGGCACAAGACGCCGATGCCCTGCTTGCCGAACTGATCAGCCCGGCGCAGGCGGAGCAACTGGCGGGTGGACGGGCGAGTACGACTTCTCCTTCGACTGGCGCGGCGAGGCCCGGGTCCGGGCCAGCGCGTTCAGCCAGCGCGGCGAGACGGTACTGGCGCTGCGGATGATCCCTCGGCGCATTCCCACCCTGGCTGAGCTCGGGCATGCCCGAGGTACTCAGCGAGTTCGCCCGAATGCACCAGGGGCTCGTCCTGGTCACCGGACCGACCGGCGCCGGCAAGACCACCACCCTGGCCGCGATGATCGACCAGATCAACCGCGAGCGGGCCTGCCACATCATCACCATCGAAGACCCGATCGAGTACGTGCACCAGCACCAGCGCGCCATGGTCAACCAGCGCGAGGTCGGCAGCGACACCCAGTCCTTCGGCTCGGCGCTGCGCGCGGTGCTGCGTCCGACCCCGACGTGCTGCTGGTCGGCGAGATGCGCGACCTCGACTCGATCTCCGCCGCGCTCACCATCGCCGAGACGGGTCACCTCGTCTTCGCCACCCTGCACACCAACGACGCCGCCCAGATCGCTGGCCCGCATCATCGACGTGTTCCCCGCCGAGCAGCAGGCGCAGGTGCGTACCCAGTTGGCCGCCGCGCTCACCGGCATCGTGTACCAGCGGCTGCTGCCGCGCGTCGGCGGCGGCCTGGTCGCCGCCCAGGAGGTACTGATCGCCACCGGCGCGGTCCGCAACCTCATCAAGGAGGGCAAGACCCACCAGCTGCGCAACTCACTGCTCACCGGACGGGAAGAGGGGATGGTCACCTTCGAACAGTCGCTGTCGCAGCTGATCCGGTCCGGGCTGGTGACCTATGAGGACGCGGTGGTACGCAGCCTCTACCCCAAGGACATCGAAGCGCCGCAGAACATGGGCGGTGTCATCGCATGAGGCTCGGCGGCCGGGCCCGCACCGCCGACGCGGACCGATGGTCGCGGCGACACCGACGGCCTGGCGGTCATCACGCCGATCCGGCCGACCGAGGTCACCATCACCTCCGGCGGCCGCCGCCTCGGTGAGCTGCTGGTCGACGCCAAGGTCGTCCCCCGCGCGCAGGTGGCCGAGCGCACTGCATCGAGGCGCAGCAGGGCACGGGCGCCCCAAACTGCTGGGCGAGCGCCTGGTCGAAGCTGGACACCTCGACGAGCGACCGCTGGCCAAGGTGATCGCCTGGCAGAACTCCCTGGAAGTCGGTCGACCTGCGGGAGGTGACGCCCGACCGAAGATGCGACCAAACTTCTCGACGAGGAGACCGCCCGCCGCGTGGTGGCGATCCCGCTGGCCGTGACGGGACGGCAAGGTCGTGGTGGCGACGGCGTACCCGACGGACGCCGCCCGGCAGATCCTCCGCGCCACTCTCGGTCAGCCGGTACTCATGCGGGTGGCGGCGCACTCCGACGTGCTGCGCGCGATCAGCAGCAGCTACCGGGCGCTGACCGGGGTCACCGGCCAGGTCACAGGTCTTCGAGTCGCAGCACGTGACGCGCAGAGACCCGGTCGTCGGCTGGACGTGCACAGCGGTACGGACGACGCACCGGTCGTGCAGGTCGTCCAGATGATCATCACACAGGGACTGCGTGACCGGGCCTCGGACGTGCACATCGAGCCGCACGAGGAGTCGATCCGGATCCGGTACCGCATCGACGGTGCCCTGCACGACGTACTGGAGCTGCCCGGCAGCATGGGTCCGGCGGTGGTCAGCCGGGTGAAGATCCTCGCCGGGATGAACATCGTGGAGCGCCGCCGCCCGCAGGACGGCCAGATCAGCATGGAGATCGAGGGGCGTGCGGTGGACATCCGCGTGTCCACCACGGCGATCATGGATGGCGAGAAGGTCGTCCTCCGGCTGCTCGACAAGAGCCGCAGCCCTTCCGGCTCGGCCAGCTGGGCATGCCGCCGGACATGGTGGAGAAGTACACGGCGCTGCTGCGTGCCCCGTACGGCATGGTGATCTGCGCCGGCCCCACCGGAAGCGGCAAGACCACCACGCTGTACGGCTCACTCGCGCGAGATCAACAGCCCCGAGCGCAACGTGATGA
Source organism: uncultured Actinomycetota bacterium (assembly GCA_963850915.1). Lineage (GTDB taxonomy): Bacteria > Actinomycetota > Actinomycetes > Mycobacteriales > Micromonosporaceae > CAVTWH01. Next base: position 103,568 of record CAWKND010000001.1, read on the forward strand.
CCATCGAGGACCCGGTCGAGTACCGCATCGCCTCGGTGAACCAGATCCAGATCAGCGAGCAGGCCGGCATCACCTTCGCCGGTGGGCTGCGCTCGATCCTGCGCCAGGACCCGGACGTGATCCTGGTCGGCGAGGTCCGCGACGTGGACACCGCCCGCATCGCCGTACAAGCGGCGCTCACCGGCCACTTCGTCCTCTCCTCGCTGCACGCGATCGACGCGGCGGCCGCCGTGCACCGACTGCTGGACATGGGCATCGAGGGCTTCCTGGTCGCCTCGTCGGTGACCGCGGTGCTGTCTCAGCGCCTGGTACGCCGCATCTGCGACCACTGCAAGGGGCCTTACCAGCCGACGCCAGCAGGAGTTGGCGCTGCTGCAGGCGTTGGGCGGGCAGACACCGCGGGACGGGTTCCTGCGCGGGTCCGGCTGCAACTTCTGTTCGCAGACCGGATTCCTGGAGCGGATCGGTGTCTACGAGATGATGACCGTCTCCGAGGGCATCCGGGAACTGATCCTGCGTCGCGCGCCGCATGACGACATCCGCCGCATCGCCCGCATCGAGGGCATGCGCACGCCTGCAGGAAGAGGCCGGGCGGATGGTCGCGGCGAACGTGACCACGCTGGCCGAAGTTTTGCGCTCGATCTACATCGTTGGGAGCTGACGTGACCAGATTCGCCTACACGGCGACCGCCCCGGACGGGCGGCGTACCTCGGGCGTCCGGGAGGCGGCGAGCCGGGACGCCGCCGAACTCTCACTGCACATGGCGGACCTGCGTGACATCCGGGTGACCGAGAAGAAGAGCCTGCTCCAGATCGAGATCGCCGGCTCGAAGGTCAAGCGCGAAGAGATCATGCACCTGTCCCGCCAGCTGTCCGCCTTCATCCGGGCCGGCCTGCCGCTGGTGGAAGCGGTACACGTCCTCGGCGAGGAGGCGGCCAATCCGGCGCTGCAGAAGATGATGATCGACGTCGAGGAGGGGCTGCGTCGCGGCGAGAAGCTCTCCGACTGCCTCGACCGGCATCCGCGCGCATTCCCCGAGTTCTACCGCGGCATCCTGCGCTCGGCCGAGCTGACCGGGCAGCTCGACACCGTCCTCGACCAGCTCGCCAAGTACCTGGAACGCGACCTCGAGGCACGCCGCAAGGTCACGGCGGCGCTGGTGTACCCGATGATCATCGCGCTGATGTCCGTCGCCACCGTCGTGGTGCTGGCCAGCTTCGTGCTCCCCCGGTTCAAGGTGTTCTTCGCGAGCCTGGATGCAAAACTCCCGCTGCCCACCCGGATGCTGCTCGCCGTCACCAAGTTCTTCACCGACTGGTGGTGGGCGATCGTCGCGGCCATCGTGATCGCCATCGTTGCCTATCTCCTGGCGGTACGCACCGACCGCGGCCGGTACGCCCGCGACTGGGTGGTGCTCCACGTGCCGGTGGTCGGTGACGCGGTGCGCTTCGCGTTGGTGGAGCGCTTCTGCCGGGTACTGGGCTCGATGGCCGGCGCTGGCGTGGCACTGCCGGACGCGATGCGGGTGGCCACCGACTCGCTGCGCAACCTGGTCTTCATGCGCTCGCTGGGCGGCGTCGGCGACGCCATGCTGCACGGCGAGGGGCTGGCGATCCCGCTGGCCGCCACCAAGCTGTTCCCCTCCACCGCTGCCCGGATGATCCGGGTGGGTGAGGAGACCGGCACCCTGGACGACCAACTCGAGGTCATCGCCCGCTACTACGAGAGCGAACTCGACTACAAGCTGAAGAAGATCACCTCACTGTTCGAGCCGGTGATCATCCTGGTCATGGGCGGCTCGTCGGCTTCGTCGCGGTGGCCCTGGTCTCCGCGATGTACGGGGTGTTCTCTGGCATGGGTACCGCCTAATGGCCCTCCGTCGGTCGGGCCGCCGAGGCCTGGGCGGCGCTCCTCAAGGCGCCGCGCACCCGCAGACCCCGGGGAGACCGGGGGAGACACTGATCGAGCTCCTGATGACCATCGTCATCATGGGCATCACGGTGGTCACCGTGCTCGGCGCCATCGGCACGTACGTGTCGCTTACCGATACGCACCGCAAGCAGGCCCGGGCAGGCGCGTACGTGCGGTCCTACGGCGAGGCGCTGCAGGCCGCGATCGCCACCTACCCGACCGGGTACGTCGCGTGCGCCACCACCTACTCGGTAGACGCTTCAGCGTGGCTCACCGGGTACACCGCCAAGGTCAACGGCGTGAAGTACTGGGCACCGTCGACCAACACCTGGAACACCGCGTGCGGTACGGACAGCGGCGTGCAGAAGGTCGCGCTGCAGGTGGCCAGCGACGACAACAGGGCCGTGGAGTACCTCGACGTCGATCATCCGTAAGCCGTGCCGGTCCACCACCGCGACTCCAGCGGACACATCATGCTGACCGTGCGTCGCCGGGCGGTAAGCCTCGGCACGGGCCTCACTCCGCCACCGCGGATGACGCCGGCCTGACCCTGGTCGAGCTGCTCATCTCCATCGTGATCATCGGGCATCATCACGGTTCCCCTCGGTACCGCGCTGGTGATGTTCTTCCAGAACAGCGACAGCACCACGAACCGGCTCAGTGTGTCGCACGACGTGCAGATCGCCGCCTCCTACTTCGCCCAGGACGTCGAGAGCCCGGCGTGCGCAACTCCGGCCGGCGTGCAGGCCGTTCCCGCTCACCCAGTCGATCGAGCTGACCGCGCCGCCCACCACCGGCGGTAGCACCGTGCGGTCCGGCCGGTACCCCGAACGCCGTGATCCGGTTGCTCTGGGACGACGCCTCGCCGCCGCCACGCCCCGTCCTGGTTCGGGTGGCGTACGTGGTCGAGACGGTAGCGGCCGAGAAGCAGCTACATCGGCTCAAGTGCGTCGGGCAACGGCACCGTGGTCTCCGACCTGGCGCTCGCCCACAACGTCGTCTCGGTGGCGGTCGGTCTGCAAGACCCGGCTGTGATCGCCTGTGACGGCGCGGCGGTTCCGCAGACCGTCACCCTGACCCTGCATTTGCGGGCGAGGAGACAGCACCGACCCCATCCTCGACGTCACCCTCACCGGCCAGCGGAGGCAGACATGATCGGACGGCGACCGGCCGCCGCGGGCCGACCGTACCCGCATCCGCCGGCCGGTCGCGCGCTCGGACGACAGCGGCGCGACACTGCTGATGGCGCTGATCTTCATCACCGTGGTCGTCGCTGGTGATCGGCGCGATCCTGTCCTTCGTCGACACCAGCCTGCGCGACGACCGTCGCCGTACGCGCGCCGAGGCGGCCCAGGCCGCGGCGGCCGACGGCGCGGCCCAGGTCGCCATCAACGCGCTGCGCAAGGGCACCTACCAGCGGTGCCGCGGGCCAACTGCCTGCCGGCGCCAGCACACGCATGCCGACTGAACAAGCTTCTACCAACCGTCGACCGGCTCGGGCGTACTCGGCCACAGTGACATGCGCGCTGGACAACGCCGACTCGCACGCTCGGCACCGGCGTACTGATCAGCGGCGACAACAAGCCGAAGAACTCCATCCTCACGCTCGGCAGGGGCGGCGCCGAGGACGGGATCTACCTGCACACGTACATCGGCACCGACGTCATCGAGGTGCACGGGCGGCATCGTTCTCCAACAGCAACATCGACGTGCGACAAGATCGACAGCGACGTACCGGGTCAAGGCCCGCACAGGCTGCAGCGGCACGATCATGGCCGCCGTCAAGGTCGTGTAACATCGGCAACGTGCGGATGCCGACGGCGACGACCCGGGCTACTCGCCCAGCACCGCGGCGTCCCACGGCCCAGAACGTACCCGACGTGCAACGTCTACAGCGCCCACTGGTGTATACCTCACGCCCGGCCTCTACACCAACCTCGACGCGCTGAACAACCTGACCAACCTGCTGCTGCAACAGCATCTACTTCTTCCGGCCGGGCGTCTACTACTTCGACTACGCCGGCGCCTGGACCATCGTCAGCGGCAAGATGGTCGGCGGGCACCATCCCCAGCCTGGTGAGCGGGCACCCTGCCGACGACTGGCCCGGCTCCGTGCCGCAGCCCGATCCCGCCGGACCCGCTCCGCCCGGCGGCTGGACCAACCCGGGCGCCGACAAGGGGGTTCAGTTCGTCTTCGGCGAGGAGAGCCGGATCACTTTGGACGCAGCCAAGATGGAGCTGTGCGGCAGCTACTCCACCGAGCAACCCGCCGATCGCCATCTACGGCCTGAAGAGCGACCTGAAGGTCGGGCAGTACCACCGGTCCACAAGCAGGACGGTTGCATCACCAACGCGCCGGGGACTTCGGTTCGCACTGCCCGATCCTCAGCTCCAACCTGTCCAGCCTGCTGAACCCGAGCTGTACATCCAGGGCACCACGTACGTGCCGTACGGCCGCGTTGACCTCCGGCATGCAGCACACCGAGCGCACCGGTGCTTCCGGGCCGGCGTCATCGCCCGCACGTTTCAGCTTCACCTCGCGTGCATGTCCAACTCGCTGCTACGACCCGATCGCGCAGAACCCGGACATCGCCCTGGGCAACAGCCTCACCGTGGTGTACCTGAGCGATGTACGTCTGCCCGGGTACCGCCGCCTGCTCTACCACCGGCACGCCACAGCTCAAGGTGAAGGTGGGCATCGGAGACCCGAACGGCTCCGCGACGCGCGGTGGCCCGCCAGGTCACCGTCTACAGCTGGAGCGTACGCGCTGACCGCGACGCTGCTACCGGTCGAGCTGACGCCACTCAGCCGACCGGGAGCAGCCAGTGGTAGAAGCGCAACAGCGGCGTGGCCAGGAACAGCGCCAGTAGCGCCCCGGCGATCATGAACGGGCCGAACGGGATCGCCGACTTGCGACTCGCCCGGCCGGCCGCGATCACCGCCACGCCGACCAGCGCACCGAGCAGGAAGCCCAGGAACGCGCCGATCACCAGCGCGCTCCAGGACAGGTAGCCGAGCACCAGGCCGAGTACGCCGGCCAGCTTCACGTCCCCGAAGCCCATCGCCTTCGGCTGGACGAACGCGACCACGAAGTAGAACGCGAACAGCGCCGCCGCCGCCGATGCCGGCGCGGGCCAGCGACCACCAGTCGTGCTGCCACCACGCCGAGCCCGCGAGCAGCACGCGCGAGTACCGGGTAGGAGGGCAGCACCAGCGCGTTGGGCAGCCGCCGGCAGTCCAGGTCGATCAGGGCCAGCGCGATGCCGACAGCCGTGAAGTAGAGGTACGCCGGCACAGCGCTGCCCAGGTCGAGCTGGAGGAGCCGGGCGGCGACGGCGGCGAAGGCCACGCCGGTACCCAGCTCCACCAGCGGGTACCGGGGGCTGATCCGGGTACCGCAGTCGGCGCACCGGCCGCGCAGCAGCAGCCAGCCGAGTACCGGCACGTTGTGCCAGGGCCGGATCGGGTGCTCGCAGGACGGGCAGTGCGAGGCCGGCGTGACCAGTGACTCGCCGCGGGGTACCCGGTAGGCGACCACGTTGAGGAACGAGCCGATGAGCAGCCCGAGCAGGCCGGTGAAGACGATCAGGAACGCGGTCACCGCACCATCATGCCGTGCCACCGCCGGACGGTTGCCGGACCGGGACTACTCGCCGACCTTGTCCCGGGACGCGTACTTCTCCACGTAATCCTGGCCGGACAGGCGTCGGATGTGCGCCATGATGTCGTCGGTGATCGTGCGGAGCATCTTCGGGTTGCGGTGGCCGGTGGCGTACCCCGAGTAGTCCAGTGGCTCGCCCACCCGTACCCCGATCGTGTGTCCCAGCTTCGGCATTTTCGAGCCGATCGGCTGGACCTTGTCGGTGCCCATCATGGCCACCGGGATCACCGGAACTCCTGCCTCCAGCACGATCCGGGCGATGCCGGTGTGGCCACGGTGCAGCTTGCCGTCGGGTGACCGGGTGCCCTCCGGGTAGATGCCGAACAGCCCACCCTCCCGGAGTACCTGCAGCGCCACGTCCATGGCGGCCATCGCGGCGTGCCCGTTGCCCCGGTCCACCGGGATCTGCCCGATGCCCTTGAAGACCGCCGCCGTGAACCGGCCCTTGAGCCCCCGGCCGGAGAAGTACTCCTGCTTGGCCCAGAAGTTGATCGTCCGCGGTACCACGCAGGGCAGGAAGATCGAGTCGGCGACCGACAGGTGGTTGCTCGCCAGGATCGCCGGCCCCTCCTCGGGGATGTGGGACAGCCCCTCAGTCCACGGGCGGAACAGCCCACGCACCGTGGGCGCAAACGTGTACCGACCGAGGGTGTAGAGCGCGGACAATCGGTCCTCCGATACTGGCGGATATCCACCCACCGTATCTGACCTGCTGCGTAGCCTGGCGCGCCGCCCCGAACCCAGGTCCAAGGCCCATCAGGAGCGCGGGGGTACCAGATCGATCTTCCCGCTGGAGTCCGGATCGGCGTACCGCTGCCACGTTCCGGTCTTCCCGTTGACGCTCAGCGTGCCCCGGGTGACGAAGCTGGCGGCCAGCGCGCGGGTACCGTCCGGCACGTCGAAGACCTGGGTCACCGACTGGCCGCCGCCCGCGGAGAGGAACTGCGAGGTCAGCGCCCCGGTGAACGGCAGCGCCTGACCGGCAGCGGTGCGCAGGGTGAGGCTGTGGGCAAGATCCAGTTGGATCTGAAACTCGCCGATGACGTCCGCGGAGGCCTGGACCTGCAGCCAGCCGTGGCCGGGCGCCGCCCAGCCCCGGTCCGCGTCCCAGGCGTGCAGGTCAGCCTCGATCCGCAGCTCGCTGTAGGCACCCTTGCCCGCCGGCGTCACCCCGGCCGGGCTGCTCACGTGCACGATGTCGCGCAGCGCCACGCCACCGCTCAGCGGCGGGTGCAGGAGAGGGATCAACCCACCGACCTCACCGGTACGCAGGTTCAGCGTCTGTGTCCTGCCGGCGTCGGTGACGGCCAGCAGCACCGTGCTACCCATGGGTACGTTCGCGACCAGGAAAGTCGACTGCTGGAGCAGCGCGACGCCGTGCAGATCCCGGCTGGCCTTGCCGTTGACCACCAGCGTGGCCAGGTCAACGGTGCCGTTGGTGACCTGGATCGGGAGCACGGTCGAGGCTCCCTCCACGATCAGCAGCTCGTGCCCGGGACTGGCCCGCAGCGCGCTCCCGTTGGGCAGATCGATGACGTACACCCCGAGTTCGCCCAGCTGGCTGGAGGTCAGCTCGCGGACGGTCGCCTCGCGGGCCAGCGCCGCGGTGAAGTGCGGCCCTACCAGGTAGGCCTGCGCCGGGTCGACGGACTTCCAGTCGATGTCGGTGATGTTGCCCGCCCCGGGCCGGGCGACGCCGGGCTCGATCAGGTCGTCCGCCGCCACCCCCGGATCACTGGGGGACGCGGAGGGTACGACCGTGGTGGGGCGATCCGCAGTGCATGCCGATGCCAGCCCGAGGATTGCCAGCGCCGCCAGGAGCAGCGCCGCCGTCCGGTGGGGCGCGCCAGGCTCCACTGTGGACGGAGCCGGCGAACGCGTCATCTGGGTACTCCGTGTTCGGGGCGGCGTGGTCGGGGGTGGCGTGGTCGGGGGCGGCGTGATCGGGGGGCGGGCAGACACAGGCTAGGGCAGCGGACCATCGATCCGCTGCCCCGTACCTGCTCGCCGACCGGTACCCGTTACGCGCGCGCGACCGCCACCCGTACCGGCTCGCCGTCCCCGGCCTCGCCGAGGAACCCGCCGTCGACCGTACCCAGGCTGACCGCCGTCGCGAGCGTCTCCGCACCGACGAACTCCTGGTGTACCCGGACCGCGGCGGCGACCTCGGCGGGCGCGTCGACCACCAGCGTGATCCGGTCGGCCACATCCAGTCCGGCCTCCCGGCGAGCCTGCTGCACCACCCGGATCACGTCCCGGGCCAGCCCCTCGGCCGCCAACTCGGGAGTGACCGTGGTGTCCAGTACCACCACGCCCTCGCCGCCCGGCAGCGGCGCCGACTGGGTCGGGTCGGCGGCGACCAGCTTCAGCTCGTACTCGCCGTCCTGCAACGCGACTCCGGCCGCCACCGGGGCACCGTCGACCAGCGACCAGTCACCGGCCTTGACCGCCTTGATCACACCTTGCACCGCGCCGCCGAGCCGGGGGCCGAGCGCCCGTGGTACCACGGTGAGTACCTGCTCGCAGTAGCCGGTCAGGTCGTCGGCGAAGGTCACCGACTTCACGTTGACCTCGTCCTTGACCAGGTCCGCGAAGGGCGCCAGGGTGGCCGCCCGTGGCGAGGCGACGGTCAGCGAGGCCAGCGGCAGCCGTACCCGCAGCCCCTTAGCCTTGCGCAGGGACAGCGCCGCCGAGCACACGTCGCGTACCGCGTCCATCTCCACGACCAGTGCCTCGTCAGCCGGGAACCCGTCCGCTGCCGGCCAGTCGGTCAGGTGCACCGAGCGCTCGCCGGTGAGCCCGCGCCACACCTCCTCGGCGACCATCGGAGCCAGCGGCGCCACCAACCGGCACACCGTCTCCAGCACCGTACCGAGCGTGTCGAAGGCGTCCCGGTCACCCGACCAGAACCGGTCCCGGGAACGGCGCACGTACCAGTTGGTGAGCGCGTCGAGGTACCAGCGCACGGCGGCACACGCACCGGACAGGTCGTACGCGTCCAGCCGTGCCGTCACGTCCTCGACGAGCGTGCGCGTCTTGGCGAGCAGGTACCGGTCGAGCAGGTGCGTCGAGTCGGTACGCGGCTGCGCCTGGTAGCCCTCGGCGTTGGCGTACAACGAGAAGAAGTACCAGACGTTCCACAGTGGCAGGACGACCTGGCGGACGGCGTCGCGGATCGCCGTCTCGCTGACCGCCATGTCGCCGCCGCGCAGTACCGGACTGGACATGAGCATCCAGCGCATCGCGTCCGCGCCGTACCGGTCGAACATCGCGTAGACGTCCGGGTAGTTGCGCAGGCTCTTGGACATCTTCCGGTTGTCTTCGCCGAGCAGGATGCCGTGCACCACGCAGTTGCGGAACGCCGGCCGGTCGAACAGCGCCGTGGCGAGTACGTGCATGGTGTAGAACCAGCCGCGGGTCTGCCCGGTGTACTCGACGATGAAGTCGCCCGGGTAGTGCGACTCGAACCACTCGGTGTTCTCGAACGGGTAGTGCACCTGGGCGAAGGGCATCGAGCCGGACTCGAACCAGCAGTCCAGCACCTCCGGTACCCGGCGCATGGTGGAGCGCCCGGTCGGGTCGTCCGGGTTGGGCCGGGTCAGCTCGTCGACATGCGGCCGGTGCAGGTCGGTCACCTTGACGCCGAAGTCGCGCTCCAGGTCGGCCAGCGAGCCGTAGACGTCCACCCGCGGGTAGTTCGGGTCGTCGGACTTCCACACCGGGATCGGCGAACCCCAGAACCGGTTGCGGCAGATCGACCAGTCCCGGGCGCCGGCCAGCCACTTGCCGAACTGGCCGTCCTTGACGTGCTCCGGGTACCCAGTTGATCTGCTGGTTCAGCTCGCACCATCCGGTCGCGGAAGGTGGACACGGCGACAAACCAGGAGGACACCGCCTTGTACACCAGCGGCGTGGAGCAGCGCCAGCAGTGCGGGTACGAGTGCGTGTAGGAGTCGTGCCGGACAACGGTTCCCCGCTCTTTGAGGTCGCGCAGGATCGGCTTGTTCGCCTCGAACACCTGCAGCCCCTCGTAGTCGGGGACCAGCGCCGTGAACCGGGTGTGCTCGTCGACGGTCACCAAGGTCGGGATCCGTTGGCGTTGCACAGCGTTCTGGTCGTCCTCGCCGAACGCCGGGGCGCAGTGCACCAGCCCGGTGCCGTCCTCGGTGGTCACCCAGTCGGCCGGGTAGCACCTGGAATGCGTTGTCCCCGGCCTGATCCACGAGGATAGTCGAACATCGGGGTGTACGGCTTGCCAGCCAGCTGTGCGCCGGTGACGGTACCCACCGGGGTGTGGTCAGCCAACTCCTTGGCATAGCCGGCCAACCGGGCCGCGCCCACCACCACCCGGTGCCCGTCCTTCTCCAGCACCGTGTACTCCACCTCGGGGCCGACCGCGACCGCGAGGTTGGACGGCAGCGTCCACGGCGTGGTGGTCCATACCCACAGGTCGGTCGGCGTGTCCGGGGCGTCCGGCAGCCCCTCGGTCAGCCGGAACGACACCGTGACAGCGGGGTCCTGCCGGTCGAAGTAGACGTCGTCCATCCGGGTCTCGGTGTTGGACAGCGGCGTCTCACACCGCCAGCAGTACGCCAGCACACGGAAGCCCTCGTAGACCAAGCCCTTGTCGTACAAGGACTTGAAGGCCCACATGACGCTTTCCATGTAGTCCGTGTCGAGGGTCTTGTAGTCGTTGGCGAAGTCGACCCAGCGGGCCTGCCGGGTGACGTACCGCTCCCAGTCCTGGGTGTAGCGCAGCACGGAGGTACGGCACGCGTCGTTGAACTTGGCGACGCCGAGTTCCAGGATCTCCGCCTTGCTGGTGATGCCGAGCTGCTTCTCCGCCTCCACCTCGGCGGGCAGGCCGTGGCAGTCCCAGCCGAAGCGGCGCTCCACCCGTCGACCGCGCATCGTCTGGTACCGCGGGACGACGTCCTTCACGTACCCGGTGAGCAGGTGGCCGTAGTGCGGCAGCCCGTTGGCGAAGGGGGGACCGTCGTAGAAGACGAACTCGTTACCGGCGGAGCGCTGCTCCACGCTGGCCGGGAAGGTCTTGTCGGCGGTCCAGTAGTCGAGCACGCCCGTCTCGACCTGGGGCAGGTCGGGGCTGGCCGGTACCGGCGTGCCGGGGGTGTGCCTGGGGTACATCTCGGTCTCCTCGCGCTGCGTCGTGCTGTGCAACGCGAGGACGAACGCGCTGGTGACGCGCCCGCGGTACCACCCCGCTTGGCGACCGGTCGTGCTGGTCACCCGCTCGTTGGCCGGCTGTGACGGGCCGTCCCGTCCGGTTCTACTGGGCCGCCGCCCGTTCAGGCGCGCCGGCTGTTCTTCCGGAGGCTCACCGGTGATAGCCGGGTCGAAGCCTGTGTATCTCAGCGTACCCGCTCGCGCGGGGTGGGCTCACCCGAGTTACTCGGCGAGCTCCGGGAACCACAGCGCGATCTCCCGCTTGGCAGAGTCCGCCGAGTCGGAGGCGTGCACCAGGTTCTCCCGGTTGGACAGTGACAGGTCGCCGCGCACCGTACCGGCGGCCGCCTTCCGCCCGTCGGTCACGCCGATCAACGTGCGTACCACCTCGATCGCCTCGTCCCCGGACAGGATCGCGGCGACCAGCGGCCCGCTCGTCATGAACTGCTTCAGCGGCGGGTAGAACGCCTTCTCCACGTGCTCGGCGTAGTGCTGGTCGGCCAGCTGCGCCGACATGGTCCGCAGCACCAGCATGTCGAGCACGAGGCCCTTGCGCTCGAACCGGCCGAGAATCTCCCCGACCAGGCCCCGGGCAACAGCGTCCGGCTTGATGAGTACGAGCGTCCGCTCGGTCACGACGGTTCCCCCCACATGTGGTGTCGCCCCAGAGCCTATCCACACCGGGTCACCCGGTTGCGAGGTGGCCGACCGCCGCGAGGTGGCCGACCGCTGCCGGCGGCCGTCCGCACGGCCCTTCCGTACCGCCGCCAATCCGCCTAGCCTGGCTGATAAACCTCGGGGAGGTCTGAACGGGTCGGGCCGGACAGCCGGTACCCACCCCGCACGGGAGGTCACGGGTGGCGACAACGGCACGGGCCAAGAAGTACTCCAACGGTCGCAAGGTCGCCACTGCCGTCCTCTGCGTCCTCGGCGTCTTCGTACTGGCCGCGAGCCTGGGGGCGAGTTCCTGGGTACTCACCGCGCTCGGCGTGGCGCTGGTCGGCGGCGGGATCGCGCTGTGGGTGGTCTCCTGGGCCGCGGATGCCCGGGTGGTGACCACGCTCGGCCGCGGCCGCCCGGCGCCGGTGGAGCGGGCGATCAGCGAGGTCGAGATGCCGGTCCCGGTCAGCGTCGGCGGCGGCCCCGCACCGGCGCCGGCGGGTGGCGTCGCCGCTCCGATGGGTACCGCCCCGGTCGATATCGGGGACAGCAGCCCGTACATCGAGATGGACCTGCAGCTCCCGCCCGAGGCGTGGCCGGCCGGTACCGCCCGCGATCCACGGGGCGACGACCTGTCCCAGGCGCCGCCCGGCGCGGTACCGCACACCGGCTCCAACCTGTTGCCGGGCGGCCGGAGCCACGACAACGTGCCGAATCCGGGCGCCCCGATGGGTACCACCCCGGTAGCCAACACCGATCCCACCGGTACCGGCCGGCGACGCCCGTCCCCGTTCCCGTCTCCCCGCCCCCGTACCCCGGCCGAGGACAGTGAACTGCCGCCCGTGGCCCACCCGTCGGCCGGTGGCATCACCGCCTACCCGCTGCCCACCCAGCCCGACCACCAGACGCATCCAGGCCCCGGCCCGACTCCGGACACCACCGACTTCCCGCCTGGCCAGGTGAGCGGCGCCGGCTCGGACATTCCCACGCCCCGGTCCCGCCCGGGTCAGGACAGCACACCCGACGAGGGCAGCGCACTCCGACCAGGAACAGATCCCGCCGACTGGGTGGGTACCGGCCCCGCCGAGTGGGACGGCGAGGATCCGCCGGAGCGTCCGGCCACCGGCGAACACCGCCCGCCGGACCTCTCCGCGCTGGAGCCGCAGCCGTTCAGCCCGCCGGTCCTCGATCCGCCGGTGCTCGGTCGGCAGGTGTTCGACCCGCCCTCCAGCGATCCCCGGGTCTTCGACCCCCCGCCCTTCGACCACCAGACCATGGACGCGCCGACCTTCGAGCCGCGTCCCTTCCAGCCCCGCCCATTCGAGCCGCCCTCGTCCGAGCCGCCGCTGATCGACCCACCGCCGTTCGCGGCACCGCCATCCGCCCCCGACTTCGAGTCGCGAGGGTCGGACGCACAGGGTTTCCCGGCGCCGGGCATTGAGTCGCAGGGTCTTGAGTCGCAGGGTCTTAGTCGAGTCGCAGGGCTTGAGTCGCAGGGCTTTGAATCGCAGGGCTTTGAATCGCAGGGCTTTGACTCGCAGGGCTATGACGCGGGCCTTCAGTCACAGGGCTACAGTTCGCAGAGCCCCGATGCTGCGCCAGGCTTTGCGGCGCCGGGCCATGAGACGCAAGGCCCTGACGCGCAGGGCTTTGGATCGCAGGGCTATGGATTGCCGGGTTCAGAGCCGCAGGGCTTTGAGCCGCAAGGCTTTGAGGCGCAAGGTTTTGAGGCGCAAGGTTTTGAGGGGCAAGGCTTCGAAGCGCAGGGCTTCGGGCCGCAAGGCTTTGGGATGCCGGGCGATGGTGCCCGGGCATTCGACCCGGACCGCAATCCGAACGGGCGGGATCCGGACCGGCTGGACATGGACCGGCTCGACCTGGACGGGCTGGATCTGGACCGGCTGGGCTTGGCCGGCCTCGACCTGGCCGGACTGGATCTCACCGGCCTCGACCTACCCGACCTCAGCGTCCCGGGGACCAGCCCCCCCGGACTCGACCCACCGGCCATCGACCCGCCCGTCCGGGACCTACCCGCCCACGAGCTGCCCGTCCGAGACCTACCCAGGGATCAGACGACGCCCCGGCAGCCACAGATGGATCTGAGCGGACTCGACCTGCCAGGCCCGGTACCCCCGGTAGAACCGCTCCCCCGGCCACGCCCGGCGCCGAGCCCGACACCGCGCTCCACGCCCCGTCCGTCGCCCCGTCCCCCGTCCGGACCGGCATCGGGGACGGTGCCGCAGACGGTCAACGGCAGCGGCCGTCCGGACGCCCGGCCGGTGACGCGGGGACGCATCCTGCGGCTCATCCCGGCCCAGCCGGCGGTTGCCGCCATGCCGGACGCCGGTGGCACGGAGAAGATCTCCAACGCCTACCAGCGGGTCACGCTCCCACCTGGCGCGCCGCACCGCGATCCGCACGACGCCGCGCAGCTCACCGTGCACAACCTGGGTGAGGCGGTGCGCTTCTACCGTGACGACCTCGGGTTGGTACAGGTGCATGTGGGTACCCACCTGGCGATGCTGCGCTGCGGCGAGTCGCCGTTGACGCTCAAGATCGACCGGCGGGCGAAGCCCGGGCGTGGCTCGCTCATCCACCTGATGCTCGAGGTCGACAACGTGCAGGCGGCCTACCAGGCACTCGTCGCGCGCGGGGTGACCTTCGTGCACGAGCCACGGGTGGTCAGCCGGTACCACGACCTGGAGCTGTGGTCGGCGGCGTTCCGCGACCCCGACGGGCACGGCCTGGCCCTGATCCGGTGGGACGTACCCCCCACCTGACGCGGGTCAGGTGCCGAGCACGCTGTGCCGTACCGACAGCACGTACGCCCACACAGCACCGAAGATGATGCCGAACACCAGCAGCATCAGGTGGAAGTACCCGCCCGCGCACACCAGCAGTTGCAGTACCATCCCCGCGTACCAGGCCCACGGGCGGCGCAGCATGCCCGCCAGCAGGATCGCCAGTACGCACAGCGCGAGCACGTACCCGATGGCCCAGCCGGTGTGCCGGGTGTCCAACTTGGTCAGCGGGACGATCGCAAGCAGCAGTACCAGCGCCTCGATGACGAGCGCTCCCGCACCCACCCCGCGTACCGCGGCTCCAGGGTTTCTCAGCCCGGAGCGCGGCCCCTCGTCCCCGTCGGAGACAGGGGCGGGTTCATCGGGCGGAGGAGTCGACGGCTCGGTCATCGGCGGAACAGCCGTCGCGCGTCGGCAACGGTCACCACCGAGCCGGTGATCAGGATGCCGACGCCGGCCAGGTCGCCGTCCATGTCCTCCTCGGCGAGGGCGACCGCGGCGGCGAACGCGTCCACCAGGACCGGCTCCACCACCACCCGCTCCGCGCCGAAGACCTCGGCGGCCCGTTCGGCGAGCTGGCTGGCCGGCAGCGCCCGCGGCGAGCTGTTGCGGGTGGCGACCACGTAGTCGGCGACCGGTTCGAGCAGCTCCAGGACGCCGTCGACGTCCTTGTCGGCCAGCACGGCGAGGACGACCACGAGCCGGCGGAAGTCGAACTCCTGCTGCAGCGCGGCAACTGTGGCGGCCATCCCGTGCGGGTTGTGTGCCGCGTCGAGGAGAGTGGTCGGCGCGCTGCGTACCCGCTCCAACCGCCCCGGCGAGCTGGTACCGGCGAACCCCTCGCGTACCGACTCCAGGTCCAGTTGCCGCTCGCCGCCCGCGCCCAGGAACGCCTCGACGGCGGCCAGTGCCAGCGCCGCGTTCTGTGCCTGGTGCTCACCGTGCAGCGGCAGGAAGATCTCGTCGTACCGCCCGGCCAGCCCCTGCA
The DNA here is from genome assembly GCA_963850915.1 of uncultured Actinomycetota bacterium. Taxonomy (GTDB): domain Bacteria; phylum Actinomycetota; class Actinomycetes; order Mycobacteriales; family Micromonosporaceae; genus CAVTWH01. The sequence goes on from CAWKND010000001.1 coordinate 118,778, forward strand.
GGGTCAGTACCTGCCCGCCGACCGCCAGTGCCCGCTCGGCCACGCCGAACTCGACGCCCTCGCGGGCCACGGTCGCCCCGACCTCCGCGCAGCGGCGCAGGATCGGCTCGACCGCCTCCGGGTCCTGCGCGGCGCAGATCAGCGTGGCTCCACTGTGGATGATGCCGGCCTTGGCGTCGGCGATGTCGGCGATCGTGTCGCCCAGCCATTCGGTGTGGTCCAGGCCGATCGGGGTGATGACACAGGTACCGGCCTGGAGCACGTTTGTCGCGTCGTCCACCCCGCCCAGCCCGACCTCGACCACCGCCACATCCACTGGCGCGTCGGCGAACGCGGCGAACGCCATGGCCGTGGTCATGTCGAAGTAGGTGAGCGGCTCGGGGAACTTGCGGTCCACCAGGTCGGCGAGCGGCGCCACTTCGCGGTAGGTCGCCACGAACCGGCGCTCGTCGATCGGCTCGCCGTCCAGCGCGATGCGCTCCCGTACGGTCTCCAGGTGCGGACTGGTGTACCGGCCGGTACGCAGCCCCTGCGCGCGCAGCAGCGAGTCGATCATCCGAGCTGTGGACGTCTTCCCGTTGGTACCGGTGAGGTGGATCGCCGGGTACCCCCGCTGCGGGGTACCCAGCAGATCCAGCAGCGCCTCGATCTTGGAAAGGTCGAAGACGATCCGGGCGAAGCCGCGACTCTCCAGCTCCGCATTGACCTGCTCGTACTCGCTCGTCACGCGAGCGCCTCCGGCCGGCTTGCGATACGGGCGGTCATCGCAGCGACTCCAGGGCCGCCCCGATGCGGGCCAGCTCCGAGTCGGCCGCCGCGAGCCGCGCCTTGATCTTGTCGACCACCGCCGCCGGCGCCTTGCCGACGAACTCGGCGTTGCCCAGCTTCGCCTCGGCCGCCGCCTTCTCCTTCTCGGCCGCCGCCTGGTCCTTGCCGAGCCGCGCACGCTCGGCGGCCACGTCGATGGTGCCGCGGGTATCCAGCGCCACGGTCACACCGCCGGTCACGGTCAGCGTGGCGGTCGGGGCGAACCCGTCGTCGGCCGGGTCCAGCCGGGCCAGCGAGCGGATCAGCTCCTCCTGCGTCACCAGGCCGGCGCCGGCCAGGCCGTCCAGCCGGGCGTGCACCTTCTGTCCCGGGCGCAGCCCCTGGTCGGAGCGGAACCGGCGGACCTCGGTCACCACCTTCTGCAGGCTGGCCAGCTCGACCTCGGCCGCGTCGTCGACGTACGACCGGTCGGCTGTCGGCCAGGCGGCGATCACCACCGACTCCTCGCCGGTCAGCGCCGTCCACAACTCGTCGGTGACGAACGGGATCACCGGGTGCAGCAGCCGGAGCAGCTGGTCGAGCACGTGGCCGAGTATCCGTCGGGTGGCCGGCGACTCGGTGATCACCGGCTTGGCCAGCTCCAGGTACCAGTCGCAGACCTCGTCCCAGGCGAAGTGGTAGAGGGTGTCGCAGATCTTCGCGTACTCGAAGGTCTCGAACTGCTCGTCCACCTCGGCGATCACGTGCTGCAGCCGGGACAGGATCCAGCGGTCCACGGTGGACAGTTCAGCCGGGGCCGGCAGCGGCCCCTCCGTGGTGGCGCCGTTGATGAGCGCGAACCGGGTGGCGTTCCACAGCTTGTTGCAGAAGTTGCGGGAGCCCTGGCACCACTCCTCGGCGATCGGCACATCCGAGCCCGGGTTCGCACCACGCATCAGCGTGAAGCGGGTGGCGTCGGCGCCGAACCGGTCGATCCAGTCGAGCGGATCCACCTGGGTACCAGATGATTTCGACATTTTCTTGCCGAACTGGTCCCGCACCAAGCCGTGCAGGGCGACCACGTCGAACGGCTGCCGGCCGTCCATCGCGTAGAGGCCGAACATCATCATCCGGGCAACCCAGAAGAACAGGATGTCGTACCCGGTGACCAGCACACTGGTCGGGTAGAAACGGGCCAGGTCAGCGGTCTGCGCCGGCCAGCCCAGGGTGGAGAAGGGCCAGAGCGCGCTGGAGAACCAGGTGTCCAGCACGTCCTCGTCCTGCCGCCAGCCGTCCGCCGCGGCCACCTCGGGCGAGCCACCCGGCGGCTGCTCGTCCGGGCCCACGCAGACGGTCTCGCCGTTGGGCCCGTACCAGACCGGAATCCGGTGCCCCCACCACAGCTGGCGGGAGATGCACCAGTCGTGCATGTTGTCGACCCAGGCGAAGTACCGCTTCTCCAGCTCCGGCGGCTCGACCCGGGTCCGGCCGTCGCGCACCGCGTCGCCGGCCGCCTTTGCCAGCGGCCCGGTGTTGACGAACCACTGCAGCGACAGCCGCGGCTCGACCACCGTGCCGCAGCGCGAGCAGTGTCCGACGGCGTGCAGGTACGGCCGTTTCTCCGCCACGATCAGCCCCAGCTCGCGCAGCGCGGCGACCACCGCCGGCCGGGCCTCGAACCGGTCCAACCCCTGGAACGGTCCGTGCGCCGTGATCACACCACGCTCGTCCATGACGGTGAGGTTGGGCAGGCTGTGCCGCTGGCCGATCTCGAAGTCGTTCGGGTCGTGCGCCGGCGTCACCTTCACCGCGCCGGTACCGAAGCTCGGGTCCACGTACGCGTCGGCCACGATCGGGATGCGCCGGCCGGTCAACGGCAGCTCGACCTCGGTACCCACCAGATGCTTGTACCGATCGTCGTCCGGGTGCACGGCAACGGCGGTGTCGCCGAGCATCGTCTCCGCCCGGGTGGTCGCCACCACCACCTCGTCGCTGTACCGGATGGAGATCAGCTCGCCCTCGTCGTCGGCGTGCTCCACCTCGATGTCCGACAGCGCCGTCATGCAGCGCGGGCACCAGTTGATGATGCGCTCGGCACGGTAGATGAGCCCGTCGTCGTACAGCCGCTTGAAGATCGTCTGCACCGCGCTGGACAGACCCTCGTCCATGGTGAACCGCTCGCGCGACCAGTCGACCGAGTCGCCGAGCCGGCGCATCTGGTCGAGGATGACACCGCCCGACTCGGCCTTCCACTGCCACACCTTGGCGACGAACGCCTCCCGGCCCAAGTCGTGCCGGGACGCGCCCGCCTCCTTGGCCAGCTTGCGCTCCACCACGTTCTGGGTGGCGATACCGGCGTGGTCCATGCCGGGCAGCCACAGCGCCTCGTACCCCTGCATCCGCCGCCGGCGGATGAGCGAATCCTGGATGGTGTGGTCGAGGGCGTGGCCGATGTGCAGCGACCCGGTGACGTTGGGCGGCGGCAGCACGATGGTGTACGCCGGCAGGTCCGGATTGGGCCGGGGCTGGAAGTACCCCGCAGCTACCCAGCGCTCGTACCGGGGCTGCTCCACCTGGGCGGGCGCGTACTGCGCCGCCAGGCTCTCCGGTGCTGCGGGACTGGTCTGCGGTGTAGTCGTCACGCGTCAAATTCTACGGGTGCCCGATTCTGTATCGCGCGCGCGTTTCCCCCGCCGGCCCCGCCCGTGGCGGCCGAAGAGAGGTGGCGGCCGAAGAGAGGTGGCGGCCGAAGAAGTCAGTGCGACTCGACGGCCTGGCGGATGGTGACGATCGAGTCGGCGCCCACCGCGGCGTCCTTGGCGTTGAGGAATCCGGCCATCCCGACGCTGCCGTAGTCGGACCAGCCGCAGAGCAGGAAGTCGACCGCGTTCTTGCCGCCCGTGGTCGGGTCGTCGGTGGCCGTGGCATCCGGGGTCTGGCCGTCGGTCGGGGCGGCCTGCAGGGTGCCCACGGCACACTTGGCGAATCCGCCCAGCGGCCCGGGGTCGACGTCCACCGGATCGGCAAAGGTGAACCCGTTGGTGTTGAACTCCACCATGCCCGAGGCGAGTTCCCGCTCGGGGCGCAGGAAGAAGCCGGCCGCCGCGAACACCATGACCAGGTGCTCCGCGTCGCCCTCCTTGGCGTAGATGCCGGCTACCGCGTCGCGTACGCCCTGGCCCGTCTTCAGCCCGGCGACCACGTCGTCGACGCCGCTCTGCAGGTCGGGATCGGTCACTTTGGCGAGGCCGGCGAGCTGGTCGGGCAGGCTGACCGTTGCCGGGTAGGAGGTGTGCACGGTACGCGCCCCGAGGAACAGCCCCCCGGAACACAGCAGCAGCAACACACCCAGCACGATCAGCGTGACCTTACGGCCGGTGTGCCGCTTGATCGGCGGCACGTAGCGCTCCGCTGGCGGCCGGGGAGTAAAAGCACGTCCCGGCGGTGCCACGGCGCGCGCCGGGGGTGCCGAGTACCGCTGCTGCGGGATGCCCGCGGGGCGCCGCTCGCCGGTACCCCACTGCGTCCCGCGACCGCCGTCGTCGTCCCAGCGGTCCCGCTCGTCCGGGCCTGGAAAGCGCCGCTCGCTGTTGCGCTGCGCCGGGATACCCCCGCCGACCGTCCCCTGGTCGCGGTAGTCGCCTCCGGTGTCCCCGCCCGGCGCACGGCCCCAACCGGAGTAGCCCTGTTCCGGGCGGTCCGGCTGGCCGTAGCGCGAGAACGGAGGATAGGACACTGTCGATCCTTAGACTCGGTCGATCCTTAAAACTCGGTGCTACCGGTTCAGTACCCGATTCCGGACGGCGTATACCGCCGGGCTGTCGGGGCCTGCTCGTACCCGCAGCGTAGCTGCCCTCTGACCAGGATGTAGCCCCCGTTTCGGCTACCTCACGGCGACTGTCCGTGCACCCCCGGACCCGGCTGCTACGCTCGCCCGAGCCGGCGGAGGGGTGGCAGATGAGCAAGGTCGAGGCGGCGTCAGCGGGTGAGCCCGACGGGGCCGAGCCAATCGCCATCGCCGATACCCGGCAGACCACGACCACCGATGACGTCGATTCGTCGGACGACCAGCTGTACCCGCTGGAGCCGGACCCGGGTGAGCTCGAGCCGTACCCCGAGCCCGAATCCGCGGTCGACCCCGAACCCGAGCTGGCACACCATGGGACGAGCCCCTACGCGGCGGGTGACCACGAGCTCTACCCGCTCGACGACGACCTCGCCGACGATGAACTGTCCGATCATGACCTGTCCGACGACTACGACCTGCTCGACGGCGATGTCCCCGCGGCCCGCCCGCCGCGCCGGCACCTGGGCCGGTACCTCGTGGCCATCGCGGTCGCCCTGGTACTCGGTGCGGCGATCGTCATCGGCCCGCCGGTCTGGCGCGTGTACTCCGCCCGCCACACCACGCTCACCCTGCCGGCAGAGATCGGCAATCTCACCCGGGACACCGGCGCGGACAGCCAGGACACCGCCGACTATCTGCGTGACGCGGTCGGCTCGGACACTTCGCTTTCCCACCCGATCGCCGCGGTCTACGACGCGAACGGCGACAAGGCGCACAGCGTGCTGCTGTTCGGCGGGACAGGCTCGATCTTCCGTACCGGTCCCGCGCTGACCACCGTATTCGGCCTACTCGACGACTCCAGCGACGCGATCACCGGACTCCACTCGGTACCGCCCGGACCGCGCGGCGGAATGATGAAGTGTGGGACCAGCGTCGGCTCGGACAACGTCGGTGGTACCGACCCCGACATGCCGATCTGTGGCTGGGCCGACCACGGCAGCGTGGTCGCGGCGCTCTTCCCAGGCCGGTCGGTGGATCAGGCCGCCGATCTCATGCGCCAGTTCCGCACCGCAATCGAAACCCAGTAACCCCAACCCCCACCCCAACCTCTTCTGGTACCAAGCCGCCCGGCACTCCGGCTCCACCGCTTACCGGCTCGACTCCGGCTCCACCGTTACCGGCTCGGCGAATGCCTCGACCCATCGAGACTCATCGAACTTGATCGGGGTTGGTCTGGGATGGTGGCTGTCGGGGTGGTCGTGTTGGTGTCACTCGTTGGCGGTGTCCCATTGCGCAGCGATGTTGATGACGCGGAGCAGCAGGTTGGATAGCTCGAAGTCGGGCCGGTCGACGTAGGAGTTGACGTAGCCGGACTCGACGACGGCGGCGACGACGTGCCATCCCTGGTTAGCAAGCGCGAACTCGGCTTCGAAGATGCCCTGGCCCGTCCAGCTACGGTGCAGAAACAGCCGACGGTCGACGACGTAGGAAGACCATCGGTAGTCCATGCCGCCGGGATACATGCCGCCCTGCAAGCGGGTCCATTGCTCACTGTTCCAGGTGCCTTCGGGTAGAGGCAGCGGTCGCGGGGCGATGATGGGCACCAGCCGGGGTCTCTTGCGCCGGTGGATGGACTCGTCGATCACCATCCGTCGTGCTCCTCGTCGGTACAGGTAGGGGGCCGTCAGGCCGTGGCGTCCTGTGATCACTCCTGTTGTCGAAGGAAGATCTCACAACAGACGAGCCACGAGCACGGTCAACGATATGCCCTCGACCGGAGGTAGGCCCGCAGCTCCTCAGCCCTGCCGAATAGCGCGCGTAAGAGCCGGCGGGGCACCGCCATGTGATCGTCGCGGCAGTTCGCGGACATGCGGAAACGCCGAAGGGGCACCCATTTCTGGATGCCCCTTCGGGAAGAATTGTCCGGCGGCGTCCTACTCTCCCACACTCTCTCGGGTGCAGTACCATCGGCGCTGGAGGGCTTAGCTTCCGGGTTCGGAATGTTGCCGGGCGTTTCCCCTCCGCTATGGCCGCCGTAACTCTATCGAACTGTCAAACCACACTCCAGCCCACCTTTGCCCCCCGGGAAACGGGAGGGTTTGGTGGCGGGTGGTTTGTTGTTCGGGAATCGTACAGTGGACGCGAAGCATGTTTGTAGGTCAAGTCCTCGGCCTATTAGTACCAGTCAGCTGAACCTGTTACCAGGCTTACACATCTGGCCTATCAACCCAATCGTCTAGTTGGGGGCCTTAACCCTTTCGGGTGGGATACCTCATCTTGAAGCGAGCTTCCCGCTTAGATGCTTTCAGCGGTTATCCCTTCCGAACGTGGCTAACCAGCCGTGCCCCTGGCGGGACAACTGGCACACCAGAGGTTCGTCCGTCCCGGTCCTCTCGTACTAGGGACAGCCCTTCTCAAGTATCCTACGCGCACGGCGGATAGGGACCGAACTGTCTCACGACGTTCTAAACCCAGCTCGCGTACCGCTTTAATGGGCGAACAGCCCAACCCTTGGGACCTACTCCAGCCCCAGGATGCGACGAGCCGACATCGAGGTGCCAAACCATCCCGTCGATATGGACTCTTGGGGAAGATCAGCCTGTTATCCCCGGGGTACCTTTTATCCGTTGAGCGACACCGCTTCCACATGCCAGTGCCGGATCACTAGTCCCGACTTTCGTCCCTGCTCGACCTGTCAGTCTCACAGTCAAGCTCCCTTGTGCACTTGCACTCAACACCTGATTGCCAACCAGGCTGAGGGAACCTTTGGGCGCCTCCGTTACCTTTTAGGAGGCAACCGCCCCAGTTAAACTACCCACCAGACACTGTCCCTGAACCGGCTCACGGTCCAAGGTTAGATACCCAAATCAACCAGAGTGGTATTTCAAGATTGCCTCCACCCATACTGGCGTATGGACTTCACCGGCTCCCACCTATCCTACACAAGCTAATTCGGATACCAATGTCAAGCTATAGTAAAGGTCCCGGGGTCTTTCCGTCCTGCCGCGCGTAACGAGCATCTTTACTCGTAATGCAATTTCGCCGGGCCTGTGGTTGAGACAGTAGGGAAGTCGTTACGCCATTCGTGCAGGTCGGAACTTACCCGACAAGGAATTTCGCTACCTTAGGATGGTTATAGTTACCACCGCCGTTTACTGGCGCTTAAGTTCTCAGCCTCGCCTTGCGGCTAACCGGTCCCCTTAACGTTCCAGCACCGGGCAGGCGTCAGTCCATATACGTCGTCTTACGACTTTGCATGGACCTGTGTTTTTAGTAAACAGTCGCTTCCCCCTGGTCTCTGCGGCCACCTTACGCTGCTCCAGCGTGTGGTCTCACGTACTGTGGCCCCCCTTCTCCCGAAGTTACGGGGGTAATTTGCCGAGTTCCTTAACCACAGTTCGCCCGATCGCCTCGGTATTCTCTACCTGACCACCTGTGTCGGTTTGGGGTACGGGCCGCTTGAAGCTCGCTAGAGGCTTTTCTCGGCAGCATAGGATCACTGACTTCACCTGAATCGGCTCGGCATCACGTCTCACCCTTCATGCGCCACGGATTTACCTATGGCACGGGCTACACGCTTACCCCGGCACAACCACCGGCCGGGTTCAGCTACCTTCCTGCGTCACCCCATCGCTCAACTACTACCCACCAAGATCCCAGCCTCCCCCGACTCAACCCGAAGGTCTCCCCGAGTTTGGGTGGTTAGTACAGTGAGGTTCATCGTGGGCGCTCCTTCGCGGGTACGGGAATATCAACCCGTTGTCCATCGACTACGCCTTACGGCCTCGCCTTAGGTCCCGACTCACCCAGGGCGGATTAGCCTGGCCCTGGAACCCTTGGTCATCCGGCGGAAGGGTTTCTCACCCTTCATTCGCTACTCATGCCTGCATTCTCACTCGTGCGGCGTCCACGGCTAGATCACTCTGCCGCTTCACTCGCCGCACGACGCTCCCCTACCCATCCACACACCTGCACACCAGCCCCCGAAAGGACGGCACGAGGTTAAAATGTGAATGCCACAGCTTCGGTGGTGTGCTTGAGCCCCGCTACATTGTCGGCGCGGACCCACTTGACCAGTGAGCTATTACGCACTCTTTCAAGGGTGGCTGCTTCTAAGCCAACCTCCTGGTTGTCTATGCGAACCCACATCCTTTTCCACTTAGCACACGCTTAGGGACCTTAGCTGGTGATCTGGGCTGTTTCCCTCTCGACTACGAAGCTTATCCCCCGCAGTCTCACTGCCACGCTTCACTTACCGGCATTCGGAGTTTGGCTGACTTCAGTAAGCTTGTAGGCCCCCTAGGCCATCCAGTGCTCTACCTCCGGCAAGAAACACGCAACGCTGCACCTAAATGCATTTCGGGGAGAACCAGCTATCACGGAGTTTGATTGGCCTTTCACCCCTAACCACAGGTCATCCCCCACCTTTTCAACGGTGGTGGGTTCGGCCCTCCACGCGGTCTTACCCGCGCTTCAGCCTGCCCATGGCTAGATCACTCCGCTTCGGGTCTAGGACACGCGACTGAACGCCCTGTTCAGACTCGCTTTCGCTACGGCTCCCCCACACGGGTTAACCTCGCCACATGCCACTAACTCGCAGGCTCATTCTTCAAAAGGCACGCCGTCACCTTCATCTCTAGGATGTCAGCTCCGACGGATTGTAGGCAGATGGTTTCAGGTACTATTTCACTCCCCTCCCGGGGTACTTTTCACCTTTCCCTCACGGTACTCGTCCGCTATCGGTCACCAGGGAGTATTTAGCCTTACCAGGTGGTCCTGGCAGATTCACAGCAGATTACAGGGGTCCGCTGCTACTCGGGAACACACACAACAGGCTTGGAACTTTCACCTACCGGACTATCACCGTCTACGGTGCCGCTTTCCAACGACTTCGACTAGCCCCAAGCTTTATCACTGTTTGACCGTGTGTCAGCACGATCCGCATGGTCCCACAACCCCGCACACGCAACCCCTGACAGGTATCACACGCGCACGGTTTAGGCTCGATCCGCTTTCGCTCGCCACTACTCACGGAATCACTATTGTTTTCTCTTCCTACCGGTACTGAGATGTTTCACTTCCCGGCGTTCCCTCCACACACCCTATGTGTTCAGGTGCGGGTGACACCACATGACTGGTGCCGGGTTTCCCCATTCGGACACCCTGGGATCACAGCTTGGTTGACAGCTCCCCCAGGCCTATCGCGGCCTCCCACGTCCTTCATCGGCTCCTGGTGCCAAGGCATCCACCATCTGCCCTTGACAACTTGACCACAAAGATGCTCGCGTCCACTGTACAATTCTCAAACAACAAACAAACCCACAACCCCACAACCACCACACACCAATGAACCGACCTCCACAGTTTCCCGCTTCAGCCTCACGGCAGTTTGATGATCAGGCGTGGCCTGCCAGAAAAAACAACCCCCGCAACACCAGACGGCAACC
>CAWKND010000002.1:0-34077 GCA_963850915.1 uncultured Actinomycetota bacterium
GGACAACCTTCCAGTTGAGGGCCGCCCACCGGGCGGCCCTCAACTGCGTTTGCGGCTGCGAACGCGTATCCGATCAGGAAGGATGTACCCGTGAACGCTGCAGCGCCGGATGACGGCAAGCGCGACGGAGACCGTGGCGGCAAAGGCGATTCAGGGGGCGGTGGACACCGCGATTCTCGTGGCTCGGGGCAGGCTGGCTCGGGCCAGTCTGGGCGGGCCGGTACCGGCCGGAGTACCGGTGGCGGGTACCCGCGCGGCTCGGGCGGGCGTGACAGCTCTACCTCGCGCGGCAGCTACGGCGGAGCGGGCCGGGATGCGGGGCGCCGTGACTTCGGCGCGCGCGGCTCCGGACCGCGCTCCTCGGGCGGTCCCCGTGACTCGGGCCAGCGCGATTCGGGCCAGCGCGATTCGGGACAGCGTGACTCCGGCCAGCGCAGTTTTGGCGACCGCGGCGCGCCCCGCAACTTCGACCGCCCACGCGGCGACTTCAACGGACCGCGGCGGGATTCGGACGCGCCGCGCCGCGACTTCGACGGCCCCCGACGTGACGGCGGTGCGCCGCGCAGCGGGTACGACGGTCCTCGACGTGACTTCGACGGCCCACGACGTGACTTTGGCGGCCCCCGCCGGGATTCTGGCGGCACGGGCGGCGCCGGCCGTGGCGGAGTCGGGCGGGAGTACCGCAGCAGGGACGTGACCGGCGGTTCGGAGCGTGGCGATCGGCCGGCTGGCGGCGGGTACCGGGAAGATCGGCCGCGCCGCGACTTCGGCGACTCAACCGGCGGGCCGCGACGTGACTTCGGGGGTACCGGCTCGGGCGGTTCTCGGCAGGGTGGCTTCGGCGGCCCTCGACGGGACAGTGCGCCCGGTGGCGACCGGGGCGGACGGGACCAGCGTGGCTCCGGTGCCCCGCGGCGGGAGTACGGCAGCGGGTTCGGTGGCAACCGCCCGGACAGCGCTCGTGGCTTCGGTGGCCGGCCCGCTGGTGGCGACTCCGGCGCTGGCCGCGACCGTGGCTTCGGCGGACAGGGCCGCACCGGCGGGTACTCCGGTGGAGCAGGCGGGTACCGCGATCGTGACGCTGGCGGTGGCCCGGGTGCTGGCCGTAGCGGCGGGCCACGGCGTGAGGGCGGCTTCAGCGGTAGCCGGGACAGTGGCTCTGGCGGCGGCCGGGACGTCGGCTACCGGGGCGGCGACCGTTCCGGCGGTTTCCGTGGCGGCGATCGGCCAACCGGTGGGTACAGCGGCGGCGGTCGCGACGCGGGGCAGCCGGGACAGTGGCAGCCGGGACAGTGGCTACCGCGGTGCTGACCGCTCCGGCGGGGACCGTTCGGGCGGGTACCGGGGCGGTGACCGGCCCAGCTTCGGCGGTGGCAGCCGGCCCGGCCGGGTACAGCGGCGGTGGCCGCGAAGGTGGCTACAGCGGCGGTGGCCGCGAAGGTGGCTACAGCGGTGGCAACCGCGAGGGTGGCTACAGCGGCGGCTCCGGCGGCGGTCGGGACGGCGGCTACCGCGGTGGCGACCGCTCGGGTGGCTTCCGGGGCGGCGATCGGCAAGGCGGCACCGGTGGTGGCAGCCGCGAGGGTGGCTATTCGTCCGGACGCCGCGAGGGTGGCTTCGGTGGCGCCGGCCGCGAAGGCGGCTTCGGTGGTACCAGCCGCGAGGGCGGTCCGAGCGGTGGTCGCGAGGGTGGCTTCAGTGGCGGCAGCCGTGAAGGTGGCTCGAGCGGTGGTCGTTCGGGTGGCTACAGCAGCGGCGGTAGCCGGCCGGGTGGCTACGGCGGAGGTAACCGTGACAGTGGCTTCCGGGGCGGAGACCGTACGAGCGGCGGGTACCGGGGCGGGGATCGCGAGGGCGGTTTCCGCGGCGGTGACCGGGATGCCGGCCGGACAGGTGGCCGCGAGGGCGGGTACCAGGGTCGGGACCGGGACGCGAGCCCCCGTGGCGACGCGGGCACCCGCGAGGGTGGTGGCTACACCGGTGGTACCCGCGAGGGTGGCTTCCGGGGTGGCGACCGGGCCGGTGGGTTCCGTGGCGGTGACCGGGATCGCGGTGCCGATCGTGGCGGCCGCGAAGGCGGGTTCCGGGGCGGCGACCGGCCGGGCGGGTACCGCGGCGGCGACCGCGACAGTGCCGGCTCGGGCGGGTACCGGGGTGGTGACCGGGACGGCGGCTTCCGCGGCGACCGGGGCGCGGGCAGCCGCGACGGGTACCGGGGTGGAGACCGCTCGGGCGGGTACAGCCAGGATCGCGCCGGCGTTGAGCCGTCGAGCGTCGAACCGTCGGATGCGCCTATCGTCGCCGCTGACAGTGCCGGCCAGGACTGGTCGGCCGGCGACCGCTACGAGAGTCGCGGGCGTGGCGGGCGCGAGGACGAGCCAGAGATTCCCGAGGAGATTCAGGCCAGCGACCTGGACCGTGGGGTACGCGAGGAGCTGGTTACCCTCGCCCGCGCGGTCAACGAGCGGGTGGCACGGCACCTGGTGGCCGCCGGTACCCTCGTCGACGAGGACCCCGAACTGGCGTTGGCGCACGCTGTCGCCGCCCGGCGACTGGCTTCGCGGATCGCTGTGGTGCGGGAAGCAGTCGGTATCGCGGCGTACCACGCCGGCGAGTGGACAACCGCCCTTGCCGAGCTGCGCACGTACCACCGGATGACCGGCAAGCAGTCGCACCTGGCGGTACTGGCCGACTGCGAGCGGGCACTGGGCCGACCGGAGAAGGCGGTCGACATCTACCGCACCGCGGACCGGGCTTCGCTGGACCCGTCGGAGGCCGTGGAACTGCTGATCGTCGCGGCCGGCGCACGCCGGGATCTCGGGCAGGCCGAGGCCGCCGTGGCGATGCTGCAGGTACGCGAACTCGGGCTGGACGCGCCGTACGCGGCCCGGCTCCGGTACGCCTACGCCGACGGGCTGCTCTCGCTCGACCGGCGTGACGAGGCCCGCGAGTGGTTCTCCCGCGCGGTTGACGCCGATGAGGACGGCTCGACCGATGCGGCCGAGCGGCTGCTGGAGCTCGACGGCATCACTCTGGAGGGCGACGACCAGCCGGAGGACGACGAGTTCCCCGCCGACGCCGACGCCGACGCCGACTCTCGTCGATGACGATGACGACGACGACGACGACGACGAGAGCGACCTCGAAGACGAGGACGACAGCGACCTCGAAGACGGGGACGACAGCGACCTCGAAGACGACGTGGAAGCAGGTCTGGACGAGGGCGGTTCCGCCGGAGACGACCCGCTGGACGTCCGCATCGAGGGGGCTGGAACCGTTGCGCCGGCGGTCTTTGACGCCGGTCCTGACCCGACCGACCGTGGCAACCTCGACCTCGACCTCGACGACGATGACGAAGATGAGGACGACGATCTCGATGGTGTCGTAGCCGTCGCCGAACTCGACCTGTCCGACGACGACGAGGACGACGAGGACGAGGACGACGAGGACGACGAGGACGACGAGGACGACGGACCGGCGGTGCTCGACGAGGACGTCAAGGACGGCGCGGACCTCGACGACGAGGACCTGATCATCGGAGCTGAGGCCGGCATCACCACCGAGCAGCGCGACGCGGACGGTGGCGAGCGGGCGGCCGAGTCGCCCGCCGCGCGGCCGGACGAGCGGGCGTGACCCGGGCCGCCGGGCAGCCGCTGGTCGACGGGTACGACCTGCTGATCTTTGACCTCGACGGCGTGGTGGTACTGGGCACCGAGCCGGTACCGCACGCCGTCGAGGCGATCAACCGGCTGCACGAGCAGCAGCGGCGGGTCGCGTACGCCACGAACAACGCGTCCCGTACCCCCGAGCAGGTGGCCGCGCTCCTCACCGGGCTCGGTATCACCGCTTCGCCGGACGAGGTGATCACCTCCCCGCAGGCGGCCGCCGCACTGCTCGCCGAGCGGGTACCGGCGGGCGCCCCGGTACTCGTCGTCGGCGCTGACGCGCTGGCCGAGGAGGTACGGGCGGTCGGGCTGGAGCCGGTGTACCGGGCGGACGACAAGCCCAGTGCCGTGGTCCAGGGGTACGGGCCGCAGGTGGGCTGGGCACAGCTCGCCGAGGCGTGCGTGGCGGTACGCGGCGGCGCGCTGTGGGTGGCGACGAACACCGACCGTACCCTGCCGTCGCCCCGGGGACCCTTGCCCGGCAACGGTTCCCTGGTGGCGGCGCTGGCCACAGCGCTGGACCGGCAACCGGACGCGGTCGTCGGCAAGCCGGCACCGGGACTCTTCGTCCAGGCGGCGCACCGGGTCGGGGCGGGTACGCCGCTGGTGATCGGGGACCGGCTGGACACCGACATCGAGGGCGCTGTCCGGGCCGGGATGGCGAGCCTGCTGGTACTGACCGGGGTGAGTACGCCGGCCGAGCTGCTCACCGCTCCAGCTGAACGCCGCCCCAGCCACGTGGCGTGGGACCTGCGCGGACTGTTCAGCCCCGACGGCGTCGTGGCGGTACCCGGGGACGGCGACGGCTGGCAGGTACACCAGCATCCGAAGGGGGCAGAGCTCTCCGGTGCCGGTACCCCCCTGGGTGCGTTGGCCGCACTGTGCGCGGCGGCCTGGGACAGTTCCGGTCTTGACCCGGCGGCGGTGACCGCCGGCAGCCCGGCCGCCGCTACCGCGCTGCGCGCGCTCAACCTCGACTGACGCCGACCTCGGTCGGCGACCGGGCTACAGCAGCTTGCGCAGTTTGAGCAGGTCGAACGCGCCGGCACTGACCGAGATGCGGCCGGAGGTCCAGGCCTGCACGAAGTTGAGCTGGCCGGCGACCAGGGCGAGCAGGTCGTCACCGGTGGTGGTGAGCCGGATCTTGGCCTTCGGATCGTCGCCGTCCGCGATGTTCTCCAGCAGCCCGTCACGCAGCCGGGCGTGGAAGGACACGCCCAGATCCTTGATCGTGCAGGCGAGCGGGCGGTCCAGGTCGAGCTTGCGGGATGCCTGCTCGGCGTTGCTGGCGAGCCGGGCGGCGAGCTGGTGCAGCGCTGTCCGACACTCGTCGACGGTGGCCATCGGTCCTCCTGATCTGGGCGCTGGCAACGGCTGCCCGGCTACCGACCATCCTGCCGGACGCCACCGACAGCCGCTCACCGTGGGCCCTGCCGCCGCTTCGGCGCCGAGTCACTCGATGGCCGCAATTCGTTGTGCCGCAACAGTTGTGACCCGTCCGAGCGGGGCGGGGACGGGCGAGCCGAGCCGGCGCGCCGGTCCGCATGCCGGTATCTGACCGGCGGCGAGGGCCGGCCTTGTAGCGTAGGGGCCGAACACTCCGCCACGCCGGAGCCGATTTGCCGGCCCGGCGCGTCCGGTCGGCATTGACGAAGGGGTACCTTTCGATGGTTGGGCGCGATGACCTACGCGGCATGACAGACGCCTGGCAGGCGTACATCGACCTCGCCATGGGCTTCACCGAGACCTCCCGTAAGCGGGCCACCAAAGTGGTCAAGCAGATGGTCGGGAAGGGCAACATCACCGCCGGCCAGCTCCAGACGATGGCCGAGGAGCTGGTGAACACCGGACTGGCCAACCGCGAGGCGATGGTGCGCCTGGTGCGCTTCGAACTCGACCGTGGCCTCGGCCGGGTCGGCCTGGCCACAGCGGACGAGGTCTCCGACCTGACCGGGCGGGTACGCGAGCTGGAGGAGAAGCTGCGGGCAGCCGAAGGCGCGCTGGCTTCGCAGGTGCCCGCCGAGGATGAGCCGGTGGGCGAGCCGGTCGGGGCCGAGGCGGTCCCCGCCGACCTGGCGGCGCCGGTCCGCAGTGCCCCCGCCAAGGTGGCAGCCACCTCAACAATCGCGAAGAAGACGGTGGCCAAAAAGACGGTGGCCAAGAAGGTCGCGCCCGCACCGGCACCCGTCAAGGCTGCCGCGCCGGCGAAGGCCGCGCCGGTGAAGGCTGCCGCGACGATGCCGGCCGCGAAGTCCGCGCCAGCGAAGTCGGCGGCTAAGGCAGTGCCCGCGAAGTCGGCGACGAGCGCCGCCACCACGGCGTCGCCCACCGCCGCCAAGACGGTGGCGAAGAAGACCGTTGCGAAGAAGACCAACGGGGGTACCTCGTGACGGAGCCCTCCGGCGACGCCTCCTTCACCGACGACCCGTCCTTCACCAGCGAACCAGCGCTCGCCGACGAGCCCGGGTTCACTGACGAGTCCGCGCTCACTGACGAGTCCGGGTTCGACGAGGAGCCGGCGTCAGCCGAGGAGCCGGCGTTCGCCGAGCAGCCTGACGCGGGTGACTTCGCCGCGGAGGCGGCTGTGGTGACCGGGCATCCGGTGGTGGACGGGGCGCTGGCACAGCTCGACGCGGTCGCCGATCGGGTACCGGCCGAGCAGGTGGGTGCCTTCGAGGCGGTACACCGGGCGCTCACCGGTACCCTGTCGGGTATCGATCAGAGCTGATGGCCCGACGCGCCCGGCTCGACGCCGAGCTGGTCCGGCGGGGTCTTGCCCGCTCCCGTGAACAGGCAGCGGAGCTGGTCGAGCAGGGCCGGGTGCAGGTACGCGGCACGGTCGCCGGCAAGCCGGCCGCGATGGTCGACCCGGCCGATCCGGTACGCGTACTCGGCGACGATCCGGCCGACGCATACGTCTCCCGTGGTGGGCACAAGCTTGCCGGTGCGCTGGCGGCGTTCGGCGTACCGGACGCTGCCGCCCCGGCCCGGAATCGGCGGTCTTCGGCGAGCGCGCGTTGGGGGTGGCCGGCCGGCGCTGTCTGGATGCCGGTGCCTCCACCGGCGGCTTCACCGATGTGCTGCTGCGCGCCGGCGCCGCCGAGGTGGTCGCCGTCGACGTCGGGTACGGGCAGCTTGCCTGGTCACTGCGCAGCGACCCGCGGGTGCGCGTGCATGAGCGGACGAATGTGCGTAGCCTCAGCGCGGAGCAGATCGGCGGCCCGGTGCAGCTCACCGTCGCGGATCTCTCCTTCATCTCGTTGCGGCTGGTGCTGCCGGCGCTGGCGGCGTGCACCGAACCGGACGGAGATCTTGCACTGATGGTCAAGCCGCAGTTCGAGGTGGGGCGCGAACGGGTGGGCAGCGGCGGGGTGGTCCGCGATCCGTTGGTACGGGCCGACGCGGTACTGGATGTCGCCGCGACGGCGGCCGGCCTGGGCCTGGGGTTGCCGGAGTGGTGACGAGTCCGCTGCCCGGCCCGTCCGGCAACGTGGAGTTCTTCCTCTGGCTGCGCCGCGACGCCGGACCGGCGCAGACCGCGGCGCATCCGTGATGTCGTGGTGGCCGGATGAGCCGCGAGGCACTGCTCGTCACGCACACCGGACGCCGGGGCAACACCGAGCACGCCCGCGCGGTCGCGGCGGACCTGACCGCGGCCGGTTTCGTGGTCCGGGTGGTCGCCGAGGAGGCAGTGGATCTGGAGCTGCCCGGGGCGGTACCGGTCAGCGGTCCACAAGCTGCCCACGGTGTCGAGATCGTGGTGGCGCTGGGCGGCGACGGTACCCTGCTGCGCGCCGCCGAACTGGCCCGACCGGCCGGCGCCCCGCTGCTCGGCATCAACCTCGGCAAGGTCGGCTTCCTGGCCGAGGCCGAAGTGGACGACCTGGACGTCGCCGTACGCCACGTGGTCGAGCGCACCTACACCGTCGACGAGCGGCTCACCTTGGACGTCACGGTCGAGCCACGACGACCGGGTACTGGCCCGCTCCTTCGCGCTCAACGAGGTGAGCGTGGAGAAGGCCGAGCGGGAACGGATGCTGGAGCTGCTGGTCGACATCGACGGCCGGCCGCTGTCCCGGTACGGCTGCGACGGAGTGGTGTGCGCGACGCCGACCGGGTCGACCGCGTACGCCTTCTCGGCCGGCGGACCTGTTGTCTGGCCGGAGGTGGAGGCGCTGCTGCTGGTACCGATCAGCGCGCACGCCCTGTTCAGCCGCCCCGTGGTCACCGCGCCGACGTGCAGCATCACCATCACGGTCGCCCCGTACACCACGGCGGCGGTGCTGTGCTGCGACGGGCGCCGGGTCTACGACGTACCCAACGGCGCGGTGGTCACCGTACGCCGGGGTGAGCTGCCGGTACGGGTCGCCCGGCTGCGCCCGCACCCGTTCACCGACCGGCTGGTGGCCAAGTTCGAGCTGCCCGTCGACGGTTGGCGCGGCGGCCGGCGCTGACGCTCGACCGCCGGTAGCGCGACAGCGGAGCGGCTTCGGCCTCACCCGGATCGCAACTACCGGGCGGCTGGCACGGCGGCGCGGTGGCGCCTGTCACACGGGGCGGCTACTGTCAGGCCCGTGCTGGAAGAGCTTCGCATCACCGGACTCGGGGTCATCGAGGACACCACACTGCCGTTGACCCACGGCATGAACGTAATCACCGGCGAGACCGGCGCCGGTAAGACGATGGTTGTCACCGGCCTCGGACTGCTCTTCGGCGGCCGGGCAGACCCGGCGCGGGTGCGCACCGATCCCGGCCGCGCGCTGGTCGAGGGGCGGCTACGCCTGACCGGCGACCTGGCCGTCTCGGTGGCGGCCCGGATCGCCGACGCGGGCGCCGAACCCGACTCCGACGGCAGCCTGTTGCTGTCCCGCACGGTCACTGTGGAGGGACGCTCGCGGGCGCACGTCGGCGGGCGCACCGTACCCAATCGGTGCTCAGTGAGGTGGGCGAGCAGGTACTCGCCGTGCACGGGCAATCCGACCAGCTGCGGCTGCTGCGCCCGGGGGAGCAGCGCGCCTCGCTGGACCGCTTCGCCGGTACCGACCACGAGAAGCTGCTCGCCGAGCTGCGCGAGCGGTACACCCAGTGGCGCGCGGTCGAGGACGACCTAGCCGACCGGCGGCGCAATGCCCGGCAGCGCAACCAGGAGGCCGACCTGCTGCGCCTCGGGCTCGACGAGATCACCCGGATCGACCCGCAGCCCGGCGAGGAGGATGACCTACGCGCCGAGGCGCAGCGCCTGGAGCACGCCGAGGGGCTGCGCATCGCCGCGGCCGAGGCCTACCAGGCGGTAGCCGGCGGCGCGGACGACGACGCACCTGACGCGACCGGCCTGCTCAGCGGCGCCCGGCGCACGCTGGAGAGCCAGGCGGGAGTGGATGCCAAGCTGGGCGACCTCGCAGCCCGGCTCGCCGAGGCGGCGACCGTGCTCGGTGACGTGGCGGCCGAGCTGGGCGCCTACCTGGAGAGCCTGGACGCCGACCCGAGCCGGCTGCAGACCATCTACGAACGCCGCGCCGAGCTGCGCGGGCTGACCCGCAAGTACGCCGAGGACGTGGACGCGGTGATCGCCTGGGCCGACCGGGCGCGTGCCCGCCTCGCCGAGCTGGACGTCTCCGACGAGCTGCTGGAGGAGCTGGACCGGGAGCGGCTGCGGCTGGCCGGCGAGGTGGCCGAGCTGGCGGGCTCCGTGTCCGCCGCGCGGAAGGAGGCCTCCGAGCGCTTCTCCGCCGCGGTGACCGTGGAGCTGGCCGGGCTGGCCATGCCGCACTCGCGGATCGACGTGACTCGTCTCGCCGCGCTCGGCGGGGCGCGGCGAGCCGACCCTGACGGTTGCCGGAGTCGAGTGCGCGGTGAGCGCCGACGGCGCCGACGAGGTGGAGATCCGGCTGCTGGCCCACCCGGGCGCACCGGCCCTGCCGCTGCAGAAGGGCGCGTCCGGCGGCGAACTGTCCCGGGTGATGCTCGCCATCGAAGTGGTGTTCGCCGGTGCCGGTGGCCCCCCGACGCTGGTCTTCGACGAGGTCGACTCCGGTGTCGGCGGGCGCGCGGCGGTGGAGATCGGTCGCCGGCTGGCCCGGCTGGCCCGCTCGCACCAGGTACTCGTGGTCACCCACCTGCCGCAGGTCGCCGCGTTCGCCGACCGCCACCTCGTGGTGGCCAAGGACACCGGCGGGGCGGTCACCACGAGTGGGGTACGCGCGGTGGAGCACACCGAACGGGCCCGCGAGCTGGCCCGGATGCTGGCCGGCCTGCCCGACTCCGACCTCGGCATCGCGCACGCCGAGGAGCTGCTGGCGGTGGCCGAGAGCGAGAAGCGCCACTGACCGATCCCGACTAACGGAGCGCCCGCTGACTGATCCCGACTGACGGAGCGGCACAGACCGGGCGGCACGGACCGGGCGGCACGGACGGGCGTTCGGTCTGGACAACCGGGTGAGAAATACGGATTAGTCGGGCAACGATCACACATCACAGCATGTCGGTCGGGACATCTGCCGGGTGGCGTGCCAGGATAGTCCACGATGCGTCTACCTACCTTGCGTCGCACCCGTACCGCCGAACCGGGTGTGATCTCCGGCGCCGTTCGGCTGGACCGGCGTACCAAGCGCCTGGTCGGTCGGTTGCGCCCGGGTGACATCGCGGTCATCGACCACGTCGACCTCGACCGGGTGGCCGCCGATTCACTGGTGGCCGTCGGCGTCTCGGCCGTACTCAACGCCAAGCCCTCGATCTCCGGCCGGTACCCGAACCTGGGGCCTGAAGTGCTGATCGAGGCCGGCATCCCGCTGCTGGACGGGCTCGGCGAGGAGCTGTTCGAGGGGCTCCGCGAGGGCGACACGGTACGCATCGACGGCGCGACTGTCTTCGTCGGCGAAGCCAAGGTTGCCACCGGTACCCGGCAGGACGCGGAGAGCATCGGCCAGGCCATGGCAGACGCCCGGGAAGGGCTGTCCGTGCAGTTGGAGGCGTTCGCCGCCAACACCATGGAATACCTGAAGCAGGAGCGCGACCTGCTCCTGGACGGCGTCGGCGTACCCGACATCGAAACCCGGATCGCCGGGCGACACGTGCTGCTGGTCGTCCGCGGCTACGACTACAAGGCCGACCTGGATGTACTGCGGCCCTACATCCGCGAGTTCAAGCCGGTACTCATCGGCGTGGACGGCGGGGCGGACGCGCTGGTGGAGGCCGGGTACACGCCGGATCTGATCATCGGCGACATGGACTCGGTCACCGACGACGTACTGCGCTGCGGGGCCGAGGTGATCGTGCACGCCTACCCCGACGGTCGGGCGCCGGGCCTGGCCCGGGTGCACCAGCTCGGGGTGGCGGCGACCACCTTCCCGGCCGCGGCCACCAGCGAGGACATCGCGATGCTGCTGGCCGACGAGAAGGGCGCCACGATGATCGTGGCCGTGGGTACCCACGCGACCCTGACCGAGTTCCTGGACAAGGGGCGCGGCGGCATGGCATCCACGTTCCTCACCCGGCTGAAGGTCGGCGGTAAGCTGGTCGACGCCAAGGGGGTGAGCCGCCTCTACCGGCAGAACATCTCCGGGTCGTCCCTGCTGCTCCTGGTCCTCGCGGCGATCGCCGCGATGACTTCGGCGGTGGCGGTGTCGACGGTGGGCAAGGCTTATCTCGGGCTGGCTGCCGAGTGGTGGGACAACCTGGTCTTCTCCATCGGGCGACTGTTCTAGGCGGGCCGGCTCCAGAGCCTGGCGCAAAGTAGGCGGGACCAGTACGACGGCCCCAGGATCTCCCCCGGGCGACGAGGTTGTGAAGGCGACACGGTTGTGATCAATTTTCGGTACCACGTGGTTTCTCTCACCGCGGTCTTCCTCGCCCTGGCCATCGGCCTGGTGGTCGGGACGGCGGCACTCAACGGTCCGCTCTCGGACAACCTGAAATCCCAGGTCAGTGCGCTCTCCGGGCAGAACACCCAGTTCCGTAGCCAGGTGTCGCAGCTGGTCGCCGAGTCGAACAAGAACGAGCAGTTCGCGAACGAATCGGCGCCGCTGCTGCTCGCCGGGCGGCTGGCCAGCCGCAGCGTCGTGGTGGTGTCGATGGATGACAGCGACACCTACGTCGACTCGCTGAACCAGACGATCGCGATGTCCGGCGCCAAGATCACCGGCAAGGTCGTGGTGGAGAACAAGTTCTTCGACCCGAAGTACAACGAGCAGCTGCTCGACCTGGCCCACCTGGTAATGCCGCCCTCGCTGACCCAGGCGCCGCTGAACAGCAACGCCGCCGAGACAGCCGCGTACGTCCTCGGCGCGGTACTGGTCAACCAGACTCCGGCAGTACCGGTGGACTCGATGCGTACCGTGCTGACAGCACTCGGGCAGGGCGGGTTCATCACGGTCCCCAAAGACTTCGCCGGCCCGGCCAGCGGAATGATCTTCGTGGCCGCCCAGCCGTACACCGACAGCACCGGCTCCGCGAAGAACGCCGCCGTGCTCACCGCCACCGACCAGTTCGACAAGATCGGTGCCCTGGTGGTGGCCGCCAACGGGGTGGCCGGCAGCGGCAACATCATCTCCGAGGTACGCGGTGACCCGACGCTGTCCAAGACCATCTCCACGGTGGACAACGTGGCCACCCCGGCCGGTCGGATCGCCACCACGCTGGCCCTGGTCGAGCAGTTGGAGCTGAACCAGGCCGGGCACTACGGCACCAGCGGCGGCGCGAGTTCGATGCTGCCGAAGCTGACCTCGTGACCACCGGGCGTACCCTGCTGCGGCTGACCCTGGCCGGGCTCGGCGGGTACGGCGCCCGGGTGGCGCTGCGTACCCTCGCCGCACAGCCCCGGGCAGCGGCGCTGGACCGTACCAACTTCCGGGGGCGAAGCGTCACGCTGGCCGGCGGCCCGGCGTTGGCTGTCGCCGCCACGGCCAGCGCGGCGCTGGGTGCCGGGAGCCTGCCGGCCGCCGCCGCCGCCCTCACCGCGGGGCTCGGCTCGGGCGCGGTCGGGCTCTACGACGACGTGGTCGGTGCGCGGCCGGAACAGAAGTCCGCCAAGGGTTTCCGGGGCCACCTCGGGGCGCTGCGGCGCGGCCGGGTGACCGCCGGCCTGGTCAAGATCGCAGGCGTCGGGGCGGCCGGGCTGGCCGCCTCCGCGCTGCTCTCCGCCGAGCGGAACCGGCGCGGCGCCGCCCGGATCGTCGACGTGGCGCTGGGCGCCGGGCTGATCGCCGGTACCGCGAACCTGGTCAACCTGCTCGACCTGCGCCCCGGTCGGGCGCTCAAAGCCGGCGTACTGCTCGGCGCACCGCTCTCGCTGGGCTCCCGTGGTGGTCTCGCCGCGGGTCCGACCGGTGCCGCCGCCGCGCTGCTCCCGGCCGACCTGGGCGAGGAGATCATGGTCGGCGACGCCGGTGCCAACGCCCTCGGCGCGCTGCTCGGCGTGGCGCTGGCGGCGCGTACCGGGCCGGTGCTGCGGGCGGTGCTGCTCGCCGGGGTCGCCGGACTCACCGCCGCCAGCGAGCGGGTGAGCTTCACCGCGGTCATCGAGCGCACGCCCGGCCTGCGCGAGCTGGACGCGCTCGGCCGGCACCCCAGCTGACCCGTGACGGTGGATGAACCCGCCAGCGACGGTCTGCGTGTCGCTGAAGAGATCGAGATCGACGACGCGCTCACCCCGGCCGGCGGCACGGGTCGTGGTGTCGGCGCCGGTGTGGGGGCCGCCGGGATAGCCGGGGCGGCGGCGCTCATCGCGGTACTCACCGTGCTCAGCCGGCTGGCCGGGGTAGCGCGGACGGTCGTCTTCTCGGGCGTCGCGGGGGATACCAACCTGGCCGACGTGTACCTGGCCGCGAACACCATCCCCAACATCATCTTCGAGATCGTGGCCGGTGGAGCGCTGGCTGCCCTGGTGGTACCGCTGCTGGCCGGGCACATCGCCGGTGGCGACCGGGCGGCGACCGGGCGGACAGCCAGTGCGCTGCTCGGCTGGGTACTGCTCATCCTGGTACCGCTGGCGATCATCCTCGCCGTGGCGGCGTACCCGGTGATGTGGCTGCTGATGCACGATGCGAGCCCGGCCGAGCTGGACTCGGGTACCCGGATGCTGCGGGTCTTCGCTCCGCAGCTGCCGCTCTACGGCATCGGCATCGTGCTCACCGGAGTACTCCAGGCGCACCGCCGGTTCGCCTGGCCGGTACTCGCTCCGCTGTTGTCCAGCGTGACCGTGATCGGGGCGTACCTGCTGTTCGGCGCGCTTGAGCCGCGACACATCGGCATCCCCGGGGTGAGCCGGAGCGGCGAACTGATCCTGTCGGTCGGTACCACCCTCGCGGTGGCCGTGCTGACCCTGTGCCTGGTGATTCCGGTGCGCCGGCTGCGGCTGGGCTGGCAGCCGGGGCTGCGGTTCGAGGGCGGCGCCGCCCGGCAGGTACGCGGCCTGGCCGCGGTCGGTGTGCTGACCGTGCTGGCTCAGCAGCTTTCCCTGCTGGCGGCCATCGTGCTGGTCACCTGGGGTACCCCGGACGGTTCACTACTGCTGTTCACCCAGGCCCAGACGGTCTACCTGCTGCCCTGGGCGGTGCTCGCGGTACCGGTGGCCACCTCGGCGTACCCGGCGCTCGCCCGGGCCTATGTACAGCGCGACGAGCCGGCTTTCCGGAGCACCCTGGCCGGCGCCGGGCGCAGCGTCCTGGTGCTGTGCGGGCTGGGTGCCGGCGGGCTGATCGCGATCGCCCGACCGGTTGCCGGAATTCTCGCTTCCGTCGCCCGGCTGAGCCCCGCGCGGACGGACACACTCACCGCCACGATCATCGCGTTCGCGCCCGGGCTGTTCGGCTACGGACTGTTCGCCCTCTACTCCCGCGCGCTCTACGCCCGTGGCGACAACCGGGTGGCCGCCCGGGCAACCCTGCTCGGCTGGGGCGCGGTCACCGTGCTGTCGGTGGTCCTCGCGCTGGTACTGCCGGTCGGCGTCCGGGTACCGGCGGTGGCGGCCGGGAACTCGGCGGGGATGGTACTGCTGGCCGTGGTGCTGGTGGTGCTGGTGCGCTCGCGTGCGGGTACCGGCGCGGTGGCGGGAGTACGCCGGGCAGTGCTCGTGTCGGTGCTCGCGGGTACCGTGGCTGCGTCGGCTGGTCTGCTGGTCCGGCTGCCACTGCCGGCGACCCCGGGCTTCACCGGCAGTCTCGTTCAGGGCATGCTTTCGGGAGTCGTCGCGGTCGTCGGCTTCCTCGCGGTGGCCGGCTGGCTGGCCCGTGACCAGGTGGTGCCGCTGCTGCGCAGAGCGGCCAGGCTGGCCAGGCGAAGTCGGGACGGCTCGGCTGGGGAGAAGGAGGGCGGATGAGCCCGCGGGTGGCGCTGGTGCTCGGCTCGAGTACAGGCGGGGTGGGTACCCATGTCGCCCGCTTGGCGCAGGGCCTGATCGCCGCTGACCAGCAGGTCAGCGTGTACGGCCCGGCCGGTACCGATGCGTTGTTCGGGTTCTCCGCCACCGGGGCCAGTTTCCAGCCGGTGGAGATCCCGGCCAGCCCCCGGCTGCGCGACGCCGCGGCCGTAGCGGCGCTGCGCCGGGCGTGGCGCGAGACGCCGCCGGACGTCATCCACGCGCACGGGCTGCGCGCCGGACTGGTCGCCAGCCTGGCCCGACCCGACTCCATCCCGCTCGTGGTGACCTGGCACAACGCGGTGCTCGCCGACGGCTTCCGGGGCCGAGCGCTGGCCCTGCTGGAGCGCCGGGTGGCCCGCTCGGCGCAGGTCTGCCTCTGCGTCTCCAGCGATCTTGTCGCGCGCGCCCGGGAGCTGGGCGGTCGGGACGTCCGGCTGGCCCCGGTGCTCGCCCCGCCGCTGCCGCCGGTCACCCTCGACCGGGCCACCGTGCGCGCCGAACTCGGCGTCGCCGACGATCAGCCGGTGGTGCTCGCGGTCGGTCGGCTGCACCCGCAGAAGGCCCAGCACATCCTGGTCGCGGCGGCTGCCCGGTGGCGGGTGCGCCGGCCGCAGCCCGCGGTCTTCATCGCCGGTACCGGCCCCAGCTTCATCCAGCTCGGTGCGCAGATTTCGGCCGAGCGCGCCCCGGTCACCCTGCTCGGGTTCCGCTCCGACGTGGCCAACCTGCTGGCCGCGGCGGACATCGCCGTGATCACCAGCGTCTGGGAGGGCAGCCAGCTGTTCGCCCAGGAAGCCCTGCGGGCGGGGGTACCCCTGGTGGCCACCGCGGTCGGCGGCCAGCCGGAGCTGGTAGGGGACGGTGCCGTGCTGGTACCGGCCGGCTCGGTGGACGCGGTCGACGAGGCGGTCAGCCAACTGCTGGACCACCCGGCCGAGCGGGTCGAGCTGGCCCGTCGGGGCCGCGCGCAGGCCGCCCGCTGGCCCACCGAGGCACAGACCATCGACCGGGTACTCGACCTCTACCGGACCCTGTCCACCGTCCCGGCGGGGCACTGAGCATGGGGGAGCGCTGAACATGCTGCGCCGGGTGGCCCCCGCCCTCGCCCTGCTGATCGTCGGCGTGATCGGCGTCTTCGGGCTGGCCTCCCGCCCCGCCACCGCCGCACCCACGCAGCACGTCGACTACGTCGTGGTCGCCGGCGCCGCAGGGCTGCGCTGGGACGACGTCAATCCGACCAACACCCCGACGCTGTGGAAGCTGGCCCAGGAGGGGTCGGTGGGCGCGCTGTCGGTACGCTCGGCGACCAACCCCACCTGTCCCGCGGACGGCTGGCTGACGCTCGGCGCCGGCAACCTGGCCGAGCGCAGCGAACGGCAGCAGCCGCTGGTCGGCGGCGTCTGCCCGGCGATGCAGGTACCGCTGACCAAGCCGGACAGTATCGGCGCCTCGGTCACCGATCAGCCAACGGTGGTACAGCTGAACAAGAAGCTGCCCTACGGCGCCCAGCCCGGTGCGCTGGCCGAGGCGGTACGGTGCACCGCTGCCGTGGGAACCGGCGCCGCGGTGGCCGCCGCCCGCCCGTACGGCCGGGTGGACAAGTACTCCGAGGACCTGCCCACCGACTTCCGGGCCTACCTGGCCAGCTGCGTACTGTCCGTCGTCGACCTGGGCACGCTGGACGCCGTCGACCCGGTGACCCGGCAGGCGCAGGCACACGCGGTGGACGCCCGGCTGGCCACGGTACTGGCCAACCGGCCGAACAAGTCGCTCGTGCTCGTGGCCGGGCTCGCCGACACCCAGGCCGGTACCCGCCTGCACGTGGCCATCGCCGACGGCCCCGGCTACCAGGGCGGCTGGCTCACCTCCTCAGCACCGCCCGCTCCGGGTACATCCAACTGGCCGACCTGGCGCCCACCGTGCTCAACTCGCTCGGCAAGCCGATGCCCAGCCAACTCTTCGCCGGCCAGCCGGCCACCAGCATCTCCGGCCGGCCGGGTTCACTCAACGCGGCGGTGCGGGTACTTGCCGACGCCGACCGGCAGGCCAGTGCGCAACGCGGTGTGGCCACCGGGTTCTTCACCATCCTCACGGTCGCCGAGCTGCTGCTCTTCGCGGCGGTCGTACCGCTGCTGCGTCGGGCGCGCCGGCATGTCGGACTGCACAACAACCTTCGCCCGGTGCCCGGCTGGCTGATCAAGCCGGTGGAGCTGGGCCTGGTCGCCGCCGCGCTGGCCATCCCCGCGGCACTGGTCGCCGATGCCGTCCCCTGGTGGCGTACCGGCTCCTCGGGGCTGCTCTTCGGCGCGGTCACCGGGGTGTTCGTGGTGGCGTTGACGGCTGCTGTCGGCCGCCGGTCCGTGGTGGCGTAGCGCGCTCGGGCCGGCCGGCGCGGTCGGCGGGATCAGCACCGCGATCATCGGGCTGGACGTGCTTACCGGCGCCCGACTGCAGCTCAACGGGGTCGCCGGCTACTCGGCGCTGGAGGGTGGCCGGTACGCCGGCCTGGGTACCGTCGGCCTCGGCCTGTTCACCGCCGGGGTACTCCTGCTGACCGGGGCGCTGGCCCAGCACGTCGGGCGGCGCTGGCGACCGGCCGCGGTGGCTGGCATCGGCGCCGTGGCGATCGTGGTGGTCGGCAGCCCGTACCTGGGCGCCGACGCGGGCGGTGCGGTCGCGTTGACCGCCGGGGTCTGCCTGGCGGCCGCGATCTGTACCGGCGGTTGGGTCACCTTCGCCCGGCTGGCCTGGGCCACCCTCGCCGGTATCGCGGTCACCGCCGGCTTCGCCCTGCTGGACCTGCAGCGCCCGGTGGCCGACCGGGGCCGGCTCGGGCAGCTGCTCAGCGACGCCAGCGGCGGCGACGTCCTGACCGGCAACCCGTCGACACCGAACGTGTTCGGCTTCAACGCCGGCCCGCTCACCCTGGTCGCGCTCGGTGCCGTAGTGCTGGCGGCGATCGGCATGCTGGCCCCGTGGGGCGGTCTGAAACGGGTCTTCGGCCTGTACCCGTCGATCCGGGCCGCGCTCGTCGGGATCACCGTGGCGGCGCTCATCGGCGGTCTGGTGGACGGCGTCGGGTTCATGGTCGCCGGCGCCGCGGCGGCCACCGCGGTGCCGCTGGCTGCCCTGGCGGCGCTGCGGGTACTCGACCATGCCGACGACCGGTCGGTGGCGATCGTGGTCTCGGCCACGGTACCGCCGGACTTCGCGCCCCCGGCAACCGTCGAGCCACCGCCGGAGCCACCCACCGAGCCGGACGACCACCGGGACACCGACGCACCCGCCACCCTGGCACTCGCCGACGGCGCTGCGGCCGCGGAGGTACCGGACGGTGCCGAACTGCCCGGATCGGCGCTGCCGGGGTCCGCGCTGCCCGGGGTGCGCTGAGTCGGCGAACGGGCCGGCGCGCCCGGCAAGTACCGCATCGGCGGTTCGGTCAGGGTCTTTGGTAGGATGAAATCCCGTGGATCGCGTGATCTTTCACGCGGCGACAAATCAACCACGGGAGCAAGAGTTGGCCCCTTCGTCACGAACGACCAAGCACATCTTCGTCACGGGGGGCGTCGCCTCCTCTCTCGGCAAGGGGCTCACCGCCTCCAGCCTGGGCAATCTCCTCTCCGCGCGCGGCCTGCGGGTCGTGATGCAGAAGCTGGACCCCTACCTCAACGTCGATCCCGGCACGATGAACCCGTTCCAGCACGGCGAGGTCTTCGTCACCGAGGACGGTGCCGAAACCGATCTGGACGTGGGGCACTACGAGCGGTTCCTCGACCGGGACCTGTCCGGCAGCGCCAACGTCACCACCGGCCAGGTCTACTCCGAGGTGATCGCCAAGGAGCGCCGCGGTGAGTACCTCGGCGACACCGTGCAGGTCATCCCGCACATCACCAACGAGATCAAGGCACGGATCCGTGCCATGGCCGCCGCGGACGAGGACGGGCGTACCCCCGATGTGGTGATCACCGAGGTCGGTGGCACTGTCGGCGACATCGAGTCGCTGCCGTTCCTGGAGGCGATCCGGCAGGTACGCCACGACATCGGCCGGGACAACTGCTTCTACCTGCACGTGTCGCTGGTGCCCTACCTGGCGCCGTCCGGCGAGTTGAAGACCAAGCCGACCCAGCACTCGGTCGCCGCGCTGCGCAACATCGGTATCCAGCCGGATGCCCTGGTGTGCCGCTCGGACCGGGAGATCCCGACCAAGTTGAAGGAGAAGCTGGCGCTCTACTGCGACGTGGACCGCGACGCGGTGGTCTCCGCGCCGGACGCGCCGAGCATCTACGACATCCCCAAGGTGCTGCACCGCGAAGGGTTGGACGCCTACGTGGTACGCCGGCTGGGGCTGTCCTTCCGCGACGTGGACTGGCAGCGCTGGGACGACCTGCTGGAGCGGGTACACCACCCGAAGCAGACGGTCACCGTCGCGATCGTCGGCAAGTACGTGGACCTGCCGGACGCGTACCTGTCGGTCTCCGAGGCGGTACGCGCGGCCGGCTTCGCGCACCGGGCCAAGGTGGCGCTGCGCTGGATCCCCAGTGACGAGTGCGTGAGCCCGTCCGGGGCAGCCGCG
Organism: uncultured Actinomycetota bacterium; assembly: GCA_963850915.1. Taxonomy (GTDB): domain Bacteria; phylum Actinomycetota; class Actinomycetes; order Mycobacteriales; family Micromonosporaceae; genus CAVTWH01. Next base: position 19,595 of record CAWKND010000002.1, read on the forward strand.
GCGCTGGCCGGCGCGGACGGTGTGGTGATCCCGGGCGGCTTCGGGGTACGCGGCATCGAGGGCAAGATCGGTGCGGTCCGGTACGCCCGCGAGCGCGGCATCCCGATCCTCGGGCTCTGCCTGGGCCTGCAGTGCATGACGATCGAGGTGGCCCGGCACCTGGCCGGCCTGGAGGGCGCCAACTCCCGCGAGTTCGACGAGGATGCCGCGCACCCGGTGATCGCCACCATGGCCGACCAGCACGACATCGTGGCCGGCAAGGGCGACCTGGGCGGCACCATGCGGCTGGGTGCCTACCCGGCGGTACTGCAGGACGGTTCGCTGGTGGCCAAGGCGTACGAGACGACCGAGGTCTCCGAGCGGCACCGCCACCGGTACGAGGTGAACAACGCCTACCGGGACGCCCTGACCAAGGCCGGGCTGCACATCTCGGGTACCTCCCCGGACGGCCGGCTGGTCGAGTTCGTCGAACTCGACCAGGAACTGCACCCGTTCTTCGTGGCCACCCAGGCGCACCCGGAGCTGAAGAGCCGGCCGACCCGGGCGCACCCGCTGTTCGCCGCGTTCGTCGGTGCGGCCATCGAGTACAACGACGCCGACCGGCTCCCCGTCCGGCTCGCCGAGTCAACCGGCGCCGCATGAGCACCGCGGCGGACCCGTGTCCGGTGAGTACACCGTCCGGGCGCGGCACGAACGCTTCCACGGGAGCATGTTCGACGTGGTCACCGACGAGGTACTGATGCCCGGCGGCCGGTACGCCGACCGGGACTACATGGTGCACGTGGGCGCCGTGGGCGTGGTGGCACTGGACGAGACCGACCGGGTGGTGCTGGTGCACCAGTACCGGCACCCGGTCGGCGGGTACCTGTGGGAGCTGCCGGCCGGCCTGATCGACGTACCCGGTGAGGAGCTGCCGCTGGCCGCTGCCCGGGAACTGGCCGAGGAGGCCGACCTGGTGGCCGCCGACTGGCGGCTGCTCGCCGACGTACACGTGTCACCCGGCAGCTCCAACGAGGTCATCCGGCTGTTCCTGGCGCGGGGCCTCACCCCGGTACCGCTCGCCGAACGGCACGAGCGGCACAACGAGGAGGCCGGCATCACCGTCGAACTGGTCGAGCTGGACCGGGCGGTCGAAATGGCGCTGTCCGGGCAGATCAGCAACGCGGCGTGCCTGGTCGGGGTACTGGCTGCCGCGCGGCTCCGGGACCAGGGCTGGCCGGCGGCCGCCCGGTCGCTCAACGCGCCGCTGCCGCGCCGGCCACTCGCGCCGGTCCTGGGGGAGTAGCCCGGTGCTGCGCGAGGCGGAGTTGGTGGCGTTCCTGGCCAGTACGGATCTGCTCCGGGCCGAGGGGTTCTTCGGCGGGGTACTGGGGCTGGAGCACCTGGAGACCACACCGTTCGCGGCGCTGTTCCGGGCCGGTACCGGCACGCTGCGGGTGGCGCTGGTGGAGACGGTGGTGGTGGCGCCGTACACCGTGCTCGGTTGGACCGTCCCGGACATCGCGGCCGGGGTCGCCGGCCTGGCCGCCGCCGGCGTCCCCCCGATCGTCTACGACGGCATGGGGCAGGACGCGGCCGGCGTCTGGACCAGTCCGAGTGGGGCGCGGGTGGCCTGGTTCCACGACCCGGACGGCAACGTGCTCTCGCTGACCGAGCTGCCCTGACCCGGGGACGGCACCGGACAGATCGTCAGGTGGCGCGCGCAGTGGCTGACACATTGCTCCCGGCGTGGCAGCCGGCGCGCGCCTAGACTCCGGCCGGGGAGGGCGCCGATCGCGCCGTCCGGCAGCAGGTCACCGGCAACGGCGCCGGTGACGAGGCAGAAGGGGTACACCGTGAAGGTCGCCATTCCACGCGAGGTCAAGAACCACGAGTACCGCGTGGCGATCACCCCGGCCGGCGTGCACGAGTTCGTGCGCCTCGGTCACCAGGTCTTCATCGAGACCGGCGCCGGGCTCGGCTCGTCCATCACCGACGAGGAGTACGCGGCGGCGGGCGCCAGCATCCTGCCCGACGCGGACGCCACCTGGGCAACCGGCGAGCTGATCCTGAAGGTCAAGGAGCCGATCGCCGAGGAGCACCACCGGATGCGCGAGGGCCAGGTGCTCTTCACCTACCTGCACCTGGCCGCCGCCAAGGACGTCACCGACGCGCTGCTCGAGCGCAAGGTCACCGGCATCGCGTACGAGACGGTCGAGTTGGCGGACCGGTCGCTGCCGCTGCTCGCCCCGATGTCGGAGGTGGCCGGCCGGCTGGCGCCACAGGTCGGCGCGTACCACCTGATGCGCAACGGTGGCGGCCGGGGCACCCTGCTCGGCGGCGTCTCCGGGGTCTACGCGGCCAAGGTCGTGGTGATCGGCGCCGGTGTCTCCGGGGCCAACGCGGCCGCCATCGCCCTGGGCATGCAGGCCGAGGTGCTGTTGCTGGACAAGAACATCAACCGGCTGCGCCAGGCCGACGCGATCTACCAGGGGCACCTGCAGACGATCGCGTCCAACGCCTACGAGATCGAGCGCGCCGTCCTCGACGCCGACCTGGTGATCGGTGCCGTGCTGGTACCCGGTGCCAAGGCCCCCACACTGATCTCCAACGATCTGGTGTCCCGGATGAAGCCCGGCAGCGTGCTGGTGGACATCGCCATCGACCAGGGCGGCTGCTTCGAGGACTCGCACCCCACCACGCACGCCGATCCGGTCTACAAGGTGCACAACTCGATCTTCTACTGCGTGGCCAACATGCCCGGTGCCGTCCCGCACACCAGCACGTACGCGCTGACCAACGTGACCCTGCCGTACGCGGTTGAGCTGGCCAACCGGGGCTGGCGCGACGCGCTGCGCGCCGACAAGGCACTCGCACTCGGCCTCAACACCTACGATGGCCAGGTCGTCTACGGCGAAGTGGCGCAGGCGCACGGACTGCCGTCGGTGGACCTCGCCGAGGTACTCGGCTGACCGCCCCTACCGAGGTTCCCCCCGCACTGCAGCGCGCCGTGCGGGGGTACCTCGACCACCTGACCGTGGAGCGGGCGCTGGCCGGCAACACCCTGTCGGCGTACCGGCGTGACCTGAGCCGGTACGTGGAAACCCTTGCGGTACAGGGGATCGGGGCGCTCGACCAGGTTCGGCCCCGGGACGTGGCGGGGTACCTGGCGACGCTGAACCGGGGCGACGGGGAGCACCCGCCGCTGGCTGCCGCGTCCGCGGCGCGCGCGGTCAGCGCCGTGCGCGGACTGCACCGCTTCGCCGTGCGGGAAGGGCTCGCCACCGACGACCCGTCCCGGGACATCATCCCGCCCACGCCGCCGCGCCGGCTGCCCAAGGCACTGGACCTCGACAAGATCGAGGCCTTGCTGGCCGCGCCCGGCCGGGACGGGCCGCTGGCGCTACGGGACACCGCGCTGCTGGAGTTCCTCTACGGTACCGGCGCACGGATCTCCGAGGCGGTCGGCGCGGCAGTGGACGACCTGGAGCTGGCCGGCGGCAAGGATTCCACGGACAGTTCGGTGCTGCTGCGGGGCAAGGGCGGGCGGAGCCGGCTGGTACCGGTGGGGCGGCTGGCCGAGGCGGCGGTGTCCGGGTACCTCACCCGGGGCCGGCCGGCGCTGGCCACCGGGCGCAGCCCGGCGCTGTTCCTGAACTCCCGGGGCGGTGCGCTCTCCCGGCAGAGCGCGTGGACGATCCTGCGTACCGCCGCCGGCCGCGCCGGACTCGACCCGGCCAGCCTGTCCCCGCACACGCTGCGCCACTCGTACGCCACCCACCTGCTCGACGGGGGCGCGGACGTACGCGTCGTGCAGGAGCTGCTCGGCCACGCCTCGGTCACCACCACGCAGATCTACACGCTGGTCACCGTCGACCGGCTGCGCGAGGTCTACGCCACCGCGCACCCGCGCGCCCGCTGAGCCCTCACCCGTCCTGCTCTGCCGGCCCGGGCGGCGTGACCGGCGGCTGGGCGGCCAGCCGCGCCTCCAGGACCGCGTAGCGGGCGTCGCGCAGCCGCTGCTGCACGTCGGCGGTGATCTTCTTGCCGGCGGCGGCCGCGCTCATCCCCTCGGAGACCAGGAACGCCTGCTCGTCACTTGCCGACCGACCCCACAGGCTGGCCGCGGCGGCGATAACCGCGATCGGGGGTACCGCCAGCCGCTTGGCCAGCTTCGTCTCGACGGTACCGGCACCCTGCTCCGCCCGGGTCAGCGCGCGCATGTCCACGTCGCCGAGCCCGGCCTCCCGGATGTCCCGCATCCGTTGCGTGGCAAGGCTTGCGGCTGCCGCGGTGTCGCCCTCGGGCAGCCGCGGGGTCGGCGTGAACGTGCGCCGTACCGGTGCGCCGGTCACGATGCCGAGCAGGTACCCGGCCGGTACCGTCGCGCTGACCGGCTCACCGGCCGGGCTCAGCGCGACCGGTGCCTCGCCGACCAGCAGGTCAGCCAGGCTCACCCGGATCCCGAGCGCCGCCGAGAGTACGACCGGCAGGGCCAGCAACTGTTCGGCGGTGAGCGCGCGGGTACCCCGCTCCACGGACGTGAGCCAGTTCGCGGTCCAGTCGAGGCCGTGGGCGCGTGCCGTGGGTACCAGGTCCTCGCCGGCACGGCCGGCGGCTTGCCGCAGCCGGCGCAGGTTCCCGGCGATCAGGTCGCGGAGTGAGATGGGCACGTTCGCATCGGTTGGCACGCGCTGAAAGTAGCGATGACCAGGGGCGCAGGCAATCACCGAAGCTGCCAGATTCGCCAACCGACTTGCTGGATTCCCAGCATTTCAACACGCCGAGCCGGTCTGCGACGGGAGGGGCCGCTGTGGCGTACAGTCGGGCAACGGTACGCGGGTTTCTCCCGGTAGGGCAGCCCGGCAGGACCGGCCGGCGCGGCCGGTGACTCGGCGGAGATGAGGCGCGAGAGGGAGATGACAGGCATCGGGCGGCAAGCCGATTCGTGGACCTCGGAGCTTCGGGCCGAGCAGTCCTCGCTCGATCTCGGCGCCGAGCTGGGTCCGGCAGACCCCACCGCGTTCACCGCCCGTCGCCCCATTCCCCAGCCGATCCCGCTCGACCGGCACGGCCCGGCCCGGATCCTTGCGCTGGCAAACCAGAAGGGTGGCGTCGGCAAGACCACGACCACCATCAACCTGGGCGCCGCGCTGGCCGAGTACGGCCGCCGGGTACTGCTCGTCGACTTCGACCCGCAGGGCGCGCTCTCGGTCGGGCTGGGTGTCAACCCGCACAACCTCGAGCTGTCCATCTACAACCTGCTGATGCACGACGACTGCACCGTCGAGGACATCCGGATCAAGACCGACATCGACGGCCTGCACCTGCTGCCCGCCAACATCGATCTGGCGGCCGCCGAGATCCAGCTGGTCACCGAGGTGGCCCGGGAGATGGCACTGGCCCGGCTGCTGCGGCCGGTACTGAAGGACTACGACTTCATCCTGATCGACTGCCAGCCCTCCCTGGGGCTGCTCGCGATCAACGCGCTGACCTGCGCACACGGCGTGCTGGTCCCGCTGGAGTGCGAGTTCTTCTCGCTGCGCGGGGTGGCGCTGCTGCTGGACACCATCGACAAGGTACGTGAGCGGCTCAACTTCGACCTGGAGCTGGAAGGCATCCTGGCCACCATGTACGACTCGCGCACCACGCACTGCCGCCAGGTACTGCAGCGGGTGGTCGAGGCGTTCGGCGACAAGGTCTACCAGACGGTGATCACCAAGACGGTGAAGTTCCCCGAGTCGACGGTTGCCGGTACCCCCATCACTTCTCTTGATCCTGCCTCTTCGGGGGCGCGCAACTACCGGCAGTTGGCGCGGGAACTCATCGCGCAGGCCGCCGAGCGCTCGTAGAAGCCGCCCTCCCGCACATGAGTTACGGTCTGCACGTGACCGTGCCCGCCGACGCGCCCAGCCCTGGGCCGCACATCCCCGCGCAGCCCGCCGGGGACGTTGCCGCGGTGGCCACAGAGAGCCTCCCCGACGCCGATCCGGCACTCCCGGCGGCCGCTGTCGCGGAGTCACCCACGGCTTCGGCCGCGGTGGACCAGGTGCTCCCGGAGGCGGTGGCCAGTACCGGGTTCCGGGTGACCCTGGTCAACTTCGAGGGCCCGTTCGACCTGCTGCTGCAGCTGATCGGCAAGCACAAGCTGGAGATCACCGAGGTCTCCCTCTCCAAGGTCACCAACGAGTTCATCGCCTACATCAAGGCGATGGGCGACGACTGGGACCTGGACGAGGCGAGCGAGTTCCTGGTCGTCGCGGCCACCCTGCTCGACCTGAAGGCGGCCCGGCTGCTGCCCGCGGCCGCGGTCGAGGACGAGGAGGACCTGGCGCTGCTGGAGGCGCGCGACCTGCTCTTCGCGCGACTGCTGCAGTACAAGGCTTTCAAAGAAGCCGCCGCGTACATTTCGCAGCTCTCGGATACCGGCAACCGGCGCTGGCCGCGCGCGGTCGGGCTGGAGCAGCGCTTCGCCGACGCCCTGCCCGACCTGGTCCTCGGTATCGGCCCGGCCCGGCTGGCCGCGCTGGCCGCCAGGGCCATGACGCCGAAACTGGCGCCGGTCGTCTCGATCGACCACGTGCACCTGGTACGGGTCAGCGTGCGCGAGCACGCCTCGGTGCTCCGCGACCGGCTGGCCCGGCTGGGTACCGCCACCTTCCGCAGCCTGTGCTCCGACTGCCAGTCGACGCTGGAAGTGGTCGCCCGGTTCCTCGCCCTGCTGGAGCTCTACCGCGAGGGCATGGTCACCTTCGACCAGGCCGAGGCGCTGGGCGAGCTGACCGTACGCTGGACCGGACAGGGCTCGGGCGTGGAACTGGAGATCGACGAGTACGCCGGCGCGCTGGCCGAGGAGGCCGCCGCCGCTGCCGAGCAGGAGACTGCCGAGCTGGAGGCTGCCGAGCTGGAGGCTGGGGCTTCCGGCGGCGCATCCTTCGACGACGGGGGAGTCCCGGACGAGAGTGGCACCGTGGAACCAGGGGAGAGCACGTGAGCGACGTACCCGAGCGCGACGAACCGGCGCAGCCGGCGGACTCGCTGGCCGCGCAGGCCGCGGCCTGGGTACCCCCATGGGCCCGGGAGACGCCGGCCGGCTCGGCTGAGCAGGCGGCGGAGGCTTTTCCGACCGGAAGCGTCGATGTCGCTGCTGACACCGCCGCGACGGACGACCGGGAACTCGTCCCCGAACAGGTATCCGCGTCGGATGGTGACCTCGACCAGCAGGTCGGAGACGACTTCGACCGGGAGGCTGGCGCCGGCTTCGACCATGAGGCTGGCGGCGGGTTCGACCGGGAGGCCGGCGGCGACGAACCGGCAGACGCCTCGGCCGTCGCTGACGCCGATGCAGACGCCGATGTAGATGCGGACGGCGAGGCGGAGCCGGATGCATATGCGGATGCTGACGCGGAAGTGGACGGCGACGTGGAGCCGGATGCATATGCGGACGCGGATGGCGGCGCGGAGCCGGATGCCGATGCTGACGTGGAAATGGACGCCGACGTGGAGTCGGTTGCCGATGCGGACGGCGGCGTGAACGCGGATGCCAGCGCTGACGGTGACGTGGAGCCGGCTGCCGATATGGACGTGGATGCCAGTGCTGACGGTGACGTGGAGCCGGACGCCGAGGTAGATACGGACGGCGACGTCGACGTTGACGCGAACGGCGAGGTGGAGCCGGCTGCCGATATGGACGCGGCTGCCAGTGCTGACGCTGACCTGGAGCCGGACGCTGAGGCAGATGCGCACGTCGACCTGGCCGCGGATGCCAGCGCGGACGGTGACGCGGACGTGGCGCAGGCTGCCGGGGTGGACCCGGATGCCGGCATGGACTCCGACGGCGGCGGGCCAGAGCGTGCGGGGCAGCCGTCCGTAGACGACGGTGACCTACCGGACTTCGTGCCGCAACCGCCCCCCGGCCCGGACGACGAGCACGCGGAGCCCGATCGGTTTGACCTCGCGGCGCAGCCAGCCGAGTCCGAGAGTGAAGATCTAATTGTTGCGGCGCAGCCATTCGAAGCCGATGACGTTGATCCAGCCGTTGCGGCGCAGCCGTTAGGGGCCGACGGTGACGTGGAGCCCGCGCAAGCGGAGCAGCCCTACGCAGCGACGGCCCAGCCCGACGCACCGGCGAGCCCAGCCGCCGAGGAGACAGCTGGAGCGCCGGAGCCGGTAGCAACACCCGGGCCGGCGGGTACGGCCGAGCCGATGGTGGACTTGCGGCCGGCGCTGGAGGCGATCCTGCTCGTGGTCGACGAGCCGGTGGGGGAGCAGCTGCTCGCGCAGGTACTCGAGCAGCCGGTCGAGGCGGTCGCCGCCGAACTTGTCGAGCTGGCCGCCGAGTACGCCACCCAACGGCGGGGTTTCGAACTGCGCCGGGCGGCCGGCGGCTGGCGGCTGTACACCCGGCCCGACTATGCCGCGTACGTGGAGCGCTTCGTCCTCGACGGGCAGTCGGTACGGCTGACGCAGGCGGCGCTGGAGACGCTGGCCGTGGTCGCGTACAAGCAGCCGGTCACCCGTGGCCGCATCTCCGCCATCCGCGGTGTGAACTGTGACGGCGTGGTCCGTACCCTGGTCACCCGGGGGCTGATCGAGGAGATCGGTACGGAGCCGGAGACCGGCGCGTACCTTTACCGCACCAGCAGCCTGTTCCTGGAGAAGCTGGGCCTGGACTCGGTGGATCAACTCCCGCCCCTGGCACCATTCCTGCCTGACAACGTCGAGGAGATAGCGGGCGATGTCCACCGGTGAGCGCGGGGTCGATACCCGCGAACGGCTACAGAAGGTGATGGCCGCGGCCGGCATCGCCTCCCGACGGGCCAGCGAGGAGCTGATCGTCGCGGGCCGGGTCCGGGTCAACGGGCAGATCGCCGAACTGGGCGACAAGGTCGACCCGCAGACCTCCGAGATCCACGTCGACGGCGAGCGCGTCATCGTCGACCAGACGCTGGTCTACCTGGCGATGAACAAGCCGCGCGGGGTGGTGTCGACGATGGCCGACGAGCGCGGCCGGGAGGCGATCGGCGATTTCGTGGGTACGCTGCCCCAGCGCGTCTTCCACGTGGGCCGGCTGGATGCCGACTCGGAGGGGCTCCTGTTGCTGACCAACGACGGTGCCCTGGCGCACAAGCTGAGCCACCCCTCCTACGGCGTTGCCAAGACCTACCTGGCCGAGGTACCCGGGCCGGTACGCAAGAACCTGGGGCGCACGTTGATGGCTGGCGTGGAGCTGGAGGACGGCCCGGCCAGCGCGGACGCGTTCCGGGTTGTCGACTCGGTACCCGGCAAGGTACTCGTGGAGATCGTCCTGCACGAGGGGCGCAAGCACATCGTGCGACGGATGCTGGAGTCCGTCGGCCATCCGGTCACCCGGCTGGTACGCACTTCAATCGGCCCGGTGAAGCTCGGTGACCTGAAGTCCGGCCGGCACCGCCGGCTGAACCGGGGCGAAATCGCCGCCCTCTTCAAGGCCGTTGAGTGAGGTCTCCGCAAGCCGTTGAGTGAGCCGGCTGACCGCAGCATCAGAGACGCCCGGCACAACGGCACAATCGACGCGGTAGCGATCAACCGGGCGACCTACGACCAGATCGCCGGCGATTACCACGAGCGCACCGGACGGGTGTGGCCCGAGTTGCCGGCCTCGGTCGCCGAGTTCGCGGGCGCGCTCCCCGGCGACGGCACCGAGGGTGGAGCCGGCAGCGGCTGGGTGGCCGACGTCGGCTGCGGACCAGGGCGCGACATCGTCCAGCTGCGCGCGGTGCGGCGTTCCTGCACATTCCGCTGGCCCAGGCGCCGGCCGTACTCGCCGAGTTGGCCCGGGTGATACGCCCCGGCGGGGTACTGCATCTGCAGGTCGCCGAGGGTGACGGCGAGGCGTGGCAGTACGCCGACCGGATGGATCTGCCGCGGCTCTTCGTGTACCACCGTGAGCCCGAACTGACCCGGCACCTGGGTGCCGTGGGCTTCACCGTGTACCAGGTGAACCGGGAAAAGGCGCGCCGCGACTGGCTGATCCTGCGCGCCCGGCGTACCCCCTAGGGTGTCTTTCGCCGCACGGCGGTGCTCCGCTGCGCGGTCCGGCGACCCGACCGGGCATCATAGGTACGTCGGAATGTGTCCCGGGTGTCAGGAGTTCGGTGTGAAGCAGTGGGTGGTAGCCGTCGACGGGCCGTCCGGTTCCGGTAAGTCCACCGTCTCCCGCCGGCTGGCCGAGGCGCTCGGCGCCGCCTACCTGGACACCGGAGCGATGTACCGGGCGGTGACCTGGGCGGTGCTCAGCGCCGGTGTCGAGCTGGGCGATGCCGCGACCGTTGCCAAAGTGGCCGGTGAGGCCAGCCTGGTCAGCGGTACCGACCCGGCAGCACCGACCATCGAGGTAGACGGAATCCCGGTGGACGCGGAGATCCGTGGCCCCGAGGTGACCCGCGCGGTCTCGGCGGTCAGCGCCGTTCCCGCGGTCCGCGAGATCCTCGTCAACCAGCAGCGGGCGATCATCGCGACCTGTGGCTCGATCGTGGTCGAGGGCCGGGACATCGGTACCGTGGTCGCCCCCGACGCCGACCTCAAAGTCTTCCTGACCGCCTCGGCCGACGCCCGGGCCCGCCGGCGCAGCGCCGAGCAGGACAGCGACGTCGCCGCCACCGCGGCCGACCTGGCCCGCCGGGACCAGATCGACTCCACCCGCACGGTCAGCCCGCTGCTGCAGGCGCCGGACGCGATCGTGCTCGACTCCACCGAGCTGGGCATCGACGAGGTCGTCCACCACCTGCTGGAGCTGCTGGCCCACGCCGGCGCCGAGGTACCCGCGTGAGCGACAGTGACCTCGACCAGGACTTCGATCCCGCCGACTTCGATCCGACAGACTTCGATCCGGCCGACTTCGACGAAGACGACTTCGAGCCGGCCGACGACGACACCGCCGAGAAGGAGCTGGCCAGCGGGCCGGTACCCACGGTCGCAGTGGTCGGGCGGCCCAACGTCGGCAAGTCGACGCTGGTCAACCGGATCATCGGGCGCCGCCAGGCGGTCGTCGAGGACAAGCCCGGGGTAACCCGGGACCGGGTCTCCTACGACGCCAACTGGAACGGCCGCCAGTTCAACGTGGTCGACACCGGCGGCTGGCTGCCCGACGCCAAGGACCGGGCCGCCGCCATCGCCGCGCAGGCCGAGCTGGCCGTCAACACCGCCGACGTGGTGCTGTTCGTGGTCGACACGGTGGTCGGCTCGACCGACGAGGACGAAGCCGCCGTGAAGATGCTGCGGCGCAGCGCCAAGCCGGTGATCCTGGTCGCCAACAAGGCCGACAACAACAACATCGAGATGGAAGCCAACTCGCTGTGGGGGCTGGGCCTCGGCCAACCCTGGGCGGTATCCGCGCTGCATGGGCGCGGCTCCGGCGACCTGCTGGACGAGGTACTCGCCCGGCTGCCCACGCCGGCGCCGCGGATCCGCGAGATCACCCATCGCGGGCCCCGTCGGGTGGCGCTGGTGGGCCGGCCCAACGTCGGCAAGTCCAGCCTGCTCAACCGGCTGGCCCGGGAGGAGCGCGCGGTCGTCGACTCGGTCGCGGGTACCACAGTGGACCCGGTCGACTCGCTGGTCGAGATCGGTGGCCAGGTGTGGCAGCTGGTCGACACTGCCGGCCTGCGCCGCAAGGTCGCCACCGCCAGCGGTACCGAGTACTTCGCGTCGCTGCGTACCAACGCGGCGATCGAGGCGGCCGAGGTGGCCATCGTGCTGCTGGACGCCGCCGAGGTGATCAGTGAACAGGATCAGCGCATCCTGTCCATGGTCACCGACGCCGGTCGCGCGCTGGTACTCGCCTTCAACAAGTGGGACCTGGTCGACGAGGACCGCCGCTACTACCTGGACAAGGAGATCGACCGGGAGCTCAAGCGCATCCCGTGGGCGATCAAGGTGAACGTGTCGGCCAAGACCGGGCGCTCGGTGGAGCGGCTGGCTCCCGCCCTGCGCCGGGCTTTGGGCAACTGGGAGCGGCGCATCTCCACCGGCCACCTCAACCAGTGGCTCACCGCGCTCGTACAGGCCACCCCGCACCCGGTACGCGGCGGGCGGGCTCCCCGGGTGCTCTTCGCCACCCAGGCGGGTGTTTCGCCGCCACGGTTCGTGCTGTTCACCACGGCCACACTCGACGCCGGCTACATCCGGTTCGTGGAGCGCAAGCTGCGCGAGGAGTTCGACTTCGAGGGCACGCCGGTACAGATCTCGGTACGCCCCCGCAAACGCCGCGACGGCACCACCCGCTGACCCGCCCGCGCCCGGACCCGGCCGGGCGCGGCGGTGCGGCTGTCGGTGACCGGACGTCCGGCCGGTGCGGTGATGTGCGGGTGGCGGTGAACCCCTAACCTTCAGGGCTATGCGATCCACTCCGGCCGTCCGGTTCACCGCGGCGCTCACCGTCCTGCTCGCCACCCTGGTTGGGCTCGCGGCCGCGGCACCCGCCTCGGCCGCCGGCCAGGAGCAGATCGACAGCTACGACACGACGATGCGGATCAACGCGTCCGGCGCCATCGCGGTCAGCGAGACCATCAAGTACGACTTCGGCAACAACGAGCGGCACGGCATCATCCGCAAGATCCCGGCCCGCTTCGTCTACGACAAGAAGCACTACCGGGTGTACGACTTCAGCGACTTCACGGTCACCCAGGACGGGCAGCCGGCCCAGTTTCGTACCTCCGGCGGCAACTACGAGGTCATCAAGATCGGTGACCCGAACGAGACGATCAACGGGGTACACACCTACGTCATCGGCTACACCGTCGGGTACGCCATCAACACCTTCGCCGACCACGACGAGCTGTACTGGAACGTGGTCGGCAACGAGTGGCCGGTACCGGTGAACGAATCTTCGGCAACGGTGACCGGCGACGGCGTGACGCTGACCGACACCGCCTGTTACTCCGGCCCGGAGAACAGCCACACCAACTGCCAGGCGCACGCCCTCGAGGGCGGCAAGGCCACCTTCACCGGCGGTACGCTGGCCACCGGCTCTGAGCTGACCGTGGTGGTGGCGCTGCCCGCAGGCGCGGTGGCCAACCCCGGCCCGAAGCTGACCACCCGGCGTACCGTCGCGACCTTCTTCACCGTCAATCCGTGGACCATCGGCGCCGGCATCCTGCTGCTGCTGATCGGCGTCGGCGGGGCGCTGCTGATCGGCTACCTGGTCGGCCGGGACCGGCGCTACGTGGGCATCCTGCCCGGCCTCACCCCGGAGTTCGACGACCCGAACGTGCAGCAGCGCAAGCCGCTGATCGGCGCGCCGCCGGTCTCCGTCGAGTTCACGCCCCCGGGCGACCTGCGCCCCGGCCAGGTCGGCACGCTCATCGACGAGCGGGCCAATGTGGTCGACGTGACCGCCACCATCGTCGACTTCGCCGTCCGCAAGCACCTGCGCATCGTCGAGGTACCGCCGGATGCGCGCGGCAACCGCGACTGGGATCTGGTCAAGCTCACCAACGGCGACCCCAAGTTTCTGCCGTACGAGCGGCGGCTGTTCGACGCGATCTTCCACGGTGCCGAGTCGGTACGCCTCTCCGGGCTGAAGTACCACTTCGCCACCGAACTGGCGCTGGCGCAGCGGGCGCTCTACAACGACATGGTCCAGCAGGGCTGGTACCGGCAGAGTCCGGAGCGCACCCGCCAGGTCGCGTACGGCCTGGGCATCGCGGTACTGATCGGTGCTGTCGCGGTCACCGTCGGGCTCGGCCTGCTGTTCGGCGCCGGACTGGCCGGGCTGGGCCTGGTCGCCGGCGCGGTCGCGCTGCTGTTCGCCGCGGGTAGCTTCCCGGCGCGTACCGGCAAGGGTAGCGCTGTGCTGGCCCGGGTCCAGGGCTTCCGGCTCTACGTGGCCACCGCCGAGACCGCCCAGATCGCCTTCCAGGAGCGGGAACAGATCTTCTCCCGGTACCTGCCCTACGCGATGGTCTTCGGACTCGTGGACCGGTGGGCGGGCGAGTTCAAGGACCTGGCCGCGTCGGGCTCGAACGGGCTCTACTGGTACACCGGCGCCCCGAACTGGAGCATGCTCTACTTCGCCGCCTCGATCGGCGCGTTCAACACCACGGCGACGGGCACCATCGCGTACACGATGCCAACCGCGTCCAGCGGCTCCGGCGTGTTCGGCGGCAGCGGCTTCGGCGGTGGCGGCTTCTCCGGCGGTGGTGGCGGCGGTGGTGGCGGGGGCAGCTGGTAGCTGCTCACCCTTCGCCACACTCTCCGTACTCCAACACCCCGACCGCGTGTGCGCAGCCACACCCCTGCACCCCAGGATCCTAGGATGCTCTAGCGGGTGTGACGGGAGTGCTGACTCGTCAGGAGCGTTGTGCGGCAAGCGGGGAGTGGCTGCGCGCCTCACCCGTACCGTGCGCTACGCTGAACCGGCTGTCGGACGGGCGTGATCCGTACGACCGCGGGACGTAGCGCAGCTTGGTAGCGCACTTGACTGGGGGTCAAGGGGTCGCAGGTTCAAATCCTGTCGTCCCGAC
>CAWKND010000003.1:0-290764 GCA_963850915.1 uncultured Actinomycetota bacterium
AGGCGTAGCCGGAAAGGCCGTTGTCGTAGACGAGGGTGTACATGTTCGCGTCTCGCTCCAGCCGACGCCCTTGAGGTCGACCTTGAAGGTGGTGCCGACCGGACCGCGGGCGACGACCAGGGGAAGCGCCGTGGCGCGATCCAGAACGACCCGGTCCTCGTCACGCTGGCGGTCTCAGCGGCAAGTCCATGAGCGCCACCGAGATCGTCAGTCGCCTTGAACCGGAAATCGACGTGGCCCGCAAATCCGGCACGGCTCCGCGTCACCCGTGCGTTCTCCTCCCAGCCGCGGCCGGTCATGCGGTTGCCGGTGAGCGTCCACCATTTCAGCGCGACCGGCTTGCCGGCCGGGAAACCGTTGCCGCTCACCACTACCGGCTCGCCGACGCCTGCGAAGCGCGGCACCGCGACAGCTCGCCCGGCTCGGGAGCCGGTCGACATGGGCCTGCGCCTGTGTCGCCGGCGCGGCGGCAGCACCGTGGGTCCCGGCGTGACGGTGTAGAGGAGCTTGAACTGCGGCCGTCGGGGGAGGGCGACTGCTGCTTATTGCGGTAGGGGAAGGTGAAGTCGGAGTGGATCACCTCGAGCACGTGGCGGCCGACGCCGCCGGTCGCAGGGATCGTCACCCGCGCGCTGCCCGCCGTGGTCGCCGCCAACATCCAGCCGGTGTAGCGGTTGTCGTAGAGCAGGACCCAGCTGTCCTCGAGCTCGCGATAGCCGTAGCCGTGCACCTCGACCTCGATCGGAGAACCCGGCGGTCCGCGGTCGGAGAGAAGCTTCACGGTCATGTCGACGTTGAAGGCGTCTTGCGTGAGCAGGCGATCGCCCTGCTGCAGCACGATGTCGTGCTGGAAGCCGAAGTCATCGGGCGCCGCGAAGGTCGCAGTGAAGCGGCCGGCGGCGTCGCTCTTCACGGTCGCGATCCGGTAGGCGACCGGCGTGAAGGCGCGCCCGAAATATTCCGCAGTCGTGACCTTCCAGCTTCCGGTACGGTCGACCAGGCGAGATCGAACGACTCCCCGGGCGGCAGGCTTCGCCGGTCACGGTGACGGGGGTGCCGACCGGACCATGCTCCGGCGCCACCTTGAGCCGGCCGACAAAGCCGCCGCGGAGTCCGCCTGCGCCACCACCGGGCCGAGCTCGGCGGCACGTGGCCCAGCCAGGCTGCCGCCGGCAAAGGCAAGCGGAAGGATGAAGCGACGACGCCGGCACGGCCAGCCGTCTGTTTCCGACGCCGCGATGCATGGGCACTCCTCTGCGATTCAG
The DNA here is from genome assembly GCA_963850915.1 of uncultured Actinomycetota bacterium. Classification (GTDB taxonomy): domain Bacteria; phylum Actinomycetota; class Actinomycetes; order Mycobacteriales; family Micromonosporaceae; genus CAVTWH01. The sequence goes on from CAWKND010000003.1 coordinate 1,266, forward strand.
GGCCGGCGGACCGACCGCGCCTTGGCGCGGCGTGCATGCACGCGCCTGGGCGCCGAAAGCCGTCAGCAGGCCGGAAACCTCGCAGGGCGCATCCGGGTTGGCAATTGTCGGCGGCCGCCTGCAGCGTAACGCGCTGATTCACGTTGGCGGCCCTCGATTTCAACAGGCCGGCGTTGTGGCCTGACAAACCGTCGTGAAATCGGCGATGATCGGGCAATCGCATTCCAGAGGACGCTGATGGGCTCGGTGCTGGACGGCGTGATGCTCCTGTGGTTCGTGCAGACCGCGGTCGCGCTCGTGTTCGTGGCAATCGATATCCGCGGCACGCCGGAAAATCCCGTTCTCAAATGGGGGTTCATCCTGCTCACCGCCTATACCGGCGTGGTCGGCGCGTTTCTCTACGTGCTCGGCTGCCGAGAGCCGCTGCCCGGGCTCCATGAGCGATATGTCGCCGCGCGCTGGCGGCAGGTGCTCGGATCGACGATGCACTGCGTCGCCGGCGACGGCGTCGGTATCATCGCCGGCGCGGTGATCGGCGGCATCTACGCCATCACGGGTCTACGCGACGTCGTGCTCGAATAGTCCTCGGCTTCGCCTTCGGCTGGACGATTTCCAGGCGCTGTTCATGCGCGACATGGCCGGCGGCTCCTACCGCAAGGCGCTAGTCGAGACGTTCACATCCGAGCTCCTGTCGATGAATCTCCTCATGGCCGGCATGATCCCGACCGTGATGTGGCTCCGCGCAAACATCCCGGCGGCTGCCGATCCGCTCGAGCCCGCGTTCTGGTTCGTGATGTCGATGGGGCTCCTCGTCGGGTTCATCGTCGCCTATCCGATGAACTGGTGGTTGGTGGCGCAACCACTTGAAGCACGGCATGACGACGGTGCGACCGAAAGGGCGGCAGACTTCATGCAGCGCATGCGGGAAGCGGTGCCAGCCTGCGCCCGCCATGGACATGAGCCGCAAGCCGGCTCCGCGACCGCCGGTCCCGGTGATGGGTGTGCTGTCGTTCGCTGCGCTCGCGATCGGCGTCGCCATCGCGCTCGCCGCGCGTCCGCTATGATCGCCGCAACCGGCAGGCTAGTCTCGCTAGAAGCAGCCCGGCGCCGCCGGCTCCAGCGAACGCGTCGGACTGGCAGGAGCGTCGCACCATGGCCGTGGAGCCCTGGAGCATTCCTGGTCCTCGCAAACGAACGGAGCCGCAAGCCCCTCGGCAATCAGAATGTCCCCGATGTCGCGGCCACGCGCCTTCAGGACACCGCAACTGCGGGCAAATCGGCACATCAAACGGCCCAATATGTTGCTCGGACACGAGCAGGCAACGGGCGAATAATCGAGGTCACCGGCCTGGACCAGCTCGCGGACGCGCCTGAGCACCGGTTGGCCGAGCTCCTTCTCGCCGGCACAACGGGCGCCTTGTGCGTCCGGAGTGACAAATCCGGACAGGTGCACCGTCCTGCCGTCGGCGACGATGGTGTCGCCTTCGATGACACAAGAATCTGCTGTCGATAGATGAAGGACGCCGCAGCAGGGTGTGCCGCCGCCAGCGCTACCACAAGGACCGCCAAAAACCGCAACATGGGATGTGCCCCGTGCAAAGAACTCCCTATCCTACATTGCCGATCGTTGCGGTGAAAGGTCCGGCACCGGGGGCTGCGGCGGGTGCCGCCCATCCAACATCGCCGCCGGTGCGGCCACTTGCCGGATAGCGGACGCAGTCTTGGTCGGTGCCGAGTGTTGCCCTTCACTGCGTTCTCTTGGCGAGCGGCTTCGCGACGCCGCGAGCGCATTCGATGAAGATCTGGGCCAACGGGCTCAGGGTGCGATCCTTGAGAGTGATGATCCCCATCTGCCGGCGGGTCGTCGGCAACTCAGACCGGCACACGCCGAAGCAATTCATGCCGGGCTGGGAGTGACAGCATGGAAGCGGGGACCACGATGAGAAAACCTCTGGTTGCCGCAAGCCTGATGCGGACGTTGATGGCATCCGTGTAGACGGCAGCGCGAGGCGGCTCGAGCCCGTTCGCGCGAAAGGCGGCAACCACCAGCCTGTCGACGACGGTCCCGGGCGGCGACCATGTCCCACGGCTCCTCGATGAGATCGGCGAGCGCAACCCGGCGACGGCGCACCCACGGATTTTCCGCGCTTGCCGCCACCACCAACGGTTCCTCGAACAGCACTTCGGCATCGATGTCGTCTTGCGGCTCGAGTCGGAGTTTCCCGAGAACGCCAGCTCGATCCGCCGCTCGCGCAACTGGCCGTAGAGCGACGTCAGGGCAAATGGCATCAAATGCCAGGCGACGCGCGGATACGTTCGCGACAACCGGTCGATGACCGCCAGGACGAAACCTTCCGCAAAGGCGCTGCCGCTTCCGATCAACAGTTCGCCTGCCTCGGGATTGGAGAGAAACTCGATCTCTCGTACGCCTTGCCTCAGCTCATCGAAAACGGCGGCACCGCGCCTGAGCAGCGCGTGCCCGTAGCGGGTCGGCTCGATGCCGTGAGCGCTGCGGTCGAGAAGCTTCGCCCCGATCGTGTGTTCGAGGTCCGCGATCGACCTGGAGACCGCAGACTGTGTGGTGTGCAGGAGGGCGGCCGCCTTTCTCATGCTGCCGTAGTTGTAGCGGGTGGTCTCCGGATAGTTGCCCGATCGCAGGGACCGGTCCCAGTCGCGGAGGTAGCCAGACCAGGTACGGGACAGCCCGATAGTGAGCTTTTGAAGATCCAGTAGCGGCATGTCAACCTGCCCAAGTCAAGGAGTCCAACAGCGGCGCGCTAGACCGGACATCCATGCCGAGCGATGAAAAGAAGGTTCCCGCAGGTCTGTGACCTGCGGGAACCTTCCACTGTCGGGACGACAGGATTTGAACCTGCGAACCACCTTGACCCCGAGTAGTCAGGTGGCCCAGCGGCATGCTCACGCACGTTTGCCCTGGTCGCTGAGAGCATAAACCTGCCGATAAAGAAGTAGTTGGCCGTGCCTCCGCAAGAGGATCGACCCGCCAATGATCAGCTTTCTAGCGCGGCAAGTCGTTGAACTGCCGGATCGACTGATGCAGCGGCGGCCGAGGGCCCCCGTAGGTCAGGGAGCGAGGTACTCGACCGACTCTCGGACGGCGGCCGCGCAGGCCAGCGTCCGACAGCCCGACTGCGGCGTCAGAGTGGCCGGTGATCGCCAACACAGGGGGCCGGTGATCGAGCCGACCGCGACGCCGACCAGAAGTGGCCAGCACCGAGAGGTGACCGCCATCGCCAGGGCACCACCGCCGACCAGCCGGGATGATGGCCCGGGCGATGCCCGCCGAACCCAGATAGGCGCTGACCGCCCCGGTGAGCGCCAGGGCCAGCAGCACCACCACAAACGTGAGCGGGAACCCGGATGCCCGCCGAAGGCAGCAGGATGGCTACCAGCGGCAGCAGCGACCCGACCGTGAACGCCAGCGCCGACGCAGCAGCAGCGTGCCACGGGTTGGACAGATCGTGCGGATTGATGCCGAGTTCGGCCTCCGCGTGCGCGATGAACGCATTGCGCTCGGTGAGTCTCGACCGCGACTTTGCGGGCGGTAGCCTCAGACAGTCCCTTCCCGGCGTAGATCGCGGTCAGTTCCTCGAGTTCGGCCTGCGGATCGGCGGCCAGCTCCAGGCGTTCCTTTGCCAGCAGGGCACGCTCGGTGTCGCGTTGGCTGCTGACTGACACGCATTGGCCCAAGTGCCATCGAAACCGCCCCGGCCACCAGGCCTGCAACCCCGGCAGTGAGAATCTCGCCGACCGAGGTGGTAGCCCCAGCGACACCGACCACCAGACCCGCAGTGGACGACGATGCCGTCGTTGGCTCCGAGAACGCCGGCTCGCAACCAGTTGAGCCGGCCAGCCAGCCCGGCCCGATGCGGTTCACCCGGGTGGGCTTGGGCGGCCCCGTCCTCCATGTTGTAGATCGTAACGCCGAGGTGGCCACCCGGGTGGGGAGTGTCTCGTTCACGGTGTTTCCGGCGGTTCCTCAGTAGGTCTCAGTGGCCGGGAATCGGTCGCCGAAGGTGATGGCGAAGGCGTTCAGCGCGGGCGTCCAGCGCATCGTCCATCGGGTGCTGCCGGTGCCGGTCGGGTCCAGGATCCGGTAACGCGATACAGGCACTTTGGCGCGGCCTGCTCGTAGGGGAAGTGGCCACGGGCTTTAGCCGCGCCTCGGCAGCGGGCGTTGAGCGACTCGGTCGCGTTGGTGGAGCAGATCACCTTTCGGATCTCCTCGTCTTCCTCCAGGAACGGGATCAACTCGCTCCAGGCCTTGTCCCGCAAGCGAATTGCCGCACCGAAGCGGTTGCCCACTTGTCGGCCAGGTCTTCGAACGCGGCCCGTGCGTGGCGGCGTTTTGAATTCGTCCCAGTACATGCGGGCCGTCAACCGGAACGTGTTGCGGATCAAGTGGATGATGCATACTCCCGGTTCACAGCGGGTCGCGCCTCGATGGCGACCGCCCCCGCCGACGACCGGGGGTCGACCCGCTGCAGCGTGCGCAACAGCGCCCGCCCGGTCAAGGTCGACCCCGTCCGCCACCACCGCGGCGATGCCCGGCTGGTCGGCGGCGAACAGCCGGGCATCTGTCGGATCCCGGCGGGCCAGCGGGTGCATGCACGCCGACTCGGCCACCGCGGCCAGGCCCAGCCGAATTCCGCGCTGTGCCCGCCGCCCCAGTCCTCCGCCGGTTCGGAGGCTGCCCAGACGTGGTAGCTGCTCCTGGAACAGAAACCCCCACGGGGACCGCCGGACAGCGGGCGACGCCGACGCTGGCGTTGCCACGGAATGGAGTATCGCCGGTTAGCGCCCGTAGCAACGGCCCAAACGACGGTTGGCTGACGTCTCGCCGGTTACCTTGCGTTGCAGTGTGTCCTCCGGACACACTTGGTTCCCCCATGCCCCATCAGCGAACATAGATGCGATTAGCCGAGGGCAGTTTGAGGTGCACGAACCTGCGCGACGGCGCCGGGACTCGGCCTCTTTCCGGACTCGCGTTTCTCCGCACTGCCTCCGGCTTCCGGGTGAGAACGCGACCGCCTTCTTCGCCCCTGTCGGACACCTACGCGGCCGCCCGCGGCTCCTCCGGGAGCCTTCCGAGCGGGCGGATCAGCGCGGTGCCCTGTTCGGGGGAACCTCACGGCCGCGCGAGCAGCAGCAGGCGGAAATAGATACGAATAGTCCTCCCGTTGACTGATATGTCTTCATTCGTCATGCCGAGGCCGCATAATACTTATCTGAGGCGATCTCGGCCGGCGTCACCGACGACCACCGGATGGTCACGAAAGTCGGGCCGGACGGCGAACAGGAGAACCAACGATGACGCAGCACATCCCGATCACCAAGGGCCCACGCCGTCGGAGCGCACTGGCGGCACTGTTGCTGCTCGGCGTGCCGCTGCTCGTGGTGCAGCAGCCCACCGTCGTCGCGGCGGCCAGCGCGACCACGGCAACACTGACCGTGGTCAAGGGCGGTGACCGCACCACACCGGACACGGTGGGCAACCTGGCCGGCGCGACATTCGACTTCTACGCCGGGGTGCGCGACACCCGTCCCGGGACCGGTGCGGTTGCCTCGGCGTCGTGCACCACCGGCAGCAGCGGTACGTGCAGTGTGGACGTCCCGGGGCGCTTCCAGGCCGACCAGGGGTACTGGATCATAGAGCGCAGCGCCCCGGCCGGATACAGCGTCATCCAGTCCATGGACACCGGCGGTTCCACGGTGACCGCGACGGACTACAACGGCGTGTTCACCGGCGCGGTCTACAACAACCGCAGCTACACCTTCCCGCAGGTCGGTTCCGGCAACACCAACAGGACAGCGCGTGGCTCGCAGTGGGCCGACGAACGCGACGACCCGCCGTTCCCGACGACGTGCGGGCTGAACATCGCGCTACTCATCGACGTGTCCGGCTCGATTGCCCCGTCGCTGACCCAGGTGAAGAACGCGGCGAACGGGTTCGTCGACGCGCTGACCGGAACCCCGTCGACTGTCGCGGTGTACTCCTTCAGCACCGACGCCCGGGCGCTACTCAACTCGACCTCGGTTTCCGACACGTCGGGAGCTGACACGGTCAAGTCCGCGATCAACTCGCTGACCGCTTCCGGAGGTACCAACTGGGACGCCGGCCTGTTCGAGGTCGCCTCGGCACCCACCGTGTTCGACGCTGTGATCATGCTGACCGACGGTAATCCGACCCAGTACGGTCCGCCGCCGGCGTTGGGGCCGGGAAACTTCACCCGGTTCACCGAAGTGGAGCAGGGCGTGTTCTCCGCGAACGCCCTCAAGGCCGAGGGGACCAAGGTGGTCGCGGTGGGGGTCGGTGCCGGCGTGACCGGATCCACGGAGAACCTGGAAGCGATCTCCGGGCCGACCCGCGGTGAGGACTTCGTCCAGACCAACTACGCCGAACTCGCCGCGGTGTTCCGGGAGCTGGCGTTGCGGACCTGCGCCGGAACGATCAGCGTGGTCAAGAAGATCATTCCGGCCGGTGGAACGGCCGCGGACGCCGTGCCGTCGAGCGGCTGGACCATCGCCACCAGCACCGCGGGCGTCAGCCCGACCAGCGGCCAGACCGCCGAGGGCACTGGCGCGATCAACTTCGACGCCAACCTGGGCGGCCTGCCCAGCCGGTCGGTCACCCTCAACGAGACCCTCAAGCCCGGCTACACCCTGGTGCGGCAGGGAAACGCCAACGCGGCGTGTACCGCCAACGGAAGCAGCATCCCGGTCACCGACAGCGGCGCGCTCGGCTTCACCGTCGACGCGAGCGTCGGCACCGTGGTGAGTTGCGTGATCCTCAACCAGGCGCCCGACCCGTTGGCGTCGGTGGTCGTCAACAAGACCTGGGTGATCAACGGAAGCACCTTCGAGGATCCCGAACAACCAGTCGAGTTCCAGGCCGCGCTCAGCCTGACCGACCAGGACGAGGCCGACCTGGGGGACGACCTACGAGGGGTACACCGCGGGCCAGTCGGTGACCGTCGACGAGACCGTGGACCAGGAACTGCTACCGCCCAACTGCGTCAACGTCCCCAGCGGCGACGGCCTCGGTACCCATCCGTTGGCGGCCGGGCTGAACACCTTCACGGTCGTCAACACGGTCACCTGTACCACCAGGTTGGAACTGTTCAAGGTGGACCAGAACCCGTTCGGACCGGCGGAACCGGTGACCGCGTGGACGCTGTCGGCGTTCGCGGAGAACATCCCCACCCCGGTGTTCAGCGGCACCACCGGAGTTGGCGCCGAGGTCACTCCTGACGTCGTCTACTCGATGGCCGAGACCAGCGTGCCGGGCTACTCGCAGGTGGTGGACGAGGGCGCCGTCATCATCCCGCCGGCCACCGGCAGTTGGAACTGCTCGAACCAGCTCACCCGCAGTGGCCCGATCAGCAGGACCGTCTACGACGGCAGCCAAGGGCAGGTCACCGTCGGCATCGGCCAGATCACCCAGTGCACCGCCAGGAACACCGCCCAGGCCGCGACGCTCACCCTGCGCAAAAGCCTCCACAACGAGTTCGGCGGTACCGCGACGAACCGGGACTGGCTGCTGCAAGCCGTACCGGGCAGCTCGGAGAACGAACCCGCCCCGATCAGCGGACGCGACGGCGACGCGGGGGTGACCGGGGCGGTCGCCTTCCCCGGAGTGCCCTACCGCCTCAGCGAGAACAACGGGCCGGGCGGGTACCGGGAGAGCGACGTGGTGCACTGCGTGCTCACCGGGACCGCTAACGAGCTACCCACAGCCGACGGGGTGCTGACGCCGGACCTGGGGCAGGACATCACCTGTACCTTCACCAACAGCGACATCAGTCCCACACTGACCCTGCTCAAGGAGGTGGGCGGCGGGCCGGCCCCGGCCACCGACTGGATCCTGAACGCGACTCCCGCAACGGGCAGCGGGTCGACCCAGATCACCGGCAGGTCCGGCAGTGCGGCAGTCACCAACGTGCCGGCACGGTCCAACGTCCGCTACACGCTGACCGAGTCGGCCGGCCCCGCCGGGTACGTCGAAGCCGCCCCGACGTGCGTGCTGACGGGGACAGCGACAGCGGTGCAGGTCGTCGACACGGCGGTCGCCCTCGGTCCGGGCCAGGACGTGACCTGTACCTTCCACAACCGGTTCAGTGGGCGTCTACCCGCCACCGGTACCCGGCTGACCGGGCTTATCAGGGCCGGCGGCACGGCCATCCTGTTGGGCGCCTGGCTGCTGTTGGTCACCTCCGTGCGGCGGAAGCGACCCGTCACCAACGCGAGCTGACCCGGCGCCCTCTCGTCAACGAAGGGTGCCGGCCGCCCGGGTGAGTTCGGCTCGACGGATTCCGCCTGTGCGGCGGACCGGCGCAGCAGGGCGCCTGCGCGTCCACACTGCGCCGTGGGCAGCGGGAGCTTCCCGACGGAGTTGCCTTCCGGAAGACTTCCGGTCGGAAGTTCCTGATCCGACCCTGTCGATCGGATGTGTCCCGTGTCCTGACGCCCGACGCTCCACCGTGGACAGCCTCTCCGGGGAAAGTGGGCCGGCTTGGCTTGGGCTGGCTCGGCCAGTTCGGTCGGCGCGGCCGGTTCCACCGGGGCGCGGCCGGTTCTGTGCGGCTCGCCGATTCGGTCGGGCCAGCCAGTTGGGTCGGCGCAGCCGGCTGGGTTGGCTCGGCCGCTTCCACACCCAGCCAGGGATCGTGTAGCTCTGGGGGCACAGCTGGTGCGGCGTCCGCAGAGGCCCCCGGAACGCCTGTTCCGGCAGCCGTCGCGTCTGCCAGCTCGGCGCGTCGACGCGCTCGTGCCAGAGCGTTCCCGTGCCTCCATCGCCAGCAGTGCGCTTGATCTGGTGTATCCGTTCCAGGTTGGCAAGCCCAGCCAGGACCGTGACCGGCGTGCCCTCGGCTGGCGGAATCTCCCAAGCGATCACCGCCCGGAACGTGCTCATCGGTGCGGTCAGCCACCGCAGCCCCCCACGGCGGCCGGGTGCCCCGCCGCACGTACTCGGCACCCTCCTCGAACCCGGCAAGAAACTCGTGGAAGATCGTCACCCCGAACAACGACAGCAACCCCGTGTACAAGCCCGCCACGATGTTGTGGTGGGTGTAGCTGCGCTCGTAGGCGAAGTTCACCGTGGCCGAGGCCAGCGAAGCAGCCCACACCACCCGCTGGCCACGGGCGGGTCACGGCGCTTGTGGACAGCCCGAAACGCAAGGAACCCGAACGCCACGTGACCCCGTCCAGCGTTCCAGGGACCCAGGTACTCCGATCCGTCGTTCCAATCCAGGGTGTTCCGACCGAAGGCGATCAGCCCGTGGAACGAGCCAGCCAACACCATCGCCCAGAACAGGGCGGCAGGATGTCTCCTTCCGCCGCGCAGGGCGCTTACGATCTTGGTTGACGGCCGCTATCGTCGCTGGTCATGTCGCTGTTCACGCTGATCAAGGGGTCCACCGCTGTCATGGGAGCGGTGTACGTCGTGATTGGGGTGATGGCAGTGATTCGCGGGAGGCTGTGGCGACGTTCCGATGTGCCACCGCGTGCGGTTCGCTGCGGCGGGGTGGCGGTGATGCTGTTCGGGACGTCGTTGCTCCTTGGTTCGGTGCCCGACCTGGTTGGGCTGCGCTCCCTGGCCGTGCGCCTGCCTATTGCGACGGTTAACTTCTTTGTCTTTGTCCCGCTGGTGTTCGGGTTGTTCATCTACGCGTCTATCGTTGCTGGGCGCGCCCGCCGAGCGCCCGGGCCTGCACAGATCGACCCGTCCAGCGGCCAGTAGCCAGCGCAGTCGCGCTGAGTCAACAGGGCTACACGGCGTTGAACCTCCCTTGTACCGCGCATGCGCTCTGCTCACATGGCGACGTACCGCGTGGTACCGCATCGATGACTCGGCACACACTGTCTACGTGCTGGCCGTCCGCCCCCCGGGGGCGATGTATACGGCATTCGATAGGAGCCGCGGCCCCCGCGGGGCGCTCCGCGGAGACCCACACCGACTCGGAGCCAGTGGTACTAGGCGGCGCGGACGGGCTGGTAGGTGAGGAGGGCGAGGCCGTCACCGATGGTCTGGGCATGGACCAGGCGCAGGGGCTTCTTGTCGCTGGTCTCGCCGAAGAGGCGCTCGCCGGCGCCGAGCACGACCGGGAAGACGATCAGCCGCAGCTCGTCGACGAGGTCGTGTTCGATCAGCGTGCGACCGAGCTGGTAGCTGGCGTAGACGACGATGTCCCCGTCCAGCTCCTGCTTCAGCTTCGAGACCTCCTCCACCACGTCGCCCTTCAGCACCGTCGCGTTGCTCCAGCGGGCTGTTCCAGGGTCGCGGACACGACGTACTTGGGCATGCTGTTCAGCCTGTCCGCCCACGCGCCGCTCCGGGCCGCCCACCGCGTGGCGAACCACTCGTCGCTGCGCCGGCCCAGCAGCAGGGCCTCGGTACCCAGCGCCTCGTCGAACTCGACCTTGGCCCACGCCTCGAGGTCCTTGCCGCCGAACTGGTCGAACCAGCCGCCCAGCTCGAAGCCCTCGGCACCGTCCGGGTCCTGGACGACGCCGTCGAGCGAGGCGTTCGTGCTGATGATGATCTTTCCCATTTCGGTTCTCCCCGTGCGTTGGGCGTTGCCTGGCACTGATGTAGACACCGCGACGTCGGCGAAGGGGGCGGCCGACCGACCGCCCCCTTCGCCCGCGGCCGGTGTCCATACGGGGAGTGCGACACGATGCGGGAAGAGGGTGACGCGAGGGTGGGGCGAAGTGGCAGCCGACTTGATCGTCCAGGGCGCGGGCCGGGGACGGCGACGCGTTCCGGGAGCTGACCGAGCCGCACCGCCGGGAGTTGCAGGTGCACTGCTACCGGATGCTCGGATCGTTCCAGGACGCCGAGGACGCCCTGCAGGACACGCTGCTGGCCGCCTGGCAAGGCTTCGGCGGGTTCGAGGGGCGCGCCTCGCTGCGCACCTGGCTCTACCGGATCGCCACCAACCGGTGCCTCAACGCGCGCCGGTCGGCCAGCCGGCGCCCGGCCAAGGAGTGGGACGTGCCCAACGTTGAACCGCCCGAGCCGACCCGGCTCGGCGAGGTCGTCTGGCTCGAGCCGTTCCCCGACAGCCTGCTCGAGGGTGCGATCGACGCGCCGCTCGGCCCGGAGGCCCGCTACGAGCAGACCGAGTCCATCTCGCTGGCCTTCGTGACCGCCCTGCAGCTCCTGCCGCCCCGCCAGCTCGCCGTGCTCATCCTGCGCGACGTCCTCGGCTTCCACGCCGAACGAGGTGGCCGAGATGCTCGACTCGACCGTCGAGTCGGTCAAGAGCGCCCTCAAACGGGCGCGCGCCAGCCTGCAGCAGCGCACGCCGCGAGCCGGCGACCGCGAACCGCCGCCCGCCTCCGGCTCGCCCGCCGAGGACGCGATCGTGGCGAGGTTCGTCAGCGCGTGGGAGTCCGCCGACCTCGACGCGCTGGTCGCCCTGCTGACCGACGACGTCTTCATGTCGATGCCGCCGATGCCCTTCGAGTACGAGGGCCGGGACGTCGTCGCCCGCTTCTGCGCCAGCATCTTCCGCGCCGGCCGCACGGTTCGACCTCGTCCCGACGCGGGCCAACGGTCAGCCGGCGTTCGGCGCCTACCTGCGCGCCCCCAACGGCATCAGCCACGGCATCGGCCTCTACGTCCTCACCCTCACCGGCGACCGGATCTGCGCCCTGACCCGCTTCGAGAACAGCGTGCTGCCCTCGTTCGGGCTGCCGCGATCGCTGCCGAGCGCGTAACGGGCTGTCGCTTCGCCTTCAGGCCGTACCGCGTCGATCGGCTCGCGGCTCGTTCGGCTTGCCGCCACCAACCATGCCTGCGTACCGGCGCCCTTTACTGCTCGTCGGCATCGACCAGCGACGCCGAGCCCTAACTCAGGAATACCCGGGTCCACACCGTGTCGTCGACGGCCGCCGAGCGGAGCGCCGCCCGCGCGTTGGCGTTGTTGGACTTCGACATCATGAGAGGTTCCTTCCGCAGTGGGGAGAACCGTTCCGCAGGCCTAGGTACCCTGAGATCCCAGCGGCACGGGCCGCTAGCGCTCTGTCTGCTCAGCGGGGCTGAGCTCCATCCCGAGTCCCAAGCGGCGGTCGGTCGCCGTCGGTCCTCGCGGATCGGTGTGCGGGATTTGAACCCACGAACTACCGAAGGAACCGACCACCTGAGCACCGGGATGGTGCGGGGCCGGCAGGAGCGAACTCTCACCGACCTTGTCGCAGGCCCCGGTGTCGAACCGGGCAGGCCGCCGTTATGAGCGGCGGATGGGCAGCCAGCGCCCTCCTGCGTCGTCTGTCCACAGCGGATGGCGTCAGGTCCGTGCCCAGAGAAGCCTTGCTCGGAGACCCTGCCCGGAGTCGAACCGGAAGTTCACCCGTTTTGCGGACGGGGCGCTCCGCCGGGAACGCCACAAGGTCGTACGTGCCCTCGGCTGGAATTGAACCAGCGACCGTCAGGTTCGGAACCTGGTGCTCTCTCCGCTGAGCTACGAGGGCATACCTGCAGTGGCTGTGCCACAAGGAAACCGTGGGGGCGGAGGGATTCGAACCCGCTACGCGCGATGCACCCGGGTTACAGCCGGGCCCGACTCTCCAACGTCGGCGCGCCCCCTGGGGTGAATGGCCGGAGTCGAACCGGCGCCTCCGGGGCCACGACCCGGCGCTCGGACCACTGAGCTACAGACACCATGCCTGATGTGGATCCGTGCCCGCGGAGGGACTTGAACCCCCAACACCCTGCTTGTAGGGCAGGTGCTCTTCCGGTTGAGCTACACGGGCCTACTCACCGGAGTCGTTGGTCCGGCGCTTTCTCTGGTACCGGCGGGCCACCTACCGTGAAGTGTGGCTGGATCGGTTGCCGGACAGGCGCTCCCACGGCTGGACTCGAACCAGCGCCCGGGCGGTTAACAGCCGCCTGCCCTACCAACTGGGCGACGTGGGAATGGTCGCGCGTGCGGGACTCGAACCCGCTCCGCCGCTGTGAAAGAACGGGGGCCTACCCATAACCGAACGCGCGTTGTTTCTGAGGGCCGTCTACTCAGGCCTGGTGCTCCGGGCTGGTGTCGAACCAGCGACCTCGGTCTCATCGGGACCGCGCTCTTCCGTTGAGCTACCGGAGTGTGGCGGGCGTCCGATTCGAACGGCGTCTCGGGGTTATGGGCCCCGTGTGGCATCCTCTCCACCACGCCCGCGAGTGGGGTACCGGGGACTCGAACCCCGCTCTCCGGATTAAGAGTCCGGAGCATAACCGTCCATGCTCGTACCCCATTTGTTGGTACCCCTGGCAGGATTTGAACCTGCGACCTTCCGGTTCGTAGCCGGACGCTCTATCCACTGAGCTACGGGGGCATGGTCTTACCAACTCGGCCAATCCTCCTGGGCGGCGCCGACCGGGCTCGAACCGGCGACCTCTCGCGTGACAGGCGAGTGCTCTGACCTACTGAGCTACGACACCCCGATCTGTTGCTGCGTACCCGGCGAGGGATTCGAACCCCCACTGACTGGTTCCTAAGACCAGTGCCTCTCCCGTTGGGCTACCCGGGCATGGCTGTTGGAACTCGTGTTCCGTGAGCCGGTGGACAACCGCGGTATCGAACCGCACCCGCGCTGCTTGCAAGGCAGCACTGCACACCTGTGCGTCGCCCGTGGCCGACCGCTCGCCCCCCGGCTGCGCGGTCGACCGCCTTTGGTGCAGGGAGCCGGTGACGCGGTTCGAACGCGCTACTCCGATGTACGAAATCGGCGCGGGTCCCAACCCGCTCCACCGGCATTGCGCTCCCTCGCATGGATTCGAACCACGCTTGCGGCGTTCAGAGCGCCGTGTCCTGCCGCTAGACGACGAGGGATCGCGGCCGCCGGGGAGCGAGACCCGGCGGCCGGTTCAGCGCGCGGCGAACGCGGCCCACGAGGGGGCCACCGGCGTGATACGCAGTGGCATCCGCGCCTCGACCGGGGTCCGGTCGCCTTTGCGCTGATTGCAGCCGCCACAGGCGGCCACGGTGTTAAGCCAGGAGTTCTTTCCACCCCGCGAGCGGGGCAGGACGTGGTCAATGGTTGTCGCGGTACCCGCGCAGTAGGCGCACCGGTGCCCGTCGCGGGCGAGTACCCCACCGCGCGACCAGCTCGGCCCGCTGGAAAAGCGCCAGCGGGTAACGACGTAGTGCACGAGGCGTACCACCCGTGGCATCGGGAAGATACCGAGGCGTATGTCAGGCTCCGCTTCGTGCACGACAGCCACCTCACGGCAGAGCATGCGGATCGCGTGCCGCAGCGACACCCGGTGCAGCGGACCGAGGTCGGCGTTGAGTACCAGTACGGCGTCCACCGGGTTCACCTCCCGAGTCGGGGCGGACGTTGGAGCGGTAGCCGAGGGTCGAACTCGGTTCTGCGCCACGGCGAGGCGCCGCACTTCCGTTGTGCTACAACCGCATTGTGGCAACGAATAGTTGTCGCAGCGAGTAGGGGAATCGAACCCCTGTCTCCAGATCGAGGGTCTGGTGGCTTTGCCGCTAGCCGAACTCGCCATGGTGCTCCCCGCCCGGCGAGCTTGGGGCCCGCCGTGCCTGGGGCCTGATGGGCTTGGGGAGCATGAGCCGTCCGGGGCCCGCGAGTCGAACGCGGTGTGTCCTGCTCCCAAAGCAGGCGGATTCCCGTCTTCCTCGCCCCGGATTGTGGCCGGCGGCCCCGCGCCGCGTACTGGCGCGCGGGGGCCGGCCGTCTGTTTCATGCCATCCACTGTGGAGTTCTCAATACACATCACCGCCGGCCCGAGGGTCGGGGTACACACGCAGGGGCGACAGGATTCGAACCTGCGACGCGCGGCTTTGGAGACCGGTGCTCTACCAGTTGAGCTACGCCCCTAGGAAGTGCTGGGTGTGTTGCGGAGAGGGGGATTGGGGTGTCGTTGGGCAAGGGGGTATTGCGAGACAACGATGCTGTGGTGTGAGAGGCGAGGATTCGTTGGGGTACAACGAAAAACCGCCCGTCTCCGGTTGGGAGCGGGCGGCGGTGGTCCGGGTTTCTTACCCGAGCCGCCTGCCCGTGAACGCGTAACTGTCTTCGATGTCGATCGCGTACCTGGGTTGCCCGTTGGTGGCCGGGCACGCCAAGCCGCGCGACGTCAGTCGCTGCGCTCGCTCGGTGTGCGTCTGCCACAACACTTTGGGGCTCCTCAGTCAGGTTGGTGATTCAGTTCGTGTTCGGTGTGATTACAAGGTAGCCGGTGGGTACCAGTGGTCGCAACGAATTTCAGCCGGCGGATGTTCCCGGCGCCGCGCCGGGGGAAGTTCCCGGCGCCGCGCGTACCCGCCAGCGGCGCAGTACCGCACTGCCCGCGTTGAGTGCGTCGACAGCCGCCGCTGTCAGTCCCGAGCCGGGCCAGCCGGCCAGGTACGCCTCGACTGGTGACCCGGAGCGCAGCCGCTTGTCGATCCCGTCAAGCACCCTGGCTTTTGGCCGCGCCGGTCGCAGCAGGCGGATCGCGTTGACCTCACCGGGAATGAGGATGAGTACCCCGCCGCCGAGCGAGTGCACTTTGAGTTCGGTCTCCAGTACGGTCAGCGGGGTGTACCAGGACATCGCGAACGACTCGGCGGTCACAGAACCGCGCAGGTACCCGCAGAGCAGGCTGTTGGAGGCGACCAGCCGGGCATCGTTGACCACCAGTGTCGGGAAGGAACTGAACACC
Organism: uncultured Actinomycetota bacterium; assembly: GCA_963850915.1. Taxonomy (GTDB): domain Bacteria; phylum Actinomycetota; class Actinomycetes; order Mycobacteriales; family Micromonosporaceae; genus CAVTWH01. Next base: position 16,954 of record CAWKND010000003.1, read on the forward strand.
GACAGCAGCAGATCGGGAGTCTTCACGCCCGGGACGGCGTACCACGGCTCGCGGATGCGGCACTTGAATCTCTTGTTCACCCCGCTCTCTTCACCGGCGCGCAGGTACTCGGCTTCGCCGGGGGTGGGTGTCTCCCCGTCGGCGAGCAGCAGCAGAGTGTCGGGGCTGGCCACGCCGGAGGTACGCAGGCCAGCGCCGCGTAGCGCCCGCGCACTGGTCAGGCTGGGTACCAGTCGCGCATCCTCGAGCCGGTAGCGGCGCCGGGTCGCCGCGTCGGGGTGGAAGAACTGCTTGTCGCCGCAGACGTACCCGATGTTGAAGGCGCACACCTCGGACATCGGTACCGTCGCCCGGATCTCCAACTCCCGCAACACTTCCCGGGTCGATTCCGGCAGCATGGCGCGGGCGAAAGGCTTGTCGCCACTGAGAATGTCGTCGACCAGGACTGCCGCCCGGTGCCCGACCCGACCCCGGTCGAAGTCGTCAACGCGTTCGTAGAGCTCGAAAACAACCTCGGTGGTACCGGCGCCGTACTCGTCGGCGAAGAGAATCACCACGTCCTGCAGGATGTCCGGGAAGAGGCGCTCGTAGATGCGGCAGACCCGAACAGAGCCGAAGCTCTTGGCGAGGTGTTCCCACAGCGGTCGGGCGTACCGGACGTGGGTCAGCTCGTACGGCAGCACCAGCGCCAACCGCCCGCCAGCCGTCAGGAACCGGCTGGCGTGCAAGACAAACGGCATCCACACGCTGCCGCTGGGCTCCATCTCCGTGCGCAGTACCCGTTGGGCGGCAACAAGAGCCGTGTCCCGTTGCGGTACCGGCAGATGGCGCAGGCGTACGTAGGGCGGGTTGCCGAGCACCGCGTCGACCGGGAACGGCTGTACGCTCAGGAAATCGTCGAGAAGCGCGTCGACAGCGGGTACCAGTCCGCCCGCGACCGCATCCCCGTACGCCTCGGCGGAGAGCTCGACGCCGGACACGCGTACCCCGTCCAAGCCCCTGGCGGCGGCCACGTCCCGCGCCGCCCGGAGAAACACGCCATCGCCGAAGCTGGGCTCCAGTAACCGATCCGAGCTGCCACGGAGTGCCCAGTGCGCCATCGCGTGCGCCGCGTCCGGTGGCGTGTAGTACGAGCCGGTGGCCCGCCGCCCGGCCGGCGACATCGGCACTCGCGCCACCTCCCAAGCCGTCAAGTTCACGCGAAGCCGCGATCACGCCCACGCTAGCGGGTTTGGTCGATGCCGTCGTTACCAACCCGGTCAGCGCGGCCAACCCGGTCACGGGGCCAAGCCGGTCAGCGGGCGTCCTGGCGGGGCAGCAGGACCTCGCGGACGACGATGCTGACCGCCGCGTAGGTGGGGACGGCGACCAGCGCGCCGAAGACACCGGCGAGGGCGGTACCGACGAGGACGCTGAGGATCGCGGCGAGGCCGGAGACCCGGACCGCCTGGCGCATCACCCGCGGATAGATGACCCAGTTCTCCAGCTGCTGGTACACGATGAAAAAGATCGCCGCGACCAGCGCCACGGCGAACGACTGCGACAGCCCGACCAGGATCACCACCAGCGCACCGATGGTCGCGCCGATCTGCGGGATCAGGTCGAAGGCGGCCACGATCAGAGCCAACACCGCGGGGTACGGGATGCCGGCGAGCAGGATGAAGACCAGCGCGGTGGTACCCGCACACGCCGCGACCGCGGTCACCCCGACGATGTACGCGCCGATCTTGGCAATGATCTCCGCGCCGATCCGGACGGCATTCTCGCGCCGGCTCGCGGGCACCGCCCGGAACGCCGACCGGGTCAGCCGGTCGAAGTCGGCGAGCAGGTAGATGGTGAGCGCCGCGGTGGTGAACGCGCCGACCGCGAGGCCGGACAGCGCGCCGATACCGCCGAGCACACCGGAGGCGACGGCGGACAGCCTGGTGGGTGTGAAAACCTTGTGTACCAACGTGGACAGGTCGTAGTCGGCATTGAATCGCCGGCCGACAGGGGTGTCCGCGAGATTGGCCAGGTACCCGCCGAAAGCGTTGCCGAGCGCCTCGAACTGGTCGGCGAGGAAGGGTACGAACAGCACGAGTGCGAGTACCAGGGCCAGCACCAGCGCGATCACCACGAGGAAGACGGCGAGCCGCTGCGGTACCCCCCGGTTGCGCAGGAACACCACGGCCCGCTGCTCGCCCACCGTGAGCAGCGACGCGGCGATCAGCACGACCACCACCGTGCTGACCGTCGCGAAGGCCCGGAATCCGGCGTAGGCGACCAGCGCGCCAGCCCCGGCCAGCAGGCCGAACGCGAACGGCGCCGAGGTCGTGGCAGCGCCGGCCGCGCGAGCGTCCGGGCCACCGTGCCGCCGCTCGTTCCGGGCCGCGCGCAGGGCGCGACGCAATCGACCGCTCATGCCGCGCCGTTTCCTCGCCGTTCTTTTCGGGTACGCGGCCGGTGCGCCCCCGCTGGCACAGGCGACTCGCGACTCCTCCACCGTAACAGTGGTTATCAGAGGTTTTTTCCGAATCGACCACACCGAGCGCCTCGCCCGGCCGGCTCTTCGTCCGTCCAGCCAATGTCGCTAACCTGGGGCGACGCTTCCCGTCCGGCCGGCCAGTGCAAGTAACGTGGGGCGACGCCTGGGAGGCCCGGATGCTGATCGCCCACCTCAGTGACCCGCACATCACCACCGGCGCGCTCGCCGCCGAGCCAGCCACGGGCCTGCACCGTGCGCTTGGCCGGACGCTCACGCTCGATCCGCGGCCGGACTGCGTGGTGATCACCGGCGACCTCGTCGACCACGGTGGAGCGGCCGAGTACGCGGTGCTGCACGAGCTGATCGCCGGCTTCCCGCTCCCGCTGCACCTGGTGGCGGGCAACCACGACGGACGGGCAGCGCTGCTGGACCGGTTCGGTGGTACCAGCTTCCTGGGCGGAGCCAGCCTCGCCCACTACAGCATCGACTACCCGGAGGTGACGATCGTCGTGCTCGACTCGCTGGTCCCCGGCTCCGATACCGGTCACCTCGGCGCCGAGCAGCTGCACTGGCTGGGCGAGGTACTCGACCGGCGGCCGGAAGTACCGGCCATGGTGGCACTGCACCACCCGCCGCGCCCGGTGGGCCTGCCCTTCATGGACAGCATCGGGCTCGCCGACGGGGCCGACCTGGCGGCGCTGCTTTCCCGGTACCCCAACGTGATCCGGGTACTCGCCGGGCACCTGCACCGGGTGGTCTTCGCGCCGTTCGCGGGTACCCTGCTGACCGTCGCGCCGAGCACGTACCGGCAGACGGCGCTGGCCATGCGCGCCGACGCACCCCTCGGCTACCTGCACGAGCCCACCGGCTTCCTGCTGCACGTGTTGTCCGGCAACGACTGTGTCACGCACTCGGTCCCGGTGAGCCACGCGGCGGCGCTGACCGGCGCATTCTAGGGTCGGACACTCGGGCCAGCCGCCCTTGCTTTCCGTGCGGTACAGGACTTCCAGCCGGTACCCGACCCGACGGTCGGGCGTACCACCCAGGATGACCCGGCCGTCGCCGCGCTCGCCAAACTCGTCGGGCCGGAGGACGCGGGCGAAGGTGGCCTGCGCGACCCAGCCGAGCTGTATGTGTTGTGGGAGAACGGAAAGAATGTGGCGGCGGCCGGCCACGAAACCTGGCCCGGCTCAGTGGCTCACCTGTGCGTACTCGTCAGCACGGCCGCCCGCGGTCGCGGCCTGGCCCGCCGGGTCGCCTCATCGGCAACGGCTGACGCGCTCGCCCGTGGCCTACTGCCGCAGTGGCGGGCCCGAGTCACGGCTCCCCAGCGGGTCGCCCGCGCCCTCGGCTACCGGGAACTCGGCGACCAGCTCTCTGTCCACCTGACCCGGTGACTTTCTCCCACCCGGTCGCGGCGTCGGGGGCCGCAGCGCCGGGGCGCTCGGCGCGGACGCACGCAGCGCGGGGGCACTCAGCGCGACGAAGCCGGCGAGTACCACCGGAACCGCCAGTGCCCGCGGCAGCCCGACAAGTGACGCCGCCCCGCCGATCAGGATCGGCCCGGCGAGGAACCCGGCATATCCCATGCTCACCACGCGCGCGAGTGCCCGCCCGGCACGAGTTGGATTGCGCGCACCCGCCGCCGAGTAGACCTGTGGCGCGATGCAGGACATCCCCGCGCCCAGGCAGCCGAAGCCGAGTACGCCCACCCAGCCGCGACCGATCAGCAGTGCCACGCCCAGCCCGACGGCGGCGAGGATCCCGCTCGCGCGTACCAGAGTGACCGGGCCGAGGCGGGTACCCAGCCGGTCGCCGAAGATCCGCCCGACAGTCATCGCGATGGCGAACGCGGCATACCCGGCCGCAGCGAACCCGGCCGAGCTGGAGAGGTTGTCGCGTAGGTAAACCGCGCTCCAGTCGGCCGCCGCACCCTCCCCGACGAGCGCACAGAAGGCAAGCACCCCAAGGAAAATCACCCCGTCCAGCCGCGCCGCACCGACTCGCTTTCCCGCGCGCGTCGCCTCGTCGGCGGCCAGGTCCACGGCTGTGTCGCGGGGCGGCGGTGCGGTTCGCAGTACCCAGCAGGCCGCCCAGATCGCCAGCGCGAGTACCACGGCGCCGACCGCCAGAAACGTTGTGCGGGGACCGATCCCGGCTCGGGCGAAGAGCCCACCGGCGGCGGCGCCGAGGAAGCCGCCGACCGAGTACACCGCGTGGAACGAGGACATGATCGGGCGCTGGTATGCCGTCTGTACCTCGATGGCGTTGGCGTTCATCGCGATGTTCAGTACGCCATGGCCGATCCCGAAGACAAACAGCGCGAACGCAAGGGAGGGTACGCCCGACGCGTACGCCGTGGGTACCAGCAGGATGCCTTCGGCGAGCGCCACCGGTACCAGGATTGTCTTGCTGCCAAAGCGATCCACCAGCCTGCCGGCCAACTGCATCCCGCAGATCGCGCCGGCCGCCAGCCCGAGTAGCGCCAGGCTGAGCCGCCCGTCGCTGGCCCGGACCGCGTGTTTGATCGCCGGCACCCGCGCCGTCCAGGTACCCAGCGCCGCGCCGAAGAGCAGGAAAAGCAGCGCGGTGCCGATCCGTGCCCGGCGCAGTCGCGGCGTCATCGCGCTCTCCTCGGTGGTGTGGACCTTCTGGGTACCACACCGCCGAGGAGCGCGCCGCCCCGCCTGTCGGCCCAGCTGTCAGTCCTGCTGCGCCCCCAGCAGATCCGGCTGTACCACCAGCACATCGCGGCCAGACTCGGCGAGCAGTCGCCGGCTGCTGCTGTTGTCCAGCACCGCACCCAGCGGCCCACTGGTCGACGCGCCCACCACGATGAGCTGGGCGTCAACTGAGTCCGCGTACCCGGCCAGCAGCCGCCCGGTCGTCCCGTGATCGGCCACGCTGCGCAGCAGGTACCCGGTTGCCGGTACGCCCGCCGCGGCCAGCTCGGCGAGGCGCGCGTGTACCACCTCGTGCGCCGCCGCCAGCGTCTCCGACTCCACCGCGTCGTCGCCAACCACGTCGACCTCGTACACGTGCAGTAGCTGTACGTTCGCGCCCCGCTCCCGGGCCAGCGCAGCACCCTTCGCGGTCACCGCAGGCCCGGCCGGCCCGCCGTCCACAGCCACCAGGACCGGCCGTCCACCCGTCGACTCCACACCGGCCGGCACGCCGACCTGACCCACCCGTACCACGTCGACCTCTGCCTGCTTTGCTTCTGCCGCAACGGCTGTGGCCGGCTCGGCGGCCGGCCGCTCGGCCTCGGCGAGGATCCGGTGGCCGGTGGCGAGTACCGCGATAGCCAGCAGGAAGGCCGCCGCGCCAAGCAGGAACGGCACGTGGATGTTGAAGTGCTCGGCCAGTTTGCCGGCCGCGAATGGCGCCAGGCCACCGCCGATGAACCGTACGAAGCCGTAGGAGGCCGAAGCGATCGGGCGCTCGACCGGCGCGACCGTCATCACGGCCTGCGTGGTGAGCGTGTTGTTCACGCCGATGAACGCACCGGAGATGATGGTCGCGATGATGACCGTGTGCGGCGAGTCGGTACGCAGCCCGATCACGGTGAGCACGATCGCCAGCAGCACCAGGTTGACGTACAACGAAGGCGCTGTTCCGAAGCGGCGCTGCAGGCGAGGTGCCACGGCGACGCTGAAGAGCGCGACCAGGATGCCCCAGCCACAGAACACGAAGCCGAGCCGGTGTGCGTTCAGGTGCATCGGGTACGGTGCGTACCCCAGCAGCGTGAAGAAGCCCCAGTTGTAGCAGAGCGCGGTCAGACTCATGATGAGCAGACCCTTGTGCCGCAGCGCTTTCAACGGTGCGACGAGTGATGTCCGGTGCTCTGGCGTGGGCGTCGCCGGTACCATCACGATTGTCGCCACCAACGCGACCGCCATCAGCGCGCTGACGCCGAAGAACGGCCCGCGCCAGCTGATCCCGCCGAGCAGCCCGCCGAGCAGCGGACCGACAGCGATCCCCACACCGAGCGCGGTCTCGTACAGGATGATCGCCCCGCTGAACCCACCGCTCGCCGACGCCACGATGACCGCGAGCGAGGTGGCGATGAAGAGCGCGTTACCCAGCCCCCAGCCGGCCCGGAAGCCGACGATTCCGTTGATACTGCCGGAAGTGCCGGCCAGCCCCGCGAAAATCACGATGATGACCAGCCCGGCGACCAGCGTGCGCTTGGCCCCGATCCGGCTGGACACCCAGTTGGTCACCAGCATCATCACCGCGGTGACGAGCAGGTAGCTGGTGAACAGCAGGGAGACCTGGGACGGCGTGGCATGCAGCTGCTGCGACAGCGCGGGCAGGATCGGGTCGACCAACCCGATGCCCATGAACGAGATGACGCAGGCGAATGCCACCGCCCAGACCGCCCGGGGCTGCCGGAACGGGCTGGCTGTCGGTGCTCCGTGACTCATCGGGTACGACTCCTGTCTTCGCTCTGAGTCGGCTCTGTTCCGGGTCGGCTCGGTGTTGTGTTCTGTGTTGCTGGCTTTGGCTGTGTTGCTGGGTTTCGTTCTGTTGCCTGGTTTGGCTCTGTTGCAGGCCGGCGTCGGCGGCTCAGGTTCGCTCTGTGGTTCCGAGGTCGGCCAGCAGGTTGAGGGCCGGGATGGCGGCTACGATCGCCCGCTGATCCTTGGCCGGCAGCGTGTCCAGCAGTTCGGTGAGGCGCTGGGCACGCGCTGCCCGTCGACTAGCCAGAAACTCGCTGCCGACCGCGGTGATGCCGACGAGTACCACCCGCGCATCCTGGTCACTGCCCTGCCGCCGAGCCAGCCCGTCCCGCTCCAGCCGGGTAACCAGCTGGGTCATCGCCGGCTGGGTGACCGCTTGGCGCTGGGCCAGCTCAGACATCCGGATCGGCCCGGAGCGCTCCAGCATGCGCAGCGTCGAGGCCGCCGTCAGCGACATGTCAGCGTTCGGAATCAGCCCACGGACCAGCGTTACCAACCGTTCCAGGTTGACCACCAGGTCCAGCGCCGGGGCCGAGACTGCGGGGGAGGGCGCGGGGGAAGTCGTTGCCACGTGACCAGATTACATTAGGTCCTTATATTCGCACCTTATGTTTCAGGCCACACTCCCGCGCTCGCCCCGTCCAGCCGGTGGTCTTCGACCCGCTGCGCCCGTTGATCCGCCCAACGCTTCGCCTCATCGACAAAGGACGGGGGACCGAAGAGGTGACCGGAATCCAGCCGGTTGGTCCTATCTTCAAGATCAATAAAATGATATGCTGTACTTTCGGCGCACTAGCCTGGGCGGAAATCCCCCCGAGAAGGGACTCCCGTCCGTGTGCTACGAGTCAGACGCGACTCCACCGGGCTACGGCTCGCCGTTGACCACCGTCGAGTCCGGCGCCCGTACCCTCAGCTCGGCCGACGGTACCGAGTTCGCCGCGTACCTCGCCCAACCCGCACGCAGCTCGGGAGTCGGGGTACTCGTCCTCCCCGACAACCGTGGCCTGTCCGGCTTCTACGAGCAGTTGACGATCCGCCTCGCCGAACACGGGTACCCAGCCGTAGCGGTGGACTACTTCGGGCGTACCGCCGGCACCGACTACCACTCCCGCCGCGACTCCTTCGCCGACCTCACGAAGGTGCTGCCACACCTGGGAAAGCTCAGTCTGCCGCAGCTCTTCGCCGACTTCGCCGCCGGCGCCACAGCGCTCCGCGAGGCCACAGAAACAACCCTCCGGACCGCCGGATTCCCATGCACGAGCCGAGTCTCCCGCTTCTGCCGAGTCTCCCGCTTCAGCCGGGTCTCCCGCTTCAGCCGGGTCTCCCGCTTCAGTCGGGTCTTCGGCGGGGACGGCCGGCGGTTCGGGCACGGATCGCGTGGTGGTGCTGGGGTGTTGCATCGGTGGCCGGTTCGGTTGCCAGGCGGCTGCCGAAGACTCCAGCTTCGCGGGGGTGATCTCGCTTTACGGGTACCCGGACGAATTGAACGGTCGCCCCGGCCCGACCCAGCAGGCGGCCACGATCTCGGTACCGATCCTGGCACTGTGGGGCGGGGCCGATCCCGGCATCCCACCGTCCACAGTGGATCGATTCGACGCCGCACTCACAACGGCGGGCGTACCCCACGAGTTCGTCACCTACCCCGGCGCCCCGCACGGCTTCTTCGAAGAGGCCCAGCCCGAGTACGCCGACGCCCAGGCTGACGTCTGGCGCCGGATGCTGAAGTTCCTGGCGAACGCCGGTACCCCGCCCGCAACATGATCAACTCCTGTGGACTGTTGGGACTCATGTGACTGTCGGGACTCGCGGCGCCGCTCGCGTGGTGGTCGCTCATTTGGTCGTCGCCGTGGCTCTGGCCGTGGCTCTGGCCGTGGACCTGGCCGTGGCGGTGGTAGGCGTGCATCACGGCGTGGCCCTTGCCACGGCCGATCAGCCACTTGTTCACCGGCGTCGTCAGCAGAAACGCGATCACCAGAGAGAACACCAACGAACCCCAGAACAGCACGCTGCCGAGACCGGCGTTCAGAGCGCCCGGAATGGCGACCACGATGGCGTTGTCGATCAGTTCCATCACGATGATCGACACGGTATCGGCGGCCAGCGCGACTCCCAGCGCAGCACGTACCCCGACACCCTGCCGCAGCACACTGCTCATCGTCAGGCCGTACCCGAAGGCGAAGGCCAGCACGATGGAGAGCGCCACGGTACCCGCGTTGTGCAGCCCCGTGGCGGTACCGATGACCATGCCGAGTACTTCACCGATCGCGCACCCGGTCAAGCAGTGCAGCGTCGCCTGCGCAGCCATCCCCCACGAAGCAGTAGCCCTCATGAGGCAACCATACCCCTGGGGGGTATAGGACGCCAGTTCATGAGGTGTGCCCCGCACCGCGACCCTGCTCCGACTCGAGGGGCTGCGCTCGCCAAGGAACCTGAGTCGCACCGGCCTATTGGCGTCGGTGGTAGTTGTTGCGGCGGGGTCGCTGCTGTGGGTCGAGGTGGGCTGGTGGGTGGAAGTCGGGGAGTCCGTCACCAGGGTTGATGCGGACGGTCCATTCGCCTTGGTGGATGAGCCGGTGGTGGTAGCCGCACAGCAGCACCCCGTTGGCCAGTTCGGTGGCTCCGCCATCGGCCCAATGCTGGATGTGGTGCCCGTCTGTCCAGCGGGCTGGCCGGTCGCAGGGTGGGAAGGCGCAGCCTCTGTCTCGTAGGACGAGTGCCTGTCGTACGGGTCCGGTGAACAGTCGTCGGCGTCGTCCGAGGTCCAGCAGTTGGCTGTCCCCGCCCATCACGGCGGGCAGGATCGCTGCGTCGCAGGCCAGTCGTCGTGCCGAACTCGCGGTGAGGGTGGCGCCGTCGTCGAGGGTCGCTGCGCCTGACCTGGCTGCGGAGTACTTCGAACGGGACGGTGACCACCAGTTGGGGTCGGTCGCCGCCGTTGTCGGGTAGCTCTCCGGTGGCGAGGGCGAGTCGGCAGATGTCGACGAGTGCGTCGATGCGCCGCTGTCCGGGACTCCGGGAATCACGTTCACCAGTACTCGCGCCCAGGCCACCACCCGCACCGGGACCGCGAGGGAAGCCGGCGCCGACACCAGCGCCTTGGCCACCACCCGCACCCGCACTTGCGCTCACGCCAGCGCCGGCCTCCGAGCCAGCGCCGGCATCCGCGCCCAAGCCCGTGCCCAAGCCCGTGCCCGCGCCCACGCCTGAGCCCGTGCCCGCACCCGCGTCTGAGTCCGTGCCAGCACCGGCATCTGCGGCCGCGTCTAAGTCAGCGCCAGCACCTGCGCCTGCGCGTGAGTTGAAGCGAGCGTCGTCGCGGTCGCGGCGGGGCGCACACAACGGATCCAGAGCGGCCCGAATGATCGCGCCGCCCTCCCGATCGAGCCAGCCGGAGATGCGGACCTTGCTGGTACCGGCGATGTCGAACACCGACAACGTCCGATCCCGATAACCACGCGCCTCATCCTTGGCCAGCTGATCCGCGGCCTTCTGCTCCGCCCCTTCCGGATCAACGACGTACAGCAGCCGTTCCCCCAGCCGCCCCAAATCCCGAGGCGCGAACACCGCCGCCTGCTCCAGCAGAAACCGCTCACCCTCCGGCTGATGCCCGACCGGCAACTCCCGCACAGCCGAGGCGATCACATGCACCTGCTCCACGTTGACCCGACCCTCGCCGAGGGCGACACCACTCTGCGGAGCGCTCGAGTCGACCAGCTTGGCCAGCTTCACCAGCCGCGCAGTCGTACCGGGACTGACCCGCCACTTGTGCGCCAACCACGCCCCAGTGCTGTGCGCACCCTCAGCAGCCGGCAAACCCCGCGCATCGACCTCCCGGACCAGACCCAACTCCAGCGCCGCCACCTGCTGGGAGAACGCATGCACCCGATCCAACCGGCTGACCAACTCCGCCGACGGAAGGCTGTAAACGTTGGCGGACAGGCAATCCAGCACCGCCTGCTCCATCACCGCCAACGCCTCGTCCATACCCGCAACCTACCGGCAGGGTACGACAGTTCCTCGAACGTATGTACGACAAATTTCGCGGACATTTTGGTACCAAGCGGATCGTCAACGCGGTTTCGGGTGGCGGGGCGGCGCCGGGATGGGCAGGATCGTGGCATGACCTCCGAACCACACGAGCGGGCGATCGGCGCCCTGCGGGCCGTCGCGCTGGACGCCCAGGACATCGAGCAGCTGGCCACGTTCTACGAGCAGCTCGCCGGCTGGCGACGCGTCCCCGACGAGGAGGACGAGGACGACTGGATCACGCTCGACTCCGGTGACGGCTGGCGGATCGGCCTGCAACTGGCTCCCGACCACGTGCCGCCCCAGTGGCCGGGCCAGGACCATCCGCAGCAGGCGCACCTCGACTTCCGGGTACCCGACATCGACGCGGCGGCGGAGCGCGCCCAGCAGCTCGGCGCCACCCTGCTGCGCCGCAACGAACGCTGGCACACCCTGGCCGACCCGGCCGGCCACCCCTTCGACCTGTGCGTCAACCCGGACGATCCGCGGACCACCCTCATGGGCGTCATGCTCGACTGCCCCGACGCGAAGGCGCTGAGCCACTTCTACGCCGAGCTGCTCGGCAAGCCGGTGACGTACGAGGCGGACGGGGTCGCCATGATCGGCCAGGACGGCGCGCAGCCGGTGATGTTCCAGCAGGTGGAGCAGTACACCGCGCCGCGCTGGCCAGACCCGGCCTACCCCCAGCAGCTCCACCTCGACATCACCGTCCAGGACGTCGACGCGGCCGAACGGGCTGCCCTCGACATCGGCGCCACCCGACTGGACGGCGCCGGCTCGAACTGGCGCGTCTACTCCGACCCGGCCGGCAAGCCATTCTGTCTGGTGTGGACGGTCTAACACATCCGACACAGACAGGGGGTCGGTCAGTCCAGGGGACGCGAGGGAGTGGGGTCGGGGCAGTGGAGATCCGCGTCGCGCGGGCGGCCGACTGGCCGGGCATCTGGCCCATCTGGCATGCCGTGGTCGCCGCCGGCGACACCTACACCTACGCCCCGGATACCGACGAGCCGGCGGCCCGGTCCAGCTGGCTACCCGGGCCGCCGGCCGAGACCTGGGTGGCGGTCGAAGAGAAGACGGTGGGTACCGCCATCCTCCGCCCCAACCAGCCCGGCCTCGGTGACCACGTGGCAAACGCCGGGTTCATGGTCGCGCCCGGCGCTGCCGGTCGGGGTGTCGGCCGGGCGCTGGCCACCCGGATCGTCGACCGGGCCCGCGAACTCGGCTACCACGCGATGCAGTTCAACGCCGTGGTCGCGACCAACGGCCGCGCGCTCGCACTCTGGGAGTCGCTGGGCTTCACGGTCGTCGGTACCCTCCCGGAAGCGTTCCGGCACAGCCAGCTCGGCCTCGTCGACCTGCACGTCATGTACCGGAAGCTGTGATCCGTCCGCCGCCCAGGTCCGCCTGGTTCCCCGCCGCGTACCCCTCCCACCGGCCGCTCCCGGAGAGCCGACGCCGCGGCGCGGTGGTCATGTCCGGATACTCCTGCGCCACCCGCTGTGCCACCACGGCCGTACGGTCGGCAAGCACCAGCGCCACTGACCGCCCAGTTGAAGGCACGCCGGCAAACGAGCTCACCGCGGCCGACTCGGCGGCCAGCAGGCGTGCGTAGATCGCTTCGGTGAAGCCGCCCAGCCAGCTGCGCCGGAAGGTGGCTGGATGCTGCCAGCCGGGGACCGGCGCGCTGGCCAGCCCGTGCGCGGCCTGTACCAGCAGTGAAGTGAAGAGCAGCTCGGTACGGCGCAGGTCAGCGGCGTGCCCGAACAGGTGCACGATCAGCCCGTGGTCGGTGTGTACCCGCACCGCCCGGCAGCGCAGTGCCACCGCGACGGAGGCGAGCAGGCCGCACTTGTCGCGCGCGTACGGCGCGTCAGCCTTGATCCGTAGGTCGCCGACCGGGTCACGGGCCGGATCGGCGGCGGCCAACAGCGCGCTGTCCACACCGTACTTGGCGATCAACTCGGTTGCCTTGGCGGTGAACGCCGCCGATTCGGCCGGGGTACACGCCGGGTCTTCGGCCTTTGCCAGCAGCTTGCGGATCTTCGCGAGGATGGCGTCGGACATGGCGGTCAGGCTAACGGTCCGGTGCGACAGAGAGAGTCAGGTGGCGCGGCGGCGCAGCGTGGCGACGGTCGAGCCGGTCAACGCGAGCAGGCAGGCGGGCAGCTGGCCGTCGGCCACCGCGGCGCCCACCAGCGCCTCGCCGGTTGGCCGGTCGGCGTTGACGTAGGCACTGACAAAGCGGGCCACCCAGCGGGTGTCGTAGCTCGCCGTGTCGATCTCCGGGTAGTCGAGGGTCCAGTGCCCGGCGGGTACCTGATCGCCGATCAGCGTCGCGGCCAGGCACACGGCCACGTCGTACGCCCCGGACGCGCCGGCCCGGGAGACCACCGAGGCGAAGGTACCGGAGACCGCCTCGACATCGTCGTCGAGTGCCAACTGGAGCACCCTGGCAGCGTCGTCGTACGGGTCGGTCACGTCAACCACCGTAGGCGCCGCCGTCAAACGCCCGGGCCAACCGCCCGAAAGAACTGCGAAAGAACTGCCGAAAGAACTGCGGAAAGAACTCAGGAACCGGAGCGCGGGCGGAGTAGTGCGCAGGTGATCCGGGCGGTACAGATCCGCTCGCCGGACTCGTCGGTGATCACCACGTCGTAGCTGGCGATGGTGCTGCCCAGGCTGATCGCGGTGGCCACTCCGGTGACCAGCCCGCTGCGGGCCGCCTTGTGGTGCGTGGCGTTGATGTCCACGCCGACCGCCAGGCCACCGTGGGTACGGCCGGCGTGCATCGCCGCCCCGACGGAGCCCAGTGTCTCGGCGAGTACGCACGAGGCACCCCCGTGCAGCAGCCCGTACGGCTGGGTGTTGCCCTCCACCGGCATGGTGCCGACCACCCGCTCGGGGGTAGCTTCGACCAGGGTGATACCCATCCGCTCGTTGAGCGCGCCCGGGCCCAGGGAGAGCACGGGATCGCCGGCGGCTGCGGTGTTGACGTCCATGCCCGCACCCTACTACCGGGTAACGCCAGCCGGCCGCCGGCCCGGGACGGGCCGACCGCGCGGCAAGAGACCGACGGAACCACCAGGGCCGCGAACAGAACAGGGCCGCGAACAGAACAGGGCCGCGAACAGAACAGGGCCGCGAACAGAACAGGGCGGCGGAAAGAATTGACCCGGCGCCGGATCGCCGGGGCTGGACACGCGCCCTACGGTGAACGACGGCACCGCGTGACAACGGCCGTGTGACAACGGCCGCGAGACAGCGGCACAGCGGCACACCACACATCCGAGAGGACACCGATGAGCGAGACCGTGGAGACCCGGGGCGACGGGCGCAACGACCTGATCGCCGCCGACACCAACGGGGATGGCAAGGCTGACCTCTGGGCCACCGATACCGACGGGGACGGCAAGGCCGACCTCTTCCAGTTCGACACCGACGGCGACGGCAAGGTCGACGTGACGATGGTCGACGCGGACCAGGACACGCTGCCCGAGACCGTGGTCGAGGGCGACGGCGGCCACGCCCCGACCATCTGAAGCCCACCCTCAGCCGGCGCTCACCCCGGTGGGCGCCGGCCCGGTCACAAACCCAAGATCAACCCAGGCCGAGGTGTACGGCCACCGCGACGAAGAGCACGCACAGCCCGCCGACAGCGATGATCACCCCGGTGACCACCCACCACGGGGGTACCGTGCCGGACGGCGCGTACGCCTCGGGGTGGCCGAGCCGGCGCAGCTGGATCCGGCAGTCCCGGGCCAGCCGGCGGTACCGGTCCGCGTCCGGGCCACCACGGGACAGCTCGACCGCCAGCCGGGCCTGGGCGCGCTGCAGGTAGCGCACCTCCCGGGCGGCCCGCCGGCCGTACCGGTCCAGGGCGTACCGGCGAGCCGAGCGGCGCCGCCAGCCGGTACGCAGGGCCGCGCGCTCCCGCTCGGTACACACCTCCGGGTCGGCGTCGAGCGCCAGCAACTCCAGGTAGTGCGCTGCCTCCTGCCGGCCCGCGACCCGGGCGAGGACGAGCACCAGGAGTACCGCCGGAATGCCCTTGAGAACGAGCGCCGCGAGTACCCCCCAACCGCCGGCACCGAACCCGTCGACCAGCCACGGGGTGTTCCACAGGAAGTGGAAGCACCAGGCACCGGCCAGCGCGAGCGCGGCCACCCCGATCCGCGCGTCCCACGGCCGTTCCCGGCGTACCACCAGGTAGCCGACCCCGGCGCCGGCCAGCGCCGTGAACAGGGTGTGGCTCCACAGCCCGCCGATGAAGCCGCGCAGCAGGAACTGGGCGATGACGGTGGCCACCGCGCCGTGCCCGCCGTCCCCCGCGACCTGGCCGAGCGCGAAGATCAGGTCCTCCACCACCTGGAAGCCCAGCCCGACGAAGGCGCCGTAGACGAACCCGTCCACCACGCTGTTGAGCTGGTGCCGGGCGATCAGTACCACCATGATCACGCCGAGCAGTTTGAGCGGCTCTTCCAGCGTCGGCGCGACCAGCGCCGAGCCCCACTGCGAGGCGAAGGTCGGGCCGAACTCCTTGGCCAGCAACGCATGCCCGGCGTTGCCGCCGGCGAGCGCGACCGTGGTGGCCACCAGCCCACCCCAGGCGAACGCGGTGAGCAGCAGCAGCGGCGGCTCCTGTTCCAGAAAGTCAAAGGCCCGAACGACCAGGACGAAGGGTACGGCGTACAGGCCGAACAGCAGCCCGGCCAGCAGCGCGGCACCGGGGTACGCGCGGACCAGCGGCCGGAACAGCGTGAACATCCGCCAGCCACCGATCGCGAGCAGCACGACGAGTACCCAGAAGGCCGGCAGCAGCAGCGATCCAGCCCCCCGGCTCCACTCTTCGGCCGGCCGTACATGCGTTGACCCGTCAACGGGCGGCGACTCCATCAGGGCGCCCCGAAGGTGATGCTGTCCACGCTCGCCTGGATGGTGGCGAGCGCCTCCGATCCCGGCTCAGCGCCCGCGAAAGTGGTCTGTACCGCCAATCCGTCGGCCACGAACACGGCGTACCGCCCGGTACCGGTGGCCGTGGTGTACCCGCCGCCCAGCCCGGCCACGCCCGCGCCGGTACGCACCGGCCCCTCCCGCCCGAGCGCCTGGTACCCGCGCGCGTGCGTGATCGCCGCCCGTACCACCTGCGCCGCCTCGGCCAGCGTGCCGGTGAACAGTACGACCGCGACCGTGTAGCGCAGGCTGCCGACGACGAACAGCACCGCGCCCTGCCGCCCGTCCTGGCTGGTCGCCGTCTTCGTCACGTCGTAGACCGCGTTTGACGGCGGGAGCACGGTGACTCCGGCGGCGATCGGGAAGGGCTTCCCAGCGGGTACCGCCCGGGTCGCCGGCAGCCGGTTGTTGAGCCAGGGCAGGCCGAGTCCGATCGCGGCGCACACCACGGCGACCAGCAGACTGGCCAGCGCGTTGCGCGTCAGCCGTCCGCCGAGGCTCCCCATGCGACGACGTTACCGCCCGCGATCATCCCGCTACAGCCCTTCCCACCGCTACCGACCGGGAGCGTGCGTGGCAGAGCGGGCGGCTACTTCAGGCTGTGCAGGAAGGCCAGCCAGCCGGTGGTGAGCTGCTGCTCGGTGACGCCCAGCGTGGACTCCACCGCTGTCTCCTCGTCCGAGGAGTGGTTGAAGTACGTGTAGAGCGCCAGCAGCTTGGCCTTGCCGTACTTGTTGGCGATGTACCGGCAGGCCTGCGAGGAGTACAGGTAGTTGGGGTACCCCACCGAGTAGAAGGTCTTGTCGTCCGGGAGCTCCGTCGGGTACCCGAGGTGCAGCAGCTCGTAGTGCAGCTCGCTGTCGGACACGTGCCCGGTGTCCTTGGCGACGTACTCGGCGATCCCCTCGACCAGCCACAGCGGCGTGTCGTCGGCGGTGACCGGCCCGGTGGCGACGTGGATGAACTCGTGCGTCAGCGTCATCTGCAGCTCCGCCTGGTCGCCGCCGAGACTGTCCGGGTTGAACAGCACCCTGCTGGTCACGTACTTGACCGAGCCCCAGTTGTACACGCCGTCGAAGGCCTGTACGGCCACCGCCGCGACACTGTTGAGTTCCTCCATGTCGTCGCGGAAGTACGAGGCGATCACGTCGCTGTCCGAGACCGCGGTGACCAGTACCTTCCCCGACCAGCCGGTGGGCAGGAAGTTCAGCGCGTTGGTGACGCCGGTCTCGGCGAACTGCATCAACTGCGGGGCGAGCCGCTCGTCGTCCTTGGAGATCACCGCGACCACGTGCGCGCTGCGGCGTACCACGACCGGCCCCGTCTCCCAGGGCTGCCCGCCGACGCCTTCGGGCAGGTTGGCGCCCTTGGTCATCTCGTCCGCGATGTACCAGTGCCCGTCGCGCTGCCCGACGACCGGGATCCACGGCGCGCCGACCGGCTGGGTGTCCACGTCCTTCACCGCGTACTTGATGGTCACCGCGACCGGCAGCAGCCCCCAGTCGAAGCTGGCCACCAGAGCCGGATCGGCGTTGGCCAGCGAGTACTTGTTGAGCCCGGAGACCGCCATGGAGAAACTGGACAGTCCGAGCGCCTCCAGGTTGGCGAACTCCTCCTTCTCGTGCTCGACGAAGGTGGGCCGGCTCTGGTCGACGTCGGCGAGGAACGCCTGCTCATTGTTGGCGAGGACGGCAGCGGAGCGCCGCTGGAGCAGCGCGTTGAGAGCGCCGGTCGCCTGGCCGGCGCCCTCGACGAAGGTCGCGGTCCGGTTGCTGTGTCGCTGCGCCAGGAGCACAGCGTCGCTGCCGCCACAGAGCACCGCGACGACGAGGGCCACGATCAGGCCGGCGCGCAGCACGGTCCGCGACCGGTCCCGCGGTTTCGCGGGTACCACCGGCAACTGCCCAAAGCTCCCCGGGTACCCGTAGCCGTACCCGTACCCGCCCGGCTGCACAGGTAGCGGCTGCACAGGTAGCGGCTGTGCAGGTAGGAGCTGTGCGGGTAGCGGCTGTGGCGGTACCCAGCCCGGTCCGTACTGTGGCCAGCCGCCCGGTTGCGGGTACCCCGGCAACCCCGCCCCCACCCCGACTGGCGGCTGCCCGACCGGGGGCTGCCCAATCTGCGGCTGGCCAACCTGCGGCTGGCCCCCCGGTGGCTGGCCGATCGGTGGCTGTATGGCCATCGGCGCCCCGACGAGGGTCTGCCCGCCGGCCGCCGGCGGAACGAATTCCGGGCCACCGACCGCCGTCGACCCAACAACTGCCGGCTGAGCTGCTGACACCTGAGCCGGCAGCACCTGAGCCGGCAGCACCTGAGCTGGCGGCGCCTGAGCGGGCGGCACCTGAGCGGGCGGCGCCTGAGCGGGGAGCGCCTGAGCTGGTGGCGCCTGAGCGGGCGGCACCTGAGCTGGTGGCGCTTGAACTGGTAGCGCCTGAGCCGCAGGCAGCTGGGTCGGCGCCGGCTGAGGCGCCACCTGGGCTGCTGACACCTGGGCTGCTGACACCTGGGCTGCCGACACCTGGGCTGGTAGCGCCTCCGCAGGCTGCTCGGTCGGCGCCGGCTGAGCCTCGGGGGGCTGGCTGGGCGTGGGCGCGCCGGCTGGCGACTCTTCGGTCGGTGGGCTGACCGACTCGGGAACACTGGGCTGCGACACGCGGCTACCTATCGGCGCGGAGGGGAGCTCAGCATAATCCGAGCATGACGACGAGCGCTGCGCCCCTGACGTTGCTGGGCAGCGAAAAGTACGTAAGTCTTACCAGTTACCGGCGCTCCGGTGACCCGGTGGCGACGCCCGTCTGGGTGGTACCCGACGGCGACGCGCTCGCGGTGTGGACCGCCCTGGGGTCGGGAAAGATCAAGCGAATCCGGCGCAACTCGCAGATCACACTGGCGCCCTGCACGATGCGGGGCGCCGTGACCGGCGCACCGGTACCCGCCCGGGCGAACCTGCTACCCGCCGAGCAGATTCCCCGCATCCTCAGTCTGATCAGGAAGAAGTACGGCCTGATCGGCCGGTTCTACGTCTGGCTGAGTCTGCGCCGGGGAAGCATCGAACGCACGGTGGGGGTACGCATCACGGCTGCCACGGCCGAAGCCGATTGAGCCCCACCGGGTGGCGGGGCTGGCCGGCCGAGGGAGCGGTCCTTACCGGAGTCGACCGCTCGGGCAGCCGAGGTGCCGGGGCCGGTCACCGGCAAGATCATTGCGGAGAGACAGCTCAGGGGCGGCCGGCACGGGAGCGGTACGTGCCGGCGGCCCCTGAAAAGCTTCAGTCGCCCTGACGCTGCTGCGGGATCTGGCCCTGCAGCAGGGCACGGACCTCTGACTCGCGGTAACGGCGGTGGCCACCGAGCGTACGAATCGCGCTCAACTTGCCTGCCTTTGCCCACCGAGTCACGGTCTTCGGGTCAACTCGGAACATCGACGCAACCTCGGCCGGGGTCAGCAGCGGCTCTGGTTCATGCGTTCGCGACGCCATCGGTCACTCCTCCACATTGTTGTACAAACGCCCACCGGGGTCCCGCCGGCTGGCGCATGTCTATGGTCCGGCTAGTCCCGCATGTCCGACATGGACCGAACGGCTGACCTTACTTGGATGGACGGAGGATGAATGCCCGATTTTTCGGTTTTTAGGTCGCCACATGATGTCTTATTTGGACCTTCTGTAACAGTCAGTCAGGGCCCGAATACGAAGCGCATTCCCGTTAATTGGCGCGTTCGCGCAGCTGGATGGCCCGCCAGCGCTCCACGAGCTGCTCGTACGCCTGGGTCGCGGCGTCGGCGTCACTCTGTGCAAGGCTGGCCAGTCCCTGGGCCACCAGACCGGGCGAATCATCCTCGGACAATGCTTCATCTGACAAAAGCGACACAAGTCCGCCGTAGTCGAGCTCGACCACCGAGCGCGGGTGGAACTCCTTGAGGTAGCGGGTGCTCTCCTCGACCGCCTCGGTGATCGCGGCGTCGCCCAGCGCCCGCTTCAACACACTGTGTGCCCGGTGTGCCCGGCGCCGCGCCTTGGAGATCTCTGTCCGGTAGGTCAACCCGCGCTGTCCCGGGCGCAGCGACAACTGCTTCTCGGCCAGATCGAAGAACATGAACCAACGCAGCGGTACGCCCCAGGTGGCCACCTGCTCATGGATGCGCGGTGCCCCGTTCTCCAGCACCGTGTCGCGTACCCCGTCCACGATCAGCTGTGCCTGCCCGGCCAGCTTGGCGGGTACGAACGCGTCGGCCAGTACCGCCGGCACCCCGTCCCGCGCGGACAGCGCCGCCTCGGCCACCCGCAGGCGCAGGTTCCAGGGGCAGATCAGCAGCGTGTCGTCGGTCTCCAGAACGTACGCCTCGTCAGGCAGGTCAGGCAGCCGGCTCCAGCCCGCACCGAGCGCCTCCAGTACCTGGCTGCGCTGCCGCCCGGGGCCGTCGGCCGGCGCGACTGCCCGTCCCTCTTTGACGTAGCGGCGCCAGAACACCTGCCGCTCCCGGTCAAAGGCGCTCAGCGGCTCGTAGACACGCAGGTAGGCGGCGAAGTTCGAGGGCACCGCCCGATCGTGCCACGAGTCCCGCGTTTCGCGCTGTTATCTGTGGGCGTACCGGAGTCCGGATCCGGCCGTCCCGGGCGGCCGATCGTCACCGACTGTGGCCGTCGCGAGACTGGTCACAGGTAAGGACCGAAGCCGGAGGGCCGAGGTGTCGAATCCGGGTCTCTCCATGTACCGTATGACCCACGAGAGATGCTGACACCATCGGGGCCCGCCTTTGGGCTGCCCCGTCATTTCTGTGCGAGGGGGTCGAGCCATGGGGCGCGGCCGTGCGAAGGCCAAGCAGCAGAAGGTCGCTCGGGAGCTGAAGTACCACACTCCCAACACCGACCTCGCCGCACTCCAGCGCGAGCTGGGCGGTAGCGCGAAGCCGGATGACGACTTCGATGACCACGTCCTGTCCGACGAGGACGAGGACGAGTCCGACGACGAGGACGAAGACGAGTCCGAGGACGACGAGGACCGGTACGACGGCAGCTGGGCGGCCCCCCGCCGCTGAAAGTGTCGGCGAACGGAGCGCCTGTCCCCCGGGCCCGGCGATCCCCTCCAGCACCTACGAGCACGCGGAGCTCTCCGCGTGCTCTCGTCTGCCCCCACAACCCCCGCCAGCGCACCTAGGCACGCCCGGCTCGGCAGCCGCGCGGCTTAGGTGGACGCGCGGCACAGGCGGGCGCGCGGCCCAGGCGGCCGCGACCAAGCGCTCGCAGCCGCACGCGATCACCCGGCGAGTGCATCCCGGGTCGGGTGACCGGTCGGGTCGAGGAACTCCTCGGCAGGTAGGCGCGCCTCGGGACTCGGTGCCTCGGGAACTCCGTCACACGGGCGGGGTGCGCCCCGGGTCGGGTGACCGGGCGGGTCGAGGAACTCCTCGGCAGGTAGGCGCGCCTCGGGACTCGGTGCCTCGGGACTCGGTGCCTCGGGACTCCATCAGGGGCGAGTGCTCCCCAGGCCAGCGCGGTGTCCGGGCTGGTCGACGAACTCCTCAGTGAGTGGGCCCGCTTCGGATTCCGTGCGGGCTGCCCGACGACGAGTTGATCCCACTGCGCGGCGTCGTCGCCTGCTCAGCGCGGCTTGTTGGTGAACTGGTAGAAGCTCGGAAAGGCGTCCTCGAACGGGCGCCAGCCCGGTCCGTCGGCCGAACCGCCGGCCTGCGCGCCACGCGCCAGCCAGGTCTGCCGGGCCTCGGCGACCAACCGGGCCAGCCCCGGTCCGGCGGTGGCCAGCCGCTCCGCGAGCGGGTCGGCGAGTTGGCCTGCGGAGGCGCAGGCGCAGCGACTGCAAGCCCAGCTGTGGCAAGCCCAACTGTTGCAAGCCCAACTGTTGCAAGCTCAGTGGTCTCGGGCATGGTCGAGCACTCCCTCCAAGAGGTTGATCTTGCTGTTGCGGCAGTGCTCGGTCTGCGTGGTGTCGAAGCGGCCGTGCTCGAAGTACCGGTTGGCCGCGTGCCCGCCGCCGCAGAAGCCGAAGTACGGGCAGCTGTCCCGGCACGCCTGTACGCCGTCGAGGTACTCGGCGATCCAGCCCGCGGGGGTACCGGCGACGCCCGCCACGATCTCGTGCAACGGTTGCCCCGTAACGTTTCCCGAGCTGAAGTCGCCGTACCCCGGATCGGCGAAGCCGGCCAGCTCGGGCGAGAGCAGGACCACCGAGCCGTCGTACCCGACGACCGGGATCGGGTCGAGTTGCCGGGGCAGCAAGGTATCCGCGGCACCGGACAGCGCGGCACCCGCGTAGCGCAGCGCCCACTCCACCTCGCGGAGTTCGATGCGCGGGTCGGCGCGCCAGGCCGCCGTCAGCTCGGCCCAGAACGCCCGGACCGCGGCGTCGGCATACGCGTTGGAGCGGGTGTTCACGCCCTCCCGCTCCTCGACGTTGATGCCCAGCGAGTGGCAGCCCAGCTCGAGGAACCAGCTGTACAACTCGGCGGCCAGGCCGGGCCGCGGGTCACTGACCACGCACAGCGCGGCGAAGCTGATCTCGTTGCGGCGCAAAGCCTCTATCCCGTGCATGATCTGCCGGTAGGCCGGCCGGGCAGCCCGGTCGACACGCTGCGCGGTGAACTGCTCGGGGCCGTCCACGCTGACGCCGACCCGTACCTCGTGCGCCTTCAGGAACTCGCACCAGGCGTCGTCGATCAGCGTGGCGTTGGTCTGTACGTGGTGCTCCACACCATGGAAGACGTCCATCAGCTCGCCCAGGTTTACCCGCCCGGCGGCCAGTGGCTCGCCACCGTGCCACACCACCGAGAAGCGCCCGGCTGCCTGGGCCCACTCGTTGACCGACCCGGCGACGGCCTCCGCGACGGCCACCGGCATCCGCCGCTCGACTTTGCGCAGCGGCAGGTAGCAGTAGTCGCAGTCGAGGTTGCAGAGAGTAGTCGGCTGCATGATCACATACGAGGGTACCGTCGCGATCCCGCGCATCCCGGTCCACGAGGGTGGGCGGCTGTCTTCGTAGATCAACCCGGTACCGTTCGACACATCCCCTCCCATCGCTGTGGGGAGCGTCGACTCAGCGTAGGTTGTGATTCATCCTCGCGTAAGGCCGGATCACCCGTCCGATTCGCCGGCCGACCGGAGTCCCGGTCGGCCGTTCGATCGTCAGCCAGCCGTGTACGAGCCCTTCATCTGCACGGAGCCGTGGCCGTCGATGACCTCGCCGACCTGCCAGGCGTCCACCTTGCGGCCGGCCAGGAAGGCCAGTGCCCGGTCGGCGTCGTCGGCGGAGACCACCGCGAACATGCCGACGCCCATATTGAAGGTGGTCTCCATCTCCGGGCTGTCGATCCGGCCACGACTCTGCACCAGATCGAAGATCGGCTGCGGGCGCCAGGTCGAGCGGTCGACGATGGCGTCGAGATGATCCGGGAGTACCCGCACCAGGTTGCCCGGAATACCGCCGCCGGTCACGTGCGCGAAGGCGTGTACCTCACACTCGGTGATCAGGTCGAGGCAGGTCTTGGCGTAGATCCGGGTGGGGGTGAGCAGCTCCTCGCCGAGGGTGCGCTGCTGGCCCAGCTCCTCGACCACGGTGTCCAGCCGCATCCGGCCGGCCCCGAGGAGTACGTGGCGCACCAGCGAGTACCCGTTGGAGTGCAGCCCGGAGGAGCGCATCGCGATCACCGCGTCACCGGGCTCGACCCGGTCCCGGCCGAGGATCTTGTCGGCCTCCACCACGCCGACACCGGTCCCGGAGATGTCATATTCGTGCGGCTTCATCACGCCCGGGTGCTCGGCCGTCTCGCCACCGAGCAGGGCGCAGCCGGCCGCCCGGCAGCCGTCCGCGATGCCCGCGCCGATCTCCGCCACCTTCTCCGGAACGACCTCGCCACAGGCGATGTAGTCGAGCAGGAAGAGCGGCTCGGCGCCGCAGGCGACCAGGTCGTCCACGACCATCGCGACCAGGTCGATGCCGACCGTGTCGTGGATGTCGAGCTGCTGGGCGATGGTCAGCTTGGTACCCACGCCATCCGCCGACGAGGCCAGGATCGGGTTCTTGTACTTGCTGGTGTCCAGCCGGAACAGCCCCGCGAAGCCACCGAGGTCACCGACGACCTCGGGGCGCCAGGTCCGGGTGACCTTGCTCTTGAGCAGCTCCACCGCCTCTTCGCCGGCGTGGATGGAGACTCCCGCGTCGGCGTACGTGGCGGTACGCCGGCGGCTGCTGCCGCGTCCACTCCCGGCGCTCCACGGCTGACTGGTCTCTTGCCGCTCGGATACGTGCGTCACTGGTTCCTCCTCGCCGGCCGTACTCGGCCTGTGGGCCGGCCGGCGTGTCTCGCGTTCAAGATGGGGCGAATGACCCGGAATTCAGGGGCGCCGGAGCGCTTCCCCGCCGCCAGGGCTGGTCTGCAGGGCGCCGGCGTTCTGCACGACGACCCTGCGGTCGGCACCGGGCTCCACCGATTCGTGGTCGGTGAAACCACCGCTGACCCGCCGTCCGACGCCCTCCAGCACATGCTTGCCGATGAGGTTGTCGGAGGGCAGTCCGATGGGGTACTCCCCGTCAAAACAGGCGCGGCACAGCCGCGTCTTGGGCTGCTCGGTCGCGGCGATGAGACCGGGCAACGAGACATAGCCGAGCGAGTCGGCGCCGATGGAGCGCCGGATCCCGTCGTTGTCCAGGCCGTTGGCGATCAGTTCGGCCCGGGTGGCGAAGTCGATGCCGTAGAAGCACGGCCACTTCACCGGCGGGGCGGAGATGCGCACGTGTACCTCGATGGCACCCGACTCGCGCAGCATCCGCACGATGGCGCGCTGGGTGTTGCCGCGCACGATGGTGTCGTCCACGACCACCACCCGCTTGCCGCGAACGGTGTCCCGCAACGGATTCAGCTTCAGCCGGATGCCCAGCTGGCGGATCGTCTGGGACGGTTGGATGAAGGTACGCCCGACGTAGGCGTTCTTGACCAGACCCATCCCGTACGGCAGGCCCGACTCGCGGGCGTAGCCGATGGCGGCCGGGGTGCCCGACTCCGGTACCGGGATCACCAGGTCGGCGTCGGCCGGGTGCTCCTGGGCCAGCCGGCGCCCGATGGCCACCCGGGCGTCGTAGAGGTTGCGGCCGGAGATGGTGGTGTCCGGCCGGGCCAGGTAGACGTACTCGAAGAGGCAGCCCTTGGGGTCCGGGTTGGCGAACCGGCTGGAGCGCAGCCCGTCCTCGTCGATGGCGACCAGCTCACCCGGCTCGATCTCGCGGACCACGCTGGCACCGACGATGTCCAGTGCCGCGGTCTCGCTGGCGATCACCCAGCCGCGCTCCAGCCGGCCGAGGACGAGCGGGCGTACCCCCTGGGCGTCCCGGGCCGCGTAGAGCGTGTTCTCGTCCATGAAGACGAAGCTGAACGCGCCGCGCAGGGTCGGGAGTACTTCCAGGGCGGCCTGCTCGACGGAGAGGTCGGGGTGGGCGGCGAGTAGCGCGGTCACCAGAGCGGTGTCGCTGGTCGAGCCGTCCTCGGTGTCCACCTTCGCGGCCAGCTCCGCGGTGTTGACCAGGTTTCCGTTGTGCGCCAACGCGATGGTCGTACCAGTCTCGGTGGCTTTGATCGTCGGCTGGGCGTTTTCCCAGGTCGAGCCGCCAGTGGTGGAGTAACGCGCGTGCCCGATCGCGATGAAGCCGCGCAGGCTGGACAGCGTGGGTTCGTCGAAGACCTGGGAGACCAGGCCGAGATCCTTGTAGACGACGATGCCGGAGCCGTCGCTGGTGGCGATCCCGGCGGCCTCCTGGCCGCGGTGCTGCAGCGCGTAGAGCCCGAAGTAGGTGAGCTTCGCCACCTCCTCGCCGGGCGCCCAGACTCCGAACACTCCGCAAGCATCTTGCGGGCCGGGCCGTGCAGGGTCGAGCTCGTGACTCAACCGGCCGTCGCCACGGGGCACCTGACGCTCCTTAGCTGGATCTGGTTCAGCGCACTGGTCCTCGCCGTCGCGGAACAGTGTACGCGAGCCAACTGTGCGAACGGAGCGCCACTATCCCGCTGCTTCCGGTAGTGGAGCCTGGCCCGAATCATCGAGATCTGTCAATAGCGGGAGGAGCGAGCCGAGGTCGGCGCGGATCCCGCTGGCCCGTACCCGACCCGAGGCGAGCGCGGTTGCCCAGGCCAGCCGCCCGGTGGCCAGAGTGACCCAGGTGACGGGATCGGTTTCGATGACATTCGGTGGGGTACCCCGGGTGTGTCGCGGGCCGGCAACGCACTGAATCGCACCGTAAGGCGGAACCCGTACCTCCACCGAACGGCCAGGAGCCCGTTCACCCAGTACCGCCAGCAGCGCGCGTACCGCGTCTTTGAGCTGTTCGCGGCCTGGTTCGCGGCCGGCGTCCAGATCGACGAGCACCGCTGGGACGGCTGCCAGATTAATTGGCGTACGGGGCATGTCGGGACAATACGACCTCAGAGTTCCCCACTTGACCGAGCCCTTCCCTACCGGATGTACAACGGACTTGGCATAGTTGCCCACGGTGCATTGCGCACGGGGGGTGGTCAAGACCGGGAGGCGGTGGACGTGACTGCGCACCAAAAGGCCTGGAGGCTGCGCGCCGGACTGGTGGTGGCGCTGGTCGCTGCCGTTGTCGGCGTCGCCGTACCCACAGCTGCCTTCGCGGCGGTCACGGCTGTCTCCGCCTCACCCAGCTCGCTCGACCTGCAGCCGGGCGACAGCAAGCCGGTCACCGTCAAGGTCACCGGCGACGCGGCGGGACCGGCGAACGGCTCGTTCGCGCTCTCCGGGCTCGGCTCCGACGTAACCCTCAGCGGTACCGGCTGCAGCAACACCAGCTGCACACTGAACGTGTCGCTCGTCGCCGACGGCGACCACTTCAGCGGCACGGCGACCGTCACCGTGACCGCCAAGTCGTCGGTGAGCGTGGCAGCCGGCGGCACCGCCAGCGGCACCGGCGCGGCCACCTTCGGCGGCTCCTCGGACAACGTCTCGGTCACCCTGCACGGGCCGGCGGCCCAGGCCAGCACGGCAGTGGACACCATCAGCGGGACGGTCAAGGACAGCGCAACCGGCAAGGGCATCTCCGGCGCCCAGGTGATCCTGCAGGACCAGAACACGAAGCAGTTCACCACCAAGACCGGCATCGCCGGCACCTACTCGTTCAAGTCGACCCCGTCCTCGCAGATCGCCGCCGGCCTGCTGGGGATCGTCGCGCAGATGGACGGCTACACCTACGACGCGCACCCGCTGACGGTCGGCGCCGGCCAGTCGGCCACCTTCGACATCGTGATGGTCTCGACGGCCAGCCCGACGGCGTCCGCGTCCGGCCCGGCGATCGTCGTACCCACCGACTCCGCCGCGAGCGCCAATCCCGGCGTTGTCGCCGCCGACGCGGCGACCGGTGGCAGCGGCAACCACTACCTGACTTTCATGATCATCGCGGGTGCGGTGCTGATCGTCGCCGGCATCGGCGCGATCGTCACGCTCCTGCTGCGCCGCCGCAACGAGGATGACGACGAGGACGAGGACGACGAGCCGGCCCCGCCGCGCCGTGGTCCGCCGCCCGGCCGCGCCGGCAACAACCCCGGGGGGTACCGCGCGGACCCGACCGTGGTGGCCCGCGACCCCGGGTACAACGACCGGACCGCGGTGGTACGGCCGGTGGAGGACGAGTACCCCGACCCGTACGCGGCTCCCCCGCCCCGCAGCCCCGCACCCGGCTACGGTGCCGGCCAGTACGGCCCGCGCGACGGGCAGCGCGCCGGCTACGGTGGCGGCGCTCCGGGCGGCGCAGTACGGCGCGCCGGGTACCGGGTACGACCAGCCGACCACCTACACGCCGGCCGCCCGCCCGCCCGCCGACCCGTACGCCACCGGCAACGGCTACAGCCGCGGCTCCCGCTACGACGAGCCGACCTCCTACTCCCCGCAGTACAGCCCGCCAGCGCAGCAGCAGCCCTACGACAGCGGCCAGTACGGCGGCGCCCAGTCGGGTGGCGGCCAGTACGGCGCAGCCCAGTCGGGTGGCGGCCAGTTCGGTGGTGGCTATGAGGCCGGTGGCTACGAGAACAGCGGTGGCGGCCAGTACGGCGGCGGATACCAGCAGGACTCGCGCTACCCGGCAGCCGACCCGTACCAGGCACCGGCGCCGGCCCCGGAGCCCTACCGCGAGGAGCCCCGGCACGGCGGCGGCGAGTACGGTGCCGCTGCCCCGCGCAGCGCTCCGCCCCGGGGCGGGTACCCGCCGCAGGGCCAGCCCTACGGCGGCGAATACGACCAGGGCTACCCGTCTCAGCGTGGCGGCTACGACCAGGGCTACGGCGCACCGGAGCCGCGGCCCACGAGCGGTGCGCCGCGTGGTGGCTACGACGCCTACCCGCCGGTCCCGCCCCGGCCGACCAGTGGCGCTCCCCGCCCGACGAGTGGCGCGCCCCGTGCCGGGTACCCCCCGCAGGGTGCGCAGTACGGCGGGTACGACCAGGCGTACGACCAGCGCGGCGGGTACGACCAGGAGTACGACAACGGCTCCCGGCACTCCGCCGCCCCGGCCCGGGCACCCGAGCCGCGCCGCCAGCTCGACTGGCTGGACGACTAGCTACCCGACGGACAGACAGCAAAGGCCGGCACGCGAGTGCCGGCCTTTGTGCGTGAACAGGCGGCTACTCGACGGAGCCGAACAGTCGCGGGAGGGTACCGGTCCACGCCTCGCGCAGCTCGGCGAGCGGCAGGGTGAACTGGCCCCGTACCTCCAGCGGCCGGCCGTGCCCGGTCACGCTGCCGATCGAGGTGGCCGGCAGCCCGTGCTCGGCGACCACGGAGAGGAACGCCTTCTCCTGACCCCGGGGTACC
This sequence comes from uncultured Actinomycetota bacterium, assembly GCA_963850915.1. GTDB lineage: Bacteria > Actinomycetota > Actinomycetes > Mycobacteriales > Micromonosporaceae > CAVTWH01. Next base: position 45,683 of record CAWKND010000003.1, read on the forward strand.
GACACCAGGGCGCGGCCGGTCGACTCCGAGTAGAGCCAGACGAACGGGTCGGCGTCCTCGGGCAGGGTCACCACGGCGCCCATGTCGCGGCGGAGTACCGCCTCGACCAGGGTCTGTGCCAGCCCACCGTCGGACAGGTCGTGCGCGGCGGTCAGCATGCCCTTGGCGATGCCGTCGCCGATCACCTCGGCCAGCAGCCGCTCCCGGGCCAGGTCGACCCGGGGCGGGTGGCCGCCGAGGTGGCGGTGCTCGACCCAGGCCCACTCCGAGCCGGAGAGCTCGACCGCGGTCTCGCCGAGCAGGATCAGCGCGTCGCCCTCGTTGCGCAGGCCCATGGGTACCCGCGCGGTCACGTCGTCGAGCAGGCCGAGTACGCCGATCACCGGGGTCGGGTTGATCGGTACCGCGCCGGTCTGGTTGTAGAAGCTGACGTTGCCGCCGGTCACCGGGATGCCCAGCTCCTGGCAGCCGTCGGCCAGACCCCGGACCGCCTCGGCAAACTGCCACATGACCTGCGGATCCTCGGGGGAGCCGAAGTTGAGGCAGTCGGTGACGGCGATCGGCACCGCGCCGGTGACGGCCACGTTGCGGTAGGCCTCGGAGAGCGCGAGCTGAGCCCCGTGGTACGGATCGAGCCGGGTGTAGCGCCCGTTGCCGTCCACCGAGATCGCGATGCCCAGGTTGGTCTGCTCGTCGACGCGCAGCACACCGGCGTCCTCGGGCTGGGCCAGTACCGTGTTGCCGAGCACGTACCGGTCGTACTGCTCGGTGATCCAGCTCTTGTCGCACAGGTTGGGGCTGGCGATCATCTTCAGTACGGTGGCCCGCAGCTCGTCGCCGCTCTGCGGGCGGGGCAGCGTCTCGGCCCGGTCGGCGCGGAGCAGCGGCAGGTCACTGGGCTCGCGCATCGGCCGGGCGTAGACCGGGCCGTCGTCGGCGAGCGAACCCGGGGGTACGTCCACCACGGTGTGCCCGTGCCAGGTGATCAGCAGCCGGCCGGCGTTGTCGGGGGTGCCCTCGGTGACGTCCCCGATGACCGAGGCGATGACGCCCCAGCGCTCGGCGACGGCGAGCACGGTGTCGACCTTGCGGGGCTCGACAATCAGCAGCATCCGCTCCTGTGACTCGGACGCCAGGATCTCGTGCGGCTCCATGGACGCCTCGCGCAGGTGTACCGCGTCGAGGTCGACGACCATGCCGGTGAACGCGGCCGCCGCGGTCTCGGTCAGCGCGCAGGTCAGCCCGGCGCCGCCGAGGTCCTGGATGCCGACGACGAGACCGGCCTGGTAGATCTCCAGGCACGCCTCGATCAGCAGCTTCTCGGTGAACGGATCGCCCACCTGTACGCTCGGCCGGCGCCCCTCGGAGCCCGCCCCGAAGGTGGCGCTGGCCAGTACGGACACGCCGCCGATCCCGTCCCGGCCGGTCTTCGCGCCGAGCAGGATGACCTTGTTGCCGGGGCCGGCCGCCTCCTTGTTCTGCAGCCCGTCGGCCGGCAGTACGCCGACGCACAACGCGTTCAGCAGCGGGTTGCCCTGGTAGCACGGGTCGAAGACGGTCTCCCCGCCGATGTTGGGCAGGCCCAGGCAGTTGCCGTAGCCACCCACGCCGGCCACGATCCCGGTGAGTACCCGCGCGGTGTCGGGGTGCTCCGGATCGCCGAAGCGCAGCGGATCCATCACCGCGATCGGGCGCGCGCCCATCGCCAGGATGTCCCGGACGATGCCGCCGACGCCGGTGGCCGCGCCCTGGTAGGGCTCGACGAAGCTGGGGTGGTTGTGCGACTCCACCTTGAAGGTGACGGCGAGCCGGTCGTTGAGCTTGATCACGCCGGCGTTGGCGCCCAGCCCGGCGAGCATCCGGTCAGCCGGGGGTGCCTTCTCCACGAACTGGCGCAGGTGCATCTTGCTCGACTTGTACGAGCAGTGCTCGCTCCACATGATCGAGTACATGGCCAGCTCGGACTGGGTCGGGCGGCGGCCGAGGATCTTGCGGATCTTCTCGTACTCGTCGTCCTGCAGGCCCAGGTCGGCGTAGGGCTGCTCCTCCTCGGGGGAGGCTTCGGCGTACTCCACGGTGTCGACGACCGGGCGCTCCAGCGCCGGCCGCGCCGGTACCGTGGCGGGCCTGGTCTGTGCGTCGATCCCGGCCGCAGGCTGCACGGCGGGCTCGGCTGCCTCGGCGCCGCGCTCGGCGAGCGCCGCCGGGTCGCCGCCGGCCGCGCCGGTCATCGCCTCACTGTCGCTGTCCATGCTGCGGGTCCTGTCGGTGGTCGTTCCGTTTGTGCCGGCCGCCCCGGCGGTCTCGGCAGCAGCCGTCGCATCGATAACGGTCTCGTCGGCGGCGAGGTCACCGGCAGCGGGGATACCGGCCGTGGCGTCACCGGTAGTGGCGTCACCAGCAGCGGCGTCACCAGCAGCGGCGTCACCGGCCGTGGCGGCGCTGGCGGCGCGGCCGGGTTTGCCGGCGGCCTGGCCGGTCGCGTTGCGCGGGGTCATCGGGCCGCCCCCACGGGCGTGGCGCCGGCGCCGACCGGAGCCAGTGGCGCCCCGGAGGCGATGTGCGCCAGTACCGAGGCGAAGAAGGTGAGACCGTCGGTGGACGGCCCGGTCAGCTCCTCAACGGCGTGCTCCGGGTGCGGCATGATGCCGACCACGTTGCCGGCCTCGTTGCGGATGGCGGCGATGTCGCGCATCGAGCCGTTCGGGTTGCCCTCCACGTAGCGGGCGATCACCCGGCCGTCGGCCTCCAGCGCGTCCAGCGTCGCCTCGTCGGCGACGTACCGCCCTTCGCCGTTCTTCACCGGGATGAGCAGCTCCTGGCCCTCGGTGAAGCCGGCCGTCCAGGCGCTGGCCACCGAGCTGACCCGCAGCTTCTGGTCGCGGTTGCGGAAGTGCAGGTGGGCGTTGCGTACCAGCGCGCCGGGGAGCAGGTGCGCCTCGCACAGGATCTGGAACCCGTTGCAGATGCCGAGCACCGGAAGGCCACCCTTGGCCGCCTCGACGATCGTCTGCATCACCGGGGAGAACCGGGAGATCGCGCCGCAGCGCAGGTAGTCGCCGTAGGAGAAGCCGCCGGGCAGTACGACGGCGTCCACCCGGTGCAGCTCCGGGTCGTTGTGCCAGAGCGCGACCGGGGTGGCCCCGGCGATGCCGACCGCCCGGCGCGCGTCGCCGTCGTCGAGCGAGCCGGGGAAGGTGACGACGCCGATCCTCATGCGTCGGCGTCCTCGACGCGGACGGTGAACTCCTCGATCACCGGGTTCGCGAGAAGACGGTCGGCGATGTCCTTGGCCTGAGCGAGATCGGGTTCACCACTGAACTCGATCTCGATGCGCTTGCCGATGCGTACCGAGGCGACCCCGTCGACACCGAGCCTGGGCAGCGCATTCGCGACAGCCTGGCCCTGCGGGTCGAGGATCTCCGGCTTGAGCATGACGTCCACCACGACGCGAGCCACGAGACACTCCTAGCTTTATGGGTGCCTCCGAGCCTACCGGGCGGGGCCGGCGCCACCACTGGCGACCGGCCCGTGTCCGGCTTACGAAAGCGCGTTGATCAGCGTAAGTACGGTAAGGACGAGACACAGGGCTGCGCCGACATACTGCACGACGGTCAGGCTCACGTAGCGGAGCAACACCCGTCCCAGCAGTACCGCGAGTCCGGAGACCGTGATCAACGCGGCCCAGGAGCCGACGAAGACCGCCACCGGGTGCCCACCACGGGCCACCAGACCGGCCGTGAACAGCTGCGACAGGTCCCCCCACTCGGCGGCGAAGAGGACCAGGAAGCTGGCTCCGGCGGCGCGCAGGCCGGTACGTTTCGCCGTCCCGAGCTTCGCTTCGAACTCGTGCTCCTGCTCGGCCTCCTCGGCCTTGGCCTTCCGCGCCGACCAGGCCAGCACGATGGCGCCGACCAGGAACAGCGCGGCCGTCAGCAGCTGGATCGGCTTCTCCGGCAGGAACGCGATCACCCGGCCGGCCAGCACGGCCACCAGGCACTGCACGCCGAAGGCGGCCACCACGCCCAGCCACACCATGAGCGCGCGGTACCGGGTGGCGAGTACCAGGGTGGCGACGAAGGTCTTGTCCGGCAGTTCGACCGGGAAAATCAAGATGAACGCGGTACCGGCCGCGATCAGGAACTCCATGTTGTCCTTTCCCGCCGGGCCGGGGGTAGGCACTCCTCCGACCTGGCACCACGAAATGGCGTACCACGATCGAAGGTCTTGCCCACCCGCACACCGCGCAGGCCGCGGGGCCGGGCGCCCGCGCCGGTAGGACGCGCGCGCCAGTATGTCGACTCCCGCGATTGGGGCTACTCCCCTTCGCTGGCGATCACTATATGGGGCTGCGGCGGCCGCCGCCCAACGACCCTGTGGAAGACTCACCCAGCGTGGAGCTGCTGCATTCGGGCAAGGTACGTGACATCTACGCCGATGGGGACGACCTGATCCTGGTCGCCTCGGACCGGATCTCGGTCTTCGACGTGATCCTGCCGACCCCCGTCCCGGGCAAGGGCGCCGTCCTCACCCAACTGTCCCTGTGGTGGTTCGAGCGGCTGGCCGCGCTGGCCCCGAACCACGTGATCTCGCAGGACGTACCGGCCGAGTTCGCCGGGCGGGCGATCCGCTGCCGGCGGCTGAACATCGTGCCGTTCGAGTGCATCGCCCGGGGGTACCTGACCGGGACCGGGCTGGCCGAGTACCGGCAGAGCGGGACCGTCTGCGGCATCAAGCTGCCGGCCGGCCTGCAGGACGGCTCCCGGCTGCCGGAGCCGATCTTCACGCCGAGTACCAAGGCGCCGATCGGCGAGCACGACGAGCCGGTGAGCTTCGACAAGATCGTGGCTGACCTGGGCGTCGAGGTGGCCGGGGAGCTGCGCCGGATCACCATGGAGGCCTACCGGCAGGGCGCCGCGATCGCCGCCGAGCGGGGGATCATCATCGCCGACACCAAGATCGAGTTGGGCTGGGACGCGGCCGGCGTACTGACCATCGGCGACGAGCTGCTCACCCCGGACTCGTCCCGGTTCTGGCCGGCCGACGACTGGCAGCCGGGGCGGCCCCAGTTCGCCTTCGACAAGCAGTACGTACGGGACTGGGCGATCGGTACCGGCTGGGACAAGTCGCCGCCCGCTCCCGAGGTACCCGCCGAGGTGGTGGCCGTGACCCAGCGCCGCTACCTGGAGGCGTACCAGCGGATCACCGGAGCCCCCTTCGCACAGTGACCGGAAACGCACGATCTGGCTGGACAGCCGGTTGTCGACGGTCGCCCGCGGCGGGCATGATTCGTCGATGCGGCCCGTGCTCCGCCCCGTCGCCGGTGGTCTGTAGATGAGCACCGCCGGCACTGCGCCGTCGACCGCGCCGCTGCCCTGGTGGCGGGTTGACCAGCACCCCCGGGCCTGGGTACCGCTCGGCGCCGTCGTGCTCTTCTTCGTGGTCACCGGCGGCGGGACCAGCGCGAACACCTGCTCCGCCACGGCGCCCTGCGCACCCGACTGGACCGGCTCGATCTGGCTCGGCCTGCTGCTCGCCTCGGCGGCCACCATCTTCGTGCACCGCTGGACAGCGGCCACGCTTGCCGTCGCGCTGACCGTACTGTGGCTGCTCGCCGAGGAGAGCGACCCGGCGTACCACTGGTGGGTACAGGTCTGCGTGCTGGCCTACGCCGCGCTGTGCGTACGGGTGGCCACCCTGCCGACCGCCGCGCCGGCGCCGCCCGCGCTCACCCTGCCCGTACCGGCGCCGACCGGAGCGCGCCCGCGGCTGGGCCGGGGCTGGCGGCTGCTCGCCCTGGCACTGCTGCTCGGCGGCGGCGGGATCACCTGGGGCACGGTTGCCCAGCAGCAGCGGGTGGCCGCCCAGGAGGATGCCGCCCAGGTCGAGCACGGTCGGGTCACCGGGCGGGTGGACCCGAGCACGATCACGGTACGGCTGGACGACACCGACGCCCGGGTCGGCGTGTACGACGCGGACGCGTACCCGATCGGCTCGGCACTCGACTTCTACGTGGACGGGCGCGGGCTGCGCCAGCCGGTCAGCGAGCCGTACGACAGCACAGGTCTGCTCGCCCTCGCCGGTCTCGCCTTCGGCCTGGCGCTCGCCGCGCTGCTGCGCGCCCGGGCGTACGAGACCGGGCTGCGCGCGTTCCTGCGCCGCCCACAGCCGGCCCGGCTGGTACGGGTGATCAACGCGGACGGCGTCATCGCGGTGTTCCCGTTCGAGCCGACCTCCGACATCGACCCGCCGTACCTGATCTACCCGGCGGTGGCCAGCCGCAATGCCCGTCAACGCGCGCCGATCAGCGCCGAGTACGACGGGGACACCGCTGACGAGGAGAGCGAGCGCGGGCCGGTACTGGCCACCCTCTACGGGGTGGACCAGCCGGGCCACTGGGTCGCCGCCGAGGTCGACGGGGTACTGCTGACGCCGGCCCGGCCCGGGCGCGCCGGCTCCGGCCCGGCCACCGAACCGGAGTCGCTGGACACCCCGGTGGACCCGGCCGAGCTGCTCCCCGGCGACCGGGCGGTGGATTTCCAGGTACGCACCCACCACCGCAACACCCTGCTGGGAGTCATCCAGACGCTCGCCTTCGGCGCCGGCATCATCTTCGTGTTCGCCCGGTTCCTCATCCTGGGTACCGTCGGCCTGGCCGTACTGGCCACCGTGATCCTCGGGGTGAGCAGCGAGTTCTGCTGGCGTACGCTGCTGCGCCCGCGGGTGCTGTGGCACGGGGCCGGGCTCGCCGTGCTGACCCCGTTCGGCGGCTTCAACAGCCGCTGGGAGGACGTGATCCAGATCTCGGCCGGCCGCAGTGACGTGACGGTGATCGCCGAGGGCGCGGGCGGGGCGGTCCTGCCCACCCGGCGACGCCCCGGCCGGATCGCCGAGCGCTCCGCCCGGCAACTCGCCCTGGCACTGCGCCACACCCGGCAGCACTCGCTGCTCGGCGAGGCACCGGAGATCCCCACCGTGCACCGGCCGGTCGGCCTCTACCTGGCCTGCGCGGCGCTGATCCCGGTAGTGGTCGCCGTATTGGCTTGGGCGCACAGCTGATCTGGGGCGCTGTGGATCACGGCTCGTCGGCGTCAGGATTCCTCGGCGTCCTGGACGAGCAGTGCGATCTGGGTACGGTTGCCCAGCTCCAGCTTGGTCAGGATGCGCGAGATGTGTGCCTTCACCGTGGCGACGGTGAGGTACAGCTCGGTACCGATCTCGGCGTTGCTCAGCCCGCGGGCGACGGCGAGTACCACGTCCCTCTCGCGCGGGCTCAGCGCTGCGAGGGCGGCGCGGGCCCGCTCCCGGGTACCCGCGTCGTAGGTCGCCCGCTCGATCAGCCGCCGGGTGATCCGTGGCGACAGGATCGGGTCACCGGCCGCCACCCGGAGGACAGCGTCCACGATCTGCTCCGGCGGGGTGTCCTTCAACAGGAAGCCGCTCGCCCCGGCCCGCAGCGCGCGCAGCACGTTGTCGTCGGTGTCGAACGTGGTGAGCACGACGACCTCGGGCGGCGACCGGCGGGCGCGCAGCCGCCCGGTCGCCGCGATCCCGTCCACCCGGGCCATCCGGAGATCCATCAACACGACATCGGGACGGTGCGCGTCGACGGCGGCCGGTACCTCGTCGCCGTCGCCGGCCACGCCCACCACGGCGATCCGGGCCGCGCCGTCCAGGATCATGGTGAGCCCGGCCCGGACCAGCGGATCGTCGTCGACTATCAGGACCCGTACCGGCCCACCGGCCGTCATGCCGGCCACGGGATGGTGGCGTGCAGGTGGAACTCGCCGTCCCGGGTCGCCTCGTGGTCGAGTACCCCGCCGACCAGCGCCACCCGCTCGGTGAGCCCGACCAGGCCGGTACCGGCGCGATTTTCCTTGTGTGGCACTTCTTCCGGCAACGGATTGCGCAGGTCGATGACGAGCTGGTCACCGGGCTCGCCGGCCACCCTGAGGCGTACCGGTTGGCCGGCGGCGTGCCGGCGGGCGTTGGTGAGCCCCTCCTGTACCACCCGGTAGGCGGTCCGACCCACAGTGGCCGACCCCGCCCCCGACTCGGCGGTTGGCAGCACGGCTTCGATCCGCATGCCGGCTGCCCGCGACTCCTCGACCAGTCGGGGCAGGTCGGTCAGGCCCGGTTGGGGTCGACCACCGCTGTCAGAGTCTCCGTCTGCGTCACCGTCACGGAGCACGGTAATCACTTCCCGGAGTTCGGCGAGCGCCTGCTGCGCCCCGTCGCGTACCACGGTCGCCGCCTGGGCCAGCTGGGCGGGGGAGGCGTCCGGGCGGTACTCCAGCGCGCCGGCGTACAGCGCCAGCAGGGAGAGCCGGTGGGCGAGTACGTCGTGCATCTCCCGGGCGATCCGGGTGCGCTCCAGGATCCGCGCCTGGGCGACCCGCCGGCCCTGCTCCGCCTCCGCCCGACGGGCACGCTCGCGGTACGAGTCCAGCAGCGCCGCGTTGGCCCGGGCGAACGCGCCCCAGCCGACGAGTGCGGCGTACGAGGCGGCCACCAGTACCAGCCACCAGCCGCCGGAGAGTCCGCTCGGGTTGCGCCACAGCGTGAGCAGCGCCTGGCCAACGACTCCAGCGGCGGCCACCAGCAGTGCGGCCGGGTACCGTCGCCAGCGCGCCACGTGCAGTACGGCGAGCGTGGCGGCGGGTGTCGCGGCCGGGGACAGCGCCGTCAGCGCCGCGATCACCAGCGTCACCGCGACCGGCCGGCGCCAGCGCAGGCCGAGCAGCCCGACCGCGAGTACCCCCACCGCGAGGTCCAGTGCCAGCAGCCACCCCGAGTGCTCGGCGGCGTACCGCCCCCAGATCGCCAGCGCGCCCAGTACCGCGGCGACGCCGGCCACCATCAGGTTGCCCGGAGCCAGTGGGCGTTCGAAGCCCCGTGACCGGCACTCCGGATCAACCTCCCGGCCGACCGGCCGCTCCAGGTCTGGTCCGGCCGGCGCATGTACGGGCAAGGTATGAGTGGACATGGACCCAGCGTAGGAAGGGCGCCCGGGCGGCGGTACCGACCAAAGTCGGGGGCACCCCCGGCCACCGGCCGACGCGCCGGCAGGCCCGCGGCGGCCAGGCTGACCGGCATGACTATTCAGCAGGCACAGCACAGTGACGCCGGTACCCGGGCGGTCTGGCCGAAGCGCGCGCTCACGGTGACAGCCATCGCGTTGGCGGCATGGGGTTGGTGGGCGCTGCTCACCAAGGCGATGGGAGTGAACCTGCGGCTCAGTTCGGGGACGGCGGTGGCACCGGCCGCCGTGGTGCTGGCCGCACTCGTCGCCGGGCTGGCCGCGTGGGCGCTGCTGGCCGTCCTGGAGCGCACCACCCGGCGGCCCCGCCGGAACTGGACGATCGTCGCGGCCGCCACCCTCGTGGTTTCGCTACTCGGCCCGGCCGGCGCCGCGACCGCCGCGGCCGGCGCAGCCCTGGTGAGCCTGCACCTGCTGGTCGGGCTGCTGCTCATCGTCCTGCTCGGCCGCACCGCCCAGGCACGGAAGCAGGGCTAGAGGATCGGAGCCGGGGTGTACGCCGCGGCGTCCGGGTACTTGCCGGCAACGGCGGCGACCCGGTCGGCGACGGCGTACACCTGCGCGACGGCCGTACCGGTGAACGCGCCGCGGTCGGCGACGAGCGTGTCGATGTCGGCCCGCGACAGGCCCAGGCGCGGGTCGGCGGCGAGCCGGTCGAACAGGTCGTTGACGGCGCTGCCCTCCTCGCGCATGGCCAGCGCCACGGCGACCGCGTGCTCCTTGATCGCCTCGTGCGCCGCCTCCCGTCCGACGCCGCGCCGGGTGGCCGCCACCAGGATCTTGGTGGTGCTGAGGAACGGCAGGTAGCGGTCGAGTTCGCGGGAGATCACCGCGGGGTACGCGCCGAAGTCGTCGAGCACCGTCAGGAATGTCTGGAACAGCCCGTCCAGGGCGAAGAACGCGTCCGGCAGGGCCACCCGGCGGACCACGGAGCACGAGACGTCGCCCTCGTTCCACTGGTCACCGGCGAGTTCGCCGACCATCGACAGGTACCCCCGGATGATCACGGCCAGGCCGTTGACCCGCTCGCAGGAGCGGGTGTTCATCTTGTGCGGCATCGCGCTGGAGCCCACCTGGCCGGCCTTGAAGCCCTCGGTGACCAGCTCCTGCCCCGCCATCAGCCGGATCGTCGTGGCCAGGCTGCTGGGCGCGGCGGCGGCCTGGGCGAGCGCCGAGACAACATCAAAATCAAGTGAGCGGGGGTACACCTGGCCGACGCTCTCGAACACCCGCTGGAAGCCCAGGTGCTGCGCGACTTTTTGTTCGAGCTCAGCCGTTTTGGCCGGATCGTTGTCGAACAGGTCGAGCTGATCGGCCGCCGTGCCGACCGGGCCCTTGATGCCCCGCAGGGGGTACCGGGCGATCAGCTCGTCGAGCCGCTCGTACCCGATCAGCAGCTCCTCCGCCGCGCTCGCGAAGCGCTTCCCGAGCGTGGTCGCCTGGGCGGGTACGTTGTGCGACCGGCCGACCATGACGGTGTCCGCGTACTCGACGGCGCGGGCCGCCAGCCGGGACAGCGCGGCGACGACGCGCTCCCGGATCAGCTCCAGCGACGCCCGGATCTGCAGCTGTTCGACGTTCTCGGTGAGGTCGCGGGAGGTCATCCCCTTGTGGATCTGCTCGAAGCCGGCGAGCGCCGAGAACTCCTCGATGCGCGCCTTCACGTCGTGCCGGGTGACCCGCTCCCGCTCGGCGATGCTCAGCAGGTCAACCTGGTCGACCACCCGCTCGTACGCGGCCACCGCGCCGTCCGGGACGGGTACCCCCAGGTCGCCCTGGGCGCGCAGCACGGCCAGCCACAGCCGGCGCTCGGCGCGTACCTTCTCCTCCGGCGACCAGATCGCCACCAGCTCTGCCGAGGCGTAGCGACCGGCCAGGACATTGGGTACCGACGGCTTCTGCACGTGACCCATTTTCGCACGCCACCCCGGTCCACCCGGCGCCACGTCAGGCGGCGTCGACCCGCACCATGGTGATCTCCGGTCGCACCTTGCCAACCGCCGCGAAGTCGGCGTCGGCGTCGGCGTGCAGCAGTACGCAGCGGTGGACCCGGGCGCCGGCAGCCAGGTGAATGTGGTGTGCAGCGTCGTGCAGAACGGCTCGCAGTCGCGGTCGGACCGTACCGACCGCATCAGCTCGGCTTCGACGGCGCAGATGGCCACCCGCCCTTGCGCGACGCGCGTCGGCCACGGCTCGGCGATCTGCCCGCGCAGCAGCCGCCACACTCCGGAGGTGTCCGCCAGGAAGGTCACCGACCCGACTTCTCGTCGGCAGCCAGCGCGTCGAAGTCGAGGAACTCATCAGCGTGCGCCTGCAGCCAGGCCAGCCCGCGTGCCCGGTCGTCGGCGCTCATACCGGCGACGATCGCGAGCGCCCGGTTCACCCGTCTCCCGCTTGCTCGCCGTACCCAGCTGGTGCTGTGCCTGCGCCAACGCCTCGTCATCCAGGTCAATCACGGTGCGCATGCCCACCCCCGGGCTCAATGTATAAGGTCCAATTCATGGAATCACGCGGTATGGGTACGGCCTTACGGGGTCAGTGACAGGGTCGGATCGAGGGCGAGAGTCCGCAGCTGGGTTGGGCTGAGCACCTGCCAGTGGGCCGGCGCCAGGCTGCCGTTGGACTCGTAACCGTAGAAGGAGAGATCCACGTGGACGAACCAGCCGTCCGGGTGTTCGACATCCCACCAGTACCCGTCCCCGCTTCCCGTGGCCCTGCTGCGCATCGTCGAATCGCCCTGGTACCCCAGCACACAGTCGTCACCGATCGGGCTCGCTCCGCCCACTTCGTAAACTTCGCAGCTCAGATCCGGTGAGTTTGTGTAGACATAGACGTGCATGTCGGCTAGGTCGTCGCCCGAACGCACGGTGAAGACGCCTCTGTAGACGACCGTCGGCGAATAGTCGAGCATGGCCGGGTTCAAACCGGGTCCCTCAGCGCTCACCTCGAACCCCGGGGCGATGGTGTGCAGCGCGGCGACGACGGCGGCATCGAGGCGCGTCTGGGCGGCCGCCGCCGGCTCGGTGAGCGGAGCGGCTGGGGTACGGGACACCGCCGGGCTCGCGATCGGCGGTGAGCCGAGCTGCCCTCCATTGGTGCCGATCCCGCCGACAACCAGGGCAACGGCAGTGACAGCGGCGGCCACCGCCGCGCCGCCCCCGCCGACGGCGGCGGTGCGTAGCCGGGCGGAGCGACGAGCCCGAGTCATCACCCGGGAGATGTCCACTGTGGACGGTGGTGCGGTCGGGAGCGCATTGTCCAGCACGTCACGGATCTGAGTGGTCATGGCGTCTCCTGCCGGATGAGCGGTTCGAGCGCGGTCAGCCGCAGCACGGCCAGCCCCCGGGAGGCCTGGCTCTTCACGGCGCTCTCGGTGATCCCGAGGAGCTGCGCGGTCTGGGCGATGGACAGGTCGCAGTAGAAGCGCAGCACCACCACAGCGCGCTGCCGTGGCGGCAGCGCGGCGAGCAGGCGTAACACCTCGGCCTTGTCGGTGGGCGGTTCGTCGGTACGCCCGGTCTCCGGCAGCTCGGCCACGGCGGCTTCCCGCCGCCACGGCCGGCGTACCTCGTCGAGCCAGGTGTTGGTGAGCATGCCGCGCAGGTACGCGTCCAGATTCTCCGCCGCGCGGGCGCGCCGCCAGTGCCGGTACAGCTTGGTGAAGGTGATGGAGACCAGGTCGTCGGCGAGGTACCAGTCCCGGCAGAGCAGGTAGGCGGTACGCCGTAACGGCTCCAGCCGGGAGGTGACGAACTCCTGGTACTCGTCCTCGTCGCTTCTTCGCATCTGCCGCCCTTTCGCAGGCCTCTACCCGACCAGACGGCGGTACCGCCGGGAAAGGATGCTGCTGCGGCTCAGCCGACCAGCGTGGGCTCCAGGGCGATGGCGCGCAGCTGGTCGGCCGTGAGTACCGGTACCGGATCGGGTGGCGCCCCCAGCGTGAAGGCGCTCAGCGAGACGGTGACCACGACACCGTTCGGGTACACGGCTACGTAGGCGTTCATCTGGTTGCCGGTACGGAACGGGTCGCCGACCAGCGCCACCAGCCGTACCCCGTTGACCATGCTCTCCTGGCAGTCGGGCAGCAGGCTCGGACGCGCGCTCGGCAGGCCGGAGGCGGCGACCGTACAGCCGCTGACCAGCGGCGCACCGTCGTGGCTGAGGTCCACGTTGAGCACGGCCCGGTGGTCGCCCAGCCCCACCGGGGTCAGGACGTCCCAGCTGCCGGGCGACAGGTGTGGCAGATCGGCGCAGGGCAGCAGTGCGAGCTGCCCCAGGTCCGGATCCGCGGCCGGCGTGTGCAGGCAGACCCCGTAGGGGTCGAACGCCGAGCCCACGAAGACGGTGACCTCGGGCGCCAGCCGCCGTAGCGTGGGGTCGAGCTGGTCGAGATCGTCCCAGTTGTAGGAGTGCTCAGTGACGGGCGTCGCGGGTACCCCGGCCGGTGTGCTGCCGTGCGGCGCTACCAGCAGGAACGATGCCGTCGCGAGTGCGGCGACGAGGGCGGCGGCACACACGCCCGCAGCCGTGGTCCGCAGCCGCGCGACCCGGCGCTCCCGGCCGATGAGCGCGTCCAGGTCATGCGGGGAGGGCGGCGGCGCGGTCACTGTCGCGTCCAGCCGCTCGAAAAGGTCGTTCATGGCGCTACCTGCCTTAGCTGGAGCCCGTTCTCGGATTCGACAGTGGCCAGCCGGAGCGTGGCCAGGCCGCGAGCCGACTGGCTCTTCACGGCACCCGCCGAGATGCCCAGCTGCTCGGCGGTCTGGGCGACCGATAGGTCGCAGTAGAAGCGCAGCACCACCACCGCTCGCTGGCCGGGCGGCAGGGCGGTGAGCAGCCGCGACAGCTCCGCCTGATCCGGCGGCGGCTCGTCGCTGACCTCGACTTCGGGCAGCTCCTCGACGGTGGACTCGCGGTGCCACGGGCGGCGGCGCTCGTCCAGCCACGCGTTGGTGAGCATGCCGCGTACGTAGGCGTCCAGGTTGTCGGCGGCGCGGGCCCGGCTCCAGTGCCGGTACAGCTTGGTGAGCGTGATGGAGACCAGGTCGTCGGCGAGGTGCCAGTCCCGGCACAGCAGGAAGGCGGTACGCCGCAGCCGGTCCAGCCGGGAGCTGACGAAATCCCGGTACCCGTCATCTCGCTGGCTCATCCGTCGCCTCTCCGTACCGGTGCTTCCTATCAGGAGTGACGGAGTGGACGACCGGATCGGTTGTCAACGCTGTGGGCCAACGCGACGGGCTAACGCGGCGGCTAACGCTCCAGGATGGCCGTGACGCCCTGGCCACCGGCGGCGCAGACGGAGATGAGGCCACGACCGGAGCCCTTGCGCGCCAACAGCTTCGCCAGCGTGGCGACGATCCGGCCGCCGGTGGCCGCGAACGGGTGCCCGGCGGCGAGCGAGGAGCCGTTGACGTTCAGCTTGGCCCGGTCGATCGAGCCGAGCGGCTGGTCCAGTCCGAGCTTCTCCTTGCAGAAGTCGGCTGACTCCCAGGCGGCGAGAGTCGCCAGTACCTGCGAGGCGAACGCCTCGTGGATCTCGTAGTAGTCGAAGTCCTGCAGACTCAAACCGTTACGCGCCAACAGCTTCGGTACGGCGTACACCGGCGCCATCAGCAGCCCCTCGGCGCCGTGCAGGTAGTCCACGGCCGCGGTCTGCGCGTCGACCAGGTAGGCCAGGGCCGGCAGCCGGTGCTCGGCCGCCCACTCCTCGCTGGCCAACAGGACAGTGGAGGCGCCGTCGGTCAGCGGCGTGGAGTTGCCGGCGGTCATCGTCGGGTTGCCTGAGTCCTTGCCGTAGACCGGCTTGAGCGCGCCGAGCTTCTCCATCGTGGTGTCCGGCCGGAGGTTGTTGTCCCGGGTCAGCCCGAGGTACGGAGTCACCAGGTCGTCGAAGAAGCCGGCGTCGTACGCGGCGGCCAGGCGCTGGTGCGAGGTGAGCGCGAGGGCGTCCTGGTCGTGCTGGGTGATCCCCCACTCCTGCGCGGTGAGCGCGGCGTGCTCCCCCATCGACAGGCCGGTACGCGGCTCGGCGTTCTCCGGCCGGTCCGGTGCGAGGAACTGGGCCGGACGTAGTTTCGTTGCGGCCCGGGCGCGGCCGAGCAGGGAGCGGGACCGGTTCAGCTCCAGCAGCGTCTGGCGCAGCGCGTCGTTGACGCCGAGCGGAGCGTCACTCGCGGTGTCCACGCCACCGGCGATGCCCACCTCGATCTGGCCCAGCGCGATCTTGTTGGCGACCAGGATCGCCGCCTCCAGGCCGGTACCGCACGCCTGCTGGATGTCGTACGCCGTGGTGGTCGGGTCCAGCCGCGAGCCCAGTACCGTCTCCCGGGTCAGGTTGAAGTCCCGGCTGTGCTTCAGTACCGCACCCGCGACCACCTCGTCGACCCGCTGCCCGGCCAGCCCGAACCGGGCCACCAGCCCGTCCAGCGCCGCGGTCAGCATGTCCTGGTTGGACGCGCGGACGTAGGCCCCGTTGGAGCGGGCGAACGGGATCCGGTTGCCGCCGAGTACGGCCACCCGACGGGTACTGGAATTCATGGATCCTCCCGATGCGAAGGGCGTGTGCCGGTACGGTGCGACAAGCTCTTGCCGACAACTTACTCGTGAGTAGGCTGAGGCGTCGAGCTTTGCGGCGACCGGAGCGACGGCACGCGAGGTCTGTGCACGGCGAAGGGGGAGACCGATGAGCGGTGACCGGTACGCGAGCTTCGCGACCTCCGGACCGGGTCGGGCCATCGTGAAGCGGCTCGGCCTGCCCGACCCGCCGAAACTTCGCCGGTACACACCCGGCGACCCGCTCCTGCCCGGTCCGGTACTCGTCGGCGGGGCGGGCCGGCTCGCCCAACCGGTACGCAAGCTGCTGGAGAACAGCAGCATCGGCGTCGAGCTGCGCGACACGAGCGTGCAGACGCCAGCCGGGCCGCCACCGAACGCGGCACTCGTCTTCGACGCCACCGGGATCACAGACACCACCGGACTGCGCGCGCTCTACGACTTCTTCCACCCGTACGCCCGCGCGCTGTACGCCAGCGGTCGGGTCATCGTCCTCGGTACCCAGCCGGAGCTGGCCGCCAGCCCGAAGGAGGCGGTGGCGCAGCGGGCGCTGGAGGGCTTCACCCGCTCGGTCGGCAAGGAGTTCGGCCGGGGCGTCACCGCGCAACTGGTCTACGTGGCGTCCGGTGCCGAGGACGCGATCGAGTCCACCCTGCGCTTCCTGCTCTCCGCCCGCTCGGCGTACGTTTCCGGCCAGGTGATCCGGGTGGGCGTGGCCCAAGTTGAGGCCGCGTCGATTGACTGGGACACCCCACTCGCCGGGAAGGTCGCACTGGTCACCGGGGCGGCCCGCGGGATCGGCGAGGCGATGGCCCGGGTACTGGCCCGGGACGGCGCGCACGTGGTCTGCCTGGACGTACCGGCGGCCGGCGAAGCGCTCGCGCAGGTGGCCGGCGAGCTGCGGGGTACCGCCCTGCAACTGGACCTGACCGCCACGGATGCCCCGGAAAGGCTTGCCGCACAAGTGAAGGAGCGGTACGGGCGGCTGGACATCCTGGTACACAACGCCGGCATCACCCGGGACAAGACGATTTTCCGGATGAAACCGGAGGCGTGGGACTCGGTACTGGATGTCAACCTGGCCAGCCAGGAGCGGGTCAACGACGCGCTGCTCGATGCCGACCTGATCGCGGATGGCGGGCGGATCATCGATGTCTCGTCGATCGCCGGGATCGCCGGCAACCGCGGGCAGACCAACTACGCCACCTCGAAGGCGGGCGTGATCGGCCTGGTACAAGCGAATGCACCGATTCTCAGCGTCCGGGGCATCACCATCAACGCGGTCGCCCCCGGCTTCATCGAGACCGCGATGACCGCGAAGATGCCGCTGTTCCTGCGCGAGGCCGGTCGCCGGATGAACAGCCTCAGCCAGGGCGGCCTGCCGGTCGACGTGGCCGAGGCGGTCGCCTGGTTCGCCAGCCCCGGCTCGGCCGGCGTCACCGGCAACGTGGTCCGGGTCTGCGGCCAGTCCCTGCTGGGTGCCTGATGCCCGAAGCCGTGCAACCTGGGGCGGTCGAGCTGTCCGCGACGCCGTCCGGCCTCGGCCGGGCCGCGGTGCTCGGGCTGCTCCGCCGTGCTCGCCCCGATCGCCTGCCGGACACCACCCTGGTACTGCGCGGCGTCGTCACCGACCTCGGACGCCTCGCGGCGTATGACAAAGTCTGCGGGTACCGGCTGGCCGACGCCACACCCGCCACCTGGCCGCACGTGCTCGCTTTCCCGCTGGCGATGAAGCTCATGGCGGACAAGGCCTTCCCGTTCCCGGTGATCGGCGTGGTACACGTCGCCAACCAGATCACCCAGCTGCGCCCGCTCTCCAGCGCTGAGCCGGTGGACCTGGCCGTACACGCGGACAACCTGCGGCCACACGAGCGGGGTCAACAGTTCGACATCCTGGCGACGGGAAGCGTTGCGGGCGTTGAGGTGTGGCGCGGCGTCTCCACGTACCTCCGGAAGGGCCCGACCACCGGCGAGCGGGTACCGCGCCCGAGCCCGGCGCCGCCACCGAGGCCGAGTGCGACCTGGCGGATCGGGCGGGGCGTCGGCCCGGCCTACGCGGCGGTCTCCGGCGACCACAACCCGATCCACACGTCGTGGCTGGGCGCCCGCGCATTCGGCTTCGCCCGGCCGATCGCGCACGGGATGTGGAGCCTGGCGCGCTGCCTCGCCGCGCTGGAAGGCCGGCTGCCGGACGCGTACACGGTGGATGCCGCGTTCAAACTGCCGATCCTGCTGCCGGCCACGGTCGCCTTCGCCGCCACGGCAGCCACCACCGGGGCCGGCTGGCAGTTCGCGCTGCACGACGCCCGTACCGGCAAACCGCACCTGACCGGCGCCGTCCGCCCCTAAAGCGCTGGCCTCAGTCGCCCAACTCGCGCAGCCGGTTGGCGGCGAACTCCGGACCCACATCGTTGGAGAACGAATCCATCGCCACCTCGGTACCGCCGAGAATCTTGTACCGTTCCCCGCTGCGCCGGCTGGTGAGCAGCTCCAGGTGCGTCGCGAACTCGGTACCGGCGCCGACCGGCGCCTGTTGCCACGCCGCGACGTACGGGGTCGGACCGTCGAACAGCCGCTCGAAGCGCTGCAGCATGTCCAGGTACAGGCTGGCGAAGCCGTCCCGTTGAGCCTGGTCGAGGCCGGTGAGGTCAAGCCTCCTGCGGCGCGGGTACAGGTGCACCTCGTACGGCCAGCGCGCGGCGTACGGCACGAACGCCACCCACTCGTCGGTGGCCCGGACGACCCGTCGCCCGTCGGCGATCTCGGCCTCGACCAGGTCCTCGAACAGGTTGCCGCCGTGTGCCCGGCGGTACTCCTCGGCCTGGGCGAGCATCCGCCCGGTCCGGGGCGCCACAAAAGGGTAGGCGTAGATCTGCCCGTGCGGGTGGGGCTGGCTGACGCCCAGTTCGGCGCCCCGGTTCTCGAAGCAGAAGACGTGCTCCACGCCGGGCAGCGCGCTCAGTTCCCGGGTCCGGTCGATCCACACGTCGAGGATCAGCCGTACCTGGTCGGCCTTCAGCTCGGCGAAGGTCGTCTCGTGCTGGCTGGAGAAGCAGACCACCTCGCAGCGGCCCAGGCCCGCGTCGCTGTGCAGTACGTGCTGCCAGTCCCGCTGCTCCGGCAGCGCAACACTGGCCATCGACAGGGCGGGGAAACGGTTCTCGAAGACGACCACGTCGTAGTCCTCGGCCGGTACCTCGGTGTGGCGGCCCTGCCGGCTCGGGCACAGCGGGCAGTCGGTGACGACCGGCGCGAACCCGCGGGCCTGCCGGTGTGCGGCCACCACGACCCAATCTCCGGTGGGCAGGTCCATGCGGATCTCGGAGCGGGGTGCCTGTACCGGGAGGTCACGCTGGTCGGGTGGTGCACTGGTGCGATCTGGATGGTGGTTGTAGTAGATGATGTCGCGACCATCAGCCAGAGTCGCTTTGATCCGGTGCATTCTCGGGTCCTTTTAGCCTTTGGTAGAGCCGAGTGCGAGACCGGCGATGAACTGCTTCTGCAGCAGGATGTAGACGACGAGAGTCGGGATCGCGGCGATCAGCGCGGCCGCGGCGATCATGTTCTGGTTGGTGACGAACTGGCCCTGCAGGTTGGCCAGCGCCGAGGTGATCGGCCGCTTGTTGCCGGTCGAGATCAGCGTGATGGCCCAGAAGAAGTCGTTGTAGATCCAGGTCGTCAGCAGCGTGGCGAGGGCGGCCAGCGCCGGCCGGCACAGCGGCAGCGTGAGGCTGCCAGTACCGCGTCCATACGCGAGGCGCCGTCGACGATCGCGGCCTCGTCCATCTCGCTTGGGCAGCGTCTTCATGTAGTTGCTCAGCACGAAGACGCAGAAGCCGAGTTGGAACGCGACGTTGATGACGATCAGCCCGACGTACGAGTTGTACAGCAGGCCGCTGCCGACTGAGCCAGGTCGGCAGGTGGATGGCCAGGTAGAGCCGGTACAGCGGGGTGATGATGACCTGCTGTGGCAGCAGGTTGCCGGCGGTGAACAGGATCAGCAGCGGGATGTTGAACCGGAAGCTTCAGCCGGGAGACGACGTAGGCGAACGACGACGCCAGGAACAGCGTGATGCAGCACGGCCGGAACCGTGACGTAGCACCGAGTTGAGGAAGAAGTGCCACATGTCCGACTGGGTCCACGCGCTCGCGAAGTTGGCCAGGGTCAGGTGGTGCGGCAGCGAGACGTAGCCGTAGCTTGTTGGTCTCGGCGATCGGGCGCAGGGCGACGTAGAGCGCGAAGACGACCGGGGTCAGCCACAGCACGATCATCACGATCATGAAGACCTGGGCGGCCACGCTGCCCGAGCTCGAAGCGCCTCGCTGACCGGCGGATCCGGCACGGTGACGGCGTGACGTCTGCGAGCGTCGCGGCGCTCATGATTGCTTCTCCTCGCGCCGGAACGCCTGGTAGAGGAAGATCGTGATGGGTACGAGCGAGATCACCAGCAGGATGACGCCGAGCGTGGAGCCGAAACCGATCCGCTGGGTCTCGCCGACGATGTTCTGGGTGACCGACGACCGACAGCAGCTCCAGGCCCCGCAACGGGTTGCCGTTGCTGGTGATGTAGACGAGGTCGAACGCCCGCAGCGACTCGATCACGGTGACGACCATGACGACGATGTTGATCGGACGCATCGCCGGGAAGACGACCCGCCAGAACGTCTGCCACGGGTTCGCGCCGTCGACCATGGCGGCCTCGCGCAGCGCCGGGTCGACGGCCTTCAGGCCGGCCAGGTAGAGCACCATCACGTAGCCGCGCCTGCCGCCAGCTCGCCTCGACCAGCAGCGCCCACAGGTTCAGGTGCGGGTTGCCGAGCCAGTCGATCAGGTTGTTGTTGCCGGTTGCGGCCGATCACCGAGTTGATCAGGCCGTAGTTCGGCGAGTAGATGAGCTCCCAGATGATGCCGATCAGCGCCAGCGACAGCATCACCGGCAGGAACAGCACGCTCTGGTAGATCCGCGAGCCCCGGATGCTGCGGTCGATGATGACCGCGAACAGCATGCCCAGCGGCGTGGCGATGCACGATGAACACCAGCAGCCAGATGACGTTGTGCTCGACCGCCGGCCAGAAGTCGGGGTAGTTGGTGAACGCCTGCTTGTAGTTCTGCACGCCGTAGAGGCAGCCGGGCTGCGGGATGCCCGGCGCGGACGGCAGCGACTGTGCAGGACTTCAGGTGGACGCTGCCGACGCCGGTCCACTTGGTGAACGACAGCGCCGACCGAGGCCAGCGCCGGGAACCAGATGAACGCCGCGTCGATCAGCAGCGGGATGCCCAGCATCGCGGTGACCACGAGGATGTCGCGTCGGGTCAGCGTGCGTGAGCGCCGAGGCGCCCCCGACGGCGCTGCACAGTCGCCGTCGGGGGAGCATCCGTGTACGTCGGGCGTGGTGACCGTTGCCATCAGCTGGCGAAGATCGTCTTGGCCTGGTCCTCGGCGCTCTTCTGGATGGACGCGATGGTGGCGGCGGTCGGGCTGTCGATGAACTGCTGGATCACCTTGATCATCGCGGTCGCCATGTCCGGAACGGTGTCCCGGTCCATGAACTGCGAGACGTTCTTGCACTTCGCGATCTCGGCGACCGACTTCTTCTGGATGTCGTTGTAGGTCGGCGCGACCAGGCCGTTGGCCAGGCCGACGTCCCAGTGGTCGGTCTGCAGGAAGTCGGTCTCGGCGTCGCCGGTGCCGATGTACTCCAGGACTGCCTTGGCGGCGGCGGTGTTCTTGCCCTTCTTCGGCAGCATGAACCCGTCGGTCGGGGCGTCCATGTAGTCGGTGCCGTAGGCGCGGGTTGATCGCCGGGAACGACGAAGAAGTCCAGGTCCGGCAGGTTGGCGGCCGCGTAGTTGGCGGCGACCTGGTTGGAGCCCTGGAACATCATGCCGGCCTGCTTGTTCTCCAGCGCCTTGGCCGCGTCCTGCCAGATCCGGCCGTTGGCGCCGTTCTGCAGTACGGCATGAGCTCACGCCACTGGTTGAACACCGCGGTGACGCCCGGGTCGGTCCACGGGACCTGGTGCTTCATCAGCTTGATGTGGTAGTCGTAGCCGTTGATCCGCAGGTTGAGGATGTCGAACGTGCCGAGCGCCGGCCAGCCGTCCTTCTCCGCGAACGCGATCGGGATCAGCCCGTCGGCCTGCATCTTCTTGCCAGCGCGATGAAGTCGTCCCACGTCGTCGGGACCGTGTAGCCCTTCGCGGCGAAGACGCTCTTGTTGTAGAAGACGACCCACGGGTAGTTGTACAGCGGAACCATGTAGTAGTGGCCGTCGAGGCCCTTGGAGAGGCTCTTGGCGGCGTCGTTGAAGGTCGCCGCCGATCTTGTCCCAGACGTCGTCGATCGGGGCGAGCAGGCCCTGCGCTGCGAAGAACTGCAGGCGGTACCCGGCGAACCAGGTGGCCAGCGAGTCCGGCGTGCCCTGCAGGTAGTTGCTGATGTTGTTCTGGAAGGTGTTGTGGTCGGTCGTGTTGACCGTGATCGGGACCTTGGTCGAGCCGGTCGCGGAGGTGCAGAGCGCGGCGAAGGCGGCCTTGGTCGCGTCGTCAGAGTAGTTGGAGCCGAAGGTGATCGGCGCGGTAGCCTCGCCGGTGTCCTTTGTCTTGCCCGACGACTTGTCGTCGCTGGAGCAGGCCGCGAGGAGCGCTCCGCTGGCGGCGACTCCGGCAGCGCCGGCGATGCCCTTCAGCGCGGTACGGCGGGACAGGTTCGAGAACGGGGCGGGCGGGGTGGAGCTGTCTGACATGGTCGCCTCCTGGCGGCGGGGGTGATTGTCTAGCAAAGAGACAGTGCGTTTTCCAACAACTTCCAACTCATGTGCTCAGAACCAACCACAGCAAACTGCGGCGGCCACGCCTTGTCAAGGCCAGATTTCGATCGTGTTCGCCTCGTGACCTGACTGCCGCGTCTACATTGCACAGGGTCATCTCGGCGGCATAGATAGGGTCAAGTATCCGCGCGGCGCGCGCCATCGAGCCCGATGGGCCACAGCCGGACCTATTTCAACGTGAACCAACGGCAGCCGGGACAGCGCGCGTGTCCCGGCCACCCCGCGCCGGGCTACGGTTGGCGGATGAACGTCCACGATGTCTCGATCGGCGCCCTCCGCAGCGGACCGGCCGACCTTGCCCAGTACCGCGACCGGGCCATGCTCGTCGTCAACGTCGCCTCCAAGTGCGGGCTGACCCCGCAGTACACGGGGCTGCAGGCGCTGTACGACAGTTACGCGGACCGGGGACTCGTCGTGCTCGGCGTGCCGTGCAACCAGTTCGGCGGCCAGGAGCCGGGCAGCGCGACTGAGATCGAAGAGTTCTGCCAGGTCAACTACGGAGTGACCTTCCCGATCACGGAGAAGGTCGACGTCAACGGCGAGGATCGGCACCCGCTGTACACGCTGCTGACCGGTACCGCGGATGCCGAGGGCAAGGCTGGCGACGTGCTGTGGAACTTCGAGAAGTTCCTGGTCGATCCGAGCGGCGACGTGGTGGCGCGGTTCCGGCCGCAGGTCACCCCGGAGGCACCCGAGCTGATCGCCGCCGTGGAACAGGTCCTGCCCCGGTCATGACGGCACCGGGGCAGGGCGCTAGTCGATCGGGGTGGCGTTGTCCTTCGCGAAGCGGCGGGTGGCGTGCACGTCGGCGGCCATGCCGTACACCCGCTGCAGGTCGGCGATGGCGGCCAGCGCCTTCTTGCCGTGCGGGCTGGCGCACGCCTCACCCTCCTGGCCCGGTACCGGGTCGAAGGAGTGCAGGACGATCTTCTCCAGCAGTTCGCCCAGGCTCTCGTCGTTGAACTCGGCGAGCCCCTTTAGTACCTGCACCATGCGCTTCTCCATCCGTACCCCGAGCTGTACCCGCTCGACCCGGACGTCCTTGTTCTCCACAACATCACCCTCCTCGCTGTTGCCAAGCGGTGTTACCTAGGGACCAAGGTAACAAGGAGGAGCGCTGCGGGTCGAGCGATTATTCGGAGTAGAGGGCGTCGTAGGCGGTGGAGGCGGCGTCCAGCTGAACCGGGCGCTGGGCGATCGACCACTCCCGGGTCGCCCGGTCGAGGGCCAGCGTGGTCCAGCCGGCACCGTCCTCGTCGCTGACGTGTACCAACAGCGTGTCCCGGTTGTACTCGACCCGTACCCGGTGCTGCGGGTGCTCCGGCTCGTACAGTCCCCGACTCGGGCCGGCTCCGCGTGCCGGCGTTGCCACGAAACTCGACCAGCGGCCGGACCGCTTGGCCGGCCGGGTCAGCCGCCGACTCACCTCGTCACCCATCGCCACCGCCCTCTCGACCATCACCTGACCGGCGCCACGTTTCAGCCAATTCCGGCGCCACGTTTCAGCTCGTTGCGGTACCGCGTTTCAGCTCGTTGCGGTACCGCGTTTCAGCTCGTTGCGGTACCGCGTTTCAGCTAGTTACAGCGGGCCGCGCAGATCAGCACGGGGCTGCGGGTGACGTGCGTTGACAGGTGCCCGGCCAGGCGCGCAGCGTCGCTCCTCGATGCCCCGCCCCATCGAGGAGGATCTGTGTCCAACACCGTACGCCGGATCGCGGTCACCGCCGCGGCGGGCGCCGTCGCCATCACGGCGGCCGGTGCGCTGCTGTACGGCCCGGCTGCGCTCGCCGGCAGCCTGCCCGCCGGTACCCAGTTCTACGCCGACCCGAACTCCGCCGCCGCCCGCTGGGTCGCCGCCAACCCCGGCGACTCCCGGGCCGCCGCGATCAACTCGCGGGTCGCGCAGACCCCCTCCGGCATCTGGTTCAGCAACTACTCGCCGAGCACCGTGGCCGGCAGCGTCCAGTCGGTCACCGGGGCGGCGACCGCGGCCGGGAAGACGCCGGTACTGGTGATCTACGAGATCCCCAACCGGGACTGTGGCGGCGCGTCGGCCGGTGGCGCACCCGACATCGCCAGCTACAAGACGTACATCGACAACTTCACGGCCGGGCTGGGCAGTGCCCGCGCGGCGATCATCCTGGAGCCGGACTCGGTGGCGCTGACCACCTGTTTGTCGGCTGCCCAGTTGGCCGACCGCAACAGCGGCCTGGCGTACGCCGTCGGCAAGCTGAAGTCGGACGCCAACGCCAAGGTGTACCTCGACGCCGGCCACTCGGCCTGGAACGGCGCCAGCGACCAGGCCAACCGGCTGTCCGCGGCGGGCGTCGCCAACTCGGACGGCATCTTCTCCAACGTCTCCAACTTCAACCCGACGAGCAACGAGGTGAGCTTCGACAAGGCGGTACTCGCGGCGCTGGGCAACAGGTCCAACCTGCACGCCGTCATCGACACCTCGCGCAACGGCAACGGCTCCAACGGGCAGTGGTGCGACCCGTCCGGGCGCGGGCTCGGGGTACCCCCGACGGCGGACACCGGCGATGCGGCCATCGACGCGTACCTGTGGGTGAAGCCGCCGGGCGAGGCGGACGGCTGTGCCGCTGCGGCCGGTACGTTCGTGCCGGATCTCGCGTACGCGCTGATCCAGAACAGCCCGATCCACCCGACCGCGACGCCGTCGAGCAGCAGGCCGAGCACGGCCAGCCCGTCGCCCAGCCGGTCCAGCGCCTCCCCGTCAGCGTCGCCCTCCGCGTCGCCGTCGCCGTCCCGGTCGGCTTCCCCGTCGACCTCGCCGTCTGCCTCACCGTCCCCGAGCAGGTCAAGCGCCTCCCCTTCGGCGTCGCCGTCGGCCAGCCAGCCCGCAACCGGCGGTTGCCGGGTGAGCTGGGCGAAGCAGTCGGAGTGGGCGGGCGGGTTCGTGGTGAGCGTGACCATCACCAACGCCGGTACCACCACGATCAACGGCTGGACGCTCACCTTCACGTTCCCCGGCGACCAGAAGATCACCAGTGGCTGGAGCGGTACCTACAGCCAGACCGGGGCCGCCGTCACCGTGACGAACCTGAGCTGGAACGGCTCGCTGGCCCCGGGCGGTACCGCCTCACTCGGCGCCCAGGGCACCTGGACCAGCAGCGACGCCAGCCCCACCAGCTTCACGCTGAACGGCGTCGTCTGCTCCTGAGCACCTGCCGCTGAGCGCACCGCCCGTGAGCCGGCTCCCGACGTCCGCCGGGGGCCGGCTCACCGTCACTGCGACCGCATACCCACGACATACCCACGACCAGTCTGCCGGCCCTGATGCCCTCAGCGGACCGGAGCGCTCGCCGGCTCGATACGGTCGGCAATCGGAGCCGGATCGCGCGGGGTGGTACCGGCGGCGAGTAGCGCGCACAGTGCCGCGATCGCGAACGCCAGGGCGTACCCGTGCCCCTCGATCACCGCGCCGAAGAGTGCCGGGGTGGCCGCGGCGACCACGTTCTGCACGGTGTTCTGCGCACCCAGGGCACGCCCGGCCCAGGCCGTGCCGGCGTTCTCGGCGACGGCGGTGAACGCCAATCCGTTGGTACTCACGGTGACCACGCAGGCCAGCAGCACCAGGGCGGTACCGGCCGGTGACTTCAGCGCGGCGGCACCGGCGAGCAGCCCGACCACCAGCGTGTTGGCGAGTGCGAACCAGCGCATCGGGCGCAGCCGGCTGGCCACGATGTCGGAGAGCTTGCCGGCGAACAGGCGCGCGGCGGCGCCTCCGAGTCCGGCGACCGCGACGAGCCGGCCGGCCGCGGCCGCCCCGAAGTCCCGCTGGCTGATCAGGTAGACCAGGGCAAAGGCGGAGACCACGAACTGGGGTACCACCAGCAGCGCGCTCGCCCCGTGGATGCGCCAGAGCAGCGGCGCGCGGTACGGATTGGTGCGCGGCTGCGTGTCGGTACCCCCGGATCGGGGTGGGTCCACTGCCAGCAGCCCGACGACCACCGTGGTGACCAAAGCGATCCCGGCCAGGGTGAGCAGCGCGCCGCGGATGCCGGCGTGCGCGGCGATCGGCGGGAGCAGCGCGGCGGCCACCGCGACACCCAACGGCTGGGCGGTCTGCCGCCAGCCCATCGCCAGCCCGCGCTGCTCCTTGGAGAACCAGCCGAGGACGACCCGCCCACTGGCCGCGTTGACCGAGGCGCCGAAGGCTCCGGCGAGCAGCAGGCACACGCCGAGGGCAACCGTTCCGGGGGCGTACGCGCCGGCAGCCATGAATGCCGGTACAGCCGGCCAGGCCGAGTACCAGCACGATCCGCTCGCCGTACCGGTCCGCCGCGTACCCCCAGCCGATCAGCGTGCACAGCATGCCCGACGCTCGGCGCGCCGACCAGCAGGCCGATCCGGCTCAACGAGAGCCCGGTCTCGTGCTGGAGCTGGGGTACCAGGAACGGGATGCCGAAGAGGCAGACGCAGACGGCGGCCTGCGCAGCCATCCCCATCCCCAACATCAGCCACCGGTTGGTACGCCAGCCGCCGCTCATACCTGCGACGCTACGCGCGTCGTCCCAAACCTAAGGAATGATCTCTCACACACTGGGAAGGTCGGGCTGGGGCGACCAGCGCCCGCCGCGCAGCAGCTCGCCGGCGCCGAGCCAGACGAAGTTCATCAGCCGGGTCGCGGTCACCTCGGGCGCCTCCTCCGGGTGATCGACCACCCAGTCGGCCAGCGACTCGCTCGCCCCGACCAGCGCGTGTGCCATCACGGTCACCTCGGTCTCATGGTGCGGCCGCCGCCCGCTCGCCTCGATCAACCGGCCGAGCAGCCCGGTCACCACCTCGACCATGCGGGCCCGGATCAGCGTCACCTCGGCGGCGAACGGCTCCTGGCCACGGGCCTGGCGGTAGAGGACCCGCCAGCCGTCCCGGTAGGCGCCGACGAACTCGAAGAAGCCGCGCAGGCCGCGCCAGAGCTGCTCGTCCGGCGGCAGGCCCGGCTGGGCGGTACGGATCAGCGCCTCCACCAGCCAGGTGGCCGACTGCCGGACACAGGCCAGGAACAGATCTTCCTTGGTACCGAGGTAGGCGTAGACCATCGGCTTGGAGATCCCGGCCCGGGCGGCGATGTCGTCCATGGATGCCCCGGTGAACCCAGACTCGGAGAAGACCGCGACCGCCGCCTCCAGCATCTGCTGCTCGCGTACCGACCGGGGCAGGCGCTTCTGCGGGGTGGCCTGCGCCGGCGCAGCCAGCCGGGTGGGCTGCCTTGGCGTGATTGGCGGGGTGGGCTGCACCTTGCCAGCATACCTACTCGCCCGTAAGGTTACCCGGGAGTAGATTTGTCAGTTCGAAGGGAATGATCATGGCCGAACTCGACCTTTCCAATATCTCCAATGTCGACCCCAAGCAGTTCGCGCAGATCGTCAAGAGCACGCCGGACTCGCAGCTCAAAGAGGTCATGACCGGCGAGCAGCGGGGCAAGGTACTGGACGCGGTCTTCGAGAAGATGCCCACCCTGTTCCGCGCCGACCGGGCCGGCTCCACCAATGCCGTCATCCACTGGATCATCACCGACGCGCCGGGCGGCGGCGCGGACACCTACGAGTTGGTCATCGCCGACGGCGCCTGCGTGCTGTCGAAGGTCGCCGAGAAGGACCCGAAGCTGGCCCTCACCATGGGCCCGGTCGACTTCCTCAAGGTGGCCTCCGGCAACGGCAACCCGGTGATGATGTTCATGACCGGCAAGCTGAAGGCGAAGGGCGACCTGAGCCTCGCCGCCAACATCGCCAACCTCTTCGACCTCCCCAAGGCCTGACGCCCTACCCACCCCGCACCCGCCACCCCCGCGCCGGTGTGGGCGCTTGCCGCCCCACCCGCGGGGCGCGCGCCGCCCGCGCGCGGAGCGCCGAGGTGATGTTGGGGTTATGGCTGTCTGACGCTTCATGATCACAGCCATAACCCCAACATCACCTTGGTACCGCGCGCCCCGATGCGACCCCCGAGGAGGCACGATGGTTGAGTTCTCCCTCGATCTCAACGAGGACCAGCGCGACCTGCGCGACTGGGTACACGGGTTCGCGGCGGAGACGCTGCGCCCGGCCGGCGCCGAGTGGGACGAGCGGGAAGAGACGCCCTGGCCGCTGATCAAAGAGGCTGCCAAGATCGGCTTGTACGGCTTCGAGTTCCTCGCCAACTGCCACGCCGACCCGACCGGGCTCTCCCTGCCGCTCGCCAACGAGGAGCTGTTCTGGGGTGACGCCGGGATCGCCATGTCGATCTTCGGTACCTCCCTGGCTGTCGCCGCCATCTACGGCACCGCCCTGCCCGAGCAGATGTTCGAGTGGGTACCGGAGTGCTTCGGCGACGCCGAGGAGCCCAAGGTCGCCGCGTTCTGCAGTACCGAGCCGGAGGCGGGCTCCGACGTGGGCAGCATGCGTACCCGCGCGCGCTACGACGAGGCGACCGACGAGTGGATCCTCAGCGGGCAGAAGGCGTACGCCACCAACGGCGGGATCGCGTCCGTGCACGTGGTGACCGCCTCGGTCGACCCGGCACTGGGCTCGCGCGGGCAGGCCGCTTTCGTCGTACCGCCTGGTACCAAAGGACTGCACGGCGCGAAGAAGCTGAAGAAGTTGGGGCTGCGCGCCTCGCACACCGCCGATGTGTACCTCGACGAGGTGCGGGTACCCGGGCGCTGCCTGCTCGGCGGCAAGGAGGCACTGGACGCGCGACTGGCCCGGGCGCGCGAGGGAGCCCGGGCGTCCGGGCAGGCGGCGATGCGTACCTTCGAGCTGTCCCGGCCGACCGTCGGCGCCCAGGCACTCGGCATCGCCCGCGCCGCGTACGAGTACTCGCTGGAGTACGCGAAGGGGCGGGTACAGTTCGGCCGGCCGATCATCGAGAACCAGGCGATCGCGTTCGCACTGGCCGACATGCGTACCGAGATCGACGCGGCCAGGCTGCTGGTCTGGCGCGCGGCCTGGATGGGGCGTAACAATCGGGTGTTCGAGGCCGGCGAGGGCTCGATGTCCAAGCTCAAAGCCGGCGAGGTCGCCGTCGCGGTGACCGAGAAGGCGGTGCAGATTCTCGGCGGCGCCGGCTACCTGCGCGAACACCCGGTCGAGCGGTGGTACCGCGACGCCAAGATCTACACCATTTTCGAAGGTACCTCGGAGATCCAGCGCCTGGTCGTGGCGCGCGCGATCTCCGGCAGCCCGATCCGCTGACCGACCCGATCCGCTGACCTCACCGCCCGCTGACCACGCCCGATCCGCTGACCACGCCCGATCCGCTGACCCCGCCCGCCCGCTGACCCACACGTCCCGCTGACCCACCCCCGATCGAGGTTGGCGGCCCGCTGGAGGTTGCTGTGGAAGTCCCGTTCCTGCTCGGCACGCTGGCCCGGCGCGGGCTGCTGCGACCCGGGCGCCCGATGCAGGTCGGGCGGCAGTTGAACGCGCTGCGCCGGTACGGCTTCGGACTCGCCGGCGAACTGCGCTCCACCGCTGCCCGGCACCCCGACCGGGTGGCCCTGATCGACGATGCCGGCGAGCGTACCTACAGCCAACTCCTGCGCCGCGCCGAACGGATGGCCGCCGCACTGCGCGCCACGGTCGGCCTCGGCGCCGCGGAGGCCGGGAGCGAGGAGCCCGAGCGGCTGGGCATCCTGTGCCGCAACCACTCCGGCATGGTCGAGGCGATGCTCGCGGCCAGCATGCTCGGCGTGGATACCGTGCTGGTCAATACCGGCAGCTCGGCCAGCCAGCTGGCCGCCATCGCGCAGGAGCAGCGGCTACGGGCGATCGTGCACGACCACGACTTCGCCGACCAGGTGGCCGGGCTGCCCCGGGAGGTGGCCCGGATCAGCGAGAGCCGCCTCGGCGAACTGGTCTGGCAGGCGGACAGCCGCACGCTGGCCCGGCCGCCGCGGGACGGGCGGACCATCGTGCTCACCTCCGGTACCACCGGCGCGCCCAAGGGTGCCCGCCGGCCGGCCCCGAACGGCTTCGCCGGGCTCGCCGCGGTCATCTCCCGCATCCCGGTACGCGCCGGTGACCGGGCACTCATCGCCGCCCCGATCTTCCACACCTGGGGCTACGCCGGCCTGCAGATCTGCATCGCGATGGGCGGCACGATGGTGCTGCAGCGGCGATTCGAGGCGGCCGAGGCACTGGACGCGGTGGTCGACGAGCGCTGCGCGGTGCTGTTCGCTGTCCCGGTGATGCTGCAACGGATGCTGGAGATCCCGGTACGCCGTACCGGCCTGCGGGTGGTGGCCGTCTCCGGGTCGGCACTGCGCGGCGGGCTGGCCACCCGGTTCCAGGACGCCTACGGCGAAGTGCTCTACAACCTCTACGGCTCAACGGAAGTGTCCTGGGCGAGCATCGCCACCCCGGCGGAGCTGCGGCGCAACCCGGCTACGGCGGGCCGGCCGCCACGCGGTACCCGGGTGGCGATCCTGGACGGGCACGGGAACGAGCTGCCGCGCGGGCACACCGGACGGATCTTCGTCGGCAACGAGATGCTCTTCGACGGGTACACCAACGGGTCGGCGAAGGAGACCCGGGACGGGCTGCTGGACACCGGCGACCTGGGCCACCTGGACGCGGACGGGCTGCTCGAAGTGGACGGGCGGGCCGACGACATGATCGTCTCGGGCGGCGAGAACGTGTACCCGTCCCAGGTCGAGGAGCTGCTCGCCGGGTTGCCGCAGGTACGCGAGGTGGTGGTGGTCGGCGTGGACGACGAGGAGTACGGCCAGCGCCTGGTCGCCTGGCTCGCACTGCACGACGGCGAGCGGCTGGACGCCGAGGCGGTACGCGAGTACGTGCGGCTGCGGCTGGCCCGGTTCCAGGTACCCCGCGAAGTCCGGTTCCTGGAATCCTTGCCCCGCAACGCAACCGGCAAGGTGGTACCCCGGCTGCTGCCCTGGTAACGAGCCCAGGGAGGCGTCAGCCTTCCTGGCCCACCGGGCGTACCACGACGGTGTTGATGTCCACCCCGGCCGGCTGCGCCAGCGTCCAGGCGATGGCCCGCGCGATGTCCTCGTCGGTGAGCGCGGCCCCCGGCGGCCGGCCGCCCGGCCGCGACTCCCAGAACGGCGTCTCGACCCGGCCCGGCGCGATCAGGGTGACCCCGATGCCCTGCCCGGTGACCAGCATCCGGGCGTTCTCGGCGAGCCCGGTGACCGCCCATTTGGTGGCCGAGTAGACGTTTCCGGGGGTGTTCTTGACGCCGGCGACGCTGCCGAGCAGCACGATCCGCGGCGTCTGGTCGCCGGTCGCGGCGGCGCTGGTCAGCGCCGGCAGCGCGGCGCGGATGAGCAGCATCGGCCCGAGCACATTGATGAGTACCATTTCCCGCCACTGCGCCGGATCGCCGGTGGCGAGCGTGTCGTGGCTGGAGAAGCCGGCGTTGGCGATCACGTTGGTGAGCCCGCCGAAGCGCTCGATCGCTTGTGCCACAGCGCGTTCGACGTCAGCCGGCTCGCCCGCGTCGGCCTCGATGGTGAGCAGCCGGTCGTGCTCGCCGAGGGCGGCGAGCCGCTCGGCGCTGCGGCCGGTGACCGCGACGTCGTGCCCGGCCGCCAGCAGCGCGTGCGCGGTGGCCGCGCCGATGCCGCTGGCCGCGCCGGTGATCAGGGTGACCGTCATGCTGCCGGCTCTTTCGGGGGTACCGTCACCAGCCCGGCAACCGCCTTCGCGGCGATGTCCGTGCGGTACCGGGCTCCGTCGAAGTCGACCTGTGCCACCAGGGCGTACGCGTTCTCCCGCGCCTCGGCGAGCGTGTCTCCGGTTGCGGTGGCGCAGAGTACCCGCCCGCCGCTGGTGACGAGCTGCCCGTCGTCGGTCGCGGTACCCGCGTGGATCACGCCGGGCAGGAAGCCGCCGGTGATCACGTCGCCGCTGTGCGAGCCTTCCGGGTAGCCGGCACTGGCCATCACCACGCCCACACTGGCTCCGTCGCGCCACTCCAGCGCCGGGTGCTGGGCGAGCGTACCGGTGGCGGCGGCGTACAACAGGCCGGCGAGCGGCGTGACCAGCCGGGGCAGGAGTACCTGGGTCTCCGGGTCGCCGAACCGGCAGTTGAACTCGATCACCCGTGGCCCGGTCGTGGTCAGCGCCAGCCCGATGTAGAGCACGCCGACAAACGGGGTACCGAGCTCCCGCAGGTGTGCCAGCGTCGGGTGCGCCACGCTGGCCAAGACCTCGTCAACCAGCCCGGCCGGCGCCCAGGGCAGCGGGCTGTACGCCCCCATGCCACCCGTGTTGGGGCCGGCGTCGTCGTCCCCGATCCGCTTGAAGTCCTGGGCCGGCGGGAGCGGGTACGCGTTTACCCCGTCGGTGACCACGAAAACCGACACCTCGGGCCCGGCGAGGTACTCCTCCACCACCACCCGGCCACACCCGGCCGCATGCGCCAGAGCGAGTTCCCGGTCGTCGGTGACCACCACGCCCTTACCGGCGGCGAGCGCGTCGTCCTTCACCACGTACGGCGTACCGAACTCGTCGAGCGCCGCGGCCACCTGCTCGGCCGTGTCGCAGGTGTACGACCGCGACGTGGGTACCCCGGCGGCCGCCATCACCGAGTTCGCGAAATCCTTCGAGCCCTCGATACGGGCGGCCGCCTTGGACGGCCCGAAGACCGCGATGCCCTTGTCAGCGATGGCATCCGCCGCCCCAGCGACCAGCGGCCCTTCCGGCCCGATCACCACAAGGTCGACGTCCAGCTCCACCGCGAGCGCGGCGAGCGCGTCGAGATCGGTGAGGTCGACCGGGTGCACCGTGGCTACCTGCGCGATCCCGGGGTTGCCGGGCGCACAGTGCAGCGCGCTGACCGCGGGATCCGCGGCGAGGGACAGGGCCAGGGCGTGCTCGCGCCCACCGGAGCCGAGAAGGAGTACCCGCACGGGGACAGATCGTACTTTGCCCGTCCAGCGCCGCTCCCACCCGTCAACCCGCCACTCTGTGGCCGTCCACCTCGCGGGATCCCCCGAAGAGATCTTGGAGTTTGGGCTGTTATCCCACCCCGGATAACAGCCCAAACTCCAAGATCTCCTATGTCGCCCACGGTGGGGCGGGTCGGCTCAGGCCGGGGCGGCTGGGCTCAGGACGGGTCGGCGAGGTCGTACGCGGTGGCGATGGCGCGGGCCAGCGCGGCTTCCTGGGCCGGGTGCAGGTGGCCGAGGAGCTTGCCGAGGCTGGCCCGGGGCACCGTGGTGATGTTGTCGCAGGAGATCACCGAGGGGTGCTGGAGTCCGTTGGACTTGCCGACCGGTACCTCGGTGGACAGGCCCCGGACGGTACTGGTGATCGGGGCGACCGTGATCGCGTTGAGGTAGGGGCGTACCTGCTCGCGGGTGAGCACCACCACCGGCCGGGTCTTGTCCAGCTTCGCGAGGTGGATCGGGCGCATCAGGCGATGTCCATCGGCCGGGTCGCCGCCCAGTCGGCCAGGGCGTCCAGGTCCTCGGACGCGCTGGCGGCATAAATCGCGGCGTCCCGTTCGGCTGCCTCGCGGCGCCGTTCGTGCTCGAGTGCGCGCGCGACGACCGCTGCCCGACTGCTGGCAGCACCCGAGCTGACCTGCTCGTCAAGGTAGGCCACCACGTCGTCCGGGAGCCGCACGGCAATCTGCGTCGTCATACCAAGATGGTACCACGATGGGATTCGTCCTTGATGACGCGCGGCACCTATCTGCACTAGTTCAGATAGACTGGGCGGCATGGGCGTGCAGACCTTCCCGTACAGCGTGTTCCTCCGGGGACCCTCGCGGGTACTCCCGTCGTTGACCGACGCGGACGTGGTGCTCGAGCGGCGCGACGAGGAAAATCTCGTACTCATGCGGGCGGAGCGCTTCGACGCTGTCGCCGACGGGCTGCGCATCGCCGCCCGATCCCTGGCCACCCTGGCCCGCCGCGACCGGGGGCTCGCCGAAGAGCTGCTCGCCGAGGAGCTGCCCTGGCTCACCTGGCTCCCTGAGCAGGAGCGGCTCGCCTGCGTACGGGAACTCCTCGCCGACCTGGTCGCCGGCGCTGACACCGGGCTGCTCACCCCGTTCGCCCGCAGCCTCACCTCGTGGCGCTCGACCGCCGAAGTCTGGTCCGACCCGACCCTGGCGCGTGAGCTGCACGGGCCTTTCGACGGCACCGGACCCCAGCTCGACCGGCCCTCGGCGGCGGCATGACCGGCCGCGGCGAGCAGCTTGACCGACCCAACCCCTGGCTGGTGCGCGCCGTAGACCGCCAGGCCTACCAGGGCTGGCAGCAACTTCTGGCCGCCGTACCGGAGAGCCTGGACCGGGCGTGGGTGGCACTGACCGGCGACCCACGCCACATCGATCAGCGCCAGCATCCACTCAAGGGAGCACTGGGCGTCGTCAAGGTCGGTGGCGCGGTACTCGAGCAGTGGCAGTACGAGATCACCGGCGGTGGCCGCATCTGGTATGCCATCGACGACGAAACCCGCACGCTGTGGATCACCCGGGCCGGTGCCGGTCACCCGAAACAGACCGACACTCGACGGCGCTGACCCGCGTCGAGAGCAGGTCAGCGTCGAGAGCAGGTCAGCGTCAGAGCAGGTCGTGCAGGAGGACGTTCTCGTCCCGGCCGGGGCCGACGCCGACCATGCTGACCTGGGTACCGCACAGCTCCTCCAGGCGCCGCAGGTAGCGCTGGGCGTTGACCGGCAGCTCGTCCATCGTGCGCGCCTTGGTGATGTCCTCCCACCACCCGTCCAGCTCCTCGTAGATCGGCTTGGCGTGGTGGAAGGCGGTCTGCGTCATCGGCATGTCGTCGTAGCGCTTGCCGTCGATCTCGTACGCCACGCAGATCGGTACCTTCGGCAGCCCGGTGAGGATGTCCAGCTTGGTGACGACCAGATCGGTGATCCCGTTGAGGCGTACCGCGTAGCGCCCGACCACCGCGTCGAACCAGCCGGTACGCCGCTCGCGGCCGGTGGTCGTGCCGTACTCGCGGCCGATCTTCAGCAGGTGCTGGCCGTTCTCGTCGAACAGCTCGGTCGGGAACGGGCCGGAGCCGACCCGGGTGGTGTACGCCTTGGTGACCCCGATCACCTTCGAGATCCGGGTGGGCGCGATGCCGGCACCGACACAGGCGCCCGCCGCGGTCGGGTTCGACGAGGTCACGAACGGATAGGTGCCGTGGTCCATGTCGAGCATGGTGGCCTGGGCACCTTCGAGCAGTACGGTGCGGCCGGCGTCGAGCGCGTCCCAGAGCAGCGTGCGGGTCTCGGCGATGTACGGCGTCAGCCGGGCCGCGTACGCCAGGTACTCCTCCACCACGGCGTCCACGTCCATGGCCTTGCGGTTGTACACCTTGAACAGGATCTGGTTCTTCTCCCGGAGTACCAGCTCCAGCTTTTTGCGCAGGATGCCCGGGTCGAGCAGGTCCTGGACCCGGATGCCGGTTCGCGCGACCTTGTCCCCGTACGCCGGCCCGATGCCGCGCCCGGTGGTACCGATCCGGGACGAGCCCAGGTAGCGCTCGATCACCCGGTCCAGCGCCCGGTGGTGCGGCATGATCAGGTGCGCGTCGCCGGAGATGCGCAGCCGGGACACGTCCACGCCGCGCTCGGTGAGCCCGTCGATCTCGGCGAGCAGTACCTTCGGGTCGATCACCACGCCGTTGCCGATCACGATCACCGCGTTCGGCGAGAGCGCGCCCGAGGGCATCAGGTGCAGGGCGTAGCGCTGCCCGTCCGGGGTCACCACGGTGTGCCCGGCGTTGTTCCCGCCGGAGAACCGGACGACGTAGTCGACCCGTGCGCCGAGCAGGTCGGTAACCTTGCCCTTGCCCTCGTCGCCCCACTGGGCTCCGATGAGCACGATCGCTGGCATCTGTCTCGCCTCCACGGCTTGCTGCCTCGGTAGCTGCCTCGGTACGAGCAACCCCGGGGTGTCACGCTAGCAAGACGTATACCCAGATCACCGCAGGAGGCCACAGCATGGACACGGTGCTGCTGCTGTCGTTGGCGGACGGCCCACCCGAGCCGTCCGGCTGCGGCGCGTGCGGGGCGTCCTGCCTGTCCCGTACCGCGACCGATCCGGCGACGGATTCCGTCGCCGGGGCCACTCCGCACGGCGCCGACGGCGAGGTCTGCGCGGCTCCCCGCGCGGCCGTCCTGGCCTGCCGCGATGCGCTGGTCGCCGCCGGGGTCAAGGTGGAGCTCGTCACCGCCTGCTCGGACGCGGAGATCGACGCGGCCCTGGCGCGCTTCGACGGGCCACCGCGCGCCGACGGCCTGCGCTGGCCTTCAGTCGACGGGGGTACCGGCCTGGTCGTGGCTGTTGCGGTTGACGGTCAACTGCGTGCGGTGGTACGCCGCCTGGTGCGCCGGTACACCCCGGCACCGAGCAAGCGCCCGGCTGAGCTGCCGGCCGGGCGTACCCTCCCCGATCTGCCGCCCTTGGCGATCCTGCCGCTGCACCCCGACCAGGATGACCTGGCCGCCCGGCTGGGGCTGCCCCGCGACCCGGCGGATGTCGCCAAGGCGCTGCTGCACGGCGCGGTACAGCGGCTGGACCTGCTGCGCAACGACGGTGGCTCGGTGACCCTGCACGGCGCGCTGTTCGGTCGGGAGACGCTCTGGCGGGCCCGGGTGTACGTCGACGACGCCCAGCTGGCCGGCCCGGACGAGGAGATCGTCGCGTGCGCGGTGGCCAATGCCGATGGGTACGCCCATGCCGGGGAGTTGCCGCTCACGCCGGCAGCCGACCCGGCGGACGGGCTGGTCAGCGTCGCGGTGGCGGTACCGGTCACGGTGCGCGGCCGGTTCGGGCGGCGCGAGCGGCGGCTGGAGGTACGCCGCGCGACCGGTCGGGCGGTGGCCGTCGAGCCGGTGGACCAGGTGGACTTTCTGGACGACGGGGTCGCCGGCACGCTGGACAGGAAGCGAAGCTGGTGGATCGAGCCCGGCGCGTGGGGCGTACACCGGCCGTGGATTCCGTAGAGTCTCGATCGGGTGACGGCACGGTGTGATGACACCCAGGGGAGGCGAGACAGTGCAGCACGATCAGCGGGACGACGACCAGGTGTGGCCACCGGACGACATCGCGGCCAACCCACCCGGTACGCGTACCCCTCCACCGGCTGCCACGCCACCACCCGCCTCGTCACCACCCGCCTCGCCACCTCCCGCCTCGTCACCTCCCGCCTCGCCACCGGCCGCCGCATCACAGGTACGTTCCGGCCAGCCCACGTACCCCCTGCCAGCGAACTTCGGCCCGCCCAGCCCCGCCCCGGCGTCGCCGCCCAACCCCCCGACACCCGTCAATCAACCGACGCCATGGGGCAACCCTGCGCCACCTGCGCCCACCGCGCCCGCCACCCCCGCTGGCGGCACGCCGG
This sequence comes from uncultured Actinomycetota bacterium, assembly GCA_963850915.1. Lineage (GTDB taxonomy): Bacteria > Actinomycetota > Actinomycetes > Mycobacteriales > Micromonosporaceae > CAVTWH01. The sequence goes on from CAWKND010000003.1 coordinate 83,440, forward strand.
TACCCACGGCCCCGCCGCAGCTGCCGCCGACCGCCTTCCCACTAGGCCCGTCGGTCGTCCCGCAGCGCCCACCCGGCCAGCCGACCGCCGGCCAACCCTCTGCCGGCCGGGCCTCCGCTGAGCACGGCGCACTCCTGCACCCGACAGCTTCGCTGCCCTTCGCCAGCCCGCGCCCCGTCGAGCAGCAGCCCACGTCGCAGCAGCCCATCGCAGGGCAGCCCACGTCGCAGCAGCCCACGTCGCAGCAGCCCATGGCCGGGCAGCCCGCACCGCCGCAGCCCATGGCAGGGCAGCCCGGCGGAGCGCAGCCCACCGCAGCGGCCGCCGCACCCACTTCGCCCGCCGGTACCTCCCCCTGGTCCGCCCCGCCCCGGCTGCCGGCGACCGCGCCGACCAGCCCGCCGCCGAACGGCCAGCCCGCGACCAGGTACCCCTACGAGCTGAGTACCCCACCCCTGCCGCGCCGCCCGCCGGCCCCGCACCCGAGCCTGATCGAGCAGGCCGGCTCCGCCCCGGCCGAGTCGACAACCGCACCCGACCGCCCGGCGCCCGCGACCGGCACCTCCGGCAGTCCGCCTGGATCAGGTACGCCGTCCGGCCCCCGTCCGGCGCCCGGTTCCGGAACCCAGTCGAGCCCCGGTCCGGCGTCCGCCCTTGGAACGCAGTCCGGCCCCGGAACTCAGCCCGGCCCCGGAACTCCGCCCGGCCCTGGAACGCGGTCCGGCCCTGGAACGCGGTCCGGCCCTGGAACGCAGTCCGGCCCTGGAACGCAGTCCGGCCCTGGAACGCAGTCCGGTCCGGCAACTCTGTTCGGCACGGGTGCCCCGCCGGGATCGCAGTCGCCATCTCGCACGGGGACGTCACCCCGCCCAGGAACTCCGTCAGGAACGGGCGCCCCGTCCGGACTAGGGACCCCGTCCGGAATTGGTACACCGTCCGGGTCTGACACCACCCCGGGTCCGGGCGCGCCCGGCGGGAGCGCAGCTGCGGAGTCGCGCCATGCCGCCAACGGGCGGCCGGCGGCAGACGAGCGCACCGCGGCCGGGGAGGGCTCGCCGGAGCGCTCCGCCGCGCCAGGCGGTGCGCCGGAGCCGGGCGGGCACGCGGGCGAGTTCGGGCCGGTCGGCAGAGCGAACGGCCAGCCGCCGGCCGGGTACCCCGGGCAGCCCAGCCAGCCAGGCCACGCCGGCCAGCCAGGCCAGGCCGGGACAGCGTTCCCACCCAGCCAGGCCAGCCCCCAGCAACCGCCCAGCCCCGGCCAGTACGGGCCGCCGACGCAGTACGGGCCGCCGGGACAGTACGGGCCACCCGGGCAGTACGGGCCGGCCACGCAGTACGGAGCGCCGGCTGCGGCGGTACCCCCGTCTGGTCCTGGATCTTCGACCGCACCGGGCGGGCCCACCGGAGGCTCGGGTCAGCTGCCGCCCATCGGCGGGCCGGCGATGCCGGGGGGCGCGGTGCACCAGCCCCCGGGTCCCGAGGCGGGGTGGATCTCGTCGGATCCGTACATCCCGACGGCCGAGGAGTTTGCCCGTCGACGGGCTGCGCGCCCGGTGGATCCGTTGGCGCGCAGCGGATTGCGCGGCGTGGTCAACCGCAGCACGCTCGGGCTGGCCAAGCTGGCGCCGGGCGGGCACGAGCGCGAGGTCGGCCGCGACGTCGAGACGATCCGGCGCAACTTCGGCGGGCTGCGCCAGGTCACCGTGGTCAACCCGAAGGGCGGCGCGGGCAAGACGGTCGCCGTGCTGCTGCTGGCGATGACGTTCGGCCAGAAGCGCGGCGGATACGTACTGGCCTGGGACAACAACGAGACCCAGGGCACCCTGGGAATGCGGGCGCAGCAGGACTTCCACACCCGTACCGTCCGCGACGTACTCCGCGACCAGCACCACTTCCTCGGCTCCGGGGGCCGGGTCGGTGACCTGTCGCAGTACGTCCGCGCCCAGGGCGAGGGCATGTTCGACGTACTCGCCAGCGACGAGTCGGCGACCGCCGGGGAGATGCTGACCGCCACCGCCTTCAGCGACATCCGCGACGTGGTCAGCCGCTTCTACAAGCTGATCTTCGTGGACACCGGGAACAACGTACGCGCCCAGAACTGGCAGGCCGCCATCGACGCCACCGACCAACTGGTGATCACCATGTCGGCGCGCAACGACTCGGCCGAGACGGCTGCCCGCGCGCTGGACCACCTGGAGCAGACCGGCCGGCAACGGCTGGTACGCCAGGCGGTCACCGTGGTGTCCATGCCGCCCAGCCGCAAGGACATCGACCTGCCGTCGATCCAACGGCACTTCGCGGCGCGTACCCGGGCGGTGCTGCTCGCCCCGTACGAGCGGCTGCTCGACTCGGGCGAGCCCATCCGGTACGCCGGACTCAGCGCCGAAACCCGCGAGGCCTGGCTACGCGTAGCCGCCGAGGTCGCCAACGGCCTGTGACCGCCGCCGGCCAACCCGCGGCAGGCGGGCGGGGCGGCGGGCTCAGCAGGTGATGTTGGACTTAGAGCTGTTAAACCCCAAGGAATAACAGCTCTAAGTCCAACATCACTTCCTGGGGTACGGGTCGGCGCGCGCCGGGCGCGGGGGTGGGTCAGCCGGCCAGCGCGTCGGCGGCGGCGGGGTCGCAGTCGCGGAGGAACTGGGCGCAGCGGGCGGCCTCGTCGGCTTCACCGATCGCGTCGGCGGCCGTGGCCAGCGCCGCCAGGCAGCGCAGGAAGCCCTGGTTCGGTTCGTGCGCCCACGGTACCGGGCCGCTGCCCTTCCAACCGGCGCGGCGCAGCTGATCGAGGCCACGGTGGTAGCCGGTACGCGCGAAGGCGTACCCGGTCACCGGGTCCCCGGCAGCCAGTGCCCGCTCGGCCAGGGCAGCCCAGGCAGCGCTGTACGTCGGGTGCGCGGCCGCCACCGCGGAGAGCGTGTCGGCGGTGGCGGCGCGCAGGTCGGCAGCGGCCGACTCGTCGACGGGAAGCTTGGTGGCCGGCGGCTCCGGCAGAAGGTTCTGCATGACCTCATCTAACCGTGCCGGCCCCGGCTAGCCGAACGGTTGAGTGACTCCTCACGCGAGCGGTCAGTATCGCGCCCGCTGCACCGGGCGCAGAATGGGAGGTCCGGAGCCTCCCCAGGACCCGGTTAGGAGAGCCCGGCGACCTCGGTTGCCGGGCTCTTTCTCTTCCCCCCGCCGCTCCCCGAACGGGCCGAACCCACCCCCGGGCGCGCCCGGAGACGCCGCGAAAAGTGCCCCGGGTAACGCCGGGCCAACCGTGTGATGATGGCGCCCATGCCGACACCCCCGCCCCTGGAGATCATCGAGCCGGACGACTCGTCCGACGACGAGATCGAGTCCCGCGCCGAGCTGGACAAGCACCTGGCCACCGGTACCCTCGCCGGGCTCACCGTGCAGGGGCTACGACTGGACGTGGACCAGCCGGACCTGTCCACTGTGGACGTTCGCGGCGCGCTCTTCGCGGGCTGCCGGTTCGCCTCCCGGGAGCTGGAGGCGGAGCTGGTACGCCGGGGTGCGCACGTGGTACCCGAGTTCACCGACGTGCCGTACCCCACCTCGCCCTCCGGCCTGTACACCGCCGACGAGCTGGCGGCCGGCTTCGCCGAGCACGGCTTCGCCGGCATGTACGACAACGTGGTCTACCAGCACTACAAGGCGACCGGCGGCGCGCTGCCCGGCATCCGGGAGGGGCTGGCCCAGCGGCTGCACGACAACGGCATCGACGACGGCCTGGTCGACCTGACCACCAGCTGGTTCGCCATGCACGGGCCGAACTCGATCGTCGGGGTGATGGGCGGGCACGCCGAGCCCCGTGGCTCCGCCCAGTACCGGCTGGCGGCCACCCTCGGCTGGCAGCTGGCCCGGGCCGGCCGGCTACTCGTGACGGGCGGCGGGCCGGGCGTGATGGAGGCGGCGAACCTGGGCGCCTACCTGGCGCACGAGGAGCTGCCGGCGCTGCTGGGCGCGGTCGAATTGCTGGCCACGGCGCCCGACTTCCACGACCACGACGCGTACACCGCCGCCGCGCTCAAAGTACGGGAGACCTGGCCGGCGTACGGCACGGTCGCGCAGCGCGGCGGGCTGTCCATCCCGACCTGGCTGTACGGCCACGAGCCGGCAAACCTGTTCGCCGCCCGGATCGCCAAGTACTTCTCCAACGCCATCCGCGAGGACACCATCCTGCGGCTGTGCCGGGGCGGGATCGTCTTCGCGGCCGGTCGGGCCGGCACGGTGCAGGAGGTGTTCCAGGCGGCGACCAAGACCTACTACGGCAGCGACGGGGCCAGCGGGCCGTACATCTTCCTGGGCAGCGCCTTCTGGGCCACACTCCCGGCGCCGGAGCTGCTGCGTACCCTGCTGGCCGACACCCCGGCCGGCGACCAGCGCGGGCTGATCCACATCACCGACGACGTGGCCGAGGTGGTGACGCTGCTGGCCGGCGCCTGACGACACCGGCCAGCAAGATCAAGGACGTTACTTCCCGATCGTGGTACCGGTGGAGCGCAGGTCCTCACACGCGGCGACGACGCGGGCGGCCAGGCCGGCCTCGGCCAGCTTGCCCCAGGCACGCGGGTCGTACGCCTTCTTGTTGCCGACCTCGCCGTCGATCTTCAGTACCCCGTCGTAGTTGGTGAACATGTGGCCGACCACCGGGCGGGTGAACGCGTACTGCGTGTCGGTGTCGATGTTCATCTTGACCACGCCGTAGTCGAGCGCCTCCCGGATCTCCGAGAGCAGCGAGCCGGAGCCGCCGTGGAAGACCAGGTCAAGCGGCTTCTCCTTGCCGTACTTGGCGGCAATGGCGTCCTGGATCTGCTTCAGGATCTCCGGCCGCAGCTTGACGTTGCCCGGCTTGTACACCCCGTGCACGTTGCCGAAGGTCAGCGCCGTCATGTACCGGCCCTTCTCGCCCAGCCCGAGCGCGGCGGCCGTGGCCAGCCCGTCCCCGACGGTCGAGTACAGCTTGTCGTTGATCTCGTTGTCCACGCCGTCCTCTTCGCCACCGACGACGCCGACCTCGATCTCCAGGACGACCTTGGCGGCGGCGGTGAGCGCCAGCAGCTCCTCGGCGATGCGCAGGTTCTCGTCGAGCGGAACGGCCGAGCCGTCCCACATGTGCGACTGGAACAGCGGTGCCTCGCCGTTCTTGACCCGCTCGGTGGAGATCGCCAGCAGCGGGCGGACGAAGCCCTCCAGCTTGTCCTTCGGGCAGTGGTCGGTGTGCAGCGCGATGTTGACGTTGAAGTTCTTGGCGACCTCGTGGGCGTACGCGGCGAGCGCGACCGAGCCGGTGACCATGTTCTTGATCGTCGGGCCGGAGGCGTACTCGGCACCGCCGGTGGAGACCTGGACGATGCCGTCGCTGCCCGCGTCGGCGAAGCCCTTCAGCGCCGCGTTCAGGGTCTGCGACGAGGTGACGTTGATCGCCGGGTAGGCGAACGCGCCGGCCTTGGCGCGATCCAGCATCTCGGCGTAGACCTCAGGGGAGGCAATAGGCATCGTGGTGCTCCTCGGGTGTGTCTCGACGTACGCGGCAAGGACCGCGGTGTCCTCCACCCGGCAGTATCCCGTACCCCCTCGGACCGGCCTGATCCCGGGTGCGACCCGGCCCATAGCGCGGACGTACGCCCCGGCCAGGCCGTACCGTGAAGGAGCGGGAGGTGATCACCATGACCGATGAGGACTTCGCCGGGGGTACCGGCCTGGGGCCGGAGGACCGGGACGTCGAGGCGCCCGACGCGGACGTACTCGAGCAGGCAGCAGTGGCTGACCCGGCCGACCGGGACGCAGACGTCGTACGCGACCCGGAGGTCAGCGAGTGGGACGCGGTCGAGCAGGCTCAGGTGGTGGACCTCTCCGACGAGTACTAGCCGGGTTCCGTTCACCCTCTGGTAGCCAGAACCAGAGGCGATTTTGAACAGGTATCCGTGACAACCCGGACAGGCAGGCAAGATTCACCCTCGTGACTCCCTTTGCGCACAGGTAACTCTGGCCGATCGACCGAGTTGCTGTGAGTCCGCTTTGAGGATCATGGCTTCGTTGTAGCCCAACCCCCCGTCCAGATCGGACGTGGGCAATCAACGGGGAGCTCTTCAGTGACACAACCACGCCGCCGCACAGTCCGGCTGGCCGTCATCGGCGCTGTCGCGATCGCCGCCTTCGCGGCCGCCACCACCGCCGCTCTGGCCGAGTCCGACTCCACGCCGTCGACGGACCCGTCGGCCGCACCGAGCGCCACGATGTCCCCGCCGCCGCACGCGTCAGACGCCCCGTCGGCTCCGGTCGACGACCCGTCCGCCACGCCCAGCGACTCGGCCTCACCGTCGGCCAGCCCAACCTCGGTCCCGGTACCGGCCGGCAAGTTCCGCGCCGCCAGCAAGGACGGCGTGGCCAACAGCTTCATCGTCGTCATGAAGAACGCCAAAGCCACCGCGAGCCAGGTCAACACCAGCGCCACCGACCTCGCCAAGGCGCACCACGGCAAGGTCGGCAAGGTGTGGTCGAAGGCGCTGCGCGGCTTCTCGGTCACCATGACCGAGGCGGACGCCAAGCAGGTCGCGGCCGACCCCAACGTCGCCTACGTCGAGCAGAACCGTCTGGTCCACAAGTCAGCCACTGAGCCGACAGTCGGCGACTCTTACGACAACTCCAACCTCTGGGGCCTGGACCGTATCGACCAGCCGTTCCTGCCGCTGGACCACGGCTACACCTATTCCACCGACGCCTACCAGGTGCACGCGTACGTGATTGACACTGGCGTTGACGTCAACTTGCTGGACTTCACCAGCAGCTACGGCACCCGATGGTCCGCCACATTCGACGCAGACCAGGTTGCCTTGTGCGGCACCACCCCCATCAACGGCGACGACGACAACGGTCACGGTACCCACGTCGCCGGCCTGCTGACCGGCGACCACTTCGGAGTTGCCAAGCACATCCAGCTGAACTCGGTGAAGGTGCTTGACTGCACCGGTACCGGCACGGTTGCCGAAGTTGTCGAAGGTGTCGAGCACGTCACGGCGACCGCGGTGAAGCCGGCTGTGGCGAACATGAGCCTCGGTGGCGACGCCAGCCAGGCTATCGACGACGCGGTCAACGCGTCGATCGCCAGCGGCATCACCTACGTCGTGGCGGCCGGTAACGACAACACCGACGCCTGCACCGAGTCGCCGGCCCGGGTTGCCGGGGCGATCACCGTTGGTGCCACCGACGCGACCGACTTCCGGGCCAGCTTCTCCAACTACGGCTCCTGCGTGGACATCTTCGCGCCCGGCGTGAACATCGAGTCCACGTACCCGTTCGACCAGAACGGTGACCCGATCCCGAATGGCTACAACGGCTGGGCCTACGCCAGTGGTACCTCAATGTCCTCTCCGTTCGTCGCTGGCGACGCGGCGCTGCTGCTCGAAGTTCACCCGGACTGGACGCCGGCGCAGGTACAGGCGGCGATTCTGAAGGCGGGTATCGCCGGTACGGTGCACGCGGCTGGTGCTGGCTCGACGACGAAGTTGTTGCAGGTGGGTGAGCCGACCGCGCCGACCACGTTTGGTCTGCGTTCGCACGCCAACAACGAGATCGTGACGGCCGAGTCGGCGGGTGCCAAACCGATGATCGCCAACCGGTACAACGTGGGCGCCTGGGAGGGCATCACCCTGCAGAGCCTGGGCGGTGACCAGGTCGCGTTGCTGTCCAGCTCCAACAACAAGTACATCACCGCCGAGAACGCCGGTAACCAGCCGCTGATCGCTAACCGCACGGCCCCGGGTGCGTGGGAGACGTTCACCCTCATCCACAACCCCGACGGCAGTGTCAGCCTGCAGGCCGCAGTCAACGGTAAGTACGTCACCGCCGACAACGGTGGTGCCGGGGCACTGATCGCCAACCGCACCGCCATCGGCCAATGGGAAGAGTTCGACCTGGCCGGCCCAGCCGCCACCATCGTGCTGGTATCCCTGGCCGACGGCCTGGTCGTCAGCGCCGACAACGCCGGCAAATCCCCGCTGATCGCCAACCGGGAAACCTTCGGCAGCTGGGAAGAGTACGACGTGGTCGACGCCGGCGGCTACGCCGCGCTGCTGGCCCACGCCAACGGACTCATCGTCACCGCCGACAACGCCGGCGCCAAACCACTGATCGCCAACCGGCCCAGCATCGGCAGCTGGGAAAAGTTCACCCTCATCAACAACATCGACGGATCACTGAGCTTCCTAGCCAACGCCAACGGCAAGGTCGTCACCGCCGACAACGGCGGCGCCAAACCACTCATCGCCAACCGCCCCGCAGTCGGCGGAACCTGGGAAGAATTCTGGCTCTACACCACCGACGAACTCGAATAACCACAACAAGCACCAAGCGCCGGGCCGGTCAAATGACCGGCCCGGCGCTCTCTTTGATACAGCTTTCGTTGGTACCGCAAGGATCAGGGCAGGGCGAACGCGGCGTACCCGACCACCCGACCCGGATCGCCAGTGGTCGCGAACGTGGTGCGGTACCCGAGCAGAGCCGGTCGGGTGTCCACGCCCCGCGCCCAGCGCAGCAGCCCGCGCAGCGCGTACCGCCCGCAAGCCGCCGTGTCCCCGATCCCGTCCGGGTCGCGGTCCCCGATCGCCGCGATCGTGGCCCGGTCGGCGACGAGTGCCTCTTCCTGGGTCAGGAAGTGCGACAGGTCCGTACTGCACACCAGTACCGTGCCGGGTCCAGCCACCTCCAGTGCGGAGGCGAGCAGCGCGGCCACCTCCTCCGGCCCGGCGACACCGACCACGACCGGGAGTACGGAAGCCTCCGGCAGCACCGTCTGGAGCAGCGGCAGCTGGACCTCGAGCGAGTGCTCGGGCGCGTGTGGTGCGTCGTCGGCGCCAGCGTGCTTGCGTACCACCAGTTCCCGGGCCGCCTCGGTGGCGATCGGTACGTCACCCAGCGGCGTTGCCCAGGTGTCGACTGTCGGTACGGCACAGCCACGCAGGGGTACGAAGTGGGCCGGCCCGACCAGTACCACCGTGCGTACCGGCTGGCCACGCAGGCGGGCGTACACCTGGGCCGCCACCGCACCCGAGTAGCGCAGCCCGGCGTGGGGTACCACGTACGCCCGCGCGAGCTGCCCGTCCACCGTACCGACGCCAGCGAGCAGACCGTCCACTGTGGACTGCAGCGTCGCGGGATCGGCCGGGTAGAACCGGCCAGCGACAGCCGGCTCCCGCCGGCTCACCCGCCACTCCGGCCGGCACCGGCGGTGCGTGCGACGGGCACAGAAGGGGTGATCTGGATCGGCAGCCGGCGCGCGCCCCAGGAGCCGGCCGGCCCGTCGTACACGCCGGGAACCGTTGCGCCGCAGTGCTTGCAGGCACCCGAGTCGGTGAGCTGGTAGTCGCGCAGGACGTACCAGTCGCGCACGATCACCGGCGCCGAGCAGGACGGGCAGCAGGTGGTCTGGCCGGCCGGGTCGTGCACATTGCCGGTGTAGACGTACTGGAGTCCGTGCTCCAGCGCGATGCGCCGGGCGCGGCTGAGTGTCGCCGGCGGGGTACGCGGGATGTCGCGCATCTTGAAGTCGGGGTGGAAGGCGGTGAAGTGCAGCGGTACCCCCGTGCCCAAGTGCTCGACCAGCCAGCCGCACTGCTGCTCGATCTCGGCGTCGGAGTCGTTCTGGCCCGGGATGAGCAGCGTGGTGATCTCGAACCAGACGCTCGTCTCGTGCTTCAGGTACTCCAGGGTCTCCAGTACCGGACCCAGCCTGCCGAAGGCGATCTTCTCGTAGAAGCCTTCGGTGAACGCCTTCAGGTCGATGTTGGCCGCGTCCATGTGCGCGTAGAGATCGTGCCGGGCCGGCGGGTTGATGTACCCGGCCGACACCGCTACCGCCTTGACACCCCGCTCGCGGCAGGCGTCCGCCACGTCGATGGCGTACTCCAGGAAGATCGTCGGGTCGTTGTACGTGAACGCCACCGACCGGCAGCCGTGCGCGGCAGCCGCCTCGGCGAGCGCTGCCGGGGAGGCCGCGGAGGCGAGCGTGTCGATCTCGCGGGATTTGGAGATGTCCCAGTTCTGACAGAACCGGCAGCCCAGGTTGCAGCCGGCGGTACCGAAGGAGAGCACCGAGCTGCCCGGCAGGAAGTGGTTGAGCGGCTTCTTCTCGATCGGGTCGACGCAGAAGCCGGAGGAGCGCCCGTACGAGGCGAGCACCACCTGGTCACCCACCCGGCCACGGACAAAGCACAGGCCACGCTGCCCCTCGCGGAGTTTGCAGGCGCGCGGGCAGACGTCGCACTGCACGCGCCCGTCCGGCAACTCGTGCCAGTAGGCCGTCGGTACCGTGAAAGGATCTTGCAGGCTCAGCTCGTCCACCGGATGCCTCCAGTCCGCCACAGGCCACGCTACGCCCGGCGGCGGGGGTTGAACCCCGGCGGTAGTTTCTACCCGTGGATTGGAACCTGCGTACCTGCGGCCGCCGTGGGCACATCACCTACGTCCCCGACGAGCCGGACATGCGCGCCAAGCTGGAGGCGAACACCCCGCTCGGCGACGCGTGGCGCTGCCTGCGCTGCGGCGACTACGTGCTGGGCGCGCCGCACGGCGCCGGCCCGGCCGCGAACGCCCCGCTGGTGGTACGCGGGCGGGCGCTGCGGGACGCGCTGATCCTGCGCTTCCTGGCGGTCGAGCGGTGGATCCGCGGGGTGCTGATCGTGCTCGGCGCCTTCGTGGTCTACAAGTTCCGGGCCGATCACGACGCCATCGCGCGCGGCTTCAACGAGGACCTGCCGCTGCTCCGACCGCTCGCCGACAAGCTGCACTTCAACCTCGACGACTCGAGCATCGTGCACACCCTGCAGTCGGTGATCCACACCGAGACCGGGACGCTCGCCTGGGTCGCCGCCGGCCTGCTGGTCTACGGCATCCTGCAGCTGGTCGAGGGTACCGGCCTGTGGCTGCTCAAGCGCTGGGGCGAGTACTTCGCCGTGGTGGCCACCTCGCTCGGCCTGCCGATCGAGATCTACGAGCTGTCCGAGCGGATCACCGTGCTGCGGCTGGGCGCGTTCGCCATCAACCTGGGCGCCGTGCTCTACATCCTGCTCGCCAAGCGGCTGTTCGGGCTACGCGGCGGCAAGGCCGCCTACGAGGCCGAGCGGCACGAGCAGAGCTTGCTGGAGGTCGAGAAGGCCGCTGGGGGTGACGGGGTGGGCGCGGTTTCTGACAAACCGGACAATCAGCCGGTACCGGCAGATCAGCTGACACGGAGCTGAACGGCTGGTCGGAGTTCCCGGGATCGCCGGTACCCTTTGCGCGTGGAGAACTCGCTCGCGCTGACATCCAGCATCGGTACCATGATCGACCCGGCCCACCTGCTGGCCAGTTTCGGCATGATCGGCGTCTTCGCCATCATCTTCGCCGAGACCGGACTGCTGGTCGGATTCTTCTTCCCCGGTGACTCGCTGCTGTTCCTCGCGGGCGTGGCAGCCTCCCCGTTCGCGGCCGACATCCCCGGCATCGGCGGTGCCCAGCTCAACATCTGGGTGCTGCTCGTGGGTACCCCGATCTGCGCGATCCTCGGTGCCCAACTGGGCCACTACCTGGGGGCCAGGTACGGCCGGCGAATGTTCGAGCGACCCAGGTCACGGATCTTCCGGCCGGCACACGTGCAGAAGGCCGAGCACTACTTCAACCGGTTCGGTGCGAACAAGGCAGTGGTACTTGCCCGCTTCATCCCGATCGTGCGCACCTTCCTCAACCCCGTCGCCGGGGTACTGGAGATGCCGGCCAAGACCTTCCTGCTGTGGAACGCGCTCGGCGCCGTGCTCTGGGCGGACGGGGTACTGACCGTGGGCTACCTGCTCGCCAAGCAGGTCTCCAAGATCCCGAACGTGGACAAGTACCTGCTCCCGTTCATCGCGCTGATCGTGCTGATCTCCTGCATCCCGATCTTCGTGGAGATCATCCGGAACCGGCGCGGGCACCAGCCCAGCGACCTCGTGGTCGCGGCGGCCAACGCGGTCTCCCCGGACACGCTGCTGCACACCGACGCCCTGCCGGACATCCCGGCCCGGGGCGTGGCCACCCCGAACCCCGCCGCCACCACGAATCCTGCCGTCACCCCGCAGGTCATCGAGGCACAGGAGCCGGCGCACCCGTTCAAGGCGGTACGCGCCGACGAAACCATGATCATCCCGGCCGTCGGTGGCTCCTCACCCGAGCCGCGGCGGGCCGGCCGCCACTCCACGGACTAGGGCCTGTCCTGTCCCGACGGTCTCGACCTGGGCGTATGCCATGCTCTCCCGCATGAAGCAGGATTCCCGGGGCGCCGTCCTGAGCGTGGGCGACAGGGATGCCGAGCTGAACGCGCGCTTGTCCAGCGGGTTGGATGAGATCAACTTTCCGGCGACCGGGACGACCGAGGCCGATCAGGGAACGCTGTCGGTGAAGGTTGTCGATGATGCCGGCGGGCTGATCGGTGGTCTGGCGGCCTGGACCTGGGGCGGGTTACTGGGTATCGAGATGCTGTGGGTCCGGGAGGACAACCGCGGTGACGGTTGGGGAGCCAGGATTCTGCGGGCCGCCGAGGAGGAGGCTCGTCGGCGTGGCTGCGACCGGGCCTGCGTGTCGTCGTTCACGTTCCAGGCTCCGGCCTTCTACCAGCGGTACGGATACGTCGAGACCGGCAGGACCTTGGGATTCCCCGGCGGCGCCGCGGACGTGCACATGTACAAGGAACTCGACTAGCGCTCGGGCAGGACGCTCCCGACCCTGTGCCGACGACGCCGACCGTGCCGGGCGTGCGGGTCGGCTCAGATGGTGCTGGGCATGGCTGGCGGTGCGGGTAGCCGGTCGAGGGCGTTCAGGGCCAGCGCACCGTAGGTGAGCCGGGCCGCCTCTTCGAGGTAGAGCGCCCGCTTGTGAGCCAGCTCCACGCTGCCGGCGAAGACGGAGCAGCCGTGCTGGGCCAGCAGTACGCAGTCGGTACCGTCGGCGCAGGCGGCCGCGACCCGCTCGGCGAGCTCGACGGAGCCCGGTGGGGCGTACCGGGTACGGGCGATGCGCCGCAGGTAGAACAGGTGATCCGTGGTGACCAGCCGGATCTCCACGTCGAGTGCGTCCAGCAGCAGTACCCCCTGCGGGTGCAGGTGGACGACCGCGGCCACGTCCGCGCGGGTCCGGTACGCCGCGAGATGCAGCTCGAGCTCAGTGGTGGGCCGAGCGCTACCAGCAGCGGACAGCACAGGGGTGGTCGACGACTGTCGGTCGGCGACCACCTCAGCGGTGGAGATGTTGACGCACACGAAGTCGGCCGGCGCCAGCCGATCGAGCCAGGTACCGCGCGCGGTAACCCAGCACTCGTCGGTACCCGGGATCCGGGCGGACAGGTTGCCGCCCGAGCCGACCACCAGACCGGCGCCGACCACCGAGCGACCTACGTGGGCCAGTTGGTCACGTAGGTCGCCGGCAGGGTAATTCAGCGCGCGGCCTTCTTCGACGCCCGCTTACGCGGCGGGGTCAGCAGATCGGCGATCGCGGCGATGGCCGGGGGTACCAGACGGTAGTAGGCCCAAACCCCACGCTTTTCCCGCTCGAGGAGGCCAGCCTCGGTAAGGATGCGCAGGTGATGACTCACCGTCGGCTGGGAGAGGCCGAGAGGTGCGGTCAAGTCACAGACGCACGCCTCGCCCTCGGGGGCCGACTGGATCAGGCTGAGCAGCCGGAGCCGAGCCGGGTCCGCGAGTGCCTTCAGCACTCCGGCCAGACGCTCCGCATCCGCGCGCTCGATCGGTTCGCCGGCAAGCGGCGAGATCGCAGGCAGAGAAGATTCAATCAAAGCGGTTCCCACGTTCCTATCCTTCCACTCACACCATCGACTTGCCTGCATATCCGCAGGTCCGAATCGACAATTTTTCACGCCACCAGGCCGAGGTCGGTTAGCGAATAGGCTGATCGGTACTCCAGGCCAGCAGCCTGAACGGCGGGTCCCGCACCGCGATCAACGATGACGGCAACCCCGACGACCTCGGCGCCCGCGGCGCGCAGTGCCTCGACGGCGGTCAGTACGCTACCGCCAGTAGTCGAGGTGTCCTCCACCGCGAGTACCCGGCGGCCGGCGACGTCCGGCCCTTCGACGCGCTTCTGCAACCCGTGCGCCTTCTCCGCCTTGCGGACCACGAACGCGTCGAGGTCCCGCCCGGCGGCGGCAGCAGCGTGCAGCATGGCGGTACCCACCGGATCAGCACCGAGCGTGAGGCCTCCGACCGCGTCGAAGTCCCAGTCCCGCACCGTGTCCAGTAGTACCCGACCGACCAGCGGGGCGGCCCGGTGGTGCAGGGTCACCCGCCGCAGGTCTACGTACCAGTCCGCCTCGCGACCGGAGGAGAGCACCACCCGACCGCGGACCACAGCGAGATCAACAATGAGTTTCTGCAGGTCGTCGCGGTCTGACATGAGGCTGAGGGTACATGTCGAATCTTGGATCCGAATCCACGACCCGGATGAGTCAAGTAAGGACTAGTGGCCGATCCTGCCCCTACCGTCTCGGGCAGCCCGCTGGATCAGGCCGCGTGGCAGGTGCCGCATCGCGAAGACGGCCGCCTTGTACCGCGCCGACGGGACGCTCAGTAACCGGCCTTTGCGCAGGTCACGAAGGGCGATGCGGGCCACGTCGTCGGCCTCCAGCCAGAGCGCCGCCGGCATCTTGGAGGTGTCGATGCCCTGCCGGTCGTGGAACTCGGTCCGGGTGTACCCGGGACAGAGAGTGAGCAAGCTTACTCCGTACGGGCGTACCGACAACGCCACCGACTCGGTGAACGCGTTCACCCAGGCCTTGCTCGCCGGGTACGTCGAGCCGGGCATCATGGTGGCGAACGCGGAGGCGGAGCTGACGTTGATGATGGCGCCGTGCCGGGCCGCCACCATCGGGGCCAGCGCCGCCTTGGTCAGCCGGAGTACCGCGTGCACGTTGAGCGCGAGCAGCTCCTCCTCCTGCTCGTTGGTGGCTCGCAGGAACGAGGTGTGCAGGCTGCGCCCGGCGTTGTTGACCAACAGGTCCACGCCCTCGGCGAGGCGCTGCTCGACCAGCGCGCAGCCGGCCGGCGTGGCCAGGTCGGCGGGGAGCGGCGTGGCCTGGATACCGAAGCGGTCGGCCAGTTCGGTGGCGATGCCGGCCAGCCGGTCCGCGCTGCGCGCGACGAGTACCAGGTCATAGCCCTGTTCGGCGAGTTGGCGGGCGAACGCGGCGCCGATCCCGGCGGTGGCGCCGGTAACTACCGCGGTACGCCGTCCGGTGGTGGGCCTGTCGGAAACGGCGTCTGGGCTGGCCACGTGGTACCTCCTGGGGCGGGAGCCGGCCACGGTACCGGCTGCGTCACCCCCCGGAAGTACCGGTTCGCAGGCGGCAGCGCGAGCAGGACGGCTACCAGAATGTAGCCCACCACCTGCACCAGTGCTGCTGTCACCACGAGCCCGGGCAGCCAGCTGGGCAGCGCGTCCTGCACCGCCGTGGTGAGCTGGCTGGCGACATCCACCCGGGCCGGGTCGCCGGTGTAGGAGACGTCGCTGACCGCGGAGCCGGCGGCCACGCCCTGGCCGCAGCCGCAGAGCAGGCCGATGGCGACGAGTACCCAGGTGCCGATCCGGGCCGACCGGCCGCGCCGCAGTACCCCCACCGCCAGCAGCGCGAGTACCCCGGCGAGCACGAGGACCAGGATGGCGAGTACCCCCATGCTGGTCCGTACCGTGTCGCCGACCCGGTCGATGTCGCGCTGGACGGCGTCGGTGTTCGCGGCCAGCGGCAGGTACCGGCCGCGGAACCGGGCTGCGGCCACGAGTAGCCCGACGGTGACGGCCAGGGCGGCGAGCGCGACGACGAGCATCAGCGCACCGGCCGCGGTCACCACTGCCGGGCGGCGCTGCTCAGCCGGCTGGGTCATCGGGCGCTCCACGATTGGGCTAAATGGACGGCTGGGCTGGACCGCCGGGCTTGCTGTGCTGATAAGTCCGGTAAGTCGGAAACTACCCGTTCGTCGAGCGGCGCGGAGCGCTATTGGGCTGCCGGTACCAGTCGTGGCTGGAAGTACCGGTGCGCGGGCGGCAGGGCGAGCAGCGCCGCCGCCACGGCGAGCGCGAGTACCAGCCCGACGACCAGCCAGCCGTGCAGCGAGCGGTACCACTCGGGGTAGGCCAGCGGGGTGACCGGGTCCCCGCCGTACCGGTCGATCAACCCGCTGCCGCCGCAGCACAGTACGCCGACCCCGGCCGCGGTCCAGCTGCTCAGCCGGGTGAGCCGGCTGCCGCGCAGGTCGAAGGTGGCGCACACGCTCAGGACGGCGGCGAAGACCAGCAGCCCGGCGATGCTCGCCACCGAGCCGGTGGTGGCCGAGGAGACCAGCTGATCGGCGTCGGCCCGGGAGTCGTAGCTGAGCCGGGCGGCGGTGCGCAGGGCTGGCAGGTAGGCAGCGGTGAGCACCGCGAGTACCAACAGGTCCAAGGCTGCCGCGTAGAGCAGGAAGGCGGCGGCCGTGACCGACCACGGCCGGGGCACGGCCGAGCCAGCAAGGGGGGCGGGGCCGGCGCTCACCGCGCCGACGATACCGGCCGCCGGCCGGGCCGACCCGCCGCCGACCCGGCCCGGCGTCGCGACGCGGACCGGGTCGGCGGGCAAAGGTCAGCCGGTACTGACGGTCAGCCGGTCCTTGCCGTCGGCCAGCTCGACGAGTACCCGCTCGCCGTCCCGGATGGTGCCGCCGAGCAGCGCCCGGGCCAGCTGGTCACCGATCGCCGACTGGACCAGGCGGCGGAGCGGGCGGGCGCCGTAGACCGGGTCGTAGCCGTTGACCGCCAGCCAGTCGCGGGCCGCGTCGGTGACCTCCAGGGTCAGCCGCCGGTCAGCCAGCCGGCGGGACAGCCGGGCCAGCTGGATGTCCACGATCGAGCGCAGCGACTCACCGGCCAGCGAGTCGAAGACCACGATGTCGTCCAGCCGGTTGAGGAACTCCGGCTTGAAGTGGCCGCGCACGGTGGCGAGTACGGCGTCCTTGCGCTGCTCGGTACTCAGCGTCGGGTCGGCGAGCGCGTAGCTGCCCAGGTTGGAGGTGAGGACCAGGATGGCGTTGCGGAAGTCGACTGTCCGCCCCTGGCCGTCGGTCAACCTGCCGTCGTCGAGTACCTGCAGCAGCACGTCGAAGACGTCGGGGTGCGCCTTCTCCACCTCGTCCAGCAGGATCACCGAGTACGGGCGCCGGCGTACCGCCTCGGTCAGCTGCCCGCCCTCCTCGTACCCCACGTACCCGGGCGGCGCGCCGACCAGCCGGGCCACCGAGTGCTTCTCGCCGTACTCGGACATGTCGATGCGTACCATCGCCCGCTCGTCGTCGAACAGGAACTCGGCCAGCGCCTTGGCCAGCTCGGTCTTGCCGACACCGGTCGGACCGAGGAACAGGAACGAGCCGGTGGGCCGGTCCGGGTCGGCGATCCCGGCACGCGCCCGGCGGACAGCGTCGGACACCGCCTGTACCGCCTGGGTCTGCCCGATCACCCGGCTGGCCAGTGACTCGTCCATCCGCAGCAGCTTGGCGGTCTCGCCCTCCAGCAGCCGACCGGCCGGGATACCCGTCCAGGCGCCGACCACGCCGGCGATGTCGTCGGCGGAGACCTCCTCCTTCAGCATCGCGCCGCTGCTCTGCAGCGCGTCCAGCTCGGCCTTGGCGGCGTCGCGTTCGCGCTCCAGGTCGGGGATCCGGCCGTGCCGCAGTTCGCCAGCCTTGGCCGGGTCGTAGGTGGTCTCCCGCTCGGCCCGCTCCAGTTCGCGCTTTGCGGTCTCCAGCTCCTCGGTCAGCGTGGAGATCCGCTGGATGTGCTCCTTCTCGGTACGCCAGCGCTCGGACAGCGCACCCAACTGCTCGCGCTTGTCGGCCAGCTCCTTACGCAGCCGGGCCAGCCGCTCGGCCGAGGCCGGGTCCGGCTCCTTGGCCAGCGCCATCTCCTCGATCTCCAGCCGGCGCACAGCGCGCTCCACCTCGTCCACCTCGACCGGCCGCGAGTCGATCTCCATTCGCAGCCGGGACGCCGCCTCGTCGACCAGGTCGATGGCCTTGTCGGGGAGGAACCGGTCGGCGATGTACCGGTCGGAGAGGGTGGCCGCCGCGACCAGTGCCGCGTCCGTGATGCGTACCCCGTGGTGCACCTCGTAGCGCTCCTTCAGGCCACGCAGGATGCCGATGGTGTCCTCGATCGTCGGCTCGCCGACGAGTACCGGCTGGAAGCGCCGCTCCAGTGCCGGGTCCTTCTCGATGTGCTCGCGATATTCGTCCAATGTGGTGGCACCGACCATGCGCAGCTCACCACGGGCCAGCATCGGCTTGAGCATGTTGCCGGCGTCCATCGAGCCCTCGCCCTTGCCGGCGCCGACCACCGTGTGCAGCTCGTCCAGGAAGGTGATCACCTGGCCGTTGGAGCCCTTGATCTCCTCCAGTACCGACTTCAGCCGCTCCTCGAACTGGCCGCGGTACTGCGCGCCGGCCACCATGGCACCGAGGTCCAGGCTGACGAGTCGCTTGTCGCGCAGCGACTCCGGTACGTCACCGGCGACGATGCGCTGGGCCAGCCCCTCGACGATGGCGGTCTTGCCGACGCCCGGCTCGCCGATGAGTACGGGGTTGTTCTTGGTACGCCGGGACAGCACCTGGATCACCCGGCGGATCTCCGAGTCGCGGCCGATCACCGGGTCCACCTTGCCGTCCCGCGCACTGGCGGTCAGGTCGACGCCGTACTTCTCCAGCGCCTGGTACTGCTGCTCCGGGTCGGGGCTGGTCACCCGGCGGTCGCCGCCTCGGATCTGCGGGAAGGCGGCGACCAGGCTCTCCTCGGTCGCGCCGTTCTCCTTCAGCAGCTTGGCAACGGCGCCACCGACCTGGGCCAGGCCGGCGAGTACGTGCTCGGTGGAGACGTACTCGTCGCCGAGCGGCCGGGCGATCGCCTCGGCGGCGTTGAGCGAGTTGACGAACTCCCGGGACAGGCTGGGCTCGGCCACGCTGGAGCCGCGCGCGACGGGCAGGTTCTCCACGCTGCGCGCGGCGGCCCGGCGTACCTCGGCCGGGTTCGCCCCGACCGCGCGCAGCAGGCCGGTCGCGGTCGAGCCGCCGGTGTCCAGCAGCGACAGCAACAGGTGCCACGGCTCGACCGTGGAGTTGCCGTGCTGCGTGGCGATCTTCACCGACCCGGTGATGACCTCGCGGCTCTTGGTGGTCAGGCGCTCGGCGTCCATCTGCTCCCCTGTGACTCTTCCGCGTTGACAACCCGGTTGTCAGCGTCGCACTTGCGCCTCCGGAAGTTGACCGGAGACATGTAGTACGACGCGACCGGAGTTGAGTGTATTCCGCTCAACTTTCCGCTGCCACCCCCGGTCGCCGCGCTCCATCCATTGACATCTATCCAATCGATGTGGTTACCTACCGCACAACGTTTAAGAAACTTTTCTAAATCAACCCGCTTATCGTGGGAGGCTCGATGTCCCGTCTCCGCACCGCACTACCGGCCGGCGCGGCAGCCGGGCTGCTCGCCGTCGCCGGAGTCGCCATCGGGACGCAGAGTGCAAGCGCCGCAACGAATCTGGTCACCAACCCGGGCTTCGAGACGGGTACCCTCAGCGACTGGTCGTGCAGCCAGGGCTGCCCGTCGACGTACCAGTTCACCAGTGTTTTCAACGGTTTCACCGGCTAGACCCCGCGCGGGCCGGCGCCGACCGGCCCGCGTCCCGACGTTGCTCGGACCGTCCCTCACCGGGCCGGGTCGCCCAGGCGATCCGGCCCGGTGCCTATTTCGGCTGCGGCACAGCCCTTCCCGGTCGGGTGGTCGTCAGTGGAGCGACGGTCGGGCCGGCGGCGCGCGGGTAGGGTAACCAGATGGTGGTACGAGTTGAGCGCACCGCACTGCCCGGCATCGGGGTACGCCACGACATCCTGACCGCGGCCGGTCGCCGGGTCGGCGTCATCTCCCGTAAGGGCGGTGGCAAGCGCGACCTACTGGTTGCCGACGTCGACGATCCCGACCAGACCCTGGTACAGCTCGCACTCACCGACGAGGAGTCCGACATCCTCGCCGAGCTGCTCGGCTCCTCGGTCATCCTGTCCCGGCTGTCGCAGCTCACCGACGAGGTGGACGGCGTCTACACGGAGCAGATCGCGCTGCCGGCCGGCTCCCCGTACGCACAGCGCCGGCTGGGCGACACGGCCGCGCGGACGCGTACCGGGGCGTCGATCGTCGCGGTGATCCGGGGGCGGAGCGTGCTGCCCTCGCCCGGACCGGAGTTCGCGTTCGCGGGCGGGGACGTGGTGGTGGCCGTCGGTACCCGTACCGGGCTGGACCGGCTCTCCGCCATCCTCTCCGGCCAGGAGACGTAGCCGATGCACTCGGCCACACTGCTTCTGGAGATCGGGGCGGTGCTGTTCGGGCTCAGCCTGCTCGGCCGCTTCGGGAGCCGGTTCGGCATCTCGCCCATCCCGCTCTACCTGCTCGCCGGGCTCGCCTTCGGCACCGGCGGCCTGGTACACCTCTCCGCCAGCCACGAGTTCCTCTCCATCGCCTCGGAGATCGGCGTGGTGGTACTGCTCCTGATGCTGGGCTTGGAGTACTCGGCCGACGAGCTGCTCGGCAACCTGCGCCAGGCAGCGCCCGCCGGACTCATCGACGGGGTACTCAACGCGCTGCCCGGGGCGGCACTCGCCCTGATCCTCGGCTGGGGGCCGGTGGCCGCGGTGGTACTCGCCGGGGTCACCTGGGTGTCCAGCTCCGGGGTGATCGCGAAGGTACTCGGCGACCTGGGCCGGCTGGGCAACCGGGAGACGCCGACCATCCTGTCGGTGCTGGTCATCGAGGACCTGGCGATGGCCCTGTACCTGCCGATCCTGACCGCGATCCTGGCGCACCGGGGCGCGTCCGGTGCCTTCCTCGCACTCGCCGTCGCGGTGGTCACCGTCTCGCTGGTACTCCTGATCGCCACCCGGTACGGCCGGGCGGTCTCCAAACTGGTCTCGGCCGACGACCCGGAGGCGCTGCTGCTGGGTACCCTCGGGCTCACCCTGCTCGTCGCCGGCCTGGCCCAGCAGCTGCAGGTATCCGCAGCGGTCGGCGCGTTCCTGGTCGGCATCGCGCTCTCCGGGCCGGTGGCACACAGCGCCGCCCAGCTCCTCGCCCCACTGCGGGACCTGTTCGCCGCCGTCTTCTTCGTCTCCTTCGGGCTGACCACGGACGCGCACAAGATCCCGGCGGTACTGATTCCAGCCGCCGTTCTCGCGATCGTCACGATGGGTACCAAGGTGGTGACCGGCTACCTGGCGGCCCGGCGGGCGGGCATCGGCCGGCCCGGTCGGTGGCGAGCCGGGCTCACCCTGGTACCCCGAGGCGAGTTCTCCATCGTGATCGCGGGACTCGCCGTCTCGTCGGCCGCGGTGCACCCGAAGCTCGGCCCGCTCGCCACGGCGTACGTGCTGATCACGGTGGTTGCCGGTCCACCGCTGGCGCGGCTGACGGAGGTACCGGCCATCCGGCGCCGGCTGCGCCGCCCGGAAGCCTCCCCGGCAGGTGCAATCCAGGATCCAGACTTTCGCTCGCAACCTCCCGCGCGCTACCGTGACGCCAGCCCACCCACAGCAGGTGGAGGCGCGGGAGCACAAGACGTGGGTCCAGGAGTCGAGCAGTGAGCGTGCAACAGTCGGAGTTCCGGGGGTTCGCCAACCCGGTCGACCCGACACCGGTCGAGCTGCGAGCCTGGGCATATCAGCCCGACTCGGTCTCGCTCACCGCCATGCCACCCGACTGGGATCTGCTCGTCTCCGGCGACTTCCTGGTCAGTACCCTCTTCGACCTCGCCATGGACCGCGCCTGCCCGGCCCGCCGGTTCGCCCTGCACTGCCTGTACATCTACGCGGCCGACGCGATCCGGACCAACTTCAAGGCGCATCCGAAGCGCCGGCTGCGCAAAATGGTGGAGCAGGCCGAGTCCCACGGCGACGAGCTGATGGTCACCTGGGCGATCAACGCGAAGGTACTCATCCTGCGGCCGGAGTCCTTCGACTACCACGAGTGGTGCGAGGGCGGCCTGGTCCGCAGCGGTCGTCGGCTGGCATAGCGCTCTCCTTCCGCCCCCACGGATGCCCTCTGAGCTGCTGCCGGGGAGGCCAACACGGCCGCGGCGGGCAGCTGTCGATCCGCTGGCTGACCTGCGGATACGCGTAACCCCGGGCTGAGCACAGCCCGGGGTTCACGGTTGGTTGGTGGCGACTACATTTCGTCGGGCATTCGGTCGGCCTGTTGCTGGGCGTCGTCCATGGCGTTCTGGCCCATGTTCTGCGCTTTGTCCATCGGGTCATCGGAGCTGGCGTTCTGGCCCATATTGCCGGCCTTGCCGGACATCGAGTCAAGACCGTCCTTGGCCTTGTCGGCGCCCATGTCGATCTTGTCGCCGTACTTGCCGCCGGTCATGTCGTCGGCCTTGTCGGCTGCCTGGTCCACGCCGTCGTCCACCTGATCGGCGTGCCCGGAAAGCATCCCCTTGGCCTTGTCGACGATTCCCATGTGCGGTCTCCCCTCAAGCAGGAATCCGATAAGTCGGACTCACTCCTTGATGCCACGCTACGCCCGACCCACTCCACGGGCAGCCGAACCGGAGGCCGCCCGGAGGGCATACCGGACGAACCGCGAAAGCGCTCAGTTGCCGGGCTTGCGGGGGCGCCAGACGACCAGCGCGGTCTGCTGCTCGCGGGCCGGTACCAGGTCCCCACGGGGGTACCCGCCCATCGCCCGCAACTGCGCCATCACCTGGTGCGCCTCACCCAGCTGGGCGGACAGCTCCTCGACCTGCTGCTGCAAGTCGGCGACGAGCCGCTCCAGGTCGATGATGCGCTTGATACCGGCGAGGTTCACGCCGTCGTCCTGGGACAGCCGCTGCACCTCGCGCAGCAGCGCCACATCCCGGGCGCTGTACCGCCGCCCGCCGCCCGCCGCCCGGCCGGGCTCGACCAGCCCGAGCCGGTCGTACTGGCGCAGGGTCTGCGGGTGCATGCCGGCCATCCGGGCGGCCACCGAGATGATCAACACCTTGGCGTCGTTGGTCGTCTCGATCGAGATGATCACCTCGTCACTCACGGATCATCGTCTCCTCGATGTGCCGGCGAGGGGCCGCTGGGAGTACCTCGGCCAGCTGGTCGAGGGCGATCCGGGCCTTCTCCGAGAGCTCCTTGGGTACCACGATGTCGACGGTCACCAGCAGGTCGCCGGAGGTACCGTCGCGCCGGGACACGCCCTTGCCGCGTACCCGCAGCGTGCGCCCGCTCGGGGTACCGGGGGGTACCCGCAGGGTCACGCCACCGTCGAGGGTGGGTACCCGCAGATCCACTCCGGACACTGCCTCCGGGTAGGTGATCGGTACGGCCAGCGTCAGGTCGTCGCCGTACCGGCCGAACAGCGGGTCCTCACGCACCTTGATCAGCACGTACAGGTCGCCCGCCGAGCCACCGCGCTCGCCCGGCTCGCCCCGGCCGGCCAGCCGGATGCGCTGCCCGTCGGCCACCCCGGCCGGGATGCGCACGTTGAGCGTGCGGGTCTTGGTGACCCCGCCGGTACCCATGCACTCCGGGCACTTCTCGTCGACGATCTCGCCGACGCCCTGGCAGTTGCGGCACGGCTCGGCGAAGCTGAACGAGCCCTGGTTGCTGGTGGTTACCCCGGAGCCGGAGCAGATCGGGCAGACCCGGGGCCGGGTACCCGGCTTCGCGCCGTTGCCGTGGCACACGTCGCAGACGCCCGGTGCGCGCAGCGTCAGCGGCAGGGTGGTGCCGCTGACCGCGCCGCGGAAGTCGAGTACCACCTCGGCCTCGACGTCCCGGCCGCGCATCGGACCGCGCCGGGCGGTCGTGCCGGCCGGGCCGCCGCCGCGCGCCCCGCCGGAGAAGATCGAGCTGAACAGATCGGAGAAGCCCGCCCCGCCGAACCGCCGGTCACCCGCCGAGCTGCCCTCACCGAACAGGTCGGACATGTCGAAGGTGGTACCGCCGGGAGCGGTGCCGCCGCCCGCGCCACGGCGGAACGCACCGGAGCCGAAGAGCTGGCGCATCTCGTCGTACTCCTTGCGCTTGGGCGCGTCGGAGAGCACGTCGTACGCCTCGGAGACGGCCTTGAACCGCTCCTCCGCCTGCGCGTTACCCGGGTTGTGGTCGGGATGCAGCTCCCGGGCCAACTTTCGATAGGACTTCTTGATCTCGTCGGTGGTAGCGGTCTTCGGTACCCCGAGTACGGCGTAGAAGTCCTTCTCCAACCAGTCCTTGGAACTCATCCCGACCTCCCCCCTTGCTCCTTGTTCGTGGCCGTGCCCACTTTGCCGTGCTGACGTGCGATGGCCGGAGGCTGCTGTTACTCGGCCGGGTCAGCCACCGCGACCATCGCCGGTCGCAGCAGCCGGTCGCCCAGCAGGTAGCCCCGGCGCATCACGTCGACGCAGCTCGACTCGGTGACCTCCGGGGAGGTCAGGTGCGCGACCGCCTCGTGCCGGGTCGGGTCGAACGGGTCGCCCTTCTCGCCGAACGCGGTCAGCCCGAACTTGCCGAGCGTCGCGATGAGCGCGTCAGCCATGCTGGCCAGCGGCCCGGTCAGGTCGCCGTGCTCGCGAGCCCGGTCGAGGTCGTCCAGGATCGGCAGCAGTGAGGCGAGTACGGCCGCGGTGGCCTGCTCACCGGCCAGCCCCCGGTCCCGGTCGACCCGCTTGCGGTAGTTGGCGTACTCCGCGGAGATGCGCTGCAGGTCGCGGGTACGGTCGTCCAGTTCGGTACGCAACGCTCCCACCTCAGCCGACAATGGCCGCTGGGCGCGCTGCTTCTGCTCGCTGTCCAGCAGGTCGGCAAACTCCTGATCGAACACTGGATCCGGCACGTCGATGACTTCGCCCTCGATCACCGGCTCTGCCTCGGCGCCGCCGGCCGGCTTCCCGGCGGTGGTGGCGTCGGGCTGACCCTCGGCCACGGTCGGCTCCGGCTCCGGCGCCACTGCCGGCTCCGGCTGCTCTACCGGTACCGGGTCGCCCTGCGCCGGTTTCCCGGCCGCATCGCCGGGCTCCGGCTTGCGTACCTTGCCGCTGGCGTCGACCCGGCGCTTGTCACGGATCACCACTGGTGGCGTCTCCGGCTCAGCCTTGCCCCCCTTGGGCTTGCCGCCCCCGGCGGGCCCGGCCGCAGCCGAGTCCGCCGGAGGGGTACCCGTTGGGGGAGTGCTGTCGCCGTTGGGCTCTGCACTCACTTGTTCTCGTCCTCGATGACCTCGGCGTCCACGACGTCGTCCTGCGCACCCGCGCCGCTCCCGGCCGGGCCGCTGCCCGTCGCACCCGCGCCACCGGCCGCGCCCGCACCGGCGCCGGCCGAGCCGGTCCCGGTCTCCGGGGCTGACTGCTGGTAGAGCAGGGTGCCCGCCTTCTGCGAAGCGGTTGCCAGCTTCTCGTGGGCCGTCTTGATCTTCTCGATCTCGGTACCGCCCAGGGCACTGCGCAGCTCGCCGAGCGCCTCGCCGATCTCGTCCTTGGACTCGGCGGGCAGCTTGTCGCCGCTCTCCGCCAGGAACTTCTCGGTCTGCCACTGCAGCTGCTCGGCGACGTTGCGGGTCTCCGCGTCCTCACGCCGCTTCTTGTCCTCGTCGGCGTGCTCCTCGGCTTCCCGCATCATCCGCTGGATGTCGTCCTTGGGGAGCGCCGAACCACCGGAGATGGTCATCGACTGCTCCTTGCCGGTACCCATGTCCTTGGCGTTGACGTGGACGATGCCGTTGGCGTCGATGTCGAAGGTGACCTCGATCTGCGGTACGCCACGGGGCGCCGGCGGGAGCCCGGTGAGCTCGAAGGTACCGAGCTTCTTGTTGTACGCCGCGATCTCGCGCTCACCCTGGAACACCTGGATGAGTACCGACGGCTGGTTGTCGTCAGCCGTGGTGAAGACCTCCGAGCTCTTGGTCGGGATGGTCTTGTTGCGCTCGATCAGCTTGGTGAAGATGCCGCCCTTGGTCTCGATGCCCAGCGACAGCGGGGTGACGTCGAGCAGCAGGATGTCCTTGACCTCGCCACGCAGTACACCGGCCTGCAGCGCGGCACCGACCGCGACGACCTCGTCGGGGTTGACGCCCTTGTGCGGGTCCTTGCCGGTGAGCTGGCGGACCAGGTCGGAGACGGCCGGCATGCGGGTCGAGCCACCGACCAGGATCACGTGGTCGATCGCCGACAGCGGTACGCCGGAGTCCTTGATGGCCTGCTCGAACGGGCCCTTGCAGGAGTCCAGCAGGTCCTGGGTGAGGCGCTGGAACTCCGAGCGGGACAGCTGCGTGTCCAGGTGCAGCGGGCCGGCCGCGCCAGCCGTGATGTAGGGCAGGTTGATGCTGGTCGTGGTGGCCGCGGACAGCTCGATCTTGGCCTTCTCAGCGGCCTCCTTCAGGCGCTGCAGGGCCATCTTGTCCTGCGACAGGTCGATGCCGTGCTGACCGCGGAAGGTCTTCACCAGGTGGTCGATGACCCGCTCGTCCCAGTCGTCGCCGCCCAGGTGGTTGTTACCCGCGGTGGCCTTGACCTCGATCACGCCCTCGGCGAGCTCCAGCAGGGAGACGTCGAAGGTACCGCCACCCAGGTCGAAGACCAGGACGGTCTGCTCCTTGCCGCCCTTGTCGAGCCCGTACGCCAGCGCGGCGGCGGTCGGCTCGTTGACGATGCGCAGCACGTTGAAGCCGGCGATCTCGCCAGCCTCCTTGGTGGCCTGGCGCTGTGCGTCGTTGAAGTACGCCGGGACGGTGATCACCGCGTCGGTGATGGTCTCGCCGAGGTATGCCTCCGCGTCCCGCTTGAGCTTCATGAGTACCCGCGCCGATATCTCCTGCGGGGTGTACTTCTTGCCATCGATGTCGATGGTCCAGTTGGTACCCATCTCCCGCTTGACCGAACGGATCGTCCGGTCCGGGTTGGTGACCGCCTGGCGCTTGGCGACCTCGCCGACCAGTACCTCGCCGTTGCGGGCGAAGGCGACGATCGAAGGCGTGGTCCGCGAACCCTCGGCGTTCGCGATGACGGTGGGCTCGCCGCCTTCGAGAACGCTGACACAGGAGTTCGTCGTCCCGAGGTCGATGCCGACCGCTCGTGCCATGTTTCCGCTCCTCCATGTGGATCCGACCCGTCGAAGTTGAGCGGGCCGGGCTCAATAGTGCCATGCGATCTTCCAGCGTGCCACTCGAGGTTGAGTCGGGGCCGCGCAGGGTGGGTCTTGGCGGTTAGCCTACAGATCATGACCACACCCCCCGAGGACCTGGTCCGGGCCTACCTGGCCGCCGCCGACGCCCGGTTGCCCGGCCTTTTGACCGGGGTGTACGGGTACGGCTCGCTGGTCCTGGACGACTGGCGGGCCGGCGTGAGTGACGTGGATCTCCTCGTCCTCACCTCCCGGGAGCTCGATCCGGCCGATCTCGCCTCCCTGGCTGAGGTGCACTCCTCGCTGCCGCAGGCGCCCCCGCTCGAGGCCATCTACTTGCCCTCGTCCTCCATGAGCCGGTCGCCGCTGCCTGACGAAGCCGGGCTCGCGCCGTACTGGCTGGACGGGGAGATGCATCCGGCCGGCGAGTTCGGGCCGCTCAACCCGGTGGTCTGGCTGCAGGTCACCCGGCACGGGCGGAGCTTCCGGGGCGGGGCGCTCGCTGCAGTTCCCGACCTGGACCGGGTACGCGCGTACAACCTGGACAACCTGCGCGCGTACTGGCAGGCCAGCTTCGCGGCGCGGATACCTCTCCGGTTCGAGGGGGTCGATCCGGCAGCTGAGTTCGACGCGACGATGGCCGGCTGGATCGTGCTCGGGCCACCCCGGCTGCACTACACGCTGGCGACCGGGGACGTGACGAGCAAGAGCGGGGCGGGGCGGTACCTGGCCGCGGAGTTTCCCGAGTATGCGGAGTTGGCCGGCCGGGCGGTCGCCGCCCGGAACGGAGAGCCGGTTGGCTTCACAGTGACCGACGCCCTGCGGGCCGGCGAGATGATCGACGCTGTCACGGCCGATGCCTGGAAGCGTTGGGGCTGAGCGCTCCCGGGAGCGAACATGATCGCGAAGACTCTTGGGTGCCCTGACCCCCAAAAGTCTTCGCGATCACGGAATTCCGCTGCGGGGTTGGCAGCTCCGGGTTCAGAAGTTGCCCGGCGCTACCTGGAATACGGTGAGGCCCAGCGCGCGCCAGGCATCCACCACCTGCTGGCGGTCGTCGAAGACGGCGACCACGTCGAAGGCGTACCGGATGTGCCGGTCGAAGAGCTCCGCCTTGACGATGGAGTCGCGCCGCTGGTCGCCGGCCGCGCGCATGTAGAGCGCCTCGAACGGGACGCCGACGTGCTCGTGCAGCCACTTCTCGGTGGCCGCCCGGCTGCCGTCGGTACGCCCCGAGCAGAAGACCACGGCGTACCCGGCCGCGTGCATGGCGCGTACCGCCGCGATGACCGCCGTGTTGGGGCCGTCCTCGTGCACCCGGGTCTCGTCGTACGGGGAGCGGCCGGACATCAGCGCCACGGTGCCGTCGATGTCCACCAGCACCGCCTTCGGGGCGCCTGGAGTCGGCACATACTGTTGCGACGTAAGGGTTTCCACCGGCGGGGCGGCCGGGATCGGGAGTGGGTACCGCTTTCCGGCGAGGTACCGGGCGTGCAGGTCACGGATCACCGACTCGCCGACGGTACGGTCCCGGGCGGCGTCCCGGGCCACGCACTCGTCGACCGGTACGTCGGTCAGGTCCCACACCTCCAGCACAGCGCCGTTGCGACCGGCCAGTGCGGCGAGGTCACGTGCCGTGCGCTGGGGCAGGTTGGTGTCGTCGCAGACCACATCGAGCCCGTGCCGCAGCAGGGTACTGATCGTGCTGTCCCGTACCGCGATGATCTGCTGTTCGGTGTCGTGCCCCAGCCAGACGCCGTCATGGATCATGGCACGCAGATCGTCGCGGTTGACCCGGGCCCGGTTGGCCGGATCAGCCGCGACCCAGGCACGCGCCTTCGTGGTCTTCCCCGAGGCGGGCAGGCCACGGGTGATGATCAGGGTCGGCATCAGGCGCTGTCCTCGTCGAAGGTACGGCCGGCCGGTCCGGTGTCCCCGGCCGGCTTGGCGTGCAGCAGCAGCTTGGGCCGGATGTCCCGGCCGTCCAGCAACTGGAAGAGCGCCCAGCGCTGCGGATGCCGGCCGACCGCGAGCGCGAAATCCTTACGGGACAGCCCTTCCTCGATCTCCGCAAACGAAGCGCGCAGCCGTACCTCAGCATCGTCCACATCGGACATGATGCGGGCGGCAACGACGCGTACCCACTCGTGGAACTCGTCCGGCAGCGGCTCGATCAGCTCGTCCAGCGGGGCGCCGTCGACCAGGTGTTGCCACACCGTCCGCTCCGTCAGCCCGGTCACGATCCGGTGCAGCGCAACGTAATCCGCCTGCTTGAGCTTGACCATGCCGCCGGTCGCCAGGCAGCGCACCACGATCCCCTCGGCACCCGGGCGCGGCGGCAGCGCCAGCGCCTCGGCGAAGCTGGCGACCGGGTACGTGGCGGCGACCGGGCCGGGCCAGCCGGTGATCTCGGCGGCGTCCAGCACGGTACCGTCGGCGATCCGTACCCCACCGAGCAGCAGCAGGTCATCCATGTCGCCATAGTCGACCACGATCCGGTTGCGCGGGTACACGATCTCGAAAAGCACTGTGACCCCGGGCGGTGGGGTGAACCGGCCCGCGTAGCGCTCGCCGAAGACCGCCGTCGCATGGGCCGCCTGCGCCGAGGTGAACGAACCGCGGGTGGCCACCGCCCAGCCGCCCGCGGGCAGCGGTACCAGGATGCCCAGCGAGCCGTCCAGCTTGTCGGTGACCCGTACCGGCGCGGCCAGGTCGATGACGGCGGCGCCGGCCTGCCCGTGGTTGAAGAACTTGGCGAACGGGCGGGCCAGCACGGCGCCGGTCCGGGTGTCGTAGACCAGCCCCCGGCAGGCCAGGGTGACCTCGTTCCAGGCGCCGGCGTAGACCGCGCGCTCGGTGTAGTTGAGGATCGCCAGCGGCTCGCTCGGGTGCAGCTGCGCCCGCACGTACCCGTCGGCCCGCGCGGCGGCGAGCGCGGCCGGCTCGAACAGGTCGGCCAGGTTGGGCGTGGGCAGCCGGCGGGTAGGCAGGCTGTCGGGCGGCAGGCTGTCGGGCGGCAGGCTGGGGCTCGGCGGGCTGTCGGGTGGGCGGAGTGCGCTGGTCACCAGGGCAGTGTTCCGGTCGACTGCCGCTCCGGTCCACTGCAAATGTGCCGCTACCGGCCGGCTGTCAAGAGTTTCGTCGATGGGGAAGTACCCCAACAAATCGAACGTCGACTATTGCACCGGGCCGAGGTGGCTGGCAGGCTTACGGGCTGTGTCCAGCCTTCCAGCCTACGGTGACGCCGTGTGTCGCAGGTGGATCCGTATGCCTGGCGGGGGTTGCTGAGAATGCTCGACTCTGTACGGGACGCGCTCGCCAACTGGCTGCGCCGCACCGATCCGTTGCCGACCCGGGCATCGATCCCGGCCGTCTACGGCTCCCCGGTGCCCTACTCAGCCACCCCTCTGGTGGTCGAGGAGCAGCCGGCCGCGCCACAGTCCTGGCCACTGATCGGTGAGCAGATCGCACTGCGGGTACTGGCCGCGTCATACCAGCTGGCCGCCGAGGTGGAGCAGGCCGAGGCCGACGAGGAGGACCCCGGCCGGCTGGATCAGCTCTACCGGATCGACCACGCGGTCACCCGGATCCGCCGGCAGGCGGAGATCCTGCAGGTACTCAGTGGCCGGCCGGTGGACGACGCCCGGCGCCAGGTGACCAGCCTGCTCGACATCGTCCGCGCGGCGGCCTCCACAGTCGAGTACTACCAACGGGTCCAGCTCGGCCACACCGCTGATCTGGCGGTTGTCGAGTTCGCCGCCGACGACCTCATCCGGATGCTGACCGAGTTGCTGGACAACGCCACCCGGTACGCGCCGCCAGCCGCGGTTGTACTCGTCTCGGCGCACCTGACCGAGACGGGCAGCATCCTGATCCGGGTCGAGGACCGGGGCGTGGGGGTACCCGCCGAGCAGCTCGGCGCACTCAACGCGCTGCTGTGCGGCGGCCCGGTACCGGCTCCGGCCGCGGCGGGCGAGCTGAGCCTCGGGCTGCAGGTGGTGGCCCGGCTGGCGACCACACACCGGATGGGCGTCTCGTTGACTGCCCGGCCGGGTGGCGGCGTGACGGCGACCATCCTGGTACCCGCGCCGCTCGTCTGTGACATCCCACCGGCCGTACCGGCAGCCGCTGCCGAGTCTCGTCGCGGCGGCTCGCACCGGGCGTCCGCGCCCGCCCTCACCTCCGCCGGCCTGTCCTCCGCGGGACCCGCTGGAATTGGGCTGGCTGGACTCGGGCCGGCAGGACTCGGGCCGGCTGGATTTGGGCCAGCTGGATTTGGGCCGGCAGGACTTGGCGCGGCCGGGCTGGCGCCCGCTGGGTCGGCTGGATTTGGTGGGCTGGCAGCGGCTGACCTGGCGCCCGCCGAACTGGCGCCGGGGGGGTGGATGCTGCCGGAGCGGCCGACCGACGGGGAGAACGAGTTGACCGCCACCGGCCTGCCCCGCCGGGTCACCATGAGCGTGCGCGGCAGCCAACCCGACGAGCCACCGGCGCTGACCGCCGCCCCGACACTCGGTGTGGGGCCGTCGACCACGGCACCGGCTCTCGCCACGCCCGGTTCGGGGTCACGGCGTGGCGCGGCGGCGAAGACCGGCTCTGCCGCCAAATCCAGCGCCACGGTCAAGTCCGGAGTCCCGTCCGCCGGCCCGTCGTCGTTGTCGGACAACGGATCCCTGCCGGACGCACACGCGCTCTCCGGCTCGGCGGCCGGCACCGCGCCGGTTCCGTTGGTGGCGCCCGGCTCCGGACGGGTCAACGGGCACCGCTCGGCGCGCGGTGCCGGCGAACCGCCCGACCAACCGGCCGGGCGGGCGTCCTGGGCCGACGAGGTCGCCGGATTCGCAGCCGGATACGCCGAGGGCACCACCCCACCGGCCACTGACCGGCTCGACCTTTCCGGGCTCGCCGAGTCGGTACCGGCGCCGGAAGCCTTGACCCGGTTGGCTTTCCCGCTACCGGTACGCCCGGTGGACGGCGCCACGGCGGAGGACGCCGAGCACAGCATCGACGAGGAGGAGCCGCGATGACCCCGTACGGCAGCTCCGCCGGTACCGGCCCGGTGCAGGTACGCGGGCCGCACGACTTCGCCTGGCTGGTGAGTCA
This sequence comes from uncultured Actinomycetota bacterium, assembly GCA_963850915.1. Taxonomy (GTDB): domain Bacteria; phylum Actinomycetota; class Actinomycetes; order Mycobacteriales; family Micromonosporaceae; genus CAVTWH01. The sequence continues at coordinate 115,719 of CAWKND010000003.1, forward strand.
GTTCGCCGAGGAGGTACCGGGTGTGCTGCACGCGCTCGTCGTCTCCCTGGACGGGCTGCAGTTGGCCGCCTCCAACGAGATCTCCCGGGACCTCGGTGACCAGTTGGCCGCGTTGACGGCCGGGCTGCTCAGCATGGCCGACCAGAGTGGCGGCCTGCTCGGGCTGGGTACCTCGGAGTACGTGACGATCCGGCTTCCGTTGGGGTACCTGCTGTTCATGCGGCTGGGCGAGTCGGCCGGCTTCGCCACCGCGGCGGCCAGCGACTGCGATCTGCGGGTCATCGCCTACCAGATGTCGAAGTTCGCCGCCTCGGTCGGGCACGTGCTGACCCCGCGGATGCGCGACGAACTGCACCGGCTGACCACCGCACCGGCAGCGCGCTGACGGTTGAGGGCGGAGACATGAGCGTGGCACCCGCGCACTGGAAGGTACGGCCTTACGTGCTGGTCGGCGGGCGTACCCGTACCCGGCAACAGCTGCTCGTACACACGCTGGTGTCGGTACCCCGGTATGACCCGGTCTTCGCGGCCGGCCTCTTCCCCGAAGCCCGCGCCCTCTACGAGGCGGCCCGGAACACCCAGTCCGTTGCCGAACTCTCCGCCGGAACCGGCCTGTCGCTCGGCGTGACCCGGGTGGTCCTCGACGACCTGGCCGCCTCCGACCGGCTGGCCGTACACGGCCACCTTGACGAGCCGGGTGCCGAATTCGGTCTGCTGGAAAGGATCCGCGATGGCCTCCGCCAGGTCGCCTGAGCCGACCGCCGGTGCGCGCGCCGCCGCCCGACCGATGTCCGGTGGGCCGACGTCCGCTGGGCCGACGTCCGCTGGGCCGACGTCGGCGAAGATCGTGGTGGCGGGCGGCTTCGGGGTCGGCAAGACCACCTGCGTCGGCGCGATCTCGGAGATCCCGCCGGTGAACACCGAGGCGTGGATGACCGCCGCGAGTGAGCCGGTCGACCACCTGGATCCCGGTATCGACAAGGCAACCACCACGGTGGCGATGGACTTCGGTCGGCTCACCATCGACCAGGACCTGGTGCTGTACCTGTTCGGTACCCCCGGCCAGGCGCGCTTCTGGCCGATGTGGGACGACCTGTCCCGGGGCGCGATCGGTGCGCTGGTGGTGGTGGACACCCGGCAACTGGCCGCCTCGTTCGCCGCCGTCAACTACTTCGAGCTGGATTCCCGGCTGCCGTTCGTGGTGGCGGTGAACCTGTTCGACGGCGTACTGCGCCACCCGCTCGACGCCGTCCGCGAGGCACTCGATCTCCGGCCGGAGGTACCGCTGATCACCCTGGACGCCCGTGACGGCGCCTCGGTGGCACAGGCGCTGCTCGATGTCGTCGAGCACGCGATGACCAGGGTGTCGCCGGCCGGGCAGATCGGCCGGCATCAACCGGCACTCCAACCGCTGGGGAGGTAACCATGCGCAGGATTCTCATTGTCGGCGCCGGTCAGTCGGGGCTCCAGCTCGGGCTGATGCTGCAGGCCGAGGGGTACGCCGTGACGATCATGTCGGCGCGTACCCCGGACGAGATCCGCTCCGGCTGGCCGATGAGTACCCAGGGCATGTTCCATCCGGCGCTGGAGACCGAGCGGCGCTACGGCCTGAACCTGTGGGACGGTGAAACGCCTGACATCCAAGGGATCCGGCTCGCCCTGTCAGCCCCGCCCGGTACCTTGGCGATGGCGCTCAACGCCGAGCTGGACCACCCGGGGCAGAGCACCGACCAGCGGCTGAAAATGGCTGCCTGGTTGGAGTTGTTCGAGCAGCGCGGTGGAACCGTGCACTACCAAGGGGTGACGACCGAGGACCTGGACGGACTGGCCGCACTCGACCGCTTCGACCTGACCGTTGTCGCGGCCGGCAAGGGCGATCTGGTGGCCGCCTTCGACCGCGACCCGGCCCGCTCGCCGTACGACAAGCCACAGCGCGGCTTGGCCGTCGCGTACGTGCACGGCCTCGCCCCGGACCCGGCGTACCCGCAGCCGAATGTGGGCTTCAACGCGGTACCGGGCCTCGGCGAACTCTTCGTCATCCCCGGACTGACCCTCTCCGGGCGCTGCGACATCCTGTTCTGGGAGACCATTCCGGGCGGTCCACTCGACGTGATCCGCGACCGGCTGGACCCGGCCGAGCACCTGAAGATCACCCTGGACCTGGCCCGCGAGTACACCCCGTGGGTCTACGAGCGTTGCCAGAACGTCGAGTTGACCGACGCGAAGGCGACGCTGGCCGGCCGGTACACCCCGACGGTACGGCGGCCGGTGGCGCACCTGCCGGCCGGCGGACTCGCGTTCGGGATGGCCGACGTGGTGGTGGCCAACGACCCGATCACCGGCCAGGGCAGCAACACCGCGGCCAAGTGCGCCGACGCCTACCTGCGGGCGATCCTGGAGCGCGGCGACGCGCCCTTCGACGAGGCGTGGATGACCGCCACCTTCGAGAAGTTCTGGGCGGAGACCGCCGCCGCGGTCACCATCTGGACCAACGCGATGCTCCAGCCGCTACCCGAACACGTCCAGATGATCCTCGGCGCGGCGGCCGGTAACCCCACGGTGGCCCGGCGCTTCGCGAACGGCTTCGCGGACCCGACCGACTTCGAGGACTGGTTCATGACCCCCGAAGCGGCCCAGCGCTACCTCGCCAGCGTCTGACTCCGGCAGCGCCGGCCCCGGCACTGAGGGGCCGGCGCTGGCCACCAGCCGCCCGGTGCGGCAAAATCCAACCCACATGCCATTCCCCAGGTACCAGCGGTCTGGCTCACCCGGATCGGCCGAGGACAGCCTCGCCGGGGCTCTCCGTCGGGTGACGTCACTCGGCGCGCAGTTCTTCGTGCCCGGCCGCTCCGTCGCGGCACTGCAAGCCGGCCGGCTCCCCGATGCCCCATGGGAATGGACCGCCGACACCGAGATGGCCTGCTCGGTCCTTGCCGGGGTATGGCTGCGCGATCACGGCACCGTCGACCCCGATCGGCTGGCACTCGCCTCGCCGAGCGCTGCGTGCCCTACCGGGGGTACGGCGGTGGCGCGGAGGTGATCCTGCCCGAGATCCGGGTCGGCCGGCCGTGGCGGGAGGCTGCGCCGGCCGCCTTTGCCGGCGAGGGTTCGTGTGGCAATGGCGCCGCGATGCGGGTACCCCCGACTCGGGGCGTACTTCGCCGGCCAGCCCGAGCGCGCCGACCTCGGAGGCGATCCGGTCGAGGCCGAGGTCACCCACGCACATCCGGAAGGCATCCTCGGCGCGCTCGTGGTCGCTGTCGCCGCCGGCTTGGCCGGCGCGGCCCGGCTGATGGACTCCGCCCCGGATCCGTTGGGTGCTCGCTGGATTCCCTGCGCCCCTACCTGGTACCCGGCGCGGTGCAGCGGGGCGGCGACCGGGCTCGTCAGCGGTGGGCCACTCGGTCGCCGAGGAGCCGCGTACGAGACTGGGCAACGGCGCGCGGGTCACCGCCCAGGACACGGTGCCGTTCACGCTGTGGGTAGCGGCCACGCACCTCGCCGACTACCCGGCCGCGATCGACCAGCGAGGTGGTCATTGCCGGTGGCGGGACATCGAACGCGCGACGGCGCAGCCGATCCGTTCATCTCGCCGCGACCCGAACGATGCTGCGGCCGATACGCTCGGCTATGGCGCGGTCCGTCGTGGTCTTGCGCGTAGGGGGTCCCACGACTGGCTCGATAGGCCCGCTACGCGCAAGACCCTTGGCCACCGCCATAAGCGACGTGGGTTAGGTTGGCGGCGTGCTGGAGCAGCTGCGGTTGATCGAGCGGGTACGCGCGCTGTGCCGGGACGATCCCCGCCTGGATGCCGCGCTCACCTACGGCTCGTTCGCCCAGGGCGTCGGGGATCGGTGGAGCGACATCGAATTCTGGCTCTTCGTCAACCAGGAGCGCGGCGCCGACCTCGACCCGGTCGCCTGGTGCGGCAACGTCGATGAGCTGAATCTGTTGGTACCCAACGAGTTCGGCGCCCACGTCGCGTTCTTCCCGGGCCTGCTGCGGGGCGAGTTCCACTTCGCCTCCAGCACCGACATCGCAGCCGTCCGGGACTGGCCGGCGCGCGGTGCCCCGGTTGCCACCATGGTGATCCTCGACCGTACCGGCGAACTGACCACCGCACTGGAGTCGCTCCCCGAGTACCCGCCGGTACCCGGACAGCCCGCCGAGATCGAGGCGCTGTGCGGGCGGCCACGCCGGCGGCGCTGCGGCTCGCACTGCGCAACGCCTGGGCGGTCGGCCGGGTGTACTGGCTGGAACTCGGTGCACGCCACCACTTCCCGACACCCACCGCACTCTTCGCCGAACTCGACTCCACCTTCGGTACCGGCCGCTGAAACCGCGCCGCCCGCCCCGTCCGCGCCAGAGGCCGCCAGGTACCTTGAGGGGCATGGGCGAAGACCTGTACTGGCAACGGATCGCAGCAGCCAAGGCTCAGGCGGGCGGCGACTTCGCTGGGCAGGTTGAGTTGCTGCTGGCGCAGCCCGATCCGGAGTTCGCGGGCTGGTTTGCCGACCGCACCAGGGAACTGGCCACCGCGGAGCTGTGGGATGCGGCGAGCCTGCTGCAGGGCTGGCTCGGCGAGCCGGGCTTCGCGGCGGTACGCGCCTGGCTGGTCAGCCACGGCGAGTCGGCGTACGCCAACGCTCGTACCGACCCGGACAGCCTCGCCGACCTGTACCCGCAGCGCCCGGAGCTCGACTCGCCGGCGCTGCTGCGCCTACGCGAACTCGCCGCCCCGGCAGCCGCCAATGACCTGCCCGGCGAGTGGACCAACATCAATGACGACCGCGCCGTGAAGGCCCGCTTCCCGCGCCTGGCCGGCCTGGTCGACGCCCGCCGCTGCCGCTGATCCGCGACTCAGGCGCGAAAGTACAGCGGCTCAGCGGCACAGCGGCACAGCGGCACAGCGGCACAGCGGCACAGACGAAAGCACGGCGGCACAACAAAGGAAGGCAACAGAGCAGCTAGGGGTGGAGCTGCTCACCACGGGCGAGCATCTCGACGAACTTGGCGATCCGGGCCGCCCGGGTGGCGGGGCGTTTGGCGTCCTGCACGCGGTACAGGATTGCATATCGGTTCTGACTGTTCAGCGTCGCGAAAAACGTTGCGGCGGCGGGGTTCGCGTCGAGTGCTTCGCGCAGATCCGTTGGTACCGTGGCGGTCTTCGATCCGTCGTAGGCGGCTTCCCAGCGCCCGTCGGCCTTGGCCGCGTCGACCTCGCGCAGCCCCGCGGCCCGCATCCGGCCGGCGGCGATCAGCGCCTCGATCCGGTCCCGGTTGATTTTCGACCAGCGGCTGCGCGCCGTACGCGGCGTGAACCGTTGCTGCCAATAGGATTCGTCGTCGGCACGCTTCTGCCCGTCGATCCAGCCGAAGCACAGCGCGACGTCGAGGGCGTCGGAGTAGTTGACACTGGGGGCCGGGTTGCCGGACTTGGCCATCCGCAGCCAAACTCCGGGAGCCGTCGCGTGCTGACCGACCAGCCACGCTTCCCACGACCCGGCAGTGTCGAATGTCAGGACGGGTAGCGCATCGACGGCAGCCATCCGGTTATCACAACACATTTGCCGATTGACTGCGGCCCGGCGAGGGAAGAGGGTTTCGGTGGGAGGAAGCCAGATGAAGAAGTCTGCCCGGTCGACCCAGAGCGGATCGTTGGTGGCGGTCGGTTCACCGGCCATCGGCACCGTGCTGGTCGCCGCGTTCGGCACGCTCGAGGACGCCCGGGCGGCGGCGGTCGGGCTCAGCGACGTCGAGATCGTGGGTACCGACCTCGCCCCCGCACCGCTCGTGCTGCGCTCCACGGCGCGCCGCTGCGCCTCCGGGCTACTGCTCGGGCTGGCGGCCGGCCTGCTCGTGGGTGGTGCGCTCGCACTGCTCAATGTCGCCGGTACCCCCGTGGCACCGCTGCTCGGCGGCTGCCTGCTGGTGGGGGTACTCGCCGGGTTGGCAACCGCGCTGCGACCGGCCGTGACGCCACTGGGCGCGGGCAGCGTACTGGCCGGCCGGTACGAGCTGCGGGCCCCGGCTGTCGCTGCCGGCGCGCTCCGCGACCGGCTGCGTACCGGCGACCCGGCTGGCCTGACCGCACTCGGTACTCTCCCCACCCGCGCACCGCTTGCCCCGGCTCCGCTCGGCGCCCTCGGACGCGGCGTCCGTACCGCCGACGAAGCCCTCGGCCTCACCCCGCTCAGCGAAAGCCGAGTCACAGTCGAAGTCGAATGACCACTGTGGGTAGTTGGCGTGCCAAGACACTATCGTTTATCGCCGCATTCCGGACACTAGATTTGACTCCCCCCGGTTCACTCTCGGTACGGTCGCTGTCGGCCCAACCGGCTGGACCGCGCGTGCGCGGCAGCCACCCCCGAGCGGGCCGATAGTCGACGAAGGGTTCCCCCGTGACGGGCAAGCACCGTGATGCCGGATTCGCCGAACGCTTCCCGCGCCTCTCCGCACGCCTCGTCCCCCTCGGGACCGCCCTCGGCGCCGCGCTGATCATCCTGATCGCCGCGCTCTCCATCTGGGGCATGCCCGGTGGCGACAGCGGCCCGCCGGCCAGCGCCGCCGACCGCACCAGCGTCGACCGCGGCTCCCGGGACGACACCCGCGCCACCGCCACAACCAGCCCGACCGCTGTCCAGAGCGCGAGCCCGACGGCCTCGCCGTCCGCCAAGCCGACGCCGAAGCCGAGCACCACCACCCCCAAGGTGACCAGCTCCGGTACCTGCCAGGCGTCGTACTACGGCGACGGCAGCCACACCGCCGACGGCGAGAAGTTCGACCCGACCGCGCTCACCGCCGCGCACAAGACCCTGCCCTTCAACACTCAGGTACGGGTCACCAACACCAAGAACGGAAAGTCGGTCGTGGTACGCATCAACGACCGCGGCCCGTTCGTCAGCGGGCGCTGCCTCGACCTCACCACCGCCGCCTTCCAGCAGATCGCCAGCCTCTCCAGCGGCGTGGCCACCGTCCGCTACGAGGTCCTGAAGTAGTCGCCTTCGCGGGCGAGCAGGGGGCATCCGCGGGGCAAGTTGTGCAGTTCGCGCTGAGCTGACCGGGCGGGGGGTGTGCCACCTGCACACATCGGGCATGCTGTGCGCGTAGCCATCAACCCGCCGGGCCGCCGCCGCCCGATGACTTCGGAGACCCGTGCCGGCCTCGGCGCGGCTGTCGTGCTGCTCGTCGTGGTGGCTGTCGTGGAGATCGCCGACGGCAAGTACCCGCACTTCATCGGCTTGTTGTCCGCCGCGCCATTCCTCGCCGCGCTGGTCGCGCCGTGGCGGGCGGTACTCGTGGTGGGCGCGGTGGCCACCGCGATGGGCCTGGTTTTCGGCGTAATGCCCAACGGGCTGAGCACCGCCAGCTCGATCAACATCGCCGGCGTGGTGATCGCCAGCGGCATCGCGGTCGTGGTCAGCAGCACCCGTACCCGCCAGGCAACCCAGCTCGCCGAGCTCTCCAAGCTGGCCAACGTGGCGCAGGCGGCAGTACTCCGCCCGCTCGGTGACTCGGTCGGCCCGCACGCCATCGCCGCCCGGTACGTCTCCGCGAGCGCGGCGGCCGACATCGGCGGGGACCTGTACGAGGTTCTGGACACGCCGTACGGGGTCCGCATGATCATCGGGGACGTACGCGGCAAGGGACTCGACGCCGTCCGCCTCGCCAGTGCTGTGCTCGGCTCGTACCGTCACGTGGTCTACGAACGCTCCGACCTGCGCGCCATTACCGCGGACCTGGACCGGGCCATCTCCCGCTCGGTCGGCGACGAGGACTTCGTCACCGCCGCGCTGCTCGAGGAGCGCGGCGGCACGCTGACCATCGTCAACTGCGGGCACCCCGCTCCGCTGCTGCTGCGCCGCGGCCAGGTCATCTCGCTGGACCCGCCGGCCAGCGCCCCGCCGCTGGGCTTCATGCCGGTCGCCAAGCCCCGGGTGGAGCGGCTGGAGCCGGGCGACCGGCTGCTGCTCTACACGGACGGGCTGGCCGAGGCGCGACGCAACGGCGAGTTCTTCCCGATCGGCGCGCGGGCCTGGGGGCTGCTCGGCCACGGTACGGTCGGCGACGGCCTGGCCTCGCTGGAGAGCGCGCTGAAGGAGTGGGTCGACGGTCCGCTGGACGACGACATCGCGCTGGTCCTGATGGAGTACGCCGGGGTACAGAGCGGCGAGCTGGCCGACGGTGCGAGCTGGGAGCTGGGCGAGTCGCCGACCGCCCGATGACGGCGGGAGTCAGCGGAGCGGGCGACCCCGGCGGGGCAGATACCAGGTCGCCGGGTGCCGGTGCCGGCCCAGGTACCCGCGCGGCTGGTCCGGGTCGCCGGCCCGGAGCGGGAACAGCGTGGTGATGAGGTTAATCATGCATTCCGCCAGGGATGGGTGGGTTTTCCCGAACAACGAAGAGGCGCCCGGCCAGTAACGCTGTGCCCGAATTACCGCTGCCAATCACTGCGACAGGCGGCTTGCCGGCCCTACTTGCGGGTAATAAACTGGTGTTACTCGTCAGTAACCCGCTCGTCAGTAACAGCAACCGTGCCGGCCGGTACCCCAGGTTCGGCGGCGACCCCCGGGGGAGATCAACCGCATGACGCACTACAAGAGCAACCTGCGTGACCTGGAGTTCAACGTCTTCGAGGTATTCGGCGTCGATCAACTCCTGGGTACGCCCACCTTCCCCGATCTGGACGCCGACACGGCCCGCACGGTACTGCGCGAGATGGACCGGCTGGCCCGCGAGGACCTGGCCGCGAGCTACGAATCCAGCGACCGCACCCCGCCGGTCTTCGACCCGGCCACGCACAGCGCGCCCATCCCCGAGCCGTTCAAGAAGTCCTTCCGGGCGATGATGGACAGCGAGTTCTGGCGGCTGGACCTGCCGGCCGCGATCGGTGGTACCCCCGCCCCGCGCGCCCTGTGGTGGTCGCTGGCCGAACTGGTACTCGGCTCCAACGCCCCGATCTGGATGTACGCCTCCGGCCCCTCCTTCGCGCAGACCCTCTACCAGGAGGGCACCGACGAGCAGAAGGAGTGGGCGAAGCTGTTCGTGGAGAAGCAGTGGGCCTCGACGATGGTGCTCACCGAGCCGGACGCCGGCTCCGATGTCGGCGCCGCGCGTACCCGGGCCATCCCCCAGCCCGACGGCTCCTGGCACATCGAGGGCGTGAAGCGCTTCATCACCAGCGGCGAGCACGACCTGTCCGACAACATCATCCACTACGTGCTGGCCCGCCCGGTCGGCGTCGAGGGTGCCGGCGGCCCGGGTACCAAGGGGCTGTCGCTGTTCATCGTGCCGAAGTACCACTTCGACCCGGCAACCGGCGAGCTGGGCGAGCGCAACGGCGTCTACGCCACCAACGTCGAGCACAAGATGGGGATCAAGGTCTCCAACACCTGCGAGCTCACCTTCGGCGAGCACGGGGCGCCGGCCCAGGGGTGGCTGCTCGGCGACGTACACGACGGCATCCGGCAGATGTTCCAGATCATCGAGTACGCCCGGATGATGGTCGGTTCGAAGGCCATCGCCACCCTGTCCACCGGGTACCAGAACGCACTCGCGTACGCCAAGGAGCGCAAGCAGGGCGCCGACCTGCTGGCCAACGCGAAGAACGCGCCCCGGGTCACGATCACCCACCACCCGGATGTACGCCGCTCGCTGATGCTGCAGAAGGCGTACGCCGAGGGCCTGCGCGCGCTCGTCTGCTACACGGCCGGCTGGCAGGACCGGGCACTCGTGGCACGGCACAACGGCGACGAGAAGGCCGAGCTGCGCGCCGAGCGGATCAACGACCTGCTGCTCCCGCTCATCAAGGGCTGTGGCTCGGAGCGCGCGTCGGAGCTGCTCAGCCAGGAGTCGCTGCAGACCTTCGGCGGCTCCGGGTACCTGCAGGACTACCCGCTGGAGCAGTACCTCCGGGACGCCAAGATCGACACGCTCTACGAGGGTACGACCGCCATCCAGAGCCTCGACCTGGTGTTCCGCAAGATCGTCAAGGACCAGGGGCGCTCGCTGCTGACCGTGGCCGGTGAGATCCAGCAGTTCATCACGGCGGAGACCGGCAACGGCCAGCTCAAGGAGGAGCGGCTGGCGCTCGGCAAGGCGCTCGCCGAGGTACAGCAGATGCTCGCCGTGTTCACCGGGTGGCTCGGTGCCGCGCAGGCCGGTGAGGCGCGGGAGACGTACAAGGTGGCGCTCAACTCGCGCCGCTTCCTGCTGGCCCTCGGTGACGTACTCGTCGCCTGGCTCCTGCAGAAGCAGGCCGACGTCGCGCTGCGCGCCCTCGGCCACGAGGTGTCCGCCGCCGACAAGGCGTTCTACGAGGGCAAGGTCGCGGCCGCCCGGTTCTTCGCCCACGAGGTACTCCCCCGCATCGGCGCCGACCGCCGCATCATCGAGTCGACCAACCTCGACCTGATGGACCTCCCGGAGGAGTCCTTCTAGCTTCCCCGATCCCCACCCGGCCCCGGCGACCGATCACGGTCCCCGGGGCCGGTCCGTCTGTCCGCTGCCGGCCGGAAGGGGGACAGCGCGCCCCGAAAACACGGGGCAGAATCCATTTCCCGTGTACCCCCACCACGCGCCCGTGACTCGCGGCCGCCGTCCCGGCACTCCAGGAGCAGTCGTGTGGCCGTACTCCCCCGCCTGGCCCTTCCCACTGCTCTGCGCATGCTCCTGGGCGCCACCCTCGTCAACCTGGTCACGTTCTTCGACCTGGCGCTCGTGCCGGGCAGCGCCTGGCCCAACCCGCGTGCGTCGACGACTCTGGCAAGCGTCGATTGCCATCGGTTTGCTCCTGATACCGGCCGGCTTCGTCCTGTCGATCGTGTGGCTGCTGCGGCGAACGGCGCCGGATCGTGGCCAGTCTCGCCGGTGCCGGTACCCCGACTGTGGCCGGCCCGGCGATCGCAGAACGCCGTGGAGACCGCGCTGAGTGTCTTATCTCATGACGCTGGCGGTCGGCGGCTTCTTCCGGACTCGTCCAGTAGTGGACCGACGCGACCGGTGGTCGGGTGGACAGCGTCTACATCGAGAAACTGGGGCACGAGGTCACGCCCAAGCAGTACATCCTCGCCGCCTGCCCCAACTCGGTACGCCGGGTGGTGCGCGTCGACGACGACAACTCCGAGCCGATCAGCTGGAAGGTGTCGCCGTACCAGCGCTGGATCGTGGTGCCCTACCCCGGCCACGTGGACCGCGTACTTCCTCAACACCGACACCGGCGACGTGATCTGCCCGTAGCCACGCAGCCGCCTCCCGCACCCGCCCCGCCCCGGTGAGGTGAGGTGAGGTGGCACTCATGGCTGCCTAACCCGCCGCCGTGACAGCCATAGGTGCAACATCCCCGTCGCCAACCGACCCGACCCCACCTGCGAGCCCGTCATCGGAGGGACATACCCGACTCCTCGCCCGGGAGCGCATCCGCGCGCCCGGGCGACGGAGGAGATCTTGGAGTTGGAGCTGTTATTCGGCGTGGGATAACAGCGCAAACTCCAAGATCTCCTCTGAGGCGTCCCGCGGGGTGGGTCGACACCTGTGGTGGGGTTGGGGCGTGTGGGGTGGGTCATGGGGCAAATCCCGCGTATCCCTGCGAATCATCCCGATAGCGCTAGCCTGGTGGTGAGTCCGGTAAGGAGCCTCACATGGGTATAGGCGGGGGCATTTTCCTGATCGCCATCGGTGCGATCGTCACGTTCGCGATCCACGCGGACGTCAGCTGGATCGACCTGCGCGTGGTCGGCTGGATCATGATGCTGTCCGGGGCCACCATCCTCGCCTTCACCATCTGGTTCTGGCGGGACCGGCGGCGTCGACGCCGGATGACGCTGACCGAGCAGGCGCAGGCGGCGCACAGTCGCGGCGGGGTGGTACACCCGGACACGCCAGAGAACGACATCGACTACCCGCGCATCTAAGCCAAGAGGGCCCAGCCGGCACAGGCTCAGTCGGGGCTGCGCGCCGTGTGGCTGGCCACCAGTGGTGCACCACCGGAGCGCAGCGCCGACCACTCGGCGTCGACGGCGTGTACGGCCAGGCCGGTGGTACGCAGGCCGTCCGAGTCCACCGTGTCGCCGCCGAGCTGCTGGGACAGCAGGGACACCGTGGGGTTGTGGCCGATCAGCAGCACCGTGGACAGCTCCGGCTCGACAGCCCGCAGCAGCGTCAACAGCTCCCGCGTGCCACCTTCGTAGATCTGCGGCTCGTACCGGACCAGTGGCGCGCTCTCCAGGGCCGTCGCCACACCGTGCCAGGTCTGCCGGGTACGCCGGGCCGGCGAGCAGAGCACCAGCGCCGGCCGGTACCCCTGGGCAGCCAACCAGGCACCGGCCACGGCGGCGTCGGCGCGCCCGCGCTCGGTCAGCGGCCGGTCGGCGTCGGCGAGCCCGTCGGACTGGGCGGCCTTCGCGTGCCGGAGGATCACCAGCGTGCGTCCCGTCATGACCATCAGCCTGCCTGATTAGCCCGGTCGCCACCTGGGTACTAGAGGGCCGCAGGCGTAACTGTGACGAAATTGGAGGCAGCCATGGGCATCGGTGGCAGCATTTTCCTGCTGGCGCTCGGCGCGATCCTGGCGTTCGCGGTGCACGGCAACCTGGGCTTCGTCGACATCCAGGTGGTCGGCTGGGTACTCATGGCAGCCGGCGTACTGGGACTGATCCTGACCCTGTTCTTCTGGAACAGCCGCAAGCGCCGGGTGGTCACCTCAGCACCCGCCGCCGCCCCGGCGTACCAGCAGGACCGGGTGGTTGTGGACGAGCCCGCCGACCCGTACCCGCCGACCGAGCGCTACTGACCGCGACCGGCTAGCACCAGGCTCCGCGCAACCGGCGCGGAGCCTGCGTTGTCTTCGCCCCTGACAAGCCGTCAGCTGGCGAACAGCGCGAAGTAGATGGCCAGCTGGTGGCAGATCGCCGCGATCAGCGTGCAGGCGTGGAAGATCTCGTGGTGGCCGAAGGTTTTCGGCCACGGGTTGGGCCGGCGCAGCGCGTAGAAGACCGCGCCCATCGTGTAGAACGCGCCACCGACGAGCAGCAGCACCAGGGCGGCCGCCCCGCCGTTGTGGCCGATGTCCGGCAGGACCGCCACCGCGACCCAGCCGAGCGCGATGTAGAGCGGCGCCGACAGCCAGCGCGGTGCGTTGGGGGACAGCATTTTGGTACCCACGCCGAGCAGCGCGCCGCCCCACACCACGGACAGGATGACGATCGCCTTGGTGTGCGAGAGGGTCAGCACGGCCAGCGGCGTGTAGGTACCCGCGATGAACACGAAGATCATCGAGTGGTCCATGCGGCGCATGATCTGGTAGCCCCGGGGCGACCAGACGCGCCGGTGGTAGAGCGCGCTGGTGGCGAAGAGCCCGCACACCGTGATCGCGTAGATCGCGCAGGCCAGGGCCGACTTCCAGCCGGCGTTCGGGCCGGTGGTGGCGGCGACGGCGACCAGCACCACACCGCTGGCGAACGCCACGAAGAACGCGTAGGTGTGCAGCCAGCCGCGCATCCGGGGCTTGCCGATGTCGGCCGGGCGCAGCTTCACGGGGGCGGAGACAGTCACGCGATCCAGGCTACGCCACCGTAGGTTACTTACAGGTAGTGACGAGACTAACGGTACGGTCGGGGCGTGCGGGTCACGGTGGTGGGCTGGTCGGCGGTACTGCTGGACTGCGGCGACGGCGAGTCGGCCCAGGCCTGGACGGCCCGGCTGACGGGTGATCCGTTGGTGGCCGGGGCCGAGGTGGTACCGGGTGCCAGTAGCGTGCTGATCGACGGCGTGGCCGACCCGGCCGGGCTCGCGCGCGTACTCGCCGCGCTGCCGGCTCCGCCGCCCCTCCCGGTGGCCGCCGGTGAACTGGTGGAGCTTCCGGTGATCTACGACGGCGTGGACCTGCCGGTCATCGCCGAGCACTGGGGTGTTTCGCCGGACGAGGTCCCGGGCATCCACGCGGCACTCGAGCACCGGGTGGCGTTCGTCGGCTTCGCGCCCGGCTTCGGGTACCTCACCGGGCTGCCCGAGGAGCTTTCCGTACCCCGGCTCGCCACGCCCCGGGCGCGGGTACCCGCTGGCAGTGTGGCGCTGGCCGGCCGGTACACCGGGGTGTACCCGAGCGCCTCGCCCGGTGGCTGGCTGCTGCTCGGGCACACCGACGTCACCCTCTTCGACGTGACCCGGGAGCCACCGGCGCTGCTGCGCCCGGGAGTGCGGGTGCGCTGTGTCGTCGCGTGAACTGGTGGTCATCGAGCCGGGTGCGCTGACCACGGTGCAGGATCTGGGCCGCCCGGGGTACGCCGCCCTGGGGGTACCCCGGTCCGGTGCGCTCGACCAGCCGGCGCTGCGGCTCGCCAACCGCTTGGTAGGCAACGAGATCAGCGCCGCCGGCCTGGAGGTGACGCTGACCGGGTGTGCGCTGCGGACTTCGGCGCCGGTGGTCGTCGCCGTGACCGGCGCTCCGGCTCCGGTCCGGCTGGAGCAGTCGGGAGTGGGGGCGGACGGCGGGCACCGCGCCCGGCCGGAACGGCCGGGTCAGTGGCGACCGATGCCTTACGGGGCACCGTTCCTGTTGCCCGCCGGCGCCGTGTTGCGGGTGGGGCGGGCGGTTCACGGGCTGCGGACGTACCTGGCGTTCAGCGGCGGGATCGCGAGCGAGCCGGTACTGGGCAGCCGGAGTACCGACACGCTCTCCGGGCTGGGGCCGGCGCCACTGCGGGCCGGCGACCGGCTGCCCCTCGGCGAACCGGTCGGAGCACCCGCATCCGTTGACGCCACACCGTTCACCACGCCACCGTCCACAGTGGAGCTGCGGCTGCGCCTCGGGCCACGGGACGACTGGTTCACCGCGGACGCCCGGGAAGTGTTGCTGGGTAGGGAGTTCAGCGTGTCGGCGACCGGGAACCGGGTGGGGGCACGGCTCACCGGGCCGGTACTGGAGCGCGAGCGGGTCGGCGAGTTGCCGAGCGAGGGGCTGGTACTCGGCGCCGTGCAGGTACCCGCCGACGGGCAGCCACTGGTCTTCCTCGCCGACCACCCGACCACCGGCGGGTACCCCGTGATCGGTGTTGTCCACCCGGCTGACCTGGCGCTGCTCGCGCAGGCCCGGCCAGGCACTAGCGTGAGGTTCCGTGGATCTCAACGCTGACCTGGGCGAGGGCTTCGGCATCTGGCGCCTCGGCGACGACGACGCCCTGCTGACGATCGTGACCAGCGCAAACGTGGCCTGCGGCTTCCACGCCGGGGACGCCTCCACCATGCGCCGGGTGTGTGCCGGCGCGGCGGCGCGCGGGGTGGCCGTCGGCGCCCAGGTGAGCTACCGCGACCTGGCCGGCTTCGGGCGGCGGCGGATCGACTACGAGCCGGCCGAGCTGACCGACGACGTGCTGTACCAGCTCGCCGCGCTGGACGGGATCGCGCGCGTGGAGGGCACCCGGGTCGGGTACCTGAAGCCACACGGCGCGCTCTACAACTCGGTCGTCGCGGACGTTGTGCAGGCCGAGGCGGTACTCGAGGCGGTCCGGGCGTACGACGCCGACCTGCCGGTACTGGGGCTGCCGGGTTCGGTGCTGCTCGGGCTCGCCGCCGGCGCGGAGGTACGCACGGTGGCCGAGGGCTTCGCCGACCGCGGGTACCGGCCGGACGGGACGCTCGTCCCCCGGCGCGAGGCCGGTGCGCTGGTGACCGAGGCGGAGCAGGTGGTCGAGCAGGCGCTGCGGATGGCGCTCGCCAGTGAGGTGGTGGCCGTGGACGGCACCGTGGTCGAGTGCCCGGTGGAGTCGATCTGCGTACACGGGGACACGGTCGGCGCGGTGGTACTCGCCGGACGGGTACGGCTGGCGCTGGAGCAGGCAGGCGTACCGGTGCGATCCTTTCTCAACCGATCGGTTGACAAAGGCTGAGAAGCAGGTCTAGCGTCTTATTCAACCAATCGGTTGAGTAAGAGGGAGGCGCGGGTGACCGACGATCGGCTGTCCCGGGTGTTCGCGGCGCTGTCCGACCCGACCCGGCGCGACATCGTCGCCCGGCTCGCGGTCAGCGACGCGACCGTCGGCCAGCTGGCCGAGCCGCACGAAGTCTCCCTGCAGGCCATCTCCAAGCACCTGCGGGTGTTGGAGGAGGCCGGCCTGGTCAGCCGCAGCCGGGACGCCCAGCGGCGGCCGTGCCACCTGGAAGCGGAGGTGTTCGACCTGATGACCAGCTGGATCGAGCGGTACCGCAAGCAGGCCGAGGAGCGCTTCGAGCGCCTCGACGCGGTACTCGCGAGCCTGCCTGACAGTGACGACGCGAAACCCTTACACATCAAGGAAGAGAGGCATCATGACCACGACCTACCCGACCACCATCGAGGCCGACCCGAAGCTCCCGACGGTCCGCATCACGCGTGACTTCGACGCATCCCCGGAGAAGGTGTTCCGCGCGTACACCGATCCGGCACTCATCGTCCAGTGGCTCGGCCCGCGCAACCTGGAGACGCGGCTGGAGCACTGGGACGCGCAGACCGGCGGCGGTTACCGCTACCAGATGTGGCGTGAGGGCAAGGAGATCGCCGCGTTCTACGGCTCGTTCCACGAGGTACGCCCGGCGCAGCGGCTGGTACAGACGTTCACCTGGGCGGGTGCGCCCGACGGCGTCAGCCTGGACATCGTCACCTTCGAGGACCTGGGCGACGGGCGTACCCGCATGGTCGGGCTCTCCGTGCTGGACAGCGTCGAGAGCCGGGACGCCATGCTGGCCAGCGGCATGGAGACCGGGGTCAACGAGGGGTACGAGAAGCTCGACGAGCTGCTCGCGCGTTGAGCCTCAGCCCGTTTACGACAGCGCCACCAGAGCCAGTGAGAGCTCGGTGGCGCCGTCGTGCGTCAGCTCCACCGGTACTCCCCAGTCCTGCCGGGTGAGGTAGCAGGCCGGGTACTCCGCGTCCGCGTCGCAGGTCGCGGCCTGCGCGACGACCTGCAGCACGCCGCCGGGTACCGCCGGGTCCAGCCGCAGTTCCCGACTCAGCTCGGTACCCGCCCCGCCACCGTCGAGCAGCAGCCCCGGTGGTGAGGCGGAGACGGTCAGCCGGGTGGGTGGACCGAACGAGTCGTCCAGCTTGCTGCCGGGCGCCGGGCTGAAGAGCACAGCCAATCGCACGGTACCGCCGGCCAACCGGGTCACCGGGCGCTCGGTGCGCATCCGTACCCCATCGGTCGTGATTCCGGCCGCCGCCAGCACGCCGGGCGCGAGCCGGGTCAGCCGGTGCGCCGCCGACTCGACCACCAGCACCGCGCCGTCCGGGGTGAGCAGCACGTCGCTCGGCTCGGCCAGCCCGGTGGCGACCGTGCTGACTACGCCGTCACGCAGCAGCCGCACCGCACCGTTGTACGTGTCCGCGACCAGTACCGCGCCGTCGGGCAGCGCGCAGACGCCGAGCGGGTGCTGGAACAGCGCGGTCGCGGCCGGCCCGTCCATCAGTCCGAAGTCGAAGAGCCCCTGCCCGACCGCCGTGTGCAGGGCGCCGCCCTGGACGAAGCGCAGCGCCGAGGACTCGCTGTCGGCGACCCACAGCCGCCCGTCGGGGCCGGCCGACAGGCCGGAGGGCTGGGCCATCCACGCCTCGGCGAGCGGGCCGTCCTTCAGCGCTTCGACGGTGGTACCCGCGTAGACGCCGGCGGTGCGCTTCGCCGGGTCGTACCACCACAGCTGGTGGATGCCGGCCATGGCGATGATCACCCGGTCGTCGTACCCGTCCCCATACCATGCGACATCCCACGGCGAGGAGAGGTCGACGGCGAGCGCGTCATGGGCCGAGCCGTCCGGTGCCCGGCGCCACTGCTTCCCGGTACCGGCGATGGTCGTCACCTGGCCGTCGGCGAGGCGTACTCCGCGCAGCAGGTGGTTGACGGTGTCCGCCACCACGACGTCGTACCCGGCCACGGCGGCGATCTCGGGCGGCAGCAGGCACACGCCGTTGGGCTCGGAGAACTGTGCCTGGTCGGGTGCGCCGTCGTTGTGTCCCCGGGTACCGGCGCCGATCCGGGCCAGTACCGTCTCCCCGTCCGGGGCCAGCCGTACCAGCTGGTGCTGCGCCGACGAGGAGACCAGCAGGTCACCGTCGGGCAGGGCAACGGCCTTGGCCGGGAAGCGCAGTGCCGTGTCCGCGTGCGCGGTGGGCCTGAACGGGCCGGCGCCCCGGTGCAGCGTCCCCTTCGCCTCGTGCGTGGCGACCAGTTCGGCAATCAGCGCGCCGAGCGCCGGGGCGTGCCCCTCGCCGGCGAGCGTGGCGACCACGTACCCCTCCGGGTCGACCACGCACAGCGTCGGCCAGGCCCGAGCGGCGTACTGCTGCCACATCAACAGCTCGGGATCATCGAGTACCGGGTGGCTCACCTGGTACCGCTCGACAGCGGCTGCCACGGCGGCTGGATCCTTCTCGTGCTCGAACTTCGGCGAGTGCACCCCGATGATCACGAGTACGTCCCCGAAGCGCTCCTCCAACGGCCGCAGCTCATCCAGCACGTGCAGGCAGTTGACGCAGCAGAACGTCCAGAAGTCGAGCAGCACGATCTTGCCGCGCAGGTCGCTGAGCTTCAGTTCCCGCCCGCCGGTGTTCAGCCACTCCCGACCACGCAACTCCGGCGCCCGTACCCGCGTCATCGCTCCATCATCCGACATCGCCGAGCATCGCCGGGAGGAGCCGCGAGGTGATGTTGCACGTATGGCTGCTGTGTCAGCGCGGTTGGCAGCCATACGTGCAACATCACCCGGCGCGGCTACTTGGGCTTGAGGCAGTACGTGGTGGTCGTACCGTTCTTGTTGTCCACCACGATGAACGGCTCCGTGGTGGCGCACGAGGACTGGTTGGGTACCTGCCGGTCGATCTTGAACGCGCCGGAGTCGGAGCAGTCGACGAGTACGGCCGACTTGCCCTGCTCCTTCACGCAGGCACCGACCTTGTACTCGGCCGGTTTGCGCACCACGCGCAGGTAGTAGGCGACGCCGGCCAGTGCCACGATCACCAGCGCGGCGAGCACGATCCCGACGACGAGCTTGCTCTTGCCCGGCTTGACCGGTGCCGGCGCAGCGTTGGCCGACCCCTCCGACGGCCCGACGGCGTACGGGTCGGCAGGCGCGTACGCATCGGCCGGGGCGTACGGGTCGGCCGGCGAGTACTGCTCCTCCGGGTAGGCGTTGTGCGGCGCGTACGGGTCGGCGGCAGCCGCGTACGGGTCCCGGTCCCGGCTGGGCGCGATGATGTTGGTGGCGTTCGGATCGGCTGCCCACGGGCGTCCGCGCTCCGCGTCCTCCGGCCCGCTGGCCGGGAAGCTGCCCGGCTGCTGCGGACCACCCGGCTGCTGCGGGCCGCCCGGCTGCTGCTGGCGGCGGGCCGGGCTGACGGGGCGAGCCGTAGGTACCGGGCCGGGTCGGCGGCGCCTGGTCGTAGGCGCCGCCTGGCCGGGCCGGTGAAGAACCGCCCGGTGCCTGGTCGTAGCCGCCCGGTCGACCCGACGGCGGGCCGCCCGCTGCCTGGTCGTAGCGCGGGCCGCCCGGATAGGCGGGACCGCCGTAGCTCTCCGGGCCGCCGGGGCCGTCCGGTCGGGGCGGGTGGCTGGGTCCACCACCGAAGCCGGGCGCAGCGCCGGGGCCGCCCTGCGGGTAGCCGGCGCTCTGCTGGTACTCCGCCGGGCGCTCGGGCGCGGGCGGGCGGGGCGGCTGCTCGGGGTACCCGGCGGGCGGTGCCCAGGCCGAGGTGGCCGGCGCTTCGGGGCGCTGCGGTACGTCGGGCACCTCGGGTACCCGGGCGCCACCGTAGGTACGGCCGGTGGCCGGCTCCGAGTAGGCCTCCGAGCGCGGCGGGCGCTGCTGCGGGTACGGGTCGGCGGCCGGGTACGCCGGCGGCTCCGGGGCGGCCGGCGGCCGGCTGGCGCCGTAGACCGTGGCGCGGCCGGGGCCGGCGGGTCCGCCACCTGCGGGAGCGGGCGGGGCGGGCGGCGTGGGCGGGCCGTAGCTGGTGGGCGGGGCACTGGTCGGGTACGCCAGCGGTGTCGGGCTGGCCGGCGGGGGCGGCGGGGCGGGTACCCGGGCGCTGCCGCCGTAGACCGTGCCGGTGCGTGGTTGCGGGTCGGCCGAGGCCGAGGCGCGCGGGCTGTCCCAGTGCTGGTCCGGCACGCCGGGTGGCGGGCTCTCCGGCTCCGGGTCGGCGGGGTCGGCGAATCCGCTCCAGACCCCAGGCTGAGGCGGCGCGTCGGGGAGGCGTTCGCCGCTCCGCGAGTGCCGACCGGGGCCTGCTCCGTCGGCCGGTTCGTAACCCGGTCGGTACGAGCCCTCGGACGTCATTGATCTGCCCCTTCTCGCCTGTCGCGAACCGCCGCACCCTTCGTGGCGGCCAACCTGCCGACGGTAGCGCCTGCGGCGCCGATCCGGCAGAGGGTAACCGTACCCGTCGGTTCAATCCCCTGGTGGGGCCAGGCCGGCCCGACCGAACGGACAACCCCAGGTCGGACCCCATTTCGGTGGTACGCCGCAGAAAAGCCGAGGACCCGGCCGGCCATTGGCCAACCGGGTCCCGACTTGGTGGATCGGTGCGGACTGGATCAGTCCCGGCCGAGCAGGGCGGTCTCCGGGTCGGTGAGGAAACCGGCCACGGCTGCCATGAACTTCGAGCCGAGTTCGCCGTCGATGATGCGGTGGTCGAACGACGTGCTCAGGGTGGTGACCTGACGAATCTTGATCTTCCCCTTGTGTACCCACGGCATCGGCCGGATCGTGCCCAGCGCCAGGATCGCGGCTTCGCCAGGCGGCAGGATGGGGGTACCGGTGTCCACGCCGAACACGCCGACGTTGGTGATCGAGAAGGTACCGCCGGACATGTCCGCGGGCGTCGCCCGTCCCGCCTTCGCGGTGCGTACCAGCTCGCTCAGCGCATCGGCGAGCTCCCGCAGCGACAGCCGCCCGGCGTCCTTGACGTTCGGTACCACCAGCCCACGTTCGGTGGCCGCCGCGATGCCGAGGTTGACGTACTCCTTGACCACGATCTCGTCGCCCGCCCAGGACGAGTTGATCATCGGGTACCGGCCGATCGCGTGCAGTACCGCCCGCGCGACCAGGAGCAGCGGCGAAACCCGTACCCCCTGCCACTCGGGCAGCGCCTTGATCCGCTCCAGCGCCTTCATCGACCGGGTCACGTCGACGGTCTGGAATACCGACACGTGCGGGGCGGTGAACGCGCTGGCCACCATGTTTGCGGCGGTCAGCTTGCGGACGCCCTTGACCGGAATGCGCTGTTCCCGGCTGGCGTCGAAGACCGGCGCGGCCGGGGCGTTGGACGGGGCGACGGGCGGAGCGGCCAGCGCGGCCTGTACGTCCTCCCGGGTGATCGAGCCCTGCGGCCCGCTCCCGATCAACACGGTCAGGTCGACGCCCAGGTCCCGGGCCAGCTTGCGAACCGGCGGCTTGGCCAGCGCCACGCCGCCGCCGTTGGCCGCACCGTTGGCGGCACCGTTGACGGCCGACCCGTTGCTCGCCGCGACAGGCAGCGGGCGCGACCGGCGGCGGGGCGGGCGGCGCGGGGGCGGCCGGCGGCTCCGGAGTGGTCACCGTCTCCGCATGGGTACCGACCCGGGCGCGTCGTTTCGCGGCAGCCGTCTTCGGCCCGTACCCGACGAGTACCGGCGTGCGGGCCGGCGCACCGACCATGCCCGGCTCCACCGAGCCCTCGGCCGGCGCGATCTGTACCGCCGCAAGCGAAGCAGCCGACGGGGTCGGCAGGTCAGCGGCGTCCGGATCGGTGTCGATGGCGATGATCGGCGCACCCACCTCGACGGTGGAGCCCTCCGGGTGGAAGATCGTCCGTACCTTGCCGGCCCACTTCGCCGGGATCTCCACCGCTGCCTTCGCGGTCTCCACCTCGACGATCGGCTGGTTCTGGGTGATCGTGTCGCCCTCGGTGACGTACCACCGCAGGATCTCGCCTTCGGTCAACCCCTCACCCAGGTCGGGAAGGGTGAAGACCTTGACCCGCTCGGTCTGTGCCTTACTCGGAGCCACCGCCCTCACCAGCCGAAACTACGGTCGACGGCGTCGAGTACCCGATCGAGGTCGGGCAGGTAGATCTCCTCGAGCCGGGCCGCCGGGTAGGGGATGTTGGGGCCGGTGACCCGCATGACGGGCGACTCCAGCGAGTAGAAGCACTCCTCGGTGACCCGGGCGGCGAGTTCCGCGCCGAGGCCGATGTTGGACGGCGCCTCGTGCACCACGATCAGCCGGCCGGTCTGGCGTACCGAGGCGTAGACCGGGGTCATGTCCAGCGGGGAGAGCGAGCGCAGGTCGATGACCTCCAGCTCACGCCCGTCCTCGGCAGCGGCTGCCGCCGCGTCCAGGGCGGTACGCACCATCGGGCCGTAGGCCACCACGGTGGCGTCGCCGCCTTGCCGTACCACCCGCGAGTCGTGCAGCCCCAGATCGGCGGAGTCGGTGTCGACCTCGCCCTTCTCCCAGTACCGCCGCTTGGGCTCGAGGAAGATGATCGGGTCGTCCGAGGCGATGGCCTGCTGCATCATCCAGTACGCGTCGTGCGGGTTGGCGCAGGTCACCACCTTCAGGCCGGGCGTGTGCGCGAAGTACGTCTCGGGCGACTCGGAGTGGTGCTCCACAGCGCCGATACCGCCACCGAACGGGATCCGGATCACCATCGGGATGGCGATCTTCCCGCGCGAGCGGTAGTGGAACTTGGCCACCTGGGACACGATCTGGTCGTACGCCGGGTAGACGAAGCCGTCGAACTGGATCTCGCAGACCGGCCGGTACCCCCGCATTGCCAGGCCGATGGCCGTCCCAATGATGCCCGATTCGGCCAGCGGGGTGTCGATGACCCGGTGTTCGCCGAAGTCCTTCTGCAGTCCGTCGGTGATCCGGAAGACGCCACCGAGCTTGCCGACGTCCTCGCCCATGATGATGACCTTGGGGTCGTCCTCCATCGCGCGGCGCAGGCCGTTGTTCAGTGCCTTGCCGATGGTGAGCTGGTCGCTCATCAGTGCCCCTCTCCAGCGAACGAGGCGAGGTATTCGGTGTACTGCGCGCGCTCGGCGTCCAGCAGTGGCGAGCCCTCGGGGTAGACGTTGTCGAAGAGGCTGATCGGCTCCGGGTCGGGCATGGCCAGCACCCGCTCGCGCAGGTCCGCCGCCTCCCGGTCGGCCTGCTCGTCGACGGCCGCGAAGAAGTCGGCGTCAGCGATGTGCTGCTTGTCCAGGAACCGGCGCAGTCGCAGGATCGGGTCCTTGGCCTGCCAGGCCTCGACCTCGCTGGCGATCCGGTAGCGGGTCGGGTCGTCGGAGGTGGTGTGCGCACCCATCCGGTAGGTGTACGCCTCGATCAGGGTCGGCCCCTGGCCCCGCCGGGCGTCGTCCAGCGCCGCCCGGGTCACCGCGTACGTGGCGAGTACGTCGTTGCCGTCCACCCGGATGCCCGGGAAGCCGAAGCCGGAGGCGCGCTGGTAGAGCGGTACCCGGGTCTGCCGCTCCAGTGGCTCGGAGATGGCGTACTGGTTGTTCTGGCAGAAGAAGACGATCGGCGCGTGGAACACGCCGGCGAAGATGAACGCCTCGTTGACGTCGCCCTGGCTGCTGGCCCCGTCGCCGAAGTAGGCGATCACCGCCTCGTCGGAGCCGGCGCCGCCCGCGTCGACGTTGCCGTCCAGCGTGATGCCCATGGCGTAGCCGGTCGCGTGCAGCGTCTGCGCGCCGATGACGATGGTGTACATCCCGAACTTGTTGGCCACCGGGTCCCAACCGCCCTGGTCGACGCCGCGGAACAGGCTCAGCGGCATGATCGGGTCGATCCCGCGGCAGTAGAGCACGCCGTGCTCGCGGTAGGTCGGGAAGGCCATGTCCTGCTCGCGCATCGCCCGCCCGGAGCCGACCTGGGCCGCCTCCTGACCCAGCAGGCTGGCCCAGATGCCCAGCTCGCCCTGGCGCTGCAGCGCGGTCGCCTCGGTGTCCAGCCGGCGTACCGTCACCAGGTCGCGGTAGAGCCCGCGATATTCCTCGTCGGTGAAGTCGACGCCGTACTCGGGGTGGTCGACGCGCTCACCGTCGGAGTCGAGCAACTGCACGAACTCCACGGGAGGGCTGTCATCTGCCGGAGGCCGGCTCCCACCGTCGTCCTTCGCCATCGCAACTCCCTGTCGTCTCTGCCGGGCAGCGGGGTGACCCTGACCAGGCACGGTTTCCTCGGATCCCGCGACGGCACCCGGTGGGGCACCGCCGTGGGGGAAGCACTGGCGTGGGACTGCCCATGCGCAGGGTATGCGCAGCGGCGGCCCCAGTGCCGTAGTCCCCAGCATTGCAGATGACGTGAGTACCGCCACAGTGCCGCGATAGGAGTTACCTTCGGCTAGCCTTCGAGCACGCTCCGAAAGTTGGCACACGCCCCCGGACCGTGTCCGCATGGCCTGAGCTGCGCGGATGCGGACAAGCATCGCGGCGGTTTGTCCTATTGACGAAGTGACGCCGCAAATCAACCCGTTGCCCAGCCGGCCCCCAGACCGATAACCAGGGCGAGGGTGTCGTTCGTGACACCGGGGGTGGCGACCGCCCGACCGGCGGCCGGCCTAGGGGGTGGCGGCGGTGCGACGAGGGGCTCTGCACGGGGAGCGTGGACTCTTCGACTCGGGACCACGCTTCGTACTCATCGTGGCCCTGCTCGCCGCGGTCACCACCGGCCCGACGGCCGCCCTGGCGCTGGCCGGCCACGCCGCCCTCGACTCGACCCACGCCCCCGCCACCACGCCACTGGTCGCCACCGCGCCGGCCGCTACCAGCGTGCTGGTACCCGACAGCGGTGACGAGGTGGCCGTGGATGCCGGCGGCGACCCGCCCGGCCCGCTGTCCACGATCCGCTTCGAGGAGCACGCGACCCAGCCGGTCACCGACACCCTGGACACGCTCGTCCTGCCCCACCGGGTCGAGTAGCCCGGCCGCCTCTATCCAGGAGGCCGGCCTGATTCAGGGGACCGGGCGGAGCAGGGGTGGGTAGAGGGTGCTGGCGGAGCCGCGCCGGAAGAGCTGGGCCGGCCGGCCGCGCTCGCCCTCGGTGGCGGTACCGGTGGGCTCGACGAAGCCGGCTGTCCCGGTGACCTTGCGGTGGAAGTTGCGGGGGTCGACCGGAGCGCCCCACACCGCCTCGTACACCGCCCGCAGCTCGGCGATGGTGAACTCGGCCGCGCAGAACGCCGTGGCCAGCGGGGTGTACTCCAGCTTCGCCCGGGCGCGTTCCACCCCGTCCGCGAGGATCCGTTCGTGGTCGAAGGCGAGCCGGGCGGGGTTTGCGCCGACCGGCTGCCAGGCGGCGTCGGCGGCGTCCGAGCCGGCGGTCGGCGGCGCGGCGGTCGGCAGCAGCGCCAGGTAGGCCACCGCGATCACCCGGCCACGCGGGTCCCGGCGGGGCGCGCCGTAGCTGGCCAGCTGCTCCAGGTGGCCGCTGATTCCGGTCTCCTCCAACAACTCCCGGTGCGCGGCGGCATCCAGGTCCTCGTGCTCCAGGACGAATCCGCCGGGCAGGGCCCAGCGCCCGCGGTAGGGCGGGATACCGCGCCGGATCAGCAGTACCTGCAGCGCGCCCTCGTGGACGGTCAGTGCCACCAGGTCGACGGCGACCCGCATATTAATCACCAACTTGACGAGAAATGCTCGACTGGGATATCGTCAGACTGACGATATCAGGGGAGGGTCATCGAGATGGCCGATGTGAGCAAGCGATTCTTCCTGCGCCACCTGCGCGGGGCGCCGACGAACTGGGTACGCCACCAGGTCGGGGGCAAGGTACGCCGGGAGGGGGTCGGGCAGTCCTTCTGGTACCGGCCGCTGGCCGCCGTACTCAGCGAGGTACCGGTCAACGACCGCGAGCTGCCACTGCTGTTCCACGCGCGTACCCGGGACTTCGCGGACGTGACCGTGCAGGCCACCGTGACCTACCGGATCACCGACCCGGCCGTGGCCGCCAGCCGGCTGGACTTCGCGATCGACCCGAAGTCCGGTGCCGCACAAGGAAAGCCGCTGCAACAGATCGCCACCCTGCTGGCCGAGCTGGCCCAGCAGCCGGCGCTGGACCTGCTCGCCGGCCTACCCCTCGCAGAAGCGATGACCGACGGCGTACCCCCGCTGCGCGCGGCCGTCTCCGCCGCGCTGGCCGCGGATGACCGGCTGGCCGACACCGGGGTCAGCGTGGTCAGCGCCCGGGTCATCGCGGTGCGCCCGGAGCCGGAGCTGGAGCGGGCGCTGCAGACGCCGACCCGGGAGGGCGTCCAGGCCGAGGCCGACCGGGCCACCTACGCCCGCCGCGCGCAGGCGGTCGAGCAGGAGCGGGTGATCGCCGAGAACGAGCTGCAGAGCAAGATCGAACTGGCCCGCCGCGAGCAGCAGCTGGTCGAGCAGCGCGGCGCGAACGGCCGCCGCCAGGCCGAGCTGGACGCGGCAGCCGCGCTGGTCGCGGCCCAGGGATCGGCCGAGCGCGACGAGATCGAGGCGGCCGCCAGCGCGAAGCGCGAGCAGCTGCTGGCCCAGGCCAAGGCCGAGGGGGTACGCGCGGTCGGCGTCGCCGAGGGCGAGGCGGAGGCGGCCCGGCTGGCGGCCTACCGCGACCTGACGCCCGAGCTGCTGCACGGCCTGGCCCTGCGCGAACTCGCCGGCAGCCTGCCCGCGATCGGTCAGCTGACCGTCACCCCGGACCTGCTCGCCGACCTGCTCGGCCGGCTGCGCTCGTGACCACCTGCTTCCCCGGCCGGGGATCGGACCGGCTCGCGCGTCGGGGGGCGCGCGGGCCGGTCACCCCCCGATTCAAGTGTGCGCGTGGCGGGTGTGGCCGATGAGTACCTTGGCGCCCCGGGTCGTGGTGGTGTCCCGGCGTACCGAACTCGACGACCTGCTCGCCACCCACGGCACCGCGGGCGCGGCCGGCTACTTCCTGGCCCAGCGCGGCCGGGATCTGGCCGAGGTGACCAGCCGGCACGAGGCACAGGCGGCGGCGCTCACCGCGGTGGCCGCCGCCGTCCCGGCCGACTGGCGCAGCGGCTCGGTGGACCGTGCCGACCTGCCCCGCTTCCTGTTCGGGCCGGAGGACGTGGTGGTCGCCGTCGGCCAGGACGGGCTGGTCGCCAACGTGGCCAAGTACCTGCGCGGCCAGCCTGTCGTCGGGGTGGACCCGGAGCCGGGGCGCAATGCGGGGGTACTGGTCCGCTTCGCGGCCACGGCTGTCGCGGGGGTACTGCGTGCCGTGGTCGACGGACGGGCCAGCACCCGGGTACGCACCATGGTGGCGGCAACCCTGGACGACGGGCAGCGCCTGCTCGGGCTGAACGAGGTGTACCTCGGCCACCCCACGCACCAGTCCTCCCGGTACCTGCTGGCCACCCCCGACGGGCACCGGGAGCGCCAGTCGTCCTCGGGCGTCATCGTCGGTACCGGCACCGGCGCCACCGGCTGGTGCGCCTCCATCGCCCGCGAGCGGGCCACCGTACCCGTCCCGCCCGGCCCCGAGGAGCCGGCCCTGTGCTGGTACGTCCGGGAGGCGTGGCCCTCACCGGCCACCGGAGTGGCGCTCACCGCCGGCCGGCTGAGTGCCGGCGAGACGCTGGAGTTGACCTGCGAGAGCGAGCTGCTGGTCGGCTTCGCCGACGGCGTGGAGTCCGACCGGCTGTCGCTGCGCTGGGGTCAGCGAATCTCATTCGGTACCGCCGACCAGCACCTCACCCTCGTCGTCCCCGACTGACCGGGGCACCACGCGCTACCCCGGTTCGGCGGCACAGCGGGAAATGTCGAACGTTGCCGTCGCCACCGCGTCGAGCAGTTGCCGGGACGGTCCGTGTTTCGGGTTGACGTGCCGGCCGAGCGGGACGATCGCGACCGAGTCGGCACCGCTGCGCTTGACGGCGTGTGCCAGCGACTGCGCCCGGGCGCCGGTGGTCCATGTGTCTTCCAGCAGCAGTACCCGCACCGGTGCGTCGGTCTGCGGTACTGCCACCGAGAACCAGTCGGGGTGCAGTTCCCGCTCCTCGGCGCCGTAGCGGGGATTCGGTACCGCGTTGAGGGCGGGTAGCCCCAGCCGTGCCCCGATGAGCGCCGCGAGCGGATGTACGCCGGCGCGACCTCGGGTACTCGGGACGGTCATCAGGTGGGTCGGCTGCCCGATCTCGGCGGCGATGCAGCCCATGTGGTGCCGGAGGAACAGCAGTAGCAGCGCCAACAGGTTCCAACGCGCCTGTGTGGAGGGTGCGCTGCCCTTGTAGGTACGGAGATTGTGATGGTGCTGTCCGTCGCGCGGTGAGTACGACACCGGTACCACCAGATCGGCGAGCAGCCCGCCGGTCCGGTCACGGTGTGACTGGCAAGGGATGCAGAGCGGGTAGCCGACCGAGCGGACGCCTCGACAAGTGGGGCAGATCCAGGGCAGCGTGGGCAGTGGGTTACGTAGATAGTTGCGCTGTAGTTCGACGTAGCCGCCGATGACCTGCCAGGGGTCAGAGGGTGATGAGGTCAGGGAAGCTCCCCAGGTCTTCGGTCGGCACCCGGGCCACGATCTCGTCAACGACGCCGATCAGCTCGGCGGTGCTGTGGACGACGTGCACGCCCGGCCGTTCGGCGAAGGCGCGCGCCCACTCGTTGCGCATGACCTGCTCCGTCAGGACCACCGGCCGGCCGTGCTGCAGCGCCAGCCGCGCCTGGACGCGGGCTCCGCTCTTCCAGCCCGCCTCGACGACGACGGTCGCGGCTGCGTACCCACTCATCACCGCATTGCGCATCGGGAAGCTCTGCTTGGTCGGGGCAGCGTCCGGCCAGAACTGGCTGACGACCAGCCCGACCTCGGCGATGTGCTCCTGGAGTTGGCGATTGGCGGCCGGATAGTGCTGCCGCAGGCCCGTACCGATTACGGCGACCGTGCGCCCGCCGGCCTCGAGCGCGGCCCGATGGGCGGCCGTGTCGATTCCGGCCGCCAAGCCGGAGACCACGGTGATCGCCCGCTCGGCGAGGGAGGTCGCGACCGCGTTCGCCGTCCGCAGCCCCTCGTCGGAGGCGCTCCGGCTACCGACCACGGCAACGGCTCGCGGGTCTGGGCGGAGCACACCACGGGCGAAGAGCAGCGGCGGCATCTCCCGGATGCCGCGTAGCTGCTGCGGATAGCTTTCGTCGAAGAACGCGTGGGTACCGATGCCATCCGCCGCCCAGCCGGCGATCTCGGTGGTGGCCGCACCGATCAACACATCGACGGACTTGTCGTCGGGGAACAGCGTGTCCGCCCCGCCGTATAGCCGGCGCAGCACAGCGATGGCGCTACCGGTCTGCTGGATCTCCAGGGCGATCTCCGACCAGCTGGTCTCGGCGAGGCGGAGCAGTGCGACAAGTGCCGCCCGCTCGCTCATCGCGCCCTCCACACCGGCGATGGTAGGTGCTGCCCCGCTGACCGGCCGCACCGGCGCGCGCTCGCCGACGGGCAGGTACCAGATATGTCTAGAACGTATGTTCGATCACGCCTGAAGTCAAGGGACCGTCACGGGTCGACGAGGGGCTTGGTGGGGCAGCCGTTCTTGTTCTTCCAGGCGGCGATCTCGGGAACCGGGTTCTTGTTGCCGCCGGTACGCCACGAGTCCAGGTACGACCAGGGCCAGATCACGCCACGCTGGATCCACCAGTCGCCGGTCTCCTGGCAGGGTGGCGAGATCCCGAAGTGCAGGTGGCACGCGCTGGCGTCGCCGGTATCGCCGATCTCGCCGAGCTGCTGGCCCATGGTCACGCGTACCCCGGGCTGGATGTTGTCCAGGATCATCCGCATGTGTGAGCCGTAGTAGCGCACCCCGTCGTCGCCCAGGATCGACACGGACAGTCCGCCGCGGGTGGCACCGGCGTCGACCTTCGAGTTCCAGGTGTCCACCCGGGTGGTCTCCAGGATCACGCCGCTGACCGTGGCCACGACCTTGTTGCCGCAGGCGGTGATGATGTCCGTGGCGGCGTAGTCGTGGTGGGTGTGCCCGTAGGACGCCTTGCCGACGACGGGGAACACGTGCGGGATCCCGGGCGCCGCTGACCCGCTCGCCGTCTTGCTCGGCGAGGCGGCGGTCGGCGCGGCTGGCGACGGCGCGGCCTGCGCGGCCAGGGCCGGGGTCTGCAGCTCGGCTGGCTTGGGCTTGGCGGCTGCGGCGTGGCCGCAGCCTGCGGCGCTGGCGAGCAGGGCGAACACGAGGATCGCCGCGGGGATGCGGGGGACCGGCACGAGCCGACGGTACCAGTCGGGCGCGCCGCGCCAGGCCCGCCGGATGGGTAGCGGGACTGGTACCCGCAGTCAGCGGGCCGCCCGCTCCAGCGCTTCACGAGCCTGTTCGTACCGCTCCAGTACCGCCCGTACCGGCTCGACGACCAGCGCGGTACCCGTCCCGGAAACCGCTCTGCGCAGCCGGTTCTCGGCTCGCTGCCGGGCTCGGCGCGCACCGGCTCCGGACAGTGGCCGGCACACTACGGCGATCAGCAGGCCGGCCAGCAGCCCACCGACGAGCAGCGCGGTGGGGACCGGTACCCGGCCGACGTGCGGGGTCACCAGGTCGCCCAGGGCCAGCGCGGAGAAGAGCAGGCGCAGCCCGAGCCAGAGCAGTCCGGCGAGCGCGGCCAGGGTGACCAGCCACTGGAGTACGCCGACCAGCCGCCACCACACGGGGGTACGCAGCCCCAGGTCGGTACCGGTCACCGACTGGTCGAGCGCGTCCGGCAGGTCGGCGGTGCTCGACCGGGCAGCCGCCAGGACGGCAGCCGGCCACGGGTCGGGCAGGCCGGCCCCGGCGCGCTGGCCGAGTGTCCGTACGGCGAGCGCGGCCGCCGCCTGCTGGGCGTGTGCCGGGGCGGGCAGCGAACTGGCTTCGCCGGGCTGGTCCAGGTGCAGCCGGGCGAGTGGATCGGCCCGTCCGCGGCGCCACACCTGCAGTACCGGCCAGCCCAGCCGGCGGGCGGCGCGCTGCCGGTAGGCCAGCTCGGTCGCCTCGGCCACGGCGGGTACCCCGGCGGCGCCGGCCAGCGCCACGCTCAACTCCTGTACGACAGCGGGCTCGACGCTGTCCCGGGCCGGCGCACCGACCACTGTGGACAGGTCGGCGACCGTGGCGTCCAGGTCGGTACGCAGCCGGCGCAGCATCGCCTGTTTCGCACCGACGGCACCCTCCAGCAGTTGGCGCAGCTGCCCCAGGCCCGGCTCCGCGCCGACCGCCGAGACGGCCAGCACCGGTACCTCGGCCAGCCCGTCCATCGCCAGCAGCCGGGACAGGTCGGCGACGCAGCGCTCGGCGTCGGCCGGGCTGAGCCGGTCGGCCTGGTTGAGCAGTACCACCGTGATGTCCCGGTGGCCGTGGAAGGCGGCCAGGTAGTCGGCGTGGATCACCTGGTCGGCGTACTTCTGCGGGTCGGTCACCCAGACCACCAGGTCGACCAGGGCGAGCAGCCGGTCCACCTCGGTGCGGTGCGCGGCCACGATCGAGTCGAAGTCGGGCAGGTCGAGCAGGACCAGGCCGCGCAGCGCGGCCTCGTCGTCGCCGTCCAGCGCGCTCTCCCGGACAAACCGCCGACCCGGGGGTACGCCCAGCCAGTCCAGTAGCTCGCCGGTGTCCGCCGCGCCCCAGACACACGCGTGCGCGTCTCCCGTGGTCGGCCGGCGTACCCCGACCGCAGAGATCTCCAGCTGGCTGAGTGCGTTGAAGAGGCTGGACTTGCCGCTGCCCGTGGCACCGGCGAGCGCGACGACGGTGTGGTCGCGGGAGAGTGCCAACCGCTGGCCGGCGTGCTCGACTACGGCGCGGGCCGGGGCGAGCCGGCTCTCCGGTACCACGCCGTCGGTCGCGGTCAGGAACTGGCCGAGTGCGGCGCAGCGGCGTACCAGGGAATCGGCGTCTATCCGTGGACCACCCGGTCGCAGCGCGCCGATCAGCCGCTCCACCAGACTCATCCGGCCACCCCACCGGCAGTGGGCTCCGCGCCGGCGGAAGGGCCGGCAGCGGCCGGGCGGCGGCCGAGCGGGCGCTTGCCGGGCTTGGCGCCCAGGCCGGCGGTGGCCCGCGCGGTCTCCACGGCGTCGACCGCGGCCCGTAGCCGGTCGCCGATCCCCGGCTCGGCATCGACCCCGGCGAGTAGCTCGGTATACCGGTCCGCCTCGCCCGCGAGCAGATCGTGTACCCGCCGGATCAGGTCGGCGCGGGCCGTGCCGGCCAGGTCGCGCATGGCCTGGTCGCCGAAGACCGCCTCCAGTACCTTCTGCCCGGCGACCGTGGTCCCACCGGCCACCGCCAGCTCCAGCCCGGTCGGGATGAACGAGGTCGACGCGAAGACGGCGAGCATGACGAGCAGCCCCGAGGCGTTCACCGCGTAGGAGGAGATCTTGGCGAGTCGGCGCCGGTCGGCGCCCTCCACCCGGACCAGCTCGAGTACCCCGCGCTGCCAGTCGCGTACCAGCCGCAGCGCCCGTTCGGGCAGGTCGGGTGCTGGCTCGCGGAGATCGTCGCGGAGCAGTGCGGGACCTGCCGGGTGCGCGTGCCAGGCCGCGTAGCTGTCCTCGGCTGCCTGCGCGCCGGCCTCCCGGATCAGCCCGACCAGTCCGGTGGTGAGCGCGTCCTGGAAGTGGCGTACCGGCGCCGGCCGGCCCATGAAGGAGGCGGTGACCCGGTCGCGCAGCCGGCCGACCCGGGTCTGCAGCGCCTTCATGAACTCCCCGGTACCCACGAACTCCTGCCACCGGGCCAGTACCTCGCCGCGCAGCAGGGTCCCGTCGGAGGCCGCCTCCTCCACTGTGGCCAGCGCGTCGCTGTATGCCTTGTCCACCACGGCTTCCAGCGTCGCCACCACGGCGACCTGCTGGTCAGCGGCGCTGGCCAGTTGAGCCGCGGCCGCCCCGGTGGCCGCCACCGCCCCGTCCACCGTCTGCCGTACCACCTCGGCCCGCGCGCCCGCGTCGGCGGCCAGCCCGGCCAGCCAGGAGCGCAGCGGCTCGACCAGCGCCTCGGCGAGCAGCCCCTGCCCGTCCAGGGCCACTTCGGGCAGTACGAACAGGTTGGCGCCGGTGAGCTGTTCCCGGTCGAGCATCTCGGCGAAGTGGCCGCCGACGTCGTCCTCGGCGCCCTCGGGTACCCGGTCGAGGACCAGGGCCACCACGGCACCCCGGTCGCGCGCGGAGCGCAGTACCCGCCACGGTACGGCGTCGGCGTACCGGGCCGCGGTCGTCACGAAGAGCCACAGGTCGGCGGCGTCCAACAGCTGCCCGGCGAGGATCCGGTTGGCGTCCACCACCGAGTCGATGTCCGGCGCGTCGAGCAGTGCCAGGCCCTGGGGCAGCGCGGGCGCGGCGATCAGGCGCAGGCCACCGCCCTCGCCCGGCTCCAGTCCGGTGCTGCGGTTCAGCCCGGGCAGCAGCCGGCGCTCGGTGAACCAGGCCGCGTCGCCCGGGTGGCTGACCAGGACCGGCGAGCGGGTGGTCGGGCGCAGTACGCCGGCCTGGCTGACCGGGGCGCGGACGATGCTGTTGACCAGCGTGGACTTGCCGGCGCCCGTCGAGCCGCCGACGACCACGAGCAGCGGCGCGTCCAGCCTGGAGAGGCGCGGGATCAGGTAGTCGTCGAGCTGGGCGAGGAGCCGGCCGGTGGCGGCCCGGGCCTGCGCGGCATCGGGGAGTTCGAGCGGGTACCTGGCTGCCCGTACCGTCTCGCCCAGCTGCTCCAGGGCGCCGACCAGCGCGGTCGGCGCCGCTGCGGGGCCGGTGGGCCGGGGCACGCGCCGACCCCGGCCCGGGCGCGCCTCGCTGGTCATGTCGAAAGCGTGCCCGATGTATCCGGACCTCGCCAGGCAACGCGCGTATGCCCGGTTCCATAGTGGGGCAAATAACCACAAATCCCTTAAGATCATGGGTGTACGCCGTCGCCAACCGCCGCACCCGCGTTTCTAGTTCGTTTCGGGCGAGCAGAACCGACGATCCCGTGTCACCCTGGCGGATGAACGGGTACGGCCGACCGGCGGATGCGCCGGCACCGACCGTGCGAAGGCGGGCTCCACCGGCCGGACAGGTCGCCGCCGCAAGGTAACAACGGTCAGCCAGAATTGCCCAGGCTAGATGTCTTCTAGCCGAAAGGTTATGGTCAAACCCAATTGTTCACCTTTACGAGGCCTTTTCGGCTATCTGGAGGTTTGAGAATGTGACGATGGTGCGTGGTCTGCGTGTGCTGTCGATCTACGAAGGCTTCTTTGCCGGCGGTGCCCGGGTACTTCACAGCAATGTCCTCTCCGGCCTGCATGAAGAGGGCCGGCACGTGCACTCGGTGCTGAGCATCCACCGCGAGATGCACCGGGAGACCCTGCGCCAGCGGATGGAGGACGACAGCTGCTTCCGGCTGCTGCGCGCGGCCGGGGTACGGGTCACCTCGCTGGGCCGGATCTTCGACGGGCGCGGCGAATCCGCCCCGTTCAGCGCCCCCGAACTGACCCGGGCCGCCTCCCGTGCCCGGCGCGCCGACATCGTGCTGTCCCTGAAGGAGCAGCCGCTGCGGCTGGCCAACCACCCCGAGTTCCCGCGCCGGCCGACGATCGTCTGCCTGCACCGCTCCGACCCGGAGAACCAGGGCAGCGCGCTGGGCGACCTGCGCGCGGCGGTTGCCGACGGCCGGGTGGTGTCCGTGGTCTGCTGTGCCGAGTCCACCCGCGCGGCCTACCAGGCTGCCGGTATCCCGGGCGGCATCCTGCAGGTCATCCCGAACGGCGTCGACCTCACCCGGTTCCAGCCGGTACCCGAGGGCGAGCGCGCGCTGATCCGGCGGAGCCTGGGCATCCGGCAGGACGCGCCGGTGATCGTCTTCGCCGCCCGGTACGACGGGATGAAGAACGTACCGCTGCTGCTCCGCTCGGCCGCCGCCTACCTGCGCGCCCAGCCGACCGGACACGTACTGATGTGCGGGCCGGGGATGCGCAGCGTGAACACCGAACTGGTCGTCGACATCCAGGCGATCTTCGCCGGCGAGCCGGAGCTGCGCCGCCGCCTGCACCTGCTCGGGGTACGCCACGACATGGAGACGGTCTACGCGGCCGCCGACGTCGTGACGCTCACCTCCTCGGTCGGCGAAGCCGCGCCGCTCTGCCTGATCGAGGGCATGATGTGCGGCGCCATCCCGGTCGCCACCGATGTCGGCGACTGCGCGTCGATCGTCGCCGGCCACGGGCTCATCACGGCTGCCGAGCCGGACGCGATCAGCGCCGCCTGGACGGAGGCGGTCGCCCGCCGACCCGAACTCGTCGGGGCACTGGATGCCAGCCGTACCCGGTTCAGCCGTACCCGGATGACCAGCTCGTACGCCACGCTCATCGAACGGATCGCGCGGGAAGCCAGTACCGCACCGGCGCTGTCCCGCCCGCGCAGCCGGCTGGTGACCGCCGGCCGCCAGCGGCGCTCGGACTCGCTGCGGATCCTCTTCTCGCTCGCCGCCGCCCGCCCCGAACTCGCCTCGCGCCAGCCGAAACTCCACCAGCCGATCCCGACGCTGCGTACCGCCGAGGACTGAGAGCTGCCGCGGCCACGCCCGGCAACGGGAGTGGCCGCGGGTCAGTGCGCGTGCGGCGTGGTGGCGTGCAGCGGCCGACCGGGCGGTACCAGGAAAATCGCCGCGACGGCGGCGACCAGCGCGACGACGGCGGCGACCAGGAAGCCCCGGGAAAATCCGGTGGTACCCGGTGGCGTCGCGCCCAGGCTCGCCGCCGCCGCGCTGGAGAGCACCGCGACACCCACCGCCCCACCGAGTTCGTGGAACGTGTTGACGATGGCCGAGCCGATACCGGCGACCGCCGGTTCGATGTTGCCGACCGCGACGGTGATCGAGGTGACCAGGCAGACGCCGAGTCCCAACGCCGCCACCGAGATCGCCACCACCACGGGGGCGGTACCGGTCCAGAGCGCGGCGGCGCCGGTACCGGCGGCCGTCACCGCCAGCCCGGCGCGCGACCAGCACCCGCGAGTCGACCTGGCGGCCGAGGTGGCTGGCGACCTGGGCGCCCAGCCTGATCGGCGACCGCGACCGGCAGGAACAGCAGGCCGGTACGGAGTGCGCTGTAGTTCTGCGCGCGCTGCAGGAAGAAGGAGCCGAGGAAGAACGAGCCGACCAGTAGCCCCGTGGTGACCAGCATCAGCAGCGAACCCACGGCCATCGGCCGGCGGGCCAGCAGGCGCAGATCCACCAGCGGCGCGGCCACCGTGCGCTGCCACAGGACGAAGAGGGCGTACAGGGCGAGCGCACCGACGAGCGGGAGCAGCGTGCCGGTCGCCAGCCAGCCGTGGGTACCCGCGTTGGTCAGCCCGTAGATCGCGGCACCGGTACCGGCTGTCACGGTCAGCGCACCGAGCAGGTCCAGCCGCCCCCGGTACCCGCCGGCCGGTACCGGGGGCAGGGTCACCGGCAGCGCGAGGAGTACCAGCACGCCCACCGGTACGTTGATGAAGAAGATCCACTCCCAGCCCACAGTGGACGTGAGTACCCCACCGAGGATCACGCCGAGCGCCGCCCCCGCTCCGCCGATCGCGGCCCAGATGCCCAGTGCCCTGCCGCGCCGGGTGCCGGTGAAGGTAGCCGTCAGCAGGCTGAGCGCCGCCGGCGAGAGCAGCGCGGCGCCGATCCCCTGCACGCCACGCCCGGCCAGCAGTACCGACGCGTCCCGGGCCAGCCCGCTGGCCAGCGAGGCCCCGGTGAACACGGCCAGCCCGATGAGCAGCATCCGGCGCGCGCCGTACAGGTCGGCCAGGCGTCCACCGAGCAGCATCAGCCCGCCGAAGGCCACCGTGTACGTGGTGAGTACCCAGGTCAGCGCGGCGCGGTGCAGTCCGAGGTCGGTACCGATGTCGGGCAGTGCCACGTTCACCACGGTCACGTCGAGGACCAGCATGAACTGGGCCAGGCAGAGCAGCGCCAGCCCCCACCAGATGCGGCGGCCCGGCGGGGACTGGTCAACGTGGCGGGGATGGGCGTCAGTGGTGGGTGTCGTCATGATGATCTCCAGTTGGCCGTGTCCAGTCGCCATAATCCGAACACCACAGTTCGAGTTATGTGAATCAGGCTAACCCGTACACCCATGTTTGAAATAGTGGTTCGCATCACCGACAGACGGCGGCCCCTCCGCACGCGGCGGCGGCGACACAGCGCTGCCCGGACCAGTGGAGCGGCCCGGGCAGCGGGATGCGTGGATCAGAATGCGCGGTCAGTAGACCCAGATCGCGGTACCCATCGGGTCGAGGTTGTTGGCCCAGATCCAGTCCATCGCGGCATCGGTGACCCGGACACAGCCGTGCGACACCGGGTGGTTGGGGACCGAGCTGTCGCCGTGGATGGCGACGCCCTCGTGGAAATAGCGCGGGCGGTAGAGCAGGCCGAGCGGCGCCTTGTGCGGCCCGTCGATCACCCGGTAGGTGGTGAAGTGCCCCTTCGGGGTGATCGCCAGCTGGCTCACGCCCTCCGACACGAAGCGGTACCCGCCGCCGGTCGACGTGTTCAGGATGTAGTCGACGTGCCCGTCCTTGACGAACAGCAGCAGGTCGCGCTTGAGGTCCACCTCGATGACCGAGCCGGTGGTACTGGTGGCGGCCGGCCGGGTACCCGCGTCGAGCGCGGCCCAGGTCTGCGGCGTCGTGGTACCGGAGGTGGGCAGGCCGGCCGCCTTCTGCAGCGCCCACACCGCCTGCTGGGTGAGGCCACCGAACTTGCCGTCGGCCGCACCGTTCCAGTAACCCAGCGCGGTCAGCCGCTGCTGCAACTGGGTCACCGGATCGCCCTTGCTGCCGACCTTGAGCAGGCCGGTGAAGGGCACCGCACTCGGCGAGGCGCTGGGGCTGGGACTCGGGCTCGCCGGGGTGGGCGCCGCAGTCGACGGCACCGCGGTCGCCGGCGCGGTGGACGGGTCGGCGCTGGCGTCGGCCGCC
The DNA here is from genome assembly GCA_963850915.1 of uncultured Actinomycetota bacterium. GTDB lineage: Bacteria > Actinomycetota > Actinomycetes > Mycobacteriales > Micromonosporaceae > CAVTWH01. Next base: position 153,645 of record CAWKND010000003.1, read on the forward strand.
GGCGTGCAGCCACTGAGCATGACGGCGGCGAGGGCAAGCGAGGCCAAGCCGACCAGGAACGGCCCGGGGGAACGTCTCATGTGGCCAGTCTGGCTCGACCGCGCCACTCTTTGCTGTCCCGTGACCACAGCGATACCCAATATCCAGCCGGTGGCCAGCCGAAACGGCTCGCCGCGCCGCCTCGTGGCTACCCGGGACGGAGGGCGCCGGCGTTGCCGACGTGCTCTTCGGCGACAACTCCGTTCACGGGACGGCTGCCGGAGAGCTGGGCGCTGGCCGAGAGCCAGTTGCCGCTCAATGTCGGGGACGCCACCTACGACCCGCTCTACGCGTACGGGTGGGGCTGCGTACCGACAACTCGCACGACCGGCCGGCCGGGGTACGCGACCAGTTGGCGAAGGTACACGCGACTGGAACATCTCGGACGCGGTGGACGCGCTCAACCGGGCGCTGCGCGGTGACCTGTGGAACGGGTACCGCCCGGGTCCGCGAGACGGGGCCCGGGCGGTGCCGTACCAGATCAGGCAGTGACTTCCAGCGGGTGCCAGCGGCCGTACAGCGCGGCCTTGTCCGCCTCGGCCGGCCCCCACGTACCCGGCGCGTACGGCAGCGGCTGGTCGGTCAGGTCGAGGATCGGGGCGACGATCCGCCAGCTCTCCTCGACGACGTCCATCCGGCCGAACTGGCGCGGGTCGCCGGCGAGCGCGCCGAGGAAGACGTGTTCGTACGGCTTGCGCTGGCCGGTCAGCTGGTGCGTCGAAGTCGCAGCCGACGGTGATCTCGCGTACCTGGTCGGCGCGGGCCGGCTCGCGCGCGTAGAGGTTGAGCGTGATGCCCGCGTTCGGGCCGAGCCGGAACCGGATCAGGTTCGGGTCGGGCTGCGCCGTCGACGTCGGCGAAGAGCATCACCGGCGGCTTGCGCAGCTCGACCACGACCTCCAGCGAGGTGGTCGCCAGTCCTTGCCGGCCCGCAGGCTGATCGGCACGTTGTGCCAGCGCCAGTTCTCCACGAAAAGCTGGGTCGCGACGAACGTCTCGGTGGGCGAGCCCGGGGCAACACCCTTGATCTTCTGGTAGCCCGTCGTACTGGCCGCGGACTGTGTCGCCGCTTCGGATCGGCCGGATCGCGCTGCAGCACCTTGTACTTCTCGTCGAGCAACGCGTCCGGGTCGCCGGCTGGCGGGCGGCTCCATCGTCAGCAGCGCCAGCACCTGCAGCAGGTGGTTCTGCACCACGTCCCGGATCGCGCCGACCGGGTCGTAGAACGAGCCGCGATCCTCGACGCCGAACGATCTCGGCCATGGTGATCTGGATGGTCCGGATGTACGAGCTGTTCCAGATCGGCTCGAGCAGCGTGTTGGCGAAGCGGAGACGCATCAGGTCCTCGACCGACTCCTTGCCGAGGAAGTGGTCGACCCGGTAGATCCGCTCCTCGGTGAAGAACTTCTTCAGCTCCTCGGTCCAGGCTGCGCGCGCTGGTCAGGTCGTGGCCGAACGGCTTCTCCACCACCAGCCGGGACGAGCCGGCGAGCCCGGCGCGTGGCCAGCCCGGCGGCGACCGTCTCGAACAGGCGACGGGGGCACGGCCAGGTAGAAGACCGGGAACTTGGCGCCGCCCAGCTCCTTGGCGAGGTTGTCGAAGGTGGACTGGTCGTCGAACGAGCCGGCGACCAGCTGCAGCCGCTTGGCGAGCCGGGCGAAGACCGCGTCGTCGACGCTGACGTGCGCGTCCCGCAACGAGTCCCGGGCCCGCTTGCGCAGCCCCTCCAGGTCGAGATCGGTCAGCGCCACGCCGATGACGGGCAGCGACAGCTCCTTGCGGGCCTCCATCGCGTACAGCGCCGGAATCAGCATCTTGTAAGCCAGATCGCCGGTGAGTCCGAAGATGACGAAGGCGTCCGCCTCGTGGTGCCGTATATCGCCCATGGCGACCTCCCAGTCGTAGCAAGCCGGCTCATCATGCGCCCTCGAGCTGAGAGCTGCCTGCCGAGATTGTGCGGCCGGCGATCCGATCGGGAGCCGGTCCGGCCGCCGCCCGGGCTGCGCCGATCGGCGTCGCGGGCGGGGCGTGGCGGCGAGAATGGTCGGTATGAGCAGGGGGAAGTGGTGGCTGGTCGCGCTGGCGGCGCTGGTCGCCGTGGTCGTACAGATAGGTGCCGGGGTACTGGTGTGGCAGCACACCCGGCCCCGGCTGCCGGCGCTCGCGCCGGTAACGGCCACTCTGGACCGGGCCATCGCGACCGTCGTGGCGGCGGTCGGGGACAGCGCCGCGGTCGCGCTCACCGGTCTGGTACCCACCGCCGCCTGCGAGCGCAGCTTCCTCGCCAAGGGGCACGTCTACACGCGTACCGCCGACCTCTACACCGACTCCGATCAGGAGGGCGCGGTGATCACCGCGATCGCCGGGGCGCTGCCCGGCGACGAGCACCCGCAGGCCGGCTCGGGAGCCGGCGCGCCGTTGCTCAGCGCGCAGCTCGGCGGCGGTATCCACCTGGAGGTGACCGAGATCGACCAGGGCTGGATCGCGGCCACCGCGCTGACCGACTGCCGTACCGGCGCCCCGGCACCCGACTCCACGGCTACCCCGGCCACCGCGACCAGTTCGGTCAGCTGGCTGCTGGCGGCGCTGGGTACCGCGCCGGCCGGCTGGCACGCCGACGCTGTGGCGTGCCCGAGCGGGCGCAGTGTCACCGTCGACGCGATCAGCCAGCCGACGGACACGGACAGCCTGCCGGCCCGGTTCGGGGTGCTGGTACCGGTCGGCGCCCGCCGGTTCAACTCGCCAGCCAACCGGCTCGCCTGGCGGGACAACGACTCCAGCACGATCGTGGCCGCGTCGGACGACGGTACGCACATCACCGTCCAGCAGACCACCAGCTGCTGACCCGCTCCCCGCTGGGCCTGGGCAATGCAACCGTCGGGGTGGCGTAGAGATCCGGGCGCAACGCGTCAAGATTTCGTCAAGACCCGGTCCGCTCCGCCGGCGCCGGGTGTTGGGTGGAGGTGTGCCCCACTTCATGCGCAGGGACCAGATCGCCTTCGCCGCGGCGGTACTCGCTCCGCTGGTGGTAGCCGCCGTACTCGTACCGTTTCGCACGCACATCACCGGTACCAATGCGGCGCTGGTACTCGTGGTCGTCGTGGTGGCCGTGGCGGCCAACGGGAACCGGCTGGCCGGTGCGCTCGCGGCGCTCTCCGCGGCCGCCTGGTTCGACTTCCTGCTGACCCGCCCCTACCAGCGGTTCGCCATCGGCAAGTCGGCCGACATCGCGACCACGGTGCTGCTGCTCGCCGTCGGGCTGGCCGTCTCCCAGCTGGCGGCGCGGGCCCGCCGGCTGCAGGTGGTCGCGATCACCGACGCCGGGTACCTGGCGCAGATCCACAGCACTGCCCAGCTGGTACGGGGCGGCGCGGAGGCCAATGAGGTACTCGCCCAGGTACGTGCCCAGCTGACCGAGGTACTGGGCCTGCGCGGTTGCCGCTTCGAGTACGGCACGCTGTTGGGCAACCCGCCCCGGCTGCACCACGACGGCAGCATCACCGCCGGCCGGACGGGGCTGGACGTCGACCGGGACGGGCTGCCCGACGAGGAGATCGAACTCCGGGTGGCCGCCGGTGGCCGCTTCTACGGGCGCTTCCTGCTCCAGCCGACGCCTGCCTCGACCCCGACGCTGCAGGCGCGGCTGGTCGCCGTCACGCTCGCCGAACAGACCGGCGCGGCACTGGACGCCATCCACCGCAGCCGCGCCCGCGGCTGAGCGCCGCCCGGCCTACGCCGCGCCTGGACGGCAAGCGCTGCCGCTACAGATATTCACGCTGGCCACGGGCGGTCAACTCGGCCACCAGCTTGCGGATCTCCTGGGCCCGGCTGCGGGCGCAGACCAGCAGTACGTCCGGGGTGTCCACCACGATCAGGTCCTGGACACCGAGAGTGGCGATGAGGCGCGCCGTCTGGGTGACCGTCACCACGCCGACCGAGTCGTACATGACCGGTTCGGGACCGTCGGCGGCGCAGCGTACCGTCGCGTTCTTGCTCTCGTCCTGCCGCCAGACGGTACCCACGGTGTCGAAGTCGCCCACGTCGTTCCAGCCGAACGAGCCGGGCACGGTGCTCACCAACCCGCGCTGCCCGGCCGGCTCCATCACCGCGTAGTCCACCGAGATCCGGGGCAGCGTCGGCCAGACATCCGCCAGTACCTCCGCCCGGTCCGGCGTGTCCCAGGCGCGGGCGATGCGGCGCAGCCCGTCGTGCATCTCCGGCTGGACCTCGGCGAGTACCCCGAGGAACGTCTCCGCCTGCCACACGAACATGCCGGCGTTCCACAGGTGGCGGCCGCTCTCCACGTACTCCAGGGCGGTCACCGCGTCCGGCTTCTCGGCGAACTCCAGTACCACCCGCGCCGCCGTACCCTCGATCTCCGGGCCGCAGCGCAGGTAGCCGTACCCCGTCTCCGGTCTGGTCGGGGTGATCCCGACGGTGACCAGCGAACCGGCCCGCGCCGCGACGACGGCCGCGCGGATCACCTCGTGGAAGCCGGTCACATCGTCGACCAGGTGGTCGGCGGCGAAGCAGGCCATCACCCCGGTCGGGTCGCGGTGCGCGATGATCGCCGCGGCCAGGCCGATGGCCGCGCACGAGTCGCGCGGCGACGGCTCCACCAGGATGTTCTCCTCCAGCAGCTCAGGGCACTGCCGCGCGACGCCGACCGCGTGCGCCGGGCCGGTGATCACCAGCGTCCGGGCCGGGTCGGTCAGCGCCGCCAGCCGCTGCACGGTCGCGGCCACCAGCGTGCGGCCGTCGGGTGCGAGCGGGTGCAGGAATTTGGGGGTACCGGCGCGGGACAGCGGCCACAGCCGGGTACCGCTACCACCGGCCGGGATGACCACATGCAGGTTCGGCTCCATGGTGACCTCCGGATGTCTCTACAACGGGGAAGCTGCTAGCTGATGGGGGTGGCGGAGAGGGTGAAGTCGGCGAAGTCGGCGTACTGGTCCCGGGGGCTTGCCCAGGAGGCGTCGCCGCCGCCGAAGAAGCTGGAGAAGAAGACGCCGTCGATCTGCAGTCCCGCGTCGCTGCGGAAGGTCAGCCCGGTCTGGGTCAGGACGAGTACCCCGTTGAGCCAGACCCGTACCGCGCCGTCGGCCTGGCCGGGATGGTTCAGGGTGACCTGCTGCTGTACCTCGGTCCACACGTCGGTCGGCCAGACCCAGGAGCCGCGGCCGAGTGAGGTGCCGTGCGCGACAGACGTCGGCAGGTAGGCGTACACCTCGCCGGCGCCGCCCGCGCGCCACATGTACCGCGTGGAGAAGCCGTTGGTACCGTCCGGAATCTTGCGGCCACTGGTCACCCGCCCCCCGTAGAGGCCGGGCAGCTTGCCGCCCTTGACGAAGTCGAAGCCCTTCTCGAAGCGCACGAAGTACCGCAGGTACGCCTCGTCCACCGGGCCGCCCTGCCACGGCAGGTAGTACTGCGCCCCACCGTGCGGGGTGTCATCCGTCGCGGCGGCGAGCTGGCTGGCCGAGTCGGCCGGGTAGCGCACCCGCAGCGCGGTCACGAACCGCGGGTCGCCGGACCGGATGATGCTGACATCGTCCTGCCCGAACGACCCGAAGTCCGCGATCTGCAGGTCGGCGCCGAAGAACTCCGGCACGGTGGTGGCCGCCACCCGACTCGGCTGCGCCGAATGCTGTGCCGCCGGCGGTTGTCCGGCCGGCTTCCCGGTGGTTGCGTGCGTGCCTCCTCCGGCGCAGGCCGCCGTGGCCAACAGAGCTCCGACCACGGCGACCCACCCCAACCTGCGTACCCACATGCGACCGGTCAGCTTCCGGAGAGCGTGTAGGTGTACGAACCACTGCCCGGCGGTACCGTGCTGAAGCTGAGCAGCCCGCTGCTGTTCGTGGTGGCGGTACCGATCGTGCTGCCACCGCGCTTGATCACGTAGCTTGTCGACGCCGCCAGGCCGCCGATGGTGAAGGCGAACGTGACGCCCGACGGCGCCCCGGTCACCACCACGCTGGTACCCACGCCACTGCCCGACGTACTCGCTGTCGCGCTACCGGAGGCGGGTACCACCGTCACCGGCTTCGGTGTGACGGTGACGCTGCTGGTACCGACGATGGTCGAGTCCAGGTGCACCGAGCTGCCGGTCGGGGTGACCGTGGTGGCCGCCGAGCCGACGGCGAACAGCTGCCCGGTCGTACTGGTCACGTCGTACGAGGACTTGGTGTCCACGGTGACTTTGAAAGCACCGGTCGGGTTGGTGATCGTCGCCGTACCCGGCTCGGCGACGCTGCCGGTGATGCTGATGTTCTGCGACGACGCGAGGGTGTCGTGGCTGAGCACGTTCCCGAACGAGTTGGCGAAGAGGATCGAGCCACCGGCGTTGCTGACCGTCGAGTTGCTGATCACGTTCGAGTCGGCCTCGGTCAGCTTGATGGCGTTCGAGCCGGTGCCGTTGAAGGTGTTCGAGTCCAGGATGTTCGCGGTCGGGTGGCCGCTGGCCGTGGTGTACGAGGGCAGGTCCGAGCCCTTGTACATGAACACCGCGTACTGGCTGGAGTTGGTGACCGTGTTGTTGGTGATGGTGTTGTTCGCCGCGCCGACCGAGAGCCGGATGCCGTACTCCGCGCCGTCGACCGTGTTGTTGGTGATGGTGTCGCCGGCGCTGTCGAAGACCGCGATCCCAGCACCGTTGGGCTGGTCGTGCACGTAGTTGCCGGAGATCACGGTGTTCGTGACGCCACGGTGGATCATGATGCCGTGTACCTGGCCGGGCGTGTCCGAGTCGCCGGTCGGGCCGAGGAACGGCGTCATGCCGTTGTGGTCGCTCTCGTTGTTGGTGATGGTCAGGTGGTCACAGCGCTGCGAGCAGATCACGCCGTGGTCGCCGTTGTCGTGGAAGTGATCGTGGTCGATGGTCAGGTACCGCGACACGTCGTGCGGGTCGAGGCCGTACATCACGTTGTGGTCGTACTCGCTGTTGGTGAACGAGATGCCGTACGCGCCCCAGGTGTAGGTACCCATGAAGTTGTCGTGGAAGTGGCTGCCCGTCTCCGAGCCGTACACCTTCACCGCCTGGCACACCGCGTACCCGGTGTCGTGGTCGCAGCCGCGCGTCTTGTACGCCACCCCGTAGGACTCGGAGTCGTACCAGCCGAGGTGGTCCAGTTCGCTGTTGTTGATGTACATGGCCGATTCGCGCGGGGTCACGCCGTCGGTGTCCAGATAGGACAGTGCGCGGATGAACGCGCGGGCCCGGTCGGTGCTACCCGCGCCGGCCGGCAGCGACGGGTCGGTGTCCGGTGCACCCGCGTCGTCATCCCAGGACAGCACGTGTACCGAGTTCATGTTGATCGTGCCGTACTGCGCGGTGATCGCCTGAACATGCGCGATCGCGTTATCCGACAGGCTGCGGATCCGCAGCGTGTTGACGTCGCCGGTGGCCCCGCCGGTCAGGTTGAGGGTGGCGCCGTTCTGCAGGACCAGGTCTGCGGAGAGCTCCCAGGTCTTGCTCGGGGCATCGACCAGTGTCAACGGAGCGGCCGCGCACGCCGCCTTGATGTCGGTAGGCGTGAACGCCTGCGTGGTCACCAGGTAGATGGTGTTGCTGGACGAGGCGTACCGCACCGGCGAGGTACAGGACACCGCGGCCGCTGGTGACTGGGCCGCTATCACGGCGGCTCCGCTCACCAGCAGTATCGCTGTGCCGTACGCGAACGCACGGCGGCGGGATGGGAACTTCACTTGTCCTCCTCGGACGGGTACACGGTGGTGCGGTGGGGCGGCTGGCGATTCTGGAGATGCTCAGTCGGGGGAGCTCGGTCAGGCGATGTTCAGGACGTGGGCCGGCGCCGTGAACGACCGGTCGTGGCCGCGCTCGCGCAGCCGGCGCAGGGTCTCCAGGAAGGCCGCGGCGGTGAGCGCGATCAGGGCCAGCGCACCGAGCCAGCGCAGTGGCAGGGCGGGGAAGCTGGTCCCGTCGCCGATGGTGACGTGACCGCGGGCGCCGAGTGGCGCGTCCACCCGGGACCGGACCAGGCTGACCTTGGCGGAGCTGTCCACGCGCAGCCCGAGGACGTGCGCGCTCAGCTGGACGTCGGTCATGTGTACCCGGCCGCCGGCGCCGACCCGGACGGCTTCGCCGCAGTCCGAGACGACCGCGCCGGTGACCGTGACGCCGCCCTTGAGATCCAGCCCCACCCGGGCACCGGTGATCGTCGGGTTGACCAGCGTGACGTGCGCCGCTCCGGAGCGGATGCCGGTACCGCCGCTCTGCGTCGCCGAGAAGCCGGTGACCGTGACTGCCCCGGCGTCACTGTCGATCGCCAGGCCGGTACCGGTCGCCGAGGTGGCGACCTGGTTGATCGCGATGTCAGCCGCGGAGCCGCCGAGCTGCACACCGGTCGCCGCGCCGTCGATGGTGGTACCGACGACGGTCGCGCCGGATCCGTTGACAGCTATGCCAACCGGGCCGCCGGTGACGGTGCCCCCGGAGACCTGTACCCCGGCGGCTGCCGCCTCGATCGCGATACCGACCGCGCTGCTTCCCGTGATGCGCAGATCCTCGATGCCGGACCGGGACGCCGCCACATCGACCGCGGTCACGTTGTCGGCGAAGGTACCGCCGTGCACGGTCGCGCCGGCCGACTGGCTGCCGACGCGTACCCCGGCCCGGTCGGCGGAGCTGGTCAGGTCCCGCAGCCGGCAGCCCGGACAGTGCACCAGCGCCACCCCGGCGACCGAGTTGTGGTCGGTGGCGAGCGGCCCGATCATGCTGCCGGTACCGGGTGCGGCGTCGGCCATGTCGGTCACGCTGAGCCCGGTTGCGTTGTGCGACAAGGTGATCGCCTGCATGCTCGTGGGTACCGTGGCGCGCAACTGCAGGCCGGTCGCGTTGCCGGTCGCGCTCAGCCCGTCGATGGTGACCGGAGTGTGGTCGAGGTCGACGCCGGCCGCGCCGTTGCCGGTGGCCGTGACCTTGCTCAGCGTCGCGTGCGCCGCCCCGTCCACGACCAGACCGACGCCACTGTTCCGGAACGTCGAGTCGGCAACGGTCAGTACGCTGCCGGAGCCCACCGTGACCCCGGTCGAACCGGGTACCGAGCGGGAGCCCAGCGCGTCGAAGGTAGCCCCGGACGCGCTGACCGTGCTGTGCACGTAGCTCACGTACGGCCGGTGCGCCGACTCGCCCGCCGAACCGGTGTCACCGGCGCTGATCACCGTGACGCCGGTGAAGTCCACGCTGGCGCCCGAGCCGGTCAGGTAGGCCGGTGAGGTCGCCGAGTCGACCAGCCGGAGCGTCGTCACCGGGGCGCCGACGTGCAGTGTCGTCTGTGGCCGCTGCATCAGCCCGGCGAAGAGCGTCGCGGTTCCGTCGGCGTAGTTGGCCCAGCGGCCGTCGCCGATCGCGCGGATCACCGTTTCGAGGCGCACCGCCCCGCCGGGCAGCGGTACCACCCGGACGATGGCGCGGTTGTCGATGAGGTCGGCCCGGTGCGGGCGGAGCACGATCACCCGACCGGGGCCGATGCCGGCCGGTACCTTCGGGTCGTGCGGCACGGTCGGGCTGGCCAGTGCCGCCTGGGCGCTGCCGAACAGGGCAACACCCAGGACACCAGCCATGATCAGGGTACGGGCCAGGGCTTTCACACCGTCTCCAGTACGTGCTGGGCGGCCTGCACGGCGTCGCCGGTGCGCACGACCTCGCCGTTGACGACCGCCACCTGCCGGGTCAGCCAGCGCTGCTTGCGTACCGTCGCCAGCGCGGTCAGCTTCAGTACCGCCATCGCGAAGGAGAGCAGTACGAATGGCGGGATGAGGAAGACCGAGGAGGGGCGGCGGCGCAGGTGCGGCAGCATCTTCACCGCGCGGGACAGCCACCACCAGACGGCGAGCAGCAGCACGAACGTCCAGTCCTGCCGGATGATCGCGAGGGTCATGAAGATCGGGGCGGCGAGCAGGGTGAAGCTGCCGACCGCCTTGTCGAGCATGGTGTAGGCGAGGAAGGGGTACTTCCACGCCCACCGGTCGAGGATCAGCGCCCGGATGTCCGAGCGCCACGTGTTGCGGGCCCAGCGCAGCCGCTGCTTGAAGAAGACCTTGGTGGTACCCGGGAAGGTCGACCACACCCGGGCCGTGCGCTGGAGCACGGCCCGGTGTCCCCGCTTGAGGATCAGCGAGGTCAGGCACTTGTCGTCGCCGGACATGCACGGGACGCCGAGGAACTTCTCGGCCATGAACTCACTCCCGATCTCCACCAGCAGCTCGCGCCGGTAGACCGCGGTCCGCCCGGAGATGCAGGAGACCGCGCGCCCGAAGGCGGTCTGCGCGGCGTTCTCGTCGAAGTACCGGTAGTCCAGGTACATGTCGTTGACGCGCTGCAGGAAACCCTTGGGGTTGTACACGTTCTGCCGGGTACTCACCCCGCCGACCCGTGGGTCGATGAAGGGCATGGAGACCCGCTTCGCGACGTCGGCGGCCCAGATCGTGTCCGAGTCCACCAACGCCACGATCGGGGTACTCGCCGCCTCCCAGCCTCGCTTGAGGGCGTCCCGCTTACCGGGTACGTCGGTGATGATGACGGTGACCGGGTACCGGCTCGCCACCTCCTGACATACCCGGTCACTGCTGTCGATCACCAGGATCACCTCGGCGACCTGGTTGGCCAGCCACGACTCGATCGACTTCGCGAAGATGTCCGGGTCCTCCTGGTAGACCGGGACCACCACACTGATCTCCTCGACGTGGCTGTTGTGCCACGGTCGGTAGAGCGCCGCGGGTACCCGCCGGATCAACCAGCTGATCCAGCGGACCATCCCCAGCACACCGAGTGGTACGTAGTAGAACCAGTCGGTGAATACGTGAACGTCAGCGTGCACTTGCGACTCCGTCGAGTTGGCGTGTCAGGCGGGCGGACGGCTCAGCCGAGCCGGGGGTTGACCGACTTCGCGGCGACAACTTCGGTGACCGGCACAGCCGAGTGCGCGGTGGCGCTCTGCTTGACGTGCTCCCAGTCGGCGAGCTCGGTGGCCACCCTGGCCGCGAGTACGTCGTTGACCTGCACAACGGCGTCCAGCAGCGGCATCTGCGAGCGACCGTTTGGTAGCGAAGCCGAGGAAGCCGTTGGTGTCCTTGGGCAGGCAGACACCGCCGTACGGCGCGCCACCACGGATGCCGTAGTTGGGGTTGAACGAGCCCTCGGCGGAGCGGGACACGGTGCCGGCCACGTCGTCGTGGTCGATGCCGAGGTCCTGGCAGACCAGCCACATCTCGTTCCAGAAGCTGATCTTCGTGGCGTTGTAGATGTTGTGCGCGCACTTGATCATCTCGGAGGTGGTCGGGTCGTTGAACACCCGCAGCTCGCCACCGAACGGGGTGAGCAGGGCGGTCATCCGCTCCTGGACGCGCTTGCTGCGCGCGCCGATCACGGTCATCCACGGCCAGCGGAAGTCGTCGGCGGCCGAGGCTGCGCGCAGGAACTCGGGGTTGCTGGCGAGGGCGAAGCCGACTCCCTCCTTCTTGCCCGAGACCTCCTCCAGGATCGGCTTGACCAGGTCTTCCGTGGTACGCGGCGGAACGGTGGAGCGCACCACGACGGTGTGCATGCCTTCCGACGCGCCGATCGCGGCCGCGACGTCCCGGACGCCCTGCTCGAACGCGCTCAGGTCGTAGCGCTTGCCGACGTGCGGCGTGGGCAGGGTCAGGAAGATGTACGCCTCCGGGATCCCGCTCAGGTCGATGCCGATCTGGGCGTTGAGACCCTCGGCGCGCAGCGTCGCGACCCGCTCCGGCAGAACATCCACCAGGACGACGTCGTGGCCCAGGTACGCGAAGCCCTGACCTGTGGCTTTACCGACAACGCCGGAACCAATGATGAAGATCTGTTCCATTACGTATTCACCGCCAGCTTCTTGAAATTGTGATGGCCCGTCCACACCGCCGGGCGACATCAGGTTAGGCAGACAATTCTGCGGGCCGCAACCGAGCGCCCTGCGAATTTGCGAAGACCGCCGGAACAATTGGTGTCCAAAATGAAAATCAATTAACGCGCCCGACATATCCGTGTCCGTTTCGCGGCAAAGATGAAGTCGGCCGGTCGCCTTCCTGACAGCTCGAGTGTCGGCATTTACGAACGGGCAGTCTCCTCGGCGGGACATCGGGGTCGAGGTCGTACTAACGGGCATCGTGCCTGGTAGAGGCCGTTCTCGCGGCTGTACTTAATTGAGGTTTACTAAGGATTTGATGGTTAGTGGCGACAATCACAATTGGCTCTCATCAGTGCCACTACACGTTGTAGGGGTATTGATGAATGGCGAGAGTCTGCCACTCGCCAGACCACTACAGCGCGTAAGAATTGTTTCAGATATGCGCTCAGTGGAATTACCGTTCGGCGCCCGGAATCCGTACGCCGTTAATCGCACGGCAGCGCCGATTCAACGGGAATCAATCGACAGTCGGATGCCCAACAACGACGAGTGGAACTGCGGACGCGACGACTACACCTTATTGATTGCGAGCGGGTGAACAGTCAACGCCACGGCCGCCGGAATAGGCGATCCGGGTCACCGATGCGTGACGGTCAGTGCGTAGATGACCACCTGGGCGTATGCGTCGGCCGCGTCGCCCTTGTCCGGGTTGGACTGGGTGTAGCAGCCCGCCTTGAAGTAGTCGCCGCTGCTCGACTTGGCGTAGTCGACCTTCGGTACCCCGTTGTACGAGATCCTGATGTGCCCACCGGACGCGGTGACCTGCACCGTGAAGGCGGTACCCAGCTGGTAGCCGGTGTCCAGGTCGCCGTAGTTGGTGCCGTCGTGCTCGGCGTACAGGTGGTGCGGGCCATCCAGCCGTACCACCAGCACGTCGTCCTCGTCGTCGTGCACCTGAGCCACGGTCACCTGGGGCTTGGCAACGGTCAGGTGGGTGACCGCCTCGCGTACCACCATCGTGCTGGTACCGGAGGTGGTCGACCAGCTCGCCTCGTCCCGACCGCCACCGGTCATCTCGCGCAGTTCGCTACGCGGGTAGCCGGAGTTGCTGGTGGTCACCCCGCCCGCGTTCGCCTGGAACACCACCCCGGTACCGGCCGGGTTCAGCACGAAGTACGGGCTGACCGAGTACCCCGCCAGCGCCGGCTGCTCGATCTCGGTGGGTTTGTGGGACCCGCCGATCGGCAGGGTGAGCTTCCAGTTCGTCAGGTCGAGCAGTGTGGAGGGCAGCCCGTGCGCGCCGGCCGCCCGGCTGCCGGTCGGGACGGGAGTCGACGACGGGCGCGCGGACACGCTGGGACTGGGGCTGGGGCTGGGGCTCGTCAACGAACTGGGGGACAGGCCGGGGGTACCCGGGGCCGGTTGTTGCAGGGCGCCCGCGCTCGCCTGGGCTGTACCGGTACCCCCGCTGTGGTCAGTGAGGGCGATCGCCGTGATGCCGGCCGCCACCACCGCCGAGAGCACCGCGATGCCGCTGGTCAATGCCGCCTGCCGGTGCTGCCGCAGCCAGGCCACCCGGTGCTGTCGCATCACCCGGCTCCTCCCACCCGCCCGTCGCCGCCGGAACGCCCGGAACTGTACGGCCGGATGGTTACGAAACGTGGCCGCCTGCCGCCGGCAGGATGGACCGCCGGGGATGGGCCATCGGCAGGATGGACCGCCGGCAGATAATCGGCCGGTGAGTACCCCAGAGCGCCAGATGCCGCCGATGAACGCCGACGAGCGCGCCACGCTCGACGGCTGGCTCGACTTCCACCGGGCCACGCTGGCCATGAAGTGCGCGGGCCTGGACGACGAGCAGGCCGCCACCGTCGCCGTGCCGCCCTCCGGGTTCACCCTGACCGGCCTGGTGCAGCACCTGGCGGAGGTGGAGCGGAACTGGTTCCAACGGATCTTCGCCGGCGAGCCGGCCGCCCCGATCTACGACCCGACAGCCGATCCGGCCGGCCCGGACGGCGGCTTCGACCTGGCCGCCGGCGCGACCCTGGCGGATGCCCTGGTCACCTGGGGTACCGAAGTCGACCGCGGCCGCGAACTCTGTACCGCCCGCGAGCTGACCGATACCGCCCGCTTCATGGGCCAGGAGGTCAGTCTCCGCTGGATCTACGTTCACCTGATCGAGGAGTACGCCCGCCACAACGGGCACGCCGACCTGCTCCGCGAGCGCATCGACGGCACCACCGGCGTCTAACCACTCCACCCGCAGACAGCCGCGCCGCACAGACAGCCGCGCCGAGCCCAACCGCGTGAGCGGCGGGCTCGGTGCGTGGTTTGGCTACCTGAGCCAGCCGGCGCGCCGGACCAGCGGGGTACGCGCCCACATGCGGCCCAGCCCCAGCGTGTCACCGGCGCCGATCAGTGCCAGCAGGACCAGTACGCCCGCGTAGACCAGGTGGTCGTCGAGGAACGGGTTGCTGGCCGGCGGGAGTACCGCGGACCACATCATCACGGTCAACACCACACCCGCGACAGCGGCCAGCCGCATCCCGATACCCAGGATCAGCGCCACGCCCAGGCCCAGCAGTGCGGCCATGAACAGCACGTCAATCGCGGTGTTACCGGCGAGCGAGTGGTAGAAGCCGCTGAACGGGCCCTTCGCGGCCGAACCGAGGAAGCCCTTCGTCGGGCTGCCGCCGTTGATCCACGACTTCGCCGACGTGGTGTCGTGCCCCAGACCGAACAGCTTGTCCAGGAACGCCCACAGGAAGATGAACCCCAGTGCCAGCCGGACAGCGGCCGCCACATACCCGGTCGCGGTTTCGGTACGCCGGCTCGCGGGGCCGTTGTTGGCCTGCTTGATCGGCGGGGCCGGGCGCTCGGCGGCGTCCACCGTGGACGTACGCCGGCCGGCCGCACCGTTGACCGGCGCAGCGGTGCCGGTGGTACCGGTGGTATCGGTGGTATCGATGACAGCGGTACTGCGGTTCCTGGCGATGTCGACCATCGCACTCACGTTCCTTCAGGTTTTCGTGGATCCTGGCCCCACCGGGTCGTACCGACGGGCTCGCTCTGAGTGTCAGCCGTCCGCACGCCGCACCGACAGGGCCACATGACCCGGGCCGCCCTGCCGCTCGGCCCCACCTCTCCCGGCGGTCCGGGGGTACCCCGCACCGGCCGGGAACCCGGGGCGCACCCGGCCGGACGGTGCGTGACCGGGCGGTCGGCGTAGGGTAGGTGCTGTCGCCCAGGCCCTCGGCGCTGTGAAGTCGTTGAACCGCCGCCTACCGCGTAGGACAGGAATCATTGCCAGGCGCCACTGGCGGACACAGCCGTGTTCCGCTCGGCCGCGGCCTCGCACCTACGGCTGCTCTCGCCGGTACCGGCGTCCTCCGACAGGGACCACCGCCGGCCAGCCAATCCGCCCGCCACGCGCCGAAGGTGAGGAAGACACATGCACGTCGACAAAGCCCAGATCATCGCGCAACTGCGAGCCCGCGGCCTGAACGACCGGGCCGACTTCGTCGATCGGCAACTGCCCGCGATCGTCGACACCGAGAAGAACGGCTCGCTGCTCCGGCTCCTCGACATCGACCCGATCGCCATGTCGCCGGCCGAGGACGCTGTTGTTGCTGCCGCCCAGCCCAGCTGACGTACCGCGAGCGGCGCCGCACCTATGCGGGACCGGGCGCGAGGATCACGGTCGACGTCACCTGCTGACCACGATCCCGCGCGCCCGCCGCCGTCCGGCCGGTTGGGTCAATGGTCGATGCGTACCGGCATGAGCAGGCTGACGATGTCGGAGCGCACCGGGTTGAGGATGGCCAGTGGGTTGATCGGGCCGTCGAGGGCCAGGGTGAGTTGATCTGTACCGGCGGCGTCCAGGGCTTCGAGGAGGAAGCCGCGGTTGACGCTGATCGCGTCGGCTCGGTGGTCATCGAGGATTTCGATGGTGTCACCGGTGGCGTAGAGCACGCTGACTTCGTGGTCCGCGTCGTGCGGTGCTCCCCGGACGGTACGGGTTGGTCCGGTGGCGAGGCGGTTGCGCAGGTCAGCCGTGGTGATGGTGACCTGCCGGGCCGGTACCTTCCGCAGCAGCCGTCGGTGGTCGGGGAACGACGCGTCGATGGCTGGACTCCGCGCTTCGCCGATGGTGATGGTTCCCGCGTCCAGCCGTAGCTCGATGTCGCCGGTCGGCAGGTCCAGGGCGGCGAGCAGGGCGGCGGGGGCGATGAGCTGCGTCGCCGGTCCCTGCTGGTCGCGTACCGGCACGATGGCGACGGCAAGCCGGTAGCGGTCACTGGCTACCAGCCGCAGGACGCTGCCGTCGAAGTCGAACAGCACCCCGCCCAGCGCCGGCAGTTCCGGGTCGTTGCTGACCGCGAACCGGACGGAGGCCAGACCCGCGATGAGGTCGGCGCTGTACACCTTCATTTGTGTCATTGGCTTCTCCTGGTGGTCGATGAGTGCGCGGGCGATGTCGAGTTGCCGGCGCGCGTCGGTGAGGCCGTCCTCCAACCGGCGCAGATGCCGGTCGAGCGCCTGACCGGCCACGGCCGGGTCGTCGCGGGTGGCGAGAATGTGGCAGATGTCGGTTAGCGGCATGCTGACGCGGCGGAGTGCGGCGATCAGGCGTGCCTCGACAACCTGTTCGGCGTCGTACCAGCGGTATCCGGTTGACGGATCGACGTGGGCCGGGCGGAGTACCCCCGCGCTGTCGTAGAACCGCAGGGCGCTGATGCTCAGACCGCTCTCGCGCGCCATCGCACCGATGCTCCGTACCCCGTCGCCCATGCCGGTGACTCTCCCGCCTCGACCTGGTTGAGAGTCAACCCGTGTGGCGCTGTTCAGTCCCGGTGGCTGACGATGTTGATGACGTTGCCGTCGGGTGCCCGTACGAAGAACCGGCGTACACCCCATGGTTCGTCAGTCATCGGGTGCACGATCTCGTAGCCGAGTTCCTGCGCTTCCCGGTAGGCAGCTTCGATGTCATCCGTGGCGACAGAGATGACCGAGTCTTCGGGTGCGGATGCGTCACGGGTGACGAGCTGGACGTTCGCCCTGGACTCGGGCGAGGTGTACCGGGCCACCCAGCCCAGGTTGAACTCCTCGGTGCCGAGGCCGAGGTAGTCGGTGTAGAAGCTCTTCGCTGCCTCGATGTCGGCCACGCGAAGGTTGGCCATGATGCGGCTGGCGCGCATGCGGTCCTCCTGCCCTGCAACGGATGTACCCGATACTCCTCTGATCTTGCCGGGTTGTCTCGCCGACGTCGGCCGCGCTGGCGGCGCAGCCGGTCTTGACAGGTCGATAACGGTGGCGTTTCATGTCGATGAATCAATGGCTCGGCCTGCTAACGCTCCGCAGCTCTTCGCACACGCCACCCCCGCCATCCGCTCATGGCGTTCCCGCGCATGGGCGGTGCCGTCGTGTCCGCGTGTCGACCGTGATGCTCGGATGTGGGGGTCTGCGGCCTGTGCCCGGCGGCTGTGCGTGGAGGAGTACACCTCCGCACACCCCAGGGAGAGAACCGAATGAGACGCACACCGAACGCCGCTCGACGCCGCTGGGCGGGCGTGGCCGTCGTGACACTACTGATCGGCGGGGTGTCGGCCGCCGTGACGATGCGCCCGGCCGCCGCGGATGCGCCCCCCGGCGTCGGCGCGACACTGCCGTTCACCAGCTACGAAGCCGAGGCGGGTACGCTCGGCGGCGGCGCCAGTGTGGTGAGTTTGACCGCCGCGCCGACCACCCAGTTCGCCAGCCCGGCGCTGGAGGCGTCCGGGCACGCGTACGTGCAGCTGACCGGTACCGGGCAGAGCGTGCAGTGGACCAACAACACCGGCCAGCCGATCAGCGCCGTCAACGTACGGCTCAGCATGCCCGACTCGGCCACCGGCGGCGGCAGTACCGCCACGCTCGACCTGCTGGTCGACAACACGCTGCGCCAGACGCTCAACGTCAACTCCAAGCAGAGCTGGTTCTACGAGGGCAACAACCACTACAACGGCAGCGACCAGAACCCGGCCGACGGCAACCCACGGGACTTCTACGACGAGACGCGCACCTTCATCACCGGTACGCCGATCGCACCCGGCAGTACCTTCGCGCTGAAGAAGGACGCGGCCAACCAGGCGGCGTTCTACTACATCGACGTGGTGGACGTGGAGAACCCGCCGCCGGCGCTGACCCAGCCGGCCAACTCCATCTCCATCACCAGCTGCGGTGCGGTCGCCGACAACGCGCCGACCAACGGCTCGGGTGACAGCGCCGCAGTCGACAGCACCGCGGCCATCCAGAACTGCATCAACCAGGCCCAGTCGCAGAGCAAGGTGCTGTGGATTCCGGCCGGTACGTTCTACCTGAAGGGCACCACCGGCCTGAGCGCGCAGGGCATCACGATCGCCGGCGCCGGACCCTGGTACAGCACGATCTACCGCAACGTACCGCTGCCCAACAACACTCCGCTCGCCGCGCTGTTCAACCTCACCTCGTGCACGGTGCAGAACCTGCACCTGGACGGCGACTCCACCAGCCGCGAGATGGTCGACGGCGGCGGCGGCGCGATGGACACCAGCGGTACCAACTGGGTCGCCAACAACATCTGGAGCCAGCATGTCGAGTCCGGCTTCTGGGCATCCGGTACCGGCGGGACGGTCGAGAACAGCCGGCTGACCGCGATCTGGGCCGACGGCATCAACCTCAACAACGTCTCGCTGAACAACACCGTCGGCAACAACCTGACCGCCACCAACAACTTCGTCCGCGGTACCGGCGACGACGGCATGGCCATCAACTCGGTCAACTACAACACCGATTCCAACGGCAACAAGACCTTCTACACCGCCATGTCGCACATCACCATGACCCACAACACGATCGTCGCGCCGTGGGGCGGCAAGGGCATCGGCATCTACGGCGGCAGCAGCCAGGACGTCGAGTTCAACTACATCACCGACACCGCCCGGTACATCGGCCTCGGCGCGGGGCGCTTCGGGGTCAACGGCAGCGACCTGCTCTCGGCCACCGTCAACGGCAACGTCGTCGTACGCTCCGGCGGCAACGCGTACAGCCAGGGTCAGCCCGCCATGCACATCGGCAACGGCGGGGACGGCCAGAACGTCGGCGTGGTCGACCACGTCACCGCCACCAACAACACCGTCATCAACTCGATGTACGACGGCATCGGCTTCTCCACCTCGACCAACACGTTGCTGCAGAACAACACGGTCACCTCACCGTGGCGCAACGGCATCGTCATCTCGCCGCCGTTCTACCCGGCGCCCAGCGGTTCGGCCACCATCACCGGCAACACGGTGACCGGGCTCGCCTCCGGGATGTCGGCGTACCTCAACAACTCGGGCGGCTTCGCGGCGACCCTGTCCGGCAACAGCTGGCAGGGCGGCAGCAGTCCCGAGGCGCCGTACGGCGGCACGGCGGCCGCGGTACCCGGGCTCGTACAGGCGGAGAACTACGACACCGGCGGTCAAGGCGTCGCCTACAACGTCACCTCGATCAACGGTACGGGCAACGGCTACCGTGCCGACGGCGTCGACCTGGAGTCCACTTCGGACACCGGTGGCGGGTACAACGTCGGGTGGACCAGCGGCGGCCAGTGGTTCCGGTACACGGTCAACGTCACCGCCGCCGGCACGTACACCCTCAGCCTTCGGGTTGCGGCACCGAGCGCGGTGACCGGGGCACTGCACCTGTCCAACGCGGCCGGGGCCAACCTCAGCGGCGCGGTGAACCTGCCGGCCACCGGCGGCTGGCAGACCTGGACAACGGTGACCGCCTCGGTGACCCTGCCCGCCGGTCAGCAGGTCCTGACCCTCAACCAGGACAACGGCGGCTGGAACATCAACAGCCTGCAGTTCGCCGGCGGCGGCGGCGCGTCGGCCACGCTGACCACCAGCCCGTCGAGCCTGACCTTCGCCGGCCAGGCCGTCAACACAACCAGCGCCGCGCAGTCGGTGACCGTCCGCAATACCGGGACGGCGGCGGCCTCGGTCAGCTCGGTCTCCACATCGGGAGACTTCAGCCAGACCAACACCTGCGGTACCTCCATCGCCGCCGGCGCCACCTGCACGGTCTCGGTCAGCTTCCGGCCGACCGCGTCCGGCACCCGCACCGGCAACCTCACCATCGCCAGTACCGCGACCAACAGCCCGAGTACGGTCGCGCTCTCCGGTACCGGCGCCGGTACCGTCGCCACCAACCTCGCGGCTGGCAAACCGACCAGCGAGTCCTCGCACAACGACGTGTACCCGTCGTCCAACGTGACCGACGGGAACCAGGGCAGCTACTGGGAGAGCGCCAACAACGCGTTCCCCCAATGGGTACAGGTCGACCTCGGCTCGTCCCAGTCGGCGACCCGGGTGGTACTGCAGCTGCCGGCCGGCTGGGGAGCCCGCAACGAGACGCTGGTACTCAGCGCTTCGGCGAACGGCTCGACCTTCACCACCGTCACCGCGTCGGCGGCGTACACGTTCAACCCGTCGACCGGCAACACCGTCACCATCACCTTCCCGGCCACCGCCCAGCGCTACTGGCGGGTGACCGTCAGCGCCAACACCGGCTGGCCGGCCGGCCAGCTCTCGGAGTTCCAGGTCTGGAACCAGTAAGCGCACAGCACGGCGCCGCCGGGGATTCGTTTCCCGGCGGCGCCGTTTCGCGTGTCAGACAGGTTCAGCTACACGGGATCGAGACCACCGTGCCCGAGGCCGGCGGCGGAGTGAGCGGGACCGACAAGGTGACGGTCGTAGTGTTGTTGGACTCGTTGCTCTCGGTCACGGTGTGCACCGGGTCGATGGTGGCGGTGAGAATGACGGTGTGGCCGAGGAACGAATTGCCCCACGTCGGCTCGCCCCCGATCGCCCACAGGTACGGCGCCGTCGAGGTGACCGGCCCACCCGCGGTCTGCTTGCCGTAGTTGGAGGTCATCCGGAACGCGTTGGACGGGAACGGGCTGAGTAGGTTCCAGCCGGCGGCCAGCGTCGGCGCGATCCACAGCCCGTCGGCGGAGTCGCGGTACCAGATACAGCCGCCGGCAAGGTGGATGGTCAGGTCGCCCAGCAGGACGGGCGGCGGGAACGGCAATGGCGGGACCGGGATGATGATGGCCGGGGAGGCCGGGGCCTGGGCGGCACCCGCCGGCTGAGCCGCCACGCCGAGGACCACGAGCGCGGCGGCGGTACACGCGGCAACCTTGACTGCTCTGCGGAGGGACATGCCGCGACGGTACCGTCAATATGGACGCCGGCCGATCAGTTCTCCGACAGTCCGCGGGCAGCATCCGACAGTTGCACAGCCAGCATGTCAGTCGAGCCCGCTGCCGTACCCACCGCGCAGGGCCGGGCCCAGGCGGCGGCGGCCCGCTCGCCGGTCGGAATCTCTCGCAAAATTTGTTCGCCTTCGCTGCAACCTTGCAGTCCGCTCAGCGTGAATCAGTGCGGCACTCGACGTTCACAGTCGGGCGCCGTACACGGGAGGGGACCGAGCAAATGGCACTGCGGCACCGGACTGGCCTGGTATCGATGCTGGCGGCACCACTTGTGGCGCTGCTGGTGGTGGGTGTCGCCGGGGTGGCCAGCGCGTCCGCGCCGGTTGCCGGCGTCGTTGTCAGTGGGCTGGCCGGCCGGCAGCTGAAGATTGGCGTCGCGACTGCACCGGTCACCTTCGCCACCGACGGCACCGGTGACGCGCCGGTGAAGTTCGACTACTGGATCAATGGAGGCAGACACAAGACAGTCAAGGCAGGCAAGTCCGGCTCGGCGATCGTCTACCTGACGTTTACCACGCACCAGAACGGCCTGTCCGTTCAGGGCGTTGGTGCCGACGGCACGCTCGGCAACGTGACCTTCGACTACTACTTCGCAACCGGCGTACTGCCAGCGGCGGATCAGGACTCCACCGGTGACGGAGTTCCCGACCTGCTGACCGTCGGCGACCAGGCCGGCCTGGGGTCGGGTCTCTGGCTCGCGCCCGGCAAGCCGGCCGGCGCGTCGACCGGACGGGTGAAGACGCCAGCCGTCAACATCGCCCAGAACGTGACGGGGTTCGCGCCGTCGTACTTCGACGGGGCTCAGGTCATCACGGGGGACTTCCTGGGGGACAACCTTCAGGACGTGATGGTCTACTTCGTCAACGGCGTGCACGCCGGCGCCGGGCTCGTACTCCCGGGTACAGGTGACGGATCGGCCGAGTCGGGTGTCGGCGGCCGCAACGCCAGCCTCGACTACTTCACCGACATCAACGGTGACTACCCGGTCGATCTGGCGAATGCGTACAACTCGGCGGGTACGAACGGCGTCGAGCCCGACCTGATCGGCATCACCGGCAGCGACGTCGACGGCTACCACCTCACCTACTACAGCGAGAACGGCGTCTTCCTGAGCGCGATCGGGGCGTTGACCGCCAACCTGACGCCGACTGGTGGCGTCGACTGGCAGAACTGGCAGCTGTTCTCCGCCAAGGTGCCATCCGGTACGGCGATCTACCTGTGGAACTCCACCACCGGCGCGCTGTACCTCTGGGAGGCGGTGACGTTCACTGACAACGGTGACTTCACCGGCTCGATTTCGTACACCCAGTACGAGATCGCACGGAAGTGGAGCGTCGGCGCGGCCTTCTCGACTGTCGCGGCCGTCGACTTCACCGGCGACGGTATCCCCGACCTGTGGACCGTCACGCCAGCCGGCGTGGCCAGGGCGTATGTTGTCTCGGACCTCTCGACGACGGCACGCGCACAGATCAACGCGAAGGCGCCGCAGAACCTTACTGAATAACGACGATCGCGTGGTGTGGCCCTCCGGCCACACCACGCGCTTGTCCAGCATGGCTTTGTCCAGCATGGCTTTGTCCGGCATGGCTTTGTCCGGCATGGCTTTGTCCGGCATGGCAGTAGTCCGAGCATGGGAGTGGGGCAGTGAGCACCGGGGCGGACTTTGCGGAGTTCTACTCCGCGACGTTCGCCCCGCTGACGGTTCAAATGCATGCATTTGTTGGAGATCATGCCGAAGCGCAGGATCTGGTGCAGGAGGCGCTCTGCCGGGCGTACTCCCGCTGGTCGGTGGTTAGCCAGTTCGACGACCCAACCGCCTGGGTACGCAGGGTTGCCTGGAACATGGCGGTCAGCCGGTGGCGACGTGGCCGCATCCTGCGACTGTGGCACCGCGATCTCGTACCGCCGGAGGTCGACGCGCCGAGCGCGATACGCATCGACCTCGCCCGCGCCCTTGCCAAACTCCCGGACAAGCAGCGCCAGGTCGTCGTGCTGCACTACCTGGCGGACATGCCGATCGCCGACATCGCCGCGTTCGTCGGAGTCGCCGACGGCACCGTCAAGGCGTGGCTGCACCGCGCACGGGCGTCACTGAACACGCTGCTTGGCACGAAGGCCGAGGTGACCGATGTCTGACGGACTCCGCGACCAGTTCGAGGCATTCCGGTCGGCGTCGGCAGCCCGGACCCAGCCGCCCGGCGTACCCGCCATCCAGCGCACGCTCACCCGACGGCACGCCCGCCGCGCCATCGGGTTCGCGGTCGCCGCGGCCGCCGCGATCCTGCTCGCCTTCTTGCCGCTCCACCTGCCGCGCGGCGGCGCACCGACCCATCCGCCGGCCCCGGCCGACAGCCAGACGGCGACCCCGAGCCCGACGCCGAGCCCGAGTGCCACCGTCGCCCAGACCACGACGCCGCCGACAACGGTGGGGGCCAGCGCCTCGTGCAACCCGTACCAGAACGTCGGCATCGCCAGCCTGATAGCCAGCGGCAGCCCCGACGTGTTCACGCTCACCGACGCCCTCCTGAAAGACTGCCCCGGCATCACTCTGCACATCACCCGAGCCGTTTACATCGGCAGCGGATCAAGCAGCACCAAATTGACGTTGTACAGCTCGACAACGCATGTCGTGAGCCCAACCGCGCGTACCACAACCATGCCGGCGGCGCAGACTCCGGCCGGTACCTGCTACACCTCGCTGGTCGTGACTCTCATCGGTTCGGGCCTGCCGAAGACAGTCACCAACATCGTGCCGGAGATCTCCAGCGCCGGCTCGGACGAGGCGGCGACCTTCTACTTCAACTCGCGCGGCTTCGACCTGATCACGACAGCCTGGTCAAACCCGATCTGCTGAACGCTTGAATCGACGCCACCGCAGCAGATGCAGCACCGCGACCAGCCCGAGCAGTGCGGCGACAACGAAACCGATGCCGACTCGCGCACCGTCAACGCGCGATGGCGTCGCCGCCAGATCGACCACCACCGGCGTGGCAACCGGCGCAGTGCTCGGCGGGGATGAGCGCCCGGTCGAACTGGTCATCGAAGGGAGGATCGACGCAGCCGTTGACGCCGCCGGGTTCGAGCGGGTCACCGCGGCGCCCTTCGCCAGATCCGGCTCGTAACCGAGCAGTACCTGTCCGCTGTCCGCCGGCTGGCCGCACTGTGGCGCGTGGTACAGGAAATCGGTGTCGTAGTAGCCGGGGAGCGACTGGTTGTTGAAGGACATCCAGACCCGGAAGACCCGCGATCCGTTGGCTGGTATCGCCGGTGCCGGCACTTCGGCGGAGACCCAGTACCCGAGGATGTCACCGATGTTCGGGTGGTACGTGAGGGAGACACTGTTCCAGGCGCCTCCGTCGACTCCCCACATGACGGTAGGGGCCGGTACCGGACCGCCGTTCCCAGCGGCGAAGGTGGAGGCAAGGATGTACAGGTGCAGCGTCGCGCCGTCGGTCGACTGGCTCAGCGTGTTGTGTATCCGCACCCCGCTCTCAATGCTTGCGCCCGGGATCACGGCCAACGGCCCGCTGCTGACCCGATCGCCGTAGATCGAACCCGACACGCACTGCTGCGCAGCCGTGCTCGGCGCGACGACAACGGTCGGTGTGGGCGATGTAGCGGGGCTCGGGCCAGCGGATGGCGAACTGTCCTCTGCCGGCCGGGCGCCGTACGCGGCTGGGCTCAGGCTGGCGAGCGCCACTGCGACACCGGCAGATATCAGCGCGGCACCGCACCGGCTCCGCGTCATCGTCCGTCGCCTTCCCCGCTCACCTGGACCAGCGTGCCATCAACGGCCCCGACCTGGCATCCCAAGGATGCTAGCCGACCGTTTCCGCGAGACTTCGACACCGATGACGTCCACACCCACCAGCACATTTCGTGCGGCTACCAACCGACTGAAGGCCGAGCGAAATCCTCGGACCCATACAGTGTCATCCCGGACAGGCAGGCAAGATTTACCCTGGTGACTCTCTTTGCGCACAGGTAACTCTGGCCGATCGACTGAGTTGTTGTGAGCTCACTTTGAGGATCATGGCTTCGTTGTCGCCCAACCCCCCGTCCAGATCGGACGTGGGCATTCAACGGGGAGCTCTCAGTGACAGAACCACGCCCTCAGCGGCGGCGTACCCCCATGGTCCGACTAGCCGTCATCGGCGCTGTCGCGGTCGCCGCCTTCGCGGCCGCCACCACCGCCGCGCTCGCGGAGTCCGACTCCACGCCGTCGACGGACCCGTCGGCCGCACCGAGCGCCACGATGTCCCCGCCGCCGCACGCGTCAGACGCCCCGTCGGCCCCGGTCGACGACCCGTCCGCCACGCCGAGCGACTCGGGTACCCCGTCGGCCTCGCCCTCGGCCAGCCCGTCATCCGTCCCGGTACCGGCCGGCAAGTTCCGCGCCGCCAGCAAGGACGGCGTGGCCAACAGCTTCATCGTCGTCATGAAGAACGCCAAAGCCACCGCGAGCCAGGTCAACACCAGCGCCACCGACCTCGCCAAGGCGCACCACGGCAAGGTCGGCAAGGTGTGGTCGAAGGCGCTGCGCGGCTTCTCGGTCACCATGACCGAGGCGGACGCCAAGCAGGTCGCCGCCGACCCCAACGTCGCCTACGTCGAGCAGAACCGTCTGGTCCACAAGAGCGGCTCGGAAAACACCGTCAGCTACTCCTACGACGGGTTCAACCTGTGGGGCCTGGACCGGGTCGACCAGCCGTTCCTGCCGCTGGACCACAACTACGCGTACGCCACCACCGGCAACGGGGTCAACGCGTACGTGATCGACACCGGCATCCAGTACCTGCACTACCAGTTCAGTGGCCGCCTTTCGAACTACGAAGGCAACTTCTCGGCCACCTGGGACAGCGCACAGATCTCCGAGTGCGGTGACAACACCGACGGGCACGACGACAACGGTCACGGTACCCACGTCGCCGGCCTGCTCGCCGGTACCAACTTCGGTGTCGCCAAGGGCGTCGTCCTGCACTCGGTGAAGGTGCTCGACTGCACCGGCAGCGGTACCGAGGAAGAGGTCGTCGAGGGCGTCGAGCACGTCACGGCGACCGCGGTGAAGCCGGCTGTGGCGAACATGAGCCTCGGTGGCGACGCCAGCCAGGCTATCGACGACGCGGTCAACGCCTCGATCGCCAGCGGCATCACCTATGTGGTGGCGGCGGGTAACGACAACACCGACGCCTGCACCGAGTCGCCGGCCCGGGTTGCCGGGGCGATCACCGTTGGTGCCACCGATGCGACCGACTTCCGGGCCAGCTTCTCCAACTACGGCTCGTGCGTGGACATCTTCGCGCCCGGCGTGAACATCGAGTCGGCGTACCCGTTCAACGAGGACGGCAACCCGGACACCAACGGCTTCGCGTACGCCAGCGGTACCTCGATGGCTTCGCCACTGGTGGCCGGTGACGCGGCACTGCTGCTGGAGGCGCACCCGACGTGGACGCCGGCGCAGGTACAGGCGGCGATTCTGAAGGCGGGTATCGCCGGTACGGTGCACGCGGCTGGTGCTGGCTCGACGACGAAGTTGTTGCAGGTGGGTGAGCCGACCGCGCCGACCACGTTTGGTCTGCGTTCGCACGCCAACAACGAGATCGTGACGGCCGAGTCGGCGGGTGCCAAACCGATGATCGCCAACCGGTACAACGTGGGTGCCTGGGAGGGCATCACCCTGCAGAGCCTGGGTGGTGACCAGGTCGCGTTGCTGTCCAGCTCCAACAACAAGTACATCACCGCCGAGAACGCCGGTAACCAGCCGCTGATCGCTAACCGCACGGCCCCGGGTGCGTGGGAGACGTTCACCCTCATCCACAACCCCGACGGCAGTGTCAGCCTGCAGGCCGCGGTCAACGGTAAGTACGTCACCGCCGACAACGGTGGTGCCGGGGCACTGATCGCCAACCGCACCGCCATCGGCCAATGGGAAGAGTTCGACCTGGCCGGCCCAGCCGCCACCATCGTGCTGGTATCCCTGGCCGACGGCCTGGTCGTCAGCGCCGACAACGCCGGCAAATCCCCGCTGATCGCCAACCGGGAAACCTTCGGCAGCTGGGAAGAGTACGACGTGGTCGACGCCGGCGGCTACGCCGCGCTGCTGGCCCACGCCAACGGACTCATCGTCACCGCCGACAACGCCGGCGCCAAACCACTGATCGCCAACCGGCCCAGCATCGGCAGCTGGGAAAAGTTCACCCTCATCAACAACATCGACGGATCACTGAGCTTCCTGGCCAACGCCAACGGCAAGGTCGTCACCGCCGACAACGGCGGCGCCAAACCACTCATCGCCAACCGCCCCGCAGTCGGCGGAACCTGGGAAGAATTCTGGCTCTACACCACCGACGAACTCGAATAACCACACACAAGCCCAAGCGCCGGGCCGGTCAAATGACCGGCCCGGCGTTTTTCTGCCTAGCGAGGTCGTTCAGGCAGGGACAACGGTTCACGGCTCAGGGGCCTCAGTCCGTAGGGACTCGATCACAATGGTGCCGTCGGTGGTGCCGACGGCGAGCACCGCGCGTCCATCCGGGGTGGTGGCGAAGGCTGCGCTGCTCGCGCCCGGTCGTTCGTCCAACAGCTGCCCGGTGAGGGCGTCCCAACGCCGGGCGATCTCGTCGTCCCCGGAGGTGACGAACTGTGGTGGTCGCGTCGTGCCGATGGCCGCCAGCCGTACGTTACTGATCTCTTCGCCGCCGGACAGGAACGGTTCGCCGATCGTGGCGCCGGTGATCGCGTCCCACCGGCGCACCTGCCCGATGTCGTCGACCGAGACCAACATGGGGCCGGCGGAGGGCAGTGGAAGAAAAGCCAAACGTCCTATCCAGGCGTCGTGCCCGACGAGCGGCTGACCAATTGGGGTACCGCTGACCGCGTCCCAGCGCAGGATGGTCTGCTCCGCACCACCGGCAGCGATCATGACCCTTCCATCGGGCAGCGTCGTTACCGCGACGGCGAAGACCTGGTCCTCGAATCCATGCAATGGTGGACCCAACGGTTCGCCGGTGGCCGGGTCGACCCGGTAGACCAAGCCGTCGGTTGCGGCGGCGGCGATGAACGCGGCGCCGTCCGGCAGGGTACCGGCGGCAACCCCCCACACCTCGATGTCTTCCAGGTGGGCGCTGAAACCCAGGTCCTGTCCACCGAGTACGTCGTGGCGCCAAACTCCTTCGTGTACACCGGTGGCCAACACCAGCCGACCGTCACTCAGCCAGCACGGGGCAAGACCGTAAAGCACCTTCATGGTGTACGGCGGCGTACCCACCGGGTCACCGGTAGCGGCATCCCAGCAGCGTGCCCCGTCCCGACCAGCCGACAGCAGCAATGCCCGACCACCCGGGGCATCGCCGGCCGGTACCCCGATCAGGTCGGCCACCCTTGACGGATGCGCCCGGACCGCGTC
This sequence comes from uncultured Actinomycetota bacterium, assembly GCA_963850915.1. Lineage (GTDB taxonomy): Bacteria > Actinomycetota > Actinomycetes > Mycobacteriales > Micromonosporaceae > CAVTWH01. The sequence goes on from CAWKND010000003.1 coordinate 182,252, forward strand.
ACCGACCTCATGGCCGTGCCGGTCCCACCGCCGCAGCAATCCGTTCTCGCCGCCGGAGACCAGCAGTGGGCCACCTTCGGCGTCAGGTACGACGCTCACCACGTTGACCTGTTCCGCTGGGCCGGACAGCGCCCGGGTTACCGGCTCCAGGCCGGTCAGATCCCACCACCCGAGCAACCCACTCCGACCGACAGAAAGCAACGCACCACCATCGGGAGTGACCGCCAGACCGACAGCGACCCGACCTTCGCCGCCCGAGCCGAGCGCCGGCCCAATCGGTTCCCCAGTTGCGACGTCCCAGCGACGTACCGTCCCGCCCGCCGTCTGGGTCACCACCACATCGCCACCCACGCCGCCAGCCGTGCAGGCCAACGCCAGCACCGGGGAACGGCGCCGGCCCATCGGCTCACCCAGCGGAGCACCTGTCTGCGCGTCCCACCGGCGTACCGTCAAATCACGGCCGGCAGAGACGATCACCCGCCGCCCATCCGCCAGCCGCAGCACCGCAACAGCGGTGACTTCCCCTTCGTGCCCGGCCAACGGAGGGCCGACCTCCACACCGCCGACCAGGTCCCAGCGGCGTACCAACCCGTCGGTACCGCCACTGACCAACACCGGCCGGTCGCCATTCTCCAGAACAGCAACGCAGTTGAGGCCGCTGGTTCGGGCCCACGCCAGTTCCGGCCGCTGGATCGGTGTACCGATCGGCTCGCCCGAAACCAGATCCCACCGATACACGCCCTGCGGAATCGCACACACAACGACCCCGCCCGCGCCAGCCGGAACCACCGCCAGGAACGTCACCAGCCCAGGACTCGCAACCACGAAGTCAGCGGCCTGCCCGGTCGCGGCGCGCCACGAGCGGATCATGTCGTCGCCACCCGCCGTCACGACCAGACCACCGCCGCCCCCAGCCGCGGTGCCGGCAACAGCCTGGATCGGCGAGAGATGCGCCGCCGCGATCCGCACGCCAGAAGAAGTCCCGACAACACCTGACATCAAAGCCTCCTCAGGCCGGCCAGCATACGGTCGGTGTTCAACCACTGGAACTCCGCCGCCGACAGCGCTGGATCCAGCCGGATGTCCGCACTCGATCATGGGTCGGTCTTGGAGATGTACGATCGCCGTCCGGTGGAAGGGAACAACGATGGACGAGCTTGTCCGCGAGGCGCGGGATGCGTGGACAGTGATGGGTCCAACGGGTGACCGGCGTCCGGACATTGCGCGCCGAGCTCGGACTGCGGCATGAACCGATGTCCGCGGTTGGACACGGACGGCGGTCCCGGTCGCGGGCTCAGCGCGATGTGATCTCTTCCATCGGCGGGATCCACCGGACCGGCCGGCGGGAGAGGATGGCCGGCAGACGTCGGGGGCGGGGAGAGCGCTGTGCGGGTTCTGGTGGCGGGCGGGTCGGGGGTACTCGGCCGGGCGGCGGTACGGGCACTCGCGGCAGCGGGGCACGAGGTGGTGGGTACCACGCGGCGGGCTGACCGGCTGAGCCTGATCCACCGGGCCGGCGGCCAGGGGGTACTGATGGATGCGTTGGTACCGGAGTCGGTCGCCGCGGCGGTGTCGTCCTCGGCGCCTGACGCGGTGGTGCACGAGCTGACCGACCTCGCGGGTACAGACTTTGCCGCCAACGCCCGGCTGCGGGTAGCCGGTACCGCCAACCTGGTCGACGCGGCGCTGTCGGCCGGAGTGCGGTTGGTTGTGGCGCAGAGCATCTCGTGGGCCTACGCCCCGGGCGATGGGCCGGCCGGCGAGGCAGAGCCGTTCGCACGATCGGCGGAGACCGGTGAGCCGGCCTTCGCGGCGGTGGAGGCGTTGGAGCGCAGCGTCGCCCGCGCCCCGCACTGGGTCGTGCTGCGCTACGGCCTGCTCTACGGGCCGGATACGTGGTACGCCCCGGACGGGGAGTTGACCGCGCAGGCTCGCGCCGGGCGGGTAGTGGCGACCACGGCGTGGACCAGTTTCGTCCACGTTGAGGACGCGGCCGCCGCTACGGTTCGGGCGCTGGACTGGCCGTCGGGTCCGGTGAACATCGTCGACAACGAACCCGCCCACGTACAGGAGTGGGGTCCGCTCTTCGCTCGTGCGGCTGGCTTCGTCGGTACCGCGGAAATCTCCGCCCGGACCGTCGGGCGCGCGGCGGCCAACGGCCGCGCCCGGACGCTCGGCTGGCGCCCGAACCACCCCACCTGGCGCGAGGCCTTCGCTGCCGACGGGCCGTGAAGATCAGACCGCGGTGGTACCGACTGAACCTTCATCGCCTTCAGCGGGTGCCGTGCGGGCATGTTGCACGAGGCGGGCCGCGCAGCGGCGTTGGGCTGGTGGCAGAAGGCGGATCAGATCGACGGCGTCGCCGCTGTCGGCCGAGCTATCCGAGGCGTCGCCGGGCAGCTCGACTGTTGTCGCCGGCGGTACGGCGGTCGTGCTGGTACCGGCGGCGGGATGCGACGTAGGTGGCGATGGACGCGGTGACGACGGTGATGGTGACGGCGAGGATGAGTTCGGTGTCGGCGAGCTCGTGCATGGCGATGACGAGTATCGCCAGGAGCGTGCAGATGCCGAGGCCTTTGAGGGAGTTCACGGATGCCGGTCCTATTTCCAGCCGGGTACACGGGTGAAGTAGGACTTCATGATCGATGAAATGAGCCAGTAGGTGCGTACCAGGGTGTACAGCAGTTCGGGTATCAGTGCGGCTTCGACCAGCATCGCTTTCCAGCCGAGGCTGCGTACCCGCAGTGCCGGGTAGATGACCCAGAACGCGAACAGCGCCCAGAAGATCGGCTGCTGGGACAGGCCGTGCCGGGCAGCGGCGAGAAGCTGGGTCGATCCCCAGCCGAGGATGTACGCGACACCGAGCAGCCCGAGAATCAGGGTGGTGATGGAGTGCCAGGTGAACTTCGTCCATCCCCGGCCGCGCAGCACGTCGACCGTGCCGCGTACCCATCGCTGTCGTTGGTGCAGCAGTTCGCGCAGGGTGGGCATGAGGTCGGTGTAGGCGATGCACAGCTGGTTTGCGGTGACCGTCCAGCCGCATTCCTTGATGGTCAGCGTGGTTTCGTAGTCCTCGACGAGGTTGCGGTGGTCTTCCCAGAACACTTCGCCGCGTCGGTCGATCACCGATTGCAGCGCCGCGCCGCGGTAGAACGAACCCGCGCCGGACATGGTGTGTACGTCGCTGCGGAAGCGGGCGTTCGCGGCCCGGCCGTACTCGATGATTTGCATTCCGAGCAGGAAGCGTTGCCATGGGTTGCGCCATAGGCCGACGCGGCCCAGACAGACGGCGCTGACTCCGCCGATGCCGGGGTCCGAGGTCAGGACGTTGCGGGCACGTTCGATGAAGCGGGGGTGCAGTTCGGTGTCGGCATCCATGGTCAGGACGTGCTGGACTGCGCCGGTCAGCCGGCCGCCGGCACGGTGGCGCAGCCAGGAGATGCCGTAGTTGAGCGCCCCGGCCTTCTTGTGTTTGTTCTTGGGCATGAGGAGCACGTCGGTGTGGGGGGTGCGTGGGTCGGCGGCAAACCGGCGGGCGAACTGCTCGGTGCGGTCGGTGGAGTTGTTGACCACGACGATGATGCGGTCGGGGCGCCAGGTCTGGCGGGCCAGGGAGTTCAGGGAGGTGAGGATCCCGGCCTCCTCGTTGCGGGCCGGGACTACCACGACGGTGTCGAACCGGGGCGCCCACCGCGGTTCGGGGACGTGCCGTTCCCACCGTTGCCGGTCGTAGCGAAGATCAGGCGCGCGGTGGCGCTGCCCGGGCACCTGCCCGGGCATGGTCGTCTGTTGCACTTCGTCCCCGTGTTTTCCCTGTGAACAAACCCAAAGGTTGCTCACCGTCTGGGCTCGGGAAGGGTAGCCGACGACGCATCGCCCGCCAATGCCCGCTTCGACCCGGCTGAGCTGCTGCAACTGGGTACGACTAGGCGATTCGCGGTGGACGGAACCGGCATTTCTCCGCCCGTTCCCATGTCGGCGTGGCCAAGGTCACACGTTTGCCCGGACGCCGTGAAAGGACAGTCAGGTACACCGCACGCGAACGGCGCCGCGGGCCGCCCGCCCAGGCCCGGCATCGCGCGTTCTTCCAGTTCAGGGCGGCCTTTGCCGTCTGTACGATGGCGCGGCACCGCGACCCGGGCACCGGCAAGGACGTGCCCCCGGGAGCCGTGCACAAGCGTCAAGGAGTTCGGAGTGGGTAGGTCCCGTCCCCGTAGTTCGTCCCACCGCGGGGGCACCGTGGTCAGCGTGCTGGCCGTCATCGGCGTGCTGCTCGGGTCCGGGCTGCTGTACGGGGCGTGGCGGACCACCCAAACCCCGACCCGGCCCGCAGCCGCAGCCGCAGCGGTTCAGGACTCCGCGCTGACGGTCCGCTACCGGGTCGGTACGGCCGCCGCCGCTGTCGGCAACCCGTGGCTGGAGGTCACCAACACCTCCGACCAGACCGTGGCACTGAGCGACGTGACACTGCGGTACTACTTCAGCGCCGACGGCGCCACCTACGCCGCCAACTGCGTCCAGACATCACTGGGCTGTCCGAACGTCACCGAGACGATCACGGCACTGACCCGACCGACCAGCACGGCCAGCCACTACCTGCAGATCGGCTTCACCGCCACCGCGGGCACCTTGGCGCCGGGGGCCAGCAGCCAGGCGATCGGGCTGCAGCTCTACCGTCTCGACCACAAACCGCTCAACCAAACCAACGACCTGTCCTACGACGGAACCATCACCCACTACACGCCGTCGACACACGTCACGGCCTACCTGCACGCCGTACTGAGCTGGGGACAGGCACCCGATGACAACCCGCCGGCCCAGCCCTCCCAGACCCAATCCGGGACCGCGGCATACACGGCGGCCGGCGTACTGTTCGACAACTTCCACTACACCGACGCCACAGACCCCGCACTGACCGCCAACGGCTGGCAGGCCCGTACCGACGGCGGCGGGCCTGGAATCCACGGCACCTGGTCGACCGAAGCGATCACCTTCCCCGCCGACCCGAAAGCCCAAGGCGGCCAAGTACTCCAGCTGCAGACCAGCTCCGACGGAACCAAAACCGGCACCCGACAGGCCGAACTCGTCGGCACCGGCGACACGTTCCGCACCGGTACCCTCGCCGCCCGGGTCTACTTCACCGACACGCCGGACAACGGCCGCAACGGCGACCACGTCATCGAGTCCTTCTCCACAATCTCACCGTCACCCACCTCGGCGCACTACAGCGAACTCGACTACGAATACCAACCCAACGGCGGCTGGGGTTCACCCGGACCCAAACTCGACACAACCAGCTGGCGCAGCGCCACCCCCGGCGACCGCACCACAAAAGCGGAACACCTGTCACTCGCCGGCTGGCACACCCTGACGCTCACCGCGATCGACGGCACGGTCACCTACGCCATCGACGGGCACCCCGTATACCGCAGCAACGGCGGCACATTCCCCCGCGAAGCCATGACCATCCACTTCAGTACCTGGCTCATCGACCTACCCTTCACCGGCCCACGCACGTGGAGCATGCGAGTCAACTGGATCTACGCCCAGACCGGCCAAGCACTCACCGCAACCCAGGTGACAACCGCGGTGAACGGGCTGTACGCCAACGGCATCAACCACCTCAACACCACCACGCACGGGTAACCGGAGCTAGCCTTCACGCGCCGGAGAGCAGCACTCGGTCATCTCCGCCAGAAGCCGATCATTCTTGAACACCAGTCTCGCCGGGCTGGACAAACCCGACCAATGATGCGGCCTGGGGGAACAGCCCACACGCTGGTCCGAACCTTGCCAGCTAGCCGCTCCTCGGCCACGGGCCAGATGCGGCGAACTCGACCAGCTCATTCCGCCCAGTTCACCAAAGCCCGCTCCTCGCCAACATCGGCGTGTCGCGTTCTCGCGCCGCGAACATGTCCGGAGTGGAGCATGCCGACTGAGCTGCGAGTACGCACCTATTGCCCCGTTTCCAGCCCAGTGGTACCCCCGGCCTTCCCCGACGTCGAACCTTATAAATGTCGCGTGCCCACCACGTCTGATAGACCTTCATCGACCCCTCACCGCGCCGCAGTGACGCGGGATGCGAGGAAGGGAAGTGTGCATGACTCCAACCAGGCCGCGGATCATCGGCGTGACGGCGGCCGCCGCATTCGTAGTACTGGCGCTGACGGTGACCGGCGGACCGGCGACCGCGGCGCCCCGGGCAGTGGCGGGCAACCTGGCCGGCCGGCCGGTGCCCGTTGATCCCGGCGCCGCCGGCGCCGCACACCGCAGAGCGCAGGCGCGGCCGTCGGTGGCCCACACCGTGCCCAATGATCTCCTCAAGGACCAGTTCGCCGAAGGTGAGGACGACGAGGGCGGCGACTCGCCGGCCCTTTCGGCGCTGTGCCAGCAGTACATCGGCCAGCCGAACCCGTACCACAATCCGGCGCCCAACGTGGACGCGATCAACGGCGACCAGGTGGTACCGGTCGGGAGCCAGCAGGGCTGCTCGACGGCACAGAACGAGACCACCATCGCGGTGAACCCGTACAACCCCCGCAACGTGGTGGCCGGCTCGAACGACTACCGCCTGTTCAACACCCGCGAGCAGCGCAACGACAGCACCGCAGTCGCGCTGACCAGTTTCGATGGCGGCCGTACCTGGAAGAACGTCGTGCTGCCGAAGCTGAACTTTCAGACCGGCGGGGCCGGCGCACTGTCCTATATGGACTCGGCGGGCGACCCGGCCGTGGCGTTCGGCCCGAACAATACGGTCTACTACGCCAACCTGGTGTTCAGCCGTGCCGTACCGACCGAGGGTACGCAATCTGCCAGCGGACTCACCGTCTCGGTCTCCCATGACGGCGGCCTCACCTGGGGTGACCCGGTCATCCTCCAGCTCGACGGGGTGACTCCGGCCGGTACGCCGACGGGCACGGACATTTTCAACGACAAGGAGTGGATCACCGCGGACCCGATCCGGGGCACGGTGTACGTCACCTGGACGCGCTTCACCTACGACAGTGACGGCAATTACCTCGAATCCCCGATCATGGCGGTCCGCTCGACCAACACCGGCCGTACCTGGTCGGCACCGAGCCGGGTGGCACCCTCGCTGACCGGCTTCACCGGCGGCGTCACCCCGTTCGCCTCCGGCTCCAACCCGCAGGTGGGCAACGACGGCACGCTCTACATCGCGTACGAAACCTCAATCTGCGCCACCGCGAACTGCGACGGCGCCGACGACCACGACGCAGTCGTGGTGGCGACGTCACGCAACGACGGCCGTACCTTCACCAACCGGGAGGTGGCCGCCGACTACGACTTCCCGGAGACCCTGACGGGAGAGAACTTCCGGCTCAACAGCTTCCCGCAGATGGCCTACGACCGGCTCACCGACCGGCTGTGGATCACTTGGGCAGACGACCGCAACGGGACCTACCGCGACGGCACCTCGGTAAAGACCAACGGTGACGTGTTCGTCGTCGGGTCGTCCCGCGGCAGCCAGGGCTGGTCGTCACCGGCGAAGTTGGGCAGCGCCACCGACGAGTGGTTCCCGGCGGTCGCGGCCGTAGCCGGTCGGGTGGCGGTCTCCTACTACACCCGGGCCTTCGACCCGACGGGGATCGGCGTGGACTACGCCTACTCCGTCGGCTGGAACACCGGCGTCGGTAGTGCGCCGCTGCGGCGGGTAACCACCCAGACAGCCAACCCGCAGATCCAGTTCGTCGGTACCGACGAGGACGGCAATGTGCTGCAGGGCGTATTCATCGGCGACTACAGCGCGATCGCCATGGGCGCCGATCTGGTGGCCCACCCGTGCTGGACAGACTTCCGTGGCAAGCCCGGCACCACGGCACCCAACCAGGACGTCTACAGCCAAGCCATTCCAGCTCTGTACTGACCCGGTCAAAGCCCAGGCCCGAGGGTACGCGGTCCCGCGTACCCCCGGGCCTGGCCCAGTTTGGTCCTGGAACTTGCGGACATCGCTGTGCTGGAGCGGCTCATTCGTATTCGGCGGCGCCGCGACTCCCTGCGTCCGGCGATGTCGTGCTGGAGGTACGGGTGGTGCATCCGCAGCGAAGACCAGAATTCGGTGATGGCGCCCACGGCGAACAGCGCCACCAGTGCAGACATCACGAATACTGCCGCCCGGCGCCGGCCAGGTGCCCCGGCGCTATCGGCCGCACCGTCGCCCACCGCACCGTCTCCTACCCCGCCGTCTCCTACCCCGCCATCTCCTACCGCACCGTCTCCTACCGAACCGTCCCCGGCCGCGCAGTCGGCCGACGCCCCGGCACAGGCCCGCGCAGCCGTGATCCGCGCGGCATCCATGATGCACCCGCGCTTGCCTACGGACGTGCCGTCCACGATCTGTGCGGTGGCGAGCCATCGCGCTGCGTACCTTGCCCGCCTGAACGCCTTCACCCGCGGCCGCCCGCCAGGCCGTCAACACCGGACTGACCCCGCCCTCCCACGGGCGGAACCGATGATGTCGGCACGGCGGTCGTCGATCGTCGCGTCTGGGTCACTCGCCGGGGAGCTTGGCGGCGACGACGTCGATGTGCTCGATGGAGGCTGACCCGGCGAACATTTCCGCGGCTACCGAGCCGCGCAGCGTTCCACCATTTGCGTCCAGGTGGGCCTGACGATCGGCCTCGTTGACGAATGCGTCGAAGATGGCGAACGTGGTGGGCCCGAGGCGCAGGGCGAACCAGACGACCGCCAGCCCTTCCTTTCGAACGTGGTCGACGGCCGATCTGAGCATGGCCTCCACGTCCGGCACCTTGTCCGGTTTGGCCTCGATGCGAACGAGAAGGCCTACGGTGATCATCTGTACCCTCGATTCTGTAGCGATCGTTCCACAAGTACGCTAACCCATATCTCTAGCGACCGCTATACAATCGGGGGATGAGGACGGGACGGCCCCGGTCATTCGACCGCGACGAGGCCCTTGAGCGGGCCATCGCCGTATTCTGGGAGTACGGCTATGACGCGACCTCGATCGCCCTGCTCACCGGGACGCTCGGCGTCGGCGCGCCCAGCCTCTACGCGGCCTTCGGCGACAAGCGCACCCTGTTCCTTGAGGCGCTCGACCGCTACCTCCGCACCTACGGAGCCTTCACAACACGCGCACTGACCGAAGAACCGAACGCCCGCGACGCAATCGAACGACTGCTGCACGAGGCGGCGGCCGCTTACACCAGGCCTGACCGTCCGCACGGCTGCCTCCTGATCACCGCGGCAACCAACTGCTCTCCACAGTCCGCCGACATCGAGGCCCATCTGCGCGAACTCCGCGTTGTGGGCACACGCGCACTCGAAGACAAGATCGCCGACGCCACGCGCAAGGGACAGATCAGCGCCCACACCGACGCTCACGCACTCGCAACCTTCTACTCGGCCACCCTCCAAGGCATGTCCGCCCAAGCTCGCGACGGCGCCCCAAGGAGCGACCTGGCGCACATCGCCGAGACAGCCCTCCGTGCCTGGCCGTCAGTCGCCGATCAGCGGGCCGACGACGGTGCGGGCGCGGCGCCAAAATAGATCCGCGGTCGCCACGGGGGCGCTGATGCCGGCTCCGCTGCTACGCCGGCCGGCGTAGCCAGCGGAGCCGCGTGTTTGGTATGGCTCGGTCACGCCGCGACGGGTGGCTCCGAGATGAGCAAGATCAAGGCCGATTCACTCGGCGGGTCCGCCTGCCGTCGGCTGACCAGACTGTTGGCGCGTACATGACTTATTGGTTGGCCGATGCGTCGGCCGGCAATGGATCTGGGCGGCCGGACCAAACACACGATGCCGTCGAGTCGGCGTCCAGTTCAGCCTTGAGCGCTGCTGTCATTCAGCGCAGATCACTTATGAGAAGAGCAGAGTCGCGATCGCGTCCGACGAATCCTTCTCCGCGAACACGGCAACACCGCCGCCTGAGCCACTTCCCGTGCCGAGGGCGGGGCGCTACCGTTCGGCGACCGGACCGGTACGGAAGACCGGCCAGCAGACCTCGGTACGCCACTGAGCGCTGTCCACGGTCTCGCGCAGACCGACCGGATAGTATTCGCGGATCGGCCCCTCCACGGCGAGCGCATGCCGTGCCACGTAGGTGGCCAGTGCTCCGTACGCGCGGTCGACCTCAGACGGCGGCCCGCAGTGCTCGATCACGGCCAGCTCGGTTGCCGGTACCACCGCGTTCTCGACCCGGCCGACCGGCCGAACCGGGGCGTCGCAGGGCAGGAACACGGTCACCTCGCCCCGATGGCGGGTGAACAGCTCGTCGGCGAACACGCCGCCGGGTAGGCCGGTTTCGCGCAGCCCCTGCCCCGCGACCGTCGCGCACAGCTCGCCCATCGCGCCCTGGAACCAGGCCACGGAGTCGGCCGCGTTGACCGTCGCGGTGACGGCCGCGGCCGGTACTGCGCTAACGCTCCGCAGTTCGATCCCGGTCGTGACCTCCGCGGTCGGCGGGGACAGCAGGTCACGCAGGGTCGCGACGGCCTGGCGGGTACGGCCGAGCGCCTGCTCCAGCCGGCTCAGGTGCCCGGTTATAGCCAGGTTGCGGGCCTCGACGTCCGGGGCGGCCAGCACTGTCCGGATCTCCTCCAGCGGCATGCCGAGGTCGCGGAACCTGCGTACCACCTGGGCCGTGGGGATCTGCTCGGTCGCGTACCGCCGGTACCCGGTCTGCGCATCGATGGCGGTCGGGACGAGCAGGCCGATTTCGTGATAGTGGCGCAGCGTCTTGATCGTCATGTGGGTGGCGCGGGAGAAGTCCCCGATGGACAGGTAGCTCGGCACGGTTACCGATTGTGCCCCCTCCGGTAGGGGGAGAGTCTCGCACGCCACGTCGCCTTGACCCTCCCGCGACGGCACGCCGCAGCGTAAGCGGCACATGGCCGACACACGGCCGGGAACGGGAGCAACAATGATGAAGCTGGACATCGACCGGATCGTCGAACGGTACGTGGCCATCTGGAGCGAGTCCGATACCGCGGCACGGGCGGCCGCCGTCGCCGAGTTGTGGCCCGCGGACGGCGTTGAGTATGTCGAGGGTGTGCAGTTCCGGGGGCACGACGGGCTGGTGGAGCGGGTCGCCGAGGCGTACAACCTGTTCGTCGGCTCCGGCGAGTACCACGTGACGCGCGACGGGCACGTGACGATCCACGACGACGTCGTCATCCTCACGATCCAACTCGAGTACGCGAAGGGCGATCAGGAGGGCAAAGTAGCTTGGGCCGCGCGGGTCTTCCTGGTGCTGGACGACGACGGCCGGATCAGCCAGGACTACCACCTGACGGTCCGCCCGCTCCCCGCCGCCTGAGTGGCGAGGCCACGCCGGTACGCCGGCGTGGCCCGCCGGCACCGCCCGCGACGGCAACGACACCCCGACGGGAGCGTGGCACGACCAACCGGTGCCGGCGGAACTTTCCGACACGCCTGCCCGACTACCGACCGTGGCGGCGGTGACGAGCACGACGAGGGGCAGCCCGGTGGTGTCGGTGGCAACCTGAGCCAATACGAGCCGTGGGGACCGCTGCCTTTGAGGCAGAGGAACACATTCGGGTGGCCGGCCTTGACTTCAAGTTCGCTGTCCTGAATCTCACCCAGCACGGTCAGGACCTCGGAGGGCGTGGGTAGGCGGTTGCCTTCGCCAACGGCCGGGGCGGGGATGCCCGCGTTCGTCCAACCATCTGGCGTAGGCCTCGTCGTATGCCAGTACGGGGCCGTAGTTGGACATGGCCAACCCTCGAGGTGCATCACGCGGGGGCACGGATCTCCGCCATCGGTCATCAGCAGTCCGTGGTGCAGCTCAGGCGGTGACGACCAGGCGGCCCAGGTTGCCGCGACTGTCGAGTATTTGGTGCACGGACGCGGTGTCGACCAGCGGGCACCGTGCGTGTACTGCTGTGCGCAGCGCTCCGGTACCCCAGAGTCTGGCTACTTCCTCCATGTCGGCTCGGGCCTCGTCGGGTCGGGCGGTGCGCCAGGCGAGCATGGAAACTCCGGTGACGTATTTGAGTGCGAAGAGGCTGCTCGCCGGCGCTGTGGGGAGTACACCGCTGACGGCGCCGTAGCTGACCATTCGGCCGAGCGGGGCGAGTAACTCCAAGCCTTGATCGAAGACGTCTCCGCCGACGGCGTCCAGGATGACGTCGACTCCACCGGGTGCGGCGGCGCCGACCCGATCGGGCCAGCCGGGGTCGCTGGAGTCGATGGCTGCGTCGGCGCCGCACGCTCGGACGAAGTCGCGCTTCGCCGGAGTTGACGCGGTACCGATGACCGTCCCGGCACCGAGCGTTCGCGCCAGTTGTACCGCCAGATGGCCGATCCCGCCGGCGGCGGCGTGTACCAGGACGGTGTCGCCGGTGTTGAGTTGACCCGCTCGCAGGAGGCGTAGGGCCAGTGGCGCGGTCATCGACAGGACGGTTGCTTCGCCGGCATCGGCAGCCTCGGGTACCGGTGCGAGCCACTGTACGTCGGCCGTCACGTAGTCGCTGAACGCATCCTCCGACAGCGCCGCCACCCGATCGCCGACCGCCACTTCCGATACTGTCGGACCGAGTGCGGTGACGCGCCCCACCACGTCACCGGTGAGCGTGCCGGGCAGTGGCCGGCGCCACGGGCCGGTACCCGCGCGGAAGACCGTGTCGATGACGTTGGCGCCCACCGCTTCCACTTCAATGAGTACCTGCCCGGCCTGCGGCACAGGGATGGGTACCTCGTCGATCTGTAGAACGTCTGGGCCGCCGTGGGTGTGGTACCTGACAGAGCGCACGCGGAGCCTCCCGGAACATGGGATGTACAAATGATGGGTCTCGCCCACGATATGGGAGAATCGTGGGTGGTGTCAACGATCGGCGGTAGGGTGTGGCAGTGACCGCATCGCACCGTCTTAGCGACCGGGTTGTCTGGCTGGTCGGCCGGGCGTCACTGCACGCGCAACGGATCATCCAGAACCACTTCGCCGACAGCGACCTACGCAAGCAGCACTACGGCATCCTGGCGAGCCTCACCGACCTCGGTCCCGCAGCGCAGGCGCACCTCGCCGAGCGGCTCGGTATCGACCGCAGCGACATGGTTTCGCTCCTCGACGAACTCGAGGAACTGCGCTGCGTCGTGCGGCGGCCCGATCCAACCGACCGCCGCCGCAAAGTCGTCGAGATCACTGCTCGCGGCGCCGCCACCCTCAAAAAGCTGGATTTGCTTGTGTACGCGGCGGACGACGAGCTGCTCGCACCGCTCACCCAGGCCGAGCGCGCCACCTTGGCCCGGCTGCTCGTCCGCATCCTGCCCGCCGCAGACGGCTTCGGTACGAACGCATGAGTGGGTCTGTAGCAATCGACAAATCGGTCGTGCGTCATGAGCGCGGCGAGGACGGGCTCCGGTGAGAGTGCCGGGAACCTGTCCTGGAAATCAAGGACACCAACCCACGCCGGCCGCAGTCCGATCCGGACCACACGTAGGCCTGGCTTGTCGATCGCCCGCAGATAGGCAGTGGCTGCCTCCTCGCCCATGACAAGGCGCTGTACCGCGGCGCATCGGGGAGCACGCCCTCGGCTTCGGCCAGCGTCGCTGCCGGGATGCGCGCGTCCGCCGCTGGGCACTACCTCGCGCCTCTTAAATCTGCGCGGACGGGGCACAGCGTCCAGATCGGACAGCCTCAGGGAGGGCAACTCCAGATCCAACAGGCGACGCTGTGAATACACGGATACGGTGCGCGGTCGCTGAACCACCACGCACCCGCGGCGACGGCGGCGGCTCCGGTGGTGGCGGCGAGGACGGTCTTGCGCGAGGGACGGCTGATGAGCGGCATCGGTCTTCTCTTCTCGGTGACGCGCGACAGGGCGCGGACGGAACGGATACGCGGCGGCCGGTCAGCCGCGCGGGAACGGGGTGCGCAGGACGCGCGCGGCGAGCACGGCGCAGACCAGCGCGATCGGGATCTCGGCGAAGACCGCCATGACGATCGCAGTGGCCAGGTCCGGGCCGGGCGCCGCCGAGGTGACGTCGAACCAGGCGTCCACGAGCAGCAGCACCGCGCTGCCGACCCCGGCCAGCACGCACAGGTTGTTCCGCCGCAGCAGGAACCGGCCGGTGGCGAACAGCGCCAGCGCCTCGCAGCTGTCCAGGCCGACCCAGGCGAGCGACCAGTGCGCGTCCCGCGCGCTGGCCGGCAGGGTGACCGAGAGGTAGAACACCCACGGGATCATCGCGAGCCCGGCCAGCACGAAGGCGGCGCCGAGCGCGCTCGGCCGGCGTCCGCCGGGGCGGTCGGCGTGGTCGGCCGAACGCCCGCGCCCCGGCCGGGGCTCGGGCTCGGACCCGATCCAGCCGAGGACGCGGTCGAGGCGGTCCGTGACGGCGAGCATGGCGGTCGTCCCCTCTCCGCCCGGCGTCGGCGTCTGGTGGTGCGCCGGGCACGATCACCACTCTGGCCGCCGCGGCCCGGCGAATCAGTAGCGTGGCTTTCCGTTCCGGGGGTGGTGCCAGGTACAGGCCGAAGCGGGCGCCAGCGCCATGGAGCGCCGGTCACGCGGTCGAATACCGTTGGGGGCCGTGAACACCGTCCTGGCGCCCATCGGCCGCTTCCTGCTGGCGCCCTGGCGCGGGCGGGCGTGGCGCGACCTGTGGTTCGTGATCCTCTCCTCGGCGCTGAGCCTGCTGCCGCTGGGTCTGATCGGGCTGCCGTGGGCGATCTTCTGCTTCGTCCCCATCTACCTGCCGTCGATCCTCGCCTGCGCCTTCCTCCCACTGCTGGCGGCGGTGTTGCTGGGCCCGCAGCTCACGACGCTGCGCCGGTCCGCGTACCACAAGATCCGGGGCACCCAGATCCCCCACGCCCCGCACACGGCCCGGGACGCGGCGTCCGCGGACGCGCCGTTCCTCCCGCGGATGCGCGCGCGGCTGCGCCACCCGCGGACCTGGCGGCAGGCCTGCTACCACCTGATCGCGGTACCGGCGGCCAACCTGGTCGGCGTGATCGCGGGCACCTTGTGGGTCTGCGGGCTCATCTGCCTCGGCTGGCTGAGCGCGGCGATCGCCTTCGGCCCGAACTGGAAAACGCTGTCCATGGCGACGTCCCTGGCGCTTTGGTGGGCGCTCGTGTGCCTGGTGGTGGTCTACCTCACGCCCCGGCTGGTCATGGCCTCGGTGCGCTGGGATCTGAAGTTCGCCACCGACCTGCTCGGCCCCGGCCGGGCGGAGCGGCTGGCCCGCCGGGTGGCCGACCTGACCGAGAGCCGGGCCGCGGTGGTGGACGCCGCCGACGCCGAGCGCCGCCGGATCGAGCGCGACCTGCACGACGGCGCCCAGCAGCGGCTGGTGTCCCTGGCGATGAACCTGGGCCTGGCCCGCGCGACGCTCAAGGACCTGCCCGAGGACGCCCGGACCGCACTGGCCGAGGCGCACGAGGAGGCCAAGGAGGCCCTGGGCGAGCTGCGCAACCTCGTCCGCGGCCTGCACCCGGTGGTCCTCGAGGACCGCGGCTTGGACGCGGCGCTCTCCGGCATCGCGGCCCGCTCCCCGGTGCCGGTGCGATTGGCGGTGGATGTGCCCCGGCGGGTCTCGCCGACGGTCGAGGCGGTGGCGTACTTCATGGTCTCGGAGGCCCTGGCCAATGTGGCCAAGCACGCCCAGGCGTCCGCGGCCCGGGTGGACGTGTGGCTGGACGGCGCCCTGCTGTGGCTGTCCGTCGCGGACGACGGGATCGGCGGCGCCGACGCCGCCCGCGGCTCCGGGCTGACCGGCCTGGCACAGCGCGCGGCCTCGGTGGACGGCTGGTTCGAGATAGTCAGCCCGGTCGGCGGGCCGACCACGATAATGGTGGAGCTTCCGTGCGAACTGTGATCGCCGAGGACTCGGTGCTGCTGCGCGCCGGGCTGACCAAGCTGCTGGAGACAACCGGCTTCGAGGTGGCCGCCGCCGTCGACGACGCCGCCGGGCTGCTGGCCGCGGTAGAGCGGCACCGCCCGGAACTGGTGATCGCGGACGTGCGGATGCCGCCGACCTTCACAGACGAGGGGATCCGCGCCGCCCTAGTGGTGCGCCGGCAGTGGCCCGAGGTGGCGATCATGATGCTGTCCCAGTACGTCGAGGAGCGCTACGCCGCCGACCTGCTCTCCACGAGCACCACCGGCGTCGGGTACCTGCTCAAGGACCGGGTCGCGGACGTGGACGTCTTCTTGGAGTCGCTGCGCCGGGTGGCCGCGGGCGGCACCGCGCTGGACCCCGAGGTGGTGTCGCAGCTGCTGGTGCGGCGGCAGAACACCCCGCTGAACCGGCTCACCGGGCGGGAGCGGGAGGTGCTCGGGCTGATGGCCGAGGGGCGCTCCAACGCCGGGATCGCGGAGAAGCTCGTGGTCAGCGAGAGCGCCGTGGCCAAGCACATCAACAGCATCTTCACCAAGCTCGACCTGCCCGCCTCGGAAGGCGATCACCGGCGGGTCCTGGCCGTGCTGCGATTCCTGGAGCGCGCGTCGCCGACCGTGTGAGCTACCGATGAGAAGGTTGGGGATCCGAGTCCCTTCGCGTGCACCGCGATGACCGTAGATATTGCTGATCATCTTTGTTGGTGGCGGGGTTGGGTGTCGCGCGAGTGTCGTGACTGGTGGTAACCACGGCGGCGCGATCACCCGGCAGCTCCGTTGACCTGCGCCGTTGACGCCGGCTGCGGGCCGGGTCGCCTGTGGGGAATGTGATGTTTTCCGGGTGCCGGGGCGCCGGTTCTTTCTCGCCTCGCGCGGATTCTGTTGCGGGTGCAGGGGAACATCGCGGTCGCCCAACTGCGTACCCTGGCCGCCGGTGACCCGCCGCGACCGCCGACCTGAACCTGGTCCTGGACCGGGCCGCCCGGTGGATCAGTGACGCGTCGGCGTAGCGGGCGGCGTTGGTGAGGCCCTCGCTGACCACGAAGTACGGTACCGGCGACTGCCAGGCGACCAAGCCGACAACCATGACCAGTCCCGATATCGTCACGGCGAACACGAACCACCGCAGCTGCCGGACCTCGTCACCACGGGCCTTGGCCAGCCGCCTCACCGTGCTCGCCACCCACACCACCTGGATCAGCAGGTAACCGACGGGCCGGGCGATGCCGTAGAAGGCCTCGGCGGCGCCGGCTGCGGGCAGGTGCAGCGGATGGGGGCAACCAGTTCGGTGCGGGTGTACTCGACAGGCCACAGCGCTGACACCGGGGCCAGTACGGGACCGATGCCGGCGAGCCCTACCGCGATCGCTGTTCACCGCCGCGAGGGTGGTCGCCCGCCGGTGCCCACCCCGGGCGGCTTGCCGACGTCGGCCCGCTGTGTCTGTTGTGCGGTGAGTCCAGCTCCGCAGCGGTCGTCCGCATCGTCCTTGGTCGCGGCCTCTTGACAGGCGGCCGAGCCGGTTCTAAGTTCACCATCAACTGCTTGTACAAGCATATCCTTGTAGTCTGGATAGGAGATCGGGATGACCAGCACCACCAGCGCACGGACCGGGGACTTCACCGCGGTCGTGACCCTGCCCGCCAGCCCGGCCGCCGTGTCGGCGTTGTTCAGCTCCGCTGCCGGCGTCAGCCGCTGGTGGGGCCCGACCGAGGGCGACGCCACTGTCGGCGGCACCCTCGTGACCAGCTTCGGCGGATACGGCGTCAACGCGATGCGGGTATTGGAAGCCGCACCCGCCCGCGTGGTCTGGGAGTCCATCGCACCCGACGGATCCCCACCCACCGCACACACGCAGGAGTGGCTGGGCACGACGATGCACTTCGAAATCGTCCCGACGGGCAACGGCACACAGCTGCACTTCCGGCACGCCGGCCTGACCCCGCAGCTTGCCTGCTGGGACGAGTGCGTCGCTGCCTGGACACAGTTCCTGGCCAGCATCCAGACCTTCGCCGAGACCGGCACCGGCACCCCGTTCCAGGTCTGAGACCCTAGCCCCATGGCCCAGCGGAAGCAGTCGACGCCCGCGGCACCCGATGCGGTGCTGCGGGCGCTGGCCGACCCGCACCGGCGGCAGATCCTGCGCCTGGTCCAGCACACCGAGCTTGCCGCCGGCCAGATCGCGGCGGCATTCCCGCTGACCCAGCAAGCGGTCAGCCAACACATCGGCGTACTCAGGCAGGCCGGCCTGCTCACCGAGCGCCGCGAGGGGACCCGCCGTCTCTACGCTCTGCATCACGAGGCGCTCCAGCCGCTGCGTCAGCTATTGGGCGAGTTCTGGCCCGACGCCCTCAACCGCCTGAAGAAGGCCGTCGAGACCGCCCACCCCCGACCACCACAGAGGCAGCCGTGACCGCCGAGATCCACAACGACGTCATCGTCGCGACCACACACATCAAGGCACCACCCGAAGTCGTGTTCCCGTACTTCACCGACCCCGTACTCATCATCGACTGGATCGGCGAGCGGGCCGAACTCGACCCTCAGCCCGGCGGCCTGTTCTGCCTCGATTTCGGCGAAACCGTGGCCCGCGGTACCTACACCAGCGTCGAACCGCCCAACCGCGTCGTGTTCAGCTGGGGCATCCCCGGCAGCGACACCCTGCCGCCCGGCGGCTCCACCGTCGAGGTTGTGCTAACCCCCGACGGGCAGGACACGATCGTCGTACTCACCCACCGCGGCCTGCCAACCACCCACATCAGCGACCACCGCGCCGGCTGGGAACACCAGCTCGGACGCCTACCCACCGCGATCGGCCGATCCGCCAGTTGACAATGTGCGGTCAATCGGTGGCGTTGACGTGGTACCTGTCGGCCAGGTCGCCGATGTGGTGGGCTCGACCGGTGAGCGACATGACCTGCGGGTCGCTGGCGAGCGCGGCGATCACCCTACCGACCCCCTGCGGTGATTGTGAGGCTGCGAGATCGAAGTGTTCGGCGAACTGCATGACGCCTTCGGACCGCACCAGCCCGGGGTACACCGCCACCGAGGTCGACAATGCGTGCAGAGTCCGCACGCCTCGCTCAGGCCGACCGCCCGATGTTTGAGTCGCGCGAAGGTGTCGGCGGCGGGGGACAGACTGGTCCGCAGGCGCGCAATGACCTCGCCATGGTGCTCTACGCGGCCGGCCGGCCGCTACCGCGAAGCGGTGGGTGCCCCACAACCCCACCATTCCCGCCGCAGCGGCGGATCCGCAGGCAGGCATGCTAACTCTGGCTATCTCCGACCCGCGACGGCGAGCACCGGCGCACCGCCCCCGAGTCGCACGCATCTGCCGCGAGGTGCTCGCCGACGGCGGGAATGCTGGCGTCCCCGAACCCCGGCGGGTGGCCGGGAGAATTAGGCTGCACGGGTGGGTGTCGTGGAGTTGGCGGTCGACTACGGGACATCCAATACCGTCGCTGTGCTGAGATGGCGGGACGGTCATAGCCGGCCATTGCTGTTTGACGGTTCGCCGCTGCTGCCTTCGGCCGTATTTGCTCACCCGGATGGTCGGCTGCTGACCGGGCGGGATGCGATCCATGCGGGCCGGTCGGACCCGGCCCGGTTCGAGCCCAACCCGAAGCAGCGGGTCGACGAGGCTGAAGTGTTGCTCGGTGACCGGGCCGTGCCCGTTTCGATGCTGGTGGCGGCGACGCTGGGGCGGGTGGTGGGTGAGGCGGTCCGGGTCGCTGGTGGCCTGCCCGACCGGACGGTACTGACCCATCCGGCGTCCTGGGCCGGGCGTCGGCAGACGGTCCTGGTCACGGCCGCCGCGGCGGCTGGGCTGGCCCGTTTCCGGTTGGTGCCTGAGCCGGCGGCGGCAGCGACCTACCTGGCCGAGTCCGGGGACTGGGCCGGTGCCGGCGAGTACGTGGTTGTCTACGACCTGGGCGCGGGCACCTTCGACGTGAGCGTGGTGCAGCGCATCGGCACCGGGTTTCGGGTGCTCGCCTCGGCCGGGCTACCGGATGTGGGTGGCGTGGACTTCGACGCCCTGGTCCTGGCCCGGGTCGCCACGTCGCTGCACGAACCAGAGCAGGAGCTGTGGCAGGCCATCATGGCGCCCACCGACAGCCGGCATCACCAGTGGTCCCGGCTGGTATGGGAAAGTGCCCGCGAGGCCAAGGAACTACTGTCCCGCGAGGCATCGGCGGGCATCTACCTTCCTGGGCTGGACCGGGACACCGTGATCACCCGGGCCGAGTTCGACCTGGACGCCTTGGCGCTCATCGACCGGACAGTGACCGTGCTGGAGACAACCCTGCAGTCGGCGGGGGTGACGGCGCGGCAGATCGGGACCTTGTTTCTGGTCGGTGGGGGAAGCCGGATCCCGCTGGTCGCGACCCGCCTGCACCAGCGTCTGTTGATCGCTCCCACCGTGTTCGAGCAGCCCGAGATGGCGGTCTGCGAAGGCGCTGCCGCTGCGGCCGTCCATTTCCCCGACACCCTGGCCCCGCCGCCTGCTCTGCATTTCGCACCGCCGACTGTCATCGCCGTGCCCGACGAATCCACCGCACCGGGCGATCACCGCACGCTCTCCGCGACGGCGACGGTCGCAGCCGAGCAGCCCACCACGGCGGAGCCGACCACCGCAGCGCTACGGCGCCCGGAGCTGCGCACCGCCGCCCCCGACCCGCCTGCGGAACACCGGCAGGAACACAGCCACGGCGACGACCCGCTCGGGCAACCGGCAACCATGCCGCTGCTCGGGGTGGCGGGACGCTGGGGCAGCCTCACCAGACGCCGGAAAGTGTGGGGCGCCACCATTGTGGCGGGGGTCGCGGTGATCGCCCTCGTGGCCGTCACCGCACAGGTCCTGGCCGCACCCGCATCTCCCCGGTCGACCGCGCAACTCATCACCCACGCACCCGCAGCGAGGACTCCCACCCGCGGTGGACAGGCGACTTCGGCCGCGGTGAACACGTCGACCGCACCTTCCGGGCCACAACCGACCAGCATCATCCGAGCCGGCGGCAGCTCCATCAGCGATGTCGTGTTCCGACCCGGCGGCACCCTCCTGGCGATCGGCACCCTCGGCGGCAACGTCTCCCTGTGGAACATCCAGAAACCGTCCCAACCCGGCAAGGTCGCCGACCTTGACCAGGCCGACGACGCCATCGTCGATCTGGACATCAACGCCACCGGGAAAACCCTGGCCATCGCCACCCGCGGCGGGAAAGTCATCCTCGTCGACATCACCGACCCGGCACACCCGGCCACCCGAGCCACCCTGACCGTCTCCTCCCCCAGGTCGGTCATCTTCAGCCCCGCCGGGCACCTGCTCGTCACCGTGGCCCTGTTCACGGCCACCCTGTGGAACATCGACAACCCCGCACAGCCCAGCGAACTGCACACCTGGGGCAGGACAGGTACCAACGACCTCGGCAACGGCCTGGGAACGTTCAGCCCCGACGGGACCCTGTTCGCCACCACCGAAAGCGGTGGCAGCGTTCAGATCTACGACGTCAACGACCCGGACCTGCCGAAGACCATCGTGCGGCCGGCCAACAAGTTCGTCGCCGCGGTGGCCTTCGATCCCGGCAACCGCAACACCCTCGCCGTCCTCTACAGCCGCGGCGCACAGCTGTGGGACCTGACCAACCCGGCAGCCCCCCAAGCAGGCGACCAGAACACTACAGCCGTGATCATGGCGGTGGCCGCGCACCGGCAAGCCTGCGCCGACCTCAACGGCAATTGGACCGTCACCGACACCAGCACGCAACATCCCGCCGTCATCGCCCGCGGACCCGGCCAACACTTCACCGCAGCCATCGCGCTGAGCCCAGACGGCAAAACCGTCGCCGTCGCTGCCAACACCGACCTGTCGATCTGGCCCATCTAGCCCGCGGCCACCCGGCATGGCACGAAGCCGTTGGCTATCCCACGGGACGGGTCGCGGGCCGCGACCAACGCGTTGACCCGATGACACCCGAATTGCCGCCGCTCAGTCCAGCGGGTAGCTGGAGTCGGGTGTCAATCGCTCAACAAAAGTACGGAAGTCAGGCGCAAGCGGGAGTTCGTGCTCCATCTCGTTGTGGATCCAGGTCACCGAAGGTTCTCCGGTCGGCCCGCACGTCCGGTAATCGAGTGCTACCCAGTAGTGCCCCTGGCCGCTGAGTAGGAGAACCGGCGACGGCAAGTCCCATTCCTGCACCAGATATGGCGTGTCCAGCAACGTGGTGACCTCGGGCAGGCCGGCCGGGCCGAGGCCGTGGAGATGGTCGAACGGCACGTGATCCGCGGCGTAGAAGTTGGGGTCGGCTGGACAGGCGTCCCAGGCGTCGGCGACCACACCACCGTTCTGAGTCCGGAGCAAGCGGAGCAGGTCGGCAGGCAAGGCCAAGCCCAATTCGCGTTCCGCCGCGACGATCACATCTTGGGTCAAGGGGGGTAGGACACTGTTGCGGATGTCCGGATGCCAGAAGCTAGCCTCGACCTGCTCGAACGACGCCACGCTGATCATGCTGCCATGTGATCCCCGGGCGACGCGGGTATGGGTCTGGACCGCGGCACGGCCATCCACGTTGCCCGTACAACGATTCGGTGGTTACGACCGCTCGAGAAGGGCTTTGCTCACACGTCGACGAGTAGGACCCGTCGTTGTTGAGGTTCGCCTCGGGTACTACGGCGTCCGGGGTGTAGGTGATGACTGCCAGGGTCCGGTGGCCATCGAAGCGAGACTGCTGCCCTGGGACCAGGATGTGGCCTTCGGCCAGCATTCGGGCGAAGTGGTTGAGGATCCGTCCGGTGTCTTCGATCCGGTCGGCGGACACGCCGGCGAGGAGATCCGGCCGCCCAAACTTGATCATGCCGCGGGTGTGTACCGGATACCCGAACCCTGGTGTGGGTGCGGTTTCGGCGATCAGGCTCACCTCCCGCTGACCGATGAACGGTCGGTCGGGTGGCAGCGACGCCACGGCCGACCGGGGAAGCCAGTTGCACGCGTACGCGTCCAGCGTGGCGCAACTACCCGCAACCGCGAGCTTAGTGGCGATCGCGCAGGCCAGTTGCAGGTGCGTGAGGTCGGTCGGATCGTCGACCTCGACGGTGATCGAGTAGCAACACGACGCCGCGTCGACCTGATCAACGTTGTCCAGTTGTCGGGCGGCGAGATTGCACATGGGACCTGTCCGCCAGCCGTCGATCCAGGAGGGGCTGTCCGCGTAGTGGTGGACGCGCAGGTCAAGTGCCGCAATGGGGTGCGGTGTCCGGGACCGCGTTGCGCAGCTCGAGGTCAGCGCTGGTGCTCAACAGATCCTCGTCGGCCAAGGCGATCAGCATGATCGCGGCGCGGCGACCTGTCGGACGAAACTCTGGACGCCGCCAAGGAGGGATCGAAACAGTCACGGCGGCATCCTGCCGTGCCGCCAGCAGACCGTATCCGGCCGGCAGCCGTCACGGCTCGGATAGGCGCCGAGGCGGAGCACGCCAGCCGGCCTCCGCTACGGCAGCACAACCTGGGTAAGCGTGCCCAGTTCGGATGGCGCGTGCGCGCTGAGACGGAGACTCCTCGCCGGTGTCGAAAGGGTGTCGTCAAGCTTCGGAGGCAGCCGGTCGTAGCTGCGCGACCAAGGACAGCGCCTGCACGCATGGTTCACGCAGACGTGGGGCCGTGAGGCGAGAACACCGACCGCCTTGCGGTCGCGTGCGAAGGGGGTCAGGCTGGTCGTCAGTTGCTGGTGGTTGTGGTAGCGGGCCGCAACCGGCGTGTTCTGCCGGCGCAGTGTGCCTATTCGGATCCTGCTGTATTCGTCGATCATGGATCGATCCGGCCACGGGTGGCGCGATGCGTGGTGGATGAGAGCTTCCGAGTTCTGGCCGTCGTAGCCTTGGCCGGGGCACGGCTGCGTCCACGGAGGTGGTGTACGACGGGCCTGGTAGTGGGCGTGTCGTGAAGTAGAAGACGGTCACCGCGTAGATCCTTTGAGACGGCTAAGTCAAGATCAAAGGAGAGCAACGCGATGACCGCACCCAAGAGTATCGACCCGGCCGGGTTCCTGCGGGAGCAGGCTGACACGGCCAGTCCGGACGTGTTGCGGGCGATGGTGAAGACGTTCGCCGATGCGCTGATGTCGGCGGAGGCGGACGCGGCCTGTGGTGCCCCGTACGGGCAGCGCAGTGACGAGCGGACCAATCACCGCAACGGTTACCGGCCGCGGGAGTGGGACACGAGGGCAGGGACCGTGGAGCTGGCGATCCCGAAACTACGGCAGGGCTCGTACTTTCCCGACTGGTTGTTGCAGCATCGGCGGCGGGCGGAGCAGGCCCTGGTCTCCGTGGTCGCCACCAGCTATCTGTTGGGGGTCTCGACGCGGCGGGTGGAGAAGCTGGTCGAGCAGCTCGGGGTGGCCAGTCTGTCGAAGTCGCAGGTGTCGGAGATGGCCGCTTACCTGGATGTGCAGGTGGAGGCGTTCCGCAACCGTCCGTTGGATGGTGGCCCGTACACGTTCGTGTGGGTCGACGCCCTGACCATCAAGGTGCGCGAGGCCGGGCGGACGGTGAACGTGCATGCCCTGGTCGCGGTCGGGGTCAACGCCGACGGGCAGCGGGAAGTCCTCGGCCTGGAGGTCGCCTCGACCGAGGACGGGGCCGGCTGGCTGGCGTTCCTGCGCAGTTTGACGGCCCGGGGCCTGTCGGGGGTGCGTCTGGTCATCTCCGATGCCCACCGCGGCTTGGTGGAGGCGATCGGCGCGGCACTACCGGGTGCGGCCTGGCAGCGGTGTCGGACGCACTATCTGCGGAACTTGTTGACCAAAGTTCCGAAGTCGGCGCAGCCGTGGGTGGCGACCATGGTCCGGACGATCTTCGACCAACCCGACACGGCCTCGGTCAGAGCCCAGTACACCCGTGTTGTTGAGGCGATCGATAGCCGGTTCCCTGACGCGGCAACACATCTGGACGAGGCACGCGAGGACCTGCTGGCGTTTTCGGTGTTCCCACACGAGATTTGGCGGCAGATTTGGTCGAACAACCCGCAAGAGCGTTTGAACAAAGAGATCCGGCGTCGCACCGACGTCGTCGGCATCTTCCCCAACCGGGCGGCGATCATCCGGCTCGTCGGCGCGGTGTTGGCCGAGCAGACGGATGAATGGACCGAGCAACGCCGCTATATGGGCATCGAAATCCTCGGCAAAGCCCGCCTCACCCTCGTCGAGGGCGACGCACCCGAAACCACCGACCCTGTCCCAGCGGCTCTCGCCGCGTAAGATCAACTCCGGATCTTCCGGTGATCGTCTTCTACACCATCACCGTGGACGTGGCCCCGGGGCACCACCGCAAAGGGCTGGGACGAAACGGCTGAGCGTCGCGCGTGGAGTGATTTGCGGCCATGAGCGAATGTCTGTCAACCGACCTGAGCCGCTTCGTGATCATTAGCGATGGAAAGCGCCGGTACACCCACGCACGGTGGCTATGACGAACGACTCTTCCATCGACCGTGGGGCGCGTATGCCTTGCAAACGCGCCGCCCGGCGGCACGTGGCTCAACGCCCCCGTATCCGCCGACGGAAGGGACTCGCCGGCACGCCGCGGCACCAAGTCGAGTGCCGAACTGTGCATCGCAACCAGGCGTTACGCGACACTCGAGCACCACCGGAGCACCACTGTTCCACTACCTAGGATTTCGGCGAGTCCGCCCCCAAACAATCAAAGCCGCAACCTGCGTTTCCGCAGGTCACGGCCTTGTAGCGGGGTGCGCCCGAAGGGACTCGAACCCCAACCTTCTGATCCGTAGTCAGTTTGCTGATGTATATCGGACTCCGTTCTATCTTAACGTTATCCATCCGCGTAAGCGGCCGCAAGTACCAGCAGGTCCCGGCGTTGCAGCCGCCGTCCGCTCGACCACGCCGATACGTAGCGAGCCACAGATGCCGGACCGGGCGGGTTGGTGCCGGACCACTATCGAACATCCGAGCACCACTCGAGCACCACCCGCGAGCCGGCAATCGCCACTTCGTTGGCCTGTGGCCGTAGGGTGGTCGACCAGCCTGGTTCAGACCCGACCGTGGCAGATTCGGACAGCCATACGCGCGCTGGTCAGTGGATCGGTAGTACGCCGAAGTAGGTGACGAAGGTGATGATGTTCTCGTCCGCCGACCAACCAACGTACGTCGGGTAAAAGCCGTCGCCCCATCCGGATCCGACGTACGCGTCCGCGCCGGTCGACTCGTCGACCGCGGCTGAGATGACGGGCCTCGATCGGGTCCTCGGGTATCTGGGCGGGAATGAAGACCTCGTCGATGCGGTCGAAGTCCCAGTCGTTGAGTGCCTCGATCACGACGCTCGTGGGGCATCCAGGTCGCGCGGACCCGGGCGAGCAGGCCGAGGTGGGAAACGTGGCCCAACGGCGTGACCGTCACGCACACGACCAACGAAGTTGGCAACGACCGTAGGTGTTCGATGAGCCGCCCGCGACCGGGTCGACCGCAGCGAAGTACTCGGCCGAGCTGGTCGTATGTGTAACCACCTCGCGAAGCCAGCTCACAACACGGAAACGAGTTTTGGCGCGGTACAGGCTGCGAGGCGTGGATGTGCCGAAGAACGCGGACACCTGCGTCTCCGTCGGGGTGGCGATCACCGAACCGATCCGGGCGTGGCGCCTCGAACAAAGATCGAGCCATTGATGGCCGCGTCGAGCTACCGGACGTTTCGGGTAGGACCGAAACAGGGTGCGGGTGGCTGCCATGTGCGTCGAACATGAGGACTCAGTCGGCGGCCCTGCCGGTAGTGGATCTGCCGGAATATCGGGACCAACGAACCTCAGCCTTGGGTGGAAGCCACTAGTCGCTTCACCCCGGAACGGGTCTGAATCAATGGCAGGGAGCCCGTTCATGTCAAGCACATTGAGTTCTACACGCCCCCTTGCTGCGCGGCGCGGTGCGCCGCGTCGTCTGTGCTGTCACACCGGCATCGACGCAGGGCGGAGCTGGGCGCGACCAGTTCGGCGTCCATCGGTATCTGAATAGGTAGGCGGCCGGACACGGGCCGCTCAACAGCACGAGTACGCGGAGGTTGAACAGTGCACGGAGACGACCGGGGTTCGAGCCCGGCCAGCCGAATCGCAGTACATGACGGGCCTCCGAGTACGGGGGCCGGCGCGCGGCGACGGCCCGCGAGAGGGTTCACACCGGAGGGAAACCACGTGCGGAAGCTACATCGACTCAAGCGACTGGGGGCCGCGCTGAGCACAGCGGCGGCCCTGATCATAGCCGGCGCGGCGCTTGCCGCGCCTGCGCACGCCGCGCAAAACAACAGCACCGCCGCGATCGACTGCAGAATCATCGGGTACGAAGCGGGCGACCCAGGCACCGTGAGCTACACCGTCCACTGGAGCTCGAACCCGTGCGGCTTCCCCGTGCGGTCGTGGACCAACTGCGAAATCATCGAGCTCTATCAGTTCTGGACCGCGACCGGCTCGTCATCGACGGCTGCCAGCGGTTCGTCCAAAGCCGACTGCAACGCCGGATTCACCGCAGCGGACCACGGCTACGACGAATACGTTAGTGGTACGTGGTATCGCTACAGCCTGTACAACCACGCCTGGGATAGCGGCGGCCCGCCCCTCGCTCAGATCGCGATGCAGGCCAACTCCGCTGGGCTGTGGGAGGTGGACGCCCTCGGGATTGGTCATAGTCTGGCCGTGGGAATGGCGTCCGGTACCAGCCCGGCGATCGCGGCACTGCGCGGCGATGGCGGCTACGAGGTTGCAATGCAGGCCAACACCGGCCGGCTGTGGGAGGTGGACCCCAACGGAATCGGCCACACCTTCGGTCAGGGGATGGCGTCCGGTACCAGCCCCGCGATCGCGGCGCTGCCCGGCGGCGGTTTCGAGATCGCCATCCACGGCGCCGACGGCCGGCTGTGGGAAGTGGACTCCAACGGAATCGGCCACACCTCCGGTCAGGGGATGGCGTACGGCACCAGCCCGGCGATCGCGGCGCTGCCCGGGGGCGGTTTCGAGATCGCCATCCAGGGCGCCGACGGCCGGCTGTGGGAGGTGAACTCCAACGGAATCGGCCACACCTCCGGCCAGGGGATGGCCTCCGGTACCAGCCCCGCGATCGCGGCGCTGCCGGGGGGCGGTTTCGAGATCGCCATCCAGGCCAACACCGGCCAACTGTGGGAGGTGAACTCCAACGGAACCGGCCACACCTCCGGTCAGGGGATGTGGGGTGGCTCCAGCCCCGCGATCACGGCGCTGCCCGGGGGCGGTTTCGAGATCGCCATCCAGGCCAACACCGGCCAACTGTGGGAGGTGAACTCCAACGGAATCGGCCACACCTCAGGTCAGGCTATCGAAGGCATCACCAGCCCTGCGATCACCGCGTTTCCCGGGGGCGGTTTCGAGATCGCCATCCAGGGCACCGACGGCCGACTGTGGGAAGTGGACTCCAACGGAAACGGTCACACCTCCGGTCAGGGGATGGCGTCCGGTACCAGCCCCGCGATCGCGTCCGACGAATCATCTGGTCCTGCGTAGCAAACGCCGGAAGACCACCGTGTGCTGCGGTTTCAGAACAGGAACCGCAGCACACGGCACCATCGCCTGTGCTCGTACTGGTCATGCGCGGTGGTCCGCAGTCTTGATCGACCGACAAAGAAGACCGAGGCTAGTGTCTGGGTTCCCGTAGGTCTGGCGGACAAATCAACGGATTTAGCTGACCAAGGCAATGCGTTCAGCCGGTCGACGTAAATCCGGTATGCCTTGCAGTCGGCGGAGGAGGGGCCGCCGGTGTCGAGCGCGGCCGCGGCAAGCAGCGCTCGGATCTGGGCCGTGTTCGGGGCATCGTCCAGGACGACGAGCAGCCGCCGCTGACCGAGCACGGTGCCGTAGAGCGTCCTCCGCTCCGCGCTCTGCGCCCGGGATCCGGGCCTGCTCGACGCCGAGGTCGCGGAGGAACCGGGCGAGGATGTCCTGGGCGGACGCCGGTTGCGACCGGTGCCCGCCAGGTGGGCGTAGAGCGGGCAGTCGGGAAAGTGTCGGGTCGCCTAATGGGCTGTGCGCAGGGCGCGCGCGCAGTCTCGACACGAACTCCGCTGGTGACCGTGCTCCTGTCGGATCGGGTCTGTCATCGTGAACGGCGATTCTCCCCAGTGTGTCCTGCGGCGCCCCGGTAGCGGACCGGGGCCGTACGGGTGACGGCAACTGACGGCCACCGTGCCATCGGCCTGAGCGGATGAGATCACATCTCGCCGGTACCCGGACTGTTTCACCTGTGCGCTACCCGCCAATGAGGCGGATTCGTTGCCCTGCACCGTCATTGCAGCGTTGTCGCCTGGCTGAGCAGAGCGGCACCGGACGCCGTCACGGTGTGCAGAGCTGAACGGCCACTTCGGACGGTCGTGATCAGGCCGGCGTTTCGTAGGACGGTGGCGTGCTCGCTCGCCGTGGCGGGGGAGAGCGCCAATCGGCGGGCGAGCGCACCTGTCTGGATGCCGGGTGACTCCGCGATCGCCGTCAGCAGGTTGGTCCGCGCACGGCCGATCAGAGCCGCGAGCGAAGCAGTGCCGGCACCGCGGCGGGCGACCAGATCGCGCTGGGCGGGATAGACCAACGTCGGTGCCTGGCCGGCTGTCTGATGCTCCCACACCACCGGCCCGCTGCCGGCGAACAGCGACGGTTGCAGCCGCAGGCCGCTGCCGGCGAGGCGAAGGTCGAAGTCGCGTTCGGTGCGCAACCTGACCGATAGGACGGGTGCTCGCCAGGTGATCCTGTGGTGCAAAGCGGAGAGCAGCTGATCGATGCCACCGTCGAGGAACGTGCTGGCCCGGAGCGCACGGTCGGTGTCGATCGCCGAACGGATCTGGTGCCAGTATGGCGCGATCGCCGTGTCGTGGTAGCTGGCCACCGCCATGCCCATCGCCCGCATGCGAGCCGCGTCGGCGTCGGCGAACTGCCGCGTCGCCCAGGACAAGGGTTGGTGGTGTCCCAGCATGGTGAGGTAGTCCCGCACCGCTTGCCGCGGTACCAAGGCGGCGGCGGCAACCGGCCCGGTCGCCGCGCTCTCCGCGGCGGTCGGGTCTAGGAACTCCGGCAGGCAGATGGCCGACGGCACGAGATCCATCAGCGGGAGCACCCGCTGATGGAGTCGGCCGGACAGTGCGCTACGCCAGTCGGTGAACCGCCATCCCGGCGAAGGCTTGCGCAGTTCGCTCAGGCTCAGGGTCAGTTCGATGAGCGGGTCAGGCTCCCGAGCCACCTGGATCCCTGCAAGATCCGCGCTGGTGAAGTGAATGCGCAGCGTCCCCATCGGATCCTCCCCGTCGCGCAACGTCAGGCGCTCAGCGAAAATCAAGACCCTGCACTTGTATCTCGGTCGAGCGGGGCAACACGGGCTGGCAGCGCATCGGGCGAACTGTGCTGTGGCATCGACCCGGTGTCAGAATATGAAGACCGGCCTACTAATGCAAGGTGGGGGTAGAAGGGCGAGGAGACCAGGACCTGGCTCATCCGCGTGCCGCCGGTACTTTCCCGATTCAAGGCGGCGCGGGACTGACCTGTATGCCACTCGCATGGCCGACGGGGCTGGTACCTGCGTCGCCGGCAGCGAAGCGGAGGGCGATGACGCCGACGCAGGTCCGATTCTGGCCCGGCAGCGCGTGCGGTCCGCTTAGCTGGCCGCACGCGAATGCGTATAGGGACATTGGTGACTGATCGGGAGACTGCGCTCACCCCACGGCTCCGGCAAGGATTCCCCCTTACACGCGAAGGGCGGCGGCGATGATCGGCCGGACGGCCTCGCCCGTCAACTGCCTTTGAACACAGGTCATCAAGGATCTTTCCGTACTGGGCGGCCTCGGCGCCCGAGAACGTGACCTCGCCGAGGAATGTCCGACCGTCACGGCAATCGCATTAGGTGGCGAGGAACGCCGTCAGCACCGGCGCGACCACGTGCGGGGGCGCATCGTGACCGAACCCGGCAAACGTGTGCCGCCGCGCGTCGGGCAGCAGGCCGGCCAGCGCGTCGGCGGTGTTGCGCATGAACGCCGGGCTTTCCCCGCCATCCATCACCAGCGTCGGCATCGTGACGGTCGCGAACGTGCCGGCCGGCAGGGGCGCGCCGGACATGCGGCCTTCCATGATCGTCGCGTCGTAGACCGCCGTGGGGATGATCTTCAGCAGGCCGCCGAACCACGGCTCGGCCCGCATCTGGTCGATCTGTTCGTCGGACAGTTGGGCAGTCTGCCGCATCCAATAGGCCACCGCCTCATCCCGGCGATCGGCCGCGACCAGTTCGGCGAGGTGGACCCGGAAATCGGCTGGCATCGCGCGGCTGCCGTCGAGCACGAACGGCGGCTCGTAGACCGCGAGCTTGATGATGGCGAGCCCGCTCGCGGCGGCGTCGAGAGCCAGCGCGGCGCCGGACGAGTGGCCGAACACGTATGCGCTGCCGCCGGTCGCCTCGATCACCGCGGCCAGATCCTCGATCTCGCGCTGCGGCGCGTAGGGCTGCGTGTCCCCGCTGTCGCCCCGGCCGCGACGGTCGTAGCCGAATACCGTGAAGTGCTCGCCGAGCGGCTGGTGGAACGGCCCGAACGCGGCCCGGGGCGTGAGCGCGCCGGCCACCAGCACGAGCGCCGGGCCGGAGCCGACCTCGTCACTGGCGATCCTGGTGCCGTCCGCGGAAGTCACCTTGATCATCGGTGCACCTCTCGTCATCGAAAAGTCGCACCCATTCTGACCCGGATCCGTGGATAGCGGCGACATGATCGTAACTGCTCAGCAGGTTGCCGAGATCTACTGACTTGATCTTGTTGGTGGTTTGGTGCATCCTTGCCGTCGTATCCGATTCGGCGTCCACTGTGGAGCTGCTGGAGCGGCTTGCCCGGTTGGATGAGGCGCTGGCACAACGAGACGCGCGGATCGAGGCTGACGCAACGAGTCGCGGAGCTGGAAGCGCTGCTGCGTAAGAACTCGCGTACGTCGTCGAAGCCGCCGTCCTCGGATGGGCCGGTCAAGCCGCCGCCGCGGTCGCGGCGTCTGCCCTCGGACCGGTCGCCGGGTAAGCAGCCGGGTGATCCGGGGTTTACGCTGCGGCAGGTGCAGTGCCCTGATGAGGTGCGAACGCATCGCCCGGCGGCGTGTGGCGGGTGCGGCACGTCGTTGCGGCGCGCGCCGGTGACCTCGATGGAGGCCCGGCAGGTCTTCGACCTACCGCCGATCCAGATGCGGGTGACCGAGCACCGGCTGCAGCATCGTCGCTGCTGGTGCGGGACGGTGACGATGGCCGCCTCACCGGACGGGGTGGGTGCGCCGACCCAGTACGGGCCCCGGGTCCGTGCCATCGGCGCGTACCTGGTCGGCTACCAACACCTGCCGTATGAGCGGGCGTGTGAGGCCCTGGCCGATCTGCTCGGCGTCGGTATGTCGGTGGGCACCCTGGTGTCCGTGCTCACCCGCACCAGTAGTGGCCTGGCCCCGTTCCTGCAGGCGGTGCGTGAACAGATCCCCGCCGCCCCGATAGCCCACTTCGACGAGACCACGCTGCGGGTCACCGCCACCGGCGCCTGGGTGCACTCGGCCTCCACCCAGGAGTTGTCCCTGTTCGTGGTGCACCCGCCCCGGGGTCACGACGCGATCACCGCCGCAGGGGTCCTGCCCGTCTTCGCCGGCATCGCGGTACACGACGGCTACACCCCCTACCGCCGCTACGGCCTCGCACACGCCCTGTGCAACGCCCACCACCTGCGTGAACTAGCCGCCATCCTCGACATCGACCCGGCCCAGACCTGGGCCGATCAGATGATCCGTCTGCTGTGCGAGATCAACGACACCGTCCGCCACGCCCGCACCGTCGGCGCCCACGCCATCGAACGACGCCTGCTCACCGTCTACCGACACCGCTACGACACGATCATCACCGCCGGCAAGACCGCCAACCCCAGCCCACCCGGACACGGCCCTCGATCACCCGCCGCGAACCTCCTCGCCCGCCTGGGCGGGTTCGCCGCCGACGTGCTGCGCTTCGCCCACGACCTCCGCGTGCCCTTCGACAACTCTCTCGCCGAACGCGACATCCGCATGGTCAAACTTCGACAGAAAATCAGCGACGGACTACCCATCTGGCCCGGCGGATCCTGAGTGCCTCGCCCGACTCGATCGGCGGGTGCTGGAGGTACCGGATGAAACCGGGACCGGAGAGTAACAGAGTGCGTTGGTCTGATAACTATCGGAAGTCGGATGTACGTGCTGGCTCGATGTCCCCGCCATGCTTGTCACCAGGTGAGCCTTGGAGGACGAGATGCCGTACCCGTTGACCAACTACACGAACGCTGGCGCCGAGTGGCTGACCTTCGAGGCCCTGTTCAATCACATGATCTACCGGCGCAGCAACCAACAGCGGCCGATGGGCTCGTTCCGGATCCCGCTGCAGAACGTCCGGATCGTGGTGGCCAGCGGCGTACCCGACCCGGTACTGACGGCGCTGCGCGAGGCGTTCTTCCCGGAGCTGCTCACCAATGCGGAGTTGCTCAGTCTGGCTGACCAGCCGTGGGTGCCCGGGTACAGCCGGGCGGCGACAACTGCGACCAAGCAGGCCCGCGGTACCAACGCGGTGATGCCGTACAACTACAGCGACAACACCGATGAGGCCAGCGCCATCGGTACCGGGCCGACCACCAGGCACAACAAACCGGGCGCCGGAAAGGCGCCGCTGGTCCGGCTGACCAAGGTCTGGACAATGTGGACCACCGCGTCGCGCAGCTGCGTTGTCGAACTCACCCCCAGCAAACTGCCGGCCGCGCCGTGGCCGGACGACCTCACACCGCTGGCCGGCGCCACCTTCGACTGGCCGTTCGGCGTGGACGGGCCCGCCTATCCCGAGGTCAACACCGCGGCGGCCGGTCGCCTCACCATGGCCGCGCTGACCGACAGCCATGTCTCGGTTAAAACCGGCGTCATGTACGTCGGGCTGAGTCCCCAGGGCGGCACCGGCGGGAAGGCCACGCTGGAGGAGAACAGCCTGCTGGCCTGCCTGCGCAGCGAATACGTCACCGCGATGGACAACGCCCGAGGGCACCAGCCGGCCAACGATCCGGCCCTCGTCGTACTCCGGGAGATTCTGACGGTCACCGAAAACCTGGACGTACCCGGTGACGGCTTCCAGGTCCGCGACCTCAGTGCGCTGCGCCGCGACCACGTCTACGTACCGGCGCTGAGCATCCCCTACATCGGCGCGCTCGCCACCGGGGCGCCGGACCTGACGACCATGGCGCCGCGCTGGGCCAACCGGGACACTGCCGCCTGGACGACATTCTGGCGGGACAACTACGCCGCCACGCTCGGCCGGGCCAAAGCACTGTTGCTGCTGCGGTACGGACTGCAGTTGGCCACCCCGAACGGGCAGAACTTCCTCATCGAACTGCGCGGCGACCTGACCCCGACCGGCCGGCTGGTACTGCGCGACCTGGGCGACGCATCGCTACACACGGAGGCCATCTGGGCGGTACACGGTACTGGCGGCGCGCCCCCGGCTCAGCTGCGCAACCAGGTCGGACTGGCCCAACCGCTACTGGCGTACGAGTGCGAACAGCTCCCGGCACTCGGCGCGTACTACCCCGCCGAGACCGGCAACCTGCACCCCAACGAGCCCTACCCGCACGGTACCCAGTTCCACTGGCACTACTACTCCTCGCTCGGTACCGGCAAAGCCGTCTTCAGCGCGTCACAGGTCAGTACCGACCCGGACGCGCGTACCCCCGGGTGGCAGCGGGTACTGCGGGTCAACGCCGAGTGGGGACTGGCCCACAACCAGGCGTACACCCGCGAACTGGAACGGGGCCTGGGACTGGTGTTCGGCATCAACTGGGCCACCGTCCCCGCTCCGGCCCGATACGACCTCCTGGCAGCCAACGACTACGACGCGGCCGACACCGAGTGGCGCACCGACCTCGCCTGGGAGCGCGCCGCCGCCGTGCAGATCCAGGCGGTACTCGCCAGTCCGGCCGGTCAGCAGGCGTTGCGGGCATACCAGGCGCGCAACTGGCAGCCGGTCCGGCCGGTCGAGTTCCGGGTCGACGCACACACCCAGTGGGGGCAGAACATCAAGGTCGTCGGGGCCGATCCGGCACTCGGCAACTGGCAACCGGCGGGCGCTGTGCACCTGTCGGCCGCCCACCACCCAACCTGGTCGGCGACTGTACCGGTGAGCGCCGGTCGGCTGGAGTACAAGTACATCCGGGTCAACGCGGACGGGTCGGTGGACTGGGAGTCCGGGAACAACCGAATCATCGACGCCGACCCAGCCGCCGGTCCCGCCCGCCGCGACGAGCACTGGCGATCCTGAACAGCCCGCCTTAGACCGCACGTCGGCTTCGACCGGCGATTCCTTGCAGCGAGACCGGCCGCGGACAAGGTCGGGCACGGGCGTGACTGCCGAGGTGCGCCCCAGTCCGTTATCCACAGGCTGTGGACTGTACATGTGTACGAAGACTGCCGCTCGGCTACTCACGGTAGTCGCGTGAGCGACTTACCGTTGGTCTATGAGACTGGTACTGGCGGGCCTCGCGGCGATCCTTGGCCTGTTGCTGTTGGCGGGACTGAGGTGGCTCATTCCGTGGTTGAAGAACCGACGGGATCCGAAAGTGCCGACCACCGTCGTGGTCACCGCCGACACTGCCGTGGCGGTGGCTTCGTTGCTGGTCGCGATCTTCTTCGGGGTTCTGCAGAGCCAGCCATCTGCCGGGGTGTCATCGGGCCAGACCGCGCCGCCCACGCCGGGAGCCGCACCCACGCCAACACGCTCGCAATCCCCGACTGCAACGTCCGGGCCGGCGGCCGTGAACTCAGTGAAGATCGTCGCCCTGTCCGGTGATCCGAACAATGCGCAAGGTGTCGTGGTACGTGTCTTGATCTCGAGTCCGCCAGCAGCGACCGATAACCTGTACCTGCTGGTGGTCCGCTACAAATCGGGGGACGTTTACCGGTACAAGTACAAGGCGACGCTTGCCCGAACAACCGGCACGTATGACATTCCAGTTGATTTGACGCCGGCGGTGTCCCAGTCATGGCGGGACTTCGGCATCGTGTTGGCCGACGGGAAAGCTGCCGGAGCGTGGGTCGCTGGTGCCCAGGGCGGGCTCGTGGAGCCTCCCGCCGGCAGCCGATCCCTGACCAACTGGGAGCCATATCAGCAGCCCTAGAGCCGCAACGGACTCTTCCATCGACTGCCGAGACCACCGTCCGACCCCGCACACGGTGTCGCGACCCACCCCGGTCACTCCATATCGCCATCTGGACCAAGATCCACCAAGTCAACCGTTTGAATCTGCGCCGTACCAGGCGTTACGCGACACTCGAGCACCACCGGAGCACCACGGTTCCACTATCTAGGATTTCGCCGCGTCCGGCCGCAAACAATCAAGGCCGCAGCCCGCGTTTCCGCAGGTCACGGCCTTGATGAGGAGTGCGCCCGAAGGGACTCGAACCCCCAACCTTCTGATCCGTAGGCGCAGCACAGTTCGCCGGGCGGGCTGCTGACCCGGCCGGCGACCTGTGTTCGGTGTGCACAGAACGGCTCGGTGGAGCGGGGCACTGGGCTGAGCTGGGGTCATGCGGCAACGTTGGCCGGGCGCTGCCGTGACCCAGTCGAAGGCAGCGTGTGTCACGCGGTTTAGGAATTGTCCCGGCGCGGCTTCTCCAAGCCGTCGACCTGCTTCGTTTGCTGTTCAGGCAGCGTGCGTGCTGGTCATCCTTGACCGTCATTACCCCGGTTGGCCGCTGTATCGGGCATGCAACGAGCACGGCTGGTGCGGGCGCGGCCGCATGGCCTGACGGCTTGCCCGGCCCGCTGGCGCCGGAGGCAGAAGCGGGCCGGGGCGCGTAGCGCCCGTCGAGGGCCGGCCGGCGCCACGGTAAGCCGTGCACCCTGGCGTTCAGCGGAGTGTGTTCGGCGTGCTGAGGCCGATCCGTACTGGGACTGATCGAACAACACCGCCGGTCCGTGAGCCAGTCGTCTGGCAGGCAGACCGTGACTCGTATAGAGGACAAGGACTCCACCGGGTCGGTGACGACGACATCGACGCAGGGCGCGTCGTCGGCTGGTTCGACCTGGATCTCCGCGTTGCGGCCGTCGTCCATCCATTGGATGTCTTGACCCGCCTCCAGCGCGCCGAGCGCCTGCTCCCACTCGTCAAGATGCCGACGGGACAACGGTGCTTCGAGCTGACCTCGGGCAAACCCACTGCACACGCTGATCTCCATGCGCAGGTAGTCGTGGTAGGCGAGGATCCCGGGATGAAGACGACCGAGGACCCGGACGATGACGCTCGTCTGCTCGTCCGCGAATCGGATGAGGTCCACGGCGCTGGCCTCGACCACTGGCGCTCTCCTTGAACATGCGGCCAGGCAGTCGGCCCACGGCCCCCCGCTTGTAACAAACGTCAATGCCGTTCAGGCGCGTCTGCTCGGTGCCGCTCTCGACTGGTGGTCGTCCTTGGGCCACGATCGGCGGCTCGGGGTCGTCCGAAGCGGTTGCTGAGACGGCTGCTGTCAGCCGAGAATCTACGCTC
The DNA here is from genome assembly GCA_963850915.1 of uncultured Actinomycetota bacterium. GTDB lineage: Bacteria > Actinomycetota > Actinomycetes > Mycobacteriales > Micromonosporaceae > CAVTWH01. The sequence goes on from CAWKND010000003.1 coordinate 219,640, forward strand.
CAATCGAGTACAAGCATCTGGTGGGGAGCAGAGTGGACGACTACGCCAGGGTCATCGAGGCGTTCGAGCGTTTGCGGGCCGAGGGGTGCCCGCTGCCCGTTCCCGAGCATCGGGAGCGGATGGCTGAGGTCGCGTTCCGACGCTGGCGAACCTTCGGCCGTCGATCCCGTACGCGACACCCTTCCCGGGCTGACCGGGTCCGCGACCTCGCCCACGGCCTGGTCGACGCGCTGGAACCCAATCCGCGGCTGGTCGGACCCCTTGCGCGCGACTACGAGTGTGTAGCGGAGGCCTTCGCCGCGGTCGTCGAGCCGGTCGACGGTGAAGCGACCTCTTCGGTGTGAACGAACTGAAGCGGTTCCTTGACCTGCGCTTGCGTGCGCTCTGACCTGGCCTTGATGTACGTCAACGTCCGCTGTTGTACGCCGATCAACGTGGCGGTAGACACTCAGTTAGACACTCGCTCAGATCACCTGCGCTAGGTCGGGGTGTGCCTGGCGCGGTCGGTCGGTCGCTTGCTAGCTTCCCTGCGTGTCGCATGCGCTGCGGGAGATCGGTGGTGGTCTGCTGTTCGCGGCTGGGCTGCTTCTGGTCGCTCGAGGCGCTAAGAGCCTGGTCAATATGGGTTCAGGTGGTGAGTGCCGGTAGTGTGCCGTTGCTTTGGTATCGGGCGAGGCGTCGGGTCATGATGATGATCATGGACCATTGGACCATTGCTGCGTGGTGTTGCGGGAGTCGTTCGTAGTCGCGGACGGTGCGCCGGGATCGGTTGATCCAGGAGAAGCTGCGTTCGACGGCCCAGCGGCGGTGGTGGACGACGAAGGTGGTCTGGCCGGTGAGTTTGCGGATGATCTGCACGGTCAGGCCCCAGGTCGCGGCCCAGTCGACGAGTTTGCCTTGGTAGCCGGAGTCGGCCCAGATCATGGTGATGCTGGGGAAACACTGCCGGATCGCCCAGATCAGGGTCCGGCCGCCGTCGCGGTCCTGGACATGGGCGCCGGTGACGAGGATGGCGAGGAGCAGGCCGGTGGTGTCGACGATGATGTGGCGTTTACGGCCATTGACGTTCTTACCCGCATCGTAGCCACGGCTGTCCCGTCCGACGGTTTCCGCGCCGCGGATGGATTGGGAGTCGATCAGCCCGGCGGTGGGCTGCGGGTGGCGGCCTTCGGCGATGCGGACCTGTTCGCGGATGGCGGCGTGGATCCGGTCGAGGGTCCCGTCCGGGGTCCACACCGTGAAGTAGTGCATGACCAGGCTGCGGGGCGGGAAATCGATCGGCAGAGCCCGCCAGACGCAGCCGTTGTGGTCCAGGTAGCGGATCGCGTCGACGAGGTCCCGACGCGGGTAGGTGACCGGCCGGCCACCGCGGCCGGCCGGTGGACCACCGACCGGGACTAGCGGGGCCAGGATCTCCCACTCGGTGTCACTGGTGTCCGACGGATACGCCCGCCGTCGGTCCGTGCCCAGATGGGCACGGACCGACGCCGGGGTGGTGCTGGCGGGGTTCGCAGCGATCAGGTACAAAGACATGGACAGGCCTTCGTGCGGATGGAACGGCTTCGACACCAATCCATGTACGCGAAGGCCTTTCGCATGTCACGACGCCACGCCGAGATCACGTCCGCACCGGACAGCCACACCACCCCACACCCATATTGACCAGGGTCTAAGGCAGGTAGCGGTGTACGGACTACCAGCGAGGAAGCTCATCACCAGCGCGATAGATTCCCTGGATGGTTGACTCCCCAACGTTAGTTTCGGATGTCGTCCGACTTTGGCGATCTCGACATGGTCACCGTGCGGTCGGGCGCCCGCTGCGCCCTTCGTCGATCAAGTTGCATCGATAGCCACTGAGCGCTGTTAGGGTACGGGCAGCGGCGTGAGTGCGCCTCAGCATCAGGGCATCTGGGTCCGGATCTCGCCTGGCGTCCAGTTCGTCGAGCGGTCAAAGGGCGGCGACCTGGCCGGGGAGCCTGCCGCTCCTGACGGTGAGGAGTACGTGTCTCGGTCTCGAACTGAAGAGGCCAAGCTTGAACGTCGGTGTTGCTGCTGGTGAGGCTGGGCGTCGGTAGAGTCGCACGCCGTGGGAGATTCACCGTTCGTTTGAGCAGGTCACCGCCCGACCAACCCGGGGTAGCGCCCCAAACGCCAAGCTGGGTAACGTTCCAGCGTGCCCAGCCGCTTGTCGATCACCCTGAACGCCCGACTCCGACCACTGGACCGTGGCAACAGGTACGAAGATCCCCTGCAGAAGACCCTCGACGCCACAGCCCCGGGCAGCCGCATCACCGGCGGCGGCACTCTGTTGACCGCTGACCACGAGCCCGCCTACAGCGACATCGACCTGGATGTCGAAGGTGACGCCGAAATGGTGCTGCGGTTGGCTATTGCCACGCTCGAGGAAGCCGGCGCACCGAAGGGCTCGCGGGCACGGTTGGACGACGCCGAACCAGTTCCATTCGGAACAGCTGAAGGGCTCGCGGTCTACCTCAACGGCACGGACCTACCCGACCAGACATACGCCACCAGCAACATCAACGACCTCATAGCCGCACTGCTCGAACGCCTCGGTGCGGACGGACACATGCAGTCCTGGTGGCAAGGCCCACGCGAGACAGCGCTCTACCTATACGGGCCGTCGGCCAGCCGCATCGCCGATGCGATCGCCGAGGTACTGACCCGCTTCCCGCTCGCCGAACGGTGCAGAGTCGTTCCCCTTGAACTCGTCCTGCCCCACCGTTGATCCGCCCTGCCCGCGGCCGTCCCGACACGCGTTAATTGCGTGACTCGTCCAGCGCACGATCGGCGGCATGAGAGTATGCGCTCGTGCCGATCGAGCCGAGGCGTCCGCCCCTGCCGGCCAATGATGCCGAGGCGGAGCTTCCCACGCCCGAGGAATTGCTGGGATTGCTGTCGCAGGGGCTGCATCGTGCCCGCCGTGTGCGCGTCTTCGACCGCAGAGGCAAGATCGAACCGGGTCGAAAGCGCCGCGACAGCGGACCGGCGTCATTGCTCGCTGACCTGACCGACCCGGATACGCTGGCGGGACTGGTTAGCGCGCTCAGGTGCGCAAGGACCCGAGATAGTGCACTGGATGACCTGGCTCGACCTATGGTTAGAGTTCGCTGACGACCACGGACTGCGGCTGGCTACCTTGGGGCTGCTCAGCCCAGACTGGTTAAGCTGGGACCCGCACGGAGACATACAGCTGTCCACGCCGAGTCGCTGACTGCCTGGTTGACGAAGCACTCGCCGCAGTAGATATGGCGACCGTGACAGTCGAGTTCATCGACCTGTGACCACCGCCAAGAACAGCGTCAACGCACTATCAGCGGCAGATAAGGATGTTGGCTGATGACTGCTGGAGTTGGTAGGCGAGGCTGTGGTGTGCTGAACACACTGTATATTTAGGGCGGGCATAGACGATAGGCGGAGACGATAACACTTCTCGGCGAGGGAACATATCTGGCGCTGAACGCTGCGGTGCGCACGACGAAGCAGGAGGGCAGGGCAGAGATAGGCAGTGAAGTGCTGTTGCGCGCTGTACAGATAGCGCGCGGAAGGCTGTGCAGAAGATAGGGTTTGCGCTCTACGAGGTAAGGAACTGGTAGAGCAGCAGGAAGAGCAGAATGGCGCGGACAAGGAGACAGAGTAGCTGAGGGTAAGGCAGCGTTGCGGGAAACAAATTGGGTAGGCTAAAGGTACACATTGCAGGTGGAGAAGCAGTGGTAGTAGTAGGAGGCGCTGCAGTGGAGCGCTGCGAAACGCGCGTGTGTGGACGGCGCGATTGCAGACGAGAGCAGCTCGGACTGCCGCACTCTGGTGTTCGCACCTGATGATCAGTCTTCTCAGTGAGGCGCAGCGCGCGATAGACCTTGTACAGCACGCCGGTAGACGCGCGGCAGTCATCGGGCACCTGAGCGCGGACCGGCTGACAGGACTAAGAGCACTCACTGGACGCGCAGCGCGAACTGGATGCGCGGCCTGGGAATATAGCAGGAACTACGGTGGCTGCTACGCGAGCTGTACCACTCGCTGCGCAGGTATATGAACGGGACGCTGAACACGGAGCAGATGCTGCTTTGATAGAGCTGGAGGATAACAGGCAGTGCATACGCCTCGGCCACGACCAGGTGGATCCGCGACATCTGATATTGGCGATAGCAGGCATAGACGAGCATCTGCGAATGGAGGAAACTGACCGAAGCGCGCAGGTGGTGCCCCGCAACCACTGCGGAGCGATCCTGCGCGGTGTCGGCATTGACTACCGCACGCTCCTCGCTCATGCGCACCGTATCGGAGCCCTGCAGTTGCCGGTCTAAGACTCGGAATTGGGCGGCATGTTCCTGGTGGCGAGGCTGATCTGGGTGCGGCATCGAACCGCGAGCTCGGTAGCGGCCGCGACGGGCACGCTGTTGATCTTGGATGCTTGGTTCGACTACATGTCGGCCATGCCGAAACTGGAATGCCTTGAAGCGTGGGTAATGGCTCTCTTCGCGGAGCTGCCGCTCGGGGTCCTGATGCTCTGGGTGGCTTGGCGCGCGCTGGACTGGGCGGGTCCGGCGGGGGAGGCCAATCAGGCGATGTGGGTCGAACCAGCCGAACGCGCCTAGCCTTCTCGGCGGCCATCGCTTGCCGGGGTGGATGTCAACGGTGAGCACGTTGTCCGGGTGGATGAAGGCCAGCGCGGTCCGAGGCGCTCTGCTGGTCGTCCTGTGTCCCGTAGGGCACTGGATGTGCAACGCCAGGCCGCGACCCTGCGCATGATCACCGACAGGCGCTCGCGACATCGAAAGCCCAGAACGACGCCTTGATCAACGCCTAGCGAAAGAGCGAAGCTAGTCGTGCGCCAGGACCTGGACCTGCGACCCTTTGACGCCCAGGACGTCGGGTCAAGCGTCGGCATACTCGTCCCTGACAGCACTCGCCGCCAGCCTCGGACTGAGCGGCCGCGTACTGCGCTACCGGCTACTGCACGTCGCCGCCCGAATCACCACCCGCGGCCGACGCACCCAGCTACGCATCGCCCAGAACTGGCCCTGGACAACAGATTTCGTCCGCAGCGTTCGAAGCACTAGCCGTTCTGCCACGACCAATCACCTGACACCGCACCATCCGGCCCAACCAGCCCACCACGGAGGTACCCGGCCACCGCGCCGGACCAGCAGCCTGCCCACCAACCAGGCCACCCACAGAAAGATCAACAACACTCAGCCGAGCACATGATCAACCACCAATGAAAGACCGAGGTTAGTGTCAGCCGGCGCCGCCGTTGTCGGTATGAATGACCGCAACAGCCGCGAGGTGTGAGGGGCAGCATGAGCGACCCAGAATTGGGCGGGACCATCGGAGCCAGCGCCGCCGTCGGAAGCATTGTGGCCGCAGCTTTGACTGCTGTGGTGGACCACAGTCTCGGCCCCGGGACGGGTGTGGTGCCTGCCGCCTTCGTGGGCGCGGCAGTCGAGGAGTTTGTTCGGGTACGTCACGCCGATTGGCTCCGCCGGGGCCAACAGCTCGTCTCTGTGTCGGCCACTGAGGCGCGGATGTCTCGCCGGACGAACTCTTGGCGCTGCTGACAGACGACGAACGAAAGCGAGAGTTGCTTGCTACGGCGGTGCAGGAGGCGCTGAGAGCGGTGGAGGGCAGGCAGATACGCGCGCTCGCGCGCGCCCTTGCAACTGGAGCCCTGACAACGGATCCGGCGGTGGTTGACGATGCGACCATCGTGGCCGAAACCGTGGGTCAGCTCCGAGCCCCTCATTGGAGATTGATCATCGTGCTGGGCCGCCCCTCACCCATGGGTGGACTTGACCCAGGTATCGAGCGGATATTTCAAGCGCACCGCCGTGCATGGCTGAGGTCGGAGATCGTTGCAGAAGACGCGGGGCTTACCACGACCGTGGATTCCTTGCTGGGGAGGCTCGCGAGCCTTGGTATGGCACGAGACTCCGCGCTCGGAACCGTTGGGTACCAAGCGCGTTGGGCGTTGACCGAGTTCGGCACGGTATGCGCTCGATACATGCAGACGCTCAGCGAGGACGAGTAACAAGTTTGGAAGGCCGTGCGAGCGCTGAGCCGTCGGTCCGGATTGCCTGTACCGCCGCTCGGTCGGCCGACCGCTCGTGCCCATTCGTGACCTTCTGCGGCACCGGCTAATGGCACGCCAATGGCACCTTCGATCTTGGTGGGTGTGGTGTCGATACGGCTGGTGCGGGCGCGGGCCGCAAGGCCTGACGGCTTGCCCGACCGGCTGGCGCCGAAGGCAGAAGCCGGTCGGGCGCGAAGCGCCCGTCGAAGGCCGGCCGGCGCCGCAGAAGCGGATGTCTGTCAACCGACCTGAGCGGATTCGTGATCATCATCGATGAAACGCGCAGGTACACCACGCCCGGTGGCTGCGACGAACGGCTCTCGATCGACCACAGGGCGCGTAGGACGTTGCAAACGCACCGCTCGCCGACACGTGGCTCAAGACCCCCGAACCCGCCGATGAAAGGGACTCGCCGGCACCCGGCGGCACCAAGTCGAGTGCCGGACTGCGCACCGCAACCAGGAGCTACGCGACACTCAGAGCACCATCGGAGCACCACTGTTCCACTATCTAGGATTTCGGCGACTCCGCCCGCAAACAATCAAGGCCGCCAGCCCGCGTTTCCGCAGGTCACGGCCTTGATGAGGAGTGCGCCCGAAGGGACTCGAACCCCCAACCTTCTGATCCGTAGTCAGATGCTCTATCCGTTGAGCTACGGGCGCAGGTGCTTGCCCAGTGTACAGACCGGGTGAAGCGCGGAGGCTCCGGGATTCGAACCCGGGAGGGGCTTTAAGACCCCAACCGCATTAGCAGTGCGGCGCCATAGACCGAACTAGGCGAAGCCTCCCTGGGTGGCCCCGAGGGGACACCGCCGGTCGAGGATACAGGCACGGCGGCGGGGTGGGCAAAAGCATACCGGGGGTACGGCCATGGCGTCCGTTTTGTCCGGACGGTTCCCGGGTACGCCCGTGGTCGACGCGCGCCCGAGCAGCACGGAAAGCGAGTGTCCCAGTCGATGACTAGGCTCCGGTCATGGAGCAGGACAGCACGCCGGAGCGCACGCAACCGGCACCTCGACGGCCGGCACGTCCTGCCGCGAGGCCGCCGGCCGCGATCTTCATGGAGCCGGCCGTACCCCCCGACCCTGACCCGACCACCCCACCGGCCATACCTGACCCGCGCGCCGAAGAGCCGGCCCCCACCGGCCCGGGGGTACCGGACCACGCGCCGCCACCCCGGCAGTCGCCCGCCAGGATGCGCCAGCCGTTCCAGCCACCCGACCCGCCCGCACCGGTCGACCTACCCGCACCAGCGGAGCCACCCGCCCGGGCCGCGTCGCGCACTCAGACCGCGCCACCGACCCCGGCCGAGCCACAGACCGGACCGACCAAGCGGGCCGAGTCACTACCGCGGACCAGCCGGCCAGCGCGGGCCGAGATTCCGGAGCAGGTCAAGCCGCGTAAGACGGCCAAGCCGCTCGAAGTCGAACGCCCGGCGCAGCGGGCCGGCAAGGCCGCCGAGGTGGTACCGGACGAGCGGCCCACACGACCAGGCACGGCCGGTACACCTGCCGCCACCACGCCAGCCGAGGCCACCACGCCAGCCAGGGCCACCGCGCCAGCCGAGGCCATCACGCCAGCCGGGGCCACCACACCAGCCAAGGCCACCACGCCAGCTGGAGCCACCACGCCGCCCGGTGCCGAGCCGGGCAGTACGTCCGCGAAGCGGCTGGCGAGGGCTACGTCGGCCACGCCTGCGAAACCTGCCACGAAGGCTCGCGCGGCCGCGCCAGTGGAAGAGACGGGCGCCGCCGCACCGCCGGCCCTGTCGACCAGGAGGGCACCGTCGGACGCTCCAGCAGCGCCGGCCGCCGCGCCCACCAAAGCAGCCAAGAAGGCGACCAAACCCGCACGGCCATCCGCCCAGCCAGCAGAGTCGGCCGTCGAGCCAGCAGAGTCGGCCGAGCCAGCAGAGTCGTCGGCCGAGCCAGCAGAGTTGGTCGAGCCAGCAGAGTCGGCAGAGCCAGCAGAGTCGTCGGCCGAGCCAGCGGAGTCGGTCGAGCCAGCCGGGCAATCGGTTGAGTTGGCAGGGTCGGTTGCCGAACTGGCGACACCCGTCGGAGAGGTTGAGTCGACGGCGACGCCTGCCGGACTGGCTGAGTCGACGGCGACAGCGACGGCGAGCGCGGCGCCGGACCCAATCGCCGCGGCACGCCCGGTACCGGCGTCCACGCCGGCTCCGCTGCCAAAACCGGCCGGCGGCCGGGGCCTGTGGCGGCGGGTGCGCGCGGATCCACAGCACGCTCCGGAGCTGCTCGCGCTCGAGGCGGTACGCCGGTTCGGGCCACAGATCGCTGGCGAGGCACGGTGGCTGCGGAGCACGTACCCGACGGCCACACCCGAAGCACTCGCCGGGTACGCCCAGCGCCGGCTGGTACGTACCGCCGGGTACGCCACGCTCGCCAGCGCCGCCACGGGGGTACTCGCACCCGCGGCCCAGCTTGCCACGGTGCTGTGGAGCCGGGCGCAGATTGTGCTGCGTACCGCCGCGGCTTACGGCGTCGACCCGAGCGACCCGCGGCGCGCCGCCGAGCTGCTCGCGATACTGGGCGCGCAGCCGACCCTCGCGGACGCCGTCGCGGCTGTGGACGCGGCGCTCGCCGGTCCGGAGGATGCGCCGACCGGCGTCGATGTCGCTGTTCTCGCGATGACCGGCTGGCGGGTCGCCGCGCTGACCGGGCCGGGACGGCTGGCGACGCTGCCATTGCGCCGATTCCCGGGCGGCGCGCTGCTGGGCACTTTGGTGCTGAACAGCTCCGACGCCGAGCGGACAGCGCGCCGGGCGAACGCCTTCTACCGAAGCTAACGCCAACCGCGCGCCACCGTAGAGAGCCCAAACGAAAAGGCAGCAAGCGAAGGCGCCCCGGTACCTCTCGGTACCGGGGCGCCTTGCTAACCGTGGTGCGTCAAGCGGTGGTACTTCAGGCGTCGACCGCCACCAGCGTGGAGCCGATGACGTTCGTACCGTCGCCGTACTCGACGATGCCGAGGTAGTGCTTACCGGCGGTCAGACCGGACCAGCCGGCCGTGACCGTGGCGGTACCGCCAAGGGTCACCGCCTGCGAGGCCGGAGTGGCCGTCAGACTGCCCGGGCCGGTGACGAGGAAGCTGTACCCCTTCACCGTCATCGGCTGTGTCGGCAGGTCGAACGCGTCGACGAAGACCACGTAGGTACCCGGGTCCGGATCGGTGAAGGTGACCGACTCATCCGCCGTACCACCAGCGCTCTGGCCAACCTGCACGAACCCTGAACCGGTGTCGGCGAAGACGTACTCGTCGACGTCGGTACCGGCCGGGTAGTCGCTCGCGAAGGTCGCGAACCGGGCCACCTTGGTGCCGGCCGGAACCGTCACCACGTACTCCCCGGTACCCGGCCCAGTGGCCGGCGCAGTCGGGTCGAAGCCGGCGACATCCTCGACGAGCGAGAAGTCGTGCTCGTCAGCCGCTGCGAGACCCGAGGCGGCCGCGGTGAGCGTGCCCGAGTACCCCGTCTTCAGGGACAGCGCCTGCGAGCCGCTGACGCCGGTGGCGTCGACCTCGCCCGGTGCCGCGAGGGCCACCGGCTTGACCGCGATCACGCTGGTCACCTTGTGCAGACCGAGCAGGCCGGTCCAGGTGAGCGAGCCGAACGCGTACTGGTTGAGCGGAGCCGTCGTCCGGGTGATCGTCACCGTGAAGGTGGCGCTCGCACCGGGCTTCAGGATGAGGTGGCTCGGGCTGACCTTGACCGTGAAGCCGGCCGGGGCCTTCACCTTGGCGTCGTAGATGCCGATGATCGGATCCACGTTGGTGACCGTACGGTGCACGGTCAGCGAGCCGGTGAGGTTACCGGACGCGATGTTCGGCGAGTTGAACTCGCTCGGCGTCACCGAACCCACGCTGTCGCAGACATCGCCGGTCGAGGTGCTCAGGTGCACCCCGATGCCGCAGGAGTACTGCAGCCACTGGGTGATGTCCGAGTCGTAGACCAGGCCAGGAATGAGCGCGCCCAGCGGGTCGACCTCGCCCGAGCCGTAGTCCAGCGGGCCCGCGGGGGTCCCGTTGTCGTTGGTGATCGGCTTCTTCTGGTTGTCGAGCGTGTTGGCGCTGGTCAGGATCGCCGACTTGACCTCCATGGGAGACCAGTTCGGGTGCTTGCTGATGACCAGGGCCGCGACACCGGCGATGTGCGGGGTCGCCATCGAGGTACCGGACTCGGTGTCGTAGAGGTTCCCCGAGTGGTTGGCCGGGGAGACCGCCGCGATGACGTCGTTACCGGGCGCCATGATGTCCGGCTTCAACAGACCGCCACCGCTGGACAGCGACGGGCCACGGCTGGAGAACGTCGCCACCTGCGGCGCCTCCGTCGTGATCTGGGTCGAGGCCGAGATCGACGCGGTCGGGCTGGCCGTACCGGCGATGTATGCCTTGATCGCCGCGTTCGCGACGTCATCGACGTGCACCGTCGGTACAAAGTGGAAGTCGGCATTGAGCGAGTTCGGGCTCGGGTTGCCGAGGATCATTCCGACACCGCCGGCCAGTTGCACCGCCTTGCTCTTGTCGGTACGTGCGTTGCCGCCACGCTGGCAGAGCACGATCTTGCCGGTCACCTTCGCCGGGTCGAGCGTCCCGCTGACACAGAGCGTCGCGTCACTGACCGAAGCCGTGGCGAGCCCGGCGCTGGCTGAATTGATCAGCGGCGAGCTGGCTACCGCGGCGCCGACACCGACACCGGTGTACGTCGCCCCGTTGCCCAGGGTCACCGACTTGGTGTGCCCCACGTCGTAGGTACCGGCCGCCACCGTGGTCTCCCACGGCATGGCGTTGTCGACCGTGCTCGCACCCGGGCCGGCGTTGCCGGCGGCCGCGGAGACGAAGACACCGGCCGCGGCGGCGTTCAGGAACGCCAGCTCGACCGAGCTGAAGTTGTCGACGTTGTCGCCGATCGAGTAGTTGATGACGTCGACCCCGTCGAGGATGGCCTGCTCGATGGCGTCGGTGATGTCAGCGCTGCTGCCACTCGCGGTCGTACCGTCGGCGCTCTCGTACAGCACCTTGTAGACGGCCAGCCGCGCGCCGGGGGCAACACCCTCGACATCGCCGGCGGCTACGCCGTTGACGGTCACGTTGCTGACGTGGTCACCGGCGGCCGTGCTGGCGGTGTGCGAGCCGTGGCCGTCGAAGTCACGCGGTGAGTGGAACTCGCCCGGGTTGGCGTTCGAGTTGCCGGCCGCGTCGAACCAGCGCGCACCGATGACCTTGTTGTTGCAGGTGACCGGGTGGTCGTCGCCCGCGTCGCAGGTACCGTGCCACTTCGACGCGATGAGCGCGTTGTCGGCGGCGGTCGGGTTGATCGGGGCGAAGCTCGGGCTCTCCGGCCAGAAGCCGGTGTCGATGTCACCGATGATGACGCCGGCGCCGGCGCGCTTGTCGCCGCCGAAGGCCAGGTTCCACACGCCGAGCGGGCCGGTCAGGCCGAGGAACTTGTCGGTCGGCGGGGTCTGGATGGTGACCGTGGTGTTCTTCCAGACGTTCACCACGCCGACGGTCGACTTCAGCTTGGTCGCCTGCGATGCGGTCAGCTTCACCGCGACACCGTTGATCGCGGTGTTGTACTGGTAGGTGATCTTGCTGCTGTCCACGCCGACCTTGGCCAGCGTCGACTTCTGCTTGGCCTTGAGGTGCGCGCCGTAGGCGTTGGCCGCCGCGGAGTGCGAGTCGAGCTTGGTTCCGGCGGCCGGCTTGGTGGCGGCGTACCCGGACTCGGTACCGGCGTAGGTGGCGACCGGGTCGCCAGCGATCTGAACGATATAAATGCTAGTTGGGCCGGTGGTTGCGGCCTGCGCTCCGGTACTCGCGGTCAACGTGAGCGCGGTCAGCGTCACGCCGGCGAGTAGGAGAGCGGCCGGGCGCTTGAACCCGGCACGTCGTGGTATCGACACTGCTGTGGACCTCCGTGTGTCCTGTGGGCAGGGGGAATGCCCACGATGGAGGCAGCCTAGGTGGACGGACGATCTCACCGGAAGCACCCGGGCCCGCACATCTACCCGCAGGTTGGTGACAACGACCGATGCGAGGGTGTGGGCAAGGGTTCGACGATGGTCAGTGCAGGAAAGACAGGTGCTTGCCGACCAGCGCGTACCCGACGAAGGCAACAGTGTCGATCAAGGCATGGGCCACGATGAGTGGCCCGACCCGGCGGAACCGGAGGAAGAAGAGGACGAAGATCACACCCATGATCGCGTTCCCGATGAATCCGCCGAAGCCCTGATAAAGGTGGTACGAGCCGCGAATCAGCGCACTGGTCAACACCACGGCCGGGAGTGCCCAGCCGAGCTGGCGCAGCCGGGTCACCAGGTAGCCGACCATGATCACTTCTTCGAGCGCCGCGTTCTGGATGGCGGAGAGGACGAGTACCGGCGTCGACCACCACACGTGCCCGAGCCCCGCGGGTACCACCTGGGCGTTGATGCCCAGCGCCCGGGCCAGCAGGTACAGGCCGAGTCCCGGGATGCCGATGAGCGCGGCGAGTCCCGCGCCGGTACCCAGGTCGAAGCCCGCGCGTACCGGCCGGAAGCCGAGCGCGGGCAGCGACCGGTCCACGGCCAGCAGGTGCAGTGCGAGCAGCGCCGGTACCAGCGCGGTCACTATCCCGAGCAGCTGGTAGGCCAGGTCGAGGTAGGGGCGGTCGGGGGTGACCGCGATGTTCAGGCCGGCCGACTGGGAGGCGAGCGGTTTGCCGGCCGTCTCCCGGTTGACGATGTCGAGGATGGCGTAGGCCGCGCTGGCCCCCAGCGACACCCCGAGTACCAGCCAGATCTCCCGCACCCGGGCGCGGCGTACCCCGGCGTCCAGCTCCGCATCCACCATTCGCCTACCGCCCTGTCTGCGCGCCCCTGTCTGCACCCTCGCAAAACCTAGCGCCCGGGTGGCCGGATGAATGGCTTCGTACCCGATCGGAGCCGTAGAGTCAGCCGGTGCCCGATGCGCAGCCCGAACCCGAGTCGAGCCCTGCCGGCTCACCGGCCCAGCCGTTCGACGCCGCGCGCGCCGATCCGCCAGCCCCATCCCCCGAGCCGGTTACCGGCGTGCCCGGGGCGGGCACGCCGGCCGAGACCCCAACCGCCGCACCGACCGCGGCATGGTCCGCGCCAGACTCCGTCAGCCAGGCGGAAACCGTTGGGGTGGAACGGAGTCCGTGGGCCGCACCAGTGCCGGACAGCCAGCCGGGCAGCGCGCCGACCGCGCCGCAGCCGGCGGCACTGCCGCCCTTCGGTCCACCGTCGCCGCCAGCCGGCGCACCCCAGCCTCCCGCCGGCTGGGCCGGCCCGCAGCCGGGCTATCCGGCCCCGGGCTACCCACCCCCGGCTACCCGACCCAACAGCCAACCCAGGGATACCCCGCCCAGGGGTACCAGCAGCCCGGCTACCCGACCCAGGGCTACCCGCAGCAGAGCTACCCGGCGCCGGGCCAACCGCCACCACCGGGCGCACCGTGGCAGCCGGCGCAGCCGGGCGGGTACCAGCAGCAGCCCGGGTACCCCTACCCCGGCCCGGTACCCCCGCCGGTACAGGCGAAGCGGCACACCAAGGCGACAGTGCTCACCGTCGCCGCGGTACTCGTGCTGATCCTGGTCGCCACGATCACCGCCGGCCTGCTGGTACGCGCGCACTCGGCCGGCGAGTACGCGGTCGGCAGCTGCGTCACGCACTCCGGCGGCAAGCCCCGCCGGGTGGGCTGTGACACCCAGGGTGCATACCGGGTCGCGGCCAAGGTGACCGATCCTGGACAGTGCGATCCGGGGCTGCCGTACATTGAAGTCGACCACAGTCCGAAGAACACGATCTTCTGCCTCCAGCCGGTGTCGAAGTAGTCTGTAGCGACTCGCACACACTGTGCGACGGACCGGCGGGCAGGGTCCCCAAGCTTGTGGGGTGACCAGCTTGCACAGTGTCCTGAAGGAGAGTTGGACCCTCGTCGAGGAGCGCCAGGAGCAGCTCGCGCGGTACGTCTTCGCCCGGCTCTTCCTGACCCATCCCGAGTCGCGCGAACTGTTCCCGGTCGCCATGGACACCCCGCAGGCACAGCTGCTCAGCGCTGTCACGCACACCATCCAGCTGTACGACGACGCCGAGGCGCTCGACTTCTACCTGCGTGCCCTCGGTCGGGAGCACCGCAAGTACCGGCTGGGCGAACGCCACCTGCGTACCCTCGGACTGGCTCTGCTCGACGGCGTGCGCACGTTCGGCGCGGACGGCTGGTGCGTGGCCTACGACGCGGCCTGGGCCGACGCGGTCCGGCTGGTCACCAACACGATCCGGGCGAGCGCCCTGGCCGAGCGGGACAGCCCGCCGAGCCGCGACGCGGAGGTCGTCAGTCACCTGCGGATGGGCTCCGAACTCGCGGTGCTGACCGTGGCACCGGCCAGCCCGGTGAGCTACCTGCCCGGTCAGCACCTGCCGGTCGAGACGGCCTACCAGCCCCGGGTGTGGCGGGAGTTCGCGGTGGCCAACGCGCCGCGGCCGGACGGCACCCTCGACCTGCACGTACACGCGGTTGACGGCGGGCTGGTCTCCAGCGCGCTGGTCCGCCGGGTAACGGTCGGCGACCGGCTGCGGCTGGCCGCGCCGTCCGGGACGATGACCCTGGATCGGCGCTCCACCCGGGACATCGTGTGTGTGGCGGCGGGCGCCGGGCTGGCCCCGATGAAGGCGCTGATCGAGGAGCTGACCCGGTACAACCGGACCCGGTGGGTACACCTGTTCTTCGCCGGGCGTACCCGCGAGGACCTCTACGACATCGCCGCACTGCGCCGGCTGGCCGCCCGGTACCCGTGGCTGTCGCTGGTACCCGTGGTCAGCGCCGACCCGGGCTTCGCCGGTGAACACGGCACCGCCGCCCAGATGGTCGAGCGCTACGGGCCGTGGCCCGACCACGACTGCTTCGTCGCCGGACCCGCCGCCGATGTACGGGACACCGTGCAGGCGCTCTACCGGCTCGACGTACCGACCGACCGGATCCGGTACAGCCCGTTCGAGACTTTGGCCGAGCCGCTACCGGCGCCCCGCCAGCCGGTACCCGAGCAACGGAGCGCACCCGCGCTGCCGGACGAGCCGATGGACGAGCCGCTCGACGAGTCGCTGGCCGAGGGCGCGCCGGTCTGAGCCGGTCACGCCCGGTCCGGGTAGTGCCACGCCTGGCCGACGTCGTCGTACTCCGCCAGGGGTACCAGCCGGGCGCCCGGTGCCATCCGGTCGTCGTAGAGCCAGCCCTCCAGGTGGTCGATCTCGTGCGCGACGAGCCGGGCCAGCCCGTCCTCGAAGACCGCCACCTCCCGGTCACCGGCGAGCGTGGTGTGCTCCACCTCCAGGTGCCGGGCCCGGGGTACCCGACCGCGTACGTCGAAGAAGGACAGGCAGCCCTCGTAGTGCTCGTCGCGTTCGGTTGACTCGCCGACCACCCGCGGATTGAGCAGCACGATCTGGTCGGCGTCCGGCTCCGGTGGGCGTACCACCGCGGCGGCCCAGCCCAGTCCGAGCTGTGGCGCCGCCAACCCGACGCCCTTGCTGAAGTCGTGCAGCCCGGCGACCACGTCGAGCGCCGCGTGCAGCCGCCGTACCACGTCCCGGGCGGTGTCCTGCTCGGCCGGCAGGGTGAAGGTACGGGCCCGCTGGCGCAGCAGCTCGTCGTCGCGCTGGCGGATCCCAGCGCCGGCCATCCGGGCACTGGGCTGGTTGGCGTTCGCCGCGCGCCGGGGTACCCCGCCGGGCGGCCGGAACCGCCAGTCCAGCCGGTACCGCGCGTGCAGCGCCGGATTCTCCGTCCCCCACTCGAAGACGGCCCGCTCGCCGAGGTACGGGTCGGTACGCGTCTGCTCGCGGATCGCGGTGGACAGCGGCTGCTCCGAGGTGAGCGAGGTGACCAGGCCGGAGACGGCCGGACGCAGCCACGCCGGGAAGTCCAGCCGGACGGCGAGGTGCTGGGTGGGCAGCCGGACGTTGCGCTGGAACCACTGCCCCCACTTGTCCTCGCCGAGCTCGTAGCGGTACTCGATGACCGCGCGTTCGCCGCGGTAGAGCGGGAAGCGCCCGTGCGGGTTCTCGAAGAGCAGCCAGATCTCCTTGTACGAGTCGCGGTCGTAGATCGGCCGCCAGGTCATCGGCTCGGTGTCGTTCCACAGCGCCGACAGCCGCAGCTCCTCCAGGGTCAACGGAAACCGGCGGTAGAACTCGTTGGAGCGCTGCGGGTCGCCGGGGTAGCGGTCGACGGAGATCTTGACGGGGTACCGGGTGACCGGCTCGGTACCGGCGTTGACCAGCTCCCGCCGGATGGCGCAGTGGTACACCCCGTCGACAAAGGACAGGTTGGCGGTCTCCCGCTCCACCACCAGCCCGGCGCCGGGCGGCAGCCACTGGTCGGTACCGGCCGGCCCGGCCACGCCGCGCCCGCCGGTGCTGGCGGATCTCGTCGTACTCGGTGAACCGGTTCCAGATCGCGCCGCCCGCGCCCAGTACCGCCTCGGCGCGCTTGGCGAAGTCACCGGTGGGGCGGTGCCGGCGCCCCTCGACATGGCTGACGTACGACGGATCGAAGCCCATCTGGTTGGCGAGCTGCTTCTTCGTCAGCCCACGCTCACGCCGCCACTGGGCAAGTTCGGTGGCGAACGCTGCCACCGCTGTCACAAGAGGCGGGTCGTCGCCCGCTGGGGAGGCCATGTCTGGTCGCCTCGCAGGGAGTCGGTCGCGGCACCGGGTGTTGGTCGCTTTACAGGGAGTCGAAGCGGCACTTCGTTCCAGTGTCGGCCGGTCTTCGGTCGGCGGCCGGACAGTGCCGGTTAGCCGACAGATGGCTTGACGTCGATCCCTGGTAACTGACCGTGACATTCCCGGCCCACTGGTTAGGCTAACCTTCGTCGCGTTAGAGTGACGGGGTTGACGGCAAGACGGTCGCGGCGGAAGCGGAAGGGGGCGCAGTGCACTCCGTACTCCGCGCGCCCGGTACCGAACCGCTGGCGGCTGTGGTCGGCACGCTCGAGCAGGTACGCGCGCAGCGGGGCGAGGCGCCGGTACACGGGTTCGCCACCGGCCTGCTGGCCCCGCCCGGCGCTCTGGTCGAGGGCTGGTTCCCGGCCACCAACGTGGTGCACGGGTACGCCGTCGACGAGCTGCTCGACGCGGCCCGGGAGCGCTGGCAGGCCAGCCCGCACGCGGCCGCCGCACTCGCCTTCAAGTCCTACGCCTACTGGCTGACCCTGCCGGCCGTGGTCGGCTACGCCTCGGCCCGCCGAGTCCCCCTGGTTGCCCCGGACAACGTGCTGGTCCGGCTGCACGGCACCGCGCCCTTCGTCGAGCTGGGGCTGCGCCGCCCCGAAGTCGCGGTACTCGCCAGCGACCCGGTCACGGCGCTGGGCTGGCCTGGCGTACGCGTACTGCCCGACGAACCGGCACTCCTGGAGTACCTGCGTAGCACGCTGCTGGAGGCGCACCTGGCTCCGCTGATGGAGCAGCTGCACGAGCGGGTACGGGTCGGCCAGCGCACCCTGCTCGGCTCGGTCGCCTCCGGCGTCGCGTACGCCCTGGTCCGCTCCGCCGACGCGCTCCCGGGCGGGGTGGCGGGCACAGCCGCCGAGATCCTCGACGCGCTCGGCCTGGCTGACCTGGTCGAGGTCACGTCTGACCTACAGGTACGCAGGCGTACCTGCTGCCTGGCCTTCACGCTGCCCGAGCCCAAGCTCTGCAGCGGCTGCTGCATCAAATAGCGCCGCATCAAATAGCTCGCGTCAAGCAGCGCTGGAGCAAGTAGCTCAGGCGCCGGACAGCGGCCGCACGTCCCACACCATCACGTCGTCGACCTGCTGACCCGGGCCGACCAGGGCGGTCAGCGTGGCCGCCAGGTCGTCGTGGTGGTTCGCGCCGGCCGCCAGCACGATGATCGCCGTGTGCCAGAAGCGCAGGTCGTCGGCTGCCTGGGCGCGCTGCTCATCGGAGATCGCCGGTACGCCACCGTTGCCGACCACGCCGGCGAGCAGCCCAGCGGTGGGCCGGGTGATCGGCCCGTACCCGGCGACACCGGTACTGTCCGGGCCGAGGAAGTAGCCGCCCACCACCCGGTACCCCAGGTCGACCTTGTTGGCCCAGGCCATCGAGTCGATGCCGCCGTTCCATACGGTGGTGTCGGCGTTGAGGATGGAGGCGTCGCCGGACACGTAGGGGCGCCAGCCGCCGCTGGTGATGAAGTCGGGGACGGCCGGTCGGGGGCTGACCGGCAGCTGCTGCGGGACGATCACCACGAGCGCCACGGCGAACGCGGCCACCCAGACATGGCTGACCGGTACCGGCCGGGACAGCGCCTCGGCCAGCAGGATCGTGATGAGTACGCCGAGGATCGGGATCACGATCAGCCCGAGGCGTACCGGTACCACCGAGTCGAACAGCGGCAGCTTGTCCAGCAGCGCCCACGGTGCCCGGTGGGCGAACACGTGACCGTGCCAGGTGCCGGTACGCCCGAGAGACAGTACGGCGAACGCGCAGCCGGCGATGGCGAGCGCCACCACCTCCACCCGGCGCCGCTGCCACACCACACCGACGGCGAGCAGGAGGAGCAGCGGCCAGCCGAAGAAGGTGTTCTGCTCCGGGAAGATGCCCAGGCTGCCGTCGCCGTGCACCAGGGTGAGCTTGGTGAACGCGGGGTACTCGGCGAGGTTGGTGCCGTAGTTGAGCAGCCAGTCGGGCAGGCCGGAGTAGTGCTGTGGCCCGGCGAACTGGTACCACAGCGGATAGGCCAGCAGTACCCCCGCGGTGGCCAGGGCGACCGCGAGCCCGCGCAGCATCGGTACGGCACCGGCCCGGGCGACCTGGGGGCGCGCGATCGCGTACACCGCCACGAAGATCACCGCGGCCAGGGCGTACAGGAAGAGCAGCTCCTCGTTGAGGAAGGCCTGCCAGGTCAGCAGCAGCCCGAGCACGATGCCCCGACGCAGGTAGGGCCCCGGGTTCCGCAGCTCCAGCGCCCGCCACAGGATGAACGGGATGAGGAACTGGGCGACCAGGTTGGGGTGGCTGTTGAGGTGGTTGACGATGCCCGGCGCGAAGCCGCAGAACGCGCCGCCGACGATCGCCGCCGCGCGGTGGCAGGTCACGTGCCGGCTGAGCACGAAGTACCAGCTGCCGGCGGTGGCCGTGATGCCGAGGGTGAGCAGCAGCAGGAAGGCGACCGGCGCGCCGAAGATCGCGGTCACCGGGGCCAGCGGGACGGTCAGCCCGAGCAGCCCGGTGTTGGCGATCATGTTGACCCCGAGCGGGGCGTTGACCTGCGGGCTGAAGAACGGGTTCTCGCCGTGCGAGAAGATCCGTACCGCGTGGTTCAGCGCGAACTCGAAGAAGCTGCCGTCCGAGCCGTTCTCCGTCGGGTACAGGCCGGCGGGATGACGCCACAAGGGCCACAGCAGCCACAGGGCCAGTACCAGGAAACCGCCGTAGACCGCGAGGTCGATCCGCCAGCCCGGCCAGCGGGGCGCGGTGGCGGGCTCGGCCGGCTCGTCCTCGGCGAGGTCGGCAGTGCTCGGCCGGCTCGTCCGGGGCGAGGTCGGCGGGCTCGTCCTCGGGGGGCTCGACGAGCTGGTCGGTGGCGACGGTGGCAGACATCGGCGCGAGCCTAACGGGCGGTCGCCGCTCGAGCCACTCCCTGACCCGACCGCGTTACCCGACGATCCCGCGAACATCCCAGAGCCACACCCCACCCACCGGTACCGGTCGGAAGCCGACGAGCTGGCTGGTCACCTGGTACAGCTGGTACTCGTGGTCGGAGTCGAACGGCAGGATCAGCGCGGCTGCCCGCCAGTACCGCAGGTCGTGCAGGGCGTTGGCGCTGTCCGCCGGCCCGAGCGCGGGTACCACGCCGGTGTCCGCGACCCCCTCCAGCAGTGACGAGGTGGGCAGGTACGGGGCGTCGTACCGGGCACCCAGCTGCCCCGGGTGCGCCGGATCCTCACCCGGCCCGAGGAAGTACCCGCGCGGGAAGGCAAAGCCCAGGTTCGCCCGCGCGGAGAAGTACAGCCCGTCGTTGTGCGGTGGCCGGGTCAGCGGGATCGGTACCAGGCTGCGCCCGTCCGGCACGTACTCCCGGTAGGTGCCGTCGGTGATGAACGCGGGTACCGGTACCCGGCCGGTCGCGGCCAGTGGCGTCGGCGCGATGGGTACCAGCGCCACCGCGAGCAGCGCGGCCCCGGCCAACCGCCACGGCGGCGCCGGCCGGACCACGGCCTTCTCCACGTGTGCGAGGAACTCGTCGCAGCCGAGGGCGAGGAGCATGCCGATCACCGGGATCACCGTGATCGCCAGCCGGGGCGCGACCACCGTGTCCAGCCCCGGCAGCCGGGACAGTACTTCCCACGGGCCGGGTATGCCGGTGTGGTGGCCGCGTACCACGATGTGCAGGCCGAGCGAGCACAGCGCCAGGCTCAGCCCGGCGGTGGCCAGGCCGATCGCGAGCGCGCTGCGGCGCAACCGCCAGACGATCACGCCGACCAGGAGGATGAGCCCCCAGCCGAGGAAGGCGTTCTGCTCGGTCGGGTTGGGCGCGTAGAGCGTGCCGGTGTTGACGTTGCCGGTCAGCGACTCGCTGGCGTACGAGGGGTAGGACCACAGGTCGATGCCGTAGAGCTGGATGAGCGGTGGCAGGCCGCGGTAGTGCTGCGGGCCGAAGAACTGGAACCACAGGGGGTACGCCAGCGCCACGGCACTCAGCGCTCCGGCGACGAGTACGCCACGCACGAACCGGCCGACCTGTGGCCGGACGGTACGCCGGTGCCACACCGCGTACACCAGCGCGACGATGCCGTACGCCAGCGCGGTCAGCAGCAGGATCTCCTCGTTGATGAAGAACTGCCACACCACCAGCGCGGCGAGTGCCGCCGCGTTGCGCAGCAGGTGCCCCGGCTCGCGCAGTTTCGTCGCGCGCCAGACGATCCACGGCACCAGGAACTGGGCCACGATGTTCGGGTGCCCGTTGGCCTGGGCGACGGCACCGGGTGCGAAGGCGCAGAACCAGCCACCCACGGCGGCCGCGAACCGGGACGACACCACGTGCCGGGCCAGCATGGCGTACCACGACGTGGCGGTGGCGGCGAGCGCGACGACCGACAGCACCGCGTACGACACGCCGGTACCGAACAGCAGGGTCAGCGGCGCGAGCGGCAGGGACATGCCGAGGATCGAGGTGTTGGCCATCAGGTTCACCCCGTCCGGCATGTTCATCTGCCGGGTGAAGAACGGGTTCGCGCCGTGCGCCAGCACCTTACCGGCGTTGGCCAGTACGAACTCGAAGAACGCCTGGTCAGAGGGGTTACTGCGCTGTACCCGCGCGGCCGGGTCGACGAGCAGGTGCGCCATCACGTACAGCGCCGCGAGCAGGTACCCGGCCGATACCAGCAGGTCCACCCGGCGGATCCGTGGTGGCCGCCGCGCGGTACCCCCGGCGGGCAGCGCGACGACCGCGACCGTTGGCCGCCGGCGGCTCCGGCGCGCCCCGGTGACCGGCGGATCTTCGGTAGCCGTCACAACCGCCGCCCCCGCGCGCACCGGTCGGGCACCCAGCCGGCAACGTCGCGGCCAGACGCCGGCGAACAGCGGAGGCGGGCGGGCGTCATGCCGGGACCGTCCAGAGCCAGAGGCCGCCGGTGAAGATCGGCTGGCGGCCGAGCAGCCGGGTGACCGTCTGCCAGAGCGCCTCCTCGGCCACGCCGGGAGCGACCACCACCACGGCCGCCCGCCAGAAGGCGAGATCCGCGCTGGCCGCGGTCCGGTCCCGGGCGTCGACCGGGGCGGCCGTCCTGGTCCGCCACACCTCTTGCAGCAGCAGGGAAGTTGGCCGGGGCGCGGGCGACAGGCTGGCTTGCCGGTCGTGCGGCCCGGCCGGGCCGAGGAAGTAGCCGCGCGGGGCCGCCGCGCCGAGCAGCGTCACGGCCGACCACCACATCGGATCGGGGGTACTCGCGGAGGCCAGTGGCGCGGCGACGACGGTACGCCCGGCCGGCACGTAGGTCCGCCACAGTCCGCTGCTGAAGAACGCCGGTACCGGCCCCCGGTCCCGGGCGGTCAACGGCGTCGGGGCGATCGGCAGCAGCGCCGCCAGGCAGGTCGCCGTCCACAGCAGCAGCCAGCTGTGCCGCTCCGCCGGGGCGTCCCGGGCCGGCGTGAGTTGCCCGGCGCGCTGGATGGCGAGCCCGAACACGACCGCCACCAGCGGTACCAGCAGCAGCGAGTACCGCGTCGGCGTGGTCAGCCCGACGAGCGGCAGGTGCCGCAGCACGGCGTACGGCCCGGGTACCCCCACGCCGATCCCGTGTACCCGTGGCCGCGCCCCGGCCGCGAGTACCGCCACCACCACTGAGGTCACCACGGCCGCCCGGACCAGCAGGTACCCGCGCCAGAGCCAGCCGGCGAAGACGGCGCTGAGCAGCAGCAACGGGAAGCCGAAGAAGCCGTTCTCCTCGGTGGCGCTGCGCACGAACCTGGGCGCGATCGAGCTGGAGCCGGCGAGCGACTCGCGCGCGAAGGTGAAGTACGTGGCCGGGTCGGTGGCGTACCCACCCGGGTCGTACGGCAGGCCGTGGTAGCTCTGCGGGCCGAAGAACTGGAACCACAGCGGGTACGCCAGCAGTACCCCGCTGACCACGGCGGCGACCAGCAGCCCGTACCCGACCGGCCGGATAAGGCGCCGGGCGGTCTCACGGCGCCAGAGCGCGAGTACCCCGACCAGGACAGCACCCGCCAGGGCCGCCTCCAGCAGCAGTTCCTCACTGATGAAGCACTGCCACACGATCAGCAGCCCGAGGAGCGCCCCTCGCTTCCCCCCGGGCCGGCCCAGTGCGGCGGCGTGGTAGACCAGCAGCGGCAGCAGGAACTGGGCGACCAGGCCGGGCTGACCGTTGGCGTGCGCGACCAGGCCGGGGGCGAAGCCACAGAGCGCCGCGGCGAGGAAGGCCGCCAGCCGGTTGGGCAGCACGGTACGGGACAGCACCCAGTACCAGCAGCCGGCCGTGGCCGCGAAGGCGAGCGTGAGCAGCAGGGCGTACGCGACATCCGGGCCGGCCAGCAGGGTTACCGGAGC
This sequence comes from uncultured Actinomycetota bacterium, assembly GCA_963850915.1. Lineage (GTDB taxonomy): Bacteria > Actinomycetota > Actinomycetes > Mycobacteriales > Micromonosporaceae > CAVTWH01. The sequence goes on from CAWKND010000003.1 coordinate 242,818, forward strand.
CATTGGCAGGGTGAGCCCGAGGATGGCCGGGTTGGCCATCAGGTTCACCCCGTCGGGTACGTTCAGCCGGGTACTGAACAGCGGGTTCCCGCCGTGCGTCAGGAACCGGGCGGCGTGCGCGAGCAGCCAGTCGGCGAGCGTCTGGCCGGCCGGATTGGCACTGGAGACGCGCCGGCCGGGGTCGAGCCACAGCCGGGCGGTGACCAGCAACCCGCCGAGCACGAAGATCAGATAGGCGGACAGGTCCGCCACGTACCACCGCACCGGCCGCCGTGGGGGTGGCGTCGCTGTGCGGGACGGAAGGTCGGCGGGGGGACCGACGGTAACGTCGGCCCGCGTCATGGTTACCTCGGTCGGCGCGCGACCGCGAAGACCGACTGCCCGAACGGCGGCCGGATCTTCTGCTCCACGGCCTTCGTCGCAGGCAGGACGACCTTGTCGTAGACCTTGACCATCGGCCCTTCCTTCGGCGCCAGCCGGAAGACGCTGGTGGCGGCGAAATAGCCGATCAGGCCGAGAGCGTTGGCGTAGTGGATCCGCTCGACCTCGAGACCGGCGTCGGTCATCGCCTTGCCCAGGGTCTTCTTGGTGTACCGGCGGACGTGTCCGGTGGCGATGTCGACCGGGCTCATGGCGAACATGAACGCGGGCACGATGATGACCACGGCGCCGCCGGGGCGTACCAGCTCGCCCATGCTGCGCAGCGCGCCGACGTGGTCGACGATGTGCTCCAGCACGTTGTAGGAGACCGCGCCGGTGAAGTCGCCGCCGTCCTCGCAGGGCAGCAGCAGCTCGCGCACGCTGATCGAGGGTGACGCCGGCCAGCCGCTCCTTGAGCAGTACGAGCCGCTCCGGGTCGGCCTCGGTGGCGGTGAAGTGCTCGAAGTGCGGAGCCCACTCGAGGGCGTAGTCGCCGAGGCCGCTGCCGACCTCGATCGGGTTGTCGCCGAGGTGCGGGATGGCGAGCTCAACGAACCAGCGGCGGTGGTTGACCGCGGTGGCCAAGCCCTTCGAGGACCTCCGCCTGTACCCGCTGGTCCCCAGTGATCTCGCCCATTCACGTCCTCCGTCGTAGGGGTAACCGGGCCGACGGCACGCAAGCGTGGGCTTGCCGCATACCTCTAGTCCGGTGGAAGTACTCAATGACTATATGGCCAACTAGGGCTCTGACCTGCATTAATCGGACAAACTTGAAGCCTGGGGTGGCTTCGCGGCGCCGGGTGACAGCGCCGCACTCCTCCCCGTCCGATCGCTGCCGGCCTCGCAAACTCAACGACCGGAGCCGGGCGAGGTTGCCCCGTGCGTCCGGTTCGTACGAGCATCTTACGGGTCAGGGTACGACCAGTACCACCTTGCCCAGGTGATCATTACGGCTCACCGTCTCGTGCGCCCGGGACGCTTCGGGCATGGGTACGCGCTGGTCAATCACGGTGTGAATACGGCCGGCTTCGATGAGTGGCCACACCTCCGCACGTACCCCGGAAATGATCTCCGCCTTCTCCGCGAGCGACCGTGACCGCAGCGCGGTGGCCGCGACGCTGGCCCGTTTTGTCATCAACAAACCCAGATCCAATTCCGCGGTACGCCCACCCTGCATCCCGATCACGACCAGCCGGCCGTCCGTGGCCAGCGCCTGCAAGTTCCGGCCCAGGTAGGAGGCGCCCATGATGTCGAGAATCACGTCGACCCCGCGCCCGCCGGTAGCCGCCCGGCTGGCGGCGACGAAGTCCTCGGCGGTGTAGTCGATGACCTGGCCGGCACCGAGTTCGAGCAGCGCAGCGTGCTTGGCCGGCCGGGCGGTGGCCAGCACCGTTGCACCGAGCGCGGCGGCGAACTGGATGGCGAAGGTACCGATCCCGCTGCCGCCGCCGTGCACTAGCAGCGTCTCGCCGGCCCGCAGCCGGGCCACCGGGACCAGGTTCGACCAGACGGTACAGGCGACCTCCGGCAGCGCCGCCGCGTCGACCAGTTCCACACCCGCCGGTACCGGCAGCAGCTGGCCGACAGGTACGGCCACCCGCTCGGCGTACCCACCGCCGGCCAGCAGTGCGCACACCTCGTCGCCTACCCGCCAGCCGGTCACGCCCTCGCCCAGCGCGCTGATGCGGCCCGAGCACTCCATTCCCGGGTAGGGCACGGTACCGGGCGGCGGGTCGTAGAAGCCCTGGCCGTTGCAGCAGGTCAGCCCGGTTGACGGCGCTCGCGACGACGTCCACGAGCACCTCGCCCTCGGCCGGTACCGGGTCGGGTACCGCCACCCACCGCAGTACCTCCGGGCCACCGGGTTCACTGATCGTCACCGCGTACATGTCCTCATCCTTCCCGCCGTTGCCCGCGGCGCCTCTGTTGTCAGGACGCGAGGCCTCGGCGCGGTCGCTCAGTCAACGGCCCCGGCCAGCAGGGTGGCGAGTTCGGCCGGGCGGGCGAGGAACGGGGAGTGGCTGCCAGGCAGCTCGACCAAGCGGTCTGCAGGGACCAGCCGGCGCAGCGCCGCCGGGTTCACCACCTGGTCATCGGCGCACACCACCACCCGGGTGGGTACGTCCGGCCAGCTCACCAGCGGCGTCAGCTCGTCGGAGACCAGCCAGTACTGCGGACGTAGCCGCTGCGCCGCCGCCAGTGCGAGGTCGGGAGGTACGTCCGGGAAGAGCCGCTCGACCGCCGGCTCGACCAGCCAGGACGAGGAGCCGCCCGGCCCGGGTACCTGCCCCTTGCCGAGCCCACGCTGCAGCAGGTCACGGTGCTCCTTCGCCTGCGCCGCCCAGCTACGCCCCGGCTCCGGCAGCAACGGCGCGACGAGCACCATGGCGCGTACCGGCCGCAGCTGGGCGACCACCGGAGCGGTCAACCCGCCGAGCGAATGCGCCACGAGTACCACGTCGTCGTACTTGTCCAGCGCGTCGAGGACCACCTCGGCGTACCTCAGCGCCCCGGCCTCCGGCTCCTCGGTGGGCAGGTCAACCGCGATCGACTGGTACCCGAGCGCCGCCAACTCGGCCACCACCAGGTGCCAGTGCCAGCCCCGGTGCCACGCCCCATGTACCAGCCCGAAAACCGTCACGGGCACACGGTACGACCGACGTGGCAGAATCACTGCGACCGCGGGTCGCGTACCCGCGTCGGGAGGGCTCGCCTAGTGGCCGATGGCGGCAGTCTTGAAAACTGCTAGGGGCAGTGATGTTCCTCCAGGGTTCGAATCCCTGGCCCTCCGCTCCACCTCGACTTTGGTGCGCTGACCTGGACGCCCCAACTTCGTCGCACAACCGCCGGGTCCAGCGCCGTCCAATCAAGTCCAGCCGTCCACAACCTCCGGGCGCATCGGGGGGAAGATCCGTCGATGGCGCGTCATGCCCCGCCACCACCCTCGGATGTCGGGGCCAGGTCGCCCACTGGCTGCCGGATGTCAACGGATGGGCGACCCACCGGTACTCGTAGCCTCAGCGGTACCCTCGTAAACGGCGGGGTGTTTACATGCCCAGGAAGATGTACAGGAGACCACCGATGGCGACGGCCGCTGAGACGGCGACACCAACCTTCTTGTCGCGGTACGCGAACACCGCAGCCATGATCATGGCCACGATGATCACGATCCAGCGAACGTCAACCGTCACGGGAGCCGCCGATTTGGCGGCGATCACCTGGACCAGCAAGGACCGCATGCGTGCCCCTTCCCCTCGTACCCGCGCCGCGAATTGCCCGTCCAGGGCGCCGGCTTCCGGGTGTACACGTATCGCAGACTGTAAAACGTCTGGCCCGGTTACACAAGCTCGCGGAGGGAGGTAACGGTGAGTGACTCTGAGTTCACTGCCGCAGACCGACTGCTTGATGAGATTCGCCTACTGAGTCAACGCGCCGGCTCACCGTCAACCCGGGTATTAGCGGACCAGACGGGCGTAAGCCATATGACTGTCCATAACGTCATAACTGGTAAGCGTGTACCCCAATGGGACTTCGTCGAAGCCCTTGTTGAAGCCCTAGCCCCAGCTGATCGACGGCAAGCAATCCTTGCTGGCTGGCGCCCCCTATGGGAAGCAGCAAAGAAGGAAAGAATCCCGAAAGCAAATTCCACTAAGCTTGAGCATCTGAGGCGCACGTTCGGCCCTTACAGAAGCAGCGTGGCATTGGTCCACGGTACAATTTCGTCGCCATATTCTTACCGCTCCCGTGGCGTATCAATCGAACAAGGCTTCGTAATGCCTGTTATTGAGTCCGTTGAGCCCGGAAATCAGAGAGTCATCACCAAGATCGGCCAGCTCGACAACTAGTTACCCAATCGGACACTACTGATTGGGCCGCCCGGTATTGGCAAATCTACCATTTGCGGCGCAATGATGTATCGGTACGCTACGAGCGACGAGTTTGAGGTGCCATTCCTAGTCACACTGAGGCGATTCGCGACGGGCGCCACATCGCAGACCTCCATCATCACGTATATAGAACGTGAGCTGGAGTCCATCTATCAACTTCCTACTCCCAAGGACGCAGTACGAGAGGCAATGGAAAGTGGTCACGCAATTGTGATCATGGATGGCCTCGACGAGGTCTCTACTATGGATAGAGCCGACATTGCCGCAGCGATTGACCTGTTCGCCGCACAATATCCGAAGACCAGGCTTCTCGTCACGACCCGAGAGATCGAATACAGTAGATCCGTACTTGATTCAAGGTTCTTCAGGGTCTCGGCGAATCTGCGGATTCGATCAATCGCAGATCCAGGAGTATGTGCGACGTTGGTTCAGCCTCAATTCGCAACTACCCGCCGACGCCGCTAGCGCGCGGTCGTTTGCCCTCCTGGACGTAGGCACGATCCTTAGGTGACATAACTTCAAACCCACTCTGGCTATCCCTACTCTCTAGTCTGTATGAGACGTCAGGGGCTCTCATCGGCGATCGGGCCGAGCTAGCTGCAGCAATCACGGGGTCTGATGCTTGATCGATGGGATAGGTCAAGGAATATCGATCTATTCCCGAAGCAGTTTAGTCCATCGATTGTCCGGCGAGCCCTCGGGCGCATCGCTTACACAATGTTAAGCGCGAACAGGGACGTGATCACCGAGCATGATGTGATCGAGGCGTTTGCGCGCGAAGTAGACCCACAATTCAATGATCGGCGCGACCTTTATGAGTCGGCGACCAAATTCGTTGCGTTTCTGAAGGAACGTGCCGGGATTCTTGTTCCTGTCGATATCTCCTGGTCGGGAGAGCTCTCAATACCGCTTCACTCACCGGACCATCATGGAAGCGCTCGCTGCGGAGCATTCGCTACGTAACAAAACACCAAGGGAGACCGCCACCGAAGCGATCGCCCATACCGTCCGCTACCCGGACCAGCCGGAGTCCGCCGCAGCCGACTTGGTCACTGCGATCGTCGCTACTGGCGACCTCGACCGAGCCGAAGCCACCGCCTACAGCATCACCAACGCCTATGAAGCGGGGCGTCCGCCATGGCCGACCTCGTCACTGCGATCGTCGCTACTGGCGACCTCGACCGAGCCGAAGCAAGGGCTTACAGCATCGCCGACCCTTATCTTCGGTCGTCCGCCCTGGCCAAGTTGGTCGCCGCCGTCGCTGATACAGGCGACTTCGACCGAGCCGAAGCCATGGCCCGTACGGTCACTAACTCGTATCAGCGGGCGTCTGCCCTGGCCCAGCTGGTCACCGCGATCGTCGCAACTGGCGACCGCGACCGAGCCCGCCAAAGCGCGGCGACCACCGAAGGCCGCTATCCGAACCATCACCGATCCGGACGAGCGGGCTTCCGCCGTGGCCCAACTGGTCACCGCAATCGCTGCTACAGGCGACTTCGACCGAGCCGAAGCCACGGCCCACACCATCACCAACTCCTATCAGCGGGCGTCTGCCCTGGCCCAGCTGGTCACCGCAATCGCTACCACCGGCGACGGCGACCGAGCCCGCCAGGTCGCCGCAACCGCCGAAGCCACCGCGTCTGCCATCCCTGACCCGAACGAGCAGGCTTCCGCCCTGACCGCGTTGGTCAGGGCGATCGCCACCACCGGCGACCGCGACGGAGCCCGCCAGGTCGCCGCAACCGCCGAAGCGACCGCCCACAACATCAACAACTCGGTACCAGCGTGCATGGGCACTGATGGAGCTCCTCTCCGCGATTGCCATCACCGACGACTCCTACCAAGCCCGTCAGATCGCTGAAGCCGCCGAAGTCGCCGCGTCTGCCATCCCTGACCCGAACGAGCAGGCATGGGCGTGGGCCGGCTTGCTCGCCGCGACCGTGGCAACGGGTGGGATCGGCGACCGCCCCGAAGCCATCGCCCACGCAATCGGCCAAGTCGATTCGCAGACATGGATCGCCATGTCTATCTGCGTGGATGACTTTCGTTTGCGGCGGCTGGTCGAACTGAGGCGCCGACTTGATCAGCTCCCTGCCTTCCCTGCCGTGCTGGCTAGACATGGGACGGAAATCGCCAAAGCAATGGGGCGTGAGTCAGGCCCGGCAAATTCCACATATTAGCCTGACCTATGCCATCCCGCCCGCCGTCGACCCGCACGTCTGTGGAGCGGGCCGGCCCCGGGGCCGCAACCCACCGCGCTGGCCGGCGGCGTGTCAACCCAGGCTTGCGGTCCCGGGGCCGGTCTGCTCGGCTTGCCCGGGTCGACGGCGGGCGGGATGGCCCTGCGCAACCACCCACCCAGCCGGCGGCTGCCGACGGTCCCCGGCCATCCTGTTTGTCGGAGCGCCCCCGCCGGAGGCCAGTCTCTGACCGCAACCCACCGACCAGCCGCGACGCGCGGCACCGGTGCCGGCGTGCTGGGACTCCCGGGCCGCGCTGGTCGTGCCGGTCCCGGCCGCCGCCCGCCGGCGCCAGCTCCGTCGACGGCGGCCTGGGCGTGCTCGTCGACGAACTGCTGCGGCCCGGCTGGTGCCGAAAGCTCAGAAGCGCCTGTCCGGCGGGGCGCCCGCCATGATCGCCCGCGAGCCGCCAGCGGAGCGGGCGATCACTGGCCCCCGGCCGGCGGCGCGTGCGGCCCATCGGGCCGCCTTGAAGTTCGTACAGAAAGTCTGCACACCACGCCGAGCGACTAGTTGATCTTGGTGGTTGTCGGACCATGGTCGGCACCCGTATGCGCAGTTCACCGTGCCGGTGTGCGCAGCAGTACTGGCCAGCCCGAGGGCAGGTCGCTTTGCTCCGCGCGGGATAGCGTCGACGACGTGGCAGAGGGCGGGCATCACTACAGCGCAGCGGACCTCACGGTGCTGGGGTTCGACGACGCCGTGCGTCGACGGCCGGCCATGTACTTCCGGGTGGCGCGGGACGATCCCGGACTGGCTACGCAGGTGTTGTGCACGCTGCTGCAGCACGCATTCCACCCAGGGGCCAAGGTCGCAGCCGACCACACGCCGCAGGTCAGCGTGGAAATCTTCGCAGACCTGGCCTTCTCCGTGACCGATGACCAGACGGACGCGCTGACCGACCACGACACACCCTGCAGCGGCTACTACGGGTCGCTGCTCACTACCAGCCGTTGGGGACATGCAGCTGCGGCAGCCCTGAGCGCCCGTACCACGGTCGAGGTCTGGCGGAATGGTCGAGGCTTCCGGCAGCAACTCGTTGGGCTACGACCCATCGGGCCACCCGTCGAGTTCCCGGCTCCCCCTGGCAGCGGCACACACGTGACCTACGTCCTGGACGCCAGCTACTTCCACCCCGCAGCAACCATCACCACCGACCTCGCCCGCCTCGACGTGCACGGCCTCTACTGCAACGACTCCGCCGGACCCGGCCAGGTCGTCATCCGAGATTTCAGAGATCGACACAACCCGATCGAACACCACCACCACTGACTGCGACAACCGCCTCTGCTGCCCACATGTCGGCCGGGAGCCGTCACGGACGATGTGACACCGATCTGTAGCACATCAGGTGGAATCGACACGGTCGCGACACAGCTGTCTGGGGCTCATGACCTGCGTGACACGGCGGTATCAGGACGTGGGTGACACTCCGCGAGTTGCGGGGCTAGAGGGTATCGAGCGTGACTTCGTGCATCGATCCGTCTGGACCCATGCGATAGAACGTCGGCTCTCCCATGCTCTGCCGCGCCCGCTCATAACTGGCCTGGCGTTCGGCTTGCTCGCGTCCGGTCGGATCGGTCACCCGGAACCCATGCAGCGGAATCGAATCAGCGTCGATATCGTCGGGGTCCGGATGGCCCTCCAGGACGAAGCCGAACAGCCCGCGTAACGCCTCCTCGCCCAGTTCAAGCGGGTGGAACGGCAGTGGATACGGCCCGTTGCTTGGCCAACCCGGCACCGGCTCAACCGGATGTTCGCCTGCCCAGAACGGCAACTCGAAGTCCAGCGGTTCGCCGATGTTCTCCTGGATACCGCTGTCAGGCGACACACTCAGCGACCGGATCAGCCGACCGTCTTCCCACACCGCGAAACACAGCCAGTCCACCACCGAGTGCATGCCGTGCATGATGATCCGCCGACCGTCGGCGGCTTGCAGCAGATGATCGGCCAGCTCCGACGGTCGATCCAGCACCAGCCGCCAGTCGCAGACCAGATCCGCCCCGGCCAACACCGTCGCGTAGGTGACGTCTTCGGCAGGGTTGACACCCTCCCACAGCGTCATCTCCTCCACAGGCGCCACGTCAAAGCCCGGCAAGACCACGCGGACCAACTCCTCGGCCTCAGCCGGATCCGAACGCGTCGCACCCAACAACGCCGGACGGATATCGCCCTCCGAAAAGGCCAACAACGCCGTCTTCGCCCCCAACGCCGTCCCTCCAGGTCACCGCTACGAAATGGCGCCCGAACACTACCTTGCCAACCCACTCAGCACCCCTCCCGAAACAGGAGATCGAGCGGCTAGTAAATCTTGGCGACGGACGGGGCGGACAGCGTGTGCCGACACGATCAGGACGCCGGTGATGTTCGTAGAAAATGGCGTGACCTGCGGCGTCGCACTTCCGATACGTACACCTGTTCGACTACCGTGCGGCTATGGTGCGGCGACATTGGTGGTGGAACGCGCGATGGGGCGGCTGGCCAGACGCGACGTCTTCGTAGTTGAGCGCGACGGTCGCTGGGCTGTGCAAGACCGCCGTGGTGGTCCTGAAGGGAAGTCGCGGTGGCTGGAGGTTGCCTCTGAAGCGGATCGGGTTGGAGGTTGCCGCCAAGTTGCGTGAAGAGGGCGACGGTTGGCAGCCCATGCCGATCGAGGAACGACGCTCGCCGTCTCGGTCAGAGTCTCCAAGAGCAGGGGCAGGTGTCTCGCCTGGCTTCTCCCCGTACGCTCGAGGTGTGACTGAACCCGACCGTCCAGACGAGCTGCGCACGAAGGTCTTCGGCGAACGCACCGTGTACGACAACCCGTGGGTCCGGGTGACCCTTGTGGACATTGAGCCCCCCGACGGCAACAGGTTCGAGCATCACGTCGTGCGGCTACAGACGGTCGTACTCACGTTGGTCGTCGACGAGCAGGATCGGGCGCTCATGCTGTGGCGTCACAGGTTCGCCACCGATGAGTGGGGATGGGAACTTCCCGGCGGGATCCTGGAGGCTGGCGAGGATCCGGCTACGTGCGCGGTCCGGGAGGTTGAAGAAGAGACCGGCTGGCGGCCGGTGGACGCCTCGCATCTGCTGTCGTTCCAGCCGATGCCAGGCATCGTTGATACGCCGCACATCGTCTACCTAGCCCACGGAGCGACCCAGGTCGGGGAGCCCACCGATGCGGAAGAAGCCGCACGCATCGACTGGGTACCGCTATCGACGGTCCTCGACCTGGCCGTCAAGGGCGAACTGCTCGGCTCCGGGTCGCTGGTAGGTCTGCTCTACTACCTGACTCAGCGTGCTAGGGCAGCTGCTTAGCCGACCGACAGTCGCTCGATACGCTGCCGCTGACGTACCGAACCGGCACGCCGGGCGAGTCGTCGAGCTTCCGAGGCGTGCTTGCGGGCCTCATCGCGTTCTCCCCGCCGCAAGTGTGCTTGCGCGAGATCGCATCGCAGTGATGCCTCACCACGGTCCGACACGATGCCGCCGGCTTCAAGTGCCGAGTACAGATCCGTGATGGCCTCTTCGCTCCCGAGACGGGCGAGTGCATTTCCCCGCCAACGTGCCAGGTGCGCCGAGTTCAGCACGATGAACGGCATGCCCGGCTCCACTGCGTCCAGACCAGAGGGCAGGAGTTTGGCCGCGTAGTCGAAGGCTCGAGCGGTTTCGTCGGCACCTCCCACAGCTGCCATGACCTCAGCCTCTGCCGCGTAAAGCCACGCCTGGAAGCGGGGCGGTACAGCCGTTCCAGCCTCACGCCGTGCGTCCTGCACCAACTCGACCGCAGACGCGATCTCGCCGACGTCGACCAGGACGAACGCCTGTTGAGCCATCGCGTGTGCAAGTAGGACCGCGTCGCGAGCCTCCAGGGCGGCGTACCGGGCGATTTCGTGGTGCTGCCACGCTCGGTTCATGGCTCCGACGTCCAGCGCTTGCCATGCCGCCAACGCTGCCGCGTCGGCAAGCACAGCTGCCAAAGGTCGCCGGATCGACGGAAGAATTGCATGCGACAACGCGGTCTGCACGGTCGCTAGGTGACCCGCCATCTGGTCAACAAGGGGAGTCGCTCCTACCTTGCAGTCCATTGTGCGCAAGTAGTGAGTTTGCTGAGCAAGAATCTCGGCTGTCGCTAGGTCAACCTTGCGTGCGGACGCGACTCGCTGCGCGAGTGCCGCGTACTCCGCCTCTTCTTGCGTTACAGCGGATTCTTCGATGCCGAACAGTTCTTCATCCGTCATACCGAAGATGGCCCGGAACAGCGTGCGATACGGCTCGTTGACCTCGCGCCGGCCGTTCTCGTAGCTGGACAGCAGCATCTTCAGACTCTGCTTCGAGGCGATGTCCAGCCCACGAGCGTCTGCCCGGCGTACCAGCTCGTCAATGACCTGAGCCTGCGTCATGGATCTGGACTTGCGCGCCAGTTGCAGCCTGCTCGACACTTCAGAATCTCCCCAGGTCTCTGATCGGCGTCGCCGGTCCCTAACAGCATGCACCATTAGCGACTCGGTTAGCAGAGGTTAACAGGCGATTGTTAACCGCTGTCATCTGTCGATGCGTTCACATCCGCCGTTTCCTTGAACCACGAGCCTTTCAGCTCGATCGCAGAGCAACCGTCCATAGGGGACGTGCTCGATTCAAGGAGGACGTAGTGAAGATCTACGTGGACACGACCGGGAAGCAGCTCACGGCGTCGAAGGACCCGGAGCCGAAGACCGACCAGCAGGGCAAGCAGCGCAGTGAGCGGGACACCGGGCGTCTGATGTGGGTGACCCAGGTCTTCGTACTGGACGAGACCGGCGGCGAGGTGATCCAGGTGACCACGGCGGGTGAGAAGCCGAAGGTCAGCCAGGGTCAGCTCGTGTCAGCCGTCCAGCTGGAGGCCGTTCCGTGGTCGATGGAGCAGAACGGCAAGGCCCGCTCCGGAGTCTCGTTCCGCGCTACTGAAGTCAAGTCCGCAACCACGTCGGCGGCCAAGTAGTCCGACCGGCGCCCTCGTGGGTGTCGCTTCCTACCAGCCGCTGTGTCCGTGGCTACCGCTTCGAAGCGGACAACGTAGTTCCGCTCTACCCCTGGTCACCGGAAGCCGTTTACTGTCAACGGTTTCTTGACCGCATCGCCACCACAGACGGTGGCTGCCCCGAGTTGTGGCGCGGGGTCGGTACTGGCTACCAACCTGCCGACCCCGTGCCCTTCCAACATCATCCGACCCACTGCGTACTGGGAGGACTCTGTGTCCAGCAAGTCTAGCCGTGGCGGCTTCGGTCGCCGTTCGGGCGGCACGCTCACTGTGATCGACGCCCGTGTCCACCGCTCCACCGCGCCGGAAGGCCAAGTTCGGGTTCTGGCTCACCTGCATCGTCGTGGCGATCCTCGCCGCCACGGTGCTGGTCGGACCGGATGAACCCGACCCTTGCCCTGTTCGCCGGCCTGTTCACCGGCATTGCCGCCGGTGCGGTCGTCTGGACGGGGATCCGGGTGTGGCCGTTTGTGCGGGTCATCTGGTGGTGGCTGATCGAAATCACCGCCGCCTTCGGCCTGGTGTTCGGGTTCCGGTGGCTGTGCCAGCACACCACCATGCCCATCCGCATCCTCACCGTCGCCGCTCGTGTTCGGGTTGCCGGCCGCGATCGGGCCGGTCCGCCGCCGCGATCCAGGCCATCTCGTACTGCTTCGAGGTCCGGCATCGGATCCGGACGGCGTTCGCCCAGTACATCATCACCGACCAGTCCGGCACCCTGCCGCTGATCTTCCTGGCGAAGCCGACCCCGGTCGGGGCCCGGGTGACCTTCTACCTGCGGGGCGGGTTCTCCGCCTCCGAGCTGGAGTCGCGGTTGGAGAAGCTGGCCGGTGCCTGCCGCGCCTCCATCATCACCGTCACCCGCGCCTCCGACCGCAACGCCGCCTGGGTGCGGCTGGACATCAAGCGCCACGAGGTGCTTGCACGCCACCGTCACCTCCGGCCTGGTCGACCTGGTCGACCCCAACACCCCCGCCACGGTGCGGGACAGGCCGACGTGCCCACCGCGCTGGACCTGACCGACATCCCGGCCGGCACAGCCGACCAACACCAGCCGCACGGCGGGGACGACCGGCGCCGTCGCCCAAGCCCCGCCCTCGCCGAGGCGCCGGCTCTGTCGCTGGTGCCGCAGCCGGCGGCTGCCGGTCTGCACGGCGAGAACGTCTCCGACTGGATCTAACCCAGTCAACCGGGTGCGGGGCCACCGCACCGCGTGGTCCCGCCCCACCCGACCACTGCGCCTGGGAGGCAACCACCATGAGCCCCACACCCGCCACGACCTGCCACGACCATCGGCCGGGACGCCCCGGTGCCGGTCGGGCTCCCTGTCGATGTTCGACCCCCTGTTCCTCGGGATCGACGAGTTCGGCCAGCCGGTCTACCTCGACCTGGTCTTCCACAACATCCTCGCCGGGGGCGAACCCGGCGGCGGCAAATCCGGACTGCTCAACACCATCACCGCCCACGCCGCTCTGTCCACCGACTGCCGGCTGGTGCTGCTCGACGGCAAGCTCGTCGAACTCGGCCCGTGGCGGTATGTCGCCGACGAGTTCGTCGGACCCGACCTGGACCACGCCATCGACGTGCTGCGCCGGCTCCAGCAGGTGGTCAACAACCGCTACGCCTGGCTGCTGGCCAACAACCGCCGCAAGATCGCCGCCTCGGACGGGATGACCGTGATCGTCGTGGTGATCGACGAGATCGCCGTCTACTCCGCCACCTTGGGCGACAAGAAGCAGCAGGAAGAGTTCTCCGCCCTGCTCCGGGACCTGGTCGCCCGTGGCCGGGCCTGTGGGGTGCCGGTGGTCGCCGCTACTCAGCGGCCGTCGTTCGACATCATCCCCACCAGCCTGCGGGATCTGTTCGGCTACCGGGCGGCGTTCCGGTGCACCACCGTCAACTCCTCCAACATCGTGCTCGGCCACGGCTGGGCCGAGCAGGGCTTCTCCGCCACCGACATTCCACCCACCATGCAGGGCGCCGCCTACCTCATCGCCGAAGGCGGCACCCCACGAAGGTCAAAGTCGCCTACCTGTCCGACGCGCGACATCTACAGCCTCGCCGACTACGCCCACTGGCTCCGCCGACCGACACGCGCTGCTCCTGGCAGCGGCCGGAAAGCAGCCTGACACAAGGGAACAGGCACCACACGGCCGCAACGGGCCGACAACCGAATAGCGCCGGGGCCCGCCCCACGCCGGCAAGCAACAGCGGACCCCGAACCCATCCACCGACCCATCGAAAGGGAGCGGACACCATGCACCCTACCCACCCGCAGACCGACCCGAACATCACCGGGCCGGCCGACACTCCGTCGCAGCCGCCAGGACGACTCCCCGGCCGCCATCCTGCGGCGCGCCGCCGCTCTACCTCGACCGGCACGGCTGGACCTGGGGCGTGCGCTACGAGCTGCCCCACCCCGACGCCCCACAGCCGGCCGCCGATGTTGTCGGCGCGGTCCGTATCGCCGTGGTCGGGCACCCGGTCGCTGACGGGGACACCGAACCGGACCAGGCCGCACTCGTCGGCCGCGCCCTCGGCACCCTGGCTGCCTACCTGGGACTCAACCACCGCAGCGCGGTGGAGGTGTTGACCGAGTGGAACGACAACGTTCCCACCAACACCGCCGAAGTGGTCACCCTGCTGGGTCGGGCCGCTGACTGGCAGGACGACCAGGCAGGCCGCTACAGCGCCTCATTCGTGGCGCGGCTGTTGGGATCGGCGGCAGGCCGATGAACAAGACCAACTGTCAACAAACTTTGACACCCAAGGCCGGTTCATCGGCTACCCCGGCAGCAGCGCCGCGACGTCATCGAAAACGACGAGTACGCCGCGTTCGCCCGCCGCATCATCCGCGCCCACGGCCGCCGCATCGCCTCCGGCGACGTCGAAGCCCTCGCCGACCTGGTCCGGCTCTCCCTCGACGTTGAGGACGCCATCCGAGCGCCGTGATCGGGCTGCGGGACTTCGGCTACTCCTGGGCCGACATCGCCACCGGCTCGGCATCACCCGCCAGGCCGCACAACAACGCTGGGGCAACACCGGCCCCGGCAACCCCGGTCGGGATGGTGGCCGATGAGCACCCTGCCCGACATCGAGCACCCCGACTGGTGCAGCGGCGGCTTCCACTGCACCGCCATCCCCGCCCGGGGACGACTGGCCGCACGCGGTGAACACCGCTCCGAACCCACCGCACCGACACCAGCTGGGGCGGCATCATCGCCACCCTCGTCGAATCCGTACACGGCCGGCCCTACCTGGAACTGCGGCTGTCGGTGCACATTCCGCCGCAGGAAACCCGGGCACGGCTACGTGCCCAGCTGATCGCCGACGAGATCGGCCAAGCCGTTGACCTCGCCCTCGTCGAGGCCGACATCTCCTACCTGCTCGCCGCTGACCCCGAACTCCGCCACGCCCTCAACCAGGGCACCAACCCGGGAGGCAACCCCATGACCACCACCACACACCACCGCTGCGAAGCCTGGTAAGGGCGGGCGGCTGGAAGGCGTCATCGAAGTCCTGATTCTCATCGCCGTCGCCGTGATGGCCGGCGCCGCCTCATTCAGCCACGTCCACGACTGGACCATGGACAACGCACCCGCCGGTACCGGCTCCTGGTTCGGCTGGGCCAACGCCATGGTCTCCGAACTCATCCCCCTTGCTGCCGGGCTGGAAGCCCGACGCCGCAAGGCAACCTACGGCAACCGCCGGCAAGTACCCGGTGTTCCTCATCCTCGCCGCCGTCGCCCTGTCGTTGACCGGGCAGTTCGGCGAGGCCAAGCCCTCCATCTCGGGCTGGATCATCTCCGCCGTACCCGCGCTGGGGTTCCTCGCCCTGGTGAAACTCATCCTCTCCCGGCCCGACCGGCCAGCCGGCGCAGCTCGTCGACGAGCACCCGGCCACCACCGCCGAACCGCCGCCGGCGCCAGCTGGCTCCCGGTCGTCGAGGACCAGGTCCTCAACGTCGAACCGGCCTACCAGCCGGCCGCCGGCTCGCTCGTGGCGGAGCCGGTGACTGTACCGGCGCATCTGGTGCCACCGGCCCGATTCGCGGCCACCAACCACCAGCAGACCACCGGACGACCCATCACCGCCGAAGAACTCTCCGCCCGCATCTCCGTACCCACCGCCATGGCCGGGGAGCTGCTCACCCTCTTCGACATCAACCCACCCGCCGCCGACTGCCGGCCCGGGTCAACGGATCCCCCACACCTGGGGGTGCGGCCGGTGACGATCTACGCGATCACCGAACACCAGACCGTGTCCACACCTGCCCCGCCGACCCGAACCGCACGCCATCGACACCCGACGCGACATCGTGCACGTCACGCCCGGGAGGCCGTGCACCAACCCGATCACCATCCGCGCCGGCAACACCACCGCCGTCATCGCCTGCGGACGCCGCGTACCGGCCGACCGGCAATGCGCCGGATGCCGCACCATCGTCACCACCCGGTCGGTCACCGTGACCGACCTCGGCTACCAGGACGGCACCGGCTGCAAGCCGGCACCGTCCGGCCTCAACCCCAATCCGTGCCCGACGTGCGGGCAGCCCGTGGCTGCAATCCTCACCCGGCACCTGTTCTGCGCACCCCGCCGTACCAGGCAGGTGGCATGACCAGCCCGACGCTGGAGATCACGCCCCGCACCAACACCAACCGCGTGCGGGGCGCGGTCTCGAACGCCGAGCCCACCACCATCCCCAGCCTGTCGAGCGGGACGGCCTGGTCGGGCTTCAGCCCCACCACCGTCGTCCGCGTTCCGCCGCGCCACCGAAGCCGACTACTTCGGCTGGCTCGACCACATCCGCTCCGCCGCCGCCTGCACCCGACCGATCCGGCTCGTCGGCGCCATCGACACCGTCAACACCACCACCGGGCAGCGCCTCGCCCGCGTCGAGACGGCGGCGATGCCGGACGGGGCGATCTACAAGGCGTGCGGCAACCGACGCGCCTCGGTCTGCCCGGCGTGCGCCCGCACCTACCAGTACGACGCCTACCAACTCCTGCGCGCCGGTCTGTCCGGCGGCAAAGGCGTCCCCGAAACGGTCGCCACGCATCCGGCCGTGTTCGTCACCCTCACCGCACCGTCGTTCGGCGCGCGTGCACAACCGGGTGGTCAAGAGGCACACCTGCCGCGACAAACGCCGCTGCGGCTGCCGACCCGACCCCTGCCACGCCCGCACCGGCGCGACCACCCCCGGCCTCTGCGCCCACGGCCGGCCGGCGGTCTGCTTCGCCCGGCACGACGACGACGATCCCCGGCTCGGGCAGCCGTTCTGCCTGGACTGCTACGACCACGACGGCCAGGCCGTCTTCAACGCCTGGGCCGGGAAACTGTGGCACCGCACCAAACAAGCCATCGGCCGCCACATCCAACAAACCGCCAAACAACGCGGCATCCCCCGGCCGTCATCGTCCGCACCGGGAAGAGGCCGCGACGGGTCGCGCCGGTGCAGGTCAGCGCACGGCAAGGTCGCCGAAATGCAGCGACGCGGGCGTCGTGCACTTCCACGCCATCCTCCGCCTCGACGGCATCAACCCCGACGACCCGACCGCCATCGTCCCCCCACCCGACGGGCTCGGCGTCGACGAGCTGACCGCCGCCGTCAAGGCAGCCGCGGCACACATCGAGGTCGACACACCCAGCCACCCCGAACAGGCCGGACGGCTGGACCATCGGATGGGGCGAACAGGTCGACGTCCAGCGCCATCGTGCTGACCGGCGAAGACGAACTCACCGACGCCAAGGTCGCCGGGTACCTGGCCAAGTACGCCACCAAGTCCACTGAGGCCACCGGCCACAACTCGACCCGCCTCACCGCAGAGAACATCGGCGAGTTCGCCGACCCCGACGGGGACCACACCGCCCGGCTCATCGACGCCTGCTGGCGCCTCGGCCAACCCACCGGCGACCCACGTCCCCCTGTCCCAGCGGCCCGCCCGCCCCGCCGGGTCAACGTCCTGGGACCGCGCTGGACGTGCCCAGACTGCGGCACCCCCACCCGACTGCGCGACTGCGGCCACTGCCGCCGCCGAGGCGCAACCCGAGGTTGACACCGAACTCGCGCGACGAGCCGGAACCCGACCCCTGGGCCGGACTGCGCCGCTGGGCGCACCTGCTCGGCTTCGGCGGCCACTTCCTCACCAAAGCCCGCCGCTACTCCACCACCTTCGCCGCGCTCCGCGCCGCCCGCGCCAACTACCGGCGCGACGAGCTGCACGAGCACCAGGACCACGACCACGACCCCGATCGGGGACCCGGTCGTCCGGGCCGTGCGACCACGAGGACGACACCGTCCTGATCGTCGGCGCCCTCACCTACGCCGGCAGCGGCTGGCGCACCACCGGAGACGCACTCCTCGCCACCACCGCCGCCGACCTCGCCCGCTCACGACAAGCCGTCGCACGCGAAGAACTCGCCCACGAACTCGGCACCGACCAGCACCACCGCATGACCCGGCAAGCCGCCTGAAACCGTTACCTCTCAACCGAAGGAGACCCACCAGCCATGACCAGCCAACCCGGCCCGGTCACCACCATCCTCACCCCGAAATGGCACTCCCCCGCCGAAGTCGCGATCCTGCTCGGCTTCGGCCTGTCCAAAGTCAAAATGCTCATCGCCACCGGCGAACTGCGCTCCATCAAGGACGGCAGGTACCGGCGGGTCCTGCCCCAATGGGTCGACCAGTACATCGCCGACTGCACCCGGGACTGGGCCGCGTGACCACCCTGTACCTGGGCACCCACCAACCCGGCTGGCTCGCCCACGCCGGTGTGCCCCTGTTCGTCTCCGACACCCGGCTACGCGTCTACAAGCACCCTGCCCCGCGCGGCGGCCCCGTGGGCGTGCGACTCAGGCGGCTTCACCCAACTCCAACAACACGGCACAGTGGACCGTCCCCCCCGGCGAGTACGTGGCCCGGCTACGCCGCTACCGCGACGAGATCGGTCACCTCGCCTGGGCCGCACCGCAGGACTGGATGTGTGAACCCATCGTCATCCACGGCGGCCAGGCCGGCCCGATCCGGTTCGCCGGCACTGGCTTGACCGTCGCCGAGCACCAGCGGCGTACCGTCACCAACTACGCGCAGCTGCGCGACCTCGCACCCGACCTACCTTTCGTCCCGTCGTCCAAGGCTGGCAACCTGACGACTACCTGCACTGCGTCGACCTCTACCAGCAGCTTGCCGGCATTGATCTGACCACCGAACCGCTCGTCGCGGTCGGCACGGTCTGCCGGCGCCAAGGCACCCGCGACGCCGGCCGCATCCTCACCGCCCTGCACAGCGCCGGCCTGTACCGGCTGCACGGGTTCGGGTTCAAAACCCTCGGCCTGGCGGCTTACGGCCATCTCCTCACCTCGGCCGACTCCATGGCCTGGTCCATCGACGCCCGCCACCGGCCACCCCTGCCCGGCTGCACCCGCCACCGCAACTGCGCCAACTGCCTGCGCTACGCCCTGCGCTGGCGCAGCCATGTCCTCGCCACCACCGTCCCCGCCCACCGGCAACTCAGCCTGTTCGACCTGGAGGAAGCAGCATGACCGGCAAACGCGCCAACGGCGAAGGCTCGATCTTCCCCTACCGCAACGGATACGCCGCCTACGTCTGGGTCACCAAACCGGACGGCAAGCGCACCCGCAAGTACGTCTACGGCCAAGACCGCGAAACTGTCCACGACAAGTGGATCAAGCTCCACCAACAGGCTAAGGCCGGCCCGGTCGCCACCAAAGTGCTCACCCTCGGCCAGTACGTCGCCTACTGGCTCCGGGAGATCGTCGCTCCGAACCTCAGCCCGGGCAGCTATGTGACCTACGAGGTGATCTGTCGGCGGTACATCGTGCCGGGCCTTGGCGGTAGGCGGCTCGATCGGCTCCAGACGCGCGACGTGCAGACCTGGCTCAACGTGGTCGGCCGGAGCTGCCAGTGCTGCGCCCAGGGCAAGGATGCGGCCCGGCCTGGGGCCAAGCGGCGCTGTTGTGCGGTGGGGAAGTGCTGCGGGTCCGTGACGTCACCGGCGACGGTGGCGCACATCCGGCGGGTGCTGCGCACGATCTTGTCGCAGGCGATGACGGAGGATCTGATCACCCGGAATGCAGCCCGGGTCATCAAACTGCCGTCGACGCGTTCGCACAGGCGGAGGTCGTGGAGCAGTGACGAGGCGCGACAGTTCCTGGAGTCGGCCCGGTCGGACGGCGATCCGTTGTACGCGGCGTACGTCCTGATCCTGGCGCTCGGGCTCCGAAAGGGGGAGGCGCTGGGGGTCGGCTGGGACGAGGTCGACCTGGACGCCGGGGACCTGTCGGTGGACTGGCAGCTCCAGCGGATCGGGGCGAAGCTCGTGCGCCGGGCCACCAAGACCGAGACGTCGGACGCGAGGTTGCCATTACCGCCGATCTGTACGGTCGCGCTGCAACGTCACCGCCTCCTCGTCGCGCAGCTGCGGGAGCGGGCCGGAGAGGCGTGGCAGCAGACACCGTTGGTCTTCACGACGATGTGGGGTACGCCGGTCGAGCCGCGCAACTTCAACCGCTTCTGGGACCGGCGGTGCGAACTGGCCGGGGTACGCCGGATCACCGTGCACGACGCTCGGCGTACGTGCGGCAGCCTCCTCGCGGACCTGGACGTGCACCCCCGTGTGGCGATGCAGATCCTTCGGCACGCTCAGTTCGCGATCACGATGGAGATCTACACACAGGTCTCCTCGGCGGCGACCCGGGACGCGCTGCGCCGGCTGGGGGAGCGTCTCGATGGGTGACCGGCCGATCGTCTATCCGGCTAGACAGCATTTGTCTAGTACGTTAGACGGTGCGCGATGAAGGCGCGGGATATCCGCCGGATCCTGGCGCGACGCGATTGCGTCGAGGTCCGGCAGCGCGGCTCGCACCTGGTCGTGCGCTGTGGCACTTGCCAGACGGTTGTCCCGCTGCACGGTGGGGACATCCCGATCGGCACCTTGCGCAGCATCGAACGCGACCTGGAACCGTGCCTGGGCAAAGGATGGATGACATGACCACCACCTACGTGGGCCTGTTCCACCGGGAAGGCCGCGCCTGGGTGGCCGAGGTCCGCGACGTTCCGCAGGCCCACACCTTCGGCACCACCCTGACCAAGACCCGGCAGCACCTGCGCGAGGCCCTGGCGCTCTACCTCGACGTGCCCACCAGCGCCGTCGAGATCGAGGTCCAGGTCCGCTTCGACCAACCCCACATCGAGGACCTGGTCCACGCCACAGTCCGCGCCCGCCGTCAGGCGGAACGTGATGCCGAGATCGCCGCCGATCTCCTGCGCCGCGCTGCGACCGAACTCGTCGCCGCCGGCCTCAGCTACCGGGACGCGGGGATCGCCCTCGGGGTGTCCCACCAGCGCATCGACCAGCTCGTCGGGGACCGAGAGGCCAGCTGACCGCCGCAGCCGAGCTGTGACCATCGGCCAGGAGCAGATCATTGAAGTGCGTTGAGATCATGCGGGTGTGACTAATGGTCGGGCCGCGTGGCTGAAGTGGCCGATGCGAACCCTGTTGGCCGTTGCGGTCGCGGCGCTGCTGTCGGCCTGCTCCATGGGCGACATCGCGAACGGGCCGTCACCAGTCAACGTCACCGTTGAGCAGATCACCGGGGCCTGGGACGGGCATGACAACGCCGGTACGTTCACGTTCGCTGCCGACGGCACGTTGACGGCCAGCGACCTGCCGGCCGACGCGCTTCCGCCCATCGAGCCGACCCAGCGCTGGTCCTGCACCGGAATTTGGCGGATAACGTCGCCCCTCGACAACGGCGGCGACCAGCGCAACATGGTCAGACTCGGTCTCTGGGGCCTCGCCGGGGTGGACGGCGGCCACGGCGAGTGGATGAGCGCGTCAAAACAGCACCATGTCATCGTGCTGACCATGGGCAACTACTGGTACACCAAGGAAAAGTAGAGCTGCTTGCCCAGGTCAGCCTGCCTCGGCGACCCAAGGCTCGTTGCTGTACTTCGTTGCTGTACCGGGGCGTTCTGGTGATCTCCAGAGCGCCCCGTACCGCGTCTGAGCTGGGCTGATGGTGGGCCGCCAGGGATTCGAACCCTGAACCTACGGATTAAAAGTCCGCAGCTCTGCCATTGAGCTAGCGGCCCCGCCGTTGACAGGCTACCTGGAGCAACCACGCCCGATGAAGCTGGTTCCGCCCAAGCCGCTGCTCAGGGCAAGTCAGCGGGACACGGGCAGCAGGACGATGACCAGGCGACCCGACGCAGGCTCGGACGCTCGGCACCGCCCGCGCCGACGCCGACGTCACCGCCGAGAGCCGTCCCTCCTTACCTGTCCCAGGTACCGATCACCGGCCGGCAACGGAACGAGGCCTTTGCCAAGAACCGCAGCGCCGCTGCTTGATCGACATTGGCAAATGTTGGCAACCGATTGTCGGCACATCCTGCCGCACCTAGGGTCCAACCAACCGCCACCGGAGCGCGATCCACGGGTCCTCGTCTGCCTTTGATGCCCGTTCCGCAGAGCGCCACCGCCGCCTGGCCGCCGGCGGTGGCGCGCACATTCGCTGAAGGGAAACAAACGTGTCCGTCCAATCACGTCTACGCCGCATCGTCGGACCGCCCAGGAAGCGCTCCATCCTGGCTGCGCTGGCCCTGGTCGCCGGCTCGCTGACCGCCGTCGCCGTCACCACCCTGGCCGGCTCCCCGTCGGCGCTCGCCGGGACGGTACCGCCGGCCCCAGCGGGCTGGACCACGGTGTTCAGCGACGACTTCGCCGGCGCGGCCGGTTCCGCACCCGCAGCGGCGAACTGGTTCTACGACATCGGTACCGGGTACGGCACCGGCGAGAAGGAGCACACCACCAACTCCACCAGCAACGTGTACCTGGACGGCAACGGTCACCTGATCCTCAAAGCGCTCAACAGCGGCGGTACCTGGACCTCCGGCCGCATCGAGAGCACCCGCAGCGACTTCCAGGCTCCGCCCGGCGGCAAGCTCGAAATGGTCGCTTCGGTCCAGCAGCCCAATCCTGCCAACGGTTTGGGGTACTGGCCGGCGTTCTGGGCGCTCGGCTCACCGATGCGGGCGGGCGGCACCTGGCCGGGCTCCGGCGAGCTCGACATGATGGAGGACGTCAACGCCCTGAACCAGGCCTCCCAGACGCTGCACGACGGCGCGGGCAGCAGCGGCCACCCGTTGATCGCGTGCCCCGGCGCCGGCTCCACCTGCCAAACCGGCTACCACACGTACGCGGCCATCATCGACCGGACCAATACCAGCGCGGAGACTCTCCAGTTCCTGATGGACGGCGTGGTCGAGGTGACCATCACCGAGGCATCCGTTGGTACGACCGCCTGGCAGCAGGCCATCGACCACGGGTTCTACATCATCTGGGACCTGGCGATCGGCGGGAACTACCCGGACGGCATCCAGGGCTCCACCACCCCGACGGCGGCGACCACCTCCGGCGGCTTCCTCAGTGCCGAGTACGTGGCCGTGTACGAGCAGGGCGGCAACTCCACGCCGACCGGTACGCCGACTGCGACCGGTACCGTGAAGGGTCTGAACGGGTTGTGCCTGACCAACCAGAACTCGTTGAACACCAAGGGAAACCCGATCGGCGTCGCTACCTGTGCCAGCAGTACCGGGCAGCAGTGGTCGCCGTACACCGACGGTACGCTGCGGGTACAGGGCGGCTGCCTGGGTGCGGTGAGCGCCGGAACCACCAGCGGTACCCTCGTCGACTGGTACCCCTGCAACGCCACCCCGTCGCAGAACTGGGCGCACCAGGCCAACGGCGAATGGGTCAACACCAACTCCGGCCTGTGCCTCACTGTCCCGGGCGCCGACACCGCCTCCCGCCTGGACATCGAGGCGTGCACCGACTCCGCCCAGCAGCAGTGGACCACGCCCTCCGGTAGCGGTACCGGCAACACGGTCACCGTCACCAGCCCCGGCAACCAGTCCTCGGTGGTCGGTGCCGCCGTCAACCTGCAGCTCCACGCCAGCGACTCGGCGACGGGACAGAGCCTCACCTACAGCGCCACCGGGCTGCCCGCCGGGTTGTCGATCAGCCCCTCGGGTCTGATCTCCGGCGCTGCTACGGCGGCCGGGACGTCGAATGTCACGGTGACTGCCAGGGACGGTACCGGCGCCACCGGTACGGCCGCCTTCACGTGGACCGTCACCACCGGCGGTACGGGCGGCTGCGGTACCACCAACATCGCGCTGAACAAGCCCGCCACCTCGTCGTCCAACCAGAGTGCGACGTACCCGGCGAGCAAGGCGGTCGACGGCAACACCTCGACCCGGTGGTCCAGTGCCTTCGCCGACCCGCAGTGGCTGCGGGTCGACCTCGGCTCCACCCAGTCCATCTGCAAGGTCGTCCTGTACTGGCAGAACTCCTACGCCAAGGCGTTCCAACTCCAGACCTCCAACGACGGAACGAACTGGACGTCGATCTACTCCACCACCACGAACACCGGGGGTACCCAGACGCTGACCGTCGCCGGCAGTGGCCGGTACCTGCGGATGTACGGCACCACACGCGCCACGCAGTACGGGTACTCGCTGTTTGAGCTGCAGGTCTTCGCCAGCTGACCGGCATGAGGGGCCGCGGACCCGGTCTGCGGCCCCTCGACCCGTCCCGCGCCGGGCGTGGCGAACTCACGCATGACGGTTCCCGGATCCGGGGCCAACCGGGACAGATGGTGGCTAACATCGCCGAGGTGAAGCACGCATCGCTCACCGGTACCCGCAGAGGCTTGGCTCTACTGGTTGCGGCGGCCGCGGCGGCGGCGCTCGTCGCCTGCGGCAGCAGCGGGAACTCCGGGTCGGGCGGGGGCGGCGGGAACCCCGCGCCGGCCACGACCGTGACCGGGACCGCGGTGGCCACCACCGAGACCGAGTACTCGATCACCCTGTCGCAGTCGACCTTTATGCCCGGCACCTACACGTTCATGATCAAGAACACCGGGACGATGGCCCACAACCTGAACGTCAAGGGACCGGGGATCTCCGGCACGGTCTCCCCGACGGTCCAGCCGGGTGGTACCGGTCAGCTCACGGTGAACCTGCAGCAGGGCTCGTACGAGCTGTGGTGCTCGATCGACAGCCACAAGGCCGAGGGCATGGACAAGACGATCCAGGTCGGCTGAGCGGCCGCCGACATCTCGATCGGCCCAGAGGCTGGCGTCCAGCGCAGATCCGTCAGGAGCGCCAGAGCAGATCCGTCAGGAGCGCGGGCGCAGGCCGTCGAGCAGCAGGTCGAGGATGCGGCGGGCCTGGTCGCGCTGGGCCGGTTCGCCGGCTGCGAGCGAGACGCCGCTGAGGCTGGCCAGTACGTCCGCCGGCTCGACGTCCGAGCGGATCGTCCCGGCGCTCGCACCCGCACCGAGCAGCGTGGTGAGGGCTCCGAGCAGGCGGGCTCGGCTCTGCTCGTACGGGTTGCCACCCGACGCGATGACCGCGCGCAGTGCATCTGACATGCCCCGCTTCGTGGTCATGTACTCGACGAAGTGCTCCATCCACTCGCGCAGCGCGAGCGCCGGCGGTTGGGTGGCGAGCAGGTCGGTCACGCCGTCGCAGAGCTTGCCGAGTTCGCTGCGGTACGCGGCTTCCACCAGGGCTTCGCGGGTGGGGAAGTGGCGGTAGAGCGTACCGATGCCGACGCCGGCCTGCTTGGCGATCTGCTCCAGCGGCACGTCCGGGCCGTCGTGTGAGTACGCCTGGACAGCCACTTCCAGCAGCCGGTCGCGGTTGCGCTGGGCATCCGCGCGCAGCGGTCGGGCGGCGGTCGGCACGGCTCCTCCAGACGGGGTGACGAGGGTTACAGCGATTCACCGGCTAACCGGAGGTGGCTCCGCTTAGGCTCATAGACAAGAACGGAGGGGCCTCCGAATCTTCAGGGTACCCCCGCAGCTCACCAACCGGAACGGACAAGATCATGTCTGGTACCCCCATCCGTACGCCGTTCACCGCCCAGTCCACCGCCGCCGAAGTCGTCGCGGGTACCGACCTCACCGGCAAGCGGGTGATCGTGACCGGCGGCGCCTCGGGCATCGGCATCGAAACAGCACGCGCCCTGGCCGGCGCCGGCGCTGAGGTGACCCTGGCGGTACGCAACGCCGAAGCCGGCGAAGCCACTCTGGCGGACATCGTCGGTACCACCGGAAACAAGCAGCTGCACGTGGCCCGGCTGGACCTGGCCGACCAGTCGTCGGTACGCGCGTTCGTCGAGGCATGGGAGGGGCCGCTGGACATCCTGGTCAACAACGCCGGCGTGATGGCATCGCCCTTGATGCGTACCCCCGAGGGTTGGGAAATGCAGTTCGCCACCAACCACCTCGGCCACTTCGCGCTCGCCACCGGGCTGCATGACGCGCTCGCCGCCGCCGGCGGCGCCCGGATCGTCTCGGTCAGCTCGAGCGCCCACCTGCGCTCGCCCGTCGTCTTCGAGGACATCCACTTCGCGGCGCGGGAGTACCAGCCCTGGGCGGCGTACGGCCAGTCGAAGACGGCCAACGTGCTCTTCGCCGTGGAGGCGTCCCGGCGCTGGGCCGGCGACGGCATCCTGGCCAACTCGTTGATGCCCGGCGGGATCCGGACCAACCTGCAGCGCTACGTCACCGAGGAGGAGCTGGCCACGCTGCGCGCGGCGGCCGGTGGCAGCCCCGCGCCGCAGTGGAAGACACCCGAACAGGGCGCCGCGACGTCGGTACTCGTGGCCACGTCACCGCTCCTGGACGGCGTGGGCGGGCGGTACTTCGAGGACTGCAACGAGGCCGGCTTGAACCAGCCGGGTACCCGCAACGGGGTGGCCAGGTACGCCCTCGATCCCGAGGCGGCACAACAGTTGTGGGACGTCTCGCTGGCCACCCTCGACAGGTAGCCCCGGATCCGGCCCGGCCGGCGATGACTTTTGCGGCCGGCCGCGGTCAAATCGTTGGGAGATAGCGGACCAGAGGAGGCGGCGTGAGCGCGGTTGTGGTCGGGATGACGGTGTCGCTGGACGGGTACGTGCAGGACGCCGACGGCAAGGTCGGGCAGCTCTACCCCGACCTGGCGCAACTTGGCGGCTACCTGGCGCCCTCGATCGCGCGTACCGGCGCGGTACTGATGGGGCGGCGCACCTGGGAGATGGGTGACCCGGACGGGTACGTGAAGAACTACGAGTACCAGGTACCCATCTTCGTGGTCACGCACCGCCCGCCTACCCGGGAACCCAAGCAGGACAACAACTTGACCTTCACCTTCATCACCGATGGCGTCGGGTCCGCTGTCTCCCGGGCAAAGGCGGCTGCCGGCCCGGAGAAGGCGGTGACCGTGGTCGGTGGGCCACAACTCATCCGCCAGCTGTTCGTAGCCGGACTGGTCGACGAGCTTCAGCTGGACGTGGTGCCGGTCTTCCTCGGCGGCGGGCTGCGCCTCTTCGACGCACCGGAGTTGGCCGGGGTACGCCTGCGCAAGCTGGACGTCCTGCCGTCCGAGGTACGCACCGGCCTACGGTTTCAGGTCGAGCGCTGAGCCCGCGCCGCGGCGTCAGACGGGAGCGTCGGGGGCCGGATGGTGGTGCCGATGCAGATGCGGGTGGGCCATCGCGGAGCAGGCCTCCGCCATCCCGTCGATCGTCGCGGCGATCCAGTCGAAGTTGGGTACCGCGATCCGCTCCGCCTCCTGGTGCAGCGTCTCGCGCCGGTGGAATGCGCTCGCCCCGACCGGCGGCTCCTGGACTGTCATCGGCACTCGCCTCCTCGTCCCTTTTGCAACGCTACTCCGCACGCCGCTGACCTGGGCTTCTGTTGCTCCCGCCAATAGTGGCAACCGGCTGCTCCGGCCAGCAGTGGCAACCGGCTGGCACTGGCGATCGGCTGGCTGTGGCAACCGGCTGGGAGTGGCAACGGCCCGAGGCCCCGAGCCGGCGGCTCCGGCTCGGGTGGGCTCCGGCTCCGGTGGGCTCCGGCTCGGTGGGCTCCGGCTCCGGTGGGCTCCGGCTCCGGTGGGCTCCGGCTCCGGTGGCGGCGGCGCGGCCACCGGGCCGGGCGGCCCGATAGGTTGGGGCGGGGGCGCCGACCGGAGGGGGAGCCATGGACGCGGCCGCGATGCGGGGCCGGGCGGTCGAGATCGCCGAGGATGTCCTCTTCCCGGCCGCGCTGGAGGTCGACCGGTCCGACCGGATCCCGCCCGGCCACCTGGATCTGCTTGCGGCGGAAGGGTTCTACGGCGTCGCCGCGCCGGTCGAGGCGGGCGGCCTCGGACTCGACGACTTCGCCAGCGCGGCCGCGATCGTCGAGGCGTTCGCCGGTGGCTGCCTGGCCACCGCGTTCGTCTACGTCCAGCATCACGGGCCGGTCATCGCCGCCGCCACCAGCCGCGAGCCGGGCATCGCCGAACGCTTCCTGGCGCCACTCGCGCGGGGTACCCGGCGGGGCGGGATCGCGCTGTCCGGACTGCGTGGTGGGCCGGGTGCGCTGCGGATCGAGCCGGTGGCTGGCGGGTACCGGCTGGACGGCGAGACCCCCTGGGTCACCGGGTGGGGGCTGATCGACACGGTGCAGGTGGCGGCGCGCGGCGCGGACAACATCATCCGGTACCTGCTGGCCGACGCCGTACCCGCGCCGACCCTGGAGCCGACCCCGCTCGACCTGGTGGCCGTGACCGCCAGCCGTACCGTCAACCTGCGCTTCACCGGCCACGTGATCCCGGCCGACCGGCTGACCAGCTCCATCGACTACGACGAGTGGAGAGCGGCTGACGCGGGCGGCTCCGTACTCAACGGCTTCCTCGCCACCGGGGTGGCGGCCCGGTGCTGTGCGCTGCTCGGCCCGAGCCCGCTCGACGACGAACTCGAGGCGTGCCGGACCGCACTGCTCCGCGCCGACTCAGCCACCGCGCCGGCGGCCCGGGCGCACGCCTCGGAGCTGGCGCTGCGGGCGGCAACTCTGCTGCTGGTCACCACGGGTGCCCGCGCGGTGCTGCGCGACCAGCATGCCCAGCGGCTGCTCCGGGAAGCCGCGTTCCTCCAGGTGTTCGGTACCCGCCCGGCGATCAAATCGGCGCTGCTCGCCCGGTACGGCGGCGGGTAGCGCCTTCAGCCAGCGCCCGGCCAACGGCCCGTAGTCAATTGACAAAAAGAATTTGTGCGTACAGGATGCTTTTTGTGATGAGGGACCTCCTGTACCTGGAGCGGGTCGAGCAGGCCGAGACGCTGCTCAAACCGCAGCGCATCGAGGTACTACGGCAGCTGGCCGAGCCGCGCTCGTGCACCGAGGTCGCGGCCCGACTGGACCAGACCCAGCAGCGCGTCTACTACCACGTCAAGCGGCTCGTCGAGCACGGCATCGTCACGCAGGTCGCCGAGCGTCGGGTGCGCGGCATCAACGAGGGCGTCTACCAGGCCACCGCGCGTGCGTACTGGCTGTCCCCCCGGCTCGTCGGCCGGATCGGCGGACGCCAGCAACGCGACGAGGCCAGCCTCGGCTACCTCCTCGACCTCATGGAGGAGGTCCAGTCCGACGTCGCCGCCCTGCACACCCAAGCCGCCCGCCGAGCAGCCCGGTACCGCGAAGCGGCCCAGCATGCTGACACACCCGACCGGCAGCCGCCGCGCCGAGCTGTCGGGCGCCGCGCCGGCGAGCCGTCCACTGACGAGCCGTCCACTGACGAGCCGTCCGCTTACGAGCCGTCCGCTGACGAGCCGGAGCTGCCGTCTCTCGGCGTCTCCGGCGAGATCCGGGTGCGGCCGGAGCGGCGCCCCGAGTTCATGGCCGACCTGAAGACCGCCCTGCAGGACCTTTTCACCAAGTACGGCGGCGCCGACGGGGACGCGTTCAAACTCGCCGTCGCCTGTTACCCCGACCGCCCCCACGACCGCTCGCCCGACGAAGACGACAGAAGTCGACAAGGAGAAGACCGATGACCACGTTGAAGAAGCGCATCCGGATCGCCGCTCCGCTGCCCGCGGTACACCGTGCTCTCACCGACCCGGCGGCGTTGCAGGTCTGGCTCGCCGAACACGCCGCAGGTCGAGCTGCCCGACCGGTACGAGTTCTGGGGTCGCTTCACCCCGGACGGCGAAGCGCCGCACCAGCGCCTGCTGCACGCCGACGACAGCTCGCTGCGCTTCGAGTGGGAGCTCGACGGCGTCGCCACCACCGTCGACATTGGACTGACCGCCGAGTCAGGACCGGGCGGGGACAGCGGATCGACCCTGGTGACAGCTCACCCAGACCGAGGTACCCGGCTGGCCCGAGACTCTGACGGAGCCCGGCGACCGCAGTCTGATGCACACCTACTGGGCGCTGGCCCTGGCCAACCTGTGCGACTACGCCGAGGGGCGGGAGCTCCTCGTGCGGTGCGACTTCACCAGCGCGGTGCTGCGCGCCGAAGTGCTGATCGACGCCGATCGCCTGGCGGTCTACGAGTCGCTGACCGAGCCGGAGCAGTTCGCCCGGTGGGCCGGCGTGAAGGTCGACGCCGAGCTGTACCCGGGCGGCCGCTGGGCGATGGGCGGCTTCGAGGCGAACAGCTACCCAGCGCACATCATCGACATCCAACCGGGCCATTCGATGTCGATCGACTGGGGCGAGATGGTCCAGTCCTGGGAACTCGCCGACTCCGCGGGGCAGACCCGGCTGACCTTCGTCCACAGTGGATTCGACGAGACCCAGCCGCCGTACGACGGGTGGCTGGGTGCGCTCGCCGGCCTGGTGGAACTGCGCCGCTACCACGAGATGAAGGACTGGCGCATGGCGTGGGTCGAGGTACAGCTCGACGGGATCCCGGACGGATTCCTCACCATCGACTAGCGGCGCCGCTTGGCCCGGCCGGCAGCCGCCTCCGCACCCAGCAGAGTGCCCGGCCGGCCGGGCAGGTCGGTGTTGACCCGGCCGCGGCCGAAGGCGTCCACCCGACCCCAGCGCCCCGGGATCTCCAGCAGCCCGATCCGGCCGATTCCCCTGGGCAGTGCGGGATCCACCACCAGGTGACCGTCGATCGGCTCCAGCCCGAGCATGGTACGCAGCAGCAGCAGCGGGGTACCGGTGGACCACGCCTGCGGGCTGCACGCCGTCGGGTACTGCACGGGGTACTTGGTGGAGTTGCGCTCGTACCCACCGAACGCCTCGGGCAGCCGCCCCTCGAAGAACTCGGCCGCGTCGAGCATCCCGGCCGCGATCCGGGCCGCCTCGTCCTTGAATCCGTAGCGCCGCAGGCCCCACGCGATGAACGAGTTGTCGAAGGGCCACACCGTACCCACGTGGTACCCGATCGGGTTGTACCGCTCCTCCCCCTCGGCGAGCGTGCGTACCCCCCAGCCGGAGAAGAGCCGTGGCCCCATCAGGTGGCGTACCACCGTCTTGGCCCGGCCGGCGTCCACGATCCCGCTCCACAGCAGGTGCCCGATGTTGGAGGTGAGCGAGTCGACCTGGGCGCCGTCGGCATCCAGGGCGAGGGCGTAGTACTCGCCCTTCTCGACCCAGAAGTCGCGGTTGAACCGGGCTTTCAGCTCGGCGGCCTCGGTCTCCAGCGCGTCGGCGTAGGCGAAGTCCTTCCACACCAAGCGGGCCAGCCGGGCACCGCGCATCTTCGCGTCGTAGGCGTAGCCCTGCAGTTCGCAGGTGGCGCGCGGGAAGCCGGGCAGTTTGCCGTTGTGGTAGGAGATCGAGTCGTCGGAGTCCTTCCAGCACTGGTTGGGCAGGCCGGTCTCCAGGTTGCGGGTGCTGTAGGAGATGTACCCGTTGCCCATCAGGTCGGCGTACTCGTCGATCCAGCGCAGTGCCGCACGAGCCTCGTACTCCAGCTCGCGTACCAGCCTGGTATCTCCGGTCCACCGCTCGTACTCGTCCAGCAGCACCACGAAAAGCGGTGTGGCGTCAGCGTTTCCGTAGTACGGCGAGTGCGGGCGCTCCTCGAAGGCGGAGAGTTCCCCGTAGCGCATCTCGTGCAGGATGCGGCCCGGGTCCTCGTCGCGGAAGTCGTCCGTCCTGGTTCCCTGCCACTGGGCCAGAATCCGCAGCGTCGTACGCGCCAGCTCGGGTACGAACGGCAGCGACTGCAAGCTGGTCAGGATGCTGTCCCGGCCGAACATCGCCATGAACCAGGGCAGCCCGGCGGCGGGCAGCGCGTGTCCACCGGCGGCCGGCGGCCGGAACCGGAGCGCGGCGAGGTCGACGAGGCTGCGCATGTAGGTGGTACGCAGCGGCTCCCAGTCGGACTCCAGCCAGGGTGCGCCGGCCAGCCAGGTCTCCAGGTCGCCGGCCAGATCGACCTCTGCGGCTGGTTCGGTGGGTACCAGCGGCTTGCCGGTCGGGCCGATCATCATCGGTGCGACGGTCAGGTCGGTCTCCCACTCCTGGTGTGGCTTGATGCGTACCGTGAAGGTCAGCCCGCCCTCGTCGACCGTGACCGGCGCGGAGGAACTGATCACCGTCTCCCGGTGGTACGTCTCCCGCTCGTACCCGAGGGTCAGCTTGTTCTTGTCGATCTTCGTGTAGTACTTGCCCTTCTTTGTCAGCGCGTCCTTCACCTCGAACAGGTCGGCGAAGTCGTTGCCGGCGGCGATCCGAACCGTGTACTCCATCGTCTTGTCGTTGTGGTTGAGCAGCCGCAGCGTCTCGCGGAAGCCGCCACCACCGACCTTGCGCTGGCGGATCACCGAGAGGGTGGCGTTGACGTACACGTTGCCGGTGCTGGGTACCAGGAAGAACCGGCTCTCGAAGTACTGCAGGTCATCCACCGAGAGCGGGGTGAGCTTCTGGCCGTCGACGGTGAGCTGCCAGTTGGACAGGAACCGGGTGTCGAAGGAGAACAGACCGGTCGGGTCGTTCGCGGACGCGGCGATGTCGCCGCTGTCGTCGCTGACGACGAAGGTGTTGCCGTCGAGGATCTTCACCAGGTTGTCGCTCATGCCGACACCGCCGCCCGCTTGCGCCCCACGGCTGGTTTGGCTTTCTGTGGAGCTTTCTGTGGAGCCTTCTTAGGCGCTCGCTGGGTTACCGCCTGGGTTGTCCGCCGGCTCGCCGGTGCGGTCCGGGCGGCCACGGCTGCCCGCGGCGCGCTGATCAGCTTCGGTCGCCCGGTGGCCAGCTCGGGTACCCCGGCCACCGAGAACAGCCGGCGCATGAGTACCAGCATCGCCGCGTCCCCCTTGGCGACCAGCGCGCCCCGCAGGTACGCGGTCATCGGCTGCGCCTCCTGGGTGCACAGCGCGTCGAGGACGTCCCGGTGGACGTAGATCCAGCACTGCGCGTCGCCGGTGGGCTCCCCCACGGTGACGTTGCCGCGTACCACGTCGATCCGGGTCTTCTCGACTTTCTTACCGTCGGTGACCTCGAACCGGATGGAGCCGTTGACCTTGGCCATGCTGGGTATCCGGGCGGTGTGGCGGAGCTTGTCGAAGAAGGCTTCTGTGGGGCTGGTCATCCGTGACTCCTCGCTGGTGACGTCGCTCGGAAGCGTACCAATCAGCCCAGGTCGGACTTATCCGTATTCAGGTACTTCGTGGGCTGCCGTCGGCGGCCGACGGCCATCGGCGAAGTGATGTTGCGCGTGTGGCTGCTAAGCCGGCCCGCGATACAGCCACAGGTGCAACATCACCTAGTCACTGTGCGATGCGGAGCGCAGCGAGGGACCCACCCACCGGCCGCCCACCTCGGCCACCACTCCGGCCACCGGGTACCCGATGCGCAGCCGCTCGGCGATCTCGTCCCGGGTACGCCGCGCCGCCCGCCAACCGACCACGTCCACGACGAAGCGCCGCCCCAACGCTCCGTCAACCACCGTCCCGCCGGCCACCGTCCCGCCGGCCACCGTCCCGCCGGCTACCGTCTCGCCCGCTACGGTCCATGGCCGCCGCAACAGCACCCGGCCGGCCGCCGCGACCAGGCACAGCACCAGTACCGCCAGCACGTCGAGTACCAGCAGCAGCAACGGCAACAGCACGAACCAGAAGACGGCAGCGAACACGATGAAGGCGATGATCACCGCGATGGCAACCGCGATGTCGTCGGCCAGCGAGCTGAAGAAGTCGCCGCCACCACCACCGCCCCCGCCTCCGTTCGGCAGGTCGAAGGAGCCGAGGTCGCCGCTACCCTGACTACCCCCGCGCCGGCGGCGCCGCCAGCCACCGAAGCGCCGGGCCAGGAATCGCCAGCGCGGCAACCACTCCAGCCGTACCCGCCACTCGGGCCCGCCAGGCGCGGCCACCGTCCTCGTACGCATGCCGCGCAGTCTACGAACGCCGGGCCAGTCACCCGTCGTGTCGCCGGGCGCTCACTCCGGCGGCCGTCAGCTCGGGTCGGGGGGCTCCGGGGACTGCGCCGGGTAGAGCGTGAAGCCCCGCTGGCGCCAGACGGTGGCGGCCACCGTGTTCACCGCCACGATGACCGCGAAGACCATCCCGAGTATCGGCAGCCGCAGGTCGAACAGTGCCCAGGCGGCCGCCCCGAACACCAGCGCCTTCACCGCCAACTGGCCGGGCAGCGGGACCGGGATGCGCGCCTTCGGCGCCGCGAACAGCCCCCAGATCACGGCTGCCACGAGCGGTACGGCGATCGCCTGCAGCAGGCGGGTACCGGTCGAGGCGCCGCGGTGCCAGCCCCAGTCGGAGAGGATCAGCAGCGCCACGATCTCCAGCAGGAAAGCCAGCAACTCGTTGGGGGCGAACAGCCGCGGCGGGTCCGGCTGCTGCTGCGAATTCGCCATGCGATCCTCCCTGCGGACGGCCCTCAGCGTACGCGATCTTCCTGGTCCCGAGCGCCCCGCCGCTGGTCCGACCGGCCCTGCTACGACCGGCCGCGGCCGCCGGTTCAATGACGACTGGCCGTAGACCCGACTGTCCACAGAGGCCGGGATCGGGGTGGCCGGCCGTAGCATCGGAGGACGAGGCGAAGGGACGCCAGTCGTGGAGAAGATCGGCCCGTACCCGCGCAACCGAGTCACCGTCGGCGACTGTGCCACCCTCGTCGCCGACCTGCCCGACGAGAGCATCGACATACTCGTCACCTCCCCGCCGTACTGGGGGCAGCGGGCCTCTACCGGCATCGGGGTGGAGGCCGATCCGCGGGTCTACCTGGCCGCACTGGGCGCGCTTTTCCACGCGGTACTGCCGAAGTTGAAGCCGGACGGGCTGGCCTGGATCAACGTGGGGGACGCGTACAACACGCCGGTGAACTGGCGGGAAGGCGACCACGCGTACAGCTCGTTGGGGCCGGACGGGACCGGGCTGGCCGCCGGCAACTCCGCGTACGTCAAGCCACGGGCGCGCCGCCGGGCGTACACCGACCCGCAGGCACCGTGGCTGCGCTACGGCAACCTGCTGGCCCTGCCGTACCGGCTGGTGATCGCGTTGTGCGACGACGGCTGGCTGTTCCGCGGCGAAGTGGTGTGGCGCAAGAAGAATCCGATGCCCGAAGGGCGGTGCCGGCGACCGCACCGGGCACACGAGTCGATCTACCTGTTCGCCCGGCAGGAGCAGCACGCGTTCGCGGTCGCGCCGCCGGTACGGACGGTGTGGGAGTTCGGCTCCGAGCGCATCGACGGGCCGGCGCACTACTCGCGCTTCCCGATCGATCTGCCGCGCCGCTGCGTACAGGCGCTGGGTCGGGTCGGGCCGGGCGTGGTGGTGCTGGATCCGTTCTCCGGCAGCGGTACCACCGGGCTGGCCGCGCTCGGGCTCGGCTGCTCGTACCTCGGCTTCGAGATCGACCCCGACCAGGTGGCCGCCGCCAACCTGCGGCTCGCGGCAGCCGAAGGACCCGAGGAGTAGCCGGGCCTGCGGAGTAACCGGGCCGAAGAGTAGCCGGGCCCGCGGTCGCGCCAGGGGGTAGCGCGACCGCGGGTGTCCGTCCGGCACGCGTGGCCGGCAGTGGTGAGGCTAGAAGACGACGCTCGGGCTGCCGCCCACGTACACCGGGCCCTGCCAGCTCTTGCCGTCGCTGTTCTCGTCGTACTCGATCCAGCCGTCGACGGTCCAGGTACCGGCCGGCACGTACACGTTGACGTTGCAGGCGTAGTCGCCGACCCCGTCGCCGTTGGTGAAGTCGTCGTTGATCCGCGCGGCGAAGCCGGAGCACCAGTACTCGTACTTGGTGGTGTTACTGCTCTGCAGCTGTACGTGCGGCTCGAACCCGTCGTACTTTGCTGTGCTGTTGTTTGTACTGTCATCGCTACCGGTACTCGGCCGCCAGTGCACGGTGATCCAGGCGTTGATGAACTTCACCCCGAACGCGTCGGTCAGTGTCCGGAAGCACTCATCCGTCGACAGGTCAACGTTGTGCATGCCGGTCAGGCTGTCGGTGAACCAGGCGGTGTGCCCGCAGCTACCCGAGTACGGCGTCTCCAGCGTGGTGCCCTGCGAGTCGTTGAAGAGGTTGGTGTAGGTGTAGGGCACGTAGCCGGACCAGTCGGAGAAGTGCTGGCCGGTGTGCTTCTTCGGCGGATCGTTGCCGTCGCTGCCGCCGCCGAAGTCGTAGATGATGAACGAGGTGTGCGCGCTCTGCTCCCAGCCGCCGAACAGGATCATGTGGCCGTAGCCCACGTTGTCCAGCATGTCGCCGGTCTGCAGCGCCGAGGTGGCGATCTTCTTGACGTAGGACAGGCCCGGGTACTCGCCGGTGGTGGGCGCGTCGGAGCCGTCGCGGGACAGGTGCCAGGCCATCGCGACGAAGCCCGAGCAGTCGGTGCGGTAGGTACGGCCGTCGGGGTCGCCGAGCGTGTGGGCCTGCGAGTACGCCGGCGCCTTGTACTCCCAGTACTGCGCGCGGGCGATCACCTCACTGCGACTGATCTTCGTCTGTACGACATCGTCGGCGTGCGCGGGCAGCGCCCTGGGGACCACGACCGCGAGTACGACGCCGACGGCGGCGACCAGGGCCAGTTGGATGAAGCGGGTGGTGTGCCGGCTCAACAGAGCCCACACACCGGGTACGGGAGGGTTCACGGCGGGGCCTTTCTCAGGGCGACGGGGGTACACGCCGCCCGAGAGACCGGGTCCGGTGGAGCACTCGGGCAGCGTGCGGAGAGCGTGCCCGTACCGACCACGCCAACCGCTACGCGTCCGCTATCCGCTGCGCCGCGCTCGCTATCCGGCAGGCACTACCTGCCGGTGACCGTCACGTCCTGCGTGCCGGGAGCCACCACGATCGCGATCTGCGTGGGTGCCGTGGTGCTCGCGAACGTCTCCACCTGGTCGTCGGCCCGCCCGGACGCCGGTACCACCGCGCTGGCCAGCCCGTAGCGCAGCCGTACGCCGGTCAGGTCGCAGGATGCGTGCGCGATGGTCACCGGTACGGCCCGCACGTCGACCAGGGCGCCCGGGTGCAGGCACGCCGCACTGAACTCCTCGGGGATGCCCGGCGGGTAGGGCGGCTCACCCCGGCCGGCGTGCCCGCAGCCCACCGCGCCGCCGGTCGCGAGGAGCAGAGCGGCGGCGCTGAGGAGAAGAAGTCGTCGCATGCCGATGAGACGAACAGGACCGGCTACCGGTTCCCGGCGCTGCCAGAGTGCCGGCTTTCGGGGAGCCACGGTGCCTCGGCACCACCAGCCCCGCCGCGTAGTGGCGCGGGGTACCGCACGCCCGACAGGAGCCACGGCTCGTGTACGGCAGAACCCTCCACTGTGGACAGCTCGGGTACGTAGCGGCGCACGTATCCGCCGGTCGGGTCGAAGCGCTTTGCCTGCCGGATCGGGTTGAAGCCCCGGTAGGGCTTGGTATCGGTACCGACTCCGGCGACCCACTGCCAGTTCCCCGGATTGTTCGCCGCGTCCGCGTCCAGCAGCAGCTCGCCGAAGACGGCAAGCCCGAGTCGCCAGTCCAGGCCCAGGTACTTGCTGAGGAACCCGGCGGTGATCAGCCGGGCCCGGTTGTGCATCCAGCCCTCGGCGGCCAGCTGCCGCATGCCCGCGTCCACCACGGGTACCCCGGTCTGCCCGTCCCGCCAGCGCCGCAGCGCCTCGGCGTCGTCCCGCCACACGCCGGTCCCGCGCAGCGGTCGGGTGGCCAGCTCCGGGAAGCCGGCGAGTAGCTGGTAGTAGAAATCGCGCCAGCACAGTTGCCGCAGGTACGCCTCGGCGTGCGGTACGGCCGCGGCCAGCTCACGCGGCGAGACACAGCCGAAGCGCAGGTACGGCGAGAGCCGGGAGGTGGCGTCGCCGGCCAGGTCGTCATGCCCGTCCGGGTACCCGTCCACCCGCTTCGTCCACGCCGCCAACAGTTCCCGGCCGGCGCGCTCGCCACCCGGCGCCAACCGCGGCGAGGAGGGCGGCCGGTTCGGCAGCGAGCGGGGTGCGCCGACCGAGAAGTTGGCCGGCAGAGCCAGCGTGGCCGGCGCCGGGGCCAGTTGCCGCCAGCGGGTGCTCTGCCAGGCGCGGTGGTACGGGGTGAACACCCGGTAGAAGTCGCCACCACTCGGGCGTACGGCCAGTGGCGGGACGACGGTGAGGCCGGGGAACTCCCGGTACGCCAGCCGGTGCCGGTCACACTCGCGGGCCAGCCTGGCCGCCCGCCGCCGGGCGTACCCGCTGATGTCCTGCGCCACCGCGACCCCGTCGGCGGCGACCGCCCGGGCCAGCCGGATGGTCTCCGCCACCGGGTCGCCGGCCCGCACCACCAGGTCGCCGCCGAGCCCGCGCAGCGACGCCCGCAGGTCGGCGAGCGACTCGGCCAGGAACCGGTCCCGGTTGGGGCTGCTGCGGATCGCCCGGTCGTGCACGAACAGTGGCACCACATGTTCGGCCATCTCGCAGGCGGTGGCCAGCGCCGGGTTGTCGTGCACCCGCAGGTCGCGGGTGAACAGCACGACTACCGTCCGCACGGCCCCGCCCTCACCCCGCCACCTGCGCTCCGGAAACGACCGCCGCGTCGCGTACCGCGTCGCCGGATGCCGACTGCGCACCCGCGACCGCCGTCCCCGATCCGCTGCCGCCCCGGACGCCGGCGGAGGTAGCGCGGTCCCCCGGCGACCGGCCGCCCGGCTCGGCGGCGGCGGATCCGGCGGCCGGCAACCGATCGGGGGTACGTCCGGCCGGCGCCGCGTCCGGTGGGCCGGGGATCGGCAGCGCTGCCCCGGGCCGGCCGAGCAGGCTGCGGGCGGCGACCAGGAGCCGGCGCGGCGTGGGTACCGTCGCCCGGGCGCCGAGTACGTCGTAGTCGCGCTTGGCTACCTCGTCGAGGATCCCGCCGTAGAGCAGGTACGCGGTGCGCATGCATGCCTGGGAGGAGCTGGCGAGCAGGGCGATTCCGGGGCGCGCCGCCGCGTAGTGCCGCTGTGCCCGGGCCACCTGGTACCGGATGAGGCTCTTGATGTTCGGTGGGGTGACCCCGGCGCGGCCGGCGGCGAAGAGCTCCGCCTCGGTGACGCCGAACCGGCGCAGATCGGCTAGCGGCAGGTAGATCCGGCCGCGCTCCAGATCCTCGCCGACGTCCCGGATGAAGTTGGTGAGCTGGAAGGCAAGGCCCAGCTGGCGGGCCGGTTCGGTGGCGGCGGCCCGGTCGGTTGGCCCGAGGATGGGCAGCATCATGGTGCCGATCACGGCTGCCGAGCCCTCCATGTACTCCAGCAGGTCGTCGTAGGTGTCGTACCGGTCCACGGTCAGGTCCATGGTCATCGACCGGAGGAACTTCTCGAAGTCGAGCCGGTCCAGGTCGAACGTGGCGATGGTGTGCAGTACGGCCGGCAGGATCGGGTCCTCGGTCGGCTCGCCGCGCAGCCCCTCCAGGAACCGGGTGGACCAGGTCTGCAGGTGCAGCGCGCGCTCGCCGATGGTGGCGTCGCCGCGCTCGTCGACGATCTCGTCGGCGTACCGGGTGAAGCCGTAGAGGGCGTGCACGTGCCGGCGCTTCCACTCCGGCAGCAGCCGGGTGGCCAGGTAGTAGGTACGCCCGTGGGCGCGGTGCAGCGCGCGGCAACGCTCGTACGACTCAGCCAGTCCGCTGTCGTCCACCGGGCTCGCCTCCCCTCCGATGCAGCAATCGACGCATCAATCGACGCAAGAATGAGAGTACGTTAACGTTGTCCTCTCCGCACTGCATACGCCCGCCGCACCGGGCGTGGATGCACGATGGTGAAACACGGTGCGGATAACAACGGGGGTGGCGATGCGTACGGTGAGCGGCCGTACCGACCGGGTGCTGATCGTGGGCGCCGGGCTCGGCGGGCTGGCCTGCGCGCTGCACCTGGCCGGGGCCGGGCGCGAGGTCACCGTGCTGGAGCGCGCGGCGCTGCCGGGTGGCCGGGCCGGCCGGCTGTCGGTGGACGGGTACGAGTTCGACACGGGGCCGACCGTACTGACCATGCCGGATCTGATCGCGGAGGCACTGGCCGCTGTCGGTGAGGCGCTGCCGGACTGGCTGACCCTGGACCCCGTGGAGCCGGCGTACCGGGCGTTCTACCCGGACGGCTCGACCCTCGACGTACACACCGACGTCGATCTCATGGCGGCCGAGATCGCGCGCGTCTGCGGAGTACGGGAGGCCGACGGGTACCGGCGCTTCGTCGGGTACGCCAAGCGGCTGTGGGAGTGGGAGAAGCGCGACTTCATCGACCGCAACCTCGACTCGCCACGGGACCTGCTCACCGGGAACCTGTTGCGGCTACTGGCAAACGGCGCGTTCCGCCGGCTGCAGACCAAGATCGAACAGTTCTTCCACGACCCGCGTACCCAGAAGATCTTCTCCTTCCAGGCGATGTACGCCGGCCTCGCCCCGCACGACGCCCTCGCCCTCTACGTGGTGATCGCCTACCTCGACTCGGTGGCCGGCGTCTACTTCCCGCGCGGCGGCATCCACGCCGTACCGCGCGCGCTGGCCGGCGCCGCCGAGAAGCACGGCGTCACGCTCCGCTACTCCACGGAGATCGCCGAGGTCACCGTTGCCGGCGGCCGGGCCACCGGGGTACGCACCACCGACGGCGAGCACATCCCCGCTGACGTGGTGGTACTCAACCCCGACCTGCCGATCGCCTACCGGGACCTGCTGCCGCCGCGCCGGCAGCGTCGGCTGCGCTACTCACCCTCCGCGGTGGTCCTGCACCTCGGATCCACCCGGGGGTACGACCACACCGCGCACCACAACATCCACTTCGGTACC
The DNA here is from genome assembly GCA_963850915.1 of uncultured Actinomycetota bacterium. GTDB lineage: Bacteria > Actinomycetota > Actinomycetes > Mycobacteriales > Micromonosporaceae > CAVTWH01. The sequence continues at coordinate 283,425 of CAWKND010000003.1, forward strand.
GCCTGGAAACGCACCTTCACCGAGATCATCGACCAGGGTGTACCGATGAGCGACCCGTCGATCCTGGTCACCAACCCGACCCGGGGCGACGCCACGCTGGCCCCCGCCGGCCGGCACACCTACTACGTGCTCGCCCCCACGCCCAACCTGGTCACCGGCCCGTTGCCGTGGTCGGACGGGTTCGGGCAGCGGTACGCCGACTCGTTGGTGGCCGAGCTGGAGGCGCGCGGGTACGACGGGTTCGGCGCCGCCGTCGAGGTGTCCCGGATCGTCACGCCGGCCGACTGGGCGGCCCAGGGGATGGCCGCCGGTACCCCCTTCGCCAGTGCGCATACCCTGTTCCAGACCGGACCGTTCCGGCCGTCGAACCTGCACCCGACCCTGGGCAACGTGGTCTTCGTCGGCTCCGGGACAACCCCCGGCGTCGGGGTACCGATGGTGCTGATCTCCGGCAAGCTCGGCGCCCAGCGCATCACCGGGGCCGCCGGGTGAGCACTTTGCTCGGATCGCGTCCGGCGACTCCGGCCGGCAGCGGTCAAGTCGGCAGCGGTCGGCAGTGATCGGGTCGGAGTGGTCAGGTTGGCAGCGGTCAAGCCGGCGGTGGTCACGTCGGTAGTGGTCAGGTTGGCAGCGGTCAACAGGAAGTCGGGAAGTTCGCGTGAATCGGGAAGGCAGCGTGGATCGGGAAGGCAGCGTGGATCGGGAAGAGCACCTGGTGGAGCTGGTCGACGCCGACGGCGCGGCGACCGGACAGTCCACCGTGGACGAGGCGCACCGCCAGCCCGGCCGGCTGCACCGCGCCTTCTCCGTACTGCTGCTCGACGGTGACCGGCTGCTCCTGCAGCGCCGGGCGGCCGGCAAGAGCCGGTTCCCGCTGCGCTGGGCGAACACCTGCTGCGGCCACCCGGCACCCGGACAGCCCGTCGTCGAGGCGGCCGCCAAGCGGCTCGACGAGGAGCTGGGCGTGGCCGGTGTGACCCTGCACGAGCTGGGCATCTACACCTACCGGGCAGACGACCCCGGTACCGGCCGGGTGGAGCACGAGTACGACCACGTACTCGCCGGCGCGGTGGGTGCCGATCTGGCGCTGGTACCCGACCCGTCGGAGGTCGCGCAGACCCGGTGGGTACCGGTGGACGAGCTGCTCAGCGCTTTGGAGCACAGTCCCGACGGGTACGCCCCGTGGTTGCCGGGGGTACTCGCGCTGCTGCCCGAGACGGGGGACGGCCGGTGGGTACCGGCGACGCCCGCCCGGAGCTGACCTCCACCGACCCGGCTGCGCTGGCTGAGCCGGCGCTGCTGGACGATCCGCCTGCGCTGGCTGATCCGACCGCGCCGGCCGATCCGGCGGTGCTGGCGGATCCGGCGCTGGTCGCTGCTGAGGCGGAGTTGTCGCCTGGGGTGGTGGCGCGCCGGCTCGGCGTGGCGGTGACCACGCTGCGCAGCTGGCACCGGCGGTACGGGCTCGGACCGACCGGGCACAGCCCCAGCCGGCACCGCCGGTACACCCCGGCCGACCTGTCAAGACTCTCCCGGATGGTGCAGCTCACCGCCGGTGGCATGGCACCGGCCGAGGCGGCCCGGCGGGTACTCGCCCCGAACCCGCTCGGTGACCAGCCGGTACCTGCCTCGGCGCGCAGCGGCGGGCTGCCGATCTCGGTCGGGGAGGCCGGTCCGCTGGCCCGTGGGCTGGCCCGGACCGCACTGCGGATGGACGCCACCCGGCTTCGCGACGAGCTGGACAGCTGCCTGGCCGGGCTGGGCGTGGTGGACGCCTGGGAGAGCGTGATCGCGCCGGTACTGATCGGGGTGGGTACCCGGCACGCGGCTACTGGAGCGCTGGTGGAGGTGGAGCACCTGTTCTCGGGTACCGTCGCCGCCGCGTTGGGGGCGGTGCCGGCCAGCGTGCCCCGGACCACCGACTCGGTACTGCTCGCCTGCGCCGGTGAGGAGCAGCACAGCCTGCCACTGCTCGCGCTGGCCACGGCGCTCGGCACGGCCGGCGTACCCGCCAGCACGCTCGGCGCCCGGGTACCCCCGGCTGCTCTGTACGCGGCGGTCCGGCGTACCGGCCCGGCGGCCGTCGCCGTGTGGGCGCACCACGCGGGTACCGCCGATCCGGTTGTTCTTCTTGATCTTGCCGCACTTCCCCGGCCGCCCCGGGTGATCGCGGCGTTGGGCCCCGGCTGGCCCCCGGAGGCGGTGCCGGCCGGCGCATAGTCCCCCAGCACGCTGCGGCAGGCCGTGGTACTCCTCACCGAAGCTTTGTCCTGATTTACCCGATGCGCCCGAGCTAGGCTCGACTCACCAGTTGATGCCATTGACCGTTCGGGCATCGAACTCTGCTGCTACTCCCAGCTAACGTCTACAGCAGCAGTAACACGCCCGAAACACCCCCACCCCCCGGAGACGTTTCCATGGCCCGCCACCCCCGGCTGCTTGGTGTCCTCGCGACCCTCGCAGTAACCGCCGCCGTCGCCGGCTGCGCGCAGGCGAATGCGTCCACCGCGAGCGCCTGGCACAGTCCCAGCCCGAGCGTGACTGCCACCACGACTTCACCGAGCCCCACCAGCCCGTCCCCGAGCGCGACGTCGAGCAGCCCCACGCCGACCAAGCCACCGACCAGCAAGCCGCCCACGAGCAAGCCACCGGCCAGCAAGCCGGCCCCCTCGGGTACGGCCAGCGGCCACGGTCCGTTCGGCTCGATCGCCGTCACCGGCTCCGGCGCCACCGCGCTGACCTTCGACGACGGCCCCGGCCCGTACACCTCGCAGATCCTCGACCTGCTGGAGAAGAACCACGTCAAGGCCACGTTCTGCATGATCGGCAGGCAGGTGGCCAGCTACCCGGCCGACATCCGCCGGATGGTCGCCGACGGTGACACTCTGTGCAACCACACCTGGGACCACGACGAGGAACTGCGCGGCAAGACCGACGACCAGATCCGCGCCGAACTGCAGAAGACCAACGACGCGATCCACGCCATCGTGCCGGACGCGAAGATCGGGTACTTCCGCAACCCGGGCGGCAACTTCGCCGCCAACACGGTCGCCATCTCCCAGGACATGGGCATGAAGCCGCTGTACTGGAGCGTGGACCCGCGCGACTGGGCCAACCCCGGTACCCAGTCGATCATCAACGCGGTCAACAGCAAGACCCGCGCCGGCTCGATCGTGCTCTCACACGACGGCGGCGGCGACCGCACCGAGACCGTCGCCGCGTACCGCAGCCTGCTCCCCGGCCTGAAGGCGCGACTGAACCTGATCGCCCTCCCGGTGAGCTGACCGCTCGTACCGTTACGGCCGGCCGCCCCCTCGGGGCGGCCGGCCGTTTCTCATGGTCACGCCGGTGGTCAGCCGGTTTGGTGGGGGTCGGACGATCACGTATGCTGTGCAGGCCTCCGGCGGAGCCGGATGGGAGCAGCCGCCGTCAGAGCACCTGTGCAATGATTGCGGGGCCGCCCTCATCGTCTAGCGGCCCAGGACGCCGCCCTTTCAAGGCGGTAGCACGGGTTCGAATCCCGTTGGGGGCACCGGGGAGAGTGCAGTAAGCTTTCGATCCGTAGCAAGGTCCTGTGGAGCAGTTGGAGTGCTCGCCGCCCTGTCAAGGCGGAGGTCGCGGGTTCAAGTCCCGTCAGGACCGCCAGCGCACACGCCGCGCCCAGCGCGGCGTTTCGCGTTGAGGCCCGCGCCACGGAGCAACCGCCCGGCGGGTAGCATGACCGAACGACACGGCCAGGTAGCTCAGTTGGTACGAGCGTCCGACTGAAAATCGGAAGGTCGGCGGTTCGACCCCGCCCCTGGCCACCAGTCCTCGCCGGGCTGAACGAAGCGGTGACCAGTGAAAACACCTGGTCACCGCTTCGCTTATCTACCGCCCAGATCGCCTAACTGATCTTGTGGTCTCAGATGCTTGACACGGTCGTCAAGGCGGATGGGGCCGCCCCGGCGATCCGCATGGACAGGCGTCGCGTCCGGCCGAAGATTGCGGCTGGTCAAGGACGTGAGCTGCGGCCCGCAGAGTGTGTCCGGGCGGTTCGACGAGCTCCGTCCGGACCTATTTTGCGGTTTGCCGGCTCGGGCAGATGGGGCGGCTGGCGAGGCGTCGGGGCGTACCGTCAGGCGGGCTTCGCCTCGCGGATGATCGTGACCGCGGCGTGGGGGTCCGGCACGGTGATCGTCACGCTTCGGCCCGTGTGCAGGGCTAGCCGTAGGGCGGGTCCCGTCCGGACCGTGAAGTAGGTGTGGCGAGGGGTCCACCAGAAGCCGAGGGACGCGCGCCACAGCGACGGCGACAGGACGATCACCTCGGCGTGCTCGATCTCTTCCAGGCGGTAAGTGCGGCGTGGCCATCCGACCACCCCACAGTAGACAGAGACCCCGTTGGGTCCCGCCGCCGTCCTGACGCTCAATCCGGTCAGCACGTTGATGAGCATAGTGACAGCGGCTATCAGTAGCGGGATCGCGGGGCCGGCCGGGTTGAGCCAGCTGCCGCGCGACAGGCTTCCCAGGAGCGGTAGCGGCACCATCACGGCGGCGCTGAAAGCCACCACCAGCGGCCAGTTCGTCACTCGGCCGGTGTAGATAGAGTACCGGCCCGGGCCGGGCAGTGCGGATGCCGTCACTTGGCACCATCCTCTCGATGTGTCACGTCAGCCTCTCGATAAGGCGAAGCAGGTCGTGGCGCCCCAGGCCGTGCCGGCGGGCAACAGCCACGAGCGTCTGGGCCGCCTCGGTAACCGAGGCTGGCTCCGTGACGGCGGACGCGACCCGTGCCCCGCGGCCCCGACGGAACTCCAGCACGCCGTCGTCGCGCAGCTGTCGGTAGGCGGCCAACACCGTGTTGCGATCGACCGACAGTGCCTCCGCCAGCTCGGCCGCCGGCGGCAGCTGCTCGCCGACGACAAGCTCCCCCGAAGCCACCCCCCGGCGTACACACGCCGCGATCTGGAGTGGCAATGCCTCCCGCGAAGAATGATCAACCACCCATCTCATAGTGCTAGTATTATTAGCACCATCTACCCGTGCGGTCAACCACCACACCGCGGCCAAAACCGCCGGGTCGCCCCGGGGAATCGCACCCCGAGGCTCCCGCAGATCCGTACGTAACAGTCTGTGACCAGGTCCATCACCTGCTCGAACATCGGCCGCCAGCGCAGCCCGGCTACGCTGTCACCAGTGGCCGTCGTTGATATTGATATGTCCACAACATTCGATCATCGGACGACGGCCGGCCCGCAGCAGGTACCGGCGCGCGACCTTCTACTCGAATCCGCGGAACGTCGTTGAGGCATCGGTTGCGTCGGCGAACTCGTCGAAGTCCATGTTGGCGATGGCAAGATTGGCCGAGACGTCAGCAAACCACTGCGGCGGAACACGAAATGAGTGACCCGGCTCGTCGAACAGATCGACCGCCAGAAGCGGATGTTCCTCGTCGACCATGGCGACCACGTCGGCGACGAAGACGTACGTCAGCTTCTCGTCCTCGCCCGCCGCAGCGTCGGCTGCCACCAGTGCCTCGACGCTCACCCCGGCAAACGCCGGATCACTCACAAACGTCGCGGTTAGGTACTCATGGGCGCCCGCGATCGCGGCCTTGATGGTCTCCCACGCCACGTCATCCGTGAAGTCCACCCGCAGAACCAGCGACGTCAGATCCTCAGGCTGCGGCAACCTCAGCACACACCGAGTCTGCCACCACACCAACTAGGGCACCGCCGCAGGGCAAATCCCGAATCGCAACTGCCGTACTCGCCCTCAACCTCTGAATACCCTTTCAGAGGCGATTAAGCTGTGCTGGAGAAGTGGGAATTGAGACGGCCGGCGGAGTCGCTTTCGACGTTGAGCAAGATGATCTCCTCGTTGACGGGCGACCGCGCCGTACACGAGGTAAGGGCATGCGTTCGATGATCCACGCTAGCTTTACCCTCGGTTTCGCCGAATACTGTGAAGAGCGTGACCTTCCGCATCCTGGGGTAACGGTTCTTGACTCACCCCTCGTCACTTACCGGCAGCCGGAAACCGCAGCTGCTAGCGTCGACAATAAGGACGAGTACCTTAGCTTCGACGTTGCCGCGGCTTTCTATAGATACCTCGACATCGAGGCTCCCGCGCAGACGGTGGTCATCGAGAACACCACGCCGCCTGCGCAGCTTTCGGACACAGCAGTTGTCCATCATTTCACCAAGCAGGAGGGGTTTAGGGCGGTACGGTTTCTTCCCAACCCGTTGATCCACAGACAACGTCGCGCCCTCAGCCGGTCTAAGCTGCCCGCAGGCGAACTCGTCGGCGGTGTCCACCTCTCAGACGATCCACGGTTCGCGGTCGTGGCGGCAGATCTCGTCGGCTTTCTTGGGAGCTTCAGCCATGCGGTCGAACGGTTCGCTACTACCGGAAACATCGTCGACCTCTGACCTAGATCCACTGTCCAGGATCAGGTGGGACGGAATCGTCCGCCGAATTCCCTGACGAGCAACAGCAACTGGTTTTACGATGCCCTACCGGGGACGTCTACCTACACGTGGGGGAGCGCAAAACCGGTACTGGTTTGCCCGTGGTTCCGGCCGAGCCATCGCGCTCGAAAACATCTACAACATGGGAAACGGCGACGTACTGCAGTACGATTACAACCACGACGGCACGATTGACCACACCCAGATCTGTACAGGCTAAAGATCACCGTCGCCGTTGATGACCAATCACAATTCGGATCATAGAGACAAGCCGCTGTCTGAGATCCTTACTGACAGCGTGAGCGCCAGCGTGGAAGTATGCTCACCGCACATGACGACGCGAAAAATCCGGCTTCTCATTGTCGCGCTCGCCGCCGTCGTACTCGTGGGCGGCGGGGCGGCGGTTGGGTATGCCGTTGTCCGACTACCCGGCGGAGCGCCAACTCCGGACACCGCCTCGGCGGGCTACGTGAGCGCACTGGCCGACCGTGACCGTGCAAAGCTGGTCAAACTTGCCGATCCACACAATGACTCGGCGGCTGAGATCGACCGGCGGCTACGCCTCTATGGTGGAGGCCAGCTCGTGATCACCGAACAGCAGATCGGCGACACCGAAAACGAGAACATTAAGGGCGCCACGCTGACCGGGCAGCTCAATGGTGCGCCTTTCACGGACCAGATCATCCTGTACCGCTACCGCGACCACTGGCGCTATCGCTGGTTCGTGTCACTTGGTCCGAGCAAGACCTGATATCCCGGCAACTGAGTGGCTTTCGAGCTCGGTGCTCGGGCCGGCGGACGGAGGACTTCGTCCGCCGGCCCGAGCGGCCACGCAGTCCACTTGTTGCGGGGACCGTGAGGCGCGCGAGGGCGGCGAACTGCTGCTCCG
>CAWKND010000004.1:0-1233073 GCA_963850915.1 uncultured Actinomycetota bacterium
CCAGTTGGCCTGGGCATGCATGAACCGCAGCGGATCACCGAGCGCCGCCCAGGTGTAGAGCATGTACGCCAGCAGGCCGGCCGGGATCAGCGCGGCGAACAGCACGTCCGGCCGTACCTTGCGCAGCTGCCAGCCCCGCATCTGCAGGTACTCGTAGGCGAACGGGACCAGCAGGAGTACCCCGGAGGAGCGGTTCGCACTGGCCAGCGCCCCGAGTACCCCGGCCACCCACCAGTGGTGCCGACGGATGGCGTACACGCAGCCGACGCTCAGTGCGATGGCGAGCGAGACGTTGTACCCCGCGGCGAGGAAGAACCCGGCCGGGAAGATCACCAGGTACCAGGTACTCCGCAGCCCGGTACGCGCGTCCGACTCGTACTCGAACAGCCGGTGCAGCAGTACCACCGCGGCCAGGAATGCGATGTTCGACACCACGACAAGCGCGGCGAACGCGCCCCCCGGCAGCAGCGGGTTGATCAGCCAGCCGAGCAGCGGGAAGAGGGGGAAGAAGGCGGTCGCCGGGTCGGCCCGGTCCGGTGCCAACCCGGTGTACCCGTGCTGGGCGATCTGGACGAACCAGTCGGTGTCCCAGCGGTTCCAGTCGGTCCACTCGGGGCGCAGCTGGGCATCGGTGTTGGTGATCATCGCGAGCAGCAGCATCACCGCGAGGAAGCCCAGGTGCGCGGCGAGCCAGATGGCTGAACCGTTGAGCAGGGCGCGTCGCCAGGGACTGGTGCGCTCGGGTGAGACCGGTTCGACGGGCTGCTCGTCGGTTTCCGCGGCCGTGATTGTTGGCGCTGACACGGCAGCAAATATCCAGGTGGGACGAGTTCGTGTCAACGTGACCATGCCAGCCTGTGGGTAGGTCTTGAAGCGCAACTGTCCGGTATAGATCGCCCGGAGCACTTGACGATGCCCGTCAGGTTAGGCACGCTGATTGCGCAACGCTTCCGCAGGGTGCGGTTTCTGCCGCTGGCGGCCTTGGGAGCGGCGCCGTGAAACGAGGGCTCAGACCCTGGTCCGGCAGCCGTACAGAGGCCGTCGCGACGCTCCTGCGGGTGGGGCTGGACAGCGGCTGCCCTTCCGGCTAAACTGCTAGTTTGCGCTGCCTTCCGACTGCTTCCCTGTGCGCGTTGTCCGCTTTTGGGCGCTTTGCCTGCTGCGGGCACTGTGGACGGGGCCCATCGGGGTGCACGCGAAACGGCCGTTCTGCACCACAGGTCCTCGGAAGGACGCATCTTGCCATCTTCCCGCCCTGCGAAGACCAGTCGCACGTCGAGTGCTTTCGCTCCCCGCCGAGTCTCCTTCGGCCGGATCACCGAACATCTTGAGGTACCCAACCTCCTCGCCATCCAGACGGAGTCGTTCGACTGGCTGGTAGGCAATGAGGCTTGGGCTGCCCGGTCGTCCGGTGACCCGCATGCCCGCTCCGGGCTGGCCGAGATCCTCGACGAGATCAGTCCGATCGAGGACTTCTCCGGGACGATGTCCCTGTCGTTCTCCGCGCCCCGCTTCGACGAGGTCAAGGCCTCGATCGAGGAGTGCAAGGAGAAGGACCTCACCTACTGTGCGCCGCTCTTCGTGACTGCGGAATTCACTAACCACACCACCGGCGAGATCAAGAGCCAGACGGTGTTCATGGGTGACTTCCCGATGATGACGCCGAAGGGCACATTCATCATCAACGGCACCGAGCGTGTCGTGGTCAGCCAGCTTGTCCGGTCGCCCGGCGTCTACTTCGCCAAGGAGCCGGACAAGACCTCCGACCGCGACCTGTCGAGCGTCAAGGTGATCCCGAGCCGGGGTGCCTGGCTCGAGTTCGACATCGACAAGCGGGACACGGTCGGCGTCCGCATCGACCGCAAGCGCCGCCAGGCAGTGACCGTCCTGCTCAAGGCCATCGGCTGGAGCAACGAGCAGATCCGGGAGCGGTTCTCCTGGTCCGAGCTGATGATGACCACCCTGGAGAAGGACCACATCGCCGGGCAGGACGAGGCGCTGCTCGACATCTACCGCAAGCTGCGCCCGGGTGAGCCGCCGACCCGCGAGAACGCCCAGACGCTGCTGGACAACCTGTTCTTCAACCCGAAGCGGTACGACGTCGCCAAGGTTGGCCGGTACAAGTTCAACAAGAAGCTCGAAGTTGGACCTGCCGATCAACACCGGCGTGCTCACCGAGGAAGACGTCGCCAAGACCGTCGAGTACCTGGTCCGCCTGCACGCCGGCGAGTCCGGGTACGAGCCGGACGACATCGACCACTTCGGCAACCGGCGGCTGCGTACCGTCGGCGAGCTGATCCAGAACCAGGTCCGGGTCGGCCTGTCCCGCATGGAGCGGGTGGTCCGCGAGCGGATGACGACCCAGGACGTCGAGGCGATCACGCCGCAGACCCTGATCAACATCCGCCCCGTGGTGGCGGCGATCAAGGAGTTCTTCGGTACCTCCCAGCTGTCGCAGTTCATGGACCAGACCAACCCGCTCGCGGGCCTGACCCACCGCCGGCGCCTGTCGGCTCTGGGCCCGGGTGGTCTGTCCCGGGAGCGCGCCGGCTTCGAGGTGCGTGACGTTCACCCGTCCCACTATGGCCGGATGTGCCCGATCGAGACGCCGGAAGGGCCGAACATCGGCCTGATCGGGGCGCTCTCCACGTTCGCGCGGGTCAACCCGTTCGGCTTCATCGAGACGCCGTACCGCAAGGTGACGGCCGGCAAGGTGACCGACCAGATCGACTACCTCACCGCGGACGAGGAGGACCGGCACGTCATCGCGCAGGCCAACGCCCCGCTGAAGGCCGAGGGTGGGTTCGCCGACGACCGCGTGCTGGTCCGCCGCAAGGGTGGCGAAGTCGACTACGTGACGCCGGACGGCGTGGACTACATGGACGTCTCGCCGCGCCAGATGGTGTCGGTGGCCACGGCCATGATCCCGTTCCTGGAGCACGACGACGCCAACCGCGCGCTGATGGGCGCCAACATGCAGCGCCAGGCCGTGCCGCTGGTCAAGGCGGAGTCGCCGCTGGTCGGTACCGGCATGGAATACCGCGCCGCGGTCGACGCCGGTGACGTGGTGGTCGCCGAGATCGGTGGCGTGGTCGAGGACCTGTGCGCGGACTACGTGACCGTGCACCAGGACGACGGCCACCGCCGCACGTACCTGCTGCACAAGTTCCGTCGCTCCAACGCCGGCTCCTGCGTCAACCAGAAGCCGGTCGTCTTCGAGGGTGACCGGGTCGAGGCCGGCCAGGTCATCGCCGACGGTCCGTGCACCGACGAGGGCGAGATGGCGCTCGGGCGCAACCTGCTCGTGGCGTTCATGCCCTGGGAGGGCCACAACTACGAAGACGCCATCATCCTGTCCCAGAAGCTGGTGCAGAACGACGTCCTCACCTCGATCCACATCGAGGAGCACGAGGTCGACGCGCGCGACACCAAGCTGGGCCCGGAGGAGATCACCCGGGACATCCCGAACGTCTCCGAGGAGATGCTGGCCGACCTCGACGAGCGGGGCATCATCCGGATCGGCGCCGAGGTGGTCCCCGGCGACATCCTGGTCGGCAAGGTCACGCCCAAGGGCGAGACCGAGCTGACTCCGGAGGAGCGGCTGCTGCGGGCGATCTTCGGCGAGAAGGCGCGCGAGGTACGCGACACGTCGCTGAAGGTGCCGCACGGCGAGTCCGGCACGGTCATCGGGGTACGCACGTTCGCCCGCGAGGACGGCGACGAGCTGTCCCCCGGCGTGAACGAGCTGGTCCGCGTCTACGTCGCGCAGAAGCGCAAGATCCAGGACGGTGACAAGCTCGCTGGCCGGCACGGCAACAAGGGCGTCATCTCCAAGATCCTGCCGGTCGAGGACATGCCGTTCCTGGAGGACGGGACGCCGGTCGACATCGTGCTCAACCCGCTGGGTGTGCCGTCGCGGATGAACATCGGCCAGGTACTGGAGACCCACCTCGGGTGGGTGGCCAAGACCGGCTGGAAGATCGAGGGCGACGACACCACCTGGAAGAAGGCGCTCCGAGCGATCGACGCCGACGAGTCCAGTCCGGACACCAACGTGGCCACCCCGGTCTTCGACGGTGCCAAGGAGGAGGAGATCGCCGGGCTGCTCAGCTCGACCCTGCCCAACCGTGACGGTGTGCAGTTGGTCGGCGCCAGCGGCAAGGCGAAGATCTTCGACGGCCGCTCGGGTGAGCCGCTGCCGGACCGGATCGCGGTCGGCTACATCTACATCCTGAAGCTGAACCACCTGGTCGACGACAAGATCCACGCGCGCTCGACCGGGCCGTACTCGATGATCACGCAGCAGCCGCTGGGTGGTAAGGCGCAGTTCGGTGGCCAGCGCTTCGGTGAGATGGAGTGCTGGGCGATGCAGGCCTACGGCGCCGCGTACGCGCTGCAGGAACTGCTCACCATCAAGTCCGACGACGTACTCGGCCGGGTCAAGGTCTACGAGGCGATCGTCAAGGGCGAGAACATCCCGGAGCCCGGTATCCCCGAGTCCTTCAAGGTTCTGCTGAAGGAGCTGCAGTCGCTGTGCCTGAACGTCGAGGTTCTGTCCAGTGACGGCGTCGCCCTCGAAATGCGGGAGACGGATGACGAGGTCTTCCGGGCCGCGGAGGAATTGGGCATTGACCTGTCCAGGCGCCCCAACGAAGGTGTCGGCAGCGTCGACGAGATTTAGGTAGAGGGTCTCGGGGGGCTTGCCCACTCCAGGCGGTCAGGCTTGATCCTCCGTGGTCAAGCCCCCCGAGACCAGCCCTCGCCTCGCAAGTGGGGGTTGAGCTAAGCGAGTCCCGTGACTCGCAAAGTCTCGTGAAATTGAGTGTTTTACGACACGAGGGATAAACCAAGTGCTCGACGTGAATTACTTTGACGAACTTCGTATCGGTCTGGCTGCTGCCGAGGACATCCGGCAGTGGTCGCACGGTGAGGTCAAGAAGCCCGAGACCATCAACTACCGCACTCTGAAGCCGGAGAAGGACGGACTCTTCTGCGAGAAGATCTTCGGCCCGACCCGCGACTGGGAGTGCTACTGCGGCAAGTACAAGCGGGTGCGCTTCAAGGGCATCATCTGCGAGCGCTGTGGCGTCGAGGTGACCCGGGCGAAGGTACGCCGCGAGCGGATGGGGCACATCGAGCTGGCCGCTCCGGTGACCCACATCTGGTACTTCAAGGGCGTACCGTCGCGCCTCGGGTACCTGCTCGACCTTGCCCCGAAGGACCTTGAGAAGATCATCTACTTCGCGTCCTACGTGATCACCAGCGTGGACGCCGAGGCCCGCCACCGCGACATGTCCACGGTGGAGAGCGAGATCGGTGCGGAGAAGCGGCACGCCGAGAACGCCCGCGACTCGGAGATCGAGAAGCGCGCCACCAAGCTCGAGCAGGACCTGGCCGAGCTGGAGGCGGAGGGCGCCAAGGCGGACGTCCGGCGCAAGGTCAAGGAGGCCGGCGAGCGGGAGATGCGCCAGATGCGCGACCGCGCGCAGCGCGAGATCGACCGGCTCGACGAGGTACTGGACACCTTCCGCAAGCTCGACTCCAAGCAGCTGATCACCGACGAGCTGCTCTACCGCGAGCTGCGCGACCGCTACGGCGAGTACTTCACCGGTGGCATGGGTGCCGAGTCGATCAAGGCGCTGATCCAGAACATGGATCTCGACGCCGAGGCCGAGAGCCTGCGCGAGACGATCCGCTCCGGCAAGGGGCAGCGGAAGATCCGGGCGCTCAAGCGGCTCAAGGTCGTCGCGGCGTTCCTGAACACCACCAACTCGCCGCTCGGCATGGTGCTCGACGCGGTCCCGGTCATCCCGCCGGACCTGCGCCCGATGGTGCAGCTCGACGGTGGCCGGTTCGCCACCTCCGACCTGAACGACCTGTACCGCCGCGTGATCAACCGGAACAACCGGCTCAAGCGCCTGATCGACCTGGGCGCGCCCGAGATCATCGTCAACAACGAGAAGCGGATGCTGCAGGAGGCCGTCGACGCACTGTTCGACAACGGTCGCCGTGGCCGTCCGGTCACCGGCCCGGGTAACCGGCCGCTGAAGTCGCTGTCCGACATGCTCAAGGGCAAGCAGGGCCGGTTCCGGCAGAACCTGCTGGGCAAGCGCGTCGACTACTCCGGCCGTTCGGTCATCGTGGTCGGCCCGCAGCTCAAGCTGCACCAGTGCGGTCTGCCCAAGCAGATGGCGCTGGAGCTGTTCAAGCCGTTCGTGATGAAGCGGCTGGTCGACCTCAACCACGCGCAGAACATCAAGTCCGCCAAGCGGATGGTCGAGCGGCAGCGGCCGGTCGTCTGGGACGTGCTGGAGGAGGTCATCGCCGAGCACCCGGTGCTGCTGAACCGGGCGCCGACCCTGCACCGCCTGGGCATCCAGGCGTTCGAGCCGCAGCTGGTCGAGGGCAAGGCGATCCAGATCCACCCGCTCGTCTGTACGGCGTTCAACGCCGACTTCGACGGTGACCAGATGGCCGTACACGTACCGCTGTCGTCTGAGGCCCAGGCCGAGGCGCGCATCCTGATGCTCTCCTCGAACAACATCCTCAAGCCGGCTGACGGCAAGCCCGTCACCATGCCCACCCAGGACATGGTCATCGGCCTCTACCACCTGACCCACCAGCGGGACCAGAAGCCGGGCGCGGGTCGCTCGTTCAGCTCGCAGGCCGAGGCGCAGATGGCCGCGGACAACGGCGAGCTGCACCTGCAGGCACCGATCACCATCCGGCTGCCCAACATCACCGACGTTGACAACGGGGTCGGCAAGACCCAGTGGGCGGCGCCGGAGGGCTGGGAGCCGGGTACCCCGCTGATCATGGCGACCACGCTGGGCCGGGTGCTGTTCAACGAGACCCTGCCCAAGGGGTACCGCTACGTCAACTACGAGATCCGCAAGAGCCAGCTGTCGGCGATCGTCAACGACCTGGCCGAGCGGTTCCCGAAGGTGGCGCTGGCGGCCACCCTGGACGCGCTGAAGTCCGCTGGTTTCCACTGGGCCACCTGGTCCGGCGTGACCATCGGTATCGAGGACGTGGTGGCGCCGCCGCGCAAGCCGGAGATCCTGGAGCGGCACGAGAAGGAGGCCGAGCGGATCGACAAGCAGTACCAGCGCGGTCTCATGACGGCCGAGGAGCGGCGCGGCGAGCTGATCGAGATCTGGACCAAGGCGACCAACGAGGTCGCCAAGGAGATGGAGACGGCGCTGCCGCAGGAGAACCCGCTGTGGGTCATGATCTACTCGGGTGCCCGCGGTAACCTGCTGCAGCTGCGCCAGATCGCGGCGATCCGTGGCCTGGTGGCCAACCCCAAGGGTGAGATCATCCCGCGGCCGATCAAGGCCTCGTTCCGTGAGGGCCTGTCGGTGCTGGAGTACTTCATCTCCACGCACGGTGCCCGTAAGGGCCTCGCCGACACGGCGCTGCGTACCGCCGACTCGGGGTACCTGACCCGGCGTCTGGTGGACGTGTCGCAGGACGTGATCATCCGCGAGGAGGACTGCGGTACCGAGCGGGCCATCCCGATGCACGGTCGCGACCAAGCTGGACGACGGCACGCTGGTGGTACACGAGCACGCGGAGACCGGGGTGCACGCCCGTACCCTGGCCGACGACGTCAAGGGTCCCGGTGGCACGGTGGTCGCCCACCGTGGCGACGACATCAACTCGATCATCGTCGACGCGATGGTCGCCGCCGGCGTGGAGACCGTCCGGGTGCGGTCGGTACTCACCTGCGAGTCGAAGCTCGGCGTCTGTGCCGCCTGCTACGGGCGGTCACTGCCGGCCGGTAAGACGGTCGACGTCGGCGAGGCGGTCGGCATCATCGCCGCCCAGTCGATCGGCGAGCCGGGTACCCAGCTGACCATGCGTACCTTCCACACCGGCGGTGTCGCGGGTGAGGACATCACCCAGGGTCTGCCCCGTGTCCAGGAGGTCTTCGAGGCTCGTGTCCCCAAGGGCATGGCGCCGATCGCGGAGACCGCCGGCCGGATCCGGATCGAGGACGGCGACCGTTCGCGGAAGATCGTCATCGTGCCGGACGACGGCAGCGAGGAGATCGTGCACGACAAGCTGCCCAAGCGCACCCGGCTGCGGGTGCAGGACGGCGGTCGCGTCGAGGTCGGTGAGAAGATCACCGAAGGTACGATCAACCCGCACGAGCTGCTGCGCATCCTCGGCCCGCGGGCGGTGCAGGTGCACCTGACCCACGAGGTCCAGGAGGTCTACCGGTCGCAGGGTGTGCAGATCCACGACAAGCACATCGAGATCATCATCCGGCAGATGCTCAAGCGGGTGACCGTGATCGACTCGGGCTCCACCGACTTCCTGCCGGGGGCCCTGGTCGAGCGGGCGCTGTTCGAGTCGGAGAACCGTCGCCTGGTTGCTGAGGGTGGCGAGCCGGCGGCCGGCCGTCCGCAGCTCATGGGTATCACGAAGGCATCGCTGGCCACGGACTCGTGGCTGTCGGCGGCCTCCTTCATGGAGACGACGAAGGTGCTGACGGATGCGGCGATCAACGCCAAGAGCGACTCGCTGATCGGGCTCAAGGAGAACGTCATCATCGGCAAGCTCATCCCGGCCGGTACGGGCATCAGCAAGTACCGCAACATCCGGGTGGAGCCGACCGAAGAGGCGAAGGCGAAGGTGTACTCGATGACCGGGTACGCCGAGACCGACTACGGCTTCGGCCCGGCCAGTGGCCACGCCGTACCGTTGGACGATTTCGACCTCGGCTCGTTCCGCTAGCTAGAACGGCACCTAGGAGGGGCGTCGCGGCACCAGCCGCGGCGCCCCTCCGCCGTGTGGTTTATTGGACGGTATGACCACGCAGGCGCTGCGCCACCCGCTCGACCCGGACCAGGCCCGCTCCAGCAAAGCGGTGGTCGTCCTGGTGCTCGGCATCGTGGCGGCGCTCACCGGCTTCTTCCTGGGTGGGCTCATCCCGGCGACGCTGGCGCTGCGGCTGGCCCGGGACACCGATGCCGAGCTCCGCCGGTCGGCCGGCTTCCTGACCGGCTGGCGGCTGCTGCGGGCCGGTGTGGTGCTGGCCTGGATCGGGGTGATCCTGGCGGCGACCGGGCTGGTGGTCGCCGCGATCGTCGGCCTGGTGCACCTGGCGACCACGCCCAGCGGTACGGACTTCGGCAACAACGTCAACTGACGGCCGGGGGCTATCGGCCGCGCCGGCCGGCCCGCCGGGTCCGTGGCAAGATGCACACGTGACCGATCAGCCGCGCTGGGATGGCGGGCAGCCGGGCGGGTGGGTACCCCCCGGCATCCGGCCGCCGGCACCATCGCCGGGTCAGCCGCCGTACGGCCCCCCGGCGCCCGCCTGGCAGCAGTCCCCCTACCCGCCCGCTCACCCGCCCCAGTACGGCCAGCCGGCGTACCCGCCACCCGGGTACCCGCCCGCGCCCACGCCGCCCACCAGTGGCACTCCTGGCGGGCTACGGGTGGAGCCGGTACCGGGTACCGCGTTCGCCGTCGCCTACCTGCCCGTCCCCGCCACCGTGTACGGTCCGGCCGTCGGCAGCCTGGTGACCGGGATCGCCGCCGTTCTGGTCGGACTCTTCGTCGCCTGCCTGGGCCTGGGTACCGGCTCCGCGGTCGCGGCGGGTGCGTTCACCATCACAACCAGCCTGCTGGGCGGGGCTGCGTTGGTCGTCGGGGTACTGGCCATGCGGCAGATCAAGGCGTCCGCCGGGCGGTTCAGTGGCCGGGGGATGGCCATCACGGGCATCGTCTGCGGCGCCACCGGCCTCGGCATCGGCCTGCTCGGCCTGCTGTTGGCGGTCGCCGTCCAGTGAGCCGGCGCGGCCGGGGTGGGATAGCGCGCGAACTACTCCGCGCGACCCGGTACACTGGACCATTGGAGTCACCAGCACGGCGTTGAGGCCAACCGGCTAGCCCCGTTTTGACCTGCGCGCTCACGGTGGGTACTCTTTTCCCTCGTGCCCAGGCTTGCCTGGGACCCTCGTGCGTGCGCGCTGGCCGGTACCTCATACGGCCGGGTGCGGCAGGGGGCGGGAACTCGGCGCTCCGAACGGTGCGCCGGAACGTGGCCGGGCGACACGCCCGACTGCGGGGGTCGGCCGGGACACGTTCGCCGACCAGCGCACGACACCAACCAGCACGAACAGCAACACAGCACGCAGCAAGAACAGCAACGAAGCAAGAACACCGGCAGTACAAGGCGCGGCCGTCGGGACGGCGGCCAGAGGGAGACAGGAAGCCCGTGCCAACGATCCAGCAGCTGGTCCGCAAGGGCCGCCAGGCGAAGACGAGCAAGACCAAGACGCCGGCGCTGAAGGGAAGCCCGCAGCGGCGCGGCGTGTGTACCCGCGTGTACACCACCACGCCGAAGAAGCCGAACTCGGCTCTGCGGAAGGTAGCTCGTGTCCGGCTGACCAGCCAGATCGAGGTCACCGCCTACATCCCCGGTGTCGGCCACAACCTGCAGGAGCACTCGATCGTGCTCGTGCGTGGCGGCCGGGTGAAGGACCTGCCCGGTGTTCGCTACAAGATCATTCGCGGCTCCCTCGACACCCAGGGCGTCCGCAACCGCAAGCAGGCTCGCAGCCGGTACGGCGCGAAGCTCGTGAAGGAGAAGAGCTGACATGCCGCGCAAGGGCCCCGCTCCGAAGCGTCCGCTGATCGCGGACCCGGTATACAACTCGCAGCTGGTCACTCAGCTGATCAACAAGATCCTCTCCGAGGGCAAGCGCCAGCTGGCCGAGCGCATCGTGTACGGCGCGCTGGAGGCTGCCCGGGAGAAGTCGGGTACCGACCCGGTTGTCACGCTCAAGCGGGCAATGGACAACGTGAAGCCGACCCTCGAGGTGCGCAGCCGCCGTGTTGGTGGCGCCACCTACCAGGTCCCGGTCGAGGTGCGCGCGCCCCGCGCCGTCACGCTCGGGCTGCGCTGGCTGGTCAGCTACTCGCAGGCCCGGCGCGAGAAGACCATGATCGAGCGGCTCGCCAACGAGCTGCTCGACGCGAGCAACGGCCTCGGTGCCGCCGTCAAGCGGCGCGAGGACACGCACAAGATGGCCGAGTCCAACAAGGCCTTCGCGCACTACCGCTGGTAAGCCAGCCCTCCGCTGGTGAGCTGGCCTTCCGCCGGCTCACCGGCCGGCGGGATGGCACAACCGGCCCGGCGCCGCTGGCGCCCGGGTGCACCACCCGATACGAGACGAAGTAGGGATTGCAGTGGCCGCCGCAGACGCGCTCGCCAAGGTACGCAACATCGGCATCATGGCGCACATCGACGCTGGTAAGACCACGACCACCGAACGGATCCTGTTCTACACCGGCATCACGTACAAGATCGGTGAGGTCCACGAGGGCGCTGCCGTCATGGACTGGATGGAGCAGGAGCAGGAGCGCGGGATCACGATCACCTCCGCCGCCACCAAGTGCGAGTGGAAGGATCACACGATCCAGATCATCGACACGCCCGGCCACGTCGACTTCACCGTCGAGGTCGAGCGGTCGCTGCGCGTACTCGACGGTGCGGTCGCGGTCTACGACGGTGTCGCTGGCGTGGAGCCGCAGACCGAGAACGTCTGGCGGCAGGCGGACAAGTACCACGTGCCCCGGATGTGCTTCGTCAACAAGCTCGACCGGACCGGCGCGGACTTCTTCCGCTGCGTCCAGATGATGCGCGACCGGCTCAACTCCACCCCGCTGGTGCTGCAGATCCCGATCGGGCTCGAAGGCGACCACATCGGCGTCGTCGACCTGCTCGGGATGCGCGCGCTGACCTGGCGCGGCGAGACCCAGAAGGGTGACGACTACGCCGTCGAGGAGATCCCGGCCAGCCTGCTCGACCAGGCCAACGAGTACCGCGAGTTGCTGATCGAGACGCTCGCCGAGGTCGACGACTCCGTCATGGAGAAGTACCTCGAGGGCGAGGAGCTGTCGATCGAGGAGATCAAGGCCGGCATCCGCCGCGCCACGATCGCCAGCAAGGCCAACCCGGTGGTGTGCGGCTCCGCGTTCAAGAACAAGGGCGTCCAGCCCATGCTCGACGCGGTGATCGACTACCTGCCGTCGCCGCTGGACATTCCGGGCATCGAGGGTACGGCGCTGGACGGCGAGACGCCGATCGTGCGCCAGCCCTCCAACTCGGAGCCGTTCGCGGCACTGGCCTTCAAGATCCAGACTGACAAGCACCTCGGCAAGTTGACGTACGTCCGGGTCTACTCCGGCACGCTCGAATCCGGCTCCCCGGTGGCGAACTCCACCAAGGACCGCAAGGAGCGGATCGGCAAGATCTACCAGATGCACGCCAACAAGCGTGAGGAGCGGCCGAACGCGCACGCGGGTGACATCATCGCCGTCCAGGGTCTGAAGCAGACCACCACCGGCGATACCCTCTGCGACCCGGCGAACCAGGTGATCCTGGAGTCGATGACCTTCCCCGAGCCGGTCATCTCGGTGGCCATCGAGCCGAAGAGCAAGGCCGACCAGGAGAAGCTGGGGACAGCGATCCAGCGCCTCGCCGAGGAGGACCCGACCTTCCGCGTCCGCAACGACGAGGAGACCGGGCAGACCGTCATCTCCGGCATGGGCGAGCTGCACCTGGACATCCTGGTGGACCGGATGCGCCGCGAGTTCAACGTCGAGGCCAACATCGGCAAGCCGCAGGTGGCCTACCGGGAGACCGTCCGCCGCAAGGTGGAGAAGGTCGAGTACACCCACAAGAAGCAGACCGGTGGCTCGGGGCAGTACGCCCGGGTACTGGTCAGCCTGGAGCCGCTGCCACTGGCCAGCGACGGCCCGACGTACGAGTTCGTGAACGCGGTCAGTGGTGGTCGCATCCCGAAGGAGTTCATCCCGTCGGTGGACCACGGCGCCCAGGACGCCATGCAGTACGGCGTGCTGGCCGGGTACCCGCTGGTGGGTGTCAAGCTGACGCTGACCGACGGCCAGTACCACGAGGTCGACTCGTCGGAAATGGCATTCAAGATCGCCGGTTCGATGGTGCTGAAGGAGGCGGCCCGCAGGGCCGACCCGGTGCTCCTCGAACCGATGATGTCAGTCGAGGTCGTCACCCCCGAGGACAACATGGGTGACGTCATCGGCGACCTCAACTCCCGTCGTGGCATCATCCAGGCGATGGAAGAGCGCAGCGGTGCTCGTGTCGTCCGCGCTCTGGTGCCTCTGTCGGAGATGTTCGGCTACGTCGGCGACCTGCGGTCGAAGACCCAGGGCCGGGCGAGCTACTCGATGCAGTTCGACTCCTACGCCGAAGTGCCGCAGAGCGTGGCGCGGGAGATCATCGCGAAGGCCACCGGCGAGTGAGTGGCTCCCGGAGCGGCGTGAGCCGCTCCGGGACCGCTCCCGTCCGGAGCCCAGCAAGCTGCTTCGCACCGGGGTTGGTAGGCCACCTGGCCAGCCAACCCGTCGACAAGGTCGGCCGCCGACGGCGGAAGACTTCAGAAACAAGTACAAGTCCGGCGGCTAGCTCCGCACCGGACAGTCACAGGAGGACACCAGTGGCGAAGGCGAAGTTCGAGCGGACTAAGCCGCACGTCAACATCGGCACCATTGGTCACATCGACCACGGGAAGACGACGCTGACCGCGGCCATCACCAAGGTCCTGCACGACAAGATGCCGGCTATCAACCCCTACACGCCTTTCGACGAGATCGACAAGGCGCCGGAGGAGAAGGCCCGCGGTATCACAATCTCGATCGCACACGTCGAGTACCAGACTGAGTCGCGGCACTACGCCCACGTCGACTGTCCTGGTCACGCCGACTACATCAAGAACATGATCACGGGTGCCGCCCAGATGGACGGCGCGATCCTGGTCGTGGCCGCCACTGACGGCCCGATGCCCCAGACCCGTGAGCACGTTCTGCTGGCCCGCCAGGTCGGCGTGCCCTACATCGTCGTCGCGCTGAACAAGAGCGACATGGTCGACGATGAGGAGCTGCTGGAGCTGGTCGAGCTGGAAGTGCGCGAGCTGCTGTCGAGCCAGGAGTACCCGGGCGACGACCTGCCGGTCGTGCGCGTGTCGGCGCTGAAGGCCCTTGAGGGCGACGACAAGTGGTCCGAGTCGCTCATGGAGCTGATGAACGCGGTCGACACCGCGATCCCGCAGCCCGAGCGTGAGATCGACAAGCCGTTCCTGATGCCGGTCGAGGACGTATTCACGATCACTGGTCGTGGCACGGTCGTGACCGGCCGGGTCGAGCGTGGCGTCCTGCTCCCGAACGAGGACGTCGAGATCGTCGGCATCAAGCCGAAGGCGCTCAAGACCAAGGTCACCGCGATCGAGATGTTCCGTAAGACCCTGGAGGACGCCCGCGCCGGGGAGAACGTCGGTCTGCTGCTTCGTGGCATCAAGCGCGAAGAGGTGGAGCGCGGGATGGTCGTGGTCAAGCCTGGCTCGAACACCCCGCACACCGACTTCGAGGCGACGGTCTACATCCTTTCCAAGGAGGAGGGCGGCCGTCACACGCCGTTCTTCCAGAACTACCGGCCGCAGTTCTACTTCCGGACGACCGACGTCACCGGCGTTGTCACGCTGCCTGAGGGCACCGAGATGGTCATGCCCGGCGACAACACCGGCATGACGGTTGCGCTGATCCAGCCCATCGCGATGGAGGACGGACTCAAGTTCGCCATCCGCGAGGGCGGGCGTACCGTCGGCGCCGGTCGGGTCACCAAGATCCTGAAGTGAACTAGGTAACCCCGATTTCACGTGCCGTGCCCTGGTACGGCATAATGATGGGGTTGCGCTTCGCGCGGGGTGGTCGGCTGCCCAGCTGACCACCCCCGCATGGCGCCCGAGTTCCGACTCCGGTCGGGGCCCGCGGGCGCCGGGCTCACCGCGACGAGAGCCGCTCCACCGCCCTTCGGGGTACCGGGGCGGAGCCTGGTTCCTCCAGGCGACACGCCCGAGCGCGGGGGTCGGTAAGGGGAGGGTCCGAGTCCTGGACCTGCACCTTTACAACCGTCGGGGCCACCACGGACCCGGAAACACAGCGGCATCGAGAGAAGGAACAAGAAGCCATCATGGCGGGACAGAAGATCCGCATCCGGCTCAAGGCCTACGACCACGAGGTCGTCGACTCGTCGGCACGCAAGATCGTCGAGACGGTGACGCGTACCGGTGCGTCGGTCGCGGGCCCGGTGCCGCTGCCCACGGAGATCAACCGCTTCTGCGTCATCCGCTCGCCGCACAAGTACAAGGACTCGCGCGAGCACTTCGAGATGCGTACGCACAAGCGACTGATCGACATCATCGACCCGACTCCCAAGACGGTCGACTCGCTCATGCGCCTCGACCTGCCGGCTGGCGTCGACATCGAGATCAAGCTGTAGGGACTGCGAACTCATGGACAGGCAAGTCAAGGGCATCCTGGGCGCCAAGCTCGGCATGACCCAGGTCTGGGACAACAACAAAGTTGTCCCGGTGACTGTGGTGCAGGCCGGACCGTGCGTCGTGACCCAGGTCCGCACCGCGGACAAGGACGGCTACTCGGCGATCCAGCTGGCTTACGGGCAGATTGACCCTCGTAAGGTCAACAAGCCGAAGGCCGGCCACTACGCCAAGGCCGACGTGGCGCCGCGCCGACACATCGTCGAGCTGCGCACCACCGACGCCAGCGAGTACCAGCTCGGCTCGGAGGTCACCGTGGACACGTTCACGGCCGGCCAGCCGATCGACGTCACCGGCAAGACCAAGGGCAAGGGCTTCGCGGGCGTGATGAAGCGACACGGCTTCCACGGCCTGAAGGCCAGCCACGGTGTCGAGCGCAAGCACCGCTCGCCCGGCTCGATCGGCGCCTGCGCCACGCCGGGCCGCGTCTTCAAGGGCGTACGGATGGCCGGTCGCATGGGTGGCGTGCGCTACACCGTGCAGAACCTGACCATCCAGGCGGTCGACCTGGAGAACAACGTGCTGCTCGTGAAGGGCGCCATCCCCGGCCCCGCGGGCGCGCTGGTGCTGGTACGTACCGCTGCCAAGAACCAGAAGAAGGGCGGTGCCAAGTGACCAGCGTTGACGTACTCGACGCCGCAGGCGCCAAGTCCGGCACCGTCGATCTGCCCGCCGACGTCTTCGACGTACAGGCCAACATCCCGCTGATGCACCAGGTTGTGGTGGCTCAGCTGGCGGCCGCCCGGCAGGGTACGCACAAGGCGAAGAGCCGCGGCGAGGTCTCCGGTGGTGGCCGCAAGCCGTACAAGCAGAAGGGCACCGGCCGGGCTCGTCAGGGCTCGATCCGCGCCCCGCAGTTCACCGGCGGTGGCGTGGTGCACGGGCCGGTCCCGCGCGACTACAGCCAGCGGACCCCGAAGAAGATGAAGGCTGCCGCCCTGCGTGGCGCCCTCTCCGACCGGGCCCGGGACGGCCGGCTCTACGTGATCGAGTCGTTCGTGGACGGCGAGACCCCGTCGACCAAGGCGGCGCTTGCCGCACTGGCCGCCGTCGTCTCCACCGAGAAGGTACTGGTGGTACTCAGCGCCGAGGACGAGCTGAACTGGCTCTCGCTGCGCAACGTACCCACCGTGCACCTGCTCGAGGCGCACCAGCTCAACACGTACGACGTGCTGGTGGCCGACGAGGTGGTCTTCACGACCGACGCGCTGAACGAGTTCCTGGGCGTACCGGCCGAGATCACCGCGGGCGACGCCGACGACGATGCCGACGAGGCTGACGACGACGATGAGGAGAGCGACAAGTGACCACCATCGCCGACCCGCGCGACATCATCATCGCGCCGATCGTCTCCGAGAAGAGCTACACAGAGCTCAACAAGAACTGGTACACGTTCCTGGTCCACCCGGACGCGAACAAGACCGCGATCAAGATCGCTATCCAGCAGATCTTCAACGTCCGCGTCGAGACCGTGAACACCATGAACCGCCAGGGCAAGCGCAAGCGCACCCGGACGGGCTTCGGAAAGCGGAAGGACACCAAACGCGCGCTCGTGAAGCTCGCCGAGGGCGACCGCATCGAAGCCTTCGGCGGACCGGTCAGCTGAGGGGTCTAGGACAATGGCTATTCGTAAGTACAAGCCGACGACCCCGGGTCGTCGCGGCTCCAGCGTCGCCGACTTCGCCGAGATCACCCGTACGGGCTCGGAGAAGTCGCTGACCATGCCGCTGATCAGCAAGGGTGGCCGCAACGCCCACGGCCGGGTCACCGCCCGGCACCAGGGTGGCGGACACAAGCGGCAGTACCGGCTGATCGACTTCAAGCGGGTCGACAAGGACGGCGTGCCGGCCAAGGTCGCGCACATCGAGTACGACCCCAACCGGACCGCCCGCATCGCGCTGCTGCACTACGCGGACGGCGAGAAGCGGTACATCCTGGCGCCCAAGGACCTGAAGCAGGGTGACGTCGTGGAGTCCGGCCCCGGGGCCGACATCAAGCCCGGTAACAACCTGCCGCTGCGCAACATCCCGGTGGGTACCACCATCAACGGCGTGGAGCTGCGTCCGGGCGGCGGTGCCAAGCTGGCCCGCTCGGCCGGCGTCGGTATCCAGCTGCTCGGCCGCGAGGACGACTACGCCACGCTGCGCATGCCCTCGGGCGAAATCCGGCGGGTACTCGTCGGCTGCCGCGCGACGGTCGGCGAGATCGGCAACGCCGAGCAGTCAAACATCAACTGGGGCAAGGCTGGCCGGATGCGGTGGAAGGGCAAGCGCCCGTCCGTCCGTGGTGTGGCCATGAACCCGATCGACCACCCGCACGGTGGTGGTGAGGGTAAGACCTCCGGTGGTCGCCACCCGGTCAACCCGAAGGGCAAGCCCGAGGGGCGTACCCGTAAGAAGGACCAGCCGAGCGACAAGTTGATCGTTCGCCGGCGCTACGCGACGCGCAAGCGCGGCTGAGGGAGATAGAGGATGCCTCGCAGCCTGAAGAAGGGCCCGTTCGTTGACGGCCACCTGCTGAAGAAGGTGGAAGTCCAGAACGAGAAGAACTCGAAGAACGTCATCAAGACCTGGTCGCGGCGCTCGACGATCATTCCCGACATGCTCGGGCACACGATCGCGGTGCACGACGGACGCAAGCACGTACCGGTGTTCGTCAGCGAGGCGATGGTCGGTCACAAGCTCGGTGAATTCGCGTTGACCCGGACGTTCAAGGGTCACGAGAAGGACGATCGCAAGAGCCGGCGCCGGGTAGCGCAGGCCGAGGATAGAGGATCAAGATGCCAACGAAGAGCGACGTCGCGCTGCCAGGCGCGCGTGCGGTGGCACGCCACGTGCGCGTGTCGGCCTCCAAGGCGCGCCGCGTGGTGAACCTCGTCCGCGGAATGTCCGCGAGGCAGGCTCTCACCGTGCTGCAGTTCGCGCCGCAGGCCGCGAGCGAGCCGGTGTACAAGGTGGTGGCCTCGGCCATCGCCAATGCCGAGAACAACGAGCGGCTCGACGGGGACTCGCTGCTGATCAGCGAGATCTTCGTCGACGAGGGCCCGACGCTGAAGCGGTTCCGGCCGCGTGCGCAGGGTCGCGCGTACCGCATCCGCAAGCGCACCTGCCACATCACCGTCGTGGTCGAGTCGGTTCAGGCCGGCCAGCCCAAGGCGCTGCGGGTCGGCGCGCCGGTCAAGAAGGCCACCGCCCCGGCGGCGGCTGCTCCGGCCGCTGCTGTTTCGACCGCTGAGGTCGAGGCGGACGAAGCACCGGCCACGCCGGTGAAGAAGGCTGCCACCAAGAAGGCGGCGCCGGCAAAGGCTGCGGCCGAGCCCGCGACCGACGAGTCCGCCGAGGCCCCGGCCGCGGCTGACGAGTCGGAGACGCCCGAAGAGGAGAGTGGCGAGTAATGGGCCAGAAAGTACACCCGGTCGGCTTTCGGCTCGGCATCTCGTCCGAGTGGAAGAGCCGCTGGTACGCCGACAAGCTGTACAAGGACTACATCTCGGAAGATGTCAAGATCCGCAAGATGATGTCCAAGGGCCTGGAGCGGGCCGGCATCTCCAAGGTGGAGATCGAGCGCACCCGGGACCGGGTACGCATCGACATCCACACCGCCCGTCCGGGCATCGTCATCGGCCGTAAGGGCGCCGAGGCCGACCGGATCCGTGGTGACCTGGAGAAGCTGACCGGCAAGCAGGTCCAGCTGAACATCCTCGAGGTGAAGAACCCCGAGTCGGATGCGCAGCTGGTCGCCCAGGGCGTCGCCGAGCAGCTGGCCCCCGGGTCAGCTTCCGTCGGGCGATGCGCAAGGCAATGCAGTCGGCCATGAAGAACCCGATCGTCAAGGGCATCCGGGTGCAGTGCTCGGGTCGTCTGGGCGGCGCCGAGATGCCCGCAGCGAGTTCTACCGCGAGGGTCGGGTACCCTGCACACGCTGCGCGCGAACATCGAGTACGGGTTCTTCGAGGCGCGTACCACCTTCGGCCGCATCGGCGTGAAGGTACTGATCTACAAGGGCGACGCGGTACCGGGTCGGGAGACTCCGGCCGAGGCGCCGGGCGGCGCACGTCCCCGTCGGGACCGGGCCGACCGTCCCGAGCGTCCGCGCCGGCTGCGGTCGGGTTCGTCGGGTACCACCGCTGGTGGTACCGAGGCGGGCCGGGCTGGCGCAGCCGAGCGGACCGGCGACGCGCCGGTCAGCACAGAGGCGGGCGCTCCGGCGTCGGCCCCGGCCGAGCAGGCCGCGAGCACAGCAGCGCAGGAGGGCTGATTCATGCTGGTGCCACGTAAGCCACCGGGTGGCTTCCGCAAGCCGCACCACCCGCACCGGACCGGTGCGGCCAAGGGTGGTACGCGGGTGGTCTTCGGCGAGTTCGGCATCCAGGCGCTGGAATCGGCGTACCTGACGAACCGGCAGATCGAAGCGGCCCGTATCGCCATGACCCGCCACATCAAGCGTGGTGGCAAGGTCTGGATCAACATCTTCCCGGACCGCTCCATCACCAAGAAGCCGGCCGAGACCCGGATGGGTTCCGGCAAGGGTTCTCCTGAGTGGTGGGTGGCGAACATCAAGCCGGGTCGGGTGCTGTTCGAGATGTCCTTCCCGAACGAGGTGATCGCGCGCGAGGCTATGCGGCGCGCGATCCACAAGCTGCCGATGAAGTGCCGCATTGTGACACGCGAAGTGGGTGAAAGCTGATGGCAGCGGGTGTTGCCGCCGCGGAGTTGCGCGAACTGCCGACCGAGGATCTGGTCTCGCGGCTCCGTGAGGCCAAGGCCGAACTGTTCAACCTCCGCGTGCAGGGCGCGACCGGGCAGCTGGACAACAACCGGCGGCTCCAGGTGATCCGCAAGGAGATCGCCCGGATCTACACGATCATGCGAGAGCGCGAGCTGGGCCTGTCGGCCGAGCCGACCGAGGTGGCTTGATGAGCGAGAACGAAACTACGGAAGAGCGCAACCGTCGCAAGGTCCGTGAGGGCCTGGTGGTCAGCGACAAGATGGACAAGACCGTCGTCGTGGCGGTGGAGGACCGGGTCAAGCACCCGCTGTACGGCAAGGTGCTGCGACGTACCAGCAAGCTGAAGGCGCACGACGAGCAGAACGCGTGCGGCATCGGTGACCGGGTACTGCTGATGGAGACCCGTCCGCTCTCCGCGACCAAGCGGTGGCGGGTCGTGGAGATCCTCGAAAAGGCCAAGTGAGTACCGGGCCGCAAGGCCCTGGCTCAGGTAGTTCCGCCAAGCTCGCCGGCTGCCGCACAACCGGGTGGCCGACGAGAACTGGCAGACATAGGAGACTGACGTGATTCAGCAGGAGACGCGACTGCGCGTCGCCGACAACACCGGTGCCCGGGAGATCCTGTGCATCCGGGTGCTCGGTGGCTCCGGTCGGCGCTACGCCGGCATCGGCGATGTCATCGTCGCCACCGTCAAGGACGCGATCCCGGGCGCCGGCGTGAAGAAGGGCGAGGTGGTCAAGGCCGTCATCGTCCGGACCACCAAGGAGCGGCGCCGCCCGGACGGTTCGTACATCCGCTTCGACGAGAACGCGGCCGTCATCATCAAGGACGGCGGCGACCCCCGCGGTACCCGCATCTTCGGCCCGGTCGGCCGCGAGCTGCGTGACAAGCGGTTCATGAAGATCATCAGCCTGGCACCGGAGGTGTTGTAGACCGTGAAGATCAAGAAGGGCGACACGGTCGTCATCCTCGCGGGCAGGGACAAGAACCGTCAGGGCAAGGTCATCGCGGCCTACCCCCGGCTGGACAAGGTGCTCGTCGAGGGCGTCAACGTGGTGAAGCGGCACACCCGGGTACGGCAGACCCAGCGCGGGTCCAAGACCGGCGGCATCATCACCACCGAGGCCCCGATCGACGTGTCGAACGTTTCGATCGTCGACGAGCACGGCAACCCCACGCGAGTCGGGTACCGCTACGACGAAGAGGGTCAGAAGATCCGCGTCGCACGCAGCACCGGTAAGGACCTGTGATGACCACCGCAACCGCAGAGCCCAAGACGCTGCCGCGCCTCAAGGAGCGGTACCGCAGCCAGATCATCGGCGAGCTGAGCAAGCAGTTCGAGTACGGCAACCCCATGCAGGTACCCGGTCTGGTGAAGATCGTGGTCAACATGGGTGTCGGCGAGGCTGCCCGGGACGCCAAGCTGATCGACGGGGCCGTCCGCGACCTCGCCGCGATCACCGGCCAGAAGCCGCAGATCCGCCGGGCGACCAAGTCCATCGCGCAGTTCAAGCTGCGTGAGGGCATGCCGATCGGCGCCAAGGTGACCCTCCGGAACGACCGGATGTGGGAGTTCCTGGACCGGCTGCTGTCCATCGCACTGCCCCGTATCCGCGACTTCCGCGGGCTGGACGGGCGCAAGCTCGACGGCAACGGCAACTACACGTTCGGCCTGACCGAGCAGTCCGTGTTCCACGAGATCGACCAGGACCGGATCGATCGCACCCGCGGCATGGACATCACCGTGGTCACCACCGCCAAGACCGACGCGGAGGGCCGGGCGCTGCTGAAGCTCCTCGGCTTCCCGTTCAAGGAGAACTGAGCATGGCCAAGAAGGCGCTTGTCATCAAGGCGGCCGCGAAGCCGAAGTTCGCGGTGCGTGCCTACACCCGCTGCCAGCGCTGCGGGCGGCCGAAGGCGGTCTACCGCAAGTTCGGTCTCTGCCGTATCTGCATCCGGGAGATGGCCCACCGCGGCGAGCTCCCTGGTGTCTCCAAGGCCTCCTGGTAAACGCTTCGCCGTAGGCCCGCTGAAGGCGCTGGCGGGAGCCGATTCCGCAAGCTCCATCGGCAGGGAACCGCGGTGAGAAAGGTTATGACAACCAATGACCATGACTGACCCGATCGCAGACATGCTGACTCGTCTGCGCAACGCCAACCAGGCGTACCACGAGCAGGTGAAAATGCCGTACTCGAAGATCAAGGCGAACATCGCCGAGGTCCTCAAGGCGGAGGGGTACATCGCCGCATGGCAGGTGCAGGAGCCGGCCGAGGGGCTCGTCGGTAAGACGCTCTCCCTCGACCTGAAGTTCGGTCCGAACCGTGAGCGCAGCCTCGCCGGAATCCGTCGGGTGTCCAAGCCCGGCCTCCGGGTTTATGCAAAGTCGACCGACCTGCCCCGCGTTCTGGGTGGCCTCGGCGTCGCGATCATCTCGACGTCCCAGGGGCTGCTGACCGACCGGCAGGCCCGCAAGCGAAACGTGGGCGGGGAAGTCCTCGCCTGGGTCTGGTAACGGAGGATCTGCGACATGTCGCGAATTGGACGTAAGCCGATCTCGGTACCGGCCGGTGTCGACGTTGCCATCGAGGGCCAGACCGTCAAGGTCAAGGGGCCCAAGGGGCAGCTGCAGCACACTCTGGCAGTGCCGATCACGGCGGAGAAGGCCGAGGACGGCACGCTCAACGTT
Organism: uncultured Actinomycetota bacterium; assembly: GCA_963850915.1. Classification (GTDB taxonomy): domain Bacteria; phylum Actinomycetota; class Actinomycetes; order Mycobacteriales; family Micromonosporaceae; genus CAVTWH01. Next base: position 22,807 of record CAWKND010000004.1, read on the forward strand.
GTGCGCCCGAATGACGAGCGCAAGGCGAAAGAGCTGCACGGGCTGTCCCGTACCCTGATCAACAACATGATCGTCGGGGTGACCGACGGGTACAAGAAGACCCTGGAGATCGCCGGTACCGGCTACCGCGTGACCGCGAAGGGCTCCGATCTGGAGTTCGCCCTGGGCTTCTCGCACCCGGTGCTCGTACCGGCGCCGGCCGGCATCACCTTCGCGGTGGAGCGGCCGACCCTGTTCAGCGTGTCGGGTATCGACAAGCAGCAGGTCGGCGAGGTTGCCGCGAACATCCGGAAGATCCGGCCGCCGGAGCCCTACAAGGGCAAGGGCGTCAAGTACCAGGGCGAGGTCATCCGCCGTAAGGCTGGAAAGGCAGGTAAGAAGTGAGCGCCCAGCTACTCAAGCGCACCCGGGGCGTTGCCGCGGCCCGCAGGGTCGGCAAGGCGCGCCGTCACTTCCGGGTCCGCAAGAACGTCAGCGGTACCGCCGAGCGTCCGCGCCTGGTCGTCACCCGTTCGCTGCGCAACATCACCGCCCAGATCGTGGACGACGCCAAGGGGCACACCCTGGCCTCGGCCTCGAGCCTGGACGCCTCGCTGCGTAGCGCGGACGGCGCCAAGACCGAACTGGCCGGCAAGGTCGGTGCGCTCTTGGCCGACCGGGCCAAGGCCGCCGGTGTCAGCAAGGTCGTCTTCGATCGCGGTGGCAACAAGTACGCGGGGCGCATTGCCGCCCTGGCGGCTGCCGCGCGCGAAGCCGGACTCGAGTTCTAGGGAGAAACGTCTCATGCCAGGTCCACAGCGCAGGGGCGGCGGGTCCGGGGGTAGCAACACCACCGAGGGCGGCGGCCGCCGGGAGGGCCGGGGCCGCGACAACCGTCGCGACCAGCCGGTCGAGAAGACCCCGCATCTCGAGCGGGTCGTCACCATCAACCGTGTCGCCAAGGTCGTCAAGGGCGGTCGTCGGTTCAGCTTCACCGCGCTGGTCGTGGTGGGCGACGGCGACGGTACCGTCGGTGTCGGTTACGGCAAGGCCAAGGAGGTACCCGCGGCGATCGCCAAGGGTGTCGAGGAGGCCAAGAAGCACTTCTTCAAGGTGCCCCGGATCGCCACCACCATCCCGCACCCGGTGACGGGTGAGGACGCGGCAGGCGTGGTGCTGTTGAAGCCGGCCAGCGCCGGTACCGGCGTCATCGCCGGTGGCCCGGTGCGCGCCGTACTGGAGTGCGCCGGTATCCACGACGTGCTCTCCAAGAGCCTCGGCTCGTCCAACCCGATCAACATCGTGCATGCCACTGTGGCGGCGCTGAAGGCGCTGGAGTCTCCGGAGGCGGTCGCCGCCCGCCGGGGCCTGCCGGTCGAGGACGTGGCTCCGGCGAAGATGCTGCAGCTGCGTGCTGGGGTTGGTGTGTGATGGCAAAGCTGAAGGTCACCCAGGTCCGGTCCGAGATCGGAGCCAAGCAGAACCAGCGCGACTCGCTGCGTTCGCTGGGACTCAAGCGGATCAACGACGTGGTGGTGAAGGAGGACCGCCCCGAGTTTCGGGGCATGATCTTCGCGGTGAACCACCTCGTGAAAGTCGAGGAGGTCGAGTAATGGCGATCAAGGTCCACCACCTGCGGCCCGCCCCGGGCGCCAAGACCAACAAGACCCGTGTGGGTCGTGGTGAAGGCTCCAAGGGCAAGACGGCCGGCCGTGGTACCAAGGGCACCAAGGCCCGGTACCAGGTACCAGCCGCCTTCGAGGGTGGGCAGATGCCTATCCACATGCGGCTGCCGAAGCTCAAGGGCTTCAAGAACCGGAACAAGGTCGTGTTCCAGGTGGTCAACCTGGACCGGCTGGCGGAGCTCTTCCCCCAGGGCGGCTCCATCGGCCCGGCCGAGCTGGCTGACGCCGGCGCGGTCCGACGTGGGCACCCGGTGAAGGTACTGGGCGCCGGTGAGCTCGGCGGGGTCAAGCTCCAGGTGTCGGCGCACGCGTTCAGCGGCTCCGCCAAGGAGAAGATCTCCTCCGCCGGTGGCTCCACCACTGAGCTGTAGTAACACCATGTCGATCGTGGCGTCCGGGTCTCCGGGCGTCACGATCGGCGTCTATCCATGAGGCACATTCCGCCGGCCCGGCCCTGCTGTTAGAGTCCGTAGCCAGCTAGCATTACCAGACCCGACCGGTGTCCGTCCGACACGCGGTCATCCGTTACGCCGGACCCCTCGGCTGCTCCGCGCAGGAGGAAGACCTTGCTTTCCGCCTTCATCAGTGCGTTCAAGACGCCTGACCTGCGCAAAAAGCTGCTGTTCACACTCGGCATGATCGCCATCTACCGGCTGGGTGCCACCGTCCCCAGCCCGGGCGTGTCGTACCCCAACGTGCACGCGTGCATCAAGGTGCTGGAGAACGGCAGCGGGAACGGTGTGTTCACGCTGCTGAACCTCTTCTCCGGCGGCGCGCTGCTGCAGTTGTCGATCTTCGCGCTCGGCATCATGCCGTACATCACGGCCAGCATCATCCTGCAGCTGCTCACCGTGGTCATCCCGCGGTTGGAGTCGCTGCGCAAGGAGGGTCAGTCCGGCACCGCGAAGATCACCCAGTACACCCGCTACCTGACCCTGGCGCTGGCCGTCCTGCAGGCCTCGGCGTTCGTGGCACTCGCCCGTACCGGCCAGCTGTTCAGCTCGAACGGCTCCTCCCAGTGCGACTTCGACACCAAGCCGATCATCCCGACCGGCGCTGACTTCCTGCCGACCTGGGTCACGGTCAGCATGATCGTGATCACGATGACCGCCGGCACCGGCGTGGTCATGTGGCTCGGCGAGATGGTCACCGACCGGGGCATCGGCAACGGCATGTCGGTCCTGATCTTCACCTCGATCGCCGCCCGGCTGCCCGCCGAGGGCTGGGCCATCTACAAGCAGGGCAAGGCGACCTTCGCGCTGATCATCCTGATCGGCATCGTGGTAATCACCGCGGTGGTCTTCATCGAACAGGCCCAGCGCCGGGTACCCGTGCAGTACGCCAAACGCATGGTCGGCCGGCGGATGTACGGCGGTACCTCGACCTACATCCCGCTGAAGGTGAACACCGCGGGTGTCATCCCGGTCATCTTCGCGTCGTCCCTGCTCTACCTGCCGCAGCTGGCGCTGCAGTTGATGGACCAGAAGAACCCGAGCAGCACGTACAAGTTCATCAACAACCACATCATCAACCCGGCGGACTGGGTGAACATCACCCTGTACTTCCTGTTGATCATCTTCTTCACGTACTTCTACGTCTCGATCACCTTCAACCCGACCGACGTAGCCGACAACATGAAGAAGTACGGCGGGTTCGTCCCAGGTATCCGCCCGGGCAAGCCGACGGCCGAGTACCTCGACTTCATCCTCAGTAGGATTACCCTGCCGGGCGCCCTCTACCTGGCGATCATCTCGATCCTGCCGAACCTGTTCATGGGCATGGTCGGCGGCGTGAAGCAGAACTTCCCGTTCGGTGGTACCGCCGTCCTGATCATCGTGGGCGTTGGCCTGGAGACGGTGAAGCAGATCGAGAGCCAGCTGATGCAGCGTAACTACGAAGGGTTCCTGCGCTAGTGCGACTGGTGTTGGTCGGTCCCCCCGGCGCGGGTAAGGGGACCCAGGCCGAGTTCATCGCCGCTCAACTCGCCGTGCCGAAGATCTCCACCGGGGACATTTTCCGAGCCAACATGCGCCAGGGCACGCCGCTGGGCATCGAGGCCAAGCGCTTCATGGACGCCGGCCAGCTGGTCCCGGACGAGGTCACCATCAACATGGTGCGCGGCCGGCTGGCCGAGGGCGACGCAACCGACGGCTTCCTGCTCGACGGCTTCCCGCGTACCCTCCCGCAGGCGGCCGAGCTCGACAAGATCCTCGCCGACCTGGGTACCCAGCTCGACCTGGTCCTCGAACTCGTCGTCGACGAGGACGAGGTGATCCGCCGGCTCTCGGGCCGGCGCAACTGCCGGGGCTGCGACAAGATCTGGCACGTCGAGTTCGACCCCACCAAGCAGGAGGGTGTCTGCGACCGCTGCGGTGGCGAGCTCTACCAGCGCGACGATGACAAGGCCGAGGTGATCGAGGAGCGGCTGCGGGTCTACAACCGGGACACCGCACCGCTGGTCGACTTCTACGGCGCCCAGGGCAAGCTGGTCGGGATCGACGCCACCGGCCCCGTGGAGGACATCACCGTACGAGCCTTGGACGCGCTGCGTTCGTACGGCAACTGATCGGGCACACTGGCACACGTGCGTAGTGCGACTCTGGAGATCGAACTCAAGACGCCCGAGCAGCTGCTGAAGATGCGGGCGGCCGGGCTCGTGGTGGCCTCGGTACTGGACCGGGTACGGGCGGCGGTAGCCCCCGGAGTGAGTACCGGCGAACTGGACGAGCTGGCCGAGGCGGCGATCCGGGCTGCCGGTGCGGTCCCGTCCTTCAAGGGTTACCACGGCTACCCGGCATCCCTGTGCACCTCGGTGAACGAGCAGATCGTGCACGCCATCCCAGCTCGCGACCAGGTACTCCGGGAGGGCGACCTGATCTCGATCGACTGCGGGGCGATCCTGGACGGCTGGCACGGCGACAGCGCGGTCACCGTCGGCGTGGGCGAGGTACGCCCGGAGCTGACCAAGATGACCCGGGTGGCCGAGAACGCGCTGTGGGCCGGGATCGCCGCCGCCGCTCGTGGAGTGCTCTCCGGTCGGGGTCGACTGACCGACATCTCGGCAGCCGTGGAGGCGGCCGTACGGGCCGGCGGGCGCTACGGCATCGTGCGCGGGTACGGCGGGCACGGAATCGGTACCGAGATGCACCAGGACCCGCACATCAGCAACTTCGGCCGGGCCGGCAAGGGGCCGACCCTGGTACCCGGCATGGCACTGGCGATCGAGCCGATGATCACGCTCGGCTCCTCCGTCGGCGTGGAGCTGGCCGACGGCTGGACCGTGGTGACCAAGGACGGCTCGGCCGCCGCCCACGTGGAGCACACGGTCGCCTTCTTCGCCGACGGGGTGATGGTCACCACGGCCACCGACGGCGGCGCCTCCCGCCTGCCCGCCGACCTGCTCACCGGGCTGGCTGCCTGACGGGCAGGGGCCGGCGACCGGCCCCGCTACCTGAGACTGCCCCGGGCGGAGTCGCGCGGGGCTGACAGGGCGTGCGATCCTCGATATGTGGCGCAGCGGCGGGAAGATCTACGGGCGGCGGACAAGGATCGGGAGTTCGTGGCCGAGCAGCTGCGTACTGCCCTGAACGAGGGCCGGCTGGACCTCAATGAGTTCGACGAGCGGGTACGGCAGGCGTACTCCGCCCGTACCTACGGCGAGCTGGACGGCATCCTGGACGACCTGCCCGGGGTGGTGCCGGTCGCCGCTTCCCAGGTGGTACCCGCACAGCCTGGGCAGCCCTACGCCGCGGCGCCGGCTCACCCCGGTGGCCGCGTCCCGCACTGGCTGCTGGCGGTCTGGGGGAGCTGGCTCACCACGACCTTGATCGTGCTGGTGATCTGGGCGGCGACCGGGGCCGGCCCGTTCTGGCCGATCTGGGTGTTCGGCCCGTGGGGGGCGATCCTGCTGGTCCGTACCCTCGGCGGTCTTGCCTCCGGGACCGATCCGGCGGTGGCGGACCGGGAGCGCCGGCGGGCTGAACGGGACCGCCGTCGGACCGGCCGGTTCGACCGCGACTGACTGCCTGGCAGTCGAGCACCCGGCAGTCGAGCACGCAGCGGTCGACCACCCAGCCCAGGGGCGACCTGGTCAGCTGCCGGTCGGGCGTGACACACCCGAGCGCGGGGGTCGAGTTTGGCGTTGTCGTGTACCCGCGCGTAGACTTCTCCATCGGCGCACAGCGTCCACTCTGCCATGCCTGCCACGCGCTTCGGTGGGCCTGGTGGAACCGCGGCTGGCGTGGGTCCTCACCCGAGGATCCGCGATGGGCACTGTGAGCTTGTCATGAGACCTGACGTCAGGTAGCGGAGGACATGCCGAAAAAAGATGGGGCCATCGAGATCGAGGGCCGAGTGATCGAACCACTCCCGAACGCCATGTTCCGAGTGGAGCTATCCAATGGCCACAAGGTCTTGGCACACATCAGCGGCAAGATGCGGCAGCACTACATCCGCATCCTGCCCGAGGACCGGGTCGTCGTCGAGCTTTCGCCGTACGACCTCACTCGTGGACGCATCGTCTACCGATACAAGTAGTCACGTCGGACCGTCACCAGACAGGTAAGGCAACCCGTGAAGGTCAAGCCGAGCGTCAAGAAGATCTGCAACAAGTGCCGCGTCATCCGTCGGCACGGCCGGGTCATGGTCATCTGCTCTGACCCGCGCCACAAGCAGCGCCAGGGCTGAACAGCCCGGACGCCGCTCGTTTGACGCAGTCGCACGCCCAGTACATCTGACAAAGCCCAACCCAGCCGCACGCTTCATGTGTGGCTCACCCCTGGTCGGAGGCCAGGGCCCCGCCGGGGCAGGCGGGGGCGGGACGGGTACAGACCTCCGCGAGCACCATGAGGAGTCAGCCCGCATATGGCACGTCTAGTCGGCGTTGACCTCCCCCGCGAAAAGCGGATGGAGATCGCGCTCACCTACATCTTCGGGATCGGCCGTACCCGCGCGAGCGAAGCGCTCGTCGCCACCGGCGTCTCCCCGGACAAGCGGGTCAAGGACCTGACTGACGAGGAAGTCGTGCTGCTGCGCGACTACATCCAAGCCAACTTCAAGGTTGAAGGCGACCTGCGCCGCGAGGTCGCCGCGGACATCCGCCGCAAGGTTGAGATCGGTTGCTACCAGGGCATCCGGCACCGTCGTGGGCTGCCCGTCCGTGGGCAGCGCACCCGTACGAACGCGCGTACCCGCAAGGGTCCCAAGCGCACGGTCGCCGGCAAGAAGAAGCCCGGCAAGAAGTAGTAACCAATCCGCCCGCGCCGCTCTCGCAGCGGCGCGGCGGTACGGGACGCACGCAGACAAACAGGAGCGCATACATCCATGCCACCGAAGGCACGCACCGGCCCGGCCGCCGTCAAGAAGGTTCGGCGTAAAGAACGCAAGAACGTCGCGCACGGCCAGGCCCATATCAAGTCCACGTTCAACAACACCATCGTGTCGATCACCGACCCCACCGGGGCCGTCATCTCCTGGGCCTCGGCTGGCCAGGTCGGCTTCAAGGGCTCGCGTAAGTCGACTCCGTTCGCCGCTCAGCTGGCCGCCGAGGCCGCTGCCCGTCGGGCGATGGAGCACGGCATGCGCAAGGTCGACGTCTTCGTCAAGGGCCCCGGCTCCGGCCGGGAGACCGCGATCCGTTCGCTGCAGGCCGCCGGGCTGGAGGTCGGCCAGATCGCCGACGTCACGCCGCAGCCACACAACGGGTGCCGTCCGCCGAAGCGTCGCAGGGTCTGAGAGGTTAAAGAGAGATGGCTCGTTATACAGGTGCCGACTGCCGCCGCTGCCGTCGGGAGAAGATGAAGCTCTTCCTCAAGGGCAGCAAGTGCGATGGGCCGAAGTGCCCGTTTGAGTCTCGTCCCTTCCCGCCCGGCCAGCACGGCCGTGGGCGTCCGAAGGAGACGGAGTACCTGCTCCAGCTCCGCGAGAAGCAGAAGGCCCGTCGTGTCTACGGCGTGCTGGAGAAGCAGTTCCGCGGGTACTACGAGGAAGCCAACCGCAAGCAGGGCAAGACCGGTGAGGTCCTGCTGCAGATCCTCGAGTCGCGGCTGGACAACGTGGTTTACCGGGCTGGCTACGCCCAGTCCCGCGACCACGCCCGCCAGTTGGTCAAGCACGGCCACTTCCGGGTCAACGGCAAGAAGGTCGACATCCCGTCGTACCGGGTCAGCGAGCACGACATCGTCGAGGTGCGCGAGAAGTCGCGTGAGATGACGCCGTTCGTGGTCGCCACCGCGCAGGCTGGTGCCCGCGCTGTCCCGGCCTGGCTGGAGGCGATCCCGACCCAGCTGAAGATCCTCGTGCACTCGCTGCCGGCCCGTCAGGTGATCGACACGCAGGTGCAAGAGCAACTGATCGTCGAGCTCTACTCGAAGTAGAGGTACCCGCTCCGGCCTCGCTGGCGGCGTTGCCCGCCACCCTGTGTGCACAGCTCGCACACGGCGGTGACGTGCGTCTTGCCGGCGAGGCCGGATCGGACACCACCGGCGTCACATCAAAAGCGACATCTGCGGCCCGGGAGTCAAAGTCGGGTCTCGGGCGTTGGATTCACAGAGCAAGACCAATGGCGCTGTCAAATAGTGGGCAGCCCGGCAGAAAAGAGACACAAGAGTGCTTATCACTCAGCGGCCGACCCTCTCCGAGGAGCCGATCAGCGACACCCGTTCCCGGTTCATGATCGAACCGCTGGAGCCGGGCTTCGGGTACACCCTGGGCAACTCGCTCCGGCGTACCCTGCTGTCGTCCATCCCGGGGGCGGCGGTCACCAGCATCAAGGTCGACGGCGTACTGCACGAGTTCACCACCATCCCCGGTGTCAAGGAGGACGTGGTCGAGTTCGTCATGAACATCAAGGAGCTGTGCGTCAGCTCCGAGCACGACGAGCCGGTCTCCATGTACCTGCGCAAGCAGGGCCCGGGCGACGTCACCGCCGGTGACATCCAGCCGCCTGCCGGAGTCAGCGTGCACAACGCCGACCTGAAGCTGGCCACCCTGAACAACAAGGGCCGGGTGGACATGGAGCTGACCGTCGAGCGCGGTCGCGGCTATGTCACCGCCTCGCAGAACAAGCAGGCCGGTGCCGAGATCGGCCGGATCCCGATCGACTCGATCTACTCGCCGGTCCTCAAGGTCACCTACCGCGTCGAGGCCACCCGCGTCGAGCAGCGTACCGACTTCGACCGGCTGATCATCGACGTCGAGACCAAGGCGTCCATCTCCCCGCGTACCGCTCTCGCCTCCGCCGGCTCCACGCTGGTCGAGCTGTTCGGGCTGGCCCGCGAGCTGGACGAGACCGCCGAGGGTATCGACATCGGCCCGTCGCCGCAGGACGCGCAGCTGGCTGCCGACCTGGCGCTGCCGATCGAGGAGCTGGACCTGACCGTCCGCTCGTACAACTGCCTCAAGCGCGAAGGCATCAACACCGTCGGCGAGCTGATCGGCCGGACCGAGGCGGACCTGCTCGACATCCGCAACTTCGGGCAGAAGTCGATCGACGAGGTCAAGATGAAGCTGGCCGGGATGGGCCTGGGGCTGAAGGACTCGGCCCCGGCGTTCGACCCCGCGCACGTCGTGGACACCTTCTCCGAGGTCGACTACGACACCGACGACTACCGCGAGACCGAGCAGCTGTAAGCCGGCCGAGCGCCGCAGGACACGACGCTGCGCAGCAGACAACGCTGTGTAGAACACAACGAGGAGCACCAATGCCCACGCCCACCAAGGGTCCCCGCCTCGGCGGAAGTCCGGCGCACGAGCGGCTGATGCTGGCCAACCTGGCCACCGAGCTGTTCCGGCACGGCAAGATCACCACCACCGAGACGAAGGCCAAGCGGGTACGCCCGCTCGCCGAGCAGCTCATCACCAAGGCCAAGCGCGGTGACCTGCACTCGCGTCGGCGGGTACTCACCGTGGTCCGGGACAAGGACGTGGTGTTCTCGCTGTTCGACGAGATCGCGCCGCGGTTCGCCAACCGTGAGGGTGGCTACACCCGGATCGTGAAGACCGGGCCGCGCAAGGGTGACAACGCACCGATGGCGATCATCTCGCTGGTCGAGGAGCTGGTAGTCGCGGCACCCGCGAAGGCCACCAAGTCCGCCGCGCGCAAGACGACCAGGGCTGAGGCCGTGGCCGCGCTGGCCGGGGACGACGACGAGGCCACGCCGGTCAGCAGCGCATCCCCGGCGTCCGCGGCCCCGGCCGTGGATGACGTCGAGGACGACGAGGCCGACGAGGACAAGGCCTGATCAGCGGTACAGCACCGGACGAGCCCGGTACCCCCTCGGGAGGTACCGGGCTCGTCCGTCTGCGCCTGTCGGTGAGCTACGACGGTACCGACTTCTCCGGCTGGGCTGTGCAACCAGGCCGCAGGACGGTGGCGGGGGTACTCCAGGGCGAGCTGGAGCGGCTCTGCGGCCCAGGTGGTGCAACGGGGCTGACCGTGGCCGGGCGTACCGATGCTGGCGTACACGCGACCGGCCAGGTGTGCCATGTGGACGTACCGGCGCCGGTCTGGGAGCGGCTCGCCGACTCCCTGGTACGGCGCCTCGCCGGCCTGCTCCCGCCCGACGTCCGGGTACCCGGGGTCCAGCCGGTACCCGCCGACTTCGACGCCCGCTTCGCCGCGCTGTGGCGCCGCTACGAGTACCGGGTGACCGATGCCCCGTGGGGTGCTCCGCCGCTGCGCGCCCGGGACACGCTGGCCTGGTCGCGCCCGCTGGACCTGGCGCTGCTCAACGAGGCGAGCGCGGGCCTGACCGGCGAGCACGACTTCGCGGCGTTCTGCCGGCGCAAGGAGAACGCGACCACCATCCGGGCGGTCAGCGCGCTGTCCTGGCGGCGGGACGACGACGGGGTACTCGTGGCTACCGTGGCGGCGGACGCGTTCTGCCAAGCGATGGTACGCAGCCTGGTCGGCGCGCTGTTGACGGTCGGGGACGGGCGGCGCCCGGTGGATTGGCCGGCTGGACTGCTCGCCCGCACGGTACGCGCCGACGAGGTGGGCGTGGCACCGCCGCACGGACTCACGCTGGTGGCCGTCGGGTACCCGGAAAGCGACTTTGCCGCCCGTGCCGAGATCACCCGGAACCGGCGCGGCTGACCGCACCGGCGTCGGGTGTCTCGTGTCTGGTGTCTGGTGTCAGTGAGCCGAGCTCGCCGGGACCGAAGGTGCGTCGGAGGAGGGTACGGCCGGCGGGTTCAGCGTCCGGTTGGTCAGTACCGTCTCGTTGAGGTAGGCCTCCACCAGGTCGCTGACCATCTGGGTGACCGCCGGGTTCTTGGCGTCCGGGTCTGCTCCGTCGGCCCGTGCGATCACGCAGTAGAGCAGGAAGTGGCCGCGGGTGTCCCAGGCCAGCTGGGTCTTGGCGCGGCCGATCACGTCGGTGGCCCCGCCGGCCATGAAGCCGGTGAACCGCCCCTTGGTGGCGCCGACGACATCGCGTACCCCGTCGTTGACCTGCTTCGCGGTGGTCGCGTCACGCAGGTTGAACAGTCCCGTGGTGATCACGTACTGCTGGTCGGCGGTGAGCAGGGTGGCCCGTACCACCTGGGTGCAGCCCGCGTTGGCCAGCAGTGTGATCAGGTCGCCCACCACGGCGTTCTTGCAGTCGCCCGCGTCGGACTTGACCACCTGGTAGGGCTGGAGGCCGGCCGGCGCGGCGGAGGCCGAGGCCGAGCCGGACGGCTTCGCGGCCGCCGAGCCGGAGGCGGTGGCCGGACCGACGTTGAAGCTGGCCGCCGGGAAGACCTCCGCGACCGTCAGCGGTGCCGGGTCGATGGTCTGGTTGGAGATGTCGTGCACGGTAGCGCCGGTCTTGCCGTCCGGGCCCGGCTTGCCGCCGAAGAACATCACGTGGAGGCCGAAGCCGCAGACAGCCAGCAGGGCGACGGTGGCCACGATGGCGAGTACCGGGGTCCACGGGCTGCGCTTGCGGCCGGGTACCCGACCGGACGGGCCGCCGGGTTCGCCGGGGCGCTCGTCGTCGTAGTAGTCGTCGCCGGTACGCGGGCGGGGCGGAGCGCCGGTGGGGCGGGTACGCGGGTCGACGGGTGCGCCGACGCCGTACTGGTTGACCCGGGCCGGCCGGTCGCCGTAGCCGCCAGCCTCATACTGGCCGCCCGAGTACTGACCACCGGAGTACTGGCCGTCCGGGCGGGCGCCTTCCGGCGGCGGGCCGTAGGCCCCCCGGCGCTGCCCGGGTGGGTCGGCGTAGCCACGGCGGGCCCGGTCGTCGTACTCGTCCGGACCCTGCGGGGGCCGGCCGGGCGGACGCGGCTGCTCCCAGCCGCGCTCGCCGTCGGCGGGCGGCCGGGTGACGCTCGGGCCGTCCCGCCGGACAAACCGGTCAGTGAGGTGGCTCTGCCCGTAACGCGGATCCTCGGCGGGCTCGGCCGGTACGGCGGGTCGACGGCTGCCGTAGACGCCCGTGGGTGGCGGTCCACCGCGCTCGTCGGGTGGGTACGGCTGGCGGGCCGTGCGCTCGCTCTGCCAGGCGTCGTCACCAGCGCCTTCATCCGCGGCGCGGCGCCGGCCGCGGGCAGCCGGGTCCGGCTCGGAAGGCGGCCAGCCACCGTTCGGATCGCCGTACCCATAAGTCATGGGCGCAAGGGTACCGAAGGTGACCCGTGAGGGGTACGAGCGCGGGCCCTCAGGATGCCAGGCAGAATTCCGGCATGACCGGCGACCACTACTTCACTCCCGAGCCGGCCGCGCCGGCCCGCCCGACGACTGTCGAGTACACCGCGTACGGGCGGGAGTTCTCCCTGGTCGCGGCCGGTGGAGTCTTCTCCGCGCAGCGGCTGGACCCGGGTACCGCCGTGCTGCTGCGCAAGGCCCCGCCGCCCGGTACCCGGGGCGGGGTGTACCTCGACCTGGGCTGCGGGTACGGGCCACTCGCTGTCACCCTGGCGACCACGTCACCGCAGGCGCTCGTGTACGCCGTCGATGTCAACTCCCGGGCGCTCGCGCTGGTACGGGAGAACGCGAAGCGGGTCGGGGTCGTCGATCGGGTACGCCCGTGCACACCGGAGGAGGTACCCCCGGATCTGGTCTTCGACGAGATCTGGAGCAACCCGCCGATCCGGATCGGCAAGGCGGAGCTGCACGCGCTGCTGCTGCGCTGGCTGCCCCGGCTGGCGCCGGACGGGGTGGCCTGGCTGGTGGTCGCGCAGCACCTGGGCAGCGACTCGCTGCAGGCGTGGCTGACCGAGCAGGGCTGGCCCACCCGCCGGCAGGCCAGCCAGAAGGGTTACCGCGTCCTCGCCGTCACCCGCCCCGGCCCGGACTGACCGCGCGGGCGGGCCGCCGAAACAGCCGCCGCCGGAAACAGCCGCCGCCGGAAACGAAGGTGACCGGGGGCGGCGCATCGCGGAGAATGCTCTGTTCGTGGGCTACGTAGATGTCGCTGGAGCTGGTCACACCCTGCCGGACGGTCGGGTGCTCTTCGCCGACGTCTCGTTCCGGGTCGGTGAGGGCGCCAAGATTGCCCTGGTCGGGCCGAACGGAGCCGGCAAGACCACGCTGCTCCGGCTGGTCGCGGGCGACCTGCCGGCCCAGGCGGGTGCCGTCGCGCGCTCCGGTGGACTCGGCGTGATGCGCCAGTTCATCGGCATGATCGCCGACGAGCGCACGCTCACCGACCTGGCGCTCTCCCTCTCCACCCCGCCGCTGCAGGCCGCCGGGGCGCGGGTGCGGGCCGCCGAGGAGCGGCTGCGGGCCGCGCCGGCGGACGAGAAGGCCCAGCTGGGGTACGCCAACGCGCTGCACGCCTTCGGCGAAGCCGGGGGGTACGACGCGGAGGTGCTCTTCGACACCGTGGCGACCACGGTGCTCGACCTGTCCTGGGACGCGGTACGCGACCGGCGGGTGGCTACCCTCTCCGGCGGCCAGCAGAAGCGCTTCGCACTTGAGCTGCTGCTGCGCGGCTCCGACGAGGTACTGCTGCTCGACGAGCCGGACAACTTCCTCGATGTACCCGGCAAGCGCTGGCTGGAGGGGAAGCTGCGCGAGTCGACCAAGTCGGTGCTGTTCGTCTCGCACGACCGGGAGCTGCTGGCGCAGACCGCCGACCGGGTGGTGGCCGTGGAGGGTGGCTCGGCGTGGGTACACCCGGGTGGCTTCGCCTCCTGGCACGAAGCCCGCGGCAAGCGGCACGACCGGATGGAAGAGAACCGCCGGCGCTGGGACGAGGAGCACGAGAAGCTGCGCCAGCAGATGCTGATGTACAAGCAGAAGGCGGCGTACAACTCCGACATGGCCTCGCGCTACCAGTCGGCCGTCACCAAGCTGCGCAAGTTCGTCGAGGCCGGCCCGCCGCCACTGCCGCCGAAGGACCAGGACATCCGGATGCGGCTGACCGGCGGGCGCACCGGCAAGCGCGCGGTCATCTGCGAGCAGCTGGAGCTGGAGGGGCTCACCTACCCGTTCGACCTGGAGCTGTGGTACGGCGACCGGGTGGCCGTACTGGGCGCGAACGGTACCGGCAAGTCACACTTCCTGCGGCTGCTCGCGGCCGGCGGTACCGACCCGGATCCCAGCGTGCCGCTGCTGTCCCCGGTCGCCCCGGTACTCGCGTCCGGGGTCGCCCGGCTGGGTGCCCGGGTACTTCCCGGCCACTTCTCGCAGACCCATGACCGGCCCGAACTCGTGGACAAGACGCTCGTCGAGATCCTCTGGCGCGGCGACGAGTACCGCACCGGCAAGGACCGGCACAACGCGATGAAGGTACTCAACCGGTACGAGCTGGCCGGGCAGGGTGACCAGAAGTTCGGCACCCTCTCCGGTGGACAGCAGGCCCGGTTCCTGGTGCTGCTGCTGGAGCTGTCCGGGACAACGCTGCTGCTGCTCGACGAGCCGACGGACAACCTGGACCTGGCCTCGGCAGAGGCGCTGGAAGAGGGGTTGGCGGCGTTCGAAGGTACCGTCATCGCGGTCACCCACGACCGCTGGTTCACCCGCTCCTTCGACCGCTTCGTGCTCTTCCGTGGCGACGGTGATGTTGTCGAGACCCCCGAGCCGGTGTGGGACGTCGGCTGACCGCGGGTCGGCGGTTATTGTGCGCGCCCTGGCCTGGTCGTAACGTCTCAGCCGGGCAGTCCGCCGCCCGCGTTGCTCGCAGCTGTGGTGGATTGTTGGTTTTCCGGGGCCGGCTCAGCTGAGCCCCGCCGGGGGTGGGCTGGGAGGCATGGATGTCGCTGCTGGGACGACTACACCTGATCACCGATGCGCGACCGGGGCGGGATCCGCTGCCGATCGTGCGGGCGGTGCTCCGGGTGGGCGTACCGGTCGTGCAGGTACGGGTCGGTGATCACGTGACCGATCGGGAGGCGTACGACCTCACCTGCCGGATCCTCGAACTGTGCCGCGCTTCGGGCGCCACCTGCCTGGTCAACGACCGGCTGCACGTGGCGCTGGCGGCGGGCGCCGACGGTGGCCTGGTCGGCGGGGACGACCTGCCGGTGGCGGCGGCGCGCAGCGTACTCGGGCCGACCGCCATCCTCGGTGCCACGGCACGGGACCCGGAGTCGGCTCGGGTCGCAGTCGCGGCCGGTGCCAGCTACCTGTCGGTCGGGCCGGCCTTCTCCACCCGGATCCGGCAGGGAGGTACCCCGGAGGCGCTCGGCCTGGCCGGGATCGCGGCGATCGCGGCCGCGGTTGACGTGCCAATCATCGCCAGTGGTGGAGTGTCCCTGCAGACCACGCCGCAGCTACTGGGCGCGCACGCGCACGGGGTCGCGGTGGTCGCCGCGATCAGTGACGCCTCGGACCCGGTGGCGGCCGCGGCCCACCTGCTCGCCGTGATCAACCAGAGCGTGGGTACCGTCCCGGCGTAGCTGTCCCCGTTGGTCGGGAGGCGCTGTGGTCAGGCGCCGTCCCCGCCCTTGCGGCCGCCGGAGCCGCGCAGGTCCTTGAACCAGTCGACATACTCGGCGTCCTTCGGGCGCTTCACCGGCGCCTCGGCGGCGGCTGCCTTGCGGCGGTCCCGGCGACTGACCTTGCCGCCTGCCTTCCCGGCCGGCTCGGGTTCGGTGACGGGGTACCCGCCGCTGAGGTGCTCGGCCCAGGCGGGCAACGGTGCGTCCGGTGTCGCGCCGGCCGACTCTGCCTCGTCGTCGTCCCAGCTGAGGTCGGTGTTCGCGTCCCGTGGCTCCCGCTGCTCGGGCAGGGCCGTACCGCCCGCGTGCCGGCCGGCGCCGCGTGCCGAGTCGCCCGCCCGTGCCGAGTCGCCCGCCCGTGTCGAGTCGCCCGCCCGTGTCGAGTTCGATGTCGAGCCAGCTGCCGGCGTCGGGTACCGGGCCGGTGGCTGGATGAAGTCCGCCGGGTCCTCGTCGAACTCGTCCGGCTCGGGGCTGCTGGCATGCCGGTGCCGCAGCCGGTCGACGGTTGCCCGGTCGATGGGTGGACCCTCCGGCCCGGGCGGCGCGTCGAACAGGCCCGAACCGCGGTTGCGACTCACCGGCGCGTCCGGAACATCGGGTGCGGGTGCCGACTCGAAGAACGCCGGGCGCGACCGGTCGGTACCCGACTGGCGGGCAGAGCTGGACGCGAAGCCGGAGCTGGAGAGCGCGCCGGTGGTCCGTGCGTAGGACGTGGTGGGCTCCGGGTTGGTGGCCGGCCACTTGTCGTCAGCGGCTACCCGGGGCAGCTCGCCGGTGGTACGGGTGGGCTCGGCCGGGATCCGCGGCATCTCTCCGGTAGTCCGGGTGGGCTCGGCGGGGATGCGCGGCATCTCGCCGGTGGTACGGGTCGGCTCGGCCGGGATCCGCGGCATCTCCCCGGTCGTCCGGGTGCGCTCGGCCGGGATGCGGGGCATCTCGCCGGTCGTCCGGGTGCGCTCGGCTGGGCGCGGCGGTACCGCGACGGGCGCCGGCGTGAACGGGGCCGGCTGGCTGTCGGTGTGCGCCGCGGTGATCCGGGGGAGCGAGCCGGTCGAGTCGCGGGCGTCGGCCGCCGGTGTCGACCAGAGGTCCTCGATCGGTGCCCGGCCGGCTTCGGAGCGCAGCTCGGACCAGTCCGGTTCGGGCCGGCTCGGCGCCTCGGCGGTCCAGTCCCGGGCCGGCTGGGACCACATGCTCGCCGGCTGTGGCCAGGCGCTCGGCTGGGGCCAGCTGGTGTCGAAGTCGGAGCTGCCCGCCGGCTCGGAGCTGGCGACGGGCTCGGGCTCGCTGCTGCGCTCGGGCCAGGTACCCGGCTCCGACCTGCTGCCCGCCGCCGACCAGGTACTCGCCGGCTCGGGGCGGCTGCCCGGCTCCGGCCAGCTGCTCGCCCCCGACCCGCTGCCCAGCTCCGCCGACCGGCTGTCCAGCTCGGGCTCGGGCTCGGGCCAGCTTGCGAAGTCGGAGTGCCGGCTGGCGGGTGGCGGGGTGTCCGAACGGTCGCCGGTGCCGTACTTGTCGCTGCCGTAGTTGTCGGTGCCGTACCGGTCGGTCGCATAGCGGTCGGACGCGTACCGGTCGGTGTCGTAGTCGTCGCTGGCTGAGTCGCGGGCGGAGTCGTCCGTACTGGACTCGTCGCGACCGAGCTCGTCCCGACGGAACTCGTCGTCGTAGCCGTCGGGGCGGTGGCTCGCGCGGTGCCAGCTGGCGGGCGCGGGCGAGACCGGGGCGGCGCGGGGGGTACGCCGGGCGAGTGCCACGAACGCGGACACTGCTACCCCGACAGCCACGCCCCCGATCGCGCACCAGTACGCCACGCTCTGCGTACCCGCACCCCGTCCACCGATCATGTACGCCCCGGCGACCAGCAGCGGACCGGCCGCACCCGAGCCGGCCACCGCCAGCCGGCCGCCACCGCCGAAGCGGGACACCGAGGCGGCCACGAAGGCGATCAGGGCCGGCGCGCCGAGCAGGAGCACCGTGGCGGTCCAGCCGCCCGCGGGTGGGAGCAGGCCGAGGATGGCGGCGGGCGTCGGGTGCCGGACCGTGCCGACCGGGTCGGGCGTGGTCCGGCCCAGGCTCCACAGCGCACTGGCCAGCGCGGCGAGCCACAGCCAGATGGCGTAGGTGACGATGTTGCCGCCGACGGCGGGTACGGTCAGCGCCGCGTACGCGAGCAGTACGCCGACCGCCACGCCGAGCAGCATCGCGAGTACCGCGAGGTGACCGGCGCCGCCCGACTCGGGGACGTGAACCCCGCGCGCCGGATGCGTACCCACGGGAATCACCGCGATCGCGCCCACCGCGGCCGCTCCGGCCAGCGCGACCCGGGCCAGCCGGGGTTGCCGCTGCGCGGCGGTGGAGCCGGTGAAGCTGGCCGGCGCCCACATCGCGGCGGCCGCGCCGGCGACTGTGGCCAGCGCGGTCAGGAAGGCGAGCCAGGTCAGCTGGGCGTGCCAGGCAGCGCTGCTGGTGTAGTCGCCGTCCCAGCGCACCAGGCCCAGCCCGGAGCCGACGCCGAGCTGGCTGGCGGCGGCGACGAAAGCCGCGCCCGCGGCGGTGCCGAGCGTCCGTGCCCAGGTCCGAATGGCCATGCGGGTCAGCCTACGTACCCGCCGGCACGGATGCGACCCGCCGACGGGCCCCGCCGCGCTCCGCCGGACGGCCGGTGCGACATGCCCACGAAAGCCGCGCCGACGGCGCTTAAGACGGCCGTTAAGAGTGTGTGAATGGGCCGATCCGCACCCGCTGCTCAGCGGCGGTCTGCCGGGCTCCGGGCGAGTTCTGTGCCGGTTGCTCCCTCGAGAGGCTTCCATTGGCGGTACCTGGCGTGGTGAAATCGCGCCCGTGCCGCCTGGGGAGAATCATCGCGAGCACCCGCCCCGCCGGTCGACACGGTCCGGGTCGGGTGGCGCCTCCCTGCGCGTCGCCGCCGCGCTGATCATCGCGCCGGCGCTGCTCGGGCTGGTCGTACTCGGCGGCTCCGTGGTCGCGGTCGGCAAGGCGTCGCCGGAGACCGTGGTGGCCGCCGTCGCCCTACTGCTCGTCGTGGTCCTCGGCCTGCTCGGCGCCCAGGCGCTGCTCAACGCGCTGAGCCGGCTGCGGGACAGTGCGCTCACCGCCGCCAACCGGGTACTCCCGGAGCGGATCGAGCAGCTGCGCGAGCCACGGGAGCTGGGTGACCGTACGCCCGAGGAGCTGGTACGCGACTCCGCCGACCCGGTCAACGTGGCCGTCCACGACGAACTGGGCCAGGTCGCGTACGCGGTGAACAGCATGTACCGGGAGGCGCTCTACTCCGCGGCCCAGCAGGCCCGGCTGCGCGGCGAGGTGAACACGATGGTGTTCAGCCTGGCCCGGCGCTCCCAGACGCTGGTCGACCAGATGGCCGGCGTGCTGCGCGAGATCGAGCGAGCGGAGACCGACCCGGCGCGGCTCACCCGGCTCTTCGAACTCGACCGGCTGGCCACCCGGATGCGGCGCAACGACGAGAACATGCTGATCCTGGCGGGTGTCGACTCGTCCCCGACCGGGGACAACTACGTACTGCTGACCGAGCTGGTACAGGCGGCACAGGGCGAGGTGGAGCAGCACGGCCGGGTTGATCACGGTACGGTCGACGACGATGTCGCGGTCGCCGCGCACGCTGCCGGCGACGTGGTACGGCTGATCGCCGAGCTGATCGACAACGCCACCCGGTTCTCCCCGCCCAGTACCGCCGTCCTCGTCGACGGCCGGCGCATCGGCGACTACGTACTGATCGAGATCGAGGACCGTGGCCTCGGGATGAGCCCCAGCCAGCTGGAGGGGTACAACCAGCGGCTGGCCGCGCCGCCACCGCCGGACGTGTCGGACTGCCGGATGATGGGGCTGGCCGTGGTGGGCCGGCTCGCCGAACGGCACCAGATCCGGGTCACCCTGCGGGCCAACTCCGACAGCGGCACTGTGGTGAGCGTCACGCTGCCGACCGCGCTGCTCGTCCTGCCGAGCCGGCGCTACGACCGGGCGCTGCCCCGGCCCCGGATGCCCGAGCTGCCGAGCGCGGCTCCGCCCGGCTGGCCGCTTCTCGGCGCCCCGACGGCCGGCCGACCCGCGGGGGTACTCCCGGGTGGTCCCGGGGCGCTGCCGGCCCGTACCAACGCACTCACCGCCGGCCCGGCCGCGCCGCCGCGCCCCGCCGGGGAGCGGTTCGCGCTGCCCGCCGGGGGTTCCGCGAGCGGGAGCACGTCGGCCGAGACCACCTCGACCGGGGGTACGCCCGCGCACGCCGCGGGTGACCACCTGCGCCCGGCCGCTCACGCCCACTCGCAGGCGGCGCTGCCCCGCCACTCCGAACTCGGCCCCGCCCTCGCCCTGCCGGCCGGTCCGGACGGTGCGGCGGCCGGTCCGCGCGCACTGCCCAGCGCCGAGCCGCGCGCGATGGAGGCCGGTCCGGCGGTCGGCGACGGCGATGAGCCGGTGATCTTCAAAGAGATGCAGGCCAGATGGTTCGGGGTACCCCAGCCGCCGGACACGGCCGCAGCGTCCACTCCGACGGGCACCGGCCAGCCGGCACAGCCGGTCGGGTCGGGCCGGCCGGTCGGGGCGGGGCAGACAGCCAGGTCGGGTCGGCCGGGTACGCCGGCCGGTCCGGCGAGCGGGCGGGGCAACGGCTCGGCAAACAGTGGACCGGGGAAGGGGTCGTCGGAGTTCATGGACGACGAGTACGGCTGGCGCTCGGCGGCCGACGACGGCTGGCGGGCCGCGACCGCCGCGGCGCAGCCGCGAACCGCCGGTACCACCGACTCCGGGCTGCCCCGACGGCTCCCATCGGCACAGCTGGTACCCGGTGCGGTACCGGCCGAACAGCTCGCCGGCCGGCGAGATCCGGACGAGGTACGCGGCGTGCTGGCCGCATACCATCGGGGAGTGCAACGCGGCCGCGGCAGCGGTGAGGCACAATCGTCGGGCCACCCCCGGCCAGCTGACGAGGAGATGCACTGATGACCAGGCCCGGCACCATGCAGGACATGAGCTGGCTGCTCTCCAACTTTGCCGACCAGGTACCCGGCGTGGCGCACGTGGTCGCCGTATCCGCCGACGGGATCCTGCTGGCCAGTTCCAAGGGGCTGCCGACCGACCGGGCAGACCAGCTCTCCGCGATCGCGGCCGGCGTGATCAGCCTGACCCAGGGCACCGCCCGCTACTTCAACGGCGGCGGGGTACTCCAGACGATCATCGAGATGGAGGCCGGCTACCTGTTCCTGATGTCCATCAGCGACGGTTCCTGCCTCGGCGTACTCGCCGGCCGGGCCTGCGACGTCGGCCAGGTCGGGTACGAGATGGCGCTGCTCGTCGAGCGGGTCGGCCAGGCACTCGTACCCGCCGCCCGCTCGGATGTGCCGCCGCTGGTGCAGGGCTACCAGGCTCCGCCTGTGCCGCCGCCCGCTCCGGCTCCGCCGGCGTACCCGCCGGTCCCCCAGCAGTACGGGCCGGGTGGCTTCCAGAGCCCGTCCGGGGCGTACCCGACGACTCCGCCGCCCCCGTACCAGCCGCCGCCCGGGTACGGCAACTACTCAGCCTGAGCCTGGAACCAGCCTGAGCCTGGAACCAGCCGGCAGGGGTTAATCGACCCGGAGCCGGTACCCCCGCTTGGCGACCGTCTGCACGAACGACGAGCCGCCCAGCGCGGCGCGCAGCCGGGCCACCGCCATCTCCACCGCGTGCTCGTCCGCGCTGCGCGGCAGGGCGGCCAACAGCGCGGCCCGGGACAGCACCCGACCAGGCGTGGCCGCCAGCGCCCGCAGCACCGCCATGGGGGCCGGCGCGAGTGGTTTGAGGGAGCCGTCCACCAGTGCGGCGTGTCCGCGCAGGGTGACCTCCTGGCCGGCCACCTGCAGCGTCGGCGCGCGCTTGGGCAGCTCCTCGACGAGCAGCTTGACCAGGCTGCTCAGCCGGGCCCGGCTGGGTACGCAGGCCGGTACGCCACGGCGCAGCAGCGGGCCGGCCGTCACCGGGCCCAGGCACGCGGCCAGGACGTCGGTACGCAGTGCCGCCAGTAGCGCGTCGGTGTCCGAGCCGGCGACCCGCAGCAGCGCACCGACCGAGGGCGCCGAGGTGAAGGTGATGCCGTCCACGAGCCGGCTGGTGGCCAGGTCGACCAGGCGGCGCAGCGGGGTCGGGTCGCTCGGCGGTACCCAGCGGTAGACCGAGACCTCGACCACGTCGGCACCGGCGCCGCGCAGGGCCGAGACGAACTCGGGCTGTGGCTCGCCGTGCAGCTGGACCGCGATCCGCTTGCCCGCCACCCCGCGCCGCAGCAGCTGCTGGAGTACGTCGTCGCAGCACTCGCCGCCGTTGGCCGGATCGTCCGGGATCTTGCCGCGGGGGATGTCACCGACCTGTGGCCCGCGCGAGATCAGCTGGGCGGCGCCGATGACGGTACGCAGCCGGCCCGCCAGGCCCCACCCCTCGGCCGCGTCCAGCCAGCCGCGCAGCCCGATGCCGGTGCACGCCACCACGATGTCGGGTGGGCTGTCCACCAGCATCCCGGTGACGACGCGCAGCTCGTGGTCGTCGGCGAGCGGGACGATACGCAGCGCCGGAGCCAGTACGACCCGGGCGCCACGCTTCTCCAGCAACTCGGCCAGCTCGTCCCGGCGCCGGTCGGCGGTGACCGCAACCGTGAAGCCCCTCAACGGGTCCGTGTCATCCACCGGACCTCCTGGCACACGGCTCGCACCGGCACTGTGCTCCCTCCGCGTACGGTCCGCGCGGCGCGCAGCACGGGCTGGCGACCGAGACCGCAGGCATGCACAGAAGCGTCACCGCGGGGCGTTTCGGCGGCGGGTCCCTCGTGTTTCCGACCTGCTAAGAGCCGCTCACAGTGCGGCTCGGTGGTTCCCGCTCGACTTGCCTTCCAGCGCCTCACCACGGCTTTTCCGCTGTCGGTCCAGCCAGCCCAGGCCGTGGGCCGTCCCGTCCGAGCTGGGGTGGTAAGTGGCGGTCGGCCCGGCAGGCCCTCCGGACGGCGGGGTCAGCTGCGGCCGGAGCAGGCGGGGTCAGCTGCGGCCGGGGTCAGCTGCGGCCGGGGTCAGCTGCGGCCGGGGGCGGCGCGGCCGGGCAGGAACGGGGCGTTGTCCGCGGCGGGGGGTGCGGGGGCTGGCCGCGGCGGGCGCCGGCCGGCGGCGAGGAGTTCCAGCGGAGCGGCCGGCAGCGGCGCGCCGAGCAGACCCCGGAGCAGGGGGTACGCGCTGGCGTCGCCGACCAGTACGCCGCCGAGCAGGGTCACCCCGTCGTCGGCGGAGAGGACCAGCTTGGCGTACACGCCACCGGCCGGGTCGGCGAAGGTGACGTCCAGCCCGCCGGTCAGTTCGCCGAAGCTGGCCGCCTCCACGCCGGCCAGGCGCAGCCGGATCGAGGTGTCCGCACCGGCGAACTTCGCCGACCCGCCGAGCAGCTGGTCGACGGCCACCTCGGCCATCGCCAGGCCCGGTGGCAGCAGGCCGTACCGGCGGCCGCGCAGTTCGGCACACTCGCCGACCGCCCAGATGCTCTCGTCGCTGCTACGGCACCGGTCGTCGACGAGTACCCCGCCCCGGGTACCCAGGGCCAGTCCCGCCTCCCGCGCCAGGTCGTCCCGGGGGCGTACGCCACACGCGAAGATCACCAGGTCGCACTGGAGTACCCCGCCGTCCGCGCACACCGCCTGGCGTACCGCCCCGGTGCCGTCCGCTGTCAGTCGACTGATCCGCCGCCCGGTGTGTACCTGGACGCCCAGCGCCTCGATGTGCCCGCGCAGTACCGCCGCGCCGGCCGGGTCCAGGTGCCCGGGCAGCAGCTGTGCCGACTGCTCGACCAGGTGCGTACGCAGCCCCAGCAGGCGCAGCGCGTTGGCTGCCTCCAGCCCGAGCAGGCCGCCGCCCAGTACCACCGCCGTGCGCTGGCCGAGGGCGTAGGACTCCAGGTCGGTGAGGTCGTCGACGGTCCGGTAGGTGAAGCAGCCGCCGAGTCCGGCGCCCGGGATCCGGGGCACGTAGGGGTACGCGCCGGTGGCCAGTACCAGTGCGTCGTAGCGGTACTCCCCGTCCCGGGCGATCACCATCCGGCGCTCCCGGTCGATCTCCTCCGCCGGCCGGCCCAGCCGTACCGTCGTCCCGGGTACCGGCGTGAGCGCCAGGTCGGCCGAGGCGGTGCCGTGGAAGTAGGACGACAGCCGGGTCCGGTCATAGGCCGGCCGGGTCTCCTCGGCGAGCACCGTGATTTCCCAGTCGCGCCCGGGATCCCGGTCGCGTAGCCGGGTCACCACGTGGTGGCCGACTGGTCCGTTGCCGACGACGACGAGCTTCATGAACCGACCTCCATTGGGAACAGCACTGTTCTCAGGGGTTCGGGGAGCCGTGGTGCGGTGACTCCGTCGGATGGGTACGACTGCCGCGTCCGGCGCACTGCCGTGGAGGTACCGGCTGGTGGCCGGGGAGATAAGCATAGACGATCATCACTGCTAGTGGCCAGTCGGCCGACCCCGCTTCGTTAGCTCGAGGGTTGGCCATTGGAGAGCTGCGGCATGCCCGGGCGGTCGTCCGCGGGTAGCGGCCGTTCCTCGCCGTCGGAGCGAATACGCTCACGAGCATCACGCCAGGCGGGTGACGACCGGGCCCCCCGCTCGGGCACGCCGCAGCTCCAATAACGGTACGCACCGGGCGTCTCGGTGTGTACCGCCCGTGCCGAGCGGCCAACTCGGCACATAACACCGGCGGGTCCGTCCCTTTCCCCGTCGGTGGCTCATCGGCCGCCCACCCGCTGCACCGGCCGGGTTGCGGCGGGCGAAGTTGGGCGCTTCTCCCGAGGCGGCCAACAGCTATCTTGGCCTGCTTCGGTTTCCGCCGGGCATCCCCTTCATTTCGGGCACTTTAAAAGGTGTGCCGGGGCGCTGTTCGGAACAAGCCGACACAAGGGCTGAAAAGTCGCGGGCCGGTCGGACCCATTTTGACCCTGCAGCGCCCTACCAGGTATCGTTGCCTGCTGTTGTGCGAAAGCTCAGGCGTCTCCGCAGTCGGGTACGCTGAACAATCGCGGCGCGCGCCACTCGAGGCTGCCCGCGCACGCACGCAAGGCGATAACCGACGAGAAGGTAGACCTGTGGGTACGTACAGCCCGAAGCCGGGTGAGATCGAGCGTCAGTGGCACGTCATCGACGCGTCTGACATCGTGCTTGGCCGGCTGGCCACGCACGCCGCGACGCTCTTGCGCGGCAAGCACAAGCCGACCTTCGCGCCGCACGTCGACACCGGCGACTTCGTGATCGTCGTCAACGCTGGCAAGGTGGCGCTGACCGGCAACAAGCGGCAGACCAAGATTGCCTACCGGCACTCCGGATTCCCGGGCGGCCTGCGCGCCGTCTCCTACGAGGAGCTGCTGACCAAGCGCCCGGAGCGGGCCATTGAGCTCGCCGTCAAGGGCATGCTCCCGCACAACCGGCTCGGCCGTCAGCTCATCAAAAAGCTGAAGGTCTACCCCGGCGCGGACCACCCGCACACCGCGCAGCAGCCCAAGCCGTTCGAGATCAAGCAGGTCGCGCAGTAAGCGCGGGCGAGGATTACGAGTACATGACCGAGAGCATCGAGACGCCGGCCGACGTGGCCGAGGCAGTCGATTCCACTGAGGCCGTCCCCGCTGAGGCCGCCACCGCCGAGCCCGCCACCGCCGTGGCCGTAGAGACCCCGGCAGTTGTCGAGGTTGTCGTCCCCGCCCCGGCCCCGGCCGCGACCAAGACCGCTCCGCGCGGTGGCCGGCCGATCCAGACCGTGGGCCGCCGCAAGGAGGCGATCGTCCGGGTCCGGCTGCTGCCGGGTACCGGCAAGTTCACCCTCAACGGGCGTGAGCTGGACAATTACTTCCCGAGCAAAGTGCAGCAGCAGATGGTGCGCGAGCCGCTGGTGATTGCCGAGCGCGCCGAAAGCGTGGACATCTTCGCCAACCTGCGTGGCGGCGGTACCACCGGCCAGGCCGGTGCGCTGCGGCTGGGCATCGCCCGGGCGCTGATCGAGCTCGACCCGGACACCCGGCCGGCCCTGAAGAAGGCTGGTTTCCTGACCCGGGACGCGCGCGTCACCGAGTCCAAGAAGTACGGCCTCAAGAAGGCCCGCAAGGCTCCGCAGTACTCGAAGCGCTAATCGCGTTTCCTGGCTCGAAGCGTTTCATGACCGACGGCCGGACACGCTGACCCCGAACACTTCTTCGGGGCTGGTGTGTCCGGCCGTCGTACACGCAGCGGAGGCAACCGGCATGGGGCGACTGTTCGGCACCGACGGGGTACGCGGCTTGGCCAACGCCGACCTCTCCCCGGAACTGGCCATGCGCCTCGCGATGGCCGCCACCGTGACGCTCGCCGGTCACGTGCAGGGCCGGCCGCCGGTGGCACTGGTCGGACGGGATCCGCGAGCCAGCGGCGAGATGCTGGAGGCGGCCGTGGTGGCCGGGCTGACCAGTGCGGGCGCCATGGTCGTACGCCTCGGGGTGATCCCGACGCCGGCGGTGGCGTTCCTCACCGCTGAGGCCCGCGCCGACTTCGGCGTGATGATCTCCGCCTCGCACAACCCGATGCCGGACAACGGCATAAAATTCTTCGCGGCCGGCGGCCACAAGGTCTCCGACGAGGTCGAGGCGGCCATCGAAGCGGCCATCGACACCGAGATCCACCGCCCAACAGGTGGCCGGGTCGGCCGGATCGACGACCTGCTCGACGGCGCCGCCCACTACGTCACCCACCTGGTGAAGGCGACGCCGCACCGGCTGGAGGGGGTGACCGTGGTGGTCGACTGCGCCAACGGCGCCGCCTCCGAGGTCGGGCCGGCGGCGTACGCCGAGGCGGGTGCCACGGTGATCTCGATCAACGCCGAGCCGGACGGTATCAACATCAACGACGGCTGCGGCTCGACCCACCTGGAGCCGCTGCGCGCCGCCGTCCTGGAGCACGGTGCCGACCTCGGTATCGCGCACGACGGCGACGCCGACCGGTGCCTCGCGGTCGACGCGCCGGCAACGAGATCGACGGCGACCAGATCCTGGCGATCCTGGCGCTGGCCATGCGGGAGGCCGGCACGCTAGCTGGCGAAACCCTGGTGGCCACGGTGATGAGCAACCTCGGGCTGCGCCTGGCGATGAAGCGCGAGGGTATCCACATGATCGAGACCCGGGTCGGCGACCGGTACGTGCTGGAGGCGCTGCACCACGGCGGGTACAGCCTCGGCGGCGAACAGAGCGGTCACGTGGTACTCCCGGCACACGCCACCACCGGCGACGGGGTACTCACCGCGCTGCTGCTCATGTCCCGGATGGCGGCCACCGGCTCGTCCCTGGCCGAGCTCGCCGCGGTGGTGTCCAAGCTGCCACAGGTGCTGGTGAACGTCGCGGTCGCCGACCGGGCCGCAGCGGCTGTCGCGCCCGAGGTGGCCGCAGCGGTCGCTGTCGCAGAGGCGGAGCTGGGCGAGGCCGGGCGGGTACTGCTGCGCCCCTCCGGTACGGAACAGCTGGTCCGGGTCATGGTCGAGGCACCGAGCGAGTCGACCGCCCGTGATGTCGCCGAGCGCATCGCCGACCTGGTACGCACCGCCAGCCCCCGCACCTGACGGCTGCCGATCAAGTCGGCGCGGCGGCGCCGGAACTCGCTGGCATCATCTGTGCCACGTGCTTCGGTTGAGGTGGAGGAGTTGACCATGACTGTCGCCGCGTCCCGACCCGCCTCCACGCCGACCACCTGATCGACCTGGCCGACGCCAATCCGCGGTACCGCTATGAGCTGTCCACGGAAGGGATGATCGAGGTCACCATGAGTACGCGGCGTCCGGGATCGCGCACTACTGGATCGTGGATGAGGCCGACCAGGTACACCTCTACCGGCTGGCCCGGCACACCAGCCATCTACTTCCCGCACGACGCGCGTACCGTGCCGCTGGCCGAGCTGCTGGCCAAGCCGGCACCGGAGTGGCTGGACTAGCTCAGAAAGACAGCTGGCTCAGAAGAGCTGTCAGGGCTGGGCGTAGAACTCCCACTGGATGTTGTCTGGGTCGCGCACGGTCAGCATCGGGTTGCCGCCGTTGTCGTAGTGGATCTCCTCGACCGGCCAGCCCGCCGCCAGCAGCCGGGCGCGTACCGCCGCCACCTCCTCCAGGCTCGTCAGGTGCAGTGCCAGGTGGTCCAGCCCGATGCGCCGCTCGTCGAAGCGGTCGCCCGGCGTGCTCGCCGCCGCAGGCAGGAGTACCAGCCGGCAGCTGGTACCCGGGAGCCGGCAGCGCAGCTTGTAGCCGGGGAAGTCCTGGTCCACCTCCCAGCCCAGTGCGCCCTGGTAGAACTCCCGCGCCCGATCCAGGTCGCTGACCGTAAGGGTCACGTGGTGCAGTCCGTGTGGCATGGCTGCAAGGTACGAGAGTCTGCAACTGCGCAGCAAGCGTGATTGAAAGCCACCCAATCGAGCATTGCTTCTGCGTGTTTGCCTGCTACCGTCGAGGGCGTGTGTGGAATCGTGGGGTACGCCGGATCGCGTCCGGCACTGGAGATCGTCCTGGACGGGCTGCGCCGTCTGGAGTACCGCGGATATGACTCCGCGGGTGTGGCCGTCATCGGCGACGGTCGGCTGCTGACCGAGAAGAAGGCCGGCAAGCTGGCCAACCTGCGCCAGCTCGTGGAGTCGTCGCCGACCAGGGGAGCGCTGGGCGCGGGTACCACCGGAATCGGACACACCCGGTGGGCCACGCACGGTGGGCCGACCGACCGCAATGCCCACCCGCACCTCTCCGCCGACGGCCGGATCGCGGTGATCCACAACGGGATCATCGAGAACTTCGCCAAGCTGCGCCTGGAGATCGAGGCGGCCGGCATCGAGTTCGCCAGCGACACCGACACCGAGTGCGTGGCGCACCTGCTCGCCCTGGAACTGGGGGCGGGTGGGCTGACCGCCGCGATGAGGCGTGTCGTGCAGCGGCTGGAGGGGGCGTTCACGCTGCTCGCGGTGGACGCGCAGGAGCCCGGCGTCGTGGTGGGCGCGCGGCGCAACTCACCGCTCGTCGTCGGCCGCGGCGTGGGTGAGAACTACCTGGCCAGCGACGTCGCGGCGTTCATCGAGCACACCCGGGAAGCGATCGAGCTGGGGCAGGACCAGATCGTCACGATCACCCCGGACGAGGTACGGATCACCGACTTCGCGGGTACCCCCGTCGTCGGGCGCGAGTTCCACGTGACCTGGGACCTCTCCGCCGCCGAGAAGGGCGGGTACGACCACTTCATGCTCAAGGAGATCGCCGAGCAGCCGCAGGCGGTCGCCGATACGCTGCTCGGCCGGCTCGGCGAGCACGGCGAGATCATGCTGGACGAGGTCCGCCTCACCGACCAGGACCTGCGCGACGTGGACAAGGTCTTCATCGTCGCCTGCGGTACGGCCTACCACTCCGGCCTGGTCGCCAAGTACGCCATCGAGCACTGGACCCGGATCCCCTGCGAAGTGGAGCTGGCCAGCGAGTTCCGGTACCGCGACCCGGTACTGGACCGGTCGACGCTGGTGGTCGCGATCTCGCAGAGCGGCGAGACGATGGACACGCTGATGGCGCTGCGCCACGCCAAGCAACAGAAGGCGCGGGTACTCGCGATCTGCAACACCAACGGCTCCACCATCCCGCGCGAGTCCGACGCGGTGCTCTACACGCACGGCGGGCCGGAGGTCGCGGTCGCCTCCACCAAGGCGTTCCTCACCCAGCTCACCGCCTGCTACCTGGTCGGGCTGCACCTGGCCCAGGTACGCGGGATCAAGTACGCCGACGAGGTGGGCGCAGTCGTCGCGCAGCTTCAGGAGATGCCGGCGAAGCTGACCGAACTGCTGGCCAACATGGAGCCGGTCCGCAAGCTGGCCCGGGAGCTGGCCGGCGAGCCGACGGTGCTGTTCATCGGCCGGCACGTCGGGTACCCGGTGGCGCTGGAGGGGGCGCTCAAGCTGAAGGAGCTGGCGTACATGCACGCCGAAGGCTTCGCGGCCGGCGAGTTGAAGCACGGGCCGATCGCCTTGATTGATGACGGGACGCCGGTGATCTGTGTGGTTCCCTCGCCGGCGGGCCGTGGGCTGCTGCACGACAAGATCGTTTCGAACATCCAGGAGGTACGCGCCCGGGGCGCCCGCACGATCGTGATCGCCGAGGAGGGCGACGAGGACGTGGTCCCCTACGCCGACCACCTGATCCGGGTACCGCGTACCCCCACCCTGCTCGCGCCGCTGGTCACCACGGTGCCGCTGCAGGTACTCGCGGCGGAGATCGCCAGTGCCCGGGGCCACGACGTCGACCAGCCGCGCAACTTGGCCAAATCGGTGACCGTCGAGTAGACAGGCGGCGTGCTCGCCTTCGCGATTTTCGCCGCACTCGTCACCATCACCCCCGGCCTCGACACGATGCTCGTGGTACGCACCGCGGCGGTCAGCGGTCGGGCCCCGGCCATGGCCGCCGCGCTCGGTATCGGCCTCGGCTGCCTGTGCTGGGCGGTGGCCAGCGCGCTCGGCATCACCGCCCTGCTCACCGCCTCCGAGCTGGCGTACCAGCTGCTGCGCTGGACCGGCGCGGCGTACCTGCTGTTCCTCGGTGCCCGGCTGCTCTGGCGTACCCGCCGCCCTGGCCCGCCAGCCCCTGCATCACCTGCTGGCGGAGCAGGGGTTCGCAGGCGTGGGGCGTTGAGCGCGTTCCGGGTCGGGCTCACCACCAACCTGCTGAACCCGAAGATCGGCGTCTTCTACCTGTCGGTACTCCCGCAGTTCCTGCCGGCGGGAGCGGCGCCGCTGCCGTACTCGATGATGCTGGCCCTGATCCACGACCTGGAGGGGCTGGCCTGGTTTGCTCTGCTGGTCTTCGTGGTGGGCCGGGCCGCCGGTTGGCTGTCCCGACCGACCGTCCAACGTCGACTCGAGCAGCTGACCGCGCTGGTCTTCGTCGGCTTCGGCATCCGGCTGGCGGTGGAGCGGACACCTGGCTGATCCGGAGACTTGTCGAGCAACGGCGTTGGCCTGGCGGCGAGTGGTTGGGTGAGGTTCGACATCGGGCCCGGTCGGTGGCTAATTGTGCGGGCTGCGCTGTCTTGCCTCCGGTAGGGATACTCGTCGCGTGGTAGACGGCCCGGCCGAGAGTGTGGAAGCCGAACGTGGGCACGATGCGTCCGCGAAAGCTCGGGATCGAGAAGTGCGGCAAGCGCGGTCAGGGTCGTTAGTGGTGCTGGATCCGCAAGGAACGGTTGTCACGTTGCGGGTTCTTAGATCTGGAGTGGCAAAGGTCAGGCTCGACAGAGGACCGGGGATCTCCTACTACCTCGTGTTCCAGACGGTGATGGTGCTCGCGAACCTGCTGGGCCACTGGGCGTTTTTTCGCGGCGGGTCCACTGTCCACGTTGAGGTACCAGGACGCGGCCGGATCAAGATCCGGATGAGGTCGAAGGCCGCAGCTACCGAGTGCATGCAGCAGATCGGCCAGGCGATCAGCGATGAAGGCCTCGTTGCCCTCGACGGATGGCGCTGTCGCGAGGCCCGTTGGTAGTCGCCGTAAGGCGCGGCCACGACCTCGAAGTCGCGAGCGGTCGAGATTGAAGGCGCGCTCATTGGCGGCCCGCTGGTCTGGGAGGACGAGTTGCCGGCTGCGTCCAGATCCGAACCGTAAGGTGGACTGGTGATCGTCGCGGTGGGGATGGACGTGGTGCTGGTGGAGCGGTTCGTCAAAGCGGTGGTGCGTACCCCGCTGCTCGCCGACCGACTGTTCACCGAGGGCGAGCGCACCACGACCTCGGGGAACCCGCGCCCGCCCGAGTCGCTGGCGGCCCGGTTCGCCGCGAAGGAGGCGGTCGCCAAGGCACTCGGTGCGCCGAGCGGGCTGCACTGGCACGACTGCGAGATCGTGTCCGATCCGGACGGTCGGCCGTGGCTGACCGTCTCCGGTACGGTCGCCGCGGTCGCCGCCGAGCGCGGCATCAACCGCTGGCACCTGTCGCTGTCGCACGACGGCGGGATCGCCTCCGCCATGGTCATCGCCGAGCACGCCGACGGCCAGCCGGACGGCGCCAGCTGATGCGGGCGCGGCGGCTGTCCCCGATGCTGGGATCGGGTACCAGAGGCGGGGGTGTGTGATGCGGGGTGCGTGGCGGGTCGCCGAGGTACGCGCGGCGGAGAAGGTACTGCTGGCGCGGCTGCCCAGCGGTGCGCTGATGCAGCGCGCCGCGGCCGGGCTGGCCCGCCGGTGTGCGCTGCTGCTGGCCGACCGCACCGGCGGCGTGTACGCCCGGCGGGTACTGCTGCTGGTCGGCTCGGGTGACAACGGCGGGGACACGCTGTACGCGGGCGCGCTGCTGGCCGGCCGGGGGGTACGGGTACGGGCGCTGCTGCTGGACCCGGAGCGGGTACACGCCGACGGGCTGCGTGCCCTGCGCGCGGCGGGCGGTGCCGTGGTGGCCGCCGTCGAGCCGGCCGACCTGGTACTGGACGGGATCGTCGGGATCGGCGGCCGGGGTGCACTGCGCCCCGGAGCGGCAGCCGCGGTGGCCGCCGTACGCGACTCGCTCGTGGTCGCCGTCGACGTGCCGTCGGGGGTACAGGCGGACACCGGGGAGGTACCGGGAGCAGCGGTACGCGCCGATGTCACGGTCACCTTCGGCTGCCTGAAGCCGGGTCTGCTGGTCGGCGCCGGAGCCGTGCACGCGGGCCTGGTCGACCTGGTCGACATCGGACTCGTCCCGTACCTGCGGATGCCACCGGCGGTTCGGGTACCGGATGCACAGGACATCACCGACTGGTGGCCGGCGCCGGAGGCCAACTCCGACAAGTACACCCGGGGCGTGGTGGGGCTGGCGACCGGCTCGGCCGGGTACCCGGGAGCCGCCGTACTCGGTACCGCCGGTGCGCTGGCCGGCCCTACCGGCCTGGTCCGCTACGCCGGCTCGGCGCGGGAAGCGGTGCTGGACAAGCACCCGACGGTGATCGCCAGCGACGACGTCGCCGGGGCCGGCCGGGTGCAGGCCTGGGTCTGCGGCTCGGGGTTGGGTACCGACGAGCGGGGTAAGCGTGAACTGCGTGCGGTACTCGCCGCGCCGGTACCGGCCTGCCTGGACGCGGACGCTCTCACGATGCTGGTGGACGGCTCCTTCGGCGACGCGCTGCGCTCGCGGGAGGCGCCCGTGGTGATCACTCCGCACGATCGGGAGTACGCCCGGCTCGCCGGCCACGAGCCGGGGGCCGACCGGATCGAGGCGGCGCTCGACCTGGCGGCGCGGGTACAGGCGACGGTGCTGTTGAAGGGTGATCGCACGGTGGTGGCGTCGCCGGCCGGTGAGGTGTGGGTGAACCCGACCGGCAGCCCGGTACTCGCCACCGCGGGTACCGGCGACGTACTGGCGGGGCTGCTCGGGTCGCTGCTCGCTGCCGGTCTGGGCACCGTGGAGGCGGCGGTGGCGGCGGCGTACCTGCATGGAATGGCGGGGCGGGAGGCGGCCCGGCACGCCCCGGTCACCGCTGCGGAGGTAGCTGCCTCACTACCCACAGTAGTCCCTCACTACCCGCAGTAGTCGCTCTCCAGCTGTCGGCTGCGTGATCGCTACCCGGTTGTACCGGCCGGTAGGCTGGATGGCATGGGGCAGGCCGAAATCCGCATCGACCTGGACGCTGTCCGGCACAACGTGACCCGGCTGCGCGCCGGTACCCGCGCGCAGGTGATGGCCGTGGTGAAGGGCGACGGGTACGGCCACGGCATGATCCCGGTCGCCCGTGCCGCACTGGCAGCCGGCGCCACCTGGCTCGGCGCCTGTACCCTGCCCGAGGCACTCCAGCTCCGCGCCGCCGGGATCGACGCACCCTGCCTGGCCTGGCTGCTCGCGCCGGGGCTGCCACTGCACGAAGCGGTCAGCGCAGACGTCGACCTGTCGGCGGCCGGGACCGGGCTGCTCGCCGAGATCGTGGCGGCGGCTGGGATCTCGGGTCGGGTGGCGCGGGTACACCTCAAGGTCGACACCGGCCTCAACCGGGGCGGCGCCAAGCCGGCCGACTGGCTCGCGCTGGTCGAAGCCGCGGCCAAGGCGCAGGCCGACGGGGCGATCGAGGTGGTCGGGGTGTGGAGCCACCTGGCCCGCTCGGACGAGCCGGAGCACCCGACCAACGCCGCGCAGTTGGCCGCCTACCGCGACGCGCTCGGCGTCGCCGAGCGGACCGGCCTGCGACCGGCCTGGCGCCACCTGGCCAACTCGGCCGCCGCGTTGACAAATCCGGAGACCCACTTCGATCTGGTACGCGCCGGCATCGCCACCTACGGCCTCACGCCCATCCCGGGCCGGGACTTCGGGCTGCGCCCGGCCATGACGGTGCGCGCCGAAGTGACGCACAGCAAGCGGGTACCGGCCGGCGAGGGCGTCTCCTACGGCCACACCTACACCACTCCCGCGACCACGACGCTCGCCGTTGTCCCCCTCGGGTACGCCGACGGGATTCCCCGGCACGCCTCCAACTCGGCCCCGGTGTTGATCGGCGGGCACCAGCGGCGCATCGCCGGTCGGGTGTGCATGGACCAGATCGTGCTGGACTGCGGCGACGACGAGATCCGCGCGGGTGACGAGGCGATCCTGTTCGGCCCGGGTGACCACGGCGAACCGACCGCCGATGACTGGGCCGAGGCGGCCGGCACCATCAACTACGAGATCGTCACCCGGATGGGCGGCAGCCGGATCCCCCGCGTCTTCACGGGCTCCGGATCGGCCGCCGCCGTCGCGGGGACGGCGGTCGCGGACGCAGCTGTCGCGGATACAGACGGGGGAGTGGCGCGATGACCGAGCCGGTGCACTCGCTGGCGAACCGTCGCCGCACCGTGGCCCGCCGGGCAGGAATCGTCTCCGCCATGGTTGGTGTGGCCGCCGCCGGGGTAGCAGCAGGTGTGGCCGCCGAACGCCTGCTCCTGCGCAGATCCCGTAGCACGACCGTCGACCCGTACGCCGAGGAGCGGTTCGGGCAGCTGCCCTTCGACGAGTGCCTGACCGTCACCACCTCCGACGGGCTGGAGCTCTATGTCGAAGTAGTGGAGCCGGCCGACGGTATCGACCTCGACTTCGACTACCTCGACCTGCCCGGCCCCGCGGAGCACGAGCCGACCCTGATCTTCGTGCACGGCTTCGCGCTCGACATGGGTACCTTCTACTTCCAGCGCTCGGCACTGACCCGGCGCGGCGACTACCGGATGGTCTTCTACGACCAGCCCGGGCACGGCCGCTCCACCAAGTTGACCAACGGCGAGTACACCATCGACGACCTCGCCGAGGGGCTCAAGCTGGTGATCGACGAGACCACCCCGACCGGCCCGATCGTGCTCATCGGACACTCGATGGGCGGTATGACGATCATGGC
The DNA here is from genome assembly GCA_963850915.1 of uncultured Actinomycetota bacterium. GTDB lineage: Bacteria > Actinomycetota > Actinomycetes > Mycobacteriales > Micromonosporaceae > CAVTWH01. The sequence goes on from CAWKND010000004.1 coordinate 57,718, forward strand.
GCTGGCCGACCACTACCCCGACCTGTTCGGCGAGCGGGTCATCGGTGTGGTGCTGATCTCCACGTCAGCCGGCGAGCTGGGCGAAGTCAGCCTCGGCATGCCGGACTTCCTCACCCGGTTCACCCGGCCGCTGCTCCCGGCGGTGATCGGCTCCGGCAAGCTCACCTCCGGCGTGATCGACAACGTCCGGCGCGCCTCCACCGACCTGGCCTGGCTGCTCACCCGCCGGTACGGGTTCGGTTCGGCGACCGCCAGTCCGGCACTGGTCTCCTTCGTCGAGCAGATGAACTCGCGTACCAGCACCGAGGTCGTGGTGCGCTACCTGCGAACCGTCTACACCCACCAGCGGATCACCGCGCTCGACCAGCTCAAGCGCACCAAGGTGCTGGTCATCTGCGGGGACGACGACAAGCTCACGCCACCGTCGCACTCGGCGGAGATCGTCCGGCACCTGCCCGACGCGCGGTTCGTGCCGGTACCCGAGGCGGGTCACGTGGCGCTGCTGGAGCGGCCCGATATCGTCAACGCGGCGCTGCAGGAGTTCCTCGCCGAGCTCTAGCCGCGCCATCCCGCGGCGGGCGGTTCCGCGGTGGGCGGTTCCGCGGTGGGCGGTTCGGTGCAGGCAGGGGGGCGAAGGCGTGGAGTTGGCGACCGTGGCGGATACCCGCGCGTTCGGCGAGCGGCTAGCCGGCATTCTGCGCGCCGGTGACCTGGTCATCCTCACCGGGCCGCTGGGTGCGGGGAAGACCGTTGTGGCGCAAGGGGTCGGCGCTGGTCTGGGGGTACGCGGCCAGGTCACCTCACCGACCTTCGTGATCGCCCGGGTACACCCCGGTCCGCGGGTACCGCTGGTGCACGTGGACGCGTACCGGCTGGGCGCGGTCGCCGATCCGGTGGGTGAGGTGGACGCCCTCGACCTGGACGCTTCGGTGGACGAGTCGGTGACCCTGGTCGAGTGGGGCGGCGACCTGGTGGAGCAGCTCTCCGACACCTACCTGGAGATCCGGCTGGACCGGCGGGACGACGACACCCGCCAGGTCACGCTGCTGCCCCGTGGCGGCGACTGGGCCACCCGGATCACGCCCCTCTACGACTGACGGCTGTCACTGACAGGTAAGCGGCTGGGCCGGGCCGCGGCGTCCTAGATTGCGAGTACCCAGCGCCGGAGGAGTCCAGGTGCCCGCATCGTTCGAGGAGTACGTCCGCGCCCGCGGCAGTCGCCTGCTGCGCTTCGCGTACCTGCTGTGCGGCGACCGGCACCTGGCCGAGGACCTGGTGCAGGAGGTACTCGCCCGGGCGCACCGGCGCTGGGACCATATCGAGGCCGAGCAGCCGGACGCGTACCTGCGCTCGGCGCTGGTAAGGGCGCACCTGTCCTGGCGCCGGCGCCGCTCCAGTACCGAGCGGGTACAGGCAGAGCTGCCCGAACCGCCGCCCGGCAGCGACTTCGCCCAGCGGCACGCGCTCCGCGACGAGCTGTGGACGCTGCTCGGCACGCTGCCCCGGGCCCAACGCACGGTGCTGGTGCTGCGCTACTTCGAGGACCTGGACGACCGGCGGATCGCCGAGACCCTGCACTGCGCCGAGTCGACGGTGCGGGTACACGCCTCCCGGGGGCTGGCCACCCTGCGCGGACGAGTGGCCATCCCCGCAGTCGACATCCCGGCGGTCGGCTTCCCAGCAAGGGTGACGGGAGAGGCCCGATGAACCTCGACGACGAACTGCGCGCCACCTTCGCCGACTGGGCCGAGCGGGCGCCGACCGGGGACACGCTGCTGACCGGGGTGTACGCCCGCAGCCACCAGCTGACCGTACGGCGCCGGTACCAGGCGGTACTGCTCGCCGCGGTGGCCGTACTGGCCGTGCTGCTGCCCATCGGCCTGCTGCACGGCGGCATCGGCCACTCCACTCCGCTGCCGCCCGGCAATCCCACCCTGTCGGCCGGTACCCCGAGCGCGAAGTTGCCGGCGTACGGGCTGTCGGCACAGGTCACCCTGGTCACCGCCGGTACCCAGCCGAGCGCACCGGACTTCCCGCTGCTGGTTGGCTGGCTGCCCGCCGGGTACGAGCTGCACCCGGCCTTCGACTCGGCCGGCCAGTCGCTCACCGATCCGGGGCACGGGCTCTCCATCGCAATCACCACCCAGCCCTACTTCTGGGACTGGGAGCCGGTACAGACCACCGACACGACAATCAGTGGCCACCCGGCTGTGCTGCGCACCGGAGCCGACGAAGGGGTCGCCGAGCGCCTCGTCGGTGTGGCCTGGCAGCTGCCCGGGACCGGCTGGGTGACCGTGGACAGCGTGGCGGGCCTGGCCAAGGAGCAGGTACTGCGGATCGCCCGGAATCTGGCCAAGGGGCGTACGCCCGCGATCGAACTGCCCTTCACCTTCGGCGTACTCCCGGTGGGCTTCGCACTGACCTACCTGAGTGCCGACAGTGCCTGCTTCAGCCCGGTCACGCCGGTGCGCTGGAGGCCGCCACCGCGCTCGATGTCCGGGCTGTGCGCGCTGGTCAGCCCGGTTGATACCAGCCCCACCGCCGGGGGCGTGCTGGCGGTGCTCGGCGGGCAGGCGGGGCAGCTGTCCAGCAACGCCAACGGCAAGCAGTTCGATGTCGGGCTCCAGGACGGGCGGCTGCTGACCGTCTTCACCTCGGGGATCGCACCACCGCGCAGCGCCGCCCAGGCCGACCCGGACTACGGCTGGCTGGAGATCACCGACGTGGCGCTCGGCCAGTTCGCGAAGACCATGTCCGTCACCTGAGCCGCTCCTGCCGGAGGCCGTGGCGGGGCGCAGCGTCCGGTGCCGGCGGGCGGGCCGGTGCGGGGCGGCCGGGCTGCCCGGTTAGGGTGCTTGTCGTGCTGGTTGTGGTGGTGGATTCGGCAACTCCGGCGGTCACCGCCGCGCTGGTCCGGGTCGAGGCGGAATCCGGGTCAAACTCCGTGGAGGTACTCGCCGAGCGGGTGACCGTGGACGCGCGGGCACACGGGGAGCTGCTCGCCCCCGCGGTACGCGACGTGCTGGCCGAAGGCGGCGCCGGAGTACGCGATCTCGGGGCTGTGGTGGCCGGTGTCGGGCCCGGGCCGTTCACCGGGCTACGGGTGGGCCTGGTCACCGCTGCGGCGCTGAGCGACACGCTGGGCATCCCGGCGTACGGCGTGTGCACGCTGGACGCGCTCGCCTGGGTCGCCGGCGCGGGGCGGGTACTGGTCGCCACCGACGCCCGCCGGCGCGAGGTCTACTGGGCGGTGTACCGGGACGGCCACCGGCTCACCGGACCAGCCGTGAACAAGCCGGCCGACCTGGACCTCGACGGCGCCGAGCACGCTGTCGACTTCGCCGTCGGCGAGGGCGCGCTGAACTACGCCGAGCTGCTGGGCGTACCGGTCCGTACCGAGCCCCGGTACCCCCCGGCACTGGCCCTGGCCGAACTCGCCGCCGCCAGGATCCGGGAAGGCGCACCCGGCGAGCCACTCACCCCGCTCTACCTGCGCCGACCCGACGCCGTCGAGCCCGGCGCCCGAAAGCCGGCGCTGCGATGACGCCTACCCCGGCGGCCGCTCCCCGCTCCGGGCCCAGCGCCACGGTGGACATCGGGCGGCTGCGCTGGTGGCACATCGAGCAGCTGCTGCCGATCGAGAACGACCTCTTCGGCGCCGAGCGGTGGAGCGCCGCGATGTTCTGGAACGAGCTGGCCACCGGGCACCGGTACCTGGCCGCGACCGACCCGGACGGGACCCTGGTCGGGTACGCGGGGCTGGCTGTCTCGGATGCCGAGGCGTGGGTACAGAACATCGCGGTACGCCGGGACCGGCAGGGGCAGGGGCTCGGCCGGGTACTCATGAACACGCTGCTGCGCCTGGCCACCGGCGTACCGGTGCTGCTGGAGGTGGCGGTGGACAACGCACCGGCCCAGCACCTGTACGCGTCCCTCGGCTTCGAGACCGTCGGCCTGCGCAAGGGCTACTACCAGCCGAGCAACACCGACGCCCTGGTCATGCGGCGTGAACCGGACACGGACGGATCTTTGCGGGACGGAGGAGACAGTGCCTGACGAGCCACTGGTACTCGGCATCGAGACCAGCTGCGACGAGACCGGGATCGGCATCGTACGCGGCCACACGCTGCTCGCCGACGCCATCGCCTCCAGTGTGGAGGAGCATGCCCGGTTCGGTGGCGTGGTACCCGAGGTGGCCAGCCGGGCGCACCTGGAGGCGATGGTACCCACGATGCACCGGGCCCTGGCCGACGCGGGCGTGACGCTCGCCGACGTGGATGCCATCGCGGTCACCGCGGGCCCCGGCCTGGCCGGGGCGCTGCTCGTCGGGGTGGCCGCGGCCAAGGGCTTCGCGCTCGCCGCCGAGAAGCCGATCTACGGCGTCAACCACCTCGCCGCGCACGTGGCCGTCGACACCCTGGAGCACGGTGCGCTGCCCGCGCCGTCGATCGCGCTGCTCATCTCCGGCGGCCACTCCAGCCTGCTGCTCATCGACGACCTGGCGCGCGGGGTGAACCCCCTCGGCGGCACCATCGACGACGCGGTCGGCGAGGCATTCGACAAGGTCGCGCGGCTGCTGGGCATGCCGTTCCCGGGCGGCCCGCCGATCGACCGGGCGGCGCGTGAGGGCGACCCCGCCTCGATCGCCTTTCCGCGTGGCCTTACCGGAGCGCGCGACCAGGCCGCGCACCGCTTCGACTTCTCGTTCTCCGGGCTGAAGACGGCGGTCGCCCGCTGGGTGGAGGCGCGCGAGCGGACCGGGGAGCCGGTACCGGTGAACGATGTCGCGGCCGCGTTCCAGGAGGCGGCGTGCGACGTACTCACCGCAAAGGCGATCGACGCCTGCCGCCAGCACGGGGTGGACACGCTGGTGATCGGTGGTGGGGTGGCGGCCAATTCCCGGGTACGCGCGATGGCTGCCGAACGGGCCGAGAAGTACGGGATCACCGTGCGGGTACCCCGCCCCAAACTGTGTACCGACAACGGCGCCATGGTCGCCGCACTCGGCTCGCACCTGGTCGCGGCCGGAGTGGCACCGAGCCGGCTGGACCTGCCCGCCGACTCGGCCATGCCGCTGACCCGTGTCGCAGTGTGAGGCGCTGGCCGGCACACAGGGTGCCACCGCAACCGGTCACGGTGTAGCGTCACGCGCTGTGATCGTGCGCATGTGGGAGGCCAAGGCGACCCCAGAGGGCTTCGCCGAACTCATCGACTGGGTCTGCGAGTACGGCATCCCGGCCGTGGAGTTCAACCCGCTGCACATGTCCAGCGAGGTGTTCAGCTCGACCGACAACCGGCTGGTGGTCATCTCCAAGTGGCGCAGCGGCCCGGTCGAGCTACCACCGCCGCCCCGCAACCTGCTGGCCCGCCCCCCGCACAGCTGGGACTTCAGCCCCGTCGACCGGTGAGCCCCGTTCTTTACGGCGCTGCGGTCAGGTCGACGAGTTCGCTCAACGCGCCGATGGTCGGGCCGGCCCAGGACGGGTCGGAGTGGGCGAACTCGGTCGTGCGTACCACCGACATCCCGACAGCCGCCGCGCCGGCCAGTTCGCCGCCCGCGCCGTCGCCGACGAACAGGCAGCGCTCGGGCGGTACTCCAACCGCGTCAGCGGCCCACCGGTAGATCGCCGGATCGGGCTTGCCGACGCCGAGATCGCAGGAGAAGGCGAGCGCGTCGAAGCGGGTACCGAACGCCGAGTCCTTCCACACCAGTACCGTCTCCACCGTGCAGTTGCTCACCAGAGCCAGCCGGAAACCGTTGCCGCGTAAGGTGTCCAGCGTATTCAGCGTGGCCGGTCGGGCGCTGGCCAGCAGGTCGGCGGTGAGGTCGGTACGCAGCCGTACCGCCTCGGCCACCGCCGTGTCGTCCGGCGCGCCACCCAACTCCCGGGCCCAGTCGCGGCACATCACATCGAGTGCACCGAACGCGCCGACCAGCCGGCCGTGCCAGCGGGCGTGGAACAGCCCGACGAAGGCGTCCGGATCGACCCCGAGGACGCTGCCCATCTGCCGGGTCACCTGGTCACGCGGTGCCCCGCCACCGTCGTCGATCAGCGTGTTGAACAGGTCGATCAGGATCGCGTCGGGCACGCCGTCGACTCTACCGGCGTAGCCGGAACCCGTTGGTACCCAAGCGCTCCTGCCTCAGCGGCCGCCGTCGTCGTACCGGAGGGAGTACTGGTAGCCGACCGGGACCTGGCAGAGGGTACGCAGTTGGCCGCCCAGCGTGGCGTGGGCGAGTTCGGCGCCGCCGGCCTGGTACCGGATCAGCAGCAGCCCGCCGTCGGCCGCGTACCCCCGGACCTGGTACCCGTCCGTTGTCGGTACGGTGCCGATGCGGTGCCCGTCGGTGAGCGAGAAGCGCGCGATCACCTGCGTACCGTCCGAGCCGCCGTCGGCAACCAACTCGGTCCCGTCCCCGCGTACCGCGAAGGTCGTCCAGCCGGTGTTCGAAGAGCGCTGCTGCGCCACGGACAGTACCGCGTCGATGTCGGGCTTGATCTGGCGCCGCTGGCCGGTTTCCGGCCGGACCACCGTGATGGTCAAATGGCCGGCGCGGGCGTCCGGTGGGATGGAGGGCTTGGGGGACAAGCTGCTCTCGGCGTACGGATTGGGCGTGCGCTGGGCGAAGACCACCGAACCGTCGTCGAGTACCCCGGCCAGGACGCCCTCGAAGCCGCCGACATCCCGCGGCGCGCCCGTCTGCAAATCGAGTCGCGTGATCGAGTTGTCGGCCGCGTCCTGGGTCAGCACGAAGCGCTCGTTCGCCGACCAGGCCAGCGGCCGGCCGAAGGAGCGCACCGTGGTGCTGGTCAGGTCCCGGTAGTCGTAGGGCACCCAGTGCCCGTCGGCGGGCGGCCCGTCGCGCTTGATGACCAGCCAGCGGCCGCCCGGCGAGAGCATTCCGCCGGTGGTCCAGTCGCTTTCGCGTGACGTCCGCTGGTCGGCGGCGGCGGGCAACGTGTACTCGGTACCGTCCGCCTGCAGCAGTGTCCAGTGTGGACATCCGGGGCAGCGGAACACCAGTTGGGCCGGGCCGACCGGTCGATTGGCGGGCAGGAGCGGCGGCGTGCTGGCCGGTGCGCTGATCGTCCCCGGCCAGCCCGGGTCGCCCCCCGAATGACCCGGGCTGGCCGCGCCCCGACCGCACCCGGCGACCAGCAGCACCACCGACAACAGCAGCACAGCGAAGCGCCTCATGACCACGATACTACGGCGACCAGAATATAACGTCAACGGGATTGTGTCGCCGTCGGTGGTAGCGCGCGAACCCAGTGATCTTGAACGGTACCGCATGGCACAGTTTGGCGATGAGCACGATAACGCTGCGCGAGTTCCGGGACGGTGCCGGCCGGATCCTGGAATCGGTGGAGCGTACGCACGAGCCGGTGATCATCACCAAGTACGAGCGGCCGGTGGCCGTCCTCATCGGCATCGACGAATGGGAAGAGCTGGAGGCGTTCCGCGACCGCAAGGACTCCGCGACTATCGCGCGCTCCCGGTCCGGCGGCACCTTCGTTCCACTGTCGGCCGCCCTCGAGTCGCTGGGCGTCGATCCCAAAGAGGTCGAGGTACTGCTGGCCGACCACCCGGGTGCGGCGGCGTGAAGGTCGAGGTCGACCGGGACGTGCTTGTGTGGCTGCACAAGCAGCCCCGAAATGTCTTCGTCAGCGTGTTGGGCGCGATCCTCGGCCTGGTCGCCGATCCCCGGCCAGCCAACTCGACGGAGATGCGGGACGGGACGGGTCGGGCCGCCGGCTGCGGGTAGGTGACTACCGGGTCCTCTATCGCGTGGAAGGTGACGAGTTGACCATTCACGCGGACGGTCACCGCAAGGATGTCTACGACAACTGACCGCGCGGCGCTGGCTGTGGCACACGCTCAGCGCAGGAGCAGGAAGAGCACGGTCAGCAGTACCAGCGCCGCGAGCGCGACGCCGAAGGCGGCGGCCAGTTGCCGGCCGTGCTCGGCCACCGGGTCGGCTGGCGGGATCGGGTGCGCGGGCAGGTCGCCGGTGATCGTGGCGAGTTCGGCCTGGGTACGCGCGCGGTAGACGGTGTCGGCCCGCTCGGTGAACTCGGCGAGGCTCAGCCGCCCCTCGGCGGTGTGCCGCTGCAGGGCGGCGATCACCTGCTCACGGTCGGCGTCTGAGGCGCGCATGTCCACAGCCGCACAGCCTAGCCAGCCGGTACCCGTCGAGCGAGGGCCGCGAACGGGCGGGTCAGCGCGGGGTGGCGAGCGGTGCGGTACGGGCGCCGGTGATGCGTACCAGATCCGCCGGCGCGATCTCGACCTGCAGGCCGCGCCGGCCACCGGAGACGTACACCGTGGCGAAGCCGGTCAGCGACGCGTCGACCACCACCGGCAGCCGGCTGCGCTGGCCGAAGGGGGAGATGCCACCCGTGACGTAGCCGGTGGCCCGCTCGGCGGCGGCCGGCTCGGCCATCGCCGCCTTCTTGCCGCCCAGGGCCGCCGCGAGTGCCTTCAGGTCGAGGGTCGAGGTCACCGGGACCACGCCGACCGCCAGCTTGCCGTCGACGCTCGCGACGAGGGTCTTGAAGACCCGATCCGGGGGTACCCCCAGAGCAGCCGCGGCCGCCTCCCCGTAGGAGCCCGCCTTCGGGTCGACCTCGTACGTGTGCGTCGTGTACGCCACCCGCTCCCGGCTCAACAACGCCGTCGCCGGGGTACCTTGTCCAGCCACGCCCGAAGGCTACCGGCCGGAGCGCCACCGCAGTGAAGATCAGCCGCCGGCACATACCAGGACAGCCGGCTTCCCGGCCACCTTCGTCAACACCACGGTCGCCGCGTACGCCCCGGCCAGCCGCAGTTGCCGGCGCAGTACCTCCGGCTCGATCGGTGAGCCGCGCTTCTTCACCGTCAGCCGACCGATCTCCCGGTCGCGCAGCAGTGCCCGCAGACCTTTGAGCGAGAACGGAAGTACGTCGGTGACCCGGAGGCACCGGGCAAACGGCGTGGGCTGCGCGGTGTCCGCGTAGACGTACGCGATCTCCGGGTCGGCGAGGTTGCCACCGACCGTGGCCGCGAACTCGGCTACCAGGTGCGAGCGGACCACCGCGCCGTCCGGGTCGTAGAGGTACTCGCGTACCGGGCCGGTCGGTGCCTGAGTGGTACCCGGGCCGGTCAGGGTGGCAGTGCCGGTTTCCGAGGCAGCGCCGGACAGCAGGCTGGCGCGGTGCTGAGCGCTGGCCAGCGGTCCGCACCACAGGGCCGCCTCCACCACGTCGCCGTCCACGGATACCCACTCCGCCTCGGCGCCCGCCGGGATCAGCCGGTGCTCGATCCCGGGCGCCACCTTGAACACCGAGTGCGGTACCCGGGTCACCAACTCGGTCAGGAACGACCACGGCGGCGAGTACGCCCGCGGATCGAACACCCGGCTGCTTCCCTTGCGCCGGGCCGGATCGCAGAACACCGCGTCCACTATGGACAGATCGAACTCCTCGGCCCGACCCAGCTCCACGGCGGCGAGATGACCCAGCCCGAGTGCCGCCACGTTGGCCGCGGCCACCGCGGCGGTGAGTGGATCGAGCTCCACCGCGCGTACCCGCAGACCCGCTCTTGCCAACGCGATCGTCTCGGCCCCCACGCCGCAGCCCAGGTCGGCGATGGTGGTCACCCCGGCGGCGGCCAGCCGGGTCGCCCGCCGCGCCGCGACCACCGACCGGGTGGCCTGCTCCAGGCCGGCGCGGGTGAAGAACATCCGGGCCGCGTCCGGGCCGAACTTGCCGGCCGCCTGACGGCGCAGCGCCGCCTGGGTGAGCGCCGCGGCGGCCAGCTCCGGCTCGACGCCGGCGGACCGCAGGGTGGCGGCGGCGCCGAGCGGGTCAGCCGGGTCGGTCCGGTCCGCCGCCGCCAGCGCCGCCAACCCCTCGGGGGTACCCAGCCGGGCAAGCAGTTCCGGAGTCACTCCGCCATTGTCCCGTCCGCCCTGCACAGGGAGGGCTGCGGGCTCAGGAGTGCGGGGTGTACACCACGGCCTCGACCAGCCCGTGCCGGTTGGCCGGCGGGCTGACGATGCCCGGGTCGACGAAGCCGAACGCCAGCTCGTTGCCGGCGCCGTCGCGCCAGACGTAGTACTCGTGGCCGGCTGTCCCGTCGGCACGCGAGAAGGTCAGGTCGTTGGCGCTGCGCAGGCTGGCCGGTACCCCGTTGAACGCCGTGTCGCCGGGCTTGCCGGTCAGCAGCGCGACCGCCGCCGTGTTGTGGCCCTGCCAGGCATCCAGCGTCTCCTGGGCGTACGCCTTGTCGTCGGTCGGGAAGGTGATCGGGATCAAGGTACCGCCGACGATCGCGTGCGCCTGCCCGATCAGGTCGTTGCGCAGCTGCAGCCGGAGCAGGTCGCCGACCGCGTTGTACCAGGTGCAGTAGGTCGAGCCGGCCGCGCCGTCGCACATGTACAGCGTGGTGAACTGGGTGTTGTAGTTGCCCGCGTTCAGCGTCTGGAACACCGTGTCACTGGCCGCGTTCAGCGTGCCGAGGGCAGTCGTGTCGTGGTTGCGCCAGTCGGTGATGGCCGCCTGCGAGTACGCCTCGGCGGTACTGGGGAAGGTCGCGGCCGGTGCCGAGGAGGCCGGTGGCTGGCTGCTCCCACCGTCGCCGCTACCGACCGGAGTCGGCGTGGTCGAGCCGCCGGCCGTGGGTGTGGCCGGGTTGCAGCCGGCGAGCAGGGCCAGCACGCAGGTACCGGCGCCGAGTGCGGTGACGAGACGGGTACGACGTGACATGGGGGCCTCCCGGCGCTGACCGGCGTGGGTGCCGGCCGGCTCACGGTATGTAACGAGACTTCCCCTGTCGACGGGCAGTCGTCAAGCCGACTGGCCAGGTTGGCAGCCCGGATCTCAGGCTGACTGGCCGAGCTCCATCGGGTCGCTGAGCAGCGGCTGGAAGGCGAGTTCAGCGGCGCCGATGAGTGGGGCGTCGTCACCGAGATCGGGGGTACGCAGCCGTACGTGCTCCCGGCACGCCGGCAGCGCATTGCGGTTGACCCGGCTGCGTACCTGCGCGGCAGCGGCGAGGTAGACGTCCCGCAGCGAGCCGCCGAAGATCACCGTCTCCGGGTTGAAGATGTTCACCAGGCTGGCGACGCCGAAGCCGAGCCAGTCGCCGACCTGCCGCACAGCCGCTTTGGCCAGCGCGTCCCCACGGTCGGCGGCGTCCACCACGGCGAGGATGCCGTCCCGGCCGGTACCGGCCCGGTCGGCCAGGGTCAGCAGCGCGTCCTCGCCGATCTCGGTCATCCAGCAGCCGCGGGCGCCACAGATGCAGAGCTTGCCGTTCGGGTTGACGATCATGTGCCCGATCTCGCCGCCGTACCCGCCGTACCCGCTCAGTGGCCGGCCGCCCGCGATGATCCCGCCGCCCACCCCGACGTCGCCCTGCACGTAGATGATGTTGTCCGAGTCGGTGGCGCAGCCCCGGGTGTGCTCGGCCAGCGCGGCGAGGTCGGCGTCGTTCCCGACGTGCAGCGGAGCGTCCACCGGCAGTACGTCGCGGAGCGCGGAGCCCAGCGGCTCGTGTACCCAGCCGCTGGTCGGCCCCATCAACAGCAGGCCGTCCTCGCGCCGCACGATGCCGGCGATGGCGACTCCGCTGCCGATGCAGGTCGCCTCGGGTGGCGCGGCGCGCTGCATCTGCCGGGCGAACTCGGCGAGCGGCTTGATGACCTCGTTGGGGCTGAACTCGCCCCGGCCGCGTACCGCCTCGCGCCGGTCCAGGATCGCGCCACCGAGCCCGACCCGGGCCGCTACGATCCGGTCCACCCCGACGGCGAACGCGTAGACGAAGACCCGACCCTCTTCCGGGCTGACCACCAGGGACGGCCGACCGGCTCCGCTACGCGCGTTGGGCAGCCCTTCGCGTACCAGCCCCACCGAGGCCAGGTCTGCCACGAGCGCCCCGATGGTGGACCGGTTGAGGCCGAGTTCGGCGGTGAGTTCGGCCCGGGACAGGGCGCCGCGGACATGGACCTGGCGCAGTAGCGCTCCCAGGTTCTGCCGCCGGATCTCCTCCTGGCTCGGGCCGGCTCGCATGATTCGACATCTCCGCGGGGGGTGCGTGTGGGGGATGGTGCCCCGCCGTTGGGTGTTCGGCGGGGCACCGCAAATCTGACCGGCTGGTCTGCCGGGGCCCTACCGCAATCCGGACGCGGCCGCTCGGCGGCGGGTGAGAGCGTCCACGCCGGCCGCCAGCAGCAGCACGACGCCGGTGATGATGTACTTGATGCCGGAGCTGTAGCCGAGCAGGCCCATGCCGTTGTTGATGACGGCGATCACCGCACCGCCGAGGATGGCGTCCAGCGCCCGGCCCTTGCCACCGAACAGGCTGGTACCGCCAATGACGGCGGCGCCGACGGCGTAGAGCAGCACGTTGCTACCGCCGGTATTCGAGTCGACCGACCGCAGCTGGGACACGGCCACGATGCCACCGACTGCCGCCATCGTGGAGCAGATGACGAAGGCGGAGATCTTGATGCGGTCGACGGTGATACCGGCCCGGCGGGCTGCCTCGGCGTTGCCGCCGACGGCGTAGATGTGCCGGCCGTACGCGGTGCGTCCGAGGACGAACGTCCAGAGCAGCAGCAGCACCACGATGATCACGACGACGTTCGGCACGCCCTTCAGCGAGACACCCAGGACACGCCCGCTCTCGGTGACCCTGCGCGGGTTGTTGCTGCGCTCCTGGCTGAGGAAGTAGACGGCCAGGCCACCTACCACCAGCAGTACACCCGACCGCAGGGCAACCAACGCCAGCGGGTCGGCAGCCAGCCCGCGGGCCAGCCGACCCCGCCGGGTGAGCAGCTGGATCAGCAGGTACCCGACGACACCGACGATCAACAGGGCCCAGCCCAGCCAGATCGGCAGGTACTTGTTCTCGATGGCGTTGATGACCCGCCCGTCGGCCCGGCTGTCCGGGATGGTGATCGCCTGGCCGCCGCTCAGGAACAGCAGTTGTATGCCCTGGAAGGCGAGGAACGCGGCGAGCGTCACCACGAACGACGGGATCTTCACCTTGGCCACCAGGGCACCCAGGGTCAGCCCGATGATCACCCCGGTGATCAGCGCTGCGAGCACCGCCAGGTACCACGGCCAGCCATGCTCGGCGAGCAGTACCGACATGATCGTGGCGCAGACGCCGGAGGCGAAGCCCGCCGACAGGTCGATCTCGCCGAGCAGCAGCACGAAGACCAGGCCCATGGCGATGATCGCGACGGGCGCGCCCTGGGTGAAGAGGTTGGCGAAGTTCTTCGCGGTCAGGAAGACCGGATCGGCGATCCCGAAGATCACGCAGAGCACGATCAGGCCGCCGATGGCGGGCAGCGCGCCCAGCTCACCTCCGCGCAGCCGCCGACCGTAGTCGCGCAGGTACTCGCCCAGCGACTGGTTGTGTTCCCCGGGGATGGCGGAAACTTCGGTGTCCACGGCGGCCATCACATTGCTCCGTTCGGGTCGCCGTCGGTCTCGGCGAGCGGGCTGGCGGTTGGGTCGACTCCGTTGGTCGCGCCGACCGCGCTGGCGGCCAGTCCGATGTCACCGCTGCGGCCGGCCGTGATCAGCTCGACAACCTGGGAGTAGGTCACGTCGGACGCCTTGACCTGTGCCGCGGTCTGGCCGAGGAACAGGGCGGCGATCCGGTCGGCGACCGCGAACACGTCGTTCATGTTGTGCGAGATGAGTACGACGCCGAGTCCCTGGTCGGCCAGCTGCCGTACCAGTTCGAGTACCTGCGCGGTCTGCGCGACGCCGAGCGCGGCGGTCGGCTCGTCGAGGATGACCAGCTTGCTGTTCCACAGCACGGCCTTGGCGATGGCCACCGTCTGGCGCTGCCCACCGGAGAGGCTGGCGACCAGCTGGCGCAGCGACTTCACGGTCCGCACGGACAGCCGCTGCAGGGTTTCGCCGGCCATCCGCTCCATCGTCGGCTCGTCGAGAACCAGCTTCCTGGTCTTTTCCCGACCCAGGAACATGTTCTGCACGATGTCGAGGTTGTCGCAGAGCGCGAGGTCCTGGTAGACGATCTCGACGCCCAGGGCGGCCGCGTCCCGGGGGCTGTGTACCGTGACCGGCTTCCCGTCGTAGAGGTACTCACCCGAGTCGATCGAGTAGATCCCGCCGACGCACTTGACCAGCGTGGACTTACCGGCGCCGTTGTCGCCGACGAGAGCGGTCACCTCACCTGGGTACGCGGCGAAGTCGACGTTTCGGAGCACTTGCACAGGACCAAAACTCTTGTTGATCCCGTGCAGCTCCAACAGAGGGGAACTGGTCACGGAGGGTGCTCCTATGAAGACGTTCGGGCTGGACGCGCGGGGCAGATGGCGAGGCTAGAACCGGCTGATGTCCCGGTACCGCACAGTCGCGCGCGGTACCGGGACACCTTCACCAGGTGCGGTCAGCTGACGCCAGCCGCGGTGCACTTGGCCGCGTAGGCACCGGCGCACAGTTCGGTCTTGCTGACGCCGCCGGCGGCGACCACGTCGTTGACGTTGGCCTTGTAGATCGCCTTCGGGGTCTCCAGAACCGACTTGACATCAGCCTTGCTCACCGGGTCGGTGATCGTGGTGAGGGTGATGTCCGAGGGCGGGTTCTTGCCCTGGGCCAGAGCGATGGCCAGCTTGCTGGCGGCCGTGGCCTCCAGCGTGGTGTCCTTGAAGACGGTCATGCACTGGTCGCCGTCGAGGATGTGCTGCAGACCCTGGACAGTGGCGTCCTGGCCGGTCACCGGCAGCTGCAGGTTGTTCTTCTTCAGGACCGAGATGACCGCGTTGCCGAGGCCGTCGTTCGCCGCCAGAACACCCTTGATGCCCGGGTTCGCGGTCAGCATCTGCTCGAAGATGGTGCCACCCTGGACGTTGTCCCAGTCCGGCACCGACTGGTTCGGGCCCTTGACGAAGGTCCCGGCCGCGTACAGCGGGTCGAGGACCGAGTTGTAGCCCTGCGCGAACAGCGTGGCGTTGTTGTCAGTCGGTGAGCCGTTCAGCTCGGCGATCAGCGGCTTGACAGCGCCCGCGTCGGTGAGGCACTTCTGCAGGCCGGTGCCCTGGAGCTTGCCGACGGCCACGTTGTCGAACGACACGTAGTAGTCGGCGCCGCCACCAGCGGTGAGCCGGTCGTAGTCGATGACCGGTACGCCCAGGTCGTGCGCCTTCTTGATGACGGCGCCACCGGAACCGGCGTCCAGGTCGACGATGATCAGCACGTTGACGCCCTTGGCCAGCATGCCGTCGGCGATCGTCCCGAACTGGGTCTTGTCACCCTGCGCGTTCTGGATGTCGGCCTTGACGTTGGCGTCCGCGAACGCCTTGGTCAGGCTCGGCCGGTCCTGAGTCTCCCAGCGAACCGAGGACTTGGTGTCCGGCAGGATGACGCCGACGTACGGCGGCTTCGCCGACGGGGTCGATGTGGTCTTCTTGTCGTTGCCGCAGGCGGCGAGACTGCCAATAGCCACCACACCAATGGTGGCTGCGGCGAGGATCCCCTTGCGCATTTGCACGGGTCCTTTCGGGGTATGCGCCGCTTCAGCGGCGGTCTGTGTCGTGCGCGTGGTGTCGTGCTGTGCGGTACTTCGCGACGGCCAGGTTCCGGACCCCGACCGACGGTTGTTGTTGTTTGTTGTGTCCGGCAACGTATTCCCCCTGCGGTACCCCACGCAAGATGACCCTCGCGTTAAGTTTGTTGCTAGCGGTAACAATTCAGCAACGCGACTTACACCTAACGTACGCTCATGACTACCCGGCGTAGTTGTAAGCGGGAGAACTCGGGCGCCGCGCCCAGGGGTGAGGATTGGCACTCTGCTTGACGGAGTGCCAATTGGGAGCCTAGCCTGCGATTAGCACTCTGGCATGCAGGGTGCCAGCCGGCCGCTCGCGGTCGGCGACTGCCCTGGTGGGGCCGGCACCCGCGACGACGGTAGCCGCCGGGTGGTACAGGCAGAGAAAATGATCAATACCCCAGGAGGGTATGCCCGTGACTACCGCGACCAAGGTTGCGATCAAGCCGCTCGAGGACCGCATTGTGGTCCAGGCGAACGAGGCTGAGACCACGACCGCGTCGGGGCTCGTAATCCCCGACACCGCCAAGGAGAAGCCGCAGGAGGGCACTGTCCTCGCTGTCGGCCCGGGCCGCATCGACGACAAGGGCAACCGGGTACCGATCGATGTCAAGATCGGCGACGTTGTCCTCTACTCGAAGTACGGCGGCACCGAGGTCAAGTACGCCGGCGAGGAGTACCTCGTACTCTCCGCCCGTGACGTTCTCGCGGTCATCGAGAAGTGACCATATCCGGGCGGCCCGCCGTCCGGTGACGTGAAAATCAAACCAGCGCCGCCCCGGTCCCGGAACACCGGGCCGGGGCGGCGCTGTCCTTTGTCGAGACCTTTTGTGCAGTGATGAAACTGTGCAGGTCTGTGTTTTGTGAAGGGACAGGCATGGCGAAGATCCTGAGCTTCTCCGACGACGCTCGGCACCTGCTGGAGCACGGCGTGAACGCTCTGGCCGACACGGTCAAGGTGACGCTCGGGCCGAAGGGCCGCAACGTCGTCCTCGACAAGAAGTTCGGTAGCCCGGTGATCACCAACGACGGCGTGACCATCGCCAAGGAGATCGAACTCAGCAACCCCTACGAGAACCTCGGCGCCCAGCTCGTGAAGGAGGTGGCGACCAAGACCAACGACATCGCGGGTGACGGCACCACCACCGCCACGGTGCTCGCCCAGGCCATGGTCCGCGAGGGCCTGCGCAACGTGACCGCGGGTGCCAACCCGGGCTCGCTGAAGCGCGGCATCGAGGCCGCCGTCGCGGCCGTCAACGATGACCTGCTGGCGAAGGCGGTCGACGTCACCGACCGGGCCGGAATCGCCCACGTGGCGACCATCTCGGCCCAGGACGCCACCATCGGCGACCTGATCGCCGAGGCGATGGAGAAGGTCGGCCGGACCGGCGTCATCTCCTGCGAAGACGGCTCGACGATGGCCACCGAGCTCGAGGTCACCGAGGGTATGCAGTTCGACAAGGGGTACGTTTCCCCGCACTTCATGACCGACGCCGAGGCTGGCGAAGCGGTACTGGAGGACCCGTACATCCTGCTCACCACGCAGAAGATCAGCGCCATCGAGGAGCTGCTGCCGATCCTGGAGAAGGTCGTCCAGGCCAGCAAGCCGCTGCTGATCATCGCCGAGGACATCGACGGGCAGGCGCTGGCCACCCTGGTGGTCAACGCGATCCGCAAGACCGTCAAGGTCGCCGCCGTGAAGGCCCCGGCCTTCGGTGACCGTCGCAAGGCGATGCTGCAGGACCTGGCCGTACTCACCGGTGCGGAGCTGGTCTCCACCGATCTCGGCCAGAAGCTGGAGACGACCACGCTGGAGCAGCTCGGTCGGGCCCGTCGGGTGGTGGTCGACAAGGACACCACGACCATCATCGATGGTGGCGGCCGGGCCGAGGAGGTCACCGGGCGGGTCGAGCAGATCCGCAAGGAGATCGAGGCCTCCGACTCCGACTGGGACAAGGAGAAGCTCAACGAGCGGCTCGCGAAGCTGTCCGGTGGGGTCGCCGTGATCAAGGTCGGCGCGGCCACCGAGACCGAGCTGAAGGAGAAGCGGCACCGCATCGAGGACGCCATCTCGGCGACCAAGGCGGCGGTCGAAGAGGGCATCGTCCCCGGTGGCGGCTCGGCGCTGGTACACGCGGCGCGGGTACTCGAGGGCGGCCTCGGCAAGACCGGCGACGAGGCGACCGGCGTGTCGATCGTTGCCAAGGCACTGGTCGAGCCGCTGCGCTGGATCGCCCAGAACGCCGGGCTGGACGGGTACGTCGTGGTCGAGCGGGTACGCACCGGCGACTGGGGTACCGGCCTGAACGCGGCCACCGGCGAGTACGTCAACCTGCTGGAAGCGGGCATCGTGGACCCGGTGAAGGTGACCCGTAACGCGGTCGCCAACGCCGCCTCGATCGCCGGCCTGCTGCTCACCACCGAGACCCTGGTGGTGGAGAAGCCGACGCACAGCGAGCCGGCTGCCGGTGGCGGACACGGTCACGGTCACCAGCACGGCCCGGGCTTCTGAGCCGGTAGCAAAGCAGCGAGCCGGTAGCGAAGCAGCGAGCCGGTAGCAAAGCAGCGAGCCGGTAGCGAAGCAGAGCCGGCAGCGAACCAGAAGCAGCACAGCACGACCACCGGCCGGGCCGGGGGCACAGCGCCCCCGACCCGGCCGCTGTCTGTCGCGGCGTGCTGGGTGGGCCGGGAGTCAGGTACCGATGTCCTTAGAAAAGGATTACGTGATCTACCGGACCAGGGGGTACGGCACGAGACTGTGACCGTGGTGGAGCAGAGGCACAGGACTGGGCAGGCCGGTACCCCCGGCGGTCGGCCGTGGTGGATCGGGGCACTCGCCGGCGTCACCGCAGCCGGGGTGGCACTGGCCGCGGCCGAGGTGGCGGCGATCGTCACCGGTCCGGTGTCCGCGCCGCTGGTGAGCGTGGGCGGGGTGGTCATCGACCACGTGCCGCTGCCGGTGAAGGAGTTTGCGACCAGCACGTTCGGTACCAACGACAAAGCCGCTCTGCTGATCGGTACCACGGTGATCCTGGCCCTGTTCGGAGCCGGCATCGGGGTGCTGGCCATGCGCCGGCAGTGGATCGGGTACCTCGGCATCGGGCTCTTCGGGGTGGTCGGCATCGCCGCCGCGATGAGCCGGGCGCAGGCCGGACCGCTGGCCATCCTGCCCTCGTTGATCGGGGCCGGCCTCGGCGCCTACACGCTCGACCGGCTGCTGCGCCCGCCGTCCATCGGCGACCCGGCGGCGGTCGTCCCGGCCGACCCGGAGAGCAGCCGCAGCCAGCGCCGCCGGCTGGCCAAGGAGCGCCGCGAGGAGGCCGAGCGGGAGGCCCGCCGACGCTTCCTGCTGACCTCGGGCGGGGTGATCGCCGGGGCGGTCGTGGTCGGCGCCGGCGCGCAGTACGTGGTCAACAAGAAGGATGTCTCGGCCGCCCGCGCGCGGGTACAGCTGCCGACCGCCGCTACCCCGGTGAGCCCGCCGCCTTCCGGTGCCGATCTCGGGGTACCCGACCTGTCGCCGTTCGTCACGTCCAACGGGGACTTCTACCGGATCGACACCGCGCTGTCGGTACCGCAGGTCAACCCGGACAGCTGGAAGCTCAAGATCCACGGGCGGGTGGACAACCCGTACACGATCACCTACGCGGAACTGCTGGCCATGCCGATGATCGAGCGGTACATCACGCTGGCCTGCGTCTCCAACGAGGTCGGTGGCGACCTGATCAGCAACGCCAAGTGGCTCGGCGTACCGCTGAAAGGGCTGCTGGAGAAGGCCGGTGTACAGGCCGGTGCCGACCAGGTGGTGGGCCGGGCGGTCGACGGGTTCACGGTGGGCAGCCCGACGTCCGTGCTGATGGACGGGCGGGACGCCCTGCTCGCGGTCGGTATGAACGGGCAGCCGCTGCCGATCGAGCACGGCTTCCCGGTACGCGTGGTCGTACCCGGGCTCTACGGCTACGTGTCGGCCACGAAGTGGGTCTCCGAGCTGGAGTTGAGCAGCTTCGCCGACTTCGACGCCTACTGGGTACGCCAGGGCTGGGCGGCGATGGGTCCGATCAAGACGGAGTCCCGGATCGACACCCCGCGAGCCGGCTCCAAACCGCACGCGGGCACGGTCACCGTCGCCGGCGTCGCCTGGGCCCAGCACCGGGGGATCAGCAAGGTCGAGGTACAGGTCGACAACGGCGCCTGGAACGTCGCCAAGCTCGGTGACGTGCCCTCGGTGGACACCTGGCGGCAGTGGTCCTGGGCGTGGCCGGCGACGCCGGGGTCACACCAACTGACCGTACGGGCGACCGACATCACCGGCACGACCCAGCCGGAGGAGCAGGCCTCGGTCGCCCCGGACGGCGCCACCGGCTGGCACAGCATCAGGGTGGACGTGCACTGACGGTGGACGTGCACTGACGGTGGACCTGCACTGATGGTGGACCTGCACTGACGGTTGACCGCACACGCGAGAGCGGCGCCCCGTACGGGGCGCCGCTCTCGGCAGTTTGCGACGGGTCAGGCGACCGCGGTGACCGGGCCCAGCCGGTTGGCGAGCGCGAAGACATCGACCTTGCGGTAGTACCGGTCGGCGGTGTCCTCCCAGCCGACGGCGAGCAGCCGCTGCCGCTCGGCCTCGGAGAAGCCACCCCACACGCCGTACGGCTCGTGTGCCTTCAGCGCGTGGGCCGCGCACTGGGCGCGTACGGGGCAGCGGAAGCAGGTCTCCTTGGCCTTCAGCTCACGCCGGGCACGGGACGATCCGCGCTCGCCGTCCGGGTGGAAGAACTGCGAGCTGTCCCGTCCGCGGCACAGCCCCTTGGCCTGCCAGTCCCAGACATCAGCGATGGGTCCCGGAAGCCGCTGGACGTTCGCCATCACTGTTCCCCTTTCTCAGGTATCCGCCAGTACGTATCTGCCGCCGGAGGCCGGCGATGTGTCTGCGCTGCGATGAGCTGTCGAGTTGCGCATGTGCTGTCGAGTTGCGTGTGCTGTCGAGTTGCGTGGTACGCGTTCCCGTGCTCGTGTTCCGTCCGGACTCCTCTACCCGGTCCGGCGCTCGCTTAATCACGGCGGCGATCACAAATTTCCGGCCGCGGCAGGGGCGGTCGGGGCTGTCGGGGCATGCAGCCGTTCGGTCTGGTTTGCTCGTATACGGCCGTACTTAGGCTTTTAATGACCGAATCTTGTGAAATGCCGGCACCCATCGGGTTTACATGATCTGCTCGTACCAGAGAGGAGGCCCACGTGCGGACAGTCCTGGTCGGCGTGCGAACCGCTGCGGCAGCACAGGCCATGGCGGCGTTCGCGGAGCGCCTCGGGGCCGCCGCGTCGGTACGCACCGCGGTCTCCGCGACGGAGGCCGCCACCAAGCTGCGCGACCGCCCAGCCGAGTTCGTACTGCTGGACACGGCGCTGTGCCGGCCCGATCCCGCCGGTGTGGTACGCCGGCTGCTCAGCCTGTCACCCGGCGCGACGGTGGTGCTGTTCGGGCCGGAGGAGGTACAGGCCGCGAACGCGGCGCTGGCCGCCGGTGCGCGGGGCGTCATCCGCGGCGCCGACGATCTGGTCAGCGCGGTGACCAAGAGCATGCTGCTGCTCCTGCCGCCCGGGCCGGCGGAGAACCTGGGGCGCGCGGCAGCCCCGGCGCCGGTCGTGCCGGCGGCGACCCAGTCGGTGGTGACCGCACTCGCCCGGCCGGCGGCCACGCTGGTCGAGCACGATCCGCTGGTACCCGCGCAGCGCGGCGATGCCCCACCTCAGCCGGTACTCACCGAGCGCGAGCTTCAGGTCCTGCGCGGCATGGCGGACGGGCGCAGCAACGCCGAGATCGGCAAGGAGCTGTTCGTCTCCGAGGACACCGTAAAGACCCACGCCCGGCGACTGTTCCGCAAGCTCGGCGCCCGGGACCGGGCACACGCCGTTGCCGCCGGCTTCCGCGCCGGCCTGGTCAGCTGAGCTCGCGGGTCTCCCGCTACTCCCCGTGCTGGCCTACTCCTCGGTGCTGTCAGCGCTGTCGGCGAGCGCGTCGTGTACCCCGTCGGCGTAGCCGCGCGCGTATTCCCAGGTGACGTAGTGCTCGGGATCCGGGTCGTAGGCCGGCTCGTGTACCCGTGGCCGGCCGGAGTCGAGCAGGTGGCGCAGGTTGCCCCGGAGCAGATCCCAGTCGAAGAAGTGCGGCTCGTGACAGTCCTCGCACTCGATCACCAGGCCGCGTACCCCGACCGGCGTGAGCAGTGCCTGGTAGACCTCGAGATCGGCGAGGTCCTCCAGGACGTCTTCCTGCTCGGCCGTGCTCAGCGGCCCCGATCCGTCGTCCTCCGGCTCATCGAGCTCGGCGAGCTCGTTGGCGGGGTCGGCCGGGTCGCCGGCAAACGGGTCGATCGGCTCTTCGTGCACCCCTCCACGGTAGCCCCCGGTACCCCCGTCCGTACTCCCCAGGCGCTCCTTCGCGCTGGCCGGCCGGCGCGCCCGGCAGCCGGTACGCCCATCCGGTTTGGGTAGGATGGCGGGACCGCCGCCGAGGGGATTTGTCGTGGATCTTGTGCCCGCCGTCCAGCCGCCACCAATCGCCGAGATCCCGCTCGGCCTGACCTTCGATGATGTCCTCCTGCTGCCGGGCGAGTCCGACGTGGCGCCGAGCGAGGTGGTCACCCGCACCCGGCTGACCAAGGAGATCGAGATCGCCATCCCGCTGCTGTCCAGCGCGATGGACACGGTCACCGAGGCGCGGATGGCGATCGCGATGGCGCGCAACGGCGGCATCGGTGTGCTCCACCGCAACCTGTCGATCGAGGAGCAGGCCCAGCAGGTCGACCTGGTCAAGCGCTCCGAGTCCGGGATGATCACCAATCCGGTCACCTGCTCGCCCGACGACACGGTGCGCGACGTCGACCGGATGTGTGCCCGCTACCGCATCTCCGGCCTGCCGGTCACCGACGGCGGCGGCGCGCTTGTCGGCATCATCACCAACCGCGACATGCGCTTCGTCACCGACGGCAGCACGCTGGTACACGAGGTGATGACCAAGGCGCCGCTGGTCACCGCGCCGGTCGGCGTCTCCAAGGTCGACGCGCTCGCCCTGCTCCGCCAGCACAAGGTGGAGAAGCTGCCGCTGGTCGACGGCGCGGGGCGGCTGCGCGGGCTGATCACCGTCAAGGACTTCACCAAGAGCGAGCAGTTCCCGCTGGCCACCAAGGACGGCTCCGGCCGGCTGCGGGTGGCCGCCGCGATCGGCTTCGGCGAGGAGTCGTACAAACGGGCGCGCACGCTGGTCGACGCGGGCGTGGACGTACTCGTGGCGGATGTGGCCCACGGGCACAGCAAGGCCATCGTGGAGATGATCCAGCGGCTCAAGCGGGACACCGACGTACAGGTGATCGGCGGCAACTCGGCCACCTACGCGGGTGCCCGGGCGCTGGCCGAGGCGGGTGCCGACGCGGTCAAGGTGGGTGTCGGGCCGGGCTCCATCTGCACCACCCGGGTGGTCGCCGGCGTCGGCGCGCCACAGATCACCGCGATCATGGAGGCGGCCCGCGCGTGCCGGCCGCTGGGGGTACCGGTGATCGGCGACGGGGGCATGCAGTACTCCGGGGACATCGCGAAGGCGATCGTGGCCGGTGCCGACTCGGTGATGCTGGGCAGCCTGCTGGCCGGCTGCGAGGAGAGCCCGGGCGAACTCATCTTCATCAACGGCAAGCAGTTCAAGTCCTACCGGGGCATGGGTTCGCTGGGCGCCATGCAGACCCGGGGCGCGCAGAAGTCGTACTCCAAGGACCGGTACTTCCAGGACGACGTGGTCTCCGACGACAAGCTGATCCCGGAGGGCATCGAGGGCCAGGTGCCCTACCGCGGCCCACTCTCCGCCGTCGCGCACCAGCTGATCGGCGGCCTGCGGCAGGGCATGTTCTACAGTGGCGCGGCGACCATCGCGCAGCTGCACGAGAAGGGGCAGCTCATCCGGATCACCGCGGCCGGGCTCAAGGAGAGCCACCCGCACGACATCCAGATGACCGTCGAGGCGCCCAACTACCACTCCCGCTGACCCACTTCGCTGGCCCGTTTGGCTGACCGTCGACCGTTAGGAGACTCGCTGTGCGTGACATGGTCGAGATCGGCATGGGCAAGACCGCCCAGCGCGGGTACCACCTGGATGACGTCGCGATCGTGCCCAGCCGGCGTACCCGCGACGTGGACGACGTCTCCACGGCCTGGCAGCTGGACGCGTACCCCTTCAGGATTCCTTGTGTCGCCCACCCGAGTGACGCCACGATGAGCCCGGCCACCGTGATCGCCCTGGGCCGCCTCGGCGGGCTCGGCGTGCTCAACGTCGAGGGGCTCTGGGCCCGCTACGAGGATCCCGGCAAGATCCTGCAGGAGCTGGTCGAGGTCGAGGACGCGGAGGCCACCCGGCGGCTGCAGGAGGTCTACGCCGAGCCGATCAAGCCGGCGCTGATCGGCGAGCGGGTACGCGAGATGCGGGCCGGCGGGATCACCGTCGCGGTACGCGTCTCCCCGCAGCACACCCTGGCGCTCGCCCCGGTGATCCTCGACGCCGGGGTGGACATCCTGGTCATCCAGGGCACGCTGGTCTCCGCCGAGCACGTGTCGAGTGTGGACGAGCCGCTGAACCTGAAGGAGTTCATCGCCGACCTGGACCTGCCGGTCATCGTCGGCGGCTGCACCGACTACAAGACCGCGCTGCACCTGATGCGCACCGGCGCGGCCGGCGTGATCGTCGGGATCGGGGCCGACGAGGCGTCCACCACGGACACCGTGCTCGGCATCCGGGTACCGATGGCCACCGCCATCGCCGACGCCGCTGCCGCCCGGCGCGACTACCTCGACGAGACCGGCGGGCGCTACGTACACCTGATCGCCGACGGCGACATCACCAGCTCCGGTGACATCGCGAAAGCGCTCGGCTGCGGAGCCGACGCGGTCATGCTCGGCGCGCCGCTGTCCCTCGCCGAAGAGGCGCCGGCGGCCGGGTCCTGGTGGCACTCGTCGGCCAGCCACCCGCAGTTGCCGCGCGGGGCCTACGGGCTCACCGGGCAGCCGCTCGGCCCGCTGGAGAAGCTGCTGTACGGGCCGGCCGACAACCCGTACGGCCTGCTCAACCTGTTCGGCGGGCTGAAGCGGGCGATGGCCAAGTGCGGGTACCGCGACCTCAAGGAGTTCCAGAAGGTCGGGCTCGTCCTGGACCGCTGAGTCGGCGCTGGGCCGCCGTTGAGCCGGCTGCCGCCCCGGGTGGACAGATTCCGGCGGGTGTCAGTGGCGCATCGGCACTAGGCTCGCGCGTGACCGTCGCAGAGGTACCGGCGACGGCTCCAGCGCGGACGACCCAAGCACGAGGAGCAGCCGATGCAGCCGGTCCCGGTAGCCCGTACCCGACGCGCGTCCCTGGTGGCGCACGGGGTCTGGGAGCTCATCCTCATCCTGGTCTGCGTCGCGCTGCTCTTCGCGGTGCTGGCCAAGGGTGCGCACGGTCAGTTGGCGCACATCGTCGCCTTTGGACTGGCCAGCACCGGTCTGCAGGCGATCGCGGTCGCGGTGTCGCTGCGCGCCCGTACGCTGAACTTCGCCGTAGGTGCGGTTACCGCGGGTAGCACGGTGCTGATCGCCAAGATGGCCGCGAGCGACAGCCTGTCGCTGACCACAGCCGTGCTGCTGACCCTGGGCCTGGCGCTGGTGGTCGGGGTGGTGGCCGGTGCGCTCAGCGGGCTGACCAGGGCGCCCGGCTGGGCCGTCTCGCTGGTACTGCTGGCGCTGATCGGCGCGTACACGCTGAGCGCCGGGGTCGAGGTGCACGCGCTGCCCCGGGCGGAGCTGCCCGACTCGCCGCTGACCTGGCTGAACCTGATTGCGGTACTCGCCGTGGTGGCCAGCCTCGCCGGCGGGGTGCTGTGGCTCTTCGCGCCGGTACGCCGGGCGGTGGCGGTGGACTCGGACGGGGACGGGCCGGTGGGTGCGCGGGTACTCGGCGGCATCGTCGGCCTCGGCCTCTCCACCCTGCTCGCCGCGCTGGCCGGGGTAAGCGTGCTGATCTACCAAGGTGCCAGCCTGCCGCCGAGCGGGAGCGCCGTGCCGCTGCTGCCGATCGCGATCGTGCTCTTCGGCGGGGTGAGCGCCTTCGGCGGGCGCGGCGGCATCGCCGGTACCGTACTGGCCACGCTCGCCGCGGGGCTGTTCCTGTTCTTCGGTCAACTGCACGGCTGGGCCACCTGGATCACCTACTACCTGCCCGCGGCGGTCCTGCTGGTCCTCGGCATCGCGGCGAGCCTGGTCTTCCGGATGCTTGACGGCTCAGCTTCGGAGACCGCGCCGGTGACAGCGGCTCCAGTCTGGCGCCCCACGCCACCCCCCGGCTTCGGCCCGGCCTCGGTACCGGCCGCGCCGATCCCGACGGCCGCTGAGCAGCCGGGCGGTGCGCCGGTGGTCGCCGGAGCGCCGGCACGCGGGGCCGCGGCCAGCGAACCCGGTACGCCGTACCCGGCCGGGCCTGTCCCCCCGGTGCCGTCCGGACCGCCCGCCCACTCGGTACCGCCGGGCTCCGCACCGCCCGTGACAGGTCCGCCCGCAACCGGCCCGGAGGGCGCGCCGTACTGGCGGGGCCGCGCGCCGTACCCCGACTCGGCGCCCTACCCCGGCCAGCCCGGCCCGCCGTCCGTCCAGCCGCCCTATCCCGGCCAGCCGCCTTACCAGGGCCAGCCCATCGCGCCGCCGCACAGCGTCCAGCCGCCCTACCCCGGCCAGCAGCCGCCCTATCCGGGTCAGCCGCCCTACCCGCCCCAGGGCGCCCAGCCGCCGTACCCGGGTCAGCCTGGCCAGCAGCCTTACCCCGGCCAGCCTTACCCCGGGCAGCCGTATCCTGGCCAGCCGTACCCTGGCCAGCCGGCGCAGCCGGGTCGACCACAGCAAGCAGGACAGCCGCAGCCGGGGCAGCCATATCCGGGTCAAGGGCCGGCCGGGTATCCGGCCCAGGCTCCGCCGACCGTGTACGGCCAGCCGGCCCCCGCGCCGACCCCGCCGACCCCTGCCACGCCAGCACCGGCCTCCCCGCAGGCAGAGTCGGCGCCACCGACGGAGATCGGCGGGTACCCGGGGGAGCCGCTGCCGGTACGCCAGCCGCAGCCCGAGGACCCGAAGTTCCGCAGTGCGCCGCCCGAGTCGCGCACCCGCGCAGCGGAGCCGACCGAGTCAGCGGCACCGACCGAGTCAGCGGCACCGACCGAGTCTGCGCCACCGACCGAGCAGCCCACCGAGCAGCTGGGACCTGATCAGTCCGCCCAGTAACTCACCGGGGCCGGGCAGCCAGGAAGCGCGGGTCAGCCGGTGGCGGCGAGTTCGCGGGTCGGGGGAGCGGTGGTCAGCTCGGTACCGACCAGGGCCAGCAGTGCCTCGGTCAGGTCCGGGTGCCGGCGGGACACCCGCAGCGCCAGGCTCGGCGACCACTCGACGGTACGCACCGGCATGTCCTCGGCCGTGGCGATCAACCAGGCACGGGCAGCCGCGCGAGCGGCCGTGGCCGGGTCGGTGAGGTGCCCGGCGGCGTGGTCGGCGTACTGCTCGACGGCGGCCGAGAACTCGTCGAGCTCGCGTACCACCCGGGTGGCGTACCGGCCGGGGTCGATCTTCGTCACTGAGCGTGACCAGATCCGGTGCAGGATGATCTCGATGTCCGGGCGGGCCAGTACCGAAAGCTCGTGCGCCACCAGCGCCCGCAGCTCGTCCGGCGTGAGCCGCTCCACCAGCGGCGCACCGATCAGCAGCTCGCCGTGGCCGATGGCGACCCGGGAGGTGACCAGCGGCTGGCGGATCAGCCCGACCCGGACGGCCGGCGGTACCCCCACGGCAGCCGCCACCTCGCCGACCAGCCGGGCGAGTTCGGGGTGGCTGCGGAGGCTCACCCGACGGCCGCCGGAGCGGACGGCGTAGCCCAACCGGGCGACCAGGAGCAGGATGGCCCCGACGGCCAATGGTTCGGCGGATTGCTGGAAGACTGCGACAACCACCAGGTAGGCCAGCGGAAGCAGGATCACCGGGCGGCCGAGGAGCAGCCACGCGGCCCGCCACCGGGGCAGCTGACCAGGAAGTTTGCGCACGACAACTATAGTTCGCCGCCGATTACTGAGCGTCAAGCGTGCTGGCTGTGGCGCACGCCATGGGATTGACGTCTGCCCAGCTCAGCACGCAAGATTTTACCCACCAGTAACAAGTTCCGGAGGTAACGGATGACCGACGTCGATGTCGTGGTGATCGGCTCCGGGTTCGGCGGCAGCGTCGCGGCGCTGCGGCTGGCGGAGAAGGGGTACTCGGTCGCCGTGCTCGAGGCGGGGCGCCGCTTCGCCGACGACGAGTTCCCGGAGAACTCGATGAAGGTGCGCTCGTTCCTCTGGGCGCCGGCCATCCGCGCCTTCGGCATCCAGCGGATCAACCTGCTCCGCAACGTACTGGTGCTCTCCGGCGCCGGGGTCGGTGGCGGCTCGCTCGTCTACGCCAACACGCTGTACCGGCCACTGCCACCGTTCTACGCCGACCCGCAGTGGCGGGAGATCACCGACTGGCAGGCCGAGCTGGCCCCCTGGTACGACCAGGCGGAGCGGATGCTCGGGGTGACCACCTACCCGCGTACCACCGCCGCCGACGTGGCCATGCGCGCGGTCGCCGGGAAGATGGGGGTCGCCGACTCGTACCACGCGACGCCGGTCGGCGTGCTGTTCGGCGAGCCGGGGGTGGAGGTACCCGACCCGTTCTTCGGGGGTGCGGGGCCGGCTCGGCGCGGCTGTGTCGACTGCGGCGCGTGCATGACCGGGTGCCGGCACAACGCCAAGAACACGCTGGTCAAGAACTACCTGTACCTGGCCGAGCGGCTGGGCGTACAGGTACACCCGCTCAGTACGGTCACCGACGTACGCCCGGTCGACGGCGGGTACACGGTGACCACGCGGCGCACCGGCGGCCGGCGTAGGACCACCTTCCACGCCCAGCAGGTGATCTTCGCGGCCGGCGCGCTGGGTACCCAGCGCCTGCTGCACCGCCTGAAGGCCACCGGGGCGCTGCCGCACCTGTCGCCGAGGCTGGGCGAGCTGACCCGGACCAACTCCGAGGCGCTGCTCGGCGCCGGCTCGCTGCGCAAGGGCGTCGACTTCACCGACGGCGTCGCCATCACCAGCTCGTTCCACCCCGACCAGCACACCCACATCGAGCCGGTCCGCTACGGCAAGGGCCCCAACTCGATGGCGCTGCTGCAGACAGTGCTGGTCGACGGGGACAAGCGGCGGGCGCTGCGGGCGTTCGGCGCCTTCGCCCGGCACCCGATCACCAACCTGCGGGTACTCTCGCCGCGCGGCTGGTCAGAACGCACCGTGATCGCCCTGGTCATGCAGACCCTGAACAACTCGCTGACCACGCTGTACAAGCGAAACTGGTTGGGGCGCAAGCGATTGACCACACGCCAGGGGCTGGGCCAGCCCAACCCGGCCTGGATTCCGGAGGGCAACCAGGCGGTCCGGCTGCTGGCCGAGGAGATCGGCGGGGTTCCGGGGGGTACCTGGGGGGATGTCTTCAACATCCCGATGACCGCGCACATCCTGGGCGGCGCGGTGATCGGTGACTCGGCCGAGACCGGGGTGGTCGACCCCTACCACCGGGTGTACGGGCACCCCGGCCTGCACGTGGTCGACGGGGCGGCGGTCTGCGCGAACCTCGGCGTGAACCCCTCGCTGACCATCACGGCCCAGGCCGAGCGCGCGCTGTCGTTGTGGCCCAACAAGAGCGAGCCCGATCCGCGCCCCGAACCGGGTACGGGCTACGTGCGGCTGGCGGCGGTACCCCCGAAGCACCCGGCCGTACCCACCACGGCACCCGCGGCGCTCCGGCTGACCCCGGTCTCCCGGAGCCAGCCGGCCTGAGCGCCTGCTGCTGTTACTGCACTTTGTCGACCAGGGCGGGGTGGCTGGCGATCCACTGGTCGACGGTACCGTCGCGCAGCGCCGCCAGCAGTTGCTCGCCGTCCGACGTGGGTACCTCGTAGCTGCTGCTGCCGCCACCCGGGACCGACTGGCCCGGTACCCCGATCCCGGTCATGTTCTTGATCCCTCCGGCCAGGGCGAGCAGGTCCGCGACTGAGCTGCCCCCGCCGTCGACGACCGCACCACCCCGCTGTGCCCCGTCGAGTGCCGCCTTCAGGCCGGCCTGGTTGTTGAGCATCTCGGGCGAGGTCAGTTTCTTGACCACCGCGGTGACCAGCTGGCGTACGTGCCGGTCCCGGGAGAACCCCCCGCCGTTGTCCGCGATGAGTAGGTGCTGGCGGGCGAAGTCGACCGCCTGCCAGCCGGCCAGGTGCTGGAAACCCTGTCGGTAGACAGCCGGCGTCACCCCCGGTACCGGCTGCTCTCCGTGGGCGGTGAGCGTGTACGGGGCGGCGACGCTGCCGTTCGCCCGGGTGCCCATATGTACCGACGTGGTGGTCGAGTCGACGTAGAGGTCCACGCCGCCGAGCACGTCGATCACCTTTTCCAGGCTTTCCATGGTGAACACCGCGGCGCCGGCGAAGGTGATTCCCCAGTCCTGCTTGAACATCTGACTGACCAGGCGGGCACCGCCGTGCGCGTACGCCGAATTGATCTTGTCCTGGCCGCCCGGGTATCCGGTCGCCGGGTCGGCCGGGATGGTGACCCGGGTGTCCCGTTCGATGGTGATCAGCTCGGCCCGGTCATGGCTGGCCGGGATGTGCACAATCAGCACGGTGTCACTCCGCGACAGGTTGTCCGTCTGATCGCCGGACCTGCTGTCCACGCCCAGTACCAGGAAGTTGAGCGCGCTGCCGGCCGGTACGGCCGTTGCCGCCGGAGTAGCCGGCCCACCGGCGGGTGCCCGCCGGTCGCGCGCGCCGAGTTGGTTGGCTGCCACCGCTGAGGCGCCGAGTACTGCAACGGCGAGCAGTGCGGCACCGCCCACCCGGGTGGCCAGTACCATTCGGCGCCGCCGCCGGTACCCGTGCTCGATCCCGCGCAGCACTGTCGAGGCGGCCGGGGTCAGGTGCTCGTGGCGCTCGAAGGTGGCCCGCAGCTCATCCTCGATCATGACGATCCTTCCGTGGTGTGGGTGCGGGCCGGGCCGCCGGTCGCGTGGGCGGGGGTGACTGCGGAGCGCAGGGTGGCCAGCGCGCGGGAGATGTGCCCGCGCACCGTCCCCACCGCGCAGCCGAGTACCTCGGCGATCTCGTTGTCCGACAGGTCCTCGTAGAAGCGCAGCACGACGGCGGCCCGTTGCCGGGCCGGCAGGCCGGCCAGCAGCGTCCACATGTGATCCCGGTCGGCGGCGCGGTCGGCATGGTCCGGGGCGGCTGGCGGCTCGACCGGATCGGCGCGCAGCGTCACCCGGCGCAGCCAGGAGCCGCGCCGGGTATCCAGGTAGATGTTGGTGAGCATGCGGCGCACGTACCGCTCGGGCGAGCCGCTGGCCACCACCCGGCGCCACTGGAGATGCACTTTGATCATCGTCTCTTGTACGACGTCGGTCGCGCTGTGCGTGTCTCCGGTGAGCATCGTCGCGTACCGCAGCAGCGCGGGGAACCGGGAGTTCACGAACTCCTCGTATGTCACGATCACCTCCGTTGGCTCTCGACCCTAGGACGGGTACCGGCCCCGGAGGCATTGCGTCATTCTCCCGGAAAGTTCGGCGTGGCAGGTTGGGCGCGGAAGTCAGTCGGGCGGCTCGGGTGGCTCGACGGCGGCGTCACCGAGCAGGTCGACCAGCGTGCCGCCGTTGCGCTGGGCCTGGTCGCCCCGGCAGTTGTTCATGATCACGTAGGTCTGGTCGGTCTCCTTCGCCAGCTTCTTCAGCTTCGATGCCCAGTCGCGCAGTTCCTTGTCCGAGTAGTCGTAGTCGAAGCGCTCCTCGACGCTCTTCGCCGTCCACTTCTCGCTGTGCCCGTGAAACCGCATCACCGCCGTGTCGGCGGTCGCGGCAAGCAACGGCGGGATCGAGTTCTTGTACCCCTGCGGCATGTCCACACACACGAACGGCAGGTGGTGCTGGCGCAGGAAGGCCAGCGTCTCCTCGGCGTTGTCCCCGTGGAACCAGCTCTCGTGCCGCAGCTCCACCGCGACGCGCAGTGGCCGGCAGCGCTTGGCGACCTCCAGCAGGTACTGCTTGTTGTCCCGCCGGATGGTGAACCACGGCGGGAACTGGAACAGCAGCAGGCCCAGCTTTTTGGCCTCCTGCAAGGGATCCAGCGCGGACAGGAACCGGCTCCAGATGTCCTCGTAGACCTGCGGCGCCAGATCGTTCGGGTAGATGTTCTTCTTGTCGGTCTCGGGGCGGAGGTCCTTGTACAGCTTCGCCGGCTGGGTCGGGTGCCCGGTCAGCAGGCTGAACGCCTTGATGTTGAAGGTGAACCCGGGCGGCGTACGGGCGGCCCAGAGCGCCGCGGTCGCCTCGGCCGGTGGCGAGTAGTACGTCGAGTCGACTTCGACGAGCGGGAAGCGGGTGGCGTAGTAGCCCAGCCGCCGTTCCGGGTTGTCCGCGCCGGGCGGGTACCAGCCCGAGTCGAGCAGCGTCTTGTCCGTCCAGCCTGCGGTACCGACCTGGATGTTGCCCATCTGCCGCTCCCCGTCTGCTACTGCTTCGGCCTACTCGGGCCGCAGTACCGCAGCCACCTCGGTGCGCGAACCCACGTCCAGTTTGCGGAGGATGTTGGAGACGTGCACGGCGGCGGTACGCGGCGAGATGTAGAGCCGGCGGGCCAGTGCGGCGTTGGTGAGCCCGTCGGCGATCAACTGGGCCACCTCCCGCTCGCGTGGAGTCAACGCCTCCGGCCCGGTCATCGCCTCGGCGTCGTCCGGCATTCCGGCCCGCTCGCGGACCGCCACCAACTGCGCCACCCGCCAGCCTGACCAGTGCGCGAGCAGCTTGCTCGCCTCGGTCACGTGGCCGGTCGCCTCCGCTACCCGGCCCAGGGCCAGCAGGCTGCCCGCCGCGCCGACGTGTGCCGTCCCGCGCGCTGCCGGCCCGAGGCTGGAGTCGGTACTGGCCGACCGGTATCCGCGCAGCGCCTGCTCGGGCTCGCCGGCGGCCTCGGCGAGCTGGGCGCCGAGCAGTTGCCGCCAGCCGGGCTCGGCGCGGTCGCCGGCGGCCGCCTTGGCCAGCTCCTCGACCTGAGCCAGCGGGAGCCCGCCGAGCGCCGCGCTGACCAGGTCGTGGGCCAGGTCGCCACCGGCCGACTGGGGGACTGGCGCAGCTGGTCGAGCAGCTCGGGGAGGATCGCGGCGGCCTGCTCCCAGTCGCCGGCGCGGCAGGCCAGGTGGAAGGCGAGACCGGCGGTGGCCGGGGCGGGCGGCTGGGTACCGCAGGCCAGTTCGGTGATGACCGTCTCGGCCCGGGCCAGGTCGCCGGCTTCGAGGGCCAGCCCGGCCAGCGCTGGGGCGTGGTAGTTGCTCGGCCGACCGCGGCGAGCATATTGGCTGGCCCGCAGGCCGCCCTCCTCCAGTGCGACGCGGGCAGCGGCCAGCTCGCCCCGGTCCATCTCCATCACGGCCAGCCCCTGGTAGTAGCTGGCGACGGCGAACTGGTCGGCGCCCGCGCGCTCGGCGTCCCGGCGCATCCGCTCCAGGATCTCGGTGTGGTCCTTGCGGCTCTCCGGCGCCAGGTTGAAGGCGAGGTTGTGCAGCGCTCGGGAGGCGAGGAACCACTCGTGGCAGGCCTCCGCCTCGGCGGCCGCCGTGTAGAGCATCTTGCGGCCCTCCTCCACCCGGCCGTCCACGGCGATGAGCAGGGAGCCCTTCTCGACCAGGCCGGCCACCCGGCTCTCCGGCAGGTCGTGCGCGGCGGCCAGGGCAAGTGCCTGGTCGGCCCAGGCCAGCCCGGTCTCCCGGTCGCCGCGCAGCATGTAGGACTGGGCGATGGTGGCCAGCGCCCGACCGCGCTGCTCACTCGGCGGCAGGTCATCGACGAGCAGCTCGATCTCGCTGGTCAGGGTGCGTACCCCCGGCTCGTCATCGGTCTCCCAGGCCAGCCGGAAGAGCAGTACCAGCGCGCGTACCTCCTCCTGGTCGTCGCCGGCCCGGTCCCGCCAGCGGCGGGCGTAGCCGGTCGCGTCGTCCAGCAGGCCGGCCAGCCACGCTGCCTGCGCGGCTGTGCCCAGCAGCACCGGGTCCTGGGCCGCCTGCTCCAGCCCCAGCTCGGCCAGTTGCAGCGCCTGGTAGACCGAGCCGGTGCTCAGGTAGCGGGCGCTGCCGGCGCGCGCGGCGCTGACCATGTCCTCGTAGCGGCGGGCCGCCTTGGCGTGGTGGGCGACCATGGCCGCGTCGGCGATCGGCGAACAGCCCGCACCGGGTTCGGCGTCACCGAGCAGGGCGTCGAGCGCCGCCTCGTGCAGCCGCCGGCGCTCCCGGCCGAGCAGCGATCCGGTCAGTACCTCGCGGAGCAGCGCGTGCCGGAAGCTGAACTCGTCCTCGCCCGACTCGACCAGTACCCCCCGGCGGACCAGCTCGCGCAGCGCGTCGATCAGCTGCCTCTCGGCCGCGCCGGTGACCGTGGCCAGCAGGTCGAACGGGATGCGCTGGCCGAGTACGGCGGCTGCCTCCACGATCCGCCGGCAGTCGGGGGAGAGGTCGGCGAGCTGCTGGCGGAGTACCTCGGCGAGGCTCCACGGCAGCGGTCGCTCGCCCAGCTGCGCCAGGTCCTCGCCCTCGTACGCGCGCAGCAGCTCCTCCAGGTAGAACGGGTTGCCGCCGGTGCGCTGGTGCAGCGCCATCACCGTGCGGTAGGAGGAGGGCGCGCCGCGGGCCGCCGCCAGCAGGGCCGAGGTCTCGTCCGGGGTGAGCCGGTCGAGCAGCAGATGGGTGACGGAGTGCCGCCGGTCGAGCCGGGCCAGCAGTGCGTCCACCGGTCGGCGGCTGGTCACCTCGGCCGGCCGGTAGGTGCCGATCAGCAGCCGGCTGCCGGACCGGTCGGCCAGCTGCTCGAAGAGGGCCGCGCTCTCCGCGTCGGCCCAGTGCAGATCCTCGAAGACGAGGACCGCGAAGCCCTCGCCGAGCACGCTCTCCACCAGCTCGAGCGCGGCGTGCAGCCGGTCGGCCGGGGCGCGCTCCGGATCGGTCAGCGCGGCCAGTTGCCCGGCCGGGATCCCGCAGCCGTCGAGCGCGTCGATCAGCAGCTCATACGGGCGGCCCAGCGAGCCGGGCTGGGCTTCGCCGCGCAGCCGTACCGCGTCGGCCGGCAGCGTGCCGAACAGTTCGTCGATCAGTCGGGTCTTGCCGATGCCCGGCTCCCCGGCAACGATCGCCACCTCGACACGGCCGGTGGCCCCGAGCTGCCGCAACCGCTGCAACTCGGGGCCCCGACCGATCATCAACGGACTGGCTCCGCCCCGACTACCCCGCACGAAACAAGGCTACCGGCGCGGGCCGACACTCTATGACCGTCGGCATCGGTACCGGCCGCTGCCTCGCGCCGGCGGGCGTGCCGGGCCGAGCGGGCGCGCTTGGCGTCGCGGGCCTGGTTTGCCCGGCTGGCCTCGGCGATCAGCTCGGAGCGGTGCTGGGTGGCCAGATCGAACAGGATCTCCGGGTGCTGGAACATTTCTTATCCCCCTTGGCTGGCTGCCCGGCTTGGCAGCTCTGCGGACTTCTCTGTGTTGACTCCATCCTCGGAAATCCGGCGCTCCGGGACATCGGCATCGACTGCGTAACCTGGCGGCCGCCCCGTGACTAGCCACTCGGGGCAGGGGTACTAGGTATGCCTATGGCGCCGGTCACCCCCGGCCGCGCCGGGGCCCGCGCCGCGTCGGGGCGACGGCTGAGTGGTCACTAGGATCGGGTTATGAGTACGCCCAGCCCTGTTCTCGTCGTGGACTTCGGCGCCCAGTACGCCCAGCTCATCGCCCGCCGGGTACGCGAGGCGCACGTGTACTCCGAGATCGTGCCGTCCTCGATGCCGGCCGCCGAGATGCTCGCCAAGAACCCGGCCGCGATCATCCTGTCCGGCGGCCCGTCGAGCGTCTATGAACCCGGTGCGCCCCAGCTCGACGAGCGCGTCTTCGACGCCGAGGTACCCATCTTCGGGATCTGCTACGGCTTCCAGGCGATGGCCCGGGCGCTCGGCGGTACCGTGGCGCACACCGGCGGCCGGGAGTTCGGCGGTACCCCGGTCACCGTCGCCGACAGCGTGCTCTTCCGCGACCTGCCGGCCGAGCAGAGCGTGTGGATGAGCCACGGCGACTGCGTGACGGTGGCGCCCGAGGGTTACCAGGTGACCGCGCAGAGCCCCGGCGCCCCGATCGCCGGCTTCGAGCACCTGCCCAGCCGCCGGGCCGGCGTGCAGTTCCACCCCGAGGTGGCGCACACCGCGTACGGCCAGCGGATGCTGGAGCGCTTCCTGCACGAGATCGCCGGCATCGAGCCGACCTGGACCAACGCCAACATCATCGAGGAGCAGGTGGCGCTGATCCGGGAGAAGGTCGGTGCCAAGGAGGTCATCTGCGGGCTCTCCGGCGGCGTCGACTCGGCGGTCGCCGCGGCGCTGGTACACCGGGCGGTCGGCGACCAGCTCACCTGCGTCTTCGTCGACCACGGGCTGCTGCGGGCGGGCGAGGCCGAGCAGGTGGAGAAGGACTACGTCGCGGCCACCGGTATCAAGCTCAGAGTCGTCGACGCGGCCGACCGCTTCCTGACCGCGCTCGCCGGGGTCACCGACCCGGAGCAGAAGCGCAAAATCATCGGGCGGGAGTTCATCCGCGTCTTCGAGGTGGCGGCGCGCGAAGTGGCCGCCTCCGGCGACGTCGAATTCCTGGTACAGGGAACCCTCTACCCCGATGTGGTGGAGTCGGGTGGCGGAACGGGCACCGCCAACATCAAGAGCCACCACAACGTGGGCGGCCTCCCGGACGACCTGAAGTTCCAGCTCATCGAGCCGCTGCGCACGCTGTTCAAGGACGAGGTACGCGCCGTCGGCGCCGCGCTCGGGCTACCCGAGGCGATGGTGTGGCGGCACCCGTTCCCCGGCCCGGGACTGGCCATCCGGATCATCGGCGAGGTCACCCGCGACCGGCTGGAACTGCTGCGCGCAGCCGACCTGATCGCCCGCCAGGAGCTGACCGCCGCCGGACTGGACCGCGACGTCTGGCAGTTCCCGGTGGTACTGCTGGCGGAGGTGCGCTCGGTCGGCGTACAGGGCGACGGGCGCACGTACGGCCACCCGGTGGTACTGCGCCCGGTGTCCAGTGAGGACGCGATGACCGCCGACTGGTCCCGGCTGCCGTTCGAGCTGATCGCCCGGATCAGTACCCGCATCACCAACGAGGTACCCGACGTCAACCGGGTCGTCCTCGACGTGACTAGCAAGCCGCCGGGGACTATCGAGTGGGAGTAGTGGTTGCGCTCTTGCTTCGCCGGGGCGGGGTGCCCACTCCGGGCGGTCAGGCTTGATCCCTCCGTGGGCACCCCGCCCCGGCGAAGCGGCGGTTGTTGGGCTGAGCGGTTTGAGCTGAGCGGTTTGAGCTGAGCGGTTTGAGCTGAGCGGTTTGAGCTGAGCGGTTTGGGCTGCTGAGTGGTTGGGCTGGGCGGTGCGGCCGGGATGAGCGTTGGCGTTGGGCTAGGCGGTGGGTGGCTCGGCGGCCGGGGTGAATGTGGGCGGGTAGGGAGCCGCGGGAGCGGGCGTGGCCGGCTCTTCGGGCATTACCAGCCAGGCGATGGCGTAGGCGAGTAGGGCGGTGCCGCCGCTGAAGACTGCTAGGACTACGAACAGCACGCGTGCGGCGACCGGGTCGATGTTGAGGTAGCGGCCGAATCCGGCGCAGATGCCGGCGACCATCCGGTCGTCCCGGCTCCGGCGGAGTTCCTTGTAGGGCTGCTGGCTCTGGTACGGCTGCTGGTTGAAGGCTGTCTGTGTCATGTATCCACCGTGCGGCCCGGGCGGGTACCCGCGCCTCGGTGAGTCACCGGAGAGTGACCCTGACGTTTCTCTCCGGGACGAACCCTGTGTCAGCAATCCGACATTAGACCTGGCCGAACCGCTGGTCTCGGGAGAATCAGGACTCGTGACGCCCGCGCTAGAAGCACTGCGGCGCATCGCCGCGTACGCCATCTGTCGCAATGAGGACAACGAGGTCCTACTGGTCCGCGCGTCGGACAAGGCCGGCACCCCAGGTGTCTGGTCGCTGCCCGGCGGTGCGGTGGACCACGGCGAGAACCCCACCGACACGGTGGTCCGGGAGACCGCCGCCGAGACCGGACTCTCGGTGGCTGTGACCGGACTGCACGACGTCTACGCCGACATGCGTTCAATGCCCCATCGAGGCATCACCATCCACACCGACCGGGTGTTCTACCGCACCCGGTTGCGCGGCGGCGCCCTGGTAAGCCGGGTCGACCAACCGACCGACATGGCCTGCTGGGTCAGCCCGGCCGAGGCTGCCGCGCTGCCGCTGCGGCAGTTCACCGCGGTCGCCCTGGAACTGCCACCGGCCGTGGCCGACCTGCGCCCCGACGAGGCACCGGACTTCCCGTCGTTCCACGCCGTACCAGGGCCGGACGGGCTGCACCGGGCCCAGCGCTTCGCCGCCTACGGGCTGGTCACCGACCTGGCCGACCGGGTACTGCTGACCCGGATCGCCGACGGGTACCCGGGAGCCGGCCAGTGGCACCTGCCGGGCGGGGGTACCGACTTCGGCGAGCAGCCCGGTGCCGCACTGATCCGGGAACTCGCTGAGGAGACCGGCCAGCACGGCCGGCTGGGCGCGCTGCTCGGGGTCGCGAGCCACCGGGATCCGGCCTCGCTCGGCCCCGAGGGGTACCCCATCGACTGGCACGGCGTCCGCGCCTTCTACCGGGTGGCCGTGGAGGCCGCCGGAATCCCCCGGGTGTACGACGTCGGCGGTTCGACGGCGGAGGCGCGCTGGTTCTCCCGGGCCGAGGTGGGTGGCCTGCCGGTCACCGAGGTCACCGCGGAGGCGCTCGCCGCGGCGGCCTGACCACCGCGTGCCACGGTAGGCCCGCACCCGCGGTATCGACCCGGCGCGCCAGACCGGCCTGCTCCCCGGCTCAGGCAACGTCCACCCGGCTCCGGGCCGCGCCGGGCTTGGTGTGGGGCCGGGGCTTGCTTCCCGGCCAGCGGTGTCGGCCGGGCTTGCCGGCGCGGCTTTGCGGCTAGCCTGCATGGCGTGCGACAGATGCGACGGATCGCGGCCTACGGGGTCTGCTACGACAGTGCCGGGCAGATCCTGCTGACCCGTTCGTCCGTGCTGGACGACTACGACCCGGGCATCTGGTCGCTGCCCGGGGGTGGCATCGAACACAGTGAGGCGCCCGCCACAGCCGTGGTTCGCGAGTTCGGTGAGGAGACCGGCCTGGTCCCGCAGATCACCGGGCTGCGGGACGTCACCGCCGACCTGGCGTACCTGCCCAAGCCGGGCTGGGTGATGCACACCGACCGGGTGCTCTACGACGTCCGGGTACCCCCCGGTGAGCTGCGCTTCGAGGAGGGTGGCAGCTCCGACCGGGCGGAGTGGGTACCGGTGGACAAGGTCTCCGCGCTGCGCCGGA
The DNA here is from genome assembly GCA_963850915.1 of uncultured Actinomycetota bacterium. Taxonomy (GTDB): domain Bacteria; phylum Actinomycetota; class Actinomycetes; order Mycobacteriales; family Micromonosporaceae; genus CAVTWH01. Next base: position 96,825 of record CAWKND010000004.1, read on the forward strand.
TGCCGTACCTGTCGCGCCTGCTCGGGCTGCCCGTCGAGCCCGCCGGTGAACTGCCCGAGGCGGTGGCGGTACCCGAGCCGGGCGCCACCCGTCGCCAGCGCTTCGCCGCGTACGGGCTGGTCACCGACCCGGCCGGGCGGCTGCTGCTGACCCGCATCGCCCCGGGCTACCCGGGCGCCGGTACGTGGCACCTGCCGGGCGGCGGTACCGACTGGGGTGAGCAGCCGCGCGCCGGCCTGCTCCGCGAGTTGATCGAGGAGACCGACCAGCGTGGCGAGGTCACCGGGCTGCTCGGGGTCACCGACTTCCACCGGCCGGACGCGGTCGGACCGGAGGGCTACCCGATGGACTGGCACACGGTACGCAGCCTCTTCCGGGTACGGGTCGCCGAGCCGAGTACACCGAGAGTGATCGAGGCCGCCGGCGGGTCTACCGCGGAGTGCCGCTGGGTGTTCCCCGCTGAGCTGGAGAAACTTCGGCTGAACGACTTTGCGCGCGGGGTGATCCGCGAACATCTGACGTGATGCCTGTGACAGCCGGGACAACTGTGAATGACCACCGGGTACCATTGACAGCGCGCAGTAACGTAGTGACATCGGGTAGTTACCGAGCAGCTCAGCCGTGATGCGCCCGGCACGATCCGGAGAAATCGGGCCGACGAGAAGTTAATGACCCCCGTTTGTGGCATCGCCAACGGACACCCGTGTGTGCAATGGTGTAGGCCGCGAAACCGGGACACCACGACACTGGGACGCCGCTCGATAGCGTGGGCGTTTCCGTACATGGAGGGACACCGTGCCGAGAGCCCCGTGGGTTCGGCGCCGCCGCCCAACCGACAGCCCCCGCCCTGCGGGCCGCCGTTGGGCCGGCCGACTGCGTCGACGCAGCTCGCTGGCGCGCCAAGCGATCCTGGTCAAGGTGACCCGCCGTGGCCGCCGGGACGGCTCCTCGGTCGGGCCGATCGGCACGATCGGCGAGAGCCGGCACCTGGTGCTCCCAGCCGACGGCCTGCCGATCGATCTCGATCCGGCGATCGTCGCGCCGGTCAGCCCGGCCCTGCCACCGCTCGGCTACTCGACGGCGGCCACCAGCACCAACGGCCCTCGGGCCATCCCGCTGCTGCCCGGCCCGCGTACCCCGGCCCGCCGGCTGCGCTTCGCGCTGGTCAACGCCTGCACGCTGAGCAGCCTGTTCCTGGGTATGTCGGCGATCTTCCTGAGCCTGCAGCACGATGTCCGAGTCGCGGCGCTGTGCCTGGTCGGCTGCGTGGTGTTCGATGGGATGGACGGCGCGCTGGCCCGCAAGCTCGGCGTCTCCAGCCCGTTCGGGGCACAGATGGACTCGCTGGCCGACATGTGCTCGTTCGGTATCGCCGCCCCGATCGTGGTCTACGCCGGGCTGCACGGCACCGCGCCGACCGTTGCGGTGGCCGCCGCCTGCGCCCTGGTCGCCGCGTGCGCCGCGATCCGGCTGGCCCGGTTCAACGTCTCGCCGAAGGACGGCCGGTTCTTCTGCGGTGTACCCACCACGATGACCGCGGCCGTACTCGGCCTGGCCATGCTGATGGGGACCGACCTGCCCGGCCCGGTATTCGTCGGCGGGGTGGCCCTGCTGGCACTGGCGATGGTCTCCAGCTTCCCGTACGCCAAGCTGGCCCGGATCATCCGGCTGCCGGTCTGGCTGTTCGCCCTGCCGGTCGTCGGCTTCCTGCTCGACTACCGGATCACCTTCCTGGCGCTGGTCGGCGTCTACGTCGTCAGCGGCCCGGTGCTCTGGCTGCGCACCCGGCAGACGGCCCACGCCTGACCCCGGTCGTCGCCAGGAGAACGCCCCAACGCACAGCGCCCCGGTCGGTGATCCGACCGGGGCGCTCGCTTGTCTGGGGGCGGTAGGTCAGCTGGTCCAGTTGGCGATCACCGTGGCGCCGCCGCGTACGGTGTCGCCGGCTGCCACAGCCGCCTCGGCGGAGTCGGCCGGCAGGTAGACATCGGTCCGCGAGCCGAACCGGATCAGCCCGAAGCGCTCGCCCTTGGCCAGCATCGAGCCGACCGGGGCGCGCTGCACGATCCGGCGGGCGACCATGCCGGTACGCTGCGCCACCACCACCCGACCGTGGCGCGTGTCCAGCACGGTGTAGGCCGCCACATTGTGCTCGGCCTGCGGCTTCATGGCGGCCGCGAAGCCGCCGTCCTCGACGAAGTACTCGACCACCCGGCCGGAGACCGGGGCCCGGTTCACGTGCACGTCGAGTACCGACAGGAAGACCGCGATCCGCAGGTATTCGGAGTCGCCGAAGCGGGCGTCGCGGCGCCGCTCCACGGAGAGCACCCGGCCGTCGCTGGCGGCCACCACGGCACTGTCGTCCTCCGGGATCTCCCGCTCCGGGTCGCGGAAGAACGCGGCCACCGGCAGCGCCAGCGCGGCCGGTAGCAGCCACAGCTTCGACTTGGGCCGGGCCAGCCGGGTGACGGCCGCCAAGCCGAGCGCGATGCCGGCGGCGGCGACGCCGTTGGAGTCGATGTTCATGCTCCGGGTCAGTCGGACGCTGGACGGGCGGCGGCTCGCCGACAGCCGTTCCAGCAGGCTCAGCGGCGCGTCGGTGAAGCGCAGCCGGTGTACCCGCAGCGGCGGCGTGTTGCGCAGTACCAGGTCCACTCCGACGCCGCTGAACGCCTGCTGCCGCTCCAGCTCACCGGCGGCCCCGTCGGCGAGCCCGGGCAGCGCGGTGACCGCGACGCTGAGTACGCCGCCCTCGGCCACGTGCTTGCCGAGTTCGTCGAGGCGGGCCCGGGCCGCGTCGGCGGAGCCGGTGAGCGGCTGGGCGAGCACCACGACGTCGGCCGGGTCAGCCTCGCCCAGGCTCTCCAGCACGGTGACCTTCTGGGCCACCCAGGGGCCGAGCGCCTCGAGTGCGGCGCGTACCTCGGTGACGGCTTCCGGGACCGGTACCACGGCGATGCTGTCGCCCGGCAGGAGCACCCCGACCACCGCCTGGAGCACCGCGGAGTCGGCGTCCACCCCGATGATGAGGCCGCTCTTCGGCCCGGCGTGCCGGGCCAGCTCCAGGGTGAGTACCTCGGCCACCCGGTCGCCGATCTGGGCCGCCCCGAGCAGCGGCAGCGACGGCGCGGAGGGCGGAGAAGGCAATTCGCTCATGGTGTACTCCCGGCTGGACAGCGCTGGTCGGCGGCGCAAGCACGCCTCCACAGCGGCATGCCTCCGCCGGCCAGCATAGGTGGTGCTACAGCTCGTCGCTGCGGCCAGGCTGTGCCTCGCTGTCCTCGTCGCGTGGCCCGCGGACGGCACCCACCAGGCCGACGGCGCCGACCGTGATCAATGCGGCCGCGGCCAGCCAGCCCAGCGCCGGCAGCTGCACGTCGAGCCGCCGGGCCGCCAGCCACCAGCCCGCGATGAAGAGGAAAACCAGGCCGAAGATCAGCGAAACCAGATCCGCGCGGTGCCGTTTCATCGCATGACCTCCAGCTGGCCGGTGTTCACGTGCACGTTCAGGACCAAATGCCCACCACCGGTACCGTCGGTACCGAGATTGGTGATCGTGTGCTGTTGCGTGTTCACGCCGTCCCAGTTCTGCCCGAACACCTCCGCGTTACCGGCGTCGATGCGGGCGTTGACCACGACGTCCACGTTCGCCGGCAGGATGATCCGGGTGTCGCCGATGTTGGTCCGTACGTCGATGGTCTTGTCCTGACCGGCGAAGTCGACGGCCGACAGGTCGAGCGTGGCGTCCCCGATGCCGTGGTTGTACTCGCTGGCCACGTCGGCGTACGTGGTCGGCGTCCAGTGCACATCGCCGACGCCGGGGTGCACACCGCCGCTGACGTGCCCGGTCAGCGTGCTGATCCCGAGGAGCGCGGCGAGCAGCAGGCCGAGTCCGATCAGGCCACGTGCCCGGCCCAGCCAGGTACCGAGGACCATGCCGAGCCCGACGACGGTCAGCGCGACGGCCAGGTAGGCCGGGAACGGGACGCTCAGGCCGCCCAGGTCAAGCAGGCCGAGTACGCCGGTGGCGACCAACGCCAGCGAGAAGGTGATCACGCCGAGCTTGGAGCGCTGCTTCGGTGGCTTGGGTGCCCTGGGTGGCTGTGCCGGCTGCGGTACCAGCCCGGGGTAGGCGTACCCGGGCCGCGCCTGCGGCGGCCCCTGGAACTGCGGCTGGGGCGGGGTGGGGGCGTACGGGCCGTGCGGGGCGAACGGCGGGCGGTAGGACGGGGGTACCGGGCCGGGGCGCGCCGGGGCGGTCGGCGCGGTCGGGGTGGCGGACCATACCGGGTACCCGGTGTGGGGACCAGACGGTGGCATCGGCGGCGGTGGCCCGTACCGGCCGGCGGTCTGCCGGGCCCCGGGCAGGTTGCCGTTCCGGCTGCCGTAGACCACGAGGGCGGCCACGACGCCGACCACCACCACGATCGACCAGAACTTGTGCTGGGTGAGCACCACGCTCGCGCCGACCGCCGCACCGATGGCGACCGCGATGATGGCGACCGGGCTGGTGCTGGTACGGCCGCGGCCGAGCAGCGCCTCGACCGGTGAACCGGAGTCGCCCTCGGCCGGGATGAACAGCCAGCCGAGCAGGTAGAGCACCACGCCGATGCCGCCGGCGAAGGTGAACACCCCGAACAGCACCCGCCACAGCACCGGATCGGTGTTGCTGGCCCGGCCGAGGGCGGCGCAGACCCCGGCCACGACCCGGCCCTGGGTGGGGCGGGCCAGGCCGTAGCGGGTGGCGTAGCCGTCGGTACCGGGGGCGAAGCCCCAGCCGCCCGGGGGCGGGGTACCGAAGCGTGGGCCGTCCCCGGGAGTGCCGGGCGGTACCCGCTGGGCGTCCGGCGGCACAGTGGCGTCCGGCGGCGGGTACCCCACGCCCGGTGGCTCCGCACCGACTGGCGGCTCCGCACCGACTGGCGGCTCCGCTCCGACTGGCGGCTCCGCTCCGACTGGTGGCTCCGCACCGACTGGCGGCTCCCCACCAACAGGTGGCTCCGCTCCGGCTGGCGGCACGGTCGCGTCGTCCGCCGGTACCGAGGTGATGGGGTCTTCCGCGTCGTCAGGCGCGGCGCTGGGCGCGTCGGAGAGGGTGGCGTCAGCCGGCGGCGGCGCGAAGTCGTCGGCGTCCCGTGGGTTACGGGCGGGGTCCGGCCCGCCAGGCTCGTTGGTCATGCTCCGATCGTCGCCCTCCCGCGGCCTGAGTCGCCTCCGGAACCTACCCTGACCCGACCCTGAGATGCTGGCGCACAATGTCCGGGCGGTCCCTGTGGTCGGGGCCCTGGCCACGTGTGACGATCGGAGCAACGCCGATAACCGGCGCCCGACACCGTCGACATCCCGGAGGGAGTACCCGTGGCCACCGCCGCCCGCCGCCTCTACCGCAACCCGCAGCGCCGGGTGGTGGCCGGAGTCGCCTCCGGACTGGCCGAGCACCTGCGGCTGCCGGTGTTCGCGGTACGCATCGCCTTTGTGGCACTGCTCGTCCCCAGCGGACTGGGTGCGGTGCTGTACGCGGCGTTCTGGGCGGTACTGCCGACGGCGCCGGTGGCCGGCGGGGCGGTACGCGAACGGGACCGCCGGCAGGTACTCCCGTTCCTGCTGCTGGGCGTGGGCGTACTGCTCGTCCAGGCGCTCACCGGCTGGGGCGGCTGGGACGTGGCGCTCGGCTGGCTGGCCGCGATGGTGGCGGTCGGCGCCGGTACCATCTGGCACCTCGCCGACCCCGGCCGGCGCCGCCGGTGGGGCGAGCGGATGCCCGGCGCGCCCTGGTTCGGCGCCGTGGTGGACGAGAGCGACCGGCGCAGTTACGTACTGCGCCTGATCGGCGGCGGGGTCTTCGTGATCGTCGGGCTGATCGGGCTGGCGGTGGTACTCGCCCCGAGCAAGGGCGTGCGCTTCGCCGACATCGGTACCGGCGTGGTCTTCGCCCTGATCGGCCTGGCCGGGATCGCCCTGGTACTCGCCCCGGTGCTCTTCCGTACCGTCAGCCAGCTGCGTACCGAGCGCGAGGCGCGCATCCGCGAGCAGGAGCGGGCGGAGGTCGCGGCGGTCGTGCACGACCAGGTACTGCACACGCTCGCGCTGATCCAGCGCAACGCGGCCGACCCGAAGACGGTCACCCGGCTCGCCCGTGGCCAGGAGCGCAGCCTGCGCAACTGGCTCTACAAGCCGACTGCGGCAGCCAGCGAGATGTTCGCGGCCGCGATCGAGGAGGCGGCCGCCGAGGTGGAGGATGCCTTCGGCGTCGCGGTCGAGTCGGTGGTGGTCGGCGACCGGGCCGTCGACGAGCGGGTCGGCGCGCTGGTCGCCGCGGCCCGCGAGGCGATGGTCAACGCGGCCAAGCATGCGAAGGTGGAGACCATCTCGCTCTACGCCGAAGTGGAGTGCGACCAGATCAACGTCTTCGTCCGGGACCGCGGCGTCGGCTTCGACCCGGACCACATCGACACCGATCGGCACGGGCTGCGCGGTTCGATCATCGGCCGGATGGCTCGGCACGGCGGGACCGCGAAGGTACGCAGCGAGCCCGGCGAGGGTACCGAGGTGCGGCTGGCCATGCCGCTCCCGCAGCAGCAGAGCGAGCCGACAGAGGCAGCCTCGGCAAAGGCTGACTCGGCAAAGGCGGACTCGGCAAAGGCGGATTCGACAAAGACAGGGAAGCCATGACAGACCAGACCGACCAGGCAGCCGCGCGGCCGCTGCGGGTGTTCCTGGTGGACGACCACGCGATGTTCCGCGCGGGGGTACGGGCCGAGTTGGGCAGCCGTGCCGAGCCGGCCGGTACCGAGGTCGGCATCGACGTCGTGGGCGAGGCCAGCACGGTCGGCCAGGCGGTGACCGCGATCGCGGCCACCCAACCCGACGTGGTACTCCTCGACGTGCACATGCCCGACGGCGGTGGCCGGGCGGTGATGGAGTCCGTACGCCGTACCCACCCGCAGGTCAAGTTCCTTGCGCTGTCGGTCTCCGACTCGGCCGAGGACGTCATCGGACTGATCCGCGCCGGTGCCCGGGGGTACGTCACCAAGACCATCTCACCGGACGATCTGGCTGCCGCGATTCGCCGGGTGGCCGATGGCGACGCGGTGTTCAGCCCGCGCCTGGCCGGGTTCGTGCTGGACGCCTTCGCCGCCCGGCCGGACGCCCCGGTGGCCGACCCGGAGCTGGATCAGCTGACCAACCGGGAGCGGGAGGTGTTGCGGCTGCTGGCCCGCGGGTACGCGTACAAGGAGATCGCCAAGGAGCTCTACATCTCCATCAAGACGGTGGAGACACACGTGTCCAATGTGCTGCGCAAGCTGCAGATGTCCAACAGGTACGAGCTGTCCCGCTGGGCGGCCGACCGGCGGCTGGTCTGACGTCACTGCTACTGACACAGGGTGTCAGTGGGCCGCCCTAGGCTCGGCGCATGACAAACGACGGCCGGCACGACTTCGACTTCCTGGTGGGCGAGTGGCGGATCGCCAACCGCAAGCTCGCGAACATGGCCGACCCCGGGTGCGACCAGTGGGTGGAGTTCGAGGCCACCGGCTGGATGCGGCCGACCCTGGGTGGGCTCGGCAACGTCGACACCTTCTCGGTACCGATGCTGCCGGGCGGCAAGGCGTACGAGGGCATGTCGGTGCGCTTGTACGATCCCGCAGCCGACCTCTGGCGGATCTGGTGGGCCTCCGACGCCGCTCCCGGGCAGCTGGACCCGCCGGTCTCCGGGCGCTTCACCGACGGCCACGGGACCTTCCACGGCCAGGATGTCATCTCCGGGCAGCCGATCCTGGTCCGGTTTGACTGGACCGTCCTCGACGCCGACACCGCGACCTGGGAGCAGGGGTTCTCCTGGGACGCGGGGGCGACGTGGGTACACAACTGGCGGATGTCGTTCACCCGCGTCACGCAGTAGCCGGGGTCACCGCTCAGGCGGTGGAGAAGACGCTGTACACCTCGGCGAGCCGGCCGGCGGGCAGCCCGGCCGCCGCCGCGTTCGCCGCGGTCATCTGGCGTACCCGCTCCTCCAGCTCGATGTGGCTGGTCTGCGTCACGTGCGCCTCGAGGGCGGCGAGCTTCTGCGGGAACACCTCGGTGATGTCCACGGCGTGGTCGGGGTTCGGGCCGGCCTGGTACCACACCTCGCGTACCGTCCACGGCTGCAGACCCTCGTCGCGCAGCAGCTCGGGGAGGGCGAACTCGTTGCGGGCGTCGGGGTAGATGGCGCACGTGGTGGCCTCCCCGACGGCCAGGTGGTCGGGGTGGCTGGGGCCGGCGATGCGGTCGTACCGGCGCAGTGGTGACGAGGTGAGTACCCGGTCCGGCCGGTACCGGCGGATCGCCCGCACGATGTCCTTGCGCAGCTCCAGCGAGGGCGTGACGCTGCCGTCCCGGTACCCCTCCAGGAACTCCACCTGGGTGACCCCGACGGCGGCCGCGGCGGCCCGCTGCTCGGCCTCCCGCAGGGCCGGCATCTGATCGCGGGGGGTGGCGTCGAAGCCGCCCGAGTCACCCCGGGTGACCAGCAGGTAGGTGACCTCGATACCGGCCTGTACCCAGGTGGCGATGGTGCCGGCGGAGCCGAAGTCCACGTCGTCCGGGTGCGCGACCACCACGAGTACCCGCTGCGCGTCATCGATCGGCTTGGCCGACGGAGGGAAGCTCACGAGCACCGAGCCTAGCCGCTGCCCCGCGGCCCCCGCTGAAGGCGGCGCGCTCCGGCTACAGCCGACCCCGACCGGCACGAAGGATGAGCAGCGCCAACTGGGTACCGTCAGCGCCCAGCGCGGCCCGGAACCGGTCCATGATCTCGCGCTCGCGGGAGAGCACCAGGCGGGTACCCCCGGAGGCGACCCGGGTGGCCCCGACCTCCCGGGAGATCGCCGCGCGCTCCTGCCACAGCGCGATGATGGCGGCGTCGATGTCGTCGATGCGGGTACGCAGCCCGGCGATGTGCGAATCGGCGGCTGCCGGCTCGGCGGTGGCCGAGGCGGCTGTCCCGCCGTCCGGACTGCCGGAGTGTTGACCGCCGGGTTGACTGTTACCGGGCTGGGTGTCGCCGGACTGTGGGTCGTCCAGGATGGTGGCGCTCATCGTGCTGCTCCTTCGGTGGTCACGTGCGGGCGGGTGGACCGGCCCGGTGCACGCCCGGAACGCCGAAACGCCCCGAGCTGGCGAGCCCGGGGCGTTTCGTAGGTCTTGTCGATCAGGCGCGACCTACGGCTGCCGGACTTCCGACGCCGTAGTAGAAAAATCGCTGCTGACCGGACACGTCGACGAGTATCCCATCCGGGCCGGGGCGCCCGTCAAGTGTTACTGGATCCGTCCGCCCCGGTGGCCGCCGGCTGTTGCTGGCCCGGCGGCTGGCGCCGGCCGGCGTACCAGAGCCAGGCCAGGCCGACCAGTGGCAGTACGAGCGGCACGTAGCCGTACCCCTGGCCGAAGTCGGACCACACGGTGGCGTCCGGGAAGGCGTCCGGGTCGGCGAGGCTGGCGGTACCCACCGCGAGTACGCCGACCAGCTCCACTCCGACACAGGCCAGGGCGAGCCGCCGGCGGTCCAGGGCCAGCGCGACGGTGGCCAGGATGTAGATCACCCCGGCAAGAGCCGAGAGGAGGTACGGCACCGGCGCGTCGTGGAACTTGGTGGCGATCTGTACCCCCGCCCGTGCCGTCGCGGAGAGCGCGAACAGCCCGTAGACGCCGACGAGTACCCGCCCCGGGCCGGAGTTGATCCGGCTCCGCCCCGACTTCTGCTTTTCAGTCATACCAACCGTTTCAGCCATGCCACGTGCTCGCATACCAGTTGCTTCAGCCATGCCAGACCTGGTTCAGGCGCACGACGAGGACCGGGTCGACCAGGCAGGCGACCGCCCCGATCAGCGATCCCCACCGGGTCGGCTCCAGTCGGGCGAGTACCAGCCCGACCGGGATGATCAGCGCGATGGTGATCAGGTACCCGACGAACGCTACCGGCTCCGCCGGACTCCCCGCGCCGAGTGCCCGTCCCACGCTGGTACCCACGTGCACCAGTACCACCAGCTCCACCGCGCCCAGCGCGATCAGCTCGCGGCTGCCGGGGGGCCGGTCGCGCGCGGTCTGGATCAGCAACCAGACCGCCAGCAGCAGGGCGCAGATGACGACCGCGGCGCCGGTCCAGTCAGTCATGGCGTGACCCTACTTTCCCTCCTCTTTTGCTTGGTCTTGGGTCCCTTGGTTGCGGTGGTCGGCGGCGGGCGGGGGTGACCGCTCTGGGCGGTCAGGCTTGATCCCGACGCGGTCACCCCCGCCCGCCGCCTGGCGATCCGGCCGTGGGGAGTGGCGGTTTAGAGCTTCGGGTGTGCTGTGGCTCGCACGGCGCTGTGGCTCGTCTGGCGCTGTGGCTCGTATGGCGCTGTGGCTCTGTCGGCTGTGGCTCGGACGGTGCTGTGGTTCTTTGGCTGCTGTTTCTTCGGTGCGGGCTGCTGGGGTTTCGGTGCGGGGTTTCTGGGGGTGTCGGGGGGCGGGCATAGGATCGGGTACCGATGCAGTCACTCTTTGAACCCCAGCCGCCGGAGTCCCAGCTGCCTGACTTCCCGCCGCCCGAATCCCGGTCGCCCGAGTCCCAGCCGCCTGAGTCCCGGTCGCCCGAGTCCCGGTCGCCCGAGTCCCGGTCGGCTGAGCGCCGGTCGGCTGAGTCCCCGTCGCGGGAGTCGCAGCCTGCGCCCGGGGGGCGCCCGCCGCGTGCCCAGCACGCGGGCGACGGAGCCGGTCGGGAGGCGGATCCGCCGTCCGGCGCGGGCGGTGCCGATGGTGGGTCGCGCCGCCGTCGGTTGACCGGTGCGGGGCTGCTGGAGGGGTTGAATGAGCCGCAGCGGGCGGCGGTGACCCATGCCGGGGGGCCGTTGCTGATCGTGGCGGGCGCCGGCTCCGGCAAGACGCGGGTACTCACCAACCGGATCGCCTACCTGCTCGCCGAGCGCGGCGTACACCCGGGGGAGATCCTCGCGATCACCTTCACCAACAAAGCGGCCGGCGAGATGAAGGAGCGGGTCGCCCACCTCGTCGGCAACCGGGCCCGGCTGATGTGGGTCTCCACCTTCCACTCCGCGTGCGTACGCATCCTGCGCGCCGAGCACGAGCACCTGGGCCTGAAGTCGACGTTCTCGATCTACGACGCCGACGACTCGCGGCGGCTGATGCACCTGGTCGCCCGGGAACTCGACCTGGACCCGAAGCGGCACCCGGCCCGGGCGCTGGCCGCGCAGGTCTCCAACCTGAAGAACGAGCTGATCGACCCCGACTCGGCGCACGCGGCCGCGAAGAACTCGATGGAGCGCTCGGTCGCCGAGGCGTACGCCCTGTACCAGCGGCGCCTTGCCGAGGCACACGCGCTCGACTTCGACGACCTGATCATGAGTACCGTCCACCTGCTGCAGGCGTTCCCCGGGGTGGCCGAGAAGTACCGCCGCCGCTTCCGGCACGTACTCGTCGACGAATACCAGGACACCAACCAGGCGCAGTACATGCTGGTCAAGGAGCTGGTCGGGCACGGCGCGGGCGACCTTCCCCCGGCCGAGCTGTGCGTGGTGGGCGACGCCGACCAGTCGATCTACGCGTTCCGCGGCGCCACCATCCGCAACATCCTGGAGTTCGAGCGCGACTTCCCCAACGCCCGCACCATCCTGTTGGAGCAGAACTACCGCTCCACCCAGACCATCCTGTCCGCCGCCAACGCGGTGATCGACCGGAACACCGAGCGCAAGCCCAAGCGGCTCTGGAGCGACCAGGGCGCCGGCGAGCAGATCGTCGGCTACGTCGCCGACACCGAGCACAGCGAGGCCGACTGGATCGCCCGGGAGATCGACCGGCTCTGTGACGCCGGCAAGGCCAAGCCCAAGGACGTCGCGGTCTTCTACCGGACCAACGCCCAGTCCCGGGTGTTCGAGGAGGTGTTCATCCGGATCGGCCTGCCCTACAAGGTGGTCGGCGGAGTGCGCTTCTACGAGCGCAAGGAAGTCAAGGACACGCTGGCCTACCTGCGGGCCATCGACAACCCGGACGACACGGTCAGCGTGCGCCGCATCCTGAACACCCCGCGCCGGGGCATCGGCGACAAGGCCGAGGAGTCGGTGGAGAAGCTCGCCAGCCGGGAGCGGATCTCCTTCGGCGCGGCGCTCAGCCGGGCCGGCGAAGCACCGGGCATCGCACCCCGCTCGGCCAGTGCCATCGCCGACTGGGTACGGATGATGGACGAACTACGCGAGCTCTCCGCCACGGAGCCGCCCGAGACGGTGGTGGAGGCGGTACTGCAGCGCTCCGGTTACCTGGCGGAGCTGGAGGAGAGCGTCGACCCGCAGGACGAGGGGCGGGTGGAGAACCTGCAGGAGCTGGTGAGCGTTGCCCGCGAGTACACCGAACGGGTGGCCGCCACCGTCGCCGCCGACAGCCAGGCCGCGCAGGCCGAGACCGACGGCGAGAGTTACGGGCCGGTGATCGGTACCGACAGCGGCCCGGCACCGCTCGCCTACGTCGCCGGCGCCGCGGACGCGGCCTCGCCCGACGCCGGCCGGGCCACCCTCGCCGGCTTCCTGGAGCAGGTGGCGCTGGTGGCCGATGCCGACCAGATCCCGTCCGACGACCCCGAGCACGACGGGGTGGTCACGTTGATGACCCTGCACACCGCCAAGGGCCTGGAGTTCCCGGTGGTCTTCCTGACCGGACTCGAGGACGGCGTCTTCCCGCACCTGCGCTCGCTCGGCAACCACCGCGAGCTGGAGGAGGAGCGCCGGCTGGCCTACGTGGGCATCACCCGGGCCCGGCACCGGCTCTACCTGTCCCGCGCGGTCACCCGCAGCGCCTGGGGGGCGCCGCAGTACAACCCGGCCTCGCGGTTCCTGGAGGAGCTGCCGGAGGAGCTGACCCGGTGGGAGCGCACCGAGGGGGCGTACACGAGCTGGTCGGGTAGCGGCGGCGGAGTCGGTGGGCGCGGCTCCTTTGTGGGTACGCCCAGGGCAGCCACTCCGGGCGCGGCGCGGATCGCCGAGCGGCTGGGTATCAACGCCGCCGGCCTCACCACCGCCAGTGAACTGTCCAAAGTGGAGGTACCGTCGCTGTCCGCCGGGGACCGGGTGAATCACCAGCGGTGGGGGCTGGGGCGGGTACTCGCTGTGCAGGGCGCCGGTCCGCGCGCGCAGGTACAGATCGACTTCGGCGATCAGGTGATGTGGCTGGTACTCCGGCACGCCCCGATCGAGAAGATCTGAGCCTCGCGCGATAGCGCGACTTGACGACAGACAGCCGAATGGCCCGGCGCGCGTGGTGCGCACCGGGCCATTTCGGTCGGGGGGTTCGGGGGCGGGTCAGCAGCCGTTCAGGTTGACGCCGTGGGCGCGCAGGAACGCGGCCGGCTCGATCCGGCTCCACATGCCGTTCCACACCTCGAAGTGCAGGTGCGGGCCCTGGGCGTCGCCGGTCGCACCCTCGAGGGATACGGTCTGGCCGGCCTCGACGTGCTGACCGGCGTGCACCAGCAGCTTGCTGGCGTGGCCGTACAGCGTGTACGTGCTGCCGCCGTGGTTGATGATCACCATGTTGCCGTACCCACCGGCGTTCCAGCCGGCCTGCACGACGGTACCGGCGGCCGCCGCCCGGATCGGGTGACCCGACGCGTTGGCGAAGTCGATGCCCTGGTGCTCGGTACCCCAGCGCGGGCCGTAGCAGGAGGTCAGCTGGAAGCTGTCCATCGGCGTGACCCAGGCGGCCTTCGCCTTCGGGGCAGCGGCCTTAGGTGCGGCGGCCTTAGGTGCGGCGGCCTTCGGGGCGGCCTTGGGAGCGGTCTTCGGCGCCGCGGGCGCGGCCGGAGCTGCGGGGGCAGCCGGGGCAGCAGGTGCGGCGGGGGAGGCCGGTGCGGTGGACGGCACGCTGGTGGCCGAGCTGCTCGCCTCGGGGCGGGTGGCGCGGTTGGCCCGGTCGTCCGCGGAGCGGTCAGCGCTCACGGTCGCGACGTGGCTCGTGGGCGAGTCATGGGCGGCGCTGTAGACGGAGGTCGTCACGGCGCCGGCCAGGCCGGTACCGACGAGGGCGACGCTCGCCACGAGCGCGGTCTTGCCGCGGCCACTCAGGTTGGCGCGGTCCATCAGGCGGACCCGCTCCATCAGGCTTGAACCGCTGGTCAGCGACCGGACACGGGTGGAGACGTTCGTGAACAGGTCAGAGGCGCGGAGCTGCACGGGGGGAGTTCCTTCCATCACCGGGGGTGTGACTCGGTGCCTCCAACGATGCCTGGGAGGGGTCAAAAACCCAGGTCAGAGGGGCGAAGCCCGGTGATGGGGAACACAGCGGCATTTGCCACATATGCCGACGATGTCGAGAGATGACCGAAAAGTAACCGGAGTCCATGAGTGACGCCGGCCACATCTGATTCGGTGAGCCGCAGCACAATTCAGCATTCGGGAATTGGCTATTAGCCCGAATTATTCGCTATGTGCGGGTTTGCTACGGTGCTTAGCGCTGCTCGCTAGTCGACTGGCTGGGTTGCGTTGTCGATGTCAACCCCCCGCGCGAGGAGAAATGCCTTGGGCTCTACTGCCTTGCCCTGGAGCATTACCTCGAAATACAGCCCGTCACCGAAAGCATACCCACTGTCACCGCATAGTCCAAGTACCTCGCCGGCCATGACCTGCTGACCCTCGGTCACGAAGATCTTCGAGGAGTGGCCGTAGAGGATGGTCGTGCCGTCGCCGAGGTCCAGCAGCACCGCGTACCCGTAGCCGCCGTACGCGCGGGCCAGCTTCACCGTGCCGGAGTGCGTCGCGTAGTAGGGGGTACCGCCCTTGGCGGCCAGGTCAACGCCCGGGTGCAGGGTCGACTTGTCGGCGCTGAACGGGGTCGAGACGGTGTAGTTCTGCAGCGGCAGCATCCACAGGTCGCCGGCGGTCTGGTCGCTGGCGAGCAGGTCAACGCGGTCGGCGGCGCGGTTGGCCCGGTCGGCCGTGGCCTGCCGGGCGGCGTCACTACCTGCGAAGTTAGCGGTGAGAGCCGGGTTGCCGGTGTGGGTGTCGGGCATCGAGTGCGCGGCACCGAGTGCGACGATGCCGGCGCCCACGAATGCGGTGGTAACGACGGCTGCGTAGCGCGAGCGGGGTGGAGTTGGTGCTCTGCGGCGCCCACGGTAACGGCCGCTATCTTCGCGAGAAGACACGCACACCCTCCGAATCGGTGGTCTATCAGCGGCCTGTGCACCAGGGGGAAGTCGGTGCGCCGGACCGCGTCATCAACCGGCACTGGGAGCCCCTGCTCGCGGTGAACAGGTGTGGCCTGGAAGACAACAGGGGACACCGTAGCCAATCTGTGACCACAAAAACAAGCTGCGACACAACCTTCTCTATGCCACGGTGCGTCTGTGCGGCTCGTATCAGGACATTCGTAACCTACGCCGGTTGGAATCGTTAACTAACAACGCTTTCCGTATTCGAGCAAACACGATACGTGTGCGTAGATCAGTAACTTTCCGTGTCAGGATGATCTCGTACCGACACCTCCATGCCGGTACGCCCCGGGGAGTTACCGTTCATTCAGGCGCGCGCTATCGGCCCGGCGCGCGCGGTACCCCAGCGAAGGACGGTTCACCGATGAGCGCTCCACTGCGTGTCGTGGTCGCCAAGCCCGGACTGGACGGGCACGACCGCGGCGTGAAGGTGGTGGCCCGTGCCCTGCGTGACGCCGGTATAGAGGTCATCTACACGGGACTGCACCAGACGCCCGAGCAGATCGTGGAGACCGCCATCCAGGAGGACGCCGACGCGATCGGGCTCTCCATCCTCTCCGGCGCGCACATGACGCTCTGCGCCCGGGTGATGGAGTTGCTGCGCGAACGGGACGCGACGGACATCGTGGTCTTCGGCGGCGGGATCATCCCGGACGAGGACATTCCAGAATTGCAGCGGATGGGCGTCGCCAAGATGTTCACGCCGGGCGCCACCACTCAAGCCATTGTCGAGTGGGTACGCGCGAACATCGGCACCACAGTCGGCTGAGCCGCGCGGTACCGGAGAAAAGGTTTGGAAGAGAGTAAGGCGGCACAGAGAGCGAGTGGCCGGACCCACCCCTCACAGGTCCGGCCACTCTATGCACGACGCCCCGCCGCCACCCCTCGACCGACAGGGCATCGGCCGTCTCATCGGCTCCTGCGGATTTCTCCGCCGCCGACATCCAGCACAACGACCCCTCGCGCGGGCGGGTTACGCGGGTACCGGAAATTCTTCGAGCGGTCCGTGTGTGGTACCGCACAACGCGTACCCAGGTCTCGGAGCGGCGTGAACGGGCGGTTAGGCTGCGGCCATCAAGCCCCGACTTGGTAGACCCGTCTCTTGGTAGACCCCGTGACTTGGTAGAGCGGCCTTATGGGAAGAAGAGGGTGCACGTGGACCTGTTTGAATACCAGGGGCGCGACCTGTTCGCCAAGCACGGGCTGCCCGTGCTGGACGGCGGCGTCGCGACCACCCCGGAGGAGGCCCGCGCCATCGCCGAGCGGCTGGGCGGCCAGGTGGTCGTCAAGGCCCAGGTGAAGGTCGGCGGGCGTGGCAAGGCCGGTGGCGTGAAGCTGGCCGACGGTGTGGACGAGGCGGTAGCTCGCGCCTCCGACATCCTCGGCATGGATATCAAGGGCCACACGGTACACAAGGTGATGGTCACCACCACCGCGCAGATCGTCGAGGAGTACTACTTCTCCTACCTGCTCGACCGGGCCAACCGTACGTTCCTGTGCATCGCGAGTACCGCCGGCGGCATGGAGATCGAAGAGGTCTCGCACACCCAGCCGGAGAAGGTCGTCCAGCAGCCGATCGACGCCACGGTCGGTGTCGACGCCGCGCTGGCGCACGAGATCGTCACGAAGGCCGGCTTCCCGGCCGACGTCGCGCCGCAGATCGAGGCCGTCGCGGTCAAGCTGTGGCAGACCTTCGTCGCCGAGGACGCCCTGCTGGTCGAGGTGAACCCGCTGGCCAAGGTCAGCGATGGGCGGGTCTTGCTGCTGGACGCGAAGGTGACCTTCGACGGGAACGCGGGCTTCCGGCACCCGGACCACGAGGCGCTGGAGGACCAGTCCGCCGTCGACCCGCTGGAGCAGCGGGCGAAGGAGCGCGACCTCAACTACGTCAAGCTCGACGGCGAGGTCGGCATCATCGGCAACGGTGCGGGCCTGGTCATGTCCACTCTGGACGTGGTCGCGTACGCCGGCGAGCGGCATGGCGGGGTACGACCGGCCAACTTCCTGGACATCGGCGGCGGCGCGAGCGCCGAGGTGATGGCCAACGGGCTGGAGATCGTGCTCTCCGACCCGAGCGTGAAGAGCGTCTTCGTGAACGTCTTCGGTGGCATCACCGCCTGCGACGCGGTCGCCAACGGCATCCTGCAGGCACTGCAGCTGCTCGGCGAGCGGGGCGACGCGGTCACCAAGCCACTGGTCGTCCGGCTGGACGGCAACAACGCCGAGGCCGGCCGCGCCATCCTCGACAGCGCCAACAACCCGCTGGTGCAGCGGGTGGACACCATGGACGGCGCCGCTGAGCGCGCCGCCGAGCTTGCCGCGCAGGGAGTTTGACATGGCCATCTGGCTGACCCAGGACTCGAAGGTCATCGTCCAGGGCATCACCGGCTCGGAGGGGTCCAAGCACACCCGCCGGATGCTGCGCGCCGGTACCACGATCGTCGGGGGTACCAACCCGCGTAAGGCCGGTACCAAAGTGGACTTCGACGGTACCGAGGTCCCGGTCTTCGGGGGTGTCGCCGAGGCGATGAAGGAGACCGGCGCGGACGTCTCGGTCATCTTCGTCCCGCCGGCCTTCGCGAAGGCCGCCATGATCGAGGCGATCGACGCGCAGATCCCGCTCGCCGTGGTGATCACCGAGGGCATCCCGGTGCACGACTCGACGGCGGCCTGGGCGTACAACGTCGCCAACGGCAAGCGGACCCGGATCATCGGGCCGAACTGCCCGGGCGTCGCCTCGCCGGGCGCCTCCAACGCCGGCATCATCCCGGCCGACATCGCCGGGCCGGGCCGCATCGGACTGGTCTCCAAGTCCGGCACGCTGACCTACCAGATGATGTACGAGCTGCGTGACCTCGGCTTCTCCACGGCCGTCGGGATCGGTGGCGACCCGGTCATCGGGACCACCCACATCGACGCGCTGGCCGCCTTCCAGGACGACCCGGAGACCGACGCGATCGTGATGATCGGCGAGATCGGCGGCGACGCCGAGGAGCGCGCGGCCGACTTCATCAAGGCCAAGGTCACCAAGCCGGTGGTCGGCTACATCGCCGGCTTCACCGCCCCGGTCGGCAAGACCATGGGGCACGCCGGTGCGATCATCTCCGGCTCGGCCGGTACCGCCGACGCCAAGAAGGTGGCGCTGGAGGCGGCCGGCGTCAAGGTCGGCAAGACGCCGACCGAGACCGCGCTGCTGATGCGCGAGCTGATCACCTCCAGCTGACCCCTTCCGGGGCCGCGGGAGATAAGACACAGTTCTTTCGCAGGACAAAACACAGTCGGACGGCCGGTCGTAGTGACCGGCCGTCCGCCATTTGAGAGAGTCACAGGGATGTCTGGCACCCCTGACGAGCACAGCGATCCCTCGCACGCGAGTTCGCCCGCCAGCCCCGCTCCGGTCCTCCGCCGGTCGGCGCCGGGCGAGCCGGATCCGCGCGCCGCCTCTGCGTCCGCGGTGGACACTGATGACGACGGGGTACCGGCTGCCGAGCGGGTGACGGTACGGCTGCCACGGCAGCGGCCGGTACCGCCACGGCGGCCGGTACGGCGCGCGCCGGTACTCGTGGCGGCCACGGTCACCACCGTGCTCGGGGCGCTGCTGGTGTGGGTACCCGTGGTGCTCCTCGTGCTGCTGGCCACCCGGCTCGGCGGCGGTACCGGGCTCGGCTTCGCCGGTACCGCCCGGGCCAGCCTCGCGGTGTGGCTGCTCGCCCACGGGGTACCGGTCTACCTCGGTACCGCCAAGGTTTCGCTGGCTCCGCTCGCGCTCACCCTGCTGGCCGGCTGGCGGGTGACCAGGGCGGGGGTACACACCGCGCGCGCGATCGGTGCCCGCCGGCGCGGCGCGGCCGGCCCGGTACTTGGCGCGGCGCTCTCCGTCGCCCTCGTGTACGCCCTCCTCGGCCTGCTCGCCGGGCACCTGGCCGACCACGGTGCCACGACCGTCACCCCGATCGCCGCGGCGCTGCGGATGGGCGTGTTCGGGCTGCTGCTCGGCGGCGCCGGGGCGGCTGTGGAGGGCGGGCTGGTGGCGCGGGTACGGGAGCGCTGCCCGGTGCCGTTGCGGGACGCGGTGCGTACCGGCGTGGTCGCCGCCGGGCTGGTACTCGGCGCCGGGGCGGGGGTGGCCGGGGTGGCGCTGGCCGTACACGCCGGGGATGCCAGTGACGTGCTGTCGTCGTACCACGCGGGGGTGGCCGGGCAGGCCGGGCTCACGCTGATCTGCCTGGTGTACGCCCCGAACCTGGCCGTGTGGAGTGCCGCGTACCTGGTGGGTCCGGGCTTCGCCGTCGGCGCCGGTACCGCGGTCAGCCCGGCGAGCGTCAGCCTCGGCGCGCTACCGGCCGTACCGGTCCTGGTCGGACTGCCGACCACCTCGGTCTCCGGGTTCGGGGTGCTGCTCCTCGGGCTGCCGATGGCGGCCGGGATGGTGGCCGGCTGGCTGCTGGTGCGCCGCCGGCTACGGGAGGCCGAGGCGCCGCTGCGCTGGGGCGGGTGGACCGGTGGCGCACTGCTCGCCGGCCCGGTCGCCGGGGTACTGCTGGGCCTGGCCGCGGTCGTCTCGGGCGGCGCGTTGGGGGACGGCCGGTTGGCCTCGATGGGCCCGGCGGGCTGGGAGGTCGGTGCGGTGGCAGCGGCTGTGGTGGCGCTCGGCGCGCTGCTCGGCGGCGTGGCCACCCACATCCTCATGTCCCCGACCCGCCGCCGCTGATCCGCTTCTGGGAACACCCATGATCGCGAAGGATCGGTGTTGTCATAGGAACACTTTTCTTACGTGATCATGAGAACCAGCGCGGCCCGGGCAAGCAACCGGCCCTCCCGGAGGTGCCGGGAGGGCCGGTTGTTCAGCGGCTCACGCGTTCAGGAACAGGTCAGTAGGTGCCGAAGACGTTGTCGTTGCGCACCGCGACACCGATGATGACCATGATGATCGCGACCAGCAGGCCGGCAGCGCCACAGATCACGCCGGCCAGGGCCATGCCCTTGTTGTCGGCCTGCCCGGCCTTCACCTTGTTCAGCCCGATGAAGCCCATGATCAGCGCGGCGATGCTGAACGGGGTGCCGAACAGTCCGCAGCAGAGGCCGAGCGGGATGCTGGCGATACCGAAGATCATCGACAGCAGGCCGAGCGTGTTGCTCTTGCCGCCCTGGGGAACCCCCGGCACGGTGTAGCCGGCGGCGCCCGGGTAGACAACCGGTGCCTGGTAGCCGGCCGGCGGCGGGTAGCCGGCCGGCTGCTGCGGCTGCTGGTAGTACTGCTGGCCGACGCTGGAGTTGTATGGGTCGTACGGCTGGCCGCTGACCGGCTGCTGTGGCTGCTGCGGGTACCCGGCCGGGTTGTACGGGTCCTGGTACGGCGCGCCGGACGCGGGCGGCGCCGAGTACGGCGGCTGCTGCGGCGGCTGGGCGTACGGGTCGGGCTGCTGCGGCTGGGCGTACGGGTCGGGCTGCTGCGGCTGGGCGTAC
Organism: uncultured Actinomycetota bacterium; assembly: GCA_963850915.1. Classification (GTDB taxonomy): domain Bacteria; phylum Actinomycetota; class Actinomycetes; order Mycobacteriales; family Micromonosporaceae; genus CAVTWH01. Next base: position 117,526 of record CAWKND010000004.1, read on the forward strand.
GGGTCGGGCTGCTGGGGCGGGTACTGGCCGTAGCCGGGTCCGCCGAACGGGTCCGACGGCGGCTGGTTGTAAGGGTCCTGGCCGGAACCGGGGTAGCCAGGCTGCATAGGAGGGCTTCCTTCCACAAGATCACTTCGGGGTGGTGCCCAGCTGGGCCCCCAAATCTCGACCGAGCGTAGCTGAGGTGCGCACTGGCCGATACCCCGCCGAGTGGCCGGCCGGCCGGGGTACCAGCAGGCCGGAGGCCAGATCGCGCCGCTCCCGAGCTGTCCCGACGCGCCGTTCGGGCGACCGGAGCGCCAGCCCGCGAAGCCGACCCGCCAAGCCGGCCCGAGAAGCGGTTCGGACGCGACCGGAGCCGTCCCGACGAGCGGGCTCGGGCGACACGGCAGCCGGCCCGACCCGCCGCGCCGGGTACGACTCCGGGGCCGGTAGGTTGGGCGTCGTGAGTGCCCGCCTGGTGGTCCTGGTGTCCGGGTCCGGTAGCAACCTGCAGTCGCTGCTCGAGGCGACCGCCGATCCGGCGTACGGCGCCGAGGTGGTGGCGGTCGGGGCCGACCGGGACGGCATCGAGGGGCTGCGCCGGGCCGAGCGGCTGGGGGTACCCACGTTTGTGCACCGGGTGCGCGACCACCCGCAGCGGGCCGACTGGGACGCCGCGCTCACCGCCTCCGTGCTGGCCCACAAGCCGGACCTGGTGATCAGCGCCGGCTTCCTCAAGCTCGTCGGGCCGGACTTCCTGGCCGAGTTCGGCGACCGCTACCTGAACACGCACAACGCTCTGCTGCCCGCCTTCCCCGGTATCCACGGCCCGCGCGAGGCCCTGGAGTACGGAGTCAAGGTCGCCGGAGCGACGCTGTTCTTCGTCGACGCCGGGGTGGACACCGGCCCGATCGTGGCGCAGACGGTGGTCCCGGTGCTCGACGACGACACTGAGGAGACGCTCACCGAGCGGATCAAGGACGCCGAGCGCAGGCAACTCGTCGAGTACATCGGCCGGCTGGTCCGCGAGGGGTGGACCATCGCCGGGAGAAAGGTGACCATTCCATGACCGCTAGGCCCATGACTGCCGACACCCGCCCGATTCGCCGCGCGCTGCTGAGCGTGTACTACAAGACCGGCCTGGACGAGCTGGTCACCGCCTTGCACGCCGCCGGCGCCGAGATCGTGTCGACGGGTACCACGGCGGCGTTCGTCGAGGGGATGGGCGTACCGGTCACCCGGGTCGAGCAGCTGACCGGGTTCCCGGAGAGCCTCGACGGTCGGGTCAAGACGCTGCACCCGAAGGTGCACGCCGGCCTGCTCGCCGACCTGCGGCTGGACAGCCACCGGGCACAGCTCGCCGAGCTCGGCATCGAGCCGTTCGACCTGCTGGTCTCCAACCTGTACCCGTTCGCCGAGACGGTGGCCGGCGGGGGTACCGAGGAGGAGATCGTCGAGAAGATCGACATCGGCGGACCGGCGATGGTCCGGTCGGCCGCGAAGAACCACGCGAGCGTCGCGGTGGTCACCGATCCGGCGCGCTACCCGGAGATCATCGCGGCAATCACCGCCGGGGGTACCACCCTGGCCCAGCGCCGTTCCCTTGCCGCGCAGGCGTTCGCCGACATCGCCACGTACGACCTGGCCATCGCCCAGTGGTGCTTGGCCAATCTGACGTCCCGCGACGAGGTTTGGCCGACTACAGCTGCCGTGGTTGCGCAGCGGGCGGCGGTGCTGCGCTACGGCGAGAACCCGCACCAGCAGGCGGCGCTGTACCTCGACGCGTCCCGCCCGGCCGGGCTGGCCCAGGCCATCCAGGTGGCGGGCAAGGAGATGTCGTACAACAACTACGTCGACGCCGACGCGGCCTGGCGCGCCTGCCACGACTTCACCGAGACCTGCGTGGCGATCATCAAGCACGCCAACCCCTGTGGCATCGCGATCGGTGACACAGTGGTGCAGGCGCACGCCAAGGCGCACGCGTGCGATCCGATGTCGGCCTATGGTGGCGTGATCGCGGTCAATTCCGAGGTGGACATCGACCTGGTGGACGCGATCAAGGGCAAGAACCCTGAGGTGCTGGTGGCTCCCGGGTACACCCCGGCCGCCCGGCAGGTGCTGGCGACGAGAAAGAACCTGCGGGTCCTGTTGGCCCCGCACTGGCAGCCGGAGCCGACCGAAGTGCGCCTGATCTCCGGCGGTCTCCTCGTCCAGACGGTGGACCGGGTGGATGCGACCGGCGACGACACCGCCGACTGGACCCTCGTCTCCGGCGAGCCGGTCGATGCACGCCACCCTGGCCGATCTCCAGTTTGCCTGGCGGGCGATCCGCTCAGTGAAGTCAAATGCGATCCTGCTGGCCAGCGGCGGCGCCTCGGTCGGCGTGGGGATGGGTCAGGTCAACCGGGTCGACGCCAGTCGGCTGGCGGTGGCACGGGCCGGCGAGCGGGCCAAGGGCGCGGTGGCCGCGAGCGACGCGTACTTCCCGTTCGCCGACGGGCTGCAGATCCTGCTGGACGCGGGAATCACCGCCATTGTGGAGCCCGGTGGGTCGATCCGGGACGAGGAGGTCATCGCGGCGGCACAGGCGGCCGGGGTGACGCTCTACCTCACCGGTACCCGGCACTTCTTCCACTGAGTCGGCCCCGCGTGCTGGAGGAGCGGGATCCTGCGGCGGCGGAGCAGCCGGATGTGGTGGCAGAGCGGACATTTGTCGGTGACGACTGGGGCGGGCTGGAGTTCGGCCGGCAGACCTGGGAGCGCTGCGAGTTCCGCCAGGTCGACCTGACCGAGGCGGTACTGACCGGCTGCGTGTTCCGCGACTGCGAGTTCACCGGGGTGCGCTTCAACTCGGCGACGCTCACCCGCTGTGCGCTGCTGCACTGCGTCATCCGCCGCTGCTCGCTCTTCGACGCCACGCTGGCCGAGTGCAAGCTGACCGGTACGGCGCTGGTCGAGTGCGTACTTCGGCCGGTACACATCCAGGGTGGTGACTGGTCCTATGTGGCGCTGCGCGGCCAGGATCTCAGCGGGCTCGACCTGTCCGGGCTACGGCTACGGGAGGCCGACCTGACCGAGGCGGATCTGCGCGGTACCGACCTGCGCCGGGCAGAGCTGGGCTACGCCAAGCTGCACAACGCCAAGCTGCGCGGTGCCGACCTGCGGGGTGCGAACCTGGAAGCGGTACCGCTGAAGGGTTTGGACCTCACCGACGTGCGCATCGACCTGGGTCAGGCGATGCTGTTCGCGGCCGCGCACGGTGCCCGGGTGGAGGCGTGAGGCGGCTGACCGATGGTGGCGTTGGCTGGCACGATTCGGGGATCCGACGGGCGGCTGGCGGCACGTAATCTTTCTCTCGACAGCCCAGAGCGATCATCAAAAGGAGCCACCCATGAGCGAGTTCTACGAGGCGGATGTCGACCACGACGGGCACGTGGACCAGATCGAGGTCGACCACAACGCCGACGGCAGTGACACCTACCTGGTCGACACCGACAGCGACGGCATCGCCAACTACGAGGTCACCGCGTACGGCCACGACGTGGTCGAGGTGGACAGCGACACCGACGGCGACGGCAACTACGACGTGGTCGCCACCGACACCGACGGCGACGGGCAGCTCGACCACGTGGTGGCCGACACCGACGGCGACGGGTACGTCGACTACGACAGCGACTACTCCAACGCATGACTCCCGCGCGATCGCGCGAAAGCGCCCCTGCCGTCCCGGACGGTGGGGGCGCTGTTTCGTTGCCGTAGGGCTTGTCGTATCAGGGTTTCAGGCGACGACCTGGCGGTACTCGGCGAAGTGGCAGGCGCTCGGGTGCGGGTCGGCCGGCCGGTCCACCAGCGGCGGGTCCTCCCGCGCACAGATCTCCTGCGCCTTCCAGCAGCGGGTACGGAACCGGCAGCCGGAGGGCGGGTTGGCCGGCGACGGTACATCCCCGACGAGCCGGATGATGTCGCGGTGTACCCGTGCCTCCGGGTCGGGTACCGGCACGGCCGACAGCAGCGCCTGCGTGTACGGGTGCGTGGTGTGCTCGTAGATCTCCTCGTTGGTACCGATCTCCACGATCCGGCCCAGGTACATCACGGCCACCCGGTCGGCGATGTGCCGTACCACGGACAGGTCGTGGGCGATGAAGATGTAGGAGAGCCCGAGTTCGTTCTGTAGCCGCTCCAGCAGGTTGATCACCTGTGCCTGGATGGAGACGTCCAGCGCGGAGACCGGCTCGTCGCACACGATCACCTCGGGGCGCAGGGCGAGCGCACGGGCGATGCCGATGCGCTGGCGCTGCCCGCCGGAGAACTGGTGCGGGTACCGGTTGATGTGCTCCGGGTTGAGGCCGACGTAGTCGAGCAGCTCGCGTACCCGCCGGGCCCGGTCGCCACGCGGCGCCACCTCGGGGTGGATCTCGTACGGCTCGCTGATGATGTCGCCGACCGTCATCCGCGGGTTCAGCGACGTGTACGGGTCCTGCATCACCATCTGGATGCGGCGGCGCAGCCGGCGCAGCTCGCTGCCGGACATCTGGTAGATGTCGCGGTCCTCGAAGGTGACCGTGCCGGCGGTCGGCTTCTCCAGCCGCATCAACAGTTTCGCGAGGGTGGACTTGCCACAGCCGGACTCGCCGACCACGCCGAGGGTCTCGCCCCGGCGCAGCTCGAGGTCGACCCCGTCGACCGCTTTGACGGCGCCGATCTGGCTCTTGAAGAGGATGCCGCGACTGATCGGAAAGTGCTTCACCAGCCCCTGTACCCGGATGATCGGCTCGCCGAGGGGTTTTGCGGCCGGGGCCGGGGCCGGGGCTGGGGCTGGGGCTGGGGCTGGCGGGGGCGTGCCGCGGCGGCCGCCCGGGTCGGCCGCGTGCCGGCCGCGGGGTGGCTCAGAGCCGACCATCGAGTACCTCCTGGGCGAAGTGACAGGCGGCGTACCGGTCGGCGCCGAGCTGGACCTGCGGCGGCACGGTGCTGACGCACACCGGCTGGGCGTACGGGCAGCGCGGGTGGAACGGGCAGCCGCTCGGGATGCGCATCAGGTTCGGTGGCAGCCCCTTGATCGTGGCCAGCTCGGTGCCCTTGGCGTCCAGTCGCGGAATCGACTCCAGCAGCCCCTTGGTGTACGGGTGGGCCGGCGCCTTGTACAGCGCGTGCACGTCGGCGTGCTCGACGATGCGGCCGGCGTACATGACGGCGATCCGGTCGGCCACGTCGGCCACCACGCCCAGGTCGTGGGTGATCAGGATCAGCGCCATGCCGAGGTCCCGGCGCAGGTCGCCGAGCAGGTCCATGATCTGTGCCTGCACGGTGACGTCGAGCGCGGTGGTCGGCTCGTCGGCGATGAGTACCTTCGGGTTCTGCGCGAGCGACATGGCGATCATCACGCGCTGCCGCATGCCACCGGAGAACTGGTGCGGGTACTCCCGGATGCGCTGCCGGGCCGCCGGGATCTTGACCAGGTCCATCAGCTCGACCGCCCGTTCCCGGGCGTCGCTCTTGGACAACCCCTCCCGGGTACGCAGCGTCTCGGCGATCTGGTACCCCACGGTGAAGACCGGGTTGAGTGCGGAGAGCGCGTCCTGGAAGATCATCGCGATCTCCTTGCCGCGGATCTGCCGGCGCTCGTTCTCCTTCATGGTGAGCAGGTCACGGCCCTGGTAGAGGATCTGCCCGCTGGCGATGTGCCCGGGTGGCACATCCAGGATGCCCATGATCGTCTGGGCGGTGACCGACTTGCCGGAGCCGGACTCGCCGAGGACGGCCAGCGTCTCCCCGGCGTCCAGGTGGTAGCTGACCCCGTTGAGTACCTTCGCGGTCCCCTCCCGGGTACGGAACTCCACGTACAGGTCCCGTACCTCCAGCAGGTGCGCGCCGCTGGGTGGTCCGCCGAACGTCACGTTGCTCATCTCGGTCCCCCGCCCCTCGCAGCGAACCCGCCCATCTCGGCAAACCGGCTCATCGCAGCCTCGGATCGAACGCCTCGCGTACCGACTCGCCCAGCATGCTGAAGGCCAGCACGGTCAGCGCGAGGAAACCGGCCGGGAAGAGCAGTGGCCACGGCGCCTGCTGGAACCGGCCCTGGGCAGCGGAGATGTCGCCGCCCCAGGAGATCGCCGGCGGTTTGAGCCCGACGCCGAGGAAGGAGAGCGTCGCCTCGGTGGAGATGAAGACACCGAGCGCGATGGTGAGTACCACGATCATCGGGGCCAGCGCGTTGGGCAGGATGTGCCGCACCATGATCCGGCCGTTGCCGGCCCCGAGCATTCGGGCCGCCTGCACGTAGTCCTGCTGTTTGGCGCTGATCACCGAGGAGCGGATCACCCGGGCGGCGGTCGTCCAGCCGAGCAGCCCGAGCACGAGTACCACCGGCCAGACGCCCTTGGCGTGGGCGAACGAGCGACCGAACACGATGGCCGCGAGGAGCAGCGGGATGCCCAGCACGATGTCGGTGATCCGGGCCAGCACAGCATCCAGCCAGCCGCCGTAGAAGCCGGCCGCCATGCCCACGATGATCGCCAGCAGCCCGGCCGCGAGCGTGGACAGCACGCCGACGGCGATCGAGGCGCGGGCGCCGTAGATGGTCCGCGAGTACACGTCGCAGCCCTGTACGTCGGTACCGAACCAGTGCGCGCTGCTCGGTGGCTCCAGCGACACGTCCAGGTCGCAGGAGCGCGGGTTGATCGAGGTGTACAGCCGGGGGAAGACCGCCATCACCAGGAAGGCGAGCACCACCACCGCGGCGATCCAGAACAGCGGCTTGCGGCGCAGGTCGCGCCAGGCGTCCCCGGTCAGGCTCCGCGGCTTGCCCAGGTTGGTGTCCATGGGACGCATCGCCGTCCCGTTGTCCCCCGTGCTGGTGTACCCGTCGGAGGTCACCACCGCTTCGATGTCACTCATGCGGTGCCTCTCCTAGCTGTGCCGCTCACAACCGGGTCACTCATAACGGATCCTCGGGTCCAGGACGGCGTAGAGAACGTCGACGATGAGGTTGGCGATCAGGTAGATGATCACCAGGATGCTCACGATGGTGACCACGGTCGGCCCGTCCTGGAGCAGGATGCCCTGGTACAGGCGGTAGCCGACGCCCGGGATGTTGAAGATCCGCTCGGTCACCACGGCGCCACTCATCAGGTCGCCGATGGTGATGCCGAGGAAGGTGACCACCGGGATGAGCGAGTTGCGCAGCACGTGTACGCCGACCACCCGGCGCCGGGGCAGCCCCTTGGCGGTGGCGGTGCGTACGTAGTCGGAGCGTAGGTTCTCGGCGATCGAGGTACGTGTCAACCGGACCGCGGTGGCCAGCGCCAGGGCGCCGAGGATGATGCCGGGCAGGATGTACGCGCTGATCCCGGCGTTCGGCCCGGTGACCGTGATCGGCGCGATCTTCCATTTGACGCCGAACAGGTACTGCAGGTTGAAGCCGAGTACGAAGCTCGGGATGCCGATGATCACCAGGGTGAGTACCAGCGTCGAGTGGTCGAAGATGCCGCCCCGGCGGATACCGGCGACCACCCCCGCGGTGATCCCGACGACCACCACGAACACGATCGCCACCGAGGCCAGCCGCAGCGTGTACGGCCACGCCTGCTCCAGAACCTGGGAGATCTCCCGGCCGCTGATCTGGGTACCGAAGTTGCCGCGCAGCAGGTTGCCCATGTAGCGCAGGTACTGCACGAAAAACGGGTCGTTGAGGTGGTACTGGGCGGTCAGGGTGGCCCGTAGTTGGGGACTGACCGGACGCTCACCGGCGAGTGCCTGGATGGGATCGCTGGAGCCGGCGAACATCAGCGCGTACACGATGAAGGTTGTCCCGAAGAACACCAGGATCATCTGCAGCAGGCGGCGCACGACGTACCGGAACATCGCAGCCTTTCCGATCGGCCGGGTGAGCGGTGGCTAAACGCGGGAATGCGCCGGTCCGGGCCGCGCGCCGCGCGGCCCGGACCGGGTGGGACTAGTTGCGCTCCAGGGTCAGCACGTCCACGTTCGCGAACAGGTCGACGTTGACCGTCTTCATGCTCGTCGAGAAGCCGAAGATGTTCTGCTTGAACCACATCGGGATGGTCGGCATGTCCTTGGCCACCATGTCCTCGGCCGCCTGGTACTCCTTGATGGCGGTCGACTCGTCGGTGGTGGTGTCGGCCTTCTGCATCTGCGCGTCGAAGGCCGGGTTGCTGTAGCCCGAGTCGTTGGACGAGGCGTTGGTGACGTACAGCGGCGTCAGGTAGTCCTCGATCGACGGGTAGTCGAACGACCAGGCGCCCCGCAGCGGAGCGTTCAGCGTGTGCGCCCGAGCCTGCTTGCGCAGGTCCGCGAATTGCGCCACCGGCTGGCCGGTGCAGGTCACGCCCAGGTTCTTGCTGACCTGGTTGCAGACCGCGTCGACCCACTCCTTGTGGCCGCCGTCAGCGTTGTAGTACAGGTCGATCTTGTTGCCGGGCAGGCCGCCGGCCTGGGTGTACAGCGCCTTGGCCGCGGTCGGGTCGAACTTGCAGGAGTCGCCGCAGGTGTTGTCCCGGGCGCCCTCGACGATCGGGGTCACCCAGCTGGTGGCCGGCGTGTACGCACCCTGGAAGATCTTGTCGACAATCTCCTGGCGGTTGATGGCCATCGAGATCGCCTTGCGGATCGGCACCGTGTACGCCGGGTCGTAGACCGGCAGGCTGATGAAGCCGAAGTACGACGACGGGCTCTTCTGCAGCCGGTCACCGAGGTCGCTCTGCGCCGTGGCCAGCTTGTCCGACGGGATCTGCGGCTGCACGTCGAGGTTGCCGGCCTGCAGGTCGTTGTACATGGTGTCCTGGTCCTGGTAGATCTTGAAGTCGATCTCCTGGACCTTCGGCTTGTCGAGCGAGTAGTCGTCGTACCGGACCACGTTGATCGTCTGGTTGTGGTTCCAGGTACCGCTCATCTTGTACGGGCCGTTGCCGATCGGCGCGTCCTCGTAGGTCTTGGACAGCGTGCCGTCGGCGTTGAACGCGGCGTCCGGCAGCGGGTCGAAGACGGTGTAGCCGAGTACCTTCTCGAACTCCACGAACGGCGAGCTGAGGGTGATCGTGAAGGTGGTGTCGTCGACCTTCTTCAGGCCGGACAGCGTGTTCGCCTTCGGGGTTGCCTTGCCGTCCGGCGACTGCATGTCGTCGTAGCCGGCGATGCGGGTGAAGAAGGGATCGGCACCGATCTGCGCGTTCGGTCCGTACGCCGCGTAGTTCCACGCCTTGATGTAGCTGTCCGAGGTGACCGGCTGGCCGTTGTGGAAGGTCATGCCGCTGCGCAGCTTCACCGTCCAGACCTTCTTGTCGTTACTCGTGATCGACTCCGCGGCCGCCTGCGAGTAGTTCGGCTTGCCGTTGTCGTCGAACCGCATCAGCGGGGTGAACAGGGCGGTGACCACCTGGGAGCCGTTGCTCTCCACCGTGTTGCTGGGCAGCAGGTGCTCGGGTTCGCCGATGCCGATGGTGACCGTACCGCCGCCGCTGGAGTTGCCCGACCCGGAGTTGCCACTGCCGCAGGCGCTCACGCCGACAGCCACGGCGACCGGGAGCGCGACCCAGGCAGCGAGCCTGCGTACGTTCATGGTGCCTCCTTCTTCTCCTCACGCTGTGCTACCTGGGGCCCGGTCGGGGTTACGCAGCGCAGCGTCCGATCAAGGTAGGTCCGGCTGCGCGCCAACCCAAATCAAAGGCCCCGGACAGCCAGCGGCTACCCGGCCCTCAGGTTGTCGATCACCACCGATTTGTGGTAGTCGACGCCTGGTCCGATCGAGGACAATACGGATATTATTCACCAAGTGTGAACGCCAAGGCGCGATCTCGGCAGATTGGCGGAGGTCGAATCAGCGCCCGGATTCGGGTACTTTGGTCTCCCACAATGTGGTACGTCCGAGCTGGACGTTACTTTGGGTGATGAAGGTAACCTGACCCACAGTATAGGTGAGGAATTCTCACCATTCCTGCCGGTGGTTGCTCGTGGGCTGGGATCAGTCGAGGGCGGTCAGGACGAGCGTGTTGTCCCGCTGCTCGGCCAGGAAGACCGCGCCGGCGCCGACCGCGACGCGTACCGGGCGGGAGCCGCAGAGGGTGCGCCCGTCGGTACCGGTGCGGCAGCGTGGTCGGGTCGGCGACCAGGATCCGGCTGGCCACCTGCTGACCGGAGTCGAGGTTCAGCGCCACCACGCCGATCGCGCCACCGTCGCCGTTCATCCGGCCGTCGTTGTTGGGGCCGCGCAGAACCAGGTAGCCGGTACCGCCGGCCACGCCAGCCGAGACCGGGTGGTACCCGGCCACCACGGTCAGCGGGGTCGACCAGCGTGGCGAGCCGGTGCTCAAGTCGACGCCGACGGCCGCGCCGTCCAGGTAGATCGCCGTACTGCCCTGGGCGAGCAGCAGAGTGCCGCCGAGCCGGTACGCCGGGCCGGGCTTGCCGCTGGCCGGGTCGAGCAGGACAGCCGAGCGGGGTACCGCCACGGCCACCGGTACGCCGTCGGTGGTGGCCTGGGCGCGCTCGCCGTACTCGACCAGCAGGCCTGTCCCGGTCCCCGTCAACAGCAGCGGATCGGCGCTGGTGAACCCGCTCGGGTACGGCGGCTGCCAGGTCCAGAGCGTCTTGCCGGTACGGGCGGACACGGCGGCCACCGCCTCGGTACCGGCGCACCGGCCGGCGACCGCGACGGTGTCCCCGGCAGCCGCGACGGCACTGACCGTGCACGCCTGCCCGGCCGGGAACGCCGGGAACTCCGGCGCGGCGCCGGCCCCGTCGACCCCGGTGAACCGGACCCCGTGCCCGCCGCCCAGCTCCACCGCGCCGATCTGTTGGCCGCCCGCCTGCTTGTTGCCAGCCTGGCTGCCGGCCGCGACCAGGGTGCCGACGTTCCACGGCGTCGTCTTCGTCGCGTTGAGCTGGCGGGTCCAGCGCTGCGCGCCGGTACCGGCGTTGAGCGCGACGGCGAGTACGCCCCGGCCCTGCACGTAGAACAGCACGATCGTCTTGCCGTCCGCGGTGGTGACCGCGTTCGCGCTGGACAGGTCGGAGCGCTGGTAGTGCCAGCGCTCCTTGCCGGTGGCCGGATCCAGCCCGCGTACCCCGGCGTCGTCCCGGATCACCAGTACCCCGCTGGCCAGCCCGACCAGCTGGTCGCCGTCGAGTACCCGCTGCCAGCGCTGGTGGTCCAGGGCGTCCGGGGCGGCGGCGACGGTACTGCCGGGCGCGCCGGAGGTGTCCGAGTCGACGAAACGCCCTTCGGTGAACCAGTGCTGCGCGCCCCAGCCGGCGAAGCCCACCAGTAGTGCCGTACCGAGCAGCACGATCAGCCCGGGTACCAGCTGGATGTCGGTACGCTCCGCCGGGCGTACCGGCGGGCCACCGAGCAGCCAGCCGCCGGCCAGCGCCACGGCGCCCAGGATGGTGAGCGGACCGCCCAGCCCGTACCCCTGGTGGGGGGTGATCGTGATCAGCTGCAGAATCCCGAAGGCCAGCACCGCGACGGCGCCCAGCGCGGCCACCTGCCGCCAGCGCCCGCCCCAGACCAGCGCGACCGCCGCCAGCGCCACGCTGAGTACGCCCATCCCGACGCGTACGCCGACCGGCGGGAAGTGGCCGCCGGCCGGGTCGAACCGGCTCCACCCCAGCAACTCGCCGCCGATGATCGCGGCCAGCCCGAGCAGGACGAGCGCGGTGGCGGCGACGCGGGTCAGCGGCCGCGCCCAGGCGAGCGTGCGCAGGCCGGTGGGCGGGTTGGTCATGCCTGGCTCCCGGGGGGTGGAGTTTGCGGTGGGCGGGGAAGAAAATCCGGTGGGTTGTGCCACACAGCATGCCCCGGCAGGCCAACTCTGCACACTCCGCGTTATGTTTCGGAACGTCGCATTCCCGAGCTGGAGAGACGTGCATCCATGGGTAAGAAGGTCACCGTCGTCGGGGCCGGTTTCTACGGTTCGACGACCGCGCAGCGCCTGGCCGAGTACGACGTGTTCGAAACCGTCGTACTGACCGACATCCTCGACGGCCGGCCGCAGGGCCTGGCCCTCGACCTCAACCAGTCGCGCTCCATCGAGGGCTTCGAAACCAAGGTCGTCGGCGTCACGACCGGCCAGAACGGCGAGGGTTACGAGGCGATCGAGGGCTCCGACGTCGTGGTGATCACGGCCGGCTTCCCGCGCAAGCCCGGGATGAGCCGGATGGACCTGCTGGAGGTCAACGCCAAGATCGTCCGCAGCGTGGCCGAGCAGGTTGCCAAGTACGCGCCGAACGCCGTCATCGTGGTGGTCTCCAACCCGCTCGACGAGATGACCGCGCTGACCCAGCTCGCCTCGGCGTTCCCGAAGAACCGGGTACTCGGCCAGGCCGGCGTGCTGGACACCGCCCGGTTCACCCACTTCGTCGCGGAGAAGCTGGGCGTACCGGTCAAGTCAGTGAAGACGCTCACGCTGGGCTCGCACGGCGACACCATGGTCCCGGTCCCCTCGCAGTGCACCGTTGACGGCAAGCCGCTGTCCGACGTGCTCTCCGCCGCGGAGATCGAGGAGCTGGTGGTACGTACCCGCGGCGGCGGCGCCGAGGTCAACAACCTGCTCAAGACCGGCTCGGCGTTCTACGCCCCGTCAGCCGCGGCCGCCCGGATGGCCCGGGCCATCGCCGAGGACTCCGGCGAGATCTGGCCGGTGTGCGCCTGGGTCGACGGCGAGTACGGCATCTCCGGGGTCTACCTCGGCGTGCTGGCCAAGCTCGGTGCCGAGGGCGTGCAGGAGATCGTCGAGACGCCGCTGACCGACGCCGAGCTGACCGAGCTGAAGGCGGCCGCCGAGGCGGTACGCAGCAAGCAGGCGGACGTCGCCAGCCTCTGAGCCGTGTTGCTCTGCCGGGCCCGGGTCGCTCTGCGACCTGGGCCCCGCTTGTCTCTTGGGTCGGTTGTCTTTGATCCGGCGAAACGCCGCTTTCCGGGCGGCGGTGCCGAGAAGTTACTCGGGGGTACGTCAGGCAGCTCACAGCAGATTTCGGGTGCGCGCGAACTACGGTTGGGTATCGGGAGTGCTGCACCAGATGCGTGGACAGGTCCACGCGTCGACCGCCAACCGAAGGGGAATCGGGTACGTGACCGGGTTCGATCTGCCTGACTTCGACGTGCCTGCCTTCGATGCTGCCGCCGAGTTTGACCGCCAGGTGGCGACGCTGGTGGCCAAGGGGTACCCGAACCTGGCCGGGCTGTCCGGCACGGAGTTCGTGGCCCGGCTCGCCCCGCTGCGCGAGGTCGCCTTGGCCGACTCGTGGATCGAGCCGCCGTCGCGTGGCTGGGTGCCGTTCGTACTCGTGATCACCCCGGAGCTGGTCAGCACGGCGCAGAGCATGCCGCTGACCAGGCTGGCCTTCGGCAGCCGGCCCGGCTTCGTGGACCGGCTGTTCGAGCCGTCCGGCCTCGGGGCCTTCCAACCCGTTCCCGAGCTGGCCGTACCGCGCGGTGGGGCGTACCTGCTGATCAACGTCGAGCGCGGGGAGCGCTTCGGCAACCTGGCACCCGAGGCGGCACTGGCCACGATCGCCGGGCAGGGGCGTACCCCGCTGACCATCGCCGAGGGCATCGCGCTGATCACCCAGTACCCGCACCTGCTGGAGCACAACAAGTACTTCTCGCTGGCCGGCTCCCGGGCCGGGGACCGGCGGGTACCGGCGCTGTGGATCAGCCAGCACGCACCCAAGCTCGGCTGGTCCTGGGCCGGCGCGCCGCAGGCCGGCCTCGGCGTCGCCTCCGCGGGTGAGCGCGTCGGCGTCGGTGTGGACGAACGCCGAATCCTGCAGGCCGCCTGAGCCCGCCTGTCTCCTGAGCCTGCCTGCTCTGCGGGCTGCCTTCAGCGCCGGCTTCCCGGGCAGCGCCGGCTTCCCGGGCAGCGCCGGCTTCCCGAGCAGCGCCGGCTTCCCGAGCCGGCCGGCCCGGGTCCGGGTGTCGTACCGGCGATCTAGGCTGCCGGCATGTCCCTGGATCTCGTGGAGCTGCTCCCCGCCGAGTGGCGCGACGTCATGAAGCCACACCTCGACCCGGCAGCGGTCGCCGCGCTCGGTGCCTTCGTCGAGGCGGAGTACGCCGCGCACGATGTGTACCCGCCGCTGCCCGACCTGTTCGCCGCCTTCCGGCTGTGCCCGCCTGAGCAGGCCCGGGTACTCATCCTCGGCCAGGACCCCTACCACAAGGCGGGTCAGGCACACGGGCTCAGCTTCAGCGTGCGCCCGGGGGTGCCGGTACCGCCCTCGCTGCGCCAGGTCTACAAGGAGCTGCGTGACGACCTCGGGGTGGTGCCGCCAGCCGGTGGTGACCTGACCGGCTGGGCGCGCCAGGGCGTACTGCTGCTCAACGCGGTGCTGACCGTCCGGGCCGGAAGCCCTGCCTCCCATGCCAACCACGGCTGGGAGCAGCTCACCGACGCCGCGATCATGGCCCTCAACGACCGCGCCGAGCGGGTGGTCTTCCTGCTGTGGGGCTCATACGCGCGCAAGAAGGCGGCGCTGGTCACCGGCGCGCAGCACGTGGTGTTGGAGGCCGGCCACCCGAGCCCGATGAACCCGCGCGGCTTCCTCGGCTCGCGCCCGTTCAGCGCCGCCAACGCAGCCCTTGTCGAGGCCGGCGAAGAGCCCATCGTCTGGGCCTAGACCTGTTTGTCCCCAACGGTTGCCGGCAGGCCGAGAGCAGCGACTGTCACGGCGCGCCGGCGGTCGCGGTCGCCGAGCAGGTCGGTGCTGTCGGCGAACTGGTCGATCGCGCCGATCAAGGGCAGCGTCGCGAGCCACGGATCGGTGATGCTGTCGCGGAGCGCGTCGGCGAACCGGTCGGCCATCAACACGCGGTACGGGCGGTCGTGGAACTGCCGCACCGTCGGCTCCACCGGCTCGGTCAGGCCGAGCGCGTTGTGTGCTCTGGCCGCCGCTTCGTAGCCGAGGCACAACGCCTCCTGCCGCTGCGTCCCGGAGCTGCTGAGTGCCAACGCAATCGGGCCGGCGTACTCGACCGAGCCCAGGGCGGTACCGAGCCACTTGCTGTACGGCGGGTAGCGGCGGGACTGCAGGAGCGACAGCCGGATCAGGTCACGTACCAGCCGCGCGGAGAGCACCGCCGTCCCCGGCTCGTCGCCGAGTTCGGTACCCCGCCCGACAAACGCCTCCTCCTGGGCGATCCGGCGCCACTGGGCAGCGAGCACGTACCGCCACACGTCGTCGGGGTACCAGGCCAGGGCGGCTCGGGCGGTCGCCAGCGTGGCGAGGCCGTCGTGGTACACCGCGCCGGCCGTCTGTTCGAGCAGCAGCTGGGTCGGGGTGGCCAGCCAGTCGGGTACCCCGATGGGTTGCTGTGGCTGGAAACCGAGCCAGTGGGCGTACCAGGCGATGGGTGTGCTGAGCACGACGCGGTGCCGCACCGGGCCGGCGGCCGGGTCCACCGCCCACACATCGTCGGCCGGGCGCGGGAAGCGGGTCGGGAAGCCGGCGAAGGTCGACGGCAGTTCCCGCTCCAGCAGCGAGTCGAGTGCGACGGCCACCCGTGCGTACCCGTCGGGCGGCAGGAACAGCTGCAGCCGCGGTCCCCAGTCGTGGTCGGTGGAGCGTGCGGTGTCGTAGCCCAGCACGTCGGAGCCGGGGCCGAGCAGCGCCGCCGAGTACCGCAGCCGGGGCAGCGCGGCGGTGAGCAGCGGGCGGACGACCTCGGTGTAGAAGGCCGCACTGAGCTGGATTCCGGGGACGAAGGTGGCCGGCACGGCGCCGAGTCAACCAGCCCGGCGCGGTACCGGCGAGCGTGTTTCGCATCCGGGCAGGGGGTCGACCGGCAGCCGGGCGGCGCGTGTAAGGTGGCCTGAGGCATGCAGTACGCCCGTACTGTTTGCGATCGTGTCACGCGAAGGGAGTGCCGACGAGCATGGCGAAGATCAAGGTGGAGAAGCCCGTCGTCGAGCTCGACGGCGACGAGATGACCCGGATCATCTGGAAGCAGATCCGCGAGCAGCTGGTGCTGCCCTACCTCGACGTCGAACTCGACTACTACGACCTCGGCATCGAGCACCGGGACGCCACCGACGACCAGGTCACCATCGACTCCGCCAACGCGATCAAGCGGCACGGCGTGGGCGTCAAGTGCGCCACCATCACCCCCGACGAGGCGCGCGTCGAGGAGTTCGGCCTGAAGAAGATGTGGCGCTCGCCCAACGGGACGATCCGCAACATCCTCGGCGGCGTGGTGTTCCGCGAGCCGATCATCATGTCCAACGTGCCGCGGCTGGTACCCGGCTGGACCAAGCCCATCGTGATCGGCCGGCACGCGCACGGCGACCAGTACAAGGCGACCGACTTCGTGGTACCCGGCGCCGGTACGGTCACCATCACGTACACGCCTTCCGACGGTGGCGAGCCGGTCGAGATGGAGGTCGCCAAGTTCACCGGCGGCGGCGTCGCGATGGGCATGTACAACTTCGACGACTCGATCCGCGACTTCGCCCGCGCCTCGCTGCGCTACGGCCTGGACCGTGGTTGGCCGGTCTACCTGTCCACCAAGAACACCATCCTCAAGGCGTACGACGGGCGGTTCAAGGACATCTTCGCCGAGGTCTTCGAGGCCGAGTTCAAGGACGACTTCGCGGCCGCCGGGATCACCTACGAGCACCGGCTGATCGACGACATGGTGGCCGCCGCGCTGAAGTGGGAGGGCGGCTTCGTCTGGGCGTGCAAGAACTACGACGGTGACGTGCAGTCCGACACGGTGGCACAGGGCTTCGGTTCGCTGGGGCTGATGACGTCGGTACTCATGACGCCGGACGGTCAGACGGTAGAGGCGGAGGCGGCGCACGGTACCGTCACCCGGCACTACCGGCAGTGGCAGAAGGGTCAGAAGACCTCCACCAACCCGATCGCCTCGATCTTCGCCTGGACCCGAGGCCTGGCGCACCGCGGCAAGTTGGACGGCACCCCCGCGGTCACCGACTTCGCCAACACGCTGGAGCGGGTCTGCGTGGACACCGTCGAGAGTGGTCAGATGACCAAGGACCTGGCGCTGCTCATCGCGCCGGACGCGCCGTGGCTCTCCACCGACGAGTTCATGAACGCGCTGGATGCCAACCTCGCCAAGAAGCTCGCCTGAGCTTCGGTTTCCGCACAGCATCACCGGCCCGGTGGGGAAACCCGCCGGGTCGGTCGCTGTGCGTCCGCGTCGGCTCGCCGCGCCGGGCTCGCGCCGCGAGCCCGGCGCGTGTAGGTGCGCCGCGAACCATGCCGGGCCGCGTAGACCTCGACCCACGGCGGGTTGAGGTGATGTTGGGGAAATCGGTGTGATCATGAAGGTCGATACCCCGATTTCCCCAACATCACCTCGGGGGTACGGCGTGGTGTGGTTTTTGTGGCTACTCAACGACGGCGCAGGTCGATGAACAAATGCGACATGTCCGTTACTTCGTGCAGCGGGGGTTCGTTGAACCGGGTGTGAACGTGGTGCCAGCCACGGACACAGCGGAATGATGGCTCCCAGCCTGCCGTCCCTTCCCTCGCGGCGGGTCCGGGTTACTCCGGGCCCGCCGCACCTCCCTCACTCGCGCCTCTCACCCCGCGCCCCCGCCCGCCGCACAGCGGCCCGCTTCTCCTGCCGCCCAAGGGTTCCAGCTCGTCCAGTGAGCTAGCGCAGACTCCAGCGGGCACCGTCGGGCGTGTCGCGTACCTCCACGCCGGCCGAGTCGAGTTGCTCGCGGATCCAGTCGGAGGTCGCGAAGTCCTTGGCGGTACGCGCCCGGGCGCGCAGCTCCAGCAGTACGTCCACGAACGGGCCGGCACCGACCGCCGCCAGCTGCCCCAGGCGTACCACCATCCGGCGCAGTGTGGCCCGTGCCTGCTCGCCCTCGGGTGAGGTGAGGGTGTCTGCCGACCAGTCCAGCAGGACCTGCTCGAGGTCGAGGATGGCCGTCACGCAGCCGTCGATGTCCTGTGCCCCGGCCGCCGCCGTGAACACGGCTTCGAGCCGCTCCGCTTCGCCGGCAAGGGATTCGCCGACCGCCGACTCTTCCGCGTCGACCGCACCGTCCACTGTGGTCGGCGGGGTGACGATGGCCGAGGGGGCGTGGGCGGAGACCAGGTCGGCGAAGGTGAGCATCGTCCCGGTCGGGTACACCGTGCTCTGCCCGTGCCGGCGGATGGTCAGGGTACCGTTGCCGATCACCGTGGCACTGGCCGCTTCCAGGTCGAGTACGACCCCGGTGTGCTCGTCGACGCCGAGGATGAAGGACTCGTCCGGGAGCGTGGACTCCATAATGGACAGTCGCCGCTCGCCGAGGTAGCAGAAGCGGGTGTCGTGGTGACCGCCTTCGGCGTTGTCGTAGTGCGGGATCACCACGGCGGGCAGCCCGGTGGCCCGGCGTACCAGGTCCAGGCCCGGTTCCCAGGTAGGTGTGAAGCCGGCCTTGTAGATCTCGTAGACCGGTACCGTGTGCGAGCCCAGGGTCAGCGCGGCGGCACTGGCGAAGACGACCGCCCCGCCGCCCGAGAGCTTCTCCGCCAAGAGGTCGGGGATGGGGGTACCCCGCCACTGGCGCAGTGCGTAGGTCGGGCTGCCCGGCCCGGCGAAGACCCAACCGGCGGCGCGGATGGCGGCCAGCGCGCGTTCCCGGGCCAGTCCCGGCGGCGGTGCCGAGGGCCAGTTGGCGACCTCGACGCTGCGCCCGACACTCGCTGCGAAGTAGCCGACCGCCTTGCGTGAGATGTCCTCGGCGTTCTCCTGGAACCCGTAAGGCGTGTCCAGCAGTACCGCCGATGCCGCGCCCAGCCGCTCGAACAGCGCCCGGTGCGGCTTCACCATGGTGGGCGCGGTCTCCCCGCTGCCCATCACCACGAGAAGTCGGGCCATCAGGCCTCCACGTTGGCGGCCAGCCCGAGCAGGTCGACCGCGAGGGACTTGGGGTGCTGGGCGTGCAGGTCGTGGTCGGCGCCCGGATATTCCCGGATGGTGGCGTGGGCGAGCAGCCCGGCGGCGGCGCTGACCTGGGCCCGTTTGCGCGCCGCGGCGGCCGGGTCGGCCGGCAGCGCGGGGATCAGCAGTACCGGTGCGGTGATCGCCGGGTACCACTTGCTCGGCGCCTGTTCCCACATGCTCCGCACGATCTGCATGTGCCGTGGAATGGTCAGTCGCCGGGCCAGCGTGCCGTCCGGCCAGACCCGCATGTTGGCCATGGTCGCCCGGATCGCCGACTCGGACCAGTCGGGGTGCGCCGTGCGCAGGAAGCCGTCGAGCTGCGCGGCCGGCAGCCCGTCGATGTCCGGCGGGCGCAGCGCGTGTTCACATGCGGCCCAGTCGGCGAACTCGGCCGGCAGGTCGATCCAGCCGCCGTCGACCAGGGCCAGCCCGGCCACCATCTCCGGGTGCTGCGCGGCGTAGGCGACCGCGACGTTGCCGCCCCAGGACTGGCCGGCCACGATCGCGTCGTCCAGTTCGATGCCGGCCAGGTCGGCGGCGGCGGTCATGGTGTCGTACCCGCTGGGCGGGGTATCCGACTCGCCGTGCGAGCGCAGGTCGACCGCGTGTACCCCGTGGCCGGCCGCGGAGAGCTCGGCGGCCACCTCGTCCCACAGCCGGGCATTGGAAGAGAGGCCGTGTACCAGCAGGAATGGCCGGCCCGGCCCGGGCCAGCAGCGCACATGGAGATAGACGCCGTCGTCGACCTTGACCCGCTCGTCGGAGGGCTGCATGGACCAACCCTAGCCACGATTCGCGCGCGATGTCGTCCGCGCGGCCGGTGGGCTTGGCAAGCGGGCGGTGTCGATGCCGCAGTGTCGATGTGGGGGATTGTCGGTGCGGCCAATTAGGCTGCTCGGCATGAAGCGCCGGGGTTTGGTGATCGGCGCGGCGGTGGTGGTCGTAGCCGTGATCATCGGTGCGGCCCACCGCGGGCCGGTCGGGCAGCCCTCCCCGGACGCCGCGGTCAACGAGTACGTCGCCGCGCTCGGGGTATCCGACCGCGACCGGCTGCGCCACCTGGCCGACCCCGACCACAGTGCCAATGCCGAGATCGACGCCCGGATCCAGCGGCTCGGCGCGGGCCGGCTGCAGGTCACGAAGACCGACATCGGGGGTACCGCCGACAGCGCGCTGCGCCCGGCAACGCTCACCGGCAAGCTGGACGGCGCGCCCTACTCGGACACGCTCCAGCTGAGCCGGCACGGCACCAAGTGGTACGTGATACTCGGCCCGGCCAAGGACGCCAGCTCCAAGAGCTAGCCGCGGGGTGGGGGACGGCTCAGATGCCGCGACCGCGCCGGTTGAGCATGTCCAGGATCGACTCCACCCGTACCAACCGGCTGGCGGCTGCCGCCGCGATGGCCACCCGTGGCTCGCGCCAGTTGTTGCGTACCGCAGCGCGGGCGTACCGCCACGCCTGGGTGCGCTCGCCGGAGGCGGCTGACCAGCAGGCCAGCTTCCCGTAGACGCGCGCGGCTCCGGGCGGGTACCCGGCGATCTCCGGGTGCCGTGCCATCAACCAGCGCAGCGAGGTGATCCGGGTGCCGTACCCGTTCCCGGCGTTGCCGTGGTGTGGCCAGTGCACCCGTACCAGCGGCTCGTCCACGTGCACCAGCGGTGCCCGGCGAGCTGCCCGCAGCAGCAGGTCCCACGCCTCGTTCTGGCTGCCGGGCGCGTCCTCGGCGATCAGGCCCAGTTCGCCGACGAGTACGGCGCGCCGGATCAGGTACGTGGACGGGTGCAGTGCGGCCGGCCGGGCGCGCAGCAGTGCCGCCAGCTCCACCCGGTCGGTACCCAACCGGCGGATCGCGGTGTGCCGCTGGTACTCGACCTCGATGGCGGTACTGGCGAACTCGGCGCCGGGTACCGCGGCGAGCGCCGTCGCCTGCGCGGTGAGCTTGCCGGGCGCCCACTCGTCGGTGTCGTCGCAGAAGGCGACCAGCTCGGTGTCGAGGGCCACGGCGCCGGTGTTCCGGGCGCCGGCCAGCCCGGGGGAGCGCCAGTTGCCCAGCACCATCCGGGGTCGGGGGCCGGAGTGGGCGAGCATCCAGTCTGGCGGGGCACCGTCGTAGACCACGATGGTGCGTACCGTGCCGGGGTAGTCCTGCGCCTCGATGGCGTCCAGCGTGCCCGCCAGTGGCCGTTCGCCGCCCCGGGTGGGTACCACCACGCCGATACTGGGCCAGTCCATCCGGACCTCCGTTCGCCGTGTCCACCCGTACCCTCAACGAATCAGCCCCGACCGCGGCCCGCCGCCGGCGCGATCTGGCACAGCCGCTCGGGCCGGCGGGTTGGATTACCGATTGGGATGACGAATAGTCATACCCGTAGTACGCTTGCCGGCATGACTGCAAAGGTGACCCTGTCGTTCTCGGACGACACAATCGTCGAGGCGCGCCAGTGGGCCCATCGCGACGGCGTCTCGTTGTCGGCCTGGATGGACCAGGCGGCCCGGGAGAAGACGCTGCGCGAGGTCTTCACCGCACACGCGGAGGCCGTCCGCCGGGCCGGGCTGGACAACGAACTCGACGCGCTGGCTGACGAGCGGGAGATCGCGATGGTCGACGATGAGGTATACCGTTCTGGCCGTGCAGCGCGGTGAGATCTGGCTTATCGAAGGTGCCCGGCAGCGGCTGGGCCTGATCATCAGCTCCGACGTCTACAACGGCACCGATGTGCCTGTCGTGCTGGTGGCCGAGGTGGTGGAGAAGGGCCGGCTGCGCGACTCGCCGCTGTCGGTGGAGACCGGCGACTACATGGTGATGCCGGACCGGCTCTCCTCCCCGATGAAGAAGTGGTTCGTCGAGCGGGTGGACGTGGCCGACACCGCCACCATGCGCCAGGTGTCCCGGGCGCTGCGCATCATCCAGGACGTCTGATCGCCAGCTGTCCACTGTGGACAGCTGTCCACTGTGGACGATCAGCCGGGATTGAACCAGGGATCCTTTGCCACGGCGGCGAAAGCGGCCAGTGCCGGCGCGTCGCCGGCCAGGTGGTACTGCTTGCTGGGGGCGTTGCCTTCCGGGTCGGAGTCGAAGTAGCTGACCGCCTTCACCAGCGGATTTGCGCGGAACGTCTGCGCGGCGGCGGCCAGCCAGGCGGCGCGCGCCGGGCCACCCCAGGAGACCGCGACGCCGTACTCGCCGATGATGATCGGCTTCGGGTGCTGTACCGCCCAGGCGAAGAACGGCTGCAACAGCTCGGCCATCGGTCGCAGCTTCGTACCGGCGTACGCGTCCACACAGGTCCAGTCCACCTGATCGTCGCCCGGGTAGTAGTCCTGGGCGTACCCACCGGCAAACCCGTCCGCCGTCGGGCACCACACCCAGGACACGTCGCGTACCCCCTGCGCGGCGAAGATGCTCCGCACGTGCTTCCACGCGGCGATGTAGTCGGGGCCGGAGTGCATCGCCGAGTTCAGGTTCGGCCGGTCCATCTCCCAGCGCAGCCGTACCAGCATCGGATGGTCGAAGTCGCGCATCCGGTCGGCCCAGTCGCGCAGCTGCCCGTCGAGTTTGCCCGAGTTGATCTCCAGCGTGTCATTGATGACCCAGCTCAGCATCAGCGTCCGGCCGGCCGCCGCGAACTGCGTGTCGGAGGCGGTCGGGAACGGCTCCTCGAAGCGCCGGTAGGTGTTCACGATGTCCAGCCGCCGGCCGATCGCGCTCTCCAGGCCCTGTACCGCCGCGACCCGGGCCGGCTGGGTCAGGCTGCCGTTCTGTACCCAGGCGCCGAAGAGCGCGCCGGTCGCCGGTACCAGGTCCGGGCCTGGCGGGTACGCCGAGCCGGCTGTTGTTCCCACCACCGGGGGTGTCGCGTGTGGCGCCGGACCGCTGTCGTGGGTCAGCACGAGGGTGCCCGCGACCGCCGCCAGCACAACGACACCGGCCAGGACGAGCCACGGCAGTCGCCGCCGGCTCGGCCGGGCCGGGCGCGGGTCGGCCGGCGCGAGCACCGTCGTCAACGGCGTGACCTGCCCTTGGCGGGCCCGGCCGGCCGGCGGGGCTGGTCGGCTCGGCGGCGCGCCACGTAGAGCACGTCGGTGGCGAACCGGCTGAACAGCTTGGTACGGCACAGCACGTCGTCCAGGCGCTGGACGAACGGGCGCAGCCAGGCCCGCCGGTACGCCCCGGGCGGGCACAGTGCGAAGCCCTGCCGGTGTACCACCTCGAACCCGTACCGGGTCAGCAGCCGCTCCACCTCCCCGTGCCCCAGTTCGTTGAACCACGGGTCGCCCGCGCGCCGGCGCCGCGACAGGTGCCGCAGCGAGCCGGAGTTGCCGTGGTTCTCGACAACCAGCAGCCCCGAGTCGGGTAGCGGCAGTGCCCGGGCGGCGAACTCGACGGCCCGTTCCCGGGTGGCCTGCGGCGCGTTGAGCAGTACCCGGAACACCGTGACGATGGCGGGTCCACTACTGGCGGCCGGCGCCGGCTGCGGCCCGTTCTCCGGCGTCTCGTGCCAGTGCGCGGCGAGCCCGGCCGCCTGTGCCTGCTCCAGCATGGCCGCCGACGAGTCGTACCCGTGCGCCTCCCGTACCAGGCCGGACAGCAGCCGGATGGCGCGGCCGGTACCGCAGCCGAAGTCGTGCTGCACCGGTCGGCGCTGCCGGTACTCCCGGTGTACCAACCGCCGCAGGTACGCCCGCTGCCGGCGACTGATCGCCGACGCGTACGTGCCCGGCGCGTAGACGACGGCGGCGTACTTCTGTACCGCCGCCGGGTCCTGGAAAACTTCGCTGTAGTCAGCCCGCATCTGGTTCCCCCTCCGAAGCCGTTCCCGCCGTCCGCCGGCCGGCAGGTGCCCCGCCCGCCAGTCGTCGGATGGTGATCTCCTCCCCCGCCCGCCGTCGGGGAGCCGGTGCCTCGCCCGCTCCCCGACGATCGGCGGAAATCCCTGTCCCGCGCGGCGCTGTCCGCCGTGGTACCGCCGCCCGCCCCACGGCAGCCGGCCCGGTGTTCGCCGTGCCCGGTGTTCGCCTGCCCGGCCCTCGCCCGTCCGGCCCCGGTGCGCCCGCGCTCCGTGCGGCGGGCGGCGAAGAAGGCAGCCATGTTGAGTACCCCGCGCAGCCGGGTCACCGCGACGACGTACAGGGCGGTACCCAGCGCCGCGCCGAGTACCGCGGTGAGCGGGTGTACCCCGAGCACCGCCGCCAGCAGCAGCGGGACGATGCCGTAGCAGCCGGTGGCGAGCGCCGCCGCGACCAGCGTGCCCCGGCCGAACGGGTGCAGCCCGAGTACCAGGCTGATCTGCAGCAGCGGTACCACGTTGTTGGCGACCAGCGCGCAGGCCAGCCCGATGGCCGCGCCCAGCGCGCCAATGTGCGGGATCAGTACCAGGTCGACGGCGATGTTCACGCCGAGCGCGGTGATCACGTTGGCCAGGTTCCAGGTGGTACGCCCGGCCATGGCGAGCACGATGTCGACCATCCCGCAGCCGGTGGCGACCAGCATGGCACCGGCGAGGATGACCACCACGGTGCTCGCCGACTCGTACGCCTCGCCGAACATGCCGAGGTAGACCTTGGCGAAGACGGCGACGCCGAAGTACAGCGGCCACGCGGCGAGTACCAGCCAGGCGGTGGCCGACTGGTACAGCTCGTTGGCGCCGGCCATGTCCCCGACCGCGAGCCGCTCGGCAATCCGCGGCTGTACCGACTGGTTGATCGCCTGGTTGGCGAATTGGCCGAGCACGATGAACCGGCCGGCGACCGCGTACACCGCCGCCGCCGGCAGCCCGGCCAGCGCGGCGAGCAGCAGCACGTCGAACCGGTTGAGGGCCAGCTGGGCGACGCTGGCCACGGCGCGTGGGCCGGTGAAGCGCCAGAAGGTACGCCCGTCCACGCCGTCGTCGCCCGGCTGCTCGTCGACCCGCTCCTCCCGAGGTACCCGCTGGCGCAGCGCCACGGCCGCGAGCAGTGCGGAGAGCAGGTACGGGGCGACCCAGGCAGCGGTGTACGCACCCGCCATCCGGCTGGACGCCAGGGTGAGCGTGGCCAGCCCGAGTACCTGCAGGCCGGGGCGGAGTACCTTGTCCAGCACCACGGTCGGGCGCATCGTACGGAAGCCCCGGGTCGCCGCGAGCAGGGTGTCGGAGAGCACGCCGAGCGGCAGGAAGATGGCGAGTACCCGCAGTTGCGTGACGTACCCGGGGTGCACCCGGCCACGCGTGGTCAGCCGGGCCAGCTCGGGCGCGAGCACCGCCATGAGTACGCCGGTGAGCACGGCCGCCACGGCCACCGGTACCAGCCCGGCGCGCAGGCACCGGCGGATCGCGTCGACCGATGCGTTGCGGGTACGCAGCCGGGCCAGGAAGTAGACGAGGCTGGTCTGGGTACCCAGCTTGGCCAGCATGCCCACCATCACGAACGCGGCGGTACCGGCGAAGAAGCCACCGGCCTCGTCGCGCCCGAGTCCCCGGGCGACCAGCCAGGTCACCGCGAACCCGGCGGTACCGGCGACAGCGGCGCCGACCATGTTGGCCAGCCCGCCCCGGGCCGCGCCGCGCAGCTCAGTGGTGGACACGCCCGGTACCGGCCGGGCGGCGAGGGTCGACTGGCTCACCGAGTCTCCACCGCCGCCAGCAGTACCGGCAGCAGCCAGGCACCGAGCACGCCGAGCCGGCCGCCCGAGCGCTTGTCGTCGAGGAACCGGGTGGCCAGGTCGATCAGGTAGAGCAGGGCGGTCAGCCGGGTCGCGTCGGCGCCCACCACGTCGAACGGGTCGAGCAGTACCGGCGCCCGGTCCAGCAGCCCGGCCACCGCCTCGGCCGCGTCCACGGTGTACCGCATCCGCTCGTGCAGTTCGTGGTGCAGCGCGTCGAAGCCGACCGGTACCCCGATGGTGAACCGGTCCCAGTCCCAGACCAGGATCCCGTAGTCGCGGACAGCCATGTTCCACGGTGTCCAGTCGCCGTGCCAGGCGCCGAAGGTCAACTCGACGTCGCCGTGCGCGGCGACCAGCACGTCTCCGGCCAGCGCCAACGCCCGAGCCGCGGCCCGCACCTCGCCACCAGCCTCCGAGGCGGCCGGGGAGTCCGCAGCGAGCGGGGCGTCGGAGCCGAGCGGGGAGTTCGGAGCGGGGGGCGGTGCGGCGTCGATGCGTTCACGGAGCTGGCGCCAGTACCCGCTGCTCGCCAGCGAGCTGTGGTGCGCGCCCATCCCGAACGCGATCTCCCGCTGCGCGGCGGCCAGCCGGTCGGGGTGCAGCGGCCGCGGCCGCGAGCCGGTCGGCAGCGCACCCTGTACCAGTACCTCGTGGCCGCGCCACTGGCCGGCGTGCAGCAGCGGCGGCACGATCACGTCACGTGGCGCCTGGTGCCGCAGCGCGGTCAGCGCCGCCGTCTCCAGCCGGACCAGCCGGGCGGTCAACGGGTTGGTACCCAGTTTGGCGTACCCGAAGGTGATCCCCTCCGGGGTGAGCAGCTGCAGCAGCGGCTTGCGGCTGGGCCGGGCCGGGCCGATGTGTACCGCCACAGCGAGGTCCCGGCCGAGCACCTCGGCCAGGTAGATCTCGATCGTGTCCAGCGGCTCGGCGTCCAGGTCCCGGACCACCTGTACCCGGTCCGGCAGCAGCAGCCCGGACAGCCCGGTACGCAGCGCCGCGCTGGCCATGTTGCGCTTGAGCCGGGCCAGTCGCGCGTCCGGCACCACCGAGTCGTGCACCGCGGCCGCGGCGATCCGGGGCAGCCCGGCGGGTACCAGTAGCCGGGGACGGCGGGCATCGGGTACCACGTGGAACTGGGCGACCACGGCCCCGCGCGCCGGCAGGTCGTCGGCGTCCGCGCTGCACGGCGGCGGGTAGAGCAGGCCGATCACCTCGGTCAGGTACTGGCCGCGCAGCGTCGCGTCCCGGCTGGTCAACTGGGTGGGTGCGGTCCGGACTGGGCTCATCCGCGCTCCTCTTTCAGGGCTGGGGAGGCGGTCAGGGCTGGCGCCGCGGTCAGGCCCGCGTCGGGGGTCAGGCCCGCGCCGGGGGTCAGGGCGACGGCGGGGGTCACGGCGACAGCGGGCGGGTCCTGCTGGTTGCGCCAGAGCAGCGCGTAGCCGAGCAGCACGAAGCAGAGCGGGGTGACCAGCGCGTTGTACCAGAGGCTGGCGACCAGCGAGCAGAGCAGCGCGGTGGTACCGGCGATGCCGATCGCGCTGCGGTCCCGGCGGAAGCGCCACAGCCCGTAGAGGAAGAAGCCGAAGAAGGCGAGTACCCCGGCCAGCCCGTGCGCGTAGACGACCTGCCACAGCTGGCCGTTGCCGCCGATGGTGAAGTTGCCGCAGCGCGGGCAGTCCTGGCTCTGCCCGACGGTGATCGACTGCCGGCCGCCCTCGGTGTTGCGGGTCGAGCCGTAGCCGATCACCGGCGAGCCGGTCACCCCGGCGAGCGCGTTCTCGGTGAGGTAGTACCGCACCGCGTTGGATTTGCCGTTGTCCAGCCGGCTGGAGATGGTCTCGCCGAGCGGGGTGATCGCCACCGCGCCGGCCAGCAGCGCGACGACCAGTCCGACGCCGAGCAGCGCCGCCAGCCGGCCGCGAACGGCGAGCCGGAAGCCGACCACCACACCGGCCACGCCGAGCCCGATCCAGAGCCCGCGGTTGAGCGAGTACACGACCGGGATGACCGAGAGCGCGAGGCAGCCCAGTGCCACCAGGCGGGTACGCAGCCGGGTCGCCGAGCCGAACGCGGCCGCGATGAACCACACCACCAGCAGGCAGAAGTTGTTCCCCCAGGTGTTGGTGTACCCCCACGGCGCGGCCGGCCTGGGCGTCTCGTGCCCGAGTACCCCGGACAGCTGCGCGGCGGCCGGGTGTACCAGCGACTTCACCCAGGAGTTGTTGCGTACCCCCGGCGGCAGCGCCAGCTCCAGCGGCGAGGAGAAGGAGAGCCGGCCGTCGAAGACGCCCAGCAGCCCACCCGCCACCGTGGCCAGGAACAGCCAGCCGAGCAGCCAGATCAGCCGGCGCTTGGGCAGCTCCTGCTCGGTGAGGTTGCCGGCGTACAGCAGGATCACCGTCATCGAGGCGTACTCGACGATCCGGAAGCCGGCCGGGAGCAGTCGCGCGGCGAAGGTGGCCGGCACGGTACCCGGCGGGTTCTCCCCGAGCGCGGCGATGCCCAGCGCCACGACCAGCAGGAAAACCAGCCACAGGGCGAATCCCGGGGGCAGTCGCAGCGGTCGCCCGGCGAGCGTGTTGCGGACCAGGATCACCGCCATGGGTACCGCCACGATCGGGAAGATCAGCGTGTTCAGCCCGAGTGCCCACCACAGTGGGTACCCGAGCAGCAGGCCGACGAGCGGCCAGCCCGGCGGGAGAGCCAGGAACCGTACCGGGCGGGGCCGGTCGAGCACCGCGCCGGTACCCGCGCCGAACAGCCCGCGCAGGGGCCGGGGCGCGACGAGCGCCTCGTGCCGGTCGGAGTCCAGTGGTGTCGAGCCGCCCCGCCTCGGGTCAGGGGGGCGCCGGTGGCGCACCGAGGCGAGTGTCATCGCTTCGCCTTGTCACCCTGCTCGGCATCCTCGATCCGCTGCATGACCATCGTGTCCTCTGAGCTTCCAGCGTGCGTGGTGGCCGGCTCAGTGCTCGGGCGCGGTGCGCGGCGCGGTACCCGGGTGGGTGTGCCGGCCTCGTCGCTCACGCGCTCGGCGCCTCGCTCGGCCGGTGCCGGCTTCGGTGCGGGTCGGTTCGCTTCGCGACGGTTCGGGGCGTACCGGGCGGTGCACGGCGGTACGCCCGCCCGCGGTCTCGGCCTCGGCGACAAGGCGTGGCATGACGACCGCACCGAGCAGCGGGGTACCCACCCGGCGCAGCTGCTCGGCGGCGTCGACCACCTCGGCGTGAGTGGTCCGGCGCAGCTCGACGGCGAGGATCGCGGCATCGGCGAGGCTGGCGAGGCTCTGCGCGTCGGCGCTGGCAGCCGTGGACGGCGCCTCGATCACCACGTAGTCCGCCTCGGCGCGCAGCCGGTCCAGCGTGTCCCGCAGCGCCGGCGACTGCAGCAGCCCGGCCGCGCTGGCCGTACCGCCGGTGGTCAGTACCCGCAGCCACGGGTTGCGCGGCGCCTGCTGTACCGCGTCCGCCAGCGCCACCTTGCCGGCGAGTACGTCGGACAGGCCCGGCGTGGCGCGTACCCCGAGCAGCCGGGTGGCGGGCGCCGTGTCCAGCAGGCTCTCCGGCAGGTGGGCGCAGACCAGTACCACCTCGCTACCCGAGCGGCCGAGCGCGGCGGCCAGGTTCGCGGCCACCAGCGTCGACGCGGCTCCCCGACTGGCTCCGGTCACCACGATCACCTGGTCGTCCATGCGCAGGCTGGCCAGCGCCTCGTTACGCAGCCGGTTGAACATCCGGCCGGCCGCCCCGAACGGCGGGAACACGTCGTCGAAGCGGACGTGCGTACGCTTCGGCAGCTCGCCCAGTACCGCCACGTCGGCGCGGCGGGTCAGGTCGACGGCGCGGCGTACCCGGCGGTCCATGCGCTGCCGGACGGCGGCCGCGACGATGCCGAGCAGCAGGCCGAGCAGGGCGCCGCTGGCCGCGAAGAGCGGGATGCTCGGGCGGGCCGGGCGGCTGGGCAGCGGCGCGTCACTGATCACCCGGCCGGCGGTGACCGCCGTGGTGGCCAGGTCGTTCTGCCGGGTGGTGAGCGTGTTGATCTGGTTGGTGAGGGTACTGATCTGCGAGGTCAGCGCCGCGCGGTTCGGGTCGTTGACCGGCAGCGTGGCGAGCCGGCCGGAGAGCTGGGTGAGGCTCGCCTGGTACTGCGCAACCTTCGTGGTCAGCGCGGTGATCTGGTCGGTGATGTCGGCCTGCGCGGCGGTCTGCCGGGCGGTCAGGTAGGCGGTGGCGAACGCGTGCGCGCCGGCCTGTGCCTGGGCGGCGGTCGGGGCGGCGTAGGTGATGTCAGCACGGTGGTGTTCGGCGGCACGCTCACGTGCACAGCACTGGCCAGCGTCCCGGACGGGGTGGCCACCTTCAGCAGGCGCCGGCCGCGTTGGCCACGTCGGTGGAGGTGACCAGCTGCGCCTCGGTGTCGAGGTTGATGGTCGCAGTTGGTACGCCCGTTGGTCGCGTTGGAGTCCAGCTCCACCGCGAGCACGAGTACCGACGCCGTCGACTCGTACTCCTTGGGCTGGGTACGCGCGCCGGCCGTGGCGCCGAGGACGCCGGCGAGGATGAAGGCCAGCACGATCCACCAGTGCCGCCGCACCATGCCCAGGTAATCGGACACGTCGTACGAGGCTGGGCGGGGCATGTCCATAGTTCGCTGGCCCTTCCGTTACGCAGTCCGGCGGGCGGCGCCGGGTTCGGCGCTGCCCGTCTCGACTGGCTAACGGACGGTTGCGGGGGGACGTAACTGCCTGGTGCCCCGGCCGGGACAACTCCCGGAGATCAAGACAAACGGACGGCAGGGTCAGGCCGGTTGTCCCGCGCGTTCGTCCACTGTTTCGCTGGCGTTCGCGGGTCGTTGAGCTGCGGCAGCGCCGAGCTGCTGCTGCTCGGTACGGCCGAGCGCCGGCAGCCCGTTGGCCCGGCGCAGCCCCAGCCACGCCACCGGGGCGAGCACCGCCGCCGCGAGCAGCGCCGCCACCAGCTGCGTGTTGGAGAAGTCGAGCAGCTTCAGTGCGCTGGCCAGCAGAACGAACAGCAGCGCCCGGCGGACCAGTCCGGGGTGCGCCCGGCTGGAGATCTGCGCACCGATGAAGGCACCGGGTACCGCCCCGATCAACAGTGCAGTGGTCAGGCCGGGGCGGAAGTCACCGAACAGGATGTGCCCGAGGGAGGCCGAGGCGACCAGTGGCACAGCCTGTACCAGGTCGGTACCGACGAGGTCGCCGGCTTTGAGCATGGGGTACATCAGCAGCAGCAGCACGATGATCAGCGAGCCGGAGCCGACACTGGTCATCCCCACGATGACCCCGCCGAACAAGCCGACGAGCAGGGTGGCGACCGGCTTGACCCGGACCCGTACCTTGCCGGCCGGCTGCTCCCGCTCCGCTACCGGCTGCCCGGCGAGCCGCTCCCGGAAGCGCCGGGCGTGCTCACCCATCTGCAGGTACGTGCGGGCGAGCAGGCCGACCACGGCGAGCAGCAGCGCGACGCCCAGCGCGATCTTGACAACCGACTGCAGCTGATCACCACCGACCGCGCGGGTGATCAGTACCCCGGAGAACGCCCCCGGTACCGAGCCGATGCACAGCCAGCCGACCAGCCGCCAGTCGACCGTTTTGCGACGGATGTGAACGATCGAGCCGACCGGCTTCATCACCGCGCTGGCAACCAGGTCGCTGGAGACGGCGGCCAGCGGTGGTACCCCGAAGAACAGCACCAGGATCGGCGTCATCAGCGCGCCGCCACCCATGCCGGTCAGCCCGACGACGATGCCGACGCCGAGGCCGGCTGCGGAGAGCGTCCAGTTCACCGGACGAGTCTGCGCCACCGACGCACATAAAACCAACAGATCCTACGTACCAGACCGAGTTTCGTTTCAGGTCGGCATTTCGGCCGGGTCAGCCGCGGTGCTCGATCCAGCCCTCGTCGGCCAGGTAGCTCAGCACCCGGCGTACCGCCGT
Source organism: uncultured Actinomycetota bacterium (assembly GCA_963850915.1). Classification (GTDB taxonomy): domain Bacteria; phylum Actinomycetota; class Actinomycetes; order Mycobacteriales; family Micromonosporaceae; genus CAVTWH01. The sequence continues at coordinate 149,027 of CAWKND010000004.1, forward strand.
CGGCGAGGGGTACCTCCGCCGTGTTGATCTCCAGGTCGGCGTTGCTGGGCTCCTCGTACGGGTCGTCGATGCCGGTCATCCCGGTGATCAACCCGGCTCGCGCCTTGGCGTACAGGCCCTTGCGGTCGCGTGCCTCGCACACCTCCAGCGGCGTGGAGATCCACACGAGTATGAAGCCGGCGCCGGCCGCCGTGGCCATCCGGTGTGCCGTCGCGCGCGCCTCCTGGTAGGGCGCGATCGGGCAGGCGATGACCATGCCCCCGTGCCGCGCCACCTCGGCGGCGACCCAGCCGATCCGGCGGATGTTCAGGTCGCGGTCGGCCTTGGAGAAGCTCAGTCCGGCGGAGAGTTCCCGGCGTACCACGTCCCCGTCGAGGAAGGTGAGGGTGCGCTCGCCGGTCTCCAGCAGCGCGTCGGCCACCCCGCGGGCAATGGTGGACTTGCCCGATCCGGAGAGCCCGGTGAAGAACACCACCACGCCCCGCTCGCGCCGGCGCGGCCGGCTGCGCGCCAACTCCCGCGCCACGGCCGGCGGCGTGTGCCACTCGGGCAGCGCCACCCCCTGGTCGAGCAGGTCCTCGATCTCCGCCTGGGTGAGCGCCAGCCGGCGGAACCGGGGCGGGATGTCGTCCCGGCCGCGCCACTGCCCGTCGCGGGTGTCGTAGGAGAGTTCGCGCGGCACGAGCACCCGCGGGCCGCCCCCGGAGATCGGGGTCTCGCCGGTGGAGAGCAGGTGCGTCACGCCGTACGCGCCGGCTACCCGGGCCCGGAGCAGGGCATCCCGGATCTCGTCACCGTGCGACGCGAGGGGTACCGCGACGATGGTTGCCTGCGGGATCCGGTCGCGCGCGGCCAGCACGGTCCGGACCACCGCCTCGGCCGGGAGCCCGTCACTGTTCGCGGTGGCCACCGGAATCAAGATCACAAGATGACCGCTGAGGGTACGGGCGGCGTGCGTGATCTGCGCGAGCTGTGGCCGGTGCAGCGGCCGGTCGACAATCACGCCGAGTACGCGTCCGGCCGGCAGCGTCTTGCGTACCTCGTCGGGGCTGCGCCGGAGCCGACGGAAGGGACCGTGCGACCCGTCCCCGAGCCGGCGTACCCGGCCACCGACCCCGATCCGGCCCGGCCCCGTGGGCCACATGTCGATCGCGTCGATCGCGGCGACCGGAGCGCCCTCCTGGTCGGTCAGGATCAGTACCCGCTTCAACGGGTTTGCCGCGTCCAGCCGTTCGGCAATGGGTTCGGGGATCTCCAACGTGACAGCCACCGGCCACGGGGTACCGTCGGCCAGCCGCCCCAGCCGCCGCACACTCGCCTGGTCGGCCCGGCCGAGGAACCCGTTCAGCGGCGCGTATGCCCCACTGACCAGCAACTCCAGGTCGGCCAGCTCGGGCGGGCGCGGCGAGTAGACGGGGGCGTCCCGCAGTACCTCTTCGGGCAGTACCCAACCGCCGTTCACTGCCACTCCTCGTACGCCGCTCGGCCCCCACTGAACTCGTCAAGTGTTCCAGTACATGCCCGGCCGGTCGAGCCCACGCCCGGCCGCGTCTAGCGTGGACTCTGCTTTTCACGCTTTCTCCAGAAGGCGGTTCTCCAGGAGGCGGTTCTCCAGGAGGTGGCGGATCTGGGTGACGAGGGCGGTCGGGTCGTGCAGGTCGGCGGCGGTGACCGGGTAGACGTACCAGCCGAGCGAGTTGAGTACGCGGATCCGGCGCCGGTCCCGGGTGAGCTGACCGGGGTCGGCGTGCCACTGCCCGTCGTACTCCAGCGCGACCCGGTACGCCGGCCAAGCCAGGTCCACCCGGGCCACGAACTCCCCGTTGTCGAGCACGCTGTACTGCGGGACAGGCGCCGGCAGCCCTGCCAGTACCAGGTAGACCCGTACCCGCGACTCCGGCGGCGACTCAGCCCGCGGATCGCAGAGTTCCACCGCCCGCGCCGCCGTCCGCCAGCCCGGGTGCCGTGGCTGGCAGGCCGCGTAGGCGACAAGCTCGGCGCGGCGTAGTGCCCGAGCCCGGCCCAGCGCATCGAGCCACACGACGGCATCCTCCAGCACCGGCCCCCGAGCGAGCTCGTAGGCCGTCGCCAACGGTGTGGTGACCGGGATCCCGCTGAATATCCGCAGGTCGGCGGGGCGGAGCCGGCGCTCCACGACGCGGATACCTCGACCGCCGCGCCACGGACGCGGGCTGGCGACATCCACGGGGGCGTCCGGTCCGGCCAGTGTCGCGCCATAGAGGTGCGCTGCGGATCGACCGGCAATCACCGCGCCGGGAGGCATCAGGAGCGCCGCGCCCCGGACCCGCAGCAGATGGTCGCGGGTTGCCCGAGCATCGGCGTAGACATCACGGAAGAGATGCACCCACGCGGCCGAGCGCAGGTTGTCCTTGGTCAGCTGACCCGCGGCAATAACGGCCGTGCCCCGGAACGGTGCCCGGCCCAGCCCGGACGGTCGCAATGGTGAACGAGGCACCCGCAAAGCCTGGCGAACGATGCGAGAAGATCACCACTCTTGTCTCGTCCCTGTGGATAACCTCGCGTTCGCAACGGATCTTGTACCTGGCGGCCCTTACGACCCGATGCGTAAGACCGCCAAGCGCAAGATCGCGAACTGCGTGCGATCCCTCCTCGTGGATCTTGCGCGTAGCGGGCCTACGGCGCGGTGTTTAAGCCCGCTACCGCAAGATCGTGAATGCGCGGCCTCGTGCGCCCGCCACCTCGCGCCCCTCGCGCTCCGCACGCGGCGTGACCCACTCACGTGCGACCCACTCACGTGCGACCCACTCACGTGCGACCCACTCACGTGCGACCCACTCACGCGGTGCGGCCTCGCGGGTGATGCGTGGGGTGCGGCATGCGTGGATCTTGCGCGTAGCGGGCCTACGGCGTGGTGTGTAGGCCCGCTTTGCGCAAGATCCGAAAGGCGTGCCGTCAGCCGGTGTTGCGCATGCCGGCGGCGATGCCGTTGATGGTGGAGAGGAGGGCGCGCTGCAGGGTGGGGTCGGTCGCGGTGGGGCGGATCGAGCCGGGGGAGTTGCGGCCGGAGCGGTACTGGGCGAGCAGCGCGACCTGCAGGTGGTGCAGCGGCTCCAGGTACGTGTCGCGTACCTCCAGGGTGCGCTTCAGTACCGGCTGGCCACCCAGCAGCGTGTCGGAGCCGGTCAACGAGAGGATCTCGCGGACGGTCAGCTCGTACTCCGACTTGATCTTGTCGAAGATCGGGTGCAGCTCGGCCGGGACCAGCGTCTCCACGTAGCGTGCCGCGATGTTCAGGTCGGTCTTGGTGAGCATCATCTGCACGTTGGAGACGAAGGTCTGGAAGAACTGCCAGCGCTGCAGCATGTCGGCGAGCGCCTCGCCGTGCCCCGCTTCGCGGGCGGCGGCCAGGCCGGTACCGACGCCGTACCAGCCGGGCACGATCTGCCGGGTCTGGGTCCAGCCGAACACCCACGGGATGGCGCGCAGCCCGCCCAGGCCGGCACCCGAGTCGGGGCGCTTGGCCGGCCGCGAGCCGATGTTGAGCGCGCCGAGCAGTTCGGTCGGGGTGGCTGCCCAGAAGTACTGGGCCAGGTCGGGGTCCTCGACCAGGGCACGGTACGCCGCGAACGCCGCTCCGGAGACGCTGTCCATCGTGGCGTCCCAGCCGGCGATCTCCTCCAGCGGTTGGCGCGGGTTGGTGTGCAGCAGCGTGGCCTGGAGTACGGCGGCCACGGTCAGCTCCAGGTTTTCCCGGGCCAGCGCGGGCAGCGTGTACTTGTCGGAGATCACTTCGCCCTGCTCGGTGACCTTGATCGCGCCGTCCAGCGTGCCGAACGGCTGCGCCAGGATCGCCTCGTGCGTGGGGCCGCCACCGCGCCCGACGGTACCGCCACGCCCGTGGAACAGCCGCAGCCGTACCCCGTGCTTGGCGGCCACGTCACGCAGCGCGCGCTGGGCCTTGTGGATCGACCACTGCGAGGTGGTGATGCCGGCCTCCTTGTTGGAGTCGGAGTAGCCCAGCATCACCTCCTGAATGTCGCCGCGCGCCCGGACCAGCGCCCGGTAGGCGGGCAGGGAGAGCAGCTCGTCGAGGATCTCGCCGCCGGCGTCCAGCTCGCCCGGGGTCTCCAGCAGGGGTACGAAGCCGATCCGGGCCGCCCCGCTGTGCACGTCGACCAGGCCGGCTTCGCGGGCCAGGGTGACGGCCGCGAGGATGTCGTCGACGCCCATCGTCATCGAGATGATGTACGACTCGATCACGTCGGCGCCGAAGCGCTCCTGCGCGTCCCGGATCGTGCCGAACACGTCGAACGTCTTGCGCGCGTTGTCGGTGAGCACGGTGTGTACCCCTGACAGCGGCCGCCGCCCGGTCAGCTCCTTGGCCAGCAGCTCTGTCCGCTGAGCCGGGGTGAGCGAGTGGTAGTCGGTCACCTCGCCGGTTGCCTTGTAGAGCTGGGCCAGCACGTTGTGGTGCGCCTCGGCGTGCTCGCGTACGTCCATCGTGGCCAGGTGCAGGCCGAACGCGGACACCACCCGGATCACCTGGGACAGCTTGCCGGTGGCCGCCAGTTGACCGGCGTTGCGGGCCAGCGAGGCGCGCATCAGCTCCAGGTCGGCGATGAGCTGGGCGCCGCTGCGGTAGTCCCGGCCGGGTACATGCGGCGACTGGCTGGCCAGCCGCTCCCGGGTGTTCTGCAGCTTCACCTTGATGCAGCGCACCTTGAGCCGGTAGGGCTCCTCGGCGTTGACCCGGCGGAACCGGTCGGCCAGCTCGGGCAGCTTCTCCAGGTCGGCGGCGAGGCTGGCGGACAGGTCGAGGGAGACCCCGCGCAGCCGTCGCGAAACGCTCAACTCGTTGATCAGGTCGTCCAGCGCCTTCTCGGCGGCGCGCAGCCCATGCTCGTGCTGGATCAGCAGTACGTCGCGGGTGACGGCGGGCGTCACGTACGGGTTGCCGTCCCGGTCGCCGCCGATCCAGGTACCGAAGGTGAGCGGGCGGGCCGACGGCGCGGTCTCCACACCCAGCCCGCGCAGCGTCTCGGCCAGGTCGTTGAGTACCTGGGGAGCCGCGTCGGCGTACAGGTCGGCGAGGTAGTAGACGGCGTTGCGCGCCTCGTCGGTCGGGTCCGGCCGGTCCAGCCGCAGCTCGTCGGTCTGCCACAGCAGGTCGATCAACTCGGCGATGCGCCGGTCGGCCGAGGTCTTGTCGCCGTAGAGCGCGGCGCCGGCCGCCTCCAGGTCGAGCTGGTCGGCGATGCCGCGCAGCTTGGAGAGGATGGAGCGGCGGGCGGCCTCGGTCGGGTGCGCGGTGAACACCGGGCGGATGGCGAGCCGGCGGGCAGCGGCGGCCACCTCATCGGTGGGTACCCCGCGCTCGGAGATCATCTTGGCGGCCTGGTCCAGCCAGCCACCGTGCTGCGCCCGCTGCTTGCGCTGTTCCCGGGCGCGGTGCACCTGCTCGGTGATGTTGGCCAGGTGGAAGTAGGTGGAGAAGGCGCGGGCCAGCTTGGTGCCGGTACCCACGTCGACAGCGCCCAACCGGGCAGCCGCGGCGGCCGGATCGCTGCGTACCTGGGCACGCACATCCTCGACCAGGTCGAGCAGCGCCTGACCCTCCTGCCGGACCAGGGTCTGCCCGAGCAGCCCACCCAGCCGGCGGATGTCGGCGCGCAGGGCGGCGTCGTCGTCGGGCAGCGTCTCGGCGTAGTCGGTCACCGGCGTCTCCTCTTGGGGGCTGTTACCACTCGGCGGTTCGCACTGGAGAGGACAGCGTTGTCCGGCAACGGCATCTTACCGGCTCACCTGGGCGCGCCGCCCGAGCACGGCTGTGGCCCCGAGCACCCCGGCCAACCCGAGTGCCGCCCAGAGCACCAGCCCGGTGACCGGCCAGCCGATCGCCCGCCGGTCGAAGTAGGCAACGCCGCGCAGCAGGTCGGCCGCCAGCCCGGTCGGAATCCACCGGTGCAGCGTGCCGTACGGGCCGGGCAGGAACTGCGGCGCGAACACCCCACCGGAGCCCGGGTTGCCCACGATGAACAGCAGCAGCATGGCGACGCCTGTCCCGACCAGGCCGAGCCAGGACTCCAGCGCGGCGGTGACGACGGCGCCCACGAAGCAGATCAGTGCCCCGGCGAGCCACAGCCCGAGGAACCGGCCGTGCCAGATGTCGTACACCGGGCCGGTCAGGATCGCCGCGGACAAGCCCATGAGCAGGGACAACACGCCGAAGGCGGCGAGCCGGAGACCGAGCCGGTCGAGGTTGCGGGGGACGGTACCGAGCGCGATGGCCAGTGCCGTGGCGGCCAGGTACCCGCCGATCAACAGCCCGACCACGGTGTAGAAGGCGGTCAGCCCGCGCGGGTCGCCGGCGGCGAGCGGGTGGGTGTCGACCACCACGAGGGGTACCTGCGCCGCGCCGGCCCCCGCACTCACCGCCTGCGTGATGACCTCGGCGGCGCCCGGTGCGGCCGCGCCGGCCACCGTCAGGCTCAGCCCGTTGGCGGTGGAGCTGCCGTCACTGGCGAGTACCGCGTAGACCCGCCGCTCGGCCAGCGCGTCAGCGGCGGCTTTGGCAGTGGGGTACTCCCGCGCGGCGAGCACCGTACCCGCCTGCGCCCGTACCCCCACCAGCAGCGCGTTGGCCGCCGCGTCCCCGCTCACCACGCCGACCGGCAGGTCCCGGGGCATCGGATCGTGCAGTGCGCCGACGTACGAGGCGATGAACGCGGTACCCAGCACCAGTACCCCGAACAGCAGCGCGATCGCGCGCCCCAGCCAGCCGCGCCAGAAGTTGACCAGCTCCGGTTCGCGGATGTGCCCGAGCGCGCTACCCCGCGAGCGCCGGTGGCTGCGCGGCTCGGCCCGCTCGCTGGCGAGTACCCCCGTCTGCGCTCCGTCGGTCGTCGCCGCGGCGATCGCCTCGTCGCGGGCGCCGAGCGGGTCTCGATCCGTCTCGTCGTCTGGTGTCCCGGCCCGCTCGGCCCCCGGCGACCCCGTGTCGCGGGTGCCGGCGTCCCGGGTGGCCGGGTCCGGCGCGGTCCCGTCGGCGGCGGACCGGGCCGGGTCGGACGGGTCGTCGGCGGCCGGCCCGGACGGTTCGGGGCTGCGCATGTTGTCAGAGTATGCGGTATTTCTCCGATTAGTCGCGCTACCCGGCAGGGCCTGACTGAGCAGGGCTCGGCTGGACCGGAGCGGTCTGGGTGGGAGCTGTCTGGGCAGCGGCCGGGCGGCCCTGGGGGGAGATGCGCGGGTCGTTGGCGACGGCCGGGTCGCAGTCGCCGAAGAAGACGGTGCGCCGGTTGGCCCCCGGCTGCGCGTGTACCGCCACGAACGCCGTCGCCGGCATGCGCTGCAGGTGCCCGGCGTCCAGGACGAAATCCGGGGTGTACGGCGAGGTCTGGCCGGCCGGCTGCGGCCACATCCGGGCCGGCGTGGGCCAGCGGTACCCGGGGCCGACGAAGCGTACGGCGTGCTGTGCCTCGGCCGGGTTGGCCAGCCGCATCACCACCGTCGAGCTCTCCGCGGCACCGAGCATCACGGCCGCGCCCTTGGTCAGCCGCTCCACCATCACCACCAGGCGTACCCCCGACATCCGCGCCTGCCGGCCCAGCTCGTCGAGGCACTCGGGGCTCAACTGGTCGGCGCCGGCCAGCACGATCACGTCGCCGGGGCGTACCGGGATGTTGGCCAGCCGGCGGCGTACCGCCTCGATAAGTACGCTGTCCAGCCGCTCCCGCTGGATCCGGTCGTCGGAGATCCGGGCGATGACGGTGAGGTGCTCGCCCCGCCACAGGTCGCCGAGGCCGCCGGCCGGCGCGTCCCCGCTGGCCAGCTCGTCCACCAACTCGTCCAGCACGGTGTGCAGGAAGCGCAGCTCGGCCTGCTCCCACGAGCCGCTGGGCATGGTGCCGGCCAGGTCGGCCAGGCTCGCTGTCTCCGCCGGGGCCAGCGCCGCCCGCGGGTCGGTACGCCCCATCAGGGTGGTGACGGCGGCCGCCAGCCGGGCCGGGCGCGCGTCCCCGCCCAGCCGGCTGAGTACCTGCCGGACGATGTCCCGGTCGAAGGTGTACTTCTCCCGGTCGGGCGTACGCCGTACCACCGCGGCCGCCTCGGCGATCACCCCGGCGACGTCCTCCGGACCCAGGTCGGCGAGCAGGTCACCGACGGAGAGGCTGCCCGGGAACTCGCGGAGCTGGCTGTCCCGGCCGCCGGCCCGGCACAGCGCGCGCAGCCGGCCGGTGACGTTGTGCCCGGTCAGGTCGAGCAGCAGCATCCGGCTGCCGGTGGCCAGCAGCGAGGTACCCATGGTGGCCAGCAGCGCCGTCCAGCCCTCGATCGTGCCGCCGACCACGTCCACCCGGCCGTTCAGCGTGCCCGGACCGATCGGGTACCAGAGCTGGCTGGTCCCTACCCGCTCCGCCTCGACCCGGAAGTGCTCGTCGTGCGCGCTCGCCCAGCGCTGGTGGTTGGCCAGGAACTCGTCATGCGCCGTCGTCCGCCAGGCGTGCCACTTGCTGCGCCGGTTGGCCTTGCCGAGTACCGCGACCACCAGCGGGATTCCGGTCAGCAGCGCCACCACCGCGATGGCGAGTGCCCCCCAGGCGATGATCTGGTCGGTCAGCGCACCGGTCTGGGTACCCGGGTGCTGGCTGGCCACGCTGGCCCCGACACACGCGGCGATGCCGGTGAGTACGGCCAGCACGATGATCCAGCCGATCATGGTGCGCCGCCGGCTGGCGATGCGGACGTTGTCGACCACGGTGGTCGGTGGGCTGGGCTCCACCCAGATCGGGCGGGCGGCCAGCTGCGGGAACGGCCGGACGGGCGGCGGCGGCGCGTACTCCCAGCCCCAGCGCTCCGGCGCCGAGAACAACCGACCCACGGTCGGCGCCGGGAGTTCGCTGAGATCGGTCACGTCATCCCCCAACATTCCCGGCCGCCGCGCCTGCCAGTCGGCCGGGTGGTCCGGTGTCCACCCGCGACTTCCGGCGCGATCGCCAGCATCCTATTGGGGTACCGGGCCCGGCCGTACCGCCCGAGCGCCCATCCCGGGAATCCGGTCGGTGATACCGCCCGTCCGTACGGTCCCCCGCCCCAGCGGTCGGATCGACAGCGGTCACCGGGCGACGGTCAGGCAGTGGCCAGGGCGGTGAGCCGATCCCGGATAGCCGCGGCGCGCTCGCTGTCCACCGGCTCGACCAACTCGATCGCGCGCGTCCAGGCACTCCGGGCCGCTTCGTACCGGCCGGCGGCCTGCTCGGTCTCGCCCAGGCCGATCAGCACGGTGGCGAGCATGGCCGGCATCTGCTGCGCGGTCGTCAGCGAGGTCGCCTCGGTGAGGTACCGCCGGGACAGGTCAAGGTCGTCGCGACGGTGCAGCTCGCCGAGGTTGTACAGGATGATCGTCTCCATGTACTCGTCGGCGTAGTCGCGGACGATCGCCAGCGCCGTCAGGTAGGACTGCTCCGCTCGCTGGTTCTCGCCACGGCGGCGGAGCATCGAGCCCATCGCCGTGTAGCCGAAGCCCTCGCCGCTGCGGAACCCGATCTCCTGGCTGATCACGATCGACCGCTTGAACGCCTGCTCACTCTCGTCCCAGCGCTCCAGGTAGGACCGGTTGGTACCGATGTTCACCAGGACGATCGCCTGGTTGAGTCGGTCGCCCACGGCGACGAAGCCGTCCAGTGCGCGCTCGTCGGCCGCGGCCGCCGCGTCGCGCTCGCCGAGCTGGCCAAGGGTGGCCCCGAGCAGCAGCCATGCCTCGGCCGCGTCGCACGGGTCGAGCTGCTCGTCCACCAGGTCGATGGCTTCCCGGGCCAGCCGGGCCGCCGCCGTCAGGTCGCCCCGGGTTTTTGCGCCGGTACACAGTCCGCGCAGTGCCGCGGCCCGGGCCCGGTTATCGCCGAGTTCGGTGGCGATGCCCAGTGCTAGGGCGAAGTACTCGTCGGCCAGCGCGTACTCGTCCCGGATCGCGTACAGCTCGCCGAGGCTGCAGAGCAGGGCCGGCTCGGCGGCGCGGTCACCGGCTGACCGGGCGGCTTCGAGCCCGGCCGTGGCGACTACCTGCCAGTCGTGGTGATGGTGGTATGCCTCCAGGTAGCGCCGCAACGACAGGCTCAGATCCCAGGTCAGGTCGTACCACTTCAGCTCGGCACAGGCGTTGGTGACGGCGACGAGAGTTGCCCGCTCAGCCGCGAACCAGTCTGCCGCGCCCACCGTGGTCGGCCCGCCGGTCAGACCGTCGATGGGCGGGCGCACCCGGTCACTGCGCGCGTACCGGCGCTGGCGGCGCAGCCCCTGCTCCATCTCCTCGGCGATGGCCAGTGCGGTGGTGTATGCCCGACCCAGGGCCTCCGCACGTACCGGGGCCGACTCGACCTCGGTGGCCAGTTCCTTGGCGTACAAGCGGATCAGCTGGTGCAGGCGGTAGCGGGGTAGGTCGACGGCGCGCGCGGAGACGGCGCTGAGCAGCCGGGCCTCGATCAGCTCGGCCAACCCGTCCTCGGCCTCGCGCAGCGTGCAGCCCAGCACCGCGGCCGCCAGCCACGGACCGAAGTCCGGTACCTCCAGCAGGCTCAGCAGGCGCAGCGTCCGCTGCCCGGCGGGGCTCAGTCCGAGGTAGCTGATGTCGAGGCTGCTGCGCAGGGCAACCCCGGTGACGGCGAGTTCGTCCAGCCGGGTGTGCTCGACCGCCAAGCGCGCGGCGAGCCAGCCCAGCCGCTGGTGTGAGTGGATGGCCAGCCGGGTACCGGCGATCCGCAGCGCGAGCGGCAGGCCGGCGCAGAGGTCGGCGATTTTCGCGGCCGCGTCCGGCTCCGCCGCCGCCCGCTGTGGTCCGACTATGCGGGCCAGCAGATCGATTGCCTCCAGTTGGTCGAATGGCGTGACCTGCACCTCCGGCCAGGCGGTGAGGCCGCCCAGTGGCGTCCGGCTGGTGACCAGGACGCCACAGCGCGGGTTGGCCGGCAGTAGTGGGAGTACGTCCTGGGCGGTCCGGGCGTTGTCCAGCACCAGCAGTACCCGCCGGCCAGCGCACCACGAGCGCAGCAGGGTGGAGCGTTCCTCCGCGGTCGCTGGCAGCGACGCGGTGGCGAAGCCGAGTCCGAGGAGTACCTGGCCGAGCGCGTCGTGCACGTCGACCAGGCCGATGTCATCGCCGGCCAGGTCGAGGTAGATCTGTCCGTCGGGATAGGTGCCGCGCAACAGGTGGGCGCTGTGTACGGCGAGTGCGCTCTTGCCGGTACCCGGCATCCCGGTGATCGAGGCGACCGACGGGTACGCGCCGCCGTCGGAGTCGCCGGTCAGCACGTCGACGATCTTGACGACGGCATCCCGCCGCCCGACGAAGTCGGGGAGGTCCGCGGGGAGTTGGAACGGCGCGAACGCGAAGCGCTGCCCGGTCGCGATCTCCGGAACACCAACCGATTCGGGGGTACCGCTGCCAGCCGCCACCGGCTCCTCGGCGAGCAGGTCCCGGTGGGCGCGCTGAAGGGCGGTGCTCGGCAGGGTACCCAGCTCTTCCCGCAGCCGCCGCCGTAACGTCTCGTAGTGGCGCAGCCCTTCGGCCCGGCGCCCAGCTGCCGCGAGGAGTCGCAGGTACGTAGCGTGCAGTGGCTCGTCGTACTCGTACTGGAAGCACAGCGCCGCGACCCTGCCCAGGGCCAGTTCCGGCCGGCCGGCGGTGACCGCGAGCTCGCCGAGGCGCTGTGCGCAGGACAGCCGCGCCAGGTTCAATCGGCTCACCACGGGATCATCCAGCAGCCCCACGGGCGCACCGGAAACCGCCTGGCCGCGCCATTCGTCCAGGGCGCGAACGAGCAGGGTCAGCCGGTCCCGGTCGTCGCCGGCCACGTCGGCTTCGCCGATCAGCGTGCGGAACCGGTCGGCGTCAACGCTGCGTCGGGGAGCCCGCAGCCGGTACCCGTCGCCGACCCTCTCCAGTGCCACGCCGACCGGCTGCAGCCAGGTACGTAGGCGGGATACCGCGGTGGTAAGTGCGCCCTGGCTGGTCGAGTCGGGTCCCCATACACGTAGCAGCAGGTCGTCGCGGCGGACGTGCTCGCCGTTGTGCAGCAGCAGGGCGGCCAGCAGCCAACGCAGTTGCGGGGCGGGCGGAGTCAGCTGGCCGTCGATGTGGACTTCCAGCGGGCCCAGTATGCCGAACGTCACCGTGGGTGTCGGTGGCTGCTCGCCGGTAGCCTCGCTCTCCACTCGCAGGAGGGTACCGCAGCGCTGTTGCCGCAGGTGGCCCCGTGCTCCGTCGATCTTGGTAAGGCTTTCGTATGTGGCCGGTAAGAGCGCACTTCTAAGGTCATGGAGTCAGATCGGGGCTGGTCAATTCAACAGTTTCCCGGCGGATAGCGGCGCGACAAGCGGCGTGTACCCGCTCGTCCATTTCAAGGAGGCGAAAATGCGCAAGCTCATCGCGAAGATCGCGGACCGGCGTATCACCCGGGGCATCTGGATCTTCAGGTACGTCGGCTAATTCCACCGAACGGGGGGGCGGGTGCCGTGCAGCGACTTGTCGCGGCACCCGTCGTTCGGCGTCGACCGGCGTCGGCGCGCGGGCTGTGTCGAAGGTGACCGTATTGGAGGTGGCAGGAATGAATCGCCGATTCTTGAGGGTGCCGCGTCGGCCGACGAATTGGCGCCGCCTCCAGCAGTTGACGGCGCGTAGCGCCGCGAGTGGGGATATCTTCCGTACCGAATCGGGTATGTGGGTTACCGCTCGCGCGGAGCACGTACGTCAGATTCTGGTCACCGAATCACAGCGCTATCGCAACCAGTCGGCATTTGTTCGCGTCGACCATCAGGTGCAGTTGCCGGCCGGTACCAGGAAACGGGTTGTCCGTGAATTGGTTGGTGTGCTGAACGCCGCGCTCCCCGTCGACTGGGACACCGTAATCACGGCCTGGGTGGGCGAACAGCACGAGTTGACCATGCCGGGCTGGGGAATGCGCTTTCTCAGGCATGCCTTCGCCACTGCGATCGCTTGCCAACGCAGCCCTCAGCTGACGAGTCTGATCGATGTCTTCGTCGACCGGAATCTCGTCCGGCACAGCACCCAGGGCCGGTACGGGCTGCGGAGCCGGCACCGCATCCAGGCGCTCGGCCGGCAGCTCGGCGAGTTGATCACGTCCGACGAAGGTACCGGCCGCCCTCCTGGCGACCTGGCGCCCAGGGGTCTGGCACCCGTGGATCTGGTCGACGTGGTGGCGAACGTTCCTGACCTCGCCGCCGGGCAGCGCGGCGAGCTGCTGCTGCGCCTGGTCACCGCGGTTGTCGGAGCCACCGGAGTGGCGCTGGAGTGGACCATGATCCATGTTGCCGACGCGATGGTCGCCGATCCGGCGTGGCAGCCCACGGTCACCGAGGTCGCGGCGCTGGCTGCCGAAGCCCAGCGGGTCCACCCGACGTCTTGGCTGATCATGCGGCAGGCCACCGAGGATCACCAGGTCGGCGGCTGTCCGATCGCGGCCGGCGAGCACATCGCGGTCCTGACCTACGCCCTGCACCGGGCGGCCGACTCGTGGCCCGAACCGGATACCTTCAACCCGACCCGCTGGGCAACCGAGGCGCCGGAGCCCGGGGCGTACGTGCCTTTCGCCGCGGGGCGGACAACCTGTCCCGGCCGCAACATCGCGATCCAGGCGATCATCGACGCCACAGTGCAGTTCGCCGCCCGGTACCGGCTGGTCCACCGGCAGCGGCGCGGCGCGGTACCGAACGTGCGCACCCTCTTCGCTCCGCCAGACGGCACCCTCCACCTCACCCGTCGCCCGTGACGCCCGGCGGTCGCCCGTTGCGTTCCCTGCTGGCGGCCTACACCGCGAGTGCTTCGGTACCTCGGTGACCGACGTGGCGATGCCACTGCTCGCGCTCCTGCTGGGCGCATCCACGGTGCAGGTGACCGGCCTGGTGGCCGTGGAGCAACTTCCCTGGTTTGCTGCTCGGGCTGCCCGGCGGTGTCTGGGTCGACCGTCATCGGTCGGCTGGGCGGAGTCGACCACGGAGCAACAGAGCCGGGCGGAGTCGACCACGCGGCAGCCGGCTGGGGCAACGCGCCCCGCTCGGTAGCCCGGCAGTTCGCGCTGTGGACGGCGCAGCGGGCAGATTGTCTCCGTGGGCGGGTAGGCTGAATGCAGCACCTGCACCCCCCGTCCCTGTCAGGGCGGGGGTAAGTGGCGTGCCCGAAATCCTTGCCCCTGGGAGGGGAGTCCATGTCGCTCGCCGGCCTGCTCGACGCCGCACTCGCTGACCCCGCGCTGACCGCGGCCCGGGATCTGGCTCGCCGCGGCGTACCCGAGCCGGTGGACGTGACGGCGCCGGCCGCCTCCCGGCCGATCCTGGCCGCGGCGCTCGCCGCCGACCAGGCCACGGGGGGCGCCGGCCGGCCGCTGCTGGTGGTGACCGCGACCTCCCGGGAGGCCGACGATCTCGCGGCCACGCTGGGTGGGCTGCTGCCGGCCGACTCGGTCGCGGTCTTCCCGTCCTGGGAGACGCTGCCGCACGAGCGGCTCTCCCCGCGCTCCGACACGGTGGGGCGGCGGCTGGGGGTACTGCGCCGGCTCGCGCACCCGACCGAGGCCGGGACGCTGCGGGTTGTTGTCGCGCCGGTGCGGTCGGTACTCCAGCCGCAGCTGCGCGGGCTGGGCGAACTGGAGCCGGTGACCCTGACCACCGGCGGCTCGGCCGATCTGGAGGCGGTGACCCGGCGGCTGGCCGACATCGCCTACACCCGGGTGGACCTGGTGGAGAAGCGGGGCGAGTTCGCGGTACGCGGCGGCATCCTCGACGTGTTCCCACCCACCGAGGAGCACCCGCTGCGGGTCGAGTTCTGGGGCGACGACGTCGAGGAGATCCGTACCTTCGCCGTCGCCGACCAGCGCACCCTGGAGCAGGTCGAGCGGTTGTGGGCGCCGCCCTGCCGCGAGCTGCTGTTGACGCCGGCGGTACGCAAGCGGGCGGCACAGCTGGCCGAGGAGCACCCGGGCCTGGCCGAACTGCTGGACAAGCTGGCCGAGGGGATTCCCGTGGAGGGCATGGAGTCCTTCGCCCCGGTGCTTGTCCCCGGTGAACTCGAACTGCTCGTCGACTGCATGCCCAAGGACAGTGTGGTGCTGCTGTGCGACCCGGAGCGCATCCGCACCCGGGCGCATGACCTGGTGCGTACCAGTGCGGAGTTTCTGGAGGCGAGCTGGGCCGCGGCCGCCGTCGGTGGCAAGGCCCCGATCGACCTGGGCGCCTCGTCCTTCCGCACGCTCGGCGACGTACGCGGCGTCGCCGCCGGGCTGGGCTTCGGCTGGTGGACGATCGCGCCGTTCGGCGTGGTGGTCGAGCCGGTCGTTGACGACCAGCCGTGGAACGACCCGCTGCCCAGCCTCGACGTGCACGACGACGCGCGGGCGCTTTCCCTTGCGGCGCAATCGACCGCGCTCTACCACGGGGACACGCCGAAGCTGCTGGACGACCTGCGCCGGTGGGTCGGCGAGGGCTGGCGGATCGTGCTGGTCTTCCCCGGCCACGGGACCGCGCAGCGGGCCGCCGAGGTACTCCGCGACGGCGGGCTCGGGGTGTCCATTGTGGACGGTCTGCTCGCCGCACCGGAGCCCGGTGAGCCGGTGGTCACCTGCGGCCCGCTCGACTTCGGCTTCGTCGACGAGGTGGCCCGGCTGGCCGTACTGACCGGGAGCGACATCTCCGGTGGGCGCGGGGCGAACACCCGCGACATGCGCAAGATGCCCAGCCGGCGGCGCAACACCATCGACCCGCTGGAGCTGCGCGCGGGCGACTACGTGGTACACGAGCAGCACGGCATCGGGCGCTACGTGGAGCTGGTACAGCGCGCGGTGAACGGGGCCGAACGCGAGTACCTGGTGCTGGAGTACGCGGCCAGCAAGCGCGGCCAGCCCGCCGACCGGCTGTTCGTACCGACCGACCAGCTCGACCAGCTCTCCCGGTACGTCGGCGGCGAATCGCCGACGCTGCACAAGTTGGGCGGCTCCGACTGGGCCAAGTCGAAGGCGCGCGCCCGCAAGGCGGTACGCGAGATCGCCGCCCAGCTCATCCAGCTCTACGCGGCCAGGCAGAACTCCCAGGGGTACGCCTTCGGGCCGGACACCCCGTGGCAGCGCGAGCTGGAGGACGCCTTCCCGTTCCACGAGACGCCCGACCAGCTCTCCGCCATCGAGGAAGTCAAGGTGGACATGGAGAAGCCGATCCCGATGGACCGGCTGATCTGTGGCGACGTGGGCTACGGCAAGACCGAGATCGCGGTACGGGCGGCGTTCAAGGCGGTACAGGACGGCAAGCAGGTGGCCGTGCTGGTACCGACCACCCTGCTGGCCCAGCAGCACTACAACACGTTCAGCGAGCGGATGAGCCAGTTCCCCTTGCAGATCCGGCAACTGAGCCGCTTCGCCACCCCCAAGGAGGCCGAGCAGACGATCGAGATGGCCTCCGACGGGACCGCCGACATCGTCATCGGTACCCACCGGCTGCTCCAGGCGAGTACCCGCTTCAAGCAGCTCGGCATGGTCATCGTCGACGAGGAGCAGCGCTTCGGCGTGGAGCACAAGGAGTTCCTCAAGACGCTCCGGACGAGTGTCGACGTGCTCACCATGTCGGCCACGCCGATCCCGCGCACCCTGGAGATGGCGATCACCGGCATCCGGGAGATGTCCACCATCGCCACGCCGCCGGAGGAGCGCCACCCGGTCCTCACCTTTGTCGGTACGTACGAGGAAAAGCAGGTGGCCGCCACCATCCACCGTGAGCTGCTCCGCGACGGCCAGGTCTTCTACCTGCACAACCGGGTCGAGTCCATCGAGCGGGCGGCGCGCAAGCTGCGCGAGCTGGTACCCGAGGCGCGCATCGGGGTGGCGCACGGCCAGATGGGCGAGGACGCGCTGGAGAAGGTGATGGTCGGCTTCTGGGAGAAGGAGTACGACGTCCTGGTCTGTACCACCATCGTGGAGTCCGGCATCGACATCCCGAACGCCAACACGCTCATCGTCGAGCGGGCCGACCTGCTCGGACTGGCTCAGCTGCACCAGATCCGGGGCCGGGTCGGGCGCGGCCGGGAGCGGGCCTACGCCTACTTCCTCTACCCCGGCGACAAGCCGCTCACCGAACAGGCGCACGAGCGGCTGGCCACCATCGCGCAACACACCGAGCTGGGCGCCGGCATGTTCGTGGCGATGAAGGACCTGGAGATCCGGGGCGCCGGCAACCTGCTCGGCGGCGAGCAGTCCGGGCACATCGAGGGCGTCGGCTTCGACCTGTACGTGCGGATGGTCGGCGAGGCGGTGGCCCAGTTCAAGGGGGAGAAGCCGGAGGAGGAGGTCGACGTCAAGATCGACCTGCCGGTGGACGCGCACATCCCCTACGAGTACATCGAGGTGGAGCGGCTGCGCCTGGAGATGTACCGGAAACTGGCGTCCGCGCGTACCGCCGAGGCGCTCACCGAAGCGGTCACCGAGATGCAGGACCGGTACGGCGCGCTGCCCGAGCCGGTCGCCAACCTGGTCGCGGTGGCCCGGTTCCGGCTGCTGGCCCGGTCGTACGGGCTGACCGACGTCTCCCTGCAGGGCAAGCACATCCGGTTCTCGCCGATGCCACTGGCCGACTCCAAGCAGCTGCGGCTGAAGCGGCTCTACCCGGAGGCGGTCTTCAAGCCGGTCAGTTCCCAGGTGTCGATCCCGCGCCCGACCACCAGGAAGGCCGGTGGCGACCCGATGCGCGACATCCAGATGCTCGACTGGTGCGCCGAGCTGATCACCTCGATCCTGGACGCCCCTGCTGTGGCGGCCGCTCGCTGAGCCGGGTGGGCGCGGCGGCGAAGATCCGGGTGGCGTACCCGTCGCCCACGTCCACCCGGCTGATCCGGGCCAGTGGCCACACGGTGAGTTCGTCGTACCACTCGCCGGTGTATCGGATCTCGTGCAGTACCAACGCGTCCCGCCGTACCCTCACCGGTACGCCGAGGTTCACGCCGCTGCTCTCGCCACCCTCGGTGTAGATCGAGACGACCGGCCAGTGCTCGGCCAGGCTGGTGAACAGCTGACCGGTCTCGTCCAGCTCCAGGGCCGGCGGCAGCGGGACAGGCCACTCGCCCTGGCTGGTCAGTACCCGCTCCACCAGCGCGTGCCGCCGGCTCGGCCGGCGTACCCGGGTGATGTCGGCGCGCCGGATCAGGGTGTACCCGTTGAGCGCCAGGTCGTCCTCGAGTGCGAGGCACACCCAGCTGGTACCCGCCCCGACGACGTACCCGTCCAGGTAGCCGGGTACCCCCGCGCGCCGGATCCGGGCCAGTAGCGCCGGCTCACCGGTACCCACCGCCGCCTGTGCCTCGCTTCGCCGGTGCCGACCCACCCGCCCATGATGGCCCACCCGCCGCTGCGGGCCCACCCGCTGTTCCCGGCCCACCCGCTGTTTCCCGTCCGCGGCCCGCCGGGCGGCCCGCTGGTGGGCGATCGGGCGGCCCGTGAGACAGTGGCGAGCGCACGAGATCCGTTTTCCGGGAGGTTGGGCATGGCGCGCCGCAGGTTGGTCACGGTCGCTGCCGCGGGGGTACTCGCGCTCACAGCGCTCGCCGGTTGCCGCTCCGAGCCGGGCAGCGCCGCCTTCGTCGGCGACACCCGGATCACCACCAACCAGGTCAACGACGTGCTCGACGGGGTACGCGCCGACGGCGTCACGGTGGATCCCACCCGCGAGGGCACCATCCGCCAGGAGGTCACGGCGCAGCTGGTCTTCCTCGACGTGGCCAAGCGCTACGCCACCGAGAAGGGCTTCCCGGCCCCGACGCCCGACTACCAGACCGTCGCCGACAGAAACAAGCTGCCGACCAGCGACCCGTTCGTCCGGCTGGTCGCCGAGTCGCAGGCCTACGACGCGCTGCTGAAGCAGCAGATCAAGCCGGCGACCGTGACCGATGCCGACTACCTGCAGGCGGCCGACGCGGCCATCGCCCAAGGCGTAGCCGACCCCAGCCAGCGCGACAAGTTGGCCGCCTCGATCAAACAGGACCCCGGCTTCGCCGACGAGATGGCCCACGGCATCGCCGTCCGCAACGAACTCACCGACGCCATCAAGCGCTACAACGTGACGGTGAACCCGGCGTTCGGCCCGGCCGCCACCACTCTGGTGAGCGGACAGACCGACGGCGACGCCACGATCAGCCTAGTGGTGCTGCCGCTGACCGCGGGGGCTACCACCGCGCCCGCCGTGATCGACCTGACGAAGACCGAGTAACCGCCGGTGCCGGGCCGGATCATCCTGCTGGTCACCTCGCCACGGCTGCCCGCCGGCCTGCTCACGGCCGCCGCCTGGGACGTGCTGCGGGGGTACCCGGTGTTCGCCGGCCAGCCCGCCCCGGCACTCACCGCCCAGGGCATCGAGGTCACCGTGCTCGCCGCCGAACACGCCGTTGACGACCTGCTCGCCGCCGGCAGCTGTGTCTGGCTGGCCGGGCCGGAGGGGGACGAGGCGCTGGCCCGCGAGCTGGGGCTGCGGCTGGCCCGCCAGCCGGGCCTCGCTGAACTGGAGCTGATGTACGGCTCGTGGGATCCACCCGGCGCCCGCCTGCTCGACACGGTGACCGTGATGGACCGGCTCTCCTCGCCCGGCGGTGATCCGTGGAAGCGCGCGCAGACGCACGAGAGCCTGGCGCACTTCCTGCTGGAGGAGGCGTACGAGGCGTACGACGCGATCGTGGCCGGCGACTCGGACGCGGTACGCGAGGAGCTGGGCGACGTACTGCTGCAGGTGGTACTGCACGCGCGGCTCGCCGAGAACCTGCCCGAGGACGCGGCGTGGAGCATCGACGACCTGGCCGGTGAGCTGGTCGACAAGTTGGTCCGGCGCAACCCGCACGTCTTCGGCCCGTTCGCCGAAGGCCAGCAGCCGACCCAGGACATCGACGAGATCATCACGCAGTGGGAGCGGATCAAGAAGGCGGAGAAGCGGCGCGACTCGGCGCTGGCGGGCATCGCCTGGACGCAGCCGGCCCTCGCGCTGGCCACGAAGGTACTGTCCCGGGCCGGTCGAGCCGGCGTGGCTGCCGACCTGCCGACCGGCGACGGCCTCGGTGAGCGCCTGCTGCGCCTGGTGGCCGCCGATCTGTCCCGCACCGAGTCTGTCGCCACCGGGCCGGAGGATGCCGAGGGCGCGCTGCGTACCACCACCCTGGCGTACGCCGAGGCGGTACGCGCCCGCGAAGCCGCGCTTCGCCACGCCCCTGCGGATGGGGCGTAGGCAGGGTTCGCCAAGGGTGGGTGCACGGCGGAACAGGCCGGTAGGTTGATCGTCATGCCCGAGGAGTTCCCGGCGATCGCCGAGCGCATCGTGGATGCGCTGCTGGCCGCCAGTCCCGCGATGGCCTCGTTCGCTGGCGACCACCGCTTCGATCACCAGCTGCCCGACCTGTCCGAGGACGGGGTGGCCCGCGACGCGGCCATGCTCCGGGACGCCTCCGACGCGCTGGCCCAGGTCGACGACCTGGCACTGGACGAGGCCGAGCGGGTGGACCACGCGGTACTCACGGCGCTGGTGGACCGGTCGCTGTTCGAGTTGACCGAGGTACGCGAGCAGGAGTGGAACCCGTTGGTACACAACCCCGGCGAGCTGCTCTACCCGCTGCTCACCAGGGCCAGCCGGCCGGCTGACGAGCGGCTGGCGAGCCTCGCCGGGCGGCTGTCGCAGATCCCGGACGCGCTGGCCACCGCGCGCGCGACGCTCTCCGGGTGCCCGCGAATCCACCTGGAGACCGCGGCGGGTCAGTTCGGGGGTACCGCCGAATTGATCACCGGAGAGCTGGCCGGCCTGATCGCCCAGGCCCCGGCGGCCGGCCCCCGGGCCATCGCCGCGGCCGACCAGGCGGTGGCCGCGCTCGGCGAGTTCCAGGACTGGCTGCGCGAGCGGCTGGCCGAGCCCGGCGAGGGGCGCGACCCGCGGCTCGGGCGCAAGCTCTGGGAGGCCCGGCTCTGGCACACCCTGGACACCGAACTCACCGCCGCGCAGGTGCTGGAGCAGGCCCAGGCAAACCTGGAGCGGGTGACCGGCGAGCTGCGCGCCGCCGCCGCCGAGCTGATCGGTGGTCCGGCCGACGACGCCACGGTACGGCGTGCGCTCGATCAACTGGGTGACGAGCACCCGACCAACGAGACCATCGTCGGACTCGCGCAGGGCACCTTCACCGAGGCCACCGAGTTCGTCCGGGCGCACCAGCTGGCCACTCTGATCGACGACCCGTGCGTGATCCAGGAGATGCCGGAGTTCGCCCGGGGAGTCGCCGTCGCGTACTGCGACCCACCCGGCCCGCTGGAGAGCACTGCGCTGCCGACCTTCTACTGCATCTCGCCGACTCCGGCGGACTGGTCGGCGGAGCGGGTCGACTCGTTCTACCGCGAGTACAACAACCACATGCTGCGTAACCTCACCGTCCACGAGGCGATGCCGGGGCACTTCCTGCAGCTCGCGCACTCCCGGCGGTACCGGGGCAGCACCCGGGTACGCGCACTCGGCTTCTCCGGCCCGATGGTGGAGGGCTGGGCGGTTTACGCCGAGGAGATGATGGTCGAGGCCGGCTTCGGTGGCCTGCCGATCCGCCTGCAGCAGCTGAAGATGCAGCTGCGTATGTCGCTCAACGCGATCCTCGACCAGCTGGTGCACTGCGCCGGCCTGACCGAGGAGGAGGCGATGACGATGATGCGGGACCGCGGCTTCCAGGAGGAGGGCGAGGCGGCCGGCAAGTGGCGGCGCGCGCTACTCACCTCGACCCAGCTCTCCACCTACTTCGTCGGGTACCTGGAGATGTCCGCTCTCGGCCGGGCGCGCCCGGCTGGCGTATCCGCGCTGGAGTGGCACGACCGGATGCTCTCGTACGGCTCCCCGCCGCCCCGCCACATCCGGTCCCTGCTGGGCCTGTAGCCGCATCGGTAGCCGGCGGACCCGCCTGGTCCGGTCGGCTAACGCGCGTCCTCGCCGTGGTGGCGGTTACTGCCCACCCCGGCCAGCCGGGCCGCGCCGAGCGCGGCGCAGATGAGCAGTGTCCAGATCGCGAGTGCCTCGATGATCGCCATGGTTGCATCCGTCCTGGAGGGTGGTTCGACCACTCCTGAGTTCCCGATTCGGCCGCCATGCAAACCGGTGAACCCCAGATGGGCCTGTTCAGCGCCGTGCGCCGATTTACAGGCTTCGATGGGGACGGGATCTTCCGTCACCCGGAAGACGTGAGCGCAGTCAGCTCGCGGTCGGGCTGGGGGTCAGCGGTGGAGCGCTCGCCGTCGTACTCGTACTCGGCGAAGGGCTGGCCGTGGGGATGGGGGTACCGGTGACCTTCGCTCCCGTGGGGATGGTGAAGGCGTCGTCGGCGACCGTGGTCAGGTACTGGGTGAGCCTGATGTCGATCTGTTCGCCGTTGACCGTGCCGGAGAAGCTGGCCAGCAGGCCGGCGGAGGTGATGCAGGCGGAGAACTCGGCGGCCGGGGCGTTGTCGATGCCGCTCACCTCAACGCAGGTGGCGTACTCGCCGGCGACCGTGGTGTCGTGCTGCTGGATGCTCGCGTCGCTGTCCAGGGCCGCCGCGCCGAGCAGGCCGACGACCACCGTGGGGGCGACCAGTCCGCGCTGGGCGATCTTGGCGAGCAGCGCGTCGGGTACGTCCGTGGCCGGCGACGGCGCGGGCGACATGGCGCAGTTGGCGTTCGTGGCGGTCTGGCAGTCGGCCGTCCAGTCCGGGGTGACGATCAGTTTGCCGCCGGGGTAGCTGAACGAGTCCCGGGTCGGCTTCTGCGCCTGGGCGAGCGTGCCGGTCTGCCCGTCGTGCAACTGGTAGGTCGCCGTGTACGTCAGCGAGCCCGCCTGAGCGAGCCGGTTGGCAAGATCGTTGACCAGGCTGGACCGGTCGACGACCCGCTGGGCATCATCCACCGCACCGCACGCGGAGACTGACAAAACGGCGCTGAGCAGGACGGCCCCGGCGAGCAGCCGGCTGACGGGGCGAGGACGCATGGCACCTACCCTGGCTCGCGGCGCCGGCTGGGGCAAGTTGGTAGTGGTGATTGTCCGGTTCTGGAGCCGGTGTGTTGACCATCTTGTGACCTCGCTACGCTCCCACCGACGAGAATTCCCGAGTAGGGGCAGCCGCAGCGGCGCGGCCGTGGCGTACCCGCCGAGTGCTGGGCGCGCCGGTATGAAGTTCGCGTGATCGACAGGAGCGGAACCACAGTGGCCACTATCGAAGCAATCGTCGCGCGGGAGATTCTGGACTCGCGGGGCAACCCAACGATCGAGGTCGAGGTCGGGCTGGACGACAGTACGATCGCCCGCGCGGCGGTCCCGTCCGGCGCCTCCACCGGCGCCTTCGAAGCGATCGAGCTGCGGGACGGTGACAAGAACCGCTACTCCGGCAAGGGCGTGGAGAAGGCGGTCAGCAACGTCGAGGAGATCATCTACCCCGAGCTGGTCGGGTACGAAGCCGCTGACCAGCGCGCCGTCGACCAGAAGATGCTGGACCTGGACGGCACCCCGGACAAGTCCAACCTGGGCGCGAACGCCATCCTCGGCGTCTCGCTCGCGGTGGCGAAGGCCGCGGCCGACTCGGCGGGCCTGTCCCTGTTCCGCTACGTCGGTGGCCCGAACGCCCACGTGCTGCCGGTACCGATGCTCAACATCATGAACGGTGGCGCGCACGCCGACTCCAATGTGGACATCCAGGAGTTCATGATCGCCCCGATCGGCGCCCCCAGCTTCAAGGAGGCACTGCGCTCCGGCGTGGAGGTCTACCACGCGCTGAAGGCGGTGCTGAAGAAGAAGGGGTACTCGACCGGCCTGGGTGACGAGGGCGGCTTCGCCCCGAGCCTGCCGGCCAATGCCGCCGCACTGGACCTGATCGCTGAGGCCATCGCGGCCGCCGGGTACGAGCTGGGCAAGGACGTCTGCCTCGCGCTCGACGTCGCGGCGACCGAGTTCTACAAGGACGGTGGGTACCTCTTCGAGGGCGTCAGCAAGCCGTCCGACGAGATGATCGCCTACTACGCCAAGCTGGTCGAGACCTACCCGATCATCTCCATCGAGGACCCGCTCTCCGAGGAGGACTGGGCCGGTTGGGGTGCGATGACCGCGCAGCTCGGTGACAAGATCCAGATTGTCGGCGACGACCTGTTCGTCACCAACCCGGTCCGCATCGCCCGGGGCATCGCCGAGAAGTCGGCCAACGCCGTACTCGTGAAGGTGAACCAGATCGGTTCGCTGACCGAGACGCTGGACGCGGTGGATCTGGCGCACCGCAACGGTTTCAAGACGATGATGAGCCACCGCTCGGGGGAGACCGAGGACGTCACCATCGCCGACCTGGCGGTGGCCGTGGGCTCCGGCCAGATCAAGACCGGCGCGCCGGCCCGCTCCGAGCGGGTGGCGAAGTTCAACCAGCTGCTGCGCATCGAAGACGAGCTGGGCGACGCGGCGCGGTACGCCGGTACCAGCGCGTTCCCGCGGTACCGTCAGGGCTGATCTTTACCCGCACCGGGCGGTGGGAGTCCTCTTCCATCGCCCGGCGCGTACGGCCCGGGGAGGCGGAGTGGCTGGACAGCAGCGGCGCGGCGGCCCGCGCCCGGGTGGCGCCGGTGGCCGGCTCGGTACTGCCCGCTCGGGTGGCGCGTCGACCGGCCGGGTCGGCAACGACAGCGCCAGCCAGCCCCGCTCGGCCCGGCTCGGCGCGCCCCGCACCGGAGGCGCGCGAACGGGGAACCCGCGTACCGGCAATCAATCCACCGGCAATCCGCGCAGCGGCGATCCACGCACCGGCAATGCCCGGACCGGGACAGCCCGGCCGACCAGGGGCGCATCCGGCCGCCCGGTCGCCCGTCCGGCGGTTGCCCGCCGCTCGGCCGGCTCCACCCAGCGGGTCCGCGCGGCCCGCCCGCACCGGTTCACCGGCCGGGCCACCGTCCTGGTGCTGGTACTCGGGGCACTGCTGCTGGCCTACGCCTATCCGGTACGCATCTACCTCAACCAGCAGGCCGAGATCGCCGCGCTCCAGGAGCACCAGCGCGAGCAGACCGCGCACATCGCCGATCTGCAGGTCCAGTCGGACAAGTGGAACGACCCGGCCTACATCAAGGCACAGGCCCGCAGCCGGCTGCTGATGGGCGAGCCGGGCGAGACGATCTACGCGGTGGTTGACGGGGGTGCCCCGGCCAGCTCCGATCCGGACGCCGGCAAGGTCAAGGACACCGGGCCGTGGTACGAGCAGCTGTGGTCCAGCGTCAAGGCGGCCGACCAGCCCAAACAGACCAAGTGAGCCAGACCAAGTGAGCCAGACCAAGTGACTGTTACTCCGGAACCCGCTACGCCGACTGATCTGGCCGTGGTGGGGGAGCAGCTCGGGCGCACCCCGAGGGGTACCCGGGCGGTGGCGCACCGCTGCCCGTGCGGGCTGCCGGACGTGGTACAGACGACGCCGCGGTTGGCCGACGGTACCCCGTTCCCGACGCTCTACTACCTCACCTGCCCGCGTGCCGTCTCGGCCTGCAGCCGGCTGGAGTCGGCCGGGCTGATGAAGGAGCAGGCGGCCCGGCTCGCCGAGGATCCCCAGCTGCAAGCGGCATACCAGCGCGCGCACCAGGACTACCTGGAGAAGCGCGAGGCGATCGGGCAGGTACCGGAGATCGCCGGTGTCTCGGCCGGCGGTATGCCCACCCGCATCAAGTGCCTGCACGTCCACCTTGGACACGCGTTGGCCGCCGGTCCCGGCGTCAACCCGTTCGGCGACGAAGTGCGCGAACTGATTGAGCCCTGGTGGACCGGCGGCCCGTGCGTTGCCGTACCTGCTGCCGTACCAGTTAGTGAAGCTGACCCTGCCTGACCGGTCCCCGGAGCCGGTCGAACGCTGGTCGAGCGGGGTTAGACGGAGGGCGAGTCGCTCGGGCTCGGGTCGCCGGAGTCGTCGCTCGCCGACGGGCTGGCGTCCGGGGTGTCATCGTCGGTATCGGTCGCCGTCGGCAGCGCGCCGAGATCGGTGACGGTGGCTCCGTCCGGCACCTTGAACAGGCTGGTGTCGACCTTGTCGGAGTAGCTGGTCAGCTCGACGCCCTGCTTCGTACCGTCGCCGCCGGTACCGGTGAACCTGCTGAGGATGCCGGAGTCGGTGATGCAGACGGTGAAGTCGTGCAGCCGGTCCTTCTCCGCGGTGTCCTTCTGCGCATCCTCGAGGTTGCTCACCTTGGCGCAGGTCGACTTCTGCCCGGCGATCTTCTGCTCGCTCTTGTCCACCTTGGCGGACGGGATGAGGATCGCGGCGGTGAGTACGGTCAGCGCGAACGGCGCCGAGATGAAGCCGGAGCCGATGCCGGTGAAGAACGCGGCGTCCCCGGCGGTACCTGTGCTGCCGCCCTGGTTCGGGGTCTTCTGGCAGGTGAGCTTGCTGTCCTCGGTGTCGCAGAAGATGAAGGTGTCGGCGGTGGAGATGTAGCGCCCCGACTCGCCGACCGCGGCCGAGTTCGGTGGCTGCTGGGCAACGGTCACCTTGCTGCCGTCGTCCAGTTTGTACTCGGCCTGGTAGGTCAGCTTGTCGGCGTTCTCCAGCTTGCTGGACAGGTCGCCGAGGGTGGAGGCGTTGGCGGCCACGTTCTTCGCCGACCTGATGAATCCGCAGCCCATGCTGCCAATCACGAGCGCCGCCGCGAGCGCGCCGACGAGAAGTCTGTTCCGGGGGGAAGTCATGCCCCGAATGCTGAGGGCGGCACCAGACCCGATCAAGGAAGTGTCGGTATCCGTGCAGTACAGCTGTCGTGCGGTGGACTGTCCGGGGTCGGGCGGCGCGCGGCGGGTTGGCGCGCGGTGGAGTGTGGTCCGCACGGGATGGCTAGGCTCGTGCCATGGAGGTCATGATCCGCCGGGCCCGTACCGCCGACGCCCGTACCATCCGCCGCCTGATCGACCTCTACTCCGGTGACCGCCGGCTGCTGTCCAAGGCGACAGTCGCCATCTTCGAGTCGATCCAGGACTTCTGGGTGGCTGTCCAGCCCGGCCCCGACGGCGGCCGCGACGGCGAGCGGGTGGTCGGCTGTGGCGCGCTGCATGTGATGTGGGAGGACCTCGCCGAGGTACGCACCGTGGCGGTCGACCCGCTGCTGCGCGGGCGGCGGATCGGCCACCAGATCATGGCGGCGCTGCTGTCCACGGCGCGCGAACTGGGGGTGGCCCGGGTGTTCTGCCTGACCTTCGAGACCCGGTTCTTCGGCTCCTTCGGCTTCGTCGAGATCGACGGCGCGCCGGTCCCGCCGAAGGTCTACGACGAACTGCTGCGCTCGTACGACGAGGGCGTCGCCGAGTTCCTCGGGCTGGAGCGGGTCAAGCCGAACACGTTGGGCAACACCAGAATGCTGCTCCGCCTGAACCAGCAAGACAGCAGACAGCAAGATCAGCAAGATCAGGAGGCCTGATGCCCCGCGTCGCCGCGATCGACTGTGGTACCAACTCGATCCGCCTGTTGATCGCCGACACTCCCCCTGGCCCAGAAAACGGAACAGGCGTGGGGGACCTGCAGGACGTGGTACGCCGGATGGAGGTGGTACGGCTGGGACAGGGGGTGGACCGTACCGGCCTGCTCGCACCCGAGGCGATCGAGCGCACCCGGGTGGCCCTCGCCGACTACGCCCACGCGATCGCCGACTCGGGCGCGGAGCGGGTACGCATGGTGGCCACCTCGGCGAGCCGCGATGCCCGTAACGCCGACGAGTTCCGGAGCATGGTGCTGGCCACGCTGGGTACCCTGCCGGAGGTGGTCTCCGGGGACGAGGAGGCCCGGCTCTCGTTCACCGGGGCGGTACGCGGCCTCGACCTGCCCGACCCCTTCCTGGTACTGGACATCGGCGGCGGCTCGACCGAGTTCGCCCTCGGCACCGGAGCGTCCACAGTGGACGGTGCCGACGGGGGCACGTTCGCTGGCGGGAAGGTACAGGCCGGGATCAGTACCGACATCGGCTGTGTCCGGATGACCGAGCGGTACCTGCACTCCGACCCGCCCACGGCGGCGCAGATCGCGGCGGCGACCGCGGACATCGAGGCGGCTGTGGACGGCGCGCTGGCAACGGTGCACGGGGAGCGGGCGGCGACCGTTATCGGGCTGGCCGGCTCGGTTACCACGGTGGCGGCGATCGCCTTGAAGTTGCCCGGGTACCAGCCGGAGGTGATCCACCACAGCGTGATCCCGACGGCGCAGGTCGCTCGGGTGACCGCCGACCTGCTCGCGATGACCCGGGCGCAGCGGCTGGCCATTCCCGTGATGCACCCGGGCCGGGCCGACGTGATCGGGGCCGGCGCGTTGATCCTCCGGGTCATCCTGGAGCGGGTCGGCGCGCCCGCCGTCGTCGTCAGCGAGCACGACATCCTCGACGGCATCGCCTGGAGCATCGCCGGCTGAGCCGGCCCTGCCCACCCGCGCCCGGCCGCGCACCCGCGCCCGGCCGCCCACCCGCGCCCGGCTGAGCTCGCCGCCCCCGAAGCGAAGCCAATCCGAAGCCAAACCCAAACACGCGGTAGCACGCTGTTGACGGTACCGCCGTGTTGACGGTACCGCCGTGTTGACGGTACCGCGTAAAGCGTACTAGTGTGCATCGCGTGGATACCACCCAACTGCTGAAGGGCGTCCTCGACCTCGCCGTACTCGCCGTACTGCGGGAGGACGACGGCTACGGCTACGACATCCTGCGCCGGCTGCGGGTCGCCGGGCTGGAGGAGGTCGGCGACGCCTCGGTCTACGGCACGCTGCGCCGGCTCTTCCAGGCCGGCATGCTCACCACCTACGTGGTGCCGAGCGAAGAGGGGCCGCACCGCAAGTACTACGCGCTCAACGCCGCCGGCCGTACCCAGCTCGGCCACTCCGGCAAGGTCTGGAAGTCGTTCGCCACCACCATGGACAGCCTGCTCGTGGGGGCAGGGACAGGTCCGGAACCGGGAGTTGCGGGATGAGCGCGGTATCCGCGGGGGCCGACTCGGCGCGGCTCGGCGAGATCGGGGACTACCTGGCCGGCGTGCGGGCGGCGCTGTCCGACCTGCCGCCGGAGGTACGCGACGAGCTGCTCGAGGAGCTGCCCGGGCACCTGGCCGAGGTGGCCGCCGAGAGCGCCGAGCCGCTGGACGCGCGGTTGGGCACCCCCCGGGGGTACGCGGCCGAGCTGCGCGCGGCGGCCGGCATCACGGAGGGGGTACGCAGCTGGCGCGCCCGGCCGACCCTGGCCCAGCAGTGGGCGCCCTACGCCACCCGGCTGCGCGGCGTTGACGTACGGATCGGTGGCTGGCTGGGATACCCGCGACTGAGCGACTTCGTCCGGCTGCTGCGCCCGGGCTGGTGGCTGCTGCGCGGATACCTGCTCGGCCTGCTGATCCTGCGCGCACTCCGGGTGGGCGGTGACCGGCTGCTGCCCACGGTCGGCGGCAACTGGCTGGCCGGCATCGTCTTCGTACTCGTGCTGGTCGGGTTCTCGATCTGGCTCGGTACCCGGAGCGTCGCCGCGCTGGACAAGCCAGCCGAGCCAGCCGAGCCAGCCGAGCCAGCCGAGCCGGCCGGGTCAGCCGCGGCCGGCGCCGGGGTGGAGGCATGGCGCCGGCACTCCATCGGGCTCCGCGGGGCACTGGTCGCCGGCAACATACTCATCGTGCTGCTCGCCCTGGCCAACGTGCCCTTCAACGGCGGAAACCGCGGCGGCGACACCTACGCACCCCCAGCCGAGCAGCAGGTACGCGACATCTTCCCGTACGGCCCGGACGGGCAGCCGCTGCGCGGAGTCCGGCTCTACGACGAGAACGGGCAGCCGGTACAGCTCGGGCAGCCCTGGTTCTGTGCCACTCCCGACCCCACGGACGGCGACTTCGAGTTGCAGTACCACCAGTGGCAGTACCCGCTGTGCGGCGCCGCTCCGTACGCCTCGATCACGCCGCTCCCCACGGGCGTCGCGTCGCCTACCGGATCTCCGAGTACGGCAGCTCCCTCCGGCAGCCCACCAGCCAGCCCGTCAGCCACCCCGACCGGCTGACCCGACCGGCTGACCCGGTCGGCTGACCCGATCGGCTGACCCGATCGTCATAGGGCGGTGCTGGCGCCGTCGCCTTATGCTGGCCGCGACCCCCTCTCGGGAAGGAACTGTCGATGAGCAGCCCCACTACGCCTGGCGAACCCGACCAGGGCCTGCACGACGCACCACCGGACCAGGGCCTGCACACCACCTCGCCGGACCAGCAGGTGCACACCACCCCGGCCGCCACCAAGTCGAAGACCCCACTGCTGGTGGGCATCGGCGCCGCGATCGTGGTGGTCATCGGGATCATCGCCGCGATCTTCCACTAGCCGATCGCAGCACGGCCTTTAAGGCAGCGACAAACAAGACCCGGCCGCCCCGCATGATGCGGTGCGGCCGGTCGGCTTCGGGGAGCGCTTCGCGCGAAACTCAGCCGGTACGCCGAACCTCGGCACGGGACTGTTCGCTCGGGTGTGCCTCGTCGCGGGCGTACCACCAGCTGTAGGTGAGCCCGCCCGGCGCGGGTACGGACAGCACGATCCGGGCGGTGAACGGCCCGTCGTACGAGCTGAATTCGCCGGTACCGGTCTCCTTGAAGCGCACCATGCCGGGCAGTTCCAGGCAGGCAACGTGCAGCTCCAGCCGCCCGTTCTCGCCCGGGGTAAGCACGCTGTGCTCCAGGTGCTGCAGTCCATTGCGGTCGTTGGACGCCTCGTAGTCGAGGATGACCGCGCGCCCGCGCAGCGTTGTCGCGACCTGGATGCGGGCCACGAACGGGCCACTCTCCGGCCCGTCGCCGCGCCCCCGGTACAGGCCCGGGGTGGAGCTCAACTGGGCGAGCAGATCTGTCACGCCGCGCAGCGTACCGAACGCACGCACGCACGCTGAGCCCATGGCCAAATCGAGCCCGTGCCAATCGAGCCCGTTGCCGAGGCGGACCCCGACATCTGCAAGCCGTACCCCTCCGCGACCAGCATCTTCTGGTGGGGCGAGGTGGGCAAGACCGGCGACGTCCTCTGCCTTGAGGACGCCAGCTGACCCCGCACTGACCTGGTCGGGCGACTCCTGACAGCACCGAAGCGTGGCCATCCTGCGAACCTCGCAGGTTGGCCACGCTTCTTTGTCCGGGGCAAGGTTTCCTGCCGCCGGCAAGCGACATTCGCCACGCCCGGTACACCTGTTCAGCGAAGGTGATCACATGGTTGGCTACCTTCCTGCAACCTCTGCGCCACCGAGTAACTCTGCGCCACCAGCGAACTCTGCGCCACCAGCCAACTCTGCGCCACCAGCCAATGACGACTGACTGACAGGAGGCGGGCCGAAATGGGCGAACGCGTGCGGTACCCGAGCAACGGCGGGACCAGCGACGGATATCTCGCGCTACCGGAGTCCGGTAGCGGACCGGCAGTGGTCGTCATCCAGGAGTGGTGGGGACTGGTACCACACGTCACCGCACTCGCCGACCGCTTCGCCGCGGCCGGTTTCGTGGCCCTGGCGCCCGACCTCTACCACGGCGTACAGGCCACCGAGCCGGACGAGGCCGGCAAGCTGCTGATGGGGTTGGCGATGGACGGTGCCGCCCAGGACATCGCCGGAGCCGCCCGCCACCTGGCCACGCTGCCCGAGGTGACCGGCCGGATCGGCTGCGTCGGCTTCTGCATGGGCGGCAGCCTGGCGCTGTGGTCGGCGACGCTGTCCGCGGACATCGTGGCCACGGTCGGCTTCTACCCCGGCCTGCCGTGGGAGCGGATGGCCCCGAAGTGGCAGAACTACCACGGCAAGCGCGCACTGATCCACTGCTCGGAGAGCGACGGTACGAGCACGGCACCCGGCATCCAATTGGCCGTGCACGCGATCGAGGAGGCGGGCGGGCAGGTGGCTGTGTACGACTACCCCGGTACCCACCATGCCTTCTTCAACGACGACCGGCCGGAGGTCTTCGACCAGCTGGCCGCCACGACCGCGTGGGCCCGGACGCTGGAGTACCTGCGCGCCTCGCTGTGACAGATCGAGCTGTGACAGGCTGACGGCGTGCGCGCCGCCGACATCGAGGGGGAGCTGACCCAGCTCGACCGGGAGATCGCCGACTGCCGGGCCTGCCCCCGGCTGGTCGCCTGGCGGGAGCAGGTCGCCCGGGACCGCCGAGCCGCCTTCCGCGACCAGCAGTACTGGGGTCGGCCGGTGCCCGGCTTCGGCCCGGCCGACGCGCGCATCGGCATCCTGGGGCTGGCGCCGGCCGCGCACGGCGGTAACCGCACCGGCCGGGTCTTCACCGGCGACCGCTCGGGTGACGTGCTCTTCGCCGCGCTGCACCGGGCCGGCCTGGCCAACCAGCCGACGAGCGTGGCCCGCGACGACGGGCTGGTGCTCACCGACACCCGGATCTTCGCGGCGGTACGCTGCGCGCCGCCGGAGAACAAGCCGACCCCGGCCGAGCGGGACACCTGCGCGCCGTTCCTGCGCCGGGAACTGAGCATTCTCCGGCCCACCCTGAAGGTGGTGGTCGCGCTGGGCGCCTTCGCCTGGGCCGCGTGGTGGCAGGCGCTGCCCGGGGTGTACGACCTGCGCCCACCCGTACCGCGCCCGGTCTTCGGGCACGGGGCCGTAGCGGGCGGTCAAGGTGGCGAACCACTACTGTTGGGCAGCTATCACGTGAGCCAGCAGAACACCTTTACGGGACGGCTGACACCGGCGATGCTGGACGACGTGCTGAGCCGGGCAAAGCACATCGCTGGCCTGAGTAACAGGGCTGGGCTGGGCTGACAAGCCGGGCTGGGACGACGGGGCTGGACCGCCATACGGGTCCGGCCGGACAGACGGGATCGACAAGGTGCAACGGGCTACGCGGTCACGGCTGCTACCGCTGTTGACGGTGGGCGCGCTGCTCGCCGGCGCGGCCGTCGCGGCCAGTTTGGCGACCCCGCAGCTGCACAGTGCGCCGCTGCCGAGGTTCAGCCCCAAGCCGGCTTCGCCACCATCACAGAAGGACGTCTTCTTCGCGCCCGGCGCCGCCGGCCCGACCGAGGACCCGACCGGCCACATCCAGCTGCCCAGCTGGGTCGGCACGGTACTGGCCAGCGTCGCCGTCCTACTGCTGCTGGGCGTCCTCGGGTTCCTGATCCTGATGATGGTCCGGGCACGCCGCCGGGTCGACCGGGTACCGCTGGAAGAGGAGTTGGCGCAGACCGCGGAGGAGCAGCGCGCTGCGGTACTCGCGGCGGTGGAGGCCGGCCTCGTCGACCTCGACGACGGCGATCCGCGGGCGGCCGTGATCGCCTGCTGGGTACGCCTGGAGCAGGCCGCGGCCGCCGCCGGTACCCCCCGGGAGCCCGGTGACACCCCCTCCGACCTGGTCCTGCGACTGCTCGCCGAGCACCAGGTCAGCCCGGACGTGCTGTACCCGCTGGCCGAGGTCTACCGGCTGGCCCGGTACGCCACGCACACCGTCGACGTGACCATGCGCGACCAGGCCCGCGCGGCACTGCGCCAACTGCGCGCCGAGCTGACCCGGCCGGTGGAGGTACCCGGATGAGCCTGCTCGACGACCTGCTGGACGTCGGCGAGCCGGAGCCCGAGCCGCAGCCGCGCCGGGGGGTCACCAATCGCGGTCGCTGGCTGATCCGCGCACTGCTGATCGCGGCCGCCGGTACCTTCTTCATCGAACTGTTCGTCCAGATCATCGCCGCGCAGCGGGTCTCCTACTTCTTCGTCTTCTTCGGCCTGCTGGCGCTGCAGGTACTGCTGGCCGTACTCGCCTGGACGCGCAATCCGCAGCTGCCCGAGACGCTGCGCTTCGGCATCGCCTCCAGCCAGCAGGCCGGACAGGCACCGGGGCGCGACGGCCTGGCGCTGGCGACCCAGAAGTGGAGCCGGAACATGGCCTTCTTCGGGCTGCAGCTCGGTCGCGACGGCGAGCAGTTCGCGCGTACCCTCCAGCCACGCATCGCGCTGCTGGTCGAGGAGCGGCTGCGACTGCGGCACGGCATCACCACCAAGAGCGATCCACAGCGGGCCCGCGAGATCCTCGGCGAACCGTTGTGGGCAATGGTCACCATCCGCGCCAAGCGCCCCCCGTCCGGGCGGGAGCTGGCCGCGCTGGTCAAGCAGATGGAGGCGGTATGAGCGACCGGGTACCGGCGTACGAGGTCGGCCGGCTGGGCCGGGCGGTGCTGGACACCGTCGGCTCGGTGGTGGTCGGCAAGCGGGACGCGCTGGAGCTGGTGCTCGCCGGCATCCTGGCCGGCGGTCACGTACTCCTGGAGGACCTGCCCGGGCTGGGCAAGACGCTGACCGCGCGCTGCTTCGCCCAGGCGCTGGGCATCGAGTTCCGTCGCCTGCAGTTCACGCCTGACCTGCTGCCGGCCGACGTGACCGGGTCGTTCCTCTACGACCAGCGCAACCACGACTTCACCTTCCGCCCGGGTCCGCTCTTCACCAACCTGCTGCTGGCCGACGAGATCAACCGGACCCCGCCGAAGACCCAGTCGGCGCTGCTGGAGGCGATGCAGGAGAAGCAGGTATCGGTGGAGGGCACCACCTACCGGCTGAAGGCACCGTTCCACGTACTCGCCACCGCCAACCCGATCGAGTACGAGGGGACCTACCCGCTGCCCGAGGCGCAGCTGGACCGGTTCCTGCTCCGGGTGTCGTTCGGCTACCCGACGCGCGAGGAGGAGCTGGAGGTACTCCGCCGCCGGGTCGCCCGGCGTGCCGAGGAGTCCCAGCTGCCGGCCGTGGTCGACGCCACGACACTGGTCGCCATGCAGGGCGCGCTGGAGGATGTCGCGGTCGAGGACTCCATCGGGCGGTACCTCGTCGAGCTGACCACGGCCACCCGGGAGCACCCGCACGTACTCGTCGGCGCGTCGCCCCGTGGCTCACTGGCGCTGCTGCTGCTGTCCCGCGCGGTGGCGGCGCTGGCCGGTCGCGACTACGTGATCCCCGAGGACGTGCAGGCGGTGGCCGTACCGGCCCTGGCGCACCGGATCACGCTCAAGCCGGAGATGTGGCTGCGCCAGATGCAGCCGGCCGCAGTGGTCGCCGACGTACTGGCGAAGGTGCCGGTACCCGCCTCCGGTGCGCTGCCCAGCTACGCCGGTACCCGCCCCGACGCACCGCAGAGCCGCCAGCCCGACAAGCACGGCCAGTCGGCCGCGCGCCGGTGACCGTGGCGCCTCCCGCGCTGCGCGCCGGGCGTACCGCACCCGACGAGCGGCCGGGCCCGCGGCGGGTACGCCCCGCCGAGTCACGCCGGCACGCGGTGGCACCGTGGCTGCCGACCAAGGCGTTCGGTCGGGCGCTCGCCCTCACCGGCGTACTGCTCACCCTCGCCGTCCTGCTCGGCCGGGTCGACCTGGTGGTACTCGCCGCGCCGTTCGCGGCCGGTGCCGCGCTGGCGTTCTGGCGCCGGCCGGCCCGGCTGCCGATGGTCGGGCTGGACAGCGGCGAGGAGGCGCTGGCCGAGGGGCAGCGGCTGCGGCTGCGGGCGACGATCGGCAACCCCGGTGCGGTACCGCTGGATCTGGTGATCTTCCGGACCGCCGTCTCCGACTACGCCGACCTGCCCGACTCCGACCGGCCGCACGTGCTCTCCGTCCAGGCGGCGAGCGGTGCGGCGCTGGAGTTCACCGGGCAGGTACTGCGCTGGGGACGGCTCCCGCTCGGCCCGGCCGTGGTGCACGCGGTCGCCGCCGACGGCCTGTTGATCAGCGACGCCGCGGTGGCGAAGGCGCACTGGCGCAAGGTCTACCCGGTGACCGACGGGTTCGACGCGGACGACGCGATGCCCCGGGCGGCCGGCCTGGTCGGCGGGCACCGGTCCCGGCGGCCGGGCGAGGGCGGGGAGCTGGCCGGGGTACGCATGTTCGCCCCCGGGGACCGGCTGCGCCGGGTCGACTGGCGGGTCACCCTGCGCACCGGCGAACTGCACGTCGCGCAGATGCTCTCCGAGCGGGACGCCGAGGTGGTACTGCTCCTGGATGTACTGCACGAGGCGGGCCACTCGGGCGGCATCCACGGGCAGGCCTCGGTACTGGACACCTCGGTACGCGCCGCGGCCGGCATCGCCGAGCACTACCTGCACCGTGGTGACCGGGTGTCGCTGGTGGAGTACAGCCACCAGGCCCGCCGGCTGCGCCCGGCCAGTGGCCGCCGGCAGTACCTGACGGTGCTGGAGTGGCTGCTCGAAGTACACCCCGCGCCGGGTGCGTACGAGCCGCCCCCGAACGCCTTCGGCGCACACCTGATCTCGCCGAACGCGCTGGTGGTGGTGCTGACCCCGCTGATCGACGAGCGCTCCTCGGAGATGGTGGCGCGGCTGGCCCGCTCCGGCCGCTTCGTGGTGGCCGTGGACACGCTGCCTCCCGGGCTGACCGGACCACGTAGCGATCTCTACGGCGACCTGCCGGCCCGGCTGTGGCGCATGGAGCGGGACAACACGGTCGGGCTGCTCGGCGAGCACGGCGTACCGGTGGTGCCGTGGGCCGGGGCGAACAGCCTGGACCTGGTACTGCGGCAGGTGGCCCAGCTGGCCGGCGCACCCAGGGTGGGGTCCCGATGATCGCCAAGATAGCGGGCTGGTGGGTCCAGGTACGGCGTACGACGCCCGCGTTCTTCCTACTCCGCGGCGGAGTGTTCGCGGTCGGGTTGGCCGCACTGCTGGTCGCCGCCCCGACGCCGCTGGTGTTCAGTGGCTGGGTCGGCGCGCTCGCCGCCGCAGCCCTGATCGCCGCCGCGCTGCCCCGGACCGCCGCGGTCACCCTGGTACTGCTGCTGGCGGTACTGGCCTGGCTGGCCGCCACCACGGTGTACGGCGAGCCGGTGGCCTACCTGCGCCTGGTCGTACTCGCCGCACTGCTCTATACGACGCATGTACTCGCCGCGATCAGCGCGGTGATCCCCAACGACGCGGTCGTGGCACCCACCGCACTGCTCGGCTGGCTGCCGCGTACCGGCCTGCTGGTACTGGGTACGGCGGCGGTGGGGCTGCTCGCCGCGCTGCTGCCGCACCTGTTCGGCGGTACCCGCTACCTCATCGCCTCGCTGGTCGGCTTCGCGCTGATGGCCGGCCTCGCCTACTACCTCGCCCGCCTGGTCAACCGCTCATGACCGCGGGCACCTCGTGACGGCGGGCACCCATGACGGCGGGCACCCATGACGGCGGGCACCCATGACGGCGGCGTAACTCGTGACGGCGGGCAAGCAGGACGACGCGGACTTCGGGCCGCGACCGCCTGGCCGGGCAGGTGCCGAGATCGGTTCCCGGCGGGCGCTGCTGATTGTCGTCATCGTCGGGCTGGTCGCGGTCACCGCACTGGTGATCGTGCTGCACGCCCGGCACAAGCCGGCCAGCTGCGCCGCGCCCGCCTCGGTCGCCTGCGACTTCGCCGGGGACTTCACGATCACCGGGTACCGGCTGACCCGGCAGACCGTCAGCGGCAGTCGCGCCGAGGTGAACTCGTACTATGTCGGCCCTCCGACCAGCGACTACCTGGCGCTGATCGCGGCTCCCGGGCTCACTCTGGCGCCGCCGAACGTGCCGGGCGGTACCGCCAACGCCCCGGTGATCGGGGTGGGTAGCTCGACCGACGCGCGCTACGCCCCGTGCACGGTCTTCGTCTACCAGGTCCACCCGCCCGGCCAACGCGGCTTCGCCAGCGACGCGGACAGCGGCCAGATCCAAGCCGGCAAGCTGGCCATGCTCCGCGTCGGCATCGCCTGCGCCTGACCGCGCGGCGGATCTTGCGCGTAGCGGTCCTATCGGGCCGCTCGTAGGCCCGCTACGCGCAAGATCGCGGGCTGGAGCCGCCCGGAGCCGCCTGGAGCCGCCAGGTGACCGCGCCCGGCCCGCTGTTTGGCCGCCGGCGGCGGGGTGGATTTGGGATGGTGGACGGGTACGGGGCGTCCTGCCCGAGTCTGTCCACATCGCGGGGTGCCGTGGCCGAGCGGGGGTGCCGTGGGTGATCAACGCGGTGCACTCCTGGTCGACGCGCCCGACCCGGGCCCGGCCGACCAGCCGACCGGTCGCGGCGCCCGGCTGGTGCGTGGGCTGGCCAGCCTCGACCTGCTGGCCGGGGCGCTCTACCTGCTGCTGGCCGGCTGGCTGACGTCCGGGCTGTGGAGCCATCCGGGGCAGCGTTCGTGGGTGTACGTGAAGGGCTCCGACGAGTTCCTGGCGGAGTGGCAGCTGGCCAACGCCGCGCACGCGCTCACCCACCTGAGCAACCCGTTCTTCTCGACCGCGCTCAACGCCCCGGACGGGGTGAACCTGGCCGCCAACGCCAACCTGCTCGGCCTGGCCATCCCGGTCGCGCCGGTGACCCTGCTCTTCGGCCCGGCGGTGGCGTACGCCGTCCTCGCAGTGGCCAGCCTCGCGCTGACCGGGTACGCCTGGTACTGGGTACTGTCCCGGCCGCTGCAGTTGCGTCGTGGCGCCGCCCTGGTCGGTGGCCTGCTCGGCGGCTTCAGCCCGCTGATGGTCATCGAGACCGGCGGGCACCAGCATGTGACCGCCGAGTTCCTGATCCCGTTGATCGCCTGGCGACTGCTGGCCCTGGCCCGGAGCAGCCGGCTGCTGCGGGATGGCGCGATTCTCGGCCTGCTGATCGCCTGGCAACTGCTGATCGGCGAGGAGGTACTGCTGATCGGCGCCATCGGGCTCGGGCTCTTCCTGGTCGCGTACGCCGTCCAGCGCCCGGCCGAGGCTCGCCGATCGGTGTCCCGGATGGCCCGGGGCGTACTCGTCGCGGCACTGGTCACCGCGGTGGTGGCGGCCGTACCGCTCGGGTACCAGTTCGCCGGCCGGCAGCGCTTCGCCGGTAACCCGATCGACCCGCAGGCGTTCCCGGCGGACCCGTCCAACTACCTCTACCTGCCCGACCGGCTGCCGGAGTGGCTGCATGTCGACCAGTGGCTGGCTGGCTGGGCGATGCCGGCGCCGCTGTTGGGGCTGCCGATCCTGCTGATCCTGGTGGCCTTCGGCTGGCAGCTGCGCCGCTCGCCGGTCTTCGTGAGCACGCTGGTGGTACTGGTCGGCCTGGCAGTGCTCTCGCTCGGCGTACGCATCCGGCTCCCGCACACGGATGTCGTCCTGCCCGGGCCGTGGCGACTCGTCGCCCGCCAGCCGGTCTTCCAGTGGGCCATCCCGTACCGGCTCGCCCTGCTGGTCGTACCGGCGGCAGGGGTGCTCGTCGCGATGTTGCTCGATTACGCCGGACAGCGCTGGCGGGCGGGTGCCCGCTGGCTGCCGGCGGCCACCGCCGTTGCCGTCGCGCTCGCGCTGGTCGGGCTGGCGCCGAGCCGCCTGCCGACCGAGCACATCCGGCCGGTACCCCGGTTCATCGCCGACGGAACCTGGCGGGGGTACCTGCCGGCCGGCACAACGCTCGCCACGGTACCCATCCCGTCGCTCAGTTCGTTCGAGGGAATGCGCTGGTCAGCAGCGACCGGAGTGGACTTCGCCATCCCCGGCGGGTACTTCCTCGGGCCGTCAGCGGACGGGCACGCCACCCTCTTCGGCGCGCCGCCGGTGTGGACCACGACCATGCTCGCCGCCGTCGCGTCCCAGGGCGACGTCTGGCCGGTCGCACCCGGAGACGCCGCGAAGTTCCGTGCCGACCTGGCGCACTGGCGGGTCGGCCTGCTGGTGCTCGATCCCCGGGTACCCGACGCCGCCGCTCTACAAGCGACGGTTGCCGAGTTCCTCGGCCCGGGGCGTCCGGTCAGCGACGTCTGGCTGTGGGACGACCTCACCTGACCCGGTCGCGCCCTGACTCCCCGGGTCGCGGGGCTAGGCGGCGACCTCCAACGCCGGGGCAACCGGCCTCGACAGGTTCAGGACGACGAGTCCCGAC
This sequence comes from uncultured Actinomycetota bacterium, assembly GCA_963850915.1. Classification (GTDB taxonomy): domain Bacteria; phylum Actinomycetota; class Actinomycetes; order Mycobacteriales; family Micromonosporaceae; genus CAVTWH01. The sequence continues at coordinate 188,880 of CAWKND010000004.1, forward strand.
TGTCCGATGGCGACACCGAGTTGCAGCCGGCCGTCCACTCCGAAGTGATCGCAGAGGTCGCGGACCAGCCGTCGTACGGTACGGTCGCTGATCTTGAGGCGCAGCCCGACAGCCTTGTCGGTGGCGCCGGTGGCGAGCAATCTCATGGCATCCAGGTGCATCTGGGACAAACCAAGTACCAGCACGTCAACCAAGCCCCCGTGGCCTCGCTATTACCGGCAGTGGCGCTCAGTATGCCGATCGCACATGCGCCCGACAAGACCGCCGAGAGCCCTGGCCGGTTGCGGCCAGTACCCTTGCTTCCCGATTCAGTTGTCACAGTCGTCACGTTCTGGTACCCCGGTGGCGGGTACCGTCGCGGCTGCCCGCCGGTACCGGGATGATTGATCCGTGACTAAGCAGCGGATCCTGATCGTCGGCGCGGGGCACGTCGGACTCTACGCAGCTCTGCGCCTGTCCAAGAAGCTCAGCGGCAGCGAGGCCGAGGTCACCATCGTCGACCCCCAGCCGCACATGACCTACCAGCCGTTCCTGCCCGAGTCGGCGGCCGGCAACATCTCCCCGCGGCACGCTGTCGTGCCGCTGCGCCGCGAACTCAAGCGGTGCCACGTGCTGTCCGGGATGGTTACCAAGGTCGAGCACAGTCGCAAGGTCGCGACGGTACAGCCGATCATCGGGCCGTCGCGCGAGGTGCCGTACGACCAGATCGTGATGGTGCCGGGCAGCGTGTCGCGGACCCTGCCCATCCCGGGGCTGCGCGAGAACGCGGTCGGCTTCAAGACCATCGGCGAGGCGGTCTACCTGCGCAACCGGGTACTCGACCAGCTCGACATCGCGGCCACCACGACCGACCCGGCGATCCGTTCCGCGGCGCTGACCTTCGTGTTCATCGGTGGTGGGTACGCCGGCATCGAGGCGCTGGCCGAGATGGAGGACATGGCCCGGGACGCGCTGCGCTACTACCCCGAGCTGACCGACACGGACATGCGGTGGGTACTCGTCGAGGCGACCCAGCGCATCCTGCCCGAGGTCGATCCCGACATGGGCGCCTACACCGTGCAGCAGCTACTGCACCGCAACATGGACATCCGGCTGGGTACCCGGCTCGAGTCCTGCGTGGACAGCCTGGTCAAGCTCTCCGACGGGGACGAGTTCCGGGCCGACACGATCGTCTGGACGGCGGGTGTGAAGGCGCATCCGGTACTCGCCGCCACCGACTTCCCGCTGGACGACAAGGGCCGGGTCACCTGCCTGGCCACCCTGCAGATCCACGACGGGCAGGGCAACGTGATCGAGGGTGCGTGGAGCGCGGGGGACTGCGCGGCGGTACCCGACCTCACCGCCTCCGAGGGGGCGCTGACCGGGCCGAGTGCCCAGCACGCGGTACGCCAGGCGCGCCGGCTGGCGGACAACATGACCGCCCTGCTGCGCGGCAAGCCACTCCAGGACTACGTGCACAAGTACGTCGGCTCGGTGGCCAGCCTCGGGCTGCACAAGGGCGTTGCCCAGGTGTACGGCATCAAGGTCAAGGGCTGGCCGGCCTGGTTCATGCACCGGACCTACCACGTGAGCCGGATCCCGAGCTTCAACCGCAAGGTACGGGTGGTGGCCGACTGGACGCTCGCCCTGTTCCTGAAGCGGGAGGTGGTCGCGCTGGGCAGCCTGCACGACCCCAAGGAGAGCTTCGAAGAGGTCACCCCGAAGGTCGGCTGACGCCGGGCGGCCCGGCGCAACGTACCGGCGCGGCGTCCCCGGCACGCCGACGTTCGATCGGGCGTGCGCGGGGGGTACCCGAACCGCTACCGTGGGCTCGGCTGTTCGCCCGGCAGACGTCGAGCCGGCGCGGCGGTCGGGCCCGGGTGGTGGAATGGCAGACACAGCCGCCTTAAAAGCGGCGGCCGCAAGGCGTGTGGGTTCGAGTCCCGCCCCGGGCACGCGAAGCTCCCAGCCGGTCACGCTGATCTCTGACCATCCGGCGGGCGCGCCACTGGCTGGTGACCGCGGCCCCACTGCCTGCTGACATTCACCGTGGCACACTTGTGCGAGTGTCGTGGGGGCTCCAGGACAGTGGAGATCCGCCATGCCAGATCCGACGCACAGCACGCCGACCTACACCACGTCGCCGTACGCCACATCGACCGACACCACGCGGAGCGACGGCGGGGTGTTCGGCCGGGACGGCTGGCGGCTGACCATCGTCGACGCCCCGGGCATCCTTGCCGCCGCGGCCCAGCGCGAGGTCCCGGTGCTGGACACCGCGGCCTTCTCCCGCCCGATCCGCCGGGTACGCCTGTCGGTGGCGCCCGGCGGAGTGCTCGAGGCGGCGGTACGCACCGGCCGCGGGTCGCTGGCCAGCCGGCCCCGGTTCGCGGTGATCGGCAACGACCCGCTCGGGCTGCTGCTGACTCGCCGGGCCGAGGCTGGTGACCAGGTCGCTGTCCGGATCCGGGACGGTCTGGAGACGGCTGTCGAGCAGGTGTGGCGCCGGTTCGGCTTCCCTCCACCGGCACCCGCCACCGACCGGACCTGGGAGCACGGCGAGGTACTGCGCTCGGTGGTGCTGACGGACGCGGATACCGGACTCGCGGTGACGGTCACCAACCACGCGGTACCCGGCGACGACGGGCAACTGGTGCGCCTGCGGGCGGTGGTACCCCCGGAGTCGCTCGCCGCCCCGCACCTGGCGGCGATGTTCGGCGCGCTGGTCACGGTCGTCCAGCAGGTCTGCCCGGACGCGGTGGTACCACCGGAGCTGGTACTGCGCGCCCGGCCGGCCGGGTCGGCCGCCGAGCAGCGGGTGAGCCTCGACCAGATCGGCGGTCTGGACGCGATTGTTGCCCAGTTTCGCGAGGTCGCGACCTCGTTCGCGCACCCGGCCGCGATGGCCCGCTGGGGTGCCCGGCGGCCGCAGGGCATCCTGCTCTACGGGCCGGCCGGTACCGGCAAGACAATGCTCGCCCGCGCCCTGGCCAACGAGATCGGCGGCAGCCTGCGCCAGATCCGTACCACGGAGATCCTCGACAAGTGGCTGGGCGCCTCCGAGCGCAACATGAAACGGATCTTCCAGGAGGCGCGCCGGTACCGTGAGCCGACCGTGCTGCTGTTCGACGAGTTCGACAGCATCATCGGCTACGCCGGCGCCGGCGAAGACTCGGGCAGCCACGCGGTCAACGCCGTCGCGGGCATCTTCAAGCAGGAGATGAACGACCTGATCGAGCAGAACCCGAACGTCATCGTGGTCGCCACCACCAACTTCCCGCACCTCATCGACGCGTCGCTGATCCGGTCCGGGCGCTTCGACGTACACCTGGAGATCCCCGCGCCGGACGAGCGCGGCCGCGCGGAGATCCTCGCGCACATGGTGCGGGACCTCACCGCCGAGCACGGTACGGACGACTTCCGGATCTTCGCCGACGAACTCGACCTGGCCGACCTCGGCCGGTTGAGCGCCGGAATGACCGGCGCTGACCTGCGGGAAGTACTCCGGCGCGCGCAACTGGCCAAGGCCATGGACGAGGCGCGTACCGGCAACCGGCCAGACCCGATCGGCACCGACGACCTGCGCCTGCGTATCGCCGAACTCCGCGCCGCCGCCCGCTGAGCGCCGGCCCGGACGCGCGGGACCTGAGCAGGGAAGACGCGGGGACCTGGGCACGGAAGACGCGGGGACCTGGGCAGGGAAGACGCGGGGACCTGGGCAGGGAAAGAGCGCCGGACCGTGGGTCCGGCGCTCTCTTCCCTGGAGGGGAATCCTGGCCCCGGCTGCGCTGCCCGGTGGGCTCAGCAGTCGGAGGGCTCAGTAGTCAGTGCCTCAGTAGTCAGTCCCTCAGTAGACGGTGACGCCGTATGCGCTGAGCGCCTCGGTAACCGGCTGGAAGTACGTTGTACCACCGGATGTGCAGTTCCCGCTGCCGCCCGAGGTGAGGCCCAGCGCCTTGGTGCCGTCGTACAGTGGTCCGCCGCTGTCGCCGCCCTCCGCACAGACGTTGGTCTTGATCAACCCGGAGACGGTGCCCTCGGCGTAGTTCACGGTAGCGTTCAATGCCTGCACTTTGCCACTGTGCACGCCGCTCGTACTGCCACTGCGGCGTACCGACTCGCCGACCGTGGCGTTCGCGGCGCTCGCGATGTCCTGGCTACCGCTGTAGGTGTAGACCGTACCGGGTGGCGTCCCGCCGCTGGTGTACCGCACGATCGCGTAGTCGTTGCCCGGGAAACTGGAGCCGGCCGTGTTGCCCAGCACGGTGGTGTGCCCCGAGTTGGAGTACCACGTCGAGGCGATGTTGCCGCAGTGCCCGGCGGTCAGGAAGTAGTAGGTACTCCCGCTGCGTACGTTGAAGCCGAGCGAGCAGCGGTACTGGCCGCCGTAGATGGCCTGGCCACCGGCGATGAACAGGCGCAGTTGCCCAGCTGTCGACTCGACCCGTACCCGGCTGCCCAGCGCCGAGGTGGCGTGCGTGAGGGTGGCGAGTTTGCTGCCCGTCACGGTGCTGTCGACGGTGACCACGACCTGGTGGGTGGCGCTGTCGACGGCCCAGGCGCTGCCGGCGACGCGCGCCGATCCGGCCAGCACGCTGGTCGCGTAGTCGAGGTCGGCGGCGCTGTAGCCGGCGTCGGAGCTGGCGGCGTGTGCCGCGCCCGGGGCGTACAGCACGCCGGCCAGGATCGCCGCGGAGCCCGCGACCAGGAGTTTGACCAGGCGGCGTCGGGTGGGGCGGGGGGTTTGCGGGTGCGCTGACTCTGTGGGTCGCACGGGGGTACCTCCGTTGTGTGGGGGACACGGGTACGTACCTTTGCCCACCGGCCCCGAACAACCGTCGCGATCATCGACGTATGTACCGGTACCAATGGTTAAGAAGGAAGGCTTGCAGTATCTCGGTAAAGAGACAAGTCTGGATTTGAGCCACGAAGGTGACTAGACTGCTTTTCCGTCCTAATTGATCACGTCCCGGTTCTTGTCCGGCCGTTCCGGCCGCGAGCTGCGCTCCCGGCGCGGCGTCACGTGCCGCATGCTTTACCCGTGCCGTCCAGCCCGCCGCCCGGTCGCGTACCGCCGCCGGAGTCGGCCCACCTACCCGCGCAGCCCGGCGTGTACCGCTTCCACGACGCCCGTGGCCGGGTGCTCTACGTCGGTCGGGCCACCGAACTGCGCAGCCGGGTCCGTTCGTACTGGGGCAATCTGCGCGACCGCCGGCACCTGGTCCGGATGATCGGCGCCGTGGCCAGCATCGCCGCGCTGCCGTGCGACTCGGTACACGAGGCTGCCTGGCTGGAGCGCAACCTGCTGGAGACGGCGCTGCCGCGCTGGAACCGCACCCGGGGCGGCCAGGAGACGCCGGTCTGGCTCCGGCTGGACGCCCGGCCCGGCGCCCCCGGGCTCACCGTCGTGCACGACGCGCCGGCGCCCGGTCCGGCACGGTTCTTCGGCCCCTATCTCGGTGGCGAGCAGGCCCGCCGCGCGGTGGCCGGGCTGCACCGGGTGCTGCCGCTGGCCTACACCGGCAGCCGGCTGGGCGGCTCCGAGCGGGAGATGGCCCGCAAACTCGGCCTGCCCGCGCTGGTCGCCGCGCCCGGTCCGACCGGCGATCTGGGCGGGGACGCGGCCGCCGAGCCGCGGTGGGGGTCGGCCGCGGAGATCGGGGCGGCGTTGGCGGGGGTACTCGAGCGCGACCCGGTCGCGGTGCGCGCCGCGCTGGCCGACCTGACGGGGGTACGCGACCGGGCGGCCGGCGCGCTCGCCTTCGAGCTGGCCGGGCGGGTACAGGCGGAGATCGAAGCGGTGCGGTGGATCACGAGTACCCAGCGGGTGACGGTCGCCGGGGCCGGGGACTGCGAGGTGTACGGGGCCGCCGGTGGGGTACTCGTCCATCTGCGGGTACGCGACGGGCGGCTGTGCCGCTGGCGGCAGCGCGAGTGCCCAGCGGGCGAGGCGGAGCGCTGGCTGGCGGCCACCCCGGCGCAGTGGCAGCCGTTCGCCCAGCGCGCCGCCGAACTCGCCGCCACCCTCACCCTCCGGTGACCTGCGGGGCGCGGTGACTACGGCGCGGTGACCTACCGTCCGTTTTGCCTACGGTGCGGTGATGCGGCCGGTCCACACCTCGCTGCCGGGGCCGTTCCTCAGGTAGGCCTCCAGCTTGTACCCGGCCAGCGGGCCGCTGCCGGTACTCCGGTCCACCGTGAAGGTACTCAGGTCGCCGCAGATCTTGCCCGGCGCATGGAAGCTGATCTGGCCGCCGTCGGAGCGCCGGAGCGTGCCCTCGGTGACGACGGCGATGCATCCGGGCGGCGCGGTGACCGAGCTGTCGTTGTAGACGTACCGGGACAGGTCCACGTGGCCGATGACCGGCAGTTGGCCGTTGGCGCTCCCGTTGTAGCAGGTGCCGCCGGGGTGGCCGGTCGGGCAGGCAGCAGTGCCGAAGGTCGCGAAGTCCCAGGGCAGGAAGAACGCGCCCGCACCGGTGAAGGTCGGTGCCGGGCTGGCTGCCGGGTTCGGGGTGCCTGTCGCGTTCGCGCCCCCTGCTGCGCTCGGCGTGCTTGCCGCGCTTGGGGTGCTTGCCGCGCTTGGGATGCCTGCTGCGTTCGAAGTGGCTGCCGGGTTCGGCGACGGCTTGTGGGTGACGGAGCAGGCTGCCAGCAGCAGTGCGTAGATGCCTACGGGGACGAGCCGGGCCGCACGATTCATGGGCGAATTGCAGCACGGTGTGAGATTCATTGCAACAGATGCGTGTGTTCTTGCACTGCTCACGTCTGGACGGCTACCTCAGCAGTTCCACAGCACTGTCAGCCACCCCGGGTACCATTCAGGAAGTTGATCCTCATGAGGAGCGTGCGACGGTGCAGAGTTCCAACCCGGTGCTGACCAGGCTGGGCGAGACCGCCCAGCGCGAACGCCAGGCCAGCTACGCGTCTCCGCCGGCCGGCAGCCCCGACTACCGCAACTACCCGCCGGTCTACACGCCCCGGCTCGCCGACCCCGGTCCAGCCGGGCGGTGGCGGCGGCTATGGCGGTGCGGCCCCGTACGAGCGGGCGATGACCCTCGACGACGTGGTCACCCGTACCCTCGCGCTGATCCTGCTCACCAGCGTCTCGGCCGCGTTCTCCTGGATCTTCCTGCGCAGCGGCGCCTGGCTGGGTGTCGCCGTCTTCGGCTCGGTCATCGCCGGCCTGGTCCTCGGCCTGGTAATCGCCTTCATGCGGGTGACCAACCCACTGATCATCTCCGGCTACGCGATCCTGCAGGGCATCCTGCTCGGCGTCGCCAGCCGGGCGTTCGAGGAGGTCTACCCCGGCATCGTCGTACAGGCGGTGGCCGCAACCTTCGGCGTCTTCTTCGCGATGGCGGTGCTCTACAAGTTCAAGGTGCTGCGCGCCACGCCCAAGTTCACCCGGTTCGTACTCGGCGCGCTGATCGGCGTGGTCGTACTCAGCCTGGTCAACTTCCTGCTGTCGGCGTTCGGGCACAACCTGGGCTACGAGTACTACGCGCCGACCGAGAAGGCCGGTGGCCTGGCCATCCTGTTCTCGGTGGTCTGCATCATCGTCGGGGCGCTCACCTTCATCCTCGACTTCGACATGGTCGAGAAGGGCGTCCAGTACGGCCTGCCGCACCGCTTCGCCTGGTACTGCGCGTTCGGCCTGCTGGTCGGCCTGATCTTCCTGTACTGGCAGATCCTCCGGCTGCTGGGCTATCTGCGCCGGTGACGGTGGCAGCTCAACCAGCCCAGCCAGCTGGGCCGACCCAACCAGCTCAGCCTGCTCCGGTCGGCGACGCCAGTCCGGCTGAGCTGGCCAAGGCGGTGGACGAGCTGGTCAACCAGGTGGCGCACTGGATGCAGCCACGGTGGTCGGCTGGCGGGCGCGGCGCGCGGGTGCACGCGCTCGTCCAGCGGCTGGCCGACCTCGCAGCGATCGTCGAGGGCGCGGTTGCTGAGGGCACGGTTGCTGAGGGCACGGTTGCTGAGGGCACGGTGGCTGGGGGCGGGGCGACCCGGGTGGTACCCCGGCTGGACGGCGATCTGGTCCTGCCCGACCAGCTCCGCGTGGTCACCGTCGACCTGCTCGCGCTCGACCCGCCGGGCAGCGTGCTCGGCGAGGCGCTGGCCGCCGTCCGGGAGACCCGCACGCACCTCTGATTCCCCGTGACCAGGCCCGAACAACGTGCGTGACCGGGCCTGAACACCGAGCCGGGCATCCGCAACCTTTCCGGGCGCTGTGGCGTCGTGCCAGCATGAGGCGGCCACGGGGAGGAGCGCGGTGGAGGGCGACTGGGAGTCTGTCTACGCCGGCCAGTACCGGCGCCTGGTGGTCCTGGTCAGCGCCGTCTGCGGCTCACTGCCAGAGGCCGAGGAGGCAGTCCAGGAGGCGTTCGTGCGCGCCCTCGGACTGACCGGCCGGCGAGCGGTGATGGACGACCCGGCCGCCTGGCTCTACCGGGTCGCCGTCAACCAGCTGCGCTCCCGCTGGCGGCACGGGCTGGTGGCGCGGCGGGTACACGCGCGGTTGGCCGGGCACGCGGCGGCCGCGGCGAGCGGGCCGGTACCGACCACCCAGGTCGACGAGCGCGCGGTACTGCTGCAGGCGCTGCGCCGGCTGCCGTTCGGGCAGCGCGAGGCGCTTGCCCTGCACTACCTGGCTGACCTGCCGGTGGAGTTGGTGGCACAGCGCAGTGGGGTGGCCGTGGGTACCGTCAAAGCCCGGCTCTCCCGCGGCCGGGAAGCACTGGCCCGGCTGCTCGCCGAGGAGTACCCGGGCGGGCGCCCGGCCGGGGTACCCCCGCTCATCGAACTTGGCACTGCCGACCTCGACCACGACGCGGCCGAGACGGACCGGGGGTGAGTCGGGTGTCTGAGGAGCATTTCGCCGCGCTCGCCGAGCACCTCGCCGGGCAGGTACGCCAGCCCGACTTCCGGCAGCTGCGCGCCCGGCGCCGGCAGCGTACCCAGCGGCTGGCACTGGCCGTCGCGGTGCTGGTAGTGCTCAGCTTCGGGCTGTTCGTACGGCTGGCACCGGACGTGGCCGGGCTCTCCCTGCACCGGCCGGCCGCGTCGCCCAGCCCCACCGGCTCTGGCCCGTTGATCACCGTGCTGGACACTCCTCCGGTACCTGGTAGCGGGGGGGCGCTCTACGCCGTGGCGTCGGTACGCGCCGCCGCGAACCTCGGGTACCTCGACCACTGGATCATGCTGCGCAGCGTCGACCTGGGCGTGCACTGGACCGAGCTGAGCCAGTTGGCCTGGCTGACCTGGAACTCCCTTCCGGTGCTCTACGGCGGGCTGGGCGACAACGTGTGGCTCTTCGACCGGGAGAACGGATCGGTGGCGCTCTTCGGCGACCAGGCCCAGGCGATCCGGCTGTGGGCGCCCGGGGTACTCGGCTCGGCGACGACGGCGGACCCGCCGCAGCTGTCCAGCTCGCCGGACGGCAGCGCGCTCTGGGCGCGCATCGGTGACAGCCTGCTCGAACTGGACCAGCACAAGGACGCGGCGGTACACATCGACAAGCCCTGGGCCGGCGGCACGCCACAGCTGGTGATGCTGGCCGCCGACCGGGTCCTGGCCCGCGGCGCCGATCAGGGCTGGTACCTGACCACCGACTCCGGCGCGAGCTGGGCAAGCGTCGGCGACCCGTGCGCGGGTACCCGGTTCCCCGGTACCGCCGTCGTCACGACCGGCGCCGGCCTGGGTACCACCTGGGTGGCCTGCGTGAGCCAGGAAACGGTCAACCCCCAACCAACCGCCGGTGACTTCGTCGCGACCACCGACGGCCGGCACTGGAGCGCCCGCGGTGCGAGTGCGGAAGCGGCCTTCAGCGTGCTCCCCGTCTCGCCGACCGGTGCTTGGCGGTACGGCCTGCACGGCCGGGTCTACCGGACCGCCGACGGTACCCACTGGCAGGACGTGAGCTGGGCCAACGCGGTCGCATCGGCCGAGCTTGACCAGAGCTGTGTCGCGGTCGACCTGGGCCGTGCGGTCTGCTTCGAACTCGGCGACAACGGCGTCGACCGGATACACACGACCGTTGACGGTGGCGCCACCTGGAGCAGCAGCCGCTGGCCGGTCAACTGAACCGGGTGGTGGCTCAGTTGACCGTCACCGTGACCGGCGTCTTCGCCGCAGCCGTCGGGCCGCGGGCTTCGTCGACCTCCCAGGTCAGCTGCCACTGCCCGGCCGGCGTGTAGGCCGGTACGTCGATCTGCATCGCGTACTTGACGGTGCTGTGCCCGGGCAGCTCCAGGTTGGTGTTGCTGCCGGCGCAGTTGAGGGCGTACGTGCTGTGCGCCTTGTAGAAGTTCTGCTGGTAGACCGGGCACGGGACGAGCGAAACCGCCGCGTCGCCCGGGTTGGTGAGTACGACCTGGTAGTCCAGTCGGGTACCGGCGACCACGCTGGCCGGCGCGACCAGGGTGGCGGTCACCCCGGCGTCGGCCAGCGCACCGGGTGCGGGCGTCGTCGGCGTGGGCGGGACGAAGTACCAGCGCCCCACGCTCACCGCCGAGCAGGCGTAGCTCACCTGCTCGCCGTTGATCGGGATCAGTTCGCCGGCCACCCGCAGATCGAGCGTGCGGATCGCCGTGATGGGGACGCCACCGTTACAGATGGACGAGCTGCGGATCGCGAATGTGGCGGACTCGCCCGGATCCACGGTGGCCGGCTCGAAGGCGGTCTGCGGTGTCGCCGCCGACTCGTTCGTCGAGGGGAGTTCGGAGAGATGGCCGGCGACGTCCCGCGCCTGCACATCGGGGTACCCGGACAGCGTGCACCGGCGGTGCCCGGTGTTGCGCAGCCCGATGAAGTCGATCTGGGTACCCGCCTCGCCGCTGCTGTACGAGTACGTTGCCGACTTGGCCAGGTCGCTCGCCAGGCACGGGGTGGCCGTCGGGCGGTTCGAGGGGGGCGCCGGTACGGGCGCGACGGCGGGGGAGTTGAGCCACGGGACGACGGCCGGGGGTGTGGCAGCGCTCGTACTCGTACTCGTACTCGGCTGAGGGTGGGTCGGCGGTAGCGCGGCGCTGTGCCGGTTGACCAGCACCGCGGGTACCGCCACGAGTACCGCCACGGCAAGCGCGACGCCGGCCACGGTGAGGTTGCGCCGGCGGCGCCGACGGATCACGCCGTGGCGTACCCGCTCGGTGGCGTCCGCCCAGCCGGGGAGCGCCCGCCGCGTATCGCCGAGCGTCTCCCGGAGCTGCTCTTCAAGGCTGCTGTTGCTGTGGGTCATCGCGTACCACCCTCCACGGGAGACGGGGCCAGCGACTGGCGCAGCTTGGCCATTGCCCGGGCGGCGGTGCTCTTCACCGTGCCGGTCGAGCAGCCCAGTTGGGCGGCGATCTGGGCCTCCGAGTAGTCCAGGTAGTACCGCAGGACCATGACGGCGCGCTGCTGCCGGGGCAGGGCGGCGAGTTCCCGCCACAGCTGTTCGTCGCGGGGTGGCGGATCATCCCGGCCGGTCTCCGGCAGCACGCCGGAGAGGCGTTCGCGCCCCAGCCGGCGGCGCCGGGTCAGGTAGCCGTTCAGGATGGCCCGGCGAACGTACCCCTCCGGGTCGTCCTGGCGCAGCAGCCGGTGCCAGGCCAGGCCGGTGCGCTCCAGCGCGTCCTGCACGAGATCACCGGCCTGGTACGGGTCGCCGCACAGTACGTGCGCGAAGCGCAGCAGCTCCACGTGCCGGGTACGCACGAACTCCTCGAACGCCGGGGGTGCCGACCAGCCTGCCATGCCCCTAGGACGCACGAGCGCCCCGAACCGGTTGTCCGGCCGGGGCGCCCATCACGGAGTTAATTAGGCCAGCCGCTCCAGTACCATCGCCATGCCCTGGCCGCCGCCGACGCACATGGTCTCCAGCCCGATCGACTTGTCGTGCCAGTCCAGCGAGTTCAGCAGGGTACCGGTGATGCGGGCGCCGGTCATCCCGAACGGGTGGCCGACGGCGATGGCGCCGCCCATCACGTTCAGCTTCTCGAGCGGGATACCCAGGTCGCGGTAGGACGGGATGACCTGCGCCGCGAACGCCTCGTTGATCTCCACCAGGTCGACGTCGTCGATCGTCATGCCGGCCCGCTTGAGCGCCTGCTTCGACGCCTCGACCGGGCCGAGCCCCATGATCTCCGGGGACAGCGCCGTCACGCCGGTGGAGACGATCCGGGCCAGCGGGGTGATGCCCAGTTCGCGGGCGCGGGTGTCACTCATGATGATCACAGCGGCCGCGCCGTCGTTGAGCGGGCAGCAGTTGCCGGCGGTGATCCGCCCGTCCGGCCGGAACACCGGCTTCAGCCCAGCCACCGCCTCCAGGGTCACGCCGGGTCGCGGCCCGTCGTCCCCGCTGACGATCGTCCCGTCGGGCGTGGCGACCGGGGTGATCTCCCGCTGCCAGAAGCCGGCGGCGATCGCCTGCTCGGCGAGGTTCTGGCTGCGTACCCCGAATTCGTCCATGTCCTGGCGGGTCACGCCCTTGATCTGGGCCAGGTTCTCGGCGGTCTGCCCCATCGGGAGGTAGATATCCGGCAGCTCGCCGTCGGCGCGCGGGTCGTGCCAGGTGTCGGCGCCGCCCTGCGCGACCTTCTCGGTACGCGCCCGGGCGCCGTCGTAGGCCGCGTTCTCCCAGCCGCCGCCGACCAGCTCCTGGGCGGCCGAGGGGAGCCCGTCCGAGCTGCCCCGGGCGAACCGGCTGACCATCTCCACGCCCGCGGAGATGAACACGTCACCCTCGCCGGCCCGGATCGCGTGCATCGCCATCCGGCTGGTCTGCAGCGAGGAGGAGCAGTACCGGGTGATGGTGGCGCCGGGCAGCGAGTCGTACCCGAGCAGGGTGGCGACCACCCGGGCCATGTTGAAGCCCTGCTCCCCACCGGGCAGGCCGCACCCGAGGTAGAGGTCGTCGATGGTGGCCGGATCGAGCTGGGGGACCTTGGCCAGCGCGGCGGCGATGATGGTGGCGGCGAGGTCGTCGGGGCGTAGTTCCCGCAGCGAGCCCTTGTGTGCGCGTCCGATCGGGGACCGGGCGGTGGCGACGATGACAGCTTCCGGCATGGCCGCCACGTTACCGCCCGGTAGGTGCCCGGTCACTGTGCTCCCCCACACTGCACCCTCGGTGTACCCCGTGACCTTGACGGATGTTGATCGTTCTGGATTGATTGCCATGTAGTCGTGCCTGGTCCACCGGTCTGGCACGCTCCCCCTCCCCGCCTGTTCACCTCCCCGCCTGATTCACCAAACCCCCGACAGGAAGGATCCCCATGCGGCAGCATCGTCTCCGCCTGGTGGTCGTCGCTGCCAGTGCCGGGCTGCTCACCATCCCGCTGCTCGGCGGCGCCGCCTCGGCCGCCCCCGATCCCCGCGTCACCATTCCGGGTACCTCACCGGTATGGGCGACAACCAGCAACGCCGCCGGTACGCCGGCGGCCAGCAGCACAGTCACCTTCCGGGTGGCGTTGAAGCTGCGTGACGCCGCCAACGCCGAGAAGCTGGCACAGGACGTCAGCAACCCGGCCAGCGCCAGCTACGGCAAGTACCTCACCGCGAGCGCCTTCAACGCCCGGTTCGCGCCGACCGATGCCAGCGTGGCGAAGGTCAAGAGCTACCTGGCCAGCCAAGGTATCTCCGTCGGTGCGGTAGCCGACGGCAACAAGTGGGTCACCGCGACCGGTACGGTTGCCCAGATCAACCAGGCCTTCGGTACCGTCATGAAGACCTACCTCTGGCAGGGCAAGAAGCTGCGCGCCCCGGCCAGTCCCGTGTCGGTACCGGCATCGGTCGGCGCGGACGTGAGTGCGGTCGCCGGGCTCTCCGAGGACGGTACGCTGCGGCGGCCGGCCAACCGCAAGCCCAACGCCGACAAGCCGACCGCCGCACAGGCCACGCCGCCACCGGCCAGCCAGTGCTCCGACTACTGGGGCGAGTACCAGCAGACCCTGCCCAAGGCATTCGGGCAGACCAGCTTCAACACCTACATCTGCGGGTACACCCCGGCCCAGCTGCGCGGCGCCTACGGGACCGCCAACTCGGTGGCGGGCGGGACCACCGGCAAGGGCGTGACGGTCGCCATCATCGACGCCTACGCCTCGCCAACCATGCTCGCCGACGCGAACGCCTACTCGAAGGCTGTCGGCGACAAGCCGTTCAAGAACGGGCAGTACAGCCAGCTCGTGTTCTCGCCGTTCAACCTGCAGGACGAGTGCGGCGGCGAAGAGGGCTGGAACGGCGAGCAGACGCTCGACGTCGAGGCCGTACACGGCATGGCGCCCGAGGCGAAGGTGCTCTACCTCGGTGCCAAGAACTGTGACGACGGCATCGACGACGCGCTCAACTTCGTGGTCACCAACCAGCTGGCCTCGATCGTGAGCAACTCGTACGGCAACACCGGCGAGCAGGTACCGGCCGACGAGATCGCCCTGGAGCACGCCATCTTCGTACAGGCGGCGGCTGAGGGTATCGGCATGTACTTCTCCTCCGGCGACGACGGCGACGACGTCATCGACGGCCTGGACCCGCAGCCCGACTACTCGGCCTCCGACCCGATGGTGACCGCCGTCGGTGGTACCAGCCTGCTGCTGGACAAGAACGGCAACCGGGTGACCGAGGTCGGCTGGGAGACCACGCTGGACTTCATCGACTACTCCGGCAAGAAGGCGGTGTACGAGTCGAAGCTCCCGGGTGACTTCGTCTTCGGCGCGGGCGGCGGGGTCAGTACCCTCTTCGCCCAGCCCTGGTACCAGCAGGGCACGGTACCGAACGGTCTGGCGAAGTCGCGTGGCGCCGGTGCGATGCGCGTGGTGCCGGACATCTCCGCGGATGGCGACCCGTACACCGGGTTCTACTACGGGGAGACTGTGGACGGCGTGTTCACCATCGACACCATCGGTGGTACCAGCCTGGCCTGCCCGCTGATCGCGGGTATCCAGGCACTGGCCAGCCAGGGGCGCAAGTTCCCGATCGGCTTCGCCAACCCGCTGCTCTACTCCCTCGGTAACTCGGCCTACCGCGACGTGACGCCGCAGCCGGCCCTCCACTACGCCAGCGTCTCGGGTGCCTACGTGGGTACCTTCGACATCGGCAGCACGCAGAAGACGCGCGTCGGGTACGACGACGAGACCGGGCTGGGTACCCCCAAGGGTGCCGCGTTCCTGGCCGGCGAGGCGACGCACTAACGCTGTACCGCAAACAACCGGCCCGGGTCGCAGTCGCGATCCGGGCCGGCTGTTTTGTGGCGTCTTCTACGGACGGAAACCTCAGGACGGGCGGGTGGCGCCGAGCGCGTCCACCACGGCGGGGTAGAGCGCGTGTGCCCACACCCGGTACCCGTCGGCGGACGGGTGGAAGCCGTCGCTGCACAGCGTCCCGGAGTCGGCGCGGAACACCGGACCGGTGGCGGTCGCCAGGTCCACCGCAACGCCGCCGGCCTCGATGACCGCGTCTGCCTGGGCACGCGCCATCCGCTTGCCGAGTGCTCCGGCGATCTGGCGCAGTGGCGGCGCGAAGGCGCGCACCGCACCGAGGTCCGGGCAGGTACCCACGACAACAGCGGAACCGGCGTCGACCAGCCGGCGGACCGCGGCCGCCAGATGCGCGGCGCTCTCGCCCGGGCGGCGCAGCCGCAGCACGTCGTTGGCGCCCACCAGGATCAGCGCCAGGTCGGGTGGCTCGCCGAGCAGCGCCCGGGCCACCTGGGTGGCCAGGTCGGTGGCGCGGGAACCGGAGACGGCGACCGAGGAGAGTTCGACCCGGCGCCCGGGGCCACCGGAGCGGCCGCTGCTGAGCAGCTCGGCCAGGCGCCCGCCGACCGTCTCGGCCACCCGGTCCACGCCGACCCCGAGGGCGGACGAGTCACCGAGCAGTACCAGGCGCAGTGGCGGCGCCGCGACCTCGCCGACCGAGGTACGCATCGCCAGCCGCAGGTCCGGCTGGGCGTACCGGCGGGCCCGAGCGGCCAGTGCCTCGGCGGCGATCAGTGCTGCGCCGCCGACCGTACCGGCGATGAGCGTCACCGCGGCGGCCTTCCCGGCCCGCTTCGCCCAACCGCCCATGCCGCCTCCTGCTCTCCCGACGGGTACCTCAACAGCACCGTGCCGGCTTCCCGTCAGGTGTCCGGCCGGCCACCTGACGCAACGTCAACTGTGTTCGCTGGCCGCCGGCTGCGGATCCGAGCGCCGCTCGGTGAGCTGGCGTACCCGGATGCGCAGCTGTGCCCAGCGCCCGGCCGGCCCGTGGCTGCGCCCCGCCACCCGTACCGCGCTGACCTCGGTACCGGCCCGGTCCACCGCCTCGGAAGCGGCCTGCGCCAACGACCGTACTCCTTCGCCACGGGCGAGACTGAGCCGATCGACGGGCAGCCGATCGACGGACAGCGGTGTACCGCCGGCCACCCGCTCAGCCGCGCTGACCACGGTCGGCAGCAGCGCTGCTGACGCGGCCGCGTACCCGTCGGCGGACGGGTGGAACCGGTCGGCGCCGAACATGTGCACCGGATCGGCGAAGAACTGTGGCCCGATGAGGTCGCCGAGCGACACCGAGGAGCCGCCGGCCTCGACAACTCCGACCGTCTGCGCGGCGGCCAACTCGCGACTCCACCGGCGCGCCACCCAGCGCAGCGGCGGCTGGATCGGCCGGATGGTACCGAGGTCCGGGCAGGTACCCACCACCACTTCGGCGCCGATCGAGCGCAGCGCGCGTACCCCGTCGGCGAGGTAGCGCACCGACAGCTGGGTACGGATCCGGTGGGTCACGTCGTTGGCGCCGATCAGGATCACGCCCAGCTGCGGCTCGAACTCGACGGCCAGCTCGACCTGGGGCGGCAGGGCCGGGGTGACCGCGCCGACCACGGCGAAGCAGCGCACCTGGATCGGCCGGTGCAGCCGCTCCACCAGCCCGGCGGCGAGCAGTGCGCCGGGGGTGTCCCGGGCCCGGTCCACGCCGTAGCCGGCGGCCGTGGAGTCGCCGAGCACGGCCAGCCGGAGTGGCTCGCCCGGGTATTCGGTGCCGTAGAAGCCGTCGCAGCGCGGTGCCGGCGACTCGGCGCGCGGGATCACCCGGCGGGCCAGCCGCGCCTGGCCGACGAGTACCCCCGCGGCTAATGCTCCGGCGATCACTCCGCCACCGCCGCCGTACGCGGCCGCTACGGCCATCCTGCGGGCCAGGGACCGGGGTGGGAGTACTGCGCTCGCGATGGTCACCACGCCCTCCCGTCCGGCCGGCCCGCCATGATCCCCAAGGGTAGCGCCGTCGGTCCGGGGACGGTGGCGAGCGACGCCGGCCCGGTCGTGGCCGCGCTGACTGTGGCTCATGGGGAAAGTGTGCCGGACGGTGCAAAGAATGGAGTGCGGCACACTTGTTTGTGGGTGACATGCTCGGGGCATCAGTCGGAGATGGGCCGCGCCCCCTTCGGGGACGCGAGACGCGTCAATCGGCGGGCGCGAATCGGCGGGAGGGCACGATGGCGAGGATCGGACGGACCGCGGCGTTGGCGGCGCTGTGGAAGGCGCTGTCCGGGGCGCGCGGCGGCGAACCGCTGGGCAAACGGCTGAGCTCGATCCCCAGGATGCTCAAAGAGACCTTCTCCGGCCGGTACGACGGCAAGGGTCGGCTGGCCGCGATCACCGTCGGCCTGATCTACATCATTTCCCCGATCGACCTGATCCCCGAGGCGATCTTCCTGGTCTTCGGCCTGGCCGACGACGCCGTGGTGGCGGTGTGGGTGGCCGGCGCGGTGCTCTCCGAGACCGACCGCTTCCTGAAGTGGGAGCGCAGCCGCAGCGCCAAACTGGACGGGACGTACGTCCAGCCGTAAGCGCCGGCTGCCCGACCACCCGGTACCCGCCGCGCTGGCCTAGGCTGGCGGGATGCGTTATGTCGACAACGTCGTCGACCTGATCGGCAACACGCCGCTGGTCCGACTCCGCAGCGTCACCCAGGGCGTAGACGCGCTGGTCCTAGCCAAGATCGAATACTTCAATCCGGGCGGCAGCGTCAAGGATCGCATCGCGGTGCGGATGGTCGAGGAGGCCGAGAAGGCCGGGCTGCTCAGTGAGGGCGGCACGATCGTCGAGCCGACCTCCGGCAACACCGGCGTCGGCCTGGCCCTGGTCGCGCAGACCCGGGGGTACCGGTGCGTGTTCGTCTGCCCGGACAAGGTCTCCCCGGACAAGCAGGACGTGATGCGGGCGTACGGCGCCGAGGTGGTGGTCTGCCCCACCGCGGTCGACCCGGAGGACGCCCGCTCCTACTACAGCGTCTCCGACCGGCTGGCCCGCGAGATCCCCGGTGCCTGGAAGCCCGACCAGTACGCCAACCCGAACAACCCGCTGTCGCACTACGAGACCACCGGCCCCGAGGTGTGGGAGCAGACCGGCGGTCAGGTCACCCACTTCGTGGCCGGCGTCGGTACCGGCGGCACCATCTCGGGTATCGGCCGCTACCTCAACGAGGTGTCCGGCGGTGCCGTGCAGATCGTCGGCGCCGACCCGGAGGGCTCCGTCTACTCCGGTGGTACCGGCCGGCCCTACCTGGTCGAAGGGGTCGGCGAGGACTTCTGGCCGGAGACCTATGACCGGAGCATCTGCGACGAGATCGTCGAGGTCTCCGACAAGGACTCCTTCGACATGACCCGGCGGCTGGCCCGCGAGGAGGGGCTGCTGGTCGGCGGCTCCTGTGGCATGGCGGTGGTGGCGGCGCTGCGGGTGGCGCGGGCGGCCGGCCCGGGAGCCGTGGTGGTGGTACTGCTGCCGGACGGCGGGCGCGGCTATCTGTCGAAGATCTTCAATGACGACTGGATGGCCCGGTACGGGTTCCTGGCCTCGCCCGGCTCCGACGGTACGGTCGTGGACATCCTGGCGGCCAAGGGCACCGGGATGCCGGAACTGGTACACGTGCACCCGAAGCAGACCGTCCGCGACGCCATCGACCTGCTCCGCGAGTACGGCGTTTCGCAGCTGCCGGTACTGAAGGCCGAGCCGCCCGTGGTCACCGGCGAGGTGAGTGGCTCGATCGCCGAGAAGGCGCTGCTGGATGCGTTGTTCAGCGGCGGGGCACACCTGCACGACACGATCGAGCGGCACATGGGGCCGCCGCTGCCGATGATCGGTGGTGGCCAGCCGATCGCTGAGGCGGTGGCGCTGCTGGAGCGCTCGGACGCGGCGCTGGTACTCGTCGATGGCAAGCCGGTGGGCGTGATCACCCGGCAGGACCTGCTGGCCCACCTCGGCGAAGGCTGATCTTCCTGGTGGGCCCTGCCGTTCTTCCTGGTAGGGCCTACCAGAACGAACCCCAATAAATCGACCACCGTACCCGCACACACTGTGCGACTACGGTCGCTACGCGTTGCCTATCGTCGTTACCAGCGGTTAGAGCGGATGGAGCAATCGTTGCGAAATGGGGGAGCCTGTGACCGTCTACGGCCAGCCCCGAGAACCGGCGGAAGTGGTCGACCGCCTGCTCTGGCGCGATGCACAGCTGATGCTCAAACGACATGACTCGGCCGACCGGGCAGGCAACTGCGCGTGGTGCCGCCAGCCGTACCCGTGCCCACCCCGGCAACTCGCCGAGCGGGCCCGGGCGGCGGCCTACGAACCGCCTCGCGAGCCGGCCGACCGCCAGTCCGCACACCGTGAGCCCGCACAACTTCAAACAGCGGTGACAACGCGACGCCCCGCCAGCGCCGCATAACGTCCCGCGCCCCCACCCGCGCGCCACTACGGCAGGCGACGTGCCTCCGCACGCCTGTCGAGCGTCTCCGGCCAGACGCGCCCGGCCGCGGGTACCGGCGGGCGAGGACATGTGAGCCCCAACGGTTCCCCCGGGTTCAGGTGTTCACGCGTCCTCGCCCGCCATCCCGCCATCCCGCCCTCGGCCTTCCAGCTCTTCGGCCTTCCAGCTCGTCCAGCTCTCGGCCTTCCCGCTCCCGGCCTAGTTCGCGCCGCTCGGTGCCACAGGTTGGTCCGACGGGCTGCTGGCGCGGCTGGCCGGGTACGAGGCGTTGCTGCTCGGCGTACCCGGGGCGACTGTTGCAGCCGGTGCGGCACTGGGGACCGCGGCCGGGTTGAGTGCCGGTCTGCCGCTGGTCGCTTACCTCACCGCACTGGCGGCTGCTGTTGGCGGCACGGTAGTCACCGTGGCGGCCGCGATTCTCCCGCTGCGCTCGCTCCGTACTCTCCCTACGGCCCGGCTACTCGCCGAGGAGTAGCCAGCTCAGGCCAGCTCGAGGTGGCTGTGAGAGGTACGCCGGCCTGTCCAAGGGGTGTGATTGTGCGAGACTGGCTATGGCTATGGCTGGGGTGGGAGGTGAGCCGCCATGAGCATGGCAGTTTTGGAGCATCTGGGTCCGTGGACGGAGGCGGACTATCTAGCTCTGGGCGAGACGACCGACCGGATCGAACTGCTCGACGGGAGCCTGTTGGTGAGCCCTGCCCCGAGCAAGCGGCACCAGCACTTGTCCCGCAGGCTTGCCAATGCGCTGGAGGCCGCAGCCACCACCGCCGACCTCATGGTGTTCGAGGCCGTCAACGTGAGGCTAAGGGGCAACCGGATCGTCATTCCGGACCTTGTCGTGGCAGACACCGACGACGAGGGCACGGTGGTCGAGGCCGGCGAGGTCCGTCTGGTCGCCGAGATCGTATCGCCGGGCAATGCCGCAGCCGATCGATTGGTGAAGATGCATCTCTATGCCGCCGCCGGAATCGGCTGGTATCTGTTGATTGAACCAGGGTCGCAGACCGGCGTGACGTTGCGGCTCTACCGCCTGGAGGGCTCGCACTACGTCGAGGACTCAGTGGTCACCGGCGGCGGAGTCCTGGAGATGACGGAGCCTTTCGCGGTACGGCTGGAGCTGGGTTCGCTGCTGGCGCGCTGATCCGGTGGTTGCAGTACCCGCCTGGGTTCTTGTCGAGGTACTGCTGGTTGGCATTTGTGAACCGTGCAAGTTTGCCCAAGTGGGGCATAAGAAAACCCGGCTCCACGAGGGAACCGGGTGGTATATGCCAGCAAGATTAGCACGGAGCCTCAGGCCCGGGTGCCGGGAGCCGGACCGCTACCAACCTGTTGGTCGGGAGTAGGTGCCGGCTGGGTTCGGTAGCTGGTGGTTGAGTAGGTCCTGCGTGGTGAGCTGGCGCCACCAGTGTCCGCCTACGCCGTCGCCGGCTTGGCCGCGTAGGGCGCCGGCAAGGTGATTCCGGGACGGATTGACGACGCCGACCGGGACGTGGCCGCGGGCGAATTGGATGGGGAAGCGGAGATCGCTGTCGTTGGAGATCACGACTGCCGCGTCGACCTGGCCGCCCAGGACATCGACGAGCAGGTGGGAGGCGACGTTGACGTCGGAGCCTTTCTCCTCGCGGTGGGCGTAGGAGACCATGAACGTCGCCCCGTTCACGGCGTTGCCTTGGGCATCCTGCACCACGACGGGCCAGTTGGCGTGGACGATCTGCGGAACACCCGCCTGACCCGGCGCGCGTACGGCCAGCGGAGCCTGCTTCACCCGGGCCACGTAGTAGCCCAGTTCCACGTGGTCGACGCTTTGGTAGTTGGTCAACGCCTTGATGTAGACGTCCTGGTCGACGTAGCCGGACGGATTGGTCGCCGCGTCAATCAGCGCCGTGCAGTAGACAACGCAGTCGATGGTCGCGCCCTGCCAGTTGGTACGGCTGCCCGCCAGAGTCGTTGCCAGAGCACGGATGTCAAGCCACCGCCATCCGGGCGTACCGCGGCCACACAGGCCACCCGCGCCGTAGTAGATGTTGTAGCCATCGACGTACACGCCAACTCGCACGGGCAGCACCCTAGCAATCCGCTCCGACACCAGCCGCTCCGACAACAGGGCCGAGGTCCGGACAGTTCGTTACTCTGCGGTCGGCTCTGGCGATCTCCGCAGGTGGTGGACCAGAGTCCAGATCGGGAGCGCGGCCAGAGCAGCGAATACGGCTGCGATTAGGCCCAATGGCAACCATTCCAAGGTGTGCGAGGTGGCGAATGCATGCCCGGGATCCGTACCTTGCACTCTGACCTGGAGGGTTTGACCGACGCGTAGCTGGAGGAAGTTGTTGTCCAGTGGCACGCGATGTCGCGTCGAGGCTCCACTCGTCGGCGTGAAGTCGCCGTACCAGTTGATTCGCTTGCCGCCGCTCTCGGAGTACATCGCTGTCCAGGCGCCCGGAACGCCATGACCGTGCGTCGCACGCCATGCGTTACCCGCCTGCCGGAAAAACATCGTCGCGACGAACGCCGCAAGCAGGAACGCCAGCGCAAGGATGGTCACGTCCGTGACGGCCTCCCGCCGCGACAGCCAACCAGTCGTGCTGCGCCCGGATCTCACGCCAGGAGGCTAATCGGGATCACCACCGGGCGGCAGTCGGCCGGAGGCAGCCCGACACTGACACCACATTGCGGCCGGACACGAACGAGCCCCGGACCAGTGGTCCGGGGCTCGATACGTTTCACCAGCTCAGTGTTCTGCCGTCGCCACTCGCGCGACGCCTACCGGGCAGGTCATGCCGTTGGGACCGTGGTTGTAGTACCCGCCTGGGTTCTTGTCGAGGTACTGCTGGTGGTGGTACTCAGCGAGGAAGACGGCCCATTCACTGTGTCGCGCGCATGGCGGCCACGGATCGGACAAGCCCGTTACGTTCCAGCTTTCCCAGGACATCGGCGGCCGTGCCAGGTGGGTTGCGCCATGCGTCGGCGATCTGCTGCACGCAGCTCCACACGATCTTGGGGTTGAGGTCGATCTGGTCGAGGACGAAGTCGTCGGCGCTGACGGCCTCGACACCCCAGATGCGAAGCGCGTCGCTGGGAAAGTCGCGGGTGTTGTTGGTGATGATGGCTTGGGCGCGGGTCCGGATGGCGGCGGCCAGGACGTGCCGGTCGTCCGGGTCGGGCAGGTCGATTGTCGGGATCAGAGTCTGGTACCCGGTGACGAGGCAGTCGCGTACCGCCGCGTTCATGAGTTCGCGCGTACGTGCCAGCCGTGTCGGGTCGATATTTGGTCGGTCCCTGGTGATGCTTCGAAAGACCTCGTCCAGGATGTCGTCGGTCCACTTCGCTTGGACGAGGCCAGCCTGGGTGATGCGGATCAGAAGATCGCGGAGCGTGTTCGGGTAAAGGACATTGGCGTCGTAGACGACGATGCTCACCCGTCGAACCCCAGGTCCTGGGCGAGTTGCGTCAGCTCATCGGCGGCGGCGCGGCGGCGCCGGTCATCGTGGCGGAGATACTCCAGCAGGGAGTCGGCCAGGACCCGACGGTGCTTGCCGACTTTCCGGTATTCGATGTGCCCGGCGTCGAGTAGGCCGATCAGGTAGGGGCGGGACACCTGGATCAGATCGGCCGCCTGCTGGGTGGTCAGCTCGGCGTTTCCGGGTACCACCGACACCCCGTGCCCGGCGGCGAGGTGCGCGAGGATCTGGGCGAACAGTTCGACCGATGCGCGGGGTACGACCAGTGTGGCTTCTTCTTCGTCCACCCGGAGTCGGACCAGGCTGGGTCCGTCGGGATGATCGGCCAGGTAGCCCTTGACGCGCTCCAGCGCCGCGTCGGCTGTGGACACCGTTTCGGGATCGGGCTGTACAGGTTCGAGGATCGTGATCGTCATAGCTGCCTCCAATCGCATTATCCGCAGTAATCGAAGTAATCGCAACCAGTAACGTCCTCTGGCATGACTGAGCCCCGGACCAGCGGACCGGGGCTCAGCACGTTTCAGCAGGTCAGTGCTCGGCGGTCGCCACTCGCGCGACGCCTACCGGGCAGGTCATCCCGTTGGGACCGTGGTTGCAGTACCCGCCTGGATTCTTGTCGAGGTACTGCTGGTGGCATTTGTGAACCGTGCAAGTTTGACAGGTGTGCACTAGAAAGCCCGGGCTCGGCGAGGGAACCGGGTCGTCGGCATGTCGCAGCCGTCGGTGACCTCGACCAACCAACCCCCGAAGCGCAAGCCGTCAAGGAACGGAAGGACGCGTTTCGGAACGAGGACAACCGGCGGCGTGATCGCTACCGGAGGTCAAACACCACTCGCAACGCGTGTTCGACCGTGGACATCTCGGACTGGCTCAGGTGCCCGATCAGGTGGCCGAGCCGCTCCGGATCGACAGCCGCGGTCTGTTCGACAAGTACCAGTGTTGTCTTGCCCTCGATCTCGATCTGTGGCCGAAAACTGGCGGGGCGAGCGCTGGTTGACGTTGGAGCGACGAGCCAGGTGCTCAGTGGTAGAAGGTCTGACTGCACGACAACGGCGTACCTGTTGCCGCGCTGCTCGTGACCGCGGGTGTCGCGTGGTGCCTTAAGTTGGTATACGTCACCACGCACGGAGCGACTCCATGTCGGCGAGGACGGCTCGTGCTTCTTTCCGGTCGTCCTCGTCAGCGGCGATGCTCTCAGCCTCCGTACGGAGTTCTTCCTCGTGCCTGGAACGCCACGCGGCCATGATCGCATCGCGGATCACCTGCGAACGGTCTCGCTCGCCGTTGGCCAACTCGCTGAGAGCCTGATCAACCTCGTCGTCAGCGCGGAACGTAATCACAGACATAAGACAGATTGTAATACGAAGTCCACCAGGTGGCTGCCCCACGACTGAGCCCCGGACCAGCGGACCGGGGCTCAGCACGTTTCAGCAGGTCAGTGCTCGGCGGTCGCCACTCGCGCGACGCCTACCGGGCAGGTCATCCCGTTGGGACCGTGGTTGCAGTACCCGCCTGGGTTCTTGTCGAGGTACTGCTGGTGGTAGTCCTCGGCGAAGTAGTACTCGCCGAGCGGGCGGATCTCCGTGGTGATGTCCCCGTGACCCGCGGCGTGTACCACCGGGTTGAACGCGTCCCGGGACGCCTGTGCCTCGGCCAGCTGCTCGTCGGTGGTGGTGTAGATCGCCGAGCGGTACTGGGTACCGACGTCGTTGCCCTGGCGCATGCCCTGGGTCGGGTCGTGGTTCTCCCAGAACGCCTTCAGCAGGTCGGCGTACGCGATCTTGGTGGGGTCGTAGACCACCTCGACCGCCTCGGTGTGCCCGGTGTAGCCCGAGCAGACCTCCTCGTAGCTGGGGTTGGGGCTGATCCCGCCGGCGTACCCGACCGACGTGGTGATCACGCCGGGGAGCTGCCAGAAGATCCGCTCGGCACCCCAGAAGCAGCCCATGCCGAAGACGGCGACCTGGCTACCGGCCGGCCAGGGACCCTTCAACGGGGTACCCAGGACCGCGTGTCGGTCTGCCACCTGCACCTCGGTGTCGCGGCCTGGCAACGCCTCTTCGGTGGTGGGCAGTTCGAGCTTCTTCAGTCGACGGAGGAACAACGTAATGGCTCCTTTCAGCACCTGATAGAAGCATCCCGCCTGGCCGGCTATTCCGCCCTTACAAACCACGGAACGCCCGGCCAACCAAGATCAAAAGCCGCAGGTCAAGGGGGTCACGGCAGCGCGGCCCGGATGCGGTCGGCGACCGACTGGGCTTCCGAATCGGAGGGGTACGGGTGGCGGGGCCAGAAGAAGCCGCGCAGCCCGTCCTTCCGCCGCCGGGGTACGACATGGGTGTGCAGGTGTGGCACGCTCTGGCTGATTTTGTTGTTGATCGCGACGAACGTCCCGTCCGCCCCGAGCCCCGCCTCCACCGCGATCGCTACCCGCTGGACGAGCGTGAAGTACCCGGGCAGCAGGTCTGCCGGCAGGTCCGCCAGCGTCTCCAGGTGCTGCCGGGGTACGACCAGGACGTGCCCGGGGAAGACCGGCCGGGTATCGAGGAACGCGACGCCGACGGGCGACTCGGCGACCAGGAACGCGGGCAGCTCGCCGGCGACGATGGCACAGAAGACACAGGACGGCACGGCTGCGAGGCTAACCTGTCGGGATGACCGACGACGCTCATGACCCACCGCTCCACCCCGACCACCGGCCCCAGCCCGGCCACCCGGCCGGCAACGAGCGGCGCCAGATAAGCCAGCCACCCGGAAACGAGCAGCCCCAGGCCGGCCAGCCGCACGGGAACGAGCAGCACCGGACCGGGCAGCACGGTACCGGCCAGCCGCAGGAGAGCCTCTGGCAGCACGGGCCAAGCCGGCCGGGAACAGGCGAGCAGCACGGATTCGAGACGCTGGCCATCCACGCTGGGCAGGAGCCCGATCCGCGTACCGGTGCGGTCGTCCCGCCGATCTACCAGACCTCCACGTACGCCCAGGACGCCGTCGGGTCGCCACGGCTCGGGTACGAGTACTCGCGCAGCGGCAACCCGACCCGCGACGCGCTGCAGGAGTGCCTGGCGGCGCTGGAGGGTGGCCGGCGCGGGCTCTCCTTCGCCAGCGGACTGGCCGCCGAGGACACCCTGCTGCGGGCGCTCTGCCAGCCCGGGGACCACGTGGTCATCCCGGACGACGCGTACGGCGGTACCTTCCGGCTGTTCGCCAAGGTGGCCAGCGCTGGGGACTGGACTTCACCGCGGCGCACCTGTCCGATGTGGACGAGGTACGGGCGGCGTGCACTGCCGGTACCAAGCTGATCTGGGTGGAGACGCCGACCAACCCGCTGCTGGGCATCGCCGACATCGCCGCGCTGGCCCAGGTGGCGCACGACCGCGGCGCGCTGCTCGTGGTGGACAACACGTTCGCCAGCCCCTACCTGCAGCAGCCGCTCGCGCTCGGCGCCGACATCGTGGTGCACTCGACCACCAAGTACATCGGCGGCCACTCCGACGTGGTCGGCGGCGCGCTCGTGGTGCGCGACGACGGAGCTCGGCGAAACCCTGGCGTACCACCAGAATGCGATGGGCGCGATCAGCGGGCCGTTCGACGCCTGGCTGACCCTGCGCGGCGTCAAGACCCTCGGGGTACGGATGGACCGGCACTGTGCCAACGCCGAGCGGATCGTGGAGTACCTGAGCCGGCACCGCGCCGTGCGCTCGGTCCTCTACCCGGGCCTGCCCGGACACCCCGGCCACGAGGTCGCGGTCAAGCAGATGCGCCGCTTCGGCGGCATGGTCAGCCTCCGGCTGGGCAGCGCCGAGAAGGCGATCGACGTGTGCAACCGGGCCAGGCTGTTCGTCCTCGGCGAATCGCTCGGCGGGGTCGAGTCGCTCATCGAACACCCGGGTCGGATGACCCACGCGAGCGTCGCCGGCTCGCCGCTGGAGGTGCCCGACGACCTGGTGCGGTTGTCGGTCGGCATCGAGACGGTGGAAGATCTTCTGGCGGACCTGGAGCAGGCGCTGGGCTGAGTCGTTAGGGCAGGCCGTGCGCATCCGCACGGCTCGCCGCCGGCATCGCGGAGGTTGCATGGCGTCGGCGTGGACGGCTCGCCACGGTAGTCGGGGGGGTTACAGGGGTAAGCGTGAGCTCGGGCAGTCGGCGGTACCTGGGTCGGCGCGACCGCCAAGCAGATCGCCCGCGCGGTCCGCCGCGGCGACACCTCGGCCACCCAGGTGCTCGCCGACCACCTGGAGTACATCGACCGGCAGAACGACGCCGCTCGGCGCGCTGCGTACGCTGCGCCCCGAGGCGGTCGCCGAGGCCGAGGCGGTGGACGAGCAGGAGGACCTGGTCAACCTGCCGCTGGCCGGGGTGCCGGTGGCGGTCAAGGAGAACACCGCGGTCGCCGGGCTGCCGACGTGGAACGGGTCCGCCGCGGCTGCCGGGCCGGTCGCGGCCGCAGACCACGAGGTGGTACGCCGGCTGCGTGGCGCTGGAGCCGTGGTGGTCGGTACCTGCCGGATGTCCGAGCTGGGCCTGTGGGCGTTCACCGATGACGACGGCGGCGATCAGCCCGCAACCCGTGGCGCACCGACCGCACGCCCGGCGGCTCGTCCGGTGGCTCGGCCGCCGCTGTGGCCGCCGGGCTGGTACCCCTGGCGCACGGCACCGACGGGCTCGGCTCGGTACGCATCCCGGCCGCCTGCTGTGGCCTGGTCGGCGTCAAGCCCGGCCGGGGCGTGGTCCCGTCAACTCCGGTGCGCAGAGCTGGTACGGCCTCTCCGAGCACGGCATCCTGGCCACCACCGTGGCCGACGCGACCGTCGGGCTGGCCGTACTCGCCGGCTGGGCACCGCCCCGACTCGTCGAGCCCGAGCGGCTGCGGATCGCCGTCTCCACCCGCTCGCCCGATCACGGGCGTACGCGCCGACGGCCGGCCCGCGCCGCTGTCGCCAGCGCCGCCCGCGCGCTGCGGGCCGCCGGGCACGGCACCACCGAGGCGAGCCCGCGCTACCCGACCAGTCTCGGCCTGCGCACCCTGGCGACCTGGTGCTCGGCGGCCACCGACACGGCGGCCGGGCTGGACGAGTCGGCGCTGCAGCGGCGTACCCGGCGGCACGTCGCCCTGGGGCGGCTGGCGCAGCGGCGCGGGCTGGTCCGGGAGGCCGACCGGAGCGGTTCCGGGACGCCTGCCTCGGCCTGGTTCGCCGACTACGACGTGCTGGTCACCCCGGCACTGGCCAGTACCCCGCCGAGCGCCGGCCCGTGGCACGGCAAGTCCTGGGCGGCGAACCTGCTCACCTGCCTGCGGTACGCGCCGTTCCTGGCGGCGTGGAACGTGGCCGGCTTCCCGGCGCTGGTACTCCCCGCCGGAGTACGCCCGGACGGGTTGCCGGTCGCCGTGCAGCTGGTCGGGCCGCCCGGCTCGGAGCTGCTACTCCTCGCCGTGGCCGGGCAGTTGGAGCAGGCCTCACCGTGGCTGCGGCACGCCCCGGGCTACCCCCGACCGGCGATCCCCAGCCAGCGGTAGCGTCTGGGCAGTCAGCTGCCGAACGGGCGGGTCACCATCAGTACCGTGATGATCACTACGCCCAGCAGGACGATCGCGCCGGAGCCGGCGATCCGGCCGGACACCGCGTCCAGCCGGCCCTTGATCTCCAGGTCGTTGTGGCTGGCGGCCACCGTCGGGGCGGGACCCTCGTCGTCCTTGTCCGCGATCGCCGGCACCGCCAGCCGGTCGGCCTCCAGCAGCTTCGCGGCGTTCCGCAGCGCCGGCACGGTGTAGCCGGTGGCGATGCCCATCGTGATGATGTAGACGGTGATCGAGATGATCACCCAGGGGCTGCGGAAGCCCCACTTGTCGCTCAGGCCGAGCGCGGCGATGCCCAGCAGCGCGACCACCACCGAGCCCATACCGAAGCGGGCCATCCAGCCGGCCGCGTCCCGGGTGTCGTCGGCGTCGTGGCGCTGGATCGCCCGCCGCCCGGAGAAGGCGGCCAGCGCGAACGGCCCGATCAGCAGCACCGCACTCAGCACGTGCAGTGTCACCAGGAATTTGTACATATGTCGATGGTAGGCCGATCCCGAGTTTGTGGCGCCGCCCGCATTCCCGCGCAGCGCTGACTGGCGGGCGGCGGGTCGGGTGCGAAGATCGGGGGATGACCGAGCTGGTGACGCTGGAGGACGTACAGGCTGCGCGGGAGCTGCTGGCCGGCGTCGTCCGGCGTACGCCGATGGAGCCGTGCCGGCCGCTGTCCGCCAAGCTGTCCGGGCCGGTCTGGCTCAAGTGCGAGAACGTGCAGCGGGCCGGCTCGTACAAGGTGCGCGGGGCGTACGTGCGGATCGCCCGGCTCTCCGCCGCCGAGCGGGCGCGTGGAGTGGTGGCGGCCAGCGCCGGCAACCACGCACAGGGCGTCGCGCTGGCCGCGAGCAAGCTGGGCGCCGCCAGTACGGTCTTCATGCCGACCGGGGCGCCGCTGCCGAAAGTGGCCGCCACCAAGGGGTACGGCGCGGCTGTCCAGCTGGTCGGCGACAACGTGGACGACGCGCTGCAGGCCGCCCGGGAGTTCGCGGCGCGCACCGGCGCGATCTTCATCCACCCGTTCGACCACGCGGATGTGATCGCCGGGCAGGGCACGGTGGCGCTGGAGATCCTGGAGCAGTGCCCCGAGGTCAGGACCATCGTGACCGGAGTGGGTGGCGGCGGGCTGATCTCCGGACTCGCGGTGGTGGTCAAGGCGCTCCGACCGGAGGTACGGGTGATCGGGGTACAGGCTGCCGGCGCGGCCGCGTACCCGCCGTCACTCGCGGCCGGCAAGCCGGTACGCATCTCCGGGTACCGCACCATTGCCGACGGGATCGCGGTCGGCGCACCCGGCGAGTTGACCTTCGCCCACGTCAGCAAACTCTGCGACGACATCGTGACGGTCAGCGAGGAGGACATCTCCCGCGCGCTGCTCATGCTGCTGGAGCGCTGCAAGCTGGTGGTCGAGCCGGCCGGCTCGGTGGGCGTGGCGGCGCTGCTCGCCGGGGCGGTCGACGTCGAGACGCCGGCCGTCGCGCTGCTGTCCGGCGGCAACATCGACCCGCTGCTGATGTTGAAGGTGATCGAGCACGGGCTCTCGGCCGCCGGCCGGTACCTGCGCTTCATCGTGCGCTGTACCGACCGCCCCGGTCAGCTGGCACTGCTGCTGGCCGAGATCGCCGGGCAGGGCGCCAACGTGGTGGACGTCGAGCACCTGCGGCACGATCCGCACC
Organism: uncultured Actinomycetota bacterium; assembly: GCA_963850915.1. Classification (GTDB taxonomy): domain Bacteria; phylum Actinomycetota; class Actinomycetes; order Mycobacteriales; family Micromonosporaceae; genus CAVTWH01. The sequence continues at coordinate 219,275 of CAWKND010000004.1, forward strand.
TGCGGCTGGGCGAGGTACAGGTGGCGCTTTCGGTCGAGACGCGCGGCTCGGAGCACTCCGACCGGGTACTCACGGCCCTGCGTACCGCCGGCTACACCGTCACCATCACCCAGCACTGACCCGCCGGGCCGGTGGACCGGTGCTCAGCCGCCGAAGGGCTCGAAGCTGACCACGGTGACCTCGATCGCGGCCCCGCTCGGCGCGGTGTAGGTGACCCGGTCGCCGACCCGGGAGCCCAGGATGGCCCGGCCCATCGCGGAGTCGGGGCTGTAGACGGTGTGCTCGGTGGTGGCCGCGATCTCCCGGGAGCCGAGCAGGAAGGTGTCCGTGTCGTCCTTGTCGTCATCGAAGTAGATCGTGACGACCATGCCCGGGCCGACCTTGTCCGCCTTCGGCGCCTCGCCCACATGCGCGTTGAGCAGGAACTCTTTCAGGTAGCGGATGCGACCCTCCTGCTTGCCCTGCTCTTCCCGGGCAGCGTGGTAGCCGCCGTTCTCCCGCAGGTCGCCCTCTTCCCGCCGGGCGTTGATCTCGGCGGCGATCGCCGGTCGGTTGGCGATCAGTTCGTCGAGCTCCGTCTGCAGCCGGTCGTACGCGTCCTGGGACAGCCAGGTGCTGGGCGCCTCGCGGTCAGCGGTGGGCACAGTCGAACTCCTCGGGGTCATCGTCTAGTCGGGGTCATCGTCAAGTCGGGGTCATCGTCAAGTCGGCGGAGCAAAAGCTCGAAGTTAACAAGCTACCAGTGACGGTCCCCACAACGCAGCGTGCCGACGCGCCTATCGGCCGGTGCTCAGGAGGCGGTACAGCCGAGTATGTCGACGGCGTACGCGCGGGCGGTGGTGGGCAGCGGGTACGAGATGGTCAGCTCGCTGCCCGTCCCGACCGGTACCTCGGCGTACCCGACCTGGGAGCCGCTGTAGTCCCGGGCGCGTACCCGGCACGAGCCGGTCTGCCCGGCGTCCTTGGTGACCGTGAACCGTACCGTCACTGAGGTGTCGGTCACGTCCACCGCGCTCGGCGTGGACGGGCTGAACGTCGGGTGCCCGTACTTGTCCCAGAGCGTGAAAGTGATCCACAACGCCGCGAGCACCACCGGTACCAGCAGCACCGGGATCAGCCAGCGGCGTCGCCCGGCCGGCTCGCGCCGGTGCCCGTAGCGGCCCGCCGGGAATACCGGAGCGGAGGTCGGTGTCACGGTCTCTGGTCCTTCCGCGAATCGGCGGTCCGGCCGGCACGCGGTGGCCGGGCGGGAAGCTGTCGGTGGGTCCGGTAAGAATGGACCGCGCCGCAGCCATTGTGGCAGCAGCCGCTGAGGAGGAGAACGTCGGTGGGGACTGGGGAGGAGCAGGTGGTGGCGGATCAGCTACGGCTGTTGGCGGTGCACGCGCACCCCGACGACGAGTCGAGCAAGGGCGCGGCGACCATGGCCAAATACGTGGCCGAGGGCGTGGACGTACTGGTCGCCACGTGCACCGGCGGCGAGCGCGGCAGCGTGCTCAACAAGAAACTGGACCGGCCGGAGATCTGGGCCAACATCAGCGAGATCCGGCGCCAGGAGATGGACCGGGCCCGGGAGATCCTCGGCATCCGCCAGGCCTGGCTGGGCTTCGTCGACTCCGGGCTGCCCGAGGGCGACCCGCTGCCACCGCTGCCCGAGGGCTGCTTCGGCCTGCAGGACCCCGAGGTCGCCGCGGAGCCGCTGGTCAAGCTGATCCGGGAGTTCCGGCCGCACGTGGTGATCACGTACGACGAGAACGGCGGATACCCGCACCCCGACCACATCATGACCCACAAGATCTCGATGGTGGCCTTCGACGCCGCCGGGGACCCCGACCGGTACCCGGATGCCGGGCAGCCGTGGCAGCCGCTGAAGCTCTACTACCACATGTGGTCCCGGCAGCGGATGGTCAGCATGCACGAGGCGATGCTCGCGGCCGGCATGGAATCGCCGTACACCGAGTTCCTCACCCGGTGGGAGGAGCGCGAGGACAACAGCGAGCGGATCACCACCCGGGTGGAGTGCGCCGCCTGGTTCGAGACCCGCGACGACGCGCTGCGGGCACACGCCACCCAGGTCGATCCGGACGGCTTCTTCTTCCACACCCCGATGGCGATGCAGCAGAAGGTGTGGCCGACCGAGGATTACGAGCGGGTGCATTCGCTGGTGGACGCGGCGCTCCCGGAGGACGACCTGTTCGCCGGGGTACGCCAGACCGTCGTCGCCTAGTGGCCGGGCCGGGCGTACCGTAGGCGGATGGGCACGGTACTGGCACAGAACAGCTTCGGGGATACCCAGTCCGACGGGATCGCCGGTCCTCTGGGGCTGTTCGTCATCGTGCTGCTCGCCGTCGCCACGGTGCTGCTGATCCGCAACATGAACAAGCGGCTGAAGCGGCTGCCCGACGAGTTCCCGGATCCGGCACAGCCGACCCCGCCCACGCAGCCTGAGGACTCCGAACCGAAGCTCTGACCCCCGGGGACGGCAACCCGGCGGTGCGCACCCGGACGGCACGCACCCCGGCGACACATCGGTGCCGTCCACCAGCGCCATTCGTGGGTCGGCGGGCGTGCCAAATCCGCACTCGCGCCACTCGCGTGGGGACGCCCTGCCGCCGGTACCAGGAAAGAATTCTTCCCCCGGTCACCCGCAACAATCCACTCGCATCTGTCGATCAACGCTGGCCTGCCCTAGGGTCGTCGGGGTGGGCTGTGGGTGCCCACCGGCGGCCGGCGGGCACTGCCCCAGGCAGTCCCGACGCCGTAGGCTGGTCCCCGGCGGTCGGCCGTGGTGACCGGCCGCCGGTCGCGGTCGACTGAGGGATGGCGCGATTGGGCACGGCGCGATTGGGCAGTGATGGGCGGCGAACCTGGCGCTCTGACCTTGTGCTGCTCTGTGCGGCCCCGGTGCTGGTCGTCCTCAGCCTGCTGACCTGGCAGTCGGCGCCGTTCACCAGCGGAGCCGTCGGCAAGTTCGGCGCCGCTGTCGGGCTCGCCACGCTGGCGCAGGTCGCCGCCGTCCCGATGCGCTCCGGCCGGCTGCGGGTACGCCTGGGCTGGGGCGAGGCCGCCCTGATCATCGCCCTGTACCTGATCCCCAGCGGCTGGGTACCACTCGCCGTCTGCCTCGGCGTCGGGCTGGCCCGCGGCCTCGACCGGGTATTCGGCCCGCGCACCACCTGGCGGGTCGACGCGGTCAACGTCGCGATGCTGACCGTCACCGCTGCGGTCTCCGCCACCGTCGCCTGCCTCATCCGGGAGCCGGCCGGCGCCCCGGTGACCACCCGCACCGCGGTCGCCCTGGTCGCCGGCGCGCTCACCTACTACCTGGTCGGCGCGCTGCTGGTCGGTATCCGGGTGGCCGCCCGGGCCGGCGTCGGCTACGGCGCTGCGGTACGCGGGGTACTCGCCGGCAAGTTGCTCATGCTGATCGGCAACGTGACCGTCGGCATGATCGCGGTGGCCGTACTCGGCGCGCACATGACCTGGTTCGTGGTACTGACCCCGCTGCTGTGGGTACTGCGGGTCACCTACCGCGGCCGGCTGGTGGAGACCGACGACCGGGACTCGTGGCAACTGTTCATCGAGGCGCAGAGCGCGCTCACCCAGCCCGACGCGGGTGGTGTGGTGGAGGCCGGGATCGCCGGCATGCTCCGCGTCTTCCACGCGCACAGCGTGCTGATCCGCATCGTCGCGCCGGACGGGACGGCCCAGGAGTTCACCTCCGTTCCGACCGCCGGGTGGAAGCCTGAGTCGACCCCCGGGCGGAAGGCTGAGCCGACCGCCGGTGCAGCGACCGAGCTGGTACGCCAGCCGCTGCTGGTCGGTGGCGAGCCGGTCGGTGAGATCGAACTGACCCGCGCCGAGCCACTCGACGACCAGGAGCGGGTACGCCTGTCGGTGTTCGCCGGTGCCATCGCGGTGGCCCTGCACGACGCAGCCAGCCAGCAGGAGCTGCGCGGCCTGGCTGCCCGCCGCTCGTACGACGCGTTCCACGACCCGCTCACCGGCATCGGAAACCGGCCCGGCTTCCTGGATGCCGGCGAGACGCTGCTGCGTACGCTGCCGCCGGATGCCCGGGTGGCGCTGCTGATGCTCGACGTGAACGGGTTCAAGGAGGTCAACGAGACCCTCGGGCACAGCGGCGGCGATGACCTGCTGCGCGTGGTGGCGCTGCGGATGCGCTCAACGGTGCAGCCGGCCGACCCGGTGGCCCGGCTGGGCGACGATGAGTTCGCGCTGCTCGCGGTGGTACCGGCCGGTAAGGCCACGGATGCGCTCGGGTACGCGGTGCGCCGCGCCCGGGAACTCGGTGAGCTGCTCACCAACCCGATCGATGCCGGTGGCTCACCGGTCGTGGTGGAGGTCTCGGCCGGCGTGGTGGTCGCCAGAGCCGGTGAGTGTGGCCTCATCGAGCTGCTCCGCCGGGCCGATGTCGCGCTCAACCAGGCCCGGCGCGCCGGTACCGGGGTCGCCTGGTACGACCAGGCCACCGACACCGTCAGCATCGACCGGCTGCTCCTCCTCGCCGAACTGCGCGAGGCACTCGAGGTCGACGACCAGCTCGTGCTGATGCTCCAGCCCGCGGTCGACCTGGAGACCGGCGGGCCGGTCGCGGTGGAGGCGCTGGTGCGTTGGGCACACCCGCGGCACGGCGAGCTGAACCCGGTCGAGTTCATGCCGGTGGTGGAGCAGAGCGAGCTGGTCGGCCGGTTCACCCGGTACATCATCGACCGGGCACTGGGCATCGCCGGAGCCTGGCAGGCCGATGGGATGGGGCTGCCCATCTCGGTGAACCTGTCACCGCGCAACCTGCTCGACCCCGACCTGCCCAACGACGTGGCGCACCTGCTGGCCAAGCACAAGGTACCCAGTCACCTGCTGACGTTGGAGATCACCGAGACGGTGGTGGTACCCGACCGGCCGGTGGTGATCGAGGTCCTGGACGGGCTGCGCACGCTGGGGGTACGCCTCTCGGTGGACGACTTCGGTACCGGCTTCTCCTCGCTCATGTTCCTCACCCAGGTCCGGGTCGACGAGATCAAGGTGGATCGCGAGTTCGTCGCCCGGATGTCCGACTCGCCGGAGGCGGCCGCCATCGTGCGCGCCACCCTGGACATCGCCCACCGCCTCGATCTACGGGTCGTCGCCGAGGGCGTGGAGACGGTCGAGCAGAAGGACGAACTCCGAGCGCTGGGCTGCGTTGCGGCGCAGGGCTACCACTTCTTCCGGCCGATGTTGCCGGAGAACGCCAAGGCGGCCGTGGAGAGCCTGCTCGGCGGCGCCACCGTGCTGCCCTTCCGGGCCGAGGAAGCTGCCTCCTGACGGGGCAACGGCAGACCAAGATCGAAAGCCAGGGCAATTCCCACTGGTACCAGAGCGACTTTGTGGACTTCCGCCTGTTTTGTTATGCCTCGCTGGCTACCGTCAGGGCATGACCCAGCAGGTGACCATCGGCCGGCGCGGCCCCGGATCGGAGCCCGCACGACCCGGCATGGTCTGGATTCCGGCCGGTACCGCCAACCTCGGCTCGAACGACCACTACCCCGAGGAGGCGCCCGCGCACGCCGTCCAGGTGGCCGGCTGCTGGATCGACCGGCACCCGGTCACCAACTCGCGGTTCGCCGAGTTCGTCCGGGCCACCGGCCACCGCACCGTGGCGGAGCAGGCGCCGGATCCGCGGGACTACCCGGGCATCGACCCCGACCTGGTGGTACCGGCCTCCATCGTGTTCACCCCGCCCGGCCGCCGGGTGGACCTGCGCGACTCGACCCAGTGGTGGTCGATGATCCCCGGTGCGGACTGGCGGCACCCCTACGGCCCTGGTTCCAGCCTCGCCGGGCTGGACGAGCACCCGGTGGTACACGTCGCGTACGCCGATGTCCTCGCGTACGCCGGCTGGGCCGGCGGCGAACTCCCGACCGAGGCGGAGTGGGAGTACGCGGCCGGCGCCGGAGCCACCACCGAGTACGCCTGGGGCAGCGAGCTGGCCCCGGACGGGCAGTACCTGGCCAACACCTGGCAGGGCGAGTTCCCCCTGGTCAACCTGCGTGCCGACGGCTACGACCGGACCTCGCCCGTGGGTACGTACCCGGCCAACGCCTTCGGCCTGTACGACATGATCGGCAACGTGTGGGAGTGGACCGCGACCGAGTACGCCCCCCACACCGTTAAGGCACCGGCACCGGCACCGGCACCGGCACCGGCACCGGCACCGGCACCGGCGGCTGAGGCGCCGGGCTGCTGTTCGGGGGGCAGCCACCCAGGTGTGCACCGCAAGGTGATGAAGGGCGGCTCGTTCCTCTGCGCGCCCAACTACTGCCAGCGCTACCGGCCGGCCGCCCGGATGCCCCAGGACACCGACACCTCCACGTGCCACCTGGGCTTCCGCCTGGTCGTGCGGGTGTAGCCGGCCGCCGGTCTACGCTCAGCTGCTATGGCGTACGACGTCGATCCACGCGTGGACGCATACTTCGCCGGCCTGCCCGACTGGCAGCAGCGCATCTGCCAGGAGGTACGCGAGCTGGTACACGCGGCCGATCCCGAGGTCACCGAGACGGTCAAGCGCGTCAACCGGCCGTACTTCGTGCTGGACGGCAACATCTGTGCGCTGCTGGCAGCCAAGGACCACGTCAACGTCTTCCTCTACGACGGCGCGATAGTGCCCGACCCGGAGGGCATCATCACCGCCGGGCACGACAACAAGACCGCGCGTACCGTGGCCGTCCGGCAGGGCGAAACCATCAACGCGCCCGCCCTCACCGCCATGTTCCGACAGATCATCGCCAACAACCGGGCCGGTGGCTGGCGGAGACTGAAGCGCGGCAGCTGATCGCGCACCACCCTCCACAAAGGACACACATGCGCGGGTACGAGGCGGAGTCGTCGATCGCGGCGCCCCCCGAAGACGTCTGGGCGATCCTGACCGATGTCAGTGCCTGGCCCGACTGGGACTCGGGCGTCACCGGGGTCGACGGCGGGTTGGTGGTCGGCGAGAAGATCACCATCTCGGTACAGGCGAACCCGGGTCGGGCGTTCCCGCTCACGGTGGCCGAACTGACCCCGCCGACCCAGCCGGTACCGGGCCGGATGGTGTTCCGTGGTGGCATGCCGCTCGGGCTGTTCACCGGCCGGCGGACGTACACCCTGACAGCCGAGGACGGCGGTACCCGCTTCACCATGCGCGAGCAGTTCACCGGCCCGCTCGCCGGCCTGATCTTCAAGACCATCCCCGACCTCGGCCCCTCCTTCCGCCAGTTCGCCACCGGCCTCAAGCACCGGGTCGAGACGCCGTCGTAGGTTGGGGATCCGAGGCCGTTGCCGCGAGTGGCGCTTCTTGAAGCGGAAGGCCGGCGGATGGTCGAGGACCGGACTATCCAGTCGGAAGGAGCCGGTGCTCAGCCAATCTAGCCGCGGCGATCGCGACGTGTGGTTCGGTGAAGAGGCGCGCCTTACGCAGGCTCCACGCGGCCACCCGTGCCGAGAGTTGGATCGGATCAGCCGTAGGGGATCGTTGAATCGCCGCGAAGTGGACAGTTGCCAGGAGTTCGAGGCTGTATGGAGTCTCGAAACCATCGACCAGTTTGAGTAGGGCATCGATCCGCCGCTCGGCGTCCGGTTCTTGATTGACGACGCGTTCCGCTGCTTCGACTGCTCCCGGCGTTGGATTGATCGGTGCGAGTTCGGTGACGCGGGCGGTTCTGTCGCCGCTGCCCACCAGGTAGTGACCCTCCAGCGCGTCCAAGACGTGGGCGAGTCCGGCGGCATAGGGACCGTATAGCCCACGCTCGAATGAGAGTCGCAGCGGCGCGCCAAGTACCTGCAGGAAGTACGCGAGCTTCTGGATTTCCAGTTCACTGATCCCGCTGCGGGCCTCCTGCACGCTTGCCCGCCTGAGGTACCTCGCAATGAGGACTAGGAGTTGTGCGCGGGCAACCGTGAGGCGTGGGCGCTGCGTTGCGTTGGGCATGGCCGAGGGAGTTGGTGGCCCTTCGGGCGCGAACACCATGGCGAGGACATCGGGCATCAGGCCGCAGGCTTGCTCGATCAAGGGTCGGACATCGCTCCAGGCAAGTCCGCCGTTTCCGCAGCCGAGGGCAGGAATGGCGATCGAGGTGATTCCTCGCTCCAGGACAGTTTCCACGAGGGCACCAAGGCCGCGTTCGATGTCCGCGAGGCGGGAGGCGCTACGCCAATGCCCCTTGGTGGGAAAGTTGATTATGTAGCGGCGTGGCCCCGGAGCGTCGGAGTCGAAGACGAGCATGCGCCCCAGCTGTACTTCGCCACGTTCACATGCCTCCCGGTACAGCCGGAAGTTCGCCGGATAGGCCCGCTTGAACTGGAGGGCAATGCCCTTGCCCATGACGCCGACCGTATTCACGGTGTTGACGAGAGCCTCGGCGTCCGCCAGTAGGAGGTTGCCGTGCTCTTCGCGGATCACACGAATCACCTCCTCTCGTACCCGTAGTACCACTCGGGTCTGACAGCGACCCGCAGGCCCGTGGCTGTACCGGCAAGTGCAGACCGCACGGTGTCAGCGTAGGCCTCACTGTAGGTGCCCACGTACTTGAACAGGTTGAGCGGTACGTCGGCATGTACCAGGAACTCGGCCATCCGGCGCCGTTGGCGGTCCGGGTCGCCCTCGATGTTGTGCCAGTACTCCGCCCCCATGAGCGGCCAGTCGACCATGGCGTCCATCCGCGCGAGGTCCGAGCTGAACTCGGTTGTCGCGGTGGCAGCGTTGCCGTCCGTCGCGACCCACGGGAGTTCGGAAGTCACGATGGAGCCCACCGTCGTGGCGAGGTGGATCAGTGGACGGTCACCGCCCATATAGCGGCCGTGGATGCCATCGCGGTGGTCGCATGCAATCCGGAAGAGCATCGGCGAGCGGGGGGCGAAGTAGAAGGGAACGTAATCGCCGACCCGCCCACCAGGTGGGATCGGCACGCTCCTGGTCCGGCGCAGCTCCTTGACGTCTGGGTCGCCGACATCGCGGCTGTTGAGGCCCGCCCTCGCCGACGCGTCGCACACGAGGCGGCCCGAAGCAACAATGGCTGGAAGGTTATCCACATGGGTGAAGTGGAGAATCCATCGGTTTGCCGGATCGACGTTACTCATCGGCGCCGAGTGGCTGCAGGAGTGCACGGTCGAGGCGGCTGACCATCACCAGGAAAGCCTAGGGCTGCGGTGCGACCCCCCGCATCCTGGCGGGGCGGTGTGAGAGGGTTGAGTGCGTGAATCGGCTCAGTGGCGCTACGTCGCCGTACCTGCTCCAGCACGCGGACAATCCGGTCGACTGGTGGGAGTGGTCGCCGGCGGCGTTCGCCGAGGCCAAACGGCGGGACGTGCCTGTCCTGATCAGCGTCGGGTACGCGGCGTGCCACTGGTGTCACGTGATGGCGCACGAGTCGTTCGAGCACGACGGGGTCGCCGCCGTGATCAACGACCAGTTCGTGGCCATCAAGGTGGACCGCGAGGAGCGCCCCGACGTCGATGCCGTCTACATGACCGCGACGCAGGCGATGACCGGGCAGGGTGGCTGGCCGATGACGGTCTTCGCGACGCCGTCGGGGGAGCCGTTCCTGTGCGGTACCTACTACCCGCGCGCGCAGTTCGTACGGCTGCTGGCCGCGATCGGGGAGGCGTGGCGGGACCAGCGGGAGGCGGTACTGCACGACAGTGCCCGGCTGACCGAGGCGATCGCCGGGCTGCTCGGGGCTGCGGCCCCTACCGGGTCGGTGGATGCCGGTCTGCTGGACGCCGCGGTCGACCGGCTGGGCGAGGAGTTCGACGAGGTGTACGCCGGATTCGGTGGTGCGCCGAAGTTCCCGCCGTCGATGGTGCTGCTGTTCCTGCTGCGGCACTACCAGCGCACCGGCTCCGCGCCTGCCCTGGAGATGGTCCGGCACACGTGCGAGCAGATGGCCCGGGGCGGGATGTACGACCAGCTCGCCGGCGGCTTCGCCCGGTACTCGGTGGACAACCGCTGGGTCGTACCGCACTTCGAGAAGATGCTGTACGACAACGCTTTGCTGCTGCGGGTGTACACGATGCTGTGGCGGTTGACCGGTGATCCGCTCGCCGAACGGGTGGCCCGCGAGACACTCCGGTTCCTGCAACGGGACCTCTTCACGCCGGAGGGCGGGCTCGCCGCCTCACTGGACGCGGACACCGACGGGGTGGAGGGCGCCACGTACGCCTGGACGCCGGCCCAACTGGTCGACGCGCTGGGCGAAGGGGACGGTACCTTCGCCGCGGACGTGTTCGGGGTGACCGAGACAGGAACGTTCGAGCACGGTACCTCCGTGCTCCGGCTGACCCGGGACGTCGACGAAGCGGCGCCGGAGATCCGGGAACGGCACCACCGCATCGTCGGGGAGCTGCGCGCGGTACGGGCGCGCCGGCCGCAGCCGCACCGGGACGACAAGGTGGTGGCCGCCTGGACCGGCCTGGCAATCGTGGCGCTCGTGGAGTTCGGCTTCCAGGCGGACGCCGCCGCCGGCACGCGGGAAGATGACGTGGCAGACGCGGACACGGCCTGGCTACTTGCCCGGTCGGCGGCGGAGCTGTTGCGGGACAAGCACATCGTGACCGGCGCAGCCGACCAGGAAGACGGCCGAGCGGGCCGGCTGCGCCGGGTGTCGCGGGGCGGGGTGGTCGGTACCCCCGAGGGCGTACTGGACGACTACGGCGCCGTGGCCGAGGCGTTCTGCGCCATGCACCAGCTCTCCGGCGAGGGTGAGTGGCTGGAGCTGGCCGGCGGCCTGCTGGACACCGCGCTGACCCACTTCCGGGACGTCGACGGCAGGTTCTTCGACACCGCGGACTTCGCCGAGGCGCTGGTCGCCCGCCCGTCCGACCCGACCGACAACGCGAGCCCGGCCGGCGTGTCGACACTGGCGGCGGCGCTGACCACGTACACCGCGCTGAGCGGGCAGACCCGCTACCGGGAGGCGGCCGAGCAGGCACTGGAGTCGACGTCCGGGGTGATCGGCAAGTACCCGCGCTACGCCGGGTACGCGTGCGCGGTGGCCGAGGCGCAGCTCTCCGGCCCGTACGAGATCGCGATCGTCGCCGACGGCGGGGAATTGCTGGACACCGCGTGGCGGCTGGCGCCGCCCGGCGCCGTGGTGGTCAGCCGGCAGAGCGGACCAGCCGGGGGTACCCCTGCTGGAAGGGCGGGCGCGGCTGGGCGGAGTACCCACGGCCTATGTCTGTCGGGGGTTTGTCTGTGATCGTCCGGTGACCGACGAGCGTTCGCTGGCGGCGCAACTCTCCGGGGGGTCTGACCATTGACGATGCTTGCACAGTAGCGCTGTAATTCTGTAATCAGCCGCCGGTGAACGGCGGCGAGGAGCAGCGCAGGGGGCTGGCATGTCACGTGAACAGCACATGTGGGGGCAGCGGCAGGATCCGCCGCCGGCCGACGACGCGGCGGCGTGGGTCACCGGGGCGGTCCCGGACGACTGGTTCGTCGAGGCGCCGCGCGTGGTGATCGACCGCGACGAGATCACCATCGCCGGGCGCCTCGCCGACCCGCCGATGGGCGAGGAGGCCACCGCCGCCGACCTGGCCGCGGCCGAGGCCGGCCGGATCTCCACGTTCCGGGAGACAACCCGGGACCGGCGGATCAAGATCGCCCAGCAGATCGAGCACCGGTACCGCCGGAAGGTGGCCTGGGGCGCGACCTGCGGGCACCGTGAGGAGATCTTCACCTCGCTTGCCGCCCCGGCGATGACCCGGCTGCGCCAGCCCGAGCGGCAGATCCTGGACACGCTGGTCGACGCCGGCGTGGCCCGGTCCCGCTCGGAGGCGCTGGCCTGGTGCGTACGCCTGGTCGGGGAGCACACCGAGGAGTGGCTGACCCAGCTGCGCGACGCGCTCGGCGCCGTCGAGACGCTGCGCCGCCAGGGACCGGCCGCCTCGTAATGTCCGTGGCCCGCGCCGGAGGGGATCGGTGCGGGCCACGGGGCATCATGCGGGTGGAGTTGGCGCCCGGCAAGGGGCTGGCCCGGGGTGCCGGATAGGCTGGCGGGCACGATGGATACCCGAACCGGTCTGCCCGTGGTCGGCATGGTGGGCGGCGGCCAACTGGCCCGGATGACCCATCAGGCCGCCATCGCACTCGGCCAGTCGCTGCGCGTACTCGCCGAACACCCCGACGACTCGGCCGCGCTGGTCGCCGCCGACGTACACATCGGACACCACACCGACCTGGACGCGCTGCGCGCCTTCGCCAAGGGCTGCACGGTGGTCACCTTCGACCACGAGCACGTACCCGGTGGGCACATCAGCACCCTCGCGGACGAGGGCGTGACGCTCTACCCGGCCGCCCACGCGCTGCGCTTCGCCCAGGACAAGCGGGCCATGCGCGAGCGCCTCGCCGAGCTGGGCGCGCCGATCCCGCGCTGGCGGGCGGTGACGAACCCCGGGGACATCGCGGAGTTCGGCGCCGAGGTCGGCTGGCCGGTGGTCGCCAAGGCAACCACCGGGGGGTACGACGGCAGAGGGGTCTTCGTCCTGTCGGCCGCTGACGAGGCGCCGCCAGTCGAACTGATCGTCGAGGAGCGGGTACCCCTGCGCCGGGAACTCGCCGCGCTCGTGGCCCGCTCCCCCTTCGGGCAGGTGGCCGCGTACCCCGTCGTGGAGACCGTGCAGCGCAACGGCATCTGCGTGCAGGTACTTGCCCCCGCCCCCGGACTCGGCGAGGCACTCGCCACCCAGGCCCAGCAGCTGGCCATCCGGCTGGCCACCGAACTCGACGTGGTCGGCCTGCTGGCCGTTGAGCTGTTCGAAACGGGCGGCCCCGCCGGCCCCCGACTACTCGTGAACGAGCTGGCCATGCGGCCGCACAACTCCGGGCACTGGACCATCGAGGGCGCCCGTACCAGCCAGTTCGAGCAGCACCTGCGCGCCGTCCTGGACTACCCGCTGGGCGACACCGGGCTGGCCGCGCCGGCCGTGGTTATGGCGAACCTGCTCGGCGGCGAGCCCGGCGGGATGACTATGGACGAGCGGCTGCACCATCTCTTCGCCGCCGACCCGGGCGTCAAGGTGCACCTCTACGGCAAGCAGGTACGCCCCGGTCGCAAGATCGGTCACGTCACGGCCCTCGGTGACGACATGGAGTCCACCCGGAACCGGGCCGCCGCGGCAGCCCGCTGGCTGCAGGAGGGTACCCGATGACGGTGGTCGGACTGATCATGGGCAGTGACTCGGACTGGCCGGTGATGAAGGGCGCGGCTGACGCGCTCGCCGAGTTCGAGGTGGCGTACGAGGTCGGGATCGTGTCGGCGCACCGTACCCCGCAGAAGATGATCGCCTACGGGACGACCGCCGCCGACCGGGGACTGCGCGTGATCATCGCGGGTGCCGGGGGAGCCGCGCACCTGCCCGGCATGGTCGCCTCGGTGACGCCGCTGCCGGTGATCGGCGTACCGGTGCCGTTCAAGAACCTCGACGGGCTCGACTCGCTGCTCTCCATCGTGCAGATGCCGGCCGGTATCCCGGTCGCCACCGTCTCGATCGGCAACGCCCGCAACGCCGGCCTGCTCGCCGTCCGCATCCTCGGCGCGTCAGACCCGGTGCTGCGCAACCGGATGGCCGACTACCAGGACTCCCTGAAGGAACTGGTCGCCGAGAAGGAAGAAGCGCTCCGCGCCACCCTCTGACCCGGGTCGCGCGAGGCTCAGCGGAGTTTGCCCCAGACGTCGCGGATCTGTTCGGACCTGCGTCGGCGCTGCTCGGTACCGGCGCCCAGCGCCACCATCACCAGCGCCACCAGGCCGAGTACGGCGCCGAGCAGGGCCAGCGTGGAGAAGACGGCGAGCTCGTACACGGCGGCCAGTACCAGGGCCACGCTGCCGATCACGATGGGCGCCTGTTGCCGGCGTAGCGCGCCGAAGACCACGGCACCGGCCGCGCCCAGGATCAGCAGTACCCGTCGCCACGGGTTGCTGTCGCCGCCGGTGAGTACCAGCGTCAGGCTCGGCAGGTAGGCGGCGATCAGTGCCACCCCGTACGCCGCCCAGCTGGGAAGGTCGGGCCGGTGCCGGGTCTCCAGCCAGCCGATGACCAGCGCCGCCACGGCCACCGCGAGGCTGTACGCCTCCAGCAGGTGTACCCCGCTCAGGTGCAGGTAGAGCCACCAGGCCGCCAGCTCGTGGCCGACCGCCAACCAGATCAGCGCGCGCCGGTAGAACGGCGAGCGCCGGGGGCGGGTGGCGGCGATGGCGAGCACCACGCCCCATGCCGTGCAGAACGTGGCCAGGTAGGGCTGCGAGCGGCTGGCCAGCAGCAGCGCGAAGAAGGCGCCCGCGTACGCGCTGGCCTCCACTGTGATGGACTCGCTGGCCCGGCCGGGCTGGCTCAGCGACGGCAGGGTGGCGGCGAGTACCAGCAGGATCGCGGCGACCAGGGCGACCAGGAACGCCGACTGGTACACGGGGAGGTTGGCGATCCGGCCGAGGACCAGCGCGGCCAGGTGCCCGGCCACCCCGGTGATCAGCCAGCCGGTGATCCGGGTCGACCTGCCGTGCCCGCGCAGCCCCACCACGAGTCCGCAGGCGGCGGTGACAGCCAGGCTGGTCAGCGTCATCGCCCGGGTGGCCAGCGCACCGCTGAGCCCGGCGGCGGCGGCCAGGATGCAGATCAGCACGATGATCCGGCGCGCGTCGCGCAGCGGCGAGCCGAGCTGCGCCGGTGGCCGGGTGAGCGCCACGCCGAGCCCGCAGATCGCGGCAACGAGCAGTGCGCCCAGCGGTTCGGCGGCCCAGCCGAGGCCGAGCGCGGCCGGGGCGATGAGCAGGGTGATCGCGGCACCGGGGATGACCACGGCCACCGCCCGCTCGCCGATCTGCCGGTCGGAGCCGCCGAAGCCGATCGCGCCGAGCGCCGCCGCGATGGTCAGCAGCAGCGCCGCGACGACCGAGTTGCCGTTGCCGGCCCAGTGCGCCAGGTGGCCGAGGCCGTCCTTCGCGGTGACCGGCGGGTTCGCCGGCCAGACGTTGGTGATCTGGGTGTACGGGCCGAACAGCGCGGCGAGTACCCGGGGCGCCAGCCACACCACGGCGAGTACCGTCGCCGGCCCGGCTGCGAAGCCGACGGTGTACCCGGGCCGGCTGGGCACCCGAGCGACCACGCCGTCGCGCAGATCCGAGGCGCGTGGCCGGTACTGGGCACGCTCCGCCCGTCGCGCTGTGACGGCGGCCCGGAGCAGCTCGCTGAGTACCACCAGCAGCGCCGCGGCGGCCGCGTACACCTCGACCGGCAGGTACTTGACCTGCAGGGTGGCGACCGCGATGACGGTACCCCCGACGGCCACCGCGACCGTCACGTAGAGCAGGAAGCCCGGGTCGTCGTAGCAGGTCAGCGCGGCGATTGCGAAGGCGATGCAGAGGCCGGCAAGGGCAGCGGTGAGCAGCATCGTCTGGCCGGAGTGCCGGCTGCCCATGAGACAGGCGAACGCGGCCGGCACGGTGAGTACGGCCGTGCACAGCGCGCCGCCGCCGATCAGCGTCAGGTGCGCCGGAGGTACCTTCACCACGTCGATCCGGCGCTTGGTCAGCAGGGCCGTGCCCGCGACCGCGCCGTTGATCGCCGCCGCCGCGAAGAGCGTGCTGACCGTGGTGTCCGGCGCCACCAGGCTGGCCGCCACCGTGTCCGCGAACAGCACGGCGGCGACCCCGAAGCGGGTCCACGCGACCCGTGGATCCCGGGTGGTACCGGACGAGATGCCGAAGATCGTGGCGGCCAGTCCACTGAGCATGATCGGCGACCACCAGGCCAGCCCGAGGGTGGCCGGGGCGGCCAGCGCGGCCAGCCCGAGCCCGGCCGCGATGCCCTGCTGTGACCAGGGCCTCGGCAGTCCGATGGCGGCCGCCACGGCGAGCACGATCAGGGTCAGCGGTACCTGGCCGGCGTAGCTGGTGGTCACCGTGGCCGACCAGTTATGCAGGTCGGTACCCCAGATCGGGCGGGCCGCGTTGACCACCGCGAGACCGGCCCGGACCGCGGTCACCGCGGCGATCAGGCCGACGATGGTGGCCACCGCGCCGGCCCCGATCACCGGACCACGCCGCCAGCTCAGCGGGATTGCCCGGATGCCGGCGGCCACCGCGAACACCACCAGTGCCGCGCTGACCAGGGCGTACTTCGGCACGATCAGGGCGCCGACCCGGGTCACCGCGGCGATGGTCGCGGTGGTCACCACGACCGCGGAGAGGTCGGCGGCGCGCAGCCGGCCGAGCACCGCGCCAGCCTTGCCCCGTTTGGCTGTGCCGGTCGGCTCGGCGGGGGCGGCGTCGCCGAGGACCCAGGGCGCGATCAGCAGGGTCAGGCCGGCGACGAGGAGCAGCACGGCGACCGCGCGGTCGATCAAACCGACGGGGGTACGCAGCGCCACGATCGCGAGCACGGCGGCGCCGAGGGTGGTACCGAGAGCGATCAGTTTGCCGGGCGAGCCCGGTGCGGTGCCCGTATCCCCGCTGGTATCCAGCCGCCGGTCCCAGGCGACCTGCGACAGTACGGCCGCGCAGAGGGTACCGGCGACGGCCAGGAAAGTGGCGGCCAGGATCGGGCGCGGGCCGGATCCGGGCGGAGCCAGTGCCGCTGTGGCACTCGCGATCGCACCGGGCAGCGCGAACGCGGCTCCGCCGAGCGCCAGGTCGCCAGCGACCATGCGGGCTCGGCTGGCGGCCTCCGTGCGGGACGGCCCGCCGCTACCGGCAGCGGGTACCACGCCCGCCGGCTGGAACAGCGTCGGGGCCAGCGCGACGGGCGATGCGAGGCGCGGAATGCTGCCCAGTACGGCTCCGCCGAGGGCCAGTACGACCAGCTCGAGCGCGCCGGCTCCCGGGTGTGCCAGGGCGGTACCGGCGGCGGCCGACCCGACCACGAGTGCCGTACCGCCCCGGATCCAGGCCGACCGGGGTCGCGTGGCGGCCAGGGCGTACCCGCCCGCGGCGAGCGCGGCGACCGTCTCCAGTACCGGCGCGGCCGACCAGGGCAGCCCGAAGGCAGCCGGCGCGAGCAGTACGGCCAGCCCGCCGAATGCGGTGACCACGTCGCCCCGGTCGGCGGCCGGGAACATCACCGCGCACGCGGCGAGGACGGCCGCCGCGAGGCACAGTTCGATGCCGTGCCCGTGGGTGGCATTGGCGAGCGTGGCCTGGTAACCGCTGAGGTCGGCGTGCCACACGGGCAGCGAGGCGCGTACCGGGGCGAGGATGGCGTCCAGCCCGCGCAGCAGTACCAGCAGCCCGACCGTACCGACGGCGAGCAGCCCGGCCCACTCCGCTCCGCGCCGCCCCTGCGCGACCGGCGCCGGGACGCCTGGCCGCCGACCGAAGAACGGCCCTCCGATCAGCTCCTGCGCGAATGCGCGCGGCCCGGTCGGGGCGTCGACAGCCTCGACGGGCGCGACTTCGAGGGGTGGCGTGCGCTCGGGGGCGAGTACGCCGAGCAGGTAGAGCGCCCAGCCCGCACCGAGTACGGCCAGTGCCGTGCAGAGCAGCCCGCGACCGGGCGCGACGACGGCGGCCACCCGACCGAACGCGCCGATGACCGCGAGCGTGGCCAGCGCTACTCCCAGGTCGGGCAGGGGAGCGCGGCGCAGCAGCAGCCCGCCGCCCATCCCGACCACCGCCGCGATCAGCAGCGCCGCCGCGCCGCCGAGTACCTCGGTCGGGGTGTCCGCCTTGCCGAGCGCGACCACCGAACAGACCATGCCGACGAGTACGCCCAGCGCGTGCAGTACCCAGACGGCCTCGATGAGGCGCGGCGTGTGCCGGGTCAACTGCGTCTGGCGGGGCCCGGCGAGCGCCCAGGCGACCAGGCCGGGGCCGTGCTTGCGCAGGCCGGTCAGGACCAGGGCGAGGGCCAGGTCGGCGGCGGCGACGGCGGAGAAGACGGTGGCCCAGGCCGAGATGCCCTTGATCACTGCGAAGCCGAGCAGCGGCATGACGGGCTGGACCAGGAGGACGGCGGCGAACTTGGGCGCCGCCAGGTGGGTTCTGGTGCGGTAGACCGCGGCGATCCCGGCCGCGGCGAGGCAGACCAGTCCGGTGTACGCCGCCTTGGTCAGGCCGGAGCCGGCGATCCACCCCGCTGACCAGGCGTTGTATCCGTCGAGCAGGACGAAGACGATGGCCACCGAGGCGATCGTCTCGGCTGTCGCGGTCAACTTCCACCTGGCGAACAGCTGCGGCGCGGCCAGGGTCAGCGCGGTGAGCAGCAGGTAGATCAGCGCCCGGCCGCCGCCACCGATGACCGGGAGCAGGTAGCCGGTGAGTACGACGGCGGCCACCGCGAACAGCAGCGCACCGAGGCCCAGCAGTACGTTCTGGCCGACCTTGGTGGAGGTCTCGGGCGGGTGGTGGGCCGGGTGGTCGGGGTGCTCCGGATGACCCGGCGGCGGCGCCGGCGGCTGGGTCGGCGGCGTGGCGTCCCCACCGTCGCTGCGGCGCTGCATCGGCGGGGCCGCGTCGCGCCGGTTGTTCCCGCCTCCTGAGGCTGCCTGGTTGGGGGCTCCGGTGGCCGGCGCGCCCTTGACGTAGGTCTTCAGCGGGGTACGCGCGGGGCCGGGTAGGCCGGACTTGGTGGCCCGCCGGACGGCGCCGGTGACCCCGTGCCGGGGAGCCTCGTCGATCTCGTTCTGCAGCAGCGTGCGCCGGGTGATCGCGCCCTGCAGCCGCTTGCCCATCAGGATGCGCTCGTCGGTGAAGTCCTTGAAGCGGACCTGCATCTGGGTGATCATGAGGCCGAGCGCGGCGATCTCCTGCCGCGGGGTACGCCCGCAGGACGCACAGCCGTTGACCGAGTCGGCCTCTTCACCACAGTTCGTGCAGGGGTACCTCACCACCGCGCGGGCTGCCTTCCTGCCCGGAGCAGCAACGTGCCGGCGGTTCGTGCCGGCGTGGCCTCCCGGAGCCGATTGTCTGGTTCTCCATGAAGGATGCCGGTTCGGTGCGCCTGCTGACTAGTGGGAAATCGGGTGTCCTGATCAAAGCGGCTCGGCGAAAAGGATCACCCCGGCCCACACGCGGTGAACCGGGGTGCCGGAAGAGCGGGTGAGCCTCAGCCGGCCTGTACGACCGGCCGGCCCATGCCGCGGTACGCCCAGCCGGCCCGTACCCACAGCTGCTGGTCAAGACAGTTACGTGCGTCGATCACGCGCTGGCTGGCGACCAGGGCACTGAGGGCCTTCGGGTCGGCGTTGCGGAACTCGTCCCACTCGGTGAGTACGCACACCAGGTCGGCTCCGGTCACCGCGTCCGGCAGGGACTTGGCGAAGGTGGCCTCGGGCAGCTGCCGCTCGGCGTTGTCCATGCCCTCCGGGTCGTAGACGGTGACGTCGGCGCCGGCCCGGATCAACTTGCGGGCGACGGCGAGTGCCGGCGAGTCGCGTACATCGTCGGAGTTGGGCTTGAAGGTGGCGCCGAGTACCGCGATCCGCGCCCCGGTGAAGTCCGGGCCGTTCGGCCCGGGCTGGCGGTCCAGCAGCTCGGCGGCGAGCTTGAGTACCCGGTTGCGGCGCCGCTCGTTGATCAGGTCCACCTCGTGCAGGAAGCGCAGCGCCTCGCCGGCGCCCAGCTCCTGCGCCCGGGCCTGGAAGGCGCGGATGTCCTTGGGCAGGCAGGCGCCGCCGAAGCCGAGGCCGGCGCGGAGGAACTTGTTGCCGATGCGCGGGTCGTAGCCGATGGAGCGGGCCAGCTGGGTGACGTCGGCACCGGCCGCCTCGCACACCTCGGACATCGCGTTGATGAAGGAGATCTTGGTGGCCAGGAAGGCGTTCGCGGCCACCTTCACCAGCTCCGCCGTGGCGAAGTCGGTGATCACGATCGGGACCTCGCGGTCCTCGGTGGTGGCCAGGTCGAACATGCCCTTGTGCGCGGCGTGCAGCATGCCCAGCGCCCACTCCGACTTGACGCCGAAGATCACCCGGTTGGGGCGCAGTACGTCCTCGACCGCCACACCCTCCTGCAGGAACTCGGGGCTCCACGCGACCTCGACCGCCGAGCCCGCCGGGGCGTACCGGTCGACCAGCTGCTCCACCCACTCGGCGGTGCCCACCGGTACCGTCGACTTGCCGACCAGCAGCGCCTTGCGCTTCAGGTGCGGGGCGAGCGTGGTGACCGCGCTCTCCACGTAGGTCAGGTCGGCGTTCATCCCGTCCGGCCGCTGCGGCGTACCCACGCAGATGAAGTGCACGTCCCCGAACTCGGCGGCCTCGGCGTAGTCGGTCGAGAAGCGCAGCCGGCCGGAGGCGATGTTCTTGCGCAGCAGCTCGTCCAGGCCCGGCTCGTGGAAGGGGACCTCGCCACCCGCCAGCTTGGCGATCTTGGGGATGTCGACGTCGACCCCCATCACCTCGTAGCCCAGCTCGGCGAAGCAGATCGCATAGGTCGCGCCCAGGTAGCCCGTGCCCAGGAAGGTCAGGCGGGGACGGGGGGAGCCCGAAGGCGGGCTGACCAGGGCCGGCGGCTGCAAGGGCTGGTTGCTCGGGTACGCGATGGTCACGCTTGCTCTCCACTCGCAGGTTCTTCATCGACGCCCGGGGGGTTGGCGGTCGGTGTGGCGGTGTTCGCCGGTACTTCTCCGGGTCTTGCCCGGGCTACAGGGTACCTGCCGCACCCGCGCCGGTACGGCCGTGCCCGGGTGGGATGCACGTTACCCCGTGGTACCCGGTGGCAAAGGTCGCAGCGGAGATTGAGTTACTGGCCGGTAGGCTAGCGGCACGACAGGCCCCGTACCGGGTGAGTGGAGAGATGATGAACGGCGTGTTCGACGTGTACCAGCTGCCCGAGGAGCACGAGGCGATCCGGGGCGCCGTCCGGGCGGTCTGCGACGCCAAGGTGGCCCCGAACGCCGCCGCCGCTGACGAGCACAGCGAGTTCCCGCAAGCCTCGTACGACGCCCTGCGCGCCGCCGACTTCCACGCCCCGCACATCCCGATCGAGTACGGCGGCGCCGGTGCCGACGCGCTGGCCACCGCGATCGTGATCGAGGAGGTGGCCCGGGCCTGCGCCGCGTCCTCGCTGATCCCCGCCGTCAACAAGCTCGGTACCCTGCCGCTGCTGCTCGCCGGCTCGGCCGAGCTGAAGGAGCGCTACCTCACCCCGGTGGCCAGCGGCGCGGCGATGTTCTCCTACTGCCTCTCCGAGGCCGAAGCCGGCTCGGACGCCGCCGCGATGAAGACCCGCGCGGAGCGCGACGGCGACGGGTACCGGCTCAACGGCGGCAAGATGTGGATCACCAACGCCGGCGTGTCGGACTACTACACCGTGTTCGCGGTCACCGAGCCGGGCATCGGGGCCAAGGGCATCTCCGCCTTCGTGGTGGAGAAGTCGGATGACGGGGTGAGTTTCGGCGCGCCCGAGCACAAGCTGGGCATCAAGGGCTCGCCCACCCGGCAGGTGCACTTCGACAACGTACGCCTCCCGGCGGACCGGATGATCGGTTCGCCCGGGACCGGCTTCGCCACCGCGATGCGTACCCTCGACCACACCCGGGTCACCATCGCCGCCCAGGCGGTCGGCATCGCCCAGGGGGCACTCGACTTCGCCAAGGGGTACGTCCAGGAGCGCCGCCAGTTCGGCAAGGCGGTCGCCGAGTTCCAGGGCATCCAGTTCATGCTCGCCGACATGGGTATGAAGCTGGAGGCCGCACGCCAGCTGACGTACGCGGCGGCGGCCCGCTCCGAGCGGGGGGACGCGGATCTCACGTACTTCGGCGCGGCGGCCAAGTGCTTCGCGTCGGACGCGGCCATGGAGATCACCACGAACGCGGTGCAGTTGCTGGGCGGGTACGGCTACACCCGGGACTACCCGGTCGAGCGGATGATGCGCGACGCCAAGATCACTCAGATCTACGAGGGTACGAACCAGGTGCAGCGCATCGTGATGGCGCGGCAGCTGCTGACCGGCAAGGTCTAGATCGGGTTGACCGGAAGTGGTGGGGGCTCCACGATTCCCGGGTGACCGCGTACGAGGAGTTGGTTGCGGGTACCGACTGGGCAGCGCTGCGGCACCGCAACGGTACCGGTGCGGATCTTCGGCAACACCTGGCCGGGCTGCTGGCGGAGGATGCCGACGTGGCCGCCGAAGCGGTGACCCGGCTGCACTTCGACGCCTTGTGCCGGACCGCCGTCTACCCGGTCACGCCGGTCTGCGTCGAGTGGGTCCTGCTTGCGCTCGGCGATCCGCGGACCGCCATCGACTGCGTGCAGGCGCCGCCGTGGAGTTGGGCGGTGCGGCCGCTGCGCGCGCTGCTGCTGGAGTGGCTCGGCTGGGCGGCGGAGGCGGCCGTGGACGGCAACCGGGGCTACGGAGTATCGGAAGGCGATGTGGCGCAAGCGGTCCAGGCGTGCCGGTCGCTGCTTCCGTTGGTGTACCGGCGATCCCTGACCTTCATGGCTGACCCCGATGAGCTGGTCCGGCGGGCAGCGCTGCGGGTGGTGTGGCAGGCGCTGCGTACCCCCGAGCTGGCCCGGTCGCGCTGGCCGGTCGCGGTCGGGCTGCAGCATCCGGTACGCCAGGCGGCGCGGCTGGACCGGATGGCGCGGGCGCTGACCATCGCCGACTGGGGGATCGAGCCGCGGGAGCTGCTGATGGACGAGGATCCGGTGGTACGGGCGACGGCCGCGCTCACGCCGGTACTCGACGGCGATCCACTCGCGCTCGCCGAGGTGCGCCGCGCCCTGGCCGACTGGGACCTCGCGGACTGGCAGGTCGGGGAGTACCTGCCGCAGTTCCCGGAGCACCCGCGCACCGCCCTGCTCGACGCGCTGCTGCGCCGTACCACCACGGTGGACGCGGCGGACGCCGAGGCGCTGGCCCGGGCCACCCACCGGGTCGCCGCGCAGCGCGAGTGGCAGCCGCTGCTGGATCGCCTGTTCGCCGAGGGGTACCGGCCGGGGGCTGCCCTGTCCGAGGCGCAGCGGCGATTCCTGAAAGCGTTGGTGGACAACGACAACTGCTGGGTACCGCCGGATACCAAAGCCGACTGCCTGGTACGCGCCGGCCTGCCCGACGACCGGGCCGCCCTCCGCGCACTGGTCGCCGCCGAAGGAACGGCACGAGCATGACTCTGCACCCGCTGGCCCTCCCAGCCGGCAACAGCCGCGATAGTCTGCCTTCACCGGACGTCGGGAGGGGACAGTCGACGTGCTCGCCCCGTTCTACCGCGACGGCCGGCACATCCCCGCCCTGCTGCGCCCGCGGGAGAACCTCCAGGTCGGTCCCGCAGTACGAGGAGGTGAGCCGGTCATCGTCGGTACCCGGATCCCGTCGGCCGAGGTGGCCGCCCTGCTGGCGGATGGTGTCACGCCAGAGCGCATCGCCGACTTCTACCCCGGCGTGGGTGCGGATGCCGCGCTTGCCGGCCTGCCCATCGCGCTGAAGGCGTTGGAGACCGCAGACGCGCAGCGGCCGGTTCGGCTCAGCGGCATCGACCCGAGCCCGTTCGCTCGCGTCAAGGTAACCGATCCTCGAACGGAACCGCCGCGATTCTGGCCGGCCGAAGTCAGCCAAGTGCCGCGCGAGCGGGTAGCGGAAACCGCTGGGTCCGAAGCGGCGGCGAGCGGCTGACCACCGCACAGAACGGGGGACTGATGAGGGTGTCGGTGGTACCTGCGCCGGAGTGGCTGACCCTGCACGAGGGGTACTTCCCGCTCGGGCCGGACGCTGGCGTACGCGGCCCGGCAGGCGTGGCCGAGCTGGCCCGGGAAGTACTGGGCTGCAACGGCTCCGGGGCAGAGGTCGAGCTGCTCGTGGTCGACGACGGCACGCTGGGGGCCGAGGGGTACCGGCTGCGGGTCGGCCCGGACGGCGTGCGGGCCAGTGCCGCGGGCGAAACCGGGCTGCGCTGGGCGGTACAGACGCTGCGCCAGCTGCTCGACGGGGATCGGCTGCCCTGCCTGGAAATCGTCGACCGGCCGAGGTACCCGTGGCGTGGTTCGCTGCTCGACGTGGCGCGCTGGTGCCACCCGCTGCCGTTCCTCTACGAGTACGTGGACCTGTTGGCGCTGCACAAGTTCAACACGCTGCACCTGCACCTGACCGACGACCAGGGCTGGCGCTTCGAGGTACTGCGCTATCCCCGGTTGACCGCGGTGGGCGGCTTCCGGGACTGCTCGCCGGTCGGGCACGCCCGCGACGGAGTGGTGGATTCCGTGCCACACGGCGGTTTCTACACCCAACGGGAGCTGCGCGACCTGGTGGCGTACGGGCTGCGGCGCGGGGTACGCATCATGCCGGAGGTGGACGCGCCGGGGCACATGCAGGCGGCGATCTCGGCCTACCCGTGGCTGGGCAACGATCCGGCGCGCCAGCTTCCGGTGCGTGACCAGTGGGGCATCTCCGGTCACGTGCTCAACGTCTCCGACGCGGCGGTCGGCTTCGTGCGCGACGTACTCGACGAGCTGACCGACGTGTTTCCGTTCGGGTACACGCACATCGGCGGGGACGAGGTGCCGACCGGCGAGTGGGCAACGAATTCCGTTGCCCGGGAACGGATCGCGGCCGCCGGCCTGGCCGGTCCGGAGCGGCTGGTCGGCTGGTGGGCGGCGCAGCTGTCCGCGCACCTGGCGACGCTGGGCCGGCGTGCGGGAGTCTGGGACGAGCTGCTCGATTCGGGGGTACCCGACGGGGCAACCGTCTTCGCCTGGCGCAACTCGGAGAAGGTGGCGCAGTCCGTACGGACGGGGCACGAAACCGTTGCCGCGCCGCAGGAGTACACCTACTTCGACTGGGCCGAGGGTGACGGTCCGGACGAGCCACTCGCCATCCGGGGCACGCTGCCGCTCGCGAAGGTCCACGGATACCAGCCGCCCGTCGGTGTGCTGGGCGTCCAGGGGCAGCTGTGGAGCGAATACCTGCCGACGCCGGAACTGGTGCGGTGGCGCGCTTTCCCGCGACTGGCGGCACTGGCCGAGGTGGCCTGGTGCGCGGAGCGGCCGGACTATGTGGACTTCCACCAGCGGCTGACCAGCCACCTGCCCCGGCTCGCCGCCCTCGGCGTCGGCTACCGCCCCCTGGATCCGACCGGGTAGCGGAGGGCCGGACACGGGTACCACCCGGGTCGTACCGTGTCGGCATCTCGATGACAGGCGCGGCCGCGGCCGTCCGCCTCGCCTGGGGCCTGGCCGATCTGTACAACCACGACGCGGCGGTGTGCGTGGGCATCGGCGCACTGTCCATCCCGCTCGCCGCCACGGTAGCGGTCCCAACCCCGAAGCGGAGTCGTTTGGTACCAACGACTCCAGCGCCGTCCCGCCCCGCGACCGAGGGGTGATCGACGGCCCGAGCGCTGTCCGGGCCGCCGAACCCTTGTGTCAGACCGGAAGCGTCCACTGCTGGTTGGCGCCGCCGGAGCAGGACCAGATCTGCAGCGGGGTACCGTCCGCGGAGCTGGGGCCGGTCGCGTCCAGGCACTTGCCGGAGCCGGTGTTGACCAGCGTGCTGCCGCTGCGCTGCCACTTCTGCGCGTTCGTACCGTTGCACGTGTACAGCTGTACCTTGCTGCCGTTGGCCGTACCGGCGGACGCGACGTCCAGGCACTTGCCCAGCGCCCGGAGGGTACCGTCGGAGCCGACCGTCCAGGTCTGCGCAGCCGTACCGTTGCAGGTGTAGAGCTGCACCTTCGTACCATTCGCCGAGCTGGCCCCGGCCACGTCGACGCACTTGCCGCCGTACCCGGTGATCCGTCCCGTCCCGGTGCCACCGCCCGGCTGCGAGGGTGACGCCGACGGCGATGTCGTGGGAGAGGCCGGCGGCGGCGTGACCCCGCCCAGCCAGGTGTTGGCCGCGCTGGTACCCACGTTGTCGATCGCGGTGTTGTTCTCCACCGGGCTGGGTACCTTGCCGGGGAACACGATGAACGTGACCGGCCCCTCGGTACCCCCGTTGGCCGGGTCGGGGTTGACGCCCAGCGCCAGGTTGGTGGCGTAGGAGGCCTCGCCGATGATGTCGCTCGGCCCCTCGTCGGCGAAGACCGCGTAGACCACCTTGTTGTTGTAGATGACCGCGGCCACGCTGCCCGGCGAGATGCCCGCACTCTGGTAGTTGAAGCGCGAACTGGGCAGCGGGATGACGTAGTAGCGGGTCACGTCGGCGGTGAAGAACTGGCCGGTGGAGGTCTGGAACGAGGTTTCGTTGAAGTACGACGGGTCGGTGCTGTTGCTGCAGTGGGAAGTGGTGATGCCGTCGCAGTCGACGTCCATGTCCGAGGTCCAGAAGTAGGCGGAGCCGGACCTGCAGATCGACACGGTGGCGGCGCCGCCCTCGTCGGTGGCGTACTTGCCGGTCGACGCGGGGGTACAGGACTGGGTCTTGGCGAGCAGTTGGGCGGCGGTGGGGCCGGTGGCCTGCGGGCTGACCGCCTGCGGTGCGGCGGTGGAGGCGAGGGCCACGGTGGTGGTGGCCGACAGCGCGAGCACGGCGGCGGCGAGCAGCGCGATGCGTGAGCGTTTCACAGGTACCTCTCCGGAAGGTGGACGGGTCTCCCGCCCGGGGAGCGCGCGCGAACAGCACGCTCCACTGTGGACAGTCGGATGGCGCGGAGATCGCGTGGTGGGCGATCGGGTACCCGGGGCGCCGGAGCCGGTGGGCATCCGGGCTGTGAACAGGAAACCTTTTTACCTAATGCTTGTCAATACCTGTCGATACATCGATGTGTATGGGCCTCAGATCAGCTGGTACGCAGCCAGTTCGGTACTCACCCGCTGGCAGGAGACCACCCGCTGACCGGCCGCGAAGGCACTCGCCAGGCAGCCGCGTACCGCCAGCCGTACCCGCTGCGCCTCGTCCGGCCCGACCCGCGCCCGGTACCCGTCCCACTCCGCCGGTACCGCCAGCCAGTCGCCAACCCGCTGCCCAGCCCCTTGCGCCGCAACGGATTCGGGTGCTGGGGCGTGCGGCCGGGCCGGCGCCGAGAGCCGCCAGTCGACCAGCAGCCGGTCACTGGTCAGGCCGCTGTCCCGCCCCGCCGTGTCGGTACCGTAGTAGTCGGCGAGCATGGTGGCGCAGCTGGCGCCCAGTACGTCGAAGTTCACGTGCGCGTTGCGGGTACGCAGCGGATCGAAGGTCCACCGGATCAGGTCCAGTCCGTTCGCCAGCGCCCAATCCCGCTGTGCCCACTTCAGCCGCCGGCCCAGCCCGGAGTCCTGCAACCCCGGCAGGATCGCAGCCGTCTGCGAGAACAGGTACAGCTCCCGCTGCCCCGGGCCGCCGGCTGACCCGCCGTCCGGGCCGCCGGCTGAGCCGCCGTCCGGGCCGCCGGCTGAGCGCTTGCCTGTCCGGGCCGCTGTCCGGGCCGCCGGCTGAGCCACCGTCCGGGCCTTCCGGCACCGGGTCGCGGGCCAGGAAGCCGTAGCAGAAGCCGACCAGTTCCCCGCCGCCCGGCGCGCCGCTCGGCCCGTTCTCACCGGGCGCGCCGGCGGTTGCCTGCGTGCGGAAGGCGCCGAGCACCAGGCCGCCGTACCTGCCGAGGGTCAGCAGCAGCTTCGGCGGGATCGACGCCTCAGCCGGGGCGTAGCCGAACGCGTGCCGGTACACCGACGAGGCGGCGCTCATCTCCCCGGCGGTACGCAGCGGCCGTATCTCGAACGTGCTCACCCGCGCCATCCTGCCGGGCTGCGGTGCTGCGCCGAGGACCGGGCCCGGCAGACGCGAAGCGCCGGCCCTGAGACAGGACCGGCGCTGCGTTTCTGCTGGTTCAGATTCTTCGGTGGTTCAGGTTGTTGGGTGGCCCGATCGGCCGGCGACTCAGATCGGCCGGGTGGCGTCGCCGTCGTTGTCGCCGCTGCTGGGGCTGCCCGGCCAAAGCGGATTCGGCGTGCTGGCCGGCGGCGGGTAGGCCGGGCCGCCAGCGGGCGGCGGGTAGGCGCCACCGGACGGCGGGTAGCTGGGTCCGCCGGACGGCGGGTAGCTGGGTCCGCCGGCGGGCGGCGGGTAGGCGCCGCTGGACGGCGGCGGGTAGCTGGGGCCACCGGAGGACGGCGGGTAGCTCGGGCCGCCGGAGGACGGCTGGTAGCTGCTCTGCCCGGGCAGCATCCGGGTACCGTCCGGCCCGGAGCCGGCCGGCGAGACCGGCGCCGCGTACGGGTCGGCCGGTGGCGTACTGACCGGCGAGGCGTACGGGTCGGCGGCCGGCGTGCCGTAGCCGGGGGCGGCGTACCCACCGGGCGGCGGGTAGCCACCGGCCGGCGCGTTGACCGGTACTGGCGGGTTGGCCGAGTACGCGCTCGCCACCGGCTGCGGGTTGGCGTACCGCCGCCAACGGCGCGGGCTGAACACAGTCATCAGCAGCGGTACCCCGGCGAACGCGGCGATCTCCACCGGAAGGGTCAGCGAGCTGGGGAAGCTGCCGATGTGGGTCGGCAGGTAGGCGAACGGGCCCTTGCCCGTGGCGTCGAAGAATCGCCAGAAGCCGAGGATTACCAGCAGCAGGCCGGAGATGACCAGCCCGAGCGGGGAGAGCCGGAGCAGCAGGGTCAACCCGTACAGGGCGCCGGCCACCAGTACGGCGACGGCGAGGACAAGTTTGTCGGTGAGGCCCGGTTCGCCGGCGGTCTTGACGAAGTACTGGCTCAGGCCGAGGCCGAGCACCACGTACCAGGCCGCCGTCAGCACGAGCGACAGGAGGAGGGAGCCGAGGTGGCGCATATGGCCTCCAGCCAGAGGGAGTGTCGAAGGGACGGTACCGTCTGATCGACCGTAGTCGGGTCGGCCAAACGGGCGTACCGGTCTATCGGGTCTGCGACCCGTCCGTCCCCTCGCCCGGCGGGGTGTCCCACGGCGACCGCGCCCGCGAGCCGCTCTGCGGTGGGTTGCCCAGGTACCCGGTGGTCGGCTGGCTGCTCGTTGACTGGCTGCTCGTCGACTGGCTGCCGGTCGGCTGGCTGGCCGGGAAGGAGCCGGTACCGGGCTGGCGCAGCGTCGGCGACTCCACCGGCTCGCGAGTCCACACGACCGTACCCACCGGCTCGTCCTCCACGACAACGGGCTGCGACACGACCGGCTGGGACACGACCGGCTGGGACACCACCGGCTGCGAAACAAGCGGCTGCGACGCCACCGGCAGCGGCGCCGGCACCGGCTCGCCCGTCTCCACCAGCGGTGCGGGTACCGGGCTCACCGGGACGACCTCCTCGTCCAGTTCCGCGACCGGCCACCGGCGCCAGCGCTTGACGCTGACCACCGCGACGAGCAGCAGTGCCCCGAGTAGCGGTGCGATCCCGCTGGTGAGCGGAGTGGTGAGGTCGCCGTTGCCCTGACCGTCCAGAAAGGACAGGTGGAAGGTGTAGGCGAACTGGTCGTAGGTGCGCTGCGGCCAGATCAGCAGGGCGGCGTAGCTGGCCAGGTAGGCCACTCCGGCGACCAGTGGGCCCAGGGGCGAGATCCGCAGGCAGGCCAGGACGCCGAGGAGCAGGCCGGCGCCGACCAGGAACAGCAGCGGCGGCAGGAAGTCGCTCGCGACGAAGTGACCGGTGCTGTCCTGCGCGGCGAACTGCTTGCCGGTGCTGACCTGCCCGATCGACATGACCAGCCAGGCCAGCGGTGCCACCAGCACGCCGACGAGCAGGCTCCAGAGATGACGCATGGGGGCACCGTACCGTCTCGCACCCCGCCCGGCACCGTCGAGTTACGCGGGTACGCCGCGGGTGACGGTACCGCCGCGCGCGGTAGCCGCCGGCCGGTGCCGGAGCCCGCCGGGCGCAGAATCAGCGGGTACCGGCAGAATCGGCTGGCGAACACGGAAGGAGTCAACGATGACCCCCAACGACGTGACCCCAGGGGACGTGCTGTGGAGCCCGCCGAGCGACATCCGTGAACATTCCCGGATCGGCGCCTACCTGCACTGGCTGGAGCACGAGCGCGGGCTCGCGTTCGACAGCTACGACCTGCTGTGGGAGTGGTCGGTCACCGACCTGGCCGGGTTCTGGGCATCGATCTGGGACTACTTCCAGGTCGGGCCGCCGGTGGCGCTCGGTGCGGTACTCGCCGAGCCGACCATGCCGGGTGCCCGCTGGTTTGCCGGCAGCCGGCTCAACTACGCCGAGCAGGTACTGCGGATGCCGGGGCTGGCCGAGGGCGATCCGGTACTGCTGGCCCACTCGCAGACGCGCGAACCGGAGACGGTGACGGCGGCACAGCTGCGCGAGCGGGTACGCCGGGTGGCGGCCGGGCTGCGCCGGCTGGGCGTGCAGCCGGGGGACCGGGTGGCGGCGTACACCCCGAATATCCCGGAGACGCTCATCCTGTTGCTGGCGACGGCGAGCCTCGGCGCGATCTTCTCGTCCTGTGCCCCGGAGTTCGGTACCCGCAGCGTCGTCGACCGCTGGCGGCAGACCGAGCCGACGGTCCTGGTCGCCGTGGACGGCTACCGTTACGGCGCGAAGGACATCGACCGGCGCGCCGAGGTCGCCGAGATCCGGGCGGCCCTACCGAGCCTGCGGCACACAGTGATGCTGCCCTACCTGTTCAATGACACGCCGGACGATTGGGGTGCGCTGGCCGCGCCGACCGAGGAGCCGCTCACCTTCGCCCAGCTCCCGTTCGACCACCCGCTCTACATCCTCTACTCCTCCGGTACCACCGGGCTGCCCAAGGCGATCATGCACGGGCACGGCGGGATCCTGTTGGAGCACCTCAAAATGCTCGCCCTGCACCACGACCTGGGGCCGGCTGGAGCGGGGGGTGCGGATCGGTTCTTCTGGTTCACCACGACCGGCTGGATGATGTGGAACTTCCTGGTCTCCGCGCCGGCCGTGGGCGCGACGATCGTGCTCTTCGACGGCGACCCCGGCTACCCGGACCTGACCACTCTCTGGCGGCTGGCCACCTCCGCCGGGATCACCAACTTCGGTACCTCGGCGCCGTTCCTGCTGGCCTCGCGCAAGGCGGGCATCGTGCCGGGGGAGATCACCGACCTGGCCGCGCTGCGCGAGCTGGGTTCGACCGGTGCACCGCTGCCGCCCGAGGGCTTCCGCTGGGTGTACGACGCGGTCGCGCCCGACGTGCACCTGGCGTCCCTGTCCGGGGGTACGGACGTGTGCACCGGATTCGTCGGCGGCTGCGTACTCCTGCCGGTGTACGAGGGCGAAATCAGCTGTCGCGCGCTGGGTGCCCGCGTCGAGGCGTACGACCCGGCCGGGCAGCCGGTGCTCGGCCAGCTCGGTGAGTTGGTGATCACGGCGCCGATGCCGAGCATGCCGGTCGGCTTCTGGGGCGACGAGTCCGGCGAAAAATACCGGGCCGCCTACTTCGACGTGTACCCCGGCGTGTGGCGGCACGGCGACTGGATCACCATCACCGAGCGCGGTACCTGCGTCATCACCGGGCGCTCCGACGCCACCCTGAACCGGGGCGGGGTACGCCTCGGCACGTCCGAGTTCTACTCGGTGGTGGAGGGGCTGCCGGGGGTGGTCGACTCGGTGGTCGTACACCTGGAGGATCCGGCCGGCGGCGCCGGTGAGCTGCTGCTCTTCCTGGTACTGCGGGACGGCGTCGAGCTGGACGACGCGCTGCGCGCCACGGTCGCCCGGGAGCTGCGCACCGCACTCTCCCCCCGGCACGTACCCGACGAGATCTACCAGGTACGCGCCGTGCCACGGACGCTGTCGGCGAAGAAGCTGGAGGTACCGGTGAAGCGCATCCTGACCGGTACCCCGGCCGGGTCGGCGGCGGCCACCGGAGCACTCGCCAACCCCGAGTCACTGCACGCCTTCGAGGAGCTGGCCGCCGCCCGCCGCGCCCGCGAATGAAACCCGGCCGGAGAGGTCAGGCGAGCACCAGGCCGACCTGTTCGGAGCTGGCTCGGTCGTCCAGGCGGCTGCGGTCCAGGCGGCGGCAGAGCACCGTGGAGGCGCCGACCGCGAGCGGGGCGAGCAGCCAGTCCAGCGGGTCGGCGTGCGTGTCCACATCGAGCAGCAGCCGGGTACCCGCCGGGATCGCCAGCTGCGCCGCCCGTTCCCGGGCAGCCGCGACCAGCTCCGCCTGGCTGCGGGCGATCGTGGCCGGGTCAGCCTCCCGGGCCCGGGGCGAGTACCGGTCCCCGAACCCGCGTACCTCGGCGACGTAGTCGGTGAAGCCGGCCGGTACCTCCCGCAGCGGCAGCCCGAACGGGTGCAGGCCAAGCAGTAGCCGATCGCCGGCGTCCGTTGCGTCGAGGAGTTGCGGGTCAGCCGCGAAGCCGATGTCGGCGGGACCGTCGGCATCCACCCGTAGCCCGGCACTCCAGCAGCCGAGCAGTACCGCCGCGCTCTGCCAGTGCACCGGTAGGCGTACCACCGCGGTTTCGCCCGCGCCCAACCCGTACCCGTCGGTCAGCATGTTCCCGGTTTTGGCCACCCAGTTACCGACAGTGATGCCGGACAGCTCCGTGCGTTCACCTGTCCCGTCGTCATAGAAGGTCAGCAGCGGCTGTGGCGAGACGACCGCGGCGAGCAGATCGGCGACAGTACCCATTCCGCAGCTCTATCACACCGATCGCGGGTGATCGCGCGGCGCCGGCCGACCGCCGCGGAAATGACGGCCGTGTTGTCGACACCACAGTGCTCGGTGCCGGGCGTAGGCTGGGGGCCGTGTCCGCGCCTCGGGTGTTGTTCGATGCCACAAGTGTCCCCGCCGACCGTGGCGGAGTGGGTCGTTACGTCGACGGTCTGCTCAGCGCGCTGGGCCGCACCGACGCAAATCTCGCGGTGGTCTGCCAGCGCACCGACACTGAGCGTTACCGGCGCGAGCTGCCGTCCGTAGACGTGATCCCGGCCCCGGCCGCGGTGGCCCACCGCCCCGCCCGGCTCGCCTGGGAGCAGACCGGGCTGCCGCTGCTCGCCATCCAGGTCGGCGCTGCCGTACTGCACTCGCCGTTCTACACCTGCCCGCTGCGGGCCGGCTGCCCGGTGACGGTGACCGTGCACGACGCCACCTTCTTCACCGAGCCCGAGCACTACGACAAGTCCCGCGGCACCTTCTTCCGCAGCGCGATCAAGACCTCGCTGCGCCGGGCGGCCCGGGTGATCGTGCCCAGCAAGGCCACCCGCGACGAGTTGATCCGGCTGCTCGACGCCGACCCGGCCCGCCTCGACGTCGCCTACCACGGCGTCGACCACGAGGCTTTCCACCTGCCGAGCGACGCCGAGAAGGCGCGGGTACGGGCCCGGCTGGGGCTGGGCGACACGCAGTACGTGGCGTTCCTGGGCGCCAAGGAGCCGCGCAAGAACGTGCCGAACCTGATCCGTGGCTGGGTCAGCGCCGTGGTCGACCGGCCCAACCCGCCGGCCCTGGTGGTTGCCGGTGGCTCCGGGCACGACGACGAGATCGACCAGGCGGTCGCCGAGGTACCCGCGAAGCTGCGCCTGCTGCGCCCGGGCTACCTGCGCTACGCCGACCTGCCCGGCTTCCTCGGCGGGGCGCTGGTGGCCGCGTACCCGTCGCACGGTGAGGGCTTCGGGCTGCCGGTACTGGAGGCGATGGCGTGTGGCGCGCCGGTACTCACCACGCCCCGGCTCTCGCTGCCGGAGGTGGGTGGCGACGCGGTGGCCTACACCGGCGAGCGGCCGGACGAGATCGCCCGCGACCTGGCCGCACTGCTCGACGACGAGCACCGCCGGTTGACCCTCGCCAAGGCCGCGTTCGACCGCGCCAAGGACTTCACCTGGGAGTCCAGCGCCCAGGTACACCTGGCCGCGTGGGCCCGGGCAGCCGGCTGAGTCGGGTGCGACCAGTATCCGACACCGCGCTCACCAGGTGATCAAGCAGGCACTGTTTACGGTGCGTGATCAACTCACAGCGAGAACGTCACCGCCCCGGCGTGGTCGCTGTGGCGGGGAGTGGGCATGATGGGGCGATGCTTTACGCGGTAATTCCCGCCGGGGGTAGCGGTACGCGGCTGTGGCCGCTGTCCCGTGCGGGCAACCCCAAGTTCCTGCACCCGCTGACCGGTACGCCGGCCACGCTGCTGCAGGCCACCTTCGAGCGGCTGGCGCCGCTGGCAGCACCCGACCACGTGTTCGTGGTGACGGGCGTGGCCCACGCCGCCGCGGTTGCCCGCCAACTGCCCGACCTGCCGGAAGAGAACGTGCTGGTCGAGCCGTCACCGCGGGACTCGTGCGCGGCGATCGGGCTGGCCGCGGCGATCATCGCCCGGCGCGACCCGGAGGGCGTGATGGGCTCCTTCGCCGCCGACCACCTGGTGGGCGACGGGCAGCGGTTCGTGGAGGTACTCCAGGCCGCGGTTCGCGGAGCGCAGCTGGGGTACCTGATGACCGTGGGTATCCAGCCGACCCGGCCGGAGACCGGCTACGGCTACCTGGAGTGCGACGGCGCGACCGTCGACGGGCCGGTACGCCGGGTCGTGCAGTTCAAGGAGAAGCCGTCCCAGGCGGTTGCCGAGGAGTACATCGCCGACGGCCACCACTACTGGAACGCCAGCATGTTCGTCTGGCGGGTGGACATCTTCCTCGCCGAGTTGGCCCGCCAGCAGCCTGACCTGCACGCCGGCCTGATCCGGATCGCCGCTGCCTGGGACGGGCCGGGGCGCGACGAGATCCTCGGCGAGGTGTGGCCGAGCCTGCCCAAGATCTCGGTCGACTACGCCGTGATGGAGGGTGCCGCGACCGCCGGCCTGGTTGCCACCGTGCCGGGCGACTTCGGCTGGAACGACGTCGGCGACTTCGCCACCCTCGGTGAGGTACTGCCGGGCGAGCCGTCCGACGGCGACGGCGCGCCCAACGTGGTGGTCGACCCGGGCGAGAAGCCGCAGGTACTGCTGCTCGACTCCACCGGACTCGTGGTGGTTCCGCACTCCGGCCGGCTGGTCGCCGCGCTGGGCGTACACGACATGATCATTGTGGACACCCCGGACGCCCTGCTGGTCGTGCCGCGCGAGCGGGCCCAGGAGGTCAAGCGGCTGGTCGACGAGCTGCGCGAGTCGGGCAACCAGCACCTGATCTGACGCAGCCCCTCGCCTTGCGGGCAGCGGCTTCAAGCTTCGGCGGCGGGGTGGCCGATCGCCAGCAGCGCGACCACGACCTGCCCCGGGGCCAGCTCCAAAGCCAACTCCGGGGGTACCGGCAGCGCCGCGCTCACCAGTCCCTGCACGGACGCGGCCACCCGGAGGCGGTAGCCGGCGACACCCGCCTCGGCCGCCGCCACGGGACCCGGCTCCGCCACCACCGCCACCAACTCGGCTCCGGGTGCCTCGGCGCTGGCGGGCACCGGTCGCAGGCTCGCCGAGCCGACGAACTCCAGCAGCTCGGCGAGGGGTACCGGGGCGTGCGGTACGAACGCGGGGGCGTCCTCGATGCGCGCGGACAGCCGCCGCCCGAGTGCCACCGCCTCGGCCGTACCCAGCGAGAACAGGTCAGCCGACGAGCTACGTACCAGCACCGCCGCCCCGGGACCGTCCGGCGCCCCGGTGGCCGCCAGCCCGCGTACCACCGCCACCGGTACCTGGTCGTACTTGCCCTTCACCAGTTCAGCTGCGGCGCAGAGCTCGTCCACCACCGCCATCTGGGTCAGGTGCAGTTCGTTGCCGTACGCGTCCACCGCCCCCCGGTAGTCGCGCAGTGCCCCGATGCCGGCCGCGCCCAGTGCCACGTCGGTGAGGCCGTTACGCCAGGGCCGCCCCATCGTGTCGCTGACGATCACCGCCACGTCGAGTGCGTACCGCTCGCGCAGCTCGGTACGCAGCGCACGCGCCGAGGCGTCCGGGTCCACCGGCAGGAGTACCAGCTGCGCCCGGTCCACATTGGACGCGTCGATACCGGCGGAGGCGAGTACGAAACCGTGCTTGGTCTGCACGATGCGGGTACTCCCACGGGTGGCCACCACCCGCGCGGTCTCGCCGGCCAGTGCCGCCGCCCGGTCCGCCTCCCGCTGCGGTCCACTGGTGGCGACCGGGACCAGCCGCCCCTCGGCCTTCGAAACGATCTTGCTTGTCACCACGAGTACGTCCCCGTCGACCAGCCACGGCGCCGCTCCCGCGATCAGCGCGGCCAGGTCGTCACCGGGCCGGACATCGCCGATCCCGTTGACGGGCAACACTTCCAGCCCGGCCACAGTCGCCTTCCCCGCCACCGGACCGGTCACAACGCCACACCCACGACAGCCGCTGCCGCTCGTACCATCGCAGCGGTTGTTGATTCGTCGGTCATCCACAGCGGCGCGGCGGCCACGGTCACCCCTTCCACCAACGTATCCGCGTCCTCGGTCGCCACCAGCCAGCCGTCGAGCAGGCCGCCGGCCGAGCGCGCGCCGTAGAGCGCACCGACCCCGGCCGCCGTGCACGGCACCCCGATGGCCGCGAGGCAGGCGTCGGCCATCCCGCGCACCGGCGCCCCGCCGATCACCGGGGAGACGCCGACCACCGGCGCCGGCCCGGCCGCGAGCGCGTCCTTCGAGTGCCGCGACCGCGAGGATCGGCGTGATCGAGACGACCGGGTTGCTCGGCGCGACCAGCACCAGATCCGCCGCTGCCAACGCTTCCAGCACACCCGGCGCCGGCTTGGCCGCGTCGGCACCGACGAAGACAAACCTTTCCGTGGGTACCTGCGCCCGGTACCGGATCCACCACTCCTGGAAGTGGATGGCCCGCCCCTCGGTCACCACGTGCGTCTCCAGCCGCTCGTCGGTGGCCGGGAGCAGCCGGATGCCCAGTTGCCAGCGATGGCACAGCGCCTCGGTGACGGCGGAGAGCGGGTACCCGGCGTCGAGCATCCGGGTGCGTACCAGATGGGTTGCCACGTCCTTGTCGCCCAGCCCGAACCAGGTCGGCTCGGCCCCGTACGCGGCCAGCTCGGCCTTGACCGTCCAGGTCTCACCGGCCCGCCCCCAACCGCGTTCGGTGTCCGAACCGCCGCCCAGGGTGTACATGACGCTGTCCAGGTCAGGGCAGATGCGCAGGCCATGCATGGTCACGTCGTCACCGACGTTGACCACGGCGGTGACCTCCGCGCCCACCTGCGCGGCCAGGGAACGTACGCCCAGCAGGAAGCGAGCGCCGCCAATGCCGCCGGCGAGTACCACGATCCGCATGGCGCTATCCTCGCGTACCCGTGCGCCGGGCAGGATCCGGGCCGAGAATAATGTGCCGTACACCGCTAGGCTCGCACTGCTCCGTTGTCCGATCACGGGCCAGCCGTTGTCAGATCGCGTGCCAGCCCGTCAGCTCCAAGCCCGCCGAGGGGGAGAAGTGACCGCCCAGCCACCGTATCCGGGGTACCCGAACCCATCGATGCCGGCGCCCGCACCCACGCCGGTCTCCGCGCCCACGCCAGTCTCCGCGCCCGCCGCTGACCTCCCGAAGAAGGATGCCCGCGCCGTACTCGAGCCTTACCGGGAGTGGGCCGCGCTTGCCCTGCTCGGCGCGGTCGCGTTGTTCGTGTTCTTCGCGTTCGTCGAGTGGCTGCTGCACACCGACTCGTTCGAGGCGGAGGTGGACAGTTCGTTCAGCGCCTTCATCGGGCTTGTGACGCTGGCCTTCCCGATCGTCGCGGTCCTGCTGGTGACGGTGGTCAAGCCGGTTACCCCGCGGGCCAAGCTGGTGGTCATCGGTGCGCTCGTCGTCTACGCGGCGGCCCTGTTGTTCGGCCTGCTGAGCCTGCTGGTCGGCTTCGTTCACGAGATCGGCATCACCGGCTTCCCGGTCGCCGACGCCTTCCTCACGCTGCTCGAGCGGCTGATCTGGCTGGCACTCGTCGCGCTCGCCGGGTTCCTGGTGTTCCGGATCTTCACCGCCTGCTTCCAGACCCCGAAGCCGGTCGCGCCGCCTGCCGGGTACGGCTACCCGCAGGGCTACGGCCACCCCGGTTACCCGCAGCCGCAGCAGGGGTACGCCCCGCAGCCCGGACAGCAGCAGCCCGGCTATGCGCCCCAGCCCGGCCAGCAGCCCGGGTACCAGCAGGGCTACCAGCCCCAGCAGGGCTACCAGCCCCAGCCTGGGTACCAGCAGCAGGGCTACCCCACCGGGTACCCGCAGCCGGGTACGCCGACCACGGTGATCCCGCCGGTACCCTCCGCTCCGCCCGCACCGGCCGCCGGCTACCCGGCCTACCCGGCCCCGACCTCGGGCGCCGCCCCCGGCTACCCGCCAGCCGAGCAGCCCGCGTACCCGGCCCCGACTTCCGGTGCCGCACCCGGCTACCCGCCAGCCGAGCAGCCCGCCTACCAGGCGGCCGAGCAGCCGGCTGACCCGAACGCCACGCAGGTGTGGGGGAGCGCGCCGGCCCAGCCGGACGCGTGGAGTGGTGCAGCGGTACCCCCGGCCGGTGCGGAGCAGGCCGAGCCGACCGCCTCGCCGTACGCCGAGTACGCCTACCAGCCGGTCGCCGCCGACGAGCCGACCAGCGCCAGCGACGCCGACACCGACCACACGCAGGTGATTACCGGTACTTCGGAGGAGCCGACCACGCCGCCGGCCCCGCCGCCGACCGAGATCGCCCCCGCGTCGGCCGAACCGGCCACCGAGCCTGGTACCCCGCGCCGTGAGGACGGGGCCAGCTCCTGACGCGCAGCTGATCGCGTGACGGCGCCGGCCCCGAGTTAACGGGGTCGGCGCCGTCTTCGTACCGGCCGGCTGTTGTCACACGGGCCGGATAGGCTTTCCTCGTGGTGAAGCGCAGCGATCAGTCGGGCACACCTGATCAGTCGGTTGAGCCAGGGCAGGTTGGGCAGGGGCCGGCTGAGCGAGGGCCGGTTGAGCGAGGCCGGTGAGCGAGCCGGCTGAGCGAGGGCCGGCTGAGCGAAGGCCTGCAGAGACCGAGCGGCGGAGCGACGATCCGGCGCTGCGGCGGGCCCTGCGCCGGGCGGCCGACGGTCGTACCCTCGACCAGGTCGAGGCGGCGATCCTGCTCGGCGCCCGGGGCACGGCCCTGGATGAGCTGCTCGCCATCGCCGGTGGGATCCGCGACGCCGGGCTCGCCGACGCCGGCCGGCCTGGTGTGGTCACCTTCTCGAAGAAGGTATTCATCCCGCTCACCCGGCTGTGCCAGGACCGCTGCCACTACTGCACGTTCGTCACGGTGCCGCACAAGCTCGCCGCGCCCTACCTGGAGCGCGACGAGGTACTCGCGATTGCCCGGGCCGGGGCCGAGCAGGGCTGCAAGGAGGCGCTGTTCACCCTCGGCGACCGGCCGGAGGCGCGCTGGCCGGTCGCGGCCGAGTGGCTGGCTGAGCGGGGCTACGACTCCACCCTCGACTACCTGCGCTCGTGCGCCATCGCGGTACTGGAGGAGACCGGGCTGCTGCCGCACCTGAACCCGGGCGTACTGAGCTGGCAGGAGCTGTCCCGGCTCAAGCCGGTGGCGCCGAGCATGGGAATGATGCTGGAGACCACGGCAACCCGGCTGTGGTCCGAGCCGGGCGGCCCGCACTACGGCTCGCCCGACAAGGAGCCAGCCGTCCGCCTGCGGGTACTGGAAGACGCCGGTCGGGTGGCCGTACCGTTCACCACCGGGCTGCTGATCGGCATCGGCGAGACGCTGGCGGAGCGGGCCGAGTCGCTGTTCGCGATCCGGGCCGCGTCCCGTGGCTACGGCCATATCCAGGAAGTCATCCTGCAGAACTTCCGCGCCAAGCCGGACACGGCGATGCGCGGCATGCCCGACGCCGAACTGCACGACCTGGCCGCCACCATCGCCGTCGGCCGGATCGTGCTCGGCCCGAAGGCCCGCATCCAGGCCCCGCCCAACCTCATAGGCCAGTCGTCGGCGCCTGACGGCGCGGTTTTGGAGGAGTTCGCGCTGCTACTGCGGGCCGGCATCGACGACTGGGGTGGCGTATCCCCGGTTACCCCCGATCACGTCAACCCGGAGCGGCCCTGGCCGGCGATCGAGGAGTTGGCCCGGCACAGCGCCGCGGCCGGCTTCACCCTGCGCGAGCGGTTGACGATCTATCCGGAGTACGTCCGGCGCGGCGCCCCGTGGCTCGACCCGAGGCTGTCGGCCCACGTGGCGGCGCTGGCCGATCCGGAGACCGGGCTGGCCGTCGAGTCCGCGCGCCCGATCGGGCGGCCGTGGCAGGAGCCGGACGAGCAGTTCCAGCCCGGTGGGCGGACAGACCTGCACGCCACCATCGACACCACCGGCCGCAGCGCCGACCGGCGCTCCGACTTCGACTCGGTCTACGGCGACTGGTCCCAGGTCGCCGAGCACGCCGCCCGCACGGGCGCCGGACCGTCCACTGTCGACAGTGAGGTGCTGGCCGGGCTGCGGCTGGCCGGCTCCGACCCGGCCGCGCTGCTGCGCCCCGAGCACGCCGGGAAAGCGTTGGCGCTGCTCGAATCCGACGGTCCCGCGCTGGACGAGCTGGTACGCATCGCCGACGACCTGCGCCGGGACACCGTCGGGGACGACATCACCTACGTGGTCAACCGGAACATCAACTTCACCAATGTCTGCTATGTCGGCTGCCGGTTCTGTGCCTTCGCCCAGCGCGAGCGCGACGCCGACGCCTACCGGCTCTCCGTCGAGCAGGTGGCCGACCGCGCGCAGGAGGCCTGGCTCGACGGTGCCACCGAGGTCTGCATGCAGGGCGGCATCGACCCGCAGCTGCCGGGCAGCGCCTACGCCGAGCTGGTACGCGCGATCAAGGCTCGGGTGCCGGGCATGCACGTACACGCCTTCTCGCCGATGGAGATCGTCACGGCTGCCGCCAAGGCGGGTGTGCCCGTCAAGGAGTGGCTCATGGAGCTGCGGGACGCCGGCCTGGACACCATCCCGGGGACCGCGGCCGAGATCCTCGACGACGACGTGCGTTGGGTACTCACCAAGGGCAAGCTGCCGGCGGCCGCCTGGATCGAGGTGGTGACCACCGCGCACGAGTTGGGCATCCGGTCCAGCTCCACGATGATGTACGGCCACGTGGACCACCCGCGCCAGTGGCTCGGCCACTTCCGGGTACTCGCCGACATCCAGGACCGTACCGGCGGCTTCACCGAGTTCGTCGGGTTGCCGTTCGTACACCAGAACGCGCCGATCTACCTGGCCGGCATCGCCCGCGCCGGAGCCAGCTGGCGGGAGAACCGGGTCGTACACGCGATGGCCAGAGTGCTGCTGCACGGCCGGATCGCCAACATCCAGTGCTCCTGGGTCAAGCTCGGCGACGAGGGGACAGTCGCCATGCTCCGCGGCGGCGCCAACGATCTGGGCGGCACGCTGATGGAGGAGACGATCTCCCGGATGGCCGGCGCTGAGCACGGCTCCAGGCGGAGCGTCGCCGAACTCGAAGCCGTCGCCGCCTCGATCGGCCGCCCGGCCCGCCAGCGCACCACCACCTACGGCGCCGTCTCCCGCTGACCTCAGCAATGCGGGGGCGCTGAGCGTCCGGCGCGCCGAGCGCAAATCGGGCCGACGCCGCTACCTGCGGGTATGCACATCGGACGGCTGATTCTCGGTAGACGCGCCGATACGCCCGTTACCTTTTCCGGTCCGCGATCGGTAGGGAACTGTCGGACGGCTTCCCGGAGGCCCCCGACCCGGCGGCTCTAGCACGGTCGGAGACAACGTGCGGACGGTTCGCCGAACGGGCGTATTTATCAGGTTCCGCTTGACGACGCACGCATTACACGCGTGTAATTTCAACCGGGGACGTTCAAGTGGGGCATGACAAATCGTCACACTTCGGACTTTTCGGAGCCAGCCGGCGGGGACCGGGGCTCCGGTTGACAGGGGGGACGCGTCGGGGCACGCACCCGGCGCGCTGTAAGGAGGTACATCGTGGACGGCACACTGGAAGCCGCCGATCTACTCGGCGATGCTCCGGAGTGGCAGGAGCGGGCCCTGTGCTCGCAGACCGACCCGGAGGCGTTCTTCCCAGAGAAGGGCGGCTCCACCCGCGAGGCCAAGCGGATCTGCTCACGCTGCGACGTGAAGGGCGAGTGCCTGGAGTACGCGCTCGGTCACGACGAGCGGTTCGGCATCTGGGGCGGCCTCTCCGAGCGGGAGCGGCGCAAGCTCAAGCGCCGCGCTGCCTGACGGCTTCACTAAGGGGCCAGAGCCGGGGGATGAAACGGTTGTACGGTGCGGACTGCCGGGGGGCGGTCCGCACCGACCGCCGAGTCACCGGCTGGCGCGACTCAGGTGTCGAGTTCCTCGGGATCGACGCCGAGCAGGTTCGCCACCTGTTCGATGATCACGTCGTGTACCAGGTCGGCGAGGTCATCGCGGTCGAGCGCCCGGAACTCCAGGGGGCGCCGGTACAGGATGATCCGGGGCGGTACGGTCTGCCGGCCACCGGTACCCGGTAGCAGCCGGGCCAGCGGTACCTCACCGTCCTCGAGCACGTCGGAGTCGTAGACGTTCAGGTCGGGTGGCACGTCCTCGACAGCGAACTCGACGCCGGCCAACTCCTTGGCGTGCGAGCGCTCCAGCGCCTCCACGGCATCGAGGACCAGATCGTCGAAGAGTTCGGCCTTGGTCCGCGACGCGGGCAGGTTGGCCGGTACGAGCCGACCACGCAGGCCCCGTCCGTGCCGGTCGCGCCGGCCCCGGCGTCCGGGACCACGGACTCCTTCGGGTGCGGCGGGACTGGTCATTGGCCAACAGTACGCCACCGATCGATCGGACCCGGCGCGTCACGTGATCAACTCTGCCGGCGTGTCGGCATCGGAAACGCTGGGAACGCGACCCCGGGAAGCGGTAACGTGCGGCCGTGAGGTCACCCCGGCGTTGTTCGCGCAACGGCTGCCCCCGCTCGGCCGTCGCGACTCTCACGTATGTCTACGGCGACTCGACCGCGGTCGTCGGACCCCTTGCCGCCTTCGCGGAGCCGCACACCTACGACCTCTGCGAGCCGCACGCCCGCAGCCTGACCGCGCCGCGTGGCTGGGATCTGGTCCGCCACGACGGCGAGTTCGCGCCGCCCCCGCCCACCCCGGACGACCTGGTCGCGCTGGCTGAGGCGGTGCGCGAAGCGGCCCGCCCGCCAGCCGCCAGGCAGCCCGAAGAGCAGACCGAACACCAGCGCACCGGCCAACAAGTGACCGGCCGCCGCGGGCATCTGCGGGTCATCCCGCCGTCCCGCTGACCGGGGTACCGGTCGGCCCGGAGTTGGCTTCGCAATCGGATCGCGCAATCCGTGACGGGGAACCGGTGCCACCATGCTGACCTGGATCACGATGCCCGCCGCCTTGTTCGTTGAGCACGGGTGGGATCGGTCGGAGCTACGTGTGGGGCAGAATCGGCGACCTCGGATCGGTATGTTGCACGGTGACAGGTGTCGATCAGGGGCTGCCGATGGCTGAGGTTGTATGCGATTGCGTGCGGCATACCGAACGGGCGCTGGCGTGACGCTCGCGGTGCTGGCAATGCTGGCAGCGCTGGGCTGCGGCGGCGTATACGGGTCCGACGACCGCCGTCCCGACCTGCCCGATCTCCGGCAGGCGGCACCGTCAACGCCGTCGTCCTCGCCGTACCCCGCACCGCCCGCACCGAGCCGGCCGGTACCGGTGCGCCCCATCCCGGGCTGGACGGCCTCCCAACTCTTCGACTGGGAAATGGGCATCGGCAACTTCGCGGACGTGCCATGGAAGTGCGCGAGTCAGCAGGCCCTCAGCGACGGGCAGCGTGGCTATCACTGCGTCGCCGCCGGTACCGCCTACGACGAGCCGGGTACCTTCCTCTTCGAAATGGGAACGAACGAGGCGGACGAGGTCACCAGCGTCTACCTCGCCGCCCTCGGTCCGGTACCCACGACCAACGGCGGATTCATGTCGGAGGCCGACTACGTGCACTTCACACTCGATGCTGT
This sequence comes from uncultured Actinomycetota bacterium, assembly GCA_963850915.1. Lineage (GTDB taxonomy): Bacteria > Actinomycetota > Actinomycetes > Mycobacteriales > Micromonosporaceae > CAVTWH01. The sequence goes on from CAWKND010000004.1 coordinate 263,017, forward strand.
CGGCAAGGGCGATCCGGTCATGGAACAGCAGTTCTTCGACGAACCGCTGGACGCCCCGACCGGCCCCGGCGCTCAACACTGCGCCCAAACGGATGTCCCGGTGACAACCGCCACGGTCGGACGTCTGCTGCTGCAATGGGGATCGTGTTCGGGCGAGTGGATGAACTGGTACACCCTGCGGATCACGGCCCGCTGACGCCAGCGGCCCAGCGCATCGAAGCCGGGTACCGCGAAGCGGCACCCGGAACGCCGGCTAGTGGCCGAGGAAGCGGCCGAAGACAGCGGCGAGCTTGGAGGAGCGGCCGGTACGGGCCTCCTCGGCGTCGGCCGCTGTCATCACGCGCAGTCCCGTGTTCACGCCGAGCCAGCGCAGCGGCTCCGGCTCCCAGCGCGGCGAGCGGTGCCCGACCCAGGGGAGTGCGGTCAGTTCGGTGTCCCGCTTCAGGATCAGGTCGGTGAGGGTACGCCCGGCGAGGTTGGTGGTGGCCACGCCGTCGCCCACGTACCCGCCCGCCCAGCCGAGCCCCGTTGCCGGGTCCAGCCCCACCGACGCGTGCCAGTCCCGGGCGACCCCGAGCGGGCCGCCCCAGGTGTACTCCACCGGGACCTCCGGGCCCAGCGCCGGGAACAGCTCGACCAGCACCCGGGCCAGTTCCCGGAACACCTTCGGCTCGCGGTCGAAGGCCGGCTTGATCGCCGAGGCGTAGTGGTAGGGCGCTCCGCGACCGCCGAAGGCGAGCCGGTCGTCGGCGGTCCGCTGCCCGTAGATGATCAGGTGCCGCTCGTCGGTGAAGGTTTCCCGCCGCGCGAGACCGGCGACGTCCCAGAACGCTTGCGGCAGCGGAGTTGTGGCGACCATCAGCGAGTACACCGGCGCGATGGTGCGCTGCTGCCCGGCGAGTGACGGGGTGAACCCCTCGGTCGCCCGGATCACGATGGGCGCGCGTACGTCGCCGTGCGCCGTGTGCGCGACGCCCGGCGAGATCCCGGTGACCCGGGTCTGTTCGTAGATGCGTACGCCGGCGCGTTCAACGGCGCTGGCCAGGCCACGGGCCAGCTTGGCCGGGTGGATCCGGGCGCAGTGCGGCGTGTACACCCCGCCCAGCACCCCGGTCGCGCCCACCCGGGCACTGGCCTCGGCGGCGTCCAGCAGGACCAGGTCGTCTTCGCCGGAGCCGAACGAGCGCGCCGACTCGACATCCGCCCGGGCGCGCTGGAGCTGTACCGGCGTACGGGCGAGGGTGACGGTACCGCCCTTGGCGTAGTCACAGTCGATGCCCTCTTCGGCTGCCGCCCGGCCCACCTCGTCCACGGTCGCCCGCATGGCACGGAGAAACGCGATTGCCTTGTCCCGTCCCGATTCCCGAGCCAGCGCAGCGGTGGAGGTGGGCAGCAGCGCGGAGCACCAGCCACCGTTGCGGCCACTCGCCCCGTACCCGCAGATCTCCGCCTCCAGCACGGCGATGCGCAGTCCGGGGTCGGCCTTCGCCAGGTAGTACGCCGTCCACAGGCCGGTGTACCCGCCGCCGACGATCGCCACGTCGACCTCCACGGCACCGGGCAGTGCCGGGCGCGGCGTGAGTGGATCGTCCACAGTGGACATCCAGAAGGAGACATCCCGGTACGACACGGAGTGGTACGACATCAGGGCCGGTACTCCAACCCAGGCAGCAGATCGGGGGCGGGTACGGGCACACCGACCGACTCAGTCAGCGGGAGGACGCCGGCCCAGACCGGCCAGGAGACGTCCTCGGCCGGGTCGTCGGGTGGGCCGTCGCTCACCTTCACCGAGCACTCGTCCAGCGGCAGCGCCAGGATCGCGGTCGCCGCGAGTTCCCTGCGGTGCGGCGGCCGCAGGCTGTCCCAGCGGCCGGGCAGCAGGTGCTCGGTGAGCAGCCGCAGCGCATCCAGCTTCGTCGTCGTCCGGCAGTACGGTGAACGAGCCGAAAGCCATGGCGCAGCGGTAGTTCATCGACGACTCGAACGCACTGCGGGCCAGGACCAGCCCGTCCAGCAGGGTCACCGTGAGGCACGCGGGCGCGCCATCCGCCAGCGCCCGGACCAGCCGGCTGCCGGTGGAGCCGTGCACGAGTACCCGCCCGCCGTCCCGCGCGTACGCCATCGGGAGCACGAAGGGTCCAGGGATCGCGACGTGGGCGACCCGCCCGGCATCGAGGATCGCGTGTAGCGTGCCCCGATCCGTGACGGTCTTCTCGGCCAGCCGCCGGATCCGGGTGCGCTCCGTCGGTACCAGGGGATTGGTCGGATCGGTTGGATCGGTTGGTGTCAAAGGATCGCCGGTGCCCGAGGCGGCCGGCGGCCCGGTCAGAGCTGCGCCCATGCCTCGGTCAAGACGCTGCGCAGGATCTGCTCGATCTCGATGAACTGGGTCTCGTCGCAGATCAGCGGCGGGGCCAGCTGGATCACCGGGTCGCCGCGGTCGTCGGCGCGGCAGTAGAGACCGGCGTCGAACAGCGCGCGGGACAGGAAGCCACGCAGCAGCCGCTCCGACTCGTCGTCGTCGAACGTCTCCTTGGTCGCCTTGTCCTTCACCAGTTCCAGCCCGAAGAAGTACCCGTCGCCGCGTACGTCACCGACGATCGGCAGGTCGGTCAGGCGCTCGAGGTAGGAGCGGAACAGGCCGGTGTTGGCGCGGACATGCCCGGTCAGGTCCTCGCGGGCGAAGATGTCCAGGTTGGCCAGGGCCACGGCGGAGGCGACCGGGTGGCCGCCGAAGGTGATGCCGTGCGCGAAGATGTTGGTACCGTGCCGGAACGGCTCAGCCACCCGGTCGCTGATGAGCGCCGCGCCCAGGGGTACGTACCCGCTGGTCAGGCCCTTGGCGCAGGTGATGATGTCCGGCTGGTAGTTGTACCGCTGGGCACCGAAGTACTCGCCGAGCCGGCCGAACGCGCAGATCACCTCGTCGGAGACGAGCAGCACGTCGTACCGGTCGCAGATCTCGCGTACCCGCTGGAAGTACCCGGGCGGCGCCGGGAAGCAGCCACCCGAGTTCTGTACCGGCTCCAGGAACACGCAGGCGACCGTCTCCGGCCCCTCGAACTCGATGGCCTCGGCGATCCGGTCCGCCGCCCAGACGCCGAACTCCTCGGGCGTGTCCCCGGAGCCGGCCGGCCGCCGGTAGTAGTTGGTGTTCGGTACCCGGAAGGTCGACGGCACCAGCGGCTCGAACTCGGCCTTGATCGAGGGCAGCCCGGTCAGTGACAGCGCCCCCATCGAGGTGCCGTGGTAGGCGATGTGCCGGGAGATCGCCTTGTGCTTCTGTGGCTTCCCAATCTGCTTGAAGTACGAGCGGGCCAGCTTCCAGGCAGTTTCGACCGCCTCGGAGCCGCCGGTGGTGAAGAAGACCTTGTTCAGGTCGCCGGGGGTGAGCGAGGTCAGCCGCTCGGCCAGCTCGACGGCCTTGGGGTGGGCGTACGACCAGAGCGGGAAGTAGGCGAGCTCGGCTGCCTGCTTGGCAGCGGCGTCAGCCAGCTCCTGCCGGCCGTGGCCGGCCTGGACCACGAAGAGTCCGGCGAGCCCGTCGAGGTAGCGCTTGCCGTTGCTGTCAAAGATGTACGGGCCGTCGCCGCGCACGATGACCGGGACGGGACTGTCGGCGTAACTGGACAACCGGGTGAAGTGCATCCACAGGTGTTCGCGGGCCGACTCGGACAGCGCGTTCGCGTCGGACAGGGCGGTCGGCTGGGACAGGGTGGTCGGCTGGGACAGCGCGTTTGGGTCGGACGTAGTCATCGAGTCCCCCAGGCATATGTCTGCTTCGTCAGCTTAAGGTAGACGAAGGTTTCGGTTGCGGTCACTCCAGGGATCGCCCGGATCTGATCGTTGAGCAGCGCCAGTAGGTGCGCGTCGTCGGTACACACCAGCTCCGCCAGCAGGTCGTACGCCCCGGCGCAGATGACCACGTAATCCACCTCGGGGATCTTGGCGAGCCGGTCGGCGACCGGTCGCATGTCGCCGGTCACCTTCATCCCGATCATCACCTGGCGGGCGAAGCCGAGGGTCAACGGATCGGTGACCGCCACTATCTGCATGACGTCGTTGTCCAGCATCCGCTGCACCCGTTGCCGCACCGCGGCTTCGGAGAGTCCAACGGCCTTGGCGAGGGCCGCGTAGGACATCCGTCCGTCGCGCTGTAGCTGCTCGATGATGCGTTTGTTGACGTCGTCGAGGAGCGTGGAGTCGGTCACGCCTGGCATTCTCACCGGGATTGTGCCGATGTGGCAACTGATTCCGTTGCCGGAAAAGTTGGAGCTCACGGAATCCGTACCGCAACTCGCCGGTCCCGGCCCTCCTCTCCGGTCGTTGTGGCCATGCCTCCCTTTATCGCAGGTACTGCGCCTCCTGGCAAGGGTTTCCGTCGTCCAGACCATCATTGAGCACTAAATCAGTTCCAGGCTGTCGCTCCGACGACGGATTCGCCTAGAGTCGAGGGGTGACCACAGCACGGTACGGCGCGATGTTCGGTCCAGATCTGACCTTCCTCGGCGTCGACCCGTGCAACCTGGCCGACCCGGCGAGCTTCGCCGACGCCGACGTCGTGATCGTCGGCGCGCCATTCGACGGGGGTACCTCGCACCGGCCCGGTACCCGGTTCGGGCCCAGCGCCATCCGGCAGGCCTGCTACCTGGCCCAGGACGGCTCCCGGCCGAGCCTGGCGCTACGCGTGGACGGGCTGCGTGACCTGCGCGTCTACGACGCCGGGGATGTGCAGATGTACTCCGGCGACATCGTCGGCTCGGTCAGCGCGCTGGAGGACGCGGTGTACGCCGTCGCCCGTACCGGCGCGGTTCCCGTCATTCTCGGCGGCGACCACACGATCGCCTGGCCGGACGCGACCGGCGTCGCCCGGCACCTGGGCTTCGGCAAGGTCTCCATGGTCCACTTCGACGCGCACGCCGATACCGGGGATGTGGAGTTCGGCTCGCTGTACGGCCACGGTCAGCCGATGCGCCGGTTGATCGAGTCCGGGGCGCTGCGCGGCGACCGGTTCCTCCAGGTCGGGCTGCGCGGCTACTGGCCCGGCCCGGAGACGCTGGACTGGATGGCGCAGCAGCGGATGCGCTCCTACGAGATGACCGAGATCGGCGCGCGCGGGCTCGACGAGTGCCTGTCGGAGGCGTTCGCCATCGCCACCGACGAGTGCGACGGGGTGTTCCTCTCGGTCGACGTCGACGTGGTCGACCCGGGGATGGCGCCGGGCACCGGTACCCCGGAGCCGGGCGGGCTGACCGGGCGGCAACTGCTGGACGCGGTCCGCCGCTGCTGCTACGAACTGCCGATCGTGGGTGTGGACGTGGTCGAGGTGTCCCCGCCGTACGACCATGCGGAGATCACCGCGTACCTGGCCAACCGGGTGGTCCTGGAAGCCTTGTCCGCCATGGCGAGACGCCGCCGCGGTGACCCGTGGGACCCGCGCCAGCCACTCCTCGACGGCCGCTGACCGAATTTGTTGCCCCGGGCTAAGCACAGCCGGATAGACGACACTCGCTCGACGTACGCGATCCTCGACCGCTAGACCGGACACGCAGCCCGAGACCTTCTCGGCGCTCCGGCCCCGGGGGTACCGTCGTGCGGCTCCGCGAACTTCTGCTCTCCGCTGCGCTGCTCGCGGGTGGCCTGCTCCTGCTGACTCCCGGCTCGGCACAGGCCGCCGACGCCGGTGGCGGGCTGAGCCTCGCGCTGGCCGGTACCCCGGGCGCCCCTTCCGTTGTGCTCACCAACACCGGCACGCAACCCTGCCAGGTGGTTGCCGCGCCGTTCGGCGGCGATCGTCGTGGACAGCGTGTCGCAGAGCGGCAAAGCCGTTGCCCCGCAGGCCTTCCAGCCCTCGTTCAGCGAGGACCTGGCGACCTCGCTCAGGGCCGCGCTGCACACCCTGGCGCCCGGTGCGTCGGTCTCGGTCCCGTTGGTGGTCACCACGGGGAACGACGGCGACACGGTGCTGGATTCGGTCTCCTACGCGCCCTTCGCGACCATCGGCGCCCGGTACCCCATCGATCGGTCCAAGGCTCTCCAGTTCGCTGTGCACTACGCGGCACCGGCCCTGGCGGTCAGCGGCGCGCCGCTGTGTGTGGCCGCGGCCGGCTCGGGCACGCTGGGCGCGACCACCGCGGCGGCCGGGCGCCGGACGGTGTGGATCATCGCGGCGGTCGGGTTGCTGCTGCTCGTCATGGCGGTGATCGTCGTGCTGCTTCTGCTGCGCGGCCGGCGCCGGCGCCGCGCGACCGTGGCAGCCGCCGCGCTGCTCTGCCTCGTCCTCAGCGGTCTCGCCGTGCTGGGCAGCCGGCCGACACCGGCTCGGGCCGACATCGGCGCCGCCGAGTCCGTAGCCGGGGCGGTAGCCGACTGCGTCAAGACGTTTCAACTGCCCGGTGGTGATCCGGCCGGCATCCTCGGCCAGCTGAGTGGCAGCGACGTCAACGTGACGGTGTACCAGTCGGTTCAGAGCTACGACTGGGAGTCGCGCGCCGACACCAGCCACATGCTCATCCACTGGCGCCCGGACGACCACGGTGCCCGGTACGACGACGGGGTACCCCAGGTGCCGTGCGACAACCTGTACCACGAGCTGTGGCACGCGGTGGAGGACAAGACGGCAAAGGGCGCCGACCCGCACGAGTGCATCCTGGCCGACGGTACGCACACCGGCATCGCCATCAAGGAGGTCAGCGCCACCCGGGCGGAGAACAAGCTGCGCGCCATCGAGCCGGGGCACGGGGTACGCACCCTGTACGGCGACCACAAGCTGCCCACTGGCGAATGCCGGCCCTCCCGCCCGGGTGACCCGGTCTGCCTCGACGAGGTGGGCTGCGTCAGCCGCAACGACGGCGCGCGCAGTACCACCGACCCGCACGTGCGTACCCTCGACGACCGGCACTTCGACTTCCAGGGCGCCGGCGAGTTCGTGGCGGTACGCGACACCGCGGCGCCCGACCCGACCACGGCACTGCAGATCCAGGTACGCCAACAACCCTGGCCCGGCAGCCGGCTGGTCGCGGTGAACACCGCCGTGGTGGCGAACGTGAACGGCGACCGGATCCAGCTCGGGCTAGCCGGCGGTGGCCTGGTGTTGTTGATCGACGGCGCTGTCCACGATCTGTCCACAGTGGACCTGCCGAAGGGCGGCCACCTGGCTGTCGCCTCGGCCAACGCTGTCGCCACCGCGACGATCACCTGGCCCGACGGCTCGTACGCCGTCGTGAACCCTTACGGGACAACCACTCTGACTCTCCAGGTGGTGCTCGCGAAGAGCTACGCGGGGCACGTCACCGGCCTGTTCGGCAACGACGACGGCAACCCGGGCAACGACTTCCCGGCCGCCGACGTCACGTACGACGCGCTCTACCCGGCGTACGCCGACAGCCTGCGGATCACCGACGCGACCTCACTCTTCCAGTACGACAAGGGGAAGAGTACGGCGAGCTACACCGACCGCACCTTCCCGGACCGGCCACCGGCCATCCCACCGGCGAACGAGGACTGGGCGCGGCAGCAGTGCCAGGCGTACGGCGTGACGGACGCGCAGGCGCTGGCCGACTGCGTACTCGACCTGTCCCGCACGGGCAGCGCCGACCTGCTCACCGCCGACGCGGACGCGGAGATCAGTGACCGCGGCTTCGTACCCGGCGGCTCGCCCGCGTTCCTGTCCATCACCGCGCCGGGCGGAGTGTCCACTGTGGACTTCCCCGGTACCGCCGGCCAGCACCTCTACGTCGACGTACCGGCGACCACGCTGCCCGACTCCTGCGACACGCTGCGCCTGCGCAACCCGGACGGCAGCACGCTCGCGAGTGGCTGCCTGATCAACGGCCGGGGCGGCATCGACACGGTCACCCTGCCGGTAAGTGGTACCTACACGATCGTTGTCGACCCGCCCGGCAACGCGACCGGCGACATCACCCTCCAGCTGTACTTCGCCAGCGACACGGCGGGCGCGCTGAGCGTCGACGGCGATCCGGTGACGCTCAGCGTGAACACCCCGGGGGGTACCGCCGAGGCGTCGTTCACCGGCACGGCCGGGCAGATCGTCTTCGGTACCGTCACCGCCGGCACCATCCCCGACCAGTGCGGCCCGCTGGAGCTGCTGGACGCCAGTGGTGCCACGCTGGGCAGCGCGTGCGTACTGCACGGTGTCGGCTTCATCGACCGGGTGGTACTCCCGGCGACGGGTACGTACAAACTGAGGCTCGATCCGGGCGGGACCGGTACCGGCTCGGTGACCGTGGCACTCACCAGCGCCACCGACCAGAGCGGCAGCATCGCGGTCGGCGGTCCGCCGGTGACCATGCGGATCGGCCAGCCCGGTGCCGTCGCGAAGTTCAGCTTCACCGCCAAGGCCGGCGACATCGTCTACCTGGACGCCAGCGCGGCTACCATCCCCGACGCGTGCGGCGTGCTGTCCGTGCTGGACTCCACGGGCGGTACGGTCGGCACCGGCTGCGTACTGAGCCACGTCGGCAGCGTCGACCGTACGGTACTGAAAGTGGCTGGTACGTACAGCATCGAGCTGGATCTGTCGGGTGCCGGTACCGGCGCCGTCACGGTCGCACTGCACGCGGTCACCGACGACACCGGGACGATCGACGTCGGTGGCGCTCCCGTCACGGCACACGTCAGCACGGCTGGCGGCATCGCCGACTACCACTTCACCGGTACCGCCGGGCAGCACGTGACCGTGGACGCCAGCGACTCCACCCTGCCGGACGCCTGCGGCCTCATCCTGGTCCGCGATGGCAGCGGCGCGACGCTCAACACGGGCTGCGTCCTCGACAAGACCGGCTCGTTCACCGTCACGCTGCCGGCCGCCGGTACCTACGACGTCGTCGTCGACCCGAACGGCGCGGCGACCGGCCAGCTCACCCTGCGCGTGCACTGATCCGCTGCCCGAACGGGGCGGTACCGGTCCGACGCTGCGAGTATGGTGCCGGGCGTGTACCGACGACCGGTCCCGCCCCTCGGCTCGTCTCCGGATGAGTTCACCGGCGAGCCGGCCCGCCGCTCCCGATCCCCGCGTACGACCATTGTGGGGCTGATCATCCTGGCCGCGGTGGCTGCGCTCTGCAGCGGCTGGTCGGTGCACAGCAGCGAAACGTCCCGTGCCCAGGTGCGTTCGAGGGAGGTGATCCTGGCCTGCCAGAGCGAGATCGTGCAACGGCTGGGGTGGCCGTTCCCCCCGCGGTTCTCCCACGAGACCACCACGAAGGACGCCGACGGGTTCGAGGTCCGCGGCATCTTGGCCGGCCTGGACCCGGCGGGCCTGCAGGTCGTTGACCCGTTCAGTTGCCTGGTGACCGGGGCGGACGACAACTGGACCGTGGCGGGCGTGCTGGGTCTGCCGCAGACACCGGAGCAGCAGGGCACCGGGTGACTCAGGTGGTGGCCCGCTCAGGGGTGGCCCGTCAGGTGGTGGCCCGTTCAGGTGGTCGCGAAGGCGTGCTCCAGGATGTCGGCGCCGCGCAGCAGTAGCTCCTCCGGGATGACCAGTGGCGGCAGGAAGCGCAGTACGTTGCCGTACGTGCCACAGGTCAGGGTGAGCAGCCCGGCGTCGTGACACGCCTTCGAGACCGCGGCCGTTCGGGCCGCGTCGGGCTCAACCCCACCCGGGTGTACCAGCTCCACCGCCAGCATCGCCCCGCGTCCCCGCACTTCACCAATCACCGAGTGGCCCCCAACGGAGTACTTGGCCGCCAACGCTTCCAGGCGTGGCCGCAGTAGCGCCTCGATCCGCTGCGCGGCACCGACCAGGTTCTCCGCGCGCATCGTCTCGATGGCCGCGAGCGCTGCGGCACAGGCGACCGGGTTGCCGCCGTAGGTACCGCCGAGCCCGCCCACGTGTACCGCGTCCATCATCTCGGCGCGCCCCGTGACACCGGCGAGGGGCAGTCCACCGGCGATGCCCTTGGCCGTGGTGACCAGGTCGGGGATGACGCCCTCATGCTCGCTGGCGAACCAGGCGCCGGTACGGCAGAAGCCGGTCTGGATCTCGTCGGCGACGAACACCGCCCCGTTGGCCCGCGACCACTCCGCCAACGCGGGCAGGAAGCCGGCAGCCGGGACGATGAAGCCGCCCTCGCCCTGGATCGGCTCGATCAGTACGGCCGCCACGTTCGAGGCGCCGACCTGCTTCTCCATCACGTCGATGGCGCGGGCGGCGCTCTCCGCACCGGACAGGCCGCCGTCCCGGAGCGGGTACGACAGCGGTACCCGGTAGACCTCCGGCGCGAACGGCCCGAAGCCCTGCTTGTACGGCATGTTCTTGGCAGTGAGCGCCATCGTCAGGTTGGTACGCCCGTGGTAGGCGTGGTCGAAGACGACGACGGCGCTGCGTCCGGTGGCGTGCCGGGCAATCTTGACCGCGTTTTCGACGGCTTCGGCACCCGTGTTGAACAGTGCCGAGCGCTTCTCGTGGTCGCCCGGGGTCAGCTCGCCCAGCCGCTCGCAGACCGCCACGTACCCCTCGTACGGCGCGACCATGAAACAGGTGTGGGTGAACTTCGCGACCTGCTCCTGGACGGCGGCCACCACACGCGGGTCCGAGTTACCGACACTCGTGACGGCGATACCGGCGGCGAAGTCGATCCACTCCTTGCCGTCCACGTCCCGGATCGTGCCGCCGCTCGCACTGTCCACATAGGACGCGATGGTGGAGCCGACACCGCGGGCCACCGCGGCGCTACGCCGGGCGTGCAGGTCGGCAGAGCGCGACATCACGCCTCCCCGAGGTAGTGCATGACGTGCTTGACGCGGGTGTAGTCCTCCAGGCCGTACATCGAGAGGTCCTTGCCGTGGCCGGAGTGCTTGAACCCGCCGTGCGGCATCTCGGCGACCAGCGGGATGTGCGTGTTCACCCAGACACAGCCGAAGTCCAGCCGCCGCGACACCCGCATGGCGCGCTGGTGGTCGGTCGTCCAGACCGAGCTGGCCAGGCCGTACTCGACACCGTTGGCCCAGCGCACCGCATCGTCCTCGGAGTCGAAGCGCTGCACCGTGATCACCGGACCGAAGACCTCGTCCTGGATGATCTCGTCGGGCTGCTGCAGGCCGGCGACCACGGTGGGGGAGTAGAAGTACCCGCGCGCCCCGACCCGCGAGCCGCCGGTCACCAGCTGCGCGTGGTCGGGCAGCCGGTCCACGAAGCCGCCCACCCGGGCCAGCTGGTTGGCGTTGTTCAGCGGCCCGTAGAGCACGTCCTCGTCATCGGGCAGGCCGGTCTTGGTGGCTCGGGCCTGCTCGGCGAGCGCGGCGACGAAGTCGTCGTAGACCCGTGGCCCGGCCAGTACCCGGGTCGCGGCGGTGCAGTCCTGCCCGGCGTTGAAGTACCCGGCCATCGCGATGCCCTCGGCCGCCGCCGCTACGTCCGCGTCGTCGAAGACCAGTACCGGCGCCTTGCCGCCGAGCTCCAGGTGGGTGCGCTTGAGGTCGAGCGCCGCCGTGGCCGCCACCTCCTTGCCGGCCCGGGTGGAGCCGGTGATCGAGACGAGCTGTGGCGTCGGGTGGGCGACCAGCGCCCGACCGGTGTCCCGGTCCCCGCAGATCACGTTGAGTACCCCCGGCGGCAGGAACTCGGCGGCGATCTCGGCCAGTAGCAGGCTGGTCACCGGTGTGGTGTCGCTCGGCTTGAGCACCACCGTGTTCCCGGCGGCCAGGGCCGGTGCGAACTTCCAGATCGCCATCATCAGCGGGTAGTTCCACGGGGTGACCTGGGCGCACACGCCGATCGGTTCGCGCCGCACGTACGAGGTGTGCCCGGCCAGGTACTCGCCGGCCGACTTGCCCTCCAGCATCCGCGCCGCGCCCGCGAAGAAGCGCAGCTGGTCGATGGCGGGCGGCAGCTCCTCGCTGGTGGTCAGGGCGAGCGGCTTGCCGGTGTTGCGGGACTCGGCGGCCACCAGTTCGTCGGTGCGCGCCTCCACCGCGTCGGCGATCTTCAGGAGCGCCCGCTGCCGCTCGGCCGGCGTGGTGTCCCGCCAGCTCTCGAACGCGGTGGCGGCGGCAACCATCGCGGCGTCCACGTCGGCCGGGCCGGAGACCGGGGCGGCGGCAAACACGTCGCCGGTCACCGGATCGATCAGGTCCGCGTACCCGCCCTCAGTCGGGGCGGCGTACCGGCCCCCGACGAAGTTCTGCAGAACGGTCTTATCGCTCATCTTGTCTCCCCGGAATCTGCACGTCGGGTCCCATCCTTACGACTGAATCCGTGCTGGACAAGGGCTGCGACCGCTGTTTCCGCATTCGTAGGGCTGGAGCGGCGTGCCCCGGGCGCGAGTACGCTCGCCCGGGTGGAGACGACGCCGTTCTACGTGGCCGGTGAGCCGGCGACCAGTGATGACCTGTTGACCGTGCGGCACCCGTACGACGGTCGGGTGGTCGGACAGACCAGCAACGCCACGCCCGCGCAGGTCGAAGCGGCGCTCGCGGCAGCAGCCGAGGTGGCCCGGGAGACAGCTGCGCTGCCGGCACACGTACGCGCCGGAGCACTCGACCACGTCTCGCGTACCCTCGCCGCCCGCGCGGACGAGGTGGCCCGGCTGATCACCGCCGAGAACGGCAAGCCACTGAAGTGGTCGCGGGCCGAGGTGGGGCGGGCGGTCTCCACCTTCCGCTGGGCAGCCGAGGAGGCCCGGCGCTTCTCCGGCGACCTGCAGCGGCTGGACACCGACCCGGCGGCGACCGGCCGGCTGGCCATCGTCACCCGGGTACCCCGCGGCCCGGTGCTCGGCATCTCGCCGTTCAACTTCCCGCTCAACCTGGTGGCACACAAGGTCGCCCCGGCCATCGCCGTCGGCGCCCCGATCGTGGTCAAGCCGGCCCCGACCACACCGCTGTCGGCGCTGCTGCTGGGCCAGATCCTGGCCGAGACCGAGCTGCCGCGCGGCGCCTTCTCGGTACTGCCGGTACCCAACGGGCGCGCCCCCGAGCTGGTTGCCGACCCGCGCCTGCCGGTGGTGTCGTTCACCGGCTCCGGCCCGGTCGGCGCGAGCATCGAGGCCGAGGTACCGCACAAGCACGTCACGCTGGAGCTGGGCGGCAACGCGGCGGCGGTGGTCTGCGCCGACTGGTCCACCTCGGCGGATCTTGACTGGGCGGCCACCCGGATCGCCACCTTCAGCAACTACCAGGCCGGCCAGTCCTGCATCGCGGTACAGCGGGTGATCGTGCACGACGCGCTCTACGAGGAGCTGGTGCAGCGGGTGGTCGCCAAGGTGGCCGCGCTGAAGACCGGCGATCCGGCGGACGAGGCGACCGACGTCGGCCCGATGATCACCGAAGATGCCGCGCGCCGGGTGGCGGCCTGGGTGGCCGAGGCGGTTGCCGGCGGCGGGAAGCTGCACACCGGGGGGGTACGCGACGGGGCCACCTTCGCCCCGACCGTCCTCACGGGGGTACCGGTGGACGCCAAGGTCTGTGCCGAGGAGGTCTTCGGGCCGGTCCTCGTGATCAGCCGGGCAGACTCCGACGAGGCAGCGTTCGCCCAGGTCAACGCCTCGGCGTTCGGCCTGCAGGCGGGCGTGTTCACGCACAGCCTGCAGACCGCGTTCGCGGCGCACCGGGGGCTGGACGTCGGTGGCCTGATCGTCGGTGACGTGCCGTCCTTCCGGGCCGACCAGATGCCCTACGGCGGCGTCAAAGGCAGCGGTACCGGCCGGGAAGGGCTGCGCTCGGCGATGGAGGACTACACCGAGCCGCGGGTGATGGTGCTGACCGGGATCCAGCTGTAGCCGACGGCTCCGGGCGGCGCTCAGAAGTGGCGCCGCTCAGACGGGCAGGCTCCGGTACTCCTCGATCATCGCCTGCCGCGCCTGGGTGACCAGCGTGAGCAGCCGCTCGCCGCGCTCGGGTCGCGCCTCGAGCAGGTCGCGGAAGCGGGCCCACCAGCGGGCCTGCTCGACCGATGGGCGGTTTCCGCCGTCCGGGAACAGCAGGCGCGCCCGGCTCTCCTGGAACTCCTGCTCGACCGCCGGCCCGAAGAGCCAGCCGAGCTGGTCGCCGAACCACCCGGCGTACTGCGACGACTCGCAGAGTGTGACAGTGGTGCGGGCTGCCTCGAACGCCAACCGCAGTGGCTGCATGGCGCACACCTCCCGTGGGGATGACCTTGCAGCCGACCACCGGATTGAGTCGATCACCGGATTGATCACCGGATTGAGTCGACCGCCGGTTTGAACGGTGCGGCACGTCAGGGCGCGGCGTGTCGTCACCATCGTCGATCCTGCGCGCGGGCGGCGCAAGTATCCGGACGCGTCGGAACCGCCGTCGGGCCGCCCGGTAGGCTGCCATCGCAGGAGCTTCGGTTGACCGAGGGGGATCCGTGGTAGAGCTAGCCAGTTTCGTCAAGGCCTACGACGTGCGGGGTACCGTCCCGGACCAGCTCAACCCGGAGGTGGCCAAGGCGTTCGGGGCGGCCTTCGTCCGGGTGCTGTCCAGGACCGCGCCGGTCACCCGGATCGTGGTCGCGCACGACATGCGCCCGTCCTCACCGGACCTCGCCGCGGCCTTCGCGGCCGGCGCCAACACCGAGGGCGCCGACGTCGTACTCGCCGGGCTCGGCTCCACCGACATGCTCTACTTCGCCTCCGGCCACCTCGACCTGCCGGGCGCCATGTTCACCGCGAGCCACAACCCGGCCCGCTACAACGGCATCAAGCTGTGCCGCCCGGGCGCCAAGCCGATCGGGCTGGACACCGGGCTCTCCGACATCCGGGACGTGGCACAGCAGCTGCTGGACACGCCGGGGTCGTACGGCTCCGGGCAGGGCGAGGTGGAGAAGCAGGACCTGCTCACCGCGTACGCCGAATATCTGCGCGGGCTGGTCGACCTGTCCGGCATCCGGCCGCTGAAAGTGGTGGTGGACGCCGGGAACGGGATGGGCGGATACACGGTTCCGGTGGTACTCGGCGACGCCACGCTCGAGGCGCTGCCCCTGGACATCGTCCCGATGTACTTCGAGCTCGACGGTACTTTCCCCAACCACGAGGCCAATCCGCTGGAGCCGGCGAACATCGTCGACCTGCAGAACCGGGTACGCGAAGAGGGGGCGGACATCGGGATCGCCTTCGACGGCGACGCCGACCGGTGCTTCGTGGTGGACGAGCACGGCGACCCGGTCTCCCCGTCGGCGATCACCGCGCTGGTGGCCGTCCGGGAACTCGCGAAGCACCCGGGCGGCACGATCATCCACAACCTGATCACCTCGCGGGCGGTACCCGAGATCGTCACCGAGCACGGTGGCGTGCCGGTACGCACCCGGGTCGGCCACTCCTACATCAAGGCGGAGATGGCCACCACCGGCGCGATCTTCGGTGGCGAACACTCGGCGCACTACTACTTCCAGGACTTCTGGGGCGCCGACACCGGCATGCTCGCCGCCATGCACGTACTCGCCGCGCTGGGTGGGCAGGACGAGCCGCTCTCCGAGCTGGGCGCCGAGTACGAACGCTACGTCGCCTCCGGTGAGATCAACTCCACCGTCACCGACCAGCTCGGCAAGCTCTCCGCCGTGGAGAAGGAGCTGGGCGGCGCGGGCGAGGTGGACCACCTCGACGGCCTCACCATCACCTTCCCGGACGGCTCCCGGATCAACCTGCGCGCCTCCAACACGGAACCGTTGCTGCGGCTCAATGTGGAGGCCGCCGACGCCGAACGGATGGCGCAGCTGCGTGACCAGGTCCTCGCGATCGTGAGAGGCTGAGGCGTGGACGCTGCCATCCTGGACATTCTGGCCTGCCCCGACACCCATCACGCGCCGCTGCGGTACGACGCCGCCGAACAGACGCTGACCTGCACCGAGTGCGGCCGGATCTTCGAGATCCGGGACGGTATCCCGGTGCTGCTGCTGGACGAGGCCCGTCCGGGCAGTGGCCCGGCCGGCGTGGTGGAGGGCGAGTAATGATCGACGGTACCGCCGGGCTGCGTGGGCACCGGCACGTCGACGAGGTACTCCTCGACGACCCGGCCGCGATGGCCGCTGCCGACCCGGGCGAGATGCTCCGGCACACCGCTGCCGGCGGTCCGCAGCTGCGCGAGTCGTTGGCGCTGGCCGCCGAGGCGAACCTGAGTTCGATCGCCGAGGAGGGTCGGCCGCGCGCTGTCGTGGTAGCCGGCCAGGGCACCGCCGCCCGAACAGGCGACATCCTGGCCACCGTTGCCGGCCCGCGCTGCCCGGTACCGGTGATCGCGCACCGCAGTACCGGCATCCCCGGCTGGGTCGGCGCGGCTGACGTGGTGATCGCTGTCTCCGCCTCGGGGCGCAGCCCGGAGGCGCTGGGCGTGGCCGAGGCGGCGTTCCGCCGCGGAGCCCGGCTGGTCGCCATCGGCGCACCCGACTCGCAGCTGCAGGCGGTGGCCGAGCGGGCCCGCGCGCCCTTCATCGCGGTACCCCGCCGGGCACCTGCCCGGGCCAGCCTGTGGGCGCTCACCGTGCCGGTACTCCTTGCCGCGCGGGCGATCGGGCTGGTCAAGGTGACCGAGGCGGACATCGCCGAGACGGCCACCCGGCTGGATGCCGACGCCGAGCGCTGCCGGCCCGGCGCTGAACTCTTCGTCAACCCGGGCAAGTCGCTCGCCATCGACCTGGCCGGCTCGATCCCGATCATCTGGGGCTCGTCGCCGCTGGCCACCGTGGCGGCCCGCCGGTTCGCCGACACGCTGTCGGCCAACGCCCGCTACCCCGCCGTCGCCGGTTCGCTCGGCGAGGCCGGCCGGGGCCGGGTCGGCCTGCTGGACGGCTTCTACGGCGGGCTGGCCGAGGCCGGCCGGGACATCTTCGCCGACCCGGAGAACGAGGAGCAGGAGGAGGCCGCCACCCGGCTGCGGCTGGTACTCCTGCGCGACGGCGGGCTCACCGACGACGACGGCAACGTGGACGAGCCGATCGAGGTGGAGGAGCGCCGGGCGGAGGCGGTACAGACGATCGCCGAGCGGCGCGGTATCCGGCTCTCGGTGATCACCGCGGAGGGCGGTTCGGCACTGGAGCGGCTCGCGTCGCTGGTGGCGGTACCCGACTTCGCCTCGATCTACCTGGCTCTGGCACACGGACTGGACCCGATGGCGGTACCGGCGATCTCCGAGGTAAAGGAGTTGTCCCGCCCGTGAGCTCCGGCGGCGGTACCAAGGCCGTGGTCGCGGCCCTGGCGGCAAACCTCGGCATCGCCGTGACCAAGTTCGTGGCGGCCGGCCTGTCCGGCTCCTCCTCGATGCTGGCCGAGGCGATCCACTCGGTGGCCGACTCGGGCAACCAGGTACTGCTGCTGATCGGCGGCAAGCGGGCCAGCCGGGAGGCAACCCCGCAACATCCGTTCGGGTACGGGCGGGAGCGCTACGTCTACGCGTTCATCGTCTCGGTCGT
This sequence comes from uncultured Actinomycetota bacterium, assembly GCA_963850915.1. Taxonomy (GTDB): domain Bacteria; phylum Actinomycetota; class Actinomycetes; order Mycobacteriales; family Micromonosporaceae; genus CAVTWH01. The sequence goes on from CAWKND010000004.1 coordinate 280,385, forward strand.
GCTCTTCTCGGTCGGCGGTCTGTTCGCCATCTACGAGGGGCAGCACAAGATCCGCCACCCCGAGCCGATCCACTCCTGGCAGTGGCTGCCGGTGGTGGTACTGGTCATCTCGATCGTGCTGGAGGGCTTCTCCTTCCGCACCGCGGTCACCGAGATCCGGCACGTGAAGGAGGCCGGTACCAGCTGGTTCGGCTTCATCCGCCGGTCCCGCGCGCCGGAGCTGCCGGTGGTGCTGCTGGAAGACACGGCCGCGCTGATCGGTCTGGCCCTGGCCCTGCTCGGCGTCGGCCTGACCCTGATCACCGGCAACGGCATCTTCGACGGCCTGGGGACGCTGGCCATCGGCCTGCTGCTGGTGGCGGTCGCGGTGGTGCTCGCCATCGAGATGAAGAGCCTGCTGATCGGCGAGTCGGCGACGGTGGAGAACGTGGCCAGCATCGAGCACGCCCTGGTCGGCCCGGGGGTGAGCCGGGTGATCCACATGAAGACGCTGCACCTCGGACCGGAGGAGCTGCTGGTGGCCGCGAAGATCGCGGTGGACACCGACGAGTCGGCCGGCTCGGTGGCCCGCGCGATCGACGCGGCCGAGGCGCGGGTACGCGCGGCGGTACCCATCGCCTCCTCGATCTACCTGGAGCCCGACATCTACCGGGAGCCGGACGTCTCTCCTGAGCCCGCCGTCGAACGGGCGGCGGAGTAGTGGAGCGCCTCACCGGCCAGGTACGCCCCTACCCGTGGGGCTCCCGGCACGCCATCGCCGAGCTGCAGGGCCGGTCCGCCCCCACCGACGGGCCGGAGGCCGAGCTGTGGCTGGGTGCGCACCCCGACAGCCCGTCCACGCTCGACTCCGCTGTCCCGCTGACCGAGCTGATCGCCACCGATCCGGAGGACGTGCTCGGGGCGCCGGTGGTGGCCGAGTTCGGGGCCCGGCTGCCGTTCCTGCTGAAGGTACTGGCCGCCGCCGAACCGCTGTCGCTGCAGGCGCATCCGGATGCCGAGCAGGCCCGGGTGGCGTACGAAGCCGAGCGCGCGGCCGGTGTCGAGCAGCCGAGCTACACCGACCCGTACCACAAGCCGGAGATGCTCGTCGCGCTCACCGACTTCGACGCGCTCTGCGGGTTCCGTGCCCCGGCCACGTCGGCGGCGCTGCTCGCCCGGCTCGGCGTACCGACCCTCGAACCGGTGCTGGATGCGTTGCGGGACAACGATCCCGGCACCGGCCTGCGGGCCGCCGTCGAGGCGCTGCTGCGCTGGCCGCAGGCGGAGCGGGCCGGGCTGGTGGCCGCCGCGGTGGCCGGTGCCGGCGACGATCCCGAACTCAGCCTGATCCCGGAGACGGCGGCGAGATACCCGACCGACCCGGGGGTACTCGTCGCGATGCTGCTCAACCGGGTACGCCTGACCGCCGGCCAGGCGATCTTCATGCCCGCCGGCAACCTGCACGCCTACCTGTGCGGTACCGGCATCGAACTGCTCGCCAACAGCGACAACGTGCTGCGCGGCGGGTTCACGAGCAAGCCGGTGAACGTACCGGAGCTACTGCGGGTACTGCGCTTCGAGGTACTCGACGACCCGGTCGCCCAGCCGGTGACCGTGGCTCCGGGGCTGGCCACCTGGCCGGTGCCGGTACGCGACTTCGCCCTCTACCGGGTCGAGTCGACCGGTGACCCGGTGACCGTACCGGTGGCCGGCCCGGCCATTGCGCTGTGCGTCGCCGGCGAGGTCACGGTGGCCGACGGGGATGGTGCGCTGCGCCTGGCGAAGGGGTCGGCGGCACTGGCCCGGGCCGGCAGCAAGCCACTGCTGGTGAGCGGTACCGGAACCGCCTTCATCGCCACCACCGGCCTCTGAGGACGCCACCTCCGCTAAGCGCTGACCCGCCACTCCCTGGTAGGCGCTGACCCGCCACCTGATCAGCGCTGACCCGCCACCCTTGTCGGGCGCGGTAAGCGACGGTCCGAGCGGCCAGCCTGCCTGAATTGTCCGGATCAAGTGAATCGCAGGATATTTCCGACTCGACCCTTGACGGTGCAACTGCGGAGTGTCACGCTTGCATTACGCGGCGTCATCGAGACCACGCCCATTGAGATCACGTCGATGGGGGTCGGGGTCCGGGTCACGCGGAGAGCCAAACCGGGGGGAAGCGCGGGGCGGTGGCTTTGGAGAGCGGAGAGTCCGCCCCAGCCACCGCCTCGTGCGTTTGTCTCCACCTCCGCAGACCTCGCGCCTGGGACGGCCGTCCGTCGCCATTCACCATCCGTACCGCGTGGCCTGCCGGCTTGCCCGCTGACACCGATCGTTGGCATGCTGGCAAGCCGTGCCGAGCCTCGGCTACAAAACGGCGCTTCCGAGCCGGGCTGCCTACAAAACGGCGCTTCCGAGCCGGGCCGCGCGTAGCCGGGTGGGGGTGTGCTCCGTTATGTGTCAGCGGGCCCTCCACCGGCCGTGGTTGCGTTCCGCGTAGGGTGGGGGCCGCAAAGAGGACGTCGATGATGACAGGGGAAGTCATGACCAGTACCCTCCCGCCGAGCTCCGACGTGGCGGCCCGCCCGCTGACCGTCGCCGAGGGCGACTTCAAGGTCGCTGACCTGTCGCTGGCGGCGTTCGGGCGCAAGGAGATCCAGCTCGCCGAGCACGAGATGCCCGGCCTGATGGCGATCCGCGCGGAGTACGCCGCGGCACAGCCACTGCGCGGTGCCCGGATCACCGGCTCGCTGCACATGACGATCCAGACCGCGGTGCTCATCGAGACGCTGACCTCGCTCGGTGCGCAGGTGCGCTGGGCGTCCTGCAACATCTTCTCCACCCAGGACCACGCGGCCGCGGCCATCGCGGTCGGCCCGACCGGTACCCCCGACGCGCCGGCCGGTGTGCCGGTCTACGCCTGGAAGGGCGAGACGCTCGAGGAGTACTGGTGGTGCACCGAGCAGATCCTGCTGTGGCCGGACGGCGCCGGACCGAACATGATCCTGGACGACGGCGGTGACGCCACCCTGTTGGTACACAAGGGAACCGAGTTCGAGGCGGCCGGTGCTGTCCCGGCCACGACCGAGGACGACTCCGAGGAGTACCAGGTCATCCTGGAGGTGCTGCGCCGCTCGCTGAGCGAGGACCCGCAGCGCTGGACCCGGATCGCGGCCGACATCAAGGGCGTCACCGAGGAGACCACCACCGGCGTACACCGCCTCTACGAGATGCAGCAGCGCGGCACGCTGCTCTTCCCGGCGATCAACGTGAACGACTCGGTGACCAAGTCGAAGTTCGACAACAAGTACGGCTGCCGGCACTCGCTCATCGACGGCATCAACCGGGCCACCGACGTACTCATCGGCGGTAAGGTCGCGGTCGTCTTCGGCTACGGCGACGTGGGCAAGGGCTGCGCCGAGTCGCTGCGCGGCCAGGGCGCCCGGGTGATCGTCACCGAGATCGACCCGATCTGCGCGCTGCAGGCGGCGATGGACGGCTACCAGGTGGCCACCATCGACGACGTGGTCGCCACGGCCGACATCTTCGTCACCGCGACCGGCTGCTACGACGTGATCACCGCCGCGCACATGGCGAAGATGAAGCACAACGCGATCGTCGGCAACATCGGGCACTTCGACAACGAGATCGACATGGCCGGGCTGGCCAAGCGCGCCGACACCACGCGGATCAACATCAAGCCGCAGGTCGACGAGTGGAAGTTCGCCGACGGCCACTCGATCATCGTGCTCTCCGAGGGGCGGCTGCTGAACCTGGGCAACGCCACCGGGCACCCGTCGTTCGTCATGTCCAACTCGTTCAGCAACCAGACGATCGCCCAGATCGAGCTGTTCACCAAGACCGACCAGTACCCGGTGGGCGTCTACACGCTCTCCAAGTACCTGGACGAGAAGGTGGCCCGGCTGCACCTGGATGCGTTGGGCGTCAAGCTCACCGAGCTCACCAAGGTGCAGGCCGAATACCTGGGGGTACCGGTCGAGGGGCCGTACAAGGCGGACCACTACCGGTACTGACCTGCTGATCCACCAGAACGGCCTCCGGGGGTACCCCTCGGGGGCCGTTTCTGTATTTGGCCCGCCCCGGATTGCGGACCGGCGCGGCGGCCTACTATGGTGTGGCTGACCTTAGTAAGGTATGCCTTACCAACATGCGACGGAGAAGCTCGTGTCCAACGCGGTACTCGCCAGCTACCTCATCGGCCTCCGGGAAGGCCTGGAGGGCACGCTCGTCGTCAGCATCCTGGTGGCCTACCTGGTCAAGGCTAACCGGCGCAGTGCCCTGCGACCGGTGTGGATCGGCGTAGCCGTCGCGCTGGCCATCTCCATCGCCTTCGGCGCCATCCTCACCTACGTCAACGCCGAGCTGCTCAGCGGCAAGAACCAGGAGCTGTTCGAGGCGCTCACCTCGGTGATCGCGGTCGGCTTCGTGACCTGGATGATCTTCTGGATGCGGCGTACCGCCCGCAAGCTCAAGGGCGACCTCACCGGCAAGCTCGAAGAGGCCCTGCAGATGGGTACCTTCGCCGTGGTCACGGTCGGCTTCCTCACCGTCGCGCGGGAGGGGCTGGAGACGGCGCTGCTGTTCTTCAGCGCCGCCCAGGGCGCCACGAACGCCGGTCCGCTGCTCGGGCTCTTCGCCGGCGTGGTCACCGCGGTGGTCCTCGGCTACCTCATCTACCGGGCCGCCATCCGGATCAACCTGGCCCGCTTCTTCACCTGGACCGGCGTACTGCTGGTACTCGTCGCGGCCGGCATCTTCAAGTACGGCGTGCACGGCTTCCAGGAGGCCGGCGTCATCGGCGGCCTGAGCCACCACGCCTTCGACATCGCCGGCTGGTACGACCCGACCGCGTGGTACGCCGCGCTGCTGACCGGGATGTTCAACCTGACGCCCCAGCCGTCGGTACTGGAGACCATCGCCTGGGTGGCCTACGCGGCCGTGGTACTCACCCTGTTCCTGCTGCCCGGCCCGGCGAAACCGAAGACTCCGGCGGTACCGCGCGAGTCAGCCCCGTCCCGCGCCTGAGGCCTGCCGCTCCACCGCATCCATCGCCTGCGATCCAGCACCCGACAAAGAATCAGGAGACCCTTTTCCATGCGCGTACGCTTCCTCGCCTGCACCGCCGCCGGGTTGGCACTCGGCGTCGGGCTGGCCGGCTGCGCCGGCTCCGGCGGCAAGTCCACGACTGGCAGCGGCTCGATCGCGGTGACCGCGACCGACACCGCGTGCACCGTGTCCAGCCTCAACCTGCCGGCCGGTACGCATGTGTTCGCGGTGAAGAACACCGGGAGCAAGGTCACCGAGTTCTACGTGTACGGCGCCGGCGACCGGGTGGTCGGCGAGGTGGAGAACATCGCCCCGGGCGTGTCCCGGGAACTGCACGTCGAGCTGCCCGCCGGCTCGTACCAGACGGCCTGCAAGCCGGGCATGGTCGGCGACGGGATCCGCAGCACCCTGGTGGTCACCGGCTCGGCAGCGGCGCTCTCCGAGGACGCCCTGCTCGCCGCCGCCAGCAAGAACTACGAGCAGTACATCCAGGTACAGGTGGACAGCCTGGTCACCCAGACCGGCGCGTTCGCGGCCGCGGTGAAGGCCGGCGACATCGCGAAGGCCAAGACGCTCTACCCCCTCGCCCGTACCTACTACGAGCGGGTCGAGCCGGTGGCGGAGAGCTTCGGCGACCTGGACCCGGACATCGACGCCCGGGACGGCGACCTGGACCCGGGTGTGGAGTGGACCGGCTTCCACAAGCTGGAGCAGGACCTGTGGGTCAAGGGTGACGTGAGCCAGTCCGGTGCCGTCGCCGACAAGCTGGTCGCCGACGTGAACAAGCTGAAGACCCTGGTCGCCACCGTCCAGCTCAAGCCGCTGGAGCTGGCGAACGGCGCCAAGGAGCTGCTGGACGAGGTGGCCACCAGCAAGGTGACCGGCGAAGAGGACCGGTACTCGCACACCGACCTGTGGGACTTCCAGGCCAATGTGGACGGATCGAAGGCGGCCGTGGCCGCCCTGCGCCCGGCGCTCGACCAGCGCGATCCGGCGCTGGGTAAGCAGCTGGATGCCCAGTTCGCGGCGGTACAGGCGGAGCTGGACAAGTACCGCAGCGGTGACCAGTGGAAGCTCTACACCGAGCTGACACCGGAGCAGGTCAAGGGGCTCTCCGACGCCATCAACGGGCTGGCCGAACCGATCAGCAAGGTAGCTGCGACCATCACCCAGTGACATCCGTGCCCGGACGGCGCCGCTCCCCAGGTGCCGTCCGGGCCGGGTACCCCCGACAACGCCGCTGACCGCGGCGGTACCCGACGAAGGAAGACCATGGACCGTCGCAAGTTGCTGACCGTTGGTGGAGTCGGTGCTGCCGGGGCGGTCGCCGCCGGCGCGGTGGCCTGGGGGGTGCACGAGCACGACCGGCCGCGGACCGCACCGACGACCTCGTCGGTGGTCCCGTTCACCGGCCCGCACCAGGCCGGCATCGTCACGCCCGCCCAGGACCGGCTGCACTTCGTGGCCTTCGACGTGATCACCGACGATCGCGCCAAGCTCGTCGACCTGCTGCGCAAGTGGACAGACGCGGCGCAGCGGATGACCCTCGGCCAGGACGCCGGCGCGCTGGGCGCGCTCGGTGGCCCGCCCGAGGCGCCGCCCGAGGACACCGGCGAGGCACTCGGCCTGCCGCCGGCCGCGCTGACGTTGACCTTTGGCTTCGGTACCAGCCTGTTCCGCGACGCCGCCGGGCGCGACCGGTTCGGCATCCTCGGCCAGCGCCCGGCTGCCTTCGCCGATCTGCCCGCCTTCGCCCACGACGCGCTGCAGCCGGAGATCTCCGGCGGGGATCTGTGCGTACAGGCGTGCTCCAACGACCCGCAGGTGGCCGTGCACGCCATCCGTAACCTGGCCCGGATCGGCTTCGGCGTGGTCAGCGTGCGCTGGTCCCAGCTCGGCTTCGGGCGTACCTCGTCCACCTCGACCAGCCAGGCCACCCCGCGCAACCTGTTCGGGTTCAAGGACGGTACGGCCAATATCAAGGCGGAGGAGGGTGCTGCCCTGGACGAGCAGGTGTGGGTACAGGCGGCAGACGGCGCGCCCTGGATGGCCGGCGGCTCGTACCTGGTGACCCGCAAGATCCGAATGGTGATCGAGAACTGGGACCGTACGTCGCTCGCCGAACAGCAGACGGTGATCGGCCGGGACAAAGGAGTGGGCGCCGGGCTCGGGCAGTCAGATGAGTTCGCCACCCTTGACTTCACCCGTAAGGGACCCGACGGCGACCCCATGATTCCGGTGAATTCGCATGTTCGGCTCGCCCATCCGGACTTCAACAACGGGGTCCGGCTGCTGCGTCGCGGCTATAACTTCGTTGACGGATCGGACGGGCTCGGTCGGCTGAACGCAGGACTGTTTTTCATGGCCTACCAACGCGATCCGCGCCGCCAGTTCGTCGCCGTGCAGACCCAGCTGGCCCGCAGCGATGCGATGAACGAATATGTCAGGCACGTTTCCAGCAGCCTATTCGCGTGTCCGCCGGGTGTCACGGGGGACGGCGGATATTGGGGATCATCGCTACTCTCATAGCTGACAGTCGATGTATTGACTCCTGTCTGGAATGTCGCGATTGTTGGTATAGCCGGTATTGCGCATCACCTGGCGCTCTGGCTTACCATCGTCCGTTCGGATGATTGTCGTGACTGTAACCGGCGTCCGCATAACGGGACAGTCACGAATCACCCCCGACTCTTTGCTGTGGGCTCAGGAGGTCGTTTCCTTTAGGCCATACAACGCAGCCGGGTTGTCAGGCACCTAACAAAGGGCCTCGTCTTCGCATGTGCCGGCTGCGGTCGACTGGAGGGGACATGCGCACTCGATCCAAGAGGCTGACCGGCCTCATTGCGATCGCTGCGGCTGGCGCGCTCGCGATCACGGGCTGTTCGAAGTCGAACAGCTCGAGCAACACGCCGCAGTATTCGCCTGGCTTCGCTGAATGCCAGACCAAGCCCAACACCTGCAACAACGGCCCGACCGCGCCCGGTGGCGACATCACCGTCGGCCTGGAGAAGACGCTCCCGGACTGGAACATCTGGAGCGCCGACGGCAACACCTACGAGACCGCCCAGGTGGTCAACGCCATCGCTCCGGTTCCGTTCGCGCTGAACCCGGATGGCTCTGTCACGCTCAACTCTGACCTGCTGACCTCCGCGGAGATCACCAGCCAGAGCCCGTTCACGGTGGTCTACAAGATCAACCCGGCAGCGGTGTGGAGCGACGGAACCCCGATCTCCGCCAAGGACTTCGAGTACGAGTACAAGATCGACAACGGCGTTGACTGCCCGGACTGTGAGGTCGCCGGTACCACCGGCTACGACTCGATGACCAGCGTCACCGGCTCGGACAACGACAAGACCGTCACCGTGGTCTGGAAGAACGTCTACGCCGACTGGCAGGGTCTGTTCCAGCTGTACCCGTCGCAGGTGGCGGCGAAGCAGGGCGACCTGACCACGCCGGCCGGTCTGCTGGCGTCGTTCACCTACTTCCAGAACACCACGCCCGACTGGTCCGGCTCCGCGTACTCGATCACGGACTACCAGAAGGACGTCTCGGTCACCCTGAAGCCGAACGCCAAGTGGTACGGCAAGACCAAGCCGAGTCTGAACTCGATCGTGTTCAAGATCATCACGGACCAGACCGCTGAGGTCCCGGCGCTGCAGAACAACGAGGTCCAGATGCTGACCTCGCAGCCCAACCAGGACATCGTCGACGGCGTCAAGGGCATCTCGGGCGTCGACTACAACCTGTCCGAGGGTCCGACCTGGGAGCACATCGACGTCAACTTCCAGAACAAGTACCTCGCCGACAAGGCACTGCGGCAGGCCATCTTCACGGCGATCGACCGCAAGTCGATCATCTCCAAGACGCTGGCCTTCTTCGACGGTGCGGCGCCGCTGAACAACCACAACATCCAGCCGGGTCAGCCGGGCTACAAGGATGTCGTCTCCGACACCATCGCGGGTGGCGGTAACGCGGACGCGGCCAAGAAGGTACTGACCGACGCTGGCTACAAGATCAACGGCGACACCCTGACCACCCCGAGTGGCGAGGCTGTCCCGGAGATCCGGTTCGGCTACACGACCGGCAACACCGTTCGTGAGCAGACCGGCCAGATCGTCCAGGCGGAGCTCGCCCCGCTCGGCATCAAGATCAAGCTGGACCCGTTCCCGAGCCTCGGCAAGGCGCTCGACAGCGGCAACTTCGACCTGATCGACTTCGCCTGGGTTGGCTCGCCGTTCATCACCGGCAACACCGACCTGTGGGGCACCGGCGGTGGCAGCAACTACGGCCACTACAGCAACAAGGACGTAGACGCCATCCTGGCGCAGATCAAGACCGAGTCCGACTACACCAAGATCCGTGACCTGTTCAACCAGTCTGACGTGATCATGGCCAAGGACTACTCGGTACTGCCGCTGTACCAGAAGCCCGTCTTCATCGCGGTCTACAACAAGTACATCAACATCCGCAACAACCCGAACCTCTCCGGATCCACGTACAACATCCAGGAGTGGGGCCTGCGGGCCAGCGCTAGCTGAGGTATCGCACTCTCGCACCAACTGGTAAGTCGGTAGGCCCCGGACGCCGAGCGGCGTCCGGGGCCTCCCCCCAGGTGGGTACCGGCGGGAGTTCCTGTTGCGGAGGAAACACACATGTTCGCCTACACCATCCGGCGTCTCCTGGCGGCGATACCCATCATGATCGCCGCCACCTTCCTCACGTTCTGGCTGATCTCGCTTACCGGCGACCCGGTCACAGCGGAGTTCGCAGGCCGTCACCCACGGCCGCCAGAGCGCACCTTCGAACTGGAGCGTGCGCGCCTCGGCCTCAAGGACGGTTTCTGGGCCCAGTACGTCCACTGGCTGAAGAACGTGGTCCTGCACGGCAACTTCGGGCAGGCACTGAACCCGTCCGACAACACCCGGGACGAGATCTTCCGTGCCCTCGGTGTCACCAGCCGGCTGGTCATCGCAGCTCTGCTGATCTCGCTGGTCCTCGCCGTGATCACCGGCGTCTACAGCGCGGTCAAGCAGTACACGGCCTTCGACTACGCCTCGACCTTCGTCGGCTTCCTGTTCCTGGCCATGCCGTCGTTCTGGATCGCCCAGCTGCTCAAGCAGGTGGCTGTCCAGTTCAACCTGGCGACCGGGCACCGGGTCTTCTTCACCATCGGTGAGGCCTCCGGCGGCGTGCACGGGTTCTGGCCCCAGGTCGGCGATATCATCGGCCACCTGATCCTGCCGACCATCTCGCTGTCGCTGATCACCTACGCGGCCAGCAGCCGCTTCCAGCGCGCCTCGATGCTCGAGGTGCTCAACAGCGACTACATCCGGCTGGCCCGGGCCAAGGGGCTCAGCTCGCGTACCGTCCTCATCCGGCACGCGCTGCGCACGGCGCTCATCCCGATGACGACGGTCACCGCGCTCGGTATCGCCGCCACGTTCGGCGGCGCGGTCATCACCGAGTCGGTGTTCCAGTGGAACGGCATGGGCAAGCTGCTGATCGGCGCCGTGGTCTCCGCCGACCGCAACGTCGTACTCGGCTGGCTGCTGGTCGCCGGCGTCTTCGTCATCATCGGCAACCTGGTTGCCGACATCCTGTACGGCGTGCTCGACCCGAGGATCCGCTATGAGTAAGTCACCCACGTCCGCGACGACGACACCGGTAGTGCCGTCCCCGCGCGGCGGTCCCGGCGCCCCCACGCCCACCGAGCGCGAGTTCACCGTCAAGGAGCGCAGCCAGTTCTCGCTGATGCGGCGCCGGTTCTTCCGGCACCGCGCGGCGACGATCAGCCTCTTCGGCCTCCTCTTCCTGATCCTGCTGGCCTTCGTCGGTCCACACGTGTGGAAGTACAGCTACACCGACATCAGCTCGCCGGGGCGGATGGGGCCGACGCTGAGCAACCCGATGGGTACCGACACCATTGGGCATGACACGTTCGCCGAGGTCATGCGCGGTATGCAGCAGTCGCTCAAGGTCGGCTTCCTGGTGACCATCCTGTCGGTCGGCATCGGTGCTCCCTATGGCGCCATCGCCGGCCTGCTCGGCGGCCGGATCGACACCATCATGATGCGGGTCTGCGACGTGCTGCTGGTACTCCCGCTGCTCGCGCTGGCCGCGGCGATCGGTGCCAACCGCGGCGGTACCGTGCTGGTGGTCTCGTTGATCCTCGGCCTGCTCGGCTGGGCGGTCGACGCCCGCGTTACCCGTGGCGTCGTGCTCTCCCTGCGCGAGCAGGAGTTCGTCGAGGCGGCCCGCGGGCTGGGCGCCGGTACGATGCGGATCGTCTTCCGGCATCTGCTGCCCAACGCCGCCGGAGCGATCATCGTGCAGGGGACGCTCGATGTCGCGGGCGCGATCCTCACCGAGTCGGCGCTGTCCTTCCTGGGCGTCGGCATCCAGGCGCCGGACACCTCACTGGGCAAGTTGACCAGTGACGCGCGACAGTCGGTGGACAGCCTGCCGTGGGGTTTCTACTTCCCCGGCATCATGATCATCCTGATCGCGCTCACCATCAACTTCATCGGTGACGGTCTCCGCGACGCGTTGGACCCACGGCAGCAGAGGCAGCGGCGATAATGGTACAGAATATGGCAATTGATCTGAGTCGCTCGGCAGGTGGGGATCCGGACATCCTGCTCGAGGTCAAGGACCTCACCGTCGGGTTCCCCACCGACGACGGTGTGGTGCAGGCCGTCCGTGGCGTCAGCTACACGCTGCGCCGCGGTGAGTCGCTGGGCATCGTCGGCGAGTCGGGCTCCGGCAAGTCGGTCTCCTCGATGGCCGTACTCGGGCTGCTGCCCAAGACAGCCAGGATCACCGGCTCGGCCAAGTTGATGGGCGAGGAGCTGATCGGGCTGAAGGAGTCCGACTACCAGCACCTGCGCGGCAACAAGGTGTCGATGATCTTCCAGGACCCGCTCACCTCGCTGAACCCGGTCTACACCGTCGGGTACCAGATCGCCGAGGCGGTCCTGGCGCACAACGACGTCTCCAAGAAGACCGCTCTCACCCGCGCCGTCGACCTGCTCAGGCTCGTCGGTATCCCGTCCGCCGAGCAGCGCGTGCACAACTACCCGCACGAGATGTCCGGCGGTATGCGCCAGCGCGTGGTGATCGCCATCTCGATGGCCAACAACCCGGACGTCATCATCGCCGACGAGCCGACCACGGCGCTCGACGTGACCGTGCAGGCGCAGGTACTGGAGGCACTGGAGGCGGCGCGGGCGGAGACCGGCGCGGCCCTGGTGCTGATCACCCACGACCTGGGGGTCATCGCCGGGCACGCCGACCGGGTCTGCGTGATGTACGCCGGGAAGCTGGTGGAGAAGGGCACCGTAGAAGACGTCTTCTACCGCCCGCGGATGCCGTACACGCTGGGGTTGATCGGCAGCCTGCCGCGGGTCGACGAGGGTGGCAAGGACCGGCTCACGCCGATCGTCGGCTCGCCGCCGTCGCTGCTCAACCTGCCACCCGGCTGCCCGTTCACGCCGCGCTGCCCGCTCGCCCAGGCCCGTTGTGACCAGGAAGAGCCGGAGCTGCGGGTCACCGACAGCCCGGAGCACGAGTCGGCCTGCTTCTACCACGAACAGCTGGTCGGCAAGGGCTCCGGCGACCTGTTCGTGGCGACCTCGATCGACGCGACGGACCTGACGGCGGCCGAGGTCGCCGCCCTGGAAAACGGCGCCGTTGCTGACGGCGACGCCGCTGGCGGGGCTGCTCCCGAGGGCGCCAACCCGACCGGCCTCACCATGTACGACCCGGAGGTACCTCAGTGAGCCAGCCCAGCCTCACCAAGCCGGGGCAGTCGCCGACCGACACCGGCGAGCCGATCGTGGCCGTACGCAACCTGGTCAAGCACTTCCCGGTCCGCTCCAAGGGTCTGCTGCGCCGGCAGGTCGGCGAGGTGCACGCGGTCTGTGACGTCTCCTTCGACCTGTTCCCGCACGAGACCGTCGGGCTGGTCGGCGAGTCCGGCTGCGGCAAGACGACCACCGGCCGGCTGCTGATGAGCCTGGTCAAGGCCACTTCCGGCAGCGTGCGGTACCGGGGCAAGGATCTGACGACGCTCAGCCACGGCCAGATGCGGCCACTGCGGCGCGACCTGCAGATCGTGTTCCAGGATCCGTTCGCCTCGCTGGACCCGCGGATGACCATCAACGAGATCATCGCGGAGCCACTGCGCATCCACGGGCTCTACCGCAACGGCGGTGCCGCACAGGTACGGGCGCTGCTGAAGCAGGTCGGACTCAACCCGGAGCACGGCAACCGGTACGCCCACGAGTTCTCCGGTGGCCAGCGGCAGCGCATCGGCATCGCCCGGGCACTCGCGCTGAACCCGAAGGTGCTGGTACTCGACGAGCCGGTCTCCGCGCTCGACGTGTCCATCCAGGCCGGCGTGATCAACCTGCTGGAGGACCTGCAGGACCGGCTCGGCCTGTCCTACCTGTTCATCTCGCACGACCTCTCGGTGATCCGGCACATCGCGGACCGGATCGTGGTCATGTACCTCGGCCGGATCGTGGAGACCGCGCCGGTGGAGCAGCTGTTCACCAAGGCGGCACACCCGTACACCCAGGCGCTGATCTCGGCCATTCCGGTACCGGATCCGCGCAAGGAGCGGGAGCGCCAGCGGGTACTGCTGACCGGGGACGTACCCTCGCCGGTCAACCCGCCCTCGGGCTGCCGGTTCCGTACCCGCTGCCCGAAGTTCCTCGAGCTGACCAAGGCCGACCAGCAGAAGTGCATCAACGAGCTGCCGGCCCTGGTGGACCGGGGCGCCGGTCACCCGACCGCCTGCCACTTCGCCGAGGCGGCCAAGCTCGTTTGAGCCCGGCCACCGCAGCTCTGCTCAACCGCTCACGCAACCGGGGGCGCCGCGAACGCGGCGCCCCCGGTCTGTGTCCTGCTTCGTTACGGGTTTGGGTTGTGGCGCGGGCGGTCAGGGCCGCTGGATGGCGGCCGGCCGGGCGTCGCGGGCGCGCCGGCCGGGTGCGGTGCCGAGCTGGTAGCTGACCGGCTGGACGGCGACCATCAGCTCGGGCCAGATGGTGGCGGTCACCGTCCGGGCGGCAGCCAGCCGCGCGCTGGCTCGCCGGTTCCGCTCGGCCAGCACGGCGGCCAGAAACGCCCAACCGGGGGTACCCGGCGGAGCCGGCGGAGTGATCACGGCGGCCACCTCGGCTGCCAGCCGGTACCCGAGGCGGGTACGCGCGGGCGCGCCGAGCCGCCGGTTGCGGGCCAGGAAGTGGCGCACGGCAAGCGCCAGCTCGTCATCGAGCCCGGTCAGGTCGAGCGTCACCGCCCAGCCGACGAGCTGTGGCGGGATCGCCGGTACCAGCCCCCAGGTGTCCGGCGAGCGCTCGTGCACCACGAGCGTGCCGGCCGCGTAGTCGCCCAGCCGCTTGCCGTGCGGGCTGACCACCATCGTCCACAGCCCGGCCAGCCAGCCGATCGGCGGCAGCAACAGCCCCGGCCACTCCAGCGCCACGCCGACCAGGGTCCGGGTGAGTGCGTGCCGGAAATGGACCGGCCCGCCGTCGTCGCGGATGGTACGCAGGCCGACCGCGAACTTGCCGACGGTACGGCCCCGGGTCAGGGTCTCCAGCAGGACCGGGTAGCCGATGAAGGCGATCGCCAGGTTCACCGTCAAGCTGGCGACCAGCAGCGCCTGATCGCCGAAGCCGACCTGGAACACCGCGCCGAAGAGCAGCGACGTGACCGCCAGCAGGATCAGGAACAGCACCAGCTCGAGCACGATGTCGACGAGCAGGGCCAGCGCCCGGGAGCCGAGCCGGGCGACCCGTACCTCGAACTCGACGGCTTCCCCGGTGGCCAGCCGTACGGCACCGGTGTTGCCGGATTCGGTACGGGCTGACACGGTGCGAACAGTGCCGGGGTCGCGGGGCATCGCACCAGTGAACACGACCGTTAGGCTGTCCGCTACGCCCGCCAGGGCGGCTCTGTCAGACGTGGACTCTGGGTGCAGCGTGGCTGGGGAGGCCGATGGATCTCGACGCGTACGTCGCCGAGCATGCCGGCGAGTGGGCCCGGCTGGAGCGGCTGGCCCGGCGGCGCAAGCTCTCACCGGGTGAGGTCGACGAGCTGTTCGCGCTGTACCAGCGGACCGGTACCCACCTGTCGATGGTGCGCAGCCACGCGCCCGATCCCGCGTTGATCGCCCGGCTGTCCCGGATCGTGCTGACCGCCCGGGCCACCATCACCGGCGGTCCGACCTTCTCCGGCAAGGTGGTCCGCGAGTTCTTCGCCAGTAGCCTGCCGCTCGCGCTGTTCCAGGCCTGGCGCTGGTGGTCGGCGGTGGCCACACTCGGCACCGCGTTCGCCTTCGGGCTGATCTGGTGGGTGGCCGGCAGCCACGACGTGCAGCTGCGGTTCATGACGCAGGACCAGATCGACAGCCTGGTCGGGCACGACTTCGCCGACTACTACTCGGCCAACCAGCCGCAGAACTTCGCGCTCGAGGTGTGGACGCACAACGCCCTGCTCACCGGCGAGGTACTGGCCGGCGGAATCCTGCTGCTGCCGGTGTTCTATCTGCTCTACCAGAACCTGCTCTCGATCGGCGTACTCGGCGGCGTGATGATCGGCAACGGCCGGGGGCCTGAGTTCTTCGGCCTGATCATGCCGCACGGGATGCTCGAGCTGACCACCGTCTACGTGGCCTGCGGGCTGGGGCTGCGGATCGGCTGGGCGTGGATTGCTCCGGGTCCGCGACGCAGCCGGGGCCAGGCACTCGGTGAGGCGGCCCGCTCGGCCGTACTCGGCGCCGTCGGGCTGGCCCTCGTGCTGGGCGTGAGCGGGCTGGTGGAGGCCTTCGTCACCCCGTCGGCGCTGCCCACCCCGGTCCGGGTCGGCATCGGATTGGCGCTGTGGCTGGGATTCCTCGGCTACATCGTGTTCTTCGGTGGCCGGGCAGCCCAGCTGTCCAAGAGCGCCGACCTGGACGAGTCGCTGTCGGAAGCACCGGTCCCGGTCGCCTGAGCCAGCTCGGGCGGGCGGCCTTGGCGGGCGACCTCAGAGCCGGCCGGCGGCCTTCAGGGCCAGGTACCGGTCGGCCACCTCACCGGCGAAGCTGGCGACCGGGGCGTCCACCACCTGTACGCCGCGCCGCTGCAGTGCGGTGCGGATGCGGTGCCGTTCGGCCAGGGTACGGTGCGCGCCGGCCGCCTCGTACAGTTCGCCGATGCCGGCGCGCCGGTCGGCCATCTCGGTCAACGCCGGGTCACTGACCGCGGCGAGTACCACCGTGTGCCGGGCGGCGAGCAGGTGCAGTACCGGCAGCAGCCCCTCGCCCAGCGCCCCCGGCTCCAGCGCGGTGAACAGCACCACGAGGGCCCGTTTGCGCTGCCGCCGCAGCACTTCCCCGACCGCCCGGCTGAAGTCGGTCTCCACCAGCGCCGGCTGCAGCGGGGCGAGCGCGGTGACCAGCCGGTGCAGGGTGGTACCGGCGGAGCCGGGCGCGACACTGGCCCGGATGCGGGTATCCACGGCAAACAGGTCGACCTGGTCACCGGCGTAGCTGGCGAGGGTACCCAGCAGCAGCGCGGCGTCGATGGCGGCGTCCAGCCGGGGCGTGTCGCCGACCCGGCCGGCGGCTGTGCGCCCGGTGTCCACCACGCACAGCACCCGGCGGTCGCGCTCCGGTCGCCAGGTGCGTACCACCACGTCACTGCGGCGCGCCGTTCCCCGCCAGTCGATCGAGCGCACGTCGTCGCCGACCACGTACTCGCGCAGCGAGTCGAACTCGGTACCCTCGCCGCGCCCGCGTACGGTCACCATGCCGTCGATGACGCGCAGCCGGGACAGCTTCTCCGGCAGCAGCCGGCGGGACTCGAAGGCGGGCAGCACGCGCAGTGTCCAGGCCGGCGTACGGGCCTGGGCGGTACGCCCGCGCGGCTGCCGGTAGGCCAGGCCCAGTGGCCCGTAGGAGCGTACGGTCACCCGGGCGGCCGGCCGGTCCCCGCGGCGGGTCGGGGTGAGCGTCGTCGTCAGCTCGGCCGCTTCCCGTGGCCCCAGCAGCAGCCGGTGCTGGTACGGGTCGGGGCGCGCCGAGGGTACCCAGGCGTCCCGGACGAGCAGCCGCGCCGGGCGTACCCCCGTGTTTGTCACGGTCAACACGACCTGAGCCGACTCGCCCAGCCGGACCTGCCGGTCGCCGTCCCGGGCCAGCGCGATGTCCCCGGCCGAGCCGGCGAATGCCGCGTCCAGCAGCAGCAGCAGTGCCACCGCCGTGACCAGGATGGCAAGGTAGCGCCACGGGTGGTCGAACGCCCAGGTGAACAGGGCGCCGAACGCCAGCAGCGCGGCGGCGCGGCCGGTCGGGATCATCGCGGGGTGGGTACCGTGGCCAGCACCGAGCCGAGTACGGCGTCGGCGGTAACCCCCTCCAGTGACGCCTCCGGCCGCAGCCGTACCCGGTGCCGCAGGGTGGCCCGCGCGAGGGCCTTCACGTCGTCCGGGATCACGTAGTCGCGGCCGACCAGCCAGGCCCACGCCTTGCTGGCGTGCAGCAGCGCGGTGGCGCCACGCGGGGAGGCGCCCAGCTCCAGCGAGGGCGACATCCGGGTGGCCCGGCAGAGGTCGACGATGTAGCCGAGTACCTGGTCGGCGACGGCGGTGCGCTGCGCGGCGATCCGGGCGGCGGCCAGGTCGGCGGCGCCGGCCACCGGGCGTACCCCGGCGGCGCGCAGGTCACGCGGGTCGAAGCCGGCGTGGTGTGCGCGCAGTACCCCCAGCTCCTCGTCCCGGGCCGGCAGCGGTACCGCGATCTTGAGTAGGAACCGGTCGAGCTGCGCCTCGGGCAGCGGATAGGTGCCCTCGTACTCGATCGGGTTCTGGGTGGCCGCGACGATGAACGGGTCGGGCAGCGGCCGGGCCTCACCGTCGACCGAGACCTGCCGCTCCTCCATCGCCTCCAGCAGCGCCGCCTGGGTCTTCGGCGGGGTGCGGTTGATCTCGTCGGCGAGCAGCAGGTTGGTGAAGACCGGGCCGCGCCGGAACTGGAACTGCGCGGTGCGGTTGTCGTAGATCAGCGAGCCGGTGACGTCGCCCGGCATCAGGTCGGGGGTGAACTGGATCCGCTTGGTGTCCAGGTCCAGTGCGGCGGCCAGGGCCCGGACGAGCAGCGTCTTCGCCGTCCCCGGTACGCCTTCCAGGAGTACGTGCCCGCGGCAGATCAGC
The DNA here is from genome assembly GCA_963850915.1 of uncultured Actinomycetota bacterium. GTDB lineage: Bacteria > Actinomycetota > Actinomycetes > Mycobacteriales > Micromonosporaceae > CAVTWH01. The sequence goes on from CAWKND010000004.1 coordinate 298,616, forward strand.
GCGATGACCACGCCGGTGACCAGCGCCTCCTGGCCGACGACGACCTTCCCGACCTCGGCCCGCAGCCGGGTCAGCGCCTGCCGGGCGGCCTGCCCGGCCGGGTCGCGTTCGAGCTGGTCGTCCCCGGCACGGGACGGCGCCGGGGCGGCGGAGCCCGGGGTGTAGACGGCCTCGGTCATGGCCACTCCTTCGCGTTCTGGTCGTTCCCGTTCTCAGCGTTCGCGTTCGGTGCCACGGTGCTCAGCAGCGCGTCCAGTTGCGCGACCGCCAGGGTGAGCGCCTCGTCGTTGGCCGGCTCGGGGCCGTCGAGGATGGCGTTCACCTGCTCCGCCGGGCGGCCGGTACGCGCGGCGACGGCGTCGGCGACCTGGCCTGCGGGGGCAGCCTCCGGCAGCCCGAGTACGGTGCGCAAACGTACCAGCGCGGCGCCCCGCAACGCAGCCAGCGCAACACCTCTGGCCTTGGCGCGCCGGTACAGCCGGCCCCGGCCCAGCGTGGTCTCGGCGGCGCGTACCCGTACCGGCAGCGGCTCGGGTACCGGCGGCCCGAGGCGCCGGCCGGCAGCGATGGCGGCGAGTACCGCGGCCACGGCGAGCCCGACACCGGCCGCCTTGACCCACGGCGGCAGCGGTACGCCCGACCCGTTCAGCTCGATGGGCTGTGGCTTCGCGGCGGTGTGCGGCGGCGCCTTCTCCTTGCTGTGCAGGTCGAGCCAGATCACGTGGCTGTCCTTGCTGAGCAGGCCGGCGGCCAGGTGCGCGTTGTCGAGTTCGCCGATCCGGTCGTTGCGGAAGATGTCGTTCGCGCCGACCAGGGTGAGCTGCGGGCCGCCGGAGATGGCGACGGAGAGCAGCGAGTGCCGGTAGCAGTCGGCCGTGATAGTGCCGTTCAGGTCCTGGCCGAGTACCTGGATCAGCCGGTTGTCGAGCGCGTACGAGTCGTGGTGCGCCAATGCCCGGCCGGCCGGCGGGGTGGAGCCGTCGTCGCAGCCGGTGGCCGCCGAGGTCGCCCAGCCGGAGCGGATCACCAGCGGCAGCCCGAGCAGCAGCAGGTTGAGCGTCGCCGGCCGGACCAGCACCACGTGCACCGTGGCGGGCAGCGCATCGATCGCGGCCACGGTCTGCGGCAGCAGGAAACTCACGGCCGGTACGAACAGCGTCACCTGCCCGCGCGCCGCCAGCGCCAGCGCGTCCTTGCCGGTGTGCACGATCTGGATGTTGGCGCCGGCGTCGCTCAGTTGGTGGGCGAGGGCGCTGGAGCCGATGGCCGCGTTGCTCAACGGGTTGAGGAAGTTGGCGTCACTGGTCTTCGGCTCCTCGACGCTGTGCACGAACAGCGTCCACAGCAGCAGCGCGCCCACCACCGCCACCGGGATGGCCAGGCGCAGCCAGCGCCGCTCGCGCGGGCGTCGGGGCGCGCCGATCGGCCGGCCGGCGCGGTCGACCAGCACCGACCCGGTCGGTGCCGGCGGCGCCGTCGCGAGCTGCGCGCTCATCGGGCGCCTCCGGCGGGGACGGGGGTACCGGTGAGCACTGCGGCTGTGGCCGCCGCGTAGTCGCGCATCTGTGCGTCGTGCCCTGCGGTGGCCGGGCGCATGCCGTACCAGAGCTCGGAGAACACCTCGCCGGCGCCGGTCACGGCCGGCCGCACGGCGGGCAGGGCAGCGCTCGCGCCAGCCGACAACTCCAGCACGGTGGAGCCCGGTGGGTTGGTGATCACGCCGGCGTCCACGAGCGCGCGCAGGATCGCCCGCAGCCGCTCCCGTACCGCCTCGGCGTACCGGCCCTGGCCGGCGTACCAGTCGGCGAGCGAGAGGAAGTCCTGCTCCGGCAGGTCGGGTAGGACATCGTCGGCGGGCTCCGGCGCAACCTCGGTGCCGGGTACCGTCACCGGCCGGCCACGGCGCCGCCAGCGCCACGCGAAGCGCAGCCGCCACCAGCCCGGCTTGGGTAGCCGTGGCCGCCAGCGCACCACTGCCAGCGCGAGCCGGCGGAAGAAGCGGCCGATCGCCCACACCCCGCGCAGCAGCGCCCGCCAGAACCGCAGCCACCAGTGGTGCGGCAGCCAGCGCGGCCAGAAGTACAGCAGCAGACCGATGAGCGACGCGATCAGCAGCAGCGCGAGCATCACCAGCGGCAGCGGGATGCGTTCGTCGATCCGCCCGGCGGACTCGTTCCACCAGCGCATCACGGCACCGCCGGTGGCATCGGCCGGGCGCCGGGGTAGAGCGCGGTCTGCGCCCCGGGGGCCAGGTGCGGAGCGGGGATCGGGACACCACGGGGGTACCCGACCTGCCCGGCCGGCGGCCCGACCTGCTGGCCGGCGTGCTTGGCCTGCTTCGCCGGTACCAGTAGCTCGTCCCGTACCGGCAGCCCGGCCCGGCGGGCGACCCCGACCGCGATGTCCAGCCCCTCCAGCCGGATCCGGGTCTCCAGGTGGGCCACCGCGTCCACGCACCCGGCAGCCGCGTACGCCAGCGTGTTGACCACGGCGAACCCGGCCATCACCAGTACTCCCAGCCAGTACTGGGAGAGCCGGTTGAATACGTACCCCGCGGCACCGAAGACCGCGTACCCGAAGGCCAGCCGGATCAGCAGCCAGGCCAGGTAGTTGAGCAGGCGGATCATGCCGGGCCGCAGGCCGGAGCGGAATACCAGGCCGAAGCCCCGACCGGCAGCCGCCAGCGGTCCGAACGCCCGGCTGGCGGAGCTGCCCAGCGCAGCCAGCGGCCGGGTCAGCTGCCGGGCCGGTCGCCGGTCGACCATGAGTACCGGCCCGATGAGCCCGGTGATCATCAGCCAGAACGGCGCGGCCACGAAGCCGGCGAGGGTGCTGGCGGTGGCGAGCACGGCGATGACCAGTGCCACGGCGGCCAGCAGCGCCACCCGGCCCGCCCGTGGCCGGCTCCGGTCCTCGGCGGCCCCGCCGAGTAGCGCGGGTACCGCGTGCCGGGCAGCGAGGCCGCCGAGCAGCGTGATCGCGAACGCCTCGGTACCGGCGCCGACGGCGAGCAGCAGCAGGAAGCCGGTGAACCTGGCGTAGATCCAGTCGGGGGAGAGGTAGGTGGGCGGCGGGAGTTGCACCGCGTCGCGCAGTGGCCAGAGCAGCAGCTGTTCGAGGACGGCGAGTACCGCACTCACGCTGAGTAGTGGTACGGCTACGCGTCTCAGGAGGGCGAAGGCGGCATCCAGGAGTTCGCCGACCGTCAACGGGCGCAGCGGGAGGGTAGCCTCGCCCATGCTGCTCACGCCGCCGCGCCCCCGAGTGCCGGACCAGTTTCGCCAAGGCCACCCGGGAGTCCGCGTCGGAGTGAGCGCGGTCACCGTCGGCGGTCGGAACGGAGTAGTCTCCGGCGCAGCCGTCGGGTGGAGGTGCCCATCCTGGCACGTTCCAGCCGCCCGTGGGTACCGGCAAACCCCGGCCTAACAGCCAGACCAATCCGCTGATTCGGTGTGATCTGGACTTGGGTCTTCCCGGTTCAGGCACAGGAGATGGAATATTGGATCGTATGAGAGCCCGGGTACTGGTGGTCGACGATGACCCTGCCCTCGCTGAGATGCTCGGCATCGTGCTGCGCAGCGAGGGTTTCCTGCCGTCGTTCGTCGCGGACGGTGAGCGCGCCCTGGGCGCCTTCCGGGAGGCCCGACCGGACATCGTCCTGCTGGACCTGATGTTGCCCGGGATGAGTGGCATTGACGTCTGTCGCCTGATTCGCGCTGAATCGGGTACCCCCATCGTCATGCTCACCGCCAAGAGCGACACCGTCGACGTGGTCCTCGGCCTGGAGTCCGGCGCGGACGACTATGTCGTCAAGCCGTTCAAACCCAAGGAGCTGGTCGCCCGGATGCGGGCCCGGCTGCGCTCGGGCGCCGACACGGCGCCGGAGATGCTGACCATCGGGCCGCCCGGCAACCAGATCGGCATCGACGTACCGGCCCACACAGTGAGCCGGGACGGCGAAGAGGTGAAGCTGACGCCGCTGGAGTTCGACCTGCTGGTCGCGCTCGCCCGCAAGCCGCGCCAGGTGTTCACCCGCGAGGTGCTGCTGGAGCAGGTCTGGGGCTACCGGCACGCGGCCGACACCCGCCTGGTCAACGTGCACGTACAGCGGCTGCGCGCCAAGATCGAGAAGGATCCCGAGCGGCCGGAGATCATCCTGACCGTCCGAGGTGTGGGCTACAAGGCCGGTACCGGATAAGTCCCATGCCCCTCTCCCCCCGCTCCCTCCCCCTGCTATCCCGGGTGCCGCTGCTTTCCCGGGTGCCGAACCCTCCCCGCGGACCGAACCGCTCGGCGCTGGTACCCCTGCGCCGTGCGCTGGTGCGCCGGGCCGTCACGCTCAGTGGGGCGCTGCGCCGCGCCTGGCGCCGTTCGCTGCAGCTGCGCATGGTCGTCATCACGCTGGTCATCTCGGGCGTACTGGTCGGCGCGTTCGGTGCGCTGGTGGCCACGATGATCACCAAGGGCCTGGTCGACCACAAGGTCAAGCAGGCCACCGAAGAGGTGAACCACGGCGCCGCCACGGTCACCCAGCAGCTGCAGGCCGACCCGACCAACACCCGGTTGGACAGCACCCTGCAGAGCACGCTGCAGACGCTGGCCAGCGCCGCAGCCCCGAGCAACGACGTGATCGTGGCGATCGAGCCGAGCAGCTCGGACAGCCCGGTACGGCCACGCTCGTCGTCGGACACCGTCGGTGTGGCCGCGCTCGTCCCCGACGACCTGCACCGCGACGTGCAGGGCAAGCCGGCCGGCGACGGGCACGGCAAGGTGGCGTACTCCTTCGTCACCTTCGACGCGGGTGGCGGCCACGGCCCGCAGAAGTTCCTGGTCTTCGGTACCCCGGTGGACACCACGGCGGGCTACCTGGAGCTCTACTACGGCTACCCGCTGGATGCCGAGGAGAGCGCCGCGGGGCTGGTCCGCAACACCGTGATCGTCACCGGCGCGCTGCTCGTCCTCGCGCTGAGCGTGCTCGCCGCGCTGACCACCCGGCTGGTGGTCCGGCCGGTACGGGTCGCCGCGCGTACCGCCCAGCGCCTCTCGGCCGGCCTGCTCGACCAGCGCATGCAGGTACGCGGCGAGGATGATCTCGCGCTGCTCGGCGCCTCGTTCAACCAGATGGCGGAGAACCTGCAGCGCCAGATCGGACAGCTGGAGGAGATGTCCCGGCTGCAGCGCCGGTTCACCTCCGACGTGTCGCACGAGCTGCGTACCCCGCTGACGACGGTACGGATGGCGGCCGACCTGATCTTCTCCTCGCGGGAGGACTTCGACCCGGCCGTCGCCCGCAGTGCCGAGCTGCTGCAGAACGAGTTGGACCGGTTCGAAGGGCTGCTCACCGACCTGCTGGAGATCAGCCGGTTCGACGCCGGCTTCGCGGTACTCGACGCCGAGCCGACCGACCTGGTACCCATCGTGGAGCGGGTCGCCGACCGGCTCAGCTCGCTGGCCGCCCGCTGCGGAGTTGAGCTGAAGGTGGTCACCCCCGAACCGCCGGTGATCGCCGAGATCGATCCGCGCCGGGTCGAACGGATCCTGCGCAACCTGGTCGGCAACGCCGTCGAGCACGGCGAGTGCCGGCCGGTCGAGGTCACCCTCGGGCTGAGCGAGTCGGCCGTCGCGGTGACCGTGCGCGACCATGGCGTCGGCCTCAAACCGGGCGAGGAGAAGCTGGTCTTCAACCGGTTCTGGCGGGCCGACCCGTCCCGCGCCCGGCAGACCGGGGGGACCGGCCTGGGCCTGTCGATCAGCGTCGAGGATGCCCGGCTGCACGGCGGCTGGCTGGAGGCGTGGGGCTCGCCCGGCGAGGGGGCGCAGTTCCGGTTGACCCTTCCGGTACGCGCCGGCGACCGGCTCACCTCGGCGCCACTGCGACTGGTACCCGCGGATGCCGTCGTGATCGGCCGGCGTCCCGCACTTCCAGCGCCGGCTTCGCCGATCACCTCGGTACCGGTCCCGGTGCTCGCGATCGTCGCCCGGGTACGCGACTGGGGCGGCAGCCATGGCTGAGCCGAGAGACAACCCGCTGATGGGTCGGCGAACCCTGCTGCGCGGCCTGCTGCTCGGCGGCGGGCTGGCCGGCCTGGCCGCGTGTGGCGTTCCCGGGCACAGCAGCCCGCACATTGTCGGTGCCGGCCCGAGCCCGGGCGGACCAGACGCCAGCCGGATCCGCGATTCGCCCACGAAGCCGGACAACATCCGCGATCCGCAGGATTTCGTCAAGGCGTTCCTCACCGCCGTGGCCAGCCCGCCGGACGACCTTCCGCGTGGGCAGGCGATCGACAACGCGCGCAGCTTCATGACGGTCGCGGCGCGCGCCAAGTGGCAGCCGGATGCCAAGCAGATCAACGTGGTCCGGCTGGTGAACGTGTCCAGCCCGGCGGTCACCTCGACCGGCCAGTCGGTGACCGTGGAGATGGTCACCGTCGGGCAGTTGGGCGCCAACGGCTTCGTCGCCCCGCCCGCCCAGTTCGCCGGCTCGACCCAGGCCACGTTCGCGCTGGTACGCAACGCTGATCCGACATCCGACATCATCTGGCTGCTGGACGGGCCCCTACCGGCCCCGCTGGCCAACAACCTGCTGCTCTCGGCGGACGGGCTGAGCAGCCTCTACGGTGCCCACCTGGTCTACTTCTGGGATCTCACCGGGACCGCCGGGCTGGTACCCGACCTGCGCTACCTGCCCTACGTCAACCTGGCCGAGGGACTCCAGCCGACCACCATCGTCAACTGGCTGATCAACGGACCGTCGGACTGGCTGGCGCCCGGGGTCACCGCCCTGCCGAGTATCAGGTTGGTCCTGCCGAACGTTGCCCGGGACCCGGCCGACAACACCGCGTGGCTGGTCAACTTCGTCAGTCTGCAGGGCGCGGACCCGGCGCATGTGGCCGCGCAGGTACGCGTGTCGCTACTGCCGAACGTGCTGGAGCCGGTCGAGGTGAAGGTCGGCTCGCAGGACAAGCTGGTGGACGGTACCGACCTGATGAAACTGAACCTCGCCGACAAGACGTTCCGGCCGGCCGACCCGGTCGGGTACTTCGTGGTCAACGGGCAGGTACGCGAGATCGTGCCGCCGTACAACATCCCGCCGGTCTTCTCGAAGGTCACCGAGCCGGGCATGGCGAGCGCCAGCATGAGCCGCGATCTCAAACTCGGTGCCTTCGTCCGGCAGGCCAACGGTCGGTGCACCCTGTCCATCGGACGGTTGAAGGACGACGGCGCGGAAGTCACCGGCACCTTCCAGGACACCCAGCTCTCCACCAGCGGCGCGATGAGCCGGCCGGTGTGGCTGGCCAGCTCCCCGGCGCGGGTACTGGTGGCGGCGAACAACGCGCTCTACAGCGTCGACCTCAGCGGTCAGGCGACGCAGGTGGCGATCAACGGTTCGGTGGACATGTCCGTCTCGGCGTTCTCGGTGGCCCCCGACGCGCGCCGGATCGCGCTCATCTCCGGTGGCCGGGTGGCGGTGGCCTCGTTGACCTTCACCGCCGAGACAGTGGCGGTGGGACCGCCGAGCGTGATCGACTCGGGCGGGCTCACCGAGTTGACCGCGGTCGCCTGGAGTCGGGTGCACTGGCTGGCGCTGGCCGGCAGGTCGGTGGATGGCCGGCAGGGCCTGCTCGAGGTGAGTGTCGACGGCGCGCTCTCGCAGGCCATCAGCTCGCCGGCCTTCGGCAGCAAGGTCACCCAGCTGGCCAGCTATCCGCCGCTGCCCAGCCGGGGGCTGACGCTGCCCGGTCCGATCATGGTGCAGACGCTCAACTCCGGCGCCCGGCAGGTCTCGCAGAACAACGCTGACCTGCTGGTCTACAACCCACCGATACCCAGCCCGTCGCCGTCCGCCGGGGCCAATCCGCCGGCCAACCATGACATACCGCTGAGCCCCTTCTTCCTGGACTGACGGTTGATCGGGACTGACGGTTGATCGGGACTGACTGGTGATCGGGGCTGACTGATGGTCGGGACTGACGGATGATCGGGGACTGACGGATGGTCGGGGCAGCCGCGCGGGCGGTCGGTTCGTGGTGGGGCGGAGCCGTTTCCGGCCTGTCCGACCTGGTCTTCGCGGGTGGCTGCGCCGGCTGCGGGCGGGACGGCGGCGGGAGCCTCTGCGGTACCTGCCGGGCCGAACTCTCCGGCCTCCGGCCGGCCCCGGCCCGCCCCACGCCGGCTCCGCCCGGGCTCCCCGGGTGCCACGCGCTGGGCCCGTACGGCGGGGTACTGCGGGAGGTGCTGCTCGGGTACAAGGAGCGGGGGCGGTACCCGCTCGCCGTACCGCTAGGGGTACTTCTCGGCGATGTGGTGGCGGCTACCGGTGACCCGGGTACGCCCGTGCTGCTGGTACCGGTACCGGACGCACCGGCTGCCGCCCGCGAGCGGTACGGCGACCACCTGCGCCGGCTCGCCGACCGGGCCGCCCGGCAACTCCGGCAGGCCGGCTGGGCAGCGGCCGTGGCTCCGGTACTCGCCGCCCGTCCCAAGATCGACTCGGCCCATCTGAACACGGCCGGCCGGGCACAGGCCGCCAGCGCCGCGTTCCGTCCGCGCGGACGGCAGCTCGCCCAGGTGGCGGCAGCGGCGCGCAGCGGTGCCCGGGTGGTGCTCGTGGACGACATCCTGACCACGGGCGCCACACTGACCGCGGTGGCCGACATCCTGCGCGCCGGCGGGGTACCGGTGCACAGCGCCGCGGTGCTCGCGGCCACCCGACGCAGGGGTGCCGGGGCCACCGGTACCCGCTGATTGTGATCTTGCCCTAACCGGCTGTCACGGCATTGCCGCCCGATCGCGCCGCCGCACCACGGCTGGGCGAATTCACGGCCAACTCGTTGACGACTCCGGGTGACGAACGGGCGGACAGGGGCTACCGTCAGAGTCCATCAGCTACCGGCACGGCGGCACCGCCGTTCCCATCGCAGAGGAGGCCGACACGCCATGCCTCGAAGGATTTTCGCAGGTAGCGGGCTGTCTGCCGGTTAGCGCACGGATCACCCACCAGCCAAATTCGAGATCGCGAAATCTCGACAAGATCAATGGGGGAGGTCACGCGTGGAGATCGTCGTGAAGGGCCGCAATCTTGAGGTCCCCGACCATTACCGCCAACATGTAGCCGACAAACTGGACAAGATCGAACGGTACGACCAGAAGATCATCCGGGTCGATGTGGAGCTGTCCCACGAGCGCAATCCGCGCCAGTCGGACAACTGCCAGCGAGTCGAGATCACCATCGTCACCCGGGGCCCCGCGATTCGCGCCGAGGCGTGCGCGCAGGACTTCTACGCGGCCCTGGACGTCGCCGTGAACAAGCTCGAAGGCCGGCTGCGGCGTACCGCCGACCGGCGCCGCATCCACCGCGGCCGGCACACGCCCGTCTCCCTCGGCGCGGCCGCCCCGTTCGACCCGGCTGAGCTGTTCACCGCCCCCCTCACCACCGCACTGCCCGCCCGCTCCGCCACCGCGACCGACACCGAGGACGACGGTGACCAGCCCTGGCACATCGCCCGGGCCAAAGAGCACAGCGCCGAACCGATGACCGTCGAAGACGCGCTGTCCCAGATGGAGCTGGTCGGGCACGACTTCTTCCTGTTCCTGGACAAGGAATCCGGGCGGCCTAGCGTGGTGTATCGGCGCCGGGCCTACGACTACGGGGTTATTTCTCTTTCCGATCTTGCTGCTTAGTCGTTCCTTCGCTTTGAAGGGGCGGCTGGGGCGGCCACTCCGGGCGGTCAGGCTTGATCCCCCCGTGGCCACCCCAGCCGCCCCTTCCCTTGCGGTGCGCGCGGCCGGGGCCGTTGAAGCTCAGCGGGTACTGGCGTAGTCCGGCGCTGTGGGTTGTGGCTTCGGGTGTGCTCGCTTTGGTTGGGCGCCGTGGCTCGTAGCGTCCAGGTGTGCTTGCGGTAGTTGGCGCTGTGGGCCGTGGGTCGGGGTGGTTCGGCTCAGGTGTCTGGGCGGTGGCGGCTGCGCGCCTGGTGTCGTTGGGCTGCTTCGAGGTGCGGGGGTTGCGGGGGTCTGCCATGATCCCTGCTGTGTCTGAGGCTGTTGGTGTCGCGGAGAAGCGCACGTTCGTCCGATCCGATTACGTGGTGCTCGGTGGGTCGGTGGTGGCGATCATCGCTGCCGGTATCGCCACGTACGGCGGACTCGGCTCGGTGTTCGCGTTCATCTGCTCGATGGCGGCCGTAGCGCTGCTGGCCGCGCTCGTCGGGCGCTGCGTCGAGCAGATGGGGGACAGGTTCGGGGCCGGCGCCACGGGGGTACTGCAGAGCGCCCTGGGCAACCTGCCGGAGCTGTTCATCGCGTTCTTCGCGCTGCGTGCCGGGCTGCTCGGCGTGGTACAGGCGGCGATCATCGGCTCGATGCTGGCCAACCTGCTGCTGGTACTCGGGGCGGCGTTCCTGGTCGGCGGGCTCAAACACGGCAAGCAGAAGTTCGCCAAGTCCCGGGCCCGGGACACGGTGGTACTGCTGAGCCTGGCAACCGCTGCGCTGGTCGTACCGAGCGTCGCCAAGTACACGCACACGCCCGCCGAGGCACACGTGCGTACCCTCTCCGACATCGTCGCCGTGGTACTGCTGGTGATCTTCGCGCTGTCGCTGCCGGCCTCGATCCGGCGCAACGCGGAAACCGACGGGACGACCGAGGAGGGCGCTGCCCCGGTCGAGGAGGCGCACGGGGAGACGCCTCGCTGGCCGCTCTGGCTCGCTATCACGATGCTGGTCGCGGCCAGTGTGGCCGCCGCCTTCGTCTCCGACTGGTTCGTCGAGGCGCTCACCCCGGCGATGAACTCGCTGCACATCTCGCAGACCTTCGCCGGCCTCGTGGTGGTGGCCATCGCCGGCAACGCGATCGAGAACGTGGTCGGTATCCAGCTGGCGTTGAAGAACCAGGCCGATTACGCGCTCGCCGTGATCGTCAACAGCCCGCTGCAGATCGCCCTGGTACTCGCGCCGGCGCTGGTCCTGCTCAGCCTCTTCACGGCCACCACGCTGACCCTGGTGTTCGCGCCGTTGCTGGTGGTGGCCGTGGTGGTGAGCGTGCTGCTGGTGTCCCTGGCGGTCTTCGACGGCGAGTCGACCTGGCTGGAGGGGGCCAGCCTGATCGGCCTGTACGTGATCATCGCGTCCGCCTTCTGGTGGGGCTGAGCGCCTCCAGGTCAGCCGGCGGCGGGTGGGAGCAGGGCCCACTGGATATCGTCGATTCGGCCACCGGTCACGCCCGGTAGCCGCGCCTTAAGGTAGCCCTCGCGCTCGAATCCGGCCCGCTGAAGTACCTTCTGCGAGGCCAGGTTCGCCGGTTCGGTACCCGCGATGATCCGCTCGATTCCGGTCTGCGTGAACGCCCAACCGGTCAGCAGCCGTACCGCCCGCGTGGTGAAGCCCCGGCCCCGGAACTGTGGCAGCAGCCCGTACCCGACCATCGCCTGCTGGGTCACCGGCTCCTGGTAGACCAGCCCGATCTCGCCGGCGAACTCACCGGTACCGGCGTCCATGATCACCAGCTCGCAGCGCTCCCCGGCGAGCCACCTGCTGTACGAGCGGGCGCACCGGGCGACCTCCTCCGACAGCGGCGGCGCGATCGGCGGCACGCTGGTGGCGACCACTTCGGGCAGCGTGTTCAGTGCGTGCATGGCCGGCGCGTCGGTCTCCCACAACGGGCGTAGCGTCACCACACCGTCGGTCAGGTACCCGTGCGGCCCCGATTTGCCGGGCTTCCCCTGGGCGTCCGGCGGCCCCGGCAGGTCGGGCAGCAGCCGCTCGGTCGGTGCCGGGTCGGTCGCCAGCCGGGCCCAGACGATCAGGTCGTGCCGGCTGCCGTCGCGGTTCGCACCGCGCCCGCGAGCCACCCCTTCGCGGCGGTACCCACAGCCCAGCGCCACCCGCTGGCTCGGCCAGTTGGCCGCCTCGGTGAGCAGCGCCAGCCGGGCCACGCCGTGCGCGTGTGCCCAGGCGGTGAGCGCCCGGGTGGCGTCGCCGGCCACGCCACGGTTGCGCGCCCACGGCGCCACCCAGTACCCGATCTCGCCGTACCCGCCCGCCGCCGACACGTCGTTCAGCCCGATGCTGCCCAGCAGCTGGTCGCTGGCCGGGTCGACGATCACGAAGCTGGCCCCGCCGCGCTGCCGGGTGGCCTCCGCGCTGCCGATCCAGGCCAGCGCGTCGTCGCGCCGGTAGGGCACCGGTAGGACGGGCAGGAAACGGATGATCGCCGGATCGGCCGCGGCGGCCACGACCTGGTCGGCGTCGCCCGGCTCAGGGGTACGCAGGAGTACCCGCTCACCGAGGATCTGTTCGTACGGCAACCCGTTCAGTGCGTCTCCCCGTGGTCTCAGGTCCCGGTCAGCGCGGGTCGGTAGCGAGTCGGGCGGCGACCCAGGCATCCAGCCGCTTGCGGCCGGCCGCGCCGGAGCGGCCGTGCAACGCGCCGCGCTCGACGCCCTCCTCCTGGAAGCCGCACTTGCGCGCGACCTGGCGGGAGGCTTCGTTGCCGACCGCGGCGCGCCAGCGGATCCGCTCCAGGCCGAGGGTGTCGAACCCCCAGGCGCTGAGGGTACCCAGTGCGGCGCTCGCGTAACCCCGCCCCCGTGCCTCGGGCGCCACCAGGAAGCCCACCTCGGCATCGGTACCGTCCGGCTGGTTCAGCCGCAGGTCGATGCTGCCCAGCCAGGCGTCGTCCGGGCCGACGATCGCGCACACCACCTCGGTACCGAAGGCCCAGGCCCGGCGCGCGTGTGCCACGAAGTACTCGGCGTCGGAGCGCTGGTACGGGTCGGGCACGCTGGTCCAGCGCGTCGACTCGGGGTCCCGGCAGCCGGCCGTGATCGCGTCCACGTCCCGATCCGCCGGCGCCCGGAGCCGTCCCAGCCCGCCCGGCAACGCAAGTACCGGCGGCGGGTCACCGAGTACCCGCGCCCGCCGGGCCACCGCCGAACCCTGGACGTACCGGGCCGGCGTCTCCATCGTGAGCTGGCCCGGGAGCAGCGTGCCGACCCAGCCGTCCAGCAGGCCCTGCGGGTTCGGGGCGCGGAACTGCCAGCTGCCGTCGATGTGGAACCCGGCGCGCAGAGCCACCAGCCGCGAAGCTTGGTTGCCCACCTCGGCCTGCCAGGTCAGCCGCTCGATCGCCCGCTCCTCGAAGGCGTACCGGCAGACCAGCCGGCTGGCCCGCAGGGCGACGCCGCGGCCACGGGCCGGAGCCGCCGTCCAGTACCCCAGCTCGGCCAGGCCGTCACGGATCCACACCAGCCCGCAGGAGCCGAGCAGTTCGCCGGTGACCGAGTCGACAACAGCGAAGTTGGCACTGCTGCCCGACTCCCAGCCGGCCGGCGCCACCTGGGTCACGAACTTCTCAGCGTGGGACATCAGGTACTCGGCCGGCAGCGTGGTGTACCGCGGGATGAGCGGATCCTGTGCCGCCCGGTACACCGCCCCGGCATCGCCGGGCTCCCACGGCCGCAGCGTCAGGTCCCCGTCATCCAGTCGCATGATCGTGACCCATCCAATCGACTGAGCGCTAAATTTAGCCCGTCCGGTGCCTGGCTGTCGTGACGATTGTCGGCTGTGTCACCCCACGCCTGCCGGCTCCGTCACCCGCGCTCGGCTGCTCCGTCACCCGCGCTCGACGGGGTCTGCGCGGGATGCTCGGGAGAAGGCGGGTAGCGCGGGTGTGAGAACGGCGGGTCACCCGCCTACGATGGGGGCGCAGACTTGTCTAGGGAGCTTATCCGTGTCGATCTTCGAAAAGATCCTACGCGCCGGCGAGGGGCGCGTGGTCCGGCGGTTGGAAACCATCGCCGCCGCCGTCAACTCGATCGAGGCGAACTATGTCGATCTCAGTGACGCGGAGCTGAAGGATCTCACCGAACAGTACAAAAAGCGCTATCAGGACGGCGAGACTCTCGACGACCTGATGCCCGAGGCGTTCGCGACGGTACGCGAGGCGGCCAGCCGGGTACTCGGCCAGCGCCACTACGACGTGCAGCTCATGGGCGGTGCGGCACTGCACTTCGGCAACATCGCCGAGATGAAGACCGGCGAGGGCAAGACCCTCACCAGTGTGCTCGCCGTCTACCTCAACGCGCTCTCCGGCGACGGCGTCCACGTGGTCACCACCAACGACTACCTGGCCCAGCGCGACGCCGAGTGGATGGGGCGGGTACACGAGTTCCTCGGCCTCACCGTCGGCGTGATCCTGCCCAACCAGGACTCCGCGCTGCACCGCGCCGCCTACCACTGCGACATCACCTACGGTACGAACAACGAGTTCGGCTTCGACTACCTGCGCGACAACATGGCGTGGACGGCCGAGGACCTGGTCCAGCGTGGCCACAACTTCGCGGTGGTCGACGAGGTCGACTCGATCCTCGTGGACGAGGCGCGTACCCCGCTGATCATCTCCGGCCCGGCCGAGCAGTCGGCCCGCTGGTACATGGAGTTCGCCCAGGTCGTCGACCGGATGCAGAAGGGCAAGGACGGCGCCGGCGACTACGAGGTCGACGAGTCCAAGCGCACCGTGGCGGTCACCGAGCGCGGTGTCACCAAGGTCGAGGACCGGCTGGGCGTCGACAACCTGTACGAGTCGGTGAACACCCCGCTGGTCGGCTACCTGAACAACGCCATCAAGGCCAAGGAGCTGTTCAAGAAGGACAAGGACTACATCGTCTCCGACGGTGAGGTCCTGATCGTCGACGAGTTCACCGGGCGCATCCTGCACGGCCGCCGCTACAACGAGGGCATGCACCAGGCCATCGAGGCCAAAGAGGGCGTGGAGATCAAGCAGGAGAACCAGACCCTGGCCACGGTCACCCTGCAGAACTACTTCCGGCTCTACAAGAAGCTCTCCGGCATGACCGGAACGGCGCAGACCGAAGCGGCCGAGTTCAACAAGGTCTACGAGGTCGGCGTGGTGTCGATCCCGACGAACAAGACGATGATCCGGGCCGACAAGGCCGACATCATCTACAAGTCGGAGAAGGCCAAGTTCCACGCGGTCGTCGAGGACATCGTCGAGCGGCACGCGCTGGGCCAGCCGGTCCTCATCGGTACCGTCTCGGTGGAGAACTCCGAGCTGCTGTCCACGATGCTGCGCAAGCGCGGGGTACCGCACAACGTACTGAACGCGAAGTTCCACGCCAAAGAGGCGGAGATCATCGCGCAGGCCGGGCGCAAGGGCGGCGTCACGGTGGCCACCAACATGGCCGGCCGTGGAACTGACATCCTGCTCGGCGGCAACCCCGAGTTCCTGGCCGCCGCCGAGCTGCGCGGCAAGGGTATCGACCCGGACGAGCAGCCCGACGAATATGCGGCCGGCTGGGACGACGCGATCGCCAAGTGGGACAAGTTCTGCGACGAAGAGGCGGCCGAGGTCGTCGACGCCGGCGGGCTCTACGTGCTCGGCACCGAGCGGCACGAGTCCCGGCGTATCGACAACCAGCTGCGCGGTCGCGCCGGCCGGCAGGGTGACCCGGGCGAGTCCCGGTTCTACCTGTCGCTGCAGGACGAGCTGATGCGCCGGTTCAACTCGGCGGCTGTCGAGGCGGTGATGGACCGGCTGAACATCCCCGAGGACGTCCCGATCGAGTCCAAGATGGTCAGTCGCCAGATCAAGAACGCCCAGGCGCAGATCGAAGGCCAGAACGCCGAGCAGCGCAAGAACGTTCTGAAGTACGACGAGGTACTCAACAAGCAGCGCACGGTGATCTACGCCGAGCGCAAGCGGGTACTCGACGGCGAAGACCTGCACGACCAGGTACGCAACATGATCGACGACGTGGTCGGGGCATACGTCACGGGAGCCACCTCGGCCGGGTATGCCGAGGAGTGGGACCTCGACGAGTTGTGGACCAGCCTCAAGCTGCTCTACCCGATCGGGATCACCGTCGAGGACCTGGAAGAGGAGAACAGCGGCGGTCGCGAGGCCCTGGACAGCGAGTACATCGTGGCCCGGGTCAAGGAGGACGCGCACTCGGCATACGACCGGCGCGAGGACGAGCTGACCCACGACGGGCTGCGCGAGCTGGAGCGCCGGGTACTGCTGTCGGTCATCGACCGCAAGTGGCGCGAGCACCTCTACGAGATGGACTACCTCCAGGAGGGCGTCGGCCTGCGGGCGTACGCCCAGCGCGACCCGCTGGTCGAGTACCAGCGCGAGGGCTTCGACATGTTCAACCAGATGCTGGAGGGCGTGAAGGAGGAGGCGGTCCGGTTCCTGTTCAACCTGGAGGTACAGGTTGAGGAGGCGGCTCCGGCCGACGCTCCCGAGGCGCCGCCGACCACCCGGGTACTTACCGGGCTGGTCAACCCGCGTCCGCTGCCCCGCGCCCTGCAGTACTCCGCACCCACCATCGACGGCGAGGCCGGCAGCGGTGGCGTGGAGATCAAGCAGGAGGCACCGGCACTGGGCATCGGCAACGGCGCCCGCAGCGGTGGCGCTCCCCGCGGTGCAACCCCCACCCGGGGCGCGAACGGCAACCGGAGCGGCAACGGCAGTGCCGGCACAGGTAGTGGAGGCAACGGCGGCAGCGCTGGTGGTGCTACCGCGGCCGCGAAGCCGGCGACCAGGCCGGCTGCCGGACCTGCCTCGCGTACCGCCACGGGTGGCCGGCAGGTGGCGACCGGACAGGTGACCGGTGGGGGTACGCCGTCGCGCAACGCGCCCTGCTACTGCGGTTCGGGCAAGAAGTACAAGCGCTGCCACGGCGCTCCCTGACCAGCAACTCAGCACCGCGAGGGCCTGTCTACCACTGAGGTGGGCAGGCCCTCGCTGTTGTCCTGGTAGGAGCAGTGGGCGGTCACAGCACTTCGAGGAACGTGCAGAGCCAGCCGACCGGGCGACGCTCCAGGCGTACCGCCATCGCCCACCGCTCCGGCCCCCGGCCGAGTACCACGCTCACCTCGGCAACTCCGTCCGCCGGCTCCATCACCACCTGCAGCCGTACCGCCACCGGGTCGAGCTGACCGCGCTGGCGCGCCGCCGGCTGCGCCGGACGGTGCGGGGCCAGGCCGGCGTTCGGGCCGCGGCGCCGGCGTGGCCGTAGCAGCGTGGCCTGTACCTCCTCGTAGTGCTCCGGCGCGACCAGCACGATCAGGTGGCGTACCGGCCGGAACCCGTCGAGTACCTCCAGGCACGCCTTGACGAACCGAGCCGCCGCGACCTCGCCCGGCGTGGGCCGCGCCGGCGTCCCGCTGCGGTCGCGGTGGTCCCCGGACTCCTCGGCGGCCCGCGCCTCGTCCGCCGGCCCGGTCACACCGGCAGACCAAGCCTCGCCGCCCGCCCGGGTCGCCTCGGCTGCCCGGGTCGCCTCGGCAGTTCGGGTCACTTCGGGGCGGTTCCAAGCGGCCGGTTGGCTCCCCGACGTAGCTGTCGCCCGATCGTCTGGCGGCCAGCCCGCCCGGCGTGACCTCGGCGCCCGCGTTTCCGGAGCTGCCGAGCCGGGTGTACCCGCGTCGGCGTACTCGTCGTCGAAGGGTGGCTCCAGCCGAGGCGCCGGGTGGATGCGTACGACGCCCGGGCGCGGACTGGGCGGGGCGAGCGTGAGGGTCATCCGGCCGGCTCCTTCATGGCACAGGTGGCGCGGCCGCCCGGAGCGAACCGCGCCGGTGGCCAATGCCTACGTTTGCTTTCGTTTGCCTCCAAGAAACTATGTTGGATGCTGTCAGGCAGCGTCAAGATGCCGACGTTTGCGTTCGTTTGCCTTCGATGGACATAGCGACAAATGCCAAGTGCCACGCCTAAGCCGCATCCAGGACACACCGCCTGCGCCGACGGCGGCCGGCGAGTGCGGGTCTGCGTGATCACGGAAGAAAAGCGCCGTCATAGCAACACTTTTCTGACGTGATCACGAAAGGAACCTGCGGCGCCAGCCGGCCGGGGGAGGGGGTACCCCCTATTCGGGGTCTGCCTCGTCTTCGCGGCCGATCAGCGGATTCGCCTTCACCCACTGCGCTGTTTCGGCGTACTTGCGCTCGATGTACTCTTCCAGCCGGGTCCGCTCGATGCGCCAGGCACCCCGGCCGCCGACTTTGATCGCCGCCAGTTCGCCGCTGCGTACCATGTGGTAGACCTGCGAAAGCGACACCGAAAGCTCCTCGGCGACCTCGTTCATCTGCAGGAACCGGCTTGTCATTGGTTCAGTTTGCCATCGGTTCCCTGTGTTGCGCCCCTCCCGGCCGCCACGACGGCCGGATCCCGGGCGAGAGTGGGCGCGCCGAGCCGATCGAGAAGCCGGGCTCATCGAGGGAGAGCGGAATCCGTGACGGTTGATCTCATGCGGGTGTACCTGCCGGCCAGCCTGCCGCTGCTGGCCCAGCTCCGGGACGCCGGTTGGTGGCCGGAGGGCGCCGAGGCGCACGCCGTCACGCCGGGCCTGCGCGAGTGGTACGTGGACGGCGACGAGGAGGAGCTGGAGTTCGTCGCGTTCACCCGGGCGGCCCAGGCCGCGCTCCTGTTGCTGCACAAGGATCCCGCGGCGCCCCGGCGCCGGGTGGTGATCAGCGCCGACCTGCCGTCCAGCGCGGTGGACACCACCGATCCGCAGCTCGGCGACAGCGCGGTCCGGCTGCGCGCGGCGGTACCGCTCGGCGCGGTGGCCGCGATCCACGTCGACGATCCGGGGGTGGCCGCGCAGATCGCCGCGGCGGCCGAGGTCGCGCCAGCGGCGCTCGCCGGCGACGAGGACGCCCAGTTCGTCGTGGACGGTACCGAAGACCATGATCTTGCCTGGTACGACATCACCGAGCTGCCGCACCTGCTGGACGGTACGGCCGGCTGACTGGCGGGGTGCTAACGCCTGCGGCGCTTGGGCAGGGTACGGCCGAAGCAGATCAGTGCCACGATCGCGCCCACAAACAGCACCACCAGTGCCTGGTTGAGGCGCGAGTTCTTCCAGTAGTCGAGGAGTACCCGGTCGCCCTCGGAGAGTCCGGCGACAGCGGCGAAGACCTGCCGACCGGCGATCCGGGTCACCACCTCGGCGACCAGCAGGACCACCCCGGGCAGGGCGCCGGCGCACAGGTACGAGACGAGCCGGGCGGGGGTGCCCGAGCGGCGCAGGTACCAGAACGCGACCAGCCCGGCCGCCAGTCCACCGACGAGCGCCTCGGTGACCGCCAGGCGGGTACCGGCGTTCCACTGCGACACCCCGGTCGAGTTGCCGCCGAACACGCCGCGCAGCGGGCTCTGGAAGACCTGGATGGTGAACTCCACCAGGAAGACAGCCAGGGTGGCCGCGATCCCGGCGACGACGACCGAGCGCTGGGGCAGCCCGGCGAGTACCCCGCCGAGTGCCCCGGTGACGAACATGGCCACGGCCAGGAAGATGATCGCCCCGCGGTGGCCGTACCCGGCGAGTACGAGGACGCCGACCACAGCACCGGTCAGCGCGCCGGTACCCACAGCGGCCAGCCAGCGGGTCCTGGTTCCCAGCTCGGGGCGCCGGCTCAGCGCGAGGTTCACCACGGCGGTACCCACGCAGGCCCCGGTGAGCAGCGTCGCCGCGATCACCCCGGGCAGCGCGATGCTCGTCCAGTCGACGGCGTCCTCGGGCTGTGCCGCGGTACCGATGCTCTGCCACGCCCCGTAGAGGAGCGTGGCCAGCCACACCACGCCGAGTACCAGGATCTGTACCGTCCACGCCACCGGCCCGACGCGCGGCTTGGCCGGCGCCTGCGGCTTGGCAGTGTCAGTCTGTGCCGCGCGGCCGGCCGAGCCCGACTTCGCTGCGCCCGATTTCGCTGCGCCGGGCGTCGCTGCGCCCAGCTTCGCGGCGCCCGACTTGGTGGCGGGACTGGTCGCGACAGCGCTCGTCTTGGCTGGGCCGGTCTTTGCTGGCGCAGGCTTGGGGGTGTTCGGGCCGACCTTGGCTGCGCCGGTCTCTGCGGGAGCGGGCTCGGGGGCGCTCGGGCCGACCTTGGCTGCGCCGGTCTTTGCCGGGGCGGGCTCGGGGGCGCTCGGGCCAGACTTGGCTGCGGCGGTCTTGGCCGATCCGGTCTTGGCTGCGCGGTCCCTTGGGGTCGCCGGCTTGGCTGCGCGGTCTGGCCGATCCGGCTGCGAGTGGCTGCGCCGGTCTTGGCTGCGCTGGTCCCGGCGGAGGCGGGCTTGGGAGTGGCTGCGCCGGTCTTGGCTGCGCTGGTCCCGGCGGAGGGCTCGGGGGTGGCCGGGCCGGTCTTGGGGCGAGCGAGCTTGGGGGCGGTCGCGGTGGACTCGGCGGTGGTCTCCCCGGACGAGGTGGCGGACGCCGCGGCGCTGCCCTCGGTCATCTGGCTCTCCAATCCCACCGGGTCTCATCCGGGCCGAGCCAGCCGGCCCACCCACCCTGCCCGGGCGATGGCCTCCCGAGCGGGTCCCAGGGTACGCGGCGCGAGTTGAGCGCCGTGCGCAGGCAGTGGCGCGTGCCGGGCGGTACCGGGCGGGTTGGCGGTAAGGCGTGAAAGGATGGTGGGTACCACACATGCATCGACGGCTAGCTGCGGAGTAAGTGATGGATGCCCTGTTCAACACGCCTGAACCACGCAACGAGCCGGTACTCGGATACGCCCCGGGCTCGACCGAGCGCGAAGGTCTGCACAGCCGGCTGGCCGAACTGGCCGCCGACCGGGTCGAGTTGACCATGACCATCGACGGGGCGCAGCGGATGGGCGGCGGTGACCGGATTGAGGTGGTACAGCCGCATCGTCATTCGCACGTCCTCGGCGTCACCCGCAACGCGACCGCCGCCGACGCGCAGGCCGCGGTGGCCGCCGCCAAGAAGGCCGCGCCGATGTGGCGGGCGCTGCCGTTCGAGGAGCGGGCGGCGATCTTCCTGCGCGCCGCCGACCTGCTGGCCGGCCCCTGGCGGCACACGCTCAACGGGGCGACCATGCTCGGCCAGTCGAAGACCGTCCAGCAGGCGGAGATCGACTCGGCCTGCGAATTGATCGACTTCCTGCGCTTCAACGTGTACTTCGCCCACAAGCTCCTCGGCGAGCAGCCGCTCTCCTCGCCCGGGGTGTGGAACCGCACCGACCACCGCCCGCTGGAGGGCTTCGTCTACGCGATCACCCCGTTCAACTTCACCGCCATCGCCGGCAACCTGCCGACGTCCGTGGCGCTGCTCGGCAACACGGTGCTGTGGAAGCCGTCGCCGACCCAGCAGTTGGCCGCGCACTACACGATGCGGCTGCTGGAGGCCGCCGGGCTGCCGCCCGGCGTGATCAACCTGGTCACCGGGGACGGCATCGCGGTCAGCGACGTCGCGCTCGCCGACCCCGACCTGGCCGGCATCCACTTCACCGGCTCGACGAAGACGTTCCACCTGCTCTGGAAGACGATCGGGAACAACATCGACCGGTACCGGTCCTATCCGCGGCTGGTCGGCGAGACCGGGGGCAAGGACTTCGTCGTCGCGCACTCCAGTGCCGATGTGGACGCACTGCACACCGCGTTGATCCGGGGCGCCTTCGAGTACCAGGGCCAGAAGTGCTCGGCCGCCTCCCGGGCGTACCTGCCGCGCTCGCTCTGGGACGGCGGGCTGCGCGACCGGCTCGCCGCCACAACCGACGCGCTCTCCTACGGCGATGTCGCCGACTTCGCCAACTTCGGTGGCGCGGTGATCGACGCGCGCGCGTTTGCCAAGCACGCCAACGCTTTCGACATGATGAAGAACGACCCGGCCTGCTCCGTGCTGGCCGGCGGTACGGCCGACGACTCGGTCGGGTACTTCGTCCGGCCGACCGTTGTCGAGTGCGCCGACCCCGGGCACGAGGTGTTCCGTACCGAATACTTCGGCCCGATCCTGGCCGTGCACGTGTACGACGACGCCGACTTCGAGGCGACCGTCGCGCAGGCGGAGTCGGCCGCCCCGTACGCGCTGACCGGCTCGATCTTCGCCACCGACCGTCGGATTGTCGACTGGGCCGGCAACGCGCTGCGCTTCGCGGCCGGCAACTTCTACATCAACGACAAGCCCACCGGTGCCGTGGTCGGCCAGCAGCCGTTCGGTGGCGCGCGCGCCTCGGGTACCAATGACAAGGCCGGATCCTGGCAGAACCTGGTGCGCTGGCTGTCGCCCCGCACCATCAAGGAGACGTTCGTACCCCCCACCGACCACACGTACCCGCACATGGGTTGAGCCTCCGGCGGAGTGCCAGCGGCTTGTGTCGGCGCTGTGTGGAGGGGCGCGGTCCCGGTCGCGAGACGCTATGGTCTGGCACATGTCTGAGCAGGATGTCGACCCGAGCGGATCGACCGAGCAGTTCAAGGCCTTCGTCCAGCACACCGAGGCGCCCTCGACCAAGACCTTCCCGGTCGGCCTGGTGGTCGCGGCCGCGGTGACCGCGCTGGTCGTGGTGGCGATCGTGGTGTGGCTGGCCGTCGGCTGACCTGCCACCACCAACAACCGTGCCAGTGCCAGCCAACCGGCCGTCGTGCGCAACTTTGTCGCGCATCCGGTGACCCCGTTGCCGCCCGTGCAGCCGGCTGAGCCGGTCACCCCGACCGCGCCACGGCCCGTGCGGTGGCCACTGCTGTCGCAGTGGTGGCGGGAGTTGACGTTCCTGCATTGGCCGGTACCCGCCGAGCGCATCGCACCGTTGTTGCCGGCGGGTACCCGCCCCGACGTGCTGGACGGCACCAGTTACGTGGGGCTGATCGCGTTCCGCATGTCCCGGGTCGGCCCCGGTCCCGGCCCGGGCGTGCCCTACTTCGGCGAGTTCGCCGAGACCAACGTGCGACTGTACACAGTGGACGATGCCGGCCGGCGTGGCGTGCTGTTCCGCTCGCTGGACGCTGCCCGCCTGGCGCCGGTACTGGTGGCACGCCTGGGTTTCGGCCTGCCGTACGTGTGGTCGCGGATGCGGCTCACCCGTGACGGGGACTCAGTCGCGTACACGAGCCGGCGCCGCTGGCCCGGCCCGCGTGGTGCGCGCTGCGACCTGCGAGTCCGGATCGGCGAGCCGGTCGAGTCGCCGAGTCCGCTGGAGGACTTCGTGACCGCCCGCTGGGGACTGCATTGGGACGGCTGGGGCCGTACCCGCTACCTGCCCAACGTGCATCCCCGATGGCCGCTGTACCGGGCGTCCCTGGAGTACCTGTCCGACGAGGTGGTGGCCGCGGCCGGCGTCGAGGTGTCCGGGCCGCCGGTCAGCGTCCTCTACTCCCCGGGCGTACCCGTCCGCTTCGGTACTCCGCTGTAACCACGCCCGCCGAAGCCCCTGGATCGGTGCGACGGACGGACTTGCGGTGGGTACCGCAGGTGGTGCCACGGATTGGGGTGGAGCCGCAGGCGGGGTACACATATTCTTCGCGCCATGACCGATGCCCCGCTCATCGCCAGTCTCGTCGCGGCCGTGCAGGCCCGTCCCGACGACGCCCGGCTGCGCCTGCACCTCGCGGAGCTGCTGCTGCAGAACGGGGATCGCGCGGCGGCCATTGGTCAGCTCGCCGCGGTGCTCCAGCAGGATCCGGAGAACGGCCCAGCCCAGGAGTTGATGGGGCGCGCCGTTATGGCGGTACCACAGCGTGCGGCTCCCGATCCGGCGACGCCGGCAGAGGTACCTCCGGCGCAGGCGGGGACGGCGGGGACAGCGGTCGACTGGGGCGACCTGGAGCGGCAGTTCGACGGGGTGGTACCGCCCCGGTTCGCCGGCGCGGTACCCGGGGACACGACGGATGGGGTAGCCGAGCCGGTACGGGGCGACGCGGACGGGATCATCGAGGTCGAGCGCTCCGCGCTGCGGCTGGCCGACGTCGGGGGGATGGGAGCGGTCAAGGAACGGCTGGAGATCGCATTCCTCGGCCCGCTGCGCAATCCGCAGCTGCGCGCGATGTACGGCAAGTCGTTGCGCGGCGGGCTGCTGCTGTACGGGCCGCCCGGCTGCGGCAAGACCTTCCTCGCTCGGGCGCTGGCCGGGGAGATGGGCGCGGCCTTCATTACGCTGTCCATCGTCGACGTGCTCAACATGTGGCTGGGCCGCTCCGAACAGAACCTGCACGAGATATTCCAGGCGGCCCGGCGCAATGCGCCCTGCGTGCTGTTCCTCGACGAGTTGGACGCGCTGGGCCACAAGCGCAGCCAGATCACGTCGTCCTCGATGCGTACCCTGGCCAACCAGCTCCTCGCCGAGCTGGACGGGGTGGAAGGCGGGAACGACGGCGTGTTCGTCCTCGCGGCCACCAACGCGCCCTGGGACGTCGACGGCGCACTGCGCCGCCCCGGGCGGCTGGACCGGATGTTGCTGGTACTGCCGCCGGACGAGCCGGCCCGTGCAGCCATCGTGGAGTACCACCTGAGGCACCGCCCGATCGCCGGTATCGACGTGCGGCGGGTGGTGTCCGCGACAGACGGGTACTCCGGGGCCGACCTGGCGCACCTGGTGGAGACCGCCGCCGAACATGCGCTCGCCGACTCGGTACAGAGCGGCGTGGTACGCATGATCGAGCAGCGCGACTTGGACCGCGCCGTGCGGGAGGTACGCCCGTCGACCGGCCCGTGGTTCGCGACCGCGCGCAACGTGGCCCAGTTCGCCAATGACGGCGGCGACTACGACGACCTGAGCCGCTATCTGCGGCAGCGGAAGCTCATCTGATGCCCGACGACGAACTTCGGGCAGCCGAGGCGCTGCTCGCGGTCGGGCAGCAGGCGCGTGCCCGCGAACACGTCGTCCGCCATCTCGCCGGACAACCAGATTCGGTACGCGGCCTGTGCCTGCTCGCCCGCTGTCACTACCAGGCAGGGGAGAAGGAGAGCATGTTCGAGGTCGCCACCCGGGCGATCGCGGCGGGGCCGGATGACGGTTGGGCGTGGCGGCTGCACTCGATTGCGGCACGCCAGTGGGTGTACCCCCTCGCGTCGGCAAGGAGCGCGCGGGAGGCGGTACGCTGCCAGCCGCTGCAGTGGCAGTCGCACGTGACTCTCGCCGAGGCGCTGCTCGCGGGGGAGCGGAGTCGGCAGCAGCGGCGCGAGGCCTACCTCGCCGCCCGCCGCGCCGTCGAACTCGAACCGCAGGCGCCGGAGACCCATCTCACCCTCGGCCGGGTCTACAGCGACGTAGGCGCCTCCGGTCGGGCGCGCACCTGCTTCGGCCAGGCGCTGGCGCTGGACCCCACACACGCCATGGCCATGAACAACCTCGCGGTACTGGACCTCCGGGCCGGGTTGACCGGCCGGGCCGGCCAGCGGCTCAGGGACGCCATCACCCACGACCCGGGCCGGCAGCTCTACGTCGACAACATCAAGTTGGTGGCCAACGCGGTCGGCTTTGGCCTGCTCCGGACAGCCAGCGCGACGGTCGTGGTGAGCCTTGCGGCCGCGCTGGCGCCGGTCGGCCCGGTGGTGCGTGTGTTCGCGGCTGCGCTGGCCACCGCAGCAGGCCTCGCCGCCGGCCTGTACCGGCTGCGCCGGGTACCCGCTCCGGTGCGTCGCATGGCATTCCGGCTGCGCCGGCTGATCGCGGTCGTGCTCTGGATGTACGTGGTGGCGCTCAGCTGCGTGCTCGGCGCGGTGGTACCGGCGGCGATCGGGGTGGCCGCCCCATTCCTGATCCCGTCAATCATCGTCCTGGTGACACCTCTGATCCGGAGGCGTAGCCGGCTGGTGCAGCATGCGGCGCGGTCCGTACGTGGCTGGTGGTACGTGCGCGGGTTCCGGCGCGACAATGCCCAGGTGACCGGCTAGCACGATCAGCAACCGGAAGGCCCACCCCAGCTACAGGGGGCTGATCGCGTTCCGGATGTCCCGGATCGGCCCCGGTCCCGTTCGGCCCGTCCATAGTAGACACTCCATTCTGGGTCGGTGGGGTTGGCGGCGCTCCGATACCTTCATGGATGCGCCTCGCCTGTCACGGCCATCGCCGGCGCCGGATGTCGGAGAGGAACGATGACCAGCTCGGTCTACGAGGACTTCGGCCGCAAGCACGCCGCCAGTCGCTGGGTCATCGCGGCCGTCCTCCTGGTTGCGGGGGCGGCGCTGATAATCCTGCTGGTCTACCAGGCCGAGACGCCGGGGCGCGAGGACGTACGCGCGTACGCCGATGACGCCGCGTACCAGCTGGAGCGCACGCCGGTACCGGGGCTGGGCCTCGACGCCTGGGATGTGCAGCGGGCGCTGGCCGACGGTACCCGCGACAACCGGGGGCGCAGCGCGATGGGACTGCGGGTCAACGACGCCGGTACCGACTCCCGGGGCGAGCTGTTCGAGATCACCAACCGGCGCGGCCAGTACCCCGTCTGTCTCGTGGTGAACCTTCCGTCCGCCGCCGGCGCCCAGCCCGTCTTCCCCACCGTCGAAGTCACCGACGGCCCCTGCACCTCGAGCTGACCGCGTTCTGCTGCCCCGGTCACCAGCGCGTCCGCCCCTATGCTCGGGGCTATGGCGATTCAGCGGATGGACCACGTCAGCGTCGTTGTCGACGACCTTGAGGCCGCCACCGCGTTCTTTGCCGAACTCGGCATGGAGCTGGAGGGCGAGGCGCCGATCGAGGGGGCGTGGGTAGACCGCGTCAACGCGCTCGACGGCGTCCGGGTCAACATCGCGATGCTGCGTACCCCCGACGGCCACAGCCGGCTCGAGCTGACGAAGTTCCACTCGCCGACGGCGGTCAGCGGTGAGCCGGGCAACGCAACGCCGAACATGCTCGGTCTACGCAGCATCATGTTCGCCGTCGACGACATCGACGACGTCGTTGCCCGGCTGCAAGCTCGCGGCGCCGAGCTCGTCGGCGAGCTGGCACAGTACGAGGACAGCTACCGGCTCTGCTACCTCCGCGGCCCTGCGGACATCATCGTCGCACTGGCCGAACAACTCAGCTGAGGGCTGGCGGCCAGCTTCCCGCCCATCGCCGCAGATGGCGGTGCGCTCCGCGCACGCTGGGTCGGGTAGGGCTGTCGGGAGGTGACCACTCGGTCCAACTGAACTTCGGCCGCAAGCACGGCGCCGCCGATCGCCTGGTAATCGGACCTTTCATGGCTGTCGTTGCGGTGGGTCCGGCAATTCTGCTGGTCTACCAGGCCGAGACGCCGGGGTGCGACGGCCTACGCGCGGACGCCGACGCGGCTGCGTACCGGTTGGAGCGCACGCCGGTGTCGGGGCCGGGCGTCTACGCCTGGGATTTGCAGCGGGCCTCGGCGGGCGGTACCGCTGTTCCGGGCGATCTGCCGCAGATCATCGCCATGGTTGAAGACCCATGCCGGTACCGCTGCTATCGCAGTGGTGGACCCGAATTTCCTGGTATGAAAGCGGTGACGTAGGCCGCAGGGCCGATCGGTCCCAGTCCGGACAGCGGAACGGTTTGAACGCCGGGTACGCCCGGCAGGCTGATCTCCAGGCTCAGTGGCGTACCCAGATCGTGGTTCGGCGCGATGGCGGACAGTTCCAGGCCGGCCGAGGCGTAGCCGCCGGGAACTAGATTGACGGCTGCCGACGGCCGATCCGCCCACAGGGTTGTCTGCCCTCGGAGGGTGGTGACCGGCATCGGCGTGGAGTCGTCGGTCAGCGTGACCGTCGGGTACCCGGTCACGCTGCATGCCGTACTGCCGTGGTTGACGAGCACCATGACGAGTCCCACGCGCCCGTCGGGACCGGCTACCGAGCGTGGCGGTACCGATAGCCCGAGGGAGCGGAGCTGGCATGGGGGCGCGGGACTAACGCCGCCGCCGTCGGCCCGGCCGCTGTCGCGCCTGGGGCGCCGGCCGGCCCGGGGTGGACATCGCCGTCGGGCCACAGGAAGATCCGCATCCCGACCAGGGCCACCAGCATGAGTGCGGTGGTGGCTACGGTCGCGGTTGCGGTGCGGACACGCCGTCGCCGTGCCACGGTGCGGGTAATCCGCTCGAAGGTACCGGGTGGGGATTCCAGCGGCACGATCACGGGGAACAGGCCGCGCAGGTCGTCGTCGTTCATCGCTGCTGTCCTGACTGGTCGCTGAGCGCCGCGCGCAGGCTGGTCCGCGCCCGGGAAAGGTCGCTTTTGACGGTGCCTGGCGGACGGTTGGTCAGGCGCGCGACATCGGCGACCGGGATGTCGGCGTAGTAGTGGAGCAGCACCGCGATCCGTTGTGGGGCAGGCAGTTTCTGTACCAACATGCGCATCTCAATGTCGGTGCTCGACGACGCGACAGCGGTGGAGCGAGGATAGTTGTCGACCAGCGCCCGGATCGCACCACGCCGGCGGGCCGTCCTTCGCCAATGCTCGCGGACGAGATTGGCGCCCACCACGTAGAGGTACCCGACTGGATCGTCGATTTTGGACCACCGGCCGAGGATCCGGGTGAATGCCTCCCCGGCCAGTTCGTGCGCGGCCTCATCATCATCGACCAGCCGCCGGAGCCAGCCGGCGAGCCGCCCATAGTGCGTGGCGAACAGGTCGGCTGCGTCCGGGCCCGGCGCTTTCACGCGCGACGCTCCGGTCCGGGTGGCTGCCGGCAGCGGAATGGCTTCGGGCGTCGGCACAACTTCTGTCACCACGGCGATCTCAGGATGGTTCGCTGAATGAGCCGGGCACCAGTGGATCGACCAGGAGATGGCCGTGCTCACAGTACGGGTTGGGGGCAAAGGGTACCGTCGACTGGGCCTGGTCGCCCGGCAGCGACATCAGAGCCTGCTCAGCGGTGGGCTCACACGGGAAGGTCGTCGGCTCGCCCGGGCCGGGGATGCCACTGGCATAGGACAGGGTCTCACTGGCGGTACCGGCCGGCCGTACCAGGATCTCGTTGGCCGTGCCCGCACCGTGCTCCTCGTCAGTAGGCAACGCCCGGCCAGCCCCGTCCAACAGCCGGATCGTCACGTACCCCCGCACCGTGCAGTCCTGGGCTGACCTGTTCGTGACGACAATGCGCAGGAACTGGTTCCCCGCGGCAGCTCCCGGTAGCTGCACGACCGAGAACGCGACATCCGCGGTACGGCAGGTCGCCACACTCGTCGTGGATGGCTGCGGTGTCGGTACCGTCGGCTCTCCCGCAGTGGCGTATGACGGAGAAGCGCCGCCACCTGCCCCGGTGTACCCGCTCGATTGGCACCCGGTGAGTACGGCGACGCTGAGCGCCATTACTGGTACCACCCTCAGCACAGCCCCGCGGCGATAGTGACCCACGACTCTCTCCCGTCCGACGCCGGAGCTGAGCACCCCGGGCATAGCTAGAGAGCCACAACGGGGCCAGCCGGTTGACGGCCGTCGGACGATACCGTCGCAGCTGTCAGGAGGTGAGGTATTCGCGGATGGCGTCGTCGAAGGCGTCTGGCGGCAGTACCCACGGAGAGTCGGTGGGCGCGCTGAGACTGGCCAGCGCCCGGGGTACCACGTCCATCCAGCCGACCAGTCCGCGGTAGCCGTACCCGGCACGCAGCGCCGATCCCTTGTCGGTCAACCAGTACCGGTCGGCTGTCGCGTCACCCTCGGCCAGCCCGGCGGCGCGCAGCCGACCGAAGGCGGCCGTGAACTCCGACTCCATGAGCAGCGCGTGGTTGAGTGCGTCGGCGTACAGGATGATCTGGGTGAGGCTGGCGCCGTCGGTCGGTCCGCTACCGGCGATGGCGGCGTAGACCCAGGCGTCGGCGAAGTCCCAGCCGCTCACTCGTCGTCTTCGTCGTCGAGCCGGGCCAGCCAGGTGGCGAAGCGTTCGATCGGCGTCTCGAAGTCGGGGTTGAGGTCGACGAAGTTGCGCAGCTGGTCGGCGAGCCACTCGATGGTCACGGACTCGTCGCCGCGCCGCTCCGCCAGCTCCTCGATGCCCCGGTCGGTGAAGTACATACCCGCTTTCCACCTCGCACGCGTTAGTAGCCGCCAAGCCTTCAGAGTCGCCGTCGGACCGTAGCAGGACCGGCCGACACCGGAGCGGCTGGCGCCCCGGTACCGGCCGGGTGCTCAGCGGGGCAGTGCCGCCTCGATCAGCGCCGCCTGCTCGGCGTCGTGCAGCTTCGCCGAGCCCACGGAGGGCGCGGCCGCCGCCGGCCGGGAGATGCGCCGTAGCGACACGCCCTGCAGGTGCTCCAGCAGGTTGAGCGCGATGAACGACCAGGCGCCCTGGTTGGCCGGCTCGTCCTGGACCCAGGCGTAGTCGACCGCGTTGGGGTACGCCGCGAGCGCCGCGTTGATCTCCTCGACCGGCAGCGGGTAGAGCTGCTCGACCCGTACCAGTGCGGTGTTGGTCAGTCCGCGGTCGGCGCGAGCCTGTACCAGGTCGTAGTAGATCTTGCCCGAGCAGAGCAGCACCCGGGTCACCTGGGCGGGATCGACGGTGTCCCGGATGACCGTCTGGAAACCGCCGGTGGTGAAGTCGGCAACCGACGAGACGCACAGCTTGTGCCGCAGCAGCGACTTCGGGGTGAACACCACCATCGGCTTCTTCTTCGGCGACAACGCCTGGCGGCGCAGCGCGTGGAAGTAGTTGGCCGGGGTCGACGGGACCACCACCCGCATGTTGTCCTCGGCGCACATCTGCAGGTAGCGCTCGGGGCGGCCGGAGGTGTGGTCCGGGCCCTGGCCCTCGTGGCCGTGCGGCAGCAGCAGCGTCACGGCGGTGCGCTGGCCCCACTTCACCTCGCCGGAGGAGATGAACTCGTCGACCACGGACTGGGCACCGTTGGCGAAGTCGCCGAACTGCGCCTCCCAGCAGACCAGCGCGTCCAGGTTCTCCACCGAGTAGCCGTACTCGAAGCCCATCGCCGCGTACTCCGACAGCAGCGAGTCGTGCACGAAGAACCGGGCGTCCGGGTGCTTGACCCCGAACAGTGGCAGGTAGTCGGCGCCGGTCTCCGAGTCGACGACGCTCGCGTGCCGGGAGACGAAGGTACCCCGGCGCGAGTCCTGGCCGGCCAGGCGCACCGTGACGGCCTGGTTGAGCAGGGAGCCCAGTGCGATGATCTCGCCGAAGCCCCAGTCGATGTCGCCGTCCACGGACATCTTGGCCCGCTTCTCCAGCAGCTGCTGTACCCGCTTGTGCGGGGTGAAGCCGTCGGGCAGCTGCAGGTGCGCGTCGCCGATCGCCTTCACCAGGCTGGCGTCGATCGCCGTGTCCACCTGCGGCTCCGGCTCGGCTTCGCGGGTACGCCGGCGGGGCGGGGTGCTGGACGTGTCCCGGGTCGCCTTGAACACCGTCTCCAGCTTGGCCTGGAAGTCGCGCAGGGACTCCTCGGCCTCCTCGACGGAGATGTCGCCGCGGCCGATCAGCTCCTCGGTGTACAGCTTGCGGACCGAGCGCTTACCATCGATGATCTTGTACATCTCGGGGTTGGTCATCGACGGGTCGTCGCCCTCGTTGTGCCCGCGACGGCGGTAGCAGACCATGTCGATGACGACGTCCTTGTTGAACGCCTGGCGGTACTCGAAGGCCAGCCGGGCGACCCGGACGACAGCCTCCGGGTCGTCGCCGTTCACGTGGAAGATCGGCGCCTGGATCATCCGGGCCACGTCGGTCGAGTAGAGCGACGAGCGGGAGTACTCCGGGGCGGTGGTGAAGCCGACCTGGTTGTTGACCACGACGTGTACGGTGCCGCCGGTGCGGTAGCCGCGCAGCTGCGACAGGTTGAGCGTCTCGGCCACCACGCCCTGCCCGGCAAAGGCGGCGTCCCCGTGCACCGCGAGCGCCAGTACCGTGTAGCCCTCCAGCCCGAGGTCCAGCCGGTCCTGCTTGGCGCGCACGATGCCTTCCAGTACCGGGTCGACCGCCTCCAGATGCGAGGGGTTGGCGACCACCGACACGGTGATCATGTGCTCTTCGTCGGGGGCGGTGAACTTGCCGGTCATCCCCAGGTGGTACTTGACGTCGCCGGAGCCCTGGGCACTCTTCGGGTCCAGATGCCCCTCGAACTCGGAGAAGATCTTCTCGTACGGCTTGCCGACGATGTTGGCGAGTACCGAGAGCCGGCCCCGGTGCGCCATCCCGATGACCACCTCGTCGAGCCCGCCGACAGCCGCCTCGGCGAGGATCTCGTCGAGCAGCGGGATCAGCGACTCGCCGCCCTCCAGCGAGAACCGGCGCTGGCCGACGTACTTGGTCTGCAGGAAGGTCTCGAAGGCCTCGGCCGCGTTCAGCCGGTTGAGGATGTGCTTCTGCTCGACCGAGTCGGGCTTGGTGTACTTCTTCTCCACCCGCTCCTGGATCCAGCGGCGCTCCTCCGGGTCCTGGATGTGCATGTACTCCACGCCGACCCGGCGGCAGTAGGAGTCGCGCAGTACGCCGAGCACGTCGCGCAGCTTCATCTTCTGCTTGCCGGCGAAGCCGCCGACCGGGAAGCTGCGGTCCAGGTCCCACAGGGTCAGCCCGTGCTCGAGTACGTCGAGGTCGGGGTGGCGGCGGATGTGGAACTCCAGCGGGTCGGTGTCGGCCATCAGGTGGCCGCGTACCCGGTAGGCGTGGATGAGTTCGTTCACCCGGGCGGTCTTGTTGATCTGCCCCTCGGAGGAGAGCGTGACGTCGCGTACCCAGCGCACCGGCTCGTACGGCAGGCGCAGCGCGGTGAAGATGTCGTCGTAGAAGCCGTGCTCGCCGAGCAGCAGCCCGTGCATCACCTTCAGGAACTCGCCGGACTGCGCACCCTGGATGATCCGGTGGTCGTACGTGCTGGTCAGCGTGATGATCTTGCTGACCGCCGCGTCCGCGAGCGCCTCGTCGGACATGCCGGAGAACTCGGCCGGGTATTCCATCGCGCCGACGCCGATGATCGCGCCCTGCCCGGCGAGCAGCCGCGGCATCGAGTGCACGGTGCCGATGCCGCCCGGGTTGGTCAGCGAGATCGTGGTCCCCGAATAGTCGTCCATGGTCAGCTCGTTCTTGCGGGCCCGCCGGACGATGTCCTCGTAGGCCGTCCAGAACTGCCGGAAGTCCATCTCCTCGGCGACCTTGATCGAGGGCACCACCAGGCTGCGCGAGCCGTCCGGCTTGGCCAGGTCGATGGCGATACCGAGGTTGATGTGCTCGGGCTCGACCAGGTTGGGCTTGCCGTCGACCTCGGCGTAGGAGTTGTTCATCTCCCGGTGCGCGGCGACCGCCTGGATCAGGGCGTACGCGATGAGGTGGGTGAAGCTGACCTTGCCACCGCGGCCCCGGGCCAGGTGGTTGTTGATCACGATGCGGTTGTCCGAGAGCAGCTTGGCCGGGATGGCCCGCACGCTGGTGGCCGTGGGTACGGTCAGCGACTGGTCCATGTTCGCCACGATCCGGGCGGCGACGCCACGCAGCTGGGTGGTCTTCGTGCCGCTCGCGCTCGCCGGCTTGGCGGCGGCAGCGGGCTTCGCGGCGGGGGCGGCCGCCTTCACTGGCGCCGGCGGCTTGGCGGGCGCGGCCGGCTTGGCGGGGGCGGGGGCCGGGGCCGTCTTCGTCGCGGCGCTGGGGACAGCCGACTTCACGGGGGTACCGGCGGCAGCCGCCGTGGCACCATCACCCGGCGTGCTGGCCGGCGCGGCGGCGGTACCCGGGGCCGTGGTACCCGGTGTCGTGGTACCCGGTGTCGTGGTACCTGGTGTCGTGGTACCCGGCGCGGCCGCGGCCGGAGTGGCGGCGGCGCCTGGCTCCAGGGCCGGTTTGTAGTCGGCGAAGAAGTCGTGCCAGGCAGGGTCCACGCTCGCCGGGTCGGCGAGATAGCGCTGGTACATATCCTCGACGATCCACTCGTTGGGACCGAAGTCCGCGAGCGGGTTGCCCTGCGATGCCTGCTGAGTCGACACTGTCGCTCTCGCCTCTTCTACACGGTCGCGTGCTGGTGGGTCGGGTTGCCGGATTGCTCTGTCACGGGCGGTTCGGGTGGTTCTGGTGCTGCGATCCGCGCAGCCCGGACGGGAGCCGGCGCGGAACCTGAATGTGTGTTCAGGCTATCCGTTCCAGGATCCGTCGAATCAACCGGGCGTGCCGCGTGGTACCCCTCACACACCCCTCGTTCGTCAGCCATCGGACAGCACGGCGCCCGGTGCCGAAGATCGACACCGGGCGCCGGTCACGCGTTCATACTCGCCGCGTAGCCGTCAGGAGACGTCCCGCTTGCGGGTGTAGTAGATGCCGATGGCCCCGAAGATGATGCCGTAGCCGACCATCACCGCCACGCCCACCCACTGGGCGGCGCTCTGTGGGTAGATCTTCTCCGGCGAGATCGCCACCTGTGCCGCGATAGCCGGCACCATCACCGCCGCGGTCAGTACCCCGTCGTGCTTGTAGATGAAGTGCCGGATCAGGACGAAGATGCCGATCGCCAGGTAGTAGCCGACGGTGTAGAGCATCGCCGCGGTCACCGTGGCGCCGATCTGGCTGCGGATGAGTACGCCCAGCCCGACACCGAAGATCGCCCACAGCGCGAACACCAGCAGGCTCAGCAGCATGGCGTTGATGACCTTGCTGTTGTCGAGATTGCTGGCCTGACCGGTCGAGCTGAAGTAGATCGTACCGACGATCAGGTCGATGATGGTGGTGACCAGCCAGAACACCGCTGCCGCGAGCATCGAGACGACGAACTTGGCGGTGATCACCGAAGTGCGGTGCGGGGTCGCCAGGAACGTCGTGGTCACGGTCTGGTGCTGGTACTCGTTGGTGATCGTCAGGATGGCCAGGATGAGGGCGAACAACGCTCCGAAGAACTGGCCGGAGGTGAAGATGCCGGCACAGCCCGCGACGATGTCCGCCGGGCTGCCGTGCTTCACCGTGTCGAAGTGGAAGTTCAGGATGTTGACGGTCAGCGCGAGTCCGGTGGCGAGCACCGTGAACATGCCGAGCAGCCACCAGATGTTGGTGGTGCGGATCTTCAGGTACTCCGCCTTGAGCAGGTGACCGAAGGTGGAGCCGCCCGGAGTGCCCAGGGTCGGTGTGGGAGCGGTCATCGTCGCGGTCATCGGATGCCTGCCTTTTCGTGGGTGAGCTCCAGGAACACGTTCTCCAGGTCGGGCTTCTCGTCCACGAGTTCGTGCAGCTCCACGCCGGCCGCGAAGGCCGCGGCACCCACCTTCGCGGCGGACAGGCCGCTGACCGTGATCGCTCCGTCGGGAGCGGTGGTCACCGTGCCGCCCTGCTGGGTAACTGCGGTGGTGAGCGCGTCCGGCTTGGGGGTGCGTACCCGCGCCGACTCGGTCGTACTGGTCGAGGCGACGATCTGCTCGACGGTGCCCTGCCGGATCAGTTGACCGGCGGCGATGATGACCAGGTCCTGGGCGAGGATCTCCATCTCGGAGAGCAGGTGACTGGAGACCAGTACCGTGCGCCCCTCGCCGGCCAGGTACTGCAGGAGGGTACGCATCCAGCGGATGCCCTCCGGGTCCAGTCCGTTGGCCGGCTCGTCGAGGATGAGTACCTGCGGGTCGCCGAGCAGGGCGTACGCGATGCCCAGCCGCTGCTTCATCCCGAGCGAGTAGCCCTTGAACTTGCGCTTGGCCGCCGCTTCGAGGCCGACAAGTTCGATCACCTCCTGGGCCCGCTTGGCCGGGAAGCCGGCCGCCGCGCAGCTGACCTTCAGGGTGTTGATGCCGGTACGCCCCTTGTGCGCGCTGCTCGCCTCGAGCACCGCGCCGACATGGCGTAGCGGGTCCCGCAGGTCGGCATAGCGCTGCCCACCGATGGTGGCCGTACCCGAGGTGGGCGTCACCAGGTTGAGCAGCATCCGGAGCGTGGTGGTCTTTCCCGCGCCGTTCGGCCCCAGGAAGCCGGTTACCCGGCCGGGGGCGACGGTGAACGACAGGTTGTCTACGGCCCTGACTGTTTTGTAGACCTTGGTCAGGTTCGAGACAACGATCTGTCCGTCAGACATGGATCTCCTCCCGTTGTCGCCGCCCAGACTGGCCGAGATGGGGAGCCGGGTCAATCCGGAAACACCCTGACTCTCAGCATCCGTTCAGCGGCCCCATGGTGACGGACGCCCGCCAGCCACGCTGCCCCGCCCCCCGCCGCGCCCGTACGCGTCAAGCCGGCGGCCGGTCGGCCAGCCGGATGACGTGCTTGAGGCCGGACCAGGTCGCGTCGACCGCGCAGATTTTGACGTCCACCCGGCCGTGGCTCAGCGCGAAGTCGCGGACCTGCTGCTCGTCGAGGTCGGTGGCGATTCCTGAAGAGCGTTTGGGCCAGGCGATCCACAGTGCGCCGGCGGGCGTGGTGAGCCGGTGCAGCACCGGCCAGCGGCGCTCCAGCCGGGCGCGGTCGGGGCAGAAGCAGAGCACCACGTCGTACGGGCCGGTACCGGCGCGCCGGTTGGGGGTCACGCCGTCGGGTACCTCGAGGGCGAAGTCGCTCGGGGCACCGTCGAGCAGTAACCGCGAACCGGCGACGATGCCCAGCTTGCGGGCGAGGGGCGTACCCGAGTAGCCCGGCGTGTCAGCTGGCATGACACACCACCGTAATCGTTCACCGGCCCGCCACGTACGCCACGGATTGCCGACACGGTTTCGGCAGTTGAGCCACCTACACAGAGGACATGACGGTACTTGTCGCGAGCACGGCACTGGCCGCGTCGCGGTACTCCCTGCGCATCGCCGCCACCCCCGCCGAGATCCGTGCGGCGCAGCGGCTGCGCTATCAGGTGTTCGCCGGGGAGCTGGGCGCCCGGCTGGACACAGCCGGCCGGTTCAACCACGAGCCCGGCCTCGATGTCGACGAATTCGACGAGCACTGCGACCACCTGATCGTGGTCGAGGAGGGCTCCGGCGACGTCGTCGGTACCTACCGGATGCTGCCGCCGGGGCGCAGCCTGCGCCGGTACTCCGCTGGCGAGTTCGACCTGTCGGCACTGGCCGGCATCGACGGGCAGCTGGTGGAGACCGGCCGCTCCTGCGTACACCCGGCACACCGGGACGGCGCGGTGATCAACCTGATGTGGGCCGGGATCGCCCGGTACCTGCACCTGACCGGGCGCCGTTGGCTGGCCGGCTGCGCCTCGGTGAGCCTGGCCGACGGTGGACAGACCGCGGCCGGGGTGTGGGATCTGGTGGTACGCAAGCACCTGGCGCCAGCGGCGTACCGGGTCACCCCGCACCGCCCGTGGCCGCCGGTGGAGCGTACCGGCCGGGTGCAGGTACCCCCGCTGCTGCGCGGGTACCTGCGGCTGGGCGCCTGGGTCTGCGGCGCACCCGCGATCGACCCGGACTTCGGCTGCGCCGACTTCTTCGTACTGCTCGACGTCGACGCCATCGACGAGCGGTACCTGCGCCACTTCCTCGGCCAGCCCACGCCACCCACCGGGGAGCAGCGATGAGCTTCTGGCTGCCCAGCTCCGAGTGCGGGGCGCCGTGCCTGGCCGGTACCCCCGTGGTTTCCAGGGCCCGCCGGCTCGGCCGGCTGCTGGCGCTGGCGGGGGTGGTCGCGGCCGGCGGCGCGGTGCTGCCGCTGCTGCCGGTACGGCGGCGCGCCGCCGGGCTGCGCGCGGTGGCCGGGGCGGCGCTGCGGGCGATGGGCATCCGGCTGGAGCGGCGCGGCAGGCTGCCCCGGCGGCGCGCGCTGGTGGTCGCCAACCACGTCTCCTGGCTGGACATCCTGGTGCTGCTGGCCGCCGGTGACCTGACGCTGGTGGCCAAGGTCGAGGTACGCGACTGGCCGGTGATCGGCCGGGTGGCGGCCAGCACGGGGACCGTCTTCATCGACCGGCTGCGACCGAAGTCGTTGCGGCACACCGTTTCCGCGGTACGGGACCGGCTGGCGGAGGGCGCCGTGATGGCCGCCTTCCCGGAGGGCACCACGTCGTGCGGGCAGGCGATCGGCCCGTTCCGGCCGGCGATGTTCCAGGCCGCGATCGAGGCGGGGGTACCGGTGGTACCGGTCAACCTGCGCTTCACCACGGCACCCGACGGGCAGCCCGCCACGGCTGCCGCCTTCATCGGGGCGGAGACCCTGGTCAGCTCGCTCGGCCGGGTACTCGCCGCGCGGGACCTGCGGGTACGCGTGCACGCCGGCTCGGCCATCCACGCCGACGCTGCGGCCACCCGGCGTGCGCTGGCCCGGCTCGCCGCCGACGCGGTACGTGCGGAGTGGCCGGTGCGTACCCCCACAGCCGCACCGGCCACCCCCGTCGCGCCGCCCGTTGCGGTGGCGCGGGTACCGCACCTGACACTGCTGGATGGCGGGTCAGCTGCGGATGATCACTTCACCCCGAGCGGGTCAGGGTCGACTATCGGGCTCTCGCCGGCCGCGTGAGCCGCCGGCCTGCATTGTCAGGTTGGCAATACCACCACCGTTGGGGGAATCCGGGACGCCCCGGAGTCGCCCCCTACGGGCATGCGCCCGAACTCCCCGGTTCGTCTCCACCGATGGGCCGTACTATCGCGATGTATCGCGTTGCTGTTACGATACATCGCGATAGCCTGACGGAGTCAAGCGTTGCGACATGACGCGACATGACGCCTGCCGTTAGGCTCGGCATCGACGAGGAGGAGATCGGGATGGCTTCCTGGACCGTCATTCAGCCGGAGCGGCTGGAGTTGGACGACGCGGTACGCCGGCTGGATGTCGCGCTGATC
The DNA here is from genome assembly GCA_963850915.1 of uncultured Actinomycetota bacterium. Taxonomy (GTDB): domain Bacteria; phylum Actinomycetota; class Actinomycetes; order Mycobacteriales; family Micromonosporaceae; genus CAVTWH01. The sequence continues at coordinate 337,002 of CAWKND010000004.1, forward strand.
GCCGGCCGGCTCAACGTCGTCGGTACCGACGGGCCGGCCCGGATCGAGATCGGCAAGGTGGCCGAGACCAACCCGGTCGTGGTCTCGATCGAAGCCGGCCTGCTCAGCGTCAGCAACCCCACCCCCAAGACCTGGCGTGGCTGGGGCCGGCCGATCTGGTGGTGGCTCAACGGGCACCGGATGGCGCGCAGTGACGTGTCGATCGCGCTGCCCTACGGCTCCACGGCCGTGCTCCGGGTGACCGCCGGCTCGGCCATCGCCTCCGGTATCCACGGCGACCTCTCGGTCGACGTGGTGAGCGGCCGGATCACCCTGCTGGGCAACAACGGGCGGATCCGCGGGAAGATCATTTCGGGGCCGATCGAGGCGCTCGGCTGCGCCGGGGACATCACCCTGGAGACCGTCTCCGGCGAGATCACCATCGCCGAGTCGGCGACCGAGCGGGTACACGCCAAGACCATCTCCGGCTCGCTCACCGCCGACCTGGACAACCCGCCGCGCAACAGCGACATCTACCTGGAGACCGTCTCGGGGGAGATCACCATCCGGGTACGCGAGGACAGCGACCTCACCGTCTCGCTGGCAGCCACGGGCGGCCGGGTGACCAGTGCGTTCCCCGGACTGGGGGCGGACGGTAGCGAGCGCAAGGGCTGGGGCAAGCGGCTCACCGGAGTACTCGGCGCCGGTACCGGCCGGCTGCACGCGAGCGCGATGAGCGGCGAGATCTCGCTGCTACCCCGCCCCGTGGACGAGGGCTTCGACGATCAAGGCTTCGACGATCAGGGCTTCGACGACGACTCGCCAGCGGGTGCCCGATGAGCCCGGTATTCAGCCACGGTCGGCTCCGGCTCTACCTGCTCAAGCTGCTCGCCGAGGGGCCCAAGCACGGGTACGAGCTGATCCGGCTGCTGGAGAACCGCTTCCTCGGCCTGTACGCCCCCTCGGCCGGCACGATCTACCCGCGCCTGCAGCGGATGGAGGCCGAAGGGCTCGTGACGCACACCGCCGCCGGCGGTCGCAAGACGTACGAGATCACCGCGGCCGGCCGCGACGAGTTGACCCGGCGCGCCGGTGAGCTGGCCGAACTGGAGGGCGAGATCCACGCCTCGGTGGCCGACCTGTCGGTGCTGGCCGGCGAGATCGAGCAGCAGGTCAGCGGGGCGGTCCGGGACATCAAGCGGGAACTGCGGGACGCCACCAGCCAGGCCCGCAAGAGTTCCCGGCCGGCCTGGGAGCGCGGTGGCCGGGACGGCTGGCGGGCACCCGACCGGGGCGGTGCCGGCTTCGGCCCCGACGAGCCCGGGCGCGGCCGCGCGGGTACCAACGGATCTTCCTCGGCGAACGGCCCGGCGGCCGAGGGCCAAGCCGGTGCACCGGCCGACGACTCGGACTCGGTACGGGCGCTGGAGCAGGCGGTCAGCGCGCTGGCGGCCGAGGTGACCCGGCGCGCCCGGCGGGCCGGCGTTGCCGAGTCCGACGTGCGGGCGGCGACCGCTGTCGTGGTGAGCGCCCTCACCGAACTGCGCCGCCTACTCGGCTAGCAGTTCGGCTCGGCCGGCTGTCGGGCTCGGCGGCTGTCGGGCTCGGCGGCAGTCGGGTAATTCGCGGGAGAGCGCGGACTCTCAGCAGCTTCCCAGGCAGACTTCAGTGATGGCACAGCTACGGAGGCCACGATGAAGCGCATGGGGGTACGTGACGGCATCGCACAATCCGGGGGTGTGGTGTCGTCCGGTGCGACGCAGGCTGAGGCGAGACTTCTCGTGGTAGAGGATGACCTCAATATCCTCGAGCTGCTCTCGGCCAGCCTGCGTTTCGCCGGATTCGAGATCGTCACGGCCAGCAGCGGCACCGACGCGGTACACGCCGCCCGGGAGAGCCGCCCCGACCTGATCGTCCTCGATGTGATGCTGCCCGACCTGGACGGCTTCGAGGTCATGCGCCGGCTGCGCGACGGGAGTACCCGGATCCCGGTCGTCTTCCTCACCGCGCGCGACGCCACCGACGACAAGGTGCGCGGGCTGACCCTGGGCGGCGACGACTACGTCACCAAACCGTTCAGCCTCGAGGAGTTGACCGCGCGGATCCGGGCGGTGCTACGACGCACCGCCGGAGAGCAGACTGGAGCCAGGATGACCTTCGCCGACCTGGAACTCGACGAGGACGCCCACGAGGTGTGGCGTGGCGGGCACCGGGTTTCCCTGTCCCCCACCGAGTTCAAGCTGCTGCGTTACCTGATGGCCAACGCCAACCGGGTGCTCTCCAAGGGGCAGATCCTGGACCACGTGTGGAGCTACGACTTCCGTGGTGACGACAGCATCGTCGAGTCCTACATCTCGTACCTGCGCCGCAAGGTCGACACCGTCGAGCCACGGCTCATCCACACCCTGCGTGGTGTGGGGTACGTGCTACGCCTACCCGCCTAACCACCATGCCGCACCTCTCGCTCCGGCGCAGGCCTCGGCCGCTCCGCCGTGTCTCGCTGCGTACCAAGCTGGTCGCCGCCGCGCTCACCCTGGTCACCGCCGCGCTGCTGGTGATCGGTGCGACCTCCGCGGTGCTGCTGCGCCAGTACCTCGTCGGACGGGTGGACAAGCAGCTGCAGTTGGCCGCGTCGACCGTCGACTACGCGGCGATCAACGGCGGCAGATTCGACATGGGGATCTCCAACGACTGGTTCGTCCAGGAGACCAACCCGCAGGGTGTGGGTGGCCCGCCGTATGCGGGCCGGTACAAGCCGCGCGACCTGCCGCCACTGACCACCGGGCTGACGAACGTCAACCGGGTCAACGGGCACCCCTTCACCGTGGTCGCGCCGAGCGGGGTGCGCTGGCGGATGCTGGTCACCGTGCTGCCCAGCAACACCGTGCTGCACCTCGCCGAGTCGCTGAGCAGCGTGGACGAGACGATGGGCCGGTTCGTGGTGACCGAGATGCTGGTCGGTACCAGCGTGCTGCTGCTACTCGGGGTGGTCGCCGCCGGTCTGGTGCGCTTCGGGCTGCGACCCCTGGTACAGATCGAGCAGACCGCCGAGGCCATCGCGGGGGGTGACCTGACCCGGCGGGTACCCGACCTGGAGCCCGGCGTCGACGAACCACAGACCGAGATGGGGCGGCTCGGGCTCGCCCTCAACACCATGCTGGGCCAGATCGAGACGGCCTTCACCGCGCGTGAGGAGTCGGAGCGGGCAGCCCGCAACGCCGAGGCGGTGGCCCGCGAGGCCGCCGACAAGGCACAGGTCTCGGAGGTACGGGCGCGCCGCTCGGAGGAGAAGATGCGGCAGTTCGTCGCCGACGCCTCGCACGAGCTGCGTACCCCGCTGACCACCATCCGTGGCTTCGCCGAGCTGTACCGGCAGGGCGCCGCCCGCGAGCCCGGTCAGGTGGAGAGCCTGGTGAAGCGGATCGAGGACGAGGCGTCCCGGATGGGTCTGCTCGTCGAGGACCTGCTGCTGCTGGCCCGGATGGACGAGGAGCGGCCACTCCACCGCGCCCCTGTTGAGCTGCGGGTACTCGCCGTCGACGCGGTGAGCGCCGCCCGGGCGGTCGCCCCCGACCGGGAGGTCGACGCTGGAGGTGGCGCCGGATACCGGGCCGCTGACCGTACTCGGCGACGAGCCACGGCTGCGGCAGGTGATCGGGAACCTGATGACCAACGCGCTCACCCACACCCCGGCCGGTACGCCGGTCGCTGCTGCGCCTGCGGCAACCGATCAGGACGCGGTACTGGAGGTCGCCGACTCCGGGCCGGGCCTCTCGCGCGGAGCAGGCCGAGCGGGTATTCGAGCGGTTCTACCGGGTGGACAAGGCGCGTACCCGGCGGGCGCCGCGCAGACGGTACGCGCCGCCGCCAGTGGCACCGGCCTGGGGCTGGCTATCGTGGCCGCGCTGGTGGCGGCGCACGGTGGCACGGTCGAGCGTGGAGACCACGGCCGGGTCGGGCGCGACATTCCGGGTTCTGCTGCCGCCGGGGTGCCAGCCGACCGAGGATCGTCCGATTTGCTGGCACTTTCTCACAGCTAACTCGCAGCGGCAACCCAGAGATGGCGGAGCGCGGCGGGTAAGTATTGAGCCATGAGCGACAACGACACGTACCCGGAGCGCCCCGACGAGCCGTGGCGGTCGACGCCCGACTCCGGCGCGCAGCAGCCCACTCCGGAGACGTCCGCCCCGGCCTACGCCGACGGCAGCGCGTCCGCGACCGGCGAGCCGACCGCTGGTCAGCACGCGGCCGCGGATGCCGGTACGCCGACCGGGCAGCCGCAGGACGCCGCCACCGAGCAGGTCAGCGGCGCGGCTGGCACCTCGCCGGCACCGCAGCCGCCGGTGTGGCAGCCGTCGCCGTCCTACCCCGCACCACCGCCCTCGGGCGCACCGGCCTCCGGCGCTCCGTCCTATGGCGCACCGTCGTATGGCGCACCGGCCTACCCCGGATCGGCTGCGCAGCCGACCCATCCGGGCGCGCCGGTACCCGGCACCGGCTACCCGAATCCGCGCCGACCAGCGGCTACCCGAATCCCGCGCCGACGAGTGGCACCGCGCCGACCAGTGGCACCGCACCGACCAGTGGGTATCCGGTGACCGGGCAGCCCGGTGGGTACGGCACGGCGGGCAGCTACCCCGGCTCCGGTGGGTACCCGAACCCGGCCGGTTACCCCGCTCCCGGCGGGTACCCCAGCCAGGGCGCCTACCAGAGCGGGTACGGCCTGCCCGGACACCCGCAGCCGCAGCAGCAGTACTACGCACCCCAGCCGCAGTCCCAGCCGGCCCAGCCGCGCCGGGGCGGTGCCGGTCGGATCGTCGCCGCGGGCCTGCTCGCGCTGCTGCTGGCCGGTGGCGGCGGCGTGGTCGGCGGGCTCGTCGTGCACAACGCCGACAACGGGGGCAGCTCCAGCTCGACCTCCACGGCACACGGCGCCACCCAGGTACTCGACCGCTCCTCGCTGGCCGCCGTGGTGGCCAACGTGAAGTCCGAGCGTGGTGGCGATCACCACCGCGACAGGCGAGGGCTCCGGGATCGTGCTGAACTCGGACGGGTACATCATCACCAACAACCACGTGGTCGCCGGCGCCGGCAAGCAGGTGAACGTGAACTTCTCGGACGGCACCACGGTGCCGGCCAAGGTGATCGGCACCGACGCCGCAGTACCGACATCGGGGTCGTACAGGTCAGCAACGTCAAGAACCTCAACGCCGGCGAAGTTCGGTGACAGCAACGCACTGCAGGTCGGCGACACGGTGCTCGCCATCGGCAGCCCGCTGGGCCTGGAGGGCTCGGTGACCGCCGGCATCGTCAGCGCGCTGCAACCGCACCATCGACGAGAGCGACGAGGACGGGCAGAGCACCGGCGTCAGCATCGCCGGCGCGATCCAGACCGACGCCGCCGATCAACCCGGGCAACTCCGGTGGCGCGCTGGTCGACACTGAACGGCAAGGTGGTCGGCATCAACACCGCGATCGCGACCTCCGGTCAGGGCGACGGCAACATCGGTGTCGGCTTCGCCATCCCGGCCAACCGGGCCAACGCAGGTCGCCCAGGCGATCATCAGCGGGCCAGAAGGTCAGCCACCCGTACCTGGGCGTCAACGTCGGTACCGCGGACGGCAACGGCGGCGCCGAGGTCGGCAGCGTCGTCAGCGGCGGCCCGGCCGACAAGGCGGGCCTGAAGGCCGGCGACGTCATCACCAAGGCCGGTGACAAGACCATCCACACCAGCGACGACCTGCTCAACGTGGTCCAGTCGGCGAAGGTCGGCGACAAGGTGCAGCTCACCGTGCAGCGCGGCGGCCAGGCCACCTCGCTCACCGTGACCATCGGCGAAGCACCGAACTGATCCAACACACCCCGGAACGGCCGGGGCGGGAGCCAACGAGCTCCCGCCCCGGCCGTTTCCCTTTCGATCAACCCCGCGGGGGTACGGGCGCCACGCGTTGGACTGGAAGAGATCATGGAGTTGGCGCTGGAATGCGTTGCCGCATAACAGCTCCAACTCCATGATCGCCGTTGGACGGGTACGGCTAGTCGAGCCAGTTCATCGTCCGCTCTACAGCCTTGTGCCAGCGGGCGTACGCGGCGTCGCGGGCGGCCGGGTCGAGCTGCGGGCGCCACTCCCGGTCCACCCGCCAGTGGGCGCTCAGCTCGTCGAGGTCGGACCAGAACCCGACGGCCAGCCCGGCCGCGTACGCGGCGCCCAGTGCGGTGGTCTCCGCGACGATCGGGCGGACCACCGGTACGTCTAGCACGTCCGCTTGGAACTGCATGAGCAGCGTCGCTCGCGGTCATCCCGCCGTCCACTTTGAGCGTTGCCGGGGGTACCCCCGATTCCTGGGCCATCGCCTCTACCACGTCCTTGACCTGCCAGGCGGTCGCCTCCAGGGCGGCCCGGGCCAGGTGCGCGCGGGTCACGTACCCGGTCAGCCCGGCGATCACCCCGCGGGCGTCCGGCCGCCAGTACGGGGCGAACAGGCCGGAGAAGGCGGGTACGAAGTAGCAGCCGCCACTGTCCGAGACCTGGGCAGCCAGGTCGTTGATCTCGGCGGCCGAGTTGATCAGCCCGAGGTTGTCGCGCAGCCACTGGACCAGCGCCCCGGTGACCGCGATCGAGCCCTCCAGCGCGTACACGGGCGGCTCGTTGCCGACCTGGTAGCCGACCGTGGTGAGCAGGCCACGCTCGCTGACCACCGGCGTGGTACCGGTGTTGAGCAGCAGGAACGAGCCGGTTCCGTAGGTGCACTTGGCCTCGCCCGGTGCGAAGCAGGTCTGCCCGAACAGCGCCGCCTGCTGGTCACCCAGGGCGCTCGCGACCGGTACCCCCCACAGGTCCCCGCGGGCCTCGCGCGTAGACGTACGAGGAGGGCAGGATCTCCGGCAGCATCGCCCGCGGCACCCCGAACGCGGCCAGCAGCGCCTCGTCCCAGTCCAGGGTGGACAGGTCCATCAGCATGGTCCGGCTGGCGTTCGTCACGTCGGTGGCGTGCCGGCCGGTCATCTTCCAGATCAGCCAGGTGTCGAGGGTGCCGAAGAGTACCTCCCCCGACTCGGCGCGCCGGGCCAGGTCCGGGTCGGTGTCGAGCAGCCAGCGGATCTTCGGGCCGGCGAAGTAGGTGGCCAGCGGCAGCCCCGTGGTCGGCCGGAACCGGTCCGGCCCGATGTCCCCGGCCAGCTCCTTGATCAGCTGGTCGGTACGGGTGTCCTGCCAGACGATCGCGTTGGCCACCGGCTCGCCGGTGGTGGCGTCCCACAGCAGCGTCGTCTCGCGCTGGTTGGTGATGCCGATCGCGGCCACGTCGGCCCGGGACAGCCCGGCGTCGTCGAGCGCACCCCGGGTCACCGCCTGCACGTTGTGCCAGATCTCGTTGGCGTCGTGCTCGACCCAGCCGGGGCGCGGGTAGATCTGCTGGTGTTCGCGCTGGGCGAGGCCGGCCACCTCGCCGTCGCCGGTCGAAGATGATGCACCGCGTCGAAGTGGTGCCCTGGTCGATCGCGGCGATGTGTCGGGAGGTCACCCGCACAGTCTCGCCGATCCGCGCCCGATCGCCAGGGGCGGCTGGCGGCGCTCAGTAGGTGCCGCTGTTGGCGGTGGCCCCGCCGCCGATGATGGCGCCGAAGATGAGGACGGTAAAGATGATCATCGGGATCACGCAGATGTAGCCGAGTACCAGTCCGGCAACCGCCATCCCGCGACCGCTGCGCTGCCCGTCCCTGGTCTGGATCAGGCCGATGTGCCCGAACACCACGGCCAGGATGCACGGGATGCCCAGCAGGCAGTAGCCGACCATGATCCCGATGATGCCGAAGACCAGGGCGGCGGTGGCCGAACCGGAGGACGGCGGCGCGGCGATGGCCAGTACCACGGACGGCTGGTACGGCGCCGGGGTCAGCGGGGCGGGCGCGTAGTACGGAACGGGCGAGGCGGGCGGACCGGACGGCTGGACCGGGCTGTAGTACGGCACGCCGGAGCTCGGCGGGTACTGCTGAGCGGGGTACTGCTGGGCCGGGTCGTAGTAGGGCGAGCCCGAGGTGGGCGGGTACTGCTGGGCCGGGTCGTAGTACGGCGCGCCGGAGATGGGTGGCGGGTAGCCCTGACCGGGGTTCTGGATCGGGTCGTACGGCTGGTAGGTCACGGCATCTCCTGCGGGTCGGGTACCCGATTATCTCGACCGCCGACGCACCCCGGCACCCGCCGAAAGCGCCCACCTTGCCGCCCGGTGGCCCGACCGGTGCCTACACGGCGCCGAAGAGCTGGTCGAGTAGCGCCTTCTCCTTGTCGACCGGGACACCCGCGGTGACCACGATGGCGGTGCTGCCGCTACGAGCGGCCAACGAGTTCAGCGCCGCGTCGCCGGTACCGCTGGTCGAGGTGAACGCCTCGTCGTGGTAGCCGGCCACATCGGTGGTCGGGCCGGCGAAGCCTTTGCGGATCTCGGCGAACCGGCCGGTGTCCACCACTGTCTGGAAGCGCAGTACGACAACGCCCGCGCCGGACTTCAACGGGTACGTGCAGACGGTCACCGGTACCTGGTCGGTCTCCTGTGCCGGGGTGACCGCGATGCCGAGAGTGGAGCCGACGGTGGCGTCCGGTGCCTTGTCGCAGTGCAGGATGGGCGGACTGGGGGCGGCGGTCGCCTTGGCGTGGCCGGAGCAGCCAGCGAGCAGCAGGACGGTACCGGCGCAGAGCACGGCGAAAGGGGTGCGGAAATTCATAGCGCCGAATGGTAGCGCTCCCACGGCTGCTCCGGAACGCGCTGCCGGCGCCCCGGTCGACGGGTCGCGCGGAAACCGCTGTGGCAGTGCGAAACGCCCGTCCGCGACGCCCGAACCCAGCGCCGCGGGAGCCGAAACTTACGCGGTACGCGTGTTGTGGCGGTGGCGCAGCGTGTTTGTGCCGGATGTCGCGGCTTTGCCCCGGTGTCGAGTTACTTACCGAGGCTCGCGTGACTGGTGTGGAGTTCGTACGCTGCTGGCCGGGCGCATTGGTCCCGGGCTATCCGCCCGCGCCCCGACCTACCCCAAAACTCACCGGTCACGACGAAGGGCAGTGCGATGACGATCGTCGAGACCCACGTCAGCGTCTGGGAGGCGCTGGCTGGCCGGGCTCCCGGTGAGCCGGTGGGCCCCGCCGACGCCGGGCTGTGGAGTGCCGTCGCCGAGCGGCTCAACCCGGCGCGGGCCCGGCCGGTACTCCGCGAGGGCATCGAAGCAGCCCAGCTGACCAGCGTGCGCGGGGTCGACTACCTGATGGTGCGGTCGCCCGACCGGCGGGCGCCGAGGTACGCCCGGCTGACCCCGGAGGAGTGGCAGCTCGCCCAGCTGATGGACGGTACCCGTACCGTCGCCCGGCTGGTCGGTGAGTTCGCCAAGATCTCCGGCCGGCTCGCCCCCGACCAGGTGACCCGGGTAGTCGCCGACCTGGCCGGCAACCACATGCTCGACGAGCTGCCGGTGGACGCGTTCCGCCAACTCGACAAGCGGCAGCGCCGGCCGTGGCCGGCCCGGTTCGGCCGCGGGCTGCTCGCCTTCATCCGCGGTCGCCGACTGGTACTGGCCCGGGTCGACCCGGTGATCACAGTGCTCTACAAGGCCGGTGGCCGGCTCTTCTTCACCCGTCCGGTGGTGGCACTGCTGGCCCTGGTTGCCCTGGCAGGACTGGGGATTTTCGGCTTCACCTGGTGGCGGGGCGAGCAGCAGGTCTTCCTGGCGCACGGGTCGTACCTGCGCGGTGCGCTGATCCTGTTGGCGCTCAACGTTGTCGCGCTGGCCTGCCACGAGCTGGGGCACGCGCTGGCGACCAAGCACGCCGGCCGGCGGGTACCCTCCGCTGGTTTCCTGGTCTACTTCGGTATTCCGTCGGTCTTCGTGGACACCACGGACGTGTGGCTGGCCGGGCGCCGGGCGCGGCTGGTGACCACGGCGGCGGGTCCGGCGGCTGGGCTGTTCCTCGCCGGTACCGCGCAGATTGTCGGTCTGCTCGATCCGGCCCTTGCCCCGTGGTGCTTCAAGCTCTCCTTCGCCTGGTATATCAACGTCGCCTTCAACCTCAACCCGTTCCTCGCGCTCGACGGCTACTACCTCCTGATGGACTGGCTGGAGATCCCCAATCTGCGCGCCCGCGGCCTGTCCTGGGTGCTGGCCCGGCTGCGCCGCCGCCCGCCCGGCTTCGGCACGCTCGACCGCGAGGGTCGGCTGATCGCGCTGTACGGGATGTTCTCGTTGGTGTGGCTGGTGATCGGGCTGAACATCGCCTACCGGGTGTACGTCGACCGGGTCGAGGGGCTGGCCATCGGCGTCTGGCACGCGGGTTGGTGGCAGCGGGTACTGCTCATCGTCGTGGTACTCGGCCTGGCCGCACCCGCGACGTACGCGCTGGTGGCGTGGCTGGGTCGGCGCGCCCGCCGGCTGGCACAGCGCATTGCCGAGAGCCGGGACTCCCGGGACGTACCCCGCCGGGTGTCCGCGCTGCGCGCCAGCGCACTCGGCCGGCTGCCCGGCCCGGCGGTTGATTCCCTTGCCGCACAGTCGAGTTGGCTGCATCCGCGGACCGGCTCACAGCTCGTCTTCGCGGGTTCCGCACAGTCCTCGGTCTTCGTGGTTGTCGACGGCGCGCTGGAGGCGCGACGCCCGGGTGACCCGGCCGGTACCGTCCGCGAGCGGGTGGGCGCCGGTGGCGTGGTCGGGCTGGGCAACGCCATCACCGGCGCGGCCTCCGCGCTCGCCTGGTTCACCGCCGGTACAACACTTCTGGCCGTACCCGCCGGCGCCGCCGCGACCGCGGTCGGCCCGATCGACGGGCCGCCGCCCGCCGAGCGCGCCGAGCTGGAGGCGTTGCTGGCCAACGCACCCGCCTTCGCCGCACTGTCCACGGAGGACACGCTGGCCCTGGTTTCCCACGCCCGTCCCGTTTCCGTACCACCGGGCGGGTCGCTGGTACTCGACTCGGACGCTGTCGCACTGGTCGCCTCCGGCAGCGCGCTGCTGCCCGACGGGCGGTCGCGCGGCCGCGGCGACCTGGTCACCCCGGTGGACGGCGCGCCGATTGTGGCGCGCACTGCCTTGCGTGCCTGGATTCTGCCGGCCGCCGGTGGACTGCCGCTGCTGCTGGGTGCGCCGGCTGCCGGGGTCGGTGGGCCGGCGGGTTTGGTACCGGCGTTCGGGGTACACCCGCCGAGTGGGTACCCACCGCTCGCCGGTCCGCCCGGTCCACCGCCGGAGGTACCCGACGAGCAGGATCGCAAGTTCGAACGCAAGCTGTGGTGGCTGCTGATCCTGTTGCTGCTGCTGGCTCTGCTGCTCACCGGCGGCAACCTGCTCTACCCCGGGCCGGCCTGGGGCGAGATGCCGGCCGACCGGGCACTGCTGACCGTCTCCCGGGGTACCGTGACCGCGCTCGTCAGCGGCGACCAGACCGTGCTGCACAAGGGCGACAAGGTCTACGTGGGCGAGGGCGACCAGGTCACCGTCGCCGACCGCTCGACCGGACAGCTCACCTACCGCGGCGGCGCGCTGACCGTCCTTTGTGGCGGATCGGGCGTGAACGTCGGCCCGCTCGCCTCGCCGGCCACCCGCCCGATCACCCCGACCGCGGCGCTCACCCTGACCGGCGGCCGGGTGCTCGCCGACACCAGGAGCACATCCTCGGCGTACCGGCCACTGGCGCTCTCCGTGGGGACCGCGGGTTCGGCGGTACGCGCCAACGAAGGGCTGGCCCGCTTCGCGGTCGAGGGCGGGTACGCCGCGGTCGCGATCGGCTCGGTCACCCTGGACGGCCACGAGTTGCCGCTCGCCGGCAGCGAACCCAGCTGTGGCGACGGCGTCGGTATCCCGCGCCCGCTGCCCACCGACTCGCCCTCGCCCAGCCCCTCGCCGAGCGATACGCCGTCGCTGAGCCCGTCCCCGTCGGACTCGCCGAGCGCGTCGCCCACCCCGACCCCAACACCCACCAAGACGCCCACAAAGACCCCGACCAAAACGCCCACGAAGACCCCGACCAAGACGACGAACCCGCCGCCACCGAACCAGCCACCGGTGATCACCAACCCGCATGCACTGGAGTCCCCGATCGCGCAGAACCCGCCGGCTGGCACCTACTGCGGCCGGGCGAAGGCCACGCAGATCGCCGAGGGCGTCTACGCGAACGTCACCGATCCCGACAACGCGCAGAGCACGCTGACCGTCACCTTCACGTGGAAGCTCAATACCGACGGAACCGGCGGCGGGGGAGCCATGCACCTCGGCGACGGGATTTTCGCCGGAAGCTTCAGCGTCGACTACGCCCAGAGCCACCAGAACGGCGGCACCATCACCATCACCATCACGGCGAAGGACCCGGCCGGCAACACCGTGACTGCCAAGGCCTTCACCGTGGTACTTGACGTGTGCGTTCCCATCGTCCGCTAGGAGATTCCTGTGTTGTGTTGGTTCTGCGCCAAGGCGGCGCGGGGTACCTGCCGGTTCTGCGGTCGGGGACTCTGCGAGGACCACGTGAAGTTCGGCCCGTACCTGCTGGAGGTGCACCGCTCCGGCAAGCGCAACCGGGCCGAGGGGCTGGTCGTCGAGGACGCCGTCCAGTGTGGAACGTGCCGGCCCCGCCCGCAGCCGGTACCCATGCCCGAACTCGACTGAGCGGTGCGGGGCTTCATGGGCGGGTAAGAAAAAGTGGTGCTGTAGCCCCCAAAATCCTTCGCGATCATGGGGGCGGGGGTTGGAGTTCGGGAAACAAGTGGGGGAGCGGCGACATGAGTGACAGCGATTTCGACGACGTACTCGAGCGGTTGCTCGGTGAGCCGCAATTCCGGACGGCGCTGGCCACCGATCCGGCTGCCGCGCTCTCCGGATATCACCTCTCCGCCGATGAGTTGGAGCTGCTCAGCGCCCAGTTGACCGGTGATGCCGGCAGCCTCGGCGGGGTGGAGAACCGGACCAGCAAGGCCAGCCTGGCCGGGCTGCTCGGCCCGCTGATCAGCCTGATCGGCGAGGGCGCCGGTGCGGGTGGGCACGCCGGGCTCAGCCTGGCTGGCCAGCACTCAGCCGGCCAGCACCCCGGCATCCACCCGGCGGGCCAGCAGCAGGGGCTCACCCAGTTGCCGGCCGATCAGGGGATCACCCAGACCGGCGGCGCGGACCAGGGGATCACCGAGGTCACCCCGGCAGATCAAGGACTGACCGACGGGGTACCCGCGAACCAGGGCCTGACCGTCGTCGACAACGGCGGCGGCGTACCCGGTACCGGCGGGGCTCCGTTGCAGCACAGCGCCTCCGCCGACGCCCTGCAGAGCGACGGGGTACCGGCCCCGCTCCCGGGCGACCACGCCCCGGTCGGGTACCACCCGCACATCGACGCCGACGGCGACGGGCACTGGGACCAGTACTCCGCCGTCCAGCACGCGGACGGCAGCGTGGACATCTACGTCGACCGCAACCACGACGGTGTCGTCGACTTCGTCGGCCACGACCAGAACCACGACGGCCGCGTGGAGTCCGCCGACTACGACGAGGACTTCAACGGCAGCTACGAGACGCACATGCGGGACACCAACGGCGACGGCTGGCTGGACACCCGCCGCGTCGACCCCAGTTGACGTCTGCGCCGGCTGCCGTCTGCGCCGGCTGCCGTCCACGCCGGCTGATGTCTACTCCGGCTGACCGGCGGTGCCGGGCATCGATCGGCGCTGACCCCGGGGCAGCGGGCGCCGCGTACCGATCGCTAGGCTGCTGCCCATGCCCCCCTCGATCGTCGTGGAAGACGTGCACAAGTCCTACGGCGAAACCCTTGCCGTGGACGGAGTTTCATTCGAGGTGGAGAGCGGCGAGTTCTTCGGCATCCTCGGGCCCAATGGTGCCGGCAAGACCACGCTGCTGGAGATTATCGAAGGGCTGCGCGAGGCTGACTCGGGTAACGTCCGGCTGCTCGGTGAGCCGACCTGGCCACGCAATAAGGCGCTGCTGCCCCGCATCGGCGTACAGCTGCAGGCCACGGCCTTCTTCGAGCGGCTCACCACGCGCGAGCAGATCCGTACCTTCGGCGCCCTCTACGGCGTCTCCGACGAGCAGTCCGACGCGACGCTCGACCGGGTGGGGTTGACCGACAAGGCGGAGACCCGCACCGCTCAGCTCTCCGGCGGCCAGCGGCAGCGCCTCTCCATCGCCTGCGCGCTGATCCACAACCCGGACGTGGTCTTCCTCGACGAGCCGACGGCGGCGCTCGACCCGCAGGCCCGGCGCAACCTGTGGGACCTGCTGCGCGGCATCAACGAGCAGGGGCGCACGGTGGTCCTCACCACGCACCACATGGATGAGGCCGAGGTGCTCTGCGACCGGGTGGCCATCATGGACGCCGGCAAGATCCTGCAGCTCGATCCGCCGGCCACCCTGGTCCGCGGCCTGGACGCGCCGACCCGGATCTCCATCGAGAGCGGGATCGTGCCGGAGAGCGAAGCGCGCCAACAGTTCCAGGACGCCGACATCCAGGACGACGGGGTATCGCTGACGATCAGCACCCGGGAGCCGGCCGGGGTACTGGCCAACCTGGCGGAGCGCAATGCGCTGCGCGGCCTCGCGGTCCGTGGCGCGACCCTCGAAGACGTTTTCCTCACCCTCACCGGACGGGAGTACCGCGCGTGAGAAGTCTCCTCGCGATCAGCCGTGCCCTGCTCCTGGCCTACCGCCGCGACCGCAGTGCGATCTTCTTCACCATCGCCTTCCCGTTGATGTTCCTGGTCCTCTTCGGCGGCATCTTCAAGAACAACGGTGCGGCTCGGGTGGACGTACTCGAGGTCGGCTCGGTGGCGATCGTCGACCAGATGCCGGCCGACGCGCGGGCCCAGTTCGACAAGTCCATCAAGCTCGAACCGGCCACCGATGTGAACGCGGCCAAGGAGAAGGTACGCAAGGGCGACGCCGCGGCCGCTGTCGTCCAGGACGGCGATCACCTGGTGCTCTACTACTCGCAGGCCGACCAGGTCCGCTCCGCCATCGTCGCCGGCGTGTTCCAGGGGCTGACCCAGGCCACCGCCGGTACCCCCACGGTCACGCTCGACGCCCAACAGGTCGAGGACAAGTCCCTCAAGACCATCCAGTACTACACGCCCGGTCTGCTCGGCTGGTCCCTCGCCACGGCCGGGACGGCGGGCGCCGCCCTCACGCTCGTCAACTGGCGCAAGACGCAGTTGATGCGGCGGCTGCGGCTCTCGCCGGTCGGGCCGGCCACCGTACTCGGTGCCCGGGTACTGGTCAGCGTGCTGCTCGGGCTGGTACAGATGGTGATCTTCATCGGGGTTGCCCTGCTCCCGTTCTTCGGGCTGCAGCTGTCCGGGGCGTGGTGGATGGCGGTACCCCTGGTGATAGCCGGAGTCTTCGCCTTCCTCTCCATCGGTCTACTGGTGGCGGCGTTCGCCAAGACCGAGGACGCGGCGCAGGGCATCGTGCAGATCATCGTGCTGCCGATGGCGTTCCTGTCGGGCGCGTTCTTCCCGCTCGACGGCGCCCCGCAGTGGCTCCAGGTCGTCTCGCGGCTGCTGCCGCTGCGCTACCTGACCGACGCGCTGCGCGAGGTGATGGTGCGCGGCGCGAGCCCCGTCTCGGTCCTGCCGACCATCGGTGGCCTGCTGCTCTTCGCCATCGTGCTGACCGCCATCGCCAGCCGCTTCTTCAAATGGGAAGAGACATAGGCCGATCGGTCGTCAGGCCGGGACGGCCACGTCCGGTGAGCGCAGAGCTCGGATGGCCGTCACGATCTGGGCGATGCCGAGCACCAGCAGCCACAGCCCGGCCAGCCAGGTCAGCGTCACCAGCGACGGTGTCGGCCAGATCAGGATGATCAGCGCCCCGATGATGCTGACCAGGCCGAGCGTGAACGCGGAGGCGCGGTACCAGCCGCTGACTCCCTCGCCGAACGCGGAGAACACCTCGACCACTCCGGCGACCAGCCAGGAGATGCCGATCAGCGCGGCCAGCAGGGTGACCGTGGAGAACGCGTGCCGTACGCAGAACACCCCGGCGATCAGGTAGAGGATCCCGCCGAACGCTTTGAGTACGCGCAGCCCACCGCTGCGCCCCTCGGGTGCGAAGATCGCCTGCGCGAGACTGGCGATACCGGCGATCACCAGCCAGATGCCGAGGAGTACCGCGACGACGACGAGCGTCTCCTTGGGCCACACCAGCAGGATGATCCCGAGTACGACCGAGACCACGCCACCCACCAGCGCCAGCCGCGACCACCACTGGCGGAAGAGCGCGTCATCGGTCCGGGTGAAGCTGAACGCCGTGACACCTGGATCAGAGACCATAATTCAGCGTATCCCGTTTTGCGGTAGTAGACCCTTTTTTAGGTTATTACCCCCTTTTGTGCCGCGCGACCGCAAGATGGACGCATGGCAGTTAAGGGCCTGCGCTGGACCGGAGCGGTGGTACTGCTGCTCATCGCGGCGATACTCGTCACCAGTGCGCTGGTGGCCCGGTTCGCCCGTGGTGAGCTGTTGGACACCGACCGGTACGTGTCGACCGTGGCGCCGCTGGCCAGCGACCCGGCGGTACAGACCGCGATCACCAACCGGGTCACCCAGGAGTTGGTGGACCAGATCGACGTACCCGCGCTGGCCCAGCAGGCCGCCCAGGCGAGTGAGCTGACCCGGGCGCCGGCCATCGCCAACCTGATCAGCGGCCCGATCAGCGACTGGGTGGAGTCGTTCATCCACACGCACGTGGCGAACTTCGTGCAGAGCGAACGCTTCGCCAAGCTCTGGACCACCATCAACACGGTGGCGCACACCCAGGTCAACGCGATCCTGACCGGCAACGGCAAGGTGCTCAAGACCAAGGACGACCAGGTACTACTCGACCTCAGTCCGGTCATCGCCGCGGTGAAGGCCGATCTGGTGGCCGACGGGTTCGGCATCGTCAGCAAGATCCCGGATGTCTCGGTGACCTTCCCGCTGGTCGAGTCGGACAAGCTGCCGAAGATCCAGCGGGCCGCCAAGCACCTGGACACGCTGGCCACCTGGCTGCCCTGGATCGCCCTGCTGATCTTCGGCCTGGCCGTGTGGCTGGCCCCCGGTCACCGCCGTGGCGCACTCATCGGCTGCGTACTCATCGGCCTGTTCATGATCGCGGTACTGATCGCGTACTCGGTGCTGCGCAGCAAGTACGAGGATCAGGTGGCCGCGGAGAACCTGAACGTACCGGCGGCCACCGCGATCTACGAGACGGTACTGCGCTATCTGGTCACAGCCGTGCAGACCTGGCTGGTGATCATGGTCATCGCGGTGCTGTGGCTCTTCCTGGCCGGCCCGGGACGCATCGGCCGGGGCGCCCGTGGACTGGTGGCGCGCGGCGAGGACCTGGCCGGCGGAGCCATCGGGCATGCCGGCTGGCATCCGACCCCGGTCGGCAACTTCCTGCACCGGTACGGCCGCTGGCTCGGCTGGCTACTCGGCGCGGCCGCCATCCTCATCCTGCTGTTCTGGCCGACCGTGGCGACCGCCATCTGGCTGACCGTCATCGCGCTCATCCTGTTGCTCGCGGCCGGCATCTTCATGCGGATCCCGCCGCAGCCGGCCGCCGAGCCGACCCCGGAGCCCGCCGCGTAGGCACGCCAGCCGCAGCCTGCCCACCAGCCCACCGGCACGCCAGCCGCCAGCCCACCGGCACGCCAGCCACCAGCCCAGCCGACCGACCAGCCCAGCCGCCCGCGAGTAGGCGACGCAGTAGGCCGGGAGGCGATCAGCTCGGCGTCACCGGCAGCATGACGGCACTCAGGCGGCCGGGCTCGTGGAAGACCTCGTTCTCGGCGACGACCAGAGTGGTCGCCGAGTGCAGCGGCTCGGCTGTGCCGGTGTTGCGGGCGTACCTGGGCCAGGCGGCGCCGGCGACCTGTACCCGGATGCGGTGCCCGGCCTGCCAGCGGTACCCGATCGGCCACAACTGCACCGCTACCGCGCGTACCCCCTCGGGGTCGGCTTCGAAGAGCCCGGGGCGCACCCGGGTGAGCCCGTCGCACACATTGACCGAGCGGCCGGCCGGGTCCACGTCGCAGACCCGCACCGACACATCGAAGTGTTCCACGCTGGACCGGATGTGGACGGTCGCGTCGACCGGCCCGATCGCCTCGACCGGCCGGTCCAGCACGGCGCTGGAGTAGACGAGTACGTCGGCGCGGCGCTCGACCTCGGCGTTGTCCTTGCGCCCCGCGTCCGGGGTGAGCAGCGGACCGCCGGGGGAGGGCGTCGGGTCGGCCGGGTCGTACCGGAACCGGTCCACTCCGGCGGTCGGCTTCTCCGGCGAGAGCCCGCCGTCGGCGTCCAGGTACCACGGCTGGGCGGCGGCATCGAGCGGCGGCCACGCGGGCACCTCGCGTACCTCGTCGCTGCCCGCGATCCGCAGCTGTACCCCGGTGGGTGCCGGCTCCCCGGCGACCAGGGTGGCGAAGAAGCGCAGCGCCGCCCGGGTCGAGTAGCCGAGCAGCTCCAGGCTGGCGTGCGTCCACTCGCCGATGACCAGCCGCGGCTCGTGCCCGGCCGCGCGCAGCGTCCGGTAGTCGCCCAGCTGCCACGGCAGGAAGATGTCCTGCCAGCCGCCGATCAGCAGGATGGGCGCGCTGACCTCGGCGCGGTGCTCGCGCGGTGTCCAGTAGTCGTCGCCGGATTCGCTGTGCCGCAGCCACTCCTGGTAGAAGGCCACCTCCCGGCCGCTGGCCAGCTGGTCGAGTTCGGTGAGCGGGAGGTGCCGGAAGCGCGGTGCTGAGCCGGCGGGCGGTACGCCGCTGCTTGTACATGAAGGACAGCAGCGAGCCGCCCTGGTTGGCGATCAGCGCCGCCCAGTTGAGCGTGGTGTCCAGCGAGTACGCGCCGCCCGCGTAGGTCGGGTCGCGGAAGCTGGCGGTGGTCACCGGCAGTACCATCCCGCGCAGCTCCGGACCCGCGTCGGCGGCGATCGCCCACTGGGTGAAGCCGAGGTAGCTGGGGCCGTAGGTGAACAGCCGGCCGTCGTACCACGGCTGCTCGCGCAGCCAGGCCAGCGTGTCCAGGCCGTCGTCGTGCTCGTGGCGCATCGGCTCGAAGACGCCACCCGAGCCGAAGGTGCCCCGGCAGCTCTGCACCACCACGTGGAAGCCGCGCTCGGCGAAGATCCGCCCCTGCAGCAGCCCGATCAGGCCGCGCCGGCCGTAGGGGGTGCGCAGCAGGACCGTCGGTGCGCCGGGCAGTCGCGGTTCGTAGTGGTCGGTGCGCAGGACAACCCCGTCACGGGTACGCACCTCCAGGTCGCGGTGCACGCGTACGGCCCGGGTCACGGCCGGTGGGAGCTTCATGATCCGTTCGAGGGTACGGCTGGGCAGGCTCACAAACGCGACGATAACGCGCAGGTGTGACTCCGTGGTCCGCCGGTGATTCCATCGACTGATCTGCCGGGCATTATGTGAACAAAGCCCGCTTTAGGATGGTAAAAACTAGTCATGGTACTTGCCGATGACAGCCTGTCCTTCTGGAACTTCTTCTGGCTGCTGCTGATCTACATCCCGTTGCTGCTCGTCTGGG
The DNA here is from genome assembly GCA_963850915.1 of uncultured Actinomycetota bacterium. Classification (GTDB taxonomy): domain Bacteria; phylum Actinomycetota; class Actinomycetes; order Mycobacteriales; family Micromonosporaceae; genus CAVTWH01. Next base: position 356,522 of record CAWKND010000004.1, read on the forward strand.
GCTTCGCGCTGGTGGACATCTTCCGCCGCGACGACATGTCCGGCTGGCTCAAGGCGCTGTGGGTCGTGGTCGTGGTCCTGGTGCCCTTCGTCGGCACCCTCATCTACCTGCTCTTCCGGCCGGCCGGCGCGACCGCCCAGGAGCGCCAGATGATCGACCAGAACAGCCGGGAGTTCGTCCAGCACTACGCGCCGTCGAATACGGCCGAGCAGCTGAAGGTCCTCGCCGACCTGCACGACCGGGGCAAGCTCTCGGACGCCGAGTTCAGCGCCGAGAAGTCCCGCATCCTCGGTACCGCCTCCGCCGCTTGACCCGCGTCTGCCGTCGGCGCCCTGACGCGAGTAGCCCCGCCCGCCGGCGGGGCTACTCGGTTTTGCGGGCCACTCGGTTTGCGGGCTGGTCGGTTCGTGGGCACTCGGTTTGCGGGCTGGTCGGTTCGCGGGCACTCGGGTTGCGGGCTAGTCGGTTCGCGAGCACTCGGTTTGCGGGCTGGTCGGTTCGCGGGCTACTCGGCGAAGATGGCGGTGAAGTCGGTGCGCATGCTCACGGTCGTCCAGTCGGCTGCCTCGGCCGTGGTCAGCAGGCGCTGCGCACCGTCGCCGTAGGCGTACTCGCGCTCCGCGTCGTCGTGCCGCAGTACCAGCGGGAAGCGGGCCACCCGTAGCAACTCCAGGTCGTCGTCGCCGTTGCCGGCCGCGAACGCCGGTGGGTACCCGCAGGCGCGTACCACCTGCACCAGCTTGCCCGGGCCGGCGACCACGGCCGGCCGGAGCCGATCCAGCCGGCGTACCGTGCCGTCCCGGTACTCCAGCAGCGCGGCCGGCCCGAGTACCTGGTGCGCCGGTACCCCGTACGCCTCGGCGCTCAGTACCTGCGCGAAGTCCCGGTCGGCGGCCTGGATGAAGATGGTGAACCCGTTGTCCCGCAACAGGTCCAGCAGCTCCTCCATGGGCTGGTAGGTGAGCCGCGGGAACGGGTGCGGGAAGCGCGGGTGCCGGGCGCCGGCCAGGAAGTGCTCGACCGCCCGGCTGAACTCGTCCACCCGCTGCCCGGCAAAGGCGTCCCCCACCCAGCCGGGTACCGCCTCGTGGTGCGCCGGGTCGGCGAAGAAGTCGTGGTCACCCACGGCCGCCGCCTTGTACGGCTGCCGCGCCGCCAGCCCGGGATCGGCGGCCACCTGCTCCCGCCAGTGCGCGATGAGGAAGTAGAGCCGGGCGTCCAGCGGGCGTTCGCAGCTGAGCGTGCCGTCGTGGTCGAGGGCGGCGATCCGGCGGGCCGGCGGCAGTTCGGCGGCGAGCGCCGTCACCGCGTCCAGCACGCGACTCTTCGTCGGACCGTCCCGCCAGCTCAGCAACGGATCGTCCAGCACGTTCGGGTCGTCCAACCGCCTCGAGGCGTCCGACACCCGTGGATCGTCCAGCACCCTCGCTCCCGCCGGTTGTACCTGAGAAAAACGTACATTTGCCCCGTTAGGTGCGGGCGGCTTTTGGCGGATCCGACTGTGGCCAGGTCACCCAGGCAGGTACCCGGGCAGGTCACCCGGTCGGGCCGGCGGGGCAGGCCGATACGCTGGTCGGGTGCGCCGCTTCCTCACCCCCGCCTGGCTGCTGCGGCATGCCGTACTGCTGGTGGCGGTGGCGGGCTGCCTGGGCCTGGGCTGGTGGCAGTGGGTACGGGCGCGGGACGGCAACATGCTCAGCTACGCCTACGCCGTCGAGTGGCCGGTCTTCGCGGCGTTCGCGGTCGGCCTGTGGCTACGCGAGATCCGGCTGGTACTGCGCGCCGACCGGCCGGTGGTACCGGCACCGGAGCGCCCCGTCGACCCGCTGCTGACCAGCGTGCCCGCGCCGTACCGGGGCGGGCTGGAGGAGCCGGCACCGGAGGGCGCGCTGGGTGCGTACAACGAATATCTGGCCTGGTTGGCGGAGGATCCCAGCCGCCGGCCGGCCGACTACCGGCGCTGAGCTGACCGTCTCCGCGAATTGCCTACCGGCTACCGGCGGCCGGCGCGCCGCCCGGACCGTGGTGGCGCATCGGATCCCGGCTGCGCCGGTGCCCGTGCTGGGCCAACTGCAGGCCGGTGACCACGATCGGGAAGTGGCTGAACGCCTGCGGGAAGTTGCCGAGCTGGCGCTTGCCGACCGGATCCCACTCCTCGCCGAGCAGGCCGACGTCGTTGCGCAGCGCGAGCAGCCGCTCGAAGAGCTCCACGGCGGCGCGCTGCCGGCCGGCCGCGTGCAAGGCATCCACCAGCCAGAACGAGCAGGCCAGGAAGACCCCTTCGCCGGCGGGCAGGCCGTCGTCGGCGCTGCTGGTGTGGTACCGCTGGACAAAGCCGTCGTGGGTCAGCTCCCGCTGGATCGCCTCGATCGTGCCCAGCACCCGCGGATCGTCCCCGGGCAGGAAGCCGACCCGGGGGATCAGCAGCAGCGCGGCGTCGAGTTCGGCCGAGCCGTAGGACTGCACGAAGCTGTTCTTCGCGCTGTCGAAGCCGTGCGTGAGGATGTCGGCCCGGATCTGCTCGCGGATCGACTCCCACTGCACGACGTCACCGGGGAGCTTGCGGTCGCGTACCGCCCGGGACATCCGGTCGAAGGCCACCCACGCCATCAACTTCGAGTGGGTGAAGTGCCGGCGCGGGCCGCGCATCTCCCACAGCCCGTTGTCCGGCTGCTGCCACGCGCCTTCGAGGAAGTCCAGCAGCGCCACCTGCAGACCCCAGGCGCTCTCGTCGGAGGCCAGGCCGGCCTCCCGGGCGAGGTACAGACTGTCGATCACTTCGCCCCAGACGTCGAGCTGGAGCTGGTCGGCCGCGGCGTTGCCGACCCGTACCGGCGCGGAGTCGGCGTACCCGCGCAGCCACGGCAGCTCATATTCGGGCAGCCGGCGGGTACCGTCGAGGCCGTACATGATCTGCAGGGTGCTCGGGTCGCCGGCCACCGCGCGTAGCAGCCACTCCCGCCACGCCTTCGCCTCCGTGACGAACCCGCCGGCCAGCAGCGCCTGCAGCGTGTACGTCGAGTCGCGCAGCCAGCAGTACCGGTAGTCCCAGTTGCGCTGGCCGCCCGGCCACTCCGGGAGTGACGTGGTCAGCGCCGCCACGATCCCGCCGGTCGGCTGGAAAGTGAGTGCTTTCAGGGTGATCAGCGAGCGGACGATCGGCTCCCGCCACTGCGTCTCCACCTGGAACTTGCCCGACCAGTCGGTCCAGTGCTCGATCGTGGAGATCAGCTGGTCCTCGACCGAGGTCTTGCGCGGCGGGCTGTTGCGCCACGACGGCGCCCAGGTGAGCGTGAACGGGATCCGCTCGCCGGCCTTGACGTCGAACTCGCCGATGGTCGTCTGGCCGTGCCCGCGCAGCGGGACCGGAGTCTGTACCCACACCGCATCCGGGCCGGCCACCGCCTCCAACCCGGCGGTCCCGCGCTGGCGTACCCACGGCACCACCCGGCCGTAGTCGAAGCGCAGCACGATCTCGGTGTGCATCCGCACGGTGCCCTGCTCGCCGACGACGAGTCGCATCACGTCGATACCGACGCTCCGGGGCGGCATGAAGTCGATCACCCGTACCCGGCCGGTATCGGTCTGCCACACCGTTTCCAGTACGAGCGTGTCCCCGTGGTACCGCCGGCTGGTGCTCGTCTTGGCACCGACCGGCGCGAGCAGCCAACGGCCCGCGTCCGGGGTGTCCAGCAGCGCGGCGAAGCACGCCGGGGAGTCGAAGTTGGGCAGGCACAGCCAGTCGATCGAGCCGTCCCGGCCGACGAGCGCCCCGGTGTGCAGGTCGCCGATGAGCGCGTAGTCCTCGATCCGGTTGCGGCCGGCTGTGCCGCCCCGGTCGGCGCTCCCCGCCGGCCGCGGCACGCTCGCGACCGGCGACCCCAGACCCGGCTGGCTGGCGGCTTTCCCGGCCGGCTTGTTCGTCGAGTCACCAGCCGGTGGTGCCGACGGTGGTGCGGCCGGCGTCCCGGCTGGCTGGTTCGTTGCCGGACCCGGCTGTTGCGCGGCTGGTTTCCCGGCTGGCTGGCCGGGGGTGGCGGCGGTCATTTGTCGAACTCGATGACGACCTTGACATCCTTCGGACCGCGGCGGAAGGCGTCGGCGAACTGCTCAACCGGCGCCCGGCGGGTGATCAGCCGGCGGAGCCAGTCGCGGTCGCCGGCCGCGAGCGCGGCGGCGGCGGCCTGGTAGTGCCGGCGGTTGGCGTTGACGGTACCGAAGATCACGTCGTTCTCCAGTACGGCGGTGCGGTTGAATGCGCCGATGTCGGTGGGTATCGAGGTGCCCCGGTTGGAGACCCCGGTCAGGCAGACGATCGAGTTCTTGGTGTTGTGGGTGATCGAGTCCAGGATCACCGACGCGATCCCGGAGCATTCGATGACCAGATCGGGTACCACTCCGCTCTCCGGCAGTGGCACGCCGTGGTAGGTGGCGCCCAGGTCGGCGACGAGCTGTGGCTTGGGCCCCTCGGTGACCACGTCGAAGACGTGCACCTCTAGCCCGCGCTGCACCCCGAGCAGCGCGCCGAGCAGCCCCACCGGACCGGCCCCGGTCACCGCGACCACCCGGTGTGCCGAGAACGCGCGCTGGGAGATCCGGTCGATCTGCTCCCACGCCTTGGCGAGGATCGTGGCCGGCTCCAGCAGTACGCCGATGTCGGCCAGCTCCGGCTCCAGCCGTACCAGCGCGTCCGGCTGCGCGCGCCACCGGTCCCTGGCAAAGCCGTGCAGCCGGGCGATGCCGTGCTCGCTGTACCGGCCGTTCATGCACATGTCCCACTCGCCGGCCGCGCACGCCGGGCACGGTACCGGGTCGGGCCGGCGCACGATGCCGACCACGAGGTCACCCGGGGCCACCGGCGCGCCGGCTGGCGCCTCCACTACCCGCCCCAGGTTCTCGTGCCCGAGGACCAGCAGTTCCTCGCCGTCCGGCGCGGTGCCGTAGTCACCCTTCACGATGTCGGTATCCGTACCACAGAGCCCGATCGCCAGGCTCTGCACCAGGATCGGTCCGTCGTCAGTGGAGGGTTCGGGGAACTCGGAGAGGGCGAGGGAATCCTTCTCGCCAGGTCGTACCGTCAACGCGCGCATCGCGTACCCCTCCCGCGCGGGCGGGTGTCGATTCGCGCCCGGTCGCGGTCCTCACGCTACCGGCCGTACCCCCATCGGGCTCGCCAATCGGAGCCGATCTTCCTGGGAGCTGGGTGGGAGTTGGCCGCGACCGAAAGTCAGAGTTCGCCGCCGCCACTGGCCAGCCGGCCGGCGAGCTCGTCGACCAGGGCGGCCAGCTTGGGCTCGACCTCGGGGTCGCTGGTCAGCAGCCGGCGCAGCTCGTCGGCCCACTTCGCGGTCTCCCCGGCGGCGTCCGCCCCGACCGCGGCGGCCGAGGCCTCCAGCCGCTCCTCCCAGCCGCCGATCGCATCCGGCGCACCCTCGCCGAGCAGGTAGGCGAAGCCGCTCTTGGTAGCCGCCCACACGTCGGTACCCATCGCGCCGACGAGGGCCTGGGCGCCGGACTCGGCGAGCGGGGAGGTGCCGGGCTGCGGTGCGGACATGCGGGTACCCCCTGGGAGAAAAGCGCTGCACCGTGTGTACCGCATCCGCGCAACCGAAGCGAGCCCGCGTCCCGTGCCCGGGACAGTGAGCCGGGATGGTCAGCGGGTGTCGAGGTAGGCCAGCACCGCCAGGACGCGGCGATTGTCGTCGTCGGACTGGGCCAGCCCGAGCTTGCTGAAGATGCTCGCGGTGTGCTTGCCGACGGCGCCCTCGCTGACGAACAGCCGGCCGGCGATGGCGGCGTTCGAGCGCCCCTCCGCCATCAGCCCCAGCACCTCGGTCTCCCGCGGCGACAACTGATCCAGTGGCGTGGCCGTACGTGGCCGGGCGAGCAGTTTGGCGATCACGTCCGGATCCATCGCGGTACCCCCGGCGGCCACCCGGCGGACCGCGTCGATGAACTGGTCGGCGTTGAACACCCGGTCCTTCAACAGGTACCCGATGCCACCCGACCCGTCGGCCAGCAGTTCCCGCGCGTAGAGCTGCTCGACGTGCTGGGAGAGTACGAGTACGGGCAGCCCGGGGATCTGTCGCCGCGCGGCCAGCGCCGCCTGCAGACCCTCGTCGGTGAAGGTGGGCGGCAGCCGCACGTCGAGTACCGCCACGTCGGGCCGGTGCTCCAGCAGCGCGGGCAGTACCTGCGGCCCCTCGGCGACCGCCGCCACCACGGTGCAGTCGTGCGCCTCCAGTAGCCGGGTCATCCCGTCGCGGAGGAGATAGAGGTCCTCGGCGAGTACAACTCGCACGGCACCTCCATAGTCACCTCGGTCGGCCCACCGGCCGGGCTGACCACCGTCAGCACGCCGTCGAATGTACCCAGTCGCCGGCGTACGCCCGCGAGCCCACTACCCCGTTCCGGATCGGCCCCGCCCGGCCCGTTGTCCGACACCCGCGCCCACAGCGCCCCGTTCTCCCAGCGCAGCTTGATCCGCACCCGGGTACCGGCCGGCGTGTGCTTTGCCGCGTTGGCCAGCGCCTCGGCGATGCAGAAGTACACCGCCGACTCGACCGGGCTCTCCAGCCGGCCGCGCAGGTCGACGTCGACCTTGAGTGGCAGCCCGAAGTCCAGTGCCAGCGCGCGTACCGCGTCCCCCAACCCGCGCTCGGCGAGTACCGGCGGGTGGATGCCGCGTACCAGCTCGCGCAGCTCCCGCAGCGCCTTCGCGGACGCCTCGCGCGCCTCCACCATGAGCTGCCGGGCGCCGGCCGGATCCCGGTCGAGCAGCGCCTCGGCCGCCCCCAGGGTGAGCCCGACCGAGACCAGCCGGGCCTGCGCGCCGTCGTGCAGGTCCCGTTCGATGCGGCGCAGTTCGGCCGCCTGCGACTGGTTGGCCTCGGCCCGGCTGGCGGTCAGCTGGCTGACCCGGGCACTCAGCTTGCCGCCCCTGGAGGGACTCAGCAGCAGGCTCGACCAGGCGGCGTCCATCCGCAGGCAGCGCGGCGCACTGACGAAACCGCCGGCCAGCAGTACCGCGCCGACAGGTACGGCCAGCCAGGCCCGGCCGGGCGTGTCCAGCCAGTGCCCGGACAGCTGCGGGATGGCCGTGTACCAGGCCGGCGCGAGCAGCCCGGCCAGCCCGCCGAGGACGAGCGTCAGCGGCCACAGCGCGAGGAAGCCGGCCACCGGCAGGTCGAGGGTCAGCCAGGCGATGTCCCGCCAGGTCGCCCGGTCCCGCCAGTACCCGTGCATGAGCTGGGAGAGCCGGGCAAACCAGCGGTAGCGGTGGTAGTCGTAGGAGTAGCCGGTGTAGTACCAGCCGCGAGCGGTACGGGTCAGTGCCGGCCACGGCTGGTACGGGGTGGCGATCTCGATGCCGGACCAGTCGCGCGCCTGCCGACGGGCTACCCCCGCGAGCCAGCGGCCGGTGAATCCCAGCCCGACGAACATCAGTGAGATCAGCGCCCCGAACCAGCCGAACAGGGTGGCCGGGAAGACCGCGATGGCCGCGAAGGCGAGCAGCTTGCGCCCGAGCAGGACCGCTGCCCGTACCGGCCCGAGCAGGTATGCCCGCAGGTCCGGCCGGACCCCGGCGGCTACTTCTCCGGCGGCTACCTCTCCGGCCAGCTCGTCTCCGGTCGGCCCTTCGCCGGCGAGCTCAGCCCCGGCGAGCTCAGCCTCGGTCAGCTCAGCCTCGCTCAGCTCAGCCCCGGTCAGCTCAGCCTCGCTCAGCTCAGCCCCGGTCAGCTCAGCCCCGGTCAGCTCAGCCCCGGTCAGCTGGGTGGTGGTGGCAACCGCCTCCGGGCCGTCCAGCTTTGCGGGTACGCGCTCCGGTCGGGGGAGTGGGGCTGGTCTGGTTGGCATGGGTCAAGTCTCGCTGACCGCGGTCGGCCGGCGCAGTGCCCGGGGGCTCCGGTGTGGGGGTGGGCCTAGCCCCACCCCACACCGACCACAACCCCACCCTGGGATCGGGGCCTGGTCGGACTGTGCCGCTCAGGCTCGCCGCCTAACGTCGTCGGCATGACAAGCGTTTGGGATACGGCAAGCGATCCGGGCCGGGCGGAGGCGCGGACATGACGGCGGTACTCGAGTTCGACGGGCTCTGCAAGCGTTTCGGGGAGGTGACCGCCCTCGACGGGATGGGCTTCGAGGTGCGCGCCGGCGAGCTGTTCGGCTTCGTGGGCAGCAACGGCGCGGGGAAGACCACGACGATGCGGATCGCGCTGGGGGTACTCGCGGCGGATGCCGGGCAGGTGCGCTGGGCCGGTACCCCCCTGACGTTGGAGACCCGGCGGCGGATCGGCTACATGCCCGAAGAGCGGGGTTTGTACCCGCGGATGAAGGTCATGGATCAACTGGTGTACTTCGCCCGGCTACGGGGCATGTCCCCGGGCGCGGCCCGGCGCGCGGCCGGCGAGTGGACCGAGCGGCTCGGCATCGCCGCGCGCGGCAACGACGACGTGCAGAAGCTGAGCCTGGGCAACCAGCAGCGGGCGCAGCTGGCCGCGGCGCTGGTACACGACCCGGAGATCCTGATCCTGGACGAGCCGTTCTCCGGCCTCGACCCGGTGGCGGTGGACGTGATGAGCCAGGTACTGCGGGACAAGCGGGCGCAGGGGCTGCCGGTCATCTTCTCCAGCCACCAGCTCGAACTCGTCGAGCGGCTGTGCGACCGGGTGGGCATCGTGCGGGCCGGCCGGATGGAGGCCCTCGGCACCGTCGACGAGCTGCGCGGACGGGGTACGCCGCAGCTGCTCGTCGACGCGCCCGACGCGGCCGAGGGCTGGGCCGACGGGCTGCCCGGCGTACGGGTGGTCGGGCGGGACGGGGCGGCGACGGTACTCGAGCTGGACCCCGGTACCGACGACCAGCTCGTCCTCCGGGCAGCACTGGCCACCGGCCCGGTACGCGCGTTCACCCGGCAGCGCCCGTCCCTCACCGAACTGTTCCGGGAAGTAGTCAGTGGACCCCCAGTCAGTGGACCCGCCGTGATCTCCCAGCCCGGGGACCCGGCCGAGCGCATGGAGCGTGTGCGGTGAACAGCAGGACAGCGGTGACCAGTAGGACAGCGGTGACCAGTAGGACCGTGTTGACCAGCAGAACAGCGGTCGGCCTGGTGGCCCGGCGGGAGATCGGTACCCGGCTGCGCTCCAAGGCATTCCTCATCACCACGGCGATCATGCTGATCGGGGTGGTCGCCACCACCCTCGTCTTCAAACTGGTCGCCGGCTCCGACTCGACCACCAGCATCGGCTTCACCACCGCAACGGCGAGCCTGGCCGAGGCGACCACGGCAACCGGCGAAGCGGTGGGGCACAAGGTATCCACCCGGGTCGTCGACGAGGCACAGGGCCGCGAGCTGGTACGCGCCGGGAAGCTGGACATCCTCGTCACCGGCAGCCCGGAGCACCCGACAGCGGTGGTACACAAGCGAATCTCGGACACCGACCGGAACCTGCTCACCGTGGTCGCCCGCCAGCAGGTACTGAGTGCCCAACTGCGCCAGGCGGGGGCCGATCCGGCGCAGGTGAACGCGGCCGTGGCCGGGGCCGACCTGCAGGTGTCGACGCAGGAGACGCAGCGCGCCGGGCAGGGGCAGCGGCTGGCCCTCGGGCTGATCGCCGGCGTCCTGGTCTACCTCGCGTTGATGGTCTACGGGCAGGTCGTGGCGCAGGGGGTGATCGAGGAGAAGGCCAACCGGATCGTCGAGCTGCTGCTCACCGCGATCCGCCCGTGGCAGCTGATGCTCGGCAAGGTGCTCGGCATCGGGGCGGTCGGCCTGGGCCAGCTGCTCGTGGTGTCGGCGGTGGGGGTGGGCGTCGGGCTGGGTACCGGCGCGCTGACCCTGCCCACCTCGTTCGCGGCCAGCGCGGTGGCCTGGTCGGTGCTCTGGTTCGTGCTCGGCTTCGTGATGTACGCGCTGCTCTTCGCGGCCGCCGCGGCACTGGTGTCCAGACAGGAGGACGCGGGCGGGGTGACCGCGCCGGTACTCATGCTGATCATCATTCCGTACGTGCTCGGGATCTCCATCCTGCCGGCGAATCCGGACAGCCCGCTGATCCGGTACCTGTCGCTGATCCCGCTCTTCTCGCCGACCCTCATGCCGATGCGGATCGGGATCGGGGTACCGGCCTGGCAGCTCGCGTTCTCGATCGTGGCCAGCGGCGCGCTGATCGTCGCACTGGTCTGGCTGGCCGGCCGGGTGTACGGCAACGCGGTACTCCGCGCCGGCGCCCGCATCCGGATCCGCGAAGCCCTCTCCCCGACCTGACCGGGGGCTGAGCTGACGGGCCCGAGCTGAGCAGGCCGAGCTGAGCAGGCCGAGCTGAGCAGTCAGGCGCCCCAACGACCACGGTGTTTCAAGATTGCCAACAAAACGGATTGATTACACATTAGCCTCAAAGTAGGAACGGGGTGGGCGGGCCGGCACACGGGGGTCGGCCCACCCACCCGGTACCGGACGTCCGTAAGGCGACGTAAAGCGGCGTTCGTCCCACGCCGCACACGCGCCCCTGGCGACGGTACGTGACTGCGGAGGCGTACATGAGTGCAGCGGACGTACCCCTCGGACGGGCTGATCCTCAGCGGGCCAGCGCCAAGCGCGCGGCGGCCGCGACGATCAAGCCGCGCGCTGCCGCCGGACCGCGGATCTCCTGGCTGGCGCTGGCGTTCATGACCACCAGTTCGGTGGCGAGCCTGCGGGCCGCGCCGACGATGGCGGTGTACGGCCTCGCCGCGATCTTCCTGTACCTGCTCCCCGCGGTCGTCTTCCTGCTCCCCACCTCGCTGGTCTCGGCGGAGCTGGCCTCCGGCTGGAGCGGCGGCGTCTACAACTGGGTGGCGCAGGGCCTGTCCAAGCCACTGGGCTTCCTGGCCGTCTGGTGCCAGTTCGCCATGACGATCTTCTACTACCCGAGCCTGCTGGCCTACGTCGCGAGCACCCTGGCCTACGTCTTCAACCCGGACCTGGCCAGCAGCGGGCTGTGGACGGCGGCGGTCATCATGATCTGCTTCTGGGCCGGCGTGTACGTCTCCTCGCAGGGCACCAAGTCGGTGGCCGGGCTCTCCAGCGCGGGACTCATCATCGGTACCCTCATCCCCGCCGCACTGCTGGTCACGCTCGGCGTGGTCTTCCTCGGCCAGGGCAACTCCTCGGCCGCCCCGATGACCGCGAGCCACCTGTTACCCGCCTGGACCGGCCTGGCCAGCCTGGTACTCATCGTCAACAACTTCCTGTCCTATTCGGGCATGGAGATGAATGCCGTCCATGTGAGTTCACTGCGCAAACCGGCGCGCGAGTTCCCGCGGGCGATGTTCCTGGCGATGGGCCTGGTACTGCTCATCTTCATCCTGCCGGCGCTCGCCATCAGCTGGGTCATCCCGTCCCAGGACCTGTCCCTCACAGCCGGCGTGATGCAGGCGTTCGACTTCGTCTTCGCCCAGTTCGGCGTGCAGTGGTTGACCCCGATCCTGGGGATCATGCTGGTGATGGCGTCGCTCGGCGGGATGCTCACCTGGCTGGCCGGGCCGTCCAAGGGGCTGCTGCTGATCTCCCGCCAGGAGGGGTACCTGCCGCCGGTACTGCAGAAGCTCAACAAGCACGGGGTGCAGCAGAACATCCTGGTGGCTCAGGGCGCGGTGACCACGGTCATCGCTCTGGCGTACGCGTTCATCCCGGACGTGTCCAGCGCGTACTGGATCTTCTCGGTGATCACCACGCAGGTGTACCTCATCGTGTACCTGCTGATGTTCGTCGCCGCGGTACGCCTGCGCCGCACCCAACCGGACCACCCGCGCGGCTTCAAGGCGCCGCTGCTGACCACGCTGTGTGTCGTCGGCTTCCTGGCCTCGATCGCCGCCCTGTTCATCGGCTTCGTACCCTCGTCCCAGTTCGGCGGGGACAGCGTGCTGCTCTACGTACTGATCATCGCGGGCGGCCTGTTGATCGTCGGACTGCTCATCCCGTTCCTCTTCTACAAGCTGCGCAAGCCGCACTGGAAGGATCCCGAGGCGGCGTTGCAGGCTGAGGCACAGGCCGGGGCGGTGGCGTGATGGCACTCTCGGTGGACCTGGAGCCCAAGCGCAAGCGGTACATCACCTACGTCGTACTCGGCGGGATCTTCCTGATCCTGTTGATCATCGCGGTGCTGGTCTTCGGCTCGGCCAAGGACAGCGTCCAGGCCAACCGCAAGGCCAAACAGCTGCAGGACGCGTTCGCGCAGGCCGGGCTCGCGGTACCCGACCAGAACCAGATTGTCCGGGTACTCGGCTCGGACGGCGGGCCGATCTGCCAGGACCCGGCCAACGCGCTGAACCAGGCAAACCTCAACGCCCAGCTCTCCAACGGGGCCGGCGGACCGGGCGCCCGGCCGACCGTGGTGGACAAGAACGTGGTGCAGGGCGAGGCGCTGGCGATCAGCATCTACTGCCCGGAGCAGCTACCCGCGTTCACCAACTACGTCAAGGGCCTGAAGTTCGACGACGTGGCGGGCTGAGGTCCGCGCCAACTGAATTGGCGGGCGGGATTGGCTGACGGGATTGGCTGGCGGGATTTGGCTGGCGGGATTTGGCTGGTGGCAAGGCGGAGCGGGGGATGGGCATGGTTGCGGTGGACGAGGTACGCGAGCGGGTACTCGGGCTGATGCCCCGGGCCAAGACCGAGCTGGCCGAGCTGGTGGCGATGAAGTCGGTCGCGGACGAGCGGCAGTACCCGGTCAGCGAGTGCGTACGCGCGGCCGAGTGGGTACGCGACGCGTTCGCCGAGGTGGGCTTCAGGGATCTGCAGCTGGCGCCGACCGCCGACGGCTCGACCGCTGTGGTCGGCCACCGGCCGGGTGCGCCCGATGCCAAGACCGTGCTGTTGTACGCCCACTACGACGTACAGCCGCCACTGGACGAGAAGGCGTGGCGTACCCCGCCGTTCGAGCTCACCGAACGGGACGGCCGCTGGTACGGCCGGGGTACCGCCGACTGCAAAGGCAACCTGCTGATGCACCTGACCGCGCTCAGAGCGTTGAACGGTGAGCCGGGTGTCAACCTCAAGCTCGTCGTCGAGGGCTCGGAGGAGCAGGGTACCGGCGGCCTGGAAGATTTCGTCCCGAAGCACGCCGACCTGCTGCGCGCCGACGCGATCCTGGTCTGTGACACCGGAAACGCCGCCGTCGGCGCGCCCACCGCGACCACCACGCTGCGCGGACTGGCCAACGTCGTGGTGACCGTGCACGCGCTCGCCAACGAGATGCACTCCGGCATGTTCGGCGGCCCCGCCCCGGACGCCCTCGCCGCCCTCATCCAGATGCTCGCCAGCCTGCGCGACGCGCGCGGCAACACCACCGTCGACGGGCTGGACAACACCCAGAAGTGGACCGGCCTGCCCTACCCGGACGCGCAGTTCCGCAGTGACGCCAACGTACTCGACGGGGTGGCGCTGCTGGGTGACGGCAGCGTGGCCGACATGGTCTGGGCCCGACCCGCGCTCACCGTGCTGGGCATCGACGCCCCGCCGGTGGTCGGTTCGGCCGCGGCCATCCAGCCCACCGCGCGGGCCCGGCTCAATCTGCGGGTACCCCCGGGAATGGATCCGCGTACCGCGCAGGACGCGCTGGTCGCCCACCTGACCAGGGCAGCCCCCTGGGGGGTGAAGGTGGAGGTGGCGCGGGAGTCGGCCGGCGCTCCGTTCCGGGCCGCCACCGGAGGCCCCGCGTACCAGGCGCTCGACGCTGCCATGCGGGCGGCGTACGGCAAGCCACTGGGTACTGCAGGCCAGGGCGGCTCGATCCCGCTGTGCAACGTGTTCCAGCAGACGTACCCGGACGCGGAGATCATCCTGATGGGTGTCGAGGAGCCGCTCTGCCTGATCCACGCCCCGAACGAGAGCGTGGACCCGACCGAGATCGCCAACATGGCGGTGGCTGAGGCGGCCTTCCTCGGGAGCTACGGCGGCCCGCCGTGAGCCGCCTGCACGCGGACCGTCGTGACTCCGGTCGTGACTCCGGTCGTGACTCCGGTCAGAGCGCTGTCGGCGCCGGGGGTGTCCCGAGCCGACGGCTCGGGCTGGTCGGGGTGTGCACCGCCGCGGCGCTGGTCTGGCTGGCGTTCGCCGATTTCGGCGTCGCGGTACCCACCATCTCGCGGGACCTCGGCGGCTCGCTGACCGCGCTGCAGTGGGCGAACAACGCCTTCAGCCTGGTGACCGGGGCGCTGGTACTGGCCGCCGGGCGCTTCGGCGACCTCTACGGCTGCCGGCGCATGCTGCGTATCGGCCTGGTCATCTTCGGCGCGGCGGGGCTGGTGGCCGCCCTCGCGCCCGGTGTGGGCGAGCTGATCGCCGGCCGGGCGGTGATGGGCGTCGGGGCGGCGCTGATCCTGCCGGCCACGCTGGCGCTGATCCCGGTGATGTTCCCGCGGGCCGAGCAGCCCGGCGCCTTCGGTGCCTGGATGGCGGTGGCCTGGGTCGGGCAAGGCGCCGGGCCGGCCGTCGGCGGCCTGCTGACCAGCACGATCGGCTGGCGCACCATGCTGTGGATGAACGTACCGCTCGTGCTCGGCGCCCTCTGGCTGGTGGCCCGCGCGGTACCCGAGTCGCCGCTGGTGACCACGGGCGGCGCCCGGATCGACTTCGTCGGCGTGGCAACCAGTGCGCTGGCTGCGCTCAGCCTGCTCTACGGCTTGACCGCCGGGCAGACCCGGGGCTTCACCGATCCGTTGATACTCGGCGCGCTGATCCTGGCGGTACTGCTCGGAGTCGCGTTCGTGGTCGTCGAAGGGCGGCTGCGCAATCCACTTGTCGACCTGAAGCTGTTCAAGTCCCGGCCGTTCGACGGCGCGCTGGCCGCGAACACCGTGATGAACCTGGTGTTCGCCGGCATGTCCTTCCTGCTCACCCTCTACCTGCAGGAGGTGCGCGGGTACTCGCCGGTGGTCGCCGGTCTGCTGCTGCTCCCGTCGACCGTGACGATCCTGGTGTTCAACCCGATCGGCCAGCGTGTCGGGCGCCGGCGCGGGGCCCGACTGCCCGTCGTGCTGGGCGTGGCGATCCTCGGCGTCGGTACCCTGCTGACCAGCGTGCTCGGCACGCACTACTCGTACCCCCTGTTGGCCCTCGGTTTGCTGGTCATCGGGGTTGGCGTGGGGCTGATGTCCACGCCGCTGTCGGACACGGCGGTCGCCGGGCCGCCGCCGGAGCTGGCCGGTACGGCCTCCGGCAGCTTCAAGATGACCAGCATGCTCGGCGGCTCCATCGGGGTGGCTCTATTGGTCGCGGTCTCCCAGGGGGTGGAGTCGAACCAGGCGGCCGACAAGGCCCGTGCGGCGGGCCTGTCCGAGAGTGCGGTGAACACGCTGCGTAGCGCGGTAACCGACTCGAAGGTCGCCGACAAAGTACTCGCCGCGGTCGATCCCGCGACGAAGGCGTCACTGCAGGCAGCGTTCCGAATGGTGGAAGGCGAGGGAATCGGGACGGCGTTACGAGCTGCCGGGATCTTGGCGATTTGTTCGTGTCTGCTGCTGCTCTGGCTGTGGCGTACCGCTGACCGGCAGTGATAGGAGCGCTCCCATTGAGAGACCATTTCGCAATGCGCAACGCGACCGTAACGGTTGACACCCGTTGGTAACTACGGAAAGTCTAAGAGCGGCACCCTTCCCACCAGGCGCGCTGTCGGCCTCTCGCGCTGCCGGCCTCTGGTGGCCTGATGGTTGTTCTGTCAAGGAGGACAGCAATGCACGTAGGTGTACAACTTTTGGTGGAGGCGTCATGACCGCGCGCACCGGCCGCAGAGGCGCGGCGCTGGTGGCTATCGCGGCTGTTGGCCTGCTGGGCGTGGCAGCTTGTGGGAACTCGTCGAAGTCGGCCGGGCCGGTACCGACGCTGACCGGTGACTGTGCGCAGTTCCAGGCGTACGCCGGCCACTCGGGTACCAAGGTCTCGATGTTCGGTTCGATCATCAGCCCCGAGTCGGACTCGCTCAACAAGTCCTGGGCGCAGTTCCAGACGTGTACGGGCATCACCATCGACTACGTCGGCGCGAACGACTTCGAGTCGCAGCTGCCGGTACGGGTCCAGGGCGGCAACGCCCCGAACCTGGCGATCATCCCGCAGCCCGGCCTGCTCCAGCAGATGGTGAAGACCGGCAAGGTGGCCAAGCCGCCGCAGGCCGTCACGGACAACGTCGACAAGTACTGGAACAAGGCGTGGAAGTCCTACGGCACGGTCAACGGGACGTTCTACGCGGCGCCGATGAGCGCCAACATGAAGTCCATGGTGTGGTACTCGCCCAAGGCGTTCACGGCCGCGGGCTACAAGGTACCGACCACCTGGGACGAGATGACCGCACTGTCCAACCAGATCGCCGCCTCCGGCAAGAAGCCGTGGTGCGGTGGCATCGGGTCGGGTACGGCGACCGGCTGGCCGGCCACCGACTGGCTCGAGGAGATCGTCCTCGGCAAGTACGGCGGCCAGGTCTACGACGACTGGGTAGCGCACAAGGTCAAGTTCAGCGACCCGCAGATCATCGACGCGCTGAACACGCTCGCTGGCTGGATGCGTAACCCGGCATGGGTCAACGGTGGCTTCGGCGACTCGAAGACCATCGCCACCACCACGTTCCAGGACGCCGGCAAGCCGATCCTGACCGGGCAGTGCTACATGCTGCAGCAGGCATCGTTCTACGGCGCGCAGTGGCCGGCCGGTACCAAGGTCGCGCAGGACGGCGACGCGTTCGCCTTCTACCTGCCGTCCGAGAGCGCCAGCGTGAACACTCCGGTCGAGGGTGGCGGCGAGTTCGTGACCGCCTTCTCGAACAAGCCGGAGGTGCAGGCGGTGCAGAGCTACCTGTCCTCCAAGGAGTGGCACACCAGCCGGGTCAAGGTGGCTCCGGGCTGGGTCTCCGCCAACAGCGGCGTTGACCAGAGCCTGTACACCAACCCGGTGGACGCGCTGTCCGCGAAGTACCTCACCGACCCGAACGCGACCTTCCGGTTCGACGCCTCTGACCTGATGCCGGCCCCGGTCGGCTCCGGCCAGGAGTGGAAGTCGATGACCTCGTTCTTCGCGGAGAACAAGTCCGCGGTGGACACGGCCAAGGAGATCGACGCCGCCTGGCCGCAGTAAGGGCCAGCCAGCCGGCCCGGCCGTTGGTGGTCGGGCCGGCGCGGTGAACCTGGCGCAAGAAGCCGGGTGGTGTTAGACACAGTGGGACAACCGACGTCGCGGCCCGGGACCCGTTCCCGGGCCGCGACGCTCACAGTGAGGTGAGGTGGTTTGGGTGGCGCTCGCCTCTACGCTGAGCGACTCCATATCGAAGTTCGGCATGGTGTTCGCCGCGGTCGGGATCTTCCTGGCGGTCATGCTGGTGATCTTCTTCCTGGCCAGCCGCCCGCAGGGTCGGATCAGCCGGCCGCTGGCCATCGGGGTCTTCCTCGGGCCGGCGGTAGCGCTGCTGATCGTGGGCCTGGTCTACCCGGCGATCCGCACGATCTGGCTGGGCTTCCACGACGACTACGGGGTCCGCTGGATCGGCTTCGGCAACTACAAGTGGATCTTCACGACGCCGCGCATCGTGCACGAGGTGCTGTTCAACACGGTGCTGTGGATCTTCATCGCGCCGGTGGTCACCACGGTGCTCGGGCTGATGCTCGCGCTGCTGGTGGACCGGCTGCGCGGCGAGGCGGTGTACAAGTCGCTGATCTTCCTGCCGATGGCGGTCTCCTTCGTCGGAGCGAGCATCATCTGGAAGTTCATCTACGAATACAAGGAGCCGGCCCAGCCACAGATCGGTCTGCTCAACCAGACGGTGATGGCATTGGGCTGGCACAACCCGCCCAACTGGATCCTGTCCCGACCACTCAACACGTTCCTGCTCATGGTGATCCTGGTATGGGTACAGACCGGGTTCGCCATGGTCGTACTCTCCGCGGCGATCAAGGCCATCCCGACCGAGATCGTGGAGGCCGCCGCGATGGACGGGGCGCGCGGCTCGAAGCTGCTGTTCCGGGTGAAGATCCCGCTGATCCGCAGCACGCTGATCGTGGTACTCACCACCGTCATGGTCACCACGCTGAAGATCTTCGACATCGTCCGGACCATGACCGGCGGCAACTTCGGCACGCAGGTGCTGGCCAACGAGATGTTCGACCAGTCCTTTGTGCAGTCCAACTCCGGGCGAGGTAGTGCCCTGGCGGTCGTCCTCTTCCTGGGCGTGCTGCCGCTGGTCGGGTACAACATCGTCCAGCTGCGCAGGGAACGGAGCAACCGATGACGAGTGCCGAACAGACCGAGCTGCTGGGTGAGGAGCGCGCCGTCCCGGCCGCCCGCAACGAGCACGTCTCCAGGGCGATGCGCAGCCGGTTCTCCGGCGGCGTCGCCACGCTGGTCGTACTGATCATCGCGATCTTCTGGACCATCCCGACCTTCGGCCTGCTGGTCACCTCGGTGCGGCCGCAGTCGGACGTGGCCCAGACCGGCTGGTGGACGTTCTTCGTGCACCCCAGCTTCACCCTGACCAACTACCACACGGTGCTGTTCGTCAGCGGGTTCGGTACCCAGGGCGGCCTCATGCCCTACATCGTCAACTCGCTCGCGATCTGCATTCCGGCCACCATCTTCCCGTTGGTGATCGCGTCGATGGCTGCGTACGCGCTGTCCTGGGTGCGGTTCCGGGGCAGTGACACCATCTTCTTCATCGTGTTCGCGCTGCAGGTGGTGCCGATCCAGATGGCGCTGATCCCACTGCTGCGGATCTTCACCAGTATTCCGGGCGCGGGCGGTACGTACATCCCGGTCTGGGTGGCGCACACCATCTTCGCGCTGCCGCTGGCCATCTTCCTGCTGCACAACTTCATCGCGCAGCTGCCCGGCGAGCTGATGGAGGCGGCGCTGGTCGACGGGGCGAGCCACTTCAGGATCTTCCGCTCGATCGTGCTGCCGCTGGCCGCGCCGGCACTCGCGTCCTTCGCCATCTTCCAGTTCCTCTGGGTGTGGAACGACCTGCTGGTCGCGCTCACCTTCACCGGTGGCAGCAACGACGTGGCGCCGGTGACCCAGCGACTGGCCCAGCTCTCCGGTGGCTTCGGTAGCCGCTGGGAGCTGACCACGGCGGGCGCGTTCGTCTCGATCGTGGTGCCGATGATCGTGTTCTTCTCGCTGCAGCGCTACTTCGTCCGTGGCCTGCTGGCCGGTTCGGTCAAGGGCTGATCCGGCTCCAGTAGTTGGCATTGCGGCGGTACCGGGTGGGACGACTCCAGCGTCCCACCCGGTACCGTGTCTCGGTTCTGTGATTCTGGCTCTGGCTCTGGCTGGATCAGGCCAGGATGGCGATCAGCACGGCAATCGTCATCGCGGAGCCGACTGCGTTCAGCAGCGTCGCGAGGAACTCGTTGCCCGCGTTGCGTTTGAACACGACCTGGGCCGAGAGCACCTGGCCGCCGATGGACGGCGACGGACCGAGCACGGTGTTCTGCGATACCTTCCTCGATACCGTGTCGCTCATGTTGTAGAAGGTGCCATCGGCGATCAGGTTGGTCGGGCTGGTGAAGCCGATCACCACGCCGCCGACGCCGAGCCACGCCACGGCGATGTCGACTGACAGGTCGACGAACGGCTGCACGTTGTCGATTTCCAGGTCGGAGTGCACGGCGCCGGTTGAGCGGTTCAACGTGTAGTCGGCGTAGGCCCAGCCGTCCTTCCGGCTGTTGAACTCCGTGCGGCCCGACCCGGTGAGCTCCGGGCTGAGCCGGAAGCTGGCGGTGGCCGTACCGTAGCTGGTCGAGACGACCACGGGCAGCGCGGTGCCGAACGGTATTCCCGAGGGGATCGCCGGTACCGTGAACGTGATCAGGATGTCGGTGTCGGCGGTGATCCGTGCCGTCGTGCCGTTTACCTTGACCGTGGCTTGGGCCAGGTGCCAGCCGGACACCTGCACGGTATCGCCCGACCAGCCGTGGTCCGGCGAGAGCGTACCGAGCGTGGTGACCGTCGGTCCGCTCGGCGTGGTGCCGGGATCGCTCGGATCGCCGCAGGAATCCCGGCACGGGGCGGCTTGGGCAGGCACCGCGGCGACGGTAGCGGCCATGCCCGCCAGGGCGAGCGTGGTGACGGCGAGCAGTGCCAGCCGGCGTAGGTTGCGCATCGAGGTGCTCCTCTCTTCCGGCAGCGGCCTCTCTTCCGGCCACTCCGGGAACGGTTGCGGGACGGGGGAACGGTTGCGAGCAGTGGAGCCAGCCTGCGATCGGTAACGTCCCGGGCGGCAGAGGCTGCTGTCCTGACTTTTCGGGAACGCTGGATGACTCCGGTCCCAGCTTCGCGTCTGGCACCGGGTGCGCGCGTCCTCCCGTGGTCGGTCGATTCCGCCGCTGCGGGCATCCGCGAATACGTCCGGGGGAGGACGACACGCCGCGCGCGCTGTGGTCTCGGCAGCGCTGGATTCAGTGGGCTGGCCTCAGTGGGCTGGCCTCAGTGAGCTGGCCTCAGTGGGCTGGGCGGATGGTGCCGGTGACGGAGCCGAAGCCGATCCGGGTACCGGCCGGCCCGGGGGCGTACCCGCGGATGGTGACCGTGTCCCCGTCGGCCAGGAAGCCCCGGCTCTCGCCACCGCCGAGCGTCACCGGCCGGGTACCGTTGCGCGTCAACTCGATGAAGGAGCCGCGCTCGTCGGCCGGCTCGCCGGAGACGGTACCGCTGGCGTACAGGTCGCCGGTGCGCAGCGCGGTACCGGCCACGGTGAGGTGCGCCAGCTGCTGGGCGGCGGTCCAGTAGAGGTCGCGTACCCGCGGGCGGGACACCACGGTGCTGTTCCACTCCACGGTCAGCCGGATGTCCAGTCCCCACGGCTGGCTGGCGCGCAGGTACGGCAGTGGCAGCGGCTCCTGTACCGGCGGCGGTACCCGGGCACAGTCCAGTGCTGCCAACGGAACCACCCACGGCGAGATCGAGGTGGCGAACGACTTGCCGAGGAACGGCCCGAGTGGCACGGTCTCGAACGCCTGGATGTCGCGGGCACTCCAGTCGTTGACGAGTACGACGCCGAAGACGTGTGCTGCCAACGAATCCGGAGCGATCGGGTGGCCGGCGGGTCCGGGTACGCCGACCACGAAACCGATCTCCGCCTCGATGTCCAGCCGCTGGCTCGGCCCGAAGTCACCGGCGCCGCGCTGACCACTCGGGCGCGGCACGGGGGTACCGGAGACGACGACTGTGCCGGCCCGCCCGTGGTACCCGACCGGCAGGTGCTTCCAGTTCGGGTACAGCGCCGGCTGACCCGGCCGAAGCAGCTCGCCGAGCATGGTCGCGTGCGCCTCGGAGGAGTAGAAGTCCACGTAGTCGGCGACCTCGAAGGGCAGCCGCAGCTCCACTGTGGAGAGTGGGTGCAGGTGCGGCTCGACGTCGGCGCGGTACGCCGGATCGGTCAGCAGCGCGGTCAGCCGCGCCCGCAGATCGGCCCAGGCTTCCGGGCCCAGGGCCAGGAACGGGTTGAGCGCGGGCGCGGCGAGTTCGGCCGCGTAGGGCGTTGCGGCCGCGCCGGTCAGCCGGGACACGTCAAGCACGTACCCCCCGATCGCCACCCCGACCCGCGCCGCGCCCGCTCGCGCTTCATCGACGTGCGCTGTATCGACCTGCGCTGGATCGACCCGCGCACCGGCGACTCGCGCTGGATCGACCTGCGCTGGATCGACCTGCGCTGGATCGACCTGCGCTGGATCGACGTGCGCTGGATCGACCTGCGCTGGATCGACGTGCGCTGGATCGACCCGCGCACCGGCGACCCGCGCTGGATCGACCTGCGCTGGATCGATCTGCGCTGGATCGACCCGCGCTGTATCGATCTGCGCACCGGCGACTCGCGAGACAGCTGTCCGGGCCTCGCCCACCTCGGTGAAGACGCCGAAGGGCAGGTTGGTGACCGGGAAGTCGCTGTCCGGCGCGATCGGCAGCCAACTCGCTGGCGGCGTCTCGGCTTCCGGAGCCGCCGGTTCGGTGGCCTCCTGAGCCGCCGGCGCGCCGACTCCCTGAGCCGCCGGCTCGCTGGGCTGCTGAGCCGCCGGCTGGCTGGGCTGCTGAGCCGCCGGCTCGTTTGGAATGCCCGACTTCACAGTGAACGGCCGGCCCAGGTCCAGGCGTAGGCCGGGTCCTCGCAGGCCAGCCCCGCCTCACCCAGCTCCAGCGGCCGGAAGGTGTCCACCATGACGGCCAGCTCGTCGAAGTACTCGGCGCCGATGCTCGCCTCGGCGGCGCCCGGCTGCGGCCCGTGGGCGTACCCGCCGGGGTGTACGGAGACCGAGCCGAGCCCGATGCCCGAGCCCTTGCGCGCCTCGTACTCGCCGGCCACGTAGAACATCACCTCGTCACTGTCCACATTGGAGTGGTAGTACGGCACCGGGATGGAGTCGTGGTGGTAGTCGACTTTGCGCGGTACGAAGTTGCACACCACGAAGTTGTTGCCCTCGAACACCTGGTGTACCGGTGGCGGCTGGTGTACCCGCCCGGTGATCGGCTCGAAGTCGGCGACGTTGAAGACGTACGGGTAGAGGCAGCCGTCCCAGCCCACCACGTCGAGCGGGTGGGTGGCGTAGGTGAGTACCGTGCCGACGATCCCGCCCGGCCCGCGGTGCTTCACGTACACCTCGACGTCGTCGCCTTCGAGCAGCAGCGGCCCGGTCGGCGTACGCAGATCCCTTTCACAGTACGGCGAGTGCTCCAGGAACTGGCCGAAGCGGGACAGGTAGCGCTTGGCCGGCCCGATGTGACTGTTCGCCTCGATGACGTACGCCCGCAGCGGCTCGTCGCCGGTTGGCAGCCAGCGGTGGGTGGTGGCGCGCGGCAGGATCACGTAGTCGCCCTGACCGACGTCCAGCGCGCCGAATGCGGTCTCCACGGTCGCCGCGCCCGCCTCGACGAACACGCACTCGTCGCCGATACCATTGCGGTAGAACGGGGACGGCGCAGCACTGACCACATAGGACAGCCGTACGTCCGCATTGCCCAGTACCAGTCGGCGCCCGGTCACCGGGTCGGCCGCCTTCCACTCCAGCCCCGGGAAAAGGTTGTGCAGCTTCAGATGCCGGGGGAGCAGCGGATGGTTGGCGACGGTGTCCAGCGCTGGCAGCGCCCAGGCTCGGGAAGCCACGATGGCCGACGGGATGCCCCGGTGGTAGAGCAGCGACGAGTCGGAGGAGAAGCCCTCCTCGCCCATCAGCTCCTCGGCATAGAGCCCGCCGTCCGGCCGGCGGAATGCGGTATGCCGCTTGTGCGGTACCGCGCCGATCCGTTGATAATGCGCCATCTCAGCCCGCTCCCTCTCGGCTCGCTCCCGCTCGACCCGGCGCGGTCGCTGGCCCCAGCGCTGTGAAAACCGTGCGCGGTGACAGGCTCCCGCGCTGTGAAACCAGGCGCGGTCACAAGTTTCCGCGCCGTAAAGCCAGGCACGGTCACAGGTTTCCGCGCCGTAAAGCCGAGCGTGGTCACAAGTTTCCGCGCCGTAATGCCGAGCGCGGTCACAAGTTTCCGCGCTGGGCCTGCTCGCGCTCGATCGCCTCGAAGAGTGCCTTGAAGTTGCCCTTGCCGAAGCCGAGCGAGCCGTGCCGCTCGATGATCTCGAAGAACACCGTCGGCCGGTCCTGTACCGGCTTGGTGAAGATCTGCAGCAGGTAGCCGTCCTCGTCGCGGTCGGCCAGGATCTTCAACTCGCGCAAGGTGTCGAGCGGTACCCGGGTGTCGCCGACCCATTCCCCCAGTGTGTCGTAGTACGAGCCGGGCGTGTCCAGAAACTCGACACCCATCTCGCGCATCGCGGTGACGGTACCCACGATGTCGCCGGTGGCCAGCGCGATGTGCTGTACCCCGGCGCTGCCGTAGAACTCCAGGTACTCGTCGATCTGCGACTTCTTGCGGGACACGGCCGGCTCGTTGAGCGGGAACTTCACCCGGTGGTTGCCGCTCGCGACCACCTTGCTCATCAGCGCCGAGTACTCGGTGGCGATGTCGTCCCCGACGAACTCGGCCATGTTGGTGAAGCCCATGACGGTGTTGTAGAAGGCGACCCACTCGTCCATGTGGCCCAGCTCCACGTTGCCGACGCAGTGGTCGACCGCCTGGAAGTACCGCTTGGGGTGGGCGGCCGGTTTGCCGGTCCAGAGCGGCTCGCGGGCCACGAAGCCGGGCAGAAACGGTCCGCTGTAACGGGACCGGTCGATCAGCGTGTGCCGGGTCTCGCCGTAGGTGGCGATGGCGGCCAGCCGTACCGTCCCGTACTCGTCGGTCAGGTCGTGCGGCGCCTCGACAGCACGGGCGCCGTGCGCGAGCGCGTACGCGTAGTTGGCGTCGACGTCGGGTACCTCGATGGCCAGATCGGTCACCCCGTCACCGTGCGCGGCCACGCTCGCACCGACGGCGGTACCGGCGTGCACCGCCCCGGTCAGCACGAAGCGCGCCTTGCCGGCGGTGAGCACGTACTCGGCGTGGTCGCGCGAGCCCTGCTCCGGGCCACGGTAGGCGACGCAGGTCATCCCGAAAGCGGTCGAGTAGTAGTGCGCGGCCTGCTTGGCGTTGCCGACGGCGAACCGCACGTGGTCCAGCGCGATCACCGGGAACGGATCGGCGGCCAGGTCGTGGGCGACCGCGCCGACCAGTACGTCCTCCCGGAGTGCCTCTTCCCGGCGCGAGGTTTCCCGGGAGTCGTCACCGACCGGCGGCTGGGCGGTCCGGAGTGTCTGCGTCATGCGGCCAGTAGAGTGTCAGCCAGGCGATCTGACAAGCTAACCCGAACGAGCTAGGCAATATGCCTAGCCGTCCGACGCTGGGAGGGGCCATGGATCAGCAGGGCGACCGGCTGGACGCACTCGACGTTGCGCTGCTCGGGCTGGCCCGCGCACACCCGCGCATCGGCATCCTGGAGCTGTCCAGGCTGGCCCGGGTCGCGCGGGCCACCGTGCAGTCGCGCCTGTCGCGCATGGAGGGCGAGGGAATCATCACCGGGTACGGGCCGGAAGTGGATCTGGACTCGGCGGGGTACACGATGCAGGCGTTCGTCACGCTGGAGATCGCGCAGGGGCGACTCGATGACGTGGCGGCGCACCTGTCGGCGATCCCGGGAGTACTGGAGGCGTACGCCACCACCGGTACCCACGACGTACTGTGCCGGGTGGCCGCCCGCTCCCATCAGGAGCTGCAGCAGGTGCTGCTCGCCATCGGCCGGGCCGACCTGGTGGTGCGCTCCACGAGTGCGATGCTGCTGTCTGTGGTGGTACCCCCGCGGGTCATGCCCCTGCTCGAGGCGGCCGATCGCGCGGCACCCAGCCGCGCCCCCGCCTACCGCGCGCTACCCTGACCCCCGCTGCCTCCCGCTGCCCTGGCTCCCGCTGTCCTGATTCCCGGCCGTCCGGCCGACTGACGGATGGCCGTCGCGTTGAGCTGATTCCCGGCTGGGCGCACT
Organism: uncultured Actinomycetota bacterium; assembly: GCA_963850915.1. Classification (GTDB taxonomy): domain Bacteria; phylum Actinomycetota; class Actinomycetes; order Mycobacteriales; family Micromonosporaceae; genus CAVTWH01. The sequence goes on from CAWKND010000004.1 coordinate 381,937, forward strand.
AGCTTCTTGTTCTGGCGCACTACTCTGTGCAGCCGAAGTGCCAGCCCGGACTCCGCCCGCCCTACATGCCCAGCCGCGCACGCCCAGCGCCACACGCCCAGCCGTCAAACCCGCGGTCTTTCCTGAGGAGCCAACGCATGACCGGTCCTGTTTCCCAGCAGCGCCAACCACTTCCGGAGAGTGCCCGGGCCCGCCTGGGCAATTCGCAGCAGGGCGGACGGTCGTTCTTCACCTCTGACCTGTCGGTCAACGAGTTCGTGCTGACGACGCAGACCGGCTTCGAGCCGCTCGGGCTGGTGATGGGTACCTGCATCTACCACGTGGGCGTGCAGCCGGCCCGGTGGAGTGTCAGCCAGGAGCTGACGGTGCTCAGCCAGGCCATGTACCAGTGCCGCGAACTGGCCATGGCCCGGATGGAGAGCGAGGCCGAGGCGCTGGGTGCCGACGGCGTGATCGGCGTGCAGATCCGGTCGCTGGGGTACCCGTTCGCCGCCGACGTACTGGAGTTCGTGGCCGTCGGTACCGCCATCAAGTCCAGTGACGGCGTCTCGCACCGTACCCCCCAGGGCCGGCCGTTCACCTCGCACCTCAACGGGCAGGACTTCTGGACGCTGCACCGGCACGGCTGGATCCCGCGCTCGCTGGTACTGGGCACCTGCGTCTACCACATCGCGCACATGTCGTTCCGGCAGATGCTCTCCAACCTCGGGCAGAACGCCGAGATGGTGAACTTCTCGCAGGCCGCCTACGACGCCCGGGAGATCGCGATGACCCGGATGCAGTACGAAGGCCAGCAGGTCGGCGCCGACGGCGTGGTCGGCGTGACAGTCAGCGAGTCGGCCTGGGCCTGGGGCGAGCACGCGATCGAGTTCTTCGCCATGGGTACCTCGGTGTCCCGGATCCGCCCCGACGCCCAGCCCGAGCACCCGACCATGGTCATGCCGCTGACCTGACCTGACCTTGTCCGCTGTCCGCTGTCCGCCCTACGCGGCTTGCGCCGCGTGGAGTTGGGCGTACAGGCCGTTGTGGCGGAGCAGTTCGTCGTGCGGGCCGGCCTCCACCATCTTGCCGTGCGCGAGGACCACAACCCGGTCCGCGCTGCGGATGGTGGAGAGCCGGTGCGCCACCACAAATGTGGTACGGCCGCGCATCAGCCGCGCGAGTGCGCTCTGGATCAGCGCCTCGGGCTGGCCGTCCAGCGCCGAAGTAGCCTCGTCGAGCAGGAGTACCCGCGGGTCGCGGACAAGCGCGTGGGCAATGGCCAGCCGCTGGCGCTGGCCACCGGAGAGGCGCGCGCCCCGCTCGCCCACGACGGTGTCCCAGCCCTGCGGCAGTGCGTTGACGAAGTCCAGCGCGTTGGCGTCGGCCAGCGCGGCCCGTACCGTCGCCGGGTCCGCCCCGCCGGCCGCCCCACTGCCGCCTGTCCCGCCGCCCGGCCCGCCGGCCATGCCGTACGTCACGTTGTCGTACACCGAGCCGTCGAGAGCAGCGACTCCTGCGGTACCACCGAAAGAAAGCGGCGGTAGCTGTGCAGGTCGACCTCTTCCATGTCCACGCCGTCCAGCAGGATCTGGCCGGTGCCTGGCCGTAGGAAGCCGAGCAGCAGGTTGAGTTGATAGGTCACCCAGGAGAACGCGCCGAGCCGCCCATTGATCATGTCGAGCCGGAGTCCGGCGCTGCCGACCTCCTCGACGGTACCGCGCATCCGGTGCAGCGCAACGCTTTCCAGCCCGTGCGCGCGGGTGATCGGCATCAACTGGGCCATCTCGTCGACCCGGGCGTTGAGCTCTTCCACCCGGCGGCGGAACTGTTCGTTGCGGGTGGCCGAGCGGCGGCGTACGACGGCGACAATGGCCGCGCTGCACGGAACCACCAGGAGGAACAGCGGGACGAACTCGGGTACCCGCGCCGCCGTCAAGGTGAGCGCGCCGGCCAGCGTGAAGGCCGCCGAGGTACCCGCCTGGGATACCTGTTGCAGCATCGACTCGACGTTCTCCACGTCGCGTACCACCTTGGTCTGCAGCATGCTGACGCCCGCCCGGGTGTGGTAGCCGATGGACAGCTGCTGAAGGTGGTGGGGGCGGGAGTGATTGTCGGGCGGGAGTGATTGTCGGGCGGGAGTGACTGTCGGGCGTGCGGTCCGGTACCCCCGCTGTTTGATCTTGGATTGCTGCGGTCGCGGGCGGCTGCCCGTTGAGGGCGGCAGCTCGATCTCCGGCCGGTCCGGCCCGACGTTGCTGGCTGCGTGTGTTGCTAGCCGCGGAAGCCTTCCCGGAACCGGCGGAAGAAGCCGCCCTCCATGGGCAATGGCGGGGCGGGCGGCGGCGCGGTACGCCGCTGCCGGGCGACCGGCTGGTCGTAGTCGGTCCGCACGATGGCGTCGATCACCTGCGACTCGGTGAAATCTTCCGAGCCTTCGATTTTCGGGACGAATCCGACGAGTACCCCATCCCGCATGACCTGCGCCTCAAGCCCGGCCGTACCGTCGGTGTCCCAGATCGCCTCGCGCCCGTCGGGCAGCATGACCCGGATCCCGAACTGGGACACTCCGGCACGCTCCACGTGCGCCGGTACCCCCCGGTCGCGCAGCGTATCGACCACCCGTCGTGCCTCGTTCTCCCGCATCTCGACAAAGCTAGCCGCCAGTCCTGTGAGATTCCTGGAAACGCGCTGTCACACGCTCGGTGAGCCAGACCCCCGGGCCCCAGACCTCGGAGCGCCGGCCATGCGCCTGGGCTGGGTGGGCGCCAGCTTGGCCGGCCGGTTTCGGTATCACTTCCGCTTGCGTCGGGGCGGCAGTGTTCGACCTGCAGCGGCTCGGGGTAGACACCGCGTTGGTTGCCTCGTGCGCCGGATGTCGGTGCTGTTCATCTGCGCCACGACGGCAGGCGTCAGCCAGAGCGCGGTCGGGTGGCTAGGAAGCGTTGGGACGATCGGCTCCGCTATTGGCGTCGGTGGTAGTTGTTGCGGCGGGGTTGTTGTTGTGGGTCGAGGTGGGCTGGTGGGTGGAAGTCGGGTAGTCCGTCACCAGGGTTGATGCGGACGGTCCATTCGCCTTGGTGGATGAGCCGGTGGTGGTAGCCGCACAGCAGTACGCCGTTGGCCAGTTCGGTGGGCCCGCCGTCGGCCCAGTGGCGAATGTGGTGTCCGTCTGTCCATCTGGCTGGCCGGTCGCAGGGTGGGAAGGCGCAGCCCTTGTCGCGTAGGACGAGTGCCTGTCGTACGGGTCCGGTGAACAGTCGTCGGCGTCGTCCGAGGTCCAGCAGTTGGCTGTCCCCGCCGATGACGGCGGGCAGGATGGCTGGCGTCGCAGGCCAGTCGTCGTGCCGAACTCGCGGTGAGGGTGGCGCCGTCGTCGAGGGTTGCTGCGCCTGCCTGGCTGCGGAGTACTTCGAACGGGACGGTGACCACCAGTTGGGGTCGGTCGCCGCCGTTGTCGGGTAGCTCTCCGGTGGCGAGGGCGAGTCGGCAGATGTCGACGAGTGCGTCGATGCGTCGTTGTCCGGGACTGCGGGAGTCACGTTCACCAGTGCTCGCGCCCAGGCCACCGCCAGCGGCGAAACCAGCACCGGAGCCAGAACCGGAGCCGGCACCAGCACCAGCACCGGACCACCCGCATGTGCTCGCACCGGCCTCCGCGCCCGCGTCTGAGCCCCCGCACCGGCACCGGCATCCGTGTCTGAGCCCGTGCCAGCACCGGCATCCGTGTCTGAGCCCGTGCCGGCATCGGCATCTGCGGCCGCGTCTGAGTCCGCGCCTGCACCCGCGCCTACGCGTGAGTTGATACGAGGGTCGTCGCGGTCGCAGCGGGGTGCGCACAAAGCGGGTCGAGGGCGGCTCGGATGATGGCGCCGCCTTCCCGGTCGAGCCAGCCGGAGATGCGGACCTTGCTGGTACCGGCGATGTCGAACACGGACAACGTCCGATCCCGGTAACTACGGGCCTCGTCTTTGGCCAGCTGGTCGGCGGCCTTCTTCTCCGCCCCTTCCGGATCGACCACGTGCAGCAGCCGCTCCCCGAGCAGCCCCAAATCCCGTGGCGCGAACACCGCCGCCTGCTCCAGCAGAAACCGCTCACCCTCCGGCTGGTGCTCGACCGGCAGTTCACGCACAGCGGAGGCGATCACGTGCACCTGCTCGACGTTCACCCGACCCTGACCGAGAGCGACACCTGTCTGCGGAGCGCTCGTGTCCACCAGTTTCGCCAGCTTCACCATCCGGGCGGTCGTACCGGCACTGACCCGCCACTTGTGCGCCAACCACGCCCCAGTGCTGTGCGCACCCTCAGCAGCCGGCAAACCCCGCGCATCCACTTCCCGGACCAGACCCAGCTGCAGCGCGGCGAACTGCTGGGACAGCACCTGCACCACGTCCAGATGAGCCACCAAAGCCGCCGACGGGAGGGCGTAAACGTTGGTGGACAAGCAATCCAGCACCGCCTGCCCGATCACCGCCAACGCCTCATCCATACCCGCAACCTACCGAGGGGGTACGACAAGTTCTCGAACAAGCGTTCGAAGATCTTTGCTAGGCTGACCGAAATTCACGTGCCCCCGCAGGGGATGAGAGGAGGGCATGAGGATACGGACGGCGTAACTATGACGCGGCAAGCGAAGCGCGGCAAAGTCACGCGCGGCAGCCAGGCGCGGCAAGCGAAGAGCGAGCAAAGACACTCAAAGGCATCCAAAAACGGCTACGGGCGACGGCCCCACGCGGAGATCATCGGTGCGGTGGCCAGGTCGAGTTGGCCGGTCGCGACGTTCGCCAGGTGCTGTTCGACCTCTTCCGCGGTGGCCAGACCGGCGTTGATCAGTTCGGCCCGGATGTGTCGTACTGTGGCGGCTTCGAGTACCGCACAGGCCGGCGACGTGATCGGGAAGTACGCGTCCGCGCCGAGCTGGGTCAGGCCAGCGGACCGGAGCAGGCGGGGGAGGGTACGGCCGTAGGCCAGCTCAGCGCCTCGGCCGGCGAGTAGCTGCCGGAACCCGCGCCGCAGCCGGTTCGCCAACTCCTCGGCCGGGCCGGACTCGTCGGGGCAGAGCAGTGGCTGCAGCGCCGGGTCCGCATCCTCCAGCAGCAGCCACCCGCCTGGCCGCAGGCAGGACAGCATCGACGCCAGTGCGCGCGCCCGATCACGCACATGCACGAGAACCAGCCGAGCATGTACCAAATCGAACTGCTCTGCCGGCGGCGGATCCGCCGCCACGTCGTGGCGCAGCACCACCACGCTGCCGCCGCCCACGCCGGACCCGCCGGCCAGTCCCGATCCGTCGGCTAGCCCCGACCCGCCGCCCACCCCGGACCCGCCAGCCCGCCCCGACCCGCCGTCCACCCCGGACCCGCCAGCCAGCCCGGGCCCCCGGGCTAACCCGGACTCGTCTTCCACCGCGGACTCACCGACTAGCCCCGACCCGTCAGCCAGCCCGGACCCGCCACTCATCCCGGACCCGCCCGCGAGCCCGGACCCGTCGCCCGGCCCGGACACACCAGCCCGACCGGATGCGTGAGAACCGATCCAGGAGGTGTCGATGTCGGTGGCGAGTACCCGTCCGCTCGGGCCGACCCGCTCGGCCAGGCCGCGTATCACCGACGGGCCGCCGGCGCCCACCTCCCAGCAGCTCCAACCCTCGGCGATACCCAGCGTGTCGAGGTGCCGGAAGGTCACCGGATCGAAGAGTTCGGCGAGTGCGGCGAATCGGGTACCCGCCTCGGCGCGCTGATTGTCCAGCAGATAGCCCGGCTCCGTCATGCCCCGATCATCCGCCCGATCCGGCAGGCCCGGATGGGTGACCTTTCCCATCGTGACCAAACCGATCACCACGGTCGCGGCGATGTCGCTGTGGGAGGAGGGTCGCTTCGAGCTGACCGACGAGATCAGCCGGTACCTGCCGGAGTTCGCCGACGTACGGGTCTACGACAAGGGCAGTGCCAATGCCCCGTTTACCGTACCGGCGGTCGAGCCGATCCGGATGTGGCACCTGCTCACCCACACGAGCGGCCCCACCTACGGGTTCCTCTACACCTCTGCGGTGGACGCGATCTACCGCAAGGCCGGCTTCGACATGATGCCCGAGGGCTACGACCTGGCCACGGGGGTGACCCGGATGGCGAAGCTGCCACTGCTGTTCCAGCCCGGTACCGCCTGGGGGTACGGGTCTCCACCGACGTACTCGGCCGGGTACTGGAGATGATCGCCCCACCTGCCGGGCGGAGCCGACCTCGGAGCGCTCGGTACCGGCGGGTTCGCCGCGACAACCCTGGAGGGCATCGGCTTCGGGCTGGGCTTCGCGGTGGTGGAGAACCCGGTACCGGTGAAGACACACGCCACTGCCGGCCAGTTCTACTGGGGCGGCATGGCGAGCACCGCGTTCCTGGTTGACCCGGCCGAGGAGATGACGGTGCTGCTCTTCACCCAGCTGGTCCCGTGCAGCGTGTATCCGCTGCGTCCGCAGCTGCGCCAACTCGTCTGCTCAGCCCTGGTCGACTGGGGCAGGGTCAAGAGAAAAAGGCGCGGATCCGGTGTGTACCAACCGAATCCGCGCCCGAGAGTTCGAAAGCCGTGGTGCTCGAAAGCCGTGGTGCCGCCCAGCGTGCTGCGCGGAGCGGTGCTGCTGTGGAGCGGTGGTGCTGTGGAGCGGTCAGTGCTGGAACTTGGCGACGTTGGCCTTCTCGCGGGCCGCCATGATCTCCGCCGACTTCAGTACCGCACCCTTGACGCCGGTGAGCAGCTGGTGCAGGTCGTTGGCGGCGCTCTCCCACTCGGTCTTGCGGGCCACGAAGGCCTGCTGCGCGTCGCTCTGCCAGGTGTGTACGAGCGGCTGCACCGTCGAGTTGATGTGGTCCAGCTCGGACTGCATCGAGGACAGGGCGCGCGCGATGTCGTCGGCTGCCTGGTGCAGTGCGGCGAACTGGACGACGATTTCGTTGCCGGACATAGTGTTCCTCCCCGTGTTCGACTAGTTGAGCGTGAGCGCCGAGGTGATCTCGCCCGCGGACGCACCCGCGTGCTGCATCTCGGTGCGGACCTCGTCGTCGCTCAGCGTGTAGTCGTGACCGGCCGAGGCCACCGCGGCGGCGATGCTGCGCAGCGCCACGTTCAGGTTGGCCACGTCGCCGTCGAAGCGCTCGCGTACCTGCTGGAAAGATGATCCGCCGGCGCCCACCCAGGACGTCTGAAGCGGCGTCAACTCGTCCATCAGTTTGTTGAACATGCTGGTCATCCGGTCGACCGCGCCGTCGATCTCCTGCGCGGTCTTGCCCATGACTGCGGCATCGGTAGTTACGCCATTGCCAGCCATCGCCAGACCCACCTCCATTCGGTTCTTCCGCGCCTCCCCGACGGGCGGCTTATGCCGAAGGTCGCGCCATCCGGCGCGTTTCTCGCATTGACAATAGCGAAGCCGGTCAACCTTTACACTGCCCGTTCCAGAGTGGACCACCCTCGCTGTTCCCGGCGGCGGGTCGCAGAAGCGGGGCGGCGGGTTGCACGAGCGGGTCAGCCGGCCGGTACCGGTTGGATGGCAGCGGCCGGATCCAGGCTCGGGCCGGCCGGCATCCGGGCGATCAGCTCGCTGGGCAGCACCAGTGGCTGCACGCTGCCGTACCCGAACCAGGCCAGCTCGGCCGCGTTCGGTACCAGGTAGAGCCGCCCCTGGTCGGTGACCAGGTAGAGCTGACCCACCGGGCTGTCGGGTGACGGCAGGGACTGGACAACGGCGCCGTACCCCGGGGGTACCAGTACCCGGTCGGCGAGCGCCGCGCTGGACTTGCCACTGGTGGCGATGCCGATCGAGTCGCTTGCCCGGGTCACGTTGTAGACCAGACCGGTCGGCGAGCCGGCGTCGTGGAACGTGGCACAGAGCGCGCTGCCGGAGGTGACCGCGGCCATCGCCGGCAGCTGCTCGGGCTGGCTCACGTCGGTACGCTCCGGCCGGGTCGCCTGCTTCGCGGCCGCCACGAGTGCGGCCCCGACCGGTACCGGCGTGGGGGTCGCGCCGGGGTAGGCGGCGGCGGTGGCCGGGTCGGCCAGGGTCAGCGCCTGTTCGAGCGGCGTGATCGGCAGCAGGTCGTCCGAGCGGGCCAGGTAGTACTGGATCCGGTCGCCACTTCCTACCGACAGCACCTGGCCGACCAGCGTGTTCGCCACCGCGCGTCGAGGCCTTACCCCGGTTGTCGACGGAGACTCCGGCCAGCGTCTGCCCGGCCGGTACGGCGTCCAGCCAGCCGGCGTCGACCGGTACCCGGGGCTGCTGGTCGATGCCCATGCCGGTGAGCAGAGTGCGGTTGGGCGCGTAGTACCGGTGGCCGTTCCACAGCAGATAGACCTTGCCGCCGGAGACGTCCCGGACCAGCACGGCACTGCCGCCCAGGCTGGTACCGGAGCCCGGCGCGCGCCCGACCACCAGCCAGCTCATCTCGGTCGGCGGGTCGGTCTGCTCGGTACCCGACTGGGCGCACAGGCTCCACGGCGCGCCGAGCAGCCGGTTCGCCGGTGGCAGCGCGTCGGGTGCGCCGGTGATCCCGATCAGTGGCCCGCGCGCGGCGCCCACCAGCGACTCGCGGGACACCGAGACGGTGGCTGCCGGCCCGCCCACGGCCAGCAGCGCCGATACGTAGTTGGCGACCGGGTAGAGGACGCCGCCGCGGTAGACGTAGCGGGTACCGGTCTCCTTCTCGATGACGACCGCCTGCTGGTTCTTCCAGGAGCTACTGCCGCCATGCTTGACCAGCCCGAATACGCCGACCCCGGCGAGTACCAGGGCGGTCACCATGACGCTGGCGAAGCCGGCACCGGCCAGCCGGCGCAGCGGTGGCTGGGCCGGGTCGGTGTCGCCGACCATGAACGCGTTCACCACGCGCTGCATCAGGTACTGGTAGGACTGGATCTGCTCGCGCCGCGACGGCATGCTCCTCCTTCGCGGGATGCTGGCTCTGCGGATGCAGGTTGGGCAGGATGCTGGGGGCGGGGGCGGCGGTCACCCGGAACCGGCCCGGTTGCCTACGATAGGCCAGCGACCGATTGTCGGAGGTACCCGGTTGATAACGCGTGAGCAAGCACTCGAGACCGCCCGGGCATGGGCACTTGCCAGCCTGCCCAGTGGCGACGGCGAGGTCAACCTGTGGGAGTTCGACCTCTGCTACGTGGCCGCGCACGTACCGCCACCGCGCGCTCCCGGGACCATGCCGTCGCAGCTCGGTGCGCCGAAAGCGGTCATCGACAAGGAGTCCGGCGAGCTCAGCGTGTGGCCCTCGCTCTCCCCGGAGCTGGTCGCCGAGCGATACCAGCGCGACCGGGCCGCCCGGCAGCGGCTGCCCGAGGACGTCCGGGAGGTACTCACCGCAGCCGGTTGGCGGTCGGCGCGGGACATCTCGGCCCGGATCGATGCCTGGCTGGCCAAGCTCTACGAGGAGCAGCCGGCCGCGCGGGACAGCCTGCCGCTCTTCCCGGCCGCGAAGGCAGCGCTCGCCGAGTTCGGCGGCCTGCGCTTCAAGCAACTGACCCGACCGGGGTACGCCGGTGGCGGGTTCGCGGTCGAGACCTGGCCGGACGTCGGCCGGGTGGTACTGGAGCTGTACACCGACTTCGCCGCCGACCTGGGCGCGCGGGTGTTCCCGTTCGCCTGGTACGAGGACGGTCCGAGTGACGCGGTGGTGGCCGAGGACGGGCGGGTCTTCCTCCTGCACCCGGCCGGCCTGTACCTGCTCGGCGAGACCGTCGACGCCGCCGTCATCGAGCTGGTACGCGGCCCCGAGCTGCGCGAGGTCGACGAACACGGCACCCCGTTGGACTGAGCCCCCGGGGCCGCGACGCCGCGCGGGGCACAGCGACCGGTGCACAGTGACAAAGAGTCAGCCGCTCAGGCCGCGGATGAAGCCGTAGAGGCCGAGTACCGCGCAGGCGATCGGTGCGGTGGCGAGCACCAGCAGCACGTCGAAGATGTCGCCGACGCGTCCCAGGTAGACCGAGGGCGGGCGGCGGCTGTAGCGCAGTGCGGCGACGATCGCGAAGACCGCGCCGGCCATGACCAGCAGGCCGGCGCTGAGCTGCGGCGCCGGTGCCGTCGTCCGCGAGCCGGGGCAGCAGCGTGGCCAGGCCCAGGATGCCGGCGGTCAGCCACGGCAGCCGGTGCCGGACGGTACTGAAGATCCGGGCGCGTAGCAGGCAGCTCGCCGAGACGACGAGGATCAGCAGTGCGCTGGCGGTACCGAGCCGCGCCCCAGTACTTCCAGGCAGAGCACGTTGAGCACGGCGAATGCCCAGAGGCAGCCGGTGAGGATCTCGTCGGCGCGCGCGACCATCGCGTAGGTGGCCAGTGCCGGCGGGGTGGGCTCCTGGTTGAGCAGGTCGTCGGAGGTACGGGGGAGCACCGGCAGCGGTACCTTGCCCAGCCGTACCGACAGCAGCGGCAGCGCCGGAGCAAGCAGCGCCAACGCAGCGACGAGCGACGCGGCGGTGGCCGGCGCACCCAGTGGCGTCAACGCGACGGCGCCGGCGATCAGGCCCAGCGCGCCGATCACGATGCCGGCCGTGAACAGCCGCACCACGGCGGCGACGCCCAGGTAGCCGAGCAGCCCGAAGAGGAGCAGCGCGGCGCAGCCGAGCAGCAGGTGCGGGGCGCCCAGCCGGTGCAGCGGCTCGTCCCGGCCGAGCAGCAGCAGGGCACCGACGAAGGCGTACGCCTGGCGACCGCGCCGATCAGCGCCCCGGCCACCGCGTCGGGTACCACCCGGGCGACGACCACGCCGGCGCCTAGCAGGGCCACGGCCACCACGAGCGCCGCTACGGCGGGTACGGACCAGGGTGGGCCGGCGCGCAGTACGAGTACCAGTGCGCCGAGCAGGATGGCCACCCCGGCGGCGAGTCCCGTGGCACGGGTGGCCGCGCCGCTCCACTGCAGCCCGTACCGGCGGGAGCCCTCGGCGATGGCGTCCACCACGTCGTCGTACTCGACCTCGGGCCACTGCTCGTACCGCGGGGTCAGGTGCAGGATCTCGCCGTCGCGTACCCCCTGGGCGGCCAGTGTCCGGGCCATGTCCAGGGTGGAGCCGTCGGTGCGGCGCAGTGCCCAGCCGCCGTGCTCCAGCCCGTCGTCGGCCAGCGACTCCCCGGCCCGCGGCAGCACGCTGGGCAGCAGCATGGCCAGCGGAACCTGCTCGGGCAGCGCCAGGTCGAGCCGGCGCCGCGGGTGCGGCGAGCACCACCCTGGCCAGCCCGGCGCCGATGTTGTCGGCCATCGTCCCGCTGCCTCCATCCATCCAGAACTGTCCTGCCCAGCAATCGCTACGCCCTGCGACAGCTACGCCCTGCGACAGCTGCGCCCGCAGCCGTTACGTGGCCCGCAACTGTTACCAGCCCGCAACTGTTACCAGCCCGCAACCGTCACCAGCCCGCAACCGTCATCAGCCCGCAACCGTCACCAGCCGGCAACCGTTGCCAGACCTGGAATCCACGCCAGCTGCCCGCGCAGCGGGGCTGGGAGCCAGCCGGCCGCCGATCGGGCGTGCCCCAACCTAGCAGTCACATGGCTAGCATGTGGGCTACGTGCGCGGCCCCCGGCGCCATCCGGGGCGTTTCCGTGCCGCCCTGGGGAGGTGACAGCGGTGAGCTCGGTGGTCTACCGCCGGCCGGCGCGCCGGCCGGAGCCGGAGTACCCGTCCGGCGAGGTGCTGCTCGAGCCGCCGCCGGAGGTACCGGGGCCGTCCGGGCGGGGCTGGTCGCAGATGGTGACGATGGTCCCGATGCTGGCCGGTTCGGGCTCGATGGCGCTGATGTTCGCCGGGCAGCGCGGCGGTCCGCTTGCCTACCTGACCGGCGGCATGTTCGGGCTCTCCGCGATCGGCATGCTCGCCTCCCAGCTGGGCCAGGGCAGCGGCCCGGGCGAGCAGGAGATGCTGACCGCCCGCCGCTACTACATGCGGCACCTGTCGCCAGCGCCGCAAGCAGGTCCGCCGGGACGGTCAGAAGCAGCGCAAGGCGCTGCTCTACCGGCATCCGGACCCCGCGGCGCTGTGGTCGGTGCCGGGTAGCCAGCGGCTGTGGGAGCGGCGCGCCGGGCGACGCCGACTTCGGCATGGTACGCATCGCGGTGGGCGCGCAGGAGCTGGCGACCACGCTGGTACCCCCGCAGTCTCGTCCGCTCGACGACCTTGACCCGATGTGCGCCGTGGCACTGCGCCGGTTCATGACCACCTACGCCAACCTCGACGGCCTGCCGATGCCGATGGCGCTGGACGGCTTCGCCCGGGTCTATCTGCGCGGCGACGGCCGAGCAGACGCGCGGCGCTGGCCCGCGCGATGATCGCCCAGGCGGCTGTCTTCCACGCCCCCGACGACCTGCTCGTCGCCGTCTGCACGGCACCGACCAGCGCGGAGCGAGTGGGAGTGGGTCAAGTGGCTGCCGCACGGCCTGCACCCCAACCGGTACGACGCGCTCGGCCAGCTGCGGCTGATCGCGCCGAACGTGCCCGGCCTGGAGGCGATGCTCGACGACGTGGTGGCCAACCGGCCCCGGTTCAACCCGACCGCCGGTGACTCCCGGGTGGTCGGCCCGCACCTGATCGTCGTACTGGACGGCGGCGACGTGCTCGGCTCCGACCACCTGATGACCGACGGTGGCGTCGAGGGCGTGACCATCCTCGACCTGACCGACCCCGCCGCCGCGGTGCTCGACCAGAGCACGCTGGTGCTGGACGTGGCCGCCGACGGGGCGTTGAGCAGCACCACCTTCGAGGGCAAGGCGACGGTCGGGCCGGGCCGACCAGCTCAGCCTGGTGGAGGCCGAGGGCCTGGCGCTGCAGTTGGCGCCGCTGCGGCTGTCCGCGCGCTCCCGCTCGGAGCTGCGTACCACCGGCACGATCGACCTCTCCGACCTGCTGGAGATCGGTCCACCGGACGAGTTCGACCCGGCCCAGCACTGGATCCCGCGACCGCAGCGCGACCGGCTGCGGGTACCGATCGGCTGGTCGCCGGACGGCAGCGCCGGTCGAACTCGACCTCAAGGAGTCGGCGCAGGACGGGATGGGCCCGCACGGGCTGCTCATCGGGGCCACCGGCTCCGGCAAGTCCGAGCTGCTGCGCACGCTGGTCCTCGCGCTCGCGATCACGCACAGCCCCGAGGTACTCAACTTCGTACTCATCGACTTCAAGGGCGGCGCCACCTTCACCAAGCTCGACGTGCTGCCGCACACCAGCGCGGTGATCACCAACCTGGAGGACGAGCTGCCGCTGGTCGACCGGATGAGCGACGCCATCAACGGTGAGCTGATCCGCCGCCAGGAGCTGCTGCGCAAGGCCGGCAAATACGCGAGCCAGCGCGACTACGAGAAGGCCCGGGCCGCCGGTGCGCCGCTGGCCCCGCTGCCCAGCCTGCTGATCATCTGCGACGAGTTCAGCGAGCTGCTGACCGCCAAGCCCGACTTCATCGACATGTTCGTACAGATCGGCCGGGTCGGCCGCTCGCTCGGGCGTACACCTGCTGCTGGCCTCGCAGCGGCTGGAGGAGGGGCGGCTGCGCGGGCTGGACACGCACCTGTCGTACCGGGTGGGCCTGCGTACCTTCTCGGCGGTGGAGAGCCGGATCGTGCTCGGGGACACCGCCGCGTTCGAGCTGCCGCGCTCGCCGGGCCACGGCTACCTGCGCTTCGGTACCGAGCCGCTGCGCGCGGTTCCGGGCCGCGTACGTCTCCGGGGTGTACCGCCGCGACGCACCGTCGCTGCTGGCCGCCGCCGGTGGACCGGCCCGATCACCCGCGACTACGTCAGCGGCTACGTGGCACCGCCGGTCGCCGAGGAGCCGGTGGAGCCGGTCGCCGAGCAGGCCGCTGACGCGGTGGGCGACAGCGTGCTGGACATCATCGTCGACCGCATGCGCGGCAAGGGCGTACCCGCCCACCAGGTCTGGCTGCCGCCACTGGCCGAGCCGCCGACCCTCGACGCGCTGCTGCCCGCCGCTGGTCGCAGGACCCGGAGCGCGGGCTGACCGTGCAGGCGCCGCAGCTGCAGGGCGCGCTGATGGCCGCGGTCGGCATCATCGACCGGCCGCTGGAGCAGCGCCGCGACGCGCTGTGGTGGGAGCTGGCGCGGAGCGGCCGGGCACGCGATGGTGGTCGGCGGCCCGAAGTCGGGGCGCAGCACCATCCTGCGTGACCTGGTCCTCAGCCTCGCCCTCACGCACACGCCGCGCGAGGTGCAGATCTACGGCCTCGACTTCGGCGGCGGCGCGCTCGCCTCGCTCCGCGACCTGCCGCACGTCGGCGGGGTGGCGGCCCGGCTGGACGCGCGGCGCGGTCCGCCGGACCGTCGCCGAGCTGGCCGTGCTGCTGGCCGAGCGGGAGCGCCGGTTCGCCGCCGCCGGCATCGACTCGATGGCCTCCTACCGGCGGGCCGGCGGGCCGGCCAGCACGCCGACGACCCGTTCGGCGACGTGTTCCTGGTCGTCGACGGCTGGGCCACCATCCGCTCCGACTTCGAGGACCTCGAGGGCACGATCAACGACCTGGCCAACCGGGGCCTGACCTACGGCATCCACGTGATCGGCTCGGCCACCCGGTGGAACGACATCCGGCCGGCCGTGCGCGACCTCTTCGGCAGCCGGCTGGAGCTGCGCCTGGGTGACCCGAGCGACTCGGCGGTCGACCGGCGGGCGGCGATGAACGTGCCGCCGGAGCGCCGCCGGGTCGCGGCATCGTCCCGGGTGGCCTGCAGTTCCTCGCGGCGCTGCCCGCGGATGGACGGGCAGCCGAGGCGAGGACCTGGCCGACGGCGGTGGACCGGCTGGTCCGCGAGATCCGGGCCGGCCTGGCCGGACGCGGGCGCGCCGCCGGTCCGGCTGCTGCCGGCCACGCTGCCCTACGCCAGCCTGCCGATCGCCGACCGGCAGCGCTCCGGGCATCCCGATCGGCATCGCCGAGGCCGACCTGCGCCCGGTCTGGGTGGACTTCGCGGTCGACTCGCACCTGCTGCTCTTCGGCGACTCCGGGTCCGGCAAGACGCGCGTTCCTGCGGGCCGTCGGCGCAGTCCATCGTGGACCGGTACGAGCTGACCGAGGCGCGGATCATCATGGTCGACTACCGGCGCAGCCTGCTCGGCGCGATCAACAGCCCACACCTCATCGGTACCGGCACCTCCGCGCAGACCAGCGCAGACGATCATCACCGAGGTCGATCCAGGTACTGCGCGACCGGCTGCCCGGCCCCGACGTGACCGCCGACCAGCTGCGCAAACGCAGCTGGTGGAAGGGGCCGGAGCTGTACATCCTGGTCGACGACTACGACCTGGTGGCCGGCGGCAGCACCAACCCGATCACGCCCGCTGCTGGAGTTCCTCAGCCAGGCCCGGGACGTCGGCCTGCACCTGATCCTGACCCGGCGCAGCGGCGGTGCCAGCCGGGCGCTGTACGAGCCGGTACTGATGCGGCTGCGGGAACTGGGCTCGCCCGGCATCCTGCTCTCCGGCGACCGGGAAGAGGGCAACCTGCTGGGCAATGTCCGGCCCTCGCTGCAGCCGCCGGGCCGTGGCTGGCTGCGTGACTCGACGCGAGGGGGGCCGGCTGGTGCAGCTCGGTTGGCTGCCGCCGCCCGAGTAGGTCGCCGGCTGCTTACGGTCTGGTATCTCAGGTTGTGACCTGGGTATATCGATCCAAGTCCACTTGGAGGGTACAAGCGGGTTGCCCGGAACCAGTACCATCGAGATGATTCGATCATCACTCGCGACGGGGAGTGCGGGATGTCTTTACGCGATGAGGGCGGCGGGTCGAGCGACAACTGGGTACCCGCGGTCAGCGACGTCAAGGTCGACATCAAGGGGATCCAGGACTTCGCCACGTTGATCGGCCATGAGATCAAGGACCAGTTCCAGGTCAACATGCAGACGGGCATCGAGCCGATGATGCGCATCCGGGCGCCGATGGGCGGTGGCAGCCTCAAAGAGGGCGCCTTCTTCCAGCAGATGCACGTCCGTGAGCTGAAGGCCGCCGGCGACCTGCTCCGCGACGTGGCGCTGGGGATGTCCTCGCTGTCCGCCGCGGCACTCGCCATCTACGCCGACTACCTGGGTGGCGACAACCTCAGCTCGGCGACGGTCGACGACGTGATGAACGCGTTCTATCCCGGGCCCGGCCAGCAGACACTGCAGGGCCACGACGCCGACGATCCGGCGAGCCCGGTCAACGACTCGCCGAACTACGACCCGGCAGACGACCCGAGAATTCCGGCGGACATTCGCGCGGTGATCATCGCCGGCGAGAGCGGTGGCGGTGGCGGTACTGGCGACCAGTACGACCCGAGCGCTCCGCAGACGGTGGGGACGGGTAGCGGCGCGTACACCATCCAGGGCGACTACGACAAGATGAACGACGCGCCCACCGACCCGGTACTGAACCAGTGAGCGGGGGGCCACGATGACCGACAGCTACTACGGCTACACGCCCGTCTCGTTGCCGTACGAGGTGGCGCAGTACGACGACTACGCGGCCGGCTCACCCACCCCCGACTACACGCCGACCGACTGGAACAACTACGACCGCACCAACATCGACAGCATGTGGGAGTGGATCCAGCCGGAGTCCAACGAGCGGGTGACCGCGGTCGCCGACATGTGGCGCCGGGTCGTCACGCTGCTGGACCTGACCGCCAGCAACCTACGCATGTACGCCGACGCGCTGTCCGCCAAGTGGAACTCCGACGCCGGCAAGATGTTCATGCAGCAGGTCGGCAAGGCGCTCTACTCGATGGATCAGTGGCGCGAGGTGGCGATGAACAACGCCAGCGGGCTCGACCTGATCGCCGGCGCGATCGTGAAGAACCAGTGGCAGGCGAAGAAGGTCTTCGAGGAGTACGTCCAGGCGTACACCCACCCCGGCTCGGTACCGGGCAGCGCGGCGAAGATCCTCGCGGCCGGTCGGGGCGGCGTGCTCTACGAGAAGGAAGACGACCGCAAGCAGCGGATGCGCAAGGCGTACACGCCGCTCATCCAGCCCTTCGTGAAGGACGTCGCGGACACGTACATGGACGTGTTCTTCAACAACCTCGGCCGGGGCGACATGTACAAGGGGCCGACCGACGCGGTCTACACCTCCCAGGACAAGCTGACCCCGAAGCCGGGCTCGCTGGGCGGGGGCGGCATCCCGCCGGTACCCAACGTCAGCGCCCTGCTCGCCTCGATCCACCAGCAGATCAAGGTGCCGCCACTGCCGCAGCCCAGCACGCCACCCGGGAGCGACCTGACGCTGGCCGGCGTGCAGACCGCGCCGCCGTTGCCGCACGCGCCGCTGCCCGGTGCCGGCCTGCCGACTCCGCAGCTGCCCAACCCCAACCTGCCGGTACCGGGCGTGCCCGGGCTGCCACCGATCCTGACCGGTGACGTCGAGGTACCGCCGCGAGCGGGCCTGCCCGGCGCCGGCGTAGCACCGGAGGAGACCGGCTTCGGCCGGCCCAGCCTGCCGGGTAAGCCCAACCTGTCCGGCCTGCGCAAGCCCGGTTCACCGGGTCGGCCCCCCTCGCCCGGTCGGGGCAACCCCAACCTGCGTGGCTCGAAGGCGCGCCCCGGCAGCCTGCCCGAGGGCAGCGGCCTGGACGAGCAACTGGAGCACCCGAACGCGCGCGGCCCGCTGCCGCCCCGGCTCAACGGCCGGCGCCCCGGCGGCAACCGCCCGGGAACCGGAGCACCAGGCGAGGAGCAGTCGCTGCACGGTGGCTCGCCACGCGGCGGGCGCCCCGGCGGCGAGCCGGGCGAGCGGCTGACCGGGCGGCGCCAGCCGGGGCTGCCCGAGGAGGAGCAGGACGCGTTCCGCCGGGGTACGCCCGGCCGGCCGGACCTGGGCGGGCGCAGCACACCCCGGCGCCGACCGGGTGAGCCGGATGAGTCGGAGCGCGGCCGGAGCATGCGTGGCCAGGGTGGCGCCGAGTCGGAGGAGCCGGGCCAGGGTCGGGTACTGCGTGGCCGGGGTACCGGCGAAGGCGAGCAGCCGGGGCGCGGGCTACCGCCGGGTGGCCGGGGTACCCAGCGCAAGAAGGACAAGCGGGAAAGCGCCGAAGTCGGCCCGGTACCCGAGGGCGACGACGCGCTGTGGTCGGTGGAGCAGGCGGCGCCCGCGGTCATCGACACGCCCGAGCCGGTACGCCCTGCCGAGCCCGGTCAGGCACTGGGCCGGGCCACCGGCTGAGTTTGCTGAACAGGGTCACCGGGTCCGTGAGTTGCGGATCCGGTGACCCTGCTCATTTTTCTGCGCTCGATGGCTGTTCGACGTGGCCGGTCGGCGTGGCCCCGGCGTGGCGGGCGTGTGGCTAGTCGGCGGGGTTGCGGCCGGGGAGGGCGAAGAAGACCTGTTCGGGCTCGTCGACCGTCGCGTGTGGAGCGGGGGCCGGGGGTACGCCGGGGCGCCACTCGCGCGCGCGGCCACGGCGTACCGCGAGCGACAGCAGCCACGCGGTGAGTACCAGCGTGGCCACCAGCAGACCGACCGCGATGGCGATCCGGCCGTCGGTGTGCCAGGCGGCGTTCCGGGCGGCGGTGGCCGGGTCGACCGCCGCGCCGGGCAGCCCGGTACCGACGCTCGCCACGGCGCTGGGCGGGAGCAGTTCGGTGACGGCGCGGTACGGGTCGACCAGGCCGTGCCCGAACTCGTTGGTACTCCCGGACTTCGGCATCGGATCGGCGGTCGCCTCGAAGCCGGTGCGCCACGTCGGTGTTGTGCAGTTGCGGCGAGGCCGACCAGACGAGCGCCGCGGCGGCGCTGACCAGTGGGGTCGCGAAGCTGGTACCGCTCCAGGTGGCGTACCCGGAGACCCGGGTGGCGGCCAGTACGTCACCGCCCGGTGCCACCAGGTCGACGTACGGGCCGACCTGCGACTGGGACAGCCGGGTACCGTCCGCGTTGATCGCCCCGACACCGACGACGCCCTGGTATGCGGCCGGGTAGGACGGTGGGTCCACCGTGGCCGGGTCGCTCGTGCCGAGGCTGGGCGCGGCCGAGCTGTCCTGCGGGTCGGTGTGGTGGTTGCCGACCGCCGCCACGATCAGGCAGCCCTTGCCCTGTGCGTAGCTGACGGCACTGGCCACGGCCGGGTAGTCGGTGTCCAGTGTCAACGAGATGTTGATGATGCGGGCGCCGTTGTCGGCCGCGTACCGGATCGCCTGCCCGAACACGTCCGGTGAAACCGAGTCGCCGCTGCCGGCCTGCCCGTTGTCGCTGTCCTCGTGTTCGCTGACCCGCAGCGGCAGGATGCGTACGCCGGGGGCGAGCCCTTGGAAGCCGATGCCGCTGACCCGCTGCCCGGCGATCAGGCTGGCCACCGCGGTGCCGTGCGAGGCGCAGTCGAAATTTCCGCCGGCCGTGTTGCGCAGGAAGTCGTAGCCGGCGAGTACCTGCCCGGCCAACTGCGGGTGGCTGTCGTCGACGCCCGAGTCGAGTACCGCCACGGTGATGCCGGCGCCGGTACTGAGCTGCTGTACCCGTTGCGGGGCAAGCAACTGCTGGGCCCACGGGACCGGCGTGACGGTACCCCCTGGGGTGGCGGGTTGGTCGCAGGCGATCGGGGCGCGCGGCGCGGGTACCCCCGCATCGGCAGTCACCGGCGCACCGACGACGGCCAGTGACGCGGCGACTGCGGCAACCGCCCAACGGCCGAGTAATGCGGTGTGACCAGGGCGCACGTTCAGAAGTCCTTCAGCCGATCGGAAGCGGGGTAGTGAGAACTGGCGATGGTTCACTATCGTACGGATGGGACGAGGCAACGGGGAGGTGCCATGGACAACCGAGCACTGCAGGCACGTGCCGACGAGTTGATGGGCGAACTCAACCGGCTCCGCACCGGGATGGGTGATCTGCAGCAGCGGCTGCGCCAACTCACCGCGACCGCCACTTCCAGCGACGGCTTCGTGAAAGCCGAGGTCGGGCCACGTGGCCAGCTGGTCCGGCTCGAGCTCGACCCGCGCATCTACCGCCGTCCCGACTCCAAGCAGCTCGCGGCCACCATCACCGAGACGATCCAGAAGGCCACGGCCGATGTCACCGCCCAGGTCGCCGACGCCTGCAAGCCCTACATGGGTGGCGAAGAACTGCAGGCCCACCTGAACTTCGACTTCGACGGCACCCGCCGCCGGCTGGACTCCGAACTCGATTTCATGAACCTGGACCGGCCATGAGCGAGCGAATCATGTGGCTCAGCGCGGATTGTGCCTCATGCCCGCCCGGAGCGAAGCGAGGACGGGCATGAGCGAGGAGACCGCGGTTGATCCGCAGGGCGCGACCGGCGGCGCCAACCAGCTGACCAGCGTGGGCGACGAGATGCTGACCAAGTGGGTGCAGCTGCGGGCCCGGATCGACGAACTCAACGGGCAGTTGCCGTGGGGCAACGACGACGTCGGCAAGAAGTTCCACGACGGCTACCTCGGCGGGGGTACCCCGGCGTCCACCAACACCCTCGACGTTGGGGAGTCGCTGGTACGGGCGATCGCGATGCTCGGGCCGCAGGTTCTCGACGGGGTCCAGGGCACCGCTGACCTCGACGACCTCATCGCGGAATGGTTCCCCAAGAAGTGACCGCCGCGGCCCGGTCCTGAGCTGGACACCCTTGCCATGATCAGTAGATCTGGACACCCTGCCCATGATCAATAGATTCAGCCTGCACCCGTTCGACTGGCTGTGGGACGCGGTCTGCATCGTCGGCGGCGGTTCGGCCTGGCCGGACGGCAACGAAGATGTCATGCGCGAGCTCTCCAAGGCGTGGCGTGATCTGGCCAACCAGATCGACCACGATCTGAACCAGAGCGACAACGCCGCGATGCAGATCATGACGGCCTGGGGCGGCGACGCCGGCAACGCGTTCAGCACCTACTGGGACGCGATCGTGACCTCGGAGAACGGGCTGCCCGGGGTACTCGGCAACGCGCAGAACCTGGCCGACGCGGTCGACGACGCGGCGATGCAGATTGAGTACGCCAAGCTGGTACTCACGATCACGCTGACCATCACGTTGATCACGTTGATCATCTGCCAGATCATGGCGTTCTTCAGCTTCGGTGCCTCGGAGGCGGCCGCAGCCGCCGAGGTGGCTGCCGCCCGCGAGGTGGCGACCACCGTCTTCCGTCAGCTGATGGACTGGATCGTCCGCGTACTGGTCAAGAAGGTGCTCGTCAAGTTCGTCATTCACGAGGTCCAGCAGGTGGCGCTGCAGGTCGGTACCGACTGGCTGGCCCAGGAGATCCAGATCCAGGAGGGGTACCGCAAGGACCTCGACACCGCTTCACTCAAGGCAAGCCTCTACTCGGGACTCATCACCGGTGCGCTGACCTTCCCGACCAGCCTGATCCACCTGCCGATCAGCAACCGCTGGGGCCGGATGGGCGCCAACGCCGCGATGCACGGAGTCTCCAACGGGCTGGTCATGCCGGCCTCGATGCTGCTCACCAACTACGCGCTGACCAACAAGTGGGACACCAGCGGCATCACCTGGAAGACCTTCGCCGACGGCTTCGCCATGGGCGGTGGCATGGGCCTGATCGGCGGCATCCGTGACCCGAAGGCGACCGTCGGTACCAAGGGCGGCGTGGAGACGGTTACCGATCCGCGGACCGGGCTGACCGAGTCGCCGACCGACCTGACCACAGCAGCACCCGACGCCACCCGCCCCGAGTCGCAGGCGCCCGGGACCGAGCAGACAGCGCCCCGCGGCGGCGGTACCACCACGCTGGCCGGCAACGAGTCCGGGGATACGCCCGCCGGGGTACGCACCGACGGCGGGTCTTCGAACGGTGGGTCGTCACGGGGGGACAGCGGCGGTGACCCGGTACCCGCCGCGCCGGTCCGCGATCCGAGCACCGGGGGCGGCGGCGACGGGCGCTCGATCGCACCAACTGGCGACGAGCCCACGGGCGGCTCGGTCACGCTCAGCCCGGACGCGTCCACAGTGGACCCGACCCTCGCGCCGGCCGGCCAGGACCACGGCGATCCCGGTGCCACTGTCACGGCGGGTGGGGACCCGCCGGACGGTACGAACGTCCACGCCAACGAGCCCGGCCAGCCGGTACTCGCCCCCGCGGGTCCGGCACACCCGGACGCGCCGGTACGCCCCGACACGGCGAGCCACACCGACACGGCGCCGACCGGCCGGAGCGATCCGGCCCTGCTGCCCGGCGGCGGCGCGGACCGCCCGGACACCGCGGTACGCCCGGACACCAGCGCCCGGACCGATACCCCAGCCCGAACCGACACCAGCCTCAGCAACGACACCACAACAAGGACCGACACGTCGACAGGTACGGACGCCGGTGCGCGACCGGACACGGGGGTGCGCTCCGACGCGGTCGGCGACGGTGGGCCGGACTCCTCGACGCGGCCAGACACCAGTGCACACCCAGACACCAGTGCACACCCAGACACCAGTGCACACCCAGACACGGGAGCCCGGCCGGATGCGGTGCTGCTGCCGGATTCGGGGAGTCGGCCGGATGTCGGGGCCAGGCCGGATGCCGGGGTACGCCCGGACGCCGGTGGCCGTACCGACGTTGCCGGGCGGCCGGACGCGACCGGGCGGCCGGACAGCTCGGGCCGTACGGACACCACCGGCCGCACAGCCGAGGACGGGCGTACCGGCAAGGCCGCGAGCGACGGCGGAGCACCGCCGCCCGACGACCGGCCGGTCACCGGTGCAGGGGACACGACCCACGCCGACACAACGCACAGCGACACGACCCACAGCGACACGACCCACAGCGACACGACCCACGGCGACACGACCCACAGCGACACAACGCACGGCGACACGACCCACGGCGATACGACGCGTGCTGGCGCCGACCGCGCGGGGGACTCCGCTCGTCCGGGCGACACCGCCGGTACCGGCGTCGGCGACCACGATCGGCGATCGTCCGGTGCGGACGAGTTGCCGGTGGTCGCGCCGTTGGTCGGGTTCGACCGGCTGGTCGACCCGGTCCGCACCGATCCGGGACGCACCGACGTCACCCGAACCGATCCATCCAGGACCGATCCCATGCGGACCGAGCCCACCCGGACGGATCCGACCCGGACCGATCCGACCCGGACGGATCCGACCCGAACCGATCAGGCGCGGGACTCTGTCCGGGGTACGGAGCCCGGGCGCTCGGAGCGGGAGCCGGCGCTCGCCGGCGCCGGGGACAGGTCGGGGCCTCCGGGTACGGTCGGCGGTCGCGACCACGACAACACCGGCCCGGGCGCCGGCGGCCACGACGGTAGCGGTGGATCGGGCGGGCACGATGAGCCGGGTACGCCTTCGGGCGAGCACCCCAACGACGCGCACCTGTCCAACGGTGAGACGGGGCGGGGTACCCGCAGCTACGAGAAGGATCCGGAGCCGTTCGCCGGTACCCCGGACAGCCCCGAGGGGCGGCGTGCCGTCTTCGACGCATCCCGGAAGTTCGCCGACGAGGCACGCGACAAGATGGTCGACGACGGCGTCGGGCGGGCAAACCGGCCCCGGATGGCCGGCGGCATGGTCAGCGACGAGGGCGAGGGCGCCAACGTCCACACCCACACGAGCATGCGGCCGACCCGGTCGGGCGACGGCTCACCGAATGTCGAGCCGTCCGTGCACCCGGAGGCGCAGCGGGTACTCGACCGGATCCGGGCCGACGCGGAGACCGACCCGGACAAGCGGGTCGGTGCCAACCACGGCAAGTGTGCCGAGGTCGCACTGATCTCCGACCGGCTCTACGACATCGAGCGCCAGTGGCAGGGCGAGGGCAGCCCCGGCGACTTCGCCGACTACGCCCGGGACAAGCTCGCCGGTAGCCAGTTGGCGACGCACTGGATCGGCGACGGTACCAAGCAGTCGCACGGTGACTACGAGCCGCCCTGCAACACCTGCGGTCCACTGATGGACGACTTCGGCGTCCATCCGGTGGACCCCGAGCCACGGCTTCGCGCACGAACCCGGCGCCGGACCTGGGGAAACCGGCCAGGCGCCGCGCCCGCCGGAGTCGGTGGGCGCGGTCGGCCACGGGGTACCGGTGGAGGACACCCGCCCGTACGGCACGCAGATGCGGCCGCCGCTGGACGAGCACCAGCAGGCGCTGGACGATGCGGTACCGCCCGGTGCCGACCGGCGTGCTGTGACACAGGCGAGCCTGCTCACCGGCGACTGGGCTGAGAAGGTCAACGACGGCGGCCCCGACGTACCCGGGCGCGCCAACAACTGCCCCGACACCACGAACTCCTTCCTGGCCACCTGGTTCGGGCACCCGACCGTGGCCGGCGAGATGATCGACGCATCGGCGCCTGGCGAGGTGGGCGGCAGCGACCGCATCGCCAACTGGACCGGCGGCGAGTGGGAGCCGAACGGTACCGGCGTCGACGGGCTCGACCAGGTGGCCGACCGGCTCCGCGAAGCCGGCCCGGGCTCAGCGGCGGCGATCGTCATCGAGTGGCCGAACGACGGCGGCGCGCACGCCTTCAACGCGGTCAACGACGGTGGCCGGATCGTCTGGGTGGACGCGCAGAGCGGCGAGGTCTCCCCGGACGTACCGATGCACACGGCTGTCGACGGTGTCTGGTCGATCGTGCTGGACCCCGAGGGCGACCCGTTCGTACCCGGTACCGGCGGGGAGCACGGCACCGTCGGGTACGACCCGCACGCCGGGACCGAGCCGGTCGCCGACCACCCGGGGGCCGAGCACGAGCCGGACGACGACCCGCCCCCGCCGCCGCAGGCGTCGCGACCGCCACAGGACCTGCGCAACCTCGACTCCGACGGCCAGCGCCCCGACATCCCCAGGGACGACACTCCACGGGACGACACTCCACGGGCGGACTCTCCGCGGGACAGTGCGCCCGGTGAGGTTGATGACCGTCCGGCCGGGGCGACCGACGAGGCGCTCGGCTCGGATGGGCTGCGGGACTCCAGCGACGGTACGCAGGCCGACAGCGCGCCGGTCGCGGATGACCGGGCCGGCCAGCCGGCTGACGACGTCCGGCCGGTGGCATCCGACGAGTCCGGCCAGTCCGGTGAGGTCCCGGGCGAGCGCGATCCAGGGACACCGACCAACCCGGCGACCGGACACGACGCGGCCGGGCACGACTTGGCCGGACACGATCCTGAGGCTGGTCGCGAAACTGAGGCTGGTCGCGAAACTGAGGCTGGTCACGAAACTGAGGCTGGTCACGAAACTGAGGCTGGCCGCGAATCTGAGACCGGGCCGGTCCGGCCCTCGGCATTCGACGAGCCGAGCGAGCGGGATACGCCGCCCACCCCGACCGATCACCCGGAGACCGTTCGGTCCGACACCGACAGGTCCGACACGGACCGGGCTCCCTCGGACCGCGCTGACACCGATCTGGCTGGCACGGACCGGGCTGACACCGATCGGGCTGGCACGGACCGAGCCGACACCGACCGGCCTGGCACCGATCGGGCTGACACAGATCTAGCTGGCACGGACCGGCCTGCCACGGACCGGCCTGCCACGGACCGGCCTGCCACGGACCGGCCTGCCACGGACCGGCCTGCCAAGGACGGCGCTCGGGGCCAGGACGCCGCTCGGGGCCAGGACGCCGCTCGGGACCAGGACGCCGCTCGGGACCAGGACGCCGCTCGGGGCCAGGACGCCGCTCGGGACGTCTCGCGGGACCAGAACACCGCTCGGGACCAGGCTGCGACGCACGATCCGGCTAGGGATCAGGGTGCGACACACGATCCGGCTCGGGACGGGAGCGCACCGCAGGACCCGGCTCGGGAAGCCGGGGAGGGGCCCAGCGCCAAGGAGCTGGAGCAGCAGATCCTGGATTCGCTGGACCCGGAGGTACGGGACAAGATCCTCGCGGCAGTGGACGACTCGGTAAAGGCCAAGGCGGACACCATCCTGGCCAAGCTGGCCGGTCTCGCGCACGAGGCGGATCAACAGCTCGGGCCGGTCGGTGAAGGTACCGACGCGCGCGCCAAGATCGAGATGAAGGGCGAGGACTACCGGGTCAAGGGCGCGGCTTCGCTGGCCCGCAAGTTCCTGGGCGAGGTCGAGGAGGCTGAGTTCACCGGGCAGGATGCCCCGACGATCGACTCGTTCCTGGCGAACGCCAATGACATCATCCGGTTCTCGCTGAGCATTCCGGAGGAGCACTACACCGGCGGCCGGGTACTCTCCATGCTCGATCAGCTGGGTAGGGACGGGTACACCGACCAGGACGGCAACCCGATCGACCCGCGCAAGGTCGCCAAGAACTTCTGGCACGCGGGCAACCGGTACTACGGCATGAACATGACCCTGCGCGAACCGCCCGAAGCGGGGGGCCACCTCTTCGAGCTGCAGTTCCCGACCGAGCGCTCGTGGGATGCCGGCAAGCTGACCCATGATCTGTACGAGACGGTCCGCCAGCCGCGCTTCACGCCGGTCGAGCGGATCAACGCATTCCTCGACATCCTCGCCGTCAACCGGGGCGCTGACCTGCCCGACCACGTACCGTTGGATCTTGATGGTCTGCCCAACGCGAAGCTGCGCGAGTTCGCCGACTGGGTGAAGGAGAACCCGCGGGTCTGGGAGCAGTACAAGGACGGCCTCGCCGAGCAGGGCAGGACGTTCGACGATGTCATCCGGGAGCGCGGCGACATCAGCCGGGCGGACTTCCCGGGTGCCGAGAGAGCAGGGCTGTTCGATGACGCAGGACGCTTCGACGACGCCGGCCGGGTCGATGACGCGGGACCGGTTCGAGTACCACGCGATCTACCAGACGGAGAGCCACGAACCGCCGGCGACCGGCCTGATCTGCCACGAGATCTACCCGGGTCCGACCCGCGCGGTGCTGTGGAACCACGCGAAGCGGGCGTGGATGTTCAACCCGAGAGTCGCGGCGAGCTTCCTCTTCGACGACCAGAAGCAGGAGCGCAAGCGAGTGATCACGCGGGCCGAGGCGGAGCGGGTGGCGAGCCGGGAATTGGGGACCCAGCTGCCGAGCGAGGAGGAGCTGCTCCGGATAGCACTGGCCGGGGAAGCGACCTGGGTCGACCGCTAGACGCGGACCCACTGCACCCCGACTCGGCGCACCCGGACTCGCTGCGCCCGGACCTCTCGACGCATTCCGAGGACGATGTCGCGGCCGGTACCCCCGATCATCTGGACGCCCCGCCGCCCGGTGGCGAGCGCGGGCAGAGCGGCCAACCCGACGGCGCGGTGGTGCCGGACGCGGCGCACGGGAGCGGCGGGCCGGTCGCCGAGCACAGCAACAGCAACAGCAACCCCGAAGGCCAGAGCAACACCGACGGGGTACCGGGCGGCCAGCACGACGCTCCGCCGGATCCTGGCGGCGCCCGGCGGCCACCACCCGACGGTCCGAAGTGGAGTGAGGACCGGCTCACCCTGGGTACCGAGGTCCCGAAGTACTTCACCGACCCGATCTGGACCGACGAGGCGGGTGGTTGGCACTACCCGGGCGATCCGGACGGCTCCTACCGGGCGGAGCCAACCGGCGGGCTGAAGAACGCCACCGGCCAGTTCATCGACGACTGGCGGGCCGGTGAGCTGTCCGACGTCGCGGTACCCGCCGTGCAGGGGCCACCGGAGTTCCAGCCGCTCTCGGCCGACCCGTACTCGGCGGCCGGCGACACGGTCAGCGCCGACCAGCACGCGTCGGAGAACTGGTACGCCGCGCACGATCGCGTGGTCAGCCTGGAGGCCGAGCGGCGCGGGGTGATCGGCGAGTTCAACGCCGACATCAACCGGCTCAACTCGGGTCTCAGTACGCCGATCGAGGAGGTGAAGCCGAGCAGCTTCAACTCCGAAAAGATTGGCCGGACACTGCGTGCGCTCGAGGAGGCGGGGATCGACCCCGACCGCATCGACCACATGCGCGAACTGTCCGAGCGCACCTTCGACGCGTACACGGCGCGCACGCTGGCCGTCAACGAGTTGGGCATGCACTCGGCCCGGGACGTGGCGCTGGCTCGGCTGCGCGCCGGTGGCGCCGACCTGGAGCACATCCGCATCAGCGGCGACCCGCGGGCCGAACCGAAATCCGGTGAACTCGATGTCGTCGGGCTGCACTGGAACCCGGACACAGGTACCGGCCGGCTGCTGCTCGTGGAGGCCAAGGGCGGTACCGGCGACCTCGGCTCACGGATCGTCGACGGGTACGGCCGGTCGCAGCAGGGTACCGCCCCCTACCTGAAGTTCATGCTGGAGAACGATCCCGAGGTACTGCGGCTGCTCGCCGAGAACCCCGGCCTGGCGGACGCCATCCGCTCCGGGTCGGTACCGGTCGACTACGTCAAGTCGTCGCAGGAGCTGTTCCCGCGGCTGCCCGGGATGGGCCCCGACGGGCGGCCACTGGTCGGGGTACCGGACGAGCCACGCGCGGTGGTACGCGAGTTCCGCTTCGGCGCCGCCCCCAACGACTTCGACCCGGCCGGGCTCTGGCGCGGTGACCCGCCCGCCGAGCCGGTGACCGCCGGTCACCCAGCCGGCCCGCCGTCCTCGCCTGGCGGTCGGCCGGCCGGGCCGCCCGGGATCGTCGGCGCCCGCGATGCCGGCCACTCCACACTCGCCGACCAGCACGTCACCGATGTGGCTGAGCCCGGCCCGCATGAGCTCGCGCCGCACGAGGTCGCGCCGCACGAGCTCGCGCCGCACGAGGTCGCGCCGCACGAGGTCGCGCCGCATGAGGTGGTGCCGGGCGACGCTGCTCCCAGCAGTCCGGGCGACGGCAATCCGCCGTCCGGCGACCCGCGTGTGCCGGCTGGCGGCCCTGACCTGCGGCATGCGGCGCTGGGGCACGAACTCGGCGGGGCTTACCACGACCAGCCGGATCCTCAGCGCACCGTGGACGCGCTACACAGCGTGCTGGACCGCGCCGAGCTGCTGCCCACCGGCGCCGAGGCCGATCCGGCCGGTGGGGCGGCCCGGCTGGCGGTCGGGCCTGACGGGACCGGGTACGAGGTCCGCTTCGCCACCGCTCCGGTCAGCGAGCACAACAGCGTCTCGGCCGACGGTCTCCGCTACGCACCCACGGCCGCGGTGCGGCTGGAAGGTGACCACGCGGTGGTGTACCTGTCCGAGAACGCCAGTGCCGACCACATCCGGCAGGCAACCGCGCACACCCTGGCCGAGGTGCAGAGGCTGCTCGACGCCAGGTCCTCCGGTATCCGCCTGGATGGCAACTCGGTGCTGGCCGACGGGGCGATCCCGGACAGCTCGGCGCCGGCCCGGCTGAGTTCGGGGGATGTCGGTCGGATCGCCGCGATGCGGGTACTCGCGCACGATCTACGCGCTGCCGAGGAGGCCGGCGACGGTCCCCGTGCGGAGCAGCTGCGCGCGGACGCACTGGGCGTGGCGACCCGGTACGGGCTGGCTGACGAGGCGCCCGCACGCCCGGTACACGAACGGCCCCGCGAGCCCCGGCAGCCCGACTACGACAACCGGCCGACATACGGGCCGGCGGCGGTCAAGGTGCGCAACGACCTGATCAACGCGCACCTGGGGGACGGCCACGACCTGGATCGGGTGCTGGACGGCCGGACCGGCGACGCGGCCCGGGACTGGGGTCCCCGCCTGGACGAGCTGCGCCTGGCTGACAAGGACCGGCTCGCTGCCGGGGTACGCGACCTGCTCACCCAGCGGGATGCCGCTGACGTGGCGCTCACCCAGCGGGTGAATGCCGCCCTGGCTCGCGGCGAGCGGCCGGTGTTCCAGCGGCTGATCGTCGGCGACGGCTGGTCGGCCACTGAGGACTACGTCACCCTGGGGGTACCGGGCGACGACGGTGCCGGCATCCCCAGCGTCATGTGCATCGGCGACCAGGGCGAGCCGTGGCTGACCCGTGGCCTGCTGGAGATGGGGCAGTTGCCAGCCGAGCTCGAGCTGCCGGGGATGCCGTTCCAGCCGGGCCAGTTCGCGCCGGACGGGACGGCCTTCACCCGATCACAGGACTTCGCGCTCGCCGTCGGCGCCGGTCGGGCGCTCAGTGACATGCCGACCTTCCACGCTTCGGTGACCCGGATCGAGGCCCGCCCCGAGGTGGCCGACCCCGACTGGCCGGACGGCGCCCGGTACCGCGTGCATGTGACCGGGCGCGAGCCGCTCTACGCCGAGTCGGTGGACGTGGCGAGCGGCCCCGGCCCGGCCCGCATCCCGGGTAACCGCGAGGCGTACCCGCCACGGCTGGTCGATCCGGGAACGGGATACAGCGCGGACTACCGCGGCGGTACCCCCGTCTACCGGGACCCGGCCGGGGCGCGGGTGGCCGGCGCCGACCTGCCCGAGGCGGCGCAGGCACGTTTCGGGCTGAACCGGGCCGGCGACAAGGCGATGGCGTTCGGAGACCCCATCGGCGGGCAGCTCGCCGACGGTCAGGGCCGGCTGACCGACCCGCGGATCGTCGACCCGGATTCCGGTTACAGCCTGGACCCGGAGACCGCGGAGCTGTACAGCCCCGACGACGCACTCGTGCACGCCGCCGATGTACCCCCGGATGCCTTGCAACGCCTGGGTTTCGGCCCCGACGGGCTGCGCGATCCGCGCTTTGTGGAGCACGGCGGGTACGCCATGCACGCGGTCAGCGGCGAGATCGTGCCGGCCGACCAGGTGGCGCTGCCGCCCGGCGACCGTACGCCGCTCGACCCCGATCGGATACCCGAAGGCGTGCGCGAGCAGCTGCGCCAGGAGGTCCAGGCCCGGCGGCTGCAGTTTGGTGGACAGAACCTCTCCGGCGACTACGGCGATCACGATCGGATCCTCGTTTACGGCGCGGGAGCGTCCGGCGACTGGGACATCGAGCAGGCAGCCGGACCACTGCTGAACACCGACGTCGACTGGACGGCGGCCGTACTGCCGGGGGTAGATCCGGCCAAGGCATTCGACGGCGGGTTCAACCGGCGCAACACCGCCGATGATGCCGCGTTCTCGGACCGGGTACAGGAGGCCGTCAACGACTCGCTGCGTAGCCCGATCGGGATCCGGGCCACCCCCGACGGCCGGTTCATGGTCCGCTTCGACGACGGCTCCGCCGGGGTGTACAACCGGGTTGTGCTCTCCATCGGCCAGGACTCCACCTTCCCGGGCGGCGTCGAGTCGGTGGTACGCGAGCACGATCTGCAGCCGCTCTACGGTCCGGAGAGCGCCATCGACGGGCTGCGTGACGCCGGCGGCGGGCTGCGACTGCTGGGAGCGGCGGGAACCCCCAACGCGCCGATACTCGGCCATGTCCCGACCGCGCTGCGTGACATGGTCGGCGCGGTCGCCAAAGAGCAGGCCGGCCAGCTGCCCTACGATTCGCGCGGCATCACACCGGCCATCCGCAACCACGCCGGCCGCATCGCCGACCAGAACCGCCCGTGGGACAGCTTCCGGCCGGGCATCGCGCACGCTGATCGGCTGCTGCCGGCCGGCCAGACCGCGGCGGCGAGCCTGCGCGACTCAGGCCTGATGGTCCGCGGCCTGCCAGAAGTGAACAACGAGACGGCGCTGGGGCTGGTCCGCGAGGGGCCGAACGACGCGGGCACAGTGGCGAGACTTGCCGTCGGGAAGTCGACCGACCCGGCAGCGCTGAGCAGGCAGTTGGTGAACGCGCTCCGGCAGACGGAGAACACGGTCCTGCTGGACGGGCGGCACAACGGCATCGCCCTGGCACAAGCCCAGGCAGCGGCCGCGCTGCTCGATGCGGACAGTTTCGAGAGCAGTACGGTGTTGTTCGTGACCGACATGGGACGAGTCGTACAGCTCCGGATCGGGCCGGGCTGATGCTCCAGGACCTGGAGATCCTTCTGCGTACCGGGCAGGCGCCGTACACGGTGGCGCACCGCCTCGGCGCCGCCCTGGGCTACCGGGTGGTACAGCAGGTCAACCGGCGGATGGTACTCAAGGGTGCACTCAGTGAGAATCCGCGAGACGGACTCTCGGTGCCGGTCGACAGTCGGGAGATCGGACCCGACGACGGGGTGTTCGGCGGCTATGACATCGCGCTGACCCTCAATCCGACTGTCTACGGAGTTGACGAGCAGGAGGAGGAGTCACTCGCGCTGCGCTTCTTCGACAGCGTATGCCGCGCGCTGGGGCTGCCCACGCTGCTGACCTCGTCCTACATCGATGTGGTGGCTGCCTGGTCGCCGGAGTTGGGGCCGCGCAGGTTCCCGGCGGACACCTACTCGGGTGAGTCGGGCCGTGCGCTGTGGCAGCCGTACGAACTGCCGGTGGCGGTACCGGTCACGATCGCCGCCGAGGACCGGCTTGCCCAGCTGTACCAACAGATTCTGACGCAGCCGGCGACCGACGAGCCGCGACTGGCCTACGCCGAGGTGGTCGAGTCGGAGCATCCGGAGTACGCGACGTTGATCCGTGAGCAGATCGCCCAGCGCCGGGACCGCATCGCAGGGGTGGAGTGGCCCGCCGCCCGGTCAATCGCGCTGATCCGGCTGGAGCGCGAACTGCACCGGGCGATCGTTCCGTTCCGCGACTTCGATGTGCCGGACCAGAGTTTCCGGATCCGGCGCGGTTTCCTGGAGACGATCGCGGTAGAAGCGCGCCGGCTGCCGCGCGTGATCAAGCGGTTCGCCGGCGGGTTCCCGCTGCGCATGCTGTACCTGACCGGCGGTGCCGAGGACCGGATCGACGAGCTGGGCCGGTCGCCGCTGCTGCCCCGGCTGGTCGGGCTCTCCTTCTGGGGCAACAAGATCGGCGACGACGGTCTGCGCCGCTTCCTGCAATCGCCGCAGCTGACCGGGCTGCGCTGGCTCGACGTAGCGCGCGCCGGGGTGACCGAAGCCGGTCTGGAGGCGTTGGCCGCGAGCGGGGCGGTACCCAATCTGCGCTACGTCCAGGCCGACGAACCGCTCTACCCGACGCTCGCGACGGACTACGACGGTACCCCCGTGGCGGTCAGCCCGTCCTCGTCGTTGACCCAGCGGCTGGCCCAGCGCTACGACGGGCCCTGGCTGCACTGGGCCGAAACCGAACTCGGCCGGCGCGGCATCGTCCCCGACTATGACGAGGTCTGACTGTGACGAGCTCCGAGTACCCGTTGGCGCGTACCACCGAGGAGGTGTTGGTCTACCTCGACCTGCACCCGTGCGAGGTGTGCGGGGGGCGCGACTTCGGGCTGGACAGCGTGCTCTTCGCCAACGGTACGCAGTGGCTGCGCCGGTACGCCGGTGCCTGTACGCAGTGCGGGACGGAGCGCGAGTTCCTCTTCCGGGTACCGGCTGAGCCACTACCGGACGCCCCGCCCGGGTACGCCCGGTTCGGTGGCGCCGAGCCTTCGCAGCTGCTGGACGCCGGAGAGTGGCTGGAGCTGGCCGACGAATACGGGCGCGGGTACCCGGCGGATCCCGCCCTGATCGCACCGGCCGATCTGCCCCGGGCGCGCCGCCGGCTGGCGTACGCCTTGGCGGCACTGGACGAGGCGGCCAAGTTCGTACCGCCCGGAAGCGACTCGGTACCCGGATCGGCGCTCTGGACGGAGTCGGGTCGGGCACTGTGGCAGCGCGAACCGTACCGTTTCCGGCTCGCCGTGATCGACGCCTACCGGGACACTTTCCGGGACCTGATTGTCGCGTTCAACCGCGCGCCCGCCGCGCCGACGCCACAGGCAGCGTCGACGCCACAGGCCGCGCCGACCCCGCAGGCCGCGCCGACCCCGCAGGCCGCGCTGGCGCAGCAGCCGGACGTGGGCGGTGACGGGCTGGTCACCGACCCGGCGACCGGGCTGCATCGGTTGTCCGGCAACCAGGTCCGCCGCGCCGCCCGGGTACTCGTGGCAGCCGAGCCGCTGCTGCGGTTGACCGACCCGCACTGGGCGGCCGAGCAGCTGGGCTGGCGACCGGCGGCGCGGCAGCGCTACGCGGGGGTACTCGGGGTGGATGCCGGCTTCGGGCTGGCCGGGCCGAGCAACGCCGAACTGCGCCAGGACATCAAGAACCGGGGCGTGCAGAGCATCACCATCTCGCTGTGCGACCGGGCTGTCCCGCCGTCGGACGCGGGTACCCGCTTCTGCCAGGACGTGTTCGCGGTGGCTGCCCGGGAGCTGACCGCCGAGTTCGGGCCGGCTACCGCGTCGGTACCCGGGGCGCGACCGGAGATGAGTTGGCGGCTGGCTGAGGTGACGCTCACCCTCTGGCAGGGGATCGTCGCCGTCGACCTGACCGTGCTGCGCAACGACGACGCCGACGAGCTGGCCCGGCGCGCGGCCGAAGAGCAGTGACCATGCGGTCGGCGGCCAACGGGGTGGGCAGTGAAGGGTGCGGCAACGGGTGGGCGGCAAACGGGTGGGCGGCAAACGGGTGGGCAGCCAACGGGTGGGCAGCCAACGGGGTGGGCAGTGAACGGGGCGGAGGGTACGGATGAGTGACGGCGACGACGGGTGGGCGCGGTTCGGTGCCGCGCTGGCCGGCGAGCTCGCCCGGCTGCCGGACCGGGCGATCCTGCTGATCCGCGAGCCGGGGCGCGACGATCACTTCGCGCAGTTCGTACTGGAGACCGACCAGGTACGCGCCGAGGTCGCCGGTGACCTGGACGCTGCCGGTCAGCCGGGTGCGCTGTCCGTACGCGACCAGCGGCTGCTGGCTGCCGAGGGGTGGCAGCCGCCCAAACCCGGCGGGCGCGACCACAACTGGTGGCAGACCGTGGATTGGCCGGCGACCAGCGCCGAGTACCAGCGCCTCGCGGATGCCGTGGTGACCGCGCTGCGCGACGTGCAGGAGATCAGCTCGCCGCGGGTACTCGTCGCACGTTCCTGGGAGTTCGGCGGCCGCCGCCGCGAGGTGAGCCTGCCCGGCGTCGCCGCCGACCCGGACTGAGTCACCACTCAGCCTGGCACGAACGGCTCAGCGGACCGGCGGGCTCAGCGGTGCCGGCGGGCTCAGCGGGCGGCAGGCTCAGCGGGTGGCGGGCTCAGCGTGGGGTGGTGGCGGCGAACAGGTCGGGCCGGTAGCGGCGGACCCAGTCGCCGATCCGGCCGGTCGGCCAGTCGCGGTCGACCACCATCAGGAACATCTTCACCGGTACCTGCTGGGTCTGCTCCTCCAGCCAGTGCGGTCCGGCATCCATTGCTGTCCCGGCGCGCTGGGGGTCGAGTACCGTGCCCTGGCCGAGCAGCCCCGGTCCGGTGTTGGCGTCGGCGAACAGGCCGGCCGAGGCACCCGCTGACGCGCGGGCGACGCCGTACGGGGCGATGACCCCCGAGCGCTTCTTGTCGAGTACCACCACCTGGGTGATGTCCGCCCAGCGCAGCCCGACCAGCCGGCCCCGGCTGAGTACCTCGATGCCGTACCCGGAGACGCGTACC
This sequence comes from uncultured Actinomycetota bacterium, assembly GCA_963850915.1. GTDB lineage: Bacteria > Actinomycetota > Actinomycetes > Mycobacteriales > Micromonosporaceae > CAVTWH01. Next base: position 417,171 of record CAWKND010000004.1, read on the forward strand.
CGGTTGCCGGTACTGGCGACCCGCATGAGCCCGATGATGCCGCCGATCACGAGTACCGGCAGTACGACAGCCACCACCGGCCCGCCCGCGAGGTAGCCCAGCCCGAGCAGCAGGATGAAGATCAGGATGTTGCTGGGTAGGAACGGCTTGATGAAGTTGTGCCAGGTCTGCGTCCAGGTCGCCGAAAACAGCTCGGGCTGACCGTCCTCAATCGCCATGCGGCGCTCCTCCCCCCGAAAGGCAGCCGGCGGCCCGAGAGCCAGCCGGCCCGCGAAAGCCGGTCGGCCAGTGCGGCCCGACCGATCAATGCGCTTCGATGACCGTCGCGAGGTCAACGTGTTGGAGCATACGCAATTCGTCAAGACTGGGGCGGCGGCCCAGGGTACGCAGCCGCTGTGCCTGCGCCTTGCGTACCCCCTCGAACAGCTTGCGCGCCTCGCGCGCGTTACCGAAGTTGGCGTCCCGTTCGATGCCGTCGAAGTGGCGCAGCAGAGCGCCCTCCACCTCGGCACCGAGCAGGTAGTCGTCGGCCGCGCACATCCGGCGCACGATGCGTACCAGCTCCGGCGGCGTGTAGTTCTCGAACACGACGGTCTTGGAGAAGCGGGAGGCCAGACCGGGGTTGGTGTTCAGGAAGTCGATCATCTCGTGGGTGTACCCGGCGGCGATCACGGCGATCTCGTGCCGGTGGTCCTCCATCAACTTGACCAGCGTGTCGATCGACTCCTGACCGAAGTCGCCACCGGAGCCCATCGAGCGGGACAGCGTGTATGCCTCGTCGATGAAGAGCACCCCGCCGCGCGCCTCCTCGAAGGCGGCCGAGGTCTTCTCCGCCGTGTGGCCGAGATACTGCCCGACCAGGTCGCGCCGGGACACCTCCTTGAACTCGCCGTCCGGCAGCACGCCGAGCGCGGCGAGCAGCTTGCCGTACAGCCGGGCGACGGTGGTCTTTCCGGTACCGGGGGCGCCCGCGAAGATCAGGTGGTGGTTGGTACCGCCGACCGACAGACCGGCACTGCGCCGCCACTCGTTCACCTGGATCTCGTCGATGAGCCCGCGTACCTCGGCCTTCACGCCGTCCAGGCCGACCATCAGGTCCAGCTCGTCGAGCAGCTTCTCCACCGCCACCGCGTCGCCACCGGGTGCCGGCGCGGTCTCGCCCAACTTCAGCGCCGGGGCGTCCGGCCGGGCCGCCACCACTGTGGTCGTCGCCCCGTCGGCGATCTCGATGGCCGGTACGCCGGTGTTCTCCACCCGGCACTCCTCCACCGAACCGGCGCAGCCACGGGCGAACGAGATGCCGACGCCCCGGGTGTCGTGGATGTCGCAGCGCCGGATCAGCGGCGAACTCTGGTGCGCCACGACGATTGCCGCGTCACCGGTCTGGGTGATCTCGCACGCCTCGATCGTCGGGCGGCCGAACTGGTACACATAAATGCCGCGCCGCCCGCAGCCGCGGATCACGCAGCCGGTGATCACCGGGTCGGCGCCGATCCGCACGATCATGCCGTCCTCGGCCGCGTCGGTGATCTGGCAGTCGTCGATGGTGCCCGGTGCGTCCTCCACGATCACCCCGAACTGGGTACCGGCGATGCCGCACCGGCGCAGCTCGATGCTCCCGCCGGTCAGGTCGACCCCCGACCCGTACCGGGCGGACAGGTCGCACCCGGTGAGGCTGAGCTGGGTACCCCGGGCCACCACCACCGGCGCGTCGCCGGAGCGCAGCGTGAAGCCGTCGATCGCGAGCGCCCCGCCCCGGCAGCTCACCGTGGGGTGACCGAGCTGGCTGGCGTCGAGGATGACCGGCTCACCGGGCTCGGCGACGGTCAGCCGGAGCCGTTTGTTGCTGACGTAGATCGCCTCGGAGTAGGTACCGGGCGCGACGGCGATGACCGTGTCATCGGTCGCGGCGGCGAGTGCGTCCCCGATGGTCGGGTACGCACCGCGCTGCTGAGGGGCGACGAGGAGAGTACGGATCATGGCTCCAGGGGGTACGAGGCGCGGCACGACTCTCGCATTATCGCAGCCGGTGGCTCGCGGGTACGACCGCTGCGGATGCCTGATGCTCCCGACCGGTACCGTGCGGGTCCGCGCCGGGTGCGCGGCACGGATAGGCTGGCGTCTCTGCGGAGGGATGGACGGCGGGAGGACGGATCGGCGTGGCGACCAATCAGAGTGTGGTCCGGCGGCTGCCGCTGACCGCCGCCGCGCTGCTCGTCGGCGAGACCCTCCACCAGCACACCTCGGTACGTGGCGACACCGCTCCCGACCTGCATCCGCTGATCCGCCGGTTCCTGCACGAGCTGCCCATCGAGCAGACCGAGCGCTACACCGGCTGGTGTGCCGAGACGGTACTCATCTCCGACCGGCTCTACGCCGCCGAACGGGCCGGCGGCGCGGCGCTGACCACGGCCAGCGCGCGCTCGCTGCTCTGGGGCGCCCAGCTTTCGGTGTGCCTGATCGGCCCGGTCGGCGATCCCGCGCACGGCCGGCCGGTCCCGCCCTGTCGCAGCTGCGCCGCGCTGCTGGAGTGGTTCGGCATTGATTTGGTCGAACAGTGACGTGGGCCGAGCAGTGACGCGGTCGAACAGTGACGTGGGCCGGGCAGCGAGCCGAGCAGTCAGATGGGCCGGAACAGCGAGCCGAGCAGTGCAACGGACCGAGCAGTGAGCTGGAGCGTGGCGCTGTCCCGGGGTCCGCGGTCACTGCGGGGCTGGCGGGGCAGGCTGCGGGCAGCGAAGGAGGACTGCCGTGAGTGAGCGGTTTCCAGACGAGGTGGCCGCGGTACTCACCGCCGCCGGTTGGCAGCCCGGCCGGGCCGACCGGCAGCGCGCCGGTGCGCTCGCCCTCGCGCTCGCCGCGCAGGCCGCCCCGGATGGCCGTCAGCACAGCGTGGTCAACCCGGCCATCGCGGCGTTCAGCGAGTTCGCGGGCATCGCGGTGACCGGCCCTGAAGTCACCGACGCGGCCGGCGAACAGGTGGCCCGGTCCAGCTTCGTGCTCGATCCGCTGCGGGCGGCGCACAGCGTCCCGGTCCTGGCCGAGCTGGGGGAGTTGCTGGGGGTACGCCTCACGCCGCTGGGTGTGGAAGGGGAGACCGGCCTGCTCGCCATCGACGAGAACGGGCGGGTGTTCCTGGTCGACCACACCGCCGACTGGTACCTCGGCCACTCCCTCGACGAGGCGCTCTGCACGCTGATTCTCGGTCGGCTGCCGGCCCGGCTGCGCGACGACGGGGAGTGGAGGTGAATCCGCACCCCGCCAGTTCGCGGCCGGTACCCGGGCAGCGGAGTTCTCTAGATCGGGGCGTGCCGACCGACTGGGCGCCGCAGACCGAGGCGGAGGCGGAGCTGCTCCGCGCGGTCGGCGTCCGCGATCAGCTGGCCTACCTGGAGGCGCTGAGCCAGAGCCCGCTGCTGCTGCCGTTGACCAGCCCGGCGGGTGACGGCGTACTGAGCGATGGCGTGCTTTCCGGGCAGGAGCCGGTGCGCTGGGCGACGGTGCTGGTCGACGGTACCCACTACGTACTCGCGTTCACCTCCCGGCTGGCGATGCCGCCCGGTACCCGTGCCGAGCCGGTACGCATCGCGCCGCTGTTCGACCTGGCGCCCACGCTCGCCGGCTTCGGGTACGGGCTGGCGGTCGATCCCGGCCTGCCGATCCAGGTCTTCATGTCCCCGGCGGCCCTGGCCGACCTGCGCGCCTACGAGCCACTGTGGAGCCCGCTGGAGTCGGCGCTGCGGATGGCCGTGCACGACGCCGATGCGCAGGGGTACGTCAAGGCGCTGCTGGACGGCGCGCTGATCCTGCCGCTGCCCGAGCCCGGGGACGGCGAAGCGCCCGTCGCGCCGGCGCCGGGTGGCGACTACTGGAGTTCGGTCGGGCGCAGCGATCCGGTACTCGACCGGTTCTCCCGGGACATCACCGATCCGGCGTTCCCGTGGTGGCGTACCCGCCGGGTCGACGGCGCACCGGTCATCCTCGCGTTCACCACGCCGGTACGGATGCAGGCGGAGGTCGGCGAGCGTGACTGGGTGGAGGTACCGTTCCTCGCCGTGGTCAACGCGTGGCCTGACCGGGAGTGCGCACTGCGGCTGAACCCGGGTGGTACCAACGGAATGGAGTTGACCGGCGAGGCGCTGGCGGACATGCGCGAGGCCTACCTGACGGCCGTCCGCGAGCAGGGCGTCGAGGGCTGGTAGGTCCCGGCCCCGCGGACAAGTGCCGGCGGTCAGCGCCGGGGTGCGCCGTGGTACTGCAGCTCGGTGCCGGTCGGGGTGAGCCAGGCGTAGCGGTCGGCGCCGCCGCCCAGCAGCGCGAGCATGTCGTCGGACATCGCCTGGAGCAGATCGCCGCTCTGCGCGGGCAGACCCAGCGTGGGTACCGCGATGCTCGCCTCGGCCGCCGTCAACCGCTGCATGATGACCAGGTTGCAGTCGGTGAGCGTGTTCGCGTTCTCCGACCCGAGCCGGTGTACCGCCACCATCTGCGTCTGCCACGGGGTGCGCTCGGGCAGCGGGGTGAACCCGTACGCCTCCAGCTCGTGAATGATCAGTACCGGCTGCTCGGCTGACGCGGGTACCACCGGCGGCCGCGAATCCGTCCACAGCAGTACCCGGTCGGCCCGTCCGGTCGCCCACTCGCCGAAGCCCTGCCAGGCGCCGGTGTGCGAGGTCATGATCACCACGCGCGCGCCCAGCGACAGCGCCCGGAACGCGATCAGCCGCTGCGCCCACACCCCGCCGACCAGGGTCACCCGGGTCGGCTCGGGCCGGAAGAACCGGATGGTCACCGGCGCGCGCTGCTGGTCGATGCCGAGGATCAGGCCGGTACCGACGCTGGTACTGCGCAACTGGCGCAGCGTCTCGGCGCCGGCCAGGTGCCAGCCGATGCGCAGCCGGTGCAGTTGGTGGGTCAGCGCCCGCCGCCGGCTCTCCCGCCGGCTGTGCTGGCTGGTCCAGACGGTACCGGTGGGTGGCTCCACCGGCGCGCTGGTGACCGGGGACTGGGCGATCGGTGGGCGGGCGTGGCGCGGCATCGCGACGGTACCCGCCGTGTCTGCGGCGGCCGCGGCTGTTGTGGCACCCGCGCCCGCCGACTGCGCGGGGGCGTACTGGGCCGGCGCGTACTGAGCGGGTGCCTGGGCGGGTGCCGACTGAGCGGGTGCCGACTGAGCGGGTGCCGACTGGGCTGGGGCGTACTGCGGCGGTGCGTACTGCGCGGGTGCCCGATAGGCGGGGGCGGCCGGCGGCGGGGCGTACTGGGCCGGGGCGGGCGCGGGTGGGGCGGCTGGCCACGGCGCACCGGGCGGCGGGATCTGCACCGTCTCGCCAGTCGACGGTGCGGGCTGGCCGGTCGACGCGGGTGGCGGCGCGGCAGGCTGCCGAGGCGCCGGCTGCTGCCCGTACGACGGCGGCTGCGCGGACTGCGCCTGAGCGTAGGACGGCGGCTGCGCCTCGCCATAGGACGGCGGCTGCGTCTCTCCGTAGGACGGTGGCTGCGCGGACTGCGCCTGACGGTAGGGCGGCGGCTGGGCCGATCCGGGCTGGGCCGATCCGGGCTGGGCTGATCCGGGCTGGGCGGGTGGCGGTTGGGCCGCGGCGGCCGGCCAGTATCCGCCGGTGCGCTGCTCGGGTGGGGGCGGTGGGGCGGTCGTCACTTGGCACCACCGCCGGTCGGCGCGGAGGCGTAGGTGGCCGGTGCCTGCTCGCCGTCGAGCCGGAAGAGCTGACCGCCGGCGCTGCGTACCGCCCGGGTCAGGTCCTGGGTCAGCGGGCCGAGCTGCGCGGCCGGGGCGGCCACCCGGACCAGGCAGCGCAGGGCGTACTCGGTGCCCTCCCGGGCCAGCGTCACGGATACTGTGGCGGAGGCGGCGGTGAGGGTACCCAGCAGCTGCATGATCGTGCCCGGACTGCCGGCGGTCGGCCACTCCCGTACCCAGAAGGTGGCCTGCGCCAGCTCGCCGCTGTGCCAGGCATTCCAGGTCTCCCGGGTCTGCGTCTCCCGGGTCTTGGTGTCCCGGGTCTTGGTCTCCCGGGTCTGCGTCTCCCGGGCACGCGCGTCGCCCTCGGCCAGTCCGCAGGCCCGCACCAGCGCGCTGATCGCGCCCTCCGCGGGCAGGATGTGGTGCGCGATGCCGGCGTCCCGCAGCGACCGGCTGACCTTGCGGATCAGCGCCGCGACCTGGGCCGGGGCGTATTCGCCGTCGGCCCGGCCGGGCAGTCCCAGCTCGGCGCGGGAGCGCGCCTCCAGCCGCACGGCCACCCAGGTGGTCCGGTCGGCGGGTACCGGCCCGACCTTGTCCCGGAGCTCGACATAGGAGCGGGCGGCCATGTGCCGGCCGTCGAGGTGGACGTTGGGGGCGGGCACGCTCTGCGTGACGACCTGCAGCACGGCGCCCGGGTGGGTGGTCTCGTCCAGCGCCCGGGCCAGGACATCCAGGGGTACCCCGGGGCCCTGCTCGCCGAGCATGGTGTCGCCCCCGCCGACCGCGATCACCGCGTACCAGCCGGCCGGGTCGCAGACCACTCCGATCGGGGCCGCGTCAGCGGTGGCCAGGTCCTGCACGGTGAGGCCCGGGGCGAGTACCCGCAGCGCGGCCACCCGCCCGTCGACGCCCGCGACATCCGGCCGGGTACGCCGGCGGCGCCGGTATTCCCGGGCGATGAGCCGCTGCTCGTACCACCACCGGCCGCCGTAACGCATGAGTACGGCGGCGACGAGCAGGGCGGCGGCCAGAACTGCCGCGATGGTCACGAGTACGCCGCCGAGCAGCGCCGCCACGACCCCGAGCACAGCCGCCTGGACCAGGAAGATCTGCAGCACGTGGACGGAGCCGAAGTAACCGGGGCGCGGCTTGGCTCGCGGTGCCGAGGTGGGCGGGGGCGCCGCCGGACTCACCCGGGCAACCGCGCGCACGCGCATGGGCGCTTCGGTCATCCGGCTGGTACCCCCAGGGCTCGTCCGCTCCGGTCACTCTCGCTGCGCAGCTTACCGATCCGGCGCCGCTCCGGCGCTCCCTGTACCCGTGGGCAGCTTCGATATCCGGGGGCCGAGGGGCGGTTGCATGGCGGTACCCCAGCCGCGACCGCTGCGGCGTGGCACGCTCGATGGGTGAGCGTACCGCCACCCGGCTCCACCGTGTCCGGCCCGCGACCCGTACCACGCTGGGTCGCCCCCGCTTTCACGGTACTGGCGCTGGGTACCGTGCCCTGGATCTTCTATCTCGCCGTCACGCTGCACCCGAACACGCCGACCGTGCACTACCGGGCAGCCTGGGTCGGCTTCGACGTGTTGCTGCTGGTCGGGCTCGCGGCGACCGCGTACTTCGCCTGGCGGGGCAGCCTGCAGGTGGCGTTCGCGGCCACGGCCACCGCGACCCTGCTCATGGTGGACGCCTGGTTCGACGTGCTCACCACGCCGCGCCGGTACGGCCTGGGCGTCGCGGTACTCCTCGCGGTGCTGGTCGAGCTGCCGCTGGCGGCCGTGTGCCTGTGGATCGCCACGCACGCCCGGCAGGTGTTCCGGCGCCGGGTTCAGCTGCTGGCCAAGCGCGCCCAGCGGGCCGAACGTATCGCGCTGGTCGAGCACGCCGCGGCCGTCGGCGCGGCCCGGGAGGCGGCCACCGCCCGGGCTGCCGTCGCGCAGGAGGAGGCCGATCGGGAGGTCGCTGCCCGGGAAGCCGCTGCCGCCCGCCCACCGGGCCAGTCGGGCTGACCTGCCAGTCCGCGACCGCGTCCCCGGTCGTCCGCGATCGGCGGGCGGGAGCGGGGTCGCGGGGCGGTACGGGCGGTGGCACAGTGGCGGCGTGCAGTTCCGGCCGATCCCATACGCGACCGCCTCCGTATTCGTACTCACCGCCGTCCCGACCACGCTCGGGCTGCTCGCCGGCGATGGGGCACACCGCTTCTGGCGCTACCCGGATGCCGTTCGCGACGGCGAGTGGTGGCGGCTGGCGACCTCGCTCGTACTGCAGGACGGCGGCGTGGTCGGCGCGGTCTTCAACCTCGCCTGCCTGCTGATCGTCGGAGTCGTCGTGGAGCGGGCGCTCGGTCCGGCGCGCTGGCTGCTGCTCTACCTGGCCGGTGCGGTGGCCGGCCAGGTAGCGGGCGTGCTCTTCGGTACCGTCGGCGCCGGCAACTCGATCGCGATCTGCGGGCTGGCCGGCGGGCTGCTCGGCGTGTACGCGCGGCGCGGCGTGGACCGGCTGCCGGCCACGGTGTGCGCCGTCTACGCCGCGGTGATCGTGAGTACCCAGTTCGGCGGTACCGCCGCGGGAGTTGTCGCCGCCGTGGCGACCGGGCTCGGCATCCAGCTGGTACGCCTGCGCGACAAGGTACCCGGCTGGCTGCCGCCGGTGATCGCGCTCGGCTGCGCTGCCTTCCTTGCCGTGGTGGGCAACCTGCACGGCGTGGCGCTGCTCGGCGGTGGGCTGGTCGGGCTGCTGCTGCCCGCGCCCAACCGGCCCGATCGGCCCGATCGGCGCGCCGAGGCCGCCGTCCGGGCGTAGCGGCGTTGAGGCGCCCGGGAACGGCTCGACGCCGGCCGAAGCGGCGGGTGTACGGTCAGCGGCGCGGTGCTGGAGTGCGCGCTCGGCGCGCTGGCGCTCGACGAGGTACGGAGGATCACAGTCGCCGGTACGGTCACCGGATCCGCGACCGCCTGCGCGGGCGGGGACATCGTGGAGACCGCCACCGGTGGCCGACCCACCGCCCGGGAACTCGCCGGCCGCCCTCGTGGAGCCGCTGGATGCCGTGTCCGGCAACGACTCCGCGACGGTCACCACGCGCTGCACGGTGCCGGTGGCGCTGTCGGTAACCAAGACCGGCCCCGACTCCGTCCGGGTGGGGGAGCCGGTGGAGTACCGGATCACCTTGCAGAACACCGGGCCGTACCTCGCGCCGCAGACCGCGATCACCGACGACGTACCGGCAGCCGTGACCGGGGTGGTGTGGACCTGCACCGTCTCCGACGGGTCAGCATGCTCGCTCCCGCCGGGCAGGGCAACACGGTGCGCACCATCGCCACCATCCCGGCCGGCGGCAGCCGGAGCGCTCACCAACACGGCGAGCGCCACGCCATGCCCCGGTGTACTGGCCCCACGGGTACCGCCGCAGTCAGCACGCAGGTGCTTCCCGTGGTACCTGCCGCCAGCCCGGAGCCGGCCCTGCCCACCACCGGCGGGATGCTGCCCGCGGTGCTGATGGCGTCCGGGGCGGTACTCATCCTGGGCGCGTTGCTACTGCTGGTGGCCCGTACCGCAGCCGCGTCTGAGCCCGGCCGGCCACCGTCCGCAGGGCTGTCGGCGCCGTGCGCAGGGCTCTCGGCGCGACCGGGTGATCGGCCGAGCGGTTTTCGCGATCTGTCCCGCCTGTCACTCCCGGCCCGCTAGCCTCGGAGTTAACGAAATGGACATATGCTGGCATAGGGGTCGTACGCAATGGTCAAGCTTCGGAGGCGCCGGGCGCGGGTCACCGGGGCGGCAATCCTCGCAGTGGTCGCGACGCTGGCCATCGCGGTACCCGCACCGGCCGCGACCCGTACCCTGACCTTCCCCATCGACGAGCCGTTCCGTGGTCCGACCACCAACAACCCGAACTGGGTCTTCACGAACGATCCACCGGCCGGGATACCCACGCTGCCGGTGCTCACCAACGAGGGCGACGGGTGGCTACGGCTCACCAACGCCGACAACTTCCGGGCCGGCAGCGCGGTCATCGACGACAACTTCCCCACCAACCTCGGCATCGTGGTGCAGTTCACCTACGTCACCTGGGGCGGTGTCGCGCTCGGCGGGAACCGCGGTGACGGGTTCTCCTTCTTCCTGCTGGACGGCTCCTTCCCGGCGTCGGTCGGCATCTCCGGCGGCGGACTCGGGTACACCCAGTTGCAGGGTGGCTATATCGGAGTGGGCTTCGACGAATTCGGCAACTTCTCCGGCAGCCTCGGTGGGCCTGGCCAGCGACCGAACAACATCGCCGTACGGGGCGCGTACAACAACACCAACGGTGGCTGGTGGTGGCTCGCCGGGACCCCCGCCCCCGGCGGGACGGTAGAGACCGGAACCACCACCCGGGGGCTGCCGCGCACGGTACGGCTCACCATCACCCCGGCGAGCGGTGGCGAATTGATGTCGGTGATGTCGAACACCGGCCCGGGTACCCCGCTGGTGCCCGTCTTCACCGACTTCAACCTCCGGGCAGCCGGCCAGCCGGCGGTCCCGCCGACGTTCAAGATCGGGTTCAGTGGGTCGACCGGCGGCGCCACGAATTTCCACGAGATCCGCGACCTGACCATCAACGTGCCCACCGACCTCGAGGTCACCAAGACGGCCACGGCCGTGGTGAACCCGCGGCAGCGATGTGACGTACACGCTGACCGCCGCGAACCTGTACGTCAACCCGGTGAGCAACGCCGTCGTCCATGACGTGGTACCGGCCGGCATCACCAACGTCACCTGGACCTGCGCGCCCGGCGCGCTCGGCGGTACCTGCGTCACGCCGTCGGGCAGCGGCAACACCATCGACGCCCGGGTCGACCTGCCGGTGGACAGAACTCGACCGCCATGGTCACCGTGCACGGCGCCGCTTCCGATGCGACGGCCGGCACCACGGTCACCAACACGGCGGCTGTCGTACCTCCGGACGACCGGCTCGACCTGGACGACACCAACAATGTCGCGACGGCTGCCACCGAGGTCCTGCCCTTCGCCGACCTCGCGGTGGACCAAGACGTCAAGTACCGCCGCCGTGCAGTTCGGCGACCCGATCTAGTTACCAGCTCGGCATCACCAACAACGGGCCCGGGAACAGCGGTGGGCGCCGCGATCGTCGACCCGATTCCGGCCGCGATCGACCCGGCGTCGGTACAGGCACCCGGGTGTACGGTCACCGCCGCGGTGCTCACCTGCCCCGCGGGTACCCTCGCCCCGAGCGCAAGCCAGCAGTTCGCGGTAACCGGGACAGTGCTGGGGAGCGAGGTGGCCTGCGCGTCCGGCACCATCGTCAACACCGCCACCGCGACCGCGACCGTCAGCGCGGACAACGTACCGGCCAACGACGTCGCCTCGGTGAGTACACCGTGCACGGTGCCGGTGAACGTGTCGGTGACGAAGACCGCGCCGGCCACGGTCACCCTCGGAGATCGGTTCAGCTACCGGATCACGGTCACCAACAACGGGCCGTACGGCGCGCCGAACACCGCGATCGACGACCAGGTAGCCGTCCGAGATCGATTGACGTGACCTGGGCATGTACCGTGTCCGACGGCTCCGCCTGCGCACCGCCGTCGGGCAGCGGCAGCACCGTGCACACGACGGCCAGCATCCCGCACGGCGGTACCGCCACGGTAGTGGTCACCGGCACCGCCGCCGTGATCGGCCACACCGGCAACACGGCGATCGTCGCGCCCTGCCCGCACTGCACGGACCTCGACGGCGCCCACGAGTCCGCCAGCGTGACGGTCCGCGTGCTGAAGCCGATCCTGCCGGTGACGAACGTGTCCTTCCGGCGCATCGCGGATGTCGGTGGCATCGCGTTGATCATCGGCCTGGTACTCCTCTTCGCCGGCCAGCGCCGCACCCTCGTCTGAGCGGCCCCGCTGCTGCCGGCCCGGGCGGGTAGGCCCGCGTCCGGGATGCGGCTGGCGTACACGGTGGCATGATGGGGCGATGGCGGGCGAGCCGGTCGCGTTCGTACTCGGCGGCGGAGGAGTGCTCGGCGCCGTCGAGGTCGGCATGGTGCGCGCCCTGCTGGAGCGGGGAATCCGCCCGGACCTGATCGTCGGTACCTCCATCGGCGCGGTCAACGGAGTGCTGGTAGCCGCCCGCCCGGACCGCTCGGTCACCGCTCGGATGATGGAGTTGTGGGCATCTCCCCAGGCCCGCGAGGTGTTCGGCGACTCGGCGCCCAGGCAGCTGGCCCGGATCGCGCGGGCCGGTACCCACCTGCACTCGGCCGCGCCGCTGCGCACCATGCTCGCCCGGGAACTGGACGGCGCCGAGGACTTCAAGGATCTGGCCGTCCGCTTCGAGTGCTGTGCCGCGAGCATCGAGCGCGCCGCCGAACACTGGTTCACCGCCGGGCCGGTGATCGACGCGGTACTCGCCTCGGCGGCGGTACCCGCGCTGCTGCCACCGGTACTCATCGACGGCGAGCACTACGTGGACGGCGGGATCGTCAACTCCATCCCGGTCGGCCGGGCCATCGACCTCGGCGCGCGTACCGTCTACGTACTCCAGGTCGGCCGGATCGACCGGCCACTCACCGCGCCGCGCAACGTGATCGACGTGGCGAAGGTGGCGTTCGAGATCTCCCGCCGGCACCGGTTCGCCCGGGAGATGGCGGCGGTACCAGCCGATGTGGCGGTGCATGTACTGCCCACCGGCGGTGGCTCGGCCAAGGACGATTCGCCGCTGGCCTACCGCAACCTGCAGGTCGCCAGGCGCCGGATCGACCAGGCGTACGAGGCATCCGCGCGCTATCTCAGCGAACTTCCCGCGCCGGTCGGTGAGGGGCGGTGAGGCCACCGCCGCGGTGGGTACGCCGGGCGCTGCTCGCGCCGCTCGTTGTGGTACTCGCGCTGGCGCTGGTGCTCAGCGCGCCGGTCTGGTTGCTGCTACTCGCGGCGCTCGGGCTGGTACTGCCCAGCCGGCTGCGCCCGCTGCGCGTGCTGTGGCTGTCCACCGTCTACCTCTTCGTCGAGGCGTGCCTGCTGATCAGCCTGTTCGGGCTCTGGCTGGCGGCCGGATTCGGTTGGCGGGTACGGAGTCCAGGGTTCCAGCGGGCGCACTACCAGCTGTGCGGGCTGGCCCTGCGGGTGCTCTACCGGCAGGCGCGCTGGACGCTGAAGCTGACCGTCACGGTCGGCGGCGCCCAGCCGGATGCGCTGCCGACGGGGGTACCGCTGGTGGTGCTGTGCCGGCATGCCGGGCCGGGTGACTCGTTCCTGCTGGCGCACGCCCTCATCAACTGGTACGACGCGGGAGCCCCGGATCGTACTGAAATCCACGCTGCAGTGGGATCCGGCCATCGACATCCTGCTCAACCGGCTGCCCAACAAGTTCATCGTGCCCGGTGGTGGTGAGCATGCCCAGCGCCAGATCGCTGAACTGGCAACGGGTCTGGACGGCAACGACGCGTTGGTGATCTTCCCCGAGGGCGGCAACTTCACCCCGGAGCGCTGGGAGCGGGGCATCGCCCGGCTGCGCAAGTTGGGCCTGCATGCCATGGCGCGCAAGGCGGAGCGGATGCGAAACGTGCTGCCGCCGCACCCGGCGGGGTACTCGCCGCGCTGGACGCCAGCCCGACGGCCAACGTGGTACTCGTCGGCCACACCGGCGTCGACCACCTGCGTACCGTCGGCGATGTCTGGCGGGAACTGCCGATGGACAAGGCAATCACCATGATGTGGTGGCTGGAGCCGCCCGAGGAGATCCCGGCCGGTGAGGATGCCCGCATCGAGTGGCTCTACGCGTGGTGGAGCCGGATCGACGGCTGGATCGCCGACAACCGGGTCGCCCCGATCAGCTGACCGACTCCGCCCGCGCGCCCGCCTGCTCGGGCACCGCCCGCTTTGGCACCGCCTGCCCTGGCGCAGCCTGCGGTGGGTCGGCCGGAGCCGGTGGGGGGCCTGGACTGTGCATGCCGGCGGGGCGGGGATGGGTGCCGGCTGGGCGGGGAAGGGTGCCGGCTGGGCGGGCGGGGAGGCGGCGGGCCAGGCGGAGCAGCGAGTCACTGAGCAGGACGGCGACGGCCAGCGCGGTGATCAGGCCGCCGACGAGGGTGGCGGCGCGTACCCCGATGGTGCCCAGCAGGATGCCGCCGAGCAGCGAGCCGGCCGCGATGCCGACGTTGAACGCCGAGCTGACCCCGGCCGAGGCGAGGTCGACGTTGCCGGGCGCCACGATCAGCGTGTTGTTCTGCATCGCGGCCGCGCACGCGCTGAAGCCGAGCCCGACAACGATCAGTGCGACGATGGCGGCCGGTTTCGCGGTACCGCCGGCGTAGAGGACGAGCAGGGCGGCGGCGATCACGGCTACCGGTACCACCATCGCGGTCCACGGGCGGGCGTCGAGGAACCGGCCGACCACGAGGGTACCGAGCACACCGGCGCAGCCGACCACGAGCAGCAGCGGCGGCAGGTCGGCGGCTGCGAAGTGGCTGACGTCCAGCAGGAACGGCGTGATGTAGGTGTAGACGGTTTCGAAGCCGGTGACCGCGAGGCCGGCGCCGACGGCCAGGATCACGTACCGGCGCACGCTCGGCTCCCGGCCGGTGGCCGGCGTGTGCTTCTGCTGGGGTAACGGCGGGGGCAGCAGCAGGAGCACGGCCACCCCGGTGGCGAGGGCGACGGCGGCCAGGGCGAAGAAGGGGGTACGCCAGCCGGCCTGCTGGCCCAGCCAGGTGCCGATCGGTACGCCGAGGACGGGGGCGAGCGAGGTACCGATGGAGAGCCTGGCCAGCGCCCGCCCGCGTACCTCCGGGGGGAACAGCCCGGCCGCGGTCGGCCCGACGATCGACCAGAACAGCGCCTGGCTCAGGCCGGCGACCAGCCGGGCGGCGAGCAGTACCCAGTAGTCCGGAGCCAGCGCGCAGACCAGCGTGGCCGCCGCGAAAAGCGCCAGTCCGCAGGTGAGCAGCGGGCGCCGGGGGATCCGCTTGGTGAGCCAGGTCAGCGGCAGCGAGGCGAGTACGACCACCGCGGCGTACCCGGTGATCACCAGTCCGACGTCGGCGGGGGAGCGGTGCAGGTCGGCGGCGATCGCGGTGAGCAGTCCGATCGGCATGACCTCGGTGGTCACGTAGATGAAGGTGGCTACCGACAGCCCGATGAGCGCGCCGTTCGCCCGCCGAGCCGTGGGGGTCGGTGCGGGAGTCGGCTCGGCGGTCACCGAGCCAGGCTATGCCCACCCGCGATCGCGCCGCTGACCTGGCTCCTTCCCGGGCCGGCCGGCACACGATTGTCGTCGGTGAGCGGGTTCGAAGTGAGCGGGCCGGGTGGCGGTCAGCGCACCAGGCGGAAGAAGGCGCGTACCTCGTCGGTGAACAGCTCGGGCTGTTCGAAGGCGGCGAAGTGGCCACCGCGGTCGAGTTCCTGCCAGTACCGGATATCGGTGAACCGCTGCTGCGCCCAGCGCCGCGACGGGCGCGGGTTGTCCTTCGGGAAGATCGAGCAGCCGGTCGGTACGGCCACCACATCCGTCGCGGGGCCGCGGAACAGCGCCTGTACCTGCCGGATGCTCTCCCAGTAGAGCCGGGCGGCCGACGCGCCGGTACCGGGCAGCCAGTACAGCATCACGTTGTCCAGCAGGTCATCCCGGCTGAACACGCGATCCAGCCGGCCGCCGTGGTCGCTCCACGCCCAGAACTTCTCCACGATCCAGGCACATAGCGCGACCGGCGAGTCGACCAGCCCGTACCCCACCGTCTGCGGCCGGGTGGACTGCTCAACGGAGTACCCGTCCTCCCACTCGGCGCTGTACCGCAACGCTTCCAGCGCCGCGCGCTCCGAGTCCGTGAGGTCGTCGAGGGTCGCCGGGTCGAGTGCGGCGAGCGGCGGCGTGAGGTGGATGCCGACGACGTGCTCCGGGTCGTTGCGGCCCAGTTCGGTGCTGATGGTGGTACCCCAGTCGCCGCCCTGGGCGCCGTAGCGCCGGTACCCCAATCGATCCATCAGCACCGCCCACGCGGCGGCGATGCGCTCGACGCCCCAACCCGGGCGGCTGGGTTTGTCGCTGAAGCCGTAGCCGGGCAGTGACGGGCAGACGACGTGGAACGCGTCGGCCGGGTCGCCGCCGTACGCGGTCGGGTCGGTGAGCGGCCCGATCACCTTGCCGAACTCGACCACCGAGCCGGGCCAGCCGTGGGTGAGGATCAACGGCAGCGCGTCCGGGTGCGGCGACCGCACATGCAGGAAGTGGATGTCCAAACCGTCGATCCGGGTACGCCCCTGCGGCCACCCGTTCAGCCGCGCCTCGGTGGCCCGCCAGTCGTACCCGTCCGCCCAGTAGCCGCACAGGTCCCGCAGGAACTCCAGCGGTACGCCCTGCGACCAGTCGTCCACCGTGGCCGGCTCGGGCCAGCGGGTACGGGCCAGCCGCTCGCGCAGGTCGGTGAGGTCGGCCGCGGGGATGTCGACGCGGAACGGGCGCAGTTCGTCGCTCACCGGCTCCAGGTTAGCCGCGTTCAGCGGCCCGCTCAGGTCGGCGCGGTCAGGTGGGCGCGGTCAGGTACGCGCGCTCAGGGTGGGCGCGGTCAGGTGGGTGCGGTCAGGTGGGTGCGGTCGGCTTGCGGGGTCAGGTATGCGCGCAGGGTGTGCGCGTCGGGCGCGGTGGCCGTGGTGAGCCAGCCCGGCCCGGCCAGGGGTACCCGTACCGCCGTGTCGCCGAGCACTTCCGGGTCCCCACCGCCGGATCCGTGGGCGACGTCGAGCAGGCAGCCGGTGGCCCGCGCGCCGCCGAGGACCGCCGCGTCCGCCCAGCCCGGTGCGCCCGGCCCGACCGACAGCGACTGGCGCAGCAGCGGCGATCCGGCGTACTCGACGCTCGTGGTGATGGTGGCGTCACCCGGCTGCTCGGCGTGGCGCCCGCAGATGAGTTCTTCGCGCCACAGCAGGGTCGCGCCGTCGACCAGCTCCACTGTGGACAATGCCTGGTGCCGGCAGCCGGCGCCAGCGATGAGCTGCTCGGGCAGGTACCAGAGGGTGGCATCGGCGCCGACCGAGGCGCTGACGACGGTACGCGAGGGGGTACCGGCCCGACCCGGCAGTGCGATGCTCGCGGCGCTGGTACGCAGGCACAGTGCGGCACCCGGGCGTACCTCGATCTCCAGCCGGAGTTCGTCGCCGCCCAGTGGACCGGCCGCCCCGCCGACCAGGTACACGGTGGCCATCTCCGGCCGCTCGCCTCGGGTCTGGTCGCTGAGCGTACGGCGTAGCAACAGTGGTGGCTCGCCGCGCAGTGTTGCCAGCCGGGTACCGCCCCGGTCGTCGGGTTCGGCCACAATCCGGGCGCAGGCGCGCATCACACCCCGATCGGCTGGATGCGTTGTGCCGCTTGGGCATGCGCGACCTGGTGGCGTACCCAGTCGGCTACCGGCGTGGCCTGCCGGTCCTGGGCGATGGAAAGGAAGATGGTCGGCAGTTCGCCGCGCCTGGCCCGGGCGTCCCGGTCCATCACCGACAGATCGGCGCCCACCAGTGGAGCGAGGTCGGTCTTGTTGATTACCAACAGATCCGCCGCGGTCACGCCCGGCCCGCCCTTGCGCGGTACCTTGTCGCCGCCGGCCACGTCGACCACGAAGATCTGCAGGTCGATCAGGCCGTGGCTGAAGGTGGCGGTCAGGTTGTCGCCGCCGCTCTCCACCAGGATCAGGTCCAGTGCGCCCAGGCTGCTCTCCAGGTCCTCCACCGCGTCCAGGTTGGCCGAGATGTCGTCGCGGATCGCCGTGTGCGGGCAGCAGCCGGTCTCCACCGCGCGGATGCGCTGCGGGTCAAGCACTCCGGCCCGCTTGAGGAAGTCGGCATCCTCGGTGGTGTAGATGTCGTTGGTCACCACGCCGAGACGCAGGGTGGCGCCGAGCGCCCGGCACAGCGCGGCCACCAGCGCCGTCTTTCCGGAGCCGACCGGCCCACCGATGCCGATGCGCAGCGCCCGCGCGCTGCCCACGAGTGGCGCGTGCGGATCGACACCCGGCTCAGGATGGCTGTGCGGCACGGATTCGTCATGGTTACTGGTGTAAGAGATCTCAGGAAGCAAAGAGACGCACCTCCCAGGTGGCGTGTAGTTCGGCGGAGATCTCGGCCAGCGGGGCGCTGGCCGAGGGGAGTTCGGCGGGTGGCTTACCGGCGGCGGCCGCCGCGTCGCGGGCGACCGCGTCGCACTCCGGGGCGAGCGCGGCCAGGATCAGTTGCACCTGGTACGGGTCCAGGCCGAGCAGGCGTACCCCGGCACTCGCCGCCCCGGTCACCACCCCGTACGCCCCCAGCAGCGCCGCCTGCTCCGGCCCGAGCCCGGCAGCCGCCGTGGTGAGGCCGAGCGCGAGTGGCTGATGGGGCCCGTCGGGGTGCGCCGGGGCCAGCCCGAGGCACGGGCCGGCGAAGACGCTCCGAGCGGCGCGCAGCTGGGCCCGGCCCTGCCGGCGGGAGGCGAGTCGCAGCGCGGGGGAGGGGGTACGGGCGTCCAGCTCGCTGTCCAGGCGTACCAACACTTCCCGGGCATCGGAGGACTCCGTGGCGGTGTGGGCGGCGGCGGCGAACGCGGCTGCTACGTGACCCTGGGTGGCCAGCCGGCCGCGCAGGAAGCCGTGCAGCTGCGGTACTCCGGTGACCCGGCCGGCCGCCACGGCCGCCTCCAGGCCGCCGGAGTGCGCGTGCCCACCCGACGGGAACCGTCCGTCCGCGAGCAGTAGCAACAGGGCGTCCATCCCATGACCGCCGAGCTCAGAAGAGGAAGTACCGCTGGGCCATCGGCAGCTCGTCCACCGGGTCGGGCTCGACCACCTCGCCGTCGATCCGGACGGTGAAGGTGTCCGGGTCCACCTCGATCCGTGGCATGGCACCGTTCTCCGGCAGATCCGCTTTGCCGCGACCACGGACGTTGCCGACCGGTACCAGTCGACGGTTGATGTTCAGTACCAGCCCGGCTTCCAGCGCCGCTGGGGCGACGAAGGCGAAGCTGGTGGCGGCCGGTACGACCCCGGAGGCACCGAACATCGGGCGCGGGAAGACCGGCTGTGGCGTGGGAATCGAGGCGTTCGCGTCACCCATCTGGGCCAGCGCGATCATGCCGCCCTTGAGTACCACGTGCGGGCGTACCCCGAAGAACGCCGGGTCCCACAGCACCAGGTCGGCCAGCTTCCCGGGCTGTACCGAGCCGACGTGCTCCTCCAGCCCGTTGGCCATCGCCGCGCAGATGGTGTACTTCGCGACGTACCGCCGGGCCCGCAGGTTGTCCGCCGCCCCGTCGCCCGGCAGCGCGCCCACCCGCGCCTTCATCACGTGCGCGGTCTGCCAGGTGCGCAGCACCACCTCGCCGATGCGCCCCATCGCCTGCGAATCCGAGCCGATGATGGAGATCGCTCCCAGGTCGTGCAGCAGGTCCTCGGCCGCCATGGTGGACGGCCGGATCCGGCTCTCCGCGAACGCCAGGTCCTCGGCCACCGCGGGCGACAGGTGGTGGCAGACCATCAGCATGTCCAGGTGCTCGGCGAGCGTGTTGCGGGTGTACGGCCGGGTCGGGTTCGTGGATGACGGAAGTACGTTGGGGTGGCTGGCGACCGTGATGATGTCCGGCGCGTGCCCGCCACCGGCGCCCTCCGTGTGGTACGCGTGGATCGCCCGGCCGTTGATCGCGGCCAGCGTGTCCTGCACGAAACCGGCCTCGTTCAAGGTATCCGTGTGAATCGACGCCTGTACCCCGGACGCGTCCGCCACCCGCAGGCAGGCGTCGATCGCCGCCGGCGTCGTCCCCCAGTCCTCGTGCAGCTTGAAGCCGCCGGCACCGGCCCGCAGCTGCTCCCACATCGCCTCTTCGCTGACCGTGTTCCCCTTGCCCAGCAACAGGACGTTGACCGGGAAGGGATCCATCGCCTCGTGCATCCGGGCAAGGTGCCAGGCGTTCGGGGTGACCGTGGTGGCCTTGCTGCCCTCGGCCGGCCCGGTACCGCCGCCGACGAGCGTGGTCACCCCACCGGCCAGCGCCTCGCCGACCAGCTGCGGGCAGATGAAGTGCACGTGCGTGTCGATGGCGCCGGCGGTCAGGATCTTTCCGTTGCCCGCCAACACTTCGGTGGCCGGCCCGATGACCAGGTCGGGGTGTACCCCCGGCATGGTGTCCGGGTTGCCGGCCTTGCCGAGCGCGACGATCCGGCCGTCGCGGATGCCCACGTCGGCCTTCACGATGCCCCAGTGGTCCAGCACTACCGCGCCGGTGATCACGAGGTCCAGCGCCCCTTCGGCGCGGGTGGCCCGGGACTGCCCCATCGACTCGCGGATCACCTTGCCGCCACCGAAGATGGCCTCGTCACCGCCCGCGCAGTGGTCCTCTTCCACCTCGATGAGCAGGTTGGTGTCGGCCAGCCGGATCCGGTCGCCGGTGGTCGGCCCGTACAGCGCCGCGTACCGCTCGCGCGAAACCAGACTCACAGCGCTCCTCCGCACTCGCCACGTAGCCCCGGCACAATCCTGTTGCCGCCCAACGGAACCAGCTCCACTTCACGGACGACACCGGGCTCGAAACGCACGGCCGTACCGGCCGGCACAGCCAGCCGCTGCCCCCACGCCGCCGTCCGGTCGAACGCGAGTCCCGGGTTGGCTTCGGCGAAGTGGTAGTGCGAGCCGACCTGGATCGGCCGGTCGGCGGTATTGGTCACCAGTAGCGTTGTCACCGGCCGGCCGGCGTTCAGCTCGATCTCGCCGTCCCCGTAGAGGATCTCTCCGGGGACGATCCGGTCGGTGCTCAGCGGATCGGGTGGTGCACCGTCACGAGCTTGGTACCGTCCGGGAACGTCGCCTCCACCTGCACCTCCTTCAGCATCTCGGGTACCCCGTCGAGTACGTCGGCCCGGGCGAGTACCCGCGCCCCGGCGTCCATCAGGTCGACGACGGTACGCCCGTCGCGCGCCCCCTCCAGCAGGAAAGCGGTGAGGATGGCGACCGCCTCCGGGTAGTTGAGCAGCAGCCCCCGGTCCCGGCGCCGCTGCGCCACATCGGCGGCCACGTGGATCAGCAGCCGCTCCTGCTCGTGCTGGGTCAGAAACAAGCGATCCCCCTCATGCTGCCGCCCGCTCTCCGGGTCGGCGCGGTCATACCGTCAGCGCCTGGCGGACCGCCGCGGTGGCCTGCGGTCCGCCGTCACCGGACGAGGTGACCCGGCCGGCCTCCAGAATGTAGTACCGCTGGGCCGCCTGGAGTGCGAAGCCGACGTGCTGCTCCACCAGCAGGACGGAGAGGCCGCCCACCGCCGCCAGGGACAGGATGGTCTGCTCGATCTCGGCCACCACGGTGGGCTGGATACCCTCGGTCGGCTCGTCGAGCAGCAGCAGCCGTGGTCGGGTGATCAGCGCGCGGGCGATGGCCAGCTGCTGCCGCTGGCCGCCGGAGAGCAGGCCGGCCCGGCGGGTCAGCAGCCCGGTCAGCGCCGGAAAGAGTTGCAGCGCCTCGTTCATCGCCTGCCGTCCACCGGGCTGGCCGTCCGCCACGAGTTGCAGGTTCTCGGCGGTGGTCAGGTGCGGGAAGCACTGCTGGCCCTGGGGTACGTAGGCCATGCCGCGGCGTACCCGTTGGTGCGGGGCCAGTCCGGTGATGTCGGTACCGTCCAGGAGCACCTTGCCCGCCTTGGGCTTGAGTAGCCCGATGGCGGCGCGTAGCAGGGTGGACTTGCCGGCTCCGTTGTGCCCCAACACGGCGGCCACCCCGTCGACCGGAACAGCCAGCGACACCCCGTGCAGTACCGTGGCTCGGCCATATCCGACGTGTACCCCGTCGAACTCCAGCATCACGCCTCCTGCCCACTCGCCGAAACGACGCCAGCCGGCTCGACAGCGGCGTGGCCGAGGTAGACCTCCTGGACCTTCGGATCCGCCTGCACCTGCGCCACCGTACCTTCGGAGAGCACCCTGCCCGCGTGCAGCACGGTGACGCTGCGGGCGTACCGGCGCATGAAGTCCATGTCGTGCTCGATGACCACCACCGTGTGGTCGCGGCTGACCAAACCGAGCAGTTCGCCGGTGGCGTCCCGCTCGTCCTGGCTCATTCCGGCCACCGGCTCGTCCAGCAGCAGCAGTTTGGTGTCCTGTACCAGCAGCATGCCGATCTCCAACCACTGCTTCTGGCCGTGCGCAAGGGTTCCGGCCAGCCGGTCGGCCGCACCGGTCAGCCCGATGGTCTCCAGCGCGGCGGCCACCTCGGGCGGGATTGCCTTGCGGCGGCGCAGCATGGTGAGTGGCCCGCGCCCGGCGCCGGCCGCGATGTCCAGGTTCTGCAGTACGGTCAGCTCCTCGAAGACCGCCGCGGTCTGGAAGGTACGGCCGACGCCCAGCCGGTTGATCCGGTGTACCGGCCGGCCGAGCAGCTCCCGCTCGCCGAGCAGTACCGACCCGGACGCCTTGACCAGTCCGGTGACCGCGTCCACGAGCGTGGTCTTGCCGGCTCCGTTGGGCCCGATGAGGAACCGGATGTCGCCCGGCGCCACGTCGAGGTCGACGCCGCCGACCGCCACGAACCCGTCGAAGACCACCCGCAGCCCACGGATCGTCAACCCCTGCAACGCTTCCCCGTTCGCGGCCTGTCCGGTCACGGTTGCCTCGGGCAGCGCCTGCCCGCTCGCGGTTGGCTCGGGCAGCGCCTGCCCGCTCGCGGTTGGCTCGAGCGCGGCCCGCTCGCCCGCGGTTGGCTCGGGTGCGGCCTGCGCGGAGACGGCCGTGCCAGCCTCGTTCTCCACGCTCATGCCGGCTCACCCGCCGCTGCGACATCCGCCGTCCGCGCCGCGGTCGACAGGGCCGCATCCGGCTCGGGGAAGCCATTTCCGGCTGGCGTGCCACCGACAGGCTCCCTAGGGGCCGGCGGCGGCGCGGTGGCGCGGCCCGGTGGCGCGGCGGGGGCGCGGCTGAATCGGCGCCGGACCAGGCCGGCGAGTGAGGCGAGTCCGCCCGGCAGGAAGGCCACCACGACGACGAACAGCAGCCCCTCGAAGTACGTCCAGCCGGCCGGGAACCGTTCGGAGAGCGCCGTTTGCGCCCACGCCACGGCCACCGCGCCGAGTACCGGCCCGAGCAGTGTGGACCGGCCGCCGACCGCGACACCGATCACCAGCTCGATGGAGGGGACGATGCCGATGAGTGCCGGGGAGATGATGCCGACCGCCGGTACGAAGAGTGCTCCGGCGAGGCCGGCCGTACCGGCGGCGAAGACGTACGCGACCAGCTTCACGTTGGCCGGGTCGTAGCCGAGGAACCGTACCCGCTGCTCGCCGTCCCGGACCGCCACCAGCAGCTCCCCGTACCGGCTGAGCATGATCTGCCGGACCAGCAACAGCAGCAGCAGCAGTACCGCGGAGATGATGTAGTACACCATCTTCTGGTTCACCGGGTCGGACAGGTTGTAGCCGAAGAAGCTCTGGATGTCGGTCAGCCCGTTGGTACCCCCCGTGGTGCCCTGCTGGCCGATCAGCAGGATGGCCATCGCGGCCGCGAGTGCCTGGGAGAGGATCGCGAAGTAGGCACCGCGTACCCGCCGGCGGAACACCAGCGAGCCGAGCAGCAGTGCCACCACCATCGGGATGGCCACCACCGCGACGAGGGTGAAGACCGAGCTGCGGAAGGGTCGCCAGAACAGCGGAAGCGAGTCCACCTGGCCGTAGAGCGCCATGAAATCGGGCAGGTTTCCCGGTCCCGCGTCGGCGAGCTTCAGGTGCATCGCCATCGCGTACCCGCCGAGCCCGAAGAAGACGCCCTGGCCCAGGGTGAGCATGCCGCCCCGACCCCAGGCCAGCCCGATGCCGACCGCCACGATCGCCAGGCACAGGTACTTGGCGAGCAGGTCCAGCCGGAAGTCGGAGAGCACCGTCGGCGCCAGCCCGAAGAGCACCGCCGCGCCGAGTACCAGGCCGCCGGCGACCCGGAGGGTGGAGCTGGCGGCGAACCGGGGCCGGGGACCGCGCGGGATCCGGTCGGTGAGAGTGGTCATGCCAGGCTCCGCGTCCGCAGCGTGAACAGGCCCTGCGGCCGCCACTGGAGGAAGGCCACGATCGCCAGGAACACCAAGACTTTCGCGGTGCTGACGGTGGTGGAGTACTCGGTGACCGCCTGCAGTACACCGAGCAGGAAGGCCATGATGACGGTGCCTTTGAGCTGGCCGATGCCGCCGACCACGACCACCAGGAAGGCGTCGATGATGACGTTGGTACCCATCGTCGGGCCGATCGGGCCGACCAGCGTCAGTGCGACGCCGGCGAGTCCCGCCAGACCCGAGCCGATGAAGAAGGTGGTCCGGTCCACGTTGCCCACCGGGATGCCGGAGACCGCTGCCAGATCCCGGTTCTGTACCACCGCGCGTACCCGCCGGCCGAGCGGCGTGAACCGCAGTACCAGTCCGAGCGCGCCGACCGCGACGAGCGCGAGGGCCAGGATGAAGAGCCGGTTGTTCGCGAACACCAGATCGTCGCCGTGCGTACCGGAGAGCACCTTCACGTTGCCGGTCAACACCTCCGGCGCCTTCGTCTGTACGTTCGGCGCACCGAAGATGTCCCGGGCGGCCTGCTGCAGGATGATCGACACGCCCCAGGTGACCAGCAGCGTGTCCAGTGGACGCGCGTAGAGCCGGCGGATCAGCAGTACTTCCAGGAGTACCCCCATCGCTCCGGCCACCACGAAGGCGACCGGCAGCGCGATGATCAGCGAGACCCCGGCGTTGCTGATGCTCTTCTGCAGCACGTAGACGGTGTAGGCGCCGGCCGCGATGAACTCGCCGTGCGCCATGTTGATGACGTTCATCTGGCCGAAGGTCAGGGACAGGCCCAGCGCGATCAGCAGCAGTACGGCACCGATGCTGATGCCGGTGAAGAGTTGGCTCGCGACCAGGGTCACGACGCTCACCTCCGGATCGGTTGTGGCTACGGGATTCAGGGGGAGGAAGACTGCGGGCGGTGAGGTGCCCGGCGGGGCAGGGGAGGGGATCCAGCCCCGCCGGGCGTCAGTGGTTGGTTGCGAACCGGGGACAGGTCAGGAGAGACCGCTCGCCCACGGGTAGCCCTTGAGGTACGGGTCCGGCTGGATGGGCTTGCCGGACGACCACACCTCGGTGATCAGGCCGTCCGCGCCGATCTTGCCGATCCGCGCGGTCTTGAACACGTGCTGGGTCGGGCCGTCCACGGTGACCGTGCCCTCGGGGGCGTCGAAGGTGATGCCGCCGGCGTCCGCCGCCGCCTTCACCTTGGCCACGTCGAACGAGCCGGCCTTCTCAACCATCGCCTTCCACAGGTAGACCGAGACGTACGCGGCCTCCATCGGGTCGCTGGTCGGCTTGTCCGCCCCGTACTTCGCCTTGTACGCCGCCACGAACTTGGTGTTCGCCGCGCCAGCCGTTGTCTGGTAGTAGTTCCAGGCGGTCAGCTGGTTGGCCAGGTACTGGGTGCCGATCGACTTGACCTCCTCCTCGGCGATGGAGACCGAGAGCACCGGCATGGTGTCGGCGGTGAGGCCGGCCGACTTGTACTCCTTGAAGAAGGCCACGTTGCTGTCGCCGTTGAGGGTGTTGAACACCGCGTCGGCGCCGGATGCCTTGACCTTGTTGACGATCGTGGAGAACTCGGTGGAGCCGAGCGGTGCGTAGTCCTCACCGACCACGGTCATCCCGTTCGCGGCGGCGTACGCCTTGATGATTTTGTTGGCGGTACGCGGGAACACGTAGTCGCTGCCGACGAGGTACAGCTTGGTCTTGCCCTGTGCCTTCAGGTAGTCCAGGCCGGGCACGATCTGCTGGTTGGTGGTGGCACCGGTGTAGAAGATGTACGGCGACTGCTCCAGCCCCTCGTACTGCACCGGGTAGAACAGCAGCGCCTTGTCCTTCTCGAAGACCGGCTTGACCGCCTTGCGGCTGGCCGAGGTCCAGCAGCCGAAGACCGCGCCGACGTGGTTCTGGCTGATCAGCTTCTCCGCCTTCTCGGCGAAGGTCGGCCAGTCCGAGGCGCCGTCCTCGGTGATCGGCTCGATCTTCTTGCCGAGCACCCCGCCCGAGCCGTTGATCTCGTCGATCGCCAGCATCAGCGAGTCGTGCACGGTGACCTCGGAGATGGCCATCGTGCCGGAGAGCGAGTTGAGCAGGCCGACCTTGATGGTCGGGCCGGAGGTGTCGACCACCTCGCCGGCGCTGGTGGCGCCCGAGCCGGTCTTGCTGCCACACGCGGCGAGTACCACCGCCGTCGCCACAATTGCAGCACACGCCGCGAGACGGCGTCCGCGAACCTTGAACATGTAACCTCCTTGCCCCGAAACGGAGCAGGCTCGTGGAATCAGTCAGATCAGTTCTCGTCTCCGCCGCACTGCGGAACCGTAATTGCAGAATGTGCGCACGCGTGTTTCCGGCGCCGACACAAGGCCGGTGCGGGCGTTTCGGTACCGCAGCGTCGTGTTCCGGGTAGCCGGTTGTACCAGCGATTGCGGCTCGACTGCTGGGCACGCACAGCGTCCGACGCGACCATTGCCGTCGCGTTTCGTCGCAACTAATTGACTGTTTCCATTAAGCCGTCGGCCCGACCTTGAAGTGGGCAAACAAAAGGTCGGGCAATAGGCGTCAACGAATTCAACGCACAATTGCACCGACCGTTGTGGGAGCCTCGCCGCCGGACTTGCCGACGGCTGATGCTTCACACAGGAAGTATCTTGCCGAAGGTGAACACCGGGTGTCAAGCCCGTCTGTCGACAATGGACGACGGTCGCCGGGCCGCACGGCACAGCTCAGCGCCGGCCGGGCTCCAACTCCGCCAGCACGTCGAACTCCAGCCCGCGCGCTTCGGCGAGGTAGATGCGCTGGCGCATGTGCCGGCGGCGCATCCGCAGCAGTCCCCGGGGACCGGCGTAGGAGACCGACTCGGCGTTGGCCCCGATCGCCCGTACGTCAAGGGTTCTGGCCTGCTCGATGAGGGCGGCCAGCAGCAGTACCCCCTCGTAGCACGACTCGCCGAGGCTGCCCAGCGGCGGTGCGGTCGGCCCGAACCGGGCGGCGTAGGTACCGTGGAAGTCCAGATTCTCCGGGGTCACCAGCGAGGCGAAGAAGCCGGCCGTGCTGTAGAGGCCCTGGGTGGCACCGGATCCGCTGCCGAGCAGCATGTTCTCGTCCATCAGCGTGGACAGTCGCAGGCAGCGCTGGTCGAGCCCGACGCGGGCGAAGGCCCGGTTGAAGCGGACCGCGTCGTTGCCCACCAGCAGCATCAGTACCGCGTCGGCGGCCGAGTGCTCGATGTCGCGCAGTACGTCGCCGAAGTCGTGACAGCCCAACGGAAGGTAGGACTCGCCACAGATCCGCGCGCCACTGGCCGTCGCGTACCGCCGGGCCGCCCGCGCCGTACGCCGGGGCCACACGTAGTCGTTGCCGACGATGTACCACCGGCGCAGCCGGCGCTCCCGGGACAGCAGCCGCATCGCCGGCCAGAGCTGGTCGACCGGCGTCTCGCTGGTCATGAAGATGCCGTCGCGGTGCTCGCCGCCCTCGTAGAGCGCGGTGTAGACGTAGGGCACCCGGTGCGCCACGCGCGGGGCCACCGCCTCGCGTACCGAGGAGATGTGCCACCCGGTCACCCCGTGCACGGCACCGGCCGAGACCAGCGCCTCCACCTCGGCCGCCACCCGACCGGGCGGTGCGCCGCCGTCCACCGCGATCAACTTCAGCTCGCGGCCGAGTACCCCGCCGGCCCGGTTGACCTCCTCGGCCGCCAACTGCGCGCACAGCTCGCAGGTCGGGCCGAACATGCCGGCCGTGCCGCTGAGCGGAACGACCAGCGCGACGCCGACGCTGTGGCCGCTCGGGTCGACCAGTTCCCGCGCGCCGCGCGCGAGCGGATCCGGTGGTCCGGGGACCACCAGCTCCGGGAACAGGTCGGGCCGAGGCATAGCGCCATGGTTCCGTGTCCGGTGCATGATCTCCAGACCGTTCCCGAAGGTGGAGCCGATCTGTAGCATGAGCGGCGCGTAGAAAAGGAGGAGGAGATGGCCGCCCTGCCCCCGCGCCAGCCGTCCGGTGCCGGTCCGCGGCTCGACCTGGCGCAGTTGCTGACGCGCGCGGATCGCTTGCTGGACCGGCGTTTGCGGCTGGTCCTCGAGGCGGCCGGCCACACGGTCGACGGCTGGCGGGTGCTGTCGCTGCTGGCCGACGACGCCGGGCACCCGATGACCGAGGTGGCCGCCCAGGTCTTCCTGCCGCCGGCCTCGCTCACCAAGCTGATCGACCATCTGGTCGACGACAACCTGGTCTACCGCCGGGTGGACGAACTCGACCGGCGGCGCATCCGGGCCTTCCTGACCGCCCGCGGTCGCGCACTGCACCTGCGGCTGCGCACCCAACTAGTCGCGAGCCTCGCCGAGATTGCGTTGCCCGCCGCCGAACAGGAGCTGCTCGGCAGTCTTCTCAGCCGCTTCGGTGACGCACTCAGTGAGCTACCCGCCGTTCCGGCGGACCACTAGCGGTTTGGCTACAGTCGCGCCTGTACTAGCGCGTACCGGCCGGTGCTGCGCCACTGCGGGTCGGCGGCCTCCACTGTGGACAGTGCCTCGGCGCTCACGCCGACCACCACGTCGGATTTCACCGTCCGCAGCGCGGCGAGCGGGGCCGGGAAGTAGTCGACGGTCGCGGCGAACGGGGTGTCGGCCGGCCAGTGCCGGTCGCCGACCAGCCGCCGGTAGTTGAGGTCACCCTTGGAGATCACCAGATCGAAGCCGGCGAGGTGCGCGCTGAGGTCGGTCGGCATCCGGTCGTAGCCGAAGGGCAGCCCGGAGAACCAGTGCGCGGTCAAGACCAATCTGCCGGTACGCAGCCAGCCGTCCACCCGTCCGGCCAGTTCCCGAGCGGCCACCGGCCCATCCGCGAGTACCCGCAGCAAGTCCAGTACGTCGGCGAGCGTGGTGTCGGAGATGAAGTACGGGCACGGCTTCACCTGCAACTCGACGGTCGCAGCGGAGCCGGTGTGGAGCAGCCGGTCGACCAGGACCAGGTCCGCCAACAGTTCCCGGCCCGAGTTGTCGGCGAGTACGCACACCCGGCGGGCCTGGCCGAGCGCCGCCACGACCCGGTCGGTCTCGTCCGCCACCAGGTGACTGGCGCCGGCACCGGCCACCCCGGGCGCGGCGTCCATCAGGAAGCCGAGATCCGCCCGGTTGCCCCACAGCGCGCCCAGCACCAGCTCCCGTAGCTCCTCGGGTGCCGGCACCGAAGCGTTGGCGGGCAGCCGATCAGGCCCCGAAGCGTTGGCGGGCAAGCGATCCAGCGCGGCCAGGTCGGCGGCGAACGTATCCGATTCGAGTTCGGCTCGCTTGGCCGGGGCGAACGGGTCGATGCCGGTCCACGGCTGCGGACCCCAGAAGTCCACCGCGGTGAGCAGCTTGGTGTAGAAGTACCCCTCGGCCCAGAGGAACGGGAGTTCGATCCAGGGCCGGCCGAAGTACGGGGCGCCCCAGGCATTCCAGTCCGCGGCCCGGTATCCGTCGGGTGGCAGCGGCTGCACGGTACCGGTGGTGATCTCGGTGTGCAGGGCGCCGAGCGCCGCCAGCTGCCGTGGCCCGTACGGATAGGCGGCGCGTACCTGCTCGATGATGCTCGGGTGCCGCCGGGTGAGTACGCCGTACGGGTACGAGCCGGGCCGGTCGCTCAGTATCTCCGGCACTTCGGTACGCGGCGTTGTCACGGTGCGCCCCCGTCCGGTATCCACAAGCCCTGGCTCCCGCAGGCTAACAGCCGGCCAGCGGAGCCCGGTCAGGCAGCACCGGTCAGGCGGCGCGCGCGATGCCCAGCGAGAAGGCGGCGCCGAACTTCGGGGCCTTCTCGGCGTAGAAGACATCGACGTCAGTAACAGTGAAGCCGGCGTCGGTGAGCAGCCGCACGATCGGCCGGGTCACGTGGCAGCCGCCGAAGACCCGCTTCTGTACCGGCTCCAGCCGCCGCTGCCACCGCTGTACCCCCTCGTCCGGCGCCAGCCCGTGCTCGACGAAGTGCAGCGCGCCGCCCGGCTTCAGTACCCGGTGCACCTCACGTAGCGCGGCCGCCACATCGGGGATGGTGCACAGCGTCCAGGTGGAGAGCGCGCTGTCGTAGCTGTCGTCCGGGAATGGCAGCGACTGCCCGTCGAGACCGGACCACTGCACCGGCACGGTCGAGGCGGACAGCCGCTTCTCGGCCAGCTTCCAGCCGGTACCGGCCGGGTCGACGGCGGCGACCCGGTTGACTGCGGCCGGGTAGAACGGGACGTTGAGCCCCGAGCCGAAGCCGATCTCGACCACGTCACCGGTCAGGCCGGCGCAGACCCGGCGGCGGTGCGGCTCCATGTCCTTGCCGCCGCAGGCGGAGTCGATGATTCTCGGCAGTACCCGGTCACCGTAGAAGCCCATGACATCCCCCTTTGGTACCAACGGCGTAGATTGGCTTGGTGTAAATCTAGGCCGGCAGGCGGCGGCCGGCATGGGGCGTTCGCCTCATCTCCGCCCGCCGTCGCGACCCCGACAGCCGATGGAGGCAGCGGTCAGGGAGCTGGTTCGAAGTGGCCGAGGAGGCCGTGCTGGCTGGCGAAGAGGGTGGCCGTGGCGCGGCTGGAGACGTCGAGCTTGGCGTAGATGTGCTCGATGTGGTTGGCGACGGTCTTCGGGCTGACCACCAGCCGGGCGGCGATCTGCTTGTTGGAGTTGCCGCGGGCCAGCAGCGCCAGCACCTCGACCTCGCGCGCGGTCAGCCCGCCGGGCCAGTCACGGCGGGCCGGCGCGCGGTGGCCGGCGGCGGCCGAGCACGGCGCTGACCGCGTCACCGCCCAGCCGGCCGGCGCTGGCCTCCGCACGCAGCTCCCGGGTGGCCCGCTCGGGATCCAGCGGCGGCCGGTACGGGCGTGGCTCGGTCATCGCGTGGTAAGCGTCGGCGGCGGCGAGCAGGCGATCGGCGAGCGTCAACGTGGCGCCGGTGAGCCCGTGCGGATAGCCCGAGCCGTCCAGCCGTTCGTGGTGCCGGGACGCGATCTCCCGGCTGCGCCGCAGCGCCGGGACCCGGGCCAGCATCCGATCGGTCAGGTAGGGGTGCAGGCGTACCCGCTCGGTCTCGGCGACCGTCAGCGGCGCCGGCTTGTCCCAGATGGCATTGGAGACGCCGAGCCGGCCCAGGTCGTGGATCAGCCCGGCCCGGCGCAGCGTGGTCACCTCGTCGTCACCGAGGCCGCAGACCCGGGCCGCCGCACCGGCCAGGTTGGCCACGCCTCGCGAATGCCCGGCCAGGTAAGGGGATTTCAGGTCGACCAGGTCGGCCATCGCCTCCAGTACCGCGTCGAGTTCGCTGCCGGCCACCCGCCGGGACAGCTGCGGTTCGGCGTCGAGTACCGCATCCCAGCCGGAGGCCGCGTCGATGCCCTCGAGTACCTCTGGCGCGCGGGCACAGAACAGGTCGGCGACGGCCGGGTCGAACTGGGTACCCCGGTTGCGCCGGGCCATCGCGCGGGCCGCCTCGATCCCGTGCCGGCGACTGAACACCTCCACCGGACCGGCCAGCTGTACCAGCCGCGCCGGCAGGCTGATCGCGGCGCCCCGCAGGTGCTGCGGGTAGCCCTTGCCGTCCCACTGCTCGTACCCCTGGCGGAGCGCGGCGACGACCGGGGCGGCCAGCCCGATCCGCTCGGCGAACTGGGAACTCAGCGTCGAGTGGGTGGTCAGGAAGTCGGCGACCAGCCGCTGCCCGATCATCGGGAAAGCCGCCAACCGGCGGGCGCGGTCCACGCCGCTGCCGTGCGAGCCCACCCGGCGCAGCAGGAAGGCGATCATCTGCGCGGTGTTCATGTCGAGGATCTCGACGCCGTCGCCCTTGAAGCTGATGTCGTCGCCGAACCAGCGCGCCTGCTCGGCGGCGTCGGCGTGGCAGTAGGAGTTCATCAACAGGCCGAGGTAGTAGGTCGCCTCCCGGTCGTGCGCGCCGACTCCGGCGAGGTCGGCCAGGCGCAGCGCGATGGTGGTCTGCCGCATGCAGTGCTCCATCGGCTGGCCCAGCCCGAGATCGGCCGCGTAGGACAGGGTTGCCACCAGTTCGGCGATCCTGACGCTGCCCACCACCGGCGCTACGGCCATTCCCCGAGTCTACGGCCGGGGCGCCGCGCCGCCGTCGGCCGCGCCCACGGCCTCCGGGCGCGCGAACGGGAGACCCAGTCGCTGCTCCAGGCGCGCGCGGCAGCCCGGCCATTCGGACGCGATGATGGAGAACATGGCCGAGTCGCGCAGCCGGCCGTCCTCGCCGGGCGCCCAGGACTGCGACCAGTTCCGCAGTACCCCTTCGAAGCGCGCGCCGACGCCCTCGATCGCGGCCCGCGAGCGGCTGTTGCGGGCGTCCGTCTTCAGGTCGACCCGTTTCACTCCGCACACCTCGAAAGCGTTGCGGAACAACAGGTACTTGGCTTCGGCGTTGAAACCGGTGCGCTGTACCGACTGCGCGAGCCAGGTGAAGCCGACCTCGATCGCGTACAGCCCACCACCACCGGGTAGGTCGCCAGAACCGGGGAGCAGCCGCGGATCCCAGTACGCCGTGGCGCCAACCGCCCGCCCGGTCGCCTTGTCGATCTGCGCGTACGGTGCCATCCGCCCGGTCGCCGCGCGGGCCAGCTGCGCGTCGATGTACCCGCCCACCTCCGGCGCTGTGGGCACCCAGGTGTACCCGTAAGAGCCGCGCTCCTCCTCGGCCGCGACAGCCAGCTCCGGCGCGTGCCGGTGCGCCAGTGGCTCCAGCCGTACCCGCGCCCCGTCCAGTACCGGCCCTGTCAACGTGAAACCCACGTACCCTCCCGACCCGACCCGCCGAGCCGTACCCGCGCGGTTGATCGACAATGGCGTGCGACGGCCGGTGCCGTCCACCACATTCCAGCGCTGTTGGTTGAGCGCAGATGAAGGGAGCAGCGATGCGTGGAGCAGTCATCTACGGCGCCGGGGACATACGCGTCGAGGACATCGACGACCCGAAGATCGTCGAGCCGACCGACGCCATCATCCGGACCTCCGTCACCTGCGTGTGCGGCTCCGACCTGTGGTCCTACCGGGGCGTCAACCAGATCACCGAGCCGGCGCCGATCGGCCACGAGTACTGCGGCGTCGTCGAGGAGGTCGGCAGCGAGGTCACCACGATCAGACCCGGCCAGTTCGTGATCGGCTCGTTCTTCGCCTCCGACAACACCTGCCCGAACTGCCGCGCGGGATTCCAGACTTCCTGCCTGCGCCGCGCCCCGGTCCGCGGTTGTCAGGCCGAAGCCATCCGGGTACCGCTGGCAGACGGCACTCTGGTGGCCACCCCGGAGGTACCCGCCGACGAGTTGCTGCCGAGCCTGCTGACCCTCTCCGACGTCATGGGTACCGGCTGGTTCGCCGCGGTGGCCGCCAACGTACAGCCGGGGATGACCGTGGCTGTCGTCGGCGACGGCGCGGTCGGCCTGCTCGGCGTACTCTCCGCCGCGCAGTTGGGTGCGGAGCGGATCATCGCGATGAGTCGGCACCAGCCGCGCCAGCGACTGGCCCGCGAGTTCGGCGCGACCGACATCGTGACCGAGCGCGGCGACGACGGCATCGCCCGGATCAAGGAGATGACCGGGGGAGTCGGCGCCGACGCGGTGCTGGAGTGTGTCGGCACAGCCGAGTCGATGCAGCAGGCGCTGCGCTCCACCCGGCCGGGCGGCTGCGTCGGCTTTGTCGGCGTACCGCACGGCGTGAGCATCCCGGGGGAGCAGCTGTTCCGCTCGCACGTCGGGCTACACGGCGGCCCCGCGCCGGTACGCCGCTTCCTGCCGGATCTGATCGCCCGCGTCTGGGACGGCCGGATCAACCCGGGTCGGGTCTTCGATCTGGCGCTGTCACTGGAGGAGACACCGGAGGGGTACCGCGCGATGGACGAGCGTCGCGCCATCAAGTCACTGCTGCGCCCCTGATACGCCAGGCCGAGCCACCGTCGGGACGGGTCGACGGTGGCTCGGCCTGGCGCGATTGGCTCGGGCGGTCAGAAGAGGTAGGTACAGACGACCGCAACGTCATCGACGTCGGCGAACGCGATCGACGCCGCCCCGGTACGCACCGTCGACACCCGGAACACCACGTCACGAACGCTGCCCGGCACCCAGGACGCGGTCCGCACCAGCCGGTAGTTGGACGAGTTGGACGAGCCGACGCTGGCCAGCGCCACGTACGTCCAGGTGGCCGCGTTGATCACTTCGACGTTCAGCTGGCCGGCCGGTACCTCGACGTACGCCTGGGCGTAGCAGGACGAGATGGTCTGCGCAGCCGGCGCCAGGTTCAGGTAGGTGAAGACCGAGAAGAAGCTGTTCGGTGCGGTGGACTCGATGCTGGCCCAGTTGTTGCCGGAGTGCGCCAGGATCGGGTCCTGCGTCTCGACGTACCCGCAGAACTCGCAGTACGGGTTGCCGGCAAAGATCCAGGTACTGGCGTTGTCGCCTTCGAATCCGTTGACGAACGCCCAGGTCTTCGGTACGACCACGGCGTGCGCCGGCGCCTGCGGCAGTACCACCAGCGCGGCACCGACCGCCGCGATGGTCAGGTAGGAGCGCAGTCGCCGCCACCGGGAATTGATCTTCAAACCGTCCTCACTCTCCCTCGGCCCCGTGGTCGCCCATCGTGCGGCATCGATGGCAGATCGCACTGATCTTGGACGCTGCGGACGGCACCGGCGGATGCG
The DNA here is from genome assembly GCA_963850915.1 of uncultured Actinomycetota bacterium. Lineage (GTDB taxonomy): Bacteria > Actinomycetota > Actinomycetes > Mycobacteriales > Micromonosporaceae > CAVTWH01. The sequence continues at coordinate 451,566 of CAWKND010000004.1, forward strand.
GGGAGCACAGCGCTCCTGGCCGGAGGCGTGGTCAGGAGCGCTGTCGGGTTGCCGCGGTTGAAAGTTTCGGTCAGCCCTGGGCGGCCGCCGCGAGCAGCTGCGCGAGTACCGTCGGCTGGCTGACCATCGGCCAGTGCCCCGAGTCGATGTCGACGAACTCCAGATGCTTGGCCTTCGCCAGCTCGGGTACGTCGCCGGCGCCGATCCATTCGCGCGCCTGGGCCGGGCTGAACTCGGGGCACACGAGTACGACCGGCACGTCGTACCGGCGCGGGTCGGTCAGGTGTACCACGCCCCGAGCCACCCCCTCGGGTACCGGGATCATCGCGGACACGATGGCCTGCCGGGTCGCCTCGTCGAGGTCGGCGGAGTCCGGCCCCTCGAACGGACCCCAGCCGGGGAAGGGCATGACACCGTCGGTGATCTCGAAGAAGTCGGCGTACAGCCCGCCGTCGGCGGTCGGGAAGCCGCCGATGAGGGCGACCTTGGCCACCTTCTCCGGCCGGGCGTCGGTGGCCAGCCAGGCCAGCGTGCAGGCGGCCGAGTGCCCCACCACCATCGGCTTGCCGGACGCCGAGTCCAGCACGGCGAGTACCGCCGCCAGCTGGTCCGCAAGCGTCGCGGACGCTGACCCGGCGCCCTGACCCGGAAGGGTGACCGGCAAGGCGCGGTGGCCGAGTGGCTCCAGCGCGGAGACGACCTCGTCCCACACGGATCCGCCCAGCCACAGCCCGCCGATGAGCACGATGTCCATGATCAGTTCTCCTTCTTCAGTACGGTCAGTGCTTCCAGTGCGGTCAGGTCGCGTTCGGCGTACAGCCGGTGCTCCCACTCCTCGTTGACGACGGTGAGCAGGCACTCCTTGACGGGGAAGCCCTCCAGCCGCGGCCAGCCCGGCTCGGTGCGGGTCACCTCGGCGGCGAGCTGCTCGTCGGTGAGTGACTCCAGGACGCCGCGCACCATCGCCTGCCGCTCGCGCCGCACCGTGAGTACCTCCGCCAGCGACGGGCGCAGCTCGGGGTCCCACGGGATCTCCGCCCAGTGCGGTGCGCTGCCCCACGGCAGATCCAACGGGTGCCACGGCGATGGATTGCCCAGGACCATCCGGCCCACCCAGGCGGCACTGGCGAAGTTGAGGTGCCGCACCGTCTGGATGAACGACCACTCGTCATCGACGCTGCGGTGCAGTACCTCGTCCGGGAAGGTTTCAGCGCGCGCGACGGTACCCGCCCACAGCCGCTCCAGGATCGCCCACGCAGTACGGAATCCGTCGCTGTCGGCGGGGCGCATCTCGGCCCGCTCGGGCATCCGGCGGTTCAGTTCGGCGTCGACGAGCGGTGCGATGTCGACACCGTTCACCACGACGTTCTTCAGCTCGCCGTTGATCTGGACGTCGATCAGCTCGACGTCACGCATCCGGACGGCGTTCAGCAGGGCGCCGCGGATCTGCGCGCCGGTGAAGTCGACCGAGCGCATGCTGGCGTCGTTGAGGAATACCCGGGTGAGGGTGGCGCCGCGGAGGCTCACCCGCTCGAGGTGCGCTCCGGTCAGGTCCTGGTCGCGGAGTTCGGTCATGGGCATCACGCTAGGGCCAGTTCCGGACGATCCACTTCCGGTTCATCCGGTACCCGCCTAGGCTCGTCGTGTGCCGACCGATTTCAGCCTGACCGGCCTCAGCTCGACCAACCTCAGCCCGACCGATCTCAGCCCCACCGCACGCGCGCTGCGTACCCTCGAAATCCTGCAGACCCGTCCCGGTACGACGGCCGACGACCTCGCCGAGAAGTTGGGTGTCACCGAGCGCGCCGCGCGCCGGTACATCGGCATCCTGCGGGAGGCGGGCATCCCGGTCGAGTCGGCCCGGGGTCCGCACGGCGGCTACCGGCTGCGGCGCGGTACCCGGCTGCCGCCGGTGGTTTTCACGCAGGCCGAGGCGCTCGGTCTGGTGATGGCGGTACTCGACGGCCAGACCACGGCCGGGGACGTGGACGACCTCGTCGGTACCGCCCTCGGCAAGGTCATCCAGGTACTGCCGGAGCGGGTCGGCCGGCAGGCGGCGATCCTGCGCGAGTACGCCTCGACCGCGCCCGGCCACTACCCGTCCCGGCCGGACCCCACCACCACCAGCGCACTCGTCGCGGCTGTCGCGGCCCGGCACCGGGTGCTGATCATGTATCGCGGCGAGTCCGGCAGCGAGTGGGAGGGCGAGGTGGATCCGTGGGCCGTCGTCGTCCGGTACGGCCGCTGGTACCTGCTGTGCCACTCACACCGCGCGGATGCGATCCGCACGTACCGGGTCGACCGGGTGCGCGCGGTCCGGCAGACGGCGTACGAGTTCCAGTTGCCCGAGGGGTTGGACCCGGTGGCGGCACTGGAGCAGAACCTCGGTACCGGCTGGGAGTTCAGCACCCGCGTGCTGTTCGACGCGCCGCTGGCCGAGGTGGCCCCGTGGATCCGCCCACCCATGGGACGCCTCGAACCCCACGGCGACGGCTGCGTACTCGTCGGCAGTACCCGCAATCCGGCGATGTACGCGCAGGAGTGGCTGGCCACCGTACCGTTCGACTTCCGCGTCGAGGGCGGCCCGCAGCTGCGTACCGCCGTCGCGACCGTCGCCGCGCGCTTCGCCGCCGCCGTGGCGGATCAACCGCCGGCCGAGCAACCGCCGGTCGAGCAACCGCCGGTCGAGCAACCGCCGGTCGAGCAACCGCCGGTCGAGCAACCCCGGTCGACAACCCCCGCCGGTCGAGCAACCTCCGGCATAGCAACGACGGGAGCAGCAACCGCCCGTCAAGCTTGCTTTCCGGCCGAACGGTGCCGGCCGTTGATGGCGGACGCCGTCCGGGCCAGTGTGACGGTGACCCGGGCGCCGCCGAGCGACCCCCGGTCGATGGTGATGTCGCCGCCGATGAGCGTGGCGACCCGGCGCACGATGTCCAGCCCGACGCCGGTCGAGCCGGAGCCGCTGGTACCCCGGGTCAGTGCCGCCGCCGAGTCGGGGATGCCCGGCCCCGCGTCCTGTACGACGAGCTGGTCGGTACCGAGGTGCACGTGGAAGGCGGTGCCCTGTGGCGTGTGCTGGAAAACGTTGCCGAGCAGGGCATCTACCGCTCCGACCAGGTCGGCGCGCGGTACCGGGACCCAGATCGGCTGGTCGACGCCGGTTACCCGCCAGTGCCGGCCGTGGTCCTCGGCCAGCTCCGCCCAGAACGGCAGCCGCTCGGCCAGTACGTCCACGAGATCGGTCTGGTCCCGGGCGCGCTCGGTGACCGGCCGGCGTACCCCGGCGATGATCTGGTCGATCTCCCGCTCCAGCGCGTCCACGGCGCCGCGCATGCGGTCGGCGGCCGGGCCCGCCGGGATCGTCTCGGTATCCAGCCGAAGCGCGGTGAGCGGAGTGTGCAGCCGGTGTGACAGGTCCGCCGCGAGCGCCCGCTCGGTATCGATGAACGTCACCACCCGACGCGACATGAGTACCCCCACCCGGTCAGCGACCAGCACGGAGCCGGCAACCAGTACCACCGCGAGCGCGGCCATCCAGATCCGGGCGACGGTGACGCCACGGGTGAGTTCGGCGTGTGGGATGAAGACCTCGATCACCGCGGTCCGGCCACCGTCCAGCACCGTTGGCTGCAGGTAGACCAGGCCGTCCGCGGCAGGCGCGGTGACCGGCTGGCGGCGGGTACGGGCGAGCGCCACGTCATCGGCCGCGGCGTGGCTCGGGCCGACGGTACCGTCCGGCAGGTCGATCGCCAGCCGCCCGGCCGCCCCAGCCGCGGTGGCGGCGACCGCCTGGTGGAGTACTGCCTGGTCCTGCGTGACGGCGAGCACCGCGACCACGGCGGCGGCCTGCGCGCGGGCGTCGGAGATGGCGCGCTGCTGGGCAATGCGCCCGACGAGTATCGACAGCGGGATGAGGAAGGCGAGCACGGCCATCGAGGTGATCGCCAGGGCCAACCGACCGAGGCTCCACCTCATGCCGGCTCGGTGGATCCGGGCTGTACCAGGTCGGGCTGGACCAGCATCACGCCGACCCCGCGCACGGTCTGCAGGTACCGCGGACTGGCGGCGGACTCGCCGAGCTTGCGGCGTAGCCAGGAGATGTGTACGTCCAGCGTCTGCTCGGCGGCGCCCAGGTAGGGCTGCTGCCACACGTCGGTGATGAGCTGTCGCCGGGTGACCACCGTACCGACCCGGGTCGCCAGGTAGGCGAGGAGGTCGTACTCCTTTCGGGTCAGGCGCAGCGGGCGGTCATCCACGGTTGCCGAGCGCTGGGCCGGATCCAGGCGCAGCCCTCCGATGCGTACCGGCGGCCCGGCGGGCGCGGCTCCGTCGGCTGGGCGGGCCCGGCGCAGTACCGCGTTGATCCGCGCGGTCAGCTGCTCGCTGGAGAACGGCTTGGTCACGTAGTCGTCGGCGCCCGCGTTGAGCAGCCGGATCACGTCCGCTTCGCCGCGTCGCGCGGTCGCCACGATCACCGGCGCGCTGCAGACCCCACGCAGCATCCGGAGCGCCTGCTCGCCGTCGATGTCCGGCAGCCCGAGGTCGAGGATGATCAGATCGGGGGTACGGGTGGCCACCTCACGCAGCGCATCGCCAGCGGTACCGACAGCTCGCACCGTGTGCCCGATCTTGGTCAGCGCGTGGGTGAGCGCGCCCTGTACCGCGCGGTCGTCTTCGACCAGGAGCACCACCGGCATGGTGGCACCCTAGTGGTTGCTGGCAGGATCGGCCGGTGCGAGTTGTCCGGGCCGGTCTGAGCGGTGCGCTGTGGTTGGCAGCCACCGGACTGGCGGCCGGCCTGATCTGGGTGGGCCTGCTGCCGGTACTCGACACGGCCGCTCCGGACGGTACGACCATCAGCGCCGCGGACCTCCGGCGGGCTCCCGTACCCAGCGCGGCCCCGGCACTCGCGCCGTCCCCCTCGTCCAGCACGCCCGCGCCGGTGGGTAGCGGGGTGGGCGGTGCAGTGGGCAGCCCCAGCCCGCAGCGGACCAGCCCAGCCGCGACCGGCGGTCACCCGGCCGAGGTCGTGGACGGCTGGCAACAGGTAACCGGGGACGACGGCAGCGTCGCGTACCTGCACAGCTTTCAGGTCTCCGGCGGAGTCGCCCTGATCCGGGAGTCGCCCGGGCACGCGGCGGTGGTCTCGGCCACGCCGGCATCGGGGTACACCGTCGACACCACCCAGGACGAAGCCGACCACGCGGTGGTGCAGTTCTACACGGCCAGCCGGATGGACGTCATCGATGCCGTCTGGTGGGAGAACCGGCCGTACGCCCAGGTATCCCAGGTCCAGTAGACAGCGCCGGCTCCCGGCCCTGACCGGCCGGCTGCCTAAGTGCTCCGGCCTTAAATGATCCTCGAAGTCTGGCCTAAGACACTGCCCGGGACCGCGCGTGTGACGAATAGTACAGAAACCTTACTGAAAGGCGATGTACTTATGTCCCGCAAACGCGTACTCCTCACTTCCCTCGTAGCACTGGCCGCCGTGACCGCCAGCGTGGTGACCGTGGCGGTCGCCCAGGCCGCCACGACAACCCCGGCATCGGCAACCTTCGCCACCACCGCGACCTGGGACAGCGGCTACGACGGCCAGTACACGGTCTTCGCCGGCAGCACCAAGCTGACCGCCTGGAAGGTCGAGTTCGACCTGCCGGCGGGGAGCAAGGTCACCAGCATCTGGAACGCCGTCGAGTCCGTCTCCGGGCAGCACTACACGGTGTCGAACGCCGCCTGGAACGGCGCGGTCGCCGCCAACGGTTCGACCTCGTTCGGCTTCGACGTCACGGGCACCGGCCGCCCGACGGGCTGCAAACTCAACGGCGGCTCCTGTGCCGGTACCACCGCTTCGGCTTCGCCCTCGGTGACCGCCACCGCGACGGCCTCGGCCACCGCATCCGCCTCGCCGTCCGCATCTGCCTCCGCGTCCGTCTCGCCGACGCCGTCGGCGAGTTCGACGCTGCCGGGCGGCGGCTCCGGGCTCTACCCCTTCGCCCCGTATGTGGACACCGACCAGAACCAGGCCATCGCCGCGCTGGCGGCCAAGGGCAGCACCAGGTACGTGACGCTCGCCTTCATGCTCGCCAACGGCAACAGCTGCGCGCCCGCGTGGAACGGCAGCGCCCGGGACGCGACGTGGGTATCCACTCTCACCAACGGAATCGCCGCGCTGCGCGCCTCCGGCGGCGACGTGATCCTCTCCTTCGGCGGCGCCAACGGAACAGAGCTGGCGCAGGCGTGTACCAGCGTCCCGGCGCTCACCGCCGCGTACAAGTCAGTCATCGACACGTACAAGCTGACCCACCTCGACTTCGACATCGAGGGCTCGGCCGTCACCGACAAGGCCTCCTACGACCGGCGCTCGCAGGCGCTGGCCAGCCTGGAGTCCAGCTACCCCAGCCTTTCCGTGTCGTTGACCCTGCCGGTACTGCCGACCGGGCTCACCGCCGACGGCATCGGGGTACTCAAATCGGCCGCCCAGTACGGCTTGAAGGTCTCCGTCGTCAACGTGATGGCCATGGACTACGGCCAGTACGCCGCGCCGGACGGTACCAAGATGGAGGCCTACACCGAGCAGGCCGCCCAGGCGACGCATGACCAGATCGCCACGGTCTACCCGGCTCTCGCCGACGCGCAGCTGTGGTCGATGGTCGGCGTCACCCCGATGATCGGCGTGAACGACGCGTGCTGGGACGCGTACTGCGAGGACTTCACCGTCGCCGATGCCAAGGCACTGGTGACGTACGCCAAGTCCAAGCACCTCGGCCGGATCGCGATGTGGTCGCTGACCCGGGACACCCCGTGCCGCAACGACAGCGGCAACGTCGTCACGTACACCTACGCCGACCCGTCCTGCAGCAGCATCTCGCAGGCGGACTACGCCTTCTCCACCGCGTTCGCGGCCTACACCGGCTGAGCGACGCGGGTTCGCGGCGGAGCTGGCGCCCAGCCGCCACGCTCGGCCCGGCTCCGCCGCGAACCCAAAAGCACTGACCTAACCCCCGTACCCCCAAAGGAATGAGATCCGCATGATTCGCAAACGTGCCATCGCGGTCGCGGTGGCCACCATCGTCGCCGCCGGCGCGGCCACCGCAGCCGTTGCCTTCGCCCAGTCCGCCCAGGCGGCAACGGGTACGCCGCTGCCCGCGCACGTCTTCGCGCCGTACTTCGAGGCGTGGAACGGCGACAGCCTCTCCGGGCTGTCCGCCAACTCGGGCGACAAGTACCTCACGATGGCCTTCATTCAGGCCGCCCAGGCGGGCTCCTGCACCGCCTACTGGAACGGCGACACCAGCATGCCGATCAGCAACGCGACGTTCGGCAGCCAGATCGCCACGATCCGCGCGAACGGCGGCGACGTGATCCCGTCCTTCGGCGGGTACACGGCGGATGACACCGGTACCGAGATCGCCGACAGCTGTACCAATGTCAGCTCGATCGCCGCGCAGTACGAGAACGTCATCACCACCTACAACGTGACCCGCATCGACCTGGACACCGAAGACAACTCGCTCACCAACACAGCCGGCATCGACCGGCGTAACAAGGCCATCAAGCAGGTCGAGGACTGGGCCGCCGCCAACGGTCGGACAGTGCAGTTCAGCTACACCCTGCCGACCACGACCACCGGCCTGGCGCCGAGTGGCCTTGCGGTACTGCAGAACGCGGTCGCGAACAACGCCCGGGTCGACATCGCCAACATCATGACCTTCGACTACTACGACAATGCCAGCCACGAAATGGCGAACGACACCAAGACCGCGGCGGCGGGGCTGCACGCCCAGCTCGCCACGCTCTACCCGAGCAAGTCGTCGAGCCAACTCTGGGCGATGATCGGGGTTACCGAGATGATCGGGATCGACGACTTCGGCGCCGCGGAGACGTTCACCACCGCCGACGCGGCCACGGTCGAGACGTGGGCGGCGGCGCAGGGCATCGCCGAGCTGTCCTTCTGGGCGCTGCAGCGGGACAAGGGCGGTTGCGTGGGTACCGCCGGCAGCGACACCTGCTCCGGCGTGTCCCAGACGACGTGGCAGTTCAGCCACGCCTTCCAGCCGTTCACCTCGGGCGGCATCGCGGCGAGCCCGTCTGCCAGCGCGTCGGCCAGCCCGTCCGCGTCCGTTAGCCCGAGCCCCAGCGCGTCGGCCAGCCCTTCCGTGAGCCCGAGTGCCAGCGCGTCAACCAGCCCCGGCGCCGGTGTGGTGAACGGTGGCTTCGAGTCCGGTGCCCTGGCGCCGTGGACCTGTACCGGCAACCTCGGCTCGATCGTCAGCACGCCGGTACACACCGGTAGCAAGGCGCTGAAGGCAGCCGCGAGCAACTCCGACACCGCCCAGTGCTCGCAGCAGCTCACCCTGGCCGCGAACCACGCGTACACCCTGTCCGCGTGGGTGCAGGGCAACTACGCGTACGTCGGTACGACCGGCGCCGCCTCGAACGGCAGCACTTGGACCTCGTCCGCCAGCTACAGCAAGCTGTCGGTCAAGTTCACCACGGGTGCTGCCGGGACCGTGACCATCTGGATCCACGGCTGGTACGGCCAGGGCACCGTCTACGTCGACGACGTGACGGTCGCCTGAGACAGGGCTCCGCTGAGACACGGCTCCGCTGAGACAGGGGCGGGCGGCGTTCGCCCCGACCGTACGCCGCCCGCTCCACCGTGGTTCAGATCCAGGTGGTACCGAGCCAGATGGTCACTCCGGCAGCCACCAGGAGGCCGATGTTGAGCCCGATCTTCGAAACCTCGCCACGCGACAGGTGGACCGCGATGGCACCAATCTGGATCAGCACAAGGCCGATCGCCGCCGTGATGGCGAGCCCGGGCGCGATCCCGGTCAGTGGCGGCAGGATCAGGCCGACCGCGCCGAGAACCTCCAGTACCCCGATGGTCCGTACCAGCGGCATCGGCACCCTGTCTACCCAGCCCATCATCGGCTGCAGCTGTTGCTGGCTCTGGACCACCTTCTTGCCGCCGGCGTACACGTAGAACACCGCGAGCAGCCCAGCAACGATCCAGTAGGCGATTTCCATGAGAACCCTTCATCGACAGCGATAGCGACCGGGTGCCGGACGAGACGATCCCGAAGTAGCTCCATGATGCGGCACCCGGAACGACGCGGCTACGAGCCGGCGGCGGCGAAGATGCGGTCGTAGATGTCGTCGATGACGTCGTTCTTGGCGAGGTTGTAGTCGCCGGGCTGCGCCACGGTGTCCCGTGCGAGCCGGCGCTTCGCGGATGCGTACAGCTCCCGGTCCTCGGGGTGCGAGCGCAGCCAGTCACGGAAGAGCCGGTGCCGTACCGGCTCGGGTGCGGTCTGCGGCCAGACGTGCAGGTTGACGTCCTCGGCGGAGCTGACCAGCATCCGGTGCCCGTACCACCACGGCTCCCGCAGCACGAGCCGGTACCCGAGCCCCTCGAGGGCGGGGAGGTACCGCGACTCGTCCGCGGTGTCCGTGACGAGCAGGTCAATGTCGATGATGGGCTTGGCCGCCAGGCCCGGTACCGATGTGGACCCGACGTGTTCGAGGGCGACGATCTGGCCGCCCAGCGCGTCCTGGAGCGTGGAGCTGGTGGCGGCGAATCGATCCACCCAGCCGGGGTCGTACTCCTCGATGACGATTGACTCCCACCACCTCGGCACTTCGCCGACCACAGCGACGGCCATCTGCTCGGGGGTGCCGTGGAAGCGCTGCCTGACTTCGGGCGGGTACTCGGCCAACTCAACCTCCGGGACAGTCAAAGTCCTGCAGGATACGACACCGGAGATCGCCGCGCTGTCCGCCCTATTCAGGTACCCGCTCGTCCAGCCAGTCGAAGACGCGCTCGCCGCGCAGCCCGGCTGCGGCCGGTTCGCAGTGCCCGTCGGCGCCTTCGTCGGCGGTGAACGCGACGATCGCCTTCGGTCCGGTGAGAGCGTCGTAGAGCTGCCGGGACTGGCCGGGCCAGAACTGTTCGTGCTCCGGGTCGGTGACCAGCATCGGGCAGGTGATCTGCGCGATCAGCTCGTCGGTGAGCGCGTACCCGCGTGCCGCGTGGAAGAACTCGTACGGCGAGGTGGCGCCGTACGGTCGCATCCGGAACGCCATCATCGACCGGGTACCGGAAGACAGCTTCAGCGCCCACTCCATGTCCCGGTCGAACTTCTCCGCGTCGCCCTCGTCGAGCAACTTGACCAGCATGTGCGGGAGTTGGCGGAGCATTGTGGTGGACACGTCGATGACGCCCGGGTCGGCCACTCCCGCCGCGATCCGGTGCTCGAAGGCAAGCGCGCGCGGTACCCAGTAGCCGCCCTGACTGACGCCGAGCAGCGCGAGTCGGGCCGGGTCGACATCTTCGCGGGTACCCAAGTAGTCGACGACCGGCGTGACGACGTGCTCCCAGTCGGGGCGGAAGGTCAGCCCCTGCCGGACGAGCGCCGCGTTCTGCCCGGGCCCGTCGAAGGTGACCGCGTTCCAGCCGCGCGCCAGCGCCTCGGCCACACCCTGACTCCACGCGCCGGTCACCGAGCCGTCGCTGCCGTTGTTGAAGATGAACGTGCGCCGTGGTTGGCCGGCCGGACCGGAGCGGAAGAAGTAACCCGGCAGTGTGCTGCCCTCATACGGGATCGCGACGCGGTCGATGGCGACGTCGGTGCGGTCGACGAACCGGTCCCAGGCGTCGCGGTGACGCTCCCACAGCTTGCCGAAGAGCGTACTGTCGCCGGTTCCGTCGGCCTGGTAGGTGGCGGTGGCGAAGTACTGGGACGCGCGCAGGTACTGGGCGGCGGCCGAGCGGGTACGCCCGGCGCCCGCGCCCCGGGCCGCTTCTGCCGCCAGCCGATCGGCGGTCGCGGTCCACTCGTCGACCCAGGACTGGGCATTGCCGTTGTGGATCCGGTCGACGGTACCGAGGACCTCGCCGATATCGGCGGCCCCCTGGTAGGCCGCGCCCAGCGTGCACTCGGTGGTGAAGTTGAAGTCGTCGTCCTTGAAGAAAGGCCTCATCGGCGCCGTACCCCCCGTGGTAGCCGTCGATCCACGCTAACCCGACGGCGCGGCCGGGTGTCCCACAACGGTTTCAACTGCCCGACGCGATGTACCCGGCAGGACCGCGATCGCCTTGATCAGGACGGGCAGGCCGCGCGGCAGGCGGACGTCGGCCGCCGGGCATCCGTACCCGCTACGGAGCGCTGTTTCCGTGCTGAGCACGGATGTCCGGGCACACCGCCGGCGAGCAGGCTGCTGCCATGCGGGTTCATCGGGAACCCGCCGACGAGCGGAGAAGACTGTGACGACCACCGACATCGCGCCAATCGACGGGGCGAAACTCGAGGCATTCGTCGGTCAGGCGGTCACCGACATGGGCGCGGCGATCTCCGGGCTGTTGCTGCACATGGGCGACCGACTGGGTCTGTACAAGGCGATGGCCGGGGCCGGCCCGATCACTTCGGCCGAGCTGGCGCAGCGCACCGGGACCAGCCGAGCGGTACGTCCGGGAATGGCTCGGCAACCAGGCGGCTGGCGGGTATGTCAGCTACGACCCGGCCGACGGCACCTATGAGCTGCCCGCGGAGCAGGCAATGGTGGTCGCGAACGAGGACAGCCCGGTCTTCCTCGGCGGCGCCTTCGAGGCCATCGCGTCCTGCTACGCCGACCACGACGTATTCGATCGACGCCTTCCGTACCGGCGCGGGGGTCGGCTGGCACCAGCACGACGCACGGCTGTACTCCGGCATCGTCCGGCTCTTCCGCCCCGGCTACGCCGCCCACCTCGTCGAGGAGTGGCTGCCGGCACTGGACGGAGTGGTCGAGAAGCTCCGGGCGGGCGCCAGCGTCGCGGACGTGGGCTGCGGACTCGGCGCCTCCACGGTCATCATGGCGCAGCGCGTTCGGGCGTTCGACGTTTGCCGGCTTCGACATCCACGAGCCGTCGATCGAGGCCGCCCGGAAAGCCGCGACGGAGGCCGGCGTGAGCCCGCGGGCGAAGTTCGGGGTCGGGTCGGCCGCAGGACCTTCCCGGCGAGGGCTACGACCTCGTATGCCTGTTCGACGCCCTGCACGACATGGGCGACCCGGTCGGCGCCGCGCGGCACATCCGGCAGGCGCTGGCTTCCGGACGGCACGCTGCTGCTGGTCGAGCCCAGCGCGGGGGATGCCCTGGAAGACAACCTCAACCCGATCGGGCGTACCTACTACGGCCTGTCCACGGTCATCTGTACACCCGGGTCGCTCTCCCAGGAAGTGGGGCTGGGACTCGGCGCGCAGGCCGGTGAGCGGCGGCTAACCGCGGTGCTGCGCGAGGCCGGGTTCAGCCACGTGCGCCGGGCGGCCGAGACTCCGTTCAACATCATTCTGGAGGCCAAGCCATAGCCGTTGTACCGATAGCTGCCAGCGCGGCCTCCCCGCGCGTGCGGTACTGGCCGCCCATGATGATGAGCGTCCGGGCCCACTGGTAGCGGCAGCCCGCCTCCTGCAGGGCGGTGGCCACGGCGGTAAGACCGTCGCGGTCGCCGCCCTGAGTGGTCAGCGCCAGGGCGCGGTCCACAATGGCGGTGGCGATCGGGTTTCCCGCCGTTGCCAGGCGTGCTCGGCGAATCCGGTCGGCGGCATCGGCGTACCCGCTGAGCACGGCGGCCTCCGCCCAGAGCGCGGCGTACCAGGGTCGCCACATGCCGTTGTGCCACTCGGTGAACTGCTCGGGCGGCGTATCCATCAGCTCCATCGCTTGTTCGGGCAGACCGCGGTGCAGCAGCAACAGCGCGTCGAAGAACTCGCCGAAGTGAATCGCCGACAGCGGGCGTCCCGGCGTTTTGAGCCGGTCGACGATCTCCAGCCACGCGGTGCGGGCGTCGTCCTCGCCGCGCAATCCGTGCATCGTGGCGGCCGCGTACGCGCCCCGGCTGAGATTGCCCGCGCGCGGCCGCCCGGCCCGCTCCCAGCCCTCGCGGAAGCGCTCGGCCAAGGTGATCGCCTCCGCCCCGTCGCCAGCCAGTACCGTCACGACGAGCAGCCGTGCGGTGGCCAGGTGCCCCTCCTCCCGGTAGAACGGCAGGTCCCGCAGGCGCTCTGCGTGTCTACGCGCGGCGGGTAGGTCGCCGGCGGCGGCAGCGCAGTCGGAGGCCATCAGCAGCCCGTCGAAGAACTCCAGCCCAGCTATCGCTGTCACGGTCATCGGCGCCAGCAGTTCGGTACGCCGCAGCGCGGTGGCCGCCGCGTCGCGTACCTCGCCCCGCGCCAGCTGTACCGCGGTGAGCTGGTCGAGCGCGGCGCTCTCGGCGAGCGGATCGTCGGCACGGCGGGCCAGCGTGATGGCGCGCTCGACGAGTCGGGCGGTCTCCGGATCGGCGATGCCGCCGTTGAACGACTCCGCGGTGACCAGCCGGGCCTGCGCCCGCAGGTCGTCGCCGGCCAGCGCCCACCCCTGCGCGATCAGCGTGTCCGCCAACCCGGCCGCCGGCTCGGTCGCCATCAGCCCGCTGCCGCGATTGATCAACTCGGCATTCCGGGCGAGATCGACAGCCGCCGCGGCTCGGTCACCGCCGCGTACCGCCGCCTCGGCTGCTTGTACCCGCAGTCGGAGCGCGTCGTCACCGAAGTGGCGCGTCTCGGCGGCACCGGCGGCGCTGCGCAACGCGTCGGCAGCGGCCAGGTCGTCACCGGCAAGCTCGGCTGCCTGCTCGTAGCGGCGCTGTGCCTCGCCGGGCGTACCCCGGATGAAGGTGAGTCGGGCCAGCCCGATCGCCAGCAGGTACGCCTCCGGGCGCTGTCGCGGGTCACCGGCTACCCAGGCAAGGGCCGCCCGCAGTTCGTCGGCGACCTGATCGAACGCCGTCCGCCAGGCACCGCGGATCTCATGCGACGCGAGCTGCAGAGCCGAGCTCTCCGCCAGGCACCAACTCAGGTGGCGGGCGTGTGCATCGACGGACTCGCCGGCCTCGTCGAGCTGATCGGCGCCGTACTGGCGGATGGTTTCCAAGGCGCGGTAGCGGGTCCCACCGGGACCGGCGATCGCGACCAGCAGGCTCTGGTCGGCGAGTCCGGCCAGGACGGTGGGGATTTCGCCGGCCGGCACCGGCGGCCAATCGGCCAGCACCACGGCTGCCGCGGTCGCGGTGAACGGGCCGGCGAAGACCGACACCCGGCGCAGTACGGCCTGCCCAGCCACGTCCAGCAGGGCATAGCTCCAGTCGAGCGTCGAGCGCAGCGAACGGTGCCGGTCGTCGATGCGCCGGCCGCCGGTCAGTAGCCGTAGGCGATCGGCCAGTCCGGACTCCAACCCATCCACCCCGAGGGACGGGTACCTGGCGGCAGCCAGCTCGATCGCCAGCGCCATTCCGTCGAGGGCCCGACAGATCGCGGTGATGCGCTCGATGTCGGCGGACTCCACCGGACTCCCGCCGGCCGCGGCCCGCCCGAGGAACAGCTCCACCGCGTCACCCGGGCCACCCGCGTCGGCCGCGACAGACAGCCCGGGTACCGGAAACACCCGCTCGAACGGGACCAGCAACCTGGCCCGGCTGGTGGCCAGTACGGCCAACCGGGGGCTACCGGCGAGCAGTCGCTCCAACAGAACCGCGACCCCATCCAGCAGATGCTCGCAGTTGTCCAGTACCAGCAGCAGTTCCCGGTCGGCCAGCCACCTCAACACGTCGTCGTCTGCGGAGCTGCCCTGCCGCTCGCCGAGGCCGAGAACCTCGGCGATGGCTGGCGCGATCATCAACGGATCGGTCACCGGTACGAGGTCGACGTACCAGACGCCGTCGGCGAACCGGTCGGCCACGTCGGCGGCAACACTCAGCGCCAGCCGTGTCTTGCCCACGCCACCCGGCCCCACGGCGGTGACCAGCCGGTGTTCGCGCAGCGCCGCGGAGAGTGTTGCCCGCTCGGCCAACCGCCCGACGAACGGCGTCAATGCCGAGGGGAGCGCGACCGCGTACGCGATCGGGGCGCCGGCCGAATCGGCGCGCACGCTCCCCGCGACGGCGGCCAGCCCCCGCCGATCCCCGGCCTGAAACTTGCGGAGTAGCGACGAGACGTGACTCTCGACGGTACGGATGGAGATGAACAGGCGTGCGCCGATCTCGGCGTTGGTCAGGTGCTCGCCGATCGCGGCCAGTACCTCGGCCTCGCGGGCGGAGATGCCCACCTCGCGAAGTCCGTCCCGACTGGCCACCTAGAGATTGTGCACCCCGCTGACCAGGAACTGATCGGGCGGCTGGCCGGGCGGGCCGCCGGTAGCGGATTCACTGTCAGCCGGTGGGTACGGTCCAGAAACGTAGCGTGCCGTCCGCCCCCGCGGTGGCCAGGGTCTTGCTGTCGGGGCTGAACGCCAGGCCTTCCACGATGTCGGTGTGGCCGGTGAAGATGATCACCGCCTTGCTGGTGGTCGTGTTCCACAGGCGTGCGGTGTCGTCGCCGTAAGCCACGGCCAGGTTCTCGCCGTTGGGGCTGTACGCCAGGTCGAACACGGAGCTTGCGCCGCTGGCCACGAGGCCCGGATCCGGCGTGCCGGTGGAGGTGCTCCACATGTGAACGGTGCTGTCGTCCCCGTCCCCGGTTGCGAAGGAACTACCGTCGGGGCTGAAGGCTACGGCGACCACGGCGTGGGTGAAGGCGGCGATCGCGATGGCTGGCTGACCCGTGGCCACCGTCCATAGCCCGACACTGCTCTGGCCGCCGGCCTCGTCTACCAGCTGTCCACCCGTCGCCAGGAGTTTGCCGTCATGACTGAACGCCAGCCTGATGATCCGTACGTTGGTGGCGGTAATCGTGGCGGTGACCTGGCGGGTGGCCACGCTCCACAAGCGGACCGGGCCGTCCTCGCTGGCTGTTGCGATGGTCTTCCCGTCGGGACTGAACGCCACGTCGGTCACTGGGCCGGTCCTCGGTACAGCCAACGTGCCGGTGGCCTTCGCGGCGGGCACATCCCACAGGGTCACCACTCCGCTGGCATCGGCTACCGCGAGAACCTTTCCGTCGGGGCTGAACGCGACGCTGATGGCCTGCTCGGTGTTACCGGTCAAGGTTTGGATCGGTAGGTGGGTCGTTGCCGACCACAGGCGTGCAGTGCCGTCGGCGTCGGCTGTGGCGAGAGATTTCCCGTCCGGGCTGAAGGCGACGTCGTTGAGAAGCACTCCGGGACCGGCCGGATTGGTGGGAGTTGGGCTGGCGACGCTGACGCCGGGCGACGTGACGTACGGAGAACGGTTTGCCTCGAAGGTGTATGCCGTCCCGCACAGGAGTAGCAGGACAACGACAAGGGTGCCGGTGATCTGTCCGCGGCGGCGCAGCACACCGCGGCGGCGGGCGGTCTCCGGAGGAGCGACCTTCAGCGCGTTGGCGTCGGCCCGCAGCGCCTCGAAAAGCAGGTCCAGTTCAGTCTCCATCGGTACCTCCTCGACGCGTGTAGACAGTCTCGGTTGTTGACCCCAGAGCGGCGGCGAGTCCGGCCCGCCCCCGCGACAGCCAAGACTTGACGGTATTTACGTTCGTATCCAGCTCACCGGCGATGTCGGCCACCGAGCGGTCGAGCAGGTAGTGCAGGACGAGAGCGCGTCGCTGTACCAGTGGCAACGTGCGCAGCGCGCCCACGATGAGCACGGTGTTCTCCGAAGGTGGCGGTACCGGCTCGGGCGGTGACTGCATCCGGGCGAAGGCACCGCGGACGATGAGGCGCCGCCACCGATCCGTGGCCAGTCGGGTCACCACTACTCGTAGCCACGCCTCGGGCTGGTCGTAGGTGCGTACCCGGCCCCAGCGTTGCCAAGCGCGCGCGTAAGCCTCCTGGGTGAGGTCCTGCGCCTCGGCCGCGTCCCCCGTGAGGCCGTAGGCGTAGCGCACCAGCCGCTGTGCCGTACCTCGGTAGAACGCGTCGAACCCATCCGCATTGGGCATGTCCACCGTCCGCCACCGTTATTGCTGTCGATTGGAAACACGGCCGGGTCCCCGGTCCGGTTGCGGCAACCGCAGCGCGGAAGCGGCTCGCCGACCGCACGCAGATCGGCTGACTCGGCTTCAGCCTCGGCGAGACCTCCTCGGCCGATCGGTAGGCAGGGCGGTTAGCCCGGACGGTTTCGGCTGCGACGACTGGTCTTCGGCCGCGAGCAGCTTCACCATCAAGGCGATGAACTGACGCCGCTGGGTACTCGTCAGCGGTTCCAGCACCTGGTTCTGAACGTCGTCGATGACGTTGTCGAGCTCCAGGAGTTGTTCGACACCGGCCGGGGTGATCGTGACGATGTTGCGCCGCCGGTGCTCGGGGTCGACAGACCGCTCGACGAGCCGGCGTGACTTAAGCTCGGCGAGCGCGGCCGTCACATCGCTGCGATCGATCCCGGTGGCCCGGCCCAGGTCGGCCTGGCTCGCCGGCCCCCACTCCTTGAGTGCGGCCAACAAGCGGTAGTGGTAGCTGCGAAGGCCACGGCCGGATGACTCGAACGCGGCGGCGATCAGCGCCGACGAGCGGGCGTAGGTCCGCCGGATGAGCCAGGTCGGCCGGTCCTTGACGCGGGCGGGGGTACGGCTCGGCGGGTGATCCATCGGCATGGGTAGACGGTAGCAGTTGTTGGCGCGACCAACGTTTGCTATGTTGGCCATGCCAACATTGCTTCTGCTGAGGAGACCGGCTCATGGACGAACCAACCGCCAGCGGACCCGGACGGATTCTGGTCATCGGCAGGAGCCCGGGGGTGATCCTGGACGCTGCCGAAATCCTGCGGAGCAAGGGCTTCCAGGCAGATGCAACCAACCAGTTCGACGAGGTACTGGCGGAATATGACACCGGGAACATCGATGTCGTCGTATTCGGTGGCATGGTTCCGCCGCACACCAAGCAGTACCTCACCGAAGAGATCTCCAAGGCCAACGGCGACGTCACCTTCGTACAGGGACTCGCCGGAATCGCCGGCCTCATCGCTGCCCAGGTTGCCGCCCTCGCGTCGCCTGCCGGGGCAGACGACGCCGTGGCATACGACACGACCGAGAGAAAGGTGCGACTCCTTCTCCGGGAGCCGGCCCAGGTGACTATCGAGGCTTGGTGGGGTACCTCGTTCACGCCGCCCGAGCCGACGAGTACCTCGATGCGGGTGCTCGACTCCCACTTCGATCCGGGGGAGTACGCCATTCCGCTCCCCGACGAGGTTCCGTCCGTGGCATCGTTCGTCACCGTGTCCGTCGGGCCGGTCGTCCGCGCGTTCACGGTCGGCGCGATGCCGGATGCGGTAAGGCGCATGGTTCCCACCGGCGACCCGACCCAGCCCCCCACGCTCCCGCCCGTCCGAGCGGTGGCGACCCACAGCAATGCCTGACGTGCCAAGTACTCCGGCTGTACGGACCCTGCGCGCGCAGGGACTGGTCAATCTTGTGGTGCGTGGCCTGCTGCGTACCCCTGGCCTCAGCCGGATTGTCGGCAGCCGGCTGGTAACGCTGTACGTGGTGGGACGAAAGTCAGGACGCGGGTACCCGGTGCCCGTCTCCTACCTGGCCCAAGGTGCCGACCTCCTCATCGGTACCAGCTCCGGTTGGGCCCGAAACCTGCGAACGGGCGAGCCGGTATCCGTCAGGTACAAGGGAAAGGTCAGGTTGGCAGCTGTCCAGACGCTGACCGCCGAGCCCGAGGTTGTCGCGGCGTACGCACACATGGCGACTGCGAATCCGGCGTTCGCCCGCTTCAACCGGGTGCACGTGGATCGGGACGGCACCGCCAACCCCCAGGACCTGCACTCGGCCTGGGTTGGCGGCGCGCGGGTCATCAAACTCACGCCTCGATAGCGGCGGCTCGCTGGACCTCATTCCGGAGTGGTCGGTCAGGGCAGGATTTCCACGTACCCGTCGGTTCCGTGCACGCGGATCCGCTGCCCGTCCCGGATCAGCCGGGTGGCCCGCTCCACGCCCACGACAGCTGGCAGGCCGTACTCCCGGGCGATGACCGCGCCATGGGTCATCAGGCCGCCCACCTCCGTCACCAGGCCGGTGATCGCGACGAAGAGCGGCGACCAGCTGGGGTCGGTGTGGGCGGTGACCAGGATGTCGCCGGCTTCGAGATCGGCCTGCGCCATGTCCAGGATGACGCGGGCCCGCCCCTCGACGGTACCGGCGGAGACGGGCAAGCCGACCAGCGCGCCGGCCGGTACGTCGTCGCGCCGGTACTCCCCGTTGAGGGCCTCGCCGTCCGAGGTGAGTACCCGCGGCGGCGTGAGCGCGTGGTAGGACCGGAACGCGTCCTTGCGCTGCTGGATGAGCTTCTCGTCCACCCGGTTGGTACGCGCGACGTCGTGGAACTCCTGGAACGTGAGGTAGAAGGCGTCCTCCGGCGCAGCGAGCACCCTGGCCTGTACGAGGCGCTCCGCCTCTGCCAGCAGGGCCTGCTTGTAGACGAAGTAGCGGCAGACGATGTTGTACTTCGGGTACTCCCGGTAGCCGATGAACGTCCGTACCCGATCGATCATCTGTTTGGTCTCTTCGGCTTTCCGCTCCCCGTCCGGCAGCGCCCGCAGCCGTTCGAGTACCTCCTGCGACTTCTCCTTCGCCTGCCGCTGCCCTTGCTCGAAACGCCGCTCGGCGGCGCCCGGCTCGAATAGCTTGATGTTGTCGAGGATCAGCGGTACGAGCGTGGCCGGGCGTTCGCTCCAGCGCGGTCTCGTGATGTCGATCTCGCCCACGCAGCGCATGCCGTACCGCTCGAGGTAAGCCTCAATGGCGTGTCGCGCTTCGGTTCCGCCCGTGAGCGTCGGCAGCTCGTCCAGGAATTGCTTACCGTCCCGCTCGCCAGCTTCGCGGAAGGGCTCGCCAGCTTCGCGGAAGTTCTCGTCCTCGACGCCCTGCAGGAACGCCACCACCTGCGGATGCGCGCGGATCACGTCGGCGACGTCGAGTAGCGCCAGCCCCATCTCCGAGGTGATGTTGCCGGGGGCCGACAGGGTGAGCGTGTCGGCCGCGTTCTTCTCGCCCAGCCACTCCCGCAGCTGGTCGTTGAGCCACCAGGTGGCGTCCATCCCCGCCATGATCGCCGGAAGGTTCAGCGGATCGCTGAGTACCCGTTTGTGCTCCTGGAACGCCTCCAGCAGGAAGTCGAAGAGCGCCGGTCCGGTCAACGTCGCGATGTCGCGCCGCAGGGCGGCGAGGGACGCCTGGCTGCGCTCGATCAGCCCGGTGACGACGGCCGGGTCGGTCTCGATCGGGGCGGAAGCGCCGCGGACCGGCGCCGTGCCGGGATCCGCGTCCGGCAAGGTCGGGATGAAGTCGCCGCGCTCGAGTACGGTCTCCAGCGCGTCCCTGATCAGCGGATCACCTCTCCCCATGACCTCCAGCAGGGCGGCGCGGCTCGCGGGTGAGGCCAGGCGCCGGGCGACGTCGACGAACAGCCGCCCGCCGGCCTCGTGCATCGGCGCCATCGCCGTCAGCTGCCACATCGAGACGCCCAGTGGCTTCATCGGGTCGGTCATCATCTGCTGGTGACCGACGGAGACGTAGACGTGGTTCTCCTGGTCCGCTGCGGCGGGGATCGGGAACAGCGTGGTGATCGGCCGGCTCTGCACGATCTGGAAGTCGTCGTCGACCAGGCACCACTCGATGTCCTGCGGGCGGCCGACGTGCGCCTCGATCCGCCGGCCGAGTTGCACGAGGCGTACCACCTGCGCATCCGTCAGCGCCGGCCGCTCCTGCTGCTGCGGGTCGATCATCACTTCCTGCGTGCCGCCAGCCGGTTTGGCGTGCACCGCGCGCTGTTTGGTGGCGACCGTCTTGGCGACTACTTCGCCGTCGCGCACCTTGAAGACGTCCGGGTTCACCAGGCCGGAGACCAGCGCCTCGCCGAGGCCGAAGCTGGCGTCCACGGCGGCGACTCTCCGGTTGCCCGTGACGGGGTCGGCCGTGAACAGGATGCCGGCCGCATCCGGAAAAACCATCTGCTGTACCACCACGGCCATGTGGACCGTACGGTGGTCGAAGCCGTTGCGCAGGCGGTAGGTCACGGCCCGCTCGGTGAACAGCGACGCCCAGCACCGGCTGACGTGCTGCAGGATCGCCGCCGCCCCCACGATGTTCAGGTAGGTGTCCTGCTGGCCGGCGAAGGATGCCGTCGGCAGGTCCTCTGCTGTCGCGCTGGATCGGACCGCGTAGGCGGCGTGGTCGCCGTGCCGGCCGAGCGCATCGGTGACCGCCGCTGCGAGATCGTCGGGAATGGCGATCCCTTCCAGCGTCTGGCGGATCTCCGCGCTGAGCGCGCGGATCGCCTCCCGGTCAGCCGAGTTGAGGTGGGACAGCCGCTCCAGTTGGTCGTCGATCGACGGCGCTTCCGCCATGATCCGTTGGAAGGCGGCCGTCGTCACGCAAAACCCAGGCGGCACCCGGATGCCTTCGATCCGCGACACCTCACCCAACTGCGCGGCCTTGCCGCCAACGAGCGCGACCTGCCTGTCGTCAACGTCTTGAAGTCCCAACACGTACTGCTCGATCACTCCGGTACCTCCGAGGCAGCCTTGCTCCGTCGCGCTGCGCCGGCCGGTGGAACCACCGGCGCCGCGAACTCTGTCGAACCTCTTGCCGGGCACGTCCCCAGCACTGGTCGGACGTCACCGCTCCCTCATGCGTCGACGGCGACATGCGCGCGTCGTACCCCCGTTTCTGCAGGTTGTGGCGCCGGCCGCCGATTCTGCGCCACGACCCGGGTCTTGCCGCAAGCCCCCTGTTGCGTTATACGTTAAGAGTGGCAAGGGGAGAGTTCTCTTTGCCGATCAGGGCCTGCTCGGGGTGAATCGAGGGCCTGCTCAACTGTCGGGCCATGAGCGCCTTGCTGGCGTTCGCCGAACCCGCTGCCGGACCTGAGATTCCGCAGCGATGTGCGACAGATCCCGCTGCGATGTGCCACGACACCGACGACCGCGCGGGGTGCTTCGCGGAGCCGTCGCGAAGTGGCCAGGTGTGAACGGCGACGGCGACGGGCATAGCCACCTACATGTTGGCCACCAGTTCACCCGTCCGTAAGGTTGCCCGTTCGCGACGGTTCCCACCGCACCTGGTACGGGTCGGTGCAGGCGTCGTCGTGGCCTGGATCGTGATACTCGGCGCTGTTGTCGGCTTCGGTGAACTGGTCACCCGGTACGGCGGTGACAACATCGCCGGCGACCATACGATCCCACACTGGCTCGCCGCGCACCGGACTCCGACGCTGACCAGGCTGAGCGCCGCGTTCAGTACCATCGGCGCCACCCAGGTGATCATCGCCGTCACCGTACTGGCCGGCGTGCTCGCCCTCGCCCTCACCCGCCGCTGGCGGCCGGTCGTCTTCGTCGTGCTGGTCATGCTCGGCGAGGGAGGCGTGTTCATCACGACCCAGGCGATCGTGAAACGGCAACGCCCCGACGTCGTGCGCCTGGAAAACCACATCCCCACCACGAGCTACCCGTCCGGGCACGTCGCGGCCACCATCTGCATCTACGGCGCGATCGCGATCCTCGTCCTCGGTCACACCCGCCGCTGGTGGCGGTGGCCGTTCCTCGCGCTCGCGGTGCTGATGCCGGTACTCGTCGCCACCGGCCGGATGTACCGCGGTATGCACCACCCGACCGACGTACTGGGCAGCACCATCCTCGCCGCCCTACTGCTCGCCGCCATGTACCGGGCGATCCGGCCCAACGCCGACGCTCCGCCACGCTCCACCGGGGCCGCCACCGGAGAACCCGCCGCCACCGGAGAACCCGCCGACCCCGTCGGCGTGCCGCCGGCGTCCGTCGCAGCGGACGACGACGACCGGACGTCGGTTCAGGTGGCGCACACCAATTCAGCGGGTTCGGCCCAAGACGGGTAGCCGGCGGCATCCTTGGGTACAACCAGCACGTGACTACAGTCTCGGAACAGCAGGACCACCCGGTAACTGCCCCTCTGCCGGGTAGCCGGCAGCCGCAGGTCGGCCGGGTCGCGGTCATCGCGCACACCGGCAAAACCTTGGGCGGCGGGCTGGACCAACTCCGCACGTTGATCTCCGCGGAGTACGACGACGAGATGCTCTGGTACGAGGTACCCAAGAGCAGCAAGGCGCCCGCGAAGGTCCGCAAAGCGCTCAACCGCGGCGCCGACCTGGTGTTCGTCTGGGGCGGCGACGGCATGGTCCAGCAGTGCGCGGACGCACTCGTCGGCTCCGACGCCACCATCGCGATCATTCCGGCCGGTACCGCCAACCTGTTCGCGCACAACCTCGGCATCCCGCATGACCTCGCCGAGGCGGTAAACATCGGCTTCCACGGCCGGCGCCGCCAGCTGGATCTCGGCCGGATCAACGGCGAACACTTCGCGGTACTCGCCGGGGTCGGCTTCGACGCGGACATGATCCGCGACGCCGACCACGGGCTGAAGGACCCGACTCGGGCGGGCGGCGTACCTGTGGACCGCAGTGCGAAACGTCGACCTGAAGCCGACCCAGGTGAAGATCAAAGTTGACGGAACACCGTGGTTCCAGGGCGATGCGACCTGCGTACTGATGGGCAACGTCGGTACCATTCTCGGCGGTGTCGAGGTCTTCGACGACGCCAGCCCCACCGATGGTTGGCTCGACATCGGCGTCAGTACCGCCGACGGCCCCGTCCAGTGGGCGCGCCTACTCGGCCACATCACTACCGGCCGAACCGACCAGGCGCCGTTCATCCGTACCACCCGCGCGAAACGAATTTCGATCAAGCTCGGCACACCACTGGTCTACGAACTCGACGGTGGCGCCCGACCGGAAACCAGGCGGATCAAGGCACGCGTCGTCCCCGCCGCGATCACGGTCTGCGTACCGGACGCCTGACCGTAAAACTCCCGGTAGCCGGTTAGTGCTGGGCGGTCTGGTCGTACGGTGTCGCGGTCCAGCTGGCCAGCAGGGCCAGCGCGTCCTGGACGGCGGTGCCGGGCTCGGCGCTGTAGGCGTTCAACCGCAAGCCGACATCGGCGGTGAGCTCCATCGACTCGAACGCGAGGTCGAGGTCGCCGACGACCGGGTGGTGGACGACCGGGTGGTGCAGGCGCTTGACGCCGGTACGGTGCAGCCGCACGTTGTGCACCGCCCACCAGGACCAGAGCTGCCGTACTAGCTGCGCTGGCCGCCGGCTACCGGCACATCGACACCGTCGCCGCGTACGGCAACGAACGACAGGTCGGCGAAGCCGTCGCACAGTCCGGCATCGACCGCTCGGACGTCTTTCTGGAAACCAAAATCTGGATCAGCGACTACGGGTACGACGAGACCCTGCACGGGTTCGAGACGAGCGCGCGCAAGCTCGGCGTCGACCAGATCGACTGCTCATCCTCCATCAGGCGCTGCCGTCCGACTTCGACAGGACACCGCAGGCGTACCGCGCCCTGGGGACGCCGCTGGGCGACCCCGCCACTGGCCAGATCGCTCACGCCCACAGCAAAACACCGGCCCAGGTCATGCTGCGCTGGCACCTCCAGCAGGGTCGATCAGCTATCCCGAAATCAACCCGCCCGGTACGCATCGCCGAGAACTTCGACATCTTCGACTTCCAGCTCAGCGACGACGAACTGGCCGCGATCGACGCCCTCGACACCGGCCACCGCGGTGGCCCCGAACCCACCGCCGTCACCTTCGGCCGCCCGATACCGGAGGACTGACGCGGCCAGCTGGAACGCTCCGGCGCGCTTCGAAGGTCCTGACTGACGAAGGGGCGGGTTGGTGACCCCGACGCCCTTCGCACTCTGTATTGCCTTGCGGCGCAGTCGCGCGCGCACCCGCCTCGATCGTCGGTGGGTATCCACGGCGTGACAGGGTGGCGAGCGGATGCGGGCTGCGGCACCAGCCATAGGTGAAGCCTCGATCAACGCGTCCAGAAGGTGTCCGGGAGGGCCTGGATGTCGGTTGCGGACCGTTCGAGGAGTTCCGCGATGGGCAGCAGGGCGGTCGATGCGGCGTCCCCGGCGTCGGCCATGTGCCGGATGACTGTGGCCTGCCGCCGGGCCCGTTGCGGCACTGTGGCTGCGAAATCAGCTCGGTTGCCGTCGTAGCCGTACGCGTCGAGCAGGACGTGCAGGCGCCGGGACCGCTCCCGCAGGTCGTCGTCGCGGGGCGGCGTGCCGTCGCGCGGCGACGCGAGCGGTACCCAGGTCAGCGCGGAGAACGCCAGATCCCAGTCCCGTGTCGACGGGCCGGCGATGTCCCAGTCGCAGAACCCCACCAGCCGGTCACCGTCGACCACCGCGTTGAAGGGGGAGGCATCCTGGTGGCCGAGGATCAGCCCGGGACCCATCGTGCCGCCGATGAACCAGCACTCGTCCTGCGGCGGCGTGAAGTCCGCTGTCAGGTCGTGGACCTGTCGTAGCCACCGGCCGACCTGTACCAGCATCGAATCGGCCGAGGCCCAGTCGGGCCAGGGTTCCCGCCCGCCGATCGTCTCTCCCGGCAGGTAGGTGAGCATTTCGCGGCCCTGGTCGTCGAAGCCGAGCGCGCGGGGAGCGGCATCGAACCCGGCATCCTCCAGATGGCGCAGCAGCACGTGCACCGTCGCCGTCCACGGCGAGGCCCGCTTGTGTACGACACCGTCGATCAACACGGCGCCGGTGGTGTTGCCGCCGGGCAGGGGCTCTTCGCGCATCTGCCGTGTATACGGGGCTTTCGCGGGTAGCGACACCGAGTTTCCCGAGCCATCGGCTTCCCGCCACTGCGCTGTTTTGTAGCAGTCCGGCAGCACGCCGTAGTCGCTCAGGCCGTCACCGTGGTTGAGTACGCCAAATCAGTTAGGTTCCTTGAATATTTTCCTGGCAGTACCGAGTATCGAGGTTAATCGATCCCGCGCCGCCAGGCGTCCGTCCCCTAAGGGTCCGTCATGACCCGGCTGCAGATCTGGGACTGCTCGGGCGGCGCGAACCAGCAGTGGACCGTCCCTGAGGCTTCGCCGCTGAGTCGGGTGGGCGTCGCTGGGAGCATCCGGCGGCGCCCGTACCGACCTGCCGCCAGCAACCACGGTTCATATTCGGGTCAACGGCGCGGCGCAGGTACCGGCGGAATTTGGTCGGCGCTGGCAGACGCCCGCCGCGGCTTCTTCGGCTGCGCGAGCACCTCCGTTAACGCCTTGAGTTCGTCGGCGGTGAGGACGCGTCGCGTACCGGGCGGGATCTCCGGGAGCGCGGCTGGCTTCCTGCCTGGCTTCGAGACCTTCCGCACCGCAGCAGCCTCCCTTCGCGCCGCAGCCGCAGCAGCGGCGGCAGCCTGACGCTTGGCCTCGGTGGCTGCCTTCCGCTCAGCCGCGGCCGCCGTAGCGGCAGACCGCTTCACCTCTGCGGCGGCAGCGGCTTCCCGCTTCTTCGCTTCGGCGGCTGCCTTCCGCTCGGCGTTGACTGCGGCGCGCAACGCCTGCTTGACGTGTTCGGCTTCCCCGGCGGCCTTGACGAGCTTCGCCACGTCCAATGCCTTCGTCAGGTTGGTCCGTTCGACAATCTCTTCGGCGGTCGCGCCAGCGATGAGCAGGGACGCGAGCGCCCTGCCGCGTTCCCTGCGCAGGGCGTCAGCCATGCCATCGAAGAGGACCTGCTGATGGGTGAGGTCGAGGTACCGGTGCAACGGGTGCGGCTCGCCCAACGCGTACGCGCACAGGTTGCGTACCATGCCATCGATCTCTTCGGCGCTGACCTCGTACCCTTCCGTTGTGGGGTCTTTCATCGACGGCCTCCCCGGATCGCATCTTTCCAGCTATGAAATGGTGCCAGGTCTGGCGGACGTCTGCCGAAGCCGATCGATCCCGGCGTGACCGACTGAGCCGGTCCGCCCTGCGCGCGCCCACACGCCCGCAATCCACAGGCATGGTCGCCCGAGTCGCGGGAGAAGCGGACGTCACCCGGGTAGCGGTCGGCCGAAGGCATTCGCCTGCGCGTGGCCACTCAGTGGCGCAGCAAGACATCGCTGCGCCGGGTGCGCGTGCCTAGAACCATCCGCCAGTGCGGCGGGACCCCGAGCGAGCGGAACTCGGACCGGGTCGTGTGGCTTTCGTCGTGGTTCTCGGCGCCGTCCGCAGATCATGATCTCAACGTCGTGGTTGGCTGGCATGTTCGGCAGTTTTCATGATCACACGGCTGGCGGGCGGCTTCGCCGGCCTGACCGCCGACACCGATGTCGTGGTGGGGCTTGGTGTCCGCGGGCCCTGCTCGACGTACAGCCGCAGTTGGGCCGGCGGTTCGCGCTCATGGAGGTTACGGATCGTGGCGCCGGCCATCGTCCGCCGCTGGGAGTTGGCTGATCACCAGCCGTATGCGGGCTGCGGCGGCCATCTTCGAGTTCCTCCTTCTGGTCGCGGCCCCGCCTGGGTTGGCGCTGACCTGAGTCCGTGGGCTGGTTTGGCAAACCGGCCCCGGTGGCTGCCCACGGTGGGAGCCTGGAGGGCGACCTGATACCGCCGGCTGGACAGTGTGTGTTCTCGCCGCGCAATGGGGGGTTGCAATGGCCAGGGCAGTTGGAATCGATCTCGGTACGACGAACTCGGTGATCGCGACGATGGACGGGCCGGAACCGGCCGTCATTGTCAACAACGAGGGCGCTCGCACGACGCCCTCGGTGGTGGCGTTCACCGACAGCGGTGAGCGGCTGGTCGGTCAGCTGGCCCGCCGGCAGGCGATCCTGAACCCGAAGGGGACGATCTACTCGGCGAAGCGATTTGTCGGACGCAAGTACTCGGAGGTGACCGAGGAGGCGAAGGCGGTCACCTTCGATGTGGTCGAGGGGCCGGACGGGGCTGTCCGCTTCGACGTGAAGGGCAAGCCGTACGCGCCCGAGGAGATCAGCGCGCAGGTGCTGCGCAAGCTGGCCGACGACGCCGGCCGCAGTCTGGGCGAGAAGATCACCCAGGCGGTCATCACCGTGCCGGCGTACTTCAACGACGCGCAGCGCACGGCGACCCGGGACGCCGGCCGGATCGCCGGGCTCGAGGTGCTCCGCATCATCAACGAGCCGACGGCCGCCGCGTTGGCCTACGGTCTGGACAAGAAGGGTCATGAGACCGTCCTGGTGTTCGACCTGGGCGGTGGCACGTTCGACGTCAGCGTGCTCGACGTCGGCGACGGTGTGGTCGAGGTACGCGCCACCGCTGGCGACAGCCACCTCGGCGGTGACGACTTCGACCGCCGCCTGGTCGACCACCTTGCCGACGGGTTCCGCCAGGACCAGGGGATCGACCTGCGCAACGACCCGCAGGCCCTGCAGCGGTTGTTCGAGGCGGCGGAGAAGGCGAAGACCGAGCTGAGCTCGGTCACCCAGACCCAGGTCAACCTGCCGTTCGTGACGGCCGACGCGTCCGGGCCGAAGCACCTCACCGCCACCGTCACCCGGGCCACCTTCGACGAGCTGACTGCCGACCTGGTGCAGCGCTGCCTGGAACCGGTCCAGCAGGCGATGGCGGATGCGAAGGTCTCCGACGCCGACCTTGACGAGGTGATCCTGGTCGGCGGCTCGACCCGCATGCCGGCCGTACAGGCGCTGGTGCGCCGGCTGACCGGCGGCAAGGAACCGAACATGACGGTGAACCCGGACGAGGTCGTCGCGCTGGGGGCTGCGATCCAGGCGGCCGTGCTCACCGGCGAGGGCCCGGAGGTGCTGCTGCTCGACGTCACGCCGCTGTCGCTGGGTCTGGAGACGCTGGGCGGGGTGATGACGAAGGTCATCGAACGCAACACGACCATCCCGGTCCGCCGCACCGAGGTGTTCTCCACCGCCGAGGACAACCAGCCCGCGGTCGACATCGTGGTGCTGCAGGGCGAGCGTGAACGGGCCGCGGACAACCGCGTCCTCGGCCGGTTCCGGCTGGAGAACATCCGCCCGGCCCCGCGCGGCGTCCCGCAGGTCGAGGTGACCTTCGACATCGACGCCAACGGGATTCTGAGTGTGTCGGCCAAGGACAAGGACACCGGAGCCGACCAGGCCATCACCATCACCGACACCGGCAACCTCGACAAGTCCGAAGTGGAGCGGATGGTCGCCGACGCCCAGGCCCACCGGGACGAGGACTCGCGCCTGCGCACGTTGGTCGACGCGCGCAACCAGCTGGAGGCCAGTACGTACCAGATCGTCCGGCGCCTCGACGAGCTCGGCGACTCGGCGCCGGCACACGAGCGGGCGCGGGCCGAATGCTGGTGAACGACGCGCGCCAGGCCATCAAGGAGGAGGCGCCGATCGACCGGATCCGCGAGCTGACCGGCGAGGTCCAGCAGGCCCACCAGAGCCTCATGGCTGCTGGCGGTCCCGGGCCGGGTGGCCCTGCCGGTGGTCCGTCAGCGGGTGGCGCGGCCGGCGGCCCGACACCGGGCGGCCAATCGCCGGGTGGCGGCGACGACGTGATCGACGCCGACTTCACCCCGCAGTGAGCGGACGACCTTCGGGAGCGGGCGATGTCCACACAGGACGATGACGCGGTACCCGTCGACTCGACGGTCGATGAGCCGGTCGATGACGCGGCGTCGCAGCGGGAACTCGGCGAGACGGTGGCCGAGCTGGAGGACCGCCTGCGTCGGGCGGTCGCCGAGGTCGACAACGTCCGTAAGCGCTGCGCCCGGCAGGTGGCCGACGAGCGGCTGGCCGAACGGGCCCGGGTGGCCGCGGAGTGGCTGCCCGTGGTCGACAACCTGGAGCGCGCGTTGGAGCACGGCGTTGCCGGCGATCCGGTCGTTGACGGCGTCCGCGCGGTCCGTGACCAGGCGGTGGCGGTGTTGGCCCGACTGGGATTCCCGCGCCACGCCGAGACCGGGGTGCCGTTCGATCCGTACCGGCATGAGGCGGTGGGCGTGATCGGCGACACCGACGCAGCGCCGGGCGAGGTGGCCCAGGTGGTGCGGCCCGGCTACGGCGACGGCCCGGCGCTGCTGCGCCCGGCGGCCGTCCTGGTCGCGGCGGACCGAGGGTAGGCCGAGGTGGCGGCCGACTACTACCAGGTGCTCGGGGTACCGCACGACGCCTCCGCCGAGCAGCTCCAACAGGCCTACCGCAGGCTGGCCCGCCGCAACCACCCTGACGTGAACAAGGATCCGGCGGCGGAGGACCGGTTCAAGGAGATCAACGAGGCCTATCACGTGCTGGCCGATCCGAAGCTGCGGGAGCGCTACGACCGGTACGGGCCGCAGTTCCGCAGCGTTCCGGAGGGCATGGACGAACAGTTCGCCGGTACCGGGGCCGGCCGTCGCGGGGGCGGCCGGCAGCGGGGCCAGCCGGGTGGGCGGTCCGGCCGGGCCGGCACGGCGGGTCCGTCCGGGTACTCCGAGGCAGGCGCGGTCGACCTCGAGGATCTGTTCGGTGACCTGTTCGGTGGTGGGCGGGGCGGCGCCACCTGGAACGCCGGCGCTGACCAGGAAGCTGAGCTGCTGCTCTCGCTGGAGGAGGCCTATCGCGGCGGGCGCCGCCAGATCAGCCTCGGATCGCGCAGCTACGAGGTGACGATTCCGTCCGGAGTCGTTGACGGACAGCGGATCCGGCTCGGCGGCGAGGGCGGCCGGGGCCGGGGTGGCCCACCGGGGGACCTGTACCTCGTCGTCCGGATCGCCCCTCATCCGCGATTCCGGATGTCCGGGCGGGACATCACTGTCGACCTGCCGCTGGCCCCCTGGGAGGCCGCGCTCGGCGCGGCGGTGCCGGTCGAGACGCCGGGTGGCGAGGGCAAGGTGAGCGTACCGGCGGGATCGTCGTCCGGACGCCGGCTGCGGCTGCGGGGACAGGGCATGCCCAATCCGCGTGGCCAGCCCGGGGACCTGTATGCGGAGGTGAAGATCATGGTGCCCGACCACCCGTCCGAGGCGGAGCGTGAGCTGTTCGACGAGCTGTCCCGGGTGTCCACCTTCGACCCGCGGAGGAGCCGATGAGCGCGCCGACCCGGTACCCACCGGCCCGGGTGCGCCGGTACCAGCTGGACGCATTCGCGGCGCGGGCCGGGCTGCATCCGGACCTGCTGCACCGGTTCGTGGCGCTGGGACTGCTTGACGCGCATCCGGACCCGGGCGGCCAGCTGTGGTTCGACGCGGCCGACCTGGCCACCGTCGCCCGGATCAGGCGACTGCGCAACGACCTCTCGCTGAACTACGCCGCCGTGGGCCTGGTGCTCGATCTGCTGGACGAGATCGAGCGGCTGCAGGCCCAGGTCCGCTGGTCGGGGAGCTGACCACACCGGAACTGACACAGAGGAGCTGGCCACAGTGGACATCAACCGCCTGACCCAGAAGTCGCAGGAGGCGCTGCACGACGCGCAGACCGCGGCCATCCGATTCGGGCACTCCGACGTCGATGGCGAACACCTGCTGCTGGCCCTGCTGCGCCAGGAGGACGGCCTGGTGCCGCGGCTGCTGGACCGGGTCGGAGCCGATCCGGACGCGGTCATCTCCGATGTGGAGGCCGAGCTCAACCGCCGGCCTCGGGTCAGCGGACCGGGGGCCGCGCCCGGCCAGGTCAACGTGACCCAGCGGCTGAGCCGGGTCCTGGACGCCGCCGACCGGGAGGCCCGGCGGATGAAGGACTCCTACGTCTCGGTCGAACACCTACTGCTCGCGCTGGCCGATGAGGGCTCGGCGAGCGGGGCCGGCCGGGTACTCAGGCAGCACGGGGTCACCCGGGAGTCATTCCTGTCCGCGCTCACCGCGATCCGCGGCAACCAGCGGGTCACCTCGGCGATGCCGGAGGCGGCCTACGAGGCGCTGGAGAAGTACGGCCGCGACCTGGTCGCCGACGCCCGCGCCGGGCGGCTCGATCCGGTGATCGGCCGGGACGCCGAGATCCGGCGGGTGATCCAGATCCTGTCCCGCAAGTCGAAGAACAACCCGGTGCTCATCGGTGACCCCGGGGTGGGCAAGACCGCCATCGTCGAAGGGCTGGCTCAGCGCATCGTCCGGTCCGACGTGCCGGAGGGGCTGCGCGACAAGACGGTCTTCGCGTTGGACCTCGGTTCCCTTCTGGCCGGAGCCAAGTACCGCGGCGAGTTCGAGGAGCGGCTCAAGGCGGTGCTGGCCGAGGTGGCCGCGGCCCAGGGCCGGATCCTGCTGTTCGTCGACGAGCTGCACACGGTGGTCGGGGCCGGCGCGGCCGAGGGATCGATGGACGCGGGAAACATGCTCAAGCCGATGCTGGCCCGAGGTGAGCTGCACATGATCGGTGCGACCACATTGGACGAGTACCGCAAGCGGGTCGAGTCCGACGCCGCCCTGGCCCGCCGGTTCCAACCCGTCCTGGTCGACGAGCCGACCGTGCGCGGACACGGTGTCGATCCTGCGCGGCCTGCGCGAACGGTTCGAGGTCTTCCACGGCGTCCGGATCCAGGACGGTGCCCTGGTCGCCGCGGCCAACCTCAGCCACCGCTACATCACCGACCGGTTCCTGCCGGACAAGGCGATCGACCTGGTCGACGAAGCCTGTGCCCGGCTGCGGACGGAGATCGACTCGATGCCGGCCGAACTGGACGAGATCACCCGCCGGGTCATGCGGCTGGAGATCGAGGAGGCGGCGCTCGGCAAGGAGAGCGACCCGGCCAGCCTCGCCCGGCTCGACCAACTGCGGCGTGAGCTGGCCGACCTGCGCACCGAGGCCGACGCCAAGCGGGCCCAGTGGGAGTCCGAACGGCAGGCCATCCGGCGGCTGCAGGAGCTACGCGGTGAGCTGGAGCGGGTGCGGCTAGAGGCTGAGGAGGCCGAACGCAGCTACGACCTCAACCGGGCCGCCGAACTGCGCTACGGCCGCCTGGCCGAGCTGCAACGGCGGATCCAGGCCGAGGAGGAGCAGGTCTCGCAGCGGCTGGGCGAGCGTCGGCTGCTGCGCGAGATGGTGACCGAGGACGAGATCGCCGGGATCGTGGCCGCGTGGACCGGCATCCCGGTCAGCCGCCTGCAGGAGGGCGAGCGGACCAAGCTGCTGCGCCTGGACGAGATCCTGCACGAGCGGGTCGTCGGGCAGGACGAGGCGGTTCAGCTGGTCGCCGACGCCATCATCCGGGCCCGGTCCGGCATCAAGGATCCCCGACGGCCGATCGGCTCGTTCATCTTCCTCGGCCCGACCGGAGTCGGGAAGACCGAGCTGGCCCGGGCCCTGGCCGCGGCCCTGTTCGACTCCGACCAGAACATCGTGCGGCTGGACATGAGCGAGTACCAGGAGCGGCACACGGTCAGCCGGCTGGTCGGGGCCCCGCCCGGCTACGTCGGCTACGAGGAGGGCGGCCAGCTCACCGAGGCGGTGCGCCGCCGACCGTACTCGGTGGTGCTCTTCGACGAGATCGAGAAGGCCCACCCCGACGTGTTCAACACTCTGCTGCAGGTGCTCGACGACGGCCGTCTCACCGACGCCCAGGGGCACACGGTCGACTTCCGCAACACGGTCATCATCATGACGTCCAACATCGGCGCCGAGCATCTGCTGGCGGGCGGCTCCGACGAGCGGATCACGCCCGACGTGCGGGACCGGGTACTGGCCGAACTCCGCGGTCACTTCCGGCCCGAGTTCCTGAACCGGATCGACGACATCGTGGTGTTCAACCGGCTGACCCTGCAGCAGATCGAGCGCATCGTGGACCTGCAGCTGGACGAGGTCCGGGAACGGCTGGCCGAGCGGTCGATGACCATCGAACTGACCGAGCCGGCCCGCCGGCTGATCGCCCAGCGCGGCTTCGACCCGGTCTACGGCGCCCGGCCGCTGCGCCGCTTCATCGCCCACGACGTCGAAACGAGCATCGCCCGGGCGCTGCTCGCCGGTGACCTCACCGAGGGGTCCGCGATCGTGGTCGACGCGGGGGACGGCGAGATCGTGGTCGAGTTCCGGGCCGCCCGCCAACCGGCCGAGGCGGGCCGGCAATGACCCACGACACCATAGGCCCACAAACGTCGGCCCGCACCGACATCGTCACCTGCCCGAACTGCGGCGCGAAGAACCGGCTGCCGGCGGCGAACGCCGGGGTGCCACGGTGCGGCAAGTGCCACCACGGACTGCCCTGGCTGACCACGGCCACCGACGACGACTTCGACGCGGTGGTGCTCAACGCCAGGCTGCCCGTCCTGGTCGACCTGTGGGCGCCCTGGTGCGGTCCGTGCCGGATCGTCGAGCCGGGGATACAGCACGTGGCCAAGGAGTTCGCCGGCCGGCTCAAGGTGACCAAGGTCAACGTGGACACCGCACCCCACATCGCGCAGCACTACCAGGCCCAGTCCATCCCGATGCTCCTGTGGATCCGCAACGGCGAGGTCCGCCGGAGCCAGGTCGGCGCCCTGCCGCCGCCGGCCCTGGTCGAATGGGTAACCGCGGCCCTGGACGAGCCGTGAACCCGCAGCCGGCCCGCCAGACCGAGTCCCCGAACGTCGACGGCGCCTTTCCCCGCCTCAGCGAGGCCAGCTGACGCAACTGGAGGCGGTGGGCCAGTCGCGCCCGGTGCAGGCCGGTGACGTGCTGTACCGGGCCGGGGACTCCACCTCGGAGTTCCTGGTCATCCAGCACGGCCTGGTGGTGGTGCAGGACGAGGACGACCGGGTGGTCGGCGTCCACGGCCCGGGCCAGTTCCTCGGGGAGCTGAGCCTGCTGACCGGCGGGCCGTCGCTGGTGTCGGCGGTGGTGGCCGAGGCCGGCTCGGTGCTGGCCGTGCCGGTGGACCAGGTCCACGATCTGGTCGCCCGCGACCCGGCCTTCGGTGACCTGATCCTGCGGGCGTACCTGCAGCGACGCTCCATCCTCATCGGACTGGGCACCGGGCCGCGCATCATCGGTTCACGCTTCTCGGCCGACACCCGGCGGCTGCGGGACTTCGTCTCCCGCAACCGGGTACCGCACCGCTTCATCGACCTGGACCAGGACGCCGAGGCGGAGACGCTGGTGCGGACTCTCGGCATCCCACCCGACCAGCTGCCGGTGCGTGATCTGGGGCGCCCAAACGGTACTGCGCAATCCCAGCAACGCCGAGCTGGCGCAGCTGCTCGGGCTGCGCTCGCCCAAACCGGCCCACGACTTCGTCGACCTGCTGGTGATCGGGGCCGGACCGGCCGGGTTGGCCGCGGCCGTCTACGGCGCCTCGGAGGGACTGTCCACAGTGGTCTGGGAAGCAGTCGCCACCGGCGGGCAGGCCGGCACCTCCACCCGGATCGAGAACTACCTGGGCTTTCCGGCCGGCATCTCCGGAGCCGAGCTGGCCGAGCGAGCCCGGGTGCAGGCCGACCGGTTCGGCGCCGCCATCACCGTCCCGGCAACGGCCACGAGCCTCGACGGCTGGCCCGGAAACTACGCCGTCGCCACCGACGACGGTGAGGTCGTGCGGAGCCCGGTCGGTCATCCTCGCCTGCGGAGCCCGGTACCGCCGTCTCGACGTGCCAGACCTGAAGCCATTCGAGGCGACCTGCATCTACTACGCCGCGACCCCGTTCGAAGCGCAGCTGTGCGTCAAGGCGCCGGTGGCCGTGATCGGCGGAGGCAACTCGGCCGGCCAGGCGGCGGTGTTCCTCGCCGAAACCGCCGAACGGGTACACCTCATCGTCCGCGAGGAGTCCCTGGACGTGCAGATGTCCCGGTACCTCGTCGACCGGATCGCCCGCACGCCGACCATCGAGGTGCACACCCGCACGACCCTGACCGGCGCGGCCGGCGATCACGAGCTGCGCACCGTGACCGTGTCCCGCGACGGCATCCGGCATTCACTGCCGGCCAGCGCGCTGTTCGTCTTCATCGGCGCGGACCCCAACACCGGCTGGCTGGCCGGCGCGGTGGGCCTGGACGAGCACGGGTTCGTCCGTACCGGCGAACCCGCGTTCGCACAGGACCGGGACAACGGCCGCCGCCCGTTCCTGCTGGAGACCGACCGCCCGGCCATCTTCGCGGTCGGCGACCTGCGGCGCGGGGCAACCCGGCGGGTCGCGTCGGCCGTCGGCGACGGCGCCATGGCCGTGCGGTTCATCCACGAACTCTGACAACCCGCGCTCACCGCATCCGAATACGGACTCGCCCAGCCCAAGTGCCCGTATCGGCAACGACCCCAGTCGACCTGCTTGATCACTGGCGCCGCCGTACGAAACTGCACCAGACAATCAAGGACCTGACCTGCATGAACGCAGCGAACGGAAGGGATTCTGTGCCCCCGGCGGGGACAAACAGAAGGTCCCCCACGCAATCTGACCAAGGCGAAGGGGCAGGCGCTCTCACGATCCTCGGGCGGCTGAGGCTGGCTGACTGAGTAGCGCTGTGCCGGCGGTGGCGTCGAGGTGGAGCGTAAGAAGGCCCCACCCCGCTGTCCTCGTCGGCACGGTGCGTGCCGGTGTGGGGCGTGTCGTGAAGTACATGATGGTCAGTTTGTGTCTTGCGGGTGTGGCATTGCCGCCATGTCGTGTCGCGCAGCTGAGGCTGGGCGGGGCGGCCCGGAGCGGGCAGGTGGCACTTCGCGTCTGACCTGTCCGTGCTGGCCGGCAGGCCGGAATGTCCACCGCGTGTCTAGGCGTACCGGCG
This sequence comes from uncultured Actinomycetota bacterium, assembly GCA_963850915.1. GTDB lineage: Bacteria > Actinomycetota > Actinomycetes > Mycobacteriales > Micromonosporaceae > CAVTWH01. The sequence goes on from CAWKND010000004.1 coordinate 487,960, forward strand.
GCGGGCGAGGATGAGCGCGAGAGTGCCGCCAGTGATGAGCAGGAGTGCGGTATTCGCCAGTGGACCGAAGTTGGTTCCGGTTTGTGCCAGGCCCGGCCGATGGTTCGCGCTGTGGTCTCCAGGCGTCGGAATCGGCCCTGCACTGCCCTGTTGGACAGTCCAGCTGCCTTGAGCGTCGTTGTCGGTGGGGGAGGCGTCGGTGTCGGTGGCCAGCGTCGGGATGGTGAGGGGGCTGAGGTGTTCGACGATGACGTCGGGGTATCCGTCCGCGTCCAGATCCGTGGCGTTGGCCGGAGCGAGGGGCGCGATGTAGGCGACGTCCTTCATGGTGGTGTCGGCGACCGGATTGGCGACGATACGGACCTGCACGGTGATGACCGGCCCGTCTGTACCGGTGGCGAGGGGGTCGGTGGCGGTGGCTGTGAGGCCGTGGAAGGTGTAGCCGGCTCCGGTGATGGCGACCAGTTGCACGCCGTCGGGGAGGAGTTGGGTGACCGTCCAGCCGGCGGGGGCGTCCCGCAGACCGTCGTTCCGCGGTGTCAGCGTCCAGGTCAGCAGGTCGCCGGTACGCAGTACGGTGCCGGACGCGGCGTCGAGGTGTTCGGTGAGGGACAGTTCGACGCAATTGGTCGGGTAGAGCACTGGTGCGACGGTGAGTTCGTAGACGGCTGCCCCTTGACCGGCATAGACGAGGTTCCCGTCGAGGTAGCCGGTCGCCCGGCAGACCGAGCCCCAGTCGTTGGGGTCGTCGTAGTCACGGGCATCCACCGCGACGGGGCCGGTGGCCACGGTGGACAGGGTGGCGGCGGTGGTCGCGACATCGGCGCCGACCACCGCGTTCGGATAGGTGAGCACGGCGGTCGACGCGGCGGGGAACGTGTTTCCGATGACCAGGACCGGATCGCGCAGTGTCCGGCGCGCCGCGTCGGGCGATGTCGGATCGGGTGAGCCGACCTGTAGCGCGGTTCCTGAGCCGGTGAAGGTGTTGTCGCGGACCTGGATGCCTGACGAGGAGTAGGAGCCGGGCTGGGCGCCGTCCTCGAAGAGTGGGGTGACCATGACCGCCGCTTCACCACCCGTTTGCGGCAGGGTGATGGTGTTGTCGGCGATGAGAACATCGTGGGCAGGGGCGGCGGAGATGACGTACGGCTGGCCGGTGACGGTGTTGTTCGTGAACCGGACGGCGCTGGTGCCGGTGTACAGGTTCAGGCCACCACGGTTGCCGGTCATGACGTTGTTGTGGATGTTGATGTCGTGGCTGATGCTGGCGGCCGGGTCGATGACGAACAGGTTCCCGACGGCGCGGTTGTCGGTGAAGGTAGAGCCGCTGACGTCGAGGTTGGCGACGCTGCGGCCGTAGATGCCGTACTCGACGACGTTCGCCACCGTCGCGTCGGTGATCGTGGCGGTGTCGGTGCGCTGGAAGAACAAACCGTAGGAGCCGGTGTCGATCGAGGAGTGGTCGACGGACACATTCTGGGTGTCGTAGGCCTTGAGGATGGCGGCGCCGCTGGTCGCCGTGGGGCCTTCGTGGCCGATGACGGTCAGATTCCGCACCTGTACGCCGGTGCAGTCGTGGAGTACGACACCGCCGCCGGTCACGTCGGCGCGGATGTCGGTGATGGTGGCGTTCGCCGCCCCGAGCAGCGAGATGCCGGTAGACGCGGTCGGAGTTCCGATGATGTTCAGAGTTCGCTCAGGGAGATGTCTACGCGGTCGGAGTTGGCGTCCAGCGCGCGACTGCGATGCGACGCCGTTGCCGAACCCGTTGATGGTGGCAACGGAGACGGTGACCCGGCCGGCGTTCGTCACATTGATTCCGGTGCCCGACCCGCTGCCGGCGCCGTTGAGGATCGCATTGGTGATCGTGGCACCCTGGGTGGAGCCGAGGGTGATGCCACCGCTGGAGACCTCGGAGATCCTGGGGCTGATGATTGTGGGTCCGGCACCGGTATCGCCGATGTTCGTGAACACGCCGTAGCTGAAGTGGCTCACTGTCACCCGGTCCAGGGTGACGCTGGTGGCCCGGTACAAGTTGATCCCGATGGATTGCGCGGTGTCGTCGCCGGTGATGGTGGGGGTGACCACGGTCGCGCCGGTCGTACTGCCCAGGGCGATGCCTTCTTTGCTGGTACCGCTGATGTTCGCGTCCGTGATGCGTGGGCCGGCGCCCGTGCTCGTGGTGGTGGCCCCGATGCCCCGGGCGAAGCCGGTCACCAGCGGTGAGGTGATCGTGGCGCCGCTGGAGTTGGCCAGATCGATGCCGGTACCGGCAGCTCCCGGGCCGGACACCGTCACGCCGGAAATGGTGGGTGCGACGGCTGTGCCCAGGGCGATGCCGGCTACCGTCGCGGCGAAGGAGCCGCCGGTGACGGCAATTCCCCCAGCGGTCGAGCTGGCGGTGATCCCGACGCCCGTCGACACGCCACTGATCGTGGCATTCGTGATCGTGGCGGAGCCCGTGGTCAGGTTCACACCGAAGGACGACGGCTGGCCACCTCCGTCCATGGTGAAGTCGTTGATCGCTACACCCGTGGCCGACGCCCCGAGCTGGATGCCGGTGGGCCGCAGGACAGCGTTGGGATTGACGACCGTGATGCCATCCAGCACTGCCCCCGCTGCGTTGGCGGTGACGACCGCACCCGTGGCGGAAGCCCCGAACCTGACTTCGGGGTCGGCGGTCAACCCGCTGCCGCTCACCGTGAACTGGGCGTACAGGATCGACGGGCTTGTTGTCTCCAGCGTCACCGGACGCGGAACCGTGAGTCGGGTGGTGAAGGCGTAGTCGTCCGGATCGAACGAGACCACCTGCCCCGCCGGAGCGGCGTTGAGGGCCGCCTGGAGGGTCATCAGCCCGGCAGCTGATCGTTGGGCGGGCGTTCCGATCCAGGCCATCCGCACAGTGTTGGCATTGGGGATGAGCGCCAGGGGTGCCACCCGCTGCGATCGGTCCACGCCAGCGGCGTACGCGGACGGAGCCACCCAGGCCAGCATGCCCAAGGCGAGCCCCGCGACAAAGGCCACCGCCGGTACGCCGGAGCGGCTACTGCTACGCGCGGTCATCTGTGACCCTGTCCCGCATGAGACACCCCGAGCCGTTTCGCTAACATTGGTTGATTTATAGCATGTTGCCCCTTATCTACGGAGGTGATTGGCGACAGGGATACCGGCCAGGATGCTGGGCGCGACCTGATCACCCGTTACACGGTCCGAGAACCGTCGGGGCTGGCCGGCGGCGCTGCGATCATGGACGGCGACGGCGGGCAGCGCGTCTCAGGCGCGCCCCGTCCGCGCCGTCAACAACGAGTTCGATGTGTACCCGCATCGGCGTGTCCACGCGTCTTCGCGAACTGCGGTGCCGTGGATCTGCTGTGCGGCACGGTGGGGGATGCTGTGTGTGCCCTGGAGGTTCCGTCAAGCCCGCCCGAGCGACCAGGCCGTTGCTTGACCGTTCCAGTTGAACTGATCGGGTCTCAATAGCAGAATCGCCCGAGCTGTGCCGACGGCTTGTTAACAAGTCGCAAATACGCCAGAGGAGAGACAACATGTCGGCGCCCCGCTCTCCGCATTGGCCGGATTATCAGTGGCCACAGAAGGTCTCAATCCAGGTGTCGACCGACGGCGAGACCGGCGTCGTATCCACGACCCGGAGTATCCGACGCTGGTACGAGCAGTCGCTGGCCGAGATCGGGCAGTCGATGCGGAACGAGTTGGTCGCCCAGGAACCGCGCTTCGTACCCAACTTACTCGAGCAGCCCGATTTCGATATGTGGAACGTCTACGGGCTACCTATCGACTCGTCGCAGTTGGACCTGGCTGTCAACGATGTCACCGCCGGACCAATTTCCGTCAACCGTATTCACCCACGGGCCTGGACCAGTTTCTTCGGCTTGTCGAACAACGACCCGAGACCGCAAGCGCGCATCTCTTCCGGGCATTCGGCGAAAACGACAAGTTCCTAACCCCGCAACTAGCCCACGAACGACCCGAATGCTCCGGATTGATGGTTGATACAGTGTGGGCCGGAAACGACAGCACCAACATGATTCTGGAGGCTGAAGCACCGTTAGCAATGCTGGCGGCACACCCAGCTGGCACTGAGGCGGCGGCCATCTTCTTGCGATCGATTGTGGAGGACGCTAATCCGAGCTACGCCCACGTCGCACAAGGAGGTTACGGGTTGTGGCAAACCCCCCTAGAAGCGTCTCTCCGAATCTACGCCAACAAAACTGTCCCACACGCGAGGCAAACCCTGCGTGGATATTCCTGGATCACCGTACTCAGCCAAGAGATCGGCGATCGCCTCGGCGGCCTGCCACGGCTAGCCCGAAGTTCGGCCTTCTGTGACGTCTCCCAGCTTGCCGGCGGCGGTTACTGGCTCCGCGCCACGCCCACCTTTGACGAATTCGATAACTTCGCCGCCGAAGCCGTCTACCAGGAGGTCAAAGACGTGCTGCTGCCCGGCACGCCTATCGAGCGAGATCCACGTGACGCACCAAGGATACTCGCTCTGCGACCAGGCGGCAGCTTCGCCGCGTGACTACGGGCGGGGCACAGTCCGACCGCTGCGAACAGGGCATTTTCGATGCTTTCTCACATCGCGCCCGTCCGAACACCCAGGAGCGGGCGGATCGGCGCGAGTGCCGAGTTCGAGCTTCTCGGCGATGAACAGGCAGACCTCGAGTATTGCGCTGAAGATCATCCCGACTCGGCAGCCCTGCTCCGTCTCTCATCCGTAGGGCTAGGCGTGTATTAGGTGGCTTTGATCTGAAGACTGAGCTTTCTGCACGCGCGGGAGCGCACCGACGCAGGTGGCCTAGTGGGCCGGGCACTCGGTGGAGATCCTGCTCAAGATCTACGCTAAGTCCCTCGACGGCGGGCCCGACGAACTGCGTCAGCGCGCCCAGGGCGCTCCCTTGGGGCCACCAGATCAACTCGCCAGTCCCCGCAACGCGGGCCGGTGGCTAGCCGCTCAAAACTTCGGCGCGTATTCGGCGTGGCTGGCCGATCATGGCCGCGAATCGCCGTAGACAGCCGGACATGACAACGCCGCCCCTGACCACGAAAGTGCTGGTCAGGGGCGGCGTTTTGGCTGGTCAGTGGCTAACTGAGAAGTGTGCCCCCGGCAGGATTCGAACCTGCGCCCCTGCCTCCGGAGGGCAGTGCTCTATCCCCTGAGCTACGGGGGCTCAGAGACCACAGAACCATACCAGGCCCGGCGGCGCGGACGCCGCCGGGTATCCCGGCGTCAGTTGGGGAGTGGTTGTGCGCCCAACTCGGTCAGTTTTCGTTGGAAGAGGTCCACTTCCGACTGCTGGTTCTTCTTCATTGTGGTGGCCAGCGTGGTCACCGTGGAGTTGTCGGTCTTCGCCAGGATGCCGTCGATCATGTGGATGCCGCCCAGGTGGTGGCGCAGCATCAGCTGGGTGAACAGCACATCGGTGGCGTGGCCGTTGGAGGCCTCCAGCTGGGCCAGCTGGTCGTTGGTGGCCATTCCGGGCATCAGGCCGTTGACCAGTTCCTTGGTGCCGTTGGGCATCCAGGCCATCCGCGGCTGGCTGCCGGTCGGGCTCAGGTGCCAGGTGGTGAGCCAGGTCTGCATGATGCCGATCTCGTACTGCTGCTGGAGCATGATGTCGTACGCCACCGTCTTCAGCTCAGGGTCGTCCACCCGGGTGTACGCGAGCAGCGCCATCTGCACCGCCTGACCGTGGTGGGTGGACATGTCCCGGGCGAACCCGGCCTCGGGGGAGTTGTCCCCGGGCCGGGTCACCAGCGGTGTCACGAAGCCGAGTGCGAAGCCCACGACGAGTGCGAGCACCACGGCGACGCCTCCGGCGAGGAGACGCCCCCGTGGTGACTCGGGAAGCAACCGCATGGGTCAGCTACTCGGGCTGGCCGCTGGCGTGGACGGGGCGGCTGAGCCGGAGCCCGGGGCGGCGGCGCTCGGTGCCGGGCTGCCCAGGTCGTGCGGCGTGGTACCGGTGGCCGTGATGTACGAACCCGACGAGCAGGTGGCGGCTTCCGGACCGTTGACCTGCCGCAGGTCCTTGACGAACTGGTCGATCCGCTTGTCCGAGGCGCTGTCCACCTTCAGCTGGTAGCCCCACGCCTGCAGCGAGATCGGCTTGTCCAGGCCCGGGTAGGGAGACATCAGCATGAAGTCGTTGCCCTGCACCTTGGCGGCGAGCTGGTCGATCTCGCTCTGCGCGATGCCGGGGCGGTAGGTGATCCAGATGGCCCCGTGCTCCAGGCTGTGTACCGCGTGCTCGTTGGCGATCGGGGCGTCGTAGACGTCGCCGAGGCAGCGCTGCCAGTTGGGGTTGTGGTTGCCACCGACCGGCGGGCTCTGCGGGTAGTTGACCACCCCGTACACGTGGTTCCGGGAAAGGTTGTCCCGGTTGTAGATCTGGATGCCGTTGATCTGCTTGGCCTTGTCCTGCCAGCCCAGCCCGTTCTGGTGCACCTCGAAGGCGGCGAACGCGATGATCAGGATGGCGACCAGGCCGACCGCGCTGAACAGCATGATCGGGCCCCAGTTGGTGCCCCTGCTGACCTTGACCGGGCCGCCGGGACCCTTACCGCCACTGCCACCGCCACCGCCGGCGGCTGCGGCGCTGCCGAAGATCGGCGCTCCGGAGGGCCGGGTACCGGGCTTGGAGCGGACACGGGCGGTGGGCTTGTCCTCTGCTGCGGTGGTGGCTGCGGGCTTGGTGCCGCCAGCCGGCTTGGCGCCGGGGGACGGCTTGGCGCCGGCAGCGGGCTTCGCAGCCGGGCGGTTCTTTCCGCCGCCGGACTGCGGGGTACTGATGCTCATGGGGCCTCGTCGCGCTCGTGTGGACTGGTGGACGTCCCGGGGTCATTTCGGACGCCTGTTGGGTGGGCATCCGGGGTGCTGCTCAGGGCGTCCCGCATTGTGACCAGCACGCCGGGCCGCCGCCAAGTCAGGAAGTGTACCCCCGCTAGCATTGATCGGTGACTCCAGATCAGCTTGCCGCAGCAGTGCTCGGCGCCGCCCGGGCGGCGCTCTCCGATCGTGACCTCGACCAGGCCATCCTGCCTGCGTCGACCACGGTGGAGCGACCCCGGGTAGCTGAGCACGGCGACTACGCGAGCACGCTGGCCATGCAGCTGGCGAAGAAGGCGGGCGTTCCGCCGCGCGAGCTGGCCCAGGGCATTTCCGACAAATTGGCCCAAGTACCCGGGGTCAAGAGCGTCGAGGTCGCAGGTCCGGGTTTCCTCAATATTCGCCTGGAAGCAGCTGCGGCCGGTGAACTCGCCCGGCTCATCGTGACCGCCGGGGAAAATTACGGGCGGGGTGAGGCGCTGGCCGGCCAGGTGATCAACCTGGAGTTCGTGTCGGCCAACCCGACCGGGATGATCCACCTGGGGCACACCCGGTGGGCCGCGGTCGGCGACTCGCTGCACCGGATCTTCGTGGCCGCCGGTGCCACTGTTGCCAGTGAGCACTACATCAACGACGCCGGCAACCAGGTCGAGCTGTTCGGCGCCTCGCTGCTGGCCGCCGCGCGCGGCGAACCGACCCCGGAGAAGGGGTACGTCGGCGACGAGGTCCAGGACATCGCAGCGAAGATCAAGGATGAGAATCCGGGGGTACTGGAGCGGCCCGACGCGCTCAGCGTGTTCCGCGACGAGGGTTACCGGCTGATGCTCAGCGTGATGCGGGCCAGCCTGGAGCGCTTCGGGGTGCACTTCGACGTCTGGTTCTCGGAGAAGACCCTGCACGACTCGGGCGCTGTCGAGCGCGCGCTGGACACCCTCCGCGCGCAGGGCCACGTCTTCGAGGCCGACGGCGCGGTGTGGCTGCGTACCACCGATTTCGGCGACGACCGCGACCGGGTCCTGGTCCGCAGCAACGGGGAGAAGACCTACTTCGCGGCGGACGCCGCGTACTACCTGAACAAGCGGGAGCGCGGCTTCCAGAAGTGCTTCCTGCTGCTCGGCGCCGACCACCACGGCTACATCAACCGGCTGCGGGCGCTGGCCGCGTGCGCCGGTGACGACCCTGACTACAACATCGAGGTACTCATCGGCCAGCTGGTCAGCCTCGTGAAGGACGGGCAGCCGGCCCGGCTCTCCAAGCGCGCCGGCAACAGCATCACGCTGGACGAGATCGTCGACGCGGTGGGCGTGGACGCGGCCCGGTACTCGCTGGCCCGCTCGTCCACCGACTCGCCGCTGACCCTGGACCTCGACGTCATCACCCGGCAGAGCAACGACAACCCGGTCTTCTACGTGCAGTACGCGCACGCCCGGATCGCCAGCCTGCTGCGGAACGCCGCCGATCTCGGGGTGACCCGGGGCGACGACTTCGACCCGGGGCTGCTCGGCCACGAGAAGGAGAACGACCTCCTGAAAGAGCTGGGCGACTTCCCGGCCGTGGTGGCCACCGCCGCCGAGTTGCGGGAGCCGCACCGGGTGGCCCGCTACCTGGAGAGCCTGGCCGGTACGTACCACCGCTTCTACGACGCCTGCCGGGTACTCCCGCAGGGCGACGAGCCGGCCACCGAACTCAACCGGGCCCGGCTGTGGCTGGTCGAGGCGTCCCGGATCGTCTTCGCCAACGGACTGGCGCTGCTGGGCGTCTCGGCGCCGGAGCGGATGTAGCGATGAGCCGGGCACACGAAGCGGGGGCGCTGCACGCCGACGCGCTGGTCAACGGGCCGGCCTGGCTGCGCCAACCGGACGACGTCAACACGCTCGTACCCCAGCTGTGGGCGCGTACCGTGCAGCGGCGCGCGGACGGGGTACTCAGCGTCGGTGGGGTGGGCGTCGACGAGTTGGCGGCCGAGTACGGCACCCCCGCGTACGTACTCGACGAGGCAGACTTCCGCGAGCGCTGCCGGGACTTCGCCGACAGCTTCGGCGACGCCGACATCTTCTACGCCGGCAAGTCCTTCCTCTGCAAGGCAGTGGTGCGGATCATCGCCGAGGAGGGGCTGCACCTCGACGTCTGCTCAGGCGGCGAACTGCGGGTGGCGCTGGCCGCCGGCATGCCAGGCGAGCGGATCGGCCTGCACGGCAACAACAAGTCGGTCAGCGAGCTGAACCGCGCGGTCGAGGCCGGGGTCGGCCGGATCGTGGTCGACTCGTTCGACGAGATCGACCGACTGACCGCGATCGCCCGGGAGCGCAGCGCCGCCCGAGTGGCCGGCGGCGGCGAGCCGGTACGGCCGCGGGTGATGATCCGGGTGACCGTGGGCGTGGAGGCGCACACCCACGAGTACATCGCCACCGCGCACGAGGACCAGAAGTTCGGCTTCTCGCTCGCCGGTGGGGCAGCAGCCCGCGCGGCTGAGCGGATCCTGCGCGACGACGTGCTGGAGCTGCGTGGCCTGCACTCGCACATCGGTTCGCAGATCTTCGACACCGACGCGTTCGAGGTGGCCGCGAAGCGGATCCTGCGGCTGCAGGCCGACATCCGCGACCGGTACGGGGTGGAGCTGCCGGAGCTGGACCTGGGCGGCGGCTTCGGCATCGCGTACACCACGCAGGACGACCCGAAGGACCCGGGCGAGCTGGCCGATGCGTTGCGCCGCATCGTCAAGGAGGACTGCGACGCGCTCGGCCTGGCGATCCCGCGGCTCAGCTTCGAGCCCGGCCGGGCGATCGCCGGTCCGGCCATGTTCACGCTGTACCAGGTCGGCACGGTCAAGGACGTCGACGGCATCCGTACCTACGTGAGCGTCGACGGCGGCATGTCCGACAACATCCGCACAGCGCTCTACGACGCGTCGTACTCGGCCACCGTGGCCGGCCGGGCGTCCACCGAGGGGCCGCTGCTCGCCCGCGTGGTGGGAAAGCATTGCGAGGCCGGGGACATCGTCGTGAAGGATGAATTCCTGCCGGCCGACGTCAAGCCCGGAGATCTTCTCGCGGTACCCGGAACAGGGGCCTACTGCCGGAGCATGGCGAGCAACTACAACCATGTCCCGCGCCCGCCCGTGGTGGCGGTACGCGACGGGAAGTCCCGGGTGATCGTCCGGCGGGAGACCGAGGACGACCTGCTGGCACTGGACGTGGGGTAGAGCTGCGATGACCGTACGAGTGGCGCTGCTGGGCTGTGGCACCGTGGGCTCCGAGGTGGTACGCCTGCTGCACGAGCAGGCCGACGACCTGACCGCCCGGGTCGGCGCCCCGCTGGAGATCGTGGGTATAGCGGTACGCCGGCTCGACCGGGACCGCGCCAAGCTGCCGGCCGACCCGGCGATCTTCACCACCGACGCCCTCGGCCTGGTCAAGCGGGACGACGTGGACGTGGTGGTGGAGGTGGTCGGCGGCATCGAACCGGCCCGCACCTGGCTCGTCGAAGCGCTGCGCCGGGGTAAGAGCGTGGTCACCGCGAACAAGGCGCTGCTCGCCGAGGACAGCGGCGCGCTGCACGACGCGGCCGCCGAGGGCGGCGCCGACCTCTACTTCGAGGCGGCGGTGGCCGGTGCCATCCCGCTGCTGCGCCCGCTGCGCGAGTCGCTGCACGGGGACCGGATCACCAAGGTGACCGGGATCGTCAACGGCACCACCAATTTCATCCTCTCCGCCATGGACGCCAACGGGATGGGCTTCGCCGAGGCGCTGGAGGAGGCGACCGCGCTGGGCTACGCCGAGGCCGACCCGACCGCCGACGTGGAGGGCTTCGACGCGGCGGCCAAGGCCGCGATCCTTGCCTCCCTTGCCTTCCACACCCGGGTACGGGCCGGCGACGTCTACCGCGAGGGCATCACCGAGGTGAGCGCCGCGGATGTGGCCAGTGCCAAGGAGATGGGCTGCACCATCAAGCTGCTCTGCCTGGCCGAGCGCACCGACGACGCGGTCTCGGTGCGGGTACACCCGGCGATGATCCCGCGTACCCACCCGCTGGCCAGCGTGGGCGACGCCTTCAACGCGGTCTTCGTCGAGGCACAAGCCGCCGGTCAGCTCATGTTCTACGGCCGGGGCGCGGGCGGCGCGCCGACGGCCAGTGCCGTGCTGGGTGACCTGGTTGCCGTGGCGCGCAACCGGATCAGCGGTTCCCGGGCGGCGCCCGAGTCGGCCTACGCGGCGCTGCGCATCCGGCCGATGGGCGAGGCGCAAACCCGCTACCACGTCAGCCTCGATGTGGCCGACCGCGCCGGCGTACTCGCCATGGTGGCCGGCGTCTTCGCCCGGCACGACGTGTCCATCGCGACCGTCCGCCAGTCGGGCCGCGGGCCGGACGCCACGCTCGTGATCGTCACCCACTCCGCCCCGGATGCCGCGCTGGCCGCGACCGTGGACGAGCTGCGGGACATGGACATCGTCCGCAACATCGCCAGCGTGCTGCGCGTCGAGGGGGAGTGAATCCGTTGTACTACAAGGGACTCATCGACAAGTACCGGGACCGGCTGCCGGTCACCGAAGCCACTCCCGTGATCACGCTGCACGAGGGGAACACCCCACTCGTACCGGCACCGGCGCTCTCTTCGCGGGTGGGCGCCGACGTCTACCTGAAGGTGGAGGGCTCCAACCCGACCGGCTCGTTCAAGGACCGGGGGATGACCGTCGCCGTCTCCAAGGCGGTCGAGCAGGGTGCCAAGGCGATCATCTGTGCCTCGACGGGGAACACCTCGGCGTCGGCCGCCGCGTACGCCGCCCGCGCCGGTCTCACCTGTGCGGTGCTCGTACCCCAGGGCAAGATCGCGCTGGGCAAGCTGGCGCAGGCGCTGGTACACGGAGCCAAGCTGCTCCAGGTGACCGGCAACTTCGACGACTGCCTCGCGTTGGCCGCCAAGCTCTCCGTCGACTACCCGGTGGCCCTGGTCAACTCGGTGAACCCGGATCGGCTGCACGGGCAGAAGACCGCCTCGTTCGAGATCATCGAGGCGCTCGGCGACGCACCGGACATCCACTGCCTGCCGGTCGGCAACGCCGGCAACATCTCCGCGTACTGGATGGGCTACCTGGAGGACAAGGACGCCGGCAACGCCACTCAACTCCCGAAGATGTACGGCTTCCAGGCATCGGGCGCGGCACCGATCGTGACCGGCAAGGTGGTACCCGAGCCGTCCACCATCGCCACCGCGATCCGGATCGGCAACCCGGCGTCGTGGACCAAGGCACTGGACGCGCGGGACGCATCGGGCGGCCTGATCGACGCCGTCTCCGACCGGGACATCCTCCGGGCCTACCGGCTACTCGCCCGCAGCGTCGGCGTGTTCGTGGAGCTGGGCAGCGCGGCGAGCGTCGCCGGCCTGCTGCAGGTCGCCGAGCAGGGGCTGATTCCGGCCGGTAGCACCGTTGTCTGCACGGTCACCGGGCACGGGCTGAAGGATCCGGAGTGGGCCATCTCCACCGCGCCCGCCCCGACCACCATCCCGGTCGACGCGCTGGCCGCCGCCCGTACCCTCGACCTCGCCTGACCCGCCCCCCGGCAAGCCGGTCCGGACCGCTGAAACGGGATTGTGCGGCCGATGTCGGAGGGGAGTGGCAGGATCGCTACCGTGACGACCTTGACCGAGCGGGCGGCCGCGGTACTCACCGGTGTGCCGCCGGTACTCCCCGGTGTGGATGCGCTCTACCGTGACCTGCACCGGCACCCCGAACTCTCCGGGCAGGAGGAGCGCACGGCCGGGCTGGTCGCGCAGCACCTGCGGGCGGCCGGGTACGAGGTGACCGAGCGGGTCGGCGGCTTCGGCGTCGTCGGGGTACTGGTCAACGGCGACGGTCCGGTGGTCGGGCTGCGTGGCGACATGGACGGCCTGCCCATTCAGGAGGAGACCGGGCTGGAGTACGCCAGCCAGAACCCGGGCGTGATGCACGCCTGCGGGCACGACGTACACACCGCGTGCCTGGTGGGTACCGCGCAACTCCTTGCCGCGGCCCGGGATCAGTGGTCGGGGACGCTCCTGATCATCGCCCAGCCCGCCGAGGAGTTGATCAGTGGCGCCGAGGCGATGCTGGCCGAGGGCCTCTTCACCCGGTACCCCCGGCCTGATGTCGTCCTTGGCCAGCACGACACGAGCGGGCCGGTGGGGCTGATTCTGCACCGGCCCGGGCCGCTCTTCGCCGCCTCCCGCAACTTCCGGGTGACCATCCACGGCCGCGGCGGGCACGGCGCGATGCCGCAGGCGAGCGTGGATCCGGTGCTGATCGCCGCCCGGGTGATCACCGACCTGCAGTCGATCGTGTCCCGCGAGGTGTCGCCCAACGACGTCGCGGTGGTGACCGTCGGGTCGATCCACGCGGGTACCCGGCCCAACATCATCCCGCCGACAGCCGTCCTGGAGATCACTACGCGGGGCGCGTCGGAGCAGGTCATGGACCAGATCGAGGAGGCGCTGGGCCGGCTGGTCCGGGCCGCGTGCGTCGGTGCCCGGGCACCCCGCGAGCCGGAGATCGAGCTGACCGAGCAGACCTTCGCGACGGTCAACGACGACGCGCCGTACGCGCGGGTGCGGGCGCTGCACACCGAACTCTTCGGGGACGAGGTGGCGGACCTGCCGGTCATGATCACCGGCAGCGAGGACTTCACCTACTACGGCCGTCCCGGCCCGGACACCTATCCCGAGCCGGCCATCCCGATCTGCTTCTGGATGGTCGGGGTGACCCCGCCGGACGTCTGGGCGGCGGCGCCGGGCGAGGACCTGATGACCAGAATCCTGGGGGTACCGACGCCGCACCAGCCGAACTTCGCCCCCGATCCGGAGCGCGGCCTGCGGCGCGGCGTCGAGGCACTGGCCGCCGCCGCACTGGCTTACCTAGCTGCCTAGCCGGCTCTCTGTCCGGCGGCCCAGTCGTGGCGACCGGGTGCGCTCCCTGACGGCACAGTTGGCTTATTTGGCGGCATAGCTGGATTTCCGGTCGCCGGCCTACCTCGAGCGGGAGTCGGCCGGTTAAGGTACCGCCGTGGCGACACCCGTTACCATCCCGCCGCAGGGCCCGTCACCGTCCGCCGGGCCGCCACCCGTTCTAGTTGAAGTACCGGAAGTCGCGGCTCCTGGCGCGCCGCCCACCGGCCTGTCGCCGGTCGGCGTACTGCGCCGCTACCGCGACTTCCGGCTGCTGTTCGTTGCCCAGTTGGTGATGTTCGGCGGCGACTGGTTCGTGATGATCCCGCTGCTCGGCCTGCTGCAGAAGCTCACCGGGGCGGCCCTGCTGGGCAGCCTGACACTGGCCGCCGACACCGGACTCAACGCACTGCTGCTGCCCTACGCCGGTACCATCGCCGACCGCTTCGACCGGCGCAAGATCCTGGTCGCCTCGAACGCCGCCGCACTCCTCGCCGTACTGCTGCTGTTCTTCGTACGCAGCCCCGGCATCGCCTGGCTGGGGCCGGTGGCCGTCGGCGCGGTAGCCGTCGCCAAAGCGTTCTACTCGCCGGCGGTCAACGCGGCCACGCCGAATCTCGTTGCGCCGCAAGACCTTTCGGCGGCACTGGCGGTCGGCGGCTCGGCGTGGGGCACGATGACCGTGGTCGGCGCCTCGGTCGGCGGGATCCTGGCGGCCGTGTTCAGCCCGTGGACCTGCTTCGGGCTCACCGCGCTCGGGCTGGCCGTCGCCGGTGCGCTGGCGCTGCGGGTACGGGCGCCGCTGCAACTGCCGCGCGAACTGCACGCCATACCGCCCCGGGCACTGGCCGCCATCCGCGAGGCAATGCGGTACATCCACCGGTACCCGCGGGTACAGGCGCTGGTGACGGTGAAGTCGGCGGTCGGGCTGGGCAACGGGGTACTCGCCGTCTACCCGGTACTCGCCGTACTCAGTAATGCCGGCCAGCTCGGTACCGGCCTGCTCTTCGCCGTCCGTGGCCTGGGCGCACTGGTCGGCCCGCTGCTGCTGCGCTCGGTACTGCGCCGCCCGCACCGGCTGGTCTGGGGTTTGGCCCTGGCGATGGCCACCTACGGGCTGTGCTACCTGGGCATCTCACTCGTGCACTGGTTCCCGCTGGTGCTCGTGCTCATTCTGCTGGCACACACGGCGGCCGGCGGCAACTGGGCGATGTCGAGTGTCGCGCTGCAGGCCGAGGTACCCGACGAGCTGCGTGGCCGGGTGGTGTCGGCGGACTTCACCCTGGCGATGGTGGCGGTGGCGATCAGCCAGGTGGTCGTCGGGCTGCTGCTGGGGCATGTCGACCCGTGGGTACTGCTCGGCGCGTGCGGAGCCACCACGCTGGCGTACTCCGTCGGCTGGCGGCTGGTCACCATGCGTACCCTCGCCCGCGCCCCGCTGGTCGCCGCCTCCCCGGACTGCGAGGTCTCACCGAGCCCGGCCGGGGCCTGACGGGTTGCCGCTTGACGGCCCGTCCCGCAGCGCTATCGTGGTGATATCACTTTGATAGTGCATCCGGCAGGGCGTCCGCCCGGTCGGGTGCCAGGGGAGGGCGTTATGGATCAAGGAAAGGGGCCGGCGGTCAGGAACGCGTTCCGGCTACCCGGGTTCCTGCTGCTGCTGGTCACGCTCGCCGAGGTGGTGGGCTCGATCTGGCTCATCGCCGTACTGATCGGCAACAGCTCGTCCGGCGGCAGCTGGCACGGAATCGTTGTGGGGCTTGCCATCCTGGGGTGCGGGTTCGTGTTCGTCGCGCTCGCCAGCGGCTTCCTGGTGGTCAGCCCCAACGACGCCCGGGTGATCCAGTTCTTCGGCCGCTACGTGGGTACCATCGCCACCGCCGGCTTCCACTGGACCGTCCCGTTCGCCACCAAGCGCCGGATCTCGCTGCGGGTAGCCAACTTCCAGTCGGAGCGGCTGAAGGTCTCCGACCTCGACGGCAACCCGGTGGAGATCGCCGCGGTGATCGTCTGGCGGGTGGTGGACACCGCGCGAGCCGCCTTCGGTGTGGACAACTACTACACCTACCTGGCCGTACAGGCGGAGACGGCGGTACGCCACATCGCCACCTCGTACCCCTACGAGGCACACGAGCCCAACCAGCTCAGCCTGCGCGACGCCACCGTGGTCAGCGAGCAGCTCACCGCGGAGCTCAGCGAGCGGGCCCAGCTGGCCGGCGTGGAGATCCTGGAGTCCCGGATCACCCACCTCGCGTACGCCCCGGAGATCGCCCAGGCGATGCTGGCCCGCCAGCAGGCCAGCGCCATCGTGGCGGCCCGCTTCAAGATCGTCGAAGGCGCGGTCGGCATGGTCTCCAGCGCGCTGGAGCAGCTGCGCGCGCAGAACGTCGTCGAGCTGGACGAGGAGCGCAAGGCGCAGATGGTGTCCAACCTGCTGGTCGTGCTCTGCGGCGACCGGGCGGCCCAGCCGGTGGTCAACGCCGGCTCGCTCTACGCCTGAGCCGCATGGCGAGCTGTATGCGGATCCGCCTGACGGGCAGCGAACCGCTCGGGGGGACCGGTGACTGAGCGCAAGAAGCTGCTGCTGCGGCTGGACCCCGAGGTGTACGACGCGCTCGCCCGCTGGGCCGCCGACGACCTGCGCAGCGTGAACGCGCAGATCGAGTACGCCCTCCGGCTGGCGCTCAAACAGGTCGGCCGGGCACCCCGCAGCCGCCCCGACCCGCCTGCCGAGTAGCCGCCCCGAGCGGTTGACAGGGGCGCAGGGCGCTGCCGTCCGGGCACGTACGATGCCCGGATGGCAGCGTTCGGCGGTAGCCCCTTCGTGGCCGGTGCGGTACACGCCCGGGTACCGGCCACCTGCGCGAACCTGGGCCCAGGCTTCGACGCGCTCGGGCTGGCCCTGGCGCTCTACGACCAGGTGGACGCCCAGGTGACCGGCGACGGGATCACCGTCACGGTCGCCGGGGAGGGCGCCGGCGAGCTGCCCACCGATGAGACCCACCTGGTGGTGCGCTGCATGCTCGCCACCTTCGACCTGCTCGGGGTACGCCCGGCCGGCTTTGCCGTGCACTGCGCCAACAGCATCCCGCAGGCGCGCGGGCTGGGCTCCTCCTCGGCCGCCATCGTGGCCGGCATCCTGACCGCTCGCGGCCTGGTAACCGAGGGGGCGCAGCGGCTGCCGGCCGAGGGCGTACTGGAGTTGGCGAACGAGATCGAGGGCCACCCGGACAACGTGGCGCCCTGCCTGCTCGGCGGCTTCACCATCGCCTGGCTGGAGAGCGGCCTGGCCCGCGCGGTACGGCTGGAGCCGGCGGCCGGGGTACGCCCGGTGGTGTTCGTACCGGCCGAGCGGGGGCTCACCGCACATGCCAGGGCCGCACTGCCGGGTACCGTCCCGCACGCCGACGCGGCCTGGAACGCCGGCCGGGCCGCGCTGCTGGTACACGCGCTCACCCAGGCACCGCAGCTGCTCCTGCCAGCCACCGGGGACCGGCTGCACCAGGCGTACCGGGCGGCGGGAATGCCGGCGACCGCTGCGCTTGTTGAAGCCCTACGAGCAGCCGGCGTACCCGCCGTGGTGTCCGGTGCCGGTCCGACAGTCCTCGCCTTCGGCGATCCGACTGAGATGCCGGTCACACCGGGCTGGCAGGTGTCGACCCCCGGGATTGACAGCGCGGGAGCGCGGGCCGGGGTAGACTGGCAACACGCCGAACGGGATGCTGTTGCCGCAGGCCGCGTGAGTTGATTACGCTCTAGCTAGACAAGCAGCCCCAACCGCGCGATCTGAGCGGCACGGCGCACCCCCGAAACCTCTCTGGCGCACTCGCCAAGCTGACCGGGCCTACCCCACCACCCGTGGGCGCCCAGAAAAGCTCGGTTCGCGCCACAGGCGTCCGGGTGCACCTGGTCGGCGTAGGGCGTCGGCTCACTGTGGCGCCGACGGCGCATCAGAACGGGTACAGGCAGCGCTTGTCCACGCCTGGCACGGAATCCGTGCCGAAAGGCAAGGCCCGGTTCGGGCTGCGCCTGGCAAGTTACTGCGTCTGGCGCCCTTCGGAGCCGACGCGAAACACAACCCCCCACGCTGTTGTCGAAACGGCGCGGCGGGTGCACCGGGGCGGTCCAGCCACCTGGCGAAGATCTGGACCGGTGCCGGTACCCATCGAGGGAAGGATCCCATTGAGCGACACCACCGACGTGACGTCGGACGCATCCACCGACCAGTCGGCGGAGGCGGGAGCCACCCGTCGTCGACGCACTGGCAGCGGCCTCACCGCGATGCTGCTCCCTGAGCTGCAGACGATGGCTTCGTCGCTTGGCGTCCAAGGCACGGCCCGCATGCGTAAAGGCGAGCTGATCGCCGCCATCCAAGAACTTCAGGGCGAGGGGCGGGTACCCGGCCCGCGGGCCGACGCGGCCCGTGACGCCCAAGCAGCCAGCGCTACCAGCGCCGCAGCCGCGAACGGCACGGCCGGTCGCGCCCCCGCTGAGGAGCGGGCACCCCGCGCCGAGCGCGCTGTGCAGGTCGCGGCAGCCGAGGCGCCGCGCAGCGAGGTACGTGCCGAGGTTCGCGAAAGCAGCAACGGCAACGGCGACAGTGACGGCGGCGCCGAGTCCAACGGCCGCGCGCCACGCCGGTCCAGCCGGGCTGCCGGCCCACCCGAGCCGCGGGTGGACGCGCCACGCAGTGACGCCGGAGCCCGCGGTGACGCCGGAACCGACGCCCCGGAGCGCGAGCGCTCCGAAGGTCGCCAGCGCAACCAGGGCGAGCGGGGCCAGAGTGACCGCGGCCAGGGTGACCGGGGCCAGGGTGACCGCGGCCAGAACGAGCGCGGCCAGCACGACCGTGGTCAGAACGACCGCGGCGCTGAGCGCGGCGACCGCTCGCAGAACGAGCGCGGTCAGGGCGACCGCAGCCAGGGCGACCGTGGCCAGAGTGACCGCAGCCAGAGTGACCGGGGCCAGAGCGATCGTGGTCAGAGCGATCGTGGTCAGGGCGACCGGAACCAGGGCGACCGCAGTCAGGGCGACCGTGGCCAAGGCGACCGTGGCCAAGGCGGATATGACGGCGACGACGACGGCGAGGGCGGTGGTCGGCGCAGCCGGCGCAGCCGCTTCCGGGACCGGCGCAGCCGTACCGGTGGCCGCGAGACCGGCGGTACCGAGCGCACCGGCAGCGACCGTGGCGAGCGTGAGCCGCAGGTGGCCGACGACGACGTACTGATCCCGGTCGCGGGCATCGTCGACGTGCTGGACAACTACGCCTTCGTGCGTACCTCCGGCTACCTCGCCGGCTCCAACGACGTCTACGTCTCGATGTCCCAGGTGAAGCGCTACGGGCTGCGCCGCGGTGACGCGGTCACCGGTGCCGTCCGGGCCAACCGGGACAACGACCAGGTGGCTGGCACCGGGAGCCGGCGGGACAAGTACAACCCGCTGGTACGCCTGGACACCATCAACGGTATGGACCCGGAGGAGGCGCGTCGCCGCCCCGAGTTCTACAAGCTGACCCCGCTCTACCCGCAGGAGCGCCTGCGGTTGGAGACCGAGTCGAACATCCTCACCACCCGGGTCATCGACCTCGTCATGCCGATCGGCAAGGGGCAGCGCGCGCTGATCGTGTCGCCGCCCAAGGCCGGTAAGACGATGGTGCTGCAGGCGATCGCCAACGCGATCGCGCAGAACAACCCGGAGTGCCACCTGATGGTGGTACTGGTGGATGAGCGCCCCGAAGAGGTCACGGACATGCAGCGCTCGGTGAAGGGTGAGGTCATCGCCTCCACCTTCGACCGGCCGCCGACCGACCACACCACCGTCTCCGAGCTCTCCATCGAGCGGGCCAAGCGCCTGGTCGAGCTGGGTCACGACGTGGTCGTACTGCTCGACTCGATCACCCGGCTGGGTCGGGCGTACAACAACGCCTCGCCCGCTTCCGGGCGCATCCTGTCCGGTGGTATCGACTCGACGGCGCTCTACCCGCCGAAGCGGTTCCTCGGCGCGGCGCGCAACATCGAGAACGGCGGCTCGCTGACGATCATCGCCACCGCACTGGTGGAGACCGGCTCGACCGGTGACACGGTGATCTTCGAGGAGTTCAAGGGCACCGGCAACGCCGAGCTGAAGCTGGACCGGAAGATCGCCGACAAGCGGGTCTTCCCGGCCATCGACATCGACCCGTCGAGTACCCGCAAGGAAGAGATCCTGCTCGCCCACGACGAGCTGGCTGTCGTCCTGAAGCTGCGCAAGGTGCTGCACGCACTCGACTCGCAGCAGGCTCTCGACCTGCTGCTCGACCGGCTGAAGAAGACCCGGACGAACATCGAGTTCCTGATGCAGATCGCCCAGTCAACCCCGGGCGACTAGTCAGCAGCGACAAGCAGATCGGCCCGTCCCGCGCACGCCGCGTGGGGCGGGCCGCTGCCGTCTAGGGTGGCGGCATGGCGGAGGGCAGCAGCGGCAACAACAGCAACAGCAACAGCAACAGCAACGTCGGCTGGGCGGAGTCGTACCTGGGGCAGCTGCGGGCCATCGCCGGCGACCGGGTACTGATCTTCGTGGGTACCCGCTGCGTGCTGCGCGACGAATCCGGGCGGGTACTGCTGATCCGGCGCTCGGACAACGGACAGTGGGCGCTGCCGGCCGGGGCGTTGGAGCTCGGCGAGTCCGTTTCGCAGGGCGCCGCCCGGGAGGTACGCGAGGAGACCGGCCTGGACGCGCAGGCGCTCACCCCGTTCGCCATGTACACCGGGCCGGCGTACACGAACACGAACATGTGGGGCCACACCTACCAGCTGCACAGCACGGCGTTCCGGGTGGACGCGTGGTCGGGTGTCCCGCTGAAGGCCACCGACGAGACCATCGACTCCGGCTTCTTCGCCCCGGACGCGCTGCCGGAGCCGCTCTCCGGCTCGGTTGCCGAGACGCTCACCGACCTGTCCAGCTACGAGGCCACCGGTACCTTCGTGGTGAAGTGACAGCGAAACCGGCCACCCCCGCGAGCTGCGGGAGTGGCCGGTGACGTACCCGCGGATGTCAGACCTTGGCGACCGCGGCCTTGAGGAGCGCGGTCAGCTGGTCCGCGGTGACCTGCTTGCCCTCCAGGTCCACGATGATCACCGTGGTGGTGTCGGTGACCTGGGAGACCGCGATGCCGCCGCCGGTGGGCGACGGGATCGAGTAGGCCGACTTGCCGATCCCGGTGGCCGCCGCGCCGCCGGAGGGTACCGGGGCGCCGGTGGCCGCGGCCGTGACCGGGGTGGCGGTGGTGGTCACCAGGACGGCGACGCCACCGGTGGTGAGGTTGAGGGTCGGCTGCTGGCCGGCGAGGCTGGCGACGAAGCCGAGGATCGACTCAGCGTTGCCGCCCAGGAGCGCCGGGCCGTCGGTGGTGAGGACGCACTGCGCCACGCTCGAGCCGTCGGCCGCGGAGGCGGCGGGGGAGCCGTTGGTGGCGGTCACGTTCTCGCTCAGCACGGACTTCACGTCCGCGGCGGCCAGCAGGTCGCACGCGCCACTCGCCGACGGTACCGGCGCGCTGGCGCTGCTGGCGGTGGTGGGCTGGGTGCTCGTGCTGCTGCTCGCGCTCGGCGAGCCGTTGTCGGTACAGGCGGCCAGCGCGAGCGCGGTGCCCAGCAGGAGCGCTCCGGTCGCCAGTCGGCGGGGCAGGGTACTCAGTCCCATGGGTAGACCTCGATCCGTCGGGGGGCTCACCCCCCAT
Organism: uncultured Actinomycetota bacterium; assembly: GCA_963850915.1. Lineage (GTDB taxonomy): Bacteria > Actinomycetota > Actinomycetes > Mycobacteriales > Micromonosporaceae > CAVTWH01. Next base: position 509,443 of record CAWKND010000004.1, read on the forward strand.
CCATGCCCGGCCCGGCTGCCGCCGAAACACCGCTCCGGCGAGGCCGGCCGGAATACCGGGGGTGGGTCACGGGTTATGTCGGCGTCCGAATGAATGGGCTGTCAGCAAGGCCAGCGGCCAGGCATGGCACACTGGTCAGGCAGCCCGGTTCCGGTTCACGGCGCACTCCCGCGAGGAGGGCGGCGACCCGGCGACCACCCGACGAAAGGACCCACACGGCATGAGGCCGGACATCCACCCGCAGTACGGCGTGACCACCGTCACCTGTTCCTGTGGAAACACGTTCACCACCCGCAGTACCGCGAAGAACGGCCAGATCCACGCCGAGTCTTGCAGCGAGTGCCACCCGTTCTACACGGGCAAGCAGCGCGTGCTCGACACCGCCGGCCGGGTGGCGAAGTTCCAGCAGAAGTACGCCAAGGCACAGGCCAAGCAGGCCGCCAAGTAGCGACCCGAACGGCGCCCGCCCTCCCGCACGGGAGAGCGGGCGCCGTCGCTTTGTACGGCCTCTCGCCCTTGTGAAGAGTCGCCCTTGTGAAGAGCGGCCCTTGTGAAGAGTCGCCCTTGTGAAGAGCCCCGTTCCCCGCGCGCCGTCCGTACCGGAGGCAACAGAATGAGCACCGATCGCCTGGGCAGTCTGCTCGACGAGTACGCCGAGTTGGAGCAGCGGCTGGCCGACCCGGCGATCCATGCCGACCAGAACGCCGCCCGCCGGGTCGGTCGCCGGTTCGCCGAGCTGACCCCGATCCACAAGGCCTCCGTCGAGCTGGAGCAGGCCCGCGAGGACCTGATCGCGGCGCGCGAGCTGGCTGCCGAGGACTCCGCCTTCTCGATCGAGGTGGAGGCCATCGAGGAGCGCCTGCCGGCCCTGGAGGAGAAGCTCGCCGAGCTGCTCATCCCGCGTGACCCCAACGATGCCAAGGACCTGATCCTGGAGATCAAGGCGGGCGAGGGTGGCGAGGAGTCGGCGCTGTTCGCCGGCGACCTGCTGCGGATGTACCTGCGCTACGCCGAGCGGCACGGCTGGGTCACCGAGGTACTCGACTCGCAGGACTCGGATCTCGGCGGGTACAAGGACGTCGCGGTGGCGATCAAGACCAAGGGGGTACCCGAGGGCGGGTACGGGGTCTGGTCGCGGCTGAAGTGGGAGGGCGGCGTACACCGGGTGCAGCGGGTACCGGCCACCGAGTCACAGGGGCGCATCCACACCTCGGCGGCCGGCGTACTGGTCACCCCGGAGGCGGAGGAGTCCGAGGTCACCATCGACTCCGGCGACCTGCGCATCGACGTGTTCCGCTCGTCCGGCCCGGGTGGCCAGTCGGTGAACACCACCGACTCGGCGGTACGCATCACCCACCTGCCGACCGGAACCGTGGTGTCCTGCCAGAACGAGCGTTCCCAACTGCAGAACAAGGACCGGGCGATGCGGATGCTGCGCGCCAAACTGGCCCAGCTCGCCTTCGATCAGGCGGCCGCGGCAGCCTCCGACGCGCGCAAGGCGCAGGTGCGTACCGTCGACCGCTCGGAGCGCATCCGTACCTACAACTACCCGCAGAACCGGATCTCCGACCACCGCATCGGCTACACCGCGTACAACCTGGATCTGGCGCTGGCCGGGGAGCTGGACGCGGTCCTGGATGCCCTCACCGAGGCCGACCGGCAGGCCCGGCTGGCCGGCGAGACGGAGCTGTCCCGGCAGTGAGCCGCTTCGGCCGCTGAGCCGGCCACCAGCTGAGCCTCCCGAAAAGGCTCAGCTGGCCGGCAAGGCTCAGCTGGCTGGCAAGGCTCAGCTGGCTGGCAAGGCTCAGGAGGCCGGCAAGGCTCAGCTGGCCAGCCCGCGCGGGCTGCTGATGAACAGCTCGGTGTGCCGGCGGCGCTGCTTGACCCGCCGGTCGGGCTTCTTCTGCTGCAGCATCGCCCGGTCGGCGGCGGCGAACGCCTCGCGCAGCGCACCCTGCCCGTCGGCGTAGGCCCAACCGATCGTCACCCCGATGGGGGTACCGGGGGCAATCGCCGACCAGTCCTCGCGGTCGATCGCCTCCGCGATGCGCTGGGCGATCTCCTGCCCCTCCTCGGGCCTGGCCTCCGGCATCACCACCACGAACTCGTCACCGCCGAACCGGGCCACCAGGTCGTCCCGGCGCATCGACTGGGCCAGGATGGCCGCCACCCGCTGCAGTACGAGGTCGCCGGTGATGTGCCCGTGCACGTCGTTGACCTGCTTGAAGCCGTCCAGGTCACAGACCGCCACGACGGCGGCCCGGCCGCTGTCGGCCAGCGCCTGCAGGTGCTGCTCCAGGTAGCGGCGGTTGGGCAGCTCGGTGAGCGGGTCGGTGACCGCCTCGCCCTCGAACCGGGCCAGCCGTTGCCGCAGCTGGTCGTGCTGCAGGCGCAGTGCGGTGCTCTCGATGTACGCCTCGCGGGAGCGCTCGCCGTGCTCGCTGGCCACCCGGAACGCGCGCCGGTCCTCGGTGTACGCGTCGGCCGGCCGGCCGGCTGCCAGGTGCGCGAGTGCGCGCAGCCGCAGTGGCTCGGCGGCACCGACCGTGGCGGCGGCCACCTCGATCTCGGCGAGCCGGCGTAGCCCCTCCTCGGCCCGGCCACCGGCGATGCGCAGGCACACGCCGGCCAGGTGCCGGAAGTCGCGGACCCGCTGGGAGGTGGGGGCCGGGGTGAGCAGCGGGCGCGGGTCGATCTCGATGAGCTCGCCGAGGGTGGCCAGCCGGGCGACGGCGAACCCGTACGCCACGAGGCTGCTCGGGCGCATCGGCGACTTGCCGGCGCGCTGTACCCCCTGGTGCCACTCCAGATCGTCGACAACACCACGGAGTACCCGCTTGCACGACTCGCTGTCGCCCAGGTGGTCGTGCGAGACAGCCAGCCGGATCCGGATCGCCGGCGTGACGAAGTTGCCCTCGTTGATGCCGGCCTGCCGGGCCAGGGCACGGGACTGCTCCATGGCGCTCAGCGCGTATCCGTGGAAACCGACCAGCGAGTACGCCATCGCCAGGTCGTGCCAGGTGCAGGCGATCTCGTCGTCCACCCGGTCCACCAGCGCGAGCGCCTGCGCGCCGCGTACCAGGTAGGAGACGCACTTCTCGAACGAGCCCTCGAGGTGGGCGATGATCGCGGCGAACGCGTACAGCCGGGCGTACCGGTCGGCCGTGGGTACCTGCCCGACGGCGTCCGAGGCGTCGTCCAGCGCGCCCTTCATCAGCGCCGGCTGACCCAGGTTGATCACGCCGGCCACCCGCATCAGCAGCGCGTCGGCGCGCAGCCCCGCCTCCGCGTCACCGGCGATGTCGAGCGCCTGGGACACCGCTTCGGCGGACTTCCCGTTGGTCAACATCGTGCGGAGTCGCTGGGTGACCTCGGCGGCTGTCACGGCCGGCAACCCCCTCACTGCGTTGGGCGAGTGCATGGCTCCATGATTATGGGGTGTCACCGACGCCTGTGGATATGCCCGCTTCCGGCCCGGATCTGCGCATCGCCCTCCGGGACGCCACTGAGCTGCTGGTACGCGCGGGAGTCGAGTCGGCACGGGTGGACGCGGAGTTGCTCGCCAGTTACGTGCTGGGGGTACCCCGGGGGCGGCTGGCCCTGGCCGACATCGATCACGCCGGGCTGGCCCGGTACCGGGAGCTGGTACGGGCCCGCGCCGGGCGTACCCCCCTGCAGTACCTGACCGGAACGGCCCCCTTCCGGCGGCTGGACATCCCGGTCGGGCCGGGCGTCTTCATCCCCCGACCGGAGACCGAGCTGCTCGTCGAGTGGGGCCTGGCCGCGCTGGGGTCAGCGGGCGCACCGCGCTCAGGGAACGGACTCGTGGTGGACTTGTGCAGTGGCAGTGGGGCGATCGCGCTGGCCGTCGCGGACGAGGCACCGGGTACCCGGGTGGTCGCCGTCGAGCTGGCGGCGGCGGCTCAACTGCGGGCCAACGTCGCGGCGCTCGGGCTGCCGGTGGAGGTACGGGCCGGCGACGTCACCGACGCGAGCGTGACCGGTGACCTGGACGGCACCGTGGAGCTGGTGCTGTGCAACCCGCCGTACGTGCCGGCCGGTACGCCCGTGCCGGTTGAGGTGGCTGAGCACGATCCAGCGGTGGCCGTGTTCGGTGGCGCGGACGGGCTGGAGGTGATCCGGCCGGTACTGGTGCGGGCGGCGGCATTGTTGCGCCCCGGTGGCGCGCTCGCGATCGAGCACGACGACTCGCATGCCGATGCGGTACCGGCGCTGTTGCGGGCCGCCGGGGCGTACCGGGAAATCGAGCTGCACCACGACCTGGCCGGCCGGCCCCGGTTCAGCACCGCCCGCCGGGCCGGCTGAACCCATTGGCCGGCGCCGCGCCGGGTGCCGGGTTGGGTGCCGAGCCGGCCACCCGGGGGCGCGTGCCAGAATGCACCACGTGATGCTCTACGACTGCCGCCGTGTCGCGACCCGGGACAAGGGGATCGAGGCCGCGGTCGAGGCCGCCCGCCGGGGTGACCTCGTCGTTCTGCCGACCGACACGGTCTACGGGATCGGCGCCGACGCGTTCAAGCCATGGGCGGTCACCTCGCTGCTCAACGCCAAGGGGCGCGGCCGGCAGATGCCGCCGCCGGTCCTGGTCGGCGCCAAGACCACGCTGGACGGCCTGGTGGTGACCGTACCGTCGCTGGCCCGCGACCTGGTCGACGCGTTCTGGCCGGGTCCGCTGACCATCGTCGTCGAGCACGCGCCCAGCCTGCAGTGGGACCTCGGCGACCTGGACGGCACCGTGGCGGTCCGGATGCCGCTGCACCCGGTGGCGCTGGAGATCCTGCGCGAGGTCGGCCCGATGGCCGTCTCCAGCGCCAACAAGACCGGGCAGCCGGCGGCGACCACCGCCGAGGCGGCCCGGGAGCAGCTGGAGTACTCGGTCGCCGTCTACCTGGAAGCCGGCCCGACCCCCGACTCGCAGCCCTCCTCCATCGTCGACATCACCGGCCCCATCCCGCGCCTGCTGCGGGCCGGCGCGCTGTCGCTGGAGAAGCTGCGCGCGGTCTGCCCCAACCTGCTCGCGCCGGAGGACTGAGTTGCCGCCGTTCACCGTGCTGCACGTGTGCATGGGCAACATCTGCCGTTCGCCGATGGCCGAACGCTTGATGCTGCAGGCACTCGAGCCGCTGGACGGCGCCCCCGGCGAACTGGTCTACGTGCACTCCGCCGGTACCGGTGGGTGGCACGCGGGCGAAGAGATGAACCCGCCAGCCGCCCGTGAGGTACGCCGGCGGGGCGCCGACCCGACCGGCTTCACCGCGCGCAAACTGCACGGCGAGCACATCGACGGCGCCGACCTGATCCTCACCGCGACGGACGAACAGCAGCAGTACGTACTCGCCCTGCGCGCCGACGCGGCCGGCCGTACCTTCGTGCTCGGCGAGTTCGGCCGGCTGCTGGGCGACGTGGATCTGGCTCCACTCCCCGCATTCGAGCCGACCGGGGACGCCGTCTACGCCCGGGGTACCGCACTGGTCGCAGCGGTGGACGCGGTCCGGGCTGGCCGGCCGGCGCTGGTGCAGGACGATCTGGACGACCCGTGGGGGCGCGGCGACGCGTTCTTCGCCCGGGTCGGCGACGAGATCGACCAGGCGGTACGCCCGTTGGCCGACGCCCTGCTCGACAAGCGCGCCTAATCCCCGACGGACTGGCGCTCGGCGCCGCGGGCGATGTTGCGGGCCATGCCGCCGAAGACCACCGCGTGGAACGGCCACACCGACGCCCAGTAGGCGTGCCCGAGCAGACCACGGGGTACGAAGATGGCGCGCTGTGCGTAGCGCGAGCTGCCCGCCCCGGTGGGTGCGGCGCTCATCTCCAGCCAGGCCCGGCCGGGTAGCCGCATCTCGGCCCGCAGCCGCAGCAGTACGCCCGGCTCGATCTCCTCGACCCGCCAGAAGTCGAGCGCCTCACCGACGTAGAGGTGCTGTGGATCCCGCCGGCCGCGGCGCAGCCCCACCCCGCCGACCAGCCGGTCCAGCCAGCCGCGTACCGACCAGGCGAGCGGGAACGAGTACCAGCCGTTGTCGCCGCCCACGCCCTCGATCACCCGCCAGAGCTGTGCCGAGGACGCGTTCACCAGCGCGCTGCGGTCGTCCAGGTAGAGCGAGCCACCGGTCCACTGTGGGTCGCTGGGCAGCGGGTCGGCTGGCGCGTCGGGTACCGCCACGTTGGCCCAGCGCGTCTCCACGTCGTGATCGCGGATCTTGCTGAGCGCCAGGCGTACCGCGTCGGTGAACCCGGTCAGCCCGCCCGGTGGATCGGGGATCAGCTCGGCGATGTCGTGCTCGCGGGCGACCGCCTCCTGGGTGAGGCTGGCCACCAGGGGCCGGGCGATGGCGTTGGGTACCGGGGTGACCACGCCGACCCAGTGCGCCGACAGCCACGGGGACAGGGCCCGGGTACCGATCACCACCCGCCTGCGCAACCCGGCGACCTCGGCGTACCCCTGCATCATCGCGGCGTACGTGAGCACATCCGGCCCGCCGATGTCGTACCCCCGGTTCACCTCCTCGGGCAGGTCGACGGCGGCGAGCAGGTAACGCAGTACGTCCCGGATGGCGATCGGCTGCACCCTGTTCTCCACCCAGCGCGGGGTCACCATCACCGGCAGCCGCTCGGTCAGGTGGCGCAGCATCTCGAAGCTGGCCGAGCCGGAGCCGATGATCACAGCGGCCCGGAACACCACGGTGGGTACCCCGCTGGCCAGCAGGATCCGGGCCACTTCGGCGCGCGAACGCAGGTGCGTCGAGGCCGGGCCGCCAGCCGGCTCCGGACCGCCCAGGTAGATGATCCGGCGTACCCCGGCGGCGCGCGCCGCGCGGGCGAAGTTGAGCGCGCCCAGCCGGTCGGCCGCCTCGAACCGGGGCTCCTGACCCATCGAGTGCACCAGGTAGTAGGCAAGCTCGATGTCCTGTAACGCCCTTTTGACCTGGTCCGGCTCTGTCAGGTCGGCGGCGACCACCTCCACGTCGGCGGCCCACGGGACGTCGCGCAGCCGGCGCGGGTCCCGGGTCAGGCAGCGCACCCGGTGCCCGGCGGCGACCAGCCGGGGCGCCAGCCGGCCACCGACGTACCCGGTCGCGCCCGTGACAAGTACCCGCATGGCTCCATCCTGGCCCGCCGCCAGCCGCTCTGCTCCGCTTCGGCCAACGGGGCGGGCGACGGTCGGGCGCGGTGGGGCGGCGCCGAGCGGACCCATAGACTTCGCGGGTGGGTACCTTCTGGGCCCCGGACTTCGCGGCGCTGGAGAGCGAGGATCCGGAGATCGCCGCCGTCGTGCTGGCCGAGCTGGATCGGCAGCGTTCCGGGCTGCAGTTGATCGCGAGCGAGAACTTCACCTCCCCGGCCGTACTCGCGGCGCTCGGTTCACCGCTGACCAACAAGTACGCCGAGGGGTACCCGGGGAAGCGCTACTACGGCGGCTGCGTCGAGGTCGACCGGGCCGAGGCGCTCGCCATCGAGCGGGCCAAGGAGCTGTTCGGGGCCGAGCACGCCAACGTCCAGCCGCACTCCGGCGCGAGCGCCAACCTGGCCGCGTACGCCGCGCTGCTGGAGCCGGGCGACCCGGTACTCGCGATGGATCTCCCGCACGGCGGGCACCTCACCCACGGCAGCCGGGTGAACTTCTCCGGCCGCTGGTTCCGGGCCATCGGCTACACCGTGCGCGAGGACACCGAGCAGATCGACTACGACCAGGTGCGTACCCTCGCCCACGTGCACCGGCCCAAGATGATCATTTGTGGTGCCACGGCGTACCCCCGCGCCATTGACTTCGCCGCCTTCCGGGCCATCGCCGACGAGGTCGGCGCCTACCTGATGGTCGACGCGGCGCACTTCATCGGGCTGGTCGCCGGGCAGGCGACGGCCTCGCCCGTACCGCACGCCGACATCGTCTGCGCCACCACCCACAAGGTGCTGCGCGGGCCGCGCGGCGGCCTGATCCTCTGCCGCGCCGAGCTGGCCGATCGGGTGGACAAGGCGGTCTTCCCGTTCATCCAGGGCGGCCCGCTGATGCACGCGGTGGCCGCGAAGGCGGTGGCCCTGCGGGAGGCGGCCCGACCGGAGTTCCGGGTGTACGCCAAGCAGGTCGTCGCGAACGCCCGGGCGCTCGCCGACGGGCTGGCGGCCGAGGGGATGCGGCCGGTCTCCGGGGGTACCGACAGCCATCTCGCCCTGCTCGACGTGCGGCCGCTCGGGGTGACCGGGCAGCAGGCGGAGCAGCGCTGTGACCAGGCACGGATCACGCTGAACAAGAACGCCATCCCGTACGACCCGCAGCGCCCGACGATCTCCTCCGGCATCCGGGTGGGTACCCCGGGCGTGACCACGCAGGGCATGGCGGAGCCGCAGATGCGCCAGATCGCCACCCTGATCGGCCGGGCGGTACGGGCGGAGGCGCTCCCCACCGAGCTCGCCGACGAGGTGACCGCACTGGTCGAGCGCTTCCCGGCGTACCCCGAGGGCGCGGCCGTCCGGCGTGCGGTGGCCCGATGAGCAGCCCCACGCAGGCCGCCCCGAAGGGCCCCGGGCAGCTGCGCAAGCGGCTGCGGCACCTGCCCGCCGGCCTGCTCGCCTCGGCGGTACTGCTCGTCCTCGGGCTGGTGATCGGCTGGCTGGCCAGGGGCGATGTCGGTGCGGCCGGCGCGGCTGCCGGCGTAGCGCTGGTGGCGGCCAGCTACACCGGCTCCAGCGTGGTGATCGCGTGGGCGGATGCGCGAGATCCCCGACTGGTACTGCCGATCGGGCTGCTCACCTATGTGGTGAAGTTCACACTCATCGGTTTTGTGATGGCGGCTATCGATGCGAGTAACTGGCCGGGGCTTCCCGTCATGGGGCTGGCCATCATCGTCACGGCTCTGGGCTGGACGATCGCACAGGCGGTGTGGACCTGGCGGGCTCATATCCCTTATGTGGAGATTGAGACACCTCAATAGGGTTTGCCGTGAGCAGAACTTTGCATACCGGTCGGTTAACAGACAGCTAACGTCAGAATGCCCTTCCGGATGGGGGCTTGCGGAGTAACGTGTCGACAGCACCGGACAGCCCCCGGTTTCCGAGTCGGTACCCCCGCCTGGCGTGACGCCGCGGGGGTCGACTCACAACCGCTGAGAGCCGGCTGATATGGTTCCGGCGTCATGGCCGGTGAGAACTCCCCTCAGCAGCGGCGTCGCGAAGAAGCGGCAGGCGCCAACGCTGGCTGGGCCGCGGTCACTTACATGATCGGCGGCATGGCGATCTGGGGCTTCCTCGGCTGGCTGGTCGACCGCTGGTTGCACACCGGCGGGATCGCCACCGGGGCGGGCTGTGTCATCGGCGTTGCACTCGGGATCTACCTGACGGTCAAGCGCCTCGGCGCGTAAGTCGACGCTCCGGCGTCGCGAGTGGATGAAAGGGGGAGCACGGTGAGCGGACAGGCTCTCGTTCTCGCCGGTGGTACGGGGACTCCGTGGCCGCCGAGTGTGAACGACTTCTACCTGCCCAGCATTATCGACGGCGCCTACCCGTGGCTGACCAAGTTCACCCTGCTGGTCTGGCTCGCGGTCGCGCTGATCATCGTGTTCTTCCTGCTGGCCTACCGGAAGCCGAAGCTGGTACCGGGGCGCTGGCAGTGGATCGCCGAATCGATCTACGGCTTCGGGCGGGACACGGTGGCCAAGGAGGTCATCGGTGTCGAGGGGCTGCGCTTCGCCCCCTACCTGTCGACGCTGTTCATCTTCGTGCTGGTCACCAACATCTTCGGCATCGTCCCGGGCATCCAGATCTCCCCCAACTCGCACATCGCCTACCCGGCCGTACTCGCCGTGGTCTCCTACGTGCTCTTCATCTACCTGGGCTTCAAGAAGCACGGCGTCGGCTACATCAAGTACGCGCTGGTCATCCCGGGCGTGCCGTTCGCCATGCACTTCCTGCTGGTACCCATCGAGCTGTTCTCGACGTTCATCCTGCGGCCGCTCACCCTGGCGCTGCGTCTGTTCGCCAACATGTTCGCCGGGCACGTGATCCTGCTGGTGTTCACCCTCGGCGGGTTCGTGCTGATCGAGGCGTCCTGGGGCTACGCGCCGATCTCCGTGGTCTCCTGGATCATGGCGATCCTGCTCACCTTCTTCGAGGCGCTGATCGCCATCCTGCAGGCCTACGTGTTCGCGCTGCTGACCGCCAGCTACGTCCAGGGCGCCATCGCCGACGAGCACTGAACCACCAGACAGGTACGCACGCTCCAGTCACCGCCGGTCCGGCCGGCTCCCGCGTTTCGCACCACCTGCTTTCCGGTACCACCGGCATCACCCCGTGAGGCCGCACCACCGAGTACCACCCGTACTGCCCGCGTGACGGTCACGCGGTCCTACCAGGAGGAATCCGCAGATCATGTCTAACCTCGCCGCCGTGAGTGGCAGCCTCGCTGCCGTCGGTTACGGCCTCGCCGCGATCGGCCCGGGCATCGGTGTAGGCATCGTGTTCGCCGCTTACATCCAGGCGACCGCGCGCCAGCCTGAGTCGGCCGGCCTGACCCGGACCTACCTGTTCCTCGGCTTCGCCGTGGTCGAGGCGCTCGCCCTGCTGGGCATCGCCTTCGGCTTCGTCTTCGGCAAGTAGCCCCCCAGCTTCGCGAAGGAGGTACTGATGCTGCGTTTCCTCGCTGAGGATCTGCCGCACGACCCGAACCCGGTCATCCCGATCTGGCAGGAACTGCTCATCGGGACGATCGCCTTTGCCCTGCTGGTCTTCGTCCTCGGAAAGTTCGTCTGGCCGCGCATGGAGGAGACCTTCCAGGCGCGCGTCGAGGCGATCGAAGGCGGGATCAAGCGCGCCGAGGAGCGTCAGGCCGAGGCCGACGCGCTGTTCCAGCAGTACCAGCGCCAGCTCGCCGAGGCGCGTACCGAGGCCGCGAAGATTCGTGACCAGGCGCGCGCCGACGCCACCGGCATCCGTGAGGACATCCTGGCGCAGGCGCGCGAGGAGAGCGAGCGGGTGATGGCGGCCGGCCGGGAACAGCTCGACGCGCAGCGCGCGAGCATCGTGCGCGAACTGCGGGCCGAGGTGGGTACCCTCGCGGTCGACCTGGCCAGCAAGATCGTCGGAGAGTCCCTCGCCGACGAGGCGCGCCGCAAGGGCACTGTCGACCGCTTCCTCGCCGACCTCGAGACGGCGGGTCGCTGATGCAGGCCGCCAGTCGCGAGTCGTACGCGGCAGCCGGGGACAAGTTGACCGAGCTGGCCGGTTCGGCCACGCCCGAGCAGCTGGCCGGCACAGCCGACGAACTGCTCGCGGTGGCTGACCTGCTGGGCCGGGAACCACGGCTGCGCCGGGCACTGGCCGACCCGGCCCGCTCCGGTAGCGAGCGCGCCGGCCTGCTCACCGGAGTCGTCCAGGGCAAGGTCAGCGACCAGGCACTGGACCTGCTGGGCGCGCTCGCCAGCGGGCGCTGGTCCAGCTCCGCCGACCTGCTCGACGCCACCGAGAACCTCGGCGTCGACGCCCTCCTGGCCAGCGCTGAAAAGGCCGGCGACCTGGGCGAGGTGGAGGACGAGCTGTTCCGCTTCGGCCAGCTGGTCGACGGCGCGCCGCAGCTGGCCTCGACGCTCGCCGACTCGTCGGTGGACGTGAGCCGGCGGGCCACCCTGGTCGACTCACTGCTGTCCGGTAAGGCGCGGCCGGTGACGGTACGCCTCACCGAACTGGCGCTGACCGGGTACGGCGGTCGCGGCTTCGCCGCCTCGCTGACCCGACTGGTCGAGGCGGCCGCGGAGCGGCGGGACCGGCAGGTCGCGTACGTCACCGTGGCAGCCCCGCTGAGCGACGCCGAAGAGGCGCGACTGGGCGGCCGGTTGTCCGAGATGTACGGTCGGGAGGTCGCCCTGAAGATCACGGTCGATCCCTCGATCCTCGGCGGCGTCTCCGTGCAGGTGGGCAACGACCTCTATGACGGCACGGTGCTGCGCAAGCTGCAGCAGACCCGCGCCGCGCTGGCCAAGTAGCCCAGCCGACCTGAGTACCAACCTTCCACACACCGATTTCCACGCTAGAGATACAAGGGGAACCAGCGGATGGCCGAGTTGACCATCTCCTCGGACGAGATCAGGAGCGCCCTGGAGCGCTACGTCTCGTCGTACACGCCGGAGATTTCGCGCGAGGAGGTCGGTGCTGTCGCCGAGGCAGGCGATGGCATCGCCCGGGTTGAGGGACTCCCCTCGACCATGGCAAACGAACTGTTGGAGTTCGCGGACGGCACCCTGGGTGTCGCCCTGAACCTCGACGTCCGAGAGATCGGTGTGGTGGTCCTGGGCGACTTCACCGGCATCGAAGAGGGTCAGAAGGTCAAGCGCACCGGCCGGGTGCTGTCCGTACCGGTCGGCGACGCGTTCCTCGGCCGGGTGGTGGACCCGCTGGCCAACCCGATCGACGGCCTGGGCGACATCGCCAGCGAGGGCTTCCGGGAGCTGGAGCTGCAGGCACCCAACGTGATGGCCCGCCAGGGCGTCACCGAGGCGCTGCAGACCGGCATCAAGGCCATCGACTCGATGACCGCGATCGGCCGGGGTCAGCGTCAGCTGATCATCGGTGACCGCAAGACCGGCAAGACCACGGTCGCGCTGGACACGATCATCAACCAGCGGGACAACTGGCGCTCGGGCGACCCGAAGAAGCAGGTCCGCTGCATCTACGTGGCGATCGGCCAGAAGGCCTCCACCATCTCGTCGGTGAAGGGCACGCTGGAGGAGTACGGGGCGATGGAGTACACCACCATCGTGGCCGCACCCGCCTCCGACCCGGCCGGCTTCAAGTACCTGGCTCCGTACACCGGCTCGGCCATCGGCCAGCACTGGATGTACGGCGGCAAGCACGTACTCATCGTCTTCGACGACCTGACCAAGCAGGCCGAGGCGTACCGCGCGGTGTCCCTGCTGCTGCGCCGCCCGCCCGGCCGCGAGGCGTACCCCGGTGACGTCTTCTACCTGCACTCCCGCCTGCTGGAGCGCTGCGCCAAGCTCTCCGACGAGCTGGGCGGCGGTTCGATGACCGGGCTGCCGATCATCGAGACCAAGGCCGGCGACATCTCGGCCTACATCCCGACCAACGTCATCTCGATCACCGACGGCCAGATCTTCCTCGAGGCCGACCTGTTCAACTCGGGCGTCCGCCCGGCCATCAACGTCGGCACCTCGGTGTCCCGCGTCGGTGGCGCCGCGCAGGTCAAGCCGATGCGGAAGGTGGCCGGCCGGCTCCGTCTCGACCTGGCCCAGTTCCGTGAGCTGGAATCGTTCGCGGCCTTCGCCTCCGACCTGGACCGCGCCTCGCGCAACCAGCTGGACCGCGGCTCCCGCCTGGTCGAGCTGCTCAAGCAGGGCAACTACTCGCCGTACCCGGTCGAGGAGCAGGTGGTCTCGGTCTGGTCCGGTACCGAGGGCAAGATCGACGACATCCCGGTCGGCGAGGTACGCCGGTTCGAGACCGAGTTCCTGCAGTACCTGCGGCACTCGCACAAGCCGACGCTGGAGTCGATCGCCGCCAACAACTGGGACGACGACATCGTCGCCACCCTGGACAGCGCGATCGCGGACTTCAAGGCGATGTTCCTGGCCGGTGACGACAGCATCCGGATCAACGAAGCGCCCGAGGACGCGATGGCCGACGGAGTGAAGGGTCAGGAGACTGTGACCAGGGTCGTCCCACCAAAAGCGCCTGCAGCAACCCCGAAGAAGTAGCCATGGCTGGTCAGGTCCGGGTCCTCCGTCGAAAGATTGCTTCGACCAAGTCGACCAAGAAGATCACCAAGGCGATGGAGCTCGTCGCCACGAGCCGCATCGCCAAGGCGCAGGAGCGGGTGGCGGCTTCGCAGCCGTACGCCATCGCGATCACGAACGTGCTGACCGCGCTGGCGTCCAACGCGAACATCGACCACCCGCTGCTGGTACCGCGCGCGAAGGTACGCCGGTCCGGGGTACTGCTGATCACCAGCGACCGCGGTCTGTGCGGTGGGTACAACTCCAACGCCATCCGGACAGCCGAGCAGCTCATCTCACGCCTGCGTGAGGAGGGCAAGGACGTCCGGCTGTACGTGATCGGTCGCAAGGGCGTGGCCTACTACCGGTTCCGCAACCGGCCGATCGAGGCCAGCTGGACGGGCTTCTCCGAGCAGCCGGCCTTCGAGAACGCCCGGGAGGTGGGGGAGACGTTGATCGCCGCCTTCACCGCCGGCGCGGACGACACCGAAGAGGGTGGCGGCGCCGACGACGTGACCGGCATCGACGAACTGCACGTAGTGTCCACGCAGTTCAAGTCGCTGATGACGCAGACCCCGGCGGCTCGTACCGTGGCCCCGATGCAGGTGGAGATCCGGGAGAGCGACGAGCACGCGCTGCTGCCGGCGTACGAGTTCGAGCCCGACCCGGACGCGCTGCTCGACGCGCTGCTGCCCAAGTACATCAACACGCGCATCTACGCGGCGTTGCTGGACGCGGCGGCCAGCGAGTCGGCGTCGCGGCGGCGGGCGATGAAGAGCGCCACCGACAACGCCGAAGAGATGATCCGCAAGTACACGCGGGAGATGAACTCCGCGCGTCAGGCCGCGATCACCCAGGAGATCAGTGAAATCGTCGGCGGGGCGAATGCCCTCGCCGCTGCGGGAAGTGAAGTGTGATGACTGTCGATACTGCTACCCACGGGCAAGCCACCGACCCCGAGGCCAAGACCGGCGTCGGCCGGGTGACCCGGGTCATCGGCCCGGTCGTCGACGCCGAGTTCCCCCGCGACGCGATGCCGGAGATCTTCAACGCGCTGCACGTTGAGGTCGAACTCTCCGAAGGCAAGAAGACGCTGACCCTGGAGGTCGCCCTGCACCTGGGCGACAACATCGTCCGGGCGATCTCCATGCAGCCCACCGACGGCCTGGTACGCGGCGCCCCGGTGACCGATACCGGCAGTCCCATCTCGGTACCGGTCGGCGACATCACCAAGGGCCACGTCTTCAACGCCATCGGCGACGTGCTCAACCTGAAGCCGGACGAGAAGTTCGAGGTCAAGGACCGCTGGTCGATCCACCGGCACGCGCCGGCCTTCAAGGACCTCGAGCCCAAGACCGAGATGCTGGAGACCGGCATCAAGGTACTGGACCTGCTCGCCCCGTACGTCAAGGGCGGCAAGATCGGCCTGTTCGGCGGGGCCGGCGTGGGTAAGACGGTACTGATCCAGGAGATGATCGTCCGGGTCGCCAACAACTTCGGTGGCGTCTCGGTGTTCGCCGGGGTCGGTGAGCGTACCCGCGAGGGCAACGACCTGATCACCGAGATGACCGAGTCGGACGTCATCAGCAAGACGGCACTCGTCTTCGGGCAGATGGACGAGCCGCCGGGTACCCGTCTTCGGGTGGCGCTCTCCGCGCTGACCATGGCCGAGTACTTCCGGGATGTACAGAAGCAGGAAGTCCTGCTGTTCATCGACAACATCTTCCGGTTCACCCAGGCGGGTTCGGAGGTGTCCACGCTGCTCGGTCGCATGCCGAGTGCGGTCGGATACCAGCCGACCCTGGCCGACGAGATGGGCGAGCTGCAGGAGCGGATCACGTCGGTACGTGGCCAGGCGATCACCTCGATGCAGGCGATCTACGTACCCGCCGACGACTACACCGACCCGGCTCCGGCGACCACCTTCACCCACCTCGACGCCACCACCAACCTGGAGCGGTCGGTGTCCGACAAGGGCATCTACCCGGCCGTCGACCCGCTGGCCTCCTCGTCGCGCATCCTCGCCCCGGAGTACGTGGGCAAGGAGCACTACGCGGTGGCCACCGAGGTGAAGCGGATCCTGCAGCGCTACAAGGACCTGCAGGACATCATCGCCATCCTCGGCATGGACGAGCTCTCCGAGGAAGACAAGATCACCGTGAACCGGGCCCGCCGGATCGAGCGGTTCCTGTCGCAGAACACCTTCGTCGCCAAGCAGTTCACCGGCATCGAGGGCTCGTTCGTCCCGATCAAGGAGACGGTCGAGGCGTTCAAGAAGCTCTCCGAGGGCGAGTACGACCACTTCCCCGAGCAGGCGTTCTTCATGTGCGGCGGGCTCGAGGACCTGGAGCGCCAGGCACACGCGCTCATGAAGGACTGATCCGGTCCGGTCCGCTCACCCCGTAATACAGTTCACACCACGAGTACGGCCGTCCGGCTTACCGGGCGGCCGTCCGTACATACACTGGCGGTACCGCGCCGCTCACCCAGCGAAGCCGCGCTGACCTGGGACGATGCGTGCGTACCGGGTCGGGTCGGCCGAAGGGCGGCTGTCGACCGCGAACACCCATCACATAGACTGAGCGCCAATCCTGAGCGAGCCGCCGAAGCTGAGCGGCCACCGGTCCGGGGCGGCCGCACTGACAAGGGAGCACACCCGTCGTGGCGAAGCAGTTGCACGTGGACCTAGTCTCCGTCGAGGAGAAGGTCTGGTCCGGGGAGGCCGACATGCTGGTCGCCCGGACGACCGAGGGCGAACTCGGCGTGCTGCCCGGACACGCGCCGCTGCTCGGTCAGCTCGCCGAGCCCGGCCAGGTACGCATCAAGCGAGCCGGTGGCGATATCGCGTACGACGTCTCCGGTGGCTTCCTCTCGGTGACCGAGTCCGGGGTCACGGTGCTCGCCGAGAGCTGCCAGCCCGCCACCGCCCCGGCCGCGCAGCACTGACGCGGGGGCGGCGCCGATGCGGATCGTGGAATGGATCGGAATCGGCATCCTCGCCCTGCTCTGCCTGCTTGCCCTGCTGTTCGTCCGGCGTGAAGTGATCTCCCGGCGCGGCGGCACCATCGAACTGAGCCTGCGCACCACCAGCGCTGTGGCCGGCCGTGGCTGGTCGCCCGGGGTGGCCCGGTTCGTCGGCGACGAGATGTGCTGGTACCGCGTGTTCAGCCTGGCACCGCGCCCGCGCCGCCGGCTGTCCCGGCTCAACCTGGTGGTCCAGGAGCGGCGTACCCCGGGCCCACCGGAGCGGCTCGTCCTGCCCGCCGACTGGGTGATCGTCCGGTGCGGGATCGGGCGCGAACGGGTGGAGATCGCCATGGCGCGTACCACCCTGACCGGCTTCCTGTCCTGGCTGGAGGCGGCCCCACCCGGCCCCGCCCAGCTCCGCTACGCCGCCTGAGCCCGCCCTTCCACTGGCGGGCCGAAGTGCCGCGGGCTACGGCCCGCTGGCGACCAGCTCGACCTCGAAGCCGTCCGCGTTCTCCAGGTAGCCGGCGTAGTGCTGCGCGCCGCCGGCGTGCGGGTACGCCTCGGCGAAGAGCGGGCGCCAGCCGTGCTCCGGCGCCTCCCGGCAGAGCTGGTCCAGCCGCTGCGCGGGCCCGGCGTGCAGGGCCAGGTGGTTGAGGCCGGGCGCCAGCCGGTCGTGGCTGTGCCCGGAGAGCGCCGGCGACTCCTCGAAGACCAGGTAAGTCTCGGCGTACCGCCACGAGCGCCCGCCCGGCCACTCCTGGAAGGGCTCCCAGCCCAACTCGACAAGCAGCCAGCCCCACGACGTTTCCGCCGTCGCCAAGCTGGGTACCCAGACCTCCACGTGGTGCAGGCTCACCCCTCGCCGCCCGGCCGCCACAGCACGTCGCCGCCTGGATTGGCCACCCGGCACAGGATGAACAGCAGGTCGGAGAGGCGGTTCAGGTACTTGATGGCCAGCTGGTTGGTCCGCTCCGGATCGACCTCGAACAGCCCCCAGGCGTGCCGCTCAGCCCGCCGGGCCACCGTCCTGGCCACGTGCAGCAGCGCTGCGCCGGGCGTCCCACCGGGCAGGATGAAGGACTCCAGATTGGACAGCCGGGCGTTGAACTCGTCGCACCACCCCTCCAGCCGGGAAAGGTAATTCTCGGTGATTCGCAGCGGCACGTGCGGCGGATCCGGCACCATCGGATTGGACAGGTCGGCGCCAACATCAAAGAGATCGTTCTGTACCTTGGTCAACACCCCTCGGACATCGTCCGGCAGCTGACCCAGGGCGAGTGCCACGCCGATCGCGGCATTGCACTCGTCGGTGTCGGCGTACGCGGCCAGCCGGGGATCGGTCTTCGCAACCGTGGAGCCGTCACTGAGGCGAGTGGTACCGGCATCGCCGGTGCGCGTGTAGATGCGGGTGAGGTGGACTGCCATGTCGTTGAGCGTACGGGCCGGCCGGGTGGCCGGAGCGCCGGAGCGCCCGCTGGACCGGGTCACCCGGCGCGCCCCGATCGGTACTGAGTCGACCGAACTGCTGGCGCGGCTCGACGCGTTGGCCGAGCCGCCTACGATGTCGGTCGTGGATGTCATCCGGGTCAGCGGCGGCGCACGGCTGGCCGGCAGCGTGGACGTGACCGGCGCGAAGAACTCGGCACTCAAGCTGATGGCGGCGGCGCTGCTGGCGCCCGGCCTGAACACGATCACCAACGTGCCCCGGATCACCGACATCCTGATCATGGCGGAGGTACTGCGCCGGCTGGGCTGTGCGGTCACCTTCCAGGATGGCGTGGTCACCGTGGACACCCCGGAGAAGGTCGGCAGCGAAGCCGACTACGACCTGGTACGCCGGTTGCGCGCGTCGATCTGCGTACTCGGGCCGCTGCTGGTACGCAGCGGGTACGTGCGGGTGGCGCACCCGGGCGGCGACGCGATCGGCTCGCGCGGCCTGGACATGCACGTGAACGGGTTGGCGCTGATGGGCGCCGAGATCAGCGGCGAGCACGGCTTCGTCATCGCCGCCGCCCCGGCCGGCCTGCACGGCGCCCGGATCGAGCTGGAGTTCCCCAGCGTCGGCGCGACCGAGAACCTGTTGATGGCCGCGGTACTCGCCAACGGGGTCAGCACGATCGAGAACGCCGCCCGCGAGCCGGAGATCGTCGACATCTGCCAGATGCTCACCGACATGGGCGCGCAGATCGAGGGGGCGGGTACCCCCACGCTGACCATCACCGGAGTGGCCACGCTGCACCCGGTCACCCACCGTACGGTCGGCGACCGGATCGTCGGCGGTACCTGGGCGTACGCCACGGCGATCACCCGTGGACAGGTCACCGTGCACGGGGTACGCCCGGCGTTCCTGGAGATCGCGCTGGAGAAGCTGGTGGACGCGGGCGCCGAGATCATGACCGAGCCGGAGTCCTTCCGGGTCACCATGGACGGCCGGCCCCGCGCCGTGGACATCTCCACGCTGCCCTACCCGGGCTTCCCGACCGACCTGCTGCCGATGGCGGTCGGGCTGGCGGCGGTGGCCGAGGGCTCGTCGCTGATCACCGAGAACATCTTCGACGGCCGGTTCATGTTCATCAACGAGATGGCCCGGCTGGGCGCCGAGATCCGCACGGACGGGCACCACGCGGCGGTACACGGGCGGGAGACGCTGTCCGGTGCGCCGGTACGGGCCACCGATATCAGGGCCGGTGCCGGGCTGGTGATCGCGGGGCTGCGCGCCGACGGGTACACCGAGGTGTCGAACGTGCACCACATCGACCGCGGGTACCCCACCTTCGTCGCCGACCTCGCGGCGCTGGGCGTGACCGCCGAGCGCAGCGTGGCCCCGGAGGAGCCGGCGTTCAGCTTCTGATTTCGACTGCCGCCAGACCCGTCAGCTGACCAGCCGGCGGGCCTGGTCCCACTCGCTCTCGAAGACCAGCACGCTGACCCGGGCGTCCCGGGTGACCGCCAGCGTGGAGCGGATGCCGGCCTCGTCGAGCACCCGGCGTACCCCCGCGGCCGTACTCGGATCGTCGACCGTCGCGACCGGCGTGAGCAGCCCGAAGTCCTCCGGCTGCCAATCGCGCCCGGCCGGCCTGCCGTACGCCCAGCGCAGTACCAGCCCCAGCAGGGCGACGACCAGCAGGGCGGAGAGCGGCCCGGAGAGGTAGAGCGGGAACGGCACACGCCCAGTGTGGCACCGGTCTCCGGCTGGCCGCCACGACCCCGGCCGTTCCTGCGGGGCGGCCCCACAGCGCGGGCGGCTGAACCGGCGTTTAGGGTCGGTCCGAGAAGGCGTGCGGAGGGAGAAACACGGTGACTGGTCGACTGTTGGTGGTGGGGGCGGGGCTGATGGGCTCCGGAATCGCGCAGGTGGCCGCGCGGGCCGGCTGGGACGTGACCCTGCACGACGTGACCCCGCAGGCGCTGGAGCGGGGTACCTCGGGCATCCGTACTTCGCTGGATCGCTTCGTGCACAAGGCAACCATCACCGAGGACGAGGCGGCGGCCACGGTCGCCCGGATCTCCACCACCACCGATCTGGACGCTGCTGCACATGCCGATCTGGTGGTGGAGGCGGTCTTCGAGAAGCTCGAGCTCAAGCAGGAGATCTTCGGGCAGCTGGACAAGGTGTGCCGGGAGGGGACGGTACTCGCCACCAACACCAGTGCCATCCCGGTGACCCAGATCGCCGCGGCCACCAGCCGACCGGAATCCGTTGTGGGTACCCACTTCTTCTCACCGGTACCGATGATGAAGCTGTGCGAGCTGGTACGCGGGTACAAGACGGCCGACGAGACGCTGGCCACCGCCAAAGCCTTCGCCGAGGGGATCGGCAAGACCACCATCGTGGTGAACCGGGACATCGCCGGCTTCGTGACCACCCGACTCATCGCCGCGCTCGTGGTCGAGGCGGTGAAGCTGGTGGAGAGCGGCGTGGTCAGCCCCGAAGACCTGGACACCGCGTGCCGGCTGGGCTTCGGACATCCGATGGGGCCGCTGCAGACCACCGACCTGACCGGCGTCGACGTACTGCTGAACGCGGCCCGCAATATCTACACCGATACGGCCGACGAGAAGTTCTTCCCACCGGAGTTGTTGCAGCGCATGGTGATCGCCGGCGACCTCGGCCGGAAGAGCGGGCGCGGCTTCTACGAGTATTAGGGTCTGTCCTGCCGATCATGGCGAGGCGAGGCGGAGTCCAGGCGGCGATCCGGCAAGCGTGCGGAACGTCTGGATACCGCTGTTGTATGCAGGCGTTCCGCAGGCGCCGCCGGTCGTCGTCTGGGCCCGCCGCAGCCCGCCAATGATCGGCAGGACAGACCCTAGGCCGTGTTCAGCTGGTGGACAGCGGGAGGGTCTGCTCGGCGTAGAGGAAGTGGTTGTCGCCGGTGCGGATCTGTACCCGGGCGGCGGGGTTGCCGGCGGGTACGGACACCGGGAGGTTGAGCGTGGCGGACACGCCGGCCGGTAGCGACAGGGCGCAGGTCGTGTAGCTGCCGCCGTCCATGATGGCGTGCGGTGCCTCGCAACGGGACCAGTCGCCACCAGCCGGCGGGTTCGGCGGTACCTCGACGAACAGCAGCAGCCGTGCGGCGCCCGGCCCGTCGTTGCGTACCTGCACGCGCAGGCTGGTCGCGCCGGCCGTACCCGGGAGTACGGTGACCGTCAGGCTGACCCGGGACTGGCTGGTATCGGCCTGGAACGTGGTCGGGCCACCGGTCTGCTGGAACGTGGCCCCCGTCCAGCTGTAGGTGCGTACCTGCGCCACCGCCTGCTGTGGCGTCTCCGCGCAGCAGGTACGCCGGTCGGCGACGGTTACCTGCACGGTACCCTCGGCCCCGCTGGCCAGCGCCTGGATGTCCTGGAACGCCACCCCGGTCTGGGCCACCGTGCCGAAGATGTCGAAGCTGCGGGCGGTACTGGCGTGGTAGGCCACCACCTGCTCGGGGCCGGTCTCGCCGACATCGCAGCGCAGCAGGTAGACCCGCTCGGCGCTGCCGTCGTGGTCGACGTCGATGTCGGCGCTACCCCGGATCTCCATCGGCAGCGAGTCGGGGCCACTGCTCGGCGCCTGGTAGTTCGTGAAGGTGGTGACGCCGCTGGGGCAGCCGCCGCCGGCCGCCTCCGCGGACCAGGCCGGTACCGCCAGCCGGAGCTGGTTTGCTTGCAGCGCAGGCAGACTGACCGAGGCGGACGGGCTGGCCGACGCGCTCGGTCGGGCACTGTCCGAAGTGGAGGGTGGCACGCTCGTCGGGTGCTGTGGACCGGTGGCCGACGTACCGGTCGCCTTGTGGTCGCGGCTGACCAGGTAGACACCGGCGGCGGTACCGGCGAGCAGCAGCAGTACCAGCCCGCCGAAGGCGAAGGCGCGCAGCAGCAGCCGGCCGTGTGCCGTCGCGGCGGCCCGCTTCCCGCCGGGCGCCACCACCTGCGCCTGGCTGGCCCGGCGGAACTCGGCGCTCTGGAACCGGATGGCGCGCTCGTCCACCGGCGCACCCTTCTCTGACACCGGCTCAGGCATCGGCGATCCCTCCGCGGTAGCCGGTATCGGTGGCATCCGGGTCCCGGCTGGCAGCCGGCTGTTGCGCGGCCGGATTCTGTTGCGTACCAGGCGCCCCGGCGGTGCCCGGCGGTGTCGCCTTACCGCGGGCGGTGGCGGTACCGCGGGCCAGGCCCGTGCTGGGCGCCGAGATGCGGCCAGCCCCGGGGACCGTCGCGGTGCCGGCTGCCTTGTTCCCGGCGGGCTTGGTCGCGGCTGGCCGCTGGGTGGTCGCCGGTGCGGAATCGAGCACGGGCAACGGGTCCACGTCGGCGTAGGGGTCGACCGGCGGCGGTAGGGCGGCGGGGTCGGGGGCGGCGGTGATGGCCAGTGGAGTGGCGGCCGCCGCTGTCAACGCGGCCGAGTGCTGGCCGAAGCGGGCCTGCGCGCGGGCCAGCGCTTTGCGTACCCGGGTGAGCCGGATGCCCTCCTGGTCGGCGATGTCGGCGAGCGGCAGGGCGGCGAGGTGGTACAGCACGAAGACGCGGCGGGGACGCGGGCGCATCGACGCCAGCGCCTGCAGGTAAGCCGACTGGGCGGGCGACGGGACCCGGGGGGTACCCGCGACGGCGTGCGCCCGTCGCGCGAGCGCCCGGCGTGGCCCGCTGCGTACGAGTCCCCAGGCGGTACGCCGGGTCCAGGCGCCCGGGTCCTCGAGCCGGCTCCACCGCGCCAGTGCACGGCAGCACGCCTCGTGCGCCACCGCCTCCGCGGTCGGCAGGTCGCCGGCGTAGGCGTAGAGCTGCACCGCCAGCGGGGCGTAGTGCTCGGCGTAGAAGTCGTCGAACGCGCTCGGGTGGGAAGGCACGCGTGTCCTCGGGTGGGGGCGGAAAGCCTCGGTGGCACCGCACGGGATGCGGTACCACCGGGTCGCGGTACCACGAGTGCAGTGCCACCGAGGATTGCACACCCGGGCCAGCCGGGCCGTCAGCGGAACGGACAGGTTGCCGTCAGTTGTCGCCGCCTTTAGTTGTCGTTGCTGGAGCGCCACCGGAAGGTACGCAGCGCCAGGATCAGGCCACCGACCGCCCACGCCGCCAGTACCAGTGCGATCCGGCCGTGCTCCCAGCTGTGCGCCGCCTCCTGCTGGGCGAAGCTGTCCGGCAGGAACACCGAGCGGAAGCCCTGGGCGATCCACTTGATCGGGAAGAACGCCCCGACGTGCTGGAGGAACGGCGGCAGCGTGGTGAACACGAAGTAGATGCCGGAGATGAACTGCAGGATCAGCGCGATCGGCGTGATGGTGGCCGGCGCGGCACGCCCGGACCGGGGTACCGAGGAGAAGGCGATGCCCAGCAGTGCGCCGGCCGCAGTGCCGAGCAGGGTGACCCAGGCGAAGGTCAGCCACCGGCCGGCATCGGTGGGCAGGTCCACCTTGCCCAGCGCGGTCGCGATCACGAGCAGGACGACGAATTCGAGTACCACCAGGGTGAGTACCATGATGATCTTCCCGATGAAGTAGGCCGCCGGTGGCATCGGCGTACCCTGCAGGCGCTTGAGAATGCCTTTGTCCCGATCCACCGCGATCTGGATCGCGGTGGTCTGGAAGGCCACCCCGAACAGGCCGGCGCAGAGGATGCCGGGGACGAAGTACTGGCTGAAGTTGATTCCGCCGTCGATCTGGTAGTTCACGATCGAGCCGAAGATCACCAGCATGATCACCGGGAAGGCGAGCGTGAAGACCACCGACTCACGCTGCCGGAAGAACTCCTTGACCTCCAGTTTGCCGCGCTCCCAACCGATCCGGGCTGCGGGCAGCGGACCGGACTGGGCCTTCGGGCGGGCTGGGGGGCGCACCGTGGTCGTCATGACTCCACCTTGGATGAATCGATCATGGTCAGATAGATGTCCTCGAGGCTCGGCCGGGCCACCGACAGGCCGGGTACCTCGCCACCGAACTGGGCCGCCAGTTTGGTCACCAGCGCCGTGGGCATGTCCGTGTGCTGCGACTCGCGCCCGCCCGGGCCGTCCCAGGCCACTACCGTCGGCGCCGTGTCCCGGCCGCCCAGCGTGGCCGGGGTGGCCACCGAGGCCAGCCGGCCGCCGACGATCACTCCGACCCGGTCGGCGAGCGCCTCGGCCTCGTAGAGGTAGTGGGTGGTGAGCACGATTGTGGTGTCCTGCGCCGAAAGGCTGCGGATCAACTCCCAGAACTCCTGGCGCGCCTCGGGATCGAAGCCGGTCGTCGGCTCGTCCAGGAAGAGCACCTCGGGCCGGCCGATGATGCCCAGCGCCACATCCAGCCGGCGGCGCTGGCCGCCGGAGAGGGTACTGGCCCGCGCGTCCGCCTTCTCGGCCAGCCCGACCGCCTCGATCACCTCGCCGACGGGTCGGCTCACCGGGTAGTAGGTGGCGAAGTGGCGGACCACCTCGCGTACGGTCAGCGCCTCGAACTCGCCGGTCGACTGGAGCACGATGCCCACCCGGCAGCGCCAGTCGCGGGTGGCCCGCGCCGGGTCCAGCCCGAGCACGGTCACCTCGCCACCGGTGCGCTGCCGGTAGCCCTCGAGGATCTCGACGGTGGTGGTCTTACCGGCGCCGTTCGGGCCGAGTAGGGCGAAGCACTCGCCACGGGGGATGTCCAGGTCGAGCGCGTCGACGGCGAGCCGGTCGCCGTACGCCTTGCGCAGTCCGCGTACCCGGATCGCGAGGTCCTCTGTCATGCCGCCCATCGTGCCGCAGCGCCAACGCCGGCCACCACCAACCCCGGGTGGAGTGACGTCTCCACCCGGGTGGGAATCCCGCGTCGGCCGCCCGACCGACCCGGCGCCGCACACCGGCCGTGCCGGCGGGCGGGCACAGCCCGGCGCAAATCCCGGGACAATCGCGTGCAGCCGATCGGGGCGCCGCGCGCGTCCTGGTGGCGAGGAGGACAGATGACCGACGACGAGGCGTTCGCGGAGTTCGTCCGTGCCCGCGCTCCCGGGCTGTACCGCTATGCGTACCTGCTCGCCGCGAACGCGCACGACGCCGACGACCTGGTGCAGGAGGCGCTGATCCGGCTGCGCGGGGCGTGGCCGCGGATACAGCGCAAGGACGATCCGACCGGGTACGCGCGGACCACGATCGCCCGGCTGCACGTGAGCTTCTGGCGGCGGCGCCGGCGTGAGTCGGTGGTACCCGAGGTGCCCGAGCGGATGGTGGACGACCGTGGGTACGGGGATGCCGACCGGCGCGCCGCTGTCCTGCGCGCACTGGCTGCCCTCCCGGCGCGGCAACGGGCGGTGGTCGTACTGCGGTTCTACGAGAACCTGACCGAGGAGCAGATCGCCGACGTACTCGGCATCTCCCGCGGCACGGTACGCAGCCAGACCAGCCGCGCACTCGGCAAGCTGCGGGACACCCCGCGCCTCGAACTGATCCTGGGAGGGTACTGATGAGCGCACCGAACACCATCGCGGAAGATCTGCGCGCGCTCGCCGAGGCCGCGCAGCCGGGGCCGGCCGACCTTGCCGAGCGGGTACTGCGCCGGTACCGGCAGCGCCGTAGTAGCCGGCGGGCGGGCCTGCTGGTCGCCGCGGTGGCCACGGTCGCCGCTGTGCTCGTCGCGGTGCCGGCCGTGCTCGCCAAACCCAACGGGGGTACCGACGGCGGCGTCGCCGGCATCCCGCCCGGCCCGGGCAACTGGCGGGTACCCGCGAACTCCGACGCGGTACCGGACGCGGCGCAGGTGTGGCCGGGTGCGGTGGTGGAGCTGCCGGATTCGCCGGACGGCGGCCGGCCGTACCCGCTGGGCAGCGCCGGTCCGCACCAGGTACTCGTCGGCCTGGCGTACCAGTCGCCGGACCCGTACACGGCGGCACCGATGACCTCGCTGGACATCTACGACGCCGGCACCGGCCGGTACCGGCAGATCGCCGCCATTCCCGCCGGGTCGTCCGGCAGCGACCAGCAGCCGTGGGTGAGCCACTCGGCCGTCTCGGCGCACCGCGTCTACTGGGGAGTCGATACTGCGGCCGGCTTCGACGCCTACACGGTGCCGTTGGCGGGCGGAGTGCCGCAACTGCTGGCACACGTGGCGATCCGGGTCGACGGGGTGCCACCGGGAACCGCGGTACCGCTGCGCAGCCTGCACGCGGGGCCTTGGTACGCCACGGATTCGGCGGTGTACTGGTCCGCCGCCGGGCCCGGCATCGTCCGGCTGGCGGCGGGCGGCGGTGAACCGGAGCCGGTGCCCGGGTTCGCCGACATGTACCTGCTGCACGGCACGTCGCCGTGGGCGGTGCGGCTCACCGGGGTGGATCAGGAGTGGTTCGCCTACGGCCCGTACGAGCAAGCCAGCTTCGGGTCCGAGGCACTGGCCCACGTCGGCGTGGCGACCCGGATGAAGAACCTGCTCACCGGCGCGACCATCGAGGTCTCCGCCCCCGCCGGCGCGACCGGACTGACCTGCGCTCCGGACGTGTGCATCGGAGTGGTACCCGTCGGGTCGGCCGGGCAGCAGACGGAGGACGGGCCGACCGGGGCAGCCGCTTCGATGTGGTTGCCCGCCGAGGGGCCGGTCACCGCGTTCATCCAGCGACCGGACGGCACCGACCGGGTCACCCTGTCCGGGCTGCCGAACTCCCCTGACATCTACTCCCTGTACCCCGTGGGTGATCGGGGCTTCATCGCGGCGCTGCGGGTGGTCGCGCAGACCGGGGCGAAGCCGAGCATCACCTGGGCTGTCTGCGATCCGCTCAGCGGAGTCGCCGGTACCGCGCCGCCGGGCAGCGACTCCGGTCCGTTCGGCGACGGCGCACTGAGCTACCCCGACGCCGCGTCACCAGCGAAGGCCCTTGTATGGGGCCTCATGCGGTGAGCTGGGGACGGTCCGGGCGCAGCCAGCGGCTGGTGCCGGGACCGGGTTGTTGAGAGCAAGCTCACCGGTACGACCTAAGCTACCGTTCAGTAGGCTCCGGGCATGGGGTACCGCCTGGAGCAGCCCGACCGTCCCTGGGTGATGCGTACGTACGCCGGCCACTCCTCGGCCGCCGCCAGTAATGCGCTGTTCCGGCGGAACCTGGCCAAGGGGCAGACCGGCCTCTCCGTCGCCTTCGACCTGCCGACCCAGACCGGGTACGACGCCGACCACGAACTGGCGACAGGTGAGGTCGGCCGGGTGGGGGTACCGGTCGCGCACCTCGGGGACGCGCGGGCGCTCTTCGACGGCATCCCGCTGGCCGATGCGAACACGTCGTTGACCATCAACGCGACGGCCATGTGGCTGCTGGCCCTCTACGTGACCGTTGCGCAGGAGCAGGGCGCGCCGCTGGCGAAGCTGGCCGGGACAACCCAGAACGACATCGTGAAGGAGTATCTGTCCCGGGGTACGCACATCTTCCCGCCGGGACCGTCGCTGCGGTTGACCACCGACACCATCGCCTGGGCGGTGCGGCACTGTCCACAGTGGAATCCGGTGAACATCTGCTCCTACCACCTCCAGGAGGCCGGCGCCACGCCGGTGCAGGAGGTCGGCTTCGCACTCGCCACCGCGGTCGCCGTGCTCGACGCGGTACGCGATTCGGGACAGCTTGCGCCGCAACGCTTCGGTGACGTGGTCGGACGCATCTCCTTCTTTGTCAACGCCGGTGTGCGCTTCGTCGAGGAGATGGCGAAGATGCGGGCCTTCGGGGTGTTGTGGGATCGGATCACCCTCGCCCGTTACGGGGTGGAGAATCCAAAGCAACGGCGTTTCCGGTACGGGGTGCAGGTCAACTCGCTCGGCCTCACCGAGGCGCAGCCGGAGAACAACGTGCCCCGCATCGTGCTGGAGATGCTGGGCGTGACGCTCTCCCGGGACGCGCGCGCCCGCGCGGTGCAGCTGCCCGCGTGGAACGAGGCGCTCGGCCTGCCCCGCCCGTGGGACCAGCAGTGGTCACTGCGCATGCAACAGGTACTCGCGTACGAGTCGGATGTGCTGGAGTACCCGGACATCTTCGCCGGCTCGTACGTCGTCGAAGCGCTCGTGCGGTCCATTGTGGACGGTGCCGAGCGGGAACTGGAGCAGATTCAGCAGCTGGGCGGCGTGGTCGCGGCTGTCGAGAGCGGGTACCTGAAGAGTGCGCTGGTGGCCTCGCTGGCTCAGCGCCGGCGAAGGGTGGAGGACGGCGTGGACGTTGTCGTCGGCGTGAACCGGCTGGTCGAGACCGAGCCGTCGCCACTCACTGCGGCTGGGGCCGTTGCGGTGCAACAGGTTGAGTCGTCGGTGGAGGCGGAAGCGGTGGCGGCTGTCCGGGCCTGGCGGGCAGCGCGTGACTCCGACGCGGTCGGGGTGGCGTTGGACGATCTCCGGAAAACGGCTGCCAGCAACGGCAACCTGATGCCGGCGACCCTCGCCTGTGTACGTGCCGGGGTCACCACGGGGGAGTGGGCCGGGGCGCTGCGCGAGGTGTTCGGGGAGTACCGCGCCCCCACCGGACTCGGTGCGGCCGGGTCTGCTGCGGCTGGCGGTGGCGACGGCTCGCTGGCGGGGGTACGCGAGCGGGTCCGGCAGACCGCGGCGGAGTTGGGTGGTGGCCGGCTGCGGCTACTCGTCGGCAAGCCGGGGCTGGACGGGCACTCCAACGGTGCCGAGCAGATCGCGGTACGCGCCCGCGATGCCGGCTTCGAGGTGGTGTACCAGGGAATCCGGCTCACCCCGGCACAGATCGTGGCGGCCGCGGCCGAGGAGGACGTGGACCTCGTGGGGCTCTCCGTCCTCTCCGGCGCACACCTCGTGGCGGTACGCGCGGTACTGGACGGGCTGCGCGCGGCCGGCCTGGCGGAGGTACCCGTGGTGGTCGGCGGGATCATCCCGGCCACCGATGCCGCCGCCCTGCGCGCCGCCGGAGTGGCCCGGGTCTTCACGCCCAGGGACTTCGCGGTCAACGAGATCATCGGCGAGCTGGTCACCGTGGTACGCGAGGCGCACGGACTGCGCTGATCTCCTGCCGATGTTGGCGTCACCGCCATAACTGCCAACAAAAGTACGACATCACCCGGGGCTTTGACGGGACGGCCAGGTCAGGGGCCGTGACCCATCGACTGTGGTGACGGCTACTGAACGCGGGCGCCGGTTGCCGGGTTGCGCGGTACTCGGGCATCGCGATAGTCCGTAAAGGCGGGCCGCAGCGGCGGATCCCGGACCGGAGCCGCTCGGGGGTGAGTCAGGATGGCGGACGGGCAACAGGTCAGCGCCGCCTGGCTGGCACTGGGGCGCCGGTTGGCCGGCTGGCGGCAGGCCGCGGGCTACACCCAGGAGGCGTTCGCGCCGCTGGTCCGATATGCCCGCAGCAGCATCGCCAACATCGAGACCGGCAAGCAGCGCGCCGACCGCGCGTTCTGGGAGCGGGCCGACGCGATCGTCAGCGCGGAAGGCGCCCTGCTGGCCAGTTACGACGACGTGGAGGCGCTGCGCCGGCAGCAGCACCGACCCGCCCCCGATCCGCACGTGGTGCCACATCCGGCCGCCAATCCAGTTTCGCCCGCCAGCCCGGTGCCGCCATCGGACATGACTGCCGGTCTTGCGGCTGATTCGGCTCCGGGCAGGCTTGGGGACGGTGTATCCGCTCCGGTCGCCGGCGCAGTTTGGGCGCCGGCTCCGGACCCGCTGTCAACCCTGGCTCCAGGCTTCGTTTCGGCTGCGGATCCGGCTCCGGCGGTGCACCCGACTGCGGGCGTGCTCCCAGGCCCGGGCGCGGCCTCGGGTTGGCTCTCGGGCTCGGGTGGGTCTCGGGCTCGGGCTCGGGCTCGGGCGCGGCCGCGGGTGCTCTGGTGCCGGTCGGGTCGCCGGTGGACGGGCTGGCCGAGTGGGTCGGGGTCGAGGTGTTGGAGGAGCCGGTGGTTATCGACGGTAGGCGGCGCAGGCGGGCCGAGTCCAACGTCGACGACGCCAAGCTCGGCCTGCTTGACGAGGCGATACAGCGGCTGATCGCGGACAACGAGTGGCAGCCGCCGGCCGCGCTGGTACCGCACGTGCGACAACTGCGCGGCTACGTCGAACAGCTGCTCGCCGGCCGCCAGCACCCACCGCAGCGCACCCAGCTCTACATCCAGGGCGCCTACCTCTCCGGCCTGCTCGGCGCGTTGGCGCTGGATCTGAGCGCGTTTCCGCAGGCGTGCGCGTACGCGGCCGAGGCTTTCGAACTGGCCGATGTCGCTGCACAGCCCGATACCCAGGCGTGGGCACGGGCGCTGCAGAGCCTGGTCGCGTACTACGCGGGCGACTTCTACGGGGCGCTGGCGCTGGCCCGCGACGGTGCCCGGCGCTCGCCCGAGGGGCCCCACCGGGTACGGCTGGCCATCAACGGGGAGGCTCGGGCGCTGGCCCGGCTGGGCGACCGGGACGGGGTGGACGAGGCGGTCGAGCGCGCGTTCTCATTGCTGGAGTGGGTACCCGGCCCGAGAGCGGTGAGCGCGAACCTGACCACGGGCGCCTACTGCCGGGCGCGTACCGCCGTTGGCGCCGCCACCGCATACCTCGCGATCGGGGCGTCGGTGAAGGTGCCCCGTTACCTGCTTGCCGACCCGTTGCCCGACGCGACAACCGATGCGCCGCCCGACGTGCCGCCCCGACACCAGCTCGACCTCGCGATCGAGGCGCTGCGCTCCGACAACCCCAACGTCACGGGAGCGAGCGGGCTGGCGATCGAGGCGATGATGATCACTTCTGAGCACCGACCTGACGGGGTACACGCGCGGGCTCGACGATTTGCCGGCGCGGCCCGGCAGTGGGCGTCGCAGGTCTCCGTCCGCGAGCTCGCCGCGCTGGTCACCGACCCGGGCCGCGCCGCACTCGTCGAAGCCTGACACCCGAGCGCCGGCCTCCGTTGCCGCACAACGGTCTGAGCCGCACCACGCCCCGCGCCGCCCCGAGCCACGCGCCGCCCGAGCCACGAGCCACGGCCCGGCCCGCCCAATGCGCGCCGCCCCGAGCCATGAGCCACGCGCCGGCCCGCCCCAATGCGCGCCGCCCCGAGCCATGAGCCACGCGCCGGCCCGCCCCAATGCGCGCCGCCCCGGCCGATGCGCCTGCGCCGGTCGCCCCTCGCCGGTCCGACAATGCGCGGACAGTCGCCGCGGATCTGTGGCGCGGCAAGCGATCCATCCGCAGGCCATGGCGTCAGGCGCGGATGTTGGGCTGTCCATGCTCTGTCCAGGTCGGACGTGCGCACTGGCCAACATCCACGGGTACGGATTTAGCTGTGTCCCGGGCGGCGGTCGCCGGGGTGGTCGCGGGTCAGTACCGGCTGCCGGTGCCGCCTCCGTGGGGCGGGCGACGCCGGCCGGCCCCGCAGCCCCCAAAGGCCCGGGGCGGACGAGACATCAGTCCGTCCGCCCCGGTGCCACTGCGGATGAACGGGAGGTGCGCGTGGCTGGACCATCGACGGCGCGGTGCGTTGCCACGCCCGGGACCGCAACTTCCGGGACCGCAACCTCCGGCACCGCATCGCCCCCGACCACACAGCCCGGGACCACACAGCCCGGGACCGCACAGCCCGGGACCACACAGCCCGGGACCACACAGCCCGGGACCACACCGGCCAGGATCGCGTTGCCCACGACGGGAATTCCGCCCCACCACAGGGATCTGCGGCACGACGACCATCCGGTGAGCGGGCGCATGGTGATCGTCGCGAGCTCCCGTCAGCAGCACGACGCCGGGTACCCGGTGGCCGCACTGGACCTGTATGCGGCCGGCCGGGTACCGCAGCTGCGTGCCCGCTTCGACGGCCTGCCCGGGTACCGCCGCCGGGTGTGGGTGCTGTCCGCGCGGCACGGACTTGTGCACGCGGACCAGCTGCTGACGCCATACCGCCAGCCGTTGACGGTCGACCGGGCGCTGTGCCTGCGCGACCGGGTCGCCGCGGAAGTGGAGCTGGAGTGGCTGTTCTACGGGGTACCCGCGGAGGTACTGGTGGTCGCCGGCCCCGCCTGGATGCTCACCCTCGGCGAACTGCTCCGGCTACCGGACCGGCCCCGGGTGCACTGGCTGACCGAGACCGACGGGGACTGGGGTCGGGCCACCGAGATACTCGACAGCTGGCAGTGGCCGTAAACGGAGCCCGACGATGCCGGGAAGGGAGTGCGATGCAGGGGCCACACGAGGAGATCGGTGCCGCGCTGCGTACCGTCGCCGCGGGTACCGGCCTGACCGTCACCGAGTACCCGGAGCTGCGTGGCGCCTCCGTCGTTGGTGAGGTGGTCGAGGCGTACGTCCTCGTACACGCCTCCGGCTGGCAGCTGGATCTGTGGCGGCACCACGGAATCAACCCCTACCGGGTGCTCTACACCACCGACCTCACCGAAGCGATCCAGCTCGCCGTTGCCGAAGCACGCGGCAGCAGGTAACCGCTGTCAAGGCACGGATAGGGGTCAGCTGACCCTGCGGACTTCGGTGGCGAGTGCCCTGCCGTCGATCGGATCGAACGAGGTCACCTCGACGGGCGTACCGGAGCCGCCACTCCACACCCCGGCCACCCGACCACGGGACACCACGATCGGGGCGATCCAACCGGCCGCCCGGCTGACTGTGGTACGGCGTTCGGGGGCGAGTACCGCCGGGTCGTCGGTACCCGGGCCGAGCAGGTACTGGTCGAACCCGGGCAGCAGCCGTACCGCACGGCTGGGCCGGCAGCTCACCAGGTCGTCCAGGTACTCGGCCAGGTGGAAGGCTTGCCTGCCCTCGACATCGACCGGCACCACCCGGTCCCCGAGTGCCGCGAACCAGCGCCGCAGGCTGGCTCTACTACTGGCACTGCGGGACAGCCAGTTGCCGAACGACTTCGGGGTGGCCGGACCGTACGCCCCGAGGTACGCCGGGATGGCCACCGCCGCGGCCGCGTCCTGGTCGGCGTACGGCCGGAACGAGGGAGCCCAGCTGGCCGGCGTGGTGAACGTGATGCGGTTGCCCCGGCTCGGCCCGTGACACAGCAGGCCCTGCCACGCCAACGGTTTCAGTGCGGTCCCCCAGCCGGAGCGGATGTGCTCGGCATAGCTGGCCTTCACCACGATGGCGTCGATCAGCTCCTCGCGGCTCAATGTCCTGCCGTGCAACGCTTCCGCGACGCGCTCGCCCAGGTCGCTGACCTCGTCGGGGGTGAGTCCGTAGGCGCGTACCCACGCCGGTCGCTCCCAGGTGCGCGCGGCGGCGATCAGGCAGCCGAACGCTCCCGCGATGTCCGGTGGCAGCAGGTGCAGCGTGCCCCGCATCGACCACGTCTTCAGCAACTCCCGCGACTCCAGCGCCGCCTCGACCCCACCCACCACCGGCTTCCCCTGCGGCGCCGGCTTCACAGATGAACCGAGCCCAGCCCGCCGTGGGGAGCCGGCCTGTCGGGCAAGTACGGCCTGCACGGCCGAGGACGAGACCTGTGCCTGTACCCCGCACAGCCGCCGGACGATCTCCACCACACTCAGGTCGGTGCGGGGCTCGAGGTACTGCCGGCGCAGCCGCCACGCGAACACCTGATCCCAGCTGACCGAAACGGTTGCCACGTACCCATCCTGCCCCACCCGAGCCGCAGCGCAACAAGGCGAGAGTCAGAGCAGGGCGACGATCGAGCAGCAGGCGAGCATGCCACCGAGCGCGGTGAGTACGAAGCCGCCGAACTCCAGGCGGGTACGCCAGCGGCGGCGTACCCACGCCCGGGCCACCGGCAGCCCGACGAACGGGGCGATGAAAATCATCAACTGGGCCAGGATCGCCACCACCAACGAGCCGCCGAACGCCGCCAGCAAACCCTTGGCCGGTAAGGCAACCGCGATCGCGCAGCCGGCACCGAGCAGGGCCAGCAGCGGGTGCGCGACGAGCGGTACCGGCCGGGGCGCCACCCGGTCCGCGGCGGCGATCAGGTCAGCGGCGCGGGTGAGCGGTACCGCCGGATCGGTCTGCCCGTCCTGCGCCTCGGGCGCCGGCAGCGGCCCGATCCGGGTGCCCCAGTAGCGGCCGAGCACCCGCCCCAACTCCCGCCACAGCGTCGCGGCGTCGGCGTCCGCGTCGGTCACCAGGGTCGCGGCCGCGCGCGCCGCCGCCGCGGACTCGGCGACTGAAGCCGCCGCGGCGCTCACCGCCTGCGCCGCGCCCGCGCAACCGTCCACATAGGACCTTTCGATGGTACGGGCCTCACCCACCCGAGCTGCTTCGGTTGCCGCCAGCGCGTGTACCAACGCCTTGTACTCAGCCGCCGCAGGGTACTCCGGCGCCACCGGATTCACCGTTCCCCCAACGGTTTCACGCGACAAACCCGTACGGGATGACGACCTGGGGGTACCGGTGCACCGCACGGTCGAAGAAGAGTCCCCGGTGCGGACGCGGGTACCAGCTCGGCCCGCTCGGTGTCGGCGACAACGGGGCCAGCTCGGAGCCCTGCAGGTCGAGCGCCACCCAGGCACCGATCGCGTCGAAGCGTGCGGTGATCCCGCCGAGGTCGTCGCGCAGCCGGGAGACGGAGCGCCACCAGCCGAGCAGGTGCGTGTGGTGCTCGGGTCCACTGCCCAGCAACCGGCGCAGCAGTTCGTGCCCGGTGGGGCCGCCGCCAGCCGGTTTGGCGCTCAGCAAGGGGGCAGCCGCGTCGAGGGCGTACCCGACGATCAGGTGTGGCTCGGTCGTGTCCGGTACCAACGAGTTCAGGAAGTCGAGGAGTCCGGCACTGTCCACAAAGGAGGCATCCACCGCCTCTGCGAGTGTGCGCGCCTGGCCGGCCAGACCGGAGTCGGGGCACAGCACGGAGAAGCGCGCGTGTGGCCACTGCGGGCGTACCGACAGCGCGGCCGAGCGCAGGATGGCGCACGCGTCGTCGGCCCGGGTACCGAGCACAGCCAGGTTCCGACCCGGCGCGCGCCCCAGCCGTACCACCGCCGCCCGTCCGGTAACGTCAATCAGCTCCCCGATCCGCGCCTCGGGCTCAGCGACCGGCCCGTCCAAAGAGGGCGCGAAGACAGGCACCGCATCGCCGTCGAAGAGCCTTGGCGGCTCGTCGGTCGGCGCGCGCATCTCCCACAGCCGCACCTGCAGGGCATGCCAGGCATCGCGGGCACCGGAGTTCGGCAGGCGTACCACCTGGTTCGCCTCGCTCACCCCGGAGTCCGGGTTCACCACCGCGTGGTACCGGGGAATGGTTTCGGCCGCTCCGTTGGCATCATTGAGAATCCGCCGCGCCTTGGGCAGGGCGATGCGCAGGGTGAACTGGCCGACCAGCCCGCCCCGGCCCCAGAGCGCCTCGATCCCGGAGACATCCTGGCTGGCGAGTACCAGATGGATGCCCTGTGACCGGCCCCGGCGGGCCAGATCCTCCAGCAGCGCAACGGCTTCGTTCGTGACCGCGTCCCGGCCGGCCAGCAGTACCTGGAACTCGTCGACCACCGCGACGATCCGCGGCCACCGCCCGGTCGGGTCCTCGGCGCGCAACTCCGACAGCTTCGTCGCCTCGTACCGCCGCGCCGCCGCCGCGCGCCGCTGCAGCTCGCCGAGCAGGAAACGCAGCAGTGCCAAGCCAAATTCGCGGTCACTGTTGATGTTGACGCCGACCAGCTTCACGTGCGGCAGCCAACTCGGGTCGCGCTGACCCGGCGCGAACCGGGCGAACGACACGCCTTCCTTGAAATCCAACAGGTACAGCTCCAGCTCGTCGGGGGAGTACCGCGTCGTCAGCCCGGCCAGCCAGGCGTAGATGAGGTTGGTCTTGCCGGAGCCGGAGGCGCCGCCGATCAGCGCGTGCGGCGGGTTGTCGCCGAGCGTCAGTTCGACCAGGCGCCCGTCCGGCCCCTCGCCGATGGGCGCGGTCAGCTCCTCGGCGGCGCTCAAACCCCAGAGTTTCTCCGGAATCAGGTCGGCGAACGCGGCCGGCGGTGGCCCGGCCGCCAACTGCCGGCACACCGCCGTCACCAGCGCGGCCGGGGGTGGCTCGTCCAACTCCACCGGTACCGGCCCGGTCAGGCTCGTGCGTGCCGAGCCGCCCGCGGCCGGCAGCCGGATCGTCACCGCACCGCGGATCGGCCGGCCCCGGGTAACCACATGTACCCCGCACGCCAGTCCCGTCCGCACGATCCGGTCCAGCTGCGCCACCCCCTCAGGGCGCAGCTCCTCCGCGCCGAGGAGTACCGCGATCCGCCACGGCTCCGGCCGCCGCCCGGTCGCTTCGGCCAGTGCCGCAAGGGAGGTGTACTCGCCCGCCAGCACGTACTCGTTGACCCGTCGGATCTCGTGTACCAGCTCGTCCAGCAGGTCCGGCAGGCTGCCCGGCCCGGTGGAGGTGAGCAGCCCGGCACCCGCCAGCGGCGCGAACCCGGCCAGGCTGCCACCGAGCCGTTCGGGGTCGTACACCCGCAGTACCACCGCACCCGGCGGAGCACTGCCGATCGCGCGCAGCAGCAGGCCGGCGATCAGCCCGTCAGCCCGGGCCGGGTCGCCCCCGCTGACCGTCACGTGCGCCGCGTCCAGCAGCGGTACCAGCGCCGGCAGCCGGTTGCGGGGGGAGGACTGGGCCAGCTCCCCGATCCGCAGCAGGCCGGGCTGCCAACCGCGCCCCGGCGGACTCGGCTGCCACTCGGGCCACGCCTCGCCGGCCGCGCCGGGGGCGTACGCCGCCACCAGCTCAGCCAGTTGCGCCGTTGTCGCGTCGCGAGCCTTGTCCATCCGCCGGTGCAGCTCCGCCAGGGCCGCGGAGCGGCGGGCATCCAACTCGGGTACCGTCCGGGCCTCCGCCGATCGCGCCTCGGCCAGCTCCTGCGCCGCCCGCCGGCCGCGCTCGTGCGCCTCGGCCAGCGTGTCCCGGGCCGCCGCCCGCGCCTCCGCCAGCTCGGCCGCCACCCGCCGGACCAGCGCCTCCCGCCCGCTCACCCGGCTCCCATCGGCGTCTCGCCCGCACCGTCGTCCGTGCCGTCGCGTTCCTCCGCGCCTTCGCCGAGTTCGTCGACGGGTTCGCCCGGGTCGCCCTTCTCCGGCCGGTCGTGCTCCAGCGGTTCAAGCTCCTCGTCTTCATCCAGGTCGCGCACCCCCGCGCCACCGCCGCCGGTTGTCCGGCCCCGCTTGGTCCGGTCGCGCCTGGGCCGGTCGCGCCTGGGACGGTCCGGGTCGGGTGGCGGCCAGTCGCGCGCGTGGTCCGGCCGCGGCCCGCCGCCGGCGAAGCCGGTGGGTCCGGTCGGCAAACCAATGACCTGGAGGTACTCGGCCAGCGCGTCCTGTGCCCGCAACAGCGCACCGGCGGCGATGTCGAGGTGCTCGCCGGCCGCCCGCAGCGTGGGTACCGCCCGGGGTGAACCGGATGCCTCCAGTACCTGCCCGAGCCGCAGGCTGGCCTGCCCGATGCGCTGGCTCGCCGCCCGTACCTCTGGTACCGGCAGCTCCGCACTCGCCGCCCGGACCCGGCGGCCCAGCTCATCGATCAGTGAGCCGTCGACGAGCGAACCAGCCCCATGTCCCGTGCTACCGGACCGCGCCGGCTGGTGCGCGGTACCCGCCCGTGCCATCGCTAGAGCGTCGCGGCGTAGGAGCGGGCCTGCTCGACCGCGGAGAGCGTGGCGAGCAGGCACTCCTGCAGTTCGACGGAGGCCTGGGCCAGGGCGGCCTGGGCTGCTCCGACGGCGTCGTGCCCGCTGCCCTCGACCGCTGCCGAGAGGCTCTGCTGGGCGTCATCGAGCCGGTCGCTGGCGGCCCGTACCGCCTCCTGACCGTCCTGTACGTGCGCGAGCGCCGACTCGATGGCCGCCTTGACTTCCGCGACGCTGGCCATGACACCTCCTCACGGGTACCGAAAGTGGGGGATGCCCTAATTATCCGTCAAACTGTCAGCAGAAGGTGCATGTCTGGGCGAATCGCCGCGCAGTGGCACGCCTCACCCATTCGCCGCGAGAGGCGAGTGGCCCATTTTTGGTCCGATGGCCTTGCTCCGATGGCCTTGCTCCGGCGGCCTTGGTCCGATGGCCTTGCTCCGATGGCGCGGCCTAGTGCTCCGGACGGCGCACGTCCTGAGTGGTTCCAGGCTCCGGTGGCGCGGCCTACTGCTTCGGACGGCGGCGGGTCCTGACTGGTCCCGGGCCGGTGGCGCGGCCTACTCCGGGCGGCGTAGGTGAGTGGTCTCGGGCCGGTGGCGCGGCCTACTCGGGGCGGCGCAGGTCCTGAGTGGTTCCGGGGAGTTCGCGGGTGACCGGAGTCTCCTGGCTCGCCGGCAGTCGCCGGGTCGGCGCCGAGGACTGCGGACCGGGCGCCGGCGGCTTCCCGGTCGGCCCGGCCGGCTGTCCTGCCTGCTTCCCCGTCGAACCTCCGGTGGGCAGGCTCCGGGTCGGTGCCGGCCGGCCGGGCGGCGGGGCGTACTGCGTGCCGGCGGGCAGTGGCCGACCGGCCGGCGGCCCGACGCGGTTCGCCACCGCGGCCGCCCGCTTCTCCGCCTTCAGTGCCCGCCGCCGTGCCCGCCGCGCCTTGATCTTGCGGCGCATCCAGATCGCGACCAGCACGAAGATGACGAGGAAGAGGAGTACCAGGATCGGCAGCACGATGGCGACCACCGACATGACGACGCTGAAGACATCCTCGATGGTGCTCACCACCGGCGCGCCGGTACCCACGGTGGACGCGTTGATCACCGGTCGCGCGGCTGCCTTGGTCCCGTGTACCACGAACGCGATCAGCACACCGGCCGCCACCGGTACCCATTGATGGCTGGTGAAGAAGCTGCCCGGGTCGCTGGTGACCGTGGTCGACTCGGACGCCGCGCCGAACGCCAGCCCACCGGCTGTCGGCCGGATGACCGTGTGCAGTACGTCGTTGGCCGAGTCGATCGCCGGGATCTTGTCGGCCACCACCTCGATCGCCAGCAGTACCCCGAGGATGATCAACGTCCACCCGTTGTCCAGCCACATCCAGCCGGAGGGCAGTTGGATCAGGTGGGTGTACCGGCCCAGCAGGCCGATCACCAGCAGGGGGATGTAGGCGTTGAGGCCGGCGGAGGCGGACAACCCGATACCGGTCAATACGGCGAGCATCGACCCAGTGTCGCACCGCCCCGCCAACCCCGCCCGCCACGCGGATCTGAGCGTGGTTGGCCAACGGCGTACCGGACGG
Source organism: uncultured Actinomycetota bacterium (assembly GCA_963850915.1). Classification (GTDB taxonomy): domain Bacteria; phylum Actinomycetota; class Actinomycetes; order Mycobacteriales; family Micromonosporaceae; genus CAVTWH01. The sequence goes on from CAWKND010000004.1 coordinate 548,696, forward strand.
CTCGTCGCGTAGGCTGCGGCGGTGCGTTTGGTGATAGCTCGGTGCACGGTGGACTACATCGGTCGATTGACGGCTCATCTGCCGATGGCCACCCGCCTACTCATGGTCAAGGCTGACGGCTCGGTCTCCATCCACGCCGACGACCGCGCGTACAAGCCGCTCAACTGGATGAGCCCGCCGTGCCGCATCGAGGAGGCGCCGGGCGTCTGGCGGGTGGTCAACAAGGCCGGCGAAGAGCTGCGGATCACCCTGGACGAGGTCTTCCAGGACACCTCGTACGAGCTGGGCCTCGACCCCGGCCTGCGCAAAGACGGCGTGGAGGCGCACCTGCAGGAGCTGCTGGCCGCCAACCCGACGGTACTGGGCGAGGGCTACACGCTGGTCCGTCGCGAGTACCCGACCGCCATCGGCCCGGTCGACCTGCTCTGCCGCGACGCGCTCGGCCACTCGGTCGCCGTGGAGATCAAGCGGCGCGGCGAGATCGACGGTGTCGAGCAGCTCACCCGCTACCTGGAGCTGCTCGGCCGGGACCCGCTACTCGCCCCGGTCACCGGCATCTTCGCCGCCCAGGAGATCAAGCCCCAGGCACGGGTACTCGCCGGCGACCGCAACATCCGCTGCGTGGTCCTCGACTACCACGCCCTGCGCGGCATCGTCAGCGACGAACTCACCCTGTTCTAGACATCGCCGGTACCGGCGGCGAGCGCGGTGCCGTGCGGGGAGCCCAGGCCGGTGCACGGATCCCAGCCACGGGAGGCCGGGTAGCCACCGTTGTTGCCGGTCACCACGTCCCGGAAGCCGGTCGGCGTGGCGTAGAAGTGGGCGTGCGGAGCACCCAGCCGGGTACCGCTGCCCTGGTTGAGCAGGGCGGTCAGGCCGGCCCAGAGCGGGGCGACAGCGCTGGTACCGCCGATCACCGTGTCCTCGCCGTTGACCCGTACCCGGTAGCCGGTCACCGGGTCGGCGTTGCCGGCGACGTCCGGTACGCCACGCCCGGTCGGTGCGCCGGCCGCCTGGAACGCGGGCAGCTGCGCCTGGTACGCCGGTACCGCGAAGTGTGCACTGAAGCCGCCGCCGGTCGCGCCCTCCTGGCTGGCCAGCTCGTTCCAGACCACCTCGGTATGCGCGGAGAGCCGGGTACCGCCGCAGCCGACCACCGACGGGCTCGACGACGGGAAGTCCACCTGGAGCGAGCCGTCACTGGAGCCGTCGGTGGCGCCGTTGTCGCCGGCCGCCGCGTACACGGTGATGCCGGCGGCCGCGGCGTCGGCGAACAGCGCCTCGTAGGCGTCCATGGCGGAGGCGGTCCAGCCCGACTCGGCCTGCCCCCAGCTGATCGAGATGACCGCGGGGGTACGCGTCGTGTCGTGCACAGCGGCGGCGATCGCGTCGTAGAAGCCGTCGGTGGTGTTGGGTCCGAAGTAGACGACGATCCGGGTACCGGGTGCCACCGCGCCGACGACCTCGATGTCGAGCATCACCTCGCCGTCGGCGTCGGCACCGGGGGAGTTCTTCGCGCCGTCCACGCCGACGGCCTCCACGGTCGGGGTCGGCAGGCTCTGCTCGCTGAAGTAGGTGTCCAGATCCGCCTCCCGGTACCCGCCGCCCAGCTCGATCAGGGCCACCGTCTGCCCGGTACCGGTGACGTCGGTCGGGAACCCGTACGCCGTGGCCACCTGCTGGGGCGTGAACCCGGAGACCCGGGCGCGCGGCTCGATACTGTCCGGGGCGTACCCGGGAGCGAAGCGGAAATGCGTCGTGGCCTGCGGTCGCGCGTCCAGGCCGAGTACCGCGACGACCACGTCGGCCAGCTCAGCCGGCAGATGTACCGACCCCACCCGCCCCCGGTAGGTGAGTTCGTCCACCCGGTAGAGCCCGAGTCGTACCCCGAACGCCTCGTTCATCGCGGTCACGTCGCCGCGCAGCCGCACCGACCGGGCCGGCAGGCTGCTCCCGACGACCTCGAGGCCGGACTGCTCGGCGAAGGCCACCACCAGGTCAGCATCGGCCTGTGCCGCCGACCCGTCCGCGCCCTCCGGCCGGACCACCACCGTCACGTGGACGGTATCGGCCGGATCGGGGTCGCCGACCCGGTGCGCGCCGGGGAGTGGATGGCGCTGGCTACCGGGTACCGGCACGGTCGGCTGGGCGTCGGTCATCTGCTCTCCCTCGACGGTCCGCGGCCACCTACCGCCGCGCGCTAACGATATCGGTCAATGACAACGCGCGCCCCGGCAACGAACCGTCGGCATACACGGCTACGGCTGACGCGGCCGGGGTCGGCGCCTTCCCGGGTGACGACGAGCAGGACGTGCGACGAGCGGGGGGAGGAGCGGGGGATGTCGGCGCGACAGCCGGGCCCGGCGGGGGCACGCTGGTGGGATGAGCCTGACCGAGCCGACCGCGCAGCGCCCCCTGCTGATCCTCGCCGACGACCACCGCGACAGCCTGGCGCGCGAGCTCTACCGGCTCACCGCCCCACCGACGCCCGCGCAGGCGGCCCGGATGTGCGCCGACAAGCTGCTCGTCTACCAGGCTCTGCTCGATGCCGTCGCCGGCCTGCCCGCGCAGTTCGTGCCGGGCATCCTGGTCGACGAGCAGTACGGTGCCAGCGTCGCCGAGTTGGCCGCCCACTCCAGTGGCGCGATCGCCCTGGCGATGCCGGTGGAGGCGAGCGGCAAGGACTGGTTCGAGTTCGCGTACGGCGACCAGTGGCGCCGGCACGCCGACTTCTTCGCACCGGACTACGTGAAGGTGCTGGTCCGGGACAACCCGGGGTTGGACGCGGGCGAGCGGGAACAGCAGGCGGAGCGGTTGGCACAGGTATCGGCCTGGGCGCTGGAGGTGGGCCGGCCACTGATCCTGGAGCTGCTGGTACCGGCGACCGCGCAGGACAAGGCGGCAACCGCAGGCGATGCCGGCCGGTACGACGACGAGCTGCGCCCCGGCCTCACCGTACAGATCATCGGGTACCTGCAGGAGCACGGCGTCGAGCCGGCACTGTGGAAAGTGGAGGGCTTCGACCAGCGCGCCGGTGCCGAGGCGGTGGTCGAGGCGGCCAGCCGCGACGGGCGCGACGCGCAGTGCATCGTGCTGGGCCGGCACGCCAGCCGGGAGGCGCTGGACCGCTGGCTGGCGGTGGCCGCTCCGGTCCCCGGCTTCGTCGGCTTCGCCATCGGCCGCAGCATCTGGTGGGACGCGCTCGAGGCACACCTGCGCGCCGAGATCGACGCCGACCAGGCCCGCGCCCAGATCGCGGCCGAGTACACCGGCTTCGCCCAGCGCTACCTCGACGCCCGGTAGCGGCCGGTGGCCGCGGCCGGTAGCGGCGGGGCAAGATCGGGGCTAGATCGGCGGGCCGGTAGCAAGATCGGGGCTAGATCGGCGGAAATGAAGTCCCACTGCACTTTTGCCGATCTCGCCCCGATCATGTCGTCATCCGACGAACCACAGCCACCACCTGATCGGGCCGCTGGGTGAGATCGGCCCAGGTGAAACGCAGCACCGTCCAGCCGGCCGCGACCAGCTGATTCTGCCGCTCGCGATCGCGTTGGAACTGCTCGGCCGACACGTGGTGGGCGCGGCCGTCGATCTCCATCACCAGCCGCTGGGTACGGAACACCAGGTCACCCACGGCGATCCGACGACCGGCCGGGTCGCAGATGTCGGCGTTGGCGACCCAGCCGGTGATCCGTGCCCGGCGCAGCAGTGCCACAGCGAGGCGCTCGGCTGTCGAGTGCGCCCCGGCGGTGGCCTGCCCCACCAGCGTGACCAGCTGCGGTGCGCCGAGCCGTCCGCTGTGCGCACGCACCCTGCCGGCCAGTTCGTCGAGGTCGATCCAGCGCTGTTGCAGGGCGCGGTCGAGCAGCTCGCTGGCCTGCTTCCGGTCCAAGGTACGCAGCAGGTCGAAGACAGTCCGCGGGCGCTTGGTCGCCAGTAGCCCGTCGAGTATCACCAGATCTCGCGGTGCCACCGGGTCGCGGAGTAGTCGCAGGTCGGTGCGGCTGAGGTCGGCCTGCGAGCGAGTGAACAGGCAACTTGACGTAGTGGGTACCGCGATCCCGTGCAGTCGAGCAGCCGATGCTCCGGCGAGTACCGCGTCCGGGAGCGCGAGTGTGAGGGCACGATCGAGTACGCCGGGCGTAATCTGCTGGCCGCCCAGTGCCAGTACCCTGCCCACCACCACTTGCCAGTGACCCGCGGTGACCCGTCGCCGTACCTGGTAGTCCGAGTACCCGCAGCGACGAGCCTGCTCCCGAGTGAACAGTCCACCCTGGTCAACGGAGAGCTCCCGCAACTTCGCCCAGTCCACCCTACAAACCTTGGCCCGCCGGCCGGGCGGCCATAACCCCCTGTGGATAACCCTCGTCAAGATCGGGACGAGATCGTCAGAAGTGAAGTCCCACTGCACTTTTGCCGATCTCACCCCGATCTTGCCCCGGCGGCTGCGCGACCTACCAGCTGACGGGCAGTGGCCGGCCCTCCGCGTACCCGGCGGCCGACTGCACCCCGACTACCACGCGCTCGCGGAACTCGGGGAGGGTACGGGCGCCGGCGTAGGTACAGGCGGAGCGGAGGCCGGCGACTATCTGGTCCAGGATGTCCTCGACGCCGGGGCGCTGCGGGTCGAGGTACATGCGTGAGGTGGAGACACCCTCCTCGAAGAGCGCCTTGCGGGCCCGGTCGTACGCAGACTCGTCAGCCGTCCGCCGGGTGACCGCCTTCTTCGACGCCATCCCGAAGTTCTCCTTGTACGCCCGGCCGTCCGCCTCCCGTTGTACGTCCCCCGGCGACTCGTTGGTACCCGCGAACCACGACCCGATCATCACGCTGGAGGCGCCGGCCGCAAGTGCCAGCGCCACGTCCCGTGGGTGGCGTACCCCGCCGTCGGCCCAGACCCGCGCGCCCAGTCCCCGCGCTGCCACAGCGCATTCGAGGACTGCGGAGAACTGTGGCCGGCCGACGCCGGTCATCATCCTGGTGGTACACATGGCTCCCGGTCCGACGCCCACCTTGACGATGTCGGCGCCGGCCTCGACCAGGTCCCGGACGCCGGCCGCGGTGACCACGTTCCCGGCCACCACCGGTACTCCCGGAGCCAGCGCCCGTACCGCGCGCAGCGCCTCCAGCATCCGCTCCTGGTGACCGTGCGCGGTGTCCACCACGAGTACGTCCGCCCCGGCCGCGAGCAGCTTGTCGGCCCGCCCGGCGGGGTCCTGGTTGATGCCCAGCGCCGCGGCCACCCGCAGCCGCCCGGTCCCGTCGAGCGCCGGCCGGTACAGCGTGGCGCGCAGCGCACCCCGGCGGGTGGCCAGCCCGACCAGCTTGCCGGCGTCGTCGACCACCGGGGCGAGTTTGTGCCCGCCCGCGTCGAGCGCGGCGAACGCCTGCTCCGGCGACATGCTCGCCGGCAGGGTGAACACCCGGGCGACATGACCGCGCCGAGCTGGGTGAACCGGTCGACCTCGGCACAGTCGGCCTCGGTGACCACGCCGACCGGCCGGTCGCCGTCGACCACGACCACCGCCCGGTGTGCGCGCTTGGGCAGCAGGGCGAGCGCGTCGGTGACGGTGTCGGTGTGGACCGAGCGTGATCGGCGTGTCCCATACCACGTGTCGGGCCTTGATCCAGTCGATCACGTCGGCGACCACGTCGACCGGGATGTCCTGCGGGATGACCGTGATGCCGCCGCGCCGGGCGACCGTCTCGGCCATCCGCCGGCCGGCGACCGCGGTCATGTTGGCCACCACGATCGGCAGCGTGGCGCCGCTGCCGTCGTCGGTGTCCAGGTCGACGTCCATCCGGGAGGCGACCGCGGAGCGGTTCGGAGCCATGAAGACGTCGTCGTACGTCAGGTCGTAGCTGGGCGGTTCGGTCAGGAAGCGCATGCCGCCAGTATCCGGTCCGCGTCCGGCGAGCCTCACCCGAACCCGGGGGTACCCGCGCAGCCGCCTCCCGTGGCACCGGCCGACAGCCGGCCGCCCGGGAGCGACGGAGCCGCCGAACGGCGGGGCTACTTGGAGCGGCCGTGCAGCAGGCGCATCGTCTTGATGATCTGCTTGACCTGCTTGTCGGTACGGTCGAAGGTCATCCCGGCGATCAGTGACGGGGCACGGCGCTTGGTGATCGCCTTGGCCCGGCCGAACTCGCGCAGCCCGTCGTCGCCGTGGATGCGCCCGATGCCCGAGTCGCCGACTCCGCCGAAGGGCAGCGACGGCATGCCGGCGAAGGTGAGCGGCGAGTTGATCGAGGTCATCCCGCTGCGGATCCGGCGAGCCAGCGCCATTCCATGGTGCCGGGAGAAGACCGCGCTGCCCAGGCCGTACGCGGTGTCGTTGGCCCTGGTCACCGCCTCGTCGCTGTCCTTCACCCGGTTGATCACCAGGGTCGGGCCGAACGTCTCCTCCTGTACGGCGGAGCTGTCCTCCGGTACGTCCACCAGGATCGTCGGATAGATGTACGGCGGCTGTACCGCGTCGGCCCCGCCGAGTACCGCGCGCCCGCCCCGGGCCAGCGCGTCGTCGATGTGCCGGCGGATCACCTCGATCTGCGACGGCATGGTGATCGGTCCGAGGTCGGCGCCCGGGTCGGCGCTCACGGTCAGCTTGCCGGCCTTCTCCACCACCTTGGCCAGGAACTCGTCGTAGACCGCGTCGGCGGCGTACACCCGCTCGATGGCCACGCACGCCTGGCCGGCGTTGGTGAGGCCGCCCCAGGTCGCGGCGTCGGCGGCGGCCTCGATGTCGGCGTCCTCGGCCACGATCATGGCGTCCTTGCCGCCGCACTCCAGCAGCACCGGCTTCAGCGTCGCGGCGCAGGCCGCCATGATCTTCTTGCCGGTCGCGGTGGAGCCGGTGAACGCGATCTTGTTGACCGGCCGAGGTGGTCAGCGCGGCGCCGGTCTCGCCCATGCCGTAGACGATCTGGAGTACCGGCTGCTCCGGCACGATCTCGTTGAACAGGTCGACGAACCACTTGCCGACAGCCGGGGTGTACTCGCTGGGCTTGAAGACCACCGCGTTACCGGCGGCCAGGGCGTACGAGATGGAGCCCAGGGGCGTGTGGATCGGGTAGTTCCACGGGCCGATCACGCCGATCACGCCGTACGGCTGGTACTCCAGGAACGCCGAGTGCTCCATGACGGAGAGCGCGCTGCGTACCCGCCGCATGCCCAGTACCTTCCGGGCGTGCTTGGCCGCGAAGGCCAGATGCTCGACAGCGACCGTGATCTCGACGATGCCCTCCGCGAACGGCTTGCCGCCCTCGGCGTTGATCAGCAGCGCCAGCTCCGCCATCCGGTTGGCGATCGCCGAGCGCCAGCGCAGCAGCCGGTGCTTGCGTTCGGCGAAGCCGAGCTGCGCCCACCAGCGTGCCGCCTCGCCGGCCCGGGCCACCGCTGCGTTGACCGCGGCCGTGTCGGCGACCGGGAAGCGCCCCACCTCGGCGCCGGTCGCCGGGTTGGTGGAGATCAGGTAGCCGTCCTCGACGACGGGTACGCCCGGGATCGTGCCGGTGGGCGGGGTGTGGGTCGCGGTCATGGTGCCGAGTCTAGGTCGGTGCCTACTCGTGGGTAAGGTGCTCCGCGATGATCATCTTCGCCACCTCGGCGGGGCTGGCCAGCTCACCGGCGGCGTACCGCTCGTGGAAGCGCGCCGAGTCCGGAAAGTACCCGCCCGCCGCCCGGATCTCCTCCTGCATCCCGGTATCCATCACCCCCGGATTCACGCTCGCGACGTATGTCCGGTCGCCCTCCTGCTCGGCGAGCGCGGCGAAGAACATCTCGGCACCCGCCTTGGTGGCGCAGTACGCCGCCCAGCCACCGATCACCCGGTGCGCGGCGCCGGAGGAGATGAACAGCACCGAGCGCCGGGCAGCGGTACCCGCGCCGGCCAGGAAAGCGCTGCTGAGAACCATGGGAGCGGCCAGGTTCACGCTCGCCGCCAGTGCCAGGTCGGCCGCCGGTACCGCGCCCACCGCCCCGATCGGCCCGACCACCGCCGCGTTGAGTACCAGCACCGCGTGCCCGCCATCCCCTGGCGATTGGGTGAGGAAGTCGGCCAGTTCCACGCCGTCCGGCTGGGAGAGTGGGTCCGCGAGGTCGGCCCGGCGCAGCAGTACCCGGTCCGGATCGGTGGCCGCCAGACCCTGCTGTGCCTCGGTGAAGCCGCGCCCGATCGCGAGGATCCGGTCGCCGTGGTCGTAGAACTGGTCGAACAGCGCGGTACCCAGCCCCCGCGACACCCCGGTGATCACCACACTGCGCACGCGCACATCCTGGCACCCGCGCGCGTACTCCGCCCGCCGTCGCAAGAACGGCTGTGCCGACAGCCACAACCGCGCGGCCGGGCCGGCATGGCAGACTCGCGGGGTACCAAGTGACCGTTCAGTAACCCAAGCCCAGGGAGGCCGCGGTGGCGCGCGAGTTCAGGACCGTCGGCGTGGTCGGGCTGGGCACGATGGGTACCGGGATTGTCGAGGTCTTCGCCCGGCACGGTATCGACGTGGTGGCGACCGAGATCAACGAGAGTGCGCTGGAGGCTGGGCGTACCAAGCTGATCGCCTCCACCGACCGCGCCGTGGCGCGCGGCAAGCTGGCCGCGACCGACCGGGACGCGCTGCACTCCCGCATCCGCTGGGCGATCGGGCTGCCCGAACTGGCCGACGTGGAGCTGGTGATCGAGGCGGTCCCCGAGCACCTCGACCTCAAGCAGCGCATCTTCGCCGAGCTGGACCGGGTCTGCCGGCCGGACGCCATCCTGGCCACCAACACCTCCTCGCTGTCGGTCACCGAGATCTCGGTCGCCACGCACCGGCCCAACCAGGTGATCGGCATGCACTTCTTCAACCCGGCGCCGGTGATGAAGCTGGTCGAGGTGGTCAAGACGGTGGTGACCGCACCCGAGGTCGTGGCCGACATCGAGGCGCTGTGCCAGCGGCTGGGCAAGACCGACGTGACCATCAACGACCGGGCCGGCTTCATCGCCAACGGGCTGCTGTTCGGTTACCTCAACCACGCCGCCGCGCTGTACGAGTCGCACTACGTCGAGCGGGAGTCCCTGGACGCGGCGATGCGGCTGGGCTGCGGGCTGCCGATGGGGCCGCTCGCGCTGATGGACCTGATCGGCCTGGACACCACGTACGAGATTCTGGACACGATGTACAAGCGTGGCGGCCGGGACCGCCGGCACGCGCCGGTACCCCTGCTGAAGCAGATGGTGACCGCGGGTCTGTTGGGGCGCAAGACCGGCCGTGGCTTCTACACCTACGCCCGCCCCGGCTCGCCCGAGATGGTCGCCGACGCTCTCAGCCCGGCCGCCGACGCGCAGCCGGAGCCGGGAAAGACGGTCAATACCGTTGGCGTGGTCGGCTCCGGGACGATGGCCACCGGGATAGTCGAGGTTTTCGCGCGGGCCGGGTACGACGTGGTGTCGGTGACCCGTGGTGCTGAGCAGTCGGCGAAGGTACGCGCCACGCTCGCCGCCTCGCTGGCCAAGGGCGTCGCACGCGGCAAGGTCACCGAGGCCGAGCGGGACGCAGCGGTAGCCCGGGTGACCTGGAGTACCGAGCTGGGCCAGCTGTCCGACGCCGACCTCGTGATCGAAGCGGTGGTCGAGGAGCTGCCGGTGAAGACGGCGCTCTTCGCCGCGCTCGACGAGATCTGCAAGCCGGGTGTGCTGCTCGCCACCACCACCTCCAGCCTGCCGGTGATCGAGTGCGCGATGGCCACCCAGCGCCCGGCCGACGTGGTCGGGCTGCACTTCTTCAATCCGGCTCCGGTCATGGGGCTGGTCGAGGTGGTCCGCACCATCCGTACCTCGGCCGCCACGCTGGCCACTGCCGAGGAGACGGTACGCCGGCTGGGCAAGCAGCCGGTGACCTGTGCCGACCGGGCCGGCTTCGTGGTGAACGCGCTGCTCTTCCCGTACCTGAACGACGCGGTACGCATGCTGGAGGCCAGCTACTCCAACGCCGACGACATCGACGCGGCGATGAAGCTGGGCTGCGGGTACCCGATGGGCCCGTTCGAACTGCTCGATGTCGTCGGGCTGGATGTGGCGCTGGCCATCCAGCGGGAGCTCTACCACGAGCTGCGCGAGCCCGGCTTCGCCCCGACGCCGCTGCTGGAGCACCTGGTCACCGCCGGGTACCTGGGCCGCAAGTCGGGTCGGGGCTTCCGCGACCACAGCACCGCCTGAGCTGACCGCACGGGCGTACGCGAAATAGGCTTGACTGGTGAGTCCCCGCCGTACCCGCCCCCGACGCCAGCAGCCGACCCCCGAGGAGCGCCCGCTCGACGAGGAGCAGCTGCTGCGCGGAGTCGACCGGGTGCAGGGGCACGTCGACGGGGAATGGTTGGTACGCAACGTTCCTGGCACCGCGGCCACGAAGCGGTACCGGTGCCCGGGGTGTGACCAGGAGATCAATCCGGGGGTCGCGCACCTGGTCGCCTGGCCCGCCGACGAGCGCGGCGACCTGGGTGACCGACGTCACTGGCATACCGGCTGCTGGCGGGCGCGCGATCGGCGTAGCCCGGGTGTCCAGCGGTCGCGCAGCGCGCCCCGATACGGTTGATCCATGGCCCCTTCCACGCCCCTCACGGATGCCGAAGGCGCGCAGCCGATCCGCGCGAACTCGGTGCTGCCCGCCCGCCGCGCGGACATCGAACTGCAGACGGCCGACGGTCTGACCCTGGTCGGTGAGCTGGCGCTACCGGCCGACCGGCCGCCGGTGGCCACCCTGATCTGCCTGCATCCGCTGCCCACCCACGGCGGCATGATGGACAGCCACATCTTCCGCAAGGCCGCGTGGCGCCTGCCCGCGTTGGCGGGCCTGGCCGTGCTGCGCTTCAACACGAGGGGTACCAGCAGTGTGCGCGGTACCTCGCAGGGCAGCTTCGACGCGGGCGACGGCGAGCGCTACGACGTCGCGGCCGCCATCGAGTACGCCGAGTTCGCCGAACTGCCGAACCTGTGGGTACTCGGCTGGTCCTTCGGTACCGACCTGGCCCTCAAGTACGGTGCGGAGCCCTCGGTCACCGGGCTGATCCTGCTCTCGCCGCCGCTGCGCTTCTCCGCGCCGGCGGACCTTGCCCAGTGGGCGGCCAACGGCAAGCCGGTGACCGCGCTGGTACCCGAGTTCGACGACTACCTGCGCCCAGTTGAGGCGCGGCAACGGTTCGAGGCGATCCCGCAGGCGGAGGTCGTCGGCGTACCGGGTGCCAAGCACCTGTGGGTCGGCGACGCGGAGACGGTACTCGACGAGATCGTGAAGCGGGTGGCTCCCTCGGCGTACCCGCTGCCCGGCGAGTGGTCAGGCCCGATGGAGTACGGCGACGCCAGTGCGTACGCGAACCGTACCGTCGCCGCGTTCGCCGACACCCCCGTACCCGGCCCGCTCAGCTCCTGACCCGCGCCGGGAAGTACGGCGCCGGGGGAAGTAGGGCCGATCGTGCGCGGGTTACTCGCCCTCGGCCGGCTCGGCGCCCACGCTGACCCGGTCAGCCGAGCCACCCTGCCGGCGCGCGACCGGGCCCCGCTTGTTCCCGCGCGGCGCCTCAGCAGCCGGCGCTCCGCCAGCAGCAACGTCCCTGGCGTCGTTGCTGGTACCAGGCAGCTCCGCCTGGATCGCCTCGCCGTAGGAGAGTTCCGCGCTGGCGCCCTCGGTGTCGGCGTCCTCAGCGTCGGCTCCTTGGGCGCTGGAGGTGTCAACGCGTTCGGCGTCCGCGCCAGCCAAATCCTTGCCGTCCGCAGACTCCTCGGCGCCGTCACCGTTGGCCATGTCCGCTACGTCTGCGTCGGCTACATCCGCCTGGGCTACATCCGGCTCGGCCACGCCAGCGCCGGCCACCTCTGCGTCGGCTGAATCCGCCTGCGCAACAGCTGCTACACCCGCGCCAGCCACATCCGCGCCAGCCACATCCGCGTCAACCGGGCCTGCGTCCGCCAGATCCGCGTCAGCCAGATCCGCCTCTGGCACATCTGCGTCAGCCACATCTGCGTCAGCCAGATCTCGCGTCAGCCAGATCCGCGTCAGCCAGATCTGCGTCCGCCGGGCTCGCGTCAGCCACATCTGCGTCCGCGGCAGCTATCGTCCGCCGGGCTCGCGTCCGCCTCATCCGCGTCCGAGTCGCCTCCAGCCGGGTCCGTCCGGGCCGAGCCTGGCCAAGTCCGAGCCGGCCAAGTCCGAGCCGGCCAAGTCCGAGCCGGCCGTCCGGGTCATCCAGATCCACATCCACGACGTCTACGTTCGCGTCGGCGTCGACCCGATTCGCGTCTGACACCGCAGCGTCTGCGGTAGTCGCGGCGTCGACAGCGGCGGACGCGTCCTCGGCCGCCCGGGTTTCGCGCGGATCAGCAGCCACGTCGGGCGCGACCGCGTCGGCACCGGCGAGGAGATCGGTGCTGTTGGCAGCGTTGTCGCCAGGCGTTCCCGCCGCGCCACCAATCGGCGCGGCATCGTGCGCCGGGACGTTGTCGTGCGCGTCGCGTGCGGGGCCGTCGCTGAACGGTGCCGCGCCGCTCGCGGCCAGAATGCTCGCGCCTGGCTGGGCGGAAGCCTGCGCTGGCGGCTGCTTGGACGACGGCCGCCGCAGCGGCAGGACTTCGGTCACCTGCTCGGGCAAACCGCCGAGCGGGAGTGCGATCGTGTCCTGGCTCATCCGAGCCGCCTCGACCTGCTTCGAGGCGTCGGCGGCTGCCGCGCGGGCGGCTTCGGCCTGCTGGTGTGCGGTGACCGCCTGCTGGTGTGCCGCGGCGGCCTGCCGCTGGGCGGCCTCGCGTTGCCGGTGCGCCTCGGCAGCCTCGGCCTGAACCTGGGCGAGCTGCTGGAGCGCGGCACCGGCCTGCTGCTGCGCGGCGACGGCATGTGCTTGGGCATCCTCGGCCTGGGCGGCGGCGACGGCGGTGTGCTGCTGGTACTCGGCGGCCTGCCGGTGTGCCTGGGCGGCCTGCCGCTGCGCCTCGCCGACGATCCGCTCGGCCTGGGCGCGGGCACCGGCAAGGATCTGCTCGGCCTGCGCCTGCGCTGCCTCGACAGCCCGGCGCGCCGCCTCCTCGGCCTGTGCACGAGCCGCGCCGAGCTGCTGCTCGTGCTGCTGGCGGGCGGCCCCGTGCTCTGCCTCCAGGCCGGCCCGGCGGGTCGCCACCTCCTGATCGAGCTGGCCACGGTGGTGCCGGGCGTACGCCTCGGTATCCGCCTGGGTCTGCGCGGCGACGGCGGCGGCTGCCTCAGTGACCTCGCGGGCCTGTGCCTGGGCGCGTGCCAGCGCGCCGGCCGCCTCCTGCTGCATCCGCGCGGTGGCATCCCGGCTCTCCGCCAGCTCGGCGGCTGCCTGGGCCTGGCGGGCGTGTACCGCCTGCTCCTCCTCGGCCCGGCGGGCGGCCAGCGCCAGCTCGAAGTCGCGGATCGCCTGGGCATGCTGGGCGCGGGCGTCGGAGAGCAGCTGACGGGCCTGTGCGCGCAGCTCCTCCACGCCGGCCTCCGCGTCCGCGCGGATCTGGTCGGCCTGCTCCTCGGCCATGGCCAGGATCTGCTCCACCCGCGGGCCCAGGTGACGGAACGAGACCTGACTTGGTACGACCGTTGTGGTAACCCGACGCCGCTGCTCGGTCAGCTCGTGCTGCAGGTGCTGGATCTGTGTGGCCAGCCCCTGTACCTGTTCGAAGGCACTGTCGCGTTCAGACTCCAGGGCGGCGAGTTCGGCGTCCATCCGCCGGAACTCGTCGTCGACCTGCTTTTGGCTGTATCCGCGGAAAACCACCGTGAAGGTGGGCTCGGAGGCGACACCGTCGCCGAGTGCGAACAAGTCCCCGTCGTGCGACATCTCACCATCCTCACACGCCATGTCCCGCCCCGCTCGGTTACACACCGAACGTGACGGGACATGTGATCAAGCGCGCTTGTCTACTTCACTGTGAGTAGTTATGCCTGTACTCAGGCCCTTCTGGCCGGTTTCTCCGCGTCGGCGAGGACGTGCTCGATCTGCTCGGCGACCGCTTCGACCTTCTCCTCGACCTTGGCCGGCTCGGCGGGCTTGGCGCCCATCCCGGGCACGATCCCGGCGAGGCCGGAGAGCATCTGGCCGAGCTGGGAGGTGACCGCGTCCTTCTGGCGGGTCAGCTCCTCGACGGCGCGACGAGCCGTGGAGGTGGTCAGGTCGGCCTCGCTGCGGGCGTCGCTGACCAGCCGGTGGGCCTCGCTGCGGGCTTCGTTGAGCGCCTTGTCCGCGGCGGCCTTGGCGTTCTCGGTGGTCTCCTGCGCGATCCGCTCGGACTCGACGCGGCGCGCCTCGGCCCGCTGCTCGATCTCCTTGGCCCGCTCCTCGGCGTTGCGGGCGCGCTGCTCGGCCTCGGTGACCAGCTTGTTGGTGGCGGCCACGGCGGCGTTGTGCCGCTGCGACTCTTCGCGCTCGGAACTCTCCCGACGCTCGGCCAGCTCCAGCTGCAGGGCCTGCAGGTCCTTGTCGCGCTTGTCCTTGGCGTCGGAGAGCAGCTTGGTCGCCTCGGCGCGGCGCTCCTCGGCCTCCCGGGCCACCTTGGCGCGCAGCTGGGTGATCTCGCGCTCGGCCGTGGCGCGCAGCGTGGAGACCTCGCGCTCGGTGGTCGCCTTCAACTCGGCGACCTCGTGGCCGGTCTGCGCACGCAGCTGCTTGGTCTCGCGGTCGGCGTCCGCACGCAGGCCGTCCGCCTCGCGGCGGGCCTGGACGCGTACCTCCGCGGCCTCCCGCTCGGCGGCGGTGCGGTGGTTGCTGGCCTCCCGCTCGGCGGTGGCCTTCATCGCGGCGGCCTCGGCGCGCGCCTTGTCGGTGATCTCGCGGGCCTCCAGCCGGGCGCCCGAGTTGATCCCCTCGGCGTCCCGCTTGGCCTCGCCGCGGTGGTCGTTGGCCTGCTCTTCGGCCAGCCGCAGGATCTGCTCCACCCTGGTACCCAGGCCGGAGAGCGTCGGGCGGCTGTTCTCTTCGAGCTGCTTGCTGGTGTCGGTGAGCTTCTGCTCGACCGAGTTCAGCCGCTGCTCGGCTTGGCGCAGTCGTCGCTGCGCATCGTTCATGCGCTGGTCAGACTCGGTGCGGGCCTGCTCAGCCTGGGCAATCGCGCCGTTGAGGCGGGCGACGTACGCGTCGACCTGGGGCCGGTCGTATCCGCGGAGTACGACGCTGAACTCCTTGTTGGAGTTGTCGTCGTCGAAGAACGCAAGTGGGGGGGACTGCTGGGCCATTGGCACATCCTGGCAGATGGCTCCGGGCACCGGAAGCCCGGATGTGCCAGGTCTTGCGGATTATCACACCGCGGCGGGTGACTCGTGGGGCAACCGGGGAACCTGCCCGAAATCTACCTTTCGGTACGGTGCTCAGTGGCCACGGAACCGGTTGATCGCTGTGCGATGACGCTCTCGCAACTCTGCGTCGCGTACGCCCAGCCCCTCCTCCGGCGCGAGGCACAGTACGCCCACCTTGCCCTGGTGTGCGTTGCGATGTACCTCCCATGCCGCCTGTCCGGTCTGCTCCAGCGGATAGCACCGGGACAGGGTCGGGTGGATGCGCCCCAGCGCCACCAGCCGGTTGGCCTGCCACGCCTCCCGGTAGTTGGCGAAGTGGCTGCCGATGATCCGTTTGAGGTGCATCCACAGGTACCGGTTGTCGTAGGAGTGCTGGTACCCGCTGGTGGACGCGCAGGTCACGATGGTGCCGCCGCGCTTGGCGACGAACACGCTGGCGCCGAAGGTCTCCCGGCCCGGGTGCTCGAACACGATGTCCGGGTCCTCGCCGCCGGTCAGCTCGCGGATCCGCGCGCCGAACCGCCGCCACTCGGACTCGTCGGGGGCACCGTCGACCCAGAACCGGTACCCCTCGGCCGCCCGGTCGATCACCAGCTCGGCACCCATCCGCCGGCACAGCTGCGCCTTCTCCGGGCTGGACACCACGCACACCGGGATGGCTCCACCGTGCAGTGCCAGCTGGGTGGCGTACGAGCCGAGGCCACCCGAGGCGCCCCAGATCAGTACCACGTCGCCCTGTTTCATGTTCGCGCCGTGGTGGGAGACCAGCTGGCGGTAGGCGGTCGAGTTGACCAGCCCCGGGCTGGCCGCCTCCTCCCAGGTCAGGTGCGCCGGCTTGGGCATCAGCTGGTTCGCCTTGACCAGCGCCAGCTCGGCCAGGCCGCCGAAGTTGGTCTCGAAGCCCCAGATCCGTTGCTGCGGGTCGAGCATCGTGTCGTCGTGGCCGGCCGCGTCCTCCAGTTCGACGGAGAGACAGTGCGCAACCACCTCGTCGCCCGGCCGCCACTTGGTCACGCCCGCGCCGACCCGCAGGACCACGCCCGCGGCGTCCGAACCGACCACGTGGTACGGCAGGTCGTGCTTCTTCGTCAGCGCGGAAACCTTGCCGTACCGGCGCAGGAAGCTGAACGTGGCGACCGGCTCGAAGATCGAGGTCCACACGGTGTTGTAGTTGACCGCGCTGGCCATGACCGCGATGAGCGCCTCGCCGGGGCCGAGCTCCGGGGTGGGTACGTCCTGCACGTGCAGTGCCTTGCGCGGGTCCTTGTCCCGGGTCGCCAGCCCGTCGAACAGCTGGGCTTCGTCGGCGCGTACCACCACGCCCCGGTAGCTGTCCGGGACCGGCAGGGCGCCCAGGGCACCCCGGTCGCCCGCGAGGATGGCATCGAGAATCTGCTGCATGGACGGACCTCCGTTGGTCGCCAGCGGGGCTGGTGCAGCGGAGGTTACCGACGAGTAGCAGGGCAGCGGAACGGATCTGTGCTCGAAGCACACGAGACGGTGCGCAAAGGTGCACGCAGCGGGTGCTCAGCGTGCGGGTTCGACCAGCTCCACGAGTACCCCGCCGGCGTCCTTGGGGTGCACGAAGTTGATCCGGGAGCCACCCGTACCGCCGCGGGCGTGCTCGTAGAGCAGGCGTACCCCGCGGGCACGCAGGGTGGCGGCGGCCACCTCGACGTCGGCGACCGTGTAGGCCACCTGCTGTACGCCGGGTCCGTTGCGCTCCAGGAACTTCGCGATCGGGGAGTCGGCGTGCAGCGGTGCGAGCAGCTGAACGCAGCCCTTGGCGGGATCGGGGCCGACCGAGAGCATCGCCTCCCGTACCCCCTGTTCCTCGTTCACCTCAACATGGACGCACGCCATCCCGAAGGTCTGCCGGTAGTACTCGACCGCCGCGTCGAGGTCGGCGACGGCCACGCCGACGTGATCCAGGCCCAGCAAGCCGATGCCGGTGTCGTCGAGTGTGACCGGGGCCGCAGTGGCCTTGGGATCCGAGTGCTCTGTCATGACCGTTACCCTTACCCGAACTACCGTTAAGTAGGAAAGCAGCTAGGTAGCAACACGATCCCAGGTCCTGCGGAGGCGAACACTATGATATCGGTCATCGTCAGTGGCGCGCGTACCCCCATGGGCAAGCTTCTGGGGAATTTGAAGGACCTGCCGGCCACCGCGCTCGGCGCCGCCGCGATCAAGGGTGCGCTCGATCGCGCCGGGCTCGCCCCGGAGCTGGTGCAGTACGTCATCCTCGGCCAGGTGCTGCAGGCCGGCGCCGGGCAGATCCCGGCCCGCCAGGCCGCCGTCGCCGCCGGCATCCCGATGTCCGTACCGGCGCTGACCATCAACAAGGTCTGCCTCTCCGGGCTGGACGCCATCGCGCTGGCCGACCAGCTGATCCGGGCCGGCGAGTTCGACATCGTGGTGGCCGGCGGGATGGAGTCGATGACCAACGCGCCCGGCCTGCTGATGGGGCAGCGCGGCGGCTTCAAGTACGGCGACATCGTGATGAAGGACCACATGGCCCTGGACGGCCTCACCGACGCCTTCGACCAGATCGCGATGGGCGAGTCGACCGACGGGTACAACAGCCGTTACGGCCTGACCCGCGAGGAGCAGGACGCGTTCGGCGCGGCCAGCCACCAGAAGGCCGCCGCAGCGCAGAAGAACGGCGTGTTCGCCGAGGAGATCACCCCGGTCGCCATCCCGCAGCGCAAGGGCGACCCGGTGGTCGTCGCCGAGGACGAGGGCATCCGCCCGGACACCACGGCGGAGGGCCTGGCCAAGCTGCGCCCGGCCTTCAGACGAGACGGGACCATCACCGCGGGTACCTCCTCGCCGATCTCCGACGGCGCCTGCGCGGTCGTGGTGATGAGCGCGGCGAAGGCGGCCGAGCTCGGACTCACCCCGCTGGCCGAGATCGTGTCGCACGGCAACGTGGCCGGCCCGGACAACTCGCTGCACGCCCAGCCGGCAAACGCCATCGCGCACGCCCTCGGCAAAGCCGGCCTGAGCAGCGCTGACCTGGATCTTGTCGAGATCAATGAGGCGTTCGCCGCGGTCGGCATCGCCTCCACCCGGCAACTCGGGATCCGGCCGGAGGTCGTCAACGTCAACGGCGGCGCCATCGCGCTGGGGCACCCGATCGGCGCGTCCGGCGCGCGGCTAGTACTCTCGCTGGCCATGGAGCTGCGTCGCCGCGGGGGTGGGATCGGTGCGGCCGCGTTGTGCGGCGGCGGCGGTCAGGGTGACGCTCTGATCATCCGGGTACCCGCCGAGTGACCATCACGCCCGAGGACCGGCTGGCCCCACTCGAGTTCGCCGCCACCGTCGTCGCCGGCCAACCGGCCACAGTGGAGCAGGACGGCTTCGCCGGCTACCTGTTCGGCCTGGCCGCCCGCGAAGACGGCAGCTGCGGCAGCCTCGTCGTGCAGCGCGCCGACGAGCCCCGCCCCGAGTGGGAGCCGTACTGCCTGGTCTGGGGCGAGCAGGAGGGGACGACGTACGGGGGTGTCACGCAGGCGCTGGTACGCGACGGCGAGGTCATCTTCGAACTCTCCCGCTACCACGCTGCCGAGCTGGGTACCCCCGCGATGTTCCGGATCGCCTTCCCCGCCCCGAGCACCGACGCCGTCCGCGCCGGCCTGCGGCGCACCCTGGGGGCCGGGGTAGTCCGGTGAGCCTGCGCCGCTCCCGCGACGTACCGGCCCTGGTCGGCGCGGCCCGGGACGGCGATCCGCGCGCTGTCGCCCGGCTCATCTCGCTGGTCGAGGATGCCGACCCGGCGCTGCCCGAGGTGGCTGCCGCGCTCACTCCGTACACCGGCGGGGCACAGGTCATCGGGCTGACCGGGGCGCCCGGCGTCGGCAAGTCCACCAGTACCAACGAGCTGGTACGCGCGCTGCGCGCCACCGGCACCCGGGTCGGCGTACTGGCGGTCGACCCGTCCAGCCCGTTCACCGGCGGCGCGATCCTCGGCGACCGGGTACGCATGCAGGACCACGCAACCGATCCGGGCGTGTACATCCGCTCCATGTCGGCCCGCGGGCACCTGGGCGGGCTGGCCGCGGCGACCCCGCAGGCGGTACGCGTGCTGGAGGGCGCCGGCTGCGACGTCGTACTCATCGAGACGGTCGGCGTCGGGCAGGCCGAGGTGGAGATCGCCTCGCTGGCCGACACCACGGTCGTGCTGCTCGCCCCGGGCATGGGCGACGCCATCCAGGCGGTGAAGGCCGGCATCCTGGAGATCGGCGACGTCTTCGTGATCAACAAGGCGGACCGGGACGGCGCGGACGCCACCTACCGCGACATCCAGGGGATGATCTCGCTCGGCGAGCGCGCGCCCGGGCAGTGGCGCCCGGCGGTACTGCGTACCGTCGCGGCGCGCGGTGAGGGCATCGACGAGCTGGTGGCCGCGATCGGCAAGCACCGGGAGTGGCTGGACTCGACCGGCGAGCTGGCCCGCCGGCGGGCGGCCCGGGCAGCGGCCGAGGTGGAGGCGATCGCGCTGGGCCGGCTGCGGGCGCGCTTCGGCGACATGCGCGGGGGTACCGACCTGGCGGCGCTCGGAAAGCGGGTGGCAGCCGGCGAACTGGACCCGTACGCCGCCGCGGATCAGCTGTTGAGTCGGGTTGTGCTCTGAGGACTCCCTGCGCTGGCCCCCGACGAGTACGCTCGCGCTGGCCTGCCGCTCCGACGCGTCCGCGCTGCCCAGCCGGCCCGCCGGTACCCCGGTTCCCGGTTCGCCGGCTCCGCAGTACGGACCAGCTTTCGTGACAGGAAAACACCCAGCTTCAGGAACAGACCCAGGGGAGACCACACCATGACCGATGTCGCTTCCGGCGTGCCCGCACAGCCGACCGACAGCCCCGCCGCGCCGGAGCAGTCCACCGCGGACGAGTACAAGGAGAAGGCGGCCGAGGTCGCCGCCGACGTGAAGGAGAAGGCCGGCGAGGTGCTCGACCAGGCCGGTGAGGCCATCTCCGAGGCCGCCGACAAGGTGGTCGAGGTCACCAAGGAGGCCACCGCCAACGTCGTCAGCCGGCTGCGCAACAACGCCTCGCTGCCGGCCGAGCGCGGCAAGACCACGATCGCCAACGAGGTGGTCGAGAAGATCGCCGGTATCGCCGCCCGTGAGGTACCCGGCGTCTACGACCTGGGTGGCGACGCTGTCCGGCTGTTCAGCTCGGTACGCGAGCGGCTGCACCTGGGCGACGAGAGCGCTGCCCAGGGCGTGTCGGTGAAGCTGGAGGGCAAGACCGCCGAGATCGAGGTGGTCATCGTCATCGAGTTCGGCTTCGTCGTCTACTCGGTCACCGAGAAGGTACGCGAGAAGGTCATCTCCTCGGTGGAGAACCTGCTCGGCCTCGAGGTCCTCGCCGTCGACGTGACCGTGGACGACGTGCACATCGACGACCAGGGCCCGATCGGCAACGACCAGGAGCGGGCGGCCGGGTACAGCTCGGAGACCAAGGCCATCGTCGTCGGCGCCTAGCAGCTGGCGGCTAGAACGGCTGATCCCGGAGGGCGGTCCGCGTGGCGCGGGCCGCCCTCCGTTGTACCCGCACTTACTCCCCACGCAGTCGCGCTCTAGGATCGGCGGGCCTGATTGGGGGCCTGCCCGTGTCGCTCGTCGGTCAACTCTTCGCCGGTCTGGCCGGCCTCATCCACGTACTCATCTTCGCGATGGAGAGCGTGCTGTTCCGCCGCCCGGCCGTGTACCGCCGGTTCCTGGTCAAGCCCGCCGATCTCGACGCGGTCCACGCCTTCGCCTTCAACCAGGGCTTCTACAACCTGTTCCTGGCCATCGGTACCTTCGTCGGGCTGATCCTGGGTGGCGACGCGGGTACCGCCCTGGTCGCCCTGTGCACCGGCTCGATGCTCGCCGCGGCGCTGGTACTCATCGCGACCGACCGCAGGATGCTGCGCGCCGCGCTGCTGCAAGGGGTACCCCCGCTGCTCGCCCTGGCCACCCTCTGGCTGTAGCCGGATCCCGTGGTTGACTGCGGGGATGCGTGTCGCGATCACCGGCGGGGCCCGCGGCCTCGGACTGGCCACCGCCCGGGCCTTCCAGGCGGCCGGCGCCACCGTCACCATCGGTGACCTGGATCCGGACGCCGCCCCGGCCGACCTGCCGGCGCTCCCGCTCGATGTCCGCTCGGCCGAGGCGTTCGCGGCCTTCCTGGCCGCCGCCGGGCCGGTCGACGTACTGGTCAACAACGCCGGCGTGGCCACCACGACCAGCTTCCTGGCCACTCCGCCGGCCCTGCGCGAGCTGCAGCTCGACGTCAACCTGCGCGGCGTGATCAACGGCATGGCGATGGCGCTGCCCGAGATGGTGGCGCGCGGGCACGGTCACGTGGTCAACGTGGCGTCGCTGGCCGGCCGCATCCCGACCCCGAACGCGGCGATCTACACGGCGACCAAGCACGCGGTGGTCGGGCTGACCGAGGCGGTGCGGACCGAGGTGCGGGGCACGGGGGTACGCCTGACGGCGGTACTGCCGACCTTCGTGCGTACCGAGATGACGAACGGGCTGAACCTGCGCGGGATACCGGTGACGACAGCCGAAGCGGTCGCCGGTGCGGTGGTACGGGCGGTGCGCCGGGGCGGACCGGCGGTCGTGGTGGTACCCCGCTGGCTCGGCGCTGTACCCAGGCTGTCGGCCTGGACACCGCAGTTCGTCAAGGACCTGCTCACCCGGGGAGCGGCGCCCGCACCCACGCCGGACGAGGACCCGCGTCGCGTCGGGTACGCCGCCCGGGTACGCGGCCAGGCCGGCGACTAGCGGTACCCCGGCAGCCAGGTGTGCCGGGTAGTCTCGGCGCCGGCCGGTCACCACGAGAGGGAGTACCCATGCGCAAGACCCTGGTCGCCGAGGACGTCACCGTCGGGTACGGTGCCGCCGAGCCGGTACTGCGCGGTGTTTCGGTGGTGGCCCAGCCCGGCGCTGTCCTCGCCGTCACCGGCCCGTCCGGCGCCGGCAAGACCACGCTGCTGGCGACGATGGCCGGCCTGCTGCGTCCGCGCTCCGGCTCGGTCAGCGTTGACGGGGAGTCGCTGCGCGACCGGGATCACGCGGTCGGCCAGGGCGTGGTGCTGATCCCGCAGGACAACGGGCTCGCCGCGATCCTCACCGCCGCCGAGAACCTGCAGGTGGTGCTGATGGCCCAGGGCGGAACGCCGGCCCAGGCGCGGCGGGCCACGGTGGAGTCGCTGGAGAAGCTCGGCCTCTCCGGCCAGGCCGACCAGCTGGTCGAGGAGCTCTCCGGCGGCCAGCAGCAGCGCACCGCGATCGCCCGGGGCCTCGCCCTGGCCGGCCACGTCCTGCTGGCCGACGAGGTGACCAGCGAGCTGGACGCGCAGAACCGGCAGCGGGTACTGGAGCTGCTGCACGCCGAGGCGGCCCGCGGCGCGGCCGTGGTCTTCGCGACCCACGACCCGGAGGCCGCCGCCGCCTGCGACGCCGAACTGCACCTGCTGGACGGCCGCGCCGAGCTGGTCCGCCCGTACGCGGCCGCCGCGCTGAGCTGACCGCGCTGAGCTAGCTGTGCTGGGGCGCGTCGTCCCTGAGCTGTCGTCTTTATTGCGCTCGACGCGCGATCGCCTCCACCAGTTGATCACGGGGTTTGTACTTCGGCGGCCGTTGACACGGAGGCGCCGGATACAGCAGGTCGCCGCGCAAATTTGATCCGCAGCGGCCGCTCGACGAACCGGTAGCTCGCCTCGGCCAGCACGACGAACATGGCGACCCAGACGATGTCACCGACTGTCGTACGGCCGAGCGTATTCAGCATCGCGATTCGCGCCAGGATGTTCCAGAGATAGATCGAGTAGGCCCGCTCGCCCAGCCAGCGCATCGGCCGGCTGGCCAGCAGCGATCCAGCTGCCGACCGCGGTCGCAGCACGACACCGATCAGCGCCAGCAGCGTCAGTACCGTCCCCGCGACGTTCACCAGGGAGACGTGTGCGGTGTCGTTCCGATATGCCAGGACGGGCAGGAGGGCGACGGCGAGCAGCGCACCGGGCGCCAGATATCGAAGCGCGCGAGACAGCCAGTCGTTGTGCACCACAATCGCGAGAAATGCGCCGGCCAGGATAGGCAGCGCATTTGTGTCGCTGCCGAAGTACTCGTGGTGGTCGAAGACCACGTCTCGACTCAGGCCGAGGTAGAGGTTGATCGCCAGACTGATCCCGACGAGCGACACGGTCAATGCGGCGAACAGTCGCGGACTGCGCCGGTAGCCGCAGAGCAGCGCGAACGGCCACAGCAGGTAGAACTGCTCTTCGACCGAGAGTGTCCAGGTGTAGTTGAAGTAGTCGTGGGCGAAAAGGTGGCCGGACCAGTCGAAGAGGTTTGTTGTATATGCGACGGCTGCGCCGGCGGGCGCGAAGATCTGCCCGAGACTGAGGTCCTGTCGAAAGACGAGCAGCACCACGATCGTCACCGCTACGACCGTCAACAACCCCGGGCCGAGGCGCGCCGCGCGCCGGCGGTAGAACGCGCGCATGTCGATGGTGCCGGTATCGAGTTCGCGGATCAGCAGGGTGGTGATGAGGTACCCCGACAGGCAGAAGAAGACGGTCACCCCGACCCAGCCGTCGATGAGCGGCCTACTCGGGGCGTGCTGGCCGAGGACCAGAAGAATGGCCACGCCACGGACGCCATCCAGCCCGGGACGGTAACCACGGTCGCCCACGAGCCGACCCTAGCAAGGCGGGCGGTAGCTTTACCCCGGTTTGTACCCGCCGGCCGCCACCCCTTAGCGATCGTTCAGCTGCGCCGTAGACTCCGGGGGAGCGGACGAGAGGGGTACCGGTAATGCAGGCACGGGACATCGCCGAGGGCAGGGCACGCTGGCAGGCCCGGTACGACGCGGCCGGCACCCGCGACGCCGACTTCAGCACGCTCTCCGGATCTCCGGTCGAGCCGGTCTACGGGCCGGCCGAGGGGGCTGACGTACCCGGGTTCGAGCAGATCGGCTGGCCGGGCGAGTACCCCTACACGCGCGGGCTGTACCCGACCGGCTACCGCGGGCGTACCTGGACGATCCGCCAGTTCGCCGGCTTCGGCAACGCCGAGCAGACCAACGAGCGGTACCGGATGATCCTGGGTGCGGGCGGCGGTGGGCTCTCCGTCGCCTTCGACATGCCCACCCTCATGGGGCGCGACTCCGACGATCCGCAGTCGCTCGGCGAGGTCGGCCACTGCGGCGTCGCGATCGACTCGGCCGCCGACATGCAGGTGCTCTTCGACGGCATCGACCTGGCCGCCGTCAGCACCAGCATGACCATCTCCGGGCCGGCCGTGCCGGTCTTCTGCATGTACCTGGTCGCCGCCGAGCGGCAGGGCGCCGACCTGTCCAAGCTCGACGGGACGCTGCAGACCGACATCTTCAAGGAGTACATCGCGCAGAAGGAGTGGCTCTTCCCGCCGCAGCCGCACCTGCGCCTGATCGGTGACCTGATGGAGTACTGCGCCGCCGAGATCCCGCGCTACAAACCGCTTTCCGTGTCCGGGTACCACATCCGGGAGGCCGGCTCGACCGCGGCGCAGGAGCTGGCGTACACGCTCGCCGACGGGTTCGGCTACGTGGAGTTGGGGCTGTCGCGGGGGTTGGACGTGAACACCTTCGCGCCCGGGCTCTCCTTCTTCTTCGACGCGCACGTGGACTTCTTCGAGGAGATCGCGAAGTTCCGTGCCGCCCGGCGGATCTGGGCCCGCTGGCTGCGGGACACGTACGGCGCCACGAGCGAGAAGGCGCTGTGGCTGAAGTTCCACACCCAGACCGCCGGGGTCAGCCTGACCGCGCAGCAGCCGGTGAACAACGTGGTACGCACCGCCGTCGAGGCGCTCGCCGCCGTACTGGGTGGCACGAACTCGTTGCACACCAACGCACTGGACGAGACGCTGGCCCTGCCGACCGAGGAGTCCGCCGAGATCGCGCTGCGTACCCAGCAGGTACTCATGGAGGAGACCGGGGTGACCAACGTGGCCGACCCGCTCGGTGGCTCGTGGTACGTCGAGGCGCTCACCGACCGGATCGAGGCCGAGGCGGAGGCGATCTTCGAGCGGATCCGCAGCATGGGCAGCGACGGGACGATGACCAGCGGCATCCTGCGGGGCATCGAGGACGGCTGGTTCATGGCCGAGATCGCCGACGCCGCCTTCGCCTACCAGCAGGCACTGGAGAAGGGCGACAAGAAGATCGTCGGGGTGAACGTACACACCTCCACCGTCGCCAAGGACCTGACCATCCTGCGCGTCTCGCACGAGGTCGAGGTGGCCCAGCGGGCAGCGCTCACCCAGCGGCGGGCCGGTCGCGACCGGGCCGTGGTCGACGAGGCGCTCGGCCGGATGGTGGCGGCCGCCGGTACCGGGGAGAACATGATCCCGGCGATGCTGGACGCGGCCCGCGCCGAGGCGACCCTCGGTGAGATCTGCGACGCGCTGCGCGGCATCTGGGGTGTGTACCGGGAGCCGGCCCGCTTCTGACCCTGCCTTCGACGCGCGGCCCGGAATCGTTGGTGGACGGTGGTTCTGGCTGAATCCCGGGTAGCCTCGGCCTTCGCCAGGGTGGTCCGATTTCATGACCAGAAGTGGGGAAGTCCGTGCTGACGCAGGTCGCGGCGGGTGTGCTGGTCCACGAGAGCGAGTTCTGCCAGAGCAACGCCATCGTGGTGCATGGCCGCGCCGGCGTGCTGCTCATCGACCCCGGGGTGCAGGACCACGAGTTGGCCTGCCTCGCGGGCGACCTGTCCCAATCGGGGCAGACCGTGGTGGCCGGCTTCGCCACCCATCCGCACTGGGATCACCTGCTCTGGCATGCCCGGCTCGGCGCGGCCCCTCGCTACGCCACGGCCCGCTGCGCGGCCACTGCCCGGGACCGGCTGTCCGACCCGGGGGCGCAGGCCCGCATCGCACGGATGCTACCGCCGGACATGGCCGATCAGATCCCGCTGGACCTGCTCGGCATCCTCACCGCCCTGCCCGCCGAGACGGCGCGGGTTCCCTGGGACGGCCCCGAGGTCCGGATCATCGAGCATCACGCGCATGCGCCGGGCCACGCGGCGCTGTTCATCGAAGAACGCGGCGTTCTCGTCGCCGGCGACATGCTCTCTGACGTGTTGATTCCAATCCTCGACCTGACCGGCCCCGCTGACCCGATCGAGGAGTACCTCGCAGCGCTGCGGCTGCTGGAGGGGGTGGCAGGCGACGTCGACGTCGTCGTCCCCGGCCACGGGTCAGTCGGCGGAGCTGAGCAGGTACCGGCACGGATCGAGCGGGATCGGGCGTACCTGCTCGCCTTGCGGGACGGCGACGTACCCGATGACCCGCGGATCGGCCTGTCGGCCAAGCCCGGCTGGGAGTGGGTAGGCGACGTGCACAACGGGCAGGCCCAGCGCCTCGCCGAAAGAAATCGGGGCGGCGGTACTCCCGGCTGACGGGCAACCGTTCGGGGCGTTGGCGGGTCTTTCCAGGGCCTAAGATTTCCCGGGTCCCGTCCCCCCGCTCGTGGAGGCCGCTGTGCTGGCTGTCGCGTACGGCGCCCTGCGCGCCCGGCGTAGCCAGAGCCTGCTCCTCGCCCTGGTGGCGCTGCTGCTCGCGGCCGGTGCGGCGGCGGCTCCCGTGGTCGCGCTGGTCGCCAGTGACCAGGTACGCCGGCACGATCTCGCGGCCGCCCCCGCCGACCAGCGCTACCTGGACATCAGCAACCAGATAGAGCTGGATCAGGGCGGTACGCCGGTGGACACGTTCGTCGAGCAGCTGCGCCGGCTGCTGCCACTCCCGCACTTCGAGCGGTACACCGGGCTGCGCATCGACGGGGACGTGCTGTTCGACCCCAACTCCGACAACGGCTCGGTCGGCAGCCGGCTCGCCGCCCGGGACGGAGCCTGCGAGCGCGCCGCGGTGACCGGCGCCTGCCCGCGCGGCGCCGGCGAGGCAATGCTGCCGGAGAGGTTGGCCGCCCAGACCGGATTGCGGGTGGGGGAGGCCTTCCAGTTCTACGCCGAGGGGCTCGACACGCCGGTCACGCTCACCGTCGTGGGTACGTTCCGGCCGCTGGACCCGACCGGACCGTACTGGTCCGCGCCGACCAGCGAGGCGGGCGGCAATGTGGGTCCACTCGCCGACGCGGTGCTGATGGACCTGGCCGCGCTGGTGGCCACCCGACCTGTTGACGCGACCGTCAGCTCGGTGCTGATCGCCACCCCGGACGGACTGAAAGACCCGCAGGCGGTCGCCGCCACCGTGACCACGGTGCTCGGCGGGCTGCGCGGCGGCGGGTACGCCTACTACGCCAACGTCGGTGCGCTGGCCGACCGGATCAGTGCCGACCAGGACGTGGTACGGCTGTGGGTACCGCTGGTGGCGGTCGAGTTCGTGGCGCTCGGCTGGTACGCGGTGTTCTTCGCGGTGGGCGCGGCCGGCGCCGCCAGGGCGTCCGAGGTGGGCCTGGTCAAACTTCGGGGGGTACCCCGACCCCGGCTCTGGCTGTTCGTCGCCGGGCGCAGCTGGCTGCCGATCCTCGGTGGCACCGTGGCCGGCGCGGTGGTCGGACTCGTCGCGGCCGCGATCGTGGTTGGCGGCCCGAGCCGGCTGGCCGACCCGGGACTCGCACTGCTTCTGGTGGCCGGGTGCGTACTCGTCGGGCTGCTCGGCGCGCTGCTGGCCGCCGTACTCGCCGAGCGGCGGTCGGTACGCGCACCCGTGGTGGACCTGCTCCGCCAGGTACCGGCCCGCCGGCGCGGCTGGCGTACCGACGTCGCCGACCTGGTACTCGTGGTCGCCGCGGGCGTCGGAGTCTGGCAGGCGCGGGTGGCGGCCACCGGATTCGCCGCGCTCGCCACCGAACTGCTCTGCCTGGCTGCCGCTCTGGTGGTGGCGCGCGGGCTCATCCCGGTGGCCGCCCGGGTTGGCGCCGCGGGGCTGCGTACCGGCCGGCCCCGGGTGGCCCTCGCCGCGCTGCACCTGGCCCGGCGCCCCGGACTCGACCGGATCTTCGCGCTGCTCGTGGTCAGCGTGGCACTCACCGGGTACGCCGTCGGGAGCAGTTTGGCGGTCGCCGCCGACCGGGACCAGCGTGCCCGGGTAAGTGCCGGCGCGGAGAAGGTACTCACGGTGCGGGCGGCCAACCGGCGGGTACTGCTGGACGCGGTACGCGCGGTGGACCCGGCCGGCCGGTACGCGATGGCCGCCACCCGTACCAACACGAAGGTCGGTGAGCCGGCGGTGCTCGCGGTCGACGCCAGCCGGCTGTCCGCCGTGGCGCTGTGGCCGGCCGGCGCCCCGCTGTCGGCGGCCCAGGTCGCCACGCTGCTGCGCCCATCCGGCCCGGTCGACCCGGTGCAGCTCATCGGCGCGCAGCTGAGCCTCACGGTCACCGCCCCGGCAACCTGGCCCGCCCCCACCGTCGACCCCTCCGCCGACCCGGCCGATCCAGCTGACCCAGCTGACCCAGCTGACCCAGCTGAGGGTGCGCCGGGGAGCGTCGTGGTGGAGGCGCAGCTGGTCGGGCCGGACGGGGTGGGACTGGCGGTACAGTTCGGGCCGCTGCGCCCCGGCCGGCAGGACTACCAGGTCACCGCGCCGGCCTGCGCTGACCAGCCGGGGTGCCGGCTGACCGGCTTCGTGCTCGGCGAACCGGGGCCGATCGGGCTGTTCGGCAACCCGCTGCCGGGTACCGCCGGCGACGCCGTCGTGCTGCACCAGCTCAGTGCCGGCGGGGTGGTCGCGGTGTCCCAGGCGCAGTTCGCCGACCGGAGCCGGTGGCGCCCCACCGTCGACCCGGCGTACGCCGGAGCTGTGCTGGCCAGCGCACCCGACGGGCTGGCACTCAGCTCGCCGGGCCAGGTCAGCTCCCCGGTCAGTCCGGCGCTGTACCCGCTGGACACGCAGGTACCGCTGCCCATCGTCACCAGCCGCCCGCTCGACGTACCCGACCGGGCCGGCGATCCACGGCTGGACCCGTTCGGGGTGGACACGGTACCGGTCACCGTCGCCGGTACCCTCCCCACGCTGCCCGGCATCGGCGGCGGTGGCGCGCTCGTCGACCTGGACAGTGCCGACCGGCTGGCGGTCGCCTCGGGTGATCCCAGCTCCGCTGACCTGCTCCAGGTCTGGCTGGCGGCGGGCGCCCCGGCGCGGATCGTCGACCAGCTGCGCGCGCACGGGGTGAGCGTGCTGCGGGTGGACACGCTCGGGGCGATCCGGCACCAACTCGACACCGACGCGGGCGCCGTGGCGGCCACCTGCCAACTGGTCGGCGCGCTGCTCACCCTGGTACTCGCCGGCTGCGCCGTACTGCTGGTCGCGGCGGTCGAGCGGCCGGCCCGGACGGCGGAGCTGCGGGCGCTGCGGCTGCAGGGGATGAGTGCCGCGGCGGCGCGTGCGGTCGCCCGCGGCGGGTACGCCGTGCTCGCCGGTACGGCCCTGCTGCTGGGGCTGGCGATCGCGGTACTTGCCCGGCTGCTGCTCGGCGATCCGCTGCTCGGTGGTGACCTCGGCGGCGGTACCGACCCGGGCGTGCACCCGGGCCGGCTGTTGCTGGGCGGGCTCGTCGCGCTGGCCGTGCTCGGGCCGGCCGCGTTCCTGGCCGGCGCCCGGCTCGCCGCATCCGTCCCCGCCGGCCCGGGCAGAGCCCCGACCGGCGGCGCGCCAGTTAACGCGGCAAGCGGCGGCCCGGCCAGCCGATTGCCTGCCAACGACCCGGAAAGCGCCGGGCCAGCCCACGACCCGGAAAGCGCCGGGCCAGCCCACGACCCGGAAAGCGCCGGGCCAGCCCACGACCCGGAAAGCGCCGGGCCAGCCCACGACCCGGAAAGCGGTGGACCAGCCATCGGCTCGGCCGGCGGCGGGCCGGCTGACGATACGGCCGGCGGCGGCTCGACCGGCGGTGGCGGCAGCGACGGCGGGCCGGACAACAGTGCCGTGGCTGGCGGTACCCCGTGATGTTTCTGGTTCTGGCCATGGTCCGGGCCCGGCTCGGCCGGTTCCTGGTGACCACCGCGCTGGCCGTGGCCGCGATCGGCGCGGCGGTGAGCGCACCGGTGTTCCTGGCCGCCGCCGACCGGTCGCTGATCCACACCGAGCTGGCCGCGGCCCAGCCCAGCGAGTTGGCCGTGCGCTACACCAGCACGGTCACGGTTACCTCGGCCGGGCCGGATCCGGTCTTCGCGCAGCTCTACGCGGCGCTGCCGCGCCCGACCGCGTTCCAGCTGGTGGACGGGGTGGAGTTCACCGCGTCGTTCACCGCGCTGTCCGGGCCGGCCGCGGTGGCCGGCGCCGCGCCGCTCGGGGTCACCGCGCGGCTGGCCTTCCGCGAGCTGGCCTGCCAGCACCTCACCCTGCTCTCCGGGCGCTGCCCGGTCGGCGGCGGCGAGGTGATCATCGGCGAGCAGACCGCGCGGTACCTGGGTACCGGCGTCGGCGGCGCCCTCGGCGAGCAGGAGAACGTGCCCACCCCGGACGGGCCGGCGGCGCTCGGGCCGGCCGCGACGCTGTCGATCGTCGGGGTGTACCGGCCCGTCGCGCCGACCGGCGTGTACTGGGCCGGGCAGCAGTACTTCGCGCCGGCGGCGAGTCCGGGGCGGTACCCCGAGCCACTGTTCACGGTGCTGCCGACGATCAACATGCTGACCCACCACCACGAGACGCAATCGGCCGAGCAGCTGCTGCGCCCCGACGCGGTACGCGCCGACCAGCTGCCCGCCCTGCGCGCGGCGGTGACGGCGATGGTCCGGCCGGCCGGTACCGGCTCGGGCACGATCAGCGTCGCCAGCCTGGTACCCCAGCTGCTGGACCGGATCGATCGCGACCGGCAGAGCCTGCGCAGTGGCGTACCGGTGGCCGCCCTACCGCTCGTCGTACTCGCCTGGCTCGGCCTCTACCTCGCCGTGTCCAGTACCGCCGAAGCCCGCCGCGACGAGATCGGGCTGGTGAAGCTGCGCGGGCTCACCGCTGCCCGGCGCTGGAGTCTGGCGCTGGCCGAGAGCGTGCTCGCCGTACTCGTCGCCGCCCCGATCGCGTACCTGCTCGGCTTCGCCCTGGTCGGTGCGGTCACCCGGCTGCTGCTGCCCGACGCGCCCGCCGTCGGGGTCAGTGGCGGGGCGCTGCTCCCGGCCGGGCTGGCCCTGCTCGGCGCGCTGGCCAGCGTCGTCCTGGCTCAGCGTGGAGTCTTCGCGGCGCCGGTGGTCGAGCTGCTGCGCCGGGTACGCGCCCGCACCACCGGCTGGCGGGGTACCGCCGTGCAGGCCGTCGCTGTCACGCTGGCCGTGGTGGCCGTCATCCAGCTGCGGATCAGCGGGCAGCTCACCGGCGTCTCCGCTGCCGCGGCCGGCCTGGTGCTGCTCGCCGTCGCGGTGCTCGGTGCCCGGCTGGCGGCGCCCGCGATGCGGCTGCTCGGCCGCTGGTCGCTGCGGCACGGGCGGCTCGGTACCGGCCTCGGCGGGCTCTCCCTGGCCCGCCGACCGGGAGCCGCGACCGTGCTCGTCGTACTCGTGCTTGCCATGGGGCAGTTGGGTTTCACGGTCGCCGCCGCCAATGTCGCCGACGCCACGCTGGCCCGGCAGACGCGGGTACGGCTGGGTGCCGAACAGGTGGTGAGCGTGCTGCCGGTACCCCCGTCGAAGCTGCTCGCCGCGGTCCGGGCAGCCGACCCGACCGGCCGGTACGCGATGGCCACCGCACTGCTGGCGGCGCACGGTACCGAGCCGCCGCTGCTCGCCGTGGACACCACCCGGCTGGCGGCGGTCGCCACCTGGCTGCCCGAGTTCGGGCCGGTCGACGCCGCCACGGCCGCCCGTGATCTGCGGCCGGCCACCGCGCCGAGCATCCGGATCCAGGGCTTCCAACTGGCTGTCGACGCGACGGTCAAGAGCTTCGACGCCAGCCGGCAACCGCACCTGGTCGCGTTCGTCCAGCCGCTCGCCGGCGGCGTCGCGCTCCCGGTCGACCTCGGCGCACTCCAGCTTGGCCGGCACACCTACAGCGGCACGGCCGCCACCTGTACCGACGGCTGCCGGCTCGCCGGCCTGCACTGGCAGGTCGGGCCACCCCCCGCCCGGAACGCCGACGCGGGCGGCGGTGTCGGCTCGTTCGCGCTGGTCATCCACGGGATCAACGGCGCGGGCGCGGACGCGTTCGCCGGCTGGCGGGCGCCGCTGGAGCGGGAGACGGCAGCGGCGCCCCAGGTGGGTACCGCCACCGACGGGTTCACCGTCCAGGTCACCGACGCCGGACTGGGTACCGACCCGCGACTGATCCCCGGCGACCTGGCCTACCCGGTACCCGCGATCACCAGCATCCGGCTGCCGCCCTCGGTCTTCCTCTCCGACCTGGCCGGTACCCCGCAGCCGGTCCGGCAGGTCGGGCTCGATCAGGTACTGCCCGGCGTGGGTACCGGCGCGGTCCTCGTCGACCTGGAGACGGCCGACCGGGTGGTGGGCGCCAGCGGGCTGGAGGTACAGGCACAGCGCCCGCAGGTCTGGGTGGCCGCCGGTGCGCCGGCCGACCTGGTGGACAAGCTGGGCGCAGCCGGGCTCACCGTCACCGGCACCGTCTCCACCGCCGACGAGCTGCGCTACCAGCACCGGCAGGGGCCCGGACTGGCGCTGCGGTACCACTACCTCGCGGCACTGCTCGCGCTGCTCGCCGCGGTGGGGGTACTCATCCTGCAGGCGACCGTCGGGCGCGCCGACTTCGACACCGCGCAGCTGCGTACCCAGGGCGTACCGGCCCGGGTACTGCGCCGCGCCGGGCGGACCGCGACGCTCCTGCCGGTACTGGCGGCGCTGGTACTCGGGCCGGTGGCCGCCGCGGTCGCCTGGGTACTCACCGGCGCGCTGTTGCCGATCTCCGTCGACGCGCACCCGCTGGTCGCCGCCGAACAGTGGCCGACGCTGGCCACGGGGCTGTTGATCGTGCCGGCGACCGGGATACTGCTGGTAGCCGCCGCGCTCCTCACCGCGTACGGTCTTGGCCGACCCCCTAGCAGCCGACCCCCTGGCAGGACCGACCCCCTGGCAGCCGACCCCCGAGTACAGGAGGCAACACATGACCGGGCTCGCCGTTGCCTGCCGCCGAGTGGTGCACATCTACCGTGCCGAAGCTGGTGATGTGGTGGCGCTCGCGGGTGTCGACCTGTCGATCAGCCCCGGCGAGATGCTGGCGCTGGTCGGGCCGTCGGGGTCGGGGAAGTCGACGCTGGTCTCGCTGCTGTCCGGGCTGATGCGCCCGTCGGCCGGCCGAGTCAACGTGGGCACCTATGACATGGGCAAGCTCTCCGACTCGGAGATCTCCCGGCTGCGCGGTACCGAGATCGGCGTGGTACTCCAGGGAGCCGCGCGCAACCTGCTCGGGTACACCACGCTGCACCGCAACATCTGGTTGGCGCAGCGGCGCGCCGCCCGTACCTCCGGTATCCAGCTCGATGACCCGGACCGCATCCTCGACCTGGTCGGCCTGGCCGGGATGGGGCGCGCCAAGGTCGGCGACCTGGCACCCGGTGCCCGGCAGCGGGCGGCGCTCGCCGTCGGCATCGCGGCCGGACCCGGCCTGCTGCTCGTCGACGAGCCGACCAGCCAACTCGACACGCACGGGCGCGACGAGGTACTGGAGGCGCTGGAGACGGTCAACCGCGAGCGCGGTACCACCATCGTCGTCGTCACCCACGACCAGGAGGTCGGTGCCCGGCTCGGCCGCGCGGTGACCATCCGGGACGGCCGGGTCGGCGCCGAGGGGCGCGACGGCCAGGACTTCGCGGTGGTGGCCGGCGACGGTACCGTCCAGCTCCCGCCGGAGGTACTCAGCATGTTCCCCGCCGGCACCCTGTTCACCGTCGACCACGAGGACGGCAGCATCACCCTGGTGGCCGGCGGCGCACACGGCACCCTGGTCGCCGGCGGCGGCCACTAGTTTTCAGCACGCGCCGGACGGGGCTCGAGGCCAGCCAGATGTGGCGCGCGTGGCAGTCGTCGCGGGAGGCCGGCACGGCGTGCCAGACTAAGTAACCATGAGCCAGCCGCGTCAGTCACCTTCCATCTTTACCCGTGGCGCCGTTGACCTTTCCGCGCTGCGGTCGCCGGCCAGCCCGGCTGCCACGCCGACTTCGGGCGCCCCGACCTCGGGAGCGCCGGTCCCACCGGGCAACCCCACCGCCGATTTCGCCAGTGGCCCCAGCTACCCCGCCGGCTCGGGCGGTGACGTGATCATCGAGGTCACCGAGGCCACCTTCCAGGCCGACGTGGTCGAGCGTTCGCTCACCACACCCGTGATCATCGACCTGTGGGCCGAGTGGTGCGGGCCGTGCAAGCAGCTCTCGCCGATCCTGGAGAAGCTGGCGATCGAGGGCGACGGGGCCTGGATACTGGCCAAGGTCGACGTCGACGCCAACCCGCGCATCCAGCAGGCGCTGCGGGTACAGAGCATCCCGACGGTCTACGCCGTGGTGAAGGGCGAGTTGATCCCGGGCTTCCAGGGAGTACTGCCCGAGACACAGGTACGCCAGTTCATCGACGCCGTACTCCAGGCCAGTGGGGTGGCCGTGGAGACGCCGCCCGACCCGCAGCTGGAGGCGGCCGACGACGCGCTGATGGACGGTGACTTCGACGCCGCCGAGCAGGCGTACAAGAAGATCCTCGCCGACCAGCCGGCCAACACCATCGCCGAGGCCGGGCTGGCCCAGGTGGGGCTGATGCGCCGGGTCAGCGCCGCCGACACGGGCAGTGCCATGGCGGCGGCGGTGGCGAACCCCGACGACATCGAGGCGCAGACGCTCGCGGCCGACATCGAGGTGCTCTCCGGCCAGGCCGAGGAGGCGTACGCCCGGCTGGTCGGGCTGGTCCGGCGTACCTTCGGGCCGGAGCGCGAGCGGGTGCGCCTGCACCTGGTCTCGCTGTTCACCATCGCCGGACCGGATGACCCCGCTGTGGCGACCGCCCGGCGCGCCCTGGCCAGCGCGCTCTACTGACCGCGATGCGCCGGATCGCCGTACTCGACGCGCCGTCCAACCTCGGCCTGCGCCCGCCCACCGCGACGTCGGTACCCGGCTGCGCCAAGGCCCCCGGTGCGCTACGCGATCAGGACCTGCTGCACCGGCTGGGCGCCCGGGACGCCGGCTGCGTCACGCCGCCCCGGTACGACCCCGGTGACTGGCGGCCGGGCGACGGCGTGTGCCACGCGGAGTCGATCGGCTGGTACTCGCGCCGGCTCGCCGACCGGATCGGGGAGATCATCGACGCCGGGGAGTTTCCGCTGGTACTCGGCGGCGACTGCTCGATCCTGCTCGGCTCGGCGCTGGCCGTGCGCCGGATGGCCGACCGGGACGACCTGCCGTACGGACTGGTCTACGTCGACGGCCACTCGGACTTCCGGCACCCGGGTAACGCCTCCTACGTCGGCGCGGCTGCCGGCGAGGGGCTGGCCCTGGTCACCGGCCGGGGACAGCCCGACCTGACCAACCTGGAGGGGCTGCGCCCGTACGTTCGCGACGAGCACCTCGTCCTGCTCGGCATCCGGGCACAGGACGACTACCGGCTCGACCTGCAGGCCGCCGGGCTCTCCTTCCGGCCGGTACCGCAGCTGCGCGGCGAGGGCGCCGGACGTACCGCCTCGTGGGCGCGTGAGCAGCTGTCCGACTGCATCGGCTACTGGCTGCACGTGGACGTCGACGTACTCGACCCGGCGGTGATGCCGGCCGTGGACGCACCCGACGAGGGTGGTATCGCCTTCGCCGAGTTGGAGCTGCTGATCGCGGGCCTGGTGGACACCCCCGACTGCCTGGGCATGCAGGTCACCGTCTACGACCCCGACTACGACCCGGACGGCGAGTACGCCCGCGAGCTGGTCAGCACGCTGGTCTCGGCACTGGAGCCGGTACGCCGCCGCGAGCAGCGCCCGGCCCGGCCACTCTCGGTCGTGATGCCCAGCCAGCGCAGCGCTGTGGAGGACGCACCCGCGCCGGCACCATTTCCCCCGGCGGAGCCACCGGCTGTAGTCGCTCTCGCCCTCGTACCAGAAACCGTTGGGCCACAACACATCGAACCGCCTGCGGCACCTGAGTCCGAGCCAGTGGTCGACGCCTGGGTCGATGACGAGGCGTGGGCCGGCGATGCGGCGCGTGGCGACTTCGAGGCAGCCGTTGACGACCGGGTGCGGGTTGACGACCGGGCGGCGGTCTACCCGGACGGGCCGGGGGCAAGCGTCGACCCGGCGACCGGCACCGATCTTTTGGCTGGCGACTACGCGGAGGCTGGCGACCAGCTGGAGGATGGCGACCAGCTGGACTGGGGCTCCGCCGCAGCGAACCGAGCCGATGGCCAACTCAGCGACGAGCTCAGGGTCGACGAGTTTGGCAGCGACGACGAGCTCAGCGGTGAGGAGTTCGGCAGCGGCGAGTTCGCCGACGGCGACGGCGAGTGGCCCGGCCATGACCTGTATCCCGCCGTCTCGACCGGCGTCATCGAGGCTGTGCCTGCGGACACCCTGCCCGCGGAGGACCGGGACAGCGCAGCTTGGGCTGACGCAGACCGCGATGACGACGGCGGGCACAGCGACGACGGGGACAGCGACGACGGCGACAGCGAAGACGGGGACAGCGAAGACGATGCGGTCGAGGGCGGTGCGGGCGCGGGCGGTGCGGTCGAGGTAGCTGGACCATGGAGCAGCGCTCCGGTCGGCTACCTGCCCGGGCAGCCCGGCTCAGTGGACGGACAGCCCGCCCCGGCCGCAGCCACCGAGCCAGCCTGAGCAACTGTTCCCGGACCGCAAATGATCGTCAGGACCGAAGGTTCTTGACCATTTCGAGGTACTCGCTGTTGTCCCACGCCCTGGCTCGTTGAATGAGCTTGTATCCGTTGGCCAGGTAGAACGGCTCAGCATGCAGCGCGACACCCGCGTTGATTTCGTCAGCACCGGTGCGTGCGTGGAAGTCTGCCTCGACTTGGCCGAGTAGTCGGCTGGCTATGCCCCGCCGAGTCCAGTCGGGATGGACGTAGACGTGGCGGAGGCTGGCATCTTTCCAACCAGCGAGGCCGACGATCTCGTCGCCGACACGGGCCACGAACAGCTGGTTGTTGTCGACCATGTCGCGCAACTCTGCCTTGTCGATGTCGCCGAGGAGGTTTTCGACCTCTGCTGGCGAGTAGGCAGACGGAGCATGGGTGGCGAATGCTGCGTGTCGGATTTCGAGGAGACGAGGAACATCCGCTGGTGCGGCGCTGGCCGACATCAAGCAGGTGCATTTCAGGGGGCGGGGCGGAGGGCGCGTAGCTGGGCCAGGTGGCGTACCACGTGGACGCTCGAGTCGATCTCCAGCAGCTTGGCCCACGGGATCGGCTGGTCGACCACGACCTCGCCGTTGTCCCGGATCAGCACGGGTACCTCGGTGAGCCCGCGCTCCTCCAGTCGGGCGGCCAGTTCGCGCAGCGTGATCGAGGTGACCGCGATCCGATCCGCCAAGCCTCGCAGGCTGCCGTACGACCGCGCGTATGCGTCCAGTACGGACAGCTGGGTCGGCTCGTGGTTGTCGTACCGGACTGGCTCGTCGGAGAGCACCAACTCGGTGGCGTTGATCAACTCTTCGTGGTTGCGGGCCACGTGTGCCGCGATCTGCGCAGCGCTCCAGCCGCCGTCGCCGGGCTCGACGAATCCGCCTGTCTCCAACTCCTCGATGAAGGTGGCGTACGCATCGTCGTCCATGCCGTGCAGGTTAACCCCCAGCTGGCGGTACCAACAATGATCAACTATCCCAGTGTGGTGAAGAACTTCGCAGTGATCGGTACCGCTGCCGTGGTGCTGGAGCCGCCGTCCTCGACGAAGACGCAGAACGCCACGTCACCACGGAAGCCCATGAACCAGGAGTGGGTGGCGTTCGGGTCGCTGCTGCCGTGCTCGGCGGTGCCGGTCTTGCCGTAGATCGGGTCGCCCGGGACGTTCTTGGAGTTCTTGCCGGTACCGTCGGTGACCACCTTGCGCATCATCAACTTCATCGCGTCGACAGTGCTCTGCTTCAGCGCCGTACCGTCAGGCGCCGTCTTGGCGGCCGGTACCGGGTCGGTCAGCAGGTGCGGCTGCTTGAACTGGCCCCGCGCGATGGCGGCCGCGGCCCCGGCCATCACCAGCGGCGAGATCACCGTGGAGCCCTGGCCGAAGGCGGCGGCGGCCTGCTCGGTGGCGTTGCCGTTGGCGGAGACCTTGCCGGTGAACGCGTCGATGCCCAGGCTCCACGGCACGCCGATGCCGAGTGTCGCGGCGGTGTCGCGCAGCCCGGTCGGGCCCAGCTGCGGGGCGAGTGAGGCGAACGCGGTGTTGCACGACTGTGCGAAGTCGTCCTGCAGCGCCACGTTGCCGAGCACCTCACCACCGGCGTTGCTGAAGGTGTACCCGTCGACGGTCAGGGTTTTCGGGCAGTTGACCTTGGTGTTGACGTCGACCTTGCCGGCCTCGAGCAGGTTGGTCGCGGTGATCGCCTTGAACATCGAGCCCGGGCGGTACCTGCGCGGTGAGGGCGTTGTCGATCGGGTGCCCGGCCGGCCCGTTCGCGACCGCCAGGATGGGCCCGTCGCTGATCCGGATCGCCACCAGCGACGAGTGCTGGCCGGTCGAGGTCGAGCGCCTGCTCGGCGGCGGCCTGGTAGCGCGGGTCGATGGTGGTCTTGACGGTGCCACCGGGCCCGGCGTCGGAGTGGAAGGCGACCTTGCCGGTGTCCTTGCTGCTGTCGTCGGTACCGTCGCCGGTCTTGGCGGCCGGCGCGATGGTGACCGAGACGCCCGCCTTGCCCTGCAACAGGTCGTCGTACTGGCCCTGCAGCCCACCGCTGCCGACCTGGTCGCCGACCTGGTACTTGCCGGGGTTCTTGTCCATCTGCTCCTTGGTCACGTCGTTGACCGAGCCGAGCAGCGCCCGGCGCCAAGGTGGAGCTGGGCGCCAGCGACTTGGTGTAGCTGCGGAACACGGTGCCGTCGAGGTCGTGGATCTGCGCCTTGATCTTCTGGTACGTCTCGTCGCGCAGCGTCACCACGTCGACGAAGGCCGTCGGGCTGGCCGCCTTCACCTGGGCCGGCAGCTGGCTGAGGTCGACGTCCTGGCTGACCGACTTGAACGCGTTGTTGAGCGCTGTGACCAGGGCGTTGATGTCCTTCACCAGGCTCGGCTGGACACCGATCTCGACAACGGCACGGTTGTCGGTGATCGGGTTGCCGGCGCCGTCCAGGATCTTGCCGCGCGGGCCGGTACTGCGGGCGACGGCGAAGTGGTCGGTGGCGGTGATGTCGGCCGCGAAGACCGCCGGTGACCAGGTCGCGCGCCACTTGTCACTCTTGTACGACATCGGGAGCGTCGTCTGGTAGGTCCAGGTGACCCCGGTACCGACCGGCCACGCGATTGTCAGCGGTACCGTCGCGTCCTGCTTGGTGACCTTGGCCTTACCCGCGGTGATCGTCGGCTTCGCCGTGGCCAGGTCGCCCGACATGCTCTTGATCTGGGCCGCCACCGCGTCGCCGGTGAGCGGCGCGCCGGCCGGGTCGACGATGACGACGCTGGCCGGGAAGGCCCCCGCGCGCCAGCCGTCGAGGAACGCGGTGACCGCTTTGTCCGGTGCCGGCTGCTTCGAGCACGCGGTCAGCGTGGCCAGCAGGGCCAGGACGATTGCGGGGGCGACCAACCGGGTACGACGCATCGCGTCATTGTGTAACACCGCCACCACCCGTGATAGCCCCGCCAACCAGCGGTGTCGATTTGTTCACAGCAGTCAACGAGCCGGACCGGCCGGGCGCGTCTTACCCGCCGGTTCCGGACGCCCTAGGGTGGGGTCGACGGCCCCACAGCGTGGTGGGGCGAGGGGAGCAGCGGTACCCATGCAGCGGCGCGCGACGGGCGGATACGCCCCGCAGACGTCATCTGACGACCAGGTTCTCAGCGGCGCACCGGTCAGCGGTGGCGCCGGCGACTTCGACACCGGCCCGGGCAGGCCCGGGGCTGGCGGGCAACCGCCGGCCGCCGGCAGCGGACAGGGGCGACCCCGTGGGGGTACCGGCGGGCTCGCTGACTCCGGCGGCCACGCTGAAGTCGAACTGGCCGACCGAGCCGAGCCGATCGAGGACACCGAGCTGGACGAGCCGCTGCCCGACGCCGAGCGCCTGATCGCCGACGCGGTGGCGCTGGCCGGCGAGCGATCTGGACGAGCGCGCAGCTGGTACGCCGGTACTGGCGGTTCGCGCCGGACGAGGAGCTGGTCGGGCTGACCCCGGCCGAGATGCTGGCCGCCGCGCGGGCGCACAGGGAGCTGGCGGCGCAGCGGGTACCCGGCGAGTTGAAGCTGCGCGTCGGCGAGACCGGCGACGGCGAGCTGACCACGCTGGAGATCGTCACCGACGACATGCCGTTCCTGGTCGACACGGTCACCGCGGCGCTCGCCGGCCGACGGCTCGCCGTCCACCTGCTCGTCCACCCGCTGGTCGTGGTGCGCCGGGAGCCGCTGGGCCGGCTGGTCGAGGTCTGCGCCGAAGTCGAGCCGGACGACGCGATCCACGGCGACATCGTGGAGAGCTGGATGCGGCTGGAGATCGACCGGGTACGCGACGAGCACGAGCGCGACGAGCTGCGCCGGGACCTGCAGCCGGGTACTCACCGACGTGCGGGAAGCCGTCGAGGACTGGCCGCGGATGCGTACCGCCGCGCTGGCCATCGCCGACGAGCTGGCCAGTGCGCAGCTGCCGGTACCGGACCGGGACATCACCGACTCGGTCGAGCTGCTGCGCTGGCTGGTCGACGAGCACTTCACCTTCCTCGGCTACCGCGAATACCGGCTGGTCGACGGCGCGGCGCCCGGTGAGAAGCAGCTCCGGGCGGTGCTCGGTACCGGCCTCGGCATCCTGCGCCAGGACCAGCCGCTCCCGCGCACGCTGACCAGCATGGCGCCGGAGGCGCAGCGCGAAGATCATGGAGAAGCGGCTGCTGGTCATCACCAAGGCCAACTCGCGCTCCACCGTGCACCGCAGCTCGCTACCTCGACTACATCGGCATCAAGACCTTCGACGCGGACGGCAACGTCAACGGCGAGCGGCGTTTCCTCGGGCCTGTTCTCCTCGGCCGCGTACCTGCACTCGGTACGCGAGCTGCCGGTGGTCACGCGCAAGGTCGACGCCGTGCTGGACCGCTCCGGGCTCTCCCCGCGCAGCCACTCCGGCCGGGACCTGCTGGCCGTCCTGGAGGACTACCCGCGCGACGAGCTGTTCCAGATCAGCACCGACGACCTGTCCGACACGGTGCTGGGCGTGCTGCGGCTGGCCGGCCGGCGGCAGCTGCGGCTGTTCGTCCGCCGCGACGGGTACGGCCGGTTCATCTCCTGCCTGGTCTTCCTGCCCCGCGACCGGTTCACCACCGCCAACCGGCTGGCCATCCAGGAGATCCTGCTGCGCGAACTGCACGGCGTCGGGGTCGACTACGCCACCCGGGTCGGCGAGTCGCCGCTGGCCCGCATCCACTTCATCGTGCGTACCGACCCGGCCAGCCCGCCGGCCGACGATCGACGTCGAGGCGATCCAGCAGCAGCTGGCCGAGGCGACCCGCAACTGGGACGACGACTTCCGGCTGGTGCTGGAGCGCAAGCTCGGCGAGGAGCAGTGCCGAGGACCTCTACGACCGTTACGCGGCGGCGTTTCCGGACAGCTACAAGGACGAGCACACGCCGTACGAGGCGGTCAAGGACATCGCCAAGCTGGAGCTGCTGGACGAGCCGGGGCAGCTGGAGATGCACGTGTACCGGCGAGCGCCGGGACGACACCGACGTGCGCTTCAAGGTCTACCGGCACGGCGAACCGATGATGCTCTCCGCCGTGCTGCCCGTGCTGCACTCGCTGGGCGTGACCGTGGCCGACGAGCGGCCGTACGAGGTGACCCGCGCCGGCGGTACCGTGCACCTCTACGACTTCGGGCTGCGCCTGCCCGCTGGCGCGCGGGAGATCGCCGAGGTGCAAGGCGCACATGGAGAACGCCTTCTCGGCGACCTGGCGGCGGCGAGGCGGAGATCGACGGCTTCAACGAGCTGGTGGTACGCGCCGGGCTGACCTGGCGGCAGGTGGTGATCCTGCGGGCGTACGCGAAGTACCTGCGGCAGGCCGGTACGGTCTTCTCGCCGGAGTCGCTGGAGGCCACCTTCATCGCCTACCCCGACCTGGCCGCCCGGCTCGTCGCGCTGTTCGAGGCCCGGTTCGCGCCGAACGACGGCACCGGCACCGGGGCGTCGGAGGAGGACCGCGAGCTGCGGGCCAAGGAGCTGATCACGGGCATCGAGCAGGCCCTGGACGCGGTGTCCAGCCTCGATCAGGACCGGATCATGCGCTCCTACCTGACGCTGATCCAGGCGACCGTACGCACGTCGTTCTTCCAGCGTGGGCAGGACGGGCGGCCCAAGTCGTACTGCGCCTTCAAGCTGGAGCCGCGGCAGATCCCCGAGCTGCCCGCGCCCCGGCCCCTGCACGAGATCTTCGTGTACTCGCCCCGCTTCGAAGGCCTGCACCTGCGGTTCGGTGCGGTGGCCCGGGGCGGGCTGCGCTGGTCGGATCGGCGCGACGACTTCCGTACCGAGATCCTCGGGCTGGTCAAGGCGCAGATGGTGAAGAACGCCGTGATCGTACCGGTGGGTGCGAAGGGCGGCTTCGTGCTGAAGCAGGCGCCGTCCCCGAGCGACCGGGAGGCCTACCAGGCCGAGGGTGTCGCCTGCTACAAGCTGTTCATCCAGGCGCTGCTGGACGTCACCGACAACCTGGTCGACGGCGGTGATCTCGCCGCCCCGTGACGTCGTCCGGCACGACAGCGACGACCCGTACCTGGTGGTCGCGGCCGACAAGGGCACCGCCACCTTCTCCGACATCGCCAACGAGATCTCCCGGGCGAACCGGTTCTGGCTGGGCGACGCGTTCGCCAGCGGCGGCTCCGCCGGGTACGACCACAAGAAGATGGGCATCACCGCGAAGGGAGCCTGGGAGTCGGTGAAGCGGCACTTCCGCGAAGTGAACCAGGACGTCCAGTCCGAGGACTTCACCGTGGTCGGTGTCGGCGACATGTCCGGTGACGTGTTCGGCAACGGAATGCTGCTCTCCCAACACATCCGGCTGGTGGCCGCCTTCGATCACCGGCACATCTTCATCGACCCGGATCCGGTGGCCGCCACCTCCTTCGCCGAGCGGCAGCGCCTTTTCGAGCTGCCCCGCTCGTCCTGGGCCGACTACGATCCCGCGCTCATCTCGGCGGGAGGCGGGATCTGGCCGCGTACCGCGAAATCGATCGAAGTCTCCGCGGCCGCGCGCGCGGCACTCGGCCTGCCTGCCGGCGGCGCCGCGCTCACCCCGGCGGAGCTGATGCGGGCGATCCTGCAGGCCCCCGTCGACCTGCTGTGGAACGGCGGGATCGGCACCTACGTCAAGGCCACCACCGAGACGCACCAGGAGGTCGGGGACAAGACCAACGACCCGATCCGGGTCAACGGCGCGGCGGTACGGGCTCGCGTGGTCGGTGAGGGCGGCAACCTCGGGCTGACCCAGCGCGGGCGGGTCGAGTACGCCATCGCGGGCGGCCGGATCTGCACCGACTTCATCGACAACTCGGCCGGCGTGGACTGCTCCGACCACGAGGTGAACATCAAGATCCTGCTGTCCCGCGCCGACCTGTCGACGCCTGAGCGGGA
This sequence comes from uncultured Actinomycetota bacterium, assembly GCA_963850915.1. Taxonomy (GTDB): domain Bacteria; phylum Actinomycetota; class Actinomycetes; order Mycobacteriales; family Micromonosporaceae; genus CAVTWH01. The sequence continues at coordinate 592,649 of CAWKND010000004.1, forward strand.
TGCGCTGCTCGCCGAGATGACCGACGAGGTCAGCGAGCTGGTACTGCGCGACAACTACCAGCAGGCCACCGCGCTGGGCAACGCCCGCGCGCAGGCGCACCCGCTGCTTCCGGTACACCGCAGGCTGATCAGCGAGCTGGAGAAGGCCGGCCGGCTGGACCGGGCGATCGAGGCGATGCCGACCGACGAGGAGTTGGCGGCCCGCTTCGGAAGCGGCGCCGGGCTCACCTCACCTGAGTTCGCCGTACTGCTCGCCTACGTGAAGATCGCGCTGGAGGACGAGATCAACGCCTCCCCGGTACCGGACGAGGAGTGGACCCACCCGGTCCTGGTCGACTACTTCCCGACCCCGCTGCGCTCCCGCTACGAGGGTTTGATGGCCGGCCACCGGCTGCGCCGGGAGATCGTCACCACGCAGCTGGTCAACGAGGTGGTCAACCGGGGCGGTACCAGCTTCGTGTTCCGGGGCATCGAGGAGACCGGCGCGGGCGCGGCCGACGTGCTCCGGGCGTACGTGGTGGTCCGCGAAGTGTTCGGGCTGACCGACTTCTGGGCACGGGTACAGGAGCTGGACAACAAGCTGCCGACCGCCGCGCAGACCACGCTGTACCTGCTCGTCCGCCGGCTGCTCGACCGGGCGACCCGGTGGCTGGTCACCAACCGCCGGCCGCCACTGGACGTCACCGCCGAGATCGCCCGGCTGCGCCCCGGCGTGAGCACGCTGTTCGGTCAGTTGGAGACGCTGCTGCGCGGCGAGGAGGCGGCCGCGCTGCGGGCCGAGCGGGACCGGCTCACCGCTCTGGGGGTACCGGCCGGTTTGGCGCTCGACTCCGCCCGCCTGATGTACGCCTTCGGCCTGCTCGACGTGGTCGCCTGCGCCGACTCGACCGGCCGGGACGTGTCCGAGGTGGCCGGCGTCTACTTCGTGCTCTCCGAACGGTTCCGGGTCGACGCGCTGCTGTCGAAGATCTCCGCGCTGCCCCGGGACGATCGCTGGCAGACCCTGGCTCGCATGGCACTGCGCTACGACCTGTACGCCTCCCTCGCGGCACTGACCCGAGAAGTACTGGCCACCAGCGCCGGTCCCGTTCTGGCCAGCCCGGATGAGCGGGTGGTGCACTGGGAGGAGACCAACGCCACCGCGATAGCCCAGTCCCGCAACTCCATCGGCGAGTTCGGTGACAGCCCTGGGGATCTCGCGGCGCTGTCGGTACTTTTGAGGCAAATCCGCACGCTGGTCAGTGCTTCCGCTTCGTAGCGCGGGCGTCTTGGTGATCACGAAGAGTTTTGGGTGCTGGAGGCCCCAAAAGTCTTCGTGATCATGGGAGTCCCGCGCGTTATCCACAGGGACGCACGCGAGGGTAGCGTCCGATGCCACGGCGCACCACGCCTGGACGAGTGAACGACCTGGGGCAGAGTGGCGTGGTCACCAGGCAACAAGCGCTCGCCTCCGGGTTGAGTTCGGATGCGATCCGGGCGCGGCTGGAGGGCGGCCGGTGGCGGCGCCTGCATACGGGCGTCTACGCGACATTCACCGGCGAAGTACCGCGGCCGGCACAACTGTGGGCGGCGGTGTTGGCTGCCGGTCCACAAGCCGCGCTCAGCCACGAAACGGCAGCTGAGCTGCACCATCTGATCGACTCCCCGAGCCAACGCATCCACATATCAGTTCCCGCACAGCGCCGGGTTTCGCCGATGGCTGGCGTGGTTGTCCATCTGTCCGCAACCGTGGTGGTCGCTACCCACCCGACCCAGCGACCGCCGCGTACCCGGGTTGAGGAGACCGTGCTCGACCTCGTCGACCGTTCGCGTGATCTGGACGAGGCGATGGGTTGGTTGACTGGCGCCGTTGCCGGCCGGTTGACCACACCGCCACGACTGCGCCAGGCGCTCGTCGGTCGCACTCGAATGCGCTGGCGCGGCGAGTTGACCGCAGTCCTCGGCGACCTTCACGAAGGCGCTCATTCGCCGCTGGAACAGCGCTATCTCCGGATGGTGGAGCGTGCACACGGGCTGCCGGCTGGTACCCGACAGGCGGCACGCACACGCTCGGGAGGTCGGTACTACGACGATGTCCGCTACGACCCCTACGGCCTGCACGTCGAGCTGGACGGCCGGCTCGCTCACCTCGGGCACGCCCGGTTTCGCGATCTCCAGCGCGACAACAGTGCTGTGGCCGCCGGTGGTGTGGCACTCCGCTACGGATGGGATGACGTGACCCGCCAGCCGTGCGCCGTCGCCGCCCAAGTAGCGACGGTGCTCCACCTGCGCGGCTGGTACGCCAACCCACGCAAGTGCGGGAGTTCCTGCATGATCGCGAAGAGTTTTAGGGCCTCCAGCACCCAAAACTCTTCGTGATCATGGGAGGTGTCACGGGAGGGCGAGGGTACCGGCGGCGGCGGCGCCGTTGGCGTGGCTGGCGCCGTAGGTGACTACGAACGCGCGTACGCCGGCCGGGCGCCAGTGCGAGGGCCAGCCCATCTCCACGACGGTTACCGCGGTAGCCCTCGCCAGCGACTCGACCAGGGCCGGTGCGCCGGGCAGCCGGTGCAGGTTGCGGCCGACCACGATGACCGGGCGGCCCTGTGCCTGGGCGACCAGTTCCTCGGCTGCGGCAGAAGTGGTGGAGGCGTTGGCGGCGACCCGGATGACCGGCAGCGCGGTGTGCGCACCCAGGCCCCACGGGACCGGCCCGGCGGCGATCGAGGACTCCGACTCGACCTGCACGATCAGTGCCTTCTCCAGCGTTGGCGGCTGGCCCTCGACCCGGATGGCGCGCAGCGCGGCGGCGTACCCGGGCCCGGTGGCGGCGAGTGCCGCGGTGCCGTACGCGGGGTGGGCGGCGGCGGAGAGCGCGTCCACCCGGTACGCCGCCTCCTCCAGTCGACTGGTCGGCAGCCGGCCGTCGCGCACCGCAGCCGCCATCTCGGCCACCGTCGCCTCCACCAGCGCCTCGTCGATCTCGGCACCCAGGCACAGCAGGTCGGCACCGGCGGCCACCGAGACGACCGAGGCGCGGGGTACCCCGCCGGCCAGGTCGGCCGCGCCACGCATCTCCAGCGCGTCGGTGACCACGCAGCCGGTGAAGCCCAGCTCGTTGCGCAGCAGGTCGACCAGGACCCGCTTGCTGAACGTGGCGGGCAGGTCGCCGGTGAGCGCGGGTACCCGGATGTGCGCAGTCATGATCGACTTGGTACCGGCCTTGATCGCCGCCGCGAACGGGGGCAGCTCACGCTCCCAGAGCACCTCGACCGGTACGTCCACGGTGGGCAGCTCCAGGTGCGAGTCGGTGGCGGTGGCGCCGTGGCCCGGGAAGTGCTTGGCGCAGGCGGCGACACCGACCGACTGCAGGCCGGTGACGGCGGCTGCCGCGTGCGCCGAGACGAGCAGGGGGTCAGCGCCGAAGGAGCGGGTACCGATGACCGGGTTGTCGTCTTCGACGTTGACGTCCAGCGTCGGCGCGAGATTCAGGTTGATCCCGGCCGCGGCCAGCTCCAGCCCGATGCAGCGGTAGATCTGCTCGGTCAGGGCGGTGTCGTTGACCGCGCCGAGCGCGGCATTGCCCGGGTAGGGGCTGCCGACGGCGTGCGCCAGCCGGGTCACGTCGCCGCCCTCCTCGTCGATGGAGAGCAGCACGTCGGGGTGCGCGGCGCGGACCTGGCCGGTGAGCGTGGCGAGTTGGCCGGCGGAGTCGATGTTGTACCCGAAGATCACCCAGCCGCCGAGACCCTCGGCGGTGAGCCGGGTTGCCCACTCCGGGGCGGTGTGGCCCGGGAAAGACGGCAGAAGCGTACGCAGGATGAGACGACGCAACTGCGGATCCGTTGCCACGGGGTGCCCCCTTGCTACCGCGCTGTCAGGCTACTGTCGTGTCGGCCGGTCCGTCCCGGGCGGCAGTAGCATTCGAGCGAATTAGGAAACTTTCCTAAATGATAGGGGAGGCAGCGGGTTGAGCGCCAGCTATGTTCCGGGTACGCCCCGGCTGCTCCGCGCGATCAACGACCGTGCCGCGCTGGAGCTGCTGTTGAGCGAGGGTCCTCTCACCCGCGCGCGGCTCGGCGAGCTGACCGGGCTCTCCAAGGTCACCGCCTCCCAGATGGTGGAGCGGCTGGAGGGGCGCGGACTGGTCAGCCGGGTCGGCGAGCGGGTCGGCGGCCGGGGCCCGAACGCCCAGCTCTACGCGGTCGTACCGGCCAGCGCGTACGTGGTGGGAGTCGAGGTCGGGCCGGGTGAGGTGATCGCGGCGTGTGCGGACATCACCGGAGCCGTGGTCGGCCAGATCACCGACACCACCACCGACACCGATGACCCGGTGGGCGTGGTGCACCGCGCGGTCGTACAGGCGGCCGACACGGCGGGCGCCACGCTCGACAAGGTAAGCCGGGTGGTGCTGGGTACCCCCGGTCTGGTCGATCCGCGCACCGGCGACCTTGCCTTCGCCTTCGACCTGCCCGGCTGGCAGCGCGGCCTGCTCGGAAAGTTACGCGCCGACCTGGACCGGCCGGTGACCCTGGAGAACGACGTCAACCTGGCCGCGGTCGCCGAGCGCAGCAGCGGTGCGGCAACCGGCGTCGACGACTTCCTGCTGGTCTGGCTCGGCCGCGGCGTGGGCATGGCGGTCACCCTCGGTGGCCGGCTGCACCGGGGAATGAGCGGCGCGGCCGGCGAGATCGGCTACCTGCCGGTGGCCGGCGCGGCCATCCCGCACGACATCGACAAGCGGGCCCGCGGCGGCTTCATGGAGTTGGCCGGCGGTGAGGCGCTGCGGGCCGTGGTTGCCGAGCACGGATTCGTGGGTACCAGCCCGGAAGAGGCCGTGGCAGCCGCCGCCAGCGGGCGCGACAGCGATCGGGCGCTGGACGAGCTCGCCCGCCGGCTGGCGCTGGGTGTCTCGTCGGCGTGCGTGGTCCTCGACCCGGCGCTGGTCGTACTCGCCGGGGAGGTCGGGCGGGCCGGTGGTGACGTGCTCGCCGAGCGGGTACAGCGGGCGGTGCACGCGATTGCCCCGGTGGCGCCGAAGGTGGTCGCCTCGACGGTACCGGCCAACCCGGTCCTGCACGGCGCGCTCAACACCGCCCTGGAGTCGGCCCGCGACGAGGTCTTCGGCTCGATGCTCTCCTGAGCGCCCTGCCTGTGGCGACAAGATCCTGAAGCCGTACCCGCAGGGCCGTCCCTGTCCCTGCGGGTACGGCGGCTCAGGTGATGTCGCGCCTCCGCATGGCCCATAGTGCGCCACCAACCGTCAAGACGACCAACGCGCCCAGTGCAACCACGCCCTGGTTCATGTGGATCGCCCAGTGCGGCGGCTCGCAGGTGTCCCGCCGCTGGTTGCAGTAGTTGTAGTCGTAGAACCACTGGGCCTTGCTCAGCCAGGCGAGTACGTAGTTGGAGAGGAAGAAGCGCTGCGGCCGCGGCGTGTGCACGATGTTCAGCACGATCCGCAGGCCCAGCTCGAAGACGACCAGGTACCCCACGGCCACGCCGAGCGCGGTGGCGGTGTGCCGGCCCAGCGACGCGACGGCGAAGCCGACGCACGCGATCAGCAGGCCGAGCGCGAGCGCCCGCAGGTTGCCCAGCGCCAGCGATTGCCAGACGCCCGAGGTGACCTTGGCAGTGGTACCCCGGAGTGTCGCTGCCGTCCACAGCCCGGCCACGAACAGCCCGGCGTAGACCACGCTCAGCCCGGCTACCCCGATCAGCAGCGCGGACAGCTTGCCGAGCAGGGTGGGCAGCCGGCGCGGGCGCCACAGCAGCAGGTTCATCATGCCGCCGGAGCTCCACTCGGCGCCGACGAAGGACGCCCCGATCGCGAAGCCGAAGAGCGCCAGGAGGCCGCCGAGTACCACGATCAACTGGGGCGCCTGGGCACGGAAGTCGAACTCGTACGGGAGGAAGTCCTTCGGGTCCGGGGTCCAGCTGTTGATCTGTGAGCAGTCGAAGTCCGGCGGGTAGTTCCGCATGCCGTCGCCCGGCGGGTTGGCCTGCTCGTTCTGGCACTTGGTCGTCTTCGAGCTGGTTCTGCCGCTCGATGTCCTGTACCTGCGCCTGTGCCTTGGCGAGCGCCGCCGCGTCGTGCTTGTGCGAAGAAGCGCCGATGCCGACGGTGATGGCGCCGAGGACGAGCAGGATTACCACGATCATGATCTTGGTGAACCGGCGGGCGAAGAGCCGGCGCAGTTCGGCGCTGAGCAGGTTCACGCGGACACCCCGGCGGTAGAGGAGGAAGCGGCGGCGCTGCCTGGGACGGCGGCGAGGGCGGACTGGTCGACCTGGCGGTGCTGGCCCGGCGCGGGGAGCGTGCCGGTCAACTCCAGGAAGACGCTCTCCAGGTCGGGGCTGATCGGTGTCAACTCGGCCAGCCAGAGCTGCCGGGCACCCAGTGCCGCGGAGATCCGGGTCGGGTCGGTAATGCCGGCCACCACGAGATGGTCGTGCTCGGCGCGTACCTGGGCACCGATCGCGGTCAATGTTTCGGCGCCCGCGCGCAGGTCGGCCAGGCGTACCCGGAACTCGCCCCGGTCCTGAGCAAGCAGTACGTCCGCCACCGGACCAGCGGCCACCCGGCGCCCGGCCGAGATGATCGTCACCGAGTCACAGATCTGCTGCACCTCGCCGAGGATGTGGCTGGACAGGATGACCGTGGCACCGTCCGTCACGAGGTTGCGCATCAGGTCGCGCATCTCCCGGATGCCGCCCGGGTCGAGCCCGTTCGCCGGCTCGTCGAGGATCAGCAGGTCCGGCGACTTCAGCAGGGCCGAGGCGACCGCGAGCCGCTGCTTCATGCCGAGCGAGTAGGTCTTCACCCGCTCCTTGGCCCGGTCGCGCAGCCCGACGATCTCCAGTACCTCCTCCACCCGGCCCTGCGGGATGCCTCCCGCGCGGGCCAGCAGGGACAGCGTGCGCCGGCCGCTGAAGTGGGCGAAGAACTGCGGGCTCTCCACGATCGCGCCGACCCGGCGGACCACGGTCGGCAGCGACTCGGGTACCGGCTGGCCGAGCAGGCGCATCTGCCCGTCATTGGCCCGGATCAGGCCCAGCAGGGTACGCAGCGTGGTGGTCTTGCCCGAGCCGTTGGGGCCGAGGAAGCCGTGGATCTGCCCGCGCTCGACCTCCATGTCGAAGCCGTCGAGCGCCTGGCGGGGCTTGCCGACGAACTTCCGGTAGGTCTTGCGCAGTCCGTGGATCTCCAGAACGGGGGTCACGACGGCACCTTAGTGGCTCGGCGGCGCGCGGTGGGGGAGGTTCGCTCTGGGTAACAATGCCAGCGTGGTTGGATAGCGCAGTGCCTGTAGATCCCGACGTGGTCATCTCCGTTGCCGCCGCCACCGTCACCCGGGGCGGCAAGGACCTGCTCAACAAGGTCGACTGGCAGGTCGAGCTGGACGAGCGCTGGGTCATCCTCGGCCCCAACGGCGCCGGTAAGACCACGCTGCTCAACCTGGTCTCCGCGCGCCTGCACCCGACCCGGGGCAGCGTGCACGTACTCGGCGAGAAGCTGGGTCGGGTGGACGTCTTCGAGCTGCGTACCCGCATCGGGCTGGCGAGCGTCGCGGTGCACGACCGGATCCCGCCCGAGGAGACGGTCCTGGACGTGGTGGTCACCGCGGCCTGGTCGGTGGTGGGCCGCTACCGGGAGAGCTACGACCCGCAGGACGAGCGGCGGGCCCGTTCCCTGCTGGACCAGCTGGGTGTCGCGGCGCTGACCGACCGGATGTACGGGACGCTCTCCGAGGGGGAGCGCAAGCGGGTACAGATCGCGCGGGCGCTGATGACCGACCCGGAGCTGCTGCTTCTGGACGAGCCGGCAGCCGGGCTGGACCTGGGTGGCCGGGAGGACCTGGTACGCCGGCTTGCCGAGTTGGCCGAGGATCCGGACGCGCCGGCGATGGTACTGGTGACCCATCACGTCGAGGAGATCCCGCCCGGGTTCACCCATGCCCTGCTGCTGCGTGAGGGCTCGGTGGTCGCGGCCGGCCTGGTCGCCGAGACGATCACCGGCGAGCACCTGTCGAAGACGTTCGGGCTGCCGTTGACGGTGACCCGATCAGGCGGCAGGTATACCGCCCGCGCCGCCTGATCCGTTCGCCCCCGACACCCTTACCCTGAGCGCGTGACAGTGCCGAGGATCGTCGTTGTGGGCAGTACCAACATGGACCTGGTCGCCTCCGCGGCGCAGCTGCCCCGGCCGGGGGAGACCACGCTGGGGCACGACTTCCGGCAGGTACCCGGCGGCAAGGGCGCGAACCAGGCGGTGGCCGCCGCGCGGGCGGGCGGCAGCGCAACGCTGCTCGGCGCGATCGGCTCGGACGCCTTCGGCGTCACACTGAAGGCCCGGCTCAACTCCTCCGGAGTGGACGTCTCCCAACTGCGGGTGGTCTACGGCGCGTCGGGGGTTGCGCTGATCGCGGTCAACGACGCGGGCGAGAACACAATCGTGGTGGTACCGGGGGCGAACGGGCACTTCCGTGACCTGACCGGCGAGGAGGTGGCCACCATCGCCGCCGCGGATCTGGTGCTGACCCAGCTGGAGACGCCCCGCTCGACGGCGCTGCAGGCGGCTGCCGCGGCACGGGAAGGGGGTACCCGGATGGTGTTGAACGCGGCGCCCGCCCGGCCGCTCCCCGACGAGCTGTGGCCGCTGGTGGATCTGTTGGTGGCCAACAGGCTGGAGGCCGAGGCGCTGGTCGGTACCGAGCAGCCGCCGGCCGAACTGGTAACGGTACTGCTGGAGCGGGTACCCCGGGTGGTGGTGACCCGGGGTGCGCAGGGCGCCTGGCTCGGCGAGCGGGGCAGCGCGCCGGTACACATACCGGCGCCGGTGATCGGCGCGGTGGACACCACGGGAGCCGGCGACGCGTTCACCGGCGCACTCGCCGTCGCGTGGGGCGAGGGGCGACCACTCGACGACGCGGTGCGCTGGGCCTCGGCGGCTGGCGCGTGTGCCGCCCGTACCCTCGGCGCCTCGGTCGCCCTTCCCCAGCGCGCGGCGATCGACGACCTCTACACCGCCACGTACCGCTGATCTCGCATTTCAGGGGCGTCTCCGGGGCTTCCCGGAGGCCGGACTGGCGCCGCCGAGTCATGATCGGAGTATGCGGTTACTGCTGAACGTACTGTGGCTGATCTTCTTCGGCTGGGCCATCGCGCTGGCGTACGCCATCGCCGGCATCATCTGCTTCGTCCTGATCGTGACCATCCCGTTCGGGGTTGCCTCGTTCCGCATTGCCAACTACACGCTGTGGCCGTTCGGGCGCGAGCTGGTACGCAAAGAGAGTGCCGGGGTCGGTTCGATGCTCGGCAACGTCATCTGGATCGTGTTCGCCGGCTGGTGGCTGGCGCTCGGCCACATCCTCGTGGCGCTCTCCCAGTTCGTCACGATCATCGGGATTCCGTTCGGGATCGCGAACATCAAGCTGGTACCCGTGTCGCTCACCCCGCTCGGCCACGAGATCCGCGACCTGCCCTGACGTGCCCGCCCGCAGGTGAGCTGCGCGCACGTGACATACGCTGAGCGGCATGCTGGTTGACATCGAGGTCGCCGACGGGATCGGTACGCTGCGGCTGAACCGGCCGCCGATGAACGCGCTCAACGTCGAGGTGCAGGAGGGGCTGCGGGACGCCGCCGCCCGGCTGGGCGCCGATCCCGAGGTGGCCGCGGTGGTGGTCTACGGCGGCGAGAAGGTGTTCGCCGCCGGGGCCGACATCAAGGAGATGGCCGAACTGTCCTATGTGGACATGTCGCTGCGGGCCGGCCCGCTGTCGGCGGCCTTCGACGCCGTGGCCCGCATCCCGAAGCCGGTGGTCGCGGCCATCACCGGGTACGCCCTGGGCGGCGGCTGTGAACTCGCGCTCGCCTGTGACTGGCGGGTGGTCGCCAGCGACGCCAAGCTCGGCCAGCCGGAGATCAACCTGGGCATCATCCCGGGCGCCGGCGGTACCCAACGGCTGTCCCGGCTGGTCGGACCGGCGCGCGCCAAGGACATCATCTTCTCCGGCCGGATGGTCGACGCCACCGAGGCACTCGCCATCGGCCTCGCCGACCAGGTGGTACCGGCGGACGAGGTGTACTCGGCCGCGGTTGCCCTGGTGAAGCGGTACGTCGGCGGGCCGGCAGTCGCACTGCGCGCGGCGAAGCAGGCCATCGACGGCGGCCTGTCGATGGACCTGGCCGCCGGACTCGCCTGGGAGAGCCAGCTCTTCGCCGGGCTGTTCGCGACCGAGGACCGGCGCGAGGGCATGGCCGCCTTCGTGGAGAAGCGCAAGCCGAAGTTCACCGGCCGCTAGTTCCTTCGCCCGGCCGGCCGTTGCGGCGGCGTTGCGCCGGGGCGGCGGACCGTACACTCGGGCGCATGCCTCCGGCCGGCTTCGCCCTGGGAATCGACCTCGGTACCTCCAACACCGTCGCCGTACTGCGCTGGCCCGACGGGCGTACCAAGCCGCTGCTCTTCGACGGCTCACCGCTGCTGCCCTCGGCCGTGTACGCCGAGCCCGGTACCCACACCGAGCCCGGGAAGGGGCTGCTCACCGGGCGGGACGCGGTGCACACCGCGCGGGTGGATCCAGCCCGGTTCGAGCCCAACCCCAAGCGCCGCATCGACGAGGGCAGCGTGCTGCTCGGCGACCGCGAGGTACCCGTGGTCGACATGCTGGCCGCTGTCCTGGGGCGGGTGTGGACCGAGACGCTCCGGATCACCGGTGGGGTGGCACCGACCGAGACCACGCTGACCTGCCCGGCCTCCTGGGCGTCGCCGCGCCGGGCGGTGCTGGTGAAGGCGGCCCGCCAGGCGGGGTTGCCGCCGACCCGGGTGGTGGAGGAGCCGGTCGCGGCGGCCACCTACTTCGCGTCGGTACTGGGCCGGCAGGTACCCATCGGCTCGGTTGTCGTGGTGCACGACTTCGGCGCCGGTACCTTCGACGCCTCGGTGGTGGCCCGGCACGCGACCGGCTTCTCGGTACTCGCCGTGGACGGCCGCAACGACCTGGGCGGGCTGGACATCGACGCGCTGATCGTCGCCCACTTCACGGCCGCCTACCGGGGGCTCGACGAGGCGGCCTGGCAGCGGCTGACCGCACCGAGCACGCTGGAGGACCGGCGGCACCGGCGGCTGCTGTGGGAGGACGCCTGCGCGATCAAGGAGCAGCTGTCCCGTTCCCAGGCAGCGGACCTGGTGATCCCGCTGGTGAACGTGGACGCGCACCTGACCCGGGCCGAACTGGAGGCGCTGGCCCAGCCGCTGCTGGAGCGTACGGTCGAGGTCACCCAGGGCACGATGCGCTGGGCAAAGCTCGCCGAGGGTCGGGTGGCCGGCCTGTTCCTGGTCGGCGGGTCGAGCCGGATCCCTTTGCTGGCAACGCTTCTGCACCGGATGCTCGGGTACCCGCCGGAGGTGATGGAGCAGCCGGAGCTGGTGGTGGCCGAGGGTGCGCTGCTCGCCGCGGCGGTACCCCCGACCAGCCCGACGGCCACCGTCTCCTGGCAGGCGCCGCTGGTACCCCCGCCGGTGGCTCCGGTCTCCGGTGCGCCGCAGCCGGTACCGGGTCTGCCGCTACCCGCCCAACCTGTCTCCGCCCAGCCGGTGTCGGGCCAGCCCGTCTCCGCCCAGCCGGCGTCGGGCCAGCCGGTGTCAAGCGCGCCGGCCAGTCCCGCGCCGGTCGGGCCGGTCTCCGGTGGGCCGGCCGCGGCGAGCTACCAGAGCGGCCGCGCGGTGGTACCGGATGCCCGTCCTGTTCCCGGGCGGACCCCCAGGCCGCCGACGATCGTCGACCCGACCCGGGCCATGCCGGCCGTCACGAGCGGCCCGCCGGCCGGCTACCAGACCGGCTACCCGGCGCCCGGCCCGGTGGCGCCGCAGCGCCCGGCCGCCTACCGGCCACCGAGCCTCCCGGCGTACACACCGCCGCAGCCGGCCGCGTGGAGCCCGCCGCCGGCCCGGCCCGGTGGCGCCGGCCGGGTACTCGGTCGGCTGGTGGCGGCGCTGGTCCTGATCATCACGCCGGTGGCCGCCGCCTACATCGCGTACCAGATCACCACGGGGCAGCCGCTGTGGCCACTGACGCTCAACTACTGAGGCAGGCTCAACTACTGAGGTACGCCCGATTACTCAGGAATGCCCAACTACTAAAGTGAGTGCCGCTCACGTAATCTGAGCCGCAGCGTGGCTACCGACGAGTAGCAACGGGGACGCGGACGAGAGAGGAAGCCGTCATGGGCGAGGCACACGGGCTCGACGCGAGCGCAGCCGACAGCGCGACGGCCGGCAGCGCGACGGCCGGCAGCGCGACAACCGGCAGCGCGACAACCGCGAGCACGGCGGCGGGCAGCGCGGCAGTCGACAGCGGCGGCGAGATCGTCGCCGGGCACGGTGGCGAGCTGGCCCTGGCGGCGCTGCGGGCGTACGGCGTCACCGAGATGTTCACCCTCTCCGGCGGGCACGTCTTCCCGCTCTACGACGCCGCGCACAAGATCGGACTCCCGCTGTACGACGTGCGGCACGAGCAGTCCGCCGTGTTCGCCGCCGAGGCGGTCGCCAAGTTGACCCGCCGGCCGGGGCTTGCTGTGCTCACCGCCGGTCCCGGTGTCACCAATGGCATCTCCGGGATGACCAGCGCGTACTTCAACGCCGCTCCGGTCGTGGTACTCGGCGGGCGGGCACCGGCCTTCCGCTGGGGCTCGGGCAGCCTGCAGGAGATGGACCACCTGCCACTCGTCGCGCCGGTGACCAAGTACGCCGCCACCGTGTTCGCTACCGACGACATCCCGGGCGAGGTGGCCAGGGCGGTCACCACGGCGCTGACCGCGCACCGGGGACCGGTGTTCCTGGACTTCCCGCTGGAAGTGGTCTTCTCCAGTGGTGAGGCGCAGCTGCTCGCGCCGGCCGTACCCGTGGTGGAGCCGGATCCGGCCGATGTCGACCGGGCGGCCGCGATGATCGCCGGGGCACTCCGGCCGGTCATCATCGCCGGCTCCGACGTGTACGCCGGGGACGCTGTCGCGGCGCTGCGGGAGGCGGCCGAGGCGCTGCAGGTACCGGTGTTCGCCAACGGTATGGGTCGGGGCGCGCTGCCGCCCAGCCATCCGCTCGCCTTCGCCAAGGCACGGCGCGCCGCGCTCGGTGGCGCCGATGTGGTGGTGGTGATCGGTACCCCGCTGGATTTCCGGCTCTCCTTCGGTGACTTCGGCGACGCGCAGGTCGTACACATCGTGGACGCGCCGAGCCAGCGCGCACAGCACGTGACGCCGGCCGCCTCGCCCGCCGGTGACCTGCGGTTGATCCTGTCCGGCATCGCGGGGTACACCGGCCCGCGGGAGAGCCACGCCGACTGGGTGGAGTCGCTGCGGATGGCCGAGGAGAAGACCAAGCAGCGCGATGCCGAGGCGATGCTGGCCGACGCCGATCCGATCCGGCCGGCGCGCGTCTACGGGGAGCTGCGCAAGGTACTCGACGCGGACGCGGTGACCATCGGCGACGGCGGGGACTTCGTGTCGTACGCCGGCAAGTACCTGGAGCCGGCGACGCCGGGCAGTTGGCTGGACCCGGGGCCGTACGGGTGCCTGGGGACCGGCATGGGGTACGCCATGGGAGCCAGGGTCACCTATCCCGACCGGCAGATCTGCGTACTCATGGGCGACGGCGCGGCCGGGTTCTCGCTGATGGACGTGGAATCCCTGGTACGCCAGCAGTTGCCAGTGGTGATCGTGGTCGGCAACAACGGCATCTGGGGCCTGGAGAAGCACCCGATGCAGGCGATGTACGGCTACGACGTAGCCGCCGACCTGCAGCCCGGACTGCGCTACGACGAGGTGGTCAAGGCACTCGGCGGAGCCGGCGAGACGGTGGCCGCACCCGGCGACCTGGGACCGGCGCTGAACCGGGCCTTCGAGTCGGGCGTGCCGTACCTGGTCAACGTGCTCACCGACCCGACCGACGCGTACCCCCGCTCGGCGAACCTGGCCTGACGGCGAGCCGCCGGCCGACCGACCGGCGGGTCAGCGGCGATCGGTGGGCTGGCCGGGCTCGTCGTCGCCGCGCTCTTTGCGCAGCTCCTCCTCGCGGCGGCGCAGGTCCGCCTCCCACATGCGCAGCAGTTCGGCGTCCTCCACGGTGAAGCCGCCGCCGCCGTCCAGCGAGCGCAGGAAGTCCGGGTCGTCGTCCGGAGCCCGGCCGGCGCCGGCCGAACCACCGCGGCCGGCCGCCGGTGCGGCGCCGCTGTTCGGCACGGTCTGCGCCGCCTCCGCTGGAACGGCCACCGGCCGGCCGGCGACGAACCAGCCGATGCTGCCGATCCCGGCGACCGGCGTCAGGAAGACGATGAGCAGTGCCCAGAGCCCGCGCGGCAGTAGCCGGATCTGCTCCGCCGGCACGGAGAGGCAGTCGATCAGCGCGATCACCATGACCACGATCTCGGCGAGGAAGACGAAGACGAGCAGGCGCCCCATGCCGTCAACTTAGCGCGACAACCACCAGACCGAGTAGTGCGGTGCTCACGGTGAACGCGGCGGTGAGCGGCAGTGCCCGACCAACCCCGGCGGGGGTACGCACGGCCATGGCACTGATTCGCTTCTGTACCACCAGCATCGCGCCCAACCACACCAGCAGCCCGAGTACCCCGACGGCCGCGCCCGGCCACGAGCGGTCGAGAACCGCGACGTGGAGCAGCAGGAGTGCACAGGCGCACTGGCTCAGCGCGGTACGCCGCCAGGCCAGCCGGGTGCGCTGTGGACTGGCCCCGTCCGGCCCGTGCGGGCTCATCGCCACCGCCGGATCCACCGCGTCCGCCGGCGATCGCTGGCTGTCCGGCAGTGAGCTGTCCGGCAGTGAGCGGTCCGGCGATGCGCGGCCACGCGCTGGCGGGTTCACCTGTGGCCGGGTAGGACCGCGCCGGCGATCAGCAGCAGTGCGCCGATCGCCACCGTGACGGCCAGGATCGCCGGGAACCGGGACGGGGGCAGCGGCTGGCCGAGGCGCATGGCGAGTTCGCTGCGTGACCAGTGGTCGACGGCGCGGATGGCGACCGCGGCGCCCAGCAGCATGAGTGCGACAGCCAGCGCCTCACGCAGGTGGGGGATGTGCAGTTTAGGGAGGAAGCCGGCGACCGCGAGGCCACCGGCGACCAGCGCCAGAGCTGTCCGGATCCAGGCGAGGAAGGTGCGCTCGTTGGCGAGGGAGAACCGGTAGTCGGGGGCGGTACCGACCTCGCGTACCTCGCGCGGGTCGAACCAGCGGCGCACTGCTCCCATCACGCCCCGATTATCGCGGCTGCTGCCCGATCTCGCGGCGCCACGTCGGCGGTCAGCGCCACAGGGCCCGGACCGTGTCCGAGACGCAGGCCTCGCGGGGCTGGCCGCAGGTACAGAGGTGCTGGTTGGGTGGGCGACGCGCGGCGTGTACCACCTGGTCCGGCTGCGGACGCTGGTTGGCCCGCTTCGCGGCGCGACCGGCCTTCTTCGCTGTGTGATCGGCCGCGCGGCCGGATGGAGGTGCGGCTTGCGTGGACATGCCCGGATACCTCCCGTCCGGGCAAGCGTACGGTCCCGTCGTGATGTCTTTCACCGGTTTCCGGGCGGGAGGGCTTAGCTACTTGCGGGTAACATAGCCGAGTGGTCAACGGCACAGCGGTCGGACATCGACCCGTTGTGCGATACCCGCCAGGCTCCGCCTACTGTGCGTTGCAGAACTGTGCGTTGCGCAGCCGTGCCCCGCAGAGCAGCCGTGCCCCGCAGGGCAGTGCGTAGCAGAACCCGCCCCATCTCAGGAGGTCGTCGAAGCGCGATGAATATCGTCGTTCTCGTCAAGCAGGTACCGGATTCCGGTTCGGATCGCAGCCTGCGTAGTGACGACAAGACCGTCGACCGCGGGTCGGCGAACAACGTGATCAACGAGATGGACGAGTACGCCATCGAGGCCGCCCTGCAACTGCAGGAGGCCGGTGGCGGCGAGGTCACCATCCTGACCGTCGGGCCGGCGAGTGCGTCCGAGTCGATCCGCAAGGCGCTGTCCATGGGGCCGGACAAGGCGGTACACGTCCTGGATGACGCGCTGCACGGGTCGTGTGCCGTGGGTACCTCCAAGGTCATCGCCGCCGCGCTGCAGAGGTTGGGCGCGGACCTGGTGATCTCCGGGGCCGAATCCACCGACGCCCGCGGCCAGCTGATGCCGCACATGCTCGCCGAGCGGCTGGGCATCGCCGCGCTCACCGGCGCCCGCAAGCTCACCGTCGACGGCTCCGCGCTGACCATCGAGCGGCAGACCGAGGAGGGCTACGAGGTGGTCACCGCCTCGACCCCGGCCATCGTTTCGGTGTGGGACACCATCAACGAGCCGCGGTACCCGTCGTTCAAGGGCATCATGGCGGCAAAGAAGAAGCCGGTCGAGACGCTTTCCTTGGCAGACCTGGGAATCGAGCCGGGCGAGGTCGGCTTTGCCGGCGCCACAAGCGCTGTGGCCGAGGCGGGCAAGCGACCGGCGCGGCAGGGCGGTACCAAGGTCAACGATGAGGGCACCGGCGGCACCGCGCTGGTCGAGTTCCTCGCCACCGAGAAGTTCGTGTGAGGGCTGACATGGCTGAAGTACTGGTAGTTGTGGAGTCGGCCGGCGGTACCGTCAAGAAGGTCACGCTGGAGCTGCTCACCCTCGCCCGTACCCTGGGCGAGGTTTCGGCTGTCGTACTGGGCGCCCCCGGTACCGCGGCGCAGATCACCGAGAAGCTCGGCGAGTACGGCGCCGCAACGGTTTACGTCGCCGAGTCCGAGGATCTGGCCGGTTACCTGGTGGCACCCAAGGCTTCCGTGCTCGCGAAGCTGATCCAGGAGAAGAGCCCGGCGGCTGTCCTCCTCGCCTCCTCCCAGGAGGGCAAGGAGATCGCCGGCCGGCTCGCCGTCAAGCTGGACAACGGGATACTCACCGACATCACCGCGCTGGACCCGGACGGGACAGCCACCCAGGTCGTCTTCGCCGGCTCGACCATCGTGAAGTCCAGTGTTACCAAGGGATTCCCGCTGGTCACCCTGCGCCCCAACTCGCTCACCCCGAGCCCGGCGCCGGCCGCCGCCACCGTGACGCCGATCGACGTCACCGTCGACGACTCCACCAAGCTGGCCAAGGTGGTGGAGCGCAAGGTCGAGCAGAAGGGCTCCCGCCCCGAGCTGACCGAGGCGTCCATCGTCGTCTCCGGCGGTCGTGGCGTGGCGAGCGCGGACAACTTCAAGCTCGTCGAGGAGCTGGCCGACCTGCTCGGCGGCGCGGTCGGCGCGTCCCGGGCAGCCGTCGACTCGGGCTTCTACCCGCACCAGTTCCAGGTCGGGCAGACGGGTAAGACGGTCTCCCCGCAGCTGTACGTGGCACTGGGCATCTCCGGCGCCATCCAGCACCGGGCCGGCATGCAGACCTCGAAGACCATTGTCGCGGTGAACAAGGACACCGAGGCGCCGATCTTCGAACTGGCCGACTTCGGCGTGGTGGGCGACCTGTTCAAGGTCGTACCCCAGGCCGCCGAGGAGATCCGCAAGCGCAAGTAGGCGTTGGCGTCAAGATCGCGATGAGATCGGCAACTGTGCAGCCTGACTGCATTTGCGCCGATCTCGTCGCGATCTTGTCCTTGAGCCTCAGTGGTAGACGAGTTCGCCGGCTTCGATGGGGGCGGTGAGCCGGTTCTCGTACGGGGCCAGCGGGCACGCCCAGCGGTCGTCGTACGCACAGGACGGGTTGTACGCGTAGTTGAAGTCGAGCCGTACCCGGTCGGTGGCGAGCACCGTGACGCCCCGGCCGAACGTGCCCTTGACCGTGTCCGTGAGGTACCGGCCGGCTCCGTACGCGCCACCCGGCTGGCCACAGGTCGAGTCACGGAACGGGAGGAACAGGCCTCCGCCGTAGGCGGCGAGCCAGAAGAGGGTGAGCGGACCCCAGGAGGTTTCCGCGATGCCGACCCGCTCGTAGCGCAGTACCCCGTCCGGCCCGCCCGTGGCGATCTCCAGTACCCCTTCGGCCGGAGCCAGCGGCACCTCGACAACGAAGCTGTCGGTGCCCGGCAGGTAGTTCAGCCCCGCGAACGCGGCACGGTCCACCGCCGACTGCGGATGCGTCGCGAACAGTTCGTTCTTCGCCGCCCGGAATCCGGCCAGGTCGAGATCGGAGAGGTACAGCCGGGCCACCCGCTCCCGCCAGTCGGCAAGCTCCACGGCAGCCGAACCGCCGCTCACCGCCGTCAAAGTCGCCGCGCCCAAGTGACCACACCCGACCTTAACCCCGCCCCGCGACAGCTTGCGGTCCGTCGTCCTCGGGGGTGCTGCCGTCCACGGGCGCCGAACTGGCCTGATGGCGCTGGGGATGCGGACGCTCATGTGCCGAGTCGGTACCCGCGATGGTCGATTCGTCCGGTCATTTGCCGCGGCGCCGAGCGGCCGTCAGAGCCGGCGCGGCCGGTTGACCAAGCGCGGCGACCGGCCGGACCGGAAGGTAGTTAGGCTTGACCCGATGTCCTACCTCGATCACGCCGCTACCACGCCGATGTTGCCCGAGGCGCTCGATGCCTACCTGGCCACAGCGCGTCTGGTCGGCAACGCGTCCTCGCTGCACGCCTCCGGGCGGCAGGCCCGCCGGCTGGTCGAGGAGGGCCGGGAGCGCATCGCCGCGTCGGTCGGTGCCCGGCCGTCCGAGGTGATCTTCACCAGCGGGGGTACCGAGGCGGACAACCTCGCTGTCAAGGGTATCTTCTGGGCGCGCCGCTCCGCTGCCCCCGACCGGCTCCGGGTGGTTGCCAGCGCCGTCGAGCACCACGCGGTACTCGACTCGGTGCAGTGGCTGGTCGACCACGAGGGCGCCGAGGTCAGCTGGCTGCCGGTTGACGCGCTGGGCCGGATCGAGCCGGCCGCGCTCGCCGCCGAACTGGATCAGTACGCCGACCGGGTGGCCGTGATCACCGCGATGTGGGCCAACAACGAGGTGGGTACCGTCCAGCCGGTCACCGAACTCGCCGAGCTGGCCGCCGCCCGGGGGATCCCGTTCCATACCGACGCGATCCAGGCGGTGGGGCAGGTACCGGTCGACTTCGCCGCCAGTGGCGCGGCCGCGCTCGCGGTCACCGCGCACAAGCTGGGCGGTCCCGTTGGCGTCGGCGCGCTGCTGCTCGGGCGCGACGTGGCCTGTACCCCGCTGCTGCACGGTGGTGGCCAGGAGCGCGACGTACGCTCCGGCACCCTGGACGTGGCCGGCATCGTCTCCTTCGCCACCGCTGTGGAGATCGCGGTGAAGGGTCAGCAGGAGTACGCGGCCCGCGTGGGTACCCTCCGCGACGAACTGGTCGCGCGGGTACGCGCGGCGGTCCCCGGTGCCCTGCTCAACGGTGACCCGGTGCACCGGCTGCCGGGCAACGCGCACTTCGCCTTCCCGGGCTGCGAGGGCGACGCCCTGCTGCTGCTCCTGGACGCGGCGGGAGTGGCGGTCTCCACCGGCTCGGCCTGCTCGGCCGGGGTGGCGCAGCCTTCGCACGTACTGCTCGCGATGGGTGCCGACGATGCGCTGGCCCGCTCCTCGCTGCGGGTCACGCTCGGCCACACCTCTACCGAGAAGGACGTGGACGCCCTGGTCGAGGCGCTGCCCGGCGCGGTGGAGCGAGCCCTGCGCGCCGGCGTCCTCAAGTCGACCCGCTGACCCCTCCCCGCCCGCTCAGCGGCGGACGGCGTACCGCAGGTGGGTGGCGCGGGTACCCGGCACGACGATCGGATCGTCGAACCGGTGCGGCGAGCCGCTCGGGTTGTCGAAGTAGCGGATCCCGGTACCCATAAGTACCGGCACGAGGCTGATCGCCACCTCGTCGAGCAGGCCCAGCTCAAGGGCCTGGCGGGCGGTGTCCGCACTCGACACGACGACGCTCTGGTCGCCGGCGAGTTCGCGGGCCTGCGCGATCCCGGCCGCCACATCGCCGGCGAAGGACGTCCGCTTCCAGCGGTCGGCGTCGTCGGGCGGGTTATGGGTCACCACCACGACCGGAGCCCCCATGGGGTGGTTGTCGCCCCAGCCGTTGGTGTAGTCGAAGAGGCGGCGACCGCAGACCAGGGCACCGCAGCCTTCGATGATCTCCCGCAGTACCCCCGCACTCGCCTCGTCGACCTGGAACGACATGTTCGGATCGGCGGTCGCGAAGTTGACCTGGCCGGCGCTGTACCAGCCGAACAGCTCGTCCACGCCGTCCTTGGGGTCGGCGATGAACCCGTCCAGGGACATCGTCATGTGCGAGATGACCTTGCCCATGAGTACCTCCTCCGTTTGCCGGGCCGTGCCCGACCTGCTGTGCCCCGATGGTTGTGACCTGCCGGCGTCGCGATATTCATCGATCATCCCCTGCTTCGGGGGCGGGCGCTGGCAGCCTGGCGCCCACAGTCGTGCGGGGTTGCGGCGGGCGCGCCGGTACGCTGGGGGTATGCGGGTACTGGCGGCGATGTCGGGCGGGGTGGACTCCGCCGTCGCAGCCG
Organism: uncultured Actinomycetota bacterium; assembly: GCA_963850915.1. GTDB lineage: Bacteria > Actinomycetota > Actinomycetes > Mycobacteriales > Micromonosporaceae > CAVTWH01. Next base: position 613,116 of record CAWKND010000004.1, read on the forward strand.
CGCGCGCCGCCGAGGCGGGGCATGACGTGACCGGGGTACACCTGGCGCTGGCCCGCAACCCCCAGGCATACCGCAGTGGCGCACGGGGCTGCTGCACGCTGGAGGACTCGCGGGATGCGCGGCGGGCGGCTGACGTGATCGGCATCCCGTTCTACGTGTGGGACATGGCTGCCGAGTTCCACGAGAGCGTCGTCGACGACTTCGTGGCCGAGTACGCCGCCGGGCGTACCCCCAATCCCTGCCTGCGCTGCAACGAAAAGATCAAGTTTGCCGCCGTGCTGGACCGGGCACTCGCCCTGGGGTTTGACGCGGTCGTCACCGGGCACCACGCCCGGCTGGACGCGCAGGGCCGGCTGCGCCGCAGCGTGGATCTCGCCAAGGACCAGTCCTACGTGCTCGCCGTACTCACGCCACAGCAGTTGAGCCGGTCGATGTTTCCGCTCGGCGACTCGACCAAGGCCCGGGTACGCGCCGAAGCGGCCGAGCGTGGCCTGGCCGTGGCGGAGAAGCCCGACTCGCACGACATCTGCTTCATCGCCGACGGCGACACCAAGGCGTGGCTGCACGAGCGCCTCGGCGAGCTGCCCGGCGACATCGTGGACGCCGAGTCCGGTGCCGTTCTCGGGCAGCACGACGGGGCGTACGCCTACACGGTGGGCCAGCGCAAGGGGCTTGGCCTGCGGGTACCGGCCCCGGACGGGCGGCCCCGCTACGTACTCTCGATCACCCCGGTCAGCAACACGGTGACCGTCGGGCCGGCCGAGGCGCTGGACGTGTCGGCCGTCTACGGCGAGCGTCCACTGTGGAGCGCCGGGCCTGAGCCGGTACGCGCGCAGGTACAGCTGCGGGCGCACGGCGAGGTGATCCCGGCGAGCGTGACGGTCGCGGACGGTACCCTGCTGGCCACCCTGGACCGGCCGGCCCGGGGAGTCGCCGCGGGCCAGGCAATCGTTGCGTACCAGCCGGATCCGGCCGGCGACATCGTGCTCGGCTCGGCCACCATCACCCACGCGACGGCACCCGTCGCCGCGTGAGGCACCCGCAGTTCCGGAGAGGCACGACGTGAGCGAGACCCGGCAGCATCCGTGGCCGGTGGGCGCGGCGACAGGCGTGGGCTCGCTGCCCGGTACCGACATCGCGGAGGCGCTCCGCACCGTCCTCGGTGAGCTGCCCGACCTGCCGTACCTGCCGGAACTTCCGGCCCGCGGCCCCGGCGCCGAGATCATCGGCCGCACCGCCGGCCTGCTCGTGGGGCTGCCCGTCGACCTCTACGTCGGCCACTGGCGGATGGTCGCGCGCCCCGGCATCGACGCCCGGCGCATCGCCGACCTGCTCGCCCGCGACCTGGACGCGCTCACCGACGTGGCCACCGACTTCACCGGCGTCTTCAAGGTACAGGCGGCCGGCCCGTGGACGCTCGCGGCCGGGCTCGACCGGCAGCTCGGCGGCCCCGTACTGGGCGACCACGGCGCCGCCCGCGACCTGGCCGCCTCGCTGGCCGAGGGGCTGGCCGCGCACGTCGCCGAGGTCGGCCGGCGGCTGCCCGGCGCCCGCGTGCTGCTCCAGCTCGACGAGCCGTCGCTACCCGCGGTGCTGGCCGGGCGGGTACGCACCGAGTCAGGGCTCTACACCCTGCGGTCGGTCGGCGTCGAAACGGCCCGGTCCGCGCTGCGCGAGGTGATCGACGCCGCCGGGGTACCGGTGGTGGTGCACTGCTGCGCCCCGGACGCGCCGGTGACCCTGCTCCGCGAAGCCGGCGCCGCCGCCGTGGCACTCGACCTGACCCAGCTGGGCAACCTGGACCCGATCGGCGAGGCACTGGACGCGGGCATCGGCCTGTTCGCCGGTGCGGTACCCACCTCCGGCGCCACCTTCTCGGCTTCCTCGTCCCTCTCGTCCGGTCGCTCGTCGGCCGAGCTCTCCTCGGCGGAGCGGTCGGCCGCTGAGCGTGACGCCGAGCAGGCCGGCTCGGGCGCCGACCGGTCCGGTTCGGGGAACCCCGCCGACCGGGTACCGGCGGACAAGGCTCGCGGCGGAGCTGATCCTCGACCTGTGGAACAAGCTCGGCTTCCCGCTGAGCCAGCTGCCCGGGCAGGTGGTGGTCACCCCGGCCTGCGGCCTGGCCAACGCCTCACCGGCCTACGCCCGTGCCGCCACCACCGCCGTCCGGGAAGCCGCCCGCCGGCTGCTCGACACCGCCCTCAGCTGAGCCGTCCGTCAGTTGCTCGACAGCGCCCTCACCTGAGCTGTCGGCTGGTTGCTTGACATCGCCTCGGTTGAACCGTCCGCTGGTTGCCCGACACCGCCTTCAGCTGAGCTGTCGGCTGGTTGCTCGATACCGCGTCAGCTGAGCCGTCCGCTGGTTGCTCCACACCGCCCTCAGCTGTCCTGTCGGCCGCGCCGGCGCTTTTGCCGGGAGTGGCCCGATGCGCGCGGCGGGGTTTCGGGGGAGGATCGGGTGCGGCGGGAGGGGGCGCGATGCCGGTCGCGGGGAGCCTGTTCGGGTTGGCGTACGGGGACGCGTTCGGCGCGCCGACCGAGTTCCTGACGATCGCCGAGATCGAGCGGCAGTACGGGCCGGGTGGCCCGAGTGACCTACCCGATCCGGCGCGGGTCACCGACGACACGCAGATGGCGCTGGCTGTCGGCTGGGCGCTCACCGACGCGACGGAGTACACGCCTGAAGTCCTGGAACCGTTGCTGCGCAAGCGCTTCATCGACTGGGCGACGAGTCCGGAGAACAACCGGGCACCGGGGATGACCTGCCTGCGTGCGGTCGGCGGGCTGGCCGACGGGGTGCGCTGGCAGCAGGCCACCATCGCCGGCTCCAAGGGCTGCGGTGCCAACATGCGGGTCACGCCCGTCGGCCTGGTACCCGACCTGGCGCTGCCGGTACTCGCCGGCGTGGCCCAGTTCCAGGCGGCGCTCACCCACGGACACCCGACCGCGCTGGCGGCGAGCGAGCTGACCGCGTACGCGACCCGGCTGCTGCGCGACGGCGCGGAGCTGGCTGGCTCTGCCCGGGCTGCTGCGCGAGCGCTGTGCCAGCCAGCGGTACGTCTACCACGGCGCGTGGCTCGGCGACCTGTGGCAGCTGGCCGGCGCGTCGTCTGCCCAGGCGTACGCGGCGACCGGCTGGGACGAGTGCCTGGCGGCGCTGGACCGGCTCGCCGCGGCGCTGTCCCGGCCCGATCACGCGGCCGACCCGTGCCTGGCCACCGGTGCCGGCTGGATCGCCGAGGAGGCGCTGGTCACCGCCCTGTACTGCGCGCTGCTGTACCCGGATGACCCGGTCGCCGCCCTGCGCCGCGCGGCGTTCACCTCCGGGGACAGCGACTCGATCGCCTGCCTGACCGGTGCTTTCCACGGCGCCCGGTACGGCCTGGTCGGCTGGCCACCGCAGTGGCAGTCCCGCATCGAGTACGCCGACCAGCTCGCCGCGCTCGCACAAGCGTGGACTGGCGGGGAAAGCGTCGTACCCCCGGGTTAGGTTCTTGGTATGGCAGACGGGGTGAGCGCGGCGGGCGAGGCGACCGATCAGCAGCTGGAGGCGGCGGCCGGGGCTGATCCGACCCCGGCGGCGCGCGACCGGCACGCGGCCCTGGCCGAGGAGCTGGACGCGCACCAATACCGCTACTACGTGCTGGACACGCCGACCATCTCCGACGGGGAATATGACGCGCTGATGCGCGAGCTGACCCGGCTGGAGGAGCAGTTCCCGGCGCTGCGCACGCCCGACTCGCCGACCCAGCGCGTCGGCGGCACCTACTCCACGCTGTTCACCGCCGTCGCGCACGCCGAGCGGATGCTCAGCCTGGACAACGTTTTCAACGCCGACGACCTGGCCGGCTGGGCGCAGCGGGTGGAGCGGGACGCCGGGGCACCGGTCACCTACCTCTGCGAACTCAAAGTCGACGGGCTGGCGATCAACCTGACCTACGAGAAGGGCCGGCTGGTCCGGGCGGCCACCCGGGGGGACGGGCGCACCGGCGAGGACGTGACCCCCAACGTACGCAGCATCGCCGACGTACCGGAGCGCCTGCACGGCAAGGGTCTGCCGCAGCTGATCGAGGTACGCGGCGAGATCTACTTCCCGATCGCCGGCTTCGGCGACCTCAACGCGAGCCTGGTCGCCGAGGGCAAGGCGCCGTTCGCCAACCCGCGTAACGCGGCCGCCGGCAGCCTGCGCCAGAAGGATCCGCGGATCACCGCGTCCCGCCCGCTGCACCTGGTCGTACACGGCATCGGCGCGCGCGAGGGCTTCGAGATGCGCAGCCAGTCACACGCCTACGAGACACTGAAGGAGTGGGGGCTGCCCACCAGCGACCGCTGGAAGGTGGTCCCGGATCTGGCCGGCGTCAACGACTACATCGCCTACTACGCCAAGCATCGGCACGACGTGCTGCACGAGATCGACGGCGTGGTGGTGAAGGTGGACGAGGTCGCCACCCAGCGCCGGCTCGGCTCGACCAGCCGGGCACCGCGCTGGGCCATCGCGTACAAATACCCGCCGGAAGAGGTCAACACCAAGCTGCTGGGCATCAGTGTCAACGTCGGACGCACCGGCCGGGTGACCCCGTTCGCCGAACTCCAGCCGGTCAAGGTGGCCGGCTCGACGGTCGCCTTCGCCACCCTGCACAACGCCAGCGAAGTGGCCCGCAAGGGGGTACTCATCGGCGACACGGTGGTGCTGCGCAAGGCGGGCGACGTGATCCCGGAGATCCTCGGCCCGGTGACCGAGCTACGGGACGGCACGGAGACCGAGTTCGTGATGCCGGAGCTGTGCCCCTCCTGCGGTACCCGGCTGGCACCGGCCAAGGAGGCCGACGTCGACATCCGCTGCCCGAACACCCGGTACTGCCGGGCGCAGCGCGTCGAGCGGCTGTTCTACCTGGCCGGCCGCAACGCACTGGACATCGAGGTACTGGGCTACAAGGCGTGCGCGGCCATGGTCGACGACGGCGTACTCGCCGACGAGGGCGAGCTGTTCGGGGTGACCGAGGAGGCGCTGCGGCGCAGCGACTTCTTCGTGAACAAGGACGGGTCGCTGGGCTCCAACGCGGTCCGGCTGCTGGCCAACCTCGAGGAGGCCAAGCAGCGCCCGCTGTGGCGGATCCTGGTGGCGCTCTCCATCCGGCACGTCGGGCCGACCGCCGCCCAGGCGCTGGCCCGGGAGTTCGGCTCGGTCGAGACGATCGCCGCGGCCAGCGCCGAGGAGTTGAGCCCGGCCGACGGGGTGGGCCCGACGATCGCCGATTCGGTGGTGGAGTGGTTCGCCGTCGACTGGCACCGGGAGATCGTGGCGAAGTGGCGGGCGGCCGGGGTACGCCTGGTGGAGGAGCGGGACCTCGACGCGCCACGCCCGCTGGCCGGCATCACCGTCGTGGTCACCGGCAGCCTCGTCGACTTCTCCCGCGACCAGGCCACCGAGGCCATCGCCGCGCTCGGCGGCAAGGCCAGCGGCTCGGTGTCGAAGAAGACCGGCTTCGTGGTGGTGGGCGAGGCGCCCGGCTCCAAGCACGAGAAGGCGGTCCAGCTGAAGGTGCCGGTACTCGACGAGGCGGGCTTCAAGATCCTGCTCGCCGAGGGGCCGGAGGCGGCCCGTGCGGTCGCCACCATCGGAGCCGACTGAGCTGCTGGTTTGCCCCGAACTACCGGCGGCCGACCGCTGACTGAAGGCCGCTGCGTCGCCAACCGTCGCTCGCCCGGGTGACCCGGGCCGGCCAGCCGCACGGTTGCTGCCCGATCGTCGGTTTCGACTCCATCACGACACCTGTGTGGATACGCGCAACCGACCGGCCCCGCCTATGGTTGTGTGGTCGTAGCGGGGCACATGCGGCTGGGGGGCCGATGGAGGCGACGGCACTACGCAACAGCGCACCGCCCGAACGGGCCAAGGTGTTCTTCGCCTATGTCACGGCAGTGTGTACTGCGGCGGTCATCTCGGTGGCCGTGCTCAGTACCGGCCTGCCCGCGTTCCTGCGGTCGGCGCCGTCAGCGTTCTGGCTGATGGGCGCCTTCGCGGTGCTGGCCGACGCCCGGCCGGTGGCCACCCTGGGGCGCCGCCAGGTCTCGCCGATCTACCCGTCCATCTGCTTCTCCTTCGCGATCCAGTTGAGCTGGGGGTTCGCCCCGGCGGTACTGGTACAGGCGAGTGCGGTGGTGGTCTCCTCGCTGCTGCTGCGGCACACGCTCTGGCGGGCGGCGTTCAACATCAGCCAGTACGCCCTGGCGTTCGTCGCCTCCACCGCGGTACTCCGGCTGGCCGGGCCGGCGCCGTTCCAGGCCGGTGGGCGCCCCGGCCTCGCCGACGCGATGGTCGCCTTCGGTGCCGCGGCCGCCTGGTTCGTGGTCAGTTACGGGCTGGTCACCGGCATCGTCTGGCTGCGCTTCGGTGGCGGGCTGTGGCGGCTGCTGCGCCGTACCCTGCCCTACGAAGCGCTCTCCACCGGCTCGCTGCTGCTGCTCTCGCCGATCCTGGTGGCCGCCGCGCACGTGAGCGGGGCACTGATCCCGTTCGTACTGGTACCCCTCTACGCGGTGTGGCGGATGGCCCGGCTGGGCCGGCAGAACCAGGAGCTCGCCAGCCAGGACCCGCTCACCGGACTGGCCAACCGGAAGGTACTCGCCGCCGAGGTGTCCGAACTGCTCGCCACCTACGGCGAGTTCGTACTGCCCGCCGGTCCGACCAGTCAACCTGTCGTCCCGGCGAACGCCGTCGCGGTCGGTGTGGGTGGCCAGCCGACCACAGGTTGGCAGCTCGGCCTGCTGCTGCTGGACATCGACCGGTTCAAGCACGTCAACGATGCCCTCGGGCACGCGGTCGGCGACCGGCTGCTGATCGAGATCGGTCGCCGGCTGCGCGCCGCGGTCGGACCCGACGACCTGGTGGCCCGGCTGGGCGGCGACGAGTTCGCGATGGTCTGCCCGGGGGTACGCGACGTCGAGGCCGCCCGACGCCTGGCGACCCGGCTGGTGGCGGTACTTGCCGAGCCGGTCAACCTGGACGGGCTCCCGCTCGACGTGGGCGGCTCGATCGGCGTGGCGGTCTTCCCCGAGCACGGCCACGACTTCGCCACCCTGATGCGCCACGCCGACGTGGCCATGTACGACGCCAAGGCGCGCGGTGACGCCGTCGCCGTGTACGCCGCGGAGTCCGACCACAACTCGCCCGAGCGGCTGTCCCTGCTGGCCGACCTGCGGCGCGCCCTGGATACCCGGGACGAGCGGCTCACCTTCTACTACCAGCCCCAGGTGGAGCTGCGTACCGGTGAGGTGATCGGGGTGGAGGCGCTGCTGCGCTGGCAGCACCCGACCCGCGGGCCGGTCAACCCGGAGGAGCTGATCCGGGTCGCCGAGCACAGTGCCGTGATGCGCCCGCTGACGCTGCGGGTGGTGGACGACGTCGTACACCAGCTGGCCAAGTGGCAGGCCGAGGGGCTGACCCTGCGCGCCGCGATCAACGTGAGCGTGCGCGACCTGCACACCGGCGAGATCGTGGACCGGCTCGCCGACCGGCTGCGCCACCACGGCGTGGACCCGGCGCAGGTACAGCTGGAGATCACCGAGGGCGCGCTGATGGCCGACCCGAACCGGGTACTGGCCACCCTGCGGCGGCTGGACCGGCTGGGTATCGCGCTGTCCCTGGACGACTTCGGTACCGGGTACTCCTCGATGCAGCACCTGCGCCGGCTGCCGCTGTCCGAGGTGAAGATCGACCGCTCGTTCGTACTCGGGATGACCACCGACCCGGACGACGAGGCGATCGTGCGCTCGATCGTCAACCTGGCCGCCGCGCTCGGCCTGCGGGTGGTGGCCGAGGGCGTGGAGAACGAAGGTACCTGGCGGATGCTCGCCGACTCCGGCTGTCACGTGGCACAGGGCTGGTACTACGCCCGGCCCATGCCCGCCGAGGAGCTGAGCTCGTGGCTGTCCCGCTACCGGCCGCCCCAGCCACGCCTCACCGCGACATCCGGGGGCGGCGAGCCGGCCAGCGAATCGGAGGAAACGGGTACCCCCTAGACTCCGAAGGGTCCGTGCCACCGGCCGCCGGCGGCACGCAACCGGACCGAGTAGAGGAGCGTGCAGGCATGGCCGCCGCCATCTCCCGCGAGGAGGTCGCGCACCTCGCGCGCCTGTCGCGCCTGGCCGTCACCGACGAGGAGCTGGACACCTTTGCCGGCCAGCTCGACGTGATCCTGCAGGCGGTGGCCCGGGTCGGCGAAGTCGCCGCCGCCGACATCCCACCCACCTCGCACTCGGTACCGCTGACCAACGTGCTGCGTGACGACGTGGTCGTACCGTGCCTGAGCCACGAGGACGCGCTCTCCGGCGCGCCCGATGCGTTCGAGGGCCGGTTCCGGGTACCGCGGATCCTGGACGAGGAGGCGTGATGACCGACCTGATCTACAAGAGCGCGGCGGAGTTGGCCGGGCTGATCGCCACCGGAGACACCTCCGCGGTCGAGGTCACCCAGGCCCACTTGGACCGGATCGCCGCTGTTGACCAGCGGGTACACGCGTTCCTGCACGTGGACGGCGACGGTGCGCTGGCCGCCGCGCGGGCGATCGACGACCGGCTGGCGGCAGGCGAGGAGCTGGGGCCGCTGGCTGGGGTACCGGTCGCGGTCAAGGACGTGCTGACCACCCGGGGGGTACCCACCACCTGCGGCTCGAAGATCCTGGAGAACTGGCGCCCGCCGTACGACAGCACCGTGGTCGAGCGGCTGCGGACAGCCGGCATGGTGATCCTCGGCAAGACCAACATGGACGAGTTCGCGATGGGCTCGTCCACCGAGTACTCGGCGTACGGGCCGACCCGTAACCCGTGGGATCTGGATCGGATCCCGGGTGGCTCGGGCGGTGGCTCGGCTGCCGCGCTGGCCGCGTACGAGGCGCCACTGGCGATCGGCTCCGACACCGGTGGCTCGATCCGCCAGCCGGGGGCCGTCACCGGTACCGTCGGCGCCAAGCCCACCTACGGCGGTACCAGCCGGTACGGCCTGGTCGCCTTCTCCAGCTCGCTGGACACGCCCGGCCCCTGCGGGCGCAGCGTCATCGACACAGCACTCCTGCACGCGGTGATCGCCGGTCACGACCCCCGCGACTCGACCTCCATCCCGGCCCCGGTACCCCCGGTCGTCCTCGCCGCCGCCCAGGGCGCCGCCGGTGACCTGACCGGGATGCGGGTCGGCCTGGTCCGCGAGTTCTCCGGGGAGGGCGCCGAGCCCGGTGTCACGGCCGCCGTCCGGGACGCCATCGAGGCGCTGACCAAGCTGGGCGCCGAGGTCGTCGAGGTCTCCTGCCCGCACTTCGACTACGCGCTGCCGGCCTACTACCTGATCGCGCCGAGCGAGTGCTCGTCCAACCTGGCGCGCTTCGACGGCGTACGGTTCGGCCTGCGCGTCGGCGATGACGGTGTGCACTCCCTCGAAGAGGTGATGTCGCTGACCCGGGACGCCGGCTTCGGCCCCGAGGTGAAGCGGCGCATCATCATCGGTACCTACGCGCTCTCCTCCGGCTACTACGACGCGTACTACGGGCAGGCGCAGAAGGTGCGTACGCTGATCAGCCGCGACTTCACCGAAGCCTTCGAGCAGGTCGACGTACTGGTCTCGGCGACCACCCCGTCTGTTGCGTTCCCGCTGGGTTCGCGCACCGCCGACCCGTACCAGATGTACCTCGCCGACCTCTACACGATCCCGACGAACCTCTACGGCGGCCCGGCCATCTCGGTCCCCTGTGGACTCTCCGAAGGACTCCCGGTCGGCCTGCAGATCATGGCCCCCACCATGGCCGACGACCGGATGTACCGGGTCGCGGCCGCCCTGGAGACCGTCCTGCCCCCACTCACCCCGCCCACCCTGTAACTGCCGCGCGGTAACGACCGGGCCGCGTTCCGGCTCGGTGCCAGAACGATTCCAATCAGATCCTCCGGGTACCCCTGCGTGCCCGCGACAGGCGACAGTGGCGTGGTGAGCGCTCGCCCCGCCCAGCCGCTCGACTCCGACGCAGACTCCGTCGCGCCGTACCCGCCCGGTGCGCGCGCGCTCGTCGACGAGTCGTTCGAGGAGGCCGGCCCGGGGCCCGGATCGCCTGGTACTGGGCGATCGTCATCGCGCTCGCCGTCGTCGCCGTGCTGGCCTGGCTGTTCTGCTGACCTGCCGAGAAAACGAGCCGCCCGACTCTACGAATCGGGCGGCGGACAGGGCGGAGGCCCGGCGCCATATGTGGCAGCCAGGCCCCTACCCTTTGGGCGCCGCCAGCAGGGTTGGCCCGTCGGCGACACGTCTCTACTTTGTTGCTGTTGCTTACTTGCTGGTGTTCGACTTGCCCTGGCGCCACGACAGCGGGCCCGGCAGATCGACGCGGTTCTTGCGGGTCTTGGAGTTCCACGACCAGCGGCCGATCTTGATTCCCCAAGACGAATAGCCCTTGGTACCAAAGTTGAAGTGCAGTGGCCCGACTCGGTACACCTTGCGGAAAAGGATTGCCATCTGGGTGACTCCTCCCTCATCTGAATCAGGGGTACCCATCGGCGCACCCGACTAAACAGGGCCGCTCGGGAAACAGGGCCGCTCGGTGAAACAGGGCCGCTCGGTGAAACAGGGCCGAAGTCGGGCAGCCTCATACAGCCACTAGGCTGGGCCGGTGACCACCATCGCCGCGCTGTCCTACGAGGACGCCACCGCCCGGTACGAGCCTGTCATCGGGCTCGAGACGCACGTGGAGCTGGGCACCCGTACCAAGATGTTCTGTGGCTGCCCGACCGACTTCGGCGGCGAGCCGAACACCCAGGTCTGCCCGGTCTGCCTGGGGTTGCCGGGCAGCCTGCCGGTGGCCAACCGCGCGGCGATCGAGGCGACCATCCGCATCGGGCTGGCGCTCAACTGCACCATCGCCACCTGGTGCCGGTTTGCCCGGAAGAACTACTTCTACCCGGACATGCCGAAGAACTTCCAGATCAGCCAGTACGACGAGCCACTGTGCACCGACGGCTACCTCGACGTGGAGCTGGACGGCGCGCTGGTACGCATCGAGATCGAACGCGTGCACCTCGAGGAGGACACCGGCAAGTCGCTGCATGTCGGCGGCGCGACCGGCCGGATCCACGGCGCCACCGAGTCGCTGGTCGACTACAACCGGGCCGGCATCCCGCTGGTGGAGATCGTCACCAAGCCGGTACCCGGCACCGGGGCGCTCGCGCCGTTCGTGGCCCGGGCGTACGTGACCGAGCTGCGCGACGTGATCCGCTCGCTGGGCGTCTCCGACGTCCGCATGGAGCAGGGTTCGCTGCGCTGCGACGTGAACGTGTCGCTCAACCCGCCGGGCGCCGAGTGGGGTACCCGCAGTGAGACCAAGAACGTCAACTCGCTGCGCAGCGTGGAGCGCGCGGTGCGCTCGGAGATCATCCGGCAGGCCGGGGTACTCGACGGGGGCGGCCGGATCGTCCAGGAGACCCGGCACTTCCACGAGGACACCGGCGAGTCGACTTCGGGGCGCAGCAAGGAGACGGCGACCGACTACCGCTACTTCCCCGAGCCCGACCTGGTACCGCTGGCTCCCGACCCGGCGTGGGTACTCGAACTGAAGGCCGCTCTGCCCGAGCCGTCCCGGGAGCGCCGGCGCCGGCTGCAGGCCACCTGGGGCTTCTCCGACCAGGACATGCAGTCCGCGCTCAACGCCGGTGCGGTGGAGTTGATCGAGGCGACGATCGCGGCCGGCGCGGGTCCGGAGGCGGCCCGTAAGTGGTGGCTGGGCGAGCTGGCCCGGCACGCCAACGAGACCGGCATCGAACTTGCCATGGTCGGCGCCACGCCGGCGCACGTGGCCGAGCTGGCGGCGCTGATCGAGAACGGCAAGCTGACCGACAAGCTGGCCCGGACGGTACTCGACGGGGTGGTCGCGGGCGAGGGCTCACCCAGCGAGGTGATGGCCGCCCGCGGGCTCGCGCTGGTGTCGGACACCGGCGCGCTCACCGCCGCGGTCGACGAGGCGATCGCCGCCAACCCGGACGTGGCGGCGAAGGTACGCGAGGGCAAGGTGGCGGCGGCCGGCGTGATCGTGGGCGCGGTGATGAAGACGACCCGCGGCCAGGCCGACGCCAAGACAGTGCGCGAGCTGGTACTCGCCCGGCTGTCCTAGCCGGGTTTCCCCAGCACTAGCTGGGGGGCGAGCCGGTCGGGCTGCCGGCGGGCACGGGTGACCCGGTGTCGGAGGGCTCGGGGGTACCGGTCGGGCCGCCCGTCGGGCTCGGTGCGACCTTGGGGTACTCGAAGATGTGGCGCTGCAGCGTGACGTCGGTCTTGCCGGTACCGCCGACCGTCACGTCGTCGTACGCCTGCAGCTTGTGCGAGGCGTCGTCGAAGTAGAGCACCGACAGCTCCAGTGGCGTCGGCTCCTCGTGCTCCAGTCCGCGCAGTCCGGCCCCGCCCGTCGAGCCCTGCACCATCATGCAGGTGGGCAGCGGGCCGGTCGGGTTGGGCAGGAAGTCCAGCTCCCGCTTGTGCAGGTGGCCGGCGAGGATCAGCGGCACGGTACCGGCGAGCGGCCCGGCCATCGCGGGGTCGTGCACCATTGCGATGTCCACCGCTGGTTTCGAGGCGCGGATCGTCTGGGCCAGCCGGGTACCCGCCTCGGTGAGTACATCGGACTGCTCTTTGGTCGTCTCCGACTCCGACTTGTCCGGCGTGAACAGCGGGTCGCCGATGCCCGCAACGGTGAGACCGTCGACGGTGGTGACCGAGTCGGCAAGTACCACCGCGTTCTTCTGTTCGGCGACGGCCGCCGCGGTCACCGCCGAGTCGTGGTTGCCCTGGATGAACAGGTACGGCACGCCGAGGCCGGAGATGGAGCTGGCGAACCCGGTCTCCGCCACCGTGCCCCAGTCGTTGAGGTCGCCGGTGTCCACCACAAAGTTGATCTTGAATTGGGTGACCATGGTCTGGATCAGCGGCCACGCCTGCGGGTTCAGGTGCAGGTCGGAGACGTGCAGTACGCGGATCGTGGTCGGGTCAGGCTCGTACGAGGGCAGGTCGTTGAAGGTCGCGTAGAGCTTGGTGACGTTGGCGAACAGCCGGGAGAGTTGGGCCTGGTAGGTGGAGTACCGGGAGCCGATGTCCTTCGCGTCCCCGATGATCGAGGGCGCGTTGACCAGCAGGCCGCGGTACGTCGGCTCCTCCACGGATTGTGGCCGCAGGGTACCCACCGCCAGCGCGCCCGTCCCGCCCAGTACGGCGACCGCCAGTCCCATGCACAGCGCCACCCGTCGCCAGCGCCGGAACACCAGCGTGCTCAGGATGAGTACGCCGAGCAGGGCGGCGGCGACCGCCTTGTAGACCAGTACCTTCACTCCGCGCTGCGCGTCGGTGACCGCCTGGGTACTCACGTCCGCCAGCCCGTTCGGGTCCCGGGCCACGGCCAGCGCCCGCTCCTGGTTGAGCTGGTCGAGCCGGACCGACAGGTGCGCCGGACCCTGGTGGCTGGCCAGCTCGAGCGAGCCCAGCGGCGGGATCTGCACGTCGGTACCGCCGGAGATGCTGGGGGAGAGGGAGAACTCGGCGGAGAACGGGCCGACGTTCTGCCGGGTGTGCCCGCCCAGGATCAGTCCGATCGAGAGGCCGGCGAGGGTGACCACGAGGACGGCGAGTCCCAGGCCGCAGCGGCGTACCCCGCGGTGCCGGGCGAAGGCGCGTACCGCCAGCTCGATCCGCAGTACGGCGCCCGCGATGACGAGCAGCGACGACCACCGGGTACCCGCCCGCCCGGCCAGCCGGCGCAGCCAGCCTGTACCGCCGGCTCCTGGGCCGACGGCGTCAGCCTCGGTCGGCTCGGTCGGCTCGGTCGGCTCGGTCGGGGTGGCGTCGGTGGGCTCGGCCATGCCTTCATTCCTACCCGATCAAGCTGGGTACGGCCCCTCGTGCCACTCGGCCGAACGGCTGGCCCCGCCCGGCCGGGAGGAACGCGGCTGGGCGGAACTCGGCTGGGCGAACGAAGCTGGGCGGAACGCGGCTGGGTGAACGCGGCTGGGCGGAACTCGGCTGGGCGGAACGCGGCTGGCTCAGCTCTGGGCGGCGGCGCTTCCGGCCGGGATGATTCGCAGGATCTGGTCGTCGTCCGGCCCCGGGGTACCCCGCCCGTCGGTGTTGGAGGTACTCACCCAGAGCGTGTTGTCCGGTGCCACCACGACGGTACGCAGCCGCCCGTACGCCCCCTGCAGCAGCGCCTGTGGCGCCCCGAAGATGCCGCCCGACTGGGTGAGCTGCATGCTGTACAGCCGCTCGCCCCGCAGGCAGCCGATGACCAGCGTGTTCGCCGTGATCGCCGCGCCCGAGCAGGAGGCGTCCTTGGTGGCGAACTGCACCAGCGGGTCGACGAAGCGAGGATCGTGCGCGATGCCCTCGACGACCGGCCAGCCGTAGTTCTTGCCCGGCTGGATCAGGTTGATCTCGTCCCAGGTGTCCTGCCCGAACTCGGTGGCCCACAGCCGGCCCTGCGCGTCCCAGGCCAGTCCCTGCACGTTGCGGTGGCCGTAGCTGTAGACCAGGTTGTTGAACGGGTTGCCCGGGGCCGGCTTGCCGTCCAGCGTCATCCGCAGGATCTTGCCGGCCAGGCTCTTGGTGTCCTGCGAGGCGTCCGTGGTGGTACCCGTGCTGGCATAGAGGAAGCCGTCCGGACCGAAGGCGAGCCGACCACCGTTGTGGATCGCCGCGTGCGGGATCCCGGTGACGATCGGGGTGAGCGGACCGCCCAGCTTGAACGAGGCGATCCGGTTGTCGCTGTCGGTGGAGAAGTAGACGAAGACGAGCTGGTCGGTGGCGTACTGCGGGCTGACCGCGATGCCCAGCAGGCCGCCCTCGCCGCCGGAGGAGATCGGGATGGTCTGGACCTTGGTGACTTTGAGGTCGTCGCCGTCCTTGTCCGGCCCGATCTTCAGGATGTCGCCGGTGTCCCGGGAGGTGACCAGCGCGCCACCGTCGGGTAGGAAGGCGATCCCCCACGGCGTGTCCAGGTGCTTGGCGATCACTTCCACCGTGCCCTGTGCTCCGTCCGAAGCGGACGGTGAGCCGGTGGCCGGTGGGAACGAGGGCGGTGCGCCGTTCTCATCCGGCGGCGGCTTGCCGAAGCTGCAGCCGGCCGCCGTGAGCGCGCAAGCGATCAGCGCCACGAAGGCCAGCACCACGCGGCCCGGTCGCACACTCGGCCCGGCGCTCATCGGCCGGAGGCTGGGCGTGCGGACGCGGGTCGATGGGGCGGTCCGGCGGGCGGTCACCCGACCAGCCTAGCGGCCGAGCTTCTGATCAGCGGAGTGCGTCGAGGGCGTCGGCGACGGCGGGTGCGGCACCCTCGAGGCGTACCCAGCGCTCGTTCTCGCCAGCCCACCAGCCGACGGTCAGGCGTACCGGGTGCACCCGCTGCCGCATGGTCTCCTGCACGGCTGTCCAGCCGGCGGTCGAGGCGACCCCGACCCGGAAAGCGCTGATGCTGGCGTGGGCGGTCGTACTCCAGTCGCAGTGGTCGAGGTCGTGCCATGGCAGCGCTACCACGCCCCGGGCCTGGAGGGCGTCGGCGAGGATGACCGCCTCGGCCGGGTAGACCCCGCGCCCCTCGTTCACCCGCTCCGGGTAGAGCGTCACGTCGTGGGCGTCGCCGAGGCGTAACCCGGAAGGAGCCTCCACGTCGTCGACCATTACGTCCGTTGCCATGTAAGGAATTCTACGGCCGGATCCGGGTGGTACCGAGCTCAGCAGTATCAACCGGACATCCACAAGCGCCTCCCCCATTGTGGGCGGCGGGACCGGACGATCGGTGGACCGGGTAGCGTGATCGGTTGTGATGGTGTGGATCCCGCACGAGGCTGGCCTCACCCTGATGGGCCAACTTCCGGCGAGTATCAGCGTCCGCGTCCTGGCTGAGGTATTTGGGCCGCTCCCGGGGCCAGTCGACGAGGTTGACGTCTACGTGCCGCCGTTCCTGGCTGGCAGCACCGCGGTGCAATTGGCGCAGAAGCTGCCGAACGTCCAATTGGTCCAGCTGATGTCGGCCGGTGCCGACGCCTGGGTGGGCAAGCTGGCCCCGGGGGTACACCTCTGCGACGCCCGTGGCGTGCACTCCTCGTCGACCGCCGAGTGGGCGGCGGCGGTGATCCTGGCACAGCTGCGACAGCTGCCCGCGTTCGCCCGGAGCCAGGCCGCCCGGGAGTGGTCGTTCCGTGAGTACGCACCCACCGACGAACTGGCCGGCAAGCGGGTACTGATCATCGGGGCGGGCGCCATCGGTGAGGCGCTGGCCGCCCGGCTCACCCCGTTCGAGGTGAGCCTGACGATGGTGGCCCGCTCGGCCCGGCCGGGTATCCACAGCGTCGCCGAGCTGCCCGAACTGCTCCCCGAGGCTGACGTGGTGGTACTCCTGCTGCCGCTCACTCCGCAGACCACCGGACTTGTCGACGCCGCCTTCCTGGCCCGGATGCCGGACGGCGCGCTGCTGGTCAACGGCGCCCGCGGCCCGGTGGTGGATACCGAGGCGCTCACCGCCGAACTGGCCAGCGGCCGGCTGTCGGCCGCCGTCGACGTGACCGATCCCGAGCCGCTGCCCCCCGAACACCCGCTGTGGACGATGCCGAACTTCCTGCTCACCCCGCATGTGGGTGGCTCGGTGCGGGGCCTGCCGAAGCGGGCCTACGCCCTGGTCGGCGACCAGCTACGCCGGCTGGCAGCGGGTCAGCCGCTGATCAACGAGGTACGGGACGGCTACTGACCGCGCTCCGCGCTGCCGGTCTCGGTGCCGGTGCCGGTACCTGTGTCGCTGTCGGGCTCGTCGTCCGGCTCGCTGGCTTGTTCGCTGGCCGGCAGGGTGCTGGGTTGGCCGCCGGCAGCCAGCAGACGGGGCAGGTCGGCCGGGGTCACGGCGGCCAGGATGACCGCGCGTCCCGTAGTCAGCTGAGCCAGTACCCGGCCGCCCTGCGGGGTGAACCCGTCGATCTGCGGCCAGCTCAGCCGGCGGCTGCCGACCAGCGCGCGGATGCGTACCCCGTTGGCGTCCACGTCGGTACCCGAGCGCAGGCTCCAGGCGATCATCACCAGCGGTACCAGCAGCAGCGGCGCGAGGTACCACCGGCTGGTGGCGAGGGCGAGCCCGCCACAGAGCATGACCACGCCCAGTACGGCGATGCTGACGTTGTGCCGGAAGCGCAGCGTTTCCACCGCGCCATCCTGCCATCACCCGTGACTGGCCCTGCTCATGGCTACGGGGTCACGGCTACGTGGTCACGGCCACGCGACGCTGACCGGGGTACCGGCGAAGCTGGCGTACCGGGCGAACGCCGCCTCGACCGCCCGCCGCCGCGCAGCCGTGAGCCGATCGGGAATGGCGGGACGGGCGACGATCCCGGCCGGTGTGACCTCGCGGCGCCACAGCCCGACGAGTTGGCTGTCCAGCAGGATCGCGTGTACGAGCGGGTTCACGCCCGGTACCGGCAGCGTCCGCCCGGCGAGGTTGGCCACCGGCCGGCTCTCGGTGTACGCGACCACGTACTCGTCGTATGCCTGCAGCACGTGTACGTCCGGCGACGGTACGGCTGGCGGGACCGGGCTCGGCGCGTACCAGAGGGTCTGGTCGGTACCGGCGATGTCTACCCGCGCGCTGGTCAGGTCGGGGCCGACCAGCTCCAGGCCGCGCCGGACCTGGGTGAGAGTGAGGCTCGACCACCAGGCGAAGTCCTTCACCGTCGCCGGCCCGTGACTGGTGAAGTAGCGCCGGGTCAGCTCCGCCAGCTCATCCTCGGCCGCCGGCCGGCCCGCGCCGGGTGGGCCAGCCGCGCCGGGTGGGCTTGCCGCGCCGGGTGGGCTTGCTGCGCCGGCCGGGCGTGCCGCGCTGGGTGGGCTTGCTGCGCCGGGTGGGCTTGCTGCGCCGGGTGGGCTTGCTGCGCCGGGCGGGCTTGCTGCGCCGGGGATGCGCTCGCTGACCAGGGCGTAGGTGTGCTGGCGGCCACGCAGCGCGCCGCTGGTGATCAGTGCGTCCAGCTCCGCGCGGATGAGCACGTAGGCGAGGCGGTTGCCGGTCGCCGGGAACCCGCCCTGCTCCAGCGCGGCGGCCAGTTCGACGCGGGTCAGCTGCCGGCCACCCCGTAGCGCTTCGGTGAGGATCCGGAAGGTGATCTCGTCCGTCCCGGCATCCAGCCCGTGCCGCCGGTAGTAGTAGGCGTTGAGGGCGTGTACCCGCGGGGCAGTCACCCGCTGGATCCAGGCCAGGTCGGTGGCGGCGACGAAGTGCCAGGTCGGGCGCAGCGCGTGGGTACGCACGATGGCACCGCTGTCGAAGGCGCGCTGGACGGATCCGTCGTCGGCGTCGCGGGTACGCTGCCCGACCGACCACTTGGCCACCGCGTACTCCTGCGCCTGTACAGCGCCGAACCAGCCTACGACGGCGGCCGGATCGGCCGGCCGCGCCCCGGTCAGGTGCTGGTTGTGCAGCCGGCGCGCGGCGACTTCAGCTCCGTCCACACCCCGGATGCTAGGCACCCCCACCGACACCCCGCCGGCGGCGACAGCCGGCCAGATCAGCCGGCCAGATCAGCCAGCCAGAACGGCACCGGAGCGGCCACCCGGGTGGGTGACCGCTCCAGCGTGCCGAACCTTCGCCGAACGAGACGCCACCAAACGAGGCGCCATCAAACGAGACGACATCGAGAACGAGACATCGAGAACGGGACATCGAGAACGGGACGTCCCAGCGAACCACGGGACGGATCAGGCGTCGTACCCCGGAATGGGGTAGGCGGCCAGCAGGTCGGCGATCTCGCCGGCGATCTTGTCCAGCGCGCCGTCGTCGCCGGCCAGGCTGGCAGCGATGGCGCCGTCCATCCACGCGGCGACCTGCGGCATCTGTGCCTCGGTGAGGCCCCGCGTGGTGAGCGCCGGGGTACCGAGCCGGATGCCCGAGGGGTCCAGCGGCTTGCGGGTGTCGAAGGGTACGGCGTTGAAGTTGAGTTCGATGCCGGCCCGGTCCAGCGCCTTGGCGGCCGGCTTGCCGGTGATCCCCTTGCTGGTCAGGTCGATCAGGATGAGGTGGTTGTCGGTACCCCCGCTGACCAGGTCGAAGCCGCGCTCGGTGAGCGCCGTGGCGAGCGCCTTGGCGTTGGCGACGATCTGGTGGGCGTACGCCGAGAAGGCCGGCTGGGCCGCCTCGTGCAGGGCCACCGCGATGCCGGCCGTGGTGTGGTTGTGCGGACCGCCCTGCAGGCCGGGGAAGACCGCCTTGTCCAGCGCCTTCGCGTGCTCGGCGTCGGACATCAGCATCGCGCCGCGCGGGCCGCGCAGGGTCTTGTGCGTGGTGGTCGAGATGATCTGCGCGTGCCCGACCGGGGACGGGTGCGCGCCACCGGCGATCAGGCCGGCGATGTGCGCGATGTCGGCGGCCAGGATGGCGCCGGCCTCACGGGCGATGGCCGCGAACGCCGGGAAGTCGATGGTGCGCGGGATCGCGGTACCGCCGCAGAAGATCAGCTTCGGCCGCTCCTTGAGCGCCAGGTCGCGTACCTGGTCCAGGTCGATCCGGCCGGTCTGCGGGTCGACGCCGTAGTGCACCGGGCGGAACCACTTGCCGGTGGCCGATACCGGAGAGCCGTGCGTGAGGTGCCCGCCGTGCGCCAGCTGCAGCGACAGGAAGGTGTCCCCGGGGTTCATGTAGGCCAGGTAGATCGCGAGGTTGGCCGGCGAGCCGGAGTACGGCTGGACGTTGGCGTGGTCGACGCCGAACAGCGCCTCGGCCCGCGCCACGGCGAGCTGCTCGATCGGGTCGATGAGCTGCTGGCCCTCGTAGTAGCGGCGGCCGGCGTACCCCTCGGAGTATTTGTTCGTGAGCAGCGTGCCGGTCGCCTCCAGTACTGCGGAGGAGACGTAGTTCTCGGACGGGATCATGCGCAGCACGTCGTGCTGGCGGCGGGCCTCCCGCTCGATCAGGTCGGCGAGCGTCGGGTCGGTGGCGGTCAGGTGCGGAATCGGCGGTACGTGCACGGTCGGCTCCCTTACGGGCGGTCCGACACCCAGGCGCGCGGTGCCGGTGTGCGTCGCTCCCCGGTGGTCGGTTCCACCCGCTCCTCGAAGGAGCCGTTGCGCCAGTCGCGAGACCCCCGGAGTCTACCGGCCGCCCCGGCCTCGATGCGCCGCACGCCGCCTCGCACGGCGGTCGAATGAAGGTGATGTTGGGGTTTTCGGGCTGATCATGGAGCGGTTGACCCCGAAAACCCCAACATCACCTGGTACCCCTGGCGTCAGGTCCCGCGCGTCAGACGCGGGTGCACGCCGTCCCGTTGAGCGTGAAGCTCGCGGGTACGGCGTTGGTACCCGAGTAGCTTGCCTGGAAGCCGAGGGTGACGTTGCCACCCGCCGGTACGGCCCCGTTCCAGCTGGCGTTGACGGCGCTCACCTGCTGGCCGGTCTGCGTGGTCACCGAACTCCAGGCGTTGCTGATCAACTGGTTGCCGGCGAAGCTCCAGCGCAGCGTCCAGCCGTTCCAGGCGGCGGTACCCCGGTTGGTGATCGTCACCGTGGCCACGAAGCCGGTACCCCAGTCGTTGAGCGCGTAATTGACCGAGCACCCGCCGGCCGCCGACGCCGAAGCCGACGGTGAGGCCGACGGCGACACCGAGCGAGACGGCGAGGCCGACGGTGATACCGAGCGGGACGGCGAGGCCGACGGTGATACCGAAGCCGATCGGGACGGCGACACCGACGGGGATGCCGACGCGGACCGGGACGGCGATACCGACGGTGATACCGGGGGCGAGGACGGTGGCGTACCGCCGCTCTTCGCCGCCATCCGGGCCGAATGGGCCGAGAAGACCGACAACTCCGGGGCGCCGTGCTTGACCGCGTAGTTGTCCCCGCCCGCCTGCGGATCCGGGTACCACCAGAAGGCGCTGCCGGCGATGTCCTGCTGCTCGATGTCGTTGTAGATGGAGGTCCACCAGGTCGATCGGTCCACCCCCATGGTGTTGAACTCGCCGAGGAAGAACGGCTTGCCAACCAGGTTCACCGAGTCGGAGTTCCAGGCGTTGATCAGCGTGACGGTCTGCGCCAGCGTGAGGTTCGCCCAGCCCTCGTTCGGGTACGGGTGCGCCGAGGTGAAGTCGATGTACGGCGACTGCTGCAGGTACACGAACGGGTTGCCCTCGTCGCCACCGAAGCCGTACTTGCTCTGGTGCCCCTCGATCCCGGCGTACAACATGTGTTTGGTGTCAATGCCCTTGATGTAGGCGCCCATCTCGTCGACCCAGGCCCGCAGCGTTACCCCGGAGGTGCTCTCGGTGCCCTGCCCCTCGTAGCGCGGCTCGTTCATCAGGTCCCAGGCGAAGATCGTCGGATCGTCCTTGTACGCCACCCCGCTGTAGTGGTTGACCCGGTTCAGCGCGTAGTTGACGTAGTTCTTGTACTGCGTGAAGCAGCCCGGGCAGGCGGTCTTGTTGAAGAAGCGCCAGCGGTTGGCCTGCCCGGTGGCCAACCCCTCCCAGGAGAGCCGGGTGTCGATACCGCCGTAGGCCTCCCAGTAGTTCTCCAGCGTCGGGATGAGCCGGACGTTGTGTGCCTTGGCCGACTGGATGATGTAGTCGAACTCGGCGAACTCCTGGTCGTTGTAGACGCCCTTGGCGGTCTCGAAGCCGTGCCACGCCTCGTGGTCGAACATCCACAGCCGCAGTACCGAGACCCCGTCGCTCTGCAACTCGGCGAAGTGGTTGTCGATGCGGGTCTTGTCCATGTACTGCGTCTCGGTGTCGCCGTAACTTCCACCGTAGGTGAACACGTCGTAGGTGTTCGCGCCGGCGAAGTAGTAGGTGTGCCCGTTCAGGCAGAAGTGCACGCCACAGCGGGTCACGAACCCGTCGGTTGCGGCGGCTGCGCTGCTGGCGGCGGTGGCGCTGTGCGCGAGGGTGATGCCGGTCGCGGCCAGCGCGGCGACGGCGGCGGTGACCAGGAAAAGGCGGATACGGGTACGGATGCGGTGGTGGGCGCGTGGGGTGCGCATGAGGGGACTCCAGATCCCCGAAGTCGGTGCACCGGCCCGGACGTGTTTCACGCGGCACGTCGTTCGGCTAGAAACATCGGGGGTACTACGGCTGTCTGAAGATCGGCGTTGCCCCGCCGCCTAAACCGCTTTACTACGCCAGACGCGAGGCCGTTCTGTCAAGCCGCTGTCCGGTCAGCTCGGGGTGATGGCCCGCAGTTCCCGGTACGCCCCGAGTACCGCCGCCGTCCGCTCGGCCAGCTCGGTCGCGGGGTCCGTGTCGGGCGCTGTCCCGGGCTCCAGCCGGCCGCTGCCGAGCAGTGCGTCCGCGCGCCGGGTCACCGCCTCCACCCGGGCCTGGGCCGCCTGCGCGATCAGGTGCCGCTGGCACTCGTCGGCGAGCCGGTCCAGCAGGTCGATCTGGCCGGTCACCGACTCGTCCAGCCGCCGGTAGACGGCGGCCAGGTCGTCGGCTTGCGCGGTGAGCGCTGCCACGGCCGGGTCACCCACCGGCAGCTCGGTGATCACCTGCTCGATGTCGACCCCCGCGGCGCGTACCTCGGCCCGCCGCAGCAGGTCGCCGGCCAGCTGCCACAGCGCCTGGTCGAGGGTGGGCCCGGCAGGTTCGTCGACGAGCCCGTGCAGGTGCGGCCAGGCACCCTCGATCCGGTCGACCGCCTGCCGAGCCCGATCCAGGTCGACGCGGCCGAACTCGTCGGTGATCTCCCGCTCGAACTCGGTACGCGGCCGCAGCGCCCAGCTCAGTACCGGCCTGGTCAGCAGGTACCCGATCACGGCCACGGTACCGACGGCGTAGACGATCTCGCGGGCCACCGTGTTGGCAGCGACGGTCACCCCGACCGCGGCGCCGCCGATGATCACGCCGAACACGGCTGCCGAGCCCTTCGTGGCCGGGCCGTTCACCCGGGCGTACCAGCGCGACCGGGCGTCGTACGGCGGTCGTTTCACGAGGTAGCTCGGCATGGCTCAGATGATGGCAAGTCCAGGCCGGGCCAGCCACCCCGCTCGATGCGACCCGCCGTCGGCGGCCCTGCTCGCACCCGGCCGGATCGGTCAGGGGGAGCCGAAGGAGTTGAGTTCGCGGTAGGCGCCGAGCACCGCCTCGGTCCGCTCGGCCAGCTCGGCTCCCGAATCCCGGCCAGCCGCGGGCGACCCGTCCCGTCCGCCCCCCGACAGTCCGCTGCCCGACAAGCCCGTAACCCGACAAACCGCTACCCGGCAAGGCCGCTGCCCAGTAGGCGGTCGGCCTGGTGCCGCGCCTGTGCGGTCCGGGCATTCGCCTGCTGTACCGCTAGGTGCAGCTCGCACGCGTCGGCCAGCCGGACCAGCCGCGCGACCCGCGCGTGGATCCGGGCGTCGAGTACCTCCCGGGCCGCGTACAGCCGCACCATCTGCTCCCGTACCTGTATGCCCGTCTGGTCGCCGGCGGGCAGCCGCTTCAACACCTCGCCCAGTTCGCCGGCTCCGGCCAGTACCGTCGTCCGCTCGGTCAGCTCGCCGGCCAGCTCCCACAGTGCCTGGCGGAGCGCGGGCCGCGGCGAGGCGTCCAGCATCCGGCCGAGCTGCGGCCAGGCCCGCTCGATGCGCGCGCTCGCCCACTGTGCCCGGTCGAGGTGGGCCAGGCCGGTCGGGTCGGAGATCCGGTGTGCCCGCCGCCGCTGCGACCGCAGTAGCCGGCTGCCCAGCCAGTACAGCAGCGGACCGCTGGCTATCACGCCGAGGAGCGCGAGCCCGACGACCCAGCCGGACACGTCGTATGCGAAGAGCAGTCCGGCAAGGGCGTACGAGCCGCCGACCGACCAGGCAACCGTCGCCAGGATGGCCAGCGGCTGCCCCTGCTGTCCGGTGCGCTGCAGCGCAAAGTGGACACGGGCGTGCAGGCTACCGTCCGGCCGGATGACCGTTACCTTGCGCCGCCGTCCCCGGGGAGTTCCCACCCCAGAGATGATGGCTTACTCGGGTACCCGGCGGTAAGCCCCGTCACTGGCCGAGGTCGCCATCGACGCGTATGCCCGCAGTGCCGCCGAGACCACCCGCTCGCGGTCGACCGGCGTGTACGGCTTGTCGCGCTTCTCCTGCTCGACGCGCCGGGCGTCCAGGATGTCCTGCGGCACCTTCAGGGTCAGGCTGCGCGCCGGGATGTCGATCTCGATCACGTCACCGGTCTCGATCAGCGCGATGAGGCCGCCGCCAGCCGCTTCGGGGGAGACGTGCCCGATGGACAGGCCGCTGGTACCCCCGGAGAACCGGCCGTCGGTGATCAGGGCGCACTTCTTGCCCAGCCCGCGCCCTTTCAGGTAGGAGGTGGGGTAGAGCATCTCCTGCATACCCGGACCGCCCCTGGGCCCCTCGTACCGGATGACCACCACGTCTCCCGCGACGATCTCGTCGGCGAGGATCGCGGCGACCGAGGCCTCCTGCGACTCGAAGACCTTCGCCGGGCCGCTGAAGCGCCAGAGCTCCTCGTCCACCCCGGCGGTCTTCACCACGGCGCCGTCCAGCGCGATATTGCCGTGCAGGATGGCCAGGCCACCGTCGGCGGTGTACGCGTGCGCCACGTCCCGGATGCAGCCCTGGGCCGCGTCGGTGTCCACCGAGTGCCACAGGTTGTCGGTGGAGAACGGCTCCGTGGTGCGTACCCCGCCGGGCGCCGCGTGGAACAGGGCCAGCGCCTCCGGCGACGGTGCGCCGCCGCGGATGTCCCAGGTGGACAGCCACTCGTCCACGCTGGCGGAGTGCACCGTGGAGACGTTGCGGTGCAGCAGTCCGCCGCGGTCCAGCTCGCCCAGGATGGCCGGGATGCCGCCAGCCCGGTGCACGTCTTCCATGTGGTACTTGGGGGTGTTCGGCGCGACCTTGGCCAGGCACGGTACCCGCCGGGAGATGGCGTCGATGTCGGCGACCCCGAAGTCGAGCTCCGCTTCGCGGGCGGCGGCCAGCAGGTGCAGCACCGTGTTGGTCGAGCCGCCCATCGCCACGTCGAGCGCGACCGCGTTCTCGAACGCCGGCCGGCTGGCGATCGCGCGCGGCAGTACCGTCGCGTCGTCCTCGTCGTAGTAGCGCTTGGCGATCTCCACGATCAGGCTGCCGGCCCGCTCGAACAGCGCCTTGCGGGCGGAGTGCGTCGCCAGCGTGGAGCCGTTGCCGGGCAGCGCCAGGCCGATCGCCTCGGTGAGGCAGTTCATCGAGTTGGCGGTGAACATGCCCGAGCACGAGCCGCAGGTCGGGCAGGCCGAGCGCTCGATGCTGTCCAGTTGCTCGGTAGTGACCGACTCGTTCGCGGAGGCCACCATCGCGTCGATCAGGTCGAGCTTGGCGTGTACCACCCCGTCGACCGCCACCGTCTTGCCGGCCTCCATCGGTCCACCGGAGACGAACACGGTGGGGATGTTGAGCCGCAGCGCGGCCAGCAGCATGCCCGGGGTGATCTTGTCGCAGTTGGAGATGCACACCAGGGCGTCCGCGCAGTGCGCGTTGACCATGTACTCCACCGCGTCGGCGATCAGCTCGCGACTGGGCAGCGAGTAGAGCATGCCGCCGTGGCCCATCGCGATGCCGTCGTCGACCGCGATGGTGTTGAACTCGCGCCCCACGCCACCGGCCTCGGCGATCGACTCGGCGACCAGCGCACCGAGGTTGCGCAGGTGCACGTGGCCCGGTACGAACTGGGTGAAGCTGTTGGCGATGGCCACGATGGGCTTGCCGAAGTCGCTGTCGGTCATGCCGGTGGCGCGCCACAGGGCGCGCGCGCCCGCCATCATGCGGCCGTGCGTAGAGGTCTTGGAGCGCAGCTCAGGCATGTCGTCCAGTCTTACACCGTGAGCGCCGGGCCGGTAACAGCTGAGGCGTCGGTTCCAATCTTCGGGATGTGACCCACCCCGCAGCCGGTGGCGATCATCGGGCACAGTAGGGGAGTGCCCGTCGACACCCCTCCGGTCGCACTCGCGCACGCCGTCGCCGGCGCTGCGGCTTCCGGGCTGTCCGGAACTGGGCTGTCCGGGTCTGCCTCGATCGACCTCGCGGGCGGCCTGCCCGGCCCGGGGTCGATGGGTGCGGCGGTACTGACCGGGGCTGTCGGGCTCGTCGCCGTGGTAGCGGCGGTACTCGCCGCGGGTCGGATACGGCGCGGGGTACCGGGGCCGTCCGGAAAGCTCGGTGCGGCCGCGGTGCTGTTCGCGGCGGCCGGAGTCGCCACCTGGGCGCTGCTCGCCGCGCTCTCCGGCAACCCGGCCGGTACCGGCGAACTGCTCCCGCTGGCCGCCGGCACTGGTCCTCGGCAGCCTGCTGCAACTGGCCACCCTGCTGCGGCTGGCCTGCTCCGACGATCGCGCCGACGCGGTGCGCAGCCTGCTGGACGGTGCGCTGGTCGGCGGCTGCGGCTTCTTCGTCGCCTGGGACCTGGCCATCCAGCCGGCTCACCAGGCCCAGTTCGGCGCCGACTTCCTCGACCACCTGGCACCGCTGGCGATGGTGGGCGCGTGCGCCGTCCTGGCCGTACCGACCACGGTCGCGCTCATGGTGGCGGGGACGGCGCTGGTACTCGTGGTGCGTTCGCCGGCCGGCCGGGGGGTACTCCTGTCGGCCGCCGGCGTGGTGGTGGGCACAGCGGTACTCGCGGTGGCTGTGGTGACCACGGTGCGCTACGCCGGGCCGGTACCGGGCATCCTCGCCGTGCTGGCCTACGCCGGTGCGCTGCTCGGGGCCGGGCTGGTGGCGCCCCGGCTGGCCCGGGTAGCCCGGCCGGCTGCCGGCCTGTCCCGGCCACAGGTGCTGGTCGGCCTGGTACCCGTGCTGGTTGCCGCCGCCACGGCCGTCGTGCGGCGGGTCACCTTCGGCCCGGTGGACCCGATCGGCGTGGCGCTCCTGTTCGGCGGCGCCGCCGTGGTCAGCATCAGGCAGGCGGCCACCGTGGTGCAGCTGCGCCGGGTGCTCACCGGCTACCGCCACCAGGCGCACACCGATCCGCTCACCGGCCTGCCCAACCGGCGGCGGCTGTTGGCCGAGATCGAGGTGCCGGCTGGGCTCGAGGCGAGCACGCCGCCGGCCACCCTGATCCTGATCGACCTGGACGGCTTCAAGAGCATCAACGACATCCGCGGCCACGACGCCGGCGACCTGGTGCTGGTCGAGGTGGCCCGGCGGCTGCGCGTCGCGCTGCCGCCGGACGGCTTCGCGGCGCGGCTGGGCGGCGACGAGTTCGCGGTACTCCTGCCCAACTGCCCCGGCCCCGGCTACCCGGCTGGCGCCGCGCCGGTTGCCGAGGCCGTGCGGGCGGCGCTGGCCGAACCGTTCCCGTTCGGCGACACCCAGGTATACGTGTCGGCGAGCCTCGGGCTGGCCGGCCGGGCGGACGGCGATCGGCAGGAGGGCGGGGGACCGAACCAGATGCTGGTCAACGCCGACGTGGCGCTGCGCTTCGCCAAGCAGCGCGGCAAGAACCGGGTGGAGAGTTACGCGGTCGCCGACGCGCTCTGGCTGCGCCGGCGCAACCGGGTGGAGCAGGAGCTGCGCGGGGCGGCCGGGCGCGGCGAGCTGTCCCTGGTCTTCCAGCCGGTGATGGAGCTGCCGGCCGGTCGACCGGTCGGGGTGGAGGCGCTGCTGCGCTGGCAGCACCCGGAGCTGGGCGCTGTCCCGCCGGACGAGTTCATCCCGATCGCCGAGGACGTCGGGCTGGTCTCCGAGCTGGACCGGTGGGTACTCGACCAGGCGTGCCAGCAGCTGGCCGAGTGGCTGGCCCACGGGTACCAGGTGTGGACGGCGGTCAACATCTCGGTACGCGACCTGCAACAGCCCGGGTACGTGGCCCGGGTACTGCGGCTGCTGAAGGCGTACGAGTTGCCGCCGAGCCTGCTGGTACTGGAGGTGACCGAGCACGCCGTGGCGCTCGACCCGGAGGAGTGCTCCGTCCGCCTGTCCGAGCTGCGCGCGCTCGGGGTACGCATCGCGCTGGACGACTTCGGGGCCGGGTACTCCTCGCTGGGGCAGCTGCGCACCATGCCGGTGGACATCGTCAAGATCGACCGTGCCCTGCTCGTCGAGCCGCTGCTGGACATCTCGGTGCAGCTGGCGCAGCGGCTGGGCAAGTTGGTGATCGCCGAGGGCATCGCCGACGCCGGGTCCCGGGCGGCCGTCGAGCGCACCGGGTGCCCGCTCGGGCAGGGCTCGGCGCTCTGCCCACCGGTACCGGCGGCCCAGGTGACAGCGCTGCTCGCGCCCACGGCACGGCTGCCCCGGCCCCGCCGCGCCCAACATGCGGGACAGGTTGACGCGTCGCGTGAGATGCGTCAGAGTTAGTCGCATGTCTCCGACGTACGCGATCCGAGTACTTCCCTGAGCGCACTCTTCCCCCGCGAAGAGTGCGCTGGCCCCGTGTGACTCACACGAGGGCTTTTTTCTTGTCCACGAGCGGGTGTGTCCAGGGTTGTCGAACGCGCGCAGCGCGGTTGATCCACAGCGCAGACCAATAGCGCCGGCCCAAAGCGCACCATCCAGCAACAAAAGAAGCATCCGAAGCAGACCGGCAACCGAACCAAGATCCGGAGCAGGTGCCCGACATGACCAGACCGACACCCGAGACCCTCGCCCACCGCGCGGGTAGCCCCGTCCCGACGCCGCCCGCCGCTGTGCCCGCGCCGAACGGTGCCGCCGTGAGCGGTGCCGCCCTCAGCGGAAGCGCCCTCAACGCGGCGGCCGGCGGCGTAAACCGGGCGGCGAAGACCGTCACCGACGAGCCGATGACCGGCGCGCAGTCGCTCGTCCGGTCGCTGGAGGCGCTCGGTGTAGAGGTGATCTTCGGGATTCCGGGCGGTGCGATCCTGCCGGCGTACGACCCGCTCTTCGACTCGTCGGTCCGGCACATCCTGGTCCGGCACGAGCAGGGCGCGGGGCACGCGGCCACCGGGTACGCCCAGGCGACCGGGAAGGTCGGCGTGTGCATGGCCACCTCCGGGCCGGGCGCCACCAACCTGGTCACCCCGATCGCCGACGCGCAGATGGACTCGGTGCCGATCGTGGCCATCACCGGGCAGGTTGCCCGGAGCGCCATCGGTACCGACGCGTTCCAGGAAGCCGACATCGCCGGTATCACGGTGCCCATCACCAAGCACAACTACCTGGTGCAGGACGGTGTCGACCTGCCCCGGATCCTGGCCGAGGCGTTCCACCTCGCGGGTACCGGCCGGCCCGGCCCGGTGCTGGTGGACATCCCCAAGGACGTGCTCACCAACCAGACTCTCTTCTCCTGGCCGCCGACCCTGGACCTGCCGGGATACCGGCCGACCCTGCACCCGCACGGCAAGCAGATCCGGGAGGCGGCCCGGCTGATCGCAGCCGCCAAGCGCCCGGTGCTCTACGTCGGAGGCGGGGTACTGAAGGCCGCCGCCTCCGCCCAGCTGCTGCAGCTGGCCGAGCTGACCGGCGCGCCGGTTGTCACCACGCTGATGGCTCGCGGCGCGTTCCCCGACTCGCACCCGCAGCACGTCGGCATGCCCGGCATGCACGGCAAGGTCTCCGCGGTGTACGCGCTGCAGAAGGCCGACCTGCTGGTCGCCCTGGGTGCCCGCTTCGACGACCGGGTCACCGGCCGGCTGGACTCCTTCGCCCCGCACGCGCAGATCGTGCACGCCGACATCGACCCGGCTGAGATCGGCAAGAACCGTACGGCCGACGTGCCGATCGTGGGCGATGCCAAGTTCGTCATCGAGGAGCTGGTCACCGCGGTCGGGGCGGAGCACGCGGCCGGCCACTCGGCCGACCTGACCGACTGGTGGCGGCAGCTGCGCGACCTGATGGACCGGTACCCGCTGGGCTGGGAGGAGCCGGAGGACGGCACGCTGGCACCGCAGTACGTGATCAAGCGGATCGGCGAGATCGCCGGCCCGGATGCCATCTACTGCGCCGGAGTCGGGCAGCACCAGATGTGGGCGTCCCAGTTCATCTCCTACGAGAAGCCGGCTACCTGGCTCAACTCCGGCGGCCTGGGGACGATGGGCTACGCGGTGCCGGCAGCGATGGGTGCCAAGGTGGGGCAGCCGGACAAGGTGGTCTGGGCCATCGACGGCGACGGCTGCTTCCAGATGACCAACCAGGAGCTGGCCACCTGTGCCATCGAAGGCATCCCGGTGAAGATCGCCATCATCAACAACGGCAACCTGGGCATGGTCCGGCAGTGGCAGACGCTCTTCTACGACCGGCGCTACTCCAACACCGACCTGGGTACCCACAAGCACCGCATCCCCGATTTCGTGAAGCTCGCGGAGGCGTTGGGCTGCATCGGCCTGCGCTGCGAGAGCGCCGCCGACGTCGACAAGACGATCGAGGCCGCGATGGCCATCAACGACACGCCGGTGGTCATCGACTTCGTGGTCGGCAAGGACGCCATGGTGTGGCCGATGGTGGCCGCCGGTACCAGCAATGACGAGATCTTGTTCGCCCGCGAGCAGCGGCCCAGCTTCGAGGAAGACGATCTGTGAGCGCGCAGCTCACTGGAGGAAACAGCATGACCGTGCACACCCTGTCGGTGCTCGTCGAGAACAAGCCCGGGGTACTCGCCCGGGTGGCGCAGCTGTTCTCCCGGCGCGGCTTCAACATCGATTCGCTGGCCGTCGGAGAGACCGAGAACCCCGAGGTCTCCCGGATCACCATCGTGGTCAACGCCGACTCCTCACCCCTGGAGCAGGTGACCAAGCAGCTCAACAAGCTGGTGAACGTACTGAAGATCGTCGAACTGGAAAACACCGGCAGCGTCCAGCGCGAGCTGCTGCTGGTGAAAGTGCGCGCCGACCGGCCGATGCGCTCGCAGGTACTGGAGACGGTGAACCTGTTCCGGGCCCGGGTGGTCGACGTCGCCCCGGACACCCTGACCATCGAGGCCACCGGTACGGCTGACAAGCTGGACGCGTTGCTGCGCGACCTGGAGCCGTACGGGATCAAGGAAATGGTGCAGTCGGGTCTGGTCGCGATCGGCCGCGGTTCGCGTTCGATCACCGGCCCCGCGCTGCGGGCCGCGGCCTGATCGTTTGGTTTTGAGTGACCCCGTCCGCGCGTCCGCGGGCGCTGAATGATGTGTACGGCCGCGCGAAGCCGCTGCCGTGTCTAGGAAGGAAAGTACATTGGCCGCTGAGGTCTTCTACGACGACGACGCCGACCTCTCGATCATCCAGGGGCGCAAGGTCGCTGTCATCGGCTACGGCAGCCAGGGCCACGCCCACGCGCTGTCCCTGCGCGATTCCGGTGTCGAGGTGCGCGTCGGCCTGCCCGAGGGCTCGAAGAGCCGGGCCAAGGTCCAGGAGCAGGGCCTGCCCGTGGGTACCCCCGCGGAGGTTTCTGAGTGGGCTGACGTGATCATGCTGCTGGCGCCGGACACCGCGCAGCGCAAGATCTATGCCGAGGACATCGAGCCGAACCTGACCGCCGGCAAGGCGCTCTTCTTCGGGCACGGGCTGAACATCCGGTACGAGCTGATCAGCCCGCCGGCCAACATCGACGTGGCGATGGTCGCCCCCAAGGGCCCAGGTCACCTGGTACGCCGCCAGTTCGTCGACGGCAAGGGCGTGCCCTGCCTGGTCGCCGTCGAGCAGGACGCAACCGACGGTGCACTGGCGCTCGCGCTGTCCTACGCCAAGGGCATCGGCGGTACCCGTGCCGGGGTCATCAAGACCACCTTCACCGAGGAGACCGAGACCGACCTCTTCGGCGAGCAGGCGGTCCTCTGTGGCGGTGCTTCGGCGCTGGTACAGACCGGATTCGAGGTGCTCACCGAGGCCGGGTACGCCCCGGAGATCGCCTACTTCGAGTGCCTGCACGAGCTGAAGCTCATCGTGGACCTGATGTACGAGGGTGGCATCGCCCGGATGCGCTACAGCGTCTCGGACACCGCCGAGTACGGCGACTACTCCCGTGGCCCGCGCGTGGTCGACGCGCGTACCAAGGAGGAGATGAAGAAGATCCTCGGTGAGATCCAGGACGGTACCTTCGCCCGCGAGTGGATCGCCGAAGACGACAACGGGCGGCCCAACTTCCTGAAGTGGCGCGAGGAGGGTGCGGCGCACCCGATCGAGGCTACGGGGAAGAAGCTGCGCGGGATGATGTCTTGGGTGGATCGGCCTATCACCGAGACTGCCTAGTTTTTGTTTCTCGCCCTTTCGCTCCGCGGGGCGGGGGTGACCACTCCGGGCGGTCAGGCTTGATCCCTCCGTGGTCACCCCCGCCCCGCGGCGCGTCTGTGGGCAGCGTGGGCGGGTACGTCTCGGTGGTTGGTTGGCTTAACGGCTTCGGTGTCCCGTGGTGGTGTGTGTTCTCGTGGTTGCGTGCGGTCTCGTGGTCGCCTTCCTTGCGTCAGTCGGCCTTCGCGTTCCCCTGGTTGCTCGGTGTGTTGGGGTGGGTGCAATGGGTTTAAGTGGGGTGGGGGTTGTGTTACCGGGAGATTGCGCTGCGTTGGCGGGCAAACGGGACTGACCGAACGGCGGTACCGTCGGGTCATGCGTTTGGAGCGACCACGCCTCACCGAACGGTTTGGTTCGGTGCGGATCCACGAACTCCAGCGGGTGATCGAGCTGGACTCGGGCGCCGGGCACCCCGACGACCGCACCGAGCACGACTCGGGTGCACACGACTGGACCAGCCAGGTGGTGGCGCTCGACGCGCTGCGGGCGGTCGAGCGGGGCATGGCGATCGTCATCCCGTGCATGAACGAGACGCGCCGGGTGATCGAGGGGGTGCTTTCCGGGGTACCCCATGATTGTCTGCTCGTCCTCGTCTCCAACTCCGACCGCGCGCCGGTGGACCGGTACTCGATGGAGGCGCAGAGCGTCGAGGACTTCTGCCGCAGTACCGGCCGGCCCGCACTCACCGTGCACCAGCGCGATCCCGGGCTCGCCGCCGCCCTGCACGCGGCCGGCCTGCCGGAACTCCTCGACGAGCAGGGGCTGGTACGGGCCGGCAAGGGTGAGGCGATGCTGGTCGGGCTGGCCGTCGCCGCACTGGCCGGCCGGGACTACGTCGGGTTCGTGGACGCCGACAACTTCGTACCCGGTGCGGTCAACGAATACTGCAAGGCGTACGCGGCCGGGTTCGCGCTCGCCGGGGACGGGCCGGCGATGGTACGCATCTCCTGGCACTCGAAGCCGAAAGTGCAGGAGGGCCGGCTGTTCTTCAGCCGCCGCGGGCGTACCTCCGAGGTGACCAACCACTTCCTCAACCGGCTGGTCGCCGAGTACTCCGGCTTCGGTACCGAGGTGATCGCCACCGGCAACGCCGGCGAGCACGCGATGACCCTCGAACTGGCCATGCGGATGCGGATCGCGGGCGGCTTCGCCGTCGAGCCGTTCCAGTTTCTCGACCTGTTCGAGCAGTTCGGCGGGGTACTCGCCTCCCCGCACCCCGACTTCATGGAGCAGGGGATCAGCGTCCGGCAGATCGAGACCCGCAACCCGCACTTCCACGAGAACCGCGGCGACGAGCACGTCAACGAGATGCGGATGCAGGCGCTCAACGTGCTCTACCACTCGCCGGTCTGCCTGCCGGCCGTACGCGCGGCGATCCGCGAGTTCATGCAGCAGCGGGGCGCGCTCTGCCCCGGCGACGAGCCGCCGGTCGAGCGGGTGTACCCGCCGCTGGCCACGGCCAACCTGGCGCGCCTGGACGACGTACTCGACGAGCAGGCCGACAGCTTCCGGCAGATCGCCGGGCGGGAACCGGCGGGGGTACGCACCCGGCCACCCATCCTGCGGGTGGCGAACGGGCCGGGTGCTGACGTGGTACCCATCGCACCGAAGCCCCGCACTCCGCGGACCCGCCGCCGCCCCGGCGACCCGCCAATCGATCCAGCCGGCCAGTACCCACCGGCTCGTGGCAATCGAGCGAACGGTCGGGGAGCCTCGCCCGTCGTACCAAGCCCCTGATTGGCGTCTGAGTCCGTAACATCGGGGAAAGATGGCCGTAACTGCGTCCAACGGCGGGCGTGGTGCGACCGCGTCCCTTCCCCCGTGATGCGGAGGCCCCATGTCCACCGAACCGCCGTCGCCCCCGAACCGCCGTCGTCCCCAGCTGATTCCCCCCTCTCTGCCTCTCGGCCGCTGTTGCCGCCGCCGCGGCCGCGGCGGTCGCTGCCGTTGCTCCGACCGCCGCGCCTGCTGTGGCCGGTCTCGCCACGGGCGCGCGCCGAGCCGTGGTGCTGGTTGCCGAGGAGCTCGCGCCGGCGGCTCTGGAGGTACTCGGCGGCGACTTCACCGTCCGGCACGTGGACGGAACCGACCGGCCGGCGCTGCTGGCCGCGCTCGCCGAGGCCGACGCGGTGATCGTCCGCAGCGCCACCCAGATCGATGCCGAGGCGATCGCCGCCGCACCCCGGCTGCGCGTCGTGGCGCGGGCCGGGGTCGGTCTGGACAACGTCGCGGTACCGGCTGCCACGGCGCGCGGCGTGCTGGTGGTCAACGCGCCCACGTCCAACATCATCTCCGCCGCCGAGCAGGCGATCACGCTGCTTCTCACGATCAGCCGGCACACCAGTGCGGCACACGCCTCGCTGAAGGCCGGCAAGTGGCAGCGCTCCAAGTTCACCGGCGTGGAGATCGCCGGCAAGACCCTCGGCGTGGTCGGGCTCGGCCGGATCGGAGTGCTTGTCGCGCAACGGATGGCGGCGTTCGGTACCCGCATCCTCGCCTACGATCCCTACGTGCAGCCAGCTCGGGCCGCACAGCTCGGGGTAACCCTGGCCACGCTGGACGACCTGCTGCGCGAGTCCGACTTCATCACCATCCACCTGCCCAAGACGCCGGAGACGGTGGGGCTCATCGGGGCCCGGGAGCTGCGCCTGGTCAAGCCGACGGTACGCATCGTCAACGCGGCGCGCGGTGGCCTGATCGACGAGGCGGCACTGCTGGAAGCGTTGCGGGAGAACCGGATCGGCGGCGTCGGGCTGGACGTCTTCGCCACCGAACCGTGCACCGACTCGCCGCTGCTGCAGTTCGACAACGTGGTGGCGGTACCGCACCTGGGCGCGTCCACTGTGGAGGCACAGGACAAGGCGGGGCTGGCCGTGGCGCGCAGCGTGAAACTGGCGCTGCAGGGGGAGTTCGTACCCGACGCGGCCAACGTACAGGCCGGTGGCGTGGTGGCCGAGGATGTGCGCCCGTACCTGCCGCTGGCCGAGCGGCTGGGCAAGGTCTTCACGGCGGTTGCCGGGGAAGCGGCGTCCTCGGTGGAGGTGGTGGTACGCGGTGCGGTACTCGCCAACGACGTCACGGTACTGCGGCTGGCCGCCACCAAGGGCCTGTTCGCCGCGGTTGTGGAGGACCGGGTCAGCTATGTCAACGCGCCGTTGCTTGCCGCCGAGCGCGGTGTCACAGTCACCCTGAGCACCGTACCCGAGTCGCTGGAGGAGCCGGCAACCGTTGCGCTGCAAGGGATTCTGCCGGACGGACGGCGGGTGTCGGTGGTCGGTACGCTGCACCACGGTACCGTCCGGCTGACCGGAGTGGACGACTTCGACCTGGAGCTGTCGGCCGACGGGGTACTGCTGTTCCTGCGGTACACCGACCGGCCGGGGGTGGTGGGCACCGTGGGTACCATCCTCGGCGGCAACGGGGTGAACATCGCCGCGATGCAGGTGGCCCGACGCGCTGTGGGCGGCGAGGCGCTGATGACGCTCACGGTCGACGAGGCTGTCCCGGCCGACCTGCTCGCCAAGGCAGCCGAAGCGATCGGCGCCTCCGCCTCAGCAACAGTTGACCTCACCGAGGAGTAGCCGCCTTCGGTCGACGGCCGGCCCGCGTTGGGCTGGCCCGGCTCCCTTGCCGGGCTGGCTCGGCGTTGGGCTGGTCCAGCCGCCGACTACCTCGACACCGCCATAAACCCGCACCCTGGCCGACCCGTGACGCAGAACGCGGCGAACGCTGTTGATGAGTGGCTAGCGACCGCAAGCAATAGTGTCGCGTTGTGACCGGCGAACAGAAACTCATTGGCGGCAACACCGGTGGCGCGGTCCGGGTCGGGGACACCGTTCGCCGTCGTGCCGGGCCGTGGACACCATCCGTGCACGCGCTGCTCCGGCACCTGGAAACTGTTGGCTTCACCGGAGCCCCACGCGCACTGGGCTTCGACAAGCTGGGCCGGGAAGTACTCTCTTTCCTGCCTGGCGAAACGGTGGGGACCACGCGGCCATGGCCGCGCTGGACGCACAGCGACGACGCGCTGTGCCAGGTCGCGCGCTGGCTTCGCGACTTCCACACCGCTGTCGCGGATTTCGTTCCTCCCGACGATGCGATCTGGCGAGAGGGAGGGGCATGGCGGCCGGGCCTGGTCGTCGGCCACAACGACGCTGCTCCCTACAACGCTGCCTGGGCCGACGGCCGCCTCGTCGGATTCTTCGACTGGGACCTCGCCGCTCCCGCCACAGCCGAATGGGACCTGGCCTTCACCGCGTTCGCCTGGGTCCCCTTGCACGCCCGCCACGTCGTGACGGCCGAAGGATTCACCGCCTTCGCTGACCGGCCGAGACGGCTGCGACTCTTCCTGGACGCCTACGGCTGGGACGGCCCCGTCGATCGGTTCATCGACACCGTCCGCCAACGTGTCCGCGCATCAGCCGAAGGCATCCGGCGCACCGCAGCAGCCGGCGATCCGGCCTACCAGCGCATGATCGAGCAGGGCGTGCACACGGCCCTGGAGACCGCCGTGGACGAGTTGACCGACTTCACCGACAGCTAGTCGGACGCGGTAGCCAGCGGGTCTCGGCGCCGCCGCCCGAGATCCCCCACAGAACGGGGCGGCGGCGCCGATCTCTATCCGGCCGGTACGCGGGGAGGGGTTCAACCAGCCCGGCCGGAGTCTTCGTGGGACAAGCGCACAGGTTTCAGGCGGCTACCAGGGCGCGGCGGCGGGGGCGGGACGCGGCCGGCGGAAGTACCCGCGGGCGGGGCGGTACCGGTGTCGGCCGGCCCTCCAGCAGAACCGCGCGGTATCCGTCCACGGTCGGGAACCAGTCCAGTCCGGCGGCTCCCGCGGCGCAGAGCGCGACCGCGTACGCGTTGGCATAGGCCAACTGTGGCCCCGCGACGGCGGCCGGCAGGCCAGGCTCGGCGGCCGTACCGGTGTGCGGGTCGATGATCGGGTGCGCCGGTCCACCACCCGCCACGGCGAGCGCGCCGCCGGTCAGTTCGAAGGCGGCGGTACGCCGCAGTGGGTTCGCCGACTCGGCCAGTCCGATGCGCCAGGGGCCACCGTGCGGCGCAACCCCGTAGACGAGCCGGTCGGCGCCGGCGCGGATCGCGTACCCGTCGATTCCAGCCGCCCGCAGCAGCGCCCCGGCGCGGTCCACCGCCCAGCCCTTCACCAGCGCGTGCGGGTCGAAGCCGCTGCTACCGGCCCAGGCGTCGAACCAGCCGTCGGTGGCGGCCCGCATCTGCGCGCAGCGGGCGACCACCTCGACCAGCGGCGGCGGGTACGCGTCGTGGGTCAACTGGCCGCGGCGTACCGCGTTGACGAGCGAGCGCTGCTGGGTCGGGCTGAACGCCACGTCGACCGCGCGCAGCTCGGCCACGGCCGCGCCGAGCGCCTCGCTGATCCGGCGGCGCGGCAGGTCGCTGGGGGCGGAGAGGCAGAACGAGATCTCGGTACCGAGCGCCTGAGTGCGGTGGCGAGCCACGAGTCGATCGACGGTTGGCGTGCTGAGCGGGTACACGGTGGCCTCCTCGCACTTCTCCAGTGGCGGCCAATCCCCCGTGCGGCTGACCGCAGATGGCGTGTCCACTGGTGTCACTGAGGCCACGTTAGGCACCGCAGTTAAGACCCGGGTGATGCCTAGCTGGCAACTTCCTGTGAACAGACCGCAGCGAGCATGGGTACCGCCCAGCTGACCAGCCCAGATTCACCGAATGCGATATGCGCTCGGCGTAGCGGCGCGGGGGCTGTCGCCGAAACGATCATGGCGACGTCGGTACCGTGGAACTTTCGTCGGCAGGACCTCCGCGTGGGACGGCGGGGGCGGAGAGGGTCCGCGCGCCCAGTCCGTACAGTGGGATAGGTTTTCCGGTTTTTAGGATGACGCCCTAACGTTGGTTAGGCAGCGGCTGAGATGTATGGAGGATCGACGTGGCATCGACGCACGGTGGGGGCTCGACCCGGATCGCGCTGGTTCCCGGTGACGGCATCGGCACCGAGGTGGTGGCGCAGGGGGTCAAGGTCCTGAACGCGGTGCTGCCCGGAGTGGAGACCGCCGACTACGACCTGGGCGCGGCGCGGTACAACCGGACCGGCGAGGTGCTGCCCGACTCGGTGCGCGACGAGCTGGCCGGCTTCGACGGCATCCTGCTCGGCGCGGTCGGCGACCCGAGCGTCCCGCCGGGCGTGCTGGAGCGCGGGTTGCTGCTGAAGCTGCGCTTCGACTTCGACCAGTACGTCAACCTGCGGCCGTCGCGGCTGTGGCCGGGGACGACCGGCCCGCTGGGCGCGGTCAAGCCCGGTGAGATCGACTTCGTGGTGGTCCGGGAGGGCACCGAGGGTCTCTACACCGGGGCCGGCGGCGGAATGCACGTGGGTACCGCGCACGAGATCGCCACCGAGGAGAGCCTGAACACCCGGCACGGGGTGGAGCGGGTGATCCGGGATGCCTTCGAGCGCGCCGGCAAGCGGGAGCGCCGCAAGGTCACCATGGTGCACAAGACGAACGTGCTGACGCACGCCGGTGGCTTGTGGGCGCGTACCTTCGCCGAGGTCGCCAAGGAGTTCCCGGACATCGCCACCGAGTACCAGCATGTGGACGCCGCGGCGATGTTCATGGTCACCCAGCCGTCCCGCTATGACGTGGTGGTCACCGACAACCTGTTCGGCGACATCCTCACCGACATCGCCGCCGCCGTGACCGGCGGAATCGGCCTGGCCGCGAGCGGGTGCATCAACCCCGAGCGCGCCTTCCCCTCGATGTTCGAGCCGGTACACGGCTCCGCGCCGGACATCGCCGGGCAGGGCATCGCCGACCCGGTAGCCGCCGTCCTCTCCGTCGCCCTGCTGCTGGAGCACCTCGGCTACCCCGAGCAGGCCCGGCGAGTAACCGAGGCGGTCGCAGCCGAGCTGGCCCAGCGCACTCCGGGACAGCCACTGCGTACCGCCGAAGTCGGCGACCGGCTCGCGGAGTCCGTCGGGTAATCCCCGTCGGGTGGCGCGCGGCCTGTGTGCTCGCGCGCCACTTCCGGACGGGCCAGGCGCTCGAGCAACGCACGACCCCGCTGAACGACCGTTCGGGGTAGATTTTCCGGCAGGGCCCGGCCGGGCAACCTGCGGACGGCGCGAGCGTCGCCCGCCAGCGAAGCTGAGGATCTTCAGATGAGTGTCGAGTTCGAAGTTCGCCAACACCCGTCCCCGGTCAGCACCGCCGAGCGCCAGGCGCTGATGGTCAACCCCGGCTTCGGCCGGGTGTTCACCGACCATATGGTGACCATCCGGTACGCCGACGGCAAAGGCTGGTACGACGCGCAAGTGGGTCCGCGCGCGCCCATCCAGCTCGACCCGGCCAGCGCCGTGCTGCACTACGCGCAGGAGATATTCGAGGGGCTCAAGGCCTACCACAGCGCCGACGGCGGGGTCACCATGTTCCGGCCGGACGCCAACTCCGCCCGGTTCCGGGCCTCCGCCGACCGGCTGTCCATGCCACAGCTCCCCGACGATCTCTTCCTCGGCTCGCTCGAGGAGCTCGTCAGGATCGACCGGGAGTGGGTACCCACGAACGAGGACGGCAGCCTCTACCTGCGGCCGTTCATGTTCGCCTCCGAGGTTTTCCTCGGCGTCAAACCCTCCGCCGAGTACCTCTACTGCCTGATCGCCTCCCCGGTCGGCTCGTACTTCTCCGGTGCGCCCAAGACGGTCTCGCTCTGGGTCTCCCAGGAGTACACCCGGGCGGCTCCGGGCGGGACAGGCGCCGCCAAGTGCGGTGGCAACTACGCCGCCTCGCTTGTCGCC
Source organism: uncultured Actinomycetota bacterium (assembly GCA_963850915.1). Lineage (GTDB taxonomy): Bacteria > Actinomycetota > Actinomycetes > Mycobacteriales > Micromonosporaceae > CAVTWH01. The sequence continues at coordinate 653,087 of CAWKND010000004.1, forward strand.
CAGGCCGAGGCGATCGAGAACGGCTGCGACCAGGTGGTGTTCCTGGACGCCGTCGAACGCAAATACGTCGACGAACTCGGTGGCATGAACATCTTCTTCGCCTACGACGGGAAGCTGGTCACCCCGCCGCTGTCCGGCTCGATCCTGCCCGGCATCACCCGCGAAGCACTCATCACGCTCGCTCGCGAGCAGGGGCTGGACGTGGTGGAGGAGGCGTACTCGATGGAGCGCTGGCGGGCCGACGCGGCAAGCGGGGCGCTGAAAGAGGCGTTCGCCTGCGGTACCGCCGCGGTCATCACGCCGGTTGGCGAAGTCAAATCACCGGACTTCACGGTACGGGTGGGCGACGGCCAGCCGGGGCCGGTGGCGATGGGGCTGCGGGCGCGACTGGTCGACATCCAGCGCGGTCGTGCCGAGGACCGGTACGGCTGGGTGCACCGGGTGCTGTAGCGCCTTTGGTTGGCAACGCTGGACCGGACACTCAGCGGTGTCCGGTCCAGCGCTGTCTGTCAGCCGCCGCCCTGGTCGGTGTCGGGCTGGCTTGCTCGGTGCTCCGCCGCCCGGCCCAGCGCCAGGAGGTGGCGTACCCGTTCCAGGCGGCGCAGATAGAGCAGCGCGGCGGCGAGGGTGAGTACGGCGACGGTGAAGAGCAGCAGCGCGTCGGGCGTACCCAGCCCATCCTGAATGGTGTACGGCGGCCGGTTCCGTAGATCGAAGATCAGGATCTGCGCGGCTACCGGCGCGAGGAGTACCAGCATCCGGCGGCGTACCGGGGCGGTGAGGCCGAAAAGTACCCACCCGAGAGCGAGCGCTATGGCGACGGCCGCAGCGAGTGTCTCCCGACCCCCGATCATGGACAGGCCGGGCGCCGCAGGTGCAAGGTTGGTCGTTCCCGAGCCGGCGAGAGCCAGTGCGGCGAGCCCGAAGCCGAGTAGCGACCAGTGGCGGCGGGCGGGTACGCCCCTGGCGAGCACGGCGGCGGCAGCAGCAAGCGCGGCCGAGGTGACCTGGAGCGGGAGCGTCGTGTCCCCGGTCAGCGAGTTGCCGAACGCGAAGACCAGTTCACCGGCGAGCGACGCGAAGGCCAGCACGGCCCCGACCCGGGTGTACCGCAGCGCCAAGGCGACCGTGGTGAGCAGCCAGGCGCCGGTCAGCACAGTTTGGTCAAGAGGTACCGTCGGCGGCCTGTCGTGCCACGGGAACTCCGCCACGTCCGCGGCGATCCGGACCAGCCAGTAGGCGTGCTTGGCGGTGAGCAGCACCGCACCGAGGAGCGCGAAGACGGCGGCCGCTTCTGTCCACTGTGGACTCCGCGTGCGCAGTGCCTGCCCGGGAAGCTGGCGCAGCTGCCGGAGCCGGGCGCCGGTGGCGTGCCGGAGCAGCACCGTGGCGTCCCGCAGGCTCGGCCGTTGTTGGTGCGGCGCGGCGCTTTCCATGAGTACCCCCACCATCTCCTCGCCGTAGGTGAGCCGGTGGCCGCGCGGGTAGACACTGAGCAGCCGCCGGTAGCGCCGCTCCAGTGCGGGCCGGCCCTCGGTGTCGGTACTACTTTGGCTGCCAGGTAACGGATGCGGCGCCATCACCCCTCCGCCCCCGTGGCCAGATGGCGGCCACGCAGCCGGGCCAGCCGGTTCGCGGCGGCGGTTGCGTGCCGGCGTAGCCGGGCGGTCTCGTCGGCCAGCCGCTGCTGCCCGGCGCCGGAGATCCGGTAGTAGCGGCGCAGCCGGGACTGCACCACCTCTTCCCGGTCGACCTCGATCAGTCCGGCGCTGCGCAGCCGGTCGAGGAGCGCGTAGAGCGTGCCGGTGTGCAGCGCCACGTCGCCCTGCGAGATGCGTTTGACCTCTTCGATCACCGCGTACCCGTGCTGGGGCTGTGGCACCAGGGCGGTGAGTACCAGGAAGGCGGGTTCGCTCAGTGGTGCGTCTGCCATGCTCGGTAGCATATACGCGTCAGGCGTATATGCGCGTGCCGCGACGACGCCAACTTGTGTCAGCGAGAAGTACCGGCGGGGCGGCAGAAGCGTCAGGTGGACAGCAGGTGTGCGCGCAGTGCGGCAACGAGTTCGGTGTCCACGCCGCCGGTGGCAGCCGCCTGCTCGACCGAGCCGTACCGGGCGCGCAGGTCGGCGAGGAACAGCAGCATCGCGTCGGCCGGTGCGGCGAGAAGGAAGGCAGGCAGCGCCGGGAACACGCGATCGGGGAACTCGCGCCGGAGCCGGGCGGTGATCTGGTCCTGGATCGCCTCGCTGAGCGCGTAATCGGCGGCCACGGTGGCGTCGTCGACGCCCAGCAGGGTCAGGGCGAGCGCGACGAGTACCCCGGTGCGGTCCTTGCCCGCCATGCAGTGCACGACGATCGGCGCGGCGGCGGGCTCGGCGATCATCCGCAGCGCCGTACCGAGGCCGGCCGCCCCCTCCGCCACCATGTCGAGGTACCGGTCGGCAAGGTACCGTGCGGCCCCCGCGGTCTCGTCGTAGCAGCCGAGGTCCCACTCGCGGTGTACCGGATGGATGTTGTGCCACTGCATGCCGGCCCACTCGGGTGCCCGTCCGTCGGCCGCGATCTCGTGTGGCCGGCGCAGGTCGATGACGGTCCGGATACCCAGCGCCGCAAGGGTTTCGGCGTCCTCCGGGGTGATCCGGTGCAGTCCGTCGGAGCGGTACAACCGGCCCCGCCGGATGGTCTGCCCGGCAACGGTGCGCAGCCCACCCAGGTCCCGAAAGTTGTACGCGTTCGTCAACCGCATCCCGCCAACCTACCGGCGGCACTCAGACCCGGCACCCGTGGTCGGAGGTGATATCGCACCTATGGCTGGCATTCCTTGCCGCGAACCAGCCATGGCCGCAACATCACCTCGGGGAGCCGGGTGGTGGTCCGGCGGCGGCGGGTGTGGGGTGGCAAAAGAGTCCGGGGGTACGCGGCGGGGCCGGCCCGTGGTGGACCGGCCCCGCCGGGTGCGAAACGGTTGGTACTACTCGACGCTGCGGGAGTCGCCCCACGTGGAGTGGTCGCTGGCGGCATCGGTGCTGTCGTAGGTCGAGTGGTAGTAGCCGCCGAGCTTGTCGCGGTACTCCGGGCCGAACTGGTCCGGGTCGAACTCCGGGGAGTCCTTGATCTGCGACTTGGTCCGGTCGACGTAGATCTTCTGCTCGAGCGAGTCGATGTGGTTGACGGTACCGGCGGGCAGCAGTACCCGCTTGCCGAAGATCCACGGCCCGGTATCCACCACCAGGTAGCTGTCGCCGACCAGGGTGCTGGACTCGTCGATCTTGCCGATGTGCCCGTCGATCGTCTCGACCGTGAAGCCCACGACATCGGCGCCGTCCCCGAGCGCCGCCTCTTCCCGGTAGTTCCACGGGTCGAAGCGTTGCTGGGTACGGGGTGTAGCCATGTGCGGCGTGTCACCGGGCATCGGGGGCGTACCCCCGGCGGCCGGGCTCGGTGCGGCTGCCGGCATCTGGGCGTACCCGCCGGCCGGCTGCGCCTCCAGCGGGCTGGTAGCCGGCGAATCCAACTGCCGGTCACCTGCCGCGTAGGTACCGGTGGCGACGTCGGTCTGGTCGGCGTCGGTGAAGCTCGGGTAGGTAGCCGAGTCCTCGCGCGTGCCGGTCTGTGTCGGCGGCTGGGTAGCCGGTCGCTGGGTAGCTGCGCCGGTCGCCTCCGTCCGGTGCGCACCCACCTCAGCCTCGTGCCGGTGGGTACCGGCGGTGGCCTCGTCGTAACTGGCCGTCTCGTCGGTAGTCAGCAACGGCTCGGGCTCCGCGTCCCGGTAGAGACCGGGGTTTGGCCTGTCCACAGCGCTACCTCCTCATGATCGGGTGTGCTGTCCCTCTCTGCATACCCGGGACCGAGCAGCCCAAACCGGGCGCGGCCCGACTGGAAGCTGCGAGGCGCGGGCCGGATGTGGAGCGGCGCAGAGTGGAGCGGCGCAGGCGGGGTGGGCGGCCAAGAGGGAGCGGCGGCTGGGCGTGGGGCGGTGGCGGCGCAGGTGGAACTCCGGAAGTGGAGCGACGGAGGCAGAGGGGCGGGAAGGGCGGAGGATGCCGGGACGGCCGCGGGCGGGGTGCGGGGTTGCCGTACCCCCGCCCGCGGTGCCGCCCACGCGCCGATCCGGCTGCGACGGACGCCTACCTCCGGGCTGGCCGGGATCGGTGCTCGCGCCCCGATCCCGGCCTGACCCGGCCCCCACCGGGACCCCCGATCCCGTGCCGTACCTGCCGGCGATCAGCGTCCGCGACCGAAATCCCTCGCCGTACTGCACCGCGCGATGACCAGCTGCGGTGCGACGGCGGTGACCCGGCCGCGTACTCGCGATCACCGACGAGTGATCACCGATGAGTGATCACCGGCTAGTGATCACCGACGAGAGGGACGGTAGTACACCCCGACGCGCGTCGGATCAGGGGCGGCTGGGGAGTGCGGCGGGGGTCACGTCCGCTTGTACCTGAGTGTTCGTTCAATCACAGTCCGTGCCCAGTATGTGAGAAGGCAATTCTGCGCGACTGTTTCGGTGGCAAGCTACCACTCGTGAACTTCGGGTACCAGGGACTCATTATCGCCTAGCGCACGCGGCCTTTCCGCCACGTGCGCCGACCTCCCGCATCCAGCGGGGGGTCTTTTTGTTGGTCCCAGCCGGCAGCCACACCCGTACCCCCCGAGCACTCGAAACCCCCGAGCACCGGAAACCGCAAGTCCAGCGACAAGGAGCGCCCACCATGGCCTACCAGGTCTTCGACACCTCCCTCCGCGACGGCGCGCAGCGCGAAGGAATCACCTACTCGGTGGTCGACAAGCTCGCCGTCGCGCGCCTGCTCGACGAGCTGGGCGTGGGCTTCATCGAGGGCGGCTGGCCGGGCGCCATGCCCAAGGACACCGAGTTCTTCGCCCGGGCGCGTACCGAGCTGCAGCTGAAGAACGCGGTACTGGTGGCCTTCGGCTCGACCCGCAAGGCCGGCGTGAAGGTCGAGGAGGACCCGCAGATCCGGGCGCTGATCGAGGCGGAGACCTCGGTCGTCTGCCTGGTCGCCAAGTCCGACATCCGGCACGTCGAGCGGGCGCTGCGGACCACCGGCGAGGAGAACCTGGCGATGGTGCGCGACTCGGTGGCGTACTTCCTGGCCCAGGGGCGTCGGGTCTTCGTCGACTGCGAGCACTTCTTCGACGGGTACCGCTACGACCCGGTGTACACGGCGTCGGTGGTGCGTACCGCCCTGGACGCGGGGGCCGAGCGGGTGGTGATGTGCGACACCAACGGCGGCATGCTGCCGTCCCGGATCACCGCCGCCGTCACCGAGCTGATGACCCGCATCGGCGTGGACGGCGAGCAGCTGGGCATCCACTGCCAGAACGACACATCGTGCGCGGTGGCCAACACCGTCGCGGCCGTGGAGGCGGGCGTGACCCACTTCCAGTGCACCGCCAACGGGTACGGCGAGCGGCCGGGTAACGCCGACCTCTTCGCTGTCCTCGGCAACCTGCAACTCAAGCTCGGTCTGCCGCTCCTACCGGAGGGCTGCATCGAGCAGATGGTGCGCGTCTCGCACGCCATCGCGGAGATCGCCAACATCGCCCCCGACACCCACCAGGCCTATGTCGGGGCCGCCGCCTTCGCCCACAAGGCGGGGCTGCACGCGAGCGCGATCAAGGTGGATCCGGCTCTCTACAACCACGTGGACCCGGCCGCCGTCGGAAACGACATGAAGATCCTGATCACCGAGATGGCCGGCCGGGCCAGTGTCGAACTGAAGAGCCGTGAGCTCGGACTCGACCTGGCCGGCCAGCCCGAGGCGCTCACCCGGGTCACCGACCAGGTCAAGAACCTGGAGGCGCGCGGGTGGTCGTTCGAGGCCGCCGACGCCAGCTTCGAGCTGCTCATCCGCTCCGAACTGCCGGAGGGCATCTCCCGGCCGTTCAGCCTGGAGTCCTACCGGGTGACGGTTGAGCACCGCGAGGATGGCTCGGTGGTCTCCGAAGCAACCGTGAAGGTACGGGTACGCGGCGAGCGGGTGATCGAGACCGCGGAGGGCAATGGGCCGGTCAACGCGCTGGACGAGGCGCTGCGCAAGGCGCTCGGCCGGCACTACCCGCAGCTGGCGACGTTCGAGCTGGCCGACTACAAGGTACGCATCCTGGAGGGCTCGCACGGGTCCGGTGCGATCACCCGGGTACTCGTGGAGACGACCGGTGACCTCGGCGGCGAGTGGACGACCGTGGGGGTACACGAGAACGTGGTGGAGGCGAGCTGGCAGGCGCTGGTCGACTCGCTCACCTACGGCCTGAGCTACGTGCCCGTGTGATTCCGGCCAAACACAGCTGGCCACTTCGCCGGTACCGCCGTTTGGGTGGCGGTACCACAATGGCGGCGTGACCGAAGAACCTGCCGTCCCCACTGCCCGCCCCGCCTCCGACCAGCCCTCGGCAGATCAGCCCTCGGTAGACCAGGCCGCCCCCGCCCGACCCGCGCCAGTCGACTCCGGTGCGGGCGGGGCGGCTGGTACTGCCGGGGTACCCGAGGAGCTGCTGGGCGAGCTGGCCGTCGAGACGGTCATGGAGCTGGTCGACCACGAGCACGTGGACAAGGCACAGCACCAGGCGCTGCGGGTACGGCTGGCCCGGCTGGAGCTGCTCGCCGGGCTCGGGCACACCAGCGCCGGTACCCTCGGGCATCATCTTCCGGCCTGGCTGCGCCCGACCAAGGGCGAGCGGCGCTGGCCGGTGACCATCGCCGTGCTGGTCGCCGTGGTCCTGCAGCTGGTCATCCCGTCCGACCTGGCGTTCCACCCACGCCAGCTGCTGCCGGTGCTGGAGGGGCTGCTGTTCGTCGCCCTCGTCATCGGCAACCCGCACCGGATCAACCGGGAGTCCAAGGCACTGCGGCTGGCCGGGCTCGGCCTGGTGTCGCTGATCAGCCTCGCGGTCGCCTGGTCGGCGGCGCTGCTGGTCGAGCAGCTGGCCACCGGGCGCGGCCACGTCGGTGACAACGCGGTGGACCTGCTGGTCAACGGTGGCGCGATCTGGCTGACCAACGTGATCGTGTTCGCGCTGTGGTACTGGGAGTTCGACCGCGGTGGGCCGGCCGCGCGCGCCGTGGCGCGCAAGCGTCACCCGGACTTCCTGTTCACCCAGATGACCGCGCCCGAACTGGTCGACCGGGACTGGGAGCCGGCGTTCATCGACTACCTGTACCTGTCGTTCACCAACGCCACCGCGTTCAGCCCGACCGACACGCTGCCGCTCAGCCGGTGGGCCAAGCTGGCGATGATGTTCCAGTCGGCCGTGTCGCTGGTCACCGTGGCGCTGGTGGTCGCCCGCGCGGTCAACATCTTCGCCTGAGGCGGGTTAGCCCCGAGGCAGACCGACTTCGGCGTAGGTGGCGCGGTGGTCACTGCCCGGGTTGGGGTACGTGCGGAAGGCGTACGCCCGCAGCCCGGCGATGAGGATGTGGTCCAGGGTCACCGGCGGTACCGGCGTGCCGTCGTAGGGCCACGTCGGAGCCAGCCCGTCGCCCAGTTTGCTGGCCACGTCGGTGTACCCGGTGCGTACCAATGCCCGCAGCGGTGCGTGGTCGAGCGTGGCGTTGAAGTCGCCGACCAGGATCTGCGGCCCGGCGTAGTCCCGCGCTTTCGGCTGGATCTCCTGCCCGGCACGCCACTGGGCGGCGGTGTTCGGGGCGGCCGGCGCGGGTGGGTGCGCCGACTCGACGTGGACGACCTGTCCCGTCGGCAGGTGCATGAGCCCGTACGCCTGGCCGAACACCTGGGACACGTGCAGGTAGCCGGTGTCGGTGAGCGGGTACCGGGAGTAGATCGCCGAGCCGTCCGGATTCGGGGACGGGTACATCGCCTGGTAGGGCAGGAGATTTTCGAGTCCCGCGGCGCGCAGCCGGCGCTGGGCACCGGGCGTGTACTCCTGCAGCGCCAACAGATCCGCGTTGTTCTCCCGTACCAGCTTGACCAGGTTGTCCGGGTCGGCCGAGCCGTACTCCATGTTGGCGCTGACTATCCGGAGGTGGGGACCGCCCCAGTCGGGCTGCGCACCACCGAATCCGCGCGGCAGTACCACCACCGCCAAGGCGACCGTGGCCGCGAGCGCGAGCGCGAACGGTACCCAGCGGTGCAGCAGGCCGGTACCGATCGTCACCAGGAGGCCGACCGGCAGCGCGTAGGCGGTGAAGGCGAGCAGCTGGATGAACACATCTACGCGACCGAAGCCGGTGAGCCGGAGAACCGTGAACAGCACCAGAGGCACCACCACCAACCAGGCCACCACGGTGCGACAGTACCGGAACGCACGGTGCTGGAAGACGGGGTGCTCGCGCAGCGCGCGCCAGTGCCGGGAAAGGCCGTGCTGCGCGGAATCAGCCACCGCCGGATCCGGGTCGACCAGAGTCATGCCCCGACCCTAGCCGGCCCCCGGGGAGGAGCTGGTAGGCAAGCGTGAAGACTTGGTGACGCCCCAGCTCGGGCCTATTCAGCCCGCTCAGGCCGCGCTCAGCTTGGCCTCCGCTCGGCTGCGCGGCAGCTTGGCCCGCTCGGTTGCGCGGTCAGCTGAAGGTCTCGTGTCGGTCGGCCATCGCGAGAAGCGAGGGCGGCGGAACGAACCTGTCCCCGTACCTCGCGGCCAGCTCCTGGGCGCGGGTGACAAATCCCGCTGAGCCGCCGGGGTACTGGTTGATGTAGCGCAGTACCCCGCCGGTCCAGCCGGGGAAGCCGATCCCCAGCAGGGAGCCGAGGTTGGCGTCCAGCACGCTGCCGAGTACCCCCTCGTCGAGGCAGCGCACCGCCTCGATCGCCTCGGCGAAGAGCATCCGCTCCTGCAGGTCCACGAACGGGACGGCCGGCTCGCCGGGGCTGGAATGGAACGCGGCGGCCAAGCCTGGCCAGAGTCGGAGTCGCTTCCCGCCTGCTGCCCCGGCTTCGTACTCGTAGAAGCCGGCGCCGCCCGCGCGACCGGGGCGCTGGTACTGGTCGACCATGGCGTCGAGTACCCGGTCGGCGGGGGTCGGTGTCCAGTTGCCGCCAGCCGCTCGGGTGGCCGCGGCGGCTTCGGCGCGGATCCGGCGCGGCAGCGTCAGGGTCAGCTCGTCGAGCAGCGCGAGTACCGGCGTCGGGTACCCGGCCTGCGCGCTCGCCTGTTCGATGGAGGCGGCCGGGATGCCCTCGGCCAGCATCGCCAGCCCTTCGCCGGTGAAGGTACCGATCACCCGGCTGGTGAAGAAGCCGCGGCTGTCGTTGACCACGATCGGCGTCTTCCGCAGCTGCCGTACCACATCGAGCGCGCGGGCCAGCGCCCCGTCCGAGGTCTTCCCGCCGCGGATCACCTCGACCAGCGGCATCTTGTCGACGGGGGAGAAGAAGTGCAGCCCGACGAAGTCCTCGGGGCGGCGTACCCCCTGCGCTAGCAGCGTGATCGGCAGCGTCGAGGTGTTCGAGCAGAGCAGCGCGTCGGCATCCACCACCGCCTCGACTTCGGCGAACACCTGGTGTTTGAGCGCCGCGTCCTCGAAGACCGCCTCGATCACCAGTTGGCACCCGGCCAGGTCGGCGACGTCAGCGGTCGGCGTGATCCGGGCCAGCGTGGCGGTCGCACTCTCCACAGTGGAGTGTCCCCGGCTGACGGCCTTCTGCAGCAACGCCTCCGAGTACCCCTTGCCGCGTACCGCCGCCTCCGCACTCACGTCCCGGAGGACAACGTCCATGCCTGCCCGGGCGCAGACGTAGGTGATCCCGGCCCCCATCATGCCGGCGCCGAGTACCCCCACCTTCGTTACCCGGCGCGGCTGGTGGCCGGCCGGGACCGGGCGGTCGCCGGCAGCCTGGAGGTCGAAGAAGAACGCCTGCGTCATGTTCTTGGCGACCTGACCGACGGCGAGATCGACGAAGTACCGCGTCTCGATGGTGAACGCGGTGGCCAGGTCGACCTGCGCGCCCTCGACGGCGGCACAGAGGATGCTGCGTGGAGCCGGGTACGGCGCGCCCTTCAGCTCCTTGCGTAGCGTGGCCGGGAAGGCAGGCAGGGTGGCGGCCAGGGCCGGCTGCGCGGGGGTACCGCCGGGGATCCGGTAGCCCTTGGTATCCCACGGTGCCTGCGCGCCGGGGTGTGCGTGGATCCACTCCTTCGCCTGCGCGACAAGGGCTTCCGGGGTAGGGGCCAGCGCGTCGATGAGGCCGAGTTCGAGTGCCTTCGCCGGGCGCAGCCGTTGGCCACGCAGGAGCAGCTGGGTGAGTGCTTCGGTGAGGCCGAGCAGGCGCACGGTGCGTACCACCCCGCCACCGCCGGGCAGCAGCCCCAGCGACACCTCGGGCAGCCCGAGTTCGAGGCGGGGATTGTCCAGTACCACCCGGTGGTGGCAGGCCAGCGCCAACTCCAGCCCGCCGCCGAGCGCGGAGCCGTTGACGGCGGCCACGACCGGCCGGCCGAGCGTCTCCAACCGGCGCAGCTGCGCCTTGATCTGGGTCACTTCGGCGAACAGGTCGGCCGCCCGGTCGGGCGTGACCCGGATCAGGTCGTCGAGGTGGGCGCCCGCGAAGAACGTCTTCTTGGCCGAGGTGACAATCACTCCGCTCAGGCCGGAGTCGCCGGTACCGTTGTCCCGTAGGGCTTCCAGCCGGTCGAGGGTGGCGTCCATGGCGCGCCGGTACCCCTCGGTCATGGTGTTCGCGGAGCTTCCGGGGGCGTCCAGGGTGAGCGTGACGATGCCGTCGGCGTCCTGGCTCCAGCGGATCGGGCTTTCTGCGACAGGGTTGTCCGGCAAGTCTTCCACGCTCAGATCCGCTCGATGATGGTGGCGATACCCATGCCGCCACCGACGCACAGGGTGACCAGGCCACGGCGCAGCTCCCGGCGCTCCAACTCGTCCAGCAGGGTACCGAGCAGCATCGCGCCGGTAGCGCCGAGCGGGTGGCCCATGGCGATGGCGCCGCCGTTGACGTTCACCTTCTCCAGCGGCAGCCCCATGTCCTTGCAGAAGCGCAGTACCACTGCGGCGAACGCCTCGTTCATCTCCACCAGGTCGATGTCGTCGATGCTGAGACCGGCTCGCGCCAAGGCTTTCCGGGCGGCCGGGGCCGGGCCGGTGAGCATGATGGTCGGGTCGGCGCCACTCACCGCGGCGGCCACGATCCGCGCTCGCGGGGCCAGGCCGGCCGCTTCGCCCGCGGCCTCATTGCCAATCAGCACAAGGGAAGCGCCGTCAACGATGCCCGACGAGTTGCCGGCGGTGTGTACGTGGTCGATCCGCTCCACCCAGTGGTAGCGCTGCAGAGCCACCGCGTCGAAGCCGCCCAGTTCACCGATCCCGGCGAAGGCCGGCGGGAGGGTACCGAGCGTCTGCACCGTTGACTCGGCGCGGATGTGCTCGTCCCGATCGAGGATCACCAGGCCGCTGCGGTCCCGGACCGGTACCACCGAGCGGCTGAAGTACCCGCCGGCCCAGGCCTTCGCCGCGCGGGTCTGCGACTCAACGGCAAGTGAGTCCACGTCCTCCCGGGAGAAGCCTTCCAGGGTGGCGATCAGGTCGGCGCCGATGCCCTGCGGTACGAAGCCGGTGGCCAGGTTGGTCTCCGGGTCCAGTGCCCAGGGGCCGCCGTCGGAGCCGATGGGTACCCGCGACATCGACTCCACGCCGCCCGCGAGTACCAGCTCCTCCCAGCCGGAGCGCACCTTCTGCGCGGCGATGTTGACCGCCTCCAGCCCCGAGGCACAGAACCGGTTGAGCTGGACACCGGCCACCGTCTCCGGCAGCCCGGCAGCGATGGCGGCCGTCTTGGCGATGTCGCCGCCCTGGTCGCCCAGGGGCGAGACGACCCCGAGTACGACATCGTCGATGCGGTTCGGATCGAGCCCGGGGGCGCGCCGGCGCAGCTCGTCGATCAGCCCCACGACCAGGCTGACCGGCTTCACCCCGTGCAGCGAACCGGACGGCTTGCCCCGGCCGCGCGGGGTACGCAGCGCCTCGTAGACGTATGCCTCCGCGCCGTGCGCTCTCCCTGGGCCGCTGGCGCGGGCTGTGTCGGCTTGGTTGGTTGCCGCCATTGGCTCCCCCTCCACTGCTCAGCCGGCGCCGGGCACGCGGTGTGCGTGCGGGCGGTCTCTCGGCTCCACCATCCGGACGGGCGGGCCAGCCTGTCAATCGTGCCCCGACCGGAGTGATCGTGGCCACTCGGACGCCGCACCGCTCGCGATCTTGCGCGTGGCGGCCCTACCGGCCCGGTCGTAGCCCCACTACCCGCAAGATCCCCACGGCAGGGCTTCCAGGGCGGGCGTCGATCAAGCGTCACTCGGCGGTCCGGCCGCGGCGGCGAGGGTCGCGGGGATTCCCTCCGGCTGTCGGCGGTTACTAGGCTGCGGGCATGAACGCCCTGCACGTGTGCCTCTGGATCTTCGCTGGCGTGTTCGCCGGTACCTGGCTGCTGTCCGTACTGACCCGGGAGTACTCGTGGGTCGACCGGATCTGGTCGCTGATCCCGATCGCCTACCTGGCCGTCTTCGCGGGCGCGGCCGGCTTCGCCGATGCCCGGCTCGACGTGATGCTCGGGCTGGTGGTGCTCTGGGGAGCCCGACTCACCGCCAACTTCGCCCGCAAGGGTGGGTACGCCCGCGGCGGCGAGGACTACCGCTGGGTGGTACTGCGCGGCCGGATGCCCCGGTGGCAGTTCCAGGCGTTCAACGTGGTCTTCATTTCCGGGTACCAGAACCTGTTGCTGCTGTTGATCTGCCTGCCCGGGTACACAGCGTTGCAGCACCGTGGCTCCTTCGGCCCGCTGGACGTGTTGGCGGCACTGGTGTTCCTCGCCTTCCTGGCCGGCGAGACGGTCGCCGACCAGCAGCAGTGGGACTTCCACCAGTGGAAGAAGGCGGAGGTCGCGGCCGGTCGCGAGCCCAGCCGGCGCTTCCTCGACCGGGGACTCTTCCGCTACTCCCGGCACCCCAACTTCTTCTTCGAGCAGGCGCAGTGGTGGGTGGTGTTCGCCTTCGGCGCCATCGCGGCCGGCTCGCCGCTGCAGTGGACGATCCTCGGGGCGGTACTGCTGACGCTGCTGTTCGTCGGCTCCACCCGGTTCACCGAGAGCATCTCGCTCTCCCGCTACCCCGAGTACGCCGACTACCAGGCGACCACCTCGGCCGTCATCCCCTGGCCGCCGAGGCGTCGCGCGGTCACCGCTTAGCCGCGCGCCCGACCACTACCGTCGCGTTCAGGGCGGCGGATCGGGCCACCCGGGGGACGAGTCCGTTGCGGCGTACGGCTTCGGCGAGTACCGGTGCCTGCCGGATACTCGTCTCGATGAGTACCTGCCCGCCCGGCGCCAGCCAACCGGGGGCCAGCGCGAGTACCCGCCGGGCGATGTCCAGCCCGTCGGGGCCGCCGTCCAGCGCCGTCAACGGTTCGTAGTCGCGCGCCTCGGGCGGCATCATCGCCACCTCGTCGCTCGGCACGTACGGTGCATTGGCCACGAGTACGTCCACCCGACCGCGCAGTGCGGCGGGCAGCTGCTCGTCCAGGTCACCCGCGAACACGTACGCGTCCGGCAGGTTGCGCCGGGCACAGCGCACCGCGACCGGGTCGATGTCGCCGGCGTAAAGTTCAACGCCCGCAACGGTTGCGGCCACCGCAGCGGCCACCGCTCCCGCGCCGCAGCACAGCTCCACCACAACGACCGGGCTGCCGTCCTGCCGCAGTTGCCAGCCGCTGGCGGCGGCGGCTGCCAACCGGGCGGCGGCCGCCTTGCGGGCCAGCGCGATCGCCTGGGCAGCCAGGAAAGCGGTTCGCTGCCGGGGTACGAACACGCCGGGCTCGACGGCGATCCGCAGGCCACGGAACTCGGCCCAGCCGAGCAGGTACTCCAGGGGTACGCCGCTCTCCCTGCGCTGCACCAGATCCGAAAGTACGGCCGGATCGTCGGTCGCCCCGATCAGCAGCCGCGCCTCGTCCTCGGCGAACACACAGCCCGCCGCGCGCAGCCGCGTGACGATGGCGGGTTCGTCCAGCGGAACGGCAGCGCTGTCAGCTGACAACGGCGCTGACCGCGACGATCAGGCGGTCCCGTAGCAGGGCCGTGCGCTGCGCGAATTCCCGTTGGTACGCCGCGTATTCGGCGCGCCCTTCGGGCGTCTCGATACGGATCGGCGGGTACCCGAGGTCGGCCAGGTCGTACGGGCTGGCCCGCATGTCGAGCGCGCGGATCTCCTGCGCCACCTCGAACGCGTCGGCCACCAGCTCGGACGGGACCAGTGGCGCCAACTTGTACGCCCACTTGTAGACGTCCATGTTGGCGTGCAGGCAGCCGGGCTGCTCGTTGTCCCGCTGCGCCTCGCGGGTCGGGGTGAGCGTGTTCAGTGGTCGCGCGGGTGGCGTGAAGAACCGGTACGCGTCGAAGTGACTGCACCGGATCCGTTGCCCCTCAACCACTTCGGCCGTACCCGCCGGCCCGAGGCGCAGTGGCCACGAGTGGTGCCGTACCTCCTCCGGCTGCTGCCGGTAGACCATCGCCCACTCGTGCAGGCCGAAGCAGCCGAAGTGTGCCGGCCGGCTGGCGGTAGCCCGGAGCAGGTCGGCTATCCAGCGCGCCGACTCGCCACGTCGGGCCAGTACCGCCGCCGTGTCCAGGATCACGCCGCCGCCGGTCGCCGCGTACTCCGCTCCGAACTCGCCCGGCTGCGCGTCGGCCATGCAGTACCCCGGCCCCGGGCTGCCAGCGGCGCAGTTGAGCCGGGCGGTAGGAGTAGTAGGTGAACAGGAAGTCGGCCACCGGGTGCGCCCGGCCGGCCTGCCGGCGCGCCAGGTGCGCGGCCAGCCAGCCGTCCACCCGAGCCTCGTGCGCCGCCCGCCGCGCCTGCCACTCGCCCCGAGCCAGCAGCACCGAGCCGTCCGGTACCCCCGGAATGGGAGAGGGCACCGCGGCCGGCGCGTCAGCGGTCGGAAGCGTCTGCACCCGCCCAGGCTAGCCCGCGGGCACCGGAACCCTCAGGAGCGGACGCTCAGGAGTGGGACAGGGCGGGTGGCGCGTCCTCGATCTCGAAGCCGATCTCGTCGACGTAGCACCAGAACCAGTCCTCGCCCGGCTCGTACGAGCGGATGATCGGGTGGTGTACGCCGTGGAAGTGTGCCGTGGCGTGCTTGTTGGGGGAGTTGTCGCAGCAACCCACGTGCCCGCAGGTCATGCAGAGCCGCAGGTGTACCCAGCGGCCGCCGATCCGCTCGCAGTCCTCACAACCGTTGGAAGACGGGGTGACGTCCTCGATCTGGTCGAGGTGGGTACAGGTGTCCTCGTCGCTCATCGCTGGCTCCCGTTGCTTGCCGGACCGCTCTCCCCGCGAGCCTGCCACGCCGGCGTGCCCGCCGCGCACCCGTCCGCCAATTGACTCCGCCCGGGGCCGCAGGGCGTCGCGGGAAGGGTGCCAGAGCGGGCCGGTACCGGCGCGGTTAGATTGGCGCAATGCGTATCGCCCGTTTCGCCCATGCCGGTGGCCTGTCGTTCGGTGTCGTCGAGGGGGAGCCGGGGGCCGGACTCGCCGGGCTCACGGTGGCCCAGATCGACGGGCATCCGTTCGGCCCGATCCAGTTCAGCGGTCAGCGCTGGGCGCTGGCCGACGTCCGGCTGCTCTCCCCGATCCTGCCCAGCAAGGTGGTCTGCGTCGGGCGCAACTACGCCGAACACGCCGCTGAACTGGGCAACGAGGTACCCAAGGAGCCGTTGCTCTTCCTGAAGCCGTCCAGCTCGGTGATCGGCCCCGGCGACGTGATCCGGCTGCCACCCCAGTCCAAGCAGGTGGAGCACGAGGCGGAGCTGGCCGTGGTGATCGGCGCCACGGGTGCGCGGCGGGTGGACCGGAGCGCGGCCGGTGCGGCGATCTTCGGGTACGCCTGCGCCAACGACGTGACCGCGCGGGACCTGCAGCGCGCCGACGTCCAGTTCACCCGGGCCAAGGGCTTCGATTCGTTCTGCCCGATCGGTCCGTGGATCACCACCGGCGCCGACGTGACCGCGGTGGAGGTCCGCTGCGAGGTCAACGAGGAGGTGCGGCAGCTGGGCAACACCAAAGACATGATCTTCGACGTACCCACGCTGGTGTCCTACATCTCGCACGTGATGACGCTGCTGCCGGGGGACGTGATCCTCACTGGTACCCCCGCCGGGGTGAGCCAGATCGTGCACGGCGACACCGTCACGGTCTCCGTCGACGGCCTCGGTGTGCTGGCCAACCCGGTGGCGACGCTGGAGTGACGAACCCGATTTGATGAGCCCACGGGGGTCGGGTATTGTTCGAACCCGGCCCGCTCGCGGGCCGATGGGGTATGGGGTAATTGGCAGCCCAACTGATTCTGGTTCAGTTAGTCTAGGTTCGAGTCCTGGTACCCCAGCGCAACAAAGCGTGCATAACGTATAGTGCGCAGCCTGCACCACCAGCAAGCTGAGTCATCCGCAAGATCGCGGCCCCGTCGTCTAGTGGCCTAGGACGCCGCCCTCTCAAGGCGGTAGCGTGGGTTCGAATCCCATCGGGGCTACAAACAGAAGGTCCACGTCACTGACGTGGACCTGGTTTGTTTCCGGCCCATCCCGGCCAGCTAGAACGGACTCATCTGGTCGAGCACCCGCGCCACGGCCGCTACGATCTCCCGAACCTTGGGCAGGTCACGGCTGACATCCTCGGCTTGGACGGTGGGCTGGGCGGCACTCGGGTATTCGGCTTGATTCCGCCGTCGCCGCAGTCGATCGAATGGCCGGAGGATTCCGCCGAGAGGCGGATCGAGCTGAGCGGAGACCGCATCGAGTACGGCGATATGACCTCCCCTACTCGTGGCCCGCAGCCCTTCGTTCTCGAGCACTGCGGCAAGGGCCTTGCGGGCGCCGTCGTACAGGAGCTGGTAGGCCCCCACAACGTCGGACGCGGCGATCACTTCCGCCGAGCCAAGGTGTTGGTGCGCTTGGGCGAGCAGGAGGTCCGCGTGTTTGCGGCTGGCCGGCACCCGCTCCAGTTCACCGCGGGCGATCATGCCTTCCAAGGTGGCGCGGCCCTGCTGCCACTTCATGGGCGCTCCCGCTGGAGATCGATCGGGACGAGTGGGCGTGCGCGTACCGACGTGAGGAACGGGTCGTCGTCGTGCGCGTGCCATGCCGTCGTGGACACCTGGTGGATGTTGACCTCCCGGCCCAGTTGCCGTTCGGCGCGGCGGGCCGCATCGAAGACGTCGTCCTCGTCCGCGACGCCGACCACCAGGACATCGACGTCGCGTGGCGGCGGACCAGCCTCGCCGCTGTACCGGGCGGCCCACGAGCCATAGACGTACGCCTCGTCGATGCCGTGCAGCGGAGCGAGCAGATCGGCCAGGATGGCGGCCGGTCCGTAGGTCAGGGTGAGCAGCTCGGTGAGCGGTCGGCTCAGTACGGCGTCGAGGTTCGCTTGCAACAGTCGCAAGTTTCCTCGGCGGGTCTCCCGGATGAGATCGGCTGCATGGAGGCGATCCGCCTCGCGACTCACCGTGGACTGCGAGGTCCCGAAGCGTTTGGCCAGCTCGGTTACTGAATATGCCTCGTCGGGATGGAGATAGATCCAGGCCAACAGCTCGCCGAGCAGCGGCGAGCGGAGCAGGGGCAGAAGCTCGGAGCGTCCTTGCACATTCTGCATGATACCTTGCGGCAGTCGCAGGTTCCAGCCCGCCCGGGTGGCCAGCGCGGTAGTCCTGTCGCGACGGGCTAAGAGTTGGGATGCTGGGTCCGGATCGCGGGACTGAGGCAGTGCCGGAGAAGACGGGAACGCGGCCGATCGGTACCGGGCGGAAACGACAACGGCACCCGCCTGTGCGGAGGCCGTTGTCCGGCTGGACTCCTGGGGGTACCCGGGAATCGGGTGTCGGGTTTAGAGGCCGGAGAGGCGCTGGCCGGCGCGGACCACGGCCATCGCATGCCGGTCGCCGGGGCGGCGGCCGAGCCGCTCGATCGGGCCGGAGACGCTGATCGAGGCGATCACCCGGCCGGTACGGTCGCGGATCGGGGCGGAGACGCTGGCCACACCGGGCTCGCGCTCGGCGACGCTCTGCGCCCAGCCGCGGCGGCGGACTTCGGCGAGGGTACGGCCGGTGAACTTGCACCGTGGCAACAGCGGCATCACCGCCTCCGGTGGCTCCCAGGCGAGCAGTACCTGCGCGGCCGAGCCCGCCGTCATCGGCAGCACCGCACCCACCGGTACCGTGTCGCGCAGCCCGCTGGCCCGCTCGGCGGCGGCCACGCAGACGCGTTCGTCGGCCCGGCGCAGGTAGAGTTGGGCGCTCTCACCCGTTGCGTCGCGCAGCGCGGTGAGCATCGGCTCGGCAGCGGTGAGCAGGACGTCGGGAGCGGCGTTGGCAAGTTCACCGAGGCGCGGGCCGGGGCGCCACCGGCCCTGCTGGTCACGTACGAGCATGCGATGGATCTCCAGCGCCTGGGCCAGCCGGTGGGCCGTGGCGCGCGGCAGCTTGGTCCGCTCCACCAGTTCGGCCAGGCTGGCGCCATCGACACAGGCGGCGAGAATCACCACCGCCTTGTCGAGCACGCCGACGCCGCTCATACTATGTCCCATAAGCCGAAACATACCTCCCAAACTTTAGGATGTCCAGATGGTGGGAGCACCGAAGACACTGGCGGAGAAGGTCTGGGACGCGCACGTCGTCCACTCTGCGGAGGGCGAGCCGGACCTGCTCTACATCGACCTGCACCTGGTCCATGAGGTCACCAGCCCGCAGGCCTTCGACGGGCTGCGCAACGCCGGTCGGCCGGTCCGCCGCCCCGATCTGACGATCGCGACCGAGGACCACAACACGCCGACCGACAACCTCCTCACCATTGCCGACCCGGTGTCCCGCACGCAGATCGAGACGCTGCGCAAGAACTGCGCCGACTTCGGCATCAAGCTGCACTCGCTGGGCGACTCCGAGCAGGGTGTGGTGCACGTGATGGGGCCGCAGGTCGGGCTGACCCAGCCGGGCATGACGATCGTCTGTGGCGACTCACACACCTCCACCCACGGCGCCTTCGGCTCGATCGCCTTCGGCATCGGTACCTCCGAGGTGGAGCACGTACTGGCCACCCAGACGCTGCCGCAGAACAAGCCGAAGACGATGGCGGTCAACGTGGTCGGCGAACTGCAGCCGGGCGTAACCGCCAAGGACCTGATCCTGGCGCTGATCACCCAGGTGACCACCGGCGGCGGCCGGGGACACATCGTGGAGTACCGCGGGCCGGCCATCGAGAAGCTCTCGATGGAGGGTCGGATGACCATCTCCAACATGTCCATCGAGTGGGGTGCCCGGGCCGGGATGATCGCACCGGACGACACCACCTTCGCGCACCTGAAGGGCCGCCCGTACGCGCCCAAGGGCGCCGACTGGGACGCCGCCGTGGAGTACTGGCGCAGCCTGCGTACCGACGAGGGCGCGGTCTTCGACACCGAGGTGACCCTGGACGCCAGCGCCGTCACCCCGTTCGTCACCTGGGGTACCAACCCGGGGCAGGGCGCACCGCTGTCGGCGTCGGTACCCGACCCGGACACCTTCGAGTCGGAGGCCGAGCGCAACGCCGCCCACCGGGCCCTGGAATACATGGCACTCACGCCCGGTACGCCACTGCGGGACGTCGCGGTCGACGTGGTCTTCGTGGGCTCCTGCACCAACGGGCGCCTGGAGGACCTGCGCGCCGCGGCCGAGGTCATCAAGGGCCGCAAGGTCGCCGACGGGGTACGGATGCTCGTCGTACCCGGCTCCGCCGCTGTCCGGGCGGAGGCCGAACTGGAGGGCCTGGGCGAGGTGTTCACCGCGGCCGGTGCCGAGTGGCGCTTTGCCGGCTGCTCCATGTGTCTGGGCATGAACCCGGACACGCTGAAGCCGGGCGAGCGCTCCGCCTCCACCTCCAACCGCAACTTCGAGGGCCGGCAGGGCAAGGGTGGGCGTACCCACCTGGTCTCCCCACAGGTCGCCGCCGCCACCGCCGTTCTCGGCCACCTGGCCGCCCCGGCCGACCTGAACTGACGCGCTGAGCCGGAGGAGAGACAGAGCAATGGAGAAATTCACCGAGCACACCGGTACCGGCGCCCCACTGCGCCGGTCCAACGTGGACACCGACCAGATCATCCCGGCGGTGTACCTGAAGCGGGTCACCCGTACCGGCTTCGAGGACGGCCTGTTCCGTGCCTGGCGCGACAATGACGAGAAGTTCGTGCTGAACCAGGATCGCTACGACGGCGCCACGATCCTGATCGCGGGTACCGACTTCGGTACCGGCTCCTCGCGCGAGCACGCCGTCTGGGCGCTGAAGGACTGGGGCTTCAAGGCGGTACTCTCGCCCCGCTTCGGCGACATCTTCCGCGGCAACGCCCTCAAGGAAGGGCTGCTGCCGGTCGAATTGGAGCTGGCCGCCATCGAAACCTTGTGGAACGCAGTGGAACTGGACCCGACCACCGCCATTTCCGTGGACGTGGTGGCCCGCGAGGTGCGCTCCGGCGGGCGTACCTGGCCCTTCCCGCTGGACGATTTCAGCCGCTGGCGCCTGCTGGAAGGCTTGGACGACATCGGTCTTACGCTCCGGCACGAGTCGTCGATCAGTCAGTATGAAGTGGACCGACCGGCCTTCAAACCCGTCGTCGCGTAGCCCAAAATCCCCGCAAACTCCCCCGATCGGCGCTCCGATCGGGGGAGTTTTGTTTGGGCGCAAGGACTTTTTTGTGCCCGATGTTTGAATGTTTGGCGCAAAGGGCATAACGTGCGCGCAGAATGGCCCAGTGGGGCCACATTGTGTACGGGAGGGTAGTTGTGAACAAAGCCGAGCTCATTGATGCGCTCGCAGCACGTCTGGGCGACAAGAAAGCGGCGTCCAGCGCGCTCGATGCCGTACTTGGTGAAATCCAGACCGCGGTCACCAAGGGCGACAAGGTTTCCATCACCGGTTTCGGGGTTTTCGAGAAGCGGGCCCGCGCGGCGCGTACCGCTCGCAACCCGCGTACCGGCGAGACTGTGAAGGTGAAGAAGACGTCGGTTCCGGCGTTCCGCCCCGGCTCCAGCTTCAAGGACCAGGTGGCCAGCGGCAAGGTTGCCAAGGCCGCGCCGGTGAAGAAGACCGCTCCTGCCAAGACCACCGCTGCCAAGGCCACCACGGCGAAGGCGACTGCGGCCAAGGCGACGACGGCCAAGGCCACCACCGCGAAGGCGGCCCCGGCCAAGAAGGCGACCACGGTCACCAAGGCCGCTCCGGCCAAGAAGGCGACCACGGTCACCAAGGCCGCTCCGGCCAAGAAGGCGACCACGGTCACCAAGGCCGCTCCGGCCAAGAAGACCACCACCGCCAAGGCTGCGCCGGCGAAGGCCGCTGCCGCCAAGAAGACCACGGCCGCCAAGAAGACGACCGCCGCGGCCACCCCCCGTCGTACCGCGACGGTGAGCACCGCCCGCAAGGCTCCGGCGCGCCGGGCCAGCTGAGGCTGCGCTCCAGTCCGCTGGAGCAGCCACAGCACCAGCGCACCTCGAAGGCGCCCGCGATTCGCGGGCGCCTTCAGCGTTCCCCGGCCCGGGTTGCTGCGGGCCGGCTCGGGATTGGGGCGGCTCAGGGGAGGCGGTCGAGGCCGATCAGCTGCGGGCCGGTGGAGTTGTTGCCGGCGAAGGCGAGCAGCCAGCCGGTACCCTTCGGGGTCTGGAAATCGTCCGCCAGCGGCCAACTCTGCGGCCGCATGCTGTCCAGGAGAGGCGGGATCACCTTGCCCTGGCTGCACACCACGGTGGTACGCCCGCGGCGGGCCAGGGCCAGCAGGGCGGTGCGGGCACCGGGTACGCCGGCCGGGGAGTGCTCGCCGAAGGCCGGCTCCAGTTCGACCGGCAGCCCCAACGGCGCCACGGTCTCCTGACAGCGCACCGGCTCCGCCGAGATCACCCGGCTCGGCTGGAACAGCCCGGCCACCGGGGTCAGCCGCTGCACCTCGGCCAATCCACGCCGCGACAACGGGCGCAGCTCGTCCGGGCCGGTCCAGCCTTCCCGGGTACCGGCGTGCGCGTGCCGGACCAGTACCAGCTCCGTGGTCACCGGCGGCGCCTCGGTGAACGCGCGCAGTACCCCCCGGTCGTGTGAGTACGTCAGCATCGCCGGTGCGTCGCCGACCGGTACCCAACGCGCCTCGGAGACCTCGTGGTCGGACTCGCGCCCGGCATCGGTGACCACCCGCATGGACCAGAAGTCCACGCTCTTCAACTCGCCGGGCGTACCGGTCAGGTACTCCACCGTTGGCAGCCGCAGCTGCGGTACCGCGGTGACTCCGGTCTCCTCCAGCACCTCGCGTACCGCCGCCGCCAGTACCGCCTCGCCCGGCTCCAGCTTGCCCTTGGGTAGCGTCCAGTCCCCGTACCGGTCGCGGTGTACCAGCATCACCTCGCGCCCGCGCCCGATGCCGCGCCAGACCACGCCGCCCGCGGACCGTACCGTCGTCTGCGGCGCAGTCATCGCAGCCGCCCGGTCACGGCAGCCACTCGCTGAGCTCCGGCTCGGCCGCGTTGTCCCAGACATGCGGGAAGTTGACCCGCACCTCGCGGATCAGCGCCCGCTCCCGCTCGGCGAGTTGACCGGCGGTGACGGCGAGCAGGTGGTCGTCCGGATCCGCCCGGGCCACCGCGAGCCAGGTCTCGGCCGCCACCGCGGCGTCCTGATGCTCGCCGAGTTGGTTCTGTACCTTGCCGATCGCCTTGGCCAACGCACGGGCCTGGCCACCGAGCAGTGGCGCCACGGCTTCGACGGCGTAGCGGGCGCGCTTGGCGCTGATGCGTACCTCGTGCCACTCGTGGTCGGTATCCAGCCGGGTCAGCTCACCGGCCCCGGTGACGCCCTGCTTGCCGTACGCCAGCTGGTGCCACGGCTTGGAGGCCAGCCGGGGCAGCAGTACCTTCGCCTTGCCCCCGGCCCGGCCGGTCGCGAGTCGGGGCGCCCGGGCAGCCTCGATCAGCTCGTCGAGCAGCGCGTGGTACCGGGGACTGCGCAGCACCTCGTCCAGTGCGGTCATCGCGTCCTCGTACCGGGCGGCCAGTTCAGCGTCGATGTGCGCCACGCTCGCCTGGTCCAGTGGCGCCACCGGATCCAGCGTCGCCGTGTGGTGCAGCCGGGCGCGCAGTACCTCGGCGTCGCGTACCGCGCCGAGCGCATCCGCCAGCCAGCTCAGGTGCTCGCGCAGTCCGTTGGCCCACCGGGCATCCAACAGCGCCCGGAACGTCTTCAGATCACTGCGCAGCCGGCGACAGCCCACCCGCATCTGGTGCACGGCGGTATCCCCGTCGGGCAGTGCCAGACGCAGGCGTACCAGCGGATCGTGGTCGAGAATGCGGCCGATGTCGGCGCGGATCGCGGCGGTGACCACGTCCCCGGCGGTGGGCTTGGCCGGCATCGGCGTACTGATCGGGAAATCCGCCGGGGGCAGCGCGCCGAGCGCCCGGATGTGCTTGGCGGTGAACGTCTCCGGCGGCCGCGCACCGGCCTCGACGAGCAGCTCCGCCACGGCGCCGAGGAATTTCGGCTTGGCCGTGTGCCGCTCCACCTCGACTTCCCGGAACTTCTGCCGGACCTGCTTGCCGTCCAGTACCGCAACCGTGTCGTCGTCCACCTCGGCGAGCAGCTGGCCGTCGGCGTCGCGCAGCTCGTAGACGGTGCGCCGGGTACGCAGCACCACCACGGGGCGTACCGGCGCGCCCCGGGTGTACCGGGTAACCAGCGCCAGCAACTCGTCCGGTGGCGCCCCGCCCTGCCCGCCACCGAAGACGCCGGGTCTGGAGATCTCGATGCGGGTGCCCGGTACCTCGGTGGGCAGCTTCGCCGTCCACGGGTCCCGGTCGCCCCGGCGGAACCGGAGCGACGCACCGGATCGGGCCAGCCGCAGGTCCTCGGTGTCGAAGTAGGTGGCGCGCAGGGGAACCGCCGGTACCGCCACCACCCGGCCACCGGCCGGCAGCGCAGCGCTCAGATCCGGAACGGAGAACCCGGCATCCACCTCGAACTTGCGCTCCTCCTCCAACATCCGGCTCACCCTAGTCCAGTCAAGTGAACACGGCCGATGCTGCTTTTCCGGTCGCCGCTGCCCGGCAGCGCCTCCCCGGCAGCGTCTCCCGACCAACGGTGACCGGGCAACAGTGACCGGGCAACAGTGACCGGGCAACAGTGACCGGGCAACAGTGACCGGGCAACGGCGACCGGGTGGCGCTGCGGGGCGACGGCTATTCGGTTCGGTAGACGATGCGGCGCAGTAGCGCGTCCTGCAGGTGCTCGTGCGGCTCGCCGTCGACCTGCGGCGGATCCCAGGCGCCGTCACCGCGCAGCTCGAACGCGGAGCTACGGTCGGACATCGACAGGTCGAGTACCCGGACCAGCTCCGCGCGCGCGGTCGGGTCGGTCACCCGGACCAGCGCCTCGACCCGCCGGTCGAGGTTGCGGTGCATCAGATCCGCCGACCCCATCCACACCTCGTGGTCCGCCCCCGGCTGGTCGCCAGCTTCGGGCGCCACACCGAACCGGAAGATGCGCGAGTGCTCCAGGAACCGGCCGAGGATCGAGCGCACCCGGATGTTCTCCGACAGGCCGGGTACCTGCGGCCGCAGCGTGCAGATGCCGCGTACCACCAACTCCACCCGTACCCCGGCGATCGAAGCGCGGTACAGCGCGTCGATCACCTCCTCGTCCACCAGTGAGTTCACCTTGAATTGCACCAGTGCGGGCTGCCCCGCAGCGGCCAGCTCCGCCTGCTGGTCGATGCGCTCCACGATCCCCGAGCGCACCCCGTGCGGGGCCACCAGCAGGCGCCGGTACCCGGTCTGCCGGCTGTACCCGGTGAGTACGTTGAACAGGTCCGTCAGATCGGCGCCTACCTCCGGATCGGCGGTCAGCAGACCGAAGTCCTCGTACAGCCGGGCGGTCTTCGGGTGGTAGTTGCCTGTTCCGATGTGCGCGTACCGCCGGATCCGGTCCCCCTCCTGGCGTACCACCAGCGCCGCCTTGCAGTGCGTCTTCAAGCCCACCAGCCCGTAGACCACGTGGCAGCCGGCCTTCTCCAGCGTCCTGGCCCAGCCGATGTTGGCCACCTCGTCGAAGCGCGCCTTGATCTCCACGATCACCACCACCTGCTTGCCCGCCTCGGCCGCGTCGACGAGCGCGTCGACCACCGGGGAGTCGCCGCTGGTGCGGTAGAGCGTCTGCTTGATGGCCAGCACGTTGGGGTCGGCCGCGGCCTGCTCGATGAAGCGCTGCACGCTGGTGGAGAACGAGTGGTAGGGGTGGTGTACCAGGATGTCGCCGTCGCGCAGGGTGGCGAAGACACTCCGGGGTACCTCGCCCTCGGCGAAGCGCGGATGCGTCGCGGGTACGAACGGGCGGTCCTTCAACTCCGGCCGGTCGGTCTCGTCGTACACCTGCCACAGTGCGGAGAGGTTGAGCAGCCCGGGTACCCGCAGCACGTCCTGCGCATCCATGTCGAGTTCGCGGATCAGCAGCTCCAGTACGTGCTCGGAGACGGTGTCGGCCACCTCCAGGCGTACCGGCGGCCCGAACCGGCGCCGCGCCAACTCCCGCTCCAGCGCCTGCAGCAGGTCCTCGTCCCGGTCGTCGTCCAGCTCCACCTCGGCGTTGCGGGTCACCCGGAACAGGTGGTGCTCGACGATCTGCATGCCGGAGAAGAGTTCCCCGAGGTGCGCCGCGATCAGCTCCTCCAGCGGCAGGAACCGGCCCGGGTCGGCGCGTACCAGCCGGGGCACGTTGTTGGGTACCTTCACCCGGGCGAACAGCTCCGGCCCACCGTCCGGGTCGCGGACCAGGACGGCCAGGTTCAAGGACAGCCCGGAGATGTACGGGAACGGGTGCGCCGGGTCGACCGCGAGCGGAGTCAACACCGGGAAGATCTTGTCCCGGAAGTACCCGCGCAGCCGGCTCTTCTCGTCGTCCTTCAGCTCCGCCCAGGTGACCAGGGATACGCCCGCGTTCTCCAGGTTGGGCAGCACGTCCTCGGCGAAGCAGCGGGCGTGCCGGGCGACCAGGTCGGCACTGCGCGCGGTGATCCGGTCGAGTTGGTCGCGCAGCGACAACCCGCTGCGTACCGGCAGCCCGGTCTGCTGGCGCCGCTTCAGCCCGGCGACCCGGACCATGTAGAACTCGTCCAGGTTGGTGGCGAAGATGGCCAGGAACTTGGCCCGCTCCAGCAGTGGCGTCGACGGGTCCTCGGCCAGCGTGAGTACCCGCGCGTTGAAGTCGAGCCAGGACAGCTCCCGGTTGAGGAACCGGTCGTCGGGCAGCGAAACACTCGCGTCGGTCGGCTCGGTGGGGGTCGGCGGGTGCCCGTTGCCGGCCGTGGTCGGCGGTACCGGCGCCTCGTCAACCGGCGTTTCGGCGCTCCCGCCCTGGTCAGCGGTGTCCGTCGCGGTCGCCCCGCCGACCCGGCCGTCCGACCCGGCGCGCTCCTCCGCCCCGCCGCTCTCCGCCACGACAGTGCCAGTTCGCGCCCTGCCGTTGGTCGCTGCCCTGCCGTTGGTCGCGGCTGTGCCGCTGGCTGGAGCGGCGGCGCCGACCGCGGCCGTGCGTAACGTCCGGGCAGCGCTGGTGGCGGCTACCTTGCCGTTGGCCGAGGCTGCGCTGGTGGCGGCTGCTTTGTCGTTGGCCGGAGCTGCGCTCGTGGCCGGTGCCTTGCCGTTGGCCGCAGCCAGCGCGCCGGCTGAGCCAACCCTCCGCCGGCTCGCGGCCGGTCGGACAGCGGGCGTCGAGCCGATCGCAGTCGGCGGTTCCGCCGAACCCGGGCGGTCAGCCGAGTCTGGTAGCGCCGGGTCTGCGAGTCCGGTCGAGCCTGGAAGTGCGGCGGGATCGACAGGCGCCACTGCCTCGGCGATCGGCTGGGGAGCCGCGGACGCGGCCTCGGGGCTGAGCGCGCCCGCCCGTGAAGTACGGGGCGAGGCGGCGGTACCGGGGCGCCGGCGCGGCTGGGGGGCGGTGTGACGAGGAGCGGCTGGCATGCCTCATCATCGCCTGCCAGCCTTAAGCGGGAAACGACCTTCCCGAAAACTCTTCAGGTCAGGCCATGGTAATGAGGGAGAGTTCGGTCACCGCACCGGACTCGTCGCGCACCAGGCGCAGCCGCTGCCCCTGGCGCAACAGGCGCAGCCCGGACAGCTCGAAGGCGTCGGCCGGGAAGGGCAGCTCGGAGCCGTCATCGAGCAGCACGGTACCGCTGCCCGAGGGCTCGTCGAAGCTGGCCACCGTGCCCTGGATCGTGCTCCGGCTGGTACTGCCCTGCATGCGGCTCACGGTAGTGCATCGGTCACGAGGTATCGGTCACCCTGCACCCGCCAGCAGTGCGGCGGTGTGCGCGCCGAGCCCGAGCGCCGCGGCGGCGGCCAGGTCGGCGGGGGTGTCCACGTCACGGCGCAGGGTCGGCCAGGCGCCGGTCAACGCGACCGCCCCGGAGGCCAGGTGCGCGCCGGCCGAGCCCGAACCGAAGTGCGGAGCGAGGGGGGTACCGGCCGGCGCGGCCAACAACGTGGTACCGGTCCCCGCCGCGTCCGCCACGAATGCCCGGGTACCCGCCCGCTCCAGCGCCAGCCCGGACGCCTGCTCCAGCGCCTCGGCCAGCTCCGCCGGGTCCAGCGCCGGCAGGTCCCCCA
Organism: uncultured Actinomycetota bacterium; assembly: GCA_963850915.1. Taxonomy (GTDB): domain Bacteria; phylum Actinomycetota; class Actinomycetes; order Mycobacteriales; family Micromonosporaceae; genus CAVTWH01. The sequence continues at coordinate 680,720 of CAWKND010000004.1, forward strand.
GCAGCGCCGCCACTCCCAGCAACTCCGCTACCCCAGCGCCGCTGAGCTGGGCCGCGGCGTACCCGAGTGCCCCGTTCAACCCACCCGACTCGGGCTCGGGCAGCAGGCGTACCCCCGGCTTGTCCAGCTTCGCCAACCCCGGGTCCGCACCGACCACCACCACCTGGGCCACGACGGCGCAGCGGCGTGCCGCCGCGAGCGTGTCCAGTACCAGCGCCGTCACCAGCTCCTCGTGCGGTACCCCCGGCAGCCCGCCGCGCAGCCGGCTCTTGGCCGCCGCCCGGTGCTTCACCGGCACCACCACCGCCCAGCCCGCTGTCGCCACCAAGCCTTGAGTCACACCGACATCATCGCGCGCCACCCGCGCTGGTCCGCGCGCACCGGCGGGAGGCATGATCTGCTGGTACGGACGCGCCAGGTCGGCGCCTCGGAGGGGAGTCCGGTGAGACCGCACGGGCTGGGGTTCTGGCAACGCTTCGCGGTGGGGCTGATCAAGCCCACCATGATCGTGCTGACCCGGCGCGACTGGCGGGGAATGGAGCACATCCCGGCGACCGGCGGCGTGATCATCGCGGCCAACCATCCGTCGGAGATGGACCCGTTCACCATGTCGCACTTCATCTACGAGGCTGGCCGGTGGCCGCAGTTCCTGGGCAAGGCGAGCATCTTCCACATCCCGGTGGTCGGGCGGATCCTGTTGTCCTGCAAGCAGATTCCGGTCTACCGGGGGACCGCCGACGCGGCCAAGTCGCTCATCGCGGCGGCGGCGGCGGTACGCAACGACGAACTGGTGATCATCTACCCGGAGGGTACGACCCCCAAGTCCGGTGACTTCTGGCCGATGCGGGGCAAGACCGGCATCGCCCGGCTCTGGCTGGACACCGGCGTACCGGTGGTTCCGGTGGTCTCCTGGGGTCCGCAGCGCCTCTTCGACCCGCGGGAGGGCGAGGGCGGCCTGCACCTGCGCCCGAAGACGCCGGTGACGCTGGCCGCCGGCCCGCCCGTTGACCTGTCGAAGTGGGCCGGGGTCGAGCCGACCGGCGCCAACCTGCACGCGATCACCGACGAGATCATGGGCAAACTCCGCCAGATGATGGCCGAGATCCGGGACGAGCAGCCGCCCCTGGATCCGCCACCTACCCCGGCCCGTCCCGCCGACCCCGTTACCCGGGCGCCGGAGGCGGAGGCATGAGGGCGGCGGTACTCGGAGCGGGTTCGTGGGGTACGGCGTTCGCCAAGGTGCTCGCCGACGCCGGTACCGATGCGGTGCTCTGGGCCCGTCGACCGGAGGTCGCCCAGGCGATCAACGACTACCGCCGCAACCCGGACTACCACCCGACGCTGACCCTGCCGTCCCGGGTGAGCGCCACCGCCGATCCGGCGGTCGCGCTGCGCGGCGCCGAACTTGTCGTGCTCGCCATCCCGTCGCAGACGCTGCGGGCCAACCTGAGCGCCGTCGCCGACCTGATCGAGCCGGACGCCACGCTGGTCAACCTGATGAAGGGCATCGAGCTGGGTACGGCCAAGCGGATGAGTGAGGTGATCATCGAGGTGACCGGGGTGGCCCCGGACCGGGTGACCGTGCTCACCGGCCCCAACCTGGCACCCGAGATCGCCGCAGAGCAGCCGACCGCGGCCGTGGTCGCCAGCATCGACGAGGCCCGGGCACTGATGGTGCAGAAGGCGATCGCAACGCCGTACTTCCGGCCGTACACCAACGACGACCTGATCGGTTGCGAGCTGGGCGGCGCCGTGAAGAACGTGATCGCGCTGGCGTACGGGATGGCCAGCGCGCTCGGCTTCGGCGACAACACCCGGGCCACGCTGATCACCCGCGGACTGGCCGAGATCGCCCGGCTGGGTGTGCAGCTGGGTGCCGACCCGCTCACCTTCGCCGGCCTGGCCGGCCTGGGTGACCTGGTCGCCACCTGCTCCTCGCCGCTGTCGCGCAACCGTACGTTCGGCGAGCACCTGGGGCGCGGCGAGTCGCTGGAGCAGGCGCAGGCGGCCACCCGGCAGACCGCCGAGGGCGTGAAGAGCTGCCTGGCGGTACGCGACCTGGCATACGCCCACGGCGTGGAGATGCCCATCACCGAACAGGTCGAGCTGGTCTGCCACGAGGGCAAGGACCCGCGGGTCGCGGTGGCCGCGTTGATGAGCCGCGAAACCAAGGCGGAGTGATGCGGGCTTACGGGGACTCGACCCGGTGTGTACGGGCTGGCGTGCCGGCGGCGGTACCGGGCGAGCCGTTCCTGCCGGGGCCGGTACTCGCCGCCCCGTACCACCTCGACCCGGAGCTCGGTCCGTCCGGCGCCGCCAACGGGTACGGGCGCACCGACAACCCGACCTACCGCGCGCTCGAAGCGGCGATCGGTGAGCTGGAAGGGGGCGACTGTGTCGTCTTCAGCTCCGGCATGGCTGCCGTCACAGCGGCGCTGCTGACCCTGGTACGCCCCGGCGACACCGTCATGTTGCCGGCCGACGGCTACTACAAGACCCGTGCCTTCGCGGCGGAGATGCTCAAACCCTTGGGCGTCACCATCCTGGAGGTACCCACCGCCGGCCCGTACCCCTCCTTCGCCGGCATTTCGTTGGTACTGCTGGAGACGCCGGCCAACCCCGGCCTGGACGTGTGTGACATCGGCGCGCTGGCGGCCGCCGCACACGCGCACGGTGCGGTGGTGGCCGTCGACTCCACCACCGCCACTCCGTTGGGGCAGCAGCCATTGGCGCTCGGGGCCGACCTGGTGGTCGCGTCGGGTACCAAGGCGCTGACCGGCCACTCCGACCTGCTGCTCGGGTACGCCGTGGCCGGCTCCGGGTTGGCCGAGCGGATCCGCAACTGGCGCAACGGCTCCGGCGCCATCCCGGGACCGTTCGAGGCGTGGCTGGCACACCGCTCGCTCGCCACCCTGGACCTGCGACTGAGTCGCCAGTCAGCCAACGCGGCCGCCGTGGCGGAGCTGCTCGCCGGCCACCGTTCGGTGTCGCACGTCCGCTGGCCGGGCCGGGTCGGCGATCCGTCCTATGAGATCGCCGCGCAGCAGATGCGCCGCATCCCGGGCGTCGTCACCTTCACCCTGCCGTCCGCCGCGGACGTGACCCGCTTCCTGCGGGCCAGCAAGTTGGTTTCGGCCGCCACGTCATTCGGGGGTACGCACACCACCGCCGACCGCCGCGCCCAGTGGGGCGATTCGGTACCGGAAGGCCTGGTACGCCTCTCCTGCGGCATCGAGGACACCGACGACCTGCTCGCCGACCTGTCCGCTGCGCTCGGGTGAAGGTGCCGGCGTGCGGCTCGATCCCTTCGATCACGCCACCGTACGCGACGAGCTGTCCCCTTGGTGTGCAACGGTTCTAGGGTCGTCGGTCGAGAGGATCCGGTTCGAGGCAGGCTTCACCTCGGCTGCGTTCGGAGTACGCCTGGCGGACGGGCGCGATCTCGTCGTGAAGACCCGTACCCCCGCAGACCGGCTGGCCGGGTGTCACGCTCTCCACGAACACCTGTGGCAAGCCGGGTATCCGTGCGCGCAGCCGATTCTGGGCCCGACCCCGCTCGGCGTACTGACCGCGACTGTCGAGGTGATGGCCGCCGACCGCCCCGTGGCGTACCCCTCCCCGGAGCGCTCGGCGCGTGCGCTGCGCAGACTGGTGGCGCTCGCCCCACGCCCCGGTAGCCAGCCGAGCGTCCTACCCAACCCGACCTGGACCGACATGCGGCACAACGGATCCGGCCGGTGGCCAGCCCCGACGCCTGGCGAGTTGGACATGAACGCCACCCCGGATCCCGCGTGGCTGGCCGACATCGTGGACGCGGTCCGTGCCGTGGTACGCGCCGCTGACCTGCCGGACGTACTGGGGCACGGCGACTGGGAACCGCACAACATGCGCTGGCCCGGATCTGCAATGCCGGATCCGGCGGTGGTCTTCGACTGGGACAGCGCCGCGGCTCTCCCCGAGGCGGCGATCGCCGGGCTCGCCGCGATCTGCTTCGCCCGCTCGGACACCGGCCAATGCGCCCTGGTACCGGAGAGCACCGCATTCCTGGACGCGTACCAGGTCGCCCGCCACCGACCGTTCACACCCACCGAGTGGCGGGTTGCCTGGGCAGCAGGCGTGTGGCTGCTGGCCCACGACGCCAAGGCCGAGTACCTGCTGGGCCGCGAAGGCGTGGTCACCGTCCAGCTGCGCGCGGAAGCCGACGCACGCCTGACCCGGACCGGCGTACGCCACTGACGTGCCCCGCCACTGCGGCGGCCCTACGGTCAGGAGCGCAGGATTTCGGCGAAGTCGTAGAGCCACCGCTCCTGGGGGGTGCTGTCCGGTACCGAGCGCCCCCTCGCCTGCCGGATCAGCTCCCAGGCGTCGGCCGGCTCGGCTCCGAGACGTACCAGCACGGCACCGACGAGCATCGAGGAGCGTCCGATGCCGGCCCAGCAGTGCACCACCACGAACCGGCCGGCCCGTACCTCGTCGGCCAGCCGCGCCGTCAGCGCCAGCTCACTCGGGAAAGACGGGGGCAGCGAAACGTCCTGGATGGGGTACCGGATGAAGTCCAGCCCGGCCGCGCGCGCCGCCGCAGCCTCGCCGACCAGGCCCGACTCCGCCAGCTCGTCGTCGGTCAACGCACTGACCAGCAGGTTGACCCCGGCGTCCGCCAACGCGGTCATCTCACCGGCCAGCCAGTCGCCGCCGCGCGGGTGCGCCATGGTGGCCAGGCGGCCGGCCGTCGGGGAGTCAACTACGTAGAGTGCCGAGCGCATCCGACCATCCTTCACGGTAATGTCACCCCGTGACCAGCCCGAGGAAGATCCGAGTCGCTGTCGTTTTTGGCGGCCGCAGCACCGAACACAGCATCTCCTGCATCTCGGCGGGCAGCATCATGAGTGCGCTGGACCCGGACGAGTTCGAGGCGGTACCCGTCGGGATCACTCGCAGTGGTCAGTGGGTACTCACCGACGGTGACCCCGGCCACCTCGCGATCACCGGACGGCAGCTGCCGGAGATCACCGCCGGTTCGGGTACCTCGGTGGTACTGCCCGGCGACCCGACCGCCAACGGCATCATGGTGCTGGACCCGGCGGACGGTGTCCGGGCGCTCGGCGCGGTGGACGTGGTCTTCCCGGCGCTGCACGGCGCGTACGGCGAGGACGGCACCATCCAGGGGCTGCTGGAGATGGCCGGCATCCCTTACGTGGGCGCGAATGTGTTCGCCTCGGCCGCCGCCATGGACAAGGAGTTCACCAAGAAGCTGGCGGTCGCCGCCGGCATCCCGGTCGGCCCCTACGTGGTACTGCGCAACGGGGTGTCGTTCAGCGAGGCGGACAAGGAGCAGCTTGGGCTGCCGGTTTTTGTCAAGCCGTCGCGGGCCGGTTCGTCCTACGGCATCACCAAGGTCGACGACTGGGCTGAGCTGGACGCGGCGGTCGCGACCGCGCGGGCGATCGACCCGAAGGTACTGGTCGAGGCCGCGGTGGTCGGGCGTGAGATCGAGTGCGGGGTACTGGAGAGCGAGTTCGGTGGCCCCCCGGAGACCACCCTGCTCGCCGAGGTACGGGTGGTACGCGGCCACGACTTCTACGACTTCGAGGCCAAGTACCTCGACGACGCCTGTGAGTTCGACATCCCGGCCAACCTCCCCGACGTGGTGACCGCGCGGGTACGCGAGCTGGCCGCCGCGACCTTCACCGCCCTCGACTGCGCCGGCCTGGGCCGGGTCGACTTCTTCGTGACGCCCGACAACGAGGTCTACCTCAACGAGATCAACACGATGCCCGGGTTCACTTCAACGTCGATGTTCCCAAGGCTGTGGGCCGCCACCGGCCTGGAGTACTCCAAGCTGGTCTCCCGCCTGATCCGCACGGCCCTGCGGCGGGGTACCGGCCTGCACTGACGGGGCAAGATCGCGGCCAGATCGCCAGGAGTGAAGTGGGACTGAACTTCTGCCGATCTCGTCGTGATCTTGCGCCCGTCAGGACGGCTGGACCGGCGGCGCCGTGCACTGGGGTGGGAGCTGGGGGAGAGACGGGACCGCCGCCACGATGGGGGTGGTGAACTCCTGGATCCAGTCACCCTGACCCTGGTACGAGCTGGGCATGGTGACCCGGATCGGTACCTGGCGGTCCAGCGTGGACCAGACCGTCGCGGCCTTGTCGCTCTCGTTGGCGTACCAGCACACGCCGCTGAGTACGTAGATGAACGCGTCCGGCGGGTTGCTGGCGGGTACGCCACCGCAGGCCACGGTGATCGGCGGGTCGCCGTACGCGGCGTTCTGCTGGTTGCCGCCCGCGCTGACCGGGCGCTGCGGCAGGTTGCGCAGCTTGGCCGGGAGCAGCGCGATGAAGGCCAGGCACATGGTGGCGTCCGCCGAGTTCAGCGAGGGTACCGGCAGGGTGACCACGCCGGTCGCGCCGACAACGGGCGCCGGGGCGCCGGTGGACGGGCGGGAATGGCCGAAGCCACCGAGTTGCCAGTAGGCGAGCAGGCCGGCCACCAGGGCGAGGGGCAGTGCGATCAGCAGGGCGAGCTTGGCAGCCCCGCGGGTAACCGGATCAGCCACGTCAGAGCCGGACCACCGAGCAGGTGAGGGTACGCGTGATTCCCGGTACCAGCTGCACCCGGCTGACGATCATCGAGCCCAGCTCGTCTACCGTGTGCGCCTCGGTGAGTACCACCACGTCGTACGGCCCGGTGACCGCGTCCACGCGCACTACGCCCGAGATGTCCTGGATCGACTCGGCCACGTCACGTGCCTTTCCGACCTCGGTTTGGATGAGGATGTATGCCTGGACCACGGACGACCTCCTTGCCGGCGAGCGGGGCGGGTGGACTGATCAGGGTGGCTGGCCGATCAGGGTGGATCAGAACGGGTGGGCAGATCACGGCGGGCCACCGTGAAGGTACCGCACGGTAAGGGCACATGGTCAGGTCGGGGACCGAAACGGGGGAGATACATGACTGTCACGCAGGCCGGCGAGTTCGGCTTGATCGCCAGGGTGACCGCGCGGCTGGTCGGTACGCCGGCCGTACTGCTCGGGCCGGGCGACGACGCGGCGCTGGTGGCGGCCGCCGACAAGCGGGTACTGGCCTCGACGGATGTACTGGTCGAGGGGCGGCACTTCCGGCGCGACTGGTGCTCCGCCACCGACGTCGGGCACCGGGCGGCCGCCGCGAACCTGGCCGACATCGCCGCCATGGGGGGTACCCCCACCGCCCTGCTCGTGGCGCTGTGCACGCCGCCGGACCTGGACGCGGCCTGGGCGGAGGAGCTGGCCGACGGGATCTCCGCCGAGGCGGCGCTGGTCGGGGCGGCCGTGGTCGGCGGGGACATCTCGGCCAGCCCGACGCTGACCATCGCGGTGACCGCGCTCGGCGACCTGGCCGGCGCGGCGCCGGTACGCCGGGACGGAGCGCGACCAGGGGACATCGTGGCGATGGCCGGCCGGGTCGGGTACGCCGCCGCCGGGTACACCGTGCTGTCCCGGGGTTTCCGCTCGCCCCGCCTGCTCGTGGAGGCGTACCGCCGCCCCGAAGTGCCGTACCACGCCGGTCCCACCGCCGCCCGGATCGGCGCGACGTCGATGATCGACATCTCCGACGGGCTGGTCGCCGATCTCGGCCACGTCGCCGATGCCAGCCGGGTCGCCATCGACCTGCACGCGGACGCCTTCGAGGTACCCCCGCAGATGCGCGACGCGGCGGGTGCCCTCGGCGTCGACCCGGCGGGGTGGATCTTCGCAGGCGGCGATGACCATCCGCTCGTCGCGACCTTCCCGGCCGGCACCCAGCTGACCCTCGACTGGTTGGTGATCGGCGAGGTCACCGCCGGCGCCGGCGTCACCGTCGACGGCCGCCCCTGGACGGACGGGACCGGCGGCTGGGACCACTTCCGCTGATCAGACCACCCGACCACACGGCCGACGTGAGGTCCGTGAGGGGGGTCTCAGCGGGCCGCGCCAGGGGCGCACCCCTCGGTAGAGTCGCCGCCGTGGAGCTCACCCTGGACATCCGGACCGAGGGGTACGCCGCCCCCGTCGCCCGCCTGCTGGTCGCCGAGGCGATGGCGGATCTGGCTGTGCGGTACGAGAGCACGACCGGTGACGACACGCCGGTCGACGCCGCGGAGTTCGACCCGCCGCACGGCGTGTTCCTGGTCGCCTACCTGGACGGCGAGCCGGTGGGCTGCGGGGCGTGGCGGACCAACGCCGAGGATCCGGGCGCTGCCGAGATCAAGCGGATGTACGTCCGGCCCACCGCACGCAACCGTGGCGTGGCCCGGGCCCTGCTCCGGGCGGTGGAAGAGCACGCGCGCTCCGCCGGGCGTACCCGCGCGGTACTGGAGACCGGTATCCGCCAGCCGGAGGCCATCGCCCTGTACGCCAGCGCCGGGTACGCCCGGATCGCCGACTTCGGCCACTACAAGGGCGAGCCCGACGTCCGCTCGTACGGCCGCGATCTCTAGCCCGCCGCGATCTCCAGCCAGCCGCGACCCGTTGCCAGCCGGATCTCCAGCCAGCCGGATCTGGCCAACCGGATCTGTGCCAAGCCGGATCTGTGGCCAGCCGGATCTGTGGCCAGCCGGACCTGTAGCTGGCTGCCGTCGGTAGCCGGTCGCTGGACAAGCGGCGCCGGGCACGACAAAAGCCCCGGACGCGCGCAGCGCACGCCGGGGCTTGTCACACCGGGATGATCACACGGGCTGATCACGCCCCGGTGGATCAGGCGCGGGCTACCTTGCCGGCCTTGATGCACGAGGTGCAGACCTGAAGGCGCTTGGTGTTGCCGCCGCCGGCCGGAGTCCGGACCGTCTGGATGTTGGGGTTCCAGCGCCGGTTGGTCCGCCGGTGCGAGTGGGAAACGTTGTGGCCGAAGCCCGGCCCCTTGCCACAGACGTCGCACACGCTAGCCACGGGAATCTCCTGAGATCTGATCGCTTCTGGGTCCGGACAGTTCGCCAGGACACGCCGCACCAGGCGACCATGCGCCCGGCAACCTGCCGAGAGTACCTGACCCGCGGGGCAGCCGGCCAATCCGCCCCGGCGTGCGCCCTCACCGCGGATGTCAGGGCGGGCCGTTAGGCTGCCAGTGTGCTGGAGAGCCTCGACGCCACCGCGGTACGCCGCTGGTGCACGGCCGGCTTGGCTGCCCTCCGCGAGCACCAGCGGGAGATCGACGAACTCAACGTCTACCCCGTACCCGACGGCGACACCGGTACCAACCTCGTCCTCACCGTCTCCGCCGCCGAGCAGGCGCTGGCCGACGAGCCCGACGGCGACGAACCGGTCGATCCCGGCGAACTGACCCGGCTGGGTCGGGTACTGCGCTGCATGGCCCGGGGTGCGCTGCTCGGCGCCCGGGGCAACTCGGGGGTGATCCTGGCGCAGATCCTGAGCGGGCTCGCGGATGCGCTGGCCGTCACCCCGCAGGCGCGTGGCAGGGTGGTGGCCGGTGCGCTGGCCGAGGCGGCTGCCTCGGCATACACGGTGGTCGCCGAGCCGGTGGAGGGCACCCTGCTCTCGGTGGCCCGGGGAGCGGCACAAGCCGCGGCGCGGGCCGACTCCGATGACCTGGCGGCCGTGGTGGCCGCCGCCGCCGACGGGGCCGCCCGGGCGCTCGCGCTGACCCCGACACAGCTGCCCGCGCTGGCCAGGGCCGGTGTTGTCGACGCCGGTGGCCGCGGGCTGGTACTGATCCTGGAGGCGCTGGTCGAGGTGGTGACCGGGGCCGCCGTGGCGACTGCCCCGCTGGCCGCGATGGCCGCCGACCCGAGCCTGCTGGCGATCGTCCGGGAGACCGGAGCCGAGGGGTACGGCTACGAGGTCCAGTACCTCCTCGACGCCCCGCACTCCGCACTCGAGCCGCTGAAGGCCGCACTCGGCGCGCTCGGCGACTCGCTGGTGGTGGTCGACACGGGGTTGGCGTCGGACAGTTCCACTGGCAGGTCGACCTGGAACGTCCATGTGCACGTCAACGATGTCGGCGCGGCGATCGAGGCGGGGGTGGCGGCCGGCCGCCCGCACCGCATCTCGGTGACCCGCTTCGCAGACCAGGGCACCGGGACAGCCGCCGTCGAGCCCGGCCCGCCGAACCGGCCTGTGACAGACCCGGCCCCCGGCAACCCGGACCGCGTGTCGAGGGCGGGTCGGGTGCGGGTCGAGTCGCCGGGTCGGGCGGTGGTGGCGGTGGCCGACGGGGCCGGGCTCGCGGCGCTACTGGCGGGCGAGGGGGTACGGGCGGTGCCGGCGCGCCCCTCCACCCGGGAGCTGCTCGAGGCGGTTGCCGCGACCGGAGCCGACCAGGTCGTCCTGCTGCCCAACGATCCCGACGCACTCGCCGTGGTGAACGCGGCAGCGGCGCAGTTGCGGGAGAGCGGCGTACAGGTCGGGGTGGTACCGACGTGCTCGCCGGTACAGGGGTTGGCGGCGCTGGCGGTACGCGACGCGCTGCGGCGCTTCGAGGACGATGTGATCGCGATGGCCGAGGCGGCAGGCGCGTGCCGGTACGCCGAGATCTCGGTGGCCAGCCGGGCCGCCGCCACCGAGGCCGGTGCCTGCCGGGCCGGTGACGTGCTGGGCTTCTTCGACGGCGAGATCCGGGTGATCGGCTCCGACGTGGGCGAGGTGGCCCGGCACCTGCTCGACCGGCTGCTCGGCGGCGGTGGCGAGCTGGTCACCGTACTGCTCGGCGCGCAGGCCCGGGCCGGCCTCGGTGACCTGCTCACCGGGCACCTGCGGGAGCGCTGGCCGGGCGTGGAGTCGCAGATACACGACGGTGGGCAGGCGCACCATCCACTGATCCTGGGGGTGGAGTGAGCGATGACCGTCACGCTGGACAGCCCGCTGCGCGACGTGGTGGGCGCCAAGACCGCCAAGGCGCTCCTCGACCACCTGGAGTTGGCGACCGTCGGTGACCTGCTCTACCACTTCCCGCGCCGGTACGACCAGCGTGGCGAGTACACCGACATCCGTACGCTGACCGTTGGCGAGCAGGCGACGGTACTGGCCCGGGTGATCAGCTCGCGTACCCGCCCGATGCGCCAGCGCTCCGGCCAGCTGCTGGAAGTGGTGGTCGGCGACGACTCCGGTGGCACCCTGACGCTGACCTTCTTCGGCCGGCAGGCGTGGCGTGCCGGGCACCTGCAGCCCGGACGGTGGGGACTCTTCGCCGGCAAGGTGGGCAAGTTCAACGCCACCCGCCAGCTGAACCAGCCCGACTACGTACTCCTCGACGAGGTGGAGGGCGGCGTGGACGGCGGGGAGGTACTCGCGTACGCCGGGGCGATCATCCCGGTCTACCCGGCTGCCGCGGCGGTACCCACCTGGATTGTCGCCAACTGCGTACGGGTGGCGCTCGACATGCTGGAGCCGCCACCGGATCCGATGCCCTCGACGCTGCGCGCCGCGCGGCAGCTGGCCGACCTGCCCACCGCGCTGCGCCTCATCCACCGGCCGGACAGCTTCGAGGCGCTCGGGATGGCCCGTCGCCGGCTGAAGTGGGACGAGGCGTTCGCCGTTCAGGTGACCCTGGTGCAGCGCAAACTCCGGGCGCAGGACTGGCCGGCCAAGCCCCGGCCGCGGCGGGCCGGCGGGCTGCTCGACGAGTTCGACGCGAGCCTGCCCTACCAGCTCACCAACGGGCAGCGGGCGGTCGGCGAGCAGTTGGCGAGCGAGCTGGAGACGCCGCACCCGATGCACCGGCTGCTGCAGGGCGAGGTCGGCTCGGGCAAGACCCTGTGCGCGCTGCGGGCGATGCTCCAGGTGGTCGACGCGGGCGGACAGGCCGCGCTGCTGGCCCCGACGGAGGTACTCGCCGGGCAGCACCACCGCAGCCTGCTCGACCTGCTCGGCCCGCTGGCCCGCGCCGGGGAACTGGACTCGGCGCCGGAGGCGACCCGGGTGGCCCTGGTCACCGGAGCGCTCGGCGCGGCGGCCCGCCGGAAAACGCTCGCCGAGCTGGCCGACGGCAGTGCCGGTCTGGTGGTCGGTACCCACGCCCTGCTCTACGAGGGCGTCGACTTCGCCGACCTGGGGCTCGTGGTCATCGACGAGCAGCACCGCTTCGGCGTGGAGCAGCGCGACGCGCTGCGCGCCAAGGCCGCCCAGCCACCGCACACGCTGGTGATGACGGCCACCCCGATTCCCCGGACGGTGGCCATGACGGTCTACGGCGACCTGGAGATCTCCACGCTCACCGAGCTGCCGGCCGGTCGCTCGCCGATCGCCACCCACGTCGTACCCGCCGCCGAGCGCCCCGCCTACCTGGAGCGCGCCTGGCAGCGGGTACGCGAGGAGGTGGCCAAGGGGCACCAGGCCTACGTGGTGTGCCCGCGCATCGGCGAGGCCGGTGCTGGTGAGGCCGGCGCCGACGAGGACAGCCCGGATGGCGGCGACGGGGAGGAGAAGCGGGCGCCCCTTGCCGTGCTGGAGATCGCCCCGCTGCTCGAGGCCGGCGACCTGGCCGGGCTGCGCCTCGGAGTCCTGCACGGGCGGCTGGGTACCGACGAGAAGGACGCGGTGATGCGTACCTTCGCGGCCGGCGGGATCGACGTACTCGTCGCCACCACAGTGGTCGAGGTCGGCGTGAACGTACCCAACGCCACCGTCATGATCGTGCTGGACGCCGACCGGTTCGGCGTCTCCCAGCTGCATCAACTGCGCGGCCGGATCGGTCGGGGCAGCGCACCCGGGCTCTGCCTGCTGGTCACGGACGCCCCGGCGGAGGCGCCCGCGCGGGCCCGGCTGGACGCTGTGGCCGCCACGCTGGACGGCTTCGAACTGGCCGAACTCGACCTGGAGCAGCGCCGGGAGGGCGACGTACTGGGCGCCAACCAGTCCGGTCACCGCTCCACGCTGCGGCTGCTGTCGCTGCGGTCGGACCGGGAGCTGATCGGTGAGGCCCGGCTGGCCGCGATCGGCCTGCTGGAGCCGGACCCGGAGCTGTCCGGCTACCCGCTGCTGCGCGACTACGTCGCCGGCTTCGTCGACGACGAGCGCGCCGAGTTCCTGGAGAAGGGATGATCTTCCACTTCTGCCCGGCCGACGCGTGGGCCGCAGCGCTGGCGGCCGGCGAGTACACCGCCGACACGCTGGCCACCGAGGGCTTCATCCACCTCTCCACCGCCGAGCAGGTACACATCCCGGCCAACGCCATCGCCCGGGGCCGGCGCGGCCTGGTCCTGCTCGAGGTCGACGAGGCACGGCTGCCGCAGCCGGCGCGCTACGAGGATGGCGGCGACGGCACGCTCTTTCCCCACCTGTACGCCCCGCTGCCGGTCGCGGCCGTGGTCGCGGTCCACGACTTCCCGCCCAACCCCGACGGCACCTTCACCCTCCCGGCCACGGTCGAGCGCGGTGGCGGTCGGGCGCCGGAGAGCGGGGCAGAGGCGTGACCCGGATCGTCGCGGGCGAACTGGGTGGCCGGCGGATCACCGCGCCGCCGGGCCGGGACACCCGGCCGACCAGTGACCGGGTACGGGAGGCGCTCTTCTCCACCCTGGAGAGCCTGACCGACCTGGACGGCTGCCGCTTTGTCGACCTCTACGCCGGCTCGGGCGCGGTCGGGCTGGAGGCCGCGTCCCGGGGCGCGGCGACAGTGCTCCTGGTGGAGGCCGATCCGCGGGCCGCCAAGATCGCCCGGGACAACGTGACCGCGCTCGGGCTGGGCCGGATCGCTACCGTCAGCCCGTCGCGCGTCGCCGCGGTACTGCCCGGCGGACCGCCCGGGGGAGTGCCGTGCGACGTGGTGTTCCTCGACCCGCCGTACGCCGTCGACGAGGACGAGGTGGCCGCGGTACTGCGGGACCTGGTGGGCCACGCCTGGCTGGCCGGGGACGCGCTGGTCGTCGTGGAGCGGTCGAGCCGGAGCCCGGAACCGGGCTGGGTGCCGGGCGTCACGCTGGACCGCTCTCGCCGGTACGGGGAGACCACCCTCTGGTACGGTCGCGCCGCTGTCGGACACGGACCTGATCCACTCGGACCTGCGGTAACGCCCGTGAGCGAGACACTTTCGAGGAAGCTGCGCGAAGGAGAGGGCCTATGAGGCGTGCGGTCTGTCCCGGCTCGTTCGACCCGGTGACCAAGGGCCATCTCGACATCATCGACCGGACGTCCCGGCTCTACGACGAGGTCATCGTCGCGGTGCTGATCAACCAGTCGAAGAAGGGTCTCTTCAGTCACGAGGAGCGGATCGAGATGCTGCGCGAGGTCACCAAGGACTACGACAACGTACGCATCGCCGAGTTCCACGGCCTGCTGGTCGATTTCTGCCGGTCCCAGGGCGCCGCGGTCGTGGTCAAGGGCCTGCGCGCGGTCAGCGACTTCGACTACGAGTTGCAGATGGCGCAGATGAACGTCGGCCTCGCCGGGGTGGAGACGCTGTTCATGGCGACCAACCCGCTCTACTCGTTCCTCTCCTCCAGCCTCGTCAAGGACGTCGCCAAGTGGGGCGGCGACGTCACCCCGCACGTACCCGACGTGGTGGCGCGGCGGCTCATCGAGCGGCTTTCCCGCCCGGAGCAGTGAGCGGCCCGCCCGGAGCAGTGAGCGGCCCGAGCCCGGGAGCGCGGGTACCAGCGGCGTCCGGTGGATCAACTACCGCGGCCCGGTACCGCTAGCGGGTGATCGGCTCCGCACTCGCACCCGTTCGGCCGATCCACCCGACCGGGCGCCGAGTGTCGCCACAGCGCATCATGGATGCGGACTCATGATGGGGGATGGCCAACCGTTTCCGAGGTGGAGCGGCGGCTGATTACGTGACAGGAGACCGAAGGTGGACCCGCTCGATCGCATCGACGAGGTGATCGCGCTCGCGGAGAACGCGCGCTCGGTACCCATGTCGCGCAACGCCATGATCGACAGGGGTGAGCTGATCGGCCAGCTCGACCAGCTCCGCTCGGAGTTGCCCGGCGAGCTGCGCCGGGCCGGCGCGCTCCTGGAGGAGCGGGACAAGATCCTGGAGGCCGGCCGCAACGAGGCCGAGCGGATCATCACCGAGGGCGAGGCGGAGCACGCCCGGCTGGTGTCGATCAACGAGATCACCGTCTCCTCCGAGCACGAGGCGGCCCGCATCGTCGGCGAGGCCCGGGCCGAGGCGCAGCGGCTGCGGGACGAGGTCGACGACTACGTGGACACCGCGCTGGCCAACTTCGAGCAGTTCCTGACCCGGTCACTCGCCTCGATCGAGCGCGGCCGGGACAAGATGCACGCGCTGCGTGAGATCGGCTCGTTCGTCCCCGACTCCGAAGGGCCGCTGCCCTTCTCCCGGTAGTGCTGCCCTTCTCCCGGTAGGCGCAGTTCTCCCGGTAGTGCTGCCCTTTCCCGCTGACGGGTCACGGCGGGGCGGGTGATTCGACGGGGCGCTACGGGCTCGGGTATTCTTCTTCGACGGCCTGTCCAGGGCCGGAGTCCGGCGATGTCGGACAAGCAACGATGCCAGATAAGCGATGCCAGAAAATACGCACACTCAGCCGCTGAACTCCCGGGCGCCCATGGTCTTCGATACGAGGGACCTGCCACGCCGCCCGGGTGCTATGCGTACCCTGACGCGCACGATTCCGGCACCCGCTGACCTCGGCTTGGAGCTGATCTCGGTACCCGAGGGTGCCGACCTGCTACTTGACCTGCGACTGGAGTCGGCGACGGAGGGCGTACTCGTCACCGTAACCGCCACCGCCCAGGTCGAGGGGGAGTGCGGGCGCTGCCTGCGCCCGGTCAGTGACAGCCTCGACGTCACGTTCCAGGAGCTGTACGCCTACCCGGACAGCACCACGGACGAGACGACCGAGGAGGACGAGATCGGCCGGCTACAGGGCGACCTGCTCGACCTGGAGCCGGCGCTGCGGGACGCGGTGGTGCTCGCACTGCCGATCACCCCGCTGTGCCGTGCCGAATGCCCAGGGCTCTGCCCCGGGTGCGGCGAGCCGTGGGACGATCTGCCGGCTGGCCACAGCCACCAGCAGGCCGACCCACGCTGGGCCGCGCTGAGCAAGCTGGCCGCACAGGACGACCTGGCAGTATCGAGCGATCGGGCAGCCCAGGACGATCTGGCAGCACAGCGCAACCTGACCACCACCGAGGAGTAAGACCAGTGGCCGTACCCAAGCGCAAGATGTCGCGCAGCAACACCCGGTCCCGCCGGGCGAACTGGAAAGCCACTGCCGTGGCCACGGTCGCCTGCCCGCAGTGCCGGTCCCCGAAGCTGCCCCACACGGCCTGCACGGTCTGCGGCACGTACAACGGCCGCCAGGTCATCGAGGTCTGACCTCGGTCAACGGGTGACGCGATCCGATCGGCCGGCAGCCGTACGGATCGCCGTCGACCTCCTCGGCGGGGACGATGCTCCCGCCGCCGTGGTTGACGGCGCTCTGCTCGCGCTCGGCTCAGACCCCCGCCTCCACCTGCACCTCGTCGGTCCGGCCGACGTTGCTGCGCAGGTCTATTCGCGGTGCGCGCCGGCCGATCGGGACCGCCTCACCCAGCAGGCCGTCCGGCACCGGGTGGGCATGGCCGACGCGGTGATCCGGGCGATCAGACCCGACACCACGGTACGGGCCGGCGTGCACGCACTCACCACGGGCGATGCCGACGCGCTGGTATCGGCGGGTGCCAGTGGTGCCACGGTGACCGCGGCCGTGGTCGGACTGGGGCGTACCCACGGGGTACGCCGGCCGGCCCTGGCTGCGCTGATCCCGGCCAGGTCGGGGCCGCTGGTACTCCTCGACGTCGGTGCCTCGCCCGACCCGTCCGCCGGCCAACTCACCCAGCACGCCGCGCTCGGTGTCGGGTACGCCCGGCGGCTGCTCGGCCTGACCACGGTACGCGTGGGCCTGCTCAACATCGGTGCCGAAGCGGGCAAGGGTGACCGGGCCCGGCGCGCCGCCGACACCGCGCTGCGCTCCGCCACGCTGCCGGAGAACACCCGTTACATCGGCAACGTCGAGGGGCACGAGGTCCCGCTCGGTGGCCGGGCCGACGTGGTGGTGACCGACGGGTTTACCGGAAACGTTCTACTCAAAGCCATCGAAGGTGCGTACGCGCTGGCCGGCGGGGTGGCCGACGCGCACACTACGCCTCGGGCCGCGGTACTCCTCGGAGTCGGTGGCACCGTGGTGGTCTGCCACGGCGCGGCCAGCGCCGCCGACATCGCCTCCGGAATCCACCTGGCAGCCCGGCTCGCCGGCGCTCCCAGCACCGTGCCGCCCGGCACGAGCCCGCCCAGCACCGTGCCGCCCGGCACGAGCCCGCCCAGCACCGTGCCGCCCGGCACGAGCCCGCCCGCGCCGCACAGCACCGTGCCGGTACCACCCCTACCCACCGAGCCCTCGCCGAGGTGAGCCGATGACGTCACGTCCGTCTACCACGCTGCTGGAAGGCGCCTTCGGCGTGGGCGTGGACCCGCCGCTGCTGGAGCGCGCGCTGACCCACCGCTCGTACGCGTACGAGCACGGCGGCCTGCCCACCAACGAGCGGCTGGAGTTCCTCGGCGACTCGGTACTCAGCGTGGTAATTACCACGGCCCTGTTCCAGAACCACCTCGATCTGCCCGAGGGTCAGCTGGCCAAGCTGCGGGCCAGCGTGGTGAACATGCGCGCGCTGGCCGAGGTGGCCCGTGATCTGGGCCCGTACGGGCTCGGCCCGTACCTGCTGCTCGGCAAGGGCGAGGAGAGTACCGGCGGCCGGGACAAGGCGAGCATCCTCGCCGATACGTTGGAAGCACTGCTCGGGGCTATCTATCTGCAGCACGGCCTGGATACCGTCGCGGGCGTGATTCACAAGCTGTTCGATCCGTTGATGGCCGAGGCGGCCGGCCGGGGCGCCGCCCTCGACTGGAAGACCAGCCTGCAGGAGCTCACCGCGAGTCTCGGGCTGGGGGTACCGGAGTACCACGTCGAGGAGGCCGGCCCCGACCACGCGAAGACCTTCACCGCGTGGGCGGTGGTGGCGGGAGCCCGCTACGGCGGGGTCGACGGGCGCAGCAAGAAGGAGGCCGAGCAGCGGGCCGCCGCGGCCGCCTGGCGGGAGCTGTCCGGACGGGGTACCGACCCCGACGTGGGCAGCCCCGAGGCGGGCGGGCCTGAGCTGGGCGGCCCTCAGCTGGGCGGCGGCGAGCTGGCGGCGGGTGCCTGAGATGGCCGACACGATGCCGTACCCGCGCGGCTCCGACTTCGAGGACGAGTCCGACTTCGAGCCGGACCTGACCGACGACACCGAGCTGACCGACGACACCGAGCTGACCGACGACACCGAGCTGACCGACGCGGAGCTAGCCGAAGACCCCCAGAACACAGGGAAGGCAGCGGGGGTACGGGACTGGCGGTGGTTCGGTACCCACGCCGCCTGGGTACTGGTGATCTACCTGTTCACCCGGTTGATCCAGTTGATGATCCTGGCCTGGCTGTCGCCGCCCGGTACCAACCTGCGCGACCGGCTGCTGGCCTGGGACGGTGGCTGGTGGATCCGGGTGGCCACCGAGGGCTACCCGCACAGCTTCACCTACGACGACCACGGCAACCTGACCGGCAACGGGCTCGCCTTCTTCCCGCTCTACCCGTCCCTCATCAGGGCGCTCGATCAGACCGGCCTGAGCGCCGGTACCTCCGCCCTGGTCATCGCGTGGGTCGCCGCCGCCGTGGCGTGCCTGCTGGTGTACCAGCTGGGCACGGTGCTCTCCGGCGGCAACATCCGGGTCGGGTACGCCCTGGTGGTGCTGTTCTGTACCCAGCCGATGTCGATCGTGCTGTCCATGGGGTACAGCGAGGCGCTGTTCCTGGCCCTGGTGCTCGGTGCGCTGCTGGCCTGCTGGTACCAGCAATGGTTGATGGCCGGGGTGCTGGCCTGCCTGGCCGGTCTGACCCGGCCCACCGGGGCGGCCGTGGCCCTGGCTGTGCTGGTCGGAGCGGTGGTCGCGGTAGCCCGGCGGCGTACCCACTGGTCGGCGCTGATCGGCGCGTTCATCGGCCTGCTCGGCGTACCGGCCTACCTGCTGTGGGTGGGGCTGCGGGTGGGGCACCTGAACGGCTGGTTCACCATCCAGACCGCCGGCTGGGGGACCACCACCGACTACGGCAAGTCGACCTGGCTGTTCCTGAAGACGGCGATGCACCAGGGCGACGGCTGGGTACAGATGAGCGTGGCGTTCATCGTGATCGCGGCGGTGGTATCGGCAATCCTCGCGCTGATCAGGCGCACCTGGCTGCCGCTCGCGGTGTACGGCGTGATCGCCCTGGGCATGGTGCTCGGCCAGGCCGGCTTCTACCACTCCAAGCCGCGCCTGCTGGTACCCGTGCTGCTGACCCTGATCCCACCGGCGTTCGCGTTCGCCAAGGCGCGTACCCCCACCGCGATCCTCGGCCTGACCACCTTCGCGCTCTTCGGAATGTGGTACGGCGCCTACCTGTTGGCGGTATGGCACTACACGATCTGAGCCGGGCCGGTCAGCGGCCGGCCTGAGAGCAGGGAGAAGCGGTGCCTGAACTGCCCGAGGTCGAGACGGTCCGGCAGGGGCTGGCCACCTGGGTGGCCGGGCGCGCCGTGGACACGGTCGAGGTACTGCATCCGCGCGCCATCCGCCGGCACGCGCCCGGCGCCGAGGACTTCGCCCGGCTGCTGGCCGGCCGGACCATCCTGTCGGCCAACCGGCGCGGCAAGTACCTCTGGCTGCCGCTGGACTCCGGCGACGCGATCCTCGGCCACCTCGGCATGTCCGGCCAGCTGCTGATCCAGCCGGCGGACGCGCCGGACGGCCCGCACCTGCGGATCCGTTTCGACTTCGCCGACGGCGGGCACCAGCTGCGCTTCGTCGACCAGCGCACCTTCGGCGGCCTGGCGGTCTCCCCGGGCGGCGCCGAGCTGCCGGCCGAGATCGCGCACATCGCCCGCGACCCGATGGATCCGCTCTTCGACGACGAACTCTTCGTCACCCGCCTGCGGCGCAAGCACACCGAGGTCAAGCGGGCGCTGCTGGACCAGTCGCTGATCTCCGGGGTGGGCAACATCTACGCCGACGAGGCGCTCTGGCGGGCCAAGCTGCACGGCCGGCGGGCCACCGACGCGCTGACCAAGCCCGCCGCGCGCCGGCTGCTCGCGCACGTGCGGGACGTGCTGGGGGAAGCCCTGAAACAGGGGGGTACCAGCTTCGATTCGCTCTACGTCAACGTCAACGGGGAGAGCGGGTACTTCGACCGCTCGCTCAACGCCTACGGGCGGGAGGGCCTGCCCTGCAAGCGCTGCGGCACGCTGATGCGGCGCGAGGCGTTCATGAACCGGTCGTCCTTCTTCTGCCCGCACTGCCAGCCCGCGCCCCGGCGCTAGCCTCCCCCGCCGCTAGTTCACCGCGCCCGGCTGGCTTTCGGGTCAGCAGCTGGCCCGCCAGGCGTCCAGGTCGGCGTGCTTGACGATCGACTGGTACCCGCTGCCGCGTACCCCGGCACAGCCGGTAGCGGGGTCGAGTACCGCCACGTAGACCGGCTTACCGGCGGCGACCAGGGGAGTCAGGCCGGTACAGCCGCCGTCCAGCGCCGGGCAGCCCACGTTGACCGCGAAGTCCAGTTCGCCGGCGAGCGCGCTCGCGTCCGCCGCCGGTACCCGCAGCCCCACCCCCAGGCCCAGCGCCCGGGCCAGCGCGAGTACCCGCCGGTCGAAGGCGAGCTGGTCGGCCTGGGACAGCGGGAACCCGGTCGCCTGCCGGTACCCGTCGACCGCGTCCGCGTCCACCGCGTCGAAGCCCTTGTCCCGGCACAGTCGCAGCCGGTCGGCGAGTACCGGCCCGATCACGTCGAGCCGCCGCACGTCCAGCCAGTACCCGCGCCCGTCCGACGTCGGCGCTCCGAGTACGGCTGCTGGGAACCGGCTGGCGTCCGGCCGGCCGGACTCGCTGATCCCGACGGTGAGGTGGCAGATCGCCCGCCGGCCGTCCCGGTGCAGCCGGCTGACGGTGTCGGCGGCGGTGGCGTACGGGTCGAGGTCGTACACGAGCGCGTCGACGCCGAGGTCGGGCTCGCCGGAGAGCTGGATCTGCCAGGTACCGCCCGCCTCGGCGGAGTGGGCCGCGGTCGAGGCGGAGGTACAGCCACTCAGGGCGACCGCACCGAGGATCAGGAGGGCGGCGAGAGTCCGGGGCGGCCTCATCCGTTCACGGCGGCGAGGTGGGGGGCGTACCAGCTGGGCAGCGCGGCGTACGGCAGCGGCGGTACCCCGTCGGTGACCAGTGCCAGTCCGGCGCCCCGGGACGCCAGCAGCGCCTCGGCGCTCGCCCGCTCCGCCGCCGGTACCCCGTAGACCAGGTACCCGTCGCCGGGCTGCGGGTCGCCGACGAGTTCGTCCACCGAACGGGCGGCATCAAGGGCGGACGGGCGCAGCGCCGACCACGGGCCCTCGAACACGCACAGCTGCGCGCCGAGGTCGCGGTAGAGCCGGTCGGTGGGCTGCCCGGGGTTGAGGACGAGGCGACCCAGGTCGGCCCGGCGCGCGGTACCGATCGCCACGGCCACCGGCCCGATCAGGTACGGGCTGGTGGGCGCCTGGTCGAAGAAGATCCCCTGCACCGGGTACCCGGTCCAGCGGCGTACCTGTGCCCGCACGTCCCGCACCGGGCGGGTACCCAGTGCCAGGTCCACGTAGCCCAGCATCCGTACGCCCGCCCCGGCCAGCCGCTCGGTCGCCGCCGTCCAGCCCGGATCCAGCCCGGAGCCGGGTCCGTCGGCGATGTCGAGCACGACGGTGGCGGCCGGGCCGAGCGTGGCGACCGTGGCCCAGGTCGCCGGGGCGGCGGTGGGGTGGGTGAACAGGGGCAGCAGGGTCTCCATGGGTACCTCCCCGCAGGTGGGCTCGCCCCTCCAACGAGTGGCCCAGCTCACGGGATGCGTACCCGGTAGTGCCCGAAATCAGCCGAGACGGCTACTTGCCGAAATCCTGCGTCCAGTACAGCGAGCCGTCCGCGGCCTGGGCGACGCCCATCCCGATGCTCGTCGCGGAACAGTCCAGCATCCGACCCTTGGTCGTACCGTTGCCCAACCACGCCTGCACCACGGCGGCCGCGGTGTTCTGTCCGTGCGAGATGTTCTCCCCCAACGGATCCTTGTACCCGGCCCTGGTCGCCCGGTCCTTGTAGCTGGAGCCGTCGCTGCCGGTACTGCTCAGCGAGTTGTTCTTCGCCATGTCCGTGCTGTGCGCCCGGGCCACCGAGTGCAGCCGCGAGTTGTTCTTGACGTCCTTGCAGCCGGCCTGTTTCCGGGCGTTGTTGGTGAGTTGAATCACCTGGTTTTCCAGATCGTCCTGGCGGATCTTGGCAGTCGGGGTGAGCGTCGGCGCTTTGGTCGTCGGCTTGACGGACGGCAGGGTGGCCGGTCCGGCGCTGGTGGTCGGCGCCGCTGCGCCGGTCGGTAGGAGCGAGCCGGTGGCGCCGACGCCGGCCGGCATGGTGTCCGCGGTGGGCGTACCGCTGACCAGCGGCGCGAGTACGGCCAGGCTGATCCCGATGATGGCGAGTACGCCCGCCACGATCAGTGCGATGGTGATCGGGTTTACCGGCCGGGACGGTGCCGATCCGGACCCGCCGCGCGCGGGCTGCCAGTCGTCGTCGGGGTCGTCGACGAGCATGGTGTCCCGTCGCTGGTTCACCGCCGCGGTCCCCTTCCCTCGCACCCCAGAGGCAAGGTACGCGGCGGGGTACCCGTGGGGCAATCGTGCCGTGCGGTGACACGCCACGCGCTCAACTTGACGGGCGCCGGTAGACGGCGGATTATGGGGGGGTCGCCAGTCGCGCCCTTCCATGCCCACCAGGGGTAAGAATCCAGGGCTGCGGCTCACTGGGCGCGCGTTGGCCGGTCACTCCGGCAGCGCATTACAAGGAGACGATATGGCGAAGGCCCTCTTCGGCCACGTGGGCAGCGCGCCCGACCGACGCCTGCTTGACGAGGTCACTCAATTGCGTTCCAAGGTCACCAAGCTGGAGTTCGAGCTGACCCGCTTGCGGGCAGAGAACGACCGGCTGGCCGCGGCCGCGTCAGAGCAGGACGAGTTGCTGCGCCTGCCCGAGCCGGCCCTGACCTGATCGGCTACCCGACTCCGGTCGGGACTCCAGCCGATCAGCTCGACAACCGATCAGCTAGACAGCCCCACCGAACCATCCGGTAACGCCAGGACATAGGCAACACCGCACATCCAGCGCCACCGCACCACAGCGCGCGCCGACACCCCGTTGGGTCGGCGCGCATCCTTTTGTCCGGCATCCGGCAGCCGATGACACGCGGCGGGTACCGCCAAGCCGGTGAGCTGGGCATCCTGGCGGTACCCTCGCGAAAGGCGGGACCATCCGCCAGCCCCTTGCTGCCCCGCCGCGTCGAGGACCGCCTCGACCGGCCCTCACCACCCGGAGTTCCGTGCACCTCAAAAGCTTGACGGTGAAGGGTTTCAAGTCTTTCGCCTCCGCTACCACGATGAAGCTGGAGCCGGGGATCACCTGCGTGGTGGGTCCCAACGGCTCCGGCAAGTCCAACGTGGTCGACGCCATCTCGTGGGTGCTCGGCGAGCAGGGGGCCAAGGCGCTGCGTGGCGGCAAGATGGAGGACGTGATCTTCGCCGGTACCGCCGGCCGCGCGCCGCTCGGGCGCGCCGAGGTCACCCTCACCATCGACAACACCGACAACGCACTGCCGATCGAGTACACCGAGGTCTCCATCACCCGCCGGATGTACCGCTCCGGCGAGAGCGAGTACGAGATCAACGGTGACGGCTGCCGGCTGCTGGACATCCAGGAGCTGCTCTCCGACTCGGGTATCGGCCGGGAGATGCACGTCATCGTCGGCCAGGGCCAGCTCGACGCGGTACTGCACGCCAAGCCGGAGGACCGGCGCGCCTTCATCGAAGAGGCAGCCGGCGTCCTGAAACACCGCAAGCGCAAGGAAAAGGCGCTGCGCAAGCTGGACGCGATGGAGGTCAACCTCAACCGGCTCAACGACCTCACCGCCGAGCTGCGCCGCCAGCTCAAGCCGCTGGGCCGGCAGGCCGAGGTGGCCCGGCGCGCCGCGGGTATCCAGTCCGACCTGCGCGATGCCCGGCTGCGCCTGCTCGCCGACGACCTGTACACGCTGCGCGAGACGCTCGACAAGGAGATCGCCGACGAGACCGCGCTGCGTACCCGGCGGGAGGAGGTCGAGGCCGAGCTGACGTCGGTACAGGAGCGGCTGGCCGTACTCGACGCCGAGCACGCCGCCGACGCCCCGGTACTCGCCGCCGCGCAGGAGACCTGGTACCAGCTCGCCGCCCTGCAGGAGCGGTTCCGCTCCACCGAGCAGCTGGCCACCGAGCGGCTGAAGCACCTCTCCGCCACCGGCGAGGACGAGCGCCCCGGGCGTGACCCCGACCAGCTCGACGCCGAGGCCGAGCAGGTACGCGCCCAGGAGAACGCGCTGCGCGCCGCCCTGGAGGCCGACCAGGCCCGGCTGGCCGAGGCGGTGGCCCGCCGGCAGGAGCTGGAGCGCCAGCACGCCGAGGCCGAGCAGGCGCTGATGATCGCCGTGAAGGCCATCGCCGACAAGCGCGCCGGGCTGGCCAAGCTCTCCGGCGAGGTGGGCGCCGCCCGGAGCCGGATGACCGCCTCCGAGGAGGAGATCGAGCGGCAGGCGCTCGCGCTCGCCGAGTCCCGCGAGCGGGCCGAGCTGGCCGAGATCGAGTTCGCCGAGGCGCAGGCGGTCGAGGCCGACCTGGACGAGGGTGACCAGGAGCTGGTCGCCCGGCACGAGGCGGCGCAGCAGGCGCACGAGGTGGCCGCCGCGCGCGCCAAGGAGCTGGGTGACGCCGAGCGCATCGTCGAGCGCGAGGCGTCCGAGTGGAAGGCCCGCGAGGAGGCGCTCGCGCTGGGCCTGCGGCGCAAGGACGGCGCGGGTACGTTGCTGGCCGCCGGCGAGCGCATCCCCGGGCTGCTGGGCAGCGTCGCCGCCCTGCTGGCGGTCGACCCGGGGCACGAGGCCGCGCTGGCCGCCGCGCTCGGCGGGCTGGCCGATGCGGTAGCCGTGTCGGCCGTCTCGGACGTGACCGCGGCCGTCGACCTACTCAAGGCACAGGACGCGGGCCGGGCAACGCTCCTGGTCGGTTCACCCGGTCGGGGTACCACGGAGCGGCCCTGGCTACCCGAGGGTGCCCGCTGGGCACTGGACGTGGTGCGCTGCCCGGACCACCTGCGCCCGGCGCTGGAGAACGCGCTCGGCGACGTGGTGCTGGTACCCGACCTGGCGGCCGGGGCGGCGCTGGTGGCGGCGCAGCCGCGGCTGCGGGCGGTCACTCCCGAAGGGGATGTGCTCGGAGCGTGGGCGGCGGCCGGCGGCTCGACCAAGGCACAGAGCTACATCGAGGTACAGGCGGCGGTGGACGAGGCCCGGCAACGGCGCTCGGAGGCCACCGCCAAGCTGGGCGAGCTGCGTGCCCAGTTGGAGGGCGCCCGCGCCGACGTCGCCCAGCACAAGGAGGCGGTCAACCAGGCGGCAACGGCCCGCCGGGAGGCCGACGGGGTACGCAACAGCGCAGCCCGCAAGCTCGCCGAGTACGGCGCCGCGGCCCGGTCCGCACGCGCCGAGGCACAGCGCCTGGGTACCGCCCGGGAAGCCGCCGAGGCTGCCCGGGAACGGCTCGTCGCCGGCCTGGCCGAGCTGGAGGAGCGGCTCCGCCTGGTCGAGGAGACGCCACTGGACGAGGACCCGTCCAGCGGCGAACGCGACCAACTCGCCGCCCTGCTACCCCGCGCCCGGCAGAACGAGATGGAGGTACGCCTGGCGGTGCGTACCGCCGAGGAGCGGGTCGGTGCGCTCTCCGGACGCGCCGACGGGCTGGCCAGGCAGGCCGCCGCCGAGCGCGCCGCGCGGGAGCGGGCCGCGGCAAGGCGGGCCGCCCGAGCACGCGGGGCAGGCATCGCCCGTGCGGTGGCGGCCGGTGCGGCCGTGGCACTGGGGCGCATCGCGATCGCCCTGACGCAGGCGGCTGCCCGGCGCGACGAGGTCGCCTCCGCCCGGTCGGCGCGTGAGGCGGAGCTCTCCGAGGTACGCGGCAGCGCCAGCCGGTTCGCCGGTGACCTGGAGCGGCTCACCTCGGAGGTACACCGGGACGAGGTGGCGCGGGCCGAGCAGCGGATGCGTATCGAGCAGCTGGAGGCCAAGTCGGCCGAGGACTTCGGTCTCGACCTGGAGAGCCTGCTCGCCGAGTACGGCCCGCAGATGGCCGTACCCCCGACCGCTGTTGACCTGGCCGCCGCCGAGGCGGCCAGGAAGCCCGAACCGCAGTCCGCCCCCTACGACCGCGCGACCCAGGAGAAGCGGGCCGCCAAGGCCGAGCGGGAACTGGCCCTGCTGGGCAAGGTGAACCCGCTCGCGCTGGAGGAGTTCGCGGCCCTGGAGGAGCGCTACAAGTTCCTCTCCGACCAGCTGGAGGACCTGAAGAACACCCGCCGCGACCTGCTGACCGTGGTCAAGGACGTGGACGACCGGATCCTCGAGGTCTTCACCTCCGCCTACCACGACGTGGCCCGCGAGTTCGAGATCGTCTTCAGAACGCTGTTCCCCGGCGGTGAGGGGCGGCTGATCCTCACCGACCCCGACGACATGCTCACCACCGGCGTCGAGGTCGAGGCCCGCCCACCGGGCAAGAAGATCAAGCGGCTGTCGCTCCTGTCCGGCGGTGAGCGCTCGCTGACCGCGGTGGCCCTGCTCTGCGCGATCTTCCGCGCCCGGCCCAGCCCGTTCTACATCATGGACGAGGTGGAGGCGGCGCTCGACGACGTCAACCTCGGCCGGCTGCTCACCGTGATGCGGGAGCTCCGGGCGACCAGCCAGCTGATCATCATCACCCACCAGAAGCGCACCATGGAGATCGCCGACGCGCTCTACGGCGTGACCATGCGCAACGGCGTGACCGAGGTGATCAGCCAGCGGTTGGCCCGCGACGAGGACGAGGAGGGCGAGTGAGGCGGACCCGCCCCACCGCTCTACTGGTCGACTTCGACGGGGTACTGCGCCGGTGGGACCCGGCCGTACCGGCGCGCGTGGAGGCCGCGTACGGGCTGCCGGCCGGAGTGCTCAGCGCAGCCCTGTTCCAGCCGGATCGGCTGCGGGCGGCTGTCCTGGGCCGGTTGCCGAACGACGTCTGGATCACCGAGGTGGGCGCTGAGGTGGGTAGCCCCGCAGCGGTCGCCGAGTGGCAGGCGTACCGGGGCGAGGTGTCCCAGCCGGTGCTGGAGCTGGTACGGCAGGCCCGCGCGGCTGGGGTACCGGTCGCGCTCGCCACCAACGCCACCGACCGGCTCGACGCGCGACCTGGTGGCTCTCGACCTGGCCGGCGAGTTCGACGCGGTCGCCAACTCGTCGAAGTTGGGCGTCGCCAAGCCTTCGGCCGAGTACTTCGTCGCCGCGTGCGAGCTGCTCAGGACACCGGTGGAGCGGTGTTTCCTGCTCGACGACTCGGTACGTTTCGTGGCCGGTGCCCGGGCGGCCGGACTCGCCGCGCACCGGTACGCCGGCCCCGCCGATCTCCGGTACGCCCGCGCCCTACTCGCCCTCTGAAGCGGTCTTACTGCCGCCAGCGCCGGTTGGCGGGGAGCCTCGCCTGACTGGTATCTGTATCGGGGCGCGCGCTCTACTCTTGACTGTGGATGTCCCGAGGGAGGAGAAGGACGAGTGACGATCACTGTGGTACCCACCTTGGAACCCATCGGCCAAATCCTCACCCCTGAGGAGTACGACGCGCTGCCCGAGAACAGTCACCGGGAACTCGTCGATGGGGTAATCCACATGATGGCGTCGCCCACGCTGTGGCATCAGATTGTCAAAGATGCCCTGCGCACATCGTTGCGTGCTGCCAAACCGAGCGAACTTGTCGTGGTCAGCGAGGCTGAGATCCGCCTCAACGACACGTTGCGCCGAATCCCCGATGTCGTGGTTCTGCACCGATCCGCTTACCGGCGCGACCGCAACCAGTGCTTGCCGGCCGACGTCGTACTGGTTGCCGAGGTGGTCAGCCCCGGATCGGAATCGACAGACCGAATCCTCAAGCCCATCGAGTACGCCCGGGCCGGCATCGGCCACTACTGGCGGATCGAGATCGATCCGGTGATCGTGGTCCACACCTATCGACGCGACGACTCGGGCTCATACCAGCGCACGGGCGAGTTCCCGACAGGAGATGTCGTGCGCGCCCCCGGACTGAGCTGGGCGCGCGTTGGGGTCGCCGAGTTGGCCGACGAGCAGTAGGTCGGTTCCGTCGACGGGCTAGGCGACGATCTGCATCTCGTGTGGGGTGTTGTTGAGTCGGCGGCCACCGGCCTCCGTGCAGGTGACGATGTCCTCGATGCGTACCCCGAAGCGGCCGGGCAGGTAGATGCCGGGCTCGATGGAGAAGCACATCCCGGGTACCAGCTCCTGCTCCTCGCCCTCGATCATGTACGGCGGCTCGTGGGTGGTCAGCCCGATCCCGTGGCCGGTGCGGTGGATGAACCACTCGCCGTACCCCGCCTTGGCGATCACCGTCCGCGCCGCCCGATCCACCTCCTGGCAGGCCACGCCGGGCCGGACTGCCTCGAAGCCAGCCTGCTGCGCCTCGCGTACCACCTCGAAGACCTGTCGCTCCTCGGCCGTCGGCTCGCCCACGTGCACCGTACGGGTGGTGTCCGACCCGTACCGGGCGAGCAGTCCACCGAAGTCGAGTACCACCATGTCGCCCTCGCGGATGGTCCGGTCCCCGGCCTCGTGGTGCGGGTTGGCGCCGTTGGGCCCGGAGCCCACCACGGTGAAGTCGACCTGGCTGTGCCCGTGCTCGCGGAGCAGCCGGGCGAGGTCGGCGGCGACCTGGTTCTCGGTCCGCCCGGCGAAGCTGACCTGGAGGATCTCGCCGAAGGTGGCGTCGGCGGCGGCGCCCGCGGCGGCCAGCCGGTCGAGTTCGTGGGCGTCTTTTACGGCACGCAGCATCGGCAGTACGTCGGTGGTGGCCGCGTAGCTGGAGTCGGGCAGGGCCCGCTGCAGGCCGAGCAGGTGCAGTGCCCAGGCGGTGTCGGAGATGGCGTACCGGCCGTCGGCGCGCAGCTGCTCGCCGGCGAGGGCGAACGGGTCCACCCCGTCCACCCAGTCCACAATGCGCACCGACGGTGCCCCCGTGGCTGCCTCAGCGTCCGGGCGCTCCAGCCGGGGTACCACGATGGTCGGTTCGCGCCCCTCGGCCAGGATCAGCACGGTCAGCCGCTCGGTGATCGCGGTGGGCCGGTATCCGCACAGGTAGGTCAGGTCGGGGCCGGGCGTGACCAGCAGCCCGGCCAGTCCCTTCCCGGCCGCCGCCGTGGTGGCGCGGTGCATCCGGTTGCGGTAGTCGTCGACCGTGAACGGAGTGGGCATACCCCTGACGCTAGCCATCCCTCTGCACATCTGGGGAGGCATCCGGGGAAGAACCGCCGTTCCCGCGCCGTCGGCCGCCTGGCGGAGCGGTCGGCACGGCCGTTGTGCCGGAGCGGAGGTCCGACACCCGCCGGCCGAGCCGGCCGGTCGCCGAAAACAGGTGGCTAGGGTGGAAGGCATGCAGACTCGGCAACTCGGTCGTACCGGCCCCATCGTCTCCGCGCTCGGCCTCGGCTGCATGGGCATGTCCGGCATGTACGGGCCGGCCGACCGCGCGGAGAGCATCGCCACCATCCACGCCGCCCGGGACGCCGGCATCACGCTGCTGGACACCGGCGACTTCTACGGCATGGGCCACAACGAGATGCTGATCGGCGAGGCGCTGCGCACGGTACCGCGCGACGAGGTACAGCTCAGCGTGAAGTTCGGGGGCATGCGCGATCCGGGCAACGGTTGGGGCGGGTACGACGCCCGGCCGGCCGCGGTCCGCAACTTCCTCGCGTACACGCTGACCCGGCTGGGTGTTGACCACATCGACGTGTACCGGCCGGCCCGGCTGGACCCGGCGGTACCGATCGAGGAGACGGTCGGGGCGATCGCGGAGTGCGTACAGGCCGGCTGGGTACGCCACATCGGCCTGTCCGAAGTGGGCGTGGAGACGCTCCGCCGGGCCGCGGCCGTACACCCGATCGTCGACCTGCAGATCGAGTACTCGCTGATCTCCCGGGGCGTGGAGGCGCAGATCCTGCCGGCCTGCCGGGAGCTGGGCATCGCGGTCACCGCGTACGGCGTGCTGTCCCGGGGGCTGATCTCCGGCCACTGGAGCGCCGACCGGCAGTCGCCGGCGAGTGACTTCCGGGCGCACTCGCCCCGGTTCCAGGGCGACAACCTGGCACACAACCTGACCCTGGTGGACGCGCTGGCCGAGGTGGCCGGCGAGCTGGGGATCAGCGTGGCGCAGCTGGCTATCGCCTGGGTACTCGGCCGGGGCGAGGACATCGTGCCGCTGATCGGCGCGCGTACCCGGGAGCGGCTGGCCGAGGC
Organism: uncultured Actinomycetota bacterium; assembly: GCA_963850915.1. GTDB lineage: Bacteria > Actinomycetota > Actinomycetes > Mycobacteriales > Micromonosporaceae > CAVTWH01. The sequence goes on from CAWKND010000004.1 coordinate 711,126, forward strand.
GTTGGGCGCGCTGGACACGCCGCTGCCGGCCGACGCGCTGGCCACAATCGAGGCGGCGGTACCCCCGGACGCGGCCGCTGGCAGCCGGTACGCCACGGCACAGATGGCGATGCTCGACTCGGAGCGCTGAGCTGCCCCCAGTGGGGGAGAGCTCAGGCCAGGTCGGCCTCCGCGACGGTGGTCAGGGTGCCGTCCGGGCGGGTGCCCTCGATGCGCGCGTGTGCGCCATGCCCGTGCAGTAGCAGGGTGGCGATGGCGTTGCCGAAGTAGACCGGCGACTCGCGCCGCCAGCGGATCGGGGCGCGCCGGACGCCGACCAGTCGGGCCACCAACCGGGCAGCCAGCCCACCGGGCGGGAACCACGCTGCCCGGAACAAGGGCCGCTGGTACCGGGGCGCCTGGTTGTACACCGGCGAGCAGGTCAACTGCCAGATCGGGGCGGCCTGGCCGGCGCCGCCCGGCAGAACATGGGCCAGGTACGAGTGGTGTACGTCCCCGGAGAGCACGCTGACGCTGGCGACACCGGGACGGCTGGCAATTCGCGCCGTCAGCGTCGCCAGCTCGGCGAAGGAGCGCCCGAAGGCCGGCCAGTGCTCCAGGTCGAAGCGGCGGCGCAGGCGCTCGGCCAGCCGCCCGAGCCGGGTGTCCGGGCGATCCGCGAGCCGCTCGACGGTCGCCTCCCCGTAGTGCACGGCGGGGCCGAGCAGCCAGGGCACCGAGAGGCCGAGTACCAGATGGTCGAAGTCGCCGGCCGGCCCGGACGCGCTGGTCGCCGCGTCCAGCCAGGCCCATTCGGCTGGCGGCAGCATCGCCCGCGCGCCCGGCGTGAGTACCCGCGCCGCCCGGTTGTCCACCAGCACGATCCGGGTACGCCCGACGTCGCGCGCGTGGCTCCACCGGTACCCGTGCCGGTCGGTGTCGGCCCGCCAACCGAAGTCGCGCAACACTTCCGTGCCGGTCGCCGGGTCGGCGGCGCGCAGCGCGGCGTACACCGGGTCGGCGTCCGGGTGCTTGGTGTCCAACTGATCGGGGTGCAGGTTGCCGAGGTGCTGGTAGACCCAGTACGAGGCCATCGCGGCGGTGATCCGGTCCCGCCAGTCCGGCGTCGCCAGCGCGTCCACGCGCCACTGCGCCGAGGTGTTCCAGTCGTCGATCACCTCGTGGTCATCGAAGATCATCGCGGTCGGTACGCAGGAGAGCAGCCAGCGCACCGCCGGATCGCTCCACGACTCGTGGTAGAGCCGGGCGAACCCGGCATAGTCGCCGGCTGGTACGCCGTCCGCGTACACCTGGTCGCCGAGTAGCAGCAGCGCGTCCGGCCACTCGGCGGGCAACTCGTGCAGCCTGCGGGCGTAGGCGGCCAGCGCATCCGGTGGGAGATGGCGGTTGTCGGCGGTGGAGCGCTGGCGGCACGAGCCGAAGACCACCCGTACCGGCGCGTCGCCCGGGTGGCCGTGAGCCGGGCGGGTACGCAGCACCGGAGCCGGGTACCGGTACCCGGCTGGCGGCCACACCGGTGCCCCGTCGAGGAGTACCTGGTAGGGCGTCACGGTGTCGGCGGGCAGCCCGGCGACTACGACAAGCGCGTAGTGCCGGTCGAAGACGGTGAAGGTACCCGACTTGCCGCCACCCGTGCCGGCTCGTACCTCGACCACGCCCGGCTGTCCGGTCTGTACCCACACGGTCGCGGTGTCCCCGTCCAGCCGGCGCAGCACCGGGCCGAGGACGAGCGCGGGCGATTCGGTGTTGGCCAACGGGCGTACCTCCGGCACAGATCATCGCGTGCGTACCGGTGCGGGGCCACCCGGGGGCGGCGGCCGGTCGGGTCTGGAAGGATTCGGGCATGCAGTGGTACTGGTACCTGTTGATCATCCTGTTCCTGGTCGTGGCCGGCGTGGCCCTGGTCGTCCCGCGTACCCTGCGCCGCCGCGCCGGTGCACCGCCCCAGCCGCCGGTCGCGCCGCCGGCGAAACCCGGCACGCCCCAGGCGCCGACCACTGCGCCGAAACCCACCGGTACCCCCGCTGGGCAGCAGCCGCCCGCCGCGACCGCGCCTCCGGCGGTGCCCACTCCCGTTTCCGCGCCGCCGGTCTCGGCCCCCCCAGTTTCGGCGCCGCCGGTTGTCGAGACGCCCGAGCCCACCGCCGGGCGGCTGGTCCGGCTGCGCGCCCGGCTGTCCCGATCGCAGAGCGTGCTCGGTCGCGGGCTGCTCGCGGTGCTCGCCCGGGACCGGCTGGACGACGACGCCTGGGAGGAGATCGAGGACAGCCTGATCTCCGCCGACGTGGGCGTGGACGCCACCCGGGAGCTGGTCGACCGGCTGCGCGAACGGACCCGGGTGCTGGGTACCCGCAGCGCCGCCGAACTGCGCGGCCTGCTCACCGAGGAGCTGCTGGCTGCGCTCGACCCGGCGATGGACCGCTCACTGCACGCCACCCCGCACGACGGGTACCCGGCGGTGGTCCTGGTGGTCGGGGTGAACGGCGCCGGCAAGACCACCACCTGCGGAAAGATCGCCCGGGTACTCGTCGCCGACGGACACTCGGTCGTCCTCGGCGCCGCCGACACTTTCCGCGCCGCCGCCGCCGACCAGCTCGCCACCTGGGCCAGCCGGGTCGGGGCCGAGGTGGTCCGCGGCCGCGAGGGCGGCGACCCGGCGGCGGTCGCGTTCGACGCGGTCAAGCGCGGCCGGGAGACCGGGGTGGACTCGGTACTCATCGACACCGCCGGCCGGCTGCAGAACAAGATCGGCCTGATGGACGAGCTGGGCAAGGTCAAGCGGGTGGTGGAGAAGCACGGCCCGGTCGACGAGACGCTGCTGATCCTCGACGCCACCACCGGCCAGAACGGGCTGGAGCAGGCCCGGGTCTTCACCGAGGTGGTCGACGTGACGGGCGTGGTGCTGACCAAGCTCGACGGTACGGCCAAGGGCGGCATCGTCATCGCGGTGCAGCGCAAGCTGGGTATCCCGGTGAAGCTGATCGGCCTCGGCGAGGGCCCCGACGACCTGGCCCCGTTCGAGCCGAAGGCCTTCGTCGACGCGCTGCTGGGCGACGCCTGACAGATCGTGTGGACACCGCTGTGCCGAGTTCGCCGTCGGCGTCTAGCCTTGCGGCTGTGACGCAACAGGAGATCCCGCTGCTCGGCGGGAACACGAGCACGGTGGTCAAGGTCGGTGCCACCGTCCGGCGCAACGCCGGCCCGTGGACCCCGTCGGTCCACGCTCTCCTGCGTCACCTGGAGTACGTCGGGTTCACCGGCGCGCCCCGGGCGCTGGGCATGGACGACAAGGGCCGCGAGGTCCTCTCGTACATGGAGGGCGAGTGCGGGGCGTACCCGCTCGGCCCGGACTGGGTCACCGACGAGGCACTGGTCACCGTGGCCACCATGCTGCGCCTGTTCCACGACGCGCAGTACGGCTTCCGGCCGCCGCCCAATGCCGTGTGGCGCTCGTTCGGGCCGCCGCCGCCGGACACCGAGGTGATCTGCCACCACGACGCCGCCCCGCACAACGTGATCTGGCGGCCGGACGGCACCCTGGCCCTCATCGACTTCGACCTGGCCTCGCCCGGCGCCCGGATCTACGACGTGGCGTACGCGGCGTGGACGTGGGTACCGCTCTTCTCCGACCGGGACTCCCTCACGCTCGGCTGGAAGCGCCCCAACCGGCCGCGCCGGCTGCGCATGTTCGCCGACGCGTACGGGCTGGTACCCCGGGACCGGCGCCGCCTCGTCGGTACCATCCGCAAGCGCATCGCCGACCACATCGAGGGGATCCGGCGGATGGCCGAGGCGGGTGACCCGGCGTTCGTACGCATCATGCACAAGGGCCACCTGCGCCGTCCCGTACGTGACCTGCGCCTGCTCGACCACGAGCGTTACCAGCTCGAGTACGCCCTGCGCTAGTCGCCGCGACGTCTTCCGGCCGGCGGGTGAACCCGTCGTAGCTGAGCGTGATGATCACGACGCCCGAACGGGTACACCCTGCCGACCGTTCGGCGGAGGGCAGTTCCCTCACCTGGGCGCGTGAGAGTTTCTTCACACGTAAGAAACATCAAGTCACATGAACGAAACCGCGCAATGTCCCTGCGCGAAACAGCCGGGCACCAAAGTTCCGCGCAACCGGCGCTGGGGCGACGCTGCCGCCGCCGGAACAAGGTACTCACACAAGGAGGGGCAGCGTGCTTGTGCTCGCTGACGGACCCACGATCGACACTGGCAACACCGCTTGGTTGCTGTGCTCGACCGCTCTGGTCCTGCTCATGACCCCGGGCCTGGCCCTCTTCTACGGCGGCCTGAACCGGTCAAAGAGCGTTCTGAACATGATGATGATGAGCTTCTCCTGTATCGGGCTCATCTCGGTCCTCTGGATCGTCTACGGCTTCAGCTTCGCCTTCGGTACCAACGACAGCACCTCGGTCAACCGGTTCTTCGGCAGCTTCACCCAGTACCTGGGTACGAAGAACTTCGTCACCGAACTGTGGGGGGCGACCTCCGACAATGTCAGCGGTATCGGCATCCCCACCTATGTGGTGCTGGCCTTCCAGATGATGTTCGCGATCATCACGGTGGCGCTGATCAGCGGTTCGATCTCCGACCGGACAAAGTTCCTCGGCTGGCTGGTGTTCGCGTTCGGCTGGTTCACCATCGTGTACGTGCCGGTCGCGCACTGGATCTGGGGCGGCGGCTTCATCGGCCACAACATCGGCGCGCTGGACTTCGCCGGTGGTACCGCCGTGCACATCAACGCGGGCTCCGCGGCGTTGGCGTTGGCACTGGTACTCGGCCGGCGTGTCGGCTGGCCGAAGGAGAGCTTCAAGCCGCACAACGTTCCGATGGTGGCGCTCGGCGCCGGTCTGCTGTGGTTCGGCTGGTTCGGCTTCAACGCCGGTTCTGAGCTGACCGCTGACGGCACCACGGCGATCGCCTTCGTCAACACCCAGGACGCCACGGCCGCCGCGCTGCTCGGCTGGATCATCATCGAGTGGATCCGCGACGGCAAGCCGACCATGGTCGGTGCCTCGTCCGGTGCGGTTGCCGGCCTGGTCGCCATCACCCCGTCCTGTGCCTACATCTCGCCGCTCGGCGCGGTGGGCCTGGGCCTGGTGGCTGGCGCGGTGTGTGCCCTGGCAGTGGGCCTGAAGTACAAGCTCGGCTTCGACGACTCGCTCGACGTGGTCGGTGTGCACTTCGTCGGCGGATGGATCGGGTCGCTCTCGATCGGCCTGATCGGTACCACCGCCTTCAACCCGCTCAGCAAGGACGGCCTGTTCTACGGCGGCGGCCTCGGCCAGCTGTTGAAGCAGTTCGAGTGCAGCGGCATCGTCACCGTCTGGTCGTTCACCATCGCCTTCATCCTCGGCTGGCTCATCGAGAAGACGATCGGCTTCCGTGCCTCGCAGGAGGCCGAGGTCGAGGGCATCGACGTGGCGGAGCACGCGGAGAGTGCGTACGACTTCTCGCCCACCACCGGCGGTGGAAGCGCGTTCGCGCTGGCTGGGTTGGGTACACCGAGTGGGGCAGCGCCAGCGCCGGCGCCTGATCCAGAACGGGTTGCCGGTTAGCTCCGGTAGCCTCAGGTCGAGCCAGAAATCGTCCTATGGAAGAGGGACTGAGCATGAAGCTGGTGACCGCGGTCATTAAGCCGTACCAGCTCGACGCGGTGAAGGAGGCCCTGCACGCCCTTGGCGTCGCCGGGCTCACCGTGAGCGAGGTACAGGGTTACGGCCGGCAGAAGGGCCACACCGAGGTGTACCGGGGTGCCGAGTACACCGTGGAGTTCCTGCCGAAGATCCGCGTCGAGGTGGTCACGGACGAGCTGGACGTCGAGAAGATCGTCGACGGCATCGTGACCGCAGCCAAGACCGGGAAGATCGGTGACGGCAAGGTCTGGGTGACCAACGTGGAAGAGGTCATCCGGGTCCGTACCGGCGAGCGCGGTATCGACGCGCTCTGACGAGCGATTCGATAGTGCATCGACGGACATAGTGACTGACGAGTACGGCCTGGGCGCCGTCGCACGCGAGAAGCGTGCGGCGGCGCTCGACCGTTGGCTGGCGGGCCTGCTGCCCAAGCGCCCCGGCGTGGCACTGGTCGCGGTGGGCGGCCTGGGGCGCCGGGAGTGCGCCCCGTTCGGGGACGTCGACCTGGTACTCCTGCACACCGGGGTACCTGACGTGAACGAGCTCGCCGGCCAGCTCTGGTACCCGATCTGGGACGCGAAGGTCGGACTGGACCACTCGGTGCGTACCGTCCAGGAGGCCCTGGTCGTCGCCGAGGAGGACGTGAAGGTCGCCCTCGGCCTGCTCGACCTGCGCCATCTGGCCGGCGAGGCGAAGCTGTCCCGGCAGTTGCGCGCCGGAGCACTGGAGCAGTGGCGGCGCAACGCCCCTCGCGGCATGGCGCAGCTGCGCGAGGTGACCCAGGCGCGCTGGACCGCCCACGGTGAGCTGGCTTTCCTGCTGGAGGGCGACGTCAAGGAGGCCCGCGGCGGCCTGCGCGACGTGGTGGTACTGCGGGGCATCGGGACAGCCGGCGTCGCCGACGCGACGCCGCCGCCGGTACGCGCCGCGCAGACCAGACTGTTGGATGTCCGGGACGCGCTGCACCTGTCTGCCGGGCGGCGCATCGACCGGCTGCTGGCGCAGGAGCGCGACCCGGTCGCCAAGCTGCTCGGGCTGGGCGGTGACCGTGGGATGAGCGACGGCGACGAGCTGCTGCGCCGGATCGCCCAGGACGCGCGGACCATCGCGTACGCGGCCGACGACGCCTGGCGGGCGGTTGACCGGTGGCGGGCTGACCGGCGCCGGTCGGGTCCGCGTACGACTGTACGCAAGCCGATCGGGCGCGATGTGGTGGAGCAGGACGGCGAGGCCGTGCTGGCCCGGACGGCGGTCGGCCCGCGCCCGGACCCGAGCCTGGCGCTGCGGGTGGCTGCCGCGGCGGCGACGGTACGCCTGCCGATCGCCCGCCCCACGCTGGAGTGGCTGGCCAGGTTCTGTCCGCCGCCGACCCAGCCGTGGCCGGCGCCGGCCCGCGAGGCGCTGTTGACCATGCTGGGCAGCGGTCGCGGGCTGGTACCCATCTGGGAGGCGTGCGACCGGTACGGCCTGGTGGTCGGCTGGCTGCCGGAGTGGAACCGGCTGCGCGGGCTACCCCAGCACAACCCGGTCCACCTGTACACCGTCGACCGGCACCTGGTGCAGGCGGCGGCCGAGGCGGCGGCCTTCACACGCGAGGTGGCGCGGCCGGATCTGTTGGTACTCTCGGCTTTCCTGCACGACGTGGGCAAGGGGCTGCCCGGCGACCACAGTCGCACCGGTGCGCCACTGGCCTTCACGATCGCGCTGGAACTCGGCCTGTCGCACGTCGACGCGGTGCAGATCGAGACGCTGGTCCGGCTGCACCTGCTGCTGCCGGACACGGCCACCCGGCGCGATCTGACCGATCCGGTGACCATCCGGACGGTGGCCCAGTCGGTGGGCGACAGCGAGACACTCAACCTGCTCTATGGCCTGGCCCGCGCGGATGCCGCCGCGACCGGGCCGGCGGCGTGGACGGGGTGGAAGGACCGGCTGGTACGCGACCTGGTGCGGCGGGTACACCTGCTCCTGGACACCGGCGAGGTACCGCCTGCTCCGACGCCCGATCCGGCGCTGGTGGCGGGTGCGCTGCCGGCCGTACACGTGCTGGGTGATCATGTGTCGGTGGCCGCGACCGACCGGCGCGGGCTGCTCGCCGCGGTGGCCGGATGCCTTGCCCTGCACCGCCTCGACGTGGTGACCGCCGACACGTCCACAGTGGACGGACGCGCGCTCGTGCAGTGCGCGGTGGAGTCCCGCTACGGCTCCCCGCCGGACGCCGCCGCGCTCGCCGCCGACCTGCGCCGCGCCGCGCTCGGCCAACTCGGCCTGGAACGGGTCTCCCGGCGCGGCCGGGTCGGTACCGGCGCGCAGCCCCGGATCGTCTGGCACCGGGACGCGGCAACCGACGCCGTGGTGGTCGAGGTACGCGCCCCCGACTCCGCCGGCCTGCTGTACCGGATCGCCCGCGCGCTCGACGAGGTCGGTGCCGAGGTACGGGCGGCCCGCATCTCCACCCTGGGCGCCGACGTGGTGGACGCGTTCTACCTGGTCGGCTCGTGGACCGACCCCACCGTCCGGGCCGAGGTCAGCGATGCCGTACTCACCGCGATCACGTGACCGGGCAGCCTGACTCGGACCGACCGGCGCGCAGTCGGCCGACCGGCCACCGGCCCGGTACCCTCGTAGCGGGTGCGCATCCGTGCCCGCGACTGCGACACCAAGGATGAAGCGCCGTGTTTGACACGCTGAGCGACCGGCTCAACGGGATCTTCACCAAGCTGCGGGGTAAGGGTCGGCTCACCGATGCCGATATCGACGCCACCGCACGGGAGATCCGCCTGGCCCTGCTTGAGGCGGACGTGGCCCTGCCAGTCGTCCGCGCCTTCATCAACTCGGTCAAGGAGCGCGCCCGTGGTGCAGATGTGCACAAGGCGCTCAATCCTGCCCAGCAGGTCATCAAGATCGTGCATGAGGAGCTGGTCAACGTACTCGGCGGGGAGACCCGCCGGCTGCGCTTCGCCAAGCAGCCGCCGACCGTACTCATGCTCGCCGGCCTGCAGGGCTCCGGTAAGACCACGCTCGCCGGCAAGCTGGCCCGGTGGCTGAAGAGCCAGGGGCACCAGCCGCTGCTCGTCGCCGCCGACCTGCAGCGCCCGAACGCGGTCAACCAGCTCCAGGTACTCGGGGCCCGGGCGGGCGTCGAGGTCTTCGCGCCGGAGCCGGGTAACGGCGCCGGCGACCCGGTCGCGGTGGCCAAGCAGTCCATCGAGTACGCCAAGCGGCAGATGCGCGACATCGTCATCGTCGACACGGCCGGCCGGCTCGGTATCGACCAGGAGATGATGGCGCAGGCCGCCGCGATCCGGGACGCGGTCAACCCGGACGAGATCATCTTCGTGATCGACGCGATGGTCGGTCAGGACGCGGTGGCCACCGCCGAGGCGTTCCGCGACGGCGTCGGCGTCACCGGTGTCGTGCTCTCCAAGCTCGACGGCGACGCCCGCGGTGGCGCCGCGCTCTCCGTCCGGCACGTCACCGGCGAGGCCATCCTCTTCGCCTCCACCGGTGAGAAGCTGGAGGACTTCGACGTCTTCCACCCCGACCGGATGGCCAGCCGGATCCTCGGCATGGGCGACATGCTCACCCTCATCGAGCAGGCCGAAGCGGCCTTCGACGAGGATGAGAAGGAGAAGATGGCCGCCAAGCTCATGGGCGGCGACGACTTCACCCTGGAAGACTTCCTCGACCAGATGACCGCGCTGCGCCGGATGGGGCCGCTGACCAACATCCTCGGCATGCTGCCCGGCATGGGTCAGATGAAGGACCAGCTGGCCGAGTTGGACGACAGCCACTTCGACAAGGTGACCGCGATCATCCGGTCGATGACCCCGGGCGAACGGCAGAACCCCAAGGTACTCAACGGTTCCCGGCGCGCCCGCATCGCACGCGGCTCCGGGGTCACCGTGATGGACGTCAACCAGCTGCTCAACCGGTTCGCCGACGCGCAGAAGATGATGAAGCAGATGGGCCCGATGATGGGCCTGCCCGGCCGGCGCAAGGCAACCAAGTCACCGAAGAACAAGCGCAAGGGTACGAAGAGCGGCGGCCAGCGCTCGCACGCCGGCGGGGGCATGCCCGGCATGGGCGGGTTCCCCGGTGGGATGCCACAACTGCCTCCGGGCCTGGACCCGTCGGCACTCCCGCAGGGCGGCGACTTCAAGGCCCCGAAGCTGGACTTCTCCAAGTACACCAAGCGTGACAAGTAGCAGCGGCTGGTTGGCCGGACAAAGTACCGACAGCGGGCGGTAGCCTTTCCTCGATAGGCGCGAGGAAAGCGTGGCGGGAGGAGGAGTCGTGACCGCGGCACCGAACCTGCCTGACCGGCGCGAGTGGACCGTTGATGACCTCGACGAACTGCCGCCGGATCTGCCGTACGAGCTGATCAACGGAAGGTTGATCGTGCCCTCCGCCACCCCCGCACACCAGGATCTGAGTCTCCAGATCGTGCTGGCGCTGACTCTCCACTGCCCGCCGGATCTTTTCGTGAGCTTCGACCAGTCGTTGAAGGTCAACCGCCACAACGAACCTCGGCCGGACGTGGTGGGCATCAGCATCGCCCACTACGGCCGCTCCCCAGTGCCGGTCGAGGACGCGGCGATCGTGTTGGAGATCGTGTCGCCGCACTCCGAGTTCCGGGACATGGTGGAGAAGGCCGAGGTCTACGCCAAAGCTGGGATCCCGACCTACTGGGTCGTGGATCAGTCCCGCGCGGACATTTCCCTGACCGAGATGGTGCTGGACCCTGCACGACGGCGATATGGCTTCGGCGTGCACACAACCGACGTGTTCGCCGTGACGGACCCGTGGCCGATCACCATCGACCTGCCGATGCTGAGTCGCCGTCGAACGGAATTGTTGGCGCGGGCGGAGAAGGCGCAGTAGCCGGGTCTGGTTGACTGGGGGCGTGGCGCTGCATGTACGGGGGGTAGTGCTCCCCGACGACGAGGTACGCGACCTGTGGCTCGCCGGCGACCGGGTGAGTACCGAGCCGATTCCCGGTGCCACCACCGTGGTGGACGGCGGTTATCTGCTCCCCGGCCTGGTGGACGCGCACTGTCACCTGGGCATCGCCCCGGGCAGTCGGCCGATCACCGAAGTCGAGCAGGCCAGAGCGTTCGCGCGGATCGACGTGGACGCCGGAGTACTCGCCATCCGGGACGCTGGCTCCCCGTACCCCTACCCCGAGCTGGACGACGAGCCGGAGATCCCGCGGCTGGCCCGGGCCGGCCGGCACCTCGCCCCGCCCAGGCGGTACCTGCCGGGGGTGGCGGTGGAGGTGACCGGACCGCAGCTCGCCGAGGAGGCCGCCCGCCAGGCGCGGGCCGGGAACGGCTGGGTGAAGCTGGTCGGCGACTGGATCGACCGCAGCGTGGGCGATCTGGCACCCGCCTACCAGCCCGACGAGGTGGTCGCAGCGATCGAGGCGGCGCACGCGGCCGGTGCCCGGGTTGCCACGCACACGTTCAGCGAGGCGGCCGTCGAGACGCTGGTACGCGCCGGGGTCGACTCGGTGGAGCACGGTACCGGCCTGTCGCCGGAGCTGGTGGACGAGCTGGCCCGGCGGGGGACGGCGCTGGTACCCACGATGATCAACGTAAACACCTTCGAAAACATCGCGCGCCGGGCCGAGGAGAAGTTTCCGGGCTACGCCAAGCACATGCGCGCGCTCCAGGCTCGTTTCCCGAGCGTGGTCCGGGCGGCGTACGAGGCGGGGGTACCGATCTACGTCGGCTCGGACGCGGGCGGCGGGATCGACCACGGGCTGGCCGCCGAGGAGATGCTGCTGCTGCACGAGCAGGCCGGCATGTCGCCGCTCGACGTACTGCGCGCCGGCTCGTGGGGAGCCCGCGACTGGCTCGGCTTCCCGGGCCTGGTCGACGGCGGGCTTGCCGACCTGGTGGCGTACCCCCGTGATCCACGCACCGACCTGACCGTGCTGCGCGAGCCGGCCCGGATCATCCTCCGTGGCCGCGTCGTGGCCTGACGCTCGGACGGAGGGACAGGCGATGGCGGGGGACGGGGAGCTGTTGACGGCGGCCCGGGACGGCGACCTGGCGGGGGTACGCCGGGCGCTCGACGCGGGCGCGGGGATCGAGGCGCGGGACCGGGCGGGGCGTACGGCGCTGCTGCTCGCGGCGCGGTACGACCACGTGGCGGTGGCTGCCGAACTGGTCGGCCGGGGTGCCGATCCGGACGCGCTGGACGACCTGCACGACACGCCGTGGCTGCTCACCGGCGAGACCGGCAGCGTGGCGATGCTCCGGGCACTGTTGCCGGCCGGCCCCGACCTGACCATCGTCAACAGGTACGGCGGGGTGTCGATCATCCCGGCCAGCGAGCGTGGTCACGTCGAGTACGTACGCGCGGTGGCGGACACCGGGATCGATGTCAACCACGTGAACCGGCTCGGCTGGACGGCGCTGCTGGAGTGCGTGCTGCTCGGTGACGGTACGGAGCGGTACCAGGAGATTGTCCGGATTCTGCTCGCGGCCGGTGCGCGGGCCGACCTGCCGGACCACGACGGGGTCGATGCGCTGACCCACGCGCGCAACCGCGGCTACCCGGAGATCGCCGAGATCCTGACCGGCGCGGGGGGATGATCCGCACAGCTGACTAGGATGTGCGGTCATGGCACGCGTGCTCACTCCCCGGGCGGACGACTTCCCCCGCTGGTACCAGGATCTGATCGCCAAGGCCGAGCTGGCCGACAACGGGCCGGTGCGCGGCACCATGGTCATCCGCCCGGTCGGCTACGCGATCTGGGAGCGCATGCAGGCCGAGATGGATGTGCGGATCAAGGCGGCCGGCGCGCAGAACGCCTACTTCCCGCTGTTCATCCCCGAGTCCTACCTGCACCGCGAGGCGCAGCACGTGGAGGGCTTCTCGCCGGAGCTGGCGGTGGTCACCCACGGCGGTGGCAAGCAGCTGGCCGAGCCGATCGTGGTACGCCCGACGAGCGAGACGGTCATCGGCGAGTTCATGGCCAAGTGGATCGACTCGTACCGGGACCTGCCGCTGCTGCTCAACCAGTGGGCCAACGTGGTGCGCTGGGAGCTGCGCCCGCGACTGTTCCTGCGGACCAGCGAGTTCCTGTGGCAGGAGGGGCACACGGCACACGCGACCGAGGACGACGCGCGCACCTACGCCCGCAAGATCCTGCACGAGGCGTACGAGGACCTGATGGTGAACCTGCTGGCCATCCCGGTGGTGGTCGGGTTGAAGACCACGCGCGAGCGGTTCGCCGGGGCCACCCGCACGTACACGCTCGAAGGCATGATGGGCGACGGCAAGGCCCTGCAGATGGGTACCTCGCACGAGCTGGGGCAGAACTTCGCGAAGGCGTTCAACATCAGCTACACCTCGGCCGCCGGTGCGCTGGAGCACGCCTGGACGACCTCGTGGGGGACCTCCACCCGGATGCTCGGCGGCATGATCATGTGCCACGGCGACGACAACGGGCTGCGGGTACCGCCGAACCTGGCGCCGATCCAGGCGTACGTCATGGTCGTCAAGGACGGCGAGGGCGTGGGCGAGGCCGCGGCCTCGCTCAAGGCGGCGCTGGCCGACGCCGGCGTGCGGGTCGCGCTGGACGACCGGGTGGACACCCCGTTCGGCCGCCGGGCCGTCGACGCCGAGCTGAAGGGCTATCCGGTACGCATCGAGGTGGGCCCCCGCGACCTCGCCGCCGGCAACGCGGTACTGGCCCGGCGGGTACCCGGCACCAAGTCCCCGGTACCCATCGCCAACGTCGTCGCCGAGGTACTCGCCGCGCTCGAAGCCGACCAGAAGGCACTGCACGACGAGGCGCTGGCCCGCCGGCTGGACCACACGGTCGACGTGCGGACCCTCGACGACGCGCTGGCGGCGACCGCGACCGGCTGGGCCCGGGTGCCCTGGTCGGCTGTTGGCGTCGACGGCGAGGCGAAGGCCAACGGGCAGGGCGTCACGGTGCGCTGCCTGGTCCGGGCGGACGGCTCGCTGCCCGACTCGGAGGACGAGCCGGAGCTGATCGCCTACGTCGCCCGGGCATACTGACCGCCGTTCTCCCCGACGGCGGGCGGCAGACGGCGGGCGGCTGACCGTGGGCGGGTGGGCGACCGGGCGGCTGGTACTGCGCCGGCACTTCCTCACCGGTCAGCAGCTGGGCCGGGTACAGGTGGGCCGGGTGGCCGCCGACGACGAGCACGGCCTGTGGATCTGGATCGACGGCGGCAGCCCGTGGCTCGACGTCGGTCGCCGTGGACGGGCGGCGGATCCGGGACATGCCGTTCGCCGAGTTCGGCCCGGTGGCCAAGACGATGGCACCGTTCGTCTGGCACGGGCCGGTACTGATGCTGCACCAGCCCCGCGTCGAGCACTCGACGTGGCTGTTCTTCGAGCCGGACGGGCGCTTCCGCAGCTGGTACGTCAACCTCGAGCGGCCGGGTGTGCGCTGGGACGATGGCGCGCTGGACGGTGGCGGGCTGTGTGGGATCGACACCGTCGACTACGACCTGGACATCGTGGTGCGGCCGGACCGCTCGTGGCAGTGGAAGGACGAGGACGAGTTCGCCGAGCACCTGGCCCACCCGGAGTTCTACTGGTGCGACGACGAGGAGTCGGTACGCGCCGAGGGTGCCCGGGTGGTCAAGTTGATCGAGGCGGGCGAGTTCCCGTTCGACGGTACCCGGACGGATTTCGTACCCGAGCCTTCCTGGGCGGTACCCGATCGTGTCCCGCCCGGCTGGGACCGGCCACGCGCCTGGTAGCGGGTCGGGGGAGCGGGTCCGGCCGGATCTGGCTGCCGGGTGGCCGGGCGGCCGCTGTGGTCGGCGGGCCGGGCGTGTCAGGATCGGGTCCATGAGTGTGGAGATCGCGCCGGACGCTGCCCTGATCGTGATCGACGTGCAGCAGGAGTTCGAGGCGCCCCGGCACGGCGTGCGGGACAACCCCGACTGCGAGTCGAATGTCGGGCTGCTCGTGCAGGCGTGGACCGAGGCTGGGCGGCCGATCGTCCGGGTGAAGCACGAGGAGGCGCCGGGCGGACCGTTCGGGCCGGACACCCCGGGGTACGCGTTCAAGCCCGTGGTCGCCGACCTGGCACCGGATCTCGACGTCACCAAGGACGTGCACTCCGCCTTCGGCGGCTCGCCGTCGCTGCACGAGTGGCTCCAGCAGCGCGGGATCGACCAGATCGTGATCTGTGGCATCCAGACCAACCGGTGCTGCGAGACCACCGCCCGGGTCGGCTGTGACCTGGGGTACGACGTGGTGTTCCCGGTGGACGCGATGCACACGTTCGACAAGGCCGGGCCGGACGGCGAGGTACTCACGGGGGAGCAGTTGACCAAGGCGACGGCGACCAGCCTGCACGAGTATTTCGCCACAGTTGTACGCACCGCCGACCTCGTTGCGTAGTGCTCCGGTCGCGTCTGGCACAATGGTCTGCTGGTATCCGGTACGCGGCGGCGCCCTCTACCCGCGCACGTCACCAGTCCACCGAGCAAGCCTGCTGGATCAACCCCACGATCCTGGCCGGGGCGCTCAGCTTTGTAGAACTCAGGAGCGAGTAGACCGTGGCCGTAAAGATCCGGCTTCTGCGGATGGGCAAGATCCGCAACCCGCAGTACCGCATCGTCGTCGCCGATTCGCGCACCAAGCGCGACGGCCGGGCGATCGAGTACATCGGCATCTATCACCCGAAGGAGGACCCCTCGTTGATCGAGGTCAACTCCGATCGGGCCCAGTACTGGCTCTCCGTCGGCGCACAGCCGAGCGAGCCGGTCCAGCGCATCCTGGAGAAGACCGGCGACTGGCAGAAGTTCAAGGGCCTGCCGGCACCGCCGCCGCTGCTGGTCGCCGCCGCGCGCGCCGACCGCAAGGCGCTCTACGAGTCGGAGGCGCAGGCCGCGGCCGGCGTGACCCCGACCGAACCGGCCACCAAGCCGGCGAAGAAGGCCAGCCAAGTCGGCCGCCGCCCCGGCGGCTCCGGCAGCCGAAGCGGCTCCGGTCGAAGCGGCTCCGGCCGAGGCGGCTCCGGCCGAGGCGGCTGTGGCTGAGACGGCTGAGCCGAAGACCGAGGAGGCGGCCGGTGCAGACGCCGGCACGGAAGCCTGACGGGGCGCTCCGGCCAGCGCTGGAGCACCTGGTCAAGGGCATCGTTGACCATCCGGACGACGTACGGGTCCGGATGATCGACGGGCGCCGTGGCCAGCGGCTGGAGGTGCGTGTCAACCCCGAGGATCTCGGTACCGTGATCGGTCGGGGTGGCCGCACGGCCAAGGCGCTGCGTCAGGTGATCGGCTCGATCGGTGGGCGTGGCGTACGGGTCGACATCGTCGACGCGTACTGATCCCCAAGTAGACGGTCAGCCGATGCAACTCGTCGTCGGGCGGATCCTGCGCCCGCACGGAGTACGGGGCGAAGTGGTGGTCGAGATCACCACCGACGATCCCGCAGACCGCTTCGCGGTGGGTTCGGTGCATGGTGACCGAGCCCGCCGCGGCGGGTCCGCTCACCATCGAGGGCATCCGCCCGCACCAGGGCCGGCTGCTGCTCTACTTCGAGGGCATCGAAGATCGCGACCAGGCCGACGAGCTGCGCGGGGTACGCCTCTGCGTGGACTCGGCCGACGTCGCGCCGCCGGACGACCCTGAGGAGTTCCACGACTTCCAGCTCGTCGGGCTGGCCGCGGTCGACACGACCGGGGAGAAGCTCGGCGAGGTGGTCCGGGTGGACCACAACCCCGGCCACGACACGCTGCTCGTGCGGCTGACCGAGGGGCGCCAGGTGCTGGTTCCGTTCGTGCACGCGATCGTGCCCGAGGTGGACATCGCCGCCGGCCGGCTGGTCCTCACCCCGCCCGAGGGCCTGCTGGACCTGGAATGACCGGCGCTCCGGACATCGATCCCGTCGGGCGGCCAGCCTTGAAGATCGACATCATCACGATCTTTCCGGAGTACCTGGCGCCACTGGAGCTGTCCCTGATCGGCCGGGCGCGGGCTGCCGGACTCGTCGAGATCACCAGCCACGACCTGCGTACCTGGACCGAGGACGTACACCGCACGGTGGACGACACGCCCTACGGCGGCGGGCCCGGCATGGTGATGAGGCCGGAGCCGTGGGGTCGGGCACTGGACGCCGTCGGACCCGGTCACCTGATCGTCCCGAGCCCGGCCGGTGTGCCGTTCCGGCAGGCACTCGCGCACGAACTCGCCGGTGAGCCGCACCTGATCTTCGCGTGCGGCCGGTACGAGGGGATCGACCAGCGGGTACTCGAGGACGCGGCGACCCGGATGCCGGTGACCGAGGTGTCGCTGGGCGACTACGTACTCTTCGGTGGCGAGGTCGCCGTACTGGTGATCCTGGAGGCGGTACTGCGGCTGGTACCGGGGGTACTCGGCAACGCCGACTCGCTGCTCGTCGAGTCGCACACCGACGGCCTGCTGGAGACGCCGGTCTACACCAAGCCACAGCACTGGCGGGGCCACGAGGTACCCGAGGTGCTGCGCAGCGGCGACCACGGCAAGATCGCGCGCTGGCGGCGTGACCAGGGGCTGCTGCGTACCGCCGCGCGCCGCCCGGATCTGCTGGCGGCACTGGACCCGGCGGAGCTGGACAAGCGGGACGTGGCGACGCTGACCGGGGCCGGCTTCGAGGTCCCGCCGGCCGGTATGGCAAAGTAGAGAGGTTGCCGTACGCCCGTCGCACCCGCGCCGGCGTACGAGGGCCCGTCCTGGTCACCAGCCGGGAGGGCCAGAATCACCCACGCACACCGCAGCGGTGTGCCGCAATCGCGAAGGACAAATGCGATGAACACGCTGGACGCGCTCGACGCCCAGTCACTCCGTACCGACGTGCCCATCTTCCGCCCCGGTGACACCGTCAAGGTCTACGCCCGGGTCGTCGAGGGCAACCGCTCCCGCGTCCAGATCTTCCAGGGCGTGGTGATCCGCCGGCAGGGCGACGGCCTGCGGGAAACCTTCACCGTCCGGAAGATCAGCTTCGGCGTCGGCGTGGAGCGTACCTACCCGCTGCACACGCCGGGCCTGGACCGCGTCGAGGTCGTCACCCGTGGCGATGTCCGTCGGGCCAAGCTCTACTACCTCCGTGACCTGCGCGGCAAGAAGGCGAAGATCAAGGAACTGCGCGAGAAGGTCACCGGCTGACCGAGCCAGACCCGAGACGGCGCCGCACTCACGTGCGGCGCCGTTTCTCGCACCCTGCCGAAGTATTGGGCGATTACTCAGGGCGGATTTGCCCAGTTGTGCCAAGCGATTCCCGGGTACGGCAGAGATCGGCTCTCGGCAATCCCGGCTACTCTCGCTTACGCTGAGCGGTACCGAATCGGTGCGAGTTCGAGCGGCCACCGTGCGTACCGACGGCAGATAGAACAGGGGAGCGGCGTGGACGAACAGGGCTGTCTCCCGCCACCGTGCCCGGCATCGCGCGGGCCGGTACCGACGGCATCGCCGGCACATGCCGCTCTGGCAGGAACTTCCGCTGCTCATGGTGGTCGCGTTCGGGCTCGCCTTCCTGATCCGGGCGTTCCTGCTGCAGGCCTTCTTCATCCCGTCCGGGTCGATGGAGAACACCCTGCTCATCGGCGACCGGGTACTGGTCAACAAGGTGGTCTACGACGTCCGCGATCCACAGCGCGGCGAGGTCGTGGTGTTCCGGGGTACCGGTACCTGGGCGTCGGAGTCGGCGATCCCGCCGCCAACCTCGAAGGCGTGCCAAGCTGACCCAGTCGCTGGGCAGCCTGGTCGGGGTCGCGCAGCCGAGCGAGAAGGACTTCATCAAGCGGATCATCGGGCTCCCCGGCGACGTGGTGGAGTGCTGCGACGCGCAGGGCCGGGTCACGGTCAACGGGGTACCGCTGGACGAGCCGTACGTCACCGAGAATTCGCCGTTGGACATGGATCCGGCACCCGGTCGCTGTGGGCCACGCAAGTTCGGGCCGATCACGGTGGAGCCCGGGCACATGTGGGTGATGGGAGACCATCGACTGGTCTCCCAGGACTCCCGATGTCAGGGCCAGGTGCCGATGGAGAACATCATCGGCAAGGCGTTTGTGGTGGTCTGGCCGCAGAAGAGCTGGAGCACGCTGGGTACCCCATCGACGTTCGCCCACATTCCGCAGCCCGCCAAGGCCGGCGCGCTACCGCCGGCCCGGGCCCCGACTGGCCCCGCAGGGGCGGCCGGTGTGGCATTCGGTTGTCCCCGTCTTGGGTGCTTTGACCATTTCTGGTCGCGTACCGCCAACGCCACCGACGGCGACGAAGTAGGCTTCGTCGCGTGATCGACGAGGAAGTCCCGAAGAAACAGCAAGAGCGGCTCGTTCCTCAAGGAGATGCCCATCCTGCTCGGCGTCGCGATCGTCGTCGCCGTGCTGGTCCGAGCGTTCCTGCTGCAGACGTTCTTCATTCCGAGCGGCGTCGATGGAGCAGACGCTGGACATCAACAACCGGGTACTCGTCAACAAGCTCGTCTACGACTTCCGCGACCCGCGCCGGGGCGAGATCATCGTCTTCAACTCGCCGGAGTCCTGGCGGACCGCCCCCGACGAGAAGGACTTCATCAAGCGGGTGATCGGCGTCGGCGGCGACCACGTGGTCTGCTGTGACGCCCAGCGGCCGGCTCACGATCAACGGCGTACGCGCTGGTCGAGCCGTACCTGGACAAGGTGGACGCACCGGACGGGGCGGCCGCCGCGCCGGAGCCGTTCGACATCACCGTGCCCAAGGGTCGGCTCTGGGTGATGGGCGACAACCGCTACCACTCGGCCGACTCGCTGGACAGTACCAGCGCACCGACAAGGACATCCAGGCCTCGACGATCACCGTGAACTCGGTGGTCGGCCGGGCGTTCGTGCTCTTCTGGCCGTTCAGCCGGTTCGACTGGCTGACCGTGCCCAGCTCCTTCGACAAGATCCCGAACGCGGCCGGCGGGTAGCCCCCCGTTGCCGTCGTGGGGCGGGTGCCGGGATGGCCTAGGCTCAGGTGGTGACCGAGTACGTTCCCCGGCGGGCCGCGCGGGTACTGCTGCTCGACGCCGAGGACCGGGTACTGCTGTTCCGCGGCTTCGATCCGGCGCGACCGGAGCACCGCTACTGGTTCACCCCGGTGGCGGGCTGGAGCCCGGCGAGGATGCCCTGCACGGTGCCGCCCGGGAGTTGGCCGAGGAGACCGGTCTGCGGCTGGCGCCGGCGCAGCTTGGTGAGCCGGTGTGGCAGCAGGTCACCGAGTTCCCGTTCGACGGCCGGTGGTACCGCCAGGAGCAGGAGTTCTACCTGCACCGCGTACCCACCTGGGAGGTCGACACCGCGGGCTTCAACGACTACGAGCGCGGCTACATCGACGGGCACCGCTGGTGGAGCGCTGCCGAACTGCTCGGTACCAGCGAGCGGTACTACCCCGAAGAGCTGCCCGTGCTCCTGCGCGACCTGGTCGGCGCCTGATGCTGCGCCCCAGTCGCACCGTGGTCACCCGCGCCGACGGCCTGTACGCCCTCGAACGGGCACTGCGCCGGCGCGGCTTCGCGCACATCGCCGGCGCCGACGAGGCCGGCCGGGGTGCCTGCGCCGGTCCGCTGGT
Source organism: uncultured Actinomycetota bacterium (assembly GCA_963850915.1). Classification (GTDB taxonomy): domain Bacteria; phylum Actinomycetota; class Actinomycetes; order Mycobacteriales; family Micromonosporaceae; genus CAVTWH01. The sequence goes on from CAWKND010000004.1 coordinate 731,344, forward strand.
CGCCGCGGCGGCCATCCTGCGCCCCGGCAAGCGCGGCGAGATCGACGAGCTCAACGACTCGAAGCTGCTCACCCCGCTCGCCCGGGAGCGGGTCTACGCCCAGGTGGTCAAGCGCGCGCTGGCCTGGTCGGTGGTGGTCATCCCGCCCGGCGAGGTGGACAGCCGGGGGCTGCACGTGTGCAACCTGGCCGCCATGCGCCGGGCGCTGGCCTGCCTGGCGACGCCGCCGGAGTACGTGCTGACCGACGGTTTCCCGGTCGACGGGCTGGGTGGCCCCGGACTGGCGGTGTGGAAAGGCGACCAGGTCGCGGCGTGCGTGGCTGCGGCGAGCGTGATCGCCAAGGTGACCCGGGACCGGATCATGAAAGAGCTGGACAAGGAGTACCCGGCGTACGGGTTCGCCGAACACAAGGGGTACTGCACCGGCGAGCACCAGGCGGCACTGCAGGAGTACGGGGCGTGTCCGGAGCACCGGTTCTCGTACGCCAACGTGGCTGCGGTTGCCGGGTTGAGTCTCCGGCGGGGTACCGTCGGCGTGGCATCCGTGGACAGCCTGCCACCGGCCGAGTCGGTAGGCGAGAATGATGCCATGTTCGGGGTCTCTGGGTTATTTGGCGTAACAGCCGGCGGGGCGGATGTCGTGGAGGGCGGAGCGCGATGAGCGCGGAAGATCTCGAAAAGTACGAGACCGAGATGGAGCTGCAGCTCTATCGCGAGTACCGCGACATCGTCCGCCAGTTCTCCTATGTGGTGGAGACGGAGCGCCGCTTCTACCTGGCCAACCAGGTCGACCTGCACGTACGCAACTCCGACGGCGAGGTCTACTTCGAGGTCGAGATGCACGATGCCTGGGTCTGGGACATGTACCGCCCGGCCCGCTTCGTGAAGAACGTACGGGTGATGACGTTCAAGGACGTCAACGTCGAGGAGCTCGACAAGCCCGACATCTCGCTGCCGACCGAGTCCGGTTTCGGGACCTGAGCTGCTGGCTCGTGAGCTGAGCTGCTTATTGGCGATCGCCCGGCTGGTGAACCAGCCGGGCGCGCGTGCGTCCCGGCCGGTACCCACAGATTGGGTTTGCGTTAGTCGCCGATCTGGCGACGACCGCCGGTGATCGCCCGCTTGGCCCGGCCGTAGAGGAAGATCGCGCCGCCCACCAGTACCGCGCCGACCAGGATGTAGAAGAAGACATGGATCAGCGTTGTGAGCAGCCACCAGCCCACCACGCCGGCCACGAACAGACCGACGACGACGAGCAGGAAATTCCGGAAGCCGTGCGAGTTCTCCATGGCACCATGGTGCTCCGGCGCGGCAACCCGTTGCCATAGGGGAATGCCCTGATGAGCTACCTGATCGAACCCCTACGCCCGCGGGACCCGCGGGCTGTGCTGGCTGAGCTGCTGGAGCGGCACGCGGAGTTCTGGGGGGAACGGGACCTGCGGGTCGCGCACGCCTGGCCGTGGTTCCACCAGTTCGGCGGTTGGGGGCTGCTAGCCATAGATCAAAACAAGATTATCGGGTACCTGCTGGGCGTGGTCACCGCTGACGGAGTCGGATACGTGCAGCTCATCGCCGTACTCCCCGAGTACCGCCGGCAGGGCGTGGCGCGTGACCTGTGGCGTACCTTCGCCCGCGCCGCCAAGCAGGCCGGCGCGCGCACCCTGGAGGCGATCACCGGGCCGCCCAACACCGGCTCGATCGCCTTCCATACCGGCCTCGGGATGAGCGTCGAAGAGGTCCCCGACTACGCCGGCCCCGGCCAGTCGCGGATCGTCTTCCGGGCGCCGGTCGACACCATCGCCTGAGCCGCGTTTAGCTGATCCGCAGGTGGGGCGGCCTTCGTGGCGGGCTGTCATAGCAGATCGTCCGGGTCGCGCCGGCGGTTTCCACAGGTACCCTCGCTGTCCACATGTTGATCTTGTTCTCGTGGTGACGGGTCGGCTGCGGGCGGCAGGCTGCCGGGCATGGGACGGGCCAAGGACGCGGTCGGTGGGTACGGCGAACGGGTTGCCGTGGCACACCTGGTCGCACAGGGCATGCAGCTGGTCGAGCGCAACTGGCGCTGCGCCCGCGGTGAACTCGACGCGGTACTGCGCGACGGCGAGGTACTCGTCGTAGTCGAGGTGAAGACCCGCCGCGGCAACGGGTACGGCCTGCCCGCCGAGGCGCTGGGCTACCGCAAGGTGGCGCGGCTGCGCCGGCTGGCCGCACTGTGGCTCGCCGAGCACCCGGTAGGCGCGTCCGAGATCCGCTTCGACGTGGTGAGCGTCTGGCCGCAGCCCCGCGGCGCGGCCCGCGTCGAGCACCTGCGCGGGGCGTTCTGATGCTGTTGCCGGTCTTCGCGTCCGTGGTCTCCGCGTCCGTGGTTTCCGCGTCCGTGGTCTGTTCGTCCTCGGTTTTGGTGCGCCTGGTCTTGGCGCCGGTGGTCTTGGTGCGCCTGGTCTTGGCGCCGGTGGTCTTGGTGCGCCTGGTCTTGGCGCCGGTGGCCTTGGCGCGGCTGGGTTTCGTAGCCGTCCCTGGGGTGGCTTGATGTCCTACGCCAAGGTGCTCTCGGTCGGGCTGGCCGGCATGACCGGGCATGTGGTCGAGGTGGAGGCCGACCTCGCCACCGGGCTGCCCGGCCTCGCCCTCACCGGGCTGCCGGACGCGGCGCTCAACGAGGCTCGGGACCGGGTCCGCGCCGCGCTGGTCAACTCTGGCGAAGCGTGGCCCAACCGGCGGATCACCGTCAACCTGCTGCCCGCCACGCTGCCCAAGCGCGGATCGGTCTTCGACCTGGCCATCGCGATCACCGTGCTCGCCGGTGCCGGCCTGCTGCCACTCGCACCGCTGCAGGGCGTGGTGATCCTCGGCGAACTCGGGCTGGACGGCTCGGTCCGGCCGGTACGCGGCGTACTGCCCAGCGTGCTGGCCGCGCTCCAGGCGGGGTATAACCGGGTCGTCGTACCGCTGGCCAATGCGGCCGAAGCGGCGCTGGTACCCGGGCTGACCGTACGGGCCACCGACTCGCTGCGGCGCCTGATCGATTTCGTCCGTGGCCAGGACCGGCTGCTCGACCCGCCCGAGTCGCTGCCCCTGCCCGACGCCCTCGGGCTGGACCTCGCCGACGTGGTCGGTCAGGAGATGGGCCGGCGGGGACTGGAGCTGGCCGCAGCCGGCGGTCATCACCTGTCACTGATCGGGCCGCCCGGAGCCGGCAAGACGATGCTGGCGCAGCGGCTGCCGTCGATCCTGCCACCGCTGGGCGAGTCCGAGGCGCTGGAAGTGACCGCGGTGCACTCGATTGCCGGCGTACTGGCGCCCGGCGCGGCGCTGATCCGCCGACCGCCGTTCCAGGCGCCGCACCACACGGCCTCGGTCGCCGCTCTGGTCGGTGGTGGGAGCGGGCTGGCCCGGCCGGGCGCGGTGTCCCTCGCGCACCGGGGCGTCCTGTTCATCGACGAGGCGCCGGAGATGAGTGGTCGCGCGCTGGACGCGCTGCGCCAGCCGCTGGAGGAGGGCCAGGTCGTGCTCTCCCGGGCAAACGGGAGCCTGTGCTATCCGGCTCGGCTGCAGCTGATCCTGGCGGCCAATCCCTGCCCGTGCGCGAAACCGGCTGGCGACGCGCTGTGCGAGTGCACACCACTGGCCCGGCGCCGCTACCTCGGGCGACTCTCCGGACCGCTGATGGACCGGGTCGACCTGCAGGTGGCGCTGCAGCCGGTGACCGCGGCACAGCTCGCGCTGGACGGTACCGGCACCGAGCCGTCCAGTGTCGTGGCCGCTCGGGTGGCCGCCGCGCGCCTGGCTGCGCTGGCGCGGTGGGCGGCGGCGGGCTGGCGTACCAACGCGGAGGTACCCGGCGCGCTGCTGCGCCGTCCACCGTGGCGGCTGCCGGCGTCGGCGCTCGCACCGCTGCACCGGGCACTGGACTGCGGTGCGCTCTCGGCCCGCGGCTTCGACCGGGTGCTGCGGATCGCATGGACCATCGCCGACCTGGACGGTCGTGACCGACCCGGGGCCGGCGACGTGGAGGAGGCACAGGCGATGCGGATGGGGAGGATCAGATGACCGAGGATGACGCCGGACGGCTGGCGAGGGTGGCGCTGGCCTGCCTGGTCGAGCCCGGTACCCGGCAGGTGTACGAGCTGGTCGGGGCGCACGGGCCAGTGGCCGCGCTGGATCGGCTGGTACGCACCGATCCGGGTACCGAACTCGGCGCGGCGGTCGCGGCCAGGCTGGCTCGGGCAGATCCGCGCCGGCTCGCCGAAACGGTACTGGCGCGCACCCGGCGCATCGACGCCCGCGTGGTCACGCCCGAGGACGACGAGTGGCCCGCCCAGCTCGCCGACCTGCGGCTGCTGTCCCGGCCGGGGGCGGAGCAGCGAGTGGACCGCGACGGGTACCCGCCGGTGTGCCTGTGGGTACGCGGCGCGCCACCGCTCGCCGAGGCGGTCACCCGGTCGGTGGCCGTGGTCGGCGCGCGGGCCTGCACCTCCTACGGCACGCACGTGGCGACCGAGATCGGATACGGGCTCGCGGCTCGGGAGTGGACGGTGGTCTCCGGCGGCGCGTTCGGGATCGATGCCGCGGCGCACCGTGGAGCACTGTCCGCCAACGGGATCACCGTCGCGGTACTCGCCTGCGGAGTGGACCGGCCCTACCCGGTCGCGCACGCGAGCATGTTCGAGCGGATCGCCGAGACCGGCCTGGTGGTCAGCGAATGGCCACCCGGCTCGGATCCTCACCGCTTCCGATTCCTGGTACGCAACCGGGTCATCGCGGCGCTTACCCGCGGCACGGTCATGGTCGAGGCAAACGCGCGCAGCGGTGCCCGGCAGACGCTCGGCCGGGCGGCACACCTGGGCCGTTCGATCATGGTGGTACCCGGCCCGGTCACCTCGGCGATGTCGGTCGGCTGTCACCAGGCCCAGCGCCAACTCAGTGCCCGGCTGGTCACCTCCTACGCCGACGTACTGGAGGAGGTCGGGCGCATCGGCGATGACCTGGCACCGATCCCGCGCGGACCGGAGACGGATTTCGACGCACTCCCACCCGAGATCGCGCGGGTACTCGACGGCGTACCGCTGAGCGGCGGGGCCGATGCCGCAGCCGTGGCCGCCGATGCGGGCGTACCCCTGCGCGAAGCACTGCGTGCCTTGCCGTTCCTGCGTGACCAGGGCTTCGTGGAGGAGACCGCGCAGGGCTGGCGAGCCAGGCACGCTGCGGCCGGCCGACGTCGCGCCGCTGGAGTGACCGGAAGCGACACCGGAGTGGCCGCAAGCGGGACCGGAAGCGAGACCCGAGGCGAGACCGGAGGGGCCGGAAGCCAGACCGGAGTGGCCGCAAGCGGGACCGGAAGCGAGACCCGAGGCGAGACCGGAGGGGCCGGAAGCGAGACCGGAGGGGCCGGAAGCGAGATCGGTGGGGCCGAGTCGAGCGGTGCGGAACTGGGTGAGGCCGATGTCGACGCGCCCGGCGCCGCACCGAAGTTGGCGTCGGCGGCTACCCGACGGGCGGCCCGGCGCGACGGCCGAGCAGTCGACCACGAGTTGATTGATGCCCACCCCTGATAAGACGGATGCTCGTCCGGTCGGTGCACGGCGCGGCTGCTTGACCGCGGCACGCCGATCGGGCGAGCGTCGGGGGGTGAGCCCCACCCCCGCCACGCCGAGCCCGCGCCGAGCCAGCCCAGCCCCCTCGCGCGCCGCCAGCGTGAGCACCGTCCCGGCGACCGCTGGCCGCGCGAAGTCCGGGGCCGCGAAGTCCGGGGCCGCGAAGTCCGGCGGCGCGAAGTCCGGGGCGGCGAAGTCCGGGGCGGCGAAGTCGGGCGGCGTGAAACCGGGCGGCGTGAAATCGGGCGGCGTGAAATCGGGCGGCGTGAAATCGGGCGGCGTGAAGTCGGTGGCGCGGGGTACTCGGGCTGTCCATGAGGGGCTGCCGCTGGAGATGCAGGCGGCGGTCGACGAGTTCGCTCGGTACCTGGCCGGGGTGCGCGGGCGGTCGGCGCACACGGTGCGGGCGTACGTCACCGACATTGTCGGGCTGCTGGAGCACGCGACCCGGATGCGCTGTACGCAACCGGGTGACCTCGACCTGACCGTGCTGCGCAGTTGGCTGGCACGGCAGCGCAGTACCGGCATGGCCCGTACCACGCTCGCCCGGCGCGCCGCGGCGGCCCGTACCTTCGCCGCCTGGGCACACCGGGAAGGACTGCTGACCACCGACGTCGGCGCGCGACTGGCCAGTCCAAAGGCGCACCGGGAGTTGCCCGGGGTACTGCGCGGCGAGCAGGCTGCCCAGCTCGTCGAGGCACCGAGCCCGGCCGGTGGAGCTCAGGCACTGCGCGACCGGGCAGTGCTGGAGTTGCTGTACGCCACCGGGATCCGGGTCAGCGAGCTGTGCGGACTCGACCTCGGCTCGATTGACCGGGGCCGGCGGGTACTGCGGGTCTTCGGCAAAGGGGCGAAGGAGCGGTCGGTCCCCTTCGGGCAACCGGCCGAGGCGGCGCTGGACCAGTGGCTGCGCCACGGCCGGCCGCAGTTCGTGACCGATCACAGCGGCGCGGCGCTGCTTCTCGGCGCACGCGGCGGCCGGCTCAACCCGACCACGGTGCGGGGCATCGTCGCCGGGTACGCCCGCGCCGCCGGCCTGCCGCACACCTCTCCCCACGGCCTGCGCCACTCGGCCGCCACCCACCTGCTGGAGGGGGGAGCCGACCTGCGCTCGGTACAGGAGCTGCTCGGGCACTCGTCGTTGGCGAGTACCCAGATCTACACGCACGTCTCGATCGAGCGGCTGCGCGCGGCGTACCGGCAGGCCCACCCCCGGGCGTGACACTGGCGTATCCACGGTGCGGGCCCAACCGGCGCGTCACTACGCTGACCCGGTGACCGCCCCTGCTCCGCTGCCCGGCGCGAAGCTCCTGTTCACGTTGGACGCCACGGTGGACTACCTCAACCACGGTTCGTTCGGTGTACCGCCGATCGCCGTGCAGCGCGCCCAGCAGCGGCTACGCGAGGAGATGGAGGGCAACCCGGCCCGGTTCCTCACCCGTGGACTGCACGAGCGGCTGGCGCACGCGCGTACCCACCTGGCCGGCTTCATCGGTGCCGAGCCGGAGCACAGCGCACTCGTGGCCAACACCACCACGGGAGTCAGCCTGGTACTGCACACGCTGGATCTCCAGCCAGGCGACGAGGTGATCACCACCGAGCACGGGTACGGCGCGGTGGCGCTGGCGATCGCCGGGTACGGCGCCCGTCCAGTGATCGCGCCGGTGGCACTGGACGCCGACGACGACGCGGTCGTGGAGGCGGTACTCGCCGCGCGGACGCCACGTACCCGGCTCGCCGTCATCGACCTCATCACCTCGCCGACAGCCCGGATCATGCCGGCCGGCCGGGTCGCCACAGCACTGCGCGAAGTCGGGGTACCGGTCCTCGTCGACGGGGCACACGCACCAGGGGCGGTACCGCTGGACGTGTCCGCGCTCGGCGCCGACTTCTTCGTCGGCAACCTGCACAAGTGGGCGTACGCACCGCGCGGCACGGCCCTGCTTGTGGTGGCTGCCGAGTGGGTACCCCGGATGCGGCCACTCGTCGTTTCCTGGGCGCAGGAGATCGGATTCCCGGGCAACGTCGAGTTCCTCGGCAGCCTCGACTACACCGGCTGGCTGGCCGGGTCTACCGGGCTGTACGTGCTGCGCAGCCTCGGCGTCGAACGGGTACGGGAGTACAACGACGCGCTGGCCGGGTACGCGCAGCGGGTACTCGCCGCGGCGCTCGCAACTGAGCAGCAGCTGCCCGATCCCGGTGGGGCGCTGCCGATGCGGATCGTGCCGTTGCCGGAGCGGCTGACGATCGGGGCGCACACGCTGCGCGACCTGATCTCCGACCGGCTGCGTACCGAGGTCGCCGTCAGCTTCTTCCGGAACCGGCTGTGGCTACGCATCTGCGCGCAGGTCTACAACACCGCCGACCAGTACGACCGGCTGGCTGAGCGCCTCCCTGCCCTCCTCGCCGAGGTCTCCTAAGCGTCCCCTCACGGTGCAGCGTGCAGGTCACGATGCCGGGTCCGTCACGGCGCGGGGTAGAGCCGTACCCGGGTTGGGGTCAGCAGCGCCATCGGGTCGAGGTACACGTCGCCGCGTTTGAGGCCCCAGTGCAGGCACGCCGCGATCGGGCAGCCCGGGTGACCGGCGAGCAGCGTTCCGATCGGTTGGCCGGCGACGACCGGCTGGCCGGCCCCGACCAGCGGGATCACCGGTTGGTAGGTGGTGCGCAGCCCGTCGGGATGATCGATGCTGACCACGCCCACGCCGGCCACCGTGCCGGCGAAGGCGACCGTGCCGGCGCCGGCGGCGACGACCTGGTCGCCTGGCGCACCGGCCAGGTCGACCCCACGGTGCCCGGCCAGCCACGGCTGCGGGGGCGGCTGGAATGGCCGGGTCACCGTGGGGTTGCCGGCCAGGGGTAGGCGGTACCCCGGGCGGGCCGCCGGTACCGCGGGTACGGCGTCCGCGTGGCCGGCGAGATGGGGGGAGGGTGCCGCCGCGAACTGCCACGGCACCGTCCCGGCGAAGAGCAGCACCAGCAGCATCACTCCGAGTGCCCAGCGCCGTCCCATGTGCAGCAGCATCGCGTCGCGGCCAACCGCGATGCCAGCGGTCCTTGATCGACATGTGGACAGCGAGGGTGCCTGTGGACAACCAGGCAGCCACCACCGCGACCGTGCTACAGGGCAGCGACCCGGCCCAGGCCGGCCGAGTCGGCCCAGCCCGAGCTGGCCGAGTCCAGCCAGCCGGTCCAGCCAGCCGAGCCCAGCCCGAGTCAGGCCAGCCCGAGTCAGGCCAGCCCGAGTCAGACCAGCCCGAGTCAGGCCAGCCCAAGCCAGGTGCGAGCGGGAGAAGCGTTAGAGAGTGAGTTTGCGGAGTCGGGCGACGGCCTCTTCGAGGACCTCGATGCGCTTGCAGAAGGCGAATCGGACCACGCTCCGGCCGGCGGCGACGTCGTCGTAGAACACCTGGGTGGGGATCGCGACCACGCCGGCCCGCTCGGGGAGCGAGCGGCAGAACTCGACGCCGTCCATGCCGGGGGCGAGGTCGCCGATGTCGGCGGTGATGAAGTAGGTGCCGTGGGCGGGGTACACCCGGAAACCGACCTCGGTCAGGCCGGCCGCCAGCAGGTCGCGGCGGGCTTTCAGGCCGGCGGCGAAGTCGGTGTAGTACGAGCGGGGCAGGCCCAGTGCGTGCGCGACGGCGGGCTGCAGCGGACCGGCGTTGACGAAGGTGAGGAACTGCTTGACCCGGAGTACGGCGGCGACGAGTTCGCGGGAGGCGCAGACCCAGCCGACCTTCCAGCCGGTACAGGAGAAGGTCTTGCCGGCTGAGGAGATTTGGACGGTACGGTCGGCCATCCCGGGCAGGCTGGCCAGCGGCGTGTGCTGGCCCTCGTAGATCAGGTGCTCGTAGACCTCGTCGGTGACGGCCACCACGTCGTGCTGCTGGCACAGTTCGGCGATGAGCGTCAGCTCGGCGCGGGTGAACACCTTGCCGGTCGGGTTGTGCGGCGAGTTGAGCAGCACCAGGCGGGTACGCGGTCCGAACGCCGAACGCAACTGCTGCTCGTCGAACGCGTAACCCCCAGAGGGGGCGGGGCGCAGCGTCACCGGCCGGCGTACTGCCTGGGCCAGCGCGATCGAGGCGGCGTACGAGTCGTAGTACGGCTCGAAGCAGACCACCTCGTCGCCCGGCTCGCACAGCGCCAGGATGGTGGCCGCGACGGCCTCGGTGGCGCCCGCCGTCACCAGTACCTCGCCGTCCGGGTCGAAGTCGAGGTTCCAGAACTCCTTCTGGTGTACCGAAATCGCCTGCCGGAGCGCGGGGATGCCGGGGCCGGGCGGGTACTGGTTGTGGCCCGAGTGCAGTGCCTGCGCGGCGGCGTCCAGCATCGAGGCCGGCCCGTCGGTGTCGGGGAATCCCTGGCCCAGGTTGACCGAGCCGGTACGCGTCGCGAGTGCCGACATCTCCGCGAAGATGGTGGTACCGAACGGGCGCATCCGGGCGACGAGCTGCTCCATGCCGGTCAGCCTAGGGCAGCACGGACAGCTCTAGAGCGCCGGCGCGTACGGGTAGCGCGCCGGCCGCCAGTCCAGCCCCCGGCCGTGTGCGGCGGCGGTACCGAGCACCTCCACGGCGGGCCGGCCGCCGACCCAGGTGACTACGGTGGGTGTGCTGACCGCGCCGGGCGGGACTGGTACCTCCGCGAAGAGCGCGGCCCCGCAGCGCGCCGCCTCGTTGAGCACGACCGCGAGGTCGCGCCGCCGGCCGGTCTCATGCAGCAGCCCGATCAGCGTGGCGCGCGCCGGGTCGGTCAGGTACGCCAGCGCGTTGGAGGCGAACACCACCGGCAGTGCCGCGGCGGCCGCGGCTCCGGCCAGCCCGGCCCCGGCCAGCACCGCCGGGAGCGCCCCGACCAGGTCGCCGGCGATCAGCCGGGGGCGTACCGCGCGGGCCTCGGCGAGCGCGGCGTCGAGCCGGGCCCGCCGGTCCGTGTGCTCCGGCCAGACGCAGGCGCGCAGCCAGTCGGTGGCGTCCGGATCGTCGGCCGCGATCGGGTTCAGGTCGATGCCGATCCGGTCGGCGATGACCGGCTGCAAATCGAGATCATCTGGTACCTCCGCGCGCAGCTCACACGGCATCACCAGCGCCTCCGGCGCGTCGGGGCGTCCAGCCCGCCGACCGGAGTAGTCGTAGCCGTAGCGGTCCGGGAGCAGCAGCAGGCCGGCGCTGGTACCCAGCTCGATCAGCGTGACCGGCCGGTTCGGGAAGGTACGCGCGATCCGGCTGAGCGCCGGTCGTAGCAGCGCTGTCCGGGCCGCCTCGTTGGTCTGCGTGGTACGCCCGGCGCACAGCACACCCAGCTCGTCCCGGTACCGCCCCACGAAGTCACCGAACGCGCCGGCCAGCTCGCCGTCGGGTACCCGGGTACCGCCGAGCGAGCGGTACCACCCGGCCAGCGGCTCCGCCGGTACCCGGCCCAGCAGGTACTGCACGGCGGCGAAGTACAGCAGCGCCCGCCGCTGGGTCAACGGCGCGGCCAGCAGCGGGCGGGCCAGCTCGGGGCGCTCCGCACAGTCCCGGGCGAGTGCCTCGTACAGCGGCGAAGAGCCGTGGAACTCCAGGTCGGCGTAGCTGCGGAACATGGTCGCGAGCCGCTCCGGCCCATCCGGTGTCATGCCTCGAGATCATCGTCCGCCCGTCCGGCCCCGGCAGCGACGCTGGTCACAGCCGTACCTGCCCGGCCGGCACGCTCCGGTGGGCCGGGCCGCGAGCCGTCGGTCGGACTCGGCGGCTCGGGCAGCGCCGCCGCCGGCGCACCAGACCGTGCGCCTGGAGACTCGATCCAGCTGTCCCGGGCGGCCGTCGGCAGCGTGGCCGGGCGGCCGGTTGGGCAGAGGCCGGACAAATAGGCACGTCCGCCACGCCCGTCCGGTTGGCGCGCGCCGGTTGACTCCCCTAGCCTGCCTGAACGTGGATGGACTCGGTGGAAATGCGGACGGGCCTGAGGGCCGCTGGCAGCGCTACCCCGGTCGGGCGGAGCGCTCGACAGGTGGCTTCGATCGCGACCTGGAGCGGGAGCCGGACCGGCGCTTTGACGAGCGCGACGGCTCCTGGGACGGCGAACGGCGCGACTTCGAGCGGCGCGAGCGCCGGGCCGACGGGCGCGACGAGGACGGCTACCGGGTACCCGAGCCGCGCTTCGGCGACCTGCCGGCGGGCGGCCGCTACGACGCTGATCCGCTCCGCGAAGATCCGCTGTTCGGCGGTGTCCGCCCCGCGGCCGACCGGCCCTACGACGACCCCCGGGACGCCGGTCCCGGCCCCCGGGACGGCGGCGCGTTCGATGTCGGTCCTCGCGACGTCGCCCCCCGGGACGGCGGGATCTTCGACAGCGGCGGCGCATTCGACGGTGGCTCCCGGGACAGTGGCCTGCGGGACGGCGGCGGCCGGGACGGTGGCCTGCGGGACGGTGGCCCACGGGAAGGTGGAGGGCGGCTCGTCGGTCCACGCAGCGGCGTTGAGCTGCCGCCGCTGGGCGAGGTCGAGCACCACCTGACCGAGCAGATCGACCGCGCCGCGCTGCGCCGGCCCGGCGTACCAGGGCCGACCGGACCCTCCCCGACGGTGTACCGCTCGCGCCGTCCAGCGCTGATCGTTCTGCTCGCCATCGGCGGTGCGACGGTCGAGCTGTTGCTGCTGTTCGTGCTGGTACACGCGATGTTCGCGGGGAACTTCGCGGCTGGCGGGATGCTCGCCTCGATCTTCGCCATCGTCGGCGTACCCTTCACGGCGCTCGGCATCTACGCGCTGGTCTCCGGGGCTCCGGCGGCAGCCGGCGGGCACCCGGCACAGGCCTGGTTCCGGGCTCCCATGGCGTACCTGCCGGTGGGTCTGTTGCTCCTGATCGCCGCCGCGCTGGCCGCCCGCTGATCGCGGCGCTGCCCGCCCGCTCGCCGAATTGATCCGGCTGCAGGCCGGCCCAGCTCATCGGTCCAGACCAATCGGCCCAGCCCAATCGGCCCGATTGGGAGCTGGGCCGGCCTGCCGCGTACACTCGGAAGCCGGCGACCACACTCTGTGGTCGACTTCGCGCGCCCTTCCCCACCTCGCGGTGGGGCGGCGGCTGCCCTGGTCTCGGCACCGGTCCTCAACGAGGATCGAGCCGGGCGAGCAGACCACCGTCCGGGGCGCTAGGCCGGCGCCGCGCCCGCGAGCACCGGATCAACCGGGACGCAACAAGGAGCAACACACCGTGGCCGTGGTAACCATGCGCCAGCTGCTGGAGAGCGGTGTCCACTTCGGGCACCAGACCCGGCGCTGGAACCCCAAGATGAAGCGCTTCATCTTCACCGAGCGCAACGGCATCTACATCATCGACCTGCGCCAGAGCCTCGACTACATCGAGAAGGCGTACGACTTCGTCAAGAACACGGTTGCCGAGGGTGGCAGCGTGCTCTTCGTCGGTACCAAGAAGCAGGCCCAGGAAGCCATCGCCGAGCAGGCGTCGCGGGTGGGCATGCCGTACGTGAACCACCGGTGGTTGGGCGGCATGCTGACCAACTTCCAGACGGTACACAAGCGGCTGCAGCGCATGAAGGAGCTGGAGTCGATCGAGGTCACCGGCCAGCAGCAGGGCTTCACCAAGAAGGAGACCCTGCACCTGTCCCGGGAGAAGATCAAGCTCACCCGTACCCTCGGCGGCCTGCGCGACATGCAGCGCACCCCGGCCGCGGTGTGGATCGTCGACACGAAGAAGGAGCACATCGCCGTCGACGAGGCGCGGAAGCTGAACATCCCGGTCATCGCGGTGCTGGACACCAACTGTGACCCGGACGAGGTCGACTTCCCGATCCCCGGCAACGACGACGCGATCCGCTCGGCCGCCCTGCTCACCCGGGTGATCGCCGACGCGGTGGCGGAGGGCCTGATGGCCCGCTCCGGGCGTTCCCGGGGTGGCGACAGCAAGCCGGACGCCGGTGCCGTCGGTGTCGACGAGCCGCTGGCCGAGTGGGAGCGCGAGCTGCTCGCCCCGGCCGGCGAAGAGATCCAGACCGGTGGCCCGGAGAGCGTTGCCGAGTCGGCTTCGGCTGAGGCGGTACCGACCTCCGACCCGGCCGCAGCGGCTGAAGATGTCGCCGAGGCCGCCGAGTAGTACCGGACGGCACGTCCCGTAGGCACGCGGGTGGCGGCGGCGCCACCCGCGTGACCCACATCCGAAGAGAGAGAAGCATGTCGAACTTCACTGCCGCGGACGTCAAGAAGCTCCGCGAACTGACCGGCGCCGGGATGATGGACTGCAAGAAGGCGCTCGAAGAGGCCGACGGCGACTTCGACAAGTCGGTCGAACTGCTGCGCATCAAGGGCGCCAAGGACGTCGGCAAGCGGGCCGGGCGTACCGCCGCCAACGGGCTGGTCGCGCACAGCGGCACCGCCCTGCTGGAGATCAACTGCGAGACCGACTTCGTCGCCAAGAACGCGGACTTCATCGCGCTGGCGCAGAGCCTGGTCGAGCACGTTGTCGCCACCAGGCCGGCCGACGTCGAGGCGCTGCTGGCCTCCGCGTTCCAGGGCAAGACGGTGGCTACCGTGGTCGAGGAGCAGTCCGCCAAGATCGGCGAGAAGCTGGTCGTCAACCGGTTCGCGGTGCTCGACGCCCCGGTCGCCGTGTACCTGCACCGCAAGGCGGCCGACCTGCCGCCGGCCGTCGGGGTACTGGTCCAGTACACCGGCAAGAGCGACGAGGCGGCGGACGCCGACGCCCGTGGCGTGGCCATGCAGATCGCCGCCATGCGGCCGAAGTACCTGACCCGCGAAGAGGTACCGGCCGAGGTGGTCGAGTCGGAGCGGCGCATCGCCGAGCAGACCGCCCGCGAAGAGGGCAAGCCGGAGGCCGCGCTGAGCCGCATCATCGAGGGTCGGGTCGGTGGCTTCTTCAAGGACTTCGTCCTGATCGAGCAGGCCTCCGTACAGGACCCGAAGAAGACCGTGGCGCAGGTCATCAAGGAGGCCGGCCTCACCGTGACGAAGTTCGTCCGGTTCGAGGTCGGGCAGGCCTGAGCTTCGAGGTAGGGCAGGCCTGAGCTTCGAGGTCTGACCGGCCTGATTAGAGCTGTCGGGGAGGTCGTCGCGGCGACGCGGTGGCCTCCCCGTGGCATGCCCGGCCCGGTAGCCCCGACGCCCGCCTGACAGATCTTGCGGCCCGGTGCGCGGCCAGGATGAACGTGCGGCAAGCTGAGCGTGACAAAACCCGGAAGACCCCAACCCGGAACCCAGGAGGAGCGCACGGATGACCAGTTCAGTCGCTGAGGTCGCCGCCACGATTACTCCCGGATCGCGTGCGCGCCGGGTGGTTCTGAAGCTCTCCGGCGAGGTGTTCGGCGGCGGGGCCGTCGGCGTCGACCCCGAGGTGGTCAGCGAGATCGCCCGGCAGATCGCCCACGTGGTACGCCTCGGGGTACAGGTCGCCGTGGTCGTGGGTGGGGGTAACTTCTTCCGCGGCGCCGAGCTGGAGAAGCGCGGCATGGACCGGTCCCGCGCCGACTACATGGGCATGATCGCCACCGTGATGAACTGCCTGGCACTGCAGGACTTCCTGGAGAAGGCCGGCATCGACACGCGGGTACAGAGCGCGATCACGATGGCCCAGGTCGCCGAGCCGTACATCCCCCGGCGCGCCATCCGGCACCTGGAGAAGGGGCGCGTGGTCATCTTCGGCGCGGGTGCGGGGATGCCGTACTTCTCCACGGACACCGTCTCGGCACAGCGCGCGCTGGAGATCCACGCGGATGTCGTACTGATGAGCAAGAACGGGGTCGACGGGGTCTACACCTCCGACCCGCGTACCGACCCGAGCGCGGTGAAGCTGGAGTCGGTGACCTTCGGTGAGCTGCTGCGCCAGGGCAGCCGGGTGGCCGACGCCGCCGCCTTCAGCCTCTGCAACGAGAACAAGCTGCCCATGCTGGTGTTCGGCGCCGAGGGCGAGGACACGATCATCCGGGCGGTCAGCGGTGAGAAGATCGGCACGCTGATCACCACCGCGTAGCCTGGTGCGAGCTCGTGGCACGGTCGGTCCGGCGGGTAGCGCGCGGGGCCGGTAGCCTGCGGGTGGACACGGGAGCGTGACGGGGAGAACCGGGCGGCGGCGTGTGCCGGCCGCTGACTGTAGGCGACACCGCGACTTGGCGCGGCGGGCACGTGGACATGGGAGGCGACGACCGAGGTGATCGACGAAGCGCTCTTCGAGGCCGAAGAGAAGATGGACCGGGCGATCGACTTCGCCAAGGAGGAGTTCGCCGTGATCCGTACCGGCCGGGCGACTCCGGCGATGTTCGCCAAGATCATTATTGACTACTACGGCACCCCGACGCCGCTGCCCCAGATGGCCTCGATCGCGACGCCGGAGCCCCGCATGGCGATCATCAAGCCGTACGACAATGGCCAGATCAATGCCATGGAGAAGGCGATCCGCGACTCCGACCTGGGCGTGAACCCCAACAACGAGGGCAACCAGATCCGCATCATCCTGCCGCAGATGACCGAGGAGCGGCGCCGCGACATGGTGAAGATCGCCCGTGGCAAGGGCGAGGACGCCAAGGTCGCGGTGCGCAACGTGCGCCGTAAGGCCAAGGAGGAGCTCGACCGGATCGTCAAGGACGGCGAGGCGGGCGAGGACGACGGGCGGCGCGCCGAGAAGGAGCTCGACGACCTGACCCACAAGTACGTGGCGCAGATCGACGAGCTCGTCAAGCACAAGGAAGCCGAGCTGCTCGAGGTCTGATGTCCCACCTCGACAACTCCGGCTGGCCCGGGCACGACGACCGGGCCGGCTCCGACGACGGCAAGGACCGCCTCCGGCCGGGTACCGCCGACGGGACGGCGCGCCGTTACGGCGCCCGGCACACCACCGTGGACCCGGACAGCACGTACCCGGACAACTCGCACCCGACAGCCCCTACCGCGAGGACAGCCCCTACCGCGAGGACAGCGGCTACCGCGAGGACAGCGGCTACCGGGAGGACAGCGGCTACCGCGAGGCCGAGCCGGGTGCGCCGTGGCGCACCGACAACGGCGCTCCGCGCGGCCAGTCGGGGCGGGACGATACGAGCGGCGGGTTCGCCGCGGCCGACCCGGCGCGGGTGAGCGCGGGGGCCGGCCCGGTGGCGGGCGCTGCTCCCGCCGCGGAGCCGGCCGCCAAGAAGAGCCGGGCCGGTCGCAACCTGCCCGCCGCGATCGGGGTCGGGCTGACCCTGGGCGCGATCGTGATCGTCTCGCTGTTCGTGTGGCGGCCGGCCTTCCTCGGCGTGGTCACCCTGGCCGTCGGCGTGGGGATCTGGGAGATGACCCGGGCCGTCGAACACCAGGGACCCCGCCCGCCACTGCTGCCGCTGCTCGCCGGCGCGGTGGTGATGGAGGCGCTGGCCTGGTACGACGGGGCAGAGGCACTGATCCTCGGGCTGATCCTGACGGTACTGGCGGCGATGATCTGGCGGCTGGCCGACGGGGTACGCAACTACCAGCGCGACATCACCGCCACGGCACTGGTCGCCGTCTACGTACCCTTCCTCGCCGGCTTCGCCGTACTGCTGGCGAAACCGGACGACGGGGCACTCCGGGTGATCGTGACCCTGGCGGCAGTGGTGCTCTCCGACACGGGCGGGTACGTCGCCGGGGTGTTCTTCGGCAAGCACCCGATGGCCCCCACGGTGAGCCCCAAGAAGTCCTGGGAGGGCTTTGCCGGCTCGGTGGTGTGTACCGCCATCGGCGGCGCGCTGCTCTTCCTGTTCGTTCTCGACCTGGCCTGGTGGCAGGGGTTGATCTTCGGCGCGGTGGTCTCGGTGGCCTGCGTGCTCGGCGACCTCGGCGAATCCCTGCTCAAACGGGACCTCGGGGTCAAGGACATGAGCAATCTTCTCCCCGGCCACGGCGGCCTGATGGACCGGCTCGACTCCATCCTGTTCGCCGCGCCGACAGCGTTCATGCTGCTGGTGGCCTTCTCGCCAACCTCCGGGTGAGGGTACGGGTGCTTTGTTTTCCAACCACGTCGTACCGCGTGGGAGACTGAACGGGTTATGCGTACTCTGCCGGTCATCGCTGCCCTCCCACCTGCCCCATCGCTTCCGCGAGGGGAGGCCGAGCCGAGCGCACCCGCCCGGCACCGGGCCGCACTGCCCCCGCGCCACCTGGCCGACCTGGATCTTGCCGGGCGCCGGGCGGCGGTTGCCGGGCTCGGCGAGCCGGCGTTCCGGGCGGCACAGCTGTCCACCCACTACTTCGGCCGGCTGGTCCGCGAGCCGGCGGCGATGACCGACATCCCGGCCGCCGCGCGGGAGCGCCTCGCCGGGCAGCTGCTGCCCCGGCTGCTGACCCCGGTCCGCGAGCTGGCCTGCGACGGTGGGGCCACCCGCAAGACGCTCTGGCGGCTACACGACGGTTCGCTCGTGGAGAGCGTGCTGATGGGGTACCCAGATCGGGTGACCGTGTGCGTCTCCAGCCAGGCCGGCTGCGGCATGGCCTGCCCGTTCTGCGCCACCGGCCAGCAGGGCCTCACCCGTAACCTGTCCACCGCGGAGATCGTCGACCAGGTGGTGTGGTTCGCCGGCGTGGCCGCCAGTGGCGCGCTGCCCGGCTGCCCCGACCGGCTGTCCCGGGTGGTGTTCATGGGCATGGGCGAGCCGCTGGCCAACTACGGTCGGGTAATCGACGCGGTACGCCGGCTCACCAGCCCGGCGCCCGAGGGGCTCGGCCTGTCCCAGCGGCACATCACCGTCTCCACCGTCGGGCTCGTACCGGCAATGCACCGCCTCGCGGCCGAAGACCTCTCGGTGACTCTTGCGCTGTCCCTGCACGCGCCCGATGATGAGCTCCGCGACGAGCTCGTCCCGGTCAACCAACGTTGGAAGGTCGCCGAGGTGCTGGACGCCGCCTGGGGGTACGCCGCGAAGACAGGGCGCCGGGTCTCCATCGAGTACGCGCTCATCCGCGACATCAACGACCAGCCCTGGCGGGCCGACCTGCTCGGTCGGCTACTGGCCGGCAAGCTCACGCACGTCAACCTGATCCCGCTCAACCCGACCCCGGGCAGCAAGTGGGATGCCAGTCCCAAGCCGGTCGAGCGGGAGTTCGTCCGGCGGCTGCGGGCGGCCGGCGTGGCCACCACGGTCCGCGACACCCGGGGCCGGGAGATCGACGGCGCCTGCGGCCAGCTCGCCGCCAGCGAGTCTGAGGCTGACCCGGGGCTGCCGGGCGCTGTCCCAGCAGAACTTCCGGCCCGCCCCGCAGCGCCGGGCAGCCGGCCAGTACCAGCATCTTCGACGTCGGTCGGCGCAGACCACCGCGAGCAGGGAGTGGCGCAGTGACGAGTCAGGGTCAGCGGTTCCGGCGCCGGGCGCTGCGTCGCGGGTACAAGGTCGACGAGGTGGACACCTTCCTCGACCGCGTGGAGGCGACTCTCAACGGCGAGTCACGGGGCGGCGGGGTGAACGCGTCGGAGGTACACGACGTGGTGTTCCGGGTGCGCTTCGGCGGGTACGACGAATGGCAGGTCGATCTGCACCTGGACCGGGTCGAGCGGCAGCTGGCCGAGATGGCCGAGCGCGGCCCGATCGTGCCCGCCGTCGGCGGACCCGAGCGCCGGGCGGTGACCGCCGCGACCGAGCGGCCGGCGCTGCCGCGCGAGGCGCGGCCGGCACCGGGCGACCGGTTCGGCCAGCCGGAGGACCGCTACGCCGCGGACGACAGGTTCGGCCCGGAGGGTCGCTTCCCGCAGGAGGACCGGTTCGCCCAGGAGGAGCGGTTCGCCCAGGAGGACCGGTTCGCCCAGGAGGACCGGTTCAGCAACACGGACCGGTTCGCGGCGGTCGACCGGATGGGTCCGCCGGACCGCCGCGGCGACGACCGGGCGACCGGGACGCTGCCACCGGTACGCGACGACCGCGCCATGCCGCCGCCAGTGCCGCCGCGCCCGGCCGGCCCGCCGGTACCGGCCGGTCCGGCCTTCGGTGGCGGGTACTCCGATCCGCGCTTCGACGGGCTGCGCGGCGACGACAACCCCTACGAGGACCCGCAGCGCCGGTACGAGGAGCCACCCGCGCGCCCGCCGGCGCCGCCGCGCTACGAGGACGCGCCGCGCGGCGGGTACCCGAGCAGCCCGGGCTTCGAGCCGGGGCGGCACGGCAAGATGGACATGACCACCGAGATCCGGATGCCGGCCGACATCAGCGCCCCGGCCGCGCCACCGGCCCCGGCTGGGGACGCCGGCCGGGTGGACCAGCTGCGGCGTACCTTCCAGCCGCGCCGGTTCGGCAGCGGCTACGACCCGGATCAGGTGGAGCGGCTCTTCGACGGGATCGTGGCCACCATGTCCGGCCGGTCGGGTGGGCAGATCAACGACGCCGACCTGGACCCGGGACAGTTCAACCTGGTACCGGGCGGCTACTTCGAGGCCGAGGTGGACCAGGCACTGCGCGAGGTGCGCGACCTGATCCGCAACCGGCGCTGACGGCGAGCATCCGGGCGCCACTCAGTCGA
The DNA here is from genome assembly GCA_963850915.1 of uncultured Actinomycetota bacterium. Lineage (GTDB taxonomy): Bacteria > Actinomycetota > Actinomycetes > Mycobacteriales > Micromonosporaceae > CAVTWH01. The sequence goes on from CAWKND010000004.1 coordinate 751,412, forward strand.
GGGCGCCCGGGTCGCAGCCACTACTCGGTGGAGCGCAGGCCGCTCTTGCGCAGCAGCACATCCGCGACCAGCAGCAGAGCGATGAGTCCGGCCGTGCACAGCAGGAAGATCGTCGCGATGTGCCCCTGCTGTTCCGGCCACGCCATGCACAGCAGCGCCAGGATGGACACGACCGCGCCGATCCGGGCTGCCCGCTTCGGGCCCGGCTTGTGCTGGTCGGGTGAGGTCACCGGCTCGTTGCCCGCCACGTGCAGCTCCCTTTCGGCGCGAAGTTCGTGATCGGCCGGCTCCCGTGTAGGCGTGCTGGCCGGGACTGCCGGCGGGTGGCCCGCCGCTGGTTAGTGTGGCATGCCACGGCGTCCGGTCCGCGCTCCCCCCGCCCCCTCGTAACGCGCGGTCCCGGCCGGTCGGCGGTCGGTCGGCGGTCGGTCGGCGGGGCGGGTGGGGGAGTCCGGTAGCGTCGGGGGTCGGGCGGTCGAGGGCCAGAGAGAGGATCGCGGGTGAAGATCACCGGTACCGGGCACGCGAGCATGCGGATCGACACGGCGGCGGGGAGCATCCTGACCGATCCGTGGGTCAACCCGGCGTACTTCGCCTCGTGGTTCCCGTTCCCGGACAACTCGCAGCTCGACTGGGAGAGCCTCGGCGACGTCGACTACCTCTACGTCTCGCACCTGCACCGGGACCACTTCGACGCGGCGCACCTGAAGCGCTTCATCTCCAAGAAGGCCACCGTCCTGCTGCCCGAATTCCCCACCTCGGAGATGGAGGACGAACTGCGGGAGCTCGGCTTCACCTCGTTCCTAAAGACCAAGACCAATGAGGTGTACGAGCTCGACGGCGGTTTGAAGATCCTCATCCAGGCGCTGACCTCACCGACCGACGGGCCGATCGGGGACTCGTCGCTGTGGGTGGAGTACGACGGGGTGCGGGTACTCAACCAGAACGACGCGCGCCCCACAGATCTGGGGTTCTTCGCCGAACTGGGGCACGTACACGCGCACATGCTGCAGTTCAGTGGGGCCATCTGGTACCCCATGGTCTATGAACTGCCCGCCGCGGCCAAGACCGCCTTCGGCAAGCAGAAGCGCGACCGCCAGTTCGACCGCACCTGGCGCTACATCGACGACCTGAAGGCGTCCTGGGTCTTCCCGATCGCCGGCCCGCCGTGCTTCCTCGACGACGAGCTGTGGCAGTTCAACGATCTGGGTACCGACGAGGGGAACATCTTCCCGGACCAGTCGGTGTTCCTGCGGGAGTACGCGGCGATCGGGCGGGACAACGCGGTCGTGCTGCTGCCCGGGTCGACGGCGACGGTCGGCACCGACTCGTGCGAGGCGAGCCACCCGACGCCGGTTGACGAGTACTTCGCGCACAAGGAGCAGCACCTGCGCGAGTACCAGGCGCGCCAGCGGCCGGTCATCGAGGCGGCCAAGCGCTCCTGGCGGCACCCGGAGATCGACGTACTCGCCGAGATGAAGCGGCGCATCGAGCCGCTGCTGGACGAGTCGATCTACCTGGCCACCGGCGTCGGCGGACCGGTGCGCTTCGACCTGACCGACGAGTCGGGGACCGAGGTACTGGAGTCGATCGTGGTGGACTTCCCCGGCAAGGAGGTGCGCGTCTACGCCGACGAGAAGGTGCGCTACCGCTTCCGAACCGGCCGGGCGCTGGTCGAGCAGCTGCTGTTCACCGGCGAGGTCGACTGGGTCAACTCGCTCTTCCTCTCCTGCCGCTTCTCGGCTGCCCGGATCGGCCAGTACAACGAGTTCGTGTACGCCTTCTTCAAGTGCCTCTCCGACGAGCGCCTGCAGTACGCCGAGGGCTGGTACGCGGAGCAGAAGCCGGACGCCGAGGACATCAAGCTGGGCGACTGGATCATGCAGCGGCGCTGCCCGCACCTGAAGGCCGACCTGACCCGGTTCGGCATCGTCGAGGGGCGCACGCTCACCTGCCAGCTGCACGGCTGGAAGTTCGACCTGGCCACCGGGAAGTGCCTGACCAGTGTCGGGCACGAGATCCGCTCCCGGCCTGCAGCCGGCAGCACGGTCCCGGACGGCACCACGGTGCCCGCTGCCGGCCCGCTCTCCGCTGGACAACAGATCCCCGCTGGCGACCAGGTCCCCGCTGCGGAGCCGGTCCCCGGCGGGTGAACAGCGGCTTTCCTGGTCCCTGCCGCGGCGCGGAAGATTCCGGCTGGCGAGCCGGGACAGCACGGAAGCGCCCGGTTGCCGCATCCTGAACCGGTGAGTGACCAGCACGACCGCCCCCCGATCAACCCCTCCCAAACGGCGCTCTCCGGCCTAGCACGCTCCGGCCGGGCGTTCTCCGGCACAGTGCCCGCCCCTGCGCAGCCGGTCGAGATCGAGCTTGATCTCGTGTCCGACCCGGAGCGGCCGCCGGAGACCGATGTGGTCGACTTCGGGCGTCGGGCTCCGAGCCGACAGCGGCGGGTACTCGCGGGCGTGTTGATGGTGGCGGCGCTACTGGTCGGGGTGCTGATCTACAGCCACACCCGGGACACGCCGCCGGCGAATGCGGGATCGACTGCGCCGTCGCTCTCCCCGTCCGCCACCGCCGGTACGCCGTCGCGGGCTGCCACAGCGAGCCCGACCTTCCGCGGCACGACGACCCTGGGCGGGCCGTTACTCGGTGTCACCAGCGGCTGGGTGCTGTACGTCCGGTCCGCGTCCGACGTTGTGCGGATCCAACTGGCGGCCGGCAAGATCACCGACACCCAGGCGCCGCCGCTTTCCAACAGTGGCGAGGTGACCTTCCTGGCCACGTCGGGCGGGGTACTGGCCAGACCGGCTCACACCGGTGCCGGCTACCTGCTCCCGGACGGAACCGCCAGCCGACCCCTTGCGGGCTCGCTCAGCACGCCCGGGCTGGTCTTCCCGGGGCCGACCCCGGACACCTTCTGGGCTGTCGACGAGACGTTCGGTCCGCACGTCGAACTGGTCGACCCAGGCGGACGTCCGGTCGGCGGGGCGGTACCGATCGCGATCGACGTACCGAGCGGCAACGCCGGCCAGCTGGTTGCCGACGGTACCGGCTACCTTCTGTTCACCGGCAACGGTGGCGTGTACGACCTGCACCCGGGTACCAGCAAGCGCATCGCCACCGGCAGCCTGCTCGCCGTCGGCCCCACCATGTGGCTGGTGCGAGACTGCGACAACCGGGGCGTCTGCCTGAGCTATACAGTCGACAGTCGGACCGGCGCGCGCCACCAGGTGGAAGCCGTCGACATCGCCGAACCGGTGATGACTGGCGTGCTTTCGCCGGACGGCCGGATGCTGGCCGTGATCGACACGAGCATGGGACAGCTCAAACTGGTGACCACGGCCACCGGCCAGGCCTCGCCTGTGTCGGTCCTGCTCGGTTCGGTCGGAGTCAGTGGCCAGTTTGTCTGGTCACCAGATGGCAAGTGGCTGCTGGTGGTGGACTCCGACGGCCACCTGCACGCGGTGGAGGCCGCCACCCACAACGACAACGTGCTCACCCTCCCGATCCCAACCGCCATCCAACTCGCCGTCCGCCCCGCCGCCAGCGGCTGACCGGCGCCCTGTGCGCGTTCGGTGAAGACGGCGGCGGAGGCGGTGGGCGGCGGATTTTCAGGGCAGCGCCGGGGCAGGGCAGCGGCGAGGGGTCGGGTACCCCATCCTGGTCGGGTGAACGATCAGCGGGAGCAGCCGACGGCCGGGCCGGCGCGTGCCGACATCGAGCTGGGGCGCGCCAGTGACCCGGAGCAGCCCCGGCCCGACGTGGTGGACTTCGGGTCGACCGGCTCCGCTCGGGCTGGGCGGAGTCGCCGCCGCTTCGCGGTCGCCGCCGCGCTGGTGGTCGCGGTGCTGGTCGGGGCACTCGTCTACAGCCAGACCGGCGCGTCCGCGCCGCGGCGTGCGGCGGTCTCCCCGTCGGGAGCGGGGTCCAGCCGGCCCGGCTCGCCATCGGATCGCGTCCCGCCCAGTACGGTCGCGCGCGGGACGACCGCACTGCCCGGCCCCGTCCCCGGCTTTTCGGCGGGCTGGGAGCTGTACGTGCGGTCCGCGCTCGACGTGGTGCGCATCCAACTGGCGGCCGGCAAGATCACCGACACCCAGGTACCCCTCCTGCGCGGCAACGGCCCGGTCATGTTCCTGCCGACGCCCGACGGCGTGCTTGCCGAGCCGGCGGTCCCTGGCGGGGGTGGCGGGTACCTGGTCCCCGACGGCAAGCCGAGCCAGCCGATCCACGGCCTGCTCAACGGAGCCGGGCAGGTGTTCTCCGGGCCGACACCGGGCACCTTCTGGGTTGCCGACCAACCGACTGTGCAGAGACTGGCGCTGGTTGACGCGGATGGTGCCCAGCTCGGTGGCGCCGTACCGACCGTGATGGACCTACCGGAAGGCAACTCCGGCACGGTGGTCGCCGACGGTACCGGCTATGTCCTGCTCATCGGCAACGGCGGCGTCTACGACCTGCGTCCCGGTACCAGTAAACGCATCGCCACCGGCGGCTTGATCGCCGTCGGCCCCACCGTGTGGCTGGTGCAGGACTGCGACACCCGGGGCAGCTGCCTGCCCTACACGGTCGACAGTCGTACCGGAGCGCGCCGCCAGGTCAACGTCGCCGACACATCGCACTCCACCGTCACCGGCCTCGTCTCGCCGGATGGCCGGACGGCAGCCGTCATCGACACGTCCGCGGTGCCCCCCAGGCTCACGCTGGAGAATCTGGTCGACAACGGGTACTCCGATGCCAACCCGGTGCCGGTCGTGCTCGGTCCGGCCGACGCCGGTTGCCAGCTGGTCTGGTCACCTGATGGCAAGTGGCTGCTGGTGATGGATTCTGTCGGCCGGCTGCACGCGGTGGAGGCGGCCACCCACGATGACCGGCTACTAGCCCTGCCGATCCCGGCCGCTATCCAGCTTGCGGTCCGGTCGGCCGCCGCCCCCTGAGCCGGTGCCGGATCAGGTCGAGTACGGGCATGAGTACGTCGATCTCGTCGTGCCGGCGGTAGTACTCGATGCCGGGGCGGCTGCTGTCGAGTACACCGGTGCGCTGCAGTTCGGCGTAGGTGGGGGCGAGCCGGTCGTACACGGCGGGGGTCTCGCCGCGCAGCCGGGCGCGCAGGTACCGGCCGCCGGGGACAACACCGGTCGGCAGACCCAGCGCCTCCGGATCGTCACCGGCGCGCAGTGCCACGCAGGTCCGGTACCAGCCGGCTGTGGTGTTGAAAATCCCGAGGAACCGCCGCCCGCGCAGTCCGACGAGATCCTCCAGCCGGTCCCAGGCGGCGCCGATCGCCGGCCCGTCACCGTCGGTCGTCTCCAGGTACATGACGGGGATGTCATCCCGGTCGATCGGCTGAGCGGTCGCCTGCCACTGCGCGTCGTCGGTCATACTCACCGACCGTAGGCGCTGAATAGGGCCGGGACAACCGCTGGCGTCGGGCGCGGTGGTTTCTTACGGCGTGCGTCAGGCGGGTGGCCGGCCGAGATCGGCGAGGATCTGCTGGGCGGCGTTGTGCCCGGCCGCGCCGATCACGCTGCCGGCCGGATGGGTACCCGCCGAGCCGGCGTAGAGACCCGGCAGGCCGGTGGCGTAGGGCATCCGGTCGGTGAAGGAGACCGTGTTGTCCACGTGGTGGATGTGTCCACCGGTGATCCCGAAGTGCTCCTCGATGCCGGGCGGGGTCAGCGGGAACACATCCGCGACCAGGTCCCGGGTACCCGGGGCGTACCGCTCGCAGATCTCCAGCAGACTGTCCACATAGGACGGCAGCAGCTCGTCCCAGCCCCCGTCGACTGGCGCGTACGGCACCGACTGCACGAACAGCGCCGACGAGTGGTGCCCCTCCGCGTCCTGGAGTGACGGATCGACCGTGGTGTGCAGGTACCACTCGAGGGTCGGCTCGGCCGGCAGCTTCCCGGCGCACACGTCCGCCCACATCCGGCGCAGCTCCGCCATCGGCGACGCTCCGTCCGCGGACCCGGGCGACAGCGAGCCGGGACGGAACGAGCCGGGGAGCAGCGTGGCGGAGCCGGGGAGCAGGTGGATGGTGGAGCCGAACGGGCTCGGCGCGCCCTCGGGTAGGCAGGAGAAGCGGGGCAGGCCGCGCAGCGCCAGGTTGACCTTCAGCGTGGTTCCGGTGCGGCGTACCGACTCCATCCGCTCCCGCAGCGCGGCCGGCGCCTCCGGGGCGAGGGCGAGCAGCTGGTACGGGTCGCAGGCGCCGAGCACCACGGACGCGCTGACCCGCCGGCCGTCGGCCAACTCCACGCCACTGACCGACCCTGCGTCCACGCACACCCTGGCCACCGGTGCGCTCGCGGCGAGTACGGCACCGGCGGATCGGGCGGCTTCGGCGAAGGTGGCCGAGACGGTACCCATGCCGCCTTTGGCGATCATCCAGGTACCGTCCGCGCCCGGCAGCCGGCACATGTTGTGGACGAGGAAGTTGTGGCCGGTACCCGGGTCGTCGGGGCCGGCGTTGAGCCCGGACAGCCCGTCGGTCACCGCGTACATCGAGACCAGCAGCTCCGACTCGAAGCCGAACCGGGCCAGGTAGTCGGCGACCGAGCCGGTCACCAGGTCCGCGAAGACCTGCCGCAGTTCGGGGCGCAGGTAGCGCTCCGCGGTCTCGCCCACCGGCAGTGGCGCGGCCAACCAGGCCGGGGCCAGGTCCTCGCGCAGCTCGGCCAGCTCAGCCTGCATGGCGTCGTCGGCGGCGATGTCGGCGGCCGAGAAGAACGCCTCGAGCTGCGCCCGGGTGGCCGCCCGGTCGGAGCCGAACAGCAGGTACGGCGAGCCCAGCGGTCCGGGCGTCGGCAGGAAGTAGTGCGGATCGCGGCGCAGTACGGGGATCCGCACGTCGAGCTTGGCGAGCAGTTCGGGCGGCATCAGGCCGAGCAGGTACGAGCCGGTGGAGTGGCCGAGCCCGGGCACCTTCGGGAACGGGTGCTCGGTCCGGGTCGCCCCGCCCAGCGCCGCCTTGCCCTCCAGTACCACCACGGAGAGCCCGGCCCGGGCCAGCAGGATCGCCGAGACCAGCCCGTTGTGCCCGGCCCCGATGATCACGACATCCGCGCGCGCGGGAATCTCGGTCGTCACCCCGGCGAGCCTAGCCCCTCCCACCCCGCCCCCCTGCGCCAACAAGCGCAGCAGGACCCCGGCAGACGCCACCCACCCCAAGCACCCCCCACCTGCCTCAGAGGCATAGTGAGAGAAGTTCACAGCTGGGGTCTCGGTGCGAGGAGTGTCGGTGTTGCTGTTGGAGCGGTGGGGGCGCTTCGTCGTCCGGGCCCGGTTCGGGGTACTCGCGGCCGGGCTCGCGCTCGTGGTCGTCGGGCTCACCTGGGGGCTGGGCGTCTTCGGTGCTGTGTCCGGCGGCGGGTTCTACGACAACCACAACGCCTCGGCGCGTACCCGGGCGCAGATCGTCGACCGGCTCGGCGCCCAGGACTCGGACGTCATCGCCCTCTACTCCAGCCCGACGCTGACCGTGGACGACCCGGCCTTCCGGGCGTCCGTGACAGCCGCCGTGCAGCGGGTAGCCGCCGACCCGTCGGTGCGGACCGTGGTCAGCTGGTACCAGACGCCGTTGCCGCAGCTCGTCTCGACCGACCGGCACGCCACGTACGTCGTGGTGCGCTTCACCAACATCGACGAGACCGCCGCGCTCGGCATCTACCGCGCGATGAAGCCCGAGTTCCAGGCGGCTGCGCCGGTGACAACCCAGCTCGGCGGGGTACGCCCGTTCTACGACGAGACGAACGCGATGACCGCGAGCGACATCGCCCGCGCCGAGACGTTCTCCATGCCGGTACTGCTGGTGCTGCTGGTACTGGTCTTCGGCAGTGTGGTCGCGGCCACCACGCCACTGCTGGTCGGCGGGCTCGCGGTACTCGGCGCGTTCATCGTGACCCGGGTGCTGACCGAGTTCACCGACGTCTCCACCTTCGCCATCAACATCATCACGCTGATCGGGCTCGGCCTCTCCATCGACTACGCGCTCTTCGTGGTCAGCCGGTTCCGCGAGGAGCTGGCCGGCGGGCTGTCGCCACACGACGCGGTGGTCCGCACGATGGCCACCGCCGGGCGTACCGTGGCGGTCTCCGGGGTGACCGTGACCCTCGCGCTGGCGAGCCTTCTCCTTTTCCCGCAAGGGTTCCTGAAGTCGATGGGGTACGGCGGGATGGCCGCCGTCGCGGTCGCCATGCTCGCCTCGCTCACCGTGCTGCCGGCGGGTCTCGCGGTCATCGGGCCGCGGATCAACGCGGTGCGCATTCCGTTGCCGCGCAGGCGGTCGCGGGCGGCAGCCGACCAGCTGGGGGAGCACGGTGCGTGGGCCGCGCTCGCACACAGCGTCATGCGCCGACCCTGGGTGTACCTGGTGGGCGTGCTCGCGATCCTGGCGGTACTCGCCGCGCCGGTACACCGCATCCACTTCGGCGGCGTGGACGCCCGGGTACTCCCGTCCGGTACCGAGAGCCGGGTGGTCAACGAGCGACTGCAGTCGGAGTTCCCGACCGGCGAGCGAGTACCCCATCCAGGTACTCGCCACCGGAGTCACCGACGCCAACCTGCCCAGCGTGGTCGCCGGGCTGCACGGGCTGCGCGGCGTGACCAACGCGACGGTGGTGGCCAGCAAGGGCGGCGCCGCCCTGGTTGACCTGGACTACTCCGGCGACGCGACCTCCGACGGCGCCCGGCGACTCGTCGCGGACGCGCGGGCGTACCCGGCTCCGGCGGGCGTGACGATCGGGGTCACGGGCTACACGGCGGACCTCGTCGACCAGCTCGCACTCGCTCGGTAGCCGGCTGCCGTGGATGGTCGCCTTCGTGGTACTCGTCACCATGGTGCTGCTGTTCTTCGCCTTCGGCTCGGTACTGCTGCCGATCAAGGCGGTACTGATGAACGTGGTGTCGCTGGGCGCGGCGTTCGGCGTGGTGGTACTCGTCTTCCAGGACGGGCACTTCGCCTCCTGGCTGGGCTTCACGCCGACCGGCACGATCGAGCCGACCAACCCGATCCTGATGGTGGCCGTACTCTTCGGACTGGCCACCGACTACGAGGTGTTCCTGCTCTCCCGGGTCCGCGAGGAGTACGACGCCACCGGCGACAACACCCGCGCGGTCGCGACCGGGCTGCAGCGCACCGGCCGGCTGATCACCTCGGCCGCGCTGCTGCTGATCGTGGTGGTGGCCGGCTTCGCCACCGGCGAAGATCGCCTTCGTCAAGCTCATCGGGGTCGGCATGATCGTGGCCATCCTGGTGGACGCGACGCTGGTACGGGCGCTGCTGGTACCGGCCACGATGCGGCTGCTCGGCCGGTGGAACTGGTGGGCCCCGGGTCCGCTGGCCCGGGTGTACCGCCACATGCACGAGCCAGCGGCTCCGGCCCCCGTTCCCGGCGCCGTTCCAGGCGACGATCCGGCCCCGGGCGGCATCGGGGCGGACGAGCCGGCGGACAGCCCGGGCGGCCCGGTAACGGCGTGGCCCGGTGGCGGCGTGGCCGGGTAGCCTGCGGCGTCATGATCGTGGCACAGACGCAGCGCCTGGACATCCGGCCGTGGACCGACTCGCAGGCTGACCTGGATCGCTTGTGGGACATGTACTCCCGCTGGGAGGTGATGCGCTTCCTGGGCGCGGCGCCGAAGGTGATGGCCGATCCGGCGGAGGCGGCCGGGCTGGTGGCGCGCTGGACGGCGCCGCACGCCCACTGGCCGCCGACCTACGGCCAGTGGGCGATCGAGGACCGGCGCACCGGGGTGGCGGTCGGTACGGCGCTGCTGAAGCCGCTGCCCAACTCGGACGGCTCAGCGGCGAGTGACATCGAGGTCGGCTGGCACCTGCACCCCGACTCGTGGGGGCACGGGTACGCCACCGAGGCGGCCGGCGCCCTCGTCCAGCGCGCCTTCGCCGCCGGGGTACCCGAGGTCTTCGCCGTGGTGTACCCGGAGAACACCGCCTCGCTCGCGGTCTGCCGGCGGCTCGGGATGGAGTCGATCGGCGAAACCGACAGGTGGTACGGCATCCGCTGCGCGGCGTTCCGGATCCGCCCCGAAATCCCAGCTTGAGCGGCTGTTTGTGCTGGTCGGTGCACGGGTATTCAGCGACTGGCCGACAGCCGACACCAGTGTTCACAGCGGCAGGCTCTAGGCTGATCTCACTGCCGTCGGGGGAAGGCTGGGAATGCGGGTCACGGTCACGGTAAGACCAGATGAGCGACTGTGCGTCGCATCGGAGCGACACGTGTTGGGCGGGCGACGCAAAGTAATCCTGGTCGCCGGGATGGTACCCATCTGTGTGGGTGTCGCACTGCTGTTCTTCGGCCGCGAGGCGTGGCTACCCGCCGGTGAGATGCTTGCCCTCGGCCTGCTCGACCTGACCGTACTGCCGCTCGTACTGCCCCGGGTCCGGGGCCGGCGCTGGGCGCGCAGCCCCGGACACCCGCGGTTGATCGAGGTGAGTGCCGACGGGGTACGCACCGTGTGCCACACGTTCGAACTGACCCGGCCGTGGAACCTGGTGGTCGACGTGGTCGAGCTGCGGGACCAGTATCTGTTGATGCTCAACCGGCGGCACTACATCGCCATCCCGACCGCGCTGTCTGAGCGCGGCCGAGCACGCCGACCTGCGTACCCTGCTCGACGCCCGGACCGGGCTCGTCCCGGCCTGACCGGGGCCGCCGCTTTACTTGTCGCGCAGGTCCACCACGACCGGAGCGTGGTCGGAGGGGCCCTTGCCCTTGCGCGCCTCCCGGTCGATGTACGCGTCGGCGACCCGACCGGCCAGCGCGCGCGCTCGCGTAGACCAGGTCGATGCGCATGCCCATGTCCTTGTGGAAGTAGCCGCCGCGGTAGTCGTGGTAGGTGAACGGGTTGGGCCCCTTCAACGAGCGCGGCAGCACGTCGACCAGGCCGATGCCGCGCAGCTGGGCCAGCGCCTCGCGCTCGGGCGCGGTGACGTGGGTGGCGCCGACGAAGGCGGCCGGGTCCCAGACATCGGCGTCGGTGGGTGCCACGTTGAAGTCGCCGCACACGGCCAACTGCGGATGCCCGGCGAGCTCCGGCTCCAGCGCGTCGCGGAGCGCGGCGAGCCAGGCCAGCTTGTACGTGTAGTGGTCGGAGTCGGGGGTGCGCCCGTTGGGTACGTACACCGACCAGACCCGGACTCCGCCACAGGTCGCGCCGATCGCCCGTGGCTCGGCTGTGGCGGCGACGTCGGGGTAGCCGGGCTGCGCCCGGGAAGTCCCGGGTCACGTCGTCGAGCCCGACCCGGGACAGCAGCGCCACCCCGTTCCACCGGTCCACCCCGTGCGCGGCGACCTGGTAGCCCAGCTCCTCGACGGCGGCCACCGGGAAGCTCGGCGTCTTGGTCTCCTGCAGGCACAGCACGTCCGGCTTGGCGGTGCCCAGCCAGTCGAGCAGCCGGGGCAGTCGCGCGGTCACCGAGTTGACGTTCCAGGTCGCCAGCCGCATGGACCCCACGCTAGCGGATCGGTCCGACAGCGCCCCGCGGCCGGCGTACCCCCGCGCGATGTTGATCGCCGCACCGCGGCCCGAGGCCGGGCCGGCTGCCCGCCCGACCGCCGCCGACCCCGCCGAGCCGGGGCGTTGCGGCGTGGGCGTCTGCCGCGGCTGGACCTTGCCGCGTGGAGCTGCCGGGCGGACCTTGCCGCGTGGAGCTGCCGGTGTACGTTGCCGCGGGGGCGTGGACGTTGTGTGCAGGCGGTGGGTGTGCGTTGGGGCGGGCCGGCGTGGCGGGGGAGAATGGAGCGGTGAGTGCGCCCCGGGAAATCGTCCTGCTCGGCTCGACCGGCTCGATCGGCACGCAGGCGATCGAGATCGTCCGGCGCAACCCCGACCGGTTCCGGGTGGTCGGCGTCGGTGCGCGCGGCGGGGACGTGGAGCTGCTCGCCGCGCAGGCGCTCGACCTGGGCGTCGAGGTGGTCGGCGTCGCGAAGGCCAGCGTCGCGCAGGACCTCCAGCTGGCCTTCTACGCACGGGCGCAGCGGGAGGGCTACTCGACCGGCGGGTACCGCATCCCGAAGATCCTGGCCGGCCCGGACGCCATGACGGAGCTCGCCGGGTACCCGTGCGACGTGGTACTCAACGGCGTGGTCGGCTCGCTCGGGCTGGCTCCCACGCTCGCCGCGCTGCGCGCCGGGCGAATCCTGGCGTTGGCCAACAAGGAGTCGCTGGTGGCCGGCGGGGCACTGGTACGCGCCGCGGCGAAGCCGGGACAGATCGTGCCGGTCGACTCGGAGCACTCCGCGCTGGCCCAGGCGCTGCGCTCGGGTACCCGCGCCGAGGTACGCCGGCTGGTACTCACCGCGAGCGGCGGCGCCTTCCGCGGGCGCTCCCGGGAAGAACTGACCGACGTCACCCCGAAGGATGCGCTGGCCCACCCGACCTGGGACATGGGGCCGGTGGTCACGATCAACTCTGCCACCCTGGTGAACAAGGGGCTGGAGGTGATCGAGGCGCACGAGTTGTTCGGCGTGTCCTATGACGACATCAGCGTCATGGTGCACCCGCAGTCGGTGATCCACTCGCTGGTCGAGTTCGCCGACGGCTCGACCATCGCCCAGTGCAGCCCGCCGGACATGCGGCTGCCGATCGCCTGGCGCTGGGCTGGCCGGAGCGGATCCCGGACGCGGCCCCCGGCCTGGACTGGAGCCAGGCGCACAGCTGGGAGCTGCGGCCCCTGGACAATGCCGCGTTCCCCGCCGTTGAGCTGGCCAAGGCCGCCGGTCGGGCCGGGCACTGCCGGCCGGCGATCTACAACGCCGCCAACGAGGAGTGCGTCGCCGCCTTCGTCGCCCGGCGGCTGCCCTTCCTGGCGATCGTGGACACGCTGGAGCGGGTACTGGCGGAGGCACCGGACTTCGACGAACCGGGTACCGTCGTGGAGGTGCTCGCGGCCGAAGACTGGGCGCGGGCGCGTGCGCGCGAACTGATCGGCGCCGCGACGGAAGGGAACTGATGGCCTACATCACAGGCGTGGTGCTGTTCGCCCTGATCATCTTCGTATCGGTGTGCCTGCATGAGGCGGGTCACATGGTGACGGCGAAGGCGTTCGGGATGAAGGTCAGCCGTTACTTCGCCGGCTTCGGGCCGACCCTGTTCTCGTTCCGCCGGGGCGAGACCGAGTACGGCCTGAAGGGCATCCCACTCGGTGGCTTCGTCAAGATCGAGGGGATGACGGCGGACGAGGAGATCGACCCCGCCGACGAGAAGCGCGCGATGTGGCGCTTCCCGGTGTGGAAGCGGACGGTCGTGATGTCCGCCGGCTCGCTGACCCACTTCGTCCTCGGCTTCGTGCTGCTGTGGATCGTGCTCACCTTCGTCGGCATCCCCAATCCGAAGCTGAACAACCCGGACGCGCTGCCCGCGTACATCACCGTGGCCAACTGCGCCGTACCCAGCGACGATCAGCTCGACTGCAAGCCCGGCGACCCGGCCTCGCCGGCGGCCCAGGCCGGCCTGCAGAGCAACGACAAGATCACCACCTTCGACGGTACGGCCATCGCCAACTACGAGGACCTCGTGAAGGTGATCCGGGCCGCGCCGGCCGGTACCCACACCATCGGGTACGACCGCGGCGGGGTCGCCGGTACCGCCAGCGTCAACCTGGTCACCGTCAAGCGGCACCCGCTCGATGACCCGACCGGGGCACAGGTCAACGTCTCCGCGATCGGCGTGAGTGGCGCGCTGCCGCCGGGGGTACCCGAGACGGTCACCTACGGACCGATCGAGTCCATCGGCAAGACCGGCGTGTACACCGGGCAGATCTTCAAGGGCGTCGGCAGTGCGCTGGAGAGCTTCCCGGGCCGCATCCCGAAGCTGTGGGATGCCCTCAACGGTGGCCAGCGCGACCCGAACGGGCCGATCAGCGTGGTCGGTGCCAGCCGGCTGGGCGGCGAGACCGCCGAGCACGGCCAGTGGGCGGTGTTCCTGCTCCTCGCCGCCAGCCTGAACTTCTTCGTCGGGGTGTTCAACCTGCTGCCGCTGCTGCCGCTCGACGGCGGACACATCGCCATCGCGTGGTTCGAACGGATCCGGTCCGCGCTCTACGCCCGCTTCGGCCGGCGTGATCCGGGGCGGGTCAACTATGCCAAGCTCATGCCGGTCACCTACGCGGTGATCCTGATATTCGGAGCGTTCACGCTGTTGACAGTGGGCGCTGACATCGTCAATCCCGTGACCCTCTTCACCAAGTGAGTACTCCTGTGACCGCTGTAAATCTCGGCATGCCCGCCGTACCCGTCGAGCCGCTGGCCCCGCGCCGCAAGTCCCGCCAGATCATGGTGGGCTCGGTACCGGTGGGCGGCGGTGCGCCGGTGTCGGTGCAGTCGATGACCACCACCCTGACCTCGGACGTCAACGCGACGCTGCAACAGATCGCCGAATTGACCGCCTCCGGCTGCCAGATCGTCCGGGTGGCGGTGCCGTCCCAGGACGACGCCGACGCGCTGCCGGCGATCGCCAAGAAGTCGCAGATCCCGGTGATCGCCGACATCCACTTCCAGCCGAAGTACGTGTTCGCGGCGATCGATGCCGGGTGTGCCGCGGTACGGGTGAACCCGGGCAACATCAAGAAGTTCGACGACAAGGTCGGCGAGATCGCCCGCGCCGCGCAGGCCGCCGGTACCCCCATCCGGATCGGCGTGAACGCCGGTTCGCTGGATCCCCGGCTGCTGCAGAAGTACGGCAAGGCCACGCCGGAGGCGCTGGTCGAGTCGGCGCTGTGGGAGTGCTCGCTGTTCGAGGAGCACGGGTTCCGGGACATCAAGATCTCCGTCAAGCACAACGACCCGGTTGTGATGATCAAGGCGTACCGGCTGCTGGCCCAGCAGTGTGACTACCCGCTGCACCTGGGCGTCACCGAGGCCGGCCCGACCTTCCAGGGCACCATCAAGTCGGCGGTCGCCTTCGGTGCGTTGCTGGCGGAGGGGATCGGGGACACGATCCGGGTGTCGCTGTCCGCCCCTCCGGTGGAGGAGGTCAAGGTGGGCAACCAGATCCTGGAGTCGCTCAATCTGCGGGAGCGGGGTCTGGAGATCGTGTCCTGCCCGTCCTGTGGTCGCGCCCAGGTCGATGTGTACACCCTTGCCGAGCAGGTGACGGCGGCGCTGGAGGGGTTCCCGGTACCGCTGCGGGTGGCCGTGATGGGCTGTGTCGTCAACGGTCCGGGCGAGGCCCGGGAGGCCGACCTCGGGGTCGCCTCGGGCAACGGCAAGGGCCAGATCTTCGTCAAGGGCGAGGTCATCAAGACCGTCCCCGAGTCACAGATCGTCGAGACGCTGGTCGAAGAGGCGCTCCGGCTCGCCGACCAGATGGGCGTCGACCTGCCCGAGGAGCTGCGCGAGCTGCTCCCCGGCCCGGTCGTCACCGTGCACTGACGCGCCGACCGTACGAAGAATGCCCCCGGGAGACCCCGGGGGCATTCGCGCGTTCCGGGTGGCGTCAGGCGCCGGAGAGGTCGCGAACCTCCCAGACCACGACACCGTCGACCGACTGGCCGGTGACGCCGAAGAGCTTGTCCACCAGCAGCTTCAGCAGTGCCGGCTGCGGGGCGGTACCCGGATCCATCACCAGCGCCTGGGCGTGCCAGTAGCGCAGATCCTCCCGGGCATTGGCCTGGTCGGCGGTGGTCACCACGGGCAGCGGGCCGGTCTTCTGGACCTGGGCCAGGAACAGGTCGGTGGGGCGCGCCTTCTGGTCGTACCAGCCGTGCCCGTCCGGCCCGTGCTCGTCAGCCGGCCACGGGCCGAGGAAGTACCCACCGGCGATGTCGAAGTCCAGCCCGGCGGCGCGCTGCCAGTCGAAGGCGTACGCGTTGGTCGGCGAGCGGGTCAGCGGTACGGCCACCACGGTGCCGCCCTGGTCGACGTACTGGCGCCAGGTGCCGTCCGAGAAGAACGCGGGGGTGGCCGGCCGGACGACCACGGGCAGCGGGGTGGGCAGCAGCGGTACCAGCGCGACCGCGAGGGTACCCAGCCAGAGCGCGCGCAGCGGGATGCCGACCGCCCGCGCCTTGGGCAGCAGTTCCCGGATCCGTTCGGTGGCCAGGATGATCAGGATCGCGATCATCGGCAGCACGACGAAGGCCAGCCGGGACGGGATGATGTTGCCCATCAGCGGCAGCTTCGCGATGGCCCGCCAGGGGCCGGGGATGCCGGTGTAGCGGGTCTGGAAGTGGATCCGCTCACCGAGCGAGAAGACCGCGAAGACCGCCCCGGTCACCGCCGCCGCGCGGGCCAGGACGCTGCGCCGGAACCACCACACCAGACCGATCGTGAGTACCACCAGCGGCCAGCCGAAGAACGAGTTCTCCTCGGTCACGTTCTTCTGGTTGTACGGCCCCGGCGCGCCCCGCCCGCCACCCAGCGAGTGGGTGGGGAAGTTGACGTAGGACATGATGTCGTTGTACCCGTAGTGCGTGAAGGGCAGCCCGTCGTAGTGCTGGGGCCCGTAGAACTGGAACCAGATCGGGTACGCCACCACCGGCAGCGTCACCGCGACGGCGATGGCCAGGCCGATCGCCACGCCCCGCCAGGCAGCCCTGATCTCGGCCGGCCGCTGCACCCCGTAGGCGATCAGGAAGATCCCGAAGCCGAGCGCCGTCACCAGCAGGATCTCCGCCCCGGTCATCACCTGGATGATCGCGAACAGGCCGAGCAGCAGCCCGCGGCGGACCCGGTGTGCGCGCTCGCGTAGCCGCAGGGTCAGCCCGATGATCGCCGGTAGGGCGAAGTTGACCACCATGTTCACGTGCCCGTTGGCCTGCGAGACCATCGCCGGGCTGAAGGCGACCAGGCCGCCGCCGATGGCCGCCGCCAGCCGGGACACCGGCCGGCCGCCGGGGGACAGCACCCGCGAGAACAGCCAGTACCAGGCCCAGCCGCTGGCCGTCATGCCGAGTACCAGGGCAAGGGTGAAGCTGGTGGTGGCGCCGAGCCACAGCGTGATCGGGGTGAGCGGGATGCTCAGCGCGTAGACAACGGTGTTGCCCATCCCGTTGACCCCGAACGGCGCGTTCATGATCGGCAGGAAGAACGGGTTCGTACCGTGCGTAACGGCCTTCGCCACCCAGGTGAAGTAGTACTCGAAGGCGCGCTGGTCGGAGTTGGAGTCGCTGAGGTAGTGGGTGTGTACGCCGGTGATCAGATGGGCGAAGAGCCAGCCGGCGAGTACCGCGTACGCCGCGAGCGCCAGCAGGTCGGCTTGGCGCGTTGCGAGCCGCTGCCGCCATCCGGTCGGCGCGCCCGCAGTTGTCGCAGCTGACGGCTGGTTGGCCGCTGACTCTGACTCTGACTCAGGCACGTGCTCGGGCTCGGGCTCGGGCTCGGGCTCGGTGGCGACCGGGCCGGGTACAGCGGGGGAGACGGGTGCGGCCGTACCGACCTCGGTCGACTGGCGTCGAGCGCATCGGCGTCGAGCGCATCGGCGTCGCGGGCGGTCCGATCGCCGTCGACCCGGTCCCCAGCGATCACTGAATCGGTGGTTACTGAATCGCTGGTCGCTGAATCGGCGGTCAATGCATCGCTGGTTACTGAATCGGTGGTCACGGCCTCGACGGTCACTGGCCCGGCGGCCGGCGTCGGGTCGACGTCGGTGGTCGGCGTGCTGGACATCATGCTCCCGAAATGGCGCGGACGGGCCATACCCAGACACCGTCGACGAAGGTACCGGGGCCGACGAGATCGTCGACCGCGCTCTTTAGCTGTGCCGGGTACTTCACGTCCGTTGGGTCCAGGACGATGAGCTGAGCCTGCCAGTACCGCAGGTCGGTCGCGGCGTCGGCACGCTGGGCAGCGCCGATCGCCGGCTGGATGCCGCTGTCGGCGAGCATGTCGAGCAGCGTGCTGGTGGCCCGGGGCTTGGCGTTGAACCAGCCGTGCTGGTCACCGCCGTACTGGTCGGCGTCCCAGGGCCCGAGGAAGTAGCCGCCGGCGATCCGGAAGTGCAGGTCGGTGGCGAGCTGCCAGTTGAGGCCGGCCGTCTTGTCGGGGGTACGGGTGATCGGTACGGCCACCACCGTCCCGCCCTCGTCGACGTACCTGTGCCAGGTGCCGTCGGTGAAGAACGCCGGTACCTTCGGCCAGTTCTGGGTCGGCAGCGGCAGCGGCGCGATCGGCAGTAGCGCCATCACGAGTACGACGGCGGCGATCGGGCGTACCGGGATGCCGACCTTGGCAGCCACGGGAAGCAGCCCGCTGATCCGGTCGACGCCCCGGGCCAGCAGGACCGCGAGCATCACCGTGCTGACGAAGGTGAACCGGGCCGGCGTGAGGCTGTCCAGCAGCGGGTAGGTGTGCAGGTAGAGCCAGAGGCCGGCGTGGCCGGTGTAGTGGTTGTTCACGGTGATGTAGGTACCGAGGCTGAGTATCGCGAAGACCGCCCCGACCAGGGCCGCCGACCGGACCACCGCGTCCCGCCACAGCCACACCACCAGCAGCGCGGCGAGTACCAGCAGCGGCAGCCCGAAGAAGGCGTTCTGCTCGGCCGCGCCGTTGAACGAGTAGAGCAGCGAGCCCTTGTTGCCGCCCAGCGAGTTGGCCGGCAGCCGGTACAGCGCGGTCACGTCGGAGCTGTACCAGTAGAGGTAGGGCAGGCCCTTGTAGTGCTGGGGCCCGAAGAACTGGTACCACAGCATGTAGCCGGTGGCGGCCAGGGTCACGGCGCCCGCGACGAGCAGCCCGAGGACGGTACGCGGCCAGGCCGCCCGTACCACCCCCCAGCGCTGGGCGCCGAGGATCACCAGGAAGGCGCCGAAGCCGAGGGCGGCGAAGAGCAGTACCTCCTCGCCGATCAGCAGCTGCACGCTGGCCAGCAGCCCGATGATCAGCCCGCGGCGCAGTACCTTGCCCTCGGTGACCAGCCGCAGCACGGTACCGATGATCAGCGGGATGGCGAAGTGCACCACGATGTTGACGTGCCCGTTGGCGTGGCTGGCCATCGGCGGGCCGTAGCTGCACAGGGCGGCGGCCAGCGTCGCGGCCACCCGGGAGCGCACCAGGAACCGGGAGAACAGCCAGTACCACGCGATCGCGGTCACCGCGACGCCGCCGACCAGCAACAGCACGTAGGTCGCGGCCGAACCGAAGAGCAGGGTCAACGGGATGGCCGCGACGCTGAGCGCCAGGACCATCGTGTTGCCCATGCCGTTGAAGCCGATCGGGGCGTTCTGGTCGGTGATGTGCAGCGGGTTCATCCCGTGCGGTACGGCCTTGGCCACCCACTCCAGCCACCAGCAGAACTGGGTCTGGTCGGAGGTGGAGTTGGTCAGGTAATGCGTGCTCGGGCCGGTCACCAGGTGCCCGAAGAGGTAGAGCGCGGCGAGGGTGAGCAGTGCCACCGGGACCAGGTCGGCGCGCGGTATCCGGGGCGGCCGCAGCCGGCGGACCCGTGGCTTGTCGTCCGGAGGCGTGGCAGTAGCGACGGGCGTTTCGGGAATGTCCGTATCTTCGCTCTGCTCCGCGACACTGGGGGCTGGCGTCGTGTCGAGCACGCAGCCACCTTAACGAGTCGGAGCGCCATTAACACGCCCCGGAGCACGCTCTGTGACCGACACGGGCGCCGCTCCCGGGTGGAAGCGGCGCCCGTTCTGGTACCGGATGATCGGTTGACTGGTTCCTGGGGCCGGCGGCGGGCCGATCAGCCCAGCTCCGGCCGGCGGTCAGTCCTGCTCGGCGAGGATGGCGTAGAGCTTGCGCTTGGTCTCGTTGAGTACCGTCACCGCGCGCTGCCACTGCTCCCGGTCACCGGAGAAGCCGATCTGGCGCAGCGCGTTCATGATGCCGAGAACTGCTTCGCGGGTGTCCTGGCCGGAGTTGACCGTCTCCTCGCTGAACTCGTTCCACGGGGCGTCGGCGGCGGCCGTCTCGGCCTCCGGCTTGCCGGCGTCGGTGAGCGTGAACCGCTTGCGGCCACCGCTCTCCTCGCTGGTGATCAGCCCTTCGTCCTCGAGTAGCTGCAGGGTCGGGTAGACCGAGCCGGGGCTGGGCCGCCAGACGCCGCCGGTGCGGGCGTCCAGTTCCTTGATCATCTCGTACCCGTGCATGGGGCGCTCGACGAGCAGCGCCAGGATCGCGGCCCGGACATTGCCACGGCGCTCGCGCCCCGGGCGACCCCGGCCGTGGCTGTCGCGCCCCCGGGAACCGGGTCCGCCGCGGCCGAAGGGGAAGCCGTTGCCGAACGGGTTGCCGCCGAAGGGGTTGCCCCCGAAGGGGTGGTTGCCGCGCTCGCGGGCGTCGCGCCCACGGGCCTGGTGCTCGCGGGTACCGAACTCATTGGAGCCGTGCCCACGGGCGTCGTGGTGGTGCTGGTGGAAGTCGTGCATCGACTCCTCCTCAGATCAGTCGTTGATACGTTGACGATATATCGCTAAGCTATCGCCTGCAAGCGTAAATCGCGGTCACTCCTCGGCGAGTGGCCGTAGGCTCCACGCCGCGCCACAGCGTCAACGCACCGGTGACAGGGCAGCCGGCCGCCCGTCATCCGGGTGTCAGTGACGTGTCAGGCGGTACCGGCATGCTGGAGCCACTCAGGACGAGGGAGTGAGATGACTGACGCGATCCAGGCCGAGGGCCTGGTCAAGCGGTTCGGGGACAAGATTGCCGTAGACGGCGTCGACCTGACCGTGCGAACGGGGGCGGTGCTCGGCCTGCTCGGGCCCAACGGGGCCGGTAAGACCACGATCGTCCGGCTGCTGACAACGCTGCTGCGGCTGGACGGGGGGTACGCCAAGGTCGCCGGATACGACGTGACCAAAGACCCCGACCGGGTACGCGCCATGATCGGCCTGACCGGGCAGTACGCCGCCGTCGACGAGGACCTGACCGGCTTCGAGAACCTGCTGCTCATCGGGCGGCTACTGGAGCTGTCCCGGACGGACGCCAAGCGTCGGGCGAGCGAACTGCTGGAGCGCTTCGAGCTGACCGACGCGGCGAAGCGCTCCGCCAAGACCTACTCGGGCGGCATGCGCCGGCGACTGGACCTGGCCGCCAGCCTGATCGGCCGGCCACAGATCCTGTTCCTGGACGAGCCGACCACCGGCCTCGACCCGCGCAGCCGCGGCGACGTCTGGGCGATGATCCGGGAACTGGTGGCCGACGGGGCGACCGTGCTGCTCACCACGCAGTACCTCGACGAGGCCGACCGGCTCGCCTCGGAGATCGCCGTGGTCGACCAGGGCCGGCTGATCGCCACCGGAACGGCTCGCCGAACTGAAGGCCAAGGTGGGCGGGCAGACGCTGGACGTACGCCCGACCGACCCGGCCGACAAGGCACAGGTCTCGGCGCTCATCGAGCGCATCGTGGGGACGGCCCCGGTGACCCGACCCGACGACCCCGGGCTGCTGTCGGTATCCGTGGAGAACCGGGCCGACGCGCTGCCCGCCGTGGTCAGCGCCCTGCAGCAGCAGGACATCGCGGTGACCGAGCTGGCCCTGCGCCTGGCCAGCCTTGACGAGGTGTTCCTGGCGCTGACCGGGCACGCCGCGGAGGAGAAGTAGAGATGGCAGTCCTGACCCCCACCGCACCGGCGCTGCCGACCCCGACCCGGCGGATCAGCCCGGTCCGGGCACTGCGCCACACGTTCACCCTGACGTGGCGGAGTCTCATCAAGATCAAGCACTCGCCCGAGCAGCTGCTCGACCTGACGCTCCAGCCGATCGTCTTCGTGTGCCTGTTCTACTTCCTGTTCGGTGGCGCGATCGCCGGCGGGGACCGGCACGCGTACCTGCAGTACCTGGTACCCGGCATCCTGGTACAGACGGTCATGTTCGCCAGCCAGGGCACCGGGGTGAACCTGAACAACGACCTGACCAAGGGGATCTTCGACCGGTTCAAGAGCCTGCCGATCGCCCGCTCGGCGCCGTTGACCGGGTTGATCATCGGGGACGTGGTGCGCTATGTGATCTCGATCGGCGTGGTACTCGGCTTCTCGGCCATCCTCGGCTTCCGGATCGAGACCAACGCCTTCAAGGCGCTGCTCGCCTGCGCGCTGATCATGTTCTTCGCGTTCGCGCTCAGCTGGCTGCCGGCCCTGCTCGGCCTGCTGGTCAAGACGCCGCAGCAGGTACAGGGCTACGGGTTCATCATCTTCTTCCCGCTCACCTTCGGCAGCAACACGTTCGTGCCGGCCGCGACCCTGCCGGGCTGGCTGCAGGCATGGGTGAAGGTCAACCCGGTCACCTCGGTGGTGAACGTGAGCCGGGCGCTGCTGCTCGACTCCGGCCCGATCTGGACCCCGCTCTGGCACACACTGGCCTGGTCGTTCGCGCTGATCGCGGTCTTCGCGCCGCTGGCCGTCCGGCTCTACCGCCGGCACTCGTGACCCGAGCGGACGCGGTCTGCCTCACGTGTTCCTGCAGGTAGCCCAGCGCCTCCGCCGGTGGACTCCACCGGCGGGGGCGCTTATCCGTTCGTGGCGGGCGCTGGTGCCGGGTCGGGCTCCGGCTCGGCTACCGGGTCGGGCTCGGCGCCCATCTCCAGCAGCATCGCGGCCGACGCCGCCTCCCAGGAGAGTTCGGCGACCGGTGCTCGGGCGGCGGCGTACCCGGGCTCGCCCAGTGCCGTTCGGGCGGCCGAGCTGATCCGGGCCACATCCGGGCTGCCCAGGTCGGGCGTGCCGCGTACCCGGTCGGCCAAGCCAAGCAGCCGGGCAGCGCCCGCCGGGTCCCCGTCCGCCAGCCGCAGCCCGGCGTGCACGCACCCGGCCAGTGCCAGGGTCGGCCGGCGTACCCGACCGGCCTCGGTCAGCTCCGCCGCCGCCCGCCCGGCTGCCGCGCGGTCACCCAGCTCCAGCTCGCTCATCGCCAGCCCGGCCAGTGCCCCCGCCCGCGCCTCCCCGGGCAGCTGGCCGTGCCGGTCGAGGTCGTCCCGCGCCCGGAGGAAGGCGTCCCGGGCAGCGAGGGCGTTGCCGGCCATCCGGTCCACCTCGCCGGCCCCGAAGTCCAGCAGGAACAGCCGGGCCAGGTCGCTGCCGGTGTGGTCGAGCCGGCCGGCGCGGGCCAGGTCCGCCCGGGCGCCCGCGATGTCACCGGCGTGCGCCCGCTCGACCGCCAGCTGGAACAGCGTCACCGTGATGTCGTCCTGCACACCGAGTTCGGTGGAGAGCGCCACCGCGTCCTCCAGCGCAGCTATCGCGCCGGCATGGTCGCCGGCCAACTGGGCCGCCTCAGCCAGCGAGCCGACCGCCACCGCTCGGCCCCAGCGCTCGCCGATCTCGTGGAACATCTCCAGGCCCTTGGCCAACGCCACCGCCGCGCCGTCCAGGTCGCCGGTGTTGATCAGCAGCCGGCCACGCATGGTCATGCCGAGCGCGCGTACCCACGGGTCGGGGCTGGCAAGTACCCGGGGTACCTCGTCGAAGGCGGTGGCGTCGTCGTCGGTGATGGCGGCGTACAGCAGGCCGATCATCGAGGCGACCGGGTGGTCGGAGCGCTCCGCCCAGGACTCGGCCATGACCTGTTTGCTGAGCTCCAGGTCGCCGCCGGCCATCAGGCTGATGCCGTAGTAGAAGCGGGCCAGGGTACGGGCCTCGGGGGGTACCTCGCCGGGTACCGCGAGCGCCTCCGCGGTCCAGCCGACCGCGTCCGGGTGCTGGCTGCGCAGTGTCCAGAACCAGCCAAGTGCCGCGGTGATGCGTACCGCCGTGGCGGCGTCGCCCGAGTCCACTGCCCAGCGCAGCGCGCCGGACAGGTTGTCCCGGTCGGCGGTCAGCCGGGCCAGCCACTCCAGCTGGTCGCGGGTACGCAGCCAGGGCTCCGCCTCCTCGGCCAGCGCGACGAAGTAGCCGGCGTGCGCGTCCCGTACCCGTTCGGCCTCACCTGACCCACCCGCGTTTCCGGAATCCGCGAGGCGCTCGCCGGCGTACGCCCGGATCGTCTCCAGCATCCGGTAGCGCCCGTCGTCGGCGAGGGTCACCAGCGACTTGTCCACCAGCGAGGGCAGCGTCTCCCAGGCGTCGGTACCGCACACCGCGGTCGCGGCCGCCATCGTCGCGCCGTCCAGGAACACCGAGAAGCGCCGGGCGAGCTGGCGCTCCGCCGCGTCCAGCAGTTCCCAGCTCCAGTCGACGACCGCCTGGAGCGTCTGGTGCCGGGGCAGGGCGGTGCGGCTGCCGCCGGTGAGCAGCCGGAACCGGTCACCGAGCCGGGCCGCCACCTGGTCGACCGGCAGGGTACGCAGCCGCGCCGCGGCCAGCTCGATCGCCAGTGGCAGCCCGTCGAGGCGGCGGCAGATCTGCACCACCGAGTCCACTGTGGACTCGGTGACGGTGAAGCCGGGGCGTACCGCCGCTGCCCGGTCGACCAGCAGGCGTACGGCCGGGAAGTCCAGTGCCTCGCCGGGTGCTGTCCCCGGTGGCGGTACGGCCAGCGGGCCGACCGGGCACAGCGCCTCGCCGGTGATGGCCAGCGGCTCCCGGCTGGTGCCGAGGATGGTCAGGCCGGGGCAGTGGCCGAGCAGCGTGTCGGCCAGTTGTGCGCAGGCCGCCACCAGGTGCTCGCAGTTGTCCAGGATCAGCAGCGCCCGGCGGTCGGCGAGCGCGTCGAGCAGCCGGTCGGTGGTACCCCGGCGGGCCGGGTTGTCCAGCACCCGTACCTCGCGCAGGCGCAGCGCTTCGGCCACCGCACCGGCCAGGTCGTCGTCGTGGCGTACCGGCGCCAACTCGACCACCCACACCTCGATGCCCTGCCGCTCGCCGAACAGCCGGGCCGCCTCGGTGGCCAGCCGCGTCTTGCCGGCTCCGCCGGGCCCGACCAGGGTCACCAGCCGGCCGGCCGACAGCAGCCGCGCCACCCGCTGCAGGTCGTCGTCGCGCCCGACGAAACTGGTCAGCGGGGTACGCAGGTTGCCGCGCTGGGTGGCTCCGGACTCACCGCGCAGGATCCGCAGGTGCAGGGCGGCCAGCTCGGCGGAGGGGTCGATGCCCAGCTCGTCGGCGAGACGCTGGCGCAGCTCCTCGTAGACGGCGAGCGCCTGGGCGGAGCGGCCGTCGGCGTGCAGAGCCCGCATCAGCTGGGCGTGCGGCCGTTCGCGGAGCGGCTCGGCGCCGACCAGCGCGGTCAACTCGGCCACCACGTCGGTACCGCGCTGCAGGCCGGCCTCGGCCCACTCCTCGGCGGCCGATACCCGCAGCTCGGCCAGCCGGGCAGCCGGTGCGAGCGCGAACGGCGACTCCGCGACGTCGGCCAGTGCCGGACCGCGCCACAGCGCCAGCGCTTCGGTGAGAGTGGCCTGGGCACCGGCCGGGTCGCCGTGCCGCAGGGCCGTCCGGCCGGCCGTGACCAGCTGCTCGAAGTGCACCGCGTCGACGTCGTCGGGCTCGATCGCCAGCCGGTACCCGCCAGCGGCGGCGACCAGTCGGGACGGGTCGGGCAGCAGCCGGCGTACCCGGGAAACCAGGGCTTGCAGCGCGCCGGCCGCACCCGCGGGCGGCGCTTCGCCCCAGACGGCATCGGCGAGGGCCGGCACCCCGACCACCCGGCCCGGCTCGAGTGCGAGCCGGATCAGCACCGCGCACAGGCGCTGCCCGGTGACCGGTGTCGGCGGGCCACCGTCGTCACCCACCTGCAGCGGCCCCAGCATTCCAACCCGCACCAGGCAACCCTACTGGTCGCACTGGGCGCGCCTTTTGCCGCGGCCGGGGCACAGCGGGCGCCATCGGGTGCCGGTCGCGGGATTTGCCCGGGTCATCGATGGCGCGTACCGGGCGGGTATCTGGCACGCTGGAGGGATGTTGACGACCGCGCCGGCCCGCCTGCTGGGCGACGGTGACCGGTGGGCGGTGCAGCAGCTGCTGGACACCGACCCGTACGCCGCCGCGCAGGTGGCCGAGCAGGTCCAGGCCTTCGGGCTGGCCTGGTGGCGCAGCCAGGCGCGGATCTTCGGCTACAACCCGGGATACGGGCTGGAGTCGGTGTGCTGGTTGGGGCACAACCTGATTCCGGTCCGGGCCACGCCCACCGCGGTCAGCGCCTTCGCCGAACTGGTCGGGCTCAACGCCCGCAGCTGCTCGGCGATCGTCGGCGACGCGGGCGCGGTACTCGACCTGTGGGCGGCGCTGCGCCCGGCGTGGGGACCCGCCCGCGAGGTGCGCCCGTGCCAGCCGCTGCTGGCCATCGCCCGGCCGGCCGCGGTGCCGCCCGATCCGGCGGTGCGGCTGGTGCGGGACAACGAAATCGACATCCTGGTACCGGCGGCCATCGCGATGTACACCGAGGAGGTGGGCGTCTCGCCGCTGCAGGACGGCAGTGCGCGCGCCTACCGGCAGCGGGTACGCGACCTGGTACGCGGCCGGCGGGCGTACGCCCGGTTCATCGACGGTCGGGTGGTGTTCAAGGCGGAGCTGGCCGTGGTGACCCGGCACACCGCACAGGTACAGGGCGTCTGGGTGGCCCCCGAGTGGCGCGGTCGGGGCCTGGGTAGCCAGGGCGTCGCCGCCGTCGTACAGGACGCGCTGGCCCGGGTGGCGCCCACCGTCAGCCTCTACGTCAACGACTTCAACCACGCCGCCCGCCGGGTCTACGCGCGCTGCGGCTTCACCGAGGTCGGTACCCTCGCCACGGTCCTGTTCTGACGCTGTTTTCGGCCTGCGCCGCGATCTGGCCCTGCTCCGGGCTTACGCCGCGTGGGGCGGTTAGGCGTTTCTGCCCGCCGGATTCGGGTTGATACGTCACGATCACAGGTGATGGGACAGTTCGCCAAGCCGATGGGTACGGACACCACCCGCTACTACTGGTACCCGGGGGACCGGCGCGAGTGGATCCGGGCCGGTCTCGCCGTCTGCGCCGGCCTGCTCGCCTTCGGCGTCACCGGGCTGCTCAGCCAGTCCATGCTGGCCGCGGTGACGGTCGGAGCCAGCGTGACGGCGGTGCTCGCCGGGCTCAACTTCGGCCGGCGGGACCTGCGCGGCATGCGCGACTTTCCCGAGCTTGCCCGCGCCGGTGCCGCCCCGACGGATGCCGTGCCAGCCGGTGCCGCTCCGGCAGGCGCTGCACCGGTTGGTGCTGTGTCGGGTCGGGCTGTGCCGGGTCGCGCTGTGCCGGGTCGCGCTGTGCCGGGTCGCGCTGTGTCGGGTCGCGCTGGCGGGGCGGCGCGGGAGGACGAGGCGGTACGGCGGCGGGCGCGGGCGGCGCGCCTGGTGGCGGTACAGCATGCGAGTCGGGCCGCTTGGCGGGGCACGGCACAGGGAGTCGGCGGCGCCGCGGTGGCACTGCTCATCGCCAATCTCGGTGCGCACGGACTGCTCGCCGACTGGGTACTGCCGATCGTGCCGGTACTCCTCGGGGCGCTGGCACACCAGGCGGGCATGGTGTACGAGCGGCTGGCTCAGGTACCCCCGCCGGAGTTGCCGCCGGTACCGGCGAAGGCTGCCGCACTGCGCGCCGCGGGTACCCCCGTCGGGGTGGAGCCCACCGAACGCCCCAAACCGGCTGGCGGCCGCGCCACCCCGGGCGGCCCGGCCCTGCGCCTCACCAGCTACCGCGGCAACCCACCGACCGGCCCGCGCTGACCTGCCCGCTCCTGGCCTTGCTGGTTCTGGCCCTGCTGATTAGGCCTCCGGGGCTGGCCCCGCTCGGCCGGGCCGGGTCGGGTTCGCTTGCCGCGCAGGCGTTGCGCGTGGGGGTCAGCCGGGGCGGCGGACGCGGGCGTGGCCCGGATCGTAGGGGGAGTCGGGGATGACCGAGGCCGGCTGCCACTCGCCGAAGACGCCGACCTCCACCCGGGCGCCGCTGTCCACTGTGGATGGTAGGTAGCCGTAGGCGAGCGATTTGCCGACGCGGTAGCCGAATCCGCCCGAGGTGACCCGGCCGACGGGGGTGCCGTCGACCCGGATCGGCTCGCTGCCCAGGCATACCCGCGTCGGATCGTCGAGGGCGATGCAGCGCAGCCGGCGTCCCGGGGCGCCCGATTCCCCGTCGGCCAGTTCGCGGGCGGCCAGTTCGCGGGCGGCCAGCAGCGCGTCCCGGCCCAGGAACTCCTTGCCGATCCGGACGGCGAAGCCGAGGCCGGCCTCGTCGGGCGTGGTCTCCGGGGTGATGTCCGAGCCCCACACCCGGTAGCTCTTCTCCACCCGCATGGCGTCGATCGCCCGGTACCCGCCCGGCCGCAAACCCAGTGGTAGCCCGGCCTCCAGCACGGTGTCCCAGAGGGTCAGCGTGTACTCGGCGGGGGCGTACAGCTCGTAGCCGTACTCGCCGACGAAGGTGACCCGCTGCGCCAGTACCGGCACCGCCCCGACGGTGAGCTGCTTTGCTTGCAGGAAGCCGAAGTCCAGTGCCGTGTCGGTGAGCGGCTGGAGGATCTCCCGGGACGCCGGCCCCCACAGGCACAGGCAGCCGTACCCGCCGGTGACATCCTCGATCGTCACGTCGTCCGGTGCGTGCCGGCGCAGCCAGGCCAGGTCGCGTACCCCGCTGGCGGTACTCGTCACGATCCGGAAGTGCTCGTCGGCGAGCCGGGTGACGGTGAGGTCCGCCTCGATACCGGCGCGCGCGTTGAGGAGTTGGGTGTAGGTGACGCTGCCCGGGGCGCGGTCGACATCGCCGGCGCAGAGCCAGTTCAGGAAGCGCGCGGAGCCCCTGCCGCGTACCGAGAACTTGGCGAAGGACGACTGGTCGAAGAGGCCGGCCGCGGTGGCGGTCGCCTGGCACTCGGCCCCGATGGCACTGGACCAGACCCGGCCGGCCCAGCCCGCCGGCCGGTCGGTGTGTGGAATTCCGTAGCCGGGCAGGTTGGTGGCGAACCAGTTCACCCGCTCCCAGCCGGACTTCTCGCCGAGTACCGCGCCGAACTCGGCCAGGCGTGGCCAGGTGGGGGAGCGGCGCAGTGGCCGGCCAGCGGTGCGCTCGTGGTACGGGTACGCGATGTCGTAGTAGGTGGAGTAGGCGTCCAGTGCCCGTGCGGTGGCCCAACTCCGGCTGGCGGCATGCGCACCGAACCGGCGGATGTCCATGGTGGACAGATCCAGGGACGGGCCGCCTTCGACGATCCACTCGGCCAGTTGCCGGCCCACCCCGCCCGCCGCGGCCAGCCCGTGCACGCAGAAGCCGGCCGCCACAAAGAACCCGGCGACCGCTGTCTCGCCGAGCAGGAACTCACCGTCCGGCGTGAACGCCTCCGGCCCGTGCACCATCCGGGCGATGCCGGCGTCACGTAGCTGCGGTACGCGACGGCGGGCGTTGGCCCACGCCTCGGCGAACCGGCCGTCGTCCGGCGGGAACAGTGTGCGCGGCGCCGCGAGCGGGCGGGTCTCCGGTTGGTACACCTCGGGATCGCGGATGTACCCGCCGACCAGCAGGCCACCGCTCTCGTCCGGCCGGAAGTAGACGATGTGGTCCGGGTCGCGCACGGTGGGTGCCAGGTCGCCCAGTGCCTCGTCACCAAGCGGTGTCGAGACGGCGTACTGGTGCTTCATCGGTACCACCGGGATCGCGAGGCCGGCCAGTGCGCCGATCCAGCCGGCCGCCGCCCCGGCCGCGTTGACCACCACGTCGGCGCGTACCTCGCCACGATCGGTCTGCACCCCGCTGACCCGCCCGGCGGTGACGGTGATGCCGGTGACCGTCGTGTGCGTGGCCACTTCGACACCGAGCGCGGTGGCGCCGGCGATCAGCGCGCGTACCAACGGTTCCGGGCGCAGGTACCCGTCCCCGGGCAGCCAGCCGCCGAGGAGTACGTCGGTGACGTCCAGCCCGGGTACCCGCTCCGCGATCTCGGCGGCCGTCCACAACTGCATGTCCAGCCCGTACGTGGTCGCGGTGCTGGACTGCCGGCGCAGCTCCTCGACGCGGGCCGGCGTGGTGGCCAGTCGCAGCCCGCCCACCCCGTGCCAGCCGGGGTCGAGTCCGGTGCGCTCACGCAGTTCGGCGTAGAGCCCGGCCGAGTACATGATCATGCGGGTCTGGCTCACCGTGGAGCGCAGCTGCCCGACGAATCCGGCCGAGTGCCAGGTGGTCCCCTCGGTCAGATCGTGCTGCTCGATGAGGAGTACGTCGCGCCAACCGAGCCGGGCCAGGTGGTAGGCGACGCTCGCACCGGCGACACCGCCACCGATAACCACCGCCTGCGCCGTGTCGCGCATACCCACCTCCGCAGGTCCGCACGCGACGTCGGGACCGGCCGGTGGTGCCGGACCGGTCCGGGGCAGGGCGCGTATCCCACGATTCCTACCACTCATTTGGTCTGACCAAAAGAGGGTCATCGGGCAATTGACGGCTGTCGTCGGGTGCTCCGACACTTTGCCAACGAAACAGGTACACGGCCGCGGGAAGCGGTGGGTGCGATGGCGGTACGGGCTTTGCGCACGGTCGACGTCGAGCAGACGTTGCGCCGGTTCCCCCTGCTTACTGGAGTATCGCCCGCTTGGCGGCCGCTCGCTGGTGGCCTGTCGCACCACATCTACCTGGTCGAGGCGGGCAGCAACCGTTACGTGCTAAGGGTTCTGGAGCCGGCGGTGAGTGCGGCCGGACTCGGTATCGCGCCGGACCTGGAGCTGGCCAACACCCGGCTGGCTGTCCACAGTGGAGTCGGCGCGGCGGTTCTCGACGTACTCGACGACGTACCGGCGCTGCTGCTGGAATACGTCGCCGGCCAGACCTTATCGGCGGCGGATATTCCGCAGCGGCTCGACGCGGTGGCTGCCGCCTGCCGGCGACTGCACGCCGGGCCGTCGTTCGGCAACGACTTCGACATCCTCGCCAAACGGGCCGAGCTGCTGGAGCTGTGTACCCGCAACGCCCTGCCGCTGCCGGCCGGGTACCTGGACCGGGAGCCGGAGGTGGCGGCGATCGGGCAGGCGCTGGCGCACCAGCGGCTGCCCCCGGTGCCATGCCACAACGACCTGCTCGCCGAGAACTTCATCGAGCAGCCGGACGGGCGGTTACGCATCGTCGACTACCAGCTGTCCGGGAACAACGATCCGACCTTCGAACTCGGCGACATCGGGGCCGAGGCGGATCTGGACCCGGAGCAGATGGTCGAGCTCGCGGTCGGGTACTTCGGGGCGGAGCTGACCCGGGCCCTGGCCGCGCGTACCCGCCTGCAACTGATCCTGTCCAACGTCACCTGGACGCTGTGGTTCGCCGTGTACGACGGCCTGCTCCGCCCGCCGGACGGCGACAGCGCCACCGAAGGCAGTGCCACCGAAGGCAGTGCCACCGGAGGCAGTGCCACCGGGGGCAACAGCAACTTCGACTACCGGGCCGAGGGGGCCGACAAGTGGAGCCAGGCCTGCCGTGACCTGGACGCACCCGACTTCGGGGCGTTGCTGACCGCGGCTGCCGGGCAGCGCACCCGCACACCCCTGCCCGGCGCAGCATCCCTCCCCGCCGCAGCATCCCTCCCCGATACGAGCACACCCGCACCGACCGCGAGAAGCCCGCAGTGACCCCGAGCAGCCCGCAGTGACCCCGAGAAGCCCGCAGTGACCCCGAGAAGAAGGACACGCCATGAGTGCACCGGCACAACTGGACGCTGACTCCCAGCGCCTGGCCGAACTGGGCTACAAACAGGAGCTGCACCGCGGCTGGAGCGGCTTCTCCAACTTCGCCATCTCGTTCTCGATCATCTCGATCCTGGCCGGCTGCTTCACCACCTTCGGCCAGGCGTGGATGAACGGCGGCCCGATCGCCATCTCCTGGGGTTGGCCGATCATCTCCGTCTTCATCCTGATCATCGGCTTCTGCATGTCCGAGCTGGTGTCGGCGTTCCCGACGGCGGGCGGCATCTACTGGTGGGCGGCGACGCTGGGCAAGCCGGTACACGGCTGGTTCACCGGCTGGTTCAACCTGATCGGCCTGGTCGCGGTGACCGCGTCGGTCGACTACGGCTGTGCCACCTTCCTCAACCTCTCGATGGCCACGCTCTGGCCGGGCAGCTGGAAGGGGACGTACAAGGAGGCGTTCCTGCTCTTCGCGATCATCCTGGTACTGCACGCAATCATCAACATCTTCGGCGCGAGGATCATCAGCCAGCTGCAGAACGTGTCGGTATGGTGGCACTTCTTCGGTGCCGCGGCGGTGGTACTCATCCTGATCCTCATCCCGAAGTCACACCAGGACGCCGGGTTCGTGTTCGGTCAGCGGATCAACGCCAACGGGTTCTTCGGCGGGAACACCAGCCACGCCGGCTTCTGGCTGTACGTACTGCCGCTCGGCGGGCTGCTCACCCAGTACACGATCACCGGCTTCGACGCCAGCGCGCACGTCTCCGAGGAGACCAAGGGCGCCTCGACGGCGGCCGCGAAGGGGCTGTGGCGCTCGATCTTCTACTCCGCGATCGGTGGCTGGATCCTGCTGCTGGCCTTCCTCTTCGCGGTGAAGGACCCGGCACAGGTGACCGCGGGCTACGGCTCGGTGGGCGTACTCCTCGGTGCGGCGCTCTCCAGCGGGTTCTTCAAGGCGGTCATCCTGATCTCCACGATCGGCCAGTTCTTCTGCGGGATGAGCTGCGTGACCAGCATGTCCCGGATGACGTACGCGTTCAGCCGGGACGGTGCCGTACCCGGTTGGCGGCTGTGGACCCGGCTGGACCGCAACGGCACGCCGTACAACGCGGTGATCGTCGGCTGCGTCGCCGGCCTGCTGCTCACGCTGCCGGCGCTGTACCAGAAGAACGGTGCGCCGCTGGCCTTCTACGCCGTGGTCTCGGTCGCTGTGATCGGGCTCTACCTGGCCTTCCTCATCCCGATCGCGCTCCGGCTGGCCAAGGGCGACAGCTTCACGCCGGGGCCGTGGACGCTGGGGCGCAAGTACAAGTGGATGTGTTGGACAGCGATCGTCGAGATCGTGGTCATCTCGATCTACTTCATCCTCCCGCTTGTCCCGCAAGGCATCCCGTGGCACAGCGACTTCGCCTGGGCATCGGTCAACTACGCGCCGATCGCGGTCGGCGTGATGGTGATCGGGGTGGCGGTGTGGTGGCAGGTATCCGCGAAGAACTGGTTCACCGGGCCGCGCCGCACCGTCGACCTGCCGGCCGGCGTCGGCACGGCGGACGCGCCGGTGGAGGCGCTGGACTGAGCGGTAGGCGGGTGTCTGGGCGATGATGTCCGCGGTGCGCGCCCCACGGCGCGCACCGCGGCCGGGCCACAATGCCAGGCCGGAACAGATCAGGGGGGTACCGATGGCGCGGAGCACCGCGACGGCGGCCAAGCCGGCCGGTTCTGTAGCCGCGCCGGCCGTTTCCGTACCCGCGCCGGCCCGTTCGGTGGCAGGGCCGGCCCGTTCGGTAGCCGCGGCCGGCGCTGTGGCGGCCGGCAATGTGGCCCCGGCCGGTTCCGTGTCCCCGGCCGGTTCGGCCGCGCTGGCGGGCGGCGGCGTACAGTCGGCCGGGCCGGGCGTGCTGGAGCCGGTGTGGCGCCCGGTACGCGGTGGCAACGCCTTCGAGATCACCGTTTCCCGGCTGGCGCAGGCGATCCGGCTGGGCGTTGTCGAGGTCGGTCAACGACTGCCACCCGAACGGGAACTCGCCGACAAGCTGCACGTGTCCCGGGTGACCCTGCGCGAGGCGATCCGGGCGCTGCGGGAGGCCGGCTACCTGGAGTCGCGGCGCGGGCGTACCGGCGGCACCTTCGTGGTCAGCCCGACCGCCGTACCGACCGCACCGCTCGCTGCCCCGCCGGTACGCGCCGGCCGGCGCAGTGTCGTTGTCCCGCGCCAGGACCCGCGCGCCGACGCCACCACGCTGGCCCGGGAGATGGGCGACGCGCTGCACGACGCGCTGGACTTCCGGCGGGTACTGGAGCCGGGGGCCGCGGCGCTGGCGGCCGAGCGGAGCCTGCCCTCGGCCGATCGGCAGGCGCTGGTGGGAGCGCTGGCCGCCACCCGGGAGCGCGGGAACACCCGGCGGGTGAACGATTCCCGGCTGCACCTGGCGATCGCCGGCGCGAGTGGTAGCCCGTCGCTGGCCGCCGCCATCGCCGACGTGCAGTTGACGCTGGACCGGCTGCTGTCGGCCATTCCGGTGATCCGCCGCAACCTGGACCACTCCGACGCCCAGCACGACCGCGTGGTGGACGCCATTCTGCACGGCGATTCGGCCGCCGCGCGGCTGGCGATGGAGGAGCACTGTGACGGTACCGCCGCGCTGCTGCGGGGGTTGCTCGGCTGACGCCCGGGACCCATCTCGACTGCCCGGGACGCCGATTGACGAACTAATGGATCAAGAGTAGACCTTAAAGCACCCATCCGGAGGTACCCACATGGAAGTCCCGCTCGGACTCCACGCGCTGCGTGACGAGATCACCGCCGGCCGGCTGGACACCGTCGTCGTCGCCATCACCGACATGCAGGGACGGTTGCAGGGCAAGCGCTTCCACGCCGGGTTCTTCCTCGACGAGGTACTGGAGCACGGTACCGAGGGTTGCAACTACCTGCTCGCCGTGGATGTCGACATGAACACCGTCGACGGCTACGCGATGTCCTCCTGGGCACAGGGCTACGGCGACTTCGCGATGAATCCCGACCTGGCCACCCTGCACCGGGTGCCGTGGCAGCCGGGGACCGCGATGGTACTGGCCGACCTGGCCTGGCTGGACGGCACACCGGTACCGGCCTCGCCGCGACAGATCCTGCGCGCCCAACTGGACCGGCTGGCCGGGCTGGGGCTGACCGCGTACACCGGGACCGAGCTGGAGTTCATCGTCTACCGGGACAGCTACGAGGACGCCTGGAGCCGTGGCTACCGCGACCTCACCCCGGCCAACCAGTACAACGTCGACTACTCGCTGCTGGGCACCGCCCGGGTGGAGCCGTTGCTGCGCCGCATCCGCAACGAGATGGCCGGGGCCGGGCTGACCCCGGAGAGCGCCAAGGGCGAGTGCAACTATGGCCAGCACGAGATCGCATTCCGCTACGCCGACGCGCTGCGCAACGCCGACCAGCACGCCATCTACAAGACCGGAGCCAAGGAGATCGCCGCCCAGGAGGGGATGGCGCTCACCTTCATGGCCAAGCCCAACGCGCGCGAGGGCAACTCCTGCCACATCCACTTCTCGCTGCGCGGTACCGACCACGAGGACTCGCCCGGGATTCCCAGCAAGCCGCGCTATGCGATGGCCGACGGGCACGGGCTCTCCGCTGTGGGCAGGCAGGCACTCGCCGGGATCCTGGCAAGCATGCGCGAGCTGACCCTCTTCTACGCGCCGAACATCAACTCCTACAAGCGCTACCAGGCCGGTTCGTTCGCGCCGACGGCGATCCGCTGGGGGCGCGACAACCGCACCTGCGCGCTGCGCCTGGTCGGCCACGGCGGCGCCTCGACCCGGGTGGAGAACCGGGTACCCGGCGGCGACGTCAACCCGTACCTGGCGATCTCCGCGCTGGTGGCCGGCGCGCGGTACGGCATCGAGAACGAGCTGGAGCTGGAGGAGGAGTGCACCGGCAACGCCTACGGTGATGCCGATGCGCCGCGGGTACCGGGTACCCTCCGCGAGGCGCTCGACCTGTGGGAGCACTCGGCCATCGCGCACGCCGCCTTCGGGCCGGAGGTCGTTGACCACTACGCCAACTACGCCCGGGTCGAACTCGCCGCCTTCGACGCGGCAGTCACCGACTGGGAGCTCTACCGCGGATTCGAGCGGCTGTAAGGAACGGTTGCACGGCAAGGCTTCCAGAGCGTGCAGGGTACGAGAGGGTAACCGATGCAGGTGATCAATCCCGCCACCGAGCAGGTCATCACGACTGTCCCGGGCGCGGGCTCCGTGGAGACCGACGCCGCGATCGAGCGTGCCAGGGGGGCATTCGACTCGTGGCGTCGGGTCTCTCCGGGGACCGGGCCCGGCTGCTGCGGCGCTTCGCGGCCGAGGTGGACGGGCACATCGAGGAGCTGGCCCAGCTGGAGGTGGCCAACTCCGGGCACACCATCGGCAACGCCCGGTGGGAGGCGGGCAACGTCCGGGACGTACTGGATTACTACGCGGGCGCGCCCGAGCGGCTGTCCGGCCGGCAGATCCCGGTACCGGGCGGCCTCGACGTGACCTTCCACGAGCCACTCGGCGTGGTCGGGATCATCGTGCCGTGGAACTTCCCGATGCCGATCGCCGGCTGGGGCTTCGGCCCCGCATTGGCGGCCGGTAACACCGTCGTCCTGAAGCCGGCCGAGCTGACCCCGCTCACCGCGCTGCGGCTGGGTGAGTTGGCACTCGAGGCCGGCCTGCCGGAGGGCGTGTTCACCGTCGTCCCCGGGCCGGGAAGTGTTGTCGGGCAACGGTTTGTGACGCACCCGGCGGTACGCAAGGTGTGCTTCACCGGCTCCACCGGGGTCGGTAAGCAGATCATGGCCGGCTGCGCCGATCAGGTGAAGCGGGTGACGCTCGAGCTGGGGGGCAAGAGCGCCAACATCGTCTTCGCGGACGCCGATCTGGCCAAGGCGGCGGCCGGCGCACCCGGCGGGGTGTTCGACAACGCCGGCCAGGACTGCTGCGCGCGGTCGCGGATTCTGGTTCAAGCCAGCGTGTACGACCGGTTCCTGGAGCTGCTGGAGCCAGCGGTCAAGGAGTTCCGCTGCGAGGACCCGGCGCTGGAGAGCGCCCAGATGGGCCCACTCATCTCGGCGGGGCAGCGCGAGTCGGTGGCGTCCTATGTGGACGGTGCCGAGGTGGCCTTCCGGGGCAGTGCGCCGGAGGGCGCCGGCTACTGGTACCCCCCAACGGTTCTGCTCGCCCACGACGGCGCCGAGGCGCACTGGCGCGAGGAGATCTTCGGCCCGGTCGTGTCGGTCCTGCCCTTCGACGACGAGGCCGACGCGCTCGCCAAGGCCAACGCCACCGACTACGGCCTGTCCGGCTCGATCTGGACCCGGGATGTCGGCCGGGCGATCCGGGTGGCCCGCGGCGTGGAGACCGGCACGCTGAGCGTCAACTCGCACTCGTCGGTGCGCTACTGGACCCCGTTCGGCGGCGTGAAGCAGTCCGGCCTCGGCCGGGAACTCGGCCCGGACGCACCGCTGGCCTTCACCGAGACCAAGAACGTCTTCTTCGCCAGCGACGACTGAGCCCTACAAGCTTTACCCCACAACGAGAACAAGTACGGAGGAAGAGAAGCTCGTGTCTGGTCGTCTCGACGGTCGGGTGGCCGTCATCACCGGAGCCGGTAGCGGCATCGGCCTGGCCACCGCGCACCGGTTCGCCGCGGAGGGCGCCACCGTGGTGGCCGTGGATGTCAACGCCGAGGCGGGCGCACGGGCAGCCACCGAGGTGGGCGGCGAGTCGGTGGCGCTGGACGTCACCGACGAGACAGCCGTACGCGACCTGTTCGAGGGCGTGGTGGCCCGGCACGGCCGGCTGGACATCGCCTTCAACAACGCCGGCATCTCGCCGCCCGACGACGACTCGATCCTCACCACCGGAATCGAGGCGTGGGAGCGGGTACAGCGGGTCAACCTGACCAGCGTGTACCTGTGCTGCAAGTATGCCATCCCGCACATGTTGAAGCAGGGCAAGGGTTCG
Organism: uncultured Actinomycetota bacterium; assembly: GCA_963850915.1. GTDB lineage: Bacteria > Actinomycetota > Actinomycetes > Mycobacteriales > Micromonosporaceae > CAVTWH01. The sequence continues at coordinate 788,868 of CAWKND010000004.1, forward strand.
ATCATCAACACCGCGAGTTTCGTGGCGCTCATGGGCGCGGCGACCTCGCAGATCTCGTACACCGCGAGCAAGGGCGGCGTACTGGCGATGACCCGGGAACTCGGCGTGCAGTTCGCCCGCGAGGGGGTACGCGTCAACGCGCTCTGCCCCGGGCCGGTGAACACCCCGCTGCTGAAGGAGTTGTTCGCCAAGGATCCCGAGCGCGCCGCCCGCCGGCTGGTACACGTACCCATGGGCCGGTTCGCCGAGCCGGCCGAGATCGCGGCGGCGGTGGCCTTCCTGGCCAGCGACGACTCCTCGTTCATGACCGCCAACACCTTCGTGGTCGACGGCGGGATCAGCGGCGCCTACGTGACTCCGCTGTAGCGTCCGCCGAGACAGGGAGGGAGAGCGATGGGTCGACCGGTCATTGGGGTCACCTGCTACGTGGAGCCGGCCAGTTGGGGCGTCTGGGAACAGAAGCCGGCGGTACTGGTGCCACTGTCCTATGTGGACAAGCTACGGGCGGCGGGTGCCAGGGCGGTACTGCTGCCGCCCGACGACCTGGACGCCGACGTGCTGGACCGGCTGGACGGGCTGTTGCTGGCCGGCGGTGCCGATCTCGACCCGGCCGGGTACGGCGCACCGGCGCACCCGCTCACCGTGCCGCGCCCGGACCGGGACGCCGGGGAGCTGACCCTGCTGCGCGCCGCGCTCAGCCGTGACCTGCCGATCCTCGGCGTGTGCCGGGGCATGCAGCTGCTCGCCTCAGGCTACGGCGGTACCCTCCACCAGCACCTCCCCGAGGTGGTCGGGCACGCCGGCCATCAGTCGGCGCCCGGCGTCTACACCCCGCAGCAGGTACGTACCACGCCCGGCAGCCAACTCGCCGGGATCCTCGGTGACCAGCTGACCGTCCCCTGCTACCACCACCAGGGAGTGGCCGACCCGGCGACGCTGCGCGTGGTCGCGCAGGCCGCCGACGGTGTGGTGGAAGGGGTCGAGGATCCGCGGCGGCGGTTCGTCGTCGGCGTGCAGTGGCACCCCGAGCAGGGCGACGACCCGCGCCTCTTCGAGGCCCTCGCCGCTGCCGCCGCCCGTACCTGACCGGTGGGCACCGGAGTGTTCGGGATCCGCAGACGGAAAATGCGGCGAGCCGCGGATGGAAACGCGATCCGCCGCCGCTCCGTGGCCAGTGTGCCCAGGGTCCCTGCGACAGCCAGTGCGCACCGCGATCGGTGGGTTGCTACCGGTGCCCTACTGCGACACCCGTGCCACACCCTTGTGGGTACTGATGATGTCGGCGTACCGGAAGCCACTCGCCTTGATGATCCGCTGCTGCGTCTCGTAATCGACGTAAACGAGCCCGAAGCGCTTGTCGTACCCGTACGCCCACTCGAAGTTGTCCAGCAGCGACCAGGCGAAGTACCCGGCGACCGGGGCACCGAGCGCCACCGCCGCGGCCGTGGCGGCCAGGTGGGTCTCCAGGTAGTCGGTGCGGTCCTTGTCCTCGATGGTGCCGTTGAGGGTGATCTCGTCCTTCCACGCCGAGCCGCTCTCGGTGATGTAGATGCGCTGCGCGCCGTACTCCCGGCTGAGCCGGAGGATGAGGCTGGTCAGGTCGGTGGGGCTGACCTCCCAACCCATCGCGGTCAGCGTCCAGTCCGGATCGGTGATCATCTTGGCGTGCGGCGCCGGTCCGGTCGGGTCGTTCTGGTGAACCTGGCGGAAGTAGAAGTTGAGCCCGATGTGCTCCATCGGCGCCGCGATGAGCTCCAGGTCGCCCGGCTGCGCGGGTGGCTCGACGCCGTACTCCTCGATCATGTCGGCCGGGTAGCCGCGCCCGAAGAGCGGGTCCAGCCACCACCGGTTGGTGTGCCCGTCGGCGCGCTTGGCGGCCGCGATGTCCTCGGGCCGGTCGCTGGCCGGCTCGCAGCCGCTCAGGTTGACCACGGCGCCGATCTCCAGCGGCTGCGGCGCGTTGGCGCGCAGCGCCTGGGCGGCCAGGCCGTGGCCGAGCAGCAGATGGTGCGAGGCGCGGACAGCGAGCCCGAGGTCCTTGACGCCCGGGGCCATCTTGCCCTCGAGGTGGCCGATCCAGGCCGAGCAGAGCGGCTCGTTGATGGTGTGCCAGTCCTTGACCCGGTCACCCAGCTTGGCGCCGAGTACCCCGGCGTATTCGGCCAGCGCGTACGCGGTGTCCCGGTTCGGCCAGCCGCCCTTGTCCTGCAGCGCCTGCGGCAGGTCCCAGTGGTAGACGGTGGCGAACGGGCGGATCCCGGCGGCCAGCACGCAGTCGACCAGCCGGTCGTAGAAGTCCAGGCCGGCCTGGTTGATCTTGCCGGTGCCCTCCGGCATCACCCGTGGCCACGCGATCGAGAACCGGTAGGCCTCCAGGCCGAGCCGCTGCATGAGCGCGATGTCCTCGGGGTAGCGGTGGTAGTGGTCGCACGCCACGTCGCCGTTGTCGCCGTTGTCGATGGCTCCCGGTACCCGGCAGAACGTGTCCCAGATCGATGGCTGGCGGCCGTCCGCGGTCACCGCTCCCTCGATCTGGTAGGCGGACGTCGCCGACCCCCAGAGAAAGTCGGGTCCCAGGTCCCGCAGGTAGGTCATCGAGGCTCCTCGTGGCGTGGTCCGCGGTTCTTCCGCGGTGTGGGCGGGATCAGCCGTTCGGCCACTCCGTCCACCAATGAAGGGGGTTAAATTGAGTATTGAATTATGACTTGGATTAAACTCGGGCGCCTATCCTGGCGTCAAGCTTGATCCGGCTCTTGAAACGCCTGTAGACGCTGCTCCGACGCACAGATAGGTCCACAGTGGAATCGGTACGCACCACCGCCCGCGACATCCGACGGGGAAACCGCGCGACGGTACTCACGAAGTTGTTCTTCGATGGCCCGCTGAGCCGGCTGGAGCTCAGCCAGGCCACCGGCCTGTCCACCGCGACCGTCAGCAACGTGACCGGCGAGCTCGTCGAAGAGCAGCTCATCGTGGAGGCCGGCCAGGTCGAGTCGGACGGCGGCCGGCCACGGGTCTTGCTGCGGGTGGATCCCGGCTACGCCAGCATCATCGGCATCGATGTCGGCGAGACCGGCGTCCAGGTCGAACTCTTCGACCTGGCCATGCAGCGCAAGGCCGCGGTGGATCAACCGCTGCCCACCGCCCGGCCGGAGCCGGCCGCCGTCGCCGTCCAGGTGGTCGCCGGCATCCGCGAGGTACTGCTGCAGTCCGGCGTCAGCGAAGAGCACGTGCTCGGCGTGGGCATCGGGGTACCCGGCACGGTGGAGCGGGCCGCCTCCGCGGTGGTACACGCGCCCACCATCGGCTGGGCCGCCGTCCCGCTGGAGGAGCTGCTGCGCAAGCGCGGCATCGACATGCCGCTGTTCATCGAGAACGGGGCCAAGGCACAGGGCCAGGCCGAGATGTGGTTCGGCGCCGGCCGGCGCGCCCGGCACGCGGTGATCGTCCTCGTCGGTTCGGGCGTCGGCGCCTCGGTCATCACCGACGGGGGTACCTACCGCGGGGTGAGCAGCAGCGCCGGCGAATGGGGCCACACCACCATCGTGTACGGCGGCCGGCCCTGCCGGTGCGGTTCGCGCGGCTGCCTCGAGGCATACGTCGGAGCCGAGGGCATCATCGACCGGTACCACCAGCTGCGCGGCGCCCGACCGCTGCCGGACGCCGACGAGGCCAGCCAGCTCAACGCGATCTTCCAGGCCGCCGAGAAGTCCAAGCCGGCCGCGCACCTGATCGACGAGACGGTCGGCTACCTGGGTGCCGGCATCGCCAACCTGATCAACCTGTTCAACCCGGAGCGGGTGGTCCTCGGCGGCTGGACCGGCCTGGCGCTGGGCGCCTGGCTGCCGGAGATCCGGGCCGCCGCCAAGGCGCACGCGCTGGCGCACCCGTTCGGGCAGACCACCATCGAGCTGTGCGAGCTCGGGCCGGACGCGGTCGCCTTCGGCGCGGCCACGCTGCCCGTCTCGGATCTGCTCGGCCGAGGTGCCGACCCGCGCGCCGAGACGGCTACGCGGCCCACGGCCGTACGACGGGCCGAGGTCGCCTAGGCATACCCCGGCCCGCCGGCCGTACCCTCCCCAGGGTGTGCTCATGTGCTGCACCGGCTCAGGAACCGCGTACCTGAAGGATGGTGTCGCGGTACCACAGGGCGCTGCGCTTGGGCGTACGCACCTGCGTGTCGTAGTCCACCCGGACGATCCCGAAGCGCTTGTCGTACCCGTACGCCCACTCGAAGTTGTCCAGCAGCGACCAGGCAAAGTATCCGCGGATGTCCACGCCCTGCCGGTACGCCTCGGCCACCGCGCCGATGTGCGACACGTAGTAGCCGGTACGCCCGGCGTCCTCGACGAAGCCGTGCTCGTCGGGCTCGTCGTCGTAGGCGGCACCGTTCTCGGTGATGTAGATGGGTAGCCCCGGGTAGTCCCGGCCCAGCCGCAGCAGCAGGTTGGTGAACTCCTCGGGTACCAGCTCCCAGCCCATCGCGGTGACCGGCCGGCCACGGGGGATGACCCGCTCGATCGGGTGCCCGTCGGCGTTGCGGTCGTTGCCGTCCACGTCCAGGCCGGAGAAGACGTGCGCGGTGTAGTAGTTGATGCCCAGTACGTCGATCGGTGCGCTGATGGTGGCCAGGTCGCCGTCGTGTACCGGTAGCACCACGCCGCGGGCGGCCAGGTCGGCGACCACGTCGGCCGGGTACTCGCCCTTGCGCAGCGGGTCGAGGTAGACGCGCAGGCCCAGCCCGTCGGCGCGGCGGGCGGCCGCCTTGTCGGTGTCGGAGTCGGTGTGCGGGGTGGCGGTACCGACGTTGAGCGTGATGCCCAGGTTGACCGGCCGGGTGGCCGCCGCCCGCATCCGCTCGGTCGCCAGGCCGTGCCCGAGCAGCAGGTGGTGTACCGAGTGCAGCGCCTTGCCGAAGTCGCGCAGCCCCGGCGCGTGCTGGCCGTAGGCGTAGCCGAGCATGGCCGAGCACCACGGCTCGTTCAGCGTGGTCCAGTTGTCCACCCGGTCGCGGAGCCGGTCGAAGACGAGCATCGCGTAGTCGGCGAAGCGGTAGGCGGTGTCCCGGTTCGGCCAGCCGCCGGCGTCCTCCAGCTCCTGCGGCAGGTCCCAGTGGTACAGCGTCACCCACGGGTCGATCTGCTTGGCCAGCAGCTCGTCCACCAGCCGGTCGTAGAAGGCCAGGCCGGCCGGGTTCGCCGGGCCGCGACCACCGGGCTGTACCCGGGGCCAGGCGACCGAGAACCGGTACGTGTCCACCGCCAGGTCCTTGATCAGCGCCACGTCCTCCGGTACCCGGTGGTAGTGGTCGCAGGCGACGTCACCGTTCTCCCCGTTGTGCACCGCCCCCGGTACCCGGCAGAAGGTGTCCCAGATCGACGGGGTACGCCCATCCTCGGCCACCGCGCCCTCGATCTGGTACGCCGAAGTGGCCACGCCCCAACGGAATGACGGGGGCAGGCTGGCGATCGGCTCGGGGAGGGCGGCGGTACCGACGCCCACTGCTGGTGCTGGCGTGCTCATGACTCTCCGGTGGTTCGGGGGCGGGTTGGTAGAGGGGGCGCCGGGTCGCGGCGCCCCCTCGTCGGACGCGTGTCATTACCTGACCGCGACGGGTACCTTACGTTCCGCCGTGGTCGGGTGTAGCCAGCAGGCCACCGCCCGGGGGTCGGCGCTGACGCTGGTTGCCGGCGTCGCCGGCGCGCCGAGCAGCGGGATCTCCTTGTCGCACGGCTCGAAGCGGCGCGGGCAGCGCGGGTGGAAGACGCAGCCGGTCGGCATGTGCTTGAGGTCGGGCGGTGAGCCGGGGATGCCGGTCAGCTCCTGCCGCGGCCCCTTCAGGGCCGGGAAGGAGTGCAGCAGCCCGTCGCTGTACGGGTGCAGCGAGTCCTTGTACAGCGCGGCGGCAGGCGCCTCCTCGACGATCCGGCCGCCGTACATGATGGCGATCCGGTTGGAGAACTCGACCAGCAGCGACAGGTCGTGCGTGATGAACAGCACCGAGAAGCCGAGCTGCTCGCGCAGCTGGATCAGCTGGGCCAGGATCTGCCGCTGCATCACGACGTCCAGCGCGGTGGTCGGCTCGTCCATGATGACCACCTCGGGCTCCAGGGCGAGCGCCATCGCGATCATCACGCGCTGGCGCATGCCGCCGGAGAGCTGGTGCGGGTACGCGGCGAGCCGGTCGGCCGAGATGCCGACCAGGCGCAGCAGTTCCCGTGCCCGGTCCTTGCGGGCCTGGCTGCTCATGTGCGGCTCGTGCGCCTTGATGACGTCGATCAGCTGGGCGGAGATACGGTGCACCGGGTTGAGCGAGTTCATCGCGCCCTGGAACACGATCGAGGTCTCCGCCCAGCGGAAGGCGCGCAGCTCGGCGTGGGACAGCGAGAGCACGTCGTAGGCGGGGCCGTTGCGCGGGTGGTAGATGACCCGGCCGCCGGCCACCACGCCGGGCGGGGGCAGCAGCCGGGTCAGCCCGTAGGCCAGTGTCGACTTGCCGCTGCCACTCTCCCCGGCGAGGCCGAGTACCTCACCGCGGTACAGCGTGAGGGACACGTCCCGGACCGCGCGTACCGCCTCGTCGCCCAGGCCGTAGTCGACGTCCAGGTGCTGGATCTCCAGTACCGGCTGCTTGCTCATCGGTGACCGTCCCTTCCCCCGTTGCTGCTGCCCCGGTTGCTGTTGCCGCCAGTGACGCTGCCCTTGGCGCCGAACGTGATCGTGTCCCGGGAGTCACGCTGCGCCGTGACGTTCGCCGGTACCGGGTCCTGGCGCAGGACCGGGGTGAAGCCGAAACGCATCCGTACCGTGTGCCCGTTCGCCATCTTCACCTTGGTCTTGCCGCTGCTGCGCAGCCGTGGGCTGACGTACTCGTCGATGCCGAAGTTGATCAGCGAGAGCGCCGTGCCCAGGATGGCGATGGCCAGCCCCGGCGGTACGAACCACCACCAGTACCCGGCCGCGAGAGCCGCCTGGCTCTGCGCCCAGTAGAGGATGGTGCCCCAGTTCCAGCCGCTGGTGGAGGAGATGCCGATGAAGGCGAGGGTGATCTCCGACATGATCGCGAAGATCACCGTGCTGATGAAGCCGGAGGCGATGATCGCGGTGAGGTTCGGCATGATCTCGAAGATGACCACCCGCCAGGTGCTCTCCCCGCTGGCCCGGGCCGCCTCGACGTAGTCACGGCGGCGCAGCGACAGCGTCTGCGCGCGCAGGATGCGTGCCCCCCAGGCCCACGAGGTGAAGCCGATGACCAGGGCGACCGTGGTGTCACCGGCGCTCTTCACCGTGGAGGTGATGATGATGATCAGGGGCAGCGCGGGCAGTACCAGGAACACGTTGGACAGCGCCGAGAGGCCCTCGTCCGCACCGCCGCCCAGGTAGCCGGCGGTCACCCCGATCAGGATCGACAGGATCACCGCGACGACGCCGGCCAGCAGGCCGACGTACATGACGCTGCGGGTACCGGCGAGCAGCTGGCTGAAGATGTCCTGGCCGATGTGCGTGGTACCCAGCCAGTGCTTGCTCGACGGCTCCAGGTAGGTGTCGTTGGTCAGCTTGCCCGGGTCGTACGGCGTGATCCACGGTCCGATGATCGCGAAGAGGATGTAGAACCCGAGGATGACCAGGCCGACAGCGGCTTTGCGGTTACGCAGGAACCGGAACCGCCGGGGTCCCCTGCCGGAGGTCGGGGCCGGCACATCGATCGGGCCGGCGGTGAGGTCGGTGGTGGCTGGCATGGCCATGGTTCAGCCCTCCCGGCGGGTACGCGGGTCGAGGAGCAGGTACGCGATGTCGGCGAGCAGATTCGCCGCGAGTACCGACAAGGTGATGATCAGGAAGATGCCCTGCAGCAGCGGGTAGTCCTTGCCGCCGAGTGCCCGGAACAGTTCGTAGCCGAGGCCGGGGTAGGAGAACACGATCTCCACCAGCAGGGTTCCGCTGACCACGAAGCCGAGCGCCAGCGCGAATCCGGAGACGTTGGGCAGCAGCGCGTTGCGGGCGGCGTAGCTGAACATCACCCGGCGCTGGGACAGGCCCTTGGCGTGCGCGACGGTGATGTAGTCCTCGGCGGCCACGGTCACCATCATGTTGCGCATCGAGAGGATCCAGCCGCTGACCGTCGAGACGATGATCGTGAGGGCCGGCAGCAGACTGTGCTGGAACGCGCTGGTGATGAACTCGGTGGTCCACCCGGGTACGACGCCCGGGTCGTAGCCCTGGCCGGACGGGAAGAAGCTGTCCGGGCCGGCGAAGATGGTGATCGCGATCAGGCCCAGCCAGAAGTACGGGATGGACGACATGAACGTGGTCACCGGCATCACGCCATCCACCCAGCTGCCCCGGTGCCAGCCGGCGAAGACGCCGATCAGGGTACCGAGCGTGAAGGCGATGATGGTGGTGAAGCCGACCAGGGCCAGGGTCCACGGCAGGCTCTGCGAGATGACCTCGGAGACCGGCGTCGGGAAGTGCGAGAAGGACAGGCCCAGGTCGCCGTGGGCCAGCTGCTTCCAGTAGTCGATGTACTGGCTCCACAGGCTCTGGTGCTTGTCGAGCCCGAAGAGCACGTACAGCGACTGGATGGCGTCGGTGGAGAGCTGACCCTGGTACTTGTTGATCAGCGACATCACCGGGTCACCCGGGATGAGCCGGGGGATGAAGAAGTTGATGGTGATCGCGGCCCACGCGGTGAACAGGTAGAAGGCGAGCCGCTTCAACAGGAATCTCATCGGGATGCCGCCTCGGAGGTCTCGGAGGGGGAGTTGCTGTTCGCGTACAGCCAGCAGGCTGCCCAGTGCCCGGGCTGGCCGACGATCGGCAGCCGGGGCGGTACCTCTTCGGTGCACCGCGGCATCACGTGCGGGCAGCGCGGGTGGAACCGGCAGCCGGAGGGCGGGGCGATCAGGCTCGGCGGCTCGCCGGTACCCCCGTCCTTCACCGTCGGTCCGCTGGCCTCGCCGGTGATCCGGTCGGGGTCCGGGGCCGATTCGATGAGCAGCTGGGTGTACGGGTGCGCGGGGCGCTGGGTCACCGTTTCGCTGTCCCCGCCCTCGACCATCCGGCCGGCGTACATCACCATCGTCAGGTCGGCGAAGTAGCGGGCCGAGGCGATGTCGTGCGTGATGTACAGGATGGCCAGGTTCAGCCGCTCCTTCAGGTCCCGCAGCAGGTTCAGGATGCCGAGCCGGATGGACACGTCGAGCATGGAGACCGGCTCGTCGGCCAGCAGTACCTCCGGGTTGGCGCCGAGCGCGCGGGCGATGGCCACCCGCTGGCGTTGGCCGCCGGAGAGTTCGTGCGGGAACTTGTCGACGTACCGCTCGGCGGGGGTCAGGCTGACCCGGCCCAGCAGCTCGGCCAGGGCCTGGTCCTGCTCGGCCTTGCTGCCGCCGACCCGGTTGTGGATACGCAGCGAGCGGGTCAGGTGGTACCGGATGGTGTGGACCGGGTTCAGCGAGGCGAACGGGTCCTGGAAGATCATCTGTACCCGCCGGCAGTAGGCGCGGAACTTGCGCCCGCCGGAGACCTTGATCGGCTGGCCGTGCAGCCGGATCTCGCCGGACGTCGCCGGGTAGAGCTGGGCCAGCAGCCGGGCGACGGTGGACTTGCCGGAGCCGGACTCGCCGACGAGTGCGGTGACCTGGCCCCGCCGCAGCGTCACGTCAACCTCGTCCACCGCGTGTACCACCCGCTGGGTGCGCTCGAGGACGTCCCGGAATGTCCGCCGGGCCCGGAAGTGTTTGGTGAGGCGCTCGGCCTCCAGCACGATCTCGCCGGCCTGGCCGGCGTCGCGCTGGCCCTGGCCGGGGCGGCTGGCGGTGGCCTGGGGTGCGCCGGCCTGGCCGGCGCGTCGACCGGGCGCGGCCCGGGGGTCGGGCAGCCGGCCGGCGTTCACCGGAGACGTCCCGCGGGCTGCCGGGGGCTTGGAGTTTCTGGCGTCGCCAGGTGGCTGCGCCGGTGGTTGCACGGTCATGCCCGATCCTGTCTCAGTCGCGCCTGCTGCGATGGCCGCTCAGGGGGTGTTGCCTGGCTGGTTAGCTGACCAGATTGCTGGCCGGTTTACCTGACCAGGGCTCCTCCCCGGCAACCGCGAGGTCGCCGGGGAGGAGCCTGTCGGTGCTGCGCTAACTCAGGAGTTAGCCGGGGTGAGGTGCAGGATGACGTCCAGCGCGTTGAGCTGCGTGGGCTGCGCGGGCGCGTACGGGTTCGCCTCGTCCGGCCAGCCGACCCAGTTCTTCGTGCTGAATTCGGCACCGACGTTGGCCGCGGAGGTGATGATCACCGGGGTGTCGTTGACGAAGATGGTCTGCAGGGTCGACAGCGCGGCGGTACGACTCGCGTCGTCCGTGGCGTTGGCGTAGGCCTGCAGCGCCGCGGTGGCGGCGTCGTTCTTGTAGCGACCGTAGTTACCGGCCACGCCACCAGTACCGACCGGCTTGTAGATCGCGCCGTCCATGATGTTCTGGTAGATGTCGTACGGGGTGGCGCCGTTGTTGGTCCAGTGCATGGCGGCGTCGAAGTTGCCCTCGTCGATCGCCTTGAACCAGGCGTCCTGGTTGGCCTTGTCCACCGTCGCCGCGATACCGATCGTCGCCAGGTCGCTCTTGATGAGCTCAAGGTCGGTCTGGTAGTCCGACCAACCGGCCGGGTCGGTCAGGGTGATGGTGACAGCCTTGCCGGACGGGTCCTTCAGCGTGGTGCCGTCGAGCTTGTATCCGGCCTGCTGGAGCAGCGCCTTCGCGCCTTCCAGGTCAACGCCCTGGGTCTTGCCCTTGTACTGCGGGTCGATGAACGAGTCACCGGCCGGCGTCGGGATACCCGTGACGCTGTCGACCTTCGGGTAGAAGTAGCCCGCCTCGCCCTGGACGAAGATGTTGTCCCGGTTGACGACCATGCTCATCGCCTTGCGCAGCTTCGGGTCGTCGAACGGCTTCTTGGTGGTGTTGATCCACAGACCGTGCACGCCCAGGGACGGCGGGAACCAGAGCTTGTAGTGCGCCGGGTCCTTGCTGGTGTAGACGGCCTTGTAGTTCGGGATGAAGACGAAGCTCCACTCGGCGGAACCGTCAGCCAGCGCGGTGGTCTGCGCGTTGTTGTCGGTGTAGGAGGTGTAACGGATCTCCTTCACCTTCGGCTGGGTACCCCAGTAGCCGGTCTCCCGCGCGCTGACCGTGATGGTCTGCGGGGTGAACGACTTCAGGGTGTACGGGCCGGTACCGATCGGGTTCTTGACGGTGTCGGTCGCCGGGTCGGCGAACGTCGACCACTGGTGCTTCGGCACGATGATCTGGTCCAGGACCTTCGCCTGGTTCACGAACTGGGAGGTCGTGAAGGTCACCGTGACCGTGTTGCCGCTGCTGGTGATGTCCTTGAACGGGATCGCGTTCTGGTTCAGCGCGGAGCTGCCCTTGAGCAGCGTGAAGGTGTAGGCCACGTCGTCAGCCGAGAAGGGCTGGCCGTCGGACCACGTCACGCCGTCTTTGAGGGTGAAGGTGACCTTGGTGAAGTTGTCCGCCCACTCGAACTTGGTGGCCAGCCACGGCTTGGCAGGGTCGGCTGGGCGGATCGGGTTGGTCATGGCCAAGGGCTCGTAGATCGTGTAACGGTAGCCCAGCGAAGCGCCCGCGGAGGAGCCGAGGAACGGGTTGTTGTTCTCGGTCTGCGTACCGTTGGGCATGCCAACGTTCAGCACGGTGACATTGCTCTTGCCGGAGCCCGACTTACTGGTACCGCAGCCGGCAACGGCGCCAATAGCCAGAACACCGGCGAGCGCGATCACGACAGTGCGTTTGACGCGCATTTCTCTCCCTTAGTGAGCTCGTGGTTCCGGCGGGATTGCCGGGAACAGAGTGGGTGTCGAACGGGGTAAGGGCGTGGTGCATCGGGACGGGGCTGGTCAGCTCCGTCCACGGGTGGGTCTATGAATTCCCCATTGGCGAGGTGCCGCCGGGTGCTTGGTGCCCAACTGGGGGTTGGTGCCTAACTTGGGGGTCGGTGCCTAACTGGGGTGTGCCTCATTTCGGTGGTGCGCCTCAATACGGTGGTGCGCCTCAATACGGTGGTGCGCCTCATTGCGGTGCCGTTCCTTGAAACCCGTGCCGTTCCTTGAAACCCGTGCCGTTCCTTGAACCGGTGCGGTTCCTTAACTCGGTGTGGTGGAACCGCGGATTATCAGGGTCGTCGGGATCGTGTGTGGCTGGGCCGTCATGATCGTGCCGTCGAAGTGCGAGAGCAGCATGCGTGCCGCCGCCTCGCCCATCTGGCGCAGCGGCTGGCGGACGGTGGTCAGTGGTGGGTCGGTGTGCGCGGCGAGCGGGATGTCGTCGAAGCCGACCACCGCGACGTCGTCGGGTACCCGCAGGCCGCCTTCGCGGAGCGCCTGCATGGCACCGGCCGCGGAGAGATCGTTGTGGGCGAAGACCGCGTCGAACTTGGCTCCCCCGTCGAGCAGCTTCTTCACCGCCTGGCGCCCGTAGTCGAAGGTGAAGTCGCCCTCGATCACCAGCGACTGGTCCAGGGGCAGCCCGGCGTCGGCGTACTCGGTGCCGAAGCCGGCCAGCCGCTCCTGGGTACAGCCGAAGGCGTCCAGCCCGGTGATGACCACGGGGCGGCGCCGGCCGAGGGCGATCAGGTGCGCTGCCGCCGCTGCTCCACCGACCCGGTTGGTGGTCGCTACCGAGGGGAACATCGGCTGGTGCCCGCGGTCGTCGATGAGTACCACCGGCAGCCCGCGCTCGTGCAGCTGGGCGATGTACTCGATGGTGCCCTCGGGCTCGATCACCAGCAGCCCCTCGAAGGACTTCGCCGAGACCTGGGTCTCGAACTGACGCATCGACTCCTCGCCGCGGTTGCAGGTGAACAGCAGCAGGCCGTAGCCCTCGCTCTCCACCACGTCGACGGCGCCCTGCAGCACGTCGCCCATCCATGGCCAGACGAGCGAGGGGACCAGCATGCCGACCAGCTGGGTGCGCCCCCGGGCCAGGCCGACCGCGCGGGCGCTGGGTACGTAGCCCAGGTCGTCGATGACCCGCCGGACCCGGGCCGCCGTCGCGGCGTCGAGTTCACCCTTGCCGTTGAGGACCCGCGACACGGTGGTCTTGCTGACCCCGGCCTGGGCCGCGACATCGGCGATGGTGATGGGCAACGGAGGCTCCAGTTCCTGGGGGCGTGCACCGGGGCGGGGCGGGACGGCGGTGAAGATGGGGTGTTTAAGGGCGGGGCGTAGATCGTGACAATGTGGTTAACAACGTGTTCGGGAGCGGTTGCGGAAGCGGTTCCGTGCAGCGAAGTCAACCGGAGTGACTCGTGACACGTCAATCACGGGAACGTAACGAACAAGACTAAATTTAAGACATAACTAATGACGCGCAGATGGAAGCGCTCCCAAAGCATCGAGAAACGATCAAATGCCTCATTGTGAAGAGTGTTTACGGTTGGCTAGTCGATCAGCGTGACAATGCTGAGATGGACACCCAACCGGCTGGCGGCCTTCTGGTACGGCTCCGGCTCGGTACTCACCACCACTGCGCGGGCAGCGAGTGCGGCGAGCACCACAGCCGCTGTGACCAGGTCAATCTCGGGAGCGAGCCGGCGTAGCCGGGCCACATCCCAGGCCGCCCCGACCGGAAAGTCGACCAGCAGGCAGCCGGCGAGCAGTGCCCGTAGCCGGGCCGAGGGCGGGCCGGCCGGGGCGCTGGCCAGCACCGGAGCGAGTACCAGTGGGGTCTGTTCGCGCAGCAGTGCGGCGCGGTGCAGGCGCCACAGCGCCGGGCTACCCCGGTCGGCGGCGCCAAGCGCGTCGGGCGCGTACACCAGCCCGGTCATCGCGGCCCGCCGCTCATCTCCACCCGCCGGTAAGCAAGGGCGTCAGGCGGCCGGGGCGTCGGCGCGCAGGGCGGCGAGCGCGGCGCGGTATTCGTGCTCCCGCTCGGCCGGTACCGGCTGGCCGACACCGAGCTCGTCGAGTACCTGGACGGCGCGTTCGACACCGGCCGCGCGCTCCGCGCCGGCGCCGGAGAGCGGTCCGTACTCGGCCTCGTAGCCGTCGACGGCGCGCAGTCCGGCCTCCACTCGCGCGCGGTGCTCGGCGTAGCCCGACAGCCATGCCGACAGGCTCAGTCCAGCGGCCCGGGCCGACTCGACAGCCGCTTGGTAAGCCCTTTCCTCGAGCGATACCGTGATCTTCCGTACCACCATGGAAGCAGCGTACCGCACTGGTCGTACCGCCGGTATGACCGTGTTAGGCTGGCTCGTATGACCGTCCGCGCTCCGCTGGTCCCGGGCACCCAGAGCCCGTGGCGTCAGGTACCCACGCAGATTGCCCGCCCTGAATATGTCGGCCGCCGCGGCCCGGCGCCGTTCCGCGGCCCGGCCGTGCAGACGCCCGAGACGATCGCCAAGATGCGCGTCGCCGGCCGGCTCGCCGCCCAGGCCACCCAGTTGGCGGGGGAGTACTGCAAGCCCGGGGTGACCACGGACGAGATCGACCGGGTGGTGCACGAGTTCCTCTGCGACCACGGCGCCTACCCGTCAACCCTCGGCTACAAGGGTTATCCCAAGTCTTGCTGCACCTCCTTGAACGAAGTCATCTGCCACGGCATCCCGGACAGCACGGTGATCCAGGACGGCGACATCATCAACGTCGACGTCACCGCGTTCCTCGACGGTGTACACGGCGACACCGACGCCACCTTCTGTGTCGGCGAGGTCTCCGAGGAGGCGCGGCTGCTGGTGGAGCGCACGCACGAGGCGACGATGCGCGGCATCAAGGCGGTCGCGCCGGGGCGCCCGGTCAACGTCATCGGTCGGGTGATCGAGTCCTATGCCAAGCGCTTCGGCTACGGTGTCGTACGCGACTTCGGCGGGCACGGCATCTGCACCACGTTCCACACCGGACTGTTCATCCCGCACTACGACAACCCGTCGGCCACCACGACCATGGAGGTCGGGATGACCTTCACCATCGAGCCGATGATCACGCTCGGCACGCACACCTACGAGATGTGGAAGGACGGCTGGACGGTGGTCACCAAGGATCGCCGGTGGACCGCCCAGTTCGAACACACCCTCGTGGTCACCGAGTCCGGAGCGGAGATCCTGACCCTGCCGTGAACACCCCACCCACGCACGCCGCCTCGCCCGAACCCCCCTCCGTTGTGGACCAGTCCGTCGCTGCGGCGGCGGGTGATCGAAGGGGTGCAGACATGGACGGGGTACCGGCGGCCGCCGACGAGCACCATCACGCGGACGTGTCCGGCGGTTGGCTACGGCCGGCCGTCTTCGGCGCGATGGACGGGCTGGTCACCAACATCGCCCTGATCGCCGGCGTCGGTGGCGGCGGGGTCAACCGGCACACGGTGGTACTCACCGGCTTCGCCGGGCTGGTCGCCGGGGCGATCTCGATGGGGCTCGGCGAGTACACCTCGGTGCGTACCCAGAACGAGCAGATCGCCGGCGAGGTCGCCAAGGAGCGGCGCGAACTGGAGCGCAACCCGCTCGCCGAGGCCGAGGAGCTGGCCCAGCTGTGGATCGAGCGCGGGCTGTCGCCGGAGCTGGCCCGGCAGGTCGCCACGGCGGTGGGGGAGAACCCCGACGAGGCCGTCCGGGTACACGCCCGCGAAGAGCTCGGCATCGATCCACACGACCTGCCCAGCCCGTGGGTCGCGGCGTTCTCGTCGTTCGTGTGCTTCTCGATCGGTGCGCTGATTCCCCTGGTGCCCTACCTCTTCGGCGCCGCGGCGCTGTGGCTGGCGCTGGCTGTCGGTGGGCTCGGCCTGTTCGTGGCCGGCGCCCTGACCGCCCGGTTCACCAACCGGCGCTGGTGGACCAGCGGCCTGCGGCAGCTGGTACTCGGCCTGGCGGCGGCCGGCGCCACGTACGTGATCGGCCGGCTGATCGGTGCCGGCATCGGCTGACCCGCTCTGGGCTCGCGCTCCGGGTAGCTGACGGGCGGGTCAGCCGGCGGCGGGCGGCTCGGGGGCCAGCCGGAAGATCCGGATCTGCCGCCCCGCCCGCTCGATGTACGTCTGGTACGCCGGCCACATCACCAGGAGCAGGCCGAGCAGGCGCTCCCGCTCCGCGCCGGTACCCAGGGTGGCGCGTACCGGGATGCGCCGGCCGTCGAGCGTGACGGTGGCCAGCGGGTCGGCGAGCAGGTTGGCCGACCACGCCGGATGGTTGGGCTGGCCCCAGTTCGAGCCGATCACCACGTACCCGTCGCCGTCCCGCACGTACAGCAGCGGGTTGGTCCGTGGCTCGCCGGAGACCCGGCCGGTGGTGGTGATCAGCATGGACGGCAGCCCGTCCAGGTTCAGCGCCACCACCCGGCCCTTGGTCACCCGGCCGAGCGCCCGGTCCAGCGGTACCAGCATCCGGAACAGCCGGGCGAACCAGCGCTTGTGTCCCAGTCGGCGGGCCAGGTCGGCGATCGGCATGGGCGGAAGTATTACCTGGTCACACGGTCTACGTAAACCCGAGCGTCGGGGAACCGAGCGGCCAGCCGGCCCAGGTCAGCTGACCGTACCGGGCAGCGCCACGGTCACCGGGCTCTGCCCGGCGGTACGCCGCCACCGGGCCGCGCGCAGTGCGCAGTCGGTGAGCGCGGACAGCGGACTGCGCCGGGCGTCCCCGGACAGGCCGGGCAGGGTGGCGCGCCAGACGGCGGCGGTCCGGTCCTCGATATCGACCGCCAGCTTCGAGCGCGCTGGCCTGGTCGACCACCGGAAACGGCAGGTCGTACGCCGGCGCGGCGGCAGGCGGAGTGGCGCCCCCGGCGCTCAGCTGCTCCAGGAGTACGTCACGCCGGTCCCGGTGCGCCGCCTCGCACTGGCGGGCCTGGTCCACCGCCGCCCCGGTCAGGTGCGCGCCGACCACGCCGTACCCCCAGATCGCGGCGTGCTCGGCGGCGAGCGCGTCGGTCAGGCTCACGACAGCGCCTCCCCGTGGGTGGCTCGGCACGCGGCGATCGAGCCGAGCAGCCCGGCATACCCGGCCGGCGCGGCGACGCAGGCACTGACCGCGTCCAGTTGGGCCGCCTGCTCGGCCGACTTCAACTGGGCCAGCGCGGCGGTCGGGTCGGCCGGTACGGCGCTGGGCACGGCAGTGGCTGACGGGGCCGGTGAGGTGGGCTGCCCCATGGCCGTCAGGAGTGCGCTGACATGGGCGTTGTGGTCGTCGAGCAGGGGTGCGAGCCGCTCGGTCAGGCTGGGCTGGGCGAGCATGGTCGCCTGGTACCCGCTGATCAGGGTGAGCGTCCCGGCCAGTACCGGCGCGAGTGCGCTGGGTGTGGCGGCGGCCGGCGGATCGTTGCCGAACGGCCCGCAGCCGGCAACGGCGAGGGTGGCCACCCCGGCAGTGGCGGCACCCAACGCGCCTCGCCGGCTCACCCCGGCCGGTCGGGGGGACCGCGGCGCGGGCGGGTTCGAGCGGGGCACCCGGCAAGTGAACACCATGCGAGCCGTCCCTGGTAGCCGGCCCGCCGCCAGTTGGGACCGGCGTCCGGACAGAGACTGGTGGCCGGCCCGCCGCCGGTCGGGACGGGCGTCCGGACAGAGACTGGTGGCCGGCCCGCCGCCGGTCGGGACGGGCGTCCGGACAGAGATCGGAGCGCCGATGGCCCAATTCCGGTCACGGCGAGTTACGCTCTGCGCAGCCGCCGTCCGGGAGCAAACCGGGCGCGCGGTCCTCGGCGTGTCCGCGCTGGCCCCGGTCAGAGCGGGCCTGCCCGCACGGTCCTGGCACCACGCTCTTCGCACCAGGGCCCAACACCAGTCAGGATTCGACAAGCGACGACGCCGCCGCCGGGCGGCGCCGACCATAGGCGGAGCGGAGGTGTGCGATGGCACAGCGTGACCGTGCCGCCGGACGCGCCCCCGCGCGGGCCGGCCGTGGCCAGTCAGGTCGGGGCCCGTCGCCCACCGGGGGCAGCGATCTTGCCGCGCACCGTACCCGGCTGCGGGCCGTCATCGGGCCGGTGGTGGTCGCCGCCGGCTTCGACCTGGAGGAGCTCAGCGTCTCCCGGGCCGGCCGCCGGCACGTGCTGCGGGTGATCGTGGACGGCGACAACGGGGTGAACCTGGACACCGTCGCCGACCTGTCCCGGGCCATCTCCAGCGCGCTCGACGCGGCCGAGGAGAGCGGCGGAACCTTTGACACGGAGTACGTGCTCGAGGTGTCCTCGCCGGGCGTGGACCGGCCGCTGGTACTGCCCCGGCACTGGCGCCGCAACCTCGGCCGGCTGGTGGCGGTACGCGCCCGCGAGCAGCAGGTGACCGGCCGGATCGTGGCCGTCGACGACGAAGTGGTGGCCCTCGACGTCGCCGGCGTGCTGGTCGAGTACGAGTTCGCCGAGCTGGGCCACGGGCGGGTACAGGTGGAGTTCAGCCGGCTGGACGAGATCGACGACGACGAGCTGGACGCGTACGACGAGGACGACGAGGACGACGGCGAGTTCCCCGACGACGGGGAGTTCCCGGCGGCCGGTACAGACAGCGACGGCAGAGAGGACGACGAAGAGTGAACATCGACCTCGCGGCTCTCCGCGCGCTGGAGCGGGAGCGGGAAATCCCGTTCGACACCATCCTGTCCGCCATCGAGGCGGCGCTGCTGACCGCCTACCGGCACACCGACGGCGCCAACGCGCACGCCCGGGTGGAGATCGACCGCAAGACCGGCGCGGCCACCGTGTTCGCCCAGGACGTGGATGAGGCCGACGTACTGATCCGCGAGTGGGACGACACCCCGCACGACTTCGGCCGGATCGCCGCCATGACGGCAAAGCAGGTGATCCTGCAGCGCCTCCGCGAGGCCACCGACGAGGCCCACTTCGGGGAGTACGTCGGGCGCGAAGGTGACCTGGTCACCGGCGTGATCCAGGCACACGAGGCGCGCTCCGAGAAGGGCATCGTCTCGATCGACCTGGGCAAGCTGGAGGCGGTGCTGCCCACCGCCGAGCAGGTACCCGGCGAGGAGTACAAGCACGGCGTGCGCATCAAGTGCGTGGTCGTACACGTGGTCCGTGGCTTCCGGGGACCCCAGGTCACCGTGTCCCGCTCGCACCCCGGGCTGGTACTGCGCCTGTTCGCGCTGGAGGTACCGGAGATCGCCGACGGGACGGTACGGATCGAGAAGATCGCTCGGGAGGCCGGCCACCGTACCAAGATCGCGGTGCGCTCCACCCAGTCCGGCGTCAACGCCAAGGGCGCCTGCATCGGCCCGATGGGACAGCGGGTACGCGCCGTGATGAGCGAGCTGAATGGCGAGAAGATCGACATCATCGACTGGTCGGACGATCCGGCCACGTTCGTCGGGAACGCACTGTCCCCGGCCAAGGCGCTGCGCGTCGATGTGGTCGACCTGGCCGCCCGGGCCGCCCGGGTCACCGTCCCGGACTACCAGCTGTCGCTGGCCATCGGCCGGGAGGGGCAGAATGCCCGGCTCGCGGCGCGGCTCACCGGCTGGCGCATCGACATTCGTTCGGACAGCGCGCCCGAGGAGCCGGCCCACCCGGTCGACCCGGCCCTCGACGAGCACGGGGCGCCGGAACCCCCGGACGATGCGGCGGACAGCCGACCCGCGAGGGCCGGCCAGCCCCGCGCCACCGACCGTGGTTCGGCCCCGGCCGGTACGGCGGGGTAGACTCTCTCAGTGGTACGTCGCGCGTCGACGGCACAGCCTTCAGCGGCATCGTCCCGGCACCCCGATCTGCAGTCGCAGTTCGCCGTGCCGGAAGCGGGTCGGCGGACTCCGGTCCGCACCTGTGTGGGTTGTCGACGGCGGGCGCCGGCCTCCGAGTTGCTCCGCATTGTCGGTGAGGCTGCGCAGGATGACCGTTTCCTGCTGGTGCCGGATCCGGCTCGCAGACGGCCGGGTCGGGGAGCTTCGCTCCATGCCGATCCGGCTTGCCTCGCGCTCGCCGAGCGGCGCCACGCCTTCGGGCGGGCGCTGCGCATCACCGGCGCGATCGAGGTGGAACTGGTCAGGCGTCATGTGTTTGAGGCGGTTGAGCAGGACGGCTCTGCAATGCGTGGCGCGACTGGGAACACCCGACAGCCAGCCAACCGGCCGGCTTGAGGAGACTGCTGCGGCCCTCCGGGCCACAGGTGACCAGCAAGGTAGGAAAACGGACATGGGCACACGATGAAGTCGCTCAAATGACCAGGCTTCAAGTGCAGGCGTGAGGTCGCCGCGGGTACCTGCCCGCGCGGCCTCGGAGTGAGGAGTGCAGTGGCAGGCAAGGCCCGCGTACACGAGCTCGCAAAAGAGCTCGGGGTCGACAGCAAGACCGTTCTGGCCAAGCTTCAGGAGCTTGGCGAGTACGTGAAATCGGCGTCCAGCACGGTCGAGGCCCCAGTGGCCCGACGGCTGCGCGTCTCCCTGGAGTCCGGTGGCGTACCGACGGCTGCGGCAGCGTCCGCGCCGGCCGAGTCCCCGGGCCAGACGGCAGAGTCCCGGGTATCGGCCCGTCCGGCGCCCCCGCGGCGTCCGGCGGCACCCGCCCCGGGCCCGGTGAAGAAGGCTCCGGCCCCGTCGGCGTCTCCGATGATCAAGCCGACCAGCGCCCACGACATCGAGGTGGCGGCTGCGGAAGCGCGTGCGAATGCGCTGAAGGCCGAGCAGGAGGCGTCCGTCCGGGCGGCTCAGCAGGCACAGCAGTCCCGGCCCCGGCCGAGCGGTGACACGCCCCGGCCGAGTGGTCCGTCGCTGTTGCCGCCGCGGCCGATCACGCCCGGTACCCGGCCGACCGAGGGTGGTGCCCCGCGTCCCGCGGGTGCCCGTCCGCCGCGTCCGGCCGGCAACAACCCGTTCGGCATCACCGGTGGCGGGGGCGGTGGCCGGCCCAGTCCGGCCGGCATGCCCCGGCCCAACCCGGCCTCGATGCCGCCCCGGCCCAACCCGGCTTCGCTGGGCGGGCCGCGGCCCAGCCCGTCGCAGATGCCGACGCAGCGGCCGACCGGCCCCGGCGCCGGCCGAGGGGATCGGCCCGGTCGTCCGAGCGGTCCCGGCGGTCCTGGCGGTGGCGGCGGTTTCCGTGGCGGTCCCGGTGGGGGCGGCGGCGGTGGCGGTGGCTTCCGTGGCGGTCCCGGTGGGGGCGGCGGAGCTGGTGCCGGTACTGGTGGCGGCTTCCGTGGTGGCCCCGGTGGGGGTACCAGCGGCGGTGGCGGTGGCTACCGTGGCGGCCCCGGTGGGGGCGGCGGAGCTGGCGCGGGTACCGGTGGTGGCTACCGTGGCGGCCCCGGTGGCGGTGGCGGCGCGGGTACCGGTGGTCCCGGTGCCGGTGGCGCCGGACGCCCCGGTGGCGGTGGCGGTCCCGGCGGCCGTGGCCGTGGCGGCAGTGCTGGTGGTGCCTTCGGGCGCGCCGGTGGCCGGCCGGCTCGTGGTCGCAAGTCCAAGAAGCAGCGCAGGCAGGAGTTTGACAACCTCTCCGCGCCGACGATGAGTTCGGGTGCGCCGCGTGGTCAGGGCCAAGTGGTCCGGCTGCCGCGGGGTGCCTCGCTGTCGGACTTCGCGGAGCGGATCAACGCCAACCCGGGCTCGCTTGTCCAGGAGATGTTCAACCTGGGCGAGATGGTGACCGCGACGCAGTCCTGCTCGGACGAGACGCTGCTGCTGCTCGGCGAGCACCTGGGCTTCGAGGTACAGATCGTCACCCGCGAGGAGGAGGACCGGGAGCTGTTGGCCCGGTTCGACATCGACCTCGACGCGGATGTCGCAGAGGAGCGCCTGGTCACCCGTCCGCCGGTGGTGACCATCATGGGTCACGTCGACCACGGTAAGACCAAGCTGCTGGACGCGATCCGGGAGAGCAACGTCGTCGAGGGCGAGGCCGGCGGTATCACCCAGCACATCGGGGCATACCAGGTCCACGTCGAGCACGATGGCCTGGACCGGGCGATCACCTTCATCGACACCCCGGGCCACGAGGCGTTCACCGCCATGCGTGCCCGTGGTGCCCAGGCCACGGACATCGTGGTGCTGGTGGTGGCGGCCGACGACGGCGTGATGCCGCAGACGATCGAGGCACTCAACCACGCGAAGGCGGCGGAAGTCCCGATCGTGGTGGCGGTCAACAAGATCGACAAGCCGGAGGCCAACCCGGGCAAGGTACGCCAGCAGCTGACCGAGTACGGGCTGGTGGCCGAGGAGTACGGCGGCGACACGCTGTTCGTCGACATCTCGGCGAAGTCCCGGATCAACCTGGACGGCCTGCTCGAGGGCATCCTGCTGACCGCCGACGCCTCGCTCGACCTGCGGGCACCGATCGACGGCCAGGCACAGGGCATCGCGATCGAGGCACACCTGGACCGCGGTCGCGGGCCGGTGGCCACCGTGCTGGTACAGCGCGGCACGCTGCGGGTCGGCGAGGCGATCGTGGCCGGCGACGCGCACGGTCGCGTGCGGGCCATGCTCGACGAGAACGGCAACGCGGTACCCGAGGCGGGTCCGGCCCGTCCGGTGATGGTGCTCGGTCTGACCGCGGTACCCGGAGCCGGCGACACGTTCCTGTCGGTGGCCGAGGACCGTACCGCGCGGCAGATCGCCGAGCAGCGGCAGGCCCGCGACCGGGCGGCACAGATCGCCAAGCGCGGTGGTCGGGTCACCCTGGAGAACCTGCTCGACCGGATCAAGGAGGGCGAGCGCAACTCGTTCACCCTGATCCTGAAGGGCGACGTCTCCGGCTCGGTGGAGGCGCTTGAGGACGCCCTCGTCAAGATCGAAGTATCCGACGAGGTGCAACTCAAGATCATCCACCGGGGTGTCGGTTCGGTCACCCAGGACGATGTCAACCTGGCCAGCGCGTCGGACGCGATCATCATCGGGTTCAACGTGCGGGCCGAGGGCAAGGTCCGCGAGTACGCCGAGCGCGAGGGCGTGGAGATCCGGTACTACACGGTCATCTACCAGGCCATCGAAGAGGTCGACTCGGCCCTGCGCGGCATGCTCAAGCCGGTCTTCGAGGAGGCCGAGCTGGGCAGTGCCGAGATCCGCGAGCTGTTCCGATCCTCCAAGGTCGGTACCATCGCGGGCTGCATCGTCCGGTCGGGCATCATGCGGCGCAACGCCAAGGCGCGGCTGCTGCGTGACGGCCAGGTGGTGGCGGAGAACCTCAGCCTCACCTCGTTGAAGCGGTTCAAGGAAGACGCCACCGAGGTCCGCGAGGGCTACGAGTGCGGTCTGACGCTGAGCAACTACAACGATCTGCACCTCGGTGACATCATCGAGACGTACGAGATGCGGGAGAAGCCGCGGGTCTAGGCCCGCGTCGATCACGGCGCCCGGGCCGGCTCACGCCGGTCCGGGCGCTTTCCGTTTGGTTTGTGGAAAGGGGCGCGAGTGCGCCGGTACGCCCTGCTCATCGCGCCGTCCACCAACCGGGTGTACGCCGGCGCGGCGCCTGAACTCACCATCGCCGAGCTGGCCATCTTCGGCGGCGCGCTGAGTACCCCCATCGTCGGTACCGGCCAGAGCAGCATCGCCGGACTGCCCTACGTCACGTTCACCGGCGACCTCACCGATGCCGACCTGGCACTCCTGGCCAACCTCTCCTCGGCGTACGCCCTCTTCGAGGTGGTCGGTACCGGCCTGCTCGACTCGGGCCTGCTCGACTCGGGCCTGGTTGACTCGGGCCTGGTTCACCAGGGCGCCGGCGAGGAGCTGCTGCGCCCGGTCGAGCTGCGCCCGCTGGCTGCCTTCGACGACGATTTGATCACCATCCCGAAGTACGCCGGCAAGACCAACGAGCAGTTCACCCGGCTGCTGCTCAACGCGACGGTACTGGCGGCGCGACCGGGACTGGCCGGCCCACTGATCGTGCTGGATCCCTTGTGCGGCCGGGGTACCACGCTCAACCAGGCGCTGATGTACGGGTACTCGGGGATCGGTATCGAGCTGGACGGCAAGGATGTCGACGCGTACTCCGCCTTCCTCCGGCTCTACCTGCAGCGCAAGAAGATCAAGCACCGTACCGACTTCAGCCCCGTGCGCCGGGAGCGCAAGCAGGTGGCCCGCCGGTTCGAGGCGCTGCTCGGCGACCGCGGGTCTGAGCAGAACGTGGTGGTCTACCACGGCGACACGGTGGCGGCCCGGGACTTCCTGCGCGCCGGGTGCGCCGACGTACTGGTCACCGACGCGCCGTACGGGGTGGCGCACGGCTCGAAGGCGGGCGGCAAGCTGACCCGTACGCCAATGGCCCTACTGGCCGAGGCGCTGCCCGTGTGGCGGCAGCTGCTGCGCCCGGGCGGAGCCCTCGGGCTGGCCTGGAACACCCACGTGGCACCCCGGGTCGAGGTGGCGAAGGTGTTGGCGGACAACGGTTTCGCGGTAGTCGACGGTCCCGGCTACGACGCCCTGGCGCACCGCGTCGACCAGGCCATCCACCGGGACGTCATCGTCGCCCGCAACTGACCTGAGCAGCCGCGACCGACCCGGGGAAGCCGCAACCGACCGCCAAAAATATGGCAATGCCGGGACCGGCGGGGCTACCGTGGCTGGTGTAGCCCATCAGCGGGCAGCCCAGCACCGGCGGCCCAGGAGCAGGGCAGCCCAGCAACAGGCGGCTCACTAGAAATCAGTGCGGCACAACGCAGCGGCATAAGGCAGTGCGAGGAGGCGACGATGGCCGACAACTGGTGGTCGATCGAGGTACTCGACGGCGAGTTCCCGGCCGGCCGGTGGAAGGACGCGCACAGCGCGGCGCTCATCGAGGCGGCGCTGTCCCACGGGGCGCAGGACTGGAACTGGTCGGAGCACCCCTGGGGCGTGGTCTTCGAGGTGGCCTGGAAGGACGCCATGGACTGGGCCAGTTTCCGGGCACTGCCGGCGGTCACCGCGGCCCTGGACGCGGTCCCCAACCCGGCCTACGGGCTGCTGATCTACCAGGGTCGGGGCGGTAGCTCGGGCGCCGTCCAGCCGCGCCGGCCGCGTCCGCACACCGGCGCCGGTGCCGCGCCGCTGCCCGAGACGGCACCGCCAATTCTCATCGCGCAATTGTCGTCGCCAAAACTGGATCAGATGATCTAGTCTCGCCGCGTGTACACCGCTACCGCGCTGTTCGACGCGCTGCTGCCCGGCGACTCACGCACCCTCAAGGTCAAGCGGTCGTACGTGCGGCCGGTGATCGCCGCGCTGCGCAAGTTCGAGGTGGCGGTGGGCGAGGTCGGAGCCCTGGAGCTGACCGGGCGTACCGAGATCGGAGTGGCCGCGGTCGGCCCCGACGCCGGTCACGTCCGGGAGGTGCTGGACGCCTGCGAGCGGCTGGTCGCCGGGCGCCCCGAACTGGAGTTGATCTCCGTACAGCGGCGGCTGTACGGCGCCGACGACTGAATCCGGCCGGGCGTGCCTGGTACCGCTGCCCGGTACCCGGCCGCCAGCCGGTCAGCCGGGCTTTGGGTAGTGTCAGGGTCCACGGTAGAAGTGCGCGGAGGTGTGAGATGACGGATCCGGCGCGGGTACGACGACATGCGGAGCGCATCCGGGAACTGGTCGCCTCGTCAGTTCGTACGCAGATCAAGGATCCCCGGCTCGGGATGATCACCATCACCGACGCCCGGATCACCAACGACCTGCACGACGCGACGGTCTTCTACACGGTGCTCGGCGACGCGGCCGAGGAGCAGGCGACCGGGGCGGCGCTGGAGAGCGCCAAGGGCCTGCTGCGCAGCATCGTCGGCAAGGCGCTGGGGCTGCGCCACACGCCCACCCTCACGTTCGTCCTCGACAACGTGCTGGACCACGCCAAGCACATCGACGAGCTGCTGGCCCAGGCGCACGACGCGGACGCCGAGGTGCAGCGCATCGCGGCCGGCGCCGACTACGCCGGCGACGCCCAGCCCTACCGGGTCGACGACGACGAGGACGACCTGGATGCCCTCGATGGTGATGCCCTCGATGGTGACGCCCTCGACGGTGATGCCCTCGCGGACGACGCGACCGAGGACGGCCCGCTCGGGGAAGCGGCGCTCGGGGATGACGGTGACGAGGAGCTGCTCGGGGAGGAGCTGACCGGCGGGCGCGCGGGCCGGGACGGCCGGTGAGTGCGCCGAGCACCATTCCGGTACCCGCCTCACCGATCGCCGAGCGCAACTGGGCAGCCGCAGTGGATGCCATCGGTACCCTGCGCCCGGGCGCTTCGGTGCTGCTGGTCTGCCACGTCAACCCGGACGGTGACGCGCTGGGCAGCATGCTCGGCTGTGCGCTCGGACTGCGCCGGCTGGGCATCGCCGTCCAGGCGACCTTTCCCGCCCCGTACACGCTGACTCCGCCCTTCGACGTGCTGCCCGGCGCGGCGCTGCTGGTGGATCCGGCGACCGCCGCGGCCGCGCCCGACCTGTTCATCTGCTTCGACGCGGCCAGCGTGTCCCGCCTCGGTGAGCTGGCCGACCGGCTGCAGACGGCGGGCCTGTCGATCGTGCTGGACCACCACGCCTCCAACGCGGGCTTCGGCACGATCCACCTGGTCGACCCGACGGCCGCGGCCACGTCGGTGGTGGTCGCCGGGCTGCTCGACCGGCTCGGCGTCACCTTCGACCGGGAGATCGCCGAGTGCCTCTACGTGGCGCTCTCCACGGACACCGGCTCGTTCAAGTTCGACCTGACCACGCCGGCCGTACACGAGTTGGCCGCCCGGCTGCTGGCCACCGGCATCAAGCCGGCGGAGATCTCCCGGCGGCTGTTCGACAGCCGGCCGTTCGGCGCCATGAAGCTCTACGGCGACGTACTCGCCCGAGCCAGCCTGGAGCCGGCCGAGGCGGGCGGGCTGGGCCTCGTCTGGTCCTACGCGACCCTCGCCGACCTGGAGCGGCACGGGCAGGGCCGGCACATCATGGAGGGGCTCATCGACGCCGTCCGGGTGGCCGAGGAGGCCGACGTGGCCTGCGTCCTCAAGCAGGTGGCCGGGGCCGAGTGGAGCGTCTCGCTGCGCAGCAAGGGCGGCGTCGACGTGGCCGCGCTCGCCGTCGGGCTCGGCGGTGGCGGCCACCGGCTGGCGGCCGGCTTCACCGGGTACGGCTCCCGGGATGACGTGATCGCGACCATCCGCGCGGCGCTCTGAGGTAAACCCCACTCCCCAGATCGTGCCGGCCCCGCCCACCGGGCACCCCGGCTCGCCGCGCACTGCCTATCGTGACAGTGCAGCAAAGCCCACCGCAGCAAAGCCCACCGCAGCAAGGCCAACCGAGGACCACTGTCCGCAATGGACGGATCAACAGTGGTTCGCGGCCACGCCGTTACTCGATCACGTGTCGGGGCCCGCACTTGCGAAGGTGGACTAGTCCGAAAGCCGCACGCTAGTCCGAAAGTCGTGTACTGCCTGGCCGACCACCCGTTGTCCAGTACGCCACCAACCCGAATCATGGCAGCCAGAACCGATCTCTGTGCCCGGCCGCCAGCCGCGGCCACCAGTACCGGAGCCTCCCACGGCCGCAACCATCCGATGAACTCGAAGGGGAACGGGACGGGCATGACGGTCCAGTCGACCAACGCCACGGGCGATCTCACGCCCGAACTCTTGCAGACCACGTTCTGGACCGATCAGATGCTGGCCGCGGCCGGTATCCCGATCTACGACATACCGTTCCTGACCATCGGCGGCGGGATGGGCTCCTTCGTCCTCGTCGACTACCTGCGCGTCGCCGGGATCCCGGCCTCGCAGATCCGGATACTGTCCAACATCGACTACCCGTACCAGACCTACGAGTACCTGACCCGGGTGTCGCAGATCCCGCGGGTGGCCCGGATCCGCTCCGACTCCTCGTCCCGCCCGGACAACCTGTGGGGCTTCCCGTCCTACGCACTCTCCGAGGCGTGGCAGCAGAAGAACGTCGGCCACCTGCTGCACCTGCTGGTAGAGCCGATCTTCGCCGACTACTGGACGCCGCTGGCCGGTACCGTCTTCAACTCCATCGACAAGGAGATGAAGCGGATCGACTACTCCTCGATGCTCGCCAAGGGCGTGGTACGCATCGTGCGCCGGCGGGTGGGCGGTGGGTACTTCACCATCCTCACGCCGCCCGAGGGCACGACGCCGACCAAGCGCATCGCGTTCCGCTCCCGCTTCGTACACATCGCGGTCGGGTACCCGGGGCTGCGGTACCTGCCCGACCTGCAGGCCTTCCGCGAGCAGTACGGCAACTTCCAGCAGGTGGTCAACGCGTACGAGCCGCACGAGCACATCTACGAGCACTTCAAGACGCGCCCCGGCACGGTGATCGTGCGCGGTGGCGGGATCGTCGCCTCCCGCGTCCTGCAGCGGCTGTTCGACGACAAGGAGAAGTTCAACACCCAGGTACAGATCATCCATATCTTCCGGACCTTCATCACCGGTTCGCACGGTCCGCACCTGTGGTCGCGGCGCAAGGGTGGCGACGGCTGGGCGTACCAGGGCTTCAACTACCCGAAGTCGGTGTGGGGCGGCCAGCTCAAGGCCGAGATGCGCAAGCTCGACGGCCCGGCGCGGGCGGCCAAGTACAAGCAGATGGGTGGTACCAACACCCCGCGGCGGCGGCGCTGGCAGCAGCAGATGGCGGCCGGCCGGCAGGGCGGCTACTACCACGCCATGCAGGGCGTGGTCGACAAGGTGGTACCCGGCCCGGACAACACGCTGGTCAGCTTCGTCACCGGCAACCAGGGCGCGCGGCAGATCACCTCGAACTACATCATCGACTGCACCGGCCTGGAGGCGGACATCTCCGAGCACCGGGTACTGGCCGACATGCTGGAGCACGGCGGCGCCGGCCGGAACCCGCTGGGCCGCCTGGAAGTCGAGCGGCACTTCGAGATCAAGGGCACGGCCAGCGGCGACGGTGGCCTGTACGCGTCCGGCGCGATCTGCCTCGGCGGGTACTTCCCCGGGGTGGACACCTTCCTCGGCCTGCAGGTCGCCGCCCAGGAAATCACCGATGACCTGGCGCGCAAGGGTTTCGGGAAGAAGATCGGGCCGCTGCGCTCGACGTCGCAGTGGTTCAAGTGGCTGTTCAACAAGCCGGTCAACTAGAAGAAGGGCGCGACAACACCATGGTCCCGACGCTGTTCGGCCGGATCCAGACGCGGATCTTCCTGCTCGCCACGGTCGGTGTGATCGTCACCGCGATCATCACGCCGATCCTGCCGGTGGACGCGCCGCTGTCCACCAAGTACAAGACGACCTTCCTGGTACTCCTCACGGTCTGCGTGGTGGGCGTCGTCTGGGAGTTGATCTACCACTTCCTCATGCAGTTCCGCTGGGAGAAGGACTGGCCCTCCGGGTTCGGCCTGCTCACGATCGTCAACGAGGGCATCGTGATCTGGCTGCTGCTGCACTTCGGCGCGGTCCCCGGCATCGACAAAGCGCCCCCGACGTCGGCCTTCCTGATCCAGTTCGTGCTGGTCTGGGTGGCGGTGTGGCTGGCCGCCAACGGTCCGATGCGGGTGCCGTTCATCCGCTGGCGGTTCCGTGGCGGGCGGTTGGCATGAGCGAGCGGAGCGAGCGAATCGCGGGGCTCAGTGTGGTTTGCGCCTCATGGCCGCCCGGAGCGAAGCGAGGACGGCCATGAGTGACTTCGGGTCGGTTGTACCGCTGCCCGGGGCCGGGCTGCTGGCCCGCGCCGGCGACCTGCTGCTGGCGATCGCCGACCAGCCCGGGGCCGACGATATCCTCCAGGTCTTCGCGGCGGCGGCGGCCGAGGGGGTGGACGGCAACACGCTGGTACGCCGCGTTGTCGCGCTGCTCGCCGCGGACGAGGACGGGCAGCTGCCGGCGTGCGCGCTCGGTGGCCCGTCACAGGGCCGGTTCGCCGTACTCGTCTACGGCACCGCCAAGGCCGAGGTGACCGGGGCGGACGGCACGGTACGCATGTCCGGGGCGGACGCGATCACCGCGGTCAGCCGGTTCGTACCCGGCCCGGTGACCGCCGTGCGGCTGCTGCTGCCCGGGGTGGACGCCGGTACCGCCGATGGCCGACTGCACCTGGCCGGTGGAGTGGTGGCCGGCGCCGGCCTGGTGGCTGGCGCCGACGCGAGCGGGTACCTGGCAACCGCCGGGGTACCGGCCGCGGGCGCTGTCCCGGTACGCGCCGCGGCGCCGGTACCGGTGCAGTCGGACGAGGCCGCGACCCCACCCAGCCTGCCGGTCGTCACGCCCGCGATGCTGGCCGCCGCCGACGCCGCAATGGCGCCCGCCCCCGTGATGGCTGAGCCGGCGATGTCGGCCCAGCCGGCCGCGATGGCTGAACCGGCAGCGATGGCCGAGTCCGCGATGATGGCTGAGTCCGCGATGGCTGAGTCCGCGATGGCTGGGCCGGCCGCGATGGCAGAGTCCGCGATGCCTGAGCCGGTGATGGCGCCTGCGCCTCCGCTGCCGCCCGCCGCTCCGCCCGCGCAGATGCAGCCGGCCCCGCCGGTGCAGCCGTCCGCGCAGATGCAGCCGGGTACGCCGATGTATCCCGCCCCGCCGCCGCTGGCGCAGGCTGGGCCGCCGGCGCCGCCGGCGATTCCGGTACTGCCCCGAATTCCCAATGCTGCCAAGCCGTTCGAGGCTGTGCTGCTCATCCCGGGAGCGGCCCCGCCGGCCGAGGTGGAGGCCCCGACCCCGGCAACGCCGGTCGACCCGCGCCCCA
Source organism: uncultured Actinomycetota bacterium (assembly GCA_963850915.1). Lineage (GTDB taxonomy): Bacteria > Actinomycetota > Actinomycetes > Mycobacteriales > Micromonosporaceae > CAVTWH01. The sequence goes on from CAWKND010000004.1 coordinate 819,455, forward strand.
TGGTGCTCGGCGTGCTGTGCAAGAACGACCACTTCAACGACCCGGATCTGCGCTACTGCCAGGTCTGCGGGATCTCCATGGCGCAGCAGACGCTGATCAAGCACGAGGGACCGCGCCCGCCGCTGGGGGTACTCCTCTTTGACGACGGGATGACCTTCCGGCTGGACATCGACTACCTGGTCGGCCGCGACCCGGCGGTGGACCAGGCGGTGGCGGCCGGCGCCGCGCGCCCGCTGCGGATCATGGATCCACAGAACCAGGTCTCCCGGGTACATCTGCGGATCGCACTCGTGGGCTGGCAGGTACACCTGGTCGACCAGTCGGCCAACGGTACCTACCTGCGCCTACCCGGCCAGGACACGCCGGCCCGGGTCAGTCGTGGCCAGTCCGTACCGCTCAAGCCCGGCGCGCAGATCTACCTGGGCCAGCGCTGGTTCCGCTACGAATCGCACCGCAACCCGTGAGCGCCACCCAGCTGGCGAGTCAGCCAGATGCAGGAGCCAGCCAGCCGCAGGAGCCAGCCAGATGCCGGAGGTAACGGTGCAGGGAATCGCCGACTACGAGTTCGTCCGGCCGCTGGGCTCCGGCAACCATGGGCTGTTCTTCCTGGCCAAGCGGCCGGCCCGGCTGCCGGTCTCGGACGAGTACGTGGCCGTGAAGGTACTGTCCGGCGAGTCCACCAGCGACACGTTCCGCCGGGCCACCCGGGAGATGCAGGCGTTCGCCCGGGTCGTCTCGCCGTACCTGGTCACCCTGTACGACGCCGGCCAGCACGACGGAGTCTTCTTCTACTCCATGGAGTACCTGCCGGGCGGTTCCCTTGCCGAGCCGGTCGGACCGTTGACCCCGCAGGTCGGGCTGCGCGCGGTCGCGCACGCCGCCCGGGCGGTGGCCGCCCTGCATGCCGCCGGCATCGTGCACCGCGACGTGAAGCCGGGCAACGTACTGCTGCACGAGGGCGGCGGCAAGCTCTCCGACCTCGGCCTGTCCCAGGTGTTCACGCCCGGCGTGACGCTGACCGGGATGGGACCGATCGGCTCGGTGGAGTACATGGATCCGGTACTCATCCAGGGCGAGCCGCCGACCCCGGACAACGACATCTGGTCGCTGGGGGTGATGGCCCACCGCGTCGGTACCGGCCGGGGTGTCTACGGCGACCTGCCGGCCGGCGACGGCCTGCTCGCGCTGCGCCGCATCCTGTCCTCGCCGCCGCAGGTGGTACCGGACGCCCCGGCGGCGCTGGCCGATATCGTCAACGCCTGCCTGCAGCCGGTTGGGCAGCGGCCGTCGGCGGCGGAGTTGGCCGATCGGCTCGAAATGGTGGCACTTTAGCGGGGGACCACGCGGACATCGGCGGGAACTGCTTGGACGTAGCGGAAATCAGTCGGACGTTAGCGGAAAATGCCGTGTTCCCTACTGGACCGCGCCGCCCGAGATCGGAAAGCTGAACAGCGATGCTTGAAGACGGTGCCAGCTTCGCGGTCTACGAGGTACAGCGACGCCTCGCGGTGGGCGGCATGGGTGAGGTCTACCTGTGCCGCCATCGCCTGTTGGAGCGGCTCGACGCGGTCAAAGTGCTGCGCCCGCACCTGGCCGCCGACGAGCTGTTCCGCAAGCGGTTCCTGCGCGAGGCGCTGTCCGCCGCCCGGCTGCGCCACCCGCACGTGGTCACCGTCTACACCGCCGACGAGGCGGAGGGCCACCTCTACCTGGCGATGGAGTACATCGACGGGGTGGACCTGTTCGCGCTGCTGCGCCAGGGCCGGCTGCCACCGCCGCGGATCATCGGGATGCTCCGGCAGGCGGCGGACGCCCTGGACGGCGCGCACCGGCTGCGGATGGTGCACCGCGACGTCAAGCCGAGCAACCTGCTGGTCACCGACGCGGGCAGCGCAAACGAGCAGATCTTCCTGTGCGACTTCGGGATCAGCAAGGAGTTCGACACCCGCAGTGACCTGACCAAAGCGGGCGAGACCATCGGTACCCCGGCATACTGCGCTCCGGAGCAGCTGCTGGCCCAGGACACCGACGGGGCGACCGACCAGTACTCGCTGGCCTGCGTGGCGTACGAGATGCTCACCGGCCAGCTGGTGTTCCCCCGGGAGAACTCGCTGGCGATGATCTCGGCGCACATCACACTGGCTCCGCCGAAGGTGAGCGTGCTCCGCCCCGACCTGCCCGTCGTGCTGGACACGGTGTTCAACCGGGCGCTGGCCAAGGCGCCGAAGGAGCGCTTCGCCACCTGCACCGAGTTCGTCGAGGCGCTGGCCACCGCGCTCGCCCCGCCGCCGGTACGGCCGATCCGCCCCGGGCCGCCACCCGTACAGGCGCAGCCGCACGTACAACCGCCCGTACAACCGCAGCCGACCCGATTCGCCGGGGCCGAGCGGCCGCCGACCGTGGTCGCCCGGGCGCATGTGCAGGGCGTCGGGCAGCAGCACGTACCGCCCGCGCCGGTCACCCCGCTGACCGCGCCGCCGGTACCGGTGCCGTCCACCCCGCCGCCGGTACTCGGCGTGGTCGGTGGGCCGGACGCCGGTCAGGTGCTCGCGATCAGCGCCACCAGCCAGGACTTCAGCCCGGTCGGCGGGATCGAGGCGAGCGTCGGCGACGCCCCGCCGCGGGTACGGGCGATCGGCGGAGTGCTGTGGCTGGCCGACGACGGGCGGGTCCGGGTCAACGGGCAGCGCTTCGAGAACGCCCGGCAACTGCGCGACTTCGACCTGGTCGACACCGGCGCCGCGCTGCTGCAGGTACGGCCACCGGGTGCGCTCGGGCCGACGCCGCGGGAGATGGCGCTGCCCGACGCGGTCGGGCTCAGTGGGCTGCCCGAGCGCGGGCTGGCCCAGGCGCTGCGCTCGGCGGGGCACCCGAACACCCTGTGGGTACGGCTCGGTTGGCGCCCCAACCCCACCCAGCAGAACACCCAGCCGGTACCGCTGGCCATCGGGCTGGCCGCCGAGGGCGCGTTCGTGGTGCGCGGTACCCCCGACGCCACCGCCCCGTTCCTGCGCTGGTTGATCGCCCAGTGCGTGGTGATGCACGCGCCCCGGGACCTGTGCCTGGTGGCCGCGCTCGCCCAGACGCCGAGTGAGAACTGGCAGTGGCTCAACTGGCTGCCGCACGCCCGGCCCACCACGCCACCCATCTCCGGCCTGCACGCGGCGACCCGGGACACCTTCGCCGCCGACCTGAACGTGCGCCTGTGGGACCTGGTGAAGCTGCGGGTACGGGTGGCCGGCGACGCGCGCGCCGTGTACCCACGGGTACTCGCCGTGCTCGACGAGCGGCTGGACCCGGGCGCCCGGGACATCGCCGGAGCCGCGGCCGGCCGGTACGGCGTACACGTGGTCTATCTCGCCCCACCCGACGCGCCGCTGCCCGCGGGTACCGCCGCCTGCCTCGACATCGACCCGGGTGGGCGCAGTTGCCGGCTGCTGCTGCCCGGCAACCCCACTCCGGTGCACGGCGTACCCGACGCCGTCAGTACCGCCTACGTACGCGGCATCACCAGCCTGCTGCCCGACGACTGACGCCCCTCCCAGTTCCCCGTCCCAGTTCCCCCCGCCCGGCCCCCCTTTGACGAGGAGTCGCCCCCGATGAGCGCACACGCCGCCGGCATTCTGATGATCGGTCTGGCCATCATCATCCTGTTGGCCCGACTGCTCGGGGCGCTTGCCAAGCGGCTCGGGCAGCCACCGGTGGTCGGCGAGATCGTGGCCGGCATCCTGCTCGGCCCGACCTTCTTCGGTACCCACCTGGTCAACAATCTGTTCCCCACCGCGGAGGTACGCCCGGCCCTGGGTGGGCTGGCCAACGTCGGTCTGGCGCTGTTCATGTTCATCGTCGGCTACGAGCTGGACCACACCCTGATCCGGGGCCGGGAGCGGGTGGCCGCGTCGGTGTCGCTCGGCTCGATCATCCTGCCGTTCGCGCTCGGCAGCGTGCTGGCGATCTGGCTGGCGCACCGGCACGGCGTGCATCACGTACTGCCGTTTGCCCTGTTCATCGGCGCCTCCATGTCGATCACCGCGTTCCCGGTACTGGCCCGGATCCTGACCGACCGGGGCATGCACCGCATCCCGCTGGGCGGACTGGCACTGGCCAGCGCCGCGGTGGACGACATCACCGCCTGGTCGCTGCTCGCGGTGGTGGTCACCGTCGCGGGCGCGAATACCGGCCAGTGGCACATCCTGCTGGCGCTGCCGTACATCCTGGTGATGTTCCTGGTTCTCCGGCCGTTGCTGCGCCGGCTGGTGACGGCCCGGGACCGGGTCGGCCGGCTGACCCCCAACATCCTCGCCGTCGTCCTCATCGGAGCGCTCTCCTCGGCCTTCGCGACCGAGTGGCTGGGCGTGCACTTCATCTTCGGCGCCTTCCTGTTCGGCGCGGTCATGCCCCGGCTGGGCGGCGACGGCCTGCGGCACGAGATCATGGAGCGGCTGGAGCAGGTCAGCGTGCTGCTGCTGCTCCCGGTGTACTTCGTGATCTCCGGTATGAAGGTCGATCTGTCCACCGTGGACCTGTCCGGCGTCGCCGAGCTGGGCGCGATCCTGGCGGTGGCGATCGGCGGCAAGTTCGTCGGCGCGTTCCTCGGCGCCCGGCTGCAGGGGGTACGCACCCGGCAGGCCGGCGCGCTGGCCACCCTGATGAACACCCGGGGACTCACCGAGATCGTCATCCTGACCGTCGGCCTGCAGCTGGGCATCCTGGACGGCAAGCTTTTCTCCCTCATGGTCGTGATGGCGCTGGTCACCACCGTGATGACCGGGCCGCTGCTGGCCCTGATCTACCCGAAGCGGCGGGTCGCCCGGGACATCGCCGAGGCGGAGAAGGCGGCGCTTGGCGCGAGCGACGCGTACCGGGTCTTCGTGGTGGTGCAGTCGCCGACCGGGGATGCCGACCGGGTCGCGCTCGCCGCCGACCTGGCCCGCGACCTGGAGCCGGCGCCGGCCCGACCCGGCTCGGCGCCGGCGGATCAGCAGCCGGCCGAACCGGCCGCCGCCCGCCCGGCCGAGGTGGTCGTCAGCCACCTGCTGCCGTACCGCACGCCGGGGCGGCTGGAGGTGGGTGCCGGGCTCTCCGGCGAGCTGCTCGAGCTGACCCGGGTGATGGGCGAGCTGGAGCAGTTGGCGCAGCCGGTACGCCGCCGGGGGCTGGCCGTGCCGGTGCTCGCCCGGTTCGCCGCCGATCCGGCTGCCGAGCTACCCGAGCAGGTCGGCTCCAACAAGCCGGACGTACTGCTGGTCGCGGTGGATCACCCGGCCTACCCCGCGCTGCGTGAGGTGACGACGGGGCGGCTGGTCACGCTGCTGGCCAGCCCGCCGGCCGGCTGGTCGTCGGTACTGGTCCGGTCCGCCGGTGGCGCGGACGCGGACGCGGCGGTACAGGTGGGCGCCCAGTTGGCGGCGAGCCGGGGAGTACCGCTCGCGGTGGCCGCCGACGGGCGTACCGGGCGGCGGCTGGCCCCGGTGCTTGCCGAGCTGGTCGGGCACGGCGTCTCGGCGGCTCTGGTCAAGCCCGGCGAAACGGGGGATGGGGCAGAGGTACCGGCGGACGGGGCACTGGTGGTGGCCGCCGACGGGGCCGCGCGGGCCGGGGTACACCTGCTGGTACGCGAGCGGCCGGACGTCGAACTGACCGAGGCGTCGGCGTGGGTGCCGCTGCTGCCTCGAGTATCGGTGGACCCGAACCTGCCGGCACCGGCCTGAGTCGGGCTCGCCCGGTCTGAGCTGGGCGGGTGCGTACTTAACGATCGTTCCAGGATGCGGGAACAGTGGGCGGTGGGGGTGGCCTGAACGATAGTTTGGTTCAGGTCGCACCACCGTTAGCGGCTGCCACGATTAGTGGCTTCCATGATTTGCGCTGAACCCCGGCCACTCCCGTCCGGCAACCCCGGCAGGCACAGGCGGCGGCGCAGTATTTCCCGCCACGCTCTGTACGCACCGCCGCGCGCCCGTCCGTGCTCAGCACGCCGGCCGCGCCCGCACCAGTCCGGAGGACACGCCGTGTCTGCCCAGCCACAGCCACAGAACAAGCCTCGCCCACGCCCGGTGGACGACGCCGCCGAGCAGGCTCGCCGAGCCCTGCAGACCTCGCTCGACACCCGCCAGTAGCGCTGTCCGGCGCTGGCGCAGTCGCGCCTCGGCGCCGGCTCGGCAGCAGAACATCACCCAGCCTCGCCCGATTGGCCCACCACCCTCCCAGCAGTGGGCCCGCCGAGCGCCAGGCCATCCTGTCGGCGTCTGCTACGCGTGCGGTCGTCATGCGTGCGTCGTCGATGGGTGCGGTCGTCCAGTGACGCACGTGTCCAGTTGGTAGCCACGACCACGCTGTGATCGCAACCACACCGGTGATCACGACCACTGGTAGCGAGCAGATCGCACTTCAGCCCTTACCGCCCAACGCACTAGATTGAGGCGGTGAGCGGCCCAGCGACCCCATCGCCCCCAGCTGCGGGCACCGACCCCGGTACGGCCATCCCGCCCTCAGTGCCCCCCGTGACAGGTGCGCCCGCAGCCGCGTCGGCTCGGCGGATCGCCGGTTTGGCCCTGCCCGCGCTGGCGGTACTCGCCGCGGAGCCGCTGTACGTGCTGGTCGACACGGCTGTGGTCGGTCACCTCGGGCGTACTCCGCTCGCCGCGCTCGCGATCGGCGGCGTGGTACTCACAGTGGCCGCCTGGTTCGGCAATGTTCTCGCGTACGGCACCACCGGCCGGTCGGCCCGCCGGTTCGGAGCCGGTGAGCGCGGTGCGGCGGTGGCCGAGGGGGTACAGGCGTCCTGGCTGGCGCTCGGGGTCGGCGTGATCATCCTGCTCCTCGCCCAGCCGCTGGCCGGGCCGGTCGCCCGCCTGCTCGCCGGTGGTGACGCGGGCGTCGCCGGGCCGGCAGCGCACTGGCTGCGGATCGCCGCGCTGGGGGTACCCGGGCTGCTGCTCGCCACGGCCGGCAACGGCTGGCTGCGCGGGGTACAGGACACCCGGCGACCACTCGTCTTCGTACTCGGTGCCAACCTGCTCTCCGCCGTGCTCTGCCCGCTGCTGGTGTACCCCCTCGGCCTCGGCCTACCGGGCAGCGCCATCGCCAACGCCACCGCGCAGAGCCTCTCCGGCGCCCTGTTCGTCAGCGCACTCGTCCGCGAGCGGGTACCCCTGCGCCCACGCCCGGCGGTGATCCGTGCCCAGCTCGTACTCGGCCGGGATCTGCTTCTGCGCGGCGCCGCTTTCCAGGCCTGCTTCCTGTCGGCTACCGCGGTCGCCGCGCGCTTCGGCTCGGCCGCACTGGCAGCCCACCAGATCGCCCTGCAGCTGTGGTTCTTCTGCGCGCTGGCACTGGACGCGGTGGCCATCGCCGCGCAGGCGCTGGTCGGCGCGGCGCTGGGCGCGGGCGATGCTGCACTGGCGCGCGCCCTGGCCCGACGGATCGCGCTGATCGGGCTGGTCTCCGGCGTGGCGTTCGGGCTGGCCATCGCCGGGCTCACCGGGGTACTGCCGCGGCTGTTCAGTACCGACCCGGCGGTGCTCGCCCAGTGCCGGGTGGCGTGGCCGTACTTCGTTGCCATGCAGCCCTTCGCGGGCGTGGTCTTCGCGCTGGACGGGGTACTCATCGGCGCCGGGGACGTGGCGTTCCTGCGGAACATGACGATCGTCGCGGCGCTGGCCGGGTTCCTGCCCGTGGTGTGGCTCGGGTACGGCCTCGATCTCGGGCTCGGTGGGGTGTGGGCCGGGCTCACCCTCTTCGTGGTGATCCGGCTGGTCGCCATCCTCGGCCGGCTGCGCTCCGGCCGCTGGGCCGTGGTCGGCGCCGCCCGCTGAGCCTGCGTCGTCGCGCGCTGAACCGGCAAGCGTGCTGAACCAGCAAGCGTGCTGAACGGCAAGCGTGCGAACCGGCAAGCGCGCTGAACCGGCAAGCGTGCTGAACCGGCGGGTGCCGTGGCGCGCGGGCGCGGATCGGGCGCTGTGAGAGGCTGTCCGGCGTGGATCCGGCGGGACTGATCGTGGTGGCCAAGGCGAGTGGGATGACCTCGCACGACGTGGTCGCGCGGGTACGCCGGATCGCCCGTACCCGCCGCGTCGGGCACGGCGGCACCCTCGACCCGATGGCCACCGGGGTACTCATCCTCGGTGTGGGGCGGGCGACCCGGCTGCTCACCTACGTGATCGGCTCGGACAAGCGGTACACCGCCACCATCCGGCTGGGCCAGTCGACGGTCACCGACGACGCCGAGGGCGAGGTCACCGCGAGCACGCCGGCCGACCAGGTGAGTGACGCGGCGATCCACGCCGGGGTGGCCGTGCTGACCGGGACGATCATGCAGGTACCCAGCTCGGTGTCGGCAATCAAGATCAACGGCCAGCGCTCGTACAAGCGGGTACGCGCCGGCGAGGAGGTCGAGCTGGCGGCCCGCGAGGTGACCGTGGCCAGCTTCGACGTGCTGGATATCCGGCGCCCCGACCCGGAGCCGGGTGCGGCGGCTGTGGTGGATGTGGACGTGGACGTCAGCTGCACCTCGGGTACCTACATCCGGGCGCTGGCCCGCGATCTGGGCGCCGGTCTCGGGGTCGGCGGGCACCTGACGGCGCTGCGGCGTACCGCTGTGGGCAACTTCACCCTGGCCGAGGCGTACACGCTGGAGGAGCTGGAGCAGCTGGCCGACCCGGTGACCCTGGACCTGGCCGGCGCCGCAGCGCGCTACTTCCCGCGCCGGGACGTGGACGCGGTCGAGGCCGGGGTACTCGCGCACGGCGGACCGCTAACGCCGGTAGGGATCGAAGGCCCGTACGCCGTCTTCGGGCCGGACGGCGGAGTGATCGCGATCGTCCGCGAGCGCGACGGCCGCGCCCGCGCGGAAGTGGTACTCGCGCCAGCCAGCTGATGATCGCGACCAGATCGGCAAAAGTGCAGTGACGCTTCACTTCCGCCGATCTAGTCGTGATCTTGCCGAAAATCGGGTGACCAGGACCGAGGTAGGGTTGCGGGGCTTTGCCCTAGCCGTACCCAATGGTGCTTTATGTCCCCCTGGTGTTTTTGGAGTCCCCTCATGGCGTCCGCCCGAATTCGTGCCGTCCTCGGCTTGACCACGGCGCTGCTCACCGCCGGTACCCTCGCCGCTTGTGCCGGTTCCGCCAAGCCGCAGGCCGCCCCGGCCGCGCCGACCCCCGCGGCGTCGGGCAGCTCGGCCGGAAGCCCGGCCACCAGCTCAGCCGCCAGCCCGTCGGCGAGCGGATCCGCGCCCGCCGCCAGCAAGGCACCCGCTAGCAAGGCGCCGGCCAGCAAGGCGCCCGCGCCGAAGCAGACCACTGTTCCGGCAGCCCCGGCGGCCGGGAAGCTGGCCGGCAAGGTGGTCGCGATCGACCCCGGGCACAACGGTGGCAACGCCGCGCACCCGGAGATCATCAATCAGCTGGTGAACGCGGTCAGCGAGCAGAAGGCCTGTGACACGACGGGTACCGAGACCAACGCCGGCTACCAGGAGTCGGCGTTCACGTTCGACGTGAGTACCCGGCTGGCGGCGCTGCTGCGCGCCCAGGGCGCCACCGTCGTGATGACCCGGTCGAACAACACCGGGGTCGGGCCGTGCATCACCGACCGCGCGGCGATCGGCAACAACGCGCACGCCGACGTGGCCATCTCCATCCACGCCGACGGCGCTCCGGCGAACGACCACGGCTTCCACGTACTCGTCCCGGTCGACGTGCACGGCCCGTCCACCGCGATCCTCGGCGCCTCGCACACGCTGGGCGTGGCGCTGCGCGACGCGTACCAGGCCGGCAGCGGGCTCACGGTCGCCAACTACATCGGTACCGACGGGATCAACCCGCGCGCCGACATGGGCGGGCTGAACCTCTCCACGGTGCCGAAGGTACTGCTGGAGTGCGGGAACATGCGCAACTCCGGGGACGCGGCGGCGATGACGTCGGCGGCCGGCCGGCAGCGGATGGCCGCCGCGATCGACGCCGGGCTGGCCGCTTATCTCGGCTGACCGATCCCTCCGCCGCCCCCGCCCCGCAGTGTCGGCCGGCACGGGGCGCCCGCACGGGGCGGGGGCGGAAATGGCTGGCCGGCATCGTTAGGCTGCGGGCATGCAGCGCTGGCGGGGGTACGAGTCGGCACCCAGTGGCTGGGGGCGTTCGGTGGTCACCATCGGCGTCTTCGACGGGGTGCACCGGGGCCACCAGGAGATCATCGGGCACACCGTCAAAACAGCCCGTGACCTGGGGCTCCAGTCGGTCGTGGTGACCTTCGACCCGCACCCGTCCGAGGTGGTACGCCCCGGCTCGCACCCGGCCATCCTCACCGAGTCGGCGCGCAAGGCGGAGCTGATCGAGGCGCTCGGCGTGGACGTACTGTGCGTGGTCCCGTTCACCGCCGACTTCTCCCACCTGAGCGCCGAGGCGTTCGTACACGACGTGCTGGTCGAGCACCTGCACGCGGCCCGGGTGGTGGTGGGGGAGAACTTCCGCTTCGGGCACAGGGCGGCCGGTGACATCGAGCTGCTGACCCGGCTCGGGCGTACCTTCGGCTTCTCGGTGGAGAGCGCTCCGCTGGTGACGGCGGACGGTACGCCGTACTCCTCCACGTACATCAGGGCCTGTGTGGACGCCGGGGACGTGGAGTCGGCCGCCGTGGCACTGGGCCGGCCGCACCGGCTGGAGGGCATCGTGGTCCGCGGTGACCAGCGCGGCCGGGAGATCGGCTTCCCCACCGCCAACCTGCTGTGCGCCCGATACGCGGCGGTACCCGCGGACGGCGTGTACGCCTGCCGCCTGGTCCGCCGTGGCTCCGGCGGTGGCAAGAAATCGGCGGGCGAGGCGCTGCTCGCGGCCACCTCGATCGGGACGAACCCGACCTTCAACGGGCGCGAGCGCCGGGTCGAGGCGTACGTGCTGGACTTCGCGGGCGACCTGTACGGCGAGCGGCTGTCCCTGGACTTCGTCCGGCGGCTGCGGGAGATGCGCCGGTACGACGGCATCGATCCGCTGCTCGTCCAGATCCGTCAGGACGTCGCGGACACCCGGGAACTCCTCGGCTGACCCGGCAACGCCGGCAGGCCACCGGCGCGGCAGAGGCGGGACCTGCCGGTGCTTCTGCTGAGTGGCCGGCGGTACCCCCGAGGGGTTGGGTTGGAGCGCCCGGCGGGCGGGCTGAGCCGGGCTGGTAGCCTTGACGACACCGGGTTATCTCCGGTGGCTCCGCGTGCCTGCTCGACGCCGCGGGTGCGGAGCGAAAAGCCCGAAACAGACAAGGGAGATTATGGCGCTCGAAGCCGAGCTCAAGACCAAGATCATGCAGGACCACGCGACCAAGGAGGGCGACACTGGTTCGCCCGAGGTACAGGTCGCGATGCTCACCCGGCGGATCTCGGACCTGACCGAGCACCTCAAGGTGCACAAGCACGATCACCACAGCCGGCGTGGCCTGCTGCTGCTGGTCGGCCGTCGCCGTCGCCTGCTGAACTACCTGCAGAAGAGCGACATCTCGCGCTACCGCGCGCTCATCGAGCGCCTCGGCCTGCGCCGATAACGCGAAACCCGGGGGAGCGCCGCACGCGGTGACTCCCCCGGGTGCTTCAGGTGCCGGCTCCGGCCGGTGAGAAGGGGCCCGCGAGCGCGGGTCGGGCCGGCACCCGCCGGCGCAGATACCAGTCAGGCACCGCGCCGGCTGGTAGGAATGAGTTAGACCCAGACACGGGACGGCGACCTCACAACGAGGGGAGCCAGTCGGCGCACCGGTCTTTGGTAGTGGCCTTCGGGTACGCGACACGCGACCCGCGGGCTTCGATCGAAGACCGGCCCGCCTGGTAGCTCCCCGAGCGTCGCGCCCACGACACAAGGAGTACAGCAACCAGATGACCGAGCAGAACACTCTCGGCCCGCAGTCCAGCAAGGCGATCATCGACAACGGCAGCTTCGGTACCCGTGAGATCGTCTTCTCCACCGGCCGCCTCGCCCAGCAGGCCGCCGGCTCCGCCCTCGCCCAGCTCGGCGAGACCGTGATCCTCTCGGCGACCACCGTCGGTAAGTCGCCCAAGGACCAGTTCGACTTCTTCCCGCTGACCGTTGACGTGGAAGAGCGGATGTACGCGACCGGGCGCATCCCCGGCTCGTTCTTCCGTCGCGAGGGGCGCCCCAGCGAGGACGCCATCCTGACCTGCCGCCTGATCGACCGGCCGCTGCGCCCGAGCTTCGTCAAGGGGCTGCGCAACGAGGTACAGGTCGTCGAGACGGTACTGGCGCTCGACCCGCGGCACCCGTACGACGTGGTCGCGATCAACGCCGCGTCGCTCTCCACCCAGCTGTCCGGCCTGCCGTTCAGTGGTCCGATCGGGGCGACCCGGGTGGCCCACATCGACGGCCAGTGGGTCTCCTTCCCGACCCACGAGGAGCTGGAGCGGGCCACCTTCGACATGGTGGTCGCCGGCCGGGTACTCCCCGACGGCGAGGTCGCGATCATGATGGTCGAGGCCGAGGCCACCGAGAACACGGTGAAGCTGATCGCCGGTGGCGCCGCGGCGCCGACCGAGGAAGTGGTGGCCGGCGGCCTGGAGGCGGCCAAGCCGACCATCCGGGAGCTGTGCCGGGCCCAGGACGAGCTGGCGAAGTTGGCGGCCAAGCCGGTCGCCGAGTTCCCGGTCTTCCTGGAGTACCAGGAGGACGTGTACGCCGCCGTATCGGCTGCGGTCGGTGACGAGACCGCCGAGGCACTCAAGATCGCCGGCAAGCACGAGCGCGAGGACGCCCTGGACCGCATCAAGGCGGCCGCCCACGAGCAACTGGACAGCCAGTTCGAGGGGCGCGAGAAGGAGATCAGCGGCGCCTTCCGGTCGGTGACCAAGAAGGCTGTCCGCGCCCGGGTACTCCGCGACCAGGTACGCATCGACGGTCGGGGGCTGCGGGACATCCGCCCGCTGACCGCCGAGGTACTGGTGCTGCCGCGGGTACACGGCTCGGCACTGTTCGAGCGCGGGGAGACCCAGATCCTGGGCGTCACCACGCTGAACATGCTGCGCATGGAGCAGTCGCTGGACACCCTGTCGCCGCAGAAGACCAAGCGGTACATGCACAACTACAACTTCCCGCCGTACTCGACCGGCGAGACCGGCCGGGTCGGTGCCCCCAAGCGCCGCGAGATCGGGCACGGGGCGCTGGCCGAGCGGGCACTGATCCCGGTACTGCCGGCCCGGGACGAGTTCCCGTACGCCATCCGTCAGGTGTCGGAGGCGTTGGGCTCCAACGGCTCCACCTCGATGGGCTCGGTGTGCGCCTCGACCATGTCGCTGCTCTCGGCGGGCGTACCGCTGAAGGCGCCGGTGGCCGGCATCGCGATGGGGCTCATCTCCGACGAGGTGGACGGCAAGACCCAGTACGTGACGCTGACCGACATCCTCGGAGCCGAGGACGCCTACGGCGACATGGACTTCAAGGTCGCCGGAACAGCCCAGTTCGTCACCGCCCTGCAGCTGGACACCAAGCTCGACGGCATCCCGTCGGACGTACTGGCCGGCGCGCTCTCGCAGGCGCACGACGCGCGGCAGACCATCCTCGGCGTGATGGCCGACGCGATCTCCGCGCCGTCGGGCATGTCCGACTACGCGCCGCGGGTGACCATGGTGAAGATCCCGGTCGACAAGATCGGCATGGTGATCGGCCCGAAGGGGCAGACCATCAACGCCATCCAGGACGAGACCGGCGCCGAGATCTCCATCGAGGACGACGGCACGATCTACGTCGGCGCGACCGACGGCCCCTCGGCCCAGGCCGCGGTGGACCGGATCAACGCCATCGCCAACCCGACGATGCCGAAGCTGGGCGACAAGTTCCTGGGTACCGTCGTGAAGACGGCCGCCTTCGGCGCTTTCGTCTCGCTGCTGCCCGGCCGCGACGGCCTGCTGCACATCTCCAAGGTGGGCGACGGCAAGCGGGTCGAGCGGGTTGAGGACTTCCTCAACGTCGGCGACAAGGTCGAGGTGCAGATTGCCGAGATCGACGCGCGCGGCAAGATCTACCTGGACAAGGTCCGCCCCGAAGGCGAGGAGGCGCCAGCCGCCGACGCCGATGGTGGCGAGCGTCCGGCCAACCGTGGCGGCGACCGTGGCCCGCGTGACCGCGACCGCGGTGACCGTGGCCCGCGCAGCGACCGGCCGCGCGAGGCCGGCACCGGCTCCGGTGAGGGTGGCTCCGGCGAGGGTGGCGGCGACGAGCTGCGCCGTCGTCGCAACCGCGACCGCTGAGCCGGCGAGTGCCAAACAAGATCAAGGCAGAAACCCTGGGGGGTACGGTGCGGCGCACCGTGCTCCCCAGCGGTCTGCGGATCATCACCGAGGCGGTACCCGGGCTCGCGTAGCTTCTCGGTCGGCGTGTGGGTCGGCATCGGCTCCCGCGACGAGACGCCCACCATGTCCGGCGCCTCGCACTTCCTGGAGCACCTGCTCTTCAAGGGCACCGAGAAGCGCACCGCGCTGGACATCTCCGCGCAGATCGAGGCGGTGGGCGGCGAGACCAACGCCTTCACCACCAAGGAATACACCTGCTACTACGCGCGGGTACTCGACACCGACTCGGCGCTGGCCGTGGACGTGCTCTGTGACGCGGTGGCGAACTCGGTACTCGCCGAGGCGGATGTGGAGACCGAGCGCGGGGTGATCCTCGAAGAGATCGCCATGCACGACGACGAGCCCGGCGACGAGGTACACGACCAGCTGGCCAGCGGGCTCTACGGGACACATCCGTTGGGACGCCTGGTCTCCGGTACCACCGACACGATCACGCCGATGACCCGCAACCAGATCAACGGCTTCTACCGCAAGCGGTACACCCCGGCGACGATGGTCTTCGCGGCGGCCGGCAACCTCGACCACGCGGCCGTTGTCCGGCAGGTACGCAAGGCGCTCGCCGGTTCACCACTGGAGGACGGGCCGGGCCAGCCGCTGCCGCACCGCGACCCGGCCGCGAAGGTACCGGGCCGCCGGCCCCGGATCGACATCCGCGACAAGGACACCGAGCAGGCCCACCTGGTACTCGGCGGGCCCGCCCTGGGCCGGCTCGATCCCCGGCGGTTCGCGCTGGGCGTACTCAACAACTCGCTCGGCGGCGGCATGTCCAGCCGGCTGTTCCAGGAGATCCGGGAGAAGCGCGGGCTGGCCTACTCGGTGTACTCCTACACCGCCCAGTACGCCGAGACCGGCATCTTCGCCGTGTACGCCGGCTGCGCCCCGGCCAAGGCCGGTGAGGTACTCGACCTGATCCGGGCCGGCCTCGCCGAGGTCGCCAGCACCGGGCTGACCGACGCGGAAGTGGCCCGGGGCAAGGGCATGGCCAAGGGCTCGCTGGTCCTCGGACTGGAGGACACCGGATCCCGGATGAGCCGGCTGGGCAAGGGTGAACTCCTCTACGACCGGCTGCTCTCCGTCGACGACCTGCTGGCGGCCGTGGACGCGGTGACTCCGGACGAGGTACGCGCCATCGCGGCGGAGGTACTCGCCAAGCCGATGTCGCTGGCCGCGATCGGCCCGACCGACGAGATGTCCGGCCTCGACTGATCCGTCGCCGTTCACTTCTCTTGGTTCGCCCGCCGCGTGCCTTGGTTGGCCCGCCGCCTGCCCGCGCCCCAGCCTTCTGGGTTAACCTCAGCGCGTGACTGACGAACCGGACCTGATCCGGGTCGGCGTGCTGGGGGCGCGCGGCCGGATGGGCATCGAGGTGTGCAAGGCCGTCGACTCGACCGACGACATGGAACTGGTCGCCATGGTCGACCAGGGCGACTGGCTGTTCAACGCCTCCGATGCGGCGGCCGAGGTGGTGGTCGACTTCACCACCCCCGACGTGGTGATGGACAACCTGCACTGGTGCATCGACCAGGGCATCAACGTTGTCGTCGGTACCAGTGGCTTCACCGAGCAGCGGCTGGAGCGGGTACGCGGCTGGCTGGCGCACAAGCCCGAAGTGGGCGTGGTCATCGCCCCGAACTTCGCGGTGGGCGCGGTACTCATGATGGAGTTCGCCGCGCGGGCGGCGCGCTTCTTCGAGTCGGCGGAGATCATCGAGCAGCACCATCCGCGGAAACTGGACGCGCCCAGCGGTACGGCCATGGCCACCGCTTCGGCCATCGCGGCCGCGCGCGCCGAGGCCAACCTGCCGGGCATGCCGGACGCCACCAAAGAGGAGATCCCGGGGGCCCGCGGTGCGGAGATCAACGGGGTACGGGTGCACGCGGTACGCGCCTCGGGTCTGGTGGCACACCAGGAGGTGCTCTTCGGTACCACCGGGGAGACGCTGACCATCCGGCACGACTCGCTGGACCGGGCCTCGTTCATGCCCGGTGTACTGCTGGCGATCCGGGCGGTCATGCGGCGCCCCGGGCTGACCCTCGGGCTCGGCCCGCTACTCGACTGAGCTGTCCCCGCTACCCTCGGCGCTGTCCCCGGCGTCCGCCGTGCTTTCGTCTGCCTGGCCTTCGGCCAGCAGGCTGGTGTGCAGGCGCAGCTGGGGTACCAACATGTCCTCGACGTCCAGCGCGCGGCCGGCACCGTCGGGCTGCCAGCCGGCGCTGGTCAGGAACTTGATCGTCGCCGGGTCGCCCTGGTATGCCCAGGCCACCGCCGAGGTGAAACCGTTGTCCCGCCAGATGTCCACGCACGCGGCGAGCAGTCGGCTGCCGTGTCCGCGCCGCCCCCAGCGCGGCTCGACCAGCAGGTCGGTGACGGCCGCCACCGACTCGGGCAGCGGCTTCTCCTCGGGCGCCAGCGCCGCCTCGTCAGCCGGCCCGCTGGCCGCGAAGCCCACCAGCGACTCCTGCTCACCCTGCTCGATTGCGATCAGCACCTGATGCCGGCGGCTCGGCGGCTCGGTGATCGCGGCCAGCCACCCCTCGGCCAACCACTCCGCGTCGAGCTGCTCCAGTACGTGCCGGGGGAGCAGCCGCCGGTAGGCTGTGCGCCACGTCGAGAGCTGGATGCGGGCGATCTCCGGGGCATCCGCTGCCCGGGCTGGTCGTACGAATCCGAGCGCCATGCCGGTCAGCCTACGGGTGCGCGCGCTTGGCCTCGGCGGTCCGGGTGGGTGGCACGGGTGCTTAGTACGGGGAGTGTCGGGTGGGGGAGCGATCTTCAGGCCGGCGGGCTGTTGGCTGGCAGGCGGCTCGCTGGCGGTCGGTGTTGCCGCGGCTGCTGGTGCTGGTCGCGCTGGGGCTCGCCGCCTCGTGGTTCCTGGACCGGTACGCCGTCCGGCACCAATTCTTTGATCTTCAGGTCTACGACGGCGCGGTGCACTACTGGGTACGCGACCACGGGCAGATCTACGACTACCTGAAGCCCTACTCGGTCTACGGCTTCACCTACCCGCCGTTCGGCGCGCTCACCATGGTCCCGATGGCGTACCTGCCCTGGGGCGTGGTGACCACGCTCGCCACCATCGGTTCGGTGCTGGCCGCGCTGCTGCTGCTCACCTGGTTCCTCGACCCGCTGATCGCCCGGCAGGGCTGGAACCGCTGGTACGTCATCGGCGTCTTCGCAGCGTTCGCCGCGGTCTTCGAGCCGCTCCGCGAAACTGTGCTGTTCGGCCAGGTCAACCTGCTGCTGGTCGTACTGGTGGTGGCCGATTACCAGTTCGGCGTGGTGCGCGGGCGCCGGTGGGGTGGGCTGGGCATCGGGCTGGCCGCGGCGGTCAAGCTCACCCCGGCGATCTTCATCGGGTACCTGCTGCTGACCCGGCGCTGGCGAGCGGCCGGGGTGGCCACTGCGACGGCCGCAGTCGCCACCCTCTTCGCGGTCGTGGTGGCCCCGGACGCGTCCCGGGTGTTCTGGACCGAGGCGCTGTGGGACACCAACCGGGTCGGCAACCTGGCCAGCGTGGCGAACCAGTCGCTGCGCGGTACGGCCGGCCGGTGGAATCCGGAGCACACCTCCACCGCTTTCTGGCTGGTGCTGGTACTGGCCACGCTGGCGTTCTGGGTGTGGCGGGTGGAGCGCTGCCGGCGTCGCGGTGACGAGCTGGGCGGACTCGCGCTCACCGGGATCGTGGGCTGCCTGATCAGCCCGGTGACCTGGGTACACCACCTGGTGTGGCTGCTGCCCGCGCTGCTGCTGCTGGTGGACCGCGGCTTCGCCGCGCGCGGCTGGCGCCGGCCGGCGCTGCTGCTCCTGGCCGCCGGCCTGTACGCCGTGCTATCCAGCCGGCTGGTCTGGTACTACGGCCCGGGTACCCGCTGGGACATCGTGCTGGGCGGCAACGCGTACGTCCTGGCCAGCCTGGCCCTGCTCATCCTGCTGCCGACAGCGCCCGGCCCGGTGCTCCAGCCGGCCGCCGCCGCACTCGGGTCAGCCGTGCCGGTCAACTCAGCCGATCCGGTCAACTCAGCCGGCCCGGTCGACTCAGCCGGCCCGGTCGACTCAGCCGTGCCGCGTGTAGCGGACCTCGGGCAGGTCGGCGACGCCGCCCTCGCCGAAGGTGACCCGCTCCAGTTCGGCGGCTCCGTCGGGGACGAATCCCGCGCTCGCGTAGAACCGGCGCGCCCGGTCGTTGTCCGCCAGTACCCATAGCCGTACCACCGTGCGCCCCTCGGCGGCGAGGATGGCCAGCGCGGCGTCCATCATCGCCCGGCCGGCCCCGGTGCCCCACGCCTCGGGGCGTACGTAGATGGCGTGGATCTCACCTTCGGTCGGATGCCAGGCGCGCGGCTGGCGGTCCACCCGGTACGGCCCGTAGTGCGTGTACCCCAGCACTGTCTCCGCATCATCGGGATCAGCGTCGTCCACGGCAACCAGAGTGCTGCCGACCCGGTCGGTACGCGACAGCCAGTCGCGCATCCGGTCCAGTCGCGGGGCGACCTCCATGGCGTCCAGGATCGGGGCCGGCATCAGCCCCGCGTAGGCCACCTGCCAGGTGTGGACGTTGATGGTGACGATCTGCTCGGCGTCCGCCGGGGCGGCTGGGCGTACCCGCATGGCTGAGATTCTGTCAGGGGTACCCGATAGTGTCGCCCCCGTTATGGC
Source organism: uncultured Actinomycetota bacterium (assembly GCA_963850915.1). Lineage (GTDB taxonomy): Bacteria > Actinomycetota > Actinomycetes > Mycobacteriales > Micromonosporaceae > CAVTWH01. The sequence goes on from CAWKND010000004.1 coordinate 838,443, forward strand.
CGCACCCGAATTCCTCACCCCCGCCCAGGCCCGGCGCATCGCGCTGGCCGCCCAGGGCTTCGCCGACCCCGCGCCCACCGGCCCGGTCACCCGCCGCCACCTGCGCCGCGTGCTGTCCCGGGTGGGGCTGCTGCAGATCGACTCGGTCAACGTGCTGCAGCGCGCCCACTACCTGCCGGTCTTCAGCCGCCTCGGCCCCTACCCGACGTCCCTGGTCGACCGCGCCGCCTACCGTGCGCCCCGGGAACTCTTCGAATACTGGGGGCACGCGGCTTCGCTGCTGCCGGTCGAGCTGTATCCGTTGATGCGCTGGCGGATGGCCCGGCACCACGCCTGGGGCGGCATCGTCCGGTTCATGGCAGGGCACCAGGAGCTGGTCGACCGGATTCTCGGCGACGTGGCCGACAACGGGCCGCTCACGGCGAGCGAGATCGAGGGCGACTTCCCCCGGCCCACCGGCGATTGGGGGTGGAACTGGTCGGATGCGAAGACCACCCTGGAATACCTGTTCTGGCAGGGCCGGGTACTCATCTCCGGGCGCAACAACGGCTTCGCCCGCCTCTACGACCTGCCCGAGCGGGTACTGCCCGCGCACGTCCTGAACGCGCCCACCCCCACCGACGACGAGGCGCAGCGGACCCTGGTCGAGTTGTCCGCCCGTTCCCTCGGCGTGGCCGCGGAGTACGAGCTGCGCGACTACTACCGGCTCCCGGTCGCCGGCTTCAAGACCGCCGTCCGCGAGCTGGTCGACGAAGGCACCCTGATCCCGGTCAGCATCCCCGGCTGGAAGTCCGCCTACCTGCACCACGAGGCAAAGCTGCCGCGCCGGATCAACGCGGCCGCCCTGCTGAGCCCGTTCGACCCGGTGGTCTGGGAGCGGGCGCGCACCGAGCGGCTGTTCGACTTCTTCTACCGCATCGAGATCTACGTACCCCCGCCGCGCCGGGTCTTCGGCTACTACGTGTTGCCGTTCCTGCTGGGTGACCGGATCGCCGCGAAGGTCGATCTGAAGGCCGACCGGGCGGAGTCGATACTGCGTATCCCGGCCGCCTGGGCCGAGCCGGGCGCGCCGGAGCACACCGCGGAGGCGCTCGCGCGGGAGCTGCACCGGCTCGCCGGCTGGCTGGGCCTGACCGAGGTGGCCGCCCCGCAGCGCGGCACCCTGGCCAAGCCGCTGGCCGCCGCGCTGGCCCCGCTGGCTACCCGGTGACTGCTACCCGGTGACGTACGCGGTGAGCAGGTCCGGTTCGCCGGCGGCGGCGCTGACCGGTACCGGACCGACGTGTGAGCCGTACAGGTAGGAGCCGGCGACCGTGAACAGGGGTACCGCGGCCGCCGTGTCCTGCAGGATCTTGGCGTCCAGCGGGCCGGCGGCAGCGATCTGCTGGTCGAGCGGGAGCGCGTCGATCCGGTCGAACTCGGCGTAGATGGCCGGGTCGGACAGGTGCGTGACGTCCCAGACCGGCGACCGGCCGAACAGGTTACGCAGGTGCTCGTACCCGGACGGCCAGTCCGGGATCGAGGTCACCAGTGCCATGTCGTACGGGTCGGCCGAGCCGGCCACGGCGGTGTAGAAGTCGTCGCTGCTCAGCTTCACCCAGGTCACCTTGATCCCGATCGCCTCCAGGTTGTTGCTGATCTCGCGAACCTCCACCTCGCGGCTGCTGTTGCTGGACGTGGCCAGGGTGAGCTGTACCTGCTGACCGGCTGCTGCGCTGAGCAGCGCCCGGCCCTTGGCGGCGTCGAAGGGGTACGGGTCGGGGTTGTCGACGTTGCCAGCGAGCCCGGGCGGGATCAGCGTGCTGGTGACCGTGCCACTGTCCGTACCGACCGACTCGCCGACCAGCGTCGTCTTGTTGATCGCGTAGCTGATCGCCTTGCGTACGTTCAGGTTGGTCAGCCGCTTGGTGTTCAGCGCCAGCAGCAGGTTGTACCCGAGCGAGCCGGTCGCCACCCGGCCGGTCGCGGTGGCCGCCGCCGTGTCCGTTGTCGACCACGCGATCGTGCGCTGGTTGGCGTCCTGATCGGCGATCAGTCGCGAGGAGATCGCGTCCGGGTCCTGGTTGAGCTGGACGATGATCACGTCCGGGTCGCCGGTACGCACCGGGTCACTCGCCGCCTGCCAGTGCGGGTTGCGGGTGAGCGTGATCGCGTTGGCGGAGCGGGAGGAGACCTGGTACGCGCCGCTGGACGGGGGCTTGCTGTCGATCGTGGTGGCGCTCGGGCGGCTGCCGTCGGGTACCGGCGCCGTGGTCGGGAGGGACACCGCGTACGGCAGGTCGCAGTGCGGCTGCGGGAAGGTCAGCTCCAGCGTGCGCTCGTCCGGCGTGTGTACGCCAGGTGCCGCCGCGTCACCGCTGCCCGGCCCGGAGTAGTCGGCGCTGTAGTCGTCGTCGCCGGCGAGCCACTGCTGGAGCGTCACGTACCCACCGGTACTCAGCCCCGGGTCGAACGAGCGGGCGATGCCGTACGCCACGTCCCGGGAGGTCAGCGGGGTACCGTCGGCGAACTGGATGCCGGTCCGGATGGTGTACCGCCACGTCTTGCAGTCGCCGTTGACGTCGGTACCCGGGTCGGTGGCAAGATCGCCGACGAGCGTGCCGGTACCGTCGGAGTTGGTCCGTACCACTGTCAACGAACGCGTGACCAGCTGCAGAAACGCCGCCGTGTCGAAGTTGTAGACCTGGGCCGGGTCGAGGTGGTCGAAGCTGTCCGTGGTCAGCACGGTCAGCTGACCGCCGTGCTGGGCGCCGGCTGCCCGGGCCGCCGGCCCCGAGTTGTCGGCCGGCTCGTACGAGATCGCCTTGGTCGTGCGGTGCGACACCGGCGGCTTGGTACCACCCGACTGCCACGGCTTGAGTACGAGCACCGCGGCGAGCGCCGCCACGAGTACCACCGCCGGCACCGTGATCAACGCTACGGTCCGCCCCCGGCGGCGCGGCGCGGGTGCCGGCGGTCCGATCGGCGCCCACCCGGGCGGCTGGCCTCCCGGCGGCTGGTTTCCGAGCTGCTGGTATCCGGGCGGCTGGTTTCCGGGTGGGGACGGGATGCCCGAGGTCGGTGGTGTGCCGGCGTAGCCGGGCTGGAACTGTGCCGGGCCGCCCGGGTAGCCCGGCTGCGCGGGTGGCCCGCTGGCCGGAAAGCCCGACGTGGTGGGTGGAGCGCTCGCCGGGTAGCCGGGCTGCCCCGGCCCGTTGGTCGGGTAGCCGGACTGGCCGGGCACGATCCTCGGCTGGCCGGGCGCGCCGCCCGGGTAGCTCTGGGCCGGTGGCGCGGTTCCGGGGTAGTTCTGCGCCGGTGGCGCGCTGCCCGGGTAGCTCTGGGCTGGCGGTGTGCTGGCCGGGTAGCTCTGCGAGGGGGGCGCGGATCCGGGGTAGCTCTGGGCTGGCGGCGCGCTCGCGGGGTGGGCCGGGGTTGGGTAGCCAACCGGCGGTCCGGCAGGCGTCGGGTGGGTAGGCCACAGCGGCTGGTTGGCGGCGGGGATGGGCGCCGGTACGCCGCCGGGATAGGGCTGCCGCGGCGCGGGCACCGGAGTGCCGAAGCCCGGAGTGCCGAAGCCCGGGGTACCGGAGCCCGGGGTGCCGAAGCCCGGGGTACCGGAGCCCGGGGTGCCGAAGCCGGGGTGCCAGACCCTGGGGCGCCAGAGATGGGGGTACCGGAGACGGGTACGGCGGAGACGGGCGCATTCGCTGGCGGCGCGACGGTCACGGCGGCGGCGTGCACGCTGCCGTCCGCGACGACCAGCTCCGGCTGCTCCACGGCGCTCGGTGACATGCCGAGTTCGCGGTGCAGCAGCGTAGCCGCGAGCGGGATCCGGCTGGAGCCGCCGACCAGGAAGATCGCGGCCGGCTGGCTGGTCAGTCCGGCGCGCCGGATCACCTGGCGGGTGGCGGCCACGGTGCGGTCGAGTACCGGGCGGGCCAGCGTCTCCAGCTGTTCCCGACCGATCGGCAGGCTGTCGTCGATGATCGGCACGTGTACGTAGGTGGAGGCGGTACGGGACAGGATCTCCTTGGCCGCCCGGACGTCCTCCCGGAACAGCCGCTGCGCCCGCCGGTCGTTGTCCGTCTCCGGCTGCTCCAGTCGCTGCCAGGCAGCCGGGTCCCGGGTCACGATGATCGCCCCGAGGTAGCCGACGATGGCCTGGTCGATGTCGAGGCCGCCGGCGTCGTTGAGGCCCTCGCTGGCGAGTACGGCGAAGCCGCCCGGTTCGCGGCGTACCACGCTGGCGTCGAAGGTACCGGCGCCGAAGTCGTAGATCACGATGCTGCCGCCGACCGGCACGGTGAGGTTCAGCGCGCCCAGGTAGTACGCGGCCGCGGCGACCGGCTCGGGCACCAGCCGGGGGGTACGCATGCCGGCCCGGCGCGCCGCCTCCACGAGTACCCCCGTGCGCTCCGCGCCCCAGCCGGCCGGATGCGTGAGGGTCACCTCGATGTCGGTACCCCCGGCGATGCCCGTACCCCCGGCGATTCTGTTCGCCTCGGTGAGCACCCGGGCCAGCACCGCGGCGAACAGGTCGGCCACCTCGACCTCTTGCCCGCCCAGCCGCACCGTGCCGTCGTCGATGCGCCGCTTCGGGTTGGGCTCGAAGCGCTCCGGCCGGATCCGGGCCGAGTGCTCCGCATCGCGCCCGATCAGCAGCGCCCGCTCCTCCGCGAACACGGCGGACGGCATGATCGGCGAGCCGTCGAAGAGCAGCGGTCGGGAACGCCCGTCCGGGAAGCGAAGTACAGCAACGGTGTTCGATGTCCCGAAGTCCACCCCGAGGAGCACGGTCATGGCCTGAGACACTAGAGGTAACAGTCAAGCCCGTCAGTCCCCGGGCTGGATCGCCGAGCTCGATCGCCCGGCCCGATCGCGCGGCCCGATCGCCCGGCGCGATTGTCCGGTTCGGCCGTCCGGCTCGACAGCGCGGCCCGATTGCGGGGCGGTGTACCGTGATCGGCATGAGCCAGCTGGCTGACGCCGCGCACGCAACCCACCCCGGGCACGCGCACTCTGCACACGCGCACCCGGCCGGCGGAGCGATGGTGGCCGAGCCGGATCCGTTCACCCGGTTCGTTATGGGCTTCAGCACCAAGGCGCCGCGCTGGTCGGCGCCGCTGCTGGTGGCGGTCTGCTTCCTCGGCGGGGTGGCCTACACGCTGGCCACCAACCCCACCGACGCGGGCGCCGCGGCGAGCCCGACCTGCCTGATCAAGCTGACCACCGGCTTCGACTGCCCGGGCTGCGGCGGTACCCGCGCGCTCTGGTACCTGGTCCACGGCGACCTCCCGGCAGCCGCCCGCTCGCACCTGCTCGCGGTCTTCGCCTTCCCGTTCCTGATCTACATCTACGTGGCCTGGACCGCGCGGGTGGTCTTCAACAAGCACCTGCCGCAGCTGCGGATCTCGCCGACCGTCACCGGTGTCTTCATCGCCATCTGGGCGGTCTGGGCGGTGCTGCGCAACCTGCCCTGGGCCCCGTTCACCTGGTTCTTCGTCTGAGCGTTCTCGGCCTGAGCCTGAGCCTGAGCCTCCGGCCGGCTGGCCGCGCCGCCGCTAGGCGGCGGGCGCGGCGGTTGCCCGGCGGACCTGGATGTCGCCGCTCACGGTCCGAACCCGAAGGCTGACCTGACCGCCGGACTCAGCGGCCGGCGCCGGCTGCGCGTCGGCGAAGTCAAGTTCCGACGTGGTACGCCCGGATGTGGTGTTCAGGTCCAGCCAGACGCCGGTACCCCGCAGCACACCGATCTGCACGTCGCCCGAGGCGCTGTTCACCTTCACCTCGCCCTGGCGCACCATGTCGATCACAACGTTGCCGGAGGCGGTACGCGCGGCCACCGAGGCGTCGCCCCGGCCTACCCGGATGTCGCCACTGGCCGTACCGGCCACCAGGTCGCCGGCGATCGTGCCGATGTTGATGTCGCCGGAGGCGGACTTCGCGTTCGCCTGCCCGGCTACCCGCTCGGCGGAGAGGTCGCCACTGGCCAGGTCGGCGTGCAGGTCCCCGGCCACCTCCTCGATCTGGACATCGCCCGAGGCGCTGTGCAGGGAGCTGGTACCGAAGCGGCCGCGGCAGCGTACGTCGACGGACGCGGCCCGTACCTCCAGCGGGCTGTCCAGCGGGGTACGCACCGCGATCCGTACCCGCGAACTGCGCCCGAACACCCAGCGTGCGCCGGCCAGGCCAGTCGGCGTCTCCACGGTCAGCCGGTCGCCGACCAGCTCCACGTGTACCCGCTCGGCAGCCTCGCGGGCGGCGGCACTGTCGTCCCACGGCAGTACATCCACCGTGGCGCTGTCCCGCTCCTCGGCGGCGATCTCCAGCAGTCCGCTGGTCAGCTTCACGGCCACGGTCACCGGCTGGGTAAGGGCGAACTCGTACATGGCGGGTTTCCTTTCAGGTCAACGGTTCGGGGCGGTCCGGCAACGCCGGAACGCGGGGTTGCGGTGCTGAGGTGATGGGTGCCGGCCGGCCCGCTCAGGCTTGTGCCCAGCCGGTGATGCGGCGGCTGTTGGGGCGCTCGCGACCGCTGTGGTGTACCCCGCCCAGCGCAGTGGTGATCGCCCGGACCAGCCAGGAGTTGACCGAGAGCCCCTCGCCCGACGCTGCCTGCTCGACCCGCTCCTTGAGTACCTCGGGCAGGCGCAGGGTGACCCGGGCCAGGTCGCCACTGTCCGGTGGCAGCGGTGCCGACGGCGCGCCGGGCGGGGTCGGCGCACCAGGCGGCGCCGGCGGGAACGGCGGCCCCTGCTGGAAGGAGTGCGCCTCCGGCGGCGCAGGCTCGGAGACGACCAGGTCGGCGTCGCGCCCGCGCAGACGTACCTCCACGTTGACCGCGCCGCTGTGCGCGGTGATCTCCGCGGCGGCGTCCGAGAGCGCCTCCATCAGGCACAGCCGCACCGAGGCGTCGAGCGCTCCGGTGAGCAGGTCGGCGGCGCGGATGATCTCCGGTCCACCAGCCGCCGCGCTGGCCGTGAGGTCGCGGCGGAGCTGGTCGAGGTAGGGCGTCAGATCCATGACGCCATCATGACATCATCCGCGACGTCATGCAATGCCGAAGTGGCGTCACCCTCGCGGCGTCGGGACAGGTCTGGCGGGGTCTGTCAACCCTGGGCGCGACAGCGGGAAGGCACGCTCCGGGCGTTCGGGCGGCACACTAGGGTGAACACCATGACGCGCACGGGTCCCGAACCACGGCGGCCGTTCGGCCGTCTACTCACCGCGATGATCACGCCGATGCGTGGTGACGGCGCACTGGACGCCGATGGTGCCGCCGTGCTCGCCGCTCACCTGGTCGACGTGCAGGGCAACGACGCGCTCGTCATCTCGGGTACCACCGGCGAGGCGCCGACCACCACCGACGCGGAGAAGGACGCGCTGCTGCGCGCGGTGGTCGAGGCCGTCGGCGACCGGGCGCAGGTGATCGCCGGCGTGGGTACCAACGACACGCCGCACACCGTCGAACTCGCCCGGGCCGCCGAGAAGGCCGGGGCGCACGGCCTCCTGGTCGTGACGCCGTACTACAACAAGCCGCCACAGGCCGGGATCCTGCGCCACTTCACCACCGTCGCAGACGCAACCGGCCTGCCCGTACTGCTGTATGACATTCCGCATCGGGCCGGCGTGGCGATCAGTACCGATACGCTGTGCCGCGCGGCCGAGCACGAGAAGATCGTCGGAGTGAAGGACGCCAAGGGTGACCTGATCGCCACGTCGTGGGTGACCGCCCGCAGCGATCTCGCCTTCTACTCGGGCGACGACGGGCTCACCCTGCCGCTGCTCGCCGTCGGCGCGGTCGGCGTCGTGGGTACCTCCACGCACCTGACCGGCGTGGGTACCAAGCAGCTGATCGAGGCGTACGAGCGCGGGGACACCGAGACCGCGCTGCGCCTGCACCACCAACTTCTGCCGCTGTACACCGGGATCTTCCGGACCCAGGGCGTGATCCTGGTCAAGGCGGCCCTGAACCTGCTCGGCCTACCGGCCGGGCCGACCCGAGCGCCGATGGTCGATGCGACCACGGCCGAGATCGCGGCGCTGCGCGAAGATGCCGCTGCCGCCGGAGTGGAGCTGCCCGCATGACCCAGGAGGCCTTGCGCCAACCGCCGATCGGCCACCCCGAGCTGGCCGGCCCACCGCCGTTGCCGGCCGGTGCGCTGCGGGTCATCCCGCTCGGCGGCTTGGGAGCCATCGGTCGCAACATGACCGTTTTCGAGTACGACGGAAAGCTTCTGGTCGTTGACTGTGGGGTGCTCTTCCCCGACGTCGACCAGCCGGGCGTCGACCTGATCCTGCCGGACTTCTCGCCGATCATGGGTCGGCTGGCCGATGTGCAGGCGATAGTGCTGACCCACGGACACGAGGACCACATCGGCGCCGTGCCCTACCTGCTCGCGCACAAGCCGGACATCCCGCTGGTCGGCTCCCAGTTCACCCTGGCGCTGGTCGAGGCGAAGCTGGCCGAGCGGCGCATCCAGCCCTACACGCTGACCGTGGCCGAGGGCGGTACCGAGCGACTCGGCCCGTTCGACCTGGAGTTCTTCGCGGTCAACCACTCCATCCCGGACGCGCTCGCGGTGGCCATCCGTACCCCCGCCGGGGTGGTACTGCACACCGGCGACTTCAAGATGGACCAGCTGCCACTGGACGGGCGGCTCACCGACATCCCGGGCTTCGCCCGGCTCGGTGCGCAAGGCGTCGACCTGCTGCTCTCCGACTCCACCAACGCGGAGGTACCCGGGTTCGTCTCGCCGGAGCGGGAGATCGGGCCGGTACTCGACGGCATCTTCCGCAACGCCCGCGGCCGGATCATCGTCGCCTCCTTCGCCTCACACGTGCACCGGGTGCAGCAGGTACTCGACTCGGCGCACGCGCACGGCCGCAAGGTCGCGCTGATCGGCCGGTCCATGGTGCGCAACATGGGCATCGCCCGTGACCTCGGGCTGCTGCACATCCCGGCCGGCCTGGTGATCGGTATCGACGAGGCGACCACGCTGGAGCCCAACCGGATCGTGCTGATGTCCACCGGTTCGCAGGGCGAGCCGATGAGCGCGCTGGGCCGGATGGCCAACGGCGACCACCGGCACATCACCATCGCCCAGGGCGACACCGTGGTACTCGCCTCGTCGCTGGTACCCGGCAACGAGACCTCCGTCTACCGGGTGATCAACCTGCTGTCCCGGGCCGGTGCGCTGGTGGTGCACAAGGACGTGGCGAAGGTACACGTCTCCGGGCACTCGCCCGCCGGCGAACTGCTCTACCTGCTCAACGTGGTGAAGCCGAGCAACTTCCTGCCGGTACACGGGGAGTGGCGGCACCTCCGCGCGCACGCCCGGCTGGCCATCGAGTCCGGTGTGGCCGCCGACCGCGTGGTGCTGTGCGAGGACGGTGACGTGGTCGACCTGGTACACGGTCGGGCCCGGCTCACCGGCAGATACGGCTCCCGGTACGTCTACGTCGACGGGCTGGCCGTCGGTGACGTCGGCGAGGGGCTGCTCACCGAGCGGCGCATCCTCGGCGACGGCGGGTTCATCGCGGCCACCGTGGTGGTCGACTCGGTCACCGGCAAGGTGGTCGGCGGCCCGGCGATCTCCGCCAAGGGCTTCTCCGAGGACCCCAGCGCCTTCGACCCGGTGATCCCGTTGATCACCGAGGCGCTGTCCCGGGCGGCCGCGGACAACATCTCCGATCCACACCAGCTGCAGCAGATCGTGCGGCGTACGGTCGGCCGCTGGGTGAACGACACCTATCGACGTCGGCCGATGATCGTGCCCAACGTGGTCGAGGTCTGACACTCCGGCCGCCGGTCGAGGCATCGGCTGGCGGCTGGGCTGGGTGGGCTGGCGGCCGGGCTGGCCGGGCTGGCGGCTGGGCCGGGTGGGCTGCCGGCCGGGCCGGGTGGGCTGCCGGCTGGGCCGGGGCGGCTGCCGGCCGGGCTGCGGCTGGGCCGGGTGGGCTGCCGGCTGGGCTGGCGGCCGGTTGCCGGGACAATCTTGCCGGCTGGATCTACAGTGCCGGGCATGAGCCAGTACCCGCCGAACGACCCGAACCAGCCGCCCTACCCGGGGCAGCAGCCCAGCCCGGGGCAGCCCTATCCGCCGGCGGGTCAGCAGCCGAACCCCGGTCAGCCCTACCCGGGCCAGCCATATCCACCGGCAGGTCAGCAGCCGTCTCCCGGCCAGCCGGGCTACGGGGCGCCGGGCTACCCGGGCGGGGGCTACCCAGCCCCCGGTTATCCAGCCCCGGGTTATCCAGCGCCGGGCTACCCGGCGGCGGCGCCGCCGAAGAAGAGCCGGCGCACGCTGTTCGTGGTACTCGGCATCGTGCTGGTGGTCTGCTGCCTGGGCGGCGTGGGCGCCGGGATCTTCGGCTACCACGCGCTGAAGAGCGTCACGGCGCCGGTACACGACGCGGCCGCCAAGTACCTCGACGCGCTGAAGGCGCAGGACTACGACACGGCGTACGGGCTGCTGTGCACCGACGTCACCAGCGTGCTCAGCAAGGACGATTTCCCGGACGTCGCGCCGAAGGTGGACAGTTACAAGATCACCGGTACCACCATCTCGAACGTCAACGGCACCAAGACCGGGACCGTGACGGCCACGATAACGGCGGACGGTACCACCGGGGCGCACCAGCTCACGCTGCTCAAAGAGGGCGGCGACTGGCACATCTGCGACAGCGCCTAATCCCCAACGGGCTGGCTCGCCCCGCTCTGGCCCGACTCGCTCTGGCTCGACCCGCTCTGGCCCGACCCGCTCTGGCCCGACCCGCTCTGGCCCGACTCGTTCTGACTCGAGTCGGGCTGGTCGGGGCTGGGGCGGTTTCGGCTGGAGCGCTTGCGGCCAGGACGGTTGCGGCTGGGGCGGTTGCGGCTGGGGCGGTTGCGGCGCCAGCCCTCCGGGTCGGGGGTACCCCGGATCCAGCGGCCCATGGGTCCGGCGGGGTACTGGGCACCCACCGCGCCGACCACGGCCGCGCCGACGATCGCCCCGGCGAGTACCACCAGCCACGACTCCAGCGCGAAGACCGCCCCGATCGCCCCGTACCGGCTCTCCTGGCTGGTGATCGCGCGGGGCAGGTACGCGCTGGAGACCGCCCCGAGGATCAGTACCGCCGCCGAGGTGAGCAGCGAACCGGGGAGCAGTGCGCGGGCCCTTACCCGCCCGCCGAGCAGCAGGAACGGCGTCCACCACCAGAGCAGGAAGCTGCTCACCACGGTGAATATCCAGCGCAGTGGTGAGGCGGCCTCACCGGCGGCCGTGGTCAGCTTGACCGCCCCGGCCGCCAGCGCGAAGTAGGCCAGCAGGCCGAACAGCCACAGCAGACCGCGCAGGCTGCCCTTCAGCCCGAGCTTCGGCAGTTGCCATGCCGCCTCGTAGACCCGTTGCAGCGCCCGGGTGAAGCTGGTGGCGGAGGCGAGTACCAGCAGCACGCCGAAGATCGTGATTGCGCCGTGCAGTTGGCTGTGGCTGCCGATCAGTCGTTGGACGCTGTCCTCGCTGTCGCCGCTGATACCCAGCCGGTCGCGGAGCGCATCGGCGATCGACCGGCCGACCGAGGTCGGGGCGACCGCGATCACGGCGATGAGCAGCGGAAACAGCGCCATGAAGGTCTGTGCCGCGAGGACGATCGCGCTCTGTACGAGGCCCACCTGGACCAGCCGTACGATCAGTGGCTCGAAGGTGGCGTTCACCCACTCCGTCAGCCGCCGCACCAGCCGCCGAATCAGCCCCCGCATGTGCGCCAGTCCAGCACCCCGGGCCGGTGCGGCGGGCGCGGTTCACCGGCTTTCCCCACCCCGGGGGTACCCACACCGCGGGGTACTCGCCGACCCCCCGGGTACCGGCGCCCGGCCGCTTGCGTGATGGTGCGGCGGTGCGCAGGCTGGACCGGTGGGGTACCGGCTGCTGACCAGCGTGATCATCGTGAGCCACTTCGCCTTCGTGGCGTACGTGGTACTCGGTGGCTTCCTGGCCTGGCGCTGGGGCTGGACCATCGTGGCGCACGTACTCGCCGCGCTCTGGGGACTGCTGGTCATCGGGTTGTCGCTGGACTGCCCGCTCACCGCGGCGGAGAACTGGTCCCGGGAGCGGGCCGGCCAGCAGCCGTTGGCAGCCGGGTTCATCGACAGGTACCTGACCGGCGTCATCTACCCGGCCCGCTACCTGCACCAGGTGCAGGTACTCGCGGCCGTGGTCATCCTGGTCTCCTGGGTCGGCCTGGTCCTGCGCTGGCGCACCACCCGCAGCTGACACGCAGCGACCACCCGCAGCCGACCACCCGCAGCTGACCCGCCGTTCGGCGCGCCGTGGGGGTTGGTGTGCCCGGCACCGATACCGTGACAACGTGGCGGGCCGTACCTCTCACACGGGCCGGAGTCGAGGCGCGTCCAATGCGCGTGGCACCGGGCGTACCGCCGCGTCTTCTCGCTCTTCGAACTCCCGCTCCGCAAGCGAACGCGCGGCCTCGCGCCGGCGGGTCACGCCCGCGCGCCGGCCGCGCCGCTCGACCGGCCGCCGGGGCGACCGGTTCCCCAGCCCGTTGGATGTCGCCGGCCGGCTGCTCATGCTGCTGTGGATGGGTCTGGCGCACAGCATCGGCTGGCTGGTACGCACCGTCGGACGGCGCGCGGCCGATGCCCGGGACCTCGATCCGGAGCACCGCCGTGACGGCGGCGGTCTGCTGCTCGTCGCGCTTGCCCTGCTCACCGCCGTGGCGGTCTGGTTCCACCAGGGTGGGCCGGTCGGCGAGAAGGTCGAGCTGGTGGCGCGTACCTTCATCGGTTCGCTCGCGGTCGCCCTGCCGGCGATCTTCCTGGTGGGCGCGATCAAGCTGATGCGGCCGCGGCTGGAGGAGCCGCAGCGGGGCCGCGGCCTGGTCGGCTGGACCAGCCTGTTCGTCGGCTCCGCCGGGCTGCTGCACCTGGCCGCCAGGGGGCCGGCCGACTTCGACAGGATGCTGCGCGCCGGCGGGGTACTCGGCCGGGTCGCCGGTGGGCTGCTGGCCCGGGCGGTGACCGGCTGGGTGGCGGTACCGCTGCTGGCGATGCTCGCGCTCTTCGGACTGCTGGTGGTCACGGCGACCCCGATCAACCGGGTACCGGCCCGGCTGGTGCAGCTCAAAGACATCGCACTGGGCCGCGGCGCACGTACCTACTACGAGGGCGACGACGATCTGCTGGAGGAGGACGACCTTCCGGAGGACGGGGAGTACGCGGCGGAGCCGGAGCCAGCCGTGCGTCGGCGTACCAGCCGGCGCCGTCAGGGCATCCTCTTCGACAACCCGGACGCCCCCGACGATGCTCTCGACGTTGGCCTGGATAGCGGTGTGGATGCCGGACCGCACCCCGAGGGGATGGCCAGCTCGGTAGCCCGGCCGGAGCTGGACGAGATCGCCCGGGAGACGCTGGCTCTGACCCGTGCGGCCCGGCAGCGCAAGTCCGCCGCCGCACCCGAGCACTCGCCGCTGCCCACCCGGGCCGAACAGCTGGCGCTGACCGACCCCGACTACAAGCTGCCGCCACTGGACCTGCTCTCCACCGGCGCCGCGCCGCGTACCCGCAGCCGCGCGAACGACGAGGTCATCGCCGCGCTGCAGCTGGTATTCGAGCAGTTCGACGTGGACGCCGCGGTCACCGGCTTCACCCGTGGACCCACGGTCACCCGGTACGAGGTGGAGCTGGGTCCGGGCGTGAAGGTGGAGCGGATCACCCAGCTGTCCCGCAACATCGCGTACTCGGTGAAGTCGCCCGACGTACGGATCATCTCGCCGATCCCGGGCAAGAGCGCGGTGGGGGTGGAGGTACCCAACACCGACCGGGAGAACGTGGCCCTCGGCGACGTGCTGCGCTCCCGGGCCGCCGCCAGCGACCACCATCCGCTGGTCGTGGCGCTCGGTAAGGACATCGAGGGCGGCTACGTGGTGGCCAACCTCGCCAAGATGCCGCACATCCTGATCGCCGGAGCCACCGGCGCGGGCAAGTCGTCCTGCCTCAACTCGCTGCTGGTTTCGCTGCTGAGCAGGGCCACCCCCGACGAGGTACGGCTGCTGCTGGTCGACCCGAAGCGGGTGGAGTTGACCGGGTACGAGGGCATCCCGCACCTGGTGACCCCGATCGTCACCAACCCCAAAAAGGCCGCGGACGCACTCGACTGGGTGGTCCGCGAGATGGACATGCGCTACGACGATCTGGCCGCCGCGGGGGTACGCCACATCGACGACTACAACAAGAAGGTACGCGCGGGGCAGATCAAGCCACCGCCCGGCAGTGAGCGCGTGATCCGCCCGTACCCCTATCTGTTGGTTGTCGTCGATGAGCTGGCCGACCTCATGATGGTGGCGCCCCGCGACGTCGAGGACTCCGTCGTCCGGATCACCCAGCTGGCCCGCGCCGCCGGAATCCACCTGGTACTGGCCACCCAGCGGCCCAGCGTCGACGTGGTGACCGGGCTGATCAAGGCCAACGTGCCGTCCCGGCTGTCGTTCGCGACCAGTTCGCTGGCTGACTCGCGGGTCATCCTCGACCAGCCCGGCGCGGAGAAGTTGATCGGCCGCGGCGACGGGCTCTTCCTGCCGATGGGCGCCTCCAAGCCGATCCGGATCCAGGGTGCCTGGGTCACCGAGGCGGAGATCGCCGCGGTGGTGAAGTACTGCAAGAACCAGCGCGAGCCCGAGTTCCGTCCGGACGTGCTCACCCCGGTGCAGGAGAAGAAGAAGATCGACGAGGACATCGGCGACGATCTCGACCTGCTCACCCAGGCGATCGAACTGGTGGTGACCTCGCAGTTCGGCTCGACCTCGATGCTGCAGCGCAAACTGCGGGTCGGCTTCGCGAAGGCCGGCCGGCTGATGGACCTCATGGAGAACCGCGGCATCGTCGGCCCGTCCGAGGGCTCGAAGGCGCGCGACGTACTCATCAAGCCCGACGAGCTGGACTCGGTCATGGCCGAGCTGCACGCCGGCTGAGACTGCCTCGGCCCGGCTTCCTCGGTCTGGCGGCGTCTCGGCCCGGCTTCCTCGGCCCGCCTTCATCGGTCTGGCGGTGTCTCGGCCGCCTTCCTCGGCCCGCCTTCCTCGGCCCGCCTTCCTTCACGCCTTCCTCGGCCCGGCGCTGTCTTGGCCTGGCGCTGTCTCGGCTGTCTCGGTCTGGTGTTGTCTCGGTCTGTTGTTGTCTTGGCCTAGTAGAGCGGGACGAGTTGGTAGCGGGCCAGCAGCCAGGGGAGCAGGGTCTGGTAGGCGGTGTAGGTATCCGGGTGTTGGGAACGGTCGTGGGAAAGGATCACCGAGCCGGCCTTCACCTGGGCTTCGACCGTGGTGATGATGTGGTTGACCATCTTCGACCCGGTGCCGTAGGTCGGGTTGTCCCAGTCGCGCGGATCGACGTTCCAGAACAGCGGCTTCATATGCTCGATGCCGATCAGGTTGTTCAGCTCGCTGGTGAAGTTGCCGCCCGGCGCCCGCATGAAGTGGATCTGCACGCCGGGTACCGCGTTCTGGATCGCGATGTTGGTCTGCTCCAGGTCCCACGCCTGGTAGCTGTAGTCACGCTGGGCCAGGTCTTCCAGGTGCTGCCAGGAGTGGTTGCACAGGGTGTTGCCGTGGGCCACGATCAGCCGGATCAGGTCGGGGTAGTCGCGTGCCCGGGAGCCGATCACACAGAACGTGGCGTGTACGTGGTACTGGTCGAGCAGAGCGATGAGTCTGGGTGTGGTCACCGGGTCGGGGCCGTCGTCGAAGGTGAGTGCCACGGCGCTGGTACCCGTGCCGCTCAGCGAGCCGGCCGGCCCGTTCGGGCTGCCCCCGGGCGCGGTCGGCCCCTCAGGTACGACCACCGTCGGGATGGGTACCGGAGCCACCCCGGGAGTGGTCGACTTCGGCTTGGTACTGGCGCTCGGCTTGGTACCGGGCTTGCTGCTCGTACTGGGCTTGGCGCTGCCACTCGGGCTGGACGTCGCACTGGGACTGGTCGCCGCTTCGGGCGTACCGGCGGATCCGGTCGGCGATGCCGGAGCTGGCCGAGGTGCGCCCGCTGTCGCGTGGGCGGGTCCGCAGCCAGCGAGGACCAGCGCCAACGCGGTGAGTGCTGTGGCCACCGTGACAGCACGAGCAGTGGCGGTACGAAGGGTGCGGCAACGGGCTGACATTGGCAGCGCTCCCGGGGGTGGGGCGGCCAGCCTATCGGGTACTGGGGCGCGGGGGCTGCCCCGCGACAGGTTTGAACGGCTGGCTCCGCCCGGGTCGGCGTCGCGAGGCCTTTGAGTGGGGTGGCTTGGATGCTGGGCGGCTTATTGGCGTCGGTGGTAGTTGTTGCGGCGGGGTTGTTGTTGTGGGTCGAGGTGTGCTGGTGGGTGGAAGTCGGGGAGTCCGTCACTAGGGTTGATGCGGACGGTCCATTCGCCTTGGTGGATGAGGCGGTGGTGGTAGTCCGCACAGCAGTACGCCGTTGGCCAGTTCGGTGGGCCCGCCGTCGGCCCAGTGTTGGATGTGGTGTCCGTCTGTCCATCTGGCTGGCCGGTCGCAGGGTGGGAAGGCGCAGCCCTTGTCGCGTAGGACGAGTGCCTGTCGTACGGGTCCGGTGAACAGTCGTCGGCGTCGTCCGAGGTCCAACAGTTGGCTGTCGCCGCCCATCACGGCGGGGAGGATCGCGGCGTCGCAGGCCAGTCGTCGTGCCGAACCAGCGGTGAGGGTGGCTCCGTCGTCGAGGGTTGCTGCGCCTGCCTGGCTGCGGAGTACTTCGAACGGGACGGTGACCACCAGTTGGGGTCGGTCGCCGCCGTTGTCGGGGAGTTCTCCGGTGGCGAGGGCGAGTCGGCAGATGTCGACGAGTGCGTCGATGCGTCGTTGTCCGGGACTGCGGGAGTCACGTTCACCAGTGCTCGCGCCCAGGCCACCGCCAGCGGCGAAACCAGCACCGGAGCCAGAACCGGAGCCGGCACCAGCACCAGCACCTTGGCCACCACCCGCACCTGTGCTCGCACCGGCCTCCGCGCCCGCGTCTGAGCTCATCCCCGCACCAGCACCGGCATCCGCGTCTGAGCCCGTGCCAGCACCGGCATCCGTGTCTGAGCCCGTGCCGGCACCGGCATCCGTGTCTGAGCCCGTGCCGGCACCGGCATCTGCGGCCGCGTCTGAGCCTCAGCGCCTGCACCCGCGCCTACGCGTGAGTTGATGCGAGGGTCGTCGCGGTCGCGGCGGGGTGCGCACAGTGGGTCGAGGGCGGCTCGGATGATGGCGCCGCCTTCCCGGTCGAGCCAGCCGGAGATGCGGACCTTGCTGGTACCGGCGATGTCGAACACGGACAACGTCCGATCCCGGTAACTACGGGCCTCGTCTTTGGCCAGCTGGTCGGCGGCCTTCTTCTCCGCCCCTTCCGGATCGACCACGTGCAGCAGCCGTTCCCCGAGCAGCCCCAAATCCCGTGGCGCGAACACCGCCGCCTGCTCCAGCAGGAACCGCTCACCCTCCGGCTGGTGCTCGACCGGCAGTTCACGCACAGCGGAGGCGATCACGTGCACCTGCTCCACGTTCACCCGACCCGCACCGAGAGCGACACCTGTCTGCGGAGCGCTCGAGTCGACCAGTTTCGCCAGCTTCACCATCCGCGCGGTCGTACCGGCACTGACCCGCCACTTGTGCGCCAACCACGCCCCAGTGCTGTGCGCACCCTCAGCAGCCGGCAAACCCCGCGCATCCACTTCCCGGACCAGACCCAGCTGCAGCGCGGCGAACTGCTGGGACAGCACCTGCACCACGTCCAGATGAGCCACCAAAGCCGCCGACGGGAGGGCGTAAACGTTGGTGGACAAGCAATCCAGCACCGCCTGCCCGATCACCGCCAACGCCTCATCCATACCCGCAACCTACCGAGGGGGTACGACAGAATCCTCGAACGTATGTTCCAATTGACGGAGAGCGAAGGACCGGCAATTCGGACAGGGGACGGCTAGTAGAGGGGGACCAGTTGGTACCGGGCGAGGAGCCAGGGGAGCAGGGTCTGGTACGCGGTGACCGTGTCCGGGTGCTCTTTGCGATCGTGGGACAGGATCACCGAACCGGGGTGTACCTGCTTCTCCACCGTGGTGATGATCTGGTTGACCATCCTCGGGCCGGTACCAAATGTGGGGTTGTCCCAGTCGCGCGGGTCCACGTCCCAGAACAGTGGCTTCATGTGCTGATCGGTGATCAGCGTGCAGAGTCCGGGCGTGAACGCGCCGCCCGGGGCGCGCATGAAGTGCACCTGCACGCCCGGTACCGCGTTCTCGATCGCCTGGTTGGTCGAGGTCAGGTCCCAGACCTGGTAGCTCTGCGGCCGCTTGGCCAGGTCCTGGAGGTGCTGCCAGGAGTGGTTGCAGAGCGTGTGCCCGTCAGCCACGATCGCCCGGATGAGGTCGGGGTAGTCCCGAGCCCGCGAACCGATGACGCAGAACGTGGCGTGCACGTGGTACTGGCGGAGCAGGGCGAGCAGCTTGGGCGTGGTCACCGGGTCCGGGCCGTCGTCGAAGGTGAGCGCCACGGCGTCGGTCCCGGTACCCCGCAGGGAACCGGCCGGGCCGTTCGGGCTGCCTCCCGGAGCGGTGGGGCCGGCCGGGGCGGTGGCGATGGACGGGCTGGCAGTCGGGCTGGCGGAGGCGGTCGACGTGGGTGAGGCGGGCGCCGGGCGGGGGTTGTGGGCACTTGCCCCGCCGGGGCCGCAGCCGGCCAGTACGGCGAGCAGCGCGACCAGGGTGGCGGCGAGGACACGTGCCGTGGGGGTGGCGGCGCGGGGCGTGGGGGTAGCGATTGCGGGGGTACCGGCCGCGCGGGTGCGGCGTCGCGGGTGCATAGCAGCTCCGGGGGGTGGACGGGGGCGCAGCCGAACCCAGCCTAGCCGCCGTCGGGTACCGGGTCGCCTGCTCGGGCTCGTGGTACCACGCCACGCGGGCGTCGGTACGTACCCTGGGGCGCATGGGTTATCAACTGGCACAGCTGAACGTGGGGCGGCTGCGTGCACCGATCGACAGTCCAGAGGTGGCCGAGTTCGTCGCGGCGCTGCCCGAGATCAATGCACTGGCCGAGAATTCGCCGGGCTTCGTGTGGCGGCTGGTCGCTGACGTAGCCGACAACGCGACCGCGATCCAGGCGTACGACGATGAGTTGATCATTATTAACGCCTCGGTGTGGGAGTCGGTACAGGCGTTGCGTGACTTCGTGTACACGACCGCGCACGCACCGTACTTGCGACGGCGGCGGGAGTGGTTCGAGCAGATGAGTGCGGCTTACACGGTGCTGTGGTGGGTACCGGACGGCCACCGGCCGAGCGTCGCCGAGGCGGTGGAGCGGCTGGAACTGTTGCGCCGTAACGGTTCCAGTCCAGATGCCTTCAGCCTGCGGGAGCCTTTCCCGGCACCGGACGCAGATCTCGCCAGCGCCACCGACTGAGTGTCCGAGTGAGTGAACCCCGAGTTTGAGGACCCAGAGTTTGAGGACCCAGAGTTTGAGGACCCAGAGTGAGTGCGCCGAGTGAGTGCCCGAGTGAGTGCCCCGAGTGAGTGACGAGCGGGCGGCGGCGCGGGGAGTACCCCCGAAAACGGAGGTACCCCCTGAAAAACCGGAAAATCGGGAAGCGGCGCTGCGCGTCTCCACCCTCGAACTGTTCTTCGATCTGGTCTTTGTCTTCACCACCACCCAGCTGACGGCGGCCGTGGCGAGCGACCTCAGCTGGCTCGGGCTGGCCCGGATGCTGGTCATGTTGGGGGTGATCTGGTGGATGTACTCCGGATACGCCTGGCTGACCAACGCGGTCGCGCCGAACAGTTCGCTGCGGCGTGGGCTGCTGCTCGCCGGGATGGCCGGCTTTCTGGCCATCGCGCTGTCCGTGCCGGACGCGTTCGGCAAGACCGGTTGGGCGTTCGGTGTGGGGTACTTCGTGGTCAACGCCGTCCACAGTGGACTGTTCATCGCCAGTGGCGGACCCGGCGTACTGCGCGCGATGCGCTCCCTCGGGCTGCTCAACCTCGGTAGTGCGGGGCTGGTACTGGCCGGCGGGTTCGCCCCGGAGCACTGGCGGCTCGGGCTCTGGGCAGCCGCGTTGGCGCTGCAGATCGCGTCGCCCTACCTGTTGCCAATCGGCGGCTTCACCATTTCCGCTGCGCACTTCGTCGAGCGGCACGGGCTCGTGGTGATCGTGGCGCTCGGTGAGTCGGTGGTGGCGATCGGCGCCGGCGTGGTCGGGCGGCTCACCCCGCGGCTGCTCGGCGTGGCGGTACTCGGGCTGATTCTGGCGTACTACCTCTGGTACGCCTACTTCGGCGGGGACGACGAGAAGGCCGAGCACGCGCTGGCCGGGATCGCCGATCCGCGGGTGCGGGCCCGAGCGGCGGTACGCGGGTACGGGTACGCGCACTTCCTGATCCTGGCCGGCATCGTGCTGGTGGCGGCCGGCGTGAAGAAGGTACTCGGGCACGCCTTCGGGCACGTGTCGACCGCTCAGGCGCTCGCGCTCGGTGGCGGAGTTGCCCTGTACTTCGCCGGTGACCTGCTGTTCCGGCGGGTACTGCGGTTGGGTCGGCCGTGGTACCGGCTGGCCTGCCTGGCGTGCGCGCTGGCCTCGGTACCGCTCGGGCTGGTCGAGGGCGTCGCGCAGTTGAGCGCCATCGTGGTGGTACTGGTGGTGCTGCTGTCGATAGAGGGCACCCTGCTGGCCCGCCGTACCGGCCTGTGGCGCGAAGGCCCCACCCAGCGCTGACGCCTCTGGCTGGCTGGCCCAGCTGCGGCACGGCTGTGCGCTCCGTGCACGCTGGCCCGGCGCTGGCGGTTACCGGCGGCGCTTGGTTGTCCCGGTAGCCGTCAGCGACGGGCGGGGCTGGGTCCAGTGGGTGGGGCGGGTGAGTGTCGGCGGCAGCCGGGTACCGGCATCGCCGATGGCCGCGTCGAGCTGCGTCTGGGTGACGAAGAGCGAGCCGCTCAGGTCGGCACCGGCCAGCTTGGCACCGCGCAGGTCGGCGCCGGTCAGATCCGCCAGCCGCAGGTCGGCGCCGCGCAGGTCGGCCCCGATCAGGTACGCCCCCCGCAGGCTGGCCCTGCGCAGATCGCTGCGGCGCAGGTCGGTACCGATCAGGTCCGCGCCCGAGTGGTCGACGCCGGCCGGGCCGCCCCGAGTGCGTACCCGTGCACTCGTCTCCCGCAGCAGCGCCCCGATCTCGGCCCGCAGCGCGGGCACGTCGATGCCGTCCAGCGCCGGAAGCGGACGGACCGGCACCGGTGCACCGGCCGCGTGTGGGCCGGCCGCGTGTGGGGCAGCCGGGGGTGGGTTGGCTGCGTGTGGAGCGGCTGCCTGTGGGGCGGCTGCGTGTGGGGCGGCTGCGTGTGGGGCGGTCGCCGGTGGGGTAGCTGGGGGTGGGGCAGCCGGGGGTGGGGCGGCCGCGGGTGGGTCTGCTGCGTGTGGCGCGGCTTCATCAGGGCTGGCTGGGCGGTCATTGATCGGGCCGGCGGGCGGGCTCGCCGGGCCGGCGGTGAGCTGCTCGACGCGGGCGAGTGCTTGGGCCAGTTGGGTTCTGGCCCGGCCGGGCGGCTCCAGGCCGAGTGCCTGGGTGAGGTACCAGAGCAGCTCGTGCAGGTGGCGCATCACCTCGAAGGCGGCGAACATCGCCCGCGCGGTGTCCGGCGATTCGCGCCAGTCGCGCCCGGCGAAGGTGACCTGGGTGACCTGTTGGCCGGCGCCGAAGCAGTCGAAGACGGTACAGCCGGGGAAGCCGCGCTCGCGCAGCTCGCCGTGGATGCCGCACCGGGAGTCGTCGCGCAGGTGGAGGCAGGGCCGGCCGGCCGGCTTGGTGATGGCGAAGTCGGCGGACTTGGCGAAGGCCGGTGCCACGCAGCACAGGCCGACGCAGCGCGAACAATCCGCCCGCAGTACCGGTGCCCCGGCAGCGACTGGGGCAGGTGACGCGGCAGCGGCGGTGGCAGCAGAGGCGACGTCCGGGCTCACCCTGTGGACGGTACCCAACATGGTTTGAGCCTGGCCGCCTCGGACCGCGTCAGCCGGCGGGTCGGGCGGCCGGGGGTGGCCGGCGGCGGAGCGACCGGACCAGGCCGGCGGCGGAGACCACCGCCCAGACGCCCTCCAGGAGCAGGAAACCCCACTCGGTACCGGCGAGCGCCAACACGGCGAGCAGTGCCGAACCGAGGAGATTGACGAGGAGGTACCCGCGGGACTTCGCGTTCACCCGGCCGAGCTGCGTACCGGCGAATCCACCGAGTACCAGCAGCGCACCGACCAGCTGCAGGAGGTCACTCATGATGATCTTCTACGCGCCGTCGTCGGACCGGGTACGGCGGGCTCTCGTCCGGAACGCGGCCCTGACAGGCGGCGTCCCGATCAAGGCTAGCCGGCCCGGCCGGCACCGTCCGGTGATGGTGGCGCAGCTAACCAGGCATCCCGGGGCGGTCGGTGTGCTCGGCGGGGTGCCCGGCCCGGTACATTCGGTGCGTGCCCGATCTACGCTCCGCCGAATCTACCGGCCGCGAGGCCCAGTCCACCGACAGTGAGCCCGCCCGCAGCGTGGCCCTGCTCACCCTGGGCTGCGCCCGCAACGAGGTGGACTCCGAGGAGCTGGCCGCCCGGCTCTCGGCCGGTGGCTGGCAGGTCACCACGGACGGCAGCCATGCCGACGTGGTACTCGTGAACACCTGCGGCTTCGTGGAGAAGGCGAAACAGGACTCGATCGAGACGCTGCTCGCCGCCGCGGATACCGGCGCGAAGGTGGTGGCGACCGGCTGCATGGCCGAACGGTACGGGCGGGAGCTGGCAGACAGCCTGCCCGAGGCGGCTGCGGTACTCGGCTTCGACCACTACCCCGACATCGCCGCCCGGCTCACCGCAATCGCGGCCGGCGAGACGGTGCAGTCACACACGCCCCGGGACCGCCGTACCCTCCTGCCACTCACGCCCGTCGAGCGCCGCTCGAGCACAGTGGTTGTCCCCGGCCACCCGGTCGTGGACCAGGCCACCCCGGCGCACCTGCGTCAGGTACTCCGGCAGCGGCTGACCGGCGGGCCGGTGGCCTCGTTGAAGCTGGCCAGTGGCTGCGACCGGCGCTGCGCGTTCTGTGCCATCCCGTCGTTCCGCGGCGCCTTCGTCTCCCGTACCCCCGACGAGCTGCTCGCCGAGGCCGAGTGGCTGGCCGGCCAGGGGGTACGCGAGCTGGTACTGGTCAGCGAGAACTCCACCTCGTACGGCAAGGACCTCGGTGACCCGCGGCTGCTGGAGAAGCTGCTGCCCCAGCTCGCCCAGATCGGTGGCATCGTGCGGGTACGCGTGTCGTACCTGCAACCGGCCGAGACGCGGCCGGGCCTGGTCGAGGTGATCGCCGGTACCCCCGGGGTGGCCCCGTATTTTGATCTTTCCTTCCAGCACTCGGCCGAGCCGGTGCTGCGCCGGATGCGCCGCTTCGGCTCCACCGAGCGCTTCCTGGAGCTGCTGGCCAGCGCCCGGGCACTGGCCCCGGAGGCCGGCGCGCGCAGCAACTTCATCGTCGGCTTCCCGGGCGAGACCCGCGCCGACTACCAGGAGCTGGAGCGCTTCCTCACCGAGGCGCGGCTGGACGCGGTCGGCGTCTTCGACTACAGCGACGAGGACGGTACCGAGGCCGCCGGGATGACCGGCAAGGTCGGCCAGGCGACCGTGAAACGCCGGTACGACAAGCTTTCCGCGCTCGTCGAGGAGTTGTGCGCGCAGCGCGCCGAGGAGCGGCTGGGTAGCACCCTCGAGGTACTCGTGGAGACCGTGGAGGACGGTGTCGTCGAGGGGCGGGCCGCGCACCAGGCGCCGGAGGTGGACGGCTCGGTCACCCTCGCGGGCGACCTGGCGGTGGCCCCGGGCGACCTGGTACGCGCTGTGGTCACCGGTACCGACGGGGTGGACCTGCTGGCCCGGAGCACGGAGATGATCTCGGCGGCGGAGAACTCGGCGGCGGGGAAATCGGCAGCGGGGAAATCGGCGGCGGTGAACTCGGCGGCCCGGGTACCGGTTGCCGCCACGGCCGGCCGGTCATGACCGCCGAGCCGGTACCCCCCGCTGTGTCGGCGGAGCCGGTCGCCGGCCCGCCGGTTCCCCAGCCGGGTGCCGGTTCGCCACAGCTTGACACTGGGCCTGCCGAGAGTGTGGCTGGCGCGGAGGGGGACGGAGTGGCGACACCGACCCGGCCGCCGCCGATTGTCAACATGGCCAACGGGCTGACCCTGCTGCGCATCGTGCTGGTACCGGTGTTCGTCGTTGTCACGGTGGCTTCCCAGCTGGTACACCCGGGGCTGCGGGTGGCCGCCTGCGTGATCTTCTGCGTCGCGTCGGTCACCGACTTCGTGGACGGCTGGATCGCCCGTACCTACGGCCTGGTCACCTCATTCGGGAAGGTCGCCGATCCGATCGCGGACAAGGCGCTCACCGGCTCGGCGTTGATCCTGCTCTCCTGGTACGACCGGCTGCCCTGGTGGGTCACCGTGCTGATCCTGGCCCGCGAGATCGGCGTGACGCTGCTGCGCTTCTGGGTGATCCGGCACGGAGTGATGGCCGCGAGCCGGGGTGGCAAGGTCAAGACGGCCCTGCAGATCCTCGCCATCGCCTGGTACCTGGCGCCGTTCCCGCACGTACTCGCCGTGATCGGCCCCTGGTTGATGGCTGCCGCGCTGGTCGTCACCGTGGTCACCGGCGCCGACTACGTGCTGCGCGCCATCCGCCTGCGCCAGGCCGGCCGCACCCGCGCACCGCTCGCTGATTTCGGTGATCCGTAAGAAAAGTGCCGTCATAGCAACACTTTTCTTACGTGATCATGGAGTGCGCGCCGCTTGTAGGATGCCCGCATGGACGACGGTGCGGCACAGGACGTGGCGGGGTTGGTGGCCAGGCTGGTGGAGCTGGGGCAGACCCTGGCCGTGGCGGAGTCGCTGACCGGAGGGCTGCTGGCCGCGACGATCGTGTCGGTACCGGGAGCCAGCGCCGCGTTCCGTGGTGGCCTCGTGGTGTACGCCACCGATCTCAAAGACCACCCTGGCCGGAGTACCCGCGGGCCTGCTGCACGCGCGCGGCCCGGTCGACGTCGACGTGGCACAGTGGCTGGCCCGTGGCGCCGCACAGCGCTGCTCCGCCGACTGGGGACTGGCCACCACCGGAGTCGCCGGCCCAGAGCCGCAGGACGGCGTACCCGTCGGCACCGTCTTCGTCGGCCTGTTCCGCCCCGACGGCAGTACCACCGCGAAGCGGCTGGACCTGACCGGCGACCGCGCGGAGATTCGCGCCGCATCGGTGGCCGCGGCCCTGGACCTGCTGGCCAGCGCTCTGTAGCGACCCGGCGACCCGGCGAGCCGGCGGGACCGCAAGGGGAACGGCCCCGCCGGTGTACGCGGTGGGCAGGTCAGCTGGCGAAGGTGAACCAGTTGAGGCTCACGTAGGCCGCCGGCTGGCCGGAGGTGAAGACCAGGTACAGGGTGTGTACCCCGGTGGTACGGGTGATGTTGGCGGGTACCGTCGTCCAGCTCTGCCAGCCGCCGGTGTTGCCGACCGCGAAGCTGCCGATCGACGGGCCGGTGCGGCTGTCCAGGTGTACTTCGACCAGGCCACTTGCCCCGCCGGTGGCACCCGAGGCGACCCGTGCCTTGAACTGGCCCAGTCCGCTGCTGCCGAAGTTGACCGCGTTGTACTGCAGCCAGTCACCGTTGCTCAGGCTGGTGACGTCCTGACCGCCGCCGGTGTCCGTGGTCGTCTCGGTGGTGGAGCCGCTCTGCCCGGAGTACGCCTCCGCCTGGATCGTCGACGTGGCACCGGATCCGCCGGTACCTGTCGGGCTGGGTGTGGCTGAAGGCGTTGGGGTGGGCGAGCTGCCGGTCGGGCCGCCGGGGAAGGTGAACCAGTTGACGTTGACGTAGTTGGCCGGCTGGCCCGAGGTGAAGACCAGGTAGACCGTGTGTACGCCGGTGGTCGGCGCGATGTTCGCCGGGACACTGGTCCAGCTCTGCCAGCCGCCGGTGTTGCCGACCGCGAAGCTGCCGATCGACGGGTTGCTGAGGCTGTCCAGGTGTACCTCGACCAGTCCACTCGCGCCGCCGGTCGCGCCCGAGGCGACCCGCGCCTGGAACTGGTTGACGGCGGCGCTGCCGAAGTTGACCGCGTTGTACTGCAGCCAACTCCCGTTGTGGATGCTGGTGACGTCCTGGCCGCCGCCGGTGTCCGTGGTCGCCTCAACGGTGGTGGAGTTCTGCGCCGAGTACGCCTCGGCCTGGATGGTCGAGCCCGCGCCGGTACCGCCGCCGGGCGGAGTGGTGGTGCCGCTGGGGGACGGGGTGGCCGAGGCGGAGTGGCTCGGCGAGGCGGACGTGGTGGTGGGCGGCGTTGTGGTGGGCGGCGTTGTGGTGGGCGGTGCCGACGTGCTCCCGCCCGTGGTGGTCTGGATCGACACCCAGTCGACGCTCATCGGTGAGCCCGAGGTGGTCGAGGCCTGCGGCGTGGTGCAGCCGCAGATCGGATTCGGGTACGCCCCGCCGATGGCCACGTTCAGGATCGCGAAGAACCCGTGGTCCACCGCTGTCGCCCAGGTGTTGGCGTCCACCTGGTTCTGGTTGACCGTCAGCTGTACGACTCCGTCGGTGGCGAAGCGCAGCTGCTCGGCGCCGGCGTGGCTACGGTCCACCACCACCGAGTATGTGTGGTACGCCGTCTGGCAGTTGCCGCAGCCGATCAACCCGCTACTGATGCCCGTGGTCTCGTTGCACGGGCCACCCGGATCCACTCCACAGTGGAACGTGTGCGACACCGAGGACAGCGCGTTGACGTCCTCCATGATGTCCAGCTCGCCGATGCTCGGCCAGTTGGTCGCGCCGACCGGGCGGGCCGCCGCACCCATCGCCCAGAAGGCCGGCCAGTAGCCGAGGCCGCCAGCCGGGTTGGGCTGCATGATCGAGGCGGAGATCTGCAGCTGGCCACCGACCGGAGCGGCGAAGTCGGTACGCGCCGTCTCGATCCGCCCCGAGGTCCAGTTGCCGGCCGCGTCCTTGATCGGCTTGATCTGCAGGTGGCCGGCGCCGTCCTGGTAGACGTTGTTCGTACTGTTGGTCACCGTCTCGACCTCGCCGGTGCCCCAGTTGCCGGCGCCGCCGGGGTAGCTGGTACCGAGGTCGTAGATCCAGTTGGCGGACGAAGGGGCGGTACCCGCGGCGCCGGTGAAGTCGTCGGAGAACACCGTCGTCCAGCCGGCGGCCGGCGGGGGGACAGCGGCGTTGGCGAACGGGGCGGCGAGCAGGGCCGCGACGGGCAGCGCGGCGACCAGCGCGGCGAGGGCGAGGCGCCGCCCCCTGGTGCGAAGGAATCTGGTACGCAGGGGTCTGGGGCGGGTCAATCCGTTGGTACGGGGTATTTCGGGCATGGCAGAACAGCCTCCGATCACGTGTACCGGTCGGGCCCGGCGAACGCTCGGCCGACCGCGGCAACCCCCGTGCGGACAGGCTCCGTAAACGTTTCCGGCACCCTGGGACAGTTTCCTTGCTGTTTCTGGTTGATTGATGCGAAGTATCTTCCGCACCATTAGTGCTGTCAAGACACGGAAGTACCGCCAACCAGCGGGCACTAGAGTGACCTGCATAGATGCCTATCAAGTCCGGATACGTTTCCGGTAACCGGGTCGCCGATCTGGTCTTGAACCTTGCCGCGCGGTTAGGCTGCGATCAGTCAACTCAGCGATCAGTCGCCTCAGCGATCAGTCAACTCAGCGATCAACAGTCACTCAGCGATCAACAGTCACTCAGCCGGGAGCCGGTAGCCGTCGCATGGTCGACATCAGGGATCTTGCCCGCCGCAGCGGTGTGTCGGCGGCGACTGTGTCGCGGGCACTCAACGACCGCGCGGATGTCAGTCCGCAGACCCGGGCCCGGATCATCGAGCTCGCCCGGGAACTCGGGTACTCGCCGAGCCAGCCGGCGCGGACGTTGGTACGCAAGCGCTCCGACACGATCGGGCTGATCTGGGACACGGGGTACGAGACCGACGGGCGGCGCCATCCCTTCCTGCAGGACCTGCTGATCGCCCTGAAGCGCCCGCTCAGCGACGCCGGGTACCACCTGATGCTGCTGGCCACCGCCCCGGCCGACGCCGGGGTCGACACCTACCTGCGGGCGGCCCGCCAGCACAGCCTGGACGGGGTCATCCTGATGGGCGTCGACGAGCGGCACCCGGCGATCACTTCGCTGCTGGAGGCCGAGTTCGCCTGCGTCGCCGTCGACCTGCCGCTGCACGGGCCACGGACCACCTACGTCAGCTCGGACAACCGGGCCGGCGCGGCCACCGCCGTTGCCCACCTGCACTCGCTGGGCCGGCGCCGGATCGCCATCGTCACCGGGCCACTGAGCCTGCTGCCCGCCTCGGACCGGCTGGCCGGCTACCGGTACCAGGCCGCGCGGCTGGGCCTGCCGTTCCGGCCGGAGTACGTGGTGCACGGCGACTTCTTCCTGGCCAGCGGGTACGAGGCGGCGCGTGGCCTGCTGGCGCTGCCGGAGCCGCCGGACGCGATCTTCCTTGCCGGTGACGAGATGGCCATCGGTGCGCTGCACGCCATCGCCGACGCCGGACTGTCGGTACCCGACGACATCGCGGTGGTCGGCTTCGACGACATCGAGTCGGCGGCGCTGGTCCGCCCGGCGCTGACCACCATCGCCCAGGACCCCAACGGGCTGTGCGTGAGTGCGGTGGACGCCCTGCTGAAGATCATCGGGGTGGGCGAGGCGGATGGCCGGCATAAGCCGCAAGCGTTTCCGGCGCCGCGGGTACTCCCCACCCGGCTGGTCGTCCGGGACTCCTGCGGCGGCCGGCCGGAACCCAGCCGTCCGGAAGCCAGCCGTCCGGAAGCCGGCCGTCCGGAAATCAGCCGTCCGGAACATCCAGCCGTCCGGAACCCAGCCGTCCGGAAATCAGCCGTCCGGAAAACGAGCCGGCCGGAAACTAGCCGTCATGAAATCAGCCGGTCGGAGGCCAAGCCAGCCCGAGATCGGCCAGCCCGAGATCAGCCGCTGACCGCGAGGCGACGGTTGCCGGGACGGCGGCGGGAATCGCGGCAGGTGTTACGAAGTTGTGGTACGAGCCGGCTCCGGTGTGTGCGATGTTGGCCAAACCGGGTACCGTGACTGTGAGCCGCCGGTTCACTACCAGCGGCCCGTGGCGTTGAGGGGGTGCGATGGTCCTGCTCCGTCGGGTGATCGGCGACGCTCTGCGGACGCGCCGGCAAGCCCAACACCGCACGCTGCGCGAGGTCTCCACCGCGGCCAATGTCAGCCTGGGCTACCTCTCCGAGATCGAGCGCGGCCAGAAGGAGCCCTCCTCAGAGCTGCTCAGCGCGATCTGTGAGGCGCTCGGCGCACACCTCTCCGAGTTGCTGCGCGACGTCAGCCACAGTGTCGAGCACGCCGAGCGCGGCGCCGCCGTACCGGCCAACGGAGCACCCGTCAACGGGGCACCCGCGAACGGGGCACCCGCCAACGGAGTGCCAGCTGAGCGCACCCGGGTACCCGCCAACGCGGTACCTGCCGGGCGGTACCCCGACGAGGGGGCTGCGCCGGCTCCGGCGGTACCCACCGATCCGGCTCACCAGCCCGCACCCGCCGCGGCCCGACTGGCCGGCGCGGCCCGCAGCGGAGCGGCGACCGCGAAGGCCGCAGCCGCCCGCCGGGTCCTCACCACCACGGTCGACGGCGACCTCGCGGTGACCGTTCGCCAGGACGGTCCGCTGCGCGCCACGCTGAGCGCCACCCGGACGCTGCGTACCGACCGTGATCGCGGCCGGGACGCCCTCGCCCCGGTTTAGCGACGACAGGGTTAGCGACCATCGCCTGTTTCGACCATCGCCTGTTTCGACCATCGTCTGTTTTAGGGACCACGGGTAGCACCACGATCAACGGCCACCTGGCACACTGGCCGCGTGATCTACCCGCCCCACCAGCGTGGTCGTAACGCAATTCCCCTGGTCATCACGGCTGTCGTCGGTATCGTCGCGATCCTCTGCGGGTACGGCATCCTGCGCTTCGCCAGCACCGGCAACGGCGCGGGCGGCGCCGACGTACACCGCACGGGTTGTACGCCGGTACTGATCGCCTCCTCCAGCGGGAAGGCCGCGCTGCTGCAGAAGGTGGCCAACAGGTACAACAGCGGCAACCGGACCTACGGCGACCGGAAGTGCGCCGACGTCACCGTGAAGCCGACCGCCTCCGGCGCGGCGGTGCAGGCACTCGCCTCCGGCTGGGACGCCAAGGAGATGGGCTTCCCACAGCCGCAGGTGTGGGCGCCCGCCTCGTCGAGCTGGATCTCGGTGCTGCACCAGCAGGCGGGCACCAACGACAAGGCGGTCAAGCTGGCGGACGCCAAGCCGCAGTCGATCGTGCAGACGCCGCTGGTACTGGCCATGCCCAAGCCGATGGCCGAGGCACTGGGCTGGCCGAACAGGCCGATCGGCTGGTCGGACATCCTCGACCTCACGCAGAATCCGGCGGGCTGGGGCGCCTTGGGGCACCCCGAGTGGGGCTCGTTCAAGCTCGGCAAGACCAACCCCCACCTCTCCACCTCGGGGCTGAACGCGACCATCGGTGCGTACTTCGCCGCCACCGGGCGCTCCGCCGCCGCCGCCGGGCCGAACCCGACCGGGCCGAGCCCGACCGGGCAGGCGCTCACCGAGCAGGATCTGGCCGACCCGAAGGTGGTCGCCTTCGGTCAGGGGCTGGAGAGCAGCGTCGTGCACTACGGCGACACCACGCTGACCTTCCTGGCCAACCTGCTGGACGCCGACACGCACGGCGCGGGGCTGTCCTACGTCAGTGCGGTGGCGGTCGAGGAGAAGTCGGTGTGGGACTACAACACGGGCAACCCGAGTGGCGACCCGGCCACCGCCGGCAAGGGGCGCCGGCCGCAGGTACCGCTGGTGGCGGTGTACCCCAGGGAGGGCACGCTGCTCGCCGACAACCCGTACGTCGAGCTCGCCGGGTTGACCGACGACCAGCGGGCCGGGGCCGAGGACTTCCTGTCGTACCTGCACGAGGCTGCCCAGCAGCAGACCTTCACCGACGCCGGGTTCCGTACCTACGACGGCAAGGCCGGCACCGCCGTCAGCACGGTCAACGGAATGCTGCCGGACGCCAAGTACACCGTTCTCAACGCGCCGCCGGCCGCGGTGGCCGGGAAGGCGCTCAGTGCCTGGGACAGCCAGCGCAAGCGGGCCCGGGTACTGATTGTGCTGGACGTGTCCGGGCCGATGGGCGAGCTGACCGACAGTGGTCAGTCCAGGCTTGAACTGGCCAAGGCGGCGGCGAAACACGCCATCGCCCAGTTCGCCCCGGACGACGAGGTCGGGCTGTGGACCTTCGCCGCCCCGCTGGCCGGCGGCGACCTGCCCTACCGGGAGAACGTACCGATCGGGCTGGTCGCGCAGAACGCCAAGGCACTGGACCAGAGCATCGATCAGCTGACCGCCGGGGGTGGGACGGCGCTCTACGCGACCATCCGGGCGGCGCAGAAGTACCTGGTCGCCACCTCCGATCCGGAGCGGATCAACGCCGTGGTCGTACTCAGCGCCGGGCCGAACCAGTACGCCCCGGACGACAACCTCAACTCGCTGCTGAAGGATCTGGACACGAGCAAGCTGGCGAACCCGGTACCGGTGTTCACCGTCGCGTACGGCGACCACGCCGACCTGGACACCCTGAAGCAGATCTCGGGCGCGTCCCGGGCAGCGGCGTACGACGCCCGCGACCCGGCCACCATCACCAACGTGCTCAGCAAAGTCATCAGTAACTTCTGACCCGCGCGGGGCGGGCGTGTGCGGGCGTGGCCGGTGATCACCCGGGGGTGCACCGGCGACTGTAGTGGTGGGGGATACTCCAGCGGTGGGGTTGAAGCACCAGACCACCGATGCGGGCGGGCCGGCCGGGACTGAGGAGCGGCACCGCCGGGTGTTGGCCCGCGACTCACCGGCGCGGGACACTGGAGCGACACCCGCGGCGGGGGCGGCGTGAGCGACTGGCCGGCGCCTGCCACCATGGGACAACTGGTCGGGACGCCGGCCCGGCGGACACCGATGATCAACTGACTTACACCAACAGTCGAAGGCCGAGAGGAAACCGCAGAGATGGCGAACCCGTTCGTCAAGGGTTGGCGTTACTTGATGGCGCTCTTCGGGGCCAAGATCGACGAGTACGCCGACCCCAAGGTGCAGATCCAGCAGGCCGTCGAGGACGCGCAGCGGCAGCACCAGGCCCTGGTCCAGCAGGCGGCGGCCGTGATCGGCAACCAGCGCCAGCTGGAGATGAAGCTGTCCCGGACCATCGACGAGGTGGCCAAGCTGCAGGCCTCGGCGCGCCAGGCACTGGTCCTCGCGGACCGGTCGCGGGCAGCGGGTAACGAGGAGGAGGCGGTCCGGTACGAGCAGACCGCGCAGACCTTCGCCACCCAGCTGGTCGCCTCCGAGCAGTCGATGGAGGACCTCAAGACGCTGCACGACCAGGCGCTGGCCGCGGCCGGGCAGGCCCGCAAGGCGGTCGAGAACAACGCGCACGTTCTGCAGCAGAAGCTCGCCGAGCGCACCAAGCTGCTCAGCCAGCTGGAGCAGGCCAAGATGCAGGAGACGGTGGCCAAGTCGCTCGAGGGGATGAGCCAGCTCGCCGCACCGGGCAACACGCCTTCGCTGGACGAGGTACGCGAGAAGATCGAGAAGCGGTACGCCACCGCGATGGGGCGCGCCGAACTCGCCTCGAACTCGGTCGAGGGCCGGATGCTCGAAGTGCAGAAGTCCACCCTGGACATGGCCGGCGCCTCGCGCCTCGACCAGATCCGGGCGAGCATGGCCGGCGACCAGCTGGCCGTCGCCCCGGCACCGACGGCCGTCGCGGGTGCCGCGCCCGGCACGGCGCAGGCGGCTGCCCAGAAGGACGCCAGCATCTCCCGGCTCGACGAGATCCGCGCCAACATGGCGAAAGACAAGGACCAGGCCGCCGGCTGAGCCACCCGGCTCACTCCGGCCACCCGGCTCACTCCGGCCGGACGGCACGACGGAACCACGGCACGACGGAACCAGGGCACGACGGACCAGGCACCACGGAACCAGGGCACGACGGACCAGGGCACCACGGAACCAGGGCACGACGGACCAGGGCACCACGGAACCGGGGCACGACGGAACCAGGGCACGACGGGTCAGGGCGCGGGGGAGTGCTCCCGCGACCCGGCCCGACCGGCGGTCGGCGTTGACGCGTCGACCGGTCGGTGGCGGGAGGGGGCGGTTGTGGTGGATCCACGAGGCCGGCACCTGCGGCGGCTACGCCGGCTGCGCGGCTCGGCACGGCGGTGGAGCGTACTGGCCGGGGTGCTGGGCGGTGCCACGGCTGTACTCGTGCCGTACCAGGGACTCGGCTGGCCGGATGCCGTGTGGGCGGCCCTTTTCGGGGGCAGTGCCGCGCTGACCTGGTGGCGCTGGAGCGATCTGCGTGAGCTGGCGGCGCAGCCGGTACCGGACGCGGTGGCACCCGGACCGTTCGATCCACTGCGCCAGCTTCAGGCTGCGGTGTCCCGGTTCCCGGCCGGGCGCAGTGCCCTCGCTGAGGTACGCCGGCTGCAGTCGCGCACGCGGGTACGCGGCTCCTCGGTCGTACCGGCGTTCCAGCGGCTGGACTCGGCCTCTCGTACCATGGTCGGGCTGGCCGGGCGGCTCGGGCCGGCGGCCTCCTCGGCGGTACTCGACGCGAGCGTGGCCGAGCAGGCACTGCGTGACCTCGGTGAACGTACGGCAGCGGTGGAGCGGGCGCTGAGCCTGGCGCCACGCGACGCCAACCTGACCGCCGCGCATGCCGACCTGCTCCGCCAGTTCACCGAGGGCGTGGAGGCGTACGAGCAGCTGGTCGCGGCGGCCGCCGGGTGCGTGGCCGAGGATGGGCGTACCAACGTGGACAGCATCTCGCTACACCGGCTGCGCGAGGCGACGGATCTGCTGCGCGGCATGGCCGACGGCTTCGTGGAGTTCCGCACCGCCTGACCGCCTGACCGCCTGACCGCCTGACCGCCTGACGCGACTCACATGGCTCAGGACTGCGGCGGTTCGTGGCCGGGGAGCGCCGGCTGGCATACCGGGCACCAGTAGGTGATCCGCTCGCCCTGGTCGAGCTTGCGGACCAACGTGCCGCAGCGCCGGCACGGGAGGTTGCGGCGGCCGTACACCCATTGGGTTTCGCCTCTGCGCAGGCTTCCGGTTGTTACCTGCTCCCACCTACCCTTGTTGGATACCAACAGTTTCCGCGCCAGCTCGACCAGCGCGGCCAGATCGTCCACAGTGGACACCGGCCGCCACGGCGAAAGTCCGCGCAGGAAAAGCACTTCGGCCTTGTAGAGGTTGCCGATGCCGGCCAGGTTGCGCTGGTCGAGCAGCGCCTCGGCGATGCTGCGCTCGGGCTGCGCGGTCAGCCGGCGGACCGCCTCGGCGGCGTCCCAGTCCGGCCCGAGCAGGTCCGGCCCGAGGTGGTCGACCAGCTCACCCTCGCGGTCGGTCGGGACCAGGGCAACTTCGTGCAGGTGGTACCCGACGGCCACCACCGTCTCCGCGTAGAGCGCGACCCGCACCAGATGCGCCGGGCCGCCGGTCCAGCGCTGGCCCGACCGGTACGCCCGCCAGGAGCCGTCCATCCGCAGGTGCGAGTGGAGCGTCCAGTGCTTTCCGTTGCGCTGCAAGCGAAGCAGCAGGTGCTTGCCCCGGCACGCCGACTCCAGCACGGTGGCACCGACCAGATCCGTGGTGGCCAGCTTGGGTACCCGGAAGTCGGAGCGGCGCAGCACCTGGCCGACCAGCGGGTCGAGCAGCCGCGCCGTGTTCCAGACGGTATCCCCCTCGGGCACCCCACCATCCTGCCGCAGGCCGCCGGCGCCCGCCGGACGGGGATGTCACCGAATTGCGGTTCAGCGGGACAGGCGGACCATGTCGCCGGGGGAGAGGCGCAGCAGGTGGGCAGCGCTGGCGCCGTTGACGGCGATGGCCACCAGCCCGGCGGAGTCGACGAAGACCACCGGCTCGCCGGGCGGCCCGTCGGCGAAGGTACGCCCGAGGGTGACCGGCCGGCCGTCGAGCTGGATGCGCTGCGGCCAACCGGAGAGCGTGTCGCCGGGAGCCGCCAGCTGTACGTTGCCGTACTGGTCGACGGTGGACACCTCTGCCTCCACGAAGCCGGAGCCCTGAGTTACCAACGGTTCCGGCAGGCGTACCAGGGTGGCCGGGTCGAGCTCCGGGCCGGCACCGGCGAGCGCCTGCCCAGCCGCGAGACGGGCGGCTACCGGGGTGAAGATGTCCCGGCCGTGGAAGGTGGCGCTCACCGGATGGCGGTGCCACTGGGCGTTGGTGAGGGCGACGGCGGCGCTGACTCCGCCGAGTGCGGTGGCTGCCGGGAACAGCAGGCCGTTGTCCGGGCCGACCAGCAGGCCGTTCGGTGTCGCCAGGGCAACCGCTCTGCGGTGGGTACCGACACCCGGGTCCACCACGGCGATGTGTACCGCGAGCGGCAGGTGCGGTACCGCCTGGGCGAGCAGCCGGGCGCCCCGGGTCACGTCCTGCGCGGGTACCAGGTGGCTCACGTCGATGACCCGGACGTGCGGCGCGTCCACGGCCAGTACCCCGTGCAGCATCGCGGCGAAGCCGTCGGTCAGGCCGTAGTCGGTGGTCAGCGTTGCCCAGTCGTAGCGCGGCATATCCCGCACCCTACGACGGCCGCGCCCGGTGGCTCGCCAAAAAGCGGCAGCGGTCAGGCCGCGGGCAGGTCGAACAGGACGCAGGTGGAGGTGGCGTGCGCGCAGAGCTTGCCGGCGGCGTCGAAGAGCCGGGCCTCGGCCAGCGCCGTGGTGCGCCCCTGGGAGAGCAGCGCCCCGACCGCGCGCAGCTGTCCGGAGTGGATGGTCACCGGGCGCAGGAACTTCACGTTCAGATCCAGGCTGGTGTACCCGCGCCCGGCCGGCAGCACCGTGTGTACCGTGCAGCCGGCCGCCGAGTCGAGCAGCGTACTGATCACGCCGCCGTGTACCGAGCCCAGCGGGTTGTAGTGGAACTCCTGTGGCGTCAACAGGAACGCGACCTGGCCCGCCTCGACCTCGAAGCCGTCGATGCCGATGGTCTGCATGATCGGCGGGGGTGGCAGCTCGCCGGCCTCCATGGCGCGCAGCAACTCCAGGCCACTGCGCCGGCCGACCAGGGCCGCTCCGGCGAACGGGTCGGACCAGGAGTACGTGCGCTCGCGTACCTGCGTCTGGGTCATGACTTCAGCGTCGCCACGGTTGCTGAGTCTGTCAAGCAGACTTAGGCTGGTACGTGTGAGACCTACAGCACTGGACTGGTCGGCGGAGAACTGCACGCTCGGGCGCGCCATGGAGATCCTCGGCGAGCGCTGGAGCGTGCTCGTACTCCGCGAGGTCTTCCAGGGCATCCGCCGCTTCGAGGACATTCGGGTGCGTACCCCCGTCCCCCGGCAGGTACTCAGCGACCGGCTGCGCACCCTGGTCGACCACGGAATCCTGGTCCGCCACCGCTACCAGGAGCCGGGCGAGCGGGCGCGGGAGGAGTACCGGCTGACGCGCAAGGGCTTCGACCTCTACCCGGTACTCGCGGCGCTGCGCGACTGGGGCGACGCGTACCTCGCCGGGCCGGAGGGCTCGCCGATGGAGCTGGTACACCGGGACTGTGGGGCGCCGGTACACGCCGAACTGCACTGTGCCGCCGGCCACCACATCCCGCCCGGCCGCGACGTGGTTCCCCGCCCCGGCCCCGGCGCCCGCCCGCTGGTTGCCTCAGATAAAAGAGCAAGAGCGGGGGCGCTCTGACAGGATCGGGGGATGCGGCTCGCGGTCTTCATCGAACCTCAGCTGGGCGCCTCCTACGGCGAGCAGCTACGCCTCGCCCGGCACGCCGAGGAGCTGGGCTTCGAGGGTTTCTTCCGGTCCGACCACTTCCTGACCATGGGTGGCTCCAGCGGGCTACCCGGCCCGACCGACTCGTGGGCAACGCTGGCCGCACTCGCCGTGCAGACCGAAACGATCCGGCTGGGTACGTTGGTTACCTCGGGTACCTTCCGGCTGCCCGGGCTGCTCGCGATCACCGTGGCGCAGGTCGACCAGATGAGTGGCGGCCGGGTGGAACTCGGGCTCGGCGCCGGCTGGTACGAGCAGGAGCACCGGGCCTATGGGATCCCGTTCCCGCCGGTACGCGAGCGCTTCGACCGGCTGGAGGAGCAGCTCGCGATCATCACCGGGCTGTGGTCGACCCGGGAGGGCGACACGTTCACCTTCCGGGGCGGCTACTACGACCTCTACGATTCGCCGGCGCTGCCCAAGCCGGTACAGCAGCCGGGGCCGCCGGTGATCGTCGGCGGGACCGGCGCGAAGCGTACGCCGATGCTGGCCGCGCGCTATGCCGACGAGTACAACGTCGCCTTCGTCTCGGTTGCCGACGCGGCCGCCGCGTTCGAGCGCGCCGCGGTCGCCTGCGAGCAGGAGGGGCGGGACGCGGTCGGGCACGGGCCGCTGGTGCTCTCCACCGCGCAGACCATCGTCTGCGGTCGGGACGACGACGAGGTTGCCCGGCGGCGGGTGGCGGCCGGTGGCGCGCCCCGGTTCGCCGGTACCCCCGGGCAGGTGGTGGACCAGATCGGCGAGTACCTCGACCTCGGCGTCAGCCGGGTCTTCCTGCAGATCATCAACCTCGCCGACCTGGACCACCTGGAGCTCATCGCCGAAGCGGTGGCGCCGCAGCTGCCCGCCTGATCCCCGGGCCGCTCAGGATTCCCGGCCGCTCAGGGAATGATCAAGAGCTTTCCGGTGGTACCGCGCGAAGCGATGTCCCGGTGTGCCCGGGGCGCTTCGCTCAGCGGGTACCGCTCGTGCACCCGCACGTCGAGCGCCCCGTTCGCCACCGCGCCGAGTACCTCGCCGGCCCGGCTGAGCAGCTCCTCGCGGGTGGCGATGAAGTGCCCCATCGTCGGCCGGGTCACGTAGAGCGAGCCCAGGTGCTGCAGCCGGTCGATGTCGAACAGCGCCGGCTTGCCGCTGGCGTACCCGTAGACGACCAGTACCCCGTGCCGGGCCAGGCTGGCCAGGCTCCCCTCGAAGGTGCTCGCGCCGATCCCGTCGTAGACCGCGGCCACTCCGACTCCGCCGGTCGCCGCGCGTACCCAGCCGGCGAAGTCGTCGTACCCGACAAGCACGTCATCCGCGCCGGCGCCCCTGGCCAGCTCCGCCTTCGGCTCCGTGGAAACGGTGGCGAACACCGTGCCGCCAGCCGCCTTGGCGAGCTGGGTGAGCAGCAGCCCGACGCCACCGGCCGCGGCGTGTACGAGCACCGGGCTGCCCGGGCGTACCGGGAACGACGAGGTCACCAGGTACTGCGCCGTGATGCCCTGGAGCAGTACGGCCGCCGCCTGCTCGGTGCTCACCCCGTCCGGGATGGGTACCAGCCGGTCCGCCGGGGCCAGCGCGTACTCGCCGTACGAGCCGGCCAGGTTCACCGAGGCCACCCGGTCACCCACTGCCAGCCCGGTCACGCCCTCCCCGAGCGCCGCCACGGTACCGGCTCCTTCGCTCCCCGGCGTGAGCGGGAGCTGCACCGGGTACAGGCCGCCGCGATGGTACGTGTCGACGAAGTTCACCCCGGCCGCCTCGACCCGGACCAGTACCTGGCCGGGCCCCGGCTCGGGGGTCGCCACCTCGGCGACGGTGAGCACCTCGGGGCCGCCCGTCTCGGTCATCCGGATCACTCGCATCACGCACACTCCTCGCTCGCTCGTCCACTCGCCGTGCCCGCCAGGCGAGCCCGCCGCGCCGGAGCCCGCCATGGAAGGGCGCGCCCGCCGCCACTCAGCCGCAACTGGCGGGCCGCGCGCCGTGTTCCCGGTGCGCGTGGCGGCGCTGCTGGCACTGTCGGTGGCGGCGCTGTTGGCGGTACCGGTGGCGCCAGCGTGCTATCAGTAACCCATGACCGAGCACTCGTACCGGGCGATGGAGGAGGAGTTCTCCATCCTGATCCGGCGCGCCCGGGCCAGATCCCTGGAGACCGCCCGGCAGGTGCACCCCGAACTGGACGCCGACGCGTACGGCCTGCTGGCCGAGTTGGATCGGACGGGCAGCAGCCGGGTGACCGACCTGGCCGCCTCGATCGGTGTGGGCAAGGGCACGATGAGTCGGCAGGTACGCAGCCTGGAAGACCTGGGACTGGTGCAGCGCAGTGCCGACCCGCAGGACGGTCGGGCCTTCGTACTCGAGCTGACCACGGACGGGCGGCGCCGGTACCGAGCCGCCCGGGACGCCCGCCGGGGTCGCCTGCGAGCGGAGCTGTCCGCCTGGTCAGCGGAGGACGTAGGCCAACTGGCCGCCCTCCTCCACCGCTTCAACGCCCGCACCGGCTGACGGCGCAGCCTTCCCCAGGTGACCATGGAGTTGGAGCTGTTATACCGCAACGGATTCCAGCTCCAACTCCGATATCACCTGCCGGCTCCCGCGACGTGGGAAGCGCGCGGCGCGCGGGGGCTACGGGCTGACGAAGGCGGCCAGTTGGGCCGACTGGGCGAGGCGGCTGGGCTCGTGGACGTACATCATGTGGCCGGCCTCGAAGTAGTGGAAGGCGATGTTGGCCCGTAGCTCCTGCGGGATCTGCAGGTGGGCGAAGGTGTGCTCGGCGGCGAAGTGCGGCGTGGCACCGTCGTGGTAGCCGGCCGCCACGTAGACGCGCAGGTGCGGGTTGGAGCGCATGGCGGCGGCCAGCTTGTCGGCCACGTTGACCGCGACGCCCTCGAACTCCTTGTACGACCACGGGTAGACCCGGTCGGTGAGGACCTCGTACGGCAGGTCGTTGCGGTAGCCCAGCTCCACCCGGAGCAGGTGGTTCACCCCGGCGGTGTACGGCCCGGTGATCGCGTCGATGGACGGGTCGTCACTCCACTGCTCGCGCCCGTAGTCGGCCTCCCAGCCGAGGAACCGGCCGTCGATCCGGCCAACTGTGCGCCGCCGCCCGCGCAGCAGCTCGGTGAAGAACCGGATGTGCTCGATGCGCAGGTCCACCCGGTCGACGTACTCCTCGGACAGGCCGGTGAGTCGGGCCACCGTGGCCACGGCTGCAGCCCGTTCCTCGGCGGTGAGCCGGGCGCCCCGGGCCAGCGCGCGCGGGTACCCGTCGGCGGCGTACGCGTGCGCCTCGTCGAGTACCTCCGCCAGCGGCCGGTCGCCGTGCAGCCCGTGGTAGTGCGCGACAGCGGCGTACGTCGGCAGGTAGACCACGTACGGGACGTCGTTGTGTCCGGCGAACTCCAGCGTGCCGAAGTCGAGCGTGGCCGAGATCAGCATCAGCCCGTTGAGCGCCATCCCGTACCGCTGCTGCAGGTGCCGGGCGAGCGCGGCGGCGCGGGTGGTGCCGTACGACTCGCCGCACAGGTACTTGGGCGACAGCCAGCGCCCGTGCCGGCTGGTCCACAGCCGGATGATCTCGCCGACCGACTCCACGTCGCCGGTGTAGCCGTGGTAGTCCTTGGACTTGCCGCCCTTGATCGCGCGCGAGTAGCCGGTCGAGACCGGGTCGATGAAGACCAGGTCGGAGTGGGCGAGCAGGCTCTGCTCGTTGTCGGCCAGGCCGTACGGCGGCGGCAGCAGCGCACCGGCGTCGCCCATCACCACCCGGCGCGGGCCGAGCAGCCCCAGGTGCAGCCAGACACTGGACGAGCCGGGGCCGCCGTTGAAGGCGAAGGTGACCGGCCGGCTGCCCGGATCGGCCCCGTCCAGGGTGTACGCCGTCAGGAACACCTCGGCCTTCGCGGCGAGCCCGTCGAACGCGTCGTCGGTGTGGCTCTCCTGGCGCAGCACGATCCGTCCGGTGGTGGCCGTGTAGGCCAGCTCCCGCCCGTCGATCCGCAGCGTGTGCTGGCTGGTGACGAGGTCGTCGACCGGCTCCGGCCGCTCGCCGACCCCGTCCCGCCTGGCGCGGTTGTCGCTGTCGCTCTCTTCGCCCATGGGGGAGCAGGCTAGCCGGCTGTCACCGGCAGAGACAGAAGGGGTGGCCGACCGGGTCGGCGAAGACCCGGAAGCTGGTACCGGGCTGGTGGTCGAACTTCGTGGCGCCCAGTGCGAGCGCCTCCTGCTCGGCCGCGTCCAGGTCGTCGACGGTGAAGTCGAGGTGGTACTGCATGGACGAGGCCGGGTCGGGCCAGCTCGGCGGCTGGAATCCGGGTGCCCGCTGGAAGGCCAGGCTGGCGCCGGACTCGGCCTTCAGGGTGGCCCACTCGGGATCGCTCTCGCTGATGCTCCAGCCGGTCAGGTCGGCGTAGAACTGGGCCAGCTCGGCCGGCTCGGGGCACTCCAGAACAAAGGTGTCCAGGCGCGCGTTGACTGCCATCGTGTTCCCCTCTCGTAACCGTCATTCGTACTTTGCCGGTTATTCAGCGATCGCGCAACCCGGAGAATCAACCCCGCAGCCGGAGGCCGCGCGGGGTGGCCCGGAAACCGGCCGCGGCCAACGCGTCGCGCAACGGACTCGTGTGTACCGACGCCCCGTCGGCCCGCTCCACCGC
Organism: uncultured Actinomycetota bacterium; assembly: GCA_963850915.1. Lineage (GTDB taxonomy): Bacteria > Actinomycetota > Actinomycetes > Mycobacteriales > Micromonosporaceae > CAVTWH01. Next base: position 880,002 of record CAWKND010000004.1, read on the forward strand.
GAGCGGACCCAGTGCCCCGGTGTGTACCGCCTCGGCCAACGCCTTGGCAGCCAACGAGAGCAGCTGGGTATCGTCCACAAAGGACAGCAGCGTCCGGCCGCCCCGTTCGACATAGAGCGCGAGTTCCCCGGCGACCAAGACCACCAGCGCCCCCGCCTTCCGCCCGGCCCGATGCCCGGTCCGCTGCGCCCCCTCGCCGCCGGTGCCGCCGCCCGTGCCGCCAGACTCGTCGCCGGTGTCCACCGCCCGCTCCGGCCAGGGCAGCGCCGCCCCGTACGGGCTGGCCGGGTCGGTCGCGGCAAGCACAACGGCCGGTTCGGCGGTCTTGCTGGACGGCCGGTCCTCCCGCTCGGCAAGCGCACGGAGCCGATCGACCGCGCCGGGTACCGCGAACTGGGCCGCGCCCAGCCCCTCCACGAAGTACCCGCGCCGGGCCACTCCCCGCTCCTCCAGCGCCGCGAGCACGGGGTAGACCGCTGCGAAGCCACCGGGCGGCCCCTCGGAGGTCACCGCGCCCCGGGTCACCACGCCGTGCCGGTCGAGCAGGACGTCGGTCAGCGCGGCGGCCCGCCGGGTCGGGTCGGTGTCCCGTTCGGGCAGCAGGCTCCACCGGCCGGCCGCGGTCGGTGGGCCGGATCTCGCCACCGCCAGGCTCGGCGCGCGCCCCGGTCGCCGGTACCGCGTGCGGCTCGGCGTGGCCCGGCTGCGGTGCGCGCCGGTGCCGGCGATCAGGATGCGCAGCGGCGCCAGCGTGTCGTTGCTGACCAGCCCGGCCCAGACCAGGTCCCAGAGGGCGGCAACCACCTCCGGCTCTCCTACCCCGTCGAGCCGCGCGGTCAGGCCACGGAAGAACAGCGCCTGGCCGCCCACCAGGCCCTCCAGGATGGCTTCGTGCAACGGTGTCAGGGCCAGCGTGTCGGCGGGCGGGGCGAGCAGGAGTGGCGCGGTGTCGGCGAAGGCGAGCGTCACCCAGCCGTCGCCGCCCGCGATCGCCCCGGCCCCGGCCCACAGCACCTCGCCGGAGGCGCACACCTCGTCGAGGTGGGCGGGGGAGTAGTCGGCCACCCGGGCCGGCAGGATCAGCCGCTCCAGGGCGCTGGCCGGCAGCGGGATGCCTTGCAGCTGCTCGATCGCGGCCAGCGTCGCCTCCACGCCCCGGGCGGACGAGCCGACGTGCTGCCAGGCGGGCAGGAAGCGGGCCAGGGTGGCGGCGGGTACCGGCTCGATCTCCTGGCGCAGCGCGGCCAGCGAACGCCGGCGCAGCAGCCGGAGGATCTCGGTGTCACACCACTCGCTGGCCGCCCCGTCCGGGGTGAACTCGCCGCTGGTGACCCGCCCGGTGGCGGCCAGCCGGCGCAGCGCCTGCTCGACCACGAACACGCCGAGGCCGTACCGGGTGGCAACCGCCGTGGCCGGGAACGGCGCGTGCGTACGGGCGTATCGGCCGACCAGGTCACCGAGCGGGTCCGGCCCCGGCTCCAGGAAGGCGGCGGCGAGCCCGACCGGCAGCGGAACCCCGAGTGCGTCCCGGATCCGCCCCGCGTCCTCGATGGCGATCCAGCGTTCTTCGCCGGCGATGCGTACCCGGGTGGCCCGCCGCTCCCGCTCCAGGGACTCCAGCCAGGCGAGTTCCACACCGCGCGCCGAAGCCTCCACAGTGGACAGGTCGCCGAGGGTACGCAGCAGCTCGGCGGCGTCTTCCGCGTCGCGGGGCCGGCGCTCGCCGATCAGCCACTGCAGCCGGGCCTGCGTCTGCGCGACCACCTCGGGGTCGAGCAGCTCGCGCAGGTCGACCCGGCCGAGCAGCTCGCCGAGCAGGGTCGGGTCGAGGGCCAGGGCGGCGGCCCGGCGCTCGGCCAGCGGCGCGTCGCCCTCGTAGAGAAATGCACCGACGTAGCCGAACAGCAGTGAGCGGGCGAACGGCGACGGCGTCTTGGTCTCCACCTCCACCAGGCGTACCTTCCGCCCGGCGATCTCCCGCATCAGCCCGACCAGGCCGGGCAGGTCGAAGACGTCCTGCAGGCACTCGCGCGCCGCCTCCAGGGTGATCGGGAAGTCGGCGAAGTCGCGGGCCACGTCGAGTAGCTGGGCGCTGCGCTGCCGCTGCTGCCACAGCGGGCTGCGCTTGCCCGGGTTGCGCCGGGGCAGCAGCAGGGCGCGCGCCGCGCACTCGCGGAACCGGGAGGCGAACATCGCCGAGGTGCCCACCGCCTCCTCCACCATGGCCGAGATCTCGTCCGGCTCGAAGGCGACCAGGTCGGCGCCGGGCGGCTCGTCGACGATGTCCGGCAGCCGGATGACGATGCCGTCGTCGGAGGGCATCACCTGGGCATCCACCCCGTACCGCTCGGCCAGCCGGCGCCCGACCGCCAGTGCCCACGGCCCGTTGACCCGCGCGCCGAGTACGCAGTGCACAGCCAGCCGCCAGTCGCCCAGCTCGTCCCGGAACCGTTCCACCACAACGGTTCTGTCGTCCGGCAGGGCCCGGGTGGAGTCCTGCTGCTCGTGCAGGTAGGCGAGCAGGTTGTCCACCGCCCAGTCGTTGAGCCCACTCTCGGACAGCGACGCGCGGGCGGTCGCCGGGTCGGCCTTGACCAGCGTGCGCAGTCGCGCGCCGATGGCCCGTCCGAGCTCCACCGGCCGGCCCAGCGCATCGCCCTTCCAGAACGGCATCCGGGCTGGCGCACCGGGTGCCGGGGTGACCAGTACCCGGTCGGGGGTGATCTCCTGGATCCGCCACGAGGTGGAGCCGAGCAGGAAGACGTCGCCGACGCGCGACTCGTAGACCATCTCCTCGTCGAGTTCACCGACCCGGGAGGCGCGCTCGGAGCCGGCCAGGAACACGCCGAACATGCCGCGGTCGGGGATGGTACCGCCGCTGGTGACCGCCAGCCGCTGCGCGCCCGGCCGGCCGGTGAGCTGGTCGGTGTGCCGGTCCCAGACCAGTCGCGGGCGCAGCTCGGCGAAGGCCGTCGACGGGTACCGGCCGGCCAGCATGTCCAGCGTCGCGGTGAGCGCACTGGTCGGCAGCTCGGCGTAGTTGGCAGCCCGCCGGACGAGTGCGGAGAGGTCGTCCACCGACCACGGCTCCAGCGCCACCATGGCGACCACCTGCTGGGCGAGTACGTCCAGTGGGTTGCGCGGGTAGCGCAGCTCCTCGATCCCGCCGACCACCATCCGCTCCGCCACCACGGCGCAGGAGACCAGGTCGCCCCGGTGCTTGGGGAAGATCACCCCACGGGACACGGCACCCACCTGGTGACCCGCGCGCCCCACCCGTTGCAGGCCGGCCGCGACGCTCGGCGGCGCCTCCACCTGGATCACCAGGTCCACCGCGCCCATGTCGATGCCGAGCTCCAGGCTGCTGGTGGCGACCACGGCCGGCAGCTGGCCGGATTTGAGCGCCTCCTCGATGTGCTTGCGCTCCTCCTTGCTGACCGAACCGTGGTGCGCCCGGGCCACCACCGGCGGCGCACCGCCGGCGGCGCCGGCCTGGGCCATCACCTCGGCCGGCAGCCGGGGCGCGCCACCCGGCCCGACCCGCCCGGGATCCCGCTCGCCGCCCCACCCGCCGTCGGGGTCGGGGTCGAGTGCTGCTGCCTCGGCGCGCTCCTGGGCCAGTTCGTTGATCCGGGCGCAGAGCCGCTCCGCGCCGCGCCGCGCGTTGACGAACACGATGGTGGAGCGGTGCTCGGAGATCAGGTCGAGGATCCGCTCCTCCACCGCCGGCCAGATCGAGCTGCGTGCCTGCGGTTCGTCCTCGTCCAGCTCCTCACCGCCGCCGAGGTTGGTCATGTCCTCGACCGGTACCTGGACGGACAGCTCGATGGTCTTCGCGGACGGCGGCTGCACGATCTCGACCGGTGCGCTGCCACCGAGGAAGCGTGCCGTCTCGTCGATCGGGCGTACCGTCGCCGAGAGCCCGATGCGCTGGGCCGGCTTGGGTAGCAACGCATCCAGCCGCTCCAGGGAGAGCGCCAGGTGGGCGCCGCGCTTGGTGGCACACATGGCGTGTACCTCGTCGAGGATCACCGTCTCGACCCCGCGCAGCGATTCCCGGGCGGCCGAGGTGAGCAGCAGGAACAGCGACTCCGGCGTGGTGATCAGGATGTCCGGCGGGCGCTTGCCGAACTCCCGGCGCTCGGCCGCCGGGGTGTCGCCGGTACGCATGCCGACGGCCACGTCCTCCAGTCGCAGGCCGAGCCGGGTGGCGGCGTGCCGGATGCCGGTGAGCGGGGCGCGCAGGTTGCGCTCCACGTCCACGGCGAGCGCTTTCAGCGGGCTGACGTAGAGCACCCGGCAGCGCTTGAGTGGATCGGTCGGTGGCGGGGTGGTGGTCAGCCGGTCGATCGACCAGAGGAACGCGGCCAGCGTCTTGCCGGAGCCGGTCGGCGCCACCACGAGCGCGTGCCGGCCGGCGCTGACCGCCTGCCACGCGCCCTGCTGGGCGGCGGTGGGCGCGGCGAACGCCGAGCCGAACCAGGCCCGGGTCGCCGGGGCGAAGTCGCTGAGCACGGATCCCATCCTGCCCGTACCCACCGACGTTTTCGCATCTGTGACGGCGCGGAGGGTTGCCGTCGCCGTGATGATCAAGCTACGGTGGTCATCACGTTCAGTGATGTGACGACTACACACGGACTGCACACAGGTGGGAGCGGGGTATGAGCGACGCGAGCCGGGGAGATGAAGACCGGGGGTTCGGGCACGAGTCCGACGTCCTGATCCGGCAACTGGACGGGCACCTCGCCGCCCTGCGCTCGGCCCGCAGCTGTGACCTGCGCCTCGCTGAGCAGGTGGCCGAGGTACTCCGGGTACTCGTGGCGGACACCACGGTGGCCTGCGCGAGCGACCGCGCCCGGGTACGCGCCGCCGTGCACTACTTCCTGCTGCGCCGGGGTGGTCGCGGGCACCGCCGGCTGATCCGGGCGGTCTCCGAGGACGTCCGGGTGGTCAACGAGATCGCCCACTCACTCGGCCGCGACGACCTGGCGATCCGGGTCGGCGAGCTGGTACCCGCCTGAGCGGGCGTTCCCCAGCCGCGCCGGTCGGTGGCGCGTCGGGGCAGAGCCGATCGGCTGCGGCCGATAGCCTGCCGAGGTGTTGACGCGACGGTACCGGCGGCGCAGCGCCCGGATCATCTTGCTGGACAAGGACGATCGGGTACTCCTCTTCAGCCACCGTGGCTCGGCGGAGCGCGGCTCGCTGCTGAGCTGGATCACTCCCGGTGGCGGCATGCGCCGGTGGGAGTCGGTACCCCGCGCGGCTGCCCGGGAACTCTACGAGGAGACCGGCCTGCGGGTACCCGCGAAGGCACTGGGCCCGACCGTGGCGTACACCGACGGATCCGCCGATCTGGGCTGGGCCCGCGGCCGTTTCCGCAACGATTACCTGGTCCACCGGATCGACTCGCACACCGTGGACACCAGCCGCTTCACCGAGCTGGAGCGGCGCACGATCGCCGACCATAAGTGGTGGTCGGTCGCCGAACTCGCCGCCACCGACGAGCGGATCCGCCCGCCCGGCCTGGCCGACCTCGTCGCCCAGCTACTGACCGGCTGGCGGCCCGCCGAGCCGATCCGGCTCGCCTGGGAGCACGACCCCAAACCCGCCTGACTCTCTTCGGGCCGCCGGAAAGCCGGCTTGACCCTGACGCGGCGTGAGAGCGCAGGCTCAGCGGCGAAGGGAGGGGAGCGATGAGCTGGACGGTGGGGGAACTGGCCGAGCTTGCCGGCGTGAGCGTGCGTACCCTGCACCACTACGACGACATCGGCCTACTGCGCCCGAGTGGCCGCAGCGCCACCGGCTACCGCAGGTACGGCGAGGCGGAGCTGGAGCGGCTGCAGCAGATCCTGTTCTACCGCGAACTCGGCTTCCCGTTGGAGGAGATCGCGGCGCTGCTGGACGAGCCCGGTACCGACCCGGTGGCGCACCTGCGTCGCCAGCACGGGCTGCTGGTGGCCCGGTCGGAGCGGCTGGCGGCCATGATCGGCGCGGTCGAGAAGGAGTTGGAGGCACGACAGATGGGCATCTCCCTCACGCCGGAGGAGCGCTTCGAGGTGTTCGGCGCGGCCGACCCGGAGCGGTACGCGCAGGAGGCGGAGCAGCGCTGGGGCGAAAGCGACCCCTATCGGGAGTCACAGCGGCGCACGGCCAGCTACGACAAGGCGCAGTGGTTGGAGATCCGGGCGGCACAGGAGGGGCTGGAGCGGCGCCTGGTCGAGGCGCTGCGCGCGGGCGAGCCGGCCGACGGGGAGCTGGCGATGGGGCTCGCCGAGGAGCACCGGGCACAGCTCACCCGCTGGTTCTACGACTGCTCGTACGAGATCCAGCTCGGGTTGGCGGACATGTACGTCACCGACCCCCGGTTCACCGCCCACTACGACGAGCAGGCGGACGGGCTGGCGGCATACCTGCACACCGCGATCACCGCCAACGCCCTGCGGGCGATGGGCTGACCCACCACGACGCAGGCGGTGGAGTCCGGGAATCAACCCGGGCTCCACCCGTGGGTGGCTGGCAGCGGAGCGCCGGAAATCTAGCTTCGAATGCATGGAACCCGTGCAGATTCTGGTCATCGCCGCAGTACTGATCCTCGTCATCGGTCGGCGGCTCACCGGGCAGCCGCTGACCAACAGCCGGCTGCTGCTGGTACCGGCGGTCATGGTCGCCATCGGCCTCTACGAGCTGACCACAGTGCACCTCACCGCCGGCGTACTGACGCTGCTCGGGGTGGAGGCGGTGGTCGGGCTCGCCTTCGGAGTCGTACGCGGCCTGACCATCCGGGTGTACCCGCGCGCCGGCCACCTCTGGTACCGCTACACGCCGCTCACCATCGGCATCTGGGTACTGGCCATCGCCGCGCGCGTCGGGGTCGGCGTGGCCGCCCACCACTGGGGCGTCGACCTGCCCGGTGCCACGCTGCTGGCCGCGCTCGGGCTGAGCCTGCTCGGCGAGGCGGCGATCGTGCTCCCGCGGGCCCGGCGTACCGGCGTACCGATGGCTCCGGACCGGCGTACCGCACGCGCCGCCGCCGGCCTGGACCGCTGAGCCGTCACAGCCGTGGCCATGGCACAGTCGACTCCCGTGAACCAGTCGGATGGCGGGCCCCGGCCGGACGGGGAGTACCTGTTCGGCCGGTGGGGTCGGATGCCCGGCTGGTTCGTGGGGGACAGGCTGGTCGGCGACCAGAGTCTAGGGAAAACTACTGCGATGACTGCGGCGTGGACCCGGGTACGCAACGTCGTCATCCTGGCTGCGCTGTTGTTCGGTACCGTCGGGCCGGCTCTGAAGCTCTCGCCCGCGACCAAGCTGTGGGTCTTCGCGCTCGCCGGCGTGGTGGTTGTCGGTTGGCTGCTCGCGTGGGGTGCCGGCGAGACCGGCCCGCGGGCCACCGCCGCCATCGTGGTCTACGGGACGGCCGGCGCGGTACTCGCCGCCGTCCAGCCCAACGGCTCGGCGCTGGCGTTCCCGGCGATCGCCTGCCTGAACGCGGGTATCCACTGGTCGCGCCAGCGGTCACTGGTCTTCGCCGGTGCCATGTCGGTGACCTACCTGGTGACCCGGGCGCCGCAGCTGCACGGTAGGTCGGCGTGGTGGGAGCTGCTCGGACCGGCCGTACTGGTGGTCTGCGCGCTGGCCGGCGGCGTCCGTGCGCAGAATGCCCGGCTGGCGGCACAGGCCGAGCGGGAGCGGTCCAGGGCCGCCGCGCTGGACGAGCGGGCCCGCATCGCCCGGGAGATCCACGACATCCTGGCGCACGCGCTGGCCGCGCTCTCGGTACAGCTGGAGACGGCCGACGCGCTGCTGGACGGGGGTCGGGTGGGGCAGGCACAGGAGTCGGTACGCCGCGCCGGCCAGCTGGCCCGGGAGGGGCTGACCGAGACCCGGCGCGCGATCGGCGCGCTGCGCGGCGACTCGGTACCCCTACCCGAGCTGATCGGCGAGCTGGTGGCCAGCTACCGGTCCAATGTGGACACCGACGTCGCCGTGACCGTCACCGGCGAGCCGCGGCCGCTGGAGCCTGACGTCGTACTGGCGCTCTACCGCACCGCGCAGGAGGCGCTCACCAACGCGCAGAAGCACTCCCCGGGCGCGCCGGTCGAGGTGGAGCTGCGGTACGCGCCGGGCGAGGTGGGACTGATCGTGGCCAACAGCGCGCCACCGGCCGGGGCGGCGCACCCGCTGGCCGGTTCGGGCGGCGGGTACGGGCTGGCCGGGCTGCGCGAGCGGGCCGAGCTGGCCGGCGGCAGCCTCGCGGCGGGCCCGGTTGGCGACGGGTACCGGGTCGGGGTGACGATACCCGCGTGACTGGGGAGAGCGGCGTGACTGGGGAGATTCGGGTGGTCGTGGCTGACGACCAGGCGGCGGTGCGCGAGGGGCTGGTACTCCTGCTCGACCTGCTGGACGACGTGACGGTGGTCGGCGCGGCCGGGGACGGCGAAGAGGCGCTGCGCCTGGTGGCGGCGCACCGGCCGGACGTGGCGCTGATGGACCTGCGGATGCCGCGCCTCGACGGGGTCAGCGCCACCGCGCGGATCCGGGCCGAGCACCCCGGTACCCAGGTGGTGGTACTCACCACCTACGCCGAGGACGCCGACATCCTGGCCGCGCTCGGCGCCGGCGCGCTGGGGTACCTGACCAAGGACGCCGGCCGGGTACAGATCGCGCACGCGGTGCGCTCGGCCGCTGCCGGCCAGTCGGTACTCGACCCGCAGGTACAGCGCCGCCTGCTGGCCGCCGCGTCGTCCGGTGCGCCGGCCGCCGAGGCCGCGCCGGACGGGCTCACCGCGCGGGAGATCGAGGTACTCCGGCTGATCGCCGAGGGGCTGGCCAACCGGGAGATCGCCGGCCGGCTGTTCGTCAGCGAGGCGACCGTGAAGAGCCACATCAACCGCCTGTTCGCCAAGACGGGGGTACGCGACCGCGCGCAGGCCGTGCAGTACGCCTACCGCCACCGCCTTGCCGGTTGAGCCGGCGGGTTTCATGATCACGTAAGAAAAGTGCTGCTCCAGCAACACAAATCCTTCGTGATCACGCGTCCGGTGCGCTAGCCGAGGCTGGCGGTGGCGAGCTTGGCGGCGAAGCCGATGAACAGCGCCGCGATGCCGGTGGTGAGCGCGTTCGACAGCTTGCGGCGCCGGCGGAACTGGGCGGCCAGGTAGCTGCCCGTGAAGATCAGCGTGGTCAGGTAGGCGGCGCTGACCAGCTCGGCGATGGTGCCCAGGATCAGGAACGCCAGCCACGCGTGCGGCGCGCCGGGCCGGACGAACTGGATGAAGAACGAGACGAAGAACAGGATCGCCTTCGGGTTCAACAGGCTGATCAGCAGGGCCCGCCGGAACGGCCGCCGCTCCGTGGCCGGTTGTGCCGGCGCGGCGGGTGCGGCGTCCGTGGGTGCCGGAACCGAGGGGGTACGCAGCCGGCGCCAGACGCCGCGCAGCAGGTTCACCCCGATGTAGCAGAGGTATGCGGCGCCGGCGTACTTCACCACGAGGAACAGTGCCGGCTCGGCGCGCAGCAGCGAGGCGACTCCCGCCGCGGAGAGGAACATCAGGATCCCGTCGCCGAGGAACACGCCGGCCGCCGCCCGGTAGCCCGTGCGTACCCCCTCGCGGGCCGCCGTGGACAGCACGTACATCGAGTTGGGGCCGGGCAGCAGCACGATCGCCACGGTGCCGAGCAGGTACGTCCAGATGTTGGTGATCCCCACGGGAGTAATTTCTAGCCGCGCGCCAGCCGGGTGACCAGTCGATTTCTGACTTCCGGCCACTCGTCCACGGTGATCCCGTAGAAGTACGAGTCCCGCCAGCTGCCGTCGGCGCGCTGCTTGTGCCGGCGCAGGATGCCCTCCCGGGTGGCGCCCAGCCGCTCGATGGCCGCCTGCGAGCGGGTGTTCAGGCAGTCGGTCTGCAGCTCCACCCGGCCGGCGCCGAGGGTCTCGAAGGCGTGCGTCATGAGCAGCAGCTTCGCCTCGGTGTTCACGCCGGTACGCCAGGTGGAACGGGCCAGCTGGGTGGAGCCGATGTGCACGCTGCGGTTTTTCGGATCGGGCGGGCAGTAGGAGGTGGTACCGATGACAGCTCCGCTGGTGGCGTCCCGCTGTACCCAGGCGGTACGCAGGCCGCGCGCCGCGTCCCGGAGCTTGGCGGTGATGTCGGCGGTCATCGCCTCGGGACTGTCCGGGCGGGCCGAGGGCAGGTAGCGCCACACCTCGTCGTCATCGAGTGCGCGGAACAGCTCGGTGGCGTGGCAGACATCCAGCGGCTCCAGCCGGACGTGCTCCCCGACGAGTACGGCCGGCTCCAGCCACGGCGAGCGTGCCGGCCGCAGGTACGCCGGGACCGGTACCGCCACGCCGGTGTCCGGCTCGGCGAGCCCGGCGGCCAGCGTGAGGGGTACCACCCCGGCCCAGTGCGGCAGCGCTAGATCTGCCGGATCGTCCAGGACCCCCGCCGCCCGCTGCTTGAGCGACACCTCCACCAGCGGTACCGCGAGCACCGCCGTCTGCGCCAGCTCCTTCGCCGACGGTTCGCGGCTGTCGCCGGCCCGCCCCGGCCGTTGTGCGCTGCCGGCCGCGACGGTGCCGGCCTTGTCGACCAGGGCCATCATGGCGGCGAGCTTCTCGGCCTCGTCGGTGACCAGCCGGGGCTCGCCGTGTACCACGACACTGCGGTAGTTGGCCGAGTGGTGGAATTGCGAGCGGCCGAAGACCAGCCCGTCCAGTACCGTCACCGCGACGCTGATCCTGGCCCCCGGCTGGCGCAGCGCCAGTGCCGGGCCGCCGCCGGTGGAGGCGTGCAGGTACAGCGTGTCGGCGACGCGTACGTGCAGGGTGGGCAGCGCCTGCGGTTCCCCGTTGGCAAGGAACGCCAGGTGGCACAGGGGCGCCTCGTCGAGGACGGCGTACGCGGCGGCGCGGTCGTAGGAGACCCGAGCGGCGTTGCGGCTCGGCGTGTTACGCGTCGTAACTAGAAAGTCAGCCATCGTTCCAGTACAATCTTGGGACTGTGGCGGTACAGTATCAGATCAGTGGCGGTACCTCAGCCGGGATAGCCGAGAGCATCGAAGCCGGCGTACGCGCCGGCGAACTCGCGGCTGGCGCGCAGTTGCCACCGGTACGCGACCTGGCGGCACAGCTGGGCGTGGCGGCCGGGACAGCGGCGGCGGCATACCAGGCGCTGCGCCAGCGGGGCGTGATCGAGACCGCCGGGCGCAACGGCACGCGGGTCCGGTCGCGGCCGGCCGTGGCGCAGAGCCGGCACGAGCGCCGCCCACCGGTACCCCCGGGGGTGCTCGATCTCTCCGCCGGTGAGCCGGACCCGCGGCTGCTGCCGGACCCGTGGCCATACCTGCGCGCACTGAGCGACACCGGGCTCAGAGCCGTGAGCTACCGCGACGCCGGAGTGGTCGACGGGCTTGCCGAGGCGGCCCGGGAGCGGCTGGCCCGCGACGGCGTCGACCCGCCGGCGATCACCGTGACCGCCGGTGCGCTGGACGGCATCGACCGGCTGTTCGCCGCGCACCTGCGCCCCGGCGACCGGGTCGGGGTGGAGGATCCGGGCTGGGCGGGCATGCTCGATCTCGTTGCGGCACAAGGACTCACACCGGTACCGCTGCCGGTCGACCGGGCCGGCCCCACGCCGGACGGGCTGCGCCGGGCGCTGCGGCTGGGCGTCGGCGCGGTGGTCGTCACCGCCCGCGCGCACAACCCGACCGGGGCCGCCGTCACCGCCGAACGCGCCGCCGACCTCCGCGAACTCCTCTCCGGTGCCGACACGTTGGTGATCGAGGACGACCACGCCGCCGAGCTGTCGCCGGTCCCGCTGTACCCGTTGGCCGGCGCCGGCCAGCGCTGGGCGTTCCTGCGCTCGGCGGCCAAGCCGTACGGGCCTGACCTGCGGCTGGCGGTGCTGGCCGGGGACGAGGCGACGGTCGCGCGGGTACAGGGGCGGCTGCAGATCGGTGCCGGCTGGGTCTCCACCGTGCTGCAGCGGCTGACCCTCGCGCTGTGGTCGGCGCCCGAGGTCACCGAGCTGCTCGGCCGGGCCCGGGACAGCTACGAGGCGCGGCGCACCGGACTCATCGCGGCCCTCGCCGAGCGGGGCGTACCGGCGACCGGGCGCACCGGCATCAACGTGTGGATCCCGGTGGGCGACGAGACGCTCACCGTCACCCGGCTGCGCGAGGAGGGGTACGCGGTCGCGCCCGGCGCGCTGTTCCGGATCGGTTCACCGGCGGGGGTACGGGTGACCATCGCGCCACTGGACCTCGACGGGATCGGCGCACTCGCCGACGCGGTGGCCCGAGCGGTGGCCGGCGGGCGTACCCGTGGCGGGGTGTCGGCGTGAGTGCGGGCGTACTGCAATCCCCAGCCGCGAAGATGTGGCCATGACAACCACCGCACCGGCCCCGGTTATTACCGCGGATCAGGACCGGGACCGGATCCAGGGGTACACGCTGCGGCTGCTGTTCGGTACCCAGATCCTCGGCGGCGTCGGTACCACCATCGGCATCTCGGTCGGCGCGCTGCTCGCCGCGCGGCTGGGCGGCGTCGGGGTCTCCGGGCTCGGGCAGAGCTGTGTGGTGGTGGGTGCCGCGCTGCTCGCCGTCCCGGTCAGCCGGTTGATGAACGCGCGTGGCCGGCGCCCCGGCCTGGTACTGGCGTACGTCACGGGCGCGCTCGGCGCACTGCTCGTGGTCACCGCCGCCCGGCAGCACTGGCTGCCGCTGTTCTTCGTCGGCATGCTGCTCTTCGGCGGCGGCAGCGCGGCCAACCTGCAGGCCCGGTACACCGCGGTCGACCTGTCGCCGCCACGGCGCCGCGGACGGCAGTTGTCGATCATCGTCTGGGCCACCACGCTGGGCGCCGTGGCCGCGCCCAACCTGGTCAACCTCGCCGACCGGTTGGTACGCCCGTTCGGCCTGCCCGAGCTGACCGGCCCGTTCGTCCTCAGCACGCTCGCCTTCGGCCTGGTCGCACTGATCCTGACGGTGCTGCTGCGCCCGGACCCGCTACTGGTCGCACGCGGGTACGCGGGTACGTCACTGCAGCCACCGGTACCCGCCACCGGCTCGGCCGGCTGCCACGACGTACCCCCGCCGCGAGCCGCACCGGCCCCCGCACAACCTCCCGCACCGGCCCCCGCACGACCCCCGTACCGGCTCCCGCACAACCTCCCGCACAGCCGAAGGGGCGGCTGCGGGACGCGGTGGCGTTCGTGGTGGCCACGCCGGCCGCCCGGCTGGGCATCGGGGCGATCGCCGTCGGGCACCTGGTGATGGTCAGCGTCATGTCGATGACTCCGGTGCACATGAGCGAGATGGTCCACGGCGACCTGCTCACCATCGTCGGCGTGGTACTCAGCGTGCACATCGTCGGCATGTACGCCTTCGCGCCGCTGGTCGGCTGGCTCGCAGACCGGCTCAGTCGACGGGCGGTGATCCTCGGCGGCCTCGGGCTGCTGCTGTGCGCGTGCGCCGTCGCCGGTACCGCCGGGCACTCCACCGTGCGGCTGGCGGGCGGCTTGGCGCTGCTCGGACTGGGCTGGTCAGGCACCATGATCGGCGGCTCCACGCTGATCACCGACGTCACCCCGATAGCCAGCCGGCCGTCCGTGCAGGGCCTCACCGACCTGTGCATGGGACTCGCCGGCGCGCTCGGCGGAGCACTCTCCGGGCTGATCGTCGAACTCTCCGGGTACCCGACGCTGACCTTGCTCGCGGCCGTGGCGACGGTACCGTTGCTCGGGTTGGCGCTGCGCCGTCCGGTGCTGGTACCAGCGAGCTAGGGGGAGACGGGTGCGGCTGACTGACTTCTGGTACCGGATGACCCAGGTGTTCGGGGACGCGTACGCCCGCAGCGTCGCCGAAGACCAGGTACTCGCGACCCTCGGCGGCCGTACCGTCGAGCAGGCTCTCGCCGCGGGTGAGGAGACGGTGACCGTGTGGCGCGCCGTGGTGGCCGCGTACCCCGAGCGGGTACCCCCCAGAATCCGCTGACCCACCCCCCCCCCGCAGCCCGCTGCCCGCTGCCAGATGGAGCCGCCGCCGGTGTCGATCCGAGCCTTCGCCGTTCGTGTAGAGCGTAGAGAAGGAGGATGACGACATGACGCAGTACCTGCTCAGCGTGTACCAGCCCGACGGTGACCCGCCGCCGCCCGAGGTGCTCGACAAGGTGATGGCGGATCTCGAGGCGCTCAACGCCGAGATCCGCGCGGCCGGCTCCTGGGTGTTCGCCGCCGGCCTGCACCCGGCCAGCACCGCAACCGTGCTGCGGGTGGCCGACGACCGGCTGCTCACCACCGACGGCCCTTACGTGGAGGGCAAGGAGCATCTCGGCGGCTTCACCATCATCGACGCGCCCGACCTGGACGCGGCGCTGCACTGGGCCGGCCGGATGGCCCAGGCCACCACGCTGCCGATCGAGGTCCGCCCGCTCCAGGGCGGGCCGCGTCCCTGACCCTGGATGGACCGCTGACTCCGGAGCAGCTCGACCGGATTTTCCGGGCGGAGTACGGCCGTGCGGTGGCCGTACTCGCCCGGACCTTCGGTGACCTCGACATCGCCGAGGACGCGGTGCAGGACGCCTTCACCACGGCCGCGCAGCGCTGGCCGGTCGACGGTGTGCCGCCGAGCCCGGCCGGCTGGCTGATCACCACCGCCCGCAACCGGGCCGTGGACAAGCTGCGCCGCGAGGCGTCCGGTACGGACAAGTACGCCCAGGCCGCGCTGCTGCACGCCCGGGACCAGGACGAACCGGCCGAGGAGGGCGCGGTGCCCGACGACCGGCTACGGCTGATCTTCACCTGCTGCCACCCCGCGCTGGGTACCGGCGTGCGGGTGGCGCTCACCCTGCGGCTGCTGGGCGGGCTGAGCACCGCCGAGATCGCGCACGCCTTCCTGGTACCCGAGGCGACGATGGCGCAGCGACTGGTACGCGCCAAGGGGAAGATCCGGGACGCGCACATCCCGTACCGGGTACCCCTCGACGCCGACCTGCCCGAGCGGCTGGACGCGGTACTCGCCGTGCTGTACCTCATCTTCAACGAGGGGTACGCCGCGAGCTCGGGCGAGCAGCTGGTCCGGGCCGACCTGTGCGCCGAGGCGATCCGGCTGGCCCGGGTACTGGCCGAGCTGCTGCCCGACGAGCCGGAGGTCACCGGGGTACTCGCGTTGATGCTGCTGGTCGAGGCGCGCCGGCCGGCCCGTACCACCCCGGCCGGTGAGCTGGTGCTCCTCGCCGACCAGGACCGCGGCCGGTGGGACGCCGGCCTGCTCGCCGAGGGCCGGTCGCTGGTCCGGGAGTGCCTGCGGCGCAACCGACCCGGCCGGTACCAGCTCCAGGCCGCGATCAACGCGGTGCACACCGAGGCGCCGATCGCCGCCGGTACCGACTGGTTACAGATCCTTCAGTTGTACGACCAGCTGCAGGCGCTGGATCCCAGCCCGGTGGTGGCCCTGAACCGGGCGGTGGCGGTGGCCGAGGTGCACGGGCCGGCGCTCGCGCTCGCCCTGGTCGAGCCACTCGACCTGGACAGCTACCACGTCTACCACGCGGTCCGCGCCGACCTGCTGCGCCGGCTCGGGCGCGACGCCGAGGCCACGCAGGCGTACGACGCCGCCCTCACCCGTACCGCCAACGCCGCTGAGCAGGACTTCCTCCGCCGATCCCGGGACAGCCTGGCGCACTGACCGCGTGTCGGTACTTGTGTCGTACACCTGTACGGGTATTGTCCACAGCATGGCGCTTCTCCACAGCCCGCGACCGCGTCGCTGGGTTCTGTCATACCGAGCGCCTAACGTGTCGGCGTGACGAAGAGTTCTTCCGCGAAGAGCGCGGGGAAGACCGCGAATCCAGGGGTGGCAGGAATGGCTGCAGGCGCGCCAGACCGCGAGAAGGCGCTAGATCTCGCGCTCGCGCAGATCGACAAACAGTTCGGCAAGGGATCGGTGATGCGCCTCGGCGAGCGCCCGTTCCAGGCGATGGCGGTGATCCCCACCGGCTCCATCGCCCTTGACGTGGCGCTGGGCATCGGGGGGTTGCCCAGAGGTCGGGTCGTCGAGATCTACGGCCCGGAGAGCAGTGGTAAGACGACCGTCGCGCTGCACGCGATCGCCAACGCGCAGCGGGCTGGTGGCATCGCGGCGTTCATCGACGCCGAGCACGCGCTGGACCCCGACTACGCCAAGGCGCTCGGGGTGGACACCGACGCGCTGCTGGTCTCCCAGCCCGATACCGGTGAGCAGGCGCTGGAGATCTGCGACATGCTGGTGCGCTCCGGCGCGCTGGACATCATCGTGATCGACTCGGTGGCCGCACTCGTACCGCGCGCCGAGATCGAGGGCGAGATGGGCGACAGCCACGTCGGTCTGCAGGCCCGGCTGATGAGCCAGGCGCTGCGCAAGATGACCGGCGCGCTGAGCAACGCCAACACCACGGCGATCTTCATCAACCAGCTCCGCGAGAAGATCGGCGTGATGTTCGGCAGTCCCGAGACGACCACCGGCGGTAAGGCGTTGAAGTTCTACGCCTCCATCCGGCTGGACGTACGCCGCATCGAGAGCCTGAAGGACGCCGGCGACGCGGTCGGCAACCGGACCCGGGTCAAGGTGGTCAAGAACAAGGTCGCCAGCCCGTTCAAGCAGGCCGAGTTCGACATCCTCTACGGCCAGGGCATCTCGCGCGAGGGCTCGCTCATCGACGTGGGCGTGGAGCAGGCGATCATCCGCAAGTCCGGCGCCTGGTACACCTACGACGGCGACCAGCTGGGCCAGGGCAAGGAGAACGCCCGCAAGTTCTTGAAGGAGAACCCGGACGTCGCCGCGGAGCTGGAGAAGAAGATCCTGGAGAAGCTCGGGGTCGGCCAGGCCAACGACGCGGCCGGCAACCCGGACATCGTCACGGTGGACTTCTGACCGCCAGGCGATTCACGGGTCTGACAGTTCACGGGTCTGACAGTTCATGGGTCTGAGCAGTGCGGGTATGACGGGGCGGTTGACGCGTGCCGGGACGGCGAGGCGCACGGACGGGGCGGGGCTGGGACGCAGCTCCGCCCCGTCCACCTCGTACCCGGAAACCGGCGGCGGGGCGGCTGCCCGACTGGGCGGCACCCGGGCCGGACGAGGCGCTGTGGACGCCGGACGAGGCTGACTACCAGCCAGGTACCCCGCGCGGCGACCAACTCGGCCTAGACGACCAGGGCCTAGACGAGCTGGGCCCTGACGAGCTGGGCCCTGACGAGCTGGGCCCTGACGACGGCCTACGCGGCCCTGACGCATTCGGCCCTGACGGAGTGAGCGGCAACCGGCTGGGCGGTGACCAGCCAAGCAGCGATCGGCTGAGCGGCAACCGGCTGGGCAGCGACAGGCTGGGCGGCGACAGGCTGGGCGGCGACAGGCTGGGCGGCGACAGGCTGGGCGGCGACAGGCTGGGCAGCGGCCAGATGGAAGGCGGGTCTGACATGGCAGCCGAGTCTGAAGGCGCGCCCAGGCGGGGAACGCGACGGGCCGGTGGCGGGGGCGGCTTCGGGCGGCCGGGCGGGCAGCGCAGCGGCGGCTGGGGTACCCGGGACCGGGCGGCGCGGGACGAGCCTGCCACCGACGGACCGGACGCCGACTCCAGCGGCCAGCCGGGCTCCAGCAGTCGCGGCTCCGGTGGTGGTGGCTTCGGCAGCCGTGAGTCCAGTAGCCGCCGGACGGGTGGCGGGCGCTGGGGGACGCCAGCGCCGGTGGACGAGTCCCGGGATCCGGCCGAGGTGGCGCGCGAGATCTGCCTGCGCCAGCTGGCGGTACGCCCACGTACCCGGGCCGAGTTGGCCACCGCACTCGCCCGTAACGGCATCGCGCCCGAGGTGGCGGCGGAGGTACTGGACCGCTACGACGAGGTGGGCATCATCGATGACGCGGCGTTCGCCCGCGCCTGGGTGACCAGCCGGCACCACAGTCGCGGGCTGGCCACCCGGGCGCTCGCCAACGAACTGCGCCAGCACGGGGTGGAGAAGGAGCTCGCCGACGCAGCGCTGGACGAGCTCGACGGCGACACCGAGGCGGCCACCGCTCGAGAGCTGGTGGACCGCAAGCTGCGCAGCGCCGGCGGTACCGCTCCGGACGCGTTGTTCCGGCGCCTGGTCGGCATGCTGGCCCGCAAGGGGTACCCGCCGGGGGTGGCGATCCGGGTGGTGAAGGAGGCGCTGGCCGCCCGTACCGACATTCTGGGCGGTGGGGACCGCAGCCCGTTGGACGAGATCGACCCGGATGCGGAGTCCCACCTCGTGGGCGATGATCTGGCCAGCGACCAGCCGATCGACTGATCTGGAGTCGGACGTCCGTCCGGGTCGGCATCGTCCGAAACTACGATCTGTAGTTTGGGCAGCTCTGTGGGTATCCATAGATGATTGACGACATATTTCAGGTCGCGGGCCGGATCATGCGTTCTTGACCGAAGGGCCATCCGGCACCTAGCCTCACGTACAGAAGAGAGTTACTGATCCGATACGTGCTAAGCGCACAACATAGATCGCATAACAGTCAGGACAATATTCTCGGCGCAAGTCGCGCAGAGACATCGAGAAGTCGACGGGCGGTAACGTCCGTTCGACTCTTTGTAGAACCCGGGCGTAACTAGGGCTCCCGGGACCCGACCGTCGGACAACTCTCTTCACCGGACAGTGTGCCGCCCCAACGGCACACCGTAAGCGCCACGGGGGAAGGGGAGGCCGACCGTGAAGGGTCTAGTCATCGCGCTGACGGTAGTGGTCATCGCACTCGCCGTACTCGTGGCCGTCGGATTCGTGGTGCTGCTGCGCGCGCTGCGGGGTACCAGCCCGCGGGCAACCGCCCAGGCGGACGAGACGCTCAAAGCCGCCGCCGACAAGGCCCGTACCGTCGTCGAAGACTCCCGTGCCGCGGCGAGCGCCGCCCGTACCGAGGCCGCCGCCGCGAGTGCCGAGGCAGGCGCCGCCCGAGCCGAGGCGAAGCGGGTACTCGCCGCCTCGCACACCGAGGCCGACACGATCATCGAGCGCGCCCACCGGCAGGCCGAACAGGACGCCGAGCAGGCCCGGGTGACCGCCCGGCGCAGCGGCGAGCGGGAAATCGCGATGCTCACCGCGACCGCCCGTGAGCAGGCCACCGAGGCTGAGCGCCGGCAGCAGCGGGTGGACGAGCGGGAACGGCTGCTGGCCGAGGAGGCCGAGCGGCTGGCCGGCCGGGACCGTCGGATCACCTCCCTCGAGCGCGAGTTCACGCTGAAGGAGGCGGCGCTGGCCGCCCGCGAGCAGGTCGTGGCCGCGAGCGAAGAGCTGCACCGGCGCGAGCTGGAGCGGGTCGCCGGGCTGACCGCCGACACCGCCCGCTCGGAGCTGGTCGAGTCGATCGAGATGCAGGCCAAGCGGGAGGCCGCGCTGCTGATCCGGGACATCGAGGCAGACGCGCGCAACACCGCCGACTCGCGGGCCCGGCACATCGTGGTCGAGGCGATCCAGCGGGTGGCCAGCGAGCAGACCGCGGAGAGCGTGGTCAGCGTGCTGCACCTGCCCAGTGACGAGATGAAGGGCCGGATCATCGGGCGGGAGGGGCGCAACATCCGCGCCTTCGAGTCGGTGACCGGGGTCAACCTGATCATCGACGACACGCCCGAGGCGGTACTGCTGTCCTGCTTCGATCCGGTACGCCGGGAGGTCGGCCGGCTGACCCTGGAGAAGCTGGTACTCGACGGGCGCATCCATCCGCACCGCATCGAAGAGGTCTACGACCTGGCCCGCCAGGACGTCGAGCGGCTGTGCGAGCGGGCCGCCGAGGATGCCCTGGTCGAGGTCGGCATCACCGACATGCACCCCGAGCTGATCCACCTGCTGGGCCGGCTGCGCTACCGCACCAGCTACGGGCAGAACGTGCTGAAGCACCTGGTGGAGACCGCGCACATCGCCGGGATCATGGCCGCCGAGCTGCGTCTGGACGCCCAGTTGATCAAGCGTGGGGCGTTCCTGCACGACATCGGCAAGGCGCTCACCCACGAGGTGGAGGGCAGCCACGCGCTGATCGGCGCTGATCTGGCTCGCAAGTACGGCGAGTCGGACGAGGTGGTTCACGCCATCGAGGCGCACCACAACGAGGTGACCCCGCAGACCATCGAGGCGGTACTGACCCAGGCGTCGGATGCCTGCTCGGGCGGGCGCCCCGGGGCCCGGCGGGAGAGCCTGGAGGTCTACGTCAAGCGGTTGGAGCGGATCGAGGAGATCGCCGCTACGAAGCCGGGCGTGGAGAAGGTCTTCGCGATGCAGGCCGGGCGCGAGGTACGCGTCATGGTCAAGCCGGACGACGTGGACGACATCGGCGCGGCTGTGCTCGCCCGGGACGTGGCCAAGCAGATCGAGGAGGAGCTGACCTACCCCGGTCAGATCCGAGTCACCGTGGTCCGCGAATCCCGGGTCACCGAGATCGCCCGCTGAGTTCGCGCCACCTCGTCAAGCAGCCGGGGACTCCTTGCGCCCGCCGCGTACCTCCAGATGGTCGAGCAGGTGCTGGGTGGCCGCGGCCACGGCGGCGACCGCCTCGTCGAACGCCTCCCGGTTGTGCGGGGCGGGGGTACGGAAACCCGAGATCTTGCGGACGTACTGCAGGGCTGCGGCCCGTACGTCGGCGTTGGTGACATCGATGGTGAACGGCTCACGCAGCGTCTTGATACTCCGGCACATGGCATTCATTGTGCCCGCGTGCACCGACAAGTCGTACAGTCGCGAGCATGCGTCATGTGATCTGCTCCCCGCCGCCCGTCCGCTGACGGGCGACGCCACCATCTCCTGACCACGGGTCTTCGCGACCCGGGGTGGCCGCTGCCCGCAAATCGGCCGGCATCCACCACCGACGCGGAGACCTCTCATGACGCACATTCACCCTGCCCAGATCAACCCTGCCCAGATCAACCCTGCCCAGGTTCACCCTGCCCAGGTTCACCCTGCCCAGATCCGGCGTGCCCTGGCGATGATCGCGCTGGCTGCCACCGCCTGGGGTACCGGCGGTGTGATCGCCGCATACCTGTTCCGTACCACCGGGCTCGGCCCTATCGCCGTGTCGTTCTGGCGCTTCGCCGGGGGTACCGTGCTGCTCGCCGCCGCCGCGCTCGGCAGCCGGGCGCGGGCCGGCGCACGGCGGCGGCGGCCTCACGAGATCGACTGGCGGCGCACCGCGATCCTCGGCGTCGGCCTGGCCATCTACCAGTCCGCGTACTTCGCCGGCTGCGCCGACACCGGGGTGGCCGTGGCAACTGTGGTCACGCTGGGTGCGGGGCCGGTACTGATCGCGGTCGGCGCCCGGCTGCTGCTGGGGGAGCGGCTCGGTACCGGCGGGGCGGTCACTGTCCTGGTCGCCGTGCTGGGGCTCGCCGTCCTGGCCGGCGCCGGGGACGGCGGGCAGGCGCCGCACCGGCTGGCGGGCGTCGGCTGGGCGCTGCTGGGCGCACTCGGGTACGCGGCGGCAACCCTGCTGGCCAGGGGACGTGCGGGTACGCCGGTCGGGCACGCGCCACTGCTCGGCACGCTGGCCGTCGGAGCGCTGGTACTCCTGCCGTTCGCCCTGGTCAGCGGGGTACTCCCGGCCGGTGGGCAGCCGGTACGCGACTGGGCGTGGCTCGGGTACCTGGCGGCGGTACCCACGGTCCTGGCGTACCGGATGTTCTTCGCCGCGCTGGCGACCGTTCGGGCCACCACGGCCGCCCTGGTGGCACTAATCGAGGCGGTGGTCGCCGCGCTCCTCGCGCTGTGGCTGCTCGGCGAGCGGCTGACCGGGCTCGGCTGGCTCGGGATGGCGCTGCTGCTCGGCGCGGTCGCAGTCCGCACCGCGCACGAAGCAACCGGGCAGCGGTCCACGGCGCACGAAGCAACCGGGCAGCGGTCCGCGGCGCACGAGGCAACCGGGCAGTAGCCGGGCGACCGGGGCAACCGGAGCAAGCGGGGTAACGGGGGGGACGGAGGCGACCGGGCAGCGGCCGGGCTCGGCGCAGCGGCCGGCGGCGACTACCCTCGTACCTTGCCATGACTACTCAGCTGACCCCCGCCACGGCCGGGCGCACCTACGAGGTACGCACCTACGGCTGCCAGATGAACGTGCACGACTCCGAGCGCATCTCCGGACTGCTGGAGGACGCCGGGTACGTTCGTGCCGACGGTGCACAGACGCCCGATGTCGTCGTGTTCAACACCTGTGCCGTCCGGGAGAACGCGGACAACCGGCTGTACGGCAACCTCGGCCACCTGCGCCCGACCAAGCTGTCCCACCCGGGCATGCAGATCGCGGTGGGTGGTTGTCTGGCGCAGAAGGACCAGGGCGAGATCGTCCGCAAGGCGCCCTGGGTCGACGTGGTCTTCGGTACGCACAACATCGGTTCGCTGCCGGTCCTGCTGGAGCGCGCCCGGCACAACGAGGAAGCCCAGCTGGAGATCCTGGACGCGCTGGAGACCTTCCCGTCGGCGCTGCCGGCCCGCCGCGAGTCCAGCTACGCCGGCTGGGTATCGATCTCGGTGGGTTGCAACAACACCTGCACCTTCTGCATCGTGCCGGCGCTGCGCGGCAAGGAGAAGGACCGCCGGCCGGGCGACATCCTGGCCGAGGTGGGCGCGCTCGCCGCGGCCGGCGTGCTGGAGGTGACGCTGCTCGGCCAGAACGTGAACTCCTACGGCGCCGAGTTCGGCGACCGGCTCGCGTTCGGCAAACTGCTGCGTGCCTGCGGCGACATCGACGGGCTGGAGCGGCTGCGCTTCACCAGCCCGCACCCGAAGGACTTCACCGACGACGTGATCGCCGCGATGGCCGAGACCGCCAACGTCTGCCACTCGCTGCACATGCCGCTGCAGTCGGGGTCGGACGCCGTGCTGAAGGCGATGCGCCGCTCCTACCGGCAGGAGCGCTACCTCGGCATCATCGACAAGGTGCGGGCCGCGATGCCGGATGCCGCGATCACCACCGACATCATCGTGGGCTTCCCGGGCGAGACCGAGGCCGACTTCGAGCAGACCCTGGACGTGGTACGGGCGGCCAGGTTCGCCAGTGCCTTCACCTTCCAGTACTCCAAGCGCCCGGGTACCCCCGCGGCCACCATGCCCGACCAGCTGCCGAAAGAGGTGGTACAGCAGCGGTACGAGCGGCTGGCCACGCTGCTGGAGGAGGTGACCTGGGCGGAGAACCGGGCACTCGTGGGTACCGAGGTCGAGGTGCTGGTCGCGGTCGGCGAAGGGCGCAAGGACGAGGCGACCGGCCGGATGTCGGGTCGCGCGCGGGACGGCCGGCTGGTGCACTTCGCGACCGGCGAGACCCGGCCGCGCCCGGGTGACATCGTGCAAACCGTGGTCACCTACGCGGCTCCGCACCACCTCAACGCCGACGGCGCACCCCTGTCCCACCGGCGTACCCCCGCCGGAGACGCACACGCCGCGGGCACCGTCACCCGTACCCCCGGGGTCCTGCTCGGGCTGCCCACGGTCGGTGCGCCGCCGGCCCAGCCCGCGCCGATCTCCGCCTGCGCCGCTTCTTAAAAGCCGCTTCTTAAAAGCCGCTTCTTACACCAGCCCAGACATGATCGCGGCGCCGTCCCAAAGGGAGCGGCGCCGAGATCTCTATGTGGTTGTGCGGTGAATCAGCGTTCTGGCTTATTCAACGGTTCGGTGACTCAGCTCGTGATGGGCCGGCCGGCGAGCCGGCTCAGCTCGTTTCCCGGGGCTCAGCTGGTGTGCTCTGCGAGGTTGAGGAACTGGCGCTTCTGGGACAGCGCCCGCTCGGCCTCCTTGATCCGCTTGGCATCGCCGGCCGCCTGCGCCCGGGCCAGCCTGGCCTCGGCCTCGGCGACCTGGTCGCGCATCTGGGTCAGCAGCGGGTTGTCGGCCGGGCTGGTGCGCCGCCAGGCCACGTCCATCGCGCCGCGAATCTTCTCCTCGACCGCCCGCATCCGGCGGTCGAGTCCGGCCGCGGCGTCCCGGGAGACCCGGCCCGCGTCGTGCCACTGTGCCTGGATGTCGCGCAGCTTTGCCTGGGCGTTCTTCGGATCGGCGTCCACGTCGATCGCCTCGGCCTGGGTGAGCAGCTCCTGGCGGCGCTCCATGGCGACCTTGTGCTCGGCGTCGCGGGCCGAGAAGACCTCACTGCGCCGGGTGAAGAAGCTGTCCTGCGCGGCGCGGAACCGGTCCCACAGGCGCTGCTCGACCTCCTTGGAGGCGCGCGGGGCCGCCTTCCACTCGGTCATCAGCTCCTTCAACCGATTGGCGGTGGCCGTCCACTCGGTCGCGGTTGCCAGCTCCTCGGCCTCGGTGACCAGCTCTTCCTTGCGGGACTGGGCGGTCTTGCGGCCGGCGTCCAGAGTGGCGAAGTGGGCGCCGCGACGGCGGGTGAAGGCGTCCCGGGCGGCGGCGTAGCGCTTCCACAGCTCACCATCGGCCTTGCGGTCGATGCCGCGGATGCCCTTCCACTCGTCGAGGATCTCCTTGAACCGGTCGCCGGCCACCTTCCAGCTGGTCGAGTCGGCGGCCATCGTCTCGGCCTCTTCGACCAGCGCGGTCTTGCGGGCCAGCGCCTCGACCCGAGCGGCGTCGCGGGCAGCACGTGCCTCGCCGGCCTTCTCCTCCGCGCGGGCGGTCAGCTTGTCCAGGCGGGCGGTGAGGGTATCGATGTCGCCGACCACATGCGCCTCGTCGAGGGTGGCGCGCAGTCGCTTGATCGTGGCGAGCGAGTGGGAGGCGTCCGCGGCCCCGGTCTGCAGCCGGGTATCCACCAGGTCAACCTCGGTGACCAGGTCGGCGAAGCGGCGAGCGAAGTGGGCCAAGCCCTCTTCGGGCGTACCCGCCTGCCACGACCCGACCAGCTTCTCCCCGGTTGCGGTCTTGACGTATACCGTGCCGTCCGCGTCGACCCGTCCGAAGGTCGTCCAGTCGCTCATCTTGTGTCCTCAGTCTTCCCGGCGCCCCCGGACGTCTCCGGCGGCCACCGCCACAGCGCAGTAGTTTTCTCCCCGGCATTGTCACAGGTCGTACCCCGTCCCCGTCGAGGGACCGGTGCCGACCGTGACCATACGGTGTCCTGACGGCACCCGGAGAGTGATCGTCGCGCCCGGTTACGGTTGATCCGTGCCACTCGTCGCCGCTGCCGTCTGCCCCCATCCTCCCCTGCTGATCCCCGAGGTCGCCAGCGGCGCCAGCGCCGAACTCGACGACCTGCGGGACGCCTGTGACCGGGCGCTGGCGAGCCTCTTCGCGGCTGAGCCGGCCGTGGTCACCATCGTGGGTACCGGCCCGGAGCTGCGCCAGTACTTCCCGCCGTACCTCGCCTCGTTCGCCGACTTCGGGGTACCGGTCGAGGCGCACCTGGGCAGCTCCAGTCGGCGCCCCTCGGTGCTGCCACTGAGCCTCGCGATGGGCGTGTGGCTGCTGCGCCGGGCGGTGGATGCCGGCCGGCCCAAGCGGCCGACGGTCTGGCGGGCGGTGACGGTACCGGTGGACGAGCCGGTCGACGACTGCCGTGAGTTCGGCGCGATCGAGGGCAGCGCCGAGAACCGGCACGCGCTGCTGGTCATGGGGGACGGGTCGGCGTGCCGGAGCGAGAAGGCGCCGGGCTACCTCGATCCGCGAGCGGCCGAGTTCGACGCCTCGGTCAGCAAGGCGCTGGCCACTGTGGACACCGACGCGCTGCTGGCGCTGGATCCGTCCGTGGCCGGCGAACTGCTGGCGGTCGGCCGGGCGCCCTGGCAGGTACTCGCCGGGGCGGCGCTGGGCGCGGGCCGGGACTTCAGCGGCGCTGTGTACTACGACGCCGCGCCTTACGGGGTTCAGTACACCGTGGCGGTATGGCAGTGAAGGGGACGGTCGTCGCGGTGGTCGGGCCGACGGCGGCGGGGAAGTCGGAGCTGAGCCTGGCGCTGGCCGAGCGGCTCGGCGGGGAGGTGGTCAACGCCGACTCGATGCAGCTCTACGCCGGCATGGACATCGGTACCGCCAAGCTGACCCTGGACGAGCGCCGGGGCGTACCGCACCACCTGCTCGACATCTGGCCGGTGACCGTGGCCGCGAGCGTGGCCGAGTACCAGTCGAGGGCCCGTACCGCCATCGACGACATTCTCGCCCGCGGCCGGGTACCCCTGCTGGTCGGCGGCTCCGGCCTGTACGTACGGGCGGTGCTGGAGCACTTCGAGTTCCCGGGTACCGACGCCGAGCTGCGCGCCGCACTCGAAGCCGAACTCGCCGCCGAGGGCGCGGAGCCGCTCTACGAACGCCTGCGCGCCAAGGCCCCCGAGGCGGCCGCGAACATCCTGCCCAGTAACGGCCGGCGGATCGTCCGGGCACTGGAGGTGGTGGAGTTGACCGGCTCGTTCACCGCCGTACTGCCCGATCCGGCGCCGTACTACCGGTCGGTGCAGCTCGGGCTGGACCTGGATGCCACGGCGCTGGACGAACGGGTCGCCCACCGGGTGGACCGGATGTGGGAGCAGGGGCTGGTCGACGAGGTACGCGGGCTGCTCGGTAACGGGCTGCGCGACGGGCGTACGGCCAGCCGGGCACTCGGGTACCAGCAGGCGATCCGCCAGCTCGACGGGGAGTACGGCGAGGTGGAGGCGCGCGCCGCGACGGTACAGGCAACCAGAAGGTTCGTGCGCCGCCAGCGCACCTGGTTCCGCCGGGACCCGCACCTCCACTGGCTGAACGGCGCCGACGCGGACCTGCTGGACCGGGCACTCGCGACGGTAAATGACGCGGTAGGGGAGGATGGACGGCATGCGCTTCGCGAAGGGCCACGGCACCGGTAACGACTTCGTCCTGCTCCCCGACCCAGCGGGCGAGCTGGCGCTGACCCCGGCCCGGATCGCGGCGCTGTGCGACCGGCGGTTCGGCGTGGGCGGCGACGGGGTACTCCGGGTGGTACCGGCGAAGCTGCACCCGGCCGGTCGGGCGCTCGCTGACCGCGCCGAGTGGTTCATGGACTACACCAACGCGGACGGCTCGGTGGCCGAGATGTGCGGCAACGGGGTACGCGTCTTCGCCCGCTACCTGGTCGACAACGGGCTGGTGAGCGGGCTGGTCGAAGGGCGGACCGAGTTCGGCGTAGCCACCCGGGTCGGGCTGGTCGGCGTCACGGTGGCCGGCGAGCAGATCACCGCGAGCATGGCCCGGCCGGTACTGGGCGGGCGCTCCACGGCGGTACTGCGCGGGGTGGGCTTCACGGGTACCACGGTCGATGTCGGCAACCCGCACCTGGTCTGCCCGGTCGACGAGCTGGCCAGCCTGGACCTGGGCAGCGCGCCGGAGGTGGACGGCGAGGTCTTCCCGCACGGCGCCAACGTGGAGTTCGTGGCGGGTACGGGGGATCCGCTGCACGTGCGGATGCGGGTCTACGAGCGGGGCAGCGCGGAGACCCTCTCGTGCGGTACCGGCGCCTGCGCGGTTGCCGCGGTTGCTTTGCGGAACAACGGTTCTGACACCGGTACCGTGCTGGTCGACCTGCCCGGCGGCCGGCTGACCGTCACGCTGGACGAGACCGGCTGCCGGCTCGCCGGCCCGGCCGTGATCGTCGCCGAGGGCGAACTGCTGATCTGAGCGGCCGGTCGCGGTGATCACATCCGGCACGCCCGCGCCAGGCACGAAGACCCAGCCTGGGTACCGTCAGCCGATGGCCACTGAACGGACCGGACCGTCGCCGCTCGCTGACGAGCGCGAGATGCTGCGCGGTTACCTCGACTACCACCGGGCCACCCTCGCCTTCAAGTGCGACGACCTCTCCGACGAGCAGTTGCGCCGCAGCTCCATGCCGCCCTCGACGCTGAGCCTGCTCGGGCTGGTACGGCACCTGGCCGAGGTCGAGCGCACCTGGTTCCGCCGGGTGATCGGCGGCGAGGACATCCCACTCGTGTGGTCGGCGGACGGTGACTTCCAGGTCGCCTACGACGCCAGCGGATCGAGCCGCGCCGACGCGTTCGCTGCCTGGCAGGCCGAGGTCGACCAGTCCCGCCGGATCGAACGGGAGGCGGAGTCGCTGGACGTACGCGGCTACCAGGCCAAGTGGGGCGAGTACGTGTCGCTGCGCTGGGTGATGCTGCACCTCATCCACGAGTACGCCCGGCACAACGGCCACGCCGACCTGGTACGCGAGGGCATCGACGGGGCCGTAGGCGCGTAGCGGAGACTCGTCAGGCCGGGTCCTGTACCGCCTCGGCGTTGGCGCCCTTGATGGTCGCTACGATCGCGGCGGCGACGGCGGGCGCGACCCGGGCGTCGAACACGCTGGGTACGATCACCGATCGCGTTGATCTTGTCGATCCCGACCACGTCGGCGATCGCGTTCGCGGCCGCCAGGGCCATGTCCTGGGTGAAACTGCGCGCCCCGGCGTCCAGCAGGCCGCGGAAGACGCCCGGAAAGGCCAGTACGTTGTTGATCTGGTTCGGCTGGTCGGAGCGGCCGGTCGCGACGATCGCCGCGTACTTGCGCGCCTCCCGCGGATCCACCTCCGGGTCGGGGTTGGCCAGCGCGAACACGATCGCGTCCTTGGCCATGCGGGCGATGTCGGTGCCGTCGAGCAGGTTGGGCGCGCTGACCCCGATGAACACGTCCGCCCCGGTGATCGCGCCGGGCAGGTCACCGGCGTAGTTGTCCCGGTTGGTGTGCTCGGCGAGCCACTGCCAGGACGGGTTCATGTCCGGCATGCCACGGTGCAGGGCACCGGACCGGTCGTACGCGATCAGGTCGCCGACGCCCTGGGCGAGCAGCAGCTTCATGATGGCGGTACCGGCGGCCCCGGCTCCGGAGACGACCACCCGCACGTCTTCGAGGCGCTTGCCCACGACGCGCAGGGCGTTGGTCAGCGCGGCGAGCACGCAGATGGCGGTACCGTGCTGATCGTCGTGGAAGACCGGGATGTCCAGCTTGGCCCGCAGCCGCTCCTCGATCTCGAAGCACCGCGGCGCCGCGATGTCCTCCAGGTTGATCCCGCCGTACGCCGGCGCGATGCGCCGTGACGATCTTGATGATCTCCTCGGTGTCCTGCGTGTCGAGTACCACCGGCCAGGCGTCCACCCCGCCGAAGCGCTTGAACAGCGCCGCCTTGCCCTCCATCACCGGCAGCGCGGCGGCCGGCCCGATGTTGCCCAGCCCCAGTACCGCCGAGCCGTCGCTGACCACGGCGACCGTGTTGCGTTTGATGGTCAGCCGGCGGGCGTCGTCCGGGTTCTCCGCGATCGCCAGGCAGACCCGGGCAACCCCCGGCGTGTACGCCCGGGACAGCTCGTCCCGGTTGCGCAGCGCGACTTTCGGCGTTACCTCGATCTTGCCGCCCAGGTGGAGCAGGAAGGTACGGTCGGAGACCTTGCGGACGTCGACGCCCGGAAGGTTCTCCAGGGCCGCGACCACCTGGTCGGCGTGGCCGCGTCGGCGGTGTCACAGGTGACGTCGGCGATCAGCGAGACGTTGTCGGAGTCCACCACGTCGAGCGCGGTGACGATCGCGCCGGACTCGCCGACGCAGGTGGTCAGCCGGCCGATGGCGGAGGCGTCGGCGGGGACCGAGACCCGGACGGTGATGGAGAAACCGGCACTGGGCAGGGCGCGTATGGGCACGCTGGCCATTCTGCGCCGCGCCGGCCGCCCCGACCACGCGGGGCGTTCCGCCACGAGCAGCCGCCGAGCCCGCCCCGGGCCGCCGGCGAAATGAGCGTGCGATCGGCCGGTACCCGTGTCACGATCGATGCAAGATGACTTACTCTTCACGCCCGTCGGCTACCGCCCACGACACGGATGCCGACCCGTTCCGCCCGTCGGCTGGCGGGGACTCTGCTGAAACCGCCGCGGACAGCCCGCGCTTCCGCGCCCGCTCCTGGTCGGCGCCCCGCTCGGACGCCCCGGAGTTTGACGATCCGGACGAAACCACCGGCGGCGACATCGATCTCGAAGCGCGGCACGGCCTGCGCCGGGTCGCCGGCCTCTCCACCGAACTCGCCGACGTCACCGAGGTCGAGTACCGCCAGCTGCGGCTGGAGCGGGTCGTCCTGGTCGGCGTCTGGACCGAGGGCAGCGTCACCGACGCGGAGAACTCGCTGACCGAGCTGGCCGCGCTGGCCGAGACGGCCGGCTCGCAGGTGCTCGAGGGGCTGATCCAGCGGCGCGGCCCGCCCCGACCCGGCCACCTTCATCGGTCGCGGCAAGGTCGAGGAGCTGCGCTCCGTCGTGCTGCGCCACGCGGCGCGGACACGGTGATCTGCGACGGCGAGCTGTCGCCGAGCCAGCTGCGCACGCTGGAGACCAGGTCAAGGTCAAGGTCATCGACCGGACCGCGCTGATCCTGGACATCTTCGCCCAGCACGCCAGCAGCAAGGAGGGCAAGGCTCAGGTCGAGCTGGCCCAGCTGCAGTACTTCCTGCCCCGGCTGCGCGGTTGGGGCGAGGCGCTGTCCCGGCAGGCCGGCGGCTCCGGCCGCGGCGGCGGTGCCGGCGGCGGCGTGGGCCTGCGCGGCCCCGGTGAAACCAAGATCGAGACCGACCGCCGCCGGATCCGTACCCGCATCTCCAAGCTCAAGCGCGAGATCGGAGATGGGTACCGTCCGGGAGACCAAGCGCGTCCGGCCGGCGGCGCAACGCGGTTCCCGCGGTGGCCATCGCCGGCTACACCAACGCCGGCAAGTCGAGCCTGCTCAACCGGCTGACCAATGCGGGGGTACTGGTCGAGGACGCGCTCTTCGCCACCCTGGACCCGAACACCCGCCGGGTCGCGCCGCCGACGGGCGGGTCTACACGCTCTCCGACACGGTCGGCTTCGTCCGGCACCTGCCGCACCAGCTGATCGAGGCGTTCCGCTCCACGCTGGAGGAGGTCGGCCAGGCCGATCTGGTGGTACACGTCGTCGACGGCGCACACCCCGACCCCGAGGAGCAGGTGCGCGCGGTACACGAGGTACTCGCCGAGGTCGGCGCGGACAGGGTCACCGAGCTGCTGGTGGTCAACAAGATCGACGCCGCCGACGAGGAGACGCTGCTGCGGCTCAAGCGGGAGTGGCCGGACGCGGTGTTCGTCTCCGCGCGTAGCGGCGTCGGCATGGCCGAGCTTCGCAGCGCCATCGAGGAGCGGCTGCCGCGCCCCGCGGTGGAGGTCGCGCCCGGGTGCCGTACGACCGCGGTGACCTGGTGGCCCGGGTGCACGAGCGCGGCGAGGTACTGCGAAACGGAGCACGTACCGGAGGGCACGGTGCGTCCGGGTCCGGGTCGATCAGGTGCTGGCCGCGGAGCTTGCAGCCGTACCTGACGCAGCGCCTTCGGATGCAGCCGCCGGTCACGTAACGGTCGGTGAGCGCCGCGGGCTATCCGAGCGCGCAACAGTGCTCTGAAAGACTGAGTCCGATGCGACGAGTTGGGCTGGCCCTCCTCCGCGTGGTGACGTTGATACTGCTGCCGGCATCCGCGGCCTGCGCGGGGACGCCGGCCGCCGACGACTCGGCCAGCCCGGCCGGCCCGGCCGCGGGCACCACGCGTCTGCACGATCGAGTGACACCGGGGCTGATCGGGCTGACCGGCCTCGCCGCGGCCGGCGACGGCTACGCCGTCGTGACCGGGCAGCGCTCCGGCGCAGTGGCAACAGCTACCGGCACGTCTACCTGCTGGGCAGCGACTGCAAGCGGAAGACGACGCTGAACTTCTCCGGCAGCCGGCGCCCGCGACCCGGAGGACCTGGCGGTCGGCGCGGACGGCAACCTCTGGGTGGCCGACATCGGCGACGCGGCCAGGACCGCGTAGTTCCGTGGTGGTGTGGAAGGTTCCGACCGGCGGCGGCACCGCCACCCTGTACCGGATGGCCTACCCGGACAGCGCGCACCCCGACGCCGAGGCGATGCTGATGGGCGCGACAACACGCCGATCGTGATCACCAAGGGCACCGACGGGCCGGCCCAGATCTACCAGGCCGACCGGGCCAGCTGGACGCGAAGAACACCGCCGGCGTACCGATGAAGAAGGTCGGGTACCTTCACACCGCAGAAGACCGGGACGCCGAGCAAGCTCGAGCCGGCCGGCTCGGCTACGGTCACCGGCGCGCACGGTCTCGCCGGACGGCAAGAAGGTCGTCATCCGTACCTCACCGACGCGTACGAGTGGGACGTCACCGACGGCAACATCGTCAACGCGATCACCTCGGACAAGTCCGCGGATCACGCCGCTGCCCAACGAGCCGAACGGCTCGGCGATCACCTACAGCGCCGACGGCAAGTTCCTCACGCTCTCCAACGCCACCGACAGCGCCACGCCGCGCACGATGCTGTCCTACACGCCGGTCACGGCGACGGCCGCGTCGCCGGGCCGAGCACCGGCGGTGGCGCCCCGACGGCGGCCGGCAGCGGCAATGCCTCCTGGTTCGCAAGCTGAGCTTCACCGACCTCACCTACATCGTCGGCGTGATCGGCGTGATCGGCCTGCTGCTCGATCGTCGCGTGGCATCGTCGGCATCCGCCGGTCCCGTGAGCAGGCGCGGCTAGCCGCCAGGCGGGCACGCGACGCCGCGGCGACGGGCTGGGACGATCCGCGACGACGGCGGGGAGGGCGACCGGCGGTACGCCGGTGCGGCCGGCTACCCGGACGACGGCGGGACGGCTACTACGACCGGGACGCGGACCAGTACGGCGACGGCAACAGCAACGGCAACAGCACAGCA
This sequence comes from uncultured Actinomycetota bacterium, assembly GCA_963850915.1. Taxonomy (GTDB): domain Bacteria; phylum Actinomycetota; class Actinomycetes; order Mycobacteriales; family Micromonosporaceae; genus CAVTWH01. The sequence continues at coordinate 912,655 of CAWKND010000004.1, forward strand.
CGGTGGCGAGCGCCGGCGGCGCGACGTACGGCGGCGACGACGGCTACGAGGCGGTACGGCGACGGCCGGCACCCGGAGGAGCGGCGGCCTGGTGGCCGGGCGTACGGCGAGCCGGCACCGGTCGAGCGTCCCCCGGCCCGGCCGCCCGTACGCCGGGCCGAGCCGGGAACGTACGGCAGTGGCGGCTACCCGGGCGGGCGGTGACGACTACGACGCCGGGTACCCCGACAGCTACGGCTGCCGGGCTACAACGCTCCGAGCCCGGCCGGCCCTGACTACGCCGCCACCGATCAGCACGGTGCGCCACGCCGGGCGCGGGGCGAGTCGTGGTCGGAGGAGGCGACGACCGACGGGCGCTCCGGGCGTACCCGTTCGGTGGTACCCCCGCCGGCTCAGCCGCCCGCGCCTGAGGTACCCCGCACGTGCCGCTCGGCCCGATCCCCGGCGCGGTACCGGCCGGGCTACGCCGCCACCCCGCAACACCTGGGCCGACGAGCACGAGGGCTTCGGCGACCTGCGCTGACAACCGTCCCGGCTCGCGGGGCGCGCGAGCGCCTCAGATCCGGCGCAGCACAGCCACCACGCGGCCGAGGATGGTCGCCTCGTCGCCCGGGATCGGCTCGAAGGCCGGGTTGTGCGGGAGCAGCAGTACGTGCCCGTCGCGGTAGCGGTAGGTCTTCACCGTCGCCTCGCTGTCGATCATCGCGGCCACGATCTCGCCGGTCTCGGCGGTCTGCTGCTGCCGGACGACCACCCAGTCGCCGTCACAGATCGCCGCGTCGATCATCGAGTCGCCCTTGACCTGGAGCATGAACAGCGTGCCCTCGCCGACCAGTTCGCGGGGGAGCGGGAAGACGTCTTCGATCGACTGCTCGGCGAGGATCGGTCCACCGGCGGCGATCCGGCCGACCAGCGGGCACATAGGCCGGCGTCGGCCGGGACGGCCGCCGCTGCTCCTCCTCGTCGGCACTCGGCTCCAGCGGCTGGCGTACGTCGACCGCGCGCGGCCGGTTCGGGTCGCGCCGCAGGTAGCCCTTCTTCTCCAGCTCCTTGAGCTGGTAGGCAACGCTGGACGGGGAGACCAGGCCGACCGCCTCGCCGATCTCCCGGACGCTCGGCGGGTAGCCGTACTGCTCCACCCAGACCCGGATGAAGTCGAGGATCCGGCGCTGCCGGGCGGTCAGGTCGTCGGCGTAGACATCCTGCATCCCGCCCACCACCGAGGTCACCGTGCGGACCCGGGCGCCTGCGGCGATCGGGCGCGCAGCACTGGCGCGGCGGCGCGGCGCGTCGTTGATGGACCGTACCTTGGCGCGCTGTACCCGCTCGGTCGCCGCGGAGCCGTCCGGCGCAGCGCCGGTGGTCGCGGGGTCGAAGCTGTCGCCGCTGCCGCGGTGGTCGGTGGCCACGTCGGCCCTCCCTGGTCGGTCTCTGCCCGCGGACGTCGCGTCCGGCGGACCGCTGCCAATGGCCGCTCGGTCGGAGTGGCCGTTTACTGATCGGCCGCCTGGACGGGCGACCCTGTGTTGCCTAGGACCCTGTGTTGCCTAGGACCCTGTGTTGCCTAAGTAACGTTGCCTGGGTAGCGCTGTCTGGCCGCCAGGGCGGCCCATGCTGCCCGCCCGTCGGGACCGGCCGGTGAACGCCCAACCGCCCCGGGGGGAGTGGCTCGGACGATGCCCGGTTGATGTCCTGCCCGCCGGAAGAACGGGTGTTTGGACACCTGTGAACTTATCCCGACTGAGCGTGAACTTCAAACATTTGTTCGACGTGTCGCGGCGTTCCGCTCGACAGTGCCGTGGCCACGGTGGTACACAATCGTACGGGCGTTCTATCGAACGTGCGTACGATCTTGAAGCCTTGGGGGGCATGGGTGCGTACCACTGCGGAGCGGGGTGTGGAGGCCGAACTCCCGGTCGGGACCAGGCCCGAGTCGGCCGGCGCGGGGGCGGCCGGTACGGCGGATCTGGAGTCTGCGGGTCATGAGCGTGCGGGTCATGAGTGTGCGGGTCTGGAGTCTGCGGGTTTGGAGCCAGCCGATAGTGACGCGGCTGGCTCGGGCTCGGTTGGGCGGGGCTCGGTCGGGCGGGGCTCGGGTGCGCGGGGGGCGACGGGCTGGGCCGGGATCGGACCGGCGGCGAGCGGCTGGACGGTGCCCGGGCCACGCCGGCCGGTACGGATCGTGGCCGGGGGAGTGCTGCTCGGCGATCCGTTGCTGGACCCTCCGGAGCAGGCGCCGGGTCAAGCCGTACCCACGCGTGAGCCGCGGGAGGGGGCAGCGGGGCGGCCGGCTGTAGTGCCGGTACGGCGGCGGCAGCCGGTTCGTCTTACCCGGCGCGGGCGGCTGGTGGTGCTGGCGTTGCTGGTGGTGCTCGCCGGGGCGGTAGCCGCGCTGGTGGCGCTGCCCAGTCAGGCTGCCGCGCCGGCCGGGCCGCCACGAGTCGTCGTTGTACAGCCCGGTGACTCGCTCTGGACCATCGTCGAGGAGTACCGCAGCGGAGCCGACCCGGTACGCGCCATGGATCAGCTCGGCCGGGCCAACGGTCTCACCGGCACCACGCTGTACGCCGGCGAGGAGCTGACTCTGCCGGCCGGCTGGTGACGCGCAGACCCTCGGCTGTCGGGTTCACCTGGACGCGCCGCGGCGGGTTGGCACGTGCTGCTGGTCACGGTTCGGGTTGTGGCGCGTTTTGCCTGGTGAGGCTGGTGGGGCGGAGAAATGGCGCGCGGTCGGTGTCCCGAAATCGGCGCGTCAGGTTGCGCCGGTCTCCGCAGAGGCATAACGTCAGACACAACATGTAGTGGTTACATGGATGTAAGTCATCCACACGTTGGGGATGACGCTCCGCCATCACTCGCATCGCAGCTTCGTCGATGAGGCCCACTAGGGACCATCGACACGTCTTGTGTGTGCTGATGCAGCGGATTTGTCGGATCGGTGATGGTATCCGCCCGGAAGAGCACTTTCCGGGCGGGTCAGCTCGGGTGGATCAGATCGTCCGGAGGAGGGGGTACGCATGCGGTGTCCGTACTGTCGACACCCCGACTCGCGGGTGGTCGACTCCCGGGAGGCCGAGGACGGTCAGCTGATCCGGCGCCGGCGCTCGTGTCCCGAGTGTGGCAAGCGGTTCACCACCGTCGAGGAGGCCGTACTCGCCGTGGTCAAGCGCAGCGGCGTGACCGAGCCGTTCAGCCGCTCCAAGATCGTGAGCGGCGTACGCAAGGCATGCCAGGGCCGGCCGGTCGACGACGACGCGCTGGCGCTGTTGGCGCAGCGGGTGGAGGAGTCGGTACGCGCCAAGGGGGCGGCCGAGATTCCGAGCCACGAGGTGGGGCTGGCCATCCTCGGACCGCTGCGGGACCTCGACGAGGTTGCCTACCTGCGCTTCGCCAGCGTCTACCGGTCCTTCGACTCGCTGGGTGACTTCGAACGCGAGATCGTGGCGCTGCGCGCCGCTGCCGGGCGTACCCCCGGGGGCGACGGCGCGAGCGACGCGGACGCTTCGGCCGCCGCCGCGGCGGAACCGGCGAACACCGGCGGCTGAGCCCGCCACCAGGCATAACTGATAGATCATTTTCGTTACAGCGGGGACGCTGAAGGACAAGAGGGGGCGGGATGACGGGCGCAGTAGGCACGTCGTCGAAGGCGGGCAAGAGCCGTGGCCGGGGGGCCGGGCTCAAAGTGGCGCGGGTCTGGACGACCGACGGCGTACACCCGTATGACGAGGTCAACTGGGAACGCCGGGACGTCGTGATGACGAACTGGCGGGACGGGTCGATCAACTTCGAGCAGCACGGCGTGGAGTTCCCGGACTCCTGGAGCGTCAACGCGACCAACATCGTGACCACGAAGTACTTCCGTGGCGCGGTGGGTACCGAGGCGCGCGAGTGGAGCCTGCGCCAGCTCATCGACCGGGTGGTGCACACCTACCGCAAGGCGGGCGAGGAGCACGGCTACTTCGCGACCTCGAACGACGCGGAGATCTTCGAGCACGAGCTGACCTGGATGCTGTTGCACCAGGTGTTCAGCTTCAACTCGCCGGTGTGGTTCAACGTGGGAACAGCCTCGCCGCAGCAGGTGAGTGCCTGCTTCATCCTCTCCGTTGACGACTCGATGGACTCGATCCTGGACTGGTACAAGGAAGAGGGTCTGATCTTCAAGGGTGGCTCCGGATCGGGCGTCAACCTGTCCCGGATCCGCTCCTCCCGCGAGCTGCTCTCCAGCGGTGGCACCGCTTCCGGGCCGGTCAGCTTCATGCGCGGTGCCGACGCCTCGGCCGGGACGATCAAGTCCGGCGGCGCCACCCGGCGCGCGGCCAAGATGGTCATCCTCGACGTCGACCACCCGGACATCGAAGAGTTCATCATCACCAAGGCCCGCGAAGAGGACAAGGTACGCGCGCTGCGCGACGCCGGCTTCGACATGGACCTCGGCGGCAAGGACATCGTCAGCGTCCAGTACCAGAACGCCAACAACTCGGTCCGCGTCTCCGACGAGTTCATGCAGGCGTACGAGGAGGGCGACAGCTTCGCGCTGCGCGGCCGGCTGGACGGCGCGGTGATCGACACGGTCGACGCCAAGGAGCTGTTCAACAAGCTCGCCACCGCCGCGTGGGAGTGCGCCGACCCGGGCATCCAGTACGACGACACCATCAACGACTGGCACACCAACCCGGAGACCGGCCGGATCACCGCCTCCAACCCGTGCTCGGAGTACATGTCGCTGGACAACTCCTCGTGCAACCTGGCGTCGCTGAACCTGATGAAGTTCCTGCGCGCCGACGGCGGCTTCGAGGTGCAGAAGTTCGTCAAGTCGGTCGAGCTGATCATCACGGCGATGGACATCTCGATCTGCTTCGCCGACTTCCCGACGGTACGCATCGGCGAGACCACCCGGGACTACCGGCAGCTGGGCATCGGGTACGCCAACCTGGGTGCGCTGTTGATGGCCAGTGGCCTGCCGTACGACTCGGACGAGGGGCGTACCCTCGCCGGCGCGATCACCAGCGTGATGACCGGTACGGCGTACCGGCGCTCGGCTGAACTGGCCGGCGCCGTTGGCGCGTACGAGGGGTACGCCCGCAACGCCGACGCCCACCAGCGGGTGATGCGCAAGCACGCCGCGGCCAGTGACGCGATGAAGCCGCGCAGCAGCAACGCCGTAGCACTGGCCGGCGAGGCCAACAAGCAGTGGCAGTTGGGGCTGAAGATCGGCGAGAAGAACGGCTGGCGCAATGCGCAGGCCTCGGTACTCGCGCCGACCGGCACCATCGGCCTGATGATGGACTGCGACACCACCGGCGTCGAGCCCGACCTGGCGCTGGTCAAGTTCAAGAAGCTGGTCGGCGGCGGCTCCATGCAGATCGTCAACCAGACCGTGCCGCGCGCGCTGCGCTCCCTGGGCTACCAGGAGGAGCAGGTCGAGGCGATCGTCGAGTTCATCGCCGAGCACGGTCACGTGATCGACGCGCCCGGCCTGAAGCTGGAGCACTACCCGGTCTTCGACTGCGCGATGGGCGAGCGGGTCATCTCCGCGATGGGGCACGTACGGATGATGGCGGCGGCCCAGCCGTTCATCTCCGGCGCCATCTCCAAGACGGTCAACATGCCGGAGACGGCCACCGTCGAGGACGTCGCCGAGATCTACCACCAGGGCTGGAAGCTCGGCCTCAAGGCGCTGGCGATCTACCGCGACAACTGCAAGGTGGGTCAGCCGCTGTCGGTGGCGAAGAAGACCCCGGCCGCGGTCGAGGCCCCGGTCGAGACGCCGGCGGCCGAGAAGGTCGTGGAGAAGGTCGTCGAGTACCGGCCGGTACGCAAGCGGCTGCCCAAGAAGCGGGTCTCGGAGACCGTCTCGTTCTCGGTCGGCGGTGCGGAGGGCTACCTGACCGCCTCGAACTACCCGGACGACGGCCTGGGTGAGATGTTCCTGAAGATGTCCAAGCAGGGCTCGACCCTGGCCGGCGTGATGGACGCCTTCTCCATCGCGATCTCCGTTGGCCTGCAGTACGGGGTACCGCTGGAGACGTACGTCTCGAAGTTCACCAACATGCGCTTCGAGCCGGCCGGCATGACCGACGACCCGGACATCCGGATGGCCGCCTCGGTGGTCGACTACATCTTCCGCCGGCTGGCCCTGGACTTCCTGCCCTACGACCGCCGCGCCGAACTCGGCATCTTCACCGCCAAGGAGCGGGCCGCGCAGCTGCGGGCCGAGGCCGGAATCGTGGACGAGCCGGTCGACATGACGGAGATGGCCTCTTCGGCACCGATCGTGGCCGCGCCTGCGGCCGTCGAGGCGCCGCCGGTAGAGACCAAACCTGTTGCGGCAGAGGCGAAGCCCGCTGCGAAGGCGGCGGGTTCGTCGACCGAGCTGCTGGAGTTGGTACTGGGCAAGGCGGCTGACGCGCCACTGTGCTTCACGTGCGGTACCAAGATGCGCCCGGCCGGTAGCTGCTACGTCTGCGAGGGCTGCGGCTCCACCAGCGGCTGCAGCTGAGCACGGGCCGGCGTTCGACGGCGATCTGACTAGGGCGAGGGAGCGGGTGTGAGCCCGCTCCCTCGCCGTATCGGTCACCTGCTGCGAGTCAAGTACGTTGAGTACTTGACGTACGTGGCCGCTCTCAGGCACGCTTGACGGGACAAAGCCGAGGGGTGGCCGATGACGATCACGCACTACGACAGCTATACCGACGCCCGCGCACATCTCAAAGATCTTCTCGATGCTGCCGAGCGGGGACGGGTCGCCACGGTTCGCCGAGACACCGCGACCACGGCCGTCGTAGAGGTCGAACGCCTCCGTTCAACGCTGGCATCGTTGAGTCCGTCGCGGGCTCAGGTCGTCGCGGAGAACGACGGCTGGTCGGTCTTCATCCCCGGCCTGCCCGTAGCGGCGGACGGCGCGACCTTCGAGGAAGCGGTCACCGAAATGGTGGATGCGCTGCGCGAGTACGCCGATGACTGGCAGGAGCGCCTGCTGGAGGTACCCAACCATCGGGGCAACTGGGCGCTGGTACAGCTGATCAGCCTCAGCGACGATGGCCAGCTGCGGGACTGGCTGGTGGGTTCCGGCGCGTGACGACCTGGCCACAACCGACCCGTCAGGATCACGAGAAGTTCTGCACCGTTGAGGGGTGGACACGGGTACGTGATGCGCGCGGGCGTACCGGGACACACCACGTCACTTACGAACTGAGCCTGCCCGACGGCCGCGTACTTCGGACCAGGATCGCCCATCCGGTCGACCGGAGTACCTATGGATCGGCTCTGTGGGGCCATATTCTCCGCGACCAGCTCGGAGTCTCGGAAGACGAGTTCTGGGCATCTGTGAAGGACGGCCGTAAACCCGGCCGAGGGGTACCGCAGCCATCCGCCCACACGCTCCCCGCCGACCTTGTCCATCTCCTGCTAACCCGCGTCGGTCTGGAGGAGTCCGAGGTCGCGGCGATGAGCAAGGCCGATGCGGTGGAGCGCCTGAACCGACACTGGACCCAAGCCGTGGATCCCTAGCAGCGGCGTTACCGGGTACGGCCTTCGCGGAGCTGTGCGAGGGTCTTCTCCAGCCGGGCGGTACGAGTCGCTGGCTTCTTCGCTGCCTCGATAGCCTCGGTGAGCTGGCGCTTGTTGGTGTACGAGAGGCCCTCGAAGAACGCACTTGCCACCGGATCGGCAGCCAGGGCCGCAGCCAGGTCGGCCGGCACCGTGACCTCACGGGGCGCCGAGTCGACTTCGATGTCCACGGTCACCTGTTCGCCGGCCGCCACGCCGGCACCGGACCTGTTCTCCGCGCTCAACGGCAGCATGTACGCGCCGTTGTAGGGGGCCACTGTGGTGCGGTAGGCGTACCCGTTGATGGTGACGGTGACCGCCACCCGCTTGCCGCCGCCGAGGCTCGCGACGACCTCCTCGGGCACCGGCAGTCCGGTGGCGGTCTTGCCGGCGAGCAGAACCGTGGTCTGGAAACGCATACCCCGCAGTCTGCCCTGCGGCCGCGTCCCGGGGGAGGGTCGGCGCGCGCGTGCGCGCCGACCCCGAGCCCGCTAACCCAACCGGCTCCACAGGAACTCGAAGAGCAGTGCCCAGCGGAACGCCTGCTGGGCGTTGTCGGCGGCGCCGCCGTGGCCGCCCTCGATGTTCTCGTAGTACCGCACGTCGTGGCCCTGCTCCAGCATCCGGGCGACCATCTTGCGGGCGTGGCCGGGGTGTACCCGGTCGTCGCGGGTGGAAGTGGCGAGCAGGACCGGCGGGTACGACTGTCCACTGTGGACGTTGTGGTACGGCGAGTACGCCGACAGGAACTCCCAGTCGCCGGGCTCGTCCGGGTCGCCGTACTCGGCCACCCAGGAGGAGCCGGCCAGCAGCAGGTGGTACCGGCGCATGTCGAGCAGGGGTACCTGGCTGACCACGGCACCGAACAGCTCCGGGTACCTGGTCAGCATCACCCCGGCGAGCAGCCCGCCGTTGCTGCGCCCCTCGACGCCCAGGTGCGCCGGCGAGTCCACGATGCCCCGGGTCACCAGGTCGCGGGCGACGGCAGCCATGTCCTCGTACGCCCGGGGCCGCTTCTCGCGCATCGCCGCGTGGTGCCACGCCGGGCCGAACTCGCCGCCACCGCGGATGTTGGCCAGCACGTACCGGCCGCCGCGCACCAGCCAGCCGAGCCCGAGGATCTTGTCGTAGTGCGGAAGCCGGGCGATCTCGAAGCCGCCGTACCCGGAGAGCAGGGTCGGCCCGGCCGCGTCCGGGTACCCGACCACGAAGTACGGCACCCGGGTGCCATCCTCCGAGGTCGCGAAGTGTTGCTGTACCTGGATTCCGGCGGTGTCGAAGAAGGCCGGCTCCTGGCGCAGCAGCTCCAGCGGCGCACCCGGGCGGCCGTACACCAGCCGGGTCGGCAGCGTGAAGCCGTCCTCGGTCAGCAGGAACTCGTCGTTGGTGTACCGATCGGTGTCCCACACGCCGACCGTGGTCAGCCCGGGCTCGCCGTCGCCGACCGGCTCCCGCCCCCAGGCCGCCCCGGCGCTGGCCGGCGGGCGGGGCGGGGAGAGGAACTCGATCTGGCTGCGTACGTCGACCAGGGTGGTCAGCAGCAGGTGGTTGCGGGTCCACCGGTAGTCGACCAGGGCGGTGTCGGGCGCCGGCGTGAACAGCGGTTTGAGCTGCGCGCCGGTCGGGTCCTGGACGAACCAGTCGAACTCGGTGACCAGCAGGCTGCCGCCCGGGTAGGTGACGCCGCCGACGGTCCAGTCGGTACGCGGCCGGATCAGCAGCCAGTCACGGTGCGTCTCGATGTCGGCATCCAGCGGTACCGCGATCTTCGTCAGCCCAGGACCCCCACCAGCGAAGTCCCCACCGGCGAAGTCCGCACCGAGGGCGTCCTCGTCGAGGAGGAAGTGCTCGCCGGTGAAGAAGTCGGGGTGCCGGCTGACTATGGTGCGCGGCCGGGAGCCGGTGGCGTCGTGCCGGCCGACCACGAACACGTCGTCGGCGCGCCCCTCGAAGACGGTACGGGCGGCCGACAGCGGGGTACCGCGCTGCCAGACCTGGACCAGCCGGGGGTACCCGGCCGGGGTCAGCGAGCCGGGTCCGATGTCGGTACCCACGAGAACCCGGTCCCGGTCGACCCAGCCGATCTCCGACTTGGCGGCCGGCAGGGTGAAGCCGTCGGCCACGAACTCCTTGGTGGTCAGGTCGAACTCGCGTACCACCTCGGCGTCCGAGCCGCCGGGGGAGAGGCTGACCAGTGCCCGGTCGTAGCTGGGGCGCAGCGGCGCGGCACCGTGCCACACCCAGCTCTCGCCCTCGGCCGCGCCCAGCGCGTCGATGTCCAGCAGCAGCTCCCACTCGGGATCCGGCTTGCGGAAGTCCTCCAGGGTGGTCCGCCGCCACAGGCCGCGCGGGTGCTCGGCGTCCTGCCAGAAGTTCTCCAGCCGGCCGCCGACCAGCTGCGGGTAGGCCACCTTCTCGGCCGAGTCCAGCACCTGCTTGATCTCGTCGCGGAACTGGGCGAACCGCTCACCCCGGGTCAATTCTTCGGCACTGGCAGCGTTGCGCTGCGCCACCCACTCCAGCGCGCTGCGCTCGCCGACCTGCTCCAGCCACTGGTACGGGTCCGCCAGGTTCGCCAACTCGTCGGTCGCCAACTCGTCGCTCATGCGCAACATCCTGCGGCGGGCGCCCGGAGCGCCGCCACCCGGGTCGGCCGGCCGGCGGCAATTGTGCCCGGATGAGCATTTCCCGTGGGTACCGGATTGAAACGTTGCTCGCGTTGACGGTGCCGCGTGGCGCACCCAGGATGGTGCGATGCGCGTGTTCCTGGAGACCGACCGGTTGATCCTGCGCCAGTTCACCGCCGACGACGTGGATCTCCTGGTCGACCTGGACAGCGACCCCGAGGTGATGTTCTACATCAACGGTGGCCGGCCCACGCCACGCGAGGAGCTGGAGCGTGAGTACATCCCGGCGTACCTCGACTACTACCGGCGGTACCCCGGCTACGGGTTCTGGGTGGCGGTGGAGAAGGCGACCGGCGACTTCCTCGGCTGGTTCCACTTCCGGCCGCCCGGCGATTCGCCCCCCGACGAGCCGGAGCTGGGCTACCGGCTGCGCCGCCCGGTATGGGGTCGGGGGTACGCCACGGAGGGGTCGAAAGCCTTGGTGGAGAAGGGTTTCCGGGAGCTGGGCAGTACCCGCGTGTGGGCTCAGACGATGGTGGTGAACTCGGCTTCCCGGCGGGTGATGGAGAAGTCCGGGCTGCGCGAGGTACGCATCTTCCACCAGGACTGGCCCGACCGGATCCCCGGCGACGAATTCGGCGACATCGAGTACGCGCTCACCCGCGCCGAATGGGAGTCCAGCCGCTAGGCCCGGTCAGACCGGCTGGAGCGGGCGGTGGGGCAGCGCGGGGATTTCAACGGTGATCGGGTCGCCGGGGCGTACCACGCCGCCGGTGAGTACCACGCTCATGATGCCGGCCCGGCGGATCAGCTCGCCGCTCTCGTCCCGGCCGACCACCTCTTTCAGCATCCCGCCGGAGAAGTTGTCGATCTGCAGGCACGGGTTGCGCAGCCCGGTCACCTCGACAACCGCGTCGGAGCCCAGTCGCAGCCGGGTACCGGTCGGCAACCCGAGCAGGTCGAGGCCGGCGGTCGTCACGTTCTCGCCGAGCTGCCCCGCCTCGATGGCGAAGCCCTTCGCGCGCAGCTCGTCGTGCAGCTCGGCGTGCATCAGGTGTACCTGCCGCAGGTTGGGCTGGCTCGGATCGCGCGCCATCCGCGAGCGGTGTTTGACCGTCACCCCGGCATGTACGTCGCTCTCCACGCCCAGGCCGGCGAGGAGCGTGATGGCGTCCCGGTTGGGCTTGCTGAAGCTGTAGACCGTGTTGCTGTTGACCGCAACCACCCGTGGCTGGCTCATGCGTCTACTGTTCCATGCCCCGTGCCGTGCCCGAGGCCCCGTTCAGCACGCCGTGTCGGGCCTCACCAAAGAGCCGGCTAACGTGGGCTGGTGCGGGACGAGTGGCGGAGCCGGCCGCATCCGGCGCGGCTGTCGCCCGCGAACCCAAGGTATGCCTCGATTCTGGCCGCGCACGAGCAGGCGCTGGCGGCCGGCGAGGCGCTCTACCGCGACCCGGAGTCGGGCCTGTACGTGCTCACCGCCCGGTACCTGGCCGACCGGGGTACCTGCTGCTCCCGCGGCTGCCGGCACTGCCCCTATGTCGAGGACGAGGACGCGGACGCGGACCCAGACGCAGCCGGGGGCTGAGCGCGCAGGCGGAAGGCGCGCCGGTACGCGGCCGGCGAGACGCCCACCACGGCGTGCAGGTGCTGGCGCAGCGAGACGGCGGTGCCGAAGCCGGCCCGGCTGGCCACCGCGTCGACCGTCAGATCGGTGCCCTCCAGCAGCCGGCGGGCGTGCTCCACGCGCTGCCCGAGCAGCCAGCGGCCGGGGGACAGGCCGGTCTCCTCGCGGAACCGGCGGGTGAAGGTACGCACGCTCATCCGGGCGTGCTCCGCCATGTCGGCGAGCTCGATCGGGTGCTCCAGCCGGTCGAGTACCCAGGCGCGGGCGCCGGCCGTGCTTGCCTCGCCGACCGGCGGTACCGGCCGCTCGATGAACTGTGACTGGCCGCCGTCACGCCAGGCCGGGACGACCGCGCGGCGGGCCGCCCGGTTGGCCACCTCGCTGCCGTGATCCCGGCGCACCACGTGCAGGCACAGGTCGAGACCGGCGGCGACCCCGGCCGAGGTGAGCACCTGGCCGTCGTCGACGAACAGCACGTCGGCGTCAAGATCAACCTGGGGGTACCGGTGGCGGAAGGCGTCCGCGTAGGCCCAGTGGGTGGTGGCCGGCCGGCCGTCGAGCAGCCCCGCCTCGGCGAGCACGAAGGAGCCGGTGCAGATGGACATGATCCGGGTACCCCGGGCAGCGGCGGCGCGCAGTGCCTCGAGTACCGGCTCGGGCGTGGGCGGGCGCAGGTGCGGCTCGGCGACGCCCGGCACGATCACCGTGTCAGCGGTCGCGAGCAGACTGAGGTCGTGCTCGGGGAGTACGGCGAAGCCACCGGAGGTACGCACCGGGCCACCGTCGGGGGTGGCCACCCGTACCCGGTAGTGGCGCTGCTTTTCGGGGCCGACGGCGGCGTGGAACACCTGGGTGGGTACCCCCAGGTCAAGCGTCACCACCCCGTCGAGCGCGAGTACCGCGACCTCGTGCAACATGGCTCGATTCTTTCATATAGTGGCGCTCCGGCCACTACTCACCGGCGCACAGGTTCGGGAGGATGATCCGGTGACCGAGCTGCAGACCGCGCCCACCCCCCGTACCGCCCGCATCCACCGGGCCTGGATCGTGGCCGCCGTGGCCTTCGTGGCCACCATCGGGGCGGCCGGCTTCCGGGCAACGCCCGGCGTCTTCATCACCCCGCTGCACGACGAGTTCGGCTGGTCCACCGGCACCATCTCGGCGGCCGTGTCGGTGAACCTGATCCTCTTCGGGCTCACCGCGCCGTTCGCGGCGGCGCTGATGGAGCGGTTCGGCATGCGCCGGGTGGTGGCCGCCGCGCTGCTGCTGGTCGCCGTCGGTAGTGGCCTGACCATCTTCATGACGCAGAGCTGGCAGCTGATCCTGTGCTGGGGGGTTCTGGTCGGGCTGGGTACCGGCTCGATGGCGCTGGTCTTCGTGGCGACCGTGACCAACCGCTGGTTCGTCAAGCACCGTGGCGTGGTCACCGGCGTACTGACGGCCGGTGGCGCGGCCGGGCAGCTGATCTTCCTGCCGGTACTGGCCACGCTGGTCGCCCACCACGGCTGGCGCACCGCCGCGCTGCTGGTCTCGGCGTGCGCGCTGGCGGTCGTACCCCTGGTGGTGTTCCTGCTCCGCGACCACCCGGCCGACGTCGGGCTGACCGCCTACGGCGCCGGCCCGGACGACGTACCCGCCACGCAGGGCAACAAGGGCGCGGCCCGGCGCGCGGTGAGCGTACTGCGCACCGCGTCGAAGCAGCGCACCTTCTGGTTCCTGGTCGGCGGCTTCGCGATCTGCGGCGCCTCCACCAACGGGCTGATCGGCACCCACTTCATCCCGGCCGCGCACGACCACGGGCTGCCCGAGACCACCGCGGCCGGCCTGCTGGCCCTGGTCGGCATCTTCGACATCGTCGGTACCATCGCCTCCGGCTGGCTGACCGACAAGTACGACGCCCGGGTACTGCTCGGCGGCTACTACCTGCTGCGCGGGCTGTCCCTGCTGGTACTGCCGGCCCTGTTCGCCCAGTCGCTGCACCCGAGCATGCTGGTATTCGTCATCTTCTACGGGCTCGACTGGGTGTCGACGGTACCGCCGACCATCGCCCTGTGCCGGCAACGGTTCGGGGCGGCCGGACCGGTCGTGTTCGGCTGGGTCTTCGCGGCGCACCAGCTCGGGGCGGCCGTCGCGGCCAGTGGCGCCGGCTTCATCCGGGACTCGACCGGCACCTACAGCCTGGCCTTCTACGTGGCCGGTGGGCTGTGCCTGCTGGCGGCACTGCTGTCGCTGTGGGTACCCAGCGCGCTCGGCCGTCCCCGGCTGCGCCTGCGCATCCCCGCCGAGGTCTGACGGGGGCCTTTTCGAGCGGGGCTAGCGTGGGCCGATGCAGCGGGTGGACGTACTCGTCATCGGGGGCGGCATCGTCGGGCTGGCGATTGCCCGGGAGGCCGCCGCCCGCCGGCCGGGTGCCCGGATCGTGGTGGTGGAGAAGGAGTCCCGGGTCGCCGCCCACCAGACCGGGCACAACTCGGGCGTGATCCACTCCGGCGTCTACTACCGGCCGGGCAGCCTGCGTGCCCGGCTCTGCGTGGCCGGCGCGCGCTCGATGGTCGAGTTCTGCCGGGAGCACGGGGTACCGGTCGAGGTGCCGGGCAAGCTGATCGTGGCCACCGAGCCCGACGAGCTGCCCCGACTGCGCGGCCTCGCCGAGCGGGCGGCCGCCAACGGGGTACCGGCCGAATGGCTGGAGCCGTTGCGCGCCAAGGAGTACGAGCCGAACGTCGAGTGCCTGGCGGCGCTGCGCATCCCCGGTACCGGCATCACCGACTACGCCGCCGTCTGTACCGCACTCGCGAGGCTGCTGACCGCCGCCGGTGGCCAGGTACTGCTGGGCGCGCGGGTGTACCGGATCGCCGGGGCCCGCGTGTTCACCACGGCCGGCGACTTCGAGGCGGGGCTGATCGTCAACTGCGCCGGCCTCTACGCCGACCGGGTGGCCCGGCTGGCTGGCGTACGGTTGCCGGCGCGCATCCTGGCCTTCCGGGGCGAGTACTTCACGCTGCGCCGGCCCGTGGTACGCGGGCTGGTCTACCCGGTACCCGACCCGGCGCTGCCGTTCCTCGGCGTACACCTGACGCCGATGGTGGACGGCAGCCTGCACGCCGGCCCGAACGCGGTACTGGCGCTGGCCCGCGAGGGGTACTCGTGGCGCCGGATCAGCCCACGGGACCTGGCCGGGGTGGCCGGCTACCCCGGCTCCTGGCGGCTGGCCCGGCAGCACCTGGGCACCGGCGTGGCGGAGGTACGCCGGTCGCTGTCCCGGCGCCGCTTCGCCGCCAGCCTGGCCCGGCTGGTACCGGGGATCACGGTTGCCGACCTGGTACCCGCGCCCGCCGGGGTACGCGCCCAGGCAGTCGGCCCGGACGGCGCGCTGCTCGACGACTTCGTACTGCTGCGCCGCCCGGGGCAGGTACACGTACTCAACGCCCCGTCGCCGGCCGCCACCAGTTCGCTGGAGATCGCCCGGACGTACTTAACGCCCTGAGCCTCGACCACCAGCCCTGAGCGCTCCCCGGGGAGCGGGCTGTCGGCGCTCAGCCGGGCGCCGTAGGGTGTGCTCCGGTTCAGCGGTCTGGGGAGGTGGCTGTGCGGCGGGTTGTGGTCGCTGTGCTCCTGTTGGTCCCGCTCGCGCTGGCCAGCGGGTGCTCCACGGGGTCGGCAAAGCCAACGCCGACGCCGGTCGTCACCTACGGGCCGGTACCCCCGGACGTGGCCGGCGGCTCCTGCCAACTGCTCGACTACGCCACCGTCACCGCCGACCTCGGGCTGACCTTCGACGTCGCGGCGGCCAGCCAGAACCAGCAGACCTACACGTGTGTACTGGAGCGCGAGGGTGCACCCCTGCCCGACCTGCTGCTCTCGATCACGCTCGTGGCGGATCTGGACATCCCGACCTTCAAGGCGAAGGTGATCCCGTCCGGCGCCACGGCCATCGGCGACCTGGGCAAGATCGGGTACAGCCGGACCGCGCCGGCCACGGCCGATGTCGGGCCGAGCGTGGAGGTCGGTTGGCTGGCCGGGAACGGGCGGTTGATCGTGCTGCGCTGCCGGCTGGCCACCTCCGGTACGGCGGATGACGCAGCGGCGCTGGTACCCAAGCTCGTCACCCTGGCCCGCAAGATCGACCTGACCAGCATCTGAGCTCTTGAACCGGAGGCCCCGCAGGGTCAGTGGGCGATGACGAAGACCCGGGAAGCCACCTCACGCGGCAGCCGGATCTGCTCGCCCGCCTGGTGGACGACCACCGCGTCGCGCTCCTGCGCCACCTTCACCACCGCGCCCGGGTCGACCCCGGCCGCGTGCAGCTGCCGGAGTACCTCGGGGTGGGTCTGCACGCTCTCGCAGATGCGCTTGACCATCACCGAGCCGGAGAGCCCGGGGAAGGCCAGGTTGCGCTCGCCCTCGGTGCTGTCCGGCGGGACGAGGCCGCCCGCGTCGAACTCGCCCAGCCCCGGGATCGGGTTGCCGTAGGGCGAGCGGGTCGGCCGGTCGAGCAGCTCGTAGACCCGGCGCTCGACGGACTCGCTCATCACGTGCTCCCAGCGGCAGGCCTCCTCGTGGGCCTCCTCGTAGGGCATCCCGATGACGTTGACCAGCAGCAGCTCGGCGAGGCGGTGCTTGCGCATGACGGCCACCGCGTGCCCCCGACCGAGGTCGGTGAGGTGCAGGTGCCGGTCGCCCTCGACGACGAGCAGGCCGTCGCGCTCCATCCGGTTGACCGTCTGGCTGACCGTGGGGCCGCTCTGGTGCAGCCGCTCGGCGATCCGGGCACGCAGCGGCGGGACCCCCTCCTCTTCGAGCTCGAGGATGGTCCGCAGGTACATCTCGGTGGTATCGACCAAATCATTCATGACTGTCGCTTCCCAACGGGATGACGCCCCAGCTTTCCGACGATGCCGAACAGATCTTCACGCGTTGCCTTCCTCCCAGGAGGAATCCTACCCGGCGGGTGAGACAGACTGGTTTCGTGACCGAGCCCACCGACACCACGCCAGCCTCCACTCCCGCGTCCGCGCCAGCCGCGCCGCCGGCCATTCCCGCGCTGGTCGACCCGGCCGAGCTGGCCGGGCTGCTGGCCGCCGCCGACCCGCCAGCCGTGCTGGACGTGCGCTGGCGGCTGCCGGGCAGCGCACCGGACAAGCCGTCAACGCGCAACGAATACACGGCGGCGCATATTCCGGGGGCGGTCTTCATCGACCTGGATGCCGACCTGTGTGGGCCGCCCGGAGCCGGCGGGCGGCACCCGCTGCCCGACCCGGTCGCGCTGGCGGCGGCGCTGCGCGCGGCGGGGGTACGGGACGGGCAGCTGGTCGTAGGGTACGACGCCGGGGACAACCAGGCGGCCGCCAGACTGTGGTGGACGCTGCGCTGGGCCGGGCACCGGGAGGTACGGGTACTCGACGGCGGGTACGCCGCCTGGGTGGCCGACGGCCGGCCGGTCGAGTCGGGCGTGATCACTCCGAAGCCGGGCAAGGTGACGGTACGCCCGGGCAGCATGCCGGTACTCGACGCGGAGGCGGCCGGTGCTCTCCCGGGCAGCGGGGGCGTACTCGTGGACGCGCGCATTCCCGCCCGGTACCGGGGCGAAGTGGAGCCGGTGGACCCGGTGGCCGGGCGGATCCCGGGCGCCGTCAACGTCCCGGCCGCCCGGTTGTCCCTCCTCGGCGGCCGACTGCGCGACCGGGGCGAACTGCGCGCCGCCTTCGCGGCTGTCGGGGTGGGTACCGGTACCCCCGTCGGTGCCTACTGCGGCTCCGGGGTGACCGCCGCGCACACCGTGCTGGCCCTCACCGTCGCGGGGGTACCCGAGCCAGCCCTCTACGTCGGTTCGTGGAGCAACTGGATCACCGATCCGGAGCGCCCGATCGCCACCGGCCCGGAGGGGAGCGCGGCGTGACCGACCGTACCGTCGTCGTCTGGGACGACGCGCTGCTCGGGTACGACCTCGGCGACCACCCGCTCGACCCGGTACGCGTCGAGCTGACCATGGCGCTGGCCCGCGAGTTCGGCATCTTCGCCCGGCCCGGTGTCGAGGTGGTCAAGCCCACCCCGGCCGACGACGCGCTGCTGGGACTGGTGCACACGCCGGAGTACATCGCCGCGGTGAAGCGCCAGGCGCCGGGCTTCGGCATGCACACCGCGGA
Source organism: uncultured Actinomycetota bacterium (assembly GCA_963850915.1). Lineage (GTDB taxonomy): Bacteria > Actinomycetota > Actinomycetes > Mycobacteriales > Micromonosporaceae > CAVTWH01. The sequence continues at coordinate 930,603 of CAWKND010000004.1, forward strand.
CAACCCGGTCTTTCCCGGGATGCACGAGGCGAGCGCGCTGATCGTCGGCGCGACCGTGGCGGCCGCCGAGGCGGTGTGGAGCGGCCGGGCCCGCCGGGCGGTGAGCATCATGGGCGGGCTGCACCACGCGATGGCCGCGAAGGCAGCCGGCTTCTGCGTCTACAACGACCCGGCGGTGGCCATCGCCCGCCTGCTCGAGCTGGGCGCGGAGCGGATCGCGTACCTGGACGTGGATGTACACCATGGTGACGGCGTACAGGCGGCGTTCTACGACGACCCACGGGTACTCACGGTGAGCCTGCACGAGTCGCCGCTCGCGCTGTTCCCGGGTACCGGCTTCCCGACCGAGATCGGTGGTCCGGGCGCCGAAGGCAGTGCGGTGAACGTGGCGCTGCCCCCGGGTACCGGCGACGCGGGCTGGCTGCGCGCTTTCCACGCGGTGGTACCCGGTGTGGTGCGCGCTTTCCGGCCGCAGCTCGTCGTCAGCCAGTGCGGTGCCGACGCGCACCGGCTGGATCCGTTGGCAGACCTGCGGTTGACGGTGGACGCGCAGCGGGAGAGCTACCTGGCCATGCTGGCGCTCGCCGACGAACTCTGCGACGGCAAATGGCTCGCGACCGGTGGCGGCGGGTACGCCATCGTGGAGGCGGTACCGCGCGCCTGGACGCATCTGCTCGCGATCGCCACCGGGATGGCACTCGATCCGACGCTGCCGATCCCGGACAACTGGCAGAACCTGGCGCACCGGCGCCGCCCCGGCCGCAAGGTACCCACCCGGATGACCGACGGCGCCGCCCCGCGCTTCGAGCCGTGGCAGCCCACCGGCGAGCCGGACGCGGTGGACCGGGCGATCCAGGCGACCCGCCGCGCGGTGTACCCGCTGCACGGCCTCGACCCGGACGACCCCCGGGACTAGCGGCTCACATGACGCGGGCCGAAGTGGCGGCGGTTTGAGATGGCGGCTCGGGAAGCTGATGTGCTGCTCTCCGACGGGACCGGCGTGCACCTGCGGCCGATCCAGCCGGCTGACGCGGAGAAGATTGTGGCGCTGCACTCGCGCTTCTCCGACCGCACCCGCTATCTGCGCTACTTCTCGCCGTACCCCCGGATTCCCGAGCGCGACCTGATCCGCTTCACCACCGTGGACCACCACGACCGGGAGGCGATCGTGGTGGTACACGGGGAGCAGCTGATCGCGGTCGGCCGGTACGACCGGCTCGGGCCAGGTGCGGGCGACGCCGAGGTGGCGTTCGTGGTGGAGGACGCCTTCCAGGGGCGGGGGATCGGCTCGATCCTGCTGGAGCACCTGGCCGCCAGTGCCCAGCGGGACGGGCTGACCCGGTTCGTCGCGGAAGTGTTGCCGGCCAACGGTGCGATGCTGCGGGTCTTCGCCGACGCCGGGTTCCAGGTGGCCCGGCAGTACGAGGACGGCGTGGTACATCTGGAGTTCCCGATCGCGCCGACCGAGCGGTCGCTGGCGGTACAGCACCGGCGCGAGCACGGGAGCGAGGCGGCCTCGATCAGCCGGCTGCTGCGCCCGCGCGGGGTGGCGCTCTACGGGGTGCGCCGGGCCGGGCACGGGATAGGTGCCTTGCTGCTGAACAACTTGCGGGACTTCGCGGGTGAGGTGGTGGTGGTACACCCGAGCGAGTCCACAGTGGACGGTGTGCCGGCGGTACCCCGCCTGGCGGACGCGGGACTGGCCGTGGATGTGGCGGTGGTGGCGGTACCCGCGTCCGCTGTTCTGGATGTCATCGCGGACGCGGCGGCGGCCGGCGTTGCCGGACTGGTCGTGGTCTCCGCCGGCTTCGCCGAGGCCGGCCCGGCCGGCGCGGCGGCGCAGGCCGAGGTGGTGCGCGCCGCACGGGCGGCGGGGCTGCGGCTGGTCGGCCCGAACTGTCTGGGGATCGCGAACACGGATCCGTTGGTACGCCTCAACGCCACCCTCGCGCCGGAGTTGCCGATGCCCGGCCGGGTCGGCTTCTTCTGCCAGTCCGGTGCGCTCGGCGTGGCGCTGCTCGCCGAGGCGAAGCGCCGTGGCCTCGGCCTGTCCAGCTTCGTCTCGGCCGGCAACCGGGCCGACGTGTCCGGCAACGACCTGCTGCAGTACTGGCAGGACGACGAGGCCACCGACGCGGTGCTGCTGTACCTGGAGACGTTCGGCAATCCACGCAAGTTCGCCCGGCTGGCCCGCCGGGTCGGGCGGGACAAGCCGATTGTCGCGGTGGCCAACAGTTTCCGTTCCGATCAACCTCGATCGGGGCCGGACGCACGGGGTACCGCCGCGTTGTTCGCGCGCTCCGGGGTGATCCGGGTGGAGACCGTACCCGAGCTGTTCGACGTCGGGCTTCTCCTTGCCCGGCAACCGATGCCGGCCGGCGACCGGGTCGGCATCGTCACCAACTCCAGCGCCCTGGGGGTACTGGCGGCGGGTGCCTGTGCCGCGGCCGGGCTGCCGGTGGCCGACGGGTACCCACTCGACGTGGGTGCGCAGGCCGGGCCGGATGCCTTCGCGGCGGCGCTCTCCCGCGCGGTGGCCGACATTGCCGTGGACGCCCTGCTGGTCAGCTTCACGCCGCCACTGCCTTCGGAGGAGGCGCCCGGCGACCCGGGTGGCTTCGCGGCGGCGGTGGCGACGGCGAGTGGCGCGGGCAAGCCAGTGGTCGCCACGTCCATGGGTGGCGCCCTCCCGGTGAATGTTCCCGGGTACCCGTCGGTCGAGGAGGCTGTCCGCGCACTGGCCCGGGTGGCCCGGTACGCTGCCTGGCGGCGCACCCCGACCGGTACCGTTCCTCTCCTGGTCGACGTGGACGGCGCCGCGGCCGCGAACGTGGTCGCGCGCCGGGGGAGCGCCGTCGAACTCCTTGCCAGCTACGGGATCCAGGTACTCCCCGAGGAGACGGTCACCGGGGTACGGGCGGCACTGGCGGCGGCCGGGCGACTCGGGTACCCGGTGGTACTGAAGATCGCCGACGCGCGCCTGCGGCACCGGCTGGACCTGGGGGCGGTACGCCTGGGCCTCACCGACGCGGGTGACGTACGCCGGGCCCGAATCGAGCTGGCCAAGCTGTTCGGCCGCGAGCAGCAGTTGATCGTCCAGTCGCAGGCGCCGCCCGGCATCTCGTGCATCGTGGAACTGGCCCAGGACAGCGCTTTCGGCCCGGTGGTCGGCTTCGGGCCGGGCGGCGTCACCGGGGAACTGTTGGGGGACATGGCCTGGCGGGCCGCACCCCTCTCCGATGTCGACGCCGACTCGCTGGTCCGCGAGCCCCGGGCGGCGCCGCTGCTCTTCGGCCACCGCGGCGGTACCCCCGTGGCCGTGGCCGCCCTCGCCGACCTGCTGCTGCGGATCGGGGCGCTGGGCGAGGCGCACCCGGAGGTACGCCGGCTGCGGCTCAATCCCGTGCTGGCCCGACCGGACGGCCTGACCGTGCTGCACGCCTCCGTCGAGTACGACCCCGGTGCCACCCGCCCCGATTCCGGCCCCCGCCAGCTGGCTTGATCTTGTCGCAACCGCGCTGACCGGGGCGCGTTGATCTGGCTGTAACCCGGGCGGGTTAGCGTACGGCGTGCCTGCGGACTCGGTGGACCTCGCGATCTCGGCGCTCGGCCCGTGCCGCAACGACTCGCCGCTGGCCGACCTGCTCGGCGAGCGCCGCACCACGCAGCACTACGTGAGCGAAGACGACCGGGTGCTCTTCGACGACACCGTCGGCATGCTCCGCGAACGACTCGAAGCCGGCCTGCCCCCGGAGGAGCTGCCCAGCTTCGAACCGGCCGGCCCGCGCCGCAAGATCTTCTTCGATCCGTCGAAGACCCGGGTCGGCATCGTCACCTGCGGTGGACTGTGCCCCGGCCTCAACGACGTGATCCGCGCGCTGGTACTGGAGCTGACCCAGCACTACGGGGTCACCCGCATCTACGGTTTCCGCAACGGTTACCAGGGCATGGTCACCAAGTACGGCCACTCGACCATGGATCTGACGCCGGACTCGGTGGCCGGCATCAACGAGTACGGCGGCACCATCCTCGGTACCTCACGTGGCAACCAGGACCCCGAGGCGATCGTCGACTGCCTGGAGCAGCTGGGCGTCAACATCCTGTTCGTGATCGGTGGCGACGGCACGATCCGGGGCGCGCTCCGGCTGGTCGAGGTGATCGCCGCCCGGGAGCGGCGGATCGCCGTGGTCTGCGTACCCAAGACGATCGACAACGACATCCCGTACATCGACCAGAGTTTCGGGTTCCAGACCGCGTTCGGCAAGGCCACCGAGGCGATCCGGGCGGCGCAGGTCGAAGCCCAGTCGGTACCCGCGGGAGTTGGCCTGGTGCAGCTGATGGGGCGGCACTCCGGCTTCATCGCCTGCTACGCCGCGCTGGCCAACAACGACGCCGACTACGTGCTGATTCCGGAGGTACCCTTCGCCCTCGACGGGTTCCTGGAGCACTTGCGTAAGCGGGTGGAGTCCGACCGGCACGCCGTTGTTGTGGTGGCCGAAGGCGCCGGCCAGGAGTACCTGCGCGAGCAGCCCCGGCGCACCGACGCCTCCGGAAACCTGCGCCTGGGCGACTTCGGGCTGTTCCTGCGTGGCCAGATCGCCGAGCACTTCGCCGCGCACGGGCTGGAGTGCAACCTGAAGTACATCGACCCCAGCTACGCGATCCGCTCGGTACCCGCCAACCCGTACGACTCGGTCTACTGCATCCGGCTGGCACACAGTGCGGTACACGCGGCGATGGCTGGGCGGACAGGCATGGTGGTCGGGCGCTGGCGGGGCCGGTTCGTACACATCCCGATGTCGGTGGCGATCAGCAGCCGCAACCAGGTGGCCCCGGACGGCGACCTGTGGATGTCCGTACTCGAAGCCACCGGCCAACCCGTCACCTTCTCCTGACCCGCTTCAGTTGCTTGGCGCAGCGGGCGACGCCGTGCCGGAGCGGGCCACCGCAGTTGGATCTCCGCAGTAGCTGATCTCCCGGCCGGCACGCATCGCGGTATCGCACTCGGCCCGCCAGGCCTGGTACCTGTCCCCGAACGGAATCGGCCGGCTGCAGAAGGTCAGGAAGCATTCGTAGAAGTACGGCGCATCCGTTGAGTCGGCCGCTTCGCGCAGCGTGTGGCACACCGATGCGCCAACGGGCTCACCGCCCAGAGAGCACCGGCCGGCATAACCGAGTACAAGCGCGGCGACCGGCCCGGGATCGGTTGCGTCCTGGATGCGTCCCCACGTGACGAAGTAGCGTGCCCCGCCACCGGCAAGCTGTACCCGCACCGCGATTACGTCTTCCACGCCACAATTCTGGCTGCCCCGGCCGGTTCGGACGCCCGATGCATCGAATCTGACGGCGCCCGACACCGCCAGCTACCCGTCGAGTAGGGCACTCCGCCAGTCGTCCACCCGCGCACGTAGGCCAGACAGATATTCGGAGGTGACGCCGTACTCAGTGAAGTCCTCGTCGTCGAAGCGTCGGATCGTGCCTAGCATCGTTGCGAAGAATGCGCGATCGAAGCCCGAGTCCGCCTCCTGGGCCAGGGTGCAGAGCCGGTCAAGGGTGTACCGACCGCTGGTGATCGCGGCGTCGATGTCGAGGAAGTCGCGGGCGGCCGCGCGATTGTTGAGCGCGTCCATCTTGCCCGCCATGACGTCGTCCGGGTGGAGGACCGGCCCGATGTCGAGTTTGACCGGCGGCTGTGCTCGCCAGTTGGCGACCAGTTCCACGCGGTGCTGGTGCTCTGGGGAGTGTGGATCGGTGATGTGCAGTCGGGCAAATGTCTCCAGTCGCCGATCGACAACGACATCGAGGCCCGCAGCCTGATACGCGGCAATCACCGCGTCGACGGCGGTTGGAAAGTCGGCTCGCCGTTGCCAATCTGCGAACAGATCGACGTCCTCGCTCGGCCGCTCCAGAATTCCGTGTGCCGCAATCGCGTGGCCTCCGGCGAGCGCGAATCCGTACGCTCCGCCCGCACTCAGGCCGATCTGGGCCAGACGACGGTGAACCGACAACAGGTCGGCGGGTTCGTCAGGCAACGGAGCGATGATCTGGTACGAGTTGGGGGAAGCGCGCCTCCCACACCCGGCGGACCTGCGGGGGGAGGACGAGTTGCGGCCACAGCCGGACAAGCGTGGCTCCGTCCAGCCATCGCGCCAGATCACCAGCGTTGGCCGATTCGCGAAGAACTGTCTCGTACATGCTGGCCAGCCGGCGCGGATTGGCCAGGTCGTAGCGGGCGCGGCCGGACCAGTCCAGACGCTGGTCGAGGGTCACCGTTCCAGTCGTCGGACCACACAGATCGTCAAGGCTTTCGGTGATCGCGTACGGCCGTTGATCGGCGTAGCGCGAGCCCGCCGGTGCGCCACCGGTCGAATCGTTCATGTCAGCACCCGCCTTTCGCCGATGGCCCGTGGGAATTCCCCATCCCGTCATGTCGAGAACAACGGTAGACCATCGTTCGAAACCGCCCAGCCACCCGACCGCGACCTGTCGATGTCGGTATTGGAAGCCACCGGCCAACCAGTCACCTTCTCCTGACCGCCGGCTCCAACTTCGCGGCGAGCGCACCCCGGTATGCATCGGTTAGAGTGAGAGTATGACTCGACGGATCACGATCAGCCTGCCCGACGAGGTCGCCGCCTACGCCGAACAGGCCGGCAATACGTCCGGCTTCATCGCCGGGGTGCTGCGTCGGCGGATGCGCGCGGACGGGCTGCGCGAGCAGTGGGCGACCGCCGGGTATGTGATCACCGACGAAGACGTGGACCGGGCCCGGGGGCGACTCGCGGCACAGCGGCCGATCAGCGACGAGGGCCACCAGCGCAACCTGGAGTGGCTGGCCGGCTTCGATCACGAGAGCGCCGGCGTCGGCAAGCCAGCCGCGTGAACGGTCTGGTGCTGGATACCTCGGCACTCTTGGCCTACGCCTCGGGTACCAGTGTGGAGCCGGGTGCGCTGCTCGTACTGGCCGAGGAGGATCCGGAGCAGCAGCTGTGGATACCGGCGCTGTGCCTGGGGGAGGCTCAGCTGCGGCTGACCGGTACCCCCGCCGCCCGGATGCTCGATCTGCTGTTCGCCCCCGGCCGAGACATCAATGTCGAGGTCTACGACGCCGCGACGAGCCGGCGGGTCAGCAGGATCGCGGCGGCTTATGGCGTCCAGCAAGACGTGGCGCACGCCGTGGCGACCGCGGTGCTCTACCGCTGTTACCTGGTGACGCACGATCCCAAGGCCATCGGCTCGGCAGCCCCGCCCGACCTGGAGATCCTGGACATCAGCCAGACCATCCTGGACATCAGCCAGACCTGGGACTGACAGCCCGACCGGAGCGACGACAAAGACAAGGACGCAACGGCGAAGCCGCCCCGGAGGAGTGGGCCGGGGCGGCTTCGCCGTTGCGTATTCGTCACTACGGATGTAGTGGGCGGGCAGGTCAGCTGCCCGAGTACGCCTCCAGGCGCTTGGCGCGGGACGGGTGCCGCAGCTTCAGCAGGGTGATCTTCTCGATCTGCCGGATCCGCTCGCGGGACAGGCCGAACTCGCGGCCCACCTCGTCGAGGGTGCGCTGGCGGCCGTCGTCCAGGCCGAAGCGCAGCCGGATCACCGCCTGCTCGCGCTGGGAGAGGGTGGACAGGACAACCTCCACCTCCTGGCGCAGCATGCCGTTGGTGACGGAGTCCTCGGGGGCTTCGCGCGGGTCGACGCGGGCCACGAAGTCACCGAGCGCGCTCTCGCCGTCCTCGCCGACCGCCTGGTCCAGGCTGACCGGCTCGCGGTCGTACGAGATCAGCTCCAGCACCTGGTACTCCTGCACGCCCATGGCGGCGGCGATCTCCACCACCGAGGGCTCCCGGCCGAGCGTGACGGACAGCTCGCGGCGGGCCCGTACCATCCGGTTGACCTGCTCGACCATGTGTACCGGGATGCGGATCGTCCGGGCCTGGTCGGCCATCGCCCGGGTGATCGCCTGCCGGATCCACCAGGTCGCGTAGGTGGAGAACTTGTAGCCCTTCGCGTAGTCGAACTTCTCGACCGCGCGGATGAGGCCCAGGTTCCCTTCCTGGATCAGGTCCAGGAATGCCATCCCCCGGCCGGTGTAGCGCTTCGCGATGCTGACCACCAGCCGCAGGTTCGCCTCCAGCAGGTGATCCTTGGCGGAGCGCCCCTCGCGCTGGATGGTCAGCAGGTCGGCGCGCAGCTGGGAGTCGGTGATGTCGCGGGTGGCGAGCAGCTCCTCGGCGTACAGCCCGGCCTCCACCTGGCGGGCCAGCTCCACCTCCTGCGCGGCGGTGAGCAGCTTGGTGCGGCCGATTCCGTTGAGGTAGGCGCGGACCAGGTCGGCCGAGACGCCCCGGCTGTCGGTCTCCACGTCCAGATCGGCGCTACTGTCCGTCTCCACCAGATCGGCGGCGCTGCCGGTCCCGGCGTCGAGCAGGTCGGTGGCGTCGATCTCGGTACCCTCTGCGGTGACTGGCTGTGCCATCGTCACTCGCCTCCCGTCCCCGTGATGCTCTGTGATGCGTACGGGAATGAGATTGCGGTACGGGACGTGAAGTCGGAGTAAGGCGGCCGACACCGTGGCACGAATGCGGGAGTGGTTCAGTCCGGGTTGCCGGATTTAAGGGCAAAGATCATGTGGGTACCACGAAGCCACGCTCGATCAAATGCGCCACCAGGGGTACCGCCACCTCCGCCAGTACCTCCTCGCCGACCTCGTGCGCCGTGGCCAGCAGGGTGAGCTGTTCACGCAGCGGTACCGTCCCGTCGCACCCGCTCACCAGCGCGAGTACCAACGGGTCCACCTCCTCGGTGTGGTGCATACCGGACGGCAGTTCGAGGAACTGGTGGTCCACCGCCCAGCCGTCGGCACCGATAGTGGCCTCCTGGCGCAAGTGCAGCCCGTCGACCATCCGGAGCCGCTGCGCCAGCAGGTCATCCGTACCGTGCGCACGCAGCCACTGCTGCCGGTCGAACCAGCCGGCGACCTGGGTACCCAGTGGTGGGTCGATGCTCTGCCGCAGATCCTCGAGGCGCACCACGGGGTCGTCCAACCCGTCCGCGCGCAGGCTGACGATGCCGAAGCCAACCGCCTCGATGTCCTGCGCGTCGAACCAGTCCAGCCACGCCGCCGCCCGGGCCGGGTCGCGTCGTTCGGCGGCGTCGGCCAGCCACAGGTTGACGTACGCGACCGGGTCGGTGACCTCGCGCTGGATCACCCAGGCGGACAGGCCGGTACCGGCGAACCAACCGGCCACCCGCTCGGTCCAGTCCTCCCCCCGCACGTGTACCCAGTTGGCCAGGTACTGGCAGGTGCCGCCCGGGTTCAACAGCGCAGGGGCGGCGCGGGCGAGTTCGGCGCACACGCCGTCGCCGGGGCGCCCCGAGTCGCGGTACGTGTGCGTGGTGGTACCCGGCCCGACGACGAACGGCGGGTTGCTCACCACCAGGTCGAAGCGGCGGCCGGCGACCGGGGCCACCAGGTCGCCGTGCAACAGTTCCCAGTCCAGGCCGTTGAGCGCGGCCGTCGTGGCGGCGAAGCGCAGCGCCCGGGTAGACAGGTCGGTCGCGGTGACCGTGTTCGCGTGCGTGGACAGGTGCAGTGCCTGTACCCCGCAGCCGGTACCGAGATCCAGCGCGCTACCCACCGGGCGCCGGATGGTGGCACCGGCCAGAGTCGTTGACGCGCCACCGATGCCGAGTACGTGGTCGGCCGGGAGTGGTCCGGGGCGGGTACCCGCGTCCAGGTCCGCCAGTACCCACCAGTCACCGCCGTAGGGCTCCAGGTCGACAGCCGCCCGTACCCCCTGGTCGTGGTTCTCCAGGAGGCCGGCCGCGAGCAGCGCGGGCAGCGGCAGCGCGGCGCCCACCGCGGCGGCCGGCTCGGTCTGCCCGCAGACGAACAGCCGCACGATCGTGCCGAGCGGATCGTTGTCCCCGCTAGCCGACGGCGCCGTGGCCCGCAGCGCGGCCCGGAAGTCGTTGCGCCGGATGGCGGCCGTGGCCACCGGCCCGATCCGGTCGGCGATGCCGGCACTGGTGTACTTCGCCGCGGTCAGCGCCGCGCGCAGGTCGTCGATACCGGCCGGGTCGAGCAGTGGGTCGATCATCGATACATCCTCGCGCACACCGCCGCGCGTAGCGGTGGGTCCGCCCGGCCGGGCAACTGATTGGTCCGGGGGACAGCGGACGGCCCGGATGTCGGGTGACATCCGGGCCGTCCGGCAGCCGCCGGGGAGGGTCGGCGGCTGCACCGTCAACGCGCCGCCCCCTCGGCTCGCCGACCATGGTCTGCGGTCAGTGCACGGCCACCGGCAGCTGCGTGCCCACGGCCACGTCCCCCGCAGTGTCCTCCGCGTCCGGCTTGATCTCGACCGGCTTGCGGATGAACAGGAAGGACAGCAACGCGCCCAGGCCGAGCAGGATGGCGCTCGCGGTGAACGCGACGTTGTACCCGTGGATCGCCCCGTGCTCCTTCGCCGCGTCCAGTCCCTGGGTGGCGACGTGCGCCGTGATGTAGCTCGCCGCCGCCGTGGTGAAGATGGTGTTCAGCAGGGCGGTGCCCAGCGAGCCACCCACCTGCTGGGTGGTGTTGACCATCGCGCTGGCCACGCCCGCGTCGTGCTGCCCGATGCCGGACAGCGCCACCGAGGACACCGGCACGAAGGTGAGGCCGATACCCACGCTCATCGCGATGAACGACGGCAGGATGTGTGTGACGTACGACGAGTTCAGGTCGAGCTGCGTCAGCCACACCAGGCCGCCGGTGGCGAGGGAGAGGCCCACCGTCATGATCGATCGCGCACCGATCCGGGGCAGCAGCTGTGAGGCGAGGCCGGCACCGACCACGATGCCTCCGGAGAACGGCAGGTAGGCGAAGCCGGTCTTCAGTGGCGACCAGTGCATGGTCCCCTGCAGGTAGTAGGTCATGAACAGGAACATGCCGAGCAGGCCCGCACCGAGCAGGATCGAGACCACGTACGACGTACCCCGGTTGCGGTCCAGCACCACCCGCATGGGCAGCAGCGGGTGCTTACTGACGTTCTCCCATGCCACGAAGGCGACCAGGAGTACCAGTGCCACGCCCAGCCAAACCAGGGTCGGGGTGGCGGTCCAGTGGTCCTTCTCGCTCGCTGCCTTGGTGAAGCCGTAGACCAATGCGCTCAGTCCGCCGGTGGCCAGGATGGCGCCGGGGATGTCGTACCGGGTGTTGCCGTGCGCCTTGCTCTCCCTTACCAGTGGGACAGCCGCCGCGAACGCGATCAGCGCGATCGGGATGTTGACCAGCAGGCACCAGCGCCAGCTGGCGTACTCGGTGAGGACGCCACCGGAGATCAGGCCGATCGCGGCGCCACCGCCGGAGATCGCGCCGAACACGCCGAACGCCTTCGCCCGCTCCTTGGCGTCGTGGAACGTCACGGTGAGCAGCGACAGCGCGGCCGGCGCCAGCAGCGCGCCGAACGCGCCCTGCAGGGCCCGCGCGGCGAACAGCGTCTGCTCGTTGACCGCGGCACCACCGAGCGCGGACGCCGCGGCGAAGCCGATCAGGCCGACCAGGAAGGCCCGCTTGCGGCCGAAGAAGTCGGCGATGCGGCCGCCGAGCAGCAGCAGACCACCGAAGGTCAGGGTGTACGCGGTGACTATCCACTGCCGGTCGGCGTCGCTGATGTTCAGTGCCTGCTGGGCCTTGGGCAGCGCGATGTTCACCACGGTGGCGTCCAGTACCACCATCAGCTGGGCCAGCGCGATGACGGCGAGTGCCAGCCAACGCTTGTTGTCCGGCGGCTCTGTCGCAGCCCGCCCCCCGGTCACCGTGGCGTTCGCCATGGTGCTGTCTTGCGACATGTCCTTCTCCTTCAACGCTTTGCGTGTCCTGTGCCGTGGTCACCCACGGCGCCCCTGGTGGCGCTCTTGTGTTCGTGCTTTTGCTCGTGGCGCTCGTTTTTGGGCGCAGAAATCCCAACCGGCGGGGTACGCGCGGTCTGCTGTGCGGGATTCTGTGGTGCTACGCCCCTCTTTGTTCCGAGGGCAGATCCTTCGCGCCCGGCGCTCCGGGGTCCACCGCTTTTACCGGTGGTCCCGCCCCCATAGCGCCCTACTCGCCGGCGTCCTGCCCGTTCGTCTCGGCACCGTTGATCTCGTGCCCGTTGATCTCGCCCCCGACAGTGCCCTCGCCTCGATGGCACAGCACGGGGATCAGCACATCGTCGATGACGTGTACGACAAATTCCTGGTCCATCGGCTTCGCCGACCAGAGCTTGTAGGTCAGCACCATGGCGTGCAGTACCTCGTGGAGCAGCTTCGGATCGGTCCGCGGGGGTACCTCGCCGCGCGCCGTTGCGCGACCGATGATCGACTCGTACATCTCGTGCTTGGTCTCGTAGATGCAGCGGAACAGCGTCTGGGAGAGCTCCGGATTACGCGCCGCCGCGCTCATCAGCCCCGTGATGACGGCGCCTTCCGGGCTGTTGGCGACCTGGCAGGCGGTACCCATGATCGCGAGCAGGTCGCCGCGCAGGGTACCGGTGTCCGGGACGTCGAGTGGACCGTCGAAGCGGCTGCTCAGCGCCTCCATCACCAGGTCCGGCTTGTTCGGCCAGGCCCGGTAGATGGTCGCCTTGCTGGCCCGGGCCCGGGCAGCGACGGCGTCCATCGACATCCGGTCGTAGCCGACCTCGCCGAGCAGCTCGAAGACGGCGCCACAGATGGCTTCGTGGCGCCCCGAGCGAAGCGCGATCGGTCCCGCCCCGACTCGGGCTGGCTCGGCCGCGCTGCAACTCGCACCGCCTGTACCTGCGGAGATGGGTTCGACCACCGCGCTTTCCGGCACGACTCCACCCCCTTCTCAGGTTCTCTCAGATACGAAACGATACCGTTCCGTACCGCACGTTACTCCGCGCCGCCCGGGGTGCGAAACGGTTCCGTACACTTCCCTGCGTGACGCCCGCCACACGGCCGGTTTCGACATCACCGGGATCGCAAGTCGTCGTGTCCGACCCTCCCCGGGAGCCCGCGCCGGGCAGGATGATGGCAGGACGAGAAGCAGCCGATGCACTGCGAAGCTCGGCTGACGCTTGATGAGGTACGCACTGGGAGGCACGATGGCGCTCACCCTGCCGATTGAACCCAAGGCCAGCGAGTTGCTGCGCACCAGCCCACTCGCGCTGCTGCTCGGCATGATGCTGGACCAGCAGATCCCGATGGAGAAGGCGTTCTCCTCGCCGTACGTACTGCGCGAACGGCTGGGGCACGACCTCGACGCGGCCGACATCGCCGGCTACGACCCGGAGGCGCTCACCGCTATCTTCGCGAAACCGCCCGCCCTGCACCGTTTCCCGGCCGCGAACGCCAAACGGGCGCAGGAGCTGTGCCAGGTGTTGGTGCGGCGTTACGACGGCGACGCGGCGCAGCTGTGGAACGGCGCGGCCGACGGCAAGGAGTTGCTGAAGCGGGTGGGTGAGCTGCCCGGCTTCGGCAAGCAGAAGGCGCAGATTTTCGTTGCTCTGCTGGGCAAGCAGTTCGGTGTCACGCCGAGCGGCTGGCGCGAAGCGGCGGGTGCCTACGGCGAGGAGGGCGCACACCGCTCGGTCGCCGACATCACCGACGAGGGTTCGCTTGGCAAGGTGCGCTCGTTCAAGCAACAGATGAAAGCCGCTGCCAAGGACAAGGCGGCCAGTTAGGGGCAATTGCCGGCCGAGCCGTCGCTACAGCGCCAGGTGCCGGCGTAGCGCGGTGTCGAGGCGTTCGAGGCTGGCCGGCTTGATCGCGCCCAGGCGGCCGTGCATCCGCTCGAAGTCCACCGCGCGTACCTGCTCGGCCTGCGCCTTGGAGTCCGCGGTCAGGCCACCCTCGCCGGCGGGGATGATCGTCTGGAAGGGGTACACCCGGTCGGTCCTGGATGTCACGGGTACCACGGTGATCACGCCGCGGCCGGTACGTTCGGCGGTCTTGTTGGCGGCGTCGTTGCTGACGACCACTGCCGGCCGGATCTTGTTCGCCTCGGAGCCACGGGTCGGGTTGAGGTCCACCAGGTAGACGTCACCGCGGCGCATCGGTCATCCCGTCGCCCACGGTGGACTGCCAGGCGTCTGCGTCTCCGTCTTGCCGCCACTCCTCCCAGGCGTCGGCGTAAGCGTTCTCCAGCTCTGCCATCCGGAGCAGCTCAATGGCCTGGTGGACGATCGAGGAGCGCGACGTCCCGTCACCCCGGCGGGCCAGGGAATCGACGAACGAGACGTCCGCATCGGGCAGGCTCACGCTGAGTTTCACACCGGCGATGCTACCAAAATGCCACTACCCTTGCTACCGCGAGTGGGACAGCGGGGCGGTCACCGTACCACTGATCGGTCGGCGCGGAGCGCTTCGGTCGCGACGCGAACACGCCGGGATCGCGTGCCGAACGAGGGCCTGTGGCCCGGGTGGGCGGGGCGGGCGGTGAGTGGGAGCATGGGGTACGTGCGACGCAACCGGCCCCCCGTGATCACCGACGCCGACTACAGCCAGGACGACCAGCTGATGTCGCGGGAGATCCGCTACGTGATCATGATGGGCATCCGCGTACTGTGCCTGATCGCAGCGGCCATCCTGGTCGGGGTACACGCGCACTACCTGGCGGTATGGCTGCCGCTGCTGCTGTTCGGCATGATCATCCTGCCGTGGCTCGCGGTGATCCTGGCCAACGACCGGCCGGCCAAGGAGAAGTACCGGCTGGTCAACCGGCTGCACCTGCGCAAGCCCAGCGAACCGGCGACCGACCCCGCCATCACCGCGGCAGACCACAAGATCGTCGACCACAAGGTCATCGACCACGACGACTGACGCCCGTCGTTACTTGGAGATCTTGGAGTTTGCGCTGGAATTCGTTGCCGGATAACAGCTCCAACTCCAAGATCGCCTTGTGGCGAATGCGGGTGGAGGGTGGTCAGCGGGTCCAGAGACAGAACGGGTGGCCGGCCGGGTCGAGTAGGACGCGTACATCGTCCTGGGGTTGGAACTCGGCGAGCCGCGCGCCCTGGGCCACGGCCCAGTCCACCGCCTCGGCCAGGTCCTGTACCTCGATATCCAGGTGGATCTGCATCTGCGGGTCGCCCTCGCCGGCCGGCCAGACCGGGCGCGTGTAGTTCGTCTCGGTCTGGAAGGACAGCCCGATGCCCTCGTTGGGGGCGACCAGGGTGACCCAGCCGGGCTCGTCGGAGCGGCGTGGCCAGCCGAGCAGCCGCTGCCAGAACCCGGCCAACTCCCGGGCGTCGGGGGAGTCGAGGACAACACCGTTGGGGCGCAGAAAAGGCCGTTCCATCGATCCAGGCTATGCCCGCTGGCGGGCGGTCGCAGCGCGGCGCGTCACGGTACCGGTCGGCCACCGGTGATCGAGACCGCCTTCGCGCCGAGGACCGCTCCGGCGTGCAGTGCGTCGAGCGGTGGTGCGCCACCGAGCCAGGCGTCCAGCAGGCCGGCGGCGAAGGCATCCCCGGCCCCGGTCGGATCGACCATGGTGGCCGGCCGCGCGGGTACCCCCACCACGTCCCCATCCCGGCTGGCCCACACCGCCCCGGACTCGGCCAGCTTCACCACCACCCGGGGGAAGTACTGGGTCAGGGTGTGCGCCAACGCCTCCGGGGTACCGGCGTGCCCGGCGAGCGCCTGCGCCTCGGCGAGGTTGGCCAGCAGCAGGTCGGCGTGGTGTACCCAGGAAAGGAACGCCGTGGCGCCGACCCGGTTCAGTGGCCCGGCCGACGCGGCGTCGACGCTGGTACCCAGGCCACGCGCGGCCGCCTCGGCCAGGGCGTACCGGCCGGCCTCCCGGGAGCCGCCGTCGAACAGGGCGTACCCGGACAGGTGCAGGTGGCGGGCGTCGGGGTAGGCGGCGAGCGCGGTGTCGATGTCCACTGTGGACAGTTCGGTGTTGGCGCCCCGGTCGCAGAGCATGGTCCGCTCGGCGCCGTGCGAGAGCACCACCACGCTGCCGGTACGCGCGTGTGGAGCGCGCCGGATGGCGGTACCCACGCCGGCGGCGGCCAGTTCGGCGAGCCGGTCGGTACCCGCCGCATCTGCCCCGACCACCCCGATGAGCGTCACCGGGCGGCGCAGCCCGGCCAGCCAGCAGGCGGTGTTGGCCGCCGACCCGCCGCCGGTGAGGTGCACCGCGGCCGGCGTGTCCGAGCCCGGTACCAGCTCCTGCGGGTGGACGGCCAGGATGTCGGTGACCACGTCCCCGACGACCAGTACGGTCACCCGCCACCGCCCACGGCGCCAACCGGGGACTCGGCAAGTGCGGCGGAGATCTGTGCGGCCAGCGCCGCGTTGCGCAGGATGATCCGGATGTTGACCTCGAGGCTGGCGCCCTCGGTCTCGGTGTGGAAGTGGGACAGCAGGAACGGGGTGACCGCCTTGCCGGTGATCCCCTCGTGCTCCAGCTTGGCCAGGCCGGTGAAGAGCGTCCGGTCGTGCAGCGCCGGGTCGAGCTGCTCGTCGACCGGCAGCGGATTGGCCACCAGCAGCCCGGCGCCGTGTACGCCCTGTGCCCGCTGCGCCCGGATCACCTGTGCCACCTCGGCCGCGGTGGAGACCGACCAGTCCAGGTCGAAGCCGCTGTCGCTGATGAAGAAGCCGGGGAAGCGGCGGGTACCGAAGCCGAGTACGGCCACCCCGAGCGTCTCCAGCCGCTCCAGCGTTGCCCCGACGTCGAGGATCGACTTGACCCCGGCGCAGACCACCGCGACGGGGGTACGGGCCAGCGTGGTCAGGTCGGCCGACTCGTCGAAGGTGGTGGTCGCCTCCCGGTGCACGCCGCCGAGCCCGCCGGTGGCGAAGACCGGGATACCCGCGGCCGCCGCCACCGCGCTGGTGCTGGCCACGGTGGTGGCCCCGTCGACGCCTTGGGCCGCGGCCACGGCCAGGTCACGGACGGACAACTTCACCACACTGGTACCGGTGGCCAACCGGCTCAGCTCCGCCCCGTCCAGCCCCACCACGAGCTCGCCGTCGATCATGCCGATGGTGGCCGGGGTCGCCCCGTGCTCGGCAACCGTCGCCTCGATGCGCCGGGCGACCTCCAGGTTCCGTGGCCGGGGCAGCCCGTGGGCGACGATCGTGCTCTCCAGGGCCACCACCGGGCGGCCCGCGTCCAGCGCCTCGCGTACCCGGGCGCCGTACCTGATCCGCAGCTCAGTCACGCACGTCACGGTACCGGCCCGAGCCGGCCGTACCCCCGGCATCCGGGTCTTGCCGTCACCGCGCGTGACCAGATAGCTTGGCAGCCGCACCCTCCGTGTGTGGTTGCACCGACTTGTGGTCTCCAAACCCCCCGTCTCTAAATCCCCCGTCCCTAAATCCCCGTCTCACCCTCAGTGCTGCGCCCCTCGGAAGGCCCCTCATGCTCGGCACCCGGTTCTCCGCACCCGCCCGCCCGTCGGGTACGCCGCTGCGGGTACCCGACGCCTGGCTGGTACCCGGGCTGCTGGTGTTCCTGGGCAGCCTGTTCTGGTACCTGCAGGAGCTGCGCCGGTACCAGTTCATCCTCTGGGGTGGCCTGGACCTGAAGGTCTACCAGGGCGGCGGGCTGGCGCTGCGGCACGGCCAGCACGTCTACGACATGGGCTGGACCGACATCAACCTGCCCTACACCTACCCGCCGATCACGCTGCTGCCGAACGCGCTGCTGTCGATGCTGACCCACCGGCACGCGCTGATCTTGATGAGCGCGGTCACCGTGGGCTGTGTCGCGGTCAGCGCCTGGTACGCCCTCGGCATGGCCGGCGTACCGACCGGCCGGGGCCGGCTGGGGCTGACGGCCGCCATTGCCGGCCTGTCGGTGTGGCTGGAGCCGGTGCTCGCGACGATCAACCTGGGGCAGGTCAACGCGATCGTCATGGTGCTGGTCATCGCCGACCTGGCGCAGCCGGACCGGCGCCGGTGGAAGGGCGTGGGCATCGGCCTGGCCACCGGGATCAAGCTGGTACCCGGGCTGTTCATCGTCTACCTGCTGCTCACCCGGCGGTTCCGGGCGGCCGTGGTGAGCGCCGGAGTCTTCGTCGGCACGGTGCTGCTCGGCTTCCTGATCACGCCCGGCGACGCGGCGCGCTACTGGGGCGGCGAGTTCCTCGACTCCAAGCGGGTCGCCTCCGTGGTCGGCGTCGGCTACCTGGGCAACCAGTCCCTGCACGGCTTCGCCGCCCGGCTGACCGGCGACGACAACACGCTGCTGTGGCTGCCGCTGGCGCTGCTCGTACTGGTCGGCGGGATGCTGGTGGCGACCCTGACGCACCAGCGCGGGCAGGAGCTGCTCGCGGTACTGCTGGTCGCCATCACCGCTCTGTTGATCACTCCGGTCGCCTGGTCGCACCACTGGGTGTGGGTGGTACCGCTGCTGATCTTCGCGTGGAGTGCCCCCGCCCGGCTGGCCGGCAACCGGCAGGTGCTCGCCCAGGTCGGCGCGGCGATCCTGACCGCGGCCTTCGTGGCCTGGCCGTTCTGGGACGCCGCGGTCGGACCGGTGGTACCCCTGGGGCTGATCTGGCACACCACCGGCCACCTCGGTACCGGCCTGATCGGCTCGACGCTGCACGAGACGTACACGATCGCCGGCGTGGGGCTGATCGTCGGTACGGCGCTGTGGCTCTGGCTGACCAGGACACGCACAGTCACCCCGGCGGTACCGGCGCAGCGGCACGGGTACGCCGATGACGACCAGTTGACACAGTCGGTAACGGTTCCGCGTCAGAAAACCCCGGTGGAGGCGCTCGACACCGCGGGCGTGGACCGCACCCTGGCATGATTCTGGGCGTGCTGACCACGTCCACACCCCCACGATTGGGCACACTTCGCCGCGTCGGAGCCCTGCTCTGCGCCCTGATCGCCGCTGTCGTGCTCGTCCTCGGTGTCCTCGGCGTCGCCGACTTCGGCCGGTTGGTGGTCCTGCGTACCTTCTTCAGCGACCCGTTCAGCGCGCTCTTCCTGGTGCTGATCCTGACGCTGGCGGCGGTCTGGCTCGGCATGCCGGTGCGTAGCGAAGCCGACGACCGGGGCCGCGCCCGTACCCGCATCGTGCTGATCGTCTTCACGGTGCTGTCGCTGCTCGCCACCCTGTTCGTACGCGGCCACTGGTTCGTCTACGACCCCGAGATCGTCGCGCACGCGCCCGCGGGCGACAGGGTGGTGGCCAAGGTACGGCAGGCCGCCTCCGACGACTCCCGCGCCTACCACGTGCACCTGTTCAGCGGTACCGGCCTGGGCGCGAAGGACCTGGGCGACTTCGGCGCCCCGTGCGGCGACTTCAAGGCCAGCTTCGCGGCCGCCGACGAGCTGCTGGTCACCTCGGTCTACGGCGACTTCCACCTGCACTTCGACCCGGCCACCGGCGCCCCACGGGATCACATCGGAATCTCCTGCGCGGCCGGTTGAGGCGTCCACCCGGCCCCGACCGGGTACGGCTGGGCAGCGACCGCCCGGGTTTGAGACACTGGGCTGGTGACCACACCTGTCCAGCCGGTGGCCCCGGCACCCCAGAAGGCCGGCTCGACCGCGGTCGAGGAGCGCACCGACTACCGCTACGACGCCGGTGACGACGAGCGCTTCTCGCACTACGCGCCGAAAGAAAAGATCATGCTGGCGATGATCGAAGGTACCCCCGTGCGCGCGCTCTGCGGCAAGCTCTGGGTACCCTCCCGCGACCCCAAGCGCTTCCCGGTCTGCCCGGCCTGCAAGGAGATCTTCGAGGACCCGAACCGGGCCTACGACGGCCCCGAGAAGTCCGACGACTGACCCCGGTACGCCGCGCCGGTGGAGAACCCCACCCTGCTCGTTGCCGAACTTGTCGGGGTCGCGGTCTTCGCGGCCTCCGGCGCCTCGGCCGGGGTGGCCAAGCGGCTCGACCTGTTCGGCGTGGCCTTCGTCGGCGCGGTCGCCGCGCTCGGCGGGGGCATCGTCCGTGACCTGCTGATCGGCGACATCCCGCCGTACGCCTTCACGCACTGGCCCTATCTGACGGTGGCGATCTGCGCCGCGCTGCTGATGTTCTGGCTGCACCCGCAGTACGGACGCGCGCGCCGGACCGTACTCGTGCTGGACGCCGCCGGGCTGGGCCTGTTCACCGCCACCGGCACGCTCAAGGCACTGGACGCGCACGTACCTGCGGTCGGCGCCTGCCTGATCGGGATGATCGCGGCGATCGGCGGCGGTCTCGGCCGCGACCTGCTGACCGTGGAGATCCCGTTCGTGCTGCGCCGGGAGATCTACGCGATGGCCGCGCTGTTGGGCGCCGCCCTGGTGGTCGGCCTGGTCCACCTGCACCTGCCCCGAGGCGTGATCATCGTGCTGACGGCGTCGCTGATCTTCCTGGTACGCATCCTCGCGGTGCGCAACAAATGGGAGGCACCCACGGCGCGCGGTAGCACCGACACCGGTGATGACGGAGGTACCGGCTAGACTGGTGTATGCCTTCGCGGCCGGTGTGGCGCGGGGGCGTTTGCGTGGCCACCGCTGCTGGCGTGGCCGTGTGGATGCTGTGTTCCCGTTGGCCTGCAAGGGATGTAGTCCCGCAGGGGATGGGGCCGCCGGTGTTGAAGACAACTGATCGGGGAGGGTTGCCGCATGCCGCCGACACCCGACCTGGAGCGCTTCCCGCCGCTGCGCTCGTGGCAGCGCAAGGCGATGGTGGGCTACCTGCGCCGCCGGGACGAGGACTTCCTGGCGGTGGCGACCCCGGGCGCCGGCAAGACCACCTTCGCGCTGCGGATCGCGGCTGAGCTGCTGGCCGACGGTACCGTCGAGGCGCTCACCGTGGTGACCCCGACCGAGCACCTGAAAACCCAGTGGTCGCGCGCCGCGGCGCTGGTCGGCATCCAGCTCGACCCGGCCTTCCGCAACGCCGACGTGCACTCCTCAGCCGACTTCCACGGCACCGTGGTCACCTACGCGCAGGTCGGCATGGCGCCCGCCGTACACCGCCGCCGTACCCTCACCCGGCGCACCCTGGTCATCCTGGACGAGATCCACCACGCCGGCGACTCGCGCTCCTGGGGCGAGGGGGTACGCGCCGCGTTCGAGCCAGCGGTACGCCGGCTGATGCTCACCGGTACGCCGTTCCGGTCGGACGAGAACCCGATCCCGTTCGTGCGGTACGAGCGCGGCAGCGACGGCGTGCAGCGCTCCCGCTCCGATTCCAGCTACGGCTACGGCGACGCACTACGCGACGGCGTGGTACGCCCGGTGATCTTCCTGGCCTACTCGGGGGAGACCCGGTGGCGTACCAGCGCCGGTGACGAGCTGGCTGCCCGGCTCGGTGAACCGATGACCAACGACCTGGTGGCACAGGCCTGGCGGACCGCGCTGGACCCGTCCGGCGACTGGATGCCGCAGGTGCTGCGTGCTGCCGACGCCCGGCTGTCGGTCTTGCGCAGCCACGGGATGATCGATGCCGGTGGTCTGGTGATCGCCACCGACCAGCAGGCCGCCCGCGCGTACGCCAAGCTGCTGCACACGATCACCGGCGAGCCGGCGGTGGTGGTGCTCTCCGACGACGCCGGTGCCTCGGGGCGGATCGCGGCGTTCGGTGACTCCCAACAGCGCTGGCTGGTGGCGGTACGGATGGTGTCGGAGGGGGTGGACATCCCGCGGCTGGCGGTCGGTGTGTACGCCACCAGCGCCTCGACGCCGCTCTTCTTCGCTCAGGCGGTTGGGCGCTTCGTCCGGGTACGCCGCCCCGGGGAGACCGCCTCGGTGTTCCTGCCGAGCGTGGCGCACCTGCTCGGGCTGGCCAGCGAGATGGAGCTGCAGCGCGACCACGTACTCGGCGCGCCGAAGTCACCGGACGGGCTGGACGACTCCCTGCTGGAGCGGGCGGCCCGCAACGAGCAGGCAAGCGGGGAGCTGGAGAAGCGCTTCGAGGCGCTGTCGGCCACCGCCGAACTCGATCAGGTGATCTTCGACGGTGCCTCGTTCGGTACGCCCGTGCTCACCGGTAGCCGTGAGGAGGAGGAGTACCTGGGGATTCCCGGGCTGCTCACCGCCGACCAGGTGGCTACCCTGCTGCACCGGCGCCAGGCCGAGCAGGTGGCTGCCCAGCGGCGTACCCGCGCGGCAGCGCCGCAGCCGGTGGTCGAGCTGCCGCAGAGCTCAGCCGAGCGGCGGGTACTGCTCCGCCGCCAACTCAACGAACTGGTCGGCGCCCACCACCACCGCAGTGGCCTGCCGCACGGCAAGATCCATGCCGAACTGCGCCGGCTCTGTGGCGGGCCGCCCAGCGCTCAGGCGACGATCGAGCAGCTGGAAGAGCGGATCGCCGCCATCCAGACCCTCTGACCGCCAGACCCGCTGGCTGCCAGACCCGCTGACCGCCAGACCTGCTGACCGCCAGACCTGCTGACCGTCAGACCTGCTGAGCGTCAGACCCGCGGAGTGCCGGACCCCGCTGAGCGTTGGTCACCCACGCTGGTGACCGGAGAGAGAACGAGCGGGTGGCTCACCGGAGCCACCCGCTCTTCGGTCTCTCGCGCTCGCTCAGTTGGCCTGGAGCTCGCTGCCGCGCCACTCGAAGTCGGGGGCTACCGCGACATCTACAGCGATCTTGACAAGGCTGTCCGCGTACTTGTTCGCGTGGTGGCCACAGAACACAAGCTGACCACCGCCCGCGGTCATCACCCGCAGCTTGCCGGCCGCCAAACAGCGGTCGCACCGCTCCTCGGCGCCGGGGACCGCCACCGTTTCCGGCGGCGGCATGAGGGTTGGGGTCATCGCCTTCTCCTCCTGATAGTCACCGACGAACGCAAAACCAGGTTCAGTACTCACGTCACCGTCCAACACCCTGCCGGGGGCTGAACTTCCCGTTGTACGCCTTGGGGACCAGGGTCACACCGGGTACTGACAGTTTCCAGCCTCTCAACTCAAACACCCCGCCGCCATATCGTCTTGGTTACAGGACCGAGACATTGGTTGCTGGTACGTCCAAATCGTGGCCCGGTGACCGAATCCGGCGCCCGTACCAGGTGGTACGAGCGCCGGCTGCGGGTCGTTCAAAGCGTCTGTCAGCCGATCGGGGATCAGTCGAGGTAGTCGCGTAGTACCTGGGAGCGGGACGGGTGGCGCAGCTTCGACATGGTCTTCGACTCGATCTGCCGGATCCGTTCCCGGGTGACCCCGTAGACCTGGCCGATCTCGTCGAGGGTACGCGGCTGGCCGTCGGTGAGGCCGAAGCGCAGCCGTACCACCCCCGCCTCCCGCTCAGACAGCGTCTGGAGTACCTGCTGGAGCTGGTCCTGCAGCAGCGAGAAGGAGACCGCGTCGACGGCAACCACGGCCTCGGAGTCCTCGATGAAGTCACCGAGCTGGCTGTCGCCCTCGTCGCCGATGGTCTGGTCGAGCGAGATGGGCTCCCGGGCGTACTGCTGGATCTCCAGCACCTTCTCCGGGGTGATGTCCATCTCCTTGGCCAGCTCCTCCGGGGTGGGCTCGCGCCCGAGGTCCTGGAGCAGCTCGCGCTGGATGCGGCCGAGCTTGTTGATCACCTCGACCATGTGTACCGGGATGCGGATCGTCCGGGCCTGGTCGGCCATTGCCCGGGTGATCGCCTGCCGGATCCACCAGGTCGCGTAGGTGGAGAACTTGTAGCCCTTGGTGTAGTCGAACTTCTCGACCGCGCGGATCAGGCCCAGGTTGCCCTCCTGGATCAGGTCCAGGAATGCCATGCCCCGGCCGGTGTACCGCTTGGCCAGCGAGACGACCAGCCGGAGGTTGGCCTCCAGCAGGTGGTTCTTGGCCCGCTCGCCGTCCCGGGAGATCCAGTTGAGGTCGCGCGTCATGGTGATGACGAGCTTCTCCTCGCCGTCCTCGGCAGCGCGCAGCCGCTCACCGGCGTAGAGCCCGGCCTCGATCCGCTTGGCCAGCTCCACCTCCTGCTCGGCGTTGAGGAGGGGTACCTTGCCGATCTGCTTGAGGTAGGCGCGGACCGAGTCGGCGGAGGCGGTCAGCTCGGCGTCCCGCCGGGCCTGCTTGAGCGCCTCGGACTCCTCGTCGTCCCACTCGAAGTCGGTCTCGGTGGCAGAAGCCTCGGCGTCGGCCTCGGCGACCGCGACCACTTCGGCCGGCTCGTCGGCCACCACGTCCTCGAGGTCGGCGACGAGCGCCTCGGCGTCGAGTTCGACGTCCACGACCTCCAGTTCGACACCGTCCGGGCCGTCGCCGTCCGGAGCGCCGGGCACCTTGGCCGGGGCTGCCTTGGCGGCGGTCGCCTTGGTGGCCTTGGCGGGAGCCGCCTTAGCGGGCGCCGCCTTGGCCGGTGCCGCCTTCGCCGGGGTGGCCGCCTTGGCCGGTGCCGCCTTCGCGGTGGTGGCCTTGCGCGCCGGCTTGTCGGCCTCGTTCAGGTCATCCGGGCTGGCCGCCTGCTTCGGCGTACCGGCCGGCTGGTCGGCTGCTGCCTGGTCGGCTGAGACCCCGTTGGCTGAGACCCCGTTGGCAGCGGCCCCGTTCGCGCTGGGATCGACTGCTGAGCCGGTGTCGGGTACCGAGGTCAGTCGAGGTTTGGTGGGCACGGCCTTGGCCGGCGCCGCCTTGCTCGCGGGCGCGGCCTTCGCGGTCGCGGCCCGGGAGGCCGGGGTCGCGGAGCGCGCCGCGGCCACCTTCCGGCGGTTGGTGGACGAGTCGTCCACGGCGACCGTCACGCCGGCGTCAGCCAGCGCGCGGAGCAGCTTCTTCGCCTGCGCCGGGGTGACGTCGGCGTCGGCTACGGCGTGGGCCACTTCGGCGGACGTGAGCTGACCGCCGGCAGTGGCGGCGTGAGCCACAAGCGCGTCGGTCAAGGTGCGCACGTCGGCGGTTTGGCGGGCTTCAGTCACGAACGACCTTCCGGAGGCGAGAGCGAGCACGGCCAGTCCCGCCAACGTAGCGCGCATGCGCGGCTGCCGACGAGTGGTGGCCTTGTGGAGCTGTCCAGGGAGCCTGTGCGTCCGGCGGGGCGGTCGCCCAGGCAGCGTGAATTGTAGCGCCGCTGGACGGGATCCGAGGCGTAGCCGCGTCGGACGCGGTACGCCGGGGGGTGGTCGGCGGCGCGGACGGTGCCGGGTGAGGCCGTGATGGGCGGCTTGCGAGGATGGTACCGACTGCGGGCAAGCGGGTTGGCCCGGGCATTGGACGGAGGCTCGGATGGCGGTACAGGCGCGGGAATTGCTGGACATCGCGGTGGAGGTGGCCCGCGGGGCGGCCCGGCTGGCCAGCGCCGTACGCGCCGAGGCGATTACCGCGGTGGACACCAAGAGCACCCGTACCGACGTCGTGACGGCCGGGGACACGGCAACCGAGCGGTACGTCCTGGCGGAGCTGCACGAGCGCCGACCCGGCGACAGCGTGCTCGGCGAGGAGTCCGGTGAGCGGGCCGGTGCCGGTACGGGTGGCGGTACCGGCGTGCGCTGGATCCTGGACCCGATCGACGGCACCGTGAACTACCTGTACGGGCTGCCCCAGTACGCCGTCTCGCTGGCCGTGGAGGTGGACGGCGAGGTGGTTGCCGGGGTGGTACACAACCCGGCCACCGGAGACGAGTGGACGGCCGTACGGGGCGGCGGGGCGTACCACGGCACCCGGCAGGTGTACGCCTCGCCAGTTACCGAACTGGGACAGTCGCTGGTGGCCACCGGCTTCGGGTACGCGGCCGCGCGCCGGGCGTACCAGGCGGCGGTGCTCACCCGGGTGCTGCCCGCGGTGCGTGACATCCGCCGGTTCGGGGCGGCCTCGCTCGACCTCTGCTTCGCGGCTGAGGGGCTGGTGGACGCGTACTTCGAGAAGGGCCTGAACCTGTGGGACCACGCGGCCGGCGGGCTGCTGGCCACCGAGGCCGGGCTGCTGGTCACCGGGCTCGACGGCGCGCCGCCCGGGCCGGACCTGGTGCTCGCCGCCCCGGCCGGGATCTACCACGAACTGCACGACCTGCTGGTGGAGCTGGACGCCGCCGGCGGTCCCTGAGCCGCAGCTAGCCGAGCGGCAGCTGACGTGGCGAGCTGAGCCGGCGATCGCTGACCCGTGGCGAGCTGAGCCGGCGGTCATGGGTTGGGGCGGGCTCAGCCGTTGCCGGAGACGTCGCAGGTACCGGCCGGCGGCGACGGGTTGCCCAGCTGCGCGATGGCCTGGTGGACGTCGGTGGGGGTACCCAGCGCCGTGTACTGTGCCCCGATCGTGATGTCTACGACGTCGGTGGTGTCCTTCTTGTCGAAGCCCGAACCGTCGTCGGCCTTGCCCAGGAAGTACGCGTTCACCACGGTCGCCGCGGCCAGCGCCTTGGGGCCGTAGTGCAGCTTGGCCACCTTGTCGTACTTGTCGGTGTCCTTGACCTCGCCGACCTGGAACTTGCGGTTGCGCAGCTCGTCGGCGACCCCGTTGGCCAGGTTCGGCGTGCTGGTGCCGTTGTAGACGTTGACCTTGATGGCCTTCTCGTCGGGCAGCGGCTTCGTCGTCACGTGGATCAACCCGGCCGGGCAGCTGGTGGCGTAGTTGGCGCCGCTCTGCTTGTCCTTGGCGACAGCCACGATGGCCAGCACGACGGCGCACACAACAAGGGCACCGATGATCGACAGCGCACGTATCCTGGAAAAGCTCATCTCGTCCGTGGCTCCCCGTCACCCTGTACTTCACCGGTCCGCGTGCCGTCGGAACGGTTCCTGTCTGCGCAGAGGTTAACGTGTGTCCCACCCGGACGGGTCATGAATCTGATCTCCTTATCGGCGTGCCGACGGTGATCGCGAAGCGGGCGCCCCTACCTTGGTGTCGCCTGAGTCACAGTGGGAACATCTTCGCGCGCTTAGGCGTACTAGCAACGCACAGAGCGGGTAAGGTACCGCGCTCGCAAGGTATGTGTTCTGGCGGCACACCCAACAACGGGTCAGCCGGGTTTCGCGGGGGTCGCGAACAGCCCGGGTCACGGGTGAGCAATGGGGAGACGGCAGCCCGGCCTGGCCGGGCGATATCGATACGGGAGAGTGAAGACCGATGGCCACCGACTACGACGCGCCGCGTCGCGATGAGGTCGACCTCGGCGAGGACAGCCTGGAGGAGCTCAAGGCCCGACGCGTCGACGCGCAGTCCGCTGTCGTCGACATCGACGAGACGGACGTCGCGGAGAGCTTCGAGCTGCCCGGTGCCGACCTCGCCGACGAGGAGTTGACCGTCCGTGTCCTGCCGATGCAGGCCGACGAGTTCCGCTGCTCGCGCTGTTTCCTGGTGCACCACCGCAGCCAACTGGCCTACGAGCGGAATGGCGAGTTGATCTGTCAGGAATGCGCCTGACGGACACCCGACACCGGGCCGTCCTGGCCGAGGTGCGGTTTCGCGACGGCGTGACACGATCGTCGCGAAGGCCTCGGCGGGCTGGTCCGGCACGGGTCGGCTGACCGGGGGACCGGCGGGCGGGACCGGGTCAAACGGTCGCGCCCGCGACGGTGAGAGGAGACGGCGGATGAGCGGCGGATCGGATCAGGCTGAGCCGACCCTGGGTACCGACCCGGGCCTGGGTGCTGAGTCAGGCCTGGGTGCTGAGTCGGGCCCGGGTACTGAGCCGGGTGCCGGTAGGTTGCTGCCGCCGATTCCGGCGCAGCCGACCGGTACCGGCGTGTCCAGCGTCGGTACGCCCGGCGACGGCGTCACCCGACCGGTACAGACCGGTGCGGGGGAGCCGGTACCAGGCAGTCTGAGCCCGGCCGAGCTGGACGAGAACGCCGAAGAGATGTCCGAGACCATCGCGGCCCTCGCCGACGCCGAACTGCCCCTGGCGGAGCGGCGGCGGCTGCTCGGCCGGTTGGCGGCGGAGGTACGCGCCCGCGGCGTGGGTGACCTGTTCCGGCCGAAGGCGGCCGTCCGCTGGATGTCCGAGGCGGTCGGCGACGTCGCGCTGCACATGCCGGTGCGCTCCAAGGAGACGCTGCGCCGGCACTTTCCGGGCCTGTCCGACGAGGAGCTGGCCGAGCGGCTGGTGCGTAACGCCGCCCGGACCACGGCCGCCGTCGGGGCGGCCAGCGGCGGCGTGGCCTCGATCGAGTGGGTGGCCACCCCGAGCCTGCTGACCGCGCCGGTACTGCTGGCCACCGAGACGGTCGCGGTGGTGGCCATCGAGATCAAGCTGATCGGCGAGCTGCACGAGGTCTACGGCATACCCATCGCGGGTACCCGCGCGCAGCGCGCTGTGGCACTCATGCAGTCGTGGGCACAGCGGCGCGGTATCAACCCGCTGCTCCCCGGTGTGGGCGTGACCGCGGTACTGGGTACCGCCGCCCGCAAGGAGCTGCGCGACCGGCTGCTGCGCCGGTTCGGTCGCAACCTCACCACCTACGGGCCGGTACTCACCGGTGCCGCCGTTGCCAGCTACCTCAACCGGCGGGCCACTCTCGCCCTGGGCGACCAGATCCGCAAGGACCTGCGCAAGACCTACCGCCGCGAACTGGGCGGCTGAGGTCCTAGCCGCGCTGCCCACCGGCCGCCACGGCGCTGCGCAGCGCCTCGGCGAGCTGTCGGGGGTGGCGCGAGCTGACCACCCAGTACGGCGTCGGGTCGGCCGGGTCGTCGAGCACCACCAGCACGGCCTGGCGTACCCACGGCCGCTGCACCACGAACGCGAGTGGATCGGCCTGTACCCCCAACGCTTCCCGCTTCGCGGCCGCGTCCAGTACCCCCACCCGGGCGATGTACCCGACCGGCAGGTGCGCGTCGTCGACGAAGAGTTCGCCGGCGGCCACCCGTACCCGGATCCGGCTCAACCAGGCCAGCGCGCCGAGCGCGAGCGGGATCAGGATGACGTAGGGCAGCCACAGTGGTTGGTCGGGTGCGCCCAGGTAGACCTCGGCGGCAAGGACCACGGCCACGACCACGCCGAGCAGCCACAGCCACCACGGGGCGAACAGCCGTTCACGGAACGTCTCGCCCGCCGGTGTGCCGCCGTGGGCGACGGACGCGGGCGACGCGCTGGTTGGGTCCTGTGCCACCCGGTGAGGGTATGCCAGGATGCTCGGCGGCTGGCGCACCGCCCACGCCACCCGGCCCGACCGACCCGGAGGTTCCCGTGACCGTCTCGCCGAGGACTTCCTCCCCGACGCCCGACGCCGCGGCCACCGTGCCAGCAACGGCCGCCGTGCCGGTGGCGCCCGATGCCGCGGTCACCGTGCCGGTGGCGCTGCGCCGGCTCGATCCTCACCTGCCGGTACCCGGGTACGCGCACCCGGGCGATGCCGGTGCCGACCTGTACGCGGCCGCCGATGCGCTGATTCCGGCCGCGGGGGGTCGGGCGCTGGTACCGACCGGCGTGGCGCTCGCCCTGCCGGAGGGGTACGTGGGGCTGGTACACCCGCGCTCGGGGCTGGCTGCCCGGCTGGGCGTGACGGTGCTCAACGCACCGGGTACGGTCGACGCCGGTTACCGTGGTGAGATCCTGGTCAACCTGGTCAACCACGACCCGGTACAGCCAGCCTCGATCAGTCGCGGCGACCGGATCGCACAACTGGTCGTACAACGGGTGGAGCGCGCGGTGTTCCACGTGGTCGACGAGCTGCCGGACTCGGTCCGGGGGACGGGCGGCCACGGGTCCACCGGTGGCCACGCCGGTGTCGGCGGAGACGAAGGAGTACCTCGGTAATGTTCTCGCGCGGAAAAGGTGACCCGGCCAAGAGCCCGGCCAAGAAGCCAGCCGGCGGCAACAGCGCCAACCCGCCGGCCGCGAGTCCGGCGGCGGACCCGGCCCGGCGGTCCCGGAAGCCGGCGTACGGCCCCTACGACGCGACCGCAGTCGCCGCCGCGGCCCAGCGCATCGACCTGGGCAGCCTGCAGCTGCCGGCGGTCGACGGGGTGGAGATGCGGGTCGCCGCGGACAACGAGGGCCGGGTCCAGCAGGTACTGCTGGTTGACGGGGCCAGCGCGCTGCAGCTCGGCGTCTTCGCGGCGCCGCGCAACGAGGGCATCTGGGACGAGGTACGCGAGGAGATCCGCACCTCGCTGACTGGCGACGGGGCCCAGGTCGAAGAGCTGACCGGGGAGTACGGCACCGAGCTGCGCGCCCGGGTACGCACCCCGGAGGGCGTCTCGGACATCCGCTTCGTCGGCGTGGACGGCCCGCGCTGGATGGTGCGCGCGGTCTACCAGGGCGCGGCGGCCACGGACGCGGTGGCCGGCGAGAAGCTGACCGAGGTACTGCACGGGCTGGTGGTGGACCGGGGGCGGGAGGCGTTCCCGGTACGCGAGGCGCTGCCGCTGCGGCTGCCCCGGGACCTGTCCGAGCAGGCGCAGGCGGCCCGCGAAACAGACGCTTAGTCGGGTACCACCGCCGTAGCGGGTGAAGTTCGCTACAGCGCGGGCATGCCGGGACTGTGCCGGTGGACGTACCCTTAGCGTTACGCGGGTTGCCCGGTCGTCGACCGGATTCCCGCCCAAGGAGAGTGACCCCAGATGGCGACCGTTGATCGATCTTCATCGATCGGAAATTTCTTTCGACGGTTGACCGCCTCCGAGGCTGAGCTGGACGCCGAGGAGTTGCAGCGGGAGGCGGAGAAGTCGGGCTGCGTACCCGCCTGCGACGTGCTGCGGGGCGATCTGGTGAACGTGAGCGGCCGGCTGCGGACCGTCGTCTACACGCCGCGGACCAACCTGCCCACGCTGGAAGCCGATCTGTTCGACGGCAGTGACGTGGTGACCCTGGTGTGGCTGGGGCGGCGCGCGATTCCAGGCATCGAGCCGGGTCGACAGCTCAACGTCCGGGGTAGGGTGGCGCTGCGCGAGGGCCGCAAGGTCATCTACAACCCCTACTATGAGTTGGAGATGCCGCGCTGAGCGTGGGTCACGCTGATTTGGGTAACGCTGAGTTGGTGACCCCCTGGCGCCGGCGAGATCATCCGGGACGGGCGTAGCTGCGCCCGGCGTTGAATGAGGAGCCGATGACGGTCGATGAACAGGGTGCCGTGACGGCGCCGCGGGCCAAGCACCGGGCGGCACCACCGGACCCCACCGACCGGGCCCCCGCGCAGGCGGATGCCGAGCGGGCCGCTGCCGAAGAGGCCGAGTTCACCGCCGATGCTCCTGGGATAGCCGTGCCCGGGGCGGCCGGCGGGTCCGCTGACGAGGTGGACGAGGACGAGGTGGACGAGGACGAGCCGGTAGCCACCTTCAGCGAGCAGTTGGCCGACCAGTTGGGCGGGGTACGGGGCCTGCTGGAGTCGGGCATCCCGGTGGTCGTCTTCGTCTTCGCCAACATTCTCTGGGCCCTGCGCCCGGCCATCCTGATCGCGGCCGGCGCGGCGGTGGCCATCGCGGTGTGGCGGCTCACCCGCAAGGAGTCGGTCCGGCACGCCATCAACGGGCTGTTCGGCATCGCGCTGGGCGCCATCATCGCCTGGAAGACCGGCAGCGCCAAGGACTTCTACCTGCCCGGCATCCTGCTCAGCCTGGGCTACGGGCTGGCCATGCTGGCCTCGGTTGCGTTCCGGGTACCGCTGATCGGGTGGGTCTGGGCACTGCTGGCCGACAAGGGCAGTACCGGCTGGCGCTCGGATCGGGCGATGGTACGCACGTTCAGCTGGCTGACCGTGGTGTGGGCGGTCACCTACCTGGTGAAGACCGGCATCCAGGCACTGATCTTCGCGAACACCTCGGACTCCGACCCGGGTACCGCGCTGGGCATCGCCCGGCTGACCCTCGGGTACCCGCCGTACCTGCTGCTGATCGCGCTCACCGTGTGGGTGGTACGCCGCAACCACCCCCGGGCCACCCAGCACCCGGAGCCAGCCGCCTGACAGCGCCTGACGCCTGAGCCAGGACAGGTCAGATGCCGCGGCGGGTGTTCTCCACGCTGTTCGCGCCCAGGATCACCGCGCGCACGCTGTCCTCGACCTCCGTGGTGCACACGAAGATGAGCTCGTCGCCGGCCTCCAACGGGTCGTCCGGCGTGGGGACGAGTACCCGCTTGCCGCGCAGTACGGCCACCAGCGCCGCGTCCCGGGGCAGTGGCACGTCACGTACCGCGTGACCGACGTAGGGCGCCGACTCGGGCAGGGTGATCTCGACCAGGTTGGCCTCGCTGCGCCGGAAGGTCATCAGGCGCACCAGGTCACCGACGGTCACCGCCTCCTCGACCAGGGCGGCCATCAGTCGCGGCTTGCTCACCGCGACGTCCACCCCCCACTGGTCGGTGAAGAGCCACTCGTTCTCCGCGCGGTTCACCCGGGCCACCACCCGGGCGACGGCGAACTCGGTCTTGGCCAGCAGCGAGCAGACCAGGTTCACCTTGTCGTCCCCGGTGGCCGCGACCACCACGTCGCAGCGCTGCAGTGCCGCCTCCTGGAGGCTGGCCACCTCGCAGGCGTCGGCGAGTACCCACTCGGCGGCCGGTACCCGTTCGGGGCGTACCCGGTCGGGTGACTTCTCGATCAGCATCACCTGGTGGCCGTTCTCGATCAGCTCGTTGGCGATCGAGCGGCCGACATTGCCGGCTCCCGCGATGGCGACCCGCATGGTCAGTGCCCTCCTTCGGGCGCGGCACCGGTGATCCGGGTGACCGGGTCGACCAGTTCGTCGGTGACGAGCATGAAGACCTGGTCGCCATCCTGGAGCACGGTGGACGGCGTGGGCAGCATGCCGAGGCCGAAGCGCATGAGGTAGGCCACCCGGGCACCGCTCGCCTGCTCCAGGTCCTGTACCGGGCGGGTCACCCAGCCGGCGTGCACCGGTACTTCCATGATCGAGACGATGCTGGTCGGGTCGCGCCAGACGTCCAGGTTCCCCTCGGGGATCAGGTGCCGGATCATCCGGTCGGCGGTCCAGCGCACCGTGGCGACGGTCGGGATGCCCAGCCGTTCGTAGACCTCGGCGCGCTTCTGGTCGTAGATGCGGGCGACCACGCGGGGTACCCCGAAGGTTTCCCGGGCCAGCCGAGCCGAGATGATGTTGGAGTTGTCCCCGCTGGAGACGGCGGCGAACGCGTCTGCCCGCTCCACCCCGGCCTTGATCAGCACCTCCCGGTCGAAGCCGACGCCGGTGACGGTGATGCCGGTGAACTCCACCCCCAGCCGGCGGAACGCGTCCGGGTCGGAGTCGATCACCGAGACCGAGTGACCCAGTGTCTGCAGGCTGTGGGCGAGCGTCGAGCCCACCCGGCCGCATCCCATGATCACGACGTGCACCTGTTGTCGCCTCCCGCGAGATCGCCGAACTAGCCGACAGCCTGCCATGGCCCCGCTCGCCCCGCCGTCCGCCCCACCGACGGCCGCCGCGGGCCTCGCCGGTGGACGGCAAATGCCGCGCGCCGACCCGACCAACGCGAGGCAAATGGCCGAGAGCCAACCCAGACCAACGGGATGGGCGCGCCGGCCCTAGTCTTAGCGTTCGTGGCGAACCCCACCTCACTGGTCAAGCGTCTGCTGATCGGCCGGCCTTTCCGGTCCGACCGGATGGCGCACACCCTGCTACCCAAGCGCATCGCTCTGCCGGTGTTCGCCTCGGACGCGCTCTCCTCGGTCGCGTACGCGCCGGACGAGATCCTGTTGACCCTGTCGGTGGGGGGTGCGGCGTTCTACGCGTACTCGCCCTGGATCGCCCTGTGCGTCGCGGTGGTCATGCTCACCGTGGTCGCCAGCTACCGGCAGAACGTGCACGCCTACCCCTCCGGCGGCGGCGACTACGAGGTGGCCACGGTCAACCTCGGCGGCAAGTACGGGCTCATCGTGGCCAGCGCGCTCATGGTCGACTACGTGCTGACGGTGGCCGTCTCGGTCTCCTCGGGCGTGCAGAACCTGGGCTCCGCGTGGGGGTACGCCAACGACCACCCGGTCGAGGTGTCGGTCGCGCTCGTCGCCATCCTGGCCGCGCTCAACCTGCGCGGCATCCGGGAGGCCGGGACCGCGTTCGCCATCCCCACCTACGCGTTCATGGCCGCGGTGATCCTCACCGTGTCGTGGGGCCTGATCCGGTACTACCTGCTCGGCGAGCACCTGCGGGCGGCCAGCGCAGACCTGCACGTACCGCCGGAGAAGAGCCTGGCGGGCTTCGCCTTCGCGTTCCTCATGGTGCGGACCTTCTCGTCCGGCTGCGCGGCGCTCACCGGCGTCGAGGCGATCTCCAACGGGGTTCCCTCATTCAAGCCGCCGAAGAGCAAGAACGCGGCGACCACGCTGCTCATGCTGGGACTGATCGCGATCACCATGCTGATCGGCATCGTGGTGCTGTCCCGCCTGACCCACCTGCAGATCGTCGACTCGACGCACGACCTGCCCGCGGGGTACACCCAGCAGCCGGTCATCCCGCAGCTGGCCGACGTCGTGTTCGGCAGCTTCCGGCCGATGTTCTACCTGGTCATCGCGACCACCGCGTTGATCCTGGTACTCGCCGCGAACACCGCGTTCAACGGCTTCCCGGTGCTCGCCTCGATCCTGGCGCAGGACCGGTACCTGCCGCGCCAGCTGCACACCCGGGGCGACCGGCTGGCGTTCAGCAACGGCATCCTGTTCCTGGCGGTGTTCGCCGGCGTCCTGATCACCGCGTTCAAGGCGCAGCCCACGCACCTGATCCAGCTGTACATCGTGGGTGTTTTCGTGTCCTTCACGCTGTCCCAGACCGGCATGCTGCGGCACTGGAACCGGCTGCTGCGTACCGAGCGCGACCCGCAGGTACGCAGCCGGATGATCCGCTCGCGCACGATCAACGGCTTCGGCCTGTGCATGACCGGCTTCGTACTCATCCTGGTGGTGGTCACCAAGTTCCTGGCCGGTGCGTGGATCTCGATCGCCATGATGGCCGCCATCTTCATGATCATGGTGGCCATCCGCAAGCACTACGACCACGTGGCCCGGGAGCTGACGCCGACCGACGAGCGGCAGATGCTGCCCGCCCGCAACCACGCGATCGTCCTGGTCAGCAAGGTGCACCTGCCCACCCTGCGGGCCCTGGCGTACGCCCAGGGCACCCGGCCGGACACCATCACGGCGGTCACCGTGAACGTGGACGACGGGGAGACCCGGACCATCCAGGGCGACTGGGAGGCGCGCGGAATCTCCATCCCGCTGACCGTGGTCGACTCGCCCTACCGGGAGATCACCAAGCCGATCATCGACTTCGTGAAGAGCGTGCGTACCGACTCACCGCGCGACGTGGTCACCGTGTTCATCCCCGAGTACGTGGTCGGCCACTGGTGGGAGCACGTACTGCACAACCAGAGCGCGCTGCGGCTGAAGGGGCGGCTGCTCTTCGAGCCCGGGGTGATGGTGGTCAGCGTGCCGTGGCAGCTGGAGTCCAGCCAGGGCAAGGACCTGTCCCGGCTGGATCTGGCCCGTGGCCCGGCCCGGGACCCGCGCGCCGGGTTCAGCGCCGCGGGGCAGCACCCGGCGCCCACCGTGGGCGAGCTGGCCGGCTCGGCGGCTCCGGCCGCTGCCCCGGCTTCTGCTGAGGGCGGTTCGGGCGACCGGCCCGGCGACGGGACGGTGGGCGGTCAGTGACCGGACCGGGGGGTACCCGCGCAGCCGTGGCCGGTGAGCCGGGGCTGCTGGGTACCCGGGTCGAGGTGGAGGTCGGCGCGGTCGCGCACGGCGGGCACTGCGTGGCGCGGGTACCCGACGGGCGGGTCGTGTTCGTCCGGCACACACTGCCCGGGGAGCGGGTACTCGTCGAGGTCACCGAGGAGCGCACCGGCTACCTGCGGGCGGACGCGGTACGGGTGCTGCGCGCGGCGCCCGGTCGGGTCAGCGCGCCGTGCCCGTACGCCGGCTCCTGTGGCGGGTGCGACTTCCAGCACGTCGACCCGGCGCTCCAGCGGGCGCTGAAGGCCGACGTCATCCGCGAGCAGCTGATCCGGCTGGGCAAGCTGCCCGTGGCCGAGGTGGAGGCGCTCGGGATCACCGTGGCCGAGCTGCCCGGCGGCCCGCTGGGCTGGCGTACCCGGGTGCGGTACGCGGTCGACGCGGGTGGCCACGCCGGGCTGCTGGGCGCCCGCTCGCACCAGGTGGTGCGGCTGGACCGGTGCCGCATCGCGCACCCGGCCATCCAGGCGCTGCCGGTGACCGGGCAGGAGTGGCCGGCCGACGACCATGTCGAAGCCGTCTCCGCCGCCGGTGGGGTCAGCGTGCTCGGTGACCGGTCGGGGCTGGTGTCCGGCCCCGGTACCGTCCGCGAGTGGGCGGTCGGTCGCGACTGGCAGCTGCCGGTGGAGGCGTTCTGGCAGGTACACCCGGCCGCCGCGGACACGCTCGCGGAGACGGTACTGGAGCTGCTGGCACCCCAGCCCGGGGAGCGCGCCTGGGACCTGTACGGCGGCGTCGGGCTGTTCGCGGCGGCACTGGCGCAGCGGATCGGGCCGGCCGGTACCGTGACGCTTGTCGAATCTGATCCGGCGGCCCTGGCCGGCGCCCGGGCGAGCCTGGCCGACCTGCCCGCCATCCGGGTGGTGGCCGCCACCGTCGAGCGGTTCCGCTCGAGTGACCGGCCCGACCTGGTGGTCCTCGACCCGCCGCGGTCCGGCGCCGGAGCGGCGGTCTCCCGCCGGCTGGCGGCCAGCGGTGCGCGGGCGGTGGCCTACGTCGCCTGTGACCCGGCCGCGTTCGCCCGGGACGTGGCGACCTTCCGGACCGCCGGCTGGCGGCTGGCCGCGCTGCGCGGCTTCGACGCCTTCCCGATGACCCACCACATCGAGGCCGTCGGCCTGCTGCTGCCGCCCGCGGCTGCTGGGGCCGGTGCGGTCGGAGCGACCGTTGTGTGAAGGGTTCGTGTGAGGTCCGAACGGCCGGCTGCGCGTTACCCGACCCCGGTTAGAGTGGATGGTCATGAGCAGCTACCCAGGTCGCGACGACGCCGCCGACGCCATCCTGCCGCGCATCACCGGCCCGGGTGAGCTGGCCGGCCTCTCTGCCGAGGAGCTGGCGCTGCTGGCCAGCGAGATCCGCGACTTCCTGGTGGCGAAGGTCTCCCGCACCGGCGGCCACCTCGGCCCCAACCTCGGCGTGGTCGAGCTCACCCTGGCGCTGCACCGGGTCTTCGAGTCGCCCAAGGACCGGATCCTGTTCGACACCGGCCACCAGGCATACGTACACAAGATCGTGACCGGCCGGCAGGCCGGCTTCGACCAGCTGCGTCAGCGCGCCGGGTTGAGCGGGTACCCGAGCCGGGCGGAGTCCGAGCACGACGTGATCGAGAACTCGCACGCGTCCACCGCGCTGTCCTACGCCGACGGGATCGCCAAGGCGTACGCCCTGCGCGGCGAGAAGCGGCACGTGGTGGCCGTGGTCGGTGACGGCGCGCTGACCGGCGGGATGTGCTGGGAGGCGCTCAACAACATCGCCGGCGCGAAGAACCCGCTGGTCATCGTGGTCAACGACAACGGCCGCTCCTACTCGCCGACCATCGGCGGGCTGGCCGACCACCTGTCCACGCTGCGGCTGAACCCCGGGTACGAGCGGGTACTCGACGCCGTCAAGGAGGCGCTCGGGCGTACCCCCCTGGTCGGGCCGCCGCTCTACGAGACGCTGCACGCGGTCAAGAAGGGCATCAAGGACGCGATCACCCCGCAGCCGATGTTCGAGGACCTGGGCATCAAGTACGTGGGGCCGGTCGACGGGCACGACATCGCGGCCGTCGAGTCGGCGCTGCGCCGGGCCAAGCGCTTCGGCGGCCCGGTCATCGTGCACGTGGTCACCAAGAAGGGCTACGGCTACCGGCCGGCCGAGGACGACGAGGCCGACTGCCTGCACGGGCCGGGCGCGTTCGACCCGAAGACCGGCCAGCTCACCGCCCCGCCGTCGCTGAAGTGGACGAGCGTCTTCGCCGACGAACTGGTCGCGCTGGCTGACGAGCGGGCCGACATCGTCGGCATCACCGCCGCCATGGCCGAGCCGACCGGCGTGGCCAAGCTGATGAAGAAATACCCGGAGCGGGCCTACGACGTGGGCATCGCCGAGCAGCACGCGATCACCTCGGCGGCCGGCCTGGCCGTCGGCGGGCTGCACCCGGTGGTGGCCGTCTACGCCACCTTCCTCAACCGCGCCTTCGACCAGGTACTCCTCGACGTGGCGATGCACCGGCTGCCGGTGACCATCGTGCTGGACCGGGCCGGCGTGACCGGACCGGACGGGCCGAGCCACTACGGGCTCTGGGACATGTCGGTCTTCGGTGTCGTCCCGGGCATCCGGATCGCGGCCCCCCGGGACGCCGCCACGCTGCGCCAGGAGCTGCGCGAGGCGGTGG
The DNA here is from genome assembly GCA_963850915.1 of uncultured Actinomycetota bacterium. GTDB lineage: Bacteria > Actinomycetota > Actinomycetes > Mycobacteriales > Micromonosporaceae > CAVTWH01. Next base: position 968,772 of record CAWKND010000004.1, read on the forward strand.
CCGTGGTCGACGGGCCGACCATCGTGCGCTTCCCGACCGGGTCGGTCCCGGCCGACCTGCCGGCCATCGACCGGCGCGGACCGGTGGACATCCTGTCCCGTACCGGTGGGCAGGACGTACTGCTGGTCGGGGTCGGGGCGTTCGCGCACCTGGCGGTCGACGCGGCCGCCCGGATCGCCGAGCAGGGCTACGGTGTCACGGTCGTCGATCCCCGCTGGGTCCGCCCGATCCCGGCCGAACTGGTCGCGCTCGCGGCGCGGTACCGGCTGGTGGTGTCCGTGGAGGACGGCATCCGTACCGGCGGCGTCGGCGACGCGCTCGGCCAGGCGATGCGGGACGCGGGCGTGGGTACGCCACTGCGCGACATCGGCGTACCGCCCGGCTGGCACCCGCACGGCACGCGCGCCGAGATCCTCGCCGACCTGGGCCTGACCGCACAGGACGTGGCGCGTGCGGCCGTCGAGGCGGCCTCCCGGCTGCTGCCCGAGACCACTCCGGAGTCGCTCGTCGGCCGGGCCTGAACGGGACCCGGTGGACATCTTCATCGATCTGGACACCGCGCCACCACTCCCCGTCCACCGCCCGCCGCGCAGCCGGCTGCCCCGCCCCAACCCGCGCCTGCTGCTGGTGGTGGGCCTGCTGCTCGCCCTGGTCGTACCGGCCTCGGCGGCGGCCGCGGTACCGCCGGTCACGCCACTGTTCACCGTGCCGCTGACCCGTGAGCCGGCCTACCTCATCAGTGGGGGAGCGCTCTACCTCGGTACCGGCAACGACCTGCTGGCCTACCAGCTCGCCACCGGCCGGCTGCTCTGGCGTACCCACCTGGGCCAGCCGATCCAGAGGCTCAACACGGTCACCCCCGGCGGGGTACTGCTGGCGCTGCTGGATACCGGCCCGTCGCTCAGCCTGGCGGCGGTCGACGCGGTCAGTGGCCGGGCGCTGTGGCAGCGCGGCAACTTCTTCGGCCAGCCGGTACCGGGCGGGAGCAAACTGCTGGCCATCCAGTACGGCGGGCCGACCCAGGCAGCCCACGACGTGCTGCTGCTGGACGGGCGCAGCGGCAGCGCCAGTTGGCAGCGCAGCGTCCCGGAGGACGGTACGTTCCTCGCCGACCTGGCGACCCCGAGCAGTGGCCGGGCGGTACTGGCCAGGTCCGGCCCGAGCAGCCTGGACGTCGAGGTACTCCAGGTGGCGACCGGGGACACGGTGGTCCACGGCGACCTGGCGCAGCGGGTACCGGCCCTGGGCGCGGCGCTGATCGACTCCACGGTCAGCCTGGTGGGGAACCTGCTCGTGGTGGCTGCCGTGGCACCGGACGGGACGACGGCGTACGGCTTCGACGCCGGTACGCTGGCCCCGCTGTGGCGTACCGGGCTGCCCAGCGCCGCGCTCTACGCCAGCGACTGCGCCGCCGTGCTCTGCCTCTACGGCGAGGGCGGCACGGTCAGCCTGGACCGGGCCACCGGCGGCCTGCTCGGCGTCGCGGACTGGGATTCGGTGGTGGCGCTGGCGCCCGGCCGGCTGCTCGCCCAGCGGGACAGTGCCGCGATCGTCGGTACCAATCTGGTCAGCGTCCTCGACCTGACCGACTGGCGGTTGGTCACGATCGGCCCGCGCCCGCTGCTGATCCGGCCCGGGAGCAACCCGACCGACGTGTTCGTCGCGGTACTCGACCCCGGCGCGGTGGACGGTGCCCGGCCGGCAGTGCACACGCTCGGTACCACGCACGTCGGGCCGATCGGTAGTTGCCGCGGCGACACCGGGTACCTGGTGTGCTACGCCCTCGATCGGGGCCTGGTCGCCTTCACCCTGCCCTGAGCCGGCGCCGACCTCGATGACCCACGGGGGCGGCGAACCGGCCGGTCGGGGGAGCCGGCGCGGCCATCTTCGCGAGGTACGGTCTGGTCATGTCCGCGCAGCCAGGCACCCCGGCCCGGGACGTCTGGGGGGCGCCGGGCGAGCCGGCCCGAGACTTCTGGGGGGCGCCGGGCGAGCCTGCCCGAGACTTCTGGGGGGCGCCGGGCGAGCCGGCCCGGTCTGCCGGCGAGCGGCGGCCCGGGGAGTCGTTCATCGAGCTGGGGCTCGCGCCGCCGCTGGAGGAGGACACCCCACCACCCGGCCGACCCCATCTGCCGGCCCGGCTGCTGCTGGTCGTCGTCGCCCTGCTGACCCTGGTACTCGCTGGCAGCGGGCTGCCGTCCGGGCCGGCGCTGCCCCGGCTGTTCACCGTGCCGGTCTCCGCCAACCCGCAGTACCTGCTCGACAACGGCTCGCTCTACCTGTTCAGCGGCGGGGCGGTGAGCAGCTACCGGCTATCCGACGGGCGGCTGCGCTGGCGTACCCCGATCGACGATTCCATCGACTGGTTCACCTCGGCGCCCGCTACCCGCAGCCTGATCGCGAACTTCAACGACGGCGGGAACTCCGACACCGCCGTGTTCGACATGGACACCGGGGCACTGCGCTGGCGCCGTAACAACGTATCCGGACAGGCACTGACCACCGGCGACAGCATCATCCTGTACGACGCCGGCCCGACCGATCCGGACCAGCCGGTGACCGTGACGGCGGTGGCGCTACGTAGCGGCGAGGAGCGCTGGCGGCGTGTCCTGCCCAACCGCGACAGCCAACTGGTCGTCCCGGCTACGCCCGGTACGCCGAGCAGCGCGCTGGTGGTGGCGGACGACTTCAGCGTCCTGCGGATCGATCTGGCCACCGGCGCCACGCTCGGCCGGGTGTCGCTCCCCGCCGAGCTGCCCGAGTTGGCGGCCGCCACGGTGCGCTACAACTCGGGGCTGGTCGGTAACGTGCTGATGGTCAGCGCGGTCACCGCTGTCGGGCCACGGGTCTTCGGTTTCGACGCGCAGACGCTCCAACTCCGGTGGAGCACAACGATTCCCGCGCTCACCCAGTACGCCGGCGACTGCGGTGCGGTGATCTGCATGTACGGCGACGGCGGTACCACCCTGCTCTCGCCGGCCACCGGTGCGGTACTCGCCACCGGCAACTGGCAGTATGCCGTCACGCTGCCGGACGGCCGGCTGCTGGCCCAGTCGGAGACCGTGGTGGTGGTCGACGGCCAGCTGCACCCGTTGATACCGCTGGGCCTGTGGCAGGTGATCGCCACCGCCCCGATCACGCTGCTGGCCCGGCCGGGGCGCGATCCGGGGGACACCTGGATCGGGCTGCTCGACCGGGGCGGCGCGGCGGTACGCCCGATGGCGGCGCTGCACCTGGGCGTGGTCGACTCCTGCGGTACCGACGGCAGTTTCCTGGTCTGCCGGGCCAGCGCGGGCCTGGTCGTGTTCCGGCTGCCCTGAGCCGCGCTTTCCGGCCTCCGCCGGGGCGGAGATGGTGCGCGGCGGCGCTAGGTTGGTCGGCATGCGGGTACTGGTGGTGGAGGACGAGCGGGCGCTGGCCGACGCGATCGTCCGGGGACTGCGGCGCGAGGGCATGGCGGTGGACGTGGCCTACGACGGCGGCGCCGGGCACGAGATGGCCTTCGTGACGCGGTACGACGTGCTGGTCCTGGACCGCGACCTGCCCGGTGTCTCGGGTGACCAGATCTGCGCCGACCTGGTGCGCTCGGGGGCGCTGACCCGGGTACTCATGCTCACCGCCAGTGGCACCGTCGCCGACCGGGTCGAGGGGCTGGGCCTGGGCGCCGACGACTACCTGGCCAAGCCGTTCGCGTTCGAGGAGCTGGTGGCCCGGGTACGCGCGCTGGGCCGGCGGGCCACCCCGATCGCCCCGCCCGTCCTGTCCCACCTGGACGTCCGGCTGGACCAGGCCAAGCGGGTGGCCACCCGGGCCGGCGGCGTACTCGACCTGACCCGCAAGGAGTTCGGCATCCTGGAGGAGCTGCTGAAGGCGGACGGCGCCGTGGTCTCCAGCGAGGAGCTGTTGGAGCGGGTCTGGGACGCCAACACCGACCCGTTCACCACCACCGTCCGGGTGACCGTGATGACGCTGCGCAAGAAGCTCGGCGACCCGCCGCTGATCGAGACGGTGGTCGGCTCGGGGTACCGGCTGGTGACCCCGTGACCGTCTACGACGCCCGGCCGGCCCGCCGGGTCCTCCGGCCTACCCTGCGGCTGCGGCTGACCCTGCTCAACGCCGTCCTGCTGGTCAGTACGGCACTGATCTTCGTACTGCTGGCGTACCTGTTGCTGCGCAGCGCACTGGACGCGGGGATGCGCTCGGAGCTGCTGCTGCGCGGGCTGATCGCGGTACTGGCCGTTGGCGTACTCGGGGTGCTCGGTGGCTACCTGCTGGCCGGCCGGGCGCTGCGGCCGCTGCACCAGGTGACCGCCGCCGCCCGGCACCTGTCCGGCGAGACGCTCGACCAGCGGCTGCACTACGTCGGCGCGGACGACGAGGTGGCCGAGTTGGCGGGTACCTTCGACGCCATGCTCGACCGGCTGGCCGAGGCGTTCGAGACGCAGAAACGCTTTGTCGCCAACGCTTCGCACGAGCTGCGTACGCCACTGGCGGTGATGCGTACCGAGATCGACGTGACGCTCTCCGACCCGGACGCCGACGTGGAGGAGTACCGGCGGATGGCCCGGGTGGTCCGGGACGCGTCCGAGCGGGCCAACTCGCTGGTGGAGTCGCTGCTGGTACTCGCCCGCTCGGAGGCGCAGGCCGGTCGTCGGCTGGTACGCAAGGAGCAGGCGGACCTCTCCACCGGGGTAACCGTTGCGCTGTCGGCGATCCGGCGCGAAGCCCAGCGGCTGAGCCTGGAGATCAACACCGATCTGGAGCCGGCTCCTGTGGTTGGCGACCCGAGCCTGCTGGACCGCTTGGCGGGCAACCTGATCGAGAACGCGGTGCGGTACAACCACATGGGCGGGCGGCTCTGGGTGAGTACCCGGGCGGATCCGCAGCACGCCACGCTCGTGGTCGGGAACACCGGCTTCGAGATCGAGCAGGCCGACGTACCCGGGCTGTTCGAGGCGTTCCGCCGGGGTGGCCGGGAGCGTACCGGCTCGCGCGGCTCGGGACTCGGCCTGTCCATCGTGCGCGCTGTCTGCGAGGCGCACCGGGGCAGTGTGGTCGCCGTGGCACTGCCCGGTGGCGGGCTGGAGGTCACCGTCACCCTGCCGGCCGCGGCCACCACGCCGGTGGTGGCCGGGCTGGCGACGGTACCCCGGACGGGTTGAGCTTTGGAAAACGACGCGGCGCCGCACCGGGCAACGGTGCGGCGCCGCGTGTGTGTGGTTCGAACTAGGCGGGCACGCTGGCCAATCCGGCCGGCAGGAAGCGGGCGCCGGTGATCTTCTCGGAGACGCCCTCCCGGTCCAGATATGGCGTCACGCCACCGTTGTAGAGCGGCCAGCCGGCGCCGAGGATCATGCACAGGTCGATGTCCTGCGCCTCGGCCACGACGCCCTCGTCGAGCATCAGCCGGATCTCGGTGGCGAGCGCGGCCAGTGCTTGCGCGCGTACCTCCTCGGCCGTCAGCGGCGCGTCGCCGAAGACCAGGGTGGCCGCCACCGACTCGTCGATCTCGCCGTCCCGGTCGGTCAACGGCTTGCCGGCCGCCACGATCCGGCCCAGGTTCGCGCTGACCGCGAAGCGCTCCGGGAACGCCTCGTGCAGCGTCTCGGCCACGTGCTTGGCGACCGCCGGGCCGACCATGGTGAGCAGCGGCAGCGGGCGCATCGGCAGGCCGAGCGGGTCGAGCGCCTCGTTCGCCACGGCCAGCGGAGTACCCGCGTCGACGGCCGCGAAGACGGCGCCGAGGAACCGGGTGAGCAGCCGGTTGACCACGAACGACGGGGCGTCCCTGACCAGTACGCAGGACTTGCGCAGCTGCTTGCCGACGGCGAACGCGGTGGCCAGCGTGGCGTCGTCGGTCTTGCCGGCCCGGATGATCTCGACCAGCGGCATGATCGCCACCGGGTTGAAGAAGTGGAAGCCGACCACCCGCTCCGGGTGCGCCAGCTCCTCGGCCATCGCGGTCACCGAGAGCGAGGAGGTGTTGGTGGCCAGTACGCACTCCGGGCTGACGATCTTCTCGACCTCGGCCCAGACCTGCTTCTTGACGCCCAGCTCCTCGAAGACCGCCTCGATCACCAGTTCGGCGTCGGCGAACGCGGACTTGTCGACATCTCCGGTCACCAAACCCTTGTAGAACAGCGCCTTGCCGGAGTCCAGGCGCCCCTTGGCAACCAGCTTGTCGATCTCGCCGTGTACGTACCCGACGCCCTTGTCGACGCGGGACTGGTCGAGGTCGGTGAGCACCACCGGTACCTCCAGCCGGCGCGCGAACAGCAGCGCGATCTGACCCGCCATCAGCCCGGCACCGACGATGCCCACCTTCGTCACGTCCCGCGCCAGGGCCGCCGACGGGGCACCCACGGGGCGCTTGGCCCGCCGCTGCACCAGATCGAAGCCGTAGAGCGACGCCCGGGCCGAGTCGGTCATGATGAGGTCGGCCAGCGCCTCCTCCTCGGCGGCGATGCCCTCGTCGTACGAAGCGGTCTTGGCCAGCCGCAACAGTTTCAGCGCGCGGTAGGGTGCCGGGGCGGCACCGTGGATCTTCTCGTCCAGCTGCTGCTTGGCGAAGCCGGTGACCGCGTCCCACATCTCGCTGCGGTCCACCTCCTGGCGCTCGACGCTCGTCTGTCCACTTGCGACAGACGCGGCCCAGGCGAGGGAGGACTCCAGGAAGTCGGCCGCCTCGAAGAGCGCGTCGGCGACCCCGAGTTCGAGGGCCTGCGCCGGCTTAAGTGTCTTTTGGGTAAGAGGGTTCTGGATGATGATCTGGGCTGCGTTGATCACGCCGACCAGGTTCGGCAGCAGCTGGGTACCGCCCCAGCCGGGGACGATGCCCAGCGACACCTCGGGTAGTGCGAGGGCGGCTGCCCCGCTGGAGACGGTGCGGTAGTGGCAGTGCAGGGCCAACTCCAGCCCGCCGCCGAGTGCCGCACCGTTGACGAAGGCGAACGTGGGTACGCCTGAATCCTTCAACCGCCGGTAAACGCGGTGGCCGAGCCGGCCGATCTCCAGCGCCTGCTCGCGCTCGCTGATCAGCGGGATGCCGGTGATGTCGGCGCCCACGCAGAAGATGTACGGCTTGCCGGTGACCGCGACGAACGCCGGGTCGGCGGCGAAAGCGTTGTCCAGTGCGGCGTCCAGGCTGGCCAGCCCGCCCGGACCCATGGACGACGGCTTGGTGTGGTCGAAGCCGTTGTCCAGCGTGATGAGCGCGGCCTTCTTCGCCAGGCCCGGTACATCCACCAGGCGCAGCAGCGCACTTGTCACGACCTCGTTCGGGAACTCGGGGGCGCTCACTTGTCTTCCTCCGTCGAGCTGGCGGACGCGGCCGCGCCGGTCCAGTGCGGGTTCTCCCAGATGACCGTGCCGCCCATGCCGATGCCGATGCACATGGCGGTCAGGCCGTACCGCACCTCGGGGTGCTCGGCGAAGTGCCGGGACAGCTGGGTCATCAGCCGTACCCCCGAACTGGCCAGCGGGTGGCCGATCGCGATGGCGCCGCCCCACGGGTTGACCCGCTCGTCGTCCTCGGCGATGCCGAAGTGGTCGAGGAAGGCCAGTACCTGCACGGCGAACGCCTCGTTCAGCTCGAACAGGCCGATGTCCCCGATGCTCAATCCGGCCAGCCGCAGGGCTTTCTCGGTCGACGGGATCGGGCCGATGCCCATCACCTCGGGCTCCACGCCGACGAAGCCGAAGGAGACCAGCCGCATGCCGATCGGCAGGCCCAGCTCGTTGGCCACGTCCTCGGCGGCGAGCAGGCAGGCCGTCGCGCCGTCGTTGAGGCCGGCCGCGTTGCCGGCGGTCACCTTGCCGTGCGGGCGGAACGGGGTCTTCAGGGTGGCCAACTTCGCCAGGCTGGTGTCGCGCGGCGCCTCGTCCACGGAGGCCAGGCCCCAGCCGTTCTCCGGGTCGCGCAGGGCAATGGGTACCAGGTCGGGCTGCAGCTTGCCGTTGGCGTACGCCTTCGCCGTCTTCTGCTGGGAGGCCAGCCCGAAGGCGTCGGTACGCGCCTTGGTGATCGCCGGCGCCCGGTCGTGCAGGTTCTCCGCCGTCTTGCCCATCACCAGCGCGCTCGGGTCGACCAGCTTCTCGGTGAGGATGCGCGGATTGGGGTCGACGCCCTCGCCCATCGGGTGCCGCCCCATGTGCTCGACCCCACCGGCGATGGCCACGTCGTAGGCGCCCATGGCGATGCCGCCGGCCACGGTGGTCACCGCGGTCATCGCGCCCGCGCACATCCGGTCGATGGCATATCCGGGTACCGACTTGGGCAGCCCGGCCAGCAGCGCGGCGGTCCGCCCGATGGTCAGCCCCTGGTCACCGATCTGGGTGGTGGCCGCGATCGCCACCTCGTCGACCCGCGCGGGCGGCAGGTTGGGGTTGCGCTTCAACAGCTCGCGGATGCAGCGGATGACGAGGTCGTCGGCGCGGGTGTTCGCGTACATGCCACCGGCTTTGCCGAAGGGGGTACGGACACCGTCAACGAAGACGACGTCGCGGACGGTACGGGGCACGGGAAAGCCTCCCTGGTGAGACGTCTGTACCCCGATGCTACTCGCCAGTAACTCAGCTCGTGGTGTGGGGCGCCCCACTCGGCGACGCCGGCTCGCCTGTCTTCGACAGCCCCCAGAATCCGAAAACCATCCGGATGTCGTACCCGTACCGCACCGCACCGGACTGCTCGGCGCCGCAGGCCAGGTGCACCACCGCGGCTGGCCGGTCCGGATAGCCGAAGACCAGGACGTACTGGTCTTCGGCCGCCATCAGGCAGACGTCCGAGGAGGAGTGGGGCTGGTCCGGAATGGCATTGAAATAGGCGACCACCGCAGCCGGATCGTCGGCTGTCCGTGCCGGGCCGGTCAGCTGTACCTGCCCGTTCTCGAGGGAGGACAGCGGGTAGACGCACAGCAATGCCTGCGTCGGGTGTGCGGGGAGGAACGGGCCGGTCCGCGTCTGCGCACCCGGCCAACGGCCGAGGTCAAATGCTTGTGGACAGGTCGCCGCCGTCGGCGTGCCGCGCGACGGAACCTCGGGGCCGGCCGGCCCAGCGGTCGACGACCGGGCGCACCCGACCAGCATCGCCGCGAGGCAAGCCGCCACCGTGCCGATCAACACGCCGGCCCGTGCGCGGCGGTGTTCTGCGGTTCTCGCCATCGGTCAACCCCTCTGGTGTGCCGTCCTGAGCCAACGTGTGGTGGGCTCAGGAGCCGACAGCTTAGTAAGCCGGCCGGTCATGTCAGTAGAGCGATCCGGTGGTGTTGGGGTAGACGTTGAACTCGCGGATAACATCGGCCCAGTCCTGAAACGCGAATTCCCCTCCGGAGCTACCGTCTGTTATTCCTTTCGCTCGAACGCCGTCACCGTCCAACGTGAACACCGGGCCGCCGCTGTCGCCGGGCTGGACCGCCGTGGTGCCGTTGATCTGTGTGCAGAAGATGAGACCCTTGACAATGTACCCGCAATCGCCGTCCGAATCGCGATGGCTGCAATCCACCCGCGCGTCGGAGCTGTAGCTCTGTTTGATTCCGCAGACGGTCCCACTGGTAATGCCTGACTGGCAGACGAGTTCATTCGCTATCCAGTACCCCCAACTGTGTACGACCTTCGTGGTCGAGGTGGTGGGTGAACCGTCAAAGATCTTGTACCAGCCCGCGGCATTGTCGAGAAGCAGGTCGTACTGCCAGACGTCTTTGGCCACCGGGCCCATGTCGAAGAATGAGCCACTGCCCCACTTTCCCTGGTACAGCTCGTCGCCCATGCTTGCGCAATGACCCGCGGTCAGTACCCAGCTGTGACTGTGGTCGGCACTGTGCACGCCGAAGCCGGTCGTACAGATGGCTTTCGCGTCGAGAGAGGTGCTACCCCAGGTTTCGAACCGATCGCCGCCATTCCAGGGCGGTGAGTCGCTGACACGACTGGAGTCGAGCGTTACCGGGTCGGTGGCCTGGGCGTACACCACCGGAACAGCAACCTTGGCCTGCTTCACGATGTCCACGATCGAGCGCAGCGGCGGTTGGCCGGCGCTCTGGCGCTTTGCCTCCAGCGCCCGGACTGAGGCGGCCGGCATCGTTCGGACTTCGAGATGACTGCCATCGTAGGGATAGGAGATGAGTTGAAGATCGCTCACCTCGACTGACGGATCCGCCTCGATGGATTCGGCCGCCGCGTGGAGTTCGGCCAGCGAGTACGTGGCGGCCACAACCTTGACCGACGCGCTTTTTCGGCCGGTCCTGATCGCGGACGTCATGCGGTCGGTGAGTTGGCCCTTCCAGTACAAGGTGATGCCGTTACCTTCGAATGCGAGGCCGGCGAACCCGTCGTCTGGGCTCGTTTCATGTTCTCCCGCGATCGCCTGTACGGCCGGCTGCATCGCTTCCTGTCGGCGCATGACGCCAAGCGTTGTGGGGTCGAGGTTGTCGGTGGACCGAGGGTCGAAGACTCTCGTTGGCATGGGGGCGGCCGCTGCGGGAATGGCAGCCGGAAGGACGGCTAGTGTCGTTGCCAGGCCGGCGGTGAGGAATCCACCGGCTAGTGCGCACAGGGTTTTCCGGCGGTACGAAATGGTGGCCAACGTAGTTCCCCCGATCAATGTCTGAATCGAGAATCATACGGGCACCTGGGTGGTGCGGCGGCCGACAATAAGGGCTTATCGGAGAAAACCGACTTGCGTGTATGCGCAATTCGATCCCGCTGGACTTCCGTCACACATTCTGTCCGGCGATTGTTGTGCCGATCACGGATCGGTAAATCCTGGTCGCGCGCTGGTGCCCGGAGGATGTCCGGCCGCGACGAAGATTGTTGGAGTCTCGTCCACGTTTTGGTGTGCTGAGCGGCCACTTCCCCGGCAAGAGCGCCGGCACAACCTGCGCCCGCTGCACTCGCCCGGACCGCGGTACCGACCCGCACACCGGGACGGGCCGTGCCTGGTCGGCACGGCCCGTCCCGGTGGCGTCTCGCGGGAAGCGCTGACCCGTTCAGCAGTGCCAGAGCACCGCCCGGGTGTTCAGGTCCAGGGCCGCGTTGGTGTGCGGCGCTGTCGCGCTGGAGATCGACCCGGCGACCAGCGAGCCGCTGTCGTTGACCGCGACCGGAACAGCCTGGTCCTCGCCGGCAGGTAGCAGGAACACCCGACCGTTGGCGCCGCCGCCGAGTGCCAGGTAGCCGGGTGCCTGGAAGTCGGGTTTCGGCCCTGGCTGATTGACCGGGGTGATAGCGAACGCCGGCATCAGGTCGTCCACCTGGTCCGCCCCCCGGGCGGCGATGACCTCGGGTGCGCCGGTATCCAGCCGCCAGCGGACCGGAACCGGCGCGTCGTCGGCTGTACCCGCCGGCTTGCCCGAGGTGCTGGCGGTCTTGGCGGGGGCGACGGTCTTGAAGGCGACTCCGAAGGCCCAGGAGCCACGGATGCCGGTAACCCCGCCGCGCACGAAACCGTTCGGCAGCGCGAGGGCACGCTCCCGGCCGTCGGCGGTCCGCACTGCCGGCCTGGTCGCGCTCTGCGACCAGGCATAGAGCTGCTGGTTGTCGTCGAACGCGGCGCCGATCTGGGTACCCAGCACGTCGGACAGCGGCGCCTGGACCTGCGGGTGGTCCGGCGAGCTTGCCGGCCATATCACCACGATGGAGTGATCACCCGTGGTCGACAGCGCGGAACCCAGTACATCGCCCGCCTCGTTCACCGCGTACACCCGGACCAGCCGGCTGTATCCGGCGACGTTGGGCAGCTTGGTCACCACGCCACCGCGGTAGACCCAGGCGAATCCCACCGCACTCGCGTCCTCGCCGGTACCGGCGGCGACGCCATTCGAATTGACGGCCGCCACCTGGCTGATCGTGCCCAGCCCGCTGGTGGGCAGGACCGTCGGCGCCCCGTTGTGCCACAGAATCACGGCAGCGGCGTTGTTGTTCGCGTCCAGCGCGTCTGCTGCGACGTAGGCGCCGCCGGGGTCCATCGCGGTCACGAACGTCCGGGTCGGCTGGGTGACGCCCCGGGCTGCCAAGCCGCCCGGGACGGGCAGGTCGACGCTCCGACAGGTGGTCGTCCGGCCGGCCCAACCGCCGCTCGTGGCCGACGTCCCGGCGGTGCCCTGGCCGGGCTTCGCCGAGTGTGTCCAGGGCCAGCCGTTCACCGCCGGAACAGCCACCAGCGCGACGGCGGCGAGGGCCGCCGTGGCGGTCATGGCGACATGGGTGCGATGCCGCGTCCGCGCCCGTTGGATGGCCGTGGTCGCCCCGAACGACGATGGCAACGCATCCGCCGCTGAAGCGGCACCCTGCAGCCATCCCCGGACGTCCGTGTCATGGTCGGTCATTTCGTCATGCATCCTGTCCCCCATTTCAATCACGATCCGCCGGTACCGCGACGGCGCGGTCCGTACGGGTTGTCGATCCGGCCAGCAGTCCGCGCAGCGTGGCAAGCGCTCGCGAGGCCTGGCTCTTCACGGTGCCTTCGGAACAATCGAGGGCTGCCGCCGTGTCGGCGACCGAGAGGTCGCAGTAGTACCGGAGGACAACCACCATTCGTTGCCGGCGAGCCAGCCGCGCCAGTGCCGTGGTGACCAGGTCACGCTCTTCCACGCTGGCCGCCGCCGGTGCTTCCCGCTCGGGCGTCCGGTCGGTGATCAGCACCCGGGACCACAGCAGACGGTGCTGTCGCAGGCTCTGGCGTACCAGCATCCGGTGGACGTAGGCGTCCATGTTGGCTGCCGCCTGTACCCGGTGCCATTTCAGGTACAGGTTGATGGCGGTGTCTTGCACCACGTCCTCGGCGCGATGCTGGTCACCGCAGAGCAGGTACGCGGTTCTGCGCAGGTACGGCAGGCGTGCCGTCAGGTACTCGACGTACTCCTGCCGTGGATCCGGCTTCATAGAGGTGGAACTCCCTTCCCCGCTTCACCCCCAAGAGACCGCCGACCCCGCCAGGGGTTGCATCGGTCGGGAGCACGGTGGGAAAAGGGCGTGGGAGTGCCGCGGTGGGGCCGGATGCGGCGGTGGTGCTGGGGAGCCGTTGGGGCTGGGTAGCGTTGGGACCGGGGAGCCGTTGGGGCTGGGGAGCCGGTGGCGCTACGGAGTGGGGAGGGCCTGGGTGAGGTCGGCGGCCAGCAGGTCCAGCTGCCACTGGCGGGCGCCGGACTCGGAGAGCGCGGTGCGTACCGCGGCCTCGTCCAGTGGCGCGGGTGGCTCCCAGGCGAGCCGGCGTACCGCCTCGGGGGAGATCAGGTTCTCCGGCGGCAGACCGTGCTCGGTCGCCAACCCGGTCACCACGGCACGGCACCGGGCCAGCCGGCCGGCCGCCACCGGATCCTTCTCGGCCCAGCGGTGCGGCGGCGGCGGACCCTCGGTCGGCTGGCTCACCGGCAGCTCGTCGGTGGCGAGCTCGCGTGCCTCGTCGAGCGCGTCCAGCCAGGTACGGGCCAGCCGGCGTACCGAGCGGCCACTGAACCCCGGCAGGAGTAGCAGTGCCTTCTCGTCCTTGGGGTCCTGGTCGGCCGCGGCGACGATCGAGGTGTCCGGCAGTACCCGCCCGGGTGCGGTGTCCCGGCGCTGCGCCACCTCGTCCCGGGCGTACCAGAGCGCGCGTACCCGGGCCAGCGCCCGCGGGCCGCGCAGCCGGTGGATACCGGAGGTACGCCGCCACGGGTCGGCGCGCTGCCGGGGCGGGTTGCTCGCGGTGGCCACCAGGTGGGCGAACTCCTGCCGGGCCCACTCCTGCTTGCCCTGGGCGACCAGCTCGGCGGCGAGCAGGTCACGCAGCTCCACCAGCAGCTCGACGTCGAGCGCCGCGTAGGTGAGCCAGGACTCCGGCAGCGGCCTGGTGGACCAGTCGGCCGCCGAGTGGTGCTTCTCCAGCGAGCGACCGAGCAGCCCCTCGGTGAGCGCGGCCAGCCCGACCCGCTCGTACCCGAGGAGCCGGCCGGCCAGCTCGGTGTCGAACAGTCGCGCCGGGCGCAGCCCGATCTCGGTGAGGCAGGGCAGGTCCTGGCTGGCGGCGTGCAGTACCCACTCGGCGTCCACGATGGCGTCGTTGAGTACGCCCAGGTCGTCGAAGGAGATCGGGTCAACCAGCACGGTGCCCGCCCCGGCCCGGCGCAGCTGTACCAGGTAGGCGCGGTGCGTGTAGCGGTAGCCCGAGGCGCGTTCGGCGTCCACCGCCACCGGCCCGGTGCCCGCGGCGAAGCGGCGCACCACCTCGTCGAGCTCGGCCGGGGTGGTGATCGGCGTGGGGGTACCCCCGCTCGGCTCGGTGAGCGGGGTCGACGCGGAGCCGGAGGGGTGTGGCGTGGCCGGCCCGTCAGCTTCGTCGGTCACGCCACCAACTTACGGTGCGGACCGTGGCCGGCGCACAACGGAGGGGTACGGCGCGCCGCGCCGGCCCGATCCGGCCGTTCGCGGTCCCCCGTGTGGCTACCCGACGGGTGGGTTTTGGACCGATCTTGACGCCCTTCGGGGGAGGCGCTGGGAAAGAGCGGGACTGGGAAAGACAGGGGCAAAGGGCAGGGGGTACGGTGCCGGTGCCCGTTTCGCGCGCGCGTCACTCCGGGTAGTGGCTCGCCCGCCCGACGCCGTCCGGATGGACGGTCGCCCGGGTAGACGTGCGGTCGTACGGTGATGGGGACTTCAGGGGAGGAACGGATGACGGCTGGCTACCACGAGTCTGGCGCCGACGAGTCGGATGCGCCGACCCGGTCGACGGGGCGTCCCGGACCGTTGCCACCGCGTACCGAGCACCCGATGGGGCCGAGCCACTCGACCGGCCCGATCTGGCCGGCGTCCGGGGCGCCGGCGCCGGGGACACAGCCGGGCGGGTACCCGGCGAACGCTCCGGCCACCGCCGCGTGGCGCCCGCCAGCCGGTGCCCAACCCGCCGGCCCGCAGCCGGTCGGTCCGCGTCCCACCGGTCCGCAGCCCACGGGCCAGTACCCCGCGGTGCAGCCGGCCGGCCAGTACCCCACCGGGCAGTACCCGGCGCAGCCGACCAGCCAGTACCCGGCCCAGGGCGCGGCCGGGCAGGCGCCGGTCTCCGCCGGTCCACTGGCACCCAGCTCCGGTCCGGGGCCGCTCTCCGCACCGCCCGCGGTTACCCCGCCGGCACCGGGGCGCCGCTCGCCGGTGCTCACCGTGCTGGTGATCGTGCTGCTGGTCCTCGCCGTCGTGCAGGGCGTGGCGCTGCTCGCGCTCGGCGGCAAGCTCAACCAGGTCGACAAGGCGCAGCGCACCAGCCAGGCGGCCGACGCCAAGAAGATCGACGACCTGGAGCAGCGCAGCTCCGCACTGGAGAAGCAGGCAGCCGCCTCGCTCGACTCGCAGGCGGTTGCGACGGCCGTACTGCCCAGCGTGTTCAAGGTGGAGGCCGGCGACTTCAGCGGTACCGCGTTCGTCATCCAGTCCGACTCGGACAGCAGCACGCTGCTCACCAACTACCACGTGGTCGCCGAGGTCTACGAGGGCGGCGGCCGCTCGGTCGACCTGGTCCACGACAACGAGCGGTACACCGCGAAGATCATCAAGGCGGACGAGGACGACGACCTGGCGCTGCTGCAGACGTCGGACAAGTTCCCGGCGCTCGCCGTGGCAAAGGCCGAGGTGGCCACCGGCGAGCCGGTCGTGGTCGTGGGCGCCCCGCTCGGCCTGGCCCAGTCGGTGACCACGGGCGTGGTGAGCGCCATCCGCGATGACGTACCCGGTGGCGACGGCAAGACCTACATCCAGTTCAGCGCCCCCATCAACCCGGGCAACTCCGGTGGACCGGTGGTCGACGCGCAGAAGCAGGTGGTCGGTATCGCATCCGCCGTGGTCAACAACTCCGAGGCGATCGGCCTGGCCATCCCGATCAGCGTTGCCTGCAAATCACTCGACGTGTGTTAGCCCGTACCGCCTGACCAACCGCCGCCCGACCTGATCAAGGGCCGGGTGGTGACCCCGAAGGAGAACGATGTCCTACCCCGGAAATACGCCGGCCGAGTCGTACCCGCCCGGTCAGCCGGATCCGGCCTACCCGGCGCCCGGCCCCCAGTACCCAGCGCCCCAGTACCCAGGCGCCGCCCAGTACCCGGCCCCGGCCTCGGGTGCGCCGGCGTACCCGTACCAGCCGGGCGTGCCGGCCTCCGCGCCGCCCGTGTCGCCGTACGGGGCGGGGTACCCGGCACCGACCCAGGCGCTCCCGGTCCAGGACCAGCCGGGCTCCTACCCGCCGCCGTCCTCGGGCGTCCCGTCCTCGGGCTCGCCGGCCTACCAGGCCCCCGGCTACCAGGCCGGCTCGGCACCGGTACCGGCGTATGACCCGGCGCCGGTCAGCGCCCCGGGCTACGACGCGTACCCGCCGGCCGCTTCGGCGCCGCCGTTCAACCCGTACGCCCCGCAGCCGGTCGCCGCCGCCCCATCAGCCAAGAAGAGCTCGGCGACCGTGGTGCTGGCCATCCTCGCCGGGGTGTTCTTCCTGGCCACGGCTGTGCTCACGCCGCTCTACATCATCAAGAGCAACGACTACACCAAGACCACCACGGCGCAGCGCGCGGACATCGCCAGCAAGCAGTCGCAGATCAACGACCTGAACAAGAAGGTCAAGGACACGCAGTCGGCGCTGGACACGGCGAACACCAAGATCAAGGGTACCCAGGACCAGCTGGACGAGATCAACCAGGAGAAGCAGGCGCTGTCCAAGTGCCTGAACCTCGCCATCGAGCTCAGCCAGGCGATCGACAACAACGACCAGGCGACGTACAACAAGCTCGTTCCCCAGGAGCAGGCCGCTTGCCAGGACGCGGAGAAGTACCTGAACTGACGCCGCGACCGAGCGCGGAAGGACCCGGTACCCCCAAAAGGGGTCCGGGTTTTTCCTGTCGGGAAGTTCAGCCGAGCCGGGTCAGCGCGGTGGTGCCGGGCGGTGGCAGGCCGGCCGTGGAGGCGAGCAGGTCGCACCAGGCCAGCAGGTGGCCGCCGAGATCGCTGCTGAGCGGCGTCCAGGAGGCCCGGATCTCCAGGTCGGCGGTGGCCGGCGGGCCGGCCAGGTCACCGAAGCGGGTGGACATGGTCTGGGTGACGGTACCGGCGATGGCGGTGTATTCGGTGTCCCGCTCCTCCAGCGCCTCGGTCAACCAGCTCCAGCCGACCGTGGCCAGCAGCGGGTCGGTGGCCAGCTCCGCCTCGATCTCGGCGGTCACGTAGGTGACCAGCCGCATGGTGCCCTCCCACGCCTCGTGGCCGGCCGGGTCGTAGAGCAGGATCAGCCGGCCGGTGGCCACCTCTTCGCCGCGCCGGCTGACCGTGCCGCCGATGGCGTGCCCGAACGGAGCCAGCTTCTGCGGTGCGGACAGCTCCTCCAGCATGATCTCCGGACGCGGCGTCGGAGCGCGCAGAGCGGCGACCGCGTGCGCGAACGTATCCGGCAGGACGGTCGAGGGCGCCATGGTCGTGAGCCTATTGCCGGCCGGCCCGGTGTGGGTGACACGGCGCGCCGGACGGCCGGCGCGCCGTGGGATGATGGGGCGCGTGACCGCCAGCCTTGTGTCAGAAGCCGTTTTTGTCCGGGCGTGTCGGGGTGAGCCGGTCGCGCACACCCCGGTCTGGTTCATGCGGCAGGCCGGCCGCTCCCTCCCCGAGTACCACGAGCTGCGTGCCGGCATCCCGATGCTGGAGAGCTGCCGCCGGCCCGAGCTGGTCTGCGAGATCACCATGCAGCCGGTACGCCGGCACCGGGTGGACGCGGCGGTCCTGTACAGCGACATCGTGGTACCGCTGGCCGCCGCCGGGGTGGACCTGGACATCAAGCCGGGCGTCGGCCCGGTGGTCGCCGAGCCGGTACGCGACCTGGCCGGCGTCGAGCGGATCGGCGCCCTGGAGCCCGGTGACGTGTCCTTTGTGGACGAAGCGGTACGGCTGCTGGTCAAGGAGCTGGCCGGTACTCCGCTGATCGGCTTCGCGGGCGCCCCGTTCACCCTCGCCAGCTACCTGGTCGAGGGTGGGCCGTCGAAGAACCACGAGCGCACCAAGGCACTGATGCACGGCGCGCCCGAGGTCTGGCACGCGCTCTGCGCCCGGCTGGCCGCGATCACGCTGGAGTTCCTGCGGGTACAGGTCGGCGCGGGGGTGAGCGCCGTGCAGCTGTTCGACTCGTGGGCCGGCGCGCTGTCCGAGGCCGACTACCGGCGCTTCGTACTCCCGCACTCCACCGCCGTACTCGGCGGGCTGGCCGGCGCCGGGGTGCCCCGGATCCACTTCGGGGTGGGTACCGGGCACCTGCTCGGTGCCATGCGCGAGGCGGGCGCCGACGTCGTGGGCGTCGACTGGCGTACCCCGCTGGACCAGGCGAGCGCCATCCTCGGCGGGCAGACTCCCGTGCAGGGCAACCTGGATCCGGCGCTGCTGTTCGCGCCGTGGCCGGTACTCGAGGCGGAGGTACGCCGCATCCTGGCCGAGGGGCGGGCCGCGCCCGGGCACATCTTCAACCTCGGCCACGGGGTACTGCCGCAGACCGACCCGACGGTACTCACCCGCGTGGTGGCGCTGGTCCATGAGTTGAGCCGGTCTGCGTGATGGCGGTCAGGCGGGTCGCGGTGGTCGGCGGCGGGATCGCCGGACTCAGCGCGGCGCTGCGGCTGCGTGACCGGCTCGGCGACACCGCCGACATCCTGCTGCTCGAGCAGGCCGCCCGGCCCGGTGGCAAGCTGCGGACCGGTTCCCTTGCCGGGCAACAGGTCGAGCTGGGGGCGGAGACTTTCCTGATGCGCGATCCGGAAGGCGCGCCGAGTGCGGCGGTGCGCCTGGTGGAGCGCCTCGGGCTGTCCGGTGCGTTGGTTCACCCGGCGGGGGTACCCGCGGCGATAGCCGCCGACGGCCACTTGCTGCCGTTGCCCGGCGGAACCCTGATGGGGGTACCGGCAGCCGCCGGCCCGGTCGGCTCGGTGGCCGTGGCGGAGTCGAAGGACGTCGACTCCGGTGCGCCACTGCTCGGCCCCGACGCGGACGTGGCGGTCGGCGCCCTTGTCCGGCAACGCTTCGGTGACGCGGTGGTGGACCGGCTGGTCGATCCGCTACTCGGTGGCGTCTACGCCGGCCGCGCGGACGGTCTCTCGCTCGCGGTCACCATCCCGGCGCTGGCCCGGGCCGCCCGTACCGAGCACACGCTCAGCGCAGCCGTCCGTACCGCGCAGGCGGCGCGCGGAACCGTTGCGGGGCCGGTGTTCGGCTCGATCGAGGGCGGGCTGTCCCGACTCGTCGACGCGCTGCTCGGCGAACTCGGCGCTGCGGCCCCACGGGCCGGGGTGAGCGTGCTGGCCGGTACGACCGTGCGCGACGTCCAGCGGACGGCGACCGGCTGGCGGCTGGTCACCGGCCCGACCACGGAGCCGGTCCTGGTCGAGGTGGACGCGGTGGTACTCGCGGTACCCGGCCGGCCGGCGGCGCGCCTGCTGCGGGAGAGCTGCCCGGCGGCCTCGGCCGAGATCGGGGTACTGGACTACGCCAGCGTCGGGCTGATCAGCCTGGCGCTACCGGAAACGGTGCTGCCCAAGCTCTCCGGCTTCCTGGTACCGGCGACCGAGGGGCGGCTGGTGAAGGCGATGACCAACTTCACCACCAAGTGGGGCCGGGACGGCGAGCCCGTTACCCTGCTGCGCGCCTCGGTCGGGCGGTACGGGGACGAGGCGGCGTTGCAGCGGGCCGATCACGAGCTGGCCGCTGCGGTACACGCGGAATTGGCTCTGTTGTTGGGAACCGACCTGCCCGCGCCGGTGGAGTTCCGGGTGACCCGGTGGGGTGGCGGGCTTCCGCAGTACGGTCCGGGGCATCTGGCGCGGGTGGCGCGGGCCCGGGCGGCCGTGCCGGCGAGCCTCGCGCTGGCCGGCGCGGGGTACGACGGAGTCGGCATCCCGGCCTGCGTAGGCTCGGGGGAGGCGGCTGCCGAGCAGGTGATCGCCGCACTGGCCTTGGCACCATCGGGCGCGGCAACGCTGGAGGGACAGGAATGAGCGACACCGAGTCAGCGGGCGCAGCGGGTTCCGCAGCAGCGGAGTCCGCGGCAACCGCGGAGTCCGCGACAGCGGCGGAGTCCGCGACAGCGGCGGAGTCCGCGGCGGCGGAGCAGTCCAACGCGGCGCGGATCCGGGAGCTGAACGCGAGCATCCGGTACACGATGTGGTCGGTGTTCCGGGCGCAGACGCCGCTGCCGGCGCTGCGCGAGTCGCTCGCCGACGAGGTCGACGCACTCGTGGAACAGTTGGCGGGTAAGGATGTCGTGGTGCGCGGCACCTACGACGTGTCCGGGCTGCGGGCCGATGCCG
Organism: uncultured Actinomycetota bacterium; assembly: GCA_963850915.1. Classification (GTDB taxonomy): domain Bacteria; phylum Actinomycetota; class Actinomycetes; order Mycobacteriales; family Micromonosporaceae; genus CAVTWH01. The sequence continues at coordinate 989,054 of CAWKND010000004.1, forward strand.
ACCTGCTGATCTGGTGGCACGCCGGCACCGCCGAGGCACTGCAGGAGGCGTACTCGCTGTTCCGGCGAACCGCGCTGGGCCGGCACCTGGCCCCGGTGTGGTCGCAGATGGCGCTGCACCGGCCGGCCGAGTTCAACAAGAGTCACCTGCCGGCTTTCCTGGCTGGCGAGGAGGCGCGCGCCTACGTCTGCGTGTACCCCTTCGTCCGCTCGTACGAGTGGTACCTGCTCCCCGACGAGGAGCGCCGGGACCTGTTGCGCGAGCACGGCCAGCTGGCCCGCGGGTACCCGGATGTACGCGCCAACACGGTGGCCGCCTTCGCCCTCGGCGACTACGAGTGGATGCTCGCCTTCGAGGCCGACGAGCTGCACCGCATCGTCGACCTGATGCGTGACCTGCGCGCCTCCGGCGCCCGCCGGCACGTACGCGAAGAGGTCCCGTTCTACACCGGCCGCCGCCGCTCGCTTACGGAGCTGGTCGCCGCCCTCCCGTAGCCGCCGCCCTCCCGGGCCCTCCTGCGGCCGTCCCGGGGCCCTCCCTGAGTTGGGAGATCTTGGAGTTGGAGCTGTTATTCGTTGCTGGATAACAGCTCCAACTCCAAGATCACCTGGCGGGTGGCGGTTGGTGGCGGGCCATCGGGGTGTGCGGGATGCCGTCTTCGACGAATTCCGGGCCGGCCGGGGCGAAGCCGTAGCGGGTGTAGAAGGCGACCAGGTGGGACTGGGCGTCGAGTACGCACGGGCGGTCGCCGACGAGGCGCAGCGCCTCGGTCATCAACCGGCCGGCAGCGCCGGAGCCACGCGCCTTGGCCGCGACACACACCCGACCGATCCGGGCGCCGCCGTCGGACTCGGTGAGGATCCGCAGGTACCCCTGGACCTCCGCGCTGCGCTGTGCCTCCGTGCCGCGCTGTGGCTCCGTGCCGCGCTGTGCCGCCGCGCTGTCCCGAGTCGGCAGCCAGACGTGCAGGGTGCCGGGTTCGGTGTCCCGCCCGTCCAACTCGGGGTAGGCGCACTCCTGCTCGACCACGAACACGTCGGTACGCAGCCGCAGCAGCGCGTACAGCGTCGCCGCGTCCAACTCGGCGAACGCCGCCACGCACAGCTCACCCACCGGCCGATCGTAGCCACCACCCGTCCCGGCCGGCGCGGATCACCAGGTTGGCGGCCTAGCCGGCGTCCTGGGGAGGTACGTCGATCAGTGGCCACTCGCTCGGCAGGATCTTGGTAACCAGGTCCCGTCGGCTGGTGACCAGGTAGGTCGTCGGGGAGCTGGCTGCTTCCAGGACCGCGTGGCTCAGGTGGAGGCTGCCGAGCGATTTCGCGAAGCCGCCCAGGAACTGGCAGTCGCTTGCTTCGATCCCGGGGACGCTGATGTTGGGCAACGCGGCCAGCAGTTCCAGGTAGGTCACTTCGGTGCTGTTGCCACGGCGATGCGCCTCAGCCAGACAGAGCGCTGGAACTGCTACCCGCCACCCGATCACCGGCGCCGGTTCGGCGTGCCGGTGGTCAGCGGGTGTTGCCGTGCCGGTCGCGGGGCTTCAGTCGGGTGGCCGGCATTTCGGGCGCTGGCAACGGATCCCCGTCGTACCCGTGCACCACCCCGAACCGTTCGCTTCCGGCCGCCCACTCCGTCCGGGCCGCCACAATCTCCTCGTGGCTACGGGCCACGAAGTTCCACCACATCACCAACTCCTCCTCGAACGGCTCGCCGCCGAGCAGGAAGACCCGCGCAGTTCCTTGCGGTACAACGGAAAGCGTTGACCGGCCGGTACCCAGGTAGAGCAGTGCGCCGGGCGCCAGGTCGGTACCCGCAACCGTGGCCGAGCCGTCGGTGACCAGGATCGCGTACTCGTACCCCGGCTCCAGCGGCAGTTCGGCCGGCCCGGAGACGGCCAGATCGGCGCCCACCAACGGAGTGTGTACCCGCGCCGGTGAACTCACCCCGCCCAGCGCCCCGACCACCACGGTGCCCTCGACTCCGGAAGCGTTGAAGCGCGGCAGCTCCGCGTGGTGTTCGAAGCGCGCCGCCCCGTCCCGGTCTCCGGCCGGCAGCGCCACCCACAGCTGCAGCCCGTGCAGCAGTGGCGGATGCGGGCTCGGCGACTCCTCCGCGTGGGCGATGCCGAGGCCGGAGGTCATCAGGTTCAGCTGTCCCGGCCGGATCGACTGGGTGTTGCCGAGGCTGTCGCGGTGCAGTACCTCGCCGGCCAGTAGCCAGGTGACCGTCTGCAGGCCGATGTGCGGGTGCGGCGGTACCCGCATGCCGGGCAGGTTGACCACCGAGTCCGGGCCGAAGTGGTCGAGAAAGCACCACGCGCCAACCATCCGACGGGCCCGGTCCGGCAGCAGCCGGCGTACCACCGAGTACCGGCCGAGCGCCACTTCCCGCCCGGCCACCAACTGCGCGACCGGCCCGGCGCCCGGATCACTCTCGCAAAGCGTCTCAGCCGGCGCCGTCTCCAGATTGCTCACCGCTCGAGCCTACGGCGCCCGCCGAGACGGGTGTCCCGCTGGCTGCGCGAAGGAGCCGGCGTACCGCTGGCCGGTCGCCATCGATCGCGACCTTTCCGCTTGCGATGGCGGCGTTGAGAGCGGCCGGCTTCGCCAACAGATCGTTGAGTGTCAGGGGGTCGGTACGCAGGCTGGCGTCCGGGCTCGTCGGCTCACCCGGCTCGACGCTCAGCCGGCCGGCCGAGGTGCGCAGCGTCCACACCGTGTCGTCCAACTCGACCCGGTAGACGGTCGGTGGCGCCTGCCGATCTGGGCGCGCGCAGCCGCGCAGGTACAGCAGGATGGAGGTGGGGCTGAGCGTGGCCGGGTCGGGCGGGCGGGGTACCCGGGAACCCCAGTCGCCGAGCGCGAACAGGATGGGCTCCAACTCCCGGCCCCACCCGGTCAACTCGTAGACCCGGGAGGCGGCCGGCGGTGGCAGGGTCCGGCGCCGCACGACGCCCCGGCTCGCCAGCTCACGCAGCCGGTCGGCGACCAGATTCGAGCTGGCGCCGGCGAGGGCGCACCGCAGGTCGGAGAAGCGCTGCGGGCCGAGCAGCAGTTCGCGCACCACGAGCAGCGCCCAGCGTTCGCCGACCACGTCGAGCGCACGGGCAATCGGGCAGGCGTCCCCATAGGTACGGCTGGTTGGCATGCCGATCCTCCGCTCGTCTTGGTACAAATTAAAGACTGATAAGTTGTTTTTTGCAACCGACCGCCTAGAGTGGTGGAAGGAGAGGGGAGCGACCATGGCACAGCCAGTCGTGCATTTCGAGATCATCGGAGCCGATCCGGAGGCGCTGCGCGGTTACTACGGCGAGCTGTTCGGATGGGAGTTCGAGGTCGGCGGCCCGGTGGCGGTACCCGTCTCGCAGCCTGGCAACTACGGCTTCGCAGCGCCCGGCGTGGCCGCCGGTGCCGGAATCCCGGGCGGTGTCGGCGGTGGCCCGGGCTACCCGCCGCACACCGTCTTCTACGTGGGAGTACCCGACGTGGAAGCCGCCCTGCGCAAGGCGGAGAGCCTCGGCGGTACCCGCCGGATGGGTCCCGATCGGGCGCCCGACCGCGACCTGGTGGTCGCCCACTTCACCGACCCGGAAGGCAACCTCATCGGGCTTGCCGGCCCGGCTTAGCACGCGCCTGCCGCGCAAAAGGGCCGCGGGCGTTGGCGCCGCGGCGATTGCCGGGCATGCTGGAACGGTGCTCCCCGTCGAACTCGGTCGCCAGCTCCGCGAGGCAGGCCTGCGCTGGAAACCCGTGCGTGGTGACCGTTTCGTGGTCCCGGACCGGGAGATGGACGACGAGATCTTCGTCCTCAGCGACATGACCATCGAGGTGCACGCGCTGCCGGAGGGTACGGTCATCGGCTTCAACGGCACCGTCGAGTGGGCACTGGACGATGTCGATATCACCGAGGCCGTCTGGCTGCCGCGCGAGGATCAGTTGCGGTCGCTGCTCGGTGCGGGCTTCGAGCGGCTCGAGGCCGTCAACGGGGGGTACCGGGTGGTGTGCCGTCGTGGCTCCTTCGAGGCGCCGCTCGTCGAGGAGGCCTACGCGCTCGCGCTGCTGGACCTGGTACGCGCCGCCAACTCCTGACCCGTCAACTCCTGACCGGGGCACATATTCGCGGGCGGGCAACCCTTGTGCCGCCTACGATCGCGGCCATGGGTACCGACACGCTCGTCCACCTGCACGGCCAGCCGGTCTGGCTGTGCGCTGCCGAAGGCCTGCCACTCGCCGACGAGCAGGCTGCGCTGGACGTGATCGGTGCGGCGCTGGGTACCGATGCCAGTTGGGTCGCCGTCCCCGTGACCCGGCTGACCCCGGACTTCTTCGTGCTGCGTACCCGGCTGGCCGGCGAGATCGTGCAGAAGTTCGCCAACTACCGGCTCAACCTCGCCGTCCTCGGCGACCTCAGCGCTGCCCTCGAGGCGAGTACCGCCCTGCGCGACTTCGTCCGGGAAGCCAACCGTGGCCGGCAACTCTGGCTCCTGCCGTCCCTGGATGACTTCGCGGCTCGCCTGAACCCGATGAATCCAGCGTAGCCACGCTGTCAGCAGAGCATCCGCGGCCTGAACCCGCGCCAGGTTCGATACCATCACTGTTGTGTTTTTGGCGTTTGTGAGGCACTGGGTGCCATGGCGGACGACAGGGTGGAGTCAGTCAGCGGCCTGCTGACTACAGGTCAGGCGGCGCGCCTGCTCGGCGTCTCCCGTCAGCACGTCGTCGACCTGTGTAAGGGATGAGGTTCGCACCGAGGAAGACTCTCCGGTGCGCGGCCCGGAAGCAGGACATGGTCCGCATCGGTGTCGTCTCATCATGTCCATCGCGGCTAGGGACCGGCCAGGGCGCGAACCTGCTGCTGGAGAAGGGTGATTTCGGCAGTCCGGTCGAGGTTGCCGGGAGTGAACACGAGAATGACGACGGCGATCGGCCCGTCCTGGGCGAACAGGAGTGCCCGCCGGAGCCCCGCCGAGTCGGGTGCCGACTTCTCGAAGCCGGATCCGTAGCTGGCGCCGGAGATCTCGTACTTTGCCGTCACCTCCGGGTCCAGGGTGAACGCGCCCACCTGGCCGAGCACGTACCCCTGCGCGCCCGCGTCGATCCCGAACTGGATCAGCTGGATGTTCACCTCGGAGTCGTCGGGGTTGCGCCAATCGCGCTCGGCCGCCACCTGGAACCGGCGCTGCACAAGCAATCCGCCCTCCTGTGGACTGCCGGAGAACAACTCCTTCAGAAACTCATCGAGGTTCATTACCTTGTCGCCACTGCTGCCGGTGGGTTCGGGGAGCCCGTCCGCGGGTACCGGAAGCATCTTTGCCAGCAACGCCTGGCCGTCGCCGGACGCGATCGGCGCCGGGGTGGCCGGCACGGACATGCTCGGCCCGACCATCGCGGCGGGCCGGGTTGACTTGTCCATCAGTGCCCGCAGAATCACGGCGCCGCCGCAGGAGAGCAGGGCCACCACCACGACGCCCACGATCACCGCGCTGAGCCGGGAGCGCCCGTTCTTCGGCTGTGGTGGCGGCGCGACCGGCGGCAGGACCAACCGCGGCGGCGACGGTGGATAGCCGGCCGGCGGCCAGGCGGGTGGCGGAGGAGCCTGTGGGGGTACCGGGCCAGGAGCACCGTTCCATCCGGCGAGGTCGGGTGACAGCTGCGCAGCCGACAACGGCTCAACCGTGGGCTGTTGGTCGGTACCGTCGGGCATGTCGTGCTCCTTGCTCACCTGTGCAGTGAGCAGGCACGCTAGCTGATCATCGAACGGGCCGCCGCCCCGTGTCCAGATCGGTGTCCGCTCCGCAGTTCGGTGAACGCGTCGAAGAGACGCCGCGCCCACGTCGTCGTCGGCCCTTGACGTGGTACCCCGAAGCCCGCGTAGCAGGCTCTCCAGTTCGAACGCGGGGGAGAGGGCGAACCGGCTCACCGACAGCGCGGTGGCGGGCGTTGCGGCGTGCATTATCGGCGATTCGGGTTGAGCTTGGGGTTCGCACCGCTCGGGATGTCGCTGGCCGCGCGCTGCCCCCGCGCCGTCCGCAGGCGCGCTGCCCCTGCGCCGGTCGCGCAGGGGCAGCGGTCTCGGGTCAGTTCTTCTCGAATCCGTAGGTGCAGAACACCAGGCCGCCACCGATTTTTCGGGTGTTGACCAGGCGCAGCGGCTTCTTGTCGCTGGTCTCGTCGAAGATACGCAGGCCGGTTCCCAGCACGACCGGGAAAACCACCAGCCGCACTTCATCGACCAGGTTCTGTTCCATCAGCGTGCGCACGAGCTGGTAGCTGCCGTAGACCAGGATTTCCCCGTCGATGTTCCGCTTCAGCTCGGAAATCTCTTTTGTCACATCGCCGTTGAGGACTGTGGCGTTGCGCCACGGCGGATCCTCGAGAGTCGATGACACGACGTACTTGGGCATGCTTTTCACCCTGTCCGCCCACTCGGGGCTGACCCGGACATCCGCGCCGTCGCGCGCCAACATCCGGGACGCGAACCACTCACTGGTCCGCCCACCCAGCAGTAGCGCGTCGGCGTCCAGCGCTTCCGCCGTCTCGCGGGCCACCCAGTCTTCGAGGTCCTTGCCCCCTACGAACTGGTGGAACCAGCCGCCCCGCTCGAAGCCCTCCTCGCCGTCCGGGTCCTGGACCACTCCATCGAGTGTGGTGTTTGAGCTGATGACGATCTTTCCCATTTCCGTGCTCCTTTGACAATGTTGTCGGTCATCGCTGGTCTCGACCGCGCGTCCTCGACGCGGTCACGGCATCGGTCACGACCGGGCGGTCTCCATCACGGGGCCGACCTCGACCCCGCCGCCAACCCGCAGCACCGGGCACTCCTTGGCCAGCGCCAGCGCGGAATCCATGTCCTCGGCCGACACCACCGAGTACGCGACCATCCGAGAACCGCCGCCGCCGACCTCGCCGAGCGAGGCGTATCCGGTCACCGCGTGGCCAACGTCCACCAGGGCCGAGCCCAGCCCGCCGAACCAGGCCTGCCACTCGGCCGGCGTCCCGGTATCGGGCCGGTAGTCAGCGGGTACACGGAAGGAGAAGACGTACTTGCCCATGATCGAGGGTCCTGTTCCGTATCCGGGGCGTCCCGGAGTGGGACCGCCTCCAACCGGGTAGACGCCCGCACAGCCATGAAATTGGGCGCGCGGGCACCGCCCAATTCGCGGGCCTTTCGGCGTCGGTACCAGTAGGCAAGTCGAACGTGGCCGTGCAAAGAAGAAGTGCGAGGATGCGTGCCGATGGAAACGGATACGACGGCCCTGATCGCTCGGGCTCGGGCCGGCGACCACGACGCGTTCCGCGACCTGGTCCAGGGCCACTCCCACGAGTTGCAGGTGCACTGCTACCGCATCCTCGGGTCACTGCAGGACGCCGAGGACGCACTCCAGGAGACCCTCATGTCCGCCTGGCGTAACCTCGGCCAGTTCGGCCAACGGTCCTCGCTGCGGACCTGGCTCTACAAGATCGCGACCAATCGGTGCCTGGACATCCTGCGCAGCGGCAGCCGACGCCCGCGCATCGCTCCGCCGCTGCCCGAGGTCACCCTGCCCGAACCCACCGGCGGTAGCGACCCGCCCTGGTTGGAGCCCTACCCCGACGTCCTGCTCGACCACCTCGTCGACCAGCGCCCCGGACCAGAGGCCCGCTACGAGACCACCGAGGCCATCTCACTCGCCTTCATCACCGCTCTGCAACTACTGCCCCCACGCCAACGCGCCGCGCTTGTCCTGCGCGACGTCCTGGGCTACCACGCCGCCGAAGTCGCCCAGATGCTCGATACCACCCTGGAATCGGTGCAGAGCGCCCTCAGGCGTGCCCGGGCCACCGTTGACAGTCACCCAGCCGATTCCAACAACACCGGCAGCCGCGGCAGGTCTGCACGCCAACCCGACACCGCCGCCGCACACCGCCTCGTCGCTCGGTTCACCGACGCCTGGGAACGCGCCGACCTGGACGCCCTGATCGAACTGCTCGTCACCGACGTGAGACTCTCCATGCCCCCGGTCATGCTGGAATACCGGGGAGCCGACGTGGCACGTCGCGTCTTCGCCGCCGTCAACTTCCGCCCCGGCCTCACCTACCGTGTGGTACCCATCAGCGCCAACGGCCAGCCCGCCTTCGGCATGTACCTGGCAGACCCCCACGCCGGTGTCTACCGCGCCTACTCTCTCGTGGTCATCGCCGCCGCCGACGACCACATCACCGCCATCACCTGCTTCAACACCAACGTCATGACGCGCTTCGGGCTACCCCGAACCCTCCCCGAAACAGACTGAAAGACGTGTAGGCGCCGCCCCTGTTTGTCCCGCGCACAAAGGCACCGCCTCAACCACCGTCGAGCCTTACCGGCAACTCGGCCTGTTCCGCGTAGCTCGGGCGCGTCGAGGGATGACAACGACGCCAGAACACCACCCGTCAGACGAGCGAGACGATCTACGTGCGCTCTGGTAGCTGCCGGGCTGGATCGCTGATCGCCGACCGACCGTCGGGATTTGCGAAGATGCGTAGATCACGTGGCTGCAGAGGGTGCTCGGATCAGCCGGGGGATTGGTTGAACAGTCGCCAGTTTCCCTCGGAGATAACAGCAACGTCGGCGCCATCGCCGGTCACCCTGATCGCGCTCTGGTCGTCGAGGGCGTACGCCGGACCCGCGATGTCGGCGGCCCACCGCTCCGCCACGGCCATGGTGTTCCCCGACCAGCCCGGGTAGTCGAGGTGCGGGAAGATCGAGAAGTCGACGATCCCGAGGGTGCTGTCGTCCCCGGTGGGCGCTGTCCACTCGACGAAGTGGTCACCGATCCGGGGAGTCATCACCATGCTTCCGGCGCTCACGCCCACCCAGACCGTGTCGGGCAGCGACGGCAGGAGGTCCGTCAGTCCGGACTTCCGCATCCAGTGACACAGGTACGTCGCCTCACCGCCGTCGACCAACAGGACGTCAGCCTCCCGTACCCACGGGACCCACCGCTCCTTGTCGATGTCGGGAAGTGCGGTGAGTTCGAGGACGCCCACCGACTTCCAGCCCAACTGCACCATCGAGTCCTCGCCGGCGATGAATTGCCACGCCGTGGTAGGCGCACACAGGGGATGGCCGTGCTGTGCGGTCGGAATGCACAGCGCGTTGGCCTCGGCGATCGGCTTGCCCAGCAGGTCGACCAGCGCGGCACGGATGCTCGGGTTCGTGACGCCACCGGAGGTGAGCAGAAGCTTCATGGTGTCCTTCCCTCAGAAGCGGTAGGTGGTCTGGCCGAACGGGTCGCCCTTGGCGTGACCGCGCGCCGTCTGTGGTGTCACCTCGAAGACCACGAGGTGGACGCCGGGGTTCGTGGAGGTCACGGCGCCGTCCTGGACGTCGAGGTGCCAGCGACCGTCCCAGCGGTGGCCGTAGAGCTCGGCCAGTTGTCGCAGTACACCGCCGTCGGTCACCGGCGCGGCAATCCCCTCCACGGCCACGTCGAGGCCGTGGTCCCAGCCGGTGTCGCCGACCAGCACGAGTACGTGCGGATTGGCCAGGAGGTTGGCGTACTTCACCTCGTTGTTGCCGGTGTGGAAGTAGACCTTCCCGTCGTGCACCACCGGGACCATCGGCGTCGCGTGGGGGCGGCCGTCGGCCCGGACGGTGACGATCCAGGCGACCTCCGCCGCGGCCAGCCTCGCCAGCGTGTCGGTCCACGCGACCGCCGCGGCCGTCTCGTCGCTGTACCGCCGGTCGATGCGCTCTGTCGTCGGCCTCATCATGCCCCCGAAAACTGATTGCAGAACGAAACTGGTCTGGACGCTAACACAACTGGTTGCGAAGTACCATTGGTCTCGATGGCTGACGTGGAAGACCAGGAGCACCGGTCGGGCTGCCCGATCAATCTGGCGGTCGAGGTGCTGGGCGACCGGTGGTCGCTGGTCGTGCTGCGCGACATGATGTTCGGCAACCGGCACCACTTCCGTGAGCTGCTCGGCGAGTCGGTGGAGGGGATCGCCTCCAACATCCTCGCTGACCGGCTTCGGCGCCTGGTCGCCCACGGATTGCTGTGGCGCTCGGGCGACCCGACCCACCGGCAGAAGATCCGCTACAGCCTCACCGAGGCCGGCGTGCAGCTCGTACCGGTGATGGCCGCGCTCGGCTCGTGGGGGCGCCGGCACATGCCCGCCAGCCACGAGCTCTCCGTCCGGGCCGAGCTGCTGGAGCGGGGCGGCCCCGAGCTGTGGGACCGGTTCATGGACGAGCTACGCGAGCAGCACCTCGGCATCCCACGCCCACCCGGTACCCCATCGGTCTTCGCCGAACTGCAGGCGGCCTACGAGGCCGCGGTCAACCAGGGCGGCTGACTAGGAATTGCGGCAAACCAGGCGCCATATTTCTGTACACGACGACGCTACCGCTTGCTGAGGTACGTGACCGACTCTCGCCGTTGGTGAGTTCGGTGGAGACGACGCATGAACGCGTGGTCATCACCAAGAACGGCCGGCCCGCGGCGGTGCTCATCTCCTACTCCGACCTGGAGTCGCTGGAAGAGACGCTGGACATCCTCGCGGATCCGGCAGCGCTGAGCGAGATCCGGGAGTCATTGGCCGGAGCCGAGCGGTTCAGCCTGGAGGATTTGCGCCGGGATATGAACGAGCGACAGACCGACGCCGGGCAGGCCCAGCGCCATGACCTATCGGATTGAGTTCACCGCGACCGCACGCCGTGACATCGGCCGGCTCCCGGAGGGAATCGCCCGAGCGGTCCTGGAGTTCTGCGCCGGCCCACTGGCAGAAAGTCCGCACCGGTAGGCAAGGCGCTCGTCGGCGACCTAGTTGGCCTCTACTCCGCCCGGCGCGGCGAATACCGGGTCCTCTATGCGATCCACGAAGACGCCGTCGTTGTAGAGGTCGCCACAGTCCGCCGCCGCGCCGATGTCTACCGCCCGCATTGATCCGTGCCATAACCGATGATGCGGTGCTGGCTACGGGCGGCCGAGGGTGAGGTAGGCGAAGCCGAGTCCGTGGCGGTACCCGTGCAGCCAGCGGCTGCGGTGCTCGTCCGCCTCGGCGCCGACGCGTAGCGCTTCGGGGTGCCCGGGGTGGGTCAGCAGCCACTCCTCCCGATCGGCCAGGTACCCCGATTCGAAGGCGCTCCACTCGTCCTCGCTGGCCGTCTCTGTCCACAGTGGACGGAGGCCGGCAGCGACCACCTGGTCGACCAGCCCGGCGAGGGACGGCAGCTCCAGTACGTCCGGCCAGACGTACTCGGGGTCGACCGGCCCACGCACCTCCCAGAACCCTTCGCCGAGCAGCAGCCGGCCGCCGGGGCGTACCAGGGCACGCAGTGCGGGCAGGGCCGTACCGAAGTCGTCGCCGAAGGCGTGGCTGGAGCCGACGCAGAGCACCAGGTCGGCCGGCTCGGTATCGCCTTGCGCAGGGGTGGCGGTGAAGGTCACCCGGTCGGTCAGCCCGCGCTCGGCTGCCGCGCTTCGCGCGCGTACCAACAACTCCTCATCGGTGTCCACGCCCTCGCCGCGCGCGTCGGGTACCCGGTCGAGGATGCGCAGCAGCAGCTCACCCCAGCCGCAGCCGATGTCGAGTACCCGCCCGGGTCGGGCACCCGCCAGCCGCCCGGCGATCGCGTCCGCCCGGGCGCCGGAGAGTGGCGAGTTGAACGTCAGGTACTGGTACCGGCCGGGCTTGTCTGTGTCGCTCACCGCACGAAATGTACGCAGCCGCACCACGGCCCGCCCGGCATTTCGCACGGCTCTGGCGACCGCTCTACTCGCGTGCGTATACTCGTCCACGAGTACCCGCCAGCGAGCGTGAGGCAGCGAGCGTGAGCCAGGAGTGTGAGCGCGAGTGAGCAGCGTGAGCCAGGGGACGAGACGGGACAGGGGTGAGTGACGTGCCGAAACGCCGCAAAGTCAGCAACCTGCTGGCACTCGCCATCCTGGCCCAGCTCACCACGAGCGGCCCGATGCACCCCTACGAGATCGCCAACCTGCTCCGCCACACCGGCAAGGAGCAGGACATGAACATCAAGTGGGGGTCGTTCTACACGGTCGTCGGCAACCTGGAGAAGCACGGATTCCTGGCGGCGACCGGCAGCGACCGGGACGGGCGGCGCCCGGAGCGCACGGTGTACGCGATCACCGACGCCGGCCGCGCGGAGCTGCGTGACTGGCTGCGTGAACTGGTCGCCGAGCCGGCGGTGGAGCTGCTCCGGTTCGAGGCGGCGCTCTCCGTCATCGGCGTACTGCCACCCGACGAAGTGGTGGCACTACTGGAAACCAGGCTCGTCGCGCTCGACGCGGGTATCGCCACGCAGCGCGCCGGGCTGGTCGAGGCGGCCACCTTCGTCCCCGAGGTTTTCCTCATCGAGGGGCAGTACGCGCTGGCCATGCGGGAGGCGGAGGCGGCCTGGGTACGCGGGCTGCTGCGCCGGGTCGCCGACGAGTCGCTCAGCGGCGTACCGCAGTGGCGCGAGTTCCACCGCACCGGCCAGATCCCGCCCGAGTTCGCCGAGCTACTCGCCCAGGCCGGTACCGGGCCGGACCAGAGGGCAGTGGATCGGAAGGCAGGGGAGGAGCCAGAACCGAAAGACCGGAGGAAGTAAGCGCCCCGGTGCGGTGCGGCAACACCACACCGGGGCTTTGCCCACGTACCGGTCCCGCGAAAGGCGGGACCCCGCACGAAGCGGAACCCGCAAAAGCAGAACCTGGCGTACGAGGTGGCAACCGCAACAATAGCCGGGTTGTGCTCCCACGGGTCGGTACCCCACGACCTACACCAGGGAGAACTCCATGCACATCGAGGCACGTGACCTCGTCAAGAACTATCCGCCGGGCACCAGGGCGCTGGACGGCCTGTCGCTGTCGATCGAACCAGGCGAGATCTTCGGGCTGCTCGGTCCCAACGGTGCCGGCAAGTCCACCGCCATCAAGATCCTGACCACCCTGACCCGCCCCGACTCCGGTACGGCAACCGTTGCGGGACAGGACGTACTGCGCCACCCGGAGCGGGTACGCCGGGCGATCGGCGTGGTGGCCCAGCGTTCGGGCAGCGACCCGGGCGCCACCGGGCGGGAGAACCTGATGCTGCAGGGCCGGCTCTACGGCATGCGTGGCGACGCGCTGCGCTCCCGGGTCACCGAAGTGTTGGCGCGCTTCGGTTTGACCGAGGTCGCCGACCGGGCGGTGAAGACCTACTCCGGTGGAATGCAGCGCCGGCTGGATGTCGGGCTCGGGCTGGTACACCGGCCGACCGTGCTCTTCCTCGACGAGCCGACCACCGGCCTCGACCCGGAGGCCAGAACGGCGCTGTGGCAGGAGATCAGCGCACTCGCCGCGCAGGAGCAGCTGACCATCCTGCTCACCACGCACTATCTGGAAGAGGCCGACCGGCTCGCCGGCCGGCTGGCCATCGTCGACCACGGCCGGCTGGTGGTCACCGGCACCCCCGAGGGGCTGAAAGGCGAGCTGCGCGGCGACGCGGTCCATGTGTCCCTGCGCGAGGCCGCGCCGGATTCATTGGTACGCCAGGCAATCGGCGCTGTGTCCGGGGTACGTGAGGTGTCCCTGGACGGCCGCGAGCTCAGTGCCCGGGTGGACGACGGGGCAGCCGCCGTTCCGATGGTGCTCGCCGCGCTGGACCACGCGGGTACCCCCGCCGCCACGGTGACCGTGGCCCGCCCGTCCCTGGACGACGTGTACCTGCGCCACGTCGGCCACCGCTACGCCGAGTCCGGCGCGCCCGAAGGAGGTACCCGCTGATGTCGCTGTTGTCCCAGACCTGGTGGCTGACCCACCGTCAACTCAAAGCGCTGCTGCGCCAGCCCGGCGTGCTGGTCATCACGCTCATCCAGCCGATGGTGTGGCTGTTCCTGTTCGGCAACCTGTTCCGCCGCATCGTGGAGCTGCCCGGCTTCGGTACCAGCTCGTACCTCGACTACCTGATCCCCGGCGTGGTGGTGATGAACGCCGTCTCGTCGAACATGTGGGCCGGGATGGGCACGATCGACGAGATCGACCGGGGTACCCTCAACCGTTTCCTGGTCGCGCCGGTGAGTCGGGGCGCCATCATGAACGCCGGCGTGATCGTGAACGCGATCAGTACCGCCTTCCAGTCCGTCGTCATCGTGCTGCTCGGCTGGCTGGCCGGTGCCGAATATCCGGGCGGGATCGCCGGTCCGGTGGCGCTCGTGGTCGCCTCGATCCTGCTGGGTACGGCCTTCGGCGCGCTCTCCAACGTGCTCGGGATGACGCTGCGGCAGCGGGAGAGCATCATCGGGCTGAGCATCTTCCTGTTGCTGCCGCTCACTTTCCTGTCCACCGCGTTCATGGCGAAGAACCTGATGCCCGGCTGGATGCAGGCGATCGCCGCCGGCAACCCGGTGAACTGGGCGCTGGACGCGGCCCGGGGCACGCTGGCCAGCCACGTCGACTGGGGTACCACGCTGTGGCACGGCAGCTGGCTACTGGCTCTGGCGGCCGTACTGGTGTGGTTGTCCACGCTCACTTTCCGCGGGTACCAACGCACGGTCTGACGCCTGTGTGGGTGCGGCCCCGGCCATTCGGTCGGGGCCGCACCGCATCAGGATGATGGCCGGAAGGCGTGTACCACCGCGGCCATGTCGCTGCCCGCGTGCCCGTCCTGCGCAGCCGTCCGGTAGGCCTGCGCGACCGCGTCGATCAGTACCGTGGCCACACCGCTCTCCGTTGCGGCGTCCCGGATCAGGTCAAGATCCTTGCTCACCCCGGCGATCGTGAACTGCGGGTCGAAGTTGCCGGTGAGGATCGCCTCGGCCTTCACGTGGGCGTACGGCGTGTCCACCGGCCCGCCCCGGATGGCCTCCAGGAACAGCCGCGGGTCCAGCCCCTGCGCCTCGGCGAGGGCCAGCGACTGCGCGGTGGCCGCGTTGATCGCCGCCACCCAGGCATTCGCCGCCAACTTCAGTGCGCTCGCTTGGCCCGGCCGGTCGCCGGCCCACACGGTCCGGCTGCCGATCGCGTCGAACACCGGCTGCGCCCGCTCCCGCAGCTCCGGGTCACCGGCGGCGAGGACGACTAGTTTCCCTTGTGCCGCAGGCGCTTTCGTACCCAGTACCGGCGTGTCCAGGAAGGCGATCGAGTGCTTCCTCGCCAGTTCCGCCACGCGCGCCGTCCCGTCCGGGCCGATGGTACTGGCCTGTAGCCACAGTGCTTGCGGGGCAACGGATCCAGCCGCCTGGGCCAGCACGTCCAGTACCGCGTCGGCGTCGAAGAGCATGGTGAGCAGTACTTCCGCCCCGTCGACCGCGGCTCCGGGCGAGGGCGCGACCGTCGCCCCGTCCGCCGCGAGCGGCTGTGCCCTGGCCGGCGTGCGGTTCCACACCGTGACCTGGTGCCCGGCCCGCAGCAGGCTGCGCGCCATCCCCTCGCCCATGGCGCCGGTACCCAGAACCGCGACCCGCACTGTGTCCTCCGTACGCCGTCCAGCCTCGGGCACGACGCTACCCCGGGAAGGGCGTGGTTACTCGAAGAGCGAGTGGTCCGCGGGATCGGTGCGGCGCCTGGCCCGGCGGCGCAGCTGGATCACCACGATGTCCACCACCGCGATGACCGCCAGCACGAGCATCGCCCAGCCGGCCACCGTGATGCCCAGCAGGAACAGCAGGATCGCCAGTCCCACGCTGAACAGCAGGCCGAAGATGGCAAGGCCCAGCCGCAGGTTCAGGGCCGAGTACGGGTGGCCGACGGTACCCCGCCGGTCCGGTGGCTGCGCGCCGATGGGCATGCCTCCTGCCTACCCCGTCCGGGCCGGATCCACCAGCGCGGGGGGCCCATTCCGGGAGCGCGGGACCGCCGAACCGGGCGAGAATGGGGCGGCACCCGCGTGGAGGAGGAGCAGATGCTCGCCTGGGAAGTCGTCGAACCGGCGCCGATCGCGCAGCGGCCGCTGCACCGCACCGAGCGGCCGGTACCCGAGCCGGGCCCGGGTGAGCTGCTCGTTCGGGTACTCGCCTGCGGGGTCTGCCGCACGGATCTGCACGTGGCCGAGGGCGACCTGCCGGTACACCGGCCGCGGGTCACCCCGGGGCACGAGGTGGTGGGCGAGGTGACCGGGCTGGGGGCTGGTACCACCGGCTTCGCCGAGGGCGACCGGGTCGGCATCGCCTGGCTACGCCACACCGACGGGGAGTGCCGGTACTGCCGCCGTGGCGCGGAGAACCTCTGCCCCGCGTCGAAGTACACCGGCTGGGACGCCGACGGCGGGTACGCCGAGTACGCCACCGTACCGGCCGACTTCGCCTACCGGCTGCCGGACGGGTACTCCGACGCGGAGCTGGCCCCGCTGCTGTGCGCCGGCATCATCGGGTACCGCGCCCTGCTGCGCGCCGAACTCCCGCCCGGTGGCCGGCTCGGCCTGTACGGCTTCGGCGCGTCCGCGCACCTGTGCGCCCAGGTCGCCCTGGCCCGCGGAGCGACCGTACACGTACTCACCCGGGGTGAAGCCGCCCGGCAGCTGGCGTTGGAGCTGGGTGCCGCCTCCGCCGGTGAGGCGACCGCCGAGCCACCGGAGCCACTGGACGCGGCGATCCTGTTCGCCCCGGCCGGCGAGCTGGTACCGGTCGCGCTCGCCGCACTCGACCGGGGTGGAACCCTTGCGGTGGCGGGCATCCACCTCACCGACATCCCGGTACTCAACTACGAGCGGCACCTGTTCCAGGAGCGCAGCCTGCGCAGCGTCACCGCCAACACGCGCGCGGACGGCCGGGAGTTCCTGGCGTTCGCCGGTGCGCACCGGCTGGCGGTGACGACCACGCCGTACCCGCTGTCCCGGGCCGACGAGGCGCTCGCCGACCTGGCCGCCGGCCGGGTACGCGGCGCCGCCGTCCTCACCCCGGGCCCGTAGCGCCTATTGGGTGGCCCGAAGCGCGGTGGCTAGCTGGCCCGGCGGGTGTTCACCAGGGCATTTCGCAGCGCCGTCTCGATCTCGCCCAGCCGGGTGCGGCCACGGTGCGTGGCGGCCAGCAACTGCGCCCGGTCGATCAGGCCGAGGGCCTTGTCGGCGGCGAGTTCGTTGAGATTGGTACGGATCGCGGCCGCCTCTGAGCGCAGCGCCGCCGCGGCCACCTCCGGTCGGGTACCCGCGGAGTGTCCCGGGTCGCCGGCGAGCGCGGCCAGGATCAGCCGCCTGGTGTGCAGCCGTGGCGCGCCGGCCCGACCGACCTCCAGGTTGCGGATGGTACGCACGCTCAGGCCACAGCGCCGGGCCAGCTCCTCCTGGGTCAGCAGCAGGTCCACCCGCCGGACCCGTACCCACTGCGCGAACGACGACTCTCCCCGTTGCATCTGTCCGTCCGATCTCGAGTGCGGCGTGCACCGGCTGATCCGGTACCGACCGCGCCACTTCGCGAACGTCCGGTGAGCCGCCGCGGCGGTTCCCGGGACAGTGACTGCGGTCAGCGTATGAAGGTCGTCTGCGCCGTCTCTATTCTCGGCCTGTCACGGCCATCCGCGCTGAATCGCTTGCCGCACAACGGAATCCGCGCCGATCGGCGGTGGATGCCCCAGGCAACCGGCAGAAAGCCGGGAACTGACCGGCAGGATCGGCTCAGCAGCTCTCCGGCCGGCCGGAGCCCAGCAGCCCCGCCTGGTACGCCACGATGACCAGCTGCGCCCGGTCGTGCGCGCCGAGCTTGGTCATCGCCCGGTTGACGTGTGTCTTCGCGGTGTGCGGGCTGAGTACCAGGCGGCGGGCAATGTCCTCATTGGACAGTCCGGAGCCCACCAGCGCCAACACCTCCCGTTCCCGCTCGGTGGGGCTGGGCAGCAGGTCGGCGCCGCCGGCCGGGCTCGGCCGGGTACCCGCCGGCCAGCTCTCCCAGTGGGCGGGCGGCCTGGTACTCCTCGGGTACGCCGGACTGTTCAGCCTGGTGGCAATGGTGGTCACCGTACGCCGGGATGTCTCCTGAGTGAGCGGGTCAGTCGCGCCCCTGCCACGTGGTGATGCACGCCTCGTTGCCTTCGGCGTCGGCGAGCACCCAGAACGCGGGTGCCTCGGCCTCGTAGACGAGCTTCCCGCCGGCCGCCAGGGCGGCAGCCATCCGGCGGGCCGCCTCGTCGTGCGGTACCGAGATGTCCAGGTGGATCCGGTTGCGCTGGGTACGGGCCACGTCCATCTGCTGGAACCACAGCGCCGGCCCGTGCCGGTAGGGGTCGACCAGCGGGTCGGTCGGCCCGTGCCGGCCCGGTTCGTCGACGTAGCCGAGGATCGCCTTCCAGAACGGCCGTACCGCCGGTATGTCCAGCGCGTCCAGCCCCACCTCGATCAGCTGTACCGCCCGGGCTGCTTCGGACTCGCTGGCCACCTCGGGAACCGTGGCCAGCCCGAGCGCCGCGACGGCGCTGCTGATCCGGGTGGCCAGGTCGAGGTCGAGCTGGGTCGGGTACCCGGACTCCAGATCCTGCAGGGTGAGCAGCGCCCGATCGGCCCGTACCCCCGCCCAGAAGTGGCCGTCCGCGTCGGCGCCGCACGCGGCCGCGGCCGTGCTGACCACCGCCGCCGCCTCGGCCACCGAGCCGGCGCGTACCGATGTGGCCAGCGTCCCCAGGATGTACCGCCAGCCCAGCCCGCCGACCGCGTCCGAGATCTCCTGCCGCCGCAGCTTCATCGCACCCACCCTGCCTCACACCGCACGCTTCGCACTGAACTCCCGGGAGCAACCTAGCGGCCCGCACCGACAGTGCGGGCCGGCGGCGAGTGCGGGCCGGCGGAGAGTGCGGGCCGGCGGAGAGTGCTGCTCGGGCGAAAGACGACGGCCCGTCGATCCGGGCGGGGATCGACGGGCCGTGGCGGAGCGGCGGTCAGTCTTCGCCGGCCGGCTCCAGGGTGACGCTGATCGAGTTGATGCAGTACCGGGCGTCCTTCGGGGTGAAGCCCTCGCCGTCGAAGCGGTGCCCGAGGTGCGAGTCACAGCGGGCGCACCGGACCTCGGTACGCACCATCCCGAGCGAGCTGTCCGTGATGTACCGGATCGTCCCTGGGAGCGCCTCGTCGAAGCTCGGCCAGCCACAGTGCGAGTCGAACTTGGTGTCGCTGCTGAACAGCTCGGCACCGCAGCCGCGGCAGGCGTAGGTGCCCTTGGTCTTGGTGTTGACGTACTCGCCGACCCAGGCGGGCTCGGTACCGGCCTGCCGCAGTACCCGGAACTCGGCCGGTGAGAGTCGGACCTTCCAGTCGGCCTCGGTGGTGGGGATGTCGGTCTCCATGTACCCAAGGTTACGGCGGCACCGCCCCGCCGACGATTACCAACCGCGAACGTCCGCCCTGAGCCGGCCGCCGGCCGCACCGGCCGGCCAGCGGGCGCACCGGGCCGGCGTCACACAGCCGGCATGTCACCGGGCGAGCTTGTCGGACCGCTGGCATATGGTCGAGGGCATGCCGGCTGCCGTGGAAGAGCACCAGATCGCCGGGCGCACGGTGCGCCTGTCCAGCCCCGACAAGGTCTACTTTGCGGAGCGGGGCTACACGAAACGGGACGTTTTCCAGTACTACCTGGCCGTCGGCGACGGCATCTTCCGGGCGCTGCGCGAGCGCCCGACCACGCTGCAGCGCTTCCCCGAGGGCATCGACGGCGAGGCGTTCTTCCAGAAGCGGGTCCCGGCCAAGGGCACCCCGCCCTGGCTGCAGAGCGCCCAGATCACCTTCCCCAGCGGCCGGCCGGCCGACGAGCTGTGCCCCGCTGACCTGGCACACGTGGCCTGGGCAGCGCAGATGGGCACGATCGTCTTCCACCCCTGGCCGGTACGCGCGGCCGACACCGACCACCCCGACGAGCTGCGCATCGACCTCGACCCTCAACCGGGAACCGACTTCGCCGACGCCGCCAAGGTGGCCGCCCTGGTCCGCGAGGTCTACGCCGAGCTGGGCTACATCGGCTTCCCGAAGACCTCCGGCGGCCGGGGCATCCACGTCTACCTGCGGATCAGTCCACAGTGGACATTCGTACAGGTACGCCGGGCCGCCATCGCACTTGCCCGGGAGCTGGAGCGCAGGCGACCCGAGCTGGTCACCGCGAGCTGGTGGAAGGAGGAGCGCGGCGAGCGGGTGTTCATCGACTTCAACCAGATGGCCCGCGACCGGACCATCGCCTGCGCCTACTCGCTGCGCGCCAACCCGCGCGCCACCGCCTCCACCCCGCTGCGCTGGGACGAGCTGGATTCCGTGGAGCCCAACGACTTCGACCTGCGTACCCTGCCCGAGCGCTTCGGTCGGCTGGGCGACGTGCACGCCGCGATCGACGACGTGGCACACGACCTCACGCCGCTGCTGGAGTGGGCGGCCCGCGACGAGGCCAACGGCCAGGGCGACGCGCCCTACCCGCCGGAGTTCCCGAAAATGCCCGGCGAGCCGCTGCGGGTACAGCCCTCCCGCAAGGCCGCCCGCTGATCAGGTCCCGCTCCGGCACGGCAGCGGTAGCTGGTCGTATGGGCCGCGAGGTGGTGAGCGTCGACCTCGATGCGCTGCTGGCGAAGCTGGACATCGAGTGAAGATCCAATTCACCACGGCCGGATTCGAGGATCTGACCTGGTGGATCGAGAACGACCGCAAGGCGGCTGTCAAGATCATGAAGCTCATCAAGGAGGCGGCCCGTGATCCGCTGACGGGCCAAGGGCAGCCGGAGCGACTGATCGGACACCGCGATGCTTGTTCACGACGCACAAATCAAAGGGATCGTCTCGTCTACGACGTGACCGGCGATGTGCTCACCGTCCTGACCTGCCGATTCCACTACGACGATCACTAGGCGCGGTAGCTAGGCGGGACAGACCGTGTTCGTCGGGGGCACGGTCAGGTCGATCAGGTAAGAATCGACGTTGGTACGGATGCAGGTGGTCTGCGGGTACGCGGTGTGCCCCTGCCCCTGCCAGGTGAGTACCTCGGATCCGTTGCCCAGCATGGTGGCGAGCGCGCCGGCCTGGGCGTACGGGGTTGCCGGGTCGTTGACGGTACCCACCACCAGGATCGGCGGCGCCCCGTTGGCCTTGCCGGTCGGGTACGGGTCCCGGGTCGCCGGCCACTGCTGGCAGCTGACCAGGCCGGTGGCGAAGCCCGCGCCGAACAGCGGGTACTTGGTGCGCCACTGGCTCTGCAGGTCACGGATCTGCGCCGTGGTCGTCTTGCTGTCGTCGTCGTCGCAGCCGATCACCTGGAACGCCTTCAGCAGGCTGCCGTAGTGGCCGGACGAGTCGCGGTCGCCGTACTCGTCGGCCAGCTGGAAGACCCGGGTGGCGTTGTTGCTGGACAGGTCCTTGATCCCCTGCGCCATCACCGGCCACAGCTGCTGCGAGTAGAGCGACTCGGCCACCGCTGTGTTGATCCAGCCGGCCGTCGCCTGCCGGCCGTCCTTGCCGGTGACCGGGCTGGTCCGCGCCTTGGCCATGGCGGCGGCCACGGCTGCCCGTGGATCCGGGGCGATCGGGCAGTTCTGCTGCTTGCACCAGTCGGCGAACTGGTCGAAGGCGTGCTCGAAGCCGCCGAGCTGGCTCTCCACCGCCGCCGCCCCGGTCAGCGTGGGGTCGATGGCGCCGTCGAGTACGAGCGCACGGACGTGGGTCGGGAACAGCTGGGCGTACACCGCGCCGAGCAGCGTGCCGTAGGAGTAGCCGAGGTAGGTCAGCTTCTCGTCGCCGAGTGCGGCGCGAATGGCGTCCATGTCCCGGGCGGCCTGCTCGGTGGAGAACAGCGACAGGTCGGTACCGAACTTCTGCTGGCACTCGGTGCCGACCTGGGTCCAGATGGCGGCGTACGCGTCGAAGTCGGCCTGCGACTGCGGGTCGGGGTCGGCGCCCAGCGCCTTGTCCAGGCTGGCGTCGCTGACGCAGTCGATGGCGGGCGTGGAGCCGCCGACGCCGCGCGGGTCGAAGCCGACGATGTCGAAGTTGTCCATGATCGTGCCGGGCAGCTCGAGCGGCAGGTAGGAGGCGAGTTCGACACCGGAGCCGCCGGGGCCGCCCGGGTCGACCAGCAGCGAGCCGATCTGGTCACTGGCGCTGCGCTTGTGTACCCGCATGAGTGCGATCTGGAACTTCTTGCCGTTGTTGGGGGAGTGCCAGTCGGCCGGTACGGAGACCGTTCCGCACTCGTAGTCGAGTCCGGCGACCAGCTGTCCCGCGTTCTTCTTGGCCTGGTCGCTGCAGTCGGTCCAGTCGATGGTGCCGGCCGCGGGTTTGCTCGCGCTGGCCCCCGGGGACGGGTTGCCCGACCCGGACGGCGTCACCCAGCGCGAACTCGGAGCACACCCGGTCAGCGCGAGGACGACGATCGTCAGGGCCGCCACGCCGCCGCGCTTCACTGTTCCGCGCCTCGCAGTGCCGCGCTGCTTCACTCGGTGCCTCCCGCTGCCCCACGCCTGTGCCGTACGCGCCCCGAGCCTACGGCCTCAGAGCCAACCATTGACCAGGGGTCACCTCCCGGAATCGGGTCGGTGCCGGCCAAACAGGTCAGCCGCTGGTGAGTACGTCGGCCAGGCGGAACGACACCGGCCGCTCGAGCTGCCCGTACGTGCAGGAGCGCGGTTCCCGGTCGGGGCGCCAGCGGACAAACTGGGTGGTGTGCCGGAACCGCTCGCCCTCCATGTAGTCGTAGCGCACCTCGACGACGCGCTCCGGGCGCAGCGGTACGAAGGAGAGATCCTTGCCGGCGTTCCACCGGCTGGTCTCGTTTTTCCGGGGGGTACGTTCGCCCTGCTCGTGGGCTGCCCAGTCCCACGGGTGCCCGTCGAAGCTGGTGACCAGCGGCTGCAGCTCCTGGAAGAGCGACTTGCGGGTGGCCATCGGGAACGCGCCCACCACACCGACCGAGGCGAGGGTACCGGCGTCGTTGAACAGCCCGAGGAGCAGTGAACCGATCGCGTCCTCGCCCGACTTGTGTACCCGGTAGCCGGCCAGTACGCAGTCGGCCGTGCGCTCGTGCTTGATCTTGCTCATCACCCGCTTGTCGGGCTGGTAGGTCAGGTCGAGCTTCTTGGCGATCAGCCCGTCCAGGCCGGCCCCTTCGAACTGTTCGAACCAGCGGCGCGCGGTCTCCAGGTCGCGGGTGGCCGGGGTGACGTAGACCGGCGGGGCGGCCCTGCCCAGGATCTGCTCGAGCAGCTCCCGGCGGCGCTCCAGCGGCTGCTCGGTCAGGTCCTCGTCGCCCAGGGCGAGCAGGTCGAAGCCGATGAAGCTGGCCGGCGTCTGCTCGGCGAGCAGCCGTACCCGGCTGGCGGCCGGATGGATGCGCTGCTGCAGCGCCTCGAAGTCGAGTACGTTGCGGGCGGTGTCGGCGACCACGATCTCGCCGTCGATCACCGCCCGCTCCGGGAAGTTGGCCAGCACCGCCGCGACCACCTCGGGGAAGTACCGGGTCATCGGGCGCTCGTTGCGGCTGCCGATCTCGACCTCGTCGCCGTCCCGGAAGATGATCGAGCGGAAGCCGTCCCACTTGGGCTCGTAGAGCTGGCCGGCGGGGATCTCGGCGACCGGCTTGGCCAGCATCGGCGAGACCGGTGGCATCACGGGTAGCTGCACCCGCCCATTGTGCGCCGCACCTGCGACATCCCGGGGTACGCGCGCGCCGCGTGCACGCAAAGGAGGCCGCGTGCACGCAAAGGAGGCCGCGTGCACGCAAAGGAGTCAATAGCGGGCGAACGAGCGCAGCTCGATGCGCGGGCCGAACCGTGGTGGGCCGGGGGTACCCAGGGTGAGCAGCTGGCAGACCCGGCCGCGGTGCCCCCGGAACGGCTCCAGTACCTCCAGCATCCGCTGGTCAGCGGGGCTCAGCCGGCCCGGCGAGCCCTCCCGCGCGCCGGCCCGGACCGCGCCGGTGAGCGCGTACACCACGTGGTGCGGGATGTTGTAGTCGCCCACGCTGACCACGTCCGGATCGCCGACCGCCAGCCGGATCACCTCGGCCGCCGTCCACGCCCCGATCCCCGGGATCGCGGTCAGCCGCGCCGTCAACCCCCGCACCCCCGCGCGGTCCTCGGGCGCGTCGAGGGAAGAGGTCAGAGCAAGCGCGTCCAGCCGGGCGGCCTCGGCGGCGGCGCGGCGCAGCGTGTCGGCCCGCTTCTGCTCAATACCGAAGCGGTGCAGCGCCCAGTACGGCGTGGCCGCGAGCACCGCCGGATCGGGCGGGAGCAGCAGGCCCTCATGCGGGCCCGGTGCCGCTTCGCCGAAGTGCCGGGCCAGCCGGGCGTAGGAGTTGGCCGCCTCCTTGCCGCTGACCTTCTGCGCCAGGATCGTGGGTACCAGATGCTGGAAGATCCGTCCCGTGCTGGGCAGCCGCAGTCCGGGGCGCTCGTGCCAGACCCGCGCGACCACCGGGTTGCCGCGTGCCAGCGGACGGAAGTCGGCGACGTCGTCGCGCAGCCCGGCCACCGCGTCCGCCCGCTCCAGCAGCCACTCCGCCCCAGGCCCGTACCCGCTGGCCAGCAGCGTGCCGGAGCGGCGGGCCAGGTGCAGGGTGCCGGGGCCGGCCGGGGTACGGCAGGCCCACCACAGCTCGCGGGCGCTGACCCGGGCGCACGGATCCCGCCCGATCGACAGCGGGTAGAGCGTACCGGCCAGGTCGTAGTGCTCGGGCGGGGTCAGCTCACGCGTCACCGAGCTGGTCACGGCGCAACGGTACCCTCGCCCGCGAACGAAGCCGGCGCGACGGGACCGGGCGACACGGGAGCAGTGGCGCGGAGCAGGCCACGGTGCAGCAGGCGCGGGTCGCCGAGGAGGCCGCGCAGCCGCTTCTCCAGGCCGGCGATGGGTACCAGGTTCTGCGGCGCCCGGGCGTCCTTGTAGGCGCTGGAGGCGAAGCGGGGCAGCGTGACCGTGGACAGGTCGGCCAGCGCGATGGCCTGCTGGCCGGTCAGCTCGCCGTCGCACTCGATCCGCACGATGCCGCTCCACGGGCCGGCGGGTGCGCCGGGCAGCCGCAGGTACCAGGAGAAAAGGCTGCTCAGGCCGAAGACCGGGGAGCGGTGGCCGGGCGGCAGCGCGGTCACCACGGAGATCAGGTGAGCCGGCAGGTACCGGCCGGTCTGGGTCTTCACACAGCCGATCGTGTTCGGCAGCTCGCGGCGCGGGCCCAGCCGGCCGTCGGCGACCAGCAGCGGTTCGCCCTCCTCGGCCGCGCGGGCCTGCGCCGAGACGGTGACCTCCAGGCGGGCCATCTCGTGCCGTAGCCGGGCATCCAGCTGCTTGGGGCCGCCGGCCACCTGATGCGCCGGGTACCGGGCCGGCTCGATGCCCAGCGTCGCCGCGCCCGCTCCGGGGGTGAACAGACCGCGCGCGACCTTCGTGGCCACCACGGTCGCGGCCCCCACGCCCAGGTCACAGCGCACCACTCCGGCGGCGTACGACGCGGCGAGGGTCGGGTGCGACTGGCCGGCCGGGTCCTGGTACCAGCCCCGGGCGTCGTTGCGCAGTACCCCGTCCACGAACATCACCACGTCGGGGCAGCGCACGCCGGGTCGGGGCTCGATGGGGCTCCACACCGCCTCGTCGCGCTCCACGTTGGGGTCGACGGCGGCGTTGCTCTCTGTCGTCGGGCCGTCGTCCTCGGGGCCGCCGCGCAGGTACCCGGGGTCCCACGAGTCCCAGTAGAAGCTCACCGGCCCACCCGCAGTACCCGTGCCGTCCGGGCGTCCTTGTGGATCTCGAACCGTACCGGGATCCGCTCGGCGAGCGCGCTCACGTGGGTGACCACGCCGACCATCCGATCCCCGCGCGCGGCCAGGTTCTCCAGGGTGGCGGCGACCGCGTCGAGGGTGGCCGCGTCGAGGGTACCGAAGCCCTCGTCCAGCATGATCGATTCCAGGCTGGCCGCCCCGCCCGCCATCCCGGAGAGCTGCTCGGCCAGGGCCAGTGCGAGCGCGAGGGACGCCTGGAACGTCTCGCCGCCGGAGAGGGTACGCACCGGCCGGCGCAGCCCGGCGTCGTGATGGTCCAGTACCGCGAACTCGCCGGCCGAGTGCACCAGCTCGTACTGCCCGCCGGTGAGTTCGCGCAGGATCCGGGAACCGCCGTCCACCAACCGATCCAGCGCCTCCTCCAGCAGCCAGCGCTCGAAGTTGTTGGCCCGCAGGTGGGTGGCGAGGGTACGGGCGACCTGCCCCTCCCGCTCGTACCCGGCCCGCTGCTCGAGCAGCTTCTCGGCCTGGTCCCGCCGGTCCAGCAGCCGCTCCAGCGCCGCCCCGGCCCGCTCCACCGCGACGGCCGCCGCCTGGCTGGCCGCGGCCAACGCTGCCGCCACGCCACCCGCCGCCCCGTCCGCTGCCGGTCCGGAGCCCGCCGCTCGCCGCGAGCCCGCTGCCGTCCCCGAGCCCGCGCGCCCGGCCGGCGTGGTCAAGGCGGGCGCGTCCACCCCGGCAGCGGTGAACAGCTCGGCGATGGCGGCAACCGCTGCGCTGCTGGCATCCCCGGCAGCGGCGGCCCGCGCGGTCAGCTCGGTGCGCAGCAGCCCACGGGACGCGGACTGCGCGGCGGCCCAGTCGGCCAGCCGGCGCCACGAGTCGGCCAGGTCGGCCCGGTCCACGGGCGGCGGGGAGAGCGGTGCCACCGCGTCGCGTACCCCGTCGAAGTCCTGCCACGCCGCGCGTACCCGCTGCTCGGCCCGGGTCGCCTCGGACTGGGCGCGCCGAGCCTGCTCGCGGGCTGTGCGTACGCCCGCCGCGGCCCGGTCGGCGGCCCGCTGGCACAGCTCCAGCCGGTCGAGTTGCTCGCGTAGCTGGATGACGGGCGGCCGGTCGGCCAGTCGGGTGGCGAGTGCCGCGCGCCGGGTCTCCAGGGCGTCCCGGCGGGTACGCGCGGCGATCAGCGCACGCTCCAGGTCGCGTACCGTCGCCTCGTGCCGGACCACCGCCCGGTCTGCCTTCCCGGCCTTCTCCTCGGCGCTGGCCAGGGTTTTGCGGGCCGCCGCCATCCCCGCCGAGTGCTTGCCGGGCAGCTTCTCGACCGGCTGCTCGCACACCGGGCAGGGCTGGCCGACGATCAGGTGCGGGCGCAGGCTGGCCGCCCGGTCCGCGGCGATCGCGTTCTCCAGCGCGGCCTGCGCCCGCTCGACACCGGCCCGGGCCAGTACCGCCGCTCCGGTCGCCTCGTCGAGTTCGGCGCCGGCCCGCTCGTGCTCGCCGGTCGCCTCGGCCAGCAGCGTCGCGAGCTGGGTTGCCTCGGCGTCCAGCCGGTCCCGCTCGGCGTGCTCGTCGATGGCCCGGTGCAGTTCGGTGGCGTCGCCGGCCGCGGCCAGCTCGGTACGCAGCCGGTCGTCCTCCTCCTCGGCCGCCTGCACCGCCTGTTCGGCGGTGTCCGCCTCGGCCCGGGCCAGCGCACCGGCGGCGGTGAGCGTACCGAGGTCGGCGGGGACCCGTACCCGACCCAGCCGGGTCAGCTCGGCGTCGAGTTCGGTGAGCGCGCGGGCGGCGGCGTCCCGTTCGGTCTCGGCGGTACGCAGCGCGGGCAGCGCCGCCTCCACGTCGGCGGCGAGCCGGTGCATCGCCTGTACCCGCAGCTGCGCCCCTTCGATCGCGTCGGGCGTGACGTCGGCCATCCCGTCGAGTACCCGGTCGAGCGCCGCGAGCTGGGTGTCGGCCTGCCGCTGCAGGTCGGTGGCCTGGTCCCGGATCCGCTCGTAGACCGACAGGCCCAGCAGGTTGACCAGGATCTGTTGGCGCACAGCCGGTTTGGCGTGCAGGAACTCGGCGAACGCGCCCTGCGGCAGGAGTACGCAGGAGGTGAACTGTTCGTACGGCAGCCCGACCACGTCCACGATCGCGGCGTCCAGCTCGCTGGGCGTACCCGCGAGTGCCTCGCCCAGTTCGGACTGGCCACTGTCCAGAGTGGAGAGATCGAAGCCGACCGGCAGTACCTCCAGCCCCGCCTGGCTGGTGGAGACCCGGCCCTTGCCGTCCCGGCGTACCACCCGGGTGGCCGCGTACCGCCGCCCGGCGCTCTCGAACACCAGCCGTACCTTCGCCTCCGCACCGGAGGGCGGCAGTACGTTGGCGATGGCCCGCTTGTCCGACCAGCGCGGAACGGTGCCGTAGAGGGCGAAGCAGATCGCGTCGAGGAGCGTCGACTTGCCCGAGCCGGTGGGGCCGACGAGTGCGAAGAAGTCGACGTCGGTGAAGTCGACGGTGGTCGGCTCGCGGAACACCGTGAAGCCGACCAGGTCGAGTCGCAGCGGGCGCATCAGCCGGTCACCTCGCCGTGCAGCCGGTCGAAGAGGGCGACCACGGCCGGATCGGCGTGGCCCTTGGCGGACAGGTAGTCGGCGAAGAGTTCACCGGGTGCCCGGCCGGCCCGCTCACGCCGTGGCGACGCGGCGTTCAGTTGTGCCGCAAGCAGTTCCGGGTCGATGCGTACCTCCAGCGCGCGCGGCAGCAGCTCCTGGACGGCCTCCCGCAGCCCCGACCGGGAGTGCTCGCGGACGTACACCCGCAGCCACGCCTGCCCGGTGTCCAGCGCCGCCAACTCGGCGAGCGTGCCACGTACGGTCAGCAGCGGCGTGTACGCGCCAACCGGAATCTGACGGGCGCGAGCTGCCGAGCGTGCGGTCACATCGACCAGAGTCACCGACGGCGTGTTCTCCTCCTCGCCGAAGTCCACCGCGAGCGGGCTTCCGCTGTAGCGCACCGGGCAGCCGGCCGGTACCTGCTGCGCCCGGTGCAGGTGGCCGAGCGCGACGTAGTGGGTACTGACCGGGAAGACCGAGGCGGGTACGGCGTACGCCTGGATGGTGTGCGCGTCCCGCTCGCCACCGCCCAGCGTGCCACCCGCCACCGTGAGGTGCGCGGTGACCAGGTTGACCGTCGTAGGCACGAAGCCCGCGCACAGCTCGCCGATCAGCCGGCCCAGGTGGTCGGCGTAGGTCTGGTTCGCCTCCGCCGCGCTGAGCGAGAACATCTCGGTCGCCCGGACCGCGAAGCGCTGGGAGAGGAACGGCAGCGCGACCAGCTGCCAGCGCTCGCCACCGCGCGTCTCGCCGGTGATCACGTGCTCCTCGGCCCGCTCGCGGACGGTACCCCGCAGGGTGATCCCGGCCGCGTCGGCCCACGAACGCAGCGCGTCGAGGCTGGCCCCGTTGTCGTGGTTGCCGGCGATGGCGACCACGTCGGCGCCGGTACGCCGCAGCGCGGACAGTGCCCTGGTCACCACCCGGGTGGCGTCCGGCGTCGGGGCGGCCGTGTCGAACAGGTCACCGGCCACGATCACCAGGTCGGGCTGTTCCCGGTCGGCGATCTCCACCAGCTCGCGGAGTACGGCCAGCTGCTCGTCCAGCCGGGACTGTCCTTTGAGGACCTTCCCGACGTGCCAGTCCGAGGTGTGCAGCAGGCGCACGGTGCTCCTTCAGGGGGTGTTTCCGGGCGGGAGAGCTAGAACGGGATGTCGTCGTCGGTCAGCTCGGCACCGGGGCGCCGGCCGCCGACCACCGCGAACGGCTGCGCGGACTGGGTAAGCGAGCGCAGCGTGGAGCGGGGCGGCTCGCCGGCCTCGTCGACCCGGCTGGCCCAGGCCGGGAACGGGAACTGTACGGCCAGCGGGACGGGCAGCTCGGGCTGGTTGACGAACATGGTGCCGGGCTTGGCGATCAGCGCCCGGGCACGCTGTGGACCCGGCAGGAAGCCATATTCCGGGCGGCCGGCCTCGGCCGGGTCGAGCCGGCCGACCACCTTGATCGCCGAGTTGGTGACGATGCGCCGCTCGACTTCGCTCGCCGTCTGCTGGGCGCCGACCAGGATCACCCCGAGCGACCGGCCGCGCTCGGCGATGTCCAGCAGGATCTCCTTGATCGGCGAGGTACCTTCGCGCGGCGCGTACTTGTTCAGCTCGTCGAGTACGACGAAGAGCAGCGGTTTGCGGGTGGCCGCCTTCTCCTTGCGGTCGAACTCCGTTCGCAGGGTCACGCCGACCACGAAGCGCTGTGCCCGGTCCGGCAGGTTGTGCAGGTCGACCACGGTCACCTGGGCGCTCTCGGCGGTGTTCACCCCGTGCTTGCGGGCAACCGGCAGGTCACCCCGGATCAGCCGGCCCAGGTCCCGCTTGGAGTTGATCAGCCGGCGGCTGAAGGCGTTGACGGTGCCGGTCCCGACGGCGGAGCCGGCCCAGAACGGCCGCCGGTCCTCGTCCCCGAGCTCGGCGACGAGGAAGTCGACCAGGTCGGCGTAGCTGCCGATGCGGGTACCGTCGATGCTCACCCCACCCTCGGCCGGGTTAACGGTGCGCGCCAGCTGTGCGGTGACCGCGTGGATCACCATCGTGTACTGCTGCTTCTCGTCATCGGCGTCGGCGAACACGTAGGGCAGCAGCCGGTCGGCGCAGAACTCGGCGAGCGTCCAGTAGAAGCTGTCCACTCCGCTGCGCCGGCTGGAGACATCGGGGGTACCGCTCGGGTCGCCCGGTCGGGGCGGCGCGAAGACGGCCACGTCCCCGAAGGGCTGGGCGGGCAGCCCGAGTCGGGCGTACGCGGCGATCGTCGCATCGTTGAGCTTGCGGTTGGGATGGTCGAGGAAGAGCAGGTCCTCGCCCTTCACGTTGAAGATCAGCGCCTTGGTGTTGGCGGCTTCGGCACCGAGTACGCCGGAGTGGAAGAAGGAGTAGAGCAGGAAGGTGGCGAACGAGGTCTTGGTCGCCACCCCGGAGATGCCGGAGATGGAGACGTGCGCGCCACGGGTACCGTCGAGGAACTCCGCGTTCAGGTAGAGCGGTTCGCCGTCCCGGCCGGAGCCGATCGGTACCTTCTTCTCCATCCCGTCGAAGTGCAGTGCCGCGGCGCGTTCCCGGCCGGCCGCCCGGCGTACCGGCGCCCCCGGCATCGGCGGCAGGTAGATCTCCGGCTCCACCCGGGTGGTGGTGATCTCGGCGGCCTCCTGCACCTGGGCCGGCAGGGTGCCCTCGGCGATGGCGAACACGTCCGACTCGAACTGGGCGCCCTCGTGCCGCGCGCGGACCTGGGTCACCACGCCGGCGATGGTCACCGGCTCGCCGCCGGGTACCTCGCGGGTGGTGGTCACCACGTCGTCGAGCTGCAGGTAGGCGCCCGGGCTGACGGCCACCCAGAACTGCAGCGGGGTGGCGTCGACGGTACCCAGCACCCGACCCACCGGGGTGTCAGCTGCCTTCATGCACGTCCCCGCTTCGCTCCGGACAGGCACCCGATTGCACGCTCATACCGCACCACTCTGCCGTACGGCTGCGACATCGCCACCTTGCCCCGCCCGGCGGGTCGGTGCGAACCGCCCGATTACCACAGCGAACCGTTCAGTCCGCCCGGCTGTACCGCAGCAGCAGCGCTCCGTCCTCGGTGAGTACGTGCCGCAGTACCAGCTCGCGTGGCACTCCGCCCGGCGCCGGGTCGCCGGCGCTCATCCGCCCGGCGCCGGCCCCGGCGAGCAGCGGGCTGACGGTCAGGCAGACCTCGTCCACCAGGTCGGCCGCGGTGAGCGCGCCGAAGAGCGTCGGCCCGCCCTCACACAGCACCTGGCCCAGCCCGCGCCGGTGCAGTTCGGCCAGTCCGGCCGTCAGGTCGACCATGTCCTGGCCGACCCGGACCACGTCGGCCACCGGCGCCAGCGCGGTGGCCGCCTCTTCGGGCGCGTCGGTGCAGGTGAGCACGATCGGCCGGACCGGCGCGTCGGCGAGCGCCGGGTGCTCCGGCGCGAGGTCCAGCCGCCCCGAGACAATCACCAACCTGAGGTACGACCCGCGCTCGTTGCGCCTCTTCACCGCCCCGTACCCCTCCGTACGCAGCGTGCCGGCCCCCACCAGCAGCGCGTCCGGGTACCCCCGCAGCAGCCCGAACACCCGCTTGTCCGCCGCGTTGCCCAGTCCCCGCGAGCGACCGTCCACGGTGACCGCGCCGTCCACGCTGGCCACGAAGTTCACCCGCAGCCACGGCCGGTCGGCTGGCGGCAGGTAGAGCGCGTGCAGCGCCGCGTCGTCGAGTTCGCCGGCGAGCCCGGTCGGCAGTAGCTGCTGCATCGTCAACCTCACTGTCGATCAGTCGCCGGCCGGGCCGGTCACCGGGGGCGTCGGCTCGGGCTCCCGGTGCTGGCAATCGCACCAGTTGCCGCCCCGGCAGCGCTCATGCCGGCGCTCCCGGCAGGCCGCACAGATCATCCGTCCAGTCTGTCATCTGGACGGGTCTGTCATCCGGAAGAGGCAGCCCGAGTGCTGAGCAAGCCGGCCGGCGTCGGGCAGAATGTGTTCCTATGGCGCGCCAGGTCTATCAGCTCAAGGTCACGCTCCAGGACATCGTCCCGCCGGTGTGGCGGCGGCTGTTGATCCCCGGGGGGTACACCCTCGACCGGGTCAGCCGGGCGATCCAGCTCGCCTTCGGTTGGCAGGGCTACCACCTGCACTCGTTCGAGTTCGACGGCGGCCAGTACGGCCAGCCCGATCCGGACGGCGAGTTGGAGCTGCGCGACGAGCTGGATGCCCGGCTGGACGCGGTGGCCGGTAAGGACAGCCGGTTCAGCTACACCTACGACTTCGGCGACTGGTGGGAGCACGAGGTCGAGGTGGAGGCCATCTCGCTCGCCGACCCGGACGAGCGGTACCCGCTGTGCCTGGACGGCGAGCGGGCCGGGCCGCCGGAGGACGTGGGCGGCGGCTACGGGTACGCCAACCTGCTCGCCGCGCTGGCCGACCCGGCGCACCGGGACCACGAGTCGATGCGCGAGTGGGTGGGTACCGGCTTCGACCCGGAGGCGTTCGACCCGGGGCGGACCAGTACGCTCCTGCGCCGGCTCGCTTAAGGCTGTAACTTTCAGCTCCGCAGACCGGCTTTGACCAGGTACTTTCCTCGTCACGGCAGGCGTGGCCAGGCGTTCGGCGAGCGCTCGGCGTGCGGTCTGCGAAGTTGTGAAAAGCGCGCGCCCGGCCGATCGCGGGCACGCCCGGTGACGGAGCCCGACCACGCCCGCGCCCGGTACCCGCCCCGGATACGCGGCGTGGCGCCCGTTCTGCTGATTACGTCGCGACATGCGCATTGGTCGATCGCTACGCAGAGTCATATTCTGCGGCTGGACTGGGCCGGTAACGAAATGGGAACGCTCCCAGCGGCGACTTGACAGCCTCGTAACACCACGGCAATCTCATGGGAGCGCTCCCGCACCATACGTGGCGAAGGCCACAGTCAAGCAGATCGGAGCGGATTCGACGGGCCGGTTGATCTTCTCGACCGGCTCGCGGGATTCGCGTACGACCAGTTCACCCTGGGTCTGGCCGGCATTTCCCCGAATGCAGCCGGAGCCAGGCAGGGCATGCACAGGTGTGGCAAGACGGCAGCCGTCCGTGGTCTGGGCGTCGCGGTACACACCCCCATTCGTCCGCTCGCTGGGCAGCGAGCCACTCGTTGCTGTCCGGATGCGTCCGAGTTGGCACACCTACACCGGGAAGGGGTAGCAGAGCGATGTACATCACCCTGCGTCGCCGCGTGCTCGCGGTAACTGCCCTTTCCGCGGCCGCGATGCTGACGCTCGCTGCCTGCGGTACCGGCTCCGGTGCGGGCGGTTCGCGAATGACGCTCACCGTGATGGTCTTCGGTACCTTCGGCTACGACGACCTGTACCGGCAGTACGAGGTCAGCCACCCCGGCGTGAAGATCAAACAAGTGGGTACCGGCCAGGGCCTGGACGACGAGAACAACAAGGTCTCCGCCGCGCTGGCCGCCGGTACCGCCCCCGCTGACGTGGTGGCGCTCGAAGAGGGCACGATCACCCAGTACAAGGCCCAGGCACAGAACTTCGTCAACTTCCTGGACTTCGACGCTGCCAGCGTCAAGGACAACTTCCTGCCGTGGAAGTGGATCGAGGGCACCACCTCGACCGGCAAGGTGATCGGCCTCGGTACCGACGTCGGCTCGCTCGCCATGTGCTACCGCACCGACCTGTTCGCCAAGGCGGGCCTGCCCACCGACCGGGCGACCGTTTCCAAGATGTGGCCGACGTGGGCCGACTACATCAAGGCCGGACAGGCGTTCAACGCCGCCAAGCCGGGCGCCAAGTTCGTGGACGCGGCCACCAACGTCTACAACACGATCCTGATGCAGACCGCGGGCAACGGGCCCGGGTACACCTACTTCGACCGCGGCGACAAGCTGGTCCTCGACAGCAACCCGGCGGTCCGGTCGGCCTGGGACGTCACCAACCAGATGATCAGCGCGGGGCTGTCGGCCGGGCTCACCTCATTCGCCGACGACTGGTCCAAGGGCTTCCAGAACGGGTCGTTCGCGACGATCGCCTGCCCGGCCTGGATGCTCGGCGTCATCAAGGGAGACGCGGGTGACGCGGCCGCCGGCAAGTGGGACGTCGCGCAGATTCCCGGCGGCGGCGGCAACTGGGGCGGTTCGTTCCTGTCGGTACCGGCCCGGAGCAAGCACCCGGCAGCGGCTGCCCAGTTGGCCGAGTTCCTGACCAGCCCGCAGAGCCAGCTGGCCGTCTTCGAGGCGGTCAACAACCTGCCGTCATCTCCGGAGGTCTACGACGACGCCGACTTCCAGGCGTTCAAGAACAGCTACTTCAACAACGCTCCGGTCGGCGTCATCTTCGGCGCCGGTGCGAAGTCGTTGAAACCGGTCTATCTGGGCGCCAAGAACCAGGCGGTACGCAATGCGGTGGAGGACGCGCTGCGCTCGGTCGAGCAGGGCAAGAAGTCGTCCGCGGCGGCTTGGCAGGACGCGGTGAAGAACGGTGCGACCGCCGCCAAGTAGCCCGCGCCGACCGGTGCGGGGCAGGCGACCGGCCTGGGCCGCCGACAGTCGGCCCGGGGTCGCCAACAGAAGGACTATCCGATGACCGTGCACTTCAGTGCCGCCCGGCATGCCGTACCGGAACGGGCGCCAGACCCGGATCCGGTACGCCGGCCGCGGCCGGTGCGGAGCTGGCTGGATGTGAAGGCGTCGCCGTACCTCTACGTCGCGCCGTTCTTCCTGCTGTTCGCGGTCTTCGGTGTCTACCCGATCGGGTACACCCTGTGGATCTCGCTGCACGACTGGCCGTTGGGCTCGGACAGCAGCAGCCAGAAGTGGGTCGGCCTGGCCAACTTCGACGAGCTGATCCACCAGCAGCAGTTCTGGAACTCGGTCTACAACACCTTCGGCATCTTCGCGGTCTCCACCGTCCCGCAGTTGTTCGCTCGCGCTGTTCCTGGCCAACCTGCTGAACAAGCAGCTGCGTGGCCGGACGCTGCTGCGGATGGGGATCATCATCCCGATCGTGACCTCGACCGCGGTCATCGGCATCGTCTTCAATGACCTGTACAGCAAGGATTACGGCCTGGTCAACTGGCTGCTGCACTTCCTCGGCGTACACCCGATCGACTGGAAGGCCAACAAGTGGTCCTCGTGGACCGCGCTGGCCACGATGATCAACTGGCGGTGGACCGGGTACAACGCGCTGATCTACCTGGCCGCGATGCAGTCCATCCCGCGCGACGTCTACGAGTCGGCCGCGATGGACGGTGCCTCGGGGGTACGCCAGTTCTGGCGGATCACGGTACCCATGCTGCGGCCCACCATCATCTTCACGGTGATCATCTCCACCATCGGCGGGCTGCAGCTCTTCGGTGAGCCGGTCACCTTCACCACCGGCGCCGGCGGCTACCGGGGTGGCACGCTGCGCCAGTTCCAGACCATGACGATGTACATGTTCGAGGCGATCTGGGAGCGACAGCGGCTCGGGTACGCCGCCGCGGTGGCCTGGCTGCTGTTCCTGATCATCCTGATCACGGCCGCGGTGAACTTCCTCGTGGTCCGCCGGATCGACTCGGACAGGTGAGGGGGTACCCATGACGAGCACCCAGTCCGCGCGCGGTACCGCCCGGGTTCCCGCGACCCGGCCCCGGCCCCCGCGCCCCACCGCCCCGGTACCCCGAAACGGTCCCGAGCGCGCCGCCGCCGGCAGGTACCCGGGATCGGTCTGTGGAAAGCCAGCCCACTGACCTACCTGACGCTGATCGCCGCGCTGGTGCTCTCGGTCTTCCCGATCTACTTCATGCTCGTCGGCGCGAGTTCGACGAACGCCGCGCTCAACCACGTGCCCCCGCCGCTGCTGCCGTCCTCGCACTTCCTGGAGAACCTGCGCAAGGTGTGGGCCAACGACGACGCGCACATCGGCAAGGGCCTGGTCAACTCGATCGTGGTGGCCGCTTCGGTCACCGTCTCGTCGGTGTTCTTCTCCACGCTGGCCGGCTTCGCCTTCGCCAAGCTGCGCTTCCGTGGCAAGAACATGCTGCTGCTCGTGGTCCTGGGCAGCTCAATGGTGCCGGTACAGCTCGGGGTCATCCCGCTGTACCTGATGATGGTCCGCTTCGGTTGGCAGAACCGGCTCGCAGCGGTGATTGTCCCGTTCCTGATCACCGCGTTCGGCGTCTTCATGATGCGGCAGTACACCGCACAGGCGGTACCGGACGAACTGGTCGAAGCCGCTCGTATGGACGGGTGTAGTACGTGGCGGATCTACTGGAACGTGGTGCTGCCGGCTCTCCGGCCGGCGGCGGCGGTACTCGCAATCTTCACATTCATGCAGTACTGGAACGACTTCCTGTGGCCACTGGTGGCCCTACAGGACCCGGAGAATCCAACGGTGCAGATTTCCCTGCGTAGTCTGGGAACAGGCTATTACACCGATTACGCCCAGGTTTTTGCCGGTACGGCCGTTGCGGTGGTGCCGCTACTGGTCGTGTTCATTATTTTCGGCCGTCGGATCATCGGCGGCATCATGGAAGGTGCTCTCAAGGCGTGACTACCTACCAGCCCGCGTCGACCCAGTCGCAGCCGGTCGACCTCAGTACACCCAACCGGTTGGACTTCCCAGCCGGCTTCCTCTGGGGGGCCGCGACCGCGGCGTACCAGATCGAGGGGGCGGCTGCCGAGGATGGTCGTACCCCCTCGATCTGGGACACCTTCAGCCACACGCCAGGTCGCGTGGTCGGTGGCGACACCGGCGACGTGGCCTGCGACCACTACCACCGCTACCCCGAGGACCTCGACCTGATGTCCGACCTCGGGCTCTCCTCCTACCGGCTCTCCGTGTCCTGGAGCCGGGTCCAGCCGCACGGGCGCGGCCCGGCCAACCAGGCCGGACTCGGCTTCTACAGCCGGATCGTGGACGGCCTGCTGGAGCGCGGCATCAAGCCCTGGATCACGCTGTACCACTGGGACCTGCCGCAGGAGCTGGAGGATGCCGGCGGCTGGCCGGAGCGGGACACCGCTGCCCGGTTCGCCGACTACGCGCAGCTGGTACATGACGCGTTCGGTGACCGGGCGCGCTACTGGACCACCCTGAACGAGCCGTGGTGCTCGGCGTTCCTCGGCTACGGCTCGGGCGATCACGCCCCGGGGCGGACCGAGCCGGCCGCCAGCGTTGCCGCCGCGCACCACCTGATGCTCGGGCACGGGCTTGCGGTACAGGCGATGCGGGCCGGTGGCGGCGACCACGAGTACGGCATCACGCTGAACCTGTACGCCATCTCGCCCGCCTCCGACTCGGTCGAGGACGCCGACGCTGCCCGGCGCATCGACGGGCTGTCCAACCGGATCTTCCTCGACCCGGTACTGCGCGGCAGCTACCCGGAGGACGTGGTGGCCGACCTGGCCCAGGTCACCGACTTCGGCTTCGTACGGGAGGGGGACATGGCCACGGTCAGTACCCCGCTGGACGTACTCGGGATCAACTACTACAGCCGGCACGTGGTGGCCACCCCGCCCGCCGTCGCCGAGGGTGCCGAGCCGGCCGAGCCCGCCAAGTACTGGCGCAAGCCGTCCTGCTACCCGGGCAGCGAGCACGTGGAGTTCCGCAACCGGGGCCTGCCGGTGACCGCGATGGGCTGGGAGATCGACGCGCCCGGGCTGGTCGAGACGCTGGTGCGGGTACACGACGAGTACACCAAGATCCCGCTGTACGTGACCGAGAACGGGGCGGCCTTCGACGACGAGGTCGGGCCGGACGGGCAGGTCGACGACGCCCGCCGGGTGGACTACTTCGACCAGCACCTGCGCGCCTGCCACCAGTCGATCGAGGCGGGCGTACCGCTGCGCGGGTACTTCGGCTGGTCGCTGCTGGACAACTTCGAGTGGGCCTGGGGGTACACGAAGAGGTTCGGAATGATCTACGTGGACTATCCGACCCAGCGGCGCATTCCCAAGGCCAGCGGTCGGTGGTATGCCGGGATTACCCGAGCCAATGGCCTGACGGCGGAAGCCACCGGGTTCGCGGCAGAATAATCGGCGGCGTCGACGGCGGCGACCGGATCAGCAATGAGGAGCTCGACATGACGACCCAGCGCACCCGCTCCGCAGGGCGTCCGACTCTTGACGAGGTCGCCGCCAAGGCCGGCGTGGGCCGGGGCACCGTGTCCCGCGTGGTCAACGGTTCCCCACAGGTCAGCCCGGAGTCCAAGGCGGCGG
Source organism: uncultured Actinomycetota bacterium (assembly GCA_963850915.1). Lineage (GTDB taxonomy): Bacteria > Actinomycetota > Actinomycetes > Mycobacteriales > Micromonosporaceae > CAVTWH01. Next base: position 1,027,435 of record CAWKND010000004.1, read on the forward strand.
TCGAGGCCGCCATCTCCGAGCTGGGGTACGTACCCAACCGGGCGGCCCGGGCCCTGGTCACGCAGCGTACCGACTCGGTGGCCCTGGTCGTCTCCGAGTCGGGCGAGCGGGTCTTCGGGGAGCCCTTCTTCGCCGGCATCATCCGCGGCATCAGCGCCGGGCTGGCCGAGACGCCGTCGCTGCAGCTGTGGCTGGCGATGGCCCAGTCGCCCGCCGAGCGCGAGCGGCTGCACCAGCACCTGACCAACCAGCACGTCGACGGCGTCATGCTGCTATCGCTGCACGATGACGATCCGCTGCCGGAGCTGTGCCACGAGCGCGGGCTGCCCACCGTCGTCGGCGGCCGGCCGGCCGGCGGGCGGCCCCGCCCGGTCAGCTTCGTCGACGTGGACAACATCGGTGGCGGCCAGATCGCGGTCACCCACCTGATCAACGCCGGCCGGCGGGAGGTCGCCGCGATCGCCGGGCCACAGGACATGAGCGTGGGCGTGGACCGGCTCTCCGGATACCGCAAGGCGATGGTCGAGGCGGGGCTGCCGGTAGCTGAGGACCTGATCGCGTACGGCGACTTCTCCGAGGACTCGGGCGCCGCCGCGATGCGCAAGATCCTGGCCGCCCACCCCGACGTGGACGGCGTCTTCGCCGCCTCCGACCTGATGGCCTTCGGTGCTATGCGGGTACTGAAGGAGCGCGGCCGGCGGATCCCCTCCGACGTGGCGCTGGTCGGCTTCGAGGACTCGATGATCGCCCGGCAGACCGACCCGGCGCTGACCACGGTCTACCAGCCGGTCGAGGAGATGGGCCGGGAGATGGCGCTGCTGCTGGTCGAGCGGATCCGGGGGGAGGCCTCCAGCTCCAGCTCCGTGGTGCTGGACACCCACCTGGTACGCCGCGCCTCCGCCTGACCTCCGGCTTTCGGTTGACGGCCGCTCGCTAGGCTGCTGCGGTGGCACAGGACAAGTGGGACGTGATCGTGGTCGGCGCCGGGCCGGCCGGGCTCTCCGCGGGGTACACAGCGGCCCGTGCCGGTGCCCGGACGCTGATCCTGGAGCGGGCTGTCCACCCGCGGTACAAGACCTGTGGCGGCGGCCTCATCGGTACCTCGCTGGCGGCGCTCGGTGACCGCATCCGGGTACCCGGCCGGGACGTCATCGACCACGCCACGTTCACCCTCGACGGGCGGCGCGTCTTCACCCGGCGCAGCCACGGCGCTCCCATGCTGACCCTGGTACGCCGCGACGAGTTCGACAACGCCCTGCGGCTCGCCGCGCTGGAGGCCGGCGCGACCGTACGCGAGCGGGCCACCGTGCGCTCCGTTGAGTCCACGGTGGACGGCGCGGTCGTCCGGCTGGCCGGCGACGAGCGGTTGAGCGCTGCCACGGTGGTCGGTGCCGACGGCTCGGCGGGCGTCACCGCGCGCTTCGTGGGCGTCGAGTACGCCCAGGTGGACCTCGGCCTGGAGGTGGAGCTGCCGGTACCCGAGGCGGAGGCGCTGCGCTGGCGCGGCCGGGTACTCATCGACTGGGGTCCGCTGCCCGGCTCCTACGCCTGGGTCTTCCCCAAGGGCGAGCAGCTGACCGTCGGGGTGATCGCCGGCCGGGGGCACGGCGAGGCCACCCGGCGCTACCTCGACGACTTCGTGGCCCGACTCGGGCTGACCGGCATCCCACCGGTACACGACTCGGGGCACCTGACCCGCTGCCGTACCCCCGACGCCGCGCTGCGCCGCGACCGGGTACTCGTCACCGGCGACGCGGCCGGCCTGCTGGAGCCGTGGACCCGGGAGGGGATCAGCTTCGCGCTTCGCTCCGGGGCGCTGGCCGGGGCGGCGGCGGCCAGCGGCGACCTGGAGTCGTACACCACCGCCGTGCAGGCGGGCATGGGTCGGGAAATGGCTGCCGGTAGCCGTTTGCTGGCCGCCTTCACGCGGCGCCCGCTGGCCTTCCACGCGCTGCTGGCCACCCGGCCCGGCTGGCGGATGTTCGACCGGTTCTGCCGGGGCGAGCTGGACTTCGGCCGGGTGGTCGACCGGCTGCCGATCCGCGCCGCCCTCGCGGCCCTGAGTTGATGGGTACCGCTTGGCAGGAGCTCGGAGCCGGCGTGTACCTGCGCCGGCACGAGCCCGTCGGGGTGAACATCGGCCTGGTGGTCGGCGGCGGGCAGGCGCTCGTCCTGGACACCGGCGCGACCGGAGTGGCCGGGTACGACTTGCTGGCCCGGGTACGCGAGGTGACCGCCCTGCCGCTGGTGGTGGTCAACACGCACGCGCACTTCGACCACTGCTTCGGCAACGGCGCGTTCCTGCCGGCACCGATCTGGGGGCACCGCGACTGCGCGGACATGCTGGTCCGGTACGGGCCGGTACAGCGGGCGTTGATGGCTGCCCGGGCGGCCGAGCCGCTCGGTACCCAGCTGCGCGAATCGCCGATCGTGCCGCCCGGATCACTCCTATGTGGACAGCCAGCCACTCGACCTCGGCAGCCGTACCGTCGAGCTGCGCCACCTCGGGCGGGGGCACACCAACAACGACACCGTCGTGGCGGTACCCGACGCCGGTGTGCTCTTCGCCGGTGACCTGGTTGAGGACGGGCCGAGCCCCGGATTCTCGGACAGCTTCCCGCTGGACTGGCCGGCCACCCTGGACCGGCTGGCGGTACTGGTCGGGGCGCTGCCGGTGGTGGTACCCGGACACGGCGGGACCATGTCGGCGGCCGCGGTCGCCACGCAGCGCGAGTTGATCGGCGAGGTGGTCCGCCTGTCACGGGAGGCGCATGCCGCCGGCGAGCCGGTCACCGGCTTGGCAGCGCGGCTGCCACTGCCGGACTGGGCGGCCGGCGACGCCGCCGCGCGTGCCTTGCGCCAGTTGGCCGGCGCCCCCGACTACGACCCACCCGAGCAGCTCCTGGCCCGCGCCACCGCCGAATAGCCCGGGCAAGCCAGAACAACTCGCGCCCGGGACCAAGGTGCGGTCCCGGGCGCGAGCCGGTGGGTTACCTGCGATTAATGCCTGTTACCGGTACTACCGGTCACGGGTAGCTGACCAGGGTGCTCGGCACCGTACCCGCCGGGGTCACCGCGCCCGTGTCGTTGATGATGTGGGTGATGTTGCCCTTGCCGCCCAGCGAGACGGTCAGCAGGTCGTGCCACTTCACACCGGCGTTGTTCGGCGATTCGAAGGCGTGGTACGCCGCGATCGTCGAGTCGGTCGTGAAGTTGCAGTAGCTGCCCAGGCCCCAGCCCTCGAACGAAGTCACCGAGTCGGCGACCTTGAACGCTGCGTACCCAGGGTGGCCGCCGCTCTGCCAGGCGGTCGCGCTCGGTGCGTCGTAGGGCATCTCGTTCTGGAAGAAGTACTCCCGCCCGCCGTTGCCGTTCCAGAGCACTTCGTACTTCTGGTAATGCTCGACGAACAGGCCGTACGCCGTCACGTTGTTGCCGTTGACTATCAGGCCCGTATCGGCCGGGTTGCTGGTCCACCCGACGCCCGCGCCATGGTCGGCGCGCCACGCCCAGATGTGGTCGATGATCGTGCTGCTGGAGTTGACCACGAGGCTGTTGGTGGCCGAGCCGGGGCCCGCGCCGCCGATCCGGAAGAACACGTCCTGGATCGAGGTCGGGTCAGCGGCGTGGTTGGTGGCGGCGTTGTTGCCGACCTGCAGCAGCGTCGGCGAGTTGGTCGTACCGGCGTCGAACAGCAGGCCGGCGATCCGGACACCGTTCACGTCACCGATGCTCATCGGGGTGACGCCGCCATCGGGGATGATGGTCGCCATACCGAGGCCGAGCACGACGGTGTCGGCGCGGTTGATGTTGAGCTGCTGGTTGACGTGGTAGACGCCCGGTGTGAACAGCAGGTTCAGGCCCTGGCACAGCGCCTGGTTGATGGTCGCCGCCGAGTCGCCCGGGTGGGCGACGTAGAACTGGCTGATCGGGATCGAGCTACCCGGCGTGTTGCCGTTCGCCCAGGTGACACCCGACGTGTTGGTCGCCAGCGAGGGTACGAATACCCGGTAGGCGCCACTGGAGTCGGTGTAGAGGTACGGCTTCTCGCGCTCGACCGGGGTCTGCGCGACCGTGGTGTAGACCGGGTTCGGGAAGCCCTGCGCCGGAGCGCCCTGGACACCCGCGAACACCATGTTCCACACGCCGTTCACCCAGCCACCGATCTGGCTGTTGCGGGTGAACCACTGCTGCTGCGAGTACGGGCCGACCGAACCGCTGACGCGGCTGTCGGCGATGTACCCACCGGAGGCCCAGCCGTACCCGTTCGGGGCAAGGTTGAGGTCACCGTGCACGTCGATCCGGCGGAACGGAGCGGCCTGCGCCACCGCCCACCGCATGAAGCCAGCGGAGGGGTAGATGGAGAAGTTCTCCGCCGAACGCCAGAAGTTCTGCGTGGCGTTGCCGCCGAACCAGCCGGCGTCGACCGTCACGTCACCGTGGATGGCGACGTCGTCCGGGTTCTGGCCGAGGCCGGCGATCGAGGTGTAGAAGCCGATCTGGGCGTTGAAGTAGTTGTTGTACACGCCCGGCTTGAACAGCAGTGCGTACCGCTGGGTACCGAACTGGTTGGACTCCTGGGTGGCGAAGACGCTGTCCACCGAGGACTGGATCGCCGCACCCGACATCGACGGGTCGTAGACGATCACGTTCGGGCCGAGCGCGCCGCCGCCGGCGACCGTTCCGCCGCCGGTGCACGACGGGGCACTCGCGCTGGCGCTGGCGCTCGCCGAGGCACTGGCCGACGCGCTTGCCGAGGTGCTGCCGTTCGTGCCGGCGTACACCTGGAACTCCCAGATGGAGTAGCCGTATCCGGTGGCCCGGGCTGTGCCGTACATGCGGATGTAGCGGCCGGTGCCGGAGGCGGTGATCGTCTGGGTGCCGCCGGTGCCGGTGGTCGTCGAGTAGACGGAGGTCCAGTTGGTGGCGTCGTTGGAGGTCTGGAGCTGGAACGACTTGCCGTACGCCGTCTCCCAGTAGATGACGACCTTGCAGATGGCGGTACTGGCACCCAGGTCGACCTGCAGCCACTGCGGGTCGCTTGCGGCACTCGACCAGCGGGTGCCCTGGTTGCCGTCGACCGCGAGGTTGGCGGTGGTACCGCCGTTCTCGGTGGACGAGCCGGTGGCCGTCTTGCCCTGCGCCACGTTGGTGGTACCGCAGCCGGCGGGGGGTGTGACGGTACCGCCGAAGGAGCCGTACACCTGGAACTCGTAGAGCGAGTACCCGTAGCCGGTCTTCCGGACCGTGCCGTACATGCGCACGTACCGGCCGGTGCCGGTGATGTTCAGCGTCTGGGTGCCGCCGGTACCGGTGGTCGTCGTGTAGATCGACGTCCAGTTGGTGGCGTCCGTCGACGTCTGGATCTGGAACCCGGTGGCGTACGCCGCCTCCCAGGTCAGTACGACCTGCGAGATGCTGGCGGACTGACCGAGGTCGACCTGGATCCACTGTGGATCGCTGAAGGCGCTCGACCAGCGGGTACCGGTGAGGTTGCCGTCGAACGCCGCGGAGGCGGGGGTACCGGCGTTCTCGGTGGACGAGGCGGTGGCCGGCTTGCCCTGCGACAGCAGGGTGTCCGCGGCGCTGGCCGTGATGGAGGTCGTGATCGCGTACGCCGCCAGGAGTACCAGGGTGATGGCGGCGGCGAGCAGATAGGCGGTTTTCCGGCGGTAGAGCGCCGGTGATCCAGCGGTGGGCATCGTTGCTCCCTGGTTCGGGGGTGTGTGACGACGTACGTTGACGCCGCTGGCCGTGCGGCGACATCGTGCGGCCGTAGGGAGTCTCCGGGCCGCCCGGTGGGTGGTCCGGAGGTGGGGGTGAGAGCGCTCTCGGATAGAGACTCAACTGAGTTGAATTAACTGTCAAGATAAGTAAGGGACCGGAACTTTCGGCGTTGCCGACCCGACACGCCGTGGTTACGACCTGGTTAAGGCCCCTGCCAGGGGATTTGTTGTCAGCGAAGCCAATTCATCAAACCTGATCTTGGAAAAGAATCTTGCGGAGGCAGCCGTCTATCTCCGCGGGTGGGAACGGCGCACGACCGCCCACCCCCGGGAGGGGTGGACGGTCGTGAGTGGACAGCTGGCGGTGCGGTATGGGCTCGCTGGCGGCGCGGTTCCGGGCGGCTCGGCGAGGCCTTGTCCGCCTCGTCCGGGCCGTCGACGTCGAGGGAGGCAGCTCTCCCCGGGATGGCGGCCCCGGGCTGCCTCGGCGGTACTAGCCGGCGGTGGCTGGCTGGCGCTCGCCGGCGAGCTCGGGTACCTCGGCCACGCGGCGCCGGGTGGCCCGACTCAACAGCGCGTCCACCGAGTACGGCCCGGGGCCGGTCACGGCGATCACCAGCATGCTCCAGCAGAACAGCACCGCCAGTTCGCCGCCGTTGCGGATGGGCAGCAGGGCGTGCTCCTGGTGCACGCTGAAGTAGGCGTACGCCATGGAGCCGGAGGAGATCAGCGCGGCGGCCCGGGTACCCAGCCCGACAAGCACGAGCGCGCCGCCGATCATCTGGATGAGCGCGGCCCACCAGCCCGGCCAGGTACCGGCCGGGATGCTGTGCCCGCTGCCCTGGTTGCCGCCCAGGACGCCGAACAGCGATGCGGTGCCGTGGCACAGGAACAGCAGTCCGATCACCGCACGGAACAGTGACTGGACGACTCCGGACACCGGAGCGGGTACCGTCATGAATCCTCCTCATTTTTGTGAGCGCGACGGCACTGTGCGTAGTCGCGCTGGGCAAGGGGGACTCTAGCGATCCCGGCTATCGGAATCAATGAATGTCGATGTCTGGATGTAATTGGGTACGGACTCCGTGGAGTCGCGGTGGAGCAACGATTGTGGGCACGCCAGATCCACCCGAGAGCCGGGTCTACCGGAGAGCCGGGTCCACAAGCGACAGACGCGCGGCCTCAGCAGCCGGTGGCGTGGCGGCGCAGTTCCCGCCGGGCCAGCGATGCCTTGTGTACCTCGTCCGGACCGTCGGCCAGGCGCAGCGTGCGGGCCTGCGCCCAGAGCGCGGCCAGCGGAGTGTCCTGGGATACGCCGGCCGCGCCGAACGTCTGGATGGCGCGGTCGATGACGGCCAGCGCGACGGCCGGTGTGACGATCTTGATCGCCTGGATCTCGGTGTGCGCGCCCCGGTTGCCGACCGTGTCCATCAGCCAGGCCGTCTTGAGTACCAGCAGCCGGGCCTGTTCGATCTCCACCCGGGACTGGGCGATCCAGTCCTGTACCACGCCCTGCTCGGCCAGCGGCTTGCCGAACGCCACCCGTTCGTTTGCCCGGACGCACATCAACTCCAGCGCGCGCTCGGCCATCCCGATCAGGCGCATGCAGTGGTGGATGCGGCCGGGGCCGAGGCGGGCCTGGGCCATCGCGAAGCCCTCGCCCGCGCTGCCCAGGATGTTGGTCGCGGGTACCCGGACGGCGTCGAACTCGATCTCGGCGTGGCCACCGTGCGGACCGTCGTCGTACCCGAAGACGCGCATGCCCCGCTTGACGTGCACACCGGGCGTGTCCCGGGGTACCAGGATCATGCTCTGCTGCTGGTGCCGTGACGCGTCCGGATCGGTCTTGCCCATCACGATGAGCAGCTCGCAGCGGGGTGCCATCGCGCCGGACGACCACCACTTGCGCCCGGTGATCACGTAGTCGTCGCCGTCGGCCGCGATCCGGGTCTCGATGTTGCTCGCGTCGGACGAGGCGACGGCCGGCTCGGTCATGCAGAACGCCGAGCGGATCTGCCCTTCCAGCAACGGTTTCAGCCACCGGTCCCGCTGTTCAGGCGTGCCGTACTGGCTGAGCAGCTCCATGTTGCCGGTATCCGGCGCGGCACAGTTGAACGCCTCCGGCGCCAGGTGCGGGCTGCGCCCGGTCAGCTCGGCGAGCGGGGCGTACTGCAGGTTGGTCAGGCCGGCGCCGTGCTCGCCGGGGAGGAACAGGTTCCACAGGCCGCGTTCCCGGGCGGCGGCTTTCAACTCGTCGATCACCGGCGGGCGGTCCCAGCCGGACGCCTCCTCCTGCGCGGCGAAGACCGGCTCGGCCGGGTAGACCTTCTCCGTCAGGAAAGCGGTGACCTCAGCGATCAGTTCGCGGGTACGCGCGTCGTACTCGAACTCCATTGTTCAGCCCGCCTTCTCGGTGACGGACAGGCCGTGGGCCACGAGCGGGGGGACCAGGTCACCCATCCGGTCGAAGCCGGCGCCCACGGTCTGACCCAGGGTGTACCGGTAGTGGATGCCCTCGCAGATCACCGCGAGCTTGTAGCAGCCGAGCCCGACGTACCAGCCCAGCTCGTCGAAGTCGGCGCCGTAGCGGTTGACCAGTTCGGCGCCGCTCGGGAAGCCGGCCGCCTCGCCCAACCCGTCAGCCACCGGATTGTCCGGCCGGCCGGTTGCTCCGTCCGGGGGGCCGCCGCGCCGACCGCCGAGCGCGTCCCAGTAGGTCAGCAGCAGCCCGAGGTCGGCCAGTGGATCGCCGAGGGTGGCCATCTCCCAGTCGAGTACCGCGGCTACGGCTCCGGTCGCCGGATCGATGATCAGGTTGTCCAGCCGGAAATCGCCGTGCACGATGCCGGCCGCGCGCTGGGCCGGCACGCTGGCCAGCAGCCGGTCGCGCAGCTCGTCGATGCCGGGCAGTTCGCGGCTGCGGGACGAGTCCAGCTGCTTGGCCCAGCGCTTGACCTGGCGGGCCAGGAAGCCGTCCGGCCGGCCGAAGTCGCCGAGCCCGATCGCCGCCGGGTCGACGTCGTGCAGGTCGCGCAGCGTATCGATCATGGCGAAGGCCATCGCCCGGCGCTCCCCGTCGGTGAGCGCATCCGTCTGCCGGCGGCTGCGGTACACGGTGCCCGGGATGTCGGCCATCAGGTAGAACGGTGCGCCGAGGATCGCCGGGTCGGCGCAGAGTGCGAGCGCGGCGGGGACCGGTACGACCGAGGGGGTGAGCGCCGAGATCACCCGGTACTCCCGGGTCATGTCGTGGGCGGTGGCCAGCACGTGCCCGAGTGGCGGCCGGCGCAGCACCACAGTGTCGTTGCCGTGGCGTACCCGGTAGGTCAGGTTGGATTTTCCGCCGGCGATCAGCTCGCCGGTCAGCGACTCCCCGTCCGCCCGCGCCCCGAATAACGCCGGCACCGGGTTGGCGGCCAGCCAATCGGCCAGCCGGCGCAGGTCCAGGCCGGGCGGGTCGGTGGCCGGCCCGGCAGGGGCTGACTGCGCTGTCATCCGCCCAGTCCATGTCGTGTACCCGCCGATGTCAACGAGGTCCGTCACATCCCCCGTCTTGCCGGGGACATCGGCGTGCAACAGTTCGGTAACGCGTGCCGGGCACTATGTACCGAACGTCGCCTCGCGCCCGGGTGAACATCGTCTTACCGGATGGCATCCAGCGCGTGCGCCCACTGGATGAGGAGGACCTCACCATGCTGCTGCGCCTTCGGGTACGGCTGCCCGACCGGCCGGGCTCGCTCGGTCAGGTGGCCCGCACGCTGGGCGTCACCGGTGCCGACATCGTGCAGATGATCGTGCTGGAGCGGGTCGGCGGCCGCGCCGTCGACGACTTCACCGTCATCTGGCCGGCAACGGCACCGGTCGACCGGATCCTCGCCGGGCTCGGCGCGATCCCCGGGGTGAGCGTGGAGGGCGTCTGGCGCTCGGTCGGCGCGACGGCCTTCGGCGGCGCGGACGCGGAGCTGGTCGGCCAGGTCGCGGCGAACGTGGACGACGGGGTGGCGACGCTGGTCGACGCGGTACCCGGGCTGCTCTCCGCCGACTGGGCAGCGGCGCTGCTGGTACCCGACGACTGGGCGCAGGGCGGTGCGGCCGGGCTGGCCGGGGTACCCGACGCCGGCAACAACGCGCCGACCGTGATCTACGCCAGCTGGAAGGCGCCGGTACCGCTGCGCGCGCCGGAAGTGGCTCCGCTGCGCCCGCGCGCCTTCACCGGGCACGGCGGCGTGATGTACGCGGCCGCCCCGTTCGGCCGGGCCGGGCTGGTGTTCCTGGTGGCCCGGGGTGGCGAGGACGACGCCCCGACCGTACCGGCGTTCCACGTGACCGAGGTGGACCGGCTCGCGCAGCTGGTACGCGCCAGCGGTCTCGTGCTCGGCGACCGGCTGGACCGGCTGGGCTCCTCCGGGGCAGGTGTGACGCAGGCCATCTGACCTGCGGATATCCGGCATACTCAGGTTACCCATCGGAAACTCTGCGGTGGGAACCTGAGTATCCGGGGGTCGCAGCGCCGCGATCCCGGTTCGGTACCCGCTGGGGGGCGGGGAGTCGGGGGAAGAGGAGTCACCTCATGGCGCTGTGGCGGGTACGGGCGACCGTGGACGACCGGCCGGGTTTCCTGGCGGTACTGACCGCGAGTCTCGCTCTTCGCAAGGTCAACATTCTCTCGGTGCAGGTACACGCCACCGAGGCGGGAGTGGTCGACGACTTCCTGGTGGACGCCCCGGACGCGCTGTCCGAGGCGGAGCTGGTGGCGGCGATCGCCAAGGGCAGGGGGCGCGACCCGTGGGTACGCCGGGCCGACGCGCACGGGCTGGTCGACCTGCCGACCCAGCTGATCGGGCTGGCCGCCCGGGTGGCCCGCGACCCCGAGGAGCTGGCTGCCGCGCTGGCGCTGCTGCTCGGCGAGGGGGAGAGCGAGCTGTGCCAGATCCGTTGGCGCCCCGATGACACGCTCACCCGGGCCGGCTTCACGGCCACCACGATGGCCCTGCCCGACCCGGCTGGTGGAACCATCCACCTGCAGCGCGAGGAGCCGCCGTTCACCCCGGCGGAGTACGCGCGGGCGCACGCACTGGTCGATCTCGCCGCCAGTGTGGCCGCCCACAACAGCCTGCACTGGGAGCTGCTGCTGGCAACCGGCGCGGAGCTGACCGTACGGGTGGCCGACGAGGCCGACCTGGACGAGGTGCGTCGCGCTGCACGAACGCTGCTCACCCGCCAGCCGGTACCGGCGCTACCTGGCCGCCGGCGCGGGGCCCGGCCGGGACCGGCTGACCCGGCTGCTGGCCAACCCGAGCGGGCTGAGCCTGGTGGCGGTGGAGCGTGACGCCGGTGAGGGTCGGATCGTGGCGCTGGCCAACGTGGTGTGGGACGGGCCGGAGGCCGAGGTCGGGCTGCTCGTGCAGGACGAGTGGCAGCGCCTCGGCCTGGGTACCGCGCTGCTGCGTCGAGTGGCCAAACTCCTTGCCGCGCAGGGAGTCGAGGCGCTGCACGCACACACGCACGCGGACAACGCCCCGATGATCCGTACCATGCGCCGGCTCGGTCTGCCGGTCCGGCACCAGACCGACAGCGGCATCGTCACGCTCACCGCTGACGTACGCGCCGACGCTCCCGTGGGAGTACCGGCACCGGCCTGAGCGCTCTCGCGTGCGGCGCGGCTCAGGCCTCCGCTGCCTGGTATGCCGGGCTGGCGGTCGCCGGCTCCGCGGCGCGCGGCGGCAGCGGGAGGGGCAGTGCCGGGAGGCCGTCGATGCTCTGGCCGTTGAACTCCTTGGCGGCGCAGTAGTCCTGGAACTCCTCGTCGCTCTTGCGGCCGAAGTGGTCGGCGTGCAGCGTGCGCTCCCCGACGTAGTCCATGAACGGTACGGCGTAGCCACAGGTGTCGCTGATGATCTCCGCGGTGACCACGATGACCGCCCGCAGCGCCGGCGCGTCGGCCTCGGCGAACTGCGCCACCAGTTCCTCGAAGCCCGGGCTGTCGCGGTAGACCGGCTCACCCCGGCCGTGGATCCGGACGATGTTGGGCGGGCCGGTGAAGGCGCACCACATCACCGTGATCCGGCCGTTCTCCCGCAGGTGCGCGATGGTCTCGGCGTGGCTGCCGCCGAAGTCGAGGTAGGCCACCCGGTGCTCGTCGAGCACGATCAGCGTGCCGGCCCGCCCCTTCGGCGACATGTTGACGTGGCCGTCGCCGGCGAGTGGTGCGGTGGCGACAAAGAACAGCGGCTGCGCCTCGATGAACGCGCGCAGCCGCTGGGTGATGACTTCGTGACGCTTCCCCATGCAGTCAGGCTAGTCAGCGCCGGGGCTGCTGTACCGCCCCTTCCCACGGGGTGGCCCGGTGATCTGGCCTAATCGACGGTGGCCGGTGGCTCGCTCGGGCGCAGGCCGGCGCTCCACTTCTCCTCGATCCGGCCGAACTTCCACACCGCGATGGCCACGACCCAGGTGAGTACGAACAGGCCGACGATGGCGTACCCGACGTAGTTCAGTGGTGCGTTGCCGATCCAGGCCAGCGGGCCGCTCTCGATGTGCAGCCGGTCGGTGAAGATCGAGATGACCTCGATGAGCCCGATGACCAGCGCCACGGCGACCGAGAGGCCGGTGATGGTGATGTTGTAGAACACCTTGCGTACCGGCTTGGAGAAGGCCCAGCCGTAGGCGAAGTTCATGAACGAGCCGTCGATCGTGTCCAGCAGCGACATGCCGGCGGCGAAGAGTACCGGCAGCACCATGATGGCGTACCAGGGCAGCGAGAAGGCGGCCGCGCCACCCGCGATGACCAGCAGCGACACCTCGGTTGCCGTGTCGAAGCCGAGCCCGAAGAGCAGGCCGACCGGGTACATGTGCCACGGCTTGCGTACCGCCCGGGTGGCCCCGCCGAGGATCCGGTTCATGAAGCCGCGCTTGTTGAGCTGCTCCTCCAACTCGTCCTCGGCGAAGTGCCCGGTGCGCATCTTCCGGAAGACTTTGAGGATTCCGTTGAGTACCACCAGATTGATGATCGCGATGACCATCAGGAACGCGCCGGAGACGGCTGTGCCGATCAGCCCGGTCACCGTGTGCAGCGTGGACGCGTCGTCGCCGACCTGGCTGGCCAGCGCGCGTACGCCCAGGGAGAGCAGGGCGCACAGGCCGAACACGATGGACGAGTGGCCGAGCGAGAACCAGAAGCCGACGGAGACCGGGCGCTGCCCGTCGCTCATCAACTTGCGGGTGGTGTTGTCGATGGCCGCGATGTGGTCGGCGTCGAAGGCGTGCCGCATGCCCAGCACGTAGGCGGTGATGCCGAGGCCGGCCGTGAAGAAGATCGTCTTGCCGGTGTCGCTGTCCGTCCCCAGGTTGTAGTGGTGCGGCGCGACCAGCGCGAAGAGGGTGACGAAGCCGATCACGTGCAGGGCGAGTACGAAGCCGGACATGCCGGCGACCCGGATCCACTCCTGCCGGGACAGCGGCTGCCGCTTCCCGGCCGCCGGCGCGGTGGGCTCCGCTGTGGACACCTGCGTATCGGGGTCGGTCATGGTCGCGGTCAGTTCAGCCACGGGGACCACCTCTCGTGCGCCGGGATCGTCGGTGCCCCGGGGTTTTCAGCGGCTCGGTCTGCGCTCGGACCGGGTCACTCTAGTTTCACTGAGTTGCTATTGCCAGTCATTTGCAACTGAGCCAGGTTAACATTTGCGACTCAGTAATTCCGACAGGTGTTCGCATGGTGCCGTCGGAATGCAGCGTGCCACCCGGGTACGACATCCGCAGGTACCAGATGTAGCGTGGCAACAGGTTGCGGCCCCGCCTTCATGACCTGCTGACCCACTGGCCGGCCCACTGGGACCCGGGCCGGAGTGGCCGATCTCCGGCGGAGAGCGGCGGGTACGCCGGATGATGGGCGGGCCGAGGCGTTCGGCGGAGCGAGTGGGGGTACGGGTGCGGCCGGTGGATCCGCGACTGCTGCGGCTGCCCCGGCTGCGCGGGTACCTGATCGCGGTGACCGGGTCGGCCGTACTCACCGCTGTGCTGATCATCGCTCAGGCCACCGCGCTGGCCCGGCTCATCTCGACGGCGGTCACCGGGCGGCTGGACCGGCCGGCACTCGCTGTCGCACTTGCCGTCTTCGCCGCCAGAGCCTTGCAGCACTGGGCATTCGGGCTGTTCGCCGCGAGTACCGTCGCCGGGGCCAAGGAGGAGCTGCGCGGCGAACTGCTGGCCGCCACCGCGTCCCGAGGCCCCGAATGGCTCGCCGGCCAGCGCGCCGGCTCGGTAGCCACGCTGGTCGGGCGGGGTGTGGACGGCCTGGACGGTTACCTGGTCGGGTACCTGCCGCAGCTGCTACTCGGCGTGACCGTGCCGGTGGCCGTACTCCTCCGGATCGCCCTGGCCGACCCCGAATCGGCGCTGGTCGTACTGATCACCCTGCCGTTGATTCCGATCTTCGCGATCCTGGTCGGCTGGCAGACGAAGGTGCGCACCGACCGGCAGTGGCGGCTGCTCTCCGGGCTCGGTGGGCACTTCCTCGACATGCTCGCCGGGCTGCCGACGCTGCGCTCGTTCGGCCGGGTCGGCGCCCAGGTGGCGGTGGTCCGCGGGATGGCCGAGAAGTACCGGTCGGCGACCATGGCCACGCTGCGGGTGGCCTTCCTCTCCGCGCTCGTGCTGGAGCTGATCGCGTCGATCTCGGTGGCGCTGGTGGCCGTACCGATCGGGCTGCGGCTGCTGGACGGCTCGTTGACCCTGCCGGTCGCGCTGCTGGTGCTGTTGCTGGCGCCGGAGGCGTACCTGCCGCTGCGCACCGCCGGCGCCCGGTTCCACGCCAGCCAGGAGGGCCTGGCCGCGCTGGCCGACGCCTTCGAGGTGCTGGACGCGCCCGCCCCTGTCGCTGGTGCTGTTGCGGCGCAGCGGGTACCGGATCCCGGGGTCGAGGAGATCGTCTTCGAGCGGGTCAGCGTGCGGGGACTGCGCGAGGTCAGTTTCACGCTGCGGCCGGCGGAGCGGGCCGGGCTGATCGGGCCGAGCGGCGCGGGCAAGAGCACGATCCTGGGGGTACTCCTGGGCTTCGTGCCCGTGGAGTCGGGTCGGGTACTCGTCGGCGGACTGGATCTGTCCACTGTGGACCTGGATGCCTGGCGGGCACTGCTCGCGTGGGTACCCCAGCGGCCACACCTGTTCGCCGACACGGTGGCCGCGAACATCGCCCTCGGGGTACCCGACGCCGACCGGGCTGCGATCGACCGGGCCGCGGCGGCGGCGCACGCGGACGGCTTCGTGAACGCGCTGCCGGACGGGTACGCCACCCGGCTCGGCGAGGGGGGTACCGGCCTGTCCACCGGGCAGCGGCAGCGGCTGGCCCTGGCCCGCGCGTTCCTGCGCGAGCAGGCCCGGCTGGTACTGCTGGACGAGCCGACCGCCGGCCTCGACGGAGCCAGTGAGGCCGCCGTACTGGCTGCCAGTGCGGAGCTGGTGGCGGCCCGGGGCGGGCTGATCGTGGCGCACCGGCCGGCGCTGCTGGCCAGCGTGGACCGGGTACTACGGGTACACGACGGTACGGTCAGCGAGGTGGTCCGGGCGTGACCCCTCTGCGGCTGCGGCTGGTGCTGGCGGGGCTGGTAGCCGCGCTCACCGACCTGTGCGGGCTGGGGCTGCTGGCCACCTCGGTCTGGCTGATCACCCGGGCAGCGGAGCAGCCGCCGCTGATCGCGCTGAGCGTGGCGATCGTGGCGGTACGCGCGTTCGCCATCGGCAAGGGCACGCTGCGCTACCTGGAGCGGCTGGTCAGCCACGACGCCGTCCTGCGCGTGGTGGCCGACCTGCGCGCCCGGGTCTTCGCCGGGCTGGCCGGCTCGGGTGTTGCCAGCCCGCGCGGCGATGCGCTCACCCGGCTGGTCTCCGACGTGGACGGGGTACAGGACGCGCTGCTGCGCTGTGCCCTGCCGGCCGCCGTGGGGGTACTGGTCACCGTCGCCACAGTTGGCTTCGCGGCGGCGTTCTCGCTGCCGGCCGCCCTGCTGATCCTGCTCGGCATGCTGCTCGCCGGGCTGGCGCTGCCGTCGGCGGCGTACGCGTTGACCCGGCGCGCCGGCCGGCAACTCGCGCCGGCCCGCGCGGCCCAGGCGGCCACCTCGCTGGACGTGGTGTACGGCGCCGCCGACCTGGCCGCCTTCGGGGCCACCCCGGCCGCACTGGCTCGGGCCCGGGAGAGTGCGGGCGTGCTGTCCCGGTTGGAGCGCTCGGCCGGGCGGCGGGGCGCTGGGGTTGGCGCGATCGGGGCGCTGCTGCCCGGGGTCACCGCGCTGGCGGTACTGGCCACGGTCACCGGACACGGGCTGGCCCGGGAGATGGTGGCAGTACTGCCGCTGCTGGCCCTGGCCGGCGTGGAAGTGTTGCTGCCACTGCACTCCGCGGCGGTCCGCTACGCCGAGCTGCGTACCAGCCTGGCCCGGGTACGCCCGCTGCTGACTGGCTCACCCGTGCCGCCGGCGGAGCCGGAACCCGTGCTGGATACGCCGGTGGGCGTGGTGCTGCGTGGGGTCGGCGTGCACTATCCGGGTGCCCGGGACGCGGCACTCTCCGGTGTCGACCTGGACGTACCGGCCGGGCGCCGGGTGGCGGTCGTCGGGCCGAGCGGATCGGGCAAGTCGACGCTGCTCGCAGTGGTCGCCGGCAGCGTACCGGTGGACGCCGGTGAGCTGGCTTGGACCGGCGCCGACCCGCAGCCGGGCGAGCGGTGGCGGGTGGCCGGTGGGGTACTCGCCGACGCGCGTGTCTTCCACACCACCGTGCGGGAGAACCTGACGCTCGGTCGCCCCGGACTGGACGATCCGGAACTGTTGGCAGCGCTGACCCGGGCCGGATTCGCCGACGCGGAGCTGCCGCTGGACCGGGTGGTCGGCGAGGACGGGGCGAGCCTGTCCGGCGGCGAGCGGCAGCGGCTGCTGGTGGCCAGGGCACTGCTCGGTACGCCGCCGGTACTCCTGCTCGACGAACCCACCGAGGGGCTGGCGCCGGACGCGGCGGATGCCCTGCTGGCGGGGGTACTGAGCGCGGCCGGCGGGCGCAGCGTGCTGCTTGTCACCCACCGCCTGGTCGACCTGTCCGGCTTCGACGAGGTCGTGGTACTCGACGCCGGCCGGGTGGTCCAGCGCGGCCGGCACGCGGAACTCGTTGCGCAGCAAGGGTGGTACGCCACGTGGCACGCGAGCGCGCGGCTGGCCGAGCCCGGGTACACCGTGCTCGCCGGGCCGCCGGAGGCGTGTGACACGCTGGTCGGGTGAGCCTGCTGGACGACTATGTCGCCGGACTCTCCGGTGCGCTGCGCGGTCCGCGCCGGGTGAAGGCCGACCTGGTGGCGGAGGCGCGCGACGGGCTGGTCGACGCCACCGAGGCGTACCAGCGCGACGGGCTGCCGGCCGAGCGGGCGCAGCGCCGCGCGGTCACCGAGTTCGGCAGCTACGCCGACGTGGTACCGGGCTACCAGGCTGAGCTGGCCGTGGCGCAGGGGCGGCGTACCACCCTGCTGTTCGCGGTCGCGCTGGTGGCGCTGCGCTACCTGACGCCACTCATGTGGCACAGCCGCTGGACGGGTGGGGGAGCGGGCGCGGCCGGGTACCAGTGGCTGGCCGCCTGCTTCGACTACCTCACCCTCGCCGGTGCCGTGGTGGCGCTGCTGGCCTGGCTCGCATTGGGCTGGGGCAGCCGCTTCGTACCCGACGGCGCCCGGCTCACCCGGCTGGTCGGTCGGGGCGCGCTGGGCTTCCTCGCCCTGCACGGCCTGTCCGGTGCGGCGATCTACCTGTGGAGCCTGGCCCAGTGGCCGGACTTCGTCCGCTGGCCGCTGCTGTGGGCCGGCATCGTGCTGGCCAACGCGGCGTTCTGCGTGGCCACGGTCTACGCCTGGCGCTGCGTCGCGGTCACCCGTACCGCCCGCTACGCGCTGGCCCGCTGAGGATCGCTACGCGCTGGCCGGCTGAGAAGTGGCGGGGCGCGCCTCCAGTACCGAGCCGATGGTGGCGGTGAACTCCTGCCAGACCGAGCGCTCATGGGACAGGCCGGCCCGACCGGCCGGCGTCAGCTGGTAGGTGCGGCGCTCCCGGCCACCCACGGTGCTCCACGCACTGGCCACCAGGCCGGCGCGCTCGAGGCGGCGCAGGGCCGGGTAGACGGTACCGGTGGGCAGGTTCAGCGCACCCGCACTGCGCTGCTGCAGCGCCTCGATGATGGCGTACCCGTGCCGGGGTTCGTCGTCGAGGACGGCAAGCAGCAGCGCGTCGAGGTGCCCACGGAGCGCGTCTGCCTTCACGTGTAGCGACTCTACGGGTCAAGGTGGAGCGCCCGCTACGCGGGAGCCGCCGCCAGGCTAAAGAGACCGAGAGAGCCCGCCGGCAGCCTCCCCCGGCGGGCTCTCTGCGTGGGCAACCTGCGTCGGCTCAGTCCTTGGCGACGGCGTTGCGGGCGTTCTGCAGCTTGCTGATCAGGTCGTGCAGCGGCTTGGTGCCGGTACCGACCACCAGGCCGGTGACGAGCGCGTCCACCCACAGCGGCAGGCCGCCGGTCCAGTCCGGGGCGGCGATCATGTGCAGCAGGTAGAAGCCGCCGGCCGCGGCCACCACGGTGGAGATGCCGGTTGCCAGGCCCCAGAGGATCACGCCCCGGTTGGCGGTGGAGTGGTCCATCCTGGCCCTGGCAGCGGCGATCGAGTCCAGGCTCACCCGCGGGTCCTTGTTGGTCAGCGCGGCGACCAGGTGCTCGTACTCCGCCTTGGCTTTGCGGCCGCCGGGTACCAGTTGGGAGAAGGGCTCCAGGATCCGCTCGACAGCGGCCGCGAAGGCGGTGGCGCCGGCGTACGCGGAGGTCTGGTTGCCGATTTTGAATGGTGTTGCGGTGTGGTTGGTCTTCCACAGGATGTAGGCGACCAGCGTGCCGAGCGCCACGAAGACGAACGAGAGCAGTACGAAGAAGATGTTGGCCGGCTTGGAGACCGCCGCCGCGGCGGCGTCGGCGACCGGGACCACGGCGGGTTGCGGGGTACCGGGCGGGCCGGGCTGGGCCGGCACGACGGGGGGTACCGCCGCTTGTCCGACGTACACGCCGGAGGAGGGCCCCATGACCGAGGCCCGACGTACCAGTGCCATGTGTTGTCACCTCATCGGGTGCTCCGGCCGAGTGCGGGAGCGGGCACAGGCTACGCGCGCGAGATCGCCGGCGCAGTCGACAACCCGTCAGACCAGGCAGCTGTCAGCAGGAGGCGAGCGTGCCGTGCTCCACGCAGGACGCGCGCCAGCCGGCCGGCAGTACCTGTACCTTCATCCGGCGCCGGCACACCGTGCAGAAGCGCGGCGGCTCCAGCTCGCGCGCCGCCCGGCAGCCGACGTGGCCGCCCTCGACCGCGGGCTGGCCGCAGCGGTCGCAGTAGAGCGCCGGCCCGGTCACAGCGTCGCGGAGAGGGCCTTGACCGGCATGGACAGCTCGTCCAGCAGCGCCAGGTCCTGCTGCGGCGCGCGGCCCAGGGTGGTCAGGTAGTTGCCGACGATGACCGCGTTCACGCCGCCCAGCAGGCCTTCGCGGGTACCCAGGTCGCCGAGGGTGATCTCCCGGCCGCCGGCGTACCGGAGGATGGTTTTGGGCAGCGCCAAGCGGAACGCAGCGATCGCCCGCAGCGCGTCCTTGGGATCGAGTACCGGCTGCTCGGCCAGCGGCGTACCCGGGCGCGGGTTGAGGAAGTTGAGCGGTACCTCGTGCGGTGCCAGGCTGGCCAGCTGTACCGCGAACTCGGCCCGCTGCTCCACGCTCTCGCCGAGGCCGAGGATGCCGCCGCAGCACACCTCCATGCCGGAGGCGCGCACCATGTCGAGGGTCTCGAAGCGCTCGTCCCAGGTGTGCGTGCTGACCACCTTCGGGAAGTACGACTTCGCCGTCTCCAGATTGTGGTTGTAGCGGTGTACGCCCAGCGCGACCAGCTCGTCGACCTGTGCCTGGGTGAGGATGCCGGCCGACACCGCGATGTTGATGTCCAGTTCGGCGCGGATCGCGGCGATGCCGTCCCGCAGCTGCGCCATCAACTTGGCGTCCGGGCCGCGTACCGCCGCCACGATGCAGAACTCGGTGGCGCCCGTGGCAGCCGTCTGCCGGGCCGCCTCCACCAGCGCCGGGATGTCCAGCCACACGGCGCGTACCGGCGAGGCGAACAGCCCGGACTGCGAGCAGAAGTGGCAGTCCTCCGGGCAGCCGCCGGTCTTCAGCGAGACGATCCCCTCGACCTCGACCTCCGGCCCGCACCAGCGCATCCGTACCTGGTGGGCGATCTCCAGCGCGGCCGGGATCTCCTCGTCGGGCAGGGTCAGCACGCGCAGCACGTCCGCTTCGCGCAGACCGGTGCCGGTCTCCAGTACGGCATTGGCCGCGGCGGCCAGGCTCGGGTCGGACAGCTCCCGCAGGCTCAGGTCAGGCATGTCGTTACCCTACAAGCAGCCCGGCGCCGCTTTTCGGCGGCGCGGATCGTTGTGCGTGGCAGTCGAGCGGGACTCAAGTCAGGGGTTGTGTCGCTCGTGCGGCAAGTCGGTGGGGACAAGGGGGCACGGGTGGCGGAGCCGGGGGACTGGCTGCACGGGCTGGACGCGGCGGCGGCTGCGCGGGCAGCGGCCGGGCTGCGGCGGGAGCTGCGTCCGCGGGTACCCGACGACGCGCTCGTCGACCTCGCCGGCAACGACTACCTGGGACTCTCCCGGCACCCGGCGGTCCTCGCCGCGGCTGTGGACGCGCTGCGCCGGTACGGCCTGGGCGCCACCGGATCCCGGCTGGTACGCGGCTCCACGGCGGTACACGCCGAGCTGGAGAGCGCACTGGCGCAGTGGCTGGGTACCGGCTCCGCGCTGGTCTACTCGTCCGGCTTCCTGGCCAACCTGGGTGCAATCCGGGCGCTGGCCGGGCCGGGCACGCTACTGGTCTCCGACGCGTACAACCACGCCTCGATCGTGGACGGCTGCCGGGCCAGCCGGGCCACGGTCGTCGTCGCGCCACACGCCGACGTGTCCGCCGTCGAGCGGACGCTGGGCAGCCGGCCGGACGGGCAGCCGGCCGTGGTGGTCACCGAGTCGGTCTTCTCGGTCGACGGTGACCTGGCGCCACTGCGCGACCTGCACGGGGTGTGCCGGGCGTACGGCGCGCTGCTGCTGGTCGACGACGCGCACGCGGCCGGGCTGCTCGGGCCGGCCGGTGCCGGTGCGGTCGCCGACGCGGGGCTGTGCGGCGAGCCGGACGTGCTGGTCACGCTCACCCTGTCGAAGTCGTTCGGAGCGGCCGGTGGAGTGATCGCCGGCCCACCGGAGTTGGCCACGGCACTGGTCGACACCGGCCGTACCTTCATCTACGACACCGCCCTGCCGCCGGCCGTCGCCGCCGGTGCCCGGGCCGCGCTGGAGCTGATCCGGGACGGCGCCGAGCTGCGCGCCGAACTGCACGACCGGGCCCGGCTGATTCGCAAGCGGCTCAACGCTTTTCCGGTCGCCGAGCCGGCCGCCGGGGTGGTCTCGGTACCGGCGCCGTCGCCGGCAGCCGCGCTGTCCTGGGCTGAGGCGTGCCGCGCGGCTGGGGTCGCGGTCGGTTGCTTCCGGCCACCGTCGACGCCGGACGGTTCGTCGCGGCTGCGGCTGACCATCAACGCCGGCATCCCCCGCGCCGACTTCGAGCGCGCCCTGGACGTGATCGCCGCCAACGCCCCGGTGGGCGCGGACGGGATTTCCGCCGAGAGCTTGCGGGTCGGCGCATGAGAGCCGCCGAGAGCTTGCGGGTCGGCGCATGACTGAGGTTCTCCTGGTGACCGGCACGGACACGGGGGTCGGTAAGACCATCGTGACCGCGGCGATCGCCGCCTGCGCGCGGGCACACGGGCGCAGCGTGGCGGTGATCAAACCGGCGCAGACCGGGATCGTCGAGTCGCCGGTGGAGCGCGCCGAGACAGACATCGAGGTGGTACGCCGGCTGGCCGACCCGAACAGCGTGCTGGAGCTGGCCAGCTACCCGGATCCGTTGGCGCCACTGGCCGCGGCCGAGGAGTCCGGGCTGCCGTCGCTGGCGATGGGCGACGTGATCGAGGCCGTGGACGCGGCGGTTGCCGAGCACGACCTGGTACTCATCGAGGGCGCGGGCGGGCTGCTGGTACCCATGGGCGAGCGGCGCTGGACGGTCGCCGAACTCGCGCTCGCGCTGCGCGCCCCGGCCGTTGTGGTGGCCCGTCCCGGGCTGGGCACGCTCAACCACACCGGGCTGACCCTGGAGGCGCTGACCACCCGGGGCCTGCCCGGGCTGGTGGTACTCGGCTCCTGGCCGGCCGAGCCGGAGCTGGTGCACTGGCGCAACCTGGTGGACCTGCCGGGGGAGCTGGTCGGGATAGTGCCGGAGGGCGCCGGCGGGCTGGCCCCCGAGGTGTTCCGCGCGGCCGCGCCGGACTGGCTCGCCCCGGTGCTCTACGGCGGCGCCGACCCGCGCTCGCTCCGCCAGGACGGCGGCGCGTCGCTCCCGACCGCCTGACGTCGCGTTTGCTTCGTCCGGACGGTGGGGCGCTGCTGCCACCGGCTGGCCGCCCGCGCTCGCTGCGCCAGGCCGGCGACGTGTCGCTCCCGACCGCCTGAGCCCGCGTTCGCCGTGCCCGGACGGTCGGGCGTCGCTCCCACCAGCTGACCGGCCCGCGCCCACCGGACCAGCGCGCGGACCCGGCAGATTGCCAGGTCGGCATACCGGACGGTAGCCCTGCCGGCTGTGCCAGGCTGGTTGGCATGACGGATATGTCGAACCCGGTCGACCCACCGCCCGGTTGGCAGCGTGACCACGTCGAGCGGTACGTCGCCTCGGGCGGCGAGGACGGACACAGCTGGCGGGGCGTACACACCCTGCTGCTCACCACGGTCGGCCGGCGCTCCGGCGAGGCCCGGCGTACCCCGCTGATCTACGGCCGGGACGGCGACCGGTACCTCGTGGTCGCCTCGAAGGGTGGCAGTGACGTGGCCCCTGCCTGGTACCGCAACATCGCCGCGGACGGGACGGTGCGGGTACAGGTGGGCCCGACGGTCTTCGACGCGCGTGCCCGCCGGGCCACCCCGGACGAGCAGGCCCGACTGTGGCCGGTGATGGCCGAGATCTGGCCGGACTACAACGACTACCAGAAGCGTACCGACCGGCCGATCCCGGTCGTCGTCATCACGCCCGCCTGAGCGGGCCGCCTGAGCCTGCCCGTCTGAGCCTGCCCGTCTGGGCCTGCCGCCAGCCGTTCCGGGTGAAGGATCGGTCAGGTCGGCAGCAGCGGGTCCGGGCGGGGCGCCTCGTCGGCCTCCGGTTCGGCCGGTGGGGCGTCGGCGAAGTGCACGTGCACGTCCTGTTCCTTGCTGGACAGCCGGCGGGCGCGCTTGACGTAAGCGGTCAGCGCCCGCCGGTCGGCCTTCGTGGTCGGCGGCGTATTGACACTGCGCGGCCAGAGCTTGCGGGCGCGTACCACGTCCCACTCGGCCGCGAACAGGGTGACCAGCGCCTGCAGGTGCAGCCACGCCACCAGCCCGAGGACCACGCCGAACACGCCGTAGAGCGACTGGGCGTGCCGGATCTGGTGCTCGATCAGCAGCTTGCCGAGGAGAAGCAGGGCCTGCCAGATCAGCGCCGAGGCGATGGCGCTGCGCAGCAGGTCGCGGGTGGGTACCTGGCCGGCGATGGCGACCCGGAACGCGGCGATGAACAGCCCGACGCTGAGCAGCCAGGAGAGCAGCAGTGCGCCGATGCGCTCGGCGCCCGGGTGGCCGGCGGAGTCGCCGAAGCCGGAGAGCAGCCCGGTCAACAGCACGGTGAACGCCATCAGGAACAGCAGCGCGAAGCTGCGGGCCAGCGCCGCCGGATAGCCCGGACGCTGGGCGAACGGTACGTTCCAGATGGTGTTGAACGCGTCCTGGGTGGCGGTGGCCACGCCCTTGGCCGCCCAGAGGCTGATCGCGATCGACAGCACCAGTACCCACCAGTGGCCGTTGAGCTTGTCGACCTGCAGTTGGGTACCGATCACCGGGAACTCCACCAGCGCCGAGTGCACCAGCCGCTGCTGCAGTTCGGCGTTGCCGTGCAGGACGAAACCGAGCACCGTGACGAACACCAGCAGCATCGGGAAGACCGCGAGGAATGCGTAGTAGGCCATCAGCGCGGCGAGGTAGCCGACCTGGTCGTCACTGAACTTCTTGACGACGGCGTAGGGAAAGGCCACCCAGGCCCGGTTCTGCTGGGAGGTGTCCAGCCGTTGGATGACCCGATCCACCACGTCCATGCCGGGTATCTTCCCCGTCGGCGTGATCTTCAAGCCGGCGCGGCGACAGTTGTGTCCCAACCGGAACGGACCGGCCGACCCCCGGTGGGAGTCGGCCGGCCGGCGGCGGTCTGACCGCTCCGGGATCAGCCCTTTCCGGATCCGGTCGGCGCCGGGTTGGCAGCCTTGTCGATCGGGGTTTGGGTGAAGCCGGACGGTACGGCCAGCGTCGTCTTCGCCAGATTCTCCGGGGTACGGGGCAGCCACTCGTAGCTGACCGTGAAGTTCACCGTGCCCTTGTGGCCGGTCAGCTTCACCGGCAGGTAGCTCGCCTCGTCCACCCACAGGTCCATGCCGACCTGGCCGGGCTCGAAGTCGCCGGCATTCAGTCGCAGGTGCTCGGCGGTACGCCCGTCGACTTGCTCGGTACCGATCAGGGTCAGGTCCCCGCTGCCCAGCTCGGTACGGATCTCGGACGGGTCACCGTAGGGCACCCCGAACGCACCGGCCGGCAGCTTGTCCGGCTTCGGCAGCTTGTCCTGCCACCAGGTGTGGTGCTGGTAGTCCACGGTGAGCAGCACCAGCTGGTCGCCGTGGATGGTCATCGAGATGGCCTGGTTGGCTGCGCCGGCGGCCGTGGTGGTCCCGGCCATCGCCTGGCCGGTCACATCCGACCAGGTGTCGTGGACGGTGCCGTCGTCGACCGTGGTCACCGAGTGCACCACGTAGTCGCCGATGCTGCTCAGCGCCTTCTGTGACTGGGCGACGACGTACGCCACGTTGTGCGGCTGTGCCGGACCGGCCTGGGCCGGCTGCTGGCCGGGTACCCCCGTGGGGGTGCCGCCGACGGTCAGCGCGAGTGCCACGCCGGCCGCCACCACCGGCACGGCCAGCGCCCCGGACACCGCCCAGCGCTGGCGGCTGCGCCGCCGGCGGACCGTGCCGGCCAGCTCCGCCGGGGCCGACAGGTCGGCCAGCTCTTCGTGTAGCCGGGCACCCAGCTGGGCGCCGAGCTCATCCTCAATGACCATGGGAAACCTCTTGTTCAGTCAGCAGTTCACGGAGCCGGGCCAGCGCCCGGCTGGTGTAGGACTTCACGGTCCCTTCGGAGCAGCGCAGCAGCTCGGCGGTCTGCACCACGGAGAGGTCCTCGAAGAAGCGCAGGACCACCACCTGCCGCTGCCGGATCGGCAACTGGGCCAGCGCGCCGGCCACCCGGCGCCGCTCGCCGAGCTGCTCCAGCCGGTCATCGGCCCGGTGCGCACCGAGCGTGTCCGGATCTGGCGGCAGCGGTGATTCGCGGGGACGCCGGCCGAGCAGCCGGATCCGGTCCCGGGACAGGTTGACCAGTACCCGCCGGACGTACTCCACCGGTGCCTCCCGCGCCGTCGACCAGCGACGCAGGGTACGCAGGAGGGCCGTCTGCAGCAGGTCCTCCGCGTGTCCCCGATCGCCGGTCAGCAGGTACGCGGTACGCAGCAGCGGGGTGGAGTGCGCTGCGACGAAGGCGTCGAATCCTGGATCGACTCTCACGCCTGGAAGAACTCCACCTGCCGCGCGACGGTTGCCACCGGCCGGCTCAGCCCAGCTGTTCGGCTGGCACGCCCAGCTCGCGAGCGGCGGCCAGCCGTACCCACTCGGCCAGCTGGCGCCGGGTGATCACCCGGTCGTGCACGGTGACCTGGACGGCCAGCCCGTCGATGAGCGCGGTGATCCGCCAGGCGGCGCCGGCCGGGTCGGCGCAGTCGAAGTCACCGGTCGCGGTACCCGCGGCGATCACCTCGGTGAACGCCTCCTTCCAGCGCAGATCCAGCCGGCGGGACACCTTCTCCAGCTCCGGGCTGCGCAGCGCCTCCGACCAGCCGTCGATCCACAGTTCCCAGGCCTTGGACTCGCGGGCCTTCGCGTTGCCGGCCGGGGCGTACAGGCGCAGGATCCGGCGCAGTTTCTCGGGTGGCGGTACCGGCGCCGCGAGTACCGCCTCCAGCCGGGTCAGGTCCTGCTCGGCCGCGTACGCGAACGCCTCGGCGAGCAGCCGCTCCTTCGTGGAGAAATGGTAGAAGACGAGTGCCTGACTGACTCCGGCGGCGGTGGCGACGTCGGCCACTCTGGTGCTGCCCAGTCCGCGAGCCACGATTACCTCGCATGCCGTGCGCAGCAAGGAATCCAGCCGCAGATCAGTCGGGCGTCGGGTCACGGCCGCTACGGTAGCTTACCGGCCCGGGGCGCGGGGGGATCGGTGAACGACGATGTCCGGTACCGCGTGTGTCGGCCTTCCGGCTGCGCATCCGGCCCGCTTCGGGGTTGCGCCCGCCCGCGGTACCCGTGAGTCTGCTCTGCATGGCCTCCGATCCGACCGGACGAGCAGCCGGGGACGCCGCGCGCCCGGCCGCCGGTCAGTTGGCCCGGGATCGGCGCCGCGCCCCGGCCAACCCCGCGCGCAGCCGGCTCTCCCGCTCCATCCGGCTGCGCCTGCTGCTGCCGGTCCTGGTCGCCACGGTCGGCCTGGTTGCCCTCGGCATCCAGCAGAGCCTCGCCGCGGTGGCCCTGGCCGACCAGGGCGGGAAGGCGCAGACGGTGGCCGCCACGGCCGTCGCCGCGGTCGGCCTGGAGTACCAGCTGCAGCGCGAGGTGGCCGAGACCGACGCGCTGCACGAGCGCGGCGGCAAAGCGGGCGCCTCGCTGGTCACCGCCGCCCGCGAGCAGACCGACCTGGCGGTCGCCGACTTCCTCGCGGCCAGCGGCGCCGCCGGCCGGCTCAGCCCGGCGATGCGGCCGCTGCTCACCTCGGCCCACGACCAGCTCTCCGCGCTCGCCTCGATCCGCGCACAGGTCGCCCTGCTCGGCGCCGACCAGCTCTCCGCGCCGTCGTACGCGCCGATGACCAGCACGCTGATCGCGATCGCCGACGCGCTACCGCAGCAGATCTCGGACGCGGTACTGGCGGCGAAGGCGCGTGCCCTGGTGGCCCTGGTCGCCGACGAGCAGCTCGGGGCGCAGCAGCTGGACCTGCTACACGGCGTGTTCCTGCACGGGTCGTACGCGAACGGGCAACTGACCGCGCTGGCCGGCCTGGTGGGCCAGCAACAGGAGCGGCACGCCGAGTACGACCGCAACGCCAGCCTGGCCCAGCGCAACGCGTACCAGCAGATCTGGCTCGGCGAGGACGGCAGCGCGGCCGGCAAGATGCTCGGCGCCGCGCTGGCCAGCCCGGCACAGCTGACCGCCGACCCGGAGGTCTGGTACATCGCGCAGAGCAACGCGCTGCGGGAGATGCACCAGCTGCAGGCCAGCCTGAGCCGCGACCTCGACCTGGCCGCCCGCTCCCAGCAGTCCATCGCACAGACCAAGGCACTGGTCACGGCGCTGTCCACGGTCGGCCTGCTGGTCCTGTCCCTGGGTACCGCCCTGATGCTGGCGGTACGCACCAGCCGCCGGCTGCGCCGGCTGCGCGCCGCCGCCCTCGGGGTGGCCCAGATCGAGCTGCCCGAAGCCATCGCCACCCTCACCGCGGCCGCGGACATACCGGCCATCCGCAGCGCCATGCGGACAGCCAGCGGCCGGGTCGAGCAGTTCGCGGTACCCGGTGCCGACGAGATCACCGAGGTCGGCCAGGCACTCGGTCACGTACACCGGCAGGCGCTGCGGCTCGCCGCCGACCAGGCCGCCCTGCGCATCGACGTGGCGGCGCTGTTCGTCGCGCTGTCCCGGCGCGGGCAGACCCTGATCCAGCGCCAGTTGCAGGCGATCGACGACTTCGAGCGGGGGGAGACCGATCCGCACCGGCTGTCCCGGCTGTTCGGCATCGACCACCTGGCCGCCCGGATGCGGCGCAACGAGGAGAACCTGCTGGTACTCGCGGGCGGCGAACCGGGCCGGCGGATCACCGCCACCGTCCCGCTCGTCGACCTGGTACGCGCCGCCGCCGCCGAGATCGAGGACTACGACCGCATCGACCCGGTCGGCCTCGCCGAGGTGGGTATCGCCGCCCCGGCCGCCCGTGACCTCATCCACCTGCTCGCCGAGCTGCTGGAGAACGCCACCTACTTCTCCCCGCCGAACAGCCGGGTACGGGTCACCGGCCGGCGCGACGTCGACGGTCTGGGCATTTCCGTGTACGACGAGGGCATCGGCCTGTCCCCGGAGCAGCTCGACGAGGTGAACCGGCGACTCGCCGGCCCGACCCAGCTGACCGCCGAACTGGCCGGCACGATGGGACTGCTGGTCGTCTCCCGGCTGGCTGCCCGGCACGCCATCGGGGTGGCGCTGCACAGCGCACAGCGCGGTGGCACAGTGGCCGTGGTGCAGGTACCCAACGCGCTGCTGGCCACGGCACCGAGCATCACCGAGCACACCGCCGCCATG
The DNA here is from genome assembly GCA_963850915.1 of uncultured Actinomycetota bacterium. Classification (GTDB taxonomy): domain Bacteria; phylum Actinomycetota; class Actinomycetes; order Mycobacteriales; family Micromonosporaceae; genus CAVTWH01. Next base: position 1,055,791 of record CAWKND010000004.1, read on the forward strand.
CTCCGCCGTAACGTCCGGCCCGGTGAGGTTGTCGAGGGCGAGGTACTGCCGCCGACGCAGGAGCTGCCGGTCCTGGTACCACGGCCGGCGGTGACCGCGGGGCCGCTGCCGGAGCCGCCCGCGGAGCCCGCCGCGCCGCCCGGTGGTACCCCCGGGTATCTTCCCCAGCGGCGCCCCGGCGGCCTGCTCCTCGACGACGGCACCGGCACCGCCGAAGCCGACGGCGGGCAGCGACCACCCGACCCCGAGCTGATCCGCGCCCGCCTCGCCGGCCTGGCCAGCGGCATGGCGGCCGCGGCCCGGCACACCCGGGGCGGCACCGTACCCCCCGCACCGTGGCTGACCCCCGACCCCGACCCCACCCCGAACCAGGACGGAGCACGATGAGTCTGCCGCCCGACCCCTCGACCGACACCGACGGCGGCCTGGACTGGCTGCTGTCCTCGTTCGTCCGGCGCGTACCCGACGTGGCGCACGCGATCGCCGTCTCCGTCGACGGGCTGACCCTGGCCACCTCGGCGGGGCTGCCCAAGGACCGCTCCGATCACCTCTCCGCCATCACCAGCGGGCTGGCCAGCCTCACCATCGGCGCCGCCAAGGTGCTCGCCGCCGGCCGGGTCCGGCAGACCGTGGTGGACATGGACGGCGGCATCCTGCTGGTGATGTCGGTCGGCGACCGGGCGCAGCTGGCCGTACTCGGCGCGGCCGGCTGTGACCTGGCCCAGGTCGGGTACGAGGCGGCGCTGCTGGCGCACCGGGTGGCTACCGCGCTGGAGCCCGGCGCACGGGTCGCCGGACAGCTGTGAACCGGCGCGCGGCACTGCGCCTGGCTGCCCGGCTGGGGCCTGGTGCCGCGCTCGCCGCGCTGGCCACCGGCTGCGGCCAGGTCACCGACCCGACGGCCGGCCGGTACCACCACGGCGAGCTGACCATCGGTACCGGCAACACGACCGGCGTGTTCTACGAGATCGGTGCCGGCTACGCCGACCTGATCTCCCGCAATCTGCCCGGCTACCAGGCGGTGGGGGCGCCGACCGCGGGCTCGGTTGACAACCTGGACCGGCTGGGCCGCGGCGACGTGGACATCGCGCTGGTCTTCGCCGACAACGCCGCCGACGCGTTCACCGGTACCGGCGTGTTCGCCGGCAAGCCGGTACCGATCCGCGCGCTGGCCCGCATCTACAGCAACGACCTGCATGTCGTGGTGCGTACCGACGTGCACGTCACCGAGGTCGCCCAGCTGCGTGGCCACAAGGTGTCCGTCGGGCCGAGCAACTCGGGTACCGCCGTGGTGGCCGACCGGATCCTGGTCGCCGCCGGACTCGACCCGGCCAAGGACCTCACCGCGGTCAACGACTCGCTGCCCGAGGCGACCGCGGCGCTCGCTGCCGGCGGGATCGACGCGCTCTTCTGGTCCGGCGGGCTGCCCACGCCCGGCATCAGCGACCTGTTCCAGAAGGCCGGCGCACTGGTCCGCTTCCTCCCGATCGACACGCTGCTACCGGCCCTGCAGCAGCGTTACGGCGCCGACGTGTACGCCCGCGCGGTGATCCCGGCCGACACCTACGGCGCCGGCAAGGACGCGCCCACCATCGCCCAGCCGAACATGATCGTGGTCCGCCCCGACCTGCCGGAGGAGCTGACCTTCCAGCTGACCCAGCTGCTCTTCGCGCACCAGGCCGAGTTGGTGGCGATCCACACCGCGGCCGCCGCGATCAACCGTGCCGACGGGCCGAAGACCGCCCCGGTGGCGCTGGCCGACGGCGCGGCGCGGTACTACCAAACCGGGTGAGCTGTTCCTACGCTGTGCCGGTGACGTACCCCCCGGTTGGGCGCCTGCCCTTCGTCCTGGTCCTGGTTGCCGCCCTGGCCGGCTGTACCGCGACGCATCCGCCCGCTGCCTTCTCCTCTTCCTCCGCTTCGCCGCTTGCGTCGGCTTCGCCTGCTGTCTCGGCTTCGGCCGGGCGGGATATCACGCTCGCGGTCGCGGGGGACGTGCACTTCGTGGGGCGTACCGCGACCCTGCTGGACAACCCGGCCACCGCGTTCGGGTCGATCACCAGCGTGCTCAGCGGCACCGACCTGACCGTCCTCAACCTGGAGACGGCGATCACCACGCGCGGGACGGAGCAGCCCAAGGAGTACCACTTCCGGGCGCCGGCCACCGCCTTCGACGCGCTGCGCGCCGCCGGGGTGGACGCGGTGACCATGGCCAACAACCACGTGCTCGACTACGGCCAGGTCGGGCTGGCCGACACGCTGGCCGCCGTACAGGCCGCCAACTTCCCGTACTTCGGGATCGGGGTGAACGCCGACGCCGCATGGGCGCCACGGATCATGACGGTGGCCGGTACCCGGTTCGCCTTCATCGGCGTCTCCCAGGTACACGACCTGGCCTCCAGCTGGGTCGCGACCGACACCCGGCCGGGCGAGGCCAACGCCATCGACGAGACCCGGACCCTGGCCGCGATCCGGGCGGCCCGCTCACAGGCCGACGTGGTCGTCGTCTTCATGCACTGGGGTACCGAGGGCAACGGCTGCCCGAACGCTGAGCAGAAGTCGCTGGCCACCAAGATGGCGGGTGCCGGTGCCAACATCATTCTCGGCGCGCACGCCCACGTGCTGCAGGGCTCCGGCTGGCTCGGGAGCACGTATGTGGCGTACGGGATGGGCAACTTCCTCTGGTACGGAACCTCCCACAGTACGCAGACTGGGGTATTGCGCCTCACCCTGCACCCGGGCGCCTTCTCTCCTGGCTGCTGGCGCTGGCGCTGGTTCGGGAGCTGGCGTTGCGCCGTTGAGTGCTGAGTTCCTGCCGGCCGTGGTGTCGGGGACCGGCCAGCCGGTACTGCTGACCGGCAGCGCCAAGACGACAGCCGAGCAGAAGTACGCCGACCTGCGTGGCTGTACCGGCCTCACCGCCGTACCCACGCCCGCCGGCTGACCGCCGCCGGTCCTGCTTGTGGCGTCCTGGTGCCGGCTGTCGGGTTCGGCGCCGCTGCCGTGGTCGGGCTGCCCGTCCCCGCCACCGGGCGGTGCACCGCGGCGCGTCGGGGGTATCCGGTTTGGCAGGCGGTGCGGTGCTGGGCTAGAGTTCTGATCCGTCGCCCGGTACGCCTGGCGATGTGCGGACGTAGCGCAGCTGGTAGCGCATCACCTTGCCAAGGTGAGGGTCGCGGGTTCGAATCCCGTCGTCCGCTCGGTGGGCCCAACGGCATCACGGTGGAGTGGCCGAGAGGCGAGGCAACGGCCTGCAAAGCCGTGTACACGGGTTCAAATCCCGTCTCCACCTCTAGCAAGTTCCCGGGCGATTAGCTCAGCGGGAGAGCGCTTCCCTGACACGGAAGAGGTCACTGGTTCAATCCCAGTATCGCCCACCAAAGAAACCCCAGCTAGAGGCCGGTTTCCTCTCATCGTGAGCCGGCCGTTTTGCTTCTCATGATCGCTGCCGGGAGCGGTTTGGGAGCAGATCATGAAAGCCCCTGTCCCAACTCCGCCTGCCGCGCCGCGAGCAGACGATCAAGCATGGCCACGGATGAGCCGGCCGTCATCGCCCACCGAGCGTCGAGGGCCGCCTGCCACGCCTCGGTAAGCCCGGTTAGCAGACGCTCGGTCATCGCCGCCGTGATGTGGGAGTAGCGGGCCGCCACCGAGCCGTCGCTGTGGCCCGTCTGCTCATCCATCAACTTGTGAGATGTGCCCAGCTCATCCATGAGCGTCTTTGTACGTGTGGCGTAGGCCGTGCGGCGTCAGCCCCGGCGCGATCGGCACCCAGCAGGCGTCGGCTCTGGCCGCCGCGTTGCGTCCCCGTACCGGAATCCCGAGCCAGGGCGACGCCTGCACCGGCACCGGCCCGCGACTGGCTGCCTTGGTCGGGTACCTCCCGGTGGCTGCCGGCTGGAACAGCCGGCCGTTGAAGTTGGTGCGCCGCCAGTGCGCCGCCAGGTCCCCGGTCGGCGCCCCCTTGCGGTAGCCCAGCTCACCAGCAGCCGCCTCGACGGCCTCCCGGGTGGCATCCGCGACCAGATCCGGATGCGCGAACACGTTCGACGCCTGGGTGATCCGGAACCCGGAGAAGCTGCGGCCCTGGATACTCGGCTGACCGTCAGCCGAGGTAGTTGCCCAAAGCGTCGAGCAGCCCCCGGGTGCCGTGCTCACGGTTCGGCCCGTCGGCCCAGAACTGGTCGAAGAAGACGCCGTGCTCGACATGGGTGAACCGAGTGCCCTCGGCGATCGGCTCGAACTCCAGCGAGGCCACCGACGTCGACATGTGAGCCCCGTCGATCCACATGTCGTACGTCGTGACGATGCGGATGTGCTCGACGATATCGGTGTAGGTGGCCTCGTACCGCGACACCGGACCGTCGTGGAACTTTCCCTCGGCGACATCGCGGCCACCGACGCGGAAGTCGAAGGTCCACTCGCCGGGCTCCACGACGTCGCCGCCGCCCCACCAGGCCAACTTCTGCTGCTCCTCGGCGAACGCGCCCCAGACGCGCGCGACGGAAACCGGGTAGCTGCGGGTCAGGGTGAACTCGGCGCGGGCGAGTCGGCGTTCGGTCGTCATCGACGCGTCCTAACGGGTGAAGGTGACGTGGATCGTGCCGCTCTCGCCCACCTCCGTGGTCACCTTGTGGGTGAGGTCGAGACCGCCCAGATCGTCCCACAGCGGAGTTCCCCGGCCGAGGACGATCGGCGCGACCATGAGGTGCAAGTCGTCGACCAGGCCGGCGCGCAGGAAAGCGCGCGCGGTGCCGACGCCACCGCCGACGCGCACATCCAGACCACCCGCAGCATCGGTCGCCTCGGCGAGTACGTCCTCGAGTGCGCCGCTGCGGAAGTGGAACGTCGTCCCGCCCTCCATCGAGATCGACGGCCGCGGTACCACGCGGTACGGGTATCCACCCGGAGGGGCCGGTTTCGACCAGTCCTGGCGTCGCAGTGTGTTGGTGAGGACGTAGACCGGCGTGCCGAACGGCGGCCGATCACCCCACCAACCCTTCCATTCCGGGTCGCCGGGAAACGCGTGCAGCCCGAACATGGCCGCGCCCATGATCTCGGCTCCGACTCCCTCGAAGAACGCGGCGGTGTAGCGGTCGTCGACGCCGGTCGTGCCGGTGCCGCTGGTGTCGCCGAACACGTGCTCGCGGAACGTGCGGGTCGCAAGGTGGCCCGCCGCGAGACGCCCCCAGTCCTCGCCCATCGGATTGTCGGGGGAGTTGTCGGTCGCCGAGGTGAAGCCGTCCAGCGAGACGAACAAGTTGATGCGAACGCGGGTCATATTTCAGGTTCCCTTCGAAGCGGTGCGGGTCAGGTGGATTCCGAGCCGGTCGGCTTGCTGTTCTGCGGGGGTTCTTAGCTCGCCGAGCCACAGGTGCAGGACATCGAGCGCGCCCGGACGCAGGCTCACAGTGCGAACGCGTCCGAGCTTGTGTGACGTCACCAGCCCGGCGTTCTCGAGGACGCGCAGATGCTGCATCAATGACGGCAACGCCATCGAGAACGGTGCCGCCAGCTCGGATACGACGGCCGGCGACTTCGCCAACCGCTCGACGATGGCTCGGCGCGTCGGATCCGCGAGAGCGCGGAGCAACGCGTCGAGTTCGCCGTAATACTTAGGCACATGCCTTAGTATCGTAGCGGCGTCGGGTTTGTCAACCGGTTCGATGATGTGGTGATGGGAACTGGTGCTCCGGCAAACCGCGCTTATGGGACTTTTGCCAGCTCGGTGTCGCTCAGCCCGGGTGGGCCGCCGGGAACGAGGGGTGCGTCGGCGGGCGCGGAGCCCCACGCCGGGTCGGGGGTGCCCGACAGGGCGAAGTCGAGCGTGCCGCCGGCGTGAGGTAGCGGTGCAGTGATGTCTTCGGGATGCCGGTCTTGGTGGTGATTTTCGCCGAGGCTGCTTCCCTGTTCGCGGAGCAGTCGGGCGTAGTCGATCTTGTCGTCGGGCCAGGCGGTGGGTCGGCCGATGTGGCAGCCTTCGGCGACGGCGACGGCGACGGCGACGGCGACGGCGACGGCGCGGGCGGGGCGTTCGGCGGTGAAGGTGCGTTCCATCTCCGCGAACAGCGCGAGCAGCAGGAACGCGATGCGGGCCATGCCCTCGTCGGCGGTGTTGATCGGGATGGGGTCGGCGATCGTGCGGACACCACGTCGAAGAACAGCTCCAGGAACGTGGTTTTCGCTGTCTCCTCGAGCCGGCGGTACAGCTCGCCTATTCCACTCGTCGTCGCCACTGGCCTGTCCATCCTGCTAGGTTTTAGGATAGGATCAGCGTTGAATGCCCTTTCGTGGGCATGGCCGTGCCCCGGGCCTCGCATCCAAGATCGTCTAGATGGATGTGTCACCCACGTCCTGATACCCGCCCCGTCACGGACGTCCTGAGACTCGACACCCGGTCGGGATCTGGCCGGGATCTGGCAGGGCGAATACTTTCCATACGTCTTCAAGGCGGCCCTGGCGGGCCGCGCGCGCTCGTCCCGGGGTCCGACGCCTTGCCGCTTCGCTCACGGCGTCGGACCCCCGGGCCAGCGCGCTACCTCCACCGGACATGACGAAGCCCAGCCTCGCCGGAGTCGGGAACGCTGGGCTACGCCGGCTGGCGCTCGTACGCCACTATTCTGAGTGGATCGGTCGCCCATGCCAGAACCGATCGTCCTGGTTAGGCGGCGCCAGTCCGCGCTAGGACCGACGGAACCAAAACGCATCCCGATAGAGCAGGCGGAGTTGCCGCCGGGGACCCATGCCGCGCTCAATCGGTATGCCCAACCGACGTAGCACGCGCCTGAACCATAGGATCAGCGGCATCAACGTGACGCAGCCGGCACCCACGACCCACTGCTGCATTGACGCCGGAACGGCAAATATCAAAACCACCCAGGCTGCGGATCCCGCCAAAACTAGGCGTAGAAGCCAGACGGCTGACTGGTAAGCCGGCGTACCTCGCGCGCCCGCTTGACCGCCCCAGCCCCTCGTCACGCCGGCAACATATCGCCTGTCCAGTAGGAACGGTAGCCAGACCCATCCTCGGCGTTGGCGGTGCGTCGGACACGTTCGAGTGATGCGCCACCGGTCCATGGATCTCACAACTGTGCCTCCGGCGGGCAGGGCCTCCGGCCCTACGACCCGGATGTGGCCTCCGGCGGCCAGGGCTGCTCGCCCTGGACCTCGTCGCCTCGAGGTGCCAGCAGCGCGGCCCGGTCCCCGTGGGCACACCGGAGGCCACCAGACTGCGCCGGGCTTGTCCAGGTCGTTCGTCCGGTGGGGCGCTCCACCTGGACAAGCCCGGCGCAGCCCGGCGGGGGAGACCTGCGCCCACGAGGAGTCAGCACCGAACCACCACAGCACCGCAAGAACATTCAAAGTCGGCACCCATCCCACAGACGAACGACCACGCCGGCCAAGCCAGCAGGGTTTTTCGCCTGCTTCCCGCAGGCCCGCCGCCTGTGCAACAGTCGTCCGGTGATCTCGACCAACCACGCGCGGCGCTGGGTAACCGCATACCTGCTCGCTTCTTGGCTGCTCACCATCGCGCCCGCAATGGTGGCCGTGGTCATCGGGATCCGCCGGTACGCGCAAGGCCAGCCACACTGGGGCACTTTCATGATCACCGCCGGGACCGCAGGCATCCTTTTGGCCACCGGCATAGTCGCGCGTCTGCTGCGCCGACTGCAGCTCACCCTCCCTAACGGCCACCAGCCCAGACCCGACCATGAGTGACCAGACGCTCTGGCAGATATGCGTCGTCCTGCGCGCCAGCGAAGCCGAACTCCAGCAGGCAACCGACGCCATCGCCCGGGCGCTATGCCCTGACGAACTCCACGACGGCCCCTGCCCGATTCCGTGGGCAATCTCCAGCTCCAGCGTGGACGACATGGACGACCGGGCCGAGGCCGACAACCTCCGCGCCTTGATCGACGGCGAGTAGGTCGTCCTTGGGAGCGAACGGGGAGCGAACCTTGCGAGAATCACCCTCGAAGACCTCCGGGCACCGACAACCACCGAGCCCACTACCAGGCAGGAATGTACCGAGCGCCAGGTTGATCATGGAGCGGTTCCTAGCTGACACGGAAGAGGTCACTGGTTCAATCCCAGTATCGCCTACCATCAATACGTGCAGCTTGTCAGGCTGGTTACCGGATCGACGGTAACCAGCCTTTCGCATGTGGGTCCTTACTTGGGAGCAGAATGGGAGCACAAGATCATCTGCTCTGGATCAATGCTTTCGGTCTGTGTCGGACGGGTAGCCGTCCGGGCCGATGACGACGTAGCGGGGGAGTATCGCCTTAACGGCTCTGGCTCACTTCCGGTGGTGACGGTGGGTGGTCATCCGAGCAGGATCCGGTGACGTAGCAGGGCGAAGCTGGCTCGGCCGTGCATTTGACGCATGATCCGTTTGGTTTTGGTGTTGACGCCTTCGGTTCCGCCGTTGTGGTACGGGAGGGTCAGGCCGGCGTCGACGGCAGCGCGGTCCTGGGCCAGGCCGCGGGTGAAGGCGTGCAGGTGCGGCAGGTCAGCCGCAGTCGCGATGCCGATCCAGGTGTCGAGGTGGATGTTGTTGCCTTCACTGGGTTTCAGGAGCTGGGCGAAGCCGGTGACCAGGTCGGCCAGGTCGACCATCTCGGGGCAGGCGGCGACGAGATCGCCGCGCAGTTGGCGTTGTTTGTCGGTGAGCCGGTCCGGGCGGGTCAGGATCAGCCGGGCCAGACCGCGTGGGGAGATGGGTGGCCGGTCGCCTTCGACGCGGCCTTGGGTGATGTAGCGGTAGAGCAGGTTCATGCTTCCCTGATATCCCAAGGCTTTGATCTCACTGAGCAGGATCGTGATGGCCACGGCGGGTTCCGCGGCGCGGCGGGCGCGCAGGTGGTCGCGGTAGGGGTCGACCAGGGTGGGCCGGTACTGCGGTGCGCGCTGTAGACGCTTCGGCTCGGTGATACGGGCGTAGCGTTTCACGGTGTTCAGGGCCAGTTTCAGCCGGCGGGCGCACTCCAGCAGACCGACACCCTGGTCCAGGAGGTCGTGGACCTGACGCCAGCGCTGCGCGGTGGTCTGGGCGCGGGGCCCGTCTTGTGGCGGTGTCGCTTTCGCCCAGCAGGCGCTGTGCCCGGCCACCTCTTTGGTCACGGCCTGGCAGAGTCCGTGCCACAGATGCCATCGATCGCTGACCTGCACAGCGTCCGGTAGTGCTCTGCGGATCGCTTCGGCGTAGGCGCCGGAACCGTCGCGGCACACCACCTCGACACCCGGATGCGCACGCAGCCACGCCTCTAGGGTGTCCGCGGTGCGGTCTGGTAGCACGTCGACGCGGCGACGGGTCAGCACGTCGATGAGCACCGTCGCGTACCGGCATCGCTTACGTAGCGCGAAATCGTCGACCCCCAACACCCGTGGCACCTCACCGACCGGAATCGGGAGGCGGCGCAGTATGCGGATCGCGGTCTGTCGCGACGTCGGCGTCGCCATCGCATCCAGGACCCGGGCGCTGGCGCGTCCGGCGAGCTCGGTGACCACCACGGCGATCTGACCAGCTAACCGCACGGTACGTCGTTGATAGCGTTGCAGGACCTCAGGTATCTGCTCTCGGAACGTGCGTCGGCAGCCCAAGGTCGGGCAGACCAGCCGACGGACCCGAATCACCAGCAGCACCCGACGGGCACCCAAAGCAAGGTCAGTCACGCGCCGGTGATGGTAGGCATGCACCCGGGCCGATCGAGCCCCGCAGTCTGGGCAGGACACCGCTACTGGCGGGGTCCGGGCATGAACCCGGATCCACCCGTCCTCCTCGGTCAAACCCACCACGACCAGCGGCAACAACCCCGCGAATGCCAGACCTACAAGGTCATCAATACACGAAGATCATGATGACGCACCGTCACCACCGCAAGTGAGCCAGGCCCGTTTTTACGACACTCCCGGCCAGAGGCTTGCCGCCATACATCTGATGTATGGCGGTGCCTTCGTCGTGCGTCCGGATCGAACCGACGCTTGGCCGGGTCGCCCGTCATGGCGGCGGTCCGGGGCGCCGGAGTAGCTGGTCGTGTCACGCTTTCTCCTAACAGGGACGGTATGTCGACGCTGATTCAGGGGAAAAGAAGCCGTTGAGAGTCAACTCCGGTGCTTGATCGTCGCTGATACGGGTCAATGGCCGCGCGGTAACGATTCGTCATCTGGCTTGTCCGGGGGTGTTGACACATCTGATGTTAGCGATAACACTTCCCCACCAAGGGAACGCTGTCGCGCCGTACCGAACCGCACCCCGCCGTCGGGCAGGCCGCCGTCCGGACTCCGCCGACACTCCCACCCGAACAGGCATCCAAGCACGCCGGCGCACCTGACCGGCGCCTTCGGAGTCGAACCAGCCTCTAGCTCGATCACACCCCACGCGCATCATCGAACGGAGACTCCATGAGACGTCAATCCATGAGACCGGGCCGGATCGGCACAGTGATCTGCGCGCTCGCCCTCGCCTCGGCGCTCACCGCCTGCGGCTCCACCCAGAAGACCGCCGACAAGACGTCAACGTCAGGCAACAACGCCGGCGCCCTGGTCGGCGTCACGATGCCCACCAAGTCCTCCGAGCGGTGGATCCACGACGGCGACAACGTGAAGGCCGCGCTGGAGAAGCTCGGCTACAAAGTCGACCTGCAGTACGCCGAGAACGACATCCCCACCCAGGTGAACCAGATCGAGAACCAGATCACCAAGGGTGCGAAGCTGCTCATCATCGCCTCGATCGACGGCACCGCGATCACTACGCAGTTGCAGGAGGCGGCCGACAAGCACATCCCGGTGATCGCCTACGATCGGCTCATCCGCAACAGCCCCAACGTCGACTACTACGCCACCTTCGACAACTTCAAGGTCGGCGTGCAGCAGGCCACTTCGCTGCTGACCGGGCTCAAAGTCGAAGAATGCCGACGGCACCGACGGTACCGCCACCGGACCGCTCAACATCGAAGTCTTCGCCGGCTCGCCCGACGACAACAACGCCACCTTCTTCTTCAACGGCGCCATGTCCGTGCTGAAGCCCTACATCGACAAGGGCACGCTGGTGGTCAAGAGCGGGCAGACCGACTTCAAGACCGTCGCCATCCTGCGCTGGGATCCGGCCACCGCGCAGAAGCGGATGGAAGACCTGCTGACCAAGACGTACAGCTCGGGCGCGAAGGTGGCCGGTGTGCTCTCGCCCTATGACGGGCTGTCCATCGGCATCCTGTCGGCGTTGAAGAGCAACGGCTACGGTACCGCCGGCCAGCCGTACCCGGTCGTCACCGGGCAGGATGCGGAGCTCGCCTCGGTCAAGTCGATCATCGCGGGTGAGCAGTACTCGACCATCTACAAGGACACCCGGGAACTGGCCAAGACGACGGTCACCATGGCCGACACCGTCCTCAAGGGCGGCAAGCCGGAGGTGAACAACACCAAGGACTACGACAACGGCAACAAGGTCGTCCCGTCGTACCTCCTGCAGCCGGTCATCGTCGACAAGACCAACTACCAGAAGGTCCTCGTCGACGGCGGCTACTACACGCAGTCACAGCTCGCCTGACCGGCGGATCGCCGTCCACGCCCGTCAACGGGGCCTGGACGGCGATCATTGCCGTCGCGGGCCTTCCCGGAGGTGCGAGCATGACGGACGACATTCTGCGGATGAACGGGATCACCAAGGTGTTTCCCGGGGTCGCCGCACTGCAGGACGTCACCCTTACGGTACGCCGTGGCGAGATCCACGCCATCTGCGGCGAGAACGGTGCCGGCAAGTCAACCCTGATGAAGGTCCTCTCCGGCGTGTACCCGCACGGCACCTACGACGGGGAGATCTTCTTCGACGGCGAGGAGTGCCGGTTCGGCAGCATCCGCGACAGCGAGCGGCAGGGCATCGTCATCATCCACCAGGAGCTGGCGCTGTGCCCACAGCTGTCGATCGCGGAGAACATCTTCCTCGGCAACGAAAGAGCCAGGCGCGGCCTGATTGACTGGAACCGTACCAATTTCCAGGCCGCCGCGCTCCTTGCCCGGGTGGAGCTGGACGAGAGTCCGGTGACCCAGGTGGTCGATCTCGGCGTCGGCAAGCAGCAACTCGTGGAGATCGCGAAGGCGCTGGCGAAAGAGGTCAAGCTACTGATCCTGGACGAGCCGACCGCGGCCCTCAACGACGAGGACTCCGCGCACCTGCTCGACCTGCTGCGTGGCCTGCGCGACCAGGGCATCACCTGCGTGATCATCTCGCACAAGCTGAACGAGATAGCCGCCATCGCCGACTCCATCACGATCCTGCGCGACGGTCGGCTGGTCGAGGCGCTGAATCTGGTCACTGACAACGTGACCGAGGATCGCATCATCTCCGGCATGGTGGGCCGCGACCTGGAGCACCGCTTCCCAGCGCACCAGCCACGGATCGGCGGCGAGGTCTTCCGGATCGAGAACTGGACAGTGCACAGCCCGGTACAGCACGAGCGGGCGGTGGTCCGCGGCGCCAATCTCACGCTGCACGCCGGCGAGATCGTCGGACTGGCCGGGTTGATGGGGGCCGGGCGCACCGAGTTGGCGATGAGCGTGTTCGGCCGCTCGTACGGGGTGAACATCTCCGGACGCATCTTCAAGGACGGCCGGGAGATCGAGGTGCGTAGCGTCCGCGACGCGGTGCGGCACGGCATCGCCTACGCCACCGAGGACCGCAAACGGTACGGGCTCAACCTCATCGAGGACATCCAGCGCAACGTCTCGGCCGCCGGTCTGACCAAGCTGTCCCGCCGCGGCTGGGTCAACGAGAACGAGGAGCACCGGGTTGCCGAGGGCTTCCGCCGTGCCCTGAACATCAAGGCTCCGACCGTGCAGAGCGTCACCGGCAAGCTCAGTGGCGGCAACCAGCAGAAGGTCGTACTCGCTAAATGGATCTTCACTGACCCCGATGTGCTCATCCTCGACGAGCCGACCCGGGGCATCGATGTCGGTGCCAAGTACGAGATCTACTCGATCATCAACCAGCTCGCCGATGCCGGGAAGGCGGTGCTGGTCATCTCCTCCGAACTACCCGAGCTGATCGGCTTGTGCGACCGGATCTACGCGCTTTCGGCCGGGCGTATCACCGGGCAGGTCATCCGGGCCGATGCCACCCAGGAGCGCCTGATGCAGTACATGACGAAGGGACAGGGGTAAGCCGATGGCCAGCATCACCAGCCCGAGCGAGGTCACCACCGACGATCCGGGTCTGGGCACCGCCCGGACCGGTGGCCGACTCGGGCCGCTGCTGTCCCGGGTCAACATCCGGCAGAGCGGCATCTACATCGCCTTCGCGCTGATCGTCGTGCTGTTCACGGTCCTCACCGGCGGCGCACTGCTGCAGGCGCAGAACATCTCGAACATCATCGTGCAGAACTCCTACATCCTGATCCTGGCGATCGGGATGATCCTGGTCATCATCTCCGGCCACATCGACCTGTCCGTCGGTTCGGTGGTCGCGGTCACCGGTGCGCTATCCGCCGTACTGATGGTCAACCTGCACGTGCCGTGGCCACTTGCGGTACTGATCACGCTGGCCGCCGGTGCGGTGATCGGCGCCTGGCAGGCGTACTGGATCGCCTACTTCGGCATCCCGGCCTTCATCGTCACGCTCGCCGGCATGCTGCTGTTCCGGGCGCTGACCCTGACAGTGCTGGGAAATCAGGGCATCGGCCCGTTCCCGGACCCGATCCGTACGCTCGCCAACGGCTTCACCGACGGGTACCTCGGCAACGTGGCGCTCGGCCCGCTGGGCGGCGCCGACTTGGTCAGCCTGCTGGTCGGGGTGGTCGCGGTGGTCGGCATGGTGACCGCCCAGTGGCGGGCGCGCGCGGCCAGGCTGGGGTACCAGCAGGTGGTCGAGCCGCTGGCCACTTTCCTGCTCAAGCTGATCGGGGCAGCCGTTCTGGTCCTCGGCGTGGTCCTGCAGTTGGCTCGTTTCAAGAACCTGCCCTGGGTACTTGTCCTGCTCGCCGTGCTGGCCGTCGGGTACTCGGTGATGACCAACCGGGCCGTCTTCGGCCGGCAGATCTATGCCGTCGGCGGCAATCTCCAGGCGGCCAGCCTGTCGGGCGTCAAAACCAAGGCGGTGGTCTTCTGGATCTTCGTCAACATGGGGGTACTGGCCGCGCTCGCCGGCGTGATCTTCGCCGGCCGGCTCAACCAGGCCGGCCCGACCGCCGGCAACTCCTTCGAGTTGGATGCCATCGCCGCCGCGTTCATCGGTGGTGCGGCGGTGCAGGGCGGTGTCGGCAAAGTGGTCGGGGCCATCACCGGCGGCCTGATCATGGGTGTCATCAACAACGGCATGTCGCTCATCGGGTCGCCGAGTGAGCGGGTCATGTTGGTCAAAGGCTTGGTACTGCTGGCCGCGGTGGCCTTCGATGTCTGGGCCAAGCGACGGGCCGGCCTGGCCGGCAGGTGACCGGGAGCCCGGCTCGCAGGGGATGGCTGGTTGCGGACGGGCAACCGGCCACCCCTTGCCCTGCTCAGCTCCAGCCGGGCGAGCTCACCAATGCCACCGGCGTACCGCCGCGTACCGTGCCGAGGTTGGTCAACGCGACCCGCTCCAGCCCGTCGCCGCTGCCACCGTTGCTGGTGACCGCGAGTGCGAGAGTGTTCGTACCGCGTGCGTTGAGCAACCCCTCGGGCAGGACGAAGGCGTGCTGTGGCCCCACATTCGCGATCTACTGCCCGACGTTCCAGCCGTTGAGGAAGATCAGTACCCGGTAGTTCCCGCCGGAGCGGGGAACTGCCGGATCGCCGATGGTGAGCCCGATCGAGGCGTCGTGGCCGCTGGGTACGTTGAGGGTGAACGAGGTCCGGTACCAGGAGGTACCCGGGACTGAACCGTCCCGGCTTTCCTGGCACCCACGGCCGGTGCCCGGGCGTTTGCTTGAGTCGCGACGGAGCAGGCGGCGAAGTCAGGCGGCCGCGCAAGGTTGCGGAGTTGAGGCGTGCCAACGAAATCTTGAAGGCCGCATATCTGTTTTCTTCGCGGCCGATCCACGGCACCGGACTGCTCTGGGCCGTGGTGGCCGCCGGCGCCAGGTAGGCGGGTAGTCCGGGCCTGCGGGCCGACCGGACCCCGTCACCGAACAGTGGGCCACACGTCCGCAGCGGCACCGACGGCGGTGACTAGTCAGCGACGTGGATGACGATTTTGCCGCGGCGTTTGGCCGTCTCGAGCGCCTCGTAACCGGAGCGCGTGTCAGTGAGGGGCAGAACGCGGTCCAGTACCGGCGTCAACCGGCCGTTATCGACGAACTCGGCGATGGAACGCAGCGCGTTCTGGTCGGGCTCGACGATGAAGTACACGCCGCGGACGCCGTGCCGGGCTGCTTCCTGTTGATCGGGTGGGGTGACGAGGGTGACCAGGACGCCGCCCGGTTTCAGGACCGGCCAGGACCGCGACTGCGTGGCTCCTCCGACAAGATCAACCACCACGTCCACCTCGTGGACGTGATTCTCGAAGCGGTCGCGCGCATAGTCGATAACCTGCTCGGCACCCAGACCCTCAACGAATTCCAGGTCGGCCGCCGCCGCCGTGGCGCTCACGCGAGCACCGAGGCCGGCTGCGAGCTGCACCACGTAGCTCCCCACGCCGCCGGCGCCGCCCTGCACCAGCACGTGCTGGCCGGCCTGCAGGTCGGCGTGGTCCACCAGTGCCTGCCAGGCACTCAACGCAGCCAGTGGGAGCGCTGCGGCGTGGTCGTGGTCAACGGTGGCGGGTTTGGCCGCCAGGACGGCCGCGGGCAGGGCGACGTACTCGGCGGCCGCGCCATCGCGGGTGAAAGGGATCAAGCCATAGACGGCCTCCCCCTCGGCGGGGCTCTGCACCCCCGTCGCGGACGCCGCGACGACTCCGGAGAACTCATGCGACGGGATGATCGGAGTGCGCTCAGGTCCTGACCCGTCCGAGCTGTACGTCCATGTCTGTGGCCAGGTGAGCTCAGTGGGTGTCATGGAAGCAGCCTTCACGGCCACCAACACCTCACCGGGCCCCGGCTCGGGCCGCGGCGCCTCCTCGTACACAAGCTGCTCCGGCCCGCCCCTGGTGTGAGCTCTCACGGCGTGCATCGTGCTCATCCGACGATTGCTCCCTCCGACCGCATCCGATCAGCCCACCGGCCGCCCCTTGGCAATGACCGCAGGCCAACTCACGCATTATCTGGCAGTTCGGCAGCCGCCCGCCGGACTTCCGTAGGCCACGTCCACGGTTTGTGGTGTACCAACCGGGGCCGGCGGCCGCGAACTGCGGTCGTCCTACCCGGTGCTCAACGGTGGACCCATGGCGGCGACCGTTGAGCACCACGGGGAGCAGAAGGGGAGCAGCGGACCGGGTTGAATTGCGCTGAACGGCGTTCAACGTCGTCCAACCGCGGCCAACGGCCTCGCCGGGTCAGCTGGTGACGGCGTTTGTGCTGGTCAGCGGCCGGTCTGGACGTTCGCTGACACGGAAGAGGTCACTGGTTCAGTCCCAGCATCGCCCACCACAGTCGTACGTGCGCGAATCAGCTGTTTTGGCTGGCCGCCGATTTGGGTTGGTCCTTGAAGGGCCGCCCCTTCGTCGTTTCCGGCGAGCGGGAGCTTGAAAATCGGCTTGACGCAGTCGTCGGCGATCATGGTGATCTTGTCGGTGAGTGCCTCGAACATGGCCTTTCGGGCGTTCGGGGTGCCGTCTGCGATGGTGAGGCGATGTGGTTGCTGATCTTGGTCGGGTCGCCGGGGGTCAGGGACTCTGGTGGCTGGTTGAGGTCGAACTCAAGCTCGGGCTTTTGGGCGCGAAGTTGCTTGGATTGCTCTTTGAGTGTCGCGAGCCGTGCCCGGATGACGGTGTCGTCGTCGAGGGCACCTCGCTCGAACGCTGACAGGTAGCGGTCGATCGCGGCACCTGTGTCCTTAAGTTCCCTGGTGACGGCGGTGAGCTGGTCGCGGGACTGGGCAGTGGAGGCGGCGGCCTCCTCTACGCGGCGCGTAGATAGGCGAGTACTGCCAGGACGCGACGGTGGGCGTCTTCGGTGTCGGTGACGTCGAGCTTGCCGAGCAGGCGGCGTACGTGGGCTTCGACCGTGCGCTCGCTGAGGAACAGCCGCTTGGCGACGCCGGCGTTCGTGTACCCCTGGGCCATCAGCCGCAGCACCTCGTGCTCGCGTTCCGTCAGGTCGGTCAAGCCCTGCCGCCGGTCGCTGTGGTGCAGCAAGTGGCCCACGACGTGCGGGTCGAGCGCGGATCCGCCTCGGGCCACGCGGTCGACCGAGGCGAGGAAGTCGGCGACGTCGAGGACACGGTCCTTGAGCAGGTACCCGAATCCGCCGCGGGCGACCAGGTCGACCGTGTGCGCGGTCTCCAGGTGCTGGGAGAGCAACAGCACTCCGATCTCCGGGTGCGCCGCCTTGATCTCGGCGGCCGCGCGGGTGCCCTCGTCGGTGTGTGTCGGCGGAAGCCGGATGTCGAGCACGACGATGTCCGGTTTCTGCTCGGCGACCAGGCCGGGCAGGCCGTCGGCGTGCCCGTACGAGCCGATGATTTCGTGACCGGCGTCCCGGAACAGGCCGGCGAGGCCTTCGCGCAGCAGGACCTGGTCCTCGACGAGGGTCACGCGCATGGCAGCTCCGCAGTCAGCCGGGTGCCGGTGGCGTCGCTGCGGACCAGCAGCCGGCCGCCGATGGCCTGGACCCGGTCGGCGAGTCCGGCCAGCCCGGACCCCGATCGTGAGGCGGCCCCGCCGACCCCGTCGTCGGCGACGGTCACGATCAAGTGGCCGTCACGGCGAACGGCGCTCAGCGTCGCGGTCGATGCCTGTGCGTGTTTGATGACGTTGGTGAGTCCTTCGCAGCCGACGAAGTACGCGGTCGCTTCGATGTGCCGGTCCAGCCGTTCGACCGGCACATCGATGCTGACGGGCAGCGGTGCCCGCCCGGCCAGTTCGCGGAAGGCGGCGCCGATGCCGGCGTCGAGCTGGGCGGCCGGCAGCTTCTGGGTGAGGTTGCGTAGCTCCTCGATGGTCGCGGCGAGGTCGGCGACCGCGGTGTCGAGCCGGTCGGCTTCAGCGCTGCGGCCCTCGCGCCGCATGCGTGCTTCGGCCGCCCGCA
The DNA here is from genome assembly GCA_963850915.1 of uncultured Actinomycetota bacterium. Lineage (GTDB taxonomy): Bacteria > Actinomycetota > Actinomycetes > Mycobacteriales > Micromonosporaceae > CAVTWH01. The sequence goes on from CAWKND010000004.1 coordinate 1,073,886, forward strand.
GCGAGATGCCGACCGTGACGAGCCGCTGCTGGGCGCCGTCGTGCAGGTCGCGTTGGATGCGGCGGCGCTCGTCGTCGGCGGCGCCAGCGATGCGGGCCCGGGACCTGTTCAGCTCGGCGACCTGGCGGTTGAGGTCGACACCGAGGCGGGCGATCTCGATGGCCAGCCGGCTGCGTTCGACGGCGACACGGACCGCGGTCTCGTGCGCCGGGTCGCCAGTCGGGGCGTACTCGACCAGCACGTCGGCCGAGCCGTCGCGGTCCAGACGCGCGGCCGGCCGGTCCGGATCGCTGGCCGCCACATTGCCCCGCACGTCGCTGTACTCGTGCGAGGCCGGCAGCAACAGCAGCACCCGCAACGTCGGGTCGTGCAGCACGTCGCGCAGCAGGTCCTCGACCCGCCGCGGCTGCTCGGTGCCGGCCCGGAGCCGATCGAGGAACGCGTCGATGCGCACGCTCGCTGAGTACCGGTCACGGTCGAACCGCCGATCCACCACGTCCTGCACCCTGCGGCGCAGCGGCCGGAACGCCACCGCCGCGATCAACGTGCCACCCGCCGCAGTCCAGGACGATGGGCCGCCGAGAACCGCGCCCAACACGATCGCGGTCGCACCATAGGCGGCGGCGAGCAGCACCGACAGGACGAGGTACACGAGTGTGCGGTTGACGATGCGGTCGACGTCGAACAGCCGGTACCGCAGCACTGCCGCCCCCAGGCACAGCGCGGCGACAATCAGGAGCACAGGTGTCAGCGCCTGGACGAACGGCGACCGGCTCCAGAACGCGATGCATATTGGAGCCAGGATGAGGATATCGAGCCCGGCCAGGGCCACCCACTTGAGCTGCAGCCTTTCCACCGGGCCGGCCCCGCGGTAGCGCACTACCAGCGAGGCGAACGAGCCGACCAGCGCCAGCGTCACCAGCCCGCCACCGACGCCGGCCATGACGGCCCACTGCGGGCCGGGTTGCGCATACAGGTTGACGCCGGAGACGTAGTCGCCACCGGTTGCAGGATCGAGCATGAACCCGGGAATGTAGAGCGCGGCACCGGCGCAGCCCGCGTACACGATGGCCCGCCAGCGTCGCCCAGGCAGGCGTCCGGTCGGTACGACCAGCAGCGCCAGGACCCACATCAGCAGGGCCGGCAGCCAGCTGCCGTACGCGATCCACTGGGCGAGCGGTCCCCCCGGCCAGCCCTCGGCGGACGCTTGGCGGCCGTACGCCTGCAACAAGTCGCCGAACAGGGCGTTGAAGGCGCCGAACCCGACCAGAATCCATCCGACGGCATTGCCCGGGTGCCGGACGGCGATGAGCCCGCCGATGACCACGATCGTCAGGTCGTAGAGCGCGAACAAGATGTTCTGGTACGCCGGGATGGACCCCCAGCCGACCGCGACGGAGGCGGTCTCGGCCAGCACCGCCATGCCGACGCATACACCGACCAGACCAGCAGCTCGCAAGGCTCCCACACGCTCATTGTCGGCTCGGATCGCGGCCGCGTACATCAGTGGTAGTACTCCATCGAGTGCGGTGTTGGTGCCGATGTGCTGCGCCCGCGGCGCTCCTAGCGTCGATATCGGCCCTGCTGCCCGCGGGGCGGTTATCGACGAAGGAGCTTCCTACCGTGACTACCATCCGTCCTGCCTCATTACCGGCCGCCTCAGCCGGCTTGTTCGCCCTCGCCAGCCTCATTGACATCGCCTTTCTCGCCGCGATCGGCTCTAAAGACGCAGCGCCGCTGCCGGCGATCCTGCTGTTCGCCGTGCTCGGCGCCGTCACGCTCGCGGCGCTTATCCCGGCCCGCCGGGGTAGCCGGCCGGCCCTCATCATCGCCGTCGTGCTGCGCAGCATCTCGGGCCTGCTCGCGTTCGTATCGTTCTTTGCCGGCGCACCGGTCTGGGTGATGGTCTGCGAAGCAATCGTCATCGTTTCGACGGTCGTGGCTCTCGTCCTGCTGCGCCGCCAATCCCCGGTCACGGTGCCGGCATGACCGCGGTCGCCGCACCCGCAAGGGCCGTCCGGTAGCCGGCTGGGTCTGCGGCTAGGCGGTCTCGTCGGGGTCGCCAGCGGCCTGGTCACGGCACCCGTCACGCCGGCCGCCGGCATGGACATGTACCGGTATCCGTTCAGCCCGGGCGCCTACGCCGCCTCGCCGGCGTCGCGGTCGCCCGGACCGGCCGTTGGCGGGGCTGGGCCCGATGGACGCCAATGGCACTGGGCATCCTCGTGTTCGTGATGGTCCTTCCCGGCCTCTTCGGAACGTTCCTGGAGGGCGGCTCGGCATCATCCCGAATCTCGCAACCACGAGCCTGGACCCCGGCCCCATCGGCCTCGCCCTGCTCGCCATGATTGGCGGCTATGCCATATCCAGCCGGGGCCCACGCTGGACCCGGATCGTGGCCGGCATCGTCAACCTGTCCGGCATCGTCGTCACCTTCCTCGCACCTAAGCCCGACCCCGACCTCAGCGCCGCCCCACACGGCGCCTGGTTCGCCGGCTTCCTGCCCGTGAAGCGTGTGCGTATGAAGTCTCCTGGGGGTGTGCTCAGCGGGCCGAGGCCCGCGGGGTGCGCCCGGGCGGCGGCGGGTGCCGCCGCCCGGGCCATCGGTGCCGCTCAGCGGCTCCACTTCTGATTGGCTCCGCCGTTGCAGGTGTAGATCTGCACCGCTGTGCCGTTGGCCGTCCCGCTACCGGCGGCCTCCAGGCAGAGCCCCGACTCCACACCGGTGATGGTGCCGTCGGAGTTCATCCGCCACTGCTGGTTGGCCCCGCCGTTGCAGGTCCAGATCTCCACCCGGGTGCCGGCTCTCGTGGCGTGGCCCGGAACATCCAGGCACTTGCTGCCGTACACGGTGAGCGTGTTGCTCGACGTCTGCGTCCACTGCTGGTTGGAGCCGCCGTTGCAGTCCCAGATGGACAGTAGGGTGCCGTCGGTCTGGCTGGCGTTCGGCACGTCCAGGCAGCGGCCGGAGGCGGTGTTGCGCAGCGCGCCGCTGGAGCCGCCGGGCGGCGGGTTGCCGCTGCCCGGGGTGATGGACAGGTTGTCGAACTGGGCGGTGACGCCCTGGCCCGTGCCGTAGCCCACCTGGCCGGCGCTGAAGCTGCCGTCGCTGGTGCTGCCCAGGGTGTTGCCGTCCAGGGTGGCGGTGATGCTCGAGCCGTTGAAGGTCAGCGTGGCGGTGTGCCAGCGCCCGGTGCCCAGTGCCGTGGTGTTGCCGCTGGCCAGGGTCCGGGTGGTGCCGCTGGTGTTGGTGCTCAGGATCTGCCACGAGCCGCCGTCGGTGAGCCGCAGGTGGTAGGCGTTGACGTTGGCCGGGGACTGGAAGGTGTACGTGGATGCCCGGCCGATCAGGTCGGCGTAGCCGCTCTTCTCCAGCATCACGTCGGAGGAGACCGTGTAGTTGCTCCAGCTCAGGTCACCCAGCAGGGTGTACGGCGTGGCGTGGCCGGTGGTCCAGAAGATCGGCGTCTGCTCGGACATCTGGCGCACGCAGTGCCCGGTGTGCCCGCCGCCGCAGTTGACCACCTCGAACGAGCCCTGGGCGTCCATCAGGTACTTGGCCTCGCTGGCCACCGCCTCGTTGTCGAAGTTGTCGCTGTACGGCAGCGCCAGACCACCCTGCGCGGGGCTGGTCGCGGTGCCCTTGCCCTGCCCGGTGGTGGTGGTGATGGAGTACACCCGTCCCGGCTGGACAGTCAGGCTGAAGCTGCCGCCCGAGGGGGTGATGTCCGAGCCGCGGACGAAGTAGTCGGCCGAGTTGTTGGAGTTGACGTTGGTCGACCAGACGTGCACGGTGCCGGTGGACAGGCCGCCGGCGACGGTGAAGTTGAGCGTCTGCGCCGCGCCGGCGTCCATCGTCTCGATGATGGTGCTGTAGTCGGAGTTGTTGGTCGACTTCAGCGAGACGTAGCTGCCGTTGTTCTTGCTGCCGCCGATGTAGCCGCTGCTGCTGTCCAGGTAACGCCAGCCGGGCGCGGTGAACTGCGTGGTCTGCGCCATCACCCAGGCGTTCTTGCCGATGGAGTAGGCGCCCGACCACGGCTGCGCGGCGACCGCGACACCCATAGTGGCCCACGGGACATTCGGCGTGATGGCGGCGATGATCGGCCAGTTGATGTAGGCGGTCATCTTGCCGTCGATGTAGCCGCGGTTGATGCCCCGGGCCATGGCGTTGGCGCCGGCGTTGTAGTCGTCCGAGCCGTTCTCACTGGCCCACAGCGGCTTGCCGGAGTTGATCGCGTTGGTAGAGCTGGGGCAGCTGCTCTGGTTGCTGCGGTAGCCGCAGACATAGTGCGAGCCGAAGACCCCGACCGCGCGGGCGAAGTTGGCGTTGGTCGTCGCCGTGTCGGCGTCGCCCCAGCCGAAGTTGTCCGAAGCCACGATCTTGGTGCCGGTGTACCCGTGCGAGTCCAGCGCCGAGCGCAGGTTGATGTACCAGCCGGCGTTGCTGCCGTTCTCGTTCCAGCCGCCGAGGTAGTCGATGGTCAGGCCGTTCTTGGCGGCGCAGCCCATCCAGTCCATCAGGTAGTTGATGGCGTCGGTGGTGAAGAAGTTGCTGCCGATCCAGCCCGGGGCGCCCCAGCTCAGACCGTAGATCTTGACGTTGGGGTTGCGGGCCTTGGCCTGTGCGGCCAACCACCACTCGTAGCCGCGGGTGCAGTCCACCACGCCCCGGACGTGCTCGTGGCTGGGCTCGGCGCCCGAGGTGGAGTTGGTGTCGCCGCCGATCTCGACCTTGAGGATCTGCACGTTCGCGCCGTAGCCCGGCTTGAACAGGTAGTCGAGGATCTGCGTGCGCTGTGGCTCGGCGTAGTCGATGAGCAGCCGACTGTTGCCGCCGCCCCCGCTGATGGCGCCCACGCCGTCGAAGACCCGGCCGCCGGAGCCGCCGTTGATGGTGATTGACGTGGCCGCCTGGGCCGGCGCGGCCCAGACTATGGCGGCGGCGCTGACCAGTGCGCACACGAGCGCGACGACGCTCGTGCGGCGGCGGGCCCGTACCGCGGTGACCAGTCGGCGCAACGCGCCGCCGGAAGCTGACCTGCTCATCAGTTTTGTCCTCCTCCACCGGGGGGTGGGTGGCAGTGGCGACCGTGCGGAACCGCTGCAGTGGCCTAGGGACCGGCCGGCAGCGGCGCCGCAACAGGCTCTTGTCGAACGCTCACATCGCGGCGGGAGTCGTGACGGGGGACTCGTCCGCAACGTGCGCCCAACATAGGTCGTACGTATGATGAGTGTCAAGCGATGATTGTCGATGCGATATCCGCACGCTGATCCGTCGCCGTCCCATCCTGATCGGCTGTCCATCCCGACCCCGCGGCGCGCCTCGGCATCACATGAAACTGTCCCGTGCTTCGGCGGCCATCATCTTCAACGAGGGCAACCCGGGACGGACCGGCGTCCTCAACGGGAGCCTGTCGGGCACTGAGAACATCCCGGTCATCTTCACGTCCTACGCCGTGGGCACCCAACTCCTAGATGATCGATTCCAAGGGGTCAGTGAGCCATTCCCCGTAACGGGGGGTGACGGAGGGTAGCCAGTCCTCGGCGGTTAAGGCGACACGCCGGATCCGTTGTGGTGCAACAAGAAGACGCAGAACCCCGGTATGAAGGTGGTCCTCCTACAGATCAACTTCATAAGGGTTCTGCGTCGACGATGAGTGCCAAATACACCGCGGTGCTGCCGGTACGCGACGAGACGGTGGACTTCCTGGCCGAGCTGCTGATGGCCGAACGGGTGCGGGGCACCCAGGCCGAGACCCGGGCGTTGTCCTGCCATGACCAGGCGGTGCTGGTATTGCGCTGGTTCCTGGACGGCACCCGGATGAAGCAGTTGGCCATGGACAACGGGATCAGCAAGTCGACCGGCTACGACTATCTGCACGAGGGCATTGTCGTGTTGACTGCCCGGGCACCGAGCCTGCACGGGGCGCCGCTGGCGGCCAAGGCCGCGGGGTACAGCCACGTGAACATCGATGGCATCCTGGTGGAGACCGACCGGGTGTCCACGCCCGGACCCACGCCCGGGGTGGACTTGTGGTGGTCGGGAAAACACGACAACCATGGCGGCAACGTCCAGGTCGTCAGCGTCCCGGACGGTTGGCCGATCTGGACGCCCGAGGTGCGTCCCGGCCGCGAGCACGACACCACTGCGGTGCGTACCCACAGCGAGATCCTGCCTGCTCTGGCTGAGGCAGCCGGTGACCTGCGCACGCTTGGGGATCTGGGCTATGAAGGCGAGTCTGACACCATCGCCGTGGCGTTCAAGAAACCCAAAGGCGGCCGGCTGACCAACTCGGCCGCCTCGACCTGGTGCCGGCCGAGCAGCAGCAGCTCAACAAGGCGCACAACGGCCTGCGCGCGATCGGCGAACGCGGCAACAGCCTGCTGAAGATGACGTTCAAGGCGCTGCGTAACGTCGGCCTTGACCCGTGGCGTATCGGGAAGACTGTCGCGGCGGCGCTGGTCCTGCTCCACTTCGACCACGCCCGAACCACCTGACCACAATCAGTCACCAGCCCGTTGCGCTGAATGGCTCACTGGGCGTAGGCCTACCTGTACGTTCCATCACTGATGATCACGCTGCGGGCCAGGTCGGTTGACAGACATCCGCTCATGCCGATGAGCGGATGTCGTCGTGTCCGGTGGGGTTGGGCTGCATGCCGGCGGTTGTTAGCTCGCGGGGCGGGTGCCGAGGATGAATCGGTTGAGGTCTTCGGCGCTGGCTGACGTGAGGTCAGTCGTTGTCATTCGCTTGACGTCGGCACGGAAGGACCGGATCTCCAGCCAACTGTCGGGGGTGGCGTCGCCGAGGCTGTGAAGGAGTTGGTGTAGTCGCGAGGGCTGGTACACCTTGAAAGTCTTGTCGCGTTCGTGGCGACGGGCCTGTATGTCGAAGCGAAGATCGACAACTGGATGCGGCTCGCGGTCCCAGTCGCTGTACGGCAGCGATCCGTGCCCATGGATTCGTGCGTCGACGAGAACCTCCGAGTCTGTGTCACCGATTTCGCAGTCGTAGATCGGAAACGCGGTCGCGACCCGGGACGCGATCGCGGGATAGGCAGTCGCCGCTTGACCGAGGGCAGGCGAACACAGCAGGGCGTGACTGAACGGCCCGGCCGGGAGGGGGAGGGCGAGCTTGTGGTGCGAGCGTCCGTCGAACGCCAGGTCTCCAATCGTCACGACCAGTTCCAGGAACGCCGCGACCGCGTCCGAGTGGTGCGAGGACTCGCGGACGTTGAAACCTAAGGCGCTGCGTCCTTCATCGCGTAGGACGAGATAGTGGTAGAACCCAATGTTGGCGGATTGCGGGTAGATACGAGCGTGGCACACGACGTCGGGAAACCCGTCGACCGGCAGGTACTCAGGTCGGGGCAGTCCGTGTGCGGGCTTGTCGCCCGCGTCAGCGATGGTGGCTACGACGAGTGCGTCCGGGGCGTCGGGCGGCTCGGGCGGGCCAGCGACTTCGACGAAGCCCCTGCCGATCCGTTCTTTGATCTTTTTCGCGACGTGGCGCTGTGCGTGGTCTTCGTCGAGCATGGTCACCGTTGTCGACCCGCCACGCCGGCTGCCGGCCTGACCCCAACCGATGAAGCACCGGATGCCCTCCTGACGGATCTGCCAGAACTCATTCGTGCCATCCTGCGTCCGCTCGAACCGCCGCCAATGGGCCATCTGCCTGCCACCTCCGGTGCGTCGCTGGTCATCTTGGCAAAGGCGCGCCGTGTTGAACAGGCGCAGCTGGGCTTCCCAACGTGCGCTTCTGCCGCCGACCGGGGGATCACTTGGTTCAGTCGGTCACTGTTTCGACGTGGAAGTAGGCGACATTCCTCGCGCCCTCGGTAACGACGAGGACGGTGCCCGATTCGACATGAAAACGCTGGTCGTCCTGGAACACCAGCCAGCCGGCCCGAGCAGCCGATGTCCAACTGCCCGGATCTTCGACACTCAGCACGACGGACGCCAGCCCGGTTTCGACGGTCTGGGGCGGCACGAAGGCGGTGGCGGCATAGTCACGATCGACGGGCGTGGCTGGAGGACCCGATGACCTGCCGCCCTGGTCCGCCGTCAGCCACACGATGCGGCCCAGAAATGGCAAACGTTGCGGACCCACCCGAGCAGTGTCGCGCAACCTGTCCGCCCGAGCCTCCCCGGGGGCGTCGCAGCGTCCAAGCGACGCCAAGATCGGATGCGCGGATCTGCCGCTCTCGGCTCGCCGCCGGCCTCACGGGACTGGCTTGCCAACTCATTCTGAACTGGATTCCCGGTAGCCGTCCTGCACCTGCGCCGCCGGCCGGAGGATGCCGAGCGCGACCGCGATGTCGAAGAGCGAGTCCTCCGCAAACGTCTCTTCACTCGCGAGCGGGGCGCGGACGGCGGCCGGATCCGCTCCAGTACCTGCCCACCGAACCAGCCGGTCCGGCGCGGCTGTCTGGTCGTCGGGTAGTGCGGGCAGGTCGTACCCGTTCACCGCCGTGTCAGGGTGTACATAGAACTGGAAAGTCGTTTCATCGGGCGCGGCGCAGGTGACCATCGAGCAGTCGCTGTCCAGGACGTAGGCGAGCAGTACCGGCCCGTCGATTTCCACCGCGAGAGCCACCGCGTGCTCGGCTTCGAGTACCTCGGTGCCGTCCAGTTGAAGGTAGTGCCAGCCGTCGAGGCCCTCCCGCTGGTCAAGCACCTCCGCGTGCCACGAGTCGAAGACATCGGTTGCGGCCACGTCCACCGTGCCGCGGGCGAGTAGCTCGACGCCCCAGAAGCCCATGTCCCCCGCCTATTGGTCGGCTATCTCGTTCTGAAGATCGCACTATGACTACCACGGTATGGCACGCCGCCCGGTCCCGGTCGACGACAAAAGTAGCCATCGCTCACGCGGGACTGACGCCGGGTTGCCAGCGCGGTGATCGGTGGTTACCGGAAATGCGTCGCGCCAGCGAGCACAGCGTCGAACTGAGGAAGTCCGGGTCGCTGATGAAGTTCGGCCCGCCTGGCGTCTCGGCGTTGTCGGCGACCCGACCGCCAGGCCCTCGTGACCCGGTCGAGACGCCCCGAAAGATCAGGACAACGCATCATGCCGAATTGAGTGCGGTCAGTGTGTTCGGGTCTGCCAGAGCGGCTGCTGGGGCTCGTCGTTGTGCACGATAATGTCGACGTGATCGGTCGGGCGGACCGTAGCGAAGTAGAACTGTTGGGAGGGGAGGTAACGCTCGCGCCAGCGCCGTTCGACGTCGGCCCGCGATGACACCCGACGCTCCCGGATCACGGCACGATCCACGGTCTTCTCGAGCGCGGTCGACACGAAGATGCGCAGGTCCCACCGATCAATCAGTTCCGGGCGCATGAGAAAGACGCCGTCGAAGACCAGCACGGCGTCGGCGGGGGCAGTGGTGACCGGCGGGGACAGCGCAGTATCCGCGGTGCGGTCGTAGACCGCGTGTTGGAAGCGTCGGTCTCCGCCCGGGCCGAGCGGATCGAGCAGGACCCGGTTCAGCGCCTCGTTGTCGTGGGTGTCGAAGTAGCAGCCTTCGGCCGAGTACTCGCCGCGCCGATAGCGCTGTGCCCGGGGGAAGAGGAAATCGTCGATCGTCGCGCGGATGACGTCGCGGCCCTGTGCGCGCAGGACGACGGCCAGCTCGTCGGCGAGGGTGGTCTTGCCCGCGGCGGGCGGTCCGTCGATGGCAACCCGCGTCGGGTGTGCGGCTGTGACGGACCCGACTGCCTCGGCCAGGCGGCCGAGCATCTCGTCGCGGATGCCTTGGTCCATGTCCTGCCCCGTCCTGGTCTGGCGCCAGTCACCGGCTCGCTCCGCGCCGAGACGGTCGCCGTGGCGAGCTGACCCTATGTCCGCGACCGGATTTACCGCAGGTCGATAGCTACTGAACGTGACCGACTCGCGGCGCGGCTCCGTACCCGGACGTGCCGATGAGCGGTCGCAGGAATGGGAGCATCTCTCGGTGACCGACGACGCGGATCTGCCCGAGACTTTGACCCTCGATGAGGCGTATCGGGCTGCCTTCTTCTTGACCGACCTGTACCTGGGTATCGAGTCCAGTCCCGACGAGGGCTTGGTGCTCTTCCACCAGTACCTGCAGTCGGACCCAGCTCGCTGGGAGGACTGGAAGCAGGCCGTGGGTCAGGCTGTGCGCCCCGAGGCCACCCCTGACCCACTCGCCGAGAACCTGATCCGAGGCTGAACAAACGTCCTCATCTGCCGCCGTCCGCTTGCCGGCGGCCTCACGACGGGCCGGACGGCCATTGTTCGGTCCTGCCGAGAGGCGGACGTCTGATGCAAGCAACGAACACAGCGCGGCTTCCTCAGACGTTGCGCCAGTCGGACAAACTCCATGCTTCGCCGGCGCGGCGCCGCTGGTGGCTCTGACCGCCGACCGGTAAACGTACGTCTCCGTTGACGTCCAGGCAGTTGCCGCCGAGCCCGGCGATTTCGTATCGAGACCGTCGGCGCAGACGCACATCCGTGACGTACGACGCGTGTGGCTACCAGGGTGCGCGGGTGCCGTCCCAGGACCAGAGGGCTCCGGTGGGGCCGTCGTCGGGGAGCAGGGCGAGGCGTACGGCTCCCGTGGCGGCTTCGGCAGGGTCGCCGCCGGTGGCCATTCCGGCGATGAGGTTCGTGCGGCGCAGCCCCGGTGCGAGGGCATTGACCTTGAAGTGATCGCCGAGGGCCTGAGCAGTAAGGAGCGTGACGGCGTTGACCGCGGTCTTGGAACTTCGGTAGGCGAGGCCGCCGCCCTGGACGCGCTGCCAGTCGAACTGGGGGTTGGGGTTGCTGTTCCAGGTCAGTGACCCGGTGCCGCTGGAGACGTTGACGACGCGCGGGTGCGCCGAGCGTTGCAGTGCGGGAAGGAAGGCCTGCGTGACGGCGATCAGACCGAAGACGTTGGTCTCGTACGCGATCCGCAGCTGCTCGACCGTGGTGCCGGTGATGTCGTCGCCGCCGGGGTTGACGCCCGCGTTGTTGACGAGGATGTCGAGCTCGCCGAGCTGCTCCACCGCCGCGGCGATCGAGGGCGGCTGCGTGACATCGAGCTGGACGACGCGGACGGCGGGGCCGAGGGCCTGCGCCGCTTGCTGCCCCTTGGCGAGGTCACGCGTGCCGATCCAAACGTTCGTGCCGCGGTCCAGCAGCTGCCGTGCGATGTGGAATCCGATGCCGCTGTTTCCCCCGGTCACCAACGCCACCGTGCTCGGCTCCGGTGAGCCGATCTCCTCGGGAAGTTGCTCCGCCTCAGTCATTATCGCTCCAATTCCAACTCCAACGTTGTAGTTGGAAGTTTAGCAGAGCCGCACGTCGGTGTTGATAGTCTTTCGAGGTGGCGTGGGACACCGAGGCAACGCGTCGCCGGCTCCGTGATGCCGCACTTGTGGAGTTCGCCGCTCATGGGCTCGAAGGCACAACGGTGGGCGCTATCGCGGCCCGAGCCGGTGTGAACAAGGAACGGCTCTACAGCTACTTCGGCGACAAGAGCGCGCTCTGGGATCTGGTGCTGTCTACCGAGCTGGAGCGGCTCGCGGCCGCGGTGCAGCTCACCGGGGCCGGGTTGGATGACATCGGTGAGTTTGCGGGAGCGACGTTCGACTACCACGCGACGCATCCCGAGCTGAGCCGCCTGTTGCAGTGGGAAGGACTACAGGACGGTCCGCCCGCTCAGGCGGCGGCCCGCACAGTGCACTACCGGGAGAAAGTGGCTCGTTTCGCGGCCGCCCAGCGCGACGGCCGGCTCGACAGCGGGCTGGATCCGGCCCACGTCGTATTCGCGCTGATCGCCCTCGCCGCGTGGTGGCAGACCGTGCCCCAGCTGGCCGAGATGATCACCGGCGCCGGATCAGACGACCAGCTGGAACGCTCTCGTCGTCGCCAGTTCGTCGTCGAGGCTGCACGGCGCCTCGCGTCACCGTCACGCACCTGACGGCCCGCATCCGCCAGGAGCCCAGCAGCGAACAGGCGGCCATGCGGCGAGGCCAGCCTCCTCAATCGACAACGGCGCGCATAGCTTGGCCACCGCTCGGGAACCGACTCGATCAAGGATGAGTTCGCCGCCCACGTGGCCGTGTGAGCAACCGGATCTGCCGCCGATGGTGTGCCCACCCGTTCAGCCCGGGGCGCGGAGCGGGCTGCGGTCCCGGGTGGTCGGGCAGCGTCCCGGCGCGCGCGAACCTTGGCCTTGACGGGTGTCATCGGGGTACGGCACGGAACCACACCTCCCGGTCGCCTGGGTCGGGCCCTCGCCGGGGCAGCATCGGCAGGTCGGAGCCGGTGATCGGCGCGTAGTGGTCGAAGTGGGTGGTCAGGACCGCTTCGCCGCCGGTGAGGTCGGGCAGGGCAGCGGTCACCTGCGGGATCCGCGCTGACGGCAAGGTGCCGCTCACATCGAGGTAGCCACCGGCGGTGACGCTGTCACGGATCACCGCCCCGAGCCGGCCGAGCATGGCGAGCACCTGGTCGACCGCGGGGTGCGGGAGGTTGACGTCAAACCGCTCGATCGGCTGGCATACCCGGGTACCGGCCTGGCGCAGGGCGGTGGTCACCACCACCTGGGCGAGGTTGCGGAAGTCGGCCGCCACGGTCGAGACCGACTTGTCGAACTTCTGGTGCGGCCGGCTCTGCCGCGGCCAGTACTGCGAGGACGTCATGGTGACCGTGCAGTCGGTGACCGGCCAGCCGTGGTGGCCCTGCCGGAGCGCGGTCCGTACGCCCTCCTCCGTGGCCGCGACGAACGCCGGCGGCAGCCGCCCGGGCTCAATCCCGGGGCGGAACTCGATCCCGTGCCCGACCCGGGTGGCCTCGATGCGCAAGCCGAGTCCGGCCAGGTACGGGTTGCCGCGCTCGCGTACCCGTTCCTCGGCCGCTCCAGTGGCGGCGACCCGTTCGATGCAGGCCGTCATTGTGGCCGAGAACCGCACCCGGACGCCGTACCTGTCCGCCATGAGTGCGGCGAGCACCTCCTTCTGAACCTCGCCGTGCAGGCGGACCACCGCCTGCTGCTGGTACTCGTCGAGCCGCAGGTCGACCAGCGGGTCCTCGTCGGCCAGCTCGGCCAGGCCAGCGAACATGGCCAGTCGCTGAGCCGGATCCACGGGTTCGACCAGTGCCTGTCGGGTAGGCGGCGGGAATTGGTAGACGTTCCGCCGAGGCGGGTCACCGACGTACTGGCCGATCCGGGCCGATAGGCCGCGCACCGCCGCGATCTGGCCGGCCGACGCCGACCGGCGCACCAGGACACCGACCGGCTCGATCACGGCGATCTCGGTGACCGTTTCCGAGCGGATCCCGGCGATCTGAACCCGGTCCCGGACCTGCAGCTGCCCGGACCACAGGCGCAGCCAGGCCCGTCGGCCGTGGCTGTCCCGATCGACGGCGAAGACGGTACCCGCCAGCGGACCAGCCGGCTGTGGGTCGCGAGGCAGCAGATCGGCCAGGATTCGGCGCAGCTGCGGCAGGCCTGCTCCGGTGATCGCAGAGCCGCACGCCACCGGGGTGAGCGCTGTCCGGCCGATCGCGTCCCGGATCGCGCGCCGCACGTCGCGCTCGCGTACCGGATCGCCGGTCAGCCACCGCGCCGCCACCGCGTCGTCGACCTCCGCCACCGCCTCCACCACCGGTTCGGCGTCCAGACTTACGGCCCGGACCAGGGCGTCGCGGCCGCCCTGACCGGTGACGGTGGTGAGCACGACCGGGTGCGCCGCGAGCCGCTGGTGCAGCTGGCGCACCACACGGTCGACGTCGGCGTCACGGCGGTCGACCTTGTTGAGGAAGAACACCGTCGGTAGGCCGATCCGGCGCAGCGCCCGCCAGATCGCGACGGTTTGCGGCTGCACACCCTCCACGCTGGACACCACCAGCACAGCGGCATCCAGCACGGCCAGCGAACGCTCGACCTCCGCGATGAAGTCGGGGTGGCCCGGCGTGTCCAGCAGGTTGAGGGTCAGGCCGCCAAGGGTGATCGACGTGACGGCAGCCCGGATGGTGATGCCGCGCCGCCGCTCCAACTCCATCGAGTCGGTCCGAGTGGTGCCAGCGTCCACACTGCCGAGCTCGGCCACGGCGCCGGCCTCGTATAGCAGGCGTTCGGTCAGACTGGTCTTCCCAGCGTCAACATGGGCGACGATTCCGAGATTGAGCAAGGCCAAGACGCAACTCCACGGTAGGACGGTTCAGGGTCCGGGGCGTGGAAGTCGCTCGCATGGTCACTCCTCGTCGTCGTGATGGTCGCCTTCAGGTCTACCCCGCCACCGCAAGCCGCCACCACCGAATTAGGTCGAGGCGGTACCGGACCCGGTAGGAGCCAGCTGCCCCGCGATCGCCTGGAAGAGTTCAGCAGGTCGCGGGCTGGGATGGTTGGGGCCGCCGGCCAGCCAGACATGTAAACACCATTGACCGCCGTAGTCAGCGGCTTGGTCCCAGATGATGTCCAGCTCATCCAGGCCGGCGTGCCACCACACCTCTTCCAGGTCACCTACGGCGCCGCCGAGTCCGATGCGCACGCCATGTGTCATGCGGTCGGGGTCGGACCACAGCCGCACTGCATCGGGCCACCGATCCCTGGCGGCCGGAGCACGTCTACCGAAGTCGGGCGCACGGATCTGCCGCAGGTCGATAGCTACTGAACGTGACTGACTCGCGGCGCGGCTCCGTACCCGGACGTGCCGATGTGCGCGCACCCGATCATGGTCGGCAGTGGTACTGGCAATGGAATAGGCCGATCGTTCGCAGTGCTGTCAGCGTGCGGAATCGATGTCAATGAGTTGGAACCGCGCCGGGTTGGTGACGCATCGACCTGGCCACCAGTGCGCCCAGTCCGCTGCCGATGAGCCCGAGCACCAGATTGATCATGAGGTGGGCGATGACCGCCGCGAGGATGTCCCCGACCAGGAAGGTGGGCATGTCGGAGGCGTGGCTGGTGGCGAACTGGTGCTGGTAGTCCTCGCGGGTGCCGAGTACGCCGAGGTTGGTGAGGGTCATGACGATGCCGAAGCAGAAAACCGCTATGCCGCTGATCAGACCGGCAATCAGGCCGCAGCGCAGCGCTGCGGCCTGATCGCGGTAGCGCGCACCGGCCACGATCCCGGCGGAGACGGTGATCGCCACAGCGAGCAGGGCGAAGGCTCCGCCGACCGCAGACTCTGCCGCGCGGTCGAGCTTGGCAGGCCCGCCGGCCCATATCTCGACCGACCACGAAGCGGCGGCGGCCAGCCCGATGAGCGCGCCGAGTGCGCGGCCGATGGCCGGGCGTCGCACCGCCCGACCGGCGAGGCTCAGATAGACGGCGAAGAGCAGGCCAACGGCGACGAGGTAGACCGGAGCCCCCGGCTCGTGCAGAGTGCCAGGGTAGCGGAGTACGGAGAACACGAAGAGTCCGCCGACG
Source organism: uncultured Actinomycetota bacterium (assembly GCA_963850915.1). Taxonomy (GTDB): domain Bacteria; phylum Actinomycetota; class Actinomycetes; order Mycobacteriales; family Micromonosporaceae; genus CAVTWH01. Next base: position 1,089,269 of record CAWKND010000004.1, read on the forward strand.
GCGCCCATGCCGGCGAGCAACAACCATGCGGGCCACCGGGGTGGGATACCGGCAGCGATCATCGGGTGCCTCCGTCGATGTACTTGGGGCGTCGATCGCGCCCGGATCAGGTCCACCCCTTCCCCGGTACCCACCATCCCACGTCCAGTGGCACTCCCGGAGACTTGATCAGATGCACGGACATGCCGCCGATCGAGTGTTGCGGCCCCCCACCGACCCACCGTTGCCGTCCGTACGCATTTCCAGGCGGTCCGGACGCGGGGCGGCCCTGCCTGCCATCCTGATCGGATGCCGAAGCTCACGGAGGACGAATACAAGGCCACGATGGCCCTACATCCGATCGCAGTCGACCCGGACGAGGAGCCTCCTTTCGACTTCTGGCCGTACTTCAGCGCGATTCCACCTGAGGACCTCGGCTGTCATGACTTCTCGTCCGGAGCGGTGCCCTACGCCTGGAGGATGCCTGACAGTGTCTACGAGCATGTCATCGTGAGATCCGAGACGGCCAACGTGTTTCTGGTACTCGTGCTGAACGTGACCGGACGCTCCGTCGTGGGCCATCACCTACTCGACCTCAACCGGCTCTACGGCCTGGCCTGAGATCCGGAGCATACGAAGACGCGCCGAGCCGCTGCGAGATCGCGCCGCTTCAGCGATGCAAGTGCGCGGAGCCGCGATCTGCGCGGTGGTGCTGTCCGGGCCAGTCCGACGCGCGGTCCTCAGTTGACCGGTGAAGCGGGCCTACGGCAGGCTGGCTATCGATGGGCGACACTCGGTGGAACATTCTCGGGCCGCTCAGTGTCGCGACCGGGCAGGGCATGGTTGAGTTTCCCGCGCCCAAGCAGCGGGTTGTGTTGGCGCTGCTGATCGCCGCGGCGAACACCACCGTCAGCGTCCACGCCCTGGTCGAGGAGATCTGGCAGGACATCCCGCCGCGGTCCGCGGTGGCCAATGTGCGTACCTATGTCGCAGACGTGCGCCGGCTGCTCGGCAGCTGTCGCGACCGGCTACAGACGGCCGCGGGCGGATATCGGCTGCTGGCCGACGAGGGCAGCATCGACGCGGTACGGTTCGCGGCGGCTGTCCAGGCCGGTGCGGGTGAGGCCCGTGCCGGGAATTGGAAGGGCGCAGCGTCCGCGTACCGGGACGCGCTCCGGCTGTGGCGCGGTGAGGCCCTGGACGGGGTGCCGGTAGGCCCGCGCCTCGGCCGCCACGTTCAACTGCTGCGAGTGCTGCGTTGTACCGCGACCGAGGGGTACGCCGAGGCATCCGTCGAGCTGGGCCGGGAGCACGAGGCGCTGGCTGTCCTCCGCACGCACCTGGTGGACAATCCGCTGCGGGAGACCGCGTGGTACTTGCTGGTGCGCGCACTGCATCGGGGCGGTGACAGTGCCGCCGCGTTGTCCGCCTTCGAACAGTGCCGTGCGGCCCTCGACGAGGAACTTGGCGTCGGGCCCGGTCCTGATCTGCAACGACTGCACCGGGAGATCGTCACCGGCCGCCCCTTTGCCGAGCCGCTACCCGAAGCGGCCGGCCAGTCGCCGGTCGCTGGCGCCACTGGGCGCTGGCTGGGCCCACGGCTGCGGCTGGACACGGTCATCGGCCGCACCCGGGAGCGTGCCGATCTGGCCGGCTGCCTGCGTGTGCGCCGCCTGGTGACGGTGGTGGGGCCGGCCGGCTGTGGCAAGACCACGCTCGGTCTGTGCGTCGCCCAGGACTGGCCGGGCGCGGTGACCGTCTTGATGCTCGACGACTTGGCCGCCGGCGCCGATCCATCGCGGGCGTTGGCCGGCCTGCTCGGCGTGCAGGGCCGGACGATGGACGCCGCGCAGCGCAACGCCGCCCGCGCGCTCCGTCGACCGCCCGGGCAACTGCTCGTACTGGACAACGCCGAACACGTGGTCGCCGGGGCCGGCGGCCTGGTCACCGCGCTGCTTGCGGCCTGTCCGGACCTCACGGTACTGGTGACCTCCCGGCGCCCGCTGGGTGTGTCCGAGGAGACCGTGTGGGCGCTGGGCGGCCTGCCGGTACCGGATGGCGACGAGTCGTCACCGGCGACCGAACTGTTCACCCAGCGGGCCAGGGAGGCACTCGCCTCCGTCGACCTGTCCGATACCGGTTCCGTGGCAGCCATCGTGCGGGGACTGGACGGGCTGCCGTTGGCGGTGGAGTTGGCGGCGGCGCGGGTGCGTGCCTTCCCGGTACCGCAGCTGGCCTCTCGCCTCGCCGCCGGCCTGCAGATGCTCTCCGTGGCCGGTACCAGCAGTCCGGGTGGTTCGCCCCGCGGCGAGCGGCAGCGGACGCTTCGGGCCGCCATCGACTGGTCCTATCGGCTGCTGGATCCCCCGGAACAGGCGGCGCTGGCCGACCTGTCGGTGTTCCGTGGCGCGTTCACCCTGGACGCGGCGGCCGCCGTGGGAAAGCTGGACGAGCGGGCCGAGGTCGTACTGGCGGGGCTGGTCGACAGTTCCCTCGCGGTAGCCGACACCAGCGGTCCGGTGGCCCGGTTCCAGCTGTTGGAGACGATCCGCCAGTACGCGCAGGTCAGGCTCGACGACTCCGGCGCGCGGCACGCCGCTGCCGGGCGCCACCTGCGGTACTGGCTGGCCCGCGCGGCCGAGTTGAGCGGTACGGCCGGTTTCGCCGATCGCGTCGCGCTGGCTCGGCAACTGCTGCCCGACCTGCCCGATGCCGAGGCGGCACTGCGGGGGGCCCAGGCCGCCGGCGCTTGGGCCGACTTCACCCGGCTGGCTGTCGGGTTGCAGGATTGCTGGAACGTCAACCCAGGGTATCCGGAGCGCGGGGTGCGCTGGCTGGCCCTGGCGGAGCAGGGGGCGCGGGACTGCCCGCTGGAGCTGCTGGCCGACGCCCGCATCTACCGGGGGCAGTTGCTGGCGAGTCTGGGTCGGCAGAGCGAGGCCGGGAAGGTACTGCGGTTGGCGGCCGCGGATGCGTCGGCCCTGACGCCGCAGCGGCGCACTGACCTGCTCTGTGTCCTTCTGCAGAACGAGATGAACCTGCTGGACCCGATGGTCCTGGGGCGCCGTGCGGCGCTTCTCGCGGCGGCGCAGGGATTGCCGGACGCGGACCTGCGGGCCATGTCACTGGACACCGTGATCGCGGCGTCCCTCGAGTGGGACGACCTCGACCTGGCCGCGGCACTGCTGGTCGAACACGGTGTGCTGGCCGAAACCGACTGCCGCTGGCTGTTGCCGCGGCACCACAGCCAGCAGGCGTTGTTGGCCGCCAAGCGAGGCGACTTCGGCCGGGCCAAGGCGGCCTTGGCGTTGGCGTCGGCCAACGGGGACGGTCAGCCGGCCGGCAGTGGTCCGCCCGCGTACAGCCTGGTGCGGGTCGGTGCCACCGTCCTGCTCGCCGCTGACGAGCCGGCGGCGGCCGCCGAGTACCTGCGAATTGCGCTCCGGCAACTGCGCGGCCGCCCGGATGCGGCCAACTGGGTGAGCCTGCTCGGCGTACCCCATGCGGAGGCGTTGCGCAGCATCGGGGCACACGCGCAGGCATGCCGGGTACTCGTCGACGGGCTCGCGGCAGCCCTGACAAACGGCCACCTTCGGGCGGGCCTGGACGGGATACTCGTGGCCGCCGCCCTTGCCAACGATGTCGGTGACGCTCCGGTCGCCGCCGAGTTGGCCGGCGCCTGGCGCACGCTGCTGGCGGCGCGCCGCCTACCGGTACCCACCGGATACCAGGCGGCTGCCGCACAGCTGCCCGACGCGGCCGGCCCGTCCGTCGCATCCCTGCAGGAGATCCTGACGGCGGCCTTGAACTGGTGCCGTACCCGGCTCGTTTGACGCCCGCGACGGCCCAGCTCCGCCGCCGTCGGCCGCTGACAGTGGACATCGACGACCGGCGCTGAACCGACCAGTACCGGCAACTGTATGTCCGCTCTATGTCAGCTGCTTAGCGTGGCCCGGCGCACACCATCCGTGCGCAGCCGCATCCGCTGAGGAGTGGGAGATGCTGAAACGAACCAGGGCCCTGGCGCTGTCTGTCGCGCTGGGGGTGGCCGTTCCGCTGGGCGTCGCGGTACTGGCCCTACCCGCCAGCGCCGCTACGAACTTCCCGGCCACCGCAGACCTCAACGGCCGGGACGGGCCGGCGCTGGAGGCCAACACGGTGCGGGTCAACATGTACCTGGCCGGCCACAACGTTCCGGTGGTCTGCCAGGCGTACGGGGAAACCGCCTACGGGTCCCGCATCTGGGACAAGACCGCCGACAACGTGTGGGTACCCGACGCCTACGTCAAAACCGGCTCCGTCGGGTACGCGCCGGGGGTCGCCCGCTGCTCGGACACCGCCGGCGACGTCCACCACTTCCCGGCCACCGCAGACCTCAACGGTCGCAACGCGCCTACCCTGAGCGCCGCGACGGTCAAGGTGAACGCCTACCGCAGCGGCGAGCAGGTCCCGGTCGTCTGCCAGGCCACCGGCGGGTCGGCCTACGGGAGCACGGTCTGGGACAAGACCCAGGACGGCCTGTGGGTCGCCGACGCCTACATCAAGACCGGCTTCACCGGCTTCGCCACGGGCGTACCTCGCTGTACGGTGACGACCCCGCCCACGCAGTACGTCTACCTGGCCGAGACCGACCTCAACGGCCGCAGCATCACCGACGTCAACGCCCCGGCCGTCAAGGTCTACCCGGGGGGCAGCAGCGTCCACATCACCTGTCAGGCCATCGGCGGCAACGCCTACGGCTCCACGATCTGGGACAAGACCAGCGACGGACTGTGGGTCACCGACCACTACCTCAAGACCGGCTTCGACAGCTTCGTCCCCGGCCTACCCCGGTGCGCGGACAACACCAGCGGCAGCGGCGGCGGGTATCCGGCGACGACCGACCTCAACGGCCGCAACAGCAAGAAGATCTCGGCTTCTACGGTGAAGACGTACCCGTCCGGTTCGACAATCCACATCACCTGCCAGGCCTACGGCGAGTACGCCTACGGCAGCTACATCTGGGACAAGACCAGCGACGGCGTCTGGGTCACCGACTTCTACGTGAAGACCGGTACCGCCGGCTTCGTCTCCAACATGCCGCGCTGTGACTCCGACAGCCCGTCCGGCGGCCCGAACTCCGGCGGTGGCTCGGGCGGCAGCAGCTCCGGCGGCGGCGGGACCTGCGACACCGCCGGGCACGGCGGCGGGAACACCGGCCCGCAGGGCTCCACCACCGACTCGGTAGCCACCCGCATCGCAAGCGTCATCGCGCTGGCCAAGGCCGAGACCAAGAAGGGGCTGCCCTACTCCTGGGGCGCGGGCGGCAAGGGCGGCCCCACCTGCGGTGTCGCTGCGCTCAGCCCCAGCGGCTACAACGACTACAACGTGTACGGCTTCGACTGCTCCGGCTTCACCCAGTACATCTTCTGGGCCGGGGGCGGCGTGAGCATCGGCGACAACTCGAGTACCCAGTCCAAGCAGGGCACACAGGTCCCCTACAGCCAGGTACAGCCCGGGGACCTGATCTTTTGGGGATCGCCTGGCTCCACCGACCACGTCGCCCTCTACATCGGTGGCAACCAGATCATTGAGGCCGCGCCACCGCGCAACGCCAACAGCGTTCACGTGACCACCGTGTATGGAACGCACTCCTTCGCCATCCGCATGATCAAGTGAGCGGTCCACCCGGCGCGGTCGACGTCGCGGCCTCACCTCAGCAAAGCACCAGTACCGACGCTCGCGTTGATCCTCTCCTGGAAGGAGAAACTGTGAACGGGACCAAGCTGTCCAGCGGAGCCCGCCGCACCATGCCGGGCCGCCGATGGGTGCGGCGCGGCCTGCTCGCCCTGGCGCTGACCGTAGTCGCCGCCCCGGTAGCAACGCTCGCCACCTCCTCGGCCGTGTTCGCCTCCGCGTCGTGCGGGGCGGGCTATAGCAGCCCGCAGACCTACATCGTGTACTCGACCGACACCGCGCACGTCCGCGGTGGGTACGCCGTCGTCTACTACAACGCGGCGAAACAGAACAACTGCGCGATCCTCTACAACGACCACCCTGGTACGCAGCTGACATCCGGCATCGCAGTGACGATCAAGAACACCGTCACCGGCCAACAATCCGATGACGGCTGGAAGGACGGCGAGAACTACAGCTACTACGCAGGGCCGGTGACAGTCCACGCGCCACACCAGTGCATCGAGGTGTACGGCATCATCTGGCGTGGACAAGACGGTGTCCGCGACTACTACCTGGACACTGGCAAGATCCGCTGCTCGTGACGACAGCGGGTGGGTGCCGCATCGGTGGTGCGGCACCCACCCGCCAAGTGCGGGCCCGGTGCTCAGGTCCGCACAGCAACCGCAGCAGCATCGAGTCAGACGCCGCCGGGTTCACCGCCAATCCGCGCAACGACGCCAGGTCACCGATCCCGTAGCCCATCCGCTGATTCTGCCAACCGCCGACGACGCGGACGTGCCCCACCGACGTAACGGATCGGCATTCCGGCCCGATCTCGTATCGGACGGCACCTTCCTACGAGTCAAAGGGCGGCGCGGGAGCCAGTTCCGTGCTCATGTGCCCGCACGGATCGCCCTCACGAGACGTTGCGACGAGGCGACCCGATGGGGAAGTCGAATCTCGACAACTCCGCGACGATGTACCGAGCCAGGTACTCGAGTGCGAGTGCGGTCGGACGACTCGCGGGTGCCACTCGGCTCGTCGACGTTCAGCTTCAACCGGGTACGCGATCGTTGCCGTGCACGGTCTTCGACCCGCAGTGCCGATACGTCGGGCCTTGGTGCAGAGTTCGTCCGTCGAGGGCTACCTATCATGAGCGCCGGCCCCTGTTCGGCGGCGAGCGGGACAGGCGTCCGGGTCGTCGCTGATGAATTGTCTGCAGATCTGTTATCGGGGTTCACGTCGGTGAGTCGGCCGTCGTAACTCCTTTTCCTGGGCTTTCCCGGTGTCGCATCCAACCGTGCGCCGTTCCCTGATCACCGGTCCGCCTGATGACCCGTCTGACGTGGACATACGCGGCGTCACGTCGCGGATGGGGCGGCACGCGCAATACTTCTCTCATCGAGACTTGTGAACTCGGAAACGATCTGGCAATCTCCTTAAACGTCGATGTTGTGGTCGTATCCCTTATGCGTCCGCCATTCTTGCGCCGACCTGCGGGCCCTAGTCGTCTCGTGTCCGGTCGGTGAGTGGCGTCCGGGTTAGGGACACGAGCACCGGACTGCGGAGATGGCAAGTGGTGAAGTCTCCGCCAGAGACCTCGGAGGTATTGGTCTCCGCCTCACCATGACGACGGGTGCCAACCGCGCTCCCGCATGTCCGGTTGTTGTGCTGCGCGCCGTCCGTCCATGACCAGTTCCGCCCTGACCGGGGGCGGGAAAGCGGATGTTAACGCTAACACTTAGAGTTCGACCCGCCTCCCAGGAGTCGGCCCCCTCGGATCCGGGTCATAGATGCCCGCGGGTCCCCGTCCTTCGCGGTCGATTGCCGCGGCGAGAGGAGAAGCATGGTCCAGATCGGGAGAGCCGGGCGGCTGAGGCTGTCCGGTTGGCGGGCATGGCTGGCGGTGGCGGTCGGAGTCGTTCTGGCCGCCGGCACCGTGGTGGCGGTCAGTACCACCGGTGCGTCGGCGGCGACGGTGGACACCAGCGCGTGGTACACGATCGTGAACCGGAACAGCGGCAAGGTGATCGACATCTGCGGTGCGTCCACGGCGGATGGCGCATGCGTCCAGCAGTACACGTCGTCGGGTGGTACCAACCAGCAGTTCCAGTTTGTCGACTCCGGTGGCGGCTACTACCGGATCAAGGCCCGGCACTCGGGCAAGATGCTGGACGACTACAGCTTCTCCACGGCCAACGGCGCCGCGGTGAAGCAGTGGACCGACAACAACGGTGTCAACCAGCAGTGGTCGATCGCCGACTCCGGCAGCGGCTACGTGCGGTTCATCAATCGCAACAGCGGCAAGGCACTCGAGGTACAGAACGCCTCCACCGCGGACGGTGGCGTGATCGACCAGTACACCGACAACAACGCCACCAACCAGCAGTGGCAGCTCGTACCTGTCGCCACCACCACGCCCACACCCAGCGCCACCAAGTCGGCGCCGTCGACCACGTTCAGTAATCCGGTGCTGTGGGAGGACCTCGCGGACGCGGACGTGTTCCGGGTGGGCAACGCGTACTACTACACGGCCTCCACCATGCACTACTCGCCGGGCGCGCCGATCCTGCGCTCGTACGACCTGGTGCACTGGGAGTTCGTCGGGCATGCAGTACCCAGCCTCGCCTTCGGCTCGTCCGCCTACGACCTCAACGGTGGCCGGGCCTACGTCAAGGGGATCTGGGCGTCGGCAATGAACTACCGGGCGGCCAACTCCACCTATTACTGGTTGGGCTGCATCGAGTTCAACCGCACCTATGTGTACACCGCTTCGGCGGTGGACGGGGCCTGGGCGCAGCGGTCGCAGATCAACAACTGCTACTACGACGCCGGTCTGCTCATCGATACGGACAACACGATGTACGTGGCGTACGGCAACACCACGCTGAGCGTGGCGCAGTTGTCGGCCGACGGGCTGTCTGAGGTCAAGCACCAGGTGGTCTTCAACACGCCGTCGAGCGTGGGGACGCTGGAGGGGTCACGCTTCTACAAGCGAGGCAACTACTACTACATCTGGACCACGAAGCCGGCCAACGGTCAGTACGTGCTGCGGGCCACGAGCCCGTGGGGGCCGTACACGATGCAGCAGGTGCTGCTGAACCTGCCGGGCCCGATCTCCGGTGGCGGTGTACCGCACCAGGGTGGCCTGGTGCAGACCGCCAACGGTGACTGGTACTACATGGCGTTCCAGGACGCCTACCCGGGCGGTCGGGTACCGGTGCTGGCGCCGATCACCTGGACCGCGGACGGCTGGCCGCAACTGCAGACCGTCAATGGCGGCTGGGGTGCCAGCTACCCGTCGCCGAACGTGGGGTCGTCGGTCCCGTCGGTGAAGTCGCCGACAGGTACCGACACGTTCAGCACGACCGCGCTGGGTCCGGAGTGGGAGTGGAACCACAACCCGGACAACACCAAGTGGAGCTCCGGCAGTGGTCTCACCCTGAACACCGCGACCGTCACCAACGACCTGTACTCGGCGCGGAACACGTTGACACACCGGATTCTCGGGCCGACATCGACAGCCACCATCCAGCTGGACTACTCGGGGATGCACGACGGTGACCGGGCCGGACTGGCGATGCTGCGCAACTCGTCCGCCTGGATCGGCATCAAACGCGACTCGGGTACCACCCGGCTGGTGTTCCAGAACAACATCACCATGGACTCGAACTGGAACACCACGAACACCGGTTCGGAGTCGGCCAGCATGAACGTGTCGGGCGGCAAGATCTGGCTGCGGGTCAACGCGGACATCCATCCGGGTACCGGCAAGCTCGCCAAGTTCTCCTACAGCACCGACGGCGTGAACTTCACCTCGTTCGGGCCCTCGTTCGCGATGGACAACTCCTGGCAGTTCTTCATGGGGTACCGGTACGGCATCTTCAACTACGCAACAACCGCCCTCGGCGGCTCCGTGAAGGTGAACAGCTTCACCCTCGGCACTCCCTGACGGGTACCGGTGGTACCGGCGGACCGCACACCGCCGGTACCACCACCCCGGGCCGGGCGCTTGATAACACATTCGTGGTGTGAGCTTTCCCGTACCTCGCCGTACTCCGGATTCGGTAGCGTTCCACGGCGGTGCCAGCGCCGACAACCCCTGGGGGAGTGCATGCGCCACAGACCATCGACCCTTCGCCCGTTGCCTGAGCCGGCAGAGGCTCCGACGAGCGCGGCGCGGGGACGGCGTACCGCACCGCGGGTCTGGGCGGGGGCGGCAGCGGTCGCGGTCGCGGTCGCCGCGGCGCTGTTGGTTCCAGACTCCGCGCAGGCGGCGACCTCGCTGGGTGGACAGGCCGCCGCAAGCGGGCGGTACTTCGGGACGGCGGTGGCCGCCGGCAGGTTGGGCGACAGTACCTACGCCGCCATCCTCGACCGGGAGTTCGACATGGTCACTCCGGAGAACGAGATGAAGTGGGATACCACGGAACCGGCCCGGGGTACCTTCAACTTCACCGCGGCCGACAAGATCGTGGCGCACGCGCGGGCGAACGGGCAGCGGATGCGGGGCCACACGACCGTCTGGCATGCGCAGTTGCCCTCGTGGGTGTCGTCGATCACGGACGCCGCCACCCTCAAAACGGTGTTGGACAACCACATCACGACCGAGATCTCCCACTTCAAGGGCAAGATCTACGCGTGGGACGTGGTGAACGAGGCGTTCGCCGACGGCTCGACCCAGCACCGCTCGTCGGTGTTCCAGAACGTGCTGGGCAACGGCTTCATCGAGGAGGCGTTCCGTACCGCGCGGGCGGCCGACCCGGCGGCGAAACTCTGTTACAACGACTACAACATCGAAGACTGGAACGCGGCCAAGACCCAGGGCGTGTACGACATGGTGAAGGACTTCAAGTCCCGTGGCGTACCCATCGACTGCGTCGGTTTCCAGTCCCACTTCGGCTCCGGCGGGCCGCCGTCGACGTTCCCGACGACACTGGCCAGGTTCGCCGCTCTGGGTGTCGACGTGCAGTTGACCGAGTTGGACATCGCCCAGGCTGGCGTCGCCCCGTACACCAGGACTGTCCAGGCGTGCCTGAGCGTGGCTCGATGTACCGGCATCACCGTCTGGGGCATCCGCGACAGTGACTCGTGGCGCTCGGGCGACACCCCGCTGCTGTTTGACGCGGGCGGCAACAAGAAGCCCGCGTACGACGCCGTCCTCAGCGCGCTCGCAACCGCGGTGCCGGAGGCGAAGGCGAGCACCGCCGCGCCGAAAGCGTCACCGACCGCCAGCGGGTCGCGCAGCCCTTCCGCATCGCCGTCGGTATCGGTCTCCGCGTCCTTACCGGCATCGCCCGCCACGACCACTGTCCCGGGCAGCACGCGGGATCTTCGCACCGCAGCGGCGGATGGCCGGCGGTCAGCCGGCTTGCCGTGGGTGGCGATTGCCGTCGCCGGCGGCCTCGTGGCGGTCGCCGCGCTCGCCGGGGTGCTCATCCGGCGGCGGCGGTACCGTGCCCGCTCCGCCACGGGACGGCCGCGGTATCGCGCCCCTGCCGCGCGCGGCGGCTGGGCGGACGAGCCGACCCGGGAGAGGAAGCCGGCCGACGTTAGCGGCCCACGCAGATCACGGTAAGGGCGGCCAGGAGTGTCCGAGCGGCGCCGGCCGTGCGGGCCTGATCGGGCAGTGGTGGCACGAGTCGTTGGAAGAGCAACGCCAGAGGAGTGGCGTAGCCGTGTCTGACCGTCACCAGTCGCCGTAGCCCCACGCCGGGCTGAAGCGCGTCGGCGAACCGCTTCGATCCGTACATCTGGTCCTTGAACAGGGAAAACGCGGTTCCTATTCGGACAAGTTCGGTCCACGTCATAAGGATCGAACCCTTATCGGATTCGTTCTCAGGTTCAGGATGCTCTGCACCGTCTGACCTGCACGGACATGCGGTTCTCGCAAAAGTATGGTCCTCGGCCACCCGACCCGTTGTCGTGCGTGGACTGAGGGACTTGCCGTGATTGACACGGCCGCACAGTCTGAGCGGACGCGCAGCGCCGCGCGACTGGCACAACACACGGATTTGCTTGATATGCAGGTAATCATTCGTCATCTTCAGCATGTTGACGCTGGCGGGTGGGGCAGAGAGGTGCCTGTATGTCTTGGAATGATCTGCGTGTTCATCGTTCCCGGTCCGCGGCGGGTCCTTGAGGTCGCTCATGTGCACGAACGCGCCACCCGGTGCCAGCATCCGCCGTACGGTCGCGGCAACCCGGTCCCGCCACCATCGCGGCCGTACACGCCCAGACCGGGGCGCTGGTGCTCGCCGACGTGTCCACAGTGGACGAAGGGGTCGCCGCAGCCGTGGCCGGTGCCGACGCGGCGGGCCCGACTGCAGGGGCGGCTGCCCGCGCTGGTAGGGCGGAGTGTCACGCACGTCCTGATAACGATCTGTCGCGCAGGTCATGGCGATGTGGCTGCTGCCCTCTGAGTCGCGTGGTGCGTACGATTCCGACCGTGACGGATCCAGCACCCGACGCGGCCCCGGCGCGTACCGGATGGTTTCGTCGGTTGGTCCGGATCGGGATCTGGTCTCTGGCCGTAGTGTGCGGGCTGTTGGCCGTGGTTCGTTTCTCCGGAGCTGAGTCACCCTGGCCGGTGTCAGCGTTGCTGGCTTTCACGCCGTGGGTGATCGTGCTTTCGGTGGTCATCCTGATCATCGCTGCAGCGACCCGCGACCGGTGGGCGGCGGTGGTGTGCGCTGCCGCCGCGCTGGTTTTACTGGCCATTGTGGTGCCGCGCGCTTGGGGCTCGGGCGACGACCGCGACGGGCCGGAGCTCAGGGTCATGACCGCGAATCTGCGCGTCGGAGGCGCCGACGCGGCCGCGATCGTTCGGCTGGTCCGGGAGAACCGGGTGGACCTGTTGGCCGTGCAGGAGTACACGCCGCAGGCAGCAACCAACCTGACCCGGGCCGGGCTTGACGCACTTCTGCCGTACCGGGTCGCTGACACCGAGCCGCTGGCGATCGGATCGGCGCTGTACGCCAGGGTTCCGCTGACCGAGGCTGCTATGCCAGTCGCGCCCGGTGGCTTCGTGGAGGCCACGGCCACGCTCCGGCTGGCTGGCGCCGCACCGGTCGTGGTCCGGTCAGTCCACCCCTGTGCCCCGTACGCCGAGGCGCATCAGCGATGCTGGCGGCAGGGCCTGGATCAGGAGCCACGCGCTACTCCGCATGGGCCGCAACGGTTGCTGATGGGCGACTTCAACGCCACGCTCGACCATCCGGCACTTCGCCGGCTGATCGGCTCCGGCTATCGCGACGCCGCGGACGCGGTCGGCTCCGGCCTGCGGCCCACCTGGCCGGCGGACCTGATACCGGTCGTCACGCTCGACCACGTACTCGCCGACTCCCGCATCGGCGTACGCGCGGTGTCGGTGCACCCGGTACCGAACACCGACCATCGAGCCGTCTGTGCCGTACTCACACTGCCCCGTGCCCCAGCCGGCTAGCGAAGCCATGGCCCTCCACTGCGCCTGGGCTGAGGAGCCGGTGTGCGCCGTCGTTTGTTGGCCGTTAGGGCAGGGCCGGTTGATGGTGGTGGCGCAGGCCGTTTGCTAGGCGGCAGGCCACTGTTCACTGCTGAGCCCACCACCACGTGTATCGATGTCTGAGAATGTCATGGATCGCTTGTCAGTCTTCTCCCTCTCAGGAGGACCTCCGTGATCCGACGACGTCTCGTACCCGCCGCACTCCTGACCGTGGTCCTGGCGGCCACCCTCCAGATCGTGCTGCCTACCGCGGCCGATGCGACACCGCCCGGCATCCCGTCGGCCAGCACCGCCCGCTCCGAACTGGCCGCCTTGACCGTGGCAGCGTGGACGCACACGACGACGTACGACCGGGACCTGTTCCCGACCTGGGACACCATTTCCGGTACCTGCGACACCCGGGAGACGGTCCTCAAACGCGACGGTACCGGCGTGGTCGTCAACTCCGCCTGTGCCGCCACCTCCGGTACCTGGCACAGCCCGTACGACGGCGCGACCTGGCATGCCGCCTCCGATGTGGACATCGACCACATGGTCACGTTGAAGAACGCCTGGATGTCCGGGGCCTGGGCGTGGACAACGGCGAAGCGGGAGTCGTACGCCAACGACCTGTCCGACCCGCAACTGTTCGCTGTCACCGACAACGTCAACCAGTCCAAGGGCGACCGCTCTCCCGACGCGTGGAAACCGTCGCTGACCTCGTACTACTGCACCTACGCCAAAGCCTGGACCCGAGTCAAATACGTGTGGGCACTGACCGTGACCAGCGCCGAGAGGTCGGCCCTGACCAGCATGCTCAACACCTGCTGACCAGATCCGACGGTCTCGATGGGCAGCCGGCCCGTCCTCGCTCCGGCGACCAGCCGGGACCGGCTGCTGATCTTCCTGGATCCGGCAAGCCTTCGATCATGCGATCGGCCAACGCAGGAGCGCTTCGCTGCCCAACGAAGCCGGGTGCTGGCATGACCGTCGAAACATCAAGCGGGACAAGGGCTGACCTCCCTTGGCTGGAATCGCCATGCTGCGGCGGATTCGGTGTCATCCTCGGAAGTTGGACTGACCGCCGCCGGTGTGGCGCGAGAATCGCGAGCACGGCTGACCATGCCGGCAACAAGCGCCACACCCGTACCACGGGACGGCGTGAGGAGGCGTCATGAAGATTGGCATCATCGGCTCCGGCAACGTTGGCGGCACCCTGGTCCGGCGGTTCGAGACCGCCGGCCACGATGTCGTGGTCGCCAACTCGCGGGGCCCGCAGTCGTTGACCGCGCTGGCTGAGGAGACCGGAGCCCAGGCCGGCACCGTCGAGGAGGCGGCACGGGACACGGATCTCGTCGTCCTCGCCCTGCCGCTGGCGGCCGTGGCGAGCCTACCGGCCAACGCGTTCGATGGGCGGCTCGTCGTCGACGCCGACAACTACTTCGGGGGCATCTCGGAGATCGACGAGACCCATGAGCCGTCAAGCCGGTGGACCGCGGAGCGCCTCCCCGGCGCAACCGTCGTCAAGGCGTTCAACAGCGTGTACGCCGAAGACATGGCTACCGGCGCGACCACGCCGGACGGTGGGGTGATCGCCCTGCCCATCGCCGCCGATGACGCCTCGGCGAAGCAGATGGTCATGGCAATGGTGGCTGGGCTGGGCTTCGACCCGGTCGATGCCGGCGGGCTCGACGACAGCTGGCGTCAACAGCCGGGTGCACCGGCCAGTGGCCGCGCCATGGACGCGGATCACCTGCGCGCGAGCCTGGCCGCGGCGTACTGATCCGTCCCTCCCCGAATCCAGGCTGACAATCACGAAGGGACTCCGAGCATGAGCACGAACGATCAGATGGGCCCGTCGGACGACCTCCCACCGGGCGCGGTGACCGGGGTCGGCGACTATGCAGTCGGCAACGTCAATGGGGAACTGTTCGCGGTCAGCCGTCGCTGCCGTCATCTCGGCGCCGACCTGGCCGAGGGCAGCATCGACGCCAACGGGCACCTCGTCTGCCCATGGCACCAAGCGGCGTACGACGTGCACACCGGCACCATGGTTCGTGGTCCGCAGGGAAAGTTTGCGAAGATCCCCGGCCTTGACTGGTTCTACGTGCACGTTCTCACGCGGGTACTACCCCTACGTCGGGGGCGAGTCGTCAACCAGAACCACCGGCTGTCCGTACGCTGAACCGAGCGTCCACATGAGAGCCGGCGGTTGTCCGGTCGACAGCGAACCCTTGGCTCCCATGGGTTTCGCACGTTGCCGGGCGCGGGCGCAACCCGCAGGGAATGTCCAGTTGCGAGGCTGCGTCTGAGCTTTCCCTTGATGTGTGGCCACCCGGATACTGGATCTTGGATCCAGTGGAAGGGGTGTCCCGAGCGCGGCCGATCCGTCGTACGTGACTGAGGCGGGGCGGTCCGGGGTGGGCTATCGCGGGGTCAGCACGCGAAATTCACGGCCGTCGGGATCGGCCATGACCACCGTACCGACCTCGCCCTGGCCGTTGTCGATGAGCGTCGCCCCGAGGGAGACGAGACGGTCGACCTCCTGTTGCTGATCACCGTGGACGGGTGGAGCGAGGTCGAAATGCAGTGGAGTGTTCCCGGTCTTCGGCATCAACGAAGCACCGTCCCAGGAGATCTTCGGGCCGCCCCGTGGCGAACGGATCGCGGTCTGCAGACCCTGCTCCCAGACCAGCGGCCAGCCGAGCGCTTCGCTCCAGAAGTACCCGACCTCCGGTGCACCGGCGCACGTGAGCTCTGCCAGGAATCCGCAGCCGGCAAGCCAGTTGTTGCCCGGCTCGATGACGCAGAACTCGTTGTCTTCGGGGTCTGCGAGCACGACATGACCCTCCTCCGGGCGTTGGCCGACGTCGATGTGCCGGGCGCCGAGTGCGAGCGACTCTGCCACCGTCTGCTGCTGGTCCTCCAGCGACGTACTCGTCAGATGGAAGTGCCTCTCGTACGGGCCGGACCTCTGCTCCTGGGTTGGCAGAAACCGGAAACCGAACCCGGTGTCATCGCTCGGCAGGAGCGCGACGCAGTCGAGGGTGTCGTCTGCTATCTCCCAGCCGAGTACGCCGCCCCAGAAGCGCGCCAGGCGAAGTGGGTCGTTCGCATCGAAGCAAACCGACAGCAGCTGACTGGTCATCGCGCTCAGCACCTCCGATCTGCCCGCCCAAACGGCGGACCGGGCACGTGCCCCGCGCCCAGCCAGAACGCTAGGGGCAGGGCGCTGCCACACCAAGCGAATAAGTCGAAGGCAATGCCTGCCCATTCGGCGCCGTAGTCGCCTCGCGCGTCGTCAGTCGCGAACGATGACCGCCGGCGAGGCTGGGCGGGTCCGAGCGCCGCTCGTCCGTGAAGCTGCGGCTGTACGCCTGAATTAGGGGCCCGGGTGCCGGTCCGTCACATGTCCGCGAGGATCTTCGTCTTCGCCAGTTGGAACTCGTCAGGCGTCAGGACTCCCGCGTTGAGCAAGGCCTGAAGCTTCTCAAGCTGAGCGACCGGGTCGGACGGGCCGGACTCGGGCGCCGAAAACAGGTGAACACCGCCTACCGGCTCTCCCCCCAGCAGCGCGGCCCAGTCGGTCGGCATCCGGGGGACTCGCACCGTGATCGGGGTGGTGGCTGCCGGAGCGGCGCCCGGTCGGGGACCACGCCGCGAAACCAGAAAGCCGCCAACCAGTGCGGCCATTACCGTGGCCGGCAGAATCAGCATCCACGTGGTTGTTCCAGCCGCACATTGCTTCGAGGAGACGTACGGCCCGCCCGATGCGCAAGTACCGCCGCGTACCAGGATGTAGAGGCCGTACAGGAACAGCGCGGACGAGGCCACGAGGATCAGAATCCCGAGGATCGTGCGGAGGTAGAACTTCACGCTCCGAAGCTAACAGTGGATCGCCGGCCCGCGTGTCGCCAGCAGGTCGGGTACCGGACACGGGCGGTGTCAGGTTTGCCCTGAGCGGCGAGTCAGTACGGACTGATTGGCGGCGTCACCCGGTGGCCACCGGGTGACTGGTCTGCCTCGGCCCGCGTTGTCAGGGAGCCCGGCCGTAGCGGGTGACCGCCGCCTTCAGGAACTGGAACGTCGCCGGATCAGCATCGACCGGCTCCGATGTCATGAAGCTGAACGCGAACAGTCCCGCGGCGGTGACCTGCTGGATGAACGAGTCGGTGAAGATGGTACGGACGTCCGAGTTGAAGACCGACTGGCTGTCGTTGTCCGGCTTGAAGTGCGCCACCATCACCGGGCCGTACGGGTGCAGCAGCTTGGTCATCTCGAGGATCTGCGGTGCGTTCTTGCCCGGGTCGACGTTCATCGCCTGGAAGCTCTGGAAGTCCGACATCTTCATGATGTCGGTGAAGTGGCTGATGAGCTGCCGGCCGCCGCCCTTCTGCGGGTAGTCGTAGACACCCAGCCAACCACCGAAGCCCAGCGACACGTGCACGTTGGGCGCGTTGTCGTGCAGTACCTGGTACGCGGCCCGGTACTGGTCCTTGAGCGCCAGGTAGTAGTTGGTCGCGGAGTCCCACTCATTCTCCACGCACGGGTAGGTGGAGAACTCGGTGAACAGCGTGACGTACAGCGGCGGGCCGCTGGCCGGGCCGCCGAAGATCTGCGCCAGGTGCTTCATGTCCGGCAGGAACCGGTCGGACATCGGGTACGGGCGACCACAGGCGGGTCCGTACTTCGTGGTCAGCTGGCTGTTACCGTCGCGCACCCACTGCACCACGTGCATGGCGTACCCGGCCTTGTAGAGCTTCGGGATCAGCGTGCCCTGCCAGGCATCCATGAAGTCGGTGAAGTCCACCGGTGCGTTGAACCAGCTCGTCAGCATCTTGACCGGGGCCTGCTTGACCAGCGCCGTCTGCGCGTCGTTGTCCGCCTGGGCGCCCATGCCGATCAGCAACCGCCCCGGTACCGGTCCGGTGAACGGGGCGTCCCGCACCCCGGTTGCGGACGGCGACGGCGCGAGGCTGGAGGCCGCCACGCTCGGGGAGACCGCGCCGGTCGCGGCGCCCGAGGCGGTCGACGCGATCGGCGACGAGCCCGGCGCAGCGGAGCTGGCCGGTGCGTCGGCGAGGCCGAACATGACCCATCCGGCGGTACCCACAAGACCGGCCACGGCGGCGGCCAGGAGTGCGCCGAACAGCAGCCGGCGGGCGCGCGGGTTGCCGGGATGGCGGTGCTGGCTGGTTGCCACGGCTAGCGACCCTAACCCCGCACCGCCGTGCCGGGCCACCTGGCCGTCGGCAACCCGCCGGAATGGTCGTCTTCAGTGCGGCCGGATGGGGTACAACCGGGTCAGACCGCCTTTCCTGGTTCGCGTACCGGACCTGTGCTACCGCGCCCGGGGCGGCACTCAGCGATTCCGCGCACGGGGTACGATTCGCCACACATCGGCTGGGTTGGGTGCTCGTGGCGTGAACGGGAGTGTGGCGGCGATGTCCGACAACACCGGAGAAGCAGACCGGTTCGCGATCTCGACCACGATCGACACCTCGGTGGCGCATCCGGCCCGGGTGTACGACTACTGGCTCGGCGGCAAGGACAACTTCGCCGCCGACCGGGAGGCAGCCGAGCGGGTACTGGCGGTCACGCCCGGACTCCGCGAGCGGGTACGCGCCAATCGGGACTTCCTGATCCGGACCGTTCGCTTCCTGGCTGGTGAGGGCGGCATCCGGCAGTTCCTGGACATCGGTACCGGGATCCCGTCGGCGAACAACACGCACGAGGTTGCCCAGTCGGTGGTGCCGTCCGCGCGGATCGTCTACGTCGACAACGACCCGATCGTGCTGAGTCACGCCCGAGCGCTGCTCTCCAGCGGGCAGGCCGGGACGACGAGCTACCTGCAGGCCGACCTCCGCGACCCGGAATCGATTCTGGCGCGCGCTCAGGACACGCTCGACTTCGACCGGCCAGTGGCCGTACTGCTCCTCGGAGTACTGCACCTGGTCCAGGACGCCGAGGACCCGTGGGGCATCGTGGACACGTTGATGGCGGCCGTACCCTCGGGCAGTTATCTGGTGGTCTCGCATCCTGCGCTGGAGATTCACCCCGGGCAGCAGGAGGCGCAGAAGCGGTACAACGAGCGGGTCGCGACCCCACAGACGCTGCGTACCCAGGCCGATGTCGCGCGGTTCTTCGCCGGCCTCGAGCTGGTCGACCCCGGGTTGGTGCAGGTGCACCAGTGGCGGCCGGATACCGAGGACCAGTTGGTCGACGCGCCGACCGCGCACGGTGGGGTCGGCCGCAAACCCTGACGCGTCACCAACTGCCGCTCGGGCCGCTCTCGGAGAACTCGTAGCCGACGAGAACGTTGCTGACCCGGTCGCCGGGAGTAGAGCAAGAGGTACGCCCGGTCACCGTTGGGGACCAGATTCCGGGGTACCGCTGAACGTCGGCTTCGGTTCCAGTCAGCGCGAGTTGGATGCTCGCTGCTGGCCGAACATGCCGGGTCAACGATTGAGCTTGATCAGCTAGCGTCTGCCTCCACGCCACGGGGGACGGAAGGGCCGACGATGACGCCAACCAGGGCCAAGGGCAAGTTCTCCATCTGGGCGCTGCTGTTCGTCCTGATCGGACGTCGCTGCGACCGGGCAGCAGCGTCCTGAGCTGGGCCTCGGTGGCGAGGATGGCTACCACACCGGCGATGACGAGCCGGGAGTGGCGACGGCCGCCCCGCATGACTGGTGGCAACTGCATGCCAGGGCCGGTCGTGCGGGTAGGCCGTGACAGGTATCCGTCGAGCCCAGGGTCAACGAGTTGACAGACGTGGCGTTCGCCCGCTCGTATCGTCGCGTCATTGATCCCTACAAGTTTGTTGGGGGTTCGAGATGGCCACCCTCCTCGACGCGCTCCTGATCGCGATCGTCGTCGGTATGGTGATCGGGCCGATCGGCGCGGTCCTGAACGGCGTGAAGACCTGGGACGAGTTCGTCTTGATGGTGGTGGCCGGCGGCGTCGGCGGGGCGTTGGCGTTGTACGGGTTCTACCTGTTCGGCATCGGCGTCGGGATCGACGGAGCCACCGCGCGGACCAGCTTCGCGTTGTGGGCGACGCTCGTGTGGAGCGGGCTGGGCCTGATCGGCGCGCTGCTCACGCCGGCGTTGGACAAGCACGAGAACTGGTTCACCAACTTGCTCAGCCTCCTGCTCAAGTGGACCCATTCGCCGATCCTCACGACGGTCGGCATCGTCGTCGTGATCGTCGCCGCGATCGTCGGATCGAAGGTTGGCGTTCGCAAGGGCATGATCTTCGCGGAGACCGGCCAGGGCACCGATGCGATCACCCTCGGCGCGATCTGCTACGCCCAGAGCGGCGGCGGCAACTGGACCGGGAAGAAGCCGTCGGACCTGCTGGCCCAGCACGAGTCCGTGCACGGCAGAGCGTGTTCTGCGGTCGGCGAGCTGGGCTTCTTCGTCACCTACCTCGCCGTCGGCCTGCCGTGGGGCCGCATTCAGGGTGGCAGTGACGGGATGTTCGGCCTGAACAACCAGGGCTGCGGCAATCCGCTGGAGAAGCTCGCCTCGGAGTACTGGGACGGCTTCGGCGGACAGCAGCCGCAGAAGTCCGCCTCCAACTGCTAACGCAGGACCCTGAACCGCTGCGCGCTCCGCGCACGCCGCACAGCTGCGCGCTCCACTGCGTTGTAGCACTGCGCCTTGGCTGCATCCCTCGTTAGCCGCATCTTCCTGCTCGGCGTGACACCCGGCCGAATTTGGACGGTACGAGCTGTCCAAATCGCGAACCCTCCCGCGACGACTAACCGGGAGCCCGATTGGGCTGCGCACAACGGAAGGATCGGCAGACGATGGCGAGCAAGGAATCCCTGCGGGTGGAGCGCTACTGGGCGACGGTCCGGCAGGCGACGATGAACCCCCAGCCCGACGACCTGGTGACAAACGCCCAGTGGGACGTACTGACCATGGAGCCGGGTGGCGTCGACTACCTGGAGGTGGACGCCAACGGGGTGCCGGCGCTGTGGGCGGTCCCGCACGGGGTCGCCCAGGATAGCCCGGTGCTGCTGTGCTTCCACGGCGGCGGGTACGTCGGCGGATCGATGTTCACGCACCGGAAGATGTTCGCGCACCTGGCGAAGGCGATCGGCGCCCGCGCACTGGTGATCGACTACACCCTGGTGTTCCGGGGCGGGGCCTTCCCCAAACCTGTCGTCGAGGGCCTGAACGCGTACAAGTGGCTGCTTGACCAGGGCATTCCGGCGGGGCGGATCATGTTCGCCGGGGACTCGGCGGGTGGTCAACTATCGGTCACTGTCCAGCTGCGCGCACGCAACGAAGCCCTGCCGCTGCCGGCCGCGGCGATGCTGTTCTCACCGTGGACGGACCTGGAGGTGACCGGCGGGTCAATGGAGTACAACGACGGTAGCGACGCGCTGTTCAGCAAGCAGTGGATCGAGGACATGGCCGCGGCGTTCCTCAACGGCCGCGATCCCCGCGACCCGGCCGCGTCACCGTTGCACGCCGACCTCACCGGCTTCGGGCCGATCTACATCCAGGTTGGCGATCAGGAGCTGCTGCTGGACGACAGCCGCATGTTCGCCAAGCACGCCGAGCAGGCCGGGATCGACGTCCAGCTCGACGAATTCCCCGGCCAGCAGCACACCTTTCAGATGGCCGCGGGCCTCGCGCCGGAGGCCGACGACGCCATCAACCGCCTGGCCGCCTGGGCGCGTCCCAAGCTCGGGCTCGGCGCGGGAGCGTAACCGTCCCGGGAGAGCTGGCGGCCGCGCGCAGAGAGGTGCCGTCGCCAGCGCTCCTCCCTGGTCGTACGGCCGGAACACCGCCGGGGATGGTGCAGTTCGGTGCACCGAATCGCCGGGCCGAATCTAGCGGCGGACACCTGGGCGAAGTCGGCGCTGACCAGCACGTGCTGAACTGATCCGCGCCGTCGATGGGCGGCTCAGCGATGGAGCTGGTACCGCCCGTCGACGCGGCGTGGCAGGCCCAGCGGGTTGTCCTCCCGCAGTTCGGCCGGCAACAACCCGTCCGGCGTGTCCTGGAAGGCAACCGGGCGAAGGAATCGACGGATCGCCGTGGTACCCACCGACGTGTGGTGCGCGGTGGTTGCCGGGTACGGGCCGCCATGATGCTGGGCCCAGGTCACCGCGACGCCCGTCGGGTAGCCGTTGAACACGATCCTGCCAGCCTGCCCGGTGACCCGTCGGGCGACCCGATCGGCGAAGCTGCCCGGCGTACCCTCGTTGACTCCACTGTGGACGGTCGCGGTCAGCGCGCCCGGCACCCGTGCGAGCGCGGCGTACAGCTGCTCCTCGTCGGCGTACTCGACGATCACGACCAAGGGTCCGAAGCACTCCTCCAGCAGCAGGTCGTCCAGGTCCGACGCGGCGGCGACGAGGATGTGCGGCGCGGTCTGCCCGCCCGCCGACAGCGCCGCCCGTACCCCCGGCAGGTTGATCCGCTCCGCGGCGCCGGACAGGAAGCCGTCCCGGATGCTCGGGGTCAGCATCGGCCCGCCTGGGACCTGCGCGGCGAGGTCGGCCATCGTGGCGACCAGCCGCTCTCCGTCCTCGCCGGCCGGTACGAAGACCAGGCCGGGCTTGGTGCAGAACTGGCCGAGGCCGAGGGTGAACGAGCCGGTCAGGCCGGCGGCGATGGTCTCCGCCCGCTCGGCCGCCGCGGCCGGGGTCACCACGAACGGGTTGATGCTGCCGAGTTCGCCGTAGAACGGGATGGGTACCGGCCGGCTGACCGCCAGGTCGAAGAGGGCACGACCGCCGCCGACCGAGCCGGTGAAGCCGATCGCCTGGATGGCCGGGTGCATGACCAGCCGGGTACCGCCGGCCCGGCCGTGGATCACCTGGACGACATCCTCGGGCAGCGCCACGGACGCCGCGGCCCGGCGTAGCGCCGCGGCACAAAGCTCTGACGTGTACGGGTGGCCCGGGTGGGCCTTGACGACCACCGGGCAGCCGGCCGCGATCGCGCTGGCCGTGTCGCCACCCGGCACGCTGAACGCGAGTGGGAAGTTGCTCGCCGCGAAGACCCCGACCGGGCCGACCGGTACCAGCATCCGGCGCAGGTCCGGGCGCGGCGCGGGAACGGCACTGGCGTCGGCGTGGTCGATGGTCAGCTCCAGGTACCCGCCGTCCTCCAGTACCTCGACGAACAGCCGCAACTGGTACGCCGAGCGGGCCAGCTCCCCGGTCAGCCGGGCGGTCCCCAGCGCGGTCTCCCGGTCGGCCGCCGCGACGATCGCATCGCCGTCGTCCTCGAGCATCTCGGCCATCGCCCGGAGCAGCCGCGCCCTGCCGACCAGGCCCGCCTCGACCAACGCGGGCGCGACCTCGGCGGCCCGGCCGGCCGCGGCGTCAACGTCGGCGTCGCTCGCCGCGGCGGCGACCACCTCGAACTCCTCACCGGTACGGGCGTCGCGACTCATGGTCAGCTCACTCATGGCTTCGTTCTCCGATCGGACGGCCGGACAGGATGACGCCGGCCGTTTGTCAGGCGACCGGGCACCAGCGTGCACCGATACCGCGCCGCCCTGGACATCATGCATGATGCATGATGTGCTCACAAGGCTGGCCCGTCCCGCAGCCGGCACCTTGAAGCCGATTGGAGCCGCCCCATGCTTCAGCACCGATGGCGTCATCTGGCCACAGCCGTCCTGGCTTTCGCGACCGTACTTCTCGTCCCCGTCCTGGCCAGCCCGGCCCAGGCGGCCGTGTCCAGTGTGGACGACTCGACCCAGGGCACCGGGCTGAACCAGTTCAACTACAGCGGTACCTGGACCCACTGTTCGAGCGGCTGCCAGGCCGGGCTGTACAACTCCACGCAGAGCTGGACGAACACCAGCGGCGGCTTCGCCACCATCCTGTTCACCGGCGTGGACATCAAACTCTTCTCGTTGACCAACAACGGTTCGGGCATCGCCAGTGTGCAGATCTGCGACGCCAGCCTGGCCAACTGCGGTACCGCGGTCAGCGCGAACCTCTACTCGGCGGTACAGGCCGGGAACAGCCAGATCTACGACAGCGGCACGCTGGCATCGGGTACCCACTCGCTGAAGATCAGTTGGACCGGTACCCATGACCCGTCCTCGTCGGGCAACTACGTGAACATCGACCGGGTCGCGGTCGACGACGGAGCGGCCGCGCTGACCGGCACCTACTACATCGACAACGGCGCCTCGTCGAGCTGCTCGAACGCTTACACCACACCGACTTCGGCGCTGCCCTGGTGCGACTTCACCAACCTCGACGGCAAGACGTTCGGCGCCGGCGCCCAGATCCTGCTCAAGCGGGGCGACACCTGGAGCCAGGAGCTGGGCAAGCTGTACGGCGGCGGTACCTCGGGCAGTCCGGTCACCATCGGCGCCTACGGGTCGGGCGCCCGGCCGATCGTCAGTGGCGGTGGCAACGCGGCCGACCGGGGAGTGTGGGTCGAGAACGGCGACTACTGGACCGTCTCCGACCTCGAGGTCAAGCACGCCGGGATGGGCATCGTCTTCTGGTACACCTCGCTCGGCCACGAGGGTCTCCAGTTCCACAACCTGTACCTGCACGACATCAAGGGCGTCTTCGCGCAGTCACCGGCGCAGTCGGACCTACCGGGGCTGTACGACTCGACCGGGCTGTACATCAGCGGCAGCACCGCCCAGCCGACCAGCACCCAGTGGGTGGTCCGCAACATCGTCATCGACGCGGTGGAGGCGACCGACACCAACGACCCGGTCGACATCTCCGGCATGGGCGGCTTCCTGACCACGTACCCGAACACGACTGTGCAGAACGTGACGATCACCAGCGCCTACTGGCACAACAACGACGGCTGCCCGAACTTCGACAACATCAGCAACGTACGGATCGTCAGCTCGCGCATCGTGGCCAACGGTTCGCGGGCCCAGCCTGTCGGGACCACCAACCTGTTCTGGTGGTACGCCTCCAACTTCTCGGTCGTCAACAGCGTGCTGGGTTCGGTACCGAACACCTCCTCGCCGGACATGACCGGGACCGACTTCGAGGCGTACGACGACCACGGCTCCTACTACGGCAACTACATCGCCGGCGACGCCGGGCCGGGGCTGGAGTACCTGGCGCTCGGGCGATCCGGCGACTACAACAACAACCACGTGGTGGCCGACAACGCCTTCACCGGCAACACGGCGCCGGTGTGGTCGTACAACAGCACCATCTCCGGTACGGCTCGGGACAACATCTTCACCGAATCGGCCTTCTTCACCGGTACCAGCACCGGCTGGACCACCAGTAACAACGTGGGTACGACCGGGCTGTACACCGGTGGGTCCGGCTACTCGGGTACGCAGGGCAGCAACGCGTGGTCGTACCAGATGCTGGAACGGCTCGGCGGTGGTGAACCTGTCCTACGACTCGACCAACGACTTCTGGGGCACGTCGGCCAACTACCTGAGCCGGTTCGACTGGCAGCCGGCCGCCGACGCCAGCAAGTACACGATCCGTACCTGGACCGCGCCGCACGCCGGTACCGTCAACGTGCGCGGTCGCATCGTGAAGAACCAGGTCGGCGGCGACGGGGTCAGCTACGGCCTCACCAGGAACGGCAGCTGGTTCACCGGCTACCCGGCCACGCTCGGGGGCAGCGACCAGTCCGGTGTGGACGTCAACCTGTCCGGCATCACCGTGGCCGCCGGCGACCAGCTCCAGTTCCAGGTGAACGCGGGCAGCAGCGGCAACAGTACGAACGACCTGACCAGTTGGAACCCGATCGTGGCGTACACCTGAGCAACCGAAAGACAACGACGGGCGGGACGCCGGAGCGATCCGGCGTCCCGCCCCGCCCTCAGGAACGGCAGAATGGCGACTGTGAGCGAACGAGCCCGGCCGAGCCGGCCAGCGCCGGCGAGGTTGGTGGTCCGGCGCCGGGCCAGTGTGCCGCTGGCCGAGCTGGCCTACGAGGCGGTGACCGAGGCCATCTTCGACGGCAACCTGCCGGCCGGGGAGAAGATCGGCATCGACTCGCTCGCCGCCGACCTGGAGATGAGCATTACCCCGGTCCGCGAGGCGCTGTCGCGGCTGCTGGCCCAGAAGCTCATCCTGTCCCACGCCAATCGGGGGTACATGGTCGCCTCGGCGCTGACCGCGGCCGGGTTCGACCGGCTGTTCCAGGCCCGGCGGGTACTCGAGTACGACGGGCTGGCCGAGTCGCTTCCCGAGACGACCAGCGCGGCCGACGTCGCCCAGGCGCGGGCGAACCTGGCCGCGACGCTCGCCGCCGACGCCGGTCCGGGTTACCGGGGGTACGCCGGCTTCGCCCGGGCGGACATGCGCTTCCACGAGCACCTGGTCGGGCTCTCCGGCAACGTGTTCCTGGTGGACGCGTGGCGGGGCCTGAACTTCCACCTGCATGTCAGCCGGCTCTACGGGCAGGCCGGCGTGATCGACCTCGACGCGGCCGGGGTCGAGCACGGGCAGATTGTCGACGCCCTGGCCGGCGGCGACCGGGACCACTTCCTGGCCGCGGTCGGCCACCACATCGACCGGGCCCGGAACCGCCTTCGCAGCCTGGCGGAGTAGTTCCCGTCCCATGGATAGGCCGGGTTCACCGACCCCCGCCCACCGCCGGGAGCGCCAGCCCTCGCCGGCTTGACTTGGCCGAACGACCAGCTTGACGAACCCGGCCCAGCCAACAAATATCATGCATGATCCTGCGGACGCTGAGTTCGTGGGAGCCAGAACGACCAAACGAGGAGCCAACGTGACGGTGCCCGCGCCCACCCGTACCCGCGCGGCGGCGATCGAGAAGATCGACGCCTACGTGCTGCGGGTACCCCTGCGGCGCCAGATCGCCGACGCGATCTACGTGCGTACGCACTGGCAGATCCCGGTGGTCGAGGTCCGTACCGCCGACGGTCTGGTCGGTACCGGGTACTCCGGTGTCTGGGCCGGCGAGGACCTGATCGTGGACACCATCGACCGCTACCTCGCCCCGGCCGTGGTCGGGCGGGACGCGGGCGAGATCGGCCGGCTCTGGCACGAGCTGTACTGGTCGGATCTGCACTGGGTCGGCCGGGCCGGGGTGGCCCACATGGCGCTGGGCATGCTCGACACCGCGCTGTGGGACCTGGCCGCCCAGCGGGCCGGGGAACCGTTGTGGCGGCTGCTCGGTGGTACGCACGCCCGGCTCTCCACCTACAACACCGACGGCGGTTGGCTGAACTTCGCGATCCCCGAGCTCATCGAGGACATGGGCGCGATGGTCGACGCCGGCTGGTCGCGGGTGAAGATGAAGATCGGCGGCCCGGACCCGCGGGTCGATCTGCAGCGGGTCCGCGCGGTCCGGGACGCGCTGCCGGACAGCGTCACCCTGATGGTCGACGTGAACCAGAAGTGGGACCTCATCACCGCCCGCCGCTTCGCGCCCGCCCTGGCCGACCTCGGCGTGGCCTGGCTGGAGGAGCCGCTGCACCCGGACGACATCGCCGGGCACGCGGCGCTGGCCGCGACCGGCGCAGTCCCGGTCGCGCTGGGCGAGAACCTCTATTCCACCGAGGCGTTCGCCGCATTCCTGCAGGCTGATGCGGTGGACATCGTTCAGGTCGACGTGACCCGGGTGGCCGGGGTGACCGAGTGGCTGCGCATCGCGCACGCGGCCCAGGCGGCCGGCCGGTGGGTCGTCCCGCACGCCGGCGACATGATGCAGGTACACCAGCACCTGGTCGGCGGGGTCGGCGCGGCCAAGCCGGCGATGATCGAGTACCTGCCGTGGGGGCTGGAGGTGTTCGAGCATCCGGTGCAGTTGCGGGGCAGCGACGTTGTCCTGCCCGACCGGCCCGGGGCGAGCACCGCCGTGTCGGCCGAGGCCATCAAGCGGTGGCGGGCATGACCGGCGACATCGGGGCGCTGTCCCGGATCACGCCGGAGCTGGTGGCGATCGCGGCCACCCTGATCCGCGAGGGTACGGTGCACGACCTCGGGCTGCCGTTGGACGAGCAGGTACCGCAGGGCAGTCCGGGCGCCTTCACCCCGTTCTCGTTCACCTGGCGGGTCACGCCGGAGGGGTCGGCCCCGCACGACCACTACCAGTACGCGGCCGAGACGATCACCGGCGCGCTGCACGTGGGTACCCACATCGACGGGCTGGTCCACGTGGCCGCCGCCGGGCGGGTCTACGGGAACCGGCGCGCCGGCGATGTCCGTACCGACAAAGGGTTTTCGGTCAACGGGATCGAGACCGTACCGCCGATCGTGACCCGCGGCGTGCTGGTCGACGTGGCCCGCAGCCGGGGCGTGGCCGCGCTCCCTGACGGCTACGAGGTGACCAAGGCCGACCTCGTCGCCGCGCTGGGCGGCCTGGTGATCGAACCGGGCGACGCGATCCTGGTACGGACCGGCAAGATCCGCGAGTACGGCCGGGACAACGCCGCCTACCAGGCGGGCCAGCCGGGAGTAGGCCCGGAGGGGGCGATCTGGCTCTACGAGCAGGGCATGGCCGTACTCGGCACCGACACCGCCGGTACCGAACCGCTGCCGTTCCCGGACGAGCACCACACCACCCACCAGGAAATGCTGGTCGAGCGCGGCGTGCACCTGATCGAGAACCTCAACCTCGACGACGCGGCCCAGGCCGGTGTGGCCGTCGGGCTCTTCGTCTGCCTTCCGTTGCGTATCACCGGGGCCACCGGTTCGTGGGTGCGGCCCGTTCTGATCACCTGACCACCTGTGACCACTGTTGGAGAGAAATGCCTGTACCCGATGGTCTGACGATTCCCGCGACCGTGGTCGGGGCGGCTCAGCCCGGCCCCGCCACCAGCCCGGCCCGGTTCCCGGACGGGGGCCAGTACCGGGTGGAGATCCCCAGCGTCGAGGGGCCGGACGCGTTCGCCACGGTCCTGGACGAGGCGGCCACCCTCGAGGTGCCCGTGCACCGGGTGTCGCAGGGCTCCGGGGTGATGATGCTGACCGACCGGGAGATCACCGCGATGGTCGACCTGGGACAGTCGGCCCAGGTCGAGGTCTGCCTCTTCCTCGGCCCGCGGGCGAGCTGGGACACCGGCGGGCAGCGGTTCACCGCGAGCGGGGTGGCCGCGCGTTGCCGGGGCCGCGATGCGATGCTGGCCTGCGTGGCCGAGGCCCGCCGGGCGGCCGACCTCGGCGTGGGCAGCCTGCTGGTGGCCGACGAGGGCGTGCTGTGGCTGCTCGACCAGCACCGCCGGGCCGGCGACCTGCCGGCCACCATGCAGTTCAAGGTGAGTGTGCTGGCCGCGCCGAGCAACCCCGCCGCGTTCGCGCTGACCGAGCGCATCGGCGCCGACACCATCAACGTGCCGAGCGACCTCTCGGTGCACCAGCTGGCCGAGCTGCGCTCCGCGTCGGAGGCCACCATCGACTTCTACCTGGAGGCGCCGGACAGCATGGGCGGCTTCGTCCGCCTGTACGACGTGGCCGAGATCGTCCGCGTCGCCGCCCCGGTCTACCTCAAGTTCGGGCTGCGCAACGCCCCGGACATCTACCCGAGCGGCGGCCACCTGGCCGGCACCGTACTGAGTACGGCCCGGGAACGGGTGCGCCGGGCCAGGCTCGGGCTGGACATGCTGGCCCGGCTGAGCGACGACTCCGTGATGAGCGAGGTCGGTCAACGCGGGCAGCCGGCCGGCGTGCGGTTCGCGGCGGCCCGGTGAGCGCGGTCCGGGTCGGCTTCGTGGGTACCGGCACGGTGGCCGCGCTGCACGCCGCCGCCCTGGCCGAGGTCGACGGGATCACCCTGACCGCGGCGTACGACACGGACACCGCCCGGCTGGCCCGATGCTGCCGGGACTGGGGAGTACGGGCAGCCGGGTCGGTCGACGAGCTGGTCGGCGCGGACGACGTCGACGTGGTCCTGGTACTGACGCCGACCCCGGCCCATCTCGCGCCGGCCGTGGCCGCGCTGCGGGCCGGCCGGCACATCCTGGTCGAGAAGCCGGTCGCGCAGGACGCGGCGGCGATCCGGGAACTGGCCATACTCGCGGCCGACGCCGGCCTGGTCGCACTGCCCGGGCACAACTACCTGTACCTGCCGGAGGCGCGCCGGGTGGTACGGCACACCCGCGAGGGGCGGTTGGGTACGCCCCGGGCCATGTTCGTCACCTACGCGCTGGCCCACCCCGAGGCGCTGGCCGCCCGGTACGGTCCGGTGCTGGAGGAGCTCATGGTGCACCACGCATATCTGGCAGTCGCCGCGCTCGGCCGGCCGGACCGGGTCAGTGCCGGCGCGGCGGTACCGGGCTGGCCGGTGCTGTCCACCAGCGACCAGGCCTGGATGACGCTGGAGTACGACCGGGACGGTACGCCGACCACCTCGGCCCACCTGTTCGCCAGCTTCGCCGTGGACGACCTCGGGGCCGACCCGTGGACGTTCGTGGTGAAGGTACTCGGCACCGCGGGCACCTCGGGCTACAGCTGGCGCAGTACCACCCACCGGCCGGACGCCGACGGCTTCAGCGTGGGCATCCCGGTCTACCACGAGACGTACGTACACCAGGCCCGTGCCCTGCGCGACGTCGTACTGGGTCGGGAGCCGGCGCTGACCACGCTGGCCGACGCGGCCGTGGTGGCCGACGTCCTCGCCGCCGCTGGACGGGCCGCGCAGACCCACCAGTCGGTGACCCTTCCGTAGCTGGAGGTGGCTGGTTAGCGCTCTGGGTCGGGTTCGCGCTGGCGGACCTGTTCCTTGGCGGCCGGCCGGCGTTTACCCACCGGGGCGGGGCCGGTCGACTCCCGTACCAAGAGCTCGGGCTGGAACACGATCTGCTGGTGGGCGTGGCGCCCGGCGTGGTCGGCCTCCTCGATGAGCAGGTGGGTGGCGGTACGCCCCATGCTCTGCTTGGGCTGCGCGATCGTGGTCAGCGCCAGCGCGTTGTGCTGGGCCAGCTCGATGTCGTCGTAGCCGACCACCGACACGTCCTGTGGGATGCGCACGCCGGCCCGGACCAGGGCGGCGGTCAGGCCGAGGGCGATCAGGTCGTTGCCGCACAGGATGCCGGTACCGGGAATCCGCTCGCCGACGATCCGCTCACCGGCCAACCGGCCGTCCACCGTGCTGCCCTTGACGCCCTCCTCGACCAGGCGCAGCGCCGACTCGGGGATGCCGTGGCGGGCCATCGCCCGGCGTACCCCCATGAGGCGCTCCTGGTACTGCCGGACCTTCAGTGATGCGCTGACGTAGATGAGTTCCCGGTGCCCCAGTCCGATCAGGTGCTCGGCGGCCAGGTCACCGCCGCCGACGTCGTCGGCCCGGACCGAGCAGAAGTTGGGCCGGACGCTCTCGACCAGTACCACCGACGTGCCGCGCTGGCGCAGCCAGTCGACCCCGGCGCCGGTACCGTCGACCGCGCTGATCAGCACGCCGAGTACCCGCTGCTCCTCCAGTACCTCCAGGTAGCGCTGCTCCTTGTCGGGGTCCTCGTCGGAGTTGCACAGGATGATGAGCAGCTCGTGCTCGCGGGCCGCCTCCTCGGCCCCGCGGGCCAGTTCGGTGAAGAACGGGTTGGCCACGTCGAGCACGACGAGGCCGATGATCCGCGCCCGGCCACTGCGCATGAGGGCGGCGCCGGCGTTGCGGACAAAGCCGAGCTGCTCGATCGCCTGCTGGATCTTCGCCCGGGTCGCCGGCGCGACGGAATTGGGACGGTTCAAATGATTGCTGACCGTCCCAAGACTCACTCCAGCCGCAGCCGCCACATCCCGAATCGTCGGAGAAGTCTTCGATACCAGCGCATTCGTGGATCCGTTCGGGCGGGGCGATTGACCCATGAAATCTCCCGGCAACATGTTGACGGCCTCGTGTGGCCAGGCTAGCGTACGGGCAGTTGAAACGGTACAACGTTCTGAGCTGAACTACTGCACCAGACCACCGGCCCGTTCGCCGGCGATCTGCCCCCCGAAATCGTCCGCCCGACATGTGGGAGTCTGAATGAAATTCCCCGTCACTTTACGTCGCACGCGGCTCGCCGCCATCATCGCCGTCACTGCGGCGACGGCCCTGGTCGCCGGCGCCTGCTCCTCCGGATCGTCCGGTACCGCCGCCAAATCCAGTGGCGCCACCGGTGACTACAGCGCGGCTGAGGTCGCGGCCGGCAGTGGCTCGTTCCAGGTCAAGCCGCTCTTCGCGGTACCGAAGACGCTGCCGAAGAAGTACAGCATCGCCTTCCTGAACAACGGTAAGAGCAACGCCTTCTTCGCCACCTGGTCAAAGGGTATGAGCGACGCGGCCAAGTTCTACGGAGTGAACTTCCAGGACGCCGACCTCGACTTCAAGTACGAGAACGAGTTGTCGGCCTATCAGCAGTTGGCCGTCAAGCAGCCCGATGTGGTCGGCGCCAATGTCATGAACAGCGCGGTATACAACCAGATCACCAAGGACGGCGCCAAGGTCGTCATGATCGACGGTTCCTTCCAGGACGTGCCCAACTACGGCGTACCGGACGACCAGGTCGGCCAGCTGGCGATCAAGCAGCTCGAGGTTCCGGCCAAGGCCAAGCTGGCCGCCGAGTGGAAGGGCCGCAAGCTCGACATCGTCGGCATGTCCGCGCCGAACTGCACCCCGTGCGACGCCCGGGTCAAGGCCGCCTTCGCGCAGGCCCAGACCGATCTCGGGGTCTCCGCGAGCGACACCACCATGCTGACCCCGGCCGGTCAGGACCCGACCTCGGCCTCGCAGTCGACGTTCGCGGACTTCCTGACCGCGCACCCGACCGACGTCGTACTGGTCATGTCCTACGGTGACGAGCCGGTCATCGGCGCGGTCAACGCGGCCAAGGCAGCCAACCGGGGCGGCGACATCCTGGCCATCACCAACGGCGGCGACGACTCGGCCCGGGCCGCGATCCGGGACAAGTCCAACGCCGGCATCCTGATCGGCTCGATCGACTACCAGCCCTACGCCGAGGGCTGGAACTTCATCGAGGCGGCGATCGCCACCGCGATGGGCAAGTCGTTCAGCCCCTTCACCGTCGACCGGGTACTCACCGCCACCAACGTGGACGAGTTCTACCCCAACGACAAGAAGTGATCTGAGTGGGGCGTCGGTGCTGATCCGGATCGGGTCAGCACCGGCGTTCCCCGGTCTGGCCGAGGAGACGTCCCATGGCAACAAGCAGTCCTACCCAGGCGCCGCCCGGCGCGCCCGAGTCGAAACCGAGCATGCTCGGGGTGCTTGACCCGCGCGGCTGGGGTCGGCGGTCGGCGGGCACCGTCGAGCCCGGCCGAGCCGGCAGTCACACCCTCGTTGACCGCGCCCTCGACCTCGGCATCTACGTTGCGTTGATCGCGCTGTTCATCTACTTCGCGGCGGCTTCGCCCTACTTCCTGACCCAGCGCAACCTGCTCAACGTGGGCTCGGCCGTGGCGGTGACCGGGGTACTGGCCGCCGGCATGACGATCGCCCTGATCGCCGGCCAGCTCGACCTGACCATCGGCGCCAACGTCGGTCTGGTCAGCGTGGTGGTGGCCATGCTCATCCAGGACGCCGGCCTGTCCACCCCGCTCGCCGTAGTGGCCGGGCTGGCCGCTGGATGCGTGATCGGACTCTTGAACAGCGTCCTGGTCGTACGCATCGGCATCAACTCGATCATCGCGACGCTGGCCTTCTCGATCGCGCTGCGCGGCTTCGGGCTGATCCTGACCGATGGCAAGGTCATCCCGCTGACCAACCCGAGCCTGCAGAACTTCATCACCGACCGGTACCTCGGCGTACCGATCTCGG
Organism: uncultured Actinomycetota bacterium; assembly: GCA_963850915.1. Classification (GTDB taxonomy): domain Bacteria; phylum Actinomycetota; class Actinomycetes; order Mycobacteriales; family Micromonosporaceae; genus CAVTWH01. Next base: position 1,123,073 of record CAWKND010000004.1, read on the forward strand.
TCTGGATCCTGATAGTCGTCTACATCGTCGCCTGGGTCATCCTGGCCTTCACCCGCTCCGGCTGGCACATCTACGGAGTCGGCGGCAACGCCAGCGCCGCGCTGCGCTCGGGCATCCGGGTCAAGCGCGTCTACACCGGCGTCTTCGTGGCCACCGGCGTACTGGCCGCCCTCGGCGGCGTGATCACCGCTGGCAACGCCGGTAGCGGCGGACCGAACTACGCGGTCGGCGCCGAGTTCGACGTGCTGACCGCGGTGCTGTTGGGCGGCATCGGCCTCAGCGGCGGTGCCGGAAAGATCCAGCGCACCCTGGCCGGCGTACTGGTCATTGGCATTCTCAACAACGGGCTCACCCTGCTCTCGGTCAACACGTACTACCAACAGCTCGCCCGCGGTGCGGTGTTCGTGCTGGCCGTGATCCTCGGTGCGGTTTCCGAGCGCAGGAGGGCACGATGAGTACGGCAACCGAACCCATTCTCGCGGCCAGGGGCATCGGCAAGGTCTTCGGGCACGTCCGGGCACTGTCCAATGTGTCGTTCGACGTGTGCCCGGGCGAGGTGCTGGCCATCCTCGGGGACAACGGGGCCGGCAAGTCGACCCTGATCAAGATCCTCTCCGGCGCCTACGACGCGACCGAGGGCGAACTGTTCGTACGCGGCCAGCCGAAGGTGTTCGGTGGTCCGAACGACGCCAACGCGGCCGGGATCGCCACCGTGTACCAGGATCTGGCCCTGGTCGACCAGCGCGACGTCGCGGCCAACCTGTTCCTCGGCCGCGAGCCGCACCGTGGCCCGTTCGTCGACCGGCGCCGCATCTACCGCGAGGCAGAGCGGGTGCTGGCCGGGCTGACCATCCGGCTGCCCAGCGTGCGCGTCCCGGTCTACCTGCTCTCCGGTGGCCAGCGCCAGGCGGTGGCCATCGCCCGGGTACTGATCGGCGGGGCCGACGTGGTCATCATGGACGAGCCGACCGCGGCCCTCGGTGTCCAGGAGTCCGACCGGGTCCTCAGCCTGGTGCGGGACCTGCGCGACGCCGGCAAGGCGGTCATCCTGATCAGCCACAACCTGCAGCAGGTATGGGAGACCGCGGACCGGGTGATGGTGCTGCACCTGGGCCAGCTGGCGGGTATCCGGACCAAGGCCGAGAGCTCGGTCGACGAGATCGTCAAGCTGATCGTCTACGGCGGCAACGAGCAGGGGAGCGCGTCATGACGCTGCCCGTGAACACCGACCTGCGCGGCCGACCCGAACTGTCCACAGAGGACACTCCACCGCCGGCGCGCCGGGAGTGGCCGGACGGCCAGGCCCAGGTGATGGCGTACTACTTCCCGCAGTGGCACGTGGATCCGCGCAACGAGGCCATGTTCGGCCAGGGCTTCACCGAGTGGGACGTGCTACGGCCGGCCCGACCGCGCTTCCCGGGCCACGTCCAGCCCAAGCGTCCACTGTGGGGGGAGACCGACGAGAGCGATCCCGCGGTCGCCTCCCGGATCGTGGCCGCCGCGCTGGACCACGGAGTCGACGGCTTCATCGTGGACTGGTACTGGTTCGACAACGCGCCATTCCTCAACGGAGCGCTCGACCGCGGACTGCTGCAAGCCGATCGGCTCGCCGAGTTCCGGTTCGCGCTGATGTGGGCCAACCACGACTGGACCGACCTCTACCCGGCCCGCGAGCCCAGCCCCACGGTGATGCTGCCGGCGCCGAACACCCGGTTCCACGCCGAAACCGCGTTCGAACACATCCTCGAGCGGTACCTGAGCCACCCCTCGTACTGGCGCGTCGGCGGCAAGCCGTACTTCTGCGTCTACGACCTGCCCGGCCTGATCGGCGGGATGGGTTCGGTGGCCCGTACGGCGGCGCTGTTCGACGGCTTCCGCGACCGGGCGGTACGGGCCGGGCTGCCGGGGCTGTACCTGACCGGGGCGCTCAACCCTGGGGTACCCGACCCGCAGCGGCTGGTCCGCGAACTGGGCCTGGACGCGGCCACCCACTACACCTGGTGGCACCACCCGGACAGCGCCTTCACCACGTTCCCGACCACCGAGTACCCGGCGGCCCACGCCAACGCCCGCACCACGTGGGCGCAGCAGAGCGCCGCCCTGCCAGTGGATTACCTGCCCAACGTCACCGTCGGCTGGGACCCCAGCCCACGTACCGGCGAGTGGGCGATGCAGCGGGACGAGGGGTACCCGTTCACGTCGATCCTGACCGGCAACACCCCCGAGCGGGTCGGCGCCGCGCTGGGTGACGCGCTGGACTTCGCCGCCGGAGCGGGGCGGCCGAAGGTGGTCACCATCAACGCCTGGAACGAGTGGACCGAGGGCAGCTACCTCGAACCCGACGAAGAGTACGGACACGGATACCTCGAGGCGGTGCGGCAGGCGGTGGATGCCGCGCGCAGCCAGAACACAGTTGGAGGAGCGGCATGAACCCGCAGGTGACGCAGGCGATCAAGGCGCTGCGGATCGAGACGCCGTCCTGGGCGTACGGCAACTCGGGCACCCGGTTCAAGGTCTTCCCGCAGGCCGGGGTACCGCGCAGCCCGTACGAGAAGCTGGCCGACGCGGCCCAGGTGCACCGTTTCACCGGGGTCGCCCCCAGCGTCGCCCTGCACATCCCGTGGGATCACGTCGAGGACTACCGGGACCTGGCCAAGGCAGCGGCCGACCTGGGCCTGCAGATCGGGGCGATCAACCCGAACACGTTCCAGGACAACGACTACAAGCTGGGCAGCGTCAACAATCCGGAGCCCGCCGTGCGCCGCAAGGCAATCGAGCACCTGCTGGAGTGCGTCGAGGTGATGACCCAGACCGGGTCGACCATCCTGTCGCTGTGGTTCGCCGACGGCACCAACTACCCCGGCCAGGATGACCTGGCCCGGCGGCAGGAGCGGCTGGAAACGGCGCTGACCGAGGTGTACGCCGCGCTGCCGGCCGGGGCCCGGATGTTGTTGGAGTACAAGTTCTTCGAGCCCGCGTTCTACGCCACCGACCTGCCCGACTGGGGTACCTCGCTGCTGCACTGCCTGCGCCTGGGCGAGCGGGCCCAGGTCCTGGTCGACACCGGCCACCACGCCCCCGGTACCAACATCGAGTTCCTGGTGATGAACCTGTTGCGGGCCGGCCGGTTGGGCGGATTCCACTTCAACAGCCGGTTCTACGCCGACGACGACCTGATCGTCGGGGCGGCCGACCCGTTCCAGCTGTTCCGCATCATGCTCGAGGTGGTACAGGGCGGCGGGCTGGACCCGGCGACCAACCACGGGGCCGGGGTGGCGTTCATGCTCGACCAGTGCCACAACCTGGAGGAGAAGATCCCGGCCCAGATCCGCAGCGTGATGAACGTGCAGGAGGCTACGGCCAAGGCGCTGCTGGTCGACCAGGACGCACTCGTGGCGGCCCAGGACGAGGGCGATGTACTGACCGCACACGCGGTACTGATGGACGCGTACAACACTGATGTCCGGCCTTTGCTGGCCGACCTGCGTACCGGGATGGGTCTGGACCCGGACCCGGTGGCCGCCTACCGGCGCAGCGGATACGCCGGGCAGATCCGCGCCGACCGGGTCGGTGGCCAGGCCATGGGCTGGAACTGATGGCCCGCATCACCGGCGCGACGCTGGGTCCGGTGACCCGGGCCGCCGGCAACGTGTTCGGCGACAGCTGGGCCACCTGTGAGGGGCCGGCCGGCGAGCTGTTCGCGGCGGCCGACGACACCCGGGGCTTCGGCGATGTCTGCTCGACGAACCTGGCGGTGAACGTCCTCGATGGACATCCGGGGGAGCCGGCCGGGCTGACCGGACGGACGGTCAACCCGATGACCGAGTACGGCGAGATGTGCGAGACCGGACCGGATCTGGGGAACTGGAAGGCGAACGGCATCACCGCGGTGGACGGTTCGCTGTACCTCTCGGTCAGCCGGCACCACTACATGTCGCCACCGTTCTGGCAGCAGGAGGCGTGGGACTCCAGCCTGATCCGGTCCGACGACGGCGGCCAGACGTGGACCGGTCGGCCGCCGATCGGGCAGTCCATGTTCCCGGGCCGGTCGTTCGCGGCGCCGTGGTTCGTCGACTACGGCGCGGACGTGGCCAGCGCACCCCACGGCGGGCAGGACTACGTCTACGCCCTCTCCAGCGCCGGGCACTGGAACAACGGGCACGCGATGAACCTGGGCCGGGTACGGCGGGACCGCATCGGCCGGCTCGCCCCGGCCGACTGGGAGTTCGCCACCGGGTTTGTGGCCGATCCGAACCCGGACCCGACCGACCGTACCGTCGGCGAACCGGTCTGGCGGGACCGGTGCGACGTCGCGCTGCCGGTTTTCCAGGCCCCGGGGCGGACCGGAATGGCCGGCGCGACCTGGATCCCGGCGATCGGCCGGTACGTGCTGCCGCAGTGGCACTTTCCCCACCTCGACCGGCCCAGCCCCGGCCGATGGCAGCACAGCCGCTGGGAGTTCTACAGCGCGCCCTGCCCGTGGGGCCCCTGGGAGCTGTTCTTCAGCCAGGACTTCGCGCCGGAGGGGTTCTACAACCCGTCGGTACCGAGCCGGTTCGTCAGCCCGGACGGTACCCGGCTGTGGGTACTGACCTGTGGCGACTTCGTCACCCACGCGTACTACGCCCTGCACGTCGCCCCGCTGGACCTGCAGCTGGTCGACGACGACGACCCCGTGCACAGCAGAACGGAGAGCCCCGGATGACCACCACCGACGTCGCCCCGAGCCAGGTCGACCACCTGGGCCGTACCGCCGCCCCGCCGGCCCGCATCGGTCTGGTCGCCGGCGGGCTGGCCGCGTACTGGCCGCAGTTCCCCGGCCTGTACGACAGCGTGCTCGCCTCGACCCGCCGGGTGGCCGAGCGGCTGGCCGGGTACGGAGCCGAGATCATCGACGGCGGGTTCGTCAACGACGCCAGCCAGGCCGGCCCGGCCGGGGACATCCTGCGGGCAGCCGGCTGTGACCTGATCGTCTACTTCGTCCCGACCTACCTGACCGCCTCGATGGTGCTGCCGGTGGCCCAGCGGGCCGGGGCGCCGGTGCTGGTACTCAACCTGCAGCCGTCGGCCAGCATGGATCACGACACCTTCGGTACCGGGGAGTGGCTGGCCTACTGCGGGGCCTGCCCGCTGCCCGAGATCGGCAACACGTTCCTGCGGGCCGACATCGGCTTCCGGTCGGTCTCCGGGCACCTCGACGACGAACGGGCCTGGGCCAAGGTCGGCCAGTGGGTACGCGCGGCGCGGGTCTCCCGGGCGCTGCGTACCGGGCGGTTCGGGCTGATGGGCCACCTGTACCCGGGCATGCTCGACGTCTCCACCGACCTCACGCTGATCCCGACCCGGCTCGGCGGGCACATCGAGGTGCTCGAGTTCGACGACCTCCGCGAGGCGGTCAACGCGGCCGCTCCGTCCGAAGTGGACGCTGTCCTGGAGCGGGCCCGGGCCATTTTCGACCTCGACGACACGGTCGACCCGGACGACCTGCGCTGGGGTGCCACGGTGGCGGCCGGGCTCGACCGGCTGGTCACCGAGTTCAACCTGGACAGCCTGGCCTACTACCACCGTGGCCTGGCCGGGGAGCTGCACGAGCGGCTCGGGGCCGGGATGATCCTGGGCTCCTCGCTGCTCACCGCGCGCGGCGTACCGGCGGTGGGGGAGTACGAGCTGCGGGCCAGCCTGGCCATGCTGATCCTGGACCGGCTCGGCGCCGGCGGCTCGTTCACCGAGTTCCAGGCGCTGGACTTCGAACGCGGCCACGTGGAGATGGGCCACGACGGCCCGGCCCACCTGGCGATCAGCCAGGGCCGGCCGCTGCTGCGCGGGCTGGGTACGTACCACGGCAAGCGGGGCTGGGGCGTGTCGGTCGAGTTCGACGTGGCCCACGGCCCGGTCACACTGCTCGGCCTGACCCAGCTGCGCGACGGCACGCTGCGCCTGGTGGCCAGCGAGGGCGAGGTCGTCGGCGGCCCGCTGCTGAAGATCGGTAACACCACCAGCCGGGTCGACTTCGGCGTGGATCCGGGCGACTGGACCGATGCCTGGTCCGCCTCTGGCGTCGGCCACCACTGGGGGCTCGGCCTGGGCCACCGGGTGGGCGACCTGCGCGCGGTCGCGTCACTGCTCAACCTCGAACTCACCGTCGTCTGATCCAGCGGAAGGTGTCTGGCGTGGATCTGTCTGATGTGGACCGGCCGGAAGGCCCGTCCTGGCGCCCGGCCGGTGGCGGCTGGACCCTCGGTACGGCCGGGATCGGCTGGCTGCTCTACGTACCCGACGGCGACAACACCTCGGTCCAGGTACGCGGCGATCGGCAGCAGCCGGCGGCGGCGGAGCCGGTCGGCGACGGCCTGCGCTGGTACTGGCCAGCGGTGGTCGACGAGGGTGGCCGGGCGCTCGCCATCGCGGTCACCGTCCATCTGGAGCCGAGCCCGGGCCAGCTGCGCCTGCGGCTGCAGGTGGACAACCAGTCACCGGCGACCGTGGACAGCGCGCTCTTCCCGTGGATCCGTGGGGTCCAGGTACCGGCCGGCCGGACGCTGACCGCGCTCACCCGCGACTACTACGGTGCCCGGGAGCGTCCACTGTGGCCGCAGTTCGAGTGGAACAAGGGCTACTACGGCACGGTACGACCGACGGCGATGACCGACTCGTTGGTGTTCGGCAATCCGACCGCGCCGTTCGTGGTGATGCGGGACGGTGCGGAGGCGGTCGCCGCCTGGGTGGCCGGGCCGACGCCGGAGATCGTCGGCTGGATGTGGGAGCTGGAGCCCGGGTACGCCGACACGATCGGCGACCAGGTGCCCTGGCCGGAGTGTGCCGCGCCAGCCGGTGAACTGCGCTTCTCGGCGGTACACCTGCTTGACCTCGCGCCGGGTGGGCAGCGGGAGCTGGCCACGGTACAGCTGAGCCACGCCGCCGGGGACTGGCCGGAGGCGCTGGCCGCCTACCGGGAGCACCGGGCCGAGGTGGTCCAGGCCAGCCCGCCGGCGTGGGCCGCGATGCCGCACTCGTGGTACCAGATCGGGCTGAACTCCCCGGTCGGCGAGCGCCGGTACAACTTCGCCGACCTGCCGACCCTGGCCCGCGAGTGCGCCGACGCCGGGGTCGCCGTACTGCATGTCATCGGCTGGAACACCGGCGGCCAGGACCGCAACAACCCGTGCCACGACCCGGATCCGGCGCTGGGCGGCGCCGCCGGACTGGCCGAGGCGATCGCGGCCTGCCAGGCGATCGGCGTCCGGGTGGTGCTGTTCACCAAGTTCACCTGGGCCGACCAGGCGACCGAGCGGTTCACCACGGAGCTGCACCGCAGCGCCGTACGCGACCCGTACGGCGACTACTACCGGCTGCCCGGCTACCAGTACCTCACGCCGCACCAGCTGCTTGACGTCAACACCCGCCGGCTGATCCCGATGTGCTTCCTGCACGAGGAGTACCTGCGGGCCTGCGAGCGCGAATTCGACAAGGTCGTCGCGACCGGGGCCGACGGCATGCTGTTCGACGAGACCATGCACCACACGCCGGCCCTGCTGTGCTACGCCACCGATCACGGGCACGCCCCCGGCGCATCGGTCTACGGCGCCGATTCGCTGCTGGCCCAGCGACTGCGGGCCCGGCTGCCGGAGAACAGGTCGGACTTCCTCTTCGCCGGTGAGACGGTGTACGAGGATCTCCAACCGTCCTACCAGGTGTCCTACATCCGCAGCCACTACGTCGACCACCAGCCGCTGACCCGGTACGTCAACCCGCGACTGCGGATGATGACCACCGTGTCCGGCTTCGACGATCGCAACCAGATCAACCAGGCCCTGCTGTACGGGTACCTGCTCTGCTACGAGCCGCGCCACTTCAAGGGCCGGCTGGCCGACTTCCCGTCCACTGTGGAGTACGGCACGGTCGCCGAGCGGCTGCGTACCGAACTGGCCGAGTACCTCTGGCACGGTACCTTCGAACGCTCCGGAGTACTGGCCACCACCGACGCTGCCGCGCTGCCGGTACGGACGGCCCGGTGGCGGCACGCCAGTGACGGCAGCACGCTGCTGGCGCTGGCGAACTACAACCGGACGCCGGCCGTTGTCGTAGTGGACGACGTGGCCGAGGTGCGGGGCATCGACGGCCCATGGCGACAGGTCGGCGACGAGCTTGTCGTGCCGCCGCGCGGACTCCTGCTGGTGCGCTGATCGACTTCTGACCCGCCCAGCGGGAGTCGGCCCGCTGGATCAAACCGGAGGCAGGACATGGACGGCTTCACCCGGATCGCGTTCTCGCTGGCGCTGCCGGCCGAGAGCGTGCCGGAGTACGCCCGCCGGCACGCGGAGCTGTGGCCGGAGCTGCGGGCGGCCATCACCGCGCAGGGCGGGCGGAACTTCTCGCTCTTCGCGGTACCGGCGGTGGGGCGGGTCTTCGGCTACCTGGAGGTGGCCGACGAGGAGCGCTGGGCGGCCGGCGCCGACACCGAGCTGACCCACCGGTGGTGGCGGTACATGGCCGAGGTCATGCCGGCCAACGCGGACTTCTCGCCGATCGGCGACGAGGTGCACGAGGTCTTCCACCAGGACTGAGGCCCACCAGGACTGAGGCCCACCAGGACTGAGGCCCACCGGGACTGAGGCCCACCAGGACTGAGGGTTACCCGGTGACGATCAGCAGCTGCAGGTCGCGTGGACCGTGTACGCCCTCGACCCGGTTGAGCTCGATGTCGCTGGTCGCCGACGGTCCGCTGATCCAGGTCTGCGGCCGGCGCGGGTCGAGCAGCGGCAGCGCGGCGGGCAGGTCGGCCACGATCTGGTCGGCCCGGATGACGCAGACGTGGTGGTCGGGGAGCAGGGTGAGTACCCGGCGCCCCTGCCCCGGCCCGGCGGTGAGTACCACGGTGCCGGTCTCCGCGATGGCCACCGTGGCCGTGGTCAGCACGGCGTACGCCCGGTCGAGCTGGGCAACGGTCAGTGGCGGCTCGTCGACCAGTACCGACAGTCCCACTGTCCACTGTGGATCGATGTCGGCCGGTACCGCGACCGGGTGCGCCCCGACGATCGCCGCGATCGCCGCCGGCAGCTCGGCCTGAGTTACCCGGCAGACACCGGCCCGGTAGTCGGCCGCCCGTTGGGCGAACAGGCCGACCAGGTCGGCGACCGGGGCGGCGGCACCGCGGTAGTCACGGGACACCTCGGGCGTGGCCGGTCGGTCGGCCAGCGCCGCCCGTACCCGTTGCAGGATCTGCTCTTTCGCCGTATTGGTCACCGGTGGCTCTCCTTCCACCAGCGGCGGAAGGAGACCCGGGCCGGCGGGGTGAGGTCGCGCCGGCCGAACCAGGCACCGGCCCAGCCCGGCCCGCGCCACCGCCCGGCCGCGCCCACCCGGCGCCGGGCGAGCCGGCCGAACAGCAGGCCGGCCGTGCGCTGGGCGGCGCCGAGGCGGCGCGGGTTGGCCAGGGTCGCCCCGGCGAGGCCCATCACCATCCGTTCGGCCAGGTGTGGCTGGCGCTGCACGACCTTGGCCCGCAGGTGGGTCAGTACCTCCGGGATGTTGATCTCGACCGGGCAGGCGTCGTAGCAGGCACCGCACAGGGTCGAGGCGAACGGTAGCGACGCCGTCTGCTCGTCGACCGGGTGCTGGTTGAGCCCGCGCAGTTGGGGCGTCAGGATGGCCCCGATCGGGCCCGGATAGGCCGACCCGTACGCCTTGCCGCCGGTGCGCGAGTAGACGGGACATACGTTGAGGCAGGCCGAGCAGCGGATGCAGCGCAGCGCCTGCCGCCCCACCGGATCGGCCAGGGTGGCGGTACGGCCGTTGTCCAGCAGTACCAGGTGGAACTCCTGCGGACCGTCGCCCTGGGTGACTCCGGTCCACGTCGAGGTGTACGGGTTCATCCGCTCGGCGGTCGAGGAGCGCGGCAGCAGAGCCAGGAAGACGTCCAGGTCGGTCCAGCTTGGGATGATCTTCTCGATGCCCAGCACGGTGATCAGTACCGGCGGCAGGGTCAGGCACATCCGGCCGTTGCCCTCGGACTCCAGTACGACAATGGTTCCGGTGTCGGCGACCGCGAAGTTTCCGCCGGACACCGCCACTTTGGCGCGGAGGAACTTCTCCCGCAGGTGCAGGCGGGCCGCCTCGGCCAGCTCGGCCGGGTCGTTGCCGAGGTGCTCCGGGGCGGGCCGGCCGGCGCCGGCCATCTCCCGGACGAAAATGTCCCGGATCTCGTCCCGGTTGCGGTGGATGGCCGGTACCAGGATGTGGCTGGGCAGGTCGTTCCCCAGTTGGACGATCAGCTCGGCCAGGTCGGTCTCCCACGCCTGGATGCCCTCGGCGGCCAGTGCAGCGTTCAGCTCGATCTCCTGGGTGGCCATCGACTTGACCTTCACCACCTCGTCCACCCCGTGCGAGTGGGCGATGCCGGCGACGATGGCGTTGGCCTCGGCGGCGTCGCGGGCCCAGTGCACGACGCCACCGGCCGCGACCACGTTGGCCTCCAGCTGGATCAGCAGCTCGGGCAGGCGGGCGAGTACATCGTCCTTGATCGACGATCCGGCCCGGCGGAGATCCTGCCAGTGCGGTACCTCGGCGATGGCCCGCAGCCGCTTGTCGCGGATGGTGTCGGTCGCCCGGCCCAGGTTGGTCCGCAGCTGCTGGTCGGCCAGGGCCGCCCTGGCCGCGACCGGAAACGGTGGCAGGCCGAGGAAAGTGGGCGTACTCATGCCACGCTGCGCCAGGATCTCGGCCAGGTGCAGGACGCGTACCGGCGACTCGCGGCGGGACAGCAGCCCGCCGATGTGCATGAGGCACGAGGTGTCCAGCGAGGCCAGTACCTGTGCGCCGCTGCGTACCACGTCGGCCGCCTTGTCCTCGCCCATCGCGACCGAGGTGTCCGGGTTCTTCACGCTGAACGTGCCGCCGAAGCCGCAGCACTCCTCCGGGCGCTGCAGCTGGACCAGTTCCAGGCCGCGCACCTGTCCGAGCAGCCGGGTCGGCCGGTCACCGACGCGCAGCAGCCGCAGCGAGTGACAGGTCTGGTGGAGTGCCACCCGGGCCGGGAAGGTGGCCCCGACATCGGTGACCCCCAGGGCGTCGGTGAGAAACTCGGTGAACTCCCACAGCCGCGGTACCGCCAGCCCCGGCGCGACCGTGCCGTAGTGCTCGCGCACCATGCTGGCGCACGAGGCCGACGGCGTGACCACCGCGTCGTAGCCGGCGAACGCCTGGCCGAAGCCCTGGGCCAGCGGTACGCAGGCCGCCCGGTAACCCGAGTTGAAGTGCATCTGCCCACAGCAGGTCTGGCCGGCCGGGAAGTCGACGCTCACCCCGAGGCGCTCCAGTACGGTCACCACCGCCCGGCCGACCGGTGGGTACAGCGTGTCGTTGAGACAGCCGATGAACAGCGCCACCCGCATGCCGGTCAGCCCCGACCGATCCGGGTTGCCGCGGCCGCCCACGCGCGGGCCGAGCCGGGATCCGGGCGATAGCTTCGGATCGGCTGGCTGGCGGCGACCAGTGCCCGCATCGCGGCCAGGTCGGCCGGTCCGCCGTCGGCCCGGGCCTGGACCAGGATGTTGCCCAGCGCGGTCGCCTCGGTCGGGCCGGCCAGTACCGGCAGCCCGCAGGCGTCCGCGGTCAGCTGGCACAGCAGCTCACCCTGGGCCCCGCCGCCGACGATGTGCACGACGTCGACCGCGCGCCCGGACAGGGCAGCGGCGTCGTGTACGGCGGCCCGGTGGGCGATGGCCAGACTGTCCACGATGCACCGGACGTACTGCGCCGGGGTCTCGGGTGGAGTCTGGTCGGTACGCCGGCAGTACGCGTCGATCCGGCCCGGCATGTCCCCGGCCCCCAGGAAGCTCGGGTCGTCCGGGTCGACCAGCGCGGCGAAGGGGCGCGCGGTGGCCGCCGCGGCCAGCAGTTCCGCGGTACCGGCCGGCCGGTCCTGGGCCAGCCAGCTGCGCTGGCACTCCTGCAGCAGCCACAGTCCCATCACGTTGCGCAGGTACCGGATGGTGCCGTCCAGGCCGGCCTCGTTGGTGAAGTTGGCCGCCCGGCCGGCCTCGGTCAGTACCGGGCTGGCCAGCTCGACGCCGACCAGAGACCAGGTACCGCAGGAGATGTAGGCGAAGTTCCCGGTACCGGCCGGTACCGCGAGCACGGCCGAGGCGGTGTCGTGCGAGGCGACCGCGACCAGCTCGCCGGCCAGCCCGGTCGCCGCCCGCAAAGTCCCGATCGGCGTACCCGGGTCACGCAGCGGCGGGAAGATGCTCCGGGGCAGCCCGTTGCCCGCGATGATCTCGTCCGACCAGGTCCGGGTGGTGGCGTCGTACAGCTGCGTGGTGGAGGCGTTGGTCCGTTCGGCACCGATCCGGCCGGTCAGCCAGTAGCCGATCAGGTCCGGGATCATCAGCAGCGTGCTCGCCGTGGCCAGCCGGCCGGCCGGCTCGGCCAGCAGCTGGTTGAGGGTGTTGAACGGCAGTTGCTGGATGCCGGTGGCCCGGTAGGTCTGCTCAGCCGGGACGGCTGGGGTCACGCCGTCGGCCCGGGTGTCGCGGTAGTGGTACGGCAGGCCGGTCAGCGCCCCGTCGGCGTCGAGCAGCCCGTAGTCCACCGCCCACGAGTCGATGCCGACCGAGCGTGGCCGGTGCTCGGCGGTCAGCCGCAGTCCGGCCAGGATCTCCCGGTACAGCCCGAGAATGTCCCAGTGCAGGCCGTCGGGGAGGGCCACCGGCTCGTTGCGGAACCGGTGTACCTCGGAAAGCTGCACAGCGCCGGCGGCCACCCGGCCGAGGATGACCCGCCCGCTGGCCGCGCCCAGGTCGACCGCCGCGTAGCGTCCCGCGGTCATCGCAGGAAGGCCGCGGCCACACCCGCGTCGACCGGGATGTGCAGCCCCGTGGTGTGCGACAGCTCGCCCGCGGTCAGCGCGAACACCGCGTTGGCCACGTGTTCGGGCAGCACCTCGGTCTTGAGTAGGGTCCGCTGGGCGTAGTACGCCCCGAGCTCGGCCTCGGGTACGCCGTAGACCGCGGCCCGCTGCGCGCCCCAGCCGCCGGCGAAGATCCCGGAGCCGCGGACCACACCGTCGGGGTTCACCCCGTTGACCCGGATACCGGACCCGCCGAGCTCGGCCGCGAGTAGCCGTACCTGGTGGGCCTGGTCGGCCTTGGCCGCGCCGTAGGCCACGTTGTTGGGTCCGGCGAAGACCGAGTTCTTGCTGGCGATGTAGACGATGTCGCCGCCCATGCCCTGCTCGACCATGGCCCGGGCCGCTTCGCGGGCGACCAGGAACGAGCCCCTGGCCATCACGTCGTGCTGGCGGTCCCAGTCGGCGACCGTGGTCTCCAGCAACGGTTTGGAGATGGACAGGCCGGCGTTGTTGACGACCAGGTCGACCCCGCCGAAGGCCAGCACGCTGGCCCGGACGGCCGCCGCGACCTGGTACTCGTCGGTCACGTCGACGGTCACCGCCACCGCGACGTCGGTGCCACCCAGCTCGGCGGCGACCTTCTCGGCCGCCGCACCGTCGCGGTCGGCCACGACCACGCAGGCGCCCTCGGCGGCCAGCCGCAGCGCGATGGCCCGACCGATGCCCGAGCCGGCCCCGGTCACCAGCGCGACCCGGGTGGCCAGCGGCTTGGGCCGCGGCATCCGGGCCAGCTTGGCCTCTTCCAGGGCCCAGTACTCGATCCGGAACTTCTCCGCCTCGTCGATCGGCGCGTACCGGGAGACCGACTCGGCCCCGTGCATGACCGCGATCGCGTTGAGGTAGAACTCGCCGGCCACCCGCGCGGTCTGCTTGCCGGTACCGAAGCTGAACATGCCCACGCCCGGGATGAGCACGATGGCCGGGTCGGCGCCGCGCATGGCCGGTGAGTCCGGGCCGGCGTGGCGCTGGTAGTAGGCGGCGTACGTGGCCCGGTACTCCTGGTGGAGTTCGCGCAGCCGGCCGGTCACGGCGTCCAGTGGCGCGTCGGCCGGCAGGTCGAGCACCATCGGCCGGATCTTCGTGCGCAGGAAGTGGTCCGGGCACGAGGTACCCAGCTCGGCCAGGCGCGGCATCTCGGTACGGGACAGGAAGTCCAGCACCGCCTGGTCGTCGCGGAAGTGGCCGACCTGTGCCTGGTCGGTGCTGGCCAGCCCGCGCAGCAACGGGGCCAGCGCGGCTGCCCGGGCCCGGCGCTGCTCGGCCGGCAGCGGCTCGTACCCCGGCCGGACCGCACCGAACGGCTCGGGCCGGCCACGGCTGGCCAGGAACTCGGTGCAGCGGCGGATGATTTCCAGGGAGTTGGCCTCGCAGTCCTGGCTGGTCCGGCCCCAGGCGGTGATGCCGTGCCCGCCCAGGATCGCCCCGATCGCCGTCGGGTGGGCCGCGTGCAGGGCGGCGAGGTCGAGGCCGAGCTGGAAGCCGGGGCGGCGCCACGGTACCCAGACCACGCGGTCGCCGAAGCACTCGCGGGTCAGCTCCTCGCCGTCGGCCGCGGTGGCCAGGGCGATGCCGGAGTCGGGGTGCAGGTGGTCCACGTGGGCCGCGCCGACCAGGCCGTGCATGGCGGTGTCGATCGACGGGGCCGCGCCGCCCCGGCCGTGCAGGCAGAAGTCGAACGCGGCGACCATCTCGTCCTCGCGCTCCGGTCCCGGGTAGACCTGGGCCAGCGCGCGCAGCCGGTCCAGCCGGAGCACGGCCAGCCCGGCCTCGGTGAGGGTACCGAGGTCGCCGCCGGAGCCCTTGACCCACAACAGCTCGACCGGCGCCCCGGTGACCGGGTCGAGCCCGTCCGCCTTGACCGAGGTGTTGCCACCGGCGTAGTTGGTGTTACGGGGGTCGGCGCCCAACCGGTTCGACCGGTCGAGGAGGTCTGTGACGGGATTACCCATGGCGCTGCGGCGTTCCTTTGTCCGAGCCAATGAACCGTTTCACTCGGACCCTAACCTCGGGCTCCGGCCGCCGTCAAGGCACGTCGACGCGGGCTGTGGCCGGCTGGGCAACGCGAGCGGGGATCCGCTATGCGGCCCGGGTTGAGGCGCGGACGACCAGCTCGCCGCGCAGCTTGCGGCGTACCGGCGCCCGGCTGTTGGGCGGCCCGATCAGCGCCACGGCCTCCTCGGCCATCTGGCGCAGCGGCTGCCGGACCGTGGTCAGGGCGGGCTCGCTGGCGACCGTGAGCAGGGTGTCGTCGAAGCCGATGACGGCGACCCGGCCGGGTACATCCAGGCCCTGGTGACGCAGCTCCTGCAGTGCGCCGAGAGCGATCAGGTCGTCGGCGCAGATGATCGCGTCCACTTCGGGCCACTGCTCGACGATCTGGGCCGCGGCCCGGCGACCCCACTCGACGCTGAACTCGCCGACCAGTACCCGGTTGACCGCGGCCGGATCGCGACCGGCCACCCGCCGGGTGAAAGCGACCTGCCGCTCCCACGCGGTGGAGATGGACGGGTCGGAGCCGATCAGCGCGAAGCCGGTACGGCCGGTCGCGGACAGGTGGTCGAGCATCTGGACCACCGCGTCGTCGTGGTCGAGCCCGACGTAGTGCCCGGCGGCCGAGGCAAACCGGTCGACCTGGACCACCGCGACCGCGCCGGCCGCCTCGACCAGCGCCGGTCGACTCCGGAACCGGTGGCACGGCGAGATGAGCAGCGCGTCGACCCGTCGGCGCAGCAGCAGGTCGACCGCGTGCTGCTCGGCGGCGACGTCGTTCTGCGCGTCGGCGAAGAGCACACCCAGGTTGGCCTCGCGGGCGACACTCTCGACCGCTTGGACGAGGGCCGGGAAGAACGGGTTGGTGATGTCGGCGACGACCAGGCCGATGGTCTGGGTCTCCTGCCGGCGCAGCGAGCGGGCCACCGGGTCGGGCTGGTAGCCGAGTTCGCTGGCCGCGGTGTGCACGCGCGCGGCGATGTCCGGGGCTACCCGACGGGCGCCGGTCAGCGCCCGTGACACGGTGGCGATGGAGACGCCGGCCCGCCGGGCGACGTCGTGAACGGTCGCCCGGTCCCGCTGGCCGGTCATCCGGCAACGTCCGTGAAACGATCCATTGCGCTTGGCCGCCTGTGCATGGTACCAACACTACACTTGCCGGTAAACGTTTACCCGGTCCTGCTTGGTAAACGTTTACCGGCTCCTCGGCTGAGATAGGAAACCTATGTTCACTGCGGAGACCCGCGACCTGACCGGAACCTCGGTCGCCATCACCGGCGCCAGCTCAGGCATCGGCCGGGCCACCGCCCGTGCCCTGGTCGCGGCCGGCGCCAACGTCGCCCTGGCCGCCCGCCGCCAGGACCGCCTCGACGAGCTGGTCGCCGAGCTGGGCGCCGACCGCGCGGTCGCCGTGCCGGGCGACGTCCGCAGCGCCGCCGACAACCAGCGCCTGGTCGCGGTGGCCATCGAACGCTTCGGCCGGCTCGACTCACTGGTGGCCAACGCCGGACTCGGCGCCTACGGCGGCATCCTCGACGGCGACGACGACCTCATGGTCGAGATGATCGAAACCAACGTCACCGGTACGGTCTGGAGCGTCCGCGCCGCGGTACCGCCGATGCTGGCAGCCGGCGGCGGCGACATCGTCATCGTCAGCTCGGTGGCCGGCCTGCGCGGTGGCGCCAACGAGGCGGTCTACGCCGCGACCAAGTTCGCCCAGGTCGGGCTGGCCGGGGCGATCGACCGGGAGCTGCGCGAGAAGGGCATCCGGGTCAGTACCGTCTGCCCGGCCGCGGTGCACACCGAGTTCGCCATGGGGCGTGGCCGTACCGAGGGCGACGCCTGGCTGGATGACGTGATGCGGCCCGAGGACGTGGCTGCGGTCATTGTCAACGTGCTCTGCCAACCCCGGCGCATGCGGACCCAGACCGTGTCGCTGTGGAGCATGGTCGAGGGCAGCTGAGATGACCAATCTTGCGGCGGTACTGCACGGCATCTGCGACCTGCGCATCGAGGAGCGCCCGATGCCCGAACCGGGCCCGGGGGAGGTACTGGTCGAGATCGCCTCGGTCGGAGTCTGCGGCTCCGACGTGCACTACTACGAACACGGCCGGATCGGTGACTTCGTGGTACACGCCCCGCTGGTACTCGGTCACGAGGCGTCCGGCGTCGTGGTGGCCAGCGGCGCGCGGGCGACCCGGGTACCGGTCGGGACGCGGGTGGCACTGGAGCCGGGTGTCCCCTGCGGAGCCTGCGACGGCTGCCGGCACGGGCGGTACAACCTCTGCCCCGACGTCCGGTTCTTCGCCACCCCGCCGATCGACGGAGCGTTCGCGCGGTACGTCACGATCGACGAGAACTTCGCCCACCCGCTGCCCGACCACCTCGACGACGACGCCGGTGCGCTGATGGAGCCGCTCTCGGTCGGCATCTGGGCCAACCGCAAAGCCGGTACCTCGGTCGGGGCCCGGGTACTGGTCACCGGCGCCGGGCCGGTCGGCGTGCTGGCCGGACTGGTCGCCCGGGCCGCCGGCGCTCGGGTCACCGTCGTCGACGTCAACGCCGACCGCCTCGCCCAGGCCACCGCACTCGGCATCGACGAGGCGGTGGATGCCCGTAGCGGCAACGCTTTCGGCGAAGCCGACATCCTGATCGAGTGCACCGGGGTACCCGCCGTGGTCCGCTCCGGCATCACCGCGCTGCGCCCCGCCGGTACCGCCGTACTCGTCGGCATGGGGGCGCAGCCGGACGCCCCGCTACCGGTCGCGGTCATCCAGGCCCGCGAGCTGACCGTCACCGGAACCTTCCGGTACGCCAACACCTACCCGGAAGCGATCGCGCTCGCCGCCTCGGGGCGGCTACGCCTGGACGGCATCGTCGGTGCGCGGCTGCCGCTGGCCGAGACCGAACGGGCGCTGCGCAACGGTCACGAACATCCGACCGTGCTGAAGTCCGTCGTCGTGGTCAACGGCTGAGGGGGCGGGATGCTGCGCTACCGCCTCACCCATCCGGAGTTGATCGGCGCCCTGGCCCGCGCGGGTCACGGCTCCACGGTGTTGTTGGCGGACAGCAACTATCCGCACGCGACGGCTGTGGGTCCGGCCGCCCGTACCGTCTACCTGAACCTGCGGCCCGGTCAGATCCCGGTCGACGACGTGCTGGAGTGCGTACTGTCCGCGGTACCGATCGAGGCGGCCCGCCTCATGCGCCCCGATGACGGCTCCGAGCCGCCGGTCTTCGCGGACTTCCGGCGACTGGTCGCGCCGGTGGTGCCGACTCTGCTGGTCCGCAACGATTTCTACGCCGCGGCGCGCGGCCCGGACCTCGCCGTCGCGGTCGCCACCGGAGACCAGCGGCTGTACGCGAACATCCTGCTCACGATCGGGGTGGTGCCGCCGGAGAGCGCGGCTACCCGCGGATAGCGGCTGTCACTCGGCGCGGAGTACCGCGGCCACGGTCGTATGGTGGGCGGTGGACGTACCGGGAGGGGGAGGGCGTGAGCGGGTCGAGTACAGCGCCTGGCGATCAGGTCCGGCTGGTGCCTGACGGCTGTGACTACGTGCTGCGCGGAGTCGCCCGGGTACGCGCCGACGGGGACGAGGTTCCGGTGCGCGCGATCGCCCCCGGCGGTACCGCCGTCATTGCCCAGATCCCGCTCGACGCGCCCGGTCTGGTCATCGTCGAGCACGCCGCGACGCCGGGCGGCGAGCTGCTCGTACAGCTCCAGAATGTCTTCGTGTCCGCGTCCCGGGTACTGCCCGCGTCCTGACCGGCCCTGCCTACCTCGGTGGCCGGGGCGTGACGGCGATTCTGGAGCGTTAGCAACCTTCCCGGCCGGTCGCCGCGTCGCCCTGGTGAGAAGCACGGGGAAGGGTGGCGGATGCGCCGAGCCGAGGAACAGGTGTACCGGGATTTCGTGACGTCCCGGCTGGAGTCGCTGCGCCGTACGGCGTACCTGCTGTGCCGGGACGCGTACCTCGCGGACGACCTGGTGTCGATCACACTCACCAAGCTGTACCGGCATTGGCGCAGGGCGGTGGCCGCGGACAATCTCGACGCGTACGTCCGCGGCATGCTCACCAACTCCTGGTTGAGTGAGCGCCGCCGGCCGTGGCGCCGCGAGTCGTCGGTGGAGTTCCTCCCGGACGTGGGGGTGGCCGACACCGCCCCGCCCGACCGTACGGAGCTGCTGCGCCTGCTCGCCAACCTGCCGCCGCGGCAACGCGCTGTGGTGGTCCTGCGCTTCTACTGCGACCTGTCGGTCGCCCAGACGGCGGAGACCCTCGGCATCACCGAGGGCGCCGTCAAGAGCCAGTCCGCGCGCGGCCTCGCGGCGCTGCGGGTGGTGGCCACCAGTCAATTGATGCTCAGGCAGGAGACCCCATGATCGCATTGCGCGACGAACTCGACGCGGCGCTGCCGCTGCTGCCACCGTCGTCGGTGGACATCGACCGGGTGATCACCCGGGGACGCCGGGGCATCCAGCTCCGGTTCGCGGCTGGTATCGCGGGTACCACCGGGCTCGTGGTGGGGCTGGTGCTGCTGTCCGCGTTCGTCGGCCCCGGCGCGGGCCCGGGGCAGGTCGTGGGCGGTCACCGCCCGTCGTCGGCGGCCGGCCCCGGCGGGAACGGCTCGCCCAGCCACTCCGACGGACCGCTGCCCACGAGCGACCCGGCGCCGCCGAAGGTGGAGGGGCGACCGGACATCGACCGGCTCAACACACTGCTGCTCGGGGCCTTCCAGCGGGCCGCGCCGGAGTTCCCCACGATCATCTCGTACCAGGGGCAGCCGGAGGACCCGAACGTGAGCTGCGCGCCGGGTGAGCCACAGACCTCGCCCGGTTCGTGTGGTACGCCACTCCCGGTCAAGTACGAGCTGTCGTTCGCGATGCAGAAGGCCAGCCAGTACTCCGCCGTCTTCGTGGATGTGGGTACCGCCGCCACGATGCGGGTGCAGTGCCTGACCGACACGCCGGGCCAGGGCAGCCCCAACCCGGAGTGCCACGCCACGACGGTCAACGGCATGACGGTGCTCGACATGTCCAGCGACGTGCAGGGCAACACCTCGGCCATCTCCTACGCGTTGCTCGCGGTACACCCGGACGGCACCGTCGTGGAGATCTTCGTCAACCCGCCGGTCATCGGGGCCACGCCGTTCATGACCAAGCAGCAGGCCATCAAGGTCGTCGTCGATCTGGCCGTCACGCTCCACCCGTAGGCACGCCCTCGTCCGGTACCCGCACCAGTCCGGGTTCGCACCTTCCCGGGTAGTCCACGGCCAGCCCTCACGGAACCTTTCCGTGGGGGCTGGCAATGCCTAGCGACGCGGGTGCCTCCATTGTCCTATGTCGATTAACCGGGTTGTTGGTTGGCGGGCGCGCGGCGGCCATCTCGGTACCTGACGGTGAGGCGATCCCACCCCACTCGGAGGTTGCGATGTCCCCCGTCTCCCGCCGCTCCCTGCTCGGTGCCGCCGCCGCGGCCGCCGGCGGTATGGCCCTGCCCACCGCGCTCACCGCCGCCCGGGCCAGCGCGGCCGGCTCCCTCGACCAGGTCAAGCACGTAGTGATCTTCATGCAGGAGAACCGGTCGTTCGACCACTACTACGGCACGCTCTCCGGCGTGTCCGGCTTCGCCGACACCTCGCTCGTACGCTTCCCCAACAACAGCAACGTTTTCCAGCAGACGAAGTCGGGGCCGGCCGGTGGTGCGGTACTCCAGCCCTGGCACCTGAACACGGCCACCACCGACGCGCAGCGGGTGACTGATCTGGACCACTCCTGGTCGGGTACCCACTCGGCGTGGAACGGCGGCCTGTACAACAACTGGATCCCGGCCAAGTCCACCAAGACGATGGGGTACTACCAGCGCTCGGACATCCCGTGGCAGTACGCCCTGGCGGACGCGTTCACCATCTGCGACCAGTACTTCTGCTCGGTACAGGGCCCCACGAACCCGAACCGGCTCTACCAGTGGACCGGCTGGATCGACCCGAACGGGACCGGTGGTGGGCCGGTGACCGACAACAGCGAGGCCGGGTACTCCTGGATCACCTACCCGGAGCGGCTGCAGAACGCCGGCGTCAGCTGGAAGGTCTACCAGCAGGCCGACAACTACGACGACAACCCGCTGGCCTGGTTCCACCAGTTCCAGACGGCACCCACCAGCTCCCCGCTGTACCAGCGCGGCATGGCGCGGGTCAGCAGCGTGGCCACCGCCATCGCCGCGGACATCGCCGCCGGTACCTTCCCGGCGGTGTCCTGGGTGGTCGCGCCGACCGCGCAGTGCGAGCACCCGACCAACCCGCCGGCCTACGGCGCCGACTACATCGCCGGCGTACTCGGCGCGATCGGCGCGCACCCGGACGTGTGGAGCTCCACGGTGGTACTCCTCAACTTCGACGAGAACGACGGCTTCTTCGACCACGTGGCACCGCCCGTACCGCCGTCGGGTACCGCCGACGAGTTCATCTCCGGCAAGCCGATCGGGCTGGGACCGCGGGTACCGCTGACCGTCATCTCGCCGTGGTCGGGCGGTGGCCGGGTCTGCTCGGAGACCTTCGACCACACCTCGGTGCTGCGCTTCGTGGAGACCTGGACCGGCGTGCAGGAGCCGCACATCTCGGCGTGGCGCCGTACCGTCTGCGGGAACCTGTTGTCCGCCTTCAACTTCGGCTCCACCACGGGGTACCCGACGCTGCCGGCGACCGCGCCGCTGGTGGCCGCCGCGAACGCGCAGGACAGCCTGCCCAACGCCACCGCCCCGAACTCCTCGACGCGTCCGCCGCAGGAGAGCGGTGACCGGCCGGCCCAGCCTGTCGGCTACCGGTTCGACACCACGTCGTGGACGGATACGACGTACCAACCGGATCTGGTTCCAGGTCACCAACCACGGCAGCCTGGGCGGCGGGTTCAGCGCGTACGCCGTCAACCACCGCACGTACGCGGTGTGGCAGTACACGCTTCCGGTCGGGGGTACCGTCTCCGACTACTTCAGCGCGCTGACCTACGGCGGCGGCCCGTACGACTTCGACGTGCACGGGCCGGACGGGTACCTGCGCGGCTTCCAGGGTGACGTACGCACCTGGACCAACAGTGCCAAGGCGCACCCGGAGGCGGCGGTCACCGACACCGGCGACGGGCAGCACCTCACCCTGACCCTCACCAACCAGGGCAGCGCGTCCTGTGTCTTCACCATCGGGGTGAACGTCGCGCCACTGGCAACGGGTGGCTCGCCGGTCACGGTCACCGTCGCGGCCGGTGGCTCGGCCACCCGTACCCTCGCGGCGACCGTGGCCGGCCGGTACGACATCACGGTCACCGCCAACGTCGGCGACGGCTTCGCCCGGCGCTTCGCGGGGCGCCTGCATCCCGCCAGCTGACAGCCCCTCCCCGGGCCATCCCCGCCGGTGCCGGTGCGCCGGCGGGGATGGTCGCAGGGTGGTTCGGACTCAGCAGGGGAAGGTGCCGCTGTAGAGGGCGTGGCCGTACGAGGAGCTGCCGGAGCCGAAGCCCCAGACGCCGTCGTCGGACCACACCGCTTCACGCGAGCCGTTGACGCAGGTGGTGGTCGGCGCGATCGCGAACCCCTCGAGGTTGTCGACCGGCATCACCGACGGGTTCGTATAGGTCAGGTCTACGACGATCGCGCCGGCGGTGTTCACCTTCAGGAAGGTGTGCGTCTCTCCGCAGGTGTTGTCGCACGTCGCGATGATGCGCTGGGTACCGGCGTCGAACATGACGTCCATGACCGAGGCCTTGCCGGTGGCGACGGTACCGAAGGTGGTGAAGGTACCGTCCGAGTTGAGGCCGTACACGTGCAGCGTGCCGTCCCACTCGAGGCCGGCGAAGAACAGACCCGACCCGTGTAGCGGGTAGTTCGCGGGGTTGTAGGCCACCCCGGTCAGCGGGTCGATCCAGCCGCCGGTGGTCAGCCAGCTGTCCGGCACGTAACCCACGCCCTCGAAGCCGAGGTTGGCCTGGTCCTTGTCGCCGGTGTTGAGCTGCGGGAACTGCGAAGTCATGTCCCACTGGTGCAACGGGGTGAGCGTCGAGCCGGTGGCGGCGGGGTCGTACTCCATGATCGTGTCCTTGGGCACGGTGTTGTGGTTGTTGTCCCGCTCGGAGGTGACGTAGAGGTGGCCGTTGGCGCCCACCGTCAGGCCCTCCGAGTCCGGCTCACCGGATCCGCCGGTGAAGTGGAGCTGCTTGCCGGTCGCGCTCCACGCCGCGTCCGGGATCCACTTGGTACCGGACTTGACCAGCTTGTACAGCCAGTTCTTGTTCTTCACCGCCCACAGCGTCGACGGGTTCGCCGGGTCGAACGCCAGGCCACTCACGTCACGACCCTCCGGCCCCGTGGAGGTGGTGAAGGCGCAGACATTGTCGGCGATGGTGACGTCCGGTCCGCCGGGCCACGACAGGGTACCGGCCGGAGTCGAACCGGTACCGGACGGCGCCTCCGGGGTACAGCCGCTCGTCAGCGACCCACCGCCGCCCAGCAGATGGCCAGTCGGCGACTGCGTCTGGGTTGGAGTCGGGGTTGGCGACGCGGTCACTGTCGGGGTCACTGTCACTGTCGGGGTCGGCGAGCTTCCCGAGCACGAGTTGGCCCCACCGAGGGTCGCGGTGAGGGCCGTCCGGAACCAGCCGGTACCGTTGGCGCACCGCTCATCCGACGGCTTGGCCCCGTTCAGCGCCCAGGTCACCGAGTCGATCGTGTTCCCGCTGCTGTCGATGAGGAACAGCGAGTCGTTGTCGCCGAGGCCGGTCTTGGAGTTGAACGTCACGTACCCACCGGCGGGAATGCTGGTGGCACTCGGCGATGACGACGAGACCGACGACGTGGAGTGGGCGGTGTCGCCGTCGACGTACTTCCACGAGCCGACGCTGACCGCGCTCGTACCCCCGTTGTACAGCTCGACGGTGTCGGCGCCGGTCGAGGTCACCTCGTTGATCCGGACCCGGCTCGCGGCCGGGATCGTCGCCGGGCACCCGGAAGCATTCGAGCTACCGAACGTGGTCGCGGTCGTGGTGGTGACCCACGCGCCGGTACCGTCGCCGCCGCACCGGGCCATCGCCGGCTTGGCCTTGTTGGTGGCCCATTCGACCCGGTCGACCACCGTGCCGTCGGCCGTGTAGAGCACCAGCTTGTCCGAGTCACCCAGACCCTTCGGCGAGTTGAACGTGGCGAAGCCGCCGGCCGGGATCGTGCTGGCGGACGGGCTGAACGACTGCGGTGAGAAGCTGTCGTCCGACATCTTCCAGCCACTGATGCTGACCGATGTCGAGCCGGTGTTGTACAGCTCAACCGTGTCGTTGTTGTTCGACGTGACTTCGTTGATGCGGACGTTCTGGTAGGCGGCGGGGTCGGCGGCAGCGGCGGGGCGCGCGGCAGCGGTGACGACAGCGAGACCGAACACGGTCAGAACGCCGGCGCAGGCTCCGGCGACGCGTGCAGAGGTGCGATGTGACGGCATGGGAGAAGGTTCCTGAGAGGACCTTGAGGCAACGTGAACACCAGCCGAATGCCTTACGGTGCGCGCCGGAACAGGGAGCCTCGGGGCCGGCGTGTGCCAACTTGTCGGGCAGTCACAGTTTGCTAATTAACTTTAGGCTCGAAGAAAGCCCTGGTCAGTTCGGTTCCGGTCCAACGCGTCGATGGTCGCCAATCCCGAACCAGCCCGTTCGGAGCCCATCGACGACCTTGACAGGCTGCGGCGCCAGCGCGAATCTCTTTCCAGAGAGCGCTCTCCCCTCCGTCCTCTGTCGTCCTGTTGGGGAAGAGTCATGACTTCTGATGTCGCGGTGCCGCTTTGGCGTGCCCGAAAAAGGCGCGGGCTGATCGTGGCCGGTGCGCTCGTCCTGGTATTGCTGGCCTGGCTCGGGATCACCATGGGCACCGCCCGGGCCGCGGCAACCCTGCTGTCGCAGGGCAGACCCGCCACCGCGTCGTCGGTGGAGAACGCCGGTACGCCGGCCAGCGCCGCGGTTGACGGCAACGCCGGTACCCGGTGGTCGAGCGCCGCCAGCGACCCGCAGTGGCTCCAGGTCGACCTCGGCTCGACGGCGACCGTCAGCCAGGTCGTCCTGCAGTGGGAGGCCGCGTACGCCGTCGGCGTTCCAGATCCAGGTGTCGGCCGACGCGGCGACGTGGAGCACGATCTACTCGACCACGACCGGTGCCGGCGGTACGCAGACGCTGAACATCTCCGGTAGCGGCCGGTACGTCCGCGTGTACGGGACCGCACGCGCGACCGGCTACGGGTACTCGTTGTGGGAGTTCCAGGTCTACGGCACGTTCGCGACCGGCGGCGGCTGCGGTACCAGCAACGCCGCGCTGAACCGGCCGGCGACCGCGTCCTCCACCGAGAACGCCGGTAACCCGGCGAGCGCCGCCGACGACGGCAACGCCGGTACCCGGTGGTCGAGCGCGTTCAGTGACCCGCAGTGGCTCCAGATCGACCTGGGCGCAACGGTCAGCGTGTGCCAGGTGGTACTGCAGTGGGAGTCCGCGTACGCGACCGCGTTCCAGATCCAGCTGTCGGCCAACGCGTCCACGTGGAGCACGATCTACTCGACCACGACCGGTACCGGCGGTACCCAGACGCTCAACGTCTCCGGCAGCGGCAGGTACATCCGGATGTACGGCACCGCACGCGCGACCGGGTACGGGTACTCGCTCTGGGAGTTCGCCGTCAGCACGGGCACCGGCGGGCCGAGTACCAGCCCCAGTCCGAGTCCGTCCACGAGTACGAGCCCGCCACCGACCGGCGGCAAGTACTGCGGTTACCAGGATCTTGCCCTGGGCCAGCCGACCACGGCCTCGTCGACGTACTCCGCCACCGGCAACCTGGCCTCCGCCGCCACCGACGGCAACCCGGGCAGCCGCTGGGAAAGCGCGTACAGCGACCCGCAGTGGCTCGATGTCGACCTCGGTCTGCAGACCCAGATCTGCGGGGCCAGCCTGCTCTGGGAGGCCGCCTACGCCTCGGCGTTCCAGATCCAGGTATCCAACGACAACGCGACCTGGAGCACGGTCTACTCCACCACCACCGGGACCGGCGGGAGCCAGTCGCTGACCCTCTCGGTGACCGACCGCTACATCCGGGTGTACGCCACGGTGCGCGCCACCCAGTGGGGCGACTCGATCCTGGAGTTCCGCGTCTACGGCCTGACCAACACCGCCCCGATCACCGGCGGCAACGGTAACGGCGGCAACGGGGTCTGCCCGTGGGTCAACTCCACGGCGCCGGTTGCCCAGCGCGTACAGCAGGTACTGAACACGATGAACCAGACCGAGGAGTTCACCCTGCTCTCCGGCGACGGCGCCTCGTCCTACATCGGCCAGGTCGCCGCCATCCCCAACCTGTGCGTCAAGGCGATGAACATGCAGGACGGCCCGGCCGGGGTCGGCGACGGTACCGGTGGGGTCACCGCCTACGCCGACGGCGAGAACTCCGCGGCCACCTGGGATCCGGCGCTGATCCAGCAGCAGGGCGCCGCGATGGGTGCCGAGTTCGCGGGCAAGGGCGTGAACGTTTCGCTCGGCCCGACAACGAACCTGGTACGCGACCCGCGGTGGGGCCGGACCTACGAGACGTACGGCGAGGACCCGTACCTGGCCGGCCAGATCACTTCGGCGGAGGTGCTGGGCCTGCAGAGCCAGGGCGTCCAGGCGATGGTCAAGCACGTCGCGGCGTACGACCAGGAGCAGTACCCCAACGGCAACAACAACGAGACGGTCAGCGAGCAGGCGCTGCAGGAGCTGTACCTGGCTCCGTTCCAGTCGGCCATCTACCAGGCCGCACCGGCCTCGTTCATGTGCTCGTACGCCGTGGTCAACAGCGCCGCCTCGTGCCAGAACGCCGACATGCAGATCAAGGGGCTGAACAACGAGGCGAACTTCGGCGGGTACATCACCTCCGACTGGGGCGGCGACTACAACAACGTCGCCTCGGTCGTGGGTGGCATGGAGATCGGGATGCCGTTCCCCGGCTCGATCCCGGCGGACATGGCCGCCGCGATCGCGAACGGCACGCTGAGCCAGTACGCGGTGAACGCGGCGGTCGCCCGGATCCTCACCCAGATGTTCGCCTTCGGGATGTTCGACAACCCGGCGACCGGCTCGCTCGCCACCAGCGTGACGTCGGCCGCACACCAGCAGACCGCGCTGCAGACGAGCGAGGAGGGCTCGGTCCTCCTGAAGAACAACGGGATCCTGCCGCTGAACCCGAACGGCACCGAGTCGATCGCGGTGATCGGTACCGACGCCGGCGCTGGCGTTGAACTCGCCGGTGGCGGCAGCGGCACGGTGACCAGCTCCAACACGATCTGGCCGATCACCGGGATCCAGAACGCGGTCGGCTCCGGCGTGCACGTCACCTACACCCAGGGCAACGACAACGGCACCGCCAACATCGGGCAGGCGGTCACCGCGGCCCGGGCGGCGACCGACGCGATCATCTTCGTCAACCTCCCGGAGGGCGAGGAGAGCGACCTCACCACGCTGAACCTGTCCGCCACGGACGAGTCGCTGATCCAGCAGGTGGCGGCGGCCAACCCGAACACCATCGTGGTACTCAACAGTGGCGGTCCAGTGGTCATGCCGTGGCTGAACTCGGTCGCCGGCGTGTTCGCGAACTGGTACCCCGGCCAGGCGGTCGGCAGCGCCATGGCGGCGCTGATCTTCGGCACGGTGAACCCCTCGGGCAAGCTGCCGGTCACCTTCCCGAGCAGCCTGAGCCAGGTACCGGCGCAGACGCAGGCGCAGTGGCCGGGTACCGCGACCGGGGTGAACTACAGCGAGGGCGTGAAGATCGGCTACCGCTGGTACCAGTCGCAGAACATCACGCCCGCGTTCCCGTTCGGCTTCGGGCTGTCGTACACCAGCTTCTCCTTCTCGAACCTCAACGTCGGCGCGTTCAATGCCAACGGCACCGCAACGGTGACGGCCACCGTCACCAACACCGGCTCGCGGGCCGGGGCGGAGGTCGCCCAGCTGTACGTCAACGACCCGGCGGCCAGCGGCAACCCGCCGCAGCAACTGGCCGGCTTCCAGCGGGTCAGCCTCAATCCCGGCCAGAGCACGACGGTCACCTTCCCGCTGACCATCCACGCCCTGGCCAACTGGTCCACCACCGACAACCAGTGGGAGGCCCAGGCGGGTACCTACGGCATCTCGGTGGGCGACTCCTCGGCCAACCGGCCGCTGTCCGGCACCACCAGCCTGGCCCACCAACTGACCGGCCAGGTCGCCGCGGGTACCTCCGCTGCCGGCACCTCGCTGGCCAACACCGCGGTCAGCGCGAACGTCACCCCGAATTCGGGGGTGCCGGGCGCGGCGACGGTCGGCGTGGTCAACCCGTGGGGCTACAGCAGCCCGAAGGGCACCGCGATGTCGTTCGCCATGCAGGCCGTGGACTCCAACACGGCCCAGAGCCTCACCTTCACCGCTACCGGGTTGCCACCCGGCATCACGATCGCGCCCAACGGCACCATCTCGGGTACCGGCACCACCTTCGGTACCTACACGGTGACGGTGACCGCGAAGGACTCGCAGGGAGTCAGCGGTACGGCGACGTTCATCTGGTCCGTCGTGCAGTGACCTGACAGGTCACCCGGGTGGTCGCGGTACCCCTTGGCCGGGGTACCGCGATCACCCGCGGATTATGCTCACTATCCGTGACCGGATTGAGTACCGCGGAAGTATTGCCCAGGTTCGACGTGGCGGGGCAGGTGGCCCTGGTGACCGGGGCGGCCCGCGGGCTGGGCCGGGCGATCGCGCTGGCCCTCGCGGCCGCCGGTGCCGATCTGGCGCTCGGGCTGCGCGACGTACGGGCCGACGCCGGCCTTGCCGCCGAGGTACAGGCGCTGGGCCGGCGGGTGTTGCCGGTGCAGCTGGATGTGTCCACCATGGACGAGATAGGTGCCGCGGTGGACGCGACGGTGGCCCACTTCGGGCGGCTGGACATCCTGGTGAACAACGCCGGCATCGCCCCGGAGAACCTCGCCGAGGCGGTCACCGAGGCGGATTTCGACCGTACCCTCGCGGTCAACCTCAAGGGCACCTTCTTCGCCAGCCAGGCGGCCGGGCGGGTGATGATCCGCCAGGGGTACGGCCGGATCGTGAACCTCAGTTCCCAGGCCGGCTACGTGGCCCTGCCCGGCGAGTCGGTGTACTGCATGACGAAGGCGGCAATCACCCACCTGACCCGTTGCCTGGCCGTGGAGTGGGGCGGGTACGGCATCACGGTCAACGGGGTGGCGCCCACCTTCATCCGGACCCCGGGCACCGAGCCGTACCTGGCCGACCCGGCGCACCGGGAAGACGTCCTGACCCGCATCGCCGCGCTGCACCGGATCGGCGAGCCGGTCGAGGTGGCCGGCGTGGTGGTCTTCCTGGCCTCCCCGGCGGCCGCGCTGATCACCGGCGAGACGATCCTGATCGACGGTGGCTGGACCGCCCGCTGAGCCCGCCGGCGCGCGGGCGCCACCCGCCCTGGGATGGCGCCCGGCGCCGCTCAGCCGATGGCGCAGCGTTTGTTGTTCATGGTGATGCTGACCGGTATCGGGTTGGTGGCGTTGTCGAAGGTGCCGTTGAAGCCGACACCGGTCAACGTGGCCCCGGGCGCGAGCGAGCCGTTCCAGCTGGCGTTGGCGACGGTCGCGTTCACCCCGCTCTGGCTGTTGTCCGTCATCTCGTCATTGCGGTACTGCGACTCCGACAGGCTGCCCAGCACCGGGCCGAGCCCGATCGCCATCGTCAATAGATAGTTATCAACCCCTTACGATGACTGGTACGGCGTACCCGGCACGCGCCCGCGCGTGTCAGGTGATCCCGCCTCGCCGCCGGAATGCGGGTGCCCGCCTGCCGCAGAGCGTGGTACATCTCTGGCATGGCCCCCGAACTCGTCCACCCACCGAAGGCCCGTCCCGGCGACCGGATCGCGGTCCTCTCGCCGTCTTTCGCGGCGGCGGGCGCGTTCCCCGCGGTACACGAGCAGGCGATGCGCCGGCTCACCGAGGTGACCGGGCTCGTTCCGGTCGAGTACCCCACGACCCGTGACCTCGCCGCGACACCGGCGGCGCGGGCCGCGGACATCAATGCCGCGTTCGCCGATCCCCGGATCCGCGCGATCCTCGCCGTTGTCGGCGGTGAGGACCAGATCACCGTGATCCCGCACCTGGCCGCCGAGTTGGCCCGGGCCGACCCCAAACCATTCCTGGGTACCAGCGACAACACCAATCTGCACCACTGGTTGTGGGGCAACGGAATCGTGAGCTTCTACGGCGGCTCGTCCCAGGTTCATCTCGGCCCCGGGCCGGCCGTGGACGACATCCACGCACGGTCGCTGCGAGCGGCGCTGCTGACGGGGGAGCGACTCGAGATCACCGATCCGGGCGAGTCCGAGGATGTCGGCGTCGACTGGGCGGATCCACGCGCGCTGGATTCCTTCGGTGACCGCGAACCGACGCAGCCGTGGAGCTGGTACGGGCCCGCGCGGTCGGTCACCGGTCGTACCTGGGGCGGCTGCCTGGAGGTCATCGAGTGGATCCTCACCGCCGGGCGTTTCCCGTACCCGGCCGAGATTCTCGACGGCGGCGTACTCCTCCTCGAAACGTCCGAGGAGCTCCTGCCGGCACGCAACGTGGGTTGGATCGTCCGGTCGCTTGGGGAACGGGGAATTCTGGGTGTCGTGGACGCCGTCGTGCTCGCCCGGCCGCCGGTGTCCGACTTCACCCACCGTCCGTCCACTGAGGACCGGGAACAGCTGCGCGCGGAGCAACGGGACACGGTCGTCGAGTTGGTGAGCCGGTACAACCCGCGGGCTGTGATCTGCGTCGGCGTACCCTTCGGCCACACCCGGCCGCAGTGGATCCTGCCGCACGGCGGCACGGTCACCGTCGACGGCATCCACCGCCGGATCTTCGCCGAATACCGGTGAGCCCCGCCGTAGGGGAGCAGCCGGTCCGACCCGTTGCCCGAGGCGCGCTCGGCCGGTCAGCCCCAGCGGCGGGCCGGACAGGTATGGACGCCGGACGATAAGCCGAAGCAACGGCGAGTAGCGCCTCGGTAACGTCGCGCCAATCGATCACGTGCACACGCCTCCTGGGGGACCGGTGTCGGAAGAGTACGAACACGAGGGCTGCGCCGTGCGGGTGGTGAACGTCTACGCAACCCCGTGGCGCTTCACCGGCAAACTGATCGGCGACGAGGGCCGACCTACCGATCTCGCCGGGCTGGAGGCGCACTACGACAACTACAAGGAGCAGCTGCCCCGGCTGCTGCCGCCGCGGGTACTGGGCGGGACGGACCTCAGCTGCGCGAAGTTCAAGGTGCCGGAGCCCGATCCCGGCAAGGCGCCGCCCGCCAGGGTGGCCGAAGCGACCCTGGGCCACGTCCGTACCGCGCTCTACGCCCTCCCCTCCAACCAGGTGGTCCTCACCGTGACGATGTGCCTGGAGAACTGCCTCCTGACCAAGGAGCATCAGGTGGACATCCTGGGGGTCCTGCTCGAACAGTGCATCGTCGGCAAGTTCGCCCTCGACGGTACGGAGGTCGAGCCGCTGCTGTCGGCGCTATTGGGCGACCAGACGACCGAGAAGGACGCCCGGTCGGGTGGCGACAAGGGCAGGGGCAAGGAGGACGAGAAGGAGTTCGTACGCGACGGCCGGGGGCAGCCACTGCTGCCTGAACGACACCAGCTCGTCTTCGTCAACCGCTCCGAGACGATGAAGGACAAGCCGACGCTGGCCACCATCGACAAGGTCCTCTACCGCAGTACCCCGCCCTACCGGCCCGAGTTCGTCGACCCCAGGCACCCCAAGCAGCTCAACTCGCCACCCGTGGAGCCGAAGAACGGCGAGCGGGGCGAGCAGCACTCGGTGCTGCCGTGGCGGCGTCGACCGGAAGGCGATGGGCAAGCTGGTCAGCACCAACAGGATCACCCGGCCGAGCCGACGCTCGGAGTGGTCACGCCCTACGTCAGCCTGTTCTACGGTCAGCGCCCGTACGTGGAGGCGAGCATCTTCCTGTCCACGGTGCACGCGGTGGGTACCGTGGCGCGGTTCCGGCACATCTGGCGCGAGGCGTACCAGCAGGTGTTGGTTTTCCGCGAGAAGAAGCAACGGGCGGCTGCCGGCCTGCAGACGCGCGCGGACCTGGAGACGCTCGCCGACAATCTCGGCAACCTGGAGTTCGACCTGACCTTCGGGGTGGAGTTCCCACTGATGCGCATCGAGAGCTTCCAGACCGACCTGTGGAAGGCGATGGATCTCAAGAAGCAGACCAAGGCCCTCAGCGACATGTTCGACCAGCTCGGTGGGAGTCTGCGCTCGGAGATCACGGCCATCGAAGTACGCGAGAAACGCCGCGCCGAGCACCGCCAGCACTGGGGCAGCCTGGCCGCCGGACTGCTGAGCCTCATCGGTATCCCGGTCGGACTCGTCATCGCGTTCCTGGGCATCAACACGGCCGAGGTACCCAACGGCGAGCCGGGGTCGGCGAACCCGGAGCTGTCCATGTGGAACGCCCACTTCGCCACCCTGTACCTCGTGGCCAGCGCGTTCGCGGTGCTGCCCGGGATCCTCATCCTGATGCCCTACCTGCAGGAGATCGCGCTTGCCCGACGGGACCGGCTGGCGCTGTGGCTCGGCCTGGGCGGGGTGGTCGTCGGCACGGTCGGCTTCGCGGCGGCGATGAGCGTGGACGGACAGATCTCCGGCGTGGGGCGGGTGATCGACGCCTTCGGTACCACGGCCAGCATTGCGATTGTGATCCTCGGACTGGCCCTGACCCTGCTGTGGGCGATCAGCGTCCGGCTGCACCGCCGGGCGGACCGCCGGGCCGCGGAGGATGCCGTCCCAGCGCCCGGCACGGTGACCACGGCGGCGTAGCCAAGCAGGATGCGGCGATGCCAGGCGAGGGGCGATCGGCCTGGAATATCGTGAGCCGCATCCATCGAGTGGGGTGCGGTACCCGTTCGGAAATCGTCTCTACCAGTACGGCGAGCTGAACCATCCGGGTTGATTGTCACGCGTACTCCTCGGCCGCCGTTTCTATGAAACTTTCGGGCGGGCAACCTCAAAGTTTCGATGTCGGGCGGTTGGCGAGCGTCCGACCGGTAGGGTTGCGACGTTCATGCGTGTGAAACAATCGATGTATTCGTGCCGTGTCGCTGGGAGTACCCGGATGAGCAGCGATCTCACCTTCGGCCGACTGGTCAGAGCACGCCGCCGGGCACTCGACTTGACCCAGCAGGATCTCGCGCGGCGAGTCGGGTACTCGGTGGTCACCATCCGCAAAGTGGAGTCCGACGAGCGGCGCCCGTCCCGGCAGCTCGCCGAGCGGCTTGCCAGCTGCCTGAGTGTCGGACCGTCCGAAGCGGACTCGTTCACCCGACTCGCCCGGGCCGACGCAGCCGACATCGACACCTCGTCGCTGCTCGGGGCGGCCAGGGAGGCGGCGGCCGGACCGGTCTCGCTGCCCACCCCGTTGACCAGGCTGATCGGGCGCCAGTCCGAGGTGGCGGCGGTACGCGAGGCGCTGCTCGAGGACAACGCACGCCTGCTGACTCTGGTCGGCGCACCGGGCATCGGCAAGAGCCGGCTGGGTATCCAGGTCGCCGCGCTGGCCAGCGAGGCCTTTCCGGACGGCGTCAGCTACGTACCGCTGGCCCCGATCAGTGAACCCGCACTCGTACCGCTGGCCATCGCGAAGGTCCTCGGCGTACAGGAACCGGCCGGCCGACCGCTCGCCGAGGTGCTGATCGACTACCTCCGCGACCGGCGGCTGCTGCTGGTACTCGACAACTTCGAACACGTCATCGACGCCGCGCCGTTCATCGCCGATCTGCTCACCGCCTGCCCGGTACCCAAGGTGCTGGCCACCAGCCGTGCGCCGCTGCACATCCGCGGCGAGCGGCTGTTCACCGTGCCGCCGCTGGCAACACCCGGAGCGTCGTACGGGTTGACCGCCGACGACGCGGGCCGCTTCCCGGCGATCGAACTCTTCGGTGAACGCGCCCGCGCGGTCGACCCCGACTTCCGGCTGACCGACGCCAACGCCGCCGACATCGCCAGCATCTGCGCCAACCTCGACGGGTTGCCGCTCGCCATCGAACTGGTCGCGGCGCGCAGCCGGCTGCTCGCGCCGAGCGGTCTGGTGGCCCGGCTCGGCCACCGGCTGGCACTGCTCACCGACGGGCCACGGGACGCGCCGGCCCACCAGCAGGCGCTACGCAGCACCATCGACTGGAGCTACGCCCTGCTCGACGCCGGTGAGCAGGCGCTCTTCGCGCGGCTCGCGGTGTTCATCGGGGGCTGCTCGCTGCAGGCCGCCGAGGAGGTGGTCAACGCCGAGGGTGACCTGCCGTTGACCGTACTCGACGGGCTCGCCGCGCTGGCCGACAAGAACCTGCTGGGGCACGAGACCCGCGCCGACGGGGAGCGCTACTTCGTTTCGCTGAAAACAATCCGGGAGTACGCCGAGGAGCGGCTGGGGGAGCGGGGCGAGGAGCGGGCGATCCGGGATCGCTTCGTGGCGTTCTACCTCGGGCTGGCCGAGGCGGCGAACGCGCGACTGGGCGGCGACGAACAGCAGCGGTGGCTGGATCGGTTGGAGGCGGCGCAGGACAACCTGCAGGCGACGCTGCGCTGGTGTGTGTCCCAGGGCGACGCCGCCCAGGGCCTGCGGCTGGTCGCCGCGCTGTGGACGTTCTGGCACATCAGGTCGCGCCAGGCCGAGGGGGATCGGTGGATCCGGCTGGTGTTGGCGCTGCCCGGCCCGCATGAGGAGCGGGTACACGCGCAGGCGCTCTTCGGAGCCGGCTGGATCGCGGTCGACCGCGGCGACCACGGACAGGCGCGTGCCTGGTTCGAGGACAGCCTGGCGATCTTCCGGTCCCTGGGCGACCGGCACGGCGTGGCCAAGGCGCTGCACGGTGTCGGCATGATGGCGCAGGCCGACGACAACGATGCCGACGCGGCCGTACTCTTCGCCGAGAGCCTCGAGCTGTACCGGGCGATCGACGACGACGAGGGGCTGGCCTGGTCGCTGGATCACCTCGGCAACGCCGCGTTGGGGCTCGGCGACTACGCCCGCGCAGCGGCCCTGTTCGCCGAGAGCCAAGGCATCTTCCACCGGCTCGGACACGCCTGGGGACGGGCGATTTCGCTGCACCACCAGGGTTTGGCGGCGCTGGCCCGGGGTGAGCTGACAGTCGCCAGGGCGCACTTTCTGGAGGGGATGGAGTTGTTCGGTGAGCTGGCCAACTCGTGGGGCATCGCCACCTCGCTGGACCACCTCGGGTACGTGGCGCTGGGTAGCCACGAGCACCGGCAGGCGGAGGAGTACTTCACCGAGAGCCTCACGTTGAGCCGCGCCGAGGACGATCGGGGTGGGCTGGCGCGGTCGCTGGTCGGCCTGGCCAGTGTGGCGGTCGCCGATCGGGACATGCGTCGGGCGGCGTACCTCTTCGGCGGCGCCGACGTGCTGGCCGCGGCGAGTGGCATCCGGATGGACCCGGTCGCCAGGTCGCTGAAGTCCCGGGACGCGGCGGCCGTACAGGCCCGGCTGGACGAGGAGGGCATCGCGGCCGCCTGGGAGGAGGGCCGAAGACAGGGGGCCGCCTCGCCCCGCACTGTCGGTCCCGCAGAATCCGACCTCCGGTAGCTGGTTTCGCGATGCCTGCCGGAGCGCGAACGCAGTGAAGGGCGCGGTTGGCGATCCGCGCCCTTCACCTGCCCGGACTGTGTGGTACCCGGTTGTCGCGCTCCCGCATCAGGCGCCCGGCGTACCCGCCCTCACAAGTCCGTGCTCACTGCCTCCGCAACGGTTAGGGAACCGCGCAGAAGCCGGTACTGGTAGTGCTCTGACCCGGTTGCAGGATCTTGTTCCACGGGTTGTTCGGGTCGGCGTGCACGTTGGTGGCCTGGTTGCCCACCTGCGTGTAGGCGAGGTTCCACGCCTGGTTGATGTGGTAGTTGCCGGGTACCGGGAAGCTGGTGTTCCAGGCCACCGCGGCGCCCGTGTTGTTGGTGACCGTGATGTCGGCGCAGTAGCCCCAGGGCTGGATGCCGGGTGCGCGTACGTTCACCGTGACCGGTAGGCCGGTCGGGATGGTCGTCGTTCCGCCGGGAAGTACCACGCCCGGGGCGCCGGCCGCACAGGTCAGCTTCAACAGCAGGTCGACCTGTGGCGGTGGTACCGGCAGCGGAGCCGTGGTGACCGTGTTGCAGCCGGGCGCCGTTGCCTGTACCTCATAGAGGCCGGGCAGCACGTCCCAGCGGAACCCACCGGTGGCATCGGTGGTCTCCGGGTTGGTGGTGGGTTGGATGTTCGCCGGCGGTGCGGGAACGAACGGCCCCGCCGCGGTACCGGAGGTGGAGCGCAGCACCGTGACGGTGGCGTTCTGCACCGGCAACCCGTTGGTGGTCTGCACGTGACCACTCGGGTCGATGAAGACCGGCACGGTACGGCTGTCGGCGCCGCCCGGACACGGGATGCTGACCGCGATCGTCGAGCCGTCGTGGCCGGGGTTCAACGGCCCCGCCGTACCGACGTAGATGCCGGATCCCGCCGGTGTTTCGGCGAGCGTGCCGGTGAAGTCGGCTGTCGCGCCGTTACCGGGGTGCAGGGTGTACGTCCCGGAACCGGCACCCGGGCAGCTGGCGTACTTGATGGTGAAGACGTCGTTCCAGTGGATCACCGGGCTGTTGCCGTTGCGTACGTGTCCGGTGACCCCGTTGGGGTCGTTGGCGAGTACCGAGAGCGGCTTCACCGAGAACGCCGTGGTACCCAGCGCACCGCCCTGCGCGGCGCCACCGTCCGCCGGCAGGTCCCAGACCTCGAAGCCGGTCTGTACCGAGGTCAGCCACCAGGACGGCGAGACACACTCACCGAGTACGGTGCCGTCGTTCTGCGCCGGGCAGATCCCGTTGAGTTGCGAAGCCAACGCCGGCCGGGCACTGCCGTTCCAGGTCAACGAGTCGTCGAGGAACTGCTTGGCATCGAGTTCGAAGTCGGTCGTCGGCGTCTGCTTGACGTAGCTGACGATGTTCCACGGACGGGCGCCATTCGGGTCCTGCCGGCCGACCCAGACATCCCAGCCGCCGCCCGCACTGTCGATGTAGGTGCCGAGCTTCGTACCGGCCGGGGTGATCGGCGTGGTCAGCGTCGCGCCGTTCGTGCCGTAGCCGTGGTTGTTGATCCACAGCATGATCTCGGCGCCGTCGTTCTGGTTCAGCGCCGCCGCGTTCGCCGGCAGCGCCGGGGAGACGCCACGATCCAACCAGATGTCGTACGCCACGTCGAAGGTACCGACGCCGGCGTTCGGCAGCGTCACCTTCCAGCTCGATGGCAGTGATACCAACGAGTTGAGCGTGATCGGGAACGGTGCGCCGGTCCCGACCGAGCACTGCGTGAAGTGGCAGCCCTTGTAGATGGCCGGGTAGTCCGACGGGAAGTGCGGGTTGTTGGGCGTCCAGTGGCACGCGTCGTTGACGTTCGGGGCGCCGGTACACGCGAGGTCCGGGCGACCGTTCGGGAAGTACGTGCTGCCCGTGTAGTTGGAGAAGTGGTACGCGCCGGTCTGGTCGTCCAGCGTGATGGTCTGGCTGGCGGTGGTCTTGCCGGCCCAGGTGGCGTTGTTGTTCCAGAAGTTGGCCATCACCCGGTTGGTACCGACGTTGTTCTGGATGGTGCCGCTCCACGGGATGCCGATGTTCGCGAAGCCACCCTGGGTACCGGCGACATCGGTGGTACCGACACTTCCGGTCGGCGCGGTGGCGCCGGATGTCCAGGTCATTGTCATGGTCTGGTTGACGTTTGCCGACGCCGGCCCGGCCAGCGCCACGAAGCTGACAACCATCGCCACCACGAGCGCGGACGCGGCGGCGGCGACGGTTGTTCGGGTAGGTCTCCGGTGCATGTGGGTCCTCCGTTGGGGGTATGCCAAAAGGCACACCGATTACCACACGGAGTAATCGCCTCACATAAGGTGACTAGGCGATACCACTGCGATACAAAACAGGTACTCCCGGCTCTGTCACCAACCCAACGCGAAGCCGTATGTCACAGGGATTTGCCGGCCGCTTCGCGGATGACCTCGGTGACAGCATCGGGGTGGCTGATCATTGACAGGTGGCCGGCGTCGACCCGGGTGATCGTCGCTTTGGCGCGCTCGGCCATCAACTGCTGCTGCGCGGGCACGATGATCTTGTCGGAGGTACCGAGTACGTACCAGGAAGGGATGGTCTGCCAGGCTGGTACCCCCGATGGTGTGTTCCCGGCGCTGAGGGACAGCGGGCGCTGGCCGGCGTAGAGAAGCTCGGCGGCGTCGGTGGCCACCCCGCTGGCGAACGTCGGGACGAACAAGCTCTTCTTGAGGTACAGGTCGACGTCGCCTTCGGGCGCTCCGGGGTAGGGCACGAAGTCGAAGATGGTGGTCGGATCGGCCGCCACGGCGGACTCGGCGCCGGCGAGCGGGAACACCGTCTCGCCCTCGTCCGGGGCGAACGCGTCGACGTAGACGAGCGCTTTGACGTTGCTGTTGCCGGTGGCCGCATTGGTGATCACGGCGCCGCCGTAGGAGTGCCCGACCAGGATGACCGGCCCGTTGACGGTCGACAGGAAGCTGGCGACGTTGGCCGCGTCGTTCGTCAGATTTCGCAGCAGATTGGGGAGGGCCCGCACCGCGTAGCCATCGCGACTCAGCTGCGGTATGACGCCGTTCCACGATGAGCCGTCGGCCCACGCGCCGTGGATGAGGACGATGGTCGCCGGGTCACCGCCGCTCGGGGTGCGCATCGGATCCTCAGACATGGTGTCTCCTTCCAGGCATTCCGGATTTGCCACCAATCGTAGGACCGGGGAGCGCTGCTGGGGCCGCGATGGGATTTGTCCCGCCGACACCCTCCGTCGCGAGCCCCGCCGATGGTGAGCCGGTGACGCGGGTGCTCACTGAGGTCGCAGCAGCACCAGGCGGCCACAGCGGTTGAGGAACATCAATCACGACGTGTACGACGTCGCGGTCGACTAACGTGGCCGGAACCCGAGGCTGGTTGGGCAGAGCCCCAGACCATCAGAAGGGGGTACCGCAGTGGATACCGCCAAACTCACGATGCTGCTCTACGACCCCGAAGCACGGGTGATCGTGTACGGCCTCGCCCACGCCTACCCTTCACCACCAACGGATTCCGGCCCGCAGCGGCTGCACGCGGCACTTCAACGGCTGGTCGAGACGGCCGATCCCGCGCAGGTGGAGAGCTGGTTGTCCGATGAGACCGCCAACCGTGCGATCACCGTTGAGCAGATCCGGGGGACCTTCGGCGACGAGGTGATCGTCGACCTGGGGCGGTACGCCGGCAGTGAACCGGACGAGGTGGCCTGGCAACTGACGGCTGTGCTGCCGGATCTCGTCGATGCGTTCAGCCCCGGCGGCGTCATGGTCGACGCGGCCGAACTCCGGGCCGAGTTCATCGATGCCCGCGACACCGCGGAGCTGTCGGCCGGCCCGTTCGCGCCGCACGTCCACTGACGCACCGGTTGCCAGGCCGGTTGCTACATCGGGAAGCGGCCGGAGCGCCAGTACCAGTGGCCGCCGGCCTGCAGGTGGTCGATGATCGCGCGCTGGAGCACGGTACCGCGCGGCAGTTGGTCGAGCGGCGTTGTCAGGCTCCGGAACGCGAACCGGAGTACCTCGACGTCGGCGTCCAGCCCTTCCGGCACCTCGTACGGCTCCAGCTCGAACCGCTGCTGGAACCGGACGATGTTGGAGTCCGCGGGCAGATAATCCTGCAGCTGCGGGTCGAGTAGCCACGAGCCGCAGGAGAACTCCGGGTAGCGCTCGTCGGGAAAGTGGCGTGGGAAGAACACGCGCGCCTCGTCGAGCGACGCGTCGACCACCGCCGGGGTCATCGGCCCCGCCTCGGGGATGTGCAGGCCGATGGCGGTGTCCCCGCGCTGGTACTGCAGCCGGCCCAGCTCGTAGAGGCCACCGCGGGCGTGCAGCGTCAGCCAGCTCTGCATGACCGGCCAGCCCTCGCGGTGCATCCGCCGGTCGACCGCGAGGTTGCGGCCCAGGTCGGCGAGGGTGGCCCAGGACACGGCATCGGCGACGCCGTGGTCGCGGTGGTACCCCCGGACGACGTCGACCAGGGCCAGGTAGGCGTACACGTAGAGATGCCGCCAGCCGGGGCCCCGCTCACGCGGCAGCTCCGGACCGGGCGACAGCCAGCCGTGGCCGCCGAGATCGGCGCGGACCAGAGCGATCGACCGGTCGAGCAGCCAGCGCAGCTCGGGAGTCCACAGTGGAGAGTCGGGATCGGGCCAGCCCGCCATGATCTCGGCGGCGTCGTCCGGCCGCACCGCGAGCCGCTCGAGGAGCGCGGGCGCGGCGGACTTCGCGGGCAGCGGAGCCGAGGACAGGTCGCCGGCGAGCCGGTATACGCGCTCGACCTCCTCGACGGGTACCCCCAGCCGCGCGGCGGTGTCGTCCAGCTCCACGCGGACGACCCTACCCGCCAGCCGTATGCCGCTGCCTGCCCGGTGCGTCCGGATCCGAGCGCGGATCGCGTCAAGCACCCGACAGACGTCCGATGCCGGTGCCCATGGCGGCGTGCTACACATACGGGCGTGACCAGGGTCGGCTCGGTTCGGCGGCGTGCCGGCGGACAGGTGGCGGCGGCCGTGACCGCGGCGATCATGCTGGTCGTTTTCACCGCTGACGCTCCGGTGACCCCGGCCCCACCCGCGCCGCCGGTGTCCATCCGGGTGGTCGCGCCGAGCGCCGGTACCGTGGTGTCCGGTACCGCCACCGTCACGTTCGACGGCTCGGGTCTGGCGAGCGTCACCCTGTACCAGTCGGCCCAGCCGGTCGCGACCGCCACCGTCTCGCCCGACGGTACGCGGGCGACCGCACTCGTTGACACCACAGTGTTCCGGGACGGACCGGTGGAGTTGACCGCCCGGGGTAGCGGTGCCGGGCGCCGCGGCCGGCAGGCCAGCACGCCGGTACCGCTCACCGTCGACAACTCGGTGGCCGACCCGCACCCCGCCGGCTACAGCATGGTCTTCGACGACGAGTTCTCCGGTACCGCGCTGGACCGTTCGCTGTGGTGTACCCGCTACATGTACGACGGCGGTCCGCAGTTGCAGGTACCCGACCAGTCGTGCCTGGAGCAGGACCCGGATACCGGGGACACCCTGGGCACCCTCGACACCCTGGGCGGCAACGGCAGCGAGTCGGGGCAGGAGGCGCAGGTGTACCGCGACTTCAACGTCGACGGCCTGCCGATGCAGGTCGTCCACGACGGGTACCTGTCGCTGCGGGCCACCGCCACCCGGCTGGATCAACCGTATCTGAAGTACGAGTCGGGGATGATCCGCAGCAAACAGGAGTTCGAGCCCACCGAGGGGCACCCGCTGTACCTCACCGCCCGGGTACGCCAGCCCGACGTGGTGGGTACCTGGCCGGCGTTCTGGCTCGCCGGCGGGTACGGCGACGGCCGGGTCCGGCCGCCCTGGCCACCCGAGATCGACATCTTCGAGGGGCCGCTCAACAAGAGCGAAGCGACAGCGGACGTACTCCAGACCGCCGTGGTGACCGACGGCTGCGACGGTCCGTGCCCGCAGGGGCCCTTCGGGTACAGCTACTCCGCCCCCGGACTCGACACGCAGTGGGGTGCCTACCACGCCGGCCGTTCGCTCCGCGGCCGGTGGATCGAGGTGGGCCTGGAGTGGTACACCGACCACGCCTGCTGGTACCTCGACGGGCTGAAGATCTCCTGCCAGTCGTACCGGTGGGTGGCCAACGACGGCCCGGACGTGACAACACCCGCCGCGATCCTGCTCAACCTGGCCATCGGTGGCCCGTGGGCCGGCGCTGACGGGGTGGACGACGCCGCGTTCCCCACCTCGTTCGACATCGACCACGTCCGGGTGTACCGGTCCTGACCCGACGCCCAACTCGCCGACCGCTGGACTTCCCCGCTCAGCAGTCGAACACCGACCAGCAGAGGTCGTTGCGCGACCGCTGGTCGTCGAGCACCAACTCGCGGATCGGCTCGGGGAGTTGGTCGCGCTGCCACCGGCACTCGAGTAGCCCTGCGTCAACGCTCTGGCCCTCCGGCGCGGCTGCCCGTACGGCCTTGATCGCGTAGGCGGCCGCGCCGAGTTCGTGCGCGGCGACGTGTGCGACGGCCCCCGCCTGCCCGGCAGCGTACGCGGCGTGCCGTGCCGCACCGCGCAGGTGTCTGGCCGCGCCCATCGCGTGGCCGCCGGCCGCGCGGGCCGCCGTCATCGTGACCTCGCCGCGTACCCAGGCGCGGGCGTACCCGATCGCTTCCCGTGGTCGTGGGTCGGCCGGCTGAACCAGCTCGAACAGCGGAAGGACGTGCTCGGCGCAGGACGCCGCCCAGAGCGCGAGGAGCTGGTGATCCCGGTCGGTGAGGGTTCCACCGCGGCGAAGCGTGATCAAGCGGGGGTCCCGAACCTTGGGGAGGATCACGGGTCTGGACCCTCCTGCCGACGGGACGACCTTTGTCCAACCGTAGCGCCGTTCGAGCTCCGGCACGGCCGCCGCGGGCTCCGGGTGCCGGGTCAGGTGCTGAGGTGGTTGTCCCGCAAGGATCGTGGGCGCAGGTCGGTCCACACCCGCGCGATGTGGTCGAGGCACTCCTGGCGGGTACCGCTGGCGCCGTCCGGGTACCAGCCGGCCGGGATCGGCGCGTCGGCGGAGCACCGGGTACGCCCGGCGACCACCACGGCCACCACCAGTGCGGTATGCAGCGGAGCCATCGTGAGTACCAGCGGGTTGATCAGCAGCAGCAGCGGTGCCAGGAAGACATTGATGACCGCGAAGAACACCGGCATGGCGCGGAGTCCCCGGCTACGGGTACTCGCTGTGGGAATTCGCCGGGTACGGCGGGTAGTCCGGGACACAGCGCGGAGCTCCTGGTGGTTCGGCCGCATCGAAACGCCGTGCTGCCAGGAGCTCCGCGCCGAGCCCGGTCGGGGGCTACTTGGGTACGTTGTACCAGACTCCGGCCGCCTCGTACTGGGCAATCACGCTCGATACGACGTCCCCCTGATCGGGTTCGTGGCACTCGCGCCAACTCGGCGGATCACTCGCGGCGTAGATCGCGCCCCCGTACTGCGCGGACTCGTGCGTACAGGTGACCCTCGCCCGGATCGGATAGTGGCAGCTGTTGTACACCACGAATACCTGGCCGATGGCACTGTAGTAGTTCTGGTCGTTGGTGGTCACGGTCCGGGCCTGCAGGTTGCAGCCCCCGCCACCCGGGTTGGGGAGAATCGCGAAGCCAGCCGTGGGAGCCGCGACCGCCCCCGCGGCGATCCCGGTCGCCGCGACGAGCGCGAGTCGAACCGCCATCGGCACACTTCTTGTCCAGGTCACTTGCCACTCCTCTACGGATGTTGGTGTTGCCGTGAGGAGTAGAACAAGGGCCACCTTTCAGCCGGCTTAACGCGGCGAGCACGGTCCTGCCGGTGACCGGCGGTTGGCTCGGGCCGGGCCAGAGGACACCGACCGCGCGGCGCGGGTTGTAGCTTGGCGGGCGTGGACTTCTTCCTGCTGGGTCCGTTGGCAGCCGCTGTCGACGGTCGGCCGGTGTCCCTCGGCCGTACCCGGGAGCAACTGCTTCTCGCGGTGTTGTTGTTGGATATCGGCAAGCCGGTGGAGATCGACCGGTTGATCGATGTGCTCTGGGATGGCGGTGACCAACCGCGCGATCCCCGTGCGGCGATCTACGTCCACGTATCCAGGCTCCGGCAAGTTCTCGCAGCGGCGTACGAAGGTGCGAACGGTGTCGACCCGGAGAGCGGTGTCAGCCTGGAGAGCATCGGCGCGGCGTACGTGCTGCACGCCGACCCGGCAACCATCGACGCGTACCGGTTCACCGGGCTGATCGCCGAGGCGCGGAGCAGTACCGACCCCCATCGTCGAGCCGACCTCCTCACCCAGGCGCTCGGGTTGTGGCGCGGCGACGCACTGGCCGGACTGGTCTCGAGCGACCAACGCGAGCTGCTCTGCCGTGAACTCCACGAACTGCGCATCGGCGCGCTGGAAATGCGGGTGGCAGCCGACCTGGAACTGGGCCGGCACGAAGCGCTCGTCCCCGAGCTCGTCCGGCTGACGGCCAGCTACCCGACGCGGGAACGGCTCACCGAGGCGCTGATGCTGGCACTGCACCGAACCGGCCGGCAGACCGATGCGTTGACCGCCTACGA
Source organism: uncultured Actinomycetota bacterium (assembly GCA_963850915.1). GTDB lineage: Bacteria > Actinomycetota > Actinomycetes > Mycobacteriales > Micromonosporaceae > CAVTWH01. The sequence goes on from CAWKND010000004.1 coordinate 1,167,218, forward strand.
CACGCTCGCGGCCAACCTGGCGGACACCCTCGGTCTCGACCCGGGAGAGGGCCTGCGCCGCCTCCGTACGGCCATCCTTCGCGACGATGCCGGCCTTCGATTTGCCGGTACACCGACCGTTGCCGCGTCCGGCGTCACGGGGGCGGCCACCGGGGCGGCCACGACTACGGGCGAGCGCACACCGCCGGCCACGTTGCCCGCCGCCCCGTTCGGGTTCGTCGGACGGGCCAACGAAATCGGCCAGCTCGACGCGCTCGTCAGCGCCGAGTCCCAGCCGCGGATCACGGCGTTGTCGGGCAGCGCCGGGATCGGCAAGACGGCGCTGGTCGTGCACTGGGCGCACCGGACCAGACACCGCTTCCCCGACGGTCAGCTCTATGTCGACCTGCGCGGCTTCTCCGGCGCCACCCCGCTGACCCCACTCCAGGCGCTGGGTACGCTGCTCAGCGGCCTCGGTGTGGCGCCCGTCCGGGTACCCGTCGACCTGGACGCAGCGGCCGCGCTGTTCCGTACGCTGACGGCCGACCTGCGGGTACTCATCGTGCTGGACAACGCGTACGACATCGCGCAGGTCCGACCGCTACTCCCCGGCGGTACCCACTGTTTCACGGTGGTCACCAGCCGCAACGATCTGGACGGCCTGATCGCCCGCGAGGGCGCCCGGCCGATCTCGCTCACCGTGTTGACCCCGGCGGAATCGGCCGCCCTGCTCACCTCCCTGCTCGGCGAGCACCGTGCCGATCAGGTATCCGAACTGGCCGTCCTCTGCGCCCACCTGCCCCTGGCGATGCGCATCGCGGCGGCCAACATCGCCGAACGGCGGAGCCTGACCATTGGCGGATACGTGGAGTCGCTGCGCACCGGCGACCGGCTCTCCGCGCTGCAGGTGGCCGAGGATCCGGAGACGGCGGTACGGGTAGCCTTCGACCTGTCCTACGACAACCTGGATCCGGTGGCCCGCCAGCTGTTCCGGATGATCGGTGTGGCGCCCGGCCGGGATCTGTCCACCGCGGCGGTGGCTCAGCTCGTCACCGACCACGCGCAGGTCCGCCCGCAGCTGCGCACGCTGCTTCGTCATCACCTCGTCGAAGAGCCCGAACCCGGTCGGTACAGCATGCACGACCTGCTCCGTGCCTACGCCACCGAACAGTCGGCCGCCGCCGACACGCCGGCGGATCGAGCCAAGCCGGCCGCCCGACTGCTCGCCCACTACCTCCGCCACGCCCGTGGTGCCGCCGCCGCGGCGTACCCGCACGCGGCTCGACTTCCGGAAGATCCGGGTGACCCGGCCGGTGGGGTGGTGTTCCCGGACGCTCCGTCAGCGATGTCGTGGCTGGAGGCGGAGCGGGCGAACCTCACCATGGTCATCCTCAACCCACCGGACGGCCTACCCGAGTACGCGTGGCTGCTCGCCGACCAACTGCGTCAGTTCTTCGCCCTCCGCCGGTACGACGACGACTGGCTGAGTACCTCCCACGCCGCCCGGCGCATCGCGCTCGACGTCGGCGATCGTGCCGGTCTGGCCGCCGCCGAACTCTGCCTCGGCTGGGCGTACCGCTGCACCGGCAGGTACACCGACGCGGTCGAGCAACTGACCGCCGCGGCCGACTCCAGCCGACGCGTCGACTGGCTGCCCGGACAGGCCACTGCCCGGTCCTACCTCGGCATCGTCCACTCCGACATGGGATCGCTGACCGAAGCCACCCGCGCGACGGCCTGGGCGCTGGCGCTCGCCGCTGACCTTCCGCCCCAGACCCGGGGTGCCGTCCACAACAATCACGGGGTGGTCTGCCTCAATCGGGGCGACAGCCGTGAAGCGGTGGCGCAGTTCAGCCGCGCAGTCGAACTCTTCCGCGACGGTGACTCGCTCGGCGGTACCGGCATCGCACTGGTCAATCGCGGCTTCAGCCACCTGCTGCTCGGCGAACACCACGACGCACGCGACGACCTGATCCACGGACTGGTCCTCGGCCGGCGCGGGGGAGACCGGGTCGGCGAAACGCTGGCGATCACCTCTCTGGCGCTGCTTCGCCTGCACCGCAACGAACTCCGACCCGCCGACCGCCTCGCCCGCGCGGCCGCCCGGACCGCGCGTGCCGTGGGCGACCAGTTCGTGCTCGCCTACGCGCTGACCGTCCAGGCAGATGTCGCCCGGACCGCCGGAGACCCACAGTTGGCCCTGCGACTGGGATCGGAGGCGCTCGCCGCGGCTCGTGGGATCACCAACCTCCGGTACGAAATCGAGGCCCTGATCGCGGTCGGCAGCGCCCTGGCTGAACTGGGCCAGCACGAAGAAGCGGTGCTACGGCTGGACGACGCGGTACGCATCGCCGAGCAGAGCGGCTACCGCACCTGCCACGCCAAGGCTCTCACCGCTTTGGCCCGCGCACACTCGGGCAGTACTCACGGACTGGCCGCAACGTACGCCCAGCAGGCGCTGGCCCTGCACCACAGCACCGGGTACGCCTTCGGGCAGACCGAAACCCTGCAGTTGCTCACCACGCTGGCCGACCAGCAGGCCAACGCCTCTACCACAACGCCACGGCGGCCGCCGCAATCGGTGGTGCCAACCCGCCCTTAGTGCAGCGTGCTCAGCAGGCTCACGCGTTCGGTCTCGATCTCGGCCAGGCGCGCGTTGCCCGCTCTTACCTGGGCTGCCAACTGCGAGTCCAGCTGCTTCACCCGGGCCGCGGCGGCGGCGATCCGTACCTGGGCCTGTTTGATGTGATCGCGCACCTTGAGGTGGGAGAAGATGTTGTCGAACCAGATGTCGAAGAACCGGGTGGTGTCACTGATCGCCGGTCCCAGTGTGGCCACCGGCAGCCCGGCCACGTCGGCCAGTTCGGTACGCAGGATGGTCAGCTGCTGATCGGCAACGGCGGCAGCCCGCGCGGCGTCGTCGAGCCGGTTGTGCTTGATGGCGCTGGCGATCACGTCGCCCCTCCCGAAGGTGTCATACGTCGACCAGCTGCCGGCACTGGCCAGCTTGTCGCGAACCTCGCCGAGCGCGAACGCGGCCCGGCTGGCCGCCTGGGCCGCCTGTGCCAACTCCCGCGTCTCCGAGATGAGTCGACCCCGCTCCTCGGCAAGCTCCAGCAGCCGGCGACCACGCGGGTCGGCCGAGGTGGTCAACGCCTGCTCCTTCTCCACCACCACCGCCTGGTACCTGGCCGGCGCTGCAGCCAGCTCCACCAACCGGGTCTGAGCGGCGGAGTGCTCCTGCCGTACCGCCTCGAGCCGGGCACCGGCCTCGGCGACCCGGAAACGGGCCGCCTCGGCCTCGGCCCGCTCCCGTTCCAGCGACTCGCTACGGCTGCCGCGAAGGGCGGCGAGCACGCTGGTCATCGAGAGGTTCGCCAACCGCTCGACGTCACGCTGCTCGTCCGCCGCCTGCGCCTGTCGGCTGGTCAACTCGCGCTCCAACCCGGACATCCGCGCCTTCAGCTCTGCGGATCGGTTCTGCGTCAACAGGTACTCGCGGAGTGCCTCGGCCGCGGCGGCGAAGCGTTGTTCGAGGTCGTTCACCTGATCCATTGCAGCAGCTCAGGACAACACCACCGGGACGGTCAGGGCGCCGGCTGCCAGCCGACTGCGGGGCCGAGCGTGGTTGCCATGTCGGTGAGGATCTGCACGTAGTCGTCGTGGTCGAAGGTGAATGGCAGGGCGAACGCGACTTCGTCGATCTCCCGGAACGCGGCGTGCTCGTAGAGGCGTTCGGCGATCTCGGCGCTGCTGCCGACGAAGTCCGGCGCGAACATCATCCGGGCTGGCCCCTGCGGAGTGGCGGTACGTGGCGTCCGGCGCTGGGCGTACTCGGTGTACTTCGCGCGTTGGCTTGCGGTGGCGTTGTCGGTGGGGATGACCACCAGCCCCTGGGAGACCCGTGCCCGGTCGCCGTCGGGGTGGTGGGCGCGGAAGGTACGGATGTGGGAGAGCTGGATGTCGGCGAAGTCCTCCGACTCCTCGGCCTTCACCACGCTGCTGGTCAGGAAGTTCATTCCCTGCTCGCCGGCCCAGCTGGCCGAGCGCAGGCTGGCGCCGCCGTACCACATGCGCCGGCCCAGGCCGGGGGAGTGCGGCTGGACACGGTCGGAGTACACCTCGAAGCCCTCGGTACCGCGCAGTTCGGTCACCGGTTCGCCCCGGACGAAGCTGAGCAGCCGCCGTACCCGCTCGTAGCTGAAGTCCTCGAGCTGCGCCGTGTCCGGGTAGAGGGCGTGACTGAGCTCGTCGTAGTGGATCGGTGGGCCGACGCTGACGCCCGGGTTGAGCCGTCCTCCCGAGAGGATGTCCACTGTGGCCAGGTCTTCGGCCAGTCGCAGCGGATTCTCCCAGCCGAGCGGGGTGACCGCGGTACCCAGCTCGATGCGGCTGGTGCGCTGTGTCGCCGCGGCCAGGACGGCGACCGGTGAGGAGATGCCGTACTGCAGGTGGCGGTGGCGTACCCAGGCACTGTCGAAGCCCAGCCGCTCACCCAGCTCGATGATCTCCAGGGTTGCCTCGTGGCCGCGGCGCGGATCGGCCTCGTCGAACAGGCCGATGGTGAGGAAGCCCAACTTCTTCAGGGGCTGCGACGGCAGCGGCACGGGATCCTCCATCATCACGCAGGCAGTGCCGGGCATCGGCGCTGCTTCGATTGTCCCAAGCAGCGCCGCGGGCAACGCACCGGGCAGTGCCGCGGCGGGGGTACCCGGATGGGAGAATCCGCTGCGTGGCCGCAACCCTGGCGGCGGAGCACACCGCCGCCACCCCCGTCTCCACCCGCCGGTACGGCTTGTCCACTCTGCTGGCGCTGCTGTTCGGCACTGTCGGGGTCGGCTACCGGGCGGCCATGCTGGTCCTGCATACGCCGCTCACCAACAGCGACGAGTCGATGATGGGGCTGGCCGGCCGGCACATCGCGGAGGGGCGCGACTTCCCGTTCTTCTACTACGGCCAGCACTACATGGGGACGATCGAGGCGTACCTCGCGGTGCCGGGCTTCGCCCTCTTCGGCTCGTCCGTGCTGGCGCTGCGCGCCCCGCTGCTGCTCTGTTACGCCGCGTTCCTGCTCTTCAGCTACCAGCTCACCCGCCGGGTGTACGGCGCCTGGCCGGCCACCGCCACCGTGGGGATCTTGGCGCTCGGCTCCGAGTTCGTGCTCCGGGAGCAGTTGCTGGCCCGGGGCGGCTACCCCGAGCTGCTCGCCATGGGAGCGGGGCTGCTGCTGCTCACGGTACGGCTGGCCAGCGGGGCGGTACGGCACCGGCTGGTCGCCTTCGCCGTCTGGGGGCTGGTCGCCGGCCTGTTGCTCTGGGACGACTGGCTCATCGCCCCGTACCTGTTGGCCGCCGGCGTCGTCCTGGTGGCCCGCTGCCGGCGTGAGCTGCTGGGCTGGGCGGGGCCGCTGCTCGTCGGCGGCCTGCTGGTCGGCCTGCTGCCGGGGGTACCCGGAAATCTCAACCCCAGTGACGGCAACACCTGGCGCGACTTCCGCGCCCTGAACGGCGGCGGCTCCGCGACCCTGCACCAGCACCTGTCCGCCGGCATCGGCACCGGGGTACCGCTAGCCACCGGCCTGTGCCAGCCGAACCACTGCGGCCGGCCCGAGCAGGCGTGGAGCTACGTCTACCTGGCGCTGCTCGTACTCGCCACCGTGCTCGCGGCGCTGGCGCTGCGGCGGGCCAGCCGGTCAGAGGAGCGCGTTGTCGCCTTGACCCAGCTGGTACTCGCCGGAGCGGCACTGTTGACCGTGGTGCTCTACGTGCGCAGTGGCAGCGCAGCCGCGGTAGCCATCGAATCCGCGCGGTACCTGGCGTGCCTGCAGCTCTCCACCGCCGCCGCGCTGTGGCCGCTGTGGCTGCTGGCTCTCCGGCTGACCCGAACCTCGTTGGTCGACCGGGTCACCGGCGCGCTGGGCATCGTGGTGCTGGTCGCACTGGTGGCCGTGATGCTGATCGCGAGCGCCGGGCAGGTACGCGTCGCGCCAGCCAACCGGAGCATCGATACGCAGCTGACCAATCTCGGCCGGGAACTGGAGCGGCGCGGCATCACCCGGGTGTACAGCGAGTACTGGACCTGTGGCCGGCTCATCTTCCAGACCCGCGAGCGGGTGGCCTGCGCGGCGCTCAAATCGGGGCTGGTCGCGGGCCAGGACCGCTATCCGGCGTACCGCACCGAGGTGCAGGCCGCCCCGTCCCCCGCCTACGTGGTGCCGACCGGGCGGGAAGCCACCACCTGGACCTCCGACTGGCTGCGCGGTGAGCTCGACAGCTACCTGCGCCAGCACGCTGTCGCGGTCGCCGTCACCGTGCTGCCCGGGTACCTCATCTACCAACCCGCCGAGCGCATCGGACTGCCGTTGCCCGCCGCTCCAGCACACCGGTGATCGCCCCTGCGGCCAGGACTGCCGGATTGGCACTCGAGTGGGTGGGACACCAACCCCTAGGATCATGATCATGGAACTCCTGCGGTACGCCGCGTTCAGTACCGATCCGGCCGGCGGCAACCCGGCCGGTGTCGTACTGGATGCCAGCGGGCTCGGCGACGCGGAGATGCAGCGGGTGGCCGCCGACGTCGGGTACTCCGAAACCGCCTTCCTCGTACCCGGCGCGGAGGGGCACTTCGAGGTGCGCTACTTCAGCCCAAAGGCGGAAGTCCCGTTCTGCGGCCACGCGACCATCGCGTCGGCAGCCGCCTACGCCGAGCGGTACGGCCCCGGGGCCTTGCAGTTGCACACCCGCGCCGGTCTGGTCGAGGTCTCCACCGAGGTACGGGCGGACGGCACCATCACCGCCACGCTGATCAGTGTCGAACCGCAGACCAGGCCGATCTCCGCCGGCGACCTTACCGAGCTGCTCGCAGCGCTGCGCTGGATGCCGGGGGAGCTGGACCCGGCGCTGCCGCCACGGGTTGCCTTTGCCGGGGCGTGGCATCCCATCGTGGCCGCCGCGAGCCGCGAACGCCTGGCCCGACTGGACTACGACATGGCGGCGCTGGCCAGCCTGATGGCCCAACGCGACTGGACAACCATCGACCTGGTCTACCGCGAGTCCGCGCAGGTATTCCACGCGCGCAACCCTTTCCCGCCCGGCGGCGTCGTCGAGGATCCCGCGACCGGTGCGGCAGCCGCGGCGTTCGGTGGCTACCTGCGCGAACTGGGTCTGGTGACGCCACCCGCCACGGTCACCGTCTACCAGGGCCAGGACATGGGGCGGCCGAGCCTGCTGACCATAGAGATCCCCGCCCAACCCGGTAGCGGGATCGCGGTGACCGGCGCCGCCATTGCCCTCGCCTGACTCCGGCCGCCGCTGCGGTTGTCACGTCACGTGGCCCACGACGGGACGAGCTGGCCCAGGCGGGCCGGGGCGGTCAGCGAGTGGATCGCTGTGACACGACCGTCGGCGACCGTGAAGGCCATCACCGTGATTGGTCGTCCGGCAACGGTGACGAGTACGCCGGGGGCGCCGTCCACGAGAGCCGGATGTACCACCGCGTCTGGGCGCGCGTACCTCGTCGCCTGGGCCGCGATCTGGGCGGCGCCGCGGATGACGACGCTCCCCTCGGGGCCCTGTGCCCGCATTTCGACGTCGGGGGCGAGCACGCCCAGCAGTCCGGCGACATCGCCCCGGCCGGCCGCCGCGAAGAACGCGTCGACGACGTCCCGGCCGGCGGCATGGGCATCGGCTGTCGGGGCACCCAGCCGCAGCCGACCCCTGGCCCGGCTGGCCAGCATCTTGGTGGCTGCGGTGCTCCGGCCGAGGATGGCCGCGATCGCATCGAACGGGACGTCGAAGATGTCGTGCAGTACGAACGACACCCGTTCCGCCGGCGTGAGGGCGTCCATGACGACGTAGAGCGCGAGGCCGACGGACTCGGCGAGCAGAGCCTGCTGCTCGGGATCGGTCCGGGCGTCCGCTTCCCGGGGCAGCGCGCCGACGTCGAGTTCGAGCGGCTGCTCGCCCCGTACGCCGCGCCGGCGTAGGGCGTCCAGGCAGATCCTGCCGGTCACCGTGGTCAGCCAGCCGCGCAGGTCCGCGATGCCGGCGCCACCGGTCCGGGCGAGCCGCAGCCACGCCTCCTGGACGGCGTCATCCGCGTCGGCGTGCGAGGCGAGCATCCGGAACGCGATCGCGTGCAGATAAGGGCGCTGGGTCTCGAACTCCGCGGCGAGCTCTTCCTCATCGGTCACGGTTCTCCTTGGCGTACAGCGGGTGTCACTACCAGGACGCAGCGCGCGCCGCTGAGGTAACGGGCGGGCCGGCGTTACCTTCCGCCCCGGCCGGCCGTCGTAGTGCCGTCCCGGACGTCGCAGTGCCGTCCACCGAGCCAACCCCGATCCCTGGAGAAGAGATGACCGCACGCATCCAGAACACCGCAAGCCAACCTGACATCACGAAAGGCGTCCAGCATCTCTACAAGGAGGTGTACGCCGGCGGCGTACCACCGCAGACCCTCGAGCTGGTACACCTGCGGGTGAGCCAGATCAACGGCTGCAGCGCCTGTGTCGACGCCGGCGCCACCACCGCGACCAAGGCCGGTGTCAGTACCGAAAAGCTAATCACCCTCGCGGCCTGGTACGAGAACCCGCTCTTCGACGACGCCGAGCGGGCAGCGCTGGCGCTCGCCGAGGCCGCGACCCGGCTCGCCGACCGGCCGGGTGCGGTCACCGACGAGATCTGGGCCGAGGCTGCGAGCCACTACGACGAGCGGCAGCTCGGGGCCGTGGTACTGATGGTGGCGATCACCAACTTCTTCAACCGCGTCAACACCACCTTGCGGGTACCCGCCGGGACAAGGTGGGACTGACCGGGCGAGCGTTGATCGCCACCTCGCTGGCAACCCATGCGGTCCGGTAGCGGCGCGCCGGCCACGCTACCGTCGCGGAGCGCTGGCTAGGCTGCGGTGAACGTGCCGCCTCGGTTGCGGACGGCGCTGCCGTCCATCGAGCGGGGACTGGGCGCGTCACCGACGACCATCCAGTGGGTCGTGTCCGGGTACGGGCTGACCGTCGGGGCTGGCCCTGGTGCCAGCTGGGCGACTCGGAGACACGCTGGGCCGACGCCGAATGCTCCTGATCGGGTTGTCGGCATTCGTGGGGAGCGAGATCGGCGGGTTCAGCCGGAGCGGGCCGAAATCGGCTGCGACCCCACGATCCGGGCATCGCCGGGCGACCAGGTACCTCTACTATGGACCGGGTTACGTCCGTGGCCGGCAGGCGTTGTCCTGCGCCATGGGCCTGCAGGTTTCCCGTGCGAGAGGGCAAGCCGGTACTTGGCCGGGATGGCAGGAGGTCGCGCCGTCATGCATCCCGGCCCCGGCCACCACATGCGCCCGTTCGGTGGCGATCCAACGGTTACGAAGCAGCGCGTACGGCCGGGCACCATCGCCAGGATCGTGCGGTACGCGCGGCCGTACCGGTGGCAGCTGACCATCTTCCTGGTGGCCGCGGCGCTGGACGCGGTGATCATGGTGACCATCCCGGTACTGCTCGGGGTGGTCATCGATCGTGGCGTACTGCCGAAGCGAGCCGATGTCGTCCTCGGCATCGCCGCCCTCGTCGCCGGGCTGGCGATTCTCGACGCCTTCTTCACCTTCGTCCAGCGCTGGTACACCGCCCGGGTCGGCGAAGGCCTCATCTATGACCTGCGTACCCAGGTGTTCGCGCACGTCCAGCGGCAGCCGATCGCGTTCTTCACCCGGGCGCACACCGGCTCGCTGGTCAGCCGGCTGAACGGAGACGTGATCGGCGCGCAGCAGGCGCTGACCTCGACACTGGTGTCCACAGTCTCGAGCACGCTCCAGGTGATTCTGGTGCTGTTGACGATGTTCTACTTCTCCTGGCTGGTCACCGTCATCGCGTTGGTACTGATCCCGCTGTTCATCATCCCGGCCCGCCTGGTCGGGCGCCGGCTGCAGTTGCTGACTCAAGAGTCGATGCAGCTGGACGCCGCCATGGGATCGACGATGACGGAGCGGTTCAACGTCGCCGGCGCGATGCTCGCGAAGCTGTTCGGCCGGCCGCGCGAAGAGATCGGCCTATTCGCCGATCGGGCCGCGAAGGTCAGAGACATCGGCGTGGTACGGGCGATGTACGGCAGCACGCTCTTCATTGGCTTGACGCTGCTCGCCTCGCTGTCCACTGCGGTGATCTACGGCGGCGGTGGCATCCTCGTCGTCCGGGGCGCTTTCCAGGTCGGCACCATGGTGTCCCTGGCGATGCTGCTGAACAGGCTGTACGGCCCGATTACGGCACTCTCCAACGTGCAGGTCGACGCGATGACCGCGCTGGTCAGTTTTGACCGCGTGTTCGAGGTGCTCGACTTGACGCCGCTGATCGAGGACCGGCCCGACGCGGTACCGCTGACGCTCGCGCCACGGGTCAACGGGCCGCAGGGCAACGGGCCGCAGGGCAACGGGTCGAGTGGCTCCGCCGGCTCGGCCGTGGACATCGTGTTCGACCACGTCTCGTTCCACTACCCGGCCGCGTCCGAGGTCTCGCTCGCGTCGCTGGAGTCGATCGCACTGCCCGTACCCGAACGTTCCGGCGTCCGGATGGGGGTACTCCACGACGTCAGCTTCACCGCTCCCGCGCGGCAGATGACAGCCTTGGTCGGCCCGTCCGGAGCGGGCAAGACGACGATCACTCATCTGGTTTCCCGGCTCTACGATCCCAGCGAAGGCACGGTCCGCATCGGTGGATTCGACCTGCGGAGCGTGACCCAGGAATCGTTGCGCGACGCGGTCGGCGTGGTGACCCAGGACGCGCACATGTACCACGACACGATCCGGACCAACCTCCTCTACGCCCGCCCGGATGCGAGCCAGGCGGAGCTGATCGGAGGCATGTCGGGCGGCCCGCATCTGGGACCTGATCGCTTCGCTACCGGACGGGCTGGACACGATTGTGGGCGACCGCGGCTACCGGCTGTCCGGCGGCGAGAAACAGCGGCTGGCCCTCGCCCGGCTGCTGCTGAAGGAGCCTGCCGTCGTGGTACTCGACGAGGCCACCGCGCACCTGGACTCCGAGTCCGAGTCGGCGGTACAACAAGCACTGAGAACCGCGTTGGCCGGGCGTACTTCGCTGGTCATCGCCCATCGGCTGTCCACCATCCGCGACGCGGACCAGATACTCGTCATCGATGACGGCCGGGTCCGTGAGTGCGGTAAGCACGACGAGCTGCTCTCCGCCGGCGGGCTGTACGCGGACCTGTACCGGACCCAGTTCAGGCGTCAGGAGCCCGTCGGTACCGGCGTGCGGCTCGGGCCGCCCGGAGGGCATGTCCCGCCGCCCCGACCGCCGGGTGGTCCCGGCCTACCTCCGCCGGGCAGACCGTGGCCCGGGCCGCCCGGCCCGGTGTAGCCGGTCCGGTATGGCTCAGTGCCGCGCGGCCGGCCGGTGCAGCCATCCGACCAAGTCGGGTGGAGCGAACCGGGCGACCCGTTCGTGGTACCACGCCAGCTCCTGCTCGCTGAGAAGTTCGCGTCCGGCACCCGACGTACCCCGCCGGAAGAACAACGCGTTGTTGGCCGCGACCCCGGGCGGTGGTGGGACGAGGATGTCGTCGCGGGCCTTCATGCGCTCGAACGTGGCCGCCTCGACAAGTGCGGGCCAGGACCGTTGCGCGACAGCGATCCCGAGCCTGTCCGCGAGCTGGCGCATCTGCGGCTCCAGGCTGGACAGCAGGTCGTCGTAGTGCACCAGTACCACGTTCGGATCAGCTCGCCGGGCCCATGCCTCGGACAGGTGCCGCATGGTGGCGGGGAGCGAGGCAGCGTGGGGCAGACCGTCGGCGTGGCCGATCCACTCGAGCAGGGCCTCGCGCAGCTGCTCAGGTGACACGTCCGGCGCTCGCGGCGCGGGAGGCGGTCCAGGAGGCGCGAACCCATGCGGCGCGGGAGGCGGTCCAGGAGGCGCGAAGCCATGCGGCGCGGGAGGCGGCGTGGGACGCGCGAACCCCTGCGGTGCGGGAGGCGTTGACGCGTGCGGCATCGCCGGCGGCCCATGGGGTGGGGGCGGCGATCCAGGGGGCCACGGCGGCCTGCCGGGTCCGAAGGGTCCAGGGTTCCCGGGAGGTGTGGACCCGCCGGGTGGCGGCGGGGCCGGCGGAGGTCCCATCAGTCGGTCTTGGTGGTACATCGACACGAACGCATCGACCGGATGCCGGGCCGTCACCACGTAGGTGACCCGTGCGTCGGAAGGAATCCCGGCGAGCGGTGTATGCGTCTTGATGAAGCGCCGGTGTTGCTGCGCGGCCAGTTGAGCGTCGACGTGCTGCGGCGGTACGTCCGGCGTGTCCAGCCACGGCGACAGCCGCCAGAGCGGAGCGGGCAGGTCCGGCGTCTGGAAGATCAGCAGTGCACAGATCATCTGCATCCAGGTCGTCCCGGACTTGCGCGGGGTACTGATCACGATGTCCCCGGCCCGGAAGGGAAAGTCCAGCCACCGGCGGCGGTCCTCAATGGACGGCTGGTGGTGCATCGGGGCGGCGGCCACGCGGTGAGCGTAGCGAAGGCCGGTCAGCACCGCCGTCCCGCGCGAAGGCATCGGTACGAATGATTCGATCGGGCCTGGTGCCTCGGGCGGCAGCGCCGTAGCCTGTGGGTGGTCCAGGCTCGGGGCGTCTGGCATCCAACGGGGGAAGAGCTCTCTACATGATTCGTCATGAACATGTGCTGGGGCATGGTGACACTCGCGACCCAGCTGGTTTGGGCGACGCGACAGCGGTGATCGCGTCCGTCGGAAGCGCGTTTCCGGACAGATCCTATTCACAGGCCGAGATCGGGGCTCTCCTCGGCCTGGAGAACAGGGTCGTTCAGAAGCTCCTCGGTTCGCCGCATATCCAACGGCGGCATCTCTACCTCCCGGAGCGGGACCCGGCGACCGGGCGCGCGCACACCGAGTCCCCGGCCGAGCTCCACGCGAAGTTCCGGGAAGGCGCACTGGAGATCGGATCGCGGGCGATCCGCGACGCACTCGATGCCGCATCGCTGTCGCCGACCGATATCGACTACCTGCTGTGCGTCACGTCAAGCGGCTTCCTGGTGCCCGGACTCAGCTCGCTCTTCTCCAGGGAACTCGGATTCAACCGCAATCTCGTCCGGGCCGACGTCGTGGGTATGGGGTGCAACGCCGGCCTGAACGGGATGAACCCGCTCGTCCAGTGGCTGCGCAACCATCCGGGCCGGATGGCACTCCTGGTCTGCTGTGAGATCAATTCCGCCATCTACGTTGTCGACGAGACGCCGCGAACCGGCATCGTCAACAGTCTCTTCGGAGACGGAGCCGCCGCGGTCGTACTGACCGGCTACCAAAGCGGCGGCGCTGGACCGGCACCGTCGCCGCAAACCCCTCGCGTGGTCGACTTCGAAAGCTTCTGCATCCCCGAACAGTGGGCGGCCATGCGGTTCGACTGGAACGCCGCTGCCGGAAGGTGGAGCTTCTATGTCGACCGGGACACCCCCTATGTCGTCGGCTTCAACATCCGGGAGCCGGTGGAAGCTCTACTCAAGCGCAACCGGCTCGAATTCTCGGCCATCCAGCACTGGATCGTACATACGGGCGGCGGTCTGGTCATCGACTCCGTCCGGCGCGGACTCGGCCTGCAGGAGCACGATCTGCGGCACACCCGCTCCGTACTGCGTGACTACGGGAACATCTCCAGCGGCAGCTTCCTGGTCAGCCTGCAGCGCCTACTCGCCGAGGGTTGTGCGGTGGCGGGCGACCGGGGCGTCATGGTGACGATGGGACCCGGCGCGCAGATCGAAACAGCACTGCTCGAGTTCGGCGTGCCGAACGACAACGACTGCTAGACCCGAGGACGAGGAGCGGACATGTCCGACACCATCACTCCCAGTCCGGCCCGGAGCTCACCCTTCACGGGCACCGACCTTCCCCGCGGCCGTCCATTCTGGATTGTCGACGGGCGCGCCTACGACTTCACCGACTGGATGAAGCTGCACCCGGGCGGCGCGATGTGGCTGCGGCAGACCGAGGGCCGGGACATCAGCGCCCTCGTGCACACGTACCACCGGGAACCAGCCCGGCTGCAGCAGTTCCTCACGAGGTACGAGATCAAGGAACTCGCCGGCAAGACTGTGCAACCCAGGATCGTTGTTCCGCCCCGAGCCAGCGACCCGCCGCCCCCGCCACCCCTGCCACCCGGTAGCCAGCCGCCGCCGTCCGGTGGCCCGCCCCCGCCACCCGATGGCGCACCACCGATCGTCGAGGGTGAGCTGCTCCCGAAGCTGGGCATACCACCGTTCCTGCTGGCGCCGGACTTCGACGCGCGCCGGGATCTGCCGAAGCTCGATTACCGCGATCAGGGCAGTCTGCTGGCCGACATACGTACCAAGCTGAACGCCAAGTTCTCCAAGCGGGACCTGAAGAAGTACGACCGCAGGTTCGATGTCGTGACCTTGCTCATCGGCGCAGCGCATGTTGCTGCCCTGGTGCTCCTGATCGTGAATCTCCTACCGTCCTGGGCATTCGTCGTCATCATGCTCGTGACGCGGACGTCGCTGGCCGGCTCCGGCCACTACCACCTGCACCGGAAGTGGAAAGACCAGCGTCGCTACACGATGCCGATCGGCAAAGCGCTCTTCGACATCAACTACGTCGGTACGAGCCTCATCGGATCCGATGGGCACGTCCTCCTGCACCACCCCTATCTGGGTTCCGGTGCGGACGTGAAGAAGACGTTCTTCGACAGCATGCTCCAGCTGCATCCGGCCCTGCGCATCCCGGGCTATACGCTCCACAAACTCGGCATTGCCATGACCGGGCTGCTGTTTCGCGCCCGGGAGATCGCCAAGTTCGAACGCCCCAGGCGCAGCCGTTCGGGTACGCCGGATGCGATCCGGACGGACTTCTGGTTCATCCGCGCGTGGATTGTGGTCGAGTTCGTCGCGTGCCTGGTGTCGGGGCACATCGTGGTCTGGTTGGTGCAGTTCGTCATCACCTTGTGGTTCAACACGTTCCTCGTTGTCGCGAGCCACGACTTCGAGGAGGAGAACACCGAGGAGGAGCTCGCCGCGATTCCCGAGCCACTGCGCAACGACTGGGCGGCGCAGCAGATCGGCCTGAGCTACGACCTCACTGTCGTCGGCAACCGCTGGATCGATCTGTTCCTCAGCGCCGGCCTCAGCCCGCACCGCGTCCACCACGTGCTGCCGTGGCAGGGCTCGGGCTTTGCCAACCTGGCCAGCGAGCAGACGGTCAGGGAGGTGTGCGAACAGGTCGGCATTGGCTGGCAACGTCCGCGGAATCTGATCTTCGGACGCTTCCCGGCCGTGATGAAGCACTACCTGCTGTGCCCCGCGAAGCCGCCCCCGCCGCCTCCACCACCCGCCTTCCAGCCGCCCGGGTCGCCGGACTTCCCGCCGCCCCCGCCGGTCCCGCTCCCGGTGCAGTCCGCGACCACGTTCAGGCGACAGGTTGGCACCCTGTTTCGCTACGCGGTCGACGGCTGGCGAGGAGTCGGCGTCTGACCGGATCGGCAGGTAGCGAAGCATTGCGCCGCGCGTGCTGAACAGGTTCCTTGCCAGTAGGGCAATTGGCCGTGTGAACGACCAAGATTCCGCTGAGTGAGTACGATCGCGGGATGCGAGAGAAAGAGATGTTAGTCGATCTCTGGTAGGGTGGGGTACCTGATCGCGGAGGTGGTACCCATGCATCTGGTTCGATGGCGTCGACTGGCAGTGACCGCGGCCGCGGCTACGGCGGTGGCCCTACTGCCAGCCACCGCGGCTGTCGCCGACCCGGTGGTGCCCCGGCACGCCGTTGTGGTCTGCCAGAGCGCCAGCTTCTACGCCAACTACGACTCCGCCGCCGGCCCGTACGGTTTGAAGCGCACCCTCACCTACGGCAACAAGATCGGTCACACACCCGGCGTACACCCGGTCTACAACGGCTGGGCGGCGACGTTCGACTTCGGCCCCAACGACTGGGGTTACCTGCGCATCGAGTGCATCGGAGGCTACGACTCGTGGTGATCACGCGTACCGCCGCCCGCCGCGCCGCCCGCCGCGCTGCTGTGCTCGCCGCCGCTGTCGCTGCCCTCGTGGTCGTACCCACCGCAGCCGATGCCGCCAATGGCACGGTCGGCGTCCGGGAAACCGTCTGCGCCAGCGACCTGTTCGTCCGTACCGACCCGGGCGGCGCCTGGATGGGTACCCTCAACGCCGGGCAGACCTTCCTGGTCGAGGGGCCACGCAGCGGCGGCTACCTCTACGGCTTCGCCTACGGCCACATCAACCGGCACGGCTGGGTACAGGACGGCTGGTTCTGCTGACCGACCGCACAGTGCTGACCGGCCGCACAGTGCTGACCGGCCGCACAGTGCTGACCGGCCGCCACCGGCGGCCAGTTCAGCGGGGCGAGGGATCGGTGGCAGCCGAGTCGAGTGCGGCGTGTGCCGCGTCGAGGAAGTCGACCTGCGGCCCTCGTACCACGTCCCACATGGTCTTCGCGGTGCGGTCGTACTCCCGCCAGAGGACCTGGTCGACAGCGGTCGCGTAGGCCCGCGCGTACCGATAGGTGTGCGGCGGGAACAGGATCTCCATCAGCCGCTCGCACACCCAGAGGCGGTCGATCAGCCCACGGGCGGTCGCCAACCACTCCGGTGTGCCGGCGGCATCCCAGTCAGCCGCGTCTTCGCGCTGCTCGGCGCTGCGGATACCGTGCTGTGCCAAGGCGATGAACTCGCGTAGCAGTTCAAGTCGCTCCGCTCGGCGGACCTCGGCCCGCTCGGCCGTCCGGCGCCGTTCGTCCGAGCGTGCGGTGTGTCGGGCGGCAGCCGTCTGGGCCAGAAAGGCCAAGACTCCGCCGACCGCTACCCCGACCAGCGGTGTCCATACCTGCGCCTGCATGCCGACATGTAAGCACATGGGCGTTAGCCCCCACGACTCCACAACATGAGGCTGCCGCCGGCTCATCGCCGGAGTGGCGGCGTGCCGCACCGGTCAGGAATCCGTCAGGTCAAGCGATTGTGTGCCGGGGCGGGCCACGGCACGCTGAAGCGGATCAAGGAGGGTGGCGTGCTGGTCAGCGAGGTGATGACGGCGTTCCCGGCGTACATCCGGCTCGGCGCGACCATCCGGCGGGCGGCTGAGGTGGTCAGCGTGTCGGAGGTCGGCCAGCTGATGGTCCTGGACCACGACGGCCGGTTCGTCGGTTCACTCTCCGAGGAGAGCCTGGTGCGGGCCATGCTGCCCGGCTTCGACGACGTCACCGCCGCCGGCGGCACGCTCGCCGACGCGTTCCAGGTCTTCCTCGAACGCGGCCGCGCGCTCGCCGACCGCGTCATCGACCCCTGGTCGTGCGGGACACGGCAACGGTCCGGTCAACCGACGAACTCGCCCGCGCGGCGATCGTGATGATCGACCGTGGGATCCGCCGGCTGCCCGTGGTCGACGACGGCGCGCTGGTGGGTACGCTGTCCCGGGCCGATCTGTGCCGCGCGGTGATCTACCATTCCTGAGCTCCGGCTGATCATCACCGATCGGCACACCCGTGAGTCCACCGAGCGGGTGTGCACGCTGCCGGCCACCCTCGGCCGGGACGCCGGCGCGGCGGCGGTGGTACTCGACGACACCAACATCTCCCGCCGCCACGCGCGGCTCGAGGCCGTCGACGGCCAGCTGGTCCTCACCGATCTGGGCAGTACCAACGGAACCTACGTGAACGACGCGCGGGTGACCCGGCAGGTACTCGTCCCCGGGGACTCCGTACGCATCGGCCGGTACGAGCTGGCGTGGGCGTTCTTCGACCCGAACGCGACCTCGCTCGTCGACGTCGGCCAGCTGACTGTGCTGCGGCCGAGTGCGCCGCAGCGCATCGCCGCGCGGCGCGTGGTGGAGGCCGCCGAGGCGCACAACCGGCGGGTCGGGCACGAACTGGACGGGTTCCTGTCGCTCGCGCACGGGTTCCTGCCGGCCGAGCCGCCGCTGCTGGCCTTCCCGGACTCGCACCGGGCCTGGGACGAGATGACCGACCGGCTGCCCGAGCTGTTCCGCCGGCTGTCGCTGCGCCGGGCGTTCGACGCGATGCCGGTACTCGATGCCGGGCCGGCGGCGCTGCCCGACCGGTACCTGCTGCGCGCCTCGACTCTGCTCGGCGTGTTCGCCCACGCGTACCAGTACATGGCGATCGATCCGCCGGCCGCGCTGCCCGAGTCGCTGCTGCGGCCGTGGACGGCGGTATCCAGCCGGTTGGGCAAGAAGGTGCCGGCGGTCTCGTACATCGACCTGTTCTTCTACAACTGGCGGCTGCGCGATCCCGGCCGGGCCGCGCGCGCTGGACAACATGGACCTGCTGGTGCCGACCTGGAACAACGCCGCCGAGCGGGTCTTCTACCTGGTCACGACCGAGTTCGCGATGGGGCTCACGCCGGTGCTGGGCGCCATGGTGCACGCTCAGGAGGCCGTCGTCGCCGACGATCCGGCCGCCCTGGAGCAGCGCGCTGCTGGTGATCCTCGACCAGCTGCAGCACGTCACCCAGGCCATCTACCCGCAGATCGACCCCAACCCGCGCGGCCGGTACCCGCTGGACCAGGTGCTGTGGGCCAAGACGGTCGGCACCGCCGGCGTACCGATCTTCGACGGCGCGCCCAGCCCGAGCGGCACCGCGCAGCCGCAGATCCACGCGCTGGACGCGTTTCTGGAGCGCCGGGACTACGGCTCGCTGGTCGGGCAGCAGAGCACCTACCTCGCCGGCTTCTTCCCGCGGCACTGGCAGGAGCTGGTGGCCGCGCTGCGTGAGGTGTCGGTGCGCCAGTACGTCGAGGACACCCGCAACCCCACCCTGCGCGGCATCTACAACGCCATGCTCGACGCCTACGTGGGCGACCGCGGCTGGATGGGCCTGCACCGCATCAAGGCGTACGGCTTCCTGGAGGTGGCGTTCAAGGTCGGCCGGCAGGTGACGACCGGCGCCCGGTTCACCGGCCTGTTCAAGGACCGCACCTGGGACAAGGTGGACGACGAGCTGGCCGTGGTCCGCGAGGAGCGCCGCCCGCCGGTGGGTCCGCCGGTGGTGTTCGGCACCGCCCGCCGGGGCCGCGTCGTCACCGCCGAGTCCGGCGCCTGGACCTGCTACCTGGAGCTCGATGTCGCCGGGCAGGGCGTGCACCACCTGCCGGGGGACCGGGTCGGCGTGCTGGCCGAGAACGACGACGACCTGGTGCGCCGTACCGTCGCCGCGCTGCAGGCGACCGGCGACGAACTGGTGCGGCTGACCCCGGCGTGGACGGCGGCGGTGGCCTGCCGGGCCGGCTACGGCGAGGTCGACGTGCTGCCGCTGCGGACGTTGCTGCGCTTCGCCCGGCTGCGGCCGATCGGACGCGGAGTGGCCAAACGACTGGTGAAGCTGACGGCCGTCGGGTGCGTGGCAGCGCGTGGTGGATGCCCGCATGGAGGACCAGTGGGAGCTGTGGGACGTCCTGAACCTGTTGTACGCCGGCGGATATGACGTCACCCGGCTGTGGAAGGCCGACCCGGGCGAGGACGACGCGTTCTGCGCGGTCATTGCCCCGGAGCCGTTCCGGCTGTACTCGATCGCCTCGGCGCCGCCGCCCGGCCAGCCGGCCACCGCGCTGCGCCTGGTGGTCGCCGGCCTCGACTACACCTCCGCCCAGACACCGTGGTCGTACCCGCGGCAACGGCAAGGTACCGCGTCGCACTTCCTGCGCCGGGCGAGCGTCGAGGGGCGCCACCAGCTGTCGCTGCAGATCGTCTCGACGCCCCGGTTCCGGCTGCCGGCCGATCCCGACCGGCCCGTCGTCATGTTCGCCGCCGGCTCCGGGATCGCCCCGTTCCTGGGGTTCGTCGCCGCCCGTACCGGCCCGGGCGAGAACCGGCTGTATCTGGGGATCCGGACGCCGCAGGAGTTCGTCGAGCACGCCGACCTGGACGCGGCGGCCGCCGCGGGCCGGCTGACGACTGTCCGTCGCGTTCTCCCGCGCCGATGCCGCGATCGGCTTCGACGGCCAGCGCCACGTCGTCCAGGCCGGGCAGCGGCGCCGGGTGGACGACGCGATCCGCGCCGAGGCCGACGCGCTCTGGGAGCTGCTGCGCCCCATCGAACGACGGCGGCCGCGGCGCCTTCGTGTACGTGTGCGGCAGCGCCCGTTCGCCGCCGCCGTGATCCAGGCGCTGACCGGACATCGTGCCCGGCGACGGCCGCGAGTTCCTCCGCCAGCTGGTGGCCGACGGCCGGCTGAGCGAGGACGTCTTCACCACCTATCTGGGCCACGCCCAGCAGGGTCGCCGCTTCGAGGTGTCGGAGCTGGCGCAGCACACCACCCCCGAGGCCGGCTACTGGATGGCGATCGGCGGCGCGGTATTCGACGTCAGCGAGTTCCTGCACCTGCACATCGGCGGGCCGCACATCATCCGCAACCACGTCGGGCTCGACGCGACCGCGGCGTACCGGAAGGTACTGCACCACGCGCACGCCGAGATCGACGCCCAGCTCGCGATGTACCAGCATCGGCCACCTGCGCCGGCTGCAGTTCGGCGCCCGGTGGGGCGTGGTACTCACCGAGCGACGGCCTGCACGCGATGCCGCTGGAGGAGCTGTTCCGCACCTGGGTGCGGTTCGTGTACCTGCTGGTCGGCATGGAGAACGCGCTGACCGCCGACTACGGATTCACCACCTCGGTCACCACCCTGGGCGAGGATGCCCGGGAACTGACGCCGTTCAAGGCGCAGTACGTCGTCGAGTCGCACCGGCGGTTCCTGATCAGCTACCTGGACGGCGTGCTGCACGACGACCTGCGTACCCTGTGGCAACTCACCGTCGGCTTCTGCGACCCGCACCTCGACATCCGGTCCTTCGACGCAGACCTCGCCGCGCTGTCGGCGCGGCCGGAGGTGGCGCTGGTCCGGCACTCCGTACCGGCCGTCAAGCAGCTGCTGCACAGCGGGGACGACCTCCGGCGGGTCGCCGCGCTGTGCCACCTCTACGCGCAGGTCGACGTCCAACTGCTGCGCGACCTGAAAACCGCTGTGCTGCAAGGAATCCGTGCGTTCGAGGTACACGAGGCCGAGGTCGTCGAGCAGGCGGGAGCCACGCTGCTCAACGCGGTGAGCGGGGCGCTCGCCGCGGTCTCGGCGTACTACCAGCGCCTGGCCGAGTACACCCGCGGCCACGGCGTCACCGCCGACAGCGCGCGTCGAGGAGGCCATCCCGACCGACCGGGGCATACCCGGCCACGGCGGTCCACTGCCACTTCCCGATTGACGCCCAGCATCGGACGAAGCAGCGCGGCTTTGTTGCCCGGACGGATGATGCGCTGCACCGTCGGCGCCGCATACGTTGCCGTTCCGCAATAGTTCCCAACAATCGGGAGTACCCCGTAATGACAGAGACCGTCACCGCGGCACCGGCGAACCAGAAGTCGGTCGGCGTCGCGTACGCCCTGTGGTTCTTCCTTGGTGTCCTTGGCGTGCACCAGTTCTACCTGGGCCGGGTTGTCCGCGGCGTCACCTACCTGCTCACCCTGGGCTGGCTGGGCATCGGGCTGCTGATCGACCTGTTCACGCTGCCGTCGCAGGTACGCAAGGCCAACGGCGCCGCCTGAGCACCGCACCGGGCAGGGGCCGCCGACCGTTTCCTGGTTCGGCGGCCCTTTGCCTGTACGGGGTACGCACGGTACCGCACCCGGTTGACTCGCCACACCGGGTGCAGTCTTCGCGCGTCGAGTCCTCAGTGACCGATGAAGCCGTCGAGGGTGGCGTACTGGCCGGACAGTTTGGTGACGACGATGGTGTGGTTGCCGGCGGCGAGTCCGGTGGCGGTGTAGACGGCGACGTTCGAGTGGCGTTGCCCGTCGGTGGGCACGGTGCTGATCGATCTGTTGGGTGCCGCCGTCGATGCTGATGCCGATGTTGCCCTGGTCGGTGTACTGCTCGCCGAAGACCTGGATGCCGGTGCCGGTGAAGGTCGACCGTCGCGGTGGATCCGTTGGCCGTGGCGTAGTGGATGTCGTCGTAGATAGTCGCCGAACCCGCGGTTCGCCGAGTAGCTGAACCCGCTGTAGCGCGATCGACGGATCGGTGTCGTTGAGCCGCGTCGGAGACGTTGGACGGTGGCGAAGCCGTCGAGGGTGGCGTACTGGCCGGACAGCTTGGTGACGACGATGGTGTGGTTGCCGGCGGCGAGCCCGGTGGCGGTGTAGACGGCGACGTTGGAGTGGCGTTGCCCGTCGGTGGGCAGGGTGCTGACGGTCTGCTGGGTGCCGCCGTCGATGCTGATGCCGATGTTGCCCTGGTCGGTGTACTGCTCGCCGAAGACCTGGATGCCGGTGCCGGTGAAGGTCGAGCGTCGCGGTCGATCCGTTGGCCGTGGCGTAGTGGATGTCGTCGTCGTAGTCGCCCAGACCGCGGCTGGCCGAGTAGCTGAACCCGCTGTAGGTGATCGACGGATCGGTGTCGTTGAGCCGATTCCCGCTGGGCGCGCGTGCCGACCGAGATCTGGGAGGCCGGGGTGCCGGCCGGGACGGGCACGATCAGGAAGCCGCCGGAGAGGTACTGGACGCCGCTGACCTGGGTGCGTGCCGACGTAGACCGGCGTGCTGGAGCTGAAGCCCTCGCCGGCGATGAGCACCTGGGTCGTCGTGCTGGTGGTCGGCGAGGCGTAGTAGATCTGCGGACCCGCGGCGACGGCCAGGGCCGAGAACGCGGAGCGTCACGCCGGCCGCGCGTGAACAGGCTGTTGGGGATGGCGCCCGGGACCGGGGTGGCGGAGATGGTGGTGTTGCCGCTGGCGTTGGAGTCGACCGGCGCCGCGCAGGGGTAGGACTGCGTGCTGTTGGAGAAGTAGTTGCCGGTGATCCAGAAATGGCCGGTCGGGCTGCAGCCGCCCTGGGACGCCGATCCCGGCGCCGAAGGCCACGTTGCCCTGCCAGTTGATCCACTCCGAGCCGGCGTCGTCGTAGTAGGTGAAGTTGGTCGTCGGGCCGTTGTAGGCGACGTTGCCGGTCACCTGCAGGCCCTGGGCCAGCGTCTGCGGCCGGGTCGATGGTCGTGCCGTCGGCCTGGTAGACGTACTGGGCCTGGTGGCCCTCGGCGTAGATCGCGCCGCCGTCGCTGCGCACCGACAGGTAGTTGTGGAAGATGTTGTCGCTGATCGTGTTGTTCGCGTTGATGTTGGTGCGAGTTCTGCGGCGTGCTCGCCTGGTCGACGTGTCCCTGGATGACGCCGGCGGTGATGCCGGTGTAGGGCAGGTCGTACAGGTCGTTGTGGGTGATCGTGGTGCCGCGCGAGAACAGCAGGGTGATGCCGCAGGCCGAGGAGTAGTCGGTGCCGATGTGGTGGATGATGTTGTCCGACACCGTGGTCCCGGTGAGGATCTCGTTGGTGCCGATCGTGTCGCCGCTGACCGCCGAGCGGTTCGGCGTGCAGTTCTGCTTGATGCCGGCGGCCTCGGACGGGTCGGTGGGCAGCGGATCGTAGGTGCAGCCCGAGCAGGATCGCCGGTCGAGGCGATGTCGGTGAACTCGTTGCCCTGGATGAGGGTGTTCGTCGAGCCGTACATCACGCTCAGCCCGGCACCGCCGAGTTCGGCGAACCGGTTTCCGGTCAGCGTGACGTTGTTCGACGGCGGTGAACGCCACGTTCGCCAGCGGCTGGGTCAGCGCCCCCCACGGGCAGCGTTCCGGCCGGCGTGGAGAACGTGCACATGCCCTGGTTGTTCGCCCCGGTCATCCGCAGGTTGCTCTGCACGTCGGCGAAGCCGGACGCGGCGGACGGCGCGTTCCAGGTGGCGTAGGAGAACTGCAGGCCGCGGAACGTCACGTCGTGCAGCGGAGCGGCCAGCGTGCCGGCGCCCTGCAGCAGCGACTCCAGCCGGGGCAGCTCCACGTCGAGAGCTGGTCATCTGCTGGCCGGCGGAGGGCTGGTAGTACAGCGTGTTGGCGGCCGAGTCGAGGAACCACTGCCCGGCATGGAGCAGCGCCCTGGCGTTCTCGACCAGCGCCGGCATCGTGCTGGTCGACATCGACGGCAGCCCGCCGCTGCCCTGGCTGAACGACGCCCGTCCGGTCGTGTCGGCCCAGCACGGCTGGGCCATCGTCAGCGTCTTCGCGGCGGCGGAGTAGCTCGCCACCCGGCACCTCGACTCGGTCCACGCCCCGTTGCCGCCCGGGTAGTCGAACTCCACGCCGGCCACCTGCGCGGCGGTCAGCGCGCCGAACCACGCCACCGCGGCGGCGTCGCCGCCGATCGAGTAGCCGGTCGACGAACCGGTCCAGGCGCCGGTGAAACCCGAGCGCCGCCGGGCGTGGCCAGCGCGACCGGAGCCTCGTGGCCGTTGACGTACAGCTGCCGGCTGGCACTGCCCGCCGGCACCGGGGCCGACCAGACACCGGACGATCCCGACCTGGGTCCATCCGGTGATCCTGGGACGCCCCCGAGATCACCGGATGCGCACCCGGCGCGGCCTGCCAGACCACGGGATGACCGGCGCTGCCCGAGTCCGCGGCGCCGAACGACCAGGTGCGCGGACAGCCGGTACGTGCCGTCCTGCAGCAAGCACCGTCACGTCCGCTCCGCTCGTGGCGGCGACAGCGAGCGCACGGCGCTCTGCGCGCCCGTCAGCGAGCACGGTGAGGCCTGCGAGCACGCCGAGCCGGTACCCGTGGGCGAGGCGTACAGCGTGACCGCCGTCGCGGCTGACGCCGAGGGAACGAGTACCACTGCGCTGACTGCGGCGAGGAGCGCGGCGGCGGCCAGCGGCCAGCCGACGGCGGCTCTGGAACGGTTCATGGGATCTCCCTGGGGTGAGGGCGAGATTCATCGGATGTGTCCTGTGGGTTTCATACTTGTGTCCGGACGTTGCCGCAAGGGGTTAGCGCACATCAAATCCCGGCAGACGCCCTGCTGCGGTCCGCTATCCCTGAAGGAAAGCCTCTTCCTGGACATATTGGCGTGGCTGACTATCCTGATCGCCACAGAAATCGAAGGCAGTCCCGGGACTGGATCGCGGGGAGGTACCTTGATCATTCATCCGATCTTTTGTTTGGGACCGGGGCCGCTGCGAAGGGTGGGTGTTTCCGCTTCCGTGCCCGCGATGGAGGTCGCTGACAAGCGGAGCCGCAGCTGGCGGACGAACAACCGCCAGGCGGGTTGCGTGTGTTCGGGAAGGATCTGTCGAGCGGGCCGCCGATCCCGCCAGTGGCCGGCCGCCGGCGGGCTTGATCCCAGTGGGACAGCCCGCGACTTACGCCAATCCAGCTCCAGGGGCATCGTCCGATAAGTATGTTGAGTTGGGATGCTGAGCCGGACACGCACCAGACAGGCGGACCGATTGCGATGCGCGCGAATCCGATGCCCGTGCGGCATCGCAGCCGGGATCGTCGAGTGCACGTCTCTGCCGGCGATGCCCGCGGGTGCCGCGTCCGCTGGGGCTTTCTCGATCCGTTCGGTTCCGGGTACCCGCAGGCAGGATCTTTTACCGGCGGATGACCTGGAGGCGTTCGGGTGTACCCCGGGGACGCTCGGCTAGGCCGGAATCGACGACAGGAACGGTGGCTAGGCAATGACTGATGATGACGTATCGACGATGGGGCCGATCGATTACCTGGTTGTGGAGTTCCCTGGCAACAAGATGACCGGCGAGGGCATCCCGATCCTGCTCGACCTGGTGGAGAAGGGAATCATCCGGATCCTCGACCTTGCCTTCATCGAGAAGCATGCCGACGGGACGGTGTCGGCGCTGAAAATCAAGGACCTGGACGTCGAGGGTGCGCGGGAGTTCGCCGTCTTCGAGGGCGCCTCCTCTGGCCTGCTGGGCGGCACCGAATTCGACGAGGCGGCGAGCGCCATCGAACCGGGCAGCGCTGCCGGCATCCTCGTCTACGAGAACCTGTGGGCCGCGCCGCTGGGCATGGCCTGGCGTCGGGGCGGGGCTCAGCTTGTTGCCAGCGGGCGGATACAGGTTCAGGCGATACTCGCCGCGCTCGGTTCAGACGCCTGAACTCGTCCTCGACAGAACGGAGATCATGATGGGACTTCTCAGGGGAGTCGCGCGCACGGCGGTGATCGCTGGAACCGCGACGGCGGTGTCCAACCGCGTGTCGCGCCGCCAGGCCGGTCGATGGGCGCAGCAGGAACAGCAAGACCAGCAGCAACAGCAGCAGTACTATGCCCCGCCGCCGCCCGAGCCCGCCGGGGTGTCGATGGACGAGAAGGTCGCCCAGCTCAAATCCCTGGCCGAGCTGCAGGCGCAGGGCATCCTGACCGAGGCCGAATTCGCGCAGCAGAAGGCCGCGATCCTCAACAGCTGATCAGCGTACCGGCCGTCAGCCCGCCACACCGGTGGCTCGGGAGGCGGCCGGTACCGGCTCTGCGGCAAGCAGTGTGTTGAAGAGTTCGGCGTACCGCAGCATGTGCTGGTCGCCGACGTAGTGGGCGCGCACGTACTCGCGGGCGGCCGCCCCCATCCGGTCGGCGAGTTCCGGATCGTCCAGCAGCGTGCGTACGGCTCGGCCGAAGGCGGCCAGATCGGTCGGGGTCCGGCAGCAGAATCCCGGTACCTTCGGCGATCTGGTCCTGAATTCCCCCGACGCGGGAGCCGACGACCGGCCTGCCCTTCCACATGCCCTCGGCCACGGTCAGCCCGAATCCCTCGGCGAGACTCTTCTGGACGACCACCTTGGCGTGCCGTTGCAGCGCGTTGACCATGGCGGCGTTGTCGTCGACATCGGTCACGGGCAGCGTCATCAGGATGATGCGCGCCCGTTGCGCCGCCGGCAGCTGCTGCCACCCGGCCATGGTTTCAGCCAGCACGACCGCACCCTCGGGGTCATCGGTCACGCTCTCGACGGACGGCCCGGCGAGTACCAGCCAGCCCGGTCCGTGCGGCGCGACGTGCTCCGCGAAGCCGCGCATGACCCCGATCATGTCCTTGAGCCGGTCCCAGCGGGACACCTGGACAACAACCGGATCGTCCGGCTCGGGCAGCGCTTCCGCCACTACGGTTGCCGGCTGGCTCACCTCGCCCGGCGAACCGTCCCGCCGGGTGTACCGGCACACAGAACCGGTGTTGTCCCCGGCGAGCAGGCCGATCTGAACCAGTGCCGCGCGTACCGCGGCTTGGTCCATGGGTTGGTTCTTGGGCGAGAACGGATCAATGGAGGGCGGGATGATCCACGCCCGCGCCGGCGGAACGGTTGTGGGTACGTAGGAGTGGCGGGTGAAGACGTAGGCTTCCGCGTCCGCCAGCAACGGGTGCAGGAACTCCCACGCCGATCTGCTCAGCTCGTTCTCGCCGTCGATGCCGATGTGGCAGCGCCAAACCACGTGTGCGCCACGCCGGGTCAACGGGCCGACCAGACCTGCCGTCTGCGGATCGTGGAGCAGTACGAGGTCACCGCGGCTTATCTGATCGCCGATACTGTCCGCGTTCGCCGCCATCACGTGGTCGATGTGGTCGCGCTCGGCCAGTCCGAGGCCGCCCCCGTCACCAGGCTCGCCGTGTATCCGGTTGTGCAGGCGCTTGGTGATACGGAAGAAGTCGCTGTCCCCGCCGATGACCAACCAACGGACGTCGACGGCGAGATCCTTCGTGTAACCGACGAGGACCTGAAGCATGTCGGCGACGCCGCCGCCGCTCTCGGTGGAGCTCACGTTCCAGACGACGCGGCCCGCGGACGCTTTCCGGAAATCGGCTGCGGTAGCGATCAGACGGGTGGTCCGGGGCAGGTCTATCACATCTTCCAGCGCGGCCACCGGGCGCCGAGGTACATCGACAATTCGGACCTGGTACATGAGCCAATCATGACCGAGCGCCGTGGTACCGGCAGGCAAAGACGGGAACGCCGTGCTGGCAAGATGGCGGCATGGAGCGTGTGCTTGGAATCGGTGGGTACTTCATGCGGGCGGCCGACCCGGTCGCGCTGGGCGCGTGGTACCGCGAATTCCTGGGCCTGGACGCCGACGAGAACGGTCTGTGGCGTCAGGAAACCGGGCCGACGGTGTTCGCGCCGTTCGAGTCCGAGACCGACTACTTCGGGTCCCGTGCCCAGCAGACGATGCTGAACTTCCGGGTCGGCGACCTGGATGCGATGCTCGCACAACTGCGCGCCAAGGGGGCGGACGTGGCCACCGATACGCAGGACATGGCGGGTGTCGGTCGATTCGGCTGGGTCACCGATCCCGAGGGCAACCGCATCGAGCTGTGGCAGCCCGCCTGATCCTGTCCTTGCCCCGCTGGTGACGCTGGCAGCGCTGAGCTGGCCGAACGAGCGGCCAAGCCGCCCTGGCCAATGCCGGTAGCTGGCCGGCCGAGGGTTCGCTGGAATTGACCGGCCCGGCTACCGTGATCGTGCGTCGCAGATGGCGACACGTACGGGTGGGGGACGCATGGCGGTGTTGACGGCTCGACCGGCTGTGACCGCGCCACCGCCACCACCACGGGTACGGCGCGGCGGTGGCCTGCGCAACGGGCTCAGCAGCCGGTTGAACAGCTCGCCCGGGCGACTGTCAGTGACGATGGCGGTACTCATCGTCCTGGGATTGGCTGCGGGGTTGGCCGCGGTGATCGGTGTGGAGCACCGCCGTGGTCAGGTCGACAGCGTGCGTACCCGGAGTGGCCCGCTCACCATCTCCGCCCAGCAGCTCTACCGCTCGCTCTCCGACGCGGATGCCACGGCTGCCGCCGCGTTCCTGTCCACCGGCGCCGAGCCGGCTGACCTGCGCCAGCGGTACCAGCAGGACATCGCGGCCGCGACCGACGCGCTGGCCCGGGCGAACGCGTCCACCGCGAAGGGGAAGCAGGCGGTCGTCGAGCTGGCCCAGTCGTTGCCGGTCTACACCGGGCTGGTGGAGACGGCCCGCTCGGACAACCGGCTGAACCTCCCGGTCGGCGCGGCGTACCTGCGCGAAGCCTCCAGCCTCATGAGTGCGACCCTGCTGCCCGCCGCGAAGATCCTCTACGACGAGGAGTCCAAGCGGCTGTCCGACGAGGGCTCGGGCGGTGCCGCGCTGCCGTGGTTCGCGCTGCTGCTGGTGATCGCGACCCTGGTGGCGCTGATCGTCGCGCAGCGCTCGCTGCTCCGGCGTACGCACCGCGTGTTCAACGTCGGGCTGACGGTGGCCACCGCGGCCGGCCTGATCATGCTGCTGTGGCTCGGCATCTCCTGGATCGCGGTGGCCGGCCACCTGAGCGACGCCAAGAAGACCGGCTCGGCCCAGGTCGAGGTACTGGCCCAGGCGCGCATCGCGGCGCTGCAGGCCCGCGCCGACGAGGCGCTCACCCTGGTCGCCCGGGGCAGCGGCGGCGGTTACGAGGACGGGTTCAAGGCCAACATGGCCGCGCTCACCGGCGGCAAGGGCCTGGTCGCGAAGGCGAAGACCGAGGCAACCGACGACGGGGTACGGGCGGCGCTCAGTGATCTTTCGGCCAGCCTGGCCAGCTGGCAGAAGTCCCACGACGAGCTGCGCAAGAAGGATGACAGCGGCGACTACCCGGGCGCCGTCAGCACTGCCCTGGATGCCAAGAGCGGCGCGGCTGCCTCCTTCAACAAGGTCGACGCCGATCTCGACAAGGCAATCACGGTCACCAGCAAAGCCTTCGACACCCAGGCCGGCAGGGCACAGGGTGCGCTGAACGGCGCCGGACTCGGGCTCGGTGCCTGCACCTTCATCCTGCTCGTCGGCGTGGCAACCGGCCTGACCCAGCGGATCGCGGAGTACCGATGACCTCGACCAGGCGTACCGCAGGATTCCTTGCCGCCCTCGTGGCCGGCGCGCTGACGCTGGCGGGCTGCGGCGGCGGTACCGAGGCGCCGTCCCCGGTCGCCGGCTCCTACGCCGCGCCCCAGCCGGCCGGCGTTCAGGACCCGGCGGTCATCCCCAGTGGCGGCGCGGCCGGCGACACCAGCTGTGACCCGCTCGCCAGCCTGAGCCCGTCCACAGCGGTCGGCCCGGCGGTGCAGGCGATCCGGGATCGCGGCATCCTGACCGTCGGCGTGGACCAGAACACGTTCCTGTTCGGCTACCGGGACCCGAGTACCAACCAGATCGTCGGCTTCGACATCGACATCGCCCGGGAGATGGCCAAGGCGATCCTCGGCGACCCGAACAAAATCAAGTTGGTGGCGATCACCTCGGCACAGCGCATCCCGTACGTGTCCGACGGGACCGTGGACATGGTGGCCGACACCATGACCATCAACTGTGACCGGTGGAAGCAGGTCAGCTTCTCCACCGACTACTACGACGCCGGCCAACGGGTACTCGTCGCCAAATCCTCGCCGTACCAGGGGATCGCGGACCTCGGCGGCAAGAAGGTGTGCGCGGCGGCGGGCAGTACGTCGATCGCGAACATCGCGAACGCCCCGGCCAAGCCCGTCCCGGTGTCGGTGGCCGACTGGACCGACTGCCTGGTACTGCTGCAGCAGGGGCAGGTGGACGCGATCTCCACCGACGACACCATCCTCGCCGGCCTGGCCGCCCAGGACCCCGGCGTGCACCTCGTCGGCGCCCCGTTCACCAAGGAGCCGTACGGGCTGGCCATGTCCAAGAAGTCACCGGAGCTGGTGAGCTTCGTCAACGGGGTACTGGACCGGATGCGCGCCGACGGTACCTGGGCGGCGATCTACACCAAGTGGCTCGGTACCGCCGCGCCCACGCCGCCGGCCGCAAAATACGGGCCGGCCAAGTGATCGGCAGGGATGAGGCCGAGCGGACGCTGGTCGGGCTGACCGCCGCACACGACCGGATCGCCACCGGGGTGTACGCGATCGACCAGCACCCCGCCCTCAACCTGTTGCGCAGCAGTACCCTCACCGGCGCCACCCAGGAGCGGGCCCGGGCGCTGCTGCCCGAGGTAGGCCGGTTGTGGGCGTACTTCACGCTCTTCGGCACCGTGCTCGACCAGGTACGCGCGCTGCTGGCCAACCGGCGCCTGTCCGACGCGGACGAGGCTGAACTGGACGCGCTGCTGCGCCAGCCGATCCTGTCGCTGGACGCGGCCGGCATGCCGGTCGACGGGAGCGCGCCGGCCGCCAGCCGGATCTCGGTCACCGACCTGACCCGGCAGCTGGAGAACCGCACCACCACGGTCACCGGGCACCTCGCCGAGGTGGACGCCGCGTGGACGGTGGTCGCCGGCCGGATCGCCCCGCTGACCGAGCGGGTGGACGCCGCCGCCACGCTCGCCACCGACCTCGGTGAGGTGGCGCTGGCGACGAAGCTGCGCGCCGACCTGGCGCAGGTGAGCCGGGACGAACTCGGCGACCCGTTGAGCGCGGCGCCGGGCGGCCGGCTCAGCGGTACCGTCACCACCCGGTTCGCCAACCTCTCCAGCGCGGTGGACGCCGCCCAGCAGCGGATGCGTACCCTCGCCGGGCTACGGGACGGCTATCCGCAGCGGGTGGCCGCCCTGGGTACCCAGCTCGACCAGCTCGCCGAGGCGGAGCGCGCGGTACTCGCCGCCCAGTCCCGGGCGCGGGAGAAGATCGCCGAGCCCGGGCTCGGTACGCCCCCCGATGCCACGGCGGTGCTGCGGGCCCGGCTGGCCGACCTGGACCGGCTGCGGCACGAGCGCGCCTGGGGCCGGCTCGCCGACGACGTGTCCACGCTGGAGGCGTCGGTACAGCAGGCCACCGCGCACGCGGTCGAGCAGCGGGAACTGGCCGACGGGCTGATCGCCCGCCGGGACGAGCTGCGCGGCCGGTTGACCGCCTACCGAGCCAAGGCGGCCCAGCAGGGCTTCGCCGAGCACGAGGAGCTCGGCACCCTGCACCAGCGCGCCGAGTCGCTGCTCTTCACCGCCCCCTGTGACCTGCGGGCCTGCACCCGGGCGGTGTTCGAGTACCAGGAGACGCTCAACACCCTCCTCGCCGCCCTCCGCTCCGACAGCCCGGCCGCGGGCAGCCAGCAAGCACGCAGCCAGCAAGCACGCAGCCAGAACCCGGGAGGCAACCTGTGACCTCGCCCAACGCCTGCCAGCGCCCCGGCTGCGGCGGCCACTACGCCGCCGACGGGTACTGCGACGAGTGCGGGCACAAGGCGCCGGCATCGGTCGCGCCGACCAGTGGAGCCGGCCGCTCCGGGACTTCACCGTTCAGCGCCGCCACCGGGCGTGGCTTCAGCGCCGCTACGGCCAGCGGCTTCACCGGGTCGACCGGCGCCGGACTCGGCGGGGCCGGCAGCACCGGGCGGAGCGGGCGCAGCCGTACGGCCGGGCGGGGCGGGCTGGGCGCGAACCTGGTGGCGATGCCGCCGGTACCGCTGCGTGACCCGTCCACCGCCGTGATGAAGGACCCGCAGGTACCCGAGTCGCACCGGTACTGTGGCAAGTGCGGCGAGCCGGTAGGGCGTGGCAAGGACGGCAAACCCGGTCGCGTGCAAGGGTTCTGCCCCAAGGACCGTACCCCCTTCAACTTCCGCCCCAAGCTGTCGCCCGGCGACCGGGTCGACGACCGCTACGAGATCCTCGGCGCGCTGGCCCACGGCGGCCTGGGCTGGATCTACCTGGCCCGCGACCGGAACATCTCCAGCTCCGGCGCGGACCGCTGGGTCGTCCTGAAGGGCCTGCTCAACGCGGGCGACCCGGACGCGCTGGCCGCAGCGCTGGCCGAGCGGCGCTTCCTCGTCGAGGTCGACCACCCGAACATCGTCAAGATCCACGACCTGGTCGAGCACCCCGACCCGGACACCGGCGAGAACGTCGGCTACATCGTCATGGAGTACGTCGGCGGCCGTTCACTGAAGGATCTCGCGCTCAAGCACACCGGCCCGGACGGGCGGCGTGCCCCGCTCCCGCTGGACCAGGTACTCGCCTACGGCATCGAGGTACTCCCCGCCCTGGGCTACCTGCACAACCGGGACCTGCTGTTCTGCGACTTCAAGCCGGACAACGTGATCCATGCCGAGGAGCAGCTGAAGGTCATCGACCTCGGCGCGGTACGCCGGATGGACGACCAGGCCTCCGCGCTGTGGGGGACACCGGGCTACCAGGCGCCGGAGCTGGCCACCCGGGGCGCCTCGATCGCCTCCGACATCTTCACCGTCGGGCGTAGCCTCGCCGTCCTCTCCTTCGACTTCACCGGCTTCTCCAACAAGTACGCCAACTCGCTGCCCACACCCGCCGAGGTACCGCTGCTCGGCGAGCAGGAGTCCTACTACCGGCTGCTGCTGCGCGCCACCAACGCCGACCCGGCCCAGCGCTTCACGTCCGCCGGCGAGATGGCCGAGCAGGCCCTGGGGGTACTCCGGGAGATTCTTGCCGTGTCCGACGGCCGGCCCCGGCCGGGCATCTCGCAGCAGTTCACCCCCGAGCGCCGCGCCTTCGGTACCGCCGTCACCGGTACCCCCGCGCTCGCATCCGTGACCTCCCCGGCGCCCAGCCCGGTACCGGTCCGCCCCGGCCGACCCACGCCGACTCCGGCCAAGCCGGGCGTGGTCGGGACAGTCGGCGCGGCAGCTACCGGCGCTGCCGAGGGCGGGCTGACTGGACCCGCGGTCGCCGCCGCGCTCCCGCTGCCCCTGGTCGATCCGGCCGATCCGGCCGCCGGCTTCCTCGCCACCATCGGCGGCGCCGACCAGGTCGCCACCGTCGAAGCGCTGCGGCACGCACCGCAGCGCACCGTGGAGGTGACCCTGCGACTGGTCCGGGCCTTGATCGAAGTCGGCGACACCGGCGCAGCCCTGGCCGAGT
Source organism: uncultured Actinomycetota bacterium (assembly GCA_963850915.1). Lineage (GTDB taxonomy): Bacteria > Actinomycetota > Actinomycetes > Mycobacteriales > Micromonosporaceae > CAVTWH01. The sequence continues at coordinate 1,200,863 of CAWKND010000004.1, forward strand.
TGGCCGCCGTACCGACGGGTGACGGGGAGTGGCGGCAGCACTGGTACGCCGGGCTCGTCGCGCTCGCCGCCAACCGGCCGGACCAGGCCCGCCAGGCGTTCGAGGCGGTGTACTCGGCAGTACCGGGCGAGCCGGCCGCCCAACTGGCACTCGCCGCCGCCTGCGAACTGACCGGCGACCGGGACGGTGCCGGGCTGCGGTACCTGCACGTGTGGCGGGTCGACCACAGCTACGTCAGCGCCGCCTTCGGCCTCGCCCGGATGCTGCTGGCCACCGGCGACCGGGCGAGCGCGATCACGGTGCTCGACGAGGTGCCGGACAGCTCCAGTCACCACGTCGCCGCGCAGGTCGCCGCCGTCCGGGCGAGCCTGGACCGGACCGCCGGCACACCCACCGAGGCCGACCTGATCGCCGCGTCGGCACGACTGGACCGGGTACGCCTGGATCAGCAGCGCCGGGCCGCGCTCGCCGCCGAGATGCTGCACAGCGCGCTGGACTGGCTGGGTGGAGCGCCGCACGTGCCGGCGCAGCGGCAGGCGCCGGTCGTACGCCCGGGCGGTACCTTCCTCGGTGCGGCGCTACAGGAACGCGAGGTACGCCTCGGCCTGGAGCGGGCCTACCGGACACTGGCCAGCCTGGAGACCGAGCCGCAGGCGCGTTGGGCCCTGGTCGACCAGGCCAACGCGGTTCGCCCCCGGACGATGGTCTAGTGGCAACCATGGAGTGCCCGGCCTGCGGCACCGCTGTCGAGGTCGATGACGTGTTCTGCGAGGCGTGTGGCCACGAGCTGGGTACTGCCGCGCCGCCCGCGCCGGTGGAACGCGCGGTAGCGGAGGAGCAGCGCTGGCTCTCCTCCGCCGCGACCGCGGACACCTGCCCGGGCTGCGGCGGTACCGACTTCGGCGCCGAGGGGTACTGCGAGAGCTGCGGACAGCGCCGCCCACTCGCCGAGCAGCACAGCGAACTCGACCTGGGTGAGCTGGCCGGGGTCAGCGACCGGGGACTGCGTAACACGCGTAACGAGGACGCACTCGGCCTGGCTCGGCTGCCCGGTTACACAGTGGCGCTGGTGTGCGACGGGGTCGGCTCCTCCACCCGGCCGGACGCCGCTTCGCACGCGGCCGTGGACGCATGCCTACCCGCGCTGCTCGCGGCGTTGGAGCGGGGCGAGCCGGTCGGCGACGCGATCGGTGCCGGTACCCGCGCGGCCCAGGCCGCCGCCACGCTGGTGGCCGGGGCACAGCCGGGGGACAACCCGCCCAGCTCCACGTTCGTCTGCGCGGTGGTCGAGCCTGCCCTGGTTACCGTGGGGTGGGTGGGGGACAGTCGCGCGTACTGGGTGCCGACCGAGGGCGTACCCGAGCAGCTCACGGTTGACGACGCGGTACCCGGCCGGTTCGCCGACGGCGAGGGGGTACCCGACCATGCCGGCGCGCTCACCCGCTGGCTCGGCTCCGATGCCCGGGACACCGAGCCGCACCTGCGTACCCTCGCCCCCACCGGGCCCGGCCGGCTGCTCGTGGTCAGCGACGGGCTGTTCCGCTACTACCCCGAGGCCACCGACGTGGCCGGCGTGACCCCGGACGCGCCGCCGCTGGCCACCGCCCAGGAGCTCGTCCGGGTCGCCCTGGCGGCCGGCGGCGCGGACAACGTCACGGTCGCCGTGGTCACCTGGCCACCCGCGGCGGACTCTTCGCCGGCAGCCCCAGAACCTTCCCAGGAGCAGTGATGACCGACCAGCCCACGTTCACCGCCGAGGTCTTCCAGAACCAGTACCTGCCCGCCGGGGGTACCACCGTGGACGCGGTAGTTACCGTCACCGCGACCGGTGGCGGGGTCACCGGGCCGGCGCCGACCAGCGCCGTGGTCATCATGGTCGACGTTTCCGGCTCGATGGCCAGCCCGCACACCAAGATCAACGAGGCCAAGCGGGCGTGCGCGGCGGCGATCGACAGCCTGCGCGAGGGGGTACCGTTCGCGGTCATCGCGGGGCAGGCCGAGGCCGCGATGGCCTACCCCAACCAGCCCATGCTGGTACCGGCCACCACCCAGTCCCGCGCCGAGGCGAAGTCCGTGGTGCAGGGGCTGCGCCCGTTCGGCGGGACAGCCATGGGCAAATGGCTGCACCTGGCCAACTTTCTCTTCGCCAACAGCCCGGCACAGGTCAAGCACGCCATCCTGCTCACCGACGGGGCCAACCAGCACGAGACCCCGGCCCAGCTGGCGGCGGTACTGCAGAGCTGCCAGGGCCGGTTCGTCTGCGACAGCCGGGGGGTGGGCGCCGACTGGAGCGGTACCGAGCTGCGCCAGATCGCGTCCGCGCTGCTGGGTACCGCCGACGGCCTGCCCGATCCGGCCAGCCTCGCCGACGACTTCCGGCACATGACCGAGACGGCCATGGGCAAGGCGGTCGCCGAGGTGGCCCTGCGCGTGTGGACGCCGACCGGCTCCGTCATCCGCTTCGTCAAGCAGGCATTCCCGCACGTCGAGGACCTGACCGGCCGGCGCCACGACGTCAGCCCCCGGATCGGGGACTACCCGCTGGGCGCCTGGGGCGCGGAGAGCCGCGACTACCACGTCTCCATCGAGGTACCGGCCGGCGCCGTCGGCGAGGAGATGCTCGCCGCGCGGATCAGTCTCGCCTCCGGCGACCAGGTCTTCGCGCAGTCTCTGGTACTGGCGAACTGGACCGACGACACCGCCCTCTCCACGAAGATCAATCCACGCGTGGCGCACTACACCGGCCAGGCCGAGCTGGCCGACGCGATCCAGGAGGGGCTGGCCGCGCGCGACGCCGGCGACGTCGAGACGGCCACCGCCAAGCTCGGCCGCGCGGTACAGCTCGCCGAGGAGTCCGGGCACAAGGACACCGCCAAGCTGCTCGCGAAGGTGGTCGACGTGGTGGACGCGCCGACCGGTACGGTGCGGCTGAAGAAGCAGGTCGAGGGCGTCGACGCGGAGCTGGCCAACGTGCGGTCGGTCAAGACCGTCCGGGTCAAGCAGGGCTGAGAGGGGTACCGATGGTCACCTGTCCCCGGGGACACAGCTCCAGCGCCACCGACTACTGCGACGAGTGCGGTGCGCCGATCGGCGGGGGTACCCCCGGTGCGGCTGCCGCTGCACCCGCCGCACCACCGGTCTCCGCGCCCCCGGCGGCGTCCGGTGGCGGTGCGCCCTGCCCCGACTGCGACACCCCACGCACCGGCCGCTTCTGCGAGGTGTGCGGGCACGACTTCCTGGCCGAGCCTGCCGTCCCGGCCGCCGCTGCCGCGCCGGATGCTGCGGCGCCGGATGCTGCGGCACCGAGTGTGGCGGCGCCGGATATCGCGGCGTCAATCCCTGTGGTGGCAACGGATCCCGCCGCTGTCGCGCCGGCAGCGGCGGCGGCCCAGGGCAGCGGGCCGGTCGCCGGCTGGCGGGTGGTGGTCAGCGCCGACCGGGAGTACTTCGAGCGGATGCGGGCTGCCTGGGGACCGGACGCGGACGAGGTCACCTTCCCGGCGTACAGCCCGCAGCGGGTGTTCGAGCTGACCGGCCAGCAGCTGCTGATCGGCCGGCGTAGCCGCTCCCGGGGCGTGGCACCGGAGATCGACCTGACCGGGCCACCCGAGGACGTCGGCGTCTCACACACCCACGCGCTGCTGGTCGGCAACCCCGACGGGACCTGGAGCGTGGTGGATCTGGACTCGGCGAACGGTACCTACCTCAACGCCGGTACCGGCCAACTGGCGGCCCACACGCCGACCCCGCTGCACAGCGGGGACACCGTACATGTCGGCGCCTGGACCACGCTCACCGTCCAGGTCAGCTGACCGCTAGGCGCGCAGGTACTTCAGGCCACGGGTGAGGTACGCGCGCGGGTTGGTGTCGAGGTGGCGTGCCCAGGGCGGATTCGTCTCGCCGCGCCGGTGGGCGTACACCGCCAGCGCGTAGCCGAAGACCGCCTCGCCCAGGTACCCCAGCCGGCTCGCCTGCCAGCGCTGTGCGTCGGCGCGGTACTGGAACGCCGCGTTGGCACCGAAGATGCCCAGTCCGAAGTAGACCGTGGCCAGGTCGGTGAGGCGCTCCTGGTCGGCCCGGTCGCGGCTGATCCGCCCCTCGCCGAGCAGCCGCTCGTGGCCGAGTTCATGCGCGATGGTGGCGACCAGCGCCATCGGGTCGGCGGCCTGCCCGGCCCGGATGGAAATGATCCCGCGCCCGTCGACGCGCCGGTACTCCCCGGCCGCGCCGTCGAAGTGGCGCACGGCGGGCAGGTTGGCCAGTAGCCGCCGCTCCCGCTCCTCGTCGTCGGCGCCGACGAACTCGAAGTCGACCCGATCGGTGGCAACCCCGATGTACCCGGCCACGATCCCCAGTACCCGCCGGACGTCGGCCTCGCTGCCCGTGTAGACACCGGGGAAGAAGCTGTCGGTCGGCAGTACCACGGTGCCGTGCATGCCGTCGGCGCCGAACTGATCGGCCAGCCAGGTCAGCGACTGCTCCACCCAGGCGGCGGCGCTCGGCTCGATCGGACAACGCGGCGCTCCCCACACGTGTATGACGGTAGCGACCAGCCGCACGCGATCGTAGTGATGCGCCCGCCGGTCGGGCACCGCCGGAAACCCGCGTGCCGGTGGCAACCTTCGGCGTACGCCGGGTCGTTGACGGTGCGGAGGTGGCGGTGGACGAGTTCGGGGAGTACGTCGCGGCGGCGTGGACGCGGCTGCTGCGCTCCGCGTGGCTGCTGACCGGGGATTGGCACCTGGCCGAGGATCTGCTGCAGACGGTTCTGGCCCGGGCGCACGGCCGGTGGTCGCGGCTGCGCGACGGTTCGCCGGACGCGTACCTGCGGGCGATGCTGGCCACCACGTACCTGTCGTGGCGGCGCCGCCGGTGGCGGGGCGAGGTACCCACCCGGTTGCTGCCGGAGCGGCCGGAGCACGACGTACACGCCCGGGTGGATCTCCAGGAGTCTGTGCGCCAGTCGTTGGCGGCACTGCCGCGCCAGCAGCGGGCGGTACTGATGCTCCGGTTCCACGCCGATCTCACCGAGGCGGCCACGGCGCACGCGTTGGGCATCGGGGTGGGCACGGTCAAGTCGTACACGGCGCGGGCACTGGCTTCGCTGCGGCAGGATCCGGGGCTGCGCGAACTGATCGGCCTCGGCAGGAGCGCGGGAGAGGAGGCCCCGTAATGGGCGTGGAGCAGGTCGGCGAGTTGCTGGCGGCGGCGACCGCAGACGTACCAGAGAATTATCGGGCGGCTCCGTTGGCCGCCATCGCCCGCCGGATCCGGCGGCGGCGCGCGTGGGCGGCGGCCGCGGCCGCCGCGGTGACCGTCGCGGTGCTGCTCGGCGGGGTCGCGGTCGCCCGGGCGGCGGTCCCAGGGGCTACCGCCCACCCGGCCGGCACGGCGAGCCCGTCGAGCGACTCTCCGTCGGCGGAGCCGGTCAACGCGGCCAGCGCCGCCCTACCTTGGGCATCGGTGATGGTCTCCCGTGACAACAGGACACTCACCGTGTACGGCGGTGTCACGGGCTGCCGGAGCCTGGCCCAGGCGCACGCCCTACTGACCAGCCAGGACAGCACCCAGGTGGTGATCGGGGTGTATGGCCAGCCGGTCGCCGCCAGCGACTGCTCCACGGCGGGCAGGGCGGTACCGCTGGTGGTCACGCTGTCCGCACCGCTGGGTACCCGGATTGTGCGCGACGCCACCGGCGGACAGCCTCCCGTTTACCACCAACGGGACCTGCCGGACGTGACGGCGACCGGGTGGAGCCCCTTCGAGAACTCCTGGCAAGCCAACGATGTCGCCTGGCACGCAGGCTTCAACGGTCCGGCGGGTACCTCGATCTTCCTCAGCGCTCAACCGGATCACTCGACGCCGTACGGTGCGCCGGTCACGACCGTGCGGCTGGGTACCCACCAGGGAGCGATCTTCCAGGGCTTTCCCGGGGCGTGGCAGGTGAACTGGCTGATCGGCGGCGTCAGCTACAGCCTGCAGTACGAACCGACCGAGGGTGGAAGCTTCACGCTGGGCCAGTTCAAGCAGCTGCTGACCACGCTGCACTGGAGTTGACGCGACGACCGGCGAAAGGTGGGCGGCGTAGTGCCACCCACCTGTCGCTGGTCGTCATGGGTCAGGCGGCGACCGGTTCCCGCTCGGGTACGGCGGCCGGGGCGGGTACCCCGAACGCTGCCCACGCCGCCGGCCGCATGCCGAGTACCCGTACCCCCAGGTACCCCCACAGCACCGTGAGTACCGCCCACAGCGCGGTGACCGGCCAGGTGGCCGTGGAGCCGGAGAACTGCACCACGAGGTCCACCGCGATGGCGCCGATCGTCGCCCAGGGCACCCAGGCCGGTACCGCGCGGGAGCGCAGCAGGCCGGCGCTGAGCAGCACGATGCCCACGTCGACCAGGATCATCAGCGGCAGCAGGAGCAGCGAGTCGTTCGCGATCCGGTCGAAGTACGCGCTGATCGCGGCCTGATCGGCGGGCGCTCCCGCGTGGGACACGAGTACCTGGAAGAAGCCGTACCCGAAGTGCCCGAACGCGCCCAGCAGCAGCGCCGCGGCGCCCAGGTGGCCGAGCGTGGCACCGCGCCCGCGCAGCAGGTGCGCCAGGCCGAGCGCGGCCGGGACGGTGAGTACGGCGGAGAGCATGAAGACCAGGCCGGTGGTGTGGATGCCACCGCTGTGCGTGGTAACCGTCGCGTACAGGTCGCTGCCCTTCTCGCCGACGCCCTCGTTGGAGTCGGTGAGGCAGGACAGGAAGCCGGCCAGCGGGGCGCCGACCAGGGCCAGGCCGGCGACCGTCTTGCGGAACCGGCTCGGATCAGACAGGAAGGACATCGCAATCAACTCCAGCTGAGGTACGGGTAAGGCGACAGCTCCGACGCTAGGCAGCCGGCCGGCCGGGCACGTCCACCGCGCGACCGGGGCGCCTCTATCCCGCGATAGATCCCACGCACACCTGACGGCCGACGTACCCGGGCCGGCGCTGCGGTTACCGTGCAGGGGTGAGGGACAGGCTGGTCGAACTGCGCCACCGCAGCGTGCTGGGCGCGCCGGTCGGCGACGCGCTGCTGGCCGTGGCGCTGGCCGTTTTCGGGCTGGCGGACACGGTGTTCATCGGGCAGTTCGAGTGGCTCGACCAGTGGCGCGGGCCGCGGCTGGTGAACGGCATCGTGGTACCGCTGGCCGCGCTGCTGCTGGCCTGGCGGCGCCGGTACCCGCTGGCCGTACTGACCGGGGTGTTCGCCGCGATGGCGCTGCTCGGAGTGGCCTACGGCTCCTCGCAGACGTCGACCAACGTGTTCACCGCCGCGATCGCGGTCTACTCCGCGGCCGCGTACGGCGCCTCGATCCCGGCCGCCGTCGCGGTGACCGCGGTGGGCATCTGGGTACGCGACGCCTACGACCCGGAGATCACCTCGTTCGGCGAGCACCTGTGGGACTGGGTGTTCGTCGGGCTGTTCTTCGGCATCGGGCTGGCCACCCGGTACCGGCACGGCCGGCTGCTCACCGCGCAGGAGGCCGCGCGCCGGGCAGAGCGGGAGCAGGCCGAGCGGGTGGCCGCCGCGGCCGAGGAGGAGCGGCACCGAATCGCCCGGGAGCTGCACGACATCGTCGCGCACAGCCTCGGCATCCTGGTGTTCCAGGCGGGCGTGGGCGAGCAGTTCGTGGACCGGGATCCGGCGAAAGCCCGCGAGGCGTTCCAGGCCATCCGGGTCGCCGGGCTGGAGGCGGTGGGGGAGATGGGTACCATCCTCGGGCTGATCCGCGGCGAACCGGTGGACTCCCGGGAGCCACAGCCGCGCGCGGTCGACATCGAAGCGTTGGTACGTCGGGCGCGGGACACCGGGATGCCGGTCGAGTGGGTGGTGCACGGTACCCCGCAGCCACTCCCGGCCGCGCTGGAGCTGTCCATGTACCGCGCCGTCCAGGAGGGGCTGACCAACGCCAGCAAGCACGCCCCGTCGGCGCCGGTACGGGTGGCCGTCGCGTACCGGGAGCAGTGCGTGGAGGTGGAGGTGGCCAACGACGCGGGTACCCCCGTCGTGGTCCCGGCCGGCGGCGGCCGCGGCCTGGTCGGGCTGCGCGAGCGGACGGCCATCTTCGGCGGCCGGCTGGATGTCGGGCCGCTCGCGCAGGGCGGCTGGCGGCTCGCCGTCACCCTGCCGGTGGCCCGATGAGCGCGCTGCGCCTGGTGATCGCCGACGACCAGGGCATCGTCCGGGGCGGGCTGCGGATGATCCTGGAGGCGGCCGGGATGGAGGTGGTCGGCGAGGCGGCCGACGGGCGAGCGGCGGTCGAACTGGTCACCCGGCTGAAGCCGGACGTGGTGCTGATGGACGTACGGATGCCGGTGCTGGACGGCATCGAAGCCACCCGGCGACTGGTACGCGACCAGCCGGCCGTGAAGATCCTGGTACTGACCACCTACGGGGTGGACGAGTACGTGTACGAGGCGCTACGCGCCGGGGCGGCCGGCTTCCTGTTGAAGATGGATTCGCCGCCCCGGCTGGTGGACGCGGTACGGGTGGTGGCGACCGGCGAAGCGCTGCTGGCACCGGAGATCACCCGGCGACTGATCGACCGGTACGTCGCGGGGGCGCCGCCGCACCGGCCGGTACCGGCCGCGCTGGCCGAGTTGACCGCCCGGGAACGGGAGGTGCTGACCCTGCTCGCCGGGGGGCACTCCAACGCGGAGATCGCCGGCTCGCTGTTTCTCAGTGAGGGCACGGTCAAGACCCACGTGGTACACATCCTGGCCAAGCTGGGGCTGCGCGACCGGGTACAGGCGGTGGTGTTCGCGTACGAGTACGGGCTGGTGGTACCGGGCCAGCGGTGATGTCCCGGGCGCTGTCCCATCCGCTTGGGACACCTCGACCCGCACAATGAGCCTCCTACGCGGATGAGTTGAGGCGTTGGGGAGGGTGTCCGTGGACGCGACGACGGAGCGTCGGGGCCGGCTCTGGCCGGTCGTCGCAGTACTCGGCGCCCTGTTTTCCTGGCTGCTGAGCGCGGCCGGGCTGCTGGTGGCCGTGGTCGCCGGGGTCGTCGACCACCTGTCCTGGCCGGACCTCGCCATCGGCGTGGCGTACCCGGCGGTCGTGGTACTCGTCCTGCGGGTACCCGCCGCGGCGCGCTGGTCGGCCCTGCTGCTGACCTCCGGCATCTTCTCGGCGGCGAACGTGGCCGCCTCGTCCTGGGCCGACCGTGCCTACCTCAGCCCCGCCGGGCCGGATGCGGCCGCCCCCTGGGCGGCCTGGCTGCAGTCCTGGACCTGGGCGGTCTCGGTGGTCGGCTTCTGTGCCATCGCCTTCTTCCCGGACGGCCGGCTGCCGTCCCGGCGCTGGTGGTGGGCGCCGGCAACGCTGGTCGCGGCCGGTTTGGTGGCCGCGGTCAGCAACGCGCTGATGCCCACGATCGATCCCTACGGCGTGGCCAATCCGCTGCCCGGGCCGCGGCTGGCCAGCTCGGGTGGGATCGGCCCGCTGGCCGGGCTGCTCGCCCTGGCCGGTCTGATCGGCTGCCTGGCCGTCGTGGTGGTCCGGTTCCGCCGCGGCGACGCGGTCGCCCGCCGCCAGATCGGTTGGTACGCCTACGGATACGTGGTGACCGCGGTGGTACTGGTGGTCGGCCGTACTGACCGACGTACCGTCGGTGTTCCTCGCGGTCGGACCGCTCGTGGTCGCCGCCGGGGCACTCATCGCCATCCTGCGGTACCGGCTGTACGAGATCGACTTCATCGTCAACCGGAGCCTGGTCTGGGGGCTGCTCACGCTGCTCGTGATCTGCCTGTACGTCGTGTGCGTCGGGTTCTTCCAGCGACTGTTCGCCGGCGGCCCCGCCGGCGGCCTGCTCGCCACAGGTGTTGTCGCGGTGGCGTTCCAGCCGGTACGGGGGCAGATCCAGCGGCTGGTCAACCAGATCGTGTACGGCTACCGGGACCAGCCGGCGGTGATCCTGCGGGAACTCGCCCGCACGCTGAACGTGTCCGCCGCGCCGGCCGACACGCTGACCGTGATGGCCGCCACGCTCGGCCGTACCCTGCGCCTGTCCGGCGTCGTACTGGAGGTGGCCGGCGGCCCGGAACCCCACGCCCACTACGGAACCACCGGCGGTGAACTCGTCGAGGCGGCCCGGGCGCAGAACGGCGGGTCGCTGGTACGGCTACTGGTCACGCCCCGCCGCCCGGGTCACCCGCTCGCCGCCCGGGACCGCCGGATCCTGGCCGACCTGGCGCCCTCGGTCGCGGCCACCGCCGAGGCGGTACGCCTGCGCGAGGTACTCGAGTCCTCCCGGCTGCGGGCGATCGCCGAGCTCGCCGAGGCACAGCGCCGGATGCGCCGCGACCTGCACGACGGGCTCGGGCCGGTACTGGCCGGACTGCGGCTGACCATCGGTACCGCCCGCCGGCTGATCGGCTCCGCACCCGCTGAGGCCGACCGGGTACTCGCCGACGCGCAGTCCGACGCCCAGGCGGCCGTTGAGGACGTCCGGCGGCTGGCGCACGACCTGCGACCACCGGCACTGGACGAGCTCGGGCTGGCCGGCGCCCTGCGGGACCGGCTGGAGCGCATCATCGGCGACCAGTGCCGGCTGGACTACGCCGCCGACGTACCGGCGCCGTTGCCGGCCGCGGTCGAGGTGGCCGCGTACCGTACCGCCTGCGAGGCGGTCCTCAACGTGGTGCGGCACGCCCAGGCCAGCTGCTGCGAGGTACGGCTGGCCCGCGACAACGGCGGCCTCGCGGTGAGCGTGGTGGACGACGGCGTCGGCATCGCCACCGGTACCGGCGGGGTCGGCCTGCGCTCGCTGCGGGAGCGGGCCGAAGAGCTCGGCGGAACCATCACCATCGGCGCGCGTACCCCGGCGGGCACTTCGGTGCACGTGTGGCTACCGCTGCCCGACCCGGACGGAGGCAAGTAATGGAGCGCGAATCCGGTCAACAAATCCGGATCGTTGTCGCCGACGACCACCCGGTGTTCCGGCGTGGCCTGGTCCGGGTACTGGAGGCGGCGGACGGTATCGAGGTGGTGGCCGAGGCCGCCGATGGCGAGGAGGCCGTGCACGCGATCCGCCGGCTGCGACCGGACCTGGCCATCGTCGACCTGCAGATGCCCGCCATGCACGGCCTGGAGGTGACCCGCACGGTCGCCCGCGAACTGCCGCAGACCGGCCTGCTGGTACTGACCATGTCCGACGACGAGGCGACCGTGTGGGCGGCACTGCGCGCCGGTGCCCGGGGCTACCTGCTGAAGAACGCCGAGGAGGAGGCGATCGTCCGCGCGGTGTGGGCGGTCTACGACGGCGAGCTGGTGGTCGGGCTGGGGGCTGCCCGCCGGGTACTCGGCTTCTTCGAGCGTCCGCAGCCGTCCCGTACCGGAGCCGCCTTTCCGGAACTCACCCAGCGCGAACGCGACGTACTCGAGCAGCTGGCCCGCGGCCGGCCGAACGCCGCCATCGCGCAGCAGCTCGGTCTCAGCGCGAAGACCGTCCGCAACTACGTCTCGGCGATCCTGCTGAAGCTGCAGGTTGCCGATCGCCGCGCGGCGATCGACCGGGCCCGTGACGCCGGCATCGGCGGCCCCGCACCGAGCTGAGCCGGGCGCTCCACCGTTGCCCGCGTACCGATCCGGTACCACCCTCAGTGCCGTACGCCCGGGCAGATTCCCGGCCGGTCGGGCCAGCGGGACAGGTCCGCCCGGGACACCCGACAGCCGAATCTGAGTCGGCGCAGGAGCACCCGCCCAGCGCCGTCAGCAGACCCAGTCGGAGAGGGATTCCCATGAACACCGAATTGACCGCCCAGCCGGAAACCGCCGCCCCCACCGCCATCCGCCGCCGCTCGCTGTGGGTCGGCGCCGTCACCACGATCGTCGGCGTGGCCGGCGTGCTGTGGGCCGTCCTGAAGTCGTCGACCGCCGATTCGAGCGAGACCAGCTCGCTGCCGTACGTGGCCGCCGTCGCCGTGATCGTCGGTGTGGTGCTGTTCGCGTGGCTGGTACCGAACCGGGTGGCCGCCCGCAGTACCGGCCTCACCCTGGCGATCATCTCGGTACCCCTGCTGTACGCGTTCTGGAGCGCTCTGCCGCTGCTGGTCGCGGTCGCCGCGATCGTCATCGCCACCGCCTACCGGCCCGCGAACGGCGCCAGGCGCGGCCGGCGGCTCGCGGCACTCATCGTTGCCGTGCCGGTCGCACTCGTCACGCTCCTCGCCATCCTGGTCGGCTGACCAGCGCCGGCAACCACGCGCGGGGCTCCCCTCAGGACCAGGTGTCCAGGGCGGGAGCCCTGCCTACGTACTGATCGGGACTGCGCCGGCCGTCACGCATTCGTGTCCATTCCTGGTGCCTGCGCTCGACCCAGGGCGACGACATGGGTGATGCCACTGCCCCTTCGCCGCGCGATACCCGACGACGAGGTTCCCGTACCGACGCCCGGGCCGACCAGATTCAGGGACCCGTCGTGGTTGTCGGTTGCCCACCCGCCGCGCCCGCGCGACCCGGCCGACCATCCGTTCGCGGTGGCCGCCGGTACCGTCCTGGCGCTGCTGGGGGCCGTGACGGGACTGTTCACAATTCTGCTGGTACTGGCGGCCATCGGCCTACGCAACGAACCGGAGGGTACGCCTAGTTTCGTGATGGCCTACTTCTCACTGCCAGCCGGGGCAACGACAATTGTGCTGACCGGAGCGGCGGCATTGGTGTACCAGCTCTGCGGGCTGACCCGGCGGGCGGTGACGCTCGGTACTCGTCGCCGGGTGTCTGCGTCGTGGCCGGCTGTGGATGGCTGTACCTACTCATCTGAACCGGCGCACGAGCCGGCGGCGCGGGCGGTCCCGTCAGTGACTCAGTGCGGGGCTGCGGCTTTCGGGCCAGGATGAGCCGGCATCGCGGGCTGCCGTCCGGTGCGCTGCCCAGGACGGTCAAGGGGACGGTACTCACCTCGAAGCCGGCCGCTGTCAGGTCGGCGCGGAGGTCGGGCAGCGGGCTGGTGCGGTAGTACATCACGAATGTCGGGCGCCACACGGCATTGCGTACCCGCATGGCCACGTCGAACCCGAGCGTGACCCAGTGCGCGAGCGACGTGGCGGGCGGTGGCGCGCCGATCGGGATGGCGAAGAGCCCACCGGGCCGCAACGCGCGGTACACCCCGTCGAAGACGGCGGGCCGCTCGCTGGGTAGGAAGTGCCCGAGCGCGCCGAAGGTGACCACGAGGTCGAAGGCGCCCGCGAAAGGCAGCGCCCGCACGTCGGCCCGTACCCACGTGCCGTCCGGGTGCGCGGCACGTGCCTGGGCGAGCATCCCGGCGCTGAAGTCGACGCCGGTGATCCGCTCGCCGCACAGGGGCCGCAGTACCGCCATGCCCGCGCCGGTACCGCAGCACAGGTCCAGTCCACGGCTGTACGGCCCGAGCTCGGACAGCGCGTGGGCAGTCGCGTCGAGGATGCTCTCCGGGGTACGAAACGGCGTCTGGTCGAACTTCGGAGCCAGCAGGTCGTACCCGCGCTCGACCGAGGACAGTGCCTGGACGCACAGCTCGCGCAGCGACGGACCTTGAGGCGAGAACACCGACCGAGGGTACCCGCCGGGACGGCGACTCTGCCGACCATGAGCAGTACCGCCGACCGAGCACACCTACCTCGGTGCCGCCAGCTCCTCCCGCAGGCTGCCCTGGACATACGCCATCGCCTGCTGGGCGGCCGGGTCGGCGAAGCGGCCGGCCAGGTCGGCAGGGGAAACGTCCTCGATCCGTTCGTGGACCCACCACAGGTGCCCCTGGGGATCACGGAAGCGGGCGACCAACTCGCCGAAGGCAAGCGGGGTCGCGTCGGTTACCACCCGGGCGCCCGCCGCGACCGCCCGCTCGACTGTCGCGGCTGCGTCGTCGACGTAGACCCGCAGGTGAGCGGGGGTGGCGGGCCAGTCGGGCTTGGCGTCGAACAGCATTACGACGCTGTCGCCGAACTCGACCTCAACATGCCCGATGTCCCCATCGGGATCCAACATCCGGGAGCCGGGTGTCTCGACGGCCCCGAACACCGACGCCAGGAACCGCACCTCCGCGTCGGTGTCCCGGCTGATCACCCACGGGTTGACGCGCGCGTAGCGTGGCGGAACCGGAGCCTGCTGGTGGTCTGCCATGCGACCCATCCTGACAAAGCCCACCGACGGTTTCTCACCAATGCCGCCGCAGGCCCGGCCGCTACCGGCGCCGCACGGTTTTCGGATCAGCACGCGGTACCAAATTGTGTTGCGGGATTTTGTCTTTGAGTTTTAGCCTCCCTTTGTCGCCGCGGGAAGCGGCGCGGAGACCGGAGAGGAGGCGGGCGATGGCAAGCAATCGTCAGGCGCCTCCGGGGATCCGGCTCTGACCCGTCTCCGGGCGCCTCTGTCTCAACAAACAGAGGATTGGCAATGACTTCAGTACCTTCAGCCGAGCGCACCGACGTCCCAGACGCGTGGGACGAGCGCAGCGTGCTGACCACGTTCCTCGACTACGCGCGGGCGACCGTGCACGCCAAGTGCCAGGACATCAGTGAGGAGCACGCCCGGCAGGCTCCGCTGCCCGGTTCGCCGCTGATGACCATCTCCGGTCTCGTCAGTCACCTGCACTGGGTCGAGTACTCCTGGATCCAGGTCACCCTGCTCGGCGAGGAGAACCACGGCCCGTGGACCGATGAGGACCCGGACCGGGAGATGCGCATCGCCGTCGACATCCCGATCCGGCAACTGCTTGCCGACTACGCCGCCCAGTGCGAGCGATATAGCCAACTGGTGGCCACGCTCGACCTGGACACGCCGTCGGTCGGCAAGCTCCGCGACGGGCGGCCGCTGACGCTGCGCTGGATCCTGTTCCACCTGATCGAGGAGACCGCCCGGCACAACGGCCACCTCGATCTACTACGCGAGTTGGCTGACGGGGTCACCGGCGCGTAGTCCCACCCTTCATCTCGACCAGCCGCTGCCTCGTCGCACGCGCGCGAGCCTGACCACGGCCCCGGCCGCTGGCGTGCGGCGGGGCAGCGGCCGGGTGGCGGGGCGTGGAATTCTGGGCAGATGGTTGTCCTTGCCGACTGTGAGCTCGGCGTGCACCACGGGTTCATCTTCATCGCCGACGACACGCCTCCCGACCTCTTGGAGTCGCGTGGTGGGCAGGTCAACGGTCTCTGCGGCGCCGCGGTACCCGGTGGGGTCTCACTCGTGACCGGTCTGCACACCGGCAAGGTACCGATTGTCGTGGAGTGGTACGAGAGTGCGCCCGAGCTGGATCCGGCGTGGCCCGAGGCGGTCGAGGTGTCCTTCCTGGTCGAGGTTGACCAGTTGCGGGTGACCGCGTTCGACGACGGGTTCGGCATCGTTCTTCCGGCAACGGGCAGCCATCGTGTGCGCTACTGCGCGGCTGGCATGGACGAGGCCCACGACGGTACCCGGATCACGGGTGAACCGGCCCTCGATCGGTACCTGGTGCAGTTCTGGCCCGCCCCGCCGGGACCGGATGTGGTGCTGCGCCAGTCGAGCCAGGTCGCGGCGTACTGGCACGGTGTGGCCCGCGAGACACCGGTGCCGCCAGCGCGGCCGTCGCCATCGGAGCTGCGCCGGCAGCGCGAAGAGGAGACGCTGGAGCGCCGTCGGCGCGCGCGCGAACGGGTGCGGTGGTCGCCGTGGGGTGGACACGAGCCATCCGAGGCGTTGCTGGCCGCCGGTACCTTGGCACCGCAGTTGGCCCGGCTCGACGCCCGGCTGGCCGAGGCCCTGGTCGTTCTTCCCGCAGTGCAGCAGCGAACGATCGCGATCTGGTGTGCCCGGCGCGCATGCGCAAAGGCTGCTGGGCCGGCCGTTGCGCGCGCCGTGGCGGCGCTGGACGCGGTCGAGCGGGGCGAGGCGGTGCCCGAGCCGTTCGGCGATCCCCAGCAGGCGTGGGCCGCGTTGTTTCCTGGGCCGAAGGCGATGGTGGTTCGATCGGGAGTGGAGGCCAGCCTGCCGGTTCGGCCGGATCCGGTGGTCGCGGCCCTCGGCGCGGTGCTGGCGGCCGTCTCCGAAGATCCGGCGACCGCGGTGATCGGCGCGGTCACCAGCGTGGGCGGTACCGAAGCCGACCATGCGTTGTACTTCAACGAGCTACGCGAGGTATTTGCGGCTGACCCGCTGACCCGCTGACCCGCTGACCCTGATCTGCCGATCGGGGTGGGTGCTGCCGCTGGGATGGGTAGCGTTCAGACTTGGTTATGCGCCGCCCGCCCACGCCCGCCGGCCTGCTCCGCGGTATCCGCGACCGGGCAGTGCCCTGGGCACGGACCCAGCCGACCAGGGAGTCGCTGTCGATCGTAAGCCGGCGTGCCCAACCCGCGACGCTCACCATCATCCGGTTGACCGCCATCGCGATCGCGGCGTACGAACTGGCCCGGCTGATCACCGGCGCCGCCCGGCCGATCCTGGCGCCGTTGACGGCGCTGCTCGTCGTCCAGGTGACCCTGTTCCAGACGATCCGCACCGCGTTGCAGCGGGTGGCCAGTGTGCTTGCCGGGGTACTGGTGGCGCTGGGCCTGTCGAGTTGGCTGGGGTTCACCTGGTACAGCCTGGCCATCACGATAGCGGCGGCGCTGACCGTGGGGTACGTGCTCCGCCTCGGTGACAGCGCTCTCGAGGTACCGATCAGCGCGATGTTGATCCTGTCGCTGCCCACCGAGAACGCGGGGCTGGACCGGATCGCGTCCACCCTTATCGGCGCGGCGACCGGGCTGTTGCTGAACCTGGTCCTGGCGCCACTGCACGTGCAGTCCGCTGAGGAAGCGGTCGAAGACCTCGGCCGCCGGCTGGCTGCCCTGCTCGACCAGATGGCCACCGACCTGGAGGAGGGCCGCGCCACCGAGCACCGGCACACCTGGGTTGAGCATGCCCGCGCGCTCAGCGCGGAGCTGGAACGGGTGGAGGACGCGCTCGACCAGGCCGAGGAGAGCGTGCGGCTCAATCCGCGCGGCGTTGTCGTCGTCGACCCGCGGGTGTACCTGCGGCGCCGGCTGGACACGCTGGAGCGCGTCACGCTCACCGTGCGGGGGGTAACCCGCTCGCTCAACGACACAGCCGGTCTCGCGGCAGAGGCGGACCCGCTGCGCGATCCCGGCTCCACCGACCCGGTCGCCGGAGTCCTGCGCGAACTCGCCGGGGCGCTGCGCTCGTACGGGCAGCTGGCACGGTCGAAGTCGGTCGATCGGGCGGCGCTGAAGGCCGACGTGGACCGGCGCCTGGCCGGGGCGGCCGAGCGCCAGCGCACCGTCGCCGAGACCCTGCACACCGGCGCCGACCCGGCGGCCGGTTGGCCACTGCGGGGTGAGCTGGTGAACCACCTGGAACGGCTGCGCTCCGAGCTGTACCCGTCCCCGCCACAGCCGCAGACGCTGGCCGATGACGCCCAACCGGAGACCTGGCGGCACCCGATCAGGGCTGTACTCGGCCGCGTGCGGCGCCGCAGCAAGCGCGGTGGGAGCTGATTCGGGCTACCGGAGCAGGCCGCGCAGGTACCCGGCCTGGCCGGCGTGCTGCAGGTCGTCGCTGAGTACGCTGACCAGGCGTACCCCCAGGGTTACCGGCGGGTCCCAGCTGTCGTCGACGACGATGTCCAGCGCGTCGTCGGTGACCGTTTCGAGCAGGGTTTGGGTGCGCTCGGCCACCGCCGCGTAGTACCCGATGAGCACATCCGCGCCGGTGGGCCGTACCGCCGCCACCTCGGCCGGGCCGTGGCCGTACCCGGTGTCCTGCGGGTCGGGGACCAGCCCGAAGCCGGCCGCCCAGTCGCCGGACTCCCATACCTGGGGCGCATGCAGCAGCTGCGCGATGTGGTGGTCCTGGATACGGGTGAGGTGCCAGACGAGCCAGCCGATCGTGTTCGCGCCGTCTGCCGGTGCCCAGCACAGCTGCTCGGTGCTCAGCCCGGCAACCGCCCGGTCGATGACGCCCGGCAGCCGGCCGTACGCCTCGTTGAGCAGGTCCTTGGTACGCATGAATCTCCCCTCCTGGTGCGGCATGCCGGCGGCCGCCGCCGGTAGCCGATTACGGCGGCACCGCTCGGGCCGCTGCTTGCTCGACGAAGTACCCAGTTCAGAATGGCCTGTCGGAGGCAGTGGACGTGACGACCTGAGCGTGACGCCCCGGGTTGAGACGGAGCGAATGATGAAGGCAGCCCTTTTCAACCAGTTCGGCGGTCCGGAGGTTCTCGAGATCGCGGAGCTTCCCGATCCGCATCCGGGTCCCGGCCAGGTTCGGATCGCGGTGCGTGCGGCCGGCGTCAACGCGAGCGACTGGAAGAAGCGCAGCGGCCTGATGGATGAGGAGCTCCCGCAGACCATGGGCCATGAGGCGGCGGGCGTGGTCGACGAGCTCGGCGAGGGCGTTGCCGACGTGGCGGTCGGCGATCGGGTGTTCGGCTTCGATGTCGAGGGGGCGGCCCAGGCTGAGCTGGCCGTACTGTCCTACTGGGCGCCGATCCCGCCATCGCTTGACTTCCCCGGCGCTGCCGCACTACCGGCCGCCATCGAGACAGCCACGCGCAGCCTGGACACGCTCGGTGTCGGGAGTGGCAGCACGCTACTGGTCAACGGCGCCTCCGGAAGTGTTGGCAGCGCGGCCGTCCAGCTCGCCGTGGCGCGCGGTGCGCGGGTGATCGGCACCGCCGGTCCCGCCAACCATGATTACCTGCGTTCGCTGGGTGCCGAGCCCGTCGCGTACGGTGCGGGCCTCGTCGAGCGTGTTCGCGCGATCGCTCCCGATGGCGTCGACGTGGCGCTCGATGTCGCCGGCAGCGGTGTCCTGCCCGAGCTCATCGAGCTCGCCGGCAGCCCGGAGCAGGTCGTGACGATCGCCGACTTCGCGGGCGCGCAGCAGTACGGAGTGGCGTTCAGTAGAGGTGACGCCGGCCGCGCGCTGTACGCGCTCGACGAGATCGGCGAGCTGATCGAGTCCGGTCGCTTCTCGCTCCCGGCAATACAGGCCTTCCCGCTGGCCGAGGTCGCGGCGGCGCACCGCATCGGCGAGGACGGTCACGTACGCGGGAAGCTGGTACTGCTGGTCTAGGGTGGCCGCGTGGACCAGGACGAACGGGTACTTCACGCCTCGTCATTCGGCGCAGCGGCGGTCGCGTACGCCGAGCACCGTCCGGACTACGCGCGGGCCGCGGTGCGCTGGGCGATTGAGCCCGCGCTCGGCCCGCGGGTACTCGACCTCGGCGCCGGTACCGGCAAGCTGACCGCCACGCTGGTCGCGCTCGGCGCCGAAGTCGTCGCGGTGGAGCCCGACCCGGCGATGCTCACCGAGCTGCGCCGTGCGCTTCCGGGTGTCCGTGCGCTGGCCGGTACGGCCGAGGCGATACCGCTACCGGACGCGTCCGTCGATGTCGTGCTGGCCGGCAACGCCATGCACTGGTTCGACATGGCCGTCGCGGGACCCGAGATCGCCAGGGTTCTCACACCCAACGGCATCCTGGCCGGCCTGTGGAATCTCATGGACGACCGGGTCGACTGGGTGGCCGGCCTCGCCCGGGTCAGCGGTGGCGCGGCCATCGGCCCGCGTGACACGCCGACGAGTTGGCGCGCCGAGACGGCGGACATGTACCTCCCCAAGACCGGCGGGGCTGCCCGGTTCGGCTCGCCGGAACAGGCCGAGTTCCCGCACGGGCAGAGCCGCACCGCTGACTCCCTGGTAGCGACCATCGCGACGCGGGCGGGGATGCTGGTCATGCCGGAACAGGAGAGAGACGCCACGCTGGGCCGGATCCACAGTTTTCTCGCGAGTAGACCGGAGACCGCCGGCGGCGGCGAGTTCACCCTCCCGATGCTGACCGGTGTACTGCGCGTCCGGCGGCTGTGAAAGTTGTGGACGCTAGCCTTGTCAGGGCACACCTGACAGGGCTAGAGTCGGCTCGTCAGGACGAGCCTGACAACTTCTCTGGAGGCTCCCGTGACGTCAGCAACGGCCAGGTCAGCGCTGCAGGTGCACTGCTCGTTCTGCGGCAAGCCCGATGTCGAGGTAAGCAAGGTGATCTCTGGCCCGGGCGTGTTCATCTGTGACGTGTGCGTAGACCTGTGCAACACGATCTTGGCAACGGACGACGGCTCCTCGCGATCGCAGATCGCTGGCCTGGACTCCCTTCCGGACGAGCAACTGCTGGAGCAGCTTCCCCGGATCGCGTCCGTAGCGGCCCAGGTCGAGGCCGGCCTGCAGGAGCGGGTGAGGGTGCTGCGCGACCGGAAGGTCACCTGGGTACGCATCGGTTTGGCGCTGGGCATGACCCGCCAGTCGGCGTGGGAACGGTTCTCCGGCGAAGAGTGAGCCACAGCGGGGACCCGTACTAGGGGTAGCTGATTTCCGTCTGATTCCTTGTCTGATGCAGGTTCCAGAGCAGGTCGGCGAGGTGCCCAGGGGCGACAGTGGGCATCTCCCAGACCTGTTCTCCCGCGGCTTTGGCCTCCTCCAGCTGAGTGTGGAAGGCACTGTCCTCGATGGCCGCGCCGATGTAGAGCATGCCGACGTGGACGCCTTTCTCAGCTACCTCCGCGTGGAGCGACTGCAGGTAGTTGCGCTGGGCGGCTTGGGCGGGGCCAGGACCGCTCATGTTCGGCAAGCCCTGCTTGGTGCTGGCACCCTGTGCGGTCAGGATGGCGCCGTGGCCCCGCTCCAGCATGTACGGCAGGAACTCCTGCACGAGCGCCACGAGGGTGTAGAAGATCAGCGGCATGAATTCCTGGGCGTACCGCGGGGTCAGCTTGGCAGCGGGTACGAAGTCGCGGTCGGGGGTCGGTCCGTAGTAAATGGTGTCGAGGTCGCCGACTCCGGCCCGGATCTGCTCGGTCAGTCGAGGCAGGGCATCGGTGTCGCACAGATCGGCCGTGATGACGTGTGCGGCTGCCCCGGCACTGGTCAGCTGCCCGGCCAGCAGGTCAAGTGGCTCGCGACGCCGACCGACGAGGATGACGTCATAGCCCTCTCGCGCGTAGCGATGCGCGACAGCCTGGCCGAGACCGGGACCGGCTCCGAAAATGGCGATGGAATTGGACATCAGGAACTCTCCGATCGGCGGCTCGTCCACTGTGGCTGGTGATTCTGTCGGCTTGGCGGGCCTGCCAAGTAGACCACCGGATGGTCAACCTCGGTGGTCACCCCATCGACAACTGAGTATCTGACCGCTCACCAGCGGTCAAGCTTGGCAACCAAGTGGTACTGACGCCGGTCCGCTGGCCGGGCGCGGTGTTCGGCGTACCTGGACGGTATCGGCCACGGGTACACGCGGATCGACCTCACGGCGGCGGGCTTCTGCTACGGCTCCGGGTTTCCGATCAGTCGCCGGTGCAGCTCCGAGGTGAGGGTGTGGATCTCCCGGGTCAACTGGGTGTTGGTCTTTAGTTCCAGGTCCTGTTCGCTGAAGTCGTGATCGGCCTTGGCCTGCTGGAACGCCGCCTGGCGGTTCTGCCCGATCATGACGAAGGTGGACAGGAAGATGGCCTCCAGCGACACGATCAGGGTGAGCGTGGGCCACGGACTGGACTCAACGAACAGCATCCAGATCACAAAGCCGAAGGCGTGGATGTACACGAAGTGCATCGAGCCGGCGAACGCGGTGATCTTGTCGGCGATGCGCAGTTGAAGGTCGGCCGCGCGCTTCGCCTGTTGCTCAAGGACGACAGGATGGTGCGCGCGACCCCGGGCGGAGAAGGGTTTCATGTGCTCTCCATGATCAGACGCTGATCTACCGGCCGGGTGCGTACCCGGCCCGTGCCACTCGCGGCGCCCCGGCCACACCCCGTCGCCGTCCGGCACCGCCCCAACTGGCCGGACAAACTTCTGCGCCAGCCTAGTAACCGGGTACCTGCTGAGCTGCTGGTTTGTCGCAGCCCGCGCGGGCCGGCGGCGCGGATCACTCCGCCGACCGCGCCTTCTCCGCTGGTGCCTTCTCCGCCTGCGCCGAGTCGCCGGAGTCGTACATCCGGTCGACGGCCGGCGAGAGGATGACCTTGACCGCCGCGGCAAGGGGAATCGCCATGATCGCACCGACCAGGCCCAACAGAGTGCCGCCGACCAGTGCCACGAGCAGCACGGCGACGGCCGACATGTCGACCGTATCGCGCATCACCCGGGGCGCGATCAGGTAGTTCTCCAGCTGCTGGTAGCCGATGAAGAACAGCAGCAGGACGACGCCGGCCGGCCAGATATCCACGGTGAACACCGCCACCCCGACGCAGATCACCGCGCCGAGCGTCGCGCCGATCATCGGGATCAGATCGGTGATCGCCACGGTGGTAGCAAGGGGCAAAGCGAACGGTACCCCCAGCAGCCGTAGGCAGATGTAGGTCGAAACACCGGCGAACAGCGAGATGATCAGGTTCCCGATCATGTACCCGCCGACCTTCTGCACCACCAGTTCGGTGACCGTCGCGACTCGCGGACGCCGTACCGGTGGGAACAACCGGACCAGTCCGCGCTGTACCCGCGGCATGGCCGCCATGAAGTAGATGGCCAGCACGAGAACCGTGAGACCGGACGCCAATGTGCCCAGAACCCGTTGCAGGAACCCCACCGCCCCGCCGGCCAGCGCTCCTGGGATCCGGCCGACCAGGTCAGTCAGCCGGCCGGTGAGGTGGTACCGGTCGGTGACCTCGCGGACCGGTTTCCACTTGGCGGAGAACCGTTGCAGGGATCCCGGCAGGTCGTGAAAGAGCCGCCCGCCCTGATCAAGCATCGGCGGTAGGAACGACCAGACGAAGATCCCGAACAGTACGACGAGGGCAAGGATGACAACCGCCACGGCCAGCGATCTGTTCAACCCCTTGCGGGTCAGCCACCGCACCACCGGCTCGAGGCTGATGGCGACGAAGAGTCCTACCAGGACGAGCACGAGGACGTGGCGGACCACGTACACCCCGTAACCGGCCAACAGCACCACGAGCGCGGCAACCGTTGCCACGCCGGCGATCCGGAAGACCCGGCCCAGCTCCATCCGAGGGGCTGGACCGACCGCGGTCACGGCCTCGGTACCGGCGTCCGCTGTTTGGTCGCGGTCTCGATCCTCGTCTGCCATGTCCCATCACGATGCCAGCGGGTCAACACTTACGGCGGATGCCACGGACGGGCTCCGTACGACGAACGCACTGTGTCCGGATCAACGACTGGGCACGACCAAGGCCACGCGAGCGGCTCGGCCGCCAATCGGGAAGTGGCGCGCCAACCCCGCTCAGGCCGCCGGGCGGGCGGAGACGTGCACGATGGCGCCGGAGCCGCGCTCGCGCATGTGGGGTACCACCGCCTGGGTCAGCCACAGCGCGGCCCCCGCATTCACGTCCATCATGAGCCGCAGCTCGTCCGGGGTCGCCGAGAGCGCCTCGCCCGTCACGAACGCACCGATCGTGTTCACCAGCACGTCGGGCGCCGACCGCGTGCCGGATGGCGATGCCCCTGACCCGCGCGTGCCGGCCGGCCGCGCAGCGGATCACCGCCCGCGGCGCACTCGGATGATCGGCCATATCACCGGCATGGTCCGTGATTCATACTTGCGCATATGTTGATGAGCTCGGTCAGGACCCGTACCCTGCTGGCGGCGTCGATGGCCGGCGCGCTGACGGTGGGCGGGTTGGTGATCATGGCCGGCCAGCCGGCCAGCGCGGCCGCGGGTTGCCGGGTCGACTACACGGTCGCCAGCCAGTGGCAGGGCGGTTTCACCGCCGGGGTCACCGTGACCAACCTCGGTGATCCCGTCAACGGCTGGCAGCTGACCTGGACATTCGGTGCGGGACAGACCATCACCCAGGCCTGGAACGCCGCGGTGACCCGGTCCGGGGCGGCGGTCACCGCCACCAACTTCAGCTACAACGCGACGATCGCCACGAACGCCGCGGTCAACTTCGGCTTCAACGGCTCGTGGACCGGCAGTAACCCCACCCCGACCGGGTTCGTGCTCAACGGGATCGAGTGCACCGGTGCCATCGTGACCTCGAGTGCCCCGCCGTCGGCGACGCCGAGCGGCTCGGCCGTCCCACCGTGCGCCAACGCCGCCAGTCCGCCACCCCCGGGCCCCGAACTCGTCTACGTCACCAACCGCTCGGGCTCGGTCACCGCGTATCAGGTGGGCAGTAGCGGCGCGGTGTCGGCGACCCGCAGCCTGGCCGCCCCCCAGATTCCGGACACCTACTGGAACCCGTGGGGCATCACCTTCGACCGGGCCCGCAACGCCTACGTCCAAAGCTTCCAGTCCGATGCGACCACCTCCGTGTACCCGCCGGGGGCCACCGTGCCGTGCCGGGTCTTCCGGGTCGCCTGGCCGGACTCCCGGGCCATCGCGGTCGACCAGTCGGGGTACGAGTACGTCATGACCGGGCAGGCGGAGGTCTTCATCGCGGTGGCCGGACCGGGCGCCAGCGGTACGCCGCCGCTCTACTCGACACCGATGCTCCGCCAGATCCCGCTCGACACCCCGTTCAACCCGTGGCCGGGCACCCTCACCGTGGGCCCGTCCGGACAGGTGGTCGCCGCGGTCGCGGGCGCCAGCGGCAACGCGGTCCAGTTCTTCACCGGCGGCCCGAGCGCCGCCAACACGCCCGTCCGGGTCATCTCCGGACCGCACACCGGGCTGGGCAGCTGCGCGTCGACCTGCGACGAACTCACGGTGACCTACTCGCCCTTCACTGGACGGCTCTACGTCGCGGTGAGCCAGGGCCAGGAGGCCCACATCAACGTGTACGCGGGGGATGCCAGCGGTGACGCCGCGCCGATCCGGGTCATCAGCGGTACCGCCACCGGACTGGCCGGGCAGGTGGTGACCGGGATCGCCAACAGCCAGGTGGACGGCAGCATCTACGTGCTGGCCAAACCGGCCGCGTTCAGCGACACTCCCGGCGCGATCCTGGTCTTCGACCGGATGGCGGACGGCAACGTCGCCCCGCTGCGGAGCTTCACCGACACCGCTACCGGCTTCGCCGAGGGGATGGGCATCGCGATCAGCCGGTGACCCGTGACCGGTCGGTCGGGACCGCCCGCGACCGGTCGGTCCGGACCGCCCGGGGGGCCGTTGCATTGTTTGGTCGGGTGGCACGGTGAGGCCGTGTTCCCGCTCGGCTCAGATCGCGGTGGCGAGTTCGGTGAACGCGCGGCGACGCGGAGCTCCGGCGGTGCGTCGAGTCCGAGTTCGTAGTGTCCGCGGCGCAGGTTCTGCATGAAGGCGTGGCCGGCGATGATTGTCTGCGCGGACCGGTCTGTGCGTAGGGCGCGCATCGTCTGAGCCGGCGCTTCAGTTGGCTGTCGTCGGCTTCGATCCGGTTGTTGGTGAGCCGCTCTGCACGGGACATCTGGCGGTCCGGGTCAGCGTGCGGAGCCAGGTGCTCGTCGGGGAAGATGATCGGTACCCCGAGCGCGCCGTAGTCGATGTCCTGAGCTACCAGGTCAGGGCTGGCCCGCTGGCGAGCCAGCCGCATCCCGTTGGCGTAGGTCATCCCGGTCGAGCTGGGCCCGTCCCAGATCTCGGCGACGACCGCCTTGCAGGACCGCAGTCGTTGCCAGATCGCCCAGTAGTAGTCGGCGTGCCCCGTGTGGATCGTCGCCGGCCGGGCCGATCAGCGTACTTCTTGATGAGCTTACGGCCCTACTGCTTCGCGACGAGGTCCCCGCCGTAGCCGTGGTTTTAGGCGCACCGAGCAGCGGCCGCGCATGATTGCTCAGCGCGCGGCCGCGCGCCCGGTCGGCGGCAGGACAGTAAACCGGGTCTACGTACCGGGTCGCCGCCGCCGTACCCCGGCGACGGCCCAGCGGCCGGGTCCAGCCGGAGCGGGACCCGGCCGGGCGCCTCAGTTGCAGGTGGCACCGTTGAGGGTGAACCCGCTCGGTGCCGCGGTGTTGCCGGTGTGCGTGGCCTGGAAGCCGATGCTGGTCGAGCCGCCCGGCGGGATGCTGCCGTTGTAGCTCATGTTCGTCGCGGTCACCTGGCCGCTGGATGGCGCGTACGTGGCGTTCCAGCCAGAGGTGATTGTCTGCCCGGACGCCAAGGTGAACTTGAGTGACCAGCCGTTGATGGCGGACGAGCTGGTGTTGGTGATCGTGATGTTGTCGGTCAGGCCGGTGTTCCAGGGGTTGAGGCTGTTCGTCACCCGGCAGGCTCCGCCACCGGGGCCCGAGGACGAAGACGAGGAGGGCGAGGAAGAGGGCGAAGACGAAGGCGAAGACGAAGGCGAAGACGAAGGCGAAGGCGAACGGGAGGGGGAGCTGGACTGAGCCGGCGAGGTGGGCGGGGTGCCCCCGATGGTGACGCTGGAGTTGCCGCTGCCGCCGCCCCATGCCTCGGTGGCCATGATCTGGTAGTCCATGCTGCCCAGGTTCATGCCCTTGCCGGCCCAGGCGCTGACGAAGTTGGAGAAGGTGATGGTGCCGGAGGTCCGGGAAGAGTTCCGGATCGCCAGGTACTGCCAGAAGGTGCACGAGTTGCCGGTGATGCAGGGCTGGTTGACCTGCTGGTGCTTGATGATGGTGTACGTGCCGCCGTCACTGGTCATCGTGCCCATGTTCTGGCCGGAGTAGTTCGGCGAGCCGACGTAGCCGTCGATGACGTAGTACTCGACGAGCGGGTTGGTCGACCAGCCGTACAGCGACAGCAGGTTGGTGCCGCCGTTGGCGTTGAGGCTGCCCGTGTAGTTGATCACGCGGCTGGTACTGCCGGGCTTCCAGCCCACGCCAGCGACGAAGTCTCCGATACCGCTCCACTGCGCGGTGTAGCTGGTGGCGGAGTTCAACGAGATGCAGGCCGAACCCTGGCCGGCGGTCCACATCTGGTAATAGCTGCCATTGCTGCCACCGGTGGAGTTCGAGCAGTACTGCGTCGCCGCGCTCGCGGGGCTCGTCAGCAGCACCGTGCCAGCTGCCACGGCCGCGGCGGCGCCGGCGATCAGCAGGACGGTGCGCAGGCGGCTCGTCGGACGGGTTGGGGCGTCTTTCATTTTGTGCTTCCTCCTCGTATAGGTGGCGGGCGACGCGAGACGGCGTGACATCACCCTGGCAGGCCCTCCGGTGGCAGGACGGCCGCCGTACCGCGTGGTTCCATGCGGGCCGGGGGTGGGCCGGTCGTCGCCTTGACGGTCGGAGGGCCAGTCGGGGCGCGTACGGATCGGCGCCGTTCAGATAAATCGATATCGATGGCGGCAGTGTTGTCCGACCTCGTGGGAGTGTCAACGACTTGCGGTATGACGATGAGCGGCCCACGGTCGGCAGCACCGCTCAGTGATGCCGCCCTGACCTGGGACGGACTACGGTCTACCCGTCGGTGACGCGGTAGGCCAACAGGGTGAGACGCTGAGCTGCCGCTCAGAAAATTTCAGCGGCCTTCCGGGGGTTGGTGATCAGGTTTTCGAACTGGAGGTGACCCAGCCCGAGGGTCGGCGATTCCGGCGGCACGGTGGGCCGGCGGACGTAGTCGGCCGGCGAGTGGTCCAGGATGGTGTCGATGACGCAGACCCGATCGAAGCCGAGGACGACTTTCCGGCTGCCCCATGCGTGTCGTCGCCCGAGCGGTTGATCGACTAGCCGGGCTGGGGGAGTTGACGAACGACCTACGGGCCGAGATGGTGCGGCGCGAGGAGGGGCAAACTTGGATGTACGCCTATCACCTGGGGGCGGCACCTAGGACAAAGGTCGCCGGGTTGCGCAGGACTCAGCGATGTACGCGGACGCGGTCGCATGGCGCACGGTGGTGCTGCTGAGGCCGGCTCTACAACGGTCGGCCAGCGGTGCCGATGTGGCTGCTGACCTCCTCCGAGACCCGGCGATCCCCGACCGCACCAGGTCAGTCGGCCTATGCTTGTATCGAGATGGGCGCGGATGTTGGGGGGCGATGATGCCACCACGCGCGATGTCCCCGGTCGTGATGGCGGCGTTCAACACCGTCATGTCGGCCCGCGCGATCCGCAGCGTCTACCAGCCCGTGGTCGCGCTCGATGACGGTGAGGTCGTCGCCTACGAAGCGCTCGCCCGGGGCCCGAGCGGAACGATCTGGAGAAGTCCGGACTCGCTGCTGCGCTACGCCGGCCAGATCGGCCGGGTGCCGGAACTGGACTGGATCTGCCGGGCCGCGGCGGTGCAAGGTGCCCGGGAGGCCGGACTGCCGAGCGACATGCCGCTGTTCGTCAACATCGAACCGGCCAGCGCGCGGACCCACTGTCCGCCGGACCTGTGGGAGATCATCGATGAGGGGGCTGGCGCCCTGCAGATCGTCGCGGAGTTGACGGAACGCTCGCTGATGGCCGATCCGGCCGCGCTGCTGCTGGTTGTCGAGCGGCTGCGCCGGGACCACCTGCGCATCGCCTTGGACGACGTGGGCGCCGACCCGTCCAGCCAGGCGCTGATGCCGTTGCTGCAACCCGATCTGATCAAACTGGACCGGACGGTGGTCCGGCATCCGCAGGCGCCGCAGACGAAGGTGCTCCTCGACGCGGTCCGCAAACAGGCGCAACGGACCGGGGCGGCGATCCTGGCCGAGGGTATCGAGACCGTGGAGGACCTGGCGCAGGCTCGGGCGATGGGGGCGACGCTGGGCCAGGGCTGGCTGTTCGGGTACCCGGGGCCGCTGCCCCGCCACATACCCACGGCCCGCACCCGATTGCCCGCGCTCATCGTCTGCGGCGCGCAGGCGGGTACCCCTTTCGACATTGCCCGGGAACGGGTGGCGCCGGTCCGGGTGGACGAGTCGACCGTGACGTCGGCCCGGCAACGGGTCGAGCAGAGCGCGGCCGGAGCCGACCGGCCCAGCGTGCTGCTCGCCACCTTCGAGCGCGGGCAGTACTTCGACGCGGGGACCCGGGTCCGGTACGCGGCGGTCGCCGGCCGGCGCGCTCTCACCGCCGTGTTTGCCCCGGGGATATTGGCCGATCCCGGGCCGAATCTGCGCGGCTGTGCGCTGGCCCCGGACGATCCCCTCACCCGGGAGAGCAACGTGCTGGTGATCGGCGCGCACGCGAGCACGGCGGTGTTCGCCGTCCAGGTGCCGGATGCTGGACCGCGCCGGTACGACATGATTGAAACCGGGGACGGAGACCTGATCATCGGGGCGGCCAGACCGCTGCTGAAACGGCTCGCCGGGTTCGACACCGGCCCGTTACCCGCACCGGTCGTTGCGACTGGGCCGCAGTAGGTAACGCATGGGCACGGGCAGCTCATCCCGGGATCGGCCGGTCGGCGCTGCGCGGGTGGAGGTCATCCACCGGTGTGAGTCGACCCGCGTCGTCCGGCTCTCCTGGCCGGACAGCACCGTGGTGCGCAAGGAGCTGCTAGGCCCGGATGCGGAGCACCGGCTACGTCACGAGGTGGCGGTGCTGGAGCGGCTCGCCGGCGTTGCCGGAGTGGCCCAGTTGGCCCGAGCGCAGCGGTACCCCGGATCGATCACCCTTGCCGACGCCGGGCCGATCTGCCTGGCCGACCTGCCCGCGCCGCTGCCGCCCGACGCGCTGATCCGGCTTTCGCTGACCCTGGCACGCGCGGTGGCCGGCATGCACGGCCGGGGTGTGCTGCACCGTGACATCTGCCCGGCCAACATCGTCGTGTCCAGCCAGGGCCGGGTCGGTTGCCTCGTCGACTTCGCGTTGGCGAGTACCTTCGCGGAGCTGCGACCGGAGTTCCTGCCGCACAGCGAGATCGCCGGATCGCTGGCCTACCTTGCCCCGGAGCAGACCGGGCGGACCGGCCGCCCGGTCGATCAGCGGGCCGACCTGTACGCGCTGGGCGCGACGCTGTACGAGCTGGCGACCGGCGCTCCGCCCTTCGGCACTGGCGATCCGCTCCAGGTCAGCCATGACCACCTGGCCCGGGTGCCGGTCCCCGCCGTCCAGCGCAACCACGCCCTGCCGCAGGCCCTGTCAAAGGTCATTGCCCGGCTGTTGGAGAAGGAGCCGGACAACCGGTACCAGACCGCCGAAGGTGTCGTCCACGACCTGCTCAGTATCCAGGGCGGCGCGGTACAGCTGCAGGTCGGTATGCACGACTTCCCGGAGCGGCTGCTCGCCCCGTCGCGGCTGGCCGGCCGCGCTCCGCAGCTCGCCGCGCTGGGTTCGGCGTTCGCCGGTGCGTTGTCCGGCAACTGTCGCGGTCTGGTGGTGACGGGTCCGCCGGGGGTGGGCAAGACATCGCTGATCAACGAGCTGCGGCCGATCGTCACGGCGGCCGACGGTTGGTTCGTCTCCGGCAAGTTCGACCAGTACCGCCGGGACCAACAGTTCGACGCGGTGGCCCTGGCCTTCCGGGCGCTGGGCCGACTGTTGCTGGCCGAGCCGGACGAGGAGTTGGACGACGTGCGGGCGCGGCTGCTGGGCGCCCTGGGCGGCAACGCCGGCCTGCTCGCGGCGGTGATACCGGAGTTCGCGACGCTTCTCCGGATCCCGCCCGACCAGGGTGAACCGGCAACCGCTCAGGTCCGGGCCCAGCGCACCGCGCTGGCGATGCTCCAGGTGGTGGTGTCCCGGAAACGGCCGGTGGTCCTCGTCCTGGACGACCTGCAGTGGGCCCCCGCCACTCCGCTGAGCGTGGTCGACATGGTCCTCAGCGGTGAGGAGGAGATCGAAGGACTTCTGATGGTGGCGGCGTACCGGGAAGGCGCGGTCGACGCGGCCCACCCGTTGAGCCCGATGCTGGCCCGGTGGGAGCGCCGGGACGTCGAGCACCTGCGCCTGGGTAACCTGCCGGCCGCCAGCGTCACCGCGATGGTGGCGGACATGCTGCGGCTGGACGGCGGGCGGGTCGCGGCGCTGGCCGAGCCGGTGGCCCGCCGGACGGACGGCAACCCGTACGACACCGTCGAGCTGCTCAACGCGCTGCGCCACGACGACGTCCTGACGCCCGGCTCGGACGGCTGGCGGTGGGACGAGTCCGCGCTGCACCGCTCGCTTGAACAGGCGGACGTGACCGACCTGTTCACCTCCCGGGTCAACGCCATGCCGCCCGGGACGCGCAGCGCGCTGCGCGCGATGGCCTGCCTGGCGGGTCGGGTCGAGGTGGACCTGTTGCGGATGGCCACCGGGTTGCCGGTCGAGGTGGTGGAGCAGCGCCTCGCCCCGGCGCTCGACGACGGGCTGCTGGTGCTCGAATCGGGCCTGCGGGATGAAGTGCGGTTCCGGCACGACCGGATCCAGGAGGCCATTCTTGCCCACATGGATTCCCGGGGGCTGAGCGACCTGCGGTTGACGCTGGCCCGGCAGTTGGCCCGGTGGCCCGACATGTTCGCGGTCGCGGCCGAGCAGTACCTGCCGGTCGTCGACGCGGTGGACGACCCGGACGAACGGCGTCGCGTGGTCGACCTGCTGCGTCGCGCGGCGCAGCAGGCACAGGTGCTGAGCAACCACGTGGTGACCGAGGCTCGGCTGGCCGCGGCCGCCACCCTGGTCGACCCGGCCGACACGGACACCCTGATCGCCGTCCACACCGGCCGGCACGCGGCGTTGTGCAGCCTCGGCCGGTTGGATGAGGCGGACGATGTCTACCGGACCATCGACCGGCTCGCCACCACCCCGGTGCAGCGGGCCGGGGCGGTGCTTGCTCAGATCGGCAGCCTGACCAACCGCAACCATCCGCGCGCGGCGCTGCGCCTGGGTATCGAGCAGTTGCAACGGCTCGGTCATCCGGTACCGCGGTCGGACCAGCTGGACTCCGACATCGAACGGGGCCTTGGGCACCTCTACCGCTGGGTCGACTCCGGCGACGAGGCCGACGACCTGAGCCGGCCGGAGCTGACCGACCCGGTGCTGCTGGACATCGCCGCGCTGGTCAACCGGCTCACGCCGGCCGCGTTCTTCTGTGACAACGCGATGTTCTGCTGGCTCGGCCTGCAGGCGGTGCAGATGTGGGCGGAGCACGGGCCGGGTCCCACCCTGGTCGGTCCGGTCAGCAACATCGCGTTCATCACCACCGGCCTGCGCCAGGACAACCGCACCGGATACCGTGCCATGCGCCGGATCCTGGCGGTCAGCCGGCAGCGGCGCTACCACTCGCACGTCAGCCAGGCCCTTTTCCTCTACGCGCTGGGCACCAGCCCATGGTTCGAGCCGCTGGAGGAGAGCGTGGCCCTGGCCCAGCAGGCCCGGGAGGCACTGATCCAGGGCGGCGACCTGCAGAACGCCTGCCACACCTACTATGTGTCCATCTACCAGCTGCTCGACTGCGCACCCACGCTGGACAGTTTCGTCACCGAGGTCGACTCCGGCCTGGCGATGG
>CAWKND010000005.1:0-1282206 GCA_963850915.1 uncultured Actinomycetota bacterium
TACGCTCCACAATGGAGCGTGCCCGGTCGGAGTCGGCGCGCAGCGCCGCGGTGTTGTCGGTCTCGATGTACCCGGGCGCGATCGCGTTGACATTGACCCCGCCCGCGGCCCATTCGTTGGCCAACGCCTTGGTCAGGCCGACGACGGCGTGCTTGGCGGCCGTATAGGACGGTACCCGGATCCCGCCCTGGAACGACAGCATCGACGCAATGTTGATGATCTTCCCGGTACCCTGCGCGAGCATGACCCGGCCGGCGGCCTGGCACAGGTGCCACACGGCGCTGAGGTCGACGGCGATGACCTCGTCCCAGTCGGTGGCGCTGTGCTCGGCGGCCGGGGCGCGACGGATGATTCCCGCGTTGTTGACCAGGATGTCCAGCCGCCCCAGCCGGCTGACGACGGTGTCGACCGCCTCGGCTAGCTGGGCCGGCTCGGCGGTACCCAGGTCGCAGCGCACGACGATGGCCTGCCGGCCGAGCTTCTCGACGTGTTCCCGGGTCTCGGCCGGATCGGAGCGGTCCAGTAGCGCGATGTCCGCGCCCGCTTCGGCCAGCGCGAGCGCGCAGGCCCGGCCGATGCCACGGTTGCCGCCGGTGACCAGGGCGACCCGGCCGTCGAGCCGGAAGCTGTCCAGGATCATCGCGGTACCCCTCTCAGAGGCCGAGGTCGCGCAGCAGCGGAACACTACGGCCGACCCAGGCCAGGCCTGGGTCCTCCTGTGCCCCCTGGGTGCGCTGGGTACCGGCGAGGAACCACAGGTAGTACGTGGTGCAGCCGGGCGCGCTGACGACGGTATGGTACCCCTCGGGCATCATGTGTACGCCGTGGTCGCGGGCGGTGAAGTTCTCCTCGTACCCCTCATCGGTGTACATGCGGCAGATGCCGAAGCCGTCGGCGGGCGTGACCCGGAAGTAGTACATCTCTTCGTGCGCGGCCTCGGCCGGCAGGTTATCTACCTTGTGCCGGTGCGGCGGGTAGGTGCTCCAGTTCCCGGACGGGGTGTACGTCTCGCCGACGATGAGTCGCGCGGCCGGCAGCTCCGGTTGGGAGATCTCGGTGAGGATCTGGTGGTAGTTGCGGGAGAAGTTGGCCGCCCCCCACCGGCCGGACGCGACCCGCTCCGGTTCGATGACGTACGGGTCGATGCTGCGGTCGCTGGGGGCGCTGGGTAGGGCGATCTCCACCGCGGACACGGCCTCGACGGTAACGGTCGAGCCGGCTGGAATGTAGACGGAGTGCGGTTTTCCGGAGAACACGTCGGCGCGCCCGCCGACTGCCGGGAAGGTGTGCTCGCCGATGGTGAAGGTGGCGGTACCGCCGAGGATGACCGCGAGGATCTCCCGGTCCCCTGACTCGCCGGTCCAGGTCCGGCCGGCGTCCAGCCTGAGCAGCGTGAAGTCCAGTAGCCGGCACGGGTTGAACGGCAACGGGTTGCGGCCGTGCTCGGCGGGGATGTAGCAGTGGTAGCGGTAGGTCATCGGGGCCTCGCAGACGCGTCGGTGGGCGGGTACGGTCGCGGCCGGTCCGGCCGCGGGTGGCTACCAGGGGCCGGTCCAGTCCGGCCGGGTGATCCGGGTCAGCGCCTCCAGGTAGAAGTAGTCGCCCCACAGGGTGCCCTCGTCGACGCCGACGCCCTTGGGCTTGTCGTACACGCCGTGCAGGATCAGCGCGTTGGACTCGGGGAGCGCCGCGGTGGAGTACCCGTCGATGAGCGCGTCGAGGATTCGACGAGCGGCCGTCCGGTACCGATCGGCGCGCTCGCCTACGGGCACCTGCTCGGCCAGTTCGATCAGGCCGCAGACGGCGATGGCCGCTGCGGAGCTGTCCCGCTCCTCGGCGCTGCCGTCACCGAACTCCAGGTCCCAGTAGGCGACCTGGTCGCTGGGCAGGTGGGCGAGGAAGTAGTCGGCGCAGCGCTGCGCGGCGACCAGCAGCGAACTGTCGCCGGTGTAGCGGTGGTTGAGGGCGAATCCGTAGATGCCCCACGCCTGTCCGCGGGCCCAGCACGAGTCGTCGGAGCTGCCCTGCTCGGTCTCGCCGCGCAGCGGCTGACCGGTTTCGGGATCCCAGTAGAAGGTGTGGAAGGTGGTGTCGTCGGCCCGCAGGATGTTGTCCCGTAGCTGTTCGGTGTGCCGGCGGGCGACGTCGGCGTACGAGCGGTCACCGGTGGTCTGGCTCGCCCAGAACAGCAGCGGCGTGTTCATCAGGCTGTCGATGATGGTGCGGCCACGCTGGTTGGGGTCGTTCATGTCGCCCCACGCCTGGATGATGCCGGCCGGTTCGAGTACCCGGGTCCTCAGGTGGTCCGCGGCGGACAACGCGGCCCGGCGGGCCGCTTCGTCGCCGAGGGCCCGCCACGGCACCACACACGCCAGCGTGTACAGGAACCCGAGGTCGTGGGTATCCAGGTCGATGCCGTGCTCGACCCGCTCGCGGAAGCTGGGCACGTGAGCCTCGGCGGCCCGCAGGTATGCCCGGTCACCGCTCAGCTCGTGCGCCAGCCACAGCATCCCCGGCCAGAAGCTGGTCGTCCAGCCCACATTGGCACCCTCGGGCAGCCCGGCGGCCGACCGCAGCCGGTACCTGTTGTCGACGGTGGTGTCGCCGGGGTAGCGGTCACCGAACTCCGCGATGTTCGCACCGATCGTGCGCAGCGCGGCGGCCACCGCGGGCCCCGTCGCGTCGGCGTCGGTGCTGGCACGGACGTCGGTCGCCGTCATGAACGTGTCTCCCTCATTCGTCGCCCGGCGGGTACCGGGCAGTCGGGCATCTCCCGGCGCGGCCGGGCAGTGGGTCGTCGGTCCCCGCGTTCGTGGCTGGGGAATCGGGTCGGTCGGGTCATGCCTTCTCGGTCGCCAGCACCGGTGGCGCGGGCATCGGCTGTGGACCCAGCGCGGCCCGCAGACTGAAGCGGCTGTTGGCCCAGACGACGTACAGCAGCGGCGCCGCGGCCAGCCCCAGTGCCACGGCCGGGCGGGTGGTCAGCAGCATCTCCAGTACGGCGAGCACGGCCAGCGAGGCGGCGGTCAGGTACCAGTGGCGCACCGCGAGGTACAGGCTGGCCCGCAGCACCTCGCGAAGCCGTACCGCCGGTCGTTCGGCCACCACGACCAGCGCCAGCAGGAGTGTCGCCACGGTCAGCAGACTCAGGACAGCCAGTACCGGGATGGCGAGCGCGCCGACCGGGCGGCCCCACGCGGCGCGGATGTCCACGCCGAAGACGACCAGTGCGGCGCTGGCGAGCGCGCCGAGCACTGTTGCCTGCCGCCACGATGCCCGCCAGGACCGGCCGAAGGTGGCGATCACGGTGGTGCTGCGCTGCGTGGAGTACCCCGACAGCACGGCGAAGGTGGCGCACAGGCCGGGGGTGCAAAGCGGCGCGGCCAGGGCCAGCAGCGGCCACGACCGGGTCGGGTCGGTGACCAGTAGCCCGACGACCAGTGGCGCGCAGCCGATGACGAGCATCATGTTGGTCATCAGCGCCACGTAGACCATGTCGAAGACGGCGGTGAGTGTCTCGTACCTGATCCGCATCGGGTTATCCCTTCAGCCCGCTGGTGGCGACGCCCTCGATGAAGTACCGCTGGCCGAGCAGGAAGATCACGGCGATCGGCAGTACCGACAGCACCGATCCGGTCATGATCAGCGCGTACTCGGCGTTGTACTGCGAGATGAACGAGCGCAGTCCGATCTGGATGGTCCACAGGTTGGGGCTGCGCAGGTACAACAGCGGGCCGAGGTAGTCGTTCCAGGTGTTGACGAAGGTGAGCAGGGTGAGGCTGGCCAGGGCGGGCAACGACAGCGGCAGCATGATCCGCCGGTAGATGCCGTACTCGCTCATCCCGTCGATGCGGGCTGCCTCGCTGAGCTCGTGGGGGATGGTCTCGTAGTACTGCTTCATCAGGAACACGCCGAAGGCGCCGAAGGCCTGCAGGGCGATGATCGACCAGCGGGTGTTCGACAGGTGCAGCTTCGACATGAGGATGAACTGCGGGATCATGTACGACTGCCACGGCACCGCGATCGTGCCCACGTAGGCCAGGAAGAGCACATCCCGGCCGGGGAAGCGCACCTTGGCGAAGCCGTATGCGGCGAAGCTGCCGGTGAACACCTGCAGGGCACTGACCGCCACCGACAGGATCAGCGTGTTCGTCAGCCACGTCACCATGTCTGACTTGCGCCAGATATCAAGGTAGTTGCTCCACACGACGGTCTTGGGCAGCCACTTGATCGGTACCGTGAAGACGTCGTTGTTGGTCTTCAACGACGACACGACCATCCAGTAGAACGGCAGCAGCAGCGCGGCGGCCGCCACGGCCAGGGCGAGGTAACCCAGCAGCCGCCAGCCCCTGCTGATGCGCCGGGGCCGGGCCGGGCGCGGGTCGAGCAGGCTGCCCGCGGAGGCGGGGGCGGTACGCACAATTGTTGCCATCACGCGCTCCTGCGCTTGTTGACCAGGAACTGGACCATGGTGATCAGGAAGCAGATGGCGAACAGTACGACCGAGACGGCCGAGGCGTAGCCGAACTGGTTCTCCTGGAAGCCCTTCTGGTAGATGTACTGCGACAGCACCAGGGTCGACTGTCCCGGGCCTCCGTTGGTGAGCAGAAGGATGAGGTCGAACACCTTGAAACTGCCGATGGTCAGCATCACCACGACGAAGAAGGTCGTCGGCCGCAGACACGGCAGCGTCACGCTCCAGAAGCGGTGCCAGGCGTTCGCCCCGTCGACCCGGGCGGCCTCGTACAGCTGGGCCGGGATGGTCTGCAGGCCGGCCAGGAAGACCAGCATGTAGTAGCCCATCTCCCGCCAGGTACCGACGACGATGACCGCCGGCATCGACCAGGTCGCCGACACCGTCCATCCGGGCGGGTGGTCCACCCCGAGCGCCCGCAGGAAGGCGTTGATCGGGCCGAACTCCGGGCTGAACAGCATGTTCCACACCTGCGCCGCGGCCACGATCGAGGTGATGTACGGGAAGAACGCGACCGTGCGGAAGAACGCGACGCCACGCAGCCTCCGGTTGAGCAGCAGCGCCAGGCCCAGCGCCGCCGCCAGGGTGAGCGGGATGTGGAAGACCGTGTAGTACAGCGTGTTGGTCAGCGCGGTCCAGAAGCTCTGATCGTGGATCAGCCGCCGGAAGTTGGCCGCACCCACCCAGTCCGCGACGCCGAACACGTTCCAGTCGGTGAAAGCCAGGTAGAACAGCACCACGACAGGTACCAGCGTGAGCACCGCGAAGCCGATGAAGTTGGGCAGGATGAACGACCACCCCACCGCCGTGTTGCGCCACACGAGCCGGCCGCTCCCGCGCCGGCTTCGCGACATCGTTGCCATGGAGACTCTCCTCAGCGGATCGGCCGTCCGGCACGGATCCGGCGCGCGGCTGGCGCGCACCGGACCCGTACCCGGTCAGCGAAGTGCGGTTACGAGTTGAGGACCTCGTTCTTGGCCCGCTTCTGCGCGTCGCTGATCGCGGCGTCGATGTTCTTGCTGCCCGACAGCACCGAGGAGTGCATGTCGTTGAGGATGTTCTGCAGCGCTGCCGTGTACTTGGAGACCGGGTTCTCCGGGCGGGTGTCGTGCTTGGCGAAGGCGAACTTCGACAGGTCGTCGGTCGGCATTCCCTTGACCGCGAAGAAGTCCGCGGTCACCGCCGCCGCGTCGGCCGGCGTGATTCCGATCGCGGCCAGCGCCTTGGCGCCCTGCTGACCGGCCGCGTAGGCGAGGAACGCCTTGGCCGCGGCCACCTTCTCCTTCTTGATGTGCGGGTTGATCCCCAGGCCGGTCGGATCGCCGAAGGTCACCGGCGTGCCGGAGGTACCAGTCGTGCTCGCGTCGAACTGCGGAGCCGGCGCCATGCCCCAGCCGAACGCGTCGGCGTCACCCTTGGCCTGCTGGGCCAGCAGCGTGGCGATGTACCAGGTACCCATGAGCAGCATGGCCGCCTGCTGCTTGCCGAACTGAGCCTGGTAGGTGAGCTTGGTGGTGGTCGCGGTACCGAAGCTGGCCTGCGCCCCGGCGTTCTGCAGATCCAGCGAACGCTGGTAGTAGGGCCTGAGGTAGGAGAAGTCGCCGCTCTGCAGGCTGGCGTTGGGGGTCTGGGCGAGCGCGAAGCCCTGCACCGTGGACTGCCAGGTGTGCTGGTAATCGCCGGTCGCCTTCGATCCCGCATTCTTCAGCGCGGTGGTGAGCGCCTTGGACACCTCGACGTACTTGTCCCAGGTCCACGAGCCGTCCGGGTAGGCCACCTTGGCCTGGTCGAACAGTGCCTTGTTGTAGTAGAGGACCCACGAGTCCTGCCGGTACGGGATGGCGTATGTCTTGCCGCTGACCTGGTAGTCGGCCAGTCCGCCGACGGTGCCGCCGAGGCCCTTGGCCACGTCCGAGACGTCGAGCAGCTGCCCACCGTTCTGGTACGTGTAGAACATCTTGAGGTTCTTCTGCACGTACACGTCGGGTGCCGAGCCGGCCGCCAGGTCCGCCGTCATCTGGGTGTCGTAGTTGGCGGCGTCGTACTCCCTGAGCTGTACCGTCACGTTCGGGTTGGCCGTGTGGAAACCGTCCGCCAGGGTCTTGAACTCCGGGGTGGTGGACAGGCTCCAACCTGCCAGAGTGATCGTCACCGGGCCGGTCGGCGTGGCATCCGCCGAGCCGCCGCCGCTGCCGCAGCCGGCCAGCACCAGGGACGCGACAGTGGCGATGCCGAGCAGGGCCGAAGTCGAGCGCTTCATCCTTTCTCCTTCGAGACAGGGCCCGCGACGGGGCCCGGATCGACACCTGGTTCGCCGGTACGGCTCGCCTGGGGTGTGTGGGTGTCAAGGTGGGTCTGGGTCCGGACCCCGTCAGGCCATTGGACCCGCACGTGCAGGCCGTGCTCATCGGGTGTGAGCGCGGTGGTGCAGCGCTGCCGTTCCGGTGGCGGATCGCCCCCGGACAGCGCGATGAGCACCGCGACCCACACCCCGATGTGGGCCGCGTAGTCCAGCCAGGGCACCCGAACCGGGCTGCCGAGAGGGCTGGCGTCTGAGTGCCGGGCGACACCGGCGGCCGCGGCGCCGTGCACCGTGGCGAGGTACGAAGTCAGGCCGGCCGTGGTGACGGTGGCCGAACCGGTCGTGGTGGCCGCGGTGGCCGGGCCGGCGATCGGCCAGCCGCCGATCCGTAGTCGCAGCGTTGCCGGCTCGAGGTCGGCGGCCAGCTCGTCGAGCCGGGCCAGCCGCACCTCCCACGCGCCGCGTACCAGGGAGAAGACGGTGAGCCGGGCGGCCGGGCGGGACCGGCCGGTGTGGCCGCTGCCGTGGTCGCGCTGGACCGGGTCGGCATCCACCCAGTGCGCCCAGGTCGTCGACCCGGCCACCCCGAGGTCGCTGTCGCCCTCGGTCCGCACGACCAGCGTGTGCATCCCGGTGCGGTGGGTGCGGCGGCCCGCCGGGTCGACCAGTACGACGGACTGGTCGACCGGCGCGGCCCAGCCACTGTCGTCCAGTACCGGGCAGGTGGCGGTCGAGTAGCCGAGGCGCGCGTACAGCGGGGAGTCGGCCACGGTGGCGCCTTCTTCGGCATGGTCGGTGCCGTGGTTGACGATGCGGACGATGCCGTCGGCGCGGGTAGCGCTGCTGACCCAACCGGGGGCGCGGATGGCGCGTACCGTGTCGGTCTGCTCGCTGGGCAGTGGCCGCGCCGGGGCGGTCCACACGGGATGGTCGGCCGGGAGTGCGATGCCGAGCATGCCCTTGCTCGCCCAGTACGGTGAGCCGGGTCCGGAGTACGCCTGGGCGAGGCGTGGCCACGGCCGGTACCAGCCGAGGGTGAGTAGCCCGTGCTCGTCGGGGGCGCCGCGTTCGGCGAAGTGGCCGACGATCCGGGTCGCGGCCCGGCGCAGCAGGCCCGGCTCCAGCGACGGTACGGCGGCCAGCGCGCCGGCCCAGAACGGTGCGGCGGCGGCGAAGCGGTAGATGAGGCTGCGCCCCTGCAGCAGCGGTGCGCCGTCGGCGCCGACGAGGGCGACGGCGTCCTGCAGGTAACGGTCGAGTGTGGCGCGGTCCCGGTCGGCCCGGTCGGCCGCGAGGTCGACGGCGCCCGCCATCCGTGCCCACAGGGTGGGGTAGGTGTGCAGCGCCCAGCCGGTGTAGTGGTCGTAGGAGCGCTCCGGCCCGTCGGACAGCCACCCGTCGGCGCGTATCAGGCTGTCGTGGGTGGCCAGATCCTCGGCCACGTCCGCGGGCGACCAGGGTCCGCCGACCGAGCGGAGGAACGCCTGGACGATGAGGCGGAACCAGACCCAGTTGATGCGCGGGTAGGTGGGGTCGCCGACGGCGGGGGACAGGTATTCGACGACGCGCTGCTGCGCACCGGAGGTGAGCCGGTCCCAGATCCAGGGGCGGGTCATGTCGAGGATCAGTGCGAGGGTGGCGGCTTCGACCTTGGCCTGCGGGTGCTCGTCCAGGCGTACCCAGCGCTCCGGCGAGGCGGGGTCGGTACCGGCGGTGATGCCGGCGGCGTACCAGTCGGCCAGCTCGTCCAGCCCCGCCGCTGCCGGATCCGCGCCGACCTGGTCCGCGCCGACCTGGTCCGCGCCGCTGTGCCCGGCGAGGCGGAAGCCGGCGAGGAGGAGGGTACGGGCGAAGCCCTCCAGCCCGTCGACGGCCCGGCCGTAGCCGCCTTCCGCGCCGGGGAAGGTGATGAGCGCGTGACCGGAGGAGGCGTACCGGCGGGCGGCGCCCAGCATCCGGTCGGCGAGGTCGAGCAGGTCCTGGCGCGTCCACTCGTAGCCGCTCAGCGCGCCCGGAGCAGCCGTTACGGAGCCGACCGCGGCGTACATCGCGGCGGCCGGGATCGGGGG
The DNA here is from genome assembly GCA_963850915.1 of uncultured Actinomycetota bacterium. GTDB lineage: Bacteria > Actinomycetota > Actinomycetes > Mycobacteriales > Micromonosporaceae > CAVTWH01. The sequence continues at coordinate 8,846 of CAWKND010000005.1, forward strand.
ACCCATGGGTACCTCCGCCGGGGTCGCCGGGATGCTCGCGCGGTGCTGTCGCACGTGTCCTTCTTCGCTGAGGGTGATGGCGGATGGAGGACTGCAGGACCGCCGTCGCGTATGTCGGGTGGGCAACGAGCCGGTTTCGGGAAGTTAAAGCGATCGCATTAGGTCATGTCAATGCTGTTATAAAACCGATACGATCACATACGATCGAAACGCTCACACCTGATCACGGGATGAATGTTTGTACAGCTCAGCTCCCGCCTGCCAGACCGGCATCCTGAGGACACATCGGATGATCTCCGTTTGCTTGCGCCCGGTTGACGACACCAATCGGCGGCTGGGACGAGAGGGCGACCGTTCGGCTGACCCTTGAGACAAGAAGTGGTCTGATACGGTCACAAACGATCACAGCATGGTCCGACCAGGATAACGAGGGGATATGCCCAGCCCAGACCACTTCGCCGGCCCACTGGCCGCCGTCTGGCCCCAGCTGGGCACACACTCTGTAGCCGGACTTCTCGCCACCCCGGAGCAGAGCCTGCCCGTCCCACCCGCCAGCGACCGGCGCACCTGGGGGACCGGTGCCAGCCACCCAGCCACCCTCGACGCTCTACGCAGCCGCGCCCACCGCGACCTCAGCGCGCGCTGGCCGACAGCACTCGCGCAGGACTACGCCCGCTACTTCCGCGACGGCGACCGGGACAGCTACGAGCAGCTGATCTTCGCCCGCCAGTACCGCCTCAGCCGCGCCGCGGTCCTCGCCGCGGTTACCCTCGAGCCCGCCTGGATCGAGCAGGTCGCCGACGGCGTCACCCTGCTGTGCGAGCAGAGCAGCTGGTGCTGGCCGGCGCACGACACCACCCACAGTGCCCACGGCGCCGTCGTGCCCACTGTGACCGATCCGGTCCTCGACCTCGGTGCCGGCGAGGTGGCCGCCCAGCTGGCCTGGCTCGATCAGCTGCTCGCCGACCAGCTCGACGAGCAGGTACCCGGCCTGCGCGCCCGCATCCGCCACGAGGTCGACCGGCGGGTACTCATCCCGTTCGTCGTCCGCCGCGACTGGCACTGGCTCGGCCTGGACGGCGACGTGCACAACTGGAGCGCCTGGATCCACGGCAATGTCCTGGTGGCCGCGCTGCGTCTGGTGGACGAGGCGGCCCGCCGCGCGGCCCTGGTCGACCTCACGATCGAAGGGCTCGACCGGTACGTGGCTTCCATCCCGAACGACGGCGCGATCGACGAGGGCTACGGGTACTGGTGGAACGGCGCATGCCGCGCGCTCGAAGCCCTCGACGTGCTCGCCCACGCCACCCGCGGCGCGCTCGACGCCACCGGAATCCAGTCACTGCGCCAGACGGTGGCCTTCCCGCACCAGGTGCACCTGGGCGGCGACTGGTACGTCAACCACGCCGACGGCACCGCCCGCCCCCCGCGCCACCAACCGTGGCAGGCACTGCACCACGCCGCCCGCCGGTACGGCGACCCCGACGCACAGGCGCACGCCGCCGCCCAGCGGGGCCCCGACCGACCGGTAGCGACCGAGGAACAGGGGCTGGGCCGCCTGCTGCGCGCCCTCACCGACCCCGATTGGGTCGCCGCCGTCCCGGGTACCTCGCCGCTGCCCCGGGACGCCTGGTTCGCCTCCACCCAGGTCCTGCTCGCCCGCCCGGCAGCCGGGGACCGAGCCGGACTGACCCTCGTCGCCAAGGGCGGGCACAACGGCGAACACCACAACCACAACGACGTCGGCAGCTTCCTCGTCGCCCTGCACGGCGTACCCGTCCTGGTCGACGCCGGCCGCCCCACGTACACCCGGCAGACCTTCGGGCCCGACCGCTACGCCATCTGGACCATGCAAAGCTTGTGGCACAACGTGCCCAGCATCCGGGCCACTGCGCAGAGCCCCGGCCGCGAGTACCGTGCCCACGGCGTCTGCGCCACAGTCGATGACACCCGCGCCGAGCTGACCCTCGACCTGGCCAGGGCGTACCCGCGCACCGACATCGCGCACTGGCGGCGTACCGCCCGCCTGGACCGCGCTGACGGCACCGTTCGGGTCACCGACTCCTGGCACCTCGACCCGACCGGCAGCATCCACCCGACGGGCAGCATCCACCCGACGGGCAGCATCCACCCGACCGACAGCACCGAACCCACCGTCATCCACCTGCTGGCGGCCGGCGATGTCCGCGTCGGCGCCGGCCACGCGGAGATCAGCGCCCTGGACGACGCCGGTGTCGTGGTCCTGACCTGGGAACCCGCCGACGCGCTTTGTACCACGACCGTCCGTGACCTCGATGACCCTATGCTCAGCGACGTATGGGGCGGCCAACTCACCCGCCTCGACATCGACGTCACCGCAGCCGGGCCGGTCGGCACGTTCGTCCTCACTGTGAAGGAGCAGCGATGAGCGCGTCGGACACCCGCGGGCCTCTCCAGGTCGCCCGCCGGGCACAGTTGCTGGAGGCGCTGCAACGGGACGGCGCGCTGCGCGTCTCCGACCTCACCACCGCGCTCGGCGCCGCCGCGGTCACCATCCGCCGCGACATCGCCCAACTTGCGGCCGAGGGCCTCGTCCGTCGCGTGCACGGCGGCGTCGCCCTCATCACCGACGACGCACCGGCGGTCGAGGAGGTGCAGAGCGGCGGCGTGGACGCGCTCGGCGGCCGTACGCTCGGCATGCTCGTACCCTCACTCGACTACTACTGGCCGGACGTGGCCCGCGGCGCCGAGGAGGCGGCCCGGGAACTGGACATGCGCATCTTGCTGCGCGGCTCCTCCTACGACATCGACGATGACCAGCCACAGCTGGCCCGGCTCATCGAACGGATGGGCGTGGACGGTCTGGTCATCGCGCCCCGTATGGACGCCCCGACCGCTGACCGCACCATCGAGTGGCTCGCCGCCACCGGCGTCCCCGTCGTACTCCTGGAGCGCACCGCCACCGTCGGCCCGTACCACGCCGTCCTCGAGTCCGTCGTCACCGACCACGCGCTGGGCGCCGCCATGGCTGTCCGCCACCTCACCTCCCTCGGGCACCGCAAGGTCGGCCTGGTACTGGCCGAGCGCAGCCCCACCGGACCGCACGTACGCCGCGGCTGGCTGGAGGCGACCAGCGAGAGCGGACTCGACATCCACACCACCGTCGACGCCCGGGTACCCGGCGCCGGCTCGCCCGACCTGGACGTGGCACTCGACAACGTGCTCGACCAGTGCCTGGCCACCGGTACGACCGCGCTGCTCATCCACGCCGACGCCGAGGCGATCGCACTCGTCCAGCACTGCGAGGAGCGGCACCTGTCGATACCCGCCGACCTGTCCCTCGTCGCCTACGACGACGAGGTCGCCGGCCTGTTCAGCCCGCCGCTGACCGCCGTACGACCGCCTCGCCGCTCCATCGGCCGGGCCGCCGTCCGGCTGGTCGCCGACCGTCTCAGCGACCCCGACCGGCCCGCCCACCGCATGGTCATCAGCCCTGCCCTGCGGGTACGCGAGTCGACTGCGCCGCCGCGCGGACAGCGCTGACCCGCCGCACTCGCGTGGCATCAAACGCCACCCGACCGTTGCTGACGTCGGTGACGCCGAGCCATTTCCGCAACTGCCCGACCAGCGTGACACCTTCGAACATGGAGGGGGCTGCGTTGGTTGGCCGCCTCGATCAACCGGCATTTCGGCGACGACGCCGGCGACGAGGTCGGGTCGGCGGTGGGTGCCGCTCCGGTCGAGGTGGTCGATGCCCGTTCGATCGGCGCTGTGTGGCCGCTCGACGGCCTGTGGCGCCAACTCGATGTCCGCACCGCGACCGAGGACGCCGGTTCACCAGAACATGAACGTGTGCTGGCGTCGCGGTCTCGGTCAAGACAGTCGCCTGGAACATCGCTACCCCGCAGGCGCTGTGACAGGCGCCTGCGGGGTAGCGGCAGTGCGGTGGTCGGCTACCGTCGGGTCCACTTCTGGTTGCTACCACCGTTGCAGGACCATAGCTGCACCACGGTCCCGTCGGCGGTGCCGTTGCCGTTTACGTCCAGACAGAGCCCGGACAGCCCGTTGGTGATGGTCCCGTCGCCGTTTAGGTTCCACACCTGACTGGGCGTGCCGTTGCAGGTGTAGGTGATGACCTGGGTTCCGCTGGTGGTGCCGTTTCCCGCGGCGCCCAGGCACTTCCCGGCGATCTGGAGCTGGCTGGCGCCCGTGTAGGTGTACTGCTGGTTGGCGTTGCCGGTGATGCACGTCCAGATGTACTGCTGAATGCCGTTAGCCGGGTTGCCGCGGTCGTCCAGGCACTTGCCCGATCCCTGACCGACGACGGTGGTGGTGGGCGGCGTACTGGACGGCGGGGTGCTGGACGGCGGGGTGGTGATACCCGGGGTCCAGGTGTAGGTGGCGACGCCCTTGGCCGGGAGGCTGTCGGTGAAGGACTGCCCGTGCCAACTCGTGGTGAACGACTGCTGTGCCGTCGAGGTGTTGTCGACGACCAGAACCTCCGACCCGTCCGGGTTGCGGAACGCCACATCGTCGAGGGACGCGGTGGTGGTGGAGGCGATGCGCTGGGCACCCGGCACGACGAACTTGCTGAACTGGCCGATAACGTAGTAATCGAGGTTGTAGGTGATGGCGCCGGTGCTCTGGTTGATGGTGACCATCGGGGTGCAGGCGCCGCAGCCACCCGAGATGACCGGACCGTTGTTCGTGTCCTCGGCGATGTTCCACATCGTCGCTGCCTTCGCCCAGTTGCGGGTGCTCTGGATGAAGGTCTCGGCCGTCGACTGCGGGGCGATGCCGCTGGAGCACTCGGTTTCGTAGACGTCCTTGGTCGGGAAGCTGTTGTGCATGGTGCCGAGGGCGCCGAGGTTGCCCGCGTAGCAGTGCCAGGCGGTACCGGCGAGGTACTGCGCGGCGGACGCGTTGTTCATCAGTGGAACGCCGAAGTCGTTCATGACGTTGGTGTTGAAGTCGACACCGAGTACCACCGGGTGCAGGCCCGCCTGGTTCAGCGCCGGTCCGAGATTGTTCGCGACGAAGGCCGCTTCGTTGGCTTCGCTGAAGTTCATGTTCGGGTAGCTGCCGCTGTAACCCGGCTCGTTCTGCGGCGTGACGGCGTAGATATTCACGCCCTGGGCGGCATAGGCCTGGAGGAACTTCACGAAGTAGTTCGCGAGCGGGGCGTAGCTGCTACTGAGCAGGGTGCCGGCTCCGTTGACGTTGCTCATCTGGCCGTTGGCCTTCATCCAGCCCGGTGGGCTCCACGGATTGGCCATCAGTTTCAGCGACGGGTTGAGCTGGGCGGCTTCTTTGAGGTTCGGAATGATGTAGGACAGGTCATGGGAGATGGAGAAGTGGGCCATGGTCGGGTCGGTCTGGCCGGAGGGCAGGTCGTCGTACGAGTACGGCTGCGCGGTCGCGGAGAAGTCCGACGCGCCCATCGGTACCCGTACCCAACTCATCCCGATCCCGTTGGTCGGGCTGAACAACGCGCTCATCAGCTGGGTGTGGTCGCTGGCGCTGAGTTTCGTCGAGATGAGCCAGGCCGAGGTGTCGGTCATCGCGGCGCCGAACCCGGCCATCGTCTGGTACGCGGTCGAGTCGTCGACGGTGATGGTGGTGGGTGTCGAGTTCGTGGTGAAGGCCAGGTTCGGCTGGGCGGCCAGGCGGCTGCTCAGATTGCTGGTGGTCAGCCACTTCTGGACGGTCACGGCTGAATCGGCTGAGGCGGGCGATGACACCAGCGCGATGGTTGCTGTGCCCAGGGCGCCGGCCAGCGCAGCGGCGATCGCCGCTCGAACCGCACGGGTACTCGGTTTCATGATCTTCCCTTCTGCGGTAGTGGCCTGATCGCCACCGAGGGGTGTGGGGTGTGTCCCGGGTGCACGAACTTCGGAGTCGCAGCGGTCGGGTCGATGCCGAGCGCCGAGTCGGACCTCCGTCGCCGCAACGCGGACACGTCACGCTGCCGGTAACGACTCCCGCCGATGTGAGCGTTAACATAATGCAGCCGAAACATCACTGCAATAGGCATTGACCGCTGATAATGGTGCGAAAATGCGTTACGCCAGTCGCCAGTCGGAGTCGCTCGACAAAGCACCACTGCTCCACCGGCCCGACCGTGCGGCGGACGCCCGTGCCGCGTACGAGAAGGCCACCGCGCTGGCCGGCTACACCCGCCGGGGTGGCGTGCCGGCTGGTCGCTCGCACGTGTGGCGGCGGCGATGGCTGGCCGATGGGAGGGGCCGAGTTGGTTCGAAGGATCCATCGGGCAACGACTGCGTTGACCGTGGCGTCGATTGATCCAGCGGGCTGGACGATGGTGCTGGCGGCTCGTTCCACGGACTGATCGCCTCGCCCGGAATGCCGACTGCGGGGGTCAGAGTGACCCCCGCAGCGTGGACGTCGATCGCGAACCGTCCAGGTTATGTGCGATGCGCGATCGGCTGCTCATCAAGCAGCGGCAAGCGTCCAGAGGTGATCGGCGGTGCCGTTGTCGCTCCACTGCAGGACCTGGGCACCAGAGCTGGTGCTCGCGTTGGACACGCCGAGCAGGAGGCCACTGTTGACGCTCCAGATCTTGTAGTGGCCGGCACCGTCTGAGACGACGGTCCACAAGTGGTCAGTCGTTCCGGTGTCTCCCCAGATGAGCGCCGGGGCTCCGGCACTCTTTGAGGCGTTCTGGATGCCGAGAACCAGGCCGCTCAGCTGGTTGACGATCTTGAACTGTCCGTTGCCGGCCGAGACGAGGCCCCAGACCTGTGCTGTGCTGGTGCTGGCGGTCGCCTGTACGACGGACGTACCCCACGCGGTGCCCGCGTTGAGCGGAGTAAGACGAAGTCCGCTGTTGACGTTGGTGATCCGGTAGTTACCCGGCGCGGGGGAAGTCGGAACCACCGCCTCCCGAGCCCGGGCTGACCGTGATGCGGTAGGCGTTGTTCGTGCTCATGGTGATCGGGACGGAGATCGAGCCGTTCGAGGGTGTGTAGGTCGTGGTAGATATCGTGCTCGGTCCTGAGGAAGCGACGGTCCGGCCCTGCGACACGGTCTGCTCGATCTTGACGGACACCGTACTGCCGAGGCTCAGCGAGTTGAGTCCGTTGATCGTCACTGCGCACGATCCGTTGCAGTTTCCGACGATGACGCTGAGCTGGTTGTTCGACGACGGTACGGAAGCGAAGCCGTCGATGCCGGTCTGTGCGGGCGGGGTGGTGGTGACCATGTTGCCGTTCATTGCGGCGTACCAGGTGTAGAGCCAGTAGGCGGCGTTCGGGCTACCGCCTCTGCCGGTCAGCAGGTCGCCGAGGGCGCCGGACTGGTTCCAGAAGGCCAGTTCCGCGTCGTGGATGCCGAGTCGCTCGAACTTCGAAATGTATCCGACGAGCGGCCCGGGAAGACCGACCTCGCTGGGCGCCGCGTACTCCTCGATCGCGATCGGTCGCCGGCTGATGCCCAGCTGGTCCTCGATGCCCTGGACGGTCGAGACGTCACCGGCGATCTTTGACGAGCTCTCCAGCTCGTGCCAGGCGAGAATATCCGGCACCGTGTTGGTGTTGACCGCGTTCTGCAGGAAGTTCCTCATGTCGCTGATGTTGTCCGAGAAGCTCGGACCCTGGATCGGCTTCGTCGAGTCGATCCCGCGAACCTGCCGGAAGGTCGTGGTCCAGAAGGCCTCGTACGTGCCGTTGGACGTTTTCCAGGTGTTGTCCGACTCGTTCCACAGCTCGTAGGAGGTGATGCTGCTGTAGTAGGAGGAAGACTTCATCGTCGCGATCTGCGAACTGACGAAGGGTGTCCAGGTGCTCCAGCTGAACTGGTACGGCCAGCCGGCGTAGTAGTCGGACAGTCGGTTGACCAGCTTCGCGCCGACGCTGACGGCCGTGGGCGCCACCACTGAGATGTCCCCGGTGGGCTGCTGCTTGCCGCCGGCTGGCATCTGTACGAAGGTGTTCGGTTTGATCGCCTGAGCGAGCGCCACTGTTGGTTGGGTGGCGTTCGCGAGGCCGTAGAGGCTGCCTGTCGCGACGTGCGTCACCGGGCGCAGTACCTGGTTGGCGTTGACAGTGAGGGTGTTTGCGGAGGTCGCCGCGGACGCTGGCAATGCCACCTCGATGATGGTGACGGCGGTCAACCCGGCGAGGATGGGTAAGGCTAGGGCGATCTTCCAGGAACGGCCGATTCGTCGGGCGGTGCGTTCGGCTACAGCTGGCTGCATTTGCTCGGATCCTCCTTGACTGGTGAGTCATCATCTATTGCTTGTCTTCTCCGACAGGCGACATGCCGGAACCGTCTGCAAGTCGCAGGCGCGATCGCCCGCCGCCAAGCCAATGCACCGTGTGTGGGACTGACATTTCCGCGTCGCAAGTGCCGGTGTCAGTGCGGAGGTTGATCGTCACGCCGATCCTGTCGACAGGAATGTCTCTGGTCAGTTGCTGTGTACCGACGGCGTGTCGAGCGAGATCCATGGCGTTTATGCATGCGCATATATCGATGAAAACGACACAGTTGGGTTTAAGTGCGAGCACTCCTTGTCGTTTCGTGTCCGCGCCTGGACTCGACTGCTGTTACCCGAAGCGGCGGATCAAGCAGCTTCCGCATCGATCCCGAAACTCTTTTGGTGTGTTCGGGAGCGGTCCCTATACGTCGGTGCTGCCCAGGTGGAGCTGGCCTGCAGGGCCGAAATCCTTTTCGGCAGTGTAAGGACGGTGTTTCGGCCATGTCAAGACCTGAATTCAGCCGGTCGCCTGCCGATCGTGCGCGACGGCGGCGCCCACCCCCGCAGTGTCGCCACGCACTCCGGCATCGGCCGCGGTCAACGAACCAGGCGAAACCACAGTGTCGGGATGCCGGTCGAGTGGCGGTGCTTCATCCTCACGGGTTCCGCGATAGAGCAGCGGTTCCGCCACAGGCTGCTGTGGCAGTCCACTGTGGGTAGTTACGTCTGGGTGCCAGCTCGGTCGCCCGCGAGTGACCAGTCGCTTGGCGTCAGGCGTCTCCCGCGGTCGGCCGGATGGGTTTCGCCGGCTGGCAGGAGCTTGGCGGCGATGTTGTGTGCGAGCTGTCGGGGGAGCGTGGGGAACGGGTGCGGGTCAATCAACGGCGGGGAGACGACCTCGGTCTCGACGCCGTTGCCGGACCGGGAAGGTCGGTCGTGGTCACGACGGAACCGGTGTGGCCGGTCGATTCCCGGACGACCAGGCGGGACGGGCACGAGATGACGCCGGAAGTCTTCTCGCCATCCAGGGCAGCGAAGAGGTAGGACACCGCGGTAGCGCCTAGGGTCTGCAGGTTGAGGTCAACAGTCGTCAGCGGGGGCTGGCATTCCGCTGCGAAAATCTCCCAGTTGTCATAGCCAACGAGAGCGATGTCGTCGGGAATGCGTCGGCCCAGGTGATGCAGAGCGTCCGCGACACCGGTGGCGATCTGATCGCTGCCGCAGAAGATGGCGTCGATGTCGGGGTGGGCGGCGAGGAGTGTGCGAGCCGCGTGTCGTCCCCAACGCTGGGTCCAGTCACCAAAGAGCGGCCCGCCGACAAGTGGTAGTCCGGCGGTCTCGAGAACGTCCTGGAGGCCGGCCCCGCGTTCGCGGGCGGCTCGGTAGTTCTGCTCACCGGTGATGTAGGCGATCGACCGCCGGCCTTGTGCGACGAGGTGTTCGCCCGCGAGTCGGCCGCCGCCCCGGTCGTCGGCGATCACTGACAGGTCCCCCGGGTCGTCGGACTCGCCGTAGACGTAGACCACCGGTACCGGGATGTCCGCGGTCAATGATCGCCGGACGTCGTTGGTTTCGCCGAGCACGATCAAGCCGTCGATCTGTCGGGCGACGAGTGTTCGGATGTAGTGCCGGCGGCGAATGGCATCGCCGCGGCTGTCGCACAGCAAGACGGACATCTGCTCATTTGCGAGCGCGTTCTCGACACCGAGCAGTACCGGTATGGCGAAGCGGCCACCGAGTTCGTCGGTAAGGATGCCCACCGTGCGGGTCTGCCCCGAGATGAGGCCGCGGGCCAGCGCGTTGGGTTGGAAGGCGAGTTCTTCGGCTGCAGCCAGCACCCGGCGGCGCGTCTCCGGCGCTACCTCGCCCCGCTCGTTGAGCGCTTTTGACGCGGTAGCGATCGACACGCCCGCATGCCTGGCGACGTCGGTGAGGGTGACTGCGCGTCCCTGCCGTCTAACCACCGAAAACCCTTCCTGCCTTACCGGGCGCCGGCCGCGAAATGCCGGTCGGCCTGACGCACAGTCCCTGCTCATCGGCAGCGCTGGCTTCGAACTTTAGCCCACGGCCCAAGGCTCTGCGCCGACGGCCAGGCAACGTTCGGACAGACGGCACCGGGGGGCGAAGCAGGTTTCGGCTCGAAGGATCGCGCTATTTGTACCAAATTCTGATGCACAAAACGGGCATTGGCGGATCGCGGTATTGGCATTGGAACCTGTCATTGACAGCACCGAAACCTAACTGTACTTTCCTCGAAAAGGTTTTCGGCCCTCGCTTGGGCTCGGGGCATGAATTTATGGCGCTGCGGATTGCTTGGGCGGCGGGGCAAACGAGAGGGAGACGATGACTCAGCCGCACCAGCCGGTCCGTACGGCCGCGTTCCAGCACGAGTTCCCGGGACACGGTCCAGGCGTCGGTGGGTGCCGCCGATGCGGTTGCGGAGCTGGCCGTCGTGCGGAGTGGTCCGGTCGCGCCGAGCGCGAAGGCGTGGCAGGCACTTCGGCCAGTCTCCGTGCACGACGTCGTGCTGGATGCCTCCGGGTTGCTCGGCTCCTGGCAGCAGCGCAACGCTGAGGCGACTCTTCCGCACTGCCTGGACCACCTCGAGACGAGCGGCGCATTGCCCAACATGCGCCGCCCCAAGGACAGCGGCCGGCCCCACGTCGGCATGTGGTTCAGCGACTCGGATGTGTACAAGACGCTGGAGGCGATGGCGTGGTCTCTCGCCGTTGCTCCGGATTCGGCCCTGGCCGACAAGTTCGACGCGATCGTCGCGGTGGTGGGCGCCGCACAGGAGCCGGACGGCTATGTGAACTCGTACTTCCAGCACGACGCGCCCAAGCGGCGTTGGCAGGAGCTGGCGACCAGCCACGAGCTGTACTGCGCCGGCCACCTGGTTCAGGCCGCAGTGGCTGCGCACCGGGCCGGGATCGGCACCCAGATCATGTCGATCGCGCGCCGGTTCGCCGACCTGATCGTCTCCCGCTTCGGCCCTTCCGGCGAGACGGCGGTATGCGGGCATCCGGAGATCGAGACCGCGCTGGTGGAGCTGTACCGGGTGACCGGGCACATGCCCTACCTGGAAACGGCGCAACGCTTTGTCGAGCGGCGCGGACACGGGCTGCTCGGCGACGGCCAGTTCGGCCCCGCCTATTTTCAGGATCACGAACCCGTGCGGGACGCGAAGGAGTTCATCGGCCACGCGGTACGCCAACTGTATCTGCTGGCCGGCGTGGTCGACGTGGCCGTGGAGACCGACGACCAGCAGCTGTTGACGGCCGCAGAGCGGTTGTGGCGTTCGGCCTATGGCAGCAAGACCTACATCACGGGCGGACACGGCTCCCGGCACCGCGACGAAGCCGTTGGCGACACGTACGAGCTGCCATCAGATCGGGCGTACGCCGAGACGTGCGCAGCAATCGGTAGCTTCCAGTGGAACTGGCGCATGCTGCTGGCCACAGGTGAACACCGCTACGCCGAGGAGATGGAGCGGACGCTCCACAACGCGATCGCCGCCGCGACCAGTCTCGACGGACAGCACTTCTTCTACTCCAACCCACTGCATCTGCGTACCGGCCACCACGACGGTGAAGACGCGCCTTCGCAGCGGCTGCCGTGGTACACCTGCGCCTGTTGCCCCCCCAACCTTGCCCGGCTCATCGGATCGCTTCAGTCCTACCTGGTGACCGAGGACGACTCGGGTCTGCAGGTGCACCAGTACAGCCCGTGCACCGTCGATGCCGGCGGCCGCAGCATTCGGATTGTCACCGAATATCCGTGGGACGGTGCCGTCGCGCTGAACGTCCGATCGGCAGACAAGTCTGCGTGGACTTTGGCACTGCGCGTCCCCGCATGGTGCGCCTCCTTTGCGCTGGCCATCGACGGCCAGACGACCAGCGCCGAACCCGTCGACGGGTATCTCCGCCTGAACCGCGTTTGGACCGGTCAGACGGTCTCGCTCCAGCTGGACATGCCGTCCCGGCTGGTAGCACCACATCCGCGCATCGACGCTATTCGCGGGTGCGTCTGCCTGGCCCGAGGGCCAATCGTCTACGCCATCGAGCAGTTTGACCTTCCGCCTGAGACGACTCTCGAAGACGTGGCACTGGACCTCGCCGGCACGGTCCGCGTGCACCCGTCAGATCGCGAATCGACGATACCTGTATCGCTGATCGCGCTCGGACAAGCACGCGGTCCCGCGCCGATTCCGCTCTACCGCACCATCGAAAACCACGACCCGGCGGCGCCTGTGTCGATCAGTCTCACCGCCGTGCCGTACTTCCTCTGGGGAAACCGCCGCCCAGGCCCCATGCGGGTCTGGATCCCTACGGCCGCCCCGTCCGCCCAACCGCCGCTCCAACATCGGGCCAGGCCTGAGACCTGACCCGGCCCGGAGCATCCCGCGAATCGTGGGGGACCCGTTCGCGGCAACGCACGATAGAGAAGGGAAAGACCGTGTTGATCGCAAATAAGAAGACCATCGCTCTGGGATGCGCGTCGATCGCGCTGCTCGCAGCGGTGGCAGCGTGTAGTTCGGACAACAACAACAAGTCGTCGAGCGGGGCCCTGACGTCGATCAACGTCTGGGATCCGTACCCGCAATACGACAACAGCTCGGACTGGGCGACCTACGTCAAATCCTGCGCACCCGTCGGGAACGACCATCACCCGGACGACGGGCGCGACCAGCGACCTGTTGAACAACCTGACGAACGCCGTCAAGGAGGACAACGCGCCGGACGTGATCATGCTCGACAACCCGGCGGTGCCGGACGCGGCCAGCTCGGGACTGCTGGCGGACGCGAAGACGGTCGGGATCAACACCGCCGGCTTCGACGCGAACCTCGCCGGACCCGGTACGGTCGGCGGCGTGACCTACGGTGTACCGATCGGGGCGAACACGCTCGGGCTGTACTACAACAAGGACATCCTCGACGAAGTCGGGCGTCGATCCGGCCAGCATTACCAGCTGGGACTCGCTCAACGCGGCACTGGCGAAGGTCACCGCGGCCGGGAACAAGGGCATCACGTTCGCGGGCATCTCGGGTGAAGAGGGCGTGTTCCAGTTCCTTCCGTGGTTCTGGGGAGCCGGCGCGAGCCTCAAGACCCCGGGATCGGACGACGCCGCGGCCGCCGGCCAGCTCGTGTCTGACTGGATCGGCAAGGGCTACGCGCCGAAGTCGGCGATCACCGACAACCAGTCGGCCTCGTGGGATCTGTTCCTGACCGGCAAATACGCGTTCGCCGAGAACGGGTCGTGGTTCGCCAAGGCAGCCTCGAAGCAGAGCTTCCCCGCGGTGATGATCCCGATCCCGAGCAAGACCGGCGGCGCGGCTCCGGTCCCGACCGGCGGCGAATTCGTTCTCGCACCGGTACACAAGAAGGATGCCTCCGCCCACTACGCCAACGCCACGAAGGTGATCGACTGCCTCGTCGGGGCAGCCAACCAGACCAAGACCGCGGACAAGCTCGGCTACTTCGCGGCCAACAAGGACCAGCGCGCCCAGCAGATTACCGCCGACGCCATCTGGACGCCGTGGGCCGCCGCGATCAAGGTGCTCAGGGACGTACGACGGACCTCGGTCCTGACTACACCGCCACGTCAGCGAAGCTGTCGGTCGCGTTGCAGGCGGCGCTGAACGCCGCGGGCAACGCGGCGCAGGTCAAGGCCGCCTTCGCGGCGGCCGGAAAGTAGCACTGGTAGATATGGTGTGGCGGCCCAACGGCCGCCACACCATAACCTTCTGAATTCGGCAGGAAACAATGGCAATTCGGACTCCGGCCGCTGCGCCGACGTACGAGGAGTACACCGTGAAGCCGGGTACCTCCAGACGCAGGAGTGCGGCGAAGCAGAACCGGCGCCGGACCAGGTGGGCGGGGATGGCGTTCGTCGCCCCGCTGGTGGCCTACCTCCTGGTGTTCTACCCCTACCCGCTCTACGAGAACATCTCGATGAGCCTGCACCGCTTCACCCGGGCCACCTTCGTGACAGGTCGGGCACCATTCGTCGGGTTGTCGGTGTACGACGAGGTTGTCTCATCACCGCAGTTCTGGCCGACAGTGGGACAGACGACGTTCTTCGTGGTCGTCTCGCTCGCCTTCCAGTACACGTTCGGGTCTCGGCCTCGCCGTGTTCTTCCGGCGCTACTTCCCGCTGTCCGCGCTGCTGCGAGGGCTCTTCCTCGTCCCGTGGCTGCTGCCGATCATCGTCTCGGCGACCACGTGGCAGTGGATGATGGACGCCGACTCGGGGATCATCAACCGGCTGCTCGGACTGTTCGGCGTTGACCCGGTGTGGTGGCTCAATGCCGACCACTCGCTGACCTCCGTCACGATCGCGAACATCTGGCTGGGCATACCCTTCAACCTCGTGATCCTCTACTCGGGCTTGCAGAACATTCCGACGCAACTGTACGAAGCCGCGGCGATGGACGGCGCTACCGGATGGCGCCAGTTCTGGAGCATCACCTTTCCGCTGCTGCGCCCGGTAACCGCGATCACCCTGCTGCTCGGATTCGTGTACACCCTCAAAGTCGTCGACATCATCTGGATCATGACGTCGGGTACCGGCTCGTCCCAGACCTTGGCCACCTGGGCGTATGCGATGGCGTTCGGCAAGGGTGCCTCCGCGATCATCAGATACTCACAGGCATCCGTGGTCGGCTCGATCCTCTTGCTCATCGCGCTCGCCATGGGATTCCTCTACCTGTACTTCCAACGTCGGCAGGAGACCGAGTAATGACCGTCAACCGCGCGTGGTGGAAGACCGCGCTGGGGCTGGTCTTTACGGCCCTGATGCTGTTTCCGCTGTACTGGATGGTCAATGTCTCGCTCACCCAGCGCACCGCGATCCGCAACGGCGACCTGTTTCCCAGGCACTTCACCATCAGCAACTACGATGTCGTGCTGCACCAACAACTTCCGTACCTGGGAACGAGCCTCATCGTGGGGCTGGGAACGGTCGTGGTCACCCTGACCGTGTCCGCGCCAGCCGCGTACGCGTTGTCAAAGCTCATCGTTCCCGGCCGTCGCCTGCTCACCTTCCTGCTGCTCACCGTTCAGATGATCCCGGCAGTGGTGATGGCGCTCGGCTTCTACCAGATCTACACCAAACTGGGAGTCCTCGACACCATCGCCGGACTGATCCTGGCTGACTCCACCATCGCCGTGCCATTCGGTGTACTGGTCTTCACCGCATTCATGTCGAGCATTCCGCAGGATCTCCTCCAGGCCGCGGAGATCGACGGTGCGTCCTACTGGCGTACGTTCTGGTCCATCGTCATGCCGGTCACCCGGAATTCCGTGGTCACCGTCGGGCTCTTCGCGTTCCTCTGGGCCTGGTCGGACTTTCTGTTCGCCTCGACGCTCGACCGCGGGGGCGAGAACCTCCGACCGATCACGATGGGCCTGTACGACTACATCGGATCGCAAAACCAGGAGTGGGGGCCACTGATGGCCACGGCGGTTCTCGCATCGATCCCCACCGCAATCCTCCTCGTACTGGCCCAGCGCTACATCGCGGCTGGCGTGACTGCCGGTGCAATCAAGGACTGACCCCGTCGCGGTCCCAAACGCAACCCCTCGCGCGTCCAAAGGAACAAGCAGGTGTCGACTGCTGCCGACGCCGCGGATCCGGCCGGACCGCGGCCCGGGCGACGCGGCGGACCCGGGGTGGCGGACGACCCAGCCCCCGACCGAACAATTCAGTCGGATGCGTCGGCGAGCAGCGTACGCAGCCACGACTCGGAGGTGTTGACGTGCATGAGCGCGGCGGCGTTGGCGAGTGCCGGATCGCGGGCCCGCAGTGCGGTACAGATCGCCTGGTGCTCCTCGATCGTGGTGTGCGCCACGTTGCCCAGCACGAGCCCGCGCCAGATGCGTACCCGCACGGTGCGGCTGGACAGGCCGTCCAGTAGGGAGGTGAGCGTCTCGTTGCCGGTGCCCACCATGACCAGCCGGTGGAAGGCGATGTCGTACTGCATGAGCTGCTCGGCGTCGTCGACCACCAGGCGCATGAGATCCATCAGCTCGTCCAGTTCGGCGAGCTGAGCGCGGGTCATCCGAGTGGCGGCGACCGCGGTGGCCGCCGGCTCCAGCAGCCGCCGTACCTCCATCACCTCGAGTAGCTTCTCCGCCTGTAGCAGCTCAACCGCGAAGCCGACGCCCTCCAGGAGCAGGTGCGGGGCGAGGCTGGTGACGTAGGTGCCGTCGCCGCGGCGCACGTCGAGTACCCGGGCGGCCTCCAGTACCTTGACTGCCTCGCGTACGCCGCTGCGGGAGATCCCCATCTGGGCGGCGAGCTGGTTTTCCGGGGGGAGCCGGGCGCCGGGCGGCAACTCGCCAGACTGGATCATGGTCCGCAGTCGGGTGATTGCCTCGTCCGTCAGCGCCACAGGCTTCCCTCCGCTGCTTCCCACTTCCGGGTCGGTCCCGCACCAGCTGGGTCGAGCCGTCCGTACACATCGTACGGATATCGCTGGCGGGCGACGATCAGGGCGCTCGTGACCCCGCCAGACATCAGATGCATCAGCTAAGGAACTGACAGGTTTGGCCGGGTACTAGACACCCGGCGCCGGGGCAGTCTATAAAGACATCAGATGTTAGCGTGCGGGCGCCAAACGCAGACGTCGTACGTCTGAGCCCCCACCACTTGTCCCGGAAGGCCCCCTCCGTTGACCGAGTACATCACCGCGCTGGACACGTTCGACGTGCGTTTCCCGACCTCCCGCCACCTCGACGGCTCGGACGCCATGAACCCGTTTCCCGACTACTCGGCGGCGTACGTAGTGGTACGCACCAGCGCGGGGCGCGAAGGGTACGGCCTGGCCTTCACCGTCGGGCGTGGCAACGAGGTACAGGTGGCGGGGATCCGTGCCCTGGAGCCGTTGGTGGTCGGCCAGCCCGTCGAAGCCCTCTTCGCCGACATGGCCGGCTTCGCCCGGACGATGACCGGCGACAGCCAACTGCGCTGGCTCGGCCCCGAAAAGGGGGTCATCCACATGGCCGCCTCCGCCGTACTCAACGCGGTGTGGGACCTGGCCGCCCGGGCCGCCGGTAAGCCGCTGTGGAAGCTGCTCGCCGACCTGAGCCCACAGCAGTTGGTCGCCCTGGTCGACTTCCGGTACCTGCGCGACGCGCTCACCGAGAAGGAGGCACTGGACATCCTGACCGCCGCGCGGCAGGGCCGGACCGAACGCGAAGCGCTGTTGCTGGAGCGCGGGTACCCCGCGTACACCACCACGCCCGGCTGGCTGGGCTACGACGACCACAAACTGGCCCGGCTGGCCAGGGAGGCGGTGCAGGACGGCTTCTCGCTGATCAAGCTCAAGGTCGGCGGCGACCTGGCTACCGACGTTCGCCGGATGGCCATCGCCCGGGACACGGTCGGGCCGGGCATCCCGATCGCGGTGGATGCCAACCAGATCTGGGGCGTGGCCGAGGCGATCGACTGGATGAACCAGCTGCGCCCGTACGACCCGTACTGGATCGAGGAGCCGACCTTCCCCGACGACATTCTCGGACACGCGGCGGTACGCCGGGGCGTCGCACCGATCAGGGTGGCGACCGGCGAGCACGTGGCAAATGCCGTGGTGTTCAAGCAACTGCTGCAGGCCGGCGCCGTCGACGTGGTGCAGATCGACGCCTGTCGGGTCGGCGGGGTGAACGAAAACGTGGCGATCCTGTTGCTGGCGGCCAAGTTCGGCATCCCGGTGTGTCCGCACGCGGGCGGCGTCGGGCTCTGCGAGATGGTGCAACACTTGGCCATGTTCGACTTCCTCGCGGTGAGCGCCAGCACCGAGGGGCGGATGTTGGAGTACGTCGACCACTTGCATGAGCACTTCGTCGAGCCGGTACGCATCGAGCACGGCCGCTACGCGGCGCCCCGCGCACCCGGCGGCGGCGCCCAGATCCACCCGGCATCCGTGGCCGAGTACCTCTACCCCGACGGTCCGCAGTGGCAGGACCAGCCAGTGTCCGCGCTGGACGCCCCAGCGTAGCCGTCGGTTCACCGGCACCAAGGTTCACCGGCACCACAGTTCACCGGCACCACAGTTCACCAGCACGACAGTTCAACAACTACAACAGATCGCGGCTCCGGTGTCCCTGTCGGTGCCGCAGTCCTCTTCGCAGGCATCGACTGCTGCGGAAGCGAAAAAACCCGCGGCGTGCCGATCACGTTGCGCGGTAGCGCGTACAGCCGGTCGTCTCCGGACGATGCCGTCCGGCCGGTGGAAAGCGAGGACATGGTGAAGATAACGAAGCTTGTTCCGGGGGCGCTCTGCCTCCTGCTGGTCGCGGGAGCACTGACCGCGTGCTCGTCGGACAAGAAGACGGGCGGTACCGCGTCCGGTACCGCGAAACCGTTGGTGGGGGTGGACTACCCGCGCTCGGACACCGACTTCTGGAACGCCTACATCAAGTACGTACCGGAGTTCGGCGACCAGCTCGGCGTGCAGTTGAAGACCACCAACTCGCAGAACGACATCGCCAACCTGATCGCCAACGTACAGACGTTTGTCAGCCAAGGGGTCAAGGGTGTGGTGATGGCTCCGCAGGACACCGCGGCCATCGCCCCGTCACTTGCCCAGCTGGCCGCCAAGAAGATCCCCGTGGTCACCATCGACACCCGCCCGGACACCGGCAGCGTGTATATGGTCGTACGCGCGGACAACCGGGCGTACGGCACCAAAGCGTGCCAGTTCCTGGGTACCAAGCTCGGCGGCAAGGGCAAGGTCATCATGTTCGAGGGCGGCCTGGACTCGATCAACGGCCGGGACCGTACCGAAGCGTTCAACGACTGCATGAAGGCGAACTACCCGGGCATCACCGTGTTCGGCGAGGCCACCGACTGGAAGGGCGACGTCGCCGCTTCGAAGTTCCAGACCCAACTCGCCTCCGACCCGGACATCAAGGGCGTCTATATGGAGTCGAGCTTCGCCCTCGCCGGTACCCTGCAGGTTTTGAAGCAACACAGCCTGTTGGTGGCGCCCACTGACCCCAAGCACGTCTTCGTGGTCTCCAATGACGGTATCCCGGAGGAGCTCAAAGACATCTCCGCCGGGAACATCGACGCCACCGTGAGCCAGCCGGCCGACCTGTTCGCCAAGTACGGGCTGTTCTACGTCAAGGCGGCGATCGACGGAAAGACCTTCGCCCCTGGCAAGACCGACCACGACAGCACCATAATCCAGGTACGTGCCGGCGTGCTCGAAGACCAACTGGCGGCACCGCTGGTCACTCTCGACGGGGCCACCATCGCTGGCCAGCCGAGCCTGAAGTTCGACGATAAAACCCTCTGGGGCAACAACATCAGCTAGGGGAGCACCGGGCTCATGAGCGACGAAGCTCTGGCAGCCCCCAACGATGGGTCGGCCCCAGCGGGTCGGCCCATCGTGGAGGCTTCCGCCATCACCAAACGGTACGGCTCCACGCTCGCCCTGAGCGGGGCCGGGATCACCGTGCAACCGGGCAGTACCCACGCACTTGTCGGCCGTAACGGGGCCGGCAAGTCGACCCTGGTCGCCATCCTCACCGGCCTCCAGGCACCCGACAGCGGCACCGTCACCTTCGCCGGGCAGCCCGCGCCCGGCCTGGGCGACCGCGACGGCTGGCGACGGCAGGTCGCCTGCGTCTACCAGAAGTCGACCATCATCCCGACGCTGACCGTCGCGGAGAACCTCTATCTCAACCGGCACGCGCGCGGCCCAGGTGGCCTCATCAACTGGGGGTCGCTGCGCCGGGATGCCCGCCGGCTGCTCGCCGCGTGGTCGGTCGATGTCGACGTCAACCAGCCGGCTGCCACGCTCTCCGTCGAGCAGCGGCAGCTCGTGGAGATCGCTCGGGCACTGTCGTTCGGCGC
Source organism: uncultured Actinomycetota bacterium (assembly GCA_963850915.1). Lineage (GTDB taxonomy): Bacteria > Actinomycetota > Actinomycetes > Mycobacteriales > Micromonosporaceae > CAVTWH01. The sequence goes on from CAWKND010000005.1 coordinate 28,900, forward strand.
CCGGTTCATCATCCTCGACGAACCGACGGCGCAGCTGGACGGAGCCGCCATCGGTCGGCTCTTCGAGCGGATCCGGGCGCTGCAGGCCCAAGGCGTCACGTTCCTGTTCATCAGCCACCACCTGCAGGAGATCTACGAAATCTGCGACACGGTGACGGTGCTGCGCGATGCCCGCTGGATCCTGACCGCGCCGGTGGCCGAGGTGTCCCGGGAGCAGTTGGTGACGGCAATGACCGGCGAGAACGTGCACCTGGCCGCGGCCACCGACAGGTCACCGCTACCCGCCGACGCCCCGGCCGTGCTGGACGTGCGTGGCCTGGTCGCGGGGGAGGGCATGGCAGAACTTGACTTCACGGTACGGGCGGGCGAAGTCGTCGGGCTGGCCGGCTCGGGTGGCAGCGGCAAGGTCGAAGTGGCCGAATCCATTGTGGGACTGCGCAAGCCGGTACGCGGCGAAGTGCTGATCGGCAGCCGACAGGTACCCCCGGGAAGTGTCCCGGCCGCGCTCGCCGCCGGCGTCGGACTGGTCCCGCAGGACCGGCACCGGGAAGGTTTCGTCCCCCTGCTCTCGATCGCGGAGAACGTCACGATGACCGTCTCCGGGCAGCTGGGCCGAGCCGGCCTGATCGCACCACGCCGCCGGGATGCGTTGGCCCGCAAGCTGATCGACGCACTCGCCATCAAGACGCCCGGCCCGGCGCTGCCCGTCGCCGGGCTCTCCGGCGGCAACCAGCAGAAGGTGGTGATGGCCCGGGCACTGGCCAACGATCCGCGCGTGCTGGTCCTGATCGGCCCCACCGCCGGGGTCGACGTTCGCTCCAAGGAAACACTGCTCAGCGTCGTGGACGAGGTACGCGCGGCCGGCACCGCCGTCCTCATGGTCTCCGACGAACTCGATGATCTGCGCACCTGTGACCGGGTGCTGGTGATGTTCCAGGGTCGACTCGTCCACGAGGTTGCCCGCGGCTGGCGCGACAACGACCTGGTCGCCGCCATGGAAGGAGTCAGCCTTGACCGTGTCTGAAACGGTGTCCGACGTCAGCGCCGATGCGCAGGCGCCCGGGGTACCCACGAATCCCCGCCGGGGACTGGCGATTGCCCGCCTGCGCGACCTCGCCCTGATCCCCGGCATCATCGCCATCGCGATCGTCGGCCAGCTGGTCAACCCGGTGTTCCTGCACACCGACAACCTGCTCAACGTGCTCCAGACGATGTCCGAGATCGCCATCCTCGTACTCGCCGAGACGCTCGTACTCATCGCCGGCCGGATGGACCTGTCACTGGAGTCCACCTTCGGCCTGGCGCCCGGCATCGCCGCCTGGCTGACCGTCCAGCCGGGTGTCACGCACGGGCTGGCGCTGGTACCCGGCGGCTGGGCCATCCCCATCACCCTGCTCGTCGGCGCGGCGGTCGGCGCCTTCAACGGCCTGCTGATCGTCCGGTTCAAACTCAACGGCTTCATCGTCACCCTCGGCATGCTGATCGTGGTGCGCGGCCTGCTGACCGGGATCTCCGGCGGCCGTACCTTCTTCGGCCTGCCCTCCTCGATGCTCTACCTGAGCAACACCAACTGGTTGGGGGCGCCGGCGTCGATCTGGGTCTGCCTGTTCGCCTTCGCCGTGGCCATCCTGGTGCTCGGCTTCACCCGGTCCGGCCGGGCGCTCTACGCCATCGGCGGCAACGTCGACGCCGCCCGGGCCGGCGGGATCCGCACCGACCGCGTGCTGTGGCTGACCCTGATCGTCGCCAGCACGCTGGCCGCACTGGCCGGACTGCTGCTCTCCGGCCGACTCGCCTCGGTGGCCGCCGCCCAGGGCAGCGGCGACATCTTCACCGTCTTCGCCGCCGCCGTCATCGGTGGCGTGAGCCTCAACGGCGGCAAGGGCTCCATGTTCGGCGCGTTCACCGGCGTACTGCTGCTGTACATGATCCAGAACGTACTGACCCTCGGCGGCGTACCAGCCCAATGGATCTCCGCCCTCAACGGCGCGATCATCCTCATCGCCCTCGTACTCTCCCGGATCACCAGCGGGAAGGCACAGGACTGATGGAGTACCGCACACTCGGCTCGACCTGGTCTGCGAGTCTCCGTACTCGGCTACGGCGCCTCATCGCTCGGCAACGTCTTCGAGGTGGCGCTGCGTTTCGCCATGGAGCCGGCCGGCTTCGCCTCGACGATCGTTGGCTCGGCCAGCGTGGCGAACATGACCCGCAACGTCGAATGGACCGCCCAGCCGCTGGACGGCGAACTCGTCGGCGAACTGCAGGCCGTCCTCGCCCCGGTCCTGGACACCGCGTGGCCCAGTGGCCGGCCGGAAAACAATTATGTCAGGAGTTTCGATGCCTAGCGCGCTCTACCAAGGCAACCGCACCTTCACCGTCGGCCCGACGGCGGCGCGCGGCCCCGGCCCGGACGAGGTACGCATTGCCGTGGCATACACCGGAATCTGCGGTACCGACCTGCACATCCTGCACGGCGCGATGGACCATCGCGTGGACATCCCGGCGGTGATCGGACACGAGATGTCCGGCCGGATCGCCGAAGTCGGCAGCGCGGTGACCGGGTTCGCGGTCGGCGACCCAGTGACCGTGATGCCGCTGGACTGGTGTGGCGAGTGCCCGGCGTGCCTGGCCGGCAACAGCCACATCTGCCACCGGCTCAACTTCGTCGGCATCGACAGCCCCGGCTCCATGCAGAGTTCGTGGACGGTACCGGCACGGCTGCTGGTACGCCTGCCCGACGACCTCCCGCTGGACCACGCCGCGCTCGTCGAGCCGACCGCCGTCGCGGTGCACGACGTACGCCGTGGCGCCGTCACCGCCGGCGAACGGGTGGTGGTCGTGGGTGGCGGCCCGGTCGGCCTGCTGGTCTCCCTGGTAGCACAGCAGACCGGGGCGCGAGGTGGTGGTACTGGAACTGGATGAGCAGCGCCGCGCGGTGGCCACCAAGATCGGGCTACACGCACTGGATCCCATGCACGACAACATTCCAGCCTTCATCGACGAGTGGACCGGCGGAGCCGGCGCGGATGTCGCATTCGAGGTCTCCGGCTCGGCCGGCGGCGTCACGGCCGCCACTGACGTGCTCGCCGTCCGTGGCCGACTGGTCATGGTGGCCATCCACTCCACCCCCCGGGAGGTCAACCTGTTCAAGGTGTTCTGGCGCGAACTCACCATCATCGGTGCTCGCGTCTACCAGCGCCCCGACTTCGAACGCGCGGTCGAGTTGGTTGCCGCCGGCCAGATCCCGGCCGCCACACTGATCTCCCGCGTGGTACCGGTTGACCAGGTCGCCGAGGCCTTCGCGGCGCTGGAGAGCGGCGGTGTCGTCAAGGTACTCGTCGACTGCCGAGGGGGCGCAGATGTCTGAGCCGGGACCGTTCGACCTGACCGGAAAGACCGCGGTGGTGACCGGCTGCCGGCGCGGCATCGGCCTGGCCATGGCACAGGCCCTGGCCGAGGCGGGCGCCGACATCGTCGGGGCGAGCGCCGCGCTGGAGCCGGACGGCAGTGAAGTCGCCAAAGCGGTCGAGGGGGCCGGACGCCGGTTCACCGGCTATCGCGTGGACTTCGCCGACCGCACGGCGACCCGGGACTTCGCCGCGCAGCTCGACGCCTACCCCGGCGGTATCGACATCCTGGTCAACAACGCCGGTACGATCCGGCGCGCACCGGCCGCGCAGCACACAGACGAGGACTGGGACCACGTACTCGCGGTCAACCTCAGCGCACCGTTCCTGCTCGCCCGCGAGGTCGGCCGGGGCATGCTCGCCCGGGGCCACGGAAAAATCATCTTCACCGCGTCGCTGCTGTCGTTCCAAGGCGGCATCAACGTTCCCGGGTACGCCGCCGCCAAGTCCGGCATCGCCGCGGTCACCCGTGCACTGGCCAACGAGTGGGCCGGCCGCGGAGTGAACGTCAACGCCATCGCGCCCGGCTACATCGCCACGGACAATACCCAGCAACTGCAGGACGACCCGGAGCGCAGTACCAGCATCGTCGGCCGGATCCCGGCCGGGCGCTGGGGTCACCCCGCCGACCTCGGCGGAGCAACCGTCTTCCTCGCCTCGGCCGCCGCCGACTACGTACACGGCGTTGTCCTCCCCGTGGACGGCGGGTGGCTGGGACGATAGCCGCTGCGTACTGGTACTCGAATCCGTGGCACAGTCACGAATCCTGCCTGTCGTGGTGATCGACGACCCGGATCGCGCACCGGCGCTGGGCGCGGCCATTGCCGCCGGTGGCTTGCGCGTCGCAAGGAATGCCGCTGCAGAGCGCAGTCGAGCGCGGGCCGGCCCACCGGGTGCTGGGCGACGCGCTCAACAGAGCCGATGAGCGGTCGCCGAGCCGACCGTCAAGGTGGAGGCCCGCGGCGCGCGCGGGTGCGGAGGTTGTGGGCGAGGATCAGGCTGAGCCACAGGCAAGTGACGAAGACGAGCAGGCCGGTCAGGTAGGGGCGGTTCTGGAGTCCGGGGTTGGGTTGGGCCGGGTCGGGCCGCCACAGCAGGGGCACGCTGATCAGGACGAGTACCCCGGTGGCCAGGAGGCCGGTGGCGAGTGTGGCGCGCCAGGAGGCGGGTACCAGGCGGGCGATCGCGAGACCGGCCAGTGCCACGGCCGGTGCCAGGACCGCGTCGTGCAGTATGGGGCCGCCGAACAGGTATGCGCCGGTGTTGGCCAGCCAATCCGTGGTCCAGTGGACCTGGCGCCAGAGCAGGACCGCCCCGTACCCGCCGAGGAGGGTACCCGATGCGCCCAGTGCGATCCGTGCGGTGCCGGGCCGGGTCACGGCTGCACCTGAAGCCGGACGACCCACTTGGTTTGCAGGACGCCAGGTCGGCTGGGTGCGATGATCCGGCACGGGTATCCGTGGTCGGGCGTGAGAACCTCGCCGTTGAGCCTCAGTGCCAGCAGGGTGAGCGGGTCCTCGACGTGTGCGGCGGGCAGTGTGCTGGCGCGGTAGCCGCCGACGCGTTCGAGTGACTCGACCCGGACGGGTGCGTGCGCCGGGGCGCCGACATGGCGGAGCAGATCGTGCAGGCGTACCCCGCTCCAGGTGGCTGTGGCGCTCCACCCTTCGACGCAGGCGATCGGTAGATCGGCGGTGGTCTGGGGCAGGGCGGTCAGGTCGGTGAGGCTGAGCCGGCGCTCGCCGCCGGGCCAACCGATCTGGAGCAGGTAGTCGGGGTCGGCAATGGCGGTGGTCACGCCGGCGGCGATGGCGGTCCGGTTGACCGGCAGATGCTGCGGTCCGGTGCCGGAGCTCCAGCCGAGGACGGAGACCCGGTGCAGGAACGGGATCGTCACCCCGGCGGTCGCCGCCACGGCGGCGGAGGTGGCGACGGTTGCGGCGCCGAGGAAGCCGCGCCGGGTGAACACGGCCCGGCCGGCGCCGGCTGTCGATGCGGCGCTGCCGGCTACGGGTACCGTGTCGTCGGCTTCTGCTGTTGGCCCTGTGTCGTCGGCGCCGGCAGCGGAGACAGGAGCTTCGGCTGTCGGCGGGCTCGGCTCAGTGAGACGGGTGGTCAGACCGAGCCGGATGCGGGGTAGCTTCACCGCGATGTGGACGAGCATGGCGCCGACGGCGAGAAAGCCCACGGCGTAGTGCGCGGCTGGGAAGAAGAATCGCCAGGGGTAGGACTGGGCGACGTTGAACAGTCCGGTGGTCAGTTCGAAGAACGACGCGCCGAGCAGTACCAGCAGGGAAAGGCGTTCGATCGCGTGCGGGATGGAACGGACCGCTGGTTTGGCGAAGAGTTTCGGGTAGACGCTCCACAGTTTGAAAAGCAGCAGGGGAATGGCTGCGATTCCGGCGATGACGTGGATGCCCTGGGTGATCCGGTAGAGGTCGACGGGGCGGGTGGGCCACCGGAACCAGCCGCCGGGATGCTGGATGAAGTGGCTGAGTACTCCGGTGACAAGGCAGAGTCCGAAGGCGATGCCGAGCCACAGTCCCAGCCGGGCGGCGACCCGTACGTCGTGGGCGGGTGCGGTGAAGTCCTCTTCGCGTGGGGTCGGCAGGTTGGGCAGTTTCATCGGCGTTCCAGTTCGACGAACCAGCGGCCGTCCCGGTGGAACTGGGCGGTCGGTTGTAGCGGCAGGGTGGCGACCAGTCGGTTGAGCTGGTCGGCGCCGACGCGAGCCCAGCGAAACGGTGCGCTGTCGCCGCCGTCGTAGCGCAGGCGTGATTCTCCGCACCACAGTCCCGATCCGGGTGGGTCGCATTCGGCCAGCACGGTGCCGGCCGGTGCCAGCAGTTGGGCACAGCGGCGCAGTAGGGCGACCGGGTCACCGCCGATGCCGATGTTCCCGTCGGCCAGGAGCAGGTGCTGCCAACGTCCTTCGTCAGGCAGCAGCTCGAAGACGCTGCGGCGTAAGGCCTGTGCGCCACGGCGGCGGGTCAGCCGGACGGCGGTGGAGGAGGTGTCCACGCCGAGTGCGGGTACGCCACGGGCGGTCAATGCGGCGGTGAGCCGGCCGGGTCCGCAGCCGACATCAAGGGTACGGCCGCGCAGCCGGCGCAGTAGTTGCCGGTCGACAGGTTGGCACGGGCCGCGCCACCGGTGTACCGGGACACGGTGGCGGGATCCGTCGGAATCCACCCGCCAGCAGCTGCGTCCGGCCAATGCCGGTTCGAAGGCGCTCATTCGCCCACCACGACCGGCTGCCGAAGCGTGGTGTGCACGGCGGCGGCGAACCGGCTCCCCGGCGACTCCGCGGCGACCAGCCTGGCGTCCTCGACAGTGTCCACATCGGACAGTGAGGCCAACGGCTTGACGGAGAGGCCGCGCGCGATCAGTGCTGCCCGGGTCCGGGTACCGGTATCGGGCCGGGACATGGGTATGTCGCGTAACGCGGCGGCATGCCGGGGATCGGCCAGGCCGAGTGCCCACCACCCGCCGTCCAGGGCGGGGCCCAGCAGTGCCTCGGCTCCGCCGTCCAGCGAAGCCAACGCATCAGCCAGCAGGCAGGCGTGACCGGGGCAGCACAGCTGTGGCGTGTCCATGCCGATCTGCAGCACCGGCTGCCCCGCAAACGCCTTCGCCGTGTCGGCGTGGGCGTTGGCCAGCCGCTCACCGAAGCCCGTACCTCGTTGCGGGACAATGGTGACCCGGGACAGGACCATCCTCAGGTCGGTGCCCCGGGCGGCCTGGCCCACATCGCCGGTCAGCGCCACGACGACAGCCGTGGCGGGGCTGGCGAGCGCCGCGTCGAGGGTGTCCAGCAGTGCGGCGGCGGCCACCTCAGCCGCCTGCCCGGGCGTCGCCGGTGGACACAGCCGGGTCTTGGCCAGTCCGGCCACCGGCGCCTTGGCCACCACGAGAAGTACCGTCACCGCAGCACGCGACCCATGTCCCGGGCCGCGCGCAGGGTGCCGCGTAACGAGCCGGAGACCTTGGAGTGGGTACCGGCCGTCCGCGCACGGTAGGCCACGTCGACCTCGGCCACCCGCCAACCGGCGGTACGCGCCCGCAGCAGCAGCTCCAGTGGGTACCCGAAGGCACGATCCCGTACACCGAGGTCCAGCAGCGCCATCCGGTGTACCGCGCGGGCGGGTGCTATGTCCCTAACCGCGAGGCCACGCCGGCGCAGCAGCGCGGAGAGCGCGATGTTGCCCAGCTGGGCGTGCCACGGCCACACGCCGCGGGCGACCGGCCGACGCCGCCCAACGGCCAGGTCGACGTCGCCACCTAACATGCTCACCAGGCGGGGCAGTTCAGCGGGGTCCAGCGAACCGTCGGCGTCCAGGAAGCACACCACGTCGCTGGTGCAGTGCTCCAGTCCGGTGTGCACTGCCGCGCCGTAGCCCCGCCTGGACTCCCGCACCACCGTCGCACCGTGGGCCGCGGCTATCTCGGGCGAGCCGTCCCGGGAACCGTTGTCCACCACGATCGCCCGGTACCCCGCCGGTAACGCGGCGAGGACCCCGGGGAGCGCGGCCGCCTCGTCGAGGCACGGCAGCACGACGTCGATGACTGTCATGCCCGCACGCTATGGCCGGTGGAGTGTGCCCGGTTCAGCGATGGCGCTTACGAAATGATGACGTCCGTCGAAGTTCTTACCAGCTGGTGACGGGCCTCGCGCGCAGCCGGCACGCAGGGCCGAAGTGTCCTAAGGTGCGCGGGATGGTGGCGTGCGTACCCCCGAAATCTTCCGGTGCCCGCACCGGACGCGGCGCCGACCTGCTGTCGGCGTTGCTGGCCGGCGCGCTGGTGGCGGTGGCTGCCATTGTGGGCTACTGGTGCAACCGGCACGGCCATCCGCTGCAGGCGGACATCGCGCCACTGTTCGGGCAGTGGCGCCCCCGGCTGGGGCCGGGTACCGTGCCGGCCGTCGCGCTGGCGACGGTCGTGGTCTGGCTCGGTCCTTCCTGGGCAGCGCGCTGGCCGTGGCGGCGGCTGCTCTGCCTGGGCTACCTGGCGGCGGCGGTCTGGACGCTCAGCTTGGCCCTGATCGACGGCTGGGACCGGGGCATCGCTCGACGGCTGAACAAGCCGGGCGAGTACCTACCCGATGCCCGCTCCGTGACCGACCTCGGTGCCGCGCTGCACGAATTCACCCGTCGAATCGTCGACTTCCAGCCGGACTCGTGGCAGACCCAGATCGCCGGCCATCCGCCCGGCGCGCTCGTTCTTTTTGTTGTACTGCAACGGATCGGCCTCGGCGGCGGCGGCATCGGTGTGCTGTGCGTCCTCTCCGGCGCCAGCGTCGTGGTGTCGATCCCGGTCGCGCTGCGACTGCTCGGTGCGCCACAGGCGACGGCCCGCGCCGCGGTGCCGTTCCTGGTGCTGTTCCCGGGCGCGGTCTGGGTCGGGGTGAGCGGCGACGGACTGTTCGCGGGCGTACTGGCGGCCGCGGTCGCGCTGCTCGCGGCCGGCTGCGCCCGACGGGGGATACCAGGCGACCTGGCCAGCGCGGCCGGCGGACTTGTACTCGGGTACGCCCTGTTCCTGTCCTACGGCTTCGTGCTGTTCGCCCCGCTCGCCCTGGTACCCGCCCTGGTACTGCGCCGGGTCCGGCCGGTGCTGGTGGCCGGTGCGGGAGTCGTGGCCGTCGTGGTCGGCTTCACGGTCGCCGGGTTCTGGTGGCTGGACGGGTACCACGCCCTGGTCACCCGCTACTACCAGGGGATCGCCGCGCAGCGCCCGTACGCCTACTGGGTCTGGGCCGACGTGGCCTGCCTGGTGCTGTGCGCCGGGCCGGCCGCCGCCCCCATCCTGCGTCGGGCCGTCGCCGGTCTCGCCCGGCCGCCGGTCGGGGCGCCCCGGTGGCGCGACCCGGTACTGCTGCTTCCCGTGGCGGCCACGACCGCGATGCTGGTCGCCACCGTGTCCGGGATGAGCAAAGCCGAAGTCGAACGGATCTGGCTCCCGTTCGCCGTGTGGCTACCGGCCGCCGCCGCGCTGCTGCCACCCGCATCCCGGCGCGGCTGGCTGATCGCGCAGGCGCTGACCGCGCTCCTGGTCAACCACCTGCTGTTCACCGTCTGAGCGCTGCGCCGCCCGGTCAGGTTCGCCGGCCAACCGGGTCACGCAGCGGCGCGGTGACGAATTGGCGGACCCCGTCAGCGAACGACACCTGTGCGGTGAAGCCCAGCTCGGCGCTGGCGGCAGCCGGGTCGCCCACCACGTGGCGTACGTCGCCCAGCCGGTACTCGCCGGTGACCATGGGAGGCGGCGCACCCAACCGGGCAGCCATCTCAGCTGCCAGGTCCCCGATCGTGCGCGGCTGCCCCGACGCCACGTTGTAGGCCCGCAGCCCCTCCCCGTCAGCCGTGGCCGCGAGCGCGGCCACGTTGGCCCGCGCGACATCCTCGACATGCACGAAGTCGCGCCGTTGGGCGCCGTCCTCGAACACCCGGATCGGCTCGCCCCGCTCCAGCGCCGACCGGAACAGGGCGGCCACACCGGCATACGGCGTATCGCGAGGCATCCGGGGTCCGTAAACGTTGTGGTAGCGCAGCGCGACCGCACTCCCGCCAACCGCGCGTACCCATGCCCCGGCGAGGTGTTCCTGCGCCAGTTTCGTTGCGGCGTAACCGTTGCGCGGATCCAGCCAGGCGCTCTCCGGTACCAGCAGGCTGTCCAGGGACGCGCCGCACACCGGGCAGGTCGGCTCGAACCGACCCGCCGCCAGGTCCACGGCTGAACGTGGCCCCGGCCTGACCGTCCCGTGGACCGGGCACGAGTACCGGCCCTCGCCGTACACCACCATCGAACTGGCCAACACCAACCGGCGTACCCCCGCACGGGCGGCGGCGGCCAGCAGCACCGCGGTGCCGAGATCGTTGCAGCCCACGTACTCCGGCAGATCATCGGTATCCACACCGAGACCGACCATCGCCGCCTGATGCACGATCGCGTCGACACCCGGCAGCAGCCGGTCCAGCAACTCACGATCGCGTACGTCGCCGCGGACCATGTCCGGCATGCAGTAATCGGGCAAGCCAGCATGCGCGGCCGGATGCAGCACGTCCACCCCGACCACCGCATGACCGTCGCCGCGCAGCGCCTCCACCACATGTGAACCGATGAAGCCGGCCGCGCCGGTAACCAGAATCCGCACCCCGGCACGCTAACCGGCATCCGCCTCGCGCGGCGGCCGGCGCAGGATGCGTCCGCGGACCGTAAGGTGCAGGGTAAGCGCGGCGAACTGGTGGCCGGACGTGCGGTAGGCGGTCGGCACGGGTTCGAGTGAGTCACCAGTCCTTTCTGGTATTTCACCGATCGACGGGGCCAACGCACGCGGGGCCCCCGACCTGGCGTCCGTGCTGCGGGCAGCGCTCGCTGCGCGCCCCCGCCGGCCTGGTGATCCGTTGGGGAGCGCTCTGCTGCCGCTCTCGGCGTGCTGGCGTTCAAGTTCGCACGTGACGCACCGTGGTGTACGGCTGCCATTCGTGTTCCCGAGACCGGCGCCGACCAGTCGATCAGCTGCTCCGGCGCGCCGCGGAGCTCAGATGGTCTTGTTGCGCAGCTGCCAGAATCGGACGATGGCCGACCTGCGGCTACCCGCCGGTTGATCCGGCCCGACGCTCGTTTCGCGCCGGAGATCGCCCCGTAGCTTCTCGAATGTAGAGGCTGCGCGGGTGGACGATCCGTGCGGTGTCGGCGCACTCGGCGGCGTAGGTGCGTCGGCAGTGGTTGCGTCCGTTGTTGAACCTGCCGATCATGCGGCGGCCGCAGAGCCCGCAGTAGAGCCTGCGCCACCGCCACTGACGGCTACGCCCAGCCGCTGCTCTCCTCGGCGGCGCTGATCTGCCCGCCAAGCGCCGCGGCCTGCCGCTCGTACTCCCCGTCGTCGATCTCGCCGCTCTCTCGCTGGATCTTCAGCCGGCAGGTCTGTTCCAACAGGGTGGCGAACAGCCGCAGGTTGGCGGTACCCAGGCTGGACGCCTGGAACCTCGAAAGGTCGGTCGCGCCCAGCGGTTCGCCCAGGATCAGGTTGGCGACCAGGGCCAGCCGGTCGGCGTCTGGCCCGGTGCTGACTGGCGCGCGGCCGGCCCGGATGTCGTCGGCGATCTGTGCCCGGCCCTGCTCATAGGCGGTCGTGTCGAGGCGGAACGCGTCGCGGTCGACCTTCAACCGCACGATGTGCTGGAGCCACCGCGCGTCCTGCTCCTCGGCTGCCGTGTCCGCCTCGGGCTCGGTCGGCCGGAGTGCTGCGGCCGGCGGCGGGGGCGTGCGCTGCCGGGTCAGCTGCCGCTCGGCCTCCCTGATGCGGGCGCGGTCCCACTTCGCCTCCTGCGCGGCCGCGAGCCGGCGCAACTCGCCACAGTCGATCTCGATGTACGAGCGGTCGTTCGGCTCGTACCGCATCGGCAGCGTGGAGCCGACGTCGGACTTGGCGCCGAGGTTGTGGGTGCGCTCGACACGCTCGATCGTCGTGGTGGTCCCGTCGTCGAAGTGCACCCGCAGTTTGAGCTTGTGATTCGGGCGTACCACCCCGCTGACCCAGCCCCAGCTGTGCTCCTCCAGCACCACGGCTTTCGCCTTCGCACCCTCGCGCATCAGGCGCCGGTAGCGGGGTAGCAGGCGGAAGATCACGGGACGAAACAGCATGGGTACCCCCGGTCGGCGTCCCCCGGATGGTACGGGCATTGATGCGCCCGGGCAGTCTCGAACCGGATCATGCCGTATCCACGACAGCCCGGGCGCCGATTCAGCCCCGGTGCGCCGGCCCCGCCGCGGTGCCACGGCCCCGCCGCGGTGCCGTCGGCGAACGCGATCGTGGCGTACACCGCCGGGAAGAGGAGAACCCGTGATCACCAGCCGTACCGAATGGCCCCCGCCACCGCTGCGCCGCAACGCCAATCGCCAGATGCTCGACACGCACGTCCTCGACAGCCGGCCCGGCCTGCCGCGACGGTCACCCACGGGCTGAACCTCAGCGCTCGGCCATGGCGCCCAACCGCGGACTGGACCTCGGCGGGGACTGGTACCTGTCCAGCGTGCTACCGGACGGCGACCTCGTCCTCGGCGACGTCGCCGGCCACCGGCTGGCCGCCAGCCCAGCGACGCTGCACCTGCGAACCGCGAGGACGGCGTTCGCCGCCGAGGGATACCCGCCGGCCGGGCCGGTCGGTGCCGTGAAGGTGGACATCGCCGTGGAGGGTCTCCGTGGTCAGGTTGAGGCGGGGCGTTGCGGGTCGTACTGCTCGTCGGTGACCTTGTCCAGCCATTCGACGGCTTGGCCGTCGCGTACGCCGGTGAGGGCGAGGTGGGTCATCGCTGAGCCGGGTGCGGCGCCGTGCCAGTGTCTGACGCCGGGTGGGCACCAGACGACGTCACCGGTGCGGATCTCTTCGATCGGGCCGCCTTCCTGTTGGGTGCGGCCGGTCCCGTCGGTGACGATGAGGCGCTGTCCGGCGGGGTGGGTGTGCCAGGCCGAGCGCGCTGCGGGTTGGAATGTGACGAGGGCGCCGGTGTAGGGCGCGGTGTCCTCGGCGGTGAAGAGGGGCTGGACGCGGACGTTGCCGGTGAAGTTCTCCGCCGGTCCCGGAGTGGACGGCTGCGAGCCGTTGCGGGTGATCATCGGGCCTACCTCCGGCGGGCGTTCGGCTGCAGGAAGGGGCTGACCCAGCCGTTGTCGGCCGGGTTGAGGGTGACGCCGGGTGGGACGATCTCGTCGATGCGGTCGAGGACATCGGCGGTGAGTTCGACGTCGGCGGCGGCGAGTTGGGATTCGAGGTGTTCCATGGTCCGGGGGCCGATGATCGCCGAGGTGATGGCGGGATGGCGCAGGACGAACGCGATGGCCATGTCGATGAGGCTGATGCCGGCGTCGTGGGCGAGGTCGGCGAGGGCGTCGGCGGCGACGAGCTTGCGCTGGTTTTCGGGCAGGGACATGTCGAACCGGTTGGCGGGCCGGGAGGCCGCCGCGGGGCCCGAGTGGTTGTCTTTGCGGTACCGGCCGGAGAGCCAGCCTGCGGCTACCGGGCTGTAGGAGAGCACGCCCATGCCGTACCGCTGGGTCAGGGGCAGGATTTCGTGTTCGATGTTGCGGGTCAGGATCGAGTAGGTCGGCTGCTCGGTGACGAACCGCTCGCGCCCCCGGTCCCGGGCGGTGTACTGGGCGTCGACGAGTGCGGAGGCGGGGAAGGTGGAGTGGCCGATGTAGCGCACCTTGCCGGCCCGGATCAAGTCGGTGAGGGCGCCGAGGGTTTCGTCGAGGTCGACGGCCGGGTCGTAGCGGTGCATCTGGTACAGGTCGATGTGGTCAGTGCCGAGCCGGCGCAACGAGTTCTCGACCTCGGTCATGATCCAACGGCGGGAGCCGCCACGGTGGTTCGGATCGTCGTCCAAGGGCATGAAGAACTTCGTCGCCAGTACGACGTCGTCGCGGCGGCCCTTCGAGGGCTTTGCCGACGATCTCCTCAGACTCGCCCTGGGAGTAGACGTCGGCGGTGTCGACGAAGTTGATCCCGGCGTCCAGGGCCCGGTGGATGACGCGGATGCTCTCCTCGTGGTCCTTGGTACCCCAGGCGCCGAACATCATGGTGCCCAGGCACAGGTTGCTGACCGAGACTCCGGTACGCCCGAGTGGACGGTGCTGCATGGTTGTGCTCCTTAGGATGCCGGGACGACCTCGTCGATGAGGCGGATGGCGTTGAGGGTGCGTGGGTACCCGATGAAGGGCAGCAACTGGGTGGCCACGCTGAGCAGGGTCTGGCGGTCGTTGCCGACGTTGAGGTTGGCGGCGACGTGGCCTTTGGCTTGCGGTTCGCAGCCGCCCATGGAGATGAGCATCGCGAACGTGAGCAGTTCCCGGACGCGTACGCCGGCGTACATGGCGTCGACCCGATCGGCGCCGACGATCTCCTTTTGTACCGCCAGGCCCCGCTCCTCACGGGTCTCACCCAGCCCCCTGCACGGCGATCAGCGCGGCGAGCTGGACCATGAGTCGGGTACGGCTGTCGAGGTTGCCGTAGCGCAGGACCTCGTCGAAGGCGAAGTTGTCGAAGTACTCGATGAGCTCCGGGTCGGTGACCGCCAGGGTCGAGACGTGTCCGGGGAACAGTTCGTCATGGTGCTTGCGGGCCGTTTCGTTGGGAGCCATGGCGGGTCGCCCTTCAGGAGCTTGGCACGAGGCGGATGGTGACCGGGACGGCCTTGTCGCCGACGACCGAGCCGACGATGGCCGGGCCGTACCGGTCGTACTTGGCGTGGTAGGCCGCATCTATTGCCGCATGCACGCCAGGTTCGGCGTCCCGGAAGGTCACGTCCTGCTCCAGTCCAGCCGCGCGGATTCGCCCGGCGCCGGCGGACTTTGCCCGCCGGTACCACGGGTTGTCCGGCCCGTACGCGGACCGTACGTACAGCTCCTCCCCGGCGCGGACGACCCACATGGTCACGTACGGACGCAGCGTGCCGTCGCCGCGGCGGGAGGCCAACTGCAACTCCTCGGCATCCCCGACCCGGCGCAGTTCCTCATCGGTCCACGCCGTCACGGCTGGATCAGGACTTTCAACGCGCCGCGGTCGCGCCAGGTCGAACAGGTGCGCCCGCTCGGCGTCGTCGAGCTGCAATGCCCGGGCCAACGCCTCCCGGACATCGTCGGAATCACCGGCAAGGGTGAGTAGTCCACACTCGCCCCCGCCAGCCAGGCCGCCTCCGCCCGCCGCAGACCCGTGACCCGGCGGTGGCCACTGTAGGCAGGCAACCCGGCCCGCTCCGGGGTGACCTTGGCCCGGCAGGTGGTAAGGAAGTCACGGATCCCAGCTCGGCTGTCCATACACTCGACGCTACGACCCGCAGGCCCGCTCTGGGAGGTTCTGCCGGTACCTCGAACAACAGAATCTCCCTGACCAGCGCAGTTGACGACCGTCGCTGGCATCGGCAGCAGCCACCCGGTCGTCGGTCAGTTTGACGGTCAGCCCCGTCGGGGCCGCGGGCGAGGGACTGTCATGTCGAGCCTGAAGGCTGGGCGTCATCATGCCAGCGCAGCAGATCGACGCGTACCCGTGCGGCGTCATCCTCCTCGGCGTCTTGGACGATCAGCGGCACGGGGGCGATCCGGTTCAGTTGGTTGAACCCGAGGCGATAGTCCATCAGGCCGGCACCGGGAGTGTGATCGAAGCAAACGTCCGCAGCCGAGGCCGACCGGACGTCGCTGAGCTCGGGCCTATCCGTTGACCGAAGCCGATCGTGCGCCTAGCTGAACGGGCAGAATCGGCGGAGCCGGGTCATGACAGCGGGGCTTGGAGCATGCTTTGGCCGTGGCCCTCGGCTCCGTCATAGGTCTGTGCGGAGACGTCGACCACGGTGAACGCGGTCAGGTCGTATCCGCTGACGTCGTAGTCGCCGCCGCTGGTACTCATGCCGCCTAGCGGGATCATCCGGCCGGTACCCGGGTCGTACAGCCACGCCTCGTAGACCCCTTGCGGCGCGGGCATTCCGGCCACCGTGATGCGCAGTTGCTTGCCGTGGCCGGTATCCACGACCTGGGCGCTGCCGCTCGCGCCCTGGGCGGCCGGCGCCTTGGGTGCGAAGGTACCACTGGCCACCACCGCCGGTGCTGAGCTGGAATCGTTGTCGCGCAACGCCTGTACTCCCAGCGTCGCGCCGACCCCGAGGACCGCACCGATTAGCGCCACCAGCGCGAGCCGGACCAACCCGCGCGCTCCCCGCCGCCCCGGCCCAGCCGAGCCCGGACCAGTCGAGCCCGGACCAGTCGAGCCCGGCCTCGTGGAGCCCGGTGCGGTCGAGTTCGGTCCGTTTGATCCGGATACATGTGAGCCCGGCCCGGCAGAGGTGGGAGGACCCGCGTCCGGCCCGCTGGCACCGGATCCACCGTCCGGCCGAGCGTGCCGCCCACCCACGTCGGGGCGCGTCGGGGTTGGGGCGGCGCCCAGCGCCTGGGTGGCGATCGCGGCCCACACGTGCTCGGGGGGAGCGGGTAGGTCGTGCAGCTCCTCGGTCTCGCCACCGAGGCCGGCGACGTGGCGCAGGGTGGCGAGTTCGCTCGCGCAGTCGACGCAGGTGTCGAGGTGGGCGGCGGCGTCGCCGGTCAGCGGCTCGTCACCGAGCGCCAGCAGCACCAGCTGATCGTGATCCAGGTGCGGCACCGTCCACCTCCCATCGGTCGCGTAGCCGCGCCATGCCGCGGCGCAGGTGACTTTTCACGGTACCCAGCGGGAGCCCGGTGACCGCGGTGATCTGTTGATGCGTCAGGTCGTCGTAGAACGCCAGCTCCAGTACGCGGCGCTGGTCGGGTGGCAGGGTGGCCAGTTCGTCGGCGACCACGAGCCGCTCGACCAGCCGGTCACTCACGCCGTCCTCGATCGGCACCTCGGCGACCTGGCGGGATGCGTCGGTTGCCCGGTTCTGCCGGCCCATCTCGCGCAGCCGATCCACCACTTTGCGTCGGGCGATGCCCAGCAGCCAACTCAACAGGCTGCCCTTGGCCGGGTCGTAGCTGGCCCGCGCCTGCCAGGCGGCGACGAAGGTGACCTGGGTGACGTCCTCGGCGTCGGCGGTGTTGCGCAGCGTCGCGAGGGCGAGGTGGTGGACGGAGGGGCCGAAGCGGTCGTACGCATCGCGCAGGGCGCGCTCGTCTCCGGTGCGGAACCGGTCGCCGATTCCGTCGTCCGGAGACGTGCCGGACCGCGGCGGCTGGGCCGTCACAATCGCTGCCCCCACGTGAACACACCTGACTCTAACCCGGTCCCGGAGGCGTGGTGTGCGCCACCGTCCGCACAGTCCTTCGCTGCCGGTACCCCGAATGGATGCACTTCGGCGCGGAAATGTTCGCGCTCCGCGACCGCATCCACCGACTGGCGGGCGGCCGTATCAACGGCGTAAACCCTTCACGGCTCAGGAGGATCAGATGCGCTTCCAGCTCCTCACCCGCGCCACCATCACCCGCACAGTGATCGCGGTCGCTCTCGCCGGGGCGGGGTCGGCGCTCGCGCTCGCCGCCGCCGGCCCGGCCGCGGCGGCCGACGAGTCCATGGTTTCGGTGGTACACGGCATTCCCGGCCAGGACGTGGACGTCTACGTCAACGGCACCAAGACACTCACCGACTTCAAGCCGGCCACCGTTGCCGGACCGCTCAAGCTGGCGGCCGGCACCTACGACATCGCGCTGACCAAGCCGGGTGACCCGGTCACCAGCGCGATCCTGGAGAACAAGACCGTCGCGGTACCGGCCGGCAAGAACCTCAGCCTGGTGGCGAACCTGGACACCGCCGGCAAGCCGGCACTCAACGCGTTCGTCAACGACACCTCGACGATCCCGGCCGGGATGGCCCGACTGACCGTCCGGCACACCGCGCAGGCGCCCGCCGTGGATGTCCGCGCCGGTGGCAAGGTGGCGTTCGCCAACCTGACCAATCCGAACGAGGCCAAGGCGAACCTGCCGGCCGGCTCGATCAGCGCCGACGTGGTAGCCGCCGGTACCAGCACGGTGGTCATCGGGCCGGCAACCCTGAACCTGAAGGAGGGTACGTCCACGATCGTCTACGCCATCGGATCGCTGGACGCCAAGTCCCTCGCGCTCGTGGCGCAGACCATCGACGGGCTGGGTTCGGCACCCGCTGGCATGCCCGCCGGCACCGGTGGCCAGGCCCGTACCGGCGTCGCCAGCTGGTGGTACCTCGTCGCGGGCGCCGGCGTACTGCTGGTCGCCGGCGGCCTCACCCGCTACGCGCTCACCCGACGCACGGTCGCCCGCAGCCGGTAATGGCCTCCGATGACCTGCCCTCCGGCGGCGTGCTCGCCGGCGGCGTGAACAACGAAGAGAACGGCTCCGGCGCACCCCTTCTGAGGGTGCGCCGGAGCGCACCGTTGCTGTTGACGGTGGCCGGGCTGGTGGTACTGCTCGTCGCCGGCCTGATCTGGTGGCAGGCCCAGCCCCCACCCAACGTCGGCGCCGCCACGGCGACCGCGCTGGCCGGTACACCGACTCCGGCTCCGTCACCGGCCGGCTCGGCACCGGTCGCGTCGGGCGCGCTGCCGTCCACGGCTGCCGAACTGGCCCCGGTGGCACTGAGCATGCCGACGATCCACGTGACGGCCAAGGTGGTACCCACCGGGGTCGATTCGTCCGGGCAGTTCGACGTACCGCCGAGCGTGGACACGGTCGGCTGGTACAAGTTCGGTCCCGGCCTGGCCGCGACGGCCGGCTCGGTGGTGATCGGCGGGCACGTGGACAGCGCCGCGCAGGGCGAAGGTGCGTTCTTCCGGCTGCGCGAACTGCACCCGGGCGACCGGCTGACGGTCACCGGCGCCGACGGCGCGGCACACCCCTACCAAGTCGTCTCCCGGGAGGAGTACCCCAAGACGACCATCGATCTAACCAAGTACTTCAGCTGGACCGGAGCACCCCGGCTGACTCTCATCACGTGCGGCGGAAAGTTTAACGACAACACCCGCCACTACCAGGACAACGTGGTCGTCACCGCCGTCCCCGCTCCATGATCACAGTCATTGAGGTCGAGTACTTCCGTGCCGCTGCCGGCTGTGGCGCGCTGAGGCTGCCCTGTGTTCACGTTCCGGGAGATCTACTACCCGGGATCACCGCGACAGAAATCTGCCCTACGGCCATATGGGCGCCAGTCATCACCTGGGCCGGCGGTCACGGACCCGGTTCGGTAAGCCGAATGATCGCCGGGCCGGGCCGCTCCGCCGGGCGTTATTTGCCGGTCTCCTTCACGCTGGACACCGGTTGGCCGCCCGCACAGTGAACCGTGATGTCGCTCTTATGGCCCGGCTTGTTGAATGTGAGCTTCGCCTGCGGGGCGGGGCCGGGGTGGTAGTCCGAGACCGTGTACCCGGTCGCCGGTGCGGCGTCGAGAATCTGGGCGTTGAGGCCGTTACAGCTCACGTCCACGGTACCGCCGACGGAGACCACGGTCGCGTACGCCGAGGTGCCCGGCGCAGGAGAAGGGGGAGGAGAACCTGGCGGCGGAGGCCCGGGGGGTACCGAGGCCGAAGCTCCGTCAGCCGGGAGCGAGGGCTGGCCGGATCCCTGCGGGGCGGACCCATTACCGGCAAGTGGGGGTGCCGCAGCAGGGGTGGGCGTGGGTGCCGAGCCGGTCCCACCCGCGGTCGTTGGGGTGGTACCGGCGCCCGGTAGGACGACCTGTTCGCCGCCGGGAGTAGCTGCGGGGGTGGCACCCGAGGCTCCGGCCCGATGCGCTGGGCGAGTGAGCGCCGCCGCGGCGGCGACCACGGCAAACAGCGCCATCAGCGTGGCCATTACGAGTATGGCCGTCCGGCGCCGGCGTGCTGCCCCGTCGCCATTGGCCGCGGCTTCGCCGACCGCACCCTCTCCGCCCGCCGCTCCGTCTCCGCTCGTAGCGTCGACGCCCGGGCGGACGGCCGAGGCCCGGTAGCGCGCCAATGCGTCCGCTGCATCCGCGTCGATACGTGGATCGCTCGCCGGTGACCGGTCGACGGCCCGCGCGTGATCTGACCGTGGGATCCGCCGTGGCAGCCCGCCGGCGGCCTCCGCTGCGGCGAATGCGGGCGCCGCATCAGCTCCAGCCGGGGCGTCGGCGCTGAGCGCGGCGGTGTCGACGGCGAGCTGCTCGGTGGGCTGGCCGGCGTCGTCGTCACTCGGCCCGGTCACCACCCCCGCGGCCCGGGCGAGCACTTCGGCGACGTCGGCTGCCGAGGGCCGGGAGCCGGGGTCCTTGGTCAGGCACCGATTGCAGACGTCGTTCACCTCGGGCGGCACACCGTCGGTCGTCGGCAGCAGCGCCGGCTCGACGTACATGTGGGCGGCCACCATCTGCGTGGTGGTCTCCGCCTCCCAGGGCAGCTGGCTGGTCAATGCCCGGTAGATGAGCAGTCCGAGGGCGTACACGTCGGAGGCGGGTACGACGGTGTTGTCGATGAGCCGCTCGGGTGCAAGATAGGCGGGGGTACCCAGAACTCGCCCGTCCAGCTCCAGCTCGGCCTCGCCGACGACGGCGGCGATCCCGAAGTCGAACACCTTCGCCCCGGACGGGGTGAGCATCACGTTGCCCGGCTTGACGTCCCGGTGTACGAGTCCGCGGGCGTGCGCGGCGGCCAACGCGGCGGCCACCTCCGAGCAGATGCGCAGCGCAACCCGGGGCTGGATGGGTCCGGCGGCCAGCCGCTGGGCGAAGGTACGCCCGGGCAACAGCTCCATGACCACGTACGGGACCGGCTCGCCGGCCTCGTCGACCGATTCGCCGTAGTCGTAGACGTTCGTCACGTGCGGGTGCCAGATTCCGGCCGCCGCCTGCGCCTCGGCCCGGATCCGCTGGCGGGCCTGCGGTGTCGCCGCCTGCGGACCATCCAGCACCTTCACCGCGACCGGCCGATTGAGTACCTGATCGTGGGCACGCCAGACGACGGACATGCCACCCGCCCCGAGGCGATCCTCGAGGCGGTAGCGACCGTCGAGTACCTGCGAGACCTGCACGGCTCCACTCTGCCCACACGCTGGCGGTTGAAACATAGGATGCAGTGCGCCAAGCGGTGCAGTGCACGGCGTGTCACGACTGTCGCCTGCCGTCTGTACCCGCGCGGTCCCGTCCACATGGGTGACGGCCGCAGTCAGGCCGCCGAGGCTGGGCGCCCTTCGGTCAGCGGGTGTTCGCGGGGCCGGGCGGTTCGGCCGCTCCGCGGTGGCGTCGGTCGCCGGATGTGGCGGGCGGTGCCGGTGACGGTGGCGGCCACGAGGCGGCGATCAGGGCGTCGAATTCCACGCGTGCCAGATCCTCGTCGCTGGTGATGAGGTCGGTGAAGGTCTCATCGAACCAGCGGTCCCATTCCGGGGACAATCCCGTACTCGGCCGTGCCATCTCCGGTCACCACCCGCTCATCCGTGCTTTTCCGTGCCGATCGGTTCCGCTCGGGTCAGGCCTCGATCACTTGTGCGTCGGTCGCCTGGCGGCCTGCGACGCTGACCTTGCGGGGCTTGGCCCGCTCCGCGATCGGGATCCGCAGTACCAGGACACCGTTGTCGTAGGACGCATCGATGCGCTCGGTATCGAGTGCGTCGCCGAGGAACATCTGCCGGGAGAACACCCCGAGAGGTCGCTCGGACAGTTGAACGACGGCCTGGTCGCCGAGGTTGACGGGCCTGCGCTCAGCGCGGACGGTCAGCACGTTGCGTTCGACGTCGATGTCGATGGCGTCGCGGTCGACGCCGGGCAGGTCGAACGCGATCACGAACTCGTCGCCGTTGCGGTAGGCGTCCGCGGGCATCGTCGTCGGTCGTGACCACGTGCCGGTCTGCGGCACGCCGAACAACTGCTGGGCGAGCCGGTTGACCTCGGTGAAGGGTTCGCTGCGCATCAACATGGGTTCCACCTCCAGTAGGTATCGACTAGGTCATCAATGCGCGGTAACCTCTTTCTAACATGTCGTCGTTCCGATGACAAGTGAAATGTCAACGAAGAGATGACCTCAACTGTTCGATCACGAATCAGGGGCACTGCATGCCGGCTCGAGCCACCACCGCGAGCACCGCACCAACCCACCACTCAACAGACCCCGGCCCGCTCGCGACCGCGGGCGCGACGATCACCACCGCGATGACCGCGGTCGCCGACGGCACCCCGATCAGCGCCACCGACCTGCTCACCGCGCTCGCGCGACTGCACTGGATACGGACCGAACTCGCCACCGTCGAACCTGCCCTGATCAGTGCCGCCCGCGAGGCCGGCGTCAGTTGGCAGGCACTCGCACCCGTACTCGGCGTCGCTAGCCGCCAAGCCGCCGAACGACGTTACCTACGCCTGGTACCCCCCACCGAGCCCGGCGCCGCGACCCGAGATGGCCGCGTCCGCGCCGAACGGGACCGTCGCGCCGGACAGCGCGCCGTCACCCGATGGGCCAACGACAACACCGCCGATCTGCGCCGCCTCGCTGGCCAGATCACCGCACTCAGCGACCTCGGCGCCGCCGCCGCCGCACCCGTGCGCCGCCTGCACGACGCCCTCGCGGCGCCGGACGCGGGCACGCTGCCCGGCCTACTCGCTGACACCCAGCGACACCTGGACGGCCACCCCGAGCTTGCCGGTCAGATCGGCTCGATCACCGCCCACGCCGAGCAACTCAAACACCGCACACAACAAGCCCGCGACGCCACACCATAGACGTCGCGTCCAGTCGAGTGCGGGGGCGAGTTTGCCGTGGCTTGCCTACCCGCAATCGAAGCGGGCACACATTCGATCAGGGCTTATCTTTGCCGTTCTTCTTGCCTTTGTCTGGGCCGCCCGGGGGAGCGGGCGGGCCGCCTCCGCCTGCGGGACCGCTTCCGGCTGCGGGACCGCCACCGCTCCCGCCGCCGGTGGTGACCTGAGACACGACAACGATCGGGCTGGCCACCGCACCGGCGACCTGGGTGGTACAGGGCCGCCCACCGAGGGTTATCGCGGTCGGCAGCGGGTTGGCCCGCTGGTAGGCCGCCGTGACGGTGAACGTCAGCGAGCCCGGCGCGGTCGTGGAGGTACGCGCCACCACGTCGGGACCGGACTGCGTCAACGTCAGCGCTACCGGCTGGACACTGGCTGAGCCGGTAGTGAGTTGTGCCTGCTGGGTACCCGGTTGGCGCAGGGCTTGATCACCGGGGAAGCCGAACGCGATCTCCCAGCCGTTCTGGACCGCGGCCCGGTCGGTCACGGTAACCGTCGCGTCGAAGTCGGTACCGCTGTCACGGCGTACCACGAAAGCTGCAGTACAGCCAGACTCGGTCGCCGCCGGCGCCCGGCTCGCGGCGGACGCGCTGACCCCGTCCAGTCGGTCCTGACTGCTCCACAACAGCACCAGGAGAGCGAGTACCGCCGCGGCGATCCCACCTGTGACTACTCGACGCAGCACCAGAGAGCGGCCGAGTCGCGGCACGGGCGCCACTGACACGACCGTGGCGTGCTGCCTGGACCGGCCCGATGTGGCAACCGTCCGCTGCTCAGTTGATGCGTCCTGCGGCTGCCCGCCCCGCCGGGTCGGCATCTCGGTCGTCGGTGCCTCGAGCGAAGTGGAGTCCAAGGCGGGTGTCCGGCCGAACACGACGGCCAGTTCCGCAGCCGACGGACGGGATGCAGGCTCTTTGTCCAGGCAACGCATCACGACAGTGGAGAGTTCATCGGGCAGGTCGGTCAGCTCCGTGACCGGCGTCGGCTCGTCGTGCAGGTGGGCCTGAAGCAGTCCGGTCGCCGAGTCGACGGGCCATGGAAGTACCCCAGAGACCATGCGGTAGAACAGCATGCCGAGTGCGTACACGTCGGAGGCCGGCTCGACCGGGGCATCCGCGATGCGCTCCGGTGCCACGTAGGCAGGCGTACCCACGAGTTCGCCGTTGTGCGCGTCAGCCGCGCCGACGTATGCGCAAATGCCGAAGTCCACGAGCTTCGCGCCGCGCTCGGTCAGCATGACGTTCGCCGGCTTGATGTCGCGGTGCACCAGGCCGCAGCGGTGTACGTCGTCGAGCGCGTCCGCCAGCGCCGCGCACACGGCCGCAGCCAGGCGCCAGGGTAGTGCCCCGTGCCCGGCGAGGCGGCTGCTCAACGGGGTACCGTCGACCAGCTCCATGACCAGGTAGGGCACCACAGCCGAGGTCCCATCAGGGCTGTCCACGGTCGACTCGCCGTAGTCGAACACCTCGGCGATACCCGGATGGTGCAGCCGGGCGGCGGCACGTGCCTCCGCACGCAGCTGAGGACGGCAGCGCGGGTCGACCGAATCGCTGATCAGCTTGACCGCAACCGGCCGGTCAAGGACATCGTCGTGCGCCCGCCACACCACCGACATACCACCGGATCCGAGCGGCTCCAGGAGGCGGTACCGGTCGGCGAAGACCTGGTTAGCGTGCACTCCAGTGGCGTACCCGTCTGCGATGTACCTAAACCCGGTGCTATGAACATCTCCAACGGCCGGTCGTGACGGTCCCCAAACTGCGTACATTCGTATGGAGTTGGGTCGCGCCTGCTTGTCACGGGTGAGCCGCGTTGGGGAGGATCTCCTCTCGATTCCCCCATCGCCTGGAGCTGCGGCTTTACCCGCTACTACGACCCACAAACGGCTGAGTCCTGGCGGCAGGCCGCTACGACGGACAAGTCATCGAAACCTACGCCCGAGCCAACTCGTAGCAACGCGTCGCGTTGACGGCCTCGCTGCTACGCCCGTCAGGGTCCGGTGGTGACGAGTTCGTCGGAGCTCGGAGGACGGCTTCGCTGTGGGTAGCTCAGCCGGTGCCGTGTTGCACCGGATAGTGGATGACGACCACACCGCCGGTGGCGTAGTTGGCGACATCGGCGGTCACCTGGCGGCCCTGCGGCGACGCTCTTGCCGCTGTCATCGCCGCAGCGTCAGCGAACTCGGCTTCGAAGACCGCGAAGTACGGCGTCTGTCCCTGCGTCGCTGCCACGTCGAAGCTGTAGCGCCACGCGAGCAGGCCGGGCAGGCGGGTGACCAGCGGGAGGTGGTTGGTCACGTAGTAGTCGCGGAAGTGGTCGGGATCGACGGGTTCGGGGTACAGGACCATCAGCTTGTGCATGACAAACCTCCGTTGAGCAGCGGGCGGGCAAAGCATCCCGGGGACGCCTCTGACGCGGCCGTCATGGGCGCGTCCTGTCCAGCCAGTCGGTGATGAGGGGCAGGGCGTCGCTGAGGGTGTCGGCGCGGTGGTGTGCACCGGCGAGTTCTTCGTCGGGGTGGGTGGTGCGGAGTGCGATCACCGTCATGCCTGCGGTGCGGGCCGCTGCTACGCCGGCGGGAGCATCCTCGATCACGAGGCAGTCGGGCGCCGGCACGTTGAGGAGCTGGGCCGCGCGTAGGTAGCCCTCCGGATCGGGTTTGCCGCGTCGGACCTGGCTGCTGTCGACCAGGATCGGAGGATCGGGTAACCCGCCTGCGCGGAGGCGGTGCAGGACCGTGGGTGTTCGGCCTGAGGTGACGACGCCCCACGGCCGGTCCTGCAGCAAGCGCAACACCGCGGGGGCGTCGGGGTACACGGGAAAGCTGCCGGCTTCGTGGGCCATGAATTCCTTGATCAGCCGGTATTCAGCGGCGGCGTCGAGTTGTGGCGCTACTACCTGGATGGTGTCGACGGGCCGGCGGCCATGGGTGTGTGACCAGACCAGGTCTGGATCGAGGTTGCGGTGGGTTGCCCATCGGCTCCAGATCCGGCGGTATGCGGGGTACGAGTCGACGAGCACGCCGTCGACGTCGAACAACACTGCCCTGTCGGTAGGGCTCGCGGCAATGTCGTGGAGGTGATGGAGCCCTTCGTGCGCGACCGCCGACGTTGTCAGGTCGCCGAATCGCAGACCACACGATTCACCGTAGTGGCCCTTTTCCGGCAAGGGTGGGAGGGCCATCACACCGCCAGGCCCTGCAGTCGGCCGACCGCGTGGACGGCCGGTGCCGGCCCGATCGACAGATCCATACTCATTTTGGTGTACAGCGCAGTGCGTAGACACCTCACGGAGTCACCCCTGTCGCTTCGGAAATAGAATCAACACACGGGACGGTACTGTATCGAAGATCGAAGCATCAAGAGGGGGCAGGCGATGACGGTGCCCAGGCCGGGCCGGCCGGTACGAGGATCGAGTACCGGGCGACCGCTCATGGCCGCCCTGGACCTGTTCGGCCGCCGCTGGAACCTGCGCATCGTCTGGGAGCTGCAGCACGGGCCGGTCGGGTTCCGCGCGTTGCAGCAGCGCTGCGACAACATGTCCTCCAGCGTCCTGCGGCAACGGCTGACCGAGCTTCTTGACGCCCACCTCGTCGCCCAGGAGCCGGACACGACCTACGCGCTCACCGATCTGGGCCGCGGCGTCTACCAGGCATTGCGTCCGCTCGCCCGCTGGTCCGACGGGTGGGCCTCGGCCCTGGACGAGGGCGGCGAAGACTGATCCTGTGAAGCGCCACCTCTGGCGCTTCGGAAATCGAATCGCTATCGTGCTTCTGAATCCGAATCAACCGGAGGGGCCATGGCTCGCATCCTGGCGCTCGAACCGCCGTTCACGTCGGACGTGGAGACGCAACTCGCCGCGATGATGCCGGCCGGAACGCCTCCTATCGGCCTGTTCCGGACGTTCGCCAAGAACCTGCCGATGACCGTCGCGATGAGCAACTGGGGCAGGTACGAACTCGGCCGCGACCTGACCCTGACGCTCCGCGAGCGGGAGGTCGTCATCCTGCGCACCTGCGCGCGCTGCGGCTGCGAATACGAGTGGGGCGTCCACGTGATGGTCTTCGCTGAGCGTGCCGAACTCTCGCCGGCCGAGGTCACCTCGCTCACCTGCGGCTCCCCTGACGATCCCTGCTGGACGGCCGGCCGCGAAGCCACGCTCATCCGATTGGTGGACGCCCTGCACGACTCGTGCGACGTCGACGACGAACTATGGCGATCCGCGCACGGGTTGCTCGACGAGCGGCGACTGCTCGACGTGCTACTGCTGTGCGGGTGGTACCACGCGATCTGCTTCGCCGCCCGCACCGCTCGCGTCGACCTCGAGCCCGGCGCTCCCCGCTTCGCCGACATCACGGCCGCCTGATGGCCGGCCCACCGATGGCAGTGGTGAACGCCTGCACCCGCGACGGGCAGGGCGGCAGCCCCACCGCGGTCGTGATCGACGACGCCACACTCACCGACGACGACCGGCACGCCACCGCCCGCAGGACCGGCACCTCCCACACCGCGTTCATCGACACCAGTGCAGCGGACACCCCCACGGTGCGCTTCTTCGCCAGCGGCGGAGAACTCACGAACTGCGGCCACGGCACCATCGCCGCGCAAGCCGTCCTGCTGCACCGCAGCGGCGCCACCGAGCACCACGGGCGCCAGCGCACCGCAGGCCGCACCTTCGCCACGACCGCCATCCGCCGTCACGATGGCATCGAAGTCTGGTTTGACCAAGGCATCATCACCCTGGCAGACCACGCTGACGCCACCGACGGTGGCATCATCGCGGCCCTCGGCCTGCAACGAGCGGACATCGCCGCCGGCGTACGGGTCGCTTCGCCCGGCACGCCACGACTTCTCGTCCCGGTCCGGGATCGCCCGACACTGCTGTCCATGCGGCCCGACTTCGATCGGCTGGCAACCGAGTGTCGCCGGCTCGGGTATCTCGGCTGCTTCACCTACGCGCTCTCGCCGACCGGAAGAACGGCCGCAGCCCGCATGTTCGCCGCCGCGATCGGCGTCGCCGAGGACATCGCGAACGCCAACAGTGTCGGCTGCCTCGCCGCCCACCTACTCGAGACGTCCGGCAACGGCGAAATCGAAGTCCACCAGGGTGACTCGCTCGGGAGACCGTCATCGATTTCCGCCAGCGCGACACACACCGGATCCGGCATCGTCGCCAGAATCGGCGGAGTAGTCGGCCCCCCATCGTTCCCGCCTGAACCATCAAGCGAGCAGCGCTCGCGCGATTTCTCGATCAAATGACAGCGCTTGTCGAGGCGCATGGCGTATTGCCCGCGAACGACGATGAGCAACCTTCCGTGATCGGATGCACGGTCATCGGCAGATCCAGACGCCATCCAGGTGGCATGATCCCAACTCGGCGTCGGCAACTATGGTCGCGGCGTGCCGTGTGCCAGCCCGTACCAGTGCGTGGGCCGGTAGCCCCTCCAGGTTGTTCTGGAGCAGTGGTGGCGCTCCGGTAACGCAGCACGCAGTCGGGCCTGGGCCACCGTTGTCAACTGGCGGAGCCTGGCCGTCTCGGCGGTGAGCGCGGTGAGACCCCTCGGCGGTAAGTCGGTAGTACCGCCGCATCCGCCCGTCGACCTTCTCGTCGTGGTCGTGCTCGACGAGCCCTTCGGCCATGAGCCGGTCCACCGCCGTGTAGAGCGCGCCAGTCAGTAGGCTGACTCGCCCACCGGAAAGCACCCGGACCTCCTGCACGATGCCGTAACCAGGCCGAGCCCGTCGACCAGCGCGGTGAGGATGAGGAAGGATGGTTCGCGCATAGTCACCACGGTCAGCAACATATATAAGTGATCAATCTATAGTCCTGCGGTCCGCGATACGCGGCGGCGCTGCCGGAGGTTCCGGAACGCTCCGGCAGGTACTCCGTGGCTGGCGGGCGGAACCCGTTCCAGTCATTGGTTGTCGTGACGCCCTGAGAGCGAAAGTGTTATCTGCCAACGTGAAACGGGTCGTGGCTTGTTTTCATGCGGAGTGGCCATTCCGCAAAAAAAGTCGCGGCCAGTGGGTGAACAGGGAAAACGTCAGTACCTGCGACGAAGCGTTGCCGGAACGGGCGCTGTTTCAGCGGCTCGCTGCTTGAGTGTGCCAGCACGATCTGACACTTTCCGAGACAACGGCGGCGGGCCGCCACCCGCCGTCGACCGTCGAACTGTTAGCGCTAACAGCAGAACACAACGGCACCACGGGCTTCATCCCAAATGCATCAGCAGCCTTTGGAGCCGCATCAGCTCAGGTACCACCGGTGCCGTAGTCGTGCGCAGCGCCCTACAACGGGACCGTCGTGGCGGGCGCCTCGACGGCGTTCGGATCCGCCGCCACCCGCGACCGATCCGCCGCGGTCACAGTGTCGCCTGCACCAGCCCCTGACCGGCCCACCGGGTGCGGCGGTCCCGCATCCGGTCCGAACCTACCGAGCAGCTTCCAGGGAGGCTCCCGTGCGCCAAGCCAGCTCATCTCGTACACGCTCTGCGCTGATCGCCGCCGCCACCGCGGTCGTACTTCTTGGTGCCGCAGTGACCGGTACCCAGTGGGCGTCGGCGGCGACTTCGGCCTCCGGGGGCGCCACCGCCGCGGCGAGTACGGCCGGGTGCGGCAAGACCGCCACGTTGACGAGTGGAACGCACACGATCCAGAGCAGCGGCGCGAACCGCACGTACATCCTGAGCATCCCCAGCAACTACGACCGGAACCATCCCTATCGGTTGATGTTCGGGCTGCATTGGTTGAACGGCACCGCCAACGATGTCGCCACGGGGGACTCAGACGGCGCCGCCTGGGCCTTCTACGGCCAGAAGCAGCTGTCGAACAACAGCACGATCTTCGTCGCGCCTCAGGGCATCGACAACGGCTGGGCCAACACCGGAGGTCGCGACCTGACTCTCGTCGACGATCTGACCCGTCTGGTCGAGGGCGATCTCTGCGTCGACACGACGCAGCTCTTCGCTCTCGGGTGGAGCTACGGCGGCGCGATGAGCTACGCGATCGCGTGTGCCCGCCCCACGGTCTTTCGTGCCGTCGCGGTCTTCTCCGGTGCCAACCTCAGCGGTTGCAGCGGCGGTACCCAGCCGGTCGCGTACTTCGGGATCCACGGCATTCACGACAGCGTGTTGAACATCTCCAACGGCCGCTCGTTGCGTGACACGTTCGTCAGGAACAACGGTTGTACGGCTCAGAACCCGCGCGAACCGGCGCAGGGCAGCCTGACGCACATCGTCACTACCTACGCGGGGTGCCGGCCGGGGTACCCGGTCCAATGGGCCGCGTTCGACGGGGACCACACCCCCGACCCGGTGGACGGGTCCACCGCCACCAGCGGCATCCGGACCTGGACCTCGGCCGCTGTGTTCTCGTTCTTCGCGCAGTTCCAGACCAGCAGCCCGAGCCCGAGCCCGAGTGCATCAACTTCCAGCCCAAGCCCAAGCCCGAGCGCCTCGTCGGCCAGCCCGACCCCGAGCGCCTCGTCGGCCAGCCCGACCCCGAGCGCCTCGTCTGTCCGCCCAACTGTGAGTTCAACGCCGGGAACCGCCGCCTGCCGGGTCGGCGACGTGGTCAACGCGTGGAACACGGGGCTGACCTCGAGCATCACCGTCACCAACACCGGTACCACCGCGATCAGCGGCTGGTCCCTGGTTTTCAGCCTGCCCGGCGGACAGGTCATCACTTCTGGCTGGAACGCCAGCTACTCGCCCACCTCGGGACAGGTGACGGCCAGGAACCTCTCCTACAACGCCGACATCGCGGCGGGCGCGGCGGTCACCATCGGTTTCCAGGCCACGCACACCGGCAACACCGCCGTACCGGCCACCTTCACCCTCAACGGAGCTGCCTGCTCCACCGCGTGACGACTGACGACCGTGGCGGCGTGATCCGCCCCGTGTGGTCGACCGTCCCGCACCAACCCTCCGCACATGGTCGGCCCATGTGCGGAGAGAAAGGACGCATCACTGTGAGAAAGGGCAGGGATCCCCGACGTCGTGGATCGTTGATGGTGGCGGCCGGGGCGGTTCACCCTCATATCGATCGACAGCCCCTCAGCGACGCCCGGCGGCGCGGTCTGGCCTTCGCCGTCGGGAGCGTCGACGCCTGCGGTCGGCCCGAACGACGTGGCTCTTGCGAATTCATCATTCGTATGATGAACTGAGCCAGCTTCAGCGAAGCATCGAGATAGATGAATGGACTGCGGCGGTCCAGGGCCTGCCCGGACGCACCGGCGGCGGCGCTCCCGAACCAGTCCTTCATCTACACCTCTGCCAAACAGCCGGCGGTGTATGGCAGAAGGCCCCCGGACGCCACAAACGGGGGTACGAGCAACAGCACGGCACGATCATCGGGCCGGCATCCCGCACGACCGCGCTGTACCGCAAACCGCTGTGCGCGCTCACCACAACCGCTTCCACACACCCCCTGAGGATTCACAATGGTTGTTTCCAGTTTCAGGCGTATCCGCAGTCGCCCGCTGCTCGGCGTGATTGTCGCCGTGACCATCGCGGCCGCCGGTGGTCTCGTCCTGGCCACCCAGAGCGGCGTCGCCCTCGCCGCCACCATCGGGTCACCGACGCCGGTCGTGGGCGTGCAGTCCGGTCGATGTATCGACGTGCCCAACAGCAGCACGACCAACGGCACGCAGGTGCAGTTGTGGGACTGCTCCGGTGGGTCGAACCAGTCATGGACGCTGACGTCAGCCAAGCAACTCCAGGTCTATGGAAACAAGTGCCTGGACGCCAACGCCAAGGGCACCAGCAACGGCACCACAGTGATCATCTGGGACTGCAACGGTCAGACCAACCAGCAGTGGAATGTGAACTCCGACGGCACGATCACCGGGGTGCAGTCCGGACTGTGCCTGGATGCCAACGGCGCGGGCACCGCCAACGGCACCAAACTGATTCTCTGGTCCTGCCACGGCGGCACCAACCAGCAATGGCACCAGTCGACGACGACATCCCCGTCGCCGACAGCGTCGACCTCCACGTCCCCGGCCCCGCCCGGCTCGGGCCCGTGTGACATCTACGCCGCCGGTGGTACGCCGTGCGTCGCGGCGCACAGCACCACCAGGGCGCTCTACCACGCCTACAGCGGCAACCTGTACCAGGTCCGGCGCTCCTCGGACAACGCGACCCGTGACATCGGCGTACTGGCCGCTGGTGGGTCCGCCAACGCGGCAACCCAGGACTCCTTCTGCTCCGGTACGACCTGCGTCATCACCGTGGTATACGACCAGTCGGGGCACGGCAACGACCTGTGGTACCAGGGATCGGCTGCGGTTCCCGGCTCCACGTCGAGCAGCCCGGCAAAGGCGACCACCGAGTCGCTGACAGTTGCCGGCAGCAAGGCCTACTCGCTGTACATCAACCCGGGCAACAGCTACTGGCGGGACGGCCACCTCACCGGCGTACCGACCGGCACCGCACCCGAGGGCCTGTACATGGTCACCTCCGGTACCCACGTCAACAGCGGCTGCTGCTTCGACTACGGCAACAGCGAGACCACCCGCAAGGCCGACGCCGCCGGTGCGATGGACGCGATCAACTTCAGCACCAGCTGCTGGTTCGGCGGCTGCTCCGGCTCCGGCCCCTGGGTTCAGGCGGACCTGGAGTGGGGGCTGTTCCCGGGTGGCAGCAGTTCCTGGAACGCCAACCAGCGCGCGTTCAACAGCAAGTTCGTCACCGCGACACTGAAGAACAACGGGACCTCGCAGTTCGCCATCAAGGGCAGCAATGCCCAGTCCGGCAGCCTGTTCACGCTGTACGCCGGCGGTCTGCCGAGCGGGTACAACCCGATGAAGAAGCAGGGCGCCATCGTCCTGGGCAGCGGCGGCGACTGCTGCAAGCCCGGCGGCGGCGCGAACCTCAGCGCCGGCACCTTCTACGAGGGCGCGATGGTCTCCGGCTATCCGTCCGACGCCACCGAAAACGCCGTCCAGGCGAACATCATCGCCGCCGGCTACCGCTGAACCGCACCGCACCGCACCGCCCCAACACCCCAACACACCCCAACACCCCAACACACCGGAGAGCCGGCTACCCGTTCCCACTGGGACGGGTAGCCGGCACCACCCCAGTCGGAGCGCCGTCAATTGTTAGCGCTAACTCGGCTGGTCGTAAGGAGCACTCAGGTCCCGATCCGGAGTGGAGTGCCGCGACGGCGGGCCGCCGCCGCTCACCTTCACAACCTGCGCCACATCCCGTGGCACCTAAGCAAGGGAGTCGACAGGAATGAAACGTAGAATGCGCCGCCGGTTGCTGGCGGGCATCTTCTCGATGGCCGTGGTGATCGCGGGTGTCGCTATCACTCTGGCCAGCCCGCTGACATCGGCCAACGCGGCCACGTCGCTCGCGTGTGACATCTACGCCACGGGCGGAACGCCGTGTATCAGCGCGCACAGCACCACGCGCGCGCTGTTCGCGGCGTACAACGGTCCGCTGTACCAGGTGCAGCGCGCCTCGGACAAGGCGTACACGGATGTCGGTCTGCTGTCGGCCGGCGGGTACGCCAACGCCGCGACCCAGGACACGTTCTGCGCCAACAGTGCCTGCACGATCACCAAAATCTACGACCAGACCGCGAACCACAACGACATGCCCATCTCCTGGGGCGGCTACTGGAAGGGACCGGGCGCCAATGGCGCGGACGTCGGAGCGGATGCCAAGGCACTGCCGCTGACCGTCGCCGGTCACAAGGCGTACGGCATCAAGGTGACCGGCGGCGTCGGGTACCGGGTCGACAACGCGAAGAACGCGCCGACCGGCTCGCACCCCTCGGGTATCTACATGGTGACGTCGTCGAACTACGTCAACAAGTATTGCTGCTTCGACTACGGCCTGGGCGAGAACTCGCACACCGACACCGGCAACGCCACCATGAACGCGATCGAGTGGGGTACCGCGTGCTGGTTCGGCGACTGGGCGAACAACCCGTGTGTCGGCACCGGCCCGTGGGTCGAGGCTGACCTGGAGAACGGGATGTACCACACCAACACCGGGTCGAACAAGGACCCGAACAACTCCGGTGTGCACTTCCCGTTCGTCACCGCGGTGGAGAAGAACAACGGCACCAGCAACTTCACCCTCAAGTACGGCAACGCCAACAGCGGCGGCCTGAACACCACCTTCTCCGGCCCGCTGCCCAACGGGTACTCGCCGATGAAGGTGGACAGCTCCATCCTGCTGGGCACCGGTGGTGACAACAGCACCAGCGGCATCGGCTACTTCTTCGAAGGCGCCGTCACCAACGGCTTCCCCTCGGACGCCACCGAGAACGCCGTCCAGGCCGACATCACCGCCGCGGCCTACTCCTTCGGCACCACCAACACCGGGAGCGGCCAGCAGATCGTCGGCGGTCAGTCCGGTCGGTGCGTGGACGTGCCGAACGCGTCGACCACGAACGGTACGCAGGTGCAGTTGTACGACTGCGGAAGTCAGACGAACCAGCGCTGGACCTACACCTCTGGCAAGCAGCTCCAGGTGTATGGCAACAAGTGCCTGGACGCCTCCGGTAAGGGGACCGCGAACGGTACCAAGGCCATCATCTGGGACTGCAACGGTCAGACCAACCAGCAGTGGAACGTCAACTCGGACGGGACGATCACCGGGGTGCAGTCCGGGCTGTGCCTGGACGCCAGCGCCTTCGGTACCACCAACGGCACGCAGGTCCAGCTCTGGCAGTGCCTGAACGGTGCCAACCAGAAGTGGAGCCTGCGCAGCTGAACCGCGCGCCCGGGGTCGGAACGCGGCTCGCGTTCCGACCCCGGGCCCAACCGTCCCGCGCCGCCCAGTTCAGGTTGAGTTGCGAAAGGAAACCGAGGATGCGAATCCGTACACGGTGGCTCACTGCCGCCGCCCTCGCGACCGCGCTGATGGTGACCAGTGCGGTGGTGAACACGAGTATCGCCAGCGCCGAGTCCAACGGCGGCGTACGGGTAATGCCGCTCGGCGACTCGATCACCGAGGGCACCCAGGTACCCGGCGGGTACCGGATCGGCCTGTGGCAACGGATGGCCGCGGCAGGCTACCGGGTCGACTTCGTCGGCTCACAGTTCAACGGTCCGTCCGGCCTCGGCGACCACGACCACGAGGGCCATCCCGGCTGGCGGATCGACCAGATCGACGCGAACATCGTCGGCTGGCTGAACACCTACCAGCCGCACACCGTGCTGCTGCACATCGGCACCAACGACGTGCTGCAGAACTACAACCTCTCCGGCGCCCCGGGACGCCTGTCGACGCTGATCGACCACATCACGGCCGCCGCGCCATCCGCCGAAGTGTTCGTCGCCACCATCATCCCGTTGTCGAACTCCGGGCAGGAGGCGGCCGGCCGCACCTTCAACGCGGCGATTCCCGCGATCGTGCAGAGCAAGGTGAACGCGGGCAAGCATGTCCACCTTGTCGACATGCACAGCGCGTTGACGACGTCGGACCTCACCGACGGCATCCACCCGAACGCCGCCGGCTACGACAAGATGGCCGCCACCTGGTACACGGCTCTGGGTTCGGTGCCCGGCAGCATCGGCACCGCCGGCGGCACGAGCACGAACGCGTTGGTCGGTGTGGCGTCGGGCCGGTGCCTGGACGTTCCAGGTGGGAATTCGGCGAACGGTACGCAGCCGATCATCTGGGACTGTCACAGCGCGTCGAACCAGGCGTGGACAGTCAGTGGCCAGGCTTTGCAGGTTCTGGGCAAGTGTCTGGATGCGCCGTTGAATGCCGCCGCCGGGTCGAAGGTGCAGATCTGGGACTGCAACGGCGGATCGAACCAGCGGTGGAACTTCAACTCCAACGGTACCGTCAGCAGTGTTTCGTCCGGCCTCTGCCTGGATGTCTCCGGCGCTGCCTCGGCCAACGGCGCGACGGTCATCTTGTGGACCTGCACCGCGGCCGCCAACCAACGCTGGAACCGCGCATAGGCGCTGACCGTAAGAAAGCCACCCAGCCGGCTCGACCGCCGTTCCCATCGCGAGGTCGTCATGCGTGCTTGCTCGCCTCTGCCGCCGCATTGCCCGGCGTGCCTGATCCGAGTTACGGCACCCGCGGTCTGGGCAACGGCGGGCCGAGTCGGCGAAAGCCATGAGCCGACGGAAACCATGAGAGGAACCATGGAATGAAGCAACGACAGTTCGCGAAACGATCGATGAGAAGCCGCGTCCTCGGCCTACTCACGATCCTCACCGGGGCGGCGTTGGTGATGGTGGGCGTTGTCGTCCTACCGTCTGTCGCCGCCCAGGCCGCCACCGGGATAACCCTGAACGGATCGGGGAGCGGGCGTACCTTCGACGGCGTCGGTGCGGTCAGCGGCGGCGGCGGCAACTCCCGGCTGCTGATCGACTATCCCGAACCACAGCGCGGGCAGATCCTGGACTACCTGTTCAAGCCCGGCTACGGCGCGGCGCTGCAGGTACTCAAGGTCGAGATCGGCGGTGACACCAACTCGACCAGCGGCGCTGAGCCCAGTCACGCGCACACCCGGAGCGACCTCAACTGCGACCGTGGGTACGAGTGGTGGATCATGGAGCAGGCCAAGGCCCGCAACCCCAACATCAAGCTGGCCGCGCTTCCCTGGGGCGCGCCGGGTTGGATCGGTAACGGCACCTTCCTCTCCAGTGACCTGAGCGGCTACCTGCTGTCCTGGCTGGGCTGCGCCAAGCAGCACGGTCTGACCATCGACTACATCGTGCCGGCACAGAACGAAAAGCAGTGGAACGCCACCACGACCATCAACGTGCGCAATGCGCTCAACGCCAACGGCTACAGCGGCGTGAAGATCGAGGTCGCGGAGGACTGGACCTACAGCCCGGCCGACCAGATGGTGAACAACGCGGCCCTGCGCGCCGCTGTCGACGTGGTGGGGGTGCACTACTCCTGTGGCTACCTGGCCGACCAGACGACCTGCAACTCTTCGACCAACGCCATCAACTCCGGCAAGGCGTTGTGGTCCAGTGAGAACGGTTCGCAGGACTACAACGGCGGTGCCAAGCAGTTGGCCCGGGGCATCAACCGGGTCTACCTCGACGCCAAGATGACCGGCTACCTGAACTGGGACCTGGTGGCCTCGACGACCCCGAACAACCTGTGGTCGACCGTCGGTCTGGTGCTGGCCAACCAGCCGTGGTCGGGCTACTACTCGGTCGGCAAGGACGCCTGGGCGATCGCACAGACCACCCAGTTCACCGCTCCCGGCTGGAAGTACCTGGATCCCTCCAGCGGCTATATCGGCGGCAACCGCAGCAACGGCAGCTACGTGACGCTGAAGTCGACCAACAACTCCGACTACAGCACCGTCGTCGAGACGATGGACGCCACCGGCGCGCAGACACTGAACTTCAGCGTCACCGGCGGCCTGTCGACCGGCCAGGTACACGTCTGGGCGTCGAACCTCAACTCCAACAACGCCTCCGACTTCCTCGTGCACTCCAGTGACATCACCCCCTCGAACGGGCAGTACTCGGTCACCGTGCAGCCGGGCTACGTCTACACCATCACCACCACCACCGGGCAGGGCAAGGGCACCGCGGCCAGCCCGGGACAGGGCTCGCTCGCGCTGCCGTACACCGACAGCTTCGACGGCCTCACCACCGGGCACGAGGCCAAGTACCTGATGGACATGCAGGG
Source organism: uncultured Actinomycetota bacterium (assembly GCA_963850915.1). Taxonomy (GTDB): domain Bacteria; phylum Actinomycetota; class Actinomycetes; order Mycobacteriales; family Micromonosporaceae; genus CAVTWH01. Next base: position 66,141 of record CAWKND010000005.1, read on the forward strand.
TGCCTTCGAGGCGGCCCCGTGCGGCGGTGGCCGTTCCGGCGAGTGCATCCGGCAGGCCAGTCCGCAAGCGCCGATCACCTGGAAGAACCTCAGCAATCCGTACGCCGAACTGGGCAACACCAACTGGAACAACTACACGGTGCAGACCGACACGCTGCTGGAGACCTCCGGCTACGTCGAGGTACTGGGCCGGGTGGGTGCCCAGGACCTGAACAACCCGACCGCGCTGAACGCCTACCATCTGCGAGTCAGCGACAGCGGTGCCTGGTCGATCTTCCGGACCAACACTTCGGCGCAGACCACCACGCTGCGCAGTGGCAGCGTTGCCGCGCTGGGCACCAATCGCTGGCATACCGTCGCTCTGGGCATGTCCGGCAGCAACCTGACGGCGACGATCGACGGTGCGACGGTGGGTACGGTTACGGACTCCACCTTCGGTTCGGGACTGGTTGGTATCGGTACCAGCCAGGGTGAGACCGCTCAGTTCGACAACCTGGCAATCACCAGCAGTGGCGGTAGCACTGGCGGCGGTGGCGCGACAGGTGTACTGCGCGGCGTCGCCTCCAACCGCTGCCTGGACGTACCAAACGCCAGCCAGACCGACGGTACCCTCCTCGACATCTGGGACTGCGGCAGCGGCGCCAACCAACAGTGGACGCTGAACTCCAGCAACCAGTTGACGGTTTACGGCTCGAAGTGCCTGGACGTCCCGGGGCACGCCAAGACCGCCGGTACCCGAGTGGAGATCTGGACCTGCAACGGCGGCGCCAACCAGCAGTGGCAGGTGAACGCCGACGGTAGCGTCGTGGGTGTCGAATCAGGGCTGTGCCTGGACGTGACCGGCAACGGTACGGCCAACGGCACCGCCGTGGAGCTGTGGACCTGCAACGGCGGAAACAACCAGCACTGGACCCGCAGCTGACAGCTGCCCTACCCGGGCCGGGCACGCCGACTACGGCGTGCCCGGCCCGCTGCGTCAGCATTTCCGACCATGGTGCCCGCGCTGATCCGGCGCGGTGCGCCAGCAAGTCGGCATGACTCAGTGTGGACCGCGCGCTGGTACTCGATGGTGTGCCACCCGGGTGTACCGGCTGGACGTCGACGCTCTCGCAGCGACGACCTGAGCGTCGACCCGATCGATACCCACCGATTGAGCCAACGAGTGTGCGGCCCGTCGGTGGGTTTCACCGGCGAGCCGCACACTCCATTCGATCGTGCCGGTGGGTTCAGGGGCTGGTGCAACTGACCGTTGGTGTGCTTGGCGTGCCGTTGCTGAGGAAGCCGAAGGTCGTCGAGGTGCCGGCACCGAGCGACCCGTTGTAGGAGACGTTGCGGACGGTCACGCTCGAGCCGCTGGTGGTGAGGGTGCCGCTCCACAACTGGGTGATGGCCTGGCCACTGGCGAGCGTCCAGGCGGTGGTCCAGCCGGAGATGGAGGAGGAGCCTGCCGTGACGGTGACCTCGCCCTGGAATCCGCCTGGCCAGTAGCTGACCGTGCGGTAGGAGGCGGTGCATGCGCCGGTGGTGGACGGTGAACTGGACGGGGACCGGCTGGCCGACGGTGAACTCGACGGCGACCGGCTTGGTGAGGGTGAGCTCGAGGGCGACCGGCTGGGTGACGGCGAACTGGACGGCGACCGGCTGGGTGACGGCGAGCTGGACGGGCTCTGGCTGGCGCCGCCCGGTCGTAGGTGGACGGTGACCAGGGAGTACGGCGGGATGGTCTGGCTGGTCGCCGTGCCCTGCGTACCGGTGACGATCGCGGTGCCGCGATTGGTGAAGCTGTCCACTGTGACGCTCGCGCTGGGGCTGTAGCCGCTGTAGGACAGGTTCACCTGGTACGAGTTGTTCGGGTCCTTGTTGATCAGCAGTACGTCGAGGTTGCCGTTGGCGCGCTTGGCGGCGTGCACGGTCAGTTTCGCGTCGCCGGAGGTGGTACGCACCATCGTGTCACCGGGGCCGGCGACACGGCTGACCATCTGGATGCCGTAGTAGGTGGCGAACGGGGTACCGGCCGGTGGTTCGGCACCCGAGCCGCTGGAGATGATGCCGCCGTCACCGTAGTCCGTTGCTCCGGTGACATCGGTCGTGGTGGCGCCGGCGCCGTTGCGTACGTTCCACCAGTCGACGTTGGCCACCCCGTTCTCCGCCGCCGTGAGGTACATGTCCGCGGCCCACAGCGCCTGCATCTGCGTGTCGGAGGGGGTGGTACCGCTGTTGGTCTCGGTGATGAACACGCCCGGGTTGTTGGTGGCGTACTTGGCCATGTCGGCCTTGAACTGGGTCACCGTTGAAGCGAGCGTGGGCGGCTTGGTGAGCTGGTCGGCCTCGCTCGTACCGCCCGGGTAGTAGTGGAAGATGCCGAAGTCGGCTGTGTTCTTGACGATCGACATGACGGTGTCGTTCCAGTCGCTACTGTCGCCGGAGCCGACCACGCCGTCAGGCCAGTAGCCCGGCGTTGTCAGTACCACCCCGATCTTGATGGTGGGGTCGACCGCCTTCATGGCGCTGGCGTACTGCACGAAGTTCGTGGCGTACGCGCGCGGGCTCTTGTCGGTGTGGTTGTCGGTCTCCCACCCGGAACCGTAGTGGCCGTTGCCGTAGACCTCGTTGCCGATCTCCCAGTACTTGACGCCGTAGCCCTTGGTGACGTTGGCGTACTTGACCCAGTCGGCTGCCTTCTGCGCGGTGCCGGAGCCGTAGTTGGCGATGACGATCGCCTGCGCGTTGGCTGCCTTCACCATGGTCATGTAGTGGTCGAAGTCGGTGTTCGGCGCGGCGTACCCGCCGGTGGCGGTGTTTGTCTGCCAGTCGTAGATGTCGCCGTAGGAACCGCCCGGGTACCGCACGAAGGACGTCGACGCGTTCTTCAACAGGGTGCTGGTCTGTGGGTCGGCGAGCAGGCCGTCCCAGATCGCCACGTTCGCGCCGACCAGGCCGGACCCGACAGTGGCCAGACTCTGCCCGGCGTTGACGGTGACGGCGACGGTGTTGGTGGCGGCCGAGGCGGCGCTTACCGAAAGCCAGAACGACCCGGCGGCCAGCACAACAGCGGCACCGGCGGCCAGACCTACCCGCCAACGCCGCTGTATCGACGTTCTCACATCGGGTTGCATATCGATTCTCCTTGTTGGGCTGTCCGGACACCACGAAAGGAGGCCCGGACAGTGTCGGGCAGTTCACGCCGAAATGTTGGCGGGTCCATCGCCGGTGACGACAGACGATATGAATACATTTCGCCGAAGAGTTGCCGCGACTGTTAACCAAAGGCGTCATGCGTGTCAATGGCTCGCGGCGTCTCGCGACCGCGCAGAGGGCGCCACTGCTGCCGGTCGCGCCGCGACGACGTGCTCGATAATGGCATCCGACGGTCTTGGGAGTCGCCCGAACAAATTGCCGCGGCAATGAAACTTCCGCAGGCCGGGCCGCTGCCAATGCGAATTTCCGGAGCCGCAACCGTTATGCGCTACCGCTCCGAATGGTCGCGTACTCGTCGCGCCGTTTGGGGACCGTAATGTCGAATGGTGGCTGATGGATTGCTCGCGCGGGCGGCAGCGTGTCGGGGCCGCACAGAGCCGGCTGCCGCGTTAGTCAACATTTGTGGAACGGCTTTCAGCGGCTGTCCGGTTGTCGAGGTTTCCACTGTGGGCACCGGATCCTGTTTGTACATGGTCGCCGGCCGCGAGGCGGCGTTCGTGGGCGCCGGCCAACAGAAGGTATGCGCTCGCGGTCCAGGTGTAGGCGCGGTCGCGGAGTCCCTCGCCGGTGAGCGCGTTGAAGTTCTCCGCGAAGCCCGACCGCTCGCATAGGGCGCGGTACCGCGCGCTGATGAGGTCAGCCAGTTCGTCGTGGCCGGCGCGCCGCAGTCCGTCTTCGATGAGCACGGTTGGCGGCGCCCAGATCGGTCCGCGCCAGTACCCGTCGTCGGCGTAGTGCGGCGATTCGGGGATCTCGGTGGCCAGACCGTGCGGGGTCAGGTGTCCGGCGATCCGGGTGGCCAACGTGTCGCGCACTGCGGCTGGCAGACGCTCGCCGAGAATGATCGGCGTCAGGTCGAGCAGACTGCTGCTGGCCCACGACCGGCCGGTGTCTACGCCGATGGTCCGGAAGCGCTCACCGTCCCACAGCCGTTCCAGCAGCGCGGCGGCGAGTTCGTCGGCGCGGGCCGTCCATCGTGCGGCGTCGGCGCCGCGGCCCAGTTCGTGGGCGAGTCGGGTGAGTTCGTGGAGTTGGAGGATCAGGTGGGCGCAGAGGTCGGCGGTCCGGGTGACCCGTTCGGGGTCGAAGGTGGTGGCGTTGTCCCAGCCGCTGTCGTTGCCGTGCTGGTAGTAGGGCAACGGGTCGCCGGGTACCCGGCGGTGGATGAGCCAGAAGTCGGTCCACCGGCTCAGCTGCTCGTACACCTCGACCAGTTCGTCCTGCTGGACCGGGCGGGGGAGCCGGTCGAGCAGCCGCCGCAGGGTCCAGCCGTGGATGGGAGGCTTGACGAAGTTGTGCAGTACCTCGGAGTGGGCCACCGAGTCGGGCAGCGCCCCCGCCGGGTCCTGGTGGTCGAAGGGTAGCCGGTACTGGTGCCAGGCGAGGTCGGGTACCCCTTCGACCAGTGCGAGCGCGTTGAGGCAGTGGTCCCAACTCCACACCTTGTCCATCCAGTGCTTCGACATCAACACTGCCGGCCGGGTGATGTACCCGGTCGGGTTGACACACGCCGACCACAGCACGTACGCCGCGAGGGGGGCGGCCGGCGTACGGGGGCTGTGCCACGGCGCGACGGCGTGGAGGAAGTTCTCGAACTCCATCCCGGCCGCCTCGGTCACCTCCTGGTAGGTGCGGTTCGGGTGGTAGGGCGCGCGGGCGGTTTCGTACTCCTCGATGGCCAGTTCCCAGGGCGTCACTGAGCTGAGGTGCAGGCCGCGCTCGCCGCTACCGAGCGCCTGAGCGCCGGTGGCCACGGCGTCACCGGCGAGCACGGTCACCCGGTAGCGGCGGCCGGTCTGGTAGACGGTGAACACGTGGGAGCCGTCGACCGGGTCGCGGTAGAAGTAGGCGCCGGTGAAGGGGGTCAGGGTGGCGTCGGCCGCGGTGAGTCGCAGCCCCAACCCGGTGCCGCGTACCCGCACCGTGTCGGGCTGCTCGTAGGCGATACCGATCCGGTCGTCGCCATACCGCAAAGTGACTTCGGCGGGCGTGGCGGTGACGCTGGCGGGTACCCGCTGCCCGTCGCGCACCGGAGTGAACCGCAGCACCGGATGCATCCGGGTCTGGTGCGACACGAGGTGCAGGTCCTCGGCGTAGCTCCGTTCCCCGACCACCGGCGAGATGTTGAACCACGAGCCGGCGTAGCTGAAGGGTACGTCCCGGATGGGGAAGACAAGCCCCACTGGCACTCCCTTTCAGTCCTCGTCGAACCGATTCGCCGGTTGCGGGTGAGACCGAAGATAGGCCCGCCGTGGGGGAATGGTCAACACCCCATGCGGATGCGGCGGGAACGGCCGTGCCGAGCGTTGACAGCACATCGGCGTACATCTAACCTTCCAACGAATCGGTTCGATATCGAGTGGAGTTCGTGGATGAATATCGGCGAGATCGCGCGCCGTGCCGGTGTGTCCCGCAGCACCGTGTCGTACACATTGAGCGGCAAGCGGGCGGTGTCCGAGGCTACCCGCCGGCGCATCCAGGACGTCATCGACCAGCTCGACTACCGACCCAACGCGAGTGCCCGGGCGCTCGAAGGAAGGCCGTACCCGGACCCTGGGCCTCGTGATCCCGCCGGCGCAGCGGCGACTCACGGACATGCAACTCGGCTTCGTGGCCAGCGTGGTGGAGGCTGCCGCCCGGGTGGACCTGGACGTGCTCCTGTCTCCGTCGGGTGGCGACCACGACCGTTCCTTCGAGCGCATCGTCACCGGTAGCCGGGTCGACGGTGTCATCCTCATGGAGATCCGCCTGGAGGATGCCCGGGTGGCCCGCCTGCAACAGACCGGGCTGCCTTTCGTCACCATCGGGCACACCGCGCAGCCCAGGGACACCTGCTGGATCGACTTGGACTACGAGGCTCTGATCGGCCGCTGCGTGCACCACCTGGCCGACCTCGGGCACCGGCACGTCGCGCTCATCAACCGCTCGACCGAGCTCGTCGCCGCCGGGTACGGCCCCGCTCACCGCGCCCTCCAGGGTTTCAACCAGGCGGTCGGTGAGCGCGGCATGATCGGCAGCGACTACTGCTGTGCGGACGAGGCCGCCGCGGGGGAGGCCGGCATCGAGGCACTGCTCGCCGCACGACCTGAGGTAACCGCTGTCGCCACCATCAATGAGGCGGCACTCCCCGGCATCCAGCGCGGGCTCCAGGGTCTGCGGCTGGACGTCCCGAAGGACTTCTCCATCGTCGGGGTCGCGGCCAAGCACTGGGCCGAGGACTTCCGGCCGCCACTGACCGCCGCCGACGTTCCGGCGCTGGACATGGGCGCCCAGGCGGTCGAACTGCTACTCGGCCGCATCGCCGAACCGCAAGCACCCCCGCAGCACCTACTGCTGAACCCGCCGATCTCGCTGCGGGCCAGCACCGGACCGGTACCCGTGCGCCCATAGCGCCACCCCCTGGCGTCCTCGGGTACCTGTCGTTCCCCCGCTCCACACCCCCAGGGAGAGCGCAGTGAACGAAGTCAACAGCACCAATCGGCGGCTCGGCCGGCGCAGCCATCTCAGCCGTGTCGACCCGCATCGTCACCCTCGCACGCCAGTCGTCCGGTCGTCCGGCCCGCGTCACTTCTGAGCGGGCGATTTCACTTTCCCGCCGGGGCAGCACCCCGACTTACCTGCCGGTCCCCCAGGGGACGGGCTGTTCATCCCCGGCGGGCGGCACAACTCGTCAGAACCCGATCCCGGAAGCCGGCTCCTAGGCCCCGGACGGGTCGGCATCTGGGCCTGCCGACCGCTACGCCGCGGGCTGCTTCGCGGTCGGACAAGGCCGGGAATCTGGTGCGCCACCGTCCGGAGGCGCCACATTGGAGGATTCATGAAGAACAGAAAGAGAGTCGGTCGCCTGCTGGCACTTGCCGGCGCCGCTCTGGCGCTGGCGATCCCGTTGGTGGCTGTGAACAGCGACGCCGCAACGACCGAGGCGTTGACGGTGAACCTTGCCTCGACGCGAGGACCATCCATCGGTGTCGGCGAAGGCTTCCTGTACGGCATGAACGCGGACGGTACCCAACCGGCCGACCAGTTCCTGCAACCGTTGGGGGTCAACGCGTTCCGTGGTGGCGGTCACCTGAACCGGGCCTGGACCGGGGACGGCTACAAGTACGGGTCGAATACGCAGGCCGATGTGAACACGGTCATCAGCCAGGCGAGGCGGCTGACCCAGGGCTCGTACCACGCCCAGTACCAGGTGATCCTCAGCGACCTGTACGGCAACGACGGCGGCCAGCCGGCCAACACGGTCTACCCGTGTACCAACGGCGACTGCTCCAACTGGATCACTTTCATCGACTCGGTCGTGGGTGCCCTCCAGGCCTCCGGGCTTCCCTTCGCGTACGACATCTACAACGAGCCCGACATCTCGGTATTCTGGCCGAACGGCAGCGTCAACAGCACGCAGTACTTCCAGATGTGGGACTCGGCCTACCGGGAACTGCGCCGCATCGCACCGAGCGCGCTCATCGTCGGGCCGTCCTTCGCGTTCACGCCGCTGAGCCGGTCGTCGCAGTGGCAGACCTGGTTGGCGCACGTGAAGTCGGCGAGCACCGTACCGGACTGGATCACCAACCACGACGAGGGTGACGTGGACGACCCGGTTGCCGTGTCGCAGGCGCTCAACAACGCGCTGACTTCGGCCGGGGTACCGCTGCGGCCGTTGTCGGCCAACGAGTACCAGCCTGCGGACCGGCAGACCGCCGGTGTGACCGCCTGGTACCTGGCCCGGTTCGCCCAGTCGGGGTACACCAACGCGATGCGGGGCAACTGGGTGTGCTGCCTGACGCCCAACCTCACCGGTGTGCTCACCCAGTCGGGCGGTAGCTGGCAGGCCAACGGCAACTGGTGGGCGCTGCGTACCTATGCCGACATGACCGGCACCCTGGTCAACACCTCCGGCCAAGTCGCATCGACGGCCATCTCGGCGTCGGAGGACTCCTCGGCTAAGCGGGCCGTGGCCATCCTGGGCGATTCCAATGGCTACACCGGTGCCGCGACGGTCACGTTCAACGGCCTGTCGTCGGTACCGTGGCTGGCGAACAACGGGTCCGTCAACGTCGTGGTCGACCGTATCCCGGACCAGTACCCGCTCGCCTCACCGCAGGTGGTGCTCAACACGAACATGAGCGTCAGTGGTGGCTCCATCACGGTACCGGTGACGTTCCAGGCCTCGCACGACGCCTTCGCCGTCTACCTCACCCCGGGTACGGGGAGCAGCAGCGGTGGTACCGGTGGCCAGCAGAACGTGGAGATCGTCGGTGGCCAGTCCGGGCGTTGCGTGGACATCAACGGCTCCAGCACCACCAACGGTACGCAGGCCCAGCTGTGGGATTGCAACGGCAACAGCAACCAGCGGTGGACCTACACGTCGAGCAAGCAACTGATGGTGTACGGCAACAAGTGCCTGGACGCCTCGGGGAAGGGGACCACGAACGGTACCGCGGCGATCATCTGGGACTGCAACGGTCAGAGCAACCAGCAGTGGAACATCAACGCCAACGGCACGATCACCGGCGTGCAGTCCGGGTTGTGCCTCGACGCGAGCGCGTTGGGGACCGCCAACGGTACGAAGGTCCAACTGTGGACCTGTACCGGCGCCGCGAACCAGCAGTGGAGTACCCGCAGCTGAGCGACGTTTCTCCGCGTCGGCTGCCCGACGCTACAGCCATCAGCTACAGCCGCCAGGCATAGCCGCCGGCCGCAGCGGCAAGCAACGGTTGCCAGTTACGCGGGGTTCGTGCCAGCAACGCGACGTCGGCCCGCCCACTCCCGTCAGGGAAGTGGGCGGGCCGACCGCCGTCAGTCGACGCTTGCTCGATCACGGCTCGTTCCACGAACTGCTGGTCTCGGCCGCTGCCGGCATCGTCAAGCCGGGTGGGCTGATCGTGTGCGCGGCGCAGTGGACGACATCGCCGCGGCTGTGGCAGTCGAGCTGGGCGGTGCCGGCCCGGCAGCGGAGATCTGCGTGCTGCCCGAGGGGGCCCGGGACGATCCCGTACCTGAGCGCCGGTGCCTGAGCGCCGCGCGCGCCCGTCGGGGACCGGCGCGGCCGGCCCTGGCCGCGAGTCCGCGGCCACACCGTGCCCCCGGCCCGGGAAAGCGCGACGACTGGCGGAACGATCCGGGGGCCCGCGACGCATCGCGGGCCCCCGGGCCGTTCATACACCGGCCGTCCAATGTGGACGGAGTGTCAGCTGTGCAGACTCCACTGCTGGTTCGTGGCACCGGTACAGGTCCACAGCTGGACCTTCGTACCGTTGGCGGTCCCCAACGCGCTCGCGTCGAGACACAGCCCGGACTGGACGCTGGTGATGGTGCCGCTGCTGTTGATGTTCCACTGCTGGTTGCTCTGACCGTTGCAGTCCCAGATGATCGCCGCGGTACCGTTCGTGGTCCCCTTCCCCGAGGCGTCCAGGCACTTGGTGCCGTAGATCATCAGCTGCTTGCTCGACGTGTAGGTCCACCGTTGGTTGGCTCCGCCGTTGCAGTCCCACAGCTGTGCCTGGGTGCCGTTGGTGGTGCTGGAGCCGTTGATGTCCACGCAACGCCCGGACGGGGTACCGACGAGCTGTCCGCTCTGCTGGCTGCCGCCGCCGCCGGATTGGATCCCGGCGGAGTTGATCACTGACTGGGCGCCGGCAGGCCAGCTGCCGTTGGTGACGACCGTGTTGCCCGAGACTGTGTTGCCGTGGTCGTTGTTGACGGTGGTACCGCTGCTGCTGGTCCAGTTGTTGGTGACGGTCAGGTTGCCGGTGTGGTTGTTGCCGGAACTGTAGTTGGCCACCGCCCAGGTGCCGCCGATGGCGGAGAAGACGTTGTTGGTGGCTGTGAAGTAACGGGAGCCTTCGTCGAAGTACAGTCCGAAGTAGCCGTTGGTCCGCAGGCAGTAGTTGCCGCTGATGCCACCGCCGGGGTTGGCCGACAGGGTGTAGATGCAGCTGCCGTCGTTCATCTGCTGCATGACGTCGTGGATGTAGTTGCCGGTGACCTGGTTGGCTGACGCGGTGGTGGCGGTGCTGTACCGGGGCTGGTAGTTGTAGAGCCCGCGGTTGGCGTAGTCGTCGCTGCCGCCGGCGTCGTTGGCGCCCCACCCGTAGCCGATCGCCATGCCGGAGTACGGCATGTTGTAGACCTCGTTGTGGGTGATGGTCGCCGTGGTCACGTAGGTGGTGAGCACCGAGGTGATGCCGCGATAGTCCAGGCCCATGTCGTGGATCGAATTGTTGCCGATGGTGACGTTGCTGTTGGTCATCCGGGAGTCGCTCGGGTGGTGCGCGTCCGCTCGGACGCCGCCGACCACGATCGCCCCGGCTGAGCCACGGCTGAACGTCGAACCGGTGACCGTGATGGCGCTGGCGCCCAGACCTACCCCGCTGGCGTGCGCGTTGGCGTCGTTGCCGATGCCGAGTGCGGTCTGTCCGAGGTTGCTGAACTGGTCGTTGCTGAACTGGATGGTGTTGGCGGCAGAGACCTGCACCGCGGCTGGCATCTGATTCCAGTTGGGTCGGGTCGCCTCGAACTGCTGACACCCGGACTGGCAGGCGGTCAGCGCCGGCCAGGACCAGTTGCCGGAGACGTACGACCCGGTCTGCTGGTCGGCGAAGCCCTGGCTGCTGCTCGGCCCGAGCCAGCTGGTAGCGGTGAAGGTGATGCCGGAGAAGGTGATGTTGTGCGCCGGCGAGTCATAGGTGCCGCCGATGTCCACAAGGGACTGGTTGACGGGTAGGTCCACGCTGACGCTGCTCATGTTCTGTCCGGCCAGCGGTATGTAGGACAGCGTGCCGGCGCTGGGGTTGTCGTACCACTCGCCGGGTGAGTCGAGGAACTCGTAGGCGTTCTCGATGTAGAGCGGGCCCGCCCGGAACGGGCTGGCGAACGTGTCGTACCCGAAATTGTTGTTGTTCCACGCCGGCTGCTGCATGGTCAGAAAGTTGCCGCTGATGGTCTGGACCGGCACGTAGCGGTCGGTGAATGACCCGATGCTCTCCAGCTCGACCCGGTTCTGGTTGGCCAGGTTGTTGAGGTAGCTCAGCGCGCTGTTGGTGAACCGCAGTCCCGTACTGCTGGCGGTGAAGTCGGAGCGGTTGAGGGTGGTGCGCGCGCGGGTCGCTGGGACGCCGTTGACGTAGAGCTGGCGGGTGTCGATCCCGGTGCCGATGTTGGCGCGCCAGATGTTCTTGCCCGAGTCGACGAGCGACCAGCCGGTGACGGCCCGGGCGCCACTGAGAGTGGGGTGGGCAGACGGAGCCGCCTGCCAGATGACGGTGTGGCCGTTGCTGCCGGAGTCAGCGGCGGTCAGTCGCAACGGCGCGGACAGGCGGTACACGCCGTCCGCCAACTGGACCACGATGTCGCCAGACATCGAGGCGTTCTGTGACCGTACGGTGGCCTGGACGCCGGCGAGCGAGCACGGTTGCGCGGCCGAGCAGGTAGATCCGCTGCCCGCGGGGGAGGCGTAGAGGGTGGTGGTGGCGGCGAAGGCCGACGGCGTCGACGCCACCGCGACGGCAACCGCGGCGGTCAGACCTACGGCGGCGGCGCCGGCCAGCACCAGCCTCCGCGCGGCGGAGGACGATGTTCGGGACACGGGGACTCCTCGATGGATGGGGTGTGGAACCGCGCGTGCCGCGTGAGACCCGTCATGTGCCCGGGTTTTCGTCGAGATGCCAGACCTCCTGCATGGGGACCCACCCGACGCCCGAGCCGGCCGGGGCCAGGGATTCCTGACATGGTTCGGTCAGGGCCCACCAGCGCTGCGTGTCGGGGTCCGCGGCGATACGGGCCTGATCGGCGTCGTGGTCCTCACCGATGTACTCGTAGTAGCCGATGAGCAGGTCGCCGTGCAGGTAGATCGTGAAGTTGCGGATGTTGGCCTCGACGAGGGCGCGTTCGACAGACGGCCAGACGGCGGCGTGCAGGCTGAGGTAGTCGTCCCGTCGGTCCTGGCGCAGCCGAATGGCCATGCCGTAACGCTGCACGCGGCTCAAATCCGGTTCTCCTCGCGGCGGTGCGGTCGTCCACGATTGGACGCGCGGGTCGACCAACGCGGTTGTGGGGGTGTCCCGCGGCACCGTGCCGGCCCCGGACAGGCGTGGGCAGAGCGGCGACGCGGAGGAAGCAAGCTCATCATACGAATGACGTATTCGCAATACCGCGCCCTTCCGGGATCAAGCCGCAAAACGGAAGTGGCCGGGTGGCGACGTGCGAGCGGGCGCGAACATAACTCGTATGATGTGTGTTCGACGAGCTGAACGTAGGTATGGCCGACAAGCAGGCACGACCTGCGGCGGTTGATGGGGGGAGGGCACGTGGCGGCACCGAGGCGCCTGCCCGTCAGTGGAGCGACGGCCGCGCCCGGGGCCAGACGACCGGCTAACCTCGGTCGGGCAGTCACTGCGGAACTCGTGCAGTGGATCGTTCAGGGGAATCACTTGCCCGGCACGCTGCTCCCTCCCGAACAGGTACTTTGCGAGAATTTCGCGGTCTCCCGGACGGTCGTTCGCGAAGCGGTGAAGATCCTCCAGGAGAAGGGTCTGGTGCGGGTTCGTCAGGGTGCCGGGACGATCGTCACCGCGTCGACGGAGTGGAACATGCTCGACGAACTCGTCCTCGCCGCAACGATCGCCGAGGACGAGAGCCTGGCTCTTCTCGACGACCTCGTGGTCACCAGGCGCCTACTCGAATCCGACATGGCCAACGTCGCCGCCCGGTCGGCTCGGCAGGAGACCATCGACCGGTTGACCAGCCTCGTCGACCAGATGGACGAGCTGGTCAATGACCATGTCACCTACGAGGAGTACGACCGGATCTTCCACGACACGATCATGCTGGCGTCGGGAAACCGAATCGCGCGCGGCGTCGTACAGGCACTGCAGAGCCAGGCTATCCACACTGCCCGGTATGTCGGACGGACCGAGCCCACGCTGTGTGCCGCCTCCAATCGCGGACACCGGTCCATCGCCGAACGCATCGCGGAACGAGACTCAGCCGGCGCCGCCGAGGCGATGTTCAGCCACATCACGGAGGCTTGGCTCGTACGCCGCGGCGGACGGGGTAGCCGTACACGCCTGCGCCGTTAATCCGATCCCACCCGCTACAGCTACCTCCTCGTGGCGGACCCTCTCGGCGGCTTGCTCGGCGCGCGCTCACCCGGCCGGGAGGCTCACGCCGCGGCCGACGACCCGGCGCCGGTGTCCCGTGCGCTGAATGCGTTCCATCCCTGGATTGTCCAGGAGCCGCGTAGACCGCCATCGCGCTGAACAAGCAAAGTCTTGCGGCATTGGAATTGACATCATTTTTTGGTTATCTCCGGGCGCCAGACGCGGGCGATTGGAAGTTTCGGTCATCAGTTGACGGACCCACTGTTAGCGATAACATCGACGCCCATGGCTCCAACAGCACCGGGTACCACCGTACTGAGCCGACAGACCGAAGCCACCATCAGCATTCCCCCCCGGGCGGTCCGATCCCACCATGTCGAACGGGCCGCGTCACCCACCACAGCGCTGCCGTTCGCAGCTGTCGGTGGCAGCGCGGCGAGCGCACCGGGGAGCCGGGCAGCCGCATCATCGGCGCCCGGCAGCACGAGGGGCGGGCGGCAGGCCGGTGTGCGAGCGCAGCCGGTCCGCCGCCCGCATCCGGGATCCGAACCCGACCGCCGGAACCGTCTGGATTCGAAGTAGCCCGGCGAAGCGCGCGGAAGAGCACCTTCTGAGTACCGATTGGGAGAACGTGATGCGCAAACAGACAGAAGCGGCCCGGCCACGGATTCAACGGCTGGCCTTCGGCGTGGCGCTGGCGGTGCTGGCCGTGTCGGTGCTTTCGGTGGCGGCGTGGCGCGTGGCCAGCCCGGCCCAGGCCTTGTCGAACAGCTTGGCGCTGACCCCGCCGATGGGCTGGAACGACTGGAACGCCTACGGCTGCAACGTATCCGAGAGCTTGGTCAAGCAGACCGCTGACAAGTTGGTCTCCGCCGGCCTGGCCGGCGCGGGCTACCAGTACGTCAACATCGACGACTGCTGGCTGCAGCACAGCCGCGACTCGGCGGGCAACCTGCAACCCGACTACAGCAAGTTCCCGGACGGCATCTCCGGCACCGCGGCGTACGTGCACAGCAAGGGTCTGAAGCTGGGTATCTACGAGGACGCCGGTACCTCGACCTGCGCCGGCTACCCGGGCAGCTTGGGCCACGAGGCGCAGGACGCGCGGTCGTTCGCGTCCTGGGGGGTGGACTACCTCAAGTACGACAACTGCAACAACAACGGCAGCACGACCCAGGCGCAGTACGTCAGCCGGTACTCCACGATGCGCGACGCCCTCGCGGCGACCGGCCGACCGATCGTCTACAGCATCTGCGAGTGGGGCATCAACTCCCCGTGGACCTGGGCCGGCAACGTCGGCAACCTGTGGCGTACCACCACCGACATCAACGCGTCGTTCTCCAGCATGCTCTCCATCTACCACCAGAACGTCGGCCTGTCGGGCTCTGCCGGCCCGGGCGCATGGAACGACCCGGACATGCTGGAGATCGGCAACGGCATGTCAGCCACCGAGGACCGCACGGAGTTCAGCCTGTGGGCTGAGATGGCCGCTCCACTGCTGGCTGGTGACAACCTGGTCAACGCCAGCTCGACAACACTGTCCATCCTGGGCAACAAGCCGGTGATCGCGGTGGACCAGGACTCGCTGGGGAGGCAGGGCCACCAGGTCAGCTCCTCTGGCGGGCTGGACGTGTTGGCCAAGCCGCTGTCCAACGGCGACGTCTCGGTGGTGCTGTTCAACGAGAACAGCGGTACCGCCACCATCAGCACCACCACCTCCGCGATCGGCAAGTCCGGGGGCTCCAGCTATACGCTGACCGACCTGTGGAGCGGTGCGGTAAGCAGCACCACCAACGGCACGATCAGCGCCAGTGTGCCGGGCCACGGGGTGGTCATGTACCGCGTGTCGGGTGGCGGGTCTTCGCCGTCGCCGAGCACCTCACCGTCGTCCCCGCGGCCGTCCGCCTCGCCGTCGGTGACGCCGTCCTCGTCCTCGCCGTCACCGTCGCCGTCCTCTCGACCGGCGGCGGCCTGCCAGGTGTCCGACGTGGTGAACGCTTGGAACACCGGGCTGACGGCGAGCATCACCATCACCAACACGGCAAGCGTGGGCATCTCCGGCTGGAGCCTGGTGTTCACGCTGCCCGGCGGGCAGGCCATCACCAACGGCTGGAACGCGACCTACAGCCCGACCAGTGGGCAGGTGACGGCCACCAACGTCAGCTACAACGGCGCGCTGGCGGCCGGCGCCTCGACCACGATCGGGTTCCAGGCCACGCACACCGGCAACGCCGCGGCACCCGTCGCGTTCACCCTCAACGGCGCCTCCTGCACTGTCGGCTGAACCGACCGGGGGTGCGGGCCGACCTGTACCCCCGGTCCCGGCGGCCGCACCGTCCATCAACCCCCGAGCGGCCGCACCGTCCATCAACCCCGAAAGGAATTCCCTGTGCGAAAGAGCAGAGTTGTGGCGCTCGCCAGCGCGGTGACCCTCACCTTGGCCGGTGTCGCCGTGGTGGGATCGCAGCTGGCGTCCGCCGCCGCGGCCGGCTGCCGGGTGACCTACACGGTCACCAGCCAGTGGCCCGGTGGCTTCGGCGCCAACGTGGATGTCACCAACCTCGGTGACCCGGTGAACGGTTGGCGCCTCAATTGGACGTTCCCCAGCGGACAGACGATCACGCAGGCGTGGAACACGACGGCCACCCAGTCCGGCTCCGCCGTCACCGCGGCGAACGCGGCCTACAACGCCTCGATCGGGAGCGGCGCCACGGTGACGTTCGGCTTCAACGGCTCGTGGACAGGCAGCAACGCGGTGCCCTCATCGTTTGCGCTGAACGGCACGACCTGTACCGGCGCCACCACGACCGGCTCGCCGAGTCCGACCGGCTCGCCGACGCCGTCCCCGTCGCCCAGCACTTCTCCTAGCACGTCGCCTAGCACCTCGCCCAGCACTTCGCCGAGCACGTCGCCCAGCACGCCACCGGCCCAGCTGCCGTGCGACATCTACGCGGCCGGTGGTACGCCGTGCATCGCGGCGCACAGCACCACCCGGGCGCTGTTCGCCGCGTACAACGGATCGCTCTACCAGGTGCAGCGCGCGTCGGACCGGAGCTACCTGGACATCAAGGTGGTCTCCGCGGGCGGCTACGCCAACGCCGCCCCGCAGGCGTCCTTCTGTGCGAACACCAGCTGCATCATCACGAAGATCTACGACCAGTCCAGTAAGCACAACGACCTGCCGATCTCGTCGGGCGGCTACTGGAAGGGGCCGGGTGCCAACGGCGCGGACGTCGGCGCGAACGCCATGGCGCTGCCGGCGACGGTCAACGGCCACCAGGTGTACGGCGTCAAGGTGACGCCCGGCGTCGGGTACCGGATCGACCACGCCAACGGGGCGCCGACCGGCTCCCAGCCCGAGGGCATCTACATGGTGACCTCATCGAACTACGTCAACCAGTGGTGCTGCTTCGACTACGGCAGCGGTGAGAACTCGCACACGGATACCGGCAACGCCACCATGAACGCCATCGAGTGGGGTACCGCCTGCTGGTTCGGCGGCTGCACCGGCAGTGGCCCGTGGGTGGAGGCAGATCTGGAGAACGGTATGTACCACAACACGACCGGCTCCAATCACGACGCCAACAACTCCGGCGTGCACTACCCGTTCGTCAGCGCCTGGGAGAAGAACAACGGCACGACGAACTTCACCCTGAAGTACGGCAACGCCGCCTCCGGCGGACTCACCACACCCTTCTCGGGCGCGCTGCCCAGGGGGTACTCGCCGATGAAGACGGACAGTTCGCTGCTGCTGGGTACCGGCGGGGACAACAGCGTGAGTGGCCAAGGCGAGTTCTTCGAGGGTGCTATCACCGCGGGCTTCCCGAGCGACGCAACCGAGAACGCCGTCCAGTCCACCATCGTCGCAGCCGGCTACCGCTGACCCATATCAAGGGAGACAACGTGAAAATAGGGAAGAGAACAGTCGCGGTCACGGTTGCGCTGGCCGGGGTCGGCGTAGCGGTGGCGGTCATGGTCGCCACGGTGGTGCCGGCGCAGGCGGCAACCGCCCTGAAGAGCCTGGCGGAGTCCCACTCCCGTTACTTCGGTACCGCCCTGACAGTCGGGGACATCAACAACAGCAGCGAGATGAACGTCGCCACCGCCCAGTTCGACATGGTGACGCCTGGAAATGAGATGAAGTGGGATACGACCGAGCCGTCGAACGGGTCGTACAACTTCGGGCCGGGCGATCAGATCATGTCGTTCGCGCAGGGGCACAACATGCGTGTGCGTGGGCACAACCTGGTGTGGCATTCACAGTTGCCGTCGTGGGTGAGCAGCCTGCCGTTGAATCAGGTGCAAGGGGTGATGCAGAGCCACATCACGACGGAGGCGACGCACTACAAGGGCAAGGTGTACGCCTGGGATGTGATCAACGAGCCGTTCAATGAGGATGGTTCATTGCGCCAGGACGTGTTCTACCAGGCGATGGGTCAGGGCTATCTGGCGACCGCGTTGCGTGCCGCGCGTGCCGCGGATCCGGCGGCGAAGTTGTACATCAACGACTACAACATTGAGGGTGTGAACGCGAAGAGCAACGCGTTGTACACGATTGCGCAGTCGATGGTGGCCCAGGGCGTGCCGTTGGATGGAATCGGTCTGGAGAGTCACTTCATCGTCGGGCAGGTTCCGTCGTCGTTGCTGACGAATATGCAGCGGTTCGCGAACCTGGGCCTGGATGTCGCCGTCACCGAACTGGATGACCGTATTCCGTTGCCGGCCAGTACTGCGAATCTGAACCAGCAGGCGACGGATTACTCGACGGTTGTCAAGGACTGCCTGGCAGTGTCGCGCTGCGTGGGTGTCTCGCAGTGGGGTGTCGATGACGGCCACTCGTGGATTCCCGGCACGTTCTCGGGCTACGGCGCCGCTACCTTCTACGACGCCAATTACCAGCCCAAGCCGGCGTACAACGCCACGGTAACCGCGCTCGGTAGCACCGTTAGCCCACCGCCGACGACATCGACCCCCACGGCGACCCCTACAACCGCGCCGGCCGGCTCCGGTGCGATCCACGCGGTGGGCGCCGGCAAGTGCCTGGACGTGCCCAACCGGTCCACCACCGCAGGCACCCAACTGCAGATCTGGGACTGCAACGGCGCCAGCAACCAGGCCTGGACCCGCACCTCGGCCGGGGAGTTGACCGTCTACACGGGCAGCTCGCAGATGTGCCTGGACGCCTACAACAAGCAGACCACTGCGGGTACCAAGGTCGAGATCTGGTCCTGCAACGGCGGAGCCAACCAGCGATGGTCGGTCAACAGCAACGGGACGATCACCAGCACCCAGTCCGGTCTGTGCCTGGACGTCGTCGGCGCCGGCACTGCCAACGGCACCTTGGTGGAGCTGTGGACCTGCAACGGAGGAGCCAACCAGCGGTGGACCATCGGGTGACCGGCGGGCCGCGGTAACCGCAGCCCGCCTCGCGGCGTGTGGAACCTCCCGGCCGCCGTCGGCTGGCATCAGCGCCATGCCCGAGGGAGCCGGGCCGGG
Source organism: uncultured Actinomycetota bacterium (assembly GCA_963850915.1). Lineage (GTDB taxonomy): Bacteria > Actinomycetota > Actinomycetes > Mycobacteriales > Micromonosporaceae > CAVTWH01. Next base: position 84,929 of record CAWKND010000005.1, read on the forward strand.
GTGGACAGGTGCGCCTGTCCACCCCGGTTTGCTGCCTGCGAACGAGTCTTCAACTTCGAACCGATTCGCTCGAACACTACGCAGATCGACCAGAGTGCATGGGTGACCAGCTGTATCCATTGACAGGGAACGTTCTCGGACCTAACCTGCCATCGAACCGATTCGCGTGACGTGGAGAGGCGGCGCGGCAGAACATCGGCGAGCTTGCCTGCCGACGGCCGTTTCGCGCGGCGCCGTCCCCTACGCGTCGAGCAGCAAGCCGGTGGTGTCCGGCGTGAACACCACCCCGCCGCCCCTCAGCCACACCCTGAAACCTCACCTGGAGGCATCATGAGGATCAGACCCCGCCGTCTGTTGGCGGTCGCCACTGTGACCGCGGGCGCGGTGCTGGCCATGCTGGCCGTCATCCATCCGGCCGAAGCGGCCAGCGTCGCGGTCACACCGGGCACCATGTGGACGGACACGGCAGGCAACCGGCTGGAGGCGCACGGCGCCGGAATCTTCACCGTCGGCTCCACCTATTACATGGTCGGCGAGGACAAGCAGGCCGGGTCGACGTTCACCGCGGTCGCCTGCTACTCCTCGACCGACCTGACCCACTGGACCCGGCAAAGCGACGCATTGTCCCGTCAGGCCAGTGGTGACCTCGCGGCCGGCCGGATCGTGGAGCGGCCGAAGGTGCTCTTCAACGCCGCCACGAACCGCTATGTCATGTGGATGCACATCGACAACAGCTCGTACAGCGACCGGCGGGCCGGGGTCGCGACCAGTGCGACCCCGTGTGGTCCCTATACCTACCTGGGCGCCACGACTCCGCTCGGCCATCAGAGTCGGGACCTGGGGCTGTTCAAGGACGATGACGGCACCGCCTACCTGATGCACGACGACCCGGCCGGCTTCCTACGAATCGACCGGCTCTCCACGGACTACACCAGCGCGCAGAGCGCGGTGGCCAGCTTCCCGGAGCTGGAGGCGCCGGCTATCGCCAAGGTCAGCGGCCGCTACTTCCTGCTCGCCTCACACCTGACCGGATGGTCCACCAACGACAACGTCTATGCGACGGCAACCTCGCTGGCCGGCCCGTGGAGCGGCTTCACCAACGTCGCTGTGGCCGGTACCCGCACCTACAACTCGCAGACGTCCTTCCTGCTGCCGGTGAGCGGCAGCGCCGGTACCAGCTACGTGTACATCGGTGACAGGTGGAACGCCGGCGACTTGAACGCGTCGCTGCCAGTGTGGCTGCCGATCACCCTGACCGCGGGCGGTACCGCCGCGTTGAGCTGGTTCGCTTCCTGGGGGATCGACACGGCGACCGGCTCAGTGACGCTACCGGCGGGCCGCCTGACCGGCAGCCAGTCGGGACGCTGTCTCACCATCGCCGGCGGCAGTCAAGCCAACGGCACGGCCGCGCAGTTGGGCGACTGCACCGGCGCGGCAAGCCAGACCTTCGCGCCGAGCCAGGCCGGTGAGATCCGGGTGTACGGGAACAAGTGCCTGGACGCCTACGGCCAGGGGACGGCGCCCGGGACTGCGGTGGTCATCTGGGACTGCAACGGCGGAAACAACCAGAAGTGGATGCTGGCCGACAACGGCACCGTGGTGGGCGTCCAGTCCCGGCTGTGCATCGACGTCTCCGGGCAGGCCACCGGCAACGGCGCGAAGGTAGAGCTGTGGACCTGCAACGGCCAGACCAACCAGCAGTGGAACCGCGGATAACCCGCCTGCCGTATCTCCCTCGCTCGCAGTGGGCTGGTGCCGGCCTGCCTTCGGCGATTACGCACCCACACCCGCAGACACATCCCAAAGGAATCTGATGAAGAATTCTCTGGCACGGGCACGCTGGTCAAGGTCGCGGCGGCAGGCAAGAAGGGCATCACCTTCTCGGCCATCGGTACCGAAGAGGGGAGTTTCCAGTTCCTGCCCTGGTTCTGGGGCGCCGGTGCCAACCTGACCGCACTGGGACTCCAACCCGTCAGTCGCCGCGCTGAGCCTGTGGACGGACTGGGTGAAGAAGGGCTACGCGCCGAACTCGGTCATCAACAACACGCAGACCACGAGCTGGCAGGAGTTCGCCACCGGGCAGTTCGCGTTCGCCCGAGAACGGCACCTGGCAACTGGGCAACGCGAAGAAGGCCGGTTTCGACTACGGGATCATCCCGATCCCGTCGCGGGCCGGCCGGTGACGTGGCCACGGTGACCGGGATCGAGCAGAGCCTGGGCATCAGCCCGCGCCCGATCGCCATCGAGGAGTACGCGGCGCCGTCCCAGGTCGGCATCCCGGGCGCTCCGGTCGGCCACCTCGCCAAGTTCGAACGGCTCGGCGTCCACGACGCGTATTGGCGTTCTGGAACGGGTACGGGGCCCTTGGCGACCTGCTCACCGGCACCGGCGGTACACCGAGCGGGGTACGCCTCCTGCCCGGACGGCGGTCCGCGTCGGCGACCGGCCGCACGGGACCCACCCGCAGGGCGTCGTAACACGTTCGCGGCTGTCGAGACACGACCGCTGCCCAGCCGCCGGGCGGGCCGGGATGTTTCCCAGGGGGGTCATTCTCGACCCCCCTGGGTCGACTCGCTGCGTTGCGGTCAGGCGGCGGTCAGCGTCCACTCGTTGTTGGTGTTGCCGTTGGGCGACCACATCACGGTGGTCGAACCGGCCGTGGTGCTTCCCGCACCGTCCAGAGCGGTTCCGGTACCGCGGTTGATGATCTGGTAGCGGCCGTTGCCGACGCTGTTGAGCCGCCACTGCTGGTTGTTGCCGCCGTTCCAGGTGGTCTGCCGGGCGGGCGCCCCGTTGGCGGTGTTGCCCCAGCTGTCGGCGACCATGCCGTTGGTACGGTTGACGATCCGGTAGTAGCCGGTGCCCAGGTCCACCAGCTGCCACTGCAGGTTGGTGCTGCCGTCGTAGTTCCACTGCTTGAGGTTGGCGCCAGAGGCGACGTTGCCGCCGCTGTCGACCACCAGACCGGTGGTGACGTTGGCGATCCGCACCCAGCTGGTGGGGACGCCACCGCCACCGGTGCCCAGCGCCGGGATCTGGCCGGAGAAGGTCAGCTTGACCACGTATGCCAGGGCGCTGAACGGCGCACCGGAGGACGGCAGGGTGATGTGCAGGCCGGAGCCGTCCTGGGTGCGGGTGGGCAGGTTGGTGTAGGAACCGGCCGTTGCGTTGAGCAGCTGCACGGCGGTCAGCGAAGCCAGGTTGATCTGGTTCGAGTTCAGCGTGCCGATGTTCAGCGTGCCCCCCGGCCAGCCCAGCACGGTGGCGTACAGGACGGTGTTGTCCTTGCTGCGGGTGAACCGGATGTCCTGGCTGGTACCCGCGCGCGGGGTGGTGAAGGATCCGCCGCCCATCTGGGTCGGGCCCTCTCCGAAGGCGCTCCAGGCCCGGGTGGCGTAGATGGACTCGCCGAACCGGCTGAGGTAGTCGCCCATGCCGCGGAGGATGGTCTGCTGTCCGGAGGGGATCGTCCCGTCGGCCATCGGCGCGATGTTGAGCACCATGGTGCCGTTCTTGGATACCCGGTCGATCAGGGAGTGCATCATGGCGGCGGTGGAGTAGTAGCCGATGCCGACCGTGTAGCACCAACTGGAGCTGGAGATGCTGTCATCGGTCATCCAGTAGGGGGTCTGGATGCCGGCCGGGCCGCCGCGCTCGAAGTCGTAGACCTCACCCTTGTTGTCCAGGCCGTCCTTGTAGGTGGCCACCACGTCTTTGTTCCACGCCACCGCCTGGTTGTAGTAGTGCGCGAGGAAGTTCAGCCGCTGCGACTCCTGGACCAGACCCAGGTCGAAGTCCTGGTAGAGGATGTCGGGTTGGTAGCCGTCGATGACTTCCCGCAGCTTGTCGTACCACAGCTGGTTTTCTGCCGTGGCGCCCTGCTGTGCGTAGAGCTTCTTCAAGGTGGCGGTGGACTGCGCCGGTACGTGGTCGTAGTAGCCGTTGAAGTGGTAGGCGTGGTGCAGGGAAACGAACAGCTTGAGACCCTTGGCCCGGATGGCGTCGGCGTGCAGCCGCAGGAGATCGAGCCGAGGCCCGGTGGCCACCGAGTTCCACTCGTTCACGGAGCTGTTCCACATCGAGTACCCGTCATGGTGTTCAGCCACCGGTCCGGCGAACTTGGCGCCGGCGTCGGCGAACAGTTGGGCCCAGGCGTTCGGATCCCAGTTACCGCCGGCGCTGGTCAGCTTCGGCGCGAACTGCACGAAGTTGCCGGCCTTGTCCCGGGCACCGTTGATGAAGTTGTGGAAGGGCCACACGGACGGGTCGCCGTAGGTGGCGATGTGGTGGCTGTTCTCGGCAGAGCCGCCGATGTACATGTTGCGGGGGTACCACTCGTTACCGAACGCTGGGACGCTGAACACGCCCCAGTGGTAGTAGATGCCGAACTTGGCATCCTGGAACCACTCGGGAGCTGGCGGGTGCTGGTCCACCGACGACCAGCTCGCGGTGTAGCTGCTGGGACCGGTGGTGGCCCAGACGTTGCCGATCTTCAGTAGACCGCTGGCCGCGGCGGCGCCGGCGATCCCTGCAGTGGTGAGCAGCCTGCGGCGGTTGAACCGTGGCATGGACGAATACATGACGGTTGCCTCTCAAGTATTGTTATCGCCGACATCGGCGCCGCATCGCGCTTTCGGGGACGTTTGTCAATGCGCGAATCCGCCGGTGGAACCGGACCCATGCGGAGGTCCGCCGGTGCGTGCTGGCCATCCCGCACGCGGGTTCGGCGGCCGGCGGCAGCCGACCCGGCCAGCTGGAGGACGTCACGGACGTGGCGACGTCGAGGTACCAGCGCCTGGCCCCGGGTCGCGGGTGCGACCCGGGGCCGGCCGCCGTTCAGTTGCGCAGACTCCACTGTTGGTTGGCCCCGCCGTTGCAAGCCCAGAGGATGATCTTCGTACCGTTTGCCGTGGCCGCGCCGTTGGCGTCCACACACAGGCCGGACTGCACGCCCGTGATGGTGCCGTTGGAGTTGACGTTCCACTGCTGGTTCGTCTGGCCGTTACAGTCCCAGATGATCACCGTGGTGCCGTTGGTGGTGCCCTTACCGTTGGCGTCCAGGCACTTGTTCCCATAGACCTGCAGCTGCTTGCTGGACGTCAGGGTCCAGCGCTGATTGGTCTGCCCGCTGCAGTCCCACAACTGCACCTGGGTGCCGTTGGTCGTCGAGCTGTTGGGCACGTCCAGGCACCGGCCGGACTGGCCGCCCACGACCTGTTGACCGCTGCCGCCGCCAGTGCTGGAGGTGCTGTACCCAACGGAGGCGATGTTGGCCTGCACGGAGTTCTCGGTGGCGTCGGACGGGTAACCGGAGGTCATCACGCCTTCGTAGAAGGTTCCGGCGGAGCCCTTGCTGTTGTCTCCGCCGATGCCGAGGATGATCGCACCCTCCTTGTGCATCGGGTTGTACCCGGACACGTTGGGCCGCGCTCCGCTGTAGAACGTCGACACGCCACCGGACTGGGCGTTGCCGCCACGGATGGCCCACTGGTTCGCGGTGCCCTTGACCATGGCGGTCAGGAACCGGTAGTTGACGCTCGGGTCGTTGGCGTTGTAGCCGGCGTTGACTCCAGAGAACAGGCCGTTCTCCAGGTCGGCCATGACCCAGGGGCCGTTGCCGCTGCCGTACCCCCAGACTTTGATGTTGCCGAAGTAGATGGCCTCCATGTGGCCGTTGCCGGTGTCGTTGTTGCTGGTTTCGGCGTTGCCGTAGTCGAAGCAGCAGCCGCCGTTGAAGTGGGTGCCGTCGAAGATGGCGTACATCCCCTCGGCCTGGTCGCCGGTGGCGATGCCCGAGGTGTGGTCGTTGCGGTAGCCGGTGCCGGCCGCTACGTAGACGCCGTAAGCCTTGTTGCCGTTGATGGTGATCGGCGCGGCGGTGGCGTTGGCGAGGTTGTCGGGTCCGCCGGACGCTCCGCCCCCGGGTGCCTGGGTGAGATTGTTACCCCGGCCGGACTGGTCGTAGATGATGGTGATGACGCAGGTCGTACCGGAGCAGAACGAGTCCTGTGTGGCGGCGTTGGCGTACCCGCCGGCGCTCAGCACTCCGATGTCCCGGGTGGTGTTGTCCGACGAGCGCCGGACCTGGTACAGCGCACCGTTGTATGTGCCGTACAGCGCCCGCGTGGTGCTGTGGGCGGCCACGCAAGGTGTGCCGCCGGCGGCGTAGATGTCGCACGGCTGCGACGTCGCCGCCTGCGCCGTTCCGGCCGCGACCACGATGCCGACGCTCAACAGCGTGACGGCGGCGGCGCCCAGCGCGGCCCTTCTCAATCTTCCCAGCGATGTGAGTGACAGGGGCAAGGTGAACCTCCTCAGGTCCGGGGGTGTCCGGCCGCACGATGTCGGTGCGGCCGGCGGGTTGTGGTGGGTCAGCCTCGGTTCCAAACCACGGCGTCGACCTGCGTGGTGCACGGCCACGGTTGGTGCGCCTTCAGCGCACCGCTGGGTCGCCGTGCCGATCTGACGTGCATTCCGGCATGTACATGTGCCGATGCGTGGCACTTGCCGGGGGGCACGGCTTCCACTCATCGCGTGTCAGGTTGCCCGGGGCGGCGGGGCTTGCACGGCTCTGCCAACAATTGGCCAGATTGAATGTTAGCGCTAACGTTCCTGGCCGCTCAGCGATTGTCGCGCTCGCCGTTCGACTAGTCAACCTGTCCGTTATGTCGGACGACAGGCCAGCCTCTTCGGGCACATTCATCCCTACCTGGTCCCAGTACGTGACCTGCGGATGTTGCTTTCCCCACGGACGACGACGGCGTCCGGTCCCGGCTGGTACCCCTGGCCTCTGGTCGATCCGTGGGCAAGAAGTGTTATCCAGCGGCGTGGAAGCGAGTCCTGGCCTGTTTTCACGATGGGCGTCTATTCGTCAGAGTCGTCCTTCTGGGGTGTGAGCAGCGAAGACGTCGGCATGCTCGACCGCCGCAGCGCAGGGATCAGCGGCTCCTCGGTGGCCCGACTTGAATATGTCGGCACGATCTGGCAGTTTCCGGTCACGACAATTGGGGCCGCCTTCCCGTAGCCGACCATCCGCCCCTGTTAGCGATAACAGGAACTGCTCCGTCTGCTAGGTGCACCGAAGAACAAGAAGACCGGCAACACCGCCGCACCGGCCACATTCACCCTCAACGGGAGCTGCCGGCTCCACCACGTGACGGCCGACGACCGTGGTGGCGTGATCCAGCCCGGGTGGTCGACCGTCCCGCTACACCCCTGCGCACACGGTCCGTCCATGTGCGAACAGAAAGGACGCATCACTGTGAGAAAAGGCATGGATCCCCGCCGCCGCAGATCGTTGATGGCGGCGGCCGGTGCGGTCACCCTCGCACTGACCGGCGGCGCGGCTATCGCGAGCGCGCACCTGGCGTCGGCCGCGACGGCGGGCTGCCGGGTGGCCTACACGATCACGAGCCAGTGGCAAGGTGGGTTCGGCGCGAACGTCGACATCACCAACCTGGGTGACGCCGTGAACGGGTGGCGGCTGACCTGGACGTTCCCGAACGGCCAGACCGTGACTCAGGCGTGGAACGCCACCGTCACCCAATCCGGTGGCGCGGTCACGGCGACGAACATGTCCTACAACGCTTCGATCGGTACCGGTGCGACCACGTCGTTCGGCTTCAACGGGGCGTGGACGGGTACCAACACGGTGCCGTCGTCGTTCGCCCTCAACGGCACGACGTGTACCGGCAGCACCACGACGACCGGGTCACCCACGCCAACAACGGGTTCACCGTCGCCCTCCGCTACACCGTCGCCCACCGGTTCACCCACACCCACCAGCTCGCCGAGGCCCACCGGTTCACCCACCGCCTCGCCCACGCCCTCCTCGACCTGCGCTCTTCCGTCGACGTACCACTGGACCTCGTCGGGTGTGTTGGCGACGCCGAAGAACGGGTGGGTTTCGCTGAAGGACTACACCGACGTCGTGTACAACGGCAAGCACCTGGTCTACGGGTCGAACGTCTCCGGATCCTCGTACGGCTCGATGAACTTCGGTCTCTTCACGAACTGGTCCGACATGGCCTCGGCCAGCCAGAACGGGATGAGCCAGGGCACGGTGGCGCCGACGTTGTTCTACTTCGCGCCGAAGAACATCTGGGTGCTGGCTTATCAGTGGGGTCCGACCGCGTTCTCGTACAAGACGTCGAGTGATCCGACCAACGCAAATGGTTGGTCGTCGGCGCAGACGTTGTTCTCCGGCAGTATTTCCGGCTCCGGCACGGGACCGATCGACCAGACCGTGATCGGTGACGGCTCGAACATGTACCTGTTCTTCGCCGGTGACAACGGCAAGATCTATCGGGCGAGTATGCCGATCGGGAACTTCCCGGGCAGCTTCGGCTCGTCGTACACCACGGTGATGAGTGACTCGACGAACAACCTGTTCGAGGCGGTCGAGGTTTACAAGGTGCAGGGCCAGAACCAGTATTTGATGATCGTGGAGGCGATCGGTGCGAACGGGCGCTACTTCCGTTCGTTCACCGCCACCAGTCTGGGCGGGTCTTGGACGCCGCAGGCGGCCAGTGAGAGCAACCCGTTCGCGGGGAAGGCCAACAGTGGGGCGACCTGGACCAACGACATCAGCCACGGTGACCTGGTCCGCAACAACCCGGACCAGACCATGACCATCGACCCGTGCAACCTGCAGTTCCTCTACCAGGGTAAGTCGCCGAGCGCGGGTGGCAGCTACGACCAGCTGCCGTGGCGGCCGGGTCTACTAACGCTGCAGCGCTAGCCTGCGTGATTCCGTGGTCCAGCGCTCCTAGACAACCAACGATCGCCGGGCCGGTCCGTTGATGCTCCAGCTGTCCCAGATCCGGGGCAGCCAGGCGAGCAGGCGGTGCGCTACGCGGGCGTACACCCACGGCGGGGTACGCCCGCGTAGCGGTCGCAGTTGGCAATGGTTGGGTGGGCACGCTTCTCGCGGCTTGTACCGGAACTCGATCCGGCTCGCGACGGGCCCGGACGACAACGGGGCACTGGTGTCAATAACGGTTTTCCCGAGTGGATTCCCGCGAACTCCGGTGACTGAAAAGAAGTGCGTTCGAGAAACATGTTATTTGTGCCGGAAGCGACGGGTCCGGGGCAAGTGGTGAAGCAATTTTCATCGATGGCAAACGCTAAGCCCCATGTGTTTGGTGGCTGTCATATCGGCTCTGAGCTGGTCGATCAGAGATCATTTCGGCACATGAACTCACGGCGGATGGATGTCCCGTGAGATTGTTCGCGGTTTCTCTTGAGGGCTTCGAAACGATCTGGCAATCTCGTCAAACGTCGATGCGTTGGCTTGCCCCGCCGTTCGCTCGATGCCATCTTCGCCTTCGATGACGGGTCGAGCATCGAGCCTGCTGTTAACGCTCATATCGCCTTGCCGATACCGCAGGAGGACGTCATGCCAGGCGCCGCCAGCAAGTACAACCTGATTGAGGCCTTCCGCTCCTGGGCCCCGACCGGCCTGACCGGCACCTGGGCCGCGACGTCCGCCCCGCGGGCAAACCCGTTCGCCGGTGTGGCCAACGTCAGTTTTCCGAAGGCGGCGCTGGACCACCGACACCGGCCACCAACTCCAACCGCGAGGCGGACCCAACGCCTGCACAGCCCCGCCGGCGAGTGAGCGCGCACCCGCATCCCAACCATCCTGAGGAGAAAGCCTTGCATCGTCAGATTTCTATTGGCCGCCGCGGTTTTGCGGTCGGCTTGTCGGCTACGGTCGCCGTGTTGGCGACTGTGGCTGCCGCTGCGCTCCTCCCGGGGTCGGCGAGTGCGGCCAGCACGTTGGGTGCGCAGGCGGCTGCGTCGGGTCGTTATTTCGGTACCGCTGTGGCTGCTGGCCGGTTGGGCGATTCGACGTACTCGACGATTCTTGACCGGGAGTTCAACATGATCACCCCGGAGAACGAGATGAAGTGGGACACGACGGAGCCGTCCCGCGGGAACTTCAACTTCGGTCCGGCGGATCAGATCGTCAACCATGCTTTGGCTCACGGTCAGCGGATGCGGGGTCATACCACGGTGTGGCATGGGCAGTTGCCGTCCTGGGTCAGCTCTATCACGGATGCCAACACGTTGCGCAGTGTGATGGATAATCACATCACCACTGAGATCTCCCATTTCAAGGGCAAGATCTATGCGTGGGACGTGGTCAACGAGGCGTTTGCTGACGGCTCCACCCAGCACCGCAGTTCGGTGTTCCAGAACGTGTTGGGTAACGGGTTCATCGAGGAGGCGTTCCGGACTGCCCGGGCTGCTGACCCGGCCGCGAAGCTGTGCTACAACGATTACAACATTGAGGACTGGAACGCTGCGAAGACGCAGGGTGTGTACTCGATGGTGAAGGATTTCAAGGCGCGTGGGGTGCCGATCGACTGTGTGGGGTTCCAGTCCCACTTTGGTAGCGGTGGTCCGCCGTCGAATTTCCAGACCACGCTGTCGAACTTCGCGGCGCTGGGTGTGGATGTGCAGTTGACCGAGTTGGACATTGCGCAGGCGTCGGCGACCAACTACACCAACACGGTCCGGGATTGTATGAACGTGGCCCGCTGTGCCGGGATCACCGTGTGGGGTATCCGGGACAGCGACTCGTGGCGCAGCAGCGACAACCCGCTGCTCTTCGACAGCAGCGGCAACAAGAAGGCGGCCTACAACGCCGTCCTCACCGCACTCGGCTCCGGCACCCCGGTCAGCAACCCGCCCAGCACCAAGCCGCCGTCGAGTACCCCGCCGAGCAGTACCCCGCCGGTGTCCCCGTCGGCTAGCCGTACCACCAGCCCGCCCCCGGGCGTCGGCGGGTGTACGGCCACGTATGCGATTGTCGGCGGCCAGTGGCCGGGCGGCTTCCAGGGCGCCGTCACGGTGACCGCGGGTAGCTCGGCGATCAGCAGCTGGACGGTCACCTGGCAACTGGCCAGCGGCCAGACCATCACCCAGTCGTGGAGCACCACGCTCAGTACGAGCGGCTCGGCGGTGACCGCCCGCAACGTCAGCTACAACGGCTCGCTGGGCGCGGGTGCCAGTACCCAGTTCGGGTTCCTGGCCAACTCCAGCGCAACCGCCACGGTACCGACGGTCAGCTGCTCAGCCAGCTGACCGCGACCTGTTCCGGGGTCGCCTATCGCGGCCCCGGAACGGGACTCCTTGCCTCATCCCGGCTGGCGCCGCCGGACGGGCTCCCGCCGCTGGTCCGGGCATGCGGCGGGAGCCCCGTCCACCCGCCCGGTACGCCATGCCGCCCGCCACACTTCTCCGAAGGAGCACCCCCGTGCGAGCACTCACGCATTCGCGCCGCCACTGGGCGCTGGCCGCCACCTCCGTTCTCGTGCTGTCCGGCGCTGTCGTGGCCGGCACCCACCTGGCCGCGGCGGCCACCGCCGGCTGCCAGGTCGACTACTCCATCACCAACCAGTGGCCAGGTGGCTTCGGCGCCAACGTAACCGTCACCAACCTGGGCGACCCGATCACCTCCTGGCAGCTGCGCTGGTCGTTCCCGACCGGGCAGACGATCACCCAGTTGTGGGGCGGCTCGTACACCCAGTCCGGCGCTGCGGTGTCGGTGGTGAACGCGGCGTGGAACGGCACGCTCACCACCGGCGGTACCGCGAATTTCGGATTCAACGGCGCGTGGAGCGCCAGCAACCCGGTACCGACCGGGTTCACGCTCAACGGCGTCGCCTGTACCGGTAGCGTCACCACCTCGGCCAGCCCGACGCCGTCCCGGTCTGCCTCGCCGTCCGCGTCGCCGTCGACATCCCCGTCCGCGTCCCCGTCTGCCTCGCCGTCCACGTCTTCGTCCGCGCCGTCGGGCGGCCGTGCGTGCGACCTGTATGCGGCGGGCGGCACGCCGTGCGTCGCCGCGCACAGCACGGTCCGTGCCCTGTACCGCGGCTACACCGGCAACCTGTACCAGGTGCGCCGCTCATCGGACAACACCACCCGCAACATCGGCGTGCTCAGTACCGGCGGCATCGCCAACGCCGCTGCCCAGGACTCGTTCTGCGCCAACACTTCCTGCGTCATCACGATCGTCTTCGACCAGTCCGGACACGGCAACGACCTGGCCTACCAGGGATCGGGCGGCGCCGGCGGCCGGGACACGCCAGCCACCGCGACCACCGAGACACTCACCGTGGGCGGCGGCAAGGCGTACTCGCTCTACATCAAGCCGGGTAACAGCTACTGGCGCAACGGCTCCCAGTCGGGGGTACCCACCGGCAGTGCGCCGGAGGGCGAGTACATGGTGACCAGCGGTACCCACGTCAACAGCGGCTGCTGCTTCGACTACGGCAACAGCGAAACCGACCGCAAGGCCGACGGCGCCGGCGCGATGGACGCCATCTACTTCGGTACCAGCTGCTGGTTCGGCGGCTGCTCCGGCTCGGGGCCGTGGGTGCAGGCCGACCTCGAGTACGGCCTCTACCCCGGTGGCTCCTCTTCCTGGAACCCCAACCAGCGGGCGTTCACCAGTAAGTTCGTCACCGCCATGCTGAAGAACAACGGGACGTCCAAGCTGGCCATCAAGGGGGGCAACGCGCAGTCGGGCAGCCCGGTGACGCTGTGGGACGGCGGTTTGCCGGGCGGGTACAGCCCGATGCGCAAGCAGGGCGCCATCGTGCTCGGCAGCGGCGGCGACTGCTGCGCCACCAACACCAACCAGAGCCAGGGCACGTTCTACGAGGGCGCCATGGTGTCCGGGTACCCGTCCGACGCCACCGAGAACGCCGTGCAGGCCGACATCGTGGCGGCCGGTTACCGCTAGCCCAGCAGCGGGGTACCGGGTCGGCCCGGCCTGGTACCCCGCCGCGGCGGCGTTCGGAACGACCCGGTACCGGCCCGTCGCGATCGAGGCGGCGACTACCGGCGTTCGCGATGGGCAGCTGTCCGATCTCGCACCGGGCTCAGCCGGCGAGCGGTGCCCGGGTCCAGAACGAGCTGTCGGCAAGGAACGCGGCGCTCTTGTCGGATTGGTCGACCCACAGTTCGTTGTCGCGGTGCCGCAGGAACCAACCCGGGTAGTTCGACGACTCCAGCACCATCGATCCAGCGACCGACCCCGGTCGGGGGCAGAAGGTGGCATCCCCGCGGAACAGCGCCGAGCCGTCGTTGGCGTACACGCGTAGCCGCCACGACGAGTGGCGCAGGTAGCGGCCGTCGGGTAGCAGGAACGAGAAGCAGGCGGCGTCGGCCAGGCCCGCGACCACCTGGAAGGTGGCCGACTGGCGGGTCTGACTGTCGCTGCTGGAGTTCTCGGGCGTGAGAAACCCGTAGGTGTCGGTCGTCGAGACGAAGAAGCCGGGTTCGTTGACCGACTCCAGCGAGGCTCGGCCAATGGCCAGCGTCCGGGTCGGGGCGGGGATGGGCTTGGCCGAGGTCGGGTTCACCGGCACGTGGGTCGCGACCGGTGGCGGCGGCGCGGACGCGGCCGCCGACGTCGGGGCCGCGATCACAGTCGGCGCCGCAGGGGTGGGCTGGGGCCAGGTCGCTGTGGTGACGGCGGCACCGGCCACGAGGGTACCGGCGAGCAGCGTGGCGACGATCGGGTGTGCGGCGACCGCCTGGCCGAGCTGGGAGAGAATGCCTGCCTTGGCGCCGGCACCGAGGGCGGTGGTGCCGGCGCCGACCGCTCCGGTCAGCGCGGCCGTTGAGGTGGCGGCTGCCGCGCCACCCAGCGCGATCTTGCCGAGGAGGCCGGCGCCGAGCGCCAACGGTACCGGCAGCAGCGCGAAGCCGACGAGCAGCCGTTCTGTCGCGACCATACCGTCGGTGGCCGGGGAGCACACCGGACAGGACTGGATGTGCCGGGCGATCCGTTTGCGCCACAACGGGCTGGGTCGGCCGTCCCAGTCGGCCAGTAGCGTGGCGAGGCCGGCACAGCCCGGTTCGGCGTCGATGGCGGCCACTACCGAGCGGGCCAGCTCGAGCTGGCCGCGCATCCGCTGGACCCGCACTCCCGCGTGCGCGACACTCACCCCGATCGCCTCGGCCAGTTCGGTTCGGGTCAGCTGCCCCGCGAACTCCAACCACCACAGCGACAGCAGCGTCCGGTCGTCCGGGTCGAGCCAACGGCTGGCACGGACCACCTGCCGGCGTTGGCCGGACAGCTCCAGCCGCAGCATGGTCAGGTTCTCCAGCTCGGCATCGGCATCGGGCATCTCGACCACGGCATCGAGGTCTACGTGCCGCGCCGCGGTAGCGCGCCGTCGGTGTAGGTGCGTGCTCACCTGGCGCACCGTGATCATGGCCAGCCAGGGCCGGAAGCTCTGCGGCGTACGCAGCCCGCGCAGCTCCCGCAGCGCGCGCAGCATGGTCTCCTGCACGACGTCGTCGGCGTCCGGGTCGCCGGTCAGCGCCCGACGCACGATTGTGTACACCAACGGCAAGTGCGCCGTGACGAGGTCGTCCAGCGCGCGTCGGTCGCCGGCCTGTGCGGCGACCACAAGACTCGAATCCCGGGAACCTGTTGCTCGCATCTCCACATCACTGACACGCCGGACGGGGGCGCTGACCGGTCCTGGCCGGACGCCGATGGTGACCATGAACGACAGGCCCGGGGGACGGCCCGGCACTGTCCTGGTGATCGTTGACTCTGCACCAGTCCGACGATCTGTCAAGACAGCGAGTCGTCGACCGCCGATTCATTTTCGCCGAACGGGTCCCGGCCGCAATGGTGCGAAGGCGCGACTACCGGGTGCTGACCGGGATAACAGAAACTTACCCGTCCGATGTCGTCGCCGCCGAGTCTTCACCAGGGCGTAGCGGGACCGGCTGGGCCGCGACCGGTGAGCCTTGCAAACATCATACGTATGCTCTATATTTCGTCGCCATGAACTAGTCCTTCCACCCCCTGTCATTCAAGACAAAGGACGCCGATATGTTCGCTGTTGCGCAATCCGCACGAACCCGCTGGAGAGCTGGCGCCACCAGCGGCGCGGCCGCCCTGGCCATCTGCCTTGCTGTGGCCGGCTGCAGCACCAAGGCCAACACCTCGTCCGGTACCTACGGCTTCCCGCAGGTCACCCAGGACGCCACGGCCGCAATCACGGTTTGGGTGGACGCCGACCGTTCACCCGCGGTTGACGCGTTCAAAAAAGCCAACCCTGAGGTCAAGCTCAACGTCGTGTCCTACGACGGCTCGGCGAATGGTTCCAACTCCTTCCGGACGAAGATCCAGTTGTTCGACCGCTCCAACAGCGGCTGGCCAGATGTGGTGTTCTCCACCCAGAACAACGACGCGGCATGGGCGAGCCAGAGCAACAACGGCAAGCAGGCCTTCGCCGCCGTACTCAACAGCGGGCTGGTTTCCAAGGACACGCTCGACAACTTCACGCAGGGCTCGCTGAACCCGTGCACCGTCAACGGAAAGGTCTACTGCCTGCGCAACGACCTGGCTCAGGCAGTGCTCTGGTACAACAAAACCCTGCTCGACCAGTTCGGCTACACCCTGCCCACCACGTGGGAGGAGTACCAGGCACTCGGCGAGAAGGTGGCTCAGGAGCACCCGGGCTACATCGTCGGTGCCACCGGGGACCCGTGGACGCCTGAGGTCTTCTTCTGGGCCAGTAAGTGCCAGGCGAACGACGTCACCGGCCCCAAGTCGGTCACCGTCAACACCGGCAGCAACGAATGCAAGCGGGCAGCCTCGATGCTGGACACGCTCATCAAGAACGGCACCACCCCGGCGGTGAGCGTCTTCACCCCCGAGTTCGTGAAGAAGTACACCGGCAAGGTGCTCATGATGCCCGGCCCGGCCTGGTACGCGGGCGCCATCTTCAACAACCCGCAGTCGCTCAACGTACCGAAGGGTCAACTCGGTGTGGCCGCGCCGTTGCCGTGGAAGGGCGACACTCCGGTGACCGGCAACGTCGGTGGCGGTACCTGGTTCATCAGCAGCCACTCCAAAAACCTCAAGGCGGCTGAGCAGTTCGTCCAGTTCGTCACGACGGCCGACGACTACCAGGTGAACGTCGCTCCGGGCTACCCGGCGTACGCCCCGGCGGGCGCGAAGTGGGTCGCCAAGCAGCAGTCCAGCGGCTACTACGCCACTGACCTGAGCGCCGTGGTCACGGCCGGGACCCAGATCTGGAGCGGATGGGGCGCCGGCATCTTCAGCCAGGAGGCGATCTGGGCCAAGACGATGACGCCCGGCATCGCCAGCGGCAAGAGTCTGGTCGATCTGCTGCCCGACTGGCAGACGGCGATCAAGAACCAGGCTCAGGTTGACGGATACACGGTCAAGTGACAGTCGCGAACAAGGTCGCTGCTTCGGCGACCGTCCCGAGCCGGCGGCCGGGGGAAACCCCGCGCCGCCGGCCCGGCGGCCGGCGTGAGCACCGCACCCGCAGTTTGATGAGCTACCTCTTCGTCGCGATCTACGCGGTGCTGGCCATCGCGTTCGGGATCGTTCCCGCCCTGTTCGCCGTCTACCTCGCGTTCACCACCGGCGACGGCGGCTTCGCGGGGGTGGCGAACTTCAGCAAGGTGATGCACGACTTCCGGTTCCTCCCGGCCGTCGAACACGTCGCCTTCTACCTCGTCATCTGGTTGGTCGCGCTGGTGCTGCTGGTCACGTTCCTGGCCATCGTGGTGCATGCCATCTCGGTACGCTGGCTGAGTCGATCACTGCGCCTGGTGTTCTACCTACCGGGCGCGCTGGCGGGTGCCTCCAGCGTGCTGCTGTGGCTGTTCGTTCTCGACCCGACGGCGAGCCCCGTGTCCGGCCTACTGCGCCTGCTGGGATTCTCCAGCTTCGTACAGGTCATCGTGCCCGGACACCTCCCCGCCATCTTCGCCATCATCGCGTTCTGGACCGGGGCCGGTGGCTGGATCGTCATCATGTACGGCGCGCTCAACAACATCAGCCCCGCCATCATTGAGGCGGCCCGGATGGACGGCGCCGGTGTGGTGCAGATCGCTTTGCGTATACAGCTTCCGCTGCTGCGCAAATGGATCTCCTACATGGGGGTCATGTCGCTTGCCGCCGGGACCCAGCTGTTCGTCGAGCCTCAGCTGCTCTCGCAGGCCAGCAATGCCGTGGTGCCCAACGACTACTCCCTGAACCAGCTGGCCTACCAGTACGCCTTCCAGCAGAACGACTTCAACGGAGCGGCGGCCATTTCGTTGCTGCTGCTGCTCATCGCCCTCGCGCTGTCGGCCGTCTTCGTGACGCGCGGCGGCCTGTTCGAGACGGACTGAGCTCATGACGACAGTGGATATCCGTCGCCCCGCAAAGGAACGGGCCGGACTCACCGGCTGGAGCGGCCGCGCGATCGTCGGCGTCGTGGTCACAGTCTTCGTCCTGTTCTTCGGTATCCCGATCGTTTGGCTGCTATTGGCCACGACGAAGTCGGCGCACGGGCTCATTGTCGATGCCCCCTTCCGGCCCGGCAGCCCGGGCGACCTGGCGGCCAACTGGCGCCAGTTGTTCGCCTTTCAGGACGGGGCGGTCACCGGATGGGTGGCCAACTCGGCGATCTACGCTGTCGGCGCACTGGCCATCACGCTCGTCGCCAGCATTCCGGCCGGATATGCCATGGCGCTGACCGAGTTCCGGTTCCGCCGGCTGCTGCTGATCCTGACGCTGGTAATCATGCTCATCCCGAACACCGCGCTGGTCCTGCCGATCTTCCTCGAGCTCAACGTGGCAAACCTGATCGGCAACCCGCTGTCGGTGATCCTGCCGATGTCGTTCTTCCCGTTCGGGGTCTATCTCACCTACATCTACTTCTCCACAAGTATTCCGCGGGACCTGCTCGCGGCGGCCCGCATCGACGGATGCAGCGAATTCCAGGTATTCACGACGGTCGCGCTGCCGCTGGCCACGCCGGTCGTCGCGCTGGTCGCGTTCTTCAGCTTCGTACAGAGCTGGAACAACTTCTTCCTGCCCTTCGTGATGCTGCCGTCCAGCGACGGGTACCCCATCCAGGTCGGCCTGACCTCGCTGCTCGCCTCGACGCCGGCGTTCAACCCGAGCTCGGCCGGGACCCAGTCCGTGCAACTGCCCACGCTCGCGCTGGCCACCATCATCTCGGTGCTGCCGGTACTGATTGTCTTCCTCTTCTCGCAACGTTTCCTCGTCGCGGGCATGACGGCGGGCGGCGCGAAGGAATGACTCTCCATCCTGCAGACAAGGAGACGTTGTGAAGGTCACCGGATACCGCAGCTTGGTAACCCGGCACGACTGGGGGCGGTTGATCGGCGACGCCAACGGGGTGATGTCCGACCCGCGAACCGATGTGCACGTACTGATTGTCGAGACCGACAGCGGCCTGGAAGGGATCGGTGTCGGACCACACGCCGACATAGACCGTGTCTTCGGCGCAGTCGAAGGGGAGGACCCGCGGGCCGTCACCGGCCTCTACGACCGGATGCTGGATCGGGTTTTCAAGACAGGGCATTCGGGCGCGACGTTCGGGGCCATCGGCGCGATCGACATGGCGCTGTGGGACCTCAAGGCGAAAATGGCCGACGAGCCGGTGTGGCGCACCCTCGGCGCGCTGGACCGGTTCGTCCCTGGCTACGCCTCGGGGCTGGACATCGCGCTGGACGACGAGGCCCTGCTGCGACTGTACGAGCACTTCGCCGACCGCGGCTTCAGCGCCGCCAAGCTCAAAGGTGGCCGCAACCTCGAGCACGACCTGCGCCGGCTGCTGGCGCTGCGCGACCTCCTCGGCCGCAACTCGGCTCACCCCGCGTTGATGTTCGACGCCAACGAGTCGTGGAACCGCTCGCAGGCGGTTCGTTTCATGACCGCGCTGGAGCGCAGCGTCGACCTGACCTGGGTCGAGGAGCCGGTACGCAGATGGGATGCGGCGGGTCTGGCCTCAGTTCGGCGTGGCATCCGGGCGGCCGTGGCGACCGGCGAAAACCTCACCGGCCTGGAGCAGTACCGGCCACTCCTGGACGCCGACGCTGTCGACATCGTGCAGATCGGCAGCGTCTGGGGCATCACTCATTTTCTGCGGGTGGCTGCCGTGGCGCACGCTCGTGACCTGCCGGTGAGCCCGGTTGCCTACCACGCCAATCCGCTTGCGCACGCGGCAGCCGCGGTGCCGAATCATCTGGCGTGCGAGGTGCAGGATCTCACCTCACCGATCGGGCTCATGGTCGACCAGGAGTACCAGGACGGCGGAATCGTGCTGGGCGACGAGCCGGGGATCGGCATCCGGGTCGATGAGGAACGCATCGACGCCTACCGGGCGGCCAACTCGCCGGCCGCGATCGCGGGGCCGCACGTACGACCCGACCGGGCCGGGCTGCGCCTGGTCCCCGACTCCCGTCAGGAGCCTCCCCTCGGCGTACCGGCCAGCGGTTCGGGTGGATCGTGACGGGGTGTCGGTCCAGGGGCATGCCTGCCCGCGCGGGATCAGGAGGCGGTCTCCTGCGAAGGCGGCTCGAGTCGACGCCGCTGCCAGGAGTTGACGATGTGCTCGCGCATCGCGCGCTCCGCCGCATCGACGTCGCGGCGGGAGATGGCCTCGAACACCAGAGCGTGCTCGTCCAGGGTGGAACGAAACGCACCCTCGTACCCCATGCCCTGGTACCGGGTGCTCTCCAGAGCCCGCAGGTACAGCCGCTTGGCGATGTTCTCGGCCAGCCGGTTGCGGGACAGCTCCATGACCGTGAGGTGGAAAACCACGTCAGCCTGGCGGAACGAGTCGCTGTCGTGCTGCATTTCGCGCATCGCGCCGAGCGCGTGCTCGATGCGGGTCAGCTCCTCGTCGCTGCGCTGGGTCGCCACCGCGCCGGCCATCGCCGCCTCCAGATTTCCCCGGACTATCGTCAACTCGTCCAGGATGCCCAGGGACTCGTCGTTGTTAATCAACGCGGAGAGTACGACCGGGTCGAGCATGTTCCAGGAGCCGGACCGGGCCACCTGGGTACCGCGGCCCTGGGCGACGACGACCAGGCCCTTCTCCTCGAGCCGCTTGACCGACTCGCGGATCACCGTACGGCTGACGCCGAAGTGCTCGCTGAGCGGACCTTCGGGCGGCAGCATTCGACCCTCGGCGACCTGTCCCGTGACGATGAGTTCGACCAGTTCGCCCACCACCGCGACGCTGAGCCGCTCCGCCGGCCTGCGGGGCGGAAAGGCGAACGGACTTGCATCAGCCGACATGACCGTAATCTAGTCGCGATCCGGGACCGGCGATGTGCAGGCCCTAGAGGTACACCCCCGTCCCGGCCGCGACACGATCCTGGTTCCTCGGCAGCGTCACCACGTCGAAAGCAGCAGCAGCCCAGCCGCCGTCCGACCATCGCGGCGGAGCGATGGACACCCCGATGAGCTACACGGCACGGCCTCCGTCGATCCGGGCGCGGCGCCCGACGGGCGGACTGCGCCAGTCGGCGTAGCCGCCGGCCGCGCGCGACCAGTCAACGTTCAAGCGACAGAAGGGAAAACGCGGCATGAGGCTTGCCCGTGTCGGCTCCGCCGGCCGTGAAATGCCGGTGGTGGGTGACGTTCACGGCAGGTGGTACGACCTGCGCCCGGTCATCCCGGCGATCGACGGATCCGTGTTCACCCGAACCGAACAGATCGCCGCGGCGCTGGAACAGGGAAGCCTCCCGGAGATCGCGCAGCCCGTGCGGTTCGGTTCTCCGCTGCCCGCCGAGCGCGTCGGCAAGGTGGTGTGCGTCGGGCTGAACTACCTCGACCACGCCAGAGAGACGGGTGCGACGCCGCCGCGCGAGCCGGTGATGTTCCTCAAGGCCGGTGACACCGTCGTCGGGCCGGACGACGAGGTACTGGTACCGCGCCGATCCACTAAAACGGACTACGAGGTGGAGCTCGCCGTCGTGATCGGCGCCCAGGCGCGGTACCTGCAATCCGAAGCTGACGCGGCGGCCGTCATCGGCGGGTACGCGATCAGCAATGACGTCTCCGAGCGCGAGTTTCAGATCGAGCGGGGCGGCCAGTGGGACAAGGGGAAGAACTGCGAAACGTTCAACCCGTTCGGGCCGTGGATCCTCACCGCGGACGAGGTCCCCGATCCGCAGACACTGTCACTGCGCACCTGGGTAAACGGCGAGCTGCGCCAGAACGGGTGTACCGCGGACATGATCTTCGGCGTCTACCACGTCGTCTGGTACCTCAGCCAGTTCCTCGTCCTACGCCCCGGCGACGTCGTCAACACGGGCACGCCGGCTGGCGTGGCACTGGGCAGTGACTCCAACGCGTACCTGAAGGCCGGTGATGTGGTCGAACTGGAGATCGCCGGGCTGGGCCGGCAACGCCAGCGGATCGGGCAGGCCTGAGATGCCGGCCCTCACCGCCGTACGCGCGCTTGTCACCGGCGGCGCCTCAGGCATCGGCCTGGCCATCGCGCAGGAGTTCGTGGCCGAGGGCGCATTCGTCGCCGTGCTGGATCAGGCCCCGGAACCGCCCATCGGGCTGGACGGCATGGTGTACGTCTGCGCCGACGTCACTGCCGACGACCAGGTCCGGGCCGCGGTCGAGGCGGCCGCAAGCCGCCTCGGCGGCCTGGATTTGCTGGTCAACAACGCGGGTGTCGGTGCGCAGGGCACCGTCGTCGACAGCACAGATGAGGAGTGGCACCGCGTGCTGGACGTCAACGTGGTCGGCACCGCCCGGGTATCGCGCGCGGCGTGGCCGCATCTGATCGCGTCGGGGCGCGGGGCTGTGGTGAATATCTGCTCGATCGCGGCCACCGCCGGGCTGGCCGAGCGCGCGGTCTACTCCGCCAGCAAGGGCGCGGTCTTGTCGCTCACGCGCGCGATGGCCGCCGATGGCATGGCAGCGGGGATCAGGGTGAACGCCGTCAACCCGGGAACCGCCGACACCCCTTGGGTGCAGCGGCTACTTGCAGCGCGCTGCGGATCCGGTCGCCGAGCGGGTCGCGTTGGCTGCGCGCCAGCCACACGGGCGGCTGGTCACCGCTGGCGAGGTGGCGCAGGCGGTGGTGTACCTGGCCTCACCGGCCGCGGGCTCGACCACCGGTACCGGCATCGCCGTCGACGGCGGAATGGCCGGCCTGAGGCTGCGCCGATGAGCCTGTCCGCCCCACGCCGCGTGGACGCCCATCACCATCTCTGGGATCTGCGCCGCCGGCCGCAGCCGTGGACCGAATCCCTGCCGCGGTTGCAGCGGTCGTTCGCGTTCGAGGAACTGGAACCGGACCTGCTCGCGGCCGGGATCGACGCGACTGTGCTGGTACACACGGTCGCCAGCTTCGACGAGACGCTGGAGATGCTGGCGCTGGCCGCAGCCAGGCCCCGCATCGCCGGCGTGGTGGGCTGGTTCGACCTGAGCTCGCCACAGCTCGCCGGCCAGATCGAGCAGGCCCGCCTTGCCCCCGGTGGCCGCTACCTGGTCGGCGCCCGCCACCAGCTGCAGGTGGAGCCGGACCCGGACTGGCTGACCCGATCCCAGGTACGGCAGGGCCTACGCACTCTGGCCGCATACGACCTCGCGTACGACGTTGTTGTCTCCGCCCACCAGTTGCCACTGGTCATCGACACCGTCCGGGCGTTGCCGGAGGTCCGGTTCATCCTGGACCACGCCGGCAAACCGCCGATCGCGCAGGGCGACCTGAGTGCGTGGCAGCTCCACATGGCGAGGCTGTCGCGGTCGGCCAACATTGCCGTCAAGCTCTCCGGCCTGGTCACCGAGGCCGACTGGACACAGTGGACGGTCGAGCAGCTACGCCCCGTCGCCGCGGGGGTACTGGACAACTTCGGAGCGCACCGAACCATGTTCGGTTCCGACTGGCCGGTATGCCAACTGGCGGCCTCCTACGCCCAGGTCGCTGCCGCCAGCCAGGAACTCGTCGCCCACCTGGGCGGCGACGAACAGGACGCGGTGTGGGGCGGCACGGCTCGCCACTGGTACCACCTGGACAGGGCATGAGGACACGGAAACTCGGCCCTACGGACGTCGAGGTGACCGAGTTCGGGTTCGGTGGGGCGTCCCTGGGCAACCTTTACCGAGCGGTCGACGACGACACCGCGGCGGCGGCGGTGGAAGCCGCCTACCGGGCGGGGGTTCGCTACTACGACACCGCACCGCACTACGGTCTCGGGCTGTCGGAGCGGCGCCTGGGGCGTGCGCTGGCCGGCCGGCCCCGCGGCGACTTCGTGCTGTCCAGCAAGGTCGGCCGGCTGCTGGAGGCAAACCCGGCTCCGACAGGCTCCGACCTGGCCGGCGGTGGCTTCGCCGTCCCGGACCACTTACGGCGCCGGTTCGACTTCAGCGCCGACGGCGTACGCCGCAGCCTGGAGGCCAGCCTGCTGCGCCTGGGGACGCAGCGCATCGACATCGTCTTCGTACATGATCCAGACGACCATCTCGACCAAGCCGTTGACGAGGCTATCCCCGCCCTGGTCTCGTGGCGGGAACAGGGCATCGTTGGCGCTGTGGGGGTGGGCATGAACGACTGGCAGTCCCCGCTGCGTGTGGTGCGGGAAACCGCAGTCGACGTGATCATGCTGGCCGGGCGGTGGACGCTGCTCGACCGCTCCGGGCGGCGCCTACTGGACGAGTGCGCGGACCGGGGCGTGTCGGTGATCGCCGCCGCGCCGTACAACTCGGGGCTGCTCGCCCGGCCGCGGCCGGACGCCGATGCGACCTTCGACTACGGGCCTGCCGGCGCGGCCCTGGTCCGGCAGGCCACCGTCCTCGCCGAGGCGTGCGAACGCCATGGCGTCAGCCTGCCCGCTGCCGCGCTGCAGTTCCCGCTGCGCCATCCCGCCGTGGCCGCCGTGGTGGCCGGCACGCGCGACCCCGGACAGGTCGCCGATACCGTGGCACGGTTGGACACCCACATTCCCGAACAACTCTGGCAGGAGCTCGATGCCTGAGCCCATGTCGACCGTCGGGCTCGCCTACGGCCGTACCACGCTGCCGGTGGCGTTGCCGGCGCGGCGCACCACCGTCGTGGCCCCGGTGCACGTCGAGGCGGCCCCGCAGCCTGAGGACATGCTTCGCAGGGCGCTGCGCGAGCCGGTGGCCGGCCCGCCGCTGCGGCAGGTCGTGCGAGCCGGTCAACAGGTGGCGATCAGCATCTGCGACATCACCCGACCGCAGCCACGCGAGGCGATGCTGCGGGCGCTGCTCGACGAACTCCACGGAGTACTGGATCCGGCCGACATCACGATCCTGGTGGCCACCGGTACACACCGGTCCAACACCGACGCCGAGCTACGTGCCATGATCGGCGCCGAGTTGGTGGACACCCTGCGCATCGTCAACCACGACGCCCGCGACGACGCCTCGTTGACGTGGTGCGGGGTGTTCGGCAACGCAGTACCCGTGTGGCTGAACCGGCACTGGGTCGACGCCGACATCCGCATCACCACCGGGTTCGTGGAGCCGCACTTCTTCGCCGGCTTCTCCGGCGGACCGAAGCTGGTGGCGCCCGGGCTGGCCGGATTGCAGACCGTACTGACGCTGCACGACGCGGCCCGCATCGGCGATCCTCAGGCGCGGTGGGGCGTCTGCGAAGGCAACCCGGTCCATGACGACGTCAGCGCCATCGCCGCGGGAACCGGGGTCGACTTCGCCTTCGACGTGATCCTCAACCGGAACCAGCAGATCGTCGAGGCGTTCGGCGGCTCCCTGGCGCCGATGCACGCGGTGGCCCGCGAACGGGTACGGGCGCTGTCGATGCGTCCGGTCGGGCATCGTTTCGACATCGTGGTCACCTGCAACTCCGGATACCCGCTGGACCAGAACCTCTACCAGTCCGTGAAGGGCATGTCGGCCGCCGCCGGCATCGTCAAGCCGGGCGGCCTGATCATTTGCGCGGCGCAGTGCGTCGACGGCTTTCCCGACCACGGCTCGTTCCGCGAGGTGCTCGCTTCGGCCGCCACCGCGCAGGAGCTGCTCGAACTCATCGCTGCGCGGCCGAGCACCGTACCCGACCAGTGGCAGGTGCAGATAC
This sequence comes from uncultured Actinomycetota bacterium, assembly GCA_963850915.1. Taxonomy (GTDB): domain Bacteria; phylum Actinomycetota; class Actinomycetes; order Mycobacteriales; family Micromonosporaceae; genus CAVTWH01. The sequence continues at coordinate 109,825 of CAWKND010000005.1, forward strand.
TGGCGCGGCTGCTGACCCACGCCCGGATCGGGGTGTACAGCGACTACCTTGACGACACGATGCTGCGCGCCGCGCACCTGTTCAAGGTGGACGACATCGCCGAAGCGGTAGCGGTGGAGCTGCGCCGTGCCGGCCCGGCGGCCGAGGTGTGTGTGCTGCCCGAAGGCCCGCAGACGATCCCGTACCTGAGCGAGTCGTGTTCCTGAGCCGGGACGCCAACTACACCCGCCAGCAGCAGCCGCCGGGCATGCCATAGCGGCGGATTTCCCGGCGCGCCGAGGAGCCTTGCCATCGGTGTCAGTGCGGATCGGCGCAAATGGCACCAGGGACGACGGTTGAGGCCGATGGGCCAGCGAGACTTGGCGCGCTGGGAGGCTGTGTGTCCAACGCGTGGTCGTGCTCGACATCGACCCCTGTCGTGGTCTGTACCCGACCATGTGTGAAAACGTCGAATAACACAAACCTCGAGAACATGGCATAACAGCAGGTGGAACCGGCGCGCCCAGTGCCTTGAACGTGTTCCAAAGCGGTTAGAACGGGTCACTTCTTGACCACAGCTTGCCCTGCGCGCATCATGACTCAACCATCCCGAACATGTTCGCACGTGAACCCACACACCTCCTCGCATGGAATCCGTGTACACCGATGAGAAGTCGTCCAGAATTCGACTGTTAGCGCCAACTGTGGCTTTCAGCGATCATCGACGGATCCACGCGGGGGTGGTCGCAGCCTTCGACCGGGCCGAGGCTCTGCCTGTGCGCGGCTTGACCGGCTGCGGTCCAAAGGTGCGGTGTCTCGAACATGTCCGAAGCAACGAAAGGACAATGGAGTGCACCTCAGGAGCAAATCTTCACGCCGAGTAGGCCGACGCGGCTGGCTGGCCGGTATCGTCGCGACGCTGGTGGCCACCGGCGCAGCAGTGTGGTTCATCGCTGTCGGTCTGGCCGGGCCGGCGCAGGCGCTGACGAACGGCCTGGCGTTGACTCCGCCGATGGGCTGGAACGACTGGAATGCCTATGGTTGCAACGTCTCAGAGTCGCTCGTCAAGCAGACCGCCGACAAGTTCGTGTCCTCCGGACTGGCGGCCGCCGGGTACCAGTACGTGAACATCGACGACTGCTGGATGCAGCACAACCGCGATGGCAACGGCAACCTCCAGCCGGACTTCGGCAAATTCCCGGACGGCATCTCCGGTACCGCCGCCTACGTCCATTCCAAGGGCCTCAAGCTCGGCATCTACGAGGACGCCGGCACGTTGACGTGTGCCGGCTACCCGGGCAGCCTCGGCCACGAGACGCAGGACGCACAGACATTCGCCTCCTGGGGAGTCGACTACCTGAAGTACGACAACTGTTCCAACAACGGCAGCACAACCACCGCGCAGTACATCAGCCGGTACTCGGCGATGCGTGACGCACTGGCCGCGACCGGCCGGCCGATCGTGTACAGCATCTGCGAGTGGGGCGTCAACGCGCCGTGGACCTGGGCCGCCAACGTGGGCCACCTCTGGCGTACCACCGGAGACATCAACGCGTCGTTCTCCAGCATGTTGTCGATCTTCCATCAGAACGTCGGGCTCGACTCGTACGCCGGCCCGGGACACTGGAACGATCCCGACATGCTCGAGGTCGGCAACGGCATGTCCGCCACCGAGGACCAAGCGCACTTCAGTCTGTGGTCTGAGATGGCGGCCCCGCTGCTGGCCGGCGACAACCTCGTCACGGCGAGCTCCACCACGCTGTCGATCCTGGGCAACAAGGCGGTCATCGCGGTGGACCAGGACTCGCAAGGCAAGCAGGGCCACATGGTCAGCTCGTCTGGCGGCCTGGACGTGCTCGCCAAACCACTGGCCAACGGAGACGTTTCGGTGGTGCTGTTCAACGAGAACAGCTCGACCGCGACCATCAGTTCCACGGTGGCGGCAATCGGAAAGACCGGTGCGTCCAGCTACACGCTCACCAATCTGTGGACCGGCGGCACCAGCACCACCACCGGTACCATCAGCGCGAGCGTCCCCGGCCACGGCGTGGTCATGTACCGGGTGGCCGGCGGCACCACGGGCGGCACGGGTGGATCGTCGACCACGGTCATTCGCGGGGTCGGCTCCAACCGCTGCCTGGACGACCCCAACAGCAGCACGACCAACGGGGTTCAGATGGCGATCTGGGACTGCAACGGCCAGGCCAACCAGCAGTGGACGTACACCGGCGGCAAGCAGCTGCAGGTGCTCGGCAAGTGTCTCGACGCGTACAACAACCAGACGAGCGCGGGCACCAAGGTCGAGATCTGGGACTGCAACGGGCAGGCCAACCAGCAGTGGAACGTCAACGCCGACGGTACGATCACGGGCGTTCAGTCCGGGTTGTGCCTCGATGTCAGTGGGGCATCAACAGCCAATAACGCCCTGGTGCAATTGTGGACGTGCAACGGCGGCAGCAACCAGAGGTGGACCCGTTCCTGAGGATCCACAACCGAAGCAGGGGACGACAGATAGATAGCGGTCGTCACTGATGAGCTGGGCGGCGGGCGGTCCTCGGGCCAGCCGCCGCCCAGTGGTGCACAAACAACCCTCCACCGCGCGCGGCCGGCTCAACCCGCGTCGTGCGATGGCGAGCGCGCGGTGTGTCAGACCGGATCGAGAGATGGATGTGCACGATCGCCGGAGGTGACTCGCCCACCACTCTCGGGATAACACTTCCCGGCCCGTTGATTGTCGACAACCCATGGATAGTGCGGCCGAATTGCGAGGCGAAGAAAGTGTTATTCGAATCCTGAGCAACGAGTCGACTAGGTGCGGTCAGCAACTTTCATCAATTGAATCGATGGCTGACGGGCGCTGCCCGAGTCTGTGAGCTGCGCAAATGCTAGGCCGTGTGCGAGCCGAGGGATTTCGTGCGGCAGAGCTCTTGAGTACTCGGAAACGGTCTGGCAATGTCGGCGAAATATCGATGAGTGCGACGCACCCCGGTCCCGTCGATCCAGAACCTGGTGTTTCTCAATGGTGATGGACCCGCGCGAGCTCAGCGTTGTTAGCGCTCACACGACCGGTGACCCGGCTCCGAGCCCGGCCCGAGCACGCACCTGACCGTCGCACGCGATAAGCGAGCCGTCCCCCGGCCAGCCACACTCGCCCCAGAGGAGAAAGCCTTGCATCGTCAGATTTCTATTGGCCGCCGCGGTTTTGCGGTCGGCTTGTCGGCTACGGTCGCCGTGTTGGCGACTGTGGCTGCCGCTGCGCTCCTCCCGGGGTCGGCGAGTGCGGCCAGCACGTTGGGTGCGCAGGCGGCTGCGTCGGGTCGTTATTTCGGTACCGCTGTGGCTGCTGGCCGGTTGGGCGATTCGACGTACTCGACGATTCTTGACCGGGAGTTCAACATGATCACCCCGGAGAACGAGATGAAGTGGGACACGACGGAGCCGTCCCGCGGGAACTTCAACTTCGGTCCGGCGGATCAGATCGTCAACCATGCTTTGGCTCACGGTCAGCGGATGCGGGGTCATACCACGGTGTGGCATGGGCAGTTGCCGTCCTGGGTCAGCTCTATCACGGATGCCAACACGTTGCGCAGTGTGATGGATAATCACATCACCACTGAGATCTCCCATTTCAAGGGCAAGATCTATGCGTGGGACGTGGTCAACGAGGCGTTTGCTGACGGCTCCACCCAGCACCGCAGTTCGGTGTTCCAGAACGTGTTGGGTAACGGGTTCATCGAGGAGGCGTTCCGGACTGCCCGGGCTGCTGACCCGGCCGCGAAGCTGTGCTACAACGATTACAACATTGAGGACTGGAACGCTGCGAAGACGCAGGGTGTGTACTCGATGGTGAAGGATTTCAAGGCGCGTGGGGTGCCGATCGACTGTGTGGGGTTCCAGTCCCACTTTGGTAGCGGTGGTCCGCCGTCGAATTTCCAGACCACGCTGTCGAACTTCGCGGCGCTGGGTGTGGATGTGCAGTTGACCGAGTTGGACATTGCGCAGGCGTCGGCGACCAACTACACCAACACGGTCCGGGATTGTATGAACGTGGCCCGCTGTGCCGGGATCACCGTGTGGGGTATCCGGGACAGCGACTCGTGGCGCAGCAGCGACAACCCGCTGCTCTTCGACAGCAGCGGCAACAAGAAGGCGGCCTACAACGCCGTCCTCACCGCACTCGGCTCCGGCACCCCCGCGTCAACCCCGCCGACCACGTCCGGTGGTGGGGGATCGGTGGGTCCGCTGCGCGGGGCGGGTTCCGGCAGATGCCTGGACGTGCCGGGTCAGAGCCAGGCCGATGGCACTCTCCTGCAGATCTATGACTGCTCGGGAGGCGCGAACCAGCAGTGGACCTCGACGTCCAGCAGCCAGTTGACCGTGTACGGCGGCAAGTGCCTGGATGTGCCCAATCATGCGCGGACTGCCGGTACCCGGGTGGAGATCTGGACCTGTAACGGCGGCGCCAACCAGCAGTGGCGGGTCAACTCCGACGGCAGCGTGGTCGCCGTGGAATCCGGGCTGTGCCTGGATGTCAGTGGCGCCGCCACGGCCAACGGAACCGCGGTGGAGATCTGGACGTGCAACGGCGGCAGCAACCAGAAGTGGTCACGGAGTTGAAAAAGAAGGAGGTTCGGGTGAACCGAACACGTATTAGGAAAGGGCGCCGCGGCCTGACAGCGGCGCTGGTCATGGTGGCCACCGGCGCGGTCGCGATCGCGCTCACGCTGGTGGCTGGCCCGGCCCGGGCGGACGTCACCGGCGCGGTGCGGGGCGTTGCTTCGGGCCGGTGTCTGGACGTGCCGAACTCGAGTACGACGAACGGTACCCAGCTGCAGCTGTGGGACTGCAACAACAACAGCAACCAGCGCTTCACCTACACGGCCAGCAAGCAGTTGATGGTCTACGGCAACAAGTGCGTGGACGCGAACGGCAAGGGCACCACGAACGGCACCACAGTGATCATCTGGGACTGCAACGGCCAGCCGAACCAGCAGTGGAACGTCAACTCCAACGGCTCCATCAGCGGAGTCCAGTCGGGGCTGTGCCTTGACGTCGTTGGCGCCGCTACCGCGAACGGCACGAAGATCCAGCTCTACAGCTGCTGGGGCGGAACGAACCAGCAGTGGACCGGTCTGTCGGGCACAACCCCGACCCCAACGGCGACTGCGACCTCGACCGGAGGCGGCGGTACGTGTTCTCTTCCGTCGTCGTATCACTGGTCGTCGACGGGCGCGTTGGCGCAGCCGGCGAACGGGTGGGTGTCGTTGAAGGATTTCACCAACGTCGTCTACAACGGCAAGCATCTGGTGTATGCGTCGAACGTGTCGGGGTCGTCGTATGGTTCGATGGCGTTCGCCCCGTTCACGAACTGGTCGGACATGGCTTCGGCTGGGCAGACGGGGATGAGCCAGGGCACGGTGGCGCCGACGTTGTTCTACTTCGCGCCGAAGAACATCTGGGTGCTGGCTTATCAGTGGGGTCCGACCGCGTTCTCGTACAAGACGTCGAGTGATCCGACCAACGCAAATGGTTGGTCGTCGGCGCAGACGTTGTTCTCCGGCAGTATTTCCGGCTCCGGCACGGGACCGATCGACCAGACCGTGATCGGTGACGGCTCCAACATGTACCTGTTCTTCGCCGGTGACAACGGCAAGATCTATCGGGCGAGTATGCCGATCGGGAACTTCCCGGGCAGCTTCGGCTCGTCGTACACCACGGTGATGAGTGACTCGACGAACAACCTGTTCGAGGCGGTCGAGGTTTACAAGGTGCAGGGCCAGAACCAGTATTTGATGATCGTGGAGGCGATCGGTGCGAACGGGCGCTACTTCCGTTCGTTCACCGCCACCAGTCTGGGCGGGTCTTGGACGCCGCAGGCGGCCAGTGAGAGCAACCCGTTCGCGGGGAAGGCCAACAGTGGGGCGACCTGGACCAACGACATCAGCCACGGTGACCTGGTCCGCAACAACCCCGACCAGACCATGACCATCGACCCGTGCAACCTGCAGTTCCTCTACCAGGGTAAGAACCCCAGCGCTGGTGGCAGCTACGACCAACTGCCCTGGCGACCGGGTCTACTCACCCTGCAACGCTAAGGACGTGATCGGCGCGATCGGGATCTGGTTGGGTTTGGCGGCGCATAGATAGGCCGACTGCCCAGCGACACATTCGATGGCGGTGGCTCCAGACGCTGTGCGGCTGGAGCCACCGCCATGCTGGCAGCAATTCCGGCACGGGATAAACGTCAGCAGGATCCGCCAAAGTCCCACCGCTATGCGGCTCGGCAGGCAACGGCGGCCCCTGCCCAGGTAGATGACAACCGCGGACGCGTGTCACATTGGACCGCTGCCTGTCCGCCCTGGACATCGGCGCGCTCATGCGGAGTGCGGTGGCGTCAACGGCACGCCGGCCATCCTGTCGACCTGCACCACAGCCACGAACCAACGACGAAACGCGCCTGACGGTGCGGGAAGAGCGATGAGCGGCGAGGCCTAACAAGCCCCGCCGCTCATCGCCTTGTGCTTCGGGTACCACCCGAGCCTCGCGTGGCCCGGGGTTCGTCCAGCCGAGTGGGTACAGGGGCCACGGCGCGGCCGGGTCGCCACGCAGTGCCCGTGCGCATGGGCACCCCTCGCATGAGCGCGAATGCGCCCGAGTCAACGACATGACGGGCGACGGTAGACGAGAATCGTACTGTCCACTGTGGACCGCCCGAAAATGGGCGGCGCGGCGATCACTTGGATCGCCGCGCCGCCGGACGGGTATTCGTTTGGGGCTAGCTGGTACTACAGGAGACCGATGGCCATGTCCATTGGCCGTTGGTTGCGACTGTCAAGCCCCAGTTGTTGCCGCTGCCGTTGGGTTTAGCCACCATGACGTACTGGCTGGGCCAGCTGGCGCTGGTGTTCCAGGTGTTGTAGACCACTGCGGGGGACACCATGTTCACCGTCACGGTCCAGTTGTTGGAGCCGGCGACCGAGACGTTGAGGTTGTACCAGTTGTTCCCGACCGTGCCGGCCGACAGCGTGGCAGTGCAGCCGCCTCCGCCACCGCCGCCTCCGCCGCCGCCACCTGTTGCGGTGGGGGTCGGGGTCGGGGTGGTGCCGCCGCCGCCACCCGAGCTGCCGTGGTTGACGGTGATGCTGGAGTTGCCGCTGCCGCCGCCCCAGGCCTCGGTCGCCAGGATCTGGTAGTTCATCGAGCCGAGGTTCATGCCGTGGCTCGCCCAGGCGTTGACGAAGTTGGAGAAGGTGATGGTCCCGCTGCTACGCGGCGAGGTCCGAATCGCCAGGTACTGCCAGAAGGTCGTGGTGCCCTGGATGGAGGGCTGGTTGACCTGCTGGTGCTTGATGATCGTGTAGGTGCCGCCGTCGCTGGTCATCGTGCCCATGTTCTGGCCCGAGTAGTTGGGCGAGCCCACATAGTCATCCGTGACGTAGTACTCGACCAGTGGGTTGGTCGACCAGCCGTAGAGCGACAACATGTTGGTGCCGCCATTGGCGTTGAGGCTGCCGTTGTAGGTGATCGACTGGGTGCTGCCCGGGTTCCAGCCGACGCCGGCGACAAAGTCGCCGATGCCGCTCCACGAGCTGGAGTAGCTGTTGCTCGAGTTCAGCGTGATGCAGGCTGAACCTTGGCCGGCGGTCCACATCTGGTAGTACATGCCGCCGTTGTTTCCGGTCTGGCTGGAGCAGATCTGCGTCGCCGCGTTCGCGGGCGTGGTCAGCGCCACCGCGCCCGCGGCCAGGGCCACGACGCCGGCGACGGCGAGGAGCAGCCTGGTGCGGCGTCTACCACGCTTCGGCTGGGATGGTGCTTCGTTCATGGACGCTTCCTCCTCATGAGGACGGTCAGGGAGGTGCTACGGGCAGCCGAGCCTTCGGTAGCCCCGGACGAGGCCATTCGCGGCGGGCTGTGGGACGTTGGTTGATTCCTGACGGCCGTCGCGCCATCGGGCAGCCGGGTCATGACGATCGCCCGGGGGTCCAATAGTTTGTCGACGTCTGTCAATGGTGAAGGTAGGCGAGGGCCGATTTGACTGTCAACAACTATCGGAAAGATTTCGGAACATGACCTTGCGACGCTTTCCAATTGCCCTGCTCATGGGGTGTATGCGGGCGTCGGAGGCCGGGCGTGCCGGCGCTGCGGCAAGCCAAACGAAGCGCACGTTCGAAAGTTACGAAGACTGGGTGATCGCGTGGACGCGTCGCAAGGCAGGTAACGAACGCCGTGCGGCGTCGGGCCGACCAGCCTCGACCGACCTCGTCGATCCACGTCCACGACCACCAACAACGTGTGTCATGCATCGTTCACGTAGGACGAGCAAGTGTCAATCGACGTTAGGCGCGGCTGACCTGCCGGATCCGACTCCGCGGGATCCCGCCAGCCGTAGCCGGTCCAGATCCGGGCCAGCACACCGGGATCCGCTGCCCACTGCGGCAAGTGGACACTTGCCGGGCCGGCTAGGCAGTGCCGGTCTTGGCATCGCCCACGCTCAGGTCGCTGGTCGTATGGGCGCGAATGCCCGGGTCCAGTGGGTCCGCGAACTGGGCGACGATGGCGCGGACATGATCCTGAGCTGGTTCGGCTAGGCCGTCATAGACCGCGACGAACAGCTCCCGGGCGCGGGTCCGAGGCCAACCGGCGGGCATCAGCTGAATGGGGAGCTGGGGGTCGAGGACGGGAAAGCGCCGGTAGGTGTCCATGACCTCGGTGCGGGTGCGCACCGCGGCAGCGCCGGTGATCCGTCCGGTACGAACGCGGGGGAGCAGCGGCTTCCATCGCTGGATGAACGTCTCGTACTGCCGGGCGGTGGCGGCCACATCCCAGGCCTCGAGCGGGTTGCGGTTGCTCGTGCTCGCGAGCTCCACATGACGCGCCCGGAATATGCTCATCGCGCCACCGCTGACGGCCTTGAGCCGGTCCTCGACGGTGGGGTTGAACGCGTCAGGAGAGACCCAGAGGCCGTCGAACAGCGACGCGAATCCCAACCACCGCAGCTGGTCGCGCAGCGCCCGCCGGTTGCCGTTCTCCTCCTGCGGCAGAGAGAAGGCGACCAGCGTCCACCATCCGTCCCACGAGTCGGCCCCGGCGGCGAAGCCGGCGATCCACACCCCGCCGGCCAGCAGTTCGTTGGCGGCTGGCTGCGTGAGGCGGTACGAGCTGTACCGCCCGTCGCGGGAATTCTCCAGTATCCCTCGGCGGGCCAGCCGGCTGATGGCCGTACGGGCTCCCGCGGTACTGACCCCTGCCTCGCCGAGCAGCGCGACGATCGACGCGGACGGCAACCATGCGCGCGTACGCACCGTGTAGTCCGCAATCAAGGTCGTCGCCATGCCCTGCGGTGAGTTACCTGCCTGGCGCCGGGGCAGCCGGACCGAGCCGGTGGTGAGGTCGGGGAGTATCTCCTCGATTTCGTACGGGCCCACCACGGTGACGCTCCGGTGCTCGGTTTGGATACGGCTGACGACTTCGGCATCGACCACGATTATGCGCGGCAGGTCCACGGTGCTCGGGCGGAGGACCGCGGACTCGGCCGCACACAACATCTAGCCAGCTCGATTGACAGTTTTGTGTGCCGCCGTCACACTACCTGACACATGTTGGTCCAGTGACAGCCGACGATCGGGAGTCCGTCCGCGTGGCCGACCCCCACCTCGCGTCTCATCGGCGCCGCTGGTCCCTCACCCCTGTAAGCGGTGCGCAGCCCTCGTCCCCCGCTCAGCGGCCGCGCATCGCCCCCGGATCAAGGAGACCCATGAAACAGATGACAAGAGGCCGTCGCTACCGACTGGCATTGGCTGGTGCCGCGACCCTGCTGGCCCTGGCCGGCGGCGTGCTCGTGGCCACCAACGCCGGCGCGGCCGCCAGCACCCTGGGCGCCGCGGCGGCACAGTCCGGTCGCTACTTCGGTACCGCGATCGCCGCGAGCAGGCTGGGCGACTCGGCTTACACCACGATCGCGGCGCGTGAGTTCAATATGGTCACGCCGGAGAACGAGATGAAGCCCGACGCAACCGAGCCGCAGCAGGGCCAGTTCAACTTCTCTGCCGGTGACCAGGTCTACAACTGGGCCACCAGCCACGGCATGAAGGTACGCGGTCACACCCTGGCCTGGCACTCGCAGCAGCCCGGTTGGATGCAGGCGCTCAGCGGTACCGCGCTGCGCAACGCGATGATCAATCACATCAACGGCGTGATGGCCCACTACAAGGGCAAGCTGGCCTACTGGGACGTGGTCAACGAGGCGTTCAACGAGGACGGCAGCCGTCGCCAGTCCAACCTGCAGGGCACCGGCAATGACTGGATCGAGGTGGCGTTCAAGACTGCCCGGGCAGCCGACCCGTCAACCAAGCTGTGTTACAACGACTACAACATCGAGAACTGGAGCTACGCCAAGACGCAGGGTGTGTACAACATGGTGAAGGACTTCAAGAGCCGTGGCGTACCGATCGACTGCGTCGGTTTGCAGACCCACTTCACCGGTGGCAGCTCCCTGCCGAGCAACTTCCAGACAACCCTGTCGAGCTTCGCGGCGCTGGGCGTCGATGTGGCCCTCACCGAGGTGGACGTGACCAACGCCTCGACTACCCAGTACGCCGGCCTCACCCAGGCGTGTGTCAATGTGCCCCGCTGCGTCGGCATCACCGTCTGGGGCGTACGCGACAGCGACTCCTGGCGCTCGAGCGAGAGTCCGCTGCTCTTCGACGGCAACGGCAACAAGAAGGCCGCGTACACCTCGGTACTCAATGCCCTCAACTCCGCCCCACCCACCACCCCCAGCACCCCGATCACAGCCAGTCCAACGGCGACCGGCGGTTCCCCAAGCACTTCACCGAGCAGCTCGCCCAGTAGCTCGCCCAGCAGCACGCCCAGTAGCACGCCACCCACGGGTGGAAGCGGTCGCATCGTGGGTAGCCAGTCGGGCCGGTGCATCGACGTGCCGAACGCTTCGCACAACAACGGCACCCGGGTGCAGCTGTACGACTGCAACGGCCAGTCCAACCAGGCCTGGACCTACACCTCGAGCAAACAGCTGGTGGTGTACGGGAACATGTGCCTGGACGCGGCCGGTTCCGGAAACGGCTCAGGCATCCAGATCTACAGCTGCTGGGGCGGCGCCAACCAGCAGTGGAACCTCAACTCCAACGGCACCATCACGGGCGTGCAGTCCGGGCGCTGCCTCGACGTCTGGGGTACCAACAACGGACAGCAGGTGCAGCTCTACGACTGCAGCGGTCAAGTCAACCAACAGTTCCGCCTGGTTTCCTAGGTCCGATCAGGGCGTTGGTGACACGTCGGCAAAGTAGTTGATCGGGGGAGGGCCTCTAGGCGAAGGTGGGGTTTGCGACTCCACTCAAGCCTGGAGGTCCTCTTGGCCACAGGTACGGCCGGGCGACCCGTCCGTCGACCCGACACGGACTCCGCCCGGTTGATCCGGTTGGAGTCTGTGGCCAGCCACGCCGCCCGCCCTGGACCGGCGTCGGCTGCGGAAACGTTCAGCTCGCGACGACGCTGACAGGTTTCGACGTTAGCGCTAATGGACGTCTGACTCTGTACCGATCCCTGTGGCCGTAGGCGTTCAACCCTCGCCTACGGCCACGGCAAGCACCCCGTGTACCCGACGACGTACGACCCGGGCTCGCCCCAGGGGGCCAGGCACGCCGTGCCTGGCCCCCTGCGTCTCTCAGCCGGCGGGCAGCGCCAGGCCGGACGAGCTCGCGCGTCCTCAGATAGGCCATCGCTAGTCATCGATTGACACTCTTCTGCACCGCAGATACATTGATTGTCATATACGGGCCACGCGGGAGCCCGGAGCCGGGTGCGAATCGGGGACGTGCCAGTCGATTCGGGCGATGTCGCAGGCCCTCGGCGGCATGGCGTGTGCGCCACAGAACTCCGCGGTGCCGTACCACCACAGGCAATCGCTGCTCGCTGCACGTGCGGGCTCGCGCGTCCGTACTGCGACTGCCACTGACCCCCCCACCGCAGCAAGCTGCGGCTGTGCAACGCGAAGGAGACAGGGATGAACAGCCCCCGGAAGGTCCTCGTCGCCGTGATTGCCGCGGCTGTGGCGGCCGGCCTTGCACTCGCGGCTCCGATGATGGTGGGGCCGGCCTCGGCGGCGTCGCTGACTCAGGTGACGAACTTCGGCGACAACCCCGGCAACACGTCCATGTACGTCTACGTGCCCGACGTCCGGCCCGTGAAGCCGGCAATCGTCCTGGCCATGCACGGCTGTGGCGGTTCCGGCCCGGGCTTCTACTCCAGCAGTGAATTCGCTTCGCTCGCGGACCGGTACGGATTCATCGTCATCTACCCGACCGCCACCCAGTCGGCCGGCTTCGGCAACTGCTTCGACACCTGGTCGGACGCGGCCAAGCACCGGGGCGGCGGCAGCGATCCGGTCTCGCTCGTCTCGATGATCACCTACGTGGAGCAGCACTACAGTGGCGATCCGAACCGGGTGTACGCCACGGGAAGCTCGTCTGGCGGCATGATGACGGACGAGATGCTGGCGCTCTACCCCGATGTGTTCAAGGCCGGCGCGGCGTTCATGGGCGTGCCGTTCGGGTGCTTCGCGAATGCGGCGGACTACCCGCCCGGGACGAGCAAGTGCACCGGCGGAAGCATGACCAAGACGGCACAGGAGTGGGGCAATCTGGTCCGGCAGGCCTACCCCGGCTATGCCGGCCCCCGGCCGCCTATCCAGCTGTGGCACGGTACCGCCGACACCCTGGTGCCCTACCAGCTGCTACAGGAAGACATCAAGCAATGGACCAACGTTTTCGGGATCAGCCAGTCGCCCACGTCGACCGACACACCGCAATCCGGCTGGACCAGGCAACGCTTCGCTGACTCGTCCGGAGTGGAGGTGGAGGCCTACAGCGTCCAGGGCGCCGGGCACAGCCTGCCGATGACCGGGATGGCGGCGTATGCCGTCCAGTTCTTCGGACTCACCGCCACCACCAGCCCGAGCCCCAGCAGCCAACGACCCAGCAGCCAACAACCCAGCAGCGCCCCGCCATCCAGCCAGCCGGCCTCGGTGCCGCCATCCAGTCGGCCCCCGGGCGGTAGCGGCTGCCGGGTGGCCGACGCGGTCAACGCCTGGAACACCGGTCTGACGGAGAGCATCACCATCACCAACACCGGTACCTCGCCGATCAACGGATGGTCACTGGTGTTCACCCTGGCCGGCGGACAAACGATCACGAGCGGATGGAACGCCGGCTACAACCCGAGCAGCGGCCAGGTGACCGCCTCCAGTGTCAGCTACAACGCCACCATCACCCCGGGTTCCTCCACGGTGATCGGGTTCCAGGCTGTGCACACCGGAAATACCGCTGCGCCGGGCGGATTCACGCTCAACGGCGTCGTCTGTACCTCTGCGTGACAACAGCGTCCGGCCGGGTGGCCACACACCCGGCCGGACGCCGCCGCGCGCGGCCGAGGTGAGTGCCGAGTGGCATCCACGGCTCGCGCCAGATCGGAGGCAGCAACGCGGCTGAAGTCAAGTGCTACAAGGCATCGCCTGTCGGCTCTGTCTGCGCTGGACAGACCGGATTTTGTTGACAGACCCGCAACATGCGGTGACAGCGTCCGAAGATCGGCCGCCCCTCTGTCGGGTCACCCGCCCGGCGGCGGATGTTGGGCGGCGATCTCACTGGGAGGTAGTCGTGCAAGATCGTCATCAAGGGAAACTGAGCTCGTCCGCTGATCCGACGCCGGGGGCAGGCGCTTTTGACGGCGCCGCTCACCTGTCGCGTCGAGCGCTTCTCGGGACCGGGGCGGTCGCGCTCGTCGGTTTGTCTGTGGGCCTGGCGGGACCGGCGGCCGCGGCATCGACAAGCTCGGGAAAGCCGGGCGGCGAGGTCCCGTTTGGGCCGGTGGTGGTGGCGGACCCGGGTAACGGGGCGTCGTACGCCCGCGCCGTGCGACTCGGCGGATCAAGATCTTTGCTTGCGACATTCCAGCAGTTCGGGGCGGCGGGGTTCCCCATCTTCCGGAGCGACGACGACGGTCACACCTGGTACCCGCAGAGCAACGTGCCCAGCACCGGCGATGCCACGGGTGTGTGGCTGCAGCCGTTCCTGTACGAGCTGCCGCGAGCCTTCGCCGGTCTACCGAAGGGCGCGGTGCTGTGTGCCGGCAACTGGCTCGGGGACTTCACGAGCACGAAGATCGAGCTGTACGCGAGCGTCGACCGCGGCGTCACCTGGAAGTACCTGAGTACGGTCGCGGAGGGCGGCGCACCGGTTCCGGAGAACGGCAACACGCCGGTATGGGAGCCGTTCCTGGTCCTGCACGAGGACCGGTTGATCTGTTACTACTCCGACCAGCGGGACCCGAACTACGGGCAGAAGCTGGCGCATCAGACCAGCAGGGACCTGCGCAGGTGGGGACCGGTCGTCGACGATGCCGTGGGTACCGACTACAGCCAGCGTCCCGGTATGACCACCGTCGCGCAGGTACATCAGAAATTGTGGATCATGACTCACGAGGCCGGCGGCAACTCGGGCGACAATTTCTACGCCGTCCACTACAAGCTCGCCAAGGATCCGGAGTCGTTCGGGCCAGCCCCGGACATCCTGCTCCACGACCAGGACGGCTACATCCCTTCGGCTGCGCCGACGGTGTCGTGGTCGGACTCCGGCGGCCCGGTGGGGACGATCGTGGTCACGGCCAACAGCGACCAGGATCTGTTCATCAACCGTAACCTCGGTGACCCCGACAAGTGGGCTCGCGTGTCTACGGCGATCCCGGGCGGCTACAGCCGGTTCACCATGCCCCTGGCCAGCACGGGACCGCGGCAGCGTTCCGGCCTCGTCTTCGTTGTGACAGGTCCCTACTACGCCGAGAACGGCCCGATTCAGGCTGGCGTGGTTCAACTGCCAAACCACGGCCCGCACCAGGGGTCGTAGAAACCTGGCGGCGGTCCGCGCGCCCGTCGGGTCCTGACGCACAACCGGGTCGGCCACCTTCGTAGTGGCCGGCCCGGCTGCCCTCACGAGACCGGGCGGCGAGCCCGTCGTGGCAGGTTCTGGCCCAGCGGGAGATGTCGACCTACACGTCTTCGCCCCCGCTCAGCCCACCGCTTTCTCGAAAGTTTCATACCGTCAGCTGACGGACTTGTAGGTGTTCCCCGGCCATGTGTTCGGAACGGTCATGGGTCTGCTGACCGGCATCCGCGGACCAGTCGGCCGGAGGTCTATTGACGGGTATCCGTTGACCGCCTAGTGTCCCATTCCGACAAGTATCGGCAACATTCTCGAAACTTTCTGCCGCTATGGGGCATCCGTTTTGAGGCTCATCGCCTCACCAACTCCATCGGTTGACCACGCGACCCGTCGGGGGCCTGCCGTCGCCGCATAGGCAACGGCTCCCGGTACATCAGAGGAGATCAGACTTGAGAAGAGCGCATCGCATGATTGTCGTGGCTGCTGCCGCGGCGGTGACTGTGTTGGTGGGTGCGACTGCTGCCAGCGCGGTGGCCACTCCGGCTAAGGGACCGGCTCGTCCGCCGGCCGACTCGCTCGGCGCGCTGGCCGCCCCGATCAACCTGCGCATCGGTAACGCGGTGAACATGGACAAGCTCAACGTCGATGCCGCGTACACCTCGATCCTGGCCAATCAGTTCACCACGGTCACCCCCGAGAACGTGATGAAGTGGGACAGCATCGAGCCCACCCAGGGGCAGCTCAACTTCGGGCCGGGCGACCAGCTGGTCAGCTTCGCCCAGCAGCACGGGCAGTTGGTGCGGGCGCACACGTTGTTGTGGCACAACCAGATCCCCGGCTGGCTCACCACCGGCGTGAGCAACGAGACGATCAGCAACGCCCAGCTGCGTGACATCCTCAAGCAGCACATCTTCGCCGAGGTGGGTCACTTCAAGGGCAAGATCTGGCAGTGGGACGTGGCCAACGAGGTGTTCGCGAATTCGTGGGATCCGCATCCGCTGGCCGACGGCATCAACGGCGACGACTTCTGGGTGTCCCACCTGGGTGAGGGCATCATCGCCGACGCGTTCCGCTGGGCCCACCAGGCCGACCCGCACGCGCTGCTGTTCTACAACGACTTCAACATCGCCGGCGAGGACGGCACCAACGCCAAGGCCGATGCGGTGTACGCGTGGGTCAAGTCGCTGCAAGCCCAGGGCGTACCGATCAACGGTGTCGGCGAGCAGGGCCACCTGGACACCCAGTACGGCTTCAGTGGCGCCAAGATGCAGGCCGACCTGGCCCACTACGCCAGCCTTGGGCTAAAGGTAGCCATCACCGAGGCCGACGTGCGTACCTTCGTCGAGACCACCGACAGCCTGCAGACCCCGACCGACAGCCTGTCGCAGTTCGCCCAGCCGTACGAGTTCGATCAGGAGCTCAAGGCATGTCTCGCGGTGAGTAGCTGCATCTCATTCACCATCTGGGACGTGGACGACGCCGACTCGTGGGTGCCGTCGACCTTCACCGGTGAGGGGTACGCGACCCTCTACGACACCAACCTCCAGCCCAAGACCGCGTACACGACCCTGCAACAGGACCTGGCTGGCGCCACCGGCGCACCCCGACGTCCGGGTCACTGATCGGGTACACCACCGGTACGGGGCCTCGCCGCACGCGAGGCCCCGTACCGTTTCCCGAAGGCCGCGGCTCGACGGCGGCTACCTGGGCCACGTTATCGGAGCTGGCGACGGCCGACCGCCGGCGCACAGAGCCACGCCGCGCTGGTCACTGAATGACCGCCGTGCCGGGCCAGGTGGGTCGCTTATCCGGCGTCCATGGCGCCGCGGAGGAAGGCGATACCTTCGTCGACCAGTGGGCTGACGTCGACACCGACGAAACAATGATCGGCGCCCGGCACGATGACCAGCTGCGCCGGCGCTCCCAGGTCGACGAGCCGCTCGTACAACTGGCTGCTCTGCTCGGCCGGTATGACGCGGTCCTCGGTACCGTGCACGAGCAGCAATGGCGGCGCATCCGCCGAGGCGTAGGTGGCGGGGCTCGCCCGCCGGGCGAGTTCGGGGTTGTCCTGGATGGGGCCGCCGACGAGCAGGCTCGCGGGGGAGTCCGGGGCGTTGTGGTCGAAGACAGCGTCAGCGCGTGTCTGGGACTGCATGGTCAGCAGGTCGCTCGGGCTGTACCAGATGACGCCCGCCTGCACAGCGTCGGAGCCGTCCAGGATGCCGACGTTGCCGCTCGTGTGCGGGTCGTCCCCGGTCAGTGCCAGGATGGCTGCCAGTTGGCCGCCGGCGGACTCGCCCCACACCGTGAAGCGGGAAGGGTCCAGGCCCAGCTCGGGCGCGTGGTGGTGCAGCCAGCGCACGGCGGCTTTCACATCGTGCAGCTGGGCGGGGAACGTCGCCTCGCCACTGAGCCGGTAGGTGACCCGGGCAAGGGCGAAGCCGGCGACGAGGATCCGCTCGCCGATGTGGGCGCCGCGCAGGGGCTCGCCGTCGCGCTTGTTGGTGCCCTCCAGGAAGGCGCCGCCGTGGACCCAGATGACCAGGGGGTACGTCCGCGTGGCCGGTGCCGGGCGGAACAGGTCGAGCGTGAGGGGCCGGTACCCGCAGATCTCACCGACGATCACGTCGGGCCAGACCAGGTACCCGCCGTCGTGCCGGGGCACTGGCGGCCGGTACCGGGCCGGGTCGTTGAGCTCGGACGTAGCATTGGTGTCGGCTGAAGTCACAACGTCCTCACTTGTCGGCAGTGATGATCCACCGTACGGGTACGGGCGGCTCACGATGCCGGACGGGTGGCCTTCTGGCTGGATTGCCTCGACCAATCCAGTAGTCGCCGTACGTCGTCCAGTCGCGGCGGTGAGGACACCGAGGGCCATGGCGACGCCGGCTCGATCAGGGCGACACGGGCAGAGGCATTGCCGGAGGCCGCGGAACGCGTCGGGAATGAGGACAGTCGCGTGCCGCCACGCTGCCTGCTCCGCAGCGGACGCCGACTCCGGCCTTGGCCCGGCCAAGTAGAACCGCCGCCAATGCCGTGGAGCACACCCAGGTTGACGGCGGGTGGTCACCGGGGAGACCGGCGGTGCCGACTTGGCTTGTACCAGAGCAGCGTCCGGACACACTCGGCCACGCCCAGCGGTACATTCGCAGCTGCGGACGCCTGGGCTTGGCCTTCGCAGCCGGGACCGGGGTCAAGGCCGGTGCGCCCGAGCGGCCGGTCGTCGTCTTCACCGGCGACTCAGGCATGTGGTACCGCATAGCCGAGATCGAGACCGCTGTTCGCTGGCGCATCAACACGATCACCGTGGTGAACAACAACAGTGGCGGCAGCCAGACCCAGAACGGCTTCGACGCGGCGTACGCCGGCCAGGACCTTGAGCTCTGGGCCTTCACCGATGTCCACTTCGCCAAGATCGCCGAAGACATGGGCGCCATCGGTGTCCGGGTCGAGAAGCCCAGCGAGCTGGAGGGCGCGATGAAGCAGGCGCTGGCCGCTGACAAGCCGGTGATCATCGACGTACGCACCGACCCGAAGATCATGGCACCCAGAGTCGGAAACTGAGGGCGCGGCGCGGTGGCAAGTGCCCTTGCGGCTGGCCTGTTGGCCCGGGACCTGCCAGCCGGCGCGGCGGAGGACGCCAGCCGGAGTCGTTTGACGCGCAGGTTCCGGGCCAAGCCACCGGGCACCGTAGACACCCAGATCGATCAGCCGACTGTTGGATCACCGCGCAGCAGACCCACGCGGTCGGCGGCCACGTGCGGGACGCCGGGGCTTCTTGGCTGAAGAACGATCGGTGACTTCCGTTGGGAGCAGTCGGGGGAGCAGCACCGGAGTGGTCGCGAGTGCCGACCGACAGGACACGACCTCAGTGAACTGTGGCCGGGTGTGGGGTCGCTGTGACTTGTCAGCAGAGCCGGTCAGCCCGCAAAGGTCGGGCCGACGCGGGTCATCGCGATTCGCAGCATGACGCGGCGGTCGCGAACCATCGCGGCCCGGTAGTCGTCCCAGTCGGGGTGTTCGCCGGAGAGCTGACGGTAGTAGTCGACCAGCAGCTCCATCGCCTCGGGCAGGGCCACCACCTCGGCCTGCCCCTCGACCAGCAGCCACGGCCCGTAGAAGCCGTCAGTAACAACGCACAGCGACGCGCGGGGATCACGGCGCAGGTTGCGGGTCTTCACGGCGGTCTCCCGGGTGCTGATCAGCACCCGACCCTCTTCGTCGACGCCGCAGATAACCGGCGACAGTTGCGCCCTACCGTCGGCATGGTAGGTCGCGAGTACTGCCCGATGCGCCGAAGCGAGGAACTCACGTGCCTGTTGGACATCCATCCCGCGACCGTACCCGCATCTTCCCGACACACCCTGCACTGTTTGATCAGCATCCGCGCCGTCGGCGCGAGTGCACGTGCCGGCTATGGCGGATCGTGTCGACGAGCGGACGCTGCCAGCGTGATGATCTTCGGCTGGCCGAGAACGCGACCTCGTACGGGCATACGACGAGGACTACGCCAGCTGGTTGGACGAACGCGGGTACCCCCGCCCGGCCGTTTGCGAAGGCAACCGCCTACCCACCCCCTCCGAGGTCCTGACCGTGCTGGGCGAGATTCGGGACGGCGAACTTGAAGTCAAGGCCGGCGACCCATACGTGTTCCTGTGCCCCAAAGGCAGCGGTCCCCACGGCTCGTATTGGCTCAGGTTGGAGGCACCTGCCCGATCTTCGTGGGAGGACGAGACCTGGGATGCCCACGGCTATTTCACCGTGCGGGGCGACCGGGAGAAGGAGCTGCTTGTGGTTGTCGCCTTGACGGCCCGCTGCGGTCAGCTGCTGATCTATCCGGACACGGGCGCCGTCGCGGTGATCGTCGACAGCCAGGATGACCCCTCCACAGTCAACCGCCTATTGGATGAGGCGGCCAACGAACCAGACGAGTGGCAGGCATTCCACCGACTCCGCTACGGGTAGCAGTGCGCGGGCTCGGCCGACCGCCAGCCTTTCGCCGGCAGGGATCGTGGTGTTGAGCACCATCCGGCCGTCGATGGACAGCATCGTGAACTCGGGGACGAACCGCTCGGTGAAAAGACTGGCGAATCCGCTGCGCAGCGCGGGTGCTCGACTGTCGACGAGGTCCCACTGGGCGGCCAACCGGACCCGGACCCAGGCATACTCGGGATCGGCGTGTTCCGGAATGTCGTAGTAGATGCCGAGTAGGAACTCGCGCTGGTCGTCAAGTAAGCCGTATTCGCTGGCCATGTGCCACCAGCCGGTGTTGACCTTGGCTGCGAGATCGTCGTCGTCGACCGCGACCGGCGCGGAATCGAACCTCCCGTGTTCCGGCAGGCAACTGGCCGGACCTCGATTTGGCGGCAAGGGTTGGCGGACCTCTTCACGGATCCGTTCCACGAACTGCAAGCCGGCCGGGGCCAACTGGTCCGCGACGGCTGCGTCTGTCAGCGACACCAGCCGACCCTACGCGCTAGCCACACCGTCGCGAAGATCACGGCAGAAGGGTGTGCGTTGTGCGGTGCACCGGGGCGCACCACCGAGACCAGGTCTGGCGGTCGAGAGCTGCGCTGGGGTCTGTAAGCATCTCGCGTAGCGCCTGGATGCCGGTGGCGAAACGGTGATGGACGTACGGCGGTCACGGCTGTGGCTACTGGGCCAGCAGGCCCGTTGTCTTTCCTGCCTCCGCGGTCGGCTGGTTTCCTGATCCGGACCCAGAGGCCGGCTGCGGCTGCTAGCGTCGCCGGGATGTTCGACGCTCTGGACGGTCGCGTACCAGAGTCAGGTGGGGGTATCGCTTCTCGCCGGATCGGCATTGCGCGAACCGGAAGACTGCGCTTCCAGCGAGTGTCCGCGCTGCTTGCGGTGGGCTGTGCCGTCCTTGTCTCCTTGTCCGGATGTGGGATCTCTGGCACCAACTCGGCCACCCGTAGACAGGTTCCATCCACCGCAACTGCCCCGGGACCAGCCACCAGCGCCGCTGCGGCCCGGCCGCCACAATCGGGGCCGACGCAGCCGGTGCCTTCATCGCAACCGGAGTCCACCGAGCCGTCTCCTCCGGCGGGGCCGAGCGCGAGGGAGTCGGCTGCTCCGCCAGCGCCGGAGGCGGCCCCGCCCTTGCGACACTCCGGAACTGTCCAGGGAGGCGAGTTCTGTCGGCTGGGCGAGGAGGGTTGGATCGGGCTTGACGCCAGTGGCGATGCGTACGTCTGTCGGGACGTCGACCACGACGGCCACCCACATTGGGTGAAGCCCTCGGCGGCTGCATCACCGTCTCCTGCAGGTACCCACGACTGCGCGGTGTTGTTCCACGAGGGCCTGACTTACGAGCAGATGTTCGAGTACTGGATCAGTCTCGGTTCACCCCAGGACATGGACGACGACCACGACGGGTTGCCCTGCGAAACCGTGTACGGCCAACGCAACGCCCCGGCACCGCCGGCGGGTACCCATGACTGCGCGGTGTTGCTCCACGAGGGCCTGACTTACGAGCAGATGTTCGAGTACTGGATCAGTCTCGGTTCACCCCAGGACATGGACGACGACCACGACGGGTTCCCGTGCGAAACCGTGTACGGCAACCAGAACTGACAGGTCACCTGCCACAACACCATGGATACCGGCTTCAGATGCGTGGGTATGAACCCGCTGCCTCGGTAGTTCCTGCCGCCAGTTGCGGCCGATCACTGCCTATGCGAAGGGCAATGAGCGACTCCCGAGCCCGCATCGCACTCGTCGCCACAACCGGCTGCGGAGCCGCGCCACCGGTCGGTCACGTTCAGTAGCGACGACTCGCGACAGATCAATGCACCTGGCCTCTCGGCCGAACACAGGAACATGGTCAAATGACTCGTGCGAGTCACGTACGACAGTGAAGCAAATGCTGCTTACCTCGACATCGAGGATGATGTCCCCGAAGGATCTGCCGTTGAGAACGTCGTCATAGAGCGCCCGGGCCGGGGCGACATTGTTCTCGACTTCGACGCCGACGGACGCCTGCTGGGTGTAGAGGTGATCGGCGCCACGGAACTGCTGCGTACCACTGTCCTCGCTGGTGCAGACCTGATCTGACCATTACACCCTTCTCTTCGAGAACCTGCGTGACGATACGGTGGGCGGCACCGTTCGGGGCTTACCTTGCCGCAGCCCGTTGATCGGCTGCGTACCCGCTCGCCGACGCTCTGGTCGGGTCGCAAACCATGAAGTAGGGTGCGAGAACTTCTCATGTCCGGGGGTAGTGGTGCGCGATCAGTTCGTGTGGGGCGTGTCGACGGCGGCCTATCAGATCGAGGGTGGCGTTGACGAGGGCGGCCGTGGCCCCTCGATCTGGGACACCTTCGCCCACGAACCGGGACGCATCGCCAACGGCGACACCGGCGACGTCGCCTGCGACCACTACCACCGCTACCCCGAAGACGTGGAGCTGATGGCCGGCCTCGGGCTGGACGCGTACCGGTTCTCGATCGCCTGGTCCCGGATCCAGCCCGACGGGCGTGGCGCGGTCAACCGGGAGGGCCTGGACTTCTACCAGCGTCTCGTCGACACCCTGCTGGCCAGGGGCATCGACCCGGTCGCGACGCTGTTCCACTGGGACCTTCCCCAGGCCCTGCAGGACGACGGCGGCTGGTTCAATCGGGACACCGCCGCACGCTTCGCCGAGTACGCCAACATTGTCGGTGCCGCGCTCGGCGACCGGGTCAAGATGTGGATCACGCTGAACGAACCGTTCGTGCACACCGTGTTCGGGCACGCGTTCGGGGTACACGCGCCGGGACAGGCGCTGCTCTTCGACGCGCTGCCCACCGCCCACCACCAGCTACTCGGTCACGGGCTCGCGGTCGCGGCACTCCGTACCCACACCAGCTCGCCGATCACGCTGGCGAACAACTACTCGCCGGTGCGGGTACTGGGCGACTCCGCCGAGGACCACGCCGCCGGCGCGGCCTACGACGCCCTGCACAACCGGCTCTTCACCGAACCGCTGCTCGGTCGCGGCTACCCCGAAGGCTTCGATCTACCGGTACGCGACGGGGATCTGGACGTCATCGCGGCTCCGATCGACGCGCTGGGCGTCAACTACTACAACCCCACCGGAATCCGCGCGCCCGCCTCACCCGACGCACCGATGCCGTTCGAGATCGTCGAGTTGACCGGCTACCCGGTCACCGACTTCGGCTGGCCGGTCGTACCCGAGGGGCTCGGTGAACTGCTCACCCGACTGCACCACGACTTCGGGTTGCCGATGTATGTCACCGAGAGCGGCTGCGCCTACCCCGAGAGCCCCGACGACCAGCGGCGCATCGACTACCTGGCAAGTCACATCGACGCTGTCGAGGCGGCGCGCAGCGAGGGCGTCGACGTACGCGGGTACTTCGTCTGGTCGCTGCTGGACAACTTCGAATGGGCCGAGGGCTACAGCAAGCGCTTCGGACTCGTGCACGTCGACTTCGACACTCAGCTGCGTACCCCCAAGGCTTCTTATCACTGGTTCCGCGACCGCATCACGCGGGCGCGAGGGTGACCACCGCCGAGGTCGGCGACGAACTCTCGGCGACGCCGAACGCGCTCGCCGAACCGTCGGTACCCGTACGGGCCCGCTGGATCGGCACGCTCGTGGTCGCCAACCTCGCCGTCTGGATGGGCTTCTTCACCCCCATCCAGGTGCTGCTTCCCGAGCAGCTCCAGGACATCTCGCCCCACCACAAAGCGCTCCTGCTCGCACTCGTGACCGGTCTGGGGGCGGTCGCCGCGGTGATCGCCAACCCGCTCGCCGGGGCGCTGTCCGACCGCACCTCCGGACGCTTCGGTCGACGCCACCCGTGGACGCTCGGCGGCGGCGTCATCGGCGCGCTCGGCCTGGTACTGCTGGGTTTTCAGCACAACGTGCTCGGCGTGACGCTGGCCTGGATCGGGGTACAGATCTGCTTCAACGCCATGCTCGCCTCGCTCACCGCGGCTGTACCGGATCGGGTGCCGGTGAGCCAGCGGGCGACGGTCTCGGGCTGGGTCGGCGTACCGCAGGTGCTCGGCGTCGTACTCGGCACGGTGCTGGTGACCGTGGTGGTCGCGGGAGTCCGGGCCGGGTACATCGCCGTGGCGATCGCGGTTGCGTTGTTCACCCTGCCGTTCCCGTTCCTGACCCCCGACGACCGGCTACCCCGCGCCGCCCGCCCGCGTCTGGAACTCGGCGCGTTCTGGATCAGCCCACGCCGGTACCCGGACTTCGCGTGGGCGTTCGGCACCCGGTTCCTGGTACAGCTCGGAAACGCGCTCGGCACGCTGTATCTGCTGTACTTCCTCACCGACAAGGTGCACTACGCCGATCCGGACACCGGGCTGCTCATCCTCATCCTCATCTACACGGCCGGTCTGATGGCGACGACCGTGGTCGCCGGCCGCATCTCCGACCGCACCGGGCGGCGCAAGCCGCTCGTGATCGCCTCCGGAGTCGTGATGGCGCTCGCCGCCGGCATGCTCGCGGTGGCACCGACCTGGCCGGTGGTGATGGCCGCGGCAGCTGTGCTCGGTGGCGGGTACGGCATCTACCTCGCGGTCGACGCCGCGCTCATCACCCAGGTGCTGCCGACCGCCACGGGACGGGCGAAGGACCTGGGCATCATCAACATCGCGAACTCGGCGCCACAGGTGCTCGCGCCGGCCATTGCCGCGCCGATCGTCACGTACCTCGGCGGGTACCCGGTGCTGTACGGGTTGACGGCCGTGGTCACGCTGCTCGGCGGGGTGCTCGTCTACCGGATCCGCGCGGTCAATTGATCAAGCCGTCGGGCGCTGCCACACCTGACATGCCGCAGATCTGGCCCGTGGGCTGTCGGCTCATGCTGTTACCGCCGAACCAGTCTGGTAAGCGTTTGCCTGCATGAGATAGAGCTTGGCGTAACGACCTCCGAGCGTCATCAGCTGGTCATGGGTGCCCTGCTCCACAATCAGGCCCTGATCCAGTACGAGGATGAGATCGGCCATCCGGACCGTGGAGAAGCGGTGCGACACGATGACCGTGATGGTGCCTCGCTGCGCGGCGAGCCGGCGGGCCAGTCGGGAGTACCGGAGGAATGTCTCATGTTCGCTCCGCGCGTCGAGCGAGGCCGTGGGTTCGTCGAGAACGGCCAGGACGGGAGCGTGGCGCAGGCAGGCGCGGGCGAGTGCGATCTTCTGCCACTGCCCTTCCGACAGGTCGACGTCTGGGCCGAGTCGGGTGTCCAGGCCGTGCGGCAACTGATCGGGAAGCTCCTCCGCGCCGCCGTCGGTGAGGGCCGTGCGGAGCCTGTCGTCCTCGTGGAGGCCGGAGATGTCGGCGAAAGCCACCCCCAGACGCAGGGTGGATTCGTACCTGGCGAAGTCTTGGAAGGCGGCGGTGCTGGCGGCACGCCAGGAGGCGGTGTCGATGCTCGCCAGTGGCGCTCCGTCGACCTCGATCGTCCCGTCGGACGGCTGGTAGAACTTGCCCAGCAACTTGACCAGCGTGCTCTTGCCTGCGCCGTGTTCACCGACCAACGCGACGACGGTACCGGCGGGAAGTCGAACGCTGACCGGTCCCAGTGCCCGCCGGCCGGTGGCGGCGTACTCGAACGTCACCTGGCGCAGGGTGATCCCGTCGGTCAGTTCTGCCGGGGCGGGGCGCCCGGCACCGTCCGGGGGGCGGTGCTCGCGGGTGTACCTGCGCAGCCAGTTCAAGGGCTCGGCGAGGGAAAGGCCCAGCTGCACCTCGGCACGCTTACGGATGGCCATGCCGAAGGTGGCTCGAACCTGTCCGGCCAGCGTGAGTACGAGGATGAGGTCACCGACGCCGTGCTCGCCACGGCTGACCAACTGGACCAGGTATGCCAGGGTGGCGGCGTAGCCGAGGACGAAGATGCTGGTACTGGCGCCGGCGAGCAGTACGGCCCGGCGGTGGCCGCCGGCCTGGGTTCGAGTGGCCTGTGCCCAGGCATCGTCGGCCAGTCCGATGAGGGTACCGGAGGCGTCGCACACCCGGATCTCCTTGCCGGCTGCGGGCCGGGTGATGATCTCGTGCAGCTGTCGTTCAAGCCTGCTGGAAGAGGAGGAGGCCATCATGGCGTTGCGCACGTACCGCTGGGCCCTTCCGCCCAGCAGCACGCCGGGCAGTGCCGCGAGGCCGAGGCAGAGCAGCAGCGGGTCGACGGTGGCCAGCAGGATGAGCATCACCATCAGCTGCGCGGCGAACGCGCCGAGTTCGACGAGTCCCCAGGCGGCGTCCGCGAGCAACTGGGACCGACCGGTCAGGAGCGCGAGGCGGTCGAGGTAGTCGCTGCGTTCGAGGTGTTCCAGTCCGTCCAGTTCGGCGACGAGGCGCTGCACCTCGGGTTCGAGCTGGAGATAGCCGATCCGGTCGGACAGGTCGGTGCGTAGCATTTGCACGAGATTCGAGCCGCCCCAGCTCAGCCCGACGCCACCCATCGCGGTGACCACGGCAAGCAGTAGCGGCAGCCGCGCGCCGCGTACCGCGGCGTCGACGGTCATGCGCATCCCGACGCCGGTGAGAGCGAGCCCGGCGACCTGGCCGAGGATGAGCGCAGCCAGCGTCATGCAGGTTTTCGGGTCCAGTCGCCAGGACCGGGCGAGGACTTCTCGACAGATTCGGACGGTGGCGCGCTTCAACGCGGGCCCTGCGGCGTGGCGTTGGCGACTGTGGCGGCGGTGGCGTGCGGCGCCTCGATGCCAGCGTCGGTGAATTGGCTTGCCTGCAGCCGGAACAGCGCCGCGTAGATGCCGTCTGTGGCCAGCAGTCCGGTGTGGTCGTCACACTCGGCGATGCGGCCGTTGTCGATGACGGCGATCCGATCGGCCTGCCGTACGGTCGCAAGGCGGTGCGAGATCAGCACCACCGAGACATCTCCGGCAGCCCGTACCACGTCCCGGAAGATTTCGAATTCGGCGCGTACGTCGAGGTGCGCCGTCGGTTCGTCGAGTACCAGTACCCGGGCTCCCGCACGGACCCCGAGGAGTGCCCGGGCGAGCGCGATCCGCTGCCACTGTCCGCCGGACAGGTCGACCCCGCCGGGCCGGGACGGTGACAGTGGGGTACGCCAGCCTGCCGGTAGAGCCTCGATCAACGCGGCTGCGCCAGCCTGCTGGGCGGCTGCGCGCACCGCCTGCGGATCGGTGCCGTCGGGTCGGCCCAGCGAGATGTTCTGCTCAGCGGGCAACGGGTAGTGCAGGAAGTCCTGGAACACCACGGCGAGTTGGCGCCGCCACGCCGTCGGCCCGATGGCCTGCAGGTCGGTGCCGTCGACTGTGATCCGGCCGGCGGTGGGTGTGTAGAGACCCGCCAGCAGTTTGATGACGGTGCTCTTGCCGGCTCCGTTGAGTCCGACCAGGGCAAGCACCTCCCCGGGGCGGACCTCAAGGTTCAGGCCGGCGAGGACCGGCCGGTCGGCGCCGGCGTAGCTGAACCGCACGTCCTCGAATCGGATGAGGGGTGGCGCTGTTGCCGGTCGCGGCCGGGCCGGGGAGGACGGCTGCGTGCCGAGGAGGCCCAGGTGGGTCTGCAACCGTCGCAGTGCGACAACCCGGGGCATTCCCGCCTCGACGGCGAGCACTGCCTCATTGATCGAAGACATTGGCAACAGGAGGGTGGCGGCCATCAGGTCGGTGGCGAGCCGGGCGATCGGCAGGGTGCCGTCGATGACCTGGCTGCCCAGCGCGTAGACGGCGGCGGTCAGGCCGACCAGTACCACGGCCACCAGGGCGGCCTGCCGTCGGGCGTCGGCCAGTTTGGCGGTACGAAACGGTTGCAGGTGTGCCTGCGACTCGGTCAGGTGCTTGTGCCCCACCCAGTCGGCGATCCCGAACAGCCGCAGTTCCTTCGCCGCTTCGCTGCCCGTGAGGAGTCCGGCCCAGTACTGCGCGCGTCGGCGGTGCGGCAGCCCGGCCGACCAGGCATGTACCACGGACAGGAAACCGCGACGCTGGGTGCGGCGGAAGGCGAGTAGCACCACGGTCAGCAGTACCGCGACCAGTGGGCTGTCGCGTGCGATGAGTACGGCTACGGCCAGGCCGCCGGCGGCGCTGCTGAGGAGCGCGAGCTGTGCCCAGGCTGCCCGGCCGGCGGTACCCGCGGTCCAGTTGTCCACTTCGGTGGTGACCAGCAGGAGGTCGTCACGGATCGCGGGATCCTGCAGCGCGCCGATGTCCGGTGGGGTGCAGACCAGGCGCTCTGCGTGGCGCCGGTACGCGCGGTCCACCGTCCGGGTGACGTGCAGCCGTAGCACCTCCAGGCCGGACTCGCAGGCCTGCGCCACGAGGGTCACCAGCAGGTAGGTGCCGAGGACCGCGGCCGCGGCCCAGGCGTGGGCGCCGGTGCGGGCGAGCCTTCCAACCAGACCGCCGGTCAGCAGCGCCAGGGCCGCCGGGGTGAGCGCGCGCGCACCGAACAGCCCGACGACCGGCCAGCGGAGCCGACCGGGCGCCGCCCGCAGTTGGTCCAGGAGGAGGGCGCGCTGCCGCATCGCCGTGACCGCGCCTTCGGCGGCGGCCGTGGCCGTGGCGGTCAGGGAACGGTTCACGGGGTGGGTTCCGGCCGGGTCCCGAGCATGAACTCGCCGACCGCGGACTCGACGACCGGGTCAAGCCCGGTCAGCTCCGCGAATGTCCCCGAGTTGCCGGAGCCCAGCGCGCACGGTGCGAGTCCCATGGCCGTGGCGACCAGGTACATGGCGTGGTACGCGACGCCGACGTTCTTGAGCGTGGTGGCGTACGCCATGCCCTCGTACTTCCAGGACAGCCGGTGGAAGCGGGACGCGAGTGTGATGAGGACCTGCGGTACGGCACGAGCGCCGGATCCGAGGTACGCGTCGTGCAGGAGCCGGCCGGTGAGGTCCTCGCGTGTGCTGACGACGGTCAGCTGGTGGTCGAAGGGGTCGTAGTGGTAGAAGCCGGGGTCCAGGCCCGCGCAGGTCCGTACGGTGAGGTAGAACTCCAGGTCGTGGGCGGCTCCGCCGCTGGGACTGGGGCGGCGTGAGCCTTCGTAGAGTCGGCCGGCGCTCTGGTCGATTTGGGAGGTCGCCTTGACTCTGGCCACCCGGTAGAGGAACTCGCTCAACTGGTCGATCGTCATCGGATCCACGCCGTACGCGCGGACGGACATGCGTGACTCCATCACCTGGCTCAGCGACGGATCGGTTCCCGCCAGCCGGTCCAGGTCGATGCGGGACAGTGGGATGCGGCGTCCGTCCGGCGGCGGTTTGCGTGCGGGTGTCGGTGGCAGCACGTCGCGGAACCGGAAGGTGCCACCGACCGTGCTGTCGGCCAGGCCGCGGCGGCTGGCGGCGTGCAGGACGAGGTCCTGGATCTCCCGCTGGGCCAGTTCGGGCCGGGTGTCATGCGGGTGGCGGCCCGAGTCGTCGACGCGGGCGAGGGCGCCGACACTCTTCAGGAAGCTGATCGCGGCGGCGACGGCTCGCGGGTCACATCCGGATGTCTGGGCGCACACCTCGGCAGTGGTACGTGGCTGGGCGAGGGTGAGGATCGGACCGGCCAGTTCGGCGCGGAGGATCTCGACGCGCGCGTAGGACGCTGGCGAGTCCAGGACGAGTAGGTCGCCGACCCGGTGGGCGTAGGCGAACCGGGACAGCTGCACCGGGGCGTCAGCGGGCAGCGGTGTGCTGTCCACGTCGTGCAGGTCGGTCCGCACGACCGCGGTGAGCAACTGGGTGCCGGCGACGGCACAGCCGAATTGGATCATCAGCTTGCTGCTGAGGCGCGCCAGCTCGGCATCGAGGCGGTCCAGGTCCGTTCCGGGATTGGTCGCCTGAGCGATCTTCTCCAGTTCCGAGTGGGTTGTGGGACCGTCGGCGAGGCGGGACAGGGCCGCCGCGACGCCCGCGTCGAGGTGCTTGAGCCGGATCAGCCTGTCGTCCCGGCGCAGTTCCAGCGTTTCGGGGTGCGGGCTGGTCAGGGATGTCTGCGGCGTCAGAGACAGGGTGAGTGTTTCGGAGCTGAGGTTCACCCGGGGTACCTCCTCGCTGCGCCGGCGGCGCGTCCTCCTGCCGGCGTCTGGGGCGTGCTGCCTGTCTCGCGCACATTGGCCGGTGCGGATGCGGGCCGCGGTAGGTGGGCCTGCCTGGCGCGTGCGCAGCGCCAGGCAGGCCCGGTGGCGGGATGGCTAGTAGCAGGCCGAGCCCAGGCTGTCCTCGGCGGTGGTGAACCCGCATCCAGCCGTGATGTCCCGGTCCGGGATGGTGATCTCCTCGTCGTAGCGGAAGTCCGATGCGATCCGGCGGTCGATCGGCGCGACGGTGAGGTCGTCGAGTACGTCGGTGCTGTCCTCGAGGACGGCTCCGACTGCTGTTGGTGGCATCTCGTCTCCTTCGGGCTGGTGGCCGGAGCACTAGCGGCTCGACCGTAGGCGTGATGTGGATAGGAGGTAGGCCCGGTCGCGGCCACCGTCGCCGGTCCCGGACTCTCGGATATCGATGACGGTAAGACAACGATGTGCTACCCGGCCCCGGGTGCGGACAGGTCCGGACGCCGTTGGCAGGCGCGGTGGCCCAGACCCTGCAGACCGGCGGGCGACGGGACGAAACCCGCGCCGCAGTCGGCTGAGCGGGAGCGCCAGCTGGCCCCCGGACAACTCCGGACGTCTGTGCTGGTCTGCGCGATGCCGCCGACAGGCCACTCGTGGACCGCTCACCACGCCACGATCGCCGCGTCCGGCGCCGAGCCGGTCGCCTGGTTTCCGAGCGCACACGCGTAGAAGACCCGGTGTCGCGCGTCGTTTTCCGCGATCGATGCGGAGAGCAGGGACGGAGGGAAGCCGGCGATGAGCCCGGCGACCATCGGCGAGTCGCCGGCGGTGGCGAGCCGGACCAGACCGGCTGCGGAGGCGGCCCGGGTGAGCAGTCGCGGATAGCCCGGCGCGCCGTGACTGGACAGGGTTCCCGCCAGGTGGCCGGTGAAGAACAGCATGGCCGCGGGGTCGAGGGTGCGGTCGCCGAGGTAGGCCTCGATCGGCGCGGTGCTCCGCGCGGCCAGCGGCTGTGGCGGGCGGTGCGCAGCCACCTCGTACAAACCGGGTGCCAGGCCGTGTAGCCGGCGGGCGTAGAGCACGCACGACGGTGCGTCCGGCGCGTTCCAGGTTTCCTCGCTGTGTCGGAGAGCCTCGACGGCCACCTCGGTGACGCGGCCGGCGGGGACCGGTGAGTCGTCGAAGCGGTAGGCCAGTGGGCGGCGGCGCAGCCTTCCCGGCAGCCGCCGCGCGGAGGCGGTCACCGACGCGGACGATCCGGGGGAGCGAGGTACCAACTCCATGACCGCGGTGACGAATTCGCGGGTCTGGTCGAGTTCGAGAGCGGCGGCGACCGCACCGGTGGCGTCGTCGGCCGCGCTCACCCGCCAACCGAGCGCCTTGGCGTACACCGCGATCTGGGCGAGGCAGAGGCCGGCGTCCTGCCGCAGCGCCCTGCGGGCGGCCGGCCCGAGCGTCGGGCCGGCAACGGCGCTGTCGCCGGTCAGCACGACAACGAACCGGTCCTGCTCGGGTGCGGAGGTCGTCGCGGTGGTCGGGACCGCGGGTAGTGGCCCGGGTAGCGGGACGAATTCGTTGAGCGGTGCGTCGAAGTAGTGGATCACCGGCGCCCTGGCGGTCAGGTTGCCCAGGACGTAGGCACGGGTGCTGCCCGGCGCCGCCGCCGAGGGTACCCACCTGTCGGTCCCGGCTGCGGCGCTGGCCGGAATCTCGCCGACGGTGTGGGCCAGCAGCCAGGCCACCACGGCGCTGGCTTCGCTGGTGCAGCGGCCGGGCACCCCGGCCGGGCTTACGTACTGCTTGCGGGGGGCCGGGTCAGTTCGTTCGGTGCGCGGCGCGGGTTCCGGATCCCAGCTGAGCAACGGCGGTTCGGCACCGTGCTCGTCGGCGAACTCCGCCAGCGCGGGACCGTCGAGCGCTGCGCCGGGCTGGCCGCACGCGGGGCAGTCGGGTCGCGGAACGACGACGCGCTCCCGTTGGGGCGTACCAGGATCGCTCAGCTCGACGACGCGGCGCGCGAGCCGGGTGGTGCCCTGGCCGAGAAAGCGCAGCGCGGCCGCGGCCGCCAGTGCGGTGGCGGCGCCGATGAGCGCACCCGTTGCCGACTGCCAGGAGTCGGCCGGCAGGTCCCCGTCGGTACAGAGCGGGCAGGCGCTGTCGGCGACGTGGAGTAGCGGGCCGATGTAGGCCGTGCCGTCGTGCTGGCTCACCACCAGCCTCGGCACGTCGTGCTGGTCGCCCGGCTCGACTGGTACCGCCGGTGCTTGCCGCACTTGGATGATCAGTGCTACCGGCGTCGCGCCGTCGGTAGCCGGCTGGCGCGTCACGGCACCCACGCCGCTGGCGCGCAGCAGGTCGGTCAGGGGGCCGCAGAGCCGGTCCGGCCCGAGTACGAGCACCCGTGCCGCGGCCAACCGGCTACCGACCAGGTCGGCGATGTGCGGCAGCCGGCGGCGCAGGTACGTGCGCATGGGATCGGGTCGACCGCCGCTCAGTGGCGGCCCCTGGTCCAACAGGTCACGCTGGCGCAGCAGATCGAGGATGCGCTGGATGCGGTGTGCCGGCTCACCGAGGGTGGCCGCGATCTCGGTGACCGGGTGGGCGCCGTCCAGCAGCGGCAGCAGGCGTGGGAACAGCTCGCGCGCGACGCGGCCGGACAGCAGTTGCCGGCGCGGGCCGCCGTCAGCGAGATAACCGTCCTCCACTGGGATCAGCGCGAGCCCGTCGAGCAGGCGTGGCGTGTCCGGGCCGGTCACGCTCGGCCGTCCCGCGGGCCGACGGTTGGCGAAGCCAGGGCGCGCAGACGATCCTGGCGTACCTTGCGCAGTGCGGCCCGCTCGGTGGGCGGGGAACACGCCGGGCAGAACGCGGTGGTGCTCACCGCCCAGGTGCGGACCTGGTCGGAGTCGACGTTGATCAGGCTCACCCAGCCTGGTCGCTGCGGCCCGCGCCCGCCCCACGAGCCGCCCATGAGATTCAGTACCAGTGCTGCCGCGAGCGTAGCCAAATGGGGTGGGTAGCCGGTGACGCCGAGGCCGGGTGACCCGCGCAGTGCGGCGGCGACCTGTTCGGCGAGTGGATCCTCGGCGGCGGAGTGCTGGCGGACCCGGGTGCTGAAGCAGGAGTGGCACGGCGGCTGGCCCGGCACGACGAGTGGACCGACCCGGATCTGCGGGTGGCTGAATGCGACCGGAAGGAACGGGCACCCGGCGGACTCGGCGGCCGCGGCGTACTCCTGGAACTCGGCGTCGACATCCCGCCATGAGACGCGGACGCAGAGCGCGGCGCCGGACAGCAGGGTGTCGCGGTCGTCGCCCAACGGCTCACGCGCCAGGTGCGCTGTCCGACCGGCGAGGCTGAGCAGACCCCGCAGCGCCTCGCCGACCTGCTCACCGAAGCGGCCGTCGACGATCACCAGGGGATATCCATCCGTCATCGTCATCACGGCAGTGGTTGAGGGTACGGGTTGAGCTTGCTCTCCGGCCGTACGGGCAGGCCCATCGCCGCGGGTGCCCGGTACAGGCGGGGGTGGGCGCGGTACTGCGCGCGGGGGCGCAGGGACATCGGTTGCAGCTCCGGAATGATGACGCGGATCGCGTACAGCCCGGCGTCATCGACCTCACGGGTCGAAATGTCCACGGCGAATACCGACATGCCGAGGTCGCGCAGTCGGCGTAGCACGAACTCCAGTTGTCGCAGCACAGGTCCCGCTGCCGGGGCAGCGGGCGCGGAGACCCGGCGCTCGCTCGGGGCGTCGAGCAGGAAACCGAACGCCGGCCGGTGGCTGGGGCGGCCCATCTGCGCAGCGCCGTCGGTGACTCTGGTGAAGTCCGCGTAACGTTGCGGCAGCTGTCCCCGGTCGATCATCACGATGGGGATGCCGGCCGCCTCCAGTAGCGCATGCTCGGCGGCGTCGCCGGGGTCGAACTCGGTCGCGCACCCGATGTACTGGGCCGGCCTGCCTGCCCGGGGATCGCGGACCGTCTGTACACAGTAGACGGTCGGAACGCCGACGTCGGTGGTGGCGTCGAACAGGTGGGTGTCGATCCCGTGCCGGTCGCACCAGTCGACGACGCGCTGTCCACCGGGCGTTACGCAGCCGGGCGCCAGCCTCGGCAGCGGCAGGCGTTGCAGCCAGGTCAGGGCGAGCGCGTCCCGCTCGATCAGCTCGCAGATGGCGTTGAGGGTCGCGGCCTCCACCGAAGTGTGCGTCGCCACGCCGGTGGAGATGCGGTGCCAGAACAATTCACCCGGCAGCGGATTGGGTGCACTGATGTGCGTCATCACGCTGGGTACGAACACGTCGCGGCCAGAGTGCAGGTCCACGGCCTCGTTCCACCGGATCGGGAGGTTCTTGTCCGGCAGGCGTAACGGGCAGTCGGGGTGGCGCAGTTCCCTGCCGGAGCAGCGGGCGACAGTGTCCAGGTCCATGGCCTGCGCGCCGAGCTCGACTGCGGTGGCCGTGATCTGCGCGGTTTCGTCGACGACGACGGACGCGTAGCGTTCCAGTCCTTCGCTGACGGCGAGCAACTGGGAGTGCGACAGGTCGTCGGGGCTGCGCCCGCTGGCGTTGACGTTGTTGAAGTCGCCGCGGTAGGCGCTGCCGACGGTGGTGTAGTTGTCCAGCTGCACGGTGGAGATGGAGAAGCCTGCCGGCAGGCAGGGGTAGGTGTTGAGTTGGCGGAGCGGGCCGACAGTCCCGTACGCCCCCGCCATGTCTGTCAGCGTGGCGCCAACTGGTCGAGCTGTCGCTGGGCCGGGCGGCAGGGACGGTAGGTCCCGACTGCCGGGCCGGTCACGTTGTCGCGTCGACGGTACGGATGGCGCGGTCACACTTCCCAACGTAGGCAGTGGGACGGATGGGGCGCTCCGGGATGGACGCGTGCGGACATCCTGGCCGGCCGGCGGCAGGTCACCGCCGCAATGGAGGGACGGCCGTCGGACAACTCCGGACAGCGCTGCCGACTGGACAGCGCAGCATCAGGCCGTGGGGTCGGCGGTTGACGGGCCGAGCGTCAGTTGTGCGGGCACCCATCCGCCGCCGTGGGTGACCAGTGGGATGGAGTCGGTGTGCCACCGCCACAGGATGCCGGTCGGGCTCCGGTTCGCCGGCCACTGCAGCGGATCGACGATGTTCCAGCGGGCGAAGGCGGCGAGGATGAACGGATCGGCGGCGAGCCAGCCGTACGGCGACTGCACTTCGATCCAGCGGTGCCAGGTCGGGAACGGCGTGGTCAGCAGGAGGCCGACGGCCGGCCGGACCGGGATGCTGTGTTCTTGCGCGGCGCGGGTGATCACGTTGGCCGCCGAGACGCAGTCCGCCAGGCCGGTACGGTCGACAAAGCCGAGGTCGCTTGCCAGCGTCGCCGGCAGCAGGTGGAAGTCAAGGTCGCGGACCGCCTCGGCCAGTACCGGGAACGGCTGCCCGAAGTGGTGGTCGACCGCCTCGACACTCAGTTCGAGGCTGAACCCGTCGGCACGGCGGCGGACACCGCCGGGGCTGGCCGCCGCGATTGCCAACGGGTGCAACGCGAGGTCACAGTCGTGCGGGCCGGGGGACGGGCACCGTGTCCGTACCGTGAGCCGGTGCCGGACCTGGCCGGAGCGCGGGCATGCCTGCAAGCAGCGTCGCCAGGACCGCATCGCCGTCCACCGGGGCGTCGCCAACCGCAGCGCGAGGCCGATGTTCTCCAGATCCAGCAGGTCGAGCCGAATCTCGGCTGCGCTGCCCCGGTGCGGCAGGCCGGCGTCGAGCAGATCGGCGAGTAGCCCAGGTCCGACGCGGTGCAGCCGGCTGGCATCGCGGGCGTCCACCCCGAAGGTGCGGAACGTGTCGGGTACCTGCGTCAGGCGGCGCACCACCTCGGCCAGCGGGCGCGGCTCGGGTGATCCCATGTCAGCTCCAGCGAGATCGTCGGCGAAGCGGTACTCCACTTCGATGTGTCACTGGAGTACCGGCGCCTCGTCCAGCCGCTGCAGCCGGTCGCGGACCTCGGCCGCCGTGGGGTACCCCAACTGGGTGAGGATCTCCGCGGCCCGCTGCCAGGCGTGCCGGGCCGCAGCGACATCGCCGGTGAGGTGCAGGGTGTCGCCGAGTTCGGTGAGCATCGTTGCCTCCTTGTGCCGGTCACCGACGAGTTGGCACAGCGCGACCGACCGCCGGTAGCAGTCCACCGCCTTGGCGTAGTTGCCGAGTAGGTGGTTGGCGTAGCCCAGATTGCCCCAGGTGGCCGCCTGCCCGCTGTCGTCTCCGACCGACTGTTGCAGGACGATGGCCCGCCGGCACTGTGCCAGGGCCTCCTCAGGGTCGCCGCGTTCTCCGCTGTACCGGCCGATGGCGTTACGGGCGAGCGCCTCACCACTCGCGCTGCCCACCTGCTGGAACATGGTGAGTTCACGCTGCGCGTGCGCCAGCGCCGCCGGCAGGTTGCCCATGCGGGCCTCGACCGCCGCGAGCGTGTGCCGCGTGTAGGCCTGGCCCATCTGGTTCCCGGTCTGCTCGTACAGGGCGAGTGCCTGCTTGAGGTGGGCGTCGGCCTCAGTCCACCGGTCCACGCTGGCCAGGGCTGTTGCGAGACAACGGTGTGCCTGGGCCCGCGCGTCGGGGTGGGTGATGCGGTCGGCGGCCCGCAGTGCCGCGCGCCAGGCGCTGATGCGCTCCTGCCAGTACCCCTGTCGCCGGAGAAACACGTCGATGACGCGGGCGAGTTGCCAGGTGTAGCGGTCCGCGGCATCGGTGCCGGCATGGCCGGCGTCGTCCGGTTCGACGGCCGTCAGGAAGGTGGTGGCCTGTCGCAGGGCGGTCAGCAGGGTGACGCGATGCAGTGTCAGCCAGGCCATCGCCGCGGTGGCGTCGGTGAAGCATTCGAGGTCCGTACCGGGGATGGGGTCGCCCAGTGGCAGCGCCGGGCGGTCCGGGTGCGGGCTCAGCAATTGGTCTGCGGCGTGCGCGGCGCGAAGGTAGTAGTCCAGCAGCCGGCGGGTTGCCGCCTGCTGCTCTGCCGGCGGGTCGTCGCGCAGGGCGAGTTCGGCGGCGTAGGCGACGAGCAGGTCGTGGCAGGAGTATCGGCCGGGGATCGGCTCGACCAGGAGGTTGACCCGGGTCAGTTCGGCCAGCAGCGGTCGCACCGCGGACCGGTCCTGGCCGACCAGGCTCGCCGCCGTGCCGGGGGAGAGGTGGTCGCCGATCAGCGGCGCGAGCAGCCCGAGCAGCCGGAAGAGGCGGGCGGCGGCCGGCGTCAGCGAGGCATAGGACCAGGAGAACACCGAGCGTACTTCGGTCGTCAGATCGCCGGCGTCGAGCGCGTCCAGCCGGTTGCGTCCGCTGGAGAGCTGGGTGGCGATGGTGTCCAACGGGCAGCCGAACTGCTGGGTGCGAGCCGCCACGATGGCCAGCGCCAGGGGTAGCCGGGCGCACCCGACGATGATCCTTTCCACCGGTTCCGGTGCGGCCATCTGTTCGTCGCCGAGCCGTTTGGCAAGCAGGTCCCGTGCCTCGTCGAAGGAGAGCAGGTCGAGCGGGAGGCGGTGGGCGCTGTCGACCACGAGCGGGGTCAGCTGTCTGCGGCTGGTGACCACGGTGAACGCGCCGGGGGAGCCGGGCAGAAGCGGCCGTACCTGCTGGGCGTCGAGCGCGTTGTCCAGCAGGATGAGCGCCCGCTTGCCGGCCAGGAGGCTGCGGTAGAGGGCCGCCTGCGCGTCCAGGCTCTGCGGTACCCGAGCCGGCGGTACCCCGAGCGCGTCCAGGAACGACCGCACGGCCTCCGCCGGACTCGTCACCTGGCCGCTGGGATCGAAGCCGTGCAGATTGGCGTAGAGCTGCAGGTCGGGGAACTCGTCGGCGACCTCGTGTGCCCACTGCAGGGCGAACGCCGTCTTGCCCACGCCGGCCGGTCCGTCGATCACCACGATGGTCGCGGCGTCGTTCGGACCGCTCTCCGAGAGCAGCTTGTTGAGCACGCTGAGTTCGGCGGTGCGGCCTACGAAGTGTCGCGCCGCCGGTGGTAGTTGCCGTGGCACGGTCAGCGGCGGCGCCTGGCTGGCCGGCGTCGCGGACGGCTGCGGTGCGCTGACCGGTTCGGGCTCAGCCGGCGGGAGCGCACCGCGCGGGCGGGGCGCGCGGGCGAACGCGTGCTCGACCATCGCGTACTGGTGCCGCCAGAACTCATCAACGCCGGTGGGTAGCGTGAGCCGGTTGGCGCGGTGGTGTTCCTCCGCGTGGCGCAGCACGCTGTCGAGGATGCCGCGGATGACCTGCCAGTCCGGCAGTTCCCGGACTTGTCCGTTCAGGATTGCGCCCAGCTGGCTCTTGCTGACCTGTACCCGTTCGGCGAGAGCCCGCAGACTCGGACCGCCGGCATGCCACCGCAGCGCTCGAAGGTCGGCACACAGCTGCTGCAGAAGCTCGCGGGCGGTGTCTGTCGTCATCCGGTTACCCCCGTGCCCACGCACCATGTGTACCCCGGGTCGAGGGCTGGCAACCCAACGTCCAGTGGTTGGCCTAAACGTACTTGCAGACCCGCTGAAGATCGATAGTTGCTACCGGATAGAAATCCTTATCGAAGTCCGCCGGTGCGCCTGCCCAACCGGCCTCACCCGGGCGCAGTCAGGCCGAGAGTCGCACGTCCGCGGCATACCGGTCAGCGTGAGCCGGCAGCGCCGCGGACTCTCGCCGGAGTGTCCGTCGTCGTCCGCCAGCACCTCCTGCGCCGGCGTCGGCCTCGCCGCCGTCAGCCGCTCGCGCGTCCGGTCGCGTCCGGTGTCGAGCGTCGATCCGCGCCGCGACGGTTAGCGTGACTCAGCTGAATGGTCAGCCCCGACCCAGCCCAATCGTGCCGCCCGTCCATCGTCGCGAGGAGGACCGCCCAGCGATGTCCGCGATCGACGAGCAGCTGCGCTTGCGGGCCGGCAGCGTACCGGCCGAGCCGGCGATGGTGGCCTGCTCGCCGACCCAGTCGACAGTCTGGACCTGGGCCGAACTGGACGCCGTGACCGCCCGGATCGCCGCCGAGATCGCCGCAGCCGCCGTCCGGCCACGGCGCTCGGTGGTGCTGGTCGGCGCCGGCAACGACGCGTCGGCCCTGGCACAGGTGGTCGGTGCGCTACGTACCGATCTGCCTCTCGCGCTGCTCGCCGGGGGTGCGCCAGCGGGTGAGCGGCAGGCGCTGCGGGAAACGCTGCTGCGGGCGGGGTACGACGTCGTCGTGCTGGCCGGGGCGCGCGCGGTGGCACACCGATCGGCGGTATCGACGGCCCGGCCGCTGCCCGCCGAGGCTGTGCTGCTGGCAACGGGTGGCTCGGCCGGGCACCCGAAACTGGTGGTCGACCACCGGCTGCGCACCGTTGCCCGCAGGCCACGGGCGACCCGGCCCAGTTCGATCATGAACTGGCGGCGCGGCCAGCACCAGATGGTGATCGGACCGCTGCACCACGCCGCCCCGCTGACCTACTTCATCGAGGGCCTCTGCGACGGCAACCTGCTGATCGTGCCGGCGGTCTTCGATGCGGCCACGGTGCTGGCCGCGATCGGGGAGTGGCGCGTCGAATGGTTCCAGCTGAGCCCCTACCACCTGCGGGCATTGGCAGTGGCGGTGCGCCGGGGCGGCAACGATCTGTCCGGTGTGCAGGGGATGCTGCATCACGCGGCGCCGTGCCCGGATGCGCTCGAGCGGGAGTGGTTGGCGCTGGTCGAGCCGTCCCGCGTGTTCGAGATGTACGGCGCCACCGAGGGCATCGGGGTCACCGTCGCCAGCGGCGAGCAGTGGCTGCGCCGGCCCGGCACGGTGGGTCGCGGCTTTTTCACACAGCTGCGCATCCTCGACGACGGCGGTCGCGCGTTGCCCTGTGGCGAGCTCGGTGACGTCTACCTGCGCAGCGGGCCACCACCGACCCGGCACTACCTGGAGGGCGACGATCGGCTGCGTACCACCGTCGACGGATTCGCCACCGTGGGTGACCGCGGCTGGGTCGACCAGGACGGATACCTGTACCTGGCGCGGCGGCAGTTCGCCCGGATCCAGGTGGGCGGCGAGACAGTGGACCCCGCCGAGGTGGAGTCCGCGCTGTGCGCCCACCCGGGCGTGCTGGACGCGGCTGTGTTGGGCGTGCCGGACCCACGGCTGGGCGAGTCGCTCGTCGCCTTCGTGATCGCCGTCGACGGCGTCGAGGGCGATGCTGCGCAGTTGCGGCGCTATCTGCGGGAGCGGATCGCCCGGCACAAGGTGCCCGGCCGGGTGCGGTTCCTACCGCAGCTTCCGCAGACCGACGCAGGCAAGCTCGATCGCCGCCGGCTGGCGATTCTGGCCGGCCAGAATCAGGAGGTGAGCTGAGTGAGTGCACCCGGCGCTCCCGTCCCTGCCCGGCTGGCCGCGTTGTTGCGCGCCGATGCGATGGTCAACGACGCGGATGTCGTGGCGGACGACGAGGAGCAGTGGATCACCGCGGTCGTCGTGCCGCAGGGGTTTCGGCTCGGTACCGATCTGCGCGACCGGCTCTTCGCGCTGGCCGCCCAGGCCGGCGAGGACGCGGGCAGCGGACGGCTGCAGCTGCTGCTGGTACCGGCGGTTCCGCGGGACGCAGCCGGCCGGGTCGATCCCGCGGCGGTACGGGCTGCACTGCACCATCCGGACGCGCCTGTCTTCCGACTCGAACCGGCGCAGACCGGCACCGAACAGCGGCTGCTGCGGATCGTCGCCGAAATGCTGCCCGGGACCCAGATCAGCGTGACCGACAGCCTGCCCCAGTTGGGAGCCGACTCCATCGTGGTCATGGCGACGGTCGGCCGCATCGAGGAGGAGTTCGGCATAGACGTGAATCCGCAGTTGGTGTTCGGTGCGGACTCGCTGCGCGAGCTGGCAGACCTGCTGGATGCCACGGCACCGGCGGTGTCGGCGTGACAGGTAGCGTCCTGGCGGGCGTACGAATCCCGTCCGCCGCCGGACTGTTGGGCAGTTGGATCGAGGACGGGGGATGCCTGGGCGGCCAGCTCTTCGTCTGGCAGGACGGCGAGATCGTGGCCGACCTCGCGCTGGGCAGCAGCCGACCGGGCCGGGTGGCGTCCACCGCAGACGTGGCGCGGTACTACTGTGCGATCAAGCCGCTGACCGCCTGCTGTCTGGCTCGCGCAGCCGACGAGGGCAAATGCGAACTGGACGATCCGGTGAGCC
Source organism: uncultured Actinomycetota bacterium (assembly GCA_963850915.1). Lineage (GTDB taxonomy): Bacteria > Actinomycetota > Actinomycetes > Mycobacteriales > Micromonosporaceae > CAVTWH01. The sequence goes on from CAWKND010000005.1 coordinate 150,933, forward strand.
GCTACCTGCCCGGGTACGACGCGCCGGATCGCGCCGGAGTGACTCTGCGGGGCTTGCTCAACCACAGCAGCGGCCTGCCCGACGGTCCGTTCGATCCGTACCGGGTCAGCTTTCGCGACATCGCTGCCAAGCTGGCCACCGTGCCGCTGCCGCCCTACCTCTGGTCCCGCGAACCGCGCTACAACGACGTGGTCTCCTGGTGCGTCCTTGCCGCCGTCGTCGAGCGGGTCTACGGCGAGGACTTCACGGCCGTGGCGCGGCGGCTGTTCGACGGCGTGGCGGCGGGGCAGCGGCCGGACATCCGGATGACCGACCCGGATCCGGACCTGATCGTCCCCTGTCACCAGTGGAGCGCCGGCGCCTTCCGGACGATCCGCGGCGTCCCCGACGAGGCGCTGTTGACCACCGCGAACCCGGCTCACGGCGGATTCGGCTCGGCCCGGGACCTCGGACTGTTCTACGCCGAGCTGGTACGGTGCGCGACTGGTTCGGGCACCATGCTCACCCGCGACCGCGCCCGGGAGATCTGCCGCGCGCAGTCGGTTGTCGAGTTCGGACTCGGCGTCGGACGGATGAGCTGCGGACTGGGGTTCGTCGTCGACCCGAACCGCGACGCGATCGGCGCCGGATGGGGCCCGGCGACCTTCGGCCACGCCGGCTTCGTCAGCCGGTACCGCGTGGTGCACGGGTTCGCCGACCCGGACCGTCGCCTCGCGGTGGCGGTCCGCCTGTTCAGTGTGGGCGCCAGGAACAACTGGCGGTTCCACAAGCTGGGCAGCGCACTGCACGCCGACCTGACCGGGTCGGCGCCCGCACCCGGCCTCGCCGGGTTCGCTGCCCGCAGGAGAGGTGACACGCGATGACCATTGCCGGGACGACCCCACCCGCATCCGGTACGCCGCTGGAGGATCGGCTGCGCGCGGTCTTCGTGACGGCGCTTGACCTGCCACCCGGGGTGGACGTCGACGCGCTGCGCTATCGGGGTCATCCGAAGTGGGATTCGTTGGCGCACATGGCCCTGATCGTGGCGATCGAGGAGACGTTCGGCGTGGAGCTGGAGCCGGAGCAGCTGATCGCGATCGACAGCCTGCAGCGGGCCGCGCAGACGCTGCGAGACCTGAGTGTCGAGGGCTGAGCCCGGCTGCCGGCACGGCCGGCGGTGCTGACCGTGCGGATCCCGCCGAGCGCACGGCTGATCGAGGCGGCCACCGGGGCGACGCTCGGCGGCGCCGACCTGACGCGCCGGCTCGCCGAGGTGGTCGCCGCCGCCGACCGGCTGCCGCCGGGCGTGGTTTTCCTCAGGATGCCGGCGTCGCTGCCCGCGGTGGTGTGCTACCTCGGCCTGCTGGCGGCGGGTCGGCCGGTACTGCCGGTGGACCCGGCCATGCCGGAGCCGGTGCTCGCGGATCTGTTGACCCGCTTCGCGCCCGCCGCGCTGGTGAGCCCCGCCGGGACCGGTCCGGCCGCGATAGACGCCCCGCAGCGGCAGGGCCGTGGGCAAGCGCGGCACTACGCTCAGCAGTCTCTCGCCGGGTGGGACGAGTGCCTGATCCGCCGGACGGCGGCGGCACCGGTCCACCCCGAACTGGGCCTGCTCATGGCGACGTCGGGCTCGACCGGAGCACCGAAGCTGGTCCGCCTGTCCACAACCGGCGTGCTCGCCAACGCGCGCGCCGTCGTCGCCGCCCTCGCCATCGACCCGGCCGACGTGGCGATCACCGCGCTGCCCCTGCACTACAGCTACGGCCTCAGCGTCCTGACCAGTCACCTGCTCGCCGGCGCCACCGTGGTCTGCGCGGCCGGCAACGTGACCGCCGGGCCGTTCTGGCAGGCCGTGGACCAGTGGCAGGTCAGCACCCTCGCACTGGTACCCAGCCAGTACGAGATGCTGGCCCGGATGCGCTGGCGTACGCAGCACCACCCGTCACTGCGCGTGATGACGGTCGCGGGTGGCCGCCTGTCGGACGAGCTGACCTGCTCCTTCCACGCCGCGTTGGCGGAGCACAAAGCCAGGTTCTATGTGATGTACGGGCAGACCGAGGCCGGTCCGCGCATCTGTGTGCTGCCTCCCGAGCGGCTCAGGGACAAGATCGGGTCGGCGGGGACCGCACTCTCCGGCGTCCGGCTGCGCATCGCATCTGCTGACAACGAGCGTGACACCGAGGCACGGCCGGGCGGTGCGGTGGTCTGCACTGGACCTGGCGTCATGATGGGCTACGCGGAGCACGCCGACGACCTGGCCACGCCAGACAGCCAGCGCGGCGTGCTGAACACCGGCGACCTCGGCCGGCTGGACGCCGACGGATTCCTCTGGCTCTCCGGACGCAGCAGCCGGATCGGCAAGGTATTCGGGATACGCATCCACCTCGACGCGGTCGAGCGGCTACTCGACGGTGAAGCGGCCGCGGTGGCCGCGGTGGCCGGTACCGACCGGGTGCGGATCTGGTGCGAGGCGGTGGCCCCGGAGCGGGAGTCGCAACTGGTGGACCTGGTCGCCACCGGCCTGCGGCTGCACCGATCCGGCATCGAGCTGCATCTGGTGGCGCGGCTGCCCCGGCTGGCCAACGGCAAGACCGACTATCGCCAGCTGGAGCGGACCCCATGACCACACGAACATCGACCGCGCGAACATCGACCGCGCGAACACCGACCGCGCGAACACCGACCGCGCGGATGTTCACCCTCACCCAAGCCGACCGGGAGAGCGTGCTGCTACCCCAGCTGATCGAGCTGACCGAGCACCATCGACTCCACTGCCCCGAGTACGCCCGGATTCTGGACGCACTCGGCCACCCGGCCGGCCACCGGTACCGCCGGATCGCGGACCTGCCCTGGCTACCGGTACGCCTGTTCAAGCGGTACGCGCTGCGCAGCATCGCCGCAGACGAGGTATTCGGCGTGCTCACCTCCTCGGGTACCACGGGGGAGCGCAGCCGGATCTACCTGGACCGCGCCGCCGCCGCCGACCAGCAGCGAATGCTGGCGCAGACACTCGCCGCCGTCATCGGGCCACGCCGGATGCCGATGCTGATCGTGGACAGCCGCTCGGTACTCGACCGCGGTGGCCCGCTCTCCACCCGGCGGGCAGCGGTGCTGGGCATGATGACCTACGGCACCCGGCACACATTCCTGCTCGACGCCACCGGCGCGCTGGATCTGGCGGCGGTGCGCGGCTTCCTCGCCGAGCACGGCCACCAGCCGTTCCTCGTCTACGGATTCACCGCGATGGTGTGGACGTGGCTGCGCGCCACCGCCCGCGACCCGAGTGTGGATCTCGGCAACGCGATCCTCATCCACTCCGGAGGGTGGAAGACGCTCGCTCACGAGGGGGTGGACAACGCCGAGTTCCGCCGGCAGCTGGCCGCCGCGGGCGTGCGCCGGGTGCACAACTTTTACGGGATGGCCGAGCAGATCGGCACCATCTTCCTGGAGGGTACCGGCGGCTTCTACTGCCCCGACTTCGCTGACGTGATCGTGCGGGATCCGGCCACCTGGTCGGAGGTACCGCCCGGTACCCCCGGCGTCGTACAGGTGATCAGCACGTTGCCCCGCTCGTACCCCGGCCATCTGCTCCTGACCGAGGACACCGGCGTGGTGCACGGCGTCGACGACGGCGACCGGCCCGGCAAGCGCTTCTCGGTCCTGGGCCGGCTGCCCCGGGCGGAGCCGCGCGGCTGCAGTGACGTACCGGCGGGCAGCGGCTGATGGGCGAGGTGCGCCAACGATTCCCGGACGACCGACCGGTCCCGGTCTCGCAACTGCTGGCCGAACTCGACAGGCCACCGGCCGGTGGCGCGCTGCGCGTCGGTGACGAACGGGTGGTGGACTTCCTCGCCGGCCTGAGCGTCAGGCTGCTGCGCCGCGACGTGGTGAACCGTCACCCGGAGCTGGTGCCGCTGGGCTTTTTCCTGCGCCGGGCCAATCTCCGCCGGATGCTCGACGACCTCGCCGATGCGCCCGGGCAGGTGACCGTGGCGCGTGGCCTCGTGTTCCACGTACCGCCGGCGAACGTGCCGGCGCTGCTGGTCTACCCGTGGGCGCTGGCCGCGCTGGCCGGCAACCCCAACGTCATCCGGCTGCCCTCGGCGGATTCACCGGCCCGCGACGCCCTGCTGGCGCAGCTGCGCGCCGCCGCCGGGGACGCGGCACCCGCCGTGGCGCACACCCAACGGATCGTCTCCTACGGCCACGACGATCAGGTGACCGCCGCGCTGTCCGCAGCCTGCCGGGTACGGGTGCTGTGGGGCGGTGACCAGACCGTCGCCGCGTTGCGGCGTCATCCGGTCGCGCTCGGCGCGCGGGACGTCATCTTCCCGGAGCGCAGCTCGCTCGCCGCCATCGGCGCCGCGGCCTGGTTGTCCGCGTCGGTACGCGACCGCGAGGAACTGGTGGCACGGCTGCACACCGACGCGTACTGGTACGGGCAGGCGGCGTGCGCATCCCCGCTGACCCTGTGCGTGGTGGGCGAGCCGGAGCCGGCGCAGGCGGCCTGCCGGGAGCTCGTGGACCTGCTGGCGGCGACGGTACGGCAGCGGGGACCGGCCGTGGACGCGCAGTTGGCGGTGGAGCAGCGGGTTCGCACGTACGCGCTGGCCGTTGACGGTGTCGCCGTCGGGCTGCGGTACCCCACTGCCGGACTCGCCACTATCGAGCTCGCGCCCGGCCAACTGCTGGACCACTGGGCCGGTACCGGCACCTTCGGCCTGCTGCGGCTGCGCCGGCTGACCGACCTGGTACCGCTGCTGCAGCGCCGCCACCAGACGCTCAGCCACTTCGGCCTCACCGGCGAGGAGCTGGCCGAGCTGGTCAGTCAGCTCGGCGGGCGGGCGCTGGACCGGATCGTCCCGATCGGCGAGGCGCTCACCTTCGAGCGCGTCTGGGACGGCTACGACCTGTTGCGCGAGTTCACCAGACCGGTGGTCATGCGGTGCGGCCCGACAGTCGCGGAGGAGTAGGGGGAGTCGGTGGCGATGACGACGGAGCAGCCAGTGCCGGCAACAAGCAGCCGGCGGCGGCGGTGCGTGTTCGCCGCCGCGACCCGCAGCGGGCCGCTGAGCTGGGCGCAGCAGAGCATGCTGGAGATCGTCACCGACCTGCAGCCAGCCACCGAGACGCTGAACATCACGTTCTCCTGCCCGCTGAGGCCGGAGCTGACCGAGGACGACGTGGTTACCGCCCTGGTCGACCTGGTCACCGCCCATGAGGCGCTGCGGACGGTGTACGTGCCACCACCCGAGGGTCCGCTGCAGCGGGTAATCGGCAGTGGTGAGCTGCTGTTGGAGATCATTGAGGCGGCGTCGGACGCGGGGCCGGCGGCGGCCGAGGCGGCCTGCGGAACCCTGGCAGCCACCCCCTTCGATGCCAGCGCCGAACTGCCGATCCGGGTCGCTCTGTTGACCCGCGACGGACGACCGTGGGGCCTGGCGTTCGCCATCTTTCACCTGGCCATCGACGCAGTCGGGATCAACCTGATCCGGCAGTACCTGCGCCCGCTGCTGGTCCGGACAGCCGCGACCACGATCGCCGAGAGTAGCGCGCACCACCCGCTCGACGAGGCGCGCTGGCAAAGCTCGCCGGCCGGTCAACGGCACGGGCAGCGCGCACTGCGCCAGCACGAGAGCGCGCTGCGCGCGATGCCGCAGACGATGCTGCCCCGACCAACCGGCGAGGTGCGCGCCGGCCGGTTCCAGTACCTGCAGTTCGTCTCGCCCGCTTTGGCGATAGCCGTACCGGCGCTCGCCGACCGGCATCGGGTACACGGCACCGCCCCGCTGTACGCCGGCGTCTGCGCGGTTGCCGCGTTCGTCAGCGGGCTCGACCGCGCCGGCCTGCAGCTGAACTTCAGCAACCGCGGCGAACCCAGGGTGCGGACCGCGGTCGGCCTGCTCACCCAACACCCACCGTCCTGGATAGACCTGCGCGACGCGAGCGTCGGCGACGTGATCGGCCGGGCCGGTGCCGCGGTGATCTGCGCCCAGCGGTTCGGCCAGTACCCGTCGGCCGAGTTGGCCGCGGCGCGCCGCGCGATCGAGGCGGAGCGTGGCGTCGCCCTCGACCTGTCGTGCTGGCTGAACGACCATCGGCAGGCCGTACCCGCGGCCGGCTCCGGCGAACTGTCCAGCGCCGCTGAGCTGGAGACTGCGGCGGGTCGCACCCGCTGGCGGCTGGCCGGGTCGGACCGGGCCAGCAGCAGTACCTACTTCGTACACGTCGAGGATGACGCGGACGGCCTCGGGCTGCGGGTACTGCACGACACCGCGCTGCTGCCCACCGACGAACTGGTTGCCTGGCTGTACCTCATCGAGCGGCTGCTCTGCACCGCGGTGACCAGGGATATCGACATCCGTGAGATCGGGACGCTCACCGCGCTGACCCCGGCCCGGTACGGCGTCGAATGGCAGCATGTCGATGCGAGTTGGGTGCACCTGTCGACGACTGCCGAGCTGGTCGGCAGGGCGGCCGGCGGGCGGCGCGCCGCGGTGTTCGCACAGCCGACCACGGCGGGTACCCGGCTGGTCGCGTACCTCGACGGGGGCAGCAGCCCGGTCGACATCGCCGCACTGCACCGCGCCTGCGTCGCCGCGCTGCCCGGCGTACGCACGGCGATGGCGCCGCACTGGTATGTGGTGTGCGCCGGCCCGCCAGTCGACGGTTCGAGCGCTGCGGACTGGTCGCGGGTACCGGTGCGCGACGAAGGTACCGGCCGGCCGGATCCGGCAGCCGGCGGCCGGGGCGCCGACTAGGCGGGCTGGTCGGGGTGGTCGGGCTGGTCGGGGTGGTCGGGGTGGCCGGTCGAATCCGGACCGCGATAGAGGGTGCCGGCCGACCACACGTGGCGCACCCGGCCCCAGCGCATCGCGGATGCCGCGTCCGGGAAGAAGCCCGACCCGTTGAAGTTGGCGCTGGTATTGCAGAGCACCGGGATTCCGCTGTGCCGGTCGTACTCGGTCAGCAGCCGGTACATCAGCGGGTTGTCCGGACCGACCGTCTGCAGTCGGGCACTGCCGTCCAGATGCACGATCGCCGGTACCCGCTCACGCCACTCCGGTCGAGCTGTGTGGTCGAAAAGCATGTACGGGTCACGGACCCCCGGCGAGAACACCTCCGCGGCGCGTTCCTCAAGGCAGATCGGCGCCACCGGCCGGTACCACTCCCGGCCTTTCGCGTCGTTCAACCGATCGCGCATGTCCGGCGAGACAGCGGGCGCGATGATGCTGCGATGGCCCAGCGCCCGCGGCCCGGTCTCCGCCCGCCCGTCGAGCACCACCACCGGCTCGTCCGTGGTGTGCAGCAAGCCGGCGAGCTCCTCCACCGTGCACGGCGACGCCGTCCAGCCGGCCGGGGGTGGGCCGCCCGGCAGCAGGTGCGGTCCGGCGAACACCGACCATTCCAGCGCGTACCGGCCGGTCTGGCGGACCATCTCGCCGCACGCCGCGCCGATCGCCGATCCGGCGTCGTTGGGAAACGGTGGTACCCACACGTCGGCGAACAGCCCACTATCCCGTACCCGGCTGTTCCACTTGATGTTCAGCGCGCACCCGCCGGACAGGCAGCACGCCATGCCCCGTAGCTTCGGATGTTGGTCCAGCACCTGCCGCAGCGATTCGACGAGCATCCGGCCGAGGTACTCCTGAAACGAAGCGAGAACGGCGGCGTCGCTGAGCGCCAGGTGGGCCAGCCGGCGCAGCACCACCCGGCTCCACTGGTAGGAGCGGACCACATCCACCGGTGGCAGCTCGGTGCTGACGGCCCGCATGACTGCGATCGCCTCTTCGACCGGCTCGCCCAGTGCCGTGTAGGCCATTGCCTTGCCGGAGACCGGAAGCAGCCTCATCTCCAGCCTGGCGGGGCGGTCCTGGGGGGCGGCGGGCAGGCGGAAAGGGGCGATGTGGGTGGCGAAGACGGGGTACAGGCCGCCGGAGATCGGCATCACCAGCGCCAGTGCGCGCAATGGACCGGCCGGGTCGACGTGGTAGAGCACCGGCGTCATGCCGCCGTCCCAGACCAGGATCAGTGCCGGCCGCCCGGCCGCCGCGAACGGACTGGTGCAGTAGCTGGACAGCGCGTGATCGGCGGCATGGCTGAAGCTGCGGAACTCGGTCTCCGCCGCACCGAACAAGGGGGCCTTGGCGGTGGGTCGTGCCAACGCATCCGCGGTGCCCGGCCAGTCCAGATAGTTGGCGACGTCAACCGGCGTCGCCCGGCCGCCCTCGTCGTGGATGACGACGGCGCCAGCTCCGTCGGATCCCACCCCCCACCCGTCGACCGCCACAGCGGACAGCTCGGCCACCGACACGCCGTTGGCCCGCAGGATCTGGACGATGTCGGCGGACCTGTCCAGGCGCGAGTAGCGGGGGCTGTTCTCGAGCTTCTCCGCCTCGACGGAGAAGACCAGCCGGTTGCCGTCGATGACCGCTACGCCACCGTCGTGCGTGAGTTTGAGGCCACAGGAAACAGGTTTCATTCAGATTCGTCCTTCCGGCGGCTTCGCCTGGTTCAGCCCGTGCCAGCGGTACTGAGCGCGGTGGCGTGTTGCAGCGCCAGCATCGCGTGGTGGAGGTCCTCCTCGATCCACGGCGCATTCAGGATGATGGTGCCGGCACCGAGGTCGAGGTAGCGGGACACGACCTCGCCCACCTCGGCGTAGCTGCCGACCAGGAAGGGGCAGTACTCGCCGCTGGCCCGGAACGGGTAGAGCCAGTAGGTCTCCCGCTCTTCGCGCTGGCGCCGGGCGGCCTGCAACAACCCGTGCCACCACTGTGGCTGAGTGTCCGGTGCCGCCATGCGCGTCTGCAGCTCGCCGAGCGGATCGCGTGGATAGCGCCGCCGCGCCACCTGCCACGCCTCCTCGGTGGTCTCCCGGGCGATGATGCCGACCCGGATGCCGGTACCGGCCAGGGGCCGCTCGCCGACGTACTCGTCGACCCGCAGCGGGTACAGCAGTCGGGGTACGTTCAGCGTCTGCGCGGCAGCCAGGCAGGCGGGCGAGGAACCGGCGATGTGGTAGCGGGGCCGAAGTCCCACTGGCAGTGTCGGGCGCAGGGTGGCGGCGTCGAGACGGTAGTGCTCCCCGTGGTGTGTCACCGGTTCAGGCTCGGTGAGCAGGCCCATCATGATCTGCGCGAACTCCACCAGCCGCCGGTAGCGGTCGTCGTGATCGAGCAGGCAGCCGACCGCCAGAAAGTCCGAGCGGCTGCCGCCGGTCACGAGGTTGAGGTCGACCGGCCGGTCGTACAGGTACGCGATCGTGCTGACCATCCGGGCCGCGTTGTACGGGTGCATGTACATCGGCTGCACCGCGACCAGCGGAACGAGCTGCCGGGTCCGCTCGATGACGTACTGTGCCAGCGCCCACGGATCGATGACCCGGTTGTCGGTGAACACCAACAGTCCACGCAGCCCGGCCGAGTCGCTCCAGCGCGCCACCTCCGCGACCCGTCGACGGAACTCGGCGCCCGGGCGTCTGGACGACGGACAGGTCGAGTAGACCTCTACCACACCGGTCTCTCCTCCCGGCGGTCGCCGACGCGGTCAGCGGCCTCAATGCGATCATCGCAGCGCCTGGTCCAGTGGCGCCGGCGGCTGCGGACAGTACCGGACAAGTTCGCACTCCACGCTGTCCACGTCGACCGGGGACGGTCACCGGCCGGACTGCACGGGACGCGCCGCGGGTGCGGGGGTGTGCCCTCGGCCGGCGGGGCGGTGTGGCCGTGGTGGGTGGCTGAACAGGTCGCCACTCCTGACGCCCATGGCCGGGGAATCGCCATCGTGCACGTCACCGCCTCGTATTGACCGGCGTCGGTCGGGCAGGCGGGGAAGATCGTCCGTGAGACCGTAGAGTGCCCTCGATCGGGTCAAGCTCTGGCCGCGAAGGGGGTCGCGTTGATCGATGCGGGAACGGTGCTGGCCGGGCGGTACGAAATCATGCGCCACATCGCCAGCGGTGGCATGGGCGACGTGTGGCAGGGCTGGGACCGCATTCTGGGCCGGACGGTGGCGGTCAAGCTGCTGCGCACCCCGTCCGACGAGCTCGGGTACATCGAGCGGTTCTGGGCCGAGGCACGCTCCATGGCTACGGTCAGCCACCCAGGCGTGGTCGAGGTGTACGACTTCGGTGACGACCCGGCGGCCGGCACGTACCTGGTCATGAAGTACATCGACGGCGAGTCGCTGGCGCGCGTCCTCGACCGTGGGCGGCTGAGCGTCGAGGCGACGATGCGACTGGTTGCCGAGGCCGCCGAGGCCCTGCACGCGGCCCACGAGCGGGGGGTGATGCACCGCGACGTCAAGCCGGGCAACCTGCTGATACGCCCCGACGGCAGCACGGTGCTCACCGATTTCGGCATCGCCCGCTCGGCAACGTCGACCCACCAGACCTCGGCCGGCCTGCTGCTGGGCACCGCCTCGTACATCGCGCCGGAACGGGTCGACGGCCAGCCCGCGACCGCCCAGTCCGACATCTACTCGCTCGGTATCGTTGCCTACCTGTGCCTGGCCGGCCGGCTGCCGTTCGAAGGGGACAGCCTGCTGCAGGTCGCGCTGCGGCACGCCAACGAGGAGCCGCCGCCGTTGCCGGATGAGCTCCCGCCGAGCGTCCGGAAGGTCGTGGCGCGGGCGCTGGCGAAGGACCCGGCGGCGCGCTGGCCCTCCGGGGCCGACCTCGCCGCCGCGGCGCGGCGCGCGACGGTAGTGGAGCCGACCCGGCCGCAGCTTCAGCCGGTGGTGCCGGCCCGCGCGTCGCGTTTCAGGTCGCGCTGGTTGCTCGTCGCTGCAGGCGCTGCGCTGGCGGTCGCGATCGCGGTGGCGGCCGTGGTCACGTCGGGGCAACGCGGCGACCCGCTGGTGCCCGATGCGGCGGGAACGACCGCCACCCCGGTGGACGGAATCGACGCCGTACCAGCGGTCGCCGGGAGTCCGAGCCTGGCCGGGACAGCCAGCGCCACCGGCCCTGCGGTGGCCGGCATCACGAGCTCGAAGCCCGCCGCTGGCGGCGTGCTGCCGGCGGCACCGAGCAGCCTCAAGGCGACACCGGTCAGCGCGAACACGATCCGGCTGGAGTGGGCGGACAACTCCGCCAACGAGAGCGGCTTCACCATCCTCAACGGTGCCGCCTCGCACAACGTCGGCGCCAACGCGACCACCTACAACTGGGACGGCCTGGCACCCGACAGCTACGTGTGCTTCAAGGTGCGCGCGTTCAACGCCGCCGGCTCGTCGGCGTACGCCCCGGCCGCGCAGGGCAACTGGGTCTGCGCCACCACCTTGCCCGGTACCGGTCCGGCGGCACCGTCCAACCTGACAGCCACGCCGGTCGGGCCGACCACCATCCGCCTCCAGTGGACGGACAACTCCGACAACGAGAACGGCTTCACCGTCATCAACGGCAGCGCGTCGCGCAACACCAACGCGAACGCGACCTCGTACAGCTGGGACGGTCTGATGCCCGGTACGTACATGTGCTTCAAGGTGCGCGCGTTCGACGACGCCGGCGTCTCTGCGTACTCCCCGGCGGCACAGGACACTTGGGCCTGCACCACGACACCGTCGGGATGAACCGCGGCGTCGGCGGATCGCGAGGCGGTGACCCCACTGCTGCGGCTGGTCGGACTGGCGTACGGTCCCGGTCCGCAAGGCTCAACGAGCGGGCGGCGTCCAGGCCAACTGGACGACGCGGAGGCCGTCGCGGCGGGTCATCAGCCAGCCCCGGCCGGGTGGCTGCGGCTGTGGCCTTTGCTGGAACAGCAACGCTCCCTCCGCCGGCGAGCCGGACAACAGGATGCGCGCCGTGGTCAGCTCACGTACCCGCGCCAGGAACGGCTCGTACAGTGCCCGGGCCGCGCCGGCGGTACCGCGTGTGATGATCACGTGGAGGCCGATGTCACGGGCGTGGCCGAGGTACTCCAGCAACGACGCGAGAGGGTTCGCGTCTGTAGCGACCAGGTCGTAGTCGTCGACCAGGAGATACAGGTCAGGTCCGCGCCATCGGCGCTCGGAAGGCTGCTGCGGGGGTACTTCGGGGTCGGGCAGGCGTTCGCGTAGTGCGGCGCACACGTCGGCCAGCACGTCGACGGCGGTCGCCTCGCCCGTCACGTACCCGATGAGGTGTTCGGTGTCCACGCAGCCGAGCAGGCTGCGCCGGTAGTCGATCAGGATGATCCGGGCCTGTTCCGGGGTGAACGCGCGGGTGATCGAGCGGGCCACGCCGCGCAGGAACGAACTCTTCCCCGACCCCACATCGCCCAGCAGCAACAGATGCGCCTCGTTGACCAGGTCGAGGTGTACCGGCTGCAGATCCTGTTCGGCCAGGCCGATCGGTACCGCGGACGGGGTGGCGGGTGCGGGCAGGTCCGCCGCGTCGACCAGGGCCGGCAGCAGCCGTACCGGCGGCGCCGAGGGCCCCGACCAGTTCGCCGCGACCGATTCGACCAGCGCCGTGACCGCTTCGGCGAGGTCGTCGGTACCGGGGTTGGCGTCCAGTCGCGGCAGGGGGGTAGGGCCGGGCTCGCCAGCGCTACCAGCGCCCGTTGGGCGTCGCAGAGCAGGTGGAAGAGCACGTCGCCGACGACCCAGCCGTGACATCGGGAGAACGCGAGCAGTTCGACCGGGGACAGCGGCGCGGCAACTTCGCTCACGCCGCTGTACGCCCGGCCGAGCGCCGCCACGGCGACGCGATACTCGACAGTCATCCACCCATCATCGCCAATGGGCAGCACCCCACTGGCCGGCCGATCGCCGGACGTCACACGGCGGGTCCCGCTGAGTTCATGACGAGTGGCGCGCGTTCCCATACCCGGTGCAGGCCAACTGCTTTGACGAGTGCGTTGGTGTAGGCGGCCACCACGCCGTCGGTGGTGAGGATGCCCGGTGCGCCGGTGTCGATGCCGGCGGTCCGCAGCGCCTGGTCGCCATCGCCCCAGGAGCCCAGTACCTTCGCGTGCCGGAATGCCTCCTGGAGCAGCACGGTGAGTTTGATGTCGGCGAGGCTGCCGGCTCCGCCGGCGACGAGGATCGCGTCGTACTCGATGGATCTGGTCGTGGCGAAGGTCCGCTCGACGACCTCGGTGCGCGCGCCCTTGCCGAGGGTCCCGCCAACCGGCGCGATGACCCGCAGGACAGCACCCTGGGCGGCCAGGGCTTTGCGGACCTTGGCTATCCCGGCGAGATCCGCGCCGGGGCCGGCGACGACGCCGATCACCCGGCCGGCGATCGGTCCGGGGCCGGGCGGCAACTGCGAGAGTGCCGGCGAGGGCTGGACATCGGTCGCCGGCTTGCCTTTCGGGGCGGGCAGGCCGAGACCGGCGGCGACCTGAGCGCACAGGTCGGCATCGACGTTGGCCAGCACGGCCAGTTCCCGCTTCTTCACGTCCTGGTCGTATACCTTCCCCAGTTCGAACGTGAACGCCTCGACCACGTGCAGTTGCTCGATCGGGGAGAGGCTGGCGTAGAAGAGGGTGGCTTGGGAGAAGTGATCCTCGAACGACACCGGATTCGCCCGGACCTTTTCCCCCGGACCGGCTGGGGGCTGGCGACATACCCACCGTGTACGGCATCGGCGCGGGCGGGCAGATCGCCGTCCAGACCGTTGCGCAGGTACGGGGTGATGCCCTCGTGGACGGTGCTCTGGTGCATGCCGTCGCGGAGGTTGTCGTTGACGGCCGCGTGCGGACAGTTGATCGGCAGCTGGGTGAAGTTCGGGCCGCCCAGCCGGGTGAGCTGGGTGTCGAGGTAGGAGAACAGTCGCGCCTGCATCAGCGGATCGTTGGTGACCTCGATGCCGGGTACCAGGTTGCCGGTGTGGAAGGCGACCTGTTCGGTCTCGGCGAAGTAGTTGCTGGGATTGCGGTTGAGCGTGAGCAGGCCGACCGGCTGTACCGGGGCCAGCTCTTCGGGGACGAGTTTCGTCGGGTCGAGCAGGTCGATATCCTCGAAGGTTTCGGTGTCGGTGTCGGGCAGGATCTGCAGGCCGAGCTCGTACTCCAGGAACGCGCCGGCATCGATCGCGTCGGCCATGTCGCGGCGGTGGAAGTCCGGGTCGCAGCCGGCGGCGATCTGCGCCTCTTCCCACACGAGCGAGTGCACCCCGGCGACCGGCTTCCAGTGGAACTTCACCAGACTGGTCTCACCGGCGGCGTTGACGAGGCGGAAGGTGTGGACGCCGAAGCCCTCCATTGTCCGGAACGAGCGCGGGATGCCGCGGTCGGACATCGCCCACATGACGTGGTGGGTCGCCTCGGTGTGCAGGGAAACGAAGTCCCAGAATGTGTCGTGCGCTGTCTGTGCCTGCGGGATTTCCCGGTCCGGGTGCGGCTTTCCGGCGTGGATGATGTCCGGGAACTTGATGCCGTCCTGGATGAAGAAGACCGGCATGTTGTTGCCCACCAGGTCGAAGTTGCCCTCGGCCGTGTAGAACTTCACCGCGAAACCGCGCACGTCCCGTACCGTGTCGGCGGAGCCGCGGGAGCCCAGCACGGTGGAGAACCGGACGAACACCGGAGTCTCCAGCCCCTCCTGGCCGAGGAATCCGGCGCGGGTGACGTTCGCGGCGTTGCCGTAGGCACGGAAAGTCCCGTGCGCGGCGGCGCCCCGGGCATGTACCACCCGCTCGGGAATCCGCTCGTGATCGAAGTGGGTGATCTTCTCCCGCAGGTGGAAGTCCTCCATGAGCGAAGGCCCACGTGGACCCGCCTTCAAGGAATGATCCGTGTCCGGCAGCCGTACCCCGTTCGCGGTGGTCAGGAACCTGCCCTGCTGGGTGACCGGCTGGTCCCGACCCTCGGTCACCGGATCGACGGATGTACTCGGCTGCTTCGGTGAACGCTTCGTCGCCACAGTTCCTCATTTCCGAAATGTTCGAATTGCATAGTTACTATGCCCCGCCAGCGCGAGTTCAATCGGAGTACTTCGCAGACTCTGCGTTCCGAATGTCGACGGTTGCCCAGGCTCCTCGCGGGTGCACTGTCGCCTCAGCTGGCCCGGTCGGTGGGCGCGCCGCTGCGGGCAAGGTTGTGCAGGAAGCGGTGGAAGCCGCCGCCTTCCACCCGGGCCTTCGGCCGGGCACTGGTGGTCACCGCGAGATCGGTGGGGTAGCGCACGCTCAACCCCGCGCTGAGCGCGGCCGCGACCAGAGCGCGATCTTCGCCGACGGCAACGGCAGGAAAACCGCCGATCTTCTGGTACGCCCGGCCAGACAAGCCGAGATTCGCACCGTGTACGTGGTGGCCCCCGAGGAGCTGTGCCTCCTGGTACAGCCGCTCGTAGCGCGGCGGCAGGTCAGCCGGCCACGCTGACCACTCGTCGACCACCACCGTGCCGGCCACTACGTCGACGCCGTCGACCGCGTGACGTACCTGACCAACCAGCCAACCGGGCGGCACGATCGAGTCGGCGTCGGTATTGGCCAGCCACCAGCTGTCAGGGTTCTCGCGCAGGGCGTGGTCGCAGCCGGCGGCGCGGGCACGGCCGACGTTGCCGGCGGCGATCTCCAGTACCGTGGCGCCCAACGAGCGGGCCAACTCGGCGGTGGCGTCGCCGCAGCGGTCGGCGACCACGATCACCTCGACCGGCAGTGCCACCGCGTTGGCGGCAGCTGTCACTGAGCGCAGACACGCTGCCAGCGTGGCCGCCTCGTCGCGGGCCGGAATGACCACCGCGAGCCGATCGGGGTGCCAGTCACCCACTGACAAGTCCCTCGCTGTGGGCGACGGATTCCGGGCGGGTATCGGTGCGCCGGTACACGTCGAGCCGGAAGTCCTCGTCCCGGTAGCCGCCGACGGCGGCGAGTCCGGGCGTGGCGGCCACGATCGCGTGCACCTGATCGCCGCCGCGTCGATGCTCGGCGACCGGGTGGCGCCAGTGCACGGCAACGAGATCGCCGCCCGGCTCCAGGGTTTCCCGAACCCGCGCGAGGGTCTGCGTCAGGTCCGTTTCGGTGAGGTAGTAGAGCACCTCGGAGAGCACGACCAGATCGAACGGTCCGGCCGGCCAGTCGGCCGGGATGCTCTGCTGCTCAACGGTTACGTGCGGGTGTTGGGCCAGTCGGGAGCGGGCGGCGGCGACTGCGGCGGGCACCAGGTCGGCGCAGAGCAGTTGGTCGCAGCGGGCCGCCAGCAGCTCGGAGAGCACGCCGATGGAGCAGGCCGGCTCGTACCCGCGGCGATAGTGCCGGCGGGGGAGTGCGGCGACGGTGAGCTGGTACTTGCGGTGGTCGTACCACCTGTCGGCGAAGCCCCACGGGTCGTTGCTATCGGCGTACATCTCGTAGAAGTAGGGCGTGTCAACCGGCATGGAACAGCACCTCGAACGGGCGCGCGAACCGCGCCAGCACGTACTCGGGCAGAATGGTCACGCCGTCCACCGGGTGGACCTGGGTGGTGAACGCGGCGATCGCGTGCTGCTTCGCGGCCAGCGTTTCCAGATCGAGAGGGATCCGGTGCGCTGTGTGCCAGGGCACCCGCGAGTCCTGCGGTCGCGCCCAGTGCCACATCCAGATCGGGTACTCCCACAGCTGCGCTCCGGTCGCCGCGCACGCTGCGGCGGCAGCACGACCGACCGCCTCGTGATCGGGGTGCCCGTCGCCTCGCCAGGTCACCAGGCACGGTCGGCCGGGCGTCAGCACACACTTCAGGTGCGTGGCGAGTGCGGTCTCGTCGATTCTTCCGTCGGGTTGGTGCAGCCTTTGCATCTGAGTGGCTGTTCGCAGGCGGCGCAGCGCTTCGGTGAGTTCCGCCGGCCGTAGCCGGCGCAGGTCTTCGGCGCTCAGTGTCGTCGCGTCGGGGTGGGACGCCTCACCGTCGGTGACGGCGACCAGCGTGGCGGATCCCAGCCGTGCGAGCAGTCCACCCACGCCGAGTACCTCGTCGTCCGGGTGGGCCGCCACGACCACCGGGTCCGCCAGTTGGGCGAGCGGTACCTCCGGCAGCTCAGCCAGGGCACGCCATGCCCGCCACGATTCTTCGGCGGTACCGTTGCCCTCGATCGCGGTTACCACGGGGCGGTTCCGCTGTCCCGGATCGCCGCACCGAGACCGGCCAGATCCGACTCGGCATGCGACTGCCGCAGGTAGACGGTCAAATCCGCGACCCGGCGGGCGTGCGCGTGATCCAGGCACAGCGGCCCGGCTCCCAGCGCCCGTCCCACCCGGTCGAGAACCTCGCTCGCACTGGCTTCGGCGGCCAGGCGTACCTGCGCCGCCAGGATCGGCAGGGCTGCTTTCGGGTCGGCGTCAATCACGGCAGCCGCACGCTCCAGCAAGGCGCCGGTTGCGGTGAGCGTGACCGCCACCGCGCCCAGATGCGCCAGCGCGTGCGGGTTCGGTGGTTGGGTGCGGGCCTTGTCCAGCAGCGTGTCGGCGACGCCGAGTGCCCCGCCGTACCAGCAGGCGGCCACCCCGATCCCGCCGTGCCAGAAACCCGGCCGGTCAACATATTGCCCCGGGCCACCCACCGGTACCGCTGGGGTGGCCGAAAACCGCACGGTACGGCTGTCCGAGCCGGCCATTCCTACTGCGGGCCAGGTTCCGTCCAACGGCTGGCCGTCGGCAACGTTCACCGCGAATAGTCGGACATCTGCACCGTCCTGGGCGGTTACCAACGCTCGATCGCAGACCCCGGCACCTGAGCACCAGGGCCTTTCTCCGTCCAGCAGCCACCGCTGCCCCTCGCGGCGCGCCCGCACCGAACGGGGTACAGCCGCCCACACGCCCCACAACGCGTCGCCGGGTTCGGGTCCGCCGAGTTCGGCGAGGATTGCCACAGCGTCCGCGTGGCCCTCAGCCAGCCGCGCGAACACCAGGTCCGCGCGCCCCCACGCGCTCAGCACGCCCAGTCGGGCCGCCGTCTGTCCCGCCCCCGGCAGGGGCAGGTCAAGCATCCCCCCATGCCGAGCGGCCTCGACAATGGCGGCCACCGCACCGGTGTCCAACGGGACAGTGACGTTGGCCGCCCACCAGGCGGAGAACTCTTCGGTCTGCACGGACAGACCATGCCCGTTTCGCGACGATAGAAACCCTGGAACGGCCGGATCGCGTGGCTCTGGTACCCGCGTCGGCGGCAAGCCCGATGCTGGCCGTCTGGTGGGCGGGTCCGGCGGGTGACTCGGCGCTGGGCGTCTGGGGCGGGTCCGGCGGATGGCTCGGCGCTGGGCGTCTGGGGCGGGTCCGGCGGATAGCTCGGCGCGACCGCGGCGGTCTGCGCCTGGTGCGCAACGTGTGCCCGGTCTAGATGGAGTTGATCCGGGTCCAGTGCAGTGTGCGGTCGCCTTCGTTGCCTCTCCACGCGACGAAGGTGCCGCCCGGGCCGGCCGACCTGCCGTCCGCGCCGATCGGATCTGGGAGGGTCGCGACTGCTGGTCCGCCGACGGTCCCGGACTGGAAGATCGGCGCCTCGCCGCTGAAGGACAGCCCGTCGAAGAAGCTGGTGTGCAGCGGCCGCTCACCCGCGCCCTTCCAGACCAGCATGATGTCGCGGGGCCGAGCCACTGCCGAGGGCGCGGCGTCGGTGCGTACCGATTGCGGATCGCTACCGGTCACGAAGTCCGGGTAGGTGGCCTCGGTCGGGTCGCTCCATGATGCGTTGCCGTCGGTACCGAAGATCGAGAACAGTAGTTTCTCGCTGCCCGCGTCCTTCCAGAACAGGAATACCCGTTCGCGCCAGGCGACCACGGCCGGCCCGTGTGAGGTGTGCGCGTTCGGGACCGGGCTCTGGCCCGACCACTGCTCGTTGGTGGCGGGCGTGTCGAGGGTGGCGTAGAAGATCCGGTCGTCGGCGCCGGCTCCCTTCCAGGTCATGTAGGTCCGGTTGCCGAGGGTGGCCAGCGACGGCGCGGCGCTGGTGCCGAAGGCGGTGCGCTGGGATGTCGCTCCGCCGCTGAGGAGGAACGGGCCGTCGGGCGAGGCTTGTCGGGACCAGAACAGTCCGGGGCTGTCGCCCGGCCCTTTCCATGCCATCAGGAGTCGGCTACCGATGTCCACGCCGAACTGGGCGTTGTCGACCGCTGTCAACCCGGGGCTGTGCGAGGAGGTACCGACCCCGGCATCGCGCTGCGGCGTCCAGCTGCCGCCCAGGAACTCGGCGTGGAAGATGGTCTCGTCGTCCAGCGGTCCACGCCAGAGCATCTGCGGTATGTAGTTCGGGTCGCGGTGTACGACGTGCATGCTCGGCCGGTCGTTGGTGGCCCGGTCGAGGAGGTCCTGGCGGGGCAGCCAGCCGTACAGCACCGCGAACGCCTTGCGGGCCAGGTCGTCGATGACCGGGGCCGAGCCGGTGTCGAAGGGGAACATGAGGCTGCCGCGTACGCCGCTGTGCCCCAGTCCCAGCATGTGTCCGCCCTCGTGGAGCGTGTCGAACCGGAGCCGCTCCAGGGATGGGGTTTTCCGTTTGTTGTACCGGATGATGCCGTGCTCGGGCGGCTTGGCGGCGGCCACCACGTCGGTGTCGTCCGGCTGGGGTGGGTTGAAGCTGCCCGGGTCGATGAAGGTCGCCTGGATCTCGGCTGGCTGCCCCTTCGGAACGTGGTGGAAGGTGAAGTACCCCTGCCCGGTCGCGCTGACCGTGGCGCTTTCCTCGCGCCACATGTCCAGTGCCGACCGGATCGTCGACTCGACGTCGGACAGTGACCCGTCGGCACTCATCGCCCCGTCGGTGTCGACGGAGACCCGCAGATCGCCCCGGTTCCACCGGCCGCCCCAGGCGCCGTAGGTCAGCGGGCCACCGTCGGGCTGTACCCCGGTATCGAAGTCGCAGAATCGGACCGGCCCCTGCAGCGGGTCGCGGAAATCGGCCAGGCTGGGCGGGATCGCGGCCCCGATGCTGGCGAGGCGGTCCAGTGCGGCCCGGGCGCCGGACACATCGGCCCCGATCCGGGTACGCGCAGCGACCGCCGCGGCCCACACCTGCTGGGCATTGTCGACGGCGGCCGCCACCGCGGCGTCACCGCCGGCCGGTACCTCGGGATCCGACCACGCTCCGGTGACCACCTCGACCGCTGCCCGCTGGGACACCGCGGAGGCCGCCAGGTGCCCGTCGGCGGCGTCCGCGACGGCCCGCTCGATGAGCTGCCGAGACAGGGAAGAAACCGCACCCCATGCCGTCCAGGCCGCGTCCTGCAGCGCGCCAGCGCCGTCGACAAGATCCGCCGGGGTACCCAAGGGGAAGCCCCCGAGCTGCAGGAACACGCCGTCCGGACCGCTGCCGTCACCGAAGTTGGGGGTGAGCGTGAAGGTCAACGACGGAAACAGCCCACTGATCGCAACAGTTCCGTTGGAGTCGCTCAGTCCAAGCGATCCGTCCGGCAGTACCGGCGGGTTCGCCGCCGTACCGGTCACCGTGGCACCGGAGACATGCAACCCTTGGTCGCCACTGATCCGGGTCACCGCCGTACCGGCGGGCAGGGCAAGGACCGAGCCGAGCGAGCCCAGGAACAGGACCGGATCTCGTACCGGCGCGCCGAACGTCAACGTGAACACGTGTCCGGGTGCCCCGGCGATCTCCACCATGCCGGTCGCGGCCAACCGCGGACTGAACTCCGGCCCGGAGAAGTTGGGGTAGTCGTCGTGCAGGTAGAACGCCGTACCCATCGGCCCCACCAGCGTCACGTCTACACCGGACAACACTCCGGTCGCGCCTGCCGGACCCGCGGTTGCCCAGTGCGCAAAATCCATACCGTCCACTATGCGGCCAACCGCTTCCCGCCACGGTCATCGGAGTGGATTGCCGGTGCAGGCCAGTCTGGGGAGCCCAGCGAAGAGACCCCTTCACCCGTCGACGGGCATCGGCTGCCATTCGTCGCTCAGATGTCGTGCCGCCTCCGCCAAGGTCAACGCGTTCGCCTCGCATGTGGCCGACAGCCAGCAGAATCGGCCCTCGGCGCCACCGCTACGTACCTGTACTGCCCAGCCGGTATCAGCTGTGAAGTACACGAAAACATCCAACCGGGTTAAACGGTCCGATCGACCATTCCACCACCAGTGCGCTCGGTCTCGACTCGACAGCCGTCCGCACGGCCCAGTGTCATCGACATGCACGCCGCACCCCCCGGGCTCAATCACTCGTACAAATGTACGACACGGCGTGGCTGCGCTGTCAATCGCGATGGACCGGCCTTACCGCTGATTTGAGGTTCAACCTCAGCCTGAACGTGCCGGGCGGGACTCCGTCAGAGTCCTGCCCGGCAGCCGGCTGGTCAGGTGCCGCGCGGCGCGCTGGTCAGCGGCCCGTGGCACCGTCGATCTGCTCGCGCAGGATGTCGGCGTGACCGGCGTGCCGACCGACCTCCTCGACCAGGTGAACCAGAATCCAGCGCAGCGGGACGTCGGCCATATCGGGGTCGGCGGACTTCGTGTCGACGTCGTCGCATGCGCGAATCAGCGCGTCGACCCGCTCACCCGTGGCGCGGGCCGCCACGGCAACCGACTCGACAGTGTCGCCCGGCCGCGGGAACTCGTGCGGTGGCTGCTGCGGGTCGCCGGCCCAGCGGTTCACTACCCACACGTGTTCGGTCTGGGCGACGTGCATGACGAGACCGATCAGGTTCGTACCGGAGGCCACGAAGGTACGCCGGGCATCGGTCTCGGACAGGCCTTCCAGCTTGCCGATCAACGACTCGCGCAGATATCCCAGGAACGCGAGCAGGGTGTCCCGCTCGCCGGACAGGACCCGTGGCGGTCGCCGGTCGGTCGGCGATGGGGTGGTGTCGTAGATTGACGAGATTCCTGGGCGGGACGCCAACTCGGCAGACAGCGCGCCGGCTACCGCCTTCTCGAAACCGCGCGCCCGGTACGGTGCCGCGACCGTGTATATGTACAG
The DNA here is from genome assembly GCA_963850915.1 of uncultured Actinomycetota bacterium. Lineage (GTDB taxonomy): Bacteria > Actinomycetota > Actinomycetes > Mycobacteriales > Micromonosporaceae > CAVTWH01. Next base: position 172,733 of record CAWKND010000005.1, read on the forward strand.
CCCTGTCTCGCCGTCGACCATCGCGCCGGCATCCCCGACGACGGTGCCGTCGAGGGTGACGAGCCAGCCTTCGATATGCCCGGCGGCGATCATTTCCAGACCCTCGCCCTCGGGATCTGGCCAGCCCTCGCCTGGCGCGAGGCCGGTCCGGTCGCCGTCAACGATCGCACGTGCGCTGGCCGCGGTGATCGGTGCGAGTTCGAGCTCGCCGGCTTGCAGTACGGTGCGCTCCACAGCTGTCCCCTCGTCGGTCATGTGACGCCGCGCATCGTATGGGCCACCCCCGACAATTCGCGTGATGAGCCCGACCGGCGTCAAACGCCAGCTCGCAGACCCGCTGGAAACCGTAGGCGGGCGAAGCCCATGTCCAGCCGACCGATATCAACCCGTGCGGGGACCATGGCATGGTCCTGGCGGATCAACGTCGGGACGGTAGGACGAGTTCAAGAGGAACGACTCTGCACCGCTCCGCGAGCGGGAATCGGCTCAGTACGTCGGGGATCGAATGGGCGATGTACGTGGCGGACGGCCCGTACAGGTAGAGCGCGGTCTCTCGTGGGCCTTGCCACCAGGACTGCATGTGGCCGTCCGCACCGAGGCGTTCGAGCAGGGCCGCTATGAGGTCGTTGATGTCGCCGGTCGCGTATGTCTTGTCGGGTAGGTCCGTGCCGTTGAGGTAGACCGCGAGCCCTTCGGTGGTGCCGAAAGAAATCGGTTCGTCCTCGTCCAACCGTGCCCGCGAACCCTTCGGCGCGCCGGCAGCCTCGAGTGTGGCGACCACCAAGGCCAGCACAACCTCCGCGTTACCCTCGACATCCAGGTCGATGTCGCTGCAGGCAGGCTCCCGGTCAGCAGTCAACAGCGTGCCCCCGCCGCTGATGCGGCTGCCCGGAGCCTTGGTATCGAGGACTTTCTGCAGAGGATCTTCGTACCGGCCGCCACGGTCGAGTGCACGTAGTCGGGCGTTCAGGGTGATCGACAAACGGCCGGGCATGCGGGAACGCTACCCAGCCTGGCGTCTGCGGCACCACCAGGGTCGACCGGGCTGTGACCAGCTCAATCAATGCATACATCTGCCCCGGACGTTGCCTTGATCAACGCTGGAATGTGCCGAGGCGGTCGGCGTCGACTTGAGACATGGTGCGGCTGTGCTGGCTGTGCGCGAACTCAATGGTTCGGTCAGGGATGACTGTCTCTGTCTTCGACGAGATCAACGTGGGGGGAGAGGCTGTCGTCTTGTTCGAGGTGGATGTGGCCTCGGCGCATCACCCACCGTTGCCACGGCCGCTGGATGTGGTCGTGATCGAAGCAGTACATGATGCCGTACGAGCCGGGTGCCGCAGCCGCGATGGCCTGGAAGAGTTCCACGGGGCGTGGGCTGGGATGGTTGTGGCTGCCGGCGAGCCAGACATGGCAAGCACCGTTGACTAGCCGAAGGTCCGCGACCTCATTGGAGTCCTGTAGCTGGCCGGCGAGCAGCCGTTGGACTGCGGATCGTCGTTCTCGATCTTCGCGTTCAGCGTTCCGATCGTCGGCAACGGTGAAGTTCCCGACGATCGACGCCCAGCCGTGCCACTCGAACATGACTCGATCCTGCCAGTCCCGCCACCCGAGCAGTCGGCATCCGTCCTGTCCTGGTTACCTGGATCGCCAACCACGAGGCAACACCCTGGACGGCCAAGATTCGCGGCGGCTGCGCTGGTGGCGAACGCGGACGGTTAGCAGTGGACCTCCCGGAGCATCACGCATACTCCTGTTCCAGGATGGCCAGGTCGCGGTCGGCGAACTGCACGTGCGCCCACTCGTCGCTGAAGATGACTTGCAGGCACTTAAGGGCCGTACGTTCGGCGGGCGGCGGGCAGCCGATCGCGTTGTTCGGCCCCCGCACCCTGTCCAGCTCCTCCTGCGTAACCTCGGCCAGATATGCGCGCAGATCGGCGATCCGCTCGGCGCGCACGGCGAGGATTTCGCCGAGGGTGGGCGCGGCCGACTCGTCGATGCCGAACTCGGCGCCGTTGGTGGTGAACGATGCGGGCACACCGATCGGATGGAACGGGTTCGGGCGAAGGGCCGCCGCGTGGCCATACCACGCGTCCACGACGAAGATCGCGTGGCGCAGCGTTTGAGCGAGCGACCACTCGTCGTTCACTGACCTGTAGACGGCTTCCTCCGGAAGCTTGCTTGCGCGTCGTAGCGTCGCTTGCCAAAGCTCCTCGATCACATCCACCGCATCGCGCATCGTCTCGGGTGTGGTCGGCCGCAGTCGCAGCCGTTCGGGGTGCAGGCGATCCAGCTCGGCCTCGATCAACGGCATGACCTCCACGCCGTTGACCCGCAGTCCGTTGATCGCCCCGTCGATGTCGGCATTTAACAGCAGCACGCCACGCATCCGGGCGCCGCTGAAATCCACCTCGCGGAAGGTCGCGCTGGCCATTGACAGGTCGATGAACTCCGCACCCTCGTAGTCGGGCTGCTGCACGAATCGCGTCATCGGCACATCGTAGGAGCCCGGTACGACAAGACCACCAAATCAAGATCCCAGCATTGGGCTGCCCGGAGGTATCCGGACAGGGGTTCCATTTGGGACCATTGACCGGGAGCGGAGGAGATAGTAGTGGCACGAGTGAAGAGGAGAAAATACCGGTCAACGATCTAGGATCCTGCCGTGAACGTGGACGAGTTCTGGGCGTTTGTTGAGGCATCGCGCCGGGCCGGACCGGGTCACGTGGAGCGTGAGGCGTTCCTGGGGGAGCGACTGCGTCGTGTACCTCGGGTTCATCTGCTCGACTTTGTGCAGCATCTGTCCGCGACCCGTGAACCAGCCAACACCTACCGGCTCTGGCGGGCGGCCGACGTCATCATGGGTGGGCGCTGCGGCACAGACTCGTTCCACTACTTCCAGATGTGGCTCGTCGGGCTCGGCCGTAACACCCACGATGCCGCGACCACCAACCCTGACAGCCTTGCCGCCGTACCCGAGGTTGGCCGGTTGGCCGCGCTACCACGGCCATGGCGCGACGATGACTATCCGCAGTGGGAGTCACTGGAGTACGTCGCGTGCGCGGTGGGCGAGCAGCGCGCCGACATCGACGGCGACATCCGTGACGTGGTGACCCAAGAGCGCCGCGGGCACCTGCGGATGGACCCGAACCCGGACGACGCTGAATGGGGCGCTCTGAACACCGACACGGTGGCTCGACGGTACCCCCGTCTGTGGCTGCTTTTTGGTCAGCACTGGACCCTATAGGCCCGCAGCCGGCGGGCCGAGGTCGGGCAGACGGCAACGCGCCCGCGTTGCAGCCTCGAGTATCCGGATCTGCCGCATCCGGTGCCACGCTGGCGGTCTGTCATAGCCGACCGCTACCTTCGGGCCATGACTGAAGGGTTGCGCTTGGCGGAGATCAGTAGGGACAACGTAGGTGACGCCTGCCGGCTCGTTGTCCGTCCTGACCAGGAGTCGTTCGTGGCGCCGGTGGCGGTCTCGCTCGCTGAGGCGTACGCGCAGCCCGATGTTGCTTGGCCACGACTGGTCTTCGACGGCGATGAACTGGTCGGATTCGTGATGGGTGCGTTCGAACCGGACTGCCCCATTGCATTCTTCCGCTGCGGGATCTGGCGGCTCAACATTGCCGCTGGTCAGCAGGGCAAGGGATATGGGCGGTTCGCCGTGCAAGGCGTACTGGACGAGGCGCGGCGTCGAGGTCAGGCTCGTGCGACTGTGCTGTGGGTGCCCGACCCGGGCGGTCCTGAGGGGTTCTACCTCAGGCTGGGCTTCCGCCCGACTGGAGAGCAGTTTCACGGACAGCTCGTCGGCGCGCGGCTCCTCGACTGAGCACCCAGGTCGCCGCGTCGTTGCCTATGCTCATTTGCCGCCGACCGCGCATCCGCCCCCTACCCGCAACTGCCGGGAGCGTGCGTTGCTGTCGTTATGCGGCAGCCGTTGGATCGACGTCTGGGCGGATGGCACACCGCCGGCGAACACATCACTCGCCGCGCGTCCCGCGCCGCCGCGGCCACCCTGCGCGCGGCTACCCACATCCAGCTACACCACAGCATCCTGATCTTCACTGCGGTGACGGCCCAGGAGGTGAACGGCCGTGACTGACCTCAGCGCCGCCGGCGCCACCCCGACGCGGCCTCGGGCAGAGCGCCCGAGTACACCTCGGTGTGGCTGGTCGGCCAGGCGGTGTCCCATCGGCGACTAACCGAAGGTCAGGCGGTCGCGGCCGCGACCAGGAGCTGGCACGGGCCCTCGAAGCAGTCCCCGGTCTCGAACTGCCGGAGGGCATTGCCGACCTCGGCCCACACCTCGGCGCGGCGCGGCTCTGGTAGCCCGGACAGCATCTGGTGCAGGGCGCCGAACGATTCCTGCTCGAACTGTAGGCATGTCGCGGCGTCGGGCAGCCGCAACGGTGCGTCCACCGCCTCGACCACGACGTCGGTGAAGCCGGCGGCCGCCAGTTCCGCTGCGAGGACGCCGTCTCCGCCCAGTGCGAACGGACCGGGCTGCCCCGGAGCCGGAGGCGGCAGTTGCGCCGCGGCGCGGATCAGGCCCACCGGTACCGAGAAGAACCCGTTGCGGTCGGCCGGCCCGTACACGATCAGGCCGATACGCCCGCCGGGCTTCAGGGCCCGCCGCATGTCGGCCAGGGCCTGGGACCGGTCCGGGAAGTAGATCACTCCGAGTCGGCTGATCGCCGCGTCGAAGTGACCGGGCTCCACCTCCAGGTTCTCGCCGTCCATCACCGCCGTGCCGACAGTGGTGATGCCGGCCAGGGTGGCTCGCCGCTGCGCGTAGGCCAGGATCTCGCCCGAAATGTCGGTGGCCAGCACCCGACCGGTGGGCCCCACCCGCCGCGCCGCGTCGATGGTCTGCCCGCCGGCGCCGGCGGCGACATCCAACACGGTGTCGCCGGCGCCTACCTGTGCCAGGTCCAGCATCCGGGTCGTCGCACCGGCCAACCAGTCGGTGAGCGTCGGGTCCCACCGGTCCCAGGCCGCCGCGGCGGTGTCCCACTGTGCCTTGGTCGTCGACTTGTAGGCGGTCGGATCGAACCTTGACGTGCTCATCGTGTCCTCCTCATTGCGAGACGTCCTCGATCCAGCCGATCAAGGCGTCGCGGGAAACCGTGTCCAGCAGGACCGGGTGGTCCGTGGCCATGTGGGCCTGGATCGCGGTGATCACCGCGTCGTCGGTCGAGCCCTGCGCGACGTACCCGCACTCGCACCGAATGACCTTGGTGTGCTCCGCCATGACCAGCTCCCGTTGATTGGTTCACAATCAGTACGACACGACCATGTTGGCGCACGGTTGGGGAAACCTTGGTTCAGACGCGAGTACGGGTGCAGATTTGCGGCCCGCCCACCGTCGAGATCGACGGCGAGCGGCGCGAGCATCTGCTGCCCGGTCGGCAGGGACGGATCCTGCTGGCCTACGCGGTGCTGCGCCGGCGTGAGGCCATCGGGCGGGACGAGGCTGTCGCCGCGCTGTGGGCGGACACGCCGCCCCGCGCGGCCGACGCCGCTCTGGCTGCGTTGCTGTCGAAACTGCGGAAGGTACTCAGGCCGGCGCCGGTGAACGGATTACGTATCGTGCTGCCTACCGACGCGTTCGTCGACATCGAGGCCGCCCGTGAATCGATCCACCGTGCCGAGTCGGCGCTGGTCCGGGCGGACTGGTCGGGTGCCTGGGCGGCGGCGCAGACGACACTGTTCGCGGCCCGCCGGGATTTCCTGCCCGGTGAGGAACGGGATTGGGTCACGGTGACCCGGCACGAACTCGACGGTCTGCGGCTGCGGGCGTCTGGAAACCTACGCCGAGGCCGCGCTGCACCTGGCCGGTACCGAACTCGCCACCGCCGAACGGGCCAGCCGGGAACTCGTTGCCATCGCCCCGTTCCGCGAGAGCGGTACCCGGGTACTCATGCGCGCGCTCGCCGCCCGCGGCAACGGCGCCGAAGCCATGCGCAGCTACGACGAGCTCGTCCGCCGGCTCCGCGACGAACTCGGCGTCGGACCGAGCGCGGCAACCCGAGCGCTGCACAGCGAACTACTCGCCGGCCATTAGCTGCCGCCACGTGGCAGCGGGTGAGCGTCTTGATCATCCGCGGTCTTCGAGCGCGCGCGGCAGGTGGGCATGCGCTACTGCGGGTGCGGCCGGTATCCGCCGCTGTCCGCCCGGTGGCGCAGGGCGAAGATGGCGGCTTGGACACGGTCCTGCAGGTCGAGCTTGGTGAGGATGCTGCTGACGTGGGTCTTGACGGTCTGTTCGCCGATCGCGAGTTCCCGGCTGATCTGCCGGTTGCTGTGGCCGCGGGCGATGAGGTCGAGTACTTCGCGTTCGCGTGGCGAGAGCGGGTGTAGTGGGTCCGGTGCCGGTGGGCGGCGCAGCGCCTGGGTGAGTCGGGTCAGCAGGTCGGGGCTGAGGGTGGCGGTACCGTCGGCGGCTTCCCGGACCGCGTTGACGACGTCTTCGGCGGACGCGGTCTTTGAGCAGGTAGGAGGTCGCGCCGCCCTTTATGGCGCGGACCAGATGCTCGTCATCGGTGGCGGAGGTGAGTACCACGACGGCTGGGGGGTGGGGTGTGTCGCGCAGCGCGGTGAGTACGCCGTGGCCGTCCACGCCGGGCAGGTAGAGATCGAGCAGCGCCACGTGCGGGCGGGTGGCCGCGACGACAGTGAGCGCCTGCCGGCCGTCGCCCGCTACGCCGACCACATCGATGTCTGGTTCCTGGCTGAGTAGGTAGCACAGCCCGTCGCGGACCACCCGGTGATCGTCGACAATCACCACGCGGATCGTCACGGCGCCGGTACCCTGACCGCGAGGGTCGTACCGTGTCCGGGTGCGCTGTCGATGGTCACCGTGCCGCCGAGTTCGCTTACCCGGTCACGGATGTGGGCCAGCCCGGAGCCGGTGTGCGGTACGACCGGGTCGAAGCCGGTACCGCTGTCGCGCACGGTGAGGTCGATGTGCCCTCCCCGGCGTGCCGTGGACACGGCCAGGTGACGCGCGTTGCCGTGCCGTACGGCGTTGGTGAACCCCTCCTGCGTAATACGAACCAGGGCGTGCTCGATCGGTGCGGGGACGGTGATGTCGGCGAGGTCGGCGTCGACGGTGACGCCGAGCCGGTCACGGTAGGCCGTGCAGATTTCCCGCAGGGCCGGCGCGAGCCCTATGCCATGGGGGTTGGCTGGGCGCAGTTCGAACAACAGCACCTGCATGTCGCGCAGTGCGTCTTCGCTGATCTGTTCGATCACCCGTACCTGCGGATCATCGGGTCTGGCGCGGCGCATCCCGGCGGCGGTCATACGTAGGCCGAAGAGATGCTGCGAGATGGCGTCATGGAGTTCTCTCGCGATCCGGGCTCTCTCCGCGGTGGCGGCGTCGCCGGCGGCCCGTTCCCGTTCGGCGGCCAGCGCGGACCCCAGTTGCCGGATCATGTTGGTGAAGTTCGCCTCCAGTCGTCCGATCTCGTCCCGGCCGGAGGTGGGCAGGGCGACGGTGTAGTCCCCGTCTGCGACGGCGATGGTGGCCCGTTCTAGACGGCGTACCCGGCGGACGAGACGGGCCGAGGCAAGCAGCCCGAACAGCACCCCCACCGGTACGATCATGATCAGCAGTGCGTAGGAGGCCCACAGCAGTGGCCCGGTGCCGGACATCCGCCTCAGGTCCTGCCATGCACTGATCGGGCTGACGAACCCGGCCGACGGCGACGGCGCCTGCACGTACAGGTAGGCGACGGACCCGGCTGGGGCGGGCGCCGGCCCGAGCAGCGCCCAGCTCACCCGGCCGTACGGGGCGGAGCCGCTGCCGCCCTCGGATTGGCCGGCGATGATCGCCGCTGCTGCCGCAGCCGGGAGCTTGTCCGCCGCCTGTTGTCCGGGTGGGTACCGGGCCGGTGCGGACGAGGCGATGATGTCTCCGTTCGAGTCGATCAGTACGGCGGCGGTCACCGGCCGATCGTCGTGGATCGGGCCGTCGATACCGGGGATGACCAGCGTGAGACCGTCGTCGGCCAGCTGGGCCCGGCCTGGGCGTGCGGGCTGATCGCGGTCACCCAGCAATGTTGCGGCGGGCACCGTACCCGGATAGAGCAGCTGCAGCTGTTGCAGGTACGCCTTGGCGGTCGCACCCACTTGGTCCTGCGATCTCGTGTCGTTTTCCAGCCGGGGTGCCAGGTAGCCGAGGACGAGCGTCTCGGTCAGTACTACGACGGCGAGTGTGACCAGTACGTAGGAGGCGATCAGCCGACCCGAAAGCCCCCACGCCCGGCGACGTACCCAGTCCCACATCCGTGCACGCTACCTCCGCGCTGGTGCGGGCGTATCCCTCCAGCGAGGGAGCCGCGCTGCTACCAACACGTGATGCGCCCGCCACCGGCTGGCCGGGACGCTGGCTGCCACGACCACACCCGCGAGCCGCACTCCGCTCCACGTGACCGGCCCGCCGACCCAACTGGAGGCACCAGCGCCATGCGCGAACTTCCATTGCCACCGCATCTTCCGATCTCCCGCCGGAGCCTGCTCGGTGGTGGCGTGGCCGCGGCGGTCTTGACCGCGTTGCCCGCCTGCGACAGTTCGGGATCCCCGACCGGTACCCGATCGGCAAACCCGTCAGGATCGGCGGCCAGTTCGGGATCGACGCTCGGTTCGGGATCTCCGTCGGGTATCGGTTCGAACGTCCCGGTCACCCACGACAGCTACGGAGTGCACATCGGTCCGTCGGTCGCCGCCAACCCCCGAAACCCGAAGCAGCTTCTCGCCGCGTGTGGCGTCTCACGCACGCCGAACCCCGAGTTCGTCGCAACGTACCTGTCGCTTGACGCGGGTACCAGCTGGCAGAACGGCGGCCTGCCGCCTACGCCCGAGGCCGGGGCGGCGGGAGACGACGTGAGCGTCACCTACGACCTGAACGGCCACGGCTATGTCTGCGCCACGCGCGCCGGCCACTCCGACAACGTCGACCCCGCCAACCCCGATGCGAACCGCGCTGTGTACGTGTGGCGGACCGAGGACAACGGGCGCAGCTACTCGGCACCGATCACCCTGGTACAGGGCGTCTACTGCGATCACCCCTACCTGACCGCCGACCAGGACCAGGCCTCGAACACCCACAACGTCTACGTCGCCTGGGGCGCCGGTGCTTCGCACACAGCGCTGGACTTCAGCCGCTCCACCGACGGCGGCACGACCTTCGAGCCGGCACGCCGGATCCTGGCGGAAGCCGGTACCCCGTCACTGGTGAGCGCGGGCCCCGAGCTTGCCACCGGACCGAATGGCCTCGTGGTCGCGGTCTGCGAATGGACCAGCCAGCAGGACCCCTCCGGCGACATGATCGGTCAGGTCGTCGCCGTCTGCTCGACCGATGCCGGCCGCACCTTCGGCCCGCCGGTCCAGCTGGGCGCGGAGGCGGCCGCTATCGCCCTGCCGGGAGACGTCATGCCCAACAGCATGCCGACAGTTGCCTGCTCACCCGTGGGCGATGCCATCTACGCCGCGTTCGTCACCCACAAGGCCGGCGCCACGCACTCCGACATCGTGGTGGCCGCCTCCTTTGACCACGGCCGGACCTGGCCCGAGACCGTGACCGCAACCCCCGACGATGCCATGATCTATTTCCAGCCGAACCTGGCGGTCAACGAGTCGGGCCAGGTGGCGCTCTGCGCGTTCGCGTTTGCCAACAACCGGGCAGACCGGGTTGTTCTTTTGTCGCCGCCTCGGGACCTGCGCTTCGGCGCACCGCTGCGGGTGACCGCCGCGTCTTTCAATCCCCACAACGGCATGCCCAGTGGCGGCAAGCACGGCGCCTGGTACATCGGCGACTACCAAGGCATCACCGCGACCTCCGGAGCCTTCCAACTCGTGTGGAACGACACCCGCTCCGGAAAGCTGGACCTCTACGCGGCCACCGTGCACCCGTGAGACCGGGAGAGGCTCGCCGACTCCGCTCACCGGTCAGTTGCGATTGCCGCGATGGCGGCGTGCGGCCGGGTTCCGGCTTCGCTGGGTCGCTGCAGGCGCTCGACTTCGGTGAATCCGGCTCGGTTCAGTCGCTCGACGAGTTCGTCGACGGGCCAGCGGTAGGCGGTCACGACTTTGTGGTCGAAGGCTGCTACCTCGTCACCGTCGAAGACGCCGAGTACCAGCGTTCCGGCCGGGGCCATTGCCCGCCGGAACTCGGCCAGCACACTGTCGAGCCTGTGCGGTGGTAGATGGATCAGCGAGTACCAGGCCAGGATGCCGGCGATCGAGTGGTCGGCAACGGCGAGGTCTTCCATCGACCCGAGTTGGTAGCTGCCGCTTGGGTGGGCGGCCCGCGCGTGGGCGATGAACTCGGGGACCATGTCGATTCCCGTTGCGTCGACGCCCAGCGAGCGAAGGTAGCCGGTGATGTGGCCGGGCCCGCAGCCCAGATCGAGTACCGTGCCGGGCCGGCCGGCAAGGTGTCGTCCGATGAAGGCCAGGTCCTCGGCGTGGACCTGCTGGCTGGAACCGAACAGCTCGATGTAGAGCTGCGCGACGGACGCATACGCGTGCCGAACCTGCTCCACGTTCACCGCGCGACTATATGGTCTCCCGGCCCGCTGCGGCGCAACGGGCCGGTCGTCCAGCGCGACGTCCTGGTCTCCCGGGAGCCGGGCCGCCCAGCGTGAAACGAGGCGCTACCTGTTGAACTGGAACCAGTTGAGGTTGACGAAGTCGGCGCCTGCCGTGCCGGTGAAGGTGAGGAACACCGCGTGGACACCGGTTGCCGAACCGGACAGGTTGGTGGTGGTACTGACCCAGGTCTGCCAGCCGCCGGTGGAGGTGACCGGGACGCTGGCGATGATCGGGCCGGTGGTGGAGTCCAGGCGGTACTGGATGGTGCCGCTGGACGCGCCGGAGGCCAGCCGCGTGGTTACCGTCGCCGCCGTCGGGGTACCGAAGTCCACGCCTGCGTAGCCGAGCCAGTCGCCGGGCGTGATGTAGCCGACGTTCTGGCCGCCGCCGGTGTCGGTGGTGGTCTCGGTCTGGGTGCCGGACTGGCTGCCGAAGTTCTCCGCCTGCCGCACGCTGTAGGCGTTGGGCAGTCCGCTGCCGGCGTTGAACTGTAGCCAGTTGAGGTTGACGAAGTCGGTGCCCGCGGTACCGGTGAAGGTGAGGTACAGCCGGTGCACGCCGGTGGCCGCGCCGGTCAGGTTGGTGGTGGTGCTGGTCCAGGCCTGCCAGCCGCCGGTGGAGGTGACCGGGACGCTGGCGATGATCGGGCCGGTGGTGGAGTCCAGGCGGTACTGGATGGTTCCGCTGGACGCGCCGGAGGCCAGCCGGGTCGTGACCGAGGCCGGCGACGCCGTGCCGAAGTCGAGGTCGTAGGCGAGCGTGTCGCCGGGCGTGATGTAGCCGACGTTCTGGCCGCCGCCGGTGTCGGTGGTGGTCTCGGTCTGCGTCCCGGTCTGCGCGCTGTAGCTCTCGGCCTGGATCTGGCTGTACGCACTGCGCGTCGTCTGCTGCGTGCTCCACGGGACCTGCGGCGAGGCGTAGTAGTTGATCCCCTCGACGGTCCAGCGTGGACCCTGCGCGCCGAGCCGTACCTTGAACGTGTCCCAGTTGCGTGCCGACTGCGGCGACCACGCCAGCTCGGCCAGCGCCGGCAGCCGCGGGAATGCCATGTACTCGATGTCGGCCAGCTTGGTGATCGTCTCAGTCCACAGTGGAGCCTCGACGCCGAGGATCGCGCTGGCGGGCACGCCGGAGAGGTAGGCGCCCGGGTCCCAGTCGTAGGCGGTCTGCACCTCGATCAGGCCGGCCCACGTCTGGCCGAGCGGGGTCGAGTTGGTGTACTTCATGTCCAGGTACGCCTTGTTCGCCGGCGACAGCAGGATCTTGTCGCCCTTGCTCACCGCTGCGCTCAGGTCCGCATCCGAGGTGGACGTTCCCCAGTATTGGGCGACCCGGTTCGCCGTGTGGTCGGCCTCCCCGATCTGGTGCCAGCCGATGACGGTCTTGCCGGCCGCGGCGACGAACGGCTGTACGCGGTTGACGAACGTGGTGTAGTCGGCCGCCGGCGTGCTCGAGGCCTCGTCACCGCCGATGTGCAGGTACGGCCCGGGGGTGATGGCGGCGAGTTCGTTGAGTACCTGCTGCACGAACGTGTACGTGACCGAGCTGCTGACGCACAGCGAGCTGAAGCCGACGTTCGTGCCGGTGTAGAGCGGCGGGGCCGTGTTGTTGCAGTTGAGCTGCGCGTAGGAGGCGAGCGCGGCGTTGACGTGGCCGGGCATGTCGATCTCGGGCACGATGGTGATCTGCCGCGACGCCGCGTAGGAGACCAGGTCGGAGTATTGCGCCTTGGTGTAGTAGCCGCCCGCGCCGCCGCCCACCTGGGTGCTGCCGCCCACGGTCGCCAGCTGTGGCCAGGCGTCGATCACGATGCGCCAGCCCTGGTCGTCGGAGAGGTGCAGGTGCAAAATATTGATCTTGTACTGTGCGATCTCGTCGATGTACCGCTTCACCACGTCGGGGGTGAAGAAGTGCCGTGACACGTCGAGCATCGTGCCGCGGTAGGCGTACCGCGGGTAGTCGACGATCCGGCCGCCGGTGATCGTCCACGGTCCACTCTGGACGGTCCGCGCCTCGATCGTCGCCGGCAGCAGCTGCCGCAGCGTCTGTACCCCATGGAATAGCCCGGCCGCGGTCTGCGCGCGGACCGTGACGGCGGTGGCGGTCACGTCGAGTTGGTAGCCCTCGGTGCCGACGCTCGGGTCGGCGCCGGCCAGCAGCAGTGCGATGCCGCTGGTCGGCGTGCCGGTTGTGGTGGAGACCGGCAGCGCGTAGCCGGTTGACGGGCGGAGGATGCCGGCGAGGTAGTTGCCGGCATCGGTGGCGCCGGCCGCGGTCTGGATCGCGGCGTTCGACGGCAGCGTGTAGGTCACGCCGGCCGCGGGCTGCGCCGACACCGGCACTGGTACGACGTCGGAGAGGCTCACCGCGGCGCTGGCCGGGGAGGCCGTCAGCAGCCAGACGGCGCCGGTGGCGGCGGTCGCGAGGGCCACGGCGGAGGCGAGCAACAGGTTGCGCGGGGAACGGTACACGGCATCCTCCAGCGAAACCGTTAAGTTTCCTATTAATTGACGGCACGCTATGTCCCACGCGGGAAAGTGTCAAGGGAGTCACCGGGTCCGGCGCACGGGCTGGCGGACTGGCGTATCGGCGGGCAGGTCGTTAGGGCGCGTCCCTGCATCTGCTGGCGTTGCCGCGCCTTGCTGCTGAGCGGACCGCCTGGTCGGACTCACTCTTGGGGGGCGTCTCCCGTTCGAGCCAAGCGCTCGCGACTGAGATACCGAACCGGCTTGCCGAGCGACTCCGCGTAGGCCCGCAAGAACCTCGACCGGCACCCCAACGACATCCTCGCCGCCTACATGGCCCCCGGAACATAGCCACCGCTCACGGCTCTGCCGATGACAATGCGCTGGGGGTTGTGGTCAAGCTCGGCGCACAGCGAGTGCCTCGGAGAACATCGGCAGATAGCTGTCATGAGCGAGGCGCAGTTCTCCGAGTTCAGTCTCCTGGAACCACGCGATCGCATCGTGTTCGTCCAACGCGACATTGACCGGAGCTCCCGTCCAACTTTCGATCAGCCAGATCTGCATGTCGAACGTATCGTCATGGATCTGCTGCGTAGGCGGGCCGGAAGGCGCCGCGACGTCGATCCCGAGCTCCTCGTGCAACTCCCGAGCAAGCGCCGCACCGGGAAGCTCTCCAGGTTCCACATGTCCACCGGGCAGGTCCCACACGTCGGGGTACCAACGGCGCTGGGGAGATCGGTGACACAACAACACCCGGTTGCCGTCACGCAGGAACGCAGCGACGATCCGAGCCCGGGTCGCGCCCAACGCAGAAGTCGACACACGTGCATTCTGCCAGCGCTATGAGCCGGCACAGCGTCGGCAGCGAGCGGTGTACTGATCTGCCGCTGGTCGCGCTCCGCCGCCCTGCCCGCAACTACCGATGAGCGAGCAGGTGCGAGGATTCACCTTGTGGAGGCCGAGTTCGTTTCGCGTGCGATGGCAGCGGCGACGGCACTGGCCGGAGAGCTGCGGCTGCGGGTCGACGACGCGGTTGTGATTCACAATTCGAACAAGCTCGCGCTACGTCTGTTTCCGTGTGACGTCTTCGCCCGCGTAGCACCGATCGGGCAGGAGGTAGCCGCGCTCGAGGTCGAGCTCGCTGTGCGGCTGGCTGAAACCGCTAGCCCCGTCGCAGCGCTGGCACCCCAGGTCGAGCCGCGGGTCTACAAACGCGACGGCTTCGCCGTGACCCTGTGGACCTACTACGAGGCCGTGGCTGTTGACCTGGACTGGCCAGGGGCATACGCGGACGTGCTGCAACGCCTGCATACCAGCATGCGAGGCGTCCAGATCGCGACCCCGCACTTCCTGGACCGGGCCGCAGCGGCTGAACGGCTGGTCACGCAGCCAGACGAAACCCCCGCGCTCGCTGACGCCGACCGGCACCTTCTCCTCGGCACACTGCAGAACGCTCGTGAACGCATTCACAGCCGCGGCGCCGCCGAGCAGCTGCTGCACGGAGAGCCGCATCCCGGCAACCTCCTCAACACCCGTGACGGCCTGCTGTTCATCGACTTCGAGACGTGCTGCCGCGGACCCATCGAGTTTGATGTTGCCCACGTGCCGGCGGAGGTCAGCGCCCGCTATCCGAACCTCGATCAAGTACTGCTCGCAGAATGTCGACGGCTCGTGCTTGCGATGGTCGCGGCCTGGCGCTGGGACATCCTCGATGAATTCCCAGATGGCCACCAACACGGCCGAAACATCCTTACCGTGCTCCGCCAGGGTCCGCCATGGCCCCCACTCGGTACCCTCGCCGCCCAGTAGTGAACACACTCACGCGCCGCTGAGAACGCTCGTCTTCTGAGCCTCTGGTCGCATCAAGGTCTACGCAGAGCGGCTCCGGTGCCGGACGGAGGTGGGGACGGCTCGGCCGTCAGTAACGTCAGCGCTGCGGTCGACAGTGAGCCCGGCGGTGTCCCTCACAGGGTCACGCCGGACAGCTCCGCACAGGCCCGCAGCAGCCCGTCCTGGAATCCGACATCGTGGGCGGCCGGATTGGGTGTGAGGACCGTCTTGTGCTTGAAGTACTTGCCCGTGACCAGTGCGTCGCTGTGGCCGGTGGCCAGCCAAACCTGGGTTTCGGCCCCCTCGGGCAGGTCGTCGGTCGCGTTGGGTCCGCCGAGTTTCGTGCGGATCCAGCCGGGGTCAACGGCGTTGCTGTACACCTGCGGCCACAGCCGGGCCACCGCGAACGCGAGTGCCACATCGTGCAGCTTGGAGTCGCTGTAGGCCTGCATGCCGTTCCAGGCCTTGCTGCGGTACTGCAGGTCGGCCAGGTCGGCCACGCCGGCGGACTCGAGGCCGGAGGTCAGGTAGACCAGGCGGCTCGGGCGCGGCATGAGCGCGGTGAGCACGTACGGGGCGAGCACGTTGACCTGGAAGATGCGTTCGATCCCGTCGCCGGTCTCGCGCCGCTGGTCCTGCCCGCCGATGCCGGCGTTGTGAATGACCACGTCAAACGCCCCGGCTGTGCGGCCCATTGCCCGGGTCTGCGCCAAGTCGGCAAGGTCGGCCACGAGCACCTCCGGCCGGTCCTCGAGCGTCTTTGCGCGTTCCTGGCTGCGGGCGTGGAACACCACGTCGTGCCCGAGCTGCTGCAGGGTACGGGCCGTCTCCAACCCGATGCCGTCCGTCGATCCGGTGACCAGAATGCGTGCCATAGTTGCCACATCCTAGTGAGGCGCAGGTACTCAGGCCTGGGTTCTTCGACCGTGGCGCCGCGCTGGCCGCCGGTACAGTCTCGTGGGTGGCGGGCGAACCCTGGGACAGCTACGACCGTGACCGGCTCCAGTCCGGCTGGTCGTACCCGGTGGGGCGAACGATCGTCGAGACGTCGCTTCGGGCGGCCGGCGTGCACCTCCGTACGCTGGACTTCGCCATGCGCCGTGATCCTCGCACCGACCTGGTGTTGCTGCGGGCCAATCGATACGCCGACATCGGCAGCACGTACTACCTGCCTCGAGGAACGCCCGGACGTCCACGCTGCGTGCTAGCGCTCTTCGCCGTTCCGAGCGCAGCTCGCATCGAGGTCCGCGCGGCGCTCACCACCGGAGGCGGGCTTCTCCGCGTCTGCGCGTGGCTCGCGGCCACCGAGTCCACCGACCTCACCTGGCGCTACAAGCCGCACAGTTGGACGGCGAGCCTCCGTAACGGCGCCCTGCACATAAACGAGGCAGAGAGCTGACGTACACCAGCGGATCTCGAAGCTGGCCGCATCCCGTTTCTGCCGCCGAGCGTGCGGGGCTTGCTGATCTGCTGTCAGTATCCGTGGCCGCCGCTCGCGACGCTGCCGGATCTTGTCTGGAGCATCCGGTGTCCTTGCGGCCCGGCCACGATCGGCGCGGGGACGCCTACCATGGTGTCGATGCCCACTCCCGAAACGCGACTCGACCACGTCTCAGCCGACCGAAGCCGGGTCGAGGAGGCCCTGCAGCTGCTCTCCGTCGTTCCGGTCGTACTCGATGTTGCCGTCAAGAGGCTCAGCCGTGGCAGCGGTGTCTACGCCTGGTGGGCTGCTCCTTCGATCTTTCCCGACCTCCCAGGGCCGCCGAATGGGAGTGTCCCGTCGCTACGGCTGCTGTATCTCGGACGGGCCACCAGCCTGCGGGGCCGAATCCTACGCAATCATCTGAGGCGTTCGGGCAGCTCGACTCTGCGTCGTACATTGGCCGGGCTTCTTGTGTCCGAGGGCTACCGGACGACCTGGACCGATCGTGTGGTCCTGATCTCTGAGGATGAGGCGCGGCTGACCGCGTGGATGCACGCGCATCTGCGCTTGACCTGGGCGGAAGACGCGGACCCGGCAACCATCGAGGCCGAACTTGTCCGGCGTATGCACCCGCCGCTCAACGTACACGGCGTCGACCCCGGGCATATCCAAGCGGCTGTGGTCGCCGCGAAGAACTCATACAACACCAGCAGCCGCCCGATCGGACCCTCGCGAGCCCCTTGACCGTCATACGGCACGCGTACAGGTACTGACGCGCTCATGTCGACGCCGGCGTGACCAACATTCGAATCTGCCGATGTCCATGCCTCCGCGACATAGCCTTGGGGCATGGCGCGAGTGCTGCTCACGGGAATGCCAGGCGCAGGCAAGAGCACCCTCCTCGCGGCCATTGCCCGGCGCGGGTACACCACAATCGACACCGACTACGACGGTTGGGAACTGTCCGGCGCGCTGTGGGACGAGCCCAGGATGAGCGCGCTGCTCGCCGAGCACGCCACCATCGCCGTCAGCGGCACGGCGCAGAACCAGGGCCGCTGCTACGTCGGTCTGAACGAGAGTCGAGCCGCACAGGGATCAGGGTCGCGGTGCCCGTAGCCGGCCGTCACTCCTCGTAGTGGGTGGGCGGGAAAGGGTTCTCGTCGGTGATCGGGCGGGCCTCGCCCTCGGACGCCTGGCGGCGGAACACGCCGCGCTCCTCCTGGAACTGTTCGTCGAGTTCCGGGTCGTAGCCGGGTGGCGCATCGGTAGCTGGCGGCACGGCATCTGGGTCGTACGCGTCCAGCCCTGCCTCGACCCGCTCCTGTTCCGCGCGGCGGGCAAGCCCAGTGTCGTCAGGGTGGCCGGCACCTGCGTGTTCTCTCCGATCCCGGCGGATGTCCATGTCGTCGTCAGCGGTCATCCCTCGAGGCTAGATGCGTCGGCGTGGGCCACAGCCGCCGGTTTGCAGATTCGGGGCGACAAAGCCGAGGAGCACTGGCCACATCGCCACCCGAACTACCAGTGGCCGCTTGCGTCACTCGCCCGGAACCCGCCCGCGGCGGCGTCTACTTCCATGCCAATGCACCGCAGCAGAGCGGGGCCTGCCATGGTGTGTGGCGGCTTCGACGGCCAGGCCAAGACCACTACAGCTGTTGGTCACGACGTTGTCACCGTGACGTACCGCCTGCTGTCCCCGACGCATGCGTTCTGCCCAGCCACACGATCGCCAGGCGACTCGCCCGTGACAACCTGCTTGGGGCCGTGCGATTAAAGTCCCGCCATGACGATCGCAGAACGTCCGCGAACCACGGCGCAGCGAGGGTAGCGTCGCTCGGACTAGCGGTCGCACGCAGCCGCATCCGTCCTTGACCACCCGTTTGCGCTGATCGCAACCGGGGCGGATGGCTCGGCGGCGGCCGGGCGCTCCTGGGTCAGAACCGGGACTCCGGCGAGGCGACAGACCCGCAGAGCGGCATACGTTGCGACCAAATACCAGTCGACCGATGGAGGTCACCATGAGCACGGAAACTTCGACGCGGACTCCGGCAGCAGGGACCCTCGACATGAGACTCGAGGTCGTGACGTTGCCGGTCACCGATGTTGATCGGGCCAAACAGTTCTACCAGAACCTCGGATGGCGCACGGACGCCGACTTCGTGCTCAGCGAGGACGTCCGGACGGTCCAGCTGACGCCGCCACACTCGGCATGCTCGATCTCGTTTGGAAAGGGGATCACCACCGCCGATCCCGGCTCCACGCAGCGTTTGGAGCTGGTCGTCTCCGACATCGAAGCGGCCCGTGAGGACCTCATCAGCCGTGGCGTGGAAGTCAGCGATGTGTTCCACCGCGACGGTGCCGAGCTTGTTCCTGGCCCGGACCCGCAACATCGCTCGTACCTTTCGTACGCCTCGTTCAGCGATCCAGACGGCAATGGGTGGCTGCTCCAGGAGATCAAGACACGGCTCCCCGGTCGGGAGTGGGAAGACTGACGATGGACGTCGCCAGCCTGGCACAGCTCCTGCAGGAGACGTCGGTACATCACGGTTCGTTTGAGCAGGTCGCCCCACCACACGACTGGTGGGACTGGTACGCGGCGTACATGAACGCACGTGAGGTCGGGAACACCGCGGATGAGGCTTCCGCGGCCGCCGGACGTTACATGGCGCAGGCCAAGCACGTCGTCGTAGCACCAGCCTGAGCCGCAACCGGCATGCCGCTACCACCGACTGCTTGACCGGATCGACCACGCGCGACCCACTGACCCCATACGACGGTGAAGGCCTGGTGGCAGTGACTCAGCAACCAGGCCTTCACCGTGGTCGCATCACACGCAGCTGCCGCTGCCTTGTCGCCGTAGCGGTGATCGAGGGTCCGACGGTGAGCAGGGCGACGGTGGTGGTGACCGTGGCCGTGGCCGATGCTGAGGGGCCAGGGCGCCGAATGAGCAGGTCGCGGTTCGGTTACCGGCGTTCACCGAACACTTCGATGAACTCGGATTGACCAGACCGGCGGGTAATCCAGCCGCACGTTGGCGGAAGTGAGCGCGCTCGGGCCGTTGTTGGTGATGCGGATCGTGTACGTGATGGTGCTGATGAGCAGGCCACCGTCAGCGGCGGTCAGCTCGACGGCGACGTCAGCCCGTGGGTTGATGGTCAGCGAGCCGGAGAACGACCCGCCGTCGCCTTCGTCGTAGAGAAAGCCGCTGTATGGGATTGTCCCGCTGGCCGTCGCTGCGGCGTGGAATGGGTATTCGACGGTGAAATCCGTGTTGGGTGGGATCGGGGGGATTGCATTCCCGGGTCGACTCATGGAGCGTTCGGTGGTCAGTGCTGTGCCCGAAGTTCGGGGAATCGGGTTTCGAGCCGGTCGGGTGGGGGGCCGGATCGCATCACGTATTCCAGGAATGTCAGTACGCACGCGTTGGATACGACCAGGCCACGCCTGCCGTTGATTGACCCGAGTTGGCCGAGCAGGTTTTGCAGCGGCGGTACGAGGTAGTAGACGGCGTAGTCGGTGAAGTTGAAGTGGTGGGCGCCGGATATGGCGTACCGCCACGACGGCCCGGTTGAGGCGCTGAGCAGGCGGCGGGCGGCGGCCTGGGTGCTCACGTCGCCCGCACTGGCAGCGTGCTGGCATGCGCCGGCCACGCAGCCGTCTTCCGAAGTCACCAGGAGGAACGGTCGGGCGAGTCCGGTGCGTACCACGTTGCCGTAGGGGGTGCCGTCGAGATCGACGGCACCGGCGCAGGTGGGGTCGTCGTGGCATGCCTGCAGGGATGAGGCGCCGCCCAGGGAGTGCCCGATGTAGGCGACCCGGGACGAGTCGACGTGGGTACCGAGCAGGTCGGACGTGACCGTGTGGGCGGCGTACCGGGCGTCGGCGGACCAGATGTCGACCAGGCCGTCGAGTTCGTCGTCGGAGGGGTTCTGCGGATTACCCTTCGCGGTGCGTTCGACGACGTGGCCGTCCAGGACGGTGACGTTGGCGCTGTAGGTCGGGGTGACGCCGGCGACGATGTAGCCGTGGCTGGCCAGTTCCTGGGCCAGTGTGGTGTATTGCGGTGCCGACAAGCCGAGGCCGGGTTCGAGTACCACCAGGGGGAAGCGGCCGGCGGCGGCCAATGCGTTGTCATGGGTACTGGTGCGGATGGCATCCAGCGGTCCGACCAGGAAGCCCTGCTGCCTGATCGCTTCCCAGGCTCCCGGTGCGTAGAGGGCGGTGGGGCCGACGATGTCGGCGGTCGCGGGGTACCACAGCCACACTGACAGCACCCGAGGCTGATTCGGTTGGGGGGCAAGGGGATCGGTGCGGCTGATGTCGGTCCATTGGCGCATGGCACGGCCGACCGGGTAGGTCCCCGTAGGGCCGGGCAGTGTGCGCGGTTGCCGCCGGGCGATCGCAAAGACGGCGACCAGCGCACCGAGCACGACGACAGCGGCCAGGAACGACCACAGTGTCCAACGCATGAGTCTGCGTACCCGCGATCCCTTGGCTCGGTTTGTCTTTCGGGTCGCCCGCACCGTCATGAGGGCAGCGATCCGGCGCGCTGGATGCGGGTCGCGGAGATGCCACGTGCCCCCGATGCCGTGGCGACCGCGAGGGCGACCAAGATCAAAATCAGGTATCCGGCGATCACGGCGACCGGCGCGGCAACGAGACTGGTCACCCTGTCGAGCCGGACGGCGACGAGGTCGGCCGCGCTGGCCAGCAGTGACATCCCCATCGCCAGGACGGCCGTGGCGGTGGCGTAGAAGGCGATCCGGGTGCTCCGGCCGGCAGGCGTGTAGCGGTTGAGCGCTCCGATTGGCCCCGCGATGGCGCCCGCCGCTGCCAGGAACCCAAAGATCGACAGCAGGACGAACCATGCGGCACCGACTCCGCTGTCCGGCCTGCTCACCAGCCTGCTCACCCCGAAGACCAGAAACACAAATATCGTGGGTACCAGTACCGGCTGGGCGAGCAGCACCAGTCCCCCCAGGTCGCGGTCGCGTACCGCGGTGCGCAGCAGTTGGAGCGCCAGTGGCAGGCAACCGACCGCGAGCAGACCGGAGGAGATGTGCGCGGCGAGCACGTAGGCAGCGAACAACTGGCCGGTGCCGGGGTGCGCCGAGGTGAAGGCCGGCAGGACCTGATCCTCGTACATCTGGCCAAAGACCAGACCCGTCGCGGCGAGCGCTGTCCAGACCACGAGCAGCACGGAAATGCTGGCGCGCAGCCGTCCGGCGGGAGCATGGAGGTGACGGGCGGGTCGCAGCCAGGCACCGGCCGCACTGCGGACCAGGCTAGCAACGTCGCGCGCCGACAACCCGGTGTCCGCCAGCAGGGCCAGCATCTCCGCCGCGTACCGGGTGCGCCAGGCTGACGGGTACAGCCCCACCAGTACCCGCGCGGCGATGCGGTCACGCCGCATGCTCGGCTGCCGGTTCATGCCGCGCCGCCCGGGACGATGACCATTCGTACCCGGCGGACCGCCAGCGCGGCAACCCGGCGCATCCGCTCCGACTGTTCAGCCAGCGCCTGCGCACCCGAAGCGGTCAGTCGGTACGGACGGCGCCGGTCTTCGGCCGGCAGCGCCTCGATGTAGCCGCGTTCCTCAAGGCGCGCGATCACGCCGTAGAGCGTTCCGGCGGTCAGCGTGACACCCATCGTGTCCGCCACGTCGCGGGTGATCGCGTAGCCGTGCTTGTCGCCACCCGCGAGGCTGGTCAGTACCAGCAGCGACGGGTCGGCCCACCGGGAAAGATCCGGCTCGGCTGTCATGGGCTCCTCCTCGACCGATATACCGTGGCACGGTACACCATCTCGCGGTATATCGCTAGGCGGTATAGCGCGGTGCAGGATGATGACTGCGGTGCTCCAGACGGCACGGGACACCCGGGCTGGCCGCTCATCGCGGCACGGGTGGTCGCGGTCGTTGCCCCGCTCGTATTTGTCACCAGTACCGCCTGGTGGTTGTGGCACCTTTGGCGCAAGTGATCATCGCCGCCGGCAGTCCCCGTGGCGACCACCGACGCGACGTCGCCGCAACCGTGGCTCTCCGGCTGCGGGCTCGGGGTTCACCCTGAGAAATCCCTCGAGTATCACCTCAGGGTATTCTCTCAGGTGATACTCGAGGCTTAGCCTGCCGGTGTGAATGTTCCCGCCACGCTGCTGGGCCTGCTCGAGCCCGAGCCGAGCCATGGCTACGAGCTCAAGCGCTCGTATGACTCGCTGTTCGCCGACAACGGTCGGCCGCTGTCCTTTGGTCAGCTCTACGGGACGCTGTCCCGGCTGGAACGGGACGGGCAGATCCAGGTCTTCGGTGCGGCGCCCGGCGACGGGCCGGACCGCAAGCGCTACATGATCACCGATACCGGCGTCACCCAAGTGGGGAAGTGGCTGTCCGAGCCTGAACAGCCGCAGCCAATGCTGCAGGCGACGCTGTTCGTGAAGGTCGTACTCGCGTTGCTGTCCGACCGCCCGGCCGCCACATACCTCGACAGCCAGCGCGACGCGCACCTCGAGCGCATGCGTGAACTCACCGCAATGCGCAAGGCCGGCCCGTTGAGCCGAACCATGCTTGCCGACTACGGCCTCTTCCACCTCGAAGCCGACCTGCGCTGGATCGACATGACCGTGGCGCGGCTCGACCAACTACGAAACGAGATCGGCCGATGAGCATCCTGTCCGCCGTTGACCTCACCAAGTCGTTCGGCGCCACGGTGGCACTGCACGGCGCGAGCATGTCGCTGGAGCGTGGCGAGATCCTCGCGGTCATGGGCCCGAGCGGCTCTGGCAAGTCGACGTTGCTGCACTGCCTGGCCGGCATCTTCGCGCCGGACAGCGGGACAGTGTCGTTCGACGGCCGCCGCCTGGACACGATGTCCGACCGCGCGCGTACCCGGCTGCGCCGCACCGACTTCGGGTTCGTGTTCCAGTTCGGCCAGCTCGTTCCCGAACTGACCGCGGTCGACAACATCGCGCTGCCGCTGTTGCTTTCCGGGGTACGGCGGCGGGTGGCGTACGCGCGAGCCGGGGCCTGGTTCCCGCGTCTGGGCCTGGACGGGCTCGAAGGGCGCCGGACGGGTGAGCTGTCGGGTGGTCAGGCGCAGCGGGTCGCGGTTGGCCGGGCACTGGTCACCGGGCCGAAGGTGCTCTTCGCCGATGAACCGACCGGCGCGCTCGATTCGCTGACCGGCGAGACGGTGATGGATCTGATGGTGGACACGGTGCGTGCCGAAGGAGCGGCGGTCGTATTGGTCACGCACGACGCGCGGGTCGCGTCCCATGCCGATCGGCAGATCACGGTTCGGGACGGCCAGGTCATCGCTGCGGAGGTGCGCATCCCATGATCCGCCTCGGACTGCACATGGCGCTGCGCGGCGGCCGGGAGGCGCTGGTCCGGTTGCTCGTCACCGCGGCCTCGGTGGGCATCGGCGTCGGCCTGCTGCTGTCGGTACTCGCGATGTACCACGCGTACCAGGACACCGTCGCCAAGCCGTGCTGGCAGTGCACCTATGTCACGGATCCGAACGGCGCACTGCTGTGGAACTACGGCGAGGACGTGTACGACGGCCGTACCATCGACCGACTCGACGTCGCCGCGCTGGCGCGCGGCGGGCCGGTACTGCCTGGGCTCTCCGCCATGCCGTCCGCGGGACAGTACTACGCCTCGCCAGCTCTGGCCGCGCTGCTGCGCACGGTACCCGCGGACGAACTCGCGAACCGCTTCCCCGGCACGCTCGCCGGCACCATCGCCCCAGCCGGTCTGGAGAGCCCGGACGAACTCGCAATTGTCATTGGGCGCACTCCGCACGACATGGCTCCGCTGCCGCGCACGATCCGCGTCTCAGCGATCCAGACCGCGCCACGGGGCCTGTCCACCTCGCAGTTCTACCAGTTCGGCTTCGCACTCGGCGCGGTCGCGCTGCTGGTACCAATGCTGGTCCTGATCGGCACCGCAACCCGGATGGCCGCCGCCCGACGCGAGGAACGCTACGCCGCGATGCGGCTGGTCGGCGCCGAACGCGCGCAGATCAACCTGGTCGCCTCCGTGGACTCTTTCGTCGGCGCGGTGATCGGCGCGCTCGCCGGCGTCGGCATCTACGCGGCGCTCCGCCCACTGCTGTCCGGCATCCCGCTGCTGGGGTACCGCTTCTTCGACAGCTCCATCACCCCCACCGTCCTCGGGTATGTCAGTGCGCTGCTGGCCGTGCCGGCAGCGGCCGCCGTCACCTGCCTGGTATCGCTGCGCCGGGTGCAGATCTCCCCGCTGGGCGTCAGCCGCCGGGTCACCCCACCGGCGCCCCGCGTCTGGCGGGTACTGCCACTGCTCGCCGGGCTCGCACTGTTCATGGCTCCGCTACTGGCCGCCCCGAACTCCTCCCGCGACGCGCCCGGCCCCGCGGTACTGGCCCTGATCCTGGTGATGCTCGGGCTGATCGTCGCCGGTCCCTGGCTGACGATGGTGGCCGCACGGCTGCTGGCCAGGTGGTCGAGCGGCGGCTCGCGGCTGCTGGCCGCGCGCCGGCTGGCAGACAACCCGCGCGCCGCGTTCCGGGCGGTCAGCGGGCTGATGCTGGCGGTCATGGTCGGTACCGCGCTCGCCGCGCTGGTACCGGCGGCGATCGCCTCGCAGGACACCGCGCGGACCGACGCGCTGCGCGACGTGCTCCGGGTCGGCTTCGACAACGGCAATCGGCTCGAACAGAGCCAGAAGGAGGTGATCGGCCTGACCTCGGCGCAGGCCGCACCGCTGCTCGCCGCGGTGCAGGCGGTACCCGGAGCAATCCCCGTGCCGGTCTTTCACCCGTCACCAGCCGACGACGCACTGCCGCAACTCGGGCAGATCCACGGCGCGGTCATCCGCTGCGCCGACGCGCGTACGCTGCCAGCCCTCGGTATCTGCCCGCCCGGTGCCGTCGCGGTGCTGGTCGACGCCAGCGCCATGTACACCGACAACCTGCGGGCACTCGACGAAAGCCTGCCGTTCATCCGGCCGGACACGCCGGTCACCGCCGACGACGGTACGCAGCAGCTGATGACCGACCTGATGGTGAAGGTGGACAGCGCGGCAACCCTGGAACGCGTCCGGACGGTGTTGAGCCGGTACCCGGCGGACATCGACCCGTCCCAGTCACCGATGACCTTCGGCGAGGTCGGCGCCCTGCGCGCGCAGCTGTACCTGGAGATTCAGCGCGTCGTCACCATCCTCGCCGCGGTCACCCTGCTGATCGCCGGCTGCGGGCTCGCGGTCGCGATCTCCGGCAGCCTTGTCGAGCGCAAGCGGCCGTTCACGTTGCTACGGGTCACCGGTACCGACGTCGGCACGCTCTACGGCGCCGTCCTGCTGGAGACCGTCCTGCCGTTGATCGCCGCGACCGTCGTAGCGGCCGGCGTCGGACTGTCCCTGGCGTACCCGATCACGCGGGCGCTGGCACCCGCCCACCACGGGATGGTGCTACCCCACCCGAGCTACTACCTGACGCTGGCCGGCGGGCTGCTGGCCTCGGTCGCGATCATCGCGGCCTGCCTACCGATCCTGGGCCGGATCACGGCGACCCAGAACGCGCGGTTCGAGTAGCTCACCTACTAATCCTCGCGCCACTCAGGTGCATGGTCGCCGCGCGGGTGGGCCCGGACGGTTCGCCGCCGGATCATCGACCGGATGTTGTTGCGCATCACCAGATCAGCGTGGTGGGCGATCCACACGCAGGCCGCCGCCACGGACAGCTCGAGAACCGACAACACCAGAGCCTGGGCCAGATCCGTGCCGCGTACAGCGGAGGTCACGTCGAACCACGCATCTACCACGAGCATGGTCGCGGTGCAGATGGCGGATGCCACGATCCGCGGACTGCCCCGCCAGGCCAGCAACGCTGTCGCCGCGAGCGCGCACATCAGGCCGAGGTCGAAGCCGACCCAGGGCAGCCGGCTGTTCACCCGCGCAGTGACCGGGAGGATCACAGCGAGGTAGCCGACCCACGGTACGAGCAGCACCGCCCCGGCCGCGAACACCGGCGCAACCCAACCCGGCGACGCCACCATGGGCTCCTCGTCCACCGACACACGCCGCAGATACCCCGCCGGCGCCAGCCCCAATCCATGCTGACCTCACGGGCAGGGCCTGACTGCTCAATCCAGCGGTTGGCGGGCGACGGTCGGCGGTACGGCGGGCCGTCCTCAACGTCGCCCGGCGCATCGTCGACTGCGGCGCAGAGGTCAGCCGCGACGGCGACGCCGCGAGAGTGACGGCCCGGCACACGCTGACACAGTGTTCACCTAGCGATCAATTTCCGTTTGCCGCAGCGGTGGGACCGGAGCCTAGGTTGCCGGTAGTTTCACGCCCCACTCCGAGAGGAACGTCGTGTCTTTCCGAACCCGAAAGCTGCCGCTCATCGCGGCTGTGGTGATAGTCGGTGTGGTCGGCGTCGGTGGTGTCGCCGCCGCGGACTCGCCGGTCACCGGCAACGATTGGCCGTACAACGCCAACGCCAAAGGTCAGCAGTTCACGCTGGCAGCTGTCGGTGACATCGCTTGTGAGCCCGACGACGACGAGAACGCCTCGACTCCCGCCGCGCTGAAGTGCGGCAGCCCGACCCTGGGTGGTTACGAGGCCGAGTACGCGACCGCGAGCCAGGCGATCAGCTTCCACCCGGACGCGGTCGCACTGCTCGGTGACGAGCAGTACGAGGTCGGCAAACTGAGTGACTTCGAAGGCTCCTTCGAGCAGGCGTGGGGTGGCCTGAAGTACCTCGAGCGGCCGGCACCCGGCAACCACGAGTACTACTCCTACATCAAGAAGGGCGACAACGAGCCCGCGCAGAACGGTACCGGCTACTTCGGCTACTTCAACGGCCACGACCAGAGCGGCACGCCATACAGCCAGGGCCAGGCCGGTGACGACACCGCCGCCAACCAGGGTTGGTACTCCTACGATCTCGGCAACTGGCACGTGATCTCGCTGAACGTCGAGTGCAACTCGGACCCGTTCAACAACGACTGCTCGACCAGCGACGGCGGCCTGCTCGCACAGGAGACCCAGTGGCTGGCCGCCGACCTGAAGCACAACAAGGCGCCGTGCACGATCGCGTACTGGCACCAGCCGACGTTCAGCGCCACGACCGCCTCGACGGCGACCGTGCCGGCCTCCGCACCGGGCGCCGGTGGCCAGGAGGGTGGCGTGGCCGACGCGTGGTGGCAGCTGCTGTACCGCAACCACGCCACGCTGATCCTCAACGGCCACGAGCACGCGTACGCCCGCATGGCTCCGGTGGACCCGGCCGGCAACCCCGACCCGAAGCACGGTATCCCGCAAATCATCGTCGGTACCGGCGGCGAAGCCCTGGACACCCTGGCCGTGTCGAACGGGGTGTACGCCAACCCCAACGTCGTCACCGCATACGCCCAGGGCTACGGCGTACTGAACCTGACGCTCAAACCGAACGGCTATGCGTTCACCTACAAGCCGACTCTGGCCGGCGCCGGGTTCGGCCCGTCCGCGCTCGACTACAGCGACTCCGGCTCGGGCAGGTGCAACGGCTGATCCTCGGCTGCGCGAGGGGCTCGGTTCCGCGTGGACCCGGGCCCCTTTCGCGTCACGCGGGGCACCTGCTGAACCGGGGCAGGGCCCTCGGTCCTTCAGCGCTGTAGATCCATCGGGCACCCACACCCGCTTCCCGCCCCTACGTGTCGTTCGGGTCGGCGACCTGCAGATCAACTCCGATGGTGCCCCATGCCTGGCGGCCAAACCAGGTGTCGCCGGTCGGTATCCCGTCGGCGACTACCGAAGGTCAGGCGGTCGCAGCCGCCACCCGAAACTCGATTCGAGTCCAGGCGGTCAGTTGCCCGCCGCCGGTGGGAGTGACATCGAGACGCGCAGCTGCGTTAATGGTGTGTCCGGTACCCGGATCAGGCCGCGGGTCGGGCGATCGAGGTCGACGATTGTGTACACCAGCATCGCGACGGTGATCGCCGCCAGCAGTAGCGGGATCAGACCGCGGCCGAGGATGCCGATGTGCAATCCGAGCAGTGACATCGTCAGAGCGGCGCCGATGATCTCGACGATCAGCACCTCACCCGGTACTCGGTTGGTCAAGCCCGCAACGCGGACTGTCTGCTGATCGAACATGGCGTTGAGACTCTCCTCGTACAGTCGCGGCGCGGTCGCGGTCGGCTGTTCCTGCACCGCCTCGGCGGCGTATTTCCACAACGGCCGCTGCAGCGCAGACGCTTCGGCGATCACCCTCTTGGACGCGGGGCTTCCCGGCACAACGGCGGACAGCTTGAGTTCGGCATCGGTATACCGCACGAGCAGCGGAAGCGATTGGCTGCGCAGCGGCTCGGCCAGGGTCTGCGCGCGCAGATAGGCCGTGCCGATGGTATTGGCGTCGTCGACCACCGCCGCCCGCCGCGCTTCGTAGCGCTCCACCGCCAGAGACAGTCCGAACGCCAGGATCAGGCCCATGAATCCGATCAGCGCCGCCTGCAGCACGCCGAACGTCTCGCGGCCGGACTCCTCCTTGGTCCGAAACGAGCGGCCGACGAACAATCCACCCACGGCCGCACCGACAATCAGCACGAGCAACAGGATGGCCAGCAACCAGTTCGGAAGATCAAAGAAAGCCTGGCCCATGCCTAATGGTACATATAGTCCCTATGTCCGGGCTGTCATTCCGATACAGCTTGTCCTGGGCCCTACCGGATCGGGCCGTCGCAGCCCGGACGAGAAGGACGATCGCAGCCACGACCACCAGCCTCGTCGCACCAATTCTCGGGTGCCTGGAGTATCGCTGGGCGCCGTCGCCCAGCTGCCCGGTCAGTACCGGCCAACCTGGTCCGACACTTGGAATGAGCTGCCGCACTGCGTACAGGTGGCGCTGACTTGGTCGCGTAGTCCTCAAGGGTGGCGAAGTCGTCGAGCTGCTAACCAGGGGCCGGACCGGGTGTTGGCCGAGAAGGCCCACACGTCGAAAACCGACCGGGACTACCTCCGCAGCCGCGGGATCAAGACCACCATCCCGAGCAAGAGCGACCAGGTCACCCTGCATAGTGCCGCGATGCTGGCCGCCGCTGGGCATTACCTCGCGCGAGCGGCTCGCTCACTGATGTTGGGATGACGGCAGCTGCGCTCTGGTCTGCCTATTGCGTGTTGCGACGCTCGAGCGACTCGGCGCTGCTTGATCCTCAGCGGCCGGCCGGGTGCACGAACTACGGATCGCGGTCCAGCTACGGACAGTCGCGTCGGATGTCGGCTGGCGGCGTGGTGGATGTGTGATCTACGTGTGATCTACGGTCCTGGTACAGGTGGCAGTCGATGACATCAATCAGCAGATCATCTGTTTCAGTAACGCCACTACCAGCAGTAGACGGTATTGTTTGATAGTCTCAGGCATTGGCCGTAACGAATGGCTGCCGACTCTCAATCCGCGGGTTCGGCGTTCAAGTCCCTGGCGGCTCGTCCGTCTGACCCGGGTCCAAAGCGTCCCGACCTGACGCCAGACGACAGACCACATCGCATCCGTGTGCCGGATGAAAGTTTCGATGTCATTCGATGTGCTCGACCGACATCCGGCGACCTTGTTGCTCCCAGTCGTCTGCGCAGCTCACGCAGGTGCCGACGGGGACGCCACGTGCCCCGCGTGGTGGCCGTGGCGCTGATGTGACGTTGACCGCGACGGGATAGATCCATAGCCTTCTATGGCCTGCCCCTGCGATCCGAGGAGTGACCCGTGCGACGAGTGTGGACGCTGGCGCTGGTGGCGGCGGTACCGCTGCTCGGTGCCGGGATAATCGGCGTGACCATGCCCTCGGCCAGTGCCGATGCGGTGGCTGGACCGACACTGAGCATTGATCTGACGGCCGGCCTGCATCCGATCAGCCCCGACATCTACGGCATGAACTTCGCCGACGAGGCCCTCGCCACGGAACTGAAGCTGCCGGTACGGCGGTGGGGCGGCAACGCGACCACTCGGTACAACTACGCGTACGACGAGACCAACCGCGGCTCCGACTGGTTCTTCGAGAACGTCGCCGGCAGCGCCGACCCCGCCCAGCTGCCCAATGGCTCGGAGACCGACACGTTCGTCGCCCAGGACCGCCGGACCGGGACGAGTTCGATCCTGACAGTGCCGTTGATCGGCTGGGTACCCAAGGCACGCGATGCCTCCTGCGGGTTCAGCGTCGCGAAGTACGGCCCGCAGCAGAGCACCGACCAGTGGCGACCGGACTGCGGCAACGGCGTCAAGCCCGACGGCACAAACATCACCGGCAACGACCCGCATGACACCAGCACGCCGGCCGGCGCCGACTACGTCAAGGCGTGGCTGGGTCACCTCACCGCCACATACGGCACCGCGGCGCAGGGCGGCGTCAAGTACTACAACCTCGACAACGAACCCGACATCTGGTTCAGCACCCACCGTGACGTACATCCGACCGGAGCCACCTACGACGAGATGCGCGACCAGACGTACAGCATCGCCTCGGCGATCAAATCGGTGGACCCGGGCGCGCAGACCCTCGGCCCGGTCGGCTGGGGGTGGAGCTCGCTCACCCGTTCCGGCTACGACCAGCAGGCCTGCGGTCTGCCCACCCCACCGCCGAACTGCTGGGCCAGCCCGCCGGACTACACCGCGCACGGCAGTGTCGATTTCGGCGCCTGGTACCTGCAGCAGATGCAGGCGTACCAGGCCGCCCACGGCGTACGGATCCTGGACTACTACGACAACCACTGGTACCCACAGGAAAGCAACGTCGCGCTGTCCAACGCCACCGACGCGACGACAGATGCGCTGCGGCTGCGCTCCACCCGTAACCTCTGGGATCCCACGTACACCGACGAGAGCTGGATCAACCAGCCCACCCAGCTGATCCCGCGGATGAAGGGTCTCGTCGCGGCCAACTACCCGGGAACCAAGACGGCGATCACCGAGTACAACTGGGGCGCGCTGGGTGACATCAACGGGGCCTTGGCGCAAGCCGATGTGTTGGGCATCTTCGGTCGGGAGGGACTCGACCTGGCCACCCTGTGGGCGCCGCCGACGGCCACCCAGCCGGGCGCCTACGCCTTCCGGATGTTCCGCAACTTCGACGGCTCCGGCGGCCAGTTCGGCACCACCAGCGTCAAGGCAACCAGCACCGACCAGGACAAGCTATCGGTGTACGCCTCCACCCGCGCGGACGGCGCCATCACCCTCGTCGTCATCAACAAGACCGGGCAGGAGCTCAGCAGCTCGGTCAATCTCAGCAACGCGCTGCTGCCGGGCACGACCGCCCGGCTCTACCAGTACAGCGCCGCGGACACCACGAAGATCGTCGCCCTGCCGAACCGTACCGTCATCCCGGCGCCGGTCTGCTCCACCTGCGCGCCCCTCGCCATCATGACCGGCAGCTACGCGGCCAACTCCATCACCACCGTGGTGATCAGCGGCGGCGGCTCGTCTCCGTCCCCATCGGTCTCGGCATCGCCGTCGCATTCGCCTTCCGGTTCGCCTTCCGGTTCGCCTTCCGGTTCTCCGTCACGGTCAGCTTCGGCGTCCCCGTCCGGCTCGCCGTCACGGTCGGCTTCGGTGTCCCCCTCTGCCTCGCGTTCGGCTTCACCGTCGTCATCGGCTCCGGCCGGTGCCTCCTGCTCGGCCACGTACAAGATCACTAATCAGTGGTCTGGTGGTTTCCAAGGAGACGTCACGGTGACCAACACCGGCCGGGCCGCCACCAGAGGCTGGACGGTGACTTGGACCTTCGCCAACGGCCAGAAGGTTACCCAGACTTGGAGCGCCACCCTGACCCAGGCCGGCGCCGCAGTCAGCGCGAGCAGCCTCAGCTGGAACGCCGCGGTCGCGCCCGGCGGCACGACCAGTTTTGGCTTCTTGGGCACCTGGAGTGGGGCGAACTCGCCGCCTACCGTGAGCTGCTCCGCGACCTAACCGCTGGGCATCGGGGGAGCGCCGGTCTAGCCGCCGGGGTCAGCTGCCGGTCGCCGTCACCGTCACGTCAGCGGATCCGACCTGTGCCACACCGACGGACAACCCACGTGCAGAGTCCCGGACGGCCCCTGGTCGGGACCCGATAGGCAGGCGACGGCGACTCGGCTGATGCCTACCTGCCAGGTCACCGGCGCGCCCCGAGTTCATCGCGTCAGCCGTCGTAAACGAGCGAGCCGGACCGTCCGATCTGCAGCACACGTCCGAACACGTCCTAGCGAAACTGCATTCGGAGCCTGACATTGTCAGGGACGGGTGGGCCGCGCGGGTGGTGCCTGCGGCGGTGTGCCGCCGAGTGCCCGCCAGACCAGGGTGGCTGTCCGGGTCGGCCATTGGCGGGGGACGCTGTCGCCGGCCAGGGCGCGGCCGTACCAGCTGCCGGTACACATGGTTACGGCCACGGTCAGGTCGGCGTCGTTGTCGACGAGGTGCAGCCGCTGTGCCTCGCGGAGAATCGCGGTGATCCGCTTGCGGCGTGGGGCGATGACCCGGGAGCGGTAGCGGGCCACCACGCCTGGATCGGCGGTGTCCTGCAGCATCGCGCCGACCAGTGACAGCCGGCCGGGCATGCTCACGCCGCGGGCGAAGTCGGTCAGCTCCGCCACCAACGCCTCGAACGGGGCCAGCGAAGTCGCCGCCGGTCTGGTCTGTTTCGCGCTGGCTGTGTCCTCGATGGTGGTGACCACGGCTGCGGCGAGGTCGGCCTTGGTTGGCCAGCGCCGGTAGAGGGCCTGCCGGGTGGTACCGGCATCCGCCGCGACGGCGGCCACCGACATGCCCTCGTAGCCGTAGCGGGACAGGTGATCCCTGGCAGCAGCCAGCACCCGGGCGTCGATGGTGGCATCGCGCTCCCGCCCCACCCGCCCGGATCCAGTCGCCCCAACCTGTGTCTTCAAATGCACTACAGTATTGTATTGGAAAGAGACGTTGGCTGTGAAGGAGTCGGACAGTGATTGTCGAGTACATCCGGTACCAGATCCCGGTCCAGCAGTGCGACGAGTTCGAGGCGGCCTACGCCCGTGCTGCCGGCCCGCTGCGCGCGGCGCCGCAGTGCGTGCAGTACGAGCTGACTCGCTGCGTCGAGGATCCACAGAGCTACATCCTGCGCATCGGCTGGACCTCGCAGGACGACCATCTCAAGGGCTTCCGCGGCGGCCCTCACTTCGCGGAATTCCTCACCCAGATCAGGCCGTATGTTCCGGCGATCCAGGAGATGCGCCACTACCGGCGTACCGACGTCCATGGCGAGGGTGGCTCGGTACCCAGCCTGTACGACTGGGCCGGCGGCGAGGCAGCGTTTGAACGGCTCACCGAGGCGTTCTACCGGCAGGTACTCAACGACGACCTGCTACAGCCCCTGTTCGCGCGGATGGACGCGGGTCATCCGCAGTTCGTGGCCATGTGGCTGGCCGAGGTGTTCGGCGGACCGGCCCGCTACACAGCGGAGCGCGGCGGCTATCCGCACATGGTCGCCCAGCACCTGGGCAAGGCGATCACCGAGCCACAGCGACGCCGGTGGATCAACCTGCTCGTCGACGCCGCGGACGAGGTGGGGCTGCCCGCAGACCCGGAGTTCCGAGCGGCGTTCGTGGGCTACATCGAGTGGGGTACCCGCCTGGCCATCGCGAACTCCCAACCCGAGGCACACCCGTTCACCCAGGCGCCGGTACCCCACTGGGGCTGGGGCGTCGCGCCACCCTTCCGCGGCTAACCGGGGAGATCGAGTGCATACCGCCGGAGGCGGTCAGGGAGTGATGAGCATCCTGGCGAGGACGGCTTCTGCGTGATCCCGGTCGCCCGGACTGACACCGGCAGTCCGGGCGGCCAGCCGTACGGCGACGTCGTCGTAGGCGGCGTGGCAGATCCGCTGGCCTTCGTCGGTCAGCGCGATGCGGGAGACCGGCTCCGATATCAAGGCCGTGTCAGCGGCCACCTACGCGGCCACTGCCGACCACTTCGACGACCCGGCGCTGTCGTTCTGGGATCGGGTTGGCCGACCGTCGCCCGGATCGGCCTGCGCCCAGGCGACCGGGTCCTTGACGCATGCTGCGGTGCAGGCGCCTCCGCGCTGCCCGCCGCACACGCCTTTGGCGCCGCCGGGCAGGTACTCGGGCTCGACCTTGCCGAGCCGGCGCTCGTCCTGGCCCGCGCCAAGGCGCACGCTCAGGGCCTCACCAAGATTGTTTCCTTGTGCACGCGCTTGTCGAAGAGGTGTCCGAAGAACGCGGTGGCGTACGCGGGGTAGGTCGAGTCGTCGGGGAACAGGGACCGCAGGACAGGGTCGTTGGTGAACGCGGCGACCAGTGAGTCTAGGACGCGGCCGCGATCCGCCGGGGTGGCGATCGAGATCTCAGTGGAGGTCAGAGAGTCAGACGTTACCGTAGATGATCTTCCGGCCGGCCGGGGCCGTGGAGTTTGTTCCGGGTCAGCGCGTCACGGGCGTAGATCGGGCCACCGAAGGTCTTCTCGGTGGGACGGCACCGCGGGCCGGCGGTGGCGCCGGCCAGGATGGCCGCGGAGCGGTGTCCGTGGATGCGTCCGGCCACGAGTAGCGGACACCCCGCGGACGGCCCGGGGCGCCTCCTGGGCTATCGGTAGGTGCGGATGATTGCCCGGACTTCCGCGACGTAGTCCAGGCGGTGGTCCTGGTGTGCGACGAGGCTCAACAACTCACGAAGGTGAACCAGTGGGGCTCGGCTGCGCCAGCCTGGGTCTATCGGTCGTTCTTCGGTGTAGGCCTCGAAGAACCGCGGAGGAATGTGGATGTTCCAGGTGCGGTCCAGCCAGTAGATCATGCTCAGATCGACCTCGGCCCAGGTCCAGGAGGCGGCCGGGTCGATGAGTGCGGGTTGGCCGCCATGGGTCGCGAGGATGTTGCTGGGGGCGAGGTCGCCGTGGGTCAGCGATGGTGGACTTGGCGGCACGAGCTGCGGCAGTCGGTTGCACAGTCGGTGCAGCCCCGCCCGGTCGTGCGCGTCGAACGCGGCGTCGACGGCCGGCTCACGCAGGTACCGCAGGATCCGGTGGGATGCGTAGAACTCGTAGCCGTCCTCGCTCCAGTCGTTGTGCTGGCGCAGGCTGCCCAGCCATCCGTCGTGTTGCCAGCCGAACCGAGGACCGGTGACGCTGTGCAGACGGGCCAGGGCCCGGCCCGCGTTCTCCCAGAAAACGGGATCCTCTGGGGGCGCCGTCGTCATGGTCTCCAGGACCAGGGCATCGGGTGTGCACGCCAGTACCTGTGGCGTAGGGAATCCGCCGATCCGCTGGAGAGCGGCCAGGCCTTCCGCTTCGACCTCGAACAGGTCGTGGTAGGCGCCCGCCGCGAACGGGGCGTTGCCGTGCTTGCCGAAGACTTTCACGACGACTGGCGGCCCGGCGCGGAAGCTCACCCGCCAGGCGGTGCTGTTATCTCCACCAGCCAACTCGTCGATGGCCAGGATCCCGTCACCGAGCCCGGCCGCGGCGAGGCCGGCAGCGACGGCACCGTCCGCGTCCATGCCCATATCCTCCTCCGCCGGCCCCATCCGGGTCAGGCCCGGAATTTGACACCGGCGGTCCCGGGAACACGACGCCACGCCAACCGAGACCAACCCAATTCCACATCCAGTCGGACGGAACGTAGACGTCCGGCGCCTAGCCAGGGTTGCGTTGTGCAGCACCGGAACGACGCGTCGACTCAGCGCGGTACCGCGCACGACAACGCAGCTTTCCTGCTCCCGGCCTGCTCCCACACTGCCAGCCGGGCGGGTACGGGCATCACGACCGACAACGGACGGAAGTCACCGATCGCCGTTCAGCCACGGGATCAGAGCTCGGTGCGCATAACCCACCGCCACTTCGCAATCTTCCGTACCCGGATAAAGCCGTGTCGTGCGTACAACTCTTCGGGTCCGGTGTGCAGGTAGGCGCCGCGCTGTGGTGGACGCTGTTCGGTCTGCTCCGGATAGGCCTCTACGACGCCACCGCCGGCCCGTCTGATCTCCTCGAGCGCGGCTGCGACCGCGGCGGAGGCGACGCCCTTGCCGCGGTCCTTCGCGTTGGTGAAGATACAGCCGATCCGCCAGTCCGGCGCATCCTCGGCCCCCTGGTCGTAGGTGCGCCTGCTCTTGATATTGGGCAGTTCCGGCGGCGACCCGAACTGGCACCAGCCGACACAGCGTTCACCCTCATAGACGAGCACCTGGTGGACCGTCCCGCGCGTCACGAGCCGCAGCTTGGCCTCCCGGTTTCCTTCGCCCACTTGCCCAACCTCGCCCTTCGGGTGGAAACCCATGCACCAGCACCCACCCCACACCCCGTTGTTGGCCTCAACCAACTCGGCGAAGTCGTCCCAGGTCTGCAGTGTCAGCATCCGAGTCGTCAACTCCATTCGCCCAGTCTGACCCAACTGCCTGACATCGACTACCGTTCACAGCCTGACGGGGGAGTGTCTCGTTAACGGGTCGTGGCCCACTTCGGTTTGCGCCGCCGACCGCATGCTGCGCGACGATCGCTGGCCTAGGCGTGGCCGATGAGGGGGTCGACGCGGCGCCGGCAGACCTGGCGGTGACGCAGTGGCTGCTCGCGGTGGCGACAGTTGTCGTTCGGACCGCCCGGTGTACACATAGGTCATGGGACGGTTGGCTACAGGTCTGGCATACGCGCTGGTGATGGTTGCCGTGATCATCGGCGTGGACGTGCTGTTTCTACGGCAGCACACATGGCTCCGTCTGGCGGTCAACATCGCGATCGTGGCTGTGTTCGCGGCCATCTATCTCCGGTTCGTGCGCCGGTAGCCGCCACCACCCGGTCGGATTACTGTATCGATGACTGCACCGTTGAGCGGTCTCGGCCATACACGCGTGCAGCAGGGTCAGGCCGCACGGGCCTGGCTCTCGGCGATGTGCTGTCGGTCCGCGGAGTAGGGATCTATCGGTCTGGGGCTGCAACGGAGTCTGCCCGCGTTCTACCTCTCTGGGGAGCCGTGAGTCGATTGCCCGACTGACACTGACGCATGCCCATGCCCCCGATCGAGCGCTGCTTCGGCGCCGGAACGGTGATCACGTACGCGCTCATGCGCACAGGGTGAGTTCGCCGAGGTAGTCCAGCACGACGTCGTAGCCGTCCCCTTTGGCGTCGAGGTACGCCTGCGTCAGCGTTTCGTCGGGTACGGCGGTGTTGATCACCGTATCGGCGCCGAGGGTTTGTACCTCACGCAGTTGGTTGTCGTCGCGGCCGGTCGCGATGATCCGTCCGGCGCCCAGCAGCCGGGCCACCTTGACCGCGAGTCGCCCCGCGACCCCGGTGGCGCCATGCACGAGCACGGTCTCGCCCGGTACGAAGCCGGCGGCGGTCTTGATGGACATGCACGGGGTCTGGGAAGTCTTCGTAGCGGGGGACGCCGCCGATCTCGTGCAGCACCGCGGCCTTCGTTACAGCTCCTGGCCGAAGAGGGTCGCGATCCGGTGCTGCCAGGCGGGCATGAACCGGGCAGGGCGGCCGGGTGAGTGGTTCCACTTGTGGTTCAGCGACGGGCCAGGGGTGGCGCCGTGCCGCTGTACGCGGTCGTGGACCGTCGTGCCGTGGTGGCCGGCCGGTGGTTCGGTGTGTGCGGGAACTGCGGGAATGCGATGTGTCGTCCGGTGCAGCAGGCCGTGCAACGGGTGCTCTTTCGCCATCTTCATCTCCCTCTATCAGTGATAGAGGGACTCTAGCACTGATAGAGTGCCGGGGGAGGTACCGAATTGGCACTCGACCGACAGCGGATCGTCGCCGAGGCCGTCGCACTACTGGACGCCGAAGGCCTCGACGGCGTGACGACCCGCAAGCTCGCCGCGCGGCTAGGGGTGCAATCGCCGACCCTCTACTGGCATCTGCCCAACAAGGCGGCGCTCGTCACCGCGATTGCCGACGCGATCCTCGACCAGGAGTTCGGCGACATGTCGCCGCCCGAGCCGGATCAGCACTGGCAGGACTGGCTGAGCGGCCTGGCCGAGCGGCTGCGTCGAGCGCTGCTCGCCCATCCGGACGGCGCCCGGGTCATCTCCGCCTCGCAGCTGTCCGTCACCATGGCGGCGATCTCCGAACTGGCCATGAGCACCCTGGTGGCGCAGGGCATTGCGTTGCGACAGGCCCGCGTGATCGTGCTGACCGTCGAGCGCTTCACGGTCGGGCACGTCCTGGAAGAACAGGCCACCCGCCCGGACGCCGAGGCGCTGAAAGACTTCGACCTGACCACATTCACCGAGCAGCACCCCACCTTGGTGACCGCGATCGCCGAGTACTTCCGGCCCGGCCGCACCGTGGATGACCTGTTCCGCGACTGTCTAGAGGTGGTCATTGAGGGCGCCGCGGTCAAAGCCGGGGCCAACTCCTGACCGATCATCCGCTATGCGGGAGCGGATCTGACGCGAGTGGCTCATCGACGGGGACCACGGACCGCCGCGTCTCACGAATACGCAAGCGGGGCCGCCTTCGTGGAGGCGGCCCCGCTTGCTATCGCACGGTCAGGACAAGCGGTCGGTCAGGACACGGCCTTCCAGGGACCGTAGGGCTGACCGGGCGTCTGGTTGCGGGTCCACCACTGGGCGACGTACTTCTTGCCCTGGTAGACGACGACGTCGCCGGCGTTGAAGATGCGGGACGGGGTCCAGACCGCGGTGCCGTCCGGCGCGGTGGCGATCTGCTCCCACGGCCCGTACGGGTCGCCCGGGCGTCTGGTTCTGCGTCCACCACAGCGCCCGCCAGGTGGAGCCCGTTGTAGGTCACCAGGTCGCCGCCGTTGTAGATCGTCGAGGCGCTCCACGCCGGCGCGGGGTCGCCGGCAGGTTCAGCCCGACGACGACCGGGTCGTGGTCGGAGGCCGCGAACGGGTCGGTCGCCGTTGAACAGCAGCGTGGCGTTGTAGTTGTAGCGGCTGTAGGCGTAGGCGACCGCCTCCTGGGCGTTGATCTGCCACACGTCGGCGCCGGTGACCATGGCGCGGGCGGCCGGGCTGGCCAGCACGTGGTCGAGCGAGCCCTCCAGACCGTTGAACGAGTAGGTCTGCTCGGCCGGGTCGAAGCGTGCTGCCCAGGTCGGTGTAGCCGGCCTGCGTACAGCACCTGCAGCGGGTCCTCGTGGGTGTAGGCGTTGAAGTCGCCGACCAGGAAGATCCGGTCGGTGCCCAGGGCTCGCCGCCACCTGCGTGGCGAACGCCTTCACGTCCTGCGCCTCGTGCACCCGGGTGGCGTTGAACGCGCCCTGGTCGACGGCCGGCGAGGACGTGTCCTCGACGTCGCCGGGGTAGAGCGGGGTGCCCGGCGCCCTTGGACTTCCAGTGGTTGGCGACGACCAGGAACGCGTCGGCGTCGGTCGCGCCGGCCTTCTTGAAGCCCTGGGCCAGCGGCTCGCGGGCGATCGAGAACGGCTGGCCGGGGCCCGAGTCGCCGGTCAGCACCACCGGACGGGCCGACCGAGCGCGACCTCCGCCGGCTTGTAGATGAACGCGGTGCGGATGACGTCCTGCTGGTCCAGCGGCGGCAGCTTGTCGGCGGCCGGCGACGGCGACGTACGCCCACACGGTCGAGCCGGCGGCCGCGTTGAGCGCGTCGACCAGACCGGCGAGCGCGGTGTCGCGCGGCTCGCCGAACTTGGCCGAGTTCTCGACCTCCTCCAGCGAGACGATGCTGGCGCCGAGCCGGTTGATGCCGGTGACGATCTTCGACTGCTGACGGGCGAAGCTGGCGTCGTCGGCGGCGCCGCGCGGGCCGGCGCTGCCGTCGGTGCCGGTGCAGGTGTTGACGCGCGATGTGGTTGCCGGCGCGGTCGTTGTAGTAGGTGCAGGTGCCCAGGCCCGGCGGCGACGTAGCGCTGCGCCGGTCATCGGGAAGTAGTTCTCGACGTTGAAGGTGGCCAGCCGCACGGTGCCGCCGACGGCGGCCGGCTGCTGGTTGCCGGTGCGGGTGTCGCTGAACGTCGCCACGGCCGAGCCGTCGTCGGTGACCTGGCTGGTCGGCTGGAAGTTCCACAGCGAGAACCGGTACTCGAGGATCACCGGCTGGTGGAAGGTCACCTTCGAGCCGACGCTGACCGGGTTGGTCGGGCGTGAGCCACGGCAGCGGCGTGCCGGTGTTGGCGCTGCGTGCTGTAGTTCAGGCTCGACCCGTCGTCCAGGGTCACCATGCGGGCGGCGTTGTCGGCGGCCACGGCCTGCGCCTGGGCGCTGCCGGCGGGCCGGCATCGGTCGGCTGGCGCAGCGGCGTGTCACCGGCGGCCAGGGTGAACGAGCCGTAGAAGTTGGCGTCGTAGTTGTCCGACACGGTGAAGTCGCCCTGCGGCGCGATCAGCTCGCCCTCGTGCGCCTCCTTCTGCGCGTCGGTGGCGAGGTCCGACCACGGGATCGCGTCCGGCACGACGGCCGGCAGCGCGGTGTCGAGCTTCGGTCACCGTCGGCGCCGTGATCTCGGTCTCGCCCTGGAACTCCGGCACCTTGCCGGTGACCTGGACGCTGTCGCCGACGGCCACCTGGCCGGCCGAGACGCGAGCCGAAGACGAACACCGCGTCGGAGGCGCCCGGCGTCGCGTCGGCGTCGGTACCGCCGGCGCCGCCGGTCTCCAGGAAGAAGCCGTTGAAGCCGCCGGTCGGGTAGTCGGCGGTCACGACGCCCTCGGTGGTCACGGTCTGGCCGGCGTACGGCGAGGTGTCGGTGTTGGTGCCCTGGATCGCGGCGATCGGCAGCGACGGTCGCCGGAGCCGCGACCTGGTAGGTGAAGGACGCCGAGCCGCTGGCGCCGGCCGAGTCGGTCGCGGTCACCGTCACCGACGAGGTGCCGGCCGCGCGTCGGGGTACCCGAGATGACCCCGTCCGACGGAGATCGACAGACCGGCGGGCAGGCCGGTCGCCGTCCAGGTGTACGGCGCGGTGCCGCCCGACGCAGCTCAGGGTCAGCGGCGTGATCGCGGTGCCGGCCGTCGCGTTCTGCGTGCCCGGGTTGGTCACCGTGACACGCGGCGGTGCCGCCGTCGGACGCCGCGTTCTGCGGGGTCGGCGTGGCGACCGTGGAAGTCGGCGGCGTTGTTGTCGGTGTCGGTGCCGGCCGCGTCGCGCTGGTAGCTCAGGACGACCGAGTTGCCGGTCGGTGCCGTGCCCTCCGGCGAGTTGCTGGTACCCCAGCCGATCTTGTCGATGACCGACGCGTCGGTGGGCAGCACGCCCGACGGCGCTGGCGGCGATGAAGAGCGGTGCCGCCGCCGGCGCCCGGGTTGACGCTGCCGCCGGTGCTCAGGTCGGGCGTGGGCAGCGGCGCGCCGGGTTGGTGGTGGCGCCGTTGCCCGGCAGCTGGATGAGGAAGTGCCCGTGCGCGGCGACCGTCCCCGACAGCGCGAACACCTGCGCGCCGCTCGGCACGACCGTGCTGGTCGGCGCGCGGTACTGCAGCGTGTCGCCGGTCAGCGCGATGGCGCTCGAGGTCGGGTTGTAGAGCTCGACGAACTTGTTGAGGTAGCTGGCGCCGGACGGAGCCGCCGTTGACGTACGCCTCGCTGATGACGAGCGACGTGCCGCCGGGGTTGGCCGACGCCGACCCAGTGAACAACGGGCACAGGATGCCCGCTGTAGTTATGGACAAGGCGATTGCGAGTCGCCTGACGGGCGCGCGGGACATGAAGCCTCGACCTCCAGTGAGCTGCGGTTCGGCGTCAGCGTCCTGTACGCCGTGTCTGGGAGGACGCTAAGCGGGTGCCCTCAACATACCGGCGGACGAAAGGTGAACGGCGTGTGTCGGGTGCCCGGACGCCAGAGAGATGTAGCGGGCAAACCGGGGCACGCAGGTACCAACCGCTCCCGCATCGGAGGCCGGACGGCCTCCTCAACGGCCACAGTTCCGACATTACTGGCGCAGAAGCTTCCAATATGGATGAAGCCGACGCAACCTGAATGAAGTGACGTCCTGCGCGCGAACAGATGCGGGCAATATCAAGGGTGCACAGCGTCGCGCTCGTGGGTGGTCGCCATGAGGTCAACGATGGGCGATCCATCCGGCCCGACAGCTGCCGGCCACCACAAGCGACAGTCGTGAACGAGACGCCGACCGGCCCAGCGGTCAGCGCGCCAGCATGGCGGCAGCGAGGGCCGGCACGAAAGCGGCGGCCCCTGGCCGGCTGTGACGCCGACCAGGGGCCGCTTGGTCAATCGCTTCGGTCAGTCGGTATCGGCTGAGGGAATGAAGGAGCCGGGCACGTCATTCGGTGCGTAGATCTTGCTCTCGCCCGGATAGGGCATCTTCCAGTCGTGCGCTTCGTACCAGTCGAAGTGGTTCATCTGCGCGGGGTTGGCGAAGTCGGCCCTGGCGTCCGGCCCGGTGAGCTTCTGGTTCTTCTTCCAGTCCGCCCACTTCGCCGCGATGCCCTGCATGCCCGCCGGTACGACACCGGTCGGCGCGGCCGCCGCCGTGACGTCCTGCGGTGCGGGCACATCCGCGCCGCAGGGAGGCAGGGCGGTTGTCGCCAGACCGGCGGTCAGCGACGTGCGGTTGGGCAGCGCGGTGTACGGCGTGAAGTCCGGCTTCTGGGTGAACGCGTCCGTCATCGGGCTGGCGGCGCTGTCCTTCTGGTTCATCGGCTGAATCCCGAGGATCTGCTCGATGGTCCGGATCATCGTGATCTGCGAGTAGTAGTGGCTGTCGACCACACCATGCTTCGCGT
The DNA here is from genome assembly GCA_963850915.1 of uncultured Actinomycetota bacterium. Taxonomy (GTDB): domain Bacteria; phylum Actinomycetota; class Actinomycetes; order Mycobacteriales; family Micromonosporaceae; genus CAVTWH01. Next base: position 215,675 of record CAWKND010000005.1, read on the forward strand.
ACGGGCTGATGATCTGGATGGGAGCCCGGTGGCCGTCGACGTGGTCGAGGCCCGCCTGCGAGTCGTCCTCGACCACGAAGATCGCCGAGTCCTTCCAGTACGGGCTGTGCGAGATCTCGTCGACGATCTTGCCGACCGCCAGGTCGTTGTCCGCGACCTGGGCGGCCCCGTTCGGCGGACCACCGGTGTGGTCGCTGGAGAGCCAGAACATGTTGAGGTTCGCCGGACCGTTCTGCTCGAAGTCCTTCTTCCAGATCTGGTACCGGTAGATGTCCGGGACACTGGTGTCGAACTTCGGGAAGCCGGGTACCGACACGCTGTTGAGTGAGGGGATCGGCGAGGAGGAGACCATGGGGTAGGCGGTGTTCTGCCCGGTCGCCGCCATGTTCTTGGTGTCGCAATATAGGTTCTGCCAACTCGCGTCGGCGGGCTTGGTCAGGAATTGGTGGAACTCACCGAAGTCGCGCACCGTGTCGCCGGCCGCCTGTGCGCCGGTCCAGAGGAAGCCCGACTTCTGGTGGCCGAGGGCATCGTCCTCGGTGTCGTAGCTGCGCAGGTACTCACCGGCAGAGGACTCGGTGTACTCAGGGTCGTCGGCCTGCATCAGCCAGTTGTGACCCTCAGCGGAGTTGGTGCCGATGTCGTACGTGTTGTCGTAGAGCCCGAACTGCAGGGCGAGCGCGTGCTGGTTCGGCGTCACGTTCTCGCCGTACTGGGCCAGCGTCGGGTCGCCGTTGCCGACCGGCATGTCACCGAAGACCTGGTCGTAGGTCCGGTTCTCCTTGACCAGCAGGAACACGTGCTTGATCACCGATGGGGCGCCGAGCTTCAGCGGTACCGGCACAGGTTTGGCTTTGTCCCTGCCATCGGCCAGTGTGACAGAGCCGCCGTTCCAACCGTTCTGGGCGAAGACCTTGCCCGTGTAGCTCCTGATTTTGCCGTCGTTCGGCAGCTTGAACCGCGTCAGGCTCGACGTGGTGTCGTGGGTGCCGTGGTTGTAGGCGTTGCGCCGGGCGTCGATACCGCGAGTGTTGGAGACCACGATGTCCTTGCCGACGGTGGCGATCTCCGCGGGGAAGTAGTCCGTCGGGAGCAGGCCGATGTAGCTGACCGGCTCCTGCGGCTTCGTGTACTTGTAGACGGCGACCGCGTTGGCGCGGCCGAGCGTCACCAGCAGGTGACCGTCGTCGGTCAGCGTCACGCCGTTGGGTTCGTAGCCGACCGACGCCTGCGGCCACGGCTGGGTGGCGATGGTCTGGACGACCTTGTCCTTGGCCGTGTCGATGACGGACACGTCGTTGGTGGCCGTGTTGGTGACGAAGACCGCGCCCTTCGCGGCGTAGACGGCGGTCGGGTGCAGACCGACGTCGATGCTCTTGGCGACCGCCGTCGGGTGCGTCAGGTCGATGACGCTGACGGTACCGGTGGTGGCGGCGCCGGTGTTCGGGTCCGCCACGATCGGGGTGTTGTACGAGTTGAGCGTGGTGTCGCCGGCCTGTGCCGGACGGCCGCCCTCGTTGCTGACGTACAGCTTGCTGCCGACCTTCACCATGCCGCGCGGGGCGTTGCCGACGCTCCAGCTCTGCACGATCGCGCCGGTTGCCGCGTCGATGGCGACGACGCGGTTCTGGCCGTTGACGGCGGAGTAGACGGTGGAGCCGTCCGCCGAGAACACTGCCGCGCCAACGAGTGCGTGGTTGGCGCCCTGGGCGGCGATGGTGACGAACGTCGGGTTGGCGAGGCTGCCGTCGGCGTTCACGGTGAACTTGCGGTACCCGTCGGTCTGGCCCAGCCACAGCTGGGTGCCGTCGGGGGAGTAGGTGGGACCTTCCTGGCCCACGTCGTTGCCGCTGATGCTCAGGTTCGCCGCGGCGTTGTTGCCGATGAGCTGCTGCACCTTCCAGTTCTTCAGGTCCACGATGGCAAGCGCCTCGCCGCCGTCGGTGATGCTGGCCGCGAGGTGGGTACCGTTCGGGCTGACCGAGGACGACATGATCTTGCCGGTGTTGATGACCAGGCGGTCGCCGATCGGGTCGATGTACTGGTCGGAGGAGATGACCAGACCCTTGTCGGTGTTCTGGCCGACCTGGTCGCTGCCGAACTCGTGCGTCTGGGCGTACGCGACGCCCGAACCGACGGCGAGTACGGCTGCGGTGGTGCCGAGGGTGACGATCGGCATCTTCCGGCCCATCAATTGGAGGCCGGAGTTGACTTTGCTGACAGGCTGCCTGCGGCGGCGCGTCACTTGCATGGGCTATCCCTTCGTACTGGTGGGGAGCAGCTCGACGTTGCCGTCGAACTGCCAGAGCGGGTTCGGTACGTCCCCGACCGGGGTACGTACCAGGAAGTAGCCGTTCACTTCCTTCGGTCCATCGCCATCGGCCATGAACCGCCCGTCTGCGCTGACGTCGAGCTGGTAGATCGCCGTCCCCACGGCATCGACGTCGGGGAGGTGCCAGGAGACGACGCAACGCCAGTCGTTGCCCGGCCCCTCAGCGGTACGCGCGCCGCCGCCCTTGTCGCACGCCGCCGAAGTCTTCAGCTGCGCTTCGGTGACGTCCGGGCGGCCCAGCTGCTTGGTCTGGATGCGGTACAGGTGGGCGAAGGCTGTCGCCACGGACCGCTCCACCTTGGGTTCGTCGATCCCGGAGCCGGTGGCGCCCGTCGCGCCGGCAACGACCACGACGGTCAGGATCAGCAGGACGACCAGCGGCAGGACGCCGACGCTCAAGGCACGCCGCCCGGAGACATCGTCGGTCAGGTTGGTGAAGTCGCGCCCCAGGAAGATCCGGTACGCCAGCGCCGCCGCGGTCGCGGCCCACGCCAGGCTGACCACGATGCCGATCAGCAGCGGGCCCACCTGCGCGGGGCTGGCGAACAAGCCGTCCCAGGCGATGAAGGCGTACCCGGGCAGCGCAAGCCGTACGGCGACGGGCAGCGGCAGCATCTGAGCCAGCTGCATCGCCAGCGCCACCAGCGCGGGCAGCAGCAGGCCCATCGGGGAGCGTCCCAACGCGACGGAGCCGAGCAGCCCGATCGCGGCGAGCGCCAGCGTCGGTGCGAGGACGCAGCACCAGGCCAGCAGTACGTTCCCGGCGGCGTCCCCGGGTGAGAGCAGGTGGCCGTCGAGGCCGATGAGTGGCTGGTTGCCCACCGCCAGCAGCCCGCCGATCGTGCTGGACACGGCCAGTCCGGCCACCAAGGCCACGATGACGCTGAGGCTGGCCAGGGCCTTCGCCGCGAAGATCCGGCGCGGCGAGCGCACTGCCACGAGTAGGTGGCGCCAGGTGCCGAGCCGGTCCTCGGAGGCGAACACGTCGCCGGCGACCACGGAGGTCAGCAGCGGCAGCGCCCAGGTGCCGGCGAAGCCGAGTGTCACCAGCGGTCCAGCCCAGCCTGAGGCGAGCATCCAACGGCCGAAGAGGGTGTCGACCGGCAGCGAACTCTGCTGGCTCACCGCGGCGACGAACAGCCCCGGCACGATCCAGCATGCGAGGACCAGCAGCCGGATCCGCCACTGCGCGAGCAGTTTGACCATTTCGAAGCGGTACCCCCGGGATACCGGGACGCGGTGGGCGACCGCAACGGGGGTCTCGGCGATGGTCGCGGTCACTGGCCGTCCTCCTGCTGTTCGGTGAGGGTGAGGAACGCGGCCTCGAGAGGCGACACCAGGGGTGCCAGTTCGCGTACTTTGATGCCGGCGTGCACCAGCCGCTCCACCAGTTCGTCGAGCGCTGGCACGGGTGCGCGTACGACGAGCGCTGCGGCGCTGTTGGGTGTCGCGGTGTCGTCGACGATGTGGATCGCGGCCACCTCTGCGGCGACTGTGCGGGCGGCCGTGGGGTCGGAGGTGAGCAGTCGGTAGTCCAGTTCGCGCTGCTCGGCGGCGAGCTTGGTGAGTGGTCCGGAGAACACGACTCGTCCGGTGGCCAGGATGGTGACCTCGGAGCACAGGGCCTCGACGTCGTCCATGCGGTGGCTGGACAGCACGATGCTCGTACCGTCGACCGCGAGTCGGTTGAGGACGCCGTGGACGTGTTTCTTGCCGGCCGGGTCCAGTCCGTTGGAGGGCTCGTCGAGTACGAGCAGCCGCGGCGTGGTGAGCAGTGCGGCGGCGAGTCCGAGCCGCTGGCGCATGCCGAGCGAGAAGCCGCGGGTGCGGTCGTCGGCGACGTCGGTGAGGCCGACCTGGTCGAGCGCGTCGTCGATCCCGACTGTTTGTGCGTCGCGGCCATGCAGAGCGGCCAGTGCGGCGAGGTTCTGTCGGGCGGTGAGCGAGGGATAGAGGCCGGGGCCGTCCACGAAGCCGGCGACACCGTCGGGGGAGGCGAGCGCCCGTCCCACTGGGGTACCCAGAATTCTGAGGTGTCCGCTGTCGGCGACCGAAAGTCCCAGGAGGAGGCCGAGCAGGGTGGTCTTGCCGGCGCCGTTCGGTCCGACCACCCCGTGGATCTGGCCGCGCGGTACGTCCAGATCGATGCCGTCGAGTGCGACAACCTCGCCGAAGCACTTGTTGATACCGCGGGCCTGGACTGCGAGGAGTGTGTCCATAGGTCCTCCTTGGTTGCCTCCCAGCAACCTAGGGACGGCACCCTACGCAGGTAATGGACAATGCATGGACATATATCGAACTTCAGATGATCGACGGCCCGCGGCGTCGCGCACTCCGCCGAGGTCGGCGGCGGTCGATGTTGGTGAACAGTCGGGTTAACGAGCCGCCCGCTGGCCGACCTTGTGGAGAACTGGCAGCGGGTCCATCTGCGCGACTGTCTCCACTCGGCCGGACCAGCCGGTGGGCCGCGTAGGGGTTGGTGGAGGTGACCCTGGCGGCGCCGCGGAACCTCGGTGCACGACATCAAGGGACCTTCGAGTCACGTACGCCGCCCGGGCCTCCTACTCGGCTTCGACGACGAGCCGCCGTTCTAACCGTCGCGGTTGCCGGCGGCGGAGAGGAACTGACCCGTGACTGAGTTTCACGCCTGCCAGTGAGGATCGCCGTGGCAGGTTCGGGGTTGAGGAACATTGGTACAGAAATCGGCGCCAGCGACGATCTTGGCCTTGGAGTCGCAGAGGTTTCGATTATCTGATGTGTCGATCCGTAGGTTGGTTCAGAATCGGCACGTGTCGGCGACAGTCTCGGCGAGGATGGTGCGGTGGCAGGCGCGGATCGACGTGGCATCGGTCAGGTGTTCAACGAGGTGCCTGAGCTGTACGACAGGGTCCGGCCGGGGTACCCCGACGCGCTGTTCGCCGACCTCGTCACCATCACCGGCATACGTGAGAGGTCGCCGGTGCTTGAGGTCGGCTGCGGTACAGGTCAGGCGACACGTTCGCTGGCCGCGCTCGGGTATTCGGTGACCGCCATCGAGCCGGGCGCAGGAATGGCCACACTTGCTCGCCTGCGGCTCGCCGCCTTCGGCAACGTCACCGTCGAGTCCTCGACGTTTGAGGAGTGGGACGATCGCGGTCGACGTTTCGACGTCCTCGTGGCCGCTTCGGCGTGGCACTGGGTCGATCCTGCGATCGGCTGGAGGCGGGCGCGCGAGATGCTTCACCCCGGCGGCTGGATGGCGCTACTTGGCCACGTCGTTGTCCGCCGGGCGGGAGAACCGGAGGTGTACGCGGAGACCGCCGATCTCCACGAGCGGTTCTCCCCGGGCAACCCCGACTGGGGTCATCCACCACTTCGAGGGCGACGTGCGCAGCACCGACGAGGGCTGGGGCCTGGTCGACGATCCCGGCAGCCTGTTCGGCCCCACGATCGTGCGCTGGTACCCAACCGTTCAGTGGTTCAACGGCGATGGTTTCGCCGATCTCCTGCGCTCCCAGTCGCCGTACCGCAAGCTCGATCGCGACATCCGCGAGCCGCTACTCGACGCCATCGCCGAGCGCATCCGTACCCGCATGGGCGACCGAGCAGCACGGCAGTACCTGAGCGTCTTGCGTATCGGTCAGCGCGCGGACTGAGCCCGGCGGTCCGGTCACGTTCTTGAATGGCGTCCGTCAGACGATCGGCCAGCCAGACGCCGTCGGCGCGTGCCTTCGACGCGCCGACCAGCGGCAACGCTGTCTCACATGGGGTGTCCGGTCAGTTGTCGGTGAAGCCGCGTTCACGGTCCGGGCGGTGGCTCACGGACAGTCGGCTCGTTGGCGGATCGGCTGTGAACCTCGTTGATCGCGGCTTGAAGGCGCAGCCAGGTCGGGTCGGACTCGTCGGCGGCGACCACGGTGTCCAGGTCGTCATCGCGCCAGGTGCGCACGCCGTCGGTGAGTTCGAGTCGGTCCCACAGTTCGCCCGGTGTTCCTGCTGCTCTGCGCACCCGCCGTCCTCCGCCACCGCCGCCCAGCGCAAGATCCGCAACAGGTCACCGACGCCAACTGACCGATGCCGGGTCAGTGCTGAGTGGTGAAGATCGCACGAACCTCGCGCAGCGCATAGAAGACCAGCACATACCCGGCGACCGGATCAGCCCACGACCAGCCGACCAGAGCATTGAGCAGCAGCCCGGCCAGGACCGCGACCGCCAACACGCCATCGACGAACGTCACTCGACCCTCGGTGCGCAACACCGGATTATCCAACGCCGCACCGGTGCGGGCCTTACCGGCGGCGAAGGCGAACATGACCACCGCGGTCACCGCCGTCCACCCGATACCCGCCGGGCTGTGATGCGGCTGGAACCCGACCACCAGCACGATCGTCGACTGGATCAGCAGATATGCGGCCAGCGCCGCGAACGCGACACCGATCATCCGCAACGCCCGCCGCTGCCGGTCCTCACCCACACCGGACAGCTCCCACACCACCACGATCGACGCGCCGATCTCGATCAGCGAGTCCAACCCAAACCCGGCCAGAGCGACCGACCGGGCCGTCCACGCAGTCACCGCGAGGACCACGATCCCGACCACGTTCCAGGCGAGCGTGGCGTATTCCAACGCGAAACCACGACGCACAAGCCGCCGGGTCACCTCGATGTCAGGGCTGGTCACAGCCGACACTCTGCCAGCCAACGACCGCCGGTTTCGGGCGGGTCAGCCGATCAGCTTCGCCACGATGAGTCCGAGGCCCAACAGGATCGGCAACAGGCCGGCGAGCCGCTCGGCCCGCTCCCGCCACACCTCACCGATCCGGCCGCCGACCGCCAACCCGAGCTGGGAGGCGATCAACGCCTGCACCCCGATCGCCACGATCACCCACACCACCGGCAGCCGCGCCAAACCCAGCGTGAACCCGATCGCGAGCTCGTCCAGGCTGATCGACAAACCCAGCGCGATCACCGCCCGGCCGCCCGCCGTCAGCAGCCCACCGGCCGCCTGCTCCTCGTCGTCATCGTCGGAAAAGATCATCCACACACCAACGGCAGCGAGAACAGCCGCAGCCACGTACTCCGCAGCCGACCCGATCACATGCCCGACCGGAGCGCCGATCGCCAAACCCACCACCGGGGTGTCGCCCGCCCGCGGTCGAAGTCACCTGCGGCGCCTTGTCTGAGTAGAGGTCCCAACGACAGCCGAGGCCGCCAAGACCTCCCCGGTGCTCTGCTGCGGCGCCATCCCGGGCGGGTCGGGCGGGCGCCACCGTCTGCCCCGACGGACGGTGGCGTCCGCGTAGTCGGCGCTACGAAATGGGATTGACGGCGGACTTCGGACCCGTCTTACAGGAGTCGGTGGGGAACTCGTCGATACAGATGGTGATGGCGATCGAGATGATGTTGAAGTTCGAACTGATGGACAGACCGCTGTAGGTCGTGCCGTTACCGTGGCAGCCGGCCCGGTCATACCGATCGGTGCTCGTTTTGAAGCTGCTGCCGTTGTTGTAGACGGTGAAGTACACATAGACCGGGTCGGAGTCACACACGGTATCTTGGACATCGACGTTCAACTGGGTGACACTCGCCCGGCCCGACCATACCCAGCCCGCCTCGGCGTGCCCGCCGTAGGAGTTGTTCGTCGCCGCGTAACTTCCGACCTGTGCCACGCCGTACTGGGTGGCGAACGCGGCCGTCGGTGCGACCACCAGCAATCCCAGGAACACCGCTCCGACCACCAGTACCCGTGCGATCCTTCGTTGACGCAGCCTCATGAAACTCCTCCCCGCTCCACTGTGGACGGCGGAATAGTGTCACTTCCGCTTCCGGCGGCGCGAGAGCCAACAGCAACAGTTGTCGCCGGTCAACCATGTCGATGTCGGCTGCAACGCAACCGGTCACACAACAGTCCCGCGCGCGCCTGCAGCCCCAACTGCTCAGCCCAAGTTGCAGCACCGCCGCCACTGTGGCGATCCCGGTGTCGGTGGCGGTGCTCGCGGTGTACCCGAGGACCAGGTTGGATGCTGGTTGTGCCAAGCACAGCGGCTGGGTCTTCGCGCCGGGCAGATGGAGTCCGGCCGCCGCGCCGTGCACAGTCGCGCCGCGCAGGTGGATAACGGATCGCGGCGACCATCGCATCCCGCCGTAGCAAATCGCGGCGGCGCAGGTACCGTAACCGCGCCGTCGTCAGCTTCGCTGCGTTGATCACGCCGCGCCACTGCCCCGCCCTCGATTGGATCGCTCCGATCGTGGTGGTGTTCGGCAGCGGACCGGCATCACTCACGCCGGGCCTGGGTCCGCGGCTCCGCCCGCGTCCGATGATCCCGGGGCCGTACAGGCGGCGTGCGTGACTGCGGATCTGGGCGCTGACCTGGGCTGTCGGATCAGTGACGTCGCGGTGACACCCGGCGGACGCGGTTCCTACGCTACGGGCAGCATCGACGAGCCGCGATCTGGGAGCCGACCATGCGCAGTACATCGATCTGTCTGGCCCTCCCGCTCGCGCTGGTCGCCACCTCCGTCGCCGTCTTCGTCGCCGCCGGACCGGCGGCCGCCGCGACCTGTACCCGTGGCGCACCGTCAGACTTCAACGGGGACGGAATCCCGGACGCGGCGATCAGCGAAGGCATTCCGAACATCTCCGGCGGCAATGTGCACGTCCTGTACGGCACCCGGGCCGGCCTGACCGCCGGGCCCAGCGGTACCGCCCTGGACGACCAGCGGCTGGTCACAATGCCGATGTACAGCAGCCGGTTCGGCGCCGCTCTCGCCGTCGGCGACATCAACGGCGACGGCTGCGGCGACCTGGTCGTCGGTGATCCGATCGCCGGTCTCAACGACGAGGTCGAGTCGGCAGGCGCCATCTACGTCTACTACGGCTCACCGACAGGCTTGGGATCCGCCAACGAGATCAGCCTGAATTCGATCCTGCCCGGCTATCCGGCCGGCGACGACAACGACTTCGGCGCGGCGCTGGCGATCGGGGACTTCAACGATGACGGCCTCGCCGACATCGTCGTCGGGGCACCCGGCCGCGACGGCGGCGGCGAGGTATACCTGCTGCCCGGGGTGCGGAACCCGTTCCTGCCCGTACTCAATGCCAGGCAGTTCGAGCAGGGCGACGGCACCATTCCTGGTACCAATGAAATCGGCGACCGGATAGGTAGCGCGTTCGCGGTCGGTGACTTCGATGGCGACGGCGTCGACGATCTGGCCATCGGCGATCCCGGTGAGAACCACGGCGCCGGCGCGGTGTTCGTGCTGCGGGGCAGCGCCACCGCCAGCCTGCTCACCGCCACCGGGCGGCAGACCTGGACCCAGGGCTCCGACGGCGTACCCGGCGGCGCCGAGCCCGGCGACGGCTTCGGCAGCGCACTGGCCGTCGGCGACTTCGCCGGCAACGGCCGGACCGATCTGGCCATCGGCGTACCGTACGAATCGTTCGACGGCATCACCCAGGCCGGCTACGTCAACGTCCTGTACAGCACCGGATCTGCCGGCCTGACCGGTACCGGAAGCCAGGGCTGGTCGCGCAACTCCACCGGACTCACCGGGCCAGGCGCCAGCTACGCCCGGTTCGGCACCACACTCGCGGCCGGTGACTTCGACGGCCGGGGCCACGACAGCCTCGCCATCGGCGCGCCGCTCAAGACGGTCAACGGCGCGAAGTATGCCGGCTCGGTGACCGTGATCCCGGGCAGTTCGACCGGCGGTCTGACCGCGTCCGGGTCGACGTTCTGGACCCAGGCCAGCCCAGGAGTCATCGGTACGCCGCAGGAGATGGACTCGTTCGGCGTGGGACTGGCCGCCCTGCCAATCACCTCGGCCACCCGGGACGACCTGCTGATCGGGGCGTATGACGACACCGTGGGCGGCAATTCCGGAGCCGGCTCGCTGGAGTTCCTGCCCTCCTCGCCGACCGGCCCGACCACCACCGGGTCCACCGACTGGAGCGTCGGAACTGCCGGCGTGAAGGGCATCCTGTGCGGATGCAACTTCGGCTCCGTCATCGGTTAACGCGGCGAGGCCAGACGCAGATCGGTCGGAGTTCCTCGTCGGCTCGGCGATCAGTGGCGCCACACTCGACGTGACACGTCGTCTTCCGTGACAGCCGTGGTTCGGCAGCGCCAGCCGGTACGGCGTCATCCCAGGCGATCGGATCGCGCTGGTCGGACCGCACTCTTTGCCGATGTGCGGAAGTCGTCGCCAGCCGCGGCGTCGCGGTCGCTAATGGGGAGCGGGTGCAGTCCATGGGTCACCCGATGCGCCCCAACGGAGTCGTTGTGGGTATGGGCACGCTCTGTGCGTGCTGCCATGTGTCGTCAGACCCGGACCCGGGACCATGATCCGATCCTTCGCCTATGCCGCGATCCGGGGTTATCCGGTGTCTCGCTGGCAAGTCAGGTCGGGAATGGCTTGCAGCGCCGGGATCTTGGTTACAGCTGGGCTGCTGTGCGGACGAGTCTGGCGATGGCGGGGGAGCGGCTGTGTGCGGGCCAGGCGAGGACGGTGGTGACGGGAGATGCGCCGGTCAGGGGAATGGCTACGTGTGCGCTCCACAGCCAGGATCGGGCGGAGGCGCTCGTGACGGCGACGGTGTGCCCGAGGGCGATCAGCTGCGCGAGCTGTGACTGGTCGTGGATTTCGGGGCCTGGGCCGGGCGGGTAGGCGCCGTCGTGGCAGGGCCAGCGGGCGAGCGGTAGATCCGCTACGTCGGTGATGTCAGCCATGGTGAGAGATGTGCGCGTGGCGAGGGGGTGCCCTGCGGGCAGGATGGCGACCTGCTCCTCGGTGAGCAGGTCTTCGGTGTCGAACCCGGCGAGGGTGTGGAAGGGGCGCTGCATGAGTGCCACGTCGGCGCGGCCGTCTCGCAGCATGCGCGCCTGGTCTCCCACTCCGCATAGCAGCACCTCGATTTCGGCGGCGTCGGGTTCGGTGGCGTGGGCATCAAGAAGTCTGCGCAACAGGTCGTGGTTCGCGCCGGCCTTCGTCGCCAGGGTCAGCCGGTTCGTGGCGGATGCGGCGCGGCGGGTGCGGCGGGTGGCAGCGGCGGCTGCGTCGAGGATGGGGCGGGCCTCGGCGAGTAGCACCTGACCTGCGTTGGTGAGGGTGACGCCGCGGCGGTTGCGTTCGAGCAGGGTGACACCGAGACGTCGTTCGAGCTGCTGAATCGCTCGGGACAAGGGCGGCTGGGCGATGCCGAGGCGCGCGGCTGCCCGGCTGAAGTGCAGTTCCTCGGCGACGGTGACGAAGTACTTCAGTTCGCGGGTCTCCAGCGTGTGCACCGCGTCACGATACTGCGGTGATACCGGGCGGGTATGACGGTGCACCTGATCGGTGTTGGGACGCCGCTCGCCAGTGGGCAGTATCAAGGTCATGAGGGACAAGAAGATCGCGTTGGTGACCGGCGCGAACAAAGGACTTGGATACGCGATCGCCGCAGGGCTGGGCGCACGGGGCTACCGCGTGGCGGTGGGTGCCCGTGACAAGGCCCGGGGCGAGGCGGCGGTGAAGACTTTGCACGCCGCCGGGGTGGACGCGTTCGTGGTTCCGCTGGACGTCACCAGTGACCGCAGCGTCACCGAGGCCGCGGAACTTATCGAACATGAATGCGGCCGCCTGGACGCTCTGGTCAACAACGCCGCCATCTCCGGAGAGATGGGACCGGGATGGACGCAGGACCCGACCACGCTCGACCTCGACGTCGTTCGCACGGTCGTCGACACCAACGTCTACGGCGTGATCCGGGTGACCAACGCGATGCTGCCGTTCGTGCGGCGCGCGGTGTCGCCGCGCATCGTCAACATCTCCAGCAGCGTCGGGTCAGTGACCTTGCAAGCGGACCCGGACATCGAAGTCGGCCCGATCATGGCGGCCTACGCGCCGACGAAGTCGTACCTCAATGCCATCACCGTGCACTATGCGCGACAGTTCACCGGCACGGACATCCTCATCAACGCCGCCTGCCCGGGCCTGGTCGCGACCGATTTCACCGGCTTCCAAGGGCGCCCACCTCAGGAGGCCGCGGCCATAGCGATTCGTCTGGCCACACTGCCGGATGGCGGACCGACCGGCTCATTCTTCAACGACGACGGTGCCATCCCCTGGTAACCCGGCCGGCTCCCTTCGATGAACCGACGGTCAGCGATGCTGCAGATGGCCAACAACCAATGACCGGACATCCGCATCATGCCGATGACACTGCGATCGTGCGCCGACTACTCTTGCCTCACGACATCGACCGAGATCTCGACCGCCGGGACCGTACCCCCGTTTTCGAGCCAATGGAGGGTGTTGCGTGCTGCTCTCTTCGTGAGTCCGTCATGTCGCCACCCGCAGACCTCGCCAGGTTCGTTCGTCCGCCTACGAGTGCGGCCTCGTCCAGCCCGGTAACGGCTGAACCCACCGCGCACCGTTGGCGCCACTACGCTCGGACAGGTGTCCAATACCGTTCGCCGTGCAACACCCGCCGATGCTCCCGTCGTCGCAGCACTGCTTGATGCGTTCAACCGGGAGTTCGACACGCCGACACCCGGCGTCGCGACATTGGCCGAGCGAGCCGGACGCCTGCTCGCAGGTGCGCACTTCGTCGTCCTGCTCGCCGGTGACCCAGCCGTCGGGATCGCTGTCCTGACGGTCCGGCCGAGCCTGTGGTACCACGGCGGTGCGGTCGGCACGCTGGACGAGCTGTACGTGCGACCCGACCAGCGACGTCGCCGCATCGGTCACGCGCTGCTGGAGGCGACCTGCGTACTGGCCCGTGACCGCGGCGCCGGCTCGCTGGAGATCAACGTCGACGGTGTGGACAGGGACGCCCGCCGGTTCTACGAGGCGCACTCCTTCAGCAACCTGGAGCCCGGTGCGACAGAGCCGATGTACTACTACTACCGCGACCTTGACTGAGCCATCTGACTCCCACCGGGTTCGGCAGGGATACATCGTGTCGGATGTCGTGCTTGGGCCTGAGCCCGCAGCCTTGCCGCCGCGCACAACCGGCCAGACGGGTGAGCAGCAGTGGTGTGTTGAACCGCTCGAACGGGGCCACGAACGCCAGCGAGCGCTGTTTTCGACTGCGGCGATGCGCGGACCGGATCGCGCCAGCATTATGGGTACGCGGCCAATCCCGGTCGCGCCGTTGGCTGGGAGGCGTGGGCGATGAACGGCGACAAGGGGAGTCCACGCAGCTGATTAGGCTGCCCTAACCTGAATGAGTTAGGGGACCCTACCTAAGAGACGAGGCAGGGCAAAGAGGGTCCCGCGTTTCCGCCGGGCACGGTGTGACTCGGTAGCGTGTCGGAGTGGCCGAAGCGCACCGCACCGGAGCCTGGGCGCCGCTGTCGCACCGGGTCTACCGCTGGCTGTTCCTGGCGCAGCTGGGCAGCAACATCGGTACCTGGATGCAGACCGTCGGCGCGCAGTGGCTACTGATCGGGCACGCACACGCGGCCACCCTGGTCGCGCTGGTACAGACGGCGAGCCTGCTGCCGGTGATGGTGCTGTCCCTGCCGGCCGGGGTACTCGCCGACGTACTCGACCGGCGGCGGCTGCTGCTGGCGACCCAGGGCAGCATGGCAGTCGTCGCCGCGGTCCTGGCCGGGCTCACCGCCGCCGGCCTGACCACGCCGGTTCTGTTGCTGGCACTGACTTTCCTGCTCGGCTGCGGCCAGGCGCTGGGCAATCCGGCCTGGCAGGCGATCCAGCCGGAGCTGGTGGATCGGGACGAGCTCCCGGCGGCCGCGGCACTCGGCAGCCTGACCGTCAACCTCGCCCGCGCGGTCGGCCCGGCGCTGGCCGGCGTGCTGGTCGCGGTGGTCGGGGCCGGCGCGGTCTTCGGGATCAACGCGCTCTCCTTCATCGGCGTCGTGGTCGCGCTCGGCGCCTGGCGCCGGCCGGTGACCACGGATCCGGGCGTTGCCGAGCGGTCGGTGGCCGCGCTGCAGGCGGGTGCGCGCTATGTCCGGCACGCCCCGGCGGTACGGCGGCTGCTGCTGCGCGCCGGTTTGTTCGTGGTACCGGCGAGCGCGCTGTGGGCGCTGCTTCCCGTGGTAGCCAACGAATCCCTGAAACTCGGTGCCGGTGGATACGGGATCCTCCTGGGTGCCCTCGGGGTCGGCGCGGTGGCCGCCGCACTCGGCTTGGGCAAGCTACGCGCGGTGTTCTCGGCCAACCAGCTGCTCGCCGGCGGCGCGCTGGTCTTCGGGCTCGGTACCCTCTGCCTCGCACTGGTACGCAGCGTTCCGGTGATCACCGCCGTCCTGGTGCTGACCGGAGTCGCCTGGCTGGCCGTGCTCTCCACGCTGAACGCCGCCATGCAGCTGACTCTGCCGGCCTGGGTGCGCGCCCGCGGGCTGGCCAGCTACCTGCTCGTGTTCATGGGTGGCCAGGCGGTGGGCTCGCTGGCCTGGGGATTGCTCGCCGGCGCCACGAGTACCCGCTGGGCGCTGCTGGTCGCCGGTGGGCTGCTGCTCGTGGTCGCGGCGAGCGTACCCGCCCTGCCGTTGCTGGCCTCCACCGGAAAGCTGGACCGTACGCCCACGTCGTACTGGCCGGAGCCGGCCCTGGTCTTCGAGCCCGGCCCGGACGACGGCCCGGTACTGGTTGTCCGGCGGTACACCGTCACCGCCGAGCACGAGGCGGATTTCCTTGTGGCGATGGGCTTTCTGGCCCGTTCCCGGCAGCGTACCGGGGCCAGCCGGTGGGAGCTCTACCGGGACGGCTCGCTCGAGCAGCGGTTCGTCGAGGAGTTCCTGGTGCCCTCGTGGGGCGAGCACCTGCGCCAGCACAGCACCCGGCTGACCGGCGCGGACCAGCAGCTCCAGACTCGCGTGGACGCGCTGGTCGAGGGCGAACCGACAGTCGAACACCTCTTCCCGGCGCTGTCGCCCCGCGGTCGCATCACCTCAACAGATCCCGACCCACCGCTCGCGGCGAACTGATCGGCTTGGCGCTGGGCAGCGGGGTGGGCGCTCCCCCGTCAGCCCAACGACACCAACCGGGCGCCGCCGTCGGTCTCGATGACGGTACCGGTGATGTTCGGGTTGGTCGCCGCAAGCACGGTGGCCTCCGCGATGTCCTCCGCCGTCGCGATGCGCCGGGTGGGGAGTACCCGAGCGGTCTGGATGAAGTACTCGCGCCGGGCGTCCGCCGGCAGCCCGCCCCACCACGGGGTGTCGACCAGGCCGGGTGACACCGCGTTGACCCGGATCGGCGCCAGCTCAACGGCGAGCGGCTTGACGAGCGCCTCGACCGCGGCGTTGACGGCCGCGATGCCGGCGGTGCCGGACATGCCGGTACGGGCGGTGATCGCGCCCAGCAGCGTGATCGAACCCGTCGGGCTCAACCGCGGTAGGACAGCCTGGACGGTGGTCAGGTGGGCCCAGAACTTCGCGTCGAAGGCCCGGCGCAGCATGTCGAGGTCCAGATCGGCGATGGCACCGGGACCCTCGCTGCTGCTGACCGTGACGATCAGCCAGTCGATCCGGCCGATCGCCACGACAACCGTGTCGATCTCGGCTCGGTTGCCGCCGTCGGCACAGTGGCCGATCAGCGCCGGGTCGGTCTGCGCGACCTCGTCCAGGCGCTGCTTGCTCCGGCCGGCGATGTGGACTGCCGCGCCCATGGCGTTGAGTCGACGGGCGGTGGCCAATCCAATGCCGGACGTTCCCCCGACTACCAGGGCGGTGTGCTCACTCATGCGAAGCCCTCATTTCGAACCGTTACGTCTCGTCTCGAATTACGCTAGCATGGCTTCCGTGACCGACCAACCCACATCGGCCCGGCCGGGCCGCCGGCGCAGTGAGGACAGCCGGCTGGCCATCCTCGCCGCGGCGCTCGACCTCGTCGGCGAAGTCGGCTTCGCCGGCCTGACGATCGAGGGCATCGCCACCCGCTCGGGAGCCGGCAAACAGACCGTCTACCGGTGGTGGCAGTCGAAGGCCGACGTCCTGCTCGATGCGCTGGCCGTCAAGGCCGACCTGCACGTCCCCGTCCCCGACGAGGGCAGCTACCCGCAGGACCTGCACGCATTCCTGGCCGCCAGCTTCCGGCTGGGCCGCGACCAGCGGGTGGTCGACGTGCTGTGTGCCTTGATGGCACACGCGCAGATCGACACCGAGTTCGGCGACCGGTTCCGTGCCTCGTTCCTGTACCGGCGACGCGACGCCCTCGCCGCCATCATCGACCGCGCAAAGCAACGCGGTGATCTGCCGGTAGCGCCGTCGCCCGGTACCGTGGCCGACATTGTCTTCGGCGTCATCTGGTACCGGATGCTCGCCACCCGCCGGCCGCTGGACCGCCGATTGATCGGCGAACTGGTGCGCACGCTAGCGGACCCGCGACCAGACGCGACACCACGGACCCCGAGAAGAAGGACGACGAAGTGAGCGACGCGCGCACCATTCTCATCACCGGCGCCACCGACGGCCTCGGCCGGGCACTCGCCGACCGGCTCGCCGCCGAGGGCGCGACCCTCATCCTGCACGGCCGCAGCATGGACAAGCTCGACCGCACGGCGCAGGAGATCCACGACGCGCACGGTGTACCCAGACCACAAGTGGTCGTCGCCGATCTGGCCAGCCTCGCCCAGGTCCGCCACCTCGCCACCGACGTACAAGCCGCGACCGACCGACTGGACGTGTTGGTCAGCAACGCCGGGATCGGCGGCGGGCAGCCTGACGCACGCACCCGGCAGACCAGTGCCGACGGCTACGAACTGCGCTTCGCCGTCAACTATCTCGCCGGCTTCCTGTTGACTCTGGAACTGCTCCCGCTGCTGCGCCGCTCGGCACCGGCGCGCATCGTGAACGTCGCGTCGATCGGCCAGCACCGGCTCGACTTCGCCGACCTGATGATCGAGCAGGGCTACAGCGGCATGCGCGCGTACGGGCAGAGCAAGCTCGCGCAGATCATGTCCGGGTTCGAACTCGCCGACCGTGTGCCCGCGAGTGAGGTCACGGTCAACAGTCTGCACCCCGCGACGTACATGCCGACGAAGATGGTGCTCGCCGAGATCGGGTACCAGGTCGACAGCATCGAGGACGGCGTACACGCCACCCACCGCCTCGTCACCGACCCGGCGCTGGCCGGTACCACGGGCCGCTTCTTCAACCAGACCACCGAGGCGACGGTGCACCGGCAGGCGTATGAGCACGACGCGCGTACCGAACTCTGGACCCGCAGCCTCCGACTCACCGACCACGGCGACATCGTGGGGTAGATCGGTCAGTCGGGTAGGTCGGTCAATCCGGGAGATCGCTCAGTCCGGCAAGTCCAAGTCCAGGCTGAGCCAGCGGGCCAGGTCGCGGATTTCGGCGGTCACCGCGGCACTCATCGCGTTGGTGAACGGGGTGTCCTCGTGGATCGCGTCGACCCGGAGCACGTGTGCCTTGCGATCCGCGGTGGCGTCGAGCTTGCCCACCAGCTTGTCGCCGTACAGGATCGGCAGGGCGTAGTAGCCCCAGCGTCGCTTGGCGGCCGGCTTGTACATCTCCACGCCGTACTCGAACTCGAAGATCTCCAGCAGCCGCTTGCGGTCGTAGACCAGCCGGTCGAACGGGGACAGCAGCGCCGCCCGGCCGGCGAACGCCTGCCCCAACTGGTCGGGGTCGACCCGCCAGACGCCTTTCACCCCCTCGATCACCGCGGGTTCGCCGACCTCGGCCACATCGGAAGGCTCGACGGGGTACTCCTGGGCGCGCGCGCGGGCGATGCCCAGCGAGCGCAGCCGCCGAACGTTCCGGATGCGCAGTGCCGTTGCCTCCGGTACCACGGTGTCGGGGTAGACCCGGGTTGCCAAGTCCCACAAGCGATCGCGGCCGTCGCGGCCGGCCACCGCGACCTCGCCGCGCAGTACCATGAGGTCCAGCAGCATGGTGATGTTGCGGTCGTTGTTCCAGCCGGTGGAGCCCCACTTCACCACGCAGGTGTCGGGGAACGCCGAGGACGGCAGCGGCCCGTCGACGTCGAGCCGGTCGAGGATGTCACGCCGGCACGCATCGTTGGCGCGTACCCAATCCTGGTTCTTCGCCCGCCACCCGGTCACCTCCCGGGTGTCCCAGGCGGCCATCTCCGCCCGGTAGAGCGCGATGTCCTCCCGGGGCCGGACCATCCCGCGCAGGTCGATCAGCGTCCGATCCTCGAGCGCCTCGGCGAGTTCGGTGTACGGGTGTGCCGACCCGAAACGGCTCCACAGCACCAGTTCGGCGCTCGGCGCCACCGCGTTCGTCGGGTCGAGCTGCAGCAGCGTCAGGTGGCGTACCACGTCCAGCAGGTCGGTGGGGCGCGGACGGTCCAGAAGCTGTGCCCGCACGGCGATCCGGCGCGCGTCGCGTCGGGACAGTTGATGGACGGTCACCCTGCCCAGCCTAGGCGGAGTTCGGGCTGCCGGCTCCCGTCAGGTGGTGAGGACGAGTTTGCCGCGCACGCCGCCGCTCTCCAACTGCCGATGTGCCGCGGCCGCGTCGCTGAGCGGGAAAGTACCGGCGATTCTCGTGGTGAGCCGGCCCGATGCCCAGCGGTCGACCAGATCGGCGAGTTCGGCGGGGTGTGGCTGGGTGTGGACGGTGCCCGGTTCGATGCCGCGCTCCGGTCCGGGCTGGGCCGGATCGGTGACCGCCGCGAAGGTACCGCCGTCGCGTACCACGGCGATCAGGTCGGGGCCGACGCCGGCCGCGTCGAGGACCGCGTCGACGCCGTCCGGGTAGCGCTCGCGTACGGTTGCGGCGATGTCGTCCCGGCCGATCACCTCGTCGGCGCCGAGATCGCGGACGTACTGCTCGTCGCCGGCCGAGGCGGCAGCGATCACGTGGTTACCAGCCGCCGCCGCGAGCTGCACAGCGAACCCGCCGACAGCTCCGCTCGCCCCGGTGACCAGCAGGGTCGCGTCCTTGGCCGGCGCGGCGATGGCGAGCGCCTGCAGCGCTGTCTGTGCGTTCATCGCGATGGTGACCGCTTCGACCTCGTCTGCTCCGTCGGGCAGCTTCGCGAGCCAGGTCGGGTCGGCGAGCAGGATCTCGGTGTTGGTGCCGGTACCGTCGCCGGGGGTGAACCACGGGTAGAGGCCGATGACCCGCTGGCCCACCTCGAAACCGGGTGCCGGGTCGAGTAGTTCGCCGGCGAACTCCCAACCCAGCACGATCGGCAACTTCGCGTTGGGGGTCATGGCCGCCATCGCACCGCGCCGGGTATCCAGGTCGGTCGGGTTCACCGTGGCCGCCGAGACCCGTACCCGTACCTTGCCGTCGGTCGGTACCGGCTCCGGCCGCTGGACGACGTTGAGCTGATCGGCTCCGCCGTACTCCGAAACCTCGACTACCTTCATGCCGGTCCCCCTCACCCGCCGCGGTATTGACCTTCCGACGATACGGGACGGGCGTCGCGGGGGCTCGGGAACGGCTATCGGAGCGGCAACGCGACTGCCGGAACGGCTACTGGAGCGGGAAGGGCGGCTGCCACCACGCTTCGCCGTGCTCCAGTTCTATGGCGACCACCCACTTCACCCACCAGAAGCCGCGCCGCCCCGGAGCCACCAGCCGGACCGGGGCGCCGTGCCCGGCGTCTAGGGGGAGGCCGGCCGCCTCGACCGCGAGCCAGAGCGCCGGGGCCTCGGCTGCCGGGAACCGCCGCTGGTAGCCGGTTGCCGAGGTCACCACGATCACCTGACCCGGCTTTCCCACCGGGAGGAGCCGGTCCAGCCGGACTCCGCGCCAGTTCTGGGCGGCGTACCAGCCACTCGTGCAGTCGAGTACCGCGCGTACCGTGTCGGTACCGGCGGCCAGCGTCGGGTAGCCGATCCGCCGTTCGGTGCCGCCCGCCCGGACCCGCAACTCGAACAGCGCGCTGTCGATGGCGGGTACCTCGTCGAAGAGCCAAGCCACGTAAGGCATCGCGGCCGGGTTGTCGGTACCTGTCTCGTACGAGCCGGTGGCCCGGCGGCGCCGACCGGGTAACCGGGCCACGATCGCCAGCCCGTCCAGTGCCGCGTACGCGACCGCGCCGGCCCCGATCAGCGCGCCGAACCGCAGCAGCGAACGGCGGGACAGGTCGGTGGTGCGTACCCGCTGCCGTCGGGTCAGTACGTGCAGCAGGAACAGTGGCGCGGCAGCCACCGCGGTGCCCACGTGTACCTGCATGTCCGTCAGCCCGAAGTAGCCGTGCACGCCGGTCCACGCGTGTACCAGCCCGGAGGCCAGCGACAGCAGTACCAACACTCCCAGCGTCGCACTCGCGACCTTGATCCAGCGACTGCCCGGGCGCCACAGACCCCGGCGGACGACCAGCTGCTTCCACGGGATCAGTGCCACGGCGGCGATTCCGGCCACCGCGTGGATCGCGACCACCACCCGGGCCGGCCAGAGGGTACCGGTGCCGAACGCCAGCCAGCCCGACACGAACGCCAGCGGCAGCACTGCCAGCAGCGCCAGATTGGTCCGCCGGCCGGCACGGCGCGGCCGGGTGACACGCACGGCATCCTCGGCTCGGCCCACCTGCCCATCCTGCACCGGTCAGCGCCGCTGCGTCGCGGCGCGTATGTTGCGGCGATGAGGACTGCCGAGGCATACCTCGACTTCGGGGCACGGGAGGCGCGCGGTGTGTCGGCCGCCTACGAACGGCTGTCGCTCGCGGTCGCCGGCCACGATGAGCTGATCGCGCTGCTCGACACACTGCCACCGGCCAAGCGCCAGCCGAATCTGCTGTACGCCGTGGTGCGCCTGCTCGGCGGCCCGGTCGAGGAGCCGGCCGCGTTCTGCGCGTACGCGGTGGCGAACTGGCCGGCGATCGGGGCGCAGCTACGGATCCGGGCCACCCAGACCAATGAGGTCGGCCGCTGTGCCGTGCTGCTGCCGGTACTGGCCGGGCTGCCGCAGCCACTCGCGCTGCTGGAGGTGGGTACCTCCGCCGGGCTGTGCCTTTTCCCTGATCGGTACTCCTATCGGTTTGGCGGCCTCACAATCGGGTCGGGGGAGCCGGTACTGGAGTGCGCGGTGCGCGGTGTCGCGCCGCCGGTGGTCGTACCCGAGGTGGTTTGGCGGGCCGGGCTTGACCTGAATCCGCTCGACGTCACCGATCCGGCCGATGTCGCCTGGCTCGACGCGCTGATCTGGCCGGAGCACACGCACCGGCGTGCGCGACTACGGGCCGCCGCGGCCATCGCCGCGGCCGATCCGCCGCTGCTGGTGCGCGGCGATCTGGCCGAGGACCTGGCGGCGCTGGCCGCGGGCGCACCTGCCGGCGCGACCCTGGTTGTTTTCCACACTTCCGTCCTGTACCAGGTCCCAGCGACCACCCGGCTGGCATTCGTGGACGCGGTACGCCAGCTGCCCGGGCACTGGGTGTCGGTCGAGGCGCCCGATGTGCTGCCGCACAGCGGTTTGCCGGCGCCGCCGGATGGAGCGCTGCACAACGTGCTCGCCCTCGATGGCCGGCCGCTGGCCTGGACCCGGGGCCACGGGCAGGCGCTGCACTGGTTCGGCTAGCGCCGCTCACGACCTACGCCGGCCCGGCGTGCGATGCTTCAGCCATGGTACGCATCGGATCGATTGTGATGAACGTGAGTGACCTCGGCCGGGCGGCTGGATTCTGGAGTGCGGCGCTGGGATACGTTGCCGCGCCTGGTAATCCGGCCTTCCTGTCCCCGGCGGACGGCTCGGGTCCCCGGCTGCACCTGGACGACGAGGACCGCACCCACCTCGACCTGTGGGCGGCCAACGAGGCGGAGCAGCGCGCCGAGCTCGACCGGCTGTTGTCGCTGGGCGCCACGCGGGTGGACTGGGTCTACCCGGACGGCGCCGACTTCGTGGTACTCGCCGACACCGAGGGCAACCTGTTCTGCGTGATCAACGCCGAGGGCTGATCGAGATGGGCTACGACGTAGCTGTGACAACCGTTTCCGCGCGCCCAACGGCGGTGGTACCGGCGACCACCACCTGGCGGGAGTTCCCGGCGCTGTGGAAGGGGCTGCTGGACGAGGTCTGGGCGTGTCTGCGCGCGGCCGGGATCGAGCGCGGCTGCCGCAACGTGATGCTCTACCTCGACGGCGTACCCCACGTCGAGATCGGCGTCGAGCTGCTGCGGCCGTGTCCGCTGACTGGTCGGGTGGTGGCGTCGACGCTGCCGGCCGGTCGGGTCGCCGCCACGGTGCACCGTGGTCCGTACCAGGGGCTGGCCGCCGCGCATCAGGCGGTTGTCCAGTGGTGTGCCGCGCGGGGCGAACAGCTGGCCGGTCCGCGCTGGGAGATCTACGGGCCGCACCGCGCCGATCCGGCCGCGCTGGAGACCGAGGTCTACCACCTGCTGACGTGACACGAACCGTACGCCGCCGTATGGTGGGTACCATACGATGGCGTACGGTACGGGGGGCGTCATGGGTGGCTACGACGTGATCGTGGTCGGCGCGCGGGTCGCCGGGGCCAGTACCGCACTGTTGTTGGCACGGGCCGGATTGCGAGTACTCGTGGTCGACCGGGCCGGCCTGCCCTCCGACACGATCTCCTCGCACCAGGTCCAGTTGCCGGGCGTGGCACTGTTACGGCGGTGGGGGCTGCTGGATCGGCTGGTCGCCGCGGGTACCCCGCTTACCCCGCTCGTCCGCTTCGACAGTACCGGCGTCGTGATGACTGGTCGGCTGCCCGAGTACGACGGCGTTTCGGCGATGTGCAGCCCGCGCCGGACACTGCTCGACGCGGTACTACTCGACGCCGCCCGAGCCGCAGGAGCGTTGGTACGCACCGGATTCCGGGTCGAGGAGCTGCTCTGGTCGGCCGGTCGGGTGGTCGGCATCCGGGGCCGCGAGCACGGCCACCAGTCCGCTGACGAGACCGCGACGATCGTGGTGGGCGCCGACGGGAAGCACTCATTCGTCGCCGAGCGGGTACGGGCGGCGCGCTACCGCGAGCACGAGACACGGGCGTTCGCCAGCTACTCGTACTGGGCCGGCGTACCGCTCAGCAGCGGCGAGCTGTACCAGCGTCCCGGCCGGGCGGTGGCTGCCTTCCCCACCAACGACAACCTCGTGATGGTCTACACCTCGGCGCCGCTCGCCGAGTTCCCGTCCGCGCGCGGTGACCTGGAGGGCCACTACCTGCGTACCCTCGACGCGTGCGGTGACCTCGGCGAGCGGGTACGCGCCGGCGTCCGGGTCGAGCGGCTGCGCAGCACACCGGATCAGCCGAACACCTTCCGGGCTTCGCACGGACCGGGCTGGGCACTGGTCGGGGATGCCGGCGTGGTGCAGGACTCGATCTCAGCGCACGGCATCGCCAACGCGCTGCGCGACGCCGATCTCCTTGCGACGGCGCTCATCGCGGGGCTGTCCAGCCGACAGCGCCTGGACCGCGCGCTGGCCGGCCACCGGCGAGCGCGGGACAGCGCAATCCGGGCCAGCTATGACTTCACCGTACGGCTGGCCGGTTTCCCGGCTCCGAGCCGCGGCGCACAGTACCTACTCGCGGCGATCGCCGACCGGCCGGCCGAAGTGACCCGGTTCCTCGGTGCGTTCGCCGGTGTCCAGTCGGTCGACCGGTACTTCGGCGCCGTCAATGTCGTGCGCGTGCTGGCTGCCAGCCGGCTGACGCGCCTCGGCCGCCGCCGGCTACCGCAGAGTGACGCCGGCTGAGCGAGGACGGCGTGGTCAGTGCGCGTGGTCGACGGCGACCAGGCGCAGTTCGGCCGTGTACCGGCGACCCAGCCGATCTGTCAGCCACAGCTCGTCGGTGTCCGGCACCATCTCCACCACCGTGACCGGCGTACTGGTGCGGCGTACCGCCTTGGCCAACAGGTTGACGTAGACCGGGCTGGTGAAGTCGACGAATACCGGCTTCTCCCCGTCCGCCTTGACGAACGCGCGCTCGGGCAGGCCGAGTTCCCGGCGCCAGGCACGGGCGGCGAGGTACCGGGCCGCCTCGTCCTTGACCGTGGCGAAGGGTACCTCCGCCGGGGGCAGGCGCCAGGTTTGCCGGCACAGCACCATCCTGTCGACGGTGACCCGAGGTACCCGGTCGCGCTCCCCGAACAGCCGCACCTGGTCGATGACGGCATCCATCAGCACCTCGCCGAAGACCTCCAGCACCGGGAAGCACTCGCCGGTCGGCAGCCGCACCACCACCTCGCCATCCCGTTCGGCCACAACGACATCGCGGCTGCGTACCAGTCGCGGCCGGTCCGCCGGTGCCGTGTGGTACCCGAACTCGACCAGAAAGTCGGTGTCCCGGATCAGCGCCGGGTGGGTACGGATGGACAGCCGTGGCGGGCTGTACTTCGGCAGTACCGGGAAGATCAATGGCTCGGGGAAGTCGGCGTCGATCGACTCCAGTAGTTCGGTCCGGTCCGGGTGCTGGGTGACGAAGCAGTTGCTGCGCTGGGTGTTGCAGGCGGTGTGCAGTTCGCCGAGGACGAGCAGTGGATCGGTGAGGTCACGCCCGCACACCATGATGTCCGGGCTGACGCTGCGGGCGCCGGCCCAGCCCGGTGCCGTGGCGGCGAAGGCGTCCCGGACCAGCGGCCAGAGTTCGTCGTAGCGGTACGTCAGCCGGGTAGCGTCGGCTGGCGGTTGCAGGATCGCGTCCCAGCGCCGGGCGAACTCGGCCCGGATCTCGCGGTAGCGCAGTGCGCAGGGTACCCAGGAACGGCTGCATTCCCCGGAACCAGAAGCTGGCCAGGTCGGTGCTCCCTGTGCTGCGCAGGTACGTGAGGAGTGGCTCGCGCAGTGCGGTGGCCAGCTCGGCACAGAGCCAGCGCGCCGAGTGCGCGAGCAGCCCCACCGGACGAGCCGCCGCCAACAGGTCCCGCCCGATCGTCAACTCGCCGTCCCGCCGGCTGTCGTGGTACAGCAGCGTTCTTCCGCCATAGGCGCGACCGGCATTGTGCGCGGGAGCCGAATCGGTGAGTTCGGTGAAGCGCGTGTCCGCTGTGGACAGAGCCGCGAGCAGGGCCGGCGGATCGGTGGCGGCGGCGACCTTGTCCCGGCTCGCTTCGAGCCGGTCGAGCTTGGCGAGCGCGCCATCGCGCAGTACCGGATCCCCGACCGAAAGCAGGAACTCACGCAGCGCGAGTTCGGGGCGGGGAGTGGCGGGAAGGTCGAGCTGCCAGGCGATCCAGCGCCGCTTCACCATGCCGGCCAGTACCGGGAAGACCTCCTCGGCCTGGTCGGGTACCAGGTCCCGAGCTGCCGTGGCGCCGTCGCAGCGGGACAGGACGAGCGCCTCGAACTCGGTCAGCTCCACCGGGTGGCCGACGGCGGGCACAACGGTCTGCCCGGCGAGCCGGATGAAGGGCTGTTGGTGCGGCGCCAGCCAGGCCGGCATTCCCGGCTCTTCCTGCAGAGCACGGGCGAGCGCGTCGATGGCCCATGACTCGAAGAAGACTTCGCGGTGACTGATCAGTCCCGGCCCGGGCGCGTACCGGCTGGTCGGCTCCTCGGGGCGCAGCCGTCCCCAGCCGACCGGCCCGAAGGTACCGATGGAGTCGTTCTTCACGCAGTACCGCTGCCAGTACGCCGCGATCAGCTCCTCGCGCTGGCGATCCTTGGAATTGCGCCGATCCGTCGAGCCCGCGGCGAAGGAGCCGATCCCGGTGCCGATGAGGTGGTGGTTCTGCCAGGTGAGCGCCGTCAGGAAGGCAGGCTCGGCCGCGATGTCGCGCAGTTGCTTGTTGGCACGCCGCACGGCGAGTACGTACTCCTGCGCAAACCGTTGCCGGAGTTCAGCACCGTCGAGCGCCGCGTCAGCGCGGTGGGCCAACTCGGAATCGCGGAGCAGTTCGATACCGTCAGCGGGGAAGCCGGCACCGCGTACCACCACATGCGGCCACCACCGCCAGCCACCGTCGAGCAGGTCACCGTCCACTCGCATCACCCGCACCCCTGTCCGTCCACGGCCACCAACCGGATCTCCGCCGCGTACCGCTGCCCCTCCGAGTCGGCCAGCCAGCACTGCTCCGGCCCGGGCAGCATCTCCACAAACGCAACCGACGCGCCGGTACGCGCCGCCCGCCGTACCAGCTCGGCGAGTACCTCGACGTAGACCGGGCTGGCGAAGTCGACGTAGACCGGCTTCGTCTCCGCCGGTGTCTTGACGAAGGCGAACCTCGGCAGGCCATGCCGCGCCCACCACGAGCGCGCGTCGAGAAACCGCTCGATTTCGCTGTACTTGCCCGCGAACGAGAGCTCCGCAGCCGGAAACGACCAACTCCGCCGCGCCACCACCAACCGGTCGATGGTGATCCGTGGCCGCCGGCCACCGTGGAAGAGTGAGGCGGGAAAGAGCGTGAAGTGGCGCAGCAGCCGGCCCTTGATGGCCTCCGCGAACAGGTCCAGCACGTCGAACTCGGCATCGCCATCCACCAGCCGCAGATCCGTACCTGTGCCGACGACCGCGAGATCGCCCGCCGCGACCACGGTTCCCCTGCGGGGCAAGGGCTGCCGGGGTACGAGTGCAAGCCACCGATCGCCGGGGCGGATCAGCGCCGGGAAGTTGCGCATGGAGACGCCGGTTGCCGGCCCGAGCAGCAGTCGTGGCAGCGGGAAGTCAGCGTCCACAGCGGACAACAGTGCGTCAGGAGCCGGATGTTCGGCAACGGTGGCGAGGTAGTCGGTGGCGTTCATCGCGGCATGCAGTTCGCCGAGGACCAGTACTCCGTCGCCGCGTGCGAACTCGGCCAGACCCGGCGCGGCGATCAGTACATCCGGGCTGCACCAGCGCGCCTCGGCCCAGCCCGGCCCGGCGGCCCCGAATTCCCGAAGTACCCCCGCCCGCAGGCTCTCGGCGGTGACCCGCACGTCGGTATCCCCGTCGCCGTAGGGCAGCAGTCGCCGCCAGCGCTCGTGGAGTTCGCCGACGGCCGCCGCCAGCAGCCCGTCCAGACTCGCGGCGAGCGTCGGGGCGCAGGCGAACCAGAGCGTCGCGGCGGTCACCGGCGCATCGTCACGGGCGGCGACCCGGGTGTACGCCTCCTGGATCTGCGGCAGTACCAGTGCCCGGATCCGCGCGGTCAGCCAGCGTACGCTGTCCAGCAGCAGACCCAGTGGTGCCAACGCATCCAGGAAGTCGGTACCCAGCTCGACGGAGACTCCGCGCCGGCACTCCAGGTAGGCCAGCGTCCGGCCGGCGTAGGCGCGCCCGGCACTCCGGTTCGGCGGCGCCCCGGTCGCCTCGGTGAAGAGGGCACCCAGCTTCGCCAGCCCGGCAACGACTGCGGTCGGCTCATCCCAGCCGTGCTCCAGTTCGGCGCGGACCGCCCGGAGTCGGTCGAGTGGCGCGCCGATACGGGCGGTCAGCTCGGCGTCCGGGAGGGCGCGCAGTGCCTCGGCCAACTCCTCCTCCAGCGCCGTACCGGCCGGCAGCGCCCAGTCCCAGACCAGCAGTCCACGCCGGCTCAGTTCGGTGAGGCCGGCCGGTACGTCGAGCGCCGGTAGCCTGGCCGCCAACTCATTCGCGGTGGTGCTGCCGTCGGCCGCCGCCAGCAGCGCGAGGTCGTTGGCGGATAACAACTCCCGGGTACCGTCCGGTCGGCACACGCGGTCGCCGTCGAGTCGCAGCGCGGGTACCCGTCGGGGGCACAGCCACGGCCGCAGTGCCGGATCCCGGGCGAGCTGGCCGGCGAGTAGCGCCACGCCCCAGGTCTCCAGGTGCACCCGGGCCCGGTCGACCACCCGATCGCCACAGCGCTGGGCGGACGCGGTACGGAGCGGATCGATCCGCGCCCAGGCCAGCGGCCCGAAGAAGCCGATCGTCTCGTTCTTCACGCAGTACCGCTGCCAGTACGCCGCCACCAGCCGCTCGCGGGCGCGCTGGCGGCCGTTGCGCGACCCGGCATGGCGGAGGAGCGGTGCGATCGCGGTCTCCAGTACCGGATGGTTCTGCCACGCCACGGCGAGCCGGAACCGTTCGGTTCGCGCGATCCCGGCAAGCACGCCGGAGCTCTCCTCCGCAGCCTCGTGCCACCGCTTCTCGAATGCCTGCGCGGCAACCGGATCTGCCGGCGACCGCAGTGCCGCGTCAGCCGCGTCGGCAAGTCCGGCAGGTGTCAGGGAGAGCACGCCGCCGACCGGGAACCCGGCGCTGCGCACCGGCGCGTCCCCCCAGATCCGCCAGTCCCCACCGGCCAGCGCAACGCCGGTCAGCGTGGACCCAGTTCGGTGATGGCCACGGCGCACGCCGAAGCGTTGGGGTACATGAAGATGAGCATCGGGTCGACGCTGTGGCCGGCGGCTGCGCTGAGCTTGTTGACGGCGTCGACGGCGAGCAGCGAGTCGCCCCCGGCCAGGAAGAAGTCGTCCTCGGCACCGAGTTTCGGATCGCCGAGGACCTGGCGGAACACCTCGACAACTGTCGACTCCAGGCTGATCTGTTCCATGGCAGCGCCTCCCGACGCGTCAGACAACCTCTTCCAGGAATGTGTGGACGGCCGTGACCAGTTCCCGCCCGTCGCGGTCGGGCACGCTGTCCCGCCGCCACCGCCCGCGCAGCCACCACCCGCCGTCCGCCCGCGGAACCGTCTCCAGTACCAGCGGCGGCCCGGTGCGCGGCGGCAGCACCGGGATCGACTCCAGCTCCACACCCGCGCCCAGCGGCGCTGTCGAGTGGCGGGTATTCAGGATCACCTGGACGCCGCCCGGACCGCGTCCGCCATCGTCGACACCCATTCGTCGGACGATCTCGTCCATCGGTGTCCGGGAGTGGCGCAGCCCGTCGAGGACGGTACGGGTCAGCGCGCGTACCCGATCCGGCAGCGGTTCGCCCGCACTCCGTTCCACTGCAACGGGTACCGCGTTGACGAAGCATCCGACGACGCCCCGGTACCTGGCCTCGTGCCGGCCGGAGAGCACCGTACCCATGCCGATCCGCGCCGCGTCCGACCAGTTCTCCAGCGCGCCGGCTACCGCGCAGAGCAGCACTGCCAGCAGCGAGGCCCCGAGTCGTCGGGCCGCTCCGTGCACCGCGCTGACCAGCTCGGCGGACAGCTCCAGCCGGTACCCGGTCGCGTCGCCCTCGGGCTGCTCGGGATCGGCGGCGAACACGGTGTCGGCCGGCCTGGACAGCGCTCGCCCCCAGTGCGGAAGGTCGCTCAGCAGCCAGTGCCGGAGCTGCCGCTGCTCCCAGGCCGCGTACTCCTCGTACTCCGGAAGTGGTGCCCAGGACGGTACGGTCCCCGCGCACCGGGCCGCGTACGCCCGCGCCAGATCCTCCCGCAGGATGCTGCCCGACCACCCGTCGAACGCCACGTGATGCGCCGCGAGACACAACAGATGCCCAGCACCGCCGCCCGGCGCAGACAACGGGACAGGCAGGGGCAGCAGCCGAGCCCACAGCACCGGACCCGACGCAAGATCGAACACCCGATCCCACCAGTCCGCACAGGCGCCCGCCAGGCCCGCCTCGTCGGGATGGAGGCCGGCATTGGGACTCAGGTCGGCCGAGGACGCGACTT
Organism: uncultured Actinomycetota bacterium; assembly: GCA_963850915.1. Lineage (GTDB taxonomy): Bacteria > Actinomycetota > Actinomycetes > Mycobacteriales > Micromonosporaceae > CAVTWH01. The sequence continues at coordinate 245,407 of CAWKND010000005.1, forward strand.
CCAGGTCGATCGAGGGCGCCACGATCCGGGGAACGGTACGGTCGCCAACCCGCTCGTACACCGTCCGGAGAATTGTGTGTCGGGTGACCACGTCCCGCAGCGCGGCGCTCAGCGCATCCACCCGCAGCGGCCCGCGCAGCAGGTAGCCCCCGATCACCTTGTTGTCGGCGGTGCCCGGGTCGGCGTACTCGGCGCGCAGCAGCCGTTGCTGCGCAAGCGAAAGAGGCCGCGACACGGTCGTGACCGTAACGAGCCCCGCTATATTTCCGGACGACCGCACGCCGAGCCCCCGACGAACACGAAGCACGGATGGGCCGCTCCGTCGGGAAGCGGCCCATCCGGGCTACCGGGTCAGCGAACCACCCGGCGGCATCAGCGCCCCTGCAGCGACTTCACGTTGTCGCCGAAGGTCCAGCCCTTCGAGCCGTCCCAGTTGATCGACCAGGTCATCAGGCCCTTGAGTGAACTGTTGTACGCCTGGCTGACCAGCGAGGGCGTCATGTACCCGCCACCCGCGCCGGACTGGGCGGGCAGGCCGGGTACCTGCTTGTCGTACGGGACCCGGATGGTGGTGCCCTGGATGACCAGGCCGGTGTTCAGGCAGTTGGTCTGTACGGTGAAGCCCTGCACCGTACCGGCCGAGTACGAGTCGCCGGCGCAGCCGTACATGCTTCCGTTGTAGTACTGCATGTTCAGCCACCACAGCCGGCCGTTGTCCGCGTACTTCTTGACGATCGGCAGGTACGCGCCCCAGATCGAGCCGTAGGTGACGCTGCCCCCGGTGACGTACGCGGTCTCCGGCGCCATGGTGAGGCCGAAGTTCGACGGCATCTGGGCGAGTACCCCGTCGATGATCCGGATCAGGTTGGCCTGCGAGGTGGACAGCGTGTTGATGCTGCCGCTGCCGGTGAGGCCGGTCTCGATGTCGATGTCGATGCCGTCGAAGTTGTTCGCCTTCAGGATCGGCACGATGGTCGAGACGAACTTGTCGGCGACGGTGCTGGAGCTGAGGTCAATGCCGGCCGCCGCGCCGCCGATGGACATCAGCAGGGTCAGCCCGCTCGCCTTTGCCTGGCACATCTGGGCCGGGGTCGGTACCTGCACACCGGCGTCCATGCCGTTCTCCCACAGCACCGTGCCGTCCGAGCGGATCACCGGGAAGGCCAGGTTGATGACGTTGTACCCGTGCTGCGCCATCCGCGAGTCGGTGATCGGGATCCAACCCAGCCCCGGGTGTACCCCGTTGGCCGCGCCGTCCCAGTTCTCCCAGTAGCCCTGCAGTACCTTGCCGGCCGGCCGGGACTTGCCCGCGCACGACCCCCCGGTCGACGTGGGGGTCGGCGAGGCGGACGGCGACTTCGACGGGGAGGCCGACGGCGACTTCGACGGTGAGGCGGACGGCGAGGCCGACCGGGACGGGGACGGGCTGGGCGACGCGGTGCGGCTCGGGCTGGGCGTCGGCGAGGTGGTACCGCCGGCACAGGTACCCAGATCGGTCCAGAGCGACGGGGTGGCCGCCGGGTTCCAACCCGCGCCGACGTACGCGGTGTGGGTCACCAGCGCTTTGTAGGCGTGGCCGCTGTAGGTGACGGTGGTACCCACGGTGTAGGTGTTGCCTTCGGCCCAGGCCGGCGATGCGCAGGCGGCCGGGGGTGCGCTGGCGGCCTGGGCCTGCAGCGCGGGCATGACGGCGAACGCCGCCACGAGGGCGAGTGCGCCGACTATCAGGGCATAGGTGCGAGGTCGAGATTTCACGGGCCGTCCTCCACATCGATGTATCGATGCTTCGGCACGCTATCAGTTAACACTCTTAAATATAAGAGCCTCACTGGTACGGGTCGGCCAGGCACTGTGTCGACCGACCCGTGGCCGTTCGTGACTACCGCTGGTCACCCAGCAGGGTGCCGGTGGCGTGCAGGACTTCCAGGTGCGTCACTTCCGGCTCGCTGCCGGGGCGGTTGCCACCGAACGCGGCGTCCACGGCCGGGTGGATGCGCTCGTCGAAGGCGCGGGCGCAGGCCTCTTTCGACTCCCAGATGTCGATGTAGCGCAGCCCGCCGTCGGGTCGGCGTACGCACAGGTGCGCCAGGCTGCCGGCGATCGGCTCCGGTCCGATCTTGTCCATGATGCGCCAGTAGAGCTCTTCGTTGATCGGTACGTCCTGGGTGAATGCGTAGACCATGGTTGGCCCCTCAATTTGACCCGAATGCGTTTCGGATGAATATTGGTAACATTAGGCCGTGACGAGCGACCAGGTCAAGGGAGCCAAGCGTCGATACGAGGCGCCGCGCCGGGCCCAGCAGGCGGCGGCCACCCGGCGCGCGATCCTGGCCGCTGCCCGGGAGCTGTTCGTACGGCGCGGGTACGCCGCCACCACGGTTGCCGAGATCGCCGAGCAGGCCGGCGTGTCGGTGGACACGGTGTACGCGAACGTCGGCCGCAAACCCGTACTGATGCGCGAACTCGTGGAGACCTCGATCTCCGGTACCGACCACGCGGTACCCGCCCTGGAGCGGGAGTACGTGGTCGCGGTCCGGGCCGCCCCCACCGCGCGGGCCATGCTCACCAGCTACGCCGGTGCGATGACCAGCATCCACCAGCGACTCGCGCCGATCTTCGTCGCGCTGCGCACCGCCGCCCTGCACGACAGCGACTGCGCCGAGCTGTGGACGACGATCACCGAGCGCCGTGCCCGCAACATGCGTGGCTTCGCCGCGGACCTGCGCGCCAAAGGCGGCGTACGCGGCGATCTCAGCGACGACGAGGTAGCGGACATCATCTGGAGCATGAACGCCGTCGAGTACTGGCTGCTGCTCGTCCACGAGCGTCGCTGGAGCGCCGAACGCTTCCAGCGGTGGCTCGCCGACGCCTGGATCCGGCTGCTGCTCGGGGATGCCTGAGACGCGCTCCTGCTAAGAACTGTGCCTGAGCTCCTCGGCGGTGGCGCGGACAGCGTCCTCGACGATCCGTACCGCCGGTGTACGCCGGCCGGCCAGCCGGGCGGTGACTACCCGGCGGGTCTCCCGCGGGCCACCGTGCACCGGCAACACCCGGACCCCGTCCGGTACCACCGGGCGCAGCGAACCGGGGATCGTGGTGAGACCGCAGCCGGCCGCGACCAGGTGCAGCTTGGCCAGCCAGTCCCGGGTGGTGTGCGCGACTCTCGGGCGGCCACCCAGCCCTGGCCACACGCCGAGCAGTACCTCGCCGGCGCCGGACGGGCTGGCGATCCAGCGCTGGCCGGCCAGTTGCCGGATGTCGACACGCGTCGCCGAGCGCGAGTGGATGCGTTGCGGGTACGGCGATGTACAGCTCCGACTCGGAGACCAGCCGGACGACCAGCTCCGGGCTCTCCCCGTCGAGGGCGCGGAACGGGGGAGTGGTGGCCACCACGACCAGGTCGAGCGATCCGGCGCGTACCGCCCGGACGAGCGCCGGCGTGCTGCCTTCCCGGGTGGTCACCTCGATCTGCGGGTGGGTACGGCGCAGTGCGGCGAGGGTACGCGGCACCAGTACCGCACCGGCACTGGTGAACGCGCCCAGCCGTACCACCTCGGTGGCGGGCGCGGGTCCCCGGACAGCACGCAGCGCCGCGTCGATCTCGTCCAGCGCGGCGGTCGCGTGCCGCAGTACCGCCCGACCGGGCGCGGTGAGGCGTACCCCCGTGCGCTGGCGCTGGAAGACAGCCACGCCGAGCGCCGCCTCCAGGGCCGCGACCTGACGGGACACCGCCGACTGGGTGTATCCCAGGGCGCTCGCGGCCGCCGTGAACGAACCGCGCTCGGCCACCTCGCGCAGTACCCGCATCCCGGTCACCGACAGCTCCATGACTCCTACGCATACCACATGTGCGGGAGTCTCGTTTCCGGCATGCCCGATCGCACCTAACGTTGTCCGCATGGCAGATCGAATCGCACTGGTAACCGGCGCAACCCAGGGTCTCGGGCAGGCACTCGTCGCGGGTCTGGCGGCCCGGCTGGGCCCGACCGACCACACCTACCTCACCGGCCGGGACGCGACCCGGGTGGCGGCGGAGGCCGAGAAGCTGGCAGTCGCCGGCGCCCAGGTGCACGGGTTGGTACTGGATGTCACCGACTCCGCCTCGGTGCAGTCGGCGGCGGACACCATCGCTGCGGAGCACGGTGGGATCGACATCGTCATCTCCAACGCCGGCTCGCGGGTGACCCCCGACCGCACCCCGGCCGCGCAGGTGGACCTGCTCACCGAGACCAACAACGCCGGCACGCTGCGGATGCTGCGCTCGTTCGGGCCGATCCTGCGCCCGGGTGGCCGGCTGCTCGTGGTGGCCAGCTCCTTCGGCACGCTGGGCCACCTCGACCCACGGGTACGGGCGCGGTTCGCCGAGGCACGCTCGCTCGCCGACATCGAGGAAGTCGTGGCCGGCTGGCGGGCGGCGGTACATGACGGGTCGGCGCTCGCGGAGGGGTGGCCGGCGTGGCTGAACGTACCGTCGAAAGTGGCACAGGTCGCCGCTGTCCGGGTACTCGCGGCGCAGCGCCGGGAACGGGACCTGGCCGACGGTACCCTCGTCGCGGCCGTGTGCCCGGGGCTGTTCGACACACCGGCCTCCCGCCCGTGGTTCATCGACATGAGTAACGCGCAGACGCCGGAGCAGGCCGCTGTCGCGCTTCTCGACCTGGCCCTGGCGCCGAGCGTGGATCCGGGTAGCTACGGGCAACTGGTCCGGTTCGGCACCGTACTGCCGTGGGACGCCGAGATCGCCCCGGCATCACAGGCGGCGGCCCGGGTGGTACCCGTCGAGTGATTGGCTTTTGCGGTCAGCGGGTGACCCGGTCGGCCAGGAACTCCTCCCAGGTGCGGTGGCCGACCGCCTGCTGGGGTACCAGATTGGCGCCCGCCCGCACCGCACGGGCCGCGTCACCCGCCTGCCGTACCGGCAGGATCAGCCGCCGGCGGTGGGTGGCCCGCAGGTACCCGCGCAGCAGGTCGACCATCGGGTAGATCCGTGGGCCGCCCAGCTCGGCAACCAGCCCCGCCGGCGCGCCCAGAGCGAGCTCTGTCAACCGGGCGGCCACTTCGTCCGCGTCGATCGGCTGGAACCGGACACCGGACAGCGCCGGTACCACCGGCGACTTCGCCAGCTGCCGGGCCACGGTCAGGATCAGGTCGTGGAACTGGGTCGCGCGCAGCGTGGTGAACGGCAAACCGGACTCGGCCACGATCCGCTCCGCGGCGAACTTCGCGCCGTAGTAGCCGTACATCACGCGGTCGAGCCGGCTGTGGATCGGAACCCGGTCCGCGCCGACCACGGAGATATAGACCAGGTGCGCGACCCCGGCGCGGGAAGCCGCCGCCACCAGGTTGCGGGCCTTCACCTCGTCACCCTTGGCGCTCCCGGCGCAGTGCACCACGGTCCCGACCCCGGCCACAGCGGCGTCGATCCCCTCGCCGGTGGCCAGGTCGCCGGTCACATACTCGGCGCCTTCGTGGGGGTGTCGGCTGAGTACCCGTACCGCGATGCCCCTGTCCCGCAGCCGTTTGACGACCAGCGTGCCGAGCGTGCCGGTACCGCCGGTGACGAGAACGGAATCCATGAGGTGCCCTCCTGAAGACGATGATTCGCGCGTGCCACCCTTGTGACGAGCGCGGGTCGCCCTTATGACGAGACAGGGCCGCCGCCTGCGACAGGTTCCGCGTGCCGGCGGGGAGTGGTGAGGAGCGGTGATGGCGGAGAGTGGTACGGCTGGGACGGCCGAGTTCGTGGCGCTGCGCCCGCTGCTGTTCTCGCTGGCGTACCAGATGACCGGCAGTGTCGCCGATGCGGAGGACATCGTCTCCGAGGCGTACCTGCGGCTGCACCGGGCGCGGGAGCAGGGTACCCGGATCGGCTCGCTGAAGAACTACCTCTCCTCGGTGGTAACCCGGCTGAGCATCGACCACCTGCGCTCGGCCCGGGTACGGCGGGAGGCCTACTTCGGTACCTGGCTGCCCGAGCCACTCGTCGAGGTCACGGTCGCGCCCGAGTTCGAGCGCGTCGAGCTGGCCGACACCCTCTCGATGGCCTTCCTCGTCCTGCTCGAGACGCTCAGCCCGACCGAGCGGGCGGTATTCCTGCTGCGCGAGGTCTTCGAGTTCGACTACCCGCAGATCTCGCGCGCGCTCGACAAGTCCGAGACGCACTGTCGACAGCTGCTCAGCCGCGCCCGGCAACACGTCAAGGCCGGCCGGCCGCGCTTCGACGCTCCTGACCGCGAACGCGACCAGCTCGCCGCACGCTTCTTCGCCGCGCTCGAAGACGGCGACCTGGAGCCGCTCGTGGAGATGCTCGCGGCCGACGTCGTGTCCTACGGCGACGGCGGCGGCAACGGCCCGTCGCTGCCCCGCCCGATCCTCGGCCGGGACAAGGTGGTGCGGCTGCTGGCCGCGGTCAGCCACGGTGCGCGGGAGTTCCAACTGCACTTCCGACTGGTACCGGTGAACGGGCAGCCCGGCGCGCTCGTACTCGACTCCGAGGGGCGGCTGGTGACCGTACTCGCCCTCGACATCCTGGACGGCAGCATCCAAGCGGTCCGCTCAGTCGTCAACCCCGACAAGATCCGGCACGTCGCTGCACTGATCCCGGCCGATCACCCGCTGCGGACCGGCTGGCGGGCCAGCTGATCCCGGCCGGCGGCAAGCCGATCCCAGCCGACCAGGCAGCCCTGGCCGGCTGGAACCGTTGCTGGTGTTGATCCTGGACGCTACGGGCACTCATTGATGTTCAGGTAGGCCGAGCTGTCGTAGACGTAGCCCTTCACCTTGGTGGTGCGGTCGGTGCCGTAGGCCCACCAGTTTCCGCCGGTGTACTGGATGTTGATGATGTCGAACCACTGGGGCGGGAAGCCCTCGCCGAGCGCGGGCGCGCTCAGGCTCGGCCGCGAGTGGATGCGGACGCCGGAGGCGACGAACTGCGTGCTGCACAACAGGTTGGGGTGAACGACGCTGGGGCCGGCGGCGGGCGCGGCTGCGTTGGCGGGTGCGGCGACGAACAGACCCAGCGCTCCGGCGACGATCGCGGCGGCTAACAGCCTCTTCCTCATGTCTGTGCTCCTCCCCGTGCATTGAACTTATGCATGGAGATTTACAGATGTATTCGGGCGCCACAACCCATCCGCAGCGGCAAATTACCGGCAGAAACGCACGCGTCTAGCGGCAGTTTCTCGGGATTTCCGGCCACGCCATGGCGAATGCGACCGGCCAGGCCGCGCGCCCGTGAGCGGTGGGCCGGCTGTCGCGGGCAGGTCAGAGCCGGCGGGCGGTGGCCAGTACGACAGGGGTCGGGCTGCCGCTCCAGTCACAGCTCAGTACGGCCGCGCCAGCGGCGTTTCCGAGGCCGTACCCGCCATCGGCGCGGTCCAGGATCCGGGCCACGGTCAGCTCGACGGCACCGGTGCGTACCAGCACGGGATCCCCGTCGGCAACGGTCACCGGAGTGATTTCGGTGGCGAAGTCCGCCTGCTGGCCGCTGCCGGTGACATACATGTCGGGGTCGCGGCGCACCGGCCCGTTGTCGCCCTGGACGAACTCCTCGGCCTGGGTACCGCCGGCGAGGATGGTCGTTGCCAGAACGGCCGCGTAGACCGGATCGCCGCAGCCGTCGTAGATCCAGCGGCGGCCGAGTACCGAGTGCTCGCTGGTACCCAGCAGCCACTGCTCGGCGCCGTCCAGTGGCGCGTCCCGGTAGGTGAGCGGGCACTGCAGTACGGGACCGTCGCCGGCCCGGACCAGCAGCGTCTCGATGCCGACCGCACCGGCCGGGTCGTCGAAGCGGTACGCCGCAACGCGTTCGAGTTCGGGTGCCGGCGGCCCCGGGTACCAGGAACGGGTTGGCAGAAAGCCGGCGAGCAGCTCGAGCTTGGTCGGGGTGAGATCGGCTCGGTAAACCAGTGCCATACAGCCGATCCTAGCGGCCGCCTCCTGCGCGGCTCACGGCGCGGTTCGGGTGAAGTCAGCCACCCAGTTGGTCTCCCAGGTCGCCCCGTGGTCGGTGGAGAAGTCCTGTGTCCAGCGGGCGCTGGTCGGGGTGATCTCCGACCAGACGAAGCGCACCCGGATCGGCCGCCCCTCGTACCGGTCGTCCGCGCTGAACTCGCCCCGGCCGGTCTCGTCGAAGCGCCCCACCACCGGGGGGAGGCCGAGCGTGCCGAGCCGGCTGCTGGCCCAGTACAGCGACCATTCGTCGGTGGCCGGGTCGTAGAGGCGCAGGGTTACGCCGCCGAAGCCCTGGCTCGGGAAGACCACCTCGTCGATGTTCCCGGCGCCGCCCAGTACGCTCCAGCACCTGGTGACGCCCTCGAACTCGTACCACTCGTCGTTGTTCGCGAGTACCTTGCGCAGCCGGCGCTGAACCGAGCTCCACTCGCCCACGAAGAAGTCAAAATTGTTGCTGTTCGGCATGCCCGGACGGTAGCCAACGGCCACTGACACCTACTGTCAGTGGGTGCCGGCAGAATCTTCCCATGCGCGCCAGCCGACTTGTCTCCATCGTTCTCCTGCTGCAGACCCGGGGCCGGATGACCGCGGACGCGCTCGCCGCCGAGTTCGAGGTCTCGGTACGGACGATCTACCGCGACATCGAGGCGCTCGGCCGATCCGGCGTGCCGGTCTACGGGGAAGCCGGCCGGGAGGGTGGCTACCGGCTGGTCGGCGGGTACCGCACCCAGTTGACCGGCCTCACCCCGCAGGAGGCGGCCGCGCTGTGGTTGATGGCACTGCCCGGGCCGGCTGGCGAACTCGGTCTGGGCGAGGCGGTCACCGGCGCGTCCGTGAAGGTACGCGCGGCACTCCGCGACGAGCTGCGAACCGGCGCGGACACGGTGAGCCAGCGGCTGCATGTCGACCCGGCCGGCTGGTACGCCGAGCCGATCGACACACCGCTGCTCGGCGTGGTGGCCGACGCGGTGTGGCAACAACTCCGGCTCCGGGTGACCTACCGCCGCTGGCAGGCGCCCGAGCAGGTGAGCCGCCTGCTGGACCCGTACGGGCTGGTACTCAAGGCGGGCCGCTGGTACCTCGTCGCCGACTCGGCTGGCCAGCTGCGCACCTATCGCATCTCCGAGATGCTCGACGTGGCAACGCAATCGGAGCACTTCGAGCGACCGGAGGGCTTCGACCTGGCCACCCACTGGAGCGGCTACCTCGCCGAATTCAACCGCCGCCGGTACCGGCTCCAGGCCGACATCCGGGTCTCGTCGCTGGGCCGGCAGCGGATGGCGCATCTGCTGGAGCCCACGATCGTGCGGGCACTGGAGGAGACCGCCGGCCCGCCCGACCGCCGGGGCTGGATCGCCGCCACCATCCCGATCGAGTCGGTCCCGCACGCCCACGAGGAGCTGCTGCGCATCGGCGGCGAGCTGGAAGTGTTGGCGCCACAAGAGTTGCGCGACCTGTTCACCGAGTCGGCGCGCCTGCTTGCCGGGACCTACCCGGACCGTTCCAGCGGGTGACGGCGAATCATTCGTGCGACATTTCCGCAGACCGACCTGATCCCGGTAACGGGTCGCTAGCCTACAAAGGCTACGTAGAGTTACCTATCGTAGATGCTGAGTGGGAACGTCACGGCAGGCCCGGCCGAACGCAATCCAGAACCGCGGGGGTTTCGGTATGGACAGGACCAAACGCTACGGCGCTGAGTTTCTGGGAACTGTGCTGCTCGTCTTCTTCGGCGTCGGGAGTGCCATCGCCGGACGGGTCGAAGGCGGCGTGGTGGTCGTGGCGTTGGCATTCGGCCTCATTCTCCTCGCCCTGGCCTACGCGCTCGGCCCGGTATCCGGTTGCCACGTCAACCCCGCGGTGACCCTGGGCGCGTTGCTCACCGGCCGGATCAACCTCGCCGACGCCGTCGCGTACTGGCTCGTCCAGTTCGCCGGGGCGACGCTGGCTGCGTTTGGTCTGTACGGCCTCACCCGGTGGGGCGGCGTCACCGACCAGACACGATCCCTGGGGACGAACAGTTACGGCGCGCACATCAATCTGGGCGGGACGATGGTGCTGGAGACCGTGCTCACGTTCCTGCTCGTTCTCGTCGTGCTCGTAGTGACCAGCCGAACTGAGAACGCGGGCTTCGCCGGTCTCGCCATTGGCATCGCTCTGGCCGCATGCCACCTTGTCGGCATCCCACTCGACGGCACCTCGGTGAATCCAGCGCGGTCTTTCGGCCCGGCCGTATTCGAAGGTGGTACCCCGCTGTCCCAACTCTGGGTCTTCATCGTCTTTCCGCTTCTGGGCGGTCTGCTGGCCGCTGCCGCGCTGCCGCTCGTTCTGGGCGAGGGCTGGCGCTACCGCTCCGATGTCGACAGCGCCCCACGGGGTTCCCGCGCCGACTGAAGTAGCGGTTCGTCGCGGACTGCGGACCGCGCGCGCCTAGAAGGTGACGGCGATGCCGACCAGCGGCTTGCGCTTCAGCCGGAGCAGCTTGGCGAACCAGTTGCCCAGCCGGGACAGCACGTATCGGCGGGCCAGCAGCGTACGCGCGGATTCGGTGCCAGCCTCGTCCAGGAGCCGGGCGGTACCCTCGGCTGTTGCCGCGCCCGGCGCGATCTTGCCGCGGATGTCGCAGGCCGTGACCACGACGTGGCTGTTCTTCCGGATCCTTTTGACTTTCCACGCGTCGGCCTCGGAGACGACAAAAAGTTCGCCGCCCTGAACCACGTGCCAGACCGGCGTGGGCACAGCCGTGCCGTCCTTGCGGTATGTGGTGAGGCTGACGTACTTGCTGCGGCCGAGTTCGTCGACGACGGTCATCGGGCAAGCCTATCGGTCAGCCGCGCGCACACCGCTATTCGGCCGGCAGAATCGCGTCGGCGACAACCTTGGGGGCGCGCAACAGGATCGTCACGATGGCCACCACATATGCCCCGCAGGTCAGCAGGAAGTACAGGTGCACGATGGCGTCCGGGTCCTCGGCCAACCACTTGGACACGTCGGCCTGGTCGCTGCCGAAGATGCCGATCATCCACTGGGAGAACGAGTTCACCAACGGCGACAGCAGCCCGACGATCATCAGGTTGAGCCAGATCAGGTGGTTGCGCCAGCGGATGCGGGTGACGATGAAGAAGAAACCCACAAACCAGATCAGGTCGCCGAGGTACGGTGCCGCGTCGGTGAACCAGCCCGGGTGGCCGCCCTGCCACTCGGTGTACCCCCACGTGAAGCGGCCCAGTTGGGTCTGCGGGTACCACACGAAGTTGGTGACGTCGGCGCCCTCGATCTTCGCGGCCAGTGCGTGGCTGCCCTCGTGCCGGATCGTGCCGAAGGTCTGGTAGAGCGGGTAGGCCAGGATCCACCACAGGTCGGTGAGGCGCAGCTTCCACACCGGCTTTTCGTCGTCTGTCATCCAACCATTGACGCGCATGATGGGCCACCGCGGTGACGGCCAGCCGCCAGTTGACCTGCCGGGTAGCGGACAGTCGGGTGTCAGCCAGACACGTCGCTTGGACGAGCGACGCAGTCAGGTTGTCCGGTCAGGCTGGGCAGCCAGGCTCGGCGGTCAGGCGAATGCGTCAATCCCAGTGAGTTCGGCCGACAGGTACCACAGGCGCCTTGCCTCTTCGGCCTTCTTGACGCTGTCACCGGATTCCACGATGGCACAGTCGGAGCAGTGCACGCCGCCGGTACCGGCGAGGCTCGGCGAGGTCGCCGCCCACACCTGAGTCGCCGCGCCCTGCGCCGGCGTCTTGAACTCGTCGTTGACCTGATTGCCATCCGCGTCGATCCAGCCGGCGGCGACCATCTCCGCCCGTGGCAGGTGGCGCTGCAGCGGCGTCAAGATGAGCCCGGGATGCACTGAGAACGCGCGTACTCCGGCACCGCGGCCGAGTACGTCGAGCCGGGCCGCGAACAGTACATTGGCGGCCTTCGACTGGGTGTACGCCGCCCACTTGTCGTACCCGCGCCGGAAATGCACGTCGTCCCAGCGGATGCCGGAGAACTGACCACCCGAGGCGACGGCGACCACCCGGGCCGCGCCGCTGCGCGCGATCGCCGGCCAGACCAGGTTGACCAACGCGTAGTGCCCGAGATGGTTGACCGCGAACTGGGCCTCCCAGCCGGGGCCGACCCGGTGCTCCGGGCAGGCCATGATCCCGGCGTTGTTGACCACGATGTCGAGGGCCCGATCCGTTGCCAGGAAACGCTCTGCGAACTCCCGCACGCTCGCCAGGTCGGCCAGGTCCAGGCCTTCGATTTCGACGCCGTCGGTGCCCTCGAGCGCATCGGCCGCGGTGGTCGGCCGGCGTGCGGGTACGACCACGCGCGCACCGGCACGGGCGAGTGCGCGGGTGGTCTCCAGGCCGATTCCGGAGTATCCGCCGGTGACGAGTGCGAGTCGGCCGGACAGATCGATGCCGTGCAGCACATCGTCGGCGGTGCTCCGGGCGCCGTAGCCGGTACCGGTGTGTGGGGGCGTTGTCATGAACCGGAAGCTAGTTGCTCGACCACGGTCTAGGTCAAGCCCCGGCCGGGCAGCGCCAAGGTACCGTAGCCGCATGTCCAGCAGCGCAACGGAACTGAGCATCGGCCAGGTCGCCGGGCGTACCGGCCTGAGCGTGCACACCCTGCGCCTCTACGAGCGCGAGGGCCTGTTTGCCAGCGCGGTTGCCCGGAGCGCCAACGGTCGCCGCGTCTATTGCGAAGCCGACGTCGAGTGGCTTGCGACCTGTCTGAAGTTCCGCGCGTCGGGCATGCCACTGGCCACCATCCGGCGCTTCGCCGAACTCGTCCGGTACGGTTCGGGCAACGAGGCCGAGCGCCTCGAACTGCTGCGCGAGCACCAGCGACTGGTCCTCGACCGGGTCGCCGTGCTCACCGAGTGCCTCGAGCTGATCGCCACCAAGGTCCAGGTCTACGAGCAGCACGTGGCGGACGGTACCGCCACGGATCTCTGGAGTACGCCGGTGAGCACAGCGCCGGCCGGGCCTACCGGAGGATCTCCGGCGTCCGCCACTCGCCGCCGAGCACGGTCGAGGTGAGGAAGGCGAATACCGTCTGGTACCACACCTTCGCGTGCTGTGGCGTGAGTACCCAGTGGTTCTCGTCCGGGAAGTAGAGGAACTTGTGTGGCAGGTTGCCGTCCTCGTCCTGGAAGTGCTCGGTCAACTCGGCCCACAGGCGTAGTGCCTCGCCGACCGGTACCCGGTAGTCCCGGTCGCCGTGCACGATCAGCATCGGTGTCTCGATCGCCTTGACGTGCAGGTGTGGACTGTTGGCCAGCGCCCGCTCCGGGGTCAGTTCGCGCCGCCAGTAGTGGTAGCCGTCGGTCGTCGGGCCGAACTGGTCGAGCGCCCACAGGCTGGCGTGGCTGACGATGCCCTTGAACCGGTTGGTGTGCCCGGCGATCCAGTTGGCCATGTAGCCGCCGAACGAGCCGCCCATCATGCCGGTCCGGGACGCGTCGATGTCGGGGCGCGCCTCGGCCGCGTCGGTCAGCGCCAGCACGTCGGTGTACGGCGTGCCACCCCACGAGCCCCAGCCGCGCTGGATGAAGTCCCACCCGTACCCGGTGGAGAGCGCCGGATCGGGCAGCAGTACGGCGTATCCCTGCGCGGCCAGCAGCCACGGGTTCCACCGCCAGGTCCAGGCGTTCCACGAACTCAGCGGCCCACCGTGTACCCACAGCAGCAGCGGTGCCGGTGACTGCGCGCCGGCGCCTTCGGGCAGCACCAGCCAGGCGCGCAGCGGAGTGCCGTCCTCGGCTGTCGCGCTGAGTTCGGTGAGGGTACCGGGCAGTTCCAGTGGGGCTGCCGGGCTGAGTAGCAGGATGGGTTGCTGGCCGGCGGTGACCGGGTCGAGGCGTACCGGCGCGGGTGGTGAGTCGAATCCGGAGCGGAGTGCGTAGAGGTGCAGCCCGTCCGCGGATACCTGCGGGTCGGTGTACGCACCACGGTCGGCCGTCAGCCGGCGTACCTCCCCGGTTGCCACCTCGACCCGGAACAGCGGCGAGGCGCCGTCCTCGTCGGCGGCGACGATCAGCGCGGCGCCATCGGGTGTCCACACCGGCCGGCCCGGCCAGCGGTCCCACCCGGTGGCCAGGTCCCGCTGCTCGCCGGTGGCCAGATCCAGCAGCAGCAGGAAGACGTCCGGTGCTGCCTCGGTCGTCTCCCGGCGGAGCGCCTGTACCGCAACGGTTGTACCGTCCGGCGAGATCCGCGGCCCGATGTACTCCCGCTCCGGGTCGGCGAGCAGCAGCCGGCGCTCTCCGCTCGCCACGTCGATGGCGACCAGCCCGAACCGCCGGCCACCGCGCTCGGGGAGCGTCCACGCGCTCACCACGGTCTGCCCGTCGGGGGTAATGTCGTAGTCGAAGTCCTCGCCGGCCAGCGACCGACCGGCGTCCGGCGTGATGTCCGCGAACTGAACTGTCCCAGCGGGTTCGCCGACGGCGTCGGCGGAGGTGGGCGCCGGGCCGACCAGGATCCGGGGCGTGTCCGGGCCGAGGTCGTGGTCCCAGAACCGGATCGGGTAGCTCTCGTGCAGCATCGCCGATACCTTGCGGTCCTTGCGTTCCTTGCGCCGCTTGGCATCGTCTTCGCCGGTCACCGCGCCTGGCATGGTGCCCGAGGTGACCACGACCGTACCCGCGCCGCGCGCGACCACCACCCCCGAGACGCCGCCCGGTCGGGTACCGACCACCCGGGCCTCGCCACCGCCGGCCGGCAGCAGCCAGAGCGCTGCACCCTCCTCGTCGGCGTCAGCCGCCTCCGGGTCGGGCCGGGCGCTGACGAACAGCAGCGAGCCGTCCGGCAGGAACGCCGCGCCCGACTCGCCCTTGGCGCTGCGGGTCAGCCGGCGCGCCGGCCGGTCGCCCGCCGGGTCGATCTCCCAGAGCGCGGTGACGTAACGGGTCTTCTTCGGATCCAGCGTCGCCACAGCGGTGATGAGCCGGGCGCCGTCCGGGCTGAGTACCAGGCCGCCCACCCGCGGTAGCGCGATGTAGCGGTCGAGGTCGGCGAAGGGGGTATCGGTCATCCGTACTCCTTACCACAGGCGGGGTTCGTCGCGCCGGCCAGTTGCGCCAACCAGAAGGCGGCCCACCGCTGACAGCCGGTGGTGGAGCAGGGATGCTGTCGGGGTGGATACGGCTGCGGAGGACGGTTCGCTGGAGCGGGCCGGGTACCGGCGCTCGACCGGCTCGGCGCGGGGCGAGGCCCGGCGGCGGAGCCTGTTGGAGCGGGTGACCGACGACCTGGCGACCAATGGGCTGGTCGACTTCTCGCTGCGGCGCGCGGCGCGGGCGGCCGGTACCACGCACAAGGTACTGCTCTACCACTTCGACAGCGCCGACGATCTGTTGCGGCAGGCTATTTTCCGGCTGCGGGACCGGCGCATCGAGAAGGGCATGGCGGTCGCCACCGGCGGGCCGACCGGTCGGCCGCTGGCGGATCGGGTACGCGCGATGTGGCCCGTTCTCGTGGGGGCTGAGGCGCGGGTACTCGATCAGGCCATCGGGCTGGCCATGTACGACCCGGACCGGCACGCGGAACTCGGCCGCGGCGCCTCCCGGCAGTACCTGCCCGCGCTGCTGTCCATCTGCCCCGAGCAGTGGAGCGAGGGGCGCAAGTTGGAGGTCGCCGAGATGATCCTCGCCGTGCTCCGCGGTTTCCTGGTCGACGCCCGCACCAGCGGTGACACGGCCGGCATCGCGGCCGGATTCCAGGCCCTGGTCCGCGCCCTGGAGCGTGAGGAGGCCGCCGGGGAGTAGTCACCCTCGATGGACGAACAAGTGAACCACGTGGTTCACTTGGTGAGGAGCCGGGGATACCTCCGGCCCATCGGGGGAGGTCGACATGCGAACACCAGCACAGCGCGAGAAGGTTCGGTTCGGCAGCGGCGACACCGAGTGCGCCGCCTGGCACTATCCCGGCAGCAACGGCGGCTGTGTGATCATGGCCGGCGGCGGTGGGGTGACCAAAGAGCCGGGTACCGACCTGTTCGCGAAGCGCTTCCACCAGGCTGGGTACGCCGTCCTCGCCTTCGACTACCGCCGGCTCGGCGAGAGCGGCGGCGAGCCACGCCAGGTCATCCGGGTAAGCGAGCAGCTGGCCGACTGGCAGGCCGCGATCGGCTTCGCCGGGAGCCTTCCGGGAGTCGATCCGGCGCGGTTGGCGATCTGGGGCTTCTCGCTCTCCGGCGGGCACGTTTTCCGGGTCGCGGCACGCAATCCGGGCCTCGCCGCCGCGATTGCCCAGACTGCCAACGCCGACGGTCCGGCCGCTGCCCGCAACGCCGGGCGATACCAGAAGCCGCTCGCGATGCTCCGGCTCACCGCCCGCAGCCTGCGCGACACGGTGGGCGGGCTGCTGGGTCAAAAGCCTTTGCTGGTACCGCTAGCAGCGCCACCCGGTAGCGTCGCGCTGCTCAGTACGCCGGATTCGCTGGACGGCGACCGGGCACTCAACCCGGGCAACGCCTACCCCGAGTGGTTGCAGGCGCTCGCCGCCCGCTCGGTACTCCCGATCGTGCTGTACCGCCCCGGCCGGGACGCCGCCCGGGTCCGCCCTCCGCTTCTGGTACTCGTCTGCGACCAGGATCAGACGGCGCTCGCCGAGCCGGCTGCCTGGGCCGCGCAGCGGGCACCCCGGGGTGAACTGGTGCGCCTGCCCGGCGGGCACTACGCGCCCTTCCTCGACCAGCACGAGCCGGCCGTCGCCGCCGAACTGGCGTTCCTGCAACGGCACCTGATCGCCGTCCCGTCGGAGTCGGTGCTGCACAACGCTTCCGGCGGATGAGGCGGCGCCGCAGCCCACCGTGGTGGGGGTGGGCTGCGGCGCCCGGGATCAGCCGGTGACGTGGCCGGCGGTCCAGCAGGCCGTACCGGTGTGGCAGTTCTGCAGGCCGGTGAGGGCGCTGTGCAGCGCGGCGAGCCGGCTGGCGGAGAGGGTACCGGCGAGGTTGTGCAGTTCGTGCGGGTCGGTGGTGCGGTCGTAGTACTCCCGGGTGCCGTCGGAGTACTCGACGTAGGTGTAGCCGACCGTACGGATCGCCTCGTAGCTCGGTGGGTTGCCACTGTTGGCATCGGGCAGGTCGGGGTCGGTCGGGTCGGTGTCCGGCCCGTGGTGCTCGACGAGCGCCGTGGTGCGCCAGTTGGTACCGGCCCCGCCGTGCAGTAGCGGTACCAGGCTGCGTCCGTCCACATTGGACGCCACCGGAGCACCGCCGAGTGCCTGGAAGGTCGGGGCCAGGTCGATGTTCTGTACCGGCAGGTCACTGGTACCACCGGCCGCGATTGCCGGGCCGGCCACCACGAGGGGTACCCGGATGTCGGTGTCGAACGCGGTCATCTTGCCGGGGTTCAGCCGGTACTGGCCCATGTGGAAGCCGTTGTCGGAGCTGAACACCACGATCGTGTTACCCGTGACGCCAGCTGTGGAGAGCGCCCCGCGTACCGTGCCGATGAGCCGGTCCACCGCCTGGATCGACTGCACCCGCTTGCGGAACTTGTCGTCGATCGCGGTCTTCTCGGCCGCGGTGAGCGGATCCCGGCCGGCCAGCCAGGCGGGCGGGTCGGTCGGCAGGGTGTTGAACGCGGGACCGCGCGGCGCGGTCAGGCCGGGGAACGAGTTCGCGTCCTGCGGAGCGGGCGTGGACGGCGCGTGCGGTGCGAAGGTCGCCACCTCCAGCAGGAACGGCTGGTGCGCGGCGGCCGAGCTGGCGATGAAGCTGGAAGCCTTGCCGGACAGCACATCCGTGAGGTAGTCGGCGGGCGTGCTGCCATAGGGCACGACCGTGTGGTCCTCGTTGAGGTTGTAGTTGAACTCGGGGTACCCGTTGCCCGCGACGTCCCACTCGTTCCAGCCCGGCGGCACGTACGGCAGCGCCCCGCCCAGCGTGTCGGCCGGCGTGTACCCGTTGAGGTACTTGCCCATCATCGCGGTGCGGTACCCCTGCGCCTGCAGTGCGGTGGCGAACGTCTGCGACTCCTCGCCGTGGCCGTGGAAGTAGCCGAACCCGCCGTCGTCGCCACCGTTGGTGAACACGCCGGTGTCGTGCGGGTAGCGGCCGGTGAAGATGGACGAGCGGGACGGGCAGCACAGCGAATCGGTGACCGTGTAGTTGTTGAAGGTCAAGCCGTCCGCTTGCAGGCGCTGCACCTGGGGCATGTACTGCACCAGGTTCCAGGACAGGTCGTCGGTGAGTACCAGGACGACGTTGGGTGGCGCGGCGTCGGCGGCGACCGAGGCGTGCGGTTTGGCGGCGGCGGCTGCTGCCGTGACGGCGAGCACGACCGCGACGGCCGCGAGGGCGGCGACGGTACGGCGGCTGGTGGGCGGAGGTGGCGTGCGCCCGGTCTGCGGACGGTGTGGGAATGGTGACATAGCGCGACGGTAGGCAATCGGAGGCCGGAACAGGTTAACCAATCATTCGAGGAGTATGAATGTTTTCGGCT
Organism: uncultured Actinomycetota bacterium; assembly: GCA_963850915.1. Classification (GTDB taxonomy): domain Bacteria; phylum Actinomycetota; class Actinomycetes; order Mycobacteriales; family Micromonosporaceae; genus CAVTWH01. The sequence continues at coordinate 263,810 of CAWKND010000005.1, forward strand.
CTGTTACCAGCGGGAGCGCGCCCATCCCGCCGCGCGGCGGGGGATAGTGCCGAAGCTGTTACCAAGCGGTCTTGACGGCACTCTTGTGAGCGCTAACAATACTCGGAACGGACCGGCAACCTCACCGAAACATGCTGGTCACGCTCGTCTACCGGGAGGAGTCGCAGTGATCGCTCAGCTCCGACGGCTTTCCGCGGCGACCCTCGCCCGGCACTAGCTCCGCAAGTCCGGCCCCCTTTCCGCCGCCCGCTCCAGGAAAGCACCTCACTTATGGCTGTTAGCGATAACATCGACGATCGACTACCCTTGGACGCCTGCGTGGTCGGGATCGACTTCGGCACGCTCTCCGGGCGGGTGGTCGTCGTACGGGTGGCCGACGGTACCGAACTCGGCAGCGCCGTCCACGAGTACGCCGATGGTGTCATCGAGGAGCGGCTGCCGGGCCTGGATACCCGGCTCGGCCCGGACTGGGCGCTGCAGAACCCGCAGGACTGGCGGGAGGTGCTGCGCCAGGCGATTCCGGCCGCGCTCGCCGCCGCGGGTGTGCTGCCGACCGCGGTCGTCGCCATCGCCACCGACTTCACCGCGTGCACGGTACTGCCGACCACCTCTTCCGGGCTGCCGCTGTGCGAGCTGACCGACCTCGCCGACCGGCCGCATGCCTGGCCGAAGCTGTGGAAGCATCACGCGGCCCAGCCACAGGCGGACCGGATCAACGAGCTGGCCCGGGAGCGGGGCGAGAAGTGGCTGGGCCGGTACGGCGGCCGGATCTCCTCGGAGTGGCAGTTCGCCAAGGCGCTGCAGGTACTGCAGGAGGATCCGCACTGCTATGACCGCTGCGAGCGGTGGATCGAGGCGGCCGACTGGATCGTCTGGGAGCTGACCGGGGTCGAGTCGCGCAACGCCTGCACCGCCGGGTACAAGGGGATCTACCAGGACGGGCAGTACCCGTCGGCGCAGTACCTCGGCGCACTGGACCCGCGCTTCGCCGACTTCGCCAGTACCCGGCTCGCCCTGCCGGACGGCGCGCCCTTGGCAGCACTGGGCTCCCGGGTCGGCTCGCTCAGCCAGCGGGCGGCGGAGTTGACCGGTCTACCGGTCGGCATCGCGGTCGCCGCCGGCAACGTCGACGCGCACGTCACCGCGCCGGCCGCGGGCGCTGTGCAGCCCGGACAAATGCTGGCCATCATGGGTACCTCCACCTGTCACGTACTCAACTGGCCCACCCTGGCCGAGATCGACGGCGTGTGCGGCGTGGTGGACGGCGGGATCATCGCCGGCAGCTACGGGTACGAGGCCGGGCAGAGCGCGGTCGGCGACATCTTCGCGTGGTGGCTGCGTACCGGCGTGCCGGCCGGGTACGCCGCGGAGGCCGCCGAGCGTGGCGAGTCGCTGCACGAGCTGCTCAGCCGCAAGGCGGCCGGCCAGCCGGTCGGCGGGCACGGGCTGGTGGCGCTGGACTGGTTGGGCGGCAACCGTTCGGTGCTGGTCGACCATGACCTCTCCGGGGTCATCGCGGGATTGACCCTGGCTACCCGACCGGAGGAGATCTACCGGGCGCTGCTGGAGGCCACCGCCTTCGGTACCCGGGTGATTGTCGACGCCTTCACCGGCGCCGGCGTCCCGGTCGAGGAGTTCATCGTGGCCGGCGGGCTGAAGCGCAACGCGCTGCTGATGCAGATCTACGCCGATGTGCTGCGCCGCCCGGTCAGCCTCGCCGTCTCCGAGCAGGGCCCCGCGCTCGGCTCGGCGATCCACGCGGCGGTGGCGGCCGGAGCCTACCCGGATGTGGCCTCGGCCGCAGCAGTCATGGGGCGGGTGGAGCGCGACGCCTACCGGCCCGACCCGGCCCGCGCCGACGCCTACGACGCGCTCTACGCCGAATATCGCCTGCTGCACGACACCTTCGCGGGCGAGGGCCTGCTGCACCGCCTGCGCCGCATCCGCAACACGGCTCTGGCCGGGCAGACCGGCCCAACGGGGGAGGTGTCGTCGTGATGAACGAACTCGACGCCACTGTCGCGCGGCTGCGCCGCGAGGTCTGTGCGCTGCACGCCGAGCTGGTCCGCTACGGCCTCGTGGTGTGGACCGCCGGCAACGTGTCGGCCCGGGTACCCGGCGCGGAGCTGTTGGTAATCAAGGCGTCCGGCGTCGACTACGACTCCCTCAGCGAGCAGTCGATGGTGGTCTGCGACTTCGACGGCAACGTGGTGCGGGGTGACTTCGCGCCGTCCAGTGACACCGCCGCGCACGCCTACGTCTACCGGCACCGCCCGGACGTCGGCGGCGTGGTGCACACCCACTCCACGTACGCCAGCGCGTGGGCGGCCCGGGGCGAGCCGGTTCCGTGCGTACTCACCGCGATGGCAGACGAGTTCGGCGGCGACATACCGGTCGGCCCGTTCGCGTTGATCGGCGGCGACGACATCGGCCGGGGCATCGTGGCCACCCTCGCCGGGCACCGTTCGCCGGCGGTACTCATGCGCAACCACGGCGTCTTCACCATCGGCGGCACCGCACGGGCTGCCGTGAAAGCGGCCGTGATGACCGAGGACGTGGCCCGCACCGTGCACCTGGCCCGCGCCTACGGCGAGCCGGTACCGATCGCCGCGTCCGACATCGACGCCCTGTACCAGCGCTACCAGAACGTCTACGGCCAGCACCCCGCACCGGATGGAGTCGACGCACGATGAAACAGCCCCAGATCTGGTTCCTCACCGGCAGCCAGGGCCTCTACGGTGAGGACACGCTGCGGCAGGTGGCGGAGCAGTCGCGGCAGATCGCCACGGGGCTGGCCGGAAGCCTGCCGGCGGAGGTGGTCTGGCAGCCGGTACTGACCGACGCGGCGGCGATCCGCCGGATGATGCTCGCGGCCAGCGCGGCGGACGAGTGCGTGGGTGTCATCGCCTGGATGCACACCTTCTCGCCGGCCAAGATGTGGATCACCGGCCTGGACGCGCTGCGCAAACCGCTGCTGCACCTGCACACCCAGGCCAACCTCGAGCTGCCGTGGTCGACCATCGACATGGACTTCATGAACCTCAACCAGGCGGCGCACGGCGACCGCGAGTTCGGCTACGTGCAGACCCGGCTGGGGGTACCCCGCAAGACAGTGGCGGGTCACGTGAGCGACCCGTCGGTGTCGGCCCGCGTCGCCACCTGGGTACGCGCGGCGATCGGCGCGGCCGAGCTGTCCAGCCTCACGCTGGCCCGCTTCGGCGACAACATGCGGGACGTCGCGGTCACCGAGGGCGACAAGGTCGAGGCGCAGCTGCGCTTCGGGGTCTCGGTGAACACCTACGGGGTCAACGAGCTCGTCACGGCAGTGGACGCCGTCGAGGACTCGCGGATCACCCCGTTGGTGAAGGAGTACGAGGACGCCTACCGGGTCGCGGCCGAGCTGACCGCGACCGGGGAGCGGCACGCTTCGCTGCGGTACGCCGCGCGGATCGAGTTGGGGCTGCGCGATTTCCTGACCGCCGGCGACTTCGGCGCGTTCACTACCAACTTCGAGGACCTCGGCGGGCTGCGGCAGCTGCCGGGGCTGGCAGTACAGCGGCTGATGGCCGACGGGTACGGCTTCGGCGGCGAGGGCGACTGGAAAACGGCTCTGCTACTGCGAACCGTGAAGGCGGCAACGGTCGGGCTGCCCGGCGGTACCTCGTTCATGGAGGACTACACCTACCATCTGGCGCCGGAGCACGAGCTGGTACTCGGCGCGCACATGCTCGAGGTCTGCCCGTCGATCGCCGCGGGTACCCCCTCGTGTGAAATCCACCCGCTCTCCATCGGCGGCCGGGAAGACCCGGTCCGGTTGGTCTTCGACGCCCAGCCCGGTCCGGCACTGGTCGTCGGGCTGGCCGACATGGGCGACCGGTTCCGCCTCGTCGCGAACGCGATCGACGTGGTACCCCCACCCCAGCCGTTGCCGCACCTGCCGGTCGCCCGCGCCGTCTGGCGGCCACAGCCCAACCTGCGTACCTCCGCCGAGGCGTGGCTGACCGCCGGCGCGCCGCACCACACCGTGTTCTCCGCGGCGCTCGGCATGGAGACGCTCACCGATCTGGCCGAGATGACCGGCATCGAACTGCTCGTCATCGACGCCGACACAAACCTGCGCGATTTCGCGAAGGAGATCCGCTGGAACCAGGCCTACCACAGGCTTGCGGCGGGCCTGTAACAGCAGCACCGACGCTCAACCCGAGGCCCCGCCAGGCCGGAGGGCACAAACACAGACGCTCGACCCTCCTGTCCGACAGGCAGGAGTCTCACACCCCGAAAACTACAGGAGACAGAATGCTTAGCCGAAGGTCTCTCCTTACCGGCGCCGCCGGTGTCGCGGCCGCCGGAGCGCTGGCCGCGTGCGGAAAGAAGAACTCCCCCAGCACGGCAAGTTCAGGCGCCAAGACAATCACGCTCGGCTTCTCCCAGGTCGGCTCCGAGTCGGGCTGGCGCGCCGCCAACACCCAGTCGGTGAAGGACGCGGCGAAGGACGCCAACATCAACCTCAAGTTCTCCGACGCCGAGCAGAAGCAGGAGAACCAGATCCAGGCCATCCGCGACTACATCTCGCAGAAGGTCGACGTCATCTCCTTCTCGCCGGTGGTCAGCAGCGGCTGGGACACCGTACTGAAGGAGGCGCAGGCAGCCAAGATCCCGATCGTCCTCACCGACCGCCAGGTCGATTCGGACCCGTCGCTGTGGGTTTCGCTGGTCGGTTCCGACTTCGAGGCCGAGGGCGAGCGGGCCGGGCACATGCTGGAGAAGATTCTTGCCCTGACGCCGGTCAGCCCGGTGAACATCGCGGTACTGGAGGGGACCACCGGCTCCGCTCCGGCCCTGCAGCGCGCCTCCGGCTTCAAGAAGGTGCTCGACACCCACCCGGAGTGGAAGATCGTGGTCAGCCAGACCGGCGACTTCACCCGGGACGGTGGCAAGCAGGTGATGGCCGCGTTCCTGCAGTCGCACCCGGAGCTCAACGTGCTGTACGCGCACAACGACGACATGGGACTGGGCGCCATCCAGTCGATCCAGGCGGCCGGCAAGAAGCCGGGTACCGACATCAAGATCTTCTCGGTGGACGGGACCCACGACGGCTTTGTCGCGATGACCCAGGGCTACATCAACGGGATTGTCGAGTGCAACCCCTTGCTCGGCCCACAGTTGATGGAGACCATCAAGCAGGTCCTCGCCAAGCAGACCGTCGAGAAGTGGATCAAGACCAAGGAGTCGGACTTCCTGGCCGCCGACGCCGCCGCCGCACTGCCCAACCGCAAGTACTGAGTCCCAAAGGTATCCAGGGCTATCTAGCTATCCAGCAAGACACGCAACGACGCGAAGGAAGCGCCCGCATGGTGGAGGACGTGCCCACACCGCAGCCGGTACTGCGGATGAGTGGCATCAGCAAGCAATTCCCTGCCGTGCGGGCGCTGTCCGGGGTGGATCTGTCGCTCTACCCCGGCGAAGTGCACGCGCTGCTCGGCGAGAACGGTGCCGGCAAGTCGACCCTGATCAAAGTCCTGACCGGGGTGTACGAGCTGGACGAGGGCACTGTCGCACTCGACGGTGAGCCGGTGCGGATCACCAGCCCGCACCACGCCCAGCAGCTCGGCATCAGCACGGTGTACCAGGAAGTGAACCTGTGCCCCAACCTGACCGTGGCGGAGAACATCTTCCTCGGTCGGGAGTTGACCGCCGCCCGGACGATCCGCTGGCGACGTACCCGTCGCGAGGCCGAAGCGCTTGTCGCGCGCTTCGGCCTGCAGATCGACGTGACCGCACCGCTGGGCTCCTATCCGTTGGCGATCCAGCAACTCGTGGCGATCGTGCGCGCGGTCAGCCTGGGTGGCCGGGGCGGTACGGCCGCCCGGGTACTCATCCTCGACGAGCCCACCTCCAGCCTGGACCGCGGTGAGGTACAGGTGCTTTTCGCGCTGATGCGCCAACTGCGCGACGAAGGGGTGGCGATCGTCTTCGTTTCGCACTTCCTCGACCAGATCTACGAGATCTGTGACCGGATGACCGTACTGCGCAACGGTCAGCTGGTCGCCGAGCGGCTGGTTGCCGAGACCGACCGGGTGGAGCTGGTCCGGATGATGCTCGGCAAGGAGCTCGGGGGCCTGGAGCAGTTGGCGGTCACCGACCGGCCGGAGCCGGGCGAGCCGGTACTGCGGGCCCACGGCGTGGGCCGGCGTGGTGGCATCGCGCCGTTCGACCTCGATCTGCACGCGGGTGAGGTGACCGGACTGGCCGGGCTGCTCGGCTCCGGCCGCACGGAACTTGCCCGGCTGCTGTTCGGTGCGGACGCCGCGGACAGCGGCACCATCGGCATCGGCGGCAAGAACGTCGCGCTGTCCGGGCCACACGCCGCAATCGCGCACCGAATCGCCTTCTGCCCGGAGAACCGCAAAACCGAGGGCCTGGTACCGGAGCTGACGGTGCGCGAGAACATCGTGCTGGCCATGCAGGCGGCGCGCGGCTGGACCCGTCGACTCCCCCGCGAACAGGTCGACACACTGGTCGCCAAGTTCGTTGCGGCATTGGACATCCGGCCGACCGACCCGCAGGTCAAAGCCGGCTCACTCTCCGGTGGCAACCAGCAGAAGGTGTTGCTGGCCCGCTGGCTGATCACCGAACCCAAGCTGTTGATCCTCGACGAACCGACCCGCGGCATCGACGTAGGCGCCAAGGCGGAGATCCAGAAGCTGATCGCATCCCTTGCCGCGGAAGGGATGTCGGTGCTGTTCATCTCCGCCGAACTGGACGAGGTGCTGCGGTTGAGCCACAGCATCGGCGTACTGCGCGACCGCACGCTGGTGGCCCGCCTGGACAACAGCGCGGACCTGACCGAAGAGCAGATCCTGCACACCATCGCGAGCGGAGCCAACCAATGATCGCCGTCAACTGGCGGGCGATGACCCGGCACCACCTCTTCTGGCCGGCCGCCATCCTGGCCGGCATGCTGCTGTTGAACCTGCCGTTCACGCCGAACTTCTTCGCCATCCACGTCAGCGGCGGCCACGTCTACGGCAGTCTGGTCTCCATCCTCATCTTCGGCGCCCCGCTGATCCTGGTGGCACTGGGCATGACGCTGGTGATCGCGACCGGCGGCATCGACCTGTCCGTCGGCGCGGTGATGGCCATCGCGGGCGCGCTCGCGTGCTGGTACATCGCCGGTCAGTCGGATCAGAACTCGGTAGGTACGGTGGTGGTCGCGGTACTGATCGCGCTCGCCGTGTGCGTCGCGCTGGGCCTGTGGAACGGCTTGCTCGTCGCCCGGCTCGGGGTGCAGCCGATCATCGCCACGCTCATCCTGATGGTGGCCGGGCGGGGGATCGCTCAACTGATCACCGGCGGCTTCATCATCACGGTGCTCTCCGGGCCGTACAGCCGGATCGGTGGATACGCCTTCGGGGTACCGACCGGGGTGTTCATCGTGGCCGCGGTATTCGCCGCGATGGCAGCGCTGACCCGGCGCACCGCACTGGGAATGCTCGTGGAGTCGGTTGGTGGCAATGCCGAGGCGAGCCGGCTGGCCGGGGTACGGGCCCGGCGGATCAAGGTGATGGTCTACATCGCCTGCGCGGTGTGCGCCGGAATCGCCGGGCTGATGAACAGCTCCAACCTCGCCGACGCCGATGCCAACCACGCCGGCCTGTGGATCGAACTGGACGCGATCCTCGCGGTGGTAATCGGTGGTACCTCGCTCACCGGTGGGCGGTTCAGCCTCGGTGGTACCGTGCTCGGCGCGCTGATCCTGCAGACGCTCAAAACGACCATCTTCACGATCGGCATTCCGTCCCAGGCGAACATGGTGTTTGAGGCGGCTGTCGTCATCATCGTGTGCCTGATCCAGTCGCCGGAGTTCCGCGGCCGGGTACTGGCACCGCTGCGCGGTCACCGACGATCACCGGGAGACGGTCGACCACCGGGAGACGGCCATCCACCCACGGCACGCCCGCCCGCACAGGCCGCCGTCAACACCGAGGACCGGCTGGAGGTCGCGCCATGACGGCAGCGTTGAAGGTGCCGAAGGTGCGTGCCGCCGGCCCGGACCGGCTGCGCCGGGTGCTCTACGACCGCCGGCTGCCGGTGGTGGTGACGGCCGTGTTGTTCGCCGTCATGTTCGAGTACGGCTCCTACCGGTACGCGTTCGACGGGCAGGTCGGTCCGAACCTGCTGATCAACAACTGCTACCTGGTGATCGCCGCGGTCGGGGTCACCTTCGTCATCCTGACCGGCGGAATCGACCTGTCGATCGGTTCGGTGATCGGGTTCAGCGGGATGTTGTTGGCGCAGTTGGTGATGGTGCACCACGTCCCGGTGGTGATCGCGGTGGTCATCGTACTGGCGGTCGGGGTGGCCGGCGGCACCGCGATGGGCTGCATGATCCACTACTTCAAGGTGCAGCCGTTCATCGCCACCCTCACCGGACTGTTCCTGTTTCGTGGATTGAGCCTGGTACTCAGCAAGGACGCCATCCGGGTCGACGACAAGACGATCACTTCGCTTTCCCAGTACCACGTTCCACTAGGTGGTGGGCTGTACCTCTCGGTCGGCGCGGTGATCGCGTTGGCGACTGTCGTCGTCGGAAGCTACGTCCTGCAGCTGACCCGGTTTGGACGGCGCGTCTACGCCCTCGGCGGCAACGAGCAGTCGGCTCTGCTGATGGGTTTGCCGGTGGCGCGTACCAAAATCAGCGCCTACGCGGTGAGCGGGTTCTGCTCCTCGTTGGCAGGACTGGTCTTCGTGCTCTACATCCAGTCCGGTGACCCGTTGCACGGCATCGGCATGGAGCTGGATGCCATCGCGGCGGTGGTCATCGGCGGGGTACTGCTCACCGGCGGCGCCGGGTATGTCGTGGGTTCGCTGCTCGGCGTACTGGTACTCGGGCTGATCAAGACGATCATCAGCGACGAAGGTACCCTCAGCTCCTGGTGGATCAAGATCTTCTCCGGTGTGCTGCTGCTGCTCTTCATCGTGCTGCAGCGGGCCATCGGCGCCCGCCGCACGCCGACGCCGGGCGGCTGAGTGGCTGAGTGGCTGAGTGGCTGCGGCTCAACGGAAGTGCAGTTCGAAGCGGCAGGCCTGGGGCGTCAGCCGGTACCCCGGTAGGACGCCGGGGCCGCAGGAGGCGGAGCCGATACCCTGCTGCAGGTGGTCGAGCGTGAGGTGCAGCCGGCCGTCCGGCACGAGGTCGTACGTGTGTCCCGCCCGGGCCAGTGCCTGTTGTGACCACCGGCGCGCGGTGAAGCTGAACTCCGGTCCGGAGACCGCGAGCTGCGCGCCGGAGTCGGGGTCACGCAGCCGAAGTTGGCTCACCCCGGCCCGGGCTCCGTTCTCCTGCGGCCGGACGTAGTCGACATCCAGTTCGGCGACGCTCGCCTGGTACCAGCCCCAGCGCTGCGCCTGCCCGGTGTCCGGGTACTTCGGACCCGGCCCGAGCCCGGCCCACGCCACCTCGGTGAGGCTGGCGGGGAGGGTGAGGTCCAGCCCGACCCGGGCCCACGTCCCGGTCCACGCCCCGACCGGCTGCACCTCGACCGCGAGAGACAGCCCGGTCCCGTCGCTGGACCAGCGGTAGGTGGTGTCCACGAAGTGGCTGCGCCCGGCGGCCCCGGAGCGGCGTACGACCACCAGGCCGGTGTCGGACGCGCTGACCGAGACGGTCCGGCTGCCCAACACGTGCAGCCCCAACGTCTCCCAGGTCGCCGCGTCGGGGCCGCGACCCACATCGGTGGAGTGCACACCGTTGTCGTTGTCGGTGGGTGCCCGCCACAGGTTGAGTTCCGGCCCGCCCACGGCGAGACCGCCCAGGGTACGCAGCCGCCCGGTCGCCGCGTCGAACACCGCCGGCCCCAGCGCGATCCCGTCGCCCGTTACCCGCGACGCACTGCCGGCCGAGATGGCCGCCAACGGGCCGGCCGGCGTACCCGCCTGGCACCAGGCGACCTCGTGGCCGGCCGGTGCCCAGGCGCTACTCTCGGCCAGTACCAACGAAACCGTGAGTACCCGCCGCGCAGCGCGCCGGTCGGAGATCGGGACCGGCAGCTCGACGACGGCGCTCTCCTGTGCCCCCAGACGAAGTGGCGGCAGGTCACCGGCGCCCAGTTCACCACCGGCGTCCCGTACCGACCAGCGCAGCGCGTACCCGGCGAGGTCACAGACGTCGTGCAGGTTGGTGACCCGTAGCGTGCGCCACTCCTCCCCGACGCTCATCCGCACCGGCTCGACGACCTTCTTGAAGTCGAGCAGTCCCGGGCGGGGCAGCCGGTCCGCGGAGACCAGCCCGTCGATGACGAAGTTGCCGTCGTGTACCGGCTCGCCGAAGTCACCGCCGTACGCGTCGTACGCCACCCCCTCCGGAGTGGTGGCGTGGATGCCGTGCTCCACCCACTCCCACACGAACCCGCCGTGCAGCCGGGGCGAGGACTCGAACAGCGCCTGGTATTCACTCAGCCCGCCCGGCCCGTTGCCCATCGCGTGGGCGTACTCGCACAGCAGGAAGGGCAGCGCGCGCCGGTGCTCGTCCAGCACCGGATCCGCCAGTGGCGGCTCGGCGTACCGGCCGATCGCCGCCACCTCGTCGATGGAGGCGTACATCCGGGAGTACACGTCGACGTAGCCGCTGCCCTGGTCGCCCTCGTAGTGCACCAGTCGGGACGGATCGCGGGTCTTCGTCCACTGTGCCATGGCCGCCAGGTTCTCGCCGGTACCGGCCTCGTTGCCCAGCGACCACAGCAGCACGCTCGGATGGTTCTTGTCCCGCTCCACCATTCGCGCCATCCGGTCCAGCAGCGCCTCCCGGTAAGCCGGGTCGGCCGGCGGATTGCCTTGCCAGCCAACGAGTTCGAAGCCGTGCGTCTCCAGGTCGCACTCGTCGATGACGTAGAAGCCGAGTTCGTCGGTGAGCGCGAGGACATCGGGGTGCGGTGGGTAGTGCGAGGTACGGATCGCGTTCACGTTGTGCTGCTTCATCAGGTGCAGTTCGGCGCGTACCGTCTCGGCCGGTACCACCCGCCCGAGGTCGGGATGGTGCTCGTGCCGGTTGACGCCACGGAAGAGCAGCGGCTGGCCGTTGAGCAGGATCCGGCTGTCGGCAACGGTGACCGTACGGAAGCCGATCCTGGTTCGGGCCTCCTGCACCGGAGTACGCACGATCAGGTCGTAGAGCTGCGGGCGCTCGGCCGACCACGGCTGCACCGGACCGACGTCGACACCGGCGCCGGGTGCCAAGTCGTGGATGCCGAGGGCGGGTACCGCGATCCGGGTCTGCTCCGCCTCCGGCCCCGTCACCTCCACCCGCAGGTGGCCGTGGCCGTCCCGGAAATCGGCGTGGACGAACAGGTCCAGCAGCGCACCGGCCGGGTGCGCGAGCAGCGTGACCGAGCGGAAGATCCCGGGCAGCCACCACATGTCCTGGTCTTCCAGGTAGCTGGCGGCGGAGAACTGCACCACCCGCACGACCAGCAGATTGTCCTGCGCGCGCAGCACACCCCGGACGTCGAACTCGGTCGGCAGCCGGCTGCCCCGGGTGGTACCGAGCAGCTGACCGTTGAGCCAGACCGTACCCGCCGAGTCGACGCCGTCGAAGCGCAGCAGTGCCCCGTCGAGCAGCGCGGCCGGCGCGTCGAAGCGCAGCCGATGGTCGCCCACCGGGTTCGCGTCCGGTACCGCCGGCGGATCCACCGGGAACGGGAAGATGACGTTGGTGTACGCCGGATTCCCGTGCCCGTGTACCGGCATCGACCAGCTCGACGGTACCGGGATCGCGCCCCAGCCCGAGTCGTCGAAGTCCTCGTCCGCCACGCCGACCGGTGCGTCAGCGAGCGAGGCCGACCACCGGAACCGCCACTGCCCGTCCAGCGACAGGGTCGCCAGTCCCGAGTCGAACCAGGCGCGCGGCGCCATGCCCCCGGTACCCGGCCCGGGGTTGCGGAGCTCCAGCGCAGCGGAGAACGTCATCCGCACATCCTCGGGCATCGACGGCCGGCACAGCCCATCGGGGCGAACCGCAGCGGGGCGGGGGGCACGGAAACTTCGACAGCCGACGATTGATCGGGCGCCGTCCGGGGTACCCGCTGGATCATGGGTACCCGGGAAGCCATCCGTACCGCCATCCGAGCCCGCCGCCGGCTCGCCTTCTCCTACCGTGGGCGACCACGCGTGGTGAACCCGGTGCGCCTGGGCGTCTCCGGTCGCGGGACCTGGCAACTTCGCGCCGTGCAGGTCGGCGGCGACTCGGCCTCCGGCCGCTACGGGGGCAGCGCGCCGAAGCTGTTCGACATCAACGAGATCGTCGACGTGGCGGTACTCGACGCGCAGTTCCCGATGCCGCGCCGGTACGAGCCGGGCGACGCCTCCTTCGCCCTCATCGACACCGAACTCTAGGGCTCAGGACAGCGCGCGCCGGGCGGCGGCAATCGCGGCGATGCCCTCGGTGATCGCGCTGGGGTTGTTCGCGGCGTACCCGATGACGAGCCCGGGGCGGGTCGGGCGCTGGCTGTGCCAGGAGAGCGGCTGCACCTTGACGCCGAGGTCGAGCGCCGCGGCCGCGAGGTCCACGTCGGCGAACCCGCCGTCGAAGGTGACCATCAGGTGCAGGCCGGCGGCGGCCCCGTGGACCGTCGCGTCCGGCAGCTGGGTGCCGATCGCGCGCAGCATGGCGTCCCGCCGGCGGATGTGCTTGCGGCGCAGGAAACGCAGCTGGCGCTCCAGCTCGCCGGAGGTCATCAAGTGGGCGAGTACCAGCTGCGGCAGCGCGGCGTTGCCGAGATCGGCGCTGCGCTTCGCGGCGATCAGCGCATCGCGATGGCGCTGGGGCACGATCACCCAGCCGATCCGCAGCGCCGGCGCGAGCAGCTTCGAGACGCTTCCCGTGTAGCAGACCTGTTCGGCCAGGAGCGAGCGCAGCGCGGCGACGGGCGGGCGGTCGTAGCGGTGCTCTGCGTCGTAGTCGTCCTCGATGATCAGGCCACCGGCTTCGGCCCAGCGCAGCAGTTCCCGGCGCCGCTCGCCGCTGAGTACCACCCCGGTCGGGAACTGGTGGGCCGGCGTGACCATGACCGCCGGTACGCCGCTGGCGTGCAGCTCGTCAACGCGTACCCCCTCGCCGTCGACCGGGATCGGCGGCGTCTCCAGTTGCCAGTAGCGCAGGTGCTGCCGGGTACCCAGCGAGCCCGGGTCCTCCACCGCCACGCTGTCCATGCCGGCCTCGCGGAGCACCAGGGCCAGCAGCCCCAACGCCTGCGCCACACCGGCCACGATGACCACGTCCGCCGGGTCCACCCGGATGCCCCGGAAGCGGCCCAGCCAGGTGGCCACGGCACCGCGCAGCGCAGGCGTACCCCCGGGGTCGCCGTACCCGAAGTCGGCCGGCGCCAACGTGTTCAGCACCGCCCGCTCGGCACGCAGCCAAGCCGTTCGCGGGAAGGAGGCGAGGTCGGGCCGGCCGGGGGAGAGGTCGATCCGGGCTGGCGCCAGGCGTATCGCATCGAAAATGTCGATTGCCTGGAACACCCGGGTACGGCGCGCGTAGGTCCAATGTGGACGGCGGCGGAGCCACCGCGAGAGGTACCGCCAGCACGACTGTGCCGGCCCGGCCGCGCCCGGCGACCTGGCCCTCCTCGATCAGCCGGAGATAGGCCTCGGTGACCACGCCACGGGACACACCCAGCTCGTCGGCGAGCGCCCGGCTGGGCGGCAGCCGGCTGCCCACCGCCACCCGGCCGTCGGCGATCGCCAGCCGGAGCTGCCCGGCGAGCCAGTCGGCCCGGCCACCGCTCGGCGCCGCCCCGATGTCGAGCTGAAGGAAGTCCGAACCAGACGTTATGGACCCGTCATCCACGCTGTCTTTGGCCCTGCCCATCGGACCATTGTGGCAGCAGAGTACGAGGCGTGAGCATCACCTTCCTGCTGACCACGCTGATCGTGGTCGCCACCCCGGGTACCGGCGTGATCTACACCCTTGCGGCCGGGCTGTCCCGGGGCCGGCGGGCCAGCGTGGTCGCCGCCTTCGGCTGCACGCTCGGCATCGTCCCGCACCTGCTCGCCGCGGCCACCGGACTCGCCGCGCTGCTGCAGGCCAGCGCGCTGGCCTTCCAGATCCTGAAGTACCTGGGTGTCGGGTACCTGCTGTACCTGGCCTGGATCACGCTGCGGGACACCGGAGCGCTGGTGGTCGAGGCGCCCGGCGGTACCCCCTCGGCGGTCCGGGTGATCGCCTCCGGCATCCTGGTCAACCTGCTCAACCCCAAGCTGACCATCTTCTTCTTCGCCTTCCTGCCGCAGTTCGTCGACCCGGCGGCGCCCGGCGCGCTGCCCCGGATGCTCGGCCTCGGCGGCTTCTTCATGCTGGCCACCTTCGTCATCTTCGCGGTGTACGGCATCTTCGCGGCCTCGATGCGCGACCGCGTCACGGACCGACCGCGGGTGATGACGTGGATCCGCCGCGCCTTCGCCAGCTGCTTCGTCCTCCTCGGTGCCACCCTCGCGCTGGCGGTGCGGTAGCTGGTAGCAGAGTGGCGGCGTCGGCGGCGGGTAGCGTGGGACTCCGGCCGGCACGGCCGGTTGGCGAACGGGGTCCGGATGGCGGCAGATCGGCGGGCACCGCGCGGCTGGCACCTGTCCCCGCGCCGCCGGATCCTGTTGGGAGCGGCCGCTTTCGTCGTACTCGCGCTGCTCGTCACGGCCGGCGTCGCCGCGCTCGCCGGCCGCCATCCGGTACCTGCCGGCTATCCGGATCAGGCTCGCCCCGGGCCGGTAGCTGCTGGTGCCGGGGTACGGCGGCAACCAGGGCTCGCTGACCGCGTTGGCGGACCGGATCCGGCAGACCGGCCGGGTCGCGACGGTACTGGCCCTGCCGGGCGACGGTACCGGCGATCTGGCCGCGCAGGCGGATGTGCTGGACACGGCGGTCCGGGCGGCGCTGCGCGGCGGGGCGCCCTCGGTGGACCTGGTCGGCTACTCGGCCGGCGGAGTGGTGGTGCGGCTGTGGGTCGCCCGGCACGGCGGCGAACACCAGGCGCGCCGGGTGGTCACCCTGGGTTCGCCGCTGCACGGCACGACGCTGGCCGCGGTCGGTTCCGCGTTGGTACCGGCGGCCTGCCCGCTCGCCTGCCAGCAGCTGGTACCCGGCAGCCCGCTGCTGCGCCCGCTGGATGCCGTGCCGGTACCCGCCCCGCTCCCGTGGCTGTCCCTGTGGACCAGCGAGGACGAGACGGTGACCCCACCCGATTCGGCCCGGTTGACCGGCGCCGTCGACGTGGAGCTGCAGAGCATCTGCCCGGACGCGCACCTCCAGCACGCCCAGCTACCCAGCGATCCGCTCGTCACCGGGCTGGTACTGCGCGCCCTCGGTACCGCCCCGCTGGTCGCCCCGGTACCCGCCGACTGCGCCACCCTCCGTGCCCTGGGCCGATCCTGAGCGCCGGACCGCTGGGTCGGCCGGTCAGGTGGTGACGTCCTTGGTGACGAAGTTGGCCCACGCCGCGCCGAGCAGTACCACCACGTAGACCAGCTGTACCCCGATGCCGCGGTCGATGTCCCGCCAGAAGACCGGGTCGCGGAAGAAGTCCACCCACGCGAACCAGTACCGGGTGGGCAGGTACGGCTTCACCGACGACGCCGCGTCCAGCGTCACCAGTACCTCGCTGACCACCAGTACGGCCAGCGCACCCAGGGCCGCGCCGAGCGCCGAGTCGCTGACTGTACTGAGGAACAGCGCGATGGCGGCCACCCCGAGCATCGAGACGGTGATGAAGCCGACCGCCCCGGCCAGCCGCAGCCCGAGCTGCACCGGCGTCAGCGTCACGCCGGAGAGCGAGGTGACCCCGCCCGGCTGGCCGACCGCGGCGGCGGTGCCGGTACCGAACAGGATCCGGCCGGTGACGTACGAGGTGACCACCACGGCCAGGACGGCGATGAGCACGAAAACGGTGAGTGCCACCAGTTTGGCGACGAGTAGCCGGGTCCGGCCGACCGGGCGGATCAGCAGGTACCGCAGCGTACCCGCGCTCGCCTCGCCGGCCACCGCGTCGCCGCCCAGTACCGCGACCGCGATCGGCAGGAAGATCGGTACCACCATGGCCATCGCGGCGGCCGGGTAGAGCGAACCGTCGCGGAGTACGGCGGAGAGGAACGCGCTGCCCTGCCCGGGTGGCGGCGCCAGATGCCGGGCGGCGACGAAGGCGGCCACCACGATCGGCAGCGCGCAGATCAGCGCCACCGCGATCCAGGTGCGCGGCCGGCGCAGCAGCTTGATCAGTTCGACCCGGATCATGCCGCCTCGATCCGGTCGGAGCCGGCGCCGCTGACCGAGAACACGATCTCCTCCAGGGAACGCTGCTGCGGCCCGATCTCGGCCACCCGCAAGCCTTCCCCGACGAGTAGGGCGTTGAGCGTCGGCGGCATCGGCGTGGCGTACCACCAGCCGGTCGCCGTCCCGCTCCTCCACCCGACCGTCGAGCAGGGCGACCGCCCGGGCGGCGTCGGGGGTACGCAGCAGCACCCGGCCGGTCGGTGCGCGCAGCGTGGCCAGCTCCTCCTGGAGTACCAGCCGGCCGCGGTCGAGTACCCCGATGTGGCTGCACACCTGCTCCACCTCCGACAGCAGGTGGCTGGAGAGCAGCACGGTGGTACCGGCCCGGTTCAGCTCGCCGAGCAGCTCACGGATTTCGTTGATACCACGGGGATCCAGCCCGTTGGTCGGCTCGTCGAGCAGGAGCAGCCGGGGTTGGCGCAGCAGCGCACCGGCGATCCCGAGGCGCTGCCGCATGCCCAGCGAGTACGCCCGTACCGGCCGACCGTCCACTCCGGACAGTCCCACCCGCTCCAGCGCCTCGGCCACCCGGGCGCGACGGGTACGGCGCTGCGAACCGGGGCCGGCCGCGTCCAGCAGCCGCAGGTTGGTACGCCCGGACAGGTGCCCGTACGCGGCCGGCGTCTCCACGAGCGCACCGATCTGCGGCAGTACCTCGGCCACCCGGCGGGGTACCGGCCGGTCGAGTACCTCGATCTGTCCACTGGAGGCGAAGACCAGCCCGAGCAGCATGCGTACCACCGTGGTCTTGCCGGATCCGTTGGGCCCCAACAGCCCGTAGCGCTGCCCCGGGCCGACGAAGAGGTCCACCGAGTCCACCGCGAGGGTCCGCCCGTACCACTTGGTCAATCCCGTCGTCCGGATCATGGGACTCCCTCATAGGTGGAGAGCTGTGCGGCCGCCGCGGTCAGCAGGGCCGGGCTCACCATGCCGGCGAGCAGGTAGTTGCGGCGTACCCGATCGGAGTCCATCACGAACACCGTCAACGAGGCGGTGGCCACCATGACGCCGTCACCGCCCGGCAACCGCACCTGGGTACCGCCGGCCTTGGTGGCGCTGTCGAATGCCTGGAACCCGGTCCGGCGCGGGACCGGTACCACGACGAACTGGGCGAAGCCGGTGCCGTAGACGCCGATGCCGGCCAGCTCGGAGCCGCCCGGGTTGCGCGGCTGCCCGGCGATCGAGTCCGGCAACGGGCCGAAGCGCAGCGAGTTGAAGGCGGACAGCGCATCGGTGCCACTGGTCACGGTGAATCCGGTACTCCCACCGCGAACCGGCGGTGTGACAACCGAGATGGCCGGCGCACTCAGCCGCACCGAGAGGAATCGGCTCTGCAGCACCGGACCGGTCGCGCCCCGGCTGGTGAGCTGCACCTCCAGTGGCAGCCCGGAGATCGGATCGGCCCAGATGTCCACGTGCGCGATCGTGGTGTCCGCGGTGGTCGGCGTGAGGCGTACCCCCGCCGCCGCGATCCCGGCCACCCGGCGCGCGGGCAGCCGGCTCACGCTCGTGCCGGTGTCCGTGCCATTCGACGGCTGAACGACCAGCGGGCTGCCGGTGGAGAGCAGGCGCCGGGCCAGATCCGGGGGAGCGAGGTCGGCGCCCCGGGGCAGCCGGACGGGTGGTTCACCGACGATCAGGCTCAGCTGGTTGCTGGCGAAGTCCCACAACTCCTGGGCCTCGGGCGTCTGGTAGAGGTCGTGCTCGGTACCGGTGTCGATCTGGTCCACCCGCCAGCGGTCCCGTCCGGCGTACCAGATGCGCAGCTGGGTCGCCCCGTTCAGCAGCCCGGCGACGTCCCCGAGCTGCGGCAGCGAGGGCAGCCCCGCGGTACCGTCGCTGATCGCGTACCCCTGGTACGGCACCGCCGCCGAGGAGCGGATCCGGTCCAGCGTGTGTCCGTCTGCACTGCCACCGGATGTACCGGCAGCGCCCCGACCAGCGCAGGCAGCGAGGCGAGGATGGCGACCGCGGCGGCGACCACGAGCCAGCGCCAGCCGACCCGCAACCGCCCGCCCGTCACGTCCCCGTGCCCCCTGCCGCCCGCCGCCCGCCAGGCAGCCCGACTACCGCCCCGCCCGACAGTACCTACGCTCGGGTGCACATGGTGGTTCACGAAACGTCGGCGGCCGGGTGACCGACCGGCCGCGCGTGAGGCCGGCCGCGCGTGGGGCCGGCCGCGCGTGAGGCCGGCCGCGCGTGGGGCCGGCGGCGGGTGAGGCCGGCAGCGAGTCGGGCCGGCAGCGGTCAGGCCGGCCGTGCGTCAGGCCGTCGCCGGTGCGGTGTCGCTGGCGTGCTGGCACTCCAGCAGGGCGGCGAGCATCCGCAGCCCGGCCTCGGACGGCGAGCCGGGCTC
This sequence comes from uncultured Actinomycetota bacterium, assembly GCA_963850915.1. Taxonomy (GTDB): domain Bacteria; phylum Actinomycetota; class Actinomycetes; order Mycobacteriales; family Micromonosporaceae; genus CAVTWH01. The sequence goes on from CAWKND010000005.1 coordinate 282,484, forward strand.
GGCGCCGAGCAGTACCACGAGCTGGTCGTCGTCATCGGCGGCCGGGCGTAGCGCCTCCTGCCACAGCGACAGCGCGCCGACCAGCGGGTGGTGCAGTTCGCGGGCCATCGGCTCGCACAGGCGTACCGGATGCGCCGCCCACAGCGTCGCGAACTCGGCGCTCCGCATGGTGAGTTCGCCGACGAGCGCGGCGAGCCGGGGATCAGCCGGGTACCGGCCGGCCACGGTACGCAGGTGCGCGACAGCGCTGCGGCTCTTGTGCCGCCAGTCGGTGTAGAGCTCGCGGGTGTGCGCGTCGAGGAAGGTCAGCCGGGTCATGTTGGGCCGGTCGGCGGGGCGGTTCGGCGCGTCCAGCTCCAGGTGCCCGGCCAGCAGCGCGTGCCCGAGCCGGTTCCAGGCCAGTACGTCCGTGCGTGCGCCCGAGTACCAGCGCCGGGGTGTCCGGAATCGACTCGATCAGCGCGCGCAGCCCCGGGCGTACCCGCTCCGGGCGCGCCGCCTTGCGGGCCGCCCGAGCCGGCCGGGCCAGGTTGTGCAGGTGCTGCCGCTCCTGCTCGTCAAGGCGCAGGGTACGGGCGATGGCGTCGAGTACCTCGTCCGAGGCGTTCTGGCTCTGCCCCTGCTCCAGCCGCGTGTAGTACGAGACGCTCACGCCCGCCAGCTGGGCCAGCTCCTCGCGGCGCAGCCCGGGTACCCGGCGCCGCTCGCCGTAGCTGGCCAGCCCGGCGTCCTCCGGGCGCAGCCGGGCGCGGCGGGTCTGCAGGAAGTCGGCGAGTGCGGCGCGCTGCTCCATCCCGCCATTCTCCCGCGACCGCCGCCCCGCTGCCTGCCCCTGCCGGTGGTAGGCGACGCAAGGGTAGGCGCGCCCAGGGGTAGGCGGCCCAGGGGTAGGCGGCTCAGGGCTGGGAAACCCAGTGGTACCAACGACAGGGGGCTCGGTAGTCGCGCGCGTACGGGACAGCCTGGGTGGGCACAGTCGACCACCGGAAGCGGGTACCCCATGTCTGTCGTGACCGAGCCAACCACCGTCGAAGCCGCCGGCGCGTCGCCGCCGCGGCTGGACCGGCGGCTGCGGCTCATTCTCTTTCTGTTGCTGGGCGCCCAGTTCATGCTCGCCGTCGACTTCTCCATCCTCAACGTCGCGCTGCCGGCGATCGGCGCCGGGCTGGGCTTCGCCCGCGACGACCTGGCCTGGATCGGTACCGCGTTCGCGCTGCCGGCGGCCGGCTTCACCCTGCTCTTCGGCCGGGTCGCCGACCTGTTCGGGCGGCGTCGGCTCTTCCTCGCCGGGCTGGTGCTGCTGACCGCGGCGTCGCTGCTCGGCGGGGTCGCCGACCGGCCCGGGACACTGCTGACCGCCCGGGTACTGCAGGGATTGGCGGCCGCGATGGCCACGCCGGCCGCGCTCTCCCTGCTGACCACGGTGTTTCCCGAGGGGCCGCTGCGCGCGCGGGCGCTGGGCCTCAACGGTGCGCTGCTCTCCGGCGGGTTCACCGCCGGCGCGCTGATCGGCGGGCTGCTCACCGGCGAGTTGAGCTGGCGCTGGGCGTTCCTGCTCAACGTACCGGTGGCGCTGCTGATCCTGGCCGTCGCGCCGCTGGTGGTACCGGCCGGGCGGGCCGAGGACCGGCCCCGGCTGGACGTACCGGGTGCGGTGACCGTCACGCTCGGCCTGCTCAGCCTGTGCTTCGGGCTCATCACGGCCGGCCAGCACGGCTTCGCCGATCCGTTGGTGGTGGGCACGCTGGCGGCGGCCGTGCTGCTGCTGACCGCGTTCTGGCTGATCGAGGCGCGCAGCCCGCAGCCGCTGGCGTCGGTACGCATCCTGCGCCGGCCGACCGTCAAGTGGGGCAACTTCGGCGGCCTGCTGGTCTTCGGCATGGAGAGCGCCGTGGTGTTCCTGATGACCCTCTACCTCCAGCAGGTACTCGGCTACTCGGCCCTGGTGACCGGTCTCGTCTTCGGGGTACCGGGCATAGCCGCCGTCTGCGCCGGGGTACTCGCGCCCCGGGTGATCGGCCGGTTCGGCAGCCGCGCCACCCTGGTCGCCGGCCTGGTCGTGCAGGGCGCGTCGAATGCCGTACTGCTGCTGATCGGCACCGGGCACGCCGGTCTCGCGCTGGTACCGGTGGCGCTGCTGGTCGGCTTCTTCGGTCACGTCGTCCGCGATCGTCGCGTACACGGTCACCGCCACCTCGGGGCTGCCCGACTCCGAGCAGGGGCTGGCCACCGGCCTGACCACGCTCACCCAGCAGGTCGCGATCACGCTGGGCATTCCGGTACTGAGTACCGTGCTGGGTACCGGCAATTCGTTGCTGGGCGGCATCCACCGGGCACTCGCGGTCGACGTCGCCGTGACGTTGGCCGGTGCCGCCCTCGTCTGGTACGGGCTGCGCCGGCGCCGCCCGCAGGCCGGTTAACGTCGTCGACAAAATGTCGATCGGCGGGCGACCCGTTCGACGGGGGAGTAGGCGGACCCGACGGGTCCCACACGATCGGAGCGGCGACATGGCGAAGTACCTGGCCCTCATCTACGGCGACGAGGCCACCTGGCAGGCCTGGACACCGGCGGAGGAGGCGGCCAACAGCGCGCGGCACGGCACGTTCATCGCGGCGGCCGGCCCGGCGGTACTCGCCGGCAACGCGCTGGACGCGACGACCACGGCGACCAGCGTGCGCGCCGGCAAGGCGAAGCGGCCGGTGGTGACCGACGGGCCGTTCCACGAGACCAAGGAGGTACTCGGCGGCTACTACCTGCTCGAGGCGGGCGACCTGGACGCGGCCATCGCGCTCGCCCGGCAGATTCCGGAGGCGAGCGCGCCGGGCAGCGGCGTGGAGATCCGCCCGGTCCGCGAGCTCGGCTGACCCCAGGTCAATAAGGGGCGGACAGGACGAAGATCCCGGGGGTACCGGCGGTGATGCTCGTCCACAGCCCGTCCTGGGCCAACTGGGCGCCGGCCACCCGCAGGTGCGGCGACCAGTAGACCCGCACGACGGTGGTACCCGCCCGCGACATCTGCAGGGTGATCTCCGCGGGCGTGGTACGCACCACGGCGGCCGGTGGCGTGGCCAGTGGCTCGGCGTCGGTGAACCGGTAGAGCTGCCAGAACGCGTCGTGCCAGACCGGTACCAGCCAGGGCTGGCCGGCGCGGACCGTGGCGGCCTCGGTCACGCCCGCGGAATCCGGCTTGGCGGTGGAGAGCGCGACGTAGCGCACCGCGTTCTCCTGCAGCCAGCGGTGGTACGCGGCGGGGCTCAGCGTTTCGTTGTAGAACAACGGGTTGCGCTGCACGTCCAGTTGGCGCTCCCAGCCACGCGCCAGCGGTACCACCGAGGCCAGCTCCTGCGACTCCCAGTGCCCGTAGAGCGGGACCGCCTCCAGCCGCGCGGTGTCGGCGTTCAGCGCCTGCAACTGCCGGACCAGCGCGGCGGTCGGCGGCCCGGAGCCGTGCGAGACGTCCAGTACCGGCTGGCCGACCTGCCAGGCAGCGGCCAGTACCAGCGCGACGTTGAGCAGCCAGCGCTTGCGGGTGGTACCGATGCCGATCAGCAGTGGCCCGATCAGCAGCTGCCCCAGCCGTACCACGTTGGAGCCGACCGGCGAGTGCACCAGGCAGGTGAGGATGACAGCCACGCCGTAGATGACCGCGCCGGTGCGTACCATCCGCCAGTCACGGGGGGTGAGCAGCAGGATCGCCACCGTGGCGCCCAGCGTCGGCAGCCAGTTCAGCCCGACCGGCTGGATCCCGCCGTCGGAGAACAGGGCCATCACGGCGAGCGGGAGCAGCGCGGCGACCGCGACCAGCGCGCCGTGGAACCAGCGCCGGTAGAACGCGAACACCACCGCCACGATCCCGAGGAACAGCGCCGCCACCGGGCTCAGCAGGCAGGTCAGCACGGCGAGCAGACCGGCGATGGCCAGCCTGCGCCGGTCGCGCGGCCGGCTGGGATCGGCGACCACCACACAGCCCAGCGCCGCAGCTATCCCGAGCGTGAACGCCGCCCGCCCGGCCGACAACTCGGTCAACAGCGACACCGCCACCCACACCGCGGCCGCACCGGGTCGCGGGATCCGGTGGCGTACCAGCAGCGAGGTCAGCAGCACGGAGGAGAGGACAGCCGCGGTCGCCATCGCCGCGCGGGTACCGGTGACGGCGAACAGGTACGGGGCGAGCAGCGAATAGCTTGCCGGGCTCATCCCGCCGTACCAGCTGAACAGGTAGGCGGAGCCCGGGTAGCGGCTGGCCCAACTGGCCCGGGCCAGCGCCGCCGACAGGTCGGTACCGATGCGGGGGAAGACGATGATCCAGATAACGGCGCCCAGCGTGGTCAGCAGTGCACTGATCACCACCGGGTGGGTACGCAGCTCGCGCCAGCTCCGCCCGTTCCCGGCCGGCTCCCGCTCGCCGCTGGCCGCGACCACCCGGAGTGCGTGGACCGGCGCTCCGGCTACCTCTTGGTCCGCCCGCGCGAGAGTCACGCCTGGTCCGCCATCCCCGCCACGGAGGTACGGTACCCGGTCGCCGCTGGGCACTTGCTGTGAGCAGGCCCAGCCGCCGGTACCCGCCCGCGTAGGAATGGCCACCGGTGGGTAGGGCATGGGGTCAGAGCCAAATCTGGAGGCTGTGCCATGACCATCACCTCGCGTTCCGCGGCCGCTACCCCGCCTGTTACCCCACCTTCCGGCCCGGCTACCACGCCTTCGGTGCCTGCTCCCCTGCCGTCCGCAGACGGCATCGCGGCTGCCCCGCCGGCGCCCGCCAGCCACCTGACCTACCGGTGGACCGACTCGCACGGTCAGGACGGCGTGCTGGACATCGCGGCCGAGCCCGGCTCCGACCGGCCGGTCCAGGCCTACGCGAGCACGCTGGAGGATGACGCGCGTACGCTCGTCGCGTTCGTCACCCGGGACGGCGATCCCGCCTGGTCCACCGAGCGGCTGAACTCCTGCGGCCTGGACACGGCCGCCGCCCGCAACGATCTGATCGAGGTCTGCCGCGAGCTGTACGTCAACGTGTGCGCCCTGGACTGACTGGTAGTCCGAGCAGCTGAGCGCGGCTGGTCCCGGCGCCTGAGCACAGCCTGCCCCGACGCCCCGGCGTGGTTCGGGCCGTAAACGTATCCGCCATCTGTACGGGCCGACCAGCGCCACCTGCGCTGACCGGTCCGAGCCTTGACATGCCCGTACCGCGAGAAGATACTTCCGATCACCGCTGTCCGAACCAGTCAACCATCAATCTGTACGTTCCGGAAACGTTTACGGAACGCGGGCGCACGATCGCACCCGGCCAACACTCCAGCGCGACCGCACCCCTTGCGGCCGCGCCGGTCCACCCGGAAGTGAGGCGCACATGGGTACGCCACGGGGTCCAGTCGTTGTCGGCATGGACGCGTCCACCGGCTCCGCCAGCATCGCCACCGCCGTCGACCGGGCCGCGCGGGAGGCGATCGAGCGGCGGGTCGACCTCCGGCTGGTGTATGGGCGGGAGTCGCTGCCCTCGTGGTCGTACGCGTGGCAGATCCTCGCCGACGAACTTGCCCGGGCGGCCGGCACGTACCCGACCCTCGCCGTCACCGCGGCCGTCTACCCGGGTACCGCGCAGCACGCGCTCGCCGCCGCCTCCGACACGGCGAGCGCCGTGGTACTCGCCGCCCGGACCGCGGACGCCGCAACGGTGGTCGTGCTGACCGACGAGCCCGAGTGCGGCGCTGGATCGCTTGACTACCAGCGCATCCACGAACACCTGTCCAGCAACGCCCGGTAGCCCGCCCAACCGCCGCAGAGTTGGCGCCGCGAAGCTACTGCTGGAACGATGCAACATGCCCGCGCCCGTACGACGTTTCTTCGGGTAGAGCGGCGGGCATTCGCCCGGCTGGAAGGGCGGCGGGGTGGAGTTCGACGAGTACGTGCGGCTGCGCGGCGCGGGGCTGGTACGCCTGGCCCGGCTGCTCACCGGCGACCGGCAGCTCGGCGAGGACGTGACACAGGACGTCCTCGCGCACGCTTTCGTGAAGTGGCAACGGATCGGCCGGCTGGACGCGCCGGATGCCTACCTGCGCCGGATGCTGGTCAACGCGACCATCAGCCGGTGGCGCCGGGCGGCCTCCCGGGAACTGGTGCTGGCCGAGCCGATCGATTCCCCGGCAGCCGGTTCGTTGAGCCAGGACTCGGCCGACCGGGATGCCATGTGGCGACTGGTGAAGGCGCTGCCGACCAAGCAGCGCGCGGCCATCGTGCTGCGCTTCTACGAAGACCTCGACGACACCGCCAGCGCCGAGCTGCTCGGCTGCTCGCCGGTCACGGTACGCACCCAGATCAAGCGCGCGCTGGCCACCCTGCGCTCCCGCCTGGCCGCCGAGTCGTTGTCCGGCAACGAATCCCGGGCTCACGAATCCCTGATTGCCGACCGGAGTGCATCGTGACCGATCTGGAAGAGCGCCTCATCGACAGCCTGTCCGCGGCGGCCGACAGCGACGTACACATCGAGCGACTGCTCGCCGGGGCGCGCACCGCCGGCCTGCGCTACCGTCGGCGCAGCCGGTTGCGGGCCGCGGGCGGTACCGCGCTGGCCGGGGGGCTGGCCGTGGCGCTCGCGGTGACCGGCGCCGTCGCGTTCGGACCCCACCGGCCCGGGGGTACCGCCGGCCTCGCCCCCGGCAGCAGCCCGCTTGCCAGTGGTACCAACGCATCCGGGTCACCCACGCCGTTCCCGTCGACGCGCTGCAGATGCCCATCCCATTCACAGCGTTGCCGGCGCTGCCGGTCGCCGCGGGCGAGACGCTGTCGCCGGCCGCGGTCAGTCAGGCGGCACTGCTCCATCTCACGGTCGACCCACTGCCGTTCCCCGTCGTGATGGCGCAGTGGGCCAGCCTCGGCGACTCGGAGCGGTTGATCCTCACCAAACCGGGCACCGCCTCGGGTCTGGTCGAGGGCGTGACGGTGCAGCTCAACCGGACCACCGCCGACCTGGTACCGCTGGACGGCGCGAAGACATCGGTGTTGGTCGACGGGCACGCGGCGACACTGGCCGTCTCCAGTGGACCGTTCGCCGTGCTGCGCTGGCAGCCCGTGGCGGGGCTGTGGGCCGAGGTCTCCGGAGCGCTGGACGCGGCCGGCGTACAGACGCTCGCAGCCGATGTCCGGCTGGACCGGACCTTCCGCTGCGTGGTCCCGTTCCGGCTGACCAACCTGCCGGCCGGCGCCCAGCTGAGTACCTGCCAACTGGCCTTCGACAGCACCGTGTTCACCGGCTCGCTGACGGTTGCCGTCGGCGACTGGTTCGTGACGGTACTGTCCGTGCCCGGCGCGCTGAGCACATCCACGAGCACACTCGGCGGCCACCCGGCCCAGGTCAGCGAGGAGCCGGGGGACGGCGGGCACAAGATCATGGAAGTCCGGGTGGACTACGGCAACGGGTACCTTGCCGATCTCACGGCCGAAGGCCCGTACGACCCGGCCGAGGTCACCGCGATCGCGCTGGGCTTCGTGGCCGCCACCGGTACCGACCCCGCCGGCTGGCCGGCCGATCCGCTGCACTGACCGCCCCGTTGCCGGCCCCAACAACCGGATCACCACGGGTGCGCTACGGGCACTGCGTGGGCACCCGGCACCGCCGGCACTGATCGGCTTCGACGAGCTGGAGCTGGGCGAGGTACTCGGCGTCAGGGTGATCGCCCATGATCCGGAGGAGATGGGGCGGCAAGCGGCCCGCCTGCTCCTCGACCGGCAGGACGGCGAGGGCGGCCCGGCCCGCCGGGTAATCATTCCGACGCATCTGCTGGCCCGCGGCTCCGGCGAACGGCCGCCCGTCAACTGACCATCGCGGTACGCCGCGCCCGGGTCCGCGGTCACCGGCGGTCCGACGGCCGGCTCCGGGAAGGGCCGATCCCGCCACGGGCGTCGGGTGCTGAGACTCGGCGCCCGTGCCGGTCGGCAGGGGACGCGACAGCGTTGTCAGCCGGGGCGGGACCGTTCGGTGGCGCCGATCCACAGCTGGGCATGGGCTCCCTCATGGGGTCCGCCGAGCGGGAGTTCGAGGGTGTGCGCGCCGCGCCGCGCCTTGGTCGCCAGGTACCCGGCGTTGGCGCTGGACAGGTGCACCCCGGTGGGTACCTGCTCGGTCACGGTCACGCCCAGCCGGCGTAGCTGGGCCGCCTTGTCGGGGTTGTTGCTCAACAGCGCCACTCGGCTCAAACCCAGTGCCCGCAACATCTGTGCCGCGACCGTGTAGTCACGCTCGTCCGCGGCGTGCCCGAGTGCCAGGTTCGCCTCGTAGGTGTCCAGCCCGGCGTCCTGCAGCGCGTACGCGTCGAGCTTGGCGTACAGGCCGATGCCCCGGCCCTCCTGCCGCAGGTACAGCAGGAATCCACCGGTACCGGCGATCCGCTCGACCGCCTCGCGCAGCTGTGGGCCGCAGTCACAGCGCTGGCTGCCGAAGACGTCCCCGGTGAGGCACTCGCTGTGTGGCCGTACCAGCGCCGGCCGGCCGGCAGCTGTCCGGTCCGACGAGTGCCGGTGCGGCCCCGGCTGGACCTCGTGCCGGGCCGGCTGGGTGGTCGGGAGTGCGCCGGCCCGGTCGCCGAGGCCGAAGGCGAGGTGCTCCCGGCCGTCCACCAGCCCGTCGAAGGAGAACACCCGCGCACTGGTGGTGTACCCGTCGGCAAACCGCAGCGGCACCGGTACCTGGGTACGGATGGTCGCGGGCGGCGCAGTTCGTGGCATCGCAAGCTCCTGTCAGTCGACGCGGAACCGCGCGGAGAGGGCGTAGCGCAGCAACACCACGTCACCGATCTGGCGGACCTCGGCCAGCGTCGCGCGCCGGTCGGGGTTCCACGGGAACCGGCCGTCGCTGACGAACCGGCGGGCCCGTGACTCGCCGACGAAGAACGGCGCCACCACCAGGTGCAGCTCGTCGACGAGGTCGGCGGTGAGGAACTGGGTGTGTACCGTGCCGCCGCCCTCGACCATCAGCCGCCGCACGCCCCGGGCGTAGAGGTCCTCGCTGACCCGGCACATCCGCACCGGCTGCCCGCCGTCGACAACGGTCGCCACCGGGCCGAGCCGGTTGCGGGCCTGCTCGACGATGGAACTGTTGCAGTAGACCAACTTCTCGGTATCCCCGGTGACGAAGAAGTTGGCGCAGACGTCCAGCTGTGCCTGCCCGGTGACGGTCACCTTCATCGGGGACGGTGCCAGGCCACGGGCGACCCGCTCGGCGCGCCGGGCCGGCGAGCGCACCAGCAGCCGCGGATTGTCCTTGCGTACCGTCGAAGCGCCGACCAGGATCGCGTCGCAGGTGGCGCGTACCGCGTCGACCCGGTCGAAGTCGGCGTCGTTGGAGAGCAGCAGTCGGGTACCGGTCGCGCTGTCCAGGTAGCCGTCGATGGACATGCCGCAGCTCAGCAGCGTGTACGGGCGGTCAGCCACGGGCGGCCCCCACCGGATCCGCGGTGACCAGCTCGGCCTGTGCCACCTGACTTGCCGGGCGGGTGGGGCGGCGCAGCCAGGTCACCAGGAGTACGCCCGCGCCGGGCAGGCTGGCGACGAGTACCAGGACGCCGTACACCACGGCGGTGGCCACGCCCCGGGCGGCGCCGAGCCCGGCCGCGCCGAACGCCCACGCCGCGACGCCTTCCCGTGGCCCCCACCCGCCGACGTTCGCCGGCACCCCCATCGCCAGCAACACCAGTAGCGCCAACGGAAGCAGCCGCCGCGGCGAGGCGGTCGCGCCGGCCGCGTGCGCGGCGATCAGGAAAGTCGCCGCGTGACCGGCCACCACCACGACGGAGGCGAGCAGGATGCCGGGCCACGCCGGCCGGGCCAGCAGCCCGTCGTGCAGGTCGGCGGCGGCCGCGCGCAGCGCCCGGGCCCGGCGGGAGGCGCCGTTGCGGGGCAGTAGCCGGGCCACGAGTACCAGAGCCAGCGCCACGAGCGCGACTGCCACCGCGATCACCGGTACCGCCGGGCGTACCGGAGAAGGCAGCAGCAGGAGCACGAGCATCGCGAGTACCAGCTGCACAGCCTGGCCGGCCGAGCGCTCCCACGCCACCGCGCGCAGCCCGCGACCGACGTCGCCGGCGTCCCGCCCGTGCCGCACCGCGCGGTGCACGTCGCCGAGTACCCCACCGGGCAGCGTGGTGTTCAGGAACTGCGAGCGGTAGTAGGCGGCGACCGCCGTGGGCAGCGGTACGGCCACGCCGATGCCCCGGGCGACCAGGCTCCAGCGCCAGGCACAGCACACCGTGGTGAGTACCGCGATGCCGGCGGCTGCCGCCAGCGACCACCCGTCGACCGCGCGTACGCCGTCCCGGAACGGGCCGGTACCGAGCCGCCACACCAGCAGGCCGAGGATCGCTACGCCGCCCAGCACCCGTGCCCACGCCCACATGGTCCGGCTCATTCCGGGGCCGGATTCCCCGACGGTGCTGCCGAGGTGCTCCACACCCTGGCCCCCTTCGGTCGGTCCACTCGCTCGCATGCATACGTACCTCTATGCATACCCGCCCCCACCGACATACGTGCCCGACCGGAGCCCGGTTCACACTGATTCGCTACCCGCGCTCCCATGCCGGTCGGTGCGGTGGGACGAGCGGTTCAGCAGCGGTAGGCGCGGTCGGTCAGCGGGGGAGTACCAGCAGGTCATCGTGGTGCACTGTGACGCCGAGGCGGCCGGACCGCGCCTGGGCCAGCCGGCGGTCGCGGTACCCGGCAGTCAGCCCGGTCAACTCGGGGCGCTGCTCGCACGCGGCGTCGAGCCAGCCGGTGAACCACTCGGCGGCCACTACGGCCTCGGCGGTACCGAGCCGCCACGGGCTGGGCCGGACGAGTACCCGCCCGCCCAGCCGGACGAACCGGTCCACGGCCACCCCGACCGCGTCGGGTCCGAGCAGCCGCCGGCCGCCGGTGGTACGCCGCTGGTGCTCGTTGAAGGCCTCCTCCACCTCGTGGTCCAGCGGCTCGGCCGGGGTGAACTCGACCCGACCGACGACGGAGAGGGTCACCAGTACCGGGCAGCCGGCGCCCGCGCAGGAGGTGACGAAGCGCTCCAACTCCTCGGCGGTCAGCATGTCCAGCAGCGCCGACGCGGTGATCAGCGAAGCGCCGGCCAGGTCGGCAGGGTCGAGCCGGGTGATGTCGCGCTGCCGGGTCGCCACGGTGGGCTGGGCCACGGGCGGTCGCGGCGCGGGCAGGCCGCCGTCCGGGGCTACCGGCGCGCGAGCGGTCACCGGCTGGGCGGTGGCACATCGGAGCAGGTCGGGGTCGCGGTCGTAGAGGACCCAGTGCTGCGCCACCGCTGGCAGGAGCGGGGCGAGCCAGCGGAGCATCGAGCCGGTACCGCAGCCGAGATCGTGGATCTCGGTACGGTCGGCTGCGCGGTAGGCGGCGGGCGGTACGGTCGGCTGCCGGCAGGTACCCCCGGATCTGTTCGACGAACCCAACCGCGCGGGCCGTGGCGTCGGCCGGCTCGCGCAGCGCCAGCCACTCCGCGCTGACCCGCACCGGGTCGGCTGGTGTCGGAGCCGGTTCGGTGGCCAGCGCGACCGGCTCGGCGGCCGGTCGGCGTGGCGGCCGGCTCATCCGGCCACCCCGGCCAGCACGCGCGCGATCTCGGCCGAGGTGACCGACCAGCCGGTGAGCGTCGCGCGGCGCTCGCCGGCGGCGCGGCGCAGGCGTTCGCGCAGCGGCGCGTCGGTGAGCCAGCCGCACAGCGCCCGGCCCAGCCCCGCCGGGTCACCCGGGCGCACCAGCAGGCCGGGGCGGCGGTGGTCCGCGCCGTGGCCGAGCGCGCCGGGCACCCCGCCCACGGCGGTGGCGATCACCGGCAGGCCGCGGGCCAGCGCCTCGGTGACCACCATGCCGTACGTCTCGGCGGGCGAGGCGAGCAGCAGTACGTCCGCGCCGGCGTACGCGGCATCCAGGTCGGCGCCGGTACGCACCCCGGCAAAACTCAGCCGGTCCGCGAGCTGCGCCGTGGCGGCCTGGCGGCGCAGGCTCGCGACGAAGTCGGGGTCACGGGCGAGGGAGCCCACGAAGGTGCACTGCCAGGGCAGGTGCTCGACCGTCGCCAGCGCGGTCAGCAGCGTGTCGTGCCCCTTGTGCGGCGCCACCGCGGCCACGCAGAGCAGCCGGGTACCGCCGGGGGTACCCACCGCCAGCTCGGCCGGGTCGACCCCGGGCTCGGCGACGTGTACCTCGGCCAGCCCGTACCACTCGACCAGTCGCCGCCGGGTCCACCCGCTCGTCACGACGACCGCGTGCGCCGCTTCGAGTACCGCGTGCTCCCGCTTCCCGGTGTCGCCCAGCGCACCCAGCGGCATGTGGACCAGCACGACCAGGCGCAGCCGATCGGCGGCGGGTACCAGGATCTCCGGCGCGGCAGAGCCGATCAGCCCGTCGATCAGTACGACCGCGCCATCCGGGATCCCGGCCACCACTGTGCCCAGCGAGGCGTACGCGTCGGCGGTCGGCTCGGGCCACGTACCCGGGACGGCGTACTCGTGCACCAGCCACCCGGCTGCCCGCAGGCCCTGGAGTACCCGCCGGTCGTACCCGTTGCCCCCGCTCGGCTGCGCCGGATCGTCGATGCCCGCCGGTACGACGGCGTGTACGACCCTCACAGCGCCCGCTCGTAGCTCGCCCAGGCGACGTGCGACTCGTGCAGCGTGACCGTGATCCCGGTCAGCCCGCGAGCACCCGCACCCAGGTCGCCCGCGAGTACCCGCTCCGCCAGCCGGTCGGCGATCACCTGGGCCAGCGCCTCGGTGGAGGTGTTGACGCCGGCGAAGTCCGGCTCGTCGTCGAGGTTGCGGTAGTTGAGCGCGCCGACGATCGCGCGCAGCTGCTCGCCGGCCCGACCGATGTCCACCACGATGTTGTCCGGGTCCAGTGCCGGCCGCCGGAAGGTGGCGTCCACCACGAAGGTCGCGCCGTGCAACCGTTGCGCCGGGCCGAAAACCTCGCCCCGGAAGCTGTGCGCGATCATCATGTGCTCGCGCACCGTCACACTGAACACCGATCTCCCCCTGTTCTGCTTTCCGCACAACGGTTCCGTGGCCTCATGGCCCCACTTCCCGGTAGCTGATGGTGTGGCACAGGGCCGGCAGGGTGTCGTCCGCCAGCCGGGTCATCACCTCGGGCAGCTCTTCGAAGCTCGACTCGCCGCTGAGCAGCGCGTCGAAGGCGTTGTCCCGCAACAGCTCCAGGGCGAGGGTCAGCCGGTCGGCGAAGGTACGCCGGGCGCGGGCGGGGGAGACCCGGCCGACCTGGCTGGCTCGGATGGTGAGGCGACCCGAGTGGAACGCACCCCCCAGCGACAGGCCGATCTGTGCGTCGCCGTACCAGCTGAGTTCGATGACCGTGCCCTCCGCGGCGAGCAGCTCGAGGCCGCGCTGCAGTCCGGCGGCGGTGGCGCTGCAGTGGATGACCAGATCCTGGTCGCCGGCGGCGTTGGCGGGTAACGAGAACTCGACGCCGAGTGCGGCGGCGGTCGCGGCCCGGCCCGGGTCGGTGTCGACCAGGGTGACCCGGACGCCGGGGATGCGGGCCAGCAGTCTGGCCACGCAGCAGCCGACCATCCCCGCGCCGATGACCGCGACCCGGTCACCGAGCAGCGGTGCGGCGTCCCACAAGGCATTGACGGCAGTCTCCACGGTACCGGCGAGCACCGCCCGCCGGGCCGGCACGCCCTCGGGTACCGGCAGCACGGCGCGCGTCGGTACGACGTAGGCACTCTGGTGCGGGTAGAGGCAGAAGACGGTTTGCCCCAACAGCTCCGGTGGCCCCGACTCGACCACGCCGACACTCAGGTAGCCGTACTTCACCGGCCCGGGAAAGTCACCCTCCTGGAACGGTGCCCGCATCGCGGCGTACTGGCTCGCGGGTACGCCACCGCGGTGCACCAGCGTCTCGGTACCCCGGCTGATCCCCGAGTACAGCGCGCGCACGAGTACCTCGTCCGGCCCCGGCTCGCGCAGCGGTACCGACCGGATCTCGCCGGCGCCCGGCTCGCGCAGCCAGTAGGCGCGCCCCGCACTCCGCACCGGCCGTCCCCTCCCATTCTCCGAAATGAACCGAACCGCCGGATCCCCCGTGTAACCGTAGTACCCATAGACACGGAGGTGCCGTGCATACGGTTCGATCCGGCCCGGTAGTCGGACTCCTGGCCCAGCTGGTGCTGCTCGCGGCGCTCGCCGTCACGCTCGGGCTGGGCGGCGCGGGCTGGCTGGCCGGCCTCGCCTGTGGCGTGGTCACCAGCGCGCTGCTGGCCCGGGGCCTGCGCGGCGTCCCCGGCCACCGGCTCAGCCCGGCCAACCGGGTCACCCTCACCCGCGCCACGCTCGTCGGCGGGGTAGCCGCGCTGGTCGCCGACGCGTTCAGCGCTCCGGGGCGGGTACCCACCCTGGTGGCGCTGAGCGCGGTCGCGCTGGTACTCGACGGGGTGGACGGCTGGGTGGCTCGGCACACCGGCTCGGCATCGGCCCTGGGTGCCCGCTTCGACATGGAGGTCGACGCCTTCCTGATCCTGGTGCTGAGCGTCTACGTATGCCGGGCACACCCGGCCGACTGGTGGGTACTGTCCATCGGCGCCGCCCGGTACGCCTACGTGGCCGCCGGTTGGCTGCTGCCCTGGCTGCGCGGCGGCCTGCCGGCGCGGTACTGGCGCAAGGTGGTCGCGGCGGTCCAGGGCATCGTGCTCACCGTCGTGGCGGCGGGCGTCCTGCCCTGGCTGGCGACCCAGGTCGTGCTGGCGCTCGCCCTCGCCCTGCTGACCGAGTCGTTCGGTCACGACGTGCGGTGGCAGTGGCGGCACCGCCCGGTCGCGCCCGCCCGGCTCGTGGTGCTCACCGGCCGGTCCGAGCGCGCCCCGCTGCGGGACGCCGTGCACTGACGGGTGAACCACCCGGCGCCGGGGAGCGTACCCGTAACGGAGACACACCCGACCCGGGCATCGGGCAAGCTGGCGGTGTGCGACGGTTGGCCCGGAAGATGGGAGTACCCGCAGTGGCTGCTGACCCACCGCCCGTTGAGGCGTCGGCTGAGGCACCTGCCGGCGACCCACCCGACGCCGAGCCCACGGCCGCGTCCACTGCGGAGCCCACGGCAGAGTCCACTGCCGAGCCCGCGGCCGAGCCGGTGGCAGAGCCAGGAGCAGAGCCCCTCGCGGCTGGCGGCTCGGGGGCGGCGGTGCCCGGCGGCTCCCAGCGGGTCTGGCGCGTCGCGCGCATCGTCGCCGGTGGGGTGGTCACGGTACTGGCCGTGGCGCTGGTGTGGTTCGCGCTCACCGCTCCGGACAAGCTCATCCTGTTGACGCCCCGGGCGTTCGTACGCCTGCCGATCGAGGGCCTGCTCCTCCTCGCGCTGCTGCTGGTCCTGCCGCCACGGGCGCGCCGGATCGTGGCCGGGGTAGTCGGTGCGCTGCTCGGCCTGCTGACCATCGTGAAGATTCTCGACGTCGGCTTCTACGAGGCGCTCGACCGGCCGTTCAACCCGGTGACCGACTGGGGCAACGTCGGGCCGGGGGTGGGGGTACTGCGGGACTCGGTGGGGCGTACCAAGACGATCTTCGCGGTGATCGCCGTTGTACTGCTACTGCTCGCGATCGTCGTGTTCACCACCCTGGCGGCGGTCCGGCTGTCCCGGCTGGCGGCCGGCCACCGGCTCGCCGCGTTCCGTACCGTCGCCGCGCTAGGCGTCGTCTGGATCCTCTGTGCCATCACGGGTGTACAGCTCGTGCCGGACACCCCGGTCGCCTCGAGGGGTGCCGCCGCACTCGGCTACGACCAGGTGAGCCAGGTACGCGCGGGCCTACACGACCAGCAGGAGTTCGCGAAGGCGGCCGCCGCCGACCCGTACCGGGCCACGCCCGGCACCGATCTGCTCACCGGCTTGCGGGGCAAGGACGTCATCGTCGCGTTCGTGGAGAGCTACGGACAGGTGGCGGTGCAGGACTCCAGCTTCTCGCCGCAGGTGGACGCGGTACTTGACGCGGGTACCAGCGCGCTGAACGCGGCCGGATTCCATTCGCAGAGCGCGTTCCTGACCTCGCCGACGTTCGGCGGCATCAGCTGGCTGGCGCACTCGACCCTGCAGTCCGGGCTGTGGATCAACAATCAGCAGCGCTACAACGGTTTGGTGGCAAGCGAGCGGCTGACCCTGAGCGGTGCCTTCCAGCGCGCCGGCTGGCGGATCGTCGGCGACGTCCCGTCCAATCACCAGAAGTGGCCCGAGGGGACGTCGTTCTACCACTATGACAAGATCTACGACGCGGACAACGTCGGGTACGCCGGCCCCGGCTTCAGCTACGCGTCAATGCCCGACCAGTACATTCTCGCGGCGTACCAACGTCTTGAACTCGCCCAGCCGCACGCCCCGGTGATGGGCGAGATCGACCTGGTCTCCAGCCACACCCCGTGGGCTCCGCTGCCGCGGCTGGTCGACTGGGCCTCGATCGGCAACGGGGCGGTCTTCGACGGCATGCCGGCGCTGGGCGCTTCACCGACCGCCGTGTGGCGCGACCCCGACCAGGTGCGCGCCGCGTACGGCCAATCCGTGCAGTACTCGATGAACGCGCTGATCTCGTTCGTGCAGAACTACCACGACGACAACCTCGTCCTGGTGGTCCTCGGCGACCACCAGCCCGCGACGATCGTCTCGGGGGCGGACGCCAGCCACAACGTACCGATCTCGATCATCGCCCACGACCCGGCCGTCTTCGACCGGATCGCCGGTTGGGGATGGCAGGACGGCCTGCTACCGAGCCCGAGCTCGCCGGTCCTGCCGATGGACGCCTTCCGCGACCGCTTCCTCGCCGCGTACGGCCCCCAGCCCCCATCCTGAGTCGCCGTCCTGAGTGGCGTGACCGCGATCCGACAGGCGCCTGCCAGCCACTGTATTGACACGCCCAACCGGGCCGCGTACTCCGAAGGCATGACCCAGACCGCACCACCGCCGATCGACCCGGACGGCCCGATCGAGCGCGATATCGTGGCGTCCTTCCTGTACCTGCGCCGCGGGATCGGCGTCATCGGTCTGGCCCTGCCGTTCGTACTCGTCTTCGGGCACGACATCGTGGCCGGCCGGTGGGAGTGGCGCCCGTCGATCAGCAGCTACTACTACACCGACATGCGCAACATCCTGGTGGGCAGCATGTGCGCGGTCGGTGTGGTGATGTTCTGCTACCGGTACGACGCGATCGACAACGTACTGAGCAGCATCGCCGGGCTCTGCGCGGTGGCCGTGGCGCTCTTCCCGACCAGTACCCTGCACCCGTCGCACGCCGGCCGGATCGTCGGCATCGTGCACCTGGTCGCGGCCGCGCTGCTGTTCCTGCTGTTCGCCTGGTTCTGCCTGTTCCTGTTCACCCGGCCGGATCCGGTGGTCGGCGCCACCCGGCGCAAGAACGCCCGCAACCGCGTCTACCGGGTGTGCGGCATCGTCATCGTGCTGGCCGTCGGCCTCGGCGCGCTGCTCGACTCGCACCTCACCAGCCAGTCGTTCCGGGACAACGCCAATCCGCTGCTGTGGTGCGAATGGGCGGCCATCGCGGCGTTCGGTACCGCCTGGCTCATCAAGGGCCGCACGCTACTGAAGGATTGACCTCCCTTGGCCCCGGGCGAGCGTGCGACTACCGGACTTCGTAGGTGCCGTCGAGTCGGGCCCGGCCGAGGAGATGCCCGGCCATCGCGTGGATGGCATCCGTGAGGGTGAACCGGTCGGGCAGCTCGGGCCGGTAGTCGAGGGCGAAGAGCTGGAACACGTAGGAGTGGGGGCCGTGGCCCGGAATGGGCATCGGGCCGGCCCAGCCGCGCCGGCCGAGCGGGCCGTTGCCGTGTCGGAGTCCGTCGACCGGGCTGGGCTGGGCGAGACCGTTCTCCGGGATGCCGTCCAGCGCCGGGTCGATGCCCCGGGTGAGTGCGTGGATCGCCGGCTTGCGGAACGGTACGTCAGGGTCCTGCACGATGAGGACGAGCTCCGTGGTGCCGGCCGGTGGGGTTGTCCAGGCGAGGGCAGGCGAGACGTTGGCGCCGAAGAGCCGGCCGCGGTGCCGTTCGGGGATGGCGGTGCCGTCCTCGAAGGCGGGGCTGGTGAGCGTGAAGTTCTCGGGTGCCTGCAGGTCAGGGCGTACCCAGACGAGGGTGTCGTGTCCGGCGCGTCGATTGCGCAGTGCGCGGCCGAGGGGGTTGGGCATCGATACGTTCCTTCGTTTTTAGGTATGCTAACGACCCACGTTGGAAGGTAGGAACGTGAGAGCACTCCTCACCTCGTCCGGGATCAGGAACAGCAGCATCCAGGACGCGCTGGTCGACCTGCTGGGCAAGCCGATCGCCGAGGCTAACGCCCTCTTCATCCCCACCGCCATCTACCCCTTCCCCGGCGGCCCCGGCATGGCGTGGCGGGCGATCTCCGGCCAGGGCGCGTCGCCGTTGGCCGGACTGGGCTGGAAATCGTTGGGGATCCTGGAGCTGACGGCGCTGCCGAGCATCGAGGAGGCCGCCTGGGTGCCGACGGTCCGGGACGCCGACGCACTGCTGGTTTGGGGCGGCGACCCGCTGTTCCTCGCCAACTGGATGCGGCGCTCCGGTCTGACCGCTCTCCTGCCGACGCTGCGCTCCGAGGCGGTCTACGTGGGGGTGAGCGCCGGGAGCATCGCCGCTGCCGCCAGCTTCGTCGAGACCTACACCGAACCGCCACGTGGGACCGATGGACCGCTGAAGTCGGAGGACGTCGTCTTCGCCACGCCCCAGGGTGACGTCGACAGAATCCTGGTCACCGGGCAGGGAGCGGGACTCGTTGACTTCGCGGTGATCCCGCACCTGGAGAACCCGAACCACCCCGACGCCTCGTTGGCCAACGCGGAGAAGTGGGCCGCACGGATTCCGGCGCCGACGTACGCGATCGACGATGAGAGCGCCGTCAGCGTGGTCGACGGCGTCGCCCAGGTCGTCTCCGAGGGGCAGTGGAGACTGTTCCAGCCCTGACCGCGTTGGCCCAACGCTGGGCCGGCTAGGGCTGCGGTTGGTGGGGCGCCGCCGGCTGATCGATGCCGGGTCCATTGCGGACCCGAACGGCCGGGGGTACCGCGCCGAAGGGCCCCGGTACATCGGGATCATCGGCGCCTGTGACCGGGCACCGCACACCCTTACCCTGAGCACGTGTACTGCTCACACTGCGGCGCGGTCGCCTCCGGCAACTTCTGCTCGGTCTGCGGGCACCCGCTCAACCCGGCCCAGGCACCGGCCACTCCCGCGCCGGTCGCGCCTGCTCAATCAACCGCGCCACCCGCCCAGCCCGGCGTACCGGCCGTCATTTCCGGCCGCGCCGCTGTTCCGGGGGCAGTTGTTCCGGGCGCAGCGGTTCCTGGTGCGGCGGTTCCTGGTGCAGCGGTTCCTGGGGCAGCGCCGAGCGTGCCGGTCCCGAGTGTGCCCAGCGCGGCACCGCCGGCCCCCGGCTCCTGGGACGACGAGGTGCGGTACGAGGTGGTGGTGGCCATCCCGGTGGTACGCGACATGATCGCCGCGAACGCGTCGGCGGCCAGGACACCGCTGTCCGGCGAGAAGTTCCTGGAGTTGGCGGACAAGGCGTTCAAGCCGCTGGCGTACGGCCTGTCGCTCAGTACCGTGGCCGCGATAGCCGGCCCGATCTACGCGCGGATGGGTATCCAGACCGGGCAGACCCGCACGCAGGTCTACCAGCGCCCGATCGGCCGGATCCTCGCCGACCTGCTGTGCGCGCTGGCCGCCAACGGGTACGGGGTGACCCGGGTACAGCAGGGTACAGACGGCTGCGTCATCGAGTGCACGCTGCCGTCAGACTGGCGCTCGTTCGCCGGCGAACTGGTCGTGGACGTGCAGCGCACGCCGGCCGGCACCTCGGTACGCGCGGCTACCAAGATCCCCGGCCAGCTCGTCGACTGGGGCAAGAGCAAGCAGGCCCTCGAGCGCGTCTTCGCCCGCCTGTAGCCCGCCCACCCTTACCAAGCGTCGAGCCGGCCCCAGCGTCGGCCGAGCTCGGCCCCGAGCGTCGAGCCGGCCCGAGAGTCGAGCTGGTCAGCTGGCGTCTGCTGGTACCTGTCGTGGATCTCCCAGCCGGTGCCCCTGCTCGGCCGCGCGCTGCATCGCCTCGGCGGAGCGCTGGACCGCCTCGGCACGCCGCACCGTCTCGGGGGAGAGTGCCGGCTCGGCCGGGCGCTGTACCTGCTCGGCCGGCTCAGCCGAGCGCTGCGCGGGTACCGGGTGCTCGGCGCGCTCAGGTGCCCGCTGCTCAGGTGCCCGCTGCTCGGGCGCGCGCAGCTCGGAGATCCGCGACTCGGGTACGTCGTGGTCGTCCGCGTACTGCTCGTCCGCGTGCTGAGCCGGAGCTTCGTGCTCGGCACCGTGCCGGCCGCGACCGTTGCTGGCGGCCGGCGTACCCCCGTCGGGTGTTGCCTCCGCAGTGACCGGCTGGGCGACCGGCTGGCTGACCGGCTCGGCGGCCGGCTCCTCGGTCGGCCTGGCCGGGCGCGTCATCGGCTGCCGGGGCGGCACCATCCGGTACTCGCCGGTCTCGGCGCTGCCCGCGGCGGCGGCCATGACGGCGGCCGCGGCGAGCTCGGCCACCCGCTTCGCCTCCTGCTTGACCCGTACGCGTACGTCCTTCGCGTGCTGCTCGGCCAGGTCGGCGCTGTGGTTCGCCTCCTCCAGCCGGTTCAGTTCGCTGCTCAGCTCCTGGCGTACCCGCACCAGCCGCTGCTGCAGCGCCTCGACATCGCGGTCCAGCGCGATGCCCTCCTCGTTGACCTGGGCCAGCTTTGCCTGGGCAGTGTCCAGTTCGTTCTGCAGCTTGGCCATCGCCTGCCGGCCGACCTGGATCTCCTGCTGAACCGCGTTGAGCTGCTGCTGGTGTACGGCCACCGCCTCTTCCGCGCGGCGGCGTACCTCGGCGGAGTACTGCTGCGCCTCGGCGTGCAGCGCTGCGCTCTTCTGCGCGGCCAGGGTCTGCTGGCGGGCCAGTTCCCGTTCGGCCACCGCCCGGCGCTGGGAGACCTCCTGCTCGGCGGCGGCCCGCCGCTCGCCGGTGTCCCGCTCGACGTTGGCCTTCCACTGCGCCAGCTCCTGCTGGGTCTGTGCGCGGGCCGCCTCGACCTCCTGCTGGACCTGCACCCGGGCCGCCTCGATCAGCGCCTCGGTCTTGGCCTGGGCCTGCTCGACGCGCTGCTTGCTCAGCTCGGTGATCCGCTTCGCCTCCTGGTCGGCGGCGTCCCGGGCGGCTTCGCTGTCCGCGCGTACCTTCTCGGCGGCCTCGCTGATCGCGGCCAGCTCGGCCTCGGCGGCCAGCCGGCGCTCCTCGACCGCCTTGTCCTCCTCACCCCGCCGGGTGGCCAGCTCGGCATCCAGGTCGCGGTGCGCCTGGGCGGCCTTCTCCCGCGCGTCGGCCAGCGTCTTCTCCGCCTCGGCCTGGTGCCCGGCGACCCGCTGCCCGGTGGTGAGGGTGATGTTCTCGGCCTGCTTCTCGGCCAGCGCCAGGATCTCGTCGACCATCGGACCCAGGTGGCGGAACGAGGCCCGCTCCACGGTCGCCGGGCGCTGGCGTACCTCGGTCAGCTCGGCCTGCATCTGCTGCAGCTGCCCGGCCAGGTCACGGATCTGGTCGAAGGCGCGCTCGCGCTCGGCCGTCAGCCCGGCCAGCTCGCCGTCCACCCGCGCGAGGTAGTCGTCGACCTGCTGCTTGTCGTAGCCGCGCCGGCCGATCTCGAAGTTCGGCCGCGCCGCGTCTGCGCGTGGATGCGATTCAACGCCGTGGGACATCCGCCATCCTCCATACGATCGTCAGCGCGAGCCGGCAGATGAGCCACGCCGCACGGCATGATTTATCCGGCCGACGGGCGTACCGCCCGACTGCACCCCAGCACGCTACCGCCGTCCTCGGGCAGGCCATCACCCCCCGGGCGTACGAGTTTTGTTCATCGGGCCGGCGGGCGGTTGCGCGGGGTGGCCGGTGCGTACCGGGTCGGCGCGGTGATCCCGATTTGCCCGGGTGAGGCAGCGCGGGACGGCACGATGTCCGGCAGGGCCGGTCGGAGAATGGGGGTACGGGTGGAGATCACCGGAGTGTTCGTACTCGGTGTACTCGCAGTGATCGTGGTGACCGCGATGGGTACCCGGCTCGGGGTCGCCGCACCGTTGATCCTGGTCGCGCTCGGCGTCGGGGTGAGCTTCCTGCCCGGCGTGCACAACGTCGAGGTCAACCCGGAGCTGATCCTCGCCGGGGTACTCCCGCCACTGCTCTACTCCTCGGCGGTGAGCATGCCGACGATGGACTTCCGGCGTGACTTCAAGATCATCGGGGGCCTGTCGGTACTGCTGGTCGCGGTCACCGCCGTGCTCATCGGGTACCTGCTGACCTGGCTTCTGCCCGGGATCGGGCTGGCCACCGGCATCGCGCTCGGCGCGATCATCTCGCCGACGGACGCGGTCGCCACCAAGATTGTCAGCCGGCTGGGCGTCTCCCCGCGCATCACCACGGTGCTGGAGGGGGAGAGCCTGCTCAACGACGCGTCGGCGCTGGTGATCCTGCGCTCGGCGGTCGCGGCGACGGCGGCGAGCATCTCGCTGGGTCGGGTGGCGCTCGACTTCCTGTACGCCGTCGTGGTCGCCGTGCTGATCGGCTTCGCGGTCGGCCGGCTCGGGCTGTGGCTGCGCGCCCGGCTGCGCGACGCGGTACTCACCACGGCCGCTTCGTTCGTCGTGCCGTTCGTGGCCTACCTGCCGGCCGAGCGGCTCGGCGCGTCCGGTCTGGTGGCTGTCGTGGTCGCCGGGCTGATCGCCGGTACCCTCGGCCCGCGCTACCTGCGACCGCAGGACCGGCGTACCGAGGAGGCCAACTGGCGCACCGTCGAGCTGCTGCTGGAGGGTGGCGTCTTCCTGCTGATGGGGCTGGAGCTGTACGGCCTGCTCGACGAGGTACGCGCGGAGCACGGCAGCCTGCGCACCGCGCTCTGGGTCGGCGCGGTGGCCGGCCTGGCCGTACTCGTCGTCCGGGCGCTCTTCCTCACCCCGGTGCTCTACGGCTTACGCGGCGACCGCAGGGAGCTGCCGGCGGCCCGGGTCCAGCTGGAACAGATACAGCAACGCCTGGACCAGACAGCCGACGGCCAGCCAGGCAGCGATCAACTAGCCAGCGGCCAGCTAGTCGGCAGCTAGTCGGCGGGGAGCTAGTCGGCGGGGAGCTAGTCAGCGGGGAGCCGGGTCGCGTCCCCGAACGCGGCGGGCAGCGCGGCCGGCAGCGCGAGCGGCGTAGCGGGCGGCGCTCGCTCCGTCGCTGGTGGTGGCGGGTGCTGCGGCGTATCCGGCCGGTCGGCGAGGGACACCTCAGCGAGGAGCGGCGCGCGGCGCACCGGGGCCGCATCCAGAAGTTCATCGACCGGCGCTCCGCCGACATCGACTACCTGCTCGCCGAAGTCTTGGGGCGTAAGGAGGGCGTCGTCCTGGTGTGGGCCGGGATGCGCGGCGTGGTCACGCTCGCGGCCGCCCAGTCGCTGCCCGCCGACACCCCGCAGCGGGCACTGCTGATCCTGGTCGCCTTCGTGGTGGCCGCCGGCAGCCTGCTGGTCCAGGGTGGCACGCTGCCGCTGGTGGTACGGCGGCTGCGCCTCGGTGCCTCCGACGCGGCGGGTGGCCAGGCCGAGCGGGAGCAGCTGATCGTCGAGCTGTCCCGGGTGGCGGCGCGCGAGTGTGACCGGCCGGACCTGTTGCGCCCCAACGGTACCCGCTACGACGCACAGGTCGTCGAGCTGGCCCGGCAGGCGAGCGTTCGCCTCGTCGACGAGCACGGCTTCGACCTGATCCCGGGTACCGACAGCTCCCGGTACGACCAGTACCGGGAGCTGCGCATCGCGATCATCCGCGCCGAACGCGACGCGCTGCTGGAGGCGCGCTCGGTGGGCAGCTACTCGTCGGCGGTACTCAGCGATGCCCTGGAAGTGCTCGACGCCGACGAGATCGGCCTGGAACTGCGCGGTTGAGTACCCGCCGAATCGCGCTCAGCGGTTGATCGGGGTCATGTCGGCGTACCGGTCGCCGACCGGCGCCTCGATCGCGTCCAGCCGGGCGAGCTGCTCCGCGGACAGCACCAGCTCGTCGGCGGCCACGTTCTCCTCCAGCCGGGAAACCCGCTTGGTACCGGGGATCGGTGCGATCCCCTCGCCTCGCGCCAGGATCCAGGCCAGCGCCACCTGTGCCGGGGTGGCGCCCGCGTCGGCCGCGACGGCCTCCACCTCCTCGACGATCCGCAGGTTCGCGGCCAGGTTGTCGTCGGCGAAGCGCGGGTTGTTGCGCCGGAAGTCGGTCTCGTGCAGCCCGTCGGTGGAGCGGATGGCGCCGGTGAGGAAGCCGCGGCCCAGCGGGGAGTACGGCACGAAGCCGATGCCCAACTCGCGCAGGGTCGGCATCAGTTCGCTCTCCGGCTCCCGGCTCCACAGCGAGTACTCGGTCTGCACGGCGGTCACCGGGTGGACGGCGTGCGCCCGGCGGATGGTCGCCACGGCCGCTTCGGACAGCCCGTACCCCCGGATCTTTCCGGCCGAGATCAGCTCGGCGAAGGCGCCGACCGTCTCCTCGATCGGCGTGTCCGGGTCCATCCGGTGCTGGTAGTACAGGTCGATGTGGTCGGTACCCAGCCGCTGCAGCGAACCCTCGACCGCCAGCCGGATGTTGGCCGGGCTGCCGTCGATGCCGCGCTGGCCGCCGTCTGTGTGCCGGATGGTGCCCCACTTGGTGGCCAGTACGACCTCACCCCGGCGGCTGCCCAGCGCCCGGCCGAGCAGCTCCTCGTTGTGGTACGGGCCGTACATCTCGGCGGTGTCGAAGAAGGTGACGCCGAGCTCCAGGGCGCGGTGGATGGTCCGGGTGGACTCGGCGTCGTCGGCCTGCGCGCCCGTGTAGAACGCGGACATCCCCATCGTCCCCAGGCCCAGCCGGGACACTTCCAGACTTCCGATGTTGGTGTGCTTCATCCTCCGATACTCGCGCACCGGCCCACCCCGGCCAACCGGAACCCCCGGACCGGAACCCCGCACGGTCGCTGCCGGGCGCGCGGCTGGCACGATGGCTGGATGAGCGGTGACAACGGGGTACCGGCCATGACGCTGCGGCTGACCGGGGCGCTGACGCCACACGTGGACAGCGGAGAACTGGCCGGCGCGGTGGCGCTCAGCGGGCACGGGGACGACGTGTCGATCGCCTGCGTGGGGGTACGCGACCTGGCCACCGGCGCGCCGATGACGCCGGACACGCTGTTCCGGATCGCCTCGGTGGCCAAGCCGATCTCCGCGGTGGCGGCGATGACCCTGGTCGAGGAGGGCACGCTGGCCCTGGACGAGCCGGTCGACAAGTGGCTGCCCGAGCTGGCCGGCCGGCCCGTACTACGGTCGCTGGGCGCGGCGCTGGACGACGTGGTACCGCTGGCCCGGCCGATCACGCTCCGGCACGTACTCACCTACACCCACGGGTACGGCCTGGTGTTCGCGCCGCCCGGCACGTACCCGATCCAGGCGGCCATCGACGCACTCCAGCTCGGACCGGGCCCGGATCCGGCGCCCATCACGCCGGACGAGTGGATGGCGCGGCTGGGTACCCTGCCCCTCATCCACCAGCCGGGCGAGGGCTGGAGCTACCACGGTGGTGGCGACATCCTCGGCATCCTGCTCGCCCGTGCCGCCGGTACCGACCTGGAATCGTTGCTACAGGCCCGAATCTTCCAGCCACTGGGCATGCGGGACACCTCGTTCGGCGTCACCGACCCGGACCGGCTGGCGCAGACCTACCGCCCCGCAAGCGAAGGGCGGCTGGAAGTCCGCGAGGAGCCGCCCGACCGCTGGTCGCCGCCGCTGCTGATGTCCGGCGCCACCGGCCTGATCTCGACCGCCCTGGACTGCCTGACCTTCGGCCGGATGCTGCTCGCCGGCGGTGGCCCGATCCTGTCGCCGGACTCGGTGCGGCAGTTGACAACCGACCAGTTGACCGGCGCGCAGAAGGCCGCCGCGTACTGGCTGCCCGGGTTCTGGGACGGCTGGGGCTGGGGCTTCGGCGGGGCAGTGGCGACCGGACGGGAACAGCCCGGCCCGGCGGCCGGTAGTTACGGCTGGAATGGCGGACTGGGTACGGCGGCCTACGCCGACATGCGGGGCGGCCGGGTCAATGTGCTGCTCACCCAGCGCGAGATGACCAGCCCGGTACCGGAGGCCTATGCCGGCAGTTTCTGGGCCGCCCTCGCCGGCTGAGTCGCTGTCTGCCCTCCCATGGACGGGTGAGGCCCGGCTGGCGGTACGACTGCGGGTGCTCGGACGTTCGGGCCACCGGGACACTCGCCGAACGGGTAAATCCCCTACAGCGTGTCGGGTACGCGATACCAGTGCATTGACCTGCGGTTTTATTCAGCCGTTACGTGCTCGCAATTCAGTGTTCGAAAGCATTCCGCGGCTATTAGGGCGATTTGCACTAGGCGAGGCGGGTCGCCGAAACACAATGGAAGCATTCACGTGTGGCCGCCTGGATTCCATTCCCTGGACAACTTTAAGTTCATGCTGCGTAGTGTTCGCCGCAAGGCAATGCCGGGGTCGCCGGTCGATGGGCGATAGCGGTCTTCGCCGAGTGGGGCGCAATTAATGAATGAGTGGGAGGCGAGGTATGCGGCTTGTCGTGCGGCGCGACCGGGGCCGGGCCGATAGCGGTACCGGACCATTCGCGAGCGACCCGACCTAGTACGACCAGGCCACAGCCGGTTCGCCGACGGTGGCAGTTGACGCGTAGCTAGGCCGGTTTAGTTAGACCCGGGCCGTCCGCTGGTGCGGCATTGACGGGCAGCCGGTGTGCCGGGGTCGATCGGGCACGCCCGCGGTGGTACGAGTAGATCGCCACCGCCATTCGCCATAGCGACGGTGTACTGCCGTTGCATTCCAAAGTTTCGGCGCGGTCAATTCCCGAACTGTTGACGCTACCCCATTGCGTCCGCAGCGCCGCGCCCTGCTCTCAATTCTGGAGGGCTCATTATGACCGATACCCTGAATATGTCAGCAGTGGCGTTCCGCGCCGACGCGGAAGAGTCCGGCCGCAATTGGTTGTCCAGTGACCCGGTGCGGCTGACCGTGCTGGTACCGACCCGCAACGAAGAGGAAAACGTCGGCCCGCTGCTGGCCCGGCTCGGCGCCGCGGTGGCGGAGTTGGGTGCGGAGATCCTCGTGGTGGACGACAGCGACGACGACACCCCACGGGCCGTGATGCACTACGCCGAGCAGTGCCCGGTACCGGTCCGGCTGCTGCACCGGTCGCCGGCCGAGCGCCGCGGTGGACTGGGTGGCGCGGTGGCCGCCGGCGCGCGGGTGGCCCGCGGCGAGTGGGTACTCGTGATGGACGGCGACCTGCAGCACCCGCCCGAGTCGGCCGCCACCCTGGCCGGTACCGCGATGCGGCACGACGTGGACATCGTGGTCGGTACCCGGTACGCCGGCAACGGTTCCGGCGAGGGACTCAACGGCGCGGGCCGGGTACTCACCTCCTCGTCCGCCACCCGGCTCACCAAGGCGGTGTTCCCGCGCCGGCTGGCGACCGTCACCGATCCGATGAGTGGCATGTTCGCGTTCCGCCGCTCCGCCATCGAGCTGGACCGGCTCAACCCGGTCGGCTTCAAGGTGCTGCTGGAGATCCTGGTACGCCACCCGGCCGCCCGGGTCGCCGAAGTGGCCTACGAGATGGCCCCGCGTACCGCCGGCGAGTCCAAGGCATCGCTACGCGAAGGGGTGACCTTCCTGCGGCACGTCACCCGGCTGCGCCGGCAGCGGCTGGTCGGCCAGCTGCGCGAGCAGCGCCCGGTCTCCCGGGGCGAGCGGACCCGCCAGATCGGCCGCTTATTCGCCTTCGGCCTGGTCGGCCTCTCCGGGCTGGTGGTGAACACGGCCGCGCTGTGGCTGCTGTACTCCACGGTCGGCCTGCACCACCTGCTCGCCGCGACGCTCGCCACCCAGGCCTCCACCAGCTGGAACTTCCTGCTCGTCGAAGCGCTGGTCTACCGGGGCCGGGGCAACGGTTCGCGGACCGGCCGGGGCGTGCGCTTCTTCCTGATGAACAACGTGCTGCTGCTCGGCCGGCTGCCGGTACTGGAGCTGCTGGTCTGGGCGCACATGACGGTACTCACGGCAAACGCGGTGACCCTGGTCGGACTGTTCCTGGTGCGGTTTCTGGTCAGCGACCGGGTGATCTACCGCTCGGCCAAGGCCGGTGGTCGCGACCCGGTACGCATGCTGGTCGACCTGGCCTCGCCCGGCCCGATCATGGCCCCCAACCGCAAGCGCACCCAGTACCTGAAGTACCGCTACGACGTGGCCGGTACGGTCACCATCGGCTCCCAGATCCTGCTGCCGGAGCTGGAGTTCTTCCGGGCCCAGTGGGTGGCCGACGGCGACGTGGACATCGCCATCCGGGTGGGTGACGTGGGCCGGCGGCGCCCGCGTCGACGCGCCGCGATGGTGGAGCACGCGAATCCGACGACGCTGCGCTACGAGGAGCACCTCGGCCGGTTCGGCGCCAACTTCCGGGTCGAGCTGGGCGACACCATCAACATCGTGGTCGGCCCGCTGCTGGCCAGGTCGCCGCACGTGGTCTACACCAACATCATCGAGGCGCTGCTGCGCTTCGTGATGGTCTCCCGGGGCCGGATGCTGCTGCACTCGGCGTGCGTGAGCCTGGACGGGCAGGGCGTGATGCTCTCCGCGTTGACCGACACCGGCAAGACGGCGACGGTACTGCGGCTGCTGCGTGACCACGGTGGGCTGTTCCTCTCCGACGACATGACGGTCATCGACCCGTTCGGCGGAGCGGTCTGCTTCCCCAAGCCGCTCACCATCAGCTCGCACACGCTGCGCGCGGTGAAGGCCAACGACCTCACCCCCAAGGAGTGGCGCCGGCTGCAGTTCCAGAGCCGGCTGCACTCCAAGGGCGGCCGCTCGCTGGCGCTGACCCTGGCCAAGTTCAACCTGCCGATCATGGGCATCAACGCGATCACCCAGATGCTGGTACCGCCGCCGAAGTACACGGTGGACCGGCTGGTGAACTGCCGGATGGGCAGTGCCATCAAGGTGGAGGAGCTGTTCATCATCGAGCGCGGTGCGCCCGGGATCAGCGATCTGGATCGCAACTCCACGCTGGAGCAGATGATCGTCAACACCGACGACGCGTACGGGTTCCCGCCCTTCAAGTACCTGGCCCCCAGCGTCACCATCGGTGGCCAGGGTTACCAGCAGCTGCGCGAGCGGGAGCGGGAGATCCTGGCCAGCTTCCTGTCCAACGTGCGTACCCGGGTGGTGTCCTCGGACAACTTCGGCTGGGCCGACGAGATCCCGAAGCTGCTGGCCGAACAGCGGATGGCTGACGTCGTCGAGCTGCCCAGTTCGGCGCAGCAGCGGGGAGCCTCTCCGGAGGTGTGGCCGCAGTGGGACACCAAGGTCACCGCCGCCGGGCGGTCGGCGTGACGGCCGCTCTGCTCACCGCGTACCTGCTCGTCACGCTGGCGATGTTCGGCATCGCCTCGACCACCCTGGTCTGGATGATCGACTCGTGGCGTACGCCCAGCGCGGTCGGGCAGATGCCGTTCCCGGACGCGGACTCGCCGCGGCTGACCTTCTCGCTGATCGTGCCGGCCAGGCACGAGGAGGCGGTGCTGGAGCACACCGTCCGGCTGCTGCTGACGCAGAGCCACCAGTGGCTGGAGGTACTGATCGTTGTCGGCGACGACGATCCCGGTACCACCGCGGTCGCCCAACGGCTGGCCGAGTCCGATCCGCGGGTCATGGTCGTGGTGGACGACAGCCCGGTCAAGAACAAGCCGAAGGCGCTCAACCGGGCGCTGGCCCGGTGCACCGGGCAGATCGTCGGGGTCTTCGACGCCGAGGACGAGGTCGCGCCGGAGCTGTTGAAGTACGTGGACGCGTGCTTCCGGGCCAAGCGGGCGCACGTGGTCCAGGGCGGCGTCCAGCTGATGAACTACCGCTCCAGCTGGTGGGCGCTGCGCAACACGCTGGAGTACTTCTTCTGGTTCGCCAGCCGGCTGCACTTCCACGCCCGCAACGGTTTCATCCCGCTGGGCGGCAACACCGTGTTCGTCCGTACCGACCTGCTGCGGCTGGTCGGCGGCTGGGACACCGAGTGCCTGGCCGAGGATTGCGAGCTGGGCATCCGGCTGTCGGTCGCGGGTGCCCGGGTGGCCGTGGCCTACAGCCCCGAACTGGCCACCCGCGAGGAGACCCCACCCAACCTGCGCGGCCTGATCAAGCAGCGCACCCGGTGGAACCAGGGGTACCTGCAGGTGCTGGGGAAGGGCGAGTGGAAGAAGCTGCCCAGCTTCGGCAAGCGGATGATGGCGCGGTACCTGCTCACCATGCCGTTCATGCAGGCGTTCACCGGCGTGCTGGTACCGGTGACGCTGCTGGCGATCTTCCTCTACCGGGCGCCGGCCCCGTTCGTACTGCTGACCTTCCTGCCACTGGCGGCGACGCTGACCACGCTGGCCATCGAGATCATCGGGCTGTCGGAGTTCAACCGGATGTACCACCTGAAGGTGCGCCTGCGCGACTACCTGAAGCTCGTCCTCGGGGCGCTGCCGTACCAGCTGATCCTGTCCTTCGCGGCGCTGCGCGCCTCGTTCCGGCAGCTGCGCGGTGAGCGCGGCTGGGAGAAGACCGACCACGTCGGAGCGCACCGCGACCCGGTGCCGGCGCAGTCGGTCTCGGCACAGTCGGTCTCGGCACAGTCGGTCTCGGCACAGTCGGGTGGAGCGGCATGAGCACGCTGTACGACCTTGACCTGTCCCCGCTGGACCTCTCCCTGGAGAGCCCGCCCGAACAGGACCCGAAGCCACCGCGGCGGCTGCTTTCCCGGCTGTGGCGCCGGATCGCCGACAACAAGCTCGATCTGGCCATCGTCGCGCTGCTGATGCTGATCGGCGGGGTGGTACACGCCCGGGGCATGTACACCTCGCCGGCCCGCTTCGACGACGAGGGTACCTACACGGCGTACGCGTGGGCGGTACAGAACTGGCACGTGCTCGGGCACTACACGTACTGGTACGCCCATCCGCCGCTGGGTTGGCTGCAGATCGCCGCGTGGACCTGGACGACGCACGGCTTCCAGCGGGCACCGTACGCGGTCGCGGCCACCCGCGAGTTCATGTTCTTCTGCAAGCTGCTCGCCATCGCCCTGCTGTACGGCCTCGCGGGTCGGCTCGGCTTCGGCCGGCCCGGCCGGATCGTCGCCGTACTGCTGTTCACGCTCAGCCCGCTCGCCGTGTACTTCACCCGGGCCGCGCTGCTGGACAACATCGTCACGCCGTGGCTGCTCGCCTCGTTCTTCTTCGCGGCTTCGCCGCGGCGCAGCGTACGCGGCGCGGTGGCCAGCGCGGCCTGCCTGGCAGCGGCCGTGCTGACCAAGGAGACGGCGCTGCTCTACCTGCCGGCCGTGGTACTGCTGCTGTTGCAGCACACCGACCGGCGCAACCGGCGGTTCACGCTGACCATGTTCGTGGCGTGGTTCGTGGTGATCTGCGCGGCGTACCCGCTCTACGCGCTCATCAAGAACGAGCTGCTGATCGGGCCGGGCCACGTGAGCCTGGAGTGGGCGGTGCGCTGGCAGCTGTTCGGGCGTACCGGCAGCGGCAGCATCTTCGACGCGAAGAGCACCGCGCACGCGGTCATCCGCAGCTGGCTGGAGCAGGACCGGTGGCTGCCGAAGCTCTCCCTGTTGCTGGCCGTCCCGGGGCTGTTCATCCGGCGTACCCGGGCGGTCGCCGCCGCCTTCGTCATCCAGGTGGTACAGCTGCTGCGCGGCGGGTACCTGCCGTACCCGTACGTGATCGCGATGATCCCGTTCGCGGCGCTCACCGTGGCCGGCGTCCTCGACTGGCTCGCCGATCCGGGGCGGGACCGGCGGCTGGCCCACGGTGCGGAGCCGTTCACCGGTGGCTGGCAACGGCGCTCGCTGGTCTTCGTCGGCGGCCGGGCGCTGTGGATCCCGGTACCGAGCCTGCCGTGGAGCGCCCGTACCCGCACCCGGGTACGCCGAGCCTGGCAGGTCGCGGTAGCCGCCGGCTGTGTGTGGCTGGCCGTCCTGGTCGGCGCCGCGTGGACCGCGCCGCTGAACGACCTGCGTACCAACGATCGTGACGCCGGCAAGGCAAACGCGCTGGCCTGGCTGGAGGCGCACGTGGACCGGGACGACTACCTGGTCGTCGACGACAGCTTCTGGGTCGACCTGGTCCGCGCCGGCCACCCCAGCGACCACGTCATCTGGTTCACCAAGCTGGATGTCGACAAGGACGTGAAGATCCCCGGTGACCACCAGTGGGCCGGCATCTCCTACGTGGTCCTGGACCACCAGGACGACCTGTCGGTACACATGCAGGCAGATGGGAAGCCGTCGAAGGACACGCTCAGCCAGTTCCCGACGCTCGGCAGGGCGCTGCTCTACTCCCGGGTGGCGGCGACCTTCGGCAGCGGGCTGGACTCGGTCACCATCCGGCAGGTCGATCCCGCGCTGGCCGACCCGAAGCCGCCCACCCCGGCGAAGTCGGCCGCCGGCAACGCCTCCGGCGCCGGCTCCGGGGGAGTGGACGCCACTCCGCCGCGCGCCTACCGGCGACCGGTGCGCTCGGCCACGGCAGCAGTATGACCAGCGCGCCGCCCGGCGTGCGTACGCCGCAAGTGGCCGTCGCCCGGCCGATGCCCCGGCACCGGCCGGGCACTCGGCGCGCCCGACGCAACTGGCTGGTGATCAGTTACTGCGCGGTGATGCTCGCGCTCGGCCTCGCGGCGCTGGTCGCGGTGCCCCGGGTGCTCACCGACCGGCCGCCGAAGCCGGCCGTCGTCTGCGGCGCGGACGCACTCCAGTCGCAGGCCGTCGCCGGTCTTGTCAACTTCGCGGACTGGTTGCGGGACAACCACTCCGCCGGCCTGATCGGCGAGGTGGGCTGGCCGTCCGGCGCCGACGGCGACCGGTGGAACGCGTTGGCGAACACGTGGTACGACGCGGCTGACGTACTCGGCCTGCCGGTCACCGCGTGGGCCGCCGCCGGCTGGCCGGCCAGCTACCCGATGGCGGTGTACCACCACAGCGCCGATACCAGCACGCTGGACGCGGCGGGTCCGCAGGCGGCGGTGGTGGAGGCGCACGGGAGTACCGACCGGTACCTGCGCGGCGTGGTGCTGGCCGGTGGCTCGTTCGGTGCCGGCGACGCCACGGACTCGTTCAGCAGTACCAATCCCGGTACCTACGGGCAGCAGTACAGCTACGAGAACGCGGGCAGCTACGAGTACCTGGCCCGGCACGGGGTACGCCTGGTACGCCTCGCGGTCACCTGGGAGCGGCTGCAACCGACGCCCGGCGGAGCGCTGAACACCGCCGAGTTGGGCCGCGTCGAACAGGCCCTGGCCAACGCCGACCAGGCAGGCCTGAAGGTACTGCTGGATCTGCACAGCTACGGCGAGTTCGTGCTCGGTACCGCGCAGGGGCCACAGCGCCTGGTGTTCGGCTCCGCGCAGTTGCCGGTCACCGATCTGGCCGACCTCTGGTCCCGGCTGGCGGCCGCGGTCAACGGCTCGCCGGCCCTGTACGGCTACGACGTGATGAACGAACCGACCACGCTCGTCGTACACGGATCCTCCGGTGCGCGGCTGTGGGAGGAGGCATCCCAGCAAGCGGTCGACGCCATCCGCGCGACCGGCAGCAACGCACTGATCGCCGTCACCGGGTACGGCACCACCTCACCGGCCCACTGGGGCGAGCTGCATCCACGCGCGTGGATCACCGATCCGCTCAACCGATTGCTCTACTCCGCGCACGTCTACTTCGACGCCGACAGCAGCGGCCACTACGACACCGGGTACGACGCGGCTCTGGCCCTCGCGCAGCAGGCCCGCATCCCGTCCTGCTACACCCTGCCCGACCTGAAGGGGTCCGCATGACCGATACACCACAGTGCACGGACACGCCGGTCGCCCCGGAGCAGCCCGGCCCGGTCCGGCCGGCGGCGATGGCTCCGCTCGTGGACGAGCCGCCCCCTGTTTCCCCGGCCAACTCTCTCGAAGCGGTGGACGCGGCTGGTGCGGGTCAGCCCGCCGGGCGGCCGCGCCGGCTGGTCGCCGTACTCGCCGCCGTGGTCGTCCTGCTGGTCGCCGGGGCGGCCACCGGCACGGTACTCGTCGTGCACGGGCACCACCCGAAGTCCGGCGGCCCGGTAGCCAACCAGCGACCGGAGAAGCTGCCCGAGGCGGTACCCTCCGCGCCGGCAACGGTGACCGCGTCCGACGGCTCCGTACTGAACTGCCCGACCGGTGCCGCACCCGCGATTGCCTTGGGCGGCAGCACTTTCAGCCCGCAGTTGGCCAACGGTCAACTGATCGGCAAGGGGCGCTACCACATCACCCTGACCGGCATCGTGCAGAACGAGACCTCGTCGCCGATCGTCATCCACTCGGTCACCGTCTTCATCGACGACCAGCCGTGGACGCCGACGATCACGGTGGCTCCCGGGCTGGCCGCGCAGAGCTCGGCCGACCTGGTGATCGACGGGATCTACCAGAGCCCGCGGGCCGGTACCCCGTCGATCCACACGAACCTCAACTGGAACTGGCAATCCACCGACCTGATCCCCTGCGGCGACACCGGCCTCATCGAAGACGACTGAGTCACAACCTCAAATGCCAACCCTCCTAGCGGGAGCAGATATGACAACACCCCGTACCACCGGCCGGCGTACCCGGTCGCGGCTGTTCCAAGCGTTCAGTGGACCCCGCCGTCGCGTGGCCAGCCGGCTCGGCCTGCTGACCGCCGGGCTGGCCGTCGTCGCGTCCAGCATCGTCACGCTCGGCGTGGTGAGCTCGGCAGCGGCGGCACAGGTCACCGTCAACGCATCGGCCGACTCGTACATCCAGTCGGATCAGCCGGACACCAACTTCGGTACCCTCACCCAGGTCACCGTCCGCGCGCTGGCCGACAAGCCGGCGTGCATCGCCTACATCAAGTTCGTGGTCAGCGGCTTGTCCGCGGCGCCCGCCGGTGTCCAGCTGCGCCTCTACAGCTACGCCCAGTCCGCCACCGGCGTGCAGGTCTACAGCGCGGCGAGCAACTGGACGGAGACCGGGCTCACCTGGAACACCGCGCCGGCGCCCGGGGCCACGATGGTGGCGAACATGTCCGGCCTGGCGATCAACGCGTACGCGACGGCCGACGTCAGCAGCGTGGTCACCGGCAACGGGACCTACACCTTCGCGATCAGTACCACCTCCACGCTGGGTAAGCAGCTGGCCAGCCGGGAGGTGTCCGCCGACCCGCCGCAGCTGGTGATCAATACCGCCGGCTCGACGACCATCGCCACCTCCGCCGGCTCCGGCCAGTCCACCCCGGTGAACAGCGCCTTCGCCGCGCCCCTGGTCGCCAAGGTCGCCGACGGGACCGGCTCCGCCGTCTCCGGTGTGCAGGTCACCTTCACGGCACCGGCCAGCGGCGCGTCGGCCACCTTCCCGGGCGGTGTCACGGCGGTCTCCGTCGCCACCGACGCGAACGGCCTGGCCACCGCGCCGGTACTCACCGCCAACGGGACAACCGGCGGGTACTCGGTCACCGCGAGCACGGACGGGGTGAGCACGCCAGCCTCGTTCGCACTCACCAACGGGTCGGCCGCCTCACCGTCACCGAGCCCGTCGGCCAGCCCCTCGCACTCGCCGTCAGCGAGTCCGTCAACCAGCCCCTCGCAGTCAGCGAGCCCGTCAACCAGCCCGTCAGCGTCGGCCAGCCCGTCGGTTTCGGTCAGCCCGTCAGCGTCGGTCAGCCCGTCGGTTTCGGTCAGCCCGAGTCCGAGTAGCAGCCCGACCGGGGGTACCCCCACGACGGCCACCTTCAAGGCGAACGCCGACTCGTACGTGCGCTCGGACCAGGCCGACACCAACTTCGGTACCGAGTACACCCTCGGCTCCGAAGCCGGCTCGGCGACCACGCCGACCATCACCACCTACCTGAAGTTCACCGTGACCGGGGTGACCGGCACGATCACCAGCGTCACCCTGCAGCTCTACAGCTACGCCACCTCGTCGCTGGGGGTGGTGGTCTCGGCGACCGCAACGGGCTGGACGGAGACCGGCATCACCTACAACAACGCCCCGGCGGTCGGCGCCGCGGTCGGCAACGGCCCCAACATCAGCGTCAACACCTGGGCGTCGATCACCCTCACCGGCGCGGTCAGCGGCAGTGGTACGTATGCGTTCGCGGTCACCACCGCGCGTACGGC
Organism: uncultured Actinomycetota bacterium; assembly: GCA_963850915.1. Lineage (GTDB taxonomy): Bacteria > Actinomycetota > Actinomycetes > Mycobacteriales > Micromonosporaceae > CAVTWH01. The sequence continues at coordinate 318,785 of CAWKND010000005.1, forward strand.
GAACAACAAGTTCGCCAGCCACGAGTCGACGGCCACCCCGCCACAGTTGGTGATCACGAGTGTCACCGGCGGCTCGCCGTCACCGTCGCCCTCGCCGAGCGTGAGTACCGGCTCGCCGACGCCCAGCCCGTCGACGTCCAGCCCGTCCGCGACGCCGTCGCCGACGTTCACCGTCGGGCCGACCCCGACACCCTCCCCGTCCACCGTTGGTACCTCGATCAGCCCGGTCGGCGGCGCGGTACAGACCGCCATGGTGGGTACCCCGTTCGCGGCGCCGTTAGCGGCGAAGGTGTTGGGCAGCAACGGTTCGCCGGTACCCGGTGCGATGGTGACCTTCACCGCCCCGGCGGGCGACCCGACCGGTACCTTCCCGGGCGGGGCGGCCACCGTGACGGTGACCGCTGACGCGGGCGGCGTGGCCACCAGCCCGCCGTTCACGGCCGGTCAGCTGGCCGGCTCGTACGCGGTGTCGGCGACCGCGAACGGCGCCGTCCAGGCGGCCTCGTTCACGCTGACCAACCGGGATCCGATGATCGTGGCGGCCGGCGACATCGCCTGTCCCGCGGGCAAGACCCCGAGCACCACCCAGTGCCAGCAGAAGGCCACCTCGGATCTGGCGCTCAGCCTGCATCCGGACGCGGTCCTCCCGCTCGGCGACGACCAGTACGAACTCGGTGACCTCAGCGACTTCCAGAGCCAGTACGACTCCAGCTGGGGCCGGCTCAACCCGATCTCGTACCCGGCACCGGGTAACCACGAGTACGGCTACATCGGCAGCGACATCGAGCCCACCGGCGGTACCGGCTACTTCACCTACTTCGGTGACCGGTCGCACCCGCTCGCGCCGGGCTGCACCACCCTGTGCACCTCCTGGTACAGCTGGAACATCGGCTCCTGGCACATGATCGCCCTGGACAGCCAGTGTGCGGTGATCAACGGCTGCAACCCCGGCAACCCGGAGTACAACTGGCTGCAGGCCGATCTGAAGGCGAACGCCAACAAGTGCGTGCTGGCCTACTGGCACATCCCGATCTACTCCAGCAGCCAGGACCACCAGCCCGACATGCAGGCCATCTACCAACTGCTGTACACCAAGGGCGCGGACCTGATTCTCACCGGGCACGCGCACTTCTACGAGCGGTTCAACGGTCAGGACGGGGCCGGCAACGCCGATCCGGTCAAGGGCATCCCGGAGTTCATCGTCGGTACCGGCGGGCGCAGCTTCTTCGCGATCCGACCCACTCCGGCGGCGAACAGTGCGACGAGCATCGCGAACACCTTCGGCGTACTGCAGATGACGCTCTCCGCCAACTCCTACACCTGGAACTTCGTTCCTACCAACGATGGTGGATCCCTTGACCAGGGCGGCGGCAACTGCCACTGATCCACCGCACGGCCTGACCGGCAACCGGCGGCGACTGTCCCTAGTGGACGGTCGCCGCCGGTTCCACGTGCTGGATGGTCTGGTCGTAGTGGTAGCCGGCCCGGTCGAAGAACGCGTCGGTACGCCGCTGCACCTGCACCAGGCAGGCGACGCTGGCGGCCAGCAACAGCAGCAACAGGACAAGTGCGGCGAGCCGGGTACGCGGCGGGGGAGCCAGCAGGGCGCGTACCCGGCGGGGTACCTCACCGCCGACCGCCGCCAACGACATCGGGTTGGTGGTGGCCAGGTGCCGCGCCGCGTTGACGTGCAGGGCAGCCCGGGCCAGCGCGTGCGCCGCCGCCCGCCGGTCGCCCACCGCGTCGGCGGCGCACTCGTCGGCCCAGCGCTCGACCGAGTGCCGGGTACCCCGGGCCACGCCGCGCAGCCACGGATTGATCGCGGCGCACAGATCCACCACGAGTACCAGCCAGGCATGCCGGTGGCGCAGGTGCGCGGCCTCGTGGGCGAGCAGTACCCGCTGGTCGGTATCGGAGAGCAGGTCGATGAGGCCGCTGGTGACCACGATCCGGCCGCCGTCGACCGGGGTGGCGAACGCGTCCGGCCGGCTGTTCTCCAGCACGATGAGGGTGTTGGCCGGCGTCGGGCTGGCCCGCCGGATGCTGCGGCAACTGCGCCGCAGCCGCCGGTAGCCACGGGCCCGCCGGACCAGGTGGACCAGGCCGAGCGCACCGGCCGGGAAGAGTAGTGCGGTGCACAGCAGGGCCGCCCAGATCGGTACCGGGTCGGTGTTACGCAGCGTCGGCAGGTGCCAGTCGAACAACTCGGCGACGGCCGGCAACTGGGCCACCGCGGTGGCGCCGAGCATGCCGAGCGTACCGACCACCACCGTTGTGCTGGCCAGCGCGCCGCCCACCAGGAGATAGGTGCCGATGCGCGGGGAGAGCGAGCGGGCGAGTCGGGATGCGTACCAGGCGAAGACGACCACCAATACCGCGCCGAGCGCGACGGAGATGACCATGGACTCACTTCCTCTCGGAGCAGCTCCGCTGGAGTCCACCGCGCAATCGCCCGGAACTCGACGCCCGCTGTCCACTTTGCCGTTCACCCGGCGTTACCCGGCTGGTCTAGCACCGACACAGTGTAGGGATTCAGCGCCGGCAATCGGTTACGCGCATGTGTCCGATCTGTTCCAGACGAGCCGCGCGGCTCGGGTACCCCCGGCCGTTCGGGTCTGGTCGAGCTGATCTCCATCGCCGTACGATCGGCTCGCCGCAGGCGGTCCGGCCCCGGTTGGTCCGGTCCACGCCACTCGGTGAGTTCACGACGTTCGACGGGAGAACGGATCCATGTCCGCGAACGCCCCACGCCGCAGGGCGGCCGGCGAGTTGGAGACCGCCGTGCTGAAGGCGCTGTGGGACGCCCCCGGTCCGCTCAACCCCACCGAGCTACAGGCGCGCATCGCCCCCGATCTCGCGTACAACACCGTACACACGGTACTGACCCGCATGTGCGACAAGGGTTTGCTGACGCACAGCCGGTCCGGGAACCGGTCGGCGTACGCCGCTGCCCAGGCGCCGGCCGAGCACGGGGCTGCCCGGCTGCACGCCGTCCTGGATGACGATGACGACCATCTGGCTCTGCTGCGCCGGTTCGTCGCCACCCTCAGCCCCGAGGACGCGGACTTCCTGCGCTCCGTGCTCGCCGACGGCGCCGAGCCGGGCGCTGGAACCGGGGCGTAGCAACGAACCTGGCCCCCGCCGGGTGGGCGGGGGCCAGGATTCTGCTGGTACTGACAGGTTTCATCTGGTACCAAGCGGTTCTGCCAACTGTCAGCCGAGCGTCCAGCTCTGGTTGGCGCTGCCGGCGCAGGTCCAGATCTGCAGCCGGGTACCGTCAGCGGAGCTGGGGCCGGTGGCGTCCAGGCACTTGCCGGAGCCGGTGTTGACCAGGCTGCCGTTGCTGCCCTGGGTCCACTGCTGGGCGGCGGTACCGTTGCAGTCCCACAGCTGGATCTTCGTGCCGTTGGCCGTACCGGCCGAGGTCACGTCCATGCACTTGCCCAGTGCCTGCAGCGTGGTACCGCTCCGGGTCCAGTTCTGGGCCGCGGTGCCGTTGCAGGTGTAGAGCTGGACGGCCGTACCGTTCGCCGAGCTGGCCGCGGCCACGTCGACGCACTTGCCGCCGTACCCGTGGATCGGGGTGGTCGAGCCACCCGTGGGCGGCGGCGGTCGGCGGCGTGGTGGTACCACCGGTGATCGCCTTGAAGATGTTGGTGAACTGGTAGTTGCTCTGCGAGGTACCGCTGGAGCCGGAGTTGTCCCGGCCGAGCGCCCAGAACGCCAGCAGCTGGATGCCGTTGGCCGCCGCGAAGCTCTCCAGCGACGAGGCGTTGCCGGTGGTGAACACCTCGGCGGTGGTGTCGTTGACCCCGATCATCGGGGTGTTGCCCTCCATCGCCCACAGCTGTGCCGAGGTCTTGGTGGTCCAGATCGCGCCGAGCTGGCTGTGCAGGGCGTTGGCCGCGTTGATCGCCGCCTGGCCCATGTCCATCGCCGAGCCGTAGTCCATCGTCATGATGTTGACGACGCTGACGTTGAGGTTGTGGCTCTTGGCGTTGTTCAGCAGGCTGAGCGAGTTGGACTCCAGGCCGGTCGGGTTCACCGGCAGCGTGTAGTCCACGGCCAGCGTCTTGCCGGCGGCGGCGTACTGCGTCTGCAGGTTGGCCAGGGCCTGGTTGCGCCGGTCGTTGGCGGCCGTGTTGTCCAGCGTGCCGCCCTCGATGTCGAGGTCGATGCGGGTCAGGTTGAACTGGTCGATGACCCGCTTGTACTGCGCCTGCATCGTCGCGACCGTGCTGCAGGTGGTCGAGCTCGGTACCGGAGGCGCCGCCGAACGAGGCGATCACGTCACCGCCGGCCGCGCGCAGGCTGTTGATGGCGCTGTTCCAGCCGGAGTCGGTGATCGCGGTGTCGCCGTCGATGGAGGCGTTGCAGGTGCCCTGGCTGATGATGAACGCCAGCGTGTAGTACTTGTTGCCGGTCGCGTTGTAGGCGGTCATCAGGGTGGACGGCGAGTTCCACATCTCCGCGTACGGGGCTGAGTAGTGGGCCGGGAAGCCGGGTCCAGGGTTGGCGGCCGCCGAGGCGGAGCCGACTGGTGGCCCACATCAGGCCGCCGGCGGCCAGCGGCAGCGCGAGCGCGGCCGCGGCTGCCAGTAGCCCCTTCGGGCGGGGTCGGGACATGGATGTCCTCCTCATCGGGACAGGTGGGGGACGTGCCGTGGTGCGGGGATGGTGCGGCGGTGTTACGGCGGGAAAGCGTTGGTACTACTGGGAAGTAGCACCGGAACGAAACGATAAAGAAACTTTCCTGTCTTTACTCAGAGGTTGATTTAACTCCATCGATCAGATGGCGTCAAGGATCGGTGTACCTCGAAGTACCCGTCCGCCGGAGGTTGGCACCAGGTGATCCCGGGGCGCGCTGATTGCCTGGTCAGCGCCGAGCCGCCGAGGGGTACCCGCGCGCTGCCGTCCACAATGGACAGTGCATGGCCACGGCCGTACCGGATAAGGGTTTCCGGTGTTGCTGTTTGCTGTTTGGGGTCAGCGCGGCTGGGTCGAGTGCCGCACGATCAGCCGGGTGGCGAGCGTGACGTGGGTGGTCTCCACTGTCTCGCCGCGGATCAGCCGGATGAGGATCTCGGTCGCGATCCGGCCCATCTCGTGGATCGGCTGTTCGACAGTGGTCAGCGGCGGGCTGCACAGCGCCGAGTCGGGGACGTTGTCGAAGCCAACCACGGACAGATCCGCCGGTACCCGCAGCCCGAGGTCGGTGGCGGCGGCGATGGTGGCGATGGCGCTCACGTCGTTGGCGGCGAAGACGCCGGTCGGCGGGTCGGTCTGGCTCAGCAGTTCGCGCGCGGCCTCGGTGGAGATCGCGGCGTCGTAGCCGCCGATCCGGATCAGATCGTCCGAGATCGCGATCCCGGCGGCCGTCATGGCCTGCCGGTAGCCGGCCTCGCGCAGCTGAGCCGATTGCAGGTCGGGGCGGCCGGCGAGCAGCGCGATGCGGCGGTGGCCGAGCCCGATCAGGTGCTCGGTGGCCAGCCGGGCGCCGTGCAGGTTGTCCGAGTCGACGGTCGGCAGGTCACTGGAGCCGGTGTGCGGGTCGACCGCGACGATCGGGGCGCCGTAGCGGACATCGACCACCGTGGGGGTCACCAGTACCGCGCCGTCGATGAGGGTACCGGAGAGCCGGGACAGGTAGCGCCGCTCCCAGCCGAGCCGGGCGTCGGTACGACCACCCGCCGAGTAGACGACCAGTTCGAAGCCGCTGTTCCGGATCGCGTTGGCGGCGCCCTTGAGAAGTTCGGTGCTGAATGGCTCCAGGTCGGCGACCAGGATGCCGATCACGTTGGTCTGGTGGTTGCGCAAACTGCGCGCCACCAGGCTGGCCTCGTAGCCCAGTTCGTCGATGACGGCCTGGACCCGGGCGAAGGTGGCGGCCGAGACGCCGTACCGGCCGTTGATGACCTTGGACACCGTGGGGACCGAGACGCCGGCTTGGGCAGCGACGTCCTTGATCGTGATGCGAAGACTCGGTTCCATCGGGAAAGTGCCGTTCGATACGTTTTCGACCGCGATCACCATCGCGTCTGGGTCGCCTCAGGTGGGGCGCCGGCCTGATGGTACCGGCCGCCCAGCCATTCACCCCGCTCACCCCCGGCCGCCTGGCGTTCGGCACGCGGCGGTCAGCCAACGGCTGGGCGGTAAGCCGCGGTCAGCCGCCGGGCTGGGCGATGAGGCTGACCGGGCGCAGTCCCAGCTCGTGTACGGCCTCGATGATCCGGGGCAGCGCGGCCACCGTCTGGGCCCGGTCCCCGCCGGCGTCGTGCAGGAGCACCACCGCCCCGTCGTCGAGGCCGGCCTGGATGCGCCCCTCGATCGCGGCGACGCCGGGCCGGGTCCAATCGGCGGCGTGCACGCTCCAGAACACCGGCCTGAGGCCGGCCGAGTGGATGGTGTCGAGGACGTCGAGGCTGACGTACCCCTCCGGCGGGCGGAGCAGGTCCGGCCGCGCGCCGGTGACCTGGTGGATCAGTTCCCGGGTCCGGTCGATGTCGTGGAGCCGTTGCGCCGCGGGCTGTTCGGTCATCCGGGTGTGCTGCCAGGCATGTACCTGTACGGAGCAGCCGAGCTCGACCATCCGGGTCAGCTGCCGCTCCCGGCCCCGGATCCGCTCGCCGAGTACGAAGAAAGTAGCCGGCGTTCCGGTGCGCGCCAGTACATCCAGTATCTGGTCGGTCTCCGGGGACTGTGGCCCGTCGTCGAAGGTGAGGGCCACGCAGCCGGGCGGCCAGCCGAGGTCGGCCAGCCGGGTGACTGGGGTCTGCACTGTCGCCTCCATCCGCTGCTACTCAAAGGTTCGCTGCTACTCATGGGGACAGTACGCAACCGTGCCCGCGACCGGGTGGTCGCGGGCACGGTTGCGGTCCGGGTCAGCCGATGCTGCAGGCCTGACCGTTGAGGGTGTACGCGGTCGGCGCCGCGCTGTTGCCGGTGTGGTTGGCCTGGAAGCCGATGCTCGTCGAGCCGCCCGCCGGAATGGAGCCGTTGTAGCTGAGGTTGCGGGCGGTGACCTGTCCGCTGGTCGGCGTGTAGGTCGCGTTCCAGCCCTGGGTGATGGTCTGGCCGCCGGGCAGGGTGAAGACCAGCGACCAGCCGTTCACCGCGGAGCTACCGGTGTTGGTGATGGTGAGGTTGGCGACCAGCCCGGTGTTCCAGGCGCTGATCGTGTCGGTCACCCGGCACGCTCCGACCGGTCCGCCGCTGCTCGGCGGTGCGGTGGTCGGCGGTGCCGTGCTGGGCGGTGCCGTGCTGGGCGGTGCCGTGCTGGGTGGTGCCGTGGTCGGCGGTGCGCTGGTGGGGTGTGCCGAGCTCGGCGGCGGGCTGGCGACGCCGCCGAGAGCGGTCGCCGTCGCGGTGTACGCCGGCTTGGGCTGGTAGTTGTTGTCATACATGGTCGCGGCGCCGTAGCCGGAGAAGGTGCCGGGGATCCACGAGTCGGCGTCGCCGACGCCCCACTGGCTCACCCCGACACAGCGCGAGATGGCCAGGCAGGCCTTGACCACGTTGGCGTAGTCGGTGGCCTGTTGGTTGAGGTTGGCGGAGCTGGCCGGCGTGGGCATCCGGTCGTCCAGTTCGGTGACCGCGACGTCGAGCCCCAGCGCCGCGAAGCGCTGCATGTTGGACTGCAGGCTGGAGGGCACCTGGCCGACGATGAAGTGGCTCTCGAAGCCGACCCCGTCGATCGGTACGCCCTGCGACTTCAGCGAGGAGACCAGGCTGTACATGGCGTTGGACTTGGCGCCGGTGCCCTCGATGTTGTAGTCGTTGAGGTACAGCTTGGCGTTCGGGTCGGCGGCGTGGGCGGTACGCAGCGCATCGGCGATGTACCCGCTGCCCATGGCCTGGTAGAAGATATCGGTACGCAGGTTGCCGCTGTCGTCGAACGGCTCGTTGACCACGTCCCAGGCGTACAGCTTGCCCTTGTAGTGGGTGGCCTCGGTGGTGATGTGGTTCTCCATCACCGCCTGTACCTGGCTGGTCGGCAGGCTGCTCACCCAGTTCGGCAACTGGCTGTGCCACACCAGGTTGTGGCCGCGGATGCGCATGTTGTGCGACTGCGCGACGGAGACGACCTGGTCACCCGGGCTGAAGTTGAACGAGCCCCGGGACGCCTCGGTGGTGTCCCACTTCATCTCGTTGCCCGGCGTGACCATGTCGAACTGGGTACCCGCGAGGTTGGTGATCGTCGAGTTGGACAGCATGTTCCCGGTCAACTCGGTCCCGATGTACCGGCTCTGCGCCTCGGCCAGCTGACGCAGGGTAGAGGCCGCCGAAGCCGGCGTGATCAGGGTCATCGCGAGCAGTGCCGCGGCGGCGCAGGCGCTGACGCCGACCAGCAGCGCGCCCGCCAGCCGGCGGCCGGCCGTTGCTGGGCGTTTGACGGGTGGCCGGGCGGGGGGTGGTTGGGGGGGCATGCCCATGGACGGTTCCCTTCTATGGCGGTCGCCGGGTCCACAGTGGACGGTCGGAGGCCGGGCGACTCCGAAATAGTTTCGGTCACGGCGACCAGTACTTTCGATACCTCAGCACCATAGGTCGCGCTGTCGACGGGAGTCAATGCATCGCCAGATTCCCTGGTAGAAAGGCATTCTGGCTGAAAGTTCCACCCTTCGGAGTCCGACCTGACCGGGGATGGGCCGTTCTCTTCCGCTAGCTTTCATGGCGCTGGGCGTTGAGAACTCGAAAGAGTTTCGATACCCTCCGGAAACCAGGGTGCGAGGTTACGGGCGGCCGGTCTCGGCAGAGGGGAAACCGGTGGCGGACGAGGATGGCGACCGGCGACCGACGCTGGCCGTGGTAGCCGCGGCCGTGGGGGTGAGTACGGCAACCGTCTCGAAGGTGCTCAACGGGCGGCGGGACGTGGCGCGGGCCACCCGGGAGCGGGTGGAGCAGGCGATCCGGGAACTCCGGTACCAACCGGTGGCCGGGCGGGTATGCGCCGACGAACGGTTCGTGGAGATCGTCTTCGACGACCTGCTGAACCCGTACGCCGCCGAGATCATCGACGGGGCGGTCGACGCCGGTACGGTGGGTGGTCTCACGGTCATCCCGAAGCGCCACACCGATGACGTACCAAGGGATTGGGCCCGCCGGGTCGCCGCCGCAGGCCGTTCCGGGGTGATCGTGGTGACCTCGGTACTCAGCGCCGAGGAGATCGCCCGGTTCGACCAGGCGGGGCTGCCGATGGTCGTGATCGACACGGTGAACCTGCCCCGCGCCGAGTTCACCAGCATCGGCTCGACCAACTTCACCGGCGGCGTCTCGGCCACCGAACACCTGCTCAGCCTGGGGCACCGGCGCATCGGCCACATCGGCGGCCCACTGGCGCTGTCCTGTTCGGTGGCGCGGCTGCACGGATACCGGGCGGCGCTGGAGAAGGCCGGCCTACCGGCCGGCCACGCGCTCACCGCGAACGGTCCGTTCCACTTCACGACCGGGCTGCGGCGCGGCTCCACCTGGCTCACCCGAGCCGACCGGCCGACGGCGATCTTCGCCGGCTCCGACCAGATCGCCTTCGGGGTACTGGAAGCGGCCCGCCTCAGCGGTTTGCGGGTACCCGAGGAGCTGAGTGTTGTCGGCTTCGACGACACGTACGCAGCGGCCACCTCGGCGCCGCCACTGACGACGGTGCACCAACCGCTACGGGAGATGGGTGCGCTGGCCGTGCAGACGCTCATCCGGCTCTGTGCCGGCGAAGCGCCCACCTCGCACCACGTCGAGTTGGCGACCCGGCTGCGGGTACGGGCCTCGACCGGGCCGCCGCCGCGCGACTAGCCGTTCGCCGCACGGCTAACCATCGAGCGCACCGCTGCCGGCCGGATCGGGCAGCGCCGCCGGTACGGGCTGCCGGAGATCGAGGTAGACGGCGGCGAGGACCAGCACCGCGGCGAGCGCCTGGGGGGCGCTGGGAATGCTGCGGTACAGCACGATCGCGACCAGCGCCCCGGTGAACGGCTCGGCAAGCAGGATCGTGCTCGCCGAGATCGGCGTCAGCCGGCGCATCGCCGCCCAGTAGAGCCAGCAGGCGGGCGCGAAGGCGAGCAGCCCCAACGCAACCAGCCGTCCGGTGTCGGCCGGGTGATCGCGCAGCGCCAGCAGCGCCGGGCTGAGCAGCAGACCGGAGACGAGCATCTGCGCGCCGGCGGCCGACAGCGGGGGTACGTCGGCGGCGGCCAGCCCGACGAGCGAGATGAACAGTGCCAGGCAGCCGGCGCTGGCCAGGCTGAGGACGAAGCCGAGCAGGGCATGGGGGTACCGGCCGGGATCGGGTCGGGCCACCGCGATCAGTACCAGCGCCGCGCACACCAGCGCCAGCGCGCCGATCGCCGGTACCGTCGGCCGGCGCCGCCGCCGACCCAGCGCGATGACGGTCAACAGGACGGGCGCGGTCAGGTGCAGAGCCATCACCGGCCCGACCGGTGCCAACTGCAGTGCCACGTAGTAGGCGAGTACGTTGACCGCCTCGATCGCGCCGAGGGCGAGCAGCCGCCAGCGCAGCGCCGCCACGACCGCGAACGGCGGGTACCCGCGCAGCGCGGACGCGACGGTGAGCGCGACGCCGGTGGTCAGCTCGACCGCCGAGGCCGCTGCCGCGCCACCGGTTGCGAGTCCGGAGACCACGCCGCCGGAGAGTCCCCACAGCGCCGCCGCGCCGAACATCGCCAGAGCCGCAGCGGTACGCCCGTCCGACCCCACCCCGTCACCCACGCGGCGCATCGTCGCACGGCCGATCCGGGATCTGCTCGCCGCGCCGGATCGGCTCGGCGCCGGTACCGTGGCGGTTATGCAGCCCCTCGAGGAGAACCGCCAGTCACGTGACCGACTCGTCGCCGTGGTGGCGGCTCTCGTCGCCGACCCTTCCGGCGCACCGACATCGGCCGGGAAAGCCTTGGCACAGCTGGCTTTCTGGGACCGCTGGGCCGAGCAGCTGCTGCACCGGTGGCGATCGGGACAGATGCCGGCACCGTCCGTGCCGCACTGGTACGACGACGCGGTGAACAGTGCGCTTGCCGATCAGTGGGCGGCGCTGGATGTGGTGACCGCGGGAGCCCTGGCGACTGAGGCGGCCGCGGCCGTGGACCGGGAGATCGAGCACCTGGAGACGCCGGTACTCGCGGCGATCACCGCCTCCGGCGAACTGCACCTGGTGAACCGCTACGCCTACCGGCAGCCGGTACTGGAGGCGCTGGAAGGCGCCCGCTCGGTTTAGCGGCTCGCTGCGCGGGTACCTGCCGGGGCAACGGCGGAGCCGTCCGCTCCGCCGCGCCGGAAGGAGGCTGACGTGCCACAGGACGCCTGGAACGACAAGCGTGAGCGCCAGTACGAGCAAATCAAGGACAGCGCCAAGAAGCGCGGCGAATCCACCGGTACGGCCAAGCGGATCGCGGCGGCCACGGTGAACAAGGAGCGCGCCCAGCATGGCGAGTCGAAGACCGCTAGCCGTTTGTCACTGACGGACGTGTCGGCCGGGCACCGCGGTGGGAAGCGGTCACACCAGGGCGCGCAGGGGCGTACCAGAGATCAGCTCTACGCGGAAGCCAAGCGCCGCAACGTGAAAGGCCGGTCGCGGATGAGCAAGGCACAGCTGGAGCGGGCCGTCGGCGACTGACACGCCATCACATCTCATAAGTCCCCTTCCCGCCGCCGGTTCCGATTCCACGGAGCCGGCGGCGGCTGTCATTCCCGGTTCCCCACCGGATGGGCGGCACACATCTCACCCGCGCCGGGTGATTCGGTTGTCTGGCACCAGGTGCCAATGTCGGTATGGGCCGGCGTAGCGCGCCGGCCGGTAAGCCATGCGCGCTCCACGGGGGGTCAGATGGGTGGGAACGACACCAGAGTGGTGATTGTCGGCGGTGGGTTCGCCGGGGTCGGCTGCGCCAAGCGGCTGGCCGGCGAGCCCGGGGTGCAGGTCACCCTGATCGACAAGTACGGGTACCACCAGTTCCAGCCACTCCTGTACCAGGTGGCCACCGCCGAGCTCACCCGGCACGACATGTCCTTCGACCTGGAGCACATGTTCCGGACGGACGAGAACGTCACGGTACGCACCGGCGAGGTGGTCTCCTGCGACCCGCAGTCGCACTCCGCCACGCTCGCGGACGGCTCGGTGATAGCCGGTGACATGCTGGTCATCGCCGCCGGTGCGCAGCCCAACTACTTCCATACCCCCGGCGCCGCGCACTACGCCTTCCCGCTCTACAACCTGGAGGACGCGCTGCGGGTACGCCGCCGGGTGCTGGAGTTGTTTGCCGAAGCCGCTTCCGGGCCGGAGAAGGCGGTACAGGACACGCTCACCTTCGCGGTGATCGGGGCCGGGCCGACGGGCGTGGAGACCGCCGGCGCGCTCAGCGAACTCATCCACGACGTGATGCCGCACAAGTACAAGCAGCTGGCCATCTCCGCCGCCCGGGTGATCGTCATCGACCTCGGGCACAGCGTGCTCAGCGCCTTCTCCGAGGACTCGCACACCTACGCGGCCAAGCAACTGCACAAGCGCGGTGTACAGATACGGCTGGGCGTCTCGGCCACCGAGATCGGCCCCGACCACGTGAGTCTCAGCGACGGCAGCACGCTCGCCACCCGGCTGGTGGTCTGGGGCGGCGGCATCATGGGCGCGCCGGTGGCCGAGAACACCGGGCTGACGACCGGGCGCGGCGGCCGGTTCAACGTCCGGCCGGACCTCACCGTCGAGGGGCAGCCGGGGGTGTACGCGCTCGGCGACATCGCCAACATCCCGGGCGCGGACGACGAATCGCTGCCGCAGCTGGGCAGCGTGGCGCAGCAGTCCGGCCGGTGGGCGGCGGAGAACATCCTGGCCGACCGGGAGGGTAACGGCCGCGCGCCGTTCCGGTACCACGACAAGGGCATCATGGCGATGATCGGCCGAAAGGCCGCGGTGGCTGAGGTTGGCGTACACCGGCACGAGATGCACGGCCGGGTCGCCTTCGCCGCGTGGCTGGGGGTGCACGCCCAGCTGCTCGCCAACATGGGGGCCGAGGTGAAGTCCTTCTTCTCCTGGGCCGAGGAGTTCTACGTCCGGCCGCACCACCGCTCGGCCGAGCTGCTCGACCCGGACAAGATCGACGTACCACGCATCCACTGGGACAAGTGACTGCCCGGCTTTCACCCGCTACGGGCGATGCCCGGCGCGCGACGCGGGGCGAACGTGGAGTTGTCTGGCCGGAGAGTCGGCCCGGCCTGCCGCCGGAACCGGCGGTGGGTAGCAACCAATCAGCTACGGGGGCACGGATGGCGATACAGGCGCAGGGTACCGGCGACAGCCCGGCCGACGTCCTGGTGATATTCGGGATCACCGGCGACCTCGCCAAGGTGATGACCTTCGCGTCGCTGTACCAGCTTGAGCGCAGAGGGCTGCTGGACTGCCCGATCATCGGTGTGGCGGTGGACCACTGGAGCGTCGACGATCTACGCAAGCATGCCGGTGAGGCGATCGAGGCGTGTGGGGTGGACATCGACACCGACGTGCTCGACCGGCTCGGTGCGCGGATGTCATACGTACCAGGCGACTTCGCCGACGCGACCACCTACCAGCGGGTCGGGGCAGCCATCGGCGACGCCCGCAATCCGGTGTACTACCTGGAGATCCCGCCGTTCCTGTTCGGTACCGTGGTCAAGGGCCTCGCCGACGCGGGCGTGATCCGGGACGGCCGGGTGGTGGTGGAGAAGCCGTTCGGCCACGATCTCGCCTCCGCCAGGGAGTTGGCCAGCGAACTGCACCAGTACGTCGACGAGTCGCACCTGTACCGGATCGACCATTTCCTCGGCAAGATGGGCCTCGAGGAGCTGCTCTACTTCCGGTTCAAGAACACCATGCTGGAGCCGGTGTGGAACCGGAACTACGTGGAGAGCGTGCAGATCACCATGGCCGAGTCGTTCGGCGTGGAGGATCGCGGGCACTTCTACGACGCGGTCGGCGCACTGCGCGACGTGGTCGTGAACCACCTCATGCAGGTGGTCGCGGCCGGTGCGATGGAGCCGCCGGCCGGGCGCGACCCGGCCATCCTGAAGAACGCGCAGACGGCGCTGTGGCAGGCGGTCAACACCGCCGATCCGGCGAACTACGTCCGCGGCCAGTACGAGGGGTACCGCTCGATCGACGGTGTGGCACCGGATTCGCAGACCGAGACGTACGCGGCGCTACGCCTGGACATCGACAACTGGCGCTGGTCGGGCGTTCCGTTCTACATCCGCACCGGCAAGCGCCTGCCGACCACCGAGACCGAGTTCCGGCTCGTCTTCAAGAAGCCGCCGCGACTGAGCCTGGACCTGCCCGGCGACACCGATCCCGAGGCCGACCAGCTGGTCGTGCGGCTGGACCCGTCCACCGGGGTACGGATGCGACTGGCAGCCCGGCGGGGCGACGCCCCGGGACCAGAGCCGGTCACCCTGGACGTCGACTTCGCCACCCAGGGCGGCGAGGCACCCAGCCCGTACGAGGTGCTGCTGCACGCCGCGATGCTGGGGCGCAGCACCAGATTCACCCGCCAGGACGGGGTCGAGGAGACCTGGCGGATCATGACACCCCTGTTGGACCGGCCCGGGGTCGAGTCGTACGCGCCGGGCTCGTGGGGGCCGGCCGGCGGCCAGGCACTGACCGCCGACGTAGGCGGCTGGCGCGGACCGTGGGCCTGAAGCCCGGGCCGTCGGCGTGAGGTTCGAAGAGCGCACCGTGAAGCCGAGGAGGCTGTAGTGGCAGGCGGGTACGACGTCATCATCATCGGTACCGGGGCGGGCGGCGGCACACTCGCCCGGCACCTGGCGCCCACCGGAAAACGGATCCTGCTGCTGGAGCGCGGCGACTGGCTGCCCCGGGAGCCGGAGAACTGGGACACCGCAGAGGTCTTCGTGGACGGCCGGTACATCTCGCCGGACTCGTGGCGGGACGCCAAGGGCAAGGCATTCCAACCGCAGGTGCACTACTTCGTCGGCGGCGCCACGAAGCTCTACGGCGCCGCGCTGTACCGGCTGCGCGCCGAGGACTTCGGCGAGATCCGGCACCACGACGGGATTTCCCCGGCCTGGCCGGTCTCGTACGCCGACATGGAGCCGCACTACCTGCGGGCCGAGCAGCTCTACCAGGTGCACGGGCAGCGCGGCGAGGACCCGAGCGAGGGGCCGTCCAGTGGTCCGTACCCGTTCCCGGCGATCGCGCACGAGCCGCGCATCCAGCAGCTCTCCGATGATCTGGTCAAGGGCGGCTACCACCCGTTCCACTCGCCCAGCGGGCTGCTGCTCAACGAGGCGAACCTGGCCTACAGCACCTGTGTCAAGTGCGGGCACTGCGACGGTTTCCCGTGTCCGCTGCACGCGAAGGCGGACGCGGAGGTGATCGGGGTACGCCCGGCGCTCACCTACGAGAACGTGACCCTGCTGACCAACGCGTACGCCGTCCGGCTGGAGACCAACCCGTCCGGTACCGCGATCACCGACGTGATCGTCGAGCACGACGGGCACGAGGAGCGCTACCGCGCCGACCTCGTGGTGGTCGCCTGCGGTGCGGCCAACTCGGCCAAGCTGCTGCTGCGTTCGGCGACCGACAAGCACCCGAACGGTCTGGCCAACGGCTCCGACCAGGTCGGCCGCAACTACATGTTCCACGCCGCCAAGGCCGTGCTGGCGCTGTCCCGGGAGCCCAACAACACGGTCTTCCAGAAGACGTTGGGGGTCAACGACTTCTACCTGCGCGGCCCGGACTTCGACTACCCGATGGGCAACATCCAGATGCTCGGCAAGTCGCAGGCGGCGATGTTCCGTGGCGAGAAGCCGATGGAGACGAAGCTCGCGCCGAACTGGGCACTGCGCGACATCGCCGATCACGCGGTCGACTTCTGGCTCTCCACCGAGGATCTGCCGATGCCGGAGAACCGGGTGACGGTGGATGCCAAGGGCGACATCACATTGGCGTACACGCCGAGCAACCCGACCGCGACCGACAAGCTGTACCGCCAGTTCCGCTCCATGCTCGGCGGTCTGGGGATGCACACCGACCACGTGATGCACCGGTTCGCCTACATGCAGACCGACATCCCGATCGCCGGCGTGGCGCACCAGTCCGGCACCATCCGGTTCGGTGCCGACCCGGCCACGTCGGTGCTCAACGTCGACTGCCGGGCACACGAGGTGGACAACCTCTACGTGGTGGACAGCAGCATCTTCCCGAGCATCGGCGCGGTGAACCCGGCGCTGACCGTGATGGCCAACGCGCTGCGCGTCGGCGAGCACCTGATGGAGCGGATGGGTGTGTCCGCGGTCGCGGTCAACGCGGCGCCGCTCGGCACGACCGCACCGCGCGCCAGCACGACACCGTAAACCGGCCGGTAGTAAGACATCCGCCAAGGAGGGCACATGGACGGTTACCCCGCCATTGAGGACCACGGACTCATCGGCGACCTGCAGACCGCGGCGCTGATCACCAAGGACGGCAGCCTCGACTGGCTGTGCCTGCCCCGCTTCGACTCGCCGAGCGTCTTCGCGTCGTTGCTGGACAAGGAGAAGGGCGGGCACTTCAGCATCCGGCCGGATGGCGTCGAGTACGTCACCAAGCAGCTGTACCTGCCGGGTACGCCGATCCTGATCACCCGGTTCCTCAGTGCCGAGGGGGTGGCCGAAGTGATCGACTTCATGCCGGTCACCGGTACCGTCGCCACCGACCAGCACCGGCTGGTCCGGCTTGTCCGGGTGGTACGCGGGCAGATGGGCATCGTGGCGGAGTGCCAGCCGCGCTTCAACTACGGCCGGGACGACCACGAGACCATCGTGTCCGGCGACGGCGTGGCCTTCCGCAGTAGCGGGATGGCGCTGAACCTGTCCGCCGCCCGTAAGGGCTCGCCGCTGGCCGGAGCCAAGGGCATCGAGCCGGACGGTACCGGCGGTGTGCGGATCACCACCGTGCTGCACGCCGGCGACATCGGCGGTGCCGTCCTGGAGTCGGCACCGTCGGGGCCGCCCGAAGCGGTGACGCCCGAGGCGATGTGGCGGATGTACGAGGAGACCCGGGACTACTGGCGCGACTGGATCAGCCGCTCGCAGTACACCGGCCGGTGGCGCGAGGCGGTCGAGCGCTCGGCGATGACCCTGAAGCTGATGACCTACGCGCCAACGGGTGCGCTCGTCGCCGCGCCCACCTGCGGCCTGCCCGAGCAGGTCGGCGGGGAGCGCAACTGGGACTACCGCTACACCTGGATCCGCGACGCGTCGTTCTCCGTCTACGCCTTGTTGAGTCTCGGCTTCACCGACGAGGCGAAGGCGTTCCTGCACTGGCTGGACGATCGGATCCGGGACTCCGAGGCCAAGTCCGTGCCACTGCAGATCATGTACCGCATCGACGGCTCCCCCGACCTGCGGGAGGAGATCCTGGAGCACTTCGAGGGGTACCGGGGCTCGGCGCCGGTACGCATCGGCAACGGCGCCATGGACCAGGTACAGCTGGACATCTACGGCGAGGCACTGGACTCCATCCGGCTGGCCGACACGCACGGCCTGCCACTCGGTGACAACGGCTGGCGGCACCTGGCCACGATGATGGGGTGGCTGTGCGACAACTGGAACCAGCCCGAGGACGGCATCTGGGAGACCCGGGGTGGCCGGCAGGACTTCGTCTACGGCCGGGTGATGACCTGGGTCGCCTTCGACCGGGCGATCCGGCTGGCCCGTGACCGGGGCCGGCCGGCCGATCTGCTGCGCTGGACCGAGGCCCGGGATGCCATCTACGAGCAGGTGATGCAGCGCGGCTGGAGCGAAAAGCGGGAGGCGTTCGTCCAGCGGTACGGCAGCGACGTGCTGGACGCGTCCCTGCTGTACATGCCGCTGGTCGGTTTCATCTCGCCGGACGATCAGCTGTGGCAGTCGACGCTGCGCGCGATGGACGACGAGCTGGTCTCCGACAGCCTGGTCTACCGCTACGATCCGGCCGCCTCGCCGGACGGGCTGCGCGGCTCGGAGGGCACCTTCTCCATGTGTACCTTCTGGTACGTCGACGCGCTGGCCCGCTCCGGTCGCCTCGACGACGCCCGGCTGACCTTCGACAAGATGCTGACCTACAGCAACCACCTCGGCCTGTTCTCCGAGGAGATCGGCCCGACCGGGGCGCAGATCGGCAACTTCCCGCAGGCCTTCAGCCACCTGGCGCTCATCAGCGCCGCGGTCAACCTGGACTACCAGCTCAACCACGGCGCCGGCCGGGTGGACAAGGTGCTCGACGCGGCCACGGCCGGTGCCCGCGGCTGAGTACGCGGGACTGGGCGCCGGGCGGCGTCCCGGACTGACGATGGCGGGCGGCCGCCGGTGAGCGAGCCGCCCGCCACTCCGGACCCGCCCGCGCCCGAGCCGCACCACCAGATCGACGACGATCTGCTCGCCGGCTTCGACCGACCGGGCCGGCGCAGTTCGGAGCTGCGTGGCTTCTTCGCCAGTACCCTTGCCGCGTCGCTCTTCGCCTGGGAGATCGCCTTCGACTTCGGGGCGTACCACACGGTCTTCTACTCGCGGCTGCTACAGCTGTTCGTGGTCTCCTGCGTGCTGTTGCTGGGGGCGCTCGCGCTGCGCCGGCAGATCGCGGTGCGACCGTGGATGCGGGTGGCCCTCGGCGTACCGGTGATCTGGTTCCTGTTCCGGCTCTTCGCCCCGGCCAGGCATGGCGACAACGTGTATCACGCCGTCGATCTGACTCTGGTGGCGCTCACGGTGGCGACGCTCCCGCTGACCCTGTGGGCGCTGGCCCGGATCCTGGCGCCGGAGTTCTTCGCGCTGTCCAGCCGCCGGCTGCGGGTCACCGCCGTGCTGATCGTGGTGGTGATCGCCGCGGTGGGGGTACTCGTCGGCCAGTTCAACAACGCGGTACTCACCTGCCACGAGTTCGTACTCGCCGGCGATGACACACCGGCAAACTGCCGCGATCCCGCCCCGCCGACCGCGACTCCGTAGGCCGCGCGACTCCGTAGGCTGGTTGAGGGGAGAGATCGGTGGGGCAGCACACGATGGTCAGTGCCACGCGGTTCCGGGAGATGTTCGACGAGGTACGCAGCTGGGACCGCTGGGCCGGTGCGGGCCGTGCGGGCGCGCTCAACCTGCTGACGGCCGAGCAGGTACGGGCGGCAGCCGGGCTGGTACGCGACGGCGTGCCGATCACGCTGAGCCGACCGCTGGACACCGAAAAGCGGGTGGACAACCCGCGCCCGGCGGAGCACCGGATGACGCAGCTGGCCACCGCCGACGACACCGCCGACGGGGTGCACTTCGCCAAGGACTACATCGGCATCGCATTCCACAACGACGGGCACAGCCACATCGACGCGTTCAGTCACGTGGCCTACGACGGCAAGCTCTACGGCGGGTACCCGCACGACTCGGTGACCGCCGCCGGAGCCGAGCATGGGGCAATCGACGCGCTGGCCGACGGCTTGGTCGGGCGCGGGGTACTGCTCGACATTCCGCGCCTGCGCGGCGTTGCGTGGCTGGAGCCGGGGGAGAGCACCGGGCCCGACGAACTCGAAGCGGCGGCCCTTGCGCAGGGCGTGGCTGTGGGTACCGGCGACATCCTGCTCGTACGCACCGGGCACGGTCGCCGGCTGGACGAGCTGGATCCCTGGGATACCAGCCGATCCCGGGCCGGCCTGGATCCGGAGGTGGTACCGCTGCTGGCCCGTTGGCAGGTGTCCGCGCTGGGCTCCGACGGCAACAACGACACCGCGCCGGGCAACACCGAAGGCGAGGAGTTTCCGGTGCATGTACTCGCCGTCAACGCGCTCGGCCTGCACCTGATGGATTACCTGTGGCTCGAGCGGCTGGCCGGGTACTGCGCCGAGGTACACCGCTGGGAGTTCCTGCTCGTCGTCGCGCCGCTGCGCATCGTCGGCGGTACCGGCTCCCCGGTCAACCCGATCGCGATCCTGTAGGGGAGCGGACATGAGTAGCACGGACATCCTGCTCGGTGTCGGGCTCACCCTGGCGCTGGCCACCGGATCCCAACTGCTGGCCCGGATCCTGCGCATCCCCGCCATCGTCATCCTGCTGCCGGTCGGCTTCGTCGCGGGCGCGCTCACCATGGTGGTGAACCCGGTAAACATTGTCGGAGCGGCATTCCAGCCACTGGTCTCGCTCGCCGTGGCGGTGATCCTGTTCGACGCCGGGCTGGAGCTGAACGCCGGTGGGCTGCGTGGCCACGCGCGCCGGGTGGTACAGCTGCTCATCGGCGTCGGGGTACCGGTGACCTTCGTGATCGGTACCGGGGCCGCGCTGCTGTTCTTCGACATGTCTCCGGCTGCCGCCCTCATGCTCGGCGCGATTCTGGTGGTCTCCGGACCCACGGTGGTCGGGCCACTGCTCACCTTCGTCCGGCCGGACCGCCGGCTGCGCAACGTTTTGGTGTGGGAAGGCTCGCTCATCGACCCGGTCGGCGCGCTGCTCGGTGCGCTGGTCTACATCTCGATCCGCAACGGCCGGTACGAACCCGGCGACTTCCTGCTCAGTCTGGTGTTCGGGTTTTTGGGCGGTGCCGTGGGTACCGCCGTCCTGTGGTTGGTTTTCCGCCTTGTCCGCATGTCGGATGCGCTCGGCGCGCAGGCGGCGCTGGCCACCGTCGTCGCCGTCGCCGCCGTGTGCGACGCGATCCGCGAGGACTCCGGCTTGGCCGCGGCAATCGTGATGGGGATGGCGCTGGCCAACATCCGCCGGATGGACGTACCCGCGCAGCGGCCGTTCTTCGAAACCATGGTGCGGTTGATGATCGGCGTGCTGTTCATCTCGATCTCGGCCACGGTAACCCCGGCGTCGGTCGGCCGCGTACTGCTGCCCGCCCTGGGGTTGGTCGTCGTCCTGGTGGTGGTGGCCCGGCCGCTGGTGGCGTTCCTGTCCACGCTGCGCACCGACCTGACCCGGCGGGAGCGGATGTTCGTCGGCTGGATGGCGCCGCGCGGCATCGTGGCCGCTGCTACGGCGTCCACGTTCGCCGCCGGGCTGGTTTCCCGGGGGGTACGCGGAGCCGACGACATCCTGCCCGCCACCTTCCTGGTCGTGGTCGCCACGGTCAGCCTGTACGGCCTCACCGCCGTCCCGGTGGCCCGACTGCTCGGTGTCACCCGGCCCAGCCGCTCCCGACCGCTGTTCGTGGGCGGCGAGGCGTGGAGCGTCGATTTGGCCCGTACCCTCAACGGACGCGGGCTGAGTGTGTTGATGTGGGCCGGATCCAGCGCCGAGCGGGCCCGGATCGCCGCTGCCGGCCTGGAAATGGCGCCGGGTCGGTTGCTGGCCGACGCGACCGGCCGCGGCGAGGAGCTGGAAGGGATCACCACCGTACTTTTCCTGACCGACGAGAACGACTTCAACGCCCTCGCGGCGGCCGATCTGGACGGCTCGCTGGAGGACGGTGTCTACCGGGTGGCCGCGCCGAGCCGGGACACGGGCGTGGTTGCCCCGTTCGCCACCGGCGAGGTGCTCTTCGGTTCGGGACTCACCGGCGCGGAGATCGCCCGCCGCTACGCGTCCGGTGAGCGCTTCCAGACCTGTGCTCGCAACGGGTCTGCTGCTCGCAGCCGGTCCACAGTGGACGGCTCGGCGCTGCTCTTCGTGGTACGAAACGACGGGCGGCTGGAGCCGGTGACCGAGGCGAAGGTACCCGAGCCGCACGCCGACGACCAACTCGTCCTGCTCGGCGCGCCCGGCTGAGCCCTGCGTCGCACAACGTCTGTGCCGCGGCGTGTGTGGCGCAGCATCTGACCGCGGCGCTGTCGCAGGCGAGCCATGAGCAAGATCAAGGTCTATGGCTGGAGTTCGCGCTGGTACCAGGTGCCTGATTTGCCGCCGAGATCGGCCGGGGTGGCCGGGCCAACCGGGACGAACCCCGCCTTGGCCAAGACTTTCTGGGACGCGGTGTTGTCGTCGGAGGTAGCCGCCTTCAGTGTGCGCAGGCCGTGCGTCGCTGTTGCCATCCGGCACAGCTCCCCGACGGTCGCGGTCGCCACGCCGCGGCCAGCGACCCGCTCGGCGACCCGGTAGCCGAGCCTGGCAGTGCCGTCCTCCAAGTCGTACAGGTTGAACCTGCCGAGTACCGAGCCGTCCTCGGCGACGAGTACATAAAAGGCGCAGATGCCGGCCTCCTGCTCGGCCAACGCGTCGTTGTACCGGTCGGTGAACTGGTCGAAGAAGTCGTCGCCGCGGTCGGAGATCGAGGCAGCGAAGTAGCTGCGGTTCGCCAACTCGAAGGCCAGGACCGCCGGGGCGTGGCCGGCATGCAGTCGCTTCAGCTCGGGCATTGCGCGACTCTACCCAGATCGTGCGCTGAGGCCACTTGAGTTTCTGCCAGCGCCAGCCCGCCCCAAGACCAGGACACATAACGATCGATGGCTGGAGTACTAGCTGCCTGGTCCTTTACCTCGCCGGACGGCTCGTAGACACCAGATTCCGCTTCGTCCGATGCCGCGGCCACCTCAACCCGACGTACTCACCATCATGATCTAGGTCGCCTCGCGGAAACATCGCAAAGCGACCCAGGCCCGACCCTGCAGAGGGGAACATATGTGCGACTCCTCACCTTTCTGTGGGTGGTGTGATGGTGATTCGGCCGAGGCAGAGGTAGATCATGGGGATGAGGGAGTCGACGTCGCGGATGCCGTAGCCGCGGCGTTGGATGAGCCGGATTTGGGCGTGGCTGCCTTCCAGTCGGGAGTTGGATAGGCGGAGTTGGGTCGTGGCGATGATGGCGTCGAAGTGTTTGCGGATGTGGCGGACCAGGTTGGTGAAGGCGTTGATCCGGCTGCGCAGTGCGGAGGTGCACCAGGCCTTCAGGTAGGCGGCCGCGTTTGCGGGTCGACGACCCGGCAGAGGTCACGGAGGCGTCCTTTGAGTTCCCAGGCCCGGCAGAGTTTGTAGCGGTGGCGGCGTAACGCGTTGACGATGGCGCGGTGGTCGTCGTCGAGGCGTTCCCAGCCGGTTCGTAGTTCATAGCGGGTGCGCCGTCACTCGCGGCGGGTGGGCAGTCCTTTGGTGGGTGGGATTCTGGGGGCTTCGGCACGGTAGACGGAGTCGAGGACCTGGCCGGTCCACTTCATCACGTGGAACGGGTCGAGGCAGACGGTGGCTTGCGGGATCCCAACGCTGGCTCCGCCCTGACCGCGACTGGCTAGTCGGTTGAGCCGGTAGCCGACGGCGGTACCTCGACGACGAAGAACAGAAAGCTCGGTCTGATCGAAAGGTCATGGAAGCCGTCCGGGAACAGCTCATGGGCGGCAGGGTCGGGCGGCGGCTCGCTGATGACCGCAAGGCGGAATCCGGCGGCGGTGAAGGCATCGGTCATCGCGTGCAATGGCTTGCGCCACAACCTCATTGGCATGGACCGCCCGCTGAACGTCCAGTTGAAGGTGTAGCTGGTGGTCGCGAAGTAGTCGGGCCGAGGATCCTGGATCGTGTAGGCCACAAAAGGGTGGTCCACCGAGGCGATCAGCCGGCCGCCGGGCCTGAGTACTCGCCTCAACTCGGTTAGCGTCGGTCCCCAGTCCTGCAGGTAGTGCAGCACCAGTGACGCGACCACGTCGTCGAACGCGCCGTCGGCGAAGGGCAGGCGGTCGCACAGGCTGACAACGTGCAGGGCCACGTCCGCACCCAGCCGACGCCTTGCCAATGCCAGCATCCCGGCGCTGGCGTCGATGCCGGTGACGACCGCACCGCGGTCGCACAGTGCGGCGGACAGGGGACCCGAACCACAACCGGCGTCCAGAATTCGGCGGCCGGCCACGTCTCCAGCCAGGGCCAGCATCGCGGGTCGCTCGTAGTACGCGTTCGCGAGGCTGTCCTCGTTCTCCGCCGAGTACATCTCGGCAAAACTGTCGTAGTCATTCACCCGGTCCCGATCTACAGACTGGGCGAAGCTCTCGGGCACGTCGCTTACGCGTTCCATCGCCGCAGCCTAGTGGTCACATGATCCGCCGGCCGCCCTCGCCAACCGCCGAGCCTAGAGCCATCGCACGTGCGCGTCCCTCACGACAGGAGCCAATCGGCCAATCCTTTGCCGCACAAGTGCAAGCCGTCAAACTCGGCGGGTACTGACCCACAGAAAGCCGAAAAGATCCACATACGTTCGAGGAATTGTCGTACCCGGCCGGTAGGTTGCGGGTATGGACGAGGGGTTGGCGGTGATGGAGCAGGCGGTGCTGGATTGCTTGTCCGCCAACGTTTACAGCCTGCCGTCGGCGGAGTTGATCAGCCGGTTGGATCGGGTGCATGCGTTCTCCCAGCAGGTGGCTGCGCTGGAGTTGGGCCTGGTCCGTGAAGTCGACGCCCGTGGCCTGCCGGCTGCCGAGGGTGCGCACAGCACCGGGTCCTGGTTGGCGCATAAGTGGCGGGTCGATCCCGGCATCACCGCGCGGCTGGTGAAGTTGGCGAAACTGGTGGACTCGACCGCTCCGCAATCAGGTGTCGCTCTCGGTCAGGGTCGGGTGAATGTGGAGCAGGTGCGGGTGATCGCCTCGGCTGTGCGTGAACTGCCGGTCGAGCACCAGCCGGAGGGTGAGCGGTTTCTGCTGGAGCAGGCGGCGGTGTTCGCGCCTCGGGATTTGGGGCGGCTGGGGGAGCGGCTGCTGCACGTGGTTGACCCGGAAGGGGCGGAGAAGAAGGCCGCCGACCAGTTGGCCAAGGACGAGGCCCGTAGTTACCGGGATCGGACGTTGTCGGTGTTCGACATCGCCGGTACCAGCAAGGTCCGCATCTCCGGCTGGCTCGACCGGGAAGGCGGCGCGATCATCCGAGCGGCCCTCGACCCGCTTTGTGCGCCCCGCTGCGACCGCGACGACGTTCGCTTCAACTCACGCGTAGGCGCGGGTGCAGGCGCCGACTCAGACGCGGCCGCAGATGCCGGTGCCGGCACGGGCTCAGACACGGATGCCGGTGCTGGCACGGACTCAGACGCGGGTGCTGGTGCCGCGCTCCGGTTCGCCGGTGCTGGTTTCGCCGCTGGCGGTGGCCTGGGCGCGAGCACTGGTGAACGTGACTCCCGCAGTCCCGGACAACGGCGCATCGACGCACTGGTCGACATCTGCCGACTCGCCCTTGCCACTGGGGAATTGCCCGACAACGGCGGCGACCGACCCCAACTGGTGGTCACCGTCCCGTTCGAAGTACTCCGCAGCCAGGCAGGCGCAGCAACCCTCGACGACGGCGCCACCCTCACCGCTGGTTCGGCACGACGACTGGCCTGCGACGCAGCGATCCTGCCCGCCGTGATGGGCGGGGACAGCCAACTGCTGGACCTCGGACGACGCCGACGACTGTTCACCGGACCCGTACGACAGGCACTCGTCCTACGCGACAAGGGCTGCGCCTTCCCACCCTGCGACCGGCCAGCCAGATGGACAGACGGACACCACATCCAACACTGGGCCGACGGCGGGCCCACCGAACTGGCTAATGGCGTGCTGCTGTGCGGCTACCACCATCGGTTGATCCACCAAGGCGAGTGGACGGTAAAGATCAACCCCGGCGACGGGCGGCCTGACTTCTACCCGCCTGCAGACCTCGACCCACAACAGCGGCCCCGCCGCAACACCTACCACCGACGCCAATAGCTGGCCAGAGGATCAGATCAGCTCTACCGCGGCGCGACGGGGGCGTGCGTGGATGCCGCGCTGACCTCGATCGGCCTGGCCGAGACAGTCGCGGCCCGCCGCCACAACAGCTGCTGCGTTGGTGCCGCACGGCTACTTCGTTGGCTGGGCGCCCGCGCCCGCGCCAGTGCCACTGCCAGTGCCACTGCCAGCGCCACTGCCTGCGCCGGCCCCAGCGCTCGCCCGTGGCGCGCTGGTGGGTTCCGCGCCGACGGGTGGTGCGCTGAGCCGGCGGCGGAAGACGTAGTAGGTCCAGGACTGGTACACGATGACCACCGGTAGCAGCACCGCGAGCACGACCGTCATGACTTTCAGGCTGTACGAACCGGAAGCGGTGTTGTTGATGGTCAGGTTGTACTGGCCGCCCTTGCTGGAGACCATCACGTTCGGGTAGAGGTCCACGAAGATGGACAGCACCGTGGTGGCCATCGCGAACGTGGTGGTCGCGAAGGCCCAGCCCTCCCGGCGGTCGCGGACGAGGAACGCGCCGGCGATCACAGCGAGCACCGCGGCGACCTCCACGATGTTGGGCAGGAAACCCTTTCCAGCCGTCAGGTGCGTCCAGATGGCGAAGCCGAGCACCACGACGGCGGCGAACGGGGCCAGCCTGCGCGCCAGCCGGCCGGCGCGGTCGCGTACCTCGCCGGTCGTCTTCAGCGCGATGAAAGTGGCCCCGTGCAAGGAGCACAGCACAACCAGGGTCACACCCACGAACAGGGGGTACGGGCGCAGCAGATCGAGGAAGTTCCCGACGTACTCCTGGTTGGCGTCGACGGGTACCCCGTGCAGCAGGTTGCCCAGCGCCACCCCGATCAGGAACGGCGCGACCAGGCTGCCGACCGTCAGTGCCGTGTCCCAGGTTTGCTTCCAGTGCTTGCCGCGTACCTTCTCCCGGTACTCGAAGGCCACCCCGCGCACGATCAGCGCCATCAGCAGCAACACGATCGCCAGGTAGAACCCGGAGAACATGGTGGCGTACCAGCCGGGGAAGGCGGCGAACATGGCCGCCCCGGCGACCACCAGCCACACCTCGTTGCCGTCCCACAGCGGCCCGATGGTGGCCACCGCCAGCGCCCGGCCGGCCTCGGTGCGCCCGATCGGGCTGTGCGTGATGCCGACCCCGAAGTCGAAGCCCTCCAGGATGAAGAAGCCCGTCCAGAGTACGGCGATGGCGATGAACCAGAAACCGACGAGTGTCACGGGTACCTCATCCGGAGAAGGACGGTACGGGCTCGTCCACCGGCTCCGCCGGCTGCGCGGGCCCGGCCAGTCCCTTGCGGGTGTACCGGGTCATCAGCACGACGTTGACGACGGCGAGCGCGCCGTACAGCAGCAGGAACACGATCAGGCTGAACCAGATCATCGAGGTACTGACCGACGGCGAGACACCGTCACGTGGTGCGCTGGATGCCCTGCACCACCCACGGCTGCCGGCCGCTCTCGGTGAGCAGCCAGCCGGCCGTGTTCATGATGAACGGCAGTGGCAGGACCCAGATCGTCAGCCGCAGGAAAAGCTTGGCGGAGGCCAGTTTCCGCCGCCACATCAGCCACAGTCCCCACAGTGCGAACAGCGTGACGAGTACCGCCGCGTAGGCCATCACCCGCATCGACCAGTACTGGATGAACACGTTCGGTACGTAGTTGCCCGGCCCGAACTGCTGGGTGTAGTCCGCCTGTACCTGGTTGAGTCCGGTCACCGCGCCGTTCCAGTGGTTGGTCGCCAGCAGGGACAGCAGGTGCGGTATCTCGATGATCTGGGTCGGGGTCTGGTCGTTGCTGCCGCCGCCGATCTGGAACAGCGAGAACGAGCAGGGTTGGCAGTTGTCCCACTGCGCCTCGGCCGCGGCGATCTTCATCGGCTGGAACCTCGCCTCCACCACGCCGAGTTCGGAGCCGATCAGCATCGTGAAGAGCATGGCCGGGAACAGGATGAGCAGGGACATGCGCGCCGACCGGGCGAAGGTCTCCGGGTAGGAGTTGCGGCGCAGGTGCCACGCGGACACCGCCAGCATCACCACCGCCGCGGTGCACAGCGAGGCGAGCAGCACGTGGGCGTACCCCCAAAGAAACACCGGGTTGGTCATGACCGCCCAGATATTGCTCAACTCGGGCCGCCCGGTCGATGGGTTGATCTTGTATCCCACCGGGTGCTGCATCCACGAGTTGGCCGCCATGATGAACGCGGCCGAGAGTGCCGCACCCACCGCGACCGCCCAGATCGTCAGCAGGTGTACCCGCTTCGGCAGCCGGTCCCAGCCGAAGATCCACAGCCCCAGGAACGTGGACTCCAGGAAGAACGCGGCGAGCCCCTCCATCGCCAGCGGCGCCCCGAAAACGCTGCCCACCGTGCGCGAGTACGCCGACCAGTTCATCCCGAACTGGAACTCCTGTACCAGCCCGGTAACCACGCCGACCGCGATGTTGATCACCAGCAGCACGCCGAAGAACTTGGTCAGCCGCAGGTACTCGGTGCGCCCGCCGCGGTGCCAGGCGGTCTGCAGTAATGCGGTGAGCAGGGCGAGGCCGATGGTGACCGGGACGAACAGGAAATGGTAGATCGACGTCATCGCGAACTGTATGCGGGCCAGGTCGACGTTGCTCAATCCAGGCTCCTCAATCCGGGCTGATCAATCCAGGCCCATCGAAGGGCGGGCGTCACGCTCCGGCCGGGCGCTCCCCGGCTGTGCGTTCCATGCTTTCGGCCCGGCCGGGTCACGGGCATCACCCTGCGGGGATGAAGCGGATTTGAACTACACGGCGGTCCGCCGGACTTTAGGCTCAATCGGTGCCACGGGTACCGGCGGATGCGGTACCCGACCTGGGGGGGACGATGTCGCACCTGCTCGCGCGGACCGTACGCCGCTCTACCGGTACCGCCCGGGCGGAGCTGGTCCGGGCCAAGCTCAAGATCCCCCCGTCCGGCCCCAAGCTCGTCGACCGGCCACGCCTGAGCCGGCTGCTGGATCAGTGGCCACAGCGCCGGCTGACGCTGGTGAACGCGCCGGCCGGGTACGGCAAGACCGCGTTGACGGCGGCCTGGGCGGCCGGTCAGCCCGAGGATGGCCCGGTCGGCTGGCTCACCCTGGACCGGGCCGACCGTGATCCGCGCCGTTTCTGGAGCTACGTACTGGCCGCGCTGGCCCGTACAGGCGCGTTGCCGCCGCCCGCCGGCCAACTCGCCGCTGGCCAACTCGGCGCCGGCCAACTTGCCTCCGGCCAACTTGCCTCCGGGGCGCTCGTTTTCCGGCCGGATACGGTCGGACCACTCGCGTTGGGGTGGCCCGCGCTCGGGTCACCGGTCTCCGGCGAGCTCGCCGGGTCGGTCTCCGGGTCGGTCTCCGGTTCGGTCGCCGGCGGACCGGACGGGCGGCTGGATGTGTTGTCCGCGCTCCAGTCGCTGACCCGGCCGGTCGTTCTGGTGGTCGACGAAGCCGACGCCATCGCCGGTACCGCCGCCGCCCGCTCGCTCGCACTCTGGCTGCGCCTGCCCAGCCCGCTGCACCTGGTGCTCTGCTCCCGGATCGAGCCGCCGCTGCCGGTCGGCCGGCTGCGGGTCAGCGACGAAGTGGCCGTCCTGGACACCGCCGCGCTCGCGTTCACCGCTGACGAGATCACCGAACTGGCCGCCCTGCACGGACTGCTGCTCACCGCCGCGCAGTCGCGCGCGCTGGCCGCTCGCAGCGAAGGCTGGATCGCCGGGCTCTATCTGGCACTGGCCGGGCAGCCGGATGTCGACGCCGACGCGGTACTCGCGAGGCTGGTGGGCGATGCCGGGCCGATCGCCGACTACCTGCGTGAGGAGGTACTCGACCGGCAGCCGGCCGGTACCCGGGACTGGCTGCTGCGTACCAGCGTGCTGCACCGGCTGGAGCCCGGCTCGGTGGCGGCCGTGACCGGGCAGCCGGACGGCGGGCTGCTGGAGCAGCTGCGCCGGGGGAACGCCTTTCTCCTGCCAGCTCTCGCGCCGGCTCTCCCGCTTGCCACCGCCGGTACGCCGGAGACTGGTGAGCCCGAGGCTGGGGAGCCCGAGGCTGGAGAGCCCGAGGCTGGAGAGCCCGAGGCCGGCACGTCCGAGGCTGGACAGCCTGAGGCCGGTAAGCGTGGGGCTGGAAATCCTGAGGCCGGTAGGCCTTGAGGCTGGAAGGCCCGAGGCTGGAAGGCCCGAGGCTGGAAGGCCCGAGGCTGGAAGGCCTGAGGCCGGGGCGCTGCGGTATCACCCGCTGTTCGTGGCGCTGCTGCGGCATGAGGCTGGCGTCCGGCTGCCGGCCGAACTGCCCGACCTGCACCGGCGTGCGGCTGGTTGGCTGGTGGCACAGGGAGATCCGGTCACCGCGGTGGAGCACGCGGCGGCCATTCCGGACTGGCGGTACGCGGCCGAGCTGGTCCTCGGGTACGCGCTGCCGCAGCTGTACAGCACGGCCGGGGACCGGGTACGCGCCGTACTAGGTCGGCTGGCACGGGGCGGTGCGGACGTCGGGGACCCGGAGATCGGCACCGCCCTCGCGCTCGCATTTCCCGGTACCCCGCCGGTGGCCGACGATCGGCTGGCGGCGCTTCCGTTGGTACGCCAGGAGGCTGTCCGGGTCACCGGGCAGCTGATCGAGGTGGAGCGCGCGTACCAGCGTGGTGCACCAGCCGAACTCCTGGCCCTGTGCGACGCGGCCCTGTGCGACGTGGCCCCGTGCGACGTGGCCCTGTGCGACGCGGCCCCGTGCGACGCGGCCCTGTACGACGCGGCCCTGGGCGACGCGCAGCCGGCCGTCGCCGTGACTGGCCCAGCCGAGGGACTCGCGCCGGTATTCGAGAACTACCAGGGCATCGGCGAGCTGTGGTGCGGCCGGTTCGACGCGGCAGCGCAGCACCTGACCAGCGCCGCGAACGCCGCCCAGTCAGCCGGGCTGAGCTATGTCGAGGCGCAGGCACGCGGCCACCACGCCCTACTGCTCGCCCTGTCCGGTCGGCTGCACGCGGCCCAGCAGGCTGGTATCGACGCGACTCGACGCGCGCACGCGGCGGGGGTACCGGCCGGGAGCTGTACCTTGCTAGCGCTGTGGCTGGTGCAGTTGCTGCGCGGCGGCCCGGACAGCGTGGAGCCGACTCTCGCGGGCGCCCGGACAGCACCGGAGTACGACCCCGCGCCACTCGCCGTCGCACTGATCCGGGCACGCGGCCTGGGTACCGGCGAACCAGGCGGCTGGGCTGGCGTGGAGGCGGCCCGGGTACGCCTGGGCGACCGCCCGGTACCGCCACTGCTGCGGGGCTGGCTCGCCGCCGCGCGGGCCGACGGGTACCTGCACGTCGGCGACCCGGCTGCCGCGCTGACCACGGTCGGCGAGTTCCTCGACTCCCGAGCCGACCTGCGTACCGCCCCCGCGTACCTGGCCGCCGCCCGTGCCCAGCTGGCGACCGGCGAGTACCGGCCGGCCCGCAAACTGCTCGCCGCCGTACTGGCCGGTGGTGCCGGTCCGAACGGCCCGGACCTGGACACCCGGGTCGCCGCGGGGATGTTGGAGGCGCTTGCCGCCGACGCGCTGGAGTGTCCGGGCGCGGTGCGTATCGCCATCGCGCGCGCGGTGTCGTCGGCGGCTGCCGAGCGGCTGGTCCGCCCGTTCCGGCTATGTGGAGCGGCCGGCCAGCAGTTGCTGCGCCACCACGGCGACCTGGTCGCGGCCGAACACACGCTCGCCGGTCGTCTCGGCGCCCCGGCGGCGGCCGATGCAGGCCGCGCTCGCCGGTCGGCGGTGACCGGGGGAGCGGTGGGCAAGGCAGCGGTGAGGGGGGGAGCTGCGAGCGGGGGAGCTGCGAGAGGTTCGGCGGCTGCCGGCTCGCGGGCCACGGGACCGCGGGCTAATCCTGGTTTGCCGCCTACGGGTTCGCGGGCTGCCGGCTCGCGGGCTGCCGGTTCGCGGGCTGCCGGTTCGCGGGCTGCCGGTTCGCGGGCTGCCGGTTCGGGGGCTGCAGGATCGCGGGCTACGGGATCGCGGGCTACGGGATCGTGGACTGAGGGATCGTGGACTGAGGGATCACGTGGACTGAGGGATCACGTGCTGAGGGATCGTGGGCTGAGGGATTGTGGGCTGAGGGATCGCGGGCCGCGGGATCGCAGGCTGCGCGATCGTGGACCGGCCAGAGCACCGGGACGGTCCAGGGTGCCGGGACGGGTCTGGATGTCTGGTCGGGTCAGGGCGCGGGACCCGGACGGGGATCGGGGACGGGATCGGGAACGGGACGGGTGAGCGGCGGACGGACCGGGCTGGTCGAGGCGGTCACCGAGCGGGAGGGCGTAGTGCTGCGGTACCTGCCGACCTTGCTCACCACCGACGACATCGCGGCCGAACTGTGTGTTTCGCGTAACACCGTCAAATCCCAGATCCGCAGCATCTACCGCAAGCTCGGGGTGGCCCGGCGGCGCGATGCGGTGCACCGGGCCAGAATGCTCGACCTGCTCTGACCCGATTCGTCCCCGAACCCGGCGCCCACCTCGGCAGCGCCGGGCAAACAGCGGTGGACTGACACGTACCCGAGTGGTTTCTTGTCCCACCCAGCGAGTTGAATGGAGGTTGGGCGGGACCCCGCCGTGCGACGCGACCCCCCGGGCGCCGAGCGGATCTGGAGAACATGTGACTACCGAAGCTCAGGTCGAGACCGGCCGACCGTCGCGCGAGCCGGACGCCTCCGGTTCGTTCACCCACCGGCAGATCCTCACCATCCTGGTCGGCCTGCTGATGGCGATGTTCCTGGCCGCGCTGGACCAGACGATCGTGAGCGTGGCAATGCGGACCATCGCCGACGACCTCGGCGGCTTCTCGCTGCAGGCGTGGGCGACCACCGCGTTCCTGATCACCTCGACGATCTCGACGCCGCTCTACGGCAAGCTGTCGGACATGTACGGCCGCAAGCCGTTCATCCTCTTCGCGATCGGCATCTTCATCCTGGGCTCGGTGCTGTGCGGGCTGTCCCAGTCGATGTACGAGCTGGCCGCCTGCCGGGCCATCCAGGGCATCGGCGCCGGTGGGCTGTTCTCGCTGTCGCTGGCCATCATCGGCGACATCGTGCCGCCCCGCGAGCGGGCCAAGTACCAGGGCTACTTCCTCGCCGTCTTCGGTACCTCGAGCGTGCTCGGCCCGGTACTCGGCGGCTTCTTCGCCGGTGCCGACTCGATCGCCGGGGTCCCCGGCTGGCGCTGGATCTTCTACATCAACGTACCCATCGCGGCCGCCGCGTTCATCGTTGTCGGCCGGGTGCTGCACTTGCCGCCGAACCGCACCCCGCACCGCATCGACTGGCCGGGCGCCATCGCGCTGATCGTCGGCCTGGTTCCGCTGCTGATCGTGGCCGAGCAGGGCCGGCTGTGGGGCTGGGGCTCCGGGCGCTCGCTGGTCTGCTACGCGATCGGGGCGATCGGCATCGCGGCGTTCGTGGCCATCGAGCGCTGGTACGGCGACGAGGCGCTCATCCCGCTGCGGCTGTTCCGCAACCGTACCTTCGCCATCGGCTCGAGCAGCAGCTTCATCCTGGGTATGGCGATGTTCGGCGGCCTGCTGGTCCTCCCGCTCTACCTGCAGATCGTCAAGGGCGCCGCGCCGACCAAGGCCGGCCTGGAGACGCTGCCGCTGGTGCTGGGCATCATGGCCGGTTCGATCTTCTGTGGTCAGATGATCGCCCGTACCGGCCGCTACCGGATCTTCCCGATCGTCGGCAGCGCGCTGATGCTGGTGTCGCTGCTGCTGTTCACCCGGATCGGGGCGGACACCGCGCTCTGGCAGATCATGCTGATCATGGTACTGATGGGGCTCGGCCTCGGTGGCAACATGCAGCCGGTGATCACCGCCGTGCAGAACGCCGTTTCGCCACGCGAGATCGGCGTCTCCACCTCGTCGGTGACCTTCTTCCGGTCGATGGGCGGTACCCTCGGCGCCGCCGTGTTCCTGTCGATCCTGTTCAGCATCGTGGCCGGCAAGATCAAGGACGCGGTGACCGCGGCGGCCAAGACACCTGAATACGTCGCCGCCGCGCAGGCCCACCCCGACCAGCTCAAGCAACTCTCCTCGGGTGGCAGCGCGGCGCTCAACGACACCTCGTTCATCAGCCGGCTCGACTCGGTCCTGGCGCACCCGTTCAAGGTGGGCTTCTCCGACGCGATGTCGGTGGTGTTCCTGGTTGCCGCCGCGGTCATGCTGGTGGGCCTGGTGGTCATCTGGTTCCTGCCGGAGTTGCCGCTGCGCAGCAAGTCGGCCTCCCAGGCGCGTGCCGAGGAGGACGCGGCCGCCGCGGTCTGACTGGGCCCTGCTTGACCGGGGACCGTGCCTGACCGGGACCGTGCCTGACCGGGACCGTGCCTGACCGGGCTCTGCCTGACCGGGGCTCGGCCCGACCCAGGCAGCGTCCCGACCAGGCTCTGCCCGACCAGGCTCTGCCCGACCGGGCTCGGCGCAGGTCGCTTTGTGAGGGCGGGTTGTCGGAGGGTCGGCCTACGGTGGCCAGATGGTCACCGTCGACGACGTCCGGCAGCTCGCCCGCACGCTTCCGCGCACCACTGAGCACCTGATCCGCGACCGGGTGAAGTTCCGCGTCGGCCGGATCGTCTACCTCGCCTTCTCCCGCGACGAGACGACCATGGGCTTCGGCTTCCCCAAGGAGGAGCGGGACGGGCTGATCGCCAGCGACCCGGAGACCTTCTTCCAGCCCGCCCCAGCCGATCTGCGCTATCAGTGGGCCGAGTGCCGGCTGGAGCGGCTGGACCCGGTACAGATGCGCGAGCTGGTACTGGACGCGTGGCGGATGGTGGTACCGAAGCGGGTCGCCGCCGAGCACCTTGGCGAGTGACGTCACCGATCGTCGGCGGCCGCCGGCTCCGCCTGCTCGACCTGCTGGATGAGCTGCTTGAGGTGGACGATCTCCTGGCGCAGGGCGGCCTGCCCGGCGGCGGTGAGGGTGACCCAGGTACGGGGGCGCTTGCCCTCGTAGCCCTTTTCGATGTGGATCAGCTCGGCCTTCTCCAGGACGGTCAGGTGCTGTCCGAGGTTGCCGGCGGTCAGTTCCAGGGTGGTACGCAGGAAGCCGAACTCCACCTGGCGGGCCTGGTGCGCGATGGCCAGGATGCCCAGCCGGACGCGCTGGTGGACGACGTCGTCGAGGCCGTTGGCGGGGTGGTCGGTCACTGGATCGTCGGTCATCGGGGCCCCGCCTCGGCGGTCCGCCGGAACAGGGCGAAGCCGGCGCTGCCCAATAGAAGCAGTGCCGCCGGGAGGAGCAGATGCGGTAGGAAGAACCACCGCGACGTCGAGTGGATGACCCGGCCGGAGTCGACCAGCACGATCACCAGGTAGCCGAGGCTGTAGGCGAGCAGCGCCCGGCTGCGCTCGACCCACGCCAGTACCAGCAGCGCCAGTGCGATCGCGGCGATGGGGGAGATCAACCCGTACACGACCAGCGTGGCCGGCGAGATATGGAAGTGGTCGCTGGTCGACGGGGTCCGTGGGTGCAGTGCCCGCCAAACCGATACGGCTGCCAGCAGGACCGCGATGCCCACACCGGCGACGACGTACGGGCGGATGGGGGTACCGACGCCGCGCCGTCGGGACTGGTGGGCGTAGAAGCCGGCGATTGCCGCGTACGCCAGCACCAGTGCGACCGGCCAGTACACCAGTACCGACGGGACGACCGCCGCGCAGACGGTACCGCCCTCCGGGGCTGGCCGGCACGGGCCGAGGTGGCGCGGGGCGTACCGGTAGAGAGGGATCGAGAGCAGCGTGATCGCGCCGAAGACCAGCAGCGGGAACCAGGTGGCGCGCTGGGCGGTACGGACCCGGCGGGTCAGGTCGCGCACTGCCGCCAGCAACTCGTGGGGGCTGTCCGCCGGTGACACGGATTCGTATGTCATGCAGTTAGCTTTGCATTACAGACCTCTCCGCGCAAGAGACCACTCTTGAACCGCAGGTGCCAGTCGCCGAAAATACCGGCCGGACGGGCAACTCCCCGCCTTGCCGCTCCGGTCTAGGACTGGTGAAGGTGTAGCCGACAACGGTGAGAAGGAGGACCCCGCGTGGCAGGTCAACGCGAGGCCGATCTGCACGGGTACGTGACGGCCCGGTACGCGCACCTGCGCCGCACCGCGTACCTGCTGTGCGGCGACTGGCACCGGGCCGAGGACCTGGTACAGACGGCGCTGGCCCGGCTGGTACTCGCCGCGCGCCGGCGACAGATCGACAGCCTGGACGCGTACGCCCGGATGGTGCTGCTGCGGGTGTTCCTGGACGAGCGGGGCAGCGCCCGGGCGCGCCGGGAACGGCCGGTCGCCGAGCCGTTCGACAAGCCGAGCCCGGAGGGCGACCGGTCAGTCGCGCTCACCGTGCTCGCCGCCCTGCGTACCCTGCCGCCCCGGCAACGGGCGGCCGTGGTGCTGCGGTACTGGGAGGACCGCAGCATCGAAGAGACAGCCGAGGCGCTGTCCATCTCCCCGGGGACCGTGAAGAGCCAGTGCGCCAAGGGTTTGGCGACACTGCGCAGCGCACTGCCCGAGTTCGCTCTCGAATCGACGCTGGACAGCTGAGGAGTTTCTTATGCAGGACAACGATGTGCGTACCGTGCTCGGCCTCGCGGTGGCCGACGAGCCACCGTGCGCGGCCGGCCCGGAGCAGGTTTTCCAGCAGGCCGGACGGATGCGCAACCGGCAGTGGCTGACCGTCTCGCTGAGCGGTGTCGGGGCGGTGGCCGTGGTACTCGCGGTCGCGCTCGCCGTGGGTACCGGTGGCCACCCGGGCCAGGCCAGCTCCACGCCCGGACTACAGGCCGGCGCCCCGGGTGTGCCGAGCCCGTCGCCGTCGCGCGAGGTGGTTCAGGTGCCGGCCGAGGTCCTCAGCACGCTGGAGAGCTTGCTGCCGGCCGGATTGACGTTCTCGGCACAGGACAGCCAGCAGGGGTACGCGGGGCTGGTCGCCACCGACAGCGCGGGCAAGGTACGGATCGAAATCAACGTGCAGCCGGACTTCGGCAAGACCGACCGGCCCTCGTCACCGGCCGCCAGCGGATCCACGGACAAGCCCGCCACACCGGGCGGCGGCGCGGCGATCGACAGCGTCCCAGGGCCGGGGGAGAGCCAGTCGGCGCACGCCGCGGGTAAGGCGTCGGACCCGAGCAGCTGCTCGGCCTGGGGTACGCCGATGGAGGGCACCTGCGTCGATCAGCAGCTGCCGGACGGCAACCGGCTGCTGACCGTGGACGGGCCCAACCTGGAGAACACCGAGGGGGCCGTACTCGAGCGGGTGGTCCAGATCATTACGCCGGACGGGCTGCGGATCGTCCTGGTCCAGTGGAACGCGACGGACGTCAAGCACGGCGCCGCGACCCGGCCGAACCTGTTGCTGAGCCTGGATCAGATGAAGGCGATCGTCAACAGCCCGGCCTGGGTGCACTGACGTTGCTACGGCCGGTGCCCCGCCTCCGTTGTGACGGCGGGGCACCGGCCGCGCGGGTACCCGGAAGTTGTTGTCTGGCAATGACTCCCCGCGACTCTCCGCGACTCTCTCTCCGCGCGGACCGTTGCGTCAGGCGCGGTCCAGGCGGGGATAGACCGTCTCCCGCAGCAGTACGTCGACCGCCGCGGCCGCCGGAATCGCCACCAGCGCACCGATGATGCCCAGCGCGGCACCGCCGATCAGCACCGAGACGATGGTGACGGTGGCCGGTACGTCCACCACCTTGCCGATGATCTTCGGCACGATCAGGTAGTCCTCCAGCAGCCGGTACGCCACATAGAAGATGGCGGTGGCGATGGCGACCGGCAGCGAGACGCTCAACGCCACGAGCGTGACGATCACCCCGGCGACGGTGGAGCCGACGACCGGGATCAGGTCGAAGATGGCTACCAGCAAGGCAAGCACGATCGGGTACGGCACGTGGAAGAAGTAGAGCCAGACGAGGGTACCGGCACCGGCGATCAGTGAGGTGAGCACGTTGCCGAGCACGTACCCGCCGACCTTCACCGAGATCTCGTCGCCGATCAGGATCACCCGGGGCCGGCGCGACGCCGGGGTGAGCCGGTAGATGGTGCGCCGGATGCGCGGCAGGTCGATGAGCAGATAGATGGTGAGTACCAGCACCGTCAACGTGGAGACCGTCGCGTTGAGTACCACCTGACCGGCGCTGAGCAGCCCGGTGGCGACCGAGGCGCCGTTGGTGTCGCTGGTCAGCTTGGTCAGCCGGTCCTGCAGGTGGAAGCGCTCGTCCAGCCGGCCCAGCGTGGTCGAGTGGTCCTTCATCTGCGCCAGGTAGGTCGGCAACTGGTGGATGAAGACCTCGACCTGGCCGACGAGCGGCGGGATGGCAGCGACCAGGAACCCGACCACGACGCCCACCACCAGTACCGCCACGATCGCGACCGACGCGCCCCGGGGCAGCCGGCGCCGGGTCAGCCAGGCGACGGCCGGCTCCAGCCCGACGGCGAGGAACAGCGACAGCCCGATCAGCGCCAGGATGTTGGCCGCCACCACGATCATGTGTACCGCCGCGTAGGTCACCGCCACCCCGGCCGCCGCCAGCAGCCCGATCATGAACGGCGAGCGCCGGTTGACGGGTGGGCCGGGGGTACCCAGGATCGGCTCGTCACTGCGCAGCGTCTCGGCCTCGGCCTCAGCCGCCGCCACCAGCTCGGTCTGCTGATCCGGCGTCGGATCCTCGGCGCCGAGCTCCTCGCGGGTGTGCGCGTTCTCAATCATGGTGGGTCCGTCCGGAGTCTTGAGGGGCGCGGGCTCGTAGAGGCGCCGGGTCCGAGGAGCGCGGGTTCGGGGCGCGGGGGGGGGGCGGGGCGCGGGGGGTCGGGGAGCGGGGGGTCGGGGAGCGGGCGGGTCGGGGAGCGGCGGGTCGGGGAGCGGGGGTTCGAAGGCAGGCGGCATCGCCCGCAGCGCGTCTTTGCCCGCTTGTGGCGCTGCCGAAACAATCGCGCCCGGCCGGTCGGTCCCGGGTGCGCTCCGCACGGGCGTTAATCGGGTGTGCCGGTCCGTACCCTGGAGGCATGAATGTCTTTCGAGATTTAGCCGTGACCGCCGCACTCGGCGTCGACATCGGCCGGGTCATCATCAACGGGCCGGCCCACCCAGGCGGCGGGGACACCGCGTTCTTCAGCGGTGACGAGGCGACCATGCTGGCCACCCCGGAGGTACCCGACTCGGTCAGCACAATCGCGCGGCTGGTACCGCGCTTCGACGGCCGGGTGTTCCTGGTCTCCAAGTGTGGCGAGCGCACGCAGGCGCGTACCCTCCGCTGGCTGGCGGCCCACGAGTTCTTCGCGCGCACCGGGATATCCGCCGGCCAGGTGCGGTTCTGCCGGACCCGGGCGGGTAAGCGGCCCTACTGTGTGGAGCTCGGGCTCACCCACTTCGTGGACGACCATCCGGAGGTACACGCAGCGCTCCGTGGAGTCGTTGCGCACCAGTACTTCTTCGGCCCGCAGGCCAAGCCGGTACCCGACTATGGCCGGCACACCCCAACTTGGGGCGAGGTGGAGCGGTTGATCCTGGCCACCTTTCCGCTGACCACTGCGGGTACTACCTGATCCATATCTGTTGGTACAGAACAGTTCAGCGCCGGCCGTCCCGTGGGGCGGCCTTTTTTGATGCCTTCCTGCGAGGGGCCCAACGGCCGCAGGTTCCGCTCTCTTCGCGCCGCGCCGGCCCGCGGGTGCGGCTACGGTGAGCTGGTGAGCACCTTCGCGTTCATTCACGGCGCCGGGGACTCGGGCTGGTCCTGGCATCTGGTCGAGGCCGAGCTGCGGGCGCGTGGCCACCGGACAGTCGCGCCTGACCTGCCGAGTGCGGACGACTCAGCCGGCCTGCCGGAGTACGCCGACACCGTGGTCGAGGCGATCGGTGGCCTGAGCCACGATCTGGACCGTGGCCCGGACCCCGACCCGAACCGTGGCCTGATCGTCGTTGGCCACTCGTTCGGCGGCTTCACGGCACCACTGGTCGCTGACCGGTTGCCGACCGAGGCGCTGGTTTTCCTGGCGGGCATGGTTCCGCAGCCGGGCGAGGCGCCGGGCGACTGGTGGGCGAACACGGGCTACAGCGCGGCACGGCGGGAGCAGGCCGCTCGGGACGGTGGCCTGACCGGCAACGAGGACCCGTACGTCACCTTCTACAACGACGTACCCCGGGCGCTGGCCGAGGAGGCACTGCGCCGTGGTCAGGGACAGTCGGGGGCGTTCATGGACCGGCCCTGGCCGCTGGCGGCACTGCCCGACGTACCGACGAAGTTCGTGGTCTGTACCCGTGACCAGTTCTTCCCCGCCGACTTTCTGCGCCGGGTGGCGATGGAGCGCTTGGGTATCCGAGCAGACGAGCTGGACGGCAGTCACGGCGTGGCACTCGGTCAACCGAAGGCACTCGCCGACCTCCTGGAGAGCTACGCTCCGGCGACCTGAATCACCCGGTGGGCAGAAAGTGGTACTGCGGCTGGAAACCCAGTGTTTCGGTGGCGGCGGAGACATCCCACGGCACGCTCCGACCGGGCAGCGTTCGACGCCGGGGTACCTCCGGGAAGAACTCGTCGAGCAGTTCCTCGGTGTCCCGCGCCGCAAGGGTCTGCGGATTCGCGACGGTGAACACGTGATAGCCGGCCAGCTCCACGGTCAGCGCCAACCACGCCGACATCGCCGCGTCCCGGTCCTCCAGGTAGGCCCAGAGTGACCGGGCGCCGGCAGCCGGGTCCGTGCGGTAGGTCTCGGCCTGAGTGACCAGCCGGTCGCCGAGCCCGCCGAGGAACGGGAAGCGCAGCGCCGCCACCGTCATCCCGTACCGCCGCGCCATCATCTCCCCGGTCGCCTCGTCCACCTGCTTGCTCAGCGCGTACGGGTCGGCGACCAGCAGCGGGTGCGCGTGGTCGATCGGCAGGTAGCACGGGCGGACCGGCGGCTCGGCAAAAGCGAAGCCCAGCGCGGACTGGCTGCTGGCCAGTACGGCGCGCCGGATTCCGGCCTGCGCCGCCATCTCCAGCACCACGAAGGTGGCCTGGGTATTGCGGCCGAAGACGTTCTCCGGCGTGTCCAGGAACGGATCCGGGATGGCGGCGAAGTGCAGCACGGCATCCACCTCGCGCAGCGCGTCGCGTACGGTGTCCGGGTCGGTGACCTCGCCGACGATCAGCCGCTCGACAGGCAACCCCGCCTCGGGCGCTACCCGATCGAGTCCGGTGGCCGCGATCCCTTGCGTAGCAAGCAGGTCAAGCGTCGCCCGGCCCAGCCGCCCGGCCGCCCCGGTGACCAACACCCGGCTAACCGAGCCGTGACTCACGGGGCCTCGATCCCGCCGTCGGGCCGGCGTACCCGTGCCGACCACCGTTCGTGCAGATGGGTCTGGGGCGGGTACTTGGCCGCCTGTGCCTCGTCGATCTCGATGCCCCAGCCCGGCGCGTCCGACGGGAACAGGTAGCCGTTACGGGGCATCAGCGCGCCCGGGAACACCTCCAGTACCGGATCCGGCCACAGGTGCGCCTCCTGGATGCCGAAGGCGGGCGTACTGACGTCGAGTGCCACGTTCGCGGCCGCGCCGACCGGGGACACGTCGGCCGGCGCGTGCCAGGCGGTCTGTACGCCGTGGAGTTCGCACAGGGCAACGAGTTTACGGGCCGGAGTCAGCCCGCCGATCGCGGAGACATGTACCCGCAGCAGGTCCACGCCGCCCGCGATGACCAGCCGGGCCGCGTCCGGTACCGAGGCCACCTGCTCGCCCACCGCCAGTGGCATGGGGGCAGCCTGGCGTACCTCGGGCAGCCGGTCGTAGAGCTCCAGCGGGATCGGGTCCTCCAGGAAGAACAGCCGGTAGGGCTCCAGTGCCCGGGCCAGTGCGATGGCCTGCTTCACGGTCAGCCGGTGGTGCACGTCGTGCAGCAGGTTCGGCTCGTCACCGAGTGCCTCGCGGGCCCGGGCGAACAGCTGCGGGGTGGTACGCAGGTAGTGCTGCACATCCCAGCCGTCCGGGTACGGTGCGTCCGGGTACGCGCCCGGGATGCCCTGCGCCCCATAGGTTCCAAGCCCGGGGCCACCCACCTGCAGCCGGACGTGCCGGTACCCGTCGGCC
This sequence comes from uncultured Actinomycetota bacterium, assembly GCA_963850915.1. Lineage (GTDB taxonomy): Bacteria > Actinomycetota > Actinomycetes > Mycobacteriales > Micromonosporaceae > CAVTWH01. The sequence goes on from CAWKND010000005.1 coordinate 360,483, forward strand.
AGGATCTGTTGCGCGTGCTCGATCGTGGCCTCGATGGTGGGGCCACCCGCGTGCAGGTACGTGTCGGCAGCCGCCCGTACCCGCCCGCCCAGCAGCTCGTACACCGGCGCTCCGGCGCGCTTCCCGGCGATGTCCCACAGCGCCTGGTCGACGCCGGAGAGCGCGCTGTTGAGTACCGGCCCGCCCCGCCAGTACGACGAAAGGTGCACCATCCGGGTGATGTCCTCGATGTCGGCCGGGTGCCGCCCGATCAGCATCGGTGCCACGTGCTCGTCCACCGCGGCCGCGACGGCGTGGAACCGTTGGGTGAACGTGGCACAGCCCAGCCCGCGCAGCCCCGGCTCGTTGGTCTCCACGACGACCACGACGAGCGGCAGCCCCTCGGGTGCGGTGACGATGGCGCGTACCCCGGTGATGCGCAGGCCGTCCCGCGCTGGCCAGGGCGCCTGAGTCTCGGTCATGACAGTGGACATCCGCCGACCGTATCCCGTGCGTGGTGGCCGCCGCGCCCCGCCCTGCCGTTCAGGCGAGGCGGGGCGAAACGGGAAGCGGGCCTCAGCCGTCGGAGCGGCGCCGGGTCAGGGTGAACGACTCGAACGGCTGCAGTTGGCCGCCGGTACCGACGACGTCGTAGTACGTCACGGTGATCGTGGTGTTGCCGCCCCGACGGGTACCCGGGTCGACGGCGAACGCGGCGAAGCCGTAGGAGTTGGCCGCGTCCCGGACCGCCGACCACGGCGCGTCCTCGTGGGTGTACACCGGCGGTCGCTTGTTGGTTGTCGGGTCGGCCGCACCGACCGACGTGATCACCCGGCAGGCCGGCGGGTTGAAGAACAACCCATTCGAGGGCGCCGAGGTACCCCCACCGCCGAGCACCATATGTACGGTGCCGCGCTCGGTGTCCACCACGTCCGTCCGGGTGGCCACCGGGATCGGCGTCAGCGTCGCGTTCGGCTGCTGGCCGCGGATCGGGTGCGAGCGCTCGTAGTGGTGTTCGTGCCCGCAGACGACCAGATCCACGCCGTACCGGTCGAACAGCGGCAGCCACTCCTGCCGGATACCCAGATCCGCGCCGTTGAACTGATCCGCCGTGCTGATCGCGACCTGGTGCATGCAGACCACGATCCAGTCGATGTCCCGGCTGCCGCGGGCGTGCCGCAGTTCGTTCTCCAGCCACGCCTTCTGCGCGCCGCCGGAGTAGCCGTGTACGTAGCTGTCGCCGCCGTCCTGCAGGCACACGTCGTCGTTGGCGACCACGATCACGCGTACCCCGCCGACCGTGAACGCGTACCACAGTCCGCGCGTCACGTCGGTCTGCCCGGGCTGCCGGGGAGTGGCGAAGTACGTCTGGAACGCGGCGTAGCCGATCGGCCCGTTGCCCCGCTCGTTCTCGTGGTTGCCCGGCGCCGGCATCCACGGCCGGAAGCGCGCGCTGCGGCTGTTGTTCTCCCAGAAATCCGACCAGGTGCGTACCCGGTCGGTGGCCAGGTTGGCGTAGCACAGATCGCCGTTGAACAGGTGGAACAGCGGCTGTACCCGCTCCACCCCGGCCGGCAGGTCACCGGCGACCGGCGAGCCGAGGTTGTCGTTGACGAACGGCGGGTTGGCGATGGTGACGCCGGCCGGTGGTACGTAACGCTTTCCGGTGGTCGGCGTGCCCTGGTCGCCGAAGCTGGTGAAGGTGAACGCGGCCCGGCCGGTCGGCGCCGTACGGAACTCGCCGAACTCCGGCTGCGCGCCCTGGTGTACGGCCGCGTAGAGGTAGCTGGTGTCCGGGCGCAGCCCGGTCAGGTGCGCGTGCTGGGCGTAGACCACCTGGCCGGACTTGCCGTCCGTGTAGCTGACGGTCTGCGCGGTGACACTGCGGGCGTACCGGCCGTCGGCCCCGCCGAGCAGTACCCGCGCCTTGGTCACCGGCTGCAGCGTGTGCCAGGAGACCACCACCTCGTGCGCGGCGTCGGCGCCGAACTGCAGGTGCAGACCGTTGACCCGGGGCGTGTTCACCGGCGCGCCGGCCGCTCCGCCGAGCGCGTCGGAGCTGTCGTTCGTGGGCTGCGCGGCACTTGCCGGCCCGGCAAGCAGGGCAGTCTCGGCGAGCAGGGCGCCGGCGGCGATTCCCGCGCCGGCGACGGCGGACGCGGTGAGCATGCCGCGCCGGGAGAAGTGCGCGGTGAACAACTCTCTGTCAGTGGACTCGTTGTCCGTGGACCTTTTGTCAGTGGCATTTTTGTCAGTGGCATTTTTGTCAGTCGACATGCCGCTCAGCCTGGCAACGCAGCCGGACGCCGGAGCCACGCCCGGGTGAACAGTACATCAACCTCTGTCACTCTTCGGTAAACGTCACCGGGTGAGAGCTGCCCTGTCGGCGCAGGCTGGGATGCAGGTCGGGTGCCGGTCGGGTGCGAGCCGAGCCCGGATGAGAACATGGTTTGCGGTCGACCGGATCGGGGAGGGGCCCATGGCTATCCGAGCGCGTGGCATCAACTACGACACCGGGTTCTACCCGGCCGGCAAGAGTTCCCGCGATGTCTTCGAGCCCGAGGTGGTGGCCCGCGAGATGCGGGTGATCGCCCGGGAACTGCACTGCGACGCGGTACGCATCTCGGGCGGCGACCCGGAGCGCCTCTCCGTCGCGGCCGGGTACGCGGCGGCCGAAGGTCTGCAGGTGTGGTTCGCGCCGTTCCCCTGCGAACTCGGCCCGGATGAGCTGCTACCACTCTTCGCCGACTGCGCGCAGCGCGCCGAAGCCCTGCGGCGCACTGGAGCCAGCGTGGTCCTGGTGACCGGCTGCGAGATGAGCCTGTTCGCGGCCGGGTTCCTGCCCGGAAACACCGTCTACGAGCGGATGTCGGCGCTCATGACGCCGGGCGCGGCCGGGTCGGTCGGCGAGCTGCGTACCCGCTTCAACGCCTTCCTCGGCGACGCGGTGTCGGTGGCGCGCAGCCGGTTCAGTGGACCGGTCACGTACGCCTCCGGCATCTGGGAGCCGGTCGACTGGGCACCCTTCGACATCGTCGCGGTCGACGCCTACCGGGACGCCAGCAACAAGTCGGGGTACGCCGCCGGCCTGCGCCACCATTTCCGGCACGGCAAGCCGGTCGCGGTCACCGAATTCGGCTGCTGTACCTACGAAGGCGCCGCCGACAAGGGTGGCCTCGGCTGGGCGATCCTGGAGCCGGGCGCCGACCCGCCCAGGTTGAACGGCGACTACCGGCGCAGCGAAGCCGAGCAGGTCGGGTACCTCCAGGAACTGCTGCCCGTGTTCGCGGATGCCGGGGTGGACGCGGCCTTCTGGTTCACCTTCGCCACCTACCAGGCGCCGCACCGCGCCGAGCCCCGCTACGACCTCGACCTGGGCGCCTACGGGGTGGTCAAGATGCTCGACGACACCCGCTGGGAGCCGAAGGCGGTCTTCCACGCCCTCGCCGCCGCCTACGCCGAACCCCAGGAGTAGCGCCGGACCTCGGTCGTTGGGATCCAGGGCTAGGATCCAGGGCTAGGACCAGGGCTAGGATCCAGGACTATGGCACGCAGCGACCGGCTGGGCAGTATCGGCATCTGGAGCTCCGGTTGGAGCGCCGCGTTCCGCAGCGACGACCCGGAGCTGACGGCCGCCGCCGGGGACGCGGCGGCCGAGGTCGAGGCGCTCGGCTTCGGTACCCTCTGGCTCGGCGGCAGCCCGTCGGTCGACTTCGCGGGGCGGGTGCTCGACGCGACCGGACGGATGACGGTGGCGACGGGCATCGTCAGCATCTGGCAGCACGAGGCGGTTGACGTCGCCGCGCAGCGGGCCGAGCTGGAGCGCCGCCACCCCGGCCGGTTCCTCCTCGGTTTGGGCGTCGGCCACAGCGAACTCGCGGCACAGTACGCCCGGCCGTACTCGGCGATGCGCGACTACCTCGACGCGCTCGACAGCGCCGCCGAGCCGGTACCCGTGTCGCAGCGGATACTCGCCGCGCTCGGGCCGAAGATGCTGGGGCTGGCCCGGGAGCGCAGTCTCGGCGCGCACCCCTACCTGGTGACCGTCGAGCAGGTCGCCGAAGCCCGTGCGCTGCTTGGCCCGGAGCCGTTGCTGGCGCCCGAATTCAAGGTGGTACTCGACACCGACCTGGAGCGCGCCCGAGCCACCGCGCGCGGGTACCTGAGCACCTACCTGGCCATGGCCAACTACCAGGCAAGCCTGGTGCGGATGGGCTGCACCGCGGACGACCTCGCTCACGGCGGCAGCAACAGCCTGCTGGACGCGCTCTTCGCGCTCGGTGGCACCGATTCTGTCGGCGACCGGGTGGCGGCGCTGTTCGCGGCGGGCGCCGACCACGTGGCGATCCAGGTGGTCACCGACAAGCCCCGGCACGAGCTGCCGCGTACGCAGTGGCGTCAACTAGCCGAGACACTGCCGCTCTGAGCGCGTCCGAAGTGGATGGTCGCGGAGAGTCGGCACGCCGACAGCGCGTCCGCGTACAGGTGGGCTCACCGGTGCCTACAATTCGGCGCAGCGCCCACCGGGGCGATCCTCTCGCCGGGAGTACCGATGACGGCCCAGCTGCGGGAAAGCCCAACCGATGACCGGGTACTCGGCCTGACCCGCGGCGTCGCGTACGCCATCGTGCCGTTCCTGCTGGTCGCCTTCGCCGTGCTGTACCCGTTCCCCGGCGACACCGACCGGCTCTTCGCCTGGCACATCAAGCCGACGCTGACCCCGATGGTGCTCGGCTCGGCCTACCTCGGTGGCGCCTACTTCTTCGTCCGGGCCGGCGCTTCCCGGGCGTGGCACACCATCAAGGCCGGCTTCGTACCGGTCGGTGCCTTCGCCAGCCTGCTCGGCATCGCCACGATCGTGCACTGGGACAAGTTCCACCACGACCACGTGGCGTTCTGGCTCTGGGCCGGCCTCTACTTCAGTACCCCGTTCCTGGTTTTCGGGGTGTACGCCGCCAACCGCCGGTACGACGCGCCGGCGAGCCCGCAGGACCTGGTGCTGCCGGTCCTCGCCAGCCGGGTGATCGCCGCCGTCGGTGGGCTCGCGTTGCTCACCGGGCTGTTCCTGTTCCTGTTGCCGGAGCGGGCAATCGCGATCTGGCCGTGGACGCTGACACCGTTGACCGCGCGGGTACTCGGGGCGATCTTCTGCCTGGGGCTGGCCGGCCTCGGTGCGCCGCTGGACCGCCGGTGGAGCAGTGCCCGGATCCCGTTCCAGGTGGCCGGCATCATGCTCGCGCTGATCCTGGTCGCCGGTCTGCGGGCGCACGCCCAACTGGCCGGCGACAACGTACTGACCTGGCTGTTCACGGCCGGCTTCGGCGTGCTGACCGGGGCACTGGCGGTGCTGTACATCCGGATGGAGCGCAGGGCCACATGAGCGACGAGAGCCTGGACGCGCTGCTGGCCCGGATGGGTACCGACCTGGCGGCCCTCGAGGAGGCCGGCGACGCGCGCCGCTTCTTCCACGCCACCTACCTGCGTACCACCCGGGCCGTTGTCGAGGAGATCGACCGGGGCGGCTTCGCCGACGGGGATTGGCTCAGCCGTTGGGATCTGGCCTTCGCCACATACTACGTCGACGCGCTGGCCGCCGACCGGCGCGGCGAGCCGGTCTCCGGGCCTTGGCGGGTCGCTTTCGACACGGCCCGCCGCAAGCCCGACCTGGAGCCGCTGCGGCACGTGCTCTTCGGCCTCAACGCGCACATCAACTACGACCTGCCGCAGGCGCTGCTGGACGTGATCAGCTCGGCCGACTTCGACAATGCCGAACTGCTGCGTAGCCGGCAAGCCGACCACCACCACGTGGACACCGTGCTGCAGGCCCGGGTCGGCGCCGAGGAGCGGGAGTTGGGTACCGTGTCCGAGGTGAGCCGGCTGGATCGCCTGCTGCGCCCGGTGAATCGTGCGGCCAGCCGGCGCTTCCTGGCCGAGGCGCGGGCGAAGGTGTGGCGCAACACGGTCGCGCTGGATCGGGCCCGGCGGCTCGGCCCGGGGGAGTACGCTGCGCTCCTGGCCGAGTTGGAGCGGCGCTGCGCGGCGCGGGTACTCGACCTGACCAAGCCAGGTCAGGTGCTGATCACCTTGGCACTACACGGTTTTGGCGTACTGCTACCGGACGCTTGAGGGTGAGGGAAAGTGTTGCTACTGGACGGGCAGCGGGTGCTGTTCATCGGGGACAGCATCACCGACTGTGGGCGTCGTGACGAGCACGCGCCTTACGGGAACGGGTACATGAGCCTGGTACGGGCACTGGTGAGCGCCCGCCACCCGGGTACCCACCTGACTTGGCACAACCACGGCATCAGCGGTAACACCGTTCGCGACCTGGCCGCCCGGTGGGAGTCGGACGCAGTAGCGGTGCGCCCCGACTGGCTGAGCGTGATGATCGGCATCAATGACGTGTGGCGCGCCTTCGACGACCAGCCCGACCTGGCGGTCCCGATCGACGAGTACGAGCGGACGCTGCGTGCGCTGCTGCGCCGGGCGGTCGAGGCGACCGGCTGCCGGCTGATCCTGGCCGACCCCTACCTCGTCGAGCCCGACCGGGCCGAGCCGCAGCGGGCCGAGTCGGACCGTTACGCCGCAGTCGTCGCCGGGTTGGCAACCGAGTTCGACGCGATCCACATCGCGACCCAGGCGGCATTCGACCGGGTACTCGCGGTTACCGCCGTGGCCGACTGGGCGGAGGATAGGGTGCACCCGGACCTGCCCGGGCACGCCGTCATCGCCGATGCCTACCTGGCGGCGCTCGAAGTCGACTGACCCACCCGCGCTGCCAACGGCCCGGTCGGAACTCCGCGACCGGGCCGCCGACATTCAGGCAGCCGACAATCACGCGGCTGATATTCACGCGGTTGACATTCACGTGGTTGACATTCACATGGTTGACATTCATGCGGGCGAATGCTCGAATCTGTCAGGCAACCTTACTGACAGATCGGAGGTACCATGATCCGGACACCGAACCGCACAACGAAGCGGCTCGCGGTCGCGGGCGTGGCGGTGGTGGCCGCCCTCGCCGCGCTGGTCGTCACCCGCAGCGCCGACGCGGCAACGGAAACCCTTCTCTCCCAAGGAAAGCCGGCGACCTCGTCGTCCAACGAGAGCAGCAGCCTGGGCCCGGCCAACGCTGTCGACGGCAGCACCACCACCCGCTGGGCAAGCGTGGAAGGCTCCGATCCGCAGTGGATCCGGGTCGACCTCGGCGCCACGGTCTCCATCAGTCACGTCATACTGACCTGGGAAGTGGCGTACGGCAAGGCTTACAAGGTGCAGACCTCACCGGACGGCGCCACCTGGACGACGATCTACTCGACCTCCTCGGGCAACGGAGCCACCGACGACCTGACCGGGCTCACCGGCTCCGGCCGCTACCTGCGGGTGTACGGCACCGCGCGGGGTACCTCCTACGGGTACTCGTTGTGGGAGTTGAAGGTCTACGGCACGGGTACCACCGGCAGCCCCTCACCGACCACATCGCCGACCGCTTCGCACTCCGCGTCGCCGAGCGCGAGCCCGTCGAAGTCGCCGTCCCCGACGCCGACCGCGTCGAGTGCGCATGTCGACCTGACCGACCCGCACAAGAAGGACATCGCCATGCAGTTGGTGTCCAGCGCGGAGAACTCGTCACTGGACTGGCGGGCACAGTTCTCCTACATCGAGGACATCGGTGACGGGCGCGGGTACACGGCCGGCATCATCGGCTTCTGCTCGGGTACCGGTGACATGCTCGACCTGGTGCAGGCGTACACGAACACCAAGCCGAGCAACGTGCTCGCCAAGTACCTGCCGGCGCTGCGCTCGGTGAACGGTACCGACTCGCACAGCGGCCTGGATCCCAACTTCACCAAGGACTGGAAGACCGCGGCCGCCGATCCGGTATTCCAGGCGGCGCAGGAGTCCGAGCGGGACCGGGTCTACTTCAACCCGGCCGTACAGCAGGCGAAGGCCGACGGGCTCTGGGCCCTGGGCCAGTTCATCTACTACGACGCGATCGTCATGCACGGGCCGGGCGACGACCCGGTCAGCTTCGGCGGTATCCGCAAGACGGCGATGAGCAAGGCCAAGACACCGGCACAGGGCGGCAACCAGACCACGTACCTCAACGCGTTCCTGGACGCCCGTAAGGCGGCGATGCTGACCGAGGCGGCGCACGACGACACCAGCCGGGTCGACACCGAGCAGCGCGTCTTCCTCAACAACGGCAACCTGGATCTGAACCCGCCACTGTCCTGGAAGACCTACGGCGACCCGTACACCATCAGTAGTTGAATTGTGTCGGGTGGGCCGCCGTCGCGCGGCCCACCCGACCCCTAGGGGTCGAGCCAGGGGACATCTCCGGGAGCGTCGGGCAAGACATGAACGGCCCGGGCCGATAGCGTCTGCGGTGTGCCAATGATCGAAGCACGAGAGCTGACGATGCGGTACGGCGGCCGGGTCACCGCGCTGGACGCGTTGAGTGTCGCCGTGGAGCCGGGTGTCATCGGGCTGGTCGGAGCAAACGGCGCGGGTAAGTCGACGCTCATCAAGATCCTGCTCGGCCTGCTCACCCCGACCGGCGGCGCGGCAAGCGTTTTCGGGCTCGACCCGGCCACCGACGGCCCGGCGATCCGGGCCCGGGTGGGCTATATGCCGGAATCGGATTCGTTGCCACCGGACCTGGTGGCCGCCGAGTTCGTGACACACATGGGGCGGATGAGTGGGCTGCCGAAGACGGTGGCGCGCGAGCGCGCCTCCGAGACGCTGCGCCACGTCGGGCTCTACGAGGAGCGGTACCGGCAGATCGGCGGCTACTCCACCGGGATGAAGCAGCGGGTCAAGTTGGCTCAGGCACTGGTACACGATCCCGATCTGCTGCTCCTCGACGAGCCGACCAACGGGCTGGATCCGGCCGGCCGGGACTCGATGCTGGCGCTGATCGCCCGCATCGGTACCGAGTTCGGCATTTCGGTTGTGGTCTGCTCGCATCTCCTCGGTGAGGTGGAGCGCATCTGCGACACGCTGGTCGCGATCGAGGGCGGCCGGCTGCTGCGCGCCGACCGGGTGTCCGCGATGACCACCGGGCAGGGGGTACTCGCGGTCGAGGTCGACGAGGGTACCGACGCGCTCGTACTGCGCCTTGGCCAACTGGGGCTGCCGGTCGGCCGGGACGGGCGCGCCGTGCTCGTGCCGCTGCGCTCGGCGGAGACCTACGACGCCATCATGCGTGCCGTCGCCGATCTGGAACTTCCGTTGCACCGCCTGGAACAGCGCCGCCACCACGTCGCGGAACTATTTGCCACGTCACCGAGCGCGGCCGCCGCCGACTCCCGCGTAGCAGAGGAGCGCAGCAATGCAGCCCGCTAGCGTCATCCATGACATCGGCTACCAGCGCTACACGGGAGTACGCCTGGGGCGCGGGTACGCCGCCCGGTCGCTCTACACCCACGGCCTGCGAACCGTCTTCGGGCTCGGCCGCTCCGCCAAGGCGAAGATCTTCCCGTGGGCCATGATCGCCGTGCTGATCCTGGTCGCCGTCATCGACATCGCGATCCGCGTGCTCGCCGGCGAGATGCCGATCTCCTACCTCAGTTTCTGCGACGACCTGACCGTCCCATTCCTGCTCTTCCTCGCCGCCACCGCACCGGAACTGGTCAGCCGGGACCTGCGCGACAACGTGCTGCCCCTCTACTTCTCCCGACCGCTGGCGCGCGCCGACTACGTCTGGGTGAAGCTCGGTGCGATGGTCAGCGGTCTGTGGCTGGTCTACGCGGGACCACTGACCCTGATCTTCGCGGCCGGACTGTTCACTGTGGACAGTTGGCATGCCCGGGCGAAGGAGTTGACCGACTACCTCGGCGGGCTTGGGCTGGCCGCCATCTACGCGCTCGTGTTCGGCGCCGTCGGCCTGCTGATCGCCTGCTGGCTGCGGCGGCGGATGGTGGCGGCCGCGCTGATCGTCGGGTACACGCTGGTTACTTCGGCCGTCGGCTTCGCGGTCGGGCAGATCATCGGTGGTACCAATGGAAAAGCAATCGGCCAACTCTTCAGCCCGCCAACGCTCGTGTTGGGGCTCAAAGAATGGATCTACCGGGTGCCGAACACCGACATCAACAACCTGGGGCCGGTCTTTCTCGTGGTGGCGCTGGCGCTCACCGGGGTAGCGGTCGGCCTGCTGCACCTGCGCTACCGGCGGGTGAGCGGATGAGCGCCATCGAACTCGCCGCGGTGACCCGCTGGTACGGCAACGTGGTGGCGGTCAACGACGTCACGATGACGCTGGCGCCCGGGGTAACCGGACTGCTCGGGCCGAACGGCGCGGGCAAGACGACGCTGCTGCACATGATGTCCGGGTTCCTGCCGCCCTCGCGCGGCAGCGTCACCATCGACGCCGTACCGACCTGGCGACACCCGGAGATCTACCGGAAGATCGGCCTGGTGGTCGAGCGCGAGGCGGTACCCGGCTACCTCACCGGCCACGAATTCGTACTCGCCAGTGCGCGCCTGCACAAGCTGCGCCGCCCGGCGGTCGCCGCCCGCAGCGCCATCGAGCTGGTGGAGATGGCTGACGCGGCCGGACGCCGGATGGACACCTACTCCAAAGGCATGCGCCAGCGCATCCGGGTGGCTGCCGCGCTCGTCCACGACCCGGCGGTACTGCTGCTCGACGAGCCGTTCAACGGGATGGATCCGCGGCAGCGGCTGCACATGCTGGAGCTGCTGCACAATCGGGGCTCGGCCGGATACACCGTGCTGTTCTCCTCGCACATCCTCGAAGAGGTCGAGCAGGTCTCCGGCACCGTGCAGGTGATGGTGGCCGGGCGGTTGGCCGCATCCGGGGATTTCCGGTCGATCCGCCGGTTGATGACCCACCGGCCACACGAGTTCGCGGTCGCCAGCAGTGACGACCGGCGGCTCGCGGTGGCGCTGATCGGCGAGGCGTCGGTGACCGGAGTCGAGGTGACGCCGGCCGGGTTGGCGGTACGCGCCAGTGACTACGGCGCGTTCACCCGGGCGTTCCCGCGCATCGCGGTACGCGAGGGGGTACGGGTGAGCCAGCTGCGCCCGTCGGACGAGTCCCTGGAAAGCGTCTTCACGTACCTGATCGCCCAGTAGATCGCCCAGTAAGGGGCACCGATGAATCTCACCGTCGCGCAACTCACGCTGCGCAGCCTGCTCGGTCGCCGGCGGGTGTGGCTGCTGCTGCCACTGCCCGTCGTGCTGGTCGGATTGGCTCTGCTGGGCCATCTGCGCCACCCGCACCAGTCCGATTGGGTACTACCGGTGGTGGCTGGGCTCGGCTTCACCGTGGTGGTACCGATCCTGGCGCTGATCATCGGTACCAGCGTGGTCGGCTCCGAGATCGACGACGGTACGCTCGTGCACCTGCTCACCAAACCGTTGTCCCGCAGCGAAATCCTGCTCGCCAAGCTGGTGGTCGCGGTCGCTGTGACAGCGGTGGTGACCGGGGTGCCGATGTACGTGGCCGGCGCACTGGCTGGCGGCGCCCGGTTCGGCCTGGGGCTGGCGATCGGCGCACTGCTGGCCTCCGCGGCGTACAACGCGCTCTTCGTGGCGCTGTCCGTGGTGTCCCGCCGGCCGGTACTGATCGGGCTGGCGTACATCCTGCTGTGGGAGGGCCTGCTCACCAACCTGCTCACCGGTACCCGGGTGCTCTCCGTCGAGCAGTACGCGCTCACGGTGGCCGCCCGGATCGGTGGCTCCGACCTGTTGTCGGCGCGGATGTCCGTGGTGACAGCGATCGTGATGGCAGCGGTGTTCGTGGTCGGCGGTACCCTGCTGGCGATCGACCGGCTGCGCTCCTTCACCGTCGCCGGCGAGACCAGCTGAGCTCTGTCGTCCGGGCGGGTGCTTACGAGGGGTAGCTCGTAACCGGCAGGTCGGCGCGGGTGGCCAGCCGGCCGAAGGCGCTGGCGTCGGCGAGCGCCGCGCCGCCCGGGTCGTTGTTGAAGTAGACGAAGACATCGTCGCGCCCGAACTCCGCTTCGATCCGGCGCACCCAGGAGGCCAGCGCGGTACGCCCGTAGCGTGGCCAGGGCGTCGCGCCGCCCTCGTGCAGCCGCAGGTACCCCCACGCGGCGGTACGCCACAGCGGCCCGAGTGGTCGCCCGCGACGATCCGCCCAGACCAGCGCCGCGGAGTGCCGCTCCAGTACCGCGCGGGTACTCCCGTCCCACCACGAATCGTGCCGTGGCTCGACCGCCACCCGTACCCCGCGTGGGAACCGGCTCAGCGCGTCGTCCAGCAGTCCCGCGTCCGCCCGCAGTGTCGGCGGCAGCTGGAGCAGTACCGGGCCGAGCCGGTCGCCCAGACCGGCTGCCCGGTCGAGGAACCGGGCCACCGGCTCGGCCGGATCGCGCAGACGCTTGATGTGCGTGAGGTAGCGGCTCATCTTGACGGCGAAGCAGAATCCGGTGCCGGTCTGCGCCCGCCAGTGCTCGAAGGTGGTGCGCTCGGGCAGCCGGTAGAAGGCGTTGTTCACCTCCACCGTGGCGAAGCGCTCGGCGTAGTGCGCGAGCCACTCGCGCTGCGGCAGGCCGGCCGGGTAGAGGGCGCCGCGCCAGTCACGGTACTGCCAGCCGGAGGTACCAAGCAGGATCATCTTCACGGCCTACCCGGTTGTCCGTCGGAGAAACGCTAGGTCCGCCAGAAAAGCCATGCCCACCAAACCTTGCCGGGCGGGAATCCGTCGTCCGGTGCAGGATGACCTGATGACGAGCGTGCCCGGAGCCGGCGAGGAGAGCGAGTTCGAGCGCCGCAACCGTAACTTCGCCGAACTGCTGCAGGAACTGCGGGTGGCGCAGACCGGCGTACAGATCCTCTTCGCGTTCCTGTTGACCCTGCCGTTCAGTAGCCGGGCCGACCTGTTGACCGGAGTCAACCGGGTGGCCTACGTGGTCACTCTGGTGGCCGCCGCGGCCGCGACCGCCTTCCTGATCGCGCCGGTCAGCTACCACCGCATCGTGTTCCGCGAGGGGCGCAAGCCGGAGGTACTCGCGATCGCCTCCCGGCTGGCCCAGTTGGGGCTGGTGGCGTTGCTGGTCTCGTTGGTCGGCGCGCTCTTCCTGGCCATCGACGTGGTGGTCGGCGAGCCGGTGGTGGCCATCGTCACCGGGCTGGTCGCGGGGCTGTACGTGACCGTGTGGTACCTGTTGCCGCTGTTCAACCGGCACCGGATCCGGGTGCGGCTGGGCGACGGTCCGGAGGAGCAGCTGGTACGGGAGCGCGACCGCTGAGGCTCCGTGCCCTCCTGCGCGGGTACTGTTCCGCCGCTCCGGTTGCCGACGAGCGAATGCGAGGTACGGTCAGGTAGGGGCAGCGTGTGCGATCCTCCTCCCGTGCCCGGCCCGCATCCTGGGCGAGCCTTGCGCCGCAAGACCCGCGCCAGCCTCGGCCCGCCGCGATGCCGCCAGCCCGCCGAGGGCCGGAAGTCATTGCGGGACAGGCATTCGCGGGACAGGGATCATGCGACAGGTACCCGTGACAGGTACTGCGGGACAAGCATTCGGACGGTGATGGCGACGAAGTACGAGACGACGAACGAGCCCCTGACGGCGGCCCAGCCAATTTCCAGCGGGCCGGCAGCCGCCTGGCCCACAGGGTCGGAAGATCCAGCCGTGCAGGCGTTGGCGGCAGCCGCCCACCTGGATCCGGCAGACCCGGTGCGGCTGGCGGCCCGCGAGCAGCTGGTGCGAAACTACCTGCCGTTCGCCCGCCGGCTGGCCAGCCGCTTCGCCAACCGCGGTGAGTCGCTGGACGACCTGGTGCAGGTGGCCACGGTCGGGCTGCTCAGGGCCGCCGACCGGTTCGACGCACAGCACGGAAGCTCCTTCGCCGGCTTCGCCGGACCGACCATCCTGGGCGAGCTGCGCCACCACTTCCGGGACCGGACCTGGGTGGTACGGGTCAGCCGGCACCTGCAGGAAGTGCACCTGGAGGCCAGGTCCGTGGCGACCGAACTGGCTCAGCAACTGGGCCGGGAGCCGACCGAGGCGGAGATCGCCGGGCGGATGCGGGTCGACCCCGCCGAGGTACGCGCCGGGATGGCCGCCGGTACCGCATACCGTGCCGACTCGATCAACGCGCCGGCGACCGCGGATGCCGACGGTGCCGAACTGGGCGACCTGCTCGGCGCCGAGGACGGCGAAATCGAGTCCTTTGCCGACCGGTACTCGCTGGCCCTGCTCGTGGCGGAGCTGTCCGAGGCAGACCGGTCGCTGCTGCGGCTGCGCTTCGTCGACGAACTCAGCCAGTCCCAGATCGCCGAACTGGTCGGCGTCTCCCAGATGCAGGTCTCCCGGCTGTTGAAGGCGGTACTCGGCCGGCTGCGCGCGGCACTGATGGCCGAGGAGCCGGTCAGCTGATTGCGTTGCCGGTCAACAGGTCCAGTGTGCCGGTCATGGCCAGCAGCCGCTCCACCTGACCCTGCAGGTTGACCGCCCGGAAGCCGAGCGATTTCTCGGTGGCCCGCCGGTACGCACCGACGAGTACGCCGAGCGCCGTGGAGTCGAGAAACTCGGTGTCGGTCAGGTCGGCCACGATCTCGTCGACGTCCGCGGCGAGCGCCTCGTCGAAGGGCTGCCGAATCTGGTCGACCGCCTCGACATCCAGGTCGCCGCCGAGCCGGACGGTGGCCGTACGGCCTTCGACGGTCAGGGCAGCGGTGACGTTCTGGACCACCACGGGTCTCCATTCAACTCGGCTGTGCCCACACTTCGGTCGCACCGAATTCCGCAGTGGAACCACGGATGCTCGGGCGATGAACCGGCCATACCCGCTCCGCACCCGGATCACACAGATTCGGCCGGGTCCTTTCGCCACGTCCTCTTCAGCGACATCGCTGCCGTCAGCGGGGCCCAGCCGTCAGCGGGGTCTAGCCGCCTGCGGGGTCTAGCCGTCTGCGGGGTCTAGCCTGTGCGGGGCACAGCCGTCTGCGGGGCACAGCCGCCTGCGCGGGCGTAGCGGTCAGCGGGGGCGTAGCCGGCAGCAGGGCGCCGGCGGGGAGGCAAGCGTCAGCGGGGCGTAGCGGTCGGCGGGTCAGTGGCTGCGCAGCCAACGGGTCAGGCCGGCGGCCAGGCCGGTGACGCCGAGGGCGGCGGTACCCAGCAGCCCGTGGTGCTGCGAGGCCCACACCTGCAGGCTGCGCGGCGTCGCCTTGTTGTCGAACGAGCCGTGCGCGCCCTGGTCGGTACCTGGCCGGTCGTCGGCGGGCTGCCACAGGTTGGCCGGCTCGCGCGCGGCCGGCTGATCGGTCTGCTGACCCTGGAAGCCGGTCCTGGCAAGGTACCGGTCCAGTACGCCGGGGGCGAACTTGTCGGCGATCAGGGTTCCCATGGTGGAGCCGCCGACCCAGTACTCCCGGCGTTTCGGGTGGTCGGCCGCGTAGACGATGGCGCGGGCGGCGACTTCCGGTTGGTAGATCGGGGGTACCGGCTGCGGATGCTCGGGGAGCCGGGAAAGTACCCAGTCGAACTGGGGTGTGTTGACGGCCGGCAACTGGACCATCGTGGTGCGTACCCGGCTCTTGTCGTGCAGCAGTTCGCAGCGCAGCGCCTCGTTGAAGCCCTGGATCGCGTGCTTGGCGCCGCAGTAGGCGCTCTGCAGCGGGATTCCCCGGTAGGCGAGTGCCGAGCCGACCTGAACGATGGCGCCACGGTCACGGGGCAGCATGTACCGAAGCGCCGCCCGGGTTCCGTTGACGTACCCGAGGTAGGCGACCTGCGTGGTCCGCTCGAACTCGGCCGGCTCGATGTCGACGAAGCGCGCGAACACCGAGGAGAAGGCGACGTTGACCCACACGTCGATGGCGCCCAACTCCTGCTCCACCTTGGCAGCGGCGGCGTCCACCGCGCTGTGGTCGGCGACATCCACGGACAGCGGCAACGGCGTACCCCCGAGGTTTGTCACGTCTTCCGCGGCCCCGGCCAGGCCGTCCTCGCCCCGCGCCAGCAATGCCACCGCGTCGCCGCGGCGGGCGAACTCCCGGGCCACCGCCCGGCCGACCCCGCCACTGGCTCCGGTCACCACCACGACCCGCGCCCGATCGGCCCGCCGTTGCCCACCGCCCGATGCCATCGCTCCTCCTCATCGGTCGCACAGCCTTGTTGTCGGTCGCACTGCCTTGTTATCGGTCGCACTGCCTTGTTATCGGTCGCACAGCCTTGTTGTCGGTTGCACGGCCCTATCAGTCGCACAGCCAACCCCTCACGGTGACTTACCCACCAGTGGCACCAGCAAACCCGAGCGGCGGGCCTCCAGCCGCCAAGCGCGGGCCGGCCAAAGTGTTCCGAGGACGGTGATTGACGCCGGGCAGGCGGGGTAGGTGGGCGAGGGTGGGGAGCGTAAGCGAGAGGAGAGATCGATGACTGACCGGATGCGCGGCGAGCGGGACGAGCGCGAGGTACGCGGCGGTGAGCCGGGTGTACTGGCCGAGCCGGGCGCGGACTATGGCGGTACCCCCGAGTTGGAACTGCCTGACCGACCGCCCGCGGAACGGGACGCCGAGCGCACCTCGGACGATTTCGCGAGCCCTGGCCGGAGCGGGTGAGCGCCATGCGACTGGGCTACTTCCTGTCCTGCGAGGAGTACTCGCCGGAGCAGTTGCTCGAACAGGCGCGACTGGCCGAGGAGGCGGGCTTCGCCGGCCTGTGGATCTCCGACCACTACCACCCGTGGAATCATGAGCAGGGCCAGTCCCCGTTCGTGTGGTCGATGATCGGCGCGCTCAGCCAGGTCTGCGCCCTGCCGGTAATGACCGCGGTCACCTGCCCGACGGTACGGCTGCATCCGGCGGTGGTCGCCCAGGCCGCCGCCACCAGCGCCGTACTCACCGGCGGCCGGTTCACCCTCGGCGTCGGCAGTGGCGAGGCGTTGAACGAACACGTGACCGGAGCCGGCTGGCCCGCCGCCGATATCCGGCTGGAGATGCTGGCGGAGGCGGTCGAGGTGATGCGGGCGCTGTGGACAGGTGAGGTTGTCGACCACCGCGGCCGGTACTACACGGTTGAGCACGCGAAGCTGTTCACCGTACCCGAGCAGCCGCCCGAGGTGTTCGTCTCCGGGTTCGGCGAGAAATCCATCGCGCTCGCTGCCCGGATCGGCGACGGCTTCGTCAGTACCAAGCCGGATCCGGATGCGGTGGCGCAGTTCCGCTCGGGTGGCGGCGGGGCGAAGCCGGCCGTCGCGGGTACGAAGGGCTGCTACGCAAAGGATACGGACGAGGCGCTGGACATCGCGTACCGGATCTGGCCCAACGAAGCCCTCCCCGGCGAGCTGGCTCAGGTACTGCCGACGCCCGAGCACTTCGAGCAGGCCAGCGAGCTGGTAACCCGTGACATGACGAAGATGCCGTGCGGCCCCGATCCCCAGCCTTACCGCGACATCGTGGCCAGCTACCAGAAGGCCGGCTACGACGAGTTGCATGTGGCCGCGGTGGGTCCGCACTACCGGGAGCTGATCGAACTGTTCCGGACCGAGGTTCTGCCCGACCTGGAGCGCTGACCGGGGTCCGCCGCGCTTGGGCGACTGTTCAGGCGCGGCGTGCCTTACCGGGGGCGCGGCCCTGTCACGCGGTGCCCGCTGGCGGATCGACGAAGCCTGCGGCTATCGTCGGTCGCACCATGCCCGAGCCCGCTGCCCGCAAGCCCGCTGCGCCTAAGCCCGCTGCGCCTAAGCCCGCTAGCGTCCTAAGCCCGCTGCGCCTAAGCCCGCTATGTCCAAGCCCGCAGCCCGTCGGGCTGGCCTCCGCACCGCTGCCGGACCGACGGTGGCCGCAGCCAAGCCGGGCGCCGCCGAATTACCGGCGGCCCGTGCCAAACCCGACGCCGCCGGGCTGCAGGCGGCCCGTGCGAAGTCGCTGCCCGACGTCATCGGACCCGGCTTGCGGGTGCTGTTCTGTGGCATCAATCCAGGGCTCTGGTCGGCTGCGGTGGGGCACCACTTCGCCCGCCCCGGCAACAGATTCTGGCCGGCCCTGTACCGATCCGGCTTCACGCCGCGGCAACTGCACCCGGCCGAGCAGAGCGAGCTGCTCGGGTACCAGTTGGGCATCACGAACCTGGTGGCGCGGGCGAGCGCGCGCGCCGACGAACTCTCCCCAGCCGAGTTGGTGGCCGGCGGGCGGCTGTTGCGCGCCAAAGTCGAGGAGTACCAACCGCGCTGGCTCGCGATCGTCGGAATCTCGGCCTACCGCACGGCATTCGGTGCCCGGCAGGCCGTACTGGGTGCGCAGGAGGAGCGCTGGGGTACCACCGGGATCTGGGTACTGCCCAACCCGAGCGGTCTCAACGCACACTTCCAACTCGACGCGCTCGCCGCCGAGTTCGGCAAACTCCGCCGAGCCGCCGCAGGTCTGACCGGGGACGACGAAGGAGCCACCGGCTGACAGCGCGTCACTGGCCCCGCCCGACTGGTTGGGGCGGCTCGGTTCCGGCGCGGCAGCCGGTCTCAGGCGCGGTGGCGGCCGACCCGTGCCGACGGGCGGCGCTCCCGGGGCTCGGGGGCGTGGCTGGCCGGAGCGTGGCTGGCCGGAGACGTGGCTCGCGGAGGCGTGGTTCCCAGGGGCGTGGTAGCCCGGGGCGTTGTTCACAGAGGCGTGGTTCCCAGGGGCGTTGTTCACAGGGGCGTGGCTGCCGGGGGTGGGGGTAGCGGGTGGGGTCGGCCGTGGACGGGGTACCGCCCGGGACTGGGTCGCGGCTCGGAGCGCCTCGCTGGTCGGGCGACCAACCGGCTGGCGGAGCAGCGCCGACTCCAGTGGCGGCAACGAAACATGCGCGTCGACTGCCTCGGCGAGGATCAACGCGACAGCGAGCGCGGTCGGCCGCTGCTCCGGCCGCGGGTCGAGGCACTCGGCGCACAAGTCGGCGAGCAGCGGGTCGAGTCCGTCGACCTGAGGCAGTGGCGGCCGCCCGTACCGGTCCGGCTCGGGTAGCCCGCCGGTGAGGCAGACGAACAGCAGTACCCCCAGGG
Source organism: uncultured Actinomycetota bacterium (assembly GCA_963850915.1). Classification (GTDB taxonomy): domain Bacteria; phylum Actinomycetota; class Actinomycetes; order Mycobacteriales; family Micromonosporaceae; genus CAVTWH01. The sequence goes on from CAWKND010000005.1 coordinate 379,431, forward strand.
CGTACGCGTCCACGGCCGGGCCGGTCGCCGTGCCCTGCAACAGTTCTGGCGCGAGGTACGGGAGCGTACCCTGAACGGTGCCGGTACCGGGGCGCCCGATCGGCCCAGCCGCGCCGAAGTCGAGTACCTTCGCGCCCGACGGAGCCAGCATCACGTTGCCCGGCTTGATGTCCCCGTGCACGATGTTGTTCGCGTGCGCCGTGGCCAGTGCGGCACCCACCTCGGCGCAGACCCGAGCGGCGATCCGCCAGTCGAGTGGTGCCTGGCTCAGGTGCCGGGCCAGGGTGTACCCGTCGACCAGCTCCATCACGATGTACGGCACCGGGGCCCCGCCCACGTCCGCGCTCCGGTCAGCGCTCAGATCCAAGCCACGTGCGTCGTCGATCATCGAGCCGGCTGGAACCACACCGAAGTCGTAGACGGCGGCGGCATTGGGGTGGGTGAGCCGCGCCGCACAGCGCGCCTCGTCGCGTACCCGGGAAATGGCCTGTGGATCGGCGGCCTCCCGGGTATTGAGGAGCTTGACCGCGACGGCCCGGTCGAGGGTTTCGTCGTGGCCGTGCCAAACCTCGGACATGCCGCCTGCTCCGATGGAGCGCAGCAACTCGTAGCGACCACCCAGCACCCGCACGTCCGCTCAGTACCCGGCTGCCCGCCTCGGCAAACACCCCGACCCCAGGACCCGGCCCAGGCCCGTCCCGCTGTCGGGTGAACTGTCGGCGAAACTGGTGAATTGCCCGCACGCTGGCTTGGAGTCCGGAATGCTGACGCCTGGACGACTTTGTCACGCAAGCGCCGACCACAAGCACCGTGTCACAGAGCACCGAGTCACGACGCTCCGTGCCCACAAGCACTGACGCGCGATAGCGGTGCGCGAGCACCGACGCACAAGCTCAGGGGGAAAGTCGTGGACGCATTCGATCCGGCGCCGTCGCTGTCCGCGGAGGCCGCGGTGGCCGTGGGGGTACAGACCGGATCGGCCGCTCCGGCGGTCGGCGAGGGCTGGGCTGTCGGGGTACCGGTCGGCTCGTCCGGCCCGGTCCCGGAAGAGCTCGGCGTCGACCGGGAAGCGTTGGTTGGGGCGGGTTTCGACGGCAAGGTCGGCCAGGCTCTGGTGGTACCAGGGCGGGCCGGTCAGGTACTGGTGGCGGTCGGCGTCGGTGAGCCGGATGCACTGGACACCACCCGGCTGCGGGACGCGGCAGCCGCTTTCGGCTCGGCGGTACCCCGGCATCCCAGGCTCGCCACCGCGCTGGCACAGGCGTTGCCCCGCGAACCCAGAGCGGCCGCCCAGGCGGTCGTGGAGGGGGCGCTGCTTGCCCGGTACCAGTTCCTGCCGCTCCGCACACCGAATACCCGCACGGCAAGCGCGCCGGTACCGGTGACGATGTTGACTCTGCTCGCCTCCACGGACCGGCGGCCGGAGATCGAAGCCGGCGCCCGCCGCGGCCAGACTTTCGTGCGCGCGGCCGCACTCGCCCGGGATCTGGCCAACTCCCCGCCGAGCATGCTGAGCGCGAGCGCGCTCGCGCAGTTGGCGCAGCGGCTCGGCGCCGAGAGCGGCCTGACCGTTACGGTGGCGGACAAGGATGAGCTGACCCGGCTGGGCTGCGGCGGTCTGTTGGGCGTCAACCGCGGCAGCACCGAGCCGCCGCGCATGGTGAAGCTGGAGTACCAACCGTCCGGCACGCCGCGCGGCAATCTCACCCTTGTCGGCAAGGGCGTCATGTACGACTCCGGTGGGATCAGCCTCAAGCCCAGCGACGCGGTGCACGCCACCATGAAGAACGACATGTCCGGTGCGGCCGCGATTCTGGCCGCGATGACCGTGCTGGCCGAGCTTGACTGCCCGAGCGCGGTGACCGGCTATTTGATGTGTACCGACAACATGCCTTCCGGCTCTGCCATGAAACTCGGCGATGTACTCACCATCCACGGCGGTACCACCGTCGAGGTACTCAACACCGACGCCGAGGGGCGGCTGGTGATGGCGGATGCGTTGGTACTCGCCGCGGAGGCGGGCGCGGACGCGATCGTGGACATCGCCACGCTCACCGGTGCCTGCCTGCGGGCGCTCGGGCCGGAGGTGGCTGGAGTCTTTGGTAACAGCCAACAACTGGTCGGGCAGATCGGGGAGGCGGCCGAGCGTACCGGCGAGCCGGTGTGGCAGCTGCCGTTGGACAGCCGGTACCGCGGCCAACTCGACTCGCAGATCGCCGACCTGAAGAACGTCGGTGGCCCGTACGCCGGAGCCATCACCGCGGCGCTGTTCCTCAACGAGTTTGTCGCTGGGCTGCCCTGGGCACACCTGGACATCGCCGGGCCGGCGCAGGCGGATACCGGCGCTGCCTGGCGGCCGGTGGGCTGTACCGGCTTCGGTACCCGGCTGCTCCTCGACCTCGCTCTCGACTTCCGCCCGCCTTCGCCTGCCCCGGGCTCCTCGGGTTATGCGGGTTCTTCGGGCTCCGCGGGTTCTTCGGGCTCCGCGGGTTCTTCTGGCTCCGCGGAGCAGCCGGTGGGCGTCGGGGGTACCGGGCGGTGAGCACCGCCGCAGCTGCCGCCGCACCCGCGGCCCCGGCCCGCAAACGTGGCTTTGTGCAACGGATGCTGGACGGGATCGAGAAGATCGGCAACAAGGTTCCGCACCCGGCCGTCATCTTCCTGGCCCTGTGCCTGCTGGTCATCGTGCTCTCCGCGATCCTCAGCGCGTTCAACGTCCACGTCACGTACGAAACGGTTACCCCGGCGCCGATCCACGCAACGGAGACCTATCCGGGCGGAAGTCAGGAGCCTGGCCTGTCGTACCCGCCGGACCAGCTGTACAACCCGGAAGTGGTACCGCACACCGAGACGACCAGTATCGAAAGCCTGTTGTCCGGCAACGGAATCCGCTTCCTCTACACCTCCGCCGTGCAGAACTTCAACAACTTCGGCGTGGTCGGCGTGATCCTGGTGGCGATGGTCGGCGTCGGCCTCGCCGAGGAGGCCGGGCTGATCGGCGCGCTGATCCGCAAACTCGTCCGGGCCGCGCCGAAGTGGACGCTGACCTTCATCATCGTGCTGCTCGGCATCATCTCCAGCGTCGCCTCGGACGCCGGCTATCTCGTGCTGATTCCGTTGGGGGCAGTGGCTTTCAAAAGCGTCGGGCGACATCCACTCGCCGGTATGGCGGCCGCCTTCGCGGGCGTCGGCGCCACTTTCGGCGTCAACGTCATCATCACGCCGACCGACGGTGTGGTCACCGAGATCACCAACGAGTCGATCCATCTGGTCGACCCGAACCGCAGCATCGACATCACCTCGAATCTGTACTTCGGTATCGGCTCCACCATCTTCCTGGCTTTCGTGATCACTTTCATTACCGAGCGGATCATCGAGCGCCGGCTGGGCAAGTTCGACCCGGCGGACGCGCCGCGAGCCGAGCCGGAGGCCGCGATCGACCACGCGGCCGAGTCACGTGGGCTGCGCTTCGCACTCTTCGGGCTGCTCGGGGTGGCGGTGCTCATCACGCTGCTGACCGCGCCGCCGGGCGCGCCGCTGCGCAACCCGGAGACCGGCAGTGTTGTCAAGGATTCCCCGTTCATGGACGGGCTGATCTTCCTGGTCATGTTGGTGTTCCTGGTGATGGGGCTGTGCTACGGCTACGGTGCCAAAACGCTGCGCGGTGCCAACGCCGTCATGGGGGCGATCACCAAGACCATCGCCGGGCTCGCCGGACTGATCTTCCTGCTGCTGATCATCGCCCAGTTCATCGCGTACTTCAATTACAGCAACATGGCCACCATCGCCGCCGTCAAGCTCTCGGACGTGTTGGAGCGGGCCAACATCGGCGCCGTCTGGCTGCTCATCGGGCTGGTCGTCGTGACGCTGATCCTGGACATCATCATCCCGGGCGTGATCCCGAAGTGGGCCATCTTCGCGCCGGTGTTCATCCCGCTGTTCCTGCGGCTGAACATCGCCCCGCAGACGGTACTGGCGGCTTACCGGGTCGGTGACTCGCCGGTCAACGTCATCACGCCGTTGATGGTGTACCTGCCACTCATCGTGCTCATCACGCAGCGGTACAAGAAGCAGGCCGGCGTGGGTACCGTCGTCTCGCTCATGCTGCCGTACACGGTGATCGTGGCGGTACTGTGGACACTCTTCTTCGTCGCCTGGTACCTGCTGGGCATCCCACTCGGCCCAGGCGCCCCGGTACACGCCCACTGAGCCGCCATACGCCCGCTGAACCGGTACACGCCCGCTGAACCGCCATACGCCCGGTGAACCGCCATACGCCCGCTGAACCGGTACACGCCCGCTGAGTCAGAGGTCGGCACGCGACGTCGGTCCGCGGTTGAGTGCGCGGGTCAGCAGCGCGTCCTTGCTTTGAGGGCAGTGAATTGGCGATATCCCGCAGGCGATTGCCTATTGGCGTCGGTGGTAGGTGTTGCGGCGGGGTTGTTGTTGTGGGTCGAGGTGGGCTGGTGGGTGGAAGTCGGGTAGTCCGTCACCAGGGTTGATGCGGACGGTCCATTCGCCTTGGTGGATGAGGCGGTGGTGGTAGCCGCAGAGCAGTACGCCGTTGGCTAGTTCGGTGGCTCCGCCGTCGGCCCAGTGTTGGATGTGGTGTCCGTCTGTCCATCTGGCTGGCCGGTCGCAGGGTGGGAAGGCGCAGCCCTTGTCGCGTAGGACGAGTGCCTGTCGGACGGGTCCGGTGAACAGTCGTCGGCGTCGTCCGAGGTCCAGGAGTTGGCTGTCGCCGCCCATCACGGCGGGGAGGATCGTGGCGTCGCAGGCGAGTCGCCGTGCCGAACCAGGGGTGAGGGTGGCTCCGTCGTCGAGGGTTGCTGCCCCGATCTGGCTGCGGAGCACCTCGAACGGCACTGTCACCACCAGTTGGGGTCGGTCGCCGCCGTTGTCGGGTAGCTCTCCGGTAGCGAGAGCGAGTCGGCAGATGTCGACCAGTGCGTCGATCCGGCGTTGTCCCGGACTCCGGGAATCACGTTCACCGGTGCTCGCACCCAGGCCACCGCCAGCAGCGGCACCTGTGGCGGAACCAGCGCCTGCGCCTCCGTTGAAGCGAGGGTCGTCGCGGTCGCGGCGGGGTGCGCACAACGGGTCCAGAGCGGCCCGAACGATCGCGCCGCCTTCCCGGTCGAGCCAGCCGGAGATCCGCACCTTGCTGGTACCGGCGATGTCGAACACCGACAACGTGCGGTCCCGGTAGCTACGGGCCTCGTCTTTGGCCAGCTGGTCGGCTGCCTTCTTCTCCGCCCCTTCCGGGTCGACGACGTGTAATAGCCGTTCCCCGAGCCGCGCCAAGTCACGCGGCGCGAACACAGCCGCCTGGTCCAGCAGAAACTTCTCACCCTCCGGCTGATGCTGGACCGGCAACTCCCGCACAGCGGAGGCGATCACGTGCACCTGCTCGACGTTGACCCGGCCCTGACCGAGGGCGACACCAGCCTGCGGAGCGCTCGAGTGCATCAGTTTCGCCAGCTTCACCATGCGCGCGGTCGTACCGGGAGTGACCCGCCACCTGTGGGCCAACCAACCAGACGTGCTGTGCGCACCTTCAGCAGCCGGCAAACCCCGCGCGTCCACCTCCCGGACCAGACCCAGCTCCAGCGCGGCCACCTGCTGCGAGAACGCATGCACCCGATCCAACCAGCTGATCAACTCCGCGGACGGAAGGCTGTAAACGTTGGCGGACAAGCAATCCAGCACCGCCTGCTCCATCACCGCCAACCCCTCATCCATACCCACAACCTATCGAGCGGGTACGACAGAATCCTCGAACAATTGTGCCAATTGACGAAGAGCGAACAACACGCAACCAGGGCGAATAGGCCTCACAAACGTGGTCACGGTGGCGGCGACCATGCGAGGCCGATACGCCGACCTACGACCCTTGGGCGAGCAGGTGGTCTTCGGCCCAACGTAGTGCGGCCTCCCGGGTCGGAAAGCGTTGGGCGGACTCATGTACCGCCACCTCCGCCGGTCCGACTACGGCCACCGCTACGCCCCGCTCCGCCAGCCGGTGCAGGGCTGCACGGAGTGCCCAGTGGGCGGCTGTGTCGAAGCCGGTCACTCGATCGAGGTCGAGTACCAGCAGCCCATCGCTGGGCGTGACCTCGCCGATGGCGTACAGGAGGCGTTCGGTACCCACGAAGTCGAGCTGTCCCTGCGCGGCCACCACCCCGGCTCGTTCGCCGTCGCGCCGTAACACCGCAAGCTCCGCCGCAGAGCGGGGAAACGAGGACTGTTGCGCGGCAACAGAACTGGCAAGTACGACGGTCGGCGCGGTGACTGCCGGGTTGTGCAGCACATGCAGGCCGAAACGCTCGGACAGCTCTCGCAGAGCCAGTACCCCGCGCACCGGGTTCCCGACCGCATCCAGTGGCGGCGAGAAGGTCGCGACTCCGAACCGGGCCGGGCTGACCGCGATCAGCCCGCCGCCGACGCCGCTCTTGGCCGGTAGTCCCACGCGCAGCAGCCAGTCGCCGGCCGAGTCGTACATTCCGCAGGTTGCCATCACGGCAAGAGTCGCCACCGCGACGGGTTCGGGGACGATCCGTGCTCCGGTGACCGGGTTGACGCCGCCGGCCGCGAGCGTCGCCGCCATCACCGCGAGATCGGCCGCGGTGACCAGAACCGAACACTGCCGGAAGTACGCGGCCAGCGCGTCGCGCACCGGAAGCCGTAGCGTACCCGCGGAGCGCAGCAGGTAGCCCAGTGCGCGGTTGCGGTCCCCGGTGGCCGACTCGGCCGCGTAGATCTCCTCGTCGACAGAGAGTTCGCGGCCGGCGAAGCCGGAGAGGCAGTGCAGGATGCGTGCCCAGCGCTCGGCCGGATCGGCTGCGCGTACCAGTGATGTGGTGACGATGGCGCCCGCGTTCACCATCGGATTGACCGCCCGGCCGGTACCCGGCTCCAGGCTGATCGCGTTGAACGCCTCGCCCGTAGGCTCCGTACCGACCTGTGCGCTGACCGCGTCCAGTCCCAGATCGGCGACGGCGAGCGCGTAGATGAACGGCTTCGCGACCGACTGGATGGTGAAGGGCGTGTCGGCGTCCCCGGCCGCGTACCGGTGCCCGTCCATGCTGACCAACGCGAGCCCGAACAGTTCCGGATCCACCTGTGCCAGCGGCGGAATGTACCCGGCCAGCTCGCCCTCGTTCACCGCCCGCAGCCGCACATGCAGCTCGGCGAGTACCTCGGTCAGCACGTCAACGGGCGGACTCACACCCCCACGCTACCGGCCCCGGTACCAGGTACGGGTCGACTCGCACCGACCCGGACCAGGCTCCCGTGAAGGTACGGCGCGCCGGCCGCCCATGGTTGTGTGTGCGGAACGGGCTGTTCACCTCATCCGGATACCCTGCCGTGGTTGCGGTTGATGTTGCTGTTCTGCGGCGTCGACGCGGGCAGCCGCGTGGTTGCGCACATGGGTGTGGGATGGCCGAGAGCACAGTGAGCGAGGGCTGGATGACCGAGGGGGTGGGATGACCGAGGGAGGGATGGCCGAGGGTGCGGCGGCTGAGGGCGAGCCGCCCGTCACGCTGGCGACGATTGCTGTGCAGTGGCTGCGCATCGGGGTTACCGGGTTCGGCGGACCGCCCGCGCATATCGCACTGCTGCGGACGCTGTGCGTACAACGTCGGGGTTGGCTTTCCGAGCTGGAGTTCGAGGACGGCGTCGCCGCCACGAACCTGTTGCCCGGCCCCGCCTCCACGCAGTTGGCCATCTTCTGCGCGTGGCGGCTGCGCGGCCGGGCGGGCGCGCTGGTCGGCGGGGTCTGCTTCATCCTGCCCGGGCTTGTCGCGATCCTTGCCCTGTCGGCCCCGCTGCTGTCCGGCCGGCCCAACCGCTTCGTCCTCGGCGCGGCAGCCGGCGCGGGCGCCGCTGTAGCCGCCGTGGCGGTGCATGCCGCGGCCGGTCTCGCGCCGGCGAGTTGGCGCCGCACCGGTACCACGCGCGCCGGCCGGCTGCGCTGGATCGGTTACCTGTCCGCCGCCGCGGTCGCTGCCGTCATCGCCGGCCCGTGGCTCGTACTGGTCCTGCTCGCTGCGGGCATGATCGAGGTGCTCGCGCGCGGCGGGTGGCGAGGCGCAGTGGCGGGCGTACCCGGTGCGCTCGTGAAGACGGGCGCTGTCGGGGGGCTCGGCGCGCTTGCCTGGACGGCGTTCAAGGTCGGTGCGCTGTCGTACGGCGGCGGCTTCGTCATCATCCCGTTGATGCGCGCCGACGCCGTCGACCGCTACCACTGGATGACCGGCGACCAGTTCCTCTCGGCCGTGGCGCTCGGGCAGATCACGCCCGGGCCGGTCGTCCAGACGGTGGCCGTCGTCGGGTACGCGGCGGCAGGTGTGGCCGGTGGTCTGCTCGCGGCTGCCATCGCCTTCGCCCCGTCGTTCCTCTTCGTACTGATCGGTGCGCGCCACTTCGACCGGCTCCGCGCCAACCGGAGCGTGCAGGCGTTCCTCGCCGGCGCCGGACCCGCTGCCATCGGGGCCATCGGCGGCTCGGCGCTGCTGCTCGCCCGGTCGCTGACCCACCTGTGGCAGGTACCCGTCCTGCTGCTCGCCGCCGGCTGGCTCTTCGTTCTGCGCCGCGGTGTGGTCTCCACGTTGATCGCCGCGGGTCTTCTCGGCATCCTCGCCACACTCGCCGGCCTGCCCGCCAACTGACCCACCAACAGACCCACCAACAGACCCACCAACAGACCCACCCGCCGGTTGGTGAGCGGAGAGCCTAGGATTGCGCTTTCCTAACGAATCTGGGGGAGTGGAGACTTGCCCGGGCGGGCGTTCCCGGGCTACGCTGCCGCCCGGGAGTCAGCGCTGCTGACATCGACCACGGTCACCGGGTGCGTACGGGCAGACGCGAACACTCCGGGTGTGGGTAGGCGCTGTCAGCGACCGGATCTTCGTGCGCGACGCCGTCGGTCGACCGGGCGCCGGGGGTACGCGCCTCACTCCTGGGAGTTCTCCACCATGCATGCCCGAAGAACAATGCCTGCCTTGAAGACAGTGCGTACCCGAAACAGGCGGCTGGCACTCGTGCTCGCCGCCGCCACGGGAGCAGCCCTGACCTGCTCGGTCATCACCGCCGTCGCCGCGCAGGCCGCCACCGGCTGCCGCGTCGCCTACACAATTACCAACCAGTGGCAGGGTGGCTTCGGCGCCAACGTCGACCTCACCAACCTCGGCGATCCACTCAACGGCTGGACGGTGGCCTGGAGCTACACCGCCGGACAGACGGTCACCCAGATGTGGGGTGCCAGCTTCACCCAGTCGGGTAGCCAGGTGACCGCCACCAACGTCAGCTATGACGCGAGCGTTGCGGCGGGCGGTACCGTGTCGTTTGGTTTCAACGGTTCCTGGACCGGTAGCAGCAATCCGGTACCCACCAGCTTCTCGGTCAACGGCACCACCTGCACCGGCGCCGTGACGACCCCGCCGAGTACAACGCCCCCGACGAGCGCGCCCCCGACGAGCGCGCCCCCAACGAGCGCGCCACCGACAAGCGCGCCCCCAACGAATCCGGGCGGGACGCTGCCGCCGACCACGCCGCCCAGCGGTGCCCGGCAGATGGAGAAGCTCAACCGGGGCCTGGTATCGGTACGCTCGGGTAGCGCCAACTTCGTCTCCTGGCGGCTGCTGGGTACCGACCCGGCCGGCATCGGCTTCAACCTCTACCGCGCCGGTACCAAGGTGAACTCGTCGCCGATCACCAACTCCACCAACTACCTCGACTCGGGTGCGGCGGCCGGCGTCGCCTACACCGTGCGTCCCGTGGTGGGCGGCGTGGAGTACGCCTCGACCGAGAGTGCGTTGCAGTTCAACGCCTCGGGGTACATGGACGTACCGCTGCAGGTACCGGCTGGTGGCACGACACCGGACGGCGTGGCCTACACCTACTCGGCCAACGACGCGTCGGTCGGTGATGTGGACGGCGACGGCCAGTACGAGATCATCCTCAAGTGGGATCCGTCCAACTCCAAGGACAACTCGCAGTCCGGCTACACCGGCGACGTCTACGTCGACTGCTACCGGCTGAACGGCACCCGGCTGTGGCGCATCGACATGGGGCGCAACATCCGGGCCGGCGCGCACTACACCCAGTTCCAGGTGTACGACTACGACGGCGACGGCAAGGCCGAGGTGGCCATGAAGACCGCGGACGGTACCAAGGACGGAACGGGGGTGGTGATCGGCTCGTCGAGCGCCGACTACCGCAACTCCTCGGGCTACGTGCTCTCCGGCCCCGAGTACCTGACGATGTTCAACGGCCTCACCGGCAAGGCGATGTCCACGGTGAACTACGACCCGCCGCGCGGCACCGTCTCCTCATGGGGGGACAGCTACGGCAACCGGGTGGACCGGTTCCTCGCCGGCACCGCGTACCTCGACGGGGTACACCCGAGCCTGATTGAGTCCCGTGGCTACTACACCCGTACCGTCATCACCGCCTGGGACTGGAAGGGCGGCGCGCTGACCGAGCGGTGGAAGTTCGACTCCAACGGCTCCGGCAGCCAGTACACCGATCAGGGCGACCACCAGTTGTCCATCGGTGACATGGACGGCGACGGCCGCGACGAGATCGACTTCGGCGCGATGGCCATCGACGACAACGGCAAACCCTTGTGGAACACCGGGTACGGCCACGGCGACGCGCTGCACATGGGTGACCTCATCCCGTCCCGGCCGGGCCTGGAGGTGTTCAAGGTGGACGAGAACACCAACGAGCCCGCCGCCTGGATGGCCGATGCCAAGACGGGCGCAATCATCTGGCAGAACGCTTCCTGCGGCTGCGACAACGGGCGGGGTGTCAGCGACGACATCTACGCCGGCTCGCCCGGTGCCGAGTCCTGGTCGGCCGCCGTGGACGGGCTGTTCAACACCTCGGGCCAGAACATCGGCCGGAAACCCAGCTCCACCAACTTCGTCACGTGGTGGGACGCGGACACCACCCGGGAACTGTTGGACAGTACGCACATCGACAAGTACGGCACGTCCTCGGATACCCGGCTGCTGACCGGATCCGGCGTCGCGTCCAACAACGGCACCAAGTCGACACCGGCGCTCTCCGCCGACATCCTCGGCGACTGGCGCGAGGAAGTGGTGTGGCGCACCAGTGACAGCTCCGCACTGCGCATCTACACCACCACAGCGGTGACGACGACACGCATTTACACGCTCATGCACGACCCGATGTACCGGGTCGCGGTGGCGTGGCAGAACACCGCCTACAACCAGCCGCCGCACCCGAGCTTCTTCATCGGCAGCGGCATGTCCACCCCGCCCACCCCGAAGATCTACACCCCCTGACCGGCCGCCGGGGGTCTCAGTCGAGACCCCCGGCGCACAACCCAACCCCCACAACACTGCGGGGGTACCGCCCAGCCGCGGCCGGTCTGCGGCTGGCGTGGTTACGAGCAGTCGATGGTGATGTCGTCCACGTTGGTCCACGGGTCCGGCTGCGTGCTGTCCGACACGGTCGATACCCGGAAGTACACGTCGCTCGGGCCGCCGCTCCAGCTGACGGATTGGAGCTGGTAGTTCACCACCGTGCCGGGGAGGCTGCGCAGCGCCACGTAGGTCCAACTGCTGGGGTTGATCACTTCGATGTTTGCCGGACCGACATGCGAGATGTACAGCCGGGCCGTGCAGCTGTGGGTCGCCGGGAGATGCACGAGCTTACCCACCGAATAGAAGCTGCCGAGGAAGGCGAATGTCTCGATGAAGGCCGAGTTTGTACCGGAGTGGGCCGCGATCGCGTCGGACTCCACGTACCCGCAGAACTGGCAACTGGCGGCGCCGTCGAAGGTCCAGGTACTGGCGGAGCTGCCCTCGAAATTTTCACTGAGCACCCGAACCGAAAACAGCGACGCCGACGCGGGTGTCGACGACACGGTCAGCAGCGTGCCGGTCAGTGTGCCGATCAGGGCTACCAGGCCCAGGTAGGTGCGCAGCCTCGGTCGGAACAGTCGACTCATCACGTCGGTACCCTTCGGTGCTCGTCGTTCCCGGACGCGGCGCCCCCGGCAAACTTGGCAGCAAAATACGAGTTTGATAGCTATCCGTCAATGGGTGTGGAACGCTGCGTGCGCCCGTCCGCGCAGCGCGCTACGCCACTCGCCGTGCCCCGCCCACTCGCCGTACGGCGCTACTCGCCACGCCCACGCAGCACAACCACGCCGGCCGAGCGTGCGGCATCACGGCGCGAAGACTTTCAGGTGTCCTGACCCCCAGGACTCTTCGCGATCATGAAGGTCCGCCGACCTGCCAACCTGGAGAGCGGCTCGGGGCTAACGCGGGTCAGGGCTGCGCGGTCAGGGATTGCAGAGACACGTGGTACGCAGTGCGATGCTCGACCCGGCGGGCCGCGGTGTCAATCAACGCAAGTCCCGCCCGCGTCGCCGCGAGCCGGCGCTGGCGGTTCGCGGCAGTTGTCGTGCTGGTTCACCTGGCTGACATGGTTGAGGCCGATGCTGCGCGGATGAGTCGGGACAGTGCGCAGCTGGGTCGGGAGAGTACCGAGTGGACCGGGCACATCATCGTTTGCGGCCTCGATGGCGTGGGGCTGCGCACGGTTGAGCAGCTGCACCACGCCGGGGTACGCGTGGTGGTCATCGAGGACGGCGCGGACGTCCGGCTGCTGCGGATCCTGCGCGGCTGGGGCATTCCGCATCTGATGGGCAGTTCCCGGCTCGCCGAAACCCTTACCGAGGCGGGTCTGGCCGGTGCCACCGCGGTTGTCTGCGTGCTCGCCGATGATCTGCACACGCTGGAGACCGCACTGCTTGTGCGGCAGCTACGGCCGGACATCCGGATCGTGGTGCAGCTGCGCAATCCGGCGGTGGGCCGGGCGTTGGCCCGGATCCAGGTGTCGGTCCTGGATGTCGCGGGACTGTCCGCGCCGTCGGTCGTCGAAGCCTGTCTGCGTACCGGCGCGCACGAACTCGAACTCGGCGGCGAGCGCTTCGTCGCCGCGAGAGTGGTGGCCGACTGGCCGGGTACCCTCCGCTCGCACTTCGGTGATCTGGCCCCGGTCGCGGTGGTACCGGCAGGCGGCGGGCCGACCGTGGCCTGTCCAGGGCGCGACCACCGGGTGCACGTCGGCGATGTGGTGACCATCCTCGGTACCCCGCAACAGTTGCGGGCAGCCGATATCAGCTGGACGGACACCGGATCGGGGTCTGCTGCAAGGGATACCGGCCCGCTGCGGCGGACCGTTCGGATGCTCGCGGCACTCCCGACCGCGCTGGACCGCCGGATGGTACTGGCGCTGGGGGCGCTGCTCAGCCTGGTCGGGCTCTCGCTGACCGTACTGCGGCTGGGCTACCGCGAGCCGGGCGGCGGCGGGATGTCGGTACTCGACGCGCTCTACTTCACCGTGGAGACGATCGGTACCGTCGGCTACGGCGATTTCTCCTTCCGCGACCAGCCGAGTTGGCTGCGCGCCTTCGCGATCAGCCTGATGATCCTGGGTGCCATGCTGGCCACGGTGTTCTTCGCGCTGCTGACGAATGCGTTGGTAACACTGAAGATTGACGAGACACTCGGACGCGGCCGGCTGAACCGGCTGGCCGGGCACGTACTCGTGGTGGGGGCCGGCTCGATCGGCGTACGCGTGGTGGAGCGGCTGATCGCGGCCGGCAGTGAAGTGGTTGTGGTGGAGCGCAACGAGAACAACCGCTACCTGGCTCAACTCCGGGCAGCCGGGGTACCCGTGGTGGTGGCCGACGCGACCATGCCGCGCACGCTACTCACCGTGCAGCTGGGTACCGCCGCCGCTGTCGCCGTGCTGACCAGTGACGATCTGGTGAACCTGGAGACCGGGCTGGCCATCCGGGACCAGTTGGGCGGCGACGACAGCCAGGTACCGGTGGTACTGCGGATGTTCGACCGGCAACTGGCCAGCACGGTGGAGCAGAGCTTCGGCTTCGGGCTGGTCCGCTCCACCGCGGCCCTGGCCGCACCGTGGTTCGTCGGAGCCGCGCTGGGATTGGACATCCTGGCCACCTTCTACGTCGGCCCGCTGCTGATGCTCGTCGGCCGGCTGAGCGTCGCCTCCGCCGGTGGGCTGGACGGGCTGGCCATGCAGGACCTGTCGGCGCGTACCCGGGTGGTGGCGATCGGGCGGGCGGCACTGGACGGCGCGCTCGAGCACCCGATCCGGCGGGACACCCGGTTCAGCGCCGGCGACCAGGCGTACCTGATCGGCCCGTACGAGGAGCTGCTGACGGTACTGCGCCGCGACAGTCTCTCGCCGGCCCAGGCACTCGAGGCCGGTACCGCCGCGCCCACCCCCGCCGCCACCGGGTCACCCTCGATCGAGGCCCAACCATAGAACGACCGCCCCGCCCCGGTTTGATGCGGGGCAGGGCGGTCGGCCGGACGGTCCAGCGGTTCCAATGGTTCAGTGGTTCCAATGGTTCAGTGGTTCTGTGGTTCAGCCATTCAGCGGGCCGGCGTCAGAAGCCGACGGCCACCTCCAGCCACTGCGGGCTGCCGTGCGAGATGAACGAGGACTGGCCGGCGTAGTCGTCGTACGGGAAGCCGTAGGCCAGCCCGCCGATGGCGTTGTCGTGCCAGAACTTCGCGTAGTAGTTCGCCGGCGCGGCAAGGTAGTACTGCGACGGGTTGGAGTACTGCGAGGGGTCCAGCTGGCGCACGTGCCGGTTCAGCGCGGCGCAGTTGGTCGGGTCCGCGGCGAGTACCCCGGCGCAGCCGAAGATGTCCGACGTCGCGGCGTTGATGCCGAACTGCTGGGCGTAGGCGGTGAAGTAGTTCTGGTTCACGCCACCGGCCCGGAACGACGGGTCGCTACCGGGTGCGATGATCCGGTACGGCGCCTGGGTCTGCGCGAGTACCTTGAACTCGTTGGGTACCGAGTTCATGAACCGCTGGAACGTCGCCGTACGGGACTCCTGGAAGGTGGCGTAGTCCTCGCCGACCTGGACGTCGTACCCGTCGTGCGCGTGCAGCCGCATCGCGATCTTCAGACCGAACGCGTCCACCCGGGTGGTGTTGCCGTTGAAGACCGCGGCACCCACGGTGAACTCGATGAAGTCGTAGTACTGGCTGGTCGGCGAGCCGACGTAGAAGTACATGCGACCGGCCGAGTTCGCGGGCATGTCCAGGTACGGCGTGTCGGCGATCGAGTGCGTCTGCCCGTTGAAGCTCCAGTAGACCTGGCTGTCCGGGTACGCGCCGTTGGTGCGGTTGAGAATCTTCACCTCGACCACGTTCTGCGCGGCCGGGATGGTGCTGGTGTCACCCCAGAACGAGTCCGGCGGCGGGTTGCTCGGGCCGGTGCTCGGGCTGGTGCTCGGGCTCGCCGACGGGCTGCTCGGCGGGGTCGTCACGGTGCCGGATCCGGTGTGTACCACGAACTCCCAGATGGAGTAGCCGTAGGCGGTGGCCCGGACGGTGCCGTACACCCGGATGTAGCGGCCGGTGCCGACGACGTTGATGGTCTGGTTGCCGCCCGCCCCGGTGGTCGTGGTGTAGACCGTTGTCCATGTGGTGGCGTTGGCGGAGACCTGAATCTGGAAGGACTTCGCGTAGGCCGCCTCCCAGCTGATGCCTACCTGGCAGATGGACTGGCTGCTGCCGAGGTCGACCTGCAGCCACTGCGGGTCGCTGAAGGCGGACGACCAACGGGTACCGGCGTTGCCGTCGACCGCGAGTGCGGCTCCGGTGCCGGCGTTCTCGGTGGACGAGGCGGTAGCCGTCTTGCCCTGCGCGGAGTTCGCTGTGCTACAGCCGGATGCCGGCGGTGTGGTGGTGCCGAAGTCGCCGTAGACCTGGAACTCCCACAGCGAGTACCCGTAGGCGGTGGCCCGGGCGGTGCCGTACATCCGCACGTACCGGCCGGAGCCGGTGACGTTGAGCGTCTGCGTGCCGCCGGTACCGGTGGTGGTCGAGTAGATCGACGTCCAGGTCGTACCGTTGGTCGAGGTCTGGATCTGGAAAGACTTGCCGTAGGCGGCTTCCCACTGCAGCACGACCTGGCTGATGGTCGCCGTGGCGCCCAGGTCGACCTGGATCCACTGCGGGTCGCTGAAGGCGGACGACCAGCGGGTACCCGCGTTGCCGTCGACCGCGAGTGCGGCTCCGGTGCCGGCGTTCTCGGTGGACGAGGCGGTTGCCGGCTTCCCTTGGGAGATCAGGCTTGTGGCCGCGTTGGCGGTGAACGAGGTGGTGATCGCGTACGCGGCGAGGAGTAGCAGGGTGATGGCGGTGGCGATCACGTAGGCGGATTTGCGGCGATGGAGCGCCGGTAGAACGGCGGTGGGCATCGTTGCTCCCTGGCTAGGGGGTGTGTGGGGTGTGTGGCTGGCGCGACCGTCGCCGCTGGCCGGGCGGCGACATGGCGAACCGGTAGGGAGTACTCCGGGCCGTCCACGCGGGCGGTCCGGTGAGGGGGTGAGAGCGCTCTCTTCGAGAGACTCATCTGAGTTGAATTAACTGTCAAGACAAGGGGCGTGCCCGGTTGCCGGGCTTTGCCAGGCCGGCGCTGCGCCGCCGTATCCCGGACAACGTCCCTGCCAGCGGATTTGTTGTCGGCGACGGCAAATTTACCGGCTCCGATCCGGCAGAAAAATCTTGAAGCCGGGAGGGATCGACGTACGCCACTGGCCAGCGCGACCCGCCGGACAGCGCTCTCCGGTCCGACGGGTACCGGCGCTCATGTCCCGCTCAGGTCAGAGCCTGGGCTGTCGGCTCCCGACGCACTCGGTGCGGCGCGCGCTGCGGTCGCGCAGGCGGCGCCGGCCGTCAACCGGGCACTGGATCTGGTGGGGTTCCGGGTGGAGGGCAGCTACTCCGATGCCGACCCGGCTGGCTCCCGGTACCGCAAGGCGGCGCAGCGGCTGCCGGCGCTACGGGTACTGCGTGCGGCGTTCGTCGGCCGGGTCATCCACACCGACAGCTGGCCGGCGAAGCTGACCGAGTTGGCCGGCCGACCCTCAGCCGGCCCGGGGCCCGAGCAGTTAGGTGCTCGGGCGCTCAGGCGGCTCAGGCGGCTCGGGTGGTTGGTGGCAGCGCGCGGGTCACCGCGTGGTACTCCTCCGGGTAGCCGTCCGCGAGTTCACTCGCGAGCCGCTCGTCACCCCGCTCCAGTGCGGCGTTGACCGATTCCACGTACGCGTCGTGCAGCGCGCTCACGCTGTGCAGCCGCCGGTCGCTGGCCAGCCGTCTGTGTGCTCGTTCCTGTCCGGTTCGCTTTCCTGCCATGTACTCCACGGTGCCCGGTCGCTGTTGCGCGCCGGTTTCGATGCTGAGTCCCGGGCAGGTGGCCTTCGTCACCCGCCGGCCGGCGTCAACTGAGCGTCGCGAGCCACAGATGGCTGGCGGTACCGTCCTCGACGGACAGCAGCAGGCGGCCGTCGGTGGCCGCGAGGTTCACCGCGCGGTCGGCGCCGGCGGTCACGGTGGCGGGCAACGGCGAGGACACCCAGCCGGTACCCCCGGGGCCGGTCCACAGTGCGTAGTCGGTTCCGTTGCCAGCGACCAAATAGTCGGTGTTCCCCGCGGTAGCCACGGAACTGACGACCGGCAGGGCGGTACCGCCACCGAGCTGACCGAAGCGGCTGACCGGCTGCCAGCCCGAGCCGCTGTCCCGCCACACCGCGAACGTAGTGCCGAACACGCCGGCCACGAGTAGCCCGGTCGGGTCCTCGGTCGCCGCCTGGAGTTCGGTGTCCAGGCCGGTCGCGGGGATCTGGTCGGCGCTCCAGTGCAGACCGTCGGGGGAGCGCCAGACCTGTGGCTGCCGGGCGGCGAGCGCGCTCCCCGGCGGCGTGCGGCTGCCTACCGCCACGAAGCCGTCCGGTACGGCCAGTACCCCGCGCAGCGCCCGTGCCCCGGTGGCATCCGACTCCAGTGCCGGGTCGCCGTCGACGAGCTGGAAACCGTTGCCGTCCGCCGACCACCACACGGCGGCACCGGCCTGCCCGTTGCGGTCGGTACGGCCACCGCCGATCAGGTAGCCGTGTGCGCCAGCGGTCAGTTGGCCGACCGAGCCCGCGTTGTCGCCACCGAACAACTCGGCCTGCGACGGCAACTCGGTCAAGCCGGTACTGGCGCTCCCCAGCCAGGTGCTGGTACGCGGATTCCCGTGTACCCCACCGGCAGCGCCGCCGACCGCCACCACGGTCGCCCCCGAGCAGGCCACTGTGGAGAGCACACTCTGCCTGCCGTACAAGGAAATCGGTTTGGTCAGCAGGCTGGACCAGTGGGTGCCGTCGGCGCTCGACCAGATCGCCGGGGTGGCCGTGGTCGCCGAGGTGAGGTAGCCGCCCACCGCGTACCATTGCCCCGCGCACGCGGTCACGTCGCGCACGCTGATCCGCCCGTCGCCGCTGGCCGGTACGGTCACCGGCTGCCAGGCCGGACCGGTCGGGGAAGGCTTGGCAGCCGGGCGGTGCGGCCCGCACCCGACGAGCAGCGACACCGCCAGCGCAGCGATCGCCGGTACCGCGACGGCCCACCGGCGGCGCCGCGCCCGCAGCGATGCACTCATCGTCAGGCGCCGGCCGGCGATGAGTGCGCGGGAAACGGTTGTCACACCGCCACCCTAGGCGTCTTCGGCCGCTCGCGTCGCCGGGCCGCCCGTGTCGGCCTCGAACGCCACTGGAGCGCTGCTACGGTGACAGTTCCGGGCTGGTGGGCAAGGTTCAGCGGTCGGTCAGCTGCGGTGTAAAACCCGGAACCCGCGGCGCTTGGTACCTCAGTTGGTGTGTCCGCTGTGCCACGATCTCCACCGTGTGTTCGACGGACTTGAAGTTGAGCGCGATTTCGCCATGGCCCGTCTGGCGAGTCATGACCACACGGTAAACGTGACTGCGTGATCTGGCGTGCGGATTCGGCTAGGCGGCGTCGATCTGGGCCGCGGTGCGGGTTCTGGTGCGGCGGTGGTCGCCACGGGGATCGCCGCCGTGGGCCAGTAGCGCGGCGAGGGGCAGCGTGGCGGCGCTGAGTGCGACCGAGTCCGGGCCGAGTACGCCGAGTTCGATGGTGGTCTGCTGGTAGGAGTGGCCGAGCGCGTACGCGGCCGTATTGGCCTTGATTTCGGGCAGCAGCAACCGACCCAGCGCCATCCCGGCCCAGCCGGCCAGCACGATCCGCTCGGGGTTGAACAGGTTGACCAGGTTCGCCAATCCGGCGCCGAGATAGCCGGCGGTTTCCCGGAGTACCCGGTCGGCGGCGGGCGAGTGTGGCGCGGCGGCGATCATCGCGGCCAACTGGGCGTGCTCGTCGTCCCCGGGGAGCGGGCGACCGCCGCGTGCCCTGCGGTACCGGCTGAGGATCGCCTCGGCGCCGACGTAGGCCTCGAGGCAGCCGCGCGCTCCACACCGGCAGAGCCGGCCGCCGTAGTCGATGGTGGTGTGCCCCCACTCCCCGCCGCTGCTGGTGGCGCCCTGGTAGGTGGCGCCGTTGGCGATCACGGCCGCGCCGACCCCGGAGCAGACCAGCGCGATGACCGCGTGCCGGGCGCCGCGGCCGGCGCCGAACCACATCTCCGCCTGTGCCTGGGTACGCGCGACATTGTCGAAGTAGAGCGGCAGGCGTACCCCGGCCGCCCGGAGCAGCTCCTCGAAGGGCACCGCGTCCCAGCCGATCACCTGTGCGTGTACCAGCGTCCGCTTGCCCTGCGCCGCCGCGCCCTGTTCCGCGGCACCCTGTTCCGCGGCACCCTGCTCTACGGCGCCCGGTACGGCCACGCCCACCCCGAGTACCCCCGATTCGGCCACCCCGGCGCGGGCGACCGCCTTGTGCAGCAGCACCGCCAACTGGCTTGCGACCGACGCCGGGTCGGTACCCGGACCGTGCAGCCGCTCCGCCACTGTGGACAGCCGGTTGAGGTTGAGGTCGAACAGTTCGACGGTGAGGCTGTGATCGCCGACGTCGACGCCGATCAGCGTGCCGTACCGGGAGTCGACAC
Source organism: uncultured Actinomycetota bacterium (assembly GCA_963850915.1). GTDB lineage: Bacteria > Actinomycetota > Actinomycetes > Mycobacteriales > Micromonosporaceae > CAVTWH01. The sequence goes on from CAWKND010000005.1 coordinate 399,372, forward strand.
ACAGCAACGCCCGGGGTCGACCGCCGTCGGACTCGACCAGCCCGGCCTCGACGATCAGCCGGTCGGCGATCAGTTCGGTGGTCACGTTGCCAACTGTGGCCAGACTGAGACCGGTGTCCCGGCTCAGCTCGGCGCGGCTGGCCGAGCCGTCGAAGAGCAGCCGACGGAGGACCGCGGACCTGTTGCGTCGTCGCAGGTCACGCACTGTGCTGCGGGTAGTTGCCATCACCGGCCAATCTAGCTGAGCGGTTGCTGGGAGCACTGCATAGCCGGCCTCGTCCGTCCGGGTGGATGTTGCCGGGCCTTGACTAGCAGATGCCCCGCGAGTTCAATGTCGCCATAAAACAAGTGTTGAATCAAGTGCTGGTTTCAGCCGCGAGCTAAGTCGGGCAACACCCGGTCGGCCCCCCGCGGCTGGCAAGGACGCCGCATCTCCATGCCCGGGCACTGGCGATCACTGATAACGGGGCAGTGGTCGTCGCGCCCGATGCCTCCCCGCGTGGCGGTGCTGCTGTTGCTGTATCCCCGGGTACCCGTCCGGATTCACTGGGAAAGGACGCACCATTCGTGAGAATTCGTAGAATTCAGGCCGTCGTGCTCGCCGCGGCGCTCGCCGTACCGCTGCTCGCTGCCTGCAGTAGCAAGAAGGACTCCAGCGACGGAGCCGGTACGACGTTGACGTACTGGGCCAGCAACCAGGGCACCAGCCTCGACGACGACAAGCAGAAACTGCAGCCGGAGCTGGACAAGTTCAAGGCGCAGACCGGCATCACGGTCAACCTCGAGGTTGTCGGCTGGTCGGACCTGCTCAACCGGATCCTCGCCGCAACCACCTCGGGCCAGGGCCCGGACGTGCTGAACATCGGCAACACCTGGTCGGCCTCGCTGCAGGCGACCGGGGCGTTCCTGCCCTTCAACTCGGCCAACCTGGACGCGGTCGGCGGCAAGGACCGCATCCTCGCCGGCAGCCTCGCGGCGACCGGCAAGCCGGGCATGGACCCGGTGGCCGTGCCGCTCTACTCGCTGTGCTACGTCCTCTACTACAACAAGAAGCTGTTCGCCGACGCCGGTATCACGGCCGCCCCGACCACCTGGGACGAGCTGGTCGCCGACGGCAAGAAGCTGACCCACGGCGACCAGTGGGGTCTCGCGGTCGAGGGTGCGAACGTATCCGAGAACTCGCACCACGCCTTCACCTTCGGGCAGCAGTACGGTGCCGACCTCTTCGACAGCTCGGGCAAGCCGCAGTTCGCTTCTGACGGAATGGTTTCGGCCGTCAAGCGGTACATCGACTTCATGGCGACTGACAAGATCGTCAACCCGAGCGACGCCGAGTACGCCAACAACAACTCGGTGACCGACTTCGCCTCCGGCAAGGCAGCCATGCTCATGTGGCAGGCGGCCGACAGCAACCTGAAGTCGCACGGGATGACGCCCGACCAGTACGGTGTCGCGCCGATCCCGTTCGAGTCGCCCACCCCGGCTGGCGGCAAGCACGTCAACAGCATGGTGGCCGGCATCAACATGGCGGTCTTCAACAACACCAAGCACAAGGACGCCGCGCTGAAGTTCGTCAAGTTCATGACCAGTGACGCCGAGCAGACGATCCTGAACAAGGCCTACGGATCGATGCCGACCGTGACGGGCGCCTACTCCGACCCGGCGTTCCAGACCGACGAGGTCAAGATCTTCCAGAACGTCCTCGCCACCACGGCTGCTCCACTGCCGGCGGTGCCCGAGGAGGCGCAGTTCGAGACCCTGGTGGGTACCACCATGAAGGATCTCTTCGCGGACGCGGCGAGCGGGAAACCGATCACCGCGGCCGACATCAAGGCCAAGTTGGCCGCTGACAACGCGCAGGTCAAGGCCGGCGGCTGAGCCAGCGCCCGGATCGGGCTGGGAGACAACACTTCCAGCCCGATCCGGGCGGCCCTTTCGTGCTGGCTCGGCAAGGAGTTCGTATCCCATGGCAACGGTCACCACCTCCGCCCCGCCGGGTGGGGCGGAAGTCGCCCCGCCCGCGCGGCGTTCCCGACGACGGCGCCGCGGCTTCGGCTGGCGGTACAAGGCAACCCCGTACTTCTTCCTGCTGCCCGCTCTGATCATGGAGCTGCTCGTCCACATCATCCCGATGGTCGTCGGGGTGTGGATGAGCCTGCGCGGGCTCACGCAGTTCTACATCCGCAACTGGTCCTCGGCGCCGTACAAGGGTTTGGGCAACTACCGGGTCGCGGTCGACCTGAACGGGCCGGTCGGCAAGGACCTGGTGCACTCGCTCTGGGTCACCATCGGGTACTCGGTGCTGACCGTCGGCCTGTCCTGGCTCCTCGGGACCGTCGCCGGAGTGTTGCTACAGCGCCCTTTCCGGGGCCGGTCGGTGATCCGCACCCTCTTCCTGACGCCGTACGCCCTGCCGGCGTACGCGGCGGTCATCACCTGGAGCTTCCTGCTGCAGCGCGACACCGGCCTGCTCAACCACGTGCTCGTCAACGACCTGCACCTGTTCGGTACCCGGCCGTTCTGGCTGATCGGCAACAACAGCTTCGCCGCACTCGTCGCCGTATCGGTCTGGCGTACCTGGCCGTTCGCGCTGCTGTGCATCACGGCCGGGCTGCAGACGGTACCGACGGAGTTGTACGAGGCGGCGTCGATCGACGGGGCGAGCTTCTGGCGGCAGATCCGCGCGGTCACCCTGCCGATGCTGCGCCCGGTCAACAAGGTACTGATCCTGGTGCTGTTCCTGTGGAGCTTCAACGACTTCAGCACCCCGTACGTACTGTTCGGCAAGTCGGCGCCGCACCCGGCGGACCTGATCTCCATCCACATCTACCAGAGTTCCTTCATCACCTGGAACTTCGGACTCGGCTCGGCGATGAGCGTACTGCTGCTGCTCTTCCTGCTCCTCGTCACCGCCGTGTACCTGCTGGTCACGTCCCGACGGAGTTCTGATGCATGAGCCTCGATGGTTGAAGGTCGTGCGGGTGGTGGTGCTCAGCCTCCTGGCACTGTTCACTCTCACGCCGATCTACGTGATGATCAGTTCGTCGGTGAAGCCGCTGGTGGACGTGGAGGGCGACTTCCACTGGCTGCCGTCGCGCTTCACCATCCAGCCGTTCATCGACATCTGGCACACCGTGCCGCTCGGCCACTACTTCATCAACAGCGTCATCGTCTCCGGTTCGGCGATGGCCTTCTCGGTGGTGGTGGCCATCATCGCGGCGTACGCGGTGAGCCGGTACCGGTTCGCCGGGCGGGGCGCCTTCACGGTCACCGTACTGTCCACCCAGATGTTCCCGGGCATCCTGTTCCTGCTGCCGCTGTTCCTCATCTACGTCAACATCGGCAACGCCGACCGGCATCCAGCTCTACGCCACCAGGCTCGGACTGGTCATCACCTACCTGACGTTCTCGCTGCCGTTCTCGATCTGGATGCTGGTCGGGTACTTCGACTCGATCCCGCGCGGGCTGGACGAGTCGGCACAGGTGGATGGCGCCGGCCCGCTGCGTACCCTGATCCAGGTCATCCTGCCCACCGCGGTACCCGGCGTCGTCGCGGTATCGGTCTACTCCTTCATGACCGCGTGGGGCGAGGTGCTCTTCGCCTCGGTGATGACCAACCAGGATTCGCGTACCCTCGCCGTCGGCCTGCAGGGCTACGCCACCTCCAGCGACGTCTACTGGAACCAGGTGATGGCCGCCTCGCTGGTGGTCAGCATCCCGGTGGTGGTGGCGTTCCTGTTGTTGCAGCGGCACTTCGTCTCCGGCCTCACCGCCGGCGCGGTGAAGTGAGGATTTTCCGGCTGTCGGGCAGTGTCGGCGGTTAGTTTTGGCGTGTGCCGGAGTCTTTACCGGTGCACGCCACCGGCGCACGCCAAACCAGCCGTCCGAAGGGTTACTCAGATGAGCTTGCCAGAGGTCGTTTCCCGGTCCGAGTGGATGGCCGCCCGCAAAGCGTTGCTAGCCAAGGAGAAGGCCGCCACCCGGGCAAACGACACGCTCAACACCGCCCGCCGCGAGCTGCCGATGGTCGAGGTGACCAAGGAGTACAGCTTCACCGGCCCGGCCGGCGAGGAGGCTGGCCCGGCGAGCCTGGCTGACCTGTTCGCCGGCCGCCGCCAACTGATCATCCAGCACTTCATGTTCGACCCCGACTGGGACGCCGGCTGCTCCAGCTGCACGGCCGCCGCCGACGAAATCTCCGCCGGGCTGCTGCGCCATCTGGACGCGCGGGACACCAGGTTCGCGGCGGTCGCGCGGGCACCGATCGAGAAGATTGACGGGTACCGGCGGGCACGCGGCTGGGACTTCCCGTGGTACTCCTCGTATGGCAGCGACTTCAACTACGACTTCCACGTGACCCTCGATCCTGCTGTCACGCCGGTCGAGTTCAACTACCGCGACGCCGACGAGTTGGCGGCTGCCGGCATGTCACTGGGTGACTGGCCGGCGGAGCAGCCGGGGTACAGCTGCTTCCTGACCGATGGTGGCCGGATCTTCCACACGTACTCGGTGTTCGCCCGGGGTACCGAGATGCTCGGTGGCTCGTACGGCTTCCTCGACATGACGGCACTCGGCCGGCAGGAGGAGTGGGAAGAGCCCAAGGGTCGCTCCGCCACTCCGCGCAGCGCCACCCCCGACTTCGCCACCTGAACGGGCCGCCGCCGCCGGGGCGGGCGAGCTGCAGTCGTGAGAGCCGGCACCTCTGGAGTCGAGCCCTCCAACAGGTGCACCGACTGTCGGAGGATAGCGAGGTGAGACAGCGGAGTCGCACGACGCGACACCAGCCTGGCTGATCCATGGTTCCTTGCGCAGGCTGGTCACCCCTCGCTACGACGACGTGGAACAACGCTTTCCCGGGCTGCTGACCATGCTCAGCGAACACGACCCTGCCCCGAGCGCTGCCATCCGCAACCCGTCAGACCGGCAAGCACAGCCTGCTTCGAACCATCAAAGCTCCGTCGACGCATGATCGGCTGTCCGGATAAGTAGCCGCCGACCAGATCTGCCGCGACGACGGCCGGAGTCGAACCCGGGTAACAAGGCGTCACGCGCGTCGGACTGTGCCACGGCCCGGCTCCTATCAGCCCTGCCCGCGAAAGGCTGGCGGCTGACGAAGGCCGCGTACTGCTACCCGTAGCGGAGTCGGTGGAATGCCTGCCACTCGTCTGGTTCGTTGGCCGCCTCATCCAATAGGCGGTTGACTGTGGAGGGGTCATCCTGGCTGTCGACGATCACCGCGACGGCGCCCGTGTCCGGATAGATCAGCAGCTGACCGCAGCGGGCCGTCAAGGCGACAACCACAAGCAGCTCCTTCTCCCGGTCGCCCCGCACGGTGAAATAGCCGTGGGCATCCCAGGTCTCGTCCTCCCACGAAGATCGGGCAGGTGCCTCCAGCCTGAGCCAATACGAGCCGTGGGGACCGCTGCCTTTGGGGCACAGGAACACGTATGGGTCGCCGGCCTTGACTTCAAGTTCGCCGTCCGGAATCTCGCCCAGCACGGTCAGGACCTCGGAGGGGGTGGGTAGGCGGTTGCCTTCGCAAACGGCCGGGCGGGGGTACCCGCGTTCGTCCAACCAGCTGGCGTAGTCCTCGTCGTATGCCCGTACGAGGTCGTAGTTGGACATGGCCAACCCTAAGTCATCCGGTTTCCCCAACACATCCGGCCACCTAAGTTGGGCCGGCATGCTGCGCCGGTCCGTACGCACCCATCTGCCGCAGGCGGGCGGTCAGGGCAGACCATCGCCGGCGAGGCGGTCTCGCGCATCCGTAACCGTTTGCCTGAAGTTCTGCTCGAAGGGCTCAACCAGCGCACGTTCCAGGAGCGCCGACAGGTTCCAGAGCGCCCGATCGGTATCGGTGGCGCGCTGAACGCTGCTCCTGCGCTATCCCAGGGGTTCGAGTGCGGTGGTGATGACGACGTCCAGCCGGCGCGGGCCGTGTACCCCCTCAACCCGGTTCAGCTCGATGTCACTGGTCGCCGAGGGGCCACTGATCCAGGTCTGCGGCCGGTGCGCCGAGGCGGGGTGGGCTGAAGTCGGGCTGGCGGCCAGGCGGCGTACGGCTTCGGGTACCCGGCCGACGATCTGGGCGGGGTGCACGACCACGATGTGCCGGTCGGGTACCAGCGTCGCGGCCCGGCGTCCCTGCCCCACCCCGGCATCGAGCACGATGGTGCCGGTCTCCGCGATCGCCACCGCGCAGCCGGTGAGCACGGCTTCGGCTGTGTCCAGTGTGGACAGTGGCAGTTCGTTGTCCAGCAACACATCTCCGGTGAAGCCCGCCAGCCAGCCGGTGGGCAGGTCGGCCGGGATCAGCAGGCGGCCGACTCCATCCAGGGCAGCGGCCAGGGTCGGGTGCACCGTGGCCTTGTAGTCGCGCAGCCGGTCGGCGAAGAGTTCGACGAGCGACTCCGTGGTCGAGCCGGGCAGCTCGGTCCCATAGTCGCGGGGGACTTCCACGGCGTCGGGGGAGTCGGCCAGCGCCGCCCGCAGCCGCGCCAGCACCACCTCCCGAGCGTCCAGCCCGCGCTTTTCCGCCCCATGAGCCGACGCCCCATGAGCCGACGCGCCATGAGCCGACGCGCCGTGAGCGGAAGAGCCGCGAGCCGACGAGCCGGGCAGGGAAGTAGGGAGCGGACGGCGGCCAGGGTCAGCGGTGTTCACGGGCCCACCAATCGGCGAAGGTCTGCTGCGAGGGGAGTGGCGCGTCGCGCGCTGCCGTCCACCGGGAGGCGGGCCAGGGCAGCCGCCCGAGTACCCCGCGCGGGGCCAGCCGGCGTACCACCCGGCCCACCGCGCTCGCCAGCCGGAGTGCGCGACGGTAGCGGCGGGGCCGGGACATGACGGCGGCGAGTACCCCCATGGCGGCCCGTTCACCGGCCGGGTGCGGCCCTTGCTGGCGCAGGTGGACGAGTACCTCGGGGATGTTGATTTTCACCGGGCACGCGTCGTAGCAGGCACCGCAGAGCGTGGAGGCGAACGGCAGCGAGGTGTTGCGGCCCGGGGTCAGTTGCGGGGAGAGGATCGCGCCGATGGGGCCGGGGTAGACCGAGCCGTAGGCGTGCCCGCCGGCGCGCTCGTACACCGGGCAGACGTTGAGACACGCCGAGCAGCGGATGCAGGCCAGTGCCTGGCGGCCCACCGGATCGGCGAGTACGTTCGCGCGACCGTTGTCCAGCAACACGATGTGTACCGACTGCGGCCCGTCGCCCGGCGTGACCCCGGTCCAGACGGAGGTGTACGGGTTCATCCGCTCACCGGTGGAGGAGCGCGGCAGCAGTTGCAGGAACACCTCCAGGTCGGTGAAGCTCGGCAGCAGCTTCTCCACCCCGACCACGCTGATGAGCGTGTGTGGCAGGGTCAGGCACATCCGGCCGTTGCCCTCGGACTCCACGACCACCAACGAGCCGGTGTCGGCCAGGGCGAAGTTGGCGCCCGAGACGGCGACTCCGGCCGCGAGGAACCGGCGGCGCAGGTGCTTGCGGGCCGCCTCAGCGAGGGCAGCCGGCTCGTCACTGAGATCCGTTGGGGCGTCGGCCATCCGCTCGGTGAAGATGTCCCGGATCTGGCCGCGGTTGTAGTGGATGGCGGGGACCAGGATGTGCGAGGGGGTGTCCCCGGCGAGCTGCACGATGAGTTCGGCGAGGTCTGTCTCGTAGGCCCGGATCCCTTCAGCGGCAAGGACTTCGTTGAGGCCGATCTCCTGGGTGGCCATCGACTTGACCTTGACCAGTTCGTCCGCCCCGACCGCCTTGGTCAGCTCGGCGACGATGGCGCAGGCTTCGGCGGCGTCCCGGGCCCAGTGCACCACAGCCCCGGCGGCGGTGGCGTTCTGCTCGAACTCCAGCAGCAGCTCGGGCAGGCGGCGGCGTACTTCCGCCTTGATGGCCGAGCCGGCCTCCCGCAACGCTTCCCAGTCGTCGAGTTCGCCGACCACCCGCAGCCGCTTGTCCCGGATGGTGTGCGTGGCGTGCCGCAGGTTGGTACGCAGCTGCTCGTTGCGCAGCTCCGATCGAGCGGCGGCCGGGAACGGCTGCGCCCCGACGAGAGGGTCCGGCAACGGCGAGTGGACGGTCATGAGGCGAGGATCTCGGCGTAGTGCCGGAAGCCGGTACCGCTGCGCCGCCGGGTCAGCCCGCCGCCGATGTGGGTCAGGCACGAGTTGTCGGCGGCCACCACGATCTCGGCGCTGGTGTCGGCGATCCGGTCGCACTTGTCGGCCAGCATGGCGGCGGAGACATCCGGGTTCTTCAGCGCGAAGGTACCGCCGAAGCCACAGCACTCCTCCGCGCCGGGCAGCTCCACCAGTTCGATGTCGCGTACCGCGCGCAACAGTCGCAAAGGCTTGTCCCCCAACCGGAGTAGCCGCAGCCCGTGGCAGGTCGGGTGATAGGTGACGCGGTGCGGGTAGCGGGCGCCCACGTCGGTCACGCCGAGCACGTCGACCAGCAGTTCGGACAGCTCGTACGTGCGGGACGCCACCTCGGCGCTCTCCGGGGCCAGCCGCGGGTACTGGTCGCGGACCATCGCCACGCACGAACCACTGGGCGCCACGACCGCCTCGTAGCCGGCGAAGGTGGTGGCGAAGTGCCTGGCGAGTTCGACGGCCGGCGCCGCGTACCCGGAATTGGCGTGCATCTGGCCGCAGCAGGTCTGCGCGCTCGGGAACTCGACAGTGTGCCCGAGCCGCTCCAGCACGGTGGTGACCGCGATGCCGGTCTGCGGGTACAGCAGATCGTTGACGCACGTGATGAACAAACCGATTCGCACGGCGCGGCCCTTAGTCGAAGGCCGGCAGGTGGCGGCGGCGGGCGGCGCTGAGATGGCTGCGCATCGCGGCCTCGGCGCCGTCCGGATCCCCGGCCTGGATCGCCTCGGCGATCAGCCGGTGCTCGTCGCCGGTCGTTCCGGTTTGCGCGTAAGGGAAGTAGAGCCGGTGGATGTGCAGGTGGGCGTGCAGCCGCTGGATCGAGTCGCGCAGCAGCGGGTTGCCGGCCGCGTCGGCGATCAGGTCGTGGAACCGGGCGTCGAGGGAGGTGAAGACCGCGTGCGACCGGCGGCCGTCCTGGTCGGGCTGCTCGATCTGGGGTACCGCAACGGATTCGGTGGTGATCGCCGCGCGGACGTCGGGGAGTGAACGCTCGGCCGCCCACCGGGCAGCGGCCCCTTCGAGTACCAGCCGCATGTCGAACATGTCGGTGAACTCCTGCCGGGTGAGCAGCGGGCTGACCGTGTAGCCGGCGAGCGGACGCTTGCGTACCAACCCGTCCGACTCCAGCCGGGCCAGCGCCTCGCGCACCGGCGTGGGGGAGACATCCAACTCGCGGGCGAGCGCATCGATGTTCACCCGGTCACCGGGAGCCAGCGAATGCTCCATGACCAGCATCTTGACGGCCTCGTAGACATCCTCGCCCAGTGTCGACCGGCGCATCGGGGGGAGCTGGGTGGGGCTTGACATCGGCCTGCCTTCCCAAAAAACACGTTCCGTGACCGTCCAGTCTTTCCGGGAGGCTAAGGCTTGACGTCGCGAGCGTGACCGAGTAAACATCTGTGCAACATCCTATAGGATCCACGATCTGAAGGAAAGGATGCGGTCATGAGACCGTTGGTTCGACTCGGCTCGGTCGTCGCCATTCTCGTCCTGGCGGCCAGCGGGGCTACGGCCTGCACCAAGAAGAGCGACGACACGTCGTCCGCCAGTAAGACACTCACCCCCGCACAGGTCAAGCTCGCCCTCGTCCCGGGCGGTGCCCACCCCTACTTCCAGCCATGGAAGACCGCGGGCGCCAAGGCGAAGACCGACTTCAAACTCGGCGACGTCACCTTCAACGAGACCTCCGGCTGGGACCAGACGAAGCAGAACGATGTGCTGACCTCGTTGGCAGCGCAGGGATACAACGCGTTCGGCATCTTCGGTGTCGCTCCGGAGAACATCAACAACACCTTCGACAACCTCAAGCAGAAGGGGTACCACGTCGCCTCGCTGGCGTCCTGCCCGGCTGGTGACACGGACAAGGCCGACTTCTGTCTCTCCACGGATGTGCAGCAGGCCGCCTACAAGGCAGCCAAGGCGGCCATCGACGCGATGGGCGGTCAGGGCAACCTGGTCCACCTTACGGGCAACAAGGTGGACTCGAACACCCAGCGGCGCATCGCCGGTGTGCAGCAGGCGGTCGACGAGACCGGTGGCAAGGTCAAGGTGCTGGACACCATCACCGACATCGACACCGACCTGCAGACCGCACAGAAGGCGGTGGCCGACCTGTTGGCCGCCAAGGGAACGCAGATCCAAGGCATTGTGAACACCGCCTACAACCCGGCGGTCGCGTCCGCGGCCGGCGTGAAGCAGGCAGGTCTGCCGATCAAGGTCATCGCGATCGACGACGACCCGACCATCATCGCCGGAGTCAAGGACGGCTCGGTCGCCGCGACCGTGCTGCAGAACCCGGTGGGTCAGGCCTATGTCGGCTCGTACGCCCTGATGAAGCTCTCCGGCGGCTGCACCATGAACACGCCCGGCGTCATCGTCGACTCGGGTTCCTTCGTGGTCACCAAGGCCAACGTCGACAGCTACGAAACCGACCGGCAGGCGAAGACCGACTCGCTGAAGACGGACTTCGACAGCAAGTACCTGTCCTGCAAGTAACTGTCCTGCAAGTAACTGGTTCGTAAAGCAAGTGGGAGAGGAGAGGACCGTGCCCCGGATCACCCAGGCGCGCGCGTACCTGGTGGACGTGGCTGTGGAGCGGGTACGCACCGATGCGGTGCAGTCCTTCGCCAAGCAGGAGACCGTCTTCGTCGACCTGACCGTCGACGACGGTGGGCACGGTACCGGCTACTCCTACACGATCGGCACAGGAGGGCGGGCGGTGCTCGCCCTCCTGCAGGACAGCCTGCTACCCCGGCTGCCTGGCGCCGATCCCCGTCAGGTGGAGGCGATCTGGCAGGACCTGTTCGCCGCCAACCGGTCCACCACGGTAGGTGCGATCACCTCCCTCGCACTGGCCGCGGTGGACACCGCACTGTGGGACTGGCGCTGCCGGGCCGCCGGGCAGCCGCTGTGGCTGCTCGCCGGCGGCGCCAAGGACCGGATTCCGTTGTACGACACCGAAGGCGGCTGGCTGCACCTGGAGGTCGAGGAGCTGGTTGCCGGCGCCAAGGCCAGCCAGGCGGCCGGCTGGCCCGGGGTGAAGATCAAGGTCGGGCGCGCGCCGGTCGTTGACGCGCAACGGATCGCCGCCGTCCGAGAGGCGGTCGGCGCCGAGTTCGACATCATGGTCGACGCCAACCAGTCGCTCACCGCACCGGACGCCATCCGCCGGGCCCGGCTGCTGGAGCCGTACGACCTGTACTGGTTCGAGGAGCCGCTGCCCGCCGACGATGTCGCGGGGCACGCGGCACTGGCCGCCGCCACCAGCATCCCGGTGGCCGTCGGCGAGTCGCTCTACTCGCTCACCCAGTTCGCCGAGTACCTGCGGCACGGCGCGGCCGGTGTCGTGCAGGTCGACGTGGCCCGGATCGGCGGCATCACCCCGTGGTTGAAGGTCGCCCACCTGGCTCAGGCACACAACCTGGTGGTGTGCCCGCACTTCCTGATGGAGCTGCACGTGAGCCTGTGCTGTGCGGTACCCAACAGCCGGTACCTCGAACACATCCCGCAGTTGCGGGCGATCACCCGGGACGAGATCGAGGTACGGGACGGGGCCGCGTTCGCCCCCAATACACCTGGCCTCGGCATCGACTGGGACCGCGACGCGATGGACGATCGGAGAGTCCTGTGATTGGTCAGGCCAGCAGTTCCGGGCCGGCGGCCGGTAAGCAAGCCGCCCCACCGGGCGGTGCCCCAGCCGACCCGCCGGTCGGTGGTACCGCCGATCCACCCGGGTCGGGAGCGCTGCCCCCGGCGGCGCAGGCCGGGGAGCCGCCGGAGACAGCGGCTGACGCGGCGCGGGGCCGGCTGCCGTTGTGGGCCAACCCGCGCATCGGGCTGCTCGTCCTGCTCGCCGCGCTGGTGGTGCTGTTCACCCTGCTGCGCCCGGCATTCCTGGACACCCAACTGACCCTGGTACCGATGCAGGCCGACATCAGCGTCTACATCGTGGTCGGGTTGGCGCAGCTGTCGGTACTCTCGTTGGGGCACATGAACATGGCGGTCGGCCGGATGGCCGCGATGAGCGCCTTCGCGACCGGCCTGGCCTACCAGGAGCTGGGTACCCCACTGGTGGTCGACGTGCTGATCGGACTCGCGGTCGGCGCCGGCCTGGGCGCGTTGGCGGGACTGGTGATCGCCAAGACGGGCGTCAACTCGTTCGTGGTCACCCTCGCGCTGGACTTCGCCCTCGTCGGCCTGGTCTCCCTGCTGTACGCCAAAGCCACCGACGGCGTCTCCTTCGGCGCCCTGCCACCGGGCATGTCGGAGCTGCGGACCGACACGATGGCCGACTACTGCACGGGGAACGTGTGCGGCCCACCGGTACCGCTGATCGTGCCGGTCGCGGTCATCGCGGCGCTGATCGTCGGGCTCCTGTTCCGCTGGTCCCGGGTCGGGCGCGAAGTACTGATGTCGGGCTCCAACGCCAAAGCGGCCCAGCTGTCCGGAATTCCGGTGGCCAGCCGGGTGATCCAGGCACACGCGCTCTCCGGGCTTCTCGCCGGACTGGCCGGCTTCCTGTTGGCCGTCAACAACGGCGCCTTCTCGGCCAGCATCGGCGACCAGTTCCTGCTGCCCTCCTTCCTCGCCCCGGTACTCGGCGGCACGCTGCTGGTCGGTGGCGCGGTCAGCGTCCTGGGTACCGTCCTCGGCGCCACCATCACCCAGGTCATCTACAAGGGGTTGAACCTGCTGCAGTTCCAGGTCGACCAACTCAAGCTCTACATCGGGCTGGTACTGATCATCGCGCTCTCGCTGGACCGGGTGCGGCACGTACTGGCGTCTCGGCGGGGGGTACGGGCATGACGGTAGAGGCTCCGGTGCGCCCGGTGACGGCGAACATGAATACGAACACCCGGGCGCGGAAGGTGTTGCGGGCACAGGAGTTCACCCTGGGCTGCGTGGCGCTGGCGGGCTTTGTCGGCCTGACCATCGCCACCCACGGCAACATGCTCTCGTCGGGCACGCTGGCCGCGTTCTTCCGGTTCCTGGCCGTACCCATGGTGATCGGGCTGTCCCAGATGGTTGTGCTGGCGATCGGTCAGATGAACCTGTCGGTCGGTGTACTGACCGGATTCTGTGCCATGTCAGCCGCCTGGCTCATGGTGGAGGCCGGCGTGCCGGCGCCCCTTGCGGTCCTGGCCGCGCTCGCACTGGGAGCGTTGGTAGGGCTGGTGAACGGGGTACTGGTCGTGTTCACCCGGATCAACGCGTTCATCGTGACGCTGGCGACGATGACCATCATCGACGGGCTGCGCTACGGGGTACACGGGCCGGACACGTTCCAGGACTACTCGCCCGGCCTCGTCCGGCTGGGCCGCGCCTCGGTACTCGGGCTGCCGGTGGTGTTCCTCGTCGCTGTGGCGGTGGCCATCCTGGTCGGGCTCTTCTTCGCCCGCACGGTGGCCGGCCGGCACCTGCTCGCCAGTGGCGGCAGCCCGTTCGCGGCCCGGCTGTCCGGTGTCTCCAACGACAAGGCGATCCTGTTGGCGCACAGCATTTCCGGGCTGCTCGCCGGGGTGGCGGCGGTGCTCACCGTGGCGCTGTCCGGCTCGGTCAACTCCAGCATCGGCGACGACCTGCTGCTGCCCAGCTTCGCCGCGCCAATCATCGGCGGCGTAGCCCTGGCCGGTGGCGTGGTCAGCGTGCTGGGTACCTGCCTGGCCGCGTTCCTCGTCCGACTGGTCGATGTGGCCCGCGCGCAGTTCGGTATCGGGCAGCAGTGGGTCGACCTGATCGTCGGCGCTGTCGTCCTCGGCGTGGTGCTAATCGGCGCCATCCGCGGCAAGATTTCCCGGAGGACACCGTGATTCTGTCTGCTGAAGGGCTAGTCAAGACCTTCCCGGGGGTACGGGCGCTGGACGGCGCCACGCTCCACCTCGAAGCGGGCAGCGTGCACGCGCTGCTCGGCGAGAACGGAGCCGGCAAGAGCACGCTGGTGAAGATCCTGACCGGGGTATACCGGCCGGACGCCGGCGAGGTCACCATCGACGGCCAGCCGGTGCACTTCGGTGGACCGCTGGACGCGCTGCGCGCCGGAATCGGTGTGGTGCACCAGGAGCGCAACCTGGTACCCGAGTTCAGCGTCGCCGAGAACATCGTGCTGCACCACCTGCCGCGACGGCTGGGGCTGGTACGGCGCAGGGAGATCCGCGACGAGGCACGGCGCTGCCTGGCGCTGCTGGACCTGGACCTCGACCCGGACGCGGCTGTCTCCACCCTCTCGGTGGCGCAAGCCCAGCTGGTCGAGATCGCCAAGGCGCTGTCGGTGGACAACCGGGTACTCCTGCTCGACGAGCCCACCGCCTCGCTGACCGGGGACGAGGCCGACCGGCTCTACGCCATCGTGCGCAAGCTGACCGGCAGCGGGCACGCGGTGGTACTCGTCAGCCACAAGCTGGAAGAGGTCTTCGCGGTCGCGGACACGGTGACCGTGCTGCGCGACGGGCGCAGTGTCGCCCAGGGGCAGCCGCTTTCCGGGTACACCCGGGACGAGGTGGTGGACCTGATGGTCGGCCGGGCACACGCCTCGGGAGTGCTCGCCGATCGGGTGGTCGCAGCCGATGCCGTACCGGCGCTGGAGCTGCGCGGCGTCTCCACCGCCAGCGGACACCGGGACATCTCGCTGTCGGTACGGCCGGGTGAGATCCTCGGACTCTACGGGCTTGTCGGCGCGGGGCGTACCGAGCTGGCCAAGGCGCTGCTCGGACTCGACCGGATCACCGGCGGAACGGTGCTGCTGCACGGGAAGCCGGTACGCATCGGGAGTGTCGGTGAGGCGCTGCGCCGGTACCGGATCGGTTATGTCACCGAGAACCGCAAGGAGGAGGGGCTGTTCCTGGAGCAGCCGATCACCCGCAACATCGGGGTGACCGTGTGGCACCGGCTCAGCCGCGCCGGCCTGATCCCGGACCGGGCCGAGCGCCGGTTGGTCGCCGAGTACACCGAGCGGCTGAGCATCCGGGCCGCCTCGCCGCGCCAGCTCGCCGGCCAACTCTCCGGCGGCAACCAGCAGAAGGTCAGTCTTGCCAAGTGGTTGGCGGCCGACTGCGACATCCTGATCGTCGACGAGCCGACGGTCGGCATCGACGTGCGTACCAAGGCGGCCTTCCACGAACTCATCGCCCGCCTCGCCGGGCAGGGCCGCGCGATCCTGCTGATCTCCTCGGACCTGCCGGAGATCGTCACGCTCGCCGACCGGATCGGTGTCTTCGGTGAGTTCGCGCTCCGCGGTGAACTGGCCAACGATCACGACTACGAGCGGATGAGCCAGCGCATCATCCGGCTGATCCACGCCGGTCCAGCGCTCTCCACTGTGGACGGACAGACCACCGTGGTTGGCGAGGACTCGGCAATCAGCGTGGACGCGGCATGAACCCGTTCGAGCGGGTACCGCTGGGCGGTACCGCGGTCACCGTCACCCGGCTGGGGATGGGCATGGCGCCGCTCGGTGGCCTGTACGAGCCGGTGAGCGAGGCGACCGCGCAGGCGACCGTGGACGCGGCGTGGGGCGCCGGCATCCGGTTCTTCGACACCGCACCGCTCTACGGGGCCGGGCGCTCGGAGCGGCGCGCCGGCGCGGCGCTGGCGTCGCGGGAGCGCGCCGACTTCACCCTCGCCACCAAGGTGGGGCGGCTCCTGGTACCCGACTCCGCTGATCCGGCGGCGCCGGCCGATCCGGGGATGTGGGCCGAGCCCACGCCGGAGGTACCGGTCTTCGACTTCACCGCCGACGGGGTACGCCGCTCGTACGCGGAGAGCTTGGCGCGCCTGGGTTTGGCCCGCGCCGACGTGCTGCACCTGCACGATCCGGACGAGTACTACCGGGACGCGATCGGGCAGGCCCGGCTGGCGCTGCTGGAGTTGCGGGCACAGGGCCGGATCGGCGCGGTGTCGGCGGGTATGAACCAGTCGGCGATGCTGACCGAGTTCGCGCGTACCGGCGACTTCGACTGCTTCCTGCTGGCCGGCCGGTACACCCTGCTCGACCAGTCGGGCCTGGCCGACCTGTTGCCGGAGTGTTCCGCCCGGGGCATCTCGGTGGTCGCCGGAGGCGTCTACAACTCCGGGCTGCTGGCCGATCCACGCCCCGGGGCGACGTACGACTACCTCCCGGCTTCGCCCGCGATGCTCGCCAAAGCCCTGGCGATACAGGAGATCTGCGACCGGCACGGGGTACCGCTGCGCGCCGCTGCCCTGCAGTTCCCGTTCGGCCACCCCAGCGTGGCGAGCGTACTCATCGGGATGCGCTCGCCGGCCGAGGTCGCCGACGCCGTCGCCATGGCTGGCGTACAGATCCCCGGTCAGCTGTGGCGCGATCTGATCGGCGCCGGGCTGCTCCCCGAGGGGGTGCCCACCCCGTGATCATCGACGCGCACCAGCACCTGTGGACCGCCGACTACGCCTGGCTCGCGGATCCCTCCCTGGACCGGATCCGCCGCGACTACACGCTCGGCGACCTGCGCGGGCATCTGCGGCTGGCCAAGGTGGACCGTACCGTCCTGGTCGAGGGCGGTCGCTGCGAAGCCGGCGAGACGACCGAGTTCCTGGCCCTGGCCGACGGAGCGGTGGAGATCGCCGGCGTGGTGGGCTGGGCATCGCTGACCGACCCCGAGTTGCCGGCGCTGCTGGCGCGCTTCCGGGCGGGGCCTGGCGGCGCGCTGCTGGTCGGCATCCGGGACCAGGCCCAGGCGCAGCCCGACGGCTGGCTGGATCGGCCGGAAGTATTGGCTGGACTGCGAACCGTCGCGGCCGCCGGGCTGGTCAACGAGCTCGTCGTCCGGGTGGAGCAGCTGCCGTCGGTGGGCCGAGCGGCGCGGGCGATGCCCGCCAGCCGATTCGTACTCGACCACCTCGGCAAGCCGCGGATCCGGGACGGGGCACGAGGACTGGCCCAGTGGCGAGCAGCGATCGGGCCGGTTGCCCAGTGCCCCAACGTGGTGGCGAAGCTCTCCGGGCTGGTGGCCGAGGCCGACTGGACACAGTGGACAGTCGCCGATCTGCAACCCTTCGTGGACACCGCGCTCGAACTGTTCGGCCCGCGACGGCTGATGTTCGGCTCGGACTGGCCGGTGTGTGAAGTGGCCGCCGCGTACGAAGACGTCAAACAGGCACTGGTGGAGATGCTCGGCGGTACCCCGGCGGACATCTTCGGCGGTACCGCGCAACGCATCTACGACTTGGAGATCCGATGAGGTACATGCGGGTGGGACCGCCGGGCCAGGAGCGGCCGGTTGCCCACGTCGACGGGGTATATCGCGACCTGTCGTCCATCACCGGCGACATCGACGGTGCCTTCCTCGCCAGTGGCGGGCTCAGCGTCGAGCGGACCGAGCTGGCAACGCTGCCCGAGATCGAGGTGACCGGGCAGCGCATCGGTGCGCCGATCGCCCGGCCCGGCGTGGTGCTGTGCATCGGGCAGAACTACGCGGCACACGCCGCCGAGTCCGGAGCGCAGCCGCCGACGGTACCCATCATGTTCTACAAAGCCCCGAACACGGTGATCGGTCCGGACGATGACATCGTTGTCCCGCGCGGCTCGGTCAAGACGGACTGGGAAGTCGAGCTGGGCGTGGTGATCGGCCGGACCGCGCGCTACCTCGACTCGCCCGCGCAGGCACTGGATTTCGTCGCCGGCTACCTGCTCTCCAACGATGTCACCGAGCGGGCGTACCAGTTCGACGAGTCCGGCGGCCAGTGGTCCAAGGGCAAGTCCTGTGAGAGCTTCAACCCGCTCGGCCCGTGGCTGGTCACCCCCGACGAGATCAGCGACCCCGGCAAGCTGCGGCTGCGCTCCTTCGTCAACGGCGAGCCACGCCAGGACTCCAGCACCGCCGACATGGTCTTCGACGTGGCCTACCTGATCTGGCACCTGTCCCAGTACACGGTGCTGGAGCCCGGTGACCTCATCAACACCGGTACCCCCGAGGGCGTCGCGCTCTCCGGCCGCTTCCCGTACCTGCGCGCCGGTGACGTGGTCGAGCTGGAGATCGACGGCCTGGGCCGGCAGCGCAGCACAGTTCGGGGCGCCGCATGAGAATCACCGCGGTCGACTCGTTCGACATCCGCTTCCCCACCTCGCGCGAGCTGGACGGCTCGGATGCGATGAACCCCGACCCGGACTACTCGGCCGCCTACGTGATCCTGCGTACCGACGAGCTGGACCCGGCCGGGGAACCGTTGGCGGGACACGGTTTCACCTTCACCATCGGGCGTGGCAACGAGGTGTGCCGGGCGGCGATCGAGGCGCTCGCCCCGCTCGTCGTCGGGTACGACCTGGACGATCTCGGTGAGTTCGGCCGGCGGCTGACCCACGACTCGCAGATCCGTTGGCTGGGACCGGAGAAGGGTGTCGTGCAGCTCGCCGCGGCGGCACTCGTCAACGCCGCCTGGGACCTGGCCGCGAAGGCGGCCGGCAAGCCGGTGTGGCGGCTGCTCTCCGAGATGAGCCCGCAGCAGATCGTCGAGTTGGTGGATTGGCGCTACCTCAGCGATGCACTCACCCCCGACGAGGCCTTCGACATCCTGAAGACGGCCGAGCCCGGCCGGGCCGAGCGCGCGGCACACCTGGAACGGGTGGGATACCCGGCATACACCACGTCACCGGGGTGGCTCGGGTACGACGACGCGAAGCTGGCCCGGCTGGCGCGGCAGGCGGTGGCGAGCGGGTACACCCAGATCAAGCTCAAGGTCGGTGCCGACCTGGCGGACGACGTGCGCCGCTTCGCGCTGGCCAGATCCGTTGTGGGGCCGGACATCCGGATCGCGGTGGACGCCAACCAGCGCTGGGACGTACCGGACGCGATCGCCTGGATGACCGCGCTCGCCCCGTACCAGCCGTGGTGGATCGAGGAGCCGACCAGCCCGGACGACGTACTCGGGCACGCCGCGATCCGCCTGGCGCTTGCCAACGCTGGCCCCGGCGGTGGACCGATCCGGGTGGCCACCGGCGAGCACGTGGCCAACCGGGTGGTCTTCAAGCAGCTGCTGCAGGCGAACGCGGTGGACATCGTGCAGTTGGACGCCTGCCGGGTCGCCGGGGTCAACGAGAACGTGGCGATCCTGTTGCTGGCAGCCAAGTTCGGCCGGCCGGTCTGCCCGCACGCCGGTGGTGTCGGTCTGTGCGAGCTGGTACAGCACCTGTCCATCTTCGACTACGTTGCGGTCTCCGGCGAGCTGACCGACCGGGTCATCGAGTACGTCGACCACCTGCACGAGCACTTCGTCGACCCGGTGGTGATCGAGCGCGGGGCGTACCGGGTGCCACGGGTACCGGGCTTCTCGGCGCAGATGCATCCCGAATCGTTGGTGCGCTACGCGTACCCCGACGGGGAAGCATGGCGCTGATCCACGCCTGGCTGGACGGGGCTGTTGCTCCTACGTCAAGCGGTTCGCCACGGTGGGCGGACGGCGGTCCGTTGGAAGCGTTGGGAATCCTGCTCGACGCGATCCCGACGGATCCGGCCGGCGCGCCGGTGGCGTTCGTGACCGGGCCGGTGGCCGGGGTGGCCGGGCCGGGACTGGCCCGCACCACGGCCATCGGGCTCTCGCCGCTGTCCGGCGCGGTGGCCGAGACCCGGGCCGAGGGGCCGTTCGCGGCCGGGATGCGCCGCGCCGGGGTGACCGGGGTGGTACTCCACGGGCGGGCCAGCGCGCCGGTCTGTGTGGTGGTCGAGGCGGGCCAGGCGCGGCTGGAGCCGGCAGAGGCGTTGTGGGGCCTGGAAACCGGCCCGGCCACGGACGCGCTGCTCACCCGCTACGGGTCGGCCGCCGCGGTCGCGGTGATCGGGCCGGCCGGCGAGCGGGGCGTCCGGTACGCCAGCGTGGTCACCTGCCGCGACCACCCGCTGCCGCGCCTGGGCTTCGGTGCTGTGCTCGGCGCCAAGCGGGTCAAGGCGATCGTGTGCCTGGGCAATGACGTACCACCGGTAGCCGATCCGGCTGCGCTGGCCCGGATCTCGTCCGGGTACGCGGCTGCGGTCCCCGAGAACGGGCTGACCCGTTGGCAGCACGGCGAACCGGGCTTCGGCGTGTGGACCGGGCCGCCCGGGTACGCCGCGGTGGCCAACTTCGCCGACACAGCGCTGCCTGGCGGCGTGGACCCGGACCGGGCTCCCCGACCTGATCGGGTGGCCGCGTGTCCGGGCTGCCCGACCGACTGCATCAAGGTGTACGCGGGCGCTCCGGTACACCAGGAGGCGCTCGCCATGCTCGGCGCCAACCTCGGCCTACCCACTGGTGGCCGACCCGAGGCTGGCCGCCCAGGAGCCGGTGATCCGTGGTCGCTGAACGCGCGCTGCCTGCAATTGGGGGTGGATCCGGTCTCCTTCGCCGGAACCGTTGCGACGGCCGGACTCCAGCCGGCGGATATCCCGGCCGCGCTGGAGGATCTGGTCGGCGCCGACCGTGCCGGCCTGGCACTGGGGGCCGCCGCACTGGCCGCGGCCGGGCGCGCCCGCCAGCCGGTGATGACGAGCAAGGGCGTGGAGTTGCCGCCCTTCGACCCGCGGGTGCAGCCGAACCTCGGACTTGGCTACGCGGTGGCCCCGATCGGACCGCGCTACGACATCGTCGAGCACGATCTGGACTTCGACCCGGATGAGGGGATGCCCGAGTGCTTCCCGGAGGTACGCGCCCTGGGCGTGCCGGTACCACGGCCGCGCGGCCAACTCGACCCGGCCGGTACCGCCGTATTGATGCGGTTGTGGAGTGGCCTGGACGCGCTGGGCGTCTGCCTGTACGCGGCCACACCGACCCGACCACTCACACTGTCCACAGTGGAGGATCTGGTGGCGGCGGTGACCGGCGAGCGTCCGGACGTCCTCGCGCTCGGCGCCGCCCGGCTGGCCGGACAGCGCGAAGTGAACCGGCGCCTGGGCATCGGGCTGGAGCACGACCGGCTGCCGGACCGGTTCTTCGACGAGCCGGTGCGTACCGGCCGGTACGCCGGTGCGATCCTGGACCGCGAAGCCTTCGGCGCCGCGGTGACCGCGCTGCACCGCGATCTGGGTTTCCTCGAGTGACCTACCAACCGGCGAACAATTTACGGAGGAGCGGCATGGCGGGATTTGACGGGCTGGTTGCGGTAGTGACCGGTGGGGCTTCCGGTATCGGGGCGGCCTGCGTTGCCCAGTTCACCGGCGGCGGCGCGAAGGTGGGGATACTCGACCTCAACCCGGGCACGGCGGACGCGGCGGGCGGGTCAGTTCTGTCGGTGGCAGCGGATGTGGCCGATCCGGCGTCGCTCGAGGCGGCGATGGCACAGGTGGCCGCGCAGTTCGGTGGGATCGACATTCTCGTCAACAGCGCGGGAATCAGCGCGGTCGGCGACGTCTCGGCCAACTCCGACGAGCAGTGGGCGCGGGTACTGGACGTGAACGTGGTGGGCGTGGCCCGGGCGTGCCGGGCGGCGCTGCCGTACCTGCGGCGCAGTCAGCACGCCGCGATCGTCAACCTCTCCTCGATCGCGGCCACCGCCGGGCTGGTACAGCGGGCGCTCTACTCGGCCTCCAAGGGCGCCATCCACGCGCTCACCCTGGCGATGGCAGCGGATCTGGTGAAGGAGGGGATCCGGGTGAACTGTGTCGCGCCGGGCACCGTCGACACCCCGTGGGTCACCCGCCTGCTGGCCCAGGCCGTCGACCCGGCGGGCGAGAAGGCGCAGCTGGCCGCCCGCCAGCCCACCGGCCGGCTGGTCCGCGCCGAGGAGGTGGCCGCCGCGATCGCTTACCTGGCAAGCCCCGCAGCCGGCGCGACCACCGGCGCGTCGCTCGCCGTCGACGGCGGCATGTCCGGCCTGCGGCTGCCCCGCGCCTGACGCCCGGCCGCGCCTGACGGCCAGCCCGCGTCTCACGGCCAGCCGAGTCCGACGGCCGGCCGCGTTCGACGGCCGGCCGCGTTCGACGGCAAGCCGCGTTCGACGGCAAGCCGCGTTCGACGGCAAGCCGCGCCCGTCCGTGGCAACCTGCGTCTCACGGCCAGCCGCGTTCGACGACCAAGCCGCACCAGACAAACAATGCCGGTGCGGACCGGCAAAGTGCCGGCAAGGAGGCCCGGCGGGCTACTCCTCCTGGGCCTGGCGGATGCGGTGCAGCTCGTGGGTGAGGCCCATCCGGGCGGCCCGGATCATGTTCTCCGCGCTGTCGATGGCGGCCAGGAAGGTCTGCGCCCAGGCCAGGTGGCGCTGCAGCTCCTCCAGGTCGGCCCGGTAGTTGGTACCCGCCTCGGTGCGGTACTGCCGGGCCGCCAACTCGGCCGCCAGCTGGGCCTGCTCGTACCCCTCGCGGAGGATCTCGTCGTGCTGGCCCCGGGCGTGCTCCACCATCGCGCGCGCGTAGTTCTGCGCGTCGGCCACCACCTTGTCGGCCTCCCGCTGTGCCCGGCTCATCACCTGCACGGCGGATTGGCGTACCTCGACCTCCGCCTGGGCGCCCGGACTCTGCGTCTGTCGGGCGTGCCACTGCCGCATGGCCTCTTTCAGGCGCGCGTTCTCGTCGCGCAGCGAGGCCTGCTCGCCCAGCGAACCCTCCAGGTCGCTGGCGATCCGGTTGAGCAGCGCGTGTACGTCGTTCTCGTCGTACCCGCGCCGGCCCAGCGAGGTACGCGTCAACGTCGGCCGGCGTACCTGGTCGGGGCTCAGCGGCCGGGCGCGGGGAGTGCGGGTCGACCAGCCGGTCTCGGAGTTGGCGTACGTCGTCATTCCTGCTCCCGGAACTCGGATGGGGACTCGGATCCAGTGGTGGCCGGCGGGTACAGGGCGGTGTGCAGTTCGTCGACGTGTACCCGGTGCCGGTCGATTCCGGCACGCTCCAACTGGCGCAGCGTGCCGCGTACCATCTCCGCCGAACCGCACACGTAGATCTCGTGCGCATCCCAGCGCTGGGCCGCGAGCGCCGCGTCGACCACGGTGCTCTGCCCGGCGGGGCGGGCCGGATCGTCGGAGAGTACCGGCGTCACGACCAGTCCGGGGTAGCTCTGTTCCAGCTCCCGCAGCGCTTTCAGGTCGTAGAGTTCGCGGCTGCTGCGGGCGCCGACGTAAAGGTGAATGCGGCGGGCGCCGCTCTGCGCGATGACCTGTTCGGCCAGCGCCCGCATCGGTGCGGCGCCGGTCCCGCCGGCCAGCAGCAGCAGGTCGTCGCCGCGCTCGTCCAGGGTCAGCTCGACGCCGACCGGCGATCCCAGCCGGAGCACGTCACCGACCTGGATCAGGTGCGCCAGCGCGGCCGAGACCGAGCCACCGGGGACGGCCCGCACGTGCAGTTCGATGGTGCCGTCGGGGCGCGGCGCGTTGGCCGGCGAGTAGTGCCGCCACAGCGTCGGGCGCAGCGACGTCTCCACGGTGACCGACTGGCCGGGGGCGAAGGGGTAGCGGTAGTCGGTACGCAGGGTCAGTACCGTGATGTCGAAGGTGCGCTGTTCCCGGGCGATCACCTCGGCGTTCCACCACGGCGGTGTGAGCTGTGCGGACTCTTCGGCCGCGTCGCTCATCACCTTGGCCACCACGCCGTAGGCCTGGGTCCACGCCTGGGCCAGCTCGGTGTCCCAACCGTCGCCGAGGAAGTACTCCAGGGTGGACAGCAGTGCCGCACCGACAAGCGGGTAGTGGTCGGCCTCGACGCCGAACTTGCGGTGGTCGCGGCCGAGCTGCTGCAGCACGGGTACCAGCCGGTCCAGGTCGTCGACGTTCGCCACGGTGTACCCGAGTGCGCCCACCAGCTTGTCCCGCTGCGCGGCCATACTCGGCGGGAACATCGCTCGGGTCTCGGGGTGGGCCACGAAAAGGGTGGAGTAGAAGTGCTGGGGTACCTCGTCGCCGTGCTCGGCGACCGTACCCCAGCTGGACTTCAGCCGCGCCACTTCCAGCACTGGACTAGCCGTCCTGCCCGGTCTCGGGTACCTCGATGATGGTCGGGGCCACCTGGGTCACCACGGCACCGGCGTCGGCGATGATGTCCTCCGGAACGTTGAGTTCCCGCAGGGTCTGTACCAGGTAGCCGGCGACCTTCTGGTAGTCGCCGGTGGTGATGCCCAGTCCCTGGTGGGCGGCGCCGAGATCCCGGCCGACGTACTTGTCGGGCCCGCCGAGCACCGTGGTCAGCAGCGCGGCCATGTGGCCCTTCTGCTTGTCGATGTCGGTCGAGTCGAAGAAGTGGGTCAGCGTCGGGTCGGCCAGGATCAGCTCGTAGAGCCGCTCGACGGCGGCGCGGACAGCCGGCCCGCCGCCGATCCGGTCGAAGTGCGACGGCTTGGCTTCCTCGATCGTCTCGGTATCCGTCATGGCATCTCCTCTGTCAGCTGTTGCGTCGTCATCTGCTACGTCGCGCCCGGACCAGCGGGGCAGGGCTGCGCGAAGCGGTGGGCGGCGGTGCGGTCTGGGCAGTCGGGTCGGCGCCGGGTCGAAACTGAAGGTACTTGGGGGTACCGCGCGCTCGCGACCTAGATCGCTGCATAGTTTCCCGGCTCATGGACCCGCCGTCTACCCGTACCCGGCGTACGGGACTCCTGTCGCGTCCCGGTCTCCCCGGCGGGATCGACCGGAGCTACCCGAAATCCCGCGACCGTCTCGACTCTCCCGGACAGACCGTTCGCGCATGACACGACGATCGAAGAGAGTCGGCGGCGATAGACTACCGGCAATGCCATGGCTGTCAATGCCCCGACCTGCCCGCGGATATCCGCATTTGGCGCCCGGTGAGCCGTGCGCCACGGGCATGACCAGCGATACTCCGGGCGGCCGCCAGCCAAGATGCGCCCGGGTCGGCATACTGGCCTGGTGACCACTCTTGTTTCGGCCCGCCGGCAATTGGCCGAGCTACTGCCGCGGCTGGGCGACTTTGTGGCGCTGCGGGCCGACCTCGCCGAGCTACGCGCCGATCTGGCCCGCGGCGGTCCGAGTCCGCTGGGCGGGCTGGCGGAGCTCAAAGGTATGGAGGCCCGGCTGCACGCCGAGCTGGAGCACATCACCGAGACCGGAGTTCAAGTCAAGGGCTGGGCGCCGCTCCTCCTGGACTACCCGGGCGAGCTGGCCGGCGAGCCGGTGCTCTGGTGCTGGCTGGAAGGGGATGACGACATCGGCTGGTACCACCGCCTGGATTGTGGGTTTGCCGGCCGCCGCCCGGCACCGAGCGACTGAGCGCCGGGGGTCAACGAAGCGGCGGGCGCAGGCCGCTGTAGAAGCCGTCGATGTGTGCCTCGACCCGTTGCGCGGCAAGCTCCCCGTCGCCGGACACGATGGCGTCGTGGATGCCGTGGTGCTCCACCGCGAGCCGGGTAGCGGTGGCTGGAAAGTCCTGCAGTGACTGGAGAGCGTGCAGCAGGGTCGGGCGCATCGCCACCCGCAGCGCGGTGGTCAACTCGGCCACCAGTACGTTGCCGCTGGCCTGCGCGATGGTCAGGTGGAACGCGGTGTCCCGGTCGTTGAACTCGGCCACCGTGATGGCCGGATCATCCATCGCCGCGAGGTGCTGCGCCATCGCCGTGTGGTCGGCCGGGCCGGCGTGACTGGCCGCCAGCCGGGTCGATTCCCGTTCCAGGGCGACCCGGGCGCGTACCACGTCGGCGGTGTCGATGCTGGCGAGCATGACGTGCAGCGAGATCAGGTGGGTGAGCGCGTCGCCGGGGACAGCGGACAGGACGGTACCCGCGTCCGGGCCGGAGCCGGTGGCCTGCACGACGGTACCCATCGCCTCCAGCACCCGGATCGCCTCGCGCACCGCCGGCCGGCTCACCCCGAGGCTGGCCGCCAGGTCGCGCTCGGCCGGCAGCCGGTCGCCCACCTTCAGTGCTCCGGTGGCGATCTGCTCCTCGATCCGCTCCAGTACCACCTCGTGGATGCGGCGCCGTGCGGCCCGGGGGTCGCCGGGCGGCGCGGGTACTGGCTGGCTCACGGGCGCCGCTCCTCAGGGGTTGTGACCTGCGCAAATGCCGGCTCGCCGACTGGTTTTCGGGTGGCCGGCGCCGGTTAGCGGGGGATTGCCAACGCGTTTCGGGCAGCCTATCGTATGGTCCGACCACATGTGGTCCGACCATACGAACGGGGTTGCGCGGTGCCGCTGGGACAGAAGATCGCGGCCGGGTCCGACCGGACGGCGGTCCCGTCCGCGCCGCCCGCCAGCCGGTTCGGCGCGGTCGACGCGGGGGTACTCCGCCAGCTGCGCGCGATCGTCGGGGCGAAGTGGGTACTCGACGAGCCCGGTGCGGTGGAGCCGTACGCCCGGGACGCCACCGCGCTGTTCCACGCCCGGCCGGACGCCGTTGTGCTGCCGGCCACCGTGGACGAGGTGGCCGCGGTGCTGAAACTGGCCACCGCCAAGGCGATCCCGGTGACTCCCCGGGGCGCCGGCTCGAACCTGGCGGCGGCGACGGTACCCGAGCACGGCGGCATCGTGCTGGCGCTGACCCGGATGGACCGGCTGATCGAGGTGAGCCCGGCCGAGCTGCTCGCCGTGGTGGAGCCCGGCGTCACCACCGCCACCCTCGCCAACGCGGCGGCGGCTGCCGGCCTGCTCTACCCGCCGGATCCGGGTAGCCGCACCGTCTCCACGGTCGGTGGGAATGTGGCCACCTGCGCCGGTGGCCTGCGTGGTCTGAAGTACGGCGTCACCCGCAACTACGTACTGGGCGTGCAGGCGGTACTCCCGACCGGCGAGGTGATCCGTACCGGCGGCCGGCTGTGGAAGGACGTTGCCGGGTACGACATCACGCGACTGTTGACCGGCTCCGAAGGTACCCTCGCGGTACTCACCGAGATAACTGTCGGCCTGCTGCCCGCACCCGCCACCTCGCGTACCGGCGTCGCCTACTTCGACTCGCTCGCCGACGCCGGCAGCGCGGTCTCCCGGATCCTGGAGAGCGGGGTACTCCCGGCCACCCTGGAGTTCCTGGACCGGCGCTGTGTCAACGCCGTGGAGGACTTCGCGCACCTCGGACTGGACCGCGAGGCGGGCGCACTGCTGCTCTTCGGCGACGACGGGGATGCCGGCACAGTCGCCACCAACCTGGAGCGGATGAGCGTGGCGTGCAACGCATCCGGCGCTCGCGCGGTCGACCTCGCCAGTGACGTGGCGCAGTCGGAGGAGCTGCTCGCCGCCCGGCGCTGCTGCCTTCCCGCGCTGTCCCGGCTCGCCCCGGTCAGCATGCTGGAGGACGTCACGGTACCCCGTCCGCAACTGCCAGCGATGGTGGCCGCGATCGAGGAGATCGCCGAGCGCAACGGCGTCGTCTGCGCCACCTTCGGCCACGCCGGCGACGGCAACCTGCACCCGACGATCGTCTTCGACCCGGCCGACGCCGGCGCCCGGGGCCGCGCGGAGTCGGCGTTCGACGAGATTTTCCGTACCGCGCTGCGGATGCGCGGCACGATCACCGGCGAGCACGGGGTCGGCGCGGCCAAGCGCCCGTGGCTTGCGGCCCGGCTGGGTGAGGATCAGCTGGCTCTGCTGCGCCGGATCAAGGCCGCCTTCGACCCGGCCGGCATCCTCAACCCGGGAAAGCTCGGCTCATGAGCGCGCCGACCGGCCCCGGCGGAGTGTTGGGGACGCTCGCCGCCCAACCCGGGATCTTCGACGCCGCAACGCTTTCCGCCTGCATCTCGTGTGGCTTCTGCCTGCCGGCCTGCCCGACGTACGCGCTCACCAAGGACGAGCGGTCCAGCCCGCGCGGCCGGATCACACTGATGCGGGCGCTGCAGGAGGGGCGGCTGGCCGACGACGACCCGACGCTGCGCGAGCAGTCCTCGTTCTGCCTGGGCTGCCGGGCCTGCGAGCCGGTCTGCCCGGCCGGCGTGCAGTACGGGCAGCTGCTCGAGCAGTGGCGCGATCACCAGTGGCGGGGCCGGCGGGTACCGCTGAAAGCGTTGGTACTGCGGGTCGGGGTACGGCTGCGGCCACTGCTCGGGCTCGCCGGCCGGCTGCGGCGGGCCGCCGCCACCAGATCGCCGGGCGCCGAAGGACCAAAGCTCAGCGGGCCACAGGACACCGAAGGGCCGCAGCTCATGCTGGGCTGCGCCGAGCGGGTGCTGTTCCCCGGCGTCTCCCGGGCCGCCCAGCGACTGGTACCCGGACTGCGGGTCCCCGCGAAGCAGGGCTGCTGCGGCGCCCTGCACGCGCACAACGGGGCGAGTGCCGAGGGCGAGCGGATGGCCCGGGCGTTGGGCGAGGCGCTACCCGGGCAGATCCTCACCACCTCCGGTGGCTGCGCCGCACACCTTGTCCACGTGCTCGGCCGCGACCGGGTCACCGAACTCTCCGAACACCTGCACGCCGCCGCCACCGCAACAGCCGCCGCCACCGCGACGGCTGCCACCGCGACGGCTGCCGCCGCAGCGACCACTGTCACAGCGACCACTGTCACAGCAACGGCCGCGACCGCAGCGACCGCCACCGCAACGGCCGTGGCGTCGCCGCTGGCGAGAGCGCAGCCAGGACAGCAAGTCACCGTCGCCGGAAGGCGGGCAAGGGTGGCGATCCAGGACTCCTGCCACCTGCGCAACGGGCTGGGTACCTGGCGGGAACCGCGCGCGCTCGCGGCCACCGTGGCCGACGTCGTGGAGCTGCCGTCCGCGGCGACCTGCTGTGGCGCCGCCGGAACGTACGCGCTGCTGCGACCGCGCGACTCGCAGGCGGTACTCGATCCCAAACTCGACGAGGTCGAGGCCGCCGGCATCGACTACCTCGTCGTGGTCAACCCGGGCTGCCAGCGACAGCTGATCGGCGGCCTACGCCGGCGCCGCAGCGGCGTCCGGGTGCTGCACCTGGCCCAACTCCTGGCCCTGGCAGCCACCGCACCACCCGCACCGGCACCCACCGCACCAGCACCAACCACACCAGCACCAACCGCACCAACCGCACCTTCGGAAACAGCAACCACGCCCCGACCGTAGGAGAAACCCATGGATCCGGCCAAGACCGCTGTCGTCCTGATCGAGTACCAGAACGACTTCACCACCGAGAACGGGGTACTGCACGGAGCCGTCGAGGGCACCATGAGCAGTACCGACATGATCAAGAACACCTGTGCCGTGGTCGACGCGGCGCGGGCAGCGGGCGCCACCATCGTGCACTCGCCGATCCAGTTCGTCGCCGGCTACAACGAGATCACCAGCCACCCCTACGGCATCCTCAAGGGAGTGGTGGACACCAACGCCTTCGTGAAGGGCAGTTGGGGAGCGGCGATCGTCGACGACCTGACCCCGGCCGCGGACGACATCGTGCTGGAGGGCAAGCGCGGGCTGGACGCCTTCGCCAGCACCAATCTCGACTTCATCCTGCGGAGCAAGGGCATCGAAACCGTTGTACTGAGCGGCTTCCTGACCAACTGCTGCGTGGAGTCGACGATGCGCTCGGCCTACGAGAAGGGCTTCGAGGTGATCACGCTGACCGACTGTGTCGCGGCCACCAGCCAGGAGGAGCACGACAACGCCATCAAGTACGACTACCCGATGTTCTCCAAGCCGATGACCGGCGGCGAGTTCACCGCGACGCTGGATGGCGCCGAGTAGTCCCGGGGCGTGGCCCGGCTCGGCGGAGTCCGCGAAGCCGCCGGGCCGGACCGCTCACGGATGCAGCCGGGCACCCTTGACGATCCGGTCGACCGCGTTCTTCGGGGCGTGTACCGCCAGGCCGACCAGGTCCAGCTTCTCCCCGGGTACGCCCCGCACCGCTGCCCGGTTGTCCCGGTCGTTGCCGGTACCGAAGAGTTCCCGGGTGAAGACAGCCACCCGCACGCCACGCAGCAGTGCCCGCGCGTGGGCGGAGCGCAGCACGGCGCCGGTACCCTCGAAGATCATCACGGGTTGGCCGAACATCGGCAGGTACTCGTTGTCGTCGGCGTCCCGGTAGACGTCGCCGATCAGCTCCGGTCGGGCGGCGGCCAGCGCGCTGGTGAGGAACGCGGTGGCGTTCAACGCCTGCCAGGTGGGCAGCTCCTCGCTGAGCAGTACGGCGATCTTGGTGTCGAAGTGCATCGGCTCGCTCACCCGCCCAGCCTGGCGCCCGCCGGGCCGCCCGTCTTGTACGTTCCTCACCCGGCACAGGCGCCACGGCGGCGTACCGTCGGAGCGTGGCCGTACCGTCCGCGCAGCGGGTCAACGCGTGGCGACCGGGGGTACCCGGCATCGCCGAGGTGCTGCACGCCCGGTTCACCGACCACGCCTACCCGATGCACACGCACGACACCTGGACGCTGCTGATCGTGGACGACGGGGCGATCGAGTACGACCTGGAGCGGGCGCACCACGGCGCGCAGCAGCCGCAGGCGACCCTGCTGCCGCCGCATGTGCCGCACGACGGTCGGGCCGCCACCCTTGCCGGGTTCCGCAAGCGGGTGCTCTACCTCGACCCGGGTACCCTCGGCGAGCAGTTCGTCGGCGCGGCTGTGGATGCGCCGAGCCTGCCCGATCCCCAGCTGCGCCAATGGATCCACCGGCTGCACCAGGCGCTCGGCTCGCCCGGCGACGCGTTCGCCGCGCAGAGCCGGTTCGCGCTGATCTGCCAGGAGTTGCTGACACACCTGAGTTTCAGAGGTTCACCGGGCTCTGCCGAGGTGAGCCCGCCGCCGGCGCCGGTACTGGCCCGCCGGCTGCGCGAGCTGCTGGACGAGCGGATGCCGCAGGGCATCTCGCTTTCCGAGGCGGCGCAGGCACTCCAGGCCCACCCCGGACACCTGGTGCGCTCGTTCACCGCCAGCTACGGCATTTCCCCGCACGCCTACCTGACCGGCCGGCGGGTCGACCTGTCCCGCCGGCTGTTGCTGGCCGGGGTACCCGCCGCCGAGGTCGCCACCCGTGCCGGCTTCTACGACCAGGCGCACTTCACCCGGCACTTCCGCCGCTACCTCGGGCTCCCGCCGGGCCGGTACGCCGCCGGCCGGTGAAGAGCGGCTGGCGGCGCACCGGCGGGACCTCACACCTCGACGGTGACCTCGTAGACCTCGGTCGTGGGGTGCCCGGCCTGCTCGTGTACCCGCATCACGGCCTCCTTGGACGGCCCGGTCGCCAGGCAGAACACCTTCCCGGCCTCCGGGTCCAGCCAGGCGCGCTCGAAGTGCACGCCCTCGGCGCCCTCCAGCGCCAGGTCGGCGTCGTGCGCCTCCTTCAGCTGCTCGGCGCTCACGCCGACGAATCCGCTGTGTACATCCATGAATGTTGCCATTTTCGGCTCCCTCGCGTTGCTCCGCGCTTGTTCAGCGCCCCTCGACCACCAGCCTGTCCCGCCGGCGCGGGTCGGTCATCGGTCAATCCACCTATCAAGGCGTGATCCGGTGACCTAATGTCACGGCATGCGGCCGGACACCGACTCCGAGACCCGTGGCACCGGCCCGGCCCGGCTGTGCCCGGTGCTGGTCGGCCGCGCCGATCTGGTCGCGTTGGCGCAGCGTCGGCTGGCCGCGATGCGCGCCGGCACCGGGCACCTGCTGCTGCTGGCCGGGGAGGCGGGGATCGGCAAGACCCGGCTGCTCGCCGAGGTCGCGGCGGGGGCCACAGATCAGGGGGTACCGGTGGTACGCGCCGCCACCTTCCCGCGCGATGTCGAGGTGGCCGGTGGGGTACTCGTGGACCTGGCCAGCGAGCTGTCCCGCAGCCCGGTACCCGACGTCGCGGCGGCCGGAGCGCGCCTGGCACAGCGACTACGCGAGCCGGCCGGTACCGACGGAGATGCCCACCGGGGCCGGCGCATCCTGGCCGCCGAGCTGACCGAGTGCGTGGCGGCGGCCGGCGCGGGGCAGGACGGACTGCTGCTGGCGCTGGAGGACCTGCACTGGGCCGACGAGCTGACCCTGGAGGTACTCGACCGGCTGGCCGGGAAGCTGGACCGGCTGCGGCTGCTGGTGATCGGTACCTACCGCAGCGACGAGCTGTACCCCCGGGTACCCATGCGCCAGTGGCGTACCCGGCTGCTCACCCAGCGGCTCGCCGAGGAGGCGCGGCTGCCCCGCTTCAGTAGTGGGGACAGCGCCGCGATGGTCGCCGCGATCACCGGCGGCACGCCACCTTCAGCGCTCACCAACGCCGTCTTCGAGCGCAGCGACGGGATCCCGCTGCACATCGAGGAGCTGCTCGCCGGTACCTCGCCGGACAGCGCCGACCTGGCGGTACCGGAGAGCCTGGCGGAGGCGGTACTCGGCCGGGCCGCCGCATTGTCCGGCCCGGCCCGGGAGTTGGCCGCGGCCGCCAGCGCGATCGGCCGCTCCTTCGATCTCGACCTGCTCAGCGCGGTCACCGGCCAGCCACCCTCCACTGTGGACGGCAGCCTGCGTGAGCTGACCGAGCGCTACTTCGTCGTACCGCGCGAAGATGGTGTGGCATATGACTTCCGGCACGCGCTGATCCGCGACGCGCTCTACGCCGACCTGCCGCCCTACCGGCGCCGCGAACTGCACGAACAGGTGGCCGGGGCGGCGTACGCGGCCGGCTTCGGTGAGGCCTTCGTCTCCGACCAGTACGAGCGCGCGCACCAGCCGGCCGCCGCGTACCGGCACGCCCGTACCGCCGCCGTCGCGGCCAGCGCGGTCTCCGCGCACCGGGAAGCCGTCCAGCTCTACCGCCGCGCCCAGCGCACCACGCCCGGCGACGTACCGGTGAGCGAGCGCGCCGACCTGCTCACCGCACTCGCCGGCGAGCTGGCCGCCAGTGACGACAACGCCGCGGCGGCCGACGCGTACGCCGGTGCGTACCAACTCCGCCACCAACTGGGTGAGCTGCGTGCCGCCGCCGAGCTGGTACCCCCGCTGGTGGCCACCCGGCACCTGCTCGGCGCCGACCTCGCCGAGCGCACCCGACTGCTCACGGATGCGTTGGCGCTACTCGACTCCGGCAACAGTACCGACCGGCCGACCCGGGTACGGCTGCTCGCGGCACTCGCCGCCGCGTACATGCTCGACCGCCGGCTGACCGAGGCGGCCGGGTACGGCGACCAGGCGCGGGCACTCGCCTCCGAGCAGGACGACGGGGCGACCCTGCTGGACATCGACGCCACCCTCGGCGCGGTGTGCGTGTTCGCCGGCCGGATGGCGGAGGGCTGGCAACTGATGCGGGCTGCGGTGGCGCGCGGGATCGGCGATCAGTTGGAGGCCAACACCGCCCGGGCGTACCGGATGCTGGCCAGCAGCGCCTCGGTACTCGTCGAGTACGACCAGGCGGGTGAGTGGCTGGCCGCCGGCGTCGCGTACACCAAGCGGGTGGAGCGCTGGAACGACCGGCACTACCTGGCGGCGCACCAGGCGCATGTGCTGTGGGCGGTAGGCGAATGGGCGGACGCCGAGCGGGACGCCCGGCACGCACTCGTCGACGGCTCCGGGGTGACCACCCGGATCACCGCGCTGCACGTGTTGGGGTACCTGGCAATGGGCCGGGCACAGTGGGGTACGGCCATCGAATACCTGGACGAGGCGCGGGAACTGGGTACCGCGATGGCGGAGCTGCAGCGCCTCTCGCCCGCGCTGTGGGGACTTGCCGAGACCGCGCTGCACAGTGGCCGGGCCGCCGACGCGGTGCGCTGGTGCGAGGAGGGGTACGCCGCTTCGGCCGCGGTCGACGACGCCGCGTACCTGTTCCCGTACCTGGTCACCGGTACCCGGGCCTATCTGGCACTCGACCAGCCGGGAGCGGCGCGGGAGTGGTCGGGTCGGGTGTCGCGGCTGCTGCTGCTGCGCGGGATTCCCGGTACCCTGCCGGCGATCCGGCACGCCGAGGGGCTGGTGGAGCTGGCCGAGGGGCACACCGCCAAGGCACGGGACGCGTTCACCGAGGCGGTCACCGCGTGGGACGGGCGGCGCCGGTTCTGGGAGGGTACCCAGGCACTCATCGACCTGGCCGGCTGTGCTGCCCGGTCGAACCGGGACGCGCAGGCCGCATCGCTTGCGGCACAGGCCCGCGAGCGGGCCGGCCGGGTCGGCTCGACCACCCTGCTCGCCGCGGTCGACGCGCTCGGCCCGTCCCGGGGAGAACCAGGCGGGCATCCGTTGACCACCCGGGAGTTGGAGGTGGCCCGGCTGATCGCGGCCGGCGCCACCAACCCGCAGATCGCCACCGCGCTGCACATCGCGCCCAAGACGGTGGCCGCCCATGTCGAGCACATCCTGGCCAAGCTGGGCGCGGTACGCCGTGCCGAGGTAGCCGCCTGGTTCGCCACCCGCACGCCGTGACCGGCAAACCGGTTGGCCGAGTGCCGGAGGCGGCCTACAGTCGGCCGGTGGAGAGGGACGCCAGGTTCGAGGAGTTGCTCGCCGAGGGCGCCGCGGTACCGGTGGAGGGCTGGGATTTCTCCTGGTTCGCCGGCCGGGCCACCGAGGAGCGGCCGCCGTGGGGCTTCTCCCGGCTGCTGAGCGAGCGGATGGGTGGTGCGTCCACCGCGCTGGACCTGGACACCGGCGGTGGCGAGGTACTCGCCGGTATCGCCGCGCCGCCGCCCGGGCTGTGGGCCACCGAGGCGTGGCCGCCGAACCTCGCCATCGCCGCGCGGCGGCTGGCCCCGCTCGGTGGCCGGCTGGTACAGGTCGCGGAGCGGTCGCTGCTTCCCTTCCAGGACAACAGCTTTGACCTGGTCACCAGCCGGCACCCGGTGGATACCGACTGGACCGAAATTGCCCGGGTACTGCGCCCAGGCGGGCACTACCTGTCGCAGCAGGTCGGCGCCGGCTCGATGCACGGGGTGACCGAGGCGATGCTGGGGCCGTTGCCGGTCAACGACTTCCGCTCCCCGCAGCGGCATGCCGCGCTCGCCCGCGCCGCCGGCCTGGAGGTGCTGGACCTGCGGGAGGCGCGGCTGCGTACCGAGTTCTTCGACGTGGCTGCCCTGGTGGTGTACCTGCGTAAGGTGATCTGGATCGTGCCCGGCTTCACCGTCGAGCACTACCGCCCGCAGCTGCTCGCCGTGCACCGGAGCATCGAGGCGACCGGCCCGTTCACCGCGTACGCCACCCGCTTCCTCATCGAGGCGCGCATACCGACCTGAGCGTCGAGCAGGCTGAGTGACGACTCAGTCCTCGTGCAGCCGGATGTAGTTGCCGCAGGTGTCGTCGAAGGTCGCGTACGTCCCGGAGTCGTCGGTGACCGGCTCGCCGGTGAAGCGTACGCCCGCCGCGACCAGCCGGTCGTACTCGTCGTGCAGCTCGCTCACGCCCAGCACGATGGCGGGGATGCCGGCCGCGTACAGCCCTTTGCTGTAGGTCGCCGCGAGCGGATTGTCGCTGGGCTCCAGCAGCAGGCCGACCCCGTGCCGATCATCGGGCGAGCACAGCACGTAGAGGCCGGCATCCGGGATGACGACCAGGTCCTCGAAGCCGAGGACATCCGTGTAGAACGCGTACGCCGTCTTCGGATCCGTGACATGGACACCGCACATCTTCACCCGCATCGACCGAGTCTAGGGTGCGATCCGGCGGCCCGCGCCCGCAGGGAGGGAACCGGGCTCAGCCGACCACGAAGGCCCGGTTGCGCCGGCGGCGCAGTACCCGCCAGGTGAAGCCGGCGAGTACCAGCAGTGCGAGGGTGTTGGCCACCAGTACCGGCCAGCCCACCCGGGCGATGCCGAGCAGGGTCACCAGCCAGATCAGCCAGAGCCCGGCCAGCGCGAAGGTACTGCCCTGGTTCGCGCCGTCCTCGTCGCCACGCATCAGCGCCACGAACTGGGGATCCTCCACCAATAGCTGTGCCTCGATCTCGCGCAGCCGCTCCTGGTCGCTTGCGTCCAGCATGCCAACCCCCGGGGGTCCAGGTCATCTCCGGCGCCAGCGGGCCGCCGGTACGCCCCCTCCTTACCCCGATTCCGGGCCGGCTACACCCTCCCTGGGGCGAGCCGCAGCGGTAGCCGGTTCAGGCGCGCCGGGCCAGGTGCAGAACGGTGGACATGGACAGCGTGACCGGGTCGGGCAGGCCGGCCAGCAGCGCACCGAACAGCTGCGCGCGTACCGGCTCGTCCAGGATCCGGTACGGCGACAGGGTGGAGAGCAGGCCGACGAAGTCCAGCGTGGACAGCTGCCGCTCCCATTCGTATTCGCGATCCACCAGCTCACCGAAGGCCAGGTGCGCCACCAGCTGCTCGCGTGGCCCGGGCGGCTCCGGCGTCGCGTGGCTGGTCTGTGCAACGAGCTGTGGCGCATACCGCCGCTGCGTGGCAAGGAGAGTCTCCATCGCACCCGGATCGGCCAACTGGTCGCCGTTCCAGAAGAGCGCCAGCGCGCCACCGGAGCCGAGTACCCGTGCCGCCAGATCCCAGCGCCGCACCGGATCCACCCAGTGCCACGCTTGCGCCGAGTAGAGCAGCCCGAATTTCTCGGCCGCTGCCGGCCCGTCCGTGCAGTCAAAGGACTCCGCGAACTCCTCGAAGGTGCCGAGTACCGGGCGCACCGAGTGCTCAGCGGGGGAGCCGGCGAGCCGGGCGCGGAGCACTGCGAGCATCGCCGGATCCGGCTCCACAGCGGTGATTCGCGCCCCACGCTCAGCGAAGGCGAGCGTGGCTTTGCCGGTACCGGCGCCGGCCTCCAGCGCCGGCCGACCGTCGAGTGCCGCGTACTCCAAGACGTCCTCGACGAGTGCCGGTGGGTACCCGGGGCGGATCCGCTCGTACTCGCCGGCGACCTCGCCGAACACCCTGCCCTGTACCCGTCCGCCCGTCATGCCGCAAACCCCGTCATGCCGCAAACCCCGTCATGCCGCAAAACCCTAGCGACGCCGCGCGGCCCACACCAATGGGTATGGGCCGCGCGGTACAGCGGAAGGATCAGGCGACCGCTACGTCGTCGACGTAGATGGCGCCCTGCCCGTACCAGCCGTGCGTCCAGATCTGCACCGCGCCGGTCGAGCCGGTGGTGAAGGTGACGGACAGCTTGGTGTAGGCCGAACTCGACGTCCAGGTGCTGTTGTTGGTCGCCGCGTTACTGGTACCGAGGAAGGCGTAGTTGCCCTGTACCCACGCCGACAGGGTGTAGGTGTGGTTCGCCGCGAGCGTCAGGTTCTGGCTGCACTGCGCGGTGTCGGAGTTGGAGGCGGCTGCCTTCAACGCTTTCGTACCCGAGTGGACCGGCGTACCGACCACGCTGCCGAGGCCGCCGGTGCACGTCCACGGGCTGAGCGCGCCCGACTCGAAGCCGCCGTTGACCACCGAACCGGAGCCGGTCGAGGAGGCGCTGGGCGACGGCGACGTCGAGCGCGACGGGGACGCCGACGGCGAAGCCGAGTGGGAGGGCGAGGCGCTCGCCGACGCGGTGCGCGACGGTGTGGCCGACGGGCTGCTGCTGGTACCGCTGGTGAAGGGCTCGAAGACGTGGCTGAACTGCCAGGTCGACTGGCTCACGCCGGAGCAGTTGTCGGCGGCGGCGCCGCCCGGGCAGCCACCGTTGTCCCGCTGCAGCGCCCAGAAGGACAGCTCGGCGAGGCCCTGGCTGACTGCCCAGGCCTCGACGGTGGGCGCGTCGGAGGTGACGAAGGTTTCGGCTGGGCCGTAGTCGTCCACGCCGATCATCTCGGTCACGCCGATCATGTTCCACAGCGCGGTCGAGGACTTCGACGGGTACAGCGTCTGGAGCTGGCTGTGCAGCCCGGATGCGGCCGTCTTGGTATCGCTGGCCATCTCGTGGCTGCCGCCGTCGTAGTAGTCGAACGTCATGATGTTGACGACGTCGATCCGGGCGCTGTTGCTGACCGCGTTCTGCAGTACCGCGAGGCCGCTGGACTCCAGGCCGGTACGCGTGGTCGGCAGCGTGTAGCTGAACTGCAGGGTCCGGCCGTTGGCGGCGGCCCAGTCCTCGGCCATCTTGATTGCCTTGTTGCGCCGGTCGATCCCGGCGCTGTTGGTCAGCGAGTTGTCCTCGGTGTCCAGGTCGATCCGGGTGATGTTGTAGGTGGTGGCCAGCTTCTCGTACTGCGCGGCGATGGAGCTGACGTTGGTACACGAGTCGGCGATCTCGGTACCCCCGTTGTCCGCGGCGTAGCCGCCGAAGGACGGGATCACGTCGCCGCCGCCGTTGCGGATGGTGGTGATGTCCGAGCCGAAGCTGGACGAGGCGATCGGCAGGCTGGTGTCGCCGTTCCAGTACACCGTGCAGGAGCCCACGCTGGGCGTCTGTACGAAGGCCATGGTGAGGTACTTGGCGCCGGATTGGCTGGACAGCCCGGAAAGGCTGTCCCCGTTGTACGCCTCGAAGTACGGCGCGAACACGTGCGCCGGCAGCGGGGTACCGGTCGCGGCGCTGGCTGGACCGGTCAGGGTCCAGGCGAGCGCAGCCCCGGCGACCAGCGCTCCAGCGGTTGCCGCGGTCAACAGTCGGGTTCGAGCGAGCATGCGAAACCTGCTTCCGACGTGGGGGAACACCGATGAGGGTCGCAAATCAGTAAGGTTTACTTACAGAAGCAAGCTACGGCCGGCCCGGAGCGGGT
Source organism: uncultured Actinomycetota bacterium (assembly GCA_963850915.1). Lineage (GTDB taxonomy): Bacteria > Actinomycetota > Actinomycetes > Mycobacteriales > Micromonosporaceae > CAVTWH01. The sequence goes on from CAWKND010000005.1 coordinate 437,891, forward strand.
GTCAAGAGCGTCAATGCGATAAGCGCCGATGCGATGGCCGTCGCGGCCGTCGCGGTTCGGGCACCCGGCGCGCGGCGAATTATCGTAACGACGGGCGGCGAGGCATGTAACGGGCGGCGAGTGGCTCGGTAGGGTCGGGGGATGGGCAGGATCGTGGCGGTCAACCTCGCCGTCCCCGAGCGCAGTGATGCCAAGGACGTCGGCATCACCGGCATCAACAAGCAGCCGACCACCGAGCCGGTACTGGTACGCGCGCCCGGCCCGAAGACCACCGGCCTGGGCAGCGGGCTGGTCGGCGACCAGGTCTTCGACATCGCCCACCACGGCGGCGACGACCAGGCCGTCTACGCGTACGCCCGGGAGGACTACGACTGGTGGCAGGCCGAGCTGGGTCGCCCCCTGCACAGCGGACTGTTCGGCGAGAACCTCACCACCACCGGGCTGGACGTCAACGGCGCGGTCGTCGGCGAGCGCTGGCAGATCGGCTCGGAGCTGTTGCTGGAGACCACTTTCGGGCGCATCCCGTGCGCCACGTTCCAGGCGAAGATGGCCGAACCCCAGTGGACCAAGCGGTTCACCGCGCAGCTGCGGCCGGGCAGTTACCTGAAGGTGGTGGCGCCGGGAGAGGTACGCGTGGGCGACGAGGTCACCGTGGTGGCCCGGCCGGCGCACGGCGTGAGCATCGCGGAGGCGTTCCGCGCCTGGATGCTGGAGCCCGCCGAGCTGCCCCGGCTACTGGAGATCGATTCGCTGGACGAGGAGATGAAGGCGACGGTACGCAAGCGATTGGGCCGCTGAGTCCCGGAAAACGCGCACGGGCGGCCCTCTTCGTGGGAGGACCGCCCGCAGTCGAGCAGTGGAGCGGAGCGTCAGCCGCCGGCCGCGGGCAGCCGGTGCATCAGGTCGTGCAGGTCGTTGGCGTGCTCCTCCTCCTCGGCGAGCAGCTGCTCGATGAGGCGGCGGGTGGTCGGGTCGGCGTCGCCGATCCAGCGGGCGATCTCGGTGTACGTCGAGACGGCGATCCGCTCGGCGACCAGGTCCTCGGCGATCATGTCCCGCAGGTCGGTACCGGCGGCGTACTCGGTGTGGCTGCGCCCGGCCAGTACCGAAGGGTCGAAGTCCGGCTCGCCACCCAGCTGGGAGATGCGCTCGGCGGCCAGGTCGGCGTGGCGCTGCTCGTCGTTGGCGTGCTCCAGGAACTCGGCGGCCACCGCCGGACCGTGTACGCCCTGCGCGGTGTAGTAGTGCCGCTTGTACCGCAGCACGCACACCAACTCGGTGGCGAGTACCTCGTTGAGCACGTCGATCACCCGCTTGCGATCCGCGCCGTAGCTGGTGGTGACGGCCCCTTTGTCGATCTCCTTGCGGGCGTCGTCCCGGATCTTCTCCAGATCCAGCGCGAACTCGTTCATGGTGCGATCCTCTCCATCCGGTGCGTGTCTCACAGGTGCCGCGATCCACAACTGCCGCGGTCCGCAATTGCCACGGTCCACAATTGCCACGATCCACAATTGCGACGATGTTGTACTCCGCGACGCTAACCCGACCGGGGCCGCGCCGCGCGGCGAACGCCCGAGGCGGAGGTCACGTTGCCCGGCGGTTGGGCGGCCGGCGGGTGCGACGGACGAGCAGCGCCCCGGCCGCGAGCAGTACCGAGCCGGCGAGCAGCAGGGGGAGCAGTGCCACCCCGGTGACGGGCAGCGGTACCGAGACCCGGAAGGTACCCGCCGGGATGCTCACCGCCGCGAGCGTGACGTCGACGGTCACCGCGATCCGGCGCGGGCCGGCAAGGGTGACTCCGGGCGGCGGGACGATCTCCAGCAGGTAGTCGCCGGCGGCCACGTTCGGGATGACGAAGCTACCGTCGGCGGCAACGGCGGCCACCACCGGAGCGCTGCTGGCCGGATCGAGTACCGGATCGCCGTCGGTCTCCAGTAGCCCAACCATGACCGGCGAAGCTATGGGCAGTGTGGGGCTGAGGCCGGCCACGGTGCCGGTGATCGGCACGGTGAGAGCGGTCAGCCACAGCTGGACGACCGGGCTGCCGACCAGCCGGGTGAGCCGGATGGTCAACGAGCTGACCGGCACGCTTGCCTGGAACCAGCCGGTCGCGCCGGCGCTGTCCACACCGTTGCCGGTGAGGGTACCGGTGGCGGGATCCCAGGTGGGTACGGCGGTGAACGGGCCGGGACCCGCGCAGCTGCTGGGCTTGGGGGTGTTGACGCAGTAGTTGAAGGTGCCCTGGAAGCCCAGCGCGGACGGCGGGATGGGCACGCCTCCCGGGCCGGTGGCGGTGATCACCAGCTGCTCGGCGTCCACGTCACCGAGCGCGAAGGCCCAGCCGCTGGCGGGCGTGGGTCGGGCGAAGGTGAGCGTGGTGACCGACGGGGCGTTGCCAGCCGCGGGAGTGAGGGAGGCGTACCCGGTAGCTGTCCCGTACACGGCACCGAGCGGGGTACCGGTGCCCAGGAACGCGCTCGTGCCACTGGGCGTGGCGAGGCTGGTACCGGTGGAGGTAATCGCGGCGGTGGGGAAGCCGTTGGCGGGTACCACCGCGGCTCCGGTCAGCGCCCCGCTCGTACCGGCGGCGCTCCAGACTGCGTTTTGGCCGGTGGCGGCGGTGGCTACGGCGGCGCCGAGGAGTGCCCCGGCCAGCACGGCGACCGAGGCGACCAGGATCAGCAGCGGCGTGCGGCGGCGGCCGGAAGAGTCGTGTCCCATCGCAGAGCCAAACGCGAAAGCGATCAAATAGTCGCGCCGACGGGACCGAAGGGCGGCGGACCCGAGCGCCGGCGAGGCTGAACAGACGTCGCTCGCTGCTCCGAGATGACTGCGCAACGCCACCTCCGGCTACTCACAGTTCGTGACGGGTAGCGGAGTGTCCACATGCGCGTGCCATTGTGGGATTACCAACGGGATCCGCCCGCACGCAATCGGTTACCGGCGGTGCCGGCCACGTACGATCCCGGGATGCACGTCACCCAGTTCCCCCGGGTACACGTGATCAGCCGGCGGCGGATCCTGGCCGCCCTGCTCGCTCTGGCGCTCGGCGTCGGCCTGCTGGTCATCTCGCCTGGTCGGGCCCTCGCCGACCCGGACGGCAGCGGCGACCTGGCCACTCTGCAGGCGCAGCTGGACGCGGCGGCGCGCGGCTACAACGACGCGGTCGGCCGGCTGGACACCGCGCGGGCCAAGCAGCTGGAGATCGCCCAGCAGGCCCAGGCCAGCGCCGCCCAGCTCGCGATCCTCCAGGACCAGGTGCAGTCGCTGGCGGCGACGATGTACACCGAGGGTCGGCTCAGCGACTTCACCGTGCTGCTGAACGCGGAGTCGGCCGACGACTTCCTGGATCGGGCCACCAGCCTGCGCGCGCAGGCCGAGATCGAGAGCGACCAGCTGCGCGACCTGCACGCCGCGCAGGCCCGCTACGACCAGCTCACCGCCGACCTGGCCCAGCAGGTGGCGGTGGAGACCAACCAGCTGGCGCTGATGGACAAGCAGAAGAAGGCGGCCGAGAAGGCGCTCGCCGCGGCCAAGGGCGGCGGTTCGGCGAGCGGCCCGAGCGCCGGTGGCTCGGCCGCCGCGCCCGCGGCCCGCAACCCGGACGGCAGCTGGCCGGTCGAGAAGTGCTCCCAGGACGACCCGACCACCTCGGGCTGCCTGACGCCGCGCACGCTGCACGCGTACAACGAGGTGAAGAAGGCGGGCTTCGACCACTACGTGTCGTGCTATCGCTCCGGCGGCTCGGGAGAGCATCCGAAGGGGCGCGCCTGCGACTGGTCGGCCAACGCCTCGACCTTCGTCGACGCCCGGGCCACCGGCTCCGACCAGGCCTACGGGGACCGGCTGGCCAGTTGGTTCCTGGCCAACGCCAGCCGGCTGGGGATCCTCTATGTCATCTGGTACAAGCGGATCTGGATGGCCAGTACCGGCTGGCGGTCGTACGGCGGGGACGGTACGCCGGCCGGGGATCACTACAACCACGTACACATGTCGATCCAGTAGTTTGACAACTAGGGGTTGACAGCGACAACCCCTAGTTGTCACGATGGTGGCATGGCCAAGACAAACGATCTTTCCCGGTACGAGTCGACGTTCGCCCGCATCCGCGAGGTACGCGCCCAGGCGCTGCACCACACCCGGCTGGCGCGGGAGTTCGCGCTGGAGCGGCGGGACCTGATGCAGGGCCTGGTCGACCAGGGCGTCTCGCAGGCGGAGATCGCCCAGCAACTCGGCGTCACCCGGCAGGCGATCCAGAAGATGCTCGCCCTCGGCGCAGACGCCCGGCGGTAACGCCAGGGCGTCACGGCTCCAGGACGGTACCTTTGCCGATCACCACGATGCCGCTGTCGGAGACGGTGAACCGCTCCCGGTCGCGCTCCAGGTCCACGCCGATCTCCATGCCCTCCGGCACGATCACGTTCTTGTCGAGGATGGCGTTGCGGACCACCGCGTGCCGGCCGATGTCGACGCCCTCCATGAGTACCGAGCCGTCGACGTGTGCCCACGAGTGGACCTTCACGTTCGGCGATACCACCGAGTTCTCCACCAGCGAACCGGAGATCACCGCGCCCGGCGAGACCATCGAGCCCAGCGCCCGACCCAGCCGCTCCTGCCAGCCGTGTACGAACTTGGCCGGCGGCCACGGGCCGTGGTGGGTGTAGATCGGCCACTCGTAGTTGTAGAGGTTGAAGATCGGCAGGATGGCGATCAGGTCCATGTGGGCTTCGTAGAACGAGTCCAGCGTGCCGACGTCGCGCCAGTAGCCGCGGTCGCGGTCGGTACTGCCGGGTACCAGGTTGTCCCGGAAGTCGTAGACGTTGGCCTTACCCTGGGCGACCAGGTTGGGGATGATGTTGCCGCCCATGTCGTGCTTGCTGGCCGGGTCGTCGGCGTCGAGGGTGACCGCCTCCATGAGCGCGGCCGTCGTGAAGACGTAGTTGCCCATCGAGGCGTAGATCTCCTCGGGCGAGTCGGCCAGCCCGACCGCGTCCTTGGGCTTCTCCCGGAAGGCGACGATGCGCTGCCCGTCGGCGCCGACCTCGATCACCCCGAACTGGTCGGCCTCGGACAGCGGCTGCCGGATGCCGGCCACCGTGACAGCCGCGCCGGAGGCGATGTGCGCGTCGACCATCTGCCGCGGATCCATCCGGTAGATGTGGTCGGCGCCGAAGACGATCACGTAGTCGGGGTTCTCGTCATTGATCAGGTTGAAGCTCTGGTAGATGGCGTCGGCCGAGCCGGCGAACCAGCGCGGGCCCAGTCGCTGCTGCGCGGGTACCGGCGTGACGTAGTTGCCCAGCAGGGTGGACATCCGCCAGGTCTTGGAGATGTGCCGGTCCAGCGAGTGCGACTTGTACTGGGTCAGCACGACCATCTTCAGGTAGCCCGCGTTGGCGAGGTTGGAGAGCACGAAGTCGATCAGGCGATAGAGGCCGCCGAAGGGTACCCCCGGCTTCGCCCGGTCCGCGGTGAGCGGCATGAGTCGCTTGCCTTCGCCACCGGCGAGGACGATCGCCAAGACCTTGGGTGCCATGTCCGGAACGTTAACCACCCGAACGGTTACGCACCACCCGTGCGCCAAAAGATCATCCGATCCGCCGCGGCCCGGCTGCCGCGCGCCTCGATTAGGGTTCGAGCGTGAGCACCGATTCCGTCCCGCCGGCCCCATCCACCGCGCCCCGTCCGCGGGTCGACCTCCTCACCCGGGAGTACCCGCCGGAGGTCTACGGCGGCGCCGGCGTGCACGTGGAGTACCTCGCCGAGTACCTGCGCCCGCTCGCCGACCTGCGGGTGCACTGCTTCGGCGGGCCGCGCTCCGAGGTCGGTGTGACCGGGTACCCCGACCCGCCCGGCCTGGCCGGCGCGAACCCGGCGCTGCGTACCCTCGGCGTCGACCTGGAGATGGCGGCCGCGTGCGCGGGCGCGGACCTGGTACACAGCCACACCTGGTACGCCAACCTCGCCGGCCACGTCGCCAAGCTGTTGCACGGGATCCCGCACGTGGTGACCACGCACAGCCTGGAGCCACTGCGCCCGTGGAAGGCCGAGCAGCTGGGTGGCGGGTACGCCCTCTCGTCGTGGGCCGAGCGGACGGCGATCGAGGCGGCCGACGCGGTGATCGCGGTCAGTGCCGGGATGCGCCGGGACGTGCTGGCCGCGTACCCCGGAGTGGACCCGGCGAAGGTACGCGTGGTGCACAACGGGATCGACACCGCGCAGTACCGCCCCGACCGCGGCACGGAGGTGCTCACCCGGCTGGGCGTGGACCCGGACCGGCCGAGCGTGGTGTTCGTCGGCCGGATCACCCACCAGAAGGGCCTGCCGTACCTGCTCCGCGCCGCCCGTACGCTGCCGCCCGAGGCACAGCTGGTACTGCTCGCCGGCGCCCCGGACACGCCCGAGATCGCGGCCGAGGTGACCGCGCTGGTCGACTCGTTGAAGGCGACCCGTACGGGCGTGGTCTGGGTACCGCAGATGCTGCCCAAGCCCGAGGTCATCCAGATCCTCACGCACGCCACCGTCTTCGTCTGCCCGTCGATCTACGAGCCGATGGGCATCGTCAACCTGGAGGCGATGGCCTGCGAGACCGCGGTGGTCGCGACCGCCACCGGCGGGATCCCCGAGGTGGTGGCGGACGGCGAGACGGGGCTGCTGGTACCCATCGAACCGGGTTCGGACGGCACCGGCGCCCCGGCCGACCCGGCGCGCTTCGTCGCCGACCTGGCCGCCGCCATCAACGAGCTGGTCACCGCCCCGGAGCGGGCCGCCGCACTCGGCCGGGCCGGCCGGCAGCGGGCCGTCGACCACTTCTCCTGGCCGGCCATCGCCGACCAAACCATGACCGTGTACCGCTCCGTCCTGCCCGCCGCCGGCGCATAGCGGCGGCGTCCCACCATCCAGGACCACCCAATGATCAGGTAAGAAATGATCACGTAAGAAAGTGCTGCCACGACGACACTTTTCTTACGCGATCATGAAGTGCTGCCGAGGCAGCCCGGGTGGGAACCCTGATGGGAGTGTCGGGGTTGGACGGTGGTGTTCCCGGATACCCGCGCCATCGGGACGCGGCGAGGCTGACCTTGCCCGCACATCCGATTCGACGGGGAGAATCCCATGACCCGCTTGTCTTACCTCGCCGCGCCCGCGCTCATTTTCGGGTACGGCGTGGTCCGGTTGATCGACGGACTCGACGGTACGCACGGCCCCGGTCCCGCGTGGACGATCGGGCACCTGCTGTTCCTGGTGGCACTGCTGCTGTTCGGCGCTGTACTGGTCGGGCTGCGTAGCCAGGTCGAGCGGCAGCGGGGCATCGCGACCGCGGCTGTGGTGGTCGGCTGTCTCGGGCTGCTGGCGTTCATCCGGGTGGTACTCGTGGACCTGATCGTCGGGTGGCAGTCGGTGGACCGGCCGGACATGAACCGGCGCTACGACCGGTACGACGGGTTCCCCGGTGGGCTGCCCAGCTGGCTGACCGGCCTGCTCGACAACCTCGGGCCGGCGCTGTTCGTGACCGGGCTGCTGGTACTCACGCTGCTGCTCACCGTTCGCCGGCCACGGCTGCTGGCCTGGTGGAGCCCGGTGTCGGTGGTACTCGCCTTCGCCGCGATCAGCCTGGACCTGGACCTGCTGCCGCTCGGCGGAGCACTGCTGGCGCTCGCCCTGTATCCGGTGGCCCGGCGCGGACACAGCGGCCACAGTGGCGCGACCATTGAGACCCGCGAAGCGGCGGGCAACCCCGCGCACTAAGATCATCCGACGATGGACAGCTGCCGGTACCCCCTCGCATGAAGCCGTCGCACCGCAAGCGCAGCTTCGCCGCGCGCCCGGCCACCGGCCGCCCGGCGCCCCGGCCGGCCACCGCGAGTGAGCCGGCGGGGCCGAATGGCCAGGTGGCCGCGGCAGCGTCCGGCGGGAAAGTGGACGCAGTAGCCGCGGAAGTGGCCCCGACTGCGGCGCGGCGGGCGAGTCTGCGGAAGGATGGGGGCATGCGTTTTCCGATCGAGGACGTGACTCCATGCGTGGCCGGGGGTCGCTATCCGGCGAAGGCGGTCGTCGGCGAGCTGGTACCGGTGGGTGCCAAGGCCTACCGCGAAGGGCACGACGCGCTCGGCGTGAACGTGGCCTGGAGTGGACCGGACGGCGTCGAGCGCCCGTTCACCCGGATGCGTCCGGGCGCGCCGGGCAGCGACCGCTGGTACGCCAGCATCCAGCCGGACGCCACCGGTACCTGGAGCTTCGCCGTCGAGGCGTTCAGCGACCCCTACCTGACCTGGCGTACCGCCATGATCAAGAAGATCGACGCCGGGCAGAGCGCCAGCGATCTGGCCAACGACCTGGCGGTCGGGGCGCTGGTGCTGGACCGCGCGGCGAAGCTGTGCCCGGACGAGCACGCCGACCAGGTGACCGCGGCCGCCGCGGCGCTCCGCGACACCACCGCGGTCCTGGTCGACCGGGTCGAGCCGGCGCTGGAGCTGGCCGAGCTGCTCTGGGAGTACCCGGTCCGTGACCTGGTGACCCGGGCCGAGCCGGGGGAGCTCTACGTCGATCGCCAGCGGGCGCTGTTCTCCGCGTGGTACGAGATGTTCCCGCGCTCGGAAGGGATCGTGGTGGCCGGCGGCAAGCCGCAGCACGGTACCTTCGCCACCGCCGCGCACCGGCTGCCGGGCATCGCCGCGATGGGCTTCGACATCCTCTACCTGCCGCCGATCCACCCGATCGGGAAGATCAACCGCAAGGGACGCAACAACTCTCTCACCGCCGCGCCGGGCGACGTCGGCTCGCCGTTCGCGATCGGCTCGGCCGAGGGCGGGCACGACACCATCCATCCCCAGCTGGGTACCCTCGCCGACTTCAAGGAGTTCATCGCAGCGGCCGAGAAGCTCGGCCTGGAGGTCGCGATGGACCTGGCGCTGCAGTGCGCGCCGGATCACCCGTGGGTGAAGGCGCACCCGGAGTGGTTCACCACGCTGCCGGACGGCAGCATCGCCTACGCCGAGAATCCGCCGAAGAAGTACCAGGACATCTACCCGGTCAACTTCGACAACGACCCGGAGGGCATCCGCGCCGAGGTACTGCGCATCGTCCGACACTGGGTCGCCCAGGGCATCAAGGTGTTCCGGGTGGACAACCCGCACACCAAGCCGGTGGAGTTCTGGCACTGGCTGATCTGGACGGTCAAGGCGGAGAGCCCCGAGGTGCTCTTCCTGGCCGAGGCGTTCACCGCTCCGGCGATGATGCACGGGCTGGCCAAGGTCGGCTTCACCCAGTCGTACACCTACTTCACCTGGCGGACGACCGCGCGGGAGATGCGCGAGTACTGCGAGGAACTGGTCGCCTCGGCCGACTACATGCGCCCCAACTTCTGGCCGAACACACCCGACATCCTGCCGGTACACCTGCAGACGGGCGGGCCGGTGATGTTCAAGATCCGCGCGGTACTCGCCAGCATGCTCTCCCCGTCCTGGGGCCTGTACTCCGGCTACGAGCTGTACGAGCACATCGCGCGCTCCGGCGCCGAGGAGTACGCCGACAACGAGAAGTACCAGCTGCGCGCCCGCCCGTGGGCAGCGGCCGAGGCGGCCGGCGAGTCGCTGGCCCCGTTCCTCACCAAGCTCAACAAGATCCGCCAGGGCAATCCGGCCCTGCACTGGCTGCGGAACCTGCACTTCCACGAGATCGACAACGAGTCGCTGCTGTGCTGGTCGAAGCGCGACCCGGACACCGGCAACACGGTGCTCGCGGTGTGCAGCTTCGACCCGGGCCGGGTGCAGTGGGCCAACGTCACGCTGGACATGCCGGCGCTGGGCTTCGACTGGCACGAGCGGTTCGAGGTACGCGACCAGCTCAGCGGGGTCACCTTCGAGTGGGGCCAGCACAACGCGATCCGGCTGGACCCGTTCCTGGAGCCGGCGCACGTCTTCACCGTCCACCGGCACGCCTGACCCCGCCCGGCCCGAGCCCCAGGCCAGGCCCAGGCCAGGCCCAGGCCAGGCCAGGCCAGGCTCAGCGCTCGACCGCGCTCTCCAGGGTCGCCCGGAGCGGCTCGGGGATACGCCGCTCGATGGGTGGCTCGGGTACCGGCTGGCCGGCGTCCGCGCTGTGGGCGTAGTAGCTGGCCAGCCACGGCGCGAACTCGGTGCCCGGCATGGGGCGTGCGGTCAGCCAGCCCTGGATCAGGCCACAGCCGGCCGCGCTGAGCAGCTGCCGGGTGTACTCGGTCTCCACGCCCTCGGCCACCGTACGGATGCCCAGCGAGCGAGCCAGATCGATCATGGAGCGGACGATCGCCGAGTCGTCCCGGTTGTCGGCCATGCCGGCTACGAACGAGCGGTCGATCTTCAACTCGGCGATCGGCAGCCGCTGCAGGTGCTGCAGGGACGAGTAGCCGGTGCCGAAGTCGTCCAGCGCGACAGGTACGCCCAGCGCGCTGATCTGGGCAACGGTGGCCGCCGCCCGTACCGGGTCGGCCAGCAGCGCGCTCTCGGTGATCTCGACCTGTACCTGGTCGGCCACCACCCGGTGGCGGGCCAACTGCTCGGCCAGGTGGGTGACGACCGTGTCGCTGTACAGATCGCGGACGCTCACATTGATCGCCGCGCGGATCCGGACACCGGCCGCGTTCCAGGCGGCCAGTTGGGCCACCACCTCGTCGATGACCCGGATGGTGACCAGCTGCATGACCGACGTGTGCTCGGCCAGCGAGATCAGCTGCTGGGTGTCGATCGCTCCGTGCTGCGGGTGCCGCCAGCGCAGCAGCGCCTCCACCCCCTCGACCGCCCCGGTGACCAGCGAGACCTGGGGCTGGTAGTGCACGGTGATCTGGTCGCGGTCGCCCGCCTGCAGCGCGCGCCGGAAGTCGGCGAGAAGGCTCAGCCGCTCGACACCGGCGCCGGTGTCGCCGGTGTAGACGGTGGGATCGCCGCGTCTGCTTCGCCTGGTACATGGCCATGTCGGCGTGGCGCATGAGGGTGGTGAAGTCCTCCCCCGTACCGGCGGGACCCTGGGCGTGCCGGGCGATGCCGACCGAGGCGGTCACGTCGACCCGCAGCCGGTCCAGGTCGACCGGCTCGTCGAGCGCCACGAGTACCTCGTCGGCGAGGGCGCGCGCGTGCGCGGTCGAGTTGGTGGCGGTGAGGATGGCGAACTCGTCGCCGCCCAGCCGGGCCACCGTGCCGCCGATCGGTTCCAGCCTGGTGAGCCGGGTGGCCACGGCGATCAGCAGTTGGTCGCCGACGTCGTGACCGAGCGCGTCGTTGACGTCCTTGAACCGGTCGAGGTCCAGGAGCAGCAGGGTGGTCCGGGCGGCACTGCCGTCGGTCGCGCACTCCGCGGTGAGCGCGTCGAAATCGCAGCGCAGCGCGGTGCGGTTGGCCAGGCCGGTGAGCGGGTCCGTGCGGGCCGCCCGGTCCCGTTCGGCCGACAGCCGGGCCATCCGCTGTACCGCGTAGAGGAGTACGAAGACCAGGGGTACGAAGCCGACGTTGATGTGCGCGGTAACCGCGAGTACCGGGCTGAGCAGCAGCAGGGCGGCGTTGAACAGCATCTGGTTACCGAAGCTGCCGGGCGCCGGGCGCTGCCACCGGCCGCTGTGTAGCCACGAGCTGACCAGCGCCAGTAGGGCGAACATCGCCAGCCAGGCGGCGGCCGCGGCGACCACCGAGATGGCGTCGTGGACCAGGTTGTTCGGGCCGTGCCGCTGGAACGGGTCGGGCTGGCCGATCCACAGCACCAGGCCGGCGGCGGCGAAGGCGCCAGGCGTAGTGGCCGACCGCCGTGGTCGCCTCGCGCAGGGGCCGGCGCAGCCGCGAGGGCGACCACGCCCACCGCGACCGATTTGTGCGATGACGGCCGGGCCGATGCCCCCAGCACAGCGGCGATGGCGAAGGTGAAGCAGATGGTCGGGCAGATGATCACCGGCGGACCGAGCCGGGGCCTGGCCGCGACGATGGCCTGGGTACCGGCGAGCAGGGCCAGCCCGGTCATCGCCCAGAGCTGGGGATGCTCGGTCGCCGCCTGCCAGGCGGAACCGGCCTGGCTGGCCGCGACCAGCACGGCGAACAGGAAGATTCCGCCGTCATATAACGCTGAGATTTGCCGGCGACGAACCGGCCCTGACCACGAGACCGCGTGTGCGCTCATGTATCCCCCATGTCGCACACCCACCGCTCGCGGCGCCGTGCGATTTGGCTAGCGGCCCCCCGGCCAGCGTGAGACACCGACGATAGCCAGCCCTCACCCGACGGACAACCCCGTCAACCGGGGGATGGCGCGCACCGTGGTCACGGGTGTACCGCCTGTTGCATCGAACACTGTGATCGCTGGTACACCAGGCGCACCGCTGTTCACCTGGCTATCCTCCGCCAGTCCGGTCAGCGGCCGGGCTGGCGAGGCGACCGGGGCGCCGTCCACAGTGGACGAAAGCGCTGTCCGGAAGGCGCAGCGGCCGTTGGCCGAGTGGCTGAGCCGGGCATGACCTGGCCGGCGGAGCCAGCGTCGGGTGGCGCTGCGTCGGAAAGGCGAGTGCGTGGGTCCGGGTGGCGCGGCACACTGGCGGGATGGCGTCCGTCCCGCTCCCCGATGGCCTGGTGCTGCGTACCGCGCGCCCGGCCGACCTCGACCAGATCGCCGCGCTGCTGACCGACCGGGGGGACGCCGCCGACGCGGTCGATCACCGGCTGGTGGTGACCGATCCGGATGCCGGCTGGGCCGGCTGCGCCGTGGTGGTGGACGGCGACCGGGTGGTCAGCACGCTGACCCTGCTCGACGAAGAGGTCCGGGTGCGGGCCGGCGGGGTCGAGGTGGTGCTGCCGGCGGGGCAGATCGAGCTGGTCGCCACCGATCGGGGGTACGAGGGGCGCGGGCTGATCCGGGCGCTGATCGACTGGGCACACCGGCGCGGTACCGAGCGGGGGCACCTGGTGCAGGTGATGGTCGGCATCCCGTACTTCTACCGGCAGTTCGGGTACGGGTACGCCATCCCGATCCCGGCGACCCGGGCGCTGGCCGGCGCGCCGCCGGCCGCGCCGGGCTACACGGTGCGCGTTGCCAGAGCCGGGACATCGCGGCGATGGCGGCGCTGCAGGACGCGGCGCAGGCCGGGCTCGCCGTGGCCATGGCGCATCCGGGGCCGCGCTGGCGGTGGCTGCTGGCCCGCGACGGCAGCGAGCAGTGGGTGGTGGAGCGGGACGGGGACAACACCATGGTGGGTACCGGCCGGGCGACGCCCCCGGAAGAGGGGGTACGCCTCGCCGAGCTGGCCGCCACCGAGGTACCGGCGGTGCACGCGCTGCTGGCGTACGCGGTGACCGTGGCTGGTGGGGAGCCCGGTGCGGTACGGGTCACCGAGCGGCCGGGCACGCTCGCCGGTACGGCACTCGCCGGGCTGCTGGCGTCCGGGGAGACCGAGCCGGCCAGCTACTACGTGCGGGTACCCGACCCGGTGGCGCTGCTGGAGGCGCTGCGCCCGGTACTCGGCGAGCGGCTGCGCGCAGCGGGTAGCGGGAGCGGCGAGTTCGTGCTGTCGTTCTTCCGGTCGCACGTCCGTTTCGAATACCGGGACGGCCGGTGGGGCCGATGCGGGCGGGTGGGGCGCTGCAGAGTCCGGGCGCGGTCGGCGGCGCCGGGGTGGCCCCGGACCTGTTGCCACACCTGCTTTTCGGGCCGCTCGGCTTCGCCGGCCTGGCCGCCCGGCACCCGGACGTCTACGCCGGTGCCACCGCCGTCCCGGTGGTGGCAGCGCTTTTTCCACCGGTACCCGCTGATCTGCTGATGTATTACCTGCCCTGAGGCGGCGGAGGCCCGGCTCGCGGGGTGAGCCGGGCGGCCCGGCCGGGTGTGCCAGACTCGGGTTGGCGGTATACCGCGCACGACGGAGCAGGATGCTGAACAACCCGAGCTGAGCCAGGCCGCCGGCCAAACCCCCAGCCGGGGCGCCGAATGGTGGCGGCACGCGGTGATCTACCAGGTGTACCCGCGCTCGTTCGCCGACGCCAACGGCGATGGCATGGGTGACCTGCCGGGCATCACCAGCCGGCTGGACCACCTGGTCGAGCTGGGTGTGGACGCGCTGTGGCTGTCGCCGTTCTACCGCTCGCCGATGGCCGACGCCGGCTACGACGTCGCCGACTACCGCGACGTCGACCCGATCTTCGGGACCCTCGCCGACGCCGACACGCTGATCGCCACCGCACACGCCAAGGGCCTGAAGATCATCGTCGACCTGGTACCCAACCACACCTCCAACCAGCACCCGTGGTTCCTGGCCGCGCTCGCCGCCGGCCCGGGCAGCCCCGAGCGCGAGCGGTACCTGTTCCGCGACGGCCGGGGCGAGGGCGGTGTGCAGCCGCCCAACGACTGGCAGAGCGTCTTCGGCGGGCCGGCCTGGACCCGGGTACCGGACGGCCAGTGGTACCTGCACCTGTTCGCCCCCGAGCAGCCCGACCTCAACTGGGACCTGCCGGCGGTGCGCACCGAGTTCGAGTCGATCCTGCGGTTCTGGCTGGACCGTGGCGTTGACGGCTTCCGGGTGGACGTGGCGCACGGGCTGATCAAGGCGCCCGGGCTGCCCGACTGGGCGGACGCCAACCGGGTGGCCGACGGGGCGCACGTGCGCAACGGGCCGATGTGGGACCAGGACGGGGTGCACGAGATCTACCGGAGCTGGCGCAAGATCCTCGACTCGTACCCCGGGGACCGGATCCTGGTCGCCGAGGCGTGGGTGACGCCGCTCGACCGGCTGAGCCTCTACGTGCGCGGCGACGAGATGCACCAGGCCTTCAACTTCGCCTTCCTGCAGGCGCCCTGGCAGGCCGCCGACCAGCGCGAGGTGATCCGCCAGTCGCTGGCCACCGCGCAGTCGGTGGGCGCGCCGACCACCTGGGTACTGTCCAACCACGACGTGACCCGGCACGCCACCCGGCTGGCCATGGGTACCACCGACACGCACACCAACTGGGCACCCGGGATGCCCGAGCCGGACGCCGTCCTGGGGCTGCGCCGGGCCCGGGCGGCCACCCTGCTGATGCTGGCCCTGCCCGGCTCCGCCTACCTCTACCAGGGCGAGGAGCTGGGGCTGCCGGAGGACATCTGGCTGCCCGACGAGGTACGCGCAGGACCCGACCTGGCTGCGCTCGGGGCACACGGTACGGGGCCGGGACGGCTGCCGGGTACCGATCCCGTGGGAGGCCGGACGCGCCCTCGTACGGGTTCGGCCCCGGCGCCGCCAGTTGGCTGCCCCAGCCCGCCGTGTGGGCCCAGTACGCGCTGGACCAGCAGCGCGGCGTGGTCGGCTCGACGTACGAGCTGTACCGGGCGGCGCTGGTGCTGCGCCGGCGGTACAACCTCGGTGCCGACCTGCTCACCCCGCTGGACCTGGGGGCCGATGTGATGGCGCTGACGGTGGCCGGGCTGACCGTGATCACCAACCTGGGTACGACCGGGCTGCAGATGCCGGCCGGGGAGGTACTGATCGCCAGTGGCGAGCTGGCCGGCAGGGTACTCCCGCCGGACACCACGGTCTGGCTTTCCTGAGTCTGTTTACGACTCCGGCGTCCGGGGGCATAAGTTGAGGTGTGCAGCCCACAGTTCCTCCGGACGCCGAGTCGTACCCGGTTGGCCCCCACCCGGCTGAATCCGACGTCATCCCTACGCATGCCGGTGACTCCGACACCGGCAGCCACGTCTCCGACGGGATGGTGGAGCACCCCAGCGCCGGGGACTTCGACCACGCCCGCACGCTGCCCGCCGACGCCACCTGGTTCCAGCGGGCGGTCTTCTACGAGGTACTCGTCCGCGCCTTCTACGACTCCAACGGCGACGGCCAGGGTGACCTGCGCGGCCTGATCGAGAAACTCGACTACCTGCAGTGGCTGGGCGTGGACTGCCTGTGGCTGCCGCCGTTCTACGACTCGCCGCTGCGCGACGGCGGGTACGACATCCGCGACTTCTACAAGGTGCTGCCCGACTTCGGTACCACCGAGGACTTCGTGGCGCTGCTGGACGCCGCGCACAAGCGGGGCATCCGGGTGATCACCGACTTCGTGATGAACCACACCAGCGACTCGCACCCGTGGTTCCAGCAGTCCCGCCGCGAGCCGGACGGGCCGTACGGCGACTACTACGTCTGGCGGGACACCGACGAGGGGTACCCGTGGGCCCGGGTCATCTTCGTCGACACCGAGGAGTCCAACTGGACCTACGACCCGGTCCGCCGGCAGTTCTTCTGGCACCGCTTCTTCTCCCACCAGCCCGACCTCAACTACGAGAACCCGGCGCTGCAGGAGGACATCTTCAACGCCATCCGGTTCTGGCTCGACCTGGGCATCGACGGGTTCCGGCTGGACGCGGTGCCGTACCTGTTCGAGGACGAGGGCACCAACTGCGAGAACCTGCCGCGTACGCACGAGTTCCTGAAGAAGCTGCGCGCCATGGTGGACAAGGAGTACCCGGGTCGGGTGCTGCTCGCCGAGGCCAACCAGTGGCCGGCCGATGTCGTGGAATACTTCGGCGATCCGGAGACCGGTGGCGACGAGTGTCACATGGCGTTCCACTTTCCTTTGATGCCAAGGCTCTTCATGGCTGTCCGCCGGGAGTCGCGGTTCCCCATCTCGGAGATCCTGGCGCAGACGCCGAAGATCCCGGCGAACTGCCAGTGGGGGATCTTCCTGCGCAACCACGACGAGCTGACGCTCGAAGATGGTCACCGACGAAGAGCGCGACTACATGTACTCCGAATATGCCAAGGATCCGCGGATGCGGGCCAACGTCGGCATCCGGCGCCGGCTGGCTTCGTTGCTGGAGAACGACCGCAACCAGTTCGAGCTGTTCACCGCGCTGCTGCTGTCGCTGCCCGGTTCGCCGGTGCTCTACTACGGCGACGAGATCGGCATGGGGGACAACATCTGGCTCGGTGACCGGGACGGGGTACGCACCCCGATGCAGTGGACGCCGGACCGCAACGCCGGCTTCTCGGTGGCCACCCCGGGCCGGCTCAACCTGCCGCTCAACCAGGACCCGATCTACGGGTACCAGGTGGTCAACGTCGAGGCACAGCAGAACATGTCGACCTCGGTACTGCAGTGGACCCGCACCATGCTCGCCGTGCGGCGCCGGCACGAGGCTTTCGCGGTCGGCGACTTCCACGACCTGGGCGGCTCCAATCCGGGCGTGCTCGCCTTCGCCCGGGTACACGGCGACGACGTGGTGCTGTGCGTGAACAACCTGTCCCGCTTCCCGCAGCCGATCGAGCTGAACCTGCAGAGCTGGGCCGGGCGGGTCCCGGTGGAGCTGACCGGGCGGGTACCGTTCCCGAGGATCGGTGCCCTGCCCTACCTGTTGACGCTGCCCGGCCACGCGTTCTACTGGCTGCAGCTGGTCCCCGGTGAGGAGACATCGTGAGTTTGCCGTTCGCCGACTGGCTGCCCAAGCAGCGCTGGTACGCCGGGCGTACCCGCACCCTGGTCAGCGCTGCCGCGACGGCGGTGACCCCGCTCGCCCCCGACCTGGACCACATGCTCGTCCGGGCCGGTTACGACGACGGCGGCTCCGAGCTGTACCAGGTGGTGGTCGGCTGGGGTACGCATCCGCCGGTGGAGTTCCTCGACGTCGCCACGATCGGCGAGAGCGACGGCCGGATCGGCTACGACGCGCTCTACGAGGAGGGTGCGGCGCACCGCATCCTCGGGCTGGTGCAGTCGAACGAGACGGTGGGTAGCCTGCGCTTCACGGTGGAGCCGGAGGTGGCCCTGCCGCTGGAGTCGCCGTCCCGGGTACTCGACGGGGAGCAGAGCAACACCAGTGTCATCTTCGACTCGGCCGCCATCTTCAAACTGTTCCGCCGCCTGGTACCCGGCGCCAACCCGGAGGTCGAGCTGGGCCGGGTACTGGGCCGGGCCGGCAGCCCGTACGTGGCCCGGCTGCTCGGTTCCGTCGAGTGCACCGCCTCGGCCGACCTCTTCGACGCGGCTGTGGTCGGCTCTGACTCCCGCGAGGCCGCTGATGCCGGTGGGGCAGATGAGGATCAAGAAGTCTCCGTTTCGCTGGCGATGGTGACCGCCTTCGCCCGCAACTCGGCGGACGGCTGGGCGATGGCGGTGGCCAGCGTCCGGGATCTGTTGGGCGAGGCCGATCTGCACGCCGACGAGGTGGGTGGCGATTTCGCGGCCGAGGCGTACCGGCTCGGCGAGGCGGTCGGCGCGGTACACGCGACCCTCGCCAGCGAGCTGGGCGCGGACGACGGCGCGCCACCGCTGGCCGCGATGCTGGACCGGCTGGAGACAGCGGCCCAGGTGGTACCCGAGGTGGCGGCGCTGCGCGCCGAGCTGACCGCCGGGCTCTCCGCCGCGGCGGATCCCGTTACGCTGCAACGCGTCCACGGCGACCTGCACCTCGGTCAGGTACTGCGTACCCCGGACCACTGGCTGCTCATCGACTTCGAGGGCGAGCCCGGACAGACGATGGCCGAGCGGCGCCGGGTCGACTCGCCGCTGCGCGACGTCGCCGGGATGCTGCGCTCCTTCGACTACGCCGGATACCAGCTGCTCGTCCACGAGCCGGACAACGGGCAGCTCGGCTACCGGGCGGGGGAGTGGGTCCGGCGTAACCGGGCGGCGTTCTGCGACGGGTACACCCACGTGTCCGGGTCCGACCCGCGCGAACAGCAGGAGCTGCTGCGGGCGTACGAGCTGGACAAGGCGGTCTACGAGGCGGCCTACGAGGCGCGGCACCGGCCGGGCTGGCTGTGGATCCCGCTGCAGTCCATCGAGCGGATGCTGGGGGTGGGGTAGCCGAGGTTTCGCGCGGTGAGGCTGGCCACTCGGGGATTTGGTTAGCCGGCGCCCCGACCGGGCAAGAGCCTTCCGCAGAAGTAACAGCTATTGGGGGTTGTCGCATGCAGGTCTGGCCGGGTGCCCGCTATCCGTTGGGCGCCACCTTCGACGGGACAGGCACCAACTTCGCGCTGTTCTCCCAGGCGGCCCACCGGGTGCAGCTGTGCCTGTTCGACGCGTCCGGGGCCGAGGAGCAGTACGACCTCACCGAGGTGGACGCGTACGTCTGGCACGGGTACCTGCCGGGGGTCCAGCCCGGGCAGCGCTACGGCTTCCGGGTGCACGGTGACTACGACCCGGCCCAGGGGGTGCGCTGCAACCCGAACAAGCTGCTGATCGACCCGTACGCCAAGGCGATCGACGGGGATGTGCGCTGGGACTCGGCGATGTACGGGTACGTGTTCGGGGACGAGGACCGGATGTCGGAGTCCGATTCGGCGCCGTTCATGCCCAAGTGCGTGGTGGTCAACCCGTGGTTCGACTGGGGCAACGACCGGCTGCCGGACATCCCGTACCACCACTCGATCATCTACGAGGCCCACGTGAAGGGCCTGACCATGCGCCACCCCGAGCTGCCGGAGGAGCTGCGCGGCACGTACGCCGGCATCGGGCACCCGGTGATCGTGGACTACCTCAAAAGCCTGGGCATCACGGCGATCGAGCTGATGCCGGTGCACCACTTCATCCACGACCACCGGCTGGACGAGCAGGGGATGAAGAACTACTGGGGGTACAACACCATCGGGTTCTTCGCCCCGTACCACGGGTACTCCTCCTCCGGCAGCGCCGGGCAGCAGGTACAGGAGTTCCGGGCGATGGTGAAGGCCCTGCACACCGCCGGTATCGAGGTCATCCTCGACGTGGTCTACAACCACACGGCCGAGGGCAACCACCTCGGCCCGACGCTGTCCATGAAGGGCATCGACAACCTGGCCTACTACAAGGTCCAGGACGACGAGCCGCAGTACTACACCGACTACACCGGTACCGGCAACAGCCTCAACGCCCGCGGCCCGCAGGTCTTGCAGCTCATCATGGATTCGCTGCGCTACTGGGTGATGGACATGCACGTGGACGGCTTCCGCTTCGACCTGGCCGCCACCCTGGCCCGCGAGTTCTACGAGGTCGACCGGTTGTCCACCTTCTTCGAGGTGGTACAGCAGGATCCGATTATCAGCACGGTGAAGCTGATCGCCGAGCCCTGGGACGTCGGCCCGGGCGGCTACCAGGTCGGTGGCTTCCCGCCACTGTGGACCGAGTGGAACGGCAAGTACCGGGACACCACCCGGGACTTCTGGCGCGGCGAGCCGGAGACGCTCGGCGAGTTCGCCAGCCGGCTGACCGGCTCGGCCGACCTGTACCAGGACGACGGGCGCCGGCCGATGTCCAGCATCAACTTCGTCACCTGCCACGACGGCTTCACGCTGACCGACCTGGTCTCCTACAACGAAAAGCACAACGAGGCCAACGGCGAGGAGAACCGGGACGGCGAGGGGCACAACCGGTCCTGGAACTGTGGCGTCGAAGGGGAGACCGACGACGCCGGCATCCTGGAGCTGCGGGCCCGGCAGCGGCGCAACTTCCTGGCAACGCTGATGCTGAGCGTCGGGGTACCGATGATCGGGCACGGTGACGAACTCGGGCGTACCCAGCGCGGCAACAACAACGGCTACTGCCACGACTCCGAGCTGACCTGGATCAACTGGGGCAGCGTCGACGAGACGATGCTCGCCTTCGTACGCAAGCTCACCGCCTTCCGCTCCGGGCACCGGGCGTTCCTACGCCGCCGGTTCTTCAACGGCCGGCCGGTACGCCGCCAGGAGGGGGCCGGGCTGCCCGACGTCGCGTGGTTCGTACCCGACGGGCGGACTATGACCGAAGAGGACTGGGGCTCCGAGTTCGGCAAGGGACTGGCCCTCTACGTCAACGGGCACGGCATCCGCGAGCGCGGCCCGCGCGGCGAGGAGCACGTGGACAACTCGTTCCTGTTGTGTTTCAACGCCCACGACGACTGGCTGGAGTTCGCGTTGCCGAATTCGGAGTACGGCGAGAAGTGGCAGGTGGCCATCGACACCAGCCAGCCGGAGTTGGCGGAGCCGCCGATCCTGCCGGCCGAGGGGCGGCTCTGGGTACCCGACCGCACGCTGCTCGTACTGGAGCGGGTGAGCTGACCGGTGCGACCCCCCAGCCCCACCTACCGGGTCCAGGTGCGGCCCGACTTCGACCTGGCCGCCACCGCGCAGATCGTCGACTACCTCGCCGCGCTCGGCGTAGGGCAGCTCTACAGCGCGCCGCTGCTGGCCGCCACACCCGGGTCGGCGCACGGGTACGACGTAGTGGATCCGACAAAGGTCAACCCGGAGCTGGGTGGCCGCGAGGCGCTGGTCGCGCTCGTGGAAGCCTTGCGCGGCAAGGGACTCGGCCTGGTTGTCGACATCGTGCCGAACCATCTCGGGGTGGCCCGCCCGGAGGTCAATCCGGCCTGGTGGTCGGTACTGCGGGACGGGCCGGCATCGGCGTACGCCAGCTGGTTCGATATCGACTGGCAGCGCGGGGCCCTGCTCATCCCGGTGCTCGCCGACGACCAGGCGGCCCTGGACGAGCTGCGGATCGAGGGCGACGAGCTGCGCTACCTCGACCACCGGTACCCGATCGCGGCCGGTACCGGCGGCGGTACCCCGCGGGAGGTACACCAGCGCCAGCACTACCGGCTGGTGCACTGGCGCCGGGGCAACGCCGAGCTGACCTACCGCCGCTTCTTCGCCGTCTCCGACCTGGCCGGGGTACGGGTAGAGGATCCGGCCGTATTCGACGCGACGCACGCGGAGATCCTGAGCTGGGTGGCCGACGGTCTGGTGGACGGCATCCGGGTAGACCACCCGGACGGGCTGCGCGATCCGCGCGGCTACCTCGGGCGGCTGCGCGAACGGGCACCGGAAACCTGGCTGCTGGTGGAGAAGATCCTGGAGTACGGCGAGCAGCTGCCCGCCGACTGGCCGGTGCATGGTACGACCGGCTACGAGGCGCTCCGCGAAGTCTGCGGGCTGTTCGTGGAGCCCGATGCGGCGCAAGACTTCCCGGCCCGCGAGGCGTTCGCGGTGGCGGCCCGGGACGGCAAGTACGAGGCGGCCACCGGGCTGCTGGCCACCGAGCTGACCCGGCTCACCGCACTGGTCTGCGGCTTCGAGCCGACCATGCGGGCAGCCGGCAAGTCCACCATGGGGCCGGCGGGCGTGCCGGTCGCGCTCAGCGCCGAGCACGCCGAGACCGTCGCGGTACCCGGGCCGGCCGAGACCGCGTCCGCGCTGGCGCACATCGCCGCGTACTTCCCGGTCTACCGCTCCTACCTGCCGGCCGGCCGGGAGCACCTGGACGAGGCGGCGGCGGTGGCCCGCAGCCACAACCTGGACGCGGTGAGCTCGCTGCTGCCCCTGCTCGCCGACCCGGAAAACGAACTGGCGCAGCGCTTCCAGCAGTACACCGGGGCGGTGATGGCCAAGGGCGTCGAGGACACCGCGTACTACCGGTGGACCCGGTTCGTGGCGCTCAACGAGGTCGGTGGCGCACCCGACCGCTTCGGCGTACCACCGGCCGAGTTCCACGCCGCGAGTACCGCCCGGCAACGCACCCAGCCGCTCGGGATGACCACGCTGTCGACCCATGACACCAAGCGCGGCGAGGATGTCCGGGCCCGGCTGGCTGTCCTGGCCGAGTGCCCGGACGAGTGGCGCGCCGCGTTCGGCGAGTGGAGCGCCGCCACGGCCACCCTCGGCGACCCGGACTTCGCCCAGTTGCTGTGGCAGACCGCCGTCGGTGCCTGGCCGATCGAGCGGGAGCGGCTGCACGCGTACGCCGAGAAGGCCGCCCGGGAACAGTCCACCAGTACCGGTTGGGACCAGCCCAACGCCGACTTCGAGCACACCATGCACCATGTGGTGGACGCGATGTACGACCTGCCCGCGGTACGCGACAGCCTGGACGCCTTCGCCGCCCGGATCACCCCGTACGGGTGGAGCAACTCGTTGGGGCAGAAGCTGATCCAGCTCACCATGCCCGGCGTACCCGACACGTACCAGGGCACCGAGCTGTGGGACAACTCGCTGGTGGATCCGGACAACCGGCGCCCGGTCGACTTCGCCGTCCGGCGGGAGTTGCTGGCCCGGCTGGACGGGGGCTGGCTGCCGCCGGTCGACCAGAGTGGCGCGGCCAAGCTGCTGGTGACCAGCCGGGCACTCCGGCTGCGCCGGGACCGGCCGGAGCTGTTCACCTCCTACGCGCCGATCGAGGCCGGCGAGCACGTGGTGGCGTTCGACCGGGGCGGGGCCGTCTCGGTGGCCACCCGACTCCCGGTGGCGCTGCACCGCTCGGGCGGCTTCGACTCCGCGCTGCGGCTGCCACTCGCGCCGGGCGTCTGGCGGGATGTCATCACCGGGCAGACGCACCAGGATCTCGCGGTGCGCGCGGTGCTGGAGCGGTACCCGGTGGCGCTGCTGGTATCGGAATCGGGGGGCTGATGGAGTTCGCGGTCTGGGCGCCGGAGGTTGGCCGGGTACGGTTGGCGATCGGCGGCGACGCCCGCGACCTGACGCGCGGCGCGGACGGCTGGTGGCGGCGGGACGAGCCGGGCGCCGGGCCGGGTACCGACTACGCGTACCTGCTCGACGACGACGAGACCCCGCTGCCCGATCCGCGCTCGCGCTGGCAGCCGGCCGGTGTACACGGCGCGAGCCGGGTCTACGAGCACGCCGCTTTCGCTTGGCAGGACAGCGACTTGGACCGGCCGCCAGCTGGCCGGGGCGATCCTCTACGAGCTGCACATCGGTACCTGGACGCCTGCCGGTACCTTCGACGCCGCGATCGAGCGCCTCGACCATCTGGTGGACCTGGGTGTGGACCTGGTCGAGCTGCTGCCGGTGAACTCGTTCAACGGTACCCACAACTGGGGGTACGACGGGGTCGCCTGGTACGCGCCGCAGGAGAGCTACGGCGGGCCGGACGGTCTGAAGCGGTTCGTGGACGCCTGCCACGCACGCGGGCTCGGCGTCGTACTGGACGTGGTACACAACCACTTCGGCCCGTCGGGTGCGTACGCGCCGCGCTTCGGCCCGTACCTGTCCAGCGGCGCGAACACCTGGGGCCGCTCGCTGAACCTGGACGGCGCCGACTCGGGTGAGGTCCGCCGGTACCTGGTGGACAACATTCTCATGTGGCTGCGCGACTACCACCTCGACGGGCTGCGGCTGGACGCGGTACACGCCCTGGTCGACCGGGGCGCCACGCACATCCTGGAGGAGTTCGCGATCGAGGTGGACGCGCTCGCCACCCACCTGGGCCGGCCGCTGGCGCTGATCGCCGAGTCGGATCTCAACGACGCCAAGCTGGTCACCGCGCGGGAGGGCGGCGGTTTCGGGCTCACCGCACAGTGGGACGACGACGTACACCACGCCCTGCACGCGCTGCTGACCGGCGAACGGCAGGGCTACTACGGCGACTTCGGCAGCCTGGAGACGCTCGCCACGGTCCTGCGCGGGGCTTTCCTGCACGCGGGTACCTGGTCGTCGTTCCGGCACCGGAAGCACGGGCGGCCGGTGGACCGGGAGCGGCTGCCGGGGTACCGGTTCGTGGTGAGCCTGCAGAACCACGACCAGATCGGCAACCGGGCCGTCGGGGATCGGTTGCCGGCAACGGTTCCCGCGGCCCTGCTGAAGGTCGGTGCGGTGCTGTTGCTGACCGCCCCGTTCACCCCGATGCTCTTCATGGGCGAGGAGTGGGCCGCCGGTACCCCCTGGGCGTTCTTCACCAGCCACCCCGAACCGGAGCTGGCGGCGGCCGTGGGCACCGGCCGGCGGGCCGAGTTCGCGGAGCACGGCTGGGCCGGCGCGGACGTACCCGATCCGCAGGATCCGGCCACCTTCCAGCGCTCGAAGCTGGACTGGGCAGAGCTGGAGCAGCCGGCGCACGCCGAAATGCTCGACTTCTACCGTGCGCTGATCGCACTGCGGCGCCGGCACTCGAGCCTCACCGATCCTCGCCTGAACCGGGTCGACGTCCGGGTCGCCGGCGCGGTGCTGGCGCTCCGGCGCGGGGAGTGCCTGGTGCTGGCCAACTTCTCGGACGCTCCGTCCACAGTGGACAGTGTCGCCAGCGAGGTGCTGCTCGCCACCGACCCGGGCGTGCGGGTCGTTGACGGTGTAGCCACGCTCCCGCCGACAAGCGCGGCCATCCTCCGGAATGCTGAGAGCTGACCACCCCGGATACGGGGACCGAAGCGGAGAGGAGACGAGGATGAGAAGGCTGATCGCGACAACGTTCCTGACCCTCGACGGGGTCATGCAGGCGCCGGGCGGCCCGGAGGAGGACGCCAGCGGCGCCTTCGCGCAGGGCGGCTGGTCGGTGAAGTACTGGGACGACGCCATGGGCCAGGTGATGGGCGAGATCATGGGGAAGCCCTTCGACCTCGTTCTGGGCCGCCGGACGTACGACATCTTCGCCGGGTACTGGCCGCAGGCCACCGATCCCGCCGCCCAGCCGCTGAACGACGCCACCAAGTACGTCGCCTCACGTGGCGCTCCGGCGCTGGAGTGGGACCGGTCGGTGCTGATCGAGGGGGACGCGGCCGAGGGGGTCGCCGCACTGAAGCAGGGTGACGGGCCCGAGTTGCAGGTACACGGCAGCGGTGACCTGTTGCAGACGCTGATTCGGCACGGCCTGGTCGACCAGTACCACCTGTGGGTCTTCCCGGTCGTCATCGGATCGGGCAAGCGCCTGTTCGCCGACGGCACCGTGCCCGGCGGGCTGAAGCTGGTCGACAGCACGGTCTCGACCACCGGCGTGTTCGTCGGTACCTACCAGCCGGCCGGCGAACTCGTCACCGGCTCGTTCGGTTAGAACCGGGAGCGGCCGGTAGCCCCGCGCACTGAACCGCGGGGCTACCGGGATGGTGGTGGCTAGGCGGTCGGCGAGGACGGCGCATCCGAAGGCGACGACGGCGCCTGGGTATCGCCGGTGATCCGGCTGTTCGCGGTGCGCCCCAACGCTTCCAGTCCGGCGTCGATGTTGTCACCGGCCGGCACGCCGACCAGTTCTATAGCGAACACGAAGTTGCTGAAGGCGGCGTAGAGCTGGCTGTGGGTACGGAACGCGGCGACGCCGATCCCGGTCAGGATGGTCGGCGGCTCGGCAGCGGACTTCGCGGTGGCGAGCAGGTTCTTGTACGCGTCGGCACCCCGGTAGACGCTGACCCCGACGTGGTCGCCGGTCTCGAACGCGTCGTAGTCGCAGACCTCGCGATCGGTGGGGGCCACGGCCGGGCTGCTGCTCTGGAACGACTCGCCGAGCTGTGTCTCCAGGTCGGCGGCGGTGATGAGGACGCACGGGTCGGGCAGCGCGGCTGAGTCTCCGAGAGTGTTCGGGTCGCACCCGGTCGCCGTGGTGGCGAGCGTGAGCGCGGTCAAAGTAGTCAGTACGACGGGGAGGAGTCGGTTACCCATCCCGTAACCCTTCCGGTACGGACGGTGTGCCGTCAACTCGCGTTCGGGCCGCCGTGCGGCATGCTGGAGCGGTGCTGCTCATTGTGGATGCCGCGAACGTGGTCGGCTCGCGACCGGACGGCTGGTGGCACGACCGGCTCGGCGCCGCGCGCCGGCTGCGCGACGCGCTGGTACCGGTCGCGGCCGACGGAGTGCCCGGCCTGCCCGGGCCGCTCACGGTCGTGCTGGTGGTAGAGGGCCGGGCGGCGGCGCTGGCCACCGAGCCCGGCCCGCCGGAGGTCACCGTGGTCGCGGCGCCAGCCTCCGGCGATGACCAGATCGTTTCCCTGGTACGGGGCGCCGCAACCACTGTGGTGACCGCGGATCGCGGGTTGCGGGAACGCGTCCGCCAACTCGGTGCCGACGTCCTGGGACCGCGCTCGCTGCCCTATTAGCGGGTCAGAGCTGGCCGACCGCCAGTACCCGCACCGCTGCCGCGCCGATCTCGTCGGAGCTGGCCAGGTCCACCTCGGCGCTGATGCCCCAGTCGTGGTCGCCGGCCGGGTCGTCGAAGACCTGCCGGACCCGCCAGAGTTGCCGGCCGTCCTGCACCACGCCCTGCTCGATGAGGAGCAGCTTCGGCCCGCGCGCGTCCGGCCCGACCCCGAGGTCGGCGTGCTCGGCGTAGTACTCCTCCATCGCCTCGGCCCAGGCTTCGCCGCTCCAGCCGTTCTCCAGGTCGAGTTCGCCCAACTCGTCGTACCGGCGCAGCGCGGCCAGCTCCACCCGGCGGAACAGCGCGTTGCGGACCAGTACCCGGAAGGCGCGCGGGTTGGTGGTGACGGCGGGCGGCCGCTCGTCCAGGGCCGCCACGGGGTCAACGGAGTCGGACGGCGAGCGCAGCCGCTCCCACTCGTCGATGAGGCTGGAGTCGACCTGGCGGACCAGCTCGCCCAGCCACTCGATGATGTCGGTCAACTCCTCGGTACGCGACTCCTCGGGAATGGTCTGCCGCAGGGCCCGGTACGCGTCGGCCAGGTAGCGCAGTACCAACCCTTCCGAGCGGGTCAGCGCGTAGAAGTTGACGTACTCCACGAAGGTCATGGCGCGCTCGTACATGTCGCGTACCACCGACTTGGGCGCCAGCTGGTGGTCGGCCACCCACGGATGGCCACGCTGGTACGTCTCGTACGCCGCGTCCAGCAGCTCGGCCAGTGGACGTGGGTGGGTGACCTCTTCGAGCAGGTCCATCCGCTCCTCGTACTCGATGCCCTCGGCCTTCATCGCGGCCACCGCCTCGCCACGGGCCTTGAAGCGTTGGGCGGACAGGATCTGCCGGGGATCGTCCAATGTGGACTCGATGACGGAGACCGCGTCCAGCGCGTACGTCAGCGACTCCCGGTCCAGCAACTCCAGTGCTGCCAAGGCAAACGGTGACAGCGGCTGGTTGAGTGCGAAGTCCAGCTGCAGGTCGACGGTGAGCCGGATGCGCCGGCCGTGCTCGTCCGGCTCGGCCAGCCGCTCCACCACGCCGCCGGCCAGCAGCGCCCGGTAGATGGCGATGGCCCGGCGGATGTGCCGGCGCTGGGCCGGCCGGTCCTCGTGGCTGTCGGTGAGCAGGTGGCGCATGGCCGGGAAGGCGTCGCCCGGCCGGCCGATGACGTTGAGCAGCATCGAGTGGCTGACCTGGAACCGGGAGGCGAGCGGCTCCGGGTCGGCGGCGACCAGCCGGTCGAAGGTCGGCTTGCCCCAACCGATCGAGCCCTCGGGCGGCTTCTTGCGTACCACCTTGCGCCGCTTGTGTGCGTCGTCGCCGGCCTTGGCCAGTGCCCGTTCGTTGTCGATGACGTGCTCAGGTGCTTGCACCACAACGGTTCCGACCGTGTCGTAGCCGGCCCGTCCGGCGCGGCCGGCGATCTGGTGGAACTCGCGAGCCTGCAGCAGCCGGGTCTTCACCCCGTCGTACTTGGACAGGCCGGTGAACAGGACGGTACGGATCGGTACGTTGATGCCGACGCCCAGCGTGTCGGTACCACAGATGACTTTCAGCAGGCCGGCCTGCGCGAGGGTCTCCACCAGCCGGCGGTACTTGGGCAGCAGGCCGGCGTGGTGTACGCCGATTCCGTGGCGTACCAACCGGGACAGCACCTTGCCGAACCCGGCGGTGAACCGGAACCCGCCGATCGCCTCGGCGATGGCATCCTTCTCGGCGCGGGTACACACGTTGACGCTCATCAGCGCCTGCGCCCGCTCCAGCGCCGCGGCCTGAGTGAAGTGCACGACGTAGATGGGCGCCTGATGGGTCTCCAGCAGTTCGGTGAGCGTCTCGTGCAGCGGCGTCATGACGAACCGGAAGTGCAGCGGGACAGGGCGTTCCGCGGTGGCCACCACGGCGGTCGGCCGGCCGGTACGCCGGGTCAGGTCCTCCTGGAACCGGGTGACATCGCCGAGGGTGGCCGACATCAGCACGAACTGCGCCTGCGGCAGCTCGATCAGCGGTACCTGCCAGGCCCAGCCCCGGTCCGGGTCGGCGTAGAAGTGGAACTCGTCCATCACCACCTGACCGACGTCGGCGTCCCTACCGTCGCGCAGCGCGATGTTCGCCAGGATCTCGGCGGTGCAGCAGATGATCGGGGCGTCCGAGTTGACGCTCGCGTCGCCGGTGAGCATGCCGACGTTGTGCGCCCCGAAGACGTCGCAGAGCGCGAAGAACTTCTCCGAGACGAGTGCCTTGATCGGCGCCGTATAGAAGGTGGTCCGCCCGTCGCCGATGGCAGCGAAGTGCGCCCCGGTCGCGATGAGGCTCTTGCCGGAGCCGGTGGGGGTACCCACGATGACGTTTGCCCCGGAAACGACCTCGATGAGCGCTTCCTCCTGGTGCGGATAGAGCGTCAGCCCCTGCTCCGCGGCCCAGGACGCGAATGCGTCGTACAGCGAATCGGGATTGGTGTCGGCGCGCGGCGGCAGGCGATCGGTCAGCGTCATGGCCGCTCCATCTTCCCCGCTCGACCCGGCCCACACCAATCGCGGCCGGTCCAGTCGCGGCCGGTCCAGTCGCGGTCGGGCTCCGCGCGCGGGCAATGAGGTCGCGCGGGCGATGGGGTATAGTCGCGGCGTGGTCCTCCGGTATTGGCGCTTTACGTTGGCTCTGGGTCGAGCCGACGCGCTGTTGCGCTGACCGCGACCACCCAGAGCCAGCAGGGCAGAGACACCGTCTCTGCCCTTTGTCGTTCACCGGCAGCTGACTCGGGTCGAGAGGCTGCCGGCCTGACCGCAGACAGGAAGATCGATGTCCGCCTCCGCCCCTGACAACGCCCCGGAGACCGCACCCACCGGCTCCGCTACCAGCGACCTGCATGTCGCCAGCTTCCAGCCGCTCATCTCGCCGCACGAACTGCTCGCCGAACTCCCGCTCGGCCCGGACCGCGCGCGGGTGGTCCGAGATAGCCGGGACCAGGTCCGGCGGGTACTCGCCGGCGAGGACGACCGGGTGGTCGTGGTGGTCGGCCCGTGCTCGGTGCACGACCCGGCAGCCGCCCTGGAGTACGCCCACCGCCTCGCCCCGCTCGCCGCACAGCTGCGCGACGAGCTGACCATCGTGATGCGGGTGTACTTCGAAAAGCCGCGTACCACCCTGGGCTGGAAGGGTCTCATCAACGACCCCGACCTGGACGGCTCCTTCGACGTGCACAAGGGCCTGCGGATGGCGCGCCGGCTGCTGCTCGACGTACTCGACCTGGGCCTCCCGGTGGGCTGCGAGTTCCTCGACCCGACCAGCCCGCAGTACATCGCCGACACCGCGACGTGGGGCGCGATCGGCGCGCGTACCTCGGAGAGCCAGGTACACCGCCAGCTCGCCTCCGGCCTGTCCATGCCGGTCGGCTTCAAGAACGCCACCGACGGCAACGTCCAGGTCGCGGTCGACGCCTGCCAGGTAGCGCTGAGCGGGCACGTGTTCTTCGGTGTCGACGACGCCGGCCGGGCCGCCGTGGTGAGCACCACCGGCAACCCGGACGCGCACGTCATCCTGCGCGGCGGGCACACCCCCAACTACGGCGAGGCCGACATCGCGGATGCGTTGGCGCTGTTGGAAAAGGCCGGCCGCCCACGGCACCTGGTGGTGGATGCCAGTCACGGCAACAGCGGCAAGGACCACGTCCGCCAGGCGACCGTCGGTGCCGAGATCGCCGGCCAGATCGCCGCGGGGGAGCGGGGCATCGCCGGGGTCATGCTGGAGAGCTTCCTGCTGCCCGGCCGCCAGGACATCGGCCCCGACATGGTGTACGGCCGCAGCGTCACCGACGCCTGCATGGCCTGGGAGACAACCGAAGTGGTACTCGCACAGCTCGCCGACGCGGTCCGCGCCCGGCGCGGCTGACAGGTCACGGGTTGGCGATTTACGTGATCGCGAAGAGTTTTGGGGGCCAGCAAACCCGAAACTCTTCGCGATCATGAAAGCGGCATGTCTGTTTTCGCGCTCCGGCGCGGCGGGCCGGGCAGTGCCGTGGTGCTGCACGTACCGCACGGGTCGCGGGAGCTGACAGCGTTGGCGCGTCGGGGGATCCTGCTCGACGACGCGGCGCTGGAGCTGGAACTGGACCGGATGACCGACGCGCACACCGGGCTGCTCGCCGAGCGGGCAGCGGCTCGAAGCGTTGTCCGGCCGTGGATCCTGGCCAACCGGTACTCGCGGCTGGTGGTCGATCCGGAGCGCTTCCCGGACGAGCGGGAGGAGATGGCGGCCGTCGGCATGGCGGCTGTCTACACCCGTGACTCGCACGGCAACCCGCTGCGGGACGAGGATCCCGGGCGCGACGAGGAGCTGCTGGCACTGCACTACCGGCCGTACGCCGCCGCGATGACCGAGTTGGTGGCGGAGCGGCTGGCGGCAACGGGACGGGTGGTGATCCTGGACATCCACTCGTACCCGGCCACGCCACTCCCGTACGAGCTGCACGCAGCCGGCCCGCGACCGGCGATCTGCCTGGGTACCGATGCGTTCCACACGCCGCCCGCACTGGTCGCCGCCGCCCGGCGCGCCTTCGACGGCTACGGCGACCTGGCGTTGGATACCCCGTTCGCCGGATGCTATGTGCCACTTCGGTTCTACCGCACCGAGCCGGCAGTTTCGGCGCTGATGCTGGAGCTCCGCCGCGACGGCTACGTCGAGACGCCGGGTGGCCCGCCGAACGAAGCACTCGACCGGCTGGCCGGCGCACTGGCCACCCTCATCAACGAGATCGGCTGAGCGGCGAGAGCCGGCGGCGGGGCGTCAGCTCTGCCACTGGGCCGCGACGGCACGTAGCTCCTCGCGGCTCCAACTGAGCGTCCCGTCGCGGAGCGCGGCGAGTACGCCGTCGACCCAGTGCAGTTCGGCCTCGGTGACCGCGCGCAAGTACTCCGTCTCGAGCATGGTGACCCGGGGGATCTGGAAGCCTTCCAGCTCGGTGGCGAGCATCGCGTCCCGCTCGGCCAGCCGCTGGACGAGTAGTTCGCGGCGCTGGGCGAGCAGCTCCTCGGTGGTCTGCGGGCTGAGCATCGGCAGGAAGGACAGTGCCGCCGGGAACTCCGGGTACTCGTTGCGCGGCTCGGCCAGGATCTCGGCCATCCACTGCCGGGTGGCGGCGGTACCCGCGTCGGTCAGCTCGTAGCTGGTCCGCTCGGGGTACTGCTGATCGCGGCTGGTCTCGCGCACCTTGACCAGACCGGCCTCGGCCAGCCTGTTGATCATCTTGTACAGGCTGGCCCGCTGCCCGACGTTGATCACCTGGTCCTTGCCCCACTGCCGGATGAGCTGCTGCATGCCGTAGGGGTGCAGTGGCCCGTCCACCAGGAGCCCCAGGATGGCCAGGGCCAGTGGAGATCGCCGGAAGCTCGTACTCATGCGTTGAAGTTACACTAGTTCCACGCGCTCTAGTTGCCACGACACTAGTGCGTGTGGAACTATCTGCTCATGACAATCACCGAGAGCACCGAAGCAACCGAAGCCGCCGGAATCACAGCCGCCGGAGCTACAGCCGCCGGAACCACGGCCGTCGGAACAACCGAGGCCGGTCGAACTACAGCCGCCGCCGCGGGCCGGCTCCGGATCCACGCTGACCATGTGATGACCAAGCGGCTGGGCAACTGGACCACCGAGCGCAGCTTCGAGATCCGGACCCGGCGCGGGGCGGCCGTGATCGACCTGCGCTCGCCGGAGATCGCCCCGGGCGATATCGAGCTGCACGTGGAGATCGACCACGGCATGATCAAATTGCTGCTGCCGGTGGACGCCACCGTCGACCACTGGGGCCTCCAGTGGACCGGCCCGGGCAAGGTCAAGGACGGCGAGGGCGGCTGGGGCGGCGGTGGACGCCACGTCCGGATCACCGGCACTGTCCACAGTGGTGAGATCCGGATACACCGCGGTGGCATCGCCATGCTGTCGGCCATGTTCTCCCGCGCGTACCTCGACGACCTCCGCCGCGCCCACCGCGAGGGCACCATGCCGACCGTGGACGACCCGACCCGTACCCCCGCTTCTTGAATCGCCACAACCCCAGGAGGAGAAGCAAATGGCGAAAGTCCGGTCCGCACTGGTGATCGGCGGCGGAATCGCCGGCACCGCAACGGCTCTGGCGCTGCGGAAGGCCGGCATCCAGGCGCGGGTCTTCGAGGCATACCAGGGCTCGGCCGACGGGCTCGGCGGGGTGTTCATGTTGGCCCCCAACGGCCTGGACGCGCTGCGCATCCTGGGCGTCGACGAGGCGGTTCGCGCCATCGGCCAGCCGATCGGTCGCATGATCATGGGTGACGGCAGCGGTCGCCGGTTCGGCGAGTTCACCAACCTGCCCAGCCAGCCGAACCTCGCGCTGTGGCGGGCCGACCTCAACCGGGCACTCGCCGACCGGGCCACGGCCGAGGGCATCGTCGTCGAGTACGGCAAGCGCCTCGTCGGGGTGGCCGAGACGGCCGACGGTGTCACCGCGCGCTTCGCCGACGGGGAGACCGCCAGCGCCGACGTCCTCATCGGCGCCGACGGTATCCGC
Source organism: uncultured Actinomycetota bacterium (assembly GCA_963850915.1). Classification (GTDB taxonomy): domain Bacteria; phylum Actinomycetota; class Actinomycetes; order Mycobacteriales; family Micromonosporaceae; genus CAVTWH01. Next base: position 471,215 of record CAWKND010000005.1, read on the forward strand.
TCCACCGTGCGGAGCCTGATCGATCCCGGCGCGCCTGCGGCGGAGTACGTGGGGCTGCTCGGCTTCGGCGGCTTCGCGGACGGGCCGGCCCGAGCCGAGCCGGAAGCTATGCACTTCGCCTTCGGCAAGCGGGCGTTCTTCGGGTACTGGACGCTGCCCGACGGGCGTACCGGCTGGTTCAGCAACCTGCCACACCAGAAGCCGTTGCCGATGGCGGAGGCTCGGCAGACGGCGCCGGACGAGTGGCTGAGCCAGCTGCGCGAGGTACACCAGCCGGACATGCCCGCGCGGGAAGTGTTGGCGCACACCGACTCCGCCGGGCTGATCGTGATCGGCTCGCTGGAGATCCTGCCGAAGGTACCGCACTGGTACCGCGACCGGCTGGTACTCGTCGGCGACTCGGCGCACGCCCCGTCCTCGAGTTCGGGGCAGGGCGCCTCGCTGGCCATCGAGAGCGCCGTACAGCTGGCCCGGTGCCTGCGCGACCTGCCGGACGCCACCGCGGCGTTCCAGGCGTACGAACAACTGCGCCGGTCGCGGGTGCAGAAGATCGCCGAGAACGCGCAGAAGAACAACCGGCAGAAGGCGTTCGGCCCGGTGGGCAGTGCACTGATGAGCGCGCTGATGCCGCTGGCGACGAAGACGTTCCTCAAGCCCGAGAAGATGTTCGGCCCGGTACACAACTACCGGATCGACTGGGCAGCCCCGGTCGACCGCGACTAGCTCGGCTGGCTCGGCTTCAGGGCGGCGATCCGCGCATCCAGGAAGGCGCGCTCGGTGGCGTTGCCGGTCAGTTCGAGCGCCTCCTGGTACGCGGCAAGGGATTCAGCCCGCCGGCCGAGCCGGCGCAACAGGTCGGCGCGGGTGGCCGGGGCGTACCGGTAACCCGCCAGCCGGTCGTCCCGCTCCGCCTCCGCGACAGCCGCGAGGCCGGCCTCGGGGCCGTGCACCATCGCCACCGCGACGGCCCGGTTCAGCGCGACGACCGGCGAGCGCCACACCTGTACCAGCTCGTCGTAGAGGCCCAGTACCTCGACCCAGTCGGTGTCGGCGTAGCTGCGCGCCTCGGCGTGTACCGCGGCGATCGCGCCCTGCAGGGCGTACCGGCCGGGGTTCCCGCCGCGCAGCGCGGCGAGTACGAGCGCGGCGCCTTCGGCGATCGCGGCGCGGTCCCAGCGGCTGCGATCCTGCTCCTCCAGCAGCAGCAGCCGACCGTCGGGGGCGGTGCGGGTGGCGCGCCGGGCATCGGTGAGGAGCATGAGCGCCAGCAGACCGCGTACCTCCCGTTCGTCGGGCATCAACGCGGCCAGCATCCGGGCCAGCTGCAGCGCCCGCTCGACCAGATCGGCCCGTACCAACTCCGCCCCGGCCGGCGCCGTGTGCCCCGTGGTGAACAGCAGGTGGATGACCGTGAGTACGGCGTCCAGCCGCTCCGGCAGTTCGTGGGATTCCGGTACCCGGTAAGGGATTCTCGCCGCGGAGATCTTCTTCTTGGCCCGGGTCACCCGGGCCGCCATGGTCGCCTCGCTGACCAGGAAGGCCCGGGCGATCTCGTCGGTGCGCAGCCCACACACCAGCCGCAGGGTCAGGGCGACCTGGGCCTCCCGGGCAAGCGCCGGGTGGCAGCAGGTGAAGACCAAGCGCAGCCGGTCGTCGGCGATCACGTCAGGATCCGGGTTCTCGGCGGTGGTGGCCGGCTCGACCAGCAGCGGCAGCTTGCCGCGCAGGGTGCTCTCCCGGCGCAGCGCGTCGATCGCGCGGCGGCGGGCGGCGACGGTCAGCCAGGCGCCCGGATTGTCGGGTACCCCGTGCCGCTGCCACACCTCCAGCGCCGCGACGTACGCCTCCTGGACGCACTCCTCCGCCAGGTCGATGTCGCTGGCGACACGCGCCGTCGCGGCGAGCACGTAGGCCCACTCGCGACGGTGCGCGTCGGCGACCGCCTGCTGTACTTCGCTGACCGGAGCGGCCATCAGCCTCGATTCACTCGAAGACCATGATCGGTCGGACCTCGACCCCGCCGAAGATGGCCGGGCAGAGCTTGCTGGCGGCCAGCGCGGTGTCCAGGTCGGCTGCCTCGATCAGGTAGTAGCCGCCGAGCGCCTCCTTGGTCTCCACGAACGGCCCGTCGCTGACCACGTCGTCCCGGACGGACGTCGCCGTGGTGGTGGGCTGCAGGGCGTTGCCGCCGAGCACCTTGGCGCCCAGCGCCGCGGCCCGCTCGGCGAAGGCGTTGTGCCCGTCCATCACGGATTGGGTCTGCTGCTCGGTGGCGCCGGCCCAGCCGGCTTCCGACTCGTAGATCAGGATCAGGTACTGCGACATCGGAGTATCTCCCTCACTGGCATGGGGCCGCGCCCCACGAGCTTTGTCCTACACCCCTCCGTCGAACGGGACCAAGCCCAAATCGACAATCCAGTCAAGATCTTTTTCTCGGTACCGGCAGCCCCGGTCAGCCGGCACCGTGCCGCGCGGCGCACACTGACCGGGGAAGGAGCACTGGTGGGCCACGGGCAACTACGCGTGTACCTGGGCGCGGCACCCGGCGTCGGCAAGACGTACCGGATGCTCGAAGAGGGGCAGCGCCGGCGCGAGCGGGGTACCGATGTCGTGGTCGGCTATGTCGAAACGCACGGCCGTAAGCACACCGCCGCGCTCATCGAGGGGCTGGAGGTTGTGCCCCGCCGGCAGCTCAGCTACCGCGGAACCACCTTCGCCGAGATGGACGTGGCCGCGATCCTGGCCCGCGATCCGGATGTGGCGCTGATCGACGAGCTGGCCCACACCAACGTGCCCGGCTCGCGCAGCGCCAAGCGCTGGCAGGACGTACAGGAGCTGCTGGCCGCCGGGATCACCGTGATCACCACGGTGAACATCCAGCACCTGGAGTCGATCAACGACGTGGTCGCCCAGATCACCGGGGTACCGCAGCGCGAGACGGTACCCGACGGGGTGGTCCGCCAGGCCGAGCAGATCGAGCTGGTGGACATGGCCCCGGAGGCGCTGCGCCGGCGGATGGCGCACGGCAACGTCTACCAGCCGGAGAAGATCGATGCCGCACTGGGCAACTACTTCCGGGTCGGCAACCTCACCGCGCTGCGCGAACTGGCGCTGCTGTGGCTGGCCGACAAGGTCGACGAGCAACTGGACAACTACCGGGCACAGCACAACATCACCCGTACCTGGGAGGCGCGCGAGCGGGTGGTCGTGGCGCTCACCGGCGGGCCGGAAGGGGAGACGCTGATCCGCCGGGCCGCCCGGGTCGCCGCCCGTACCAAGGGCGCGGATCTGCTGGCGGTGCACGTGGTACGCAACGACGGGCTGGCCGGTGCCGATCCGGGGCAGCTGTCCCGGCAGCGGGTACTCGTGGAGAACCTGGGCGGTACCTACCACCAGGTGGTCGGCGACAACGTGAGCGTGGCGCTGCTGGACTTCGCCCGCGGGGTCAACGCCACCCAGCTGGTACTCGGCGCCAGTCGCCGGGGCCGGCTGGCGCAGCTGCTCACCTCCGGCGTCGGGAACACCACCACCCGTGACTCGGGCACCATCGACGTGCACCTGGTCAGCCACGGGCAGGTCGGGCGCGGCCGGTTGGCGCTGGCGGTACGCAGCGGGCTGACCCGGCGGCGCCGGCTGCTCGGCTTCGCGCTGGCCGCCCTCGGCCTGCCGCTGCTGACCCTGCTGCTCGCCCACGCGCACGGCGAGTTCGCGCTCACCAGCGACATCCTGCTGTTCCTCGGCTGGGTGGTGGTGGTCGCGCTGGTCGGCGGGCTGCTGCCGGCACTGGCCGCCGCGGTCGGTGCTTTCCTGCTGCTGAACTACTTCTTCGTACCGCCGATGCACCGGTTCACCGTCTCCGAACACGAGAACGTGTTGGCGCTGCTGGTCTTCCTCGCGGTCGCGGTGGCCGTGGCGGTGACCGTCGACCGGGCGGCCCGGCGTACCACCGACGCGGCCCGGGCGCGGGCGGAGGCGGAGACGCTCTCCACCCTGGCGGGCAGCGTGCTGCGCGGCTCGGCCGCCCTGCCGGCCCTGCTGGACCAGCTGCGCGAGGCGTTCAACCTGACCGGGGTGAGCCTGCTGGAGCGGCGCGGCGAGGCGCTGCCCGGGCCGGAGGACCGGACCGACCCGGCCGGTTGGCGGCTGGCCGGCTCGGTCGGCGACCGGCCGCCGCTCACGCCGGCCCAGGGCGAGGCGGACATCACCATCGACGAGCACACCACACTGGTACTGCGCGGACATCCGCTGAACGCCTCGGACCGGCGGGTGGTGGAGGCGTTCGCCGCGCAGGCCGCCATCGTGCTGCGCCAGGAGCGGCTGGCTGCCCAGGCCGCCGAACTCGGGCCGCTGGCCGAGGCCGACCGGCTGCGGGCGGCACTGCTGCGCGCGGTGAGCCATGACCTGCGTACCCCGCTGGCCTCTGCCAAGGCCGCGGTGACCAGCCTGCGCCAGCACGACGTGGTCTTCGCCGAGCAGGACCGCGACGAGCTGCTCGCCACCGCCGACGAGTCGCTGGACCGGCTGCTGCGCCTGGTGGAGAACCTGCTGGACATGAGCCGGCTGCAGGCCGGCGCCCTCGGGGTACGCGCGCAGCCGATGAGCGCCGCCGAGGCGGTGGCCATCGCCCTGGATGAACTGGGTACGGCAGGCGTGGGCGTGGCCGTACACATACCCGACGACCTGCCGGAGATCGAGGCGGATCCGGCGCTGGTGGACCGGATCCTGGCCAACCTGCTGGCGAATGCGTTGCGGCACAGCCCGATCGACCGGCCACCCGTGGTGGCCGCCAGCGAGCATGCCGGCCAGATCGAGCTGCGGGTCATCGACCAGGGACCGGGAATCCCGGTGCCGCAGTGGGATCAGGTGTTCCAACCGTTCCAGCGGATGGGGGACAACGACAAGGGGACCGGCGTGGGGCTGGGACTTGCCCTCTCCCGTGGCCTGGCCGAGGCGATGGGTGGCACCCTGGAGCCCGACCAGACACCCGGCGGAGGGCTCACCATGACACTGCGACTGCCTTCGGCGGACGCGCCGGCGGTACCCGGTGCGGATGTGCGCAACGACGCCGACCCGACCGCCCTGGAGCGCATCGACGCCTGGCGCGCGGGCCACTTCGGGCCTGGCAACCCGGGACAGACCGGCGGGCAGCCGTGATCCGGGTACTCATCGTGGATGACGAGCCGCAGATCCTGCGTGCCCTGCGGATCAACCTGACCGCCCGCCAGTACGACGTGGTGGTCGCCGCCGACGGTACCGAGGCGCTGCGCCAGGCCGGCGAGGCACGCCCGGACCTGGTCGTCCTCGACCTGGGCCTGCCCGACCTGGACGGGGTCGAGGTGATCCGCCAGCTGCGTACCTGGACGCCGGTCCCGATCGTGGTGCTCTCCGGCCGGGTGGACAGCACCGACAAGGTGGAGGCCCTGGACGCCGGCGCCGACGACTACGTCACCAAACCGTTCAGCATCGACGAGCTGCTCGCCCGCATCCGCGCGGTGACCCGGCGCCGGGCCGGTCCGGAGACACCGGTGGTGGTACAGATCGGCAGGCACACGGTCGATCTGGCCAGCCGTACCGTGCGGGAGACCGCCGATGCGGACCGCGAGGTACACCTGACCCGTACCGAGTGGCAGCTACTCGACCTGCTGGCCCGCAACCCCGGCAAACTGATCAGCCAGCGGCAGCTGCTGCAGGCCGTGTGGGGACCGACCTACTCGGGCGAAACCCAGTACCTGCGCCAATACCTGGCGCAGCTGCGGCGCAAACTGGAGGATGACCCGGCCCGACCCCGGCACCTCATCACCGAACAGGGCATGGGGTACCGCTTCCGCCCGTGAGCCGGCCGGTGACCCCGGCGGCGTTACGGCGCCATCTCGATGACGTCGAGGTTGCGGTAGGTCGGGCCGCTGGTACACAGGTCGGCCATCAACTTGGCCATGCCCTGGGTGGAAGCCTTGTCGTTGTTGGCCATCGCGGCTTCGTAGGAGGGGAACTCCACGAGTACGTAGTAGCGCCCCTTGTGGTCACGATCCTCGGCGACTTCCAGAATGAGTATTCACCCGCCCGGGTCGCGTCAGGCGGGCGGGTTCTCGATCTGTACCGGATCGATCTTGTCTGCCGGGGTGAACCCGAAGACGGTGCCGTAGAAGGCCAACTCCGCCTCGGCAGCGCGGATGATCGTGGCTGCCTGCCGGAAGCCGTGCCCCTCGCCCTCGAACGGCAGGTACGCGACCGGCAGTCCGCGGGCCTTCACCGCTTCGTACATCGACTGCGACTGGTTGGGCGGGACCACCTTGTCGTCCAGGCCCTGGAAGATGATCAGCGCGCTGGAGAGCCGGTCGGTGTGGTGGATCGGCGAACGCTCCCGGTAGAGGTCGGCGGCCTCCGGGTACGGGCCGATCAACGAGTCCATGTAGCGCGCCTCGAACTTGTGCGTGTCCCGGGCCAGCGCCTCCGCGTCGCCGACGCCGAAGTAGCTCGCCCCGGCCTTGAAGTAGTCGCGGAAGGCCAGTGCGCACAGCGTGGTGTACCCGCCCGCGCTGCCACCGCGGATGGCCAGCCGCTCGGGATCGGCCAGCCCCTCGCCGACCAGGTACCGGGCGGCGTTGACGCAGTCGTCCACATCCACCACCCCCCAGGTACCGGTGAGCCGCTGCCGGTACTCCCGCCCGTAGCCGGTACTGCCGCCGTAGTTGACGTCCACCACGCCGAAGCCGCGGCTGGTCCAGAACTGGATGATCGGCCGGAGCGTACTGGTGCTCGCGGCGGTCGGGCCGCCGTGGCTGAACACGAGCAGCGGCGGGAGTTCGTCGGCCGGCCCGACGAAGTCGGGATTGGTGGGCGGGTAGAAGAAGGCGAACGCGGTCAGCCCATTCTCGGTGGGGAACTCGATGGGCCGGGCGATCGACAGGAAGGCCGGATCCTCGGGCGGCTGGCTGGAGTGGCGCAGCACGGTGCTGTCCATTGTGGACAGATCGAGGCGTACCAGCGACTGTGCTTCGGTCGGCGTACCACCGAGGAAGACGGCGAACCCGTCGCCCGCGTGTACCTCGTCGATCTCGGTGTACCGGGTGCGTACCCGGCGCGGCGCCCCGGTTACCGGATCCAACAGCAGCAGGTGCGCGTCGCCGTTTCGCGAGTAGCTGGCCAGGATCCGGCCGTCGGCGAGGATCGCGTAGTTGGCGCGGCCGAAGATCCAGGCCGGCTCGGCGAACTCGGCCTCCATCGGTAGCAGCGCGACCGGCTCCACAGCGCCGTCCGGGCTCTCCCCTCCGGTCTGGTCAGCGGGGAGTGCGGCGGCCGGCATCCGGTACAGGTTCCACCAGCCGGTGCGGTCGGAGACGAAGACCAGGCTGCCGTCCGGCGCCCACTCGGGCTGCGCGATCGACTCGGTCAGCCCGCCGGCCACCAGGTGCGCGCGCCCGAGCGTGCCGTCCGGGCCGAACTGAGCCACCCACAGCTCCGTTCCGTCCCACGGCATCCGCGGATGGTTCCAGCTCAGCCAGGCCAGCCGGGTGCCGTCCGGGCTGACCTTCGGGGCAGCGTAGAAGTCCGCGCCCGCCACGAGCACGCTTTCCTTGCCGCCAGCCAGGTCCAGGGCGACCAGCGTGTTGACCGCCTCGCCGTCGCCACGGTGGTCCTCGCGGACCAGGATCAGCCGGTCGCGCCGCGCGTCATGGGCGCCGTCGGCGTAGCGCAGGCCGTCAACCTGGTGGTACCGCACGGGATCCGCGCCGGGCGTCAGCCGGTACAGGGCGCCGTCGGCGAAGTTCGAGGCGTAGACATCGGTACCCACCACTGTGTAGGCCCCGCCGCCGTACTCGTGCACCCGGGTGCGTACCGACAGCGGCGCGGGGGACCGGTCCACCCCGTCCCCGACCAGTACCGTGTGCCCCTGCTTCGGCCGGGTCTCCAGCCACAGCACCGTACCGTCAGCCGCGATCCGTGGACCGGCCAGTGACACCGCGTCCGCGACCAGCGACTCGGCGGTGAAAGGGGAGGTCCACGACCCGAACTCGGCTACCGCCGGCTGATCTGCCATGGGGTGATGGTACGAGCCCGGTCGGCCGCCGACCGCCCCACCCCTGGCCCGCCTCGCCCCGGCTCTGGCCCGCCTCGGCCGGCGGACCGGAGCACGGGTCAGCCGATGGCGCCGTCGGCGTGGAGCTGCTCCTGCTCGGCCGGTGACAGGCCGAGTTCGGTGAGGATCTCGGCGGTGTGCTCGCCCGGCCGGGGCGGTGGCCGGCGGATCGCCCCGGGCGTGGCGCTGAACCGGGGCGCGGGCGCCGGCTGCACCACCCCGCCGGGTGCCACGAAAGTGTTGCGGGCCAACATGTGTGGATGCTCTGGTGCCTCGGCCCAGTCGAGGACCGGCGCGACACACGCGTCGGTACCCGCAAGCAGCGCGGCCCACTCGTCCCGGGTACGGGTGGCGAACAGTGCCGCCCACGCCGCCCGCCCGTCCGCCCAGCCGGCCGGATCCAGCCGCTCCGCGTCGTCAGCAGCGCCGGCGAACCCGCTGAGCGCGCACAACTGGGCGTAGAACTGCGGCTCCAGTGCACCGACCGCGACGTACTTCCCGTCGGCGCAGGCGTACGTCGCGTAGAACGGTGCTCCGCCGTCGAGCAGGTTGGCGCCGCGCTCATCCCGCCAGGCGCCCATCTGCCGCAGTGCCCGTACCCCCGTGGTCAGCAGGCTCACCCCGTCGACGATGGCCGCGTCGACCACCTGACCGCCGCGCCCCTCGCGGACTGCCAGCAGCGCGCAGACCACCCCGAAGGCGACCAGCAGCCCGCCGCCGCCGAAGTCGCCCAGCAGGTTCATGGCGAACGCCGGCGGCTCGCCGGCCCGGCCGGTACCGTGCAGCGCGCCGGTGAGCGCGAGGTAGTCGATGTCGTGCCCGGCGCTCTGCGCGAGCGGTCCGTCCTGACCCCAGCCGGTCATCCGGGCGTAGACCAGCTCCGGGTTGCGGGCCAGGCACTCGGCCGGCCCGAGGCCGAGCCGCTCGGTGACCCCGGGCCGGAAGCCCTCCAGCAGCACGTCCGCCCGGTTCACCAGGTCGAGGACGATCTCCTTGCCACGCACCGACTTCAGGTCGACTGCGAGGCTGCGCCGGCCACGGTTCAACAGGTCGGCCGCCGGGTCGGTGACGGACTCGGCCCACGAGCGCCGGGTCCGGTCGACCCGGATCACGTCCGCGCCCAGGTCGGCCAGGAGCATCCCGGCGAACGGCGCCGGGCCCGATCCCGGCCAGCTCGACCACCCGGACCCCGGAGAGCGGCCCGCTACCGGCCCCTGTCATGAGAACCTCACACGGGAATCTGTGCGCCGCGGATCGCCGCCGAGCTGTCGTCGCAGAGGAACACGATGGTACGGGCGATCGACTCCGGCGCCGTCCACCTGCTCGGATCGGCGTTCGGCTGGCTGGCCCTGTTGGTCGGAGTGTCGATGACGCCAGGCAGGATCGTGTTGACCCGTACCCCGTCCCGGGCATACTCGGCGTGCAGCGCGCCGGCGAACGCCAGTACCCCCGCCTTCGCCGTCAGGTACCCGGCCGCACCGCTGAACGGCCGCAGCGCCGCCTGGCTGGACACGCACACCAGGCTGCCGCCGCCACCGGCCACCAGGTGCGGCAGGGTGGCCTGGCTGACCAGGTAGAGCGGGCGCAGGTTGAGGCGCAGCTGGGCGTCGAAGTCGGCGATCGGCGTGCGGTCCACCCGGTCGCCGGCCGCGAAGCCACCGACCAGGTTCACCACGGCGCGCAGTGGCCGCGCCGGATCGGCGGCGGCAGCCGCCACGACGGCCGCCACCTGGTCCGGTTCGAAGAGGTCCGCTGGCACGGCGACCACGCCGTCGGCCGGCTCGGGCAGCGCGCCGCGTACCGGCAGCACCACCCGCCAACCGGCGTCCCGCAGCGCTGTGGTGACCGCGCCACCCAGCCCGCCGGTACCCCCGGTGATCAGTACCGTCCCCGCCACAGCGCCCCCTCCGGTCGGCTGTGCCGCGAAACTACGCGGACGCGGCCAGCTTGCGTACCGTCTCCAGCGCCCGCTCGACGTGCCCGCCGAACTGCGTCTGCGACGAGAATACGTGCTGTACCACGCCGTCCCGGTCGATCACGTAGGTGACCCGCCCGGGCAGGATGCCGAGCGTACCGGCGACGCCGAAGTCCTTGCGTACCTTGCCCCCGGCGTCGGCCACGAGCTGGAACGGCAGCTGGTGCTTGGTGGCGAACTGCCCGTGCGAGGCGACCGAGTCGGAGCTGATCCCGATCACTTCGGCACCGGCGTCCACGAAGTCCTCGAAGGCGTCCCGGAACGCGCACGCCTCGCGGGTACAGCCGTAGCTGTCGTCCTTGGGGTAGAAGAAGAGTACGACCACCTTGTCGCCGCGGTACCCGCTCAGGGTCACCGGCCGGCCGTCCTGGGTGCTGAGCGTGAAGTCGGGCGCGGTGTCGCCGACGCCGATCGATCTTGTGGCCATGCAACCTACGCTAGCCCGGCCCGCGCGCGCCGGCCACGCGGGCTCAGCTCCGTAACAACTCTTCGAGGGAGGTGGCCGGGCGCCCGGTGAGCCGGGGTACCTCGTCGGTCACCTCGGCCAGTTCACCCCCGGCGATCGCGGTGTACGTGCTCACCCACGCCTCCACCTGCCAGTGCTCCGCCCCGTACACGGCCCGGGACGCGTACGCCTCGGGCAGCGTCTCGGCGTGGTAGACCAGCGGCTCGCCGGTCACCCGGGTCACCGTGTCGGCGATCTCGGCCAGCGTCAACGACTGTGGCCCGGTCAACCGGTACGCCGCCCCGGCGTGCTGCTCCGGCGCGCCGAGCACGGCGACGGCCACCTCCGCGACGTCCCGGGTGGCCACCGCCGCCACCCGCCCGTCGCCGGCCGGCCCGCGGATCACCCGCTCCGGACCGCCGAACAGCGGCAGCAGGTCGAGGTAGAAGTTGTCGCGCAGCATGGTCGTCCGGAGGCCGGTGGCGCGCAGCCGCTCCTCGGTCGCCCAGTGGTCCCGGCCGAGCGTGAAGGTACAGGCGGGTGCCGCGCCGTCGAACGAGGTGTAGACGATGTGCGCCACGCCCGCGTCGACCGCGGCGGCGATGAAGCCGAAGTGCTCGCCCAGCCGGTCGGCCGACTCGCTCGCCGAGACCATCAGCAGCGTCTCGACGCCGGCCAGCGCCCGCCGCGCCTCGTCGGTGTCGCCGTAGTTCGCGACCGCCAGCTCGGCGCCGGGCAGCTGCGGCGCCCGGCCCGGGTCGCGCACCAGCATCCGTTGTGCCACACCGTTTTCAGCCAGTCGCCGGGCGACCTGCCCACCCACGCGGCCGGTCACCCCGGTGACCCCGATCAGTCCACTCATCTGCCCAGCATGCCAGCCCGTCGGGCGCGGCTGAGGGGAGACAGAGTCAGGCGATCGTCTGCCACCAGTCGTCGAGCGCCGGCGGGTCGGTCACATCCACGGTCTCACCCGGCCGGGGTACCGCCAGCTGCACGCCGCGTGCCTTGCTCTCCTGCCACAGCCGCTCGACCGGCTCGGCCCAGTCGTGGAAGGCCAGGTTGAAGGTGCACCAGTGGACCGGGATGAGCAGCTGTGCCCGCAGGTCCAGGTGGGCCTGCACGGCCTCCTCCGGGAACATGTGGATGTCCGGCCAGGCGTGGCCGTACGCACCGATCTGGATCAGGGTCACGTCGAACGGGCCGTACTCCTCGCCGATCTGGGCGTACCCGCCGAAGTAGCCGGAGTCGCCGGTGTAGAACGCCCGGTGCAGCGGACCGGCGATCACCCAGGAGGCCCAGAGCGTGTTGTTGCGGGTGAACGCGCGACCGGAGAAGTGCTGTGCCGCTGTACAGGTGAGGGTCAACCCGGCGACCTGGAAGTCCTCGGCCCAGTCCAGCTCGACGATCCGCTCGGCGGGCACCCCCCAGCCGGTCAGGTGCGCGGCGACGCCCAGCGGTACCAGGAACGGCGCGTCCTGGGTACGGGTCAGCTCCTGGATGGTGTCCATGTCCAGGTGGTCGTAGTGGTCGTGGGAGATGAGGACGGCGTCCACCTGGGGCAGCTCGTCGATCTCGATCGGTACCGGGTGCAGCCGCCGTGGCCCGGCCAGCCGGGACGGCGAGCAGCGCTCACTCCACACCGGATCCAGCAGTACCCGCGCCCCGTCGATCTCCACGAGCGCTGAGGCGTGCCCGTACCAGGTGATCCGCAGCCCGTCGCTCGGCGCCGCACCGCCGGTCGGTACCCCCAGCGGCACCTCGCCGCGCGGCCGGCGCTGCTGGGTACCGAAGAGCGCCTCGCGCAGCAGCGCCATCCCGCTGCTCGGGCTGACCGCGGCCGCGTCGGTCTCGGTGTTGTGGAAGACCCCGTCCCGGAAGCGCGGCGACTGCCGGACCCGCTCGCCCTTGGTGACCGTGCGCTGCGCCCCGAACTGTGCCGGGATGTCGCGTACCGCCCACCAGGCGAGCGCTCCCGCACCGCCCAGTACCGCCGCGCCGGCGATCCGCCGGCCCCACGCCCCGCCGCTGCCACCCGACCTGCTGCCATCCGCCATCCCCCCAGAGTGTCACGCCGGGCCGGCAACGGAAATTCGACCGACCGGACGCCACGGTCAGCGCAGCGGGGGCACCACCGAGCGCGTGGTCAGCGGCTGTTGAGTAGCGGGGTGACGGCGAGCAGGAGCACCGCCGCCAGCCCGATGCCGATCAGGGTGAGGCGCAGCGCTCGGCGCCTGCGTCGTACGGGAGCCGTAGCGTCGGTCGGGTCCGGGGTGGTCATGCCTGTGCCTCCTGCTGGCTTTCCTGGTTCGCGGTGATCGGAGCGGAGGACGGTTTACGGGTCCGGGGCAGCAGGAGTCCGGCCGCGGCGGCGGCGGCCCAGCCGACGACGGCGAGGATCATGGTGCCGATGGCCAGGTCGAAAAGGTTGTTGCCGAGCCGGTCGGTGATGGTGCCGCGCAGGGTGAAGCCACCGTCCTCGTCGGGTGGTCCGCCGCCGCCGATGACCGCGACCGCGACCGTCGCGTACAGCAGTTGGAGGAGGCCGGCGCTGAGGGCTGCCAGCCGGGCTACGCGCCGACCCGCGACCGGGTCACGGCGCCACAGGGTACCGGCGGCGCCGACGACGGCCGGCACGATGATCACGGTCACCCCCTGCTGCCACCCTTGGGGTATGAAGGTGACCTGGTCGTAGAAGGTGAAGCCGGAGATAGCGAGCGTGGTAACGGTCGCGAACAGGCCGCCCAGCAGGCCGGGTAGCGCGATACCGGGGCGGCGCAACAGCGCGCTCGCGCCGAGCAGGAAGCCGGTGCAGACGACCGTCAGGAAGGCCACCTCCACCCATGCGCCGGTGGCGAGGCGGTAGTGGACGGCCAGGCCGGTGTAGAGGAGGAGGCTGGCGGCGGCGAGCGCGATCATCGACCAGACGCCGGCAGCCGCCCGTCCCCACGGTCGAAGTACCAGCGCGGCACCGGTACAGCCGAGCGCGAAGCGCATCCGCCGGGGCCAGCCCTCCAGGTAGCCGAGTTCGCCGAGCATGGCCTGGCCCCACTCGGCCCGGGGCGGGGCCAGCAGGTCGACCGCCCAGCGCATCAGCCGCAGCGGCGCGTCCTCGGTCGGGCCGTCCAGGAACCGCCTGGGGTTGCGCCGGTACAGGGCGATCACTATGCCCACCGGGCCCAGCAGGAAGACCAGCATGTACGGCATTACGCCTCACTCCAACGGGTGCGCGGGCGCGCGGCGGCGTGGTCGGTGCGGGCGGCGGTCAGCGCCGCCACGAACTCGCGACCGGTGGTTGTCAATCGGTACAGGTGGCGGGGCGGCCGGCTGTCGAGGCCGGGCTCCCAGGACGTCTCCAGCAGGCCACGGTCGGCCAGCCGGACCAGGATCGGATACAGCGAACCCGACTTCAGGTGCACCTCGGTCGCCAGGTCGTAGCCGTAGCGCCAGCGGGCCGGATCGGCGGCCAGCGCCCGGAGGACGTTGACCGTCTGCGGCGACGGAGGGCGGTTACGCTGCATGTCCGTTAACTCTACTCATATAGCCGTAGTGGTCAAGGGGCTCCGGCTCGATCGTCAGCCCCGGGCCGGCCGACCGTGGGGCGGCCGGGCGGCGTCCGTCGTCCGGAGCTAGGTTGTTAGCCGTGGCCGCCGTACTCCGGCGGCCGCGTGCCGGGCCCGGCTGGGCCGGTCTGGGAGGCGGGATATGAGCAGGGTCGCGGTCACCGGAGGCAGTGGGAAGCTCGGCGTCGCGGTCGTCGAGGAGCTGGCCGGGCACGGGTACGACGTGGTGAACCTGGACCGGCTGGCGCCGCCCGCGGGTGCGCCGGGCTCGTACACCCGGGTGGACTTCACCGACTACGGGCAGACCGTGGAGGCGCTGCAGGCCATCGACGCGCGGTACGCGGGAGTGGACGCGCTGGTACACCTGGCTGCCATTCCCGGCCCCGGCATCGCGCCCAACGCGGCCACCTTCGTCAACAACATCGCCAGCAGCTACCACGTGTTCTCGGCAGCCCGCGCGGCCGGCATCCGCAACATCGTCTGGGCCTCCAGCGAGACACTGCTCGGCCTGCCCTTCGACAGCGCGCCACCGCCGTACATCCCGGTCGACGAGGACTATCCGGCCCGACCGGAGACGGCGTACTCGCTCGCCAAGCACCTGGAGGAGCAGCTGGCCGCCCAGTTCTGCCGCTGGGAGCCGGGGCTGAAGATGTACGGCCTGCGCTTCTCCAACGTGATGGCGGTCGAGGACTACGCCCAGTTCCCGAGCTTCGACGCCGACGCGACCGCACGCCGGTGGAACATCTGGTCCTACATCGACCGGCGGGACGGGGCGCGCGCGGTACGGCTGGCGCTGGAGCACAGCGGGACCGGCTGCGAGATCTTCGTGATCGCCAACGCCGACTCGGTGATGTCCCGGCCGACCGCCGAGCTGATCGCCGAACAGTTCCCGGAAACCCCAGTCAAAACACCATTTCCGGGTACCGAAGCCGGGCTGTCGATCGCGAAGGCCCGGCGGGTACTCGGCTTCGAGCCACAGCACTCGTGGCGCGACCACATCAGCGGCGACCACATCAGCGGCGATCACAGCGGCGGGGAGTGAGCATGGAATACGTGAAGCTCGGCAACACCGGACTGGACGTCTCCCGGCTGTGCCTGGGGATGATGAGCTACGGCGATCCGGGGCGCGGCAATCACACCTGGTCGCTGCCGGAGGACGAGGCGCGCCCGTTCATCCGGCGGGCACTGGACCTCGGCATCAACTTCTTCGACACGGCCAACGTCTACTCGGCCGGCTCGAGTGAGGAGATCACCGGGAAAGCCTTGCGCGACATGGGAAACCGGGACGAGCTGGTACTCGCCACCAAGGTGCACGGCAAGATGCACGACGGCCCCAACGGCAGTGGCCTGTCCCGCAAGGCGATCTTCGCCGAGATCGACAACAGCCTGCGCCGGCTGGGTACCGACTACGTCGACCTCTACCAGATCCACCGCTGGGACTACCGGGTACCCATCGAGGAGACCCTGGAGGCGCTGGATGCCGTGGTGACCTCCGGCAAGGCGCGCTACATCGGTGCCTCGTCGATGCACGCGTGGCAGTTCACCAAGGCGCTGTACCTCAGCGAGTTCAACGGCTGGACCAAGTTCGTCTCGATGCAGAACCACTACAACCTCATCTACCGCGAGGAGGAGCGGGAGATGCTGCCGTTGTGTGCCGACCAGGGCATCGGGGTGATTCCGTGGAGTCCGTTGGCGCGGGGCAAGCTGACCCGGGACTGGGATGCGACCACCGCGCGTGGCGAGTCGGACGCCTTCGCCACCAGCCTCTACACGACCGCCGAGGACGCCGACCGGCGGGTGGTCGACGCGGTTGCTGAGGTGGCGAACGAGCGCGGGGTACCGCGTGCGCAGGTCGCGCTGGCCTGGCTGGCCAGCCGTCCGGGGGTGACCGCGCCGATCGTCGGCGCCACCAAGCCGGAGCACCTGTCGGACGCGGTGGCCGCGCTGGATCTGGAATTGACTGTGGACGAGGTGCAGCGGTTGGAGAAGGGGTACGTGCCGCACCCGGTACTCGGCTTCCAGTGACGCCCCCCTGGGCGCGTGCTAACCGCTGTGGCCTGACGGCCTGTCGAGTGGCAACAGTGGTGCGCTCCAACTGCCTCCGTGTCGACAGTCGACCGACAGTTGCGTTGCCCCGATGTTGTGAGAGAGCCAGCGAACCCCGATTATCAATTGATCAGGTACTGGGTCAAGCCACGTCCTGATGGTCAGGCGCGAGTGGTCTTCGTGGGCACTGAGTGTCCGGACCATCAGGGCGCCGGCAGTGTCGTTCCATGTGAGAGAGCGGAACTCTCCGGGCGCCAACACGGCCCAGCGCCGGCCGGTTCGACCGGCGCATGCTGTTTGTTAGCTACTGCCGGTCTTCCCGTTGGGGGACACTTCGCTGAGCCGCCCGGTTTTGACGTCGTATACGAAACCCCTGATTGGGACCTCCTTTGATATCCATGGATGCGATCTAGCCTTCTGTGTCTGCTCCTTGGTGTTCTGTTCGGCGTCGGTGAAGCTGTAGAGCCTGGCCGGCGCGATCGGCGCCTCGCCCGTCTCCTTGCGGAGCCGGTCCTCCAGTTCGTTGTCGGTAAACCTGAGCATCCCGCAGTCGGTGTGGTTGATGATCATTATCTCTTTGGTGCCCAGCAGCCTGGTGGACAGAACAAGCGACCGGACCGCGTCGTCATCGATGACGGTGCCGAAGTTCCTGATCATGTCAACATCGGCAGCATCAAGACCAAGCATCTGCTCGATGCTGGTCAACCGGGGATCCGCGCAGGTAACGATCGCGATCTTGGGCTTGGGTGGCTTCCCGCGGTCGGAGTCGAAGCCGTTGGCGATGGTTGCGTTTGCGCTCAACGCATCGTCGACAATGCTCATACGGATTCTCTTTCTGGTTAGGCCCATCGGCACCTGGCGGGTGACATCCGGCCAGGCTGGCTTCCCGGACCGGTTCGGCGATCTGCAGTTCGAGCCTTTGTCCTCGACGCAACTACCTCGGAAACGACCCTGCGTGGTCGTAGCGGCCTGGCGAAGTAGCGGCGGCACGGGCGTCCGCTGCGGGCGGAACGATCCAGAACCCAGGTCTTGCCCGACGCCCGCCTAGCGTCCCTGGCCGCTGGCGTGCCGCGCCCGGTGGAGCGTACGAGGCCATTAGACCAGCCCACACGCACTCTCGTGGCTGAAGCGGACAAGATCCAGACACCGACAGCCTGAGCGGTACCGTCGACGTGGCGTCTGCGCTCAACCGTCAGTCAACGGTGCCCGATCGCGGAACACGGTGGCCCGGGTCGGCGCATGCTTAACGGAGGCAACGTACGTCAAGGGGGATCCGGTCATGCCGAGCCAGGCAATGCAGGATGTGATCGATGCCGAGTGGGGCCGCCGCAATGGCGCAGTCGACCGCGGCGCCCCGTCACTGGAGGCGCAGCGCGCGGCGTTCGTACCCGCGGACCGCCTGTACCCGATACCCGACGACGTGGTTGTGACTGACGTTCTCGCATCCGGGGTACCGGGGCACTGGCTCGACGCCCCCGGAGTGGACACCACCCGGGTCCTTGTCTTTCTCCACGGCGGGGGCTACAAACTTGGATCACTGCGCAGCGACGGCGAGTTGGCCGCGCGGCTGGGCCGGGCCGCCGGGATGCGTGTGCTCTTCCTCGAATATCGCCTAGCCCCCGAGCATCCCTTCCCCGCCGCCATCGATGACGTGGTGGCGGCCTGGCATTGGCTCATCGCCGA
Source organism: uncultured Actinomycetota bacterium (assembly GCA_963850915.1). Lineage (GTDB taxonomy): Bacteria > Actinomycetota > Actinomycetes > Mycobacteriales > Micromonosporaceae > CAVTWH01. Next base: position 489,001 of record CAWKND010000005.1, read on the forward strand.
GCAACACTTGAATCCACGCTCGACCGCGCTAGCCGGCGACTCGGCCGGTGGAGGACTCAGCCTCGCTCTGTTGCTGACGCTGCGAGATGCCCGCGCGGAGTTGCCGGCCGCAGCGGTGTTGATGTCGCCGACGGTGGACCTGACCGGCTCGGGCGCGTCCATGAGCGAGCGCGTCGACCAGGATCCGATCTCCACGCCTGCTTTGCTGCGTCAGTTGAGCGCCGACTACCTCGCCGGGGCCGATCCTAAGACGCCGCTGGCGTCACCACTGTTCGCCTCATTGACAGGTCTCCCCCCGCTGCTCGTGCAGGTAGGGACGGCTGACCTGCTACTCAGTGACTCCGAACGATTGGCAGCGGCGGCTACCGATGCCGGTGTTGAGGTATCGCTGCAGATCGGCGAAGGCCTGCCTCACGTGTACCAGAGCGCACTCGACACACCCGAAGCAGCCTCGGCTACCAGGCGGATCGGGGAGTTCCTGCGCATGCGGGTCCGCTGACAACAACTGCCCGCGGCTTCCGTAGATCCACCTTCGACCGAGAATCTCGTGCCGAGCTGTGTAGCGAGCGGGCAAACGACCGTCGCGACATGCGGGTAGGGCTGCGCGTCGGCGTCATATGCGCGGGTCGTCGGAGGCGCGGTCGGCACGGTTCTGACCGCCTGGCTTACCAATTGATGGGCGAATGCTGTTCGCGCGACGCCGAGTTGACGACGGAGTCGATGTCCACCAGGTCATCGCCACCGAGGAAGCCGGCGACTTCAGCACCATGCCGGCCGGGGGTCACCGCGCCGATCGTCGGCGCCACCAAGGCACACCACCTGGAGGACGCGGTGGCGGCACTGGAGCTGGAGCTGTCCCCGGACGAGGTGGAGAAGCTGGAGAAGGGGTACGTGCCGCACCCCGTACTCGGCTTCCAGTAGCCCTACCCGTAGCGGGACGCCGGCCGGTGGTTATGCGCCGGTCGGCGTCAGGACGAAGTCCGGGTGCATGCCGCCGCGCTGCTTGATCGAGGCGGCGACCTTGTCCTTGGTGGCCTGGTCGACGGTGGGTACCTGGCTGGCGGCGAGCTCGTGAGCCTTGGCCCGGTAGCTGCCCCCGCTGGTACGGGTGAGGTCGAGGCGCAGCGCCATCAGGCCGGACGGGACGTTGATCAGCACGACGGCGCTGGCGTCGTCACTGCCGAACAGGTGTCCGGCGGTACGCAGCTCCGTGCACTGGCCGAGCGTGCCGAGGTCGGCCCGGGACTGCCCGGCCGGCAGCAGGGCGCAGCCCTTGCCCTTGGCCCACGACGCATCGTTGGTGATCTTGGAGCCCTCAACCAGCCCCCCGATGACCAGCGCCAGCGCGACGGCGAGTACCGAGAGCACAATGATCAGTCCGCGCCGGCTGAGGCCGAGCGTGGTACCGCCCGCCGGCTTCCCGCCGTCTGCCTTGCCGTTGTTGCCCTTGGCGTTGTTGCCCTTGGTGTTGTTGCCCTTGGTGTTGTTGGGGTTCGTGTTGTTGGCGTTGGCCTTGGGGCGGGTGTTCTTGGCCGCGGTGGCCGGGCGGGCGGCAGGCTCGGCCTGCGGCTTGCCGGCTACGGGCTTGCCGGCTGCCGGCTTGCGGGCGGCGCCCTTGCTACCTGGGGGCTTGGGGGCTGCGGGGGTGGCGGCCGGCATAGGTGGGTGCTCCGTCAGTTGCTGAAGTCCTGGGTCAGCCAGACCTTACCCGACGAGTCCCGGATGACGTCGATCCCGACGTGGTGGAACGAGTTGCTCAGCAGGTTCTGCCGGTGACCGTCGTCCGGCGGCTTCTCGTTGTACATCGACGTGGTCAGCCCCTCGGCCGCGCTGATCAGCGCGGCCTGGGTGTTGGGGTGTGGACCGCTCCAGCCGACGTTCTCCCCGCAGCTGTTCCAGTGCACGCCTTGTGCGGTCATCCGCGCGCCGACACTGGCCTCGCCGGGGCACTGGTGGGACATCCCGCAGCCGCTGATCATCACCAGGTTGTGCTTGTGCGCGCTGGCGTTCAACCCGCTTAGCAGGGTGTACGCCGGCAGCCCGTTGTCGGCCCGGAGCTGGTTGATCTGGGCCAGCAGCTCGTTGACCACGGTGCTGTTCGCCGGCGGTACCGTCGGCGTTGTCGGTTTGGGGGTTGCCGGCTTGGTCGGCGCCGCGCTGCCGCCGCCTGGAGTCGACGGCTGGCCCGAGGCTGACGGATCGGCGCCCGGGATGGTCGACGGGTCGGGTGCGGCCTGCAGCGCCACCTGCACGGAGCTGGTGTGCACCCGGTCGCTGCCGGCCCCGCCGCTGCTTCCCGAGGAGCCTGAGTCGTGCAGCAGGTACACCCCGCCGACCAGGAGTACGGCCAGGACGAGCGCTGAACTCAACACGTACGAAAGGCGGCGCACCCGACCTACCGAACCAGAAGACAGGTATCCCCGTCAATGCGACGCCTCGACTCTGACCAGGTGCGACCGCCTGGTGACAGCCGGTCCCGCCCCACTCGAAAGTTCAGTGGGTCTGTTCCAGCCAGGAGGCGTGCAGCTTCGCGTAGATCGAGTCGATCTCGGTGACCAGCTGGGCGTGCGGTCCCCGCTGTACCACCACACCGCGGTCCACCACGATCACCTCGTCGGCCGCCTCGGCGGTGGACAGCCGGTGCGCGATCGCGATGGTGGTACGTCCGCGGGTCACCGCGTCCAGGGTGCGCTGCAGGCGTACCTCGGTGGCCGGGTCGACAGCGCTGGTCGCCTCGTCGAGTACCAGCAGGTCCGGGTCGGCCACGTAGGCTCGGCACAGCGCGACCAGCTGCCGTTCGCCAACCGACAGCGCCTCACCGCGCTCGCCGACCGGCGTGGCCAGCCCGTCCGGCAGCCCGGCCACCCAGTCGGCGAGTCCCAGCTCGCAGAAGGCGGCATCCACCTGCGCCTCGGTCAGCTCGGGCCGGGCGTAGCGGACGTTCGCCGCGATCGTGTCGTCGAACAGGAACCCGTCCTGCGGCACCATCACCACGCGCTGTCGCAGGCTGGCGAAGCTGACCTCGGTGAGCGGTACCCCGGCCAGGCGTACCTGCCCGCGACCCGGGTCCATCAGCCGGGTGAGCAGCTTGGCGAAGGTGGTCTTGCCGCTGCCGGTCTCGCCGACCACGGCCACCCGCCGGCCGGGCGCGATGGTCAGGTCGACGTCGCGCAGCACCTCGGGGCCGCCCGGGTAGGCGAAGCCCACGTCGTGGAAGCCCACGCCCAGCGCCCCGGCCGGCAGTTCACGTCCGGCGGTACCGGGGTCGGCCACATCCGGCTTCTGCTGCGCCACTTCCAGTACCCGTCGCCAGCCGGCGATCGCGTTCTGTGCCTCGTTGAGTACCTCGGTCGCGCTCTGTACCGGCTGGATGAACAGCGCCACCAGCAGCAGGAACGCGGTGAGCTGGCCGACCGACAGCTGCCCGCCGACGCCCAGGTAGACGCCGGCCACCACGACCAGTACCAGCGCGATGCCGGCCACCAGCTCGGCCAGCGAGAACGCGGTCACGCTGGAGAGCTGCGCGCGCAGCTGGGCCCGCCGGTTGGCGGTGATGGTCCGGTCCAGCCGCTCGCCAGTACGCCCGGCCACCCCGTACGCCCGGATCACCGGCGCGCCGACGACGCTCTCGGCGACGGCGGAGAGCATCGCGCCGACCCGCTCGCGTACCTCGCCGTAGGCTACCGCCAGCCGCTTCTGGAACCAGCGCACGGACAGCACCAGCGGCGCGAACGCGGCGATCACCAGCAGCGTCAGCTGCCACGAGTAGATGAACATGACCACCCCGGTGACCAGCACCTGCGCTCCACTGACCAGCAGGACCACCCCGCCCCACTGCAGGAACAGGCTGATCTGGTCGACGTCCGAGGTCACCCGGGAGACCAGCGAGCCGCGCCGCTGGGCCTGCTGGTGCAGCATCGAAAGATCATGGATGTGCCGGAACGTGCGGGTGCGCAGGCCGGACAGGGCCGTCTCGCTGACGGTGTAGAGGCGGACATTCATCCGGTACGCGCAGATCATGGTCACCAGCAGCATGCCGAACGCGAACGCCACGACGATGCCGAGGGTGTGCAGGTCGGGGCCGCCCGGGGCGCGCAGTCCGTGGTCCATGCCCTGCTGCACGGCGATCGGGATGGCCACCTTGCCCAGCGCGGCGACGAGCGCCAGCACGACTGTTCCGGCGAGCCCGCGGCGCAGTTCGGGGGAGAGCGACAGCCCTTGGCGCAGGGTACTCACGCGTCCACCTCTTCCAGCTCCGCGAGTTCGGCGGCGGCCAGCTCGGCGTCGTGGTCGCGTTCGTACGCGGTGACCAGGTCGGCGTAGCCCGGCACGGTACCCAGCAGTTCGGTGTGCGTACCCCGGGCCACCACCCGCCCGTGCTCCAGGTAGACCACCTCGTCGGCGAGCGCGATGGTGGCCCGCCGGTAGGCCACCACCAGGATCGAGCTGCCCTGACCAACCCCATCACCATCAGGGTCAGCGGCGGGGGCCCGCAGCGCGGCCAGGATCTGTGACTCCACGCGGGGGTCGACCGCGCTGGTGGCGTCGTCGAGGATGAGCAGCCGGGGCTGCCCGGCCAGTGCCCGGGCCAGCGTCAGGCGCTGGCGCTGCCCGCCGGAGAGCGAGGTACCCCGCTCGCCGACGGTGGTGGCGGTGCCCTCGGGCAGGCCGGCGACGAAGCCCTCGGCCGAGGCGAGCCGCAGTGCCCGGGCCACATCCACGTCGGTGATCTCCGGCCGGTCCAGGGCCACGTTGCCGTGCACGGTGTCGTCGAAGAGGAACGGAACCTGCGGTACCAGGCTGGCGCTGCGGGTGAGCGCGTCGGCGCGCAGGCACCGTACGTCGACTCCGTCCAGTGAAACGGTGCCGGCATCCGGGTCCATCAACCGCATGGCCAGCGCCGCGATGGTGGACTTGCCGGAGCCGGTCGGCCCGACCAGCGCGACGGTACGCCCGGCGGGAACCGTGAAGCTGACGTCGTGCAGTACGGGTGCGGCGTCGGGGTAGGCGAACCGTACGCCGTCGAAGCGCAGCGCCACCTTGTTGCGGGCCGGGCGCTCGCCGTCGCCGTAGGTCATGTCCCCGGTGGCGGTGAGTACCCGCTGCACCCGGTCCCAGCCGACCACGCTGCGGGGCAGTTCGCCGAGTACGTACCCGATCGAGCGCACCGGTACGGCCAGCACCGTGAACAGGAACGCGGCGCTGACCACGTCGGCGACCGACACGGCACCGGCCCGCAGCCGGTAACCACCGGCGAACAGGATGGCCAGCGTGCCAAGGCTCGGCAGCGCGTCGAGTACCGGGTCGAACAGGCCGCGTACCCGGCCGACCGAGATCATCGCGTCGCGCAGTTCGTTGCTGCGCGCGCCGAAGCGGGCCGCCTCGGCGTCCTCCCGCCCCATCGTCTTGACCACCAGCGCACCGTCGAAGCTCTCGTGCGCGATGGCGCTGACCTCGGCGCGCAGCTGCTGGGCGCGGGTGACCCGGGGGCTGGCGGCGCGTGAGTAGACCACGTTGACGACGAAGAGCGCCGGCAGGATGGCCACTCCGACCAGGGCCAGTACCCAGTCGGTGAGGAACAGGGCGAGGACGGCGCCGATCAGCATGGCGGCGGTACCCACGGCGAGTGGCGTGGGCGCGAGCGGTCCCCAGGCGGCCTCGACATCGGCGTTCGCGTTGGACAGCAGCGTGCCGGTCTGGTGCTGGTGGTGCCAGCGCAGCGGCAGTTCGAGGTAGCGCCGGGTGACCAGGGTGCGGTACCGCGCCTGCATCTGGAACTGCATCGCGCCGGCGCCGATCCGGCGGGCGAACAGCCCGACCACCTTGCCCAGTGACACGGCGAGGATCGCGGCGGCCGCGATGAGTACCGCGGCCAGGTCTGCCCGGCCCCGGTCGATCGCGGGCGCGGCCACCTTGCCGATCACCTCGCCGGAGACGTAGGCCGAGGCGATGGTGAGCGCGCTGAACAGCGCGCTGCCCACCACCGCGATGGTGAACAGGCGCTTCTCCAGGCGTATTGCATGGCCGAGCACACGCAGGCCGCGCCGTAGCGCGGCTGGCCTTTCCGACACAGGTAGGGCCCCCGTCAGTACTGTTTTGCTTAGCGGTCCTTACTACTTAAGGGTGGTCGCCGCCGTTTGTCCCGCCGCTGTGGCGCAGTTCACACTGCGTTCACGTGACAACCCATCGTGCCTGGCTGGTGCCCGAGGGACGAGTGGGTTTCCGCCTGCCGGACACCAACCGAATCATGGCCGGCCGGTACGACAACCTTGTCTTGATCATCTATGACACAGGCCGGACATGGTGGAGGGCCGGACCGCCGCGGCGGCCCGACCCTCAGGTCGGTTACGGCTCAGTCGCGGGCGCGGCTGCGAGAGCGGCGGGTGGTACGCCGCCGCGGGCGCTCGTCGCCGCCCGCCAGCCGGGTGTAGGTGAGCACGTTGGCCAGGCCGACACCGACCACTGCCAGGCCGACCTGCAGCGCCAGCACGATCCAGTCCCAGTGCAGCTTCCACAGCCGTACCTCGTGGTGCCCGTCGATCTTCAGCCAGCGGGACAGGAACAGCCCGAGCAGCGCCGCCACCACCCCGACGCAGAACGTCGCGAAGATCCCGATGCGCTGCCGGCCGGGCAGTACCAGCCGCCCGAGCAGCCCGATCACCGCGCCCACCAGGATCGCGCTGAGAATGTCGCTCACCTGCATATCCGTTGCTCCCTTCAGCCCCGATATATCGCCTCTCTCTTTCCAGATTCCGGTCAAGGTCAAACAACCGCAGGTCAGCCGGTACCGTGCGGGAGTGCGCGCGACTGTCTGGGTGGTCGCCGGCCCGCCCGGCGCCGGCAAGTCCACGGTGGCCGAACTCCTGCTGGCGCAGCTGGATCCGACCCCGGCACTGCTCGACAAGGACACCCTCTACAACGGCTTCGTGGCGGCGCTGCTGGCCGCGTACGGCCGGGACTTCGGTGAGCGCGAAGGTCCCTGGTACGACGAGCACGTGAAGGTGCACGAGTACGCCGGCCTCACCGCGGCTGCCCGGCAGGTACGCGAGGCGGGGTGTCCGGTGCTGTTGTCCGCACCGTTCTCGGCGCAGCTCCACGAGCCGGGGCGCTGGGCCGAGTGGGTGGAGCAGCTGGGTGGCGACCCGGTACGCCTGCTGTGGGTACGCACCGACGAGGCGACGGTACGAACCCGGTTGGCAGCGCGGGGGCTGGCCCGGGACGCCGGCAAACTGGCCGATTTCGGCGCCTTCGCCACGGGGGTACGTCTCGGCGTCGTACCCGTCGCTCCCCACGCGACGGTCGACAACCGGCTGACCGCACAGGTACCCCTAGCCGATCAGGTTGCGGCCCTCGTGCGTTGATTCCGCCTGGCAAGGTCGAGGGCAACGAAACGGATCTGCTGGTGATGGCCCAGGCGCCTCGGAATCAGGGTGCGCCGCCCGCGAGGTACTGGGTGAGACTGTTGTCCTTCTCGCGAAGTATCAGCACGAGGGTACACGTCGAGACAGGTAGCGATTTGTACTCGTCGTCCAACGGCGTCTGCGCATACACCGGCCAGCCCCCAGGTTCGACTTCCATGACTTTGGGGTACCTCCAACCCGTGGGCCAGCCGTCCAGAGTTACCCCGCGGTCATAGTTGCGGTCGCAATAATGGATCGCCGGAGGGGGGCGCCACCACGCAAAGGTGCGATACCTCCACCGGTAGTACGCAAGCCATGAACTCGGAATGACCGTGGCAAGCAATAGCAAACAAATCGCGGCCATGCTAAGACTGCGCCGTGACACTCTCGGCACCTTCATGTCCCTCGTCCATTCGGTGACAGGGGTACTTTGACTAGCCGTTGTCGAGCGGCTGGGTATTAGTGCGCGTAAAGCGGCCGGTTGTGCGCCTGACTCCACCGACGCGGACGCCGCGGTGCCAGAGGGCACGCGACTGGCGGGTCGAGTCGGAGCTACACGCGGCGTCGATGCAAATAGCCGAGCACCTCGCGGTCGCATGGTAGCCGGTGAGCGACCCGGTTCAGAGCAGGGCGCCGAGGCCTTTGCCGAGCAGTACGACGCCGATGACCAGGAGCAGCACGCCCATCACGGTGGCGTTGTTCGCCTCCAGCCAGCCCTTCAGCGAGTTCAGCGGTCCACGCATCCGCTCAGCCGCGAAGGCGTACCCGAGCACCGGAACCGCCACGGTCAGCGCCGCCAGTACCGTGAAGATCGCGACGCAGGCCACCCGCGAACCCGTGCTGAGCGGCGTACCCCCGATTGCCACGCCCGCGGCCACCGCCATCGCCAGGTTCTTCGGGTTGACGGCGGCCAGCGCGAACCCGAGCCCGGCCGCGCGCGCCGGGGTGACCTTGTCGATCGCGGCCAGCCAGGCTGGCAGTTTGGCCTCTTCGCCGGGGGCGGGGCGCTTGCGCCACTGGAGCACGCCGAGCGCGATGAGGGCCACGCCGAGCAGCAGCTTGATCCACGAGGCCACAGTGGACGGGCTGCTCGAACCGCTCAGGCCGGCACCCGCCGCGAGCAGGGTGAACAGCGTGCAGGCGACCAGGATCCCGGCCACCCAGCCGATCAGGAAGCCGGTGCTGGTACCGCCGGCACGCGGCGTGAGCAGCATCAGGATGACCGCGATGATCGGTACCGGGCTGATCGCCACGCCCAGGGCCAGGGGGAGCAGGTCGCCGATGACCGGACCCACGCGGTACCTCCGTAAATAAACAGAAGGGGAAATGGTGTGTTTCGGGCAGTGTCCCACTGCGACAGTCGCCCGGGTGGCGGAACGGCGCTGACGGTCAGCGTCAATACCACTACCTCGCGTCCACCGTCGAACCGCTTGGTTGCTGGTTCATAACTTTGGCGTGATCACCCATAGTGCCCGCGGAGCTGGGTACGGAGGATGCATACGTGCACGGTCGGCACCGCAGGCTGGGCCGCATCGGGGCCCTCCCGCTCGCGGCTGCCGTCGTCGTGCTCGTCATGCTCGCCGGTGCCGGCCTGCTGCTCTGGCTCGACGGCCGGTCCACGCCGGGTACCTGCCACAGCGGCTTGACGGTGACCGTGGCGGCGGCGCCGGAGATCGCGCCGGCCATCCGCGCGGCAGTCGGCCACCTGCCCGACAACACGAATTCGGCCAGCTGCGCGACGTACGTGGTGAACGCGGTCGAGCCGGCCGACATCGCGGCGGTGCTGGCCCAGTCGGCGGGCGCCACGCTGACCGGGCTGGGTCAGGCAGCTGGGACGGTGCACGCGCCGGATGTCTGGATCCCGGACTCGTCCATCTGGCTGCGCCGGCTGATCGCGAAGGCGCCCGGGGTGGTACCCGCTGCGGCGCCGTCGATCGCGCAGAGCCCGCTGGTGTTGGCGATGCCGCAGCCGGTCGCCGTCACGCTCGGCTGGCCGGATACCCAGCTGAGCTGGGACAGCCTGCTGCCCAAGCTGCTCGGCGAGAGCGGACTGCACCCGGGCATCGTCGACCCGGACCGGGACGTGACCGGGCTGGCCGGGCTGCTCGCGCTGCGGGCCGCCGCGCCCGGCATCAACCAGGACCAGGAGCAGGTGGTACTCGGCGGGATGCGCATTCTGGCGACCGGCCGGGCCACGCTCCGTGCCGACCTGCTCTCCCAGTTCCCGCGAGCGGGGGACGTGCGTACCGTCGCGCTGTCGCTCTCCGTCGCGCCGCTGCCCGAGCAGGCGGTGATCGGGTACGACGCGGCCGAGCCGCCGGTACCCCTGGTGGCCGTACCGTTCGGCGGCGGAGCGCCGGCACTGGACTACCCGTACGTGGTGCTGCCCGGGGACTCGTCGGCGACTGTTGACCGGGCGCAGTTGCTGCTCAGCGCGCTGACCGGCCCGGCGTACGCGCAGCAACTGGCCGCCGTGGGGCTGCGTACCCGCGACGGCGGTACCGGGGCGGGCTTCACCACCCCACCCGGTACCCCGTCGGCGGCGCCCGCGGCCGGACCGGCGGCCGACCCGGCCGTGATCGACGCGACGCTGGCGACGTGGGGCAGCGTCACGGGCGGTCAGAGCTAGGAGAAGTCGTCCTCGTCCTCCTCGACGACCTCGTGCATCGCCAGCTCCTCGGCGCTCGCGCCACCACCGGACGCGCCGGCGTCGAAGGCGATCGCGTCCGGCTCCTCGTCGTCGTACCCGCCGTCCTCGGAGTCGACCAGCCGGCCGATCGGCCGGCCCGGCTCCGACCAGCGGCCGGCGTCGGAGGTCTCCGGCTCCTCCTCGGCCAGCCGCTCGCTGAGCGTGTGTCCCTCGTGCGGTACGCCGCGGTTGCCGGGTAGCGCGGCCGGGCGGGCGCCGTCGGCCTCACGGCCGGTCTCCACCTCGTCGTACGCCGTCGAGTCGTCGTCGGCAACGCCGGGCAGGCCGTCCGACTCCGGATCGGAGAGCGGGCGCGGAAAGTCGCTGTGCGTCATTCCTCATTCATACCGGACCGGCTGGGCCGGGGCTCAGCAGGCACACGCAGCGCCGCTCGCGGGTGCGGTCAGCGGGTCGACGGGGAAGCTGGTCGGCCCGGTCGCGGTGCGCACCGGGAAGCCCTCGCGGACCCAGTACTCGTACCCGCCGAGCATCTCCCGCACCTGGTAACCCAGGCGGGCGAAGGCGAGGGCCGCCCTGGTCGCGCCGTTGCAGCCCGGACCCCAGCAATACGTGACAACGGGGGTACCGGTGGGAACCAACTCCGCTGCGCGGCTGTCGATCTGGCCGGTGGGCAGGTGCAGAGCGCCGGGCAGGTGCCCCTGTGCCCAGGCCTCGTCGGAGCGCGAGTCGACCAGTACGAAGCCGGGGGTACCCGACTCCAGGTCGGCGTGCACGTCGCTGACGTCGGTCTCGTACCGCAGCCGGGCGGCGAAGTGGGCGACGGCGGCGGTGTCCGGGGTCTGCCTGGTGGGCGTCGTGATCGTCATGAACTGATCTTCGGATGGTCCGCTGCGCCCGGACAGTGGCGCGCAGGCCCATCTCCGCTAATATCCCGCCATGCCTCGTGTCGCACCACCCTCGTCAGCTCGGGAGTCCGCGCCCGCCCGTGTCGCTGTGGCGGCACCCCGGCGGCGGGTCGCCCCGCACACGGTTGCGGTGCTGGCGTACGCGGGCATGTCGGCGTTCGAGACCGGCATCGTGACGGAGGTCTTCGGACTGCCCCGGCCCGAACTCGAGGTCGACTGGTACGACCTGGTGGTGTGCGCGCCGGACGACCACCCGGTACCGGTGGTCGGCGGCGCGAGCCTGAGCACCCCGTACCGGCTGGACGCTTTCGCGAGTGCTGACACGGTCATCGTCCCGGGCGTCAGCGACGTACACGCAACCGTTGCGCCACAAGTGATCGCGGCACTGCGCCGGGCGTACGACCGGGGCTCCCGGATCGTCTCCATCTGCTCGGGCGCGTTCGCGCTGGCCGCCGCGGGACTGCTGGACGGGCGGGCGGCCACCACCCACTGGCGGTACGCGGCGCTGCTGCGCCAGCGGTACCCCCTGATCCGGGTCGACCCGGACGTGCTGTACCTGGCCGACGGCAAGGTTTTCACGAGTGCGGGCAGCGCCGCCGGCCTGGATCTGTGCCTGCACCTGGTACGCGCCGACCACGGGGCGGCGATCGCCAACGCGGTGGCCCGCCGGCTGGTCATCCCGCCGCACCGGGAGGGCGGGCAGGCGCAGTTCATCGAGGCGCCGGTCGCGGTCGGGCCGGAGGACGACCGGGTGGCCCGCAGCATGGCCTGGGCGGTGGCGAACCTTACCGAACCGCTGACGGTCGCCGCGCTGGCCCGCCAGGCGCACATGTCCACCCGCTCATACCTGCGCCACTTCGCCAGGTGCAGCGGTACCTCACCGATCCGGTGGCTTGTCGCGCAACGGATCCAGGCGAGCCTGCCGCTGCTGGAGCGGGGGAGTGCCACGGTCGACGAGATCGCCACGGCGGTCGGCTTCGAGAGCGCGGTGACTTTCCGGTACCACTTCGGCCGGGCAATGCGTACCTCGCCCAGCGGGTACCGGCGCGCCTTCGAGTCCTAGCACGGCGGTCGCGGCGCCACTCGCTGCGACGGTGTGGCGCGGATAGCATGCCGGCATGGTCCCGGTCGCCCCTGTCGCTTCCCTCGTCCCGCCCGGCCCGCGGGGCGTCCCGCTGCTGGGTAACCTGCCCGACCTGGCCCGGGACCAGCTCGGCTTCGTGAGCGAGTGCACCCGCCGCTACGGCGATCTCGTATCGATCCGCTACGGCCGCCAGCGTGCTGTGATTGTGAACCATCCAGACGATGTCGAGTTCGTCCTGGTCAAGAATCAGCGCGTCTTTCCCAAGGGTGGGTTCTACCGGGTCGTACGCCAACTGCTCGGCGACGGCATGCTCGTCAGTGACGGCGATCCCTGGCGACGGCATCGGCACCTGGCCCAGCCGGCCTTCCACCACGAGCGTATCGACGCGTACGCGCAGATCATGGTCGAGTACGCGCAGCAGGCGATCGCGTCGTGGCAGGACGGCCAGGAGCGCGACGTCCATGCCGAGATCACCCGACTCGCACTGCGGGTGGTCGGAAAGACAATGTTCGACTCCGACGTCGAGCACACCGCGCCGGTGATCGGGACGGCGCTGCCGCGGGCGCTCGCCGAGATGAACGCCCAGATGAACGGGCCCGAGTTCCTGCTGCCCGACGCCGTCCCGACGCCCAGCCGCCGGCGCCTGCGCACCGCAGTCGCCGAACTCGACGCGGTCGTCTACCGCATCATCGCCGAGCGCCACGCCGACGGCCGGGACCACGGCGACCTCCTCTCCGCGCTCATGGACGCCCGCGATGACGACGACACCGGATTGAGCGACCGGGAGCTGCGTGACGAGGTGATGACGATCCTGCTGGCCGGTCACGAGACCACCGCGCTGGCATTGACCTGGGCGCTGATGCTGTTGGCGGACGCGCCGGCCGCCCGTGCCCGGCTCGAAGAGGAGGTCGACGCGGTTCTGGGTGGACGCCCGCCCGGCCTCGCCGACGTGCCGCGGCTGCCGTTCACTGAGGCGGTCCTGCTGGAGGCGATGCGCCTCTACCCTCCGCTCTACGGCACCGCGCGCGAGGTGACGCAGCGCTGCGAGTTGGGCGGTTACACCCTCGAGCCGAAGACGTTCCTCATCATCGTGCCCTGGAACATCCATCGCGATGAGCGCTGGTTCCCCGCCCCGGCGGAGTTCCGGCCGGAGCGGTGGCTCGACGGCCTGGCCAAGCGGCTGCCGAGATTCGCCTACTTCCCCTTCAACGGCGGGCCGCGACTGTGTCCCGGTCAGCGCTTCGGGATGCTCGAGGCCGAGCTGGTACTCAGCTCGATCGTCCAGCGCTGGCGGCTCGACCTCGTCCCCGGACAGGACTTGCGTCCCGTGACCGCCATCACCATGCGCCCGAAGCACGGCGTACGAATGCGACTGACGGCCCGCGCCGCCTCTTAGTACGGCCGCGGGTCCGGGTAGCGGTCGAGTCCGAAGAGCTCAAACGATGAGCCGCGACTGCCGTACTAGTCTGCGGCGTGCATCTCGATGTCCCGGGGCCGCTGGGGCGGTGGGAGGCGGTCGCGTTGCCACGCCCGTAGCTCCTCCGTGAGTGAGCGTGCTTCCTTGGCGCAGCTGGACATCGGCGCGCAGTCGCTGGCCGAACTCGGGGTCCGGGACGGCGGTGACCCGTACCGCAGCGATGTCCGGGTGCTCGGCGAGGGCGGCGGCCACCGGCTGGGGGTACACGTTGACGCCACCGGAGACGATCATGTCGTCGATCCGCCCGTGCAGCAGCAGCCGGCCGACCGGGTCGAGATGGCCGAGATCGCCGGTGGCTACTTCGCGACCACCGGGCAGCCAGCCGGCCACGTGTACCTGCCCCAGCTCGCCGGGCGGGAGTGCTTCGCCCGCGGCGTCCCGGATGCGCAGCACTACGCCTCGGGGTGCGCGGCCAACGGTACCCGGGGCGGCGGCCAGGTCGGCCGGGGTGGCGATGGCCGCCCAGCCCGCTTCCGTTGTGCCGTAGAGGTTGTAGACGATGTCGCCGAACGCCTCGACCAGTCGGGCGTGCAGCTCCACCGGGAGTGGCGCTGCCCCGCTGACGATCGCGCGCAGGCTGCTGACCTGTCCCCGTGCTCCGGTCGCCAGCCGGCTCAGCTGGATGGGCAGCGCCACAACGGTCTCCGCCTGGTACTCGGCGGCCAGGTCGAGCGCCTCGCGCGGGGACAGTTCGCCGGGGAGCAGGAGTGGGGCGCCCAGGGTCAGGCCGGCGGCCAGGTAGGCCAGCCCGTACCCGTGGTGCGGTGCGGCGGCCAGCAGCACGGGCCGGCCTGGCCGCAGGGGTACCAGCCGCAGGTGCGTACCCACCGGCCCGAGCAGGGTACGCAGCGGCAGTCCTCGCTGTATCCCCCGGGGCGCGCCCGTGGTCCCCGACGTGAGTACCGTCAACCGCCCCGGCCGCCGAGCCCTGGGCAGTGGCGCGTCGGAGACGCCGTCCCACAGCCAGGCCGGCACCCCCGCAAGATCGGTATAACGACCGTCGTGGACGAGTGCCTGGATCCCTTGCGCGGCAAGCAGCTCCGGCAATCGTCCGGCCGGCGTGTCCGGTGGCAGCAGCACGGTGTCGACGCCCAGTCGGCCGAGCGCGACGGCCGCGATCACAAACCCCCGCCCAGCCCCACAGACCAGCCCCACCCGCCCAGCCAACTCGACCCGCCCGGCCGAGCCGTCCCGGCCTGGAGACGAGGCCGGGACGAGCGAGGCGAGCGGGGCCAGATGGCGGGCGCACACGGCGCTCGCCGCCCACAGTTCGCGGATGCTCAGCGGGCCGGCCGCGTCGACCAGGGCGAGCCCGTCGCGTGGACCGGCGGCGAGCGCGGCGGCCAGGGTGGCTCCGTAGCGCCGGTTGGCGAGTACGGCGCGCAGCAGCGGGTGCGGGCGCAGCAGTCCGGCCCGGCCCAGCGCACGCAGGCTCGCGGTGGCTCGGGAGTAGCGCAGGTGCAGGGCGAGGCCGCGCTCGACGGTGCCCTTGAAGGCGGCCGCAGTTGGTTCACCGAGCCGCGCCCACCAGGCCCAGATCGTCCTCGGTCGGCTGGCCACCGCGCGGCAGACCAGCGCCGCCGCCTCTTCGGGGGTGGCTGCCGGTACCCGCCGGAAAGCCTTGGTGGGTGCGCTCATCCGGGTACGGACGAGTCCACAGTAGACAGTGCTGGTGGTGACGCCGTCGAGCCGCAGTTCGGGTGCGGCACAGCGCAGCCAGTAGTCGAATGCCGCCTTGGAGGCCAGATAGGCGGACCAGCCGGGGGCGGGGGTGGCCAGGCCGGCGGTGGAGACGTTGACGATGTGGCCACGCCCGGCGGCGCGCATGGCCGGCAGCAGCGCGAGCAGTAGCGCAACGGGTCCGAGATAGTTGAGGTCGGCGGTGCGCTGGACGTCGTGGAAGCGGTCGGCGGTCTCCGCCACCGAGCGCCGGATGGATCGGCCGGCGTTGGAGACCACCACGTCCACCCGCCGGTACCGGCGGATCAGCTCAGCCGCCAACGCCTGCGCCGCAACGGGATCGGACAGGTCGGCCGGGTGCACGAAGGCGGTACCCCCGGCTCGGGTGATTTCGTCGTTGACCTGTTCCAGCCTTGCCGCCGTGCGGGCGACGAGCAGTACGACGGCGCCGGCCGCGCCCAATCTGCGGGCGGTGGCCGCGCCGATGCCCTCTGATGCGCCGGTCACCAGCACCACCCGGCCGGCCACCGCCCGGCGCAGGACAGCCTCGCGGGGACCGCGCCCGGCGATCCCCGCGATGATCCGTAACTGCCGCCTCACCCGGCCTATCCTGCGGGTTGCCCGCGAGCGCCGGAAGGGGTCACTCCTGTCCTGTCTCACCCCGGACAGCCGCGTGCGCGGCCGGGATGCTGCCGAGCTTGCCGGCCTGGTAGTCCTCGAAGGCCTGCAGCAGCTCGGCCCGGGTGTTCATGACGAACGGCCCGTACGCCGCCACCGGCTCGCGGATCGGCTCGCCGCCCAGGATCAGGATGTCCATGTTCGGGCTGCGCGACTCCTGCCCGGTGTCGGCCGAGACGGTGATGGTGTCGCCGTCACCGAAGACCGCGAGCTGGCCCATGTGGATCGGGCGCTGCTTCGGGCCGACGGTACCCTTGCCGTTCATCACGTAGACCAGTGCGTTGAAGTCCTTGCGCCACGGCAGTACCAGCTGCGCACCCGCCGTCAAAGTGGCGTGTACCAGGCTGATCGGCGTGTGCGTGACACCCGGTCCGGGGTGCCCCACCACGTCACCGGCGATGACCCGCAGCAGCGTACCCCCGTCGGGGCTGGACAGCAGCGCCACGTTGCCGGCCCGGATGTCCTGGTAGCGCGGGTCGGCCCACTTCAGTGCCTTGGGCAGGTTGACCCAGAGCTGGAAGCCGTGGAACAGACCGCCGCTGGCGACCAGGTGCTCCGGGGGTACCTCGATGTGCAGGATCCCGGCGCCCGCGGTCATCCACTGGGTGTCGCCGTTCGTGATGAGCCCACCGCCGCCGTTGGAGTCGGAGTGCTGGAACTCGCCGTCGATGATGTACGTGACGGTCTCGAAGCCGCGGTGCGGGTGCCACGGGGTGCCCTTGGGCTCACCCGGGGCGTACTCCACCTCACCCATCTGGTCCATGTGGATGAACGGGTCCAGCCGGGCCAGGTCGACGCCCGCGAACGCGCGCCGCACCGGGAAGCCTTCGCCCTCGAAACCGCTCGGCGCCGTGGTCACCGAGAGGACCTGGCGGTCCTGGTCGATGGCGGGGTCCGTGGTCGGGACCCGGGGCAACTGGATGTTTGATGCGACGGTTACGGCCGGCATTGCTGCTCCTCCTTCAGAGGTATTTGCCTGAGCAACAAAATCCTCTGACCCATCATTCCACGCGCGCTCCGTGCCTGGACAGCCGTCGGGGCGGGCACCCTGCGGTACCCGCCCCGACGGTAACTCCCGGCTCAGAGACTGAGCAGGCGATCGAAGAAGTCGCGGTACCGCATGACAGCCGCCCGGAAGATCTCGGTGTCGGTACCGGTGCTGCTCTGCCAGTCGTCCAGCGCGTCCCGCTGGCTGTTGAGCGCGGCGGTGAGCGTGTCCACCACCTCACCGACCAGCACCTGTGCCTCGTCGGCCGTACCCCGCGGGTTGTCGATGAACCGCAGCTGCAGCTGCTGCCAGCGGCTGCGCAGGTGCTCGGCGCTGTCGGCCGGGATGACCACGGCCATCGGGGCCATCCCGGCGTCCGCGTCCCCGGGCATCATCTCTGCTGCCGGTTCGCTCTCGTCCGCAACCGCACTGTCCGCAACCGCCTCGTCGGCGCCAACCGCCTCGTCGGCCACAACGGCCTCGTCGGTGACTACCGTTTCGTCGGCGTACGCCGGGGCGGTGGCGGCGTAGAGCGCCCCGGCCCCAGCGCCGTACGCCAGCGCCTCGGTACCGGCCAGCGCCGGCTCCGGTCCACCGGCGTACGCCACGTCCTCATCCGGTCCGGCGTCCGTGTCCGCGTCGTCGTCCAGAACCGCACCGTCGGCCGGGATCTCGTCGGCCGGGATCTCGTCGGCCGGGGTGATGCCGGCCAGCTCGTCGGCGTCGGTGTCCTGGGCCAGTACCTGGTCGGTGGCGTCCGCACTGGTGTCGGCCGGCTCCGGGATGGCGTACGGGTCGGCTCCGCGACCGTCGTCCTCGAAGCTGTCCACCACCGGCTGGTCCTCACTCGTGACCGGCTCCTCGGCATAGTCCGCAGCGACCGCGTCGTCCGTGGCGAGGACATCGTCCTCGGCCACGGCATCGCCGGTCGCGTCGTCAAGTCCGAGATCGGCGTCCCGGTCGGTGACCGGCTCGGCGTCCAGCGCGTCGTCGTACTCGCCGGCCTCGTTCTCGTCGTCCGCCTCATCGAGCCCGGCGACCGCCCCGTCATCCACGAGGGCGTCATCCTCGGCTACGGCCTCGTCGTCGTCGGCGACCGCTTCGTCCCCGGCCGCAGCCGTGTCACCCGCGAGCACCGCATCGTCGGCCACGGCCGTGTCATCCGCGAGCACGTCGTCCCCGGCCACAGCCGAGTCGTCCGCGACCGCTTCGTCCTCGGCCACGGCCGAGTCGTCGGTGAGCAGCGAGTCGTCCGCGACAGCCGAGTCCTCGGCCGGCGTATCGAAGCCGGCCGGCTCCGGGTCGGTCGCGACCGGCCCGCCGTAGACCTGCTCGTCGTAGGTGCTCGGCTCGCCGTCGGTTACCGGGTCGTCGAGGCCTACCTCGTCGTCGGTGGCCAGGCGCTCCTCGGCGGGGTCGGCCTCGGCGTCCTCGGCGTTGGCCAGTTCAGGATCGGCCGGCGGCGCGTCGGGGTACCCGTCGCCCGCCGGATAGTCGGTGTCGTTTCGCATCGTGGTCCTCTTCTCGTGCGCTCAGCCGCGCCGGGACTTGGTGACGGCGGGGGGTTCGGTGATCGTTTCCGGGTCTTCGTCGATCGGCAGCGCGCCCGACCGGGCGGCGGTACCGGTGCGCTCCTCGAAGGGCCGGTCGGGCAGCGGTTCGGGGACAACCGCCTCGACGGGGGTACCTTCCGGGATCGCACCCGCGCGAGCGGCGGTACCGGTGTGCTCCTCAACGGGCGCGACAACCGGCACGGTGGTTGCCGGTACGGGGGGCGTGACCGTGCCGGCGCGTGCGCTCGTACCGGTGACGTCGGCGGGTACCGGCTCCTCGCCCAGGATGTCGGCGAAGATGGCGCGGTAGTGCATGAGCGCCTGGCGCAACTGCTCGGTGGTGGCCTCGCCGCGCTCGTTGGTCAGGTAGATGTCGTGCGCGTCGCGGTAGTGGCCGAGGGTGTGGCCGTGCTCGACGGAGAGGTGGGCCACCGCCTCGTCGTAGTCGCCGGTCGGGTACCCGCGCTCCTGTACCAGCCGCGTCATCAGCTGGTCCGCCTCGGCGACGGTCTGCGCCGGCTCCTCGACGAAGCGCGTCTGTACCCGCGCCCACTCCTGTGCGTACCGTGCCTTGGCCTCCGGGGTGAGCTCGTTGAGCTGGAGTTCGGCGTGGCGGCGCTCCCGCTGGCGCAGCTCGGCTTCGGCGGTGGAGCGGTTATCCGCCTCGGCCACCGCCCGGTCGTACTCCGGGCCGAACCGCTGGCGCAGGGCGCGCCGGCGCATGACCATGAGCGCGGCCAGGACGACGGCCACGATGATCACGATGGCGACGATGAGCGCGACGATCTGTGTGGTTGACATGGGGCATCCCTCCTCTGCCCACGCAGATACCCCACTGTCCCCTGCGCAAACCAGCGCCACACCCGCCGCGCCGGTCCCGTCCGTGCGACCGCGTCCCGGATGGCCGGGAGTGGCCGCGGATCGACGCGTGCCGCGGCTAGCTGCGCGTCGGCGCGGCGGTGCGGCTCGGCGTTGTGCCGGGCGTACCCAGGCGGGCGGGGAGCGTGTAGACCCGCACGCTGAAGTAGCCGCCGGCGACGAAGGTGCGGTTGTCCGGTGCCATCACGGCGGCGTGCGACCCGGTGACGTTGATCGAGGCGAGCTGCTTGTGCGCGGCGACGTCGTAGATCAGTACCGTGCCGTCCAGGGTGGCGACGAGCCGTGAACCGTCCGGGCTGAAGGTCACCCCGCCGATCTGGTCGGAGCCGCTGACCAGCTTGTCGGTCTCGCGCCGGTCGGCCGTACTCCACAGCCGGATGGTGTGGTCCGCGGAGGCGGTGGCGACGGTACCGCCGTCCGGGCTGATCGCCAGTCGCGTGACGCCCTGGGTGTGGCCTATCAGCGGGTCGCCCTGGGCCGCGCCGGTTGCCGCGTCGTAGGCCTGTACCTCGTACTTCGGGAGGTTGTCCACGTCCACGATGGTGTCCCGGAAGATGGTCTTGCCGTCCGGCGTGAAGGCCACCGCCTCGGCCGAGTCGAAGCTGTTCTTCGGCGGCTGTACCAGCCATTTCGTGGTCTTGATCTCCCACACGAAGAGGCCGCTGTTGTTGCCGATGGCCAGCCGGCCGCCGTCCGGGCTGAACGCCACGCTGTTGAAGCCGAACTCGGCGGTGAGATGCGCGGTCGGCTGCCGGGTGTCGGTGAGGCTCCACAGGTAGACGTCGTTCGGGCCGACCGTGGCGACGGTTGTGCTGTCCGCTGAGAAGACGAGCTCCAAGATGGTGCCCGCCGCCGGGATGCGGATCAGCTGGCTCAGCCGCTGCCGGCTGGCGGTGTCGAACAGCACCACCGCACCGCTCCCGTCGGCGACGGCCACCACCTTGCCGTCCGGGCTGAGGGCCAGCGCGTCGATCGTGCCGGTCAGGCCGGTGAGCGGTGCGGACTTGGTCTGGTTGCTCTGGTAACTGCGCAGCCGCCAGTCGATCACGCCGCCACAGCCGCCGACGAGCAGCACGATGATGACGAGTACCCGCAGCCAGATCGGGAACTTGCGGCGCTTGCGCGGCGGGCGGGGTGGTGCGGTCGGGCGTACGGTGAGGACTGTCGGGGCGATGGCGTAGCTGGGCGCCAGGGGTGGCGGTGGCGGTCGCCAGACGGGCGCCGGTTGGCGGTACCCGGGTGGCGGGGCCGAGACGGGACGTGGCGGTACCGAGACGGGACGTGGCGCCACCGACACCGGCTGCGCCTGCACCGGTACGGCCACCGGCGCGGGTACGGATACCTGCATGAGGCTGCCCTGTGCCACCACCAGCTCGGGCTGCTCGATGGCGATCGGTGACAGGCCCAGCTCGCGACGCAGCATGGTGGCGACCAGGGGTACCCGGCTGCCCCCGCCGACCAGGAAGAGCCCGGCGACCGAGCCGGCCGGTACCCCCGCCATGGCGAGCGCGGCCCGGGTGGTGGCGATGGTGCCGGCCAGGATCGGCCGGGCCAGGTCTTCCAGTTGTTCCCGGCCCAGTGGCGCGTCCTGCTCGATGAGCGGCAGGTGGATCGCGGTGGTTGCGTTGCGGGACAGGGTCTCCTTGGCGGCCCGTACGTCGTCCCAGAGCTGCCGGCTGACCCGGCGCTGGGTGGCGTCGCTGGGCTGGGTGAGCCGGTGCCAGGCGTCGTCGTGCCGGCCGGCGTAGACGGTACCCAGGTAGTCCACGACGGCGGCGTCGATGTCCAGCCCGCCGGCCTGGCCGAGCCCCTCGGTGGCCAGTACCTCGAAGCCGCCCGGCAGGCGCCGTACCACCGTGGCGTCGAAGGTACCGCCGCCCAGGTCGTAGACGACCGCGCAGGCGCCGACCGGGAGCTGGATCCGGTTGGTACCAAGGAAATATTGTGCGGCCGCGACCGGCTCGGCGACCATCCGGGCACCGGGCAGCCCGGCCCGCGCGGCGGCGTCCAGCAGCACCGAGCGGCGGGGCGCCGCCCAGGCGGCCGGGAAGCTCAGGGTGACCTCGCCGATCGGCGCGCCGGCCACCCGCTGGGCCTCGGTCGCGACCCGGGCGAGTACCGCGCGGATCAGCTCGGCGACCGCCAGTTCGGCGCCGCCGAGGAGCACCACGCCCTCGTCGACGAGGCGCTTGGGGTTGGGCTCGAAGCCGGTCGGGTTGATCCGGGCGGCGTGGATGGCGTCGTGTCCGGTGAGGAAGCGGCCGCTGGAGTCGAGGCACACGGCCGACGGCAGGGTGGGCGAGCCGTCGAAGAGGAGTACGGCCAGCCGCCCGCCCGGGTGGCCGAGGACGGCGACCGTGTTGGAGGTACCGAAGTCGATACCCAGCCGGTACCCGCTGCCCGTCGCGAACATGGCAGGCACGATATCGGCTCGGTTGAGCGGTCGGTGGCCCCGTGTCCGGTTCCTGGGAGCGGTCGGAACCAGCTTTTGTTTGATCCAACGAAAGTTGTGTCAGATCGGCGTGAAGCTCTTTACCAGTTGAAGGAAAGCTCCTACAGTCTCGACACAAGCCTGAAACATCAGCCGCCGCAGAGAGCCCGGGAGTAACTGGATGAACATCCCGTACCGCCTCCTCGCCCAGCTGCGTGACGGCGGCCCCGCCTCCCGCGCCGAGCTGGCCGACCGGCTGTCGGTACCCCGGCCGCGGCTGCTCACCGAGATCGACGCGCTGGTGGGTACCGGGGTCGTGCGCGAAGCCGGGCCGGCCGCGTCCCGGGGTGGCCGCCGCTCGACCCTGCTGGAGATCGCGCCGGACGTCCGCTTCGCCGCCGTCGACCTGGGCGCCTCCTCGATCGACGTGGAGATCACCGACGGCCGGCTGGAGCCGATCGTGGCGCACAGCGAGCCGGCCGACATCCGTACCGGCCCGAAGGCGATCCTGCACACCGTCAACGAGATCCTGGCCAAGTTCAAGGCGGGTGGCGCGTACGACCGGCTGCAGGCGATCGGCATCGGCGTACCCGGCCCGGTGAGCTTCCGCGACGGGGTACCGGTGTCGCCGCCGATCATGCCCGGCTGGGACCGGTACCCGGTGCGCGAGTTCCTCGGCCGCGAGCACGGCTGCCCGATCGTGGTGGACAACGACGTCAACATCATGGCCATCGGCGAGCGCTACGGCGGTGTCGCGCGCTCAGTCGACGACCTGCTGTTCCTCAAGGTGGGGACAGGCATCGGCTGCGGCATCTACCTCGGCGGCGCGGTCTACCGGGGTACCGACGGGTGCGCCGGGGACATCGGCCACATCCAGGTCGAGGATGCCGGTCCACTCTGCTCCTGTGGCAACGTCGGCTGCCTGGAGGCGTTCTTCGGGGGAGCGGCGCTGGCCCGGGACGCGGCCGCGGCGGCCAAGGCGGGTACCTCCCCGGCGCTCGCCGGACGCCTGGCACGCCAGGGTCGGGTGGACGCCCGGGACGTGGCGGCCGGTGCGGCCGAAGGCGATCCGGCGTGCATCCGGCTCATCCGCGACGGCGGGAAGCGGGTCGGCAGCGTACTCGCGGGCCTGGTCAGCTTCATCAACCCGTCGATGATCGTGATCGGCGGCGGGGTGGCGGCCGGCCTCGGCCACCTGCTGCTCGCCGAGATCCGCAGCGTCGTGTACCGCCGCTCACTGCCGCTGGCTACCGGCAATCTCCCGGTGGTCCTCTCCGAACTCGGCCCACGCGCCGGAGTGGTGGGCGCCGCGGTCCTCGCCTCCGACTACGCCTTCGGCAGCCAGGAGCCGTGATGACTGCCTCCCCCTCATCCTCGCGCGAACCGGAAATTCCAGCGGCCCGCGCGCCGGAGGATCAGGCCGCGCCGCTGCTGCGGCTGACCGGCGTGGTGAAGACCTTTCCGGGGGTACGGGCGCTGGACGGCGTCGACCTCGAAGTGGATCGGGGTGAGGTGCACTGCCTGCTCGGCCAGAACGGGGCCGGCAAGTCCACCCTCATCAAGGTCCTGGCAGGCGTACACAGGCCGGACTCCGGGGAGGTCTGGTGGCAGGGCGAGCAGGTGTCGTTCGGCTCGCCGCAGGCCGCCACCCGCGCCGGGATCGCCACCATCTACCAGGAGCTCGACCTGGTCAACGAGCTGAGCGTGGCGGAGAACGTCTACCTCGGCCACGAGCCACGGCGCGCGGGCTTCGTCCGGCGCGGGCAGCTGCGTACCGACGCGCGCGCCATCCTGGCCCGGCTCGGTCACCCGGAGATCCCGGTACGCCGCGCGGTCGGCAAGCTCCCCGCAGCGGCGAAGCAGATCGTCAGCATGGGCCGGGCGCTCTCCTACGACGCTGAGCTGATCATCATGGACGAGCCGAGCGCCGTGCTCGCCCATGACGAGGTGGCCAACCTGTTCCGGGTGATCCGGGAGCTGACCGCCCAGGGGATCGCCGTGGTGTACATCTCCCACCGGCTGGAGGAGATCCGCGAGATCGGTGACCGGGTGACGGTACTGCGCGACGGGCGTACCTCCGCGGTGAACCTGCCCGCGCGCACCACGCCCACCCGTGACCTGGTCAGCCGGATGAC
The DNA here is from genome assembly GCA_963850915.1 of uncultured Actinomycetota bacterium. Lineage (GTDB taxonomy): Bacteria > Actinomycetota > Actinomycetes > Mycobacteriales > Micromonosporaceae > CAVTWH01. The sequence continues at coordinate 512,861 of CAWKND010000005.1, forward strand.
CGGGCGCACCCTGGAGTACGTCTTCCCGCCGCACCCGATCGCCGTTCCCGCAACGGTTGTGGCCGAGCCGCTGCTCGAGGTGCGCGGGCTGACCCGGCACGGCGAGTTCGCGGACATCGACCTGACCGTCCACAGTGGCGAGATCGTCGGCATCGCCGGGCTGGTCGGCTCCGGCCGGTCGGAGTTGCTGGAGACGGTGTACGGCGCCCGCAAGGCCCACGTCGGTACGGTCACCCTGGACGGCCGGCGGCTGCGCCCGGGGAGCGTGAGCGCTGCCGTGGCTGCCGGCGTGGGCATGGCGCCGGAGGAGCGCAAGAGCCAGGCGCTCATGCTCGACGAGCCGATCTACCGCAACATCACCATCGCCGCGCTCGGCCGCTACGCCCGCGCCGGCTTCACCAACGCCGCCCGGGAACGTGTTGCCGCTGGGCGGATCGCGCACTCGCTGGCGTTGCAGCCCGACGACGTACGCCGGCCGGTGCGTACCCTCTCCGGCGGCAACCAGCAGAAGGTCGTACTGGGCCGGTGGCTGGTGGGGAATTCCGTACGGCTGCTGCTGCTGGACGAGCCGACCCGGGGCGTGGACGTTGGTGCCCGAGCCGAGCTGTACCAGGTGATCCGGGCACTCGCCGATCGGGGAGTGGGCGTACTGCTGGTCTCCAGCGAGGTACCCGAGGTACTCGGCCTGGCCGACCGGGTACTCGTGCTGCGCGAAGGGCGGCTGATCCACCAGGCGGCGGCCCGCGATCTCGACGAAGACACCGTTCTCGACCTCGTCATGGCGGGGTCCCTGCTGGAAGGGCAGCCCACATGACGGTAACTTCCGGCGCCACCGCACCGCCGTCCGGGGACAGCGCACCGGGACCGGCGCGCCGGCAACGGGCGCTCGGGCCGGCCGGTGGTTGGTGGCGCGACGACGCGAGCGAGCCGGTACGCCGCAACCTCGGCCTGGTCGGGGTACTCGCGGTGCTGTTCCTGGTCGGCGCGCTCTCCCGCTCGGACATCTTCCTGGCCGGGGATCGGCTGTGGGGCAACGAGATCATCGTGCTGCGCCAGGCCGCGAGCATCGGCGTGGTGACCATCGGGATGACGTTCGTGATGATCAGTGGCGGGATCGACCTGTCGGTCGGTGCGCTGCTGGCGCTGGCGAGCGTCTGGTCCACCACGGTCGCCACCCAGAGCTACGGCCCCGGCGTGGTCATCTTCGCCGCGCTGGTGGTGGGTACCCTCGCCGGGCTGGTGAACGGGATCCTCATCGCGTACGGCCGGATGGTCCCGTTCATCGCCACCCTCGCCACCATGGTGGCCGCTCGGGGGCTGGCCCAGAAGATATCCGGGAAGTTGACCCAGATCGTCAAGGTCAACGACATCAACAAGATCGCCGAGTGGAAGATCCTCGGCATTCCGCTCCTCGTGGTGATCTTCGCGGTGGTCGCCACGCTCGCCTGGATCCTGTTGAACCGCACCACCTTCGGCCGGCGTACCGTCGCCATCGGCGGCAACCCGGAGGCGGCCCGGCTGGCCGGCATCAACATCCGCCGGCACACCCTGCTCATCTACGCGCTCTCCGGACTGTGCTGTGGCATCGCCGCGGTGATGGTCACCTCGCTGTCCAACGCCGGCTCCTCCGACCACGGCAACCTGTACGAACTCCAGGCCATCGCGGCGGCCATCATCGGCGGTACCAGCCTCGCCGGCGGCCGGGGCACCATCGTCGGCTCGGTACTCGGCGTGCTCGTCTTCACCCAGATCTCGAACCTGTTCGTCATCAACAACCTGCAGCTGGAGTACCAGCTGATCGCGCAGGGCGCCATCATCGTCGGCGCCGTACTCATCCAGCAGTTCCGGGTCGCCGCACTGCGACGGCCGGCGCCACCGGGCGCCTGACCTCTTCCTCCTCCCGCCTTTCTAGAAGAAAAGCAGCCCGCGACCGTCCATTGAGGACAGTCGTGTGGCCGACCACACCCGATAACGCCCTAGAACCACACCCCAGTTTCGACCAGGAGGTCGTGATGAAAGCTCTCCCGGGTGACCTGTCCCGTCGCCGGATTCTCTTCGGCGGGGCGGCCCTCGGTGCCGGCGCGTTACTCACCGCCTGCACCTCCAACAGCGACGACAAGACCACCGACTCCGGCCAGACCAAGGTGAACACCGGCGACAACGCGGCGGCGGGCAAGAACATCACCATCGGCTTCTCCGCCCCGGCCGCCGACCACGGCTGGATCCGGGCCATCACCGACAACGCCAACAAGCAGGCCAAGCTGTACACCGACGTGAAGCTCACCGCGGTCGACGCCGGTAAGGACGCACCGGCCCAGGTGGCCGCGCTGCAGACGCTCATCGCCCAGAAGCCGGACGCGATCGTGCTGCTGCCGCAGGACGGTGCCCAGTTGACCGCCGTCGGCAAGCAGGCGATGGACGCCGGTATCCCGGTCATCAACCTGGACCGGGAGTTCTCCGACGCGGGCGCCTCCCGGCTGCTCATCAAGGGCGACAACTACGGCATGGGGGTGGCCGCCGGCATCTACATCGGTACCAAGCTCAAGGGGAAGTCCGACGCGGTGATCGCCGAGATCGCCGGAATCGACAGCCTGCCGCTGACCCAGGACCGGTCCAAGGGCTTCAAGGACGCGCTGGCCACCTTCGGGCTGAAGGTCACCAACCGGGTCGCCGCCCAGTTCACCGCCCAGTCGGGGCAGGACGTGACGGCCAACCTGCTGCAGGCCGCGCCGAAGATCGACGCCATCTGGAACCACGACGACGACCAGGGCGTGGGGGTACTCGCGGCCATCAAACAGGCCGGCCGCAAGGAGTTCTTCATGGTCGGCGGCGCCGGCTCGCTGGATGCGATGGAGCACATCAAGGCGGCCGACACCCCGCTGGAGTGCACGGTCACCTACCCGCCGAGCATGGCCTCCTCGGCCATCTCGCTGGCTCGGCTCATCGCCCAGGGCAAGGGCATGGCCGACCTGGTGGAGCTGCAGGTACCGAAGCAGATCGTGCTCTCCTCGGAGACGATCACGAAAGACAACGTCGACAAGTACCTGCCACTCGGGTTCAGGTCCTAAGCACAAGGGGGTACATCACCCATGTCCACAGTGGACAGTCAGGGACCGGAGCCGGCCGAGCTACGGGTCGGCATGGTCGGGTACGCGTTCATGGGCGCCGCGCACTCCCAGGCGTGGCGTACCGTGAATCGCGTCTTCGACCTGCCGGCGCGGGCCCGGATGGTGGCGGTCGCCGGGCGCAGTGCCGGCAAGGTGGCCGCCGCCGCGCAGCGGTTGGGCTGGGCGGAGTACACCACCGACTGGCGCGAGCTGGTCGAACGGGACGACATCGACCTGATCGACATCTGTACGCCCGGCGACAGCCACGCGGAGATCGCGCTGGCCGCGCTCGCCGCCGGCAAGCACGTGCTGTGCGAGAAGCCGATGTCCAACACCGTTGCGGAGGCGCGCACCATGGTCGCCGCGGCGGCCGCTGCCCGGACCCGGGGGGTACGGGCGATGTGCGGCTACAACTACCGGCGGGTACCGGCGGTGAGTCTGCTCCGCGAGCTGATCGCCGCCGGAAAGCTCGGCGAGATCCGCCACGTACGGGCGGTGTACCTGCAGGACTGGATCGTCGATCCGAACTTCCCGCTGGTGTGGCGGCTGCAGAAGGACTACGCCGGCTCCGGGGCGCTGGGTGACATCGGTGCGCACATCATCGACCTGACCCAGTTCGTCACCGGGCAACTGGTCACCGGGGTGAGCGCGTTGACCGAGACGTTCGTCAAGCAGCGCCCGCTCGCCGACGCCTCGGCCGGGCTCGCGGCAGTCGGCGACGGCCGGTTGGGTCCGTTGGGTGACGTCACCGTGGACGACGCGGCGCTGTTCCTCGGGCGGCTGTCCGGTGGTGCGGTGGCCACGTTCGAGGCGACCCGGTTCGCCACCGGCCGCAAGAACGGCTTGCGGGTGGAGGTGAACGGTTCGCTCGGCTCGGCCGTCTTCGATCTGGAGCGCCTCAACGAACTCTCCTTCTTCGACGGCACCGCGCCGGCGCGCGAGCAGGGCTTCACCCGGATCCTGGTGACCGAGCCGACCCACCCGTACCTGCTGGCCTGGTGGCCACCCGGGCACGTACTCGGCTACGAGCACTCGTTCACCCACCAGATGCGTGACCTCATCGAAGCGGTCGCCACCGGGCAGGACCCGAGCCCGTCGTTCGAGGACGCGCTGCAGGTGCAGCAGGTACTCGACGCGGTGGAGCGCAGCGCGGCCGACAACGCGGGCTGGACCTCGACCAGCTCGCTGGTGAGCGCCGCCTGATCCCCGCCGCGGGCGGGCGTCGTCAGCCGCCCGCGGCGGGGGACCACCGTGGAAGACGTTGCACAGAAAGGAATTCGGATGGCGCGACCGATCACCCTGTTCACCGGCCAGTGGGCCGACCTGCCCTTCGAGGAGGTCTGCCGGCTGGCCTCCGGGTGGGGCTACGACGGCCTGGAGATCGCCTGCTGGGGCGACCACTTCGAGGTCGACAAGGCGCTGCGCGACGAGTCCTATGTGGACCGAAAGCGCGAGACGCTGGCCAAGTACAACCTCAACGTGTGGGCCATCTCCAACCACCTGGTCGGCCAGGCCGTCTGCGACCACCCGATCGACCAGCGCCACCAGGGCATCCTGCCGGCCCGCATCTGGGGCGACGGGCAGCCCGAGGGGGTACGCCAGCGGGCCGCCAGCGAGATGCAGGACACCGCGCGGGCGGCGGCGAAGTTGGGGGTACGCACCGTCGTCGGCTTCACCGGCTCGTCGATCTGGCACACGCTGGCCATGTTCCCGCCGGTACCGGCCTCGATGATCGATGCCGGGTACCAGGACTTCGCCGACCGCTGGAACCCCATCCTCGACGTGTACGACGAGGTCGGGGTGCGCTTCGCCCACGAGGTACACCCGAGCGAGATCGCGTACGACTACTGGACCGCCAAGCGCGCACTGGACGCGATCGGGCACCGGCCGGCCTTCGGCCTCAACTGGGACCCGTCGCACTTCGTCTGGCAGGAGCTGGATCCGGTCAACTTCATCCTCGACTTCGCCGACCGGATCTACCACGTGGACTGCAAGGACGCCAAGGTGCGTACCGGTGACGGCCGGCGCGGCCGGCTCGCCTCCCACCTGCCCTGGGCCGATCTGCGCCGGGGCTGGGACTTCATCTCCACCGGCCACGGCGACGTCCCGTGGGAGGACTGTTTCCGGGCGCTGAACACGATCGGCTACGACGGCCCGATCTCCATCGAGTGGGAGGACGCCGGGATGGACCGGCTGATCGGCGCGCCCGAGGCGCTGGAGTTCGTCCGCCGCCTGGCTTTCGACCCGCCGTCAGCCGCCTTCGACGCGGCCTTCGCCAGCAAGGACTGAATTCCCCTCCCCGGTGGTCCGGGCGCCCGCGTGGGGTGGGCGCCCGGACCACCACCGGGTGAGTCGGGTCAGCGCGGGTTCATCCGTAGCGCCAGGGCGGGGCACATGCTGACCGCCTTGCGGGCACCGGACTCCAGCCAGCTCGGGACAGGCGTGTCCGGGAAGGCCGGGAAACCGTTGCCGTCCAAGCGGATCAGCTCGGGTACCAGATGGGCGCAGAGCCCGTGCCCGGCGCAGCGGGTCCAGTCGACGGCCAGCCGGCGCCCGGCCTCTTCCGACTTAGGCAGCGGCAAGATGCCCACGGTGGGCCGCCCGCAGCCGTCGTGCAGCAGGTGGTCGGCGATGTCGTCGGTGAACGCCTCCAGCGCCGAGACGGCGAACCCGGCGGTACCGTCGGGGTGGCTGCACGCGCCCCGGCCGCGCACGCTCGTCGCGGCCGCGCGGATCGCGTCCGTCGCCGCGCTCCCGCCGCTGCCACCGGCGAGCGACGCCATGGTGCGGGCCAGGTCCGGCAGGCCGAGCCGGCACGGTCCGCACTGGCCGGCCGACTGCCCGGCCAGGTAGTGCAGCACCCGGGTCACCTCACCCAGCGGGCAGGTACCTTCGCCGAGCGGCATGATCATCCCGGCGCCGAGGGTACCGCCGGCCGCCGCCAGGGACGCGCGGGAGATCGTCACACCGGCCGTCGAGGACAACCACTTGCCGTGGTACCCGCCGACAAGTACCCCCGGCCCCGGCTCCGCTGCGCACAGGTCGAGTACCTCGGCCAGCGGCGTACCGAACGGCACCTCCAGCACGCTCGGCCGCAGCGCCGACCCACCGACCGTGAGCAGTACGGTCCCCGGCTCGTCGGGCGTACCCACCTCGGCGAACAGTTGCGGCCCGAGCCGGGCGGCGAGCGCGAGTTGGGCGTACGTCTCGGCGTTGGCCAGCAGCGTGGGCAGCCCGGCGACGCCCGTCTCACTGGTCCGTACCCGCTGCCCGGGTGGGATCGGGATCTCCCCGTTGATGCCGCGGACCAGCGCGCCGCCCTCGCCGGAGATGAAGCGGTGCGGCACGGTGACAACCCGCGCGGGGACCGCCATCCGGCGCTCGGCCAGCGCGGCGAGCAGTGACTGCTGGCCGATCCCGTCGTCGGCGATGCCCACCACGATCAGCTGGGCGCCGATTGCCCGGGCGGCCACCGCGGCGCCGTCCAGGATCAGGTGCGGTGCCCGGGTGAGCAGTACCTTGTCCTTCCAGCTGGGCGGCTCGCCCTCGGTGGCGTTGACCACGACCGCGGTCGGCAGCCCGCGCCGGCCGGCCGCCTCGAGCACGGCGCCCACCTTGCGGGCGAACGGGAACCCGGCGCCGCCCCGGCCGTGCAGCCGGATGTCGCCGGCCAACTCGATCAGTTCGGTGGCCGACAGCGCCCGCAGCCCACCGTGTACCTCGTGGTGCGCGCGCAGGTCGAGCCGGCCGTACTCGGCGAAGCCGGCGGTGAGCCGGGGCTCGTCGAGGTGCCGGACGACCGGTACTCCGGCGACCGCCACTCCGGTCACTGGCGCGCCCCGCCGCGCATGAACGCCCAGAACTCGTCGTCAGAGATGCTGGCCGGGGCGGGTACCGGCGCTGGTGCCTGGGGCCGTGCCTGCGCCGGTGCCTGGGGCCGTGCCTGCGCTGGTGGCGGCGCCGGACGGGCGGGGCGGCGGGCGGCGGGGGCGGTCGGTCGGCGGGGTGGGGGTGCGGCGTCCGGGCCGAGGGCGATGGAGGTGGCCACCTGGGGTACCGGGCTGATCTTGCCGACCGGGCGCATGGTGGCCGTGGTCTGGGTACGCGGCCCGCGCAGCCGCTGCCCGTACGCCACGCAGCCGCGTACCGCCAGGACGAGCGCGACCGCGATCACGCACAGCAGGTAGCTCGCCGTCACCCAGCCCTTGGCCGGCCGGCCGGCGTTGAGCCCGTGCAGGAGCGCCACCGGCCAGCACACGTACGCGGCCGCGTGCAGTACCCGCCACAGCCACACCCGGCTGGTACCGGCGAAGCGACCGCGTACCACCCCGGTCACCGCCACCGCGATCATCAGGTAGCTGGCCAGCGTACCGAGGCCGACGGCGAGCGGCCGGTGCCCGGCGAGGAACGGCACCAGCACGTCGAGCAGGCTGGCGTGCCCCTCGATGATCTTCGTGGTCACGTGCAGCGCGAGGAACGCCAGGGCGGCCATGGCCAGCGCCCGGTGCGCCCCCTGCGCCAGCACCCGGTGCCGGACCAGGAGTACCACCCGGTCGGTGGCGGCCAGCCCGACCATCACGGTCAGCGAGAGCGCGACCAGGCTGAACACGCCGCAGTAGAACTCCAGGAAGTGGAAGACCAGGTGGGCCAGCGCACCGCCCGGTCCGGTCGCGGCGAAGCCGGCCGCGGCTACGGTAGCGAGCAGGGCGCCACCGGCGAGCAGGGCGGTACGTCGGGGTTCGGCCGCGCGGTGCACCGGCGCGGTACTGGGTCGGACGGGGTACTGGCTTCTTTTAACAGTCGTCATAGCCCCTCGTCGGCGGTCATGGATGCCGGGCGGGCGCCGGCGCGTCCGGGCCGCCTCCGCCGGTCGGGGGCCACGCCGGTCGCTCCCCGTCCCACGGTGCGCCAAGCCATCGATCCATTACGATATTTCGTACCACCTCACCGGGTGATCTGTCACGACTGGTAACAGGATGGTTTGCGAATCCGCCGCAAGTTGGCGCATTTCCTCACCACAAGCTGTCCCGTCGTCACCGAGCGTCTCTGCCGACGCCCCGGCTCCGCGTGTGCAGCCACATAGGGAAAGGTGGCACCGTGACCATCCGATCGCGGCCGGGACACGGCAGCCCCGACCCGAGCCTGGGCGCGATCATGAGCCAGCGCCGCCGGCTGACCGATATCGCCTACCGGCTCCTCGGCTCCCTGGCCGATGCTGAGGACGCGGTACAGGAGACCTATGCGCGCTGGTACGCCATGTCTGCGCAGCAGCGGGAGGCCATCGAGGTCCCCGGCGCCTGGCTGACGACGGTTGCCAGCCGCATCTGCCTCGACCTGCTCGGCTCGGCGCGCGCACGGCGGGTGCGCTACGTGGGCGAGTGGCTCCCCGAGCCGCTGCCCGACCGCGGGGAGTGGGCTGTCGATCCCGCCGACCGGGTGACCGTTGACGAGTCGGTGACGATGGCTTTTCTCGTCGTACTCGAATCGATGACCCCGGCCGGTCGCGTCGCCTTCATCCTGCACGACGTCTTCGGCTACTCCTTCGCCGAAATCGGCGAGATCACCGGCCGTACCGCGGCCGCGTGCCGGCAGCTGGCCGCCGCAGCCCGCCGCAGTGTCCAGGCGGCACAGGCAGCCGCGGCCCCGGCAGCCGAGCACGCCCGTATCGTCAGGGACTTCAAGCAGGCGTGGGAAGCCAAGGACATCGGTGCGCTCATCGGCCTGCTCGACCCGGCCGCCACGGCGATCGCCGACGGCGGGGGCCTGGCCAACGCCGTGCTCCGCCCGGTCGAGGGCAGCGAGCAGATCATGCGCTACGCCCTCGGTATCGCCGGCCTGGCACCCAACCTGACGCTGCTCGAGTGCGCGGTCAACGGCCAGCCCGGTCTGGTCGCCCAGAAGGACGGCGTCACCACGGCGGTGATCGCTTTCCACATCGCGGGCGACCGGATCCAGCGCGTCTGGGCGGTACGCAACCCCGACAAACTCCGCCGCTGGGCGGCAGCCAGCCGGGGTCACCAGGGGCCGTGGTAGTCCAGGTTCAGGACCAGTGCGGCCACCGCGACGGCGAGGAAGACCACCGCTGCTATGTACTGGCGGGAACCCACCCGCAGGTGGGCGCCGATCGCGCCGAGGAAGTACAGCACCAGGCCGGTGGCGGCGAGCGTGCCCAGCAGCGGTACGGCGAACCCGGCCAGCACCCCCAGCGAGCCCGCCGCCAGCAGGATGCCCAAGATCGGCAGCCAGGACCGGGGTACCCCCTTCATGTCCGCCTGGGCCTTGGGGAAGTCGTGGCCGATCAGGTAGGTGACGGCGGCGATGCCGTTGATGACCGCGGCGAGGATGGTGATCGTGACATAGGCGGCGAACATGGACTCTCCAGTCTGTGGGCGGTGCTGGGGTGTTCGCTGTCCTGACGACGGAGCCGGGCCGGGTGTGAGGTGCTGTGGCTCGGGTCACATGAAGGTCATCTCGCCGGAAACCGCGCCGCTTGCGATCCGGCGCGCGTCGGGCCTTGCGCGATCGACTCCGGCCGATCCAGCCGCATCCCGCCGGCCACCACTGGCCCCAGCAGCCCCGGCAGTGCCGAGCAAGTGATTCCGTTGCATTGATGTAAAAGAGCCACGGAATCACTTGTCAAGAGGGGGACCACGTGACAGCGTTCCTGCAGACGTGAGCAACCCTCTGACTCCCCCCGGAGGTACCCGTTGGTGCACTCCCCGACCGACTCGCACCTGCGCAACTTCATCGGCGGCGAATTCGTCGACTCGAAGGACGGCGCGGTCAGCGATGTCGTCGACCCGTGCACCGGCGAGACCTACCTGCACGCCCCGATCAGCGCACCGGCCGATGTAGACGCCGCGCTGCGGGCCGCGGCCACCGCCTTCGAGTCGTGGCGGGAGACGACTCCGGCGCAGCGGCAGCTGGCCCTGTTGAAGATCGCCGACGCGATCGAGGCGCGCGCCGGCGAGTTGGTCGACATCGAGTGCCGCAACACCGGCAAGCCGGTGGCGCTGACGATGAGCGAAGAGCTGCCGCCGATGGTGGACGAGTTCCGCTTCTTCGCCGGCGCCGCGCGGATGCTGGAGGGCAAGTCGGCCGGTGAATACCTGGCCGGCCACACCTCTTATACCCGGCGCGAGCCGATCGGCGTGTGCGCCCAGGTGACCCCGTGGAACTACCCGGCGATGATGGCGATCTGGAAGTTCGCGCCGGCCATCGCGGCCGGGAACACGGTTGTCCTCAAACCCAGTGACACCACCCCGGCGAGTACCGTCTGGCTGGCCGAGGTCTGCGCCGAGTTCCTGCCGCCGGGCGTACTGAACGTGGTCTGCGGGGACCGGGACACCGGCCGGGCACTGGTCACCCACGACATCCCGCAGTTCGTCTCGATCACCGGCTCGGTACGCGCCGGGATGGAGGTGGCCGCCGCTGCCGCGCCCGACCTGAAGCGGGTACACCTCGAACTGGGCGGCAAGGCGCCGGTGGTGGTCTTCGACGACGTTGACATCGTCGACGCGGCCAACCGCATCGCCACCGCCGGGTACTTCAACGCCGGCCAGGACTGCACGGCCGCCTGCCGGGTACTCGTGCACGAGCGGGTACACGACGAGTTCGTCGCGGCGCTTGTGCAGGCGGCCCGGGACACGAAGGTCGGCGGGCTGGACGTACCCGACGCGGCGGTCGGTCCACTGAACAATCCGGCGCAGCTGGCCCGGGTCACCGGCTTCCTGGCGCGTACCCCCGACCACGCGAGCGTACTGACCGGCGGCGAACGGATCGGCGAGCGCGGCTACTTCTTCGCCCCCACCGTCGTCGACGGGCTGCGCCAGGACGACGAGATGGTGCAGGACGAGGTGTTCGGGCCGGTCGTCACCGTGCAGACCTTCCGGGACGAGGCGCAGGCGGTGCGGTACGCCAACGACGTGCGGTACGCCCTGTCCGCCAGCGTGTGGACCCGCGACCACGCCCGCGCGATGCGGATGTCCAAGGCACTGGACTTCGGCACGGTCTGGATCAACACGCACATCCCGTTCGTGTCGGAGATGCCGCACGGCGGGTTCAAGCACTCCGGGTACGGCAAGGACCTGTCCCAGTACGGTTTCGAGGAGTACACCCGGGTCAAGCACGTGATGAGCTACCTCGGCGACTAGCCGCGGCGCGTCCCCCACCCGCGCCCAACCCCGCATCCCCAAGGACCGCCCTGCGGATTAAGGAAATCCACCCTGATGACGGACATGCAGACAGCACCGGCCGGTATCCCGGCGCAGCGGGGCGCGCTGCCGGCGATCCAGTTGGTCGGTGTCGCCAAGGAGTTCCACGTACACGGCGACACGGTGGCCGCGGTCAAGGAGGTCGACCTCGCCATCGGTGAGGGCGAGTTCTTCTCCATGCTCGGCCCGTCCGGCTGCGGCAAGACCACCACGATGCGGATGATCGCCGGGTTCGAGGAGCCGACCCGCGGTTCGGTGCTGCTCTACGGCAAGGACGTGACCGGGGTACCGCCCAACCACCGCGACGTGAACATGGTCTTCCAGAACTACGCGCTCTTCCCGCACATGAGCGTCTTCGAGAATGTGGCGTTCGGGCTGCGCCGCAAGGGCGTGGCGAAGGCGGAGATCACCCAGCGGGTCGCCGAGATGCTGCAGATCGTCGGCCTGACCGGCCGGGAGAAGCGCCGGCCCCGGGAGCTCTCCGGCGGCCAGCAGCAGCGGGTCGCGCTGGCCCGCGCACTGGTGAACCGGCCCCGCGCGCTGCTGCTGGACGAGCCGCTCGGCGCGCTGGACCTGAAGCTGCGCCAGGCGATGCAGGTCGAGCTCAAGCGCATCCAGCGGGAGGTGGGCATCACGTTCGTCTACGTGACCCACGACCAGAACGAGGCGCTGACCATGTCCGACCGCATCGCCGTGATGAACGACGGGCTGATCGAGCACCTGGGTACCCCACGGGACATCTACGAGCGGCCGGCGAGCAAGTTCGTGGCCGGCTTCATCGGTACCTCCAACCTGCTTGCCGGAGTGGTCACCGGGGTACACGGCGGCTTCGCGGTGATCGAGGTCGGGCCGGGGGAGCGGATGGTCGTACCGGTGACCGGCGGCTTCGGTGCCGGTAGCCCGATCGAGCTGACCGTACGCCCGGAGAAGATCGAGATCACCGTCGACCAGCCGACCCGGGACGGCAGCGTACTGCGCGGCACCGTGACCGAGGTGGTCTACCTCGGTACCTCCACGAACTACAACGTCACCACCTCGACCGGAGCCGATGTCGTCGTCTTCACCCAGAACGCCTCCTCCGCCGACGACATCGCCGAACGCGGCGATCGCGTCTGGCTGTCCTGGCAGCCCCGGCACTCCTACGCGATTGGAGCGAAATGAGTTCGCAGAACCCCATTGACCCCGCCTTTCTCCGTGGCTTGACCACCGCCCGGATGGGCCGGCGCGGGGTACTCAGCGCCGGCGCCCTGGCCGCCAGCGCGGCGGCACTGGCCGCGTGTGGCGTGAAGGGCAAGGCCAAGGCGTCCGCGTCCGCCGCGCCGGACGCGGTCGCCAAGTACTGGGCCGGCAAGACCCAGGGCGCCCTGGTGAACTTCGCCAACTGGCCGCTCTACATGGCTCCGGAGCACCCGGAGCTGAAGAAGTTCACCGACGCCACCGGTATCGCGGTCAACTACTCCGAGGACATCCAGGACGACCCGAGCTGGTTCGCCAAGATCCAGCCACAGCTCGCCGCGAACCGCAGCATCGGCTACGACCTGATGGTGGTCACCAACGGCAAGGAGTTCGCCGAGCTGGTACAGCTGGGCTACCTGGCGCCGCTGGACCACAGCAAGCTGCCCAACTTCACCGCCAACGCGGGGCCGAAGTACAAGCAGGAGGCGTACGACCCGGGCAACGTCTACAGCGTGCCGTGGGCCTCGGGCATCACCGGCATCGCCTACGACCGGGCCAAGACCGGGCGCGACATCACCAGCCTGGAAGACCTGTGGGACGACAAGTTCCGGGGCAAGATCGGCATGTTCAGCGACCCCCAGGAGCTGGGCAACTTCGGGATGCTGAAGAACGGCGTCAACCCGGAGACCTCGAAGGAGGCCGACTGGAAGCAGGCGGCCGCCGACCTGAAGAAGCAGACCCCGCTGGTGCGCAAGTACTACGACCAGGGCTACATCGACGACCTGGGCAGCGGCGACATCTGGATCTGCCAGGCCTGGTCCGGTGACATTTATCAGAAGAACGCCTCCGACGGTACCGACCTGAAGTTCGTGGTACCCAAGGAGGGCGCCACGCTCTGGACGGACAACATGATGCTGCCGATCACCGCGGACAACCCGGTCGGCGCGATCATGCTGCTGGACTTCTTCTACAAGCCGGAGATCGCCGCCAGCCTGGCCGAGTACATCAACTACATCACCCCGGTACCCGCCGCGCAGGCGCTCATCAAGGCCGATGCCGACGCCGCCACCGGGGATGACAAGGCCTCGCTCACAGAGCTTGCGACGAGCCCGCTGGTCTTCCCGGCCGACTCGGTCTACAGCCAGCTGCACTACTTCTACAACGCCAAGAACACGCAGGACCAGCACACCTACGACAGCTACTTCGTCCCGATCGTCTCGGGCTGACGCCCCGCCCGGCCGGTGCGTACCCCTGCGCGGGTACCCACCGGCCGGGCGGCTCGCCGGGCACGTACCGCTGGGCACCTACCCTTTGGAAGGTCACGCGTTCATGAGTAGTTTGCGGGCGCGGCTCGCGCCGTACCTGATGATCCTGCCCGGCGGTCTGTGGCTGGTGCTGTTCTTCGTCATCCCGATGGTCACCATGCTCTCCCTCTCCCTGCAGCAGGGCGGGATCCTCGAGGGCTACACGATGACCTGGCACTGGCAGACCTACGTCGACGGCATCCGCGACTACCACGTCCAGCTGGTCCGTTCGCTGGAGTACGGCGCGATCGCCACCATCCTGCAGATCATGCTCGCCTACCCGGTCGCGTACTGGATCTCCTTCAAGGGCGGCAGCCGCAAGTCGGTGTACCTCTTCCTGTTGCTGTTGCCGTTCTTCGTCTCGTTCGTGCTGCGTACGATCTCGTGGAAGTTCATGCTCTCCGACGACGGCATGGTGCTCGGCCCGCTGAAGAGCTGGGGCGTACTGCCGGCCAACTTCCACGTCCTGGCGACCACACCCGCGGTGATCGGCGGGCTGGTCTACAACTACCTGCCGTTCATGGTGCTCCCGCTCTACGTGGCGCTGGAGCGCATCGATCCGCGGGTGGTGGAGGCGAGCTACGACCTGTATGCCAGCCGTACCCAGACGTTCCGCCGGGTGATCTTCCCGCTGTCGCTGCCGGGCGTCTTCGCCGGTGTGCTGATGACGTTCGTGCCGGTCTCCTCCGACTACGTCAACGCGAGCATTCTGGGCGGTACCAACAACAACATGATCGGCAACATCATCCAGGACCAGTTCCTGGTACGGCAGGACTACCCGACCGCGGCGGCGCTGTCCTTCACGTTGATGGCCGTGATGCTGATCGGCATCTTCATCTACGCCCGGGCGCTGGGCACCGAAGAGGTACTGGAGGTGGCGGCGCGATGACCGTACTCGCCGAGCGGCCGACAACGGCCGGTACCACGCCGCCCGCCCCGAACCGCAAGCCCCGTACCCGGATGGGCGACCGGCTGCTGTTCGGCTACACCTGGCTGATCATCCTCTGGCTGATGCTGCCGATCGGGGTCATGATCCTGTTCGGCTTCAACGACACCAAGGGCCGGTACAACCAGAAGTTCCAGGGCTTCACCCTCAAGTGGTACGGCAAAGCCTTCGACATCCCGTCGCTGACCAGCGCGCTGCTGCACTCGCTGGAGGTGGCGGTCTGCAGCACCATCCTCTCCTGCGTGCTGGGCACGATGATCGGGGTGGCGCTGGGCCGCTACCGGTTCCGTGGTCAGGGCCTGGCAAACCTGATCATGTTCGCCACCATCTCCTCGCCCGAGATCATCATGGGTGCCTCGCTGCTCACCCTGTTCATCACCGCGAACAGCCCGATGGGCTTCGTCACCATCCTCATCGCGCACGTGATGTTCTCGCTGTCGTTCGTGGCGATCGTGGTGCGCTCCCGGGTACTCACCCTGGACCGCTACATCGAGGAGGCGGCTCGGGACCTGGGCGCCACCCCGCTGACCACGTTCCGCTTGGTGACGTTGCCGATGATCTTCCCCGCCGTACTCGCCGGCGCACTGCTGTCCTTCGCGCTGTCGGTGGACGACTTCGTGATCACCAGCTTCGTACACGGCAACTACGACACGTTCCCGCTGTGGATCTGGGGCGCCACCAAGGTCGGTATCCCGCCGCAGGTCAACGTGATGGGCACGCTGATCTTCACCGCCGGGGTACTGCTGGCGGTGGTGAACGCCCTGGTCGCCCGGCGGCGAGCGGCCCGGTGATGACTGGTTCGGTGATGGCTGGCCCGGTGACCAGCCGGTGAGCGCCGGCCATACCGGCGCCCACCCGGCGCTGCGCCAGACCATCCCCACGTCGTACTGGCTGGACCAGGCGGGCGCGCCCGATCGGCAGCCCGGCCTCGTCGGGCCCACCACGGCTGACCTGGCCGTGGTGGGCGCCGGCTTCAGCGGGCTGTGGACGGCGCTGATCGCCAAGGAGCGCAACCCGGCGCTGGACGTGGTGGTACTGGAGGGGCAGCGGGTCGGCTGGGCGGCCAGTGGCCGCAACGGCGGCTTCTGCGCCGCCAGCCTCACCCACGGGCTGGCCAACGGCGCGCAGCGCTTCCCGGGCGAGATCGGCACGCTGGAGCGGCTGGGGCGGGAGAACCTGGCCGCCATCGCCGACGCCGTCGGCCGGTACGGCATCGACTGCGGCTTCGAGCGCACCGGCGAACTCAACGTCGCCACCGCACCCTGGCAGGTCGAGGGCCTGCACGAGGAGGTCGAGGCGGCGGCCCGGTTCGGCCGGTCGGTGCAGTTCCTGGACCAGGATGGGGTACGCGCCCAGGTGCGCTCGCCCAGCTACCTGGCCGGCGCCTGGGACCGGGACGGCTGCGCCATTCTGGACCCGGCGCGGCTGGCGTGGGGGCTGGCCCGGGCGTGCCAATCGTTGGGGGTACGCATCTACGAGGGCACCCAGGTGACCGGCGTCGAGCCGACCCGTGGCGGGCTGCGGCTGCGTACCGTCCACGGGCAGGTCACCGCGGCCCGGGTGGCTCTGGGTACCGGCGCGTTCCGTTCGCCGTTGCGCCGGGTACGCCCGTACATCGTCCCGGTCTACGACTATGTGCTGATGACGGAACCCTTGTCGGACAACCAGTTGGCCGAGTTGGGCTGGGCCAACCGGCAGGGCATCGGCGACACCGCCAACCAGTTCCACTATTACCGGCTGACCACCGACAACCGGATCCTCTGGGGCGGCTACGACGCGGTGTACTACAACGGCGGCGCCATCCGCCCCGAACGCGACCAGCGCCCGGCCACCTTCGACCGGCTGGCCGGGCACTTCTTCGACACCTTCCCACAGCTGGAAGGATTGCGCTTCAGCCACTCCTGGGGTGGCGTGATCGACACCTGCGCCCGGTTCTGTGCCTTCTTCGGTACCGGCTACGGCGGCCGGCTCGCCTACGCCGCCGGCTTCACCGGACTCGGCGTCGGGGCCACCCGGTTCGGTGCGGAGGTGATGCTGGACCTGTTGGGCGGCAAGGAGACCGAGCTGACCCGGCTACAGATGGTGCGCTCCAAGCCGCTGCCGTTCCCGCCCGAGCCGGTACGCTCCGGCGTGATCCAGTTGACCCGCTGGTCGATCGCGCGCGCCGACGCCCACGAGGGCCGGCGCAACCTGTGGCTCCGTACCCTCGACCGCCTCGGTCTGGGCTTCGACTCCTGATTCGCACCGGGCCGCTGGACACCGTCCGATCACCTGTCATCGTCGGCGAGGGGCCGCATGTCCCGCTCGCTGAAGCTGTACACGAAGCGCTGGGCTGCCGGTCGCGACCGGGCCCACGCGATCATTTCAGCACGTCCGCCCTCGACCGTCTCCAGCCCGAACGTGGCGCCATCCGAGTCCGGCGCGGAGTACTCGTCGATCCGTCCGTCGGGGGTACCACGTCGGGGTTGGGATTGGCCTCGGGGTCGGTCGTCATCTGCCCTCCCGTTATGTCGCCGTTCGCGGCGACATCATGCCGGCTGCCCGACTCGGCGGGCAACCCTTCGCGCATTTCGTCCTGTCGATCGATCCGCGCCCCGGCGTGACGAAGATCATGTGCTACGGGCGGGTAGCAGGTAATAGTCCGGCCAGTTAACCGGGGCGGGCTGTTGTGCTTCGGGACCCTCGGGTTACCGTGATCCCCGCAGCCACCCCGGCCGGGTGTGGCATGTCCGAGCAGGAGGCGGCGTTGAGCAATGATCCAACCGGGGGTCCGCTCGACGGCGCGCATGTGTTGCTCACCGGAGCCACCGGCTTCCTGGGGCAGGCACTGCTGGCCAAGCTGCTGGAGAACTACCCGACCACGCGGGTCAGCCTGCTGATCCGGGGCAAGGGCAGCTCCACCGGCAGCGACCGGCTGGCCGGACTGCTGCGCAAGCCGGTCTTCGGGCCGTGGCGCAAGGCGGTCGGCGCGGACGAGGCGGCGCGCATCGTCGCCGAGCGGGTCCGGGTGGTCGACGCCGAACTCGGCAGCACCGGTGTCGCGCTCCCCGACGACCTGACCGCAGTGATCCACGCGGCCTCCACCGTCTCCTTCGACCCGCCGATCGACGACGCCTTCCGGACCAACGTCAAGGGCGTCCTCGACCTGTACGAAGCGGTCCGCGCGTCCGGCGGCTCGCCGCACGTGGTGCACGTGTCCACCGCGTACGTCGCCGGTGCCCGCAAGGGCGTGGTACCCGAGCTGTCGCTGGACCACGACGCCGACTGGCGTACCGAGATGGCCTCCGCGATGGCTGCCCGCGCCGACGTCGAGCGCGACTCGCGGCGCCCCGAGGCGCTGCGCAAGGCGCTGGAGAAGGCGCGCAAGGAGCACGGCAAGTCCGGCCCGCAGTCGGCAGCGAAGGCAGCCGAGATCGCCCGCCGGGACTGGGTCACCGACCGGCTGGTCGACTACGGCCGGCTGCGCGCGCAGAGCGTGGGCTGGCCGGACGTCTACACGTTCACCAAGGCGATGGGCGAGCGGGTGGCTGAGGAGCTGCTCACCGGGCACCTGCCGCTCTCGGTGGTACGCCCGGCGATCGTGGAGAGTTCGCTGCGCTACCCCTACCCGGGCTGGCTGGACGGCTTCAAGATGGCCGACCCGCTGATCCTGGCGTACGGCCGCGGTGTGCTGTCAGAGTTCCCCGGCGTACCTGACGGCGCGCTCGACCTGATCCCGGTGGACATGGTGGTGAACGCGACCCTCGCGGTGGCCGCCACCCCGCCCCCCGTGGACAAGCCGAACTACTACCACGTCGGCTCCGGCTCGCGGAACCCGCTGACCTTCCGGCGGATGTACCAGAACATCCACGAGTACTTCACCGAGCACCCGATGCCCGACGGTGGCCGTGGCCAGATCAAGGCGCCCACCTGGACCTTCCCAGGTGCCCGCCGGGTCGAGTTCATGCTGCGTAGCGGCGAGCGGGTGGTCGGGGCGGCGCAGCAGGCGCTG
The DNA here is from genome assembly GCA_963850915.1 of uncultured Actinomycetota bacterium. Taxonomy (GTDB): domain Bacteria; phylum Actinomycetota; class Actinomycetes; order Mycobacteriales; family Micromonosporaceae; genus CAVTWH01. Next base: position 531,598 of record CAWKND010000005.1, read on the forward strand.
TTCGCCCTGCCGGCCGGCGAGCGTACCCGCAAGTGGCAGCGCGACCTGACCAGGGAAAAGGACAAGGTCGAGTTCCTCCGCAAGTACTCCGACCTCTACGGCGTCTACACCAGCGCCGAGGTGATCTACACCGACACCAAGCTGCTGGCCCTGCACCGGGCACTCCCGGGCGACCGGGTCGACCTGCACGGCTTCGACTGCGCCGACGTCGACTGGGAGCACTACCTGCAGGGCATCCACTGCCCGGCGATCACGGTCACCATGCGCAAGGCGACGGCCGGCCGGCGTACCTCGTCGGTGGCGCTGCCGGAGATCCCCGAAGCGCGCGACGTCGAGGGCGCCAAGCCCAGCGGCGTCATCGCGATCTTCGACCTGGAGGGCACGATCATCGCCTCCAACGTGATCGAGGCCTACCTGTGGGCGCGCCTGGCCGACCTGCCCCGCTCCGAGTGGGCGGGGGAGCTGGTCGACGTGCTCCGCAAGATGCCCCGCTACCTGGGCGCGGAGCGGCGCGACCGGGGCGAGTTCCTGCGTACCTTCATGCGCCGGTACGAGGGCGCCTCCGAGGCCGGCCTGCACCGCATCGTGCAGGAGCGATTGGGCGACGCGCTGCTGCGCCGCTCGCACCCGCAGGCGGTCCGGCAGGTACGCAAGCACCGGGCGGCCGGGCACCGGACCATCCTGATCACCGGTACGGTCGATGTGCTGATCCAGCCGCTCGCGCCGCTCTTCGACGAGGTGGTGGCCAGCCGGCTGCACACCCGGGACGGCATCTACACCGGGTTCCTGGAGGCCCCGCCGCTGGTCGGCGAGGCGCGCGCGGCCTGGCTGCGCCGGTACGCCGGCACGGTGGGCGCCGACCTGTCCCAGTCGTACGCGTACGGGGACTCCTACTCCGACCGGCCACTGCTGGAGGCGGTCGGGCACCCGATCGCCGTCAACCCCGACCCGCACCTCTACCGGCACGCGCGCTCCCGGAACTGGCCGGTCGCCGCGTGGAAGTCGCAGACCATGCCGGCCGCTGACGCGCTGGTGGAGACCGTTCGATGATCCTGACGCTGGAGTACCACCGCTCAACCGCCCGCTACCTGGCCGGTCGGGTAGCCACCGGTACCCCCTGGGGTGGCCGTGCCTCGGGGGCGATCGCGGCCAACGTGTCGCCGCTGCGGCTGCTGACCCGACCCGAACCGCGGCTGCCCGGCGCGGGCTGGACCCGGGTACGCCCGCTGCTCTCCGGCATCTGCGGCTCCGACCTGGGCCTGTTGACCGGCCGCAACTCGCCGTACCTTTCGCCGGTGATCTCGCTGCCGTTCACGCTCGGCCACGAGGTCGTCGGTACCACCCTGGACGACCTGCCGCACACGCCCAAAGGCACCCGCGTGGTGATCGACCCGGTGCTCGGCTGCCTACCCCGGGCGGTACGCCCGTGTGAGCACTGTGCGGCCGCGAAGCTCGCCGGCGAAGAGGGTGGCCCCGACTCGGCCAGCCACAGTCGGTGCAACCACGTGACCTCGGGCAGCGTGTCGGCCGGCATCCAGACCGGCTACTGCGCGGACACCGGCGGCGGCTGGGGCCGGATGCTGGTGGCGCACGAGAGCCAGCTGCACCACGTACCGGACAGCCTGGACACCCAGGAAGCGGTACTGGTCGAGCCACTGGCCTGCGCGGTGCACTCGGTACGCCGGATCGACATCCCGGACGGCGCCTCCGTGCTCGTCATCGGCGCCGGTACGGTCGGCCTGCTGACCATCCTGGCGCTGCGCGAGTACACCAAGGCCGGCCCGATCTACGTCATCGCCAAGCACGGTCACCAGCGCGAACGCGCCCGGGAACTGGGCGCCACCGAGGTGTTCAGCACCGACCGGGCGGCCCGCGCCCTGCGCCGGGCCACCGGCGGGTTCCTGGCCCGGCCGGAGCGGGGCGAGGAGTACCTGCTCGGCGGCGCGGACATCGCCTTCGAGTGCACCGGCGGCTCCGGCCTGGACTCGGCGCTGCGGCTGGTGAAGGCTGGTGGCACGGTGCTGCTGTCCGGCATGCCGAACGCCGGTTCCGACCTCACCCCGGTCTGGTTCCGGGAGCTGAACCTGGTCGGCGCGTACGCCTCCGGTGGCCGGGACTTCCCGGACGCCATGGCGCTGGCGCAGACTGCCCCGCTCCAGGGGTACGTCGACGCGGTGTACCCGCTGTCGCGCTGGCGGGAGGCGATCGGGCACGCGAGTGCCGCCGGCCGCCTCGGTACCGTCAAAGTGGCCTTCGACCCGCTCCGAGACTGAAACTGCACGGGACTAGAGGAGTATCTGTAATGGCACGTCCAGGTTTCGTTCTCGAGGTCGACGAGCGCACCCCCGCGCTGCTGGTACATGAGGGGGAGGGCTTCCGGCTGGAGAAGTTCCCGCTCGGTACCCGGGTGATCTACCCGCCGGAGTCGCTGCCCGCGCTGCGCGACCTGGACGGCAAGATCCGCCAGGCGTTGGACAATCCGCTGGGGCGGGAGCCGCTGCGCGACCTGTTGTTCGCCGGGATGAAGCTGACCATCGTCTTCGACGACCTGTCCATCCCGCTGCCGAAGATGAAGACCCCGGACATCCGTGGTCGGATCATCGAGCACGTGCTGGAGTTGGCCGCCAGCAAGGGCGTCGACGACGTCGAGCTGATCGCCGGCAACTCGCTGCACCGCCGGATGACCCCGGCCGAGCTCAAGCGCACCGTGGGGGAGCGGGTGTTCCGCTCGTTCTTCCCGCACCACCTGAAGAACCACGACGCGGAGGACCGCGCCAACCTGGTGGAGACTCGGGACCACCAAGCACGGCGAAGTGGTGGAGATCAACCGCCGGGCGGCCGAGAGCGACCTGATCGTCTACGTCAACGTGACGCTCACCGGGATGAGCGGCGGCGCGAAGTCGGTCGCCGTCGGGCTGGCCTCCTACCGCAGCCTGCGCGCCCACCACAACGTGCACACGCTGCGCCACTCGCGCTCGTTCAACGACCCGCCCAACTCGGCCATGCACCACTCGTACCACCGGATGGCCGAGATCCTGGAAGAGTCGGTGAAGATCTTCCAGATCGAGACGAGCGTCAACAACAACACGTTCCCGGATGAGATGGGCTTCCTCAACAAGCGCGAGTGGGAGTGGAACGCTCAAGGACCAGGCCACCTACCTCGCCGTCAAGCGGGGTAACGACCTGCTGCCGCCGGCCCGCCGCCGGCAGCTGTGGCACTCGACGTCGGCGCCGTACGGGGTCACCTCGGTCACCGCGGGTGAGCCGCTGGCCGTCCACGAGGTGACCACCCAGTACGTGCACCGCCAGCAGTTGGTCGAGGTCAACGGCCCCTCCGACATCGCGGTGTGGGGGCTGCCCTACATCTGCCCGTACAACGTGAACTCGATCATGAACCCGATCCTGGTGATGAGCCTCGGGCTGGGCTACTTCTTCAACCTCTACCGGGGCCAGCCGATCGTGCGCAAGGGCGGGGTGGCGATCTTCTACCACCACATGCGCAACGAGTTCCACCCGGTACACCACCCGAGCTACATCGACTTCTACGAGGAAGTACTGGCCCAGACCACCAACCCGGTGGAGATCGAGGCCAAGTTCGAGGAGCAGTTCGCCACCGACCCGTGGTACACGCACCTCTACCGCAACAGCTACGCCTACCACGGGGTACACCCGCTCTACATGTGGTACTGGGGCTCGCACGCGCTGGAGCACGTCGGCGAGGTCATCATCGTGGGCGGCGACCGGCGTACCTGCCAGCGGCTGGGCTTCCGGGCCGCGTCCACGCTGGACGACGCGCTGGAGATCGCCAAGGACGTGGTCGGGCGCAGCCCCACCATCACCTACCAGCACACCCCGCCGCTCTCGATGGCCGACGTTCGCTGACCGCCGACGTTCGCTGAGCTGAGAGGAGGCAACCCGGATGGGTCTCTACAAGGAAACCCGCAAGCTGCTGGCGGGGCGTGACTGGCGGGGCCGGTCGCGTACCCCGCGCAGCGCCATCGACCACGAGAAGGACGACGGTCCGCGCGAGTTCCCGACCGGCTGGGCCCGGATGGCCGCTGTCCGGGCCACCCGGCGTGGTATCCAGCGCGCCGGGCTGACCCCGCTGACCTGGAGCCTCACCAAGCCCGACGTGCAGGGACTGCGAGCCTGCTGGAGAACCTGACCGGGCCGGTTGTCTTCATTGCCAACCACTCCAGCCACCTGGACACGCCGCTGATCCTCGGCTCGCTGCCGGCGCGGTACGCCAAGAAGGTGGCCGTCGGTGCGGCCGCCGACTACTTCTTCGACGCGCGCTGGCGGGCGGCGGTGACCGCGGTGGTGTTCAACGCCTTCCCGGTGGAGCGCCGGGGCTCGCGCAAGCTGCGCTCGCTGGCCCCGATCCTGCTCGACCGCGGCTGGTCGCTGCTGCTGTTCCCGGAGGGTACCCGCAGCGAGGACGGCTGGATGGGTTCGATGCGGCTGGGCGCGGCGCAGCTGTGCGTCAGCCGGAACATCGCCTGCGTACCGATCGTGCTGCGCGGTACCTACGCCGCCATGCCCCGTGGTCGCAACTGGCCGGTACCGGGCCGGCCGCGGGTCGCGGTGCGCTACGGTACGCCGCTGCTGCCGCAGGAGGGCGAGGGCGCCCGTACCTTCCAGCAGCGGATGGCCGCGTCGGTTGCCCAGTTGTGGGCGGAGGAGGAGCTGGGCTGGTACCAGTCACTGCGCGCCGCAGCCGAGGGCACGGTGGCGCTGCCCACCGGTCCGAAGGGGGCCGACTGGCGGCGGCACTGGGAGTCCACCCGGCCACTGCAGACCAACCGCCCGACGCCGGCCTGGCGAAGCAACGACTGATCGGCGAAGCAACTACTGATCTCCGCGGTCGCCGCCTGGGTTGAGGCTCAGGCGGCGGCTTTATGCCGTGGCTGCGAGCGATTCGCGCCAGAGGCGGCGCCGGGTCGGGCCGAGGCTGGTGGCCAGTACCTCGCGCACCAGCGGGTACCGGAAGCGCAGCCCCTGCCTCGTCTCCACCAGGATGCGCCGCCGGCAGGCCAGGTCCAGCCCCTCCAACTCCACCGCGCCCAGCGCACCGAGTTCGGCGCTCGGCCCGGCCACCGCCAGTACCCGCAGCAGCCGCACCACCGGCCCGGGCAGGCTGGCCAACTGCTGCCCGACGGCGATCCGCAGGTGCCACGGGATCTCCTCGGCGCTGCCCAGGGTGGCGGCCCGGGCCAGCTCGACCAGGTAGAGCGGCAACCCGCCGGCCCGGCGTACCACCGCCGCCCGGTACCCCTCGGCCACCGGCTCGCCGCCGCACGCCGCATCCACCACCTGCGCCGACTCGCCGGCCGTGAGCGGGTCGAGTTGGCAGCCGCGCAACTGCCCCTGCCGACCCAGGTCAGCGAGTGCGGCGAGTACCGGCCCGTCCGCCTCGCCGGCACGTAGCGAGGCCACCACCCGTACATCGGCGGGCGCCTGCCGTAGCAGGTGGACCAGGAGTGCGCCGGCCTCCGCCCCGGCCCACTGCAGGTCGTCGAGGACGAGTAGCCGGCGCCGGCCACGGGCGGCGGTGGCCAGGTAGCGGCTGACCGCGTCGAAGATCATCCGGCGGCGCTGGGCCGGATCGTCGGCCGGTGGTAGCGCCGGGGCGGCGACCGGAGCCAGCTCCGGCAGCCGGTCACCGAGCTCGGGCAGCAGCAGGCGCAGTGCCGCGCAGCCGGCGAGCATCGCCGCGCTGGCCCGGCGTACCTGCTCGGCGAGGAGTTGGGCGAAGGGCGCGAAGTCGTCGCCGACCCCGGGGCTGGCCGTGCCGATCAGGACGGCGAGTCCGAGTACCGCGCCCAGCGCCGCCGCCTCGGCGAGCATCCGGGACTTGCCGATGCCGGTCTCGCCCTCGAACACGAGAACGGGCGGACCGTCGCCGGTCAGGTGCCGGCGCAGCAGCTCCAGCTGCCCACCGCGACCGACCAGCGGGGTACCGCGGGGGGTACCGGCAGGCTGCCCGGTGCCGCGGCGAGCCCGCTGTGCGGCGAGGATCAGGCCGCTGCGCTGGGTCGCCGACAGGTGCAGGGCACTGGCCAACCGGTCGAGGGTGAACCGGCGCGGGTGGCGTACCCCGCACTCCAGGCTGCTGATCGCCCGTACCGAGAGGCCGGCCTGGTCGGCGAGGCGCTCCTGGGTGAGGCCCGCATCGCGGCGCAGCCCGGCCAGTAAGGTGCCGAACGGCTCGTCCCAGTCCGGTGGTGGCATGTGTGCCTCCCCAGTGCCCAACGGCCGCCGGCGCTGTGCGCCCGGACCGTACCGGATGCCCACCGGATCGGTGTTCTGGCCGCTCGGCGGGGGTCCGGCTCACCGTGTCACGACATGCCGGTTTTGCGGAAGGCGCGCGCCCCTACGACTCACCCTCGGCCGTTCGGGTTGCCTCGTGGGGCCAAACGTCCACCCGTTGTGTGGGTTGTGCGTGGTCTCCGGATAGTCACCCGAGTCAATTTATGACAGGCCGTGCCGCCACGAGTGTCCGGCTGTCATGCACCAGCGCTCTCCCGACCCCCACTGGAGGACACATGCGGGTTATCCGCTCCGCGCTCGCCCTGGCCGGTGCGGCGACACTCGTCGCCAGCGTCCTGGCTATGGCACCGGCGTCCGCGGCCACGCCGGCCGCGGCCACCCCGAGCAACGTGGCGCGTGCGTGCGCCAAACCGGCCGCGAAGCACGTGATGTCGTGCTTCGCGCTGCGCCGTACCGACACGGTCAGCCCCAACCTGGTCAGCCCGAACGCGACCCCGAGCGGGTACGGCCCGAGCAGCCTGGTGAGCGCGTACAAGCTGTCCACAGCGGGCGGCAGCGGCGCCACGGTCGCCATTGTGGACGCGTACAACGACCCGAACGCCGCCAGCGACCTCGCCACCTACCGCAGCCAGTACGGGCTGCCGGCATGCACCGTGGCCAGCGGCTGCTTCACCCAGGTGAACCAGTCCGGCGGAACCACCCTGCCGACCAACGACACCGGCTGGGCCGGGGAGATCTCGCTGGACATCGACATGGTCTCGGCGATCTGCCCGAACTGCAAGATCCTGCTGGTGGAGGCGAGCTCGGCCACCGACGCGAACCTGTACGCCGCCGAGGACTACGCGGCCGCGCACGCCAAGTTCGTGTCGAACAGCTGGGGCGGTGGCGAGTCCTCCTCGCAGACCAGTGACGACGCGCACTTCAACCACCCGGGTGTGGCGATCACGGTCAGCTCCGGCGACGACGCGACCGGTGCCGAGTACCCGGCCACCTCGCGGTACGTGACGGCGGTCGGCGGTACCTCGCTGAACACCTCCTCCAACTCCCGTGGCTGGACCGAGTCCGCGTGGAACGACGCCGGCTCCGGCTGCTCCGCCTACGACGCCAAGCCGACCTGGCAGACGGTGACCACCGGCTGCAGCCGGCGGGCTGAGGCGGACGTGTCAGCGGTGGCCGACCCGAACACCGGTGTTGCCGTGTACCAGACCTACGGCGGTTCCGGCTGGGCTGTCTACGGCGGTACCAGCGCGTCCGCTCCGATCATCGCGTCGGTGTACGCCCTCGCCGGTACCCCCGGTGCGAGCGACTACCCGGCGTCCTACCCGTACTCGCACACCGGCAACCTGTTCGACGTGACCAGCGGCAGCAACGGCTCGTGTGGCTCGCCGATGTGCACCGCCGGTACCGGCTGGGACGGCCCGACCGGGCTGGGTACCCCCAACGGCACCGCCGCGTTCACGGCCGGTGGCAGCACCGGCAGCATCACCGTCAACAACCCGGGTAGCCAGGCCGGTACCGTGGGCACCGCGACCAGCCTGACGCTCACCGCGTCCGGCGGCACGACCTACTCGTGGTCGGCGACCGGCCTCCCGCCGGGCCTGACCATCGGCGCCTCCACCGGCACCATCTCGGGTACCCCGACCACGGCCGGGACCTACACGGTGACGGCGACCGCGACCAGCGGCACGCTCAGTGGCAGCACCACCTTCACCTGGACGATCAGCCCGACCGGCGGCGGCTGCGCCAGCCCCGGGCAGAAGCTGGGCAACCCCGGCTTCGAGTCCGGTAACACCGTCTGGTCGTCCACCTCGGGCGTCATCGGCGCCAACGGCTCCAGCGAGCCGGCGCACGGCGGCACCTACGACGCCTGGATGGACGGGTACGGCACCACGCACACCGACACGCTCAGCCAGTCGGTGACCCTGCCGGCCGGGTGCACCAGCTACTCCTTCACCTTCTACCTGCACATCGACACGTCGGAGACGACCACAACGACGCAGTACGACAAGTTGACGGTCAAGGTGGGCAGCACCACGCTGGCGACCTACTCCAACCTGAACAAGGCTTCCGGGTACGTGCTGCGTACCTTCAGCCTGGCCGCCTACGCGGGTACCACGGTCACCATCACCTTCAGCGCCACCGAGGACAGCTCCCTGCAGACGTCCTTCGTGGTCGACGACACGGCGGTCACGGTCTCCTGACCCTGCCTGCCCAGCGGACCGCCCCGGAGTGATCTCCGGGGCGGTCTCGTTTGCCGGGGAGGGGCAGCGGGCATAGCAGCAGACGTGAGTGAGCACTGGTACGACGAAGCGGTCATCTACTGTCTCGACGTCGACACGTACGCCGACTCCGACGGCGACGGGGTCGGCGACTTCCGTGGCCTGATCGGCCGGCTGGACTACCTCTACCGGCTGGGCGTCACCTGCCTGTGGCTCAACCCGATCCACCCGACTCCGGGGCGGGACGACGGGTACGACGTCACCGACTTCTACAACGTCGACCCGCGCCTGGGTACCCTCGGCGACTTCGCCGAACTGCTGCACCAGGCGGCCAACCGGGGCATCAAGGTGATCATCGACCTGGTGGTGAACCACACCTCCGACCAGCACCCGTGGTTCCAGCAGGCGCTGAAGGCCGACTCGCCGTACCGCGACTGGTACGTGTGGTCGGACACGGAGCCGGCCGACCGGTTCAAGGGGATGGTCTTCCCGGGCGAGCAGAAGGAGGTGTGGACCTACCAGCGCAGCGCGAAAGCCTGGTACTACCACCGCTTCTACGACTTCCAGCCGGACCTCAACATGCGCAACCCGCGGGTACGCGCCGAGCTGAAGAAGATCATGGGGTTCTGGCTGCAGCTCGGGGTGGCCGGATTCCGGATGGACGCGGTGCCGTTCATCATCGAACTGACCGAGCCGGGCAACTCCGACAGCCCCAAGGACTTCGACTTCCTCACCGAACTGCGCCAGCACGTGTCCTGGCGACGCGGCGACGCGCTGCTGCTGGCCGAGGCGAACGTACCGCTGGAGCAGTTGCCGCAGTACTTCGCCGACGCCGGTGGGTCGAACAACCGGATCAGCATGATGTTCGACTTCATCCTCAACGACGCCGTGGTACTCGCGTTGGCGCGCAAGCGTTCCGAGTCGATCGTGCAGGCGCTGCGGGACAGCCCGGTACCCCCGCCCGGTGGCCAGTGGGCGACGTTCCTGCGTAACCACGACGAGATCGACCTGTCCCGGCTGACCGCCGAGCAGCGCGCCGAGGTGTTCGCGCAGTTCGGTCCGGACCCCGACTCGCACCTGTACGACCGGGGCATCCGCCGCCGGCTGGCCCCGATGCTGGGTGGTGACCGGCGCCGGCTGGAGCTGGCCTACTCGCTGCAGTTCACGCTGCGGGGTACGCCCGTGCTGCGCTACGGCGAGGAGATCGGGATGGGTGACGACCTGTCGCTCAAGGGCCGGGACGCGATCCGTACCCCGATGCAGTGGAGCCGCCAGGAGCAGGCCGGGTTCACCCGCTCCGGTACCCCGATCCGGCCGGTGGTGTCGTCCGGCAAGTTCGGCTACGAGCAGGTCAACGTGACCGTGCAGCGGGACGACCCGGGCTCGCTGCTGGCCTGGTTCGAGCGCATGATCCGTACCCTGCGGGAGAGCCCCGAGGTCGGCTCCGGTACCTGCACCGCGCTGGACGCGGACGAGTTGCCGGCGTCGGTACTCGCCCACCGGGCGGACGACCACTCGGGCTCGATGCTGTTCCTGCACAACCTGGATGACCAGCCGGTGACCGTGGACCTGGGCGCCCACTACGCCGAGGCGGAGCAGCCCAACCAGGTCTTCGCCGACCAGACGTACGCCGACGTGGGCAAGCTCGACCAGCTGGAGCTGGGCCCCTACGGGTACCGGTGGATCCGGCTGCACCGCAACCCGACCTGAGCCGGCCCGCCCTGCCCGGCCCGCGCTGCCCGACCCGCACCCGCCTGGCAGAGTGGTACCGACGCGCGCAACGCGGCGCGAGAGGGGCAGACGTGGCTGACACCGCGGTCGATGTTGTCGTACTGGGGCTCGGCGTGGGCGGCGAAGAGGTCGCCGGGCGGCTGGCCCAGGCCGGGCTGAACGTCGTCGGCATCGAGCACCGGCTGGTCGGCGGGGAGTGCCCGTACTGGGGCTGCATCCCGAGCAAGATGATGATCCGCGCGGGCAACCTGGTGACCGAGGGTCGGCGGGTCAACGGGATGGCCGGGGTAGCCCAGGTCGAGCCGGACTGGGCGCCGGTCGCGCACCGCATCCGCGCGGAGGCCACCGACGACTGGAACGACCAGGTGGCGGTGGACCGGTTCACCGGCAAGGGCGGCCACTTCGTGCGCGGCTTCGGCCGGCTGGCCGGTCCCGGCCGGGTCGAGGTGCAGGGCGAGGTGTACCAGGCCGGGAAGGCTGTCGTGGTCAGCGTCGGTACCGCCCCCAACGTGCCGCCCATCGACGGCCTCGCCGGTACCCCGTACTGGACCAACCGGGAGGCGATCGAGGCCACCGAGGTACCCACGTCGCTGATCGTGCTGGGCGGCGGCGCCATCGGCGTGGAACTGGCCCAGGTGTTCGCCCGCTTCGGCGCGGCGGTGACCGTGGTCGAGGGCGCCGACCGGCTGCTGTCGATGGAGGAGCCCGAGTCCTCCGAGCTCGTCCGGAAGGCGCTGGCGGGCGACGGCATCCGGGTACACACCGGCGCACACGCCCAGCACGTCGGGTACGACGACGGCCAGTTCACCGTCACGCTCAAGGACGGCAGCGCGGTGACCGGCGAGAAGCTGCTCGTCGCGGTGGGCCGCAAGCCGAACGTCGGCGGACTGGGCCTGGAGACCGTGGGGCTGGACAAGATCGAGGTCGACGAGTGGCTGCGGGCCGGCGAGCGGCTCTGGGCCGTCGGTGACATCACCGGCAAGGGCGCCTTCACCCACATGGCCATGTACCAGGCCGACATCGTGGTCCGGGACATCCTCGGCCAGGGTGGAGCCAGCGCCGACTACCGGGCGCTGCCCCGGGTCACCTTCACCGACCCGGAGATCGGCGCCGTCGGGCTGACCGAGAAGCAGGCCCGGGACAGGGGACTCAACGTCAAGACCTTCACCACCGACCTCACCGAGTCGGCCCGCGGCTGGATCCACAAGGCGGGCAACGCCGGCTTCATCAAGGTGGTCGCCGATATGGACGCCGGGATCCTGGTCGGCGCGACCTCGGCCGGGCCGGTCGGCGGGGAGGTACTTTCCGGGCTCGCGGTGGCGGTGCACGGCGCGGTACCGGTCGAGAAGCTGCAGAACATGATCTACGCGTACCCCACCTTCCACCGGGCCATCGAGACGGCGGTCAAGGGGCTGCGATGAGGCCCGGCGACGGGCCTGGGGACAGCCCACCGATGGACGATTGTGGCTGAACGAGGGGTTTGGCACGCCGCCAGGCGGGAAGATACCGCTTGGGAGGTGGTCGAGCATGGCACAGCCGGTATCCGAGCAGTCGACCGCGGAGTTGGTACGCCACGCGTCCGAGCAGCTGTCCGAGCTGGTACGGGGCGAGTTGGCGCTGGCCAAGGCGGAGCTGACCGCGAAGGCCAAGCACGCCGGTAAGGGCGCCGGCCTGTTCGGTGGCGCCGGCGTGGTCGCGCTCTACGGGCTGGCGGTCCTGCTGGCAACCGCCGTGATCGCCCTGGACCTGGTCATGCCGCTGTGGCTGGCGGCGCTGATCGTCGGGGTGCTGCTGCTGCTCGTCGCCGGGGTGCTCGCGCTGGTTGGCAGGAGCCAGGTCAAGCAGGGCGTACCCCCCACTCCGGACGCCGCCGTGGCGAGCATCAAGGCCGACATCGAGACGGTGAAGAGGAGTGCCCACCATGAGTGACGACGCCGAGGTCGAGCAGCTCAAAGAGCAGGTCGCGCAGACCCGGGCGGAGCTCGGCGAGACGGTCGAGGCGCTGGCCGCCAAGGCGGACGTGAAGGCGCGCGCCGCCGGTGCCGTGCACGACGCGGTCGACGGCGCCAAGGCCAAGGCCCAGGACGCGATCGACACCGTCAAGGCGAAGGTGCACGACGTGACCGACAGCGCGAAGTCGACGGTGCACGGCGCCTCGGACAGCGCGAAATCGACGGTGCACGGGGTGACCGACAGCGCGAAGTCGACGGCCCTGGGCATCGCGGACAGCGCCAAGGACCGTGCCGGGGATGCCCGGGACAAGATGCGCGACGTGGCCGACGGAGCGCGGGAGCGGACCCCGGGCGCGAAGAAGCGGGATCGGGCCGCCTCCGACGACGCTGAGGAGTCTGCCGCAGCGGCCGCCGTCGCCCGCGACACCGGGCTGATCATCCTGCCGGACGAGGACCTGCTCGACCGCCGTGCCGAGCTGGATCGCCGGCTGCAGGGCGTACTGCTGCTCACTGCGGCGGGCGCGATGCTCGGCGCGGTACTGGTCTGGCTCAACCGCCGGCGGGCCGCGTGACTAGGCTCAACGCATGAACACTGCCAAGGTGGTGTACCGGCCGGTCGGCCTGCTGGCCGGTGCGATCGCGGGGGTCGCTGCCGGCGCGGTGTTCAAGCAGGTGTGGAAGTTGGCCGCCGGCGAGCAGGAAGCCCCGAAGGCACTCGACCAGGAGCACACCTGGGCGGAGATCCTTGCGGCGGCGGCGATCCAGGGTGCGATCTTCGCGCTGGTGAAGGCCGCGGTCGACCGGGCCACCGCAAAGGGCGTCCAGAAGATGACCGGTACCTGGCCGGGCTGAGCCGTTACGCCGCCGCGTAGACCAGGTCGGTGTACTCGGGGTGGCGGCGCAGGTACGAGGCGACGAACGGGCACTGGGGCACCATCGTCAGTCCGCGTGCCCGTACCTCGTCGAGCACCTGACGGACCAGGGCCGCACCGACGCCCTGGCCGTCATATTCCTCTTTGACCTCGGTGTGTACCAGCACCAGGTGGTCGGGGCGGCTCAGGTAGTTGAGGACTCCGGCCACCGCGCCGTCCGGGGTACGCGCCTCGAAGCGGTGTACCTTCGCGTTGTCCTCGACAGTGATCTCCACGTACCCGAGCGTACGTCAGCGGCCCGCGGCGGCCAGCCGGTTGGCCAGCTCCAGGAAGACGAACAGGTTGGGGATGTCCTTGGCCTGCTTCGCCGACCAGGCCAGCCACTTGCCCTGCTTGGCCACCGAGATCACGCCGTTGTTGACGGTCACCTTCTGGATCTCCGTCCAGGGCAGCGCGCCCTTGCCCGCGGCGGCGATCCCGCTCAGGTTCACTGACAGGTCGCCGAAGTTGATGGTACGGCCGGCCCGGATGGCATCGATCGCGCGCGGCAGGTGTACGGCGGTGACCTGCTCGGCGATGGCGTTGCCCAGCTCGGCGATGTCCTTGTAGAACTGGGTCACCTTGGTCGTCTGCCCGTCCGCCCGGCGGATGGTGTACAGGTAGATCGACTGGACCTTGATCCCGTAGCGGTAGACGTGCGTGATCGCCTGGGTCACCCACTCGATCTGGTCGAAGCGGTAGTCGACCGCACTGGTCCGGTCGGCCTGGATGAAGCCCTGCTCGAAGAGGTAGACCTGGCGCGCCGCACGGATCGGGTTGAAGTTCGGCGCCCGCGAGGCGACCCACAGGAACGGCAGCGCGAACGCCACGAAGAGCGCGACGCCGAGCCACGCCCCGGCGAACAGGAACGCGACGGCCCCACCCAGCAGCCCGACCACGAAGATCCCCAGGATGAGTACGCGCCACCACTCCAGCCGGCGTGCCGGGTAGGTGCGCAGCCAGCGCCCCATGCCGCGAACGGTGGCGAGCTGGGCGACGGCCGGCGACAGCGGCGTGGTGGTCGGTGCGGTCGCGGGGTACGACATTGGGGCTCCTCCTCGGGGGTCCGGGGAGCGTAACGCAGCTCAGCCGGGCGCGGCTGCCCCGTCCGGCTCGGCGAGGATCAGCGCGAACCGGTGCTCCGCAAGATCCAGCTGAGCGGCGATCAGCGCTCGTACGTCCGGCTCCAGCGGGGTGTCCGGAAGGTCGAGCAGCCGGCGCAGCGCGGGTACCAGCGGGGCGTACTTGGTGGCCGCCCGGCGCACCTTGGGTCCGCTGGTGTGGATGACGCCCACCCCGTTGTCGGTGAAGTCGGAGAGCTTGATGACCCGCGCCCACGGGTTGCCCTCCAGGCTGGCGGCGACGTGCTCGCGGTACTGCTCGTACGCGTCCCGCGCCGGGTCGTACGCCGGGTTGGTCACGGCAGCCACGAGTTCGGCGACCCGGGCGCCGTACCGCCGCCCGAGCGTGGCCAGCGCCGCCTCCGGTGTGCCACCCAACTCGACCGGATGGTCCTCGACCGAGTCGTGCAGGATCGCCGCGCAGACGACGTCCACGTCCCGGATCCGGTAGTAGTGCACGATCCGGATCGCCACCCGCAGCAGGTGGTTGACGTACGGTTCGCGCTGCCGCCGGTCCTCGGCGTGCAGCTGCCCGGCCAGTGCCAGCGCGTCTTCGAGTACGGCCCGCTCGGCGGGCGGGAAGTCGGCGATCTCCTGGGCGTAGCGCAGCCGTAGCCCGGCCTCGCCGTAGACCTCGGTGACCGCGTGCAGCGGCATCCCGCGTACGTGTGCCGGTACCGTCATCCGCCCGCTTCCCGGTATCCCCGGCCCATCACGCTGATCGCGGCGCGCCGGGGGAGTACCCGCGACATTACCGGCGCCGCCACCTTCATGAGTGCCCCAGGTACCACCCGGGGGCGCCGCCCGAGTGCCCGCAGCGCAGTGGTAACCACCTGCTCCGGGCGTACCGTCCCCGGGGCCGGCTTCGCCATCGCCTGGCTGTACCCGGGCGTACTCACCGCGCCGGCGAGGCAGGCCAGCACATCCACGCCAGCCGGGCGCAGCTCCGCCCACAGCCCCTCGGCCAGTACCGCGCCGAACGCCTTGCTCGCCGAGTAGGTGGCCAGGTTCGGGGTGCCCTGCTGGCCGGCGAGCGAGGACATCATGATGAGCCCGCCGCGCCCGCGCGCCACCATCGCGGGCAGGAACCGCCGCGCCAGGAGCAGGGGCGCCCGGACGTTGGTGTCCAGCGCGGCGAGCAGCGTCTCCTCGGACTGGTCCAGCAGTGCGCCGCCGGGTGCGTACGCCGCGTTGCACACCACGAGACCGATCGGCAGACCGTTGGTGGCGGCCGACACCGCGTCCAGTCCGTCCACAGTGGACAGATCGGCGGCGACGGTTTGTACCTCGCCGCCCAGGCTGCCGGCCAGGCTGTCGGCCAGTGCTGCCAACGGTTCCGGGCGCCGGGCGACGAGTACGACACCGAGTCCCCGGTCGACCAGGGCGCGCGCGAACGCCGCCCCGATCCCTTCGGACGCCCCGGCGATCAGCGCCCAGGGACCGTACCGGTCAACGAAGTTCACTCCGGATCCGCCGCCGGCTCGTCCCGGACCGCAACCGGCGGTCGGGCTTCGCTCTGCGCTCCGGCCGGTGCGACCGGCGCGGGTGGCGCGGGTGGCGCGGACTCGGCGGCGATCGGGCGGGTGAAGGGGCGGTCCCGCCGCAGCCGCCAGATCACCGCGAACGGCAGCAGCAGCCAGGGCGCGTTCGCCCCGATCACCATGGCCCGGTGCGGGGTGGCCAGCGGCCCGGCCCACTCCTCGCCAAGGATGATCACCACGTTCGAGATCATCATGCCCGACCAGACCAGCGCGGGTACCCGGATGCGGTCCCAGCCGCGCACGAACGACAGGACAGCCGCGAGGTAGAACGGGCCGAAGTACAGCACGTCGATCCAGATGGTCATCTGCCACCACTGCGGCCGCGCCATCAGCAGCGGGTCGTACCGGCGGCCGTACCAGTGCACCAGGTCCACGGCCCAGTGCGGCGGCCAGGCCGGGTAGCTGAAGTGGGCCGGATTCGCGACGGTCAGCTGCTCGATGTCCACGAAGTAGGTGATGAAGCACAGGTTCACCGCGAAGAACGCGACGAAGATCAGGTCGTACCGGCGTTGTCGCAGCGGTACCCGCTCGCGCATGGCTTCTCCCACCGGCTCAGGTGATCCTCGGCGACCACTGTGCCATGCTGCCCGGCGTACGCGATAGCGTCAGCGGGTGGGTACCGACTGGCGGGTCATCGGCGTCGTCTCGGCTGGTGGCGTACTCGGCGCGCTGGCCAGGTACGGCCTCGGGGTGGCCTTCCCGCACACCCCCGGCACCTTCCCGTGGACCACTTTCGCCATCAACGTGGCCGGCTGCCTGTGCATCGGCGCGCTGATCGTGCTGGTGACCGAGGCGCTGCGGGCGCCGCGGCTGCTGCGCCCGTTCGTCGGAACAGGCATCCTTGGCGGCTTCACCACCTTCTCCACCGCGATGGTCGACACCGAGAAGCTGCTCGACCGCGGCGCCGTCACGACTGCCTTGCTCTACCTGTTCGGCACGCTGCTGGCCGCGCTGGTCGCCGTCTGGTCCGGCGCGGCGGCCACCCGTCGGCTCACCCTGCGGAGGCCCCGATGACGCTGCCCGGCCCGGCGCTGCGCCTGTCCATCTACGTCGGCGAGGACGACCAGGTCCACCACCGGCCGCTGTACACGGAGATCGTGCACCGCGCACACGCCGCCGGCCTCGCTGGCGCGAGCGTCCTGCGCGGCATCGAGGGGTACGGCGCGTCCTCACACATCCACACCACCCGGATGCTGTCGCTCTCCGAAGACCTGCCGATCGTGATCATCATCGTGGACACCGAGGAGAAGATCAGGGCCTTCCTGCCCGAGCTGGACGAGCTGGTGGGGGAGGGTCTGGTGATCGTCGACCCGGTCGAGGTCATCCGGTACGTCGGGCGGGGCGCGTGACGCTGCTGCTGGTCGCGCTCGGGGCGGCTGTCGGGGCGCCGGCGCGCTACCTCACCGACCGGGCGGTGCAGGCCCGGCACGACTCGGTGTTCCCGTGGGGCACGTTCGTGGTGAACGTGGTCGGCTGCCTGATCCTCGGCTTCCTGCTGGCCGCGAGCACGCACACCGGCTCCGGCCTGGCGGCCCTGCTCGGTACCGGCTTCTGCGGCGCGCTGACCACGTACTCCACGTTCGGGTACGAGACGGTGCAGCTGGCCCGGTCGGGGGCACGGGGGTACGCGGCGCTCAACGCGGGGCTGAGTGTCGCGTGTGGACTGCTGGCTGCGCTGGCCGGTACCGGCCTGTCCGCCCTGCTCCTGGGCTGACGGCTCAGCCACTCGGCCGAGCGCGGCGGTCAGTGGCCGGTCAGCAGGCGTAGCGTGGCCGTCTGCCAGGCCAGCCGCTTGACGAACCGGACGACGGTACCGCCGCCGGTTCGCTGGCGTAGTTCGAACCGGTCGGTGACCAGCCGCATGATCCGTAGTCCCCGGCCGCTCTCGGCCGTACTCTCCGCTGCCGGTACCCCGTGTGGGTCGAAGCCGTGGCCGGCGTCGATCACCTCGATGGTGCACGCCTCGTCGTCGAAGAGGATCGACACGTCGTACTTGTCGGCCGGATCCGCGTGGCGTACCACGTTGCTGCACGCCTCCGCGACCGCGAGCTGGATGTCGTACCCGCACTCGGCGCTGGTACCCAGCGAGTCCAGTGCGGCCGCGACGATCCGCCGGGTCAACGGGACACTCGACGAGTCACGGGGCAGCGACAGTAGTAGCTCGATCCGCACGTGACCGCTCCCTCCTCGCCCCCGAGGGGTTACGACCCCGGCATACCCCTCGTGGCGCCGGCCAAACGCGGTACGCCGGCACAGAATCCCGTGGACAGGACCGAGGGCCGGCGCCCCCCGGCACCGGCCCTCAGAGTTCTCAGCGGATCAACGCCCGGCGAGAAGCCGGCTCACCGCCGCGTCGAGGTCGAGCTGTTCGGTCTCCCGCCCCCGGGGTACCACCACGTACGTGCGGCGCAGGAAGCGCACCAACACACTGCGCGGTACCTCGAAGAGCGCGTTCCCGTCTGGCGAGGACAGCGCCAGCGCGACAAAATCGCCACGCGGGTTGTTCCATGGCCAGACCCGTACGTCGCCGATGCCAGCCGGCTCGTCGAGCCCGGTCACCAGAAGTTCGCGGGCGAACGACCAGCTGACCGCCTCGCCACCGGCAGACTCGGCGTGGAACAGCACGTGTACCGCGTACGGGTCTGCCGGGTCGTACCGCAGACTTGCCCGTACCGGTAACGCTGTCGCATCCGGCGCGACCAACCGCAGTGATGTCTCGACCTCGACAGTCGTTGGACGAATGGCACTCATGTCGTTCTCCCCCCGGCACCGCTGCGGGGCCGCACACCGTACCCCGCCTATCCCATGTTCAGGTCCCCCAACCGATCACGTACAGTCATTGCCTGATCTCACCCTGTAGTGGGATGACAAACCGGAGGGAATCGCACTAAAGGATCGCAAACCCTGAAGTGCTGGTGGCGCTGTGCTGGTCCCTCGATCTGCCCGGCGTCGGGTGTGGTTCAGACGTCGACTCACTCCGGTAACGTGCGTCGGTCCGCTTCGGTGACGGCATGCCCGATCAAGGGCCGTGTTGACTGGCCGTTCGCCCGACCGTTGGCTGGCCAGGGGTATCGATGAGGGACGAGTCACACCGATCCATCGCAACGCATACGCAACCACAACAACTCGCGCCCGCCTCGTCCTCGCGGTCGCGATTCGGCCGGTTGCTCGACCGGATGCGTGCCACCCCCGCCGGCCGGCTGGCGGTACGCATCGGCGTGGGGGTACTCGGCACCCTGGTGGTGATCGTCGGCATCATCCTGCTGCCGCTTCCCGGACCCGGCTGGGCGATCATCTTCCTCGGCCTGGCGATCTGGTCGGTCGAGTTCCGCTGGGCCAAACGGCTCCTGGGGTACGCCCGTGCACGAGTCCACCGGTGGCGCGACTGGTACGCCCGGCAGGGCTGGCCGACCAGGATCGTCGTCGGCGCCGGTACCGCCCTGCTGGTACTCGCCATCGTGGCCGGCGCACTGTGGCTCAGTGCCGGCCTGTGGCTGCTGCGCTCGGTACGCTCCTGACGCGGGCGGGGCCCGACCGCCCTCGCGTGCACGGGCGGGAGCGGATCGGGTACAGTCGTGGAGCCGTTGAGGGCGATTAGCTCAGCGGGAGAGCGCTTCGTTCACACCGAAGAGGTCACTGGTTCGATCCCTGTATCGCCCACCCAGCTCAGAGGCCACATCCCATCGAAGGACGTGGCCTCTTTTCATGCCTGAGCGACTAGCCGTAGGCGCGGGCCTGGAGGGTGAACAGTTCGGCGTAGAGCCCCGGGCTGGTCATGAGTTCACGGTGGGTGCCGAATTCAGCGAGTTGCCCGTGGTCGAGTACGGCGATGAGGTCGGCCATGCCCACGGTGGAGAAGCGGTGGGAGATGAGCACCGTGATGCCGCCGTTCTCCCGTCCGGCTTGGCCGGCTGCGGACGCGTAGCGCTCGAACAGGTCGTGTTCGGCGGAGGCGTCGAGGGCCGCGGCGGGCTCGTCGAGGAGTAGCAGCAGGGGATGCCGCATCAGGGTGCGGGCCAGGGCCACAGTCTGCCACTGGCCGCCGGACAGTTCCGTACCGTCGGCGTAGGAGTGGCCCACGTAGCCGGCCAGACCGCCGGGGACCGCGCGTAGGACCTGGCCCGCGCGGGCCTTTTCCGCGGCGGCGCTGACCGCTTCGGTATCGTCAGCGCGGGCGATGTCACCGTGCCCGATGCTCTCGCCGAGGGTCAGCTCGATGTGCTGGAAGTCCTGGAACAGCGTGGCCAGGCGGGAGCGCCAGCGGGCGGGGTCGAGTCCGGCCAGGTCACGGCCGTCGATGAGGATGCGTCCGCTGGTCGGCTGGTACAGGCCGCACAGCAGCTTGACCAGGGTGGACTTGCCCGCCCCGTTCTCGCCGACCAGGGCCAGGACCGACCCGGCCGGGATGTGCATCGAGATCTCCGGACAGCACGGGACGCTGCGCGCCGGGGTAGCTGAACGAGACTTCCTCAAGCGTGATCCCCTGGGCCAACCTGTCCGGAACCTCCGCCGTCCCTGCGGGAGCGGCACCGGCGGGAGGGGAGCCTGCGGGAGCGGCACCTGCGGGTGCGGTGCTTGCGGCGAGCGCGGGAGTTGCGGCGGCGACCGCCCGCAGTTCGCCGATCCGGTCGGTTGTCCGGCCGGCGACCTGCAGGAGCGACAGCAGCCCGAGGGCGCCGGAGATCTGCACGCTCACCTGTACCGCGAGGGTGATCACGAGTACCAGGTCGCCGACGGAGGCGTGCCCGTGCAGTGCGCCGTGCAGCTCCAGCACGATGGCGCCGCCGTACCCGAGGGCGAAGAAGCCATGGCCGAGCGCCCGGTACCACGCGGCTCTGAGCTGGGCTCGCCACATCGCGGTGGTCACCTCGTCCCAGGCGCCGCGCTGGCGCCGGAGGATCTCGTCCTCGGCGCCGAACAGCCGTAGCTCCCGGACCGGCCCGGTGGTGGTCGCGAGTTCGAGCAGGTGCTTGGCGAGCCGGAGCCGCTCGGCGGTCCGTTCCCGAGCGCCTTCCACTGTGGACTGCGCAGCCCGCTCGAGCAGCACCGCCACCACGGCGCACAGCGGCAGGACCGCGAACACCGGGCCGACCATGACGAGGAGAACCATGGTGACGGTCAGCTGCAGCAGCAGGCCGGTGAGCTGCAGTACCCCTTCCAGGGACTGGGCAGTGGCGGTAAGCCCGTCGCGGACCAGGTCCACGCTGTCGGCGACCTCGGGCCGGTCCAGGTGATCGATCCGGGGCGCCCCGTTCACCAGGTCCATGAGCTCGCCGCGCAGCCGCATCTGCTGCGCATCCGATACCCGGACCAGATCCAGGTGGCAGAAGTGGCCGAGCATGAGCTGGGCGACGAGCGCGATGGAGGCAAGTACCGCCGCTGTCAGCGCCGGCCCGGGTTGGTGCGCCAACACGTCGTCGGTGAGATCGCGCAGCGCCAGGGCGGCGAGTGGCGCGGCGACGTAGAGGGCGACCGCGAGCACTGTCGCGCGCAGCAGCCGTACCGCGTCCACCCGCAGGCCCATGGTGAACAGGAAGCACGTCGCCCGGAAGATCCTCATGCCCGTCTCCTCGTCGGTGAACCGCCGGGCCTGTAGCTCGAAGAGTTCCGCGTACTGCCCGGCCGCCGCCATCAGTTCGTCGTGGCTGCCCTGCTCGCTGATCCGCCCGCCGTCGAGGACCACGATCCGGTCCGCGCGCCGCACCGTGGAGAACCGGTGGGAGATGACCACCGTCGTCAGCCCGCGGGTGAGTTCCAGGAACCGGTCGAAGAACGCGACCTCGGCGCGTACGTCCAGCTGCGCGGTCGGCTCGTCCAGCACGAGTACCGAAGCGCCCGCCTGCACGGCGAACAGCGCACGGGCCAGGGCGATCCGCTGCCACTGCCCACCCGACAGATCCACCCCGCCGGAGTACCGGCTGGACAAGACGGTCGCCAGCCCGTCCGGCAGCGTAGCGATCACCTCGGTGGCGCCCGCCCACTCGATGGCCCGCTCCAAGGCCGCCGAGTCGCCCAGGTGCCCGGGTGCGCCGAGCCCGATGTTGGCGGCCGCGTCGAGTTCGTAGCGGACGTAATCCTGGTAGATCACTGCCAGGCGCCGCTGCCATGACCGGGCGTCGAACTCGTCCAGGGCGACCCCGTCCACGCTGATTCGCCCGCCGGTCGGCTCGTACAGCTTCGACAGCAGCTTGACCAGGGTGGTCTTGCCCGCCCCGTTCAAGCCCACGATCGCGGTCGAGGTGCCCGCCGGGAACTCCAGGTCAAGCTCCACCAACACCTTCCGGCCGCTGCCCGGGTAGGCGAAGTTCACCTTCTCGAACGCGATACCGGAGACGGGCACCTGTCCGGCCTGCCGGCCAGCCGGCCGGAGCCGGCCCGGTGACCGCTGCGCAGCCGCCCGCTCGATCTCCAGCATCGACTCGTGGGCCCGCATGCCCTCCTGGGTCTGCGCGTCGGCCTCGGGGAAGTACACCCCGAATCGCAGCGGGATGAGGATCGCCTGCACGGCCAAGGACAGGCCGAGCACGCTCAGCCCGCCGCGGTCGGCGGTGTCGCGCAGCATGATCAGCACGGCCAGGGCCCCCGCCAGTACCACCAGGCTGTACATCGCGAACGGCACGAGTCGGATCCGGCGGCGGGCGCGCCACAGCGGGCGCAGGTAGGCGTCGGAGTCCCGGTGACCGCGCTGCCGCCACCACGGCAGCGTCCCCAGTACCCGGATCTCCTTGGCGGCGGCCAGCGAACTGCCGGTGTCGAGGATGTAGTAGGCCTTGCGCCGGGCCGCCGCGGTCCGGCTCCGCAGCAGCGAGTACCGGGTCTGCGCGCCCCGCTCCCCGTACCGGGCGACCAGCGCCGCAGCCGTGATCACCAGCGCGGCCACCGGGCCGAGCACCAGCCAAGTGATCACCACGCCCCCGGCGAGCTGCGCGTACCGGGCGACCAGTGCGATCAACCCCGCGACGGCAGCTCCCGGAGTGGTGGAGTACTCCACCAGGCCACGGCGGGCATCACCCATCTTGTCCAGGAGATCCGGCTGTTCCAGCAGGTCGATCGGGGCCTCGGTAAGGGTGACCCGGATGAGCCGCCGGGCGCATGCGCCGTCCACCCGTCGGCTGATCAGTTCGGTGAATGCGGCCTGGAACGGCGAGAGGACGGCCTGCAGCAGCAGCGAGACCACCGCCAGCCCCACCGCGAGCAGGACCCCGCCCCAGCTGGCCGCCGTGACCCGTTCAATGGCCACGCTGGTACCGATCACGAAACCCAAGGGCAGTACGCCGATCAGCAGGTTGAGTGCCATCGCGACAACAGCGGCCCGGCCTGACACGGGAAGCAGCCGGATGATCGACCGCCAGCTCCGCCAGCGCTCCCGCAGCCACTTCGCGAGCCTGGTCCAGCCGGCTGTCCGGAGATCTGTACTGCGGAGTGCAGTCGGGCCAACGGCTTCTCGGCGCGGCGGATCGAGTCGCTGTGCGCCTCCCCGGTGACCGCTATCGCCTACAGCGACAGGGCGACCCGCTTCGGGGACGGTCACCACGGGCAGGACCTTGGACTGCCGCGGGAAAGGATCTTTGGACGATGGAGGGAAAAGCTGCGACATGGACTTGCTCCCCGGACCACACGGGACGATCCGGCAGCACGGTGAGGTACGCGAGAGGGCTGCCGGCTGGACACTGATCCGGCGGTACGCCTGGCACTGACCCCGGTGGGGTAGGCAATTCGGCCGCGGTTTACGGCAACCGCGATACCGCCGCTAAGCGGCGGCGCGGATGTTCAAGGCGAAGCAACCCATGCCGGCACGGTAGTCGTCAAGCACAGTAGGTGCGACCGATTTTGCGGAGGCCCGCGCTGGCGACGCATAGCCGGCGGTGCAACGCATCAACGGGAGTACCCACGTCATCGGTTAGTCTGCGGGCGTGGCAGAGCTGGGATCCGTCGCTTGGCCGCCGGCTCCGATCAGGACCGAGCGGCTCGTGCTCCGTGAACCCGAGGCCCGGGACCGTGCGGCGCTCATCGAGCTGTTCGCCTCGCCGGAAGTGGGTACCTATATCGGTGGCCCGCGACCGCGTGCCGAACTCGAGCGCGCGGTGCCTGAGGTACCCAGGCGGCGCCCCGGTTTTTTCGTGGTCGATCTCGACGGAGTGATGATCGGCATGGTCACGCTCGACCGGCGCGACGCGGAGCGTCGGGGTCACCTCGGTCCGGATGCGGGGGAGGCCGAACTCGGCTACATGCTCCTGCCGCAGGCGTGGGGACGCGGGTACGCCGCCGAGGCGTGCGCAGCAGTACTCGACTGGTTCGCCGGCGCGCTTCCGGGCGAGCCGGTGGTGCTCAGTACCCAGACCGCCAACGACCGCTCGATGCGGGTCGCGGCTCGGCTGGGCTTCACGGAGCTGGAGCGGTTCGAGGAGTACGGCGCCGAGCAGTGGTTCGGCGTGTGGTCCTCGGTCGCGCCGTCCGGTTGAGTTCGTATTCGACGGCGCGCCGGAGGCCGGGGAGGGGCTACTGCTCGCCGCCGCTGAACGTCGCCGCTGGCGGCTTGCGGTGGCGCTTCGGCTTCGCCTGCTCAGTAGGCTCAGTAGCCTCAGCGACCGCGACCGGTGGCGCTGCGGCGGGCTCTGCGTTGGCGATCTCGTACGCGTTCACGACGCTCTGCGGGATACGGCCCCGGTCGGCCAACTGCTGACCGCTGGCGGCCGCCCATTCGCGGATCTGCGTGTTGCGGTCCCTGTTCGCGCGGGAAGAGGCAACCGCGGTACCCCGGGGGATACGGGTGGCGATGATCTGCTCCACGCGACCACGGCCAGTCCGTCGTGCGCGGGCGATGTACTGCGCGAGTATCTCCTCCAGCTCCTTGATGTGAGCGGCGGACAGGTCGATCGAGTACAGGGATCCGTCGATGCCGAACGAGACCGTCCGCTCGGCAACCGATCCGTCGATATCATCGATGAAGTGGATGATGGTTGTGCTGGCCATGCCTGCGGGACCTCTCCTTGAGCAGTCAAATTGCTGTAGACGGGCGGATCCGTCGGATTCCTGCCCGCATGCCGCCTTTGGCGGCCCGGTGACCTTGACACGACAGTAGCCTCCGATTGTCCTCCGCACCGGCGCACCCAACCGTTGGCGGCCGATTCACAGAGCCGAGCAACGGAAGCAAGCAACAGACAGGCCCGTTCGCTGCTGCCCTAGACTCCGGACCATGACTCTCGCGGACCAGGTGATCGCCGCACTGCGCTCGGGCGCCACCGACCTTTCCGGCTACGTTGCGGACCTCGGCACGGCTGACCTCACCGGGCCGTCCGGTACCAGTGACTGGGATGTGTCGCACGTACTGAGCCACCTGGGCAGCGGAGCGGAGATCGCACTTGCCGCGCTCGACCGGGCGCTGTCCGGTGGCGGCGCCGCGCCCGACGGGTTCAACCAGTCGGTGTGGGACCGCTGGAACGCGATGGGCCCGCTCGAGCACCGGGACGGCTCGGTCGTCGCCAACGAGCGGCTGGTCGAGCGGTACGAGGGGCTCGACGAGGCGACGCGTGCGGAGCTGCGGATCGACCTCGGGTTCCTGCAGGCGCCGGTCAGCGTCGCGATGGCCGGGCAGCTGCGCCTGGTGGAGTTCACCCTGCACGCCTGGGACGTACGGGCCGGCGTCGCCCCGACCACGACCCTGGCACCACGGGCCGTACCCCTGCTGGCTGACGGGCTCGCCCCGCTGCTGGGCTGGATCTCCAAGCCCGCGACGCTGGGCGGCCGCCGAGCCGAACTGGCGGTCGACCTGACCGACCCGGCCAGCTCGCTGGGCCTGCTGCTAGCCGACTCGGTCACCCTCACCGAACGGCCGGCGCAGCCCGATGGGGTACTGCGGATTCCGGCCGAGGCGTGGCTGCGGCTGCTCACCGGGCGGCTGGGCCCGAAGTACACCCCGCCGGGGGTCGAGGTGAGCGGGCCGGTCACCCTCGACGACCTGCGGCAGGTCTTCCCGGGGTACTGATCTTCGCGGTACTGATCTTCGGGGTACTGATCTTCGGGGTACTGAGCTGCCAGGTCCGCCGGCGCGCACCAGATCGGGCGGGCGGACACGGGGAGGCGCCCGTGCCGGCCGTCAGCCGTTGTCTGGATCAGGGGCTGGTGCAGCTGACGCTGCCCGGTGCCTGCGAACCGTCGCCGGTACCGGTGTACCCGAACGTGGTCGAGGCGCCGGCCCCGAGCGTGCTGTTGTACGTGCGGAAGTTTCCGCAGTCGCGCTGTCAGGGCGATCCCGACAGTTTCGGGACCGGCCGGGTCAGCCCGAGGCGGCGGCTGGAATCGCGGTGCGGCGGCCGATCAGGGTCAGGGTGAGAGCGGCAGCCGCCATGACGAGGCCGAGGGTGATCCAGCCGGCGGTACCCGCGGCGAGGATCAGCGGGAGCGCGAGCAGCGGGCCGAGTGCGCGGGCGACCGAGCCGGACATGCCGAAGACCGCCTGGTACTGGCCGGGCGCCGTGGTGGGGATGCGGGAGAACGCCAGGTGCCAGGTACCGGCGCCGGCGCAGACCTCACCGGCGGTGAGCGCGAGGGTACCGCCGATCAGTAGCGCCACCGTGCCGGTCTGGCCGGTTGTCGCGGCGAGCCCGTAGAGGGTGCAGCCGAGGACAAGGCAGCCGGCGGCGATGGCGGTCGAGCGCGCGGCGTCGCCGTCGGTACGGATGCGGCTGGCCCAGGCGGTCTGGCTGGCCAGTACCAGCAGGGTGTTGAGTCCGATCGCGGCGGGTGCGGTCCAGGTCGGGGCGTGCACGGTACCGGTGATCCACAGCGGCAGCAGGACCGACAGCGTCGGCATGGTGAGCTGGACGATCGCGGCCAGTCCTGCGATGCCGACGAAGCGGCGGTCGCGCAGCGCGATCAGTCCGGGGCGACGGTCGGCGGATGACCCGGCGCTCGGGTGTCCACTCGTGGGCAGGGTCGCGAAGATGACCGCGCAGCCGAGCGCGCCGAGCGATCCGACCGCGAAGGCGATCACGAACGGCAGATCGTTACCGGGCAAGGCAACCAGGGTGCCGATGACGGTACCGGCGCCCATGCCCGCGTTGAGCAGGGTGTGCAGTACGGCGCGGCTGCGTACCCGGGCGGCCGGGTCGACGTTGGCGGCGACGATGGCCTGGCGTACCGCACCGATGCCGGCCTGCGCGACAACGAACAGGACCGCGCCGATCGCGTACACCCACAGTTGGTGGGCGAGCGCGTACGTCGCGAGTGCCGCCGCCACGAGTACGCACAGGCCGACCGCGGCGCGCCGTAGCCCGATCAGATCGGCGAGGATGCCGATCGGTACGACGAGTACCAGCGCGCTGATCGCGGCCACGCCGAGGACCACTCCGATGAGCCCGGCCGGGAGGCCGACGTGGGCGCTGAAGTACAGCACGGCGGTGGAGAGTGCGATGCCGTCGATGGTGGAGCCGACCGCCTGGGCCAGGTAGACCCGGCGCAGCAGCGACCGGGTTGGTGCCTGCGCACCGGACGTCGCGATCTCAACCACCGTTCGCCCCTTCCGTGGTTCGGTCGGGCTCCACGGTAGTGATCATGGGGTCGGTACGACAGGCCGCTTTGAGTATCTTTGGCCACGCCAATTCCGGCCGCCCGCTGGACGTGCCGCGCCCCGGCAGTCTCGGTGGAGGCTGCCGGGGCGGTGGCTCAGCGGATCAGCGGATCAGCGGATCAGCCGGCGAAGCTCAACTGCCACTGCTGGTTGGTACCACCGTTGGCGGCCCAGCCGATGATCGCCGCGCCGTCCGTGGTGGATGCACCGGTGACGTCGGCGAGGTACCCGGTGGCCCGGTTCTGCAGCGTCGCGTACCCGGTGGCTCCGATCACCACCTGCCACTGCTGGCTGGTGGCACCCGAGTACGTCCGCTGGTCCAGCTGCGTACCCTGGGTGGAGTTGGGCGCCTCCAAGGCTTTGCCGCTGTGTACGTTCACCACCTCGTACCAGCCGCTGCCCACGGATACGAAGCGCCAGTGCTGGTTGTCGCCGTTGTGATACGGCCACTGGACGATTTGCGCCCCGTCGGCCGTGGACTCGCTGAACACGTCCACGGCCTCCCCACTGTTGTGGTTGAACAGCGCGTACACGCCGCCGTCGAGCACGGTCGGTACGAGTGACCACGACTGGTCGGGTACGCCAGCTGCCGTCCACTGGGCGACCGCCGCGCCTTCGGCTGTCGAGCCGCCGCCGATGCCGGCGACCAGGCCCGAACCGTGACCGTAGAGCTGGTACGTGCCATCGTTGTTCGGGCGCAGTTGCCACTGCTGGTTCACGCCGCCGTTCGCGGTCCACTGCTCCAGCTGGGTACCCGTGCTCGTGGAGTTGCCGGGCACGTCGAGTACCTGCCGCGAGCCGATGTTGGTCAGCGTGAGCCAGCCGGCCGCGCTGCCGGTGAGCTGCCACTGCTGGCTGGTCGCGCCGGTGAACGCCGACTGCACGGCGAGGCCGGAACCGTTGACGCTCAGCGCTTTCCCGCTGTTCTTGTTGACCAGTTCGTAGCTGTTGACGAGCGGTTGGGTACCCACCGGGGTCACCGCCAGGTTGTCGAACTGGTCGGTCTGGTACCCGTTGATACCCAGACCCGACCTGGCCGCTGGGGTAGCTGGAGTCGGTGGCGCTGCCCAGCGTCGTACCGTCGACCGATGCGGTGATGGTCGATCCCTGGAACGTCACCGCCAGCCGGTGCCAGGTGTTCAGGCCCAGGCTGGCCCGGCTGCCGGAGGCAAGCGTGGTGAGCGTGCCGGTGTTGGTGTTCTTCACGATCGACCAGGCACCGGTGTTGGCGACCTGGAGGTAGTAGGCGTTGATGCCGGACACGTTGAAGCCGCGCTGGCTGCCCACCCGGCCCATCACCTGTACCGCGCCGGCCTGCTCGAACAGCGCGTCCGCCGCCACCGTGTAGTCGCGCCAGCTCAGGTCACCGAGCAGGGTGTACGGGTTGGCGATGGTGTTCCAGGTGATCGGGGCGATCGGTGCCTGCTGCCGTACGCACAGCCCGCTCCGGCCGCCGCCGCAGGTCGCCGCCTCGAACGCGCCCTGCTGCTGGGAGAGGAGTACCGGCTCGTGCCCGAGCCGTCGCACCGTCGAAGGAGTCCGAGTACGGCAGCGCGAGCGGCGCCGGTGCCGGACTCGCCTGGGTACCCCGGCCCTGGCCGGAGCGTGGTGGTGAAGGAGTACACGTACCCCGGCTGGAGGGTGACGGTGTACGAGCCGCCGGACGGGGTGACGTCCGGCTGGTGTACCCAGTAGTCGGACAGGTTGTTGGAGCGGAAGTTGCTGGCCCACACGTGCACCGTCGCGCCGGCCGGCAGCCCACCGGTCACCGAGAAAGTGACCTGCCGGGCGGCGGTGGCGTCGATCGTCTCGGCCACCACGCTGTACGCGCTGTGGTTCGGCCGCCTGGTAACTCACGTACGAGCCGTTGGCCCGGTCGCCGCCGAAGTACCCGCTGGCCGAGTCGAGGTACTTCCAGCCCGGCTGGGTCACCTGGGTGGTGTGCGCCGTCGCCCACAGCTGCTTGCCGACGTCGAACGAGCCGGCCCAGGGCTGGTTGGCGACCATCAGCGCGTCGGTCGGGAACGGCAGGTTCGGGTAGATCGAGGCGATCAGCGGCCAGTTGATGAACGAGGTCATCTTGGCGTCGAGGTACCCCCGGTTGATCGCGCGGGCCATCGGTGCCGCCCCGGAGTTGTAGTCCTCCGAACCGTTCTCGCTGGCCCACAGCTGTTTGCCGGTGTTCAGCGAGTTCTGCGTGGTGGAGCAGCTGGTCATCGCGGAGACGTAGCCGCACGGGTAGTGGGTACCGATGATGTCGATGCTGGCCGCGAAGGTCGGGTCGGCGACCATCGCGTCAGCCACGTCCCAGCCCGAGTCGGCCCCGACGACCAGCGTCGAGTACCCGTGCGAGCGCAGCCCGTTGTGCAGGTTCTCGTAGAAGGTCTTGTCGTAGCCCTTCTCGTTCCAGCCGCCGAGGTAGTCGATGGTGAGTCCGTTGCCGGCCGCGCAGCCCATCCAGTCGAGCAGGTAGCTGCACGGTGTCGGTGGACCAGAAGTTGCCGTTGCCGGGCCAGCCGGGTGCGCCCCAGGCGAGGCCGTACAGCTTGATGTTGGGGTTGCGCGCCTTGGCCTGCGCCATCAGCCACCACTCGTAGCCGCGGTCGCAGTTGAGGTCGCCGCGGGTGTGTTCGTGACTGGACTCGGCGCCGTCGGTGGAGTTGGTGTCCCCACCGATCTCCACCTTCAGGATCTGCAGGGACGCGCCGTAGCCCGGCTTGAACAGGTAGTCGAGGATCTGCGAGCGGTACGGCTCGGGGTAGTCGATCAACAGCCGGCTGTTGCCGCCACCGCCGCTGATCGCGCCGATGCCGTCGAAGGTCCGGCCGGCGGCGGTGCCGTTGAGGGTGATGCTGTCGGCCGCGCTCGCGGCCGTGGCGGTGACGAACACGGTGGTACCGGCGGCCAGCAGGCCGGCCACCACCAATCCGAATCTGCGCAGGGTGGTACGGACGTGCATGGGGGACCCCTCTCGGTGGTTCGCGGGACGACGCGTAACGAAAGGCGTGCGTGGGTCCGTCAATTGAGCACTTCTGTTGAGATCGAAGTCAATACCTGTCGAACCATGTTCGAAAGTGGTGACTTCGTGGCTGGGGGTGGGCAGCACGGATCGACCGGAGAGCTGGGTTCAGGCGCCCGCGTCGGGTCAGGTTCGAGTGGGGACGGCCGCGCGCTTACGCCGGGTGGTGGGCGTGGTCAGGTTCTCCGGCGCGGAGGTGACCAGCGCCTGCGTTGTGTACTCGATGTGTTGGGCCAGCAGCGCCGAGGCGCGCTCTGGATCGCGGGCCAGTACCGCGTCGCGAAGCGCCTGGTGCTCGCCCGCGATATCCCGGGTGACCTCGGTACCGAGGTGCCGCGCCCAGCGGCGGTAGAGCTCTGACGCGTCCCGCAGTGACGCGGCGATCTCGCGCATCCGGGGACTCGGGCAGCCGTCGAGAATGGAGGCGTGGAACGCGGCATGGGCGGCGGCCCAATCCTCGTTGACCGCGTCCGGCTTGGCCAACTCCGGCGTGTGCGCGAGGGTGTGGAACGCGGCCACCAACCGGGACTCCCAGGCCAGGTCGCCGTGGTTGATGGCGTGTCGCAGGCACAGCGTCTCGATGTCGATGCGGGTGTTGGTGAGGTCGCGCAGGTCCTCCTCGGAGACCGAGGTGACCCGGAACCCGAGCTGTGGCTCGGACTGCACGAGCCCCTGCTCGACGAGGCGGGAGAGCGCCTCGCGCAGTACGCCGACGCTGGTGCTGTAGCGGGTACCGAGGTCGGCGAAGGGCAACCGCTGGCCGGGTAGCAGGCGACCGGTCAGGATGTCGGAGCGCAGGTTGGCGTAGATGCGCTCGGCTCGGGTCTCGCTGCGTGCCATGGCTGACAGTGTAGGTACTCCTTGAGAAATAGCCATAATCTCGAAAGTGCAGCGCGTGATCGAAAGGTCGTGCTGCCGCGCTACCGGACCCGCCCGGCGGCCGTATCGCCGCAGTTCGGCGCGTACCAACGGTTCTGGGCGAAGCGGCTGGCGAGTTGACGGGGTCGTGATCCGGACACACCGAGCACGCCAGTGCGGCTGACGACGTCAACGAAGTGGACCGGCGCTGATCGGAAGTCCGGCTCGGTGCACAGAGCGTGCAAACTAACGGATCGTCGTCGAGATTCGAAAATCTATTGACACGTCGAATTGCCGTGATGATACTCGGCGATCAAGAGATTTGCCTGGCTGGCGCGGGGAACCGCGGTCGACGAAGGGCGCGGCGCATGACGATTGATCACGTCGAGGTCTTCCGGCTGACCCAGCCGGTCGCCATACCGACCGGTCCGTCCGGCGCGACGTACACCCATCGCAGCTCGGTTCTGGTGCGGCTGCGGGACACCGACGGAGTTACCGGCTGGGGGGAGACCTACGCCCGGGCCGGTGTCACGGCGGCTATCGGTGAGATCGGTGACCTGCTGCTCGGCCGCGACCCGGCGGACAGTCGCGCGCTGCTCGACGCGCTGCGCATCGCCAGCGCCGACCAGCTCGCGGTCAGTGCGCTCGCCATCGCCCTCGACGACCTGCGCGCCCGCCGCCTCGGCGTACCGATCACGGCGCTCTACGGCGGGCGGCGCCGGGACACGGTACGGGCCTACGCCTCCAGTGGCGGGTACCTCGTGGACGTCGAGCCCGAGCTGAGCTGGCCGGCCGAGGTGGCCGCCGCGCGGGCCGAGGGGTACACCGCCGCGAAGATTCGCATCGGGCGCTTCGCCGCCAGCCGTGAGCTGCCCATCCTTGCCAAACTGCGGGACGATGTCGGGCCTGACTTCGACCTGATGGTGGACGCCAACGGCGCCTACCCGGTGCCCCGGGCGATGCAGGTCGGCCGGGCCCTCGGCCAGTTGGGCTTCCGCTGGTTCGAGGAGCCGCTCATCCGCCATCGCGGCGGCCTGAGCTACCCGGGCTACGAGCACCTGGCGCCCCTGGAGATCGCCGTGGCCGCGGCCGAGGGGCTGGAGACGCGGAGCGCCTTCGACGCCTTCCTGGCCCGTACCCCGGTCGACATCGTCCAGCCGGATGTCGGCATCTGCGGTGGCATCGGCGAACTGCTCTTCGTCGCCGAACTCGCCGCACTGCGCGGCCGGCAGTGCGTACCCCACGCCTGGGGCGGTGCGGTGCTGCTGGCGGCGACACTGCAGGCGATCAGCCTGCTGCCCGAGCCGTCCGAGTTGGCCGGGGTGGACTCGCCGCTGCTGGAGTTCGACCGGTTCGACAACCCCATGCGTACCCGGCTCGCGGCCGAGCCGGTCACCGTCGCCGACGGCTGGGTCACCATCCCGACCGGGCCGGGTCTCGGCATCACGGTGGACGAGGAGTTCGTCCGGGCAACGGCCGGATGAGCACACACCCCGACAAGCACCTGGAAATGGCATCGCGCAACGACATCTGGCCGATCGGAGACGCTCAATGACGAATGTGATCAGTCGACGTAATTTCCTCAGAACAGGTGCGGGGGTGGCCGTCGGTGCCGGGCTGCTGGCCCTGGAGGCCTGCGGTCCGGACAAGAGTTCCACCAGCCCCGGTGCGACCGGCCCGAGCCCCAAGCGGGGCGGGACGCTGCGCTGGGCGGTAGCGGCCGGCAACGCGACCCAGGTCGCCGACCCGGCCAAGGCCAGCGGCACGATGCCGCTGCTGATCGCCACCAACTGCTACGACACGCTGGTACGCGCCGACCAGGACTACGCGCTCACGCCGGCGCTGGCCACCTCGTGGGAGTCGACCCCCGACGGGCTCACCTGGACCTTCAAGCTGCGCTCCGGCGTGACGTTCCACGACGGCAGCCCGCTGACCGCACAGGACGTCGTCTACTCGTTCACCCGCATCCTCGACCCGAAGGTAGCCGCCGTCGGGCTGGCCCAGATCGGCCCGTACCTGGCCGCGTCCGGGATCAGCGCACCCGATGCCGGTACGGTGAAGCTGACCCTCACCAAGCCGAACGCGTTCATCCCGGTGATCGTGTCGGCGGCCGGCTTCAGTGTCGTCAAGGCCGGTGCGACCGACTTCAGCGCCGGCAACGGTACCGGCCCGTTCACCTTGACCGGCTTCGACGCGGCGGCCCGTACCTCGCTCAAGCGCTTCGACGGGTACTGGCAGAGCGGCATGCCCTACCTCGACGGCATCGAGGTCGTGGTGATCGCCGAGGACGCGACCCGGCTGCAGGCGGTCACCTCCGGTACCCAGGACGTGGTGGACAACATCACCGGCGCCTCCACGCTGCTACTCAAGGGCAGCGTCGAGCCGTACATGCTGAAGAGCGGCGGCTGGGTCGGGCTGACCATGTTCGGCGACACGTCCCCGTACAACAACCAGAAGATCATCCAGGCGATGCAGTACGCCGCCGACCGCAAGAAGATCATGGGCGTCGTTGCCCCGGGCATCGACATCACCACCCCCGACATCCCGATCCCGCCCTCCGACCCGTTCTTCCCGGCCGGCCTGACCGCCAAGCCCTACGACCCGGACAAGGCCAAGTCGCTGCTGAAGGATGCCGGCGTCAGCGGCACCTTCAACTTCGACGTCTACGCCTACCAGGGCGACAAGCTGGACACCGCGGTCAGCTTCAAGAGCACCGCCGAGGCGGCCGGCATCAACGCCAACGTCATCACCTGGCCGCACGCCACCTTCTTCACCGACATCTTCAAGAAGAAGCCGGCCATCGGTATCAGCGTCGCCCGGCTGCACATCTCCCAGGCACTGCCCCGCCTGTACGGCGCCGGCGGCGACCTGGCCCTGACCCACTTCGCCAACCCGCACTTCGACGACCTGGTCGCGCAGGCCACCGCCAGTACCGACCCGGCCAAGCAGAAGACGCTCTTCGGCGACGCACTGGGCATCATCAACGACAGCGCGGCCAACGTCATCCCGGGCTGGGAGGGTCAGGTCTACGGCAAGAGCACCAAGGTGTTCGGCCTCTCCGCCGCCAACGGCGCGCACATGTACCTGGCCGGGGCCTATCTTGGCTAGATCATGAAGCAGAACGTCACGGACGTCGGGCGCCTTCCGCACCGGAAGGCGCCCCGGCGCCGCCCCCCGTACCTCGTCCGCCAACTGGTCAAGCTGGTCGTCACGCTGTTCGCCATCACCATCGTGATCTTCGGGATGACCGCGCTCGCCGGTGACCCGGCACGCGACATCCTCGGCCAGTACGCCACCGACGACCAGGTCGCCGCCTTCCAGCAGCAGCATCACCTCAACGATCCGGTGGTGCTGCGCTACCTGCACTGGCTCCTCGATGTACTCCACGGCAACCTGGGCATCTCCTACCAGTCCAACGGGCCGGTGTGGGACGTCATCTCGCCACGGCTGGGCCCGTCAGTGGTGCTGGTGCTCTTCGCCTGGCTACTCACCGTCGCCGTTGCGGTACCCATCGGGCTGATCTCCGGCGTGCGCCTGCGCGGCGCCGCGGACGCCTCGGTGAGCCTGGTGACGCTGATCGTCGCGGCCTTCCCGGAGTTCGTCATCGGCCTGATCCTCGCCGTCGTACTCGGCGTCTGGCTGGCCTGGCTGCCGGTCGACTCCACCCAGGTGAGCGCCGGCGGTGTGCTGGACCACCCGTCGGCCTACGTGCTGCCCGGGATCACCATCGCGCTCGGCACCATCCCGTACATCATCCGGTTGATGCGGGCCAACGCCCGTGACGTTGCGTCGCAGACCTACGTGCGCGCTTCGGTCCTGCGCGGGGTGACCGAGCCGTCGCTGTCGCTGCGGCACATCCTGCCCAACGCCGCGCCGCCGGTGGTGACCGCTCTCGGGCTCCAGTTCGCCGGTCTGATCGGAGGTGTGGTGGTGGCCGAGACCCTTTTCGGGTTCCCCGGCATCGGGCAGCTGCTGGCCCAGTCCGCGGCGTCGCGGGACGCCCCGGTCGTGGAGGCGCTGGCCCTGATGATCGGTACCGTCTTCGTCGTCGCCAACCTCGCGGCCGACGCGATCGTCGTCTACGTCACGCCCAAGCTGCGCGACCAGGTCCGCTCATGAGCGCCGACGTGCTGGCCACCATCCAGGCGGTGGACATCGTGGCGCCCCGGCAGCGGCGCTGGCGTGGCTTCCTGGCCATCCCGCAGGCCGCCCTCGGCCTCACCCTGCTCGTGCTGCTGCTACTCGTGGTCATCCTCGGCCCGTTCCTGGCACCGGATCCGCCCAACAAGATCAGCGCACAGCCGATCCTCGGCCCCTCCGGGCAGCACTGGCTGGGTACCGACACCTACGGGCGGGACATCCTCAGCCGGGTACTGCACGGTGGCGCGTCGGTGATCCTGCTGCCGTTGCTGGCGGTCTCCATGGCGATGGTGGTCGCCACCGTGGTCGGGCTGCTCTCCGGGTACCTCGGCGGCAAGGTCGACACGGTGGTCACCTGGGTCATCAACATCGCCCTGGCCATCCCGTCCTACCTCGCGGTACTCGTGGTGGTGGCGGCCTTCGGCGGCGGCGGTGCGGTGGTGGTGGTCGCGGTGGCCGTGGTCTACGCGCCCTACATCACCCGGGTGCTGCGCTCGGCCACCCAGGCCATCGCGCCGAGCGAGTTCGTACTCGCCGCCCGGGCCCGGGGCGAGTCACTGCGCTGGATCCTGTTCCGCGAGATCATGCCGAACATCGGGCCGACCCTGCTGGTCGAGGTGGCGCTGCGGTTCACCTACGCGATCATGTTCATCGCCTCGCTGAGCTTCCTCGGCCTGGGCGTACAGCCGCCCAGCTCCAACTGGGGCGTGATGGTCGCCGAGAACCGGGTACTGCTGCTCATCCACCCGATCGGCGTACTCGCACCGGCGCTGCTCATCGGGGTACTGGCGATCGCGGTGAACCTGATCGCCGACGCGCTCACCCAGTTCTTCGGTGACCGCCTGCACGAACGGTTGATGGTATGACGACAGCACACCAGGCCGACGCGGTACTCGCCGCCGACGGGCTCTCCGTGGGGTACCGCACTCGCGGCCACCTCACCCAGGTACTCGGCGACGTGTCGGTACGGCTGCGCCCCGGGCAGGTGATCGGGCTGGCCGGCGAGTCGGGCTCCGGCAAGAGCACGCTCGCCCTGTCGCTCATGGGGTACCGGGCCGGCGGGCAGGAGACCCTCGCCGGGCACGTCGACTTCGCCGGCCAGAACCTCAGTGCGGCCCAGAACCTCAGTGCGGCGTCGGTGAAGCAGCTGCGCCGGTACTGGGGCAGCCGGCTGGCGTACCTGCCACAGGACACCGCGACCTCGCTCAACCCGGCGCTGACCATCGAACGCCACTTCGTCGAGGGGCTGCGCCGGCACCTGGGGCTGAGCCGGGAGGAGGCGTTGTCGCGCAGCACGCAGTGGCTGGCGCGGGTGGAGATCCCGCGCCCCGAGCAGGCGCTGCGCCGGTACCCGCACCAGTTCAGCGGCGGGCAGCAGCAGCGCATCGCGCTGGCCATGGCGCTCGCCTCCGAGCCGGAGGTACTCATCCTCGACGAGCCGACCACCGGCCTCGACGTGGTGACCCAGGCGCACGTCAACCGGCTGATCATCGCGCTGGCCCGGGACTCCGGCGTGGCCAGCCTGTATGTCAGCCACAACCTGGCGCTGCTGGCCACCGTCTGCGACGAGTTGGCGATCATGTACGCCGGTCGGATCGTCGAGCGCGGCCCGGCCGGCGAGGTGTACGCCAACCCCCGGCACCCGTACACGGCGGCGCTGATCGCGGCGGTACCGACGATCGAGGCCGACCACCCGCCGCGCGGCATCCCGGGCATCCCGCGACTCTCGGTGGCGCACGGGGTCTGCGGCTTCGCCGAGCGCTGCTCCTTCCACGTCGCGGCCTGCGACACCGACATCCCGCTGCTCCCGGTCGGCGCCGGCCGGGAGGCGCGCTGCGTCCGGGTGGACGAGCTGCCCCCCTTCACCCCGGCCGCGCCAGCCCCGACAGCGCCCACCCCGGCCGCCGCTGGACTGCGGATACCGGCGCCCCGAACGGAATCGGCCGGTGCTCCGGTACTCGTCGTCGAGGCGCTGCGCTGTGTCTTCGCCCGGCCCGGGACGGGGGAGCCGTTCGTCGCCGTCGATGACGTGTCCGTGGCGGTACCCGAGGGTGGGGTCCTGGGTATCGCGGGGGAGAGCGGCAGCGGCAAGTCGACGCTGCTGCGCGCCATCGCCGGCCTGATCGCGCCGGCCGGCGGCGAGATCACCTTCCGCGGCACGGCACTGGCCCCGCTCTCCGGGCAGCGGCCGGTCGCGCTGCGCCGGGCCATCCAGATCGTCTTCCAGAACCCGGACGCCACCCTCAATCCGCGGCACAGCATCTACCAGTCGCTGGAGCGGCCGCTGAAGCTGTTCCGACCGGACATCGCCCGCGGTGACCGGCGCGACGCCGTCGCCGAGATGATGCGTCTGGTACGGCTCTCCCCGGACCTGCTCGACCGGTACCCGCGCAACCTGTCCGGCGGGCAGCGCCAGCGGGTGGCGATCGGCCGGGCACTGCTGGCCGAGCCCGAGGTGCTGCTCTGCGACGAGGTCACCTCGGCGCTGGACGTGTCAGTACAGGCCTCGATCCTGGAGCTGCTGATCGGACTGCGTGCGGAGCGGGCGTTGACGATCGTGTTCGTCACACACGATCTGGGCGTGCTGCGCAGCATCGCCGACGACGCGATCATCCTGCAGAACGGCACGGTACGGGAGGCGGGCGCGACAACCCGGCTGCTGCGCGCGCCGGAGCACCCGTACACGCGGGAGCTGATCGCGGCGGTACCCAGCCCCGAGCAGGCCGGACGTTTCCTCTCCGGGAGGGCCTGATGCATCCGGCCGCCACGGCGCAGTACGAGCCGCTGCCGCGCAGCTACCTCAACACCGCCGGGTACGGGCTGCCCGGCCGGGGCACCGTGGCGGCGCTGCGTACCGCACTGGACAGCTGGCAGGACGGCTCCGCCGACTGGATAGCCGACTGGGACGTGGCGGGGGAGGCGTGCCGTACCGCCGCCGCACCGCTGCTCGGTGCCCCGGCCGACGAGATCGCGCTGCTGCCCGCTGTCTCGGTCGGTGCCGGTGTGATCCTGGCCGGTCTGCGCCCCGGCGACGAGATCCTGGTACCGCAGGGCGAGTTCGCCTCGATCCTGTTGCCGGCGCTGGTAGCCGGGCAGGCACGCGGAATCACGGTGCGTCAGGTGCCCTTCGACGCGCTGGCCGACCGGGTGGACGCGCGTACCGCCCTGGTCGCCACCAGCCACGTGCGCTCCGACGACGGGCGGGTACAGGACCTCGCCGCGGTGGCCGCCGCCGCCCGTACTGTCGGGGCAGCGGTACTGGTGGACGCCACGCACGCCGCCGGCATCCTGCCCATCGACGCGCAGGCGCTCGGCCTGGACTACGTACTCGTGGCCGCCTACAAGCACCTGCTCTGCCCACGGGGCGTGGCGCTCATGCGGGTGGCGCGGGAGCGGTGGGAGGTGGTACCCCCGATCGTCGCCTCGTGGCGCTCGGCCGGCGACGCGTACGCCCACTACTACGGCCCGGAGCTGGCCGACCTGGCGCCGACCGCGGCCCGCTACGATGTCTCGCTCGCCTGGCACGCCTGGGTCGGCGCGCGCCCGGCGCTGGAGTACCTCGGCGCTGTCCCGGCCGGCGAGCGCCGCGACTGGTGCGTGGGCCTGGCCGAGCAGACGGCGAAGCTGCTGGACCTGCCGGCCACCGGCTCCTCGGTGCTGGCCGTACCGGTCCGCCAACCCGACGAGGTACGCGCCGCGCTGCGTACCGCCGGCATCGTCACCTCGGTACCGCCGCCCACCCCGGGCAGCCCGTACACCCAGGTCCGGATCTCGTTCCACCTCTACAACGACAGCGCGCAGGCGGCCCGGGTGGCCGACGTGCTGGCGCCGTTCGCCCTGCCACCAGCCAGCCGAGGGGATGGGTCATGAGCACCGTCATACAGGTCGAGTACGTCGGTGATCTGGCGCCGTACGACTACGAGGAGGGCGTACTCGCCGCTGCCGGGGCGAGCCTGACCGCGGTGCGCTGCGCCGACGCGGACGCGCTCGTCGAGGCGGCCCGGGACGCGCAGGTGATCTGGCTGGAGTGGACGCCGCACCTGACCCGGGAGGTACTGGGCCGGCTGCCGAAGCTGGGGCTGGCGATCCGGTGGGGCGTCGGGTACGAGCAGATCGACGTGGCCGCGGCCACCGAGCTGGGCATCGCGGTGGCCAACGCTCCCTCGTACTGCACGCCGGACGTGGCCGAGCACGCGGTGGCGTTGATCATGGCGATGTCCCGCCAGGTCGTGTACCGCGACAGGCAGAGCCAGCAGGGGCTGTGGCGGCACGGTCCGGCGCCGTACACCAGGCTCGCCGGCAGCACCATCGGCGTGCTCGGGCTGGGCCGCATCGGCCGGCACGTGGCCCGCCTCGGCGCCGCGTTCGGCGCCCGGGTACTGGGTCACGACCCGCTGGTGTCCACTGTGGACGGTGACGTGACACTCGTCGACTTCGATGAACTGCTGCGCGAGTCCGACTTCATCAGCGTGCACGTACCGCTCTCCGACGCGACCCGCTATCTGTTCAACGCCGCCACGCTGGCCCGGCTCAAGCCCACCGCCGTGCTGGTGAACACCAGCCGCGGCGGGGTGATCGAGCAGGCCGCGCTGGTCGAGGCGCTGGACGCCGGCCGCCTCGGCGGCGCCGCGCTGGACGTCTTCGAGCAGGAGCCGCTGCCGGCCCAGAACCCGCTGCGCGGCCGGGACAACGTCATCCTCACTCCGCACGAGGCGGCCAACTCGCCGCAGAGCCTGCGCGACATCCGCCGCGAGGTCTGCACCGCCACCGTCGAGTGGCTGAGCACCGGCTGGACGGACAGCATCGTCAACCCGCAGATCCGGGGGTACGCCCGTGGTCCGGCCGGCGTGCCTGCCGGCGACGCGAGCGGGCGGGGGACCGGCGCATGGTGAGGCGGGTACTGGCCCAGGGCGGCGAGGTCATCGTCCGGGAGGTACCGGCGCCCGAGCCCGGCCCGGGTGACGTACTGGTCCGCCCGCGCTACTCGGTGATCAGTCCGGGTACCGAGCGCTCCATCGTGCTGGCCACCCGGATCAGTACCGCCGCCGCGCACGAGTACCCGCACCCCGGCTTCCAGTGGCGTACCGTCCGCTCGACCGGCGTGCGCCAACCGGGCCGGCTGCCCGCGATGCCGCCCAGTGACGCCGCCTCCCTCGGGTACAGCCTCGCCGGTACCGTCGTCGCGGTCGGTGCCGACGTACTCGACCTGCACCCGGGGGACCTGGTCGCGTGCAGTGGCAGCCAGTGCGCGTACCACTGCGAGCTGGTCGCCGTGCCCCGCAACCTGACCACGCCGGTACCCGACGGGGTGGCGATGGACGCCGCCGCGCACGTGACGCTCGGCGCGATCTGCATGGAAGCGTTGCGCCGCACCAACTGTGCCTTCGGCGAGACGGTCGCGATCCTCGGCTCCGGCATGCTCGGCCTGCTCATCGCCCAACTCGCCGCCGCCGCCGGTATCTACGTGGTGGCCGTGGACACCAACCCCGAGCGGCTGGCCTTGGCGCGTGGCTACGGCGCGGTGGCCACGCTGGCCGGTACCGACCCGGCGGGGATCGAGCAGGCGCGCGCGGTGACCGGCGGCTTCGGCGTGGACGGGGTCATCGTGGCCGCCGCCGACCCCTCCAGTGACCTGGTCAACTTCGGCTTCGACCTGCTGCGCCCGGGCGGGCGCGTGGTGGCCCTCGGCGACTTCGGCATGAACATCGACCGGCGCCGCTTCTTCGGGGCGCAGGCCACCTTCGTGCCCTCGATCGCCTACGGGCCGGGCCGCTACGACCCGGTGTACGAGGAGAACAACATCGACCTGCCGATCAGCGTGGTCCGCTGGACCGAGAACCGGAACATGGCGCTGTTCCTGCGGATGCTCGCCGAGGGGCGGGTACGGCTGGACGGGCTGCCGGCCGTACGGGTACCGCTGCACGACGCGTCCCGGGCGTACGCGGCCCTCTTCGAGGACACCACGCCACTGACCGGGGTGCTGGACTTCGGCGATGGCTGAGGCGCGGGCGACCGCCCCGCGCGAACCGGACGCCGCCGCGCCCGCGCCCGCTGCGCCGGCCCCGGCAACTCCCGCCGACAGGGACGCGGGATCGGCGGCCGGGTTCCTCTTCGCACTGCGCTGGCTGGCCGAGCCGGCCCTCTCCCCGGCCGGCGATCGGGTGGCCTACACCGAGACCCGGCTGGACCGGGCCGGCGACCGGATGGCGTCCCGGGTCGGAGTGGTCGACAGCGGCAGCTTCGACACCGGTGGCATCGACACCGGCGGTGGGGCCACTCGGTGGCTGGCCGAGGGGCACACGCCGCGCTGGTCGCCGGATGGCCGCGAACTCGCCGTCGCGTGCGGTGGCGAGCTGTGGCTGGTCGAGGTCGACTCGGGCGTACAGCGGGAACTGGTCGCCGGGCCGGGCGCGGTGAGCGAGCCGGTCTGGTCACCCGACGGCCGGTCGATCGCGTACGCGCGCACCGTGTTTGAGTCGGCGCCCGAGGGAGATCCGGTCGACGGGCTGCCCGGCCTGTTTCTGCGGCAGCGCACCGTGGTCGTTGTCGACCCGGCCGGCTGTCCACAGTGGACGGTGCCCGGCGACGCGTACCATCCCCGCTGGTCACCAACTGGCGCCCGGTTGGCGTACCTGACCGCGGACGCCGGCCGGTGGCCCGCACTGTGCTGGATCGACGTACTGGAGCCAGATTCGCCCGTCGTGGTCGGCGACGAGGCCGGGCCGGTACGCGGCTTCGCCTGGAGCCCCGACGGCGAACACCTGGCCTACCTGGGGCACCGGCACGGCGACGCCACCGACGTGAACCTGCGACTGTGGCTGGCATCCGGGCTGACCACCGGCCGCCTGGCCACCCGTGAGCTGTCCGAGGGGTGGCGACTCGGGCTGGGCAATCCGGTGCGCGGCGACGACCCCCGGGGTACCGGCGACGCTCGGTGGTGTGGTCGGCGGCACCGGCCGCATCTACGTCGAGGTCGCCGACGGCGGCCGCGGCCCACTCGCCTGGTTCGCCGCCGCCGCCCCCCCGCCGCCCCCCCGGCACTGCCGAGGGCGGGATCGGCAGCGGGCTGTTGTTCGTGGGCGACCACGTGTGCCTTGCGCCGTCGGTGGGCGGCGGCCGGCTGGCGTACGTCCGTACCGACCCCGACAACCCCGGGGACATCGTGGTGGCTGCCGAGGCCGGGACTGCTCAGAGCCGGCTCACCGACGCCAACGGGTGGCTCGCCGGCCGTACGGCACCTACGACGCTGGTACCGGTGACCGCGCCGGACGGTACCCCGGTCGAGGCCTGGCTGACCGCCGCGCCCGGTACCGGCGCCCGACCGTTGCTGGTCAACGTGCACGGCGGCCCGCACGGCGCGGTGGGCTGGCGGTTCACCGGGGAGACCCAGCGGCTCGCCGCGCAGGGGTACGCGGTACTCAGCCTCAACCCGCGCGGCAGCCAGGGGTACGGCGAGGAGTACTCCACCGCGATCCGTGACGGGTGGGGCGGCACCGACTGGTCGGACGTCTGCGCCGCAGTCGACGCGGCGGTCGCACTGTCCACAGTGGACGATCAGCGGGTGGCGATCTGGGGGGTCAGCTACGGCGGCTTCATGGCACAGTGGGCGATCACCCGTACCGACCGGTTCGCCGCGGCGGTCAGCGAGAACGGGATCAGCGACTTCAGCGGCTGGTCGGGTACCGCCCGGTTCCAGGAAGCCTCGCCGCTCGCCCATGCCGACCGGGTGACCACACCGCTGCTGCTCCTGCACGCCGAGGACGACCAGG
Source organism: uncultured Actinomycetota bacterium (assembly GCA_963850915.1). Taxonomy (GTDB): domain Bacteria; phylum Actinomycetota; class Actinomycetes; order Mycobacteriales; family Micromonosporaceae; genus CAVTWH01. The sequence goes on from CAWKND010000005.1 coordinate 574,698, forward strand.
TGTGCCCGGTGGCGCAGAGCGAACAGGCCGCGGCGGCGCTGGGCCGGCTCAGCCGGAGCGTCGAGCTGGTCCGGATTCCCGGCGAGGGGCACCTGATGAACCTGGTCGGCCGCCCCTCCAGTCGGCTGCGCCGGGCCGCCGCGCTGGACCTGTTCCTGGCACAGCACCTCTTCCCGGCACGGCACCGCTTCCCGCCACAACTGCCCTTCCCGCCACAACTGCCCTTGCCGGCAGCGCGGCTCGGCACGGTACCCGACGAAGGGTTGGCGCCGTGACCCGGCTGCCGGCGGCCCGGGGTCGGCCGGCGATCCGTGCCCGGCTGGTGTCAGACGGCGGCGGCCCGGGCGGTGGCGCGCTCGCCGGCCGGCGCGACACAGCGCTGCCGGATCGCACCGATACCTTCGATCCGGCTCACCACCTCGTCACCGGGGCGCAGGTAGACCGGCGGGGTGCGACCCGAGCCGACCCCCTCCGGGGTACCGGTGAAGATGAGGTCACCCGGCAGCAGCGGGCAGACATGGGACAGGCGGGAGATCAGCGCCGGTACCGACAGGATCATGTCCCGGGTCCGCCCCGACTGCATCACTTCGCCGTTGACGAGGCACTCCAGCGACAGGTCGTCGACCGCGTCGAACTCGTCCGGCGTGACCAGCCAGGGGCCGGTCGGTCCGAAGCCGGGGAAGGACTTGCCGAGACTGAACTGTGGCGTCTCGCCGAGGCTCTGTACCCGCCGCTCGGAGTAGTCCTGCCCGACGGTGAGTCCGGCGACGTACTGCCACGCCTGCTCAACGGGGACGGCCTCGGCCCGGGTCCCGATGACCACGACCAGCTCCACCTCCCAGTCGACCCGGTCACCCGGGATGCTCAGTTCTCCGTGTGGCCCGGTGATGCAGCTCGGGAACTTGGTGAAGGTGACCGGTACCTCCGGCACCGCGTACCCCGATTCCAGGGCGTGCGCGCCGTAGTTGAGGCCGATCGCGAATACCTGGGACGGGTACGGCGACGGGGCACCGAGGCTCGACTCGTCGACCGGTCGGGGTGCGACCGCGCCGTTGATGTCCTGTGCCCACGCCCGAAGCTCAGCCCAGCGCGGATACGCGGCAGCCGGGTCGGCGGCGAAGCGGCCCGCGCTGGCGTGTTCGACATCGATGCCACCGGCGTCGGTGAGGATGGTCAGCCGCCCGCCGACGTTCGCGATCCGCATGGCCGCTCCTTGCTTCCTGGGCTCGATGACTTGCTGGCCTTGGTGGTGGCTACAGAATCACGCGCGTAGGTTCGATCAGTCAAGATATTTTCGAAAACTAGTGCAAATTTCATTGGCGCTTTCCAACAGCGAAAACCCGGCTACTGCGGCTTGGTGGCCCCACGACTCCGGTGCCTGCGGATGCTCCACACCACGAGGGCGATGACGACCAGCGCGGCGACCACGAGTGCCGCGGTACGCCCGAAGACGCGCTCGATGGCCTGGTACGAGTCGCCGGCGAGGTAGCCGAGGAGTACGCAGCCGGTACCCCAGATCGCGCCGCCGACGGCGTTGTAGGCCAGGAATTTCCGGTAGCGCATGTGCGAGGTACCGGCCAGGAACGGGGTCACCGCGCGCAGGAACGCCACGAACCGGCCCAGGAACACCGCCGGTCCACCACGGCGGGCAAGGGTGTCCCGGGCAGCGTCAATCCGATCCGCGCGCTTGTGTAGTACCGGCAGCGCGAGCAGCCGTACGCCGTAGCGGCTGCCGACCTCGTACCCGACGCTGTCGCCGAGGATCGCCGCCACGACCACCACGACGCACATCACCACGACGGAGACGTTTCCCCGGCTGGCCGCGACGCCACCGAGGATGGCGGCGGTCTCGCCGGGTAGTACGAAGCCGACGAAGAGCGCGTCCTCGGCGAAGACCAGGAGCCCCACCGCGAGGTACACCACGGCCGGGGGCAGGTTCAGCAGCTGGTCCAGGAACCTGGTCATCGCCCGGCCACCAGTAGGGCGGACATAGCAGTTCCGCTCCGATCCACTACGGGGTCTTTGTCATAGTAGATCGGAGGGCCGGGTACTGCCCGGCCGGCGCCCCACTACTGGCGTGCCTGTAGGACACTGCGGCGCAGGACGGCGACCAGGCCCAGGGCCATCCCGACCGCGCCGACGATCATCGCGGTACGCACGTTGAAGACCACCCCGAGCACCCCGCCGAGTACGGCCGCGACCGGTACCGACGCCGAGGTCAGAAACTTGGATGTACCGATGACCCGGCCCCGTACCTCGTCGGCGGAGCGCAGCTGGAACAGCGTCGTGAAACCCACGCCGAACAGCGACAGCCCGACACCGAAGCACGCCTCACCCGCGACGATCAACGCCGAGGCGACGGCGGTGGGTCCGCTCGCGACGGCCAGCAGAGTACCGCCCGCCACCATGATGACCTGGCCGGTCACCAGTAGCGCACCGACGCCGATCCGCGCGGCCAGCCGGTCACTCCAGATGGCGCTGATGAACCCGACGCCACCGGCGACCAGGAACAGCACGCCGATGAGTGCGGCGCCGAAGTGCAGCGTCTTCACCAGGAAGATGAAGTACACGGCCGCCTGCAGCTGGGCGAAGAAGGCGAGTACCGCGTTGGACAGGGTGACCGCCACCAGTACCCGGTCGCGGCGCAGCAGCGGGAATCCCGACCTGATGTCCCGCCAGAAACCGGCGATGCGGCTGCGCGTACCGGCCTTCTCCGGTACCGATCTGGTGGTGTCGCGGGTACGCAGGCGCAGCAGGCAGTACACGGATACGAGATAGCTGACCGCGTCCGCGAGTACCCCGGTCGCCGGTCCGCCGGCCGCGATCAGCAGGGCGGCCAGGCCCGGTCCGGTGACCTCCGCCGCCGATTGGCTGGCACTCAGCTTGCTGTTGCCCTCGGCGAGGTGTCGGCCCTCGATCAGGTTCGGCAGGAATGCCTGGTAGGCGACGTTGAAGAGCAGGGTGAACCCACCCACGCCGAAGGCGATGACGACCAGGTGCCAGAAGCTGAGTAGGCCGAGCAGCGCGCCCACCGGGATCCAGGCCAGCAGCACGGCCCGGCCCGCGTCCGCGACGACCATCAACCGCCAGCGGGAACCGCGATCCGCGAGCGGCCCGGCCAGCGGGCCGACGAGTAGCGGTGGCAGGCGTTCGACCGCGGTGAGCAGACCCATGTGGAACGCGTCCACGTGCAGTACCAGCAGCGCGACCAGGGGCAGCGCGACGAAGCTGACGGCGGAGCCGACCAGGGAGACGGACTGCCCGGCCCAGAAGAGGCGGAAGTCGCGATGCCGGTGCAGTACCCTGCGAACGCCTCGACCGGCCTCGCCCGTCTCGGCACCGCCGGCCTGGTCGGCCAGCACGTCATCGGTCATGCTCGCGGTACATCGTCAGGCGTCACGGTCGCGGACGGTAACGCCCGCTCGCCGGGTAGGTCTACTGGTTTCCCGCCAGCGGAGGTCAGGCCGCGCTGCGGTTCGCGGCTGGGCGTACGGCGAGGACTTCGGTGAGGGTTGCCAGGATTGCCGCCAGCCGCTCTGTCTCGTCCGCGTCGAAGGGGCGGAACGGCTCGGCCGGGCGTACGTCGGCCAGGTGCAGCAGGGCGAGGGCCGCCTTGGTGGCCGCGATGCCCGGCCGGATCGAGTGCAGGGTGGCCAGCCGGTTCAACTCCTCCTGCAACCGCGCCGCGCGGGCGGTGTCGCCGGTGACCGTGGCGTCGAAGAGTGCGCGGCAGGCGCCCGGCGCCAGGTTGGCCAGGCCCGGCGTGATGCCCACCGCACCCGCCTGGAGCCCGGCTACGAGCGCGCTCTCCGCGCCCTGGCTCACCCCGAACGACGGCCGGCTCCGGCTGATCGCGGCGAATGCTTGCAGCAGCCCGAAATCGCCGCTGCTGTCCTTGATGCCGGCGCAGTGTGGCAGCTCGGCCAGGCGGGTGACCAGGTCGACAGAGAGCGGATTGCCGGTGTACCGGGGGATGTTGTACGCCACCCAGGCCGCCCCGAGCGCGTCGATGCGCCGGAAGTGCTGCAGCAGCTCGACATCGGTGTACCGGTAGTAGTACGGCGCGCTGACCACGAGCGCGTCCGCGCCGCCGGCCAGTGCCTCGCGGGCGCGCTCGACCGCCATCCGGGTCGACGGCGCGGTGACGGTCACGAGCACGCTTGCGTTGGCGCCCACCAGTTCCCGCCAACGCTGCGCCGTGCGCGTCAGGTACCCCCGGATGTCTGCGGTCTCCACCGCGACGCCCTCGCCGTTGCTGCCGAACAGCATCAGGCTCTCGATGCCGCCGGCGGCCAGGTGTGCCAGGAGTCCGTCGGTGGCCTCTGGATCGGGCGTGCCGTCCGTGGTGAAGCCGGTGACGACCGGGGCGGTGACGGTGGCGAGCAGGTGCGCGGGCACTGGATTTCCCTTCGGTACCAACGATTTTCCGGACCAACGAGTTCAGGCGAGGTCGAGGACGGCGTCGAGCAGACTCCTGGTGTAGGCGTCCTGCGGGCGCTCGAAGACATCCTCGGTGACGCCCTCCTCGACCACCCGCCCGTCGTGCATGACCGCGACCCGGTCGGCGATCTGGCGGACCACCCCGAGGTCGTGGGTGATGAACACGATGGCCAGCCCGAGTTCGTCGCGCAGGTGCAGCAGCAGCGCCAGGATCTGGGTCTGTACCGAGACATCGAGCGCGGAGACCGCCTCGTCGCAGACGAGTACCTGCGGGCGTACCGCGATGGCGCGGGCGATGCTGACCCGCTGCGCCTGGCCACCGGACATCTCGCCGGCCCGCCGGTCGAGTACGCCGACCGGCAGCCCGACCAGGTCCAGCAGGTCGCGCAGGCCGTTCTCCAACGTTCGCCGGCCGGATCGACGGGTGTGTCTGCCAGGCCTCGCCGATGATCTGCCGCACCGTCATCCGCGGGTTCAGCGACGAGCGCGGATCCTGGAACACCATCTGGATCGCCCGCCGCTGCGCCGGATTGCGCCGCAGCGACAGGGGAGTACCGGCGAGCGCCACGCGGCCACTGTCCGGCCGGAGCAGCCCGACGATCACCCGGGCGAGCGTGGACTTGCCCGAGCCGGACTCGCCGACCACGGCCACGATCCCGCCACGGTCAACGCTCAGATCGACGTCGCGGACGGCGGTACGGCTGGTGCGTCCGGTCCGGTAGGTGACGGTGATGCCGGCCGCCGTGAGCAGTGGTTCAGTCACGGGTGACCTCCTCGGCGAAGTGGCACGCGCTGAGTCGACCCGGGCTGACCGGGTGCGGTGCCGGTGCGGCGCCGACCGGGCGCAGGGCCGGTGATTCGGTGGTACAGACCGGCTGCGCCATGGGGCACCGGGGGGCGAAGGCGCAGCCGGCCGGCCGGTGCGCCGGATCCGGGGGTACCCCGATCAGCGGCTGGGGCAGCGCGGTCCGGGCGCGCGGCGACGGGATGTTGCGCACCAGCGCCGCGGTGTACGGATGTTTCGGATCGGCCAGCAACTGTGCCGTCGGCCCCGACTCGACGACCTTGCCGGCGTACATGACGACGAGGGACGGTGCCACGTGCGAGATGACCCGCAGGTCGTGACTGACCAGCAGCAGCGCCAGGTCCTCCTCGCGCTGCAGCCGGGCCAGCAGTTCCAGGATGCGCTTCTGTACCGTCACGTCGAGCGCCGTGGTCGGCTCGTCGCACAGCAGCAGCGCGGGCTTGCCGGCGAGCGCCAGCGCGATCATCGCGCGCTGCCGTAGGCCGCCGGAGAGCTGGTGCGGGAAGGCCTTCGCGCGCTGCTCCGGTTCGGGTACCTCGACCCGGCGCAGCAGTTCGACCGCGGCCCGCGCGGCGTCGGTACGGGACAGCCCGTCGCGTACCCGCAGGATCTCGTCGATCTGCCGGCCGACGCGTACCCGTGGGTTCAGCGCGGCCAGCGGATCCTGGAAGATCATCGCCACCTGCTTGCCACGCGCCGCCCGTTGTACGGCCGGCCGCGCGGCGAGCAGGTCGACGCCGGCCAGCTGCACCGCTCCGGTGGCGTGCAGGCCGGGCGGCAGCAGACCGAGGACCGCCAGGCTGGTCAGGCTCTTGCCGCTACCGGACTCGCCGACCAACCCGACCGTGCCGCCACGGGGCACGGTGAGGCTGACGTGGTCGATCACCGGTACGCCCTGGTCGGTCTCCACTACGAGATCCCGGACCACGAGCAGCGCCTCGCCCGTACCGTGCTGGCTCGCCGTCATCGTGTCCACTGCCGCCCCGGCGCTCATGCCACGCTCACCACGGACAGGTCGGGCTGGTAGTTGGAGGAGGGGGTGAAGCCCTTGATGTTGGAGCGCCAGACGTAGGAGATCTGCACGTCCATCGGGTACATGCCGACCGCGTCGGCCCAGATGATCTGCTCCGCCTGGGCGTACAGGGTGGCCCGCTGTGCCGCGTCACCGGTCGCGGCGGCCCCCGCCAGCAGGGTGTCCAGCTGCGGGTTGCAGTACCCGGTGCGCTTGGCGGCGCAGGTGTACAGCCGGCCCAGTACATAGTCGGCATCGCCCGTGGCGTCGCCCAGCGACTGCAGGTTGATGTCCCACTTCATGGCGAGCAGGTCGGCCAGGTACACCGACTTCTCCTTGATGGTCGGCTCGACCTTCACCCCGATCTTCGCGTAGTCGGCGGCGACGGCCTGGGCGAACTGGGTGAACTCGGTGCCGCTGTAGGCCAGCTGGTAGCTCTTGCTGAAGTCGAAGCCGGCCGCGGTGAGCGCCGCTTTCGCCGCGTCCGCGTTGTAGGCCACCGGGCTCTGCTTGGCGAAGCCGACGATGGTGGACGGGATCGGCGCCTGCGCGGTGCTGCCCGTGGTCGGGTACAGCGCCTTGATGATGGTGGCGAAGTCGACCGCCTGCCACAGCGCGGTGCGTACCTTCGCGTCGGCGAACGCCGGCCGGCCCGAGTTGAACCACATCGTGTACTGCGCGTCGCTGGAGACGGTCTTGACGGTGAGCCCGTCCTGCCCGGTCAGCTGGGTCATCTGGTCGTCCGGCAGCGACCAGGTGGCCTGGATCTCGCCGGTCTTCAGCGCGGTCACCCGCGCCGCGGTCGCCGAGATGTACCGGATGGTCACCTTGGCAAGGTTGGGCTTGGTACCGAAGTAGTTCGGGTTGGGTACCAGGGTCAGCGACTGCCCGGGAGCGAAGCTGTCCACCTCGAACGGGCCGGTACCGGCCGGCTTGGTGAAGAAGTCGGCGTTCTCCATCTCGGCGGCCGGCAGGATCGACAGCGTGGACAGCTTGCTCAGCAGCGCGCCCTGCGGAGTGGTCGAGGTGAAGGTCACCTGGTTGTCGCCGGCGGTCACCGTGATGCCGGCCCACAGGCTGGACAGGGTGCCCTTCAGCTTGACCACGCGGGCCACGCTGGCGACCACGTCGCTGGGGGCGAAGGCGGTGCCGTCGGAGTACTTGACGCCGGGGCGCAGGTCGAAGACCCAGCTCTTGCCGTCGCTGCTGGGCGTCCACTTGGTGGCCAGGTTGGCGGTGAAGTCGGTGCCGGTACGGGAGACCAGGGTGGAGAAGATCTGCTTGGCGGCCAGCTGGGTACCGTTGTCGGCGGCCAGCGAGCCCTGCGGGTCGAGGCCGGTGATCTGGTACGGGCCGGCCACCGTCAGGTCGCCCGGCTTGCTGCTGGCGCCCGAGCTGGCGGCGGTACCGGAGGCGCAGGCGGCGAGCAGGGTACCCGCCACCGTGACGCCGGCGACGAGCGCGGCGACTCTGCGAAGTGGTGAGGCGTTCACGGAATGCTCCGATTTCTGGTTGGGGTGTGTTTGCGCTTGTATGGGGGTGGGGGTCACGAAAATGGCTACTGGGAACGGAAGCGGCTGCTGGACGGGTCGGTGATCCGGTCGCCGACCACGCCGATGGCGACCACGAGCAGCGCGAGCGCGATGCCCGGGAAGGTGGAGATCCACCAGGCGGTGTTGAGGTAGTCCTGGCCGGCGGCGATGGTCTGGCCCCAGGACACGCTGGTCACCGGCAGCCCGACGCCGAGGAAGCTCAGCCCGGCCTCGCTGACGATGATCAGGGAGAACTCGATGGTGCAGATGGCCACCGCCGGGCCGAGTACGAACGGCAGTACGTGCCGGCCGATCACCCGCCACCACGGCACGCCGAGTACCCGGGCGGCGGCGACCCAGTCGCGTTCGCGTAGCGAGAGAGTGGCGGCGCGGGCCACCCGGGCGAACGGGATCCACCGGGTGACGGCGAGCGCGAAGACGACGTTGGTGAGCGTGTGGCCGAACAGTCCGGCGATCACGATGGCCAGCAGGATCGCCGGGAAGGCCAGCTGGATGTCGATGATCCGCATGATGATCGTGTCGACGATGCCCCGGGCGTACCCGCTGATCAGGCCGACCAGGATGCCGAACAGGCCGGCGCCGAGGACGGCGGCCAGCCCGACGATCATGGAGGTACGGGCGCCGGCGATCAGCTGCGCGACCAGGTCCCGGCCCAGACCGTCGGTACCCAGCCAGGCGGTCGAGCCGGTGGTCGTGGTGGAGCCGGGGGAGAGCAGCCGGTCGCCGAGGTTGGCGCTGACCGGGTTGTAGTGCACCAACATCGGGCCGAAGAGCGCGACGAGAACGTACAGGGCGACGACGGTGAGCGCGATGTACAGGCCGAGCCGGCCGGTACGGCGACGGGTACGGCGCAGCACCTTGCCGTACCGGGTGAGTACGGCCGCGTCGTCGAGGGTGGCGGTGGACACGTGCGATCAGCTCCCGGTCCGGATGCGCGGGTCGAGCCGCAGGTAGACGAGGTCGACACAGAGGTTGAGCAGCACCACGATGGCGGCGATCAACAGGGCGGCGGCCTGTACGACGTTGTAGTCCCGGTTGTTCACCGCGTTGACCAGCAGCGAGCCGATACCGGGCCAGGAGAAGACGTTCTCCACCACCACATCCCCGCCGATCAGCGCGCCGATCTGCAGCCCCACCACGGTGACCACGGGTAGCAGCGAGTTGCCCAGTACGTGCCCGAAGAGCACCCGGCGCTCGGGAATCCCCTTGGACCGGGCGGTCTGCACGTAGGCGTCGGTGGTGGAGGCGGCCACCCCGCTGCGGGTCAGCCGGGCGACGATCGCGGTGAACGGCAGGGCCAGGGTGACGGCGGGCAGGATGAGGTGCTTCACGTCGCCCGCGCCGGCGCTCGGCAGCACCCGCCAGGTACCGGCGAACAGCAGGATGAACATGATGCCGAGCCAGAAGTTCGGTACCGACTGCATGGCCAGGGTGACCGAGGAGATCAGGGTGTCCCGGCGGGTACCCGGTTTCCAGCCGGCGACCGTGCCCAGGGGCAGCCCGATCGCGATGGCCAGTACGGTGGCCGCCCCGATCAGCTGCAGGCTGCCCGCCGTGTGCCCGAGTACCGCCTGCATCGCCGGCTGTGCCAGGGTGGTGGACTGGCCGAAGTCGAGGTGGACCGCGCCGGTCAGGTAGTGCAGGTACTGCACCGGCAGGGAGTCGTTGAGCCCCAACGATTCCCGGGCTGCCGCCAGCTGGTCGGGGGTGGCCGAGGCGCCGACCAGGACGGCGGCCGGGTCACCCGGTGCCACCCGGACGAGCAGGAACATCAGGGTGACCGCGCCCCACAGTACGAGCAGCCCGACAGCCAGCCGCTGCAACACCAGCCGGCCCATCAGAAGCCCCGTACTTCCGGCCAGCGCAGCTCCACGCCGTCGGCGATCAGCTGTGCCTGGAAGGCGGCGACCGCGGCCGGGCTGTCGCTCACCGCGTGCGGCGTGGTCGCGTTGGTCAGGCTGTACGCCGCCAGCGCGCCGGCCGCCTCGCCGATGTTCCACTCCACCGGGTGCAGCCGGTAGCAGCCGTTGGTGATATGTGTGGTGCCGAGGTTCTTGGCGGCCGGCAGCAGGTTGCTGACCCGCTGCGGGAGCAGCGCACGCAGCGGGATCTCGAACGGGCAGGAGCCGACGTCGATGTAGGTGTCCCCGCCGGTGGAGGGGTGCAGGTCGATGCGGTACATGCCGACGCCGACCGAGTCGGGGTAGCGCACCGCGCCGGCATCCCCGCGTACCGCCAGCGACAGGTCCTGCTCGACGATCGTGTACCGGGCCTGGATGCGCCGCGATTCCCGGATGTAGGCCCGCTTGGCGAGCCCGTCGGCGGTACCCATCACGTCACCGCGCGGGCGCAGTCCCGGCCAGCCGGTCCCCCCGTCGGCGCGCGGCGCCTCGGTCTGCAGCCAGTACAGCATGCTGAGGCTCAGCTGCCGGGCGCCGTCGAAGTGCCGGGCCACGGTGGCCGGGTCGGGGCCGATGACCGGACCCTCGAAGTAGTCGATCATCGGCCAGTTGATCAGGCTGATGTCGGAGTCGGCGAAGCCCTGCGGGTACAGCCGGCGGGAGAAGATGCGGCGGAACGCCCACAGCTCCCGGTCGCCGGGGTCCTTGGACTGGTCGGCGACGATCGGCGCGTCGGTCACCGGGGCGTCCGGCTGGAACAGCCGGGTGGCGGTGGCGAGGGTACGCGGCTCGGGTGCGGTGAGGCTGAGCAGCGGAGCGGGCCAGACCGGCGGGTGGTACGACTGCCAGAACGTGTAGTCGGCCGGCTTGTCGATGGTGTGGTCCTCGCCGGCCCGGTACTCCACGGCGAGGCAGTGCGAGATGGCCTGCATGTTGTCCGGCTGCGCTTGGGCCGGCGCGTGTGGCTCGCCGGTCTGCGTGCGCCGACTCGAAGCCGGTGACGAACTCGGTACCGGTCAGCGGCAGCAGGTCGCCGAGTTCGGTGGCGTCCAGTACGTACTCGGCCTCGACGAAGGTACCCTCGCCGTCCGGCCCGCGCAGCGCCACACCGCGTACCCGGTCGCCGTCCACCACCGCGTCGACCGGGTGGTGCTCCAGTAGCAGGGTGAGCCGGCCGGTCGAGCGGTACGGGGCGAGCATCGACTCCAGTACGGCCAGCGCCACCCGGGGTTCGTGGCACAGTGCGGAGACCCGACCCTCACCCGGGTTGAGGTGCCGCTGTTCGCGGGCCCGGTCGGTGAGCGGGTAGTTGTCCCGGTAGTAGCGCCGGATGCCGTCCCGCAGCCGCCGGTAGCTGGCGGTGGCACCGAACTGCTCGATCCACGGGTGCTCGTCGGGGGGTACGCCCTGGCTGGTCAGCTGGCCGCCGATCCAGTCGGTCTCCTCGGACAGCACGACCCGGTACCCGCGCCGCAGGACGGCCAGCGCGGCGGCGACGCCACCGAGCCCACCACCTACGACGAGGACGTCGGTCCGCAGCGAGTACTCACTCATGAAGGGTTACGCTCCGTGTTCTTCGAGGGCCGTTCGCCCTCCGAGAGGTGTGCGGGGCCGATGCTGGTGCCGTCGCTGAGCCGGCACGGCACGGTCTCGATGTGCGGGGTTTCGGCACGCCCTTCGAGCTGGTCGATGAGCAGCCGGGTGGCGGCGGCACCCATCTCCTGCCGGGGTACCTGGAAGCCGGACCAGTCGGTACTGGCCGCGTCGGTGTCGATGGTGTCGCCGAGTACCGCGACGCTGAGGTCGGCCGGGATGGCCAGGCCGCGCGCGGCGCACGCGCGCCCGATCTCCTCGGCCAGGGCCAGCTGCTCGACGACGAGCCCGGTGATGCCGTTGCCGACGGCGGTCTCCAGCAGCCCGTCGGCGTCGGTCGCGGACTGCACCTCCCATACCGGCGCGCCGGACAGCCCGGCGACCGCGACCGCCTCCCGGTAGCCGCGCACCCGGTCCAGGCCGGGCTGGCCGGCGGCGGCGCCGAGGCGCAGGTAGGCCAGGCGGCGGTGGCCGGCCTCGAGCAGCCGGCCGGTCACCGCGTGGGTGGCCGCGGTGTAGTCGGCGGCGACGTAGGAGATGCGGTGGCCGGGGATCTCGCGGTGCCCGATGAAGACGAAGGGGTACCCGATGCGGGCCAGCTCGGCGATCTCCTCCAGATCGGGGTTCCGGCCGAGCAGCAGTGCACCGTCGGCCAGGTTGAGCCGGGTGGCGCCGTCGGTGAAGATGCGCCGCTGCTCGCCGGAGCTGGTGAACATCAGCAGGTCGTAGCCCCGCCGTTCGGCCTCTTCCTCCACTCCGACCAGGAACGGGAAGTAGAAGTCGCCGGTGTGCAGCGGGAACACCTTCTCGAAGGTGTGGATGCCCAGCAGCTGGTTGCGCCCGCCGGCGAGTACCCGGGCGATCGGGTTCGCCACATAGCCGGAGCGGCGGATCACCGACCGTACCCGCTCCCGGGTGTCCTCGGTGAGCGCCGCGTCCCGTCCGTTCAGGACAAGCGACACCGTCGCCTGGCTGACGCCTGCCATGCGCGCTATCTCCGCCTGGGTGAGTCGTCGCCCGGCGCCCTGCGTGCTGGTCAAGGGTGCTCCAAATGCGTATTAGACGGGGGATCCGTCGACCCGGGGTAGGTCGGTCCGGCCATCCTGAGCGCGACCTGCCACATCTGTCAAGACCCTGCGCTATCCGGCCTGGCTGAAGCCCTTTATTTATAGGCATTTTCTTGCAGCCGCGGTGCTGCTCGGTGACGCGGCGGGCAGCCCGCGAACCTTCAGTCGGTGCCCGAGGCGCAGTTCCGAGCCGCACAGCGAACCAGACAACAAGCTAGTAATAGGCATTTCGAGTACACATTGCCGGCGTGTCTGCAGGCAGGGCCGGACTATTGCTTGACAGGGCGGAGGGTGCGAGGCAAAGTCAGCGAACACCGATCAACTCCACCTCATTTATAGGTATTAATGACGGAGGATCTGTGTCACCCACACCCCTGAACCGCCGCCGCTTCCTCGGCCTCACCGCCGCGGCTGCCGCCGGTACCGCACTCCCCGCGCTGCTGCGCCCCGCCCCCGCACTCGCCGGCACCGGTACGTTCGCCGAGAGCATCGTCTGGGCATCGGGCGAGGACAGCCGGGCCACCCACCACGTGTACGGCTTCGCCGTCACCACCCTCGACACGGTGCTCGCCTTCAGCGAGGCGCGCATCGACCCGTCCGACACCGGCGCGCACGACATGGTCTACAAGCGCAGTACCGACGGCGGCGCCACCTGGGGCGCCACCACGTACATCGAGACCAGCGTCTCCGGCCAGTGCTGGACCAACACCGCCCCGGTGGTGGACCGCAGCAACAACAAGATCTTCTTCTTCTACGCCCTGAACGACGGCACCAACACCTCGACCCGGGTCTTCTACAAGTCGAGTACCGACGACGGGGTCACCTTCGGCAACCGGGTCGAGATCACCTCGATGTTCGCCGGCAACCCGGCCGGCTGGACCTTCCACATGCCCGGGCCGGGGCACGGCATCCAGCTCGCCAGCGGGCGGCTGGTGCTGCAACTGTGGCACCGCAAGGCGGTCAGCCTCCCGGTGGACCAGCGCGCCTACGGCGTCTCGGTGATCACCAGCGACGACCACGGTGCCAGCTGGCAACTGGGCGGCACCATTCCGGTCGACGCGGCGTACCCGGTCAACGAGTCCCGGCTCGTGCAGCGTGACGACGGGACGGTGCAGATGAACGGGAGGTACGCCGCGTCGGGTACGCACTCGCGGATCAGCGCGGTCAGCGGCGACTCGGGCGCCACCTGGTCCACGAACGTACTGAACAAGGCGATTCCGCTGTACTCGGCGGTGGACTCGAGCTTCACCCGGTACACCGGCGGGCCTTCCTCAAGCGCAGTCAACCGGGTGCTGTTCAGCCGGCCGGACAACCCGACCAGCCGGGTCAACATGACCATGAGCGTGAGCTACGACGAGGGCTTCAGCTACCCGTACAGCCGGGTGGTCTACAGCGGCGGTTCGCACTACTCCGACATCGCGACCCTCAGCGACGGTACGATCCTTCTGTTGTACGGCAAGGACACCACCTCGGGCTTCCCGGACAAGGTGGCCTGTGCCCGGTTCGACATCGACTGGCTGACCAGCGGCGCCGATTCGCTGGCGACCGGGCCTTCGCTGACGCAGTACACGTTCGAGGCGGAGTCGGCCGTCATCACCGGCTCCGGCGGCGCGACCTCGGGCACGGTGGTGGACGCCAACGCCTCCGGCGGTGCGCTGCTGAAGTACCTCGCCACCGGCGTCGGCGACTACGTGGAGCTGCGCTTCGCCCTGCCGGCCGCGGGTACGTACCAACTGTTCGCGCGGTGGAAGCAGGCCGCGAACCGGGCGACCGTGCAGGCGAGCGTGGACGGGGTGAGCCAGGGCTCGGCGTTCAACCCGTACGCCGGTACCGCCGAGGGGTATCTCGAGTACCCGTTGGGCTCGCACACCTTCAGTACCTCCGGCAACCACGTCGTGCGGTACACCGTCACCGGCAAGGACTCCTCGTCCACCGGGTACGGCATGTTCCCGGACTACCTGCGTCTGATTGCCCTGTAACACAAGCACATCAGGAAAGGCACACGCGCGTGAAACTGGTCGGGCTGACCACCCGCGTCGTCGAGTTCGACGCGGCACCCCGGTACAACGGCGCCCCGGTACCCGCCGGGCGGCCGGAGCGGTACCGCTATCCGTTGCTGCTCCTGCACTCCGACGAGGGTCCGGTCGGGGTGTCCATGGGGTACAGCCCGCACGGCGAGGCGGCCGCTCTGGTCGCCACCGCGCACGACGTGTTCTGGCCGGAGCTGGCCGGTCAGGACCCGGCCCCGGTGGAGCGGCTGTGGCAGCAGCTGCACCGCCGGAGCCGGCACCTGTACAGCTACTCGGACGGCCCGGTCGGCATGCTCGACGTCGCGCTGTGGGACCTGCGCGGCCAGGCGACCGGGCTGTCCGTGGCCGATCTGCTCGGCCGCTACCGCGACACGGTGCCCAGTTACCGCACCTCGTGGCTGGTCGGCGCGGACGAGGAGCAGATCGCCAAGGAGGCGGCGGAGACCCGGGACAGCGGGATGCACGGGTACAAGCTGCAGCTGCGCGACGGGCCGGCCCGGGACATCCCGCGGCTGTGGGCCGCCCGGGAGGCGGTCGGTGACGGCTTCGACCTGATGCACGACGGGGTGGCCGGATACACGGTACCGGAGGCGATGCGGGTCGGGCGGGCGTTGGCGGAGCTGGACTACGCGTGGTTCGAGGAGCCGATCCGGGACCGGGATCTCAGCCTGCTGGCCGAGTTGAGCCGCGCGCTGACGGTCCCGGTACTCGCCGGTGAGACGGTGACGCTGGACGAACTGGGCGAGTTCCTGCGCCGCGCGGCGGTACCCCTGGTGCGCGGCGACGTGTACCTCAAAGCCGGGATCACCGGGCTGCGCAAGGCGATGGTGGCGGCCGAGATCCTCGGCGTGAACCTGGAGATCCACGCCGCCAACGCGCCCCTGCTCGACGTGGCCAACCTGCACGTGGCCGGCGCGGCGCGCAACTGCCGGTACATCGAGACGCACCATCCGGTGTTCCGCTTCGGGCTGCTGGACGAGCCGCTGACCCCGGACAGCGCCGGGATGCTCGCCGTACCAACGGCTCCCGGGCTGGGCGTGCGGCTGGACTGGGACTGGATCGAGGCGCACACCGTGCAGGAGCGGAGTTCCCAGCTCTCATGACCGCGCCCCTGCCGTCCACCGCACCCCTACTGTCCACCGTGACTGTGTTGTCCACCGCGACTCTGTTGTCCACCTGGCGCTTCACCGACGAACAGCTGGCGGCCATCGCGGTCGCCGCGCCCGAGTACACCGTGCGGCAGGTGACCGCGGGCTCCGGTGCCGCGGTCGATGCGGCGCTCGCCGCCCACCCCGACACGCAGATCCTCTACACCGGCGCCGCGCCCGGGACCGTACGCGCACCCGCCGCACTGCGCTGGATCCAGCTGCACAGCGCCGGTACCGACGCCGCACAGGCGAGCCCGGTCTGGCACTGGCCGGTGCCGCTCACTTCGGGCAGCGGCATCACCTCGGTGGCGGTGGCGGAGCTGACCCTGACCGGCCTGCTGATGCTGCGTCGGCGCCTGGTCGAACTCGTTGCGCTGCGACGGGACCGGCACTGGCCGGCGGATCGGCTGGGACTGGCCGGCGATGAACTCTACGGCAGCACGGCAGTGCTCGTCGGGTACGGCAGCGTGGGCCGGGCGATCGGTCGGCTGCTGCACGCCGCCGGGGTACGCCTCCGGGTAGTCGTCGACGACCCGGATCGGCGTCGCTACTCCGGCTACACCGCACCGGACTCCGGCGACCCCGACGGCCTCCTCCCGAACAGCTGGCACCACTCGGACGAACTGGCCGAGCTGCTGCCGCTCGTCGACACCGTGGTGCTGTGCCGCCCGGCGAGCCCCCATCCGGTCGTCGGCGCCGCCGAGCTGGACGCGATGCGGCCGGACAGCGTGCTGGTCAACGTGGGCCGGGGTGGGCTCGTGGACAGCGCCGCGCTCGCGAGGGCGCTGGCGGCCGGGCAGCTCGGCGGGGCGTACCTGGACGTGACCGATCCGGAGCCACTCCCGCCCGACAGTCCACTGTGGACGGAGCCGCGCTGCCTGGTCACGCCGCACCTCGGCGGTACCACCCGGCAGGCGGGCCGGCACGGCGCGGACCTGCTCACCACCAACCTGGCCCGGTGGCGGGACGGCCGGCCACTGCTCAACCTGGTCAGCGGCCGGGCGGCCGCATGAAACCCTTGCGGCACAGCACCTTGCGCGGCATCTGGGCGACCGCGACGCTGCCCCTCGCCGACGACGAGCGCATCGACTACGGACGGCTCGCCGAGGACCTGGAGTACCTGGTCGCCGCCCGGCCGCACGGCATCTACGTCAACGGCTCGGCCGGCGAGTTCGTCACCCTCACCGAGGCCGAGTTCGACCGGATCGGCGCAATCGTCGCGGAGAAGTGCGAAGCAGCCGCCGTGGCGTACCAGATCGGCGCCAGCCACCCGAGCGGGCAGCTCAGCTGTGAACGCATCCGGCGCGCGGTCGACCTGGCACCCGGCGCGCTGCAGGTGATCCTGCCGGACTGGCTGCCGCTCGCCGACCGCGAGGTGCTCATCGCGCTGCGCCGCTTCCACCGCCTCGCCGGCCCGGTACCACTGGTGCTGTACCAGCCACCGCACGCCAAAACCCAGGTACCGCCAGAGCTCTACGCCACGCTCGTCGCCGAGTTGCCCCGGCTCATCGGGATCAAAGTGGCCGGCGGGGACGAGGACTGGCATGCCCGGATGCGGGCCAGCGCACCGGAGCTCGCCGTGTTCGTGGCCGGGCACCGGCTGGAGCGGGAGCGGCGCTTCGGCGCACGGGGGGCGTACTCGAACGTGGCGTGCCTGTCACCCCGGGGCGCGCTGGAGTGGTACGCACAACCGGATGCCGAGCTGGATGTGCGGGTACAGGAGTTCTTCCGGGAGGCTGTCCGGCCGGTACAGGCGCTGGGGTACTGCGTCACGGCCGTCGACAAGCTGCTGGCGGCGGTCGGTGGCTGGAGTGTCGCCGGTACCAGGGTGCGCTGGCCGCACGAGAGCGTACCGGCCGAGCTGGTCGACTCGGTGCGTACGACGGCACAGCGCCTGATCCCGGAACTGCTGGTCGGCTGAGCGCCGCGCCACGATTGGGGATGCTCAATCGGCCAGGTCACCGATCACCTCGTTGAGCGCCGCCGCCGTCTGCCGCAGCTGCTCGATCTGGGTCAGGATCCGGCCACGCTCCGCGCACAGCCGCTCGGCGAGGTAGGGCGTGCGGCTGCTCGGATCGGTGATGCACGGTAGTAGGTCCGCCATGGTCCGGCTGCTCAGCCCGGCGTCGAAGAGGCGGCGGATCAGGCCGACACGGTCGATCGCCGCCTCGCCGTAGAGGCGCTGGCCACGGTCGGTACGGTCGGCGGTCAACAGCCCCTGCTGCTCGTAGTAGCGGATCGAGCGCACGCTCGCGCCGGTCCGGCTGGACAGCTCACCGATCCGCACCGCAGCCCCCTGCCGCCCGCTTGTGCTCGAGACACCCTGTGCGCCGGAGCACACCGCTTGCCCCTGACACTGGTGTCAGCTTCTATCGTGCCCCTATGGCTGAGTTCACTGTCAAGCAGTTGCGGGTGGTACTGGTCACCGAGGCGTTCGACGATGCGCTCCGGTACTACCGGGACACCCTGGGCCTCGCCGAGTCGGCCGCGTACGCGGGTCCGGACGGGGCGCAGGTCGTCATCCTGGAGGCGGGTCGGGCCACTCTGGAGCTGGCCAATCCGGCGCAGGCACGGTACATCGCGGCGGTGGAGACCCGGGGCGAGCCGAGCACGCCGGTACGGCTGGCGTTCGAGGTGGACGACGCGACGGTGGCGACGGGCGCGCTCGCGGACAGCGGCGCGCGGGTGATCGCCGCTCCGGTGGGTACGCCGTGGCAGTCACTCAACGCCCGGCTGGATGGGCCGGCCGGTATCCAGGTCACGCTGTTCCAGGAGCTGGCGGTCCAGAAGCCTGGCGAAGGCGGAGACCTGGTGGGTACCACGCTTGACGCGCTCGGCGGGGAGGCAGCCGCGTTGGCCGCAACCGTTGCGCTGGCCCGGATTCGGGGCGAGCAGGGCCAGCCGCCGTTCGCCGCCATCGTTGTCCGCGACGGGGTGGTCATCGGTACCGGTGTGAACACCATGCTGGCCGACCACGACCCCTCGGCACACGGTGAAGTGGTGGCGATCCGCGACGCCGGCCGCCGGATCGGGTCAGTAAATCTGGCCGGGGCGGTGGTGTACTCCAGCTGCGAGCCGTGCGCGATCTGCCGCACGGTGGCTGCCGCGGCGGAGGTACGGGAGATCGTGTTCGCGGCCGGGCGCGAGTCGGTACCACGGGAGATTGACTCTGATCCGACGAAAACCGGGCAGCTGATGGACGCGCTCACGGCGCTGCTCCCGGGGATTGCCCGGCGTGGTTCGACCACACTCACCGACGACGAACTGACCGCGCCGTTCGACGCGTACGTAGCGGCGGTCGCGTGATGATCGAGCTCGGCGTGAACGTACCGAACTTCGGGCCGGAGACCGATCAGCGGGCGCTGCTGGACTGGGCGCACTTCGCCGAGCGCAGTGGCTTCGCGACGCTGGTCGTCTCCGACCACGTGGCACCCACGCCCGAAGTGACCGCGCTCTACCAGGATCCGTTCTACGACCCGTTCATCGCGCTGACCTGGCTGGCCGGGCACACCACCCGGATCCGGCTGGGTACCTCCGTTGTCGTCCTGCCCTACCGCCATCCACTGCTCACCGCCCGGATGAGCGCGATGCTGTACCTGTTGAGCGGCAACCGTTTCGTACTCGGCGTCGGTACCGGCTGGGCAGCGACCGAGTTCGCCGCACTGGGCCTGGAGGTGTCCGCCCGTGGCCGGCTGACCGACGAGTACCTGGAAGTCATCACCGCCGCGTGGGCGAGCGAAACGGTCAGCGCGCACACCGCCGAGCTGCACTTCGCTGACGTGGCAACGGGTCCGCGCCCACCGGGCGGCGCGGTACCGCTGTGGGTCGGTGGCGCCGCCCGGCCGGCGATCCGTCGTGCCGCCCGCTTCGCGACCGCCTGGCACCCGATCAACCCGACGCTGGAGTGGCTGCGCGACAAGGGTTTCCCCGCGCTCGTCCGGACGGCGGGGGAGTTGGGCCGGCCGGTACCCGCGCTGGTACCCCGGATCAAGGCCCGGCTGCAGGCGACCGCGGCCCCGGCCGACCGGCGACTCGGCGTCGGTACCCTCGACCAGGTGGTCGACGACGTCGCCGCGCTGGCCGCGCTCGGCGCGACGGAGGTGATCCTGGATACCAACCCGGATGCCCCGCGCCCACGCGACTTCGCTGTCGAACAGCGCCACCTGCTGGAGATCCGGGACGCCTACCGTGACCGGTCCAACCGTCAAGTGCCGGCCTAGAAGCGGCGGGCGAAAGGCTGCGGGCGGCGCATCCGGATCAGCAGCACCAGTGGGGCGAGCACATAGGGCAGGTTGAAGGCGAGGAACTTGGCCGGGTTGTGGGTACGCTGCGCCGCCTCGCCGAAGAACTCGACGCCGAAGACGACGACCCCGGTCAGCGCCACGATCACGCTCGCGTAGATCACCGACGGCAGCTGGATCCAGTTCCGGCCGGTCAGCAGGGAGTAGACGAGTACCAGGTAGAACGGCAGGTACACGAAGGCGGACAGGCCGGTGACGATCCGCATCCAGGTGGGCGGGTGCATGAACAGCGGGTCGGCGTCGTGTGCGTACCAGTAGTTGGACTGGACGAAGAAGTTGCTCGACGGGTGGGAGAAGTCCACGCCGATCGAGGGCAGCAGGTCGCTGATCACCGAGGTGACCGCGAACGCCGCGAAGATCACCGCCAGTACGATGTCGGCCCGCCGGGCACGTAGCGGGAGGTTTCCGGGTACCGGGCTCGTCATGCTTGGCGATCTTAGGTGTTTGCGCCGCGCTGGCAAGGTCTCGCAGGCCGGACGGGCGTGCGCGGTGCCACTCGGCAATGCCCTGCGAGCAGGTACCTGATCGGTGCTCGCTATCCTTGCGCCGTTTGGATCTTGCACGGGTCGGCGCAGGGAGTTTCGGACATGTTTGCAGCTGTAGGCCGGTTTGTGGTTCGGCACCCGATCTGGGTGATCGCGACCTGGGTCGTGATCGCCGTCGTGGTGATCGGCTTCGCACCGAAGCTGACCTCGACCACCGACGAGGCGTCCTTCCTGCCCAGCCACTACGAGTCGATCCAGGCGATCGAGCTGCAGCAGAAGGCTTTCCCGCAGGCGGCGACGCCGGCCGCGATCATCGTGGTGGAGCGGCAGGACGGTGCCCCGCTCACCGGGGCCGACTCGGCCAAGGTCACCCAGATCGGGCAGGCGTTGTCGGACAAGCACATCGACAACGTGACCGCGATCCAGGTCGCGCCGGCGTCGGCGAACAAGCTGATCCAGATCGTCGCGGTACAGATGCCGGCACCGAAGAGCGCCAGTGACCTGTCGCAGTCGGACGCGGTCAAGGTGCTCCGTACCGACCTGCAGGACCAGCTCGGCGGTACCGACCTGAAGGCCGGCATCACCGGTACCGCCGCGCAGCAACTGGACTCGCAGGAGTCGGGGAACCGGGCCAACGCCATCATCGGTATCGCCACTGTCGGGCTGATCCTGGTACTGCTGCTGATCATCTTCCGCAGCCCGATCATCGCCTTCCTGCCGATCATCACCATCGGTGTGGTCGCCGAGATCGCCACCGGGCTGATCGCCTGGGCCAGCAAGGCGTTCAACCTCAAGACGGACAGCTCGGTGAGCGCCATGCTGATCGTCGTGCTGTTCGGTGTCGGTACCGACTACATCCTGTTCCTGATGTTCCGCTACCGGGAACGGCTGCGCGCCGGCGAGGATCCGAAGACCGCGATGATCAGCGCGGTGACCCGGGTCGGTGAGGCGATCGCCTCGGCGGCCGGCGCGGTCATCATCGCCTTCCTGGCGCTCACCCTCTCGACCCTGGGGCTGTTCCGCGCGCTCGGGCCGGCGCTGGCCATCGCGGTGGCGACCACGCTGCTGGCCGGTCTGACGCTCATCCCGGCGGTCGTTTCCCTGCTGGGTACGAAGGTCTTCTGGCCCTCGAAGGCGTGGAAGAAGGAGCCGACCGGCGCCCGGTTCGCCGCGATCGGCCGGTCGCTGGGGCGGCGCCCCGGCCTGTACGCCGGCGTCTCCGGTGGCCTGCTGCTGGTACTGGCCGTGTTCGCGCTGGGCTTCCACCCCAACTTCGACCTCAGTGGCGGCTCCACCGCGAAGGCGGCCGAGTCGACCGTGTGGAGCAACGAGCTGCTCAAGGGGCTGCCGGCCGGGGCGACCGAGCCCTCGGAGGTCTACCTGCGCTCCAACAACGGCGCCCCGCTCGCCGCCGACCAGTTGACCAGCTACCGCAGCACGCTGGCGGCGGTACCCGGGGTCGGCCAGGTCGCCGAGCCGGTGCTGTCGGCCGAAAGACGGTCGCCGACTTCCAGGTGACGCTCGCCAGCAACCCGCAGTCGCGTACCGCACTGGACACCGTCCGGGGACCGCTGCGCAGTACCGCGCACGGGTCGGCGCCGGCCGGTACGACGGCGTACGTCGGTGGTATCACAGCGGTCTTCGTGGACATCCAGGCCGCGGTGAACCACGACTACGCGGTGGTGTTCCCGGTCGCCGCGATCCTCATCATGATCATTCTCGGGCTGCTGCTGCGCAGCCTGGTGGCGCCGTGGTACCTCATGCTCTCGGTCGGGCTCGGCTTCGTCGCCACCCTCGGCGCGACCGTGTTGATCTTCCAGCACATCAAGGGCGAGCCGGGACTGATCTTCATCCTGCCGGTGATCATGTACCTGTTCGTGGTCGCCCTGGGTACCGACTACAACATCCTGGTGATCGCCCGACTGCGCGAGGAGGCCAGGGAGGGGCGCAGTCCGCGCGAAGCCGCGGCGATGGCGGTCCGCTACGCGGGCCCGACCGTGGCCGCCGCCGGGCTGATCCTCGCCGGTACCTTCGCCTCGCTCATGCTCGCCGGGAACAGCACGCTGACCCAGATGGGCTTCGCGATCTCCGGCGGCATCGTGATCGTCGCGTTCGTGATGGCCATGTTCCTCACCCCCGCGCTCACCGCGCTGATCGGCCACGCAGCCTGGTGGCCAGGGCACGGCGACAGCGCTGACGGCGCGACCCACGCGACGACCGAGGAGTCCCGGGTACCGGATCCGGCCGCCGCTCACTGACCCACGGGGACAGTCGCGACCACGCCCCGCAGCGCCGTACCGCGCTGCGGGGCGTTGTCGTGTCTGGAGCCGGCCGTGGCTGTGAGCGTTCACGGTCTACGCGTCAACTACGGACAGAGGTCCGTTGAATACTGTTCCTTGACAGAGTATTTGGCTGATCGCGAGACTGGGAGCGCTCACAGCAACCCACACACCAGATCGCTCCCCATCCATTTGCCCGCGCGCCGCCGGCCCGGGGCTGGGCTATGGTGCATCGACGCTTGTATGTGGGAGCAACTCCACACCCCGAGGAGTACCCATGCTCCGAACCAAGTTCCGCCCCCGGCTCGCCGTGCTCGCCAGCGCGGTCCTGCTGGGTACCGTGGCGGTCGTCACCGCCGCCACCCCGGCATCCGCCGCCAACACCCTCACCATGCGCGGCGCCGACATCTCGTCCCTGCAGCGCAGCCTCGACCTGGGCGCCAAGTACTACAACGCATCCGGTGTCGCGGCCGACCCGCTGGACATCCTGAAAGGCATGGGCGTCAACTACGTACGCCTACGCGTGTGGAACAACCCGGCCAGCGGCTACAACAACATGACCAAGGTGCTGGCGTACGCGAAAACGGTGAAGGCCAAGGGTTTGAGCCTGATGGTCGACTTCCACTACTCGGACACCTGGGCCGACCCGGGCAAGCAGTACAAGCCGGCGGCCTGGGCCAGCCACGGCATCGCGGCCCTGCAGACCGACGTCTACAACTACACCTACTCGGTCTGCAACGCGTTGAAGGCACAGGGAACCACGCCAGACAGCGTGCAGATCGGCAACGAGATCAACGTCGGCATGCTGTGGAACGACGGCAAGGTGGTCAACAACGACTTCACCAACCTGAGCCTGCTGCTGAAGTCCGGCTACAACGCGACCAAGGCGTGCAACAGCGGTACCAAGGTGATCATCCACACCGCCGACGCGGACAGCGACGCCAACGCCCGCTGGTTCTACGACGGCATCACCGCCAAGGGCGTCACCTGGGACATCACCGGCCTGTCGTACTACTGCATGTGGCACGGCTCGCTGTCCAACCTGTCCAGCGTCATCACCGACACCAAGTCCCGGTACGGCAAGCCGGTGGTGATCGCGGAGACGGCGTACCCGTTCACCGCCGCCAACGCCGACAGCACCGCCAACTCGGTGAGCGGCTCGGCGCCCTGCTCGGGGTACCCGGCGACGTGGACCGGGCAGGCCAGTGAGTTCACCGCGGTACAGAACACGGCGCGCAGTGCCGGCGCGCTCGGCGTCTTCTACTGGGAGCCGACCTGGTACGCGATCAGCGGCAACGGCTGGGACCCGGCGAACATCAACGGTACCGGCGACCAGTGGGACAACATGGCGGTCTTCGACTGGACCGGCCACGTCAACCCGAACGTGGTCTGGAAGGCCTAGCCGACACTGCGACCGCCCGGGCCGCTCCGCTGCGGGGCGCCCGGGCGGCGCTGCGGGACAAGGAAATCCGCCGCCTCCGGCGCTGCCAGCGGGGCGACCGGCGTACCCGGGTCGGCGGCCGGACCGGCGAGGATGACCCGGCGCAGCGCCCGGCCGAGCAGTACCCGGTTGGTGTCGGCGGCGAGCGGATCGTCGGTCAGGTACCCGGCGCCCGTGCTGAAGCCGCGTACCTCCACGAAGGCGATGTCGAGGTTGAGCCGCAGCAGCGTACCGATGGCGACCGGGCCGGCGTGGCTGCCGCCGGGGGTGCGTACCCCGCCCACCACGACGACCACGGTTCCGTTGCCGCGCAGGGCATCCGCGACCGCTGGCGCGGGTGTCACGACAGTCAGCCCGGCCACCTGCCGCAGCAGGCTGGCCAGCCGCACCGCGGTCGGGCCGGCCGAGATGCCCACCGCCATGCCGGGTACCACCATCGCGGCGGCCGCCTCGGGCAGACCGTGTGCCCGGGGTACCAGAAGCTGTTCGGCACTGACTGCCGGCTGCTCGACGAGCGCCGGTGCGGGCGGCTGGATCGCCAGTGCCCCACCGTGTACCCGGGCCAGCATGCCCCGCTCGGTGAGCTCGGACAGGTCCCGCCGGATGGTCGGGATGGAGACGGCGAACCGGCGGCTCAACTCCCGTACCCGCACCGCGCCGCACTGCCGGGCGTCGGCCAGGATCTGCGATCGGCGCAGCGCCGGCAGCACGTCAGTGCCCTTCGAGAACGGTCACCGCGCCGCCCGGGACGGTGACGCCCTCGACTTCGACGGGGTCCTCGCCGTGGTTGACGGCGATCAGGTACGGCGGCCGGCGCACGATCTCCACGCTGTCCGGCAGGTCGGGGCGGGGCGGCAGGCCGGCGTCCGCGTACACCCGACCCAGCAGCGAATCCAGGTCCACAGTGGAGAGTCGGGTGGAGACGTACCAGGCGCTGCCCCGGCCACTGGCGTGCCGGGTGACCGCGGGTCCACCGGCGGCCGGCCCGTCCGCGTAGGTCAGCACCGTCTGCGCGCCGGTCAGCTTGACGTCCTCGGTCCACACGTCGGCGGCGGTACCGTCGGAGAGGCGTACCCGCTCGCCGGCGCGCAGTGGCAGGAACTCCTCAACCGCCACCCCGAGTACGTCGCGCAGCGCCCCCGGGTACGGGCCGGCCGGTACCGTGTCGTTGGCGTCCACGATGCCGGAGAAGTACGAGACGAGCAGCGTGCCGCCGTTCTCCACGTACCCGCTGAGGTTCTTCGCCCCGGCCGCACTGGTGACGTAGAGGCTGGGCGCCAGCACCAGCGGGTACCGGCCGAGATCCCCTTCGGGGTGCACGAAGTCGACGGTGAGGTGCGCCCGCCACAGCCGTTCGTAGTAGGCCTCGATACGCTCCCGGAACGCCAGATCGGCAGAGGGCCGCCAATCCAGCTCCAGCGCCCACCAGGACTCCCAGTCCCAGACAACGGCCACGTCGGCGGCGACCCGGGTACCGCGCAGCCCGTCGAGCCGGCCCAGCCGGGCACCGAGTTCGCTGACCTCACGCCAGACCCGGGTACCGGTACCGCCCTGCGGCAGCATCGCCGAGTGGAACTTCTCGGCCCCGAACCGGGATGCGCGCCACTGGAAGAAGAGCACGCCGTCGGCGCCCCGGGCGACGTGCGCCATGCTGTTGCGCGCCAACTCGCCGGGGCGCTTGGCGATGTTGCGCGGGCGCCAGTTGACGGCGCTGGTCGAGTGCTCCATCAACAGCCACGGCGCGCCGCCGGCCAGCGACCGGGTCAGGTCGGCGCACATGGCCAGCTCGATGTGGCTGTCGGTGCGTTCGGGCTCGAGGTAGTGGTCGTTGGAGACGATGTCCACCTCGCTGCCCCACTTCCAGTAATCCAGCCACTTGCAGTTGGCGATCTGGAAGTTGGTGGTGATCGGTACGCCGGGGGAGACGGCGCGCAGGGCGTCCCGCTCGCGGCGGAAGTTGGCCAGGTGCGTGTCCGAGCAGAAGCGCAGGTAATCCAGTTGCTGGGCCGGGTTGATCGCGGTCGGCGCCAGCCGGGGCGGGTCGATCTCCGACCAGTCGCCGTAGCACTGGCCCCAGAAGGTGGTACCCCAGGCGGCGTTGAGCGTGTCCAGGTCGGTGTGGCGGGTGCGCAGCCAGTCGCGGAACCGGGCGGCGCAGGTGTCGCAGTAGCAGTGCGCGTTCACCCCGGCGAACTCGTTGTGCACGTGCCAGAGCGCGAGTGCCGGGTGGTCGGCGTAGCGCCGGCCGAGCTGGTCGGCGATGGCCGCGGCGGCGCGCGCGTACTCGGGTGAGTTGGGGCAGAAGCTCTGCCGGCCGCCCTGGCCGAGGATGTGCCCGGCGTGGTCGACCAGGCGTGCGGCGGGGTACCGGCGGGCAAACCACGCGGGCGGCGCGGCGGTGGGGGTACCGAGGTCGACCCGGATCCCGGCGCTGTGCAGCAGGTCGAGTACCCGGTCCAGCCAGTCGAAGGTGTACTGCCCCTCGGCCGGCTCGAGCAGTACCCAGCTGAACATGCCGAGGCTGACCAGGTTGACCCCGGCGGCGCGCATCAACTCGACGTCTTCGGCCCACACCTCCTCGGGCCACTGCTCCGGTGCGTAGTCGCCGCCGTAGGCGATCTTCGCCAGTCCGCGGGGGTACGGCCAGCCCGGCTGGACTGGCGTTTCGGACTGCTGAACCTGCTCCATTTAGCACCCCTGACCGTGAACGCTCCCAGTCTGCTCGGAGCAGTATTGCACGTGTCCCAGAGGCTGATTAACGCCCTCGTAACCTATTGACACCGGCCAGACTCGGCTCAACACTGTGAACGCTCACGGTCTTGAACGGTAATAGCACGGGCGTCATTGAGGTTGGAGAGCAGATGAAGCTGAACCCGCGCACCCTACTCGTGGCAGTTACTGTCGGTACGCTTCTGGTGACCACGGCTGCCTGCAGTTCCAGCAAAACCAACACCCCTACCGACTCCAAAGTGGAGCTCACCTTCTGGTCCTGGGTCCCCGGCATCGACAAGGTCGTGGACGTCTGGAACGCCGGCCACCCGAACATCCACGTGACGGTGAGCAAGCAGGCACAGGGCGACGAGGAGGTCACCAAGGTCCTCACCGCTGACAAGGCGGGCAACGCCCCGGACCTCTTCCAGGCCGAGTACCAGGCGCTGCCGACCCTGGTCAGCAACGGCGCCGCGGCCGACATCAAGAAGTACGCCGGCAGTGCCCAGTCGGCGTTCGCGCCGGGCGTCTGGAGCACCGTCACGCTCGGTACCGACGCGGTCTACGCCATCCCGCAGGACTCCGGCCCGATGATGCTGTACTACCGCGCCGACATCTTCACTGCTCTCGGCCTGAAGGTACCGACCACCTGGGACGAGTTCGCGCAGGTCGCCAAGCAGGTCCGGCAGAAGGACCCGAAGCGCTACCTGACCACCTTCTCGGCCGGTGACCCGGGCTGGTTCGCCGGCCTCGCCCAGCAGGCCGGTGCCCAGTGGTTCGGGGTCAAGGGCGACACCTGGTCGGTCAACGTGAACGACGCGGCCACCAAGAAGGTCGCCGACTTCTGGGGCGGCATGGTCGCCGCCGGCGACATCGACAGCCAGCCGATGTACACCCCCGAGTGGAACAAGGCGCTCAACGACGGCACCCTGATCGCCTGGCCCAGCGCGGTCTGGGGACCCGGCGTACTCTCCGGCAACGCTCCCGACACGGCGGGCAAGTGGGCCATCGCCGAACTGCCGCAGTGGACCGCCGGTGAGCACAAGACCGGCAGCTGGGGTGGTTCGTCCACCGCGGTGGCCGCCAAGTCCAAGCACATCGCGCAGGCCGTGCAGTTCGCCATCTGGCTCAACACGGACTCCGCCGCGGTCAGCGGACTGATCACCAACGGCGGCATCTACCCGGCCGCCACCGCCGCGCAGACCGGGGGTGCGCTGGCCGGCCCGCCGGCGTTCTTCAGCAACCAGCCCGAGTTCTACACGCTGGCCCAGCAGTTCGCCGGTACCGCCGCGGGGGTCACCTGGGGGCCGAACGTGAACGTCACCTACGCCACGTACAAGGACGCCTTCGGTAAGGCGATCACCGCCAAGAGCCCGTTCTCGGCGGCGGTCGACCAGATGCAGCAGGCGACCGTCTCCGACCTGCAGAAGAACGGCTTCAAGGTCGGCTAATGGCCACCGAGTCGACACACCCCGCACTACCGAACCGGTCGGGCCGCGCCAGCGCGGCCCGACCGGCCGGGGGGCACGCCACCGCGGCCCGGGCCCGGGTGCCGTACGCCTTCCTCGCCCCGGCCATCGCCTTCTTCGTGATCTTCATGGTGGTACCCATCGGGTACACGATCTACCTCAGCCTGCACCGGGTGAAGGTGAACGGGCTGGGCCTGGGCAGCGCCGCCCGTACCCAGATCTACGTCGGGTTCGCCAACTACCGCGCGGTACTCGCCGACTCGGAGTTCTGGCACAGCGCGGTGCGCGTGCTGCTCTACGGCTGCCTGCTGGTACCCACCATGCTCGGGCTGGCGCTGCTGTTCGCGCTCCTGCTCGACCTGCCCCGGGCCCGGCTGCGGCGCTTCTCCCGGGTGGCGATCTTCCTGCCGTACGCCGTACCGGCGGTGATCGCGAGCCTGATGTGGGGCTTCATGTACCTGCCCTCGGTCGGCCCCGGCCAGTACCTGCTGACCGCCCTCGGGGCCCAGCCGGTGAACCTGCTCGGCACCACCACCATCTACTTCTCCGTCGCCAACATCGCACTGTGGGGCGGTACCGGCTTCAACATGATCGTGCTGTACACGGCCCTGCGCGCGATCCCCAGCGAGCTGTACGAGTCGGCCCGCATCGACGGCGCCTCGGAGTCACAGATCGCCTGGCGGATCAAGATTCCGATGCTGACCCCGGCGCTGATCATGACGGCGGTCTTCTCGCTCATCGCGACGCTACAGGTGTTCAGCGAGCCGACCACGCTGCGGCCGTTGACCAACTCCCTCCCGTCGAACTGGACCCCGCTGATGAAGATCTACCAGGACGCGTTCGTCCGCGACGACATCTACTCGGCAGCGGCCGCCTCGGTCGTGGTGGCGGTGGCCACCCTGCTGCTGTCCTTCAGCTTCCTGCGGCTGGTCCAGTCGCGCGCCTTCGGGCAGGAGCGGTGACCACCACCGCGGTACGCCGGGCCGTGCACGCCGACCCGGTGACCGCTTCCCGCCGGGAGGACGGCCGCCGGCCGGCGCTGGTACCCACCGCCGTGCTGCTCCTCGGGGCGCTGTACTGCCTGCTGCCGATCGTCTGGGTGGTCGCCGCCGCCAGCAAGACCAACGGGCAGCTGTTCCACAGCTTCACCCTGGCGCCGGGTACCGCCCTGCTGGACAACGTCCGGGACCTGTCGGACTACCACTCCGGCCTGTACTGGCGGTGGATCCTCAACACCGCCGTCTACGCCGGGGTCGGCGCGCTGCTGTCGGCCACGCTCTCCGGTGTCACCGGCTACACGCTGGCCAAGTACCGGTTCCCGGGCCGGGCGACGATCTTCAACGTGCTGCTCGCGGGGGTACTCGTGCCGACCATCGTGCTGGCCATCCCGCAGTACCTGCTGCTGGCCAAGTTCCACCTCACCGACACCTACCTGTCGGTACTGCTGCCCAGCGTGCTCAGCCCGTACGGCATCTACCTGGCGCGCATCTACGCCGCGGCAGCCGTCCCCGACTCACTGATCGAGGCGGCCCGTACCGACGGCGCCGGGGACCTGCGCATCTTCCGCAGCATCGCGGTGCCGTCGATGATGCCGGGGCTGGTCACCGTGTTCCTGTTCCAGTTCGTGGCGATCTGGAACAACTTCCTGCTGCCGTACATCATGCTCAGCTCAGACGACCACTTCCCGGTCACCGTGGGCCTCTACACGCTGCTGAAGCAGGGCAACACCACACCGGCCCTGTACACGTTGGTGATCACCGGGTCGCTGCTGTCGATCCTGCCACTGGTCGCGCTGTTCCTGACTCTGCAGCGGTACTGGCGAATCGATCTTCTATCCGGCGCGGTCAAGGGCTGACCTGGTGGAGAATGTCGGCGTGCCTGAACCTCGCGCGTCCCGGGGCCGCCCACCCCGCCGACCCACCATCAACGACGTCGCGGCCGCCGCCGGCGTGTCCCGGGGGACCGTGTCCCGGGTCCTGAACGGCGGTCGCGACGTCAGCGACACCGCCCAGGACGCGGTCGAGCGGGCCATGCGCAAGACCGGCTACATCGTCAACCAGCACGCCCGCAGCCTGGTCACCCAGCGCTCCCAGTCGGTGGCGTTCATCCTCTCCGAGCCGCAGGACCGGCTCTTCGAGGACCCGAACTTCAACGTCCTGCTGCACGGCTGTACCCAGGCGCTGGCCCGGCACGACATCACCCTGCTGCTCACCCTCGCCGGCAGCCAGGAGGACCGCAAACGCCTCGGCCGGTACCTCACAGCCGGTCACGTCGACGGTGCGCTGCTGGTCTCCACGCACACCGGCAACCCGCTCATCGCCGAGCTGCTCGGGCGTGGCCTGCCGGTGGTGGCCTGCGGCAAGCCGCTCGGGTACGAGCGCTCGGTCGCCTACGTCGCCGCCGACGACCGGGACGGCGCCCACCAGATGGTCAGCTACCTGCGCTCCACCGGCCGGCGCCGGATCGCCACCATCACCGGACCGCTGGACACGCCCGGTGGTGTCGAGCGGCTCGCCGGCTACAGGGACGCCGTCGGCGACGTCGACCCGGTACTGGTCGTCAACGGCGACTACACCCGGGCGGCCGGCGAAGCCGCCATGGAGCAGCTGCTGGAGCAGGCGCCCGACCTCGACGCGGTGTTCGTCGCCTCCGACCTGATGGCGGCCGGCGCGCTCACCGTGCTGCAGCGGCTCGGCCGGCGGGTACCCGAGGACATCGCGATCGGTGGCTTCGACGACAGTCACATCGCGACCACCACGCACCCCAACCTGACCACCATCCGGCAGCCGTACCCGCGCATCAGTACCGAGATGGTGCGGCTGCTGCTGAGCATGATCGAGGGCGAAAGCCCGGCCGCCGTCATCGTCCCCACCGAACTGGTCATCCGCGGCTCCGCCTGATCCGCGTATTTCCAGCCCACGCCCGCCCCGGCGGTCAGACCGTGGCGACGGTCACCTGTACGGCCCCGATGCCATCGGCCTGCGGGTCGACAGCGATGGTGTACTGGCCGTCTACGGTCAGTTCGGTGTCATCGATCTGCCCGACGTGGTTCACGATGCAGCCGCCGCCGATGTTGTTGCCGGCCGGGTCGATCAGGTAGAGCACCGCGCACTGGTCCGGCACGGTCGAGGCGGTCACCTGCACCCGCACGTGTGCTCCGGCGGCCCCGGTGAAGTGCAGGCGACTCACCGCACCGGGCTGGGTGACCGTGGCGGTGACCGGCGGCCCGGCGAGGGTGATCGCGCCGACCTGGTCAACCGCGGTCACGAACAGCACGCTCGCCTGGCCGGTCACGCCCGGGCCCGGCGTCACCGTCAGGGTGTACTGGCCGGTCGCCGGCAGGATCGTCGCGTCGATAAATCCGGTACCGCCGACCAGGCAGCCACTGCTGACAGGGGTGCCGGTCGGGTCGAGCAGGGTCAGCACCGCGCACCCGTCGGGCAGGTTGGTGGCGGGTATGTCCACGAAGACGTCCTGCCCCTTCGTACCGTTGAAGGTCAACCGGCCGGTACCGCCGGCTTCGGTGATCGACACGATGGTGCCGCCGGCCACCGGCTTGACCGACTGGCCGGCCGTCGCGCTCGGCTTGCCGGCCGCGCTCGGACCGCCGGTGGAGTGCGCGGCGACCGGCTTGCCGGTGGACTTGGCGCAGCCCGAGGCGAGCAGGCAGGCCGCCACGGCGAGAGTGGCCAGTGCCAGGGTGCGCCGGCGGGTGGTGAACATGGTGATCTCCTTGATGGTTGATGGGCTTGATGGATTGGTTGGGTTCAGAGTTCGAGGGCGGGCAGTACCCGGGCGACGGTGGTACCGGTGCGCCGGAGGGCCTCGATGACGGTCGCCGGATCCTCGGCCGCCACCGCGTACTGGGCGCGCTGATCGGCCGGAACGTAGGTGCAGTGCAGGATCCGTACCGGCTGGCCGGCCGCGGTCATCGTCACCGCGACCCGGCGTAGCGCCGCGACCTCGACGCCGAGGTCGGCGATGTCGGCGACGGCGACCGTGCGTGCGATGACATAGATGCCCACGCCTGTCGACGCTAGGCAGCCGGGAAGAGGCGGGTATCCGTCAAAGTACGGGTGTGGTACCCGGATAGCCGCCGATGTGCCGCACACTGACAGCGCGCCCGACCTACGCCACGTCAGCTCCGACGTGACCACCCGCGGGGCGCGGTGGCGGTAGGTCGATGAGCGAATCAGACGCTGCGGTGTACGACTGCCGGCCGGCCGAGTTCGCGACGGTCAACGCCTTCGTGACCGGCGACCACCACCCGTCCGCGTTGCTGATCGAGGGCGCGGCCGGCATCGGCAAGTCGACCCTGTGGGGGGCGGCGGTCAGCTCCGCGATGACCGACGGCCGGTTGGTGCTCGCCGTACGACCGGCCGAGTCGGAGGCGCGGATGTCCTTCGCCAGCCTCGCCGACCTGCTCGAACCGGTCGCCGACACGCTGCTGCCGAAGCTCGAGGCGCCGCAGCGCGCGGTACTGGAGGTGGCGCTGCTGCGGCGGCTGCCACCGCCGGTACCGCCCAACGAACGGGAGATCGGTGCCGCGGTACTGGCCGCGCTGCGCCAACTCGCCGACCAGAGCACTGTTGTGGTCGCCATCGACGACGTGCAGTGGCTCGACGACGCGAGCGCCGAGGTGCTGGCCTTCGCGCTGCGCCGCTTGCGTGGCAACAACGTGCGGCTGCTGATCTCGGCGCGTACCGGTGAATTCGCCGACCGGCAACACTCCCCGCCACCGGGCGCGGGGCAGCGGGTACTGGATGCCATCGGTGAACTGGCGGCCACCCGGATCACCCTCGGACCCCTCACCGACCAGGGCGTGACCGAGCTGATCCGTACCCGCGTAGGTGCCCTGTCCCCGGCCGCCGAGCGCCGGCTGGTCGCGGCCGCCGGCGGCAACCCCTACTGGGCCCTGGAACTCGGCACCGCGATCGCCGCCGCCGGTCCGACCGGCTCCGCCGAGGTACCCATCCCCGCCTCGCTGTCCGGGCTGCTCCGCCGGCGCCTGGTCGACCAGCCCGACCAGGTACGGCTGGTACTCGTCGTGGTGGCCGCACTCTCCCGGGCCAGCTGGGCGGCGACCAGCCGGGCGCTCGCCGGTCAGGTCACCGACGCCGATGCCGCGATCGACGCGGCCGTGGCGGCCGGCGTGGTCACCGAGACCGCCGGCCGGCTACGCCCGGCCCACCCGCTGCTCGGCCTGGCCGCGATCGATTCGCTCGCCCCCGGACAGCGGTACCGCCTGCACCGCCGGCTCGCCGAGATCACCGCCGACCCGGAACAGCGCGCACGCCACCTGGCGCTGGCCAACAACGGGGAGCCCGACTCCGAGGTGGCCCGTTCGCTTTCGGCCGGCGCGCTGTCCGCGCGCTCCCGGGGTGCCACCCATGCCGCCGCGGAACTCGTCGACCTGTCCATCGCGCTCACCCCGGCCAGCGAGGTCGCCGAGCTGGCCGACCGGCGGTTGGCCGCCGCCGAGCTGTGGTTCGCGGCCGGCGACCTCGCGCGCGCCTGCGAACTCGCCGAGGAGCTCGCCCGCGACGATCCCGATGCACAGCGGCTGCCGGCCATCCTTCCGCTACTCGTCGAGACGAGCTACTGGATCCGTGGTCAGGCCGCCGCGCAGTCGATCGTGCGTACCGCCCTGGACCGCCCCGGCGGTGACCCACGACTGCGGGCTGTCGCCCTGGCCTGCGCGGCAGATGTCGGCGACGGATCGGGTACCAGCCGGGCGGAGTTGGCCGGCGAGTCCATCGCCCTCTTCGACTCGCTCGGTGACACCGACCCCGGATCGCTGTCCATGGCGCTGGTCTACCTCGCTGAGGACCGGCTCGACTCGGGTACCGGGATCGCCGCGGATCTGTTCGCCCGCGCCCAGCGGGCCGAAGACCGGCAGCAGCAGCTGCGACCCCAGTTCATCCCGCTGCTCAACCGGGTCCGCAGTGTCCGCGCCTATCAACTCAAACTCGTGGACGATCTCGACGGTGCCCGGACGGAGCTGCTGGACCTGCTGACGTTGGCCCGGCGGGAGGGCGACGACGGGTCCATCCCCGCCCTGCTCGGCCATCTCGCCTTGACCGAGTGCTGGGCGGGCAACTATCCGACCGGCCTCGCCGCCGCGCAGGAGGGCCTCACCTGCGCCGAGGAGACCGGCGGCGTCGCCCCCGCTTCGCTGTACGCCGCCCGTGGCCTGCTCGCCGTACTCACCGGTGACCAGGGGTACGCCCGCAAGCTGATCGGCGACCGGCTCGGTACCGACAGCGGCGCCACGCCCACCAAGAAAACGTTGGTGTACCACCATGTGCTCGGCCTGGCTGAGCTGCTCGCCGGCGAAAACCGGGCGGCCCTGCACCACCTCGATCAGGCGTACGCGGCAGCGCAGGCGCTCGACATCCGGGAACCCGGGCGACGGCAACGGCTGGAAGGCGATCTCGGTCAGGCGCTCATCGGTATCGGCGAACTCGACCGGGCCGCGGCCCTCGCGGCGGAGCAGCGGGAGATCGGCGAGCGGCTCGGCCGACCGACCCTGATCGGGGTCGGGCTGCGCATCGCCGGCATGGTGCAGGCGGCGCGTGGCGACGTGGCGGGCGCCGTGGTCAGCCTGGAGGCGGCGGTCGGGGCGCACCGGCTGTCCCCGCTGGCGTTGGAGCTGCCCCGTACCCAACTTGCCCTGGGCCAGATCCAGCGCCGCAGGCGGGACAAGCAGGCGGCCCGCCTGCACCTGCAGGCGGCCGTCGACGAGTTCACCCGGCTCGGTGCCGCGCCCTGGGCCGAACTTGCCGCAAGTGAGCTGCGGCGGCTCGGCGGTGCCCGCAGTGCCACCGCGCTGACCGCGGCGGAGCAGTCGGTTGCTGCGCTGGCCTCGGCGGGACGCAACAACCGGGAGATCGCCGCGGAACTGTTCATCAGCGCCCGTACCGTGGAGGGTCACCTCGCCTCGGTCTACCGCAAGCTCGACATCCCCGGTCGCGGCCGCATCCCGCGCCAGCCCTGACCCGCCCCAGCCCTGACCCGCACCAGCCCTGACCCGCGCCAGCCCTGACCCGCGCCGGCCCTGACCGGCGAGCTTTCCAGGTACCGGGTGCGTACTTCTGCGGGTACCCGCCACCGGCCGGACACCTACCGTCGAAGATGCGTGGCCCTCGTCGCGGCCCGGCGGGCGCTGCCGCACGCCAGCGCATGATCGGAGCGTGTGATGTTCACCGGTAGAAGTCTGCACGAGTCGTTCCGGCCCGCGGCCGGGCCGGCGATGACGGCCTTCCGGAACTCGCTGATTCTGGCCTGGTCGGCGGTTGACGGATTCATGTACAGCGCCATGGACATGCAGGACGACGGGGTGATCAACGCCTGGCGGCTGCCGGCCGATCGCAGCGCCGAACGGCTGTCACTGGCCTACTACGACGCGGTCGACGAGTTGCTGATCGGCTACAACGGTCAGGACAACCAGGCGTGGCTGGCCCGGACCCGGGACGGCGGCACCATCGACGACCGGGGTCCCTGGCTGGAGCCGATCATCGGCGGTCCGGCACTCCACTCGACCAAGGCCCGGCTGTACTTCGCCTACACCGACCAGAGCACCCAACAGGTCCACTCGGGACACTCCGGCAACCCGCCGTTGGACACCGAGGAGGTGGGTACCTACCCGGGCGCGTACAGCATCGACACCCCGGGAGTGGTCGTCACCGACAAGGGCCCGCTGATCGTCTACGCCGGTACCGACAGCCCCGGGTACAGCCTGAACGCGTACCTGGTCGACGAGCCGACCGGGCCGCCGCGGATCTGTACCTTCCCCGACCAGTGCCGGGGCGGACCGAACCTGGTCACCGTCGGTGGCCGGTACGCGGCCGCGTACGTCGGCCACAACCAGCACCTGTACCTGCTGTTCGGCGTCGACGCCCTCGACCCCGCCCAGACCGAGCGGTGGAAGTTCGCCGACACGAGCCCGTGGCCGCCGGCTGTCGCCACCATCAACGGCGAAACCTACGTCGCCTGGTTCGGTACCGACGGCGAGAACAAGCTCAACTTCGCCCACATCGACGCCATGTCGATGGTCTACCGGGGCGGCAGTGGCTGACCCGGGGCGGCGCGGTGACGTCGGCTCGGACACCTCCGGCTGCTGATCCGCAGCTGGCACCAACCCGGACCCTCGCGGTGGGCGAGTCCCGCCGCGAGGGTTTCAACGCGTGCATTTGCGGGCAAGCGTGAACCGGGGGAGTTTGCCGGGTGGATGGGGTAGTGGGCGTGAGTGGGCTGTTGGGCAAGGTGGCGTACAAGCCGGTTGGTCTGTTGCTGGGGGCGGCCGCCGGCGCGGCGTCGGGGTTGATCTTCAAGCAGATCTGGAAGCGGGTCGCGGACGAGGACGATGCGCCGAACGCCACTGACGAGGAGCGCGGCTGGACCGAGATCCTGGTCGCCGCCGCCCTGCAGGGGGCGATCTTCGCGCTGGTGAAGGCGGCTATCGACCGGGCCGGCGCCACCGGCGTCCGGAAAGTCACCGGCCACTGGCCGGCCTGACCCGTCGGTCCTGACCCGTTCGATCCTGATCCGTCGATCCGAAGTTCCAGAACGCTTGCCGTACCAGGAGTTCAGGCGCACACGTGTGCCGAGATGTGAGGAGTCGCAGTGGTGAAGACAGTGTCCCTGGCCGCCGGGCTGGCCGTCGGGTACGTGCTCGGTGCCCGTGCCGGCCGGGAGAAGTACAACCAGATCGCGGAGACCGCGCGTCGATGGGCCGGCCAGCCGCCGGTCGTCCGGGCCCAGGCCGCGGTGACCGACGCCCTGGCCGACGTGAAGGAAGCCATCGCCGACACGGCCGCCAAGAGCGGTGGTACGAAGGCGCGGAAGTCTTCTGCGGCAAGTACTTCCGTCAATGGCAGTGGCCTGTAGCACCGCACCGCATCGGGTGATGCCCCGTGGTGTCGGTGTGACACGGCGGGGCATCACCGCATTCCGGCCCCATCAGTCACGGAAGGATTCCCATGGACGAGGCCAGCCAGTCGACAGCCGACCAGCCCGCCGCGCAGGACGGCCCGGCCAAGCCCACCACGCAGGAAGCCCCGGCCGGGGCTACCGCGCAGGACGCTCCGGTCGAGCCCACCGCGCAGGACGGCCCGGCCAAGCCGACGGCGCAGGACGGCCCGGCCAAGCCCACCGATCTGAGCCGGCGCGCGTGGTGGGCAGCGTTGAAGCGCACGGTCAAACAGTTCAACCAGGACAACCTAACCGACTGGGCCGCGGTACTGACGTACTACGGCGTCCTCTCCCTCTTCCCCGGGCTGCTGGTACTCATCGCCGTGCTCCGGCTGGCGGGTAAGTCCACCATGGACAAGATCCTGACCAGCCTGACCGCGATCGCACCGGGGCAGACCGGCAGCGTGCTGCATACCGCGGTCGCCCACCTGGAGGAGAGCCAGCAGTCCACGGCCGGCATCCTGGCCGTCGTCGGGGTGGTAGCCGCGCTGTGGTCGTCGTCGGGGTACGTCGGCGCGTTCATGCGCGCCGCCAACTCGATCTACGACGTGCCGGAGGGCCGGCCGATCTGGAAGACCATCCCGGTCCGGCTCGGCGTCACCGTCCTCACCGGCGTCATCGTCACCGTGGCCGCGCTCGCCGTACTCCTCACCGGCGGCCTCGCCAAGCAGTTGGGGCGCCTCGTCGGGCTCGGCCCGCAGGCGGTACAGGTGTGGGACATCGTGAAGTGGCCGGTCCTGGTGATACTGATCAGTTTCGTCTTCGCGGTCCTCTACTGGGCCTCGCCCAATGCCCGGCAGGGTGGCTTCCGCTGGGTCAGCCCGGGCGGCGTACTCGCCGTCGTACTGTGGCTGATCGCCTCCGGCGGCTTCGCCCTGTACGTGGCCAACTTCGGCTCGTACGACAAGACCTACGGCGCGCTGGCCGCGGTGATCATCTTCCTGGTCTGGATGTGGATCTCCAACCTGGCGATCCTGCTCGGCGCCGAATTCGATGCCGAACTCCAGCGCGGCCGGGCCATTGTCGCCGGCCACGATCCGGCCGACGAGCCCTACATGGCGCTGCGCGATGACCGGAAAATCTCCAAGCAGCGCGCCGGTGACCTCTGACACCCGCCTCTCTGCCCGCCGCCGGCTGGCCTTCGAGACCGTGCGGCCGGCCGGCTCAGAACGGCTCCGGGCCGACCCCGCGCAGTTCGACCGCCTGACCGGCCTTCGTCGGCGTGACCCCGACCACCAGCGCCTCCCCGGCTGCGCCCGAGTCCAGCACCAGGACCAGCGACTGGCCGACCCGGTCGAGCAGGCTGTCCGGGGCGTGGGCGACCAGGGTACCGACCCAGCCTGTGCCGACCGGGTCGTCGTGCTCCGGCTCGATCGACTGCAGGCTCACCTCAGCCAGGAACTCCGGCGAGCCGGCCAACCTCACCTGGGCCGCGCCTTCGTAAGATGCCATTCCCCCATCCTCGCCTACCGCCGTCCAGGTAACGGGCGGGCCGCGCACTGACGGAGCCGGAAACCAAGGGATCGGATACTGAGGGAAAGGTCACTGACCGATCGGTGGACGACTGACCGATCGGTCAGGAGAGTGGAGGGATGGCACCCACACCGGTACGGGAGCGCACCCGCCGGGACATCCAGGAGCACGCGACCCGCCTGTTCGCGCTGAACGGGTACGAGGCGACCTCGCTGCACGACATCGCCGCCGCGGTCGGCTGCTCCAAGGCCACCGTGCTGTACCACTTCGACGGCAAGCCGGCGATCCTCGGCAACGTCATCGAACCGGCCGCCCACGCGCTGGCCGAACTGGTCGACGCGAACCGCGACCTGCCCCCGAAGATCGCCCAGCAGCGCGTGATCGACGGCTTCATCGACCTCGCCGTCCGGTTCCGTGGACTGATCGCGGTGGTGCACGAGGTACTGCCGACCTTCGGCGACGCGCCCGAGTTCGAGGTACTCCTGCGCGCCGGTCGGGATCTGCCCCGGCTGCTCGCCGGCAGCGATGAGCCGGCCGATCACAGCCTGGCGCTGTTCGCCATCTACGGGCTCAACGCCGGCTGCCGCGCCGCCGCCCTCGAGACCGACGCCGAACTGCGCGCGCTGCTCACCGTCGCGCTGCACCGGCTGCTGCTCCCCGATCGCCCGTGAAGCCCGACCGGCCAGCCCGGGAAGCCCGACGCTGACGCCTGCCGCCCGACCTGCTCGCATCGCCTGATTGGACGACAACTGCTCATGGCCAACCTCCTGTACCGCATCGGCTCGTTCTCCTACCGGCGGCGCAAACTGGTCACCGGTATCTGGGCGCTGCTGCTCGCACTCCTCGCGATCGGTGCGCTCGCCTTCAGCGGCAAGACCGTGGATTCGTTCTCCATCCCGGGTACCGAGTCGCAGCGCGCGCTGGATTCGTTGCACACCAACTTTCCCGGCGCTGCCGGCGCGTCCGGGACGATCGTGCTGAAGGCCGGCAACGGGGAGACGCTGAGCACTCCCGCCGTGAAGCAGGCCGTCGAGGCGACCGCTGCGAAGGCGGCCAAGCTCCCGGGCGTGATCGGTGTCGGCGACCCGTACGCCAGCAAGGCGATCAGCAAGGACGGCGCCACCGGCCTGCTCAGCGTGCAGTACAGCGTGGCCGCCGAAGCACTCTCGCCCGAGCAGAAGGCGGCGTACGACGCGTTCGGTACCCAGAACACCACGGCCGACCTGCGGGTGGTACCCGGGTCAGGGGTGACGAACTCGCCGCCCGAGATCGGTACCACCGAAGTCATCGGGGTCGCGGTCGCCGCCGTCGTACTGGTCATCACCTTCGGCTCGCTGATCGCCGCCGGGATGACCCTGCTGACCGCGCTGATCGGCGTGATCGCCGGCATGTGCGGCCTGTTCCTGCTCACCTCGGTCATGGACATCTCGTCCACCGCACCGATCCTGGCGCTGATGCTGGGTCTGGCCGTCGGTATCGACTACGCGCTGTTCATCAGCTCCCGGCACCGTACCCAGCTCGCCGACGGCATGAATCCGCAGGAGTCGGTCGCCCGGGCCACCGCGACAGCCGGCTCGGCCGTACTGTTCGCCGGTGCCACCGTGGTCATCGCGCTCGCCGGGCTGAGTCTGGTCGGCGTGCCGTTCCTTACCGCCATGGGCTTCGCCGCCGCCGGTACCGTACTCACCGCCGTACTCGTCGCGCTCACTCTGCTCCCGGCCATCCTCGGCTTTGTCGGCCGGCGCGTGCTGCCGCGCAAGCTGCGTGCCGCGAAGCCACACCACCGGCCCGCTCCGGTGCACGCCGAGCGGACGGGCTTCGGGTTCCGCTGGGGGCGCTTCGCCACCCGGTACCGCATCCCGATCGTCGCGGTCGGCATCATCGGCCTGGCCGTACTGGCGATCCCCACCGCCGGCCTGCGGCTCGCGCTACCCGGCGGGGGTACCGCACCGAAGGACTCCAACCAGCGCATCGCGTACGACCTGACCTCCGAGGCGTTCGGCCAGGGCTTCAACGGGCCGCTGATCATGGTGGTCAGCGGGCCGGATGCCGCTGGTACCAAGGCATTGGCCGACCAGGCGACCGCGCAGGTCAAGGGCCTCAGGGACGTGGTGGCCGTCGCGCCGGGCGGCGCCAACAAGGCCGGTACCACGCAACTGGTCACGGTGATTCCGGCCAGCGGCCCGACCACCCAGGCCACCGCGGACCTCGTCGGCGACATCCGCGGCGTCACCCGTCCGCTGGAGAGCGGCGGCGGCACCGTTGCGGTCACCGGGGTCACGGCGGTCGGCGTGGACGTGTCGGCCAAGCTGAGCGCCGCCCTGCCGCGTTACCTCGCGGTCGTCATCGGGCTGTCGTTCCTGTTGCTGCTGCTGGCTTTCCGCTCGATCCTGGTACCGCTGAAAGCCGCGCTCGGCTTCCTGCTGACCGTCGGCGCGACGTTCGGCATCACCACCGCGATCTTCCAGTGGGGCTGGGCCGCGTCGCTGTTCGGCGTCGACACTCCGGGCCCGATGGTGAGCTTCCTGCCGATCCTCATCCTCGGCGTGCTCTTCGGACTCGCGATGGACTACGAGGTCTTCATCGTCTCCCGGGTACGGGAGGAGTTCGTGCACGGCAAGCACTCCACGGCGGCTACCGTCGCCGGTGTCGGGCACGGCGCCCGGGTGGTCACGGCCGCCGCGCTCATCATGTCCGCGGTCTTCGCCGGCTTCATCCTGGTCCCCGACCCGACCATCAAGACGATCGGCTTCGGCCTGACCGTCGGCGTGCTCATCGACGCGTTCGTCGTGCGGATGACGTTGGTACCAGCG
Source organism: uncultured Actinomycetota bacterium (assembly GCA_963850915.1). Classification (GTDB taxonomy): domain Bacteria; phylum Actinomycetota; class Actinomycetes; order Mycobacteriales; family Micromonosporaceae; genus CAVTWH01. The sequence continues at coordinate 616,190 of CAWKND010000005.1, forward strand.
GTTCTCAGCCTGCTCGGTGATCGTGCGTGGTACTTCCCGCGCTGGCTCGACCGGATCACGCCACGGGTGGACATCGAAGGGGAGAACCTCGGTGGCGCACTGACCACCGAGGAGCTGGAGGCAGAGCCGAGGGAGCTCGTCGGTACCCACTGAGGCTCGATCTACCGATGTGCCCGGCCGGCGGTTCGCTGGCCGGGCACCCCTCTGTCCGGTCGCGGAATTAGGGTGTTCCGGTGAGTGTGCGGAGTGCGAACCCGTCGAGTGCTGTGCGGCGGTTGCAGGAGCGTGCCGCGCGAGCGCTGCCCGCGAACGTGGTGGAGCGCCTGGACGGTTGGTGGCTGCGGTACGCGAACATCTCGGCCTGGTGGATCAGTTCCGTGCTACCGCACAGTGAAACGCTGCCGCCGGACCTGGCCGGCAGGCTCCGTACCGTCGAAGAGTTCTACGCGGGGCACGGCATCCCGACCCGCTACCAGATCAGTCCGGGCGCCTGTCCGGTCGGCCTCGACGAAGCGCTGGCCGAGCGCGGGTACGACGTCGAGTCGCCGATGTCACTTCAGGTGGCGTCGACCGAGGACGTCGTCGCTCGGCTGCCGGTGACGGGATCGGTTGTCCGGGTGGATGACCAGCCGACGGACGCCTGGTTCGGCACCTGGCTTTCGGTGCACGGTGCCGGCGACGATCCCGGCCCTGAGCGGGAGCTGCGCCGCCGGGTAGGCCTGCCGAGCGGCTATGCCTCGGTACTGTCCGCGGGCGCTGTCATCGCCACCGGCCGGGCGGTTGCCGACACCGGCTGGGTGGGCGTGTTCGGGATGGCCACGCTGCCCGAGGCGCGTGGACGGGGTGCCGCAAGCCAAGCACTGGCCGCCCTCGCCCGGTGGGCCGCCGCACGCGGTGCCAGCCGGATGTACCTCCAGGTCGAGCGCGAAAACACTGCAGCGCAACGGCTGTACCGGCGGGCCGGCTTCACCGAGCTGTGCCGGTACCACTACCGCGTTCGCCGAGACCGTCCAGTACCGGGGGCAGGCCAACGGTGAGCATCTTGCGCCGTACGTTGCCCAGCAGCTTGGCCATGAAGAATCCGCCGATGCCGGTGAAGCCGGTGTGGTCGTAGGTGAAGCGGGTACCCCCGTTGTGCGCCTCCAGGCGGTAGACGACCTGGGTCACGTCAGTGCTGCCGTCGCCGATCCACGAGTAGCGCAGCAGCGTGGGCTCCAGCACCTCCAACACCTCGCAGTCGACGATGCCGCTCCAGCCCGGCTTCGGCTTCGCGACGAGCCGGAACCTGGTGCCGACGGTGGTGGCGAAGCCCTCTGGCCGGCCACCGGCGCCGGTCGCGGTCCAGCGCGGGATGAGTGCCGGGTCGGTGAGCGCACGCCACACCGTTTCGGGGGGCTGCGGGTAGTCGCGGACGATGCGGATGGCGCTCATGCTGTCTCCATCATTTCTACAGTGACTAGAAACTTACTGTAGCAGAAAATATCTGGTGACCAGACTATGCTGGCGGCATGAGTACGCGCACGGTGGACTGGACGGCGCTGCGCCCGCGGACCGACGAGTCCACCGCCGAAGGGCTACGGGAGCGCAAGAAACGACAGATGCGCCAACGGCTTTCCGACACGGCGACCGAGATGTTCCTGGAGCGGGGCTTCGACGGCGTCCGGGTAGCTGAGATCGCCCAGGCATGCGGGGTTTCGGAGAAGACGGTCTTCAACTACTTCCCCACCAAGGAGTCGCTCATCCTGGACCTGGGTGAGGCCACCATGTCCGCCCTGCGCAGCGGGCTGGCCGAGCCCGAGGTCCCCCCGGTCGAAGCGGTACTGCGAATCCTCGCCGAGGAGCTGCACGCCGTCACCGCCTGGCTCGCCGCACAGGACGACCCGGTGCACGCCGGTACCCAGTTCCGGAGGTTCGGCGCGCTGATCCGGTCCACGCCGTCGCTGCGGGCGTACCAGCGGGACATGGCCGACCAACTCGTGGCGGTGGCAGCCGAGATTCTGGCGCGGCGGGCCGGATTTCGCCCCGCCGATCCGGAGCCGCAGATCACGGCGACCGCGCTCCTCGGACTGTGGCCTGTTCAGTTCCAGGCTCTCGGTAAGTACCTCGACGCAACCCGTACGCCCGCACAGCTACGCCGGGCGGTCAGCGCCGACGTCCACCGTGCCGCCCGGCTCATCGACACCGGGCTCAGCACGTTCGGGCAGCGCTCAGTAGGGCAGCGCCCGGCCCGTAGGCGGCCGGATCCCGCCGGTTCCTGACGGATCTGTGGTCGCGGCGATCGGTAGCGGGTCAGACTTCCGCGCCGGACAGGATGGCGCGTGCGCGCATCAGCGCGAAGCCGAGAAGGTTCAGGCCGGGCCAGTTCGCGGGTTCACGGGCGTTCTCGTCGGCCGCGGCCAGGCCGATGCCCCAGATCCGATCGGTCGGGCTCGCCTCGACCAGGACCCGGTCCGCCGTCGCCAGCAGGTAGGCCTGTAGATCGTGGTGCTGGCTGAACTTCGCGACGCTGGCGGTCACCACGATGTCGAAGCGAGCCTGCTCCCAGGCGTGCTGGTCGAAGTCGCGGACACGCCGGCCCAGCGCCTTCGCTCGGTGCGGGTGCGGGGCCGCGAGTACCTCTGCGGCGATCTCGGCGTCGCCGAAGAGCATTGCCTTGCGCCACATCATGTAGTGCTCCGCCGTCGGGTATGTCCGCGCGTCGACAGTGAACGCGGCGGGCCACCACTGGCTGAGGCACCCGGGTCCGACGCTTCCGTCAGGCTGCGGACGGTGCCCCCAGAACAGCAGGTACTTCACCGGACGGCCGGTGGCGACGAGGTCGGTCAACTCGGCGACGTTACGAGGAGTGGGAGTCACCGCGCGAGTATGCCCTCTGCGATCCCTGGCCGCCGCCCGGTCAGCGGGCTTCCGGTACCGGCTGGTAGCCCTCCGCCTGGAGGGTGAACAGGCGGGCGTACTCGCCACCGGCGGCGAGCAGCGACACGTGGTCGCCCAACTCGCTGATCCGCCCGCCGGACAGTACCGCCACCGTGTCGGCGTGCCGGACGGCGCTGAGCCGGTGCGAGATCAGCAGGCAGCTGCCCCGCCCGGTCTGCCCGCGTACGGTGCGGTGTACCTCCGCCTCGGCCTCGGCGTCCAGCCCGGATGAGGGCTCGTCCAGGATCATCAGGTCGCGCTGCTGGCGAAACAGCGCGCGGGCCAGCGCCAGTCGCTGCCACTGCCCGCCGGAGAGCACCACGCCCGCGTCGTCCTCGTCGTCGTCACCGTTGGCATCCCGGAAACTGCGCGACAGCAGCGTGTCGTACCCCTTCGGCAGCCTGTCCAGCGTGGGGTCGATGCCGGCTTGCGTTGCCGCGTCCCGGATCCGAGGCCGGTCGGCGAGTGCGTCGATGTCCGACAGCGCGACGTTCTCGGCGGCCGTCATGTCGTACTCGACGTAGTCCTGGAACACCGCCCCGATCCGAGCCCGCAGCGCCAGCGGGTCGAGGTCGCGCAGGTCGACGCCGTCCCACAGGATCGCGCCGCGAGTGGGATCGTAGAACCGGCAGAGCAGCTTCACCAGCGTCGACTTACCAGAACCGTTGCGCCCCACCAGGGCCAGCGCGCTATCGCGTGGGATGGTCAGGTCGACGCCGCGCAGTACCCACGGATGCCCGTCGGCGTACCGGAACCACACGTCACGCAGCTCGATCCCCTGGTGCAGTGGGGTCACCGGCTGGGCCGACGGCGCGACCGGCAGGTCCGAGCCGGCGTTGACGACAGCTGAGTAGTGGCCGTACATCAGCAGCGCGTAGTGCGCCCGGGCCAGGTCGTTGGCGAGCGACATGAGGGCGTTCTGGGTACCGGCGACGGCCGCGACGAAGATGGCGATGTCGCCGACCGAGAGTCTGCCCTGGCGGGCGGATTGGGCTGCCCAGACCAGTCCGGCTCCGGCGACCAGCGCGGCGAGCAGCGCCAGGCCGGTCTGCACGAGCGCGTGGGTACGGTCCTGCTGCTGCTTGGCGCTGTTGGCACTGCGGCGGTCGGCGAGCATCCGCTCCCGCAGGTACCGCCCGGTACCGAACAGTCGCACCTCCTTGGCAGCGTCCACTGTGGACAGCAGCCGCCCGTAGAACAGTTCGCGCCGCTGTGCCGGCCCGATGCTCCAGTACATCGTCGCCCGGCGGCGGGACAGCACCAGCTCGGCGACCACGGTCGGGGTACCCGCGACCAGTACCAGCCCGGTCATCGTCGGGCTCAGGAGCAGCAGCGCCCCGACGAAGCCACCGATGGTCAGTACCGCCTGGCCGACGCCGAGGCAGCCGTCGACCACGTCGCCGAGGCTGACATCGACGGTCTGCTGGGCCATCCGCAGCCGGTCGAGGAAGCGCGGATCCTCGAAGCGGCTCAGCCCGACGAACCCGTCGACGGAGCTGAACAGTCGGTCCTGAGCCAGCATCCCGGCCCGCCGGTCCAGCTGTGCCCGCAGGTACTGCAGGATCTGCGGCACCGTCGCCACCAGCGCGCCGGTGGCCGCCAGCCCGAGGGTGAGGCCGAGCAGCGCGCTGATGCCGGCGCCGGCCACCAGCCGGTCGATGACGAGCTTGGTGAGCCACGCGATGACCACCGGGGCGACACCGGCCGAGAGGGTCAGCACAACGTAGGCGGCGAACACCCCGGGAGCCGCCCGGGCCACCAACGCTGTGGCGGACGGGATGCGGCGCAGCAGGTCCCGGGAGCCGCCGTCACTCATGCCTGCTTCACCGCCCGGTATCCGACCAGCAGCGGCGGGAAGTCGGCGCCGTCGTAGTCGTGGAACATCGTGGCCTCGAAACCGTTTCGTGACAACAGCTCCAGGACGAACGCCGGGTCGAGCAGGAGTACCGAGTGGTGCTCGTCGCTACGCCGGTAACCCTCCCCGTACCGGCGGAACACGGTGATGTCCCGGGTCAGCAGCCGCTCGCCGATGACCGTCTCGACGCAGAGGCTCCAGTCGTCGGTGTGCCGGAAGTGCTGCCGTGCTGGGCCATCCGTGGCGACCGGGGCGTTCAGGTCGAACAGCAGCAACCCACCCGGGCGCAGCGCCTGCCCGATCCGCCGCACCACTCGCGCCAGCGCCGACTCGTCGACCCGCGGATCGAACACATACCCGAGCGACTGCCCGATGGACGTGACGGCGACGCACGCGGGCAGCTCGACATCGAGGAATGAACCACAGACGAACTGTGCCGCCGGGGCCGTCTGCCGGGCCAGCGCGATCATGTCAGCGGAGAGGTCCACGCCGAGCACCCGGTACCCGGCGTCGCAGAGCGCGCGGGCCAGGATGCCGGTACCACACCCCAGGTCCACCACCAGTCCGTCCCGGATTCCGTGCTCCCGCAACTGTTCCAGCACCGTGACGGTGGCCAGCCGGACGAAGTCACTGTGCCCGGTCTGGTGAGCAAACGCCATGTCCACCCGGTACCCAGGTGAGGTGGTGGCCAGGTCAGGCGGCAGTGGCATGGGACGCCTCGGAGCCGGCCAGCCACCCTTCAGCCACCTCGGTCCAGTCGGCGCCGCCCACATGGCCGCGCGCGGCGACCTGCCCGTCCGGGTCGACCAGGACGAAGTACGGGATCACCCCGGTCGGGTTGTAGTCGGCGATCATCGTGGTCCGCGTGGGTGGCGCGGCGAGTACCGGATGGGTGACCCGGCGGCCGTTCTCGTTCTCGATCTCGGCCAGAAAGCTCTTCGTCCGGTCCGGCCCGACATCCGTGACCAGTACCAGCTCCACCCCCGCGCGCCGGGCGGCCGGGCCGACCGTGGGCAGCAGGTCGAAGACCCGGTGGCAGCTGCCACAGTTGGGCGAGACGAACAGGTAGCCGACTGCGCGCCCGGACAGCCGCTGGCTGGAGATGCTCTTGCCGGCGGGGGAGAGTGCGTTGAACACCGGCGCGAAACCGCCCAGTGCCAACGGGACTCCGCCACCATGGGCGTCCGCGTCGTGTAGGTGGTCGGTGGCCCGCAGCCGAGCCAGTACCCGCATCAGCAGCGCCAGGTTGACCACGCACACGATGCTGACCGCGAGCAGGATCAGGGTACGCACGTCCATCTCAGCCTCCTCACTCAGCGGTTCCGGGTACCTGCACCGCGGTCAGCACGACGTTGGCGAGGTTGGTGACGAGCAGCGCCGCGCAGACGCCGACGAGCGCGACGAGTACCGTGTCGGTCGCCGACAGCCGCGCGTCCGGTATGCCGGCGGACAGGCCGATTCCGGCGCACGCCAACAGGAGCAGGTTGCGGGCCACGTCGTACCACGAGACGTGTGCCGGGCTGGCGCCGAAGCAGTGGCACGCCACCCGCATGCCGCGTACCCGCACCGTGGTGAGCGCCGCCGTGTATCCCAGCAGCAGCAGGCCACCGAGGCCAAGGCCGAGCCGGCCGGCCAGTCCGGCAGCGGGCAGGTAGCCGGCCAGCAGCAGTGCGACGGTCACCACCTCGACGGCGGTCAGCGTTCGCGCCACGGGCTGGATCCAGCGTGGCGCAACGAGTTTGAAGCTGCGGACGGCTGCCTCGAAGCCCTCCGGATCGCGTAGCTTGCTGACCAGCGAGGCCAGGAACGTTGCCGCGACCACGGTCTGGCCGAACACCAGCGCGACCGCGTGCCAGTTCTGCATGTGTGTCACCCCATCTCCCAGCGGACGCCCGGACCCTCGGATCCGGACGGGTACTCGACGCGGCGGGCGTGGAAGTCGCCGCCGGACAGCAGTGCCACCACGCGATGCCCGTTGCTCTGCGCCGCGAGCTGGTCGCGGCAGTCGCGGACCACGCCCCACAGCAGCGCCTCCTCGTGCGGCGGCGGGAAACTGACCCGCAGGCCGAGCGCGCGGGCCTGGTCGCGGGTGATCGCGTAGTCGTGCGCGTGGAAGCCGGAGACCAGCCGGTCGACGATCGCGTCCCGGTGCGCCTGGTCAGCCTCCGGGAGCTGGTGCGCCAGCAGCTCGGCGGCGCTGTCCCGGATGAGCCGGTCGGCGCGGTAGAAGGCGCCGAGGGTACCGGGAAAGACCCGCTGTGCCAGCAGGGCCAACACCTGCAGCCGGTCCTCGTCGCGCTCGACGCCGAACCAGTCGCGCGCCATCGCCCGGAACGCGCGCACGTCCTCGCCGGACAGGATTCCCGGCTCCCCGGGTCGGCCGCCACTGCCGGCGGCCGAGCCGATCTGCGGGTCCAGTGGCCCGAGTTCGGCCAGCGGCCCGAGTACGATCTCGTGCGCCCCCAGGCACAGCAGCGTCCCCGCCGAGCGCGCCCGATGCGCCACGAGTACGGTCAGCCGGTCGGTGTACCCGTGCAGCAGCAGTGCCAGTCGCCGTGCGGCGGCCGGGTTCCCGCCGTTGGTGGCGAGTACCAGATCGAGCCGGGGTACGTGCCCCACCCGGCGCAGGTGCTCGTACATCACCCGCGGGGCGTCCTGGTCGATCAGCCCGTGGTAGACGACGGCGTGGCTGCCACGCAACGCTTCCAGCTCGGGGAGCCGGTTCACCGGAGCGCTGTCCATCAGCCGTTCCCGCCCCGGATCAGGCAGTCGGCCATCGCCGCGCCCATCCGCAGCTCGGGTACCCGCTCCTCGACGAAGAGGAACTGTCCGTTGGGATTGATCTCCAGGAACACGTACCGGCCGTCGGGCGTGAGTACCAGGTCGACGGCGCTGAAGTTGAGCCCGTACCCCCGGGTGAGCGCGATGCACTGGGCCGCAACAGAATCGGGCAGCTCGGCGCGGCGGTACTCGACGGGTACGTCGAAGCGCCGCCAGTCGACCACGGTCTCCGCGTGCTCCTGGGAGAGGATCTCGACCGGGAACAGCTCGTCGCCGATGACGGTGACCCGCAGTTCGCTGCGCTTCGGCACGTACTCCTGGAACTGGCAGGGCACCGCGCGTACCGACTCCAGCCGGTCGAGGTAGGCGGCGGTGACCCGGGTGGTCTCCACGAACCGGGACGGCGGCCGCTGCTCCCACTCCTGCTCCACGTAGCGGCGGGCAGCCAGGTACGGGTCGCTGAGCACCTTGTAGACGATCTGCCCGGCGCACTCGTCGTAGAACGCGCGTACCGCCTCGGGATCGGTGGTCACCAGCGTCCGGGGTACCTCGAAGCCCAGCGCGACCGCCCGGCGCAGCTGCTCGGCCTTGAAGCCGGCGCGGCGGATGTGCTCGGGATGGCTGACCCAGTAGCAGTCCAGCCCGCCGATCAGGCCGCGCACCGCGTGCTCGGTCTCCTCGATGGCGAACTCGCGCTGCTGGTCGTGCAGGTCGGGGGAGAGGCCGAAGGCGTTGGGCTTGCGCCACCACACCGAGGTGAGTCCGGTGAGGTCGACGGTACGACCGTTGCCGTGCAAGACGATGGTGCCGGCCCAGTCACCGTCGCGGCGCAGCGACCACGAGAGGGTGGACCGGGCCGACACATCGCTGGAGTTGAGCCGGACGGGCTCCTCGCCCCGTTCGCGCAGCAGCGCGATCAGGCGATCCGCGTGCGCGTCGAAGGCGTCGGTGACGATCAGGATCCGGCTCGGTTCCATGACTGCTCCACTCGTTTGGCGACTGGCCGGTCAACCGGGCCGCTGCGCCCGGCGGGTCAGCTCAGCGGTGGCCGCAGCGGGAGAACGCGGGTGGCGTCACCTCAGACTGGGTACCCGCGTGCGGAGGGAGGTGGGTCGGCTCACCCGTAGTCGCACTTGCTGAAGCAGTTGTTCGCCGTGGAGGTGCAGTGGCCACCCATGACGCAGGCGGTACCCGTCCCGTGGCAGGTGGCGTACGGCGACCTGCCGCGTGTGCACAGCGCGTCGCCCAGGCTCACTTCGCCGTCGCCGGCCCATACGAACTGCTGCTGGTCCTCGTCGTACCAGCCGATTGCGTCGGTCTCCGGCTCCAGCACGGCGACGTCGAACGCGAAGAGTTCGGTCATCTTGATCCCTCCCTTCTGACCTTGAACCAAGACCCAATCTTTTCCTTCCCGTAACATTCCTGTCTTGTAAAAAATCGAGCATCTTCGATCACGAAGCGGGCTATGGGTCGTTCACGAAGCCGGCTGCGGGTCGCAGTACGCGGTCGGCGTGAGCCCCGCCAACGCCTGGAACTCGTGGCACAGGTGGGCATGGTCGTAGTAGCCGCACTCGCTCACCACCTTCGCGGTGGGTAGCCCCGATGCCAGCAGCCGCCGGGCATTGCCGAACCGGAAGACCCGCGCGGCGACCTTGGGGCTCAGCCCGATCTGTTGCCGGAAACGCTGCTCCAGTTGGCGCTGGCCGAGATTGACGTGCGCGGCGAGGGCGGTGACGGCGATCCGGCCGCGGGTACGCGCGAGTTCGTGCCAGGCCCGGGAGACATCGGGGGAGTACGGGCGACCGGTCGCCGCCCGCTCCTCCAGCCAGCCGCGTACCGCCGCCGCCACAGTCCGGCGTGGACTGGTGGTCGCCGCGGTCAGCAGCCCCGCCAGCGGCGAGCACCCCACCTCGATTACCGCGTCGACCAGTTCGCGCATCGCGAGCCCGAGACTGAAGGCCAGCAACGGTTCCATGCTCACCAGTACGCCGAAGCCGGTACCGTGCAGGTCGGCGACGAGCGGCCGGGTGTGCAGCCCGTACAGCGGTGCGGTGAAGCGCCGGCCGGCCGAGACCAGAGCCAGCCCGCCGTCCACGCAGAGCAGCATCCGGACGAGCCCGTCAGGTAGCCACCGGAGCCGGCGCCCGGCGACGCCGAGCCCGCCGGCACCGAGCCGGAACGTGCGGCACTCCACCAGAGCAGCGCTGCGGTCCGCCACCGCGGCACCCCCCAGGACATGCGTTGGCATCGATACGCGGCGATCGGGCCCCGATCGACGATCAAAGCTCGAGGGTGGTCGAAGACGGCCGGGTACCGCGCGCCACGCAGTGTTATCTTGCGGATACCGGAAGTACCGACAGACAGCTGTCTATGCCCTATATGCACACATCCACCGGCGGTGGCGAATCTCGGTCTATCTGTCGGCGCGCGCGGCCGGTGAGCGTAGGACGAGCAGCACCGGCTGCCGGTGGGCTCGTGGTCCGATGCCGGTGGCCGCTTCACTGAGGAGATTGTCGGCAGCGGCGTCGCCGAGTTCGCCGCGCAGTTCCGCGGCGTGGGCCAGCCACAACGCGTACAGGCGTTGCCAGCGCTCGTCCAGCTCCGGGATCGGCTGCTGCTGCTCGACGAGCAGTCCGGCAGCGGCTGCCAGCTCCGACCAGCCGGGCTGCCCAGCGGCTGGTTCCCGGGCGGTGAAGACCAGCCGGCCACCCGGGATCAGTACCCGGCGTACCTCGCGCAGCGCGGCCGGCCGGTCCGCGGCCAGCGGCAACGCATCGACGCTGACCACGCCGTCGGCCGAGCGGTCGGGCAGGTCGATCCGCTCGAACGATCCGGCCTGGAACCGTGCCCTGCCGGCGGCCACGAACCGATCGGCCCGCTCGCCGGCCAGCCGTGCCGCCACCGGGCTGCGGTCGATGCCCAGCAGCCTTACGTTGAGCGCGCGCGCCAGCCACAGCCCGGGTCCGCCGCGCCCGCAGCCGAGGTCGAGCAGCAGGCCGTCCGGGCGCATCCGCAGCGCCGCGACGAGCTGGCCCAGCAGCCACCACGAGCACGAGCTGTACGCCTCGACTTCGGCCGGGTACTCGTCGCCCAGCGCCTGTGACCACAGCCGCCACAGCAGCGGACTGCGAGCGGCGCCACGGTGGATGACGTCGTACTCGTCGGCAGTCATGCCGGGATCTTGGCACGCCGGATCCGGTGACGCATGACCGCCCGACATGCCCGGCTTATGCCGCGACAATGGCCTTGCCCGATTCGGCGGTACTGCGGTCATCCCGATTGGTGAGTACGTTGGTTTTGCCGGCCCGCAGGCTGGGCAGACTGGAGATGGCGTACGCCGCCACGGAGGTGATCATGGTTGTCGGTCGACGCGAATCCCGCCGATGGTTGTTGGCCGGCCTGGTTGCCGGGCTTGCCCTGCTCGCCGGCTGTACGCACCCGTCGTCCGGCGCCGCCAGCTGGAACGGGGGGAGTGGCGGACCGGCCGCCCAGTCCGGCGCCGTCTCGGTGACGGCGCCGAAGGACGGAGCCACGGGGGTACCGACCGCAGCGGAGCTGACCGTGCGCGCCGACGGTGCCACCGGGACAGCCGTGTACCTGACCGATCCGACCGGCAAGCAGCTGGCCGCGGCGCCCCGGGTCGACGGCTCGGCGTGGGTACCCGCCAGCCAGCTCGCCTACGGCGTGAAGTACACCGCCACGGTCACCGCGACCGTCGGCGGCAAGAAGGTCAGCGGCAAGTCGACGTTCAGCACGATGGCCAAGCCGGCCGCGGTGATCAGCGCGCACTCGTTCCTCGGTGACAACCAGGTGGTCGGGGTGGCGGCGCCGATCGTGCTGCAGTTCGACCACGCGATCGCCCAGGACCAGCGGGCAGGGGTGGAGAAGCGGCTCTTCGTCAACGCGACGCCGGCCCAGCCGGGCAGCTGGTACTGGTTCTCCGGTACCGAGGTGCACTACCGGCCGCAGGCCCAGTGGCAGCCGAGTACCAAGATCCAGCTGCGCGCCGCGCTCGGTGGCGTACCCATGGGCGGCGGCAGCTACGGCAAGTCGGACCTGACGCTGGATCTGAGCGTGGTGGACACCCCGCTGGCCATCACCGTGGACGACACCACCAAGAAGCTGACCGTGACGCAGAACGGCACCGTGGTCAAGACCATGCCGGCCAGCCTCGGCAAGGACTCCACCCCGTCGTCGAGCGGTCACATGGTGATCATGAGCCGCGACCCGCAGACGGTGTTCGACTCGTCCACCAACGGAATCCCGGTCAACTCGCCGGGCGGGTACAAGGAGACGGTCTACTTCGCGATGCGGCTCACCTGGGGCGGCCAGTTCATCCACGCGGCCCCGTGGTCGGTCGGCGCGCAGGGCCAGGACGACGTCTCGCACGGCTGCACCAACGTGTCGATGGACAACGCCGAGTGGATCTACAACAACACCCACGTCGGCGACCCGGTCACGGTCGAGCACACCAAGCGCGGCCTGGACTGGGGCGACGGCTGGACCGACTGGGACCGCGACTGGAGCGCCTACCTGCAGGGCAGTGCGCTGCCGCACACCAGCACCGCCTACGACTACAGCGCCCCGCACAACAACTGAGCCAAACCGAACAGGTCAGGCACCCACGAGTACCCGGTCGCCGACCCGTAGCTGCCCGGTACCGCGCACGGTGGCGTACGCGCCGACGCAGGTGAGTACCCCCAGGTCCAACACCTGCACCCGGTTGGCGCGGGCGGCGGTACGCAGCGCCTCCCGGTCCTCGGCCAGCTCCCGGCCCTGGGCCAGGGTGGGAACCACGCACCTGGGCGTCGGGGCCAGCACCCGCATCCGGGTGTCCGCACCGATCGACAGGGTCCGCCCGACCCAGCCGTTCTCCGCGAACGGGACCGGGTCGAACATCCGCAGCACGATGTTGGGCCGGAACCTGCGGGCGTCCAGCGCGCCACGCGGATGGGCGCTGGCAAGCGCTTCGAGCGTCGCGGTCGTCACCACATGTACCGGAGCGAAGTCCACAAACGAGTGGCCCGGGGCCGCACCAGCCAGGCCGCCCCGGGTCAGTACGCCCGGCGAGGGTTCGGTCGGCGGCGTCAACCGCTCGATCGAGGCACCCTCCGGACGGCTGGCGGCCAGCCGGACCGGCCGACCCAGATGCCGCGACAGCAGCGCGTCCACCAGCGGATCGTCGGCCTCCACGAGCGCACCATCGGGCAGCGTCACGGTCACCCGCCCATCGGCCCGGTACCGCGCCGTCATACCCAGCAGTTGCCGCCACTTGGCGGGGTTCTTCGCGCTGGCGACCAGCCCGCTCGCCTCGTCGATGAGGGCGTACCGGCGGTCGCCGGCGACTCCGGATTCGTCCAGTACGGCGTCGGCCAGCTCTTCCCCGAGCATCGACTTGACCGGGTAGCGACCCAGCCACGCGACTTCCCCCATGCTCCACCTCCGGTACCCGACGATCATCCCACCGCGCGGGACCGCCGTACTGCCCCGCGCGTGGGCCGACCGGTACCGTGGCCGGTATGAAGGCATTCGTCTACCGCCTGCTCCCGCCCCGGGCGGACTTCATGTCCACCATGTCCGAGCCGGAGCGCGACGTCATGACAGCGCACGCCGGCTACTGGAACGAGCACATGCGGGCCGGCCGGGTACTGGCCTTCGGGCCGGTCGCCGATCCGGTCGAGGGGTACGGCCTCGGCATCGTGCTCGCCGAGGACATCGCCGGAGTCGAGGCGCTGCGCGCCGGCGACCCGGCGGTGACCGCCGGAATCGGGCTGCGCGCCGAGATCGCACCGATGCTGCGCCTGGTGACCCCCACCGGCGTCTACTAGCCGACCGCACGCGAAGCGCACGGGGATGGCGGCGGAGCTGGCGGCGCTGATCAGTCGGGGTCGGCAGCTGCTCGCCAGTCGCGAGTCGCCGGCCGCGATCGAGGTCTTCACGCAGGGGTACCAGATCGCTGTTGCAGCCGGCGATCGGCCGGCGGCTGCCCACTGCATGCTGGGGCTGGCCCGGGCCGAGTTCGCCGGCCGGCGGCTGGAAGAGGCGGCCGGGCACGCGGCGCTCGCCCTGGAGCAGTTGACCGCCTTGGCTTCTCCGGAGGTCCAGCACGCGGCGGACCTCATCGTCCAGATCGACCACAATCGCTACCTGCGGTGACTCGGGCGCCGCCGACCGGGGCGCGGGCCAGCAGCTGTACCGGATCGCGGCAGACCAGCTCAAGTGCCCGGCGGACCAGCCCGCGGTCGAAGGCGGAGCGGTGCAGACTCGCGCTGACCTGGAGTACGCCGGCCAGTTCCGAGAAGGAGACGGTCATCGACTCGGGGCCGCTGGTGGTCGGCAGGCTGACGTGGCGTGCCCACGCGACCTCACCGTCCCATGGCAGATCGAGGAAGCCGTCCAGCCGGCCGAGGTGGGTGAGGGTCAGCTCCGGGCGCGGGTTGGCCGGCATGCTGCGGGGTACCGGCCCGGCCCGGTGCGCACCCGGTACCAGCAGGTGGCCGGCGCGCAGCGCGAGCATGGCCAGCGCCGATCCGGTGGCGAGTTGCCGGGCGAGCGCGGTGTGCACGGCGACCGGATCGGTCAACCGGGCCGGTCGTAGGTACAGCCCCCAGGAGAGGTTCCCGTCGGCGACCGCTCCGCTCGGCAGGGTGTCGGGCTGTACCGAGTGCAGTCCGACCAGGGCGGCCCGCAGTCCGTCGGCCGTCACACCGGCGAGCGGCCCGAGTACCCGGATGGTCTCCACCGCCAGCCAGCCCCGGTCCCGCGCACGTACCCGCCACCCGGCGCTCGGCGCGGCTTGCGCTCCCACAGGTACTCCTCGCCGCTCGGCAGCCGTCAAGGCAGCCCGCAACCCGGCAGCACCTACGGTTTCGCCCCTGACGCGGCCAACCTTCCCCGGCGCATCTCAGAGCAGTCTCAACCGCTGTTGTTGTTGTTGGGGCGGCCCGGTTCCAGCGGCCGATCACCCACCCAGGCCGGGAGTACCAGGGTGAACGTCGCACCCGCACCGGGGCGGCCGGTGGCGCGCACGGTACCGCCGTGCGCCTGTACCACCTCGCGGACCAGCGCCAGTCCGATGCCGAAGCGCCGCCGGTCACCATGGCCGCCGCGCGCGAAGCGTTCGAAGATCAGCTCCTGGTCGGCGACCGGGAAGCCGCTGCCGTCGTCCTCGACCACGCAGCTGACCGTGGCCCCGTCGGCGGCCCGGGACAGCGCTATGCGTACCTGCCCGCCGGGTGGGGTGTGCGCCAAAGCGTTGTCCAGCAACGCGACCAGTACCCGACGCAGCGATGTCGAGACGCCCCGGACCAGATGCTCGGAGGCCCCGTCGGTGGACACCTCGACCCGTACCCGCTGCGCATCCGCCCGGGCGGAGTCGGCCTCGGCGACCTCGCGGGCCAGCCCGGTCAGGTCAACCGGGCCCGAGTCGGCCGGCTCGGTACGCAACTGCGCCGCCAGCAGCAGCTCCTGCACGATCTCGCCGAGCTGCCGGGTACCCCGCACCAGCCGCTCCGCGTCGACCAGCAGCAGCTCCCGGTCGGTCGTCCCGCGCAGTCCACGCTCCAGCAACTGGGCCCGGGTGTGCAGCTGGGTCAGCGGGGTACGCAGCTCGTGGCTCGCATCCGCGATGAACCGTTGCTGCCGGGCGATGGCCTGTCCCAGCGGTACCGTGGCCCGCCGGGCGATCAGCGCGCCGACGAACACCGCCACCACCAGCCCCACCGCTCCCGCCGCGGCGAGCCCCCCGTACAGGCGGTGCCGCTCCCGCTCGGCGTCGGTGACGTCCAGTACCGCCTGCAGCGTGCCGGCGGTCGTGCGCTCGGTACGCACCTGGTACTCGCGGCCATCCCGGTGCACCACGGTGTCCCGGGACCGGCCGTCGCGTACCGTCGCCGCCAACGCCCGCGGGTCGGTCGGCTGGCTGGGCGCATCCGGACTGGTACGCAGTCCGTGGGCGTCCTGCTGGTAGATCCAGATGCCGTGCGGCGGACTGGTCAGCGCGTCCCGATCGTCAGCTGCCTGGGCAACCTGCCGGCGCGCGCCGGAGTGGCCGGTCTGCTGCACCAGTACCGCCGCCAGACCAACCAGTACCAGCAGCGCCCCGGCGAACAGCAGCGCGATCTGTACGGTGGCCCGCCGCGAAGCCCTACTGATCCACTCCTCTTCCCGGCCGATCGTCCCGCTGCGGACGGTCGGCCGGATCACAGCGTGCCCGCCCGGTACCCCAGCCCGCGTACGGTCAGCACCGTCCCGGAGCCGAGCTTGCGGCGCAGGTAGTGAACGTAGGTGTCGACGATCGAGGCGGACTCGGCGGCGTCGAACACGTTCTCCCGCAGCTCGTCGCGGCTGAACACCCGGGTGGGCCGGACCGCCAGGGTACGCAGCAGGGCGGCCTCCCGACCGGAGAGCTCGATCTCGGTACCGTCGCCCCGACGTACCACCCGGGCGGACAGGTCCAGCTCCCCGGTACCGAGCCGGAGGATCTCCGCGTCGCTGCGGTGGCGGCGGCGCAGTGCCCGGAGCCGGGCCAGCAACTCCTCCACTTCGAACGGCTTGACCAGGTAGTCCTCGGCCCCCGCGTCGAGTCCGCCGACCCGGTCAGCCAGCGAGCCGTACGCGGTGACCACCAGCACGGGGGTACCGAAGCCACGACCGCGCAGCCGGCGGATCAGATCCAGGCCGTCGATCCCGGGTAGCCCGCGATCGACGATCAGCACATCGAACTCGGCGGTCAGGGCGGCGTGCAGCCCGGCCTGGCCGTCGCGGGCCAACCGCACCCGGTACCCGGCGTCACCGAGCAGCCGCTCGAGTAGTTCGGACAGCTCCGGATCGTCCTCGACCACCAGGATCCGAGGCGCCTCACCGGTCAGGACCTCGCTCATGGCACCGAGTATCGTCGCCGGATTCTCAACGCGGTCTCAGAACGGGTCAGCGGCGGCGGCAGCTACGGCTGCTGGAAGTCCGGCGTCTGCCAGATCTTCTGCGCCTGGTACTGCTTGACCTTCGTGACGTACCCGTCGGCGGCGGCGGTGTGCCAGCGCCCGGCGAACCACCGGCCGACACAGCCCCACGCGTCGCCCTTCTGGTAGGTCGCACCGTGGTCGACGGTGTTGAGCCACGTCTCGTACCCGTCGAAGCACGCCCGCCAGATGCCGTACGCGAGGTCGGCGTCCATCGCCGTCGACCGGCCGAAACCGGGCCAGCCCTGCTTCATGTACGGCCACCGGTCCTGCAGTACCCCGTAGCTCTGCGGGCACTGGCCGGCTTTCCCGTCGACGCCCGGGGCGTGCTCGGGCGGGCAGGCGCCGGCGTCGGTACCCCAGTCGCCGAGCGCGTCCTGGCGCCACCAGCTCTCGACGGCGGTCTGCGCGTACACGATGTCCTCGTCGATGCCCCACTTGCACGCGGTCCAGCGCAGGATGTCCTGCGTCGAGCCGGTGAAGTTGCCGTCGATGCGGGCGGCGACGGCGCTCGCCGCGGCCGCTGAGTCGCCGGCGAACAGCGATGCGTCGACGTGCTGTCCGGTGCTGGCGTTGGCCTTCTTGTTGCTGCCCTTGTTCTCGGCGGCCGGCCGGGCGCGTACCCACGCCGCGCACTGCGCGCCGGTCGGCAGCGCGGTACCCGGTGCCAACGTCCCGAAGTGGGTGGCCGCGGCGCCGGTGGAGGGCTGCGCCGGCCGGATCGACGGGGCGGTGCTCCGGGACGGGGTGGCCGAGGGCGTGGCTGACGGAGTGGCGCCGGTCGGGGCGGCCACACTCGCGCTACCGCCGGGCGTCCGGTCGGCGGTCGGGTGGTTGGCCGCCGCGGCCGAGCAGCCGCCGAGCAGGACGGCGACGATACCGACGGAGACGGCACGGAGCATTCGCATAGGCCCCGCACGGTACCCCATCGGCACGGACACCGGTCGATGCGACAACCCGCCGGGGTACCGCGCCGTACCATGCGTGGCGGTACCTTGATCGCCGTGACTGTCTTGATCTACGACCACGATCCGGCGTGGCCGGCGCAGGCCGCGGCGGCCGGCGCGGAGCTGGCGGCGACGGGACTGTTCTCCGTGGTGGAGCACATCGGGAGTACCTCCGTCGCGGGCCTCGCCGCCAAGCCGGTCATCGACCTGATGGCCGCGACGCCCGAGTTGGCGGAGGTACTGGCCGCCGAGGCGACGCTGCGCGGACTGGGCTACGAGCGGCACGAGACCGGCATGCGCAACCGCCTCTTCTACCAGTTCCCGGCCGGTGGGGATCGTTCTGGCCGGCCGGAAACAGCCGGCCGGCAGCTGGCCGGTCGGCACCTGCATGTGGTGACCGAGGACAGCTGGCCGACCCGCAACGAGCGGCTGCTCCGCGACCACCTGCGTGCGCACCCGCGGGACGCCGCCCGGTACGCCGCGCTCAAGCGTGAGCTGCAGGCGGCGGGGTACGACGCGGACGCGTACACGCGGGCGAAGACGGAGCTGATCCAGGAGCTGGTCGACCGCGTCCGTACCGACCGGGGCCTGCCACTCGAGTCGGTCTGGGAGGACTAGCGGGTCTGGGAGGACTAGCCCTCACGGGTTGCCGGCGGCGTAGGCCCACAGCTCCAGCGGGGTGGCGTAGTAGATCCAGCCGAACAGCCCCTGGACCGCGGAGCGGGCCGGCGGGTGCAGGGCGACGTGCTGGCGTACCTTGGCCACCACCAGGATCCAGCCGAGCGTGGCCGACCAGAGCAGCTGGAGCAGCGAGGTCACGATGTAGCTGATTCCGAAGATCGGCAGGTACAGCGGGCCGAACAGCCGCGCCTGCAGCAGGTGCATCTTCTCGTGCTGGCCGGCGCCGCCCAGGTTGATGGTGCCGTGCGTCTGCAGCAGGCTGGTACCGAAGCCGCCGCTGGAGCGCGGCTGGTAGACGATCCAGTGCGCGCCGGTGGAGTCGGCCTTCGACGGGCTGCCGAAGAACGAGAAGAGAATGTTGCCGACGACGAAGCCCCAGACCGTGTTCGGCAGGCTCCAGGTCAGGTCGATGAGGATGGCGAACCAGCCGACCGGGCTGGACAGGTCGTAAATGGTGAGGATCCCGGCCTCCAGCCCGTAGGCGAAGCCGACCAGGGCTGCCGTGATCACCGCCCAGTCCTGGGCGACGAGCTGGCCGTTGGCGGCGAGGATCACCGCGAGGATCCCCGCGGGGACGGCGGTACAGATGATGATCGTCAGCAGGCCTTTGAGCCAGTTCGGCATGGTGCCCTCCCGGGGTGTGGTGTCTAAGTACCGCACCGCATCCGGAGAGTGACAGTCGCAAGGGCGACAGATCATCCCCAGCTGTACACCACCCGACATGCGCGATCTGCCGGTACGGATCGCGCGGCGGCCGGGCGGGTACCCACGAAGGCGTTATTGCCCTTTTATTCACGTATAGGACATAGGGTGGTGTTTGGGGCTGCTGTTTCGGGGGTGAACTCTTGCGTCGCGCTGCTGTGTCTGCGCTGGTTCTGGTGTCGGCGATGCTGTCCGGCCTGGTGGTGGCGCCGTTGTTGCCGGCCACCCCGGCCGCCGCGGACCCGCCGACGCCGGGTACCACGATCGTGAACGAGACGTTCAGCGGCGCCAGCGTGCCGGATCCGGCCTGGGTGGCCTCCGGTACCACCTGCCTCACCGGGGCGAGCGCCGCGCCGCCGGCCGGCGCCGCCCAGCTCCAGACCTGCGCGGCGTCCCGCAACGGCCCGGTACCGGCCCTCGGCGCCACCCCCGGGTATCTGCAGTTCACCGACGCGTCGGTCTTCAAGGCCGGCAGCATCCTGTACCAGCGGCCGATCCCCGCGACCGCCGGCATCTCCGTCGTCTTCGAGGAGTACCAGTACGGCGGCAACGAGGCCGACGGGATCGGCTTCTTCCTGGCCGACGGCGCGAGCACCGCCAGCCAGGTCGGCGGCGACGGCGGCAGCCTGGGGTACGCCCAACGCAACACCATCCCGGGGGTACCGGGCGGCTACCTCGGTGTCGGCCTCGACGCGTACGGCAACTTCTACGACGACGGCGAGGCTCGTGGCCGCAACTGTCCGGCCGGTCAGCGCTCGCCCGCCGGTACGGCGGAGGGGCGGGTCGCACCCAACGTGATCACGCTGCGCGGCCCCGGCAACGGCCTGAACGGGTACTGCTGGCTGGCGGCGACCACCACCAACGACGGCACCAACCCGGTCTCCACCCTGCCCGGTTCGCTGCGTGGCACGCCCGGCCCCGGCAACAACCTCACTCCGGTGAAGCGGCTGGTCAACGTACAGGTGACCCCGGCGCCCGGTCCACGGGTCATCGTGCTGCTCGACGTCACCGGGACGGGTACCGCGTGGCAGCAGGTACTCAACGTGCCGGCCCCGGCGGGTACCCCGTCGACGTACAAGTTCGGCTTCCTCGGCTCCACCGGCGGCAACACCGACGTGCACCTGATCCGCAACGTGGTGGTCGGCACCATCAACCAGCTGGACAGCCTGCAACTGGTCAAGCAGGTCAGCCGGTCCGGTACGCCGCTGCCCGCGGTGATCACCGTCGGTACCGGAATCCCGTACCAGTACGTGGTGACCAACGCGGGTCTGGAGACGCTGACCAATCTCACCGTCACCGACAACAACGTCACCGCGGTCAGCTGCCCGACCACGACCCTGCCACCCGAACCGGACCCGGGCGGCACAGTCGTGTGCACCGGTACGCACATCGTCACCGCCGGCGATGTCGCAGCCGGCTCGGTGGTGAACACCGCCACCGCGCACGCGGTCACCCCCGGCGGCCCGGTGGACTCGCCGAACGCCACCGTCACCGTGCCGCTCGTCTCCGCGCTGTCGATCAGCAAACAGGTGAACACCCCCGGGCCGTACGCCGTCGGGCAGCTCATCACCTACGGCTTCACCGTCCAGAACACCGGCGGCAGCCGGCTCACCCAGGTGTCGGTGGTGGACAACCGGGTCGGTACCGGCCGGGTGGTCTGCGCGTTGACCTCGCTGGACCCCGGCGGCAGCACCGCGTGTACCGGCCCCTACACCATCGCCCTGGCCGACCTGGCGCCCGGCGGACTGCTCACCAACACGGCATTCGCCACCGGGGTATCGCCGATCGGCCAGCCGGTCCAGTCGCCGACCACCACCGCCACGGTCGCGGTGGCCGCGGACATCGCGCTGAGCAAGTCGGTGAGCAACACCGCGCCCGCGGTGGGTACCACGGTGACCTGGCTGGTCACCGCCGGCAACCTCGGCCCGAGCGCGGCCGGTCAGGTAATCGTCACGGACGTCGTGCCGCCCGGGCTCACCCTGCTCTCGGCCACCCCGTCCGCGGGTGCCTACACCCCGGGTACCGGTGCCTGGGTCATCCCGGCCATCGCCATCAACGGCTCGGTCACGCTGACCCTTACCACCCGGGTGGACACGGCGGCCGCGATCACCAACGGCGCGTCCGTCACCACCACCCAGGTACCCGACCCGAACCCGGCGAACAACACCGCGTCGGCGACCCTGAACTCGGTGGTACCCACGGCCGACATCGCGGTCACCAAGCGGGCCAGCCAGCCACAGATCCGGGTCGGCCAGACGGTCACCTTTGTCGTCACAGCGACCAACAACGGCCCGTTCGACGCCACCGACGTGGTGGTCAACGACGGGCTGCCGACCGACCTCACGCTGATCAGCGCCACCCCGTCACGCGGCGGGTACAACGCCGGCACCGTGCTGTGGCAGATCGGAGCGCTCGCCGTCGGGCAGACCGTCACGCTGACGATCGTGGCGCAGGGCAACGCGGTGGGTACCGTGCTCAACACCGCCGCCGTGGTCGGCTCCTCGCCCGTCGACAGCAACAGCCTCAACAACCTCGACTCGGCCGCTGTCCAGATCGTCGCGCCACTGGTCGACCTGGTCACCACCAAGACCGTGTCGCCCACGACAGCCGCCGTCGGCGACATCGTCACGTACACGCTCACCGCGTTCGACAACGGACCGGACAACGTGGACAACGTCGACGTCCGGGAGCTGGGTACCGCGCCGCCGGGACTGGACATCGTCTCGGTCACCGCGTCGCAGGGCACCTTCGACGAGGACAATCTCGTCTGGACGGTCGGTACCCTCATCGCCGGCGCGCCGCCACAGACACTGACCGTGCAGGTACGGGTCCTCACCCCCGGTACGAAGGGCAACACGGTGGTGATCGAGGCGCCCAACATCAACGACCCGGTACCCGAGAACAACGTCGCCTCCGCCACCCTGGTCGGCGCGGCGCTGCCCCTGGACATCGTGGTGGGCAAGAGCGCATCGGCCGCCGTCGTCCAGCGCGGGCAGCCCATCAGCTTCACGGTGACCGCGACCAACAACGGCCCCAACGACGCCACCGGCCTGGTACTGCGCGACGAACTTCCGCCCGGCTTCACCTTCGACTCCGCGGTGGCTTCGCTCGGCGGGTACGACCCGGTCAGTACCGCATGGACGATCGGCGCGCTCGCCTCGGGCTCGTCGGTCTCGTTGCAGATCACCGCCACGGCGGCCCAGATAGGCAGCTGGGTCAACGTGGCCGCGCTCAACCAGGTCGACCAGCGCGACACCGATCCGGCCGACAACAGCGCCCTGGTACCGGTGGTCGTCGACGAGGAGGCCGACCTGGTCATCACCAAGTCGGTCGAGCCGGCCGTCGCCACGCTGGGTGACCTGGTCACCTACACCGTCACGGTGACCAACGACGGGCCGAACGACACCTCCGAAGTGCAGGCGGTCGACCCGGAGCGGCTCAGCGCGGACATCGTCGACGTCACCGTCTCCCAGGGCACCTTCGACGGGCCGACCCGCGTCTGGACGATCGGCTCGCTCGCCCCGCACCAGCAGGCGACCCTGATCGCCACGGTGCGTATCGACCGGGTCGGGACGACGGTGAACACCGTACAGATCACCCAGACCAGTACGCCGGACCTCGATATCGGCAACAACACCGCCCGGGCAACGCTGCGGGTACCGGCGGCCGACCTGTCCGTCACGAAGACCGCGAGCGCGCCGGCCGTCTCCGTCGGCCAGCCGGTGGTCTTCACCGTCACGGCGGGCAACACCGGTCCGGACACGGCGGCCGGGGTGACCGCTGTCGAGGCGGTCCCGCCCGGCTTCGACCTGGTCTCGGCCACCCCCACCACCGGGGTGTACGACGTGGCAACAGGTGTGTGGACGATCGGCGACATGCTGCCCGGCGCTACCGAGACCCTGGTTCTCGAAGTGATCGCGCAGCGCCCGGGTACCTTCACCAACCAGGTCATGATCACCGCGGCCGGACCGATGGACCCGGATCCGCAGAACAACACTGCGGCGGTGACAGTGACCATCGCCGGACTGGCGATCACCCCCACTCCGACGCCGACCGTGTCGCCGCCGGTCGGTCCCGGCCAACCCGGCAGCGGTCAGGCCGGTGCTCAGCTCGGCGGTACCGGCCGCGCCCTGGCCGCCACCCCGCTGGCGCCGTTGGTGGGGGTGGCGGCCGCCTTCGGTGGCCTGCTCATCCTGGTCGGCTTGTCGCTCGCGGTGATGATTCGCCGGGAGCGAACCACCGGGCGGCGGGACTCGGCCGGTCCCTGAGCTGGCCTCGCGCCCGACCACCGCAAGATCGTGGCTGGCGGGCCGGCGTGATCGTGGTGGCGTAGCGTCGGGGCAGCGGCGCCGAACGATCACGCCGCACCCCACCCGGGGACCGAACGCTGGGATGTACGGAGAACGACGTGCCTTTGCTCAACCCCGGAGATCAATCCGTCCAGCTGCCGGACCTGTTTCCTGGCGCCGCCACGCCCAATGCCGGGGATGTACCGGCCCGGCTGGCCGCCTTCCTGGTGGAGTACCTGGGCGCCTGGCCGGGTACGCCGGGGCTGACCGTGGTCGGGTCGGCGGCCCGGGTCGAGCCGGGCTGGGACGGCGTGGTCCGGGACAACGTCGGGGTACTCACGCCCGACGGTGGCGTGCTGTCGGTACCGCCGGAGCGGGCCGGCGCCGTCCGGGCAGCCGTGCCCAGCGTGGCGGAGCTGGCCACCGAACTGCCCGCGGCACTGGGCCGGCCGGATGCGCGTACGTTCGCCGGTACCTTCCGCTGGGCGGAGCAGGTGCAGCCGCTGCCGGAGGCGGGCGAGTGGATCGCCGCCACCGATCCGCGGGTACCCGACTGGCTGCGCCCGTTCGGCGGGCCGGCACTGATCGCGTTCGCCGACGGGGAGTACGCAGCGGGCGTGGGCGTGAAGCGGCACAACCGGCACGGCCTGGAGATCTCGGTCGGTACCGAGGACCGCCACCGTGGCCAGGGCCTGGCCTCCCGGCTGGTGGCGCAGGCCGCGCGGGCCATCCTGGCCGCCGGCGCGGTACCGATCTACCTGCACGATCCGGCGAATGTCGCGTCGGCCCGCACGGCGCTGCGCGCGGGCTTCCCGAGCCGGGGCTGGCAGATCATCGGCCTCGGCGGCTGAGCCTCGGGGCGACCGGTCGACGGCCGCGGCCGGGATCGCCGCCCGCCATCCGACCTCCGGAACCAGCCGACCTCGCGACCGCCCTACCTCGAGAAACACTCGAATTCCGGAAACGATCTGTTCACCGAGCCGCCTGTCCAGCTCCGTCGGCTTTCCGTCCGGCGGGGCCGGATCCGGGCCCGCCGAGCCGGCTCGCGGCTCCCGGCGCCGGTCTAGCCGGCGGTCTATTGTCCGGAGCAGACCCGTCGCCACCAGGCAGAACATCGCGGGGAGCTAGAGCCGGCGGCCGAGCACGATCGATATCGAACAGACCGTGCGGGCCGGGCGGACAAGCGTTCTGCGTAGTTCCGGACAGCTCCAGAACTCGCTGATGGCGCACTGCGGAGTGTTGCCGGCTGATTTCGGACCGTTGACCCGCGGCCGGGCACGCGCTAATTATGGGCATCACTGCGGTGATGATCGATGGTTCAGCCGCGGCACTCCGGCAGGGGGGCAATGGTGGATCAGGAATCAGTCCAGCTCGCCGTGCACGGCGGCGAACCGGTACGGCGCACACCGTGGCCGACGTACGACAAGGGCGCGGTCTTCGTCGAGCCCGAGGACGAGGCGGCGGCGCTGCGGGCGGTACGCAGCCACCTCTTCTTCCGGTACGACAGCCGGCCGCTCCAGGACACCGAGTGCGGTGCGCTGGAGCAGGAGCTCTGCGGGTACTTCGGCAGCAGGCACGCGCTCGCTGTCTCCAGCGGTACCGCCGCCCTCGCGTTGGCCATCATGGCGGCGCAGATCCCGCCCGGCTCGCTGATCGCCTGTCCCGGCTTCACCTTCGTCGCCACGCCGAGCGCCGTTGTCCTGGCCGGCTGCACACCGTTCCTGGTGGAGGTGGACGAGAACCTCAACCTGGACCTGGCCGACCTGCGCCGCCGCTGGAACCCCGACATCAAGGCGATCCTGGTCGTACACATGCGCGGCTTCGCCTCGGACGCGCCCGCGCTCGTGGAGTTCGCCGCCGAGATGGGCGTACCGCTGTTCGAGGACGCGGTACCCGCGCTCGGTGCCGAGCTGAACGGTCGCAAGCTCGGTACCTTCGGGCTGGCCGGCGCGTTCAGTACCCAGTCCGACAAGTCCCTCAACTGTGGCGAGGGCGGCTTCCTGGTCACCGACGA
Organism: uncultured Actinomycetota bacterium; assembly: GCA_963850915.1. Taxonomy (GTDB): domain Bacteria; phylum Actinomycetota; class Actinomycetes; order Mycobacteriales; family Micromonosporaceae; genus CAVTWH01. The sequence continues at coordinate 641,335 of CAWKND010000005.1, forward strand.
CAGCACGCTGTTCGCCCGGGCCGCGGTGCTTTCCGGGGCGTACGAGGGCAGGCTGCGGCGGCACTTCCCCGACGGGACACCGCCGCTGCTCGCGTCCGACCTGGATCTGCCGCTGCTCAGTTTCCGGATGGACGAGATCCGCGGCGCTCTGCTGCGCTCGGAGTTGAGCCGGCTGCCGATCCGGCTGCACCGGTTCCGCAGAACTACGACTACGTCGCCGACGCACTGCGCGATCTGCCGGGAATCGCAGCTGCGCCAACCGATCGCGGACGGCGCCTACCTCGGCGAGGCGTTCATCTTCCGGGTACCCGGCGGCAACGCCCAGTGGTTCGCCCAGCGCACTGCGCCACGAGGGCATCGACGCCCGCAATCTGGGCTGCACCAACGACATCAACGTACGCGCCTTCTGGAACTGGCGGTTCCTCTTCGGTACCGAGCCGGTCGCGCAGATCCAGGCGCGGCTGCCCCGGACCACGCAGTACCTGTGCGAGGCGGTGGACATTCCGCTGTCCTCAACGCTCACCGAGCAGGACTGCGACCACCTCATCACGGCGGTACGCCGGGTGGCGGCCGCGGGCAGCTCCGCCGAGCGCGACGCCGAACTGTTGCCACGCCTATGACGACCACACCTACGACAACCACGCTGCCTCGGCTCTCCCTCGTTGGTATGTTCGGTGGCCTGTTCGCCGGGTACCCGGGCTGACCGCCGTGATTCCGGTGCTGCCCGGGTTCGTGCGTGACCGGTACGACGCCGACGATCTGCTGGTCGGGCTGGTGGTCACCGCGACGGCGCTGACCGCGCTGGTGATCCGGCCGGTCGCCGGTGGGCTGGCCGACCGGTACGGCTACCAGCGGGTGATGCAGGTCGGCGCGCTGATCCTGGCCCTCGGCGGAGCCGCTCTACCTGCTGCCGATCGGGCTGCCCGGCCTGGTCGCGCTGCGGCTGCTGCTCGGCGTCGGCGAGGCGCGCTGTTCACCGCCGGCGCGGTGTGGACCGTCTCGCTCGGCCCCGCAGACCGGAGCGCCCAACTCATCGGCCTGTACGGGATGAGCATGTGGGCCGGGATCTCCGTCGGTACCTTGCTCGGTGCCACGCTGCAGCACTCCGGGTACCGCGCGGTGTGGGCGTTCGCGCCGCCGCGCCACTGGTCGGACTGGTACTGATCAGCCTGGTACCGGTACCCCGCACGTACGCCAACCGGGTGCCCGTTCCGGGCTGCTGCTGCGCCCGGCGGTACTGCCGGGTACCGCGCTCGCCCTCGGCGCGGCCGGGTACGCCGGGCTCGCTTCCTTCGTGGTACTGCGTTGCGGCCCGCGGGCATCCACCCCGGCGTGGTAGTGCTGAGCTGCTTCAGCGCCGTCTACGGGGCACCCGGCTGGTCATCGGGCGCCTGCCGGACAAGTCGGGCCGCGCCGGGTGGCGGCCTGGTCCGGGCTCGGCGAGATGGTCGGCCTGGTCATCATCGCGTTCGCGCCGAACCTGTGGTCGCCGTGCTCGGCAGCGTGATCATGGGGGTCGGTTTCTCGCTGCTGCACCCGTCGCTCGCGCTGATGGTGATGAACCGCACCGAGCCGGCGCAGCAGGGGGCCGCACTCGGCGCGTACACGTCGTTCTGGGATCTGGGGCTGGCGTCTGGGGGCCGGTGACCGGAACCGTCGCGACCGGCTTCGGCTACCCGGCGGTGTTCGTCGTCGGCGCGGTCTGTGCCGGCGCCGCGGCGGCGATGGCCGCGGTGATCGGCGCACCCACCGCCGTACCGGCTCCGCCCGCAGCGCCCGCCGCACCCGAGCCGGCCGAGAGTGCGGAGGCGCCGGCATGAGCGTGACCGTGCTGTGTATCACCGGCTGGTGCCGCAACGGCAGCACCATCATCGGCAACGTACTCAGCGAGGTCCCCGGCTTTTCCACGTCGGCGAACTGCACTTCCTGTGGAAGAACGGTGCCGGCAAAGGCGTCAACAACCTGTGCGGCTGCGGCTGCGCGTTGACCGAGTGCCCGGTGTGGGCGCCGATCCTCGCCGGGCAGGTACCTACCCGGGTACATCACTGTCCGACTTCGCGGATACGGTCATCGGCCGGCAGCGCGCCCGGGTGCGGACCCGGCACACCTGGCGGGTACTGCGGCGCGGGCTGTGGGACAAGGTGATCCGGCGCGCACGCGGAGCTGATGAGCCGAACGTACAACGAGATCGCCGAGCGTACCGGCGCGAACGTCATCGTGGACACCACGAAGATTCCCGGCGAGGCGGCACTACTGCCATACCTGGCCGGGATCACGCCGTACTTCGTCCACCTGGTACGGGATCCGGTCGCGGTGGCCAACTCGTGGCGGGAGCCGAAGGACTACGTCTACGCGATGTCCGCGTCGAAGAGCACCGCCTACTGGTACGGGTTCAACGTGGCATCGCGGGCGATCATCCGCCGGTACCCGCAGCGGTCGATGTTCCTGCGCTACGAGGAGTTCACCGCCGACCCGGCCGGTACCGTCGACCGGCTGTTGACCCTGTGCGGACGGACACCGCCGCGAACCCGATCGACGGCCGCGCGGTCGAACTGCGCACCAACCACACGGTGACCGGCAACCCGGACCGGTTCCGTACCGGCCGCACGGTGATCCGTGCCCGCGACGACGGCTGGCGTACCCAACTGTCCCGCCGTGCCCGCGTCGCCGCGGCCGTCCTGTCCTGGCCGCTGGCCCGGCGCTACGGCTACCGGCACTACGGCTACCGCGCCGGCCCGGCCGGGCACCCGACGAAGGAGGAGACCGTTGGATCTCGGGCTTGACGGCAAAGTCGCGCTGGTCGCGGGCGGCTCCAGCGGCATCGGGCTGGCCATCGCCAAGGAGTTGGCGGCCGAGGGCGCGCACGTCGCGATCGGCGCTCGGGACCCGGATCGGTTGAAGCTGGCCGCCGCCGCGCATCGAGTCCGCCGGGCCGGGTCGGGTCCTCGCGACCAGCGTGGAGCTGCGCCGACGGGGACGCGGTACGGCCCTGGGTCGACGAGGTGGTGGCCGAGTTCGGCGGCGCTGCACGTGGCCGTGATCAGTGGCGGCAGCCCGCCGATCGGCACAGCTGCCCAATTCGAGCCGGCCGACTACCGGGCAGCCGTGGACACGGGTGCTGCTGCCCGCCGTGACGCTGGCGCTGGCCGCACTGCCGCACCTGAGGGAGGCCGGCTGGGGACGGCTGCTGTTCGTCGCGTCCGAGACGGCCAGCGTACCGATCGCGCCGCTCGTACTCTCCGGTGTCACCCGCGCCGCGCTGGTCCGCTTCGCCCAGGGGCTCGCCGCCGAGGTCGGGTACCGACGGCATCACCGTCAACGTCATCGCGCCCAGCGGCGTGCGTACCCCACCGATGGAGCGGGCCGCTGCCCGGCTCGCCGGCGACGGTGGTGACGTGGCGGCGACCCTTGCCGCGATGGGCGCGCACAACACGCTGCGCCGGCTGGCCCGGCCCGAGGAGATCGCCGCGGTGGCCGCGTTCCTGGCCAGTAGCGGGCCTCGTTCGTCACCGGCATCGTGCACCTGATCGACGCCGGCGCGAGCGCGCTCGGCCCGGAGCAACCCCACCTGACCGGCGTCGGCCAGGACACCTACCGGTAGGAGTGGCCGATGCCAGACCTTCACCGAGAACGACGTCAGCGACTTCTTCGACGCGACAACGCAGACCTACCTCAGCTTCTGGGACAGCGAAGGGGTACTGCACACCGGGTACTTCACCGGGCCCGACGACCAGGACTACCCGTCGGCTGCCGACCGTACCTCCGACATCCTCGCCGCCGACGCCGGGATCGACCCGTCCTCGTACGTACTGGACGTCGGCTGTGGCTGCGGCAACTTGCTGTTCCGGCTCGGCGCGCTGACCGGCTGCGGTGGCGAGGGACTGGACCTGAGCATCGAGCGGATCCGCTTCGCACAGGGGAAGCTCGCCGCCGACCACGCCGAGCTGGTACCCAGGCTGGCTTTCCGGCACGGCTCGGCGACCAAGCTGCCCTACGCGGACGCCACCTTCAGCCACGTAGTCAGCCAGGACGCGCTGTTCCTCATCCCGGACAAGCCGCGCAGCCACGCGGAGATCTTCCGGGTACTGCGCCCCGGTGGGGTGTTCGCGTTCTCCGACTTTCTCCAGCCAACACAGGAGATCGGCGAGCGGGCCCGCCGGCACGTGTACGACCGGGTCCGGTGGAGCAGCGGGTACTCCTTCCTCGGGTACCAGGAAGCCTTGCAGGAGGCCGGTTTCGAGGTGGTACTCGCCCGCAACCTGCGTGGCCACATCAGGCAGACGTACCGGATCCTCGGGGTGACCGCCCGGGAACGCGCGGCTGCCACGGACGACCCGGCGGCCCGCGACTGGATGCTCGCCTTCGCCGACTCGTGCGCCGAGATCCAGGTGGCGATCGACGGTGACGAGTTCGGCTGGGGCATGTACGTGGCCCGCAAGCCTGGAGGGGAGTGACATGTCCACAGTGGACACAGTGCCGGAGATGAAGCGGACCATCGCCGAGGTGGTCGCCGACCGCAAGAAGCAGCTGTCGCCGGGGCGGATGTTCGTGGAGGCGGTACTCGCCGACGGGCTGGACGCCGCCGTCGAGTATCCGGTCACCATCACCGACTCGCTCACCAGCTCCCGGCGCAAGCCCCGGTACCCGGCCCGCAACATGCTCAAAGTTGTTGACCTGTCGAGGGATCCGCGCCAGTGGTACTGGCACGAGACGCTGCCCGACGACGGTGACGAGCTACGCCCGGAGCTGTCCAGCCGGTTCCACCGCTCGCCGATCCCGGAGCTGCTGCCCACCACCGCGTGGGTACAGGTGCCGCCCGGGTTGTGGGAGGAGCCGGAGACCTTCGAGTCGTTCCTCAACTACCGGCTGATCGTGCGGCTGGCCACGGCCGAGAACCACACCATCCTGTGTGGCGAGGGCGGGCTGCTGAGCATGCCCGGCATCGCCCGGCTGCCGGCGAAGAAGTCCTTCACCTCCAGCATCCTGGCCGCCTGCGACGAGGTGGAGCAGAAGGGCTGCACGGCCGACGGGCTGATCATCAACCCGGTCGACTACTACCGGTACCTGCAGGACGGCGAGTTGATGGACACGGTGGAGCGCAACGGTGTCTTCATCGTGCGTACCCGCCTGGTCGAGCCGGGTACCGCGCTGGTCGGCGACTTCGGCCACGGCGCCCAGCTCTTCGACGCCGGCCGCTCGGTCATCAAGTTCGCCGAGCCACCACCCGGCATGTTCGCCGAGCCCGGAATCGCACTGATGGCACAGATCCACGAGCGGGTGGTGCTGAACCTCCCCTTCACCTTCTACCTCGTGACCCTGTAGGCGCAGGTGGCTGTCGGCGCGCCGGACGTCGTCGTTGTCGGGGCCGGGGCGGCCGGGCTGTTCTGCGCGTACTTTCTGCGTCGGGCCGGCTGTGCGGTCACGGTTCTGGAGCGCGGTGTGGTCGGCGACCCGGGTGCGTGCTCGTCCGGGAACACCGGCTTCGTGGCGCAGGGGGGCGTACCGCTGGCCGGGGCGTGGGCGGTGGCGCGCGGGTTGCGCGGCGTACTGCGCCCGGACGGGGAGCTGAACCTCGGCTGGCCGGGCGCGGCGGAGTTGGCTTGGCTGCGCCAGTTCCGCCGGGCCGGTAGTGCGGAGGCGGTGGCCGCAAGTCGCGCGATGCTGGTGGAGATGAAGAGCCGGAGCCTGGCCATCCTGCGCGAAATGGCGACCGGGTGCCTCACCGTCTCCGGCATGATCACCGCGTACCGGACGGCAGCCGGGTTCGCCGCCGCCCGCCGTGCCCTACCCCGAGCCGTCGACGCGGGCGTACCGCTGCGGGTACTCGACGCCGACGAGCTGCGCGCCCTGGAGCCGGGTACCGAGTTCCGGGTCAGCGGGGCCGTCTACAACGACAGCGGCGCGTTCCTGCGTACGCCCGAGTTCCTCGCCGATCTGGCCGGGCGGGTGCGGGCGATGGGCGTGCAGATCCGCGAGCACACCGCGCTCGAGGGCGTGGACGTGGCCGGCGGCCGGATCATCCGGCTGCGTACCGCCGATGGCGATGTCTGTCCACAAGAGACGGTCATCGCCGCCGGGGTCGGCTCGGCGCGCTGCGCCCGGCTGCTGGGCGTGGCACTGCCAGTGCGCCCGGTGAAGGGGTACAGCATCACCGTACCGATGCCCCAGGGCGCGCCGACCCGTCCCGTACTGCTCGCCGAGGGTACCGTCGCGGTCCGCCCGTGCGGCGGCCAGCTGCGTATCGCCGGCGGCCTGCAGCTGACCGCGCGGCGTACCGTCTCCCACCGCCGGGTGCGGGCAGTACGGGACACCGTCCGCTCTTACCTGCCGGGCATGGAGGTACCGGAGGCCGAACCGTGGACCGGGTACCGCCCGTGTACCCCGGACAGCCTGCCGTTGATCGGACGGCTCCCCGGTGTCGCCAACGCCTGGGCGGCCTGCGGCCACGGCCACGTGGGCATGGGCCTGACCCCGGTCGGCGGCCGGCTGCTCGCCCAGCTCCTCACCGGCGCTGAGCCCGAACTCAACCCCGCACCCCTGGACCCCGGAAGGTTCCAATGACCCAGCCCGGCCCCGTGCCGCAGCAGCGGATCCCGAACGAGACAGGTGCCGGGACCCAGCCGAGTATCGGCGTGCTCTGCCTGCAGACCTCCTTCGAGAAGATCCCGGGGCACATCCGCAACCCGACGACATTCGGCTTCCCGGTGGTGTACCGCGTGGTCGAGGGCGCCACCCCGGCGCGGGTGGTCAGCCAGGCGGATCCGGCGCTACTGGCCCCCTTCATCGAGGCCGCTCGCGAACTCGAAGCCGGCGGGGTCGCGGCGATCACCGGCGCGTGCGGGTTCCTGGTGCTGTTCCAGCGCGAGCTGGCCGAGGCGGTCAGCATCCCGCTCTACGCCTCCAGCCTGATCCAACTGCCGATGGTGCACGCCATGCTCGGCGGGAGTATGCCGGTGGGGCTGCTGGTCGCGAACGCGTCCGCGTTGACGCCCCGGCACCTGGCTGCCGTCGGCGCCGCCGAGGTACCGGTACGGGTGGCCGGCATGCAGGACTGTCCGGAGTTCCGGGAGGTGATGATGGAGGGCAAGCGCGACAAACTGGACACCGACCGGCTGGCGGCGGAGGTACTCGAGCAGGCGGCGACCCTGGCCGGCGTCGGTGCCGTGGTCATCGAGTGCACCGACCTGGTCCCCTTCGCGTACGCCATCCAGGAGCGGCTGGGCGTACCCGTCTTCGACATCGTCACCCTCACCGAGATGGTGCACGCCAGCCTGTCCCGTACCCCCTATGGGTTTCAGGCGGCAGGGGCGAGGTAATCCTCCAGCAACGCCGGGGTGAGGCCGGCCGCTTTGATCGCGTTCAGCGCGGCCAGTACGTCGTCGACGAAGGCCGGCCGGAAGTGCATCAGGATGATGTCGCCCGCCTTCACCACGTGATCGGGCGTCTGGTACCGCACGATGCCCTTGTCGACGGTCTCCGCCCAGTCGACCACCGCCCGGTAGCCGCAGTCGTGCGCGACCTGCAGGGTTGTCGAGTCCTGGTCGCCGAAGGGCGGCCGGAACAGCAGCGGCTGGCGGCCGAAGGTCTGCTTCAGCGTCGGCGCCGAGTCGCACATCTCGTGGTGCTGCGTGCTGTAGGACTTCCCCTTCAGATCGGGGTGGGTGATCGTGTGGTCCTCGATCACTCCGCCGGCCTGCTCCAGCGACTTGAAGAACGTCGGACTCTTCGCCGCCACCGGCGCGATGAGGAACATGGTGAACCGGATGTGCGCGGCCTGCATCAGCTGGATCGCCTCGGGCAGCTGGGTCCAGCCGTCGTCCATGGTGAGGAAGGCGACCGGCTGGTCCACCTTCAGCCGGTGGTACAGCGGGGCGTTGGGGCCGTCGGGCAGGGCGATCGGGGTGGCCGGCGGAGCGGGCGGGAAGACCGGTACCCGGCCGAGGAACGGGTTGCCGGCCGGCTTGGCGCTGGGCGAACCGCCGGGTGAGCCACTCGGCGCGGGGGAGGGTACCGGCGGCGATCCGTCGGGCGATCCGGTCACCGGTACGGACGAGCTGTCCGCGGGCGCGCCGAAGCTACTCGGGGCGGCGTGCCTGGGCGCGCAGCCGGCGGTGGAGCCGATGAGCAGCGCGGAGACAGCGAGTACCGCGACGATGCGGAGGGGGGCCAGCACAGGTTGAGAGTAGGTCGCCGGTCGCCGGTTTGACGACCCCGTGCCGGCTGGCGTTCGGGGAGTAGCTTGGCGGTGCGGCACACCCGTGCCGGCCCGGCAGGGGAGTGGCGATGGGCGACCCGGTGGCCGATTTCGTATCGGCGTTGCAGTCCGCGAGCGCGGCGCTGGCGGACATCGGGCGGCGGCTGGCCGCCGCCGAGGTCTCCGACAACGCCTTCGGCCGGCTCTTCGAGGCGCACGCGGTCCGCGACACCTACCGCGAGCGGCTGCCGCAGGCCGGCCACGACATCGCCGAGGCCCGCGCGGTGCTGGCGCACTTCGACACCGGCCTGCGCGGCGGTCACCCGGTCGGCCCGGCTGTCCGCACCGATCCGGCTGTCCGCACCGATCCGGCTGTCCCACCGATCCGGCTGTTCCCACCGATCCGGCTGTCCCCACCGATCCGGCTGTTCCCACGATTCCGGCGCAGGGCACCGGGTCATGAATCCGACAACGTCACTGCTCATCGGCGTCGGGCTCACGGTTGTCTTCGTGACCAGCTGGCTGGGTGGCATCTTCTACCTGCGCCGCACCCGGCACGCGCTGGCGGCGCAGCAGACCGAAGAGCACACCGCCAATTTGGTACGCACGGAGGAGCAGGCGCACCACGGCAGTATCGAGGAGTGGCTGGCCCGGGCCGCCGCCCTGCCCGAAGGTCAGGAGCCGGCCGGTAACGGCGGCCACGATCAGGGCCGGCTGCGCGAACTGGCCGCCCGGCACTTCCCGCGGCTGGCCGAGCCGCACCCGCACATCCACCTGATCGGCGTGACCGGCGCCGAGAAGCGGCTGGTCACCTGGGTGTGCGGGCACACCGGCATGCCCAACCCGTTCGACGCGCTGGACCGGCTCACCGGCAACCCGGACGAGCTGCGCCGGGTCACCGAGGCGTGGCAGGACGCGCACGCCGACGTACTCACCGTCCTCGACCAGCTGTGTACCGCTACCGCGACACTGCACGAGCAGTGGCGTGAACCGCGCGCCGAGAAGGTATTCGCGATCCTGGCCGACTACCTGGCCGAACTGGAGGACCTGGCGGCCGACTTCGGTGCCACCGCCGAGACGCTGCGCGGTCTGCAGGCCGAGGCGGCGCTCGCCGAAGCCACCGTGGTGGGCCTGGTCAACCTGCTGATCGGCTCGCTCGGTGGGTACTTCGTGGAGACGGTACTCACCGCCGGTACGGTGACGCCGGCCGTCGCCGCCCAGGCGCAGCTCGAGTTGACCTGGGTACTCAAACAGATCGCGCGGGCGTTGAGCCGGCTGCCCGGCATCTACTCCAACACCCGGCACATCCTGCAGAGCGTGACCGGGTTCAAGGGCCTCGACCAGATGCGCGAACGGTTCCAGATCGCCGAGGTCGAGCGGATCGGCCGCTCCCTCGACGCCGCCAGCTGACGCTTGTTCGCCGGTTCAGGTCGGCGGTGCGGGGGTACCCGGTGTGACCAGGCCGATCTCGTACGCCAGGACCACCGCCTGTACCCGGTCGCGCAGCTCCAGCTTGGCCAGGATCCGGGCCACGTGCGTCTTCACGGTCGCCTCACCCAGCTGCAGGGCAGCTGCGAGTTCACTGTTGGACAGCCCGCCCGCCAGCAGTACCAGGACCTCGCGCTCCCGGGCGGTGAGCGCGGCCAGGTCGGCGTGCCAGCGGGTACCTTGGCCGGGCTGGGCGAAGCGGGCCACCAGCCGGCGGGTGATCGTGGGAGCGAGCAGCGCGTCGCCGGCCCGGACCAGCTGTACCGCGTGCACCAGGTGGTCGGCGGTCACGTCTTTCAGCAGGAAGCCACTGGCGCCGGCGGTGAGCGCCGCGTAGACGTACTCGTCCAGGTCGAAGGTGGTCAGGATGATCACCCGGAGCGGCTCGCCGGCCACTGTGGTCGGGGCGTCGGTCGAGCAGTCGCCGGGTGGCCGCCAACCCGTCCATTCCGGGCATCCGGATGTCCATGAGTACCACATCGGGGCGCAGTCGCCGGGCGGTGGCCAGCGCCTCCTCGCCGTTGCCGGCCTCGCCCACCACGTCGATACCGGCCGCGCCGAGGATCATGCCGAAGCCGCTGCGTACCAGCGCCTGGTCGTCGGCGATGACGACGCGCAGCGCCGGCGACGTCATGCCGGTCCGCTGGCGGGAGCGGGTTCGGTGGCTAGGTTGGTGGCGGTGACCGGGAGCCGGGCGGTCACCCGGTACCCGCCGCCCTGGCGTGGCCCGGTGTCGAGGGTGCCGTGGTGCAGGCGTACCCGTTCGGCGAGCCCGACGAGTCCACTCCCGCCACCGACCCCGCGGCTGACCGGGGCGGTACCCGGCCCGTTGCGTACCTCGACCAGCAGCTCGGTACCGTCCCGCCGGATCTCCACCACGGTCGGGGCGCCCGGGGCGTACCGCAGCGCGTTGGTCAGCCCCTCCTGTACCACCCGGTACGCGGTCAGGTCGACCCCGGGCGGCAGCTCGCCGGCCTCCTGGCGCAGCGTTACCGGCTGTCCCGCCGCCCGGACGGTACCGACCAGCGTGTCCAGGTCGGCCAGGCCCGGCTGCGGGTGCAGCCGCTCCTCGGCCGGGGTGACCAGACCGAGCAGTTGGCGCAGTTCGGTCATCGCCTCCCGGCCGCTGGACTCGATCGCGCTGAGAGCACCGGCGGCCAGGTCGGGCCGGGTGTCGATGACCTTCCCGGCGGCGCTGGCCTGGATGACCATGACGCTCACGTGGTGGCTGACCACGTCGTGCAGCTCCCGGGCGATGCGGGCGCGCTCCTCGGCGATGGCGGCCCGGGCGCTGGCCGCCTTCCCCTGTTCGAGCGCGGTGGCGCGGCGGGCGGCCGCATCGGCCCGCCCGCGCGCACCGCGGATGGTGGCGGCGGCCAGCGCCACCGGTACCAGGATCACGAACGGGCTGAGCCAGCCGGCCATCGGCGGGATGGAGTCGGAGAACTCGCGCGCCACCAGCAGCGCGGCGGCGCCGAGCAGCGCGAACGCACCGGGTACGAATCGCCCGTACGCCACCGCCGAGTACGCGGTGATCAGTACCGCCACGAAGCCGGGCCAGGTGAGTCCGTTGTGCAGCAGCAGTACGCCGCTGATCGCGATCACGAACGCGGTGTAGGGCAGCCGGCGCCGGAACGCCAGTGGTACCGCGGCGATCACGTTGATCCACACAAGTGGGTCGGGGTGGCCGATGGTCATCCGCACGTCGCTGTCGCGCGCCAGTGGGCCGCCGGGGACGAACGGGGCGGGCGGCGGGGCCGGGTAGAAGATCTTCGTCGGGAATGCGGTGTCCGACTGTCCGTGCGCGACCCGCAGTGCCCACAGCACACCGGCGACCACGAAGACCAGCGCCAGCGCCACGTCCGCCCGGGGCAGCGCCAGCAGCCAGCGACCCAGCCGCCCGAGACTCAGCCGTCCGAGATCCAGCCGCCCGAGGTCCGGCCGCCCGAGGTCCGGCCGCCCGAGGTCCGGCCGCCCGAGATCTGGCGGCTCGAGATCTGGCGGCTCGGGCTCCGGCCGCCCGGGACTCAGCCGTCCGAGACCCGGGCGGCGCAGGCCCAGGCGCTCCGGGAGGCGGCGTAGTCGGTGCAGCATGCGCCCATTGTGCCGGGCTCCGGGGCGAACCGGCGTCGCCCGTGCTGCGGACGCCGGGTCATCACCGCGAGGGACAACCGACAGCGGGTACCCCCTGCGGCTGATCCGATTTCGCTACCGCGCCGGACGCGGCGGACAGGCGGACGTCCATAGGGTCGCCCCACAACCGTTGCAGAAGGAGACCCAGATGTCCGAGCTGATCCGCCTCACCGGGGTGGACAAGGTGTACGAGTCGGCCGGCCCGCCCGCGCTGGACGGCGTCGACCTGACTGTCGCGGCCGGTGAAGCGGTAGCCGTGATGGGCCCGTCGGGCAGCGGAAAGTCGACGCTGCTCAATGTGATCGCCGGGCTGGACCGGCCCACCCGGGGCACCGTGGAGGTCGCCGGGGTACGCCTGGACACGCTCTCCGAGCGCGGACTGGCCCGGTTCCGGCGGGCCCACATCGGCATCATCTTCCAGTTCTTCCACCTGCTCGACGAGCTGACCGTCCGGGACAACGTGCTGCTCCCGGCCCGGCTGGCGGGGGTACGGCCGGCGCGTGCGCGGGGGCGCGCCGACGAACTGCTGGAGACGCTCGGGCTGGCCGGGAAGGTGGACGCGTACCCGGCCCGGCTCTCCGGTGGGCAGCGCCAGCGGGTGGCCATCGCGCGCGCCCTGATGAACCGGCCGGAGCTGCTGCTGGCCGACGAGCCGACCGGCGCGGTGGACCAGGCCGCCGCGGCGGGGGTACGCGACCTGCTGCACGAGCTCAACGCCGAGGGCCAGACGCTGCTGCTGGTCACCCACGATCCGGCGCTGGCCAACTCGGCCGGCCGGCGGCTGGTCACGATGAGCGACGGGAAGGCCAGCGAGCCGGTGATGGCGGCGTGAGCGCCGTCTTCGCCGCTGCCCGCGCGGCGGTCTCCCGGCGCAAACTGCAGACCCTGATCATCGGTACCGTCGTGCTGCTCTCCGCCGCCACCGGGGTACTGGCCATCGGGCTGCTCGTGGTGTCGCACGCCCCGTTCGACGCCGCGTTCGGCACCGCCCGCGGGGCCCACGTGGCCGCCACGTTCACCGGGGACACGCCCGGCCGGCCGAGCTCGTCGGTACCGCCACCGCGACCGGGGTGAGCGCGGCGGCCGGCCCGTTCACCGTGGTCAGCGCGGGCTGTCCAGTGCGCGCGGGCTGCGCCTGCCGAGCCGGCTCGATCGTCGGTCGGTCGGCGCAGGCCGGGCCGGTGGACCGGCTCACCCTCGACTCGGGGCACTGGCTGACCGGGCCGGGCCAGATCGTGCTCTCCCGCGACTATGCCGGCCCGCTCACCGAGCGGTCGGTACGGAGGTGACGGTCGGCGTACCCGGGTCGCCACAGCTGCTGCTGGTGGGGATCGCCGACTCGGTGACCGGTACCGGCGACGGGTGGGTGTGGCCCGGACAGGCCGATGTGCTGCAGGCCAAGGGCGTGTCCACCACCCAGCAGATGCTGTACCGGTTCACCGCGCACGGTACCGACGCGCAGCTGCGTACCTCGCTGGCCACGGCCACCCGGGCGCTGCCCGCCGACGCTCTCAGCGGCAGTACCAGCTACCTGGTGATCCGCCAGCGGGTCAACCGGTCGATCTCGGCGAACGTCCCGTTCGTGGTGGCCTTCGCCGTACTCGGGCTCATCCTGGCCGTACTGATCACCGCGAACGTGGTCAACGGTGCGGTGGTGGCCGGATTCCGGACCATCGGGGTACTCAAGACGCTCGGGTACACGCCGGGGCAGGTGGTCGCCGTGTACGTGGCGCAGGTGCTGGTACCGGCGATCGTCGGCAGCGTGGCCGGGGTGGCACTCGGCGTGGCGCTCGCGGTACCCCTGCTCAGCGACACCACCCGCGCCTACAACCTGCCGGCGAGCCTGGGCGGGGTACCCATCTGGGCCATTGTCCTGGTTCTTGTCGGCGCGCCGCTGCTCGTGGCCGCGGCCGCTACCGGGCCGGCACTGCGCGCCGGGCGATTGGCCGCGAACCAGGCGATCAGTGTCGGCCGCGCGCCGCGGGCGGGCCGCGGCTTCCGGCTGCGCCGGGCGCTGGCCGCCAGCCGGCTGCCGCAGCCGGTCTCGCTCGGCCTGGGGATGCCGCTGGCCCGGCCGGCCCGGGCCGTCGGCGCGCTGGTCGCGCTGCTGCTCGGTGCGGTGACTCTGGTCTTCGCGGTCGGCCTGGCCGCGTCGCTGTCGCGCGTCCACGCCGGCTTCACCCGCGTTGCCTCCGTCCCCATCGAGGTAGAGCTGGTCCGCGACGGCCCGGTCAAGGTCGGCCCCGGCCAGGCGGTCACGCAGCCCGGGAACGCGCCGCCGGACATCGTGCCGGTGGACCCGGTCGCCACGGCGCGCACGGTCGCCGCGATGGCGGGTACCGCACACTCCAGTACCGTCAGCGAAATTCAGGTCCGCGCGGCCGGCGTCGGCCCGGAGATCACCATCGAGGGGTACACCGGAGATGCCAGTTGGGCCGGCTTCCCGATGATCTCCGGGCACTGGTACGCCGGCACCGATCAGGTGGTCGCCTCGACGTACCTGCTGCGGCAGACCGGGCACCACGTCGGCGACACGCTCACCCTGACCGGCACCGGTACCGACACGACCGGCACAGGTCCGGCGGTGCAGCGCACGGTCACGATCGTCGGCGAGTTCCTGGACGGCAGCAACCGGCTGAACCTGGTGGGCGACGCCAGCCTGCTCGCCCTCGGCGGGGACATCGACCAGACGCGCATCGAGGTCGGACTGGTACCCGGTACCAACGTCGGGGCGTACGCACGGGCGCTGCAGGCGCAGTTTCCGGACAACGCCGGGGTGTTCGTGGACGACCGTACCCGGGGCAACCAGGAGACCACCTTCGCGATCCTGGACGCGCTGATCGGTACCCTCACCCTGCTGCTGTGCGCGGTCGCGGCGCTGGGCGTACTCAACACGGTGGTACTCAACACCCGGGAGCGCAGCCACGAGATCGGCGTACTCAAGTCGCTGGGGATGACTCCCCGGCAGGTACGCGTCATGGTGGTCAGTTCGATGGTCGGGCTCGGCGCACTGGCCGGCGCGGTGGCCGTACCGTGCGGGGTTGCCCTACAGCACTGGATTCTGCCGGTGATGGGCGACGCCGCCGGGATCGGCCTGCCCCGCTCGATCGTCGACGTGTACCGCCCCGGCGAGCTGATCCTGTTGGGGCTGGCCGGAATCGCCATCGCGGTCGCCGGTGCGCTGCTGCCGGCCGGCTGGGTGGCGCGCAGCCGGGTCGCCACCGCGCTACGCGCCGAGTAGCGCGGGAGGTTGATCGGGGGTCGACGGCGCCGTACCGAGCGCGGGACGCTTGGTACGGCGCCGTCGCAACCATCTGTGCCGGCCGTCGCGTAGTAGGGGCGGAAGCCATCCGTCGCCGGGAGGTCAATGTGCGCCACAGACCGGACTTCGATGCCTACGTCACGTCCCGGTCGCCGCACCTGATCCGCCTCGGCTACCTGCTCACCCATGACTGGCAGGCCGCCGAGGATCTGGTGCAGACCGCGCTGATCAAAGCCTGGTCTGCCTGGAACCGGCTGGACGGCGGAGATCCGGACGGCTACGTCCGCAGAATCGTTGTCACGACTCACCTTTCGTGGCGGCGCCGCCGGTGGACCGGCGAGGTACCCGGGGGGGACCTCGCCGACCGGGCGAACATGGCACGTACCCCCGACGAGATGGCTGCGGTGGACGAGCGCGACCGGCTCTGGCGGATCCTCGCCGAACTGCCGCCACGCCAACGCACGGTGCTCGTCCTGCGCTACTTCGAGGATCTCAGCGAGGAGCAGGTCGCCGAGGTCATGGGCATCAGCATCGGTGGCGTGAAGAGCCAGGCCAGTCGGGCGCTGATCCGGCTGCGTGAGGTCGCCGGAGTGCGCCCCGAGTCGTCCGGCCGGCCTTCCGATGATCGCCCGAGCCGGCCGGTTGCCGTCAGCCGAACAATTTCCGTGAGCCGAGGAGTACCCGATGTCCGTTGACCTTCAGCTCCGCGAGGTGATGGTGGAGCGCAGTTCCGGCCGAGGGCTGCCGGTCGGCTATCTCGACCGGGTATACCGTGGCGTCGCCCGGCGCCGAGCCCGCAAGGCGGCCATCGTGTCCGCCGTCGCGGTAGCCGTACTGGCGCTCTCGGCCGGTACCGCCGTCGCGTTCGGCGGCCGGCCAGCCAGCCAGCGGCCCCTGCCCGTCGGTGCGAGTCAGCCGGTCAAGCCGATCCCCACCAAGTCGAGCTTCGCGCTGCTGCACCTGCCGGCACAGGCGAACGGCTGGCGGCTGGTACAGGAGAAGGCCGAGTTGGTCTCCCCGGACCACACCACCTTCCAGTTCGTCTTCACCCCCACCCAATGGAACTTCGCCATCGTGTTCGACTGTGCCGTCGGGACGCTGGAGCAGTATATGGACGTCACGCTCAACGACAGCGTGATCCCGTACGGCGAGGCCACCTGTGGTCGCGAACCGGTGCAGCCGCACCCGCCGGAGGGCCCGATCGGGGACCTCGACCTGCCCGGCTGGTGGCAGAACGTTCACCGGATGATCGGCATGAGCGCGCAGCTCAAACTCGGGGTACCGATCACCGTCACCTTGCGGGTGGGCCGACCCGACCTGGCCTACGACCCGGTTGATCACTCCGACACCTCAAGGGCGGGGCAGTTCACCGCCCAGGCTGGTACCGCCGTTGTGGGGATCTACGAGCCTGAGTGAGCGGTACCGCCGGGCACGGCGAGGGTGGTGCGGTTCGCCGGTCGGTATGTTGGGTATCAGCGGGGCGAGGAGTACCGACCGACGGCAGGAGCACCGATGTCCCGACAGACCTGGATCATCCTCGGCGTAGTCGTCGGAGTGATCGCCGTCGTCACGCTGGTGTGGGCGATCCGGCTCATCCTCCGGCTGGTCGCCGTCCGGCGGACGCTGGGTACCTTGGGCGCCAAGGGCCAGGTGGTGTTCTGGGGAGCGTTGATCTACACGATCTTCCCGATCGACATCCTCCCCGACCCCATCTACCTGGACGACATCGGCGTGCTCGGGGGCGCCCTGTGGTTCCTGACCCGGTTGGCACGCAAGCAGAGCACGCTCGCCGAGGCCCCGACCCACGTCCGCAAGCTCGCCGAACTGGGCGACCGGCACCGCAAGGCAGCCGGGGAGTAGCGCGAAGAAGGGAGGGCCCCGGTCACGCCGGAGCCCTCCCTTTGCTCAGTTGCTGAAGCCTCAGCTGCCGAGCCTCAGCTGCCGAAGACCTGGAGTTCCCAGATGGAGTAGCCGTACCCGGTGCTGCGGGCGGTGCCGTTGACCCGCAGGTACCTGCCGGAGCCGGCGATGTTGAGCGTCTCGGTGCCACCGGCACTGGTGGTTGTCGAGTAGATGGTCGTCCAGGTCGTCGCGTCGTTGGAGACCTGGATCTGGTACGCCGTCGCGTGCGCGGTCTCCCACTGGATGACGACCTGGCTGACGGCGTGTACCGCGCCGAGGTCCACCTGGATCCACTGCGGGTCGCTGAAGGCACTGGACCACCGGGTGGTGGCGCTGCCGTCAGTTGCCTTCGCCGCCGCTGTGCCGGCGTTCTCCTGCGATGACGCGGTGGTCGGCGCGCCAAGTGCCAGGTTGCCGCCGCCACCACCACCGGAGGCCGGGGTGGTCACCGTGACGGTGTTGGACGCGCCCGAGAGGTTGCCCGCTCCGTCACGCGCTTTCACCTGGAACGTATAGGTGGTGGAGGCGGTCAGGCCGGTCGCCGAGTAGCTGGTACCGGTGACGGTCGCGATGGTGGTACCGCCGCGCAGCACGTCATACCCGGTCACCCCGACGTTGTCGGTCGACGCGGTCCAGGACAGGTTGGTGCCGTCGCGGTGGTACCGGCGGCCGCGAGGTTCTTCGGGGCGCTCGGAGCCGTGGTGTCCACTACGCCTGGTGTCACCGAGAACTCGTTGGTGGTGGGCGATCCGCCGACCGAGTTGACCGCCTGCACGAAGTAGTAGTACGTGGTGTTCGACTTCAGGCCGGTGTCGGTGAACGTCGTCGTCGATCCGTTGGTGGTACCCACGGCCGCCACGGCCTCGCCGCCGGACTTGGTACCGCGGTAGACGGCGTACGACGTCGGGGCGCCACTCGTGCTGGCAGTCCAGTGCAGTGTCACGGATCCGGCCGCCGGGGTACCGGTCAGGTTCGTCGGTGCAGCGGGGACAGACGCGGTCGCCGGGGTGACGGTCAACTCGTCGACCCGGGACAGGCCGTGGTCGGAGACGGCCAGCTGGCTGATCGAGTTGACTCCGGCGTTCAGGTGCACCTGCAGGAACGAGTGCTGGTAGACGTCGAAGCTACCGGTGATCGGGAAGCTCTGCGTGGTGGTGATGACGGTTCCGTTGACGGCCAGCCCCATCTGGCGGTTGTTGACGCCCGGGAACAGGCCGCCCTGGAAGGCGTAGCGCCAGTCCACTGTGTACAGACCGGCGGTGGGTACCACGACGTTGTTGAAGGTCATCGTGCCCGCGTCGGAGTAGGCCATGTCGACCACCCGGCCACCGGGCGCCAGACGCGCCGGAGGAGCCGAGTACCTGCGGGAACCAGCCGGTCAGCGTCTGGAACCAGTCGAACCCGCCCAGCCGCGCATCCTTGGCGTAGTAGACCATTCCGTTGCCGACCGCGACACCCGCGACGTCGCCGCCGGTACTCAGCGGCGGTGGTGTCTTGGACGCGTCCTCGTCGGTACGGGCGGATTCGCCGGAGGCGTTGACCGCGGTGATCTGGTAGAAGTAGATCGGCGTCGGGCTGAGGTTCTGGTCGATGTACGTCGTGTCGGTGGTGGTCGCCACCGGGGTGCTGCCCTCGCCGCCGGCCGCGGTTCCCCGGTAGACGCGGTAGCTGGTGGCTCCGGCGACCGCCGGCCAGGTGATGGTGATCGAGGAGTCGGCGTTGGCGTGCAGCTCCTCGGACTCCGGTGCGGCCGGGACGGCGAGCGGTACGGCCGCCGGCACCGTCTGGGCCATCGCGGCGGAGATGCCGACGGTAGATCCGGCGATTGCCAGCAGTGTCGCGGATATCGCGAGAGTGAGCCGCCGTGCGTTTTTCTTCATTCTGCGCTCCAGTGCGTAGTGGAGATGTCTGGCGCTTCCCCGAATTCGGGCGCACTCGGCTGACCGGCGCGGCAAAAGTGCGCGTCGGGTGCGGGCGATCAATTTCGGGCGTGCGCGGGGAGGACGGTCGACGAATCGGTCCGGTGAATTCCGGGATGGCGTTCCGCGGAATCGACGTCTCCATCGATCGGGTACTGCGGGGTGTTGCGAATGGATCTCGGTGCCCTGGGCTCGTGCGGGGTGCAGTGCGTACGCCTGGACGGGCGATGCCTAGGAACGGTAGCCACCGGTACGACAGCCCGGCAATGGGTTGCCGGCATTTGCCAACATGAATGGTCCCCTGATCCGCAACGGATCGCGTTCCCGGCTGGTCTTCCATCCGGTAATTGGCGGCAAACGCTTGGCAACAGATTGACGTATCGCCAAATGCCGATCTAGTTTGCCCGCAGAGCGCTCCACTCGTACCCGGACTCGCCAGCCGGTGCAATTCCCGCTGCCCCTTTTGGGTGCGCGGTCCCCTCCCCGCAGTAGCGCACCCCACCGTCCATGAGGGAGTCGACCATGAATTCGTTGCCGCGCACCCACCCGTCCGCGAGAACCCGGTCCCGCCGCCGGCGCGCCGCCGCGGCCGCGGTGCTGGCCCTGGCGCTCGTCATC
Organism: uncultured Actinomycetota bacterium; assembly: GCA_963850915.1. Classification (GTDB taxonomy): domain Bacteria; phylum Actinomycetota; class Actinomycetes; order Mycobacteriales; family Micromonosporaceae; genus CAVTWH01. The sequence continues at coordinate 660,851 of CAWKND010000005.1, forward strand.
GGCTGGCTCACCACGGGTACCGCACAGGCGTCGCAGACGCTGCTGTCCCAAGGAAAACCGGCAACCGCGTCGTCAACCGAGGCGGCCGGAACGCCGGCCAGCGCGGCGTTCGACGGCAGTACCACCACCCGCTGGTCCAGTGCCTTCAGCGATCCACAGTGGATCCAGGTGGATCTCGGCTCGGTGGCCGCGCTCAGCCAGGCGGTACTCAACTGGCAGAACTCGTACGCGACCGCGTTCCAGATCCAGGTCTCCACCAACGGATCGACCTGGACGACGCTGTACTCCACCACGACCGGAGCCGGTGGCGTGCAGACCATTCCGCTCGCCGGTACCGCCCGGTACGTGCGGATGTACGGCACCGCCCGGCACACGGCGTACGGCTACTCGCTCTGGGAGTTCCAGGTGTACGGCTCGTTCATCCGCGGTGGCTGCGGCGCGAGCAACCTGGTGCTGAACCGGCCGGCGGTCGCCTCCTCGGTGGAGAACACCACCACTCCCGCGTCGGCGGCGGTCGACGGCGACCCGAGCACCCGGTGGTCGAGTGCTTTCAGCGACCCGCAGTGGATCCAGCTGGACCTCGGTGTCGCGCAGCACATCTGCCAGGTGGTACTCAACTGGCAGAACTCGTATGCCAGCGCCTTCCAGCTCCAGGTCTCCAGCAACGCCACCACCTGGACGACGATCTACAGCACCAGCACCGCGACCGGTGGCACCCAGACGCTGAGCGTCAGCGGTACCGGCCGCTACCTACGCGTGTACGGCACCGCCCGGCACACCGCGTACGGCTACTCGCTCTACGAGATCCAGGCCTACGGCGACGCACCCGACTCGATCCTCGGCCAGTGGGAGGCGGAGAGCCTGAGCGGCGTCGGCAACAACCTCACTACGCCGACCCTCGGCAGCGCCGGTACCAACTACACCCGGGTGGCACCGGCCCGGTACGCCGACGGCAAGAGCCAGATGGTCGCCGGCCCGAACGCCCGCTACGTCTCCAACCGCGTCTTCAACGACACCAACGTGAACGTCTTCTCCGAGCGTGGCGTCACCCAGTGGGGCAACGTGTGGGGACAGTTCATCGACCACACCATCGGCCTGGCACAGGGCGGCGGCGCCGGCGGCGGACATCCCGTTCAACGCCGGCGATCCGATGGAGTCGTTCAGCGACTCCCTCGGCGTGGTGCCGTTCTCGCGTACCGCGGCCGCCACCGGTACCGGCGTGACCAACGCCGCGCCAGCAGGTGAACACGGAGAACTCGTTCATCGACGCGGAGGCCGTCTACGGCGGTACCGACGCCCGGCTGGACTGGCTGCGCGACGGTTCGCTGGACGGCAACTCCACCAACAACAGCGCCACCCTGATGCTGCCCGGCGGGTACCTGCCGACGGCCGGCGCGCGGGGCAACGCGGCGACCGCGCCGACCATGCAACTCGACGGCCGGCTGCTCGGCAACCCCGGCGGACGCGGTCATCACCGGCGACGTGCGAGCCAACGAGAACCTCGCGCTGACCGCCACTCAGACCCTGTTCGCCCGCGAACACAACCGGATCGTCGCGCTGCTGCCCGCCTCGATGTCGGCGCAGGACAAGTTCCAGATCGCCCGCGCGGTGGTCATCGCCGAGCAGCAGTACATCACCTACCAGCGAGTTCCTGCCGGCGATGGGCGTGGTCCTGCCGGCCTACCAGGGGTACAACCCGGCGGTGGATCCCAGTGTCACCAACGAGTTCGCCACCGTCGGGTACCGGGCGCACAGCCAGATCCACGGCGAGATGGAGTTCGACACGAATGCCAGCCGGTACAGCCAGGCGACGCTGAACGCGTTGGCGGCACAGGGCGTCGAGGTGGCCGTCGACGGTACGGACGTGGATCTGGACGTCCCGCTCAACGTGGCGTTCTTCAACCCCGGCCTGGTACCGCAGATCCAGCTCGGCCCGATGCTCGCGGGAATCGGCGGCGAGTCGGAGTACAACAACGACGAGACCATCGACAACCAGCTGCGCAGCGTGCTGTTCCAGGTACCGGTCTCGGGCAACCCGGACTGCCTCGACGGGCCGACCCTGCCGCAGTGCTTCAGCGGGGTACAGGATCTCGGCGCGATCGACCTGCAGCGTGGCCGGGACCACGGGATGCCGAGCTACAACCAGCTTCGCGACGCGTACGGCCTGCCGGCCAAGACCTCGTTCGCCGCGATCACCGGCGAGTCGAGCGAGGCGTTCCCGGCCGACCCGCTGCTCACCGCCGGCAACGAGATCAACGACCCGAACAGCCTGGATGTCGTGGCGCTGTTCGACATCAACGGCAACCCGACCACGGTCGCGGCGGACAACGCCACCCGGGCGGTACGCCGCACGCCGCTGGCCGCCCGGCTGAAGGCGATCTACGGCAACGTCAACAACGTCGACGCGTTCACCGGCATGCTGGCCGAGAAGCACGTCGCCGGCTCGGACCTGGGCGAGCTGCAGCGCGCCATCTGGCAGAAGCAGTTCACCGCGCTGCGCGACGGCGACCGGTTCTACTACGCCAACGACCCGCTGCTGAGCTACGTGAGCCAGCAGTACGGCATCGACATCCACAAGTCGCTGGCACAGCTCATCGCGCTGAACACCGACATACCGCTGACCTCGTTGTCCGCCAACGTCTTCCTGCTGCCGAACAGTCCGGCACTGGGGGCACAGGCGGTACCCGGCGTGGTCGGGCAGTCCCCGGCAGGCACCCCGCAGCGGGTCGGCGGCGCGGGTGGTACCCGGTCGGGTGGCGGCCGGGACGGGGTCGCCACCGGTGTCGTCGCCGCTGCCGCGGGCCGGCGGTCGGCTCGACGTCGGCGCGGCTGACCGGGCCCGCGTGGTTGCCGCGCCGGTGTGGGACCGGCGCGGCAACCGCGTGTCAGGCGCCGGCTGCGTCCAGCGCGGCGAATACCTCGGGTTCGACGGTGACCTCGAGGGCGGCCATCGCGGTGTCGTACTGCTCCAGCGTGCGTGGGCCGGTCAGCGCCACCCGCTGCGGGTCCCGACGGCTCAGCAGCCAGGCGAGTACCAGTTGGTTGCCGGTGATGCCGGCTTCGGCGGCCAGCTTCGCGACGGTACCCAGCCGGGCGTCGCTGTCGGCGCCACGGTAGGCGTCCCTGAGGTCGCGCTGCTTCTCCGGATCGTCGTAGAGCCCTTTCAGGATGGGCGAGTACGCCACCAGCGTCAGATCCCGGTGGGCCCGCAGGTAGCGCAGCTGCTCGTCGTCCACAATGGACACGCTGTCCTGACCGGGGTGCGGGCGGAGGTAGGAGTGCTCCTGCTGGAGCGCGACCGGGGCCGGCCAGCCGTACCGGTCGCACAGCTGCCGGATGCGCTCCATTCGCCAGGTCGCCACGTTCGACCACCCGAGGTAGCGGGTCTTGCCGGCGCTGACCAGGCCGGCCAGCGCTTCCAGCGTCTCCTCCAGCGGCGTGTTCAGGTCATCGACGTGCACGTAGTAGAGGTCGACGTGGTCCACGCCGAGGCGGCGGAGACTCGCGTCGAGCGCGTGGCGCAGTGTCTCCCCGCCGGCCCCGGCGTACGCCTCGGGCGCTGTCATCCGCCCGGCGAGTACCGCGGCGGTGTCGGCCACCCATGCGCTTCCCTTGGTGGCCAGGAACATCCCGTCCCGCCGGCCGGTACGGGCCAGCCAGCGACCGAGCAGTGACTCGCTCTCGCCGCCCGTTGTCGGTGGCCCGGGCCACCATGCGTAGCAGTCGGCGGTGTCCAGGAACGTGCCACCGGCGGCGTGGTAGCGGTCGAGCATCTCGAACGAGGTCTGCTCGTCGGTCGTGGTACCCATCAGCAGACAGCCCAGGGCGAGCTGGCTGACCCGCTCGCCGGTGCGCCCCAATGGCACTGTGATCATGGCGTTTCCCTCCGGTTGTGATGGGCCAACCGTAGGAGCTGGAGCGCGCTCCAGGTCAAGTCGCGCACGGCTCGCCGCATCAGGCGGCGAGCTGCTGCCGGTACCAGCCGATCTTCTCCTGGATCCGGGTCTGCTCGTCGCGTAGCGCGGCGATCTTCGTCTCGATCGCCCGGTCGTGCTCTTCTAGCAGCTGGGCGCGCTCGTCGAAGGTCTCGTCGCCGCCGCGCGCCAACTCGGCGTAGCGCCGCATCCTGGCGATCGGCATACCGGTGTCGCGCAGGCAGCGCAGTACCCCCAGCCAGCCCAGGTCGTCCTCGGTGAAGACCCGCTGGCCGCCGGTGGTGCGGTCGATCCCGTCCAGCAGCCCGATGCGCTCGTAGTAGCGCAGGGTGTCCATGCTGAACCCGGTGCGCTGGACGGCTTCCCGTGGTGAGTACGGCATCCGTCAGTTATAGCGCCCGAACCGGACCCAGGCCGCCCCGCCGGGGACTGCTAACCCACTGCGAGCCGGATCAGGCTCCAGGACAGCGCGGGCAGCCGCGCCGCGAGCCGGCCGTCGACCGGATCGGCGAGGGCGATGCTCTTCGGTACCACCCGGTCGGGCTGTTCAGCGCTGTTGCCGGCGGTCGGGTCCGGGTCGGCAACGCAGGCGTGCTGGATCGCCCGCAGCGCCCCGAATTCCCGCAGGTCCAGCTCCAGCAGTACATCCTCGCGCTCGCTGCGGTTCACCGCGAACACGGTCAGCGCACCCGCGTCCGGATCCCAGGTGGTGACCGCGTCCACCACGGGTACCGTGCCGTAGCGCGGCGTCTCGTACGCCGGCCCGGACAGGTCACCGCGCAGTACCTCGCCACGGGCGTACCGGGCGGTCAGTGCGAACGGGTGGAAGGTGGTCTGCCGCCAGGCCGGTCCACCCGGCTCGGTACGGATCGGCGCGAGCGCGTTCACCAACTGCGCCTGGCAGGCCGCCGCCACCCGGTCACCGTGCCGCAGCAGGGAGATCAGCAGGCTGCCGACCACGACGGCGTCGGTGACCGTGTAGGTGTCCTCACTGATCGGTGGCGCGGCGGTCCAGTCGGTCGGCAGCCACTGCGCCATCCGGCTGTTGTACCAGACGTTCCACTCGTCGAACGAGATCATGATCTTCTTGGTGCTGCGCAGCCGTGCGCCGACGCTGTCCGCCGTTGCCACCACCGAGTCGATCATGGCGTCCATGCCGACCGCCGAGGCGAGGAAGCTGCCCCGGTCGTCCGGCTGCTCCTCGTAGTACGCGTGCGCCGAGACGTAGTCGACCTGGTCGTACGCGAGCTCCAGGACGGTCGACTCCCAGGCACCGAAGGTCGGCATGCCGGAATGCGAACTGCCACAGGCGACCAGGGTCAGTGCGGGGTCGAGCATGCGCATCGCGCGGGCGGTCTCGGCGGCGAGCCGGCCGTACTCATGGGCGGTCTTGTGCCCGGTCTGCCACGGGCCGTCCATCTCGTTGCCCAGGCACCAGAGCTTGATACCAAAGGGTTCCGGCGAACCGTGTGCCACCCGACGGTCGGACAGGTGGGTACCGGACGGGTGGTTGGCGTACTCCAACAGATCCAGCGCCTCCTGGATGCCGCGGGTACCCAGGTTGACCGCCAGCATCGTCTCGACTCCGGCCCGCTGCGCGAAGCGCTGGAACTCGCCCAGCCCGAACTGGTTGCTCTCCAGGCTGCGCCAGGCCGGATCGAGCCGCGTCGGTCGTTCGGCGCGCGGACCTACGCCATCCTCCCAGCGGTACCCGGAGACGAAGTTGCCGCCGGGGTAGCGGACCACCGTGACCCCCAGCTCGCGTACCAGCGCGAGTACGTCGCGGCGCAGCCCGTCCTCGTCGGCGTCCGGGTGCCCCGGCTCGAAGATGCCGCCGTAGACGCAGCGCCCCAGGTGCTCGACGAAGGAGCCGAAGATGTGCGGCCGGACCGGCGCCACGACGGCGGACGGGCTCAGGTGCAGCGAAGCGGTCAGCATCGGGTGGATCCTCCCGTGGTCAGCATTGACGATGCCTGCCGGCCGGACCTGGCATCACGGCATGTTAGCGTTCACAAGCTAACGGCGCAGGGATGTGGTGGCGGTGCGGGGAATCGAACAGGTCGCGCCGGCGATGACAGTGGCCCGGCTGCACGGAGTCGCCGACATCCGGCTGAGCGAGGAGGCCCGGCCGCGCCCAGCGGTGGGCGAGGAGCTGGTCCGGGTCACGGCGGTCGGGCTGTGCGGTTCAGACCTGCACTGGTACGCCGAGGCCGGCATCGGTGACGCGCGGCTGGAGCGGCCACTGGTGGTGGGCCACGAGTTCGCCGGCGTGATCGAGGGGGGTACCCGGCACGGGCTGCGGGTGGCCGTGGACCCGGCGATCCCCTGCGGTCGCTGTGCCAGCTGCCTTTCCGGGTTCGGCAACCTGTGCCCGACGGTACGCTTCGCCGGCCACGGCCACCTCGACGGCGCGCTGCGCGACTATCTCACCTGGCCGGCCGAGCACCTGTACCCGTTGCCCGCCAAGCTCTCCGACTCCGACGGCGCGATGCTCGAGCCGCTGGGCGTCGCGCTGCACGCCTACGACCTGGGCCATGCCCGGCTGGCCGGGAGCGTGGCGGTGGTGGGCTGCGGACCGATCGGCCTGCTGCTGTGCCAGCTGGCGAGGGTAGGTGGCGCAGGGCAGGTACTGGCGGTGGAGCCGTTGGCGCACCGGCGCGAGGCGGCCCTGCGGTACGGGGCGGACGTGGCGGTGGGCGGGCTGGACGCGGCGGCCGACTTGGCGGACGGCGTGGACGTGGTGTTCGAGGTGGCCGGCGCGGACGACGCGGTCGAGTCGGCGCTGCGGCTGGTCCGGCCCGGTGGTCGGATGGTGCTGGTCGGTATCCCGGACGACGACCGGACCTCGTTCCCCGCGTCGCTGGCCCGGCGCAAGGGCGTCACCATCGTGCTGTCCCGCCGGATGAACCGGACCTACGACCGCGCGATCCGCTTGGCGGAGCAGGGTCGGGTCGACCTGGCGGGGCTGGTCACCGACCGGTTCCCGCTAGCCGCGGTGGACGAGGCGTTCCGCGCGGCGCAGGCCCGGCACGGGCTCAAGGTCGTAGTGCAGCCCGGCTGATGTTTGCTTCTGAGCTTTTCGAGCGCTGTCAATCGGTACCGCGAAGTGGTTTGAACTGGGGATCTTTGTTGCGAGGAGATCGACGACGATTGAGTCAGCGACGAATCCTGGTGGATCTTGACGTTTAATCTTGTGGGATACCTTTGCAACGGTGGCAGCAACCAGCACTGGAGCGGCTGACCCACCCGGGCTGCCCGGCGGTCCGCCGCCGGGCAGCCGCCCACCGCGCCGCTCTTCGTCAGCCCGTCCGGTGCCCGTGCTCCCCGCCTTGCCGTGCCCATCGGGATAGACTCCCGCTGTCCAATGGGCGAGGCCCGCGGTGGCGGGCGGGACGACGTTGGTGGGCCGGCAGAGCGAGGGAGTGCGTGGGCATCGCAAGGGGCGCGCGTGAACCGGCGATGACCGATGTCGCCCGGCTGGCCGGGGTGTCCCACCAGACGGTGTCGCGGGTGTTGAACGACAACCCGAATGTGCGCGAGCAGACCCGGCTGCGGGTACGGGCGGCGATTGCCGAGTTGGGTTACCGGCCCAACCGTGCGGCCCGGGTGCTGGTGACCGGCCGGTCGCAGGTGATCGGGGTACTGGCGCAGAGCTCCACGCTGTACGGCCCGGCGTCGTTGCTGGCCGCGTTCGAGCAGGCCGCGGCGATGGCCGGGTTCGGGGTGAGCGTCGGCAGCGTACGCAGCCTGGACCGCAAGTCGGTTGCCGAGGCGGTGAACCGGCACCTGGACCAGCGGGTGGCCGGGCTGGTGGTGATCGCGCCGGTACGCTCGGCCAGCGAGGCGCTGGATGACCTGCCGGCCGATGTCCCGCTGGTGACCATCGACGGCGACCCGGAGCGGGCTTCGGCGCTGGTCACGGTCGACCAGGAGCAGGGTGGCGCGCGGGCGACGCGAGCGCTGCTGGAGGCCGGGCACCGGACGGTCTGGCACATCTCCGGGCCGCCGGACTGGTTCGACAGCCAGGGCCGGATCGCCGGGTGGCGGCGGGCACTGGACGACGCCGGTGTCGAGACGCCGCCGCTGATCCAGGGCGACTGGTCGGCGGCGTCGGGTTACCGGGCCGGGCAGATGCTGGCCCGGATGCCGGAGGTGACCGCCGTCTTCGCGGCCAACGACCACTTGGCGCTGGGGCTGCTCCGGGCGCTGGCCGAGCGTGGCCGGCGGGTACCCGAGGACGTCAGCGTGGTCGGCTTCGATGACGTACCGGAGGCGGCCTACTTCATCCCGCCGCTGACCACGGTGCGCCCCGACTTCAACTCGGTGGCCCGGGCCAGCCTCGACCTGCTGCTGCGCCAGATCGAGACGGGTGAATCGGTCGGCGACCGGCGCACGATCGAACCGACCCTGGTCGTCCGGGACAGCGTCGCCCCACCCGCCCGACCCGCCAACGGCGGAGGCCGCGGAGGGTACTCCGCGGCCCCCAATCCGTTGTAGTGGTTAGTTGGCGTAGACCCCGAACTCCCAGAGCGAGTAGCCGTACTGGGTGGCCCGGGCGGTGCCGTACATCCGGATGTACCGGCCGGTACCCGCGACGGTCAGGCTCTGCGTGCCGCCGGTACCCGTGGTAGTGGAGTAGATGGATGTCCACGTCGTACCGTCGTTGGACGTCTGGATCTGGAACGCCGTGGCGTAGGCGGTTTCCCACGTCAAGGCCACCCGGCAGATCGTCCGCGTGGCGCCCAGGTCGACCTGCAGCCACTGCGGGTCGGCGAAGGCACTCGACCACCGGGTACCCGCGTTGCCGTCGACCGCGTTCGCCGCCGGGGTACCCGCGTTCTCCTGCGAGGAAGCGGTTACCGGCTTGTTCAGCGCCGCATTCGTTGTGCTGCAGCCACCCGCGGCGGCCACCGTCCAGCTGAACGCGGCGGTACCGGTCGCGCCGGTCCCGTCCTTGGCGGTCACCACGGTCGACGAGCTGCCGGCCGTGGTCGGCGTGCCCGAGATCAGTCCGGTGGCGGTGTTGATGGACAGGCCGGCCGGCAGCCCGGTGGCGCTGTAGGTCAGCGTCTGGCCGGATGCCGAGTCGGTCGCGTGGATCTGCACGCTCGCCGCGCTCCCGGCGGTGGAGCTCTGGTTGCCGGGGTTGGTGACGGTGACCGTGTTGCCGGGGCTACCCGCGTAGACGCCGAACTCCCACAGCGAGTAGCCGTACTCGGTGGCGCGCGACGGTGCCGTACAACCGGATGTACCGCCCGGAGCCGGTGACGTTGAGCGTCTGTACCCCGCCAGTGCCCGTGGTGGTGGAGTAGATCGACGTCCAGGTCGTACCGTCGTTGGAGGTCTGGAGCTGGAACGCCTTGCCGTAGGCCGCTTCCCAGTTCAGTACCACCTGGCAGATCGACTGCGTGGAGCCCAGGTCTACCTGCAGCCACTGCGGATCCGAGAAGGCACTCGACCAGCGGGTACCCGCGTTGCCGTCGACCGCGTTCGCGGCCGCCGTACCGGCGTTCTCCTGCGAGGAGGCGGTTGCCGGCTTGTTCAGTGCGATGTTCGTTGTCCCGCAACCACCGGAGCTGCCACCCGTGGTGACCGTCCAGGTGAACGCGGCGGTACCGGTCGCCCCGGTCGAGTCCTTGACGGTGACCGTGGCGTTCGACGTGGCCGCCGCGGTTGGCGTACCGGAGATGAGCCCTGAGGTGGCGTTGATCGACAGGCCGGCCGGCAGGCCGGCTGCGCTGTAGGTGAGCGTCTGGCCGGAGGCCGAGTCGGTGGCGTGGATCGGCAGGCTGGCGGCGGTACCGACGGTGCCGCTCTGGTTGCCCGGGTTGGTGACCGTCACCGTGTTACCGGTGGTACTGCCGGTGGGCAGCGTCCACAGCTGCTGGGCGGAGCCGGTGCAGGTCTCGATGTCGAGCCGGCTGGCGGTGTTGCCACCCGGGTCGGTCAGGCACAGCCCGGAGGGCGGGTTGACCAGTTCACCGTTGGCCTGGTGCGTCCAGGTCTGCGCGGCCGAGGCGTTGCACGGGTACCAGTCGACGTTGGTGCCGCTGGTCTTCCCGGCGCTCACCACGTCGAGGCAGCCGCCCTGGGTACGCACCGTGCCGTCGGTGTACGGCGACCACTGCTGGCCGGCGCTGCCGTTGCACGCGGCCACGTTGATCGGGTTGCTCGCCACGTTCAGCGAGTTCTGGTTGGCCAGGCACAGCCCGTTGATTCCCTTGAGCGCCCCGGTCGCGGTGGCCGTACCGGTCGGGGTGGAGTTGCCGCCCTGCTCGTACACGGCCACGTAGGCGACGCTCATCGACGCGCCGGACGAGGTGGCCGCGGTCGGGGTGGTCTGCCCGGAGATGCCGTCCGGGTAGTTGCCGCCCATCGCCAGGTCCCAGATGATGAAGAAGCCGTGGTCGATGGCGGCCTGCCAGGCGGCGACGCCAACCGAAGCCTCGGTGATCGTGCTCTCCACCACGCCGTCCATCAGGAACTGCAGCGTCTCCGCGCTGGTGTTGGTGCGGTCGATGATGACCGAGTAGGTGTGGTAGCCGGTCTGGCAGGTGGAGCCGGCCGCCGGGCAGTCGATCAGCGCGTGACCCGGGCTTGGACCGCTGAGTGTGCAGCGTCTGCGATGCCTGGTTGAGGGCGTTGACGTCCTCCATCATGTCGATCTCACCGGACTGCGGCCAGCCGCCGCCGGTACGCATCGGCGCGCCGAGCGCCCAGAAGGCCGGCCAGTAGCCGAATCCGTTGGCCGGGTTCGGCTGCTGGATGGAGGCGGTCATCTCCAGCTTGCCGCCGGCCGGGGCCTGGAAGTCGTCCCGGGTACTTTCGATGCGCCCCGACGTCCAGGTACCCCCGTTGTTGATCGCCTTCAGCACCAGGTGGCCGTTGCCGTCGAGGTAGACGTTGTTGGTGGAGTTGGTGGTCTGCTCCTTCTCGCCGGTGCCGTAGCCGGTGCCGATGTCGTAGAACCAGTTCGCCGCGGCGGGTGCCGTCCCGGCGGAGCCGGCAAAGTCGTCACCGAACACGGTGGTCCAGCCGGCCGGCGGCGGCGGTACCGTGTCGGCCAGCGCGGCGGAGCCACCCAGTACGGTCGCTGCGGCGGTGATGGTCAGGCTGCCGACGACGAGCGTCAGCGCGGCCAGGGCGGCGCGACCCTTCAACGATCGCGGTCGACGGCCGGCCGCGCGGCCGGTCCGCTCGAGTCGGCCGGTTTGCACGAGTCGGCCGGTTTGCACGAGTCGGCCGATATTGCGTATGGCAAACATGCTGCCTGCTCTTTCAGCGCGCGGGGCGCTCGGTAGTTTCCGGCGCGCGGCTGCACCGGCCGGGGCGGTACGGTGCCTCAGCCGGAGCCACAGATAGCCGGATGTCAATGCGGACGGGGTGTGGGAGAGCGCTCTCATGACCGAGACTTCCCAGCCCATCGACGCCTGTCAAGTTCCTGCGCCGCTCCGTTTGCCATTGGTGGCGCGGGCTTTTGCCATCGGTAAGAAACCTTCTTGTTCCGGAACCGGGCTGGACTGACGCTTTGCCCGCGACAACCAACGGGGGGCCGGTGGAGCTTGCCAAAAGTTGGCACACGCCCCGCCGACCGGGCGGCTCCGGCGAGGGCTGGCGCTCGGCGGCGGTCAGCCGGCGAGCGCCAGTGCCAGCGGCAGTACGGCGGGCACGCCGGCCTGGCGTAGCAGCCGGCCGGCCAGCGCCATCGTCCAGCCGGAGTCGACCAGGTCGTCCACGAGCAGCAGCGGACCGTCGAGGTCGCCGAGTTGGTCGGGCAGCCCGTCGGGCAGGGCCAGCCGGCTGTGCAGGGCGCGTACCCGCTGGGCACTGTTGGTGCCACCGCCCGCCGGACCGGCCGACGCGACCGCGCCCAGCAGCGGCAGCCGGCCGATGGTGGCGATCCGCTCGGCCAGGCCACGGACCAGCCGCGGTCGGGATGTCGAGTCGATCGCGACCACCCCGACCGGCCGGGCCGACCACGCCTCGGGACCGTTCGCCCAGGCTTTGAGCACCTCGACCACGGCCCCGACCAGCTCGTCGCTCGGTGGCGCGTCGGTGTCCAGCGCGTGCCGCAGCCGGTCGCCCCAGCCCAGGTCGGACAGGCGGGCAACGGCCCGGCCGGGCTCGGTCTGCTCGGTTGGTTTGATCTTGCCGGTGAGCGGGATGCCGACGGCGGCGAGGCCGGTGGGCCACATCTTGCGCGGCGCGATCTCCACGCCGGGCCGGCCGAGGAACGCGCGCGCGGCGTCCAGCGCGGCCGGGCTCACATCCTGGGGGTACCGGGCCCCAACGCACCGGTCACAGCGCCCGCACGGTGCCGCCTCGGGATCGTCGAGGCACACGCGCAGATACTCCAAGCGGCAGCCGGGTGTGCTGAGGTAGCCGAGCATCGCCTGCTGTTCGTCCTCACGCGCCTTCGCCACCCGGGCCAGCCGTTCGCTGTCGTACCGCCACTCCTGCCCGGTGGCCAGCCAGCCGCCGGACACCCGGCGTACCGCACCGTCGACGTCCAGGACTTTGAGCATCATCTCCAGCCGCGACCGGCGCAGCTCCACCCGTGGCTCCAGCGCGGCCGTGGACAGCGGCCGTCCGCTCTCCTCAAGTACCGCCAGCGTGGCCCGTACCTGCTCGGCCGGTGGGAAGGCCAGCGAGGCGAAGTACCGCCAGATCGCGGTGTCCTCAACGCCCGGCAGCACCAGTACATCGGCCTCGGCGACCGCCCGCCCGGCCCGGCCGACCTGCTGGTAGTAGGCGATCGGCGAGGCCGGCGCGCCCAGGTGCACCACGAAGCCCAGATCCGGCTTGTCGAAGCCCATCCCCAGCGCCGAGGTGGCGACCAGCGCCTTCACCCGGTTGTCCAGCAGGTCCTGCTCGGCCGCCTGCCGGTCGGCGTCCTCGCTCTGGCCGGTGTAGTCGGCGACGGCGAATCCCTTGCCGCGCAGGAACTCCGCGGTCTGTCGAGCGCCGGCCACGGTCAGCGTGTAGATGATCCCGGAGCCGGGCAGCTCGGTCAGGTGCTCGGCCAGCCAGCCCAGCCGGTGCGCCGGGGTGGGCAGGTCCAGGACAGCCAACCGCAGCGACTCCCGGTCCAGCGAACCGCGCAGTACCAGCGTCTGTGCCTGTCCTGCCTCGCCCACGCCGAGCTGTTCGGCCACGTCGGCGGTCACCCGGGAGTTGGCGGTGGCGGTGGTGGCCAGTACCGGCGTGTCCGGCGGCAGGTCGGCCAGCAGGGTACGCAGCCGACGGTAGTCCGGGCGGAAGTCGTGGCCCCAGTCGGAGATGCAGTGCGCCTCGTCCACCACAACCAGGCCGGCCCCGGCCGCCAGCTTGGGCAGTACGGAGTCGCGGAAATCGGGGTTGTTGAGGCGCTCCGGGCTGATCAGCAGCACGTCGACCGCGCCCGCGTGTACCTCCGCGGTGATTTCGTCCCAGTCGGTCAGGTTGGCGGAGTTGATCGTCCGGGCGTGGATCCCGGCGCGCTGTGCCGCCGCGACCTGGTTGCGCATCAACGCCAGCAGCGGCGAGACGATCACCGTGGCCCCGGCGCCCCGGCGGCGTAGCAGTGCGGTGGCGATGAAGTAGACCGCCGACTTGCCCCAGCCGGTGCGCTGCACGCACAGTACCCGTCGGTGCTGCTCGACCAGCGCCTCGATGGCCCGCCACTGGTCGGTGCGCAGCACGGCCCGCGGCCCGGCGAGGGTACGCAGGATGGACTCCGCCTCGTCACGTAGCGCGGCCGCTGATACAGGGGTGCTGGGTACGACGGTTGGCTTGGTCACGAGCCCCACCGTAGCCGCGGCCACCGACAGGCCGGCGGAACGCCCGGGGAGCCGGGTCAGCCGGTCAGCCGTGGCGGCGGGTCAGGAAGTCGCTGATGCCGCCGTCGCCCTGGCCGGCGATGAACACTCCGGGTACCACGATGAGTACCTCCTCGGCGTGCGCGAGGCAGGCCCAGGCGGCGCTGCCCCACGAATCGGCGAGCTTCACCTCCGCCACCTTCCGGCAGGAGGTGTGGTCCGGGTTGCCGATCTGGCAGGAGGTTTCGGCTCCGCCACGGGCTTTCACGAGAGCGGCCGCCTCGTGCAGCAGGGAGAAGTGCGGCGTGGAGTCGTCGGTGGCCGGCGCCTGGGAGGCCGAGCGTTCGCGCTGTCCGAGCAGGACGGTGTTGCCGTCCGGATCGACGATCTTGGCCTCGCCGCCGAGGGCGTGCGGGGGATGCCCGACCCGCTGTACCGCGACGTCGGCCGCCTGCAGCGCGTCGAGGAGCGGATCGAGCTCCTCGACGTAGAAGTAGAACAGTAGGGGCAGCGGCGGTACGGGCAGCGCCGGCGTCGTCGAGGCCAGCAGGATGAAGTGGGTGCCGTGACGCAGGTAGGACCAGGCGGAGTTGGCGCCGCTACCGGTGGACTGTTCGCCGAAGCCGAGCTGCCCGTAGAAGGCCCGCGAGGCAGCCAGGTCACGGACATAGGCCGAGCTGACCATCGACTGCACGGTAGGCGTCACGCGGTCAAGGTACGCGCCCCCGGAGGCGAGCGCGAGGCTCGTGTGGTGCACGACGGCGGCGGTGCTATCCGGGCGTCACCGGCCGGCGGGTGCGCGCGACGATCGCGACGGCGATGTCGTCGAGGGCGAGCACCTGGTCGACCTGTCCGGTGGCGATGGCCGCGGCGGGCATCGCGAAGAATTGTGAGCTGGCCCGGTCCTGGGCGAGGACGGCACCGCCGCAGTGCGCGACGGCGCGGACGCCGGCCTGCCCGTCGTGGCCGGTACCGGTCAGCACCACGGCGAGTGCCCGGGCTCCGCAGCTGACCGCGAGGGTGGTCAGCAGCAGGTCGGCGGAGGGGCGGGAGGGTGGCACGTCACCGGTTTCGATCAGGCCGATCCGGGTCGTCGAGGTGACCAGCAGGTGCCGCGCCGGGGGTACCACCAGGACCAGGCCCGGCCGCAGCGCGCTGTGCTCGTCGGCCTGCTCAACGGGCAGGGTGGTATGCCGGCGCAGGATCTCCGCCAGTTGGCTGGCCCGGCCCGGCTCCTGGTGCAGCGCCACGAGTACGGCCGCGGGCAGGTCCCGGGGCAGCGGCGCCAGTACCCGGACGATGGCGTCGATGCCGCCCGCCGAGGCGACCAGCGCCACGACCGGAAACGTCACCGGTGGATGGTCCATGCCCGGGTCAGTGCGTCTGGGCAGTGCTCGTGGACAGCGCCGGGGAGTCGACCTCGCCCGGCTCCATCACGAGTACCGCGCCGGTGATGGTGGAGTCCGCGCCGCGCAACGAACTGCAGACGACCCGTACGGTGACCGGCCGGCCGCGCCGGTTGACGGCCGCGACGCTGAGTACCGCCGGCTCGTCGGTACCCGCGAGCGCCTGCCGCAGTACCGGCCTGAGTGCCTCGGTCGGCAGCCCGATGTCCAGGTTGAGGAAGTGCTGCCCGACCGCCTCGTCACCACGGATGCCCCACAGATCCTCGGCGCGCCGGGTCCACACCATGATCTTCAACTCCTGGTTGATCACTACCACCGCCGCGCGCAGGGTGGTCAGGACGGTACCGAGGAACGCGTTCAGCTCGTCGAGCCGGCGGGAGCTCTCCTGTAGCAGGTCGTTGATGCTCTGCAGCTCGTCGTTGGTCGAGTGCAGCTCCTCGTTCATCGTCTCCAGTTCCTCGTTGGTCGACTGCAGTTCCTCGTTGGTGGTCTCCAGCTCCTCGACCGTGGACTGCAGCTCTTCGTTGGTGGTCTCCAGTTCCTCGTTGGTCGACTGCAGCTCCTCGTACGCCGTCTCCAGCTGCCGGTTGGCGTCGCCCAGCTCGTTGTGCAGCCGGTGCGCCTCGGTCACGTCGTGGAACGACAGGACCACGCCGAGCAACGCGGAGTTGCCGTCCACCAACGGGATCAGCTGTACCTCCAGGTTGAGCCGCTCGGTGGGGGAGCGGGCGTAGTCGACGCCGCCGATCCGTACCGTGCGCCGCTCGATCTTGGCCTGGTCGATGGAGCGGCGCAGCTCCACCGGCCGATAGGAGAGGTCCAATTCGTGGAACGGGCGGCCGACGTCCTTCGCGGTCACCCCGAACATCGTTTCCGCCTGCCGGTTGGTGAGCGCCACCAGACCGTCGGCGGTGACCACCACCTGCGCCACCGGACCGGCCGTGAGCGCCTCGGCCCGCAGCAGATCCAGGCCGGACACCACGAGCCGGTCGTCCTTGGCGGCGGACTCGGCCGGCTGCGAGCCGTCGGTGGTGGGTTTGCGTGGCAGCTTGCTGAAGACCCGGCGCTTGAGATCGGTGGGGAAGAACAGGTGCGTGTGGCTCAGCAGCATCTCCGCCTTGCCGAGGAACAGCACACCCCGGTCGCCCAGGGCGAAGTGGAAGCGGGACAGGATGCGCCCCTGCGTCTCGGCGTTGAGGTACATCAGGGTGTTGCGGCAGACGAGCAGGTCGGCCCGGGAGATCGGGGCGTCCTGCACCAGGTCGTTGCGGCCGAAGATGACCGCCCGGCGCAGATCCTTGCGGAAGACGAAGCGCTCGCCCTGGCGTTCGAAGTAACGGGGTACCAGCTCGGCCGGTACCCCGGCAATTTCCCGTTCGGTGTAGGCGCCGTGCCGGGCGTAGCTGAGCCCTTCCTCGTCGACATCGGTGGCGTAGATCTTCACCCGGCGCCGGAACTCCTCGGCGCCGAGTACCTCGGCCAGCACCATCGCCAGCGTGTACGCCTCCTCGCCGGAGGCGCAGCCGGCGCTCCAGGCACGGATCGGCGACTTGGCGTCGATGCGCCGGACGAGCGGCTCCACCGCCTCGGCGCGCAGGTAGTCCCAGGCGTCCGGGTCGCGGAAGAAGCCGGTGACGTTGATCAGGATGGTGTTGAACAGCGCCGTGAACTCGTCCGGGTTGACCTGCAGGTAGTCCACGTAGTCGCGGTAGTCGGCGACGTTGACCTGGGACATCCGCCGGTCCACCCGGCGCATCACGCTGGAGCGCTTGTACCCGGTGAAGTCGAAGCCACGGGTCTCCTTGAGGTACAGCAGCAGCGCCTCGAAC
Source organism: uncultured Actinomycetota bacterium (assembly GCA_963850915.1). GTDB lineage: Bacteria > Actinomycetota > Actinomycetes > Mycobacteriales > Micromonosporaceae > CAVTWH01. The sequence continues at coordinate 677,818 of CAWKND010000005.1, forward strand.
TCCGGATCGATCTGCTCCATGGCCTCTTCCGCGCCTAGTCTTCCCAACCATCCGAATCTCCGTACGGTACGCCCCGGACCGGCTGGCGGGTCGGGCCACAGTCGAGCTCGGTACCGGCTGTGGAATGGCCGAGCCCGGGCATTGCCGTACTGTCGGGGTGCCGGAGCGAGTCGGTCCCGTGACGGGAGCGGGCGCGGCCGGTTGCCGTGGGAACCGAGGCGCGTCGTGAACGAACCACCGTTGAGCTGCTGGCTCACCCAGGTTGGCGAGGTCGTGGTGGTCGGTCTGGCCGGGCGGCTGGACATGGCCACCGCGCCGCGGCTGCGGGCGATGCTGCGTAAGGCCGAGGCCGAACAGCCGGCGGCGATGGTGGTCGACCTGTCCGCGGTGGTGGTCGCCGACCAGCTGCCACTGCTGGTACTGACCGCGGGGCAGGAGCACCGGCAGGGCTCCGGCTACATCCCGACCGTGCTGTGCTGTGCCGACCCGCGCGTCGTCGAGCTGCTGGAGCGCAGCCCGCTGACCCGCCGGCTGCCGGTACGCGCCTCGATGGCAGCGGCGGTCCAGGCGGCACAGGAGACCGATCCGGTACCGCACCGGGTAATCCGGGCGTTCGAGCCCACCCGCAAGGCGCCGGCGCTGGCCCGGGAGTTCCTCGCCGAGACCTGCCGGGCCTGGCAGCTGGAGCGGGTACTCCCGACGGCTTCGGTGGTCGTCTCCGAGCTCTGCACCAACGTGGTGGTACACGTGGGTTCGCCGATGACCGTGGTGCTTACCCAGACCGACCGGAGTCTGCACGTCGTGGTCCGGGACAGCGATCCGACCCGGCCGGTACCGGCCCGCAGAGGCGATCTGGAGAGCACCAGCGGGCGCGGCATGCACCTGATCGAGAGCCTCAGCAAGGCTTGGGGCGTGGTCTCCACCACGAACGGCAAAGCCGTGTGGGCCGTCATCGGTACCCGCGCCGGCTGAGCCTTGCAAGGCGCCTCCATCCAGTTGGTCGTCCACCAGCCCGTGCCGCCCGGTGTGCCGGGAAGCTGTGAAACAGCGGGTAGCGGCTTGGGCTGCTCTCAGTATCGGTTCGTTAGCTTGGCCCAACAGCCCCACGCCTTGTAGGGCTGCCCGAACCGGCGCGGGCCGGGTTTCCGACGGACGAGGGGCTGAGTTTTCATGATCGAGGCGTACGGCCTCACCAAGCGGTACGGCGAGCGACTGGCGGTGGATCAGCTGTCGTTCTCGGTACGGCCGGGTCAGGTCACCGGCTTCCTCGGCCCGAACGGGGCGGGCAAGTCCACCACGATGCGGATGATCCTCGGGCTGGACGCGCCCTCCAGTGGCACGGTCACGGTCAACGGGCGACCCTTCCGCGATCTGGCCAACCCGATGCGGGAGATCGGTGCGCTGCTGGACGCCAAGGCGATCCACGGCGGCCGGACCGCCTACAACCACCTGCTGTGCCTGGCGCAGACCAACAACCTGCCCAAGCGGCGGGTCGGCGAGGTACTGGAGACGGTCGGCCTCACCGAGGTGGCGGCCAAGCGGGCCAAGGGTTTCTCGCTGGGTATGGGGCAGCGGCTGGGGATCGCCGCCGCGCTGCTGGGCGACCCGCAGGTGCTGATGTTCGACGAGCCGGTCAACGGGCTGGACCCCGAGGGCATCCTGTGGATCCGGAACTTGATGAAATCCCTTGCCGCGCAGGGGCGTACCGTCTTCGTCTCCAGTCACCTGATGTCCGAGATGGAGAACACCGCGGAGCACCTGCTGGTGATCGGGCGGGGCCGGATGATCGCCGACTGTACCGTCGCCGAGTTCATCGACCAGAACTCCGAGCTGGCCGTCCGGGTACGCACCCCGCAGGTCGAGCAGCTGCGCGCGGCGGTGACCGGGGCCGGCGGTACCTGTGCCACGGATACCGATGCGGGTGTGCTCGTCTCCGGACTGAGCCTGTCCCGCGTCGGAGATCTGGCCTACGACAACGGAATCCGGCTGCACGAGCTGTCCCCGTTGCAGGCATCCCTGGAGCAGGCCTTCATGGAGCTGACCCGGGACAGCGTCGAATACCACGCGGCCGCTCCGGTCGCCAGGGAGGCATGAGATGGCGACGTTGACCAGTACCCGGGCGCTGCCGCCGGCGACCGGCCGGGCCGGCCTGCCCGGCGCGCTGCGCTCGGAGTGGACGAAGCTGCGCAGTGTCCGCTCCACCATGTGGTCACTGGTGGCCATGGCCGGCATCTCGGTCGGGCTGATGTCGCTGATTGCCTGGTCGCTGATCCGGCGCTGGGACCGGCTCGACCCGGGCGACCGCGTCGAGTTGACGCACCGGCCACTGGAGATCATTTTGGGTCGGCCGATCTTCGTGGCACAGCTGGTGGTGGCGGTACTCGGCGTGATGGTGATCTCGGCGGAGTACACCACCGGGATGATCCGCAGCACGCTGCAGGCCCAACCGCGCCGGTTGACGGTACTCGGCGCGAAGGTCCTGGTCTTCGCGGCGCTGATGCTCGTGGTCGGCGAGGTGCTCAGCTTCGCCGCGTTCGGCGTGGGCAGCCGGCTGATCGCGTCCCGGATACCGGTCAGCCTCGGCGATCAGGGCGTCACCCGCGCGGTCGTCGGCGCCGGCCTCTACCTGGCCGTACTGGGGCTCTTCTCGCTCGCCTTCGGCGCGATCCTGCGGCACACGGCCGGGGCCATCACCGCGGTCATCGGCTGGATCCTGATCCTGTCCAACCTGACCAGCCTGCTGCCGGACAGCTGGGGCCACCACGTCAACGCCTGGATGCCGACCAACGCCGGACTGCTGATCCTGCAGCCACAGCAGGGGCCGGACGACCTGCTCTCGCCGTGGCAGGGGCTGGCCGTCTTCGCCGGCTGGACGCTACTGCTGCTCGTCGTCGCCGCGGTACTGCTCGACCGCCGGGACGCGTGACGGGCGGTGACGTGCAGCCGGCGGGGGGCGCGCAGCCGGCGGGCAGCGTAGCCGGCGGTGGCGCACCTGACACCGTGTAGGGCTCGACACGGGTAAGGGCCGGTGACAGGGTGGTCCCGTGACTTCGCTGGTGCTGTACCTCGCCGTCTTCCTCGCCTGTGCGGTGGAGGCGGTCGAGGCGTTCACTGTCGTGCTGGCCGTCGGGGTCACCCGGCACTGGCGCTCGACCGGCCTGGGGGTGGCCGCCGGGCTGGTGGTACTCGCTGTGGTGGTGGCCGCGCTCGGGCCGGCGTTGACCCGGATCCCGATCGGCGCGCTGCGCCTGGTGGTCGGCGGCCTGCTGCTCATCTTCGGGCTGCAGTGGCTGCGCAAAGCCATTCTGCGCGCCTCGGGGTACAAGGGCCTGCACGACGAGAGCGCCGCCTACCAGCGGGAGGTGGCGGCCGCCGGGCAGGCAGGGCGGGCGGGGCGGTTCGCGGTCGCCGACTGGTACGCCTTCGTGGTGGCCTTCAAGGCAGTGCTGTTGGAGGGTCTGGAGGTGGCGTTCATCGTGCTCACCTTCGCCGCCGGCCGGGCCGGGCTCGGCTGGGTGGCCCTCGCCGCGCTGGCGGCCGTACTAGTCGTGGTGGCCGTGGGCATGGCGGTACGGCAACCGCTGGCGCGGGTACCCGAGAACACGATGAAGTTCGTGGTCGGCGCACTGCTCACCACGTTCGGCGTGTTCTGGGCCGGGGAGGGGGCCGGTACCCACTGGCCGGGCGGGGAACCGTTCCTGGTGGCCATCTTCGGGCTCGTCGCGCTGGCCGCCGTGGTGGCAGTGGCGGTGCTGCGGGCGGGTACCAGCAACCGGCGGGAGCCGAGCCTGCTGAACGTCGAGCGGGAGGCGTGATGAGCAGGGTGGCCGCGTTCGGCCGGTTCTGGTGGGACTTCGTGGTCGGCGACGATCCCTGGGTGGCGCTGGGCGTCGTGCTGGCACTGGCGCTCACCGCAGTACTCAACGCGGTGGGGGTACCCGGCTGGTGGCTGCTGCCGGTGGCCGTGGTGGCGGTACTGGCCGGCTCACTCCGACGCGCGGTCCGCCGAGCCCAACGCTAGCCGAGCCCCGGGTCAGCGCGGCTTCTCCTCCGTCGAGGGCATGTGCACGTTGCTGGTGTGGGTGTCGCAGACGCCGGCAACGTCGAAGAAGGCGTCGGTGCGCCGCTGCACCGCGGTGGCCGAGCCGATGCTGGCGATCAGCAGCAGTACCAGTCCGAGCGTTACCCCGAGACGGGGCCGCGGCGGCGGGGCGAGCAGTGCGCCCACCCGACGCGGGATCTCCCCGCCGAGCACCCCGACGCGTACCGAGCCTCCGCTCCGGCCGGCGGCGCTGACGTGCAGCGCCGCTCGGGCCAGCGCCCGGGCAGCCAGCCGGCGGTCGCCGACGGCGGTGGCCGCCGACTCGTCGGCCCACCGTTCGGCCGAGTGCGCCGCGGCCCGGGCGACGCCACGCAGGGCCGGGTTGGCCGCCGCGCACAGTTCGACCGCGAGCACCCACCACGGGTGCCGATGGCGCAGGTGTGCGGCCTCGTGGGCGAAGAGCACGCGCTGCTCGTCCGCGCTGAGCGCGTGCAGCAGCCCGCTGGTGACCACGATCCGGCCGCCGGCCGCAGGCGTGGCGAACGCCTCCGGGTGGTCGCTGTCCAGCACGATCACGTTGGCCTGGGCGCCGAGGTCATCGGCCGGCTGCAGGCCGCGGCAGTCCCGGTGCAGCCGCAGCAGCGCGCGGCAGCGCTGCAGGGCGTGGCGCAGACCGAGAACCAGCGGGGGTACCAGCAGCAGGGCGCAGCCGATCGCCAGCCACATCGGTACCGGCTGGCTGGTACGCATCTCCGCGCGCGACCACTCGCCGAGCGCCGCGACCGGCGGCAGTTGGGCCACCGCGGTGGCGGCCACCAGGCTCAGTACCACCGCGGCAACCGCTGTGCTTGCCACGGCGCCGATCACCAGCAGGTAGGTGGCGGTACGCGGGGGCAGCGTGCGGGTCAGTCGCGGGGCACACCAGGCGAACGCCGCCGCCAGTGCCGCGCTGAGCGCGAGGATGAGGATCATCGGCTGTCCTCGTGGCGGGGGTTCTCCAGCAGGCCGGCCAGGAGCGCTTCGTCGGCGGGGGAGAGGGTCCTGACGAAGCGGGTCAGTACAGCTGCCCGGTTGTCCCCGGAGTCCAGCAACCGGCGCATCTGGTGCGCGGTGACCTCGGCACCGTCGGGTATCGCGCGGTAGGCGAAGGCCCGTCCGCTGCGTGCCCGGGTGACCAGGCCCTTCTCGGTGAGCCGGCCGAGCACGGTCATCACGGTGGTGTACGCAAGCTCGTCACCGAGCGCGGTGCGTACCTGCGCCGGGGTCATCGGCTCGCGGGACCCGGTGAGGATCGCGATGATCTCCTGCTCCAGAGTCCCGTGGGCGCGCCGCCGGTCCTCCGTATGCCCTTTCGTCATCTAGCCCCTCCGGACATCTAGCCCCTTCCCGCCATCAGCCATCACTCAGCCATCGCTGCGCCACTGCCGGGCCATCCCGCCATTACCGAGCCAGCGGAGCATGACGCCGACGTGTTAGTCCGCCGTCCTGCTACTACCAAATGTGTAGTAGTAGTGCTACTACTAGAACCGTAGTAGGGGCTTAGCGGCTACAACGGTATCGCCGTACAGGGTGGATGGCTATATGGCTGGGAACGTCACGATCATCTCGGGCAGCGTGGGGGCCGGCCACGACGGCGTCGCCGATGAACTGCGCCGCCGCCTGGAGCAGCGCGGCGTCACCGTCAGCCAGTACGACTTCATCGATCTACTCGGCCGTCTCGGGCCGGTCCTGCGCCGTGCCTACGCGACCGGACTGTCCCGCGCGCCGGGAACCTGGGACCGGTTCCTGCGCTCCCTCGAGCGCCACGACCGGTTCGCCGACGGCACCGCCCGACTGGCCCACCGGCTCGCGGCCGGCCGCACCCGAGCCGCCCTCACCCCGCCCGCCGACCTGGTCGTCTCGGTGTACCCGGTGGCCAGCCAGGTACTCGGCCGGCTGCGCGAGCGGGGCGAACTGGCCGCTCCCGTGGTCACCTTCCTCACCGACATGTCGGTACACCGGCTCTGGGTGTCCCGAGGGGTGGACATGCACCTGGCCCTGCACGAGGTACCCGCCAGGCAGGCGCTCGCGGCCGGCGCCCCGGTGGTCCAGGTGGCCGGCGCGGTGGTACGCCCCGGCTTCCGCCCCGGCATGGACGCGACCGAACGGGCAGCAACCCTTGCCAGCTACGGGATCCCGGTCCAGGCGCCGGCCGCGCTGATCGTCGCCGGCTCGTGGGGCGTGGGTGCGGTACTCGCCTCCGCGTCGGACCTGCAGGCCACCGGGCTCGTCACGCCGGTTGTGCTGTGCGGCAACAACTCCGTACTGCGGGCGGAGCTGGTCGAGCGGGACATCGGGGTCGCCCTCGGCTGGGTACACGACCTGGCGCCGCTGGTCCGCGCCTGCGACGTGGTGGTACAGAACGCCGGCGGGCTCAGCTGCCTGGAAGCCATGGCCTGCGGCGTACCGGTGCTCAGCTACCGCTGCCTGCCCGGCCACGGGCAGACCAACGCCGCCGCGCTGGAGGCCGCCGGCCTGGCCCGCTGGCCCCGCGACCGGACCGGGTTGGCGGACGCGCTCACCGCCGCGCTCGCCGCACCCCGGACGGTACCGGCACTGGTCACCGCCGACCCCGCCGACCAGCTGATGGCCCTGCTGCCCCGGGTACCCGCGATCGACGTGCCGGCGTGACCGCCCGCTGGGCGCCGGTGGCCGGGCTGGGCGCACTGGCCGCCGCGCACGCCCTGCCGGCCGTCGCCTGCTGGCCCGCGCTGCGCCACGCGGTGGCCCCGCGTACCTCGGCGATGGGTACGCCCGGACGGGTCGCGCTGACCTTCGACGACGGGCCGGACCGCCGCTCCACCCCGCACTTCCTACGCCTGTTGGCAGCGCGCGACATCCGGGCCACCTTCTTCCTGCTCGGCCGGATGGTGCGCGGGAACGCCGACACCGCAAGGGAACTGGTCGACGCCGGCCACGAGATCGCGCTGCACGGGTACGACCACCGGTGCCTGCTGTTCCGCGCGCCCCGAGCCACCTACGACGACCTGGCCCGCGGCCGGGACACCGTCGCCGACGCCACCGGCGTGGTACCCCGCTGGTGGCGGCCGCCCTACGGGGTACTCACCACGGGCGCGCTGCTGGCCGCCGGGCGGCTCGGGCTGACCCCGGTGCTGTGGACCGCCTGGGGGCGCGACTGGTCGGCCCGGGCCACCCCGAACTCGGTGCTGCGTACCGTCACCCGCGACCTGCGCTCCGGTGGAACGGTGCTGCTGCACGACTCCGACTGCACGTCGGCCGTCGGCTCCTGGCGCAACACGCTCGCCGCGCTGCCCGCCCTGCTGGATCATTGCCAGGACAACGGTTGGCGGATCGGTCCGCTCGCCGACCACGGCGTCTACAGCGAACCTGCCCAGCTGGTCGCCGCCGCTGGTACCCCCCGGTGACCTGGCTGGTCACCGGCGGGGCCGGGTACATCGGGGCGCACACCGTGCACGAGCTGCTCGCCGCCGGGCAGCGCGTGGTCGTGCTGGACGACCTGTCCACCGGCGACCCGAGTCGGCTGCCGGCCACGGTTCCGGTGGTCGCCGCGGCCGTGCATGATCAGGCCACGCTGCGGGAAACCCTGCGGGCGTACCGGATCCGTGGCGTCGTACACCTGGCGGCCCGCAAGTCGGTACCCGAGTCGGTACGCCGGCCCGAGTGGTACCACACGCAGAACGTGGGCGGGCTCGCCACGGTACTCGGCGCGATGGCCCAGGCCGGTGTGTACCGCATCGTCTTCTCCTCGTCCGCGGCGGTGTACGGCAGCGCCTGCGGCCGGGTCACCGAACGCACCCCGCCCTGCCCGGCCAACCCGTACGGCCACACCAAGCTGCTCGGCGAACGGTTGCTGCGGGCCAGTTCCCGGCAGTCGCCACTGCACTGGGCCGCGCTGCGCTACTTCAACGTCGCCGGCGCGGCAGCTCCGGGGCTGGCCGACCGGGTCGGTGGCAACCTGATCCCGCTCGCGGTGGACGCGCTGCGGACCGGTACGCCGTTGACCGTCACCGGGACAGACTTCCCGACCCCGGACGGCTCCGGGGTACGCGACTACGTGCACGTGCAGGACGTGGCGCGGGCGCACCTCGCGGCGGTACTGCGGGTGGACGGTGAGCTGCCCTGCGGTGCCGTGTTCAACGTGGGTACCGGCCGGGGGTACTCGGTGCTGCGGGTACTGCGCGGGCTGGGCGAGGCGGCCGGCGCGCCGGTACCGTTCGTGCTGGGCGCCCGCCGCCCCGGTGACGCGGCCGAGGTGGTGGCCGACGTGTCCCGGATCCGCCGGCAGCTGGGCTGGTCCGCCCGGTACACCCTGGCCGACATGTTGACCTCGGCGCTCTGGGCCGAACAGCCGGGTATCGCGGTGGCGGGGCGGCTGCCGGGGGCGGTGCTCTCGTCCCTGGCGACGTAGGGACAATCGTCGGAATGGAGCCGCTGGTGACGCAGCTCAGGAGCGGGTGGCAGACCGGCCTGGTACTGGCCGCATGCCTGGTGCTCGCCGGCTGTACCTCGCCCACGCCGGCCAGCGCCCCGCCCACGGTGACGGCCAGCCCGCAGCTGGCAAGCCCGTCACCGACAGCGCCGGTAGTGCCGGACCACGTGCTGGTCGTCATCTTCGAGAACAAGTCGTTCCAACAGGTCGACGGCTCGGCCCAGGCGCCGTACTTCGCCGCGCTGGCCGCCCGTTCGGCCGTACTGACCGACTTCCATGCCGAGACGCATCCGAGCCAGCCGAACTACATCGCCCTGTTCTCCGGCTCCACCCAGGGCGTGACCAGCGACCACTGCCCGACCCGCTTTGCCGGCAAGGAAAACCTCGGCCGGCAGCTGCTGGACGCGGGCTACACCTTCGCCGGCTACTCGGAGGCGCTGCCCCAGCAGGGCTTCACCGGCTGCGGCAGTGGCCGCTACGCGGCCAAGCACAACCCGTGGGTCGACTTCGACAACGTACCGGCGTCGGCGAACCTGCCCGCGACCGCGCTGCCGGTCGATTACGCGAAACTGCCGACGGTCAGCTTCTACATCCCGGATCTGTGCGACGACATGCACGACTGCCCGCTGGCCAAGGGTGACGCCTGGGCGAAGCAGGCGCTGGATCCGTACGCGCGCTGGGCGGTACAGCACAACAGCCTGCTGATCGTCACCTTCGACGAGGACGACAACGGGCCGACCAACCACATCTACGCGCTGCTGTGTGGTAGCCGTACCACCCCCGGCCGGTACAACCAGCCGCTGAACCACTACAGCCTGCTCGCCACCATCGAGCACTGGTACGGCCTCCCCGCGCTCGGCAACGCCGCCACCGCGCCGCTCGTGGACAATGCCTGGTCGCCCTAGCGGCTATTGTCGGCGGCGAGCCCGGCGAGCCGTGCGAGCGCAGGAGGACGGATGCCCACCACCCTCGTCACCCAGCTGAGCGACCCGGCCGTCGACGACGGCTCGGCAATCGCCGAGCTGCGTCGGCTGTACGCGTTGCAGCGCAAGGCTTTCCGGGCCGCTCCGTACCCCTACGCGCGGCCCGCAAGCGGCACCTGATGGCGCTGGCCCGCATGGTGTTGACGCACCGCGACGAGATCCGCGCGGCGATGAACGCCGATTTCGGCGCGCACCCGGAGCTGTTCACCGACCTGGCCGAGGTACTCGCCATCACCGGCCGGGCCGCCGCCGCGATCGAGCAGCTCGGCAGCTGGCTGGCCGAGGATGAACGCCCCGCCGACCCGGCGCTCTACGGCACCGCGCAGGCCGGAATCCGGTACCAGCCCAAGGGCGTGGTGGGCAACATCGTGCCGGGGAACTTCCCGTTCGACCTCGCGCTCGGCCCGCTGGTGGAGATGCTCGCCGCCGGCAACCGGGTGATCATCAAGCCGTCCGAGTACACCCCGGCCGGCGCCGCGCTGCTGCGGCGGATGGTCACCGACCGGCACCGGGACCGGGTCACCCGCCGGCTCCCGCTGGTGCTCGTGGTCGACCCGCCCAAACACCTGCGCATCATGCAGGAGGAGATCTTCGGCCCGATCCTGCCGGTGATCCCCTGTGACGACCTGGACGGGGCGCTGGCCGGGATCAACGACGTGAGCGCCCGCTCGGCCTCTACGTATTCGGCAAGGACAGCCGGTCGGCCGAGAAGGTGTTGCGGCAGAACACTTCCGGCGGCGCAGGTGTCAACGTCTGCGCGGTACAGGGCGCGCTGCCGGCACTGGGCTTCGGCGGCGTCGGGAGAGGAACGAGGGGTTCCGCGAGTTCTCCAATCCGCACGGCGTGGTGCTCCGCGGTACCGGCGACCTGGCTGACGCATTTATGCCACCGTACGGTGCGGTCGCACAGGCCATTGTCGGCAGCGTTTTCGAGGGCACGGTCAGCGGCGACGCGCCGGCGGCCGGCGGCTGAGCGGCTCGATGGTGGGGTCCGTAGGCCGGTCGCCCGCGGCGGGTGCGGCCGGTCCGGCCGGTGCCGGCCCGGCGCGCCTGGTCAACCGCGCCGCCCGCTGGATCCAGGACGGGCGGCGGCTGGACATGCAGGGCCTAGCCGACGAGCTGGGGGTCAGCCGGGCCACCGTGTTCCGCCGGGCCGGCGGCCGGGAAGCCTTGCTGGACAAAGCATTGTGGGTACTTACCGAGCGCACGCTGCAGGTCGCCGCGCAGCGCTGGGAGGCCGCCCGCCCGGCCGATGCGCTGCACACGCCGGGCACCGGCCGCAACATCAACGCCATCGTGTCCGGGTCGACCGGGCTGCGCCGGCTGCTCGATGACGAACCGGCACTGGCGCTGCGACTGCTCACCGACCCCCGTGGCCGGATCCAGACCGGGATCGTCGCCTTCGTGGAAGCCCTGCTGCGCCGAGACATGGCCGAGTTCGGCCTGGTACCGATCATCGAGCCGGGCGCGCTCGCCTACGCGCTGGTACGCCTCGGCGAGTCGTTCCTCTACGCCGATGTACTCGCCGCCCGCCAGCCCGACGTGGCCACCGCAGACCGGCTGCAACAGGCGCTCGTCGTGGGTACCCGCGCGGTCGTCGAGGACACCGCCGACCGGCTGCAACCAGGCTGACCGACCGGAGATACGCTCGGCCGACGGATCGACCCGGGAGGACGAGTGCGGCGCGGCGAAGTCTGGTGGGCGCGGATCGACGAGCGGCGCCCGGTGGTACTGCTCACCGGTGACGAGGCGGGGGAGTACCGCGCTGTCGAGATCGTCGCCCCGGCCACCGCCGCGCAGCGGCACGGATACACCGTGCTGTCGGGCGAGGAAGCACTCGGGTACCAGCCGGTCGCCGGCGAGCGTGGCGTGGGTGTCGAGGTGGCCCTCGGTACCCCCGAGGGGTTGGCCGACGACGGCGTTGTGCGGGTCGCGCTGCGCGACCCCGGCTTCATCCCCTGTGTCTGGCTGGTCACCCTGGCCCGGGAGCACCTCCTGGAGCAGGCCGGCGCGCTCTCCACCGGGAAGCTCGCCGAACTCGACAACGCGCTGCGGCTGGCTGGAATCGAGTAGCCCGGCCCAATCTCGGTTGAGACGTGGGAACGGCGCGGCTAGCCTGCGCGGATGACGTTCTGCGGCCGCTGCTTCGCGGCAACCCGGATCCGCCGCGCCTGAGCGCGGCGACGTGACCTGACCTTCGCCGCGCCCGTGCGCCCACATCCTTCTCACGGGTACGGAGAAATCCCTGTGTTCACACGATTCGAAGAACTCGACACCGTCCTGGCCGATCTCACCTCGTCGGTACGCCACATCCTCGGCGACACCTTCGTCGGCGCCTACCTGCAAGGCTCGTTCGCGCTCGGCGCCGGCGACCTGGAGAGCGACTGTGACTTCATCGTCGCCACCACCGTGCCGCCCAGCGGCGCGACGGAGGCGGCGCTACGCCGGCTGCACGACGAGATCCCGACCCGGCAAGGCTTCTGGAGCCGGCATCTGGAGGGCTCGTACGCCGACATCACGTCACTGCGCGGGGTCGACGGGCTGGGCGTGCCGTGGCTGTACAACGACCACGGGCACCGCGAACTGAGCTGGGACACGCACTGCAACAGCCTGCACACCCGGTGGATCCTGAAGAACCGTGGCATCACCATGGCCGGCCCGCCCATCACGGAGCTGGTTGACGAGGTATCGCCGGAAGCGCTGCGCGAGTCGATGCGGGTGGCGCTGCCCGGGGTACTTGCGGACGTCCAGACCTGGGCACCGCTGGACATCGCCTGGGTGCAGCGTTTCGTCGTTACCACCTACTGCCGCGTGCTCTACACCCTGGAGACGGCGGAGGTGGCGTCGAAGCGCGGCGCGCTGGAGTGGGCGCGCGACAACCTCGACCCGAGGTGGCGCCCGCTGCTCGTTCAGGTGATCGACGATCGGGTACTCGGCTTCGACCGGGGCGACCCGCCACGACCGGGCGCGATGGAGGCGACGTACGAGTTCGCCGCGTACGCCGCCACCTTCGCTTAGCCTGACCTGTCGGTTACGACCTGCCCTGAGAACGCAACCAGTCCAGGTCGACGGAGGCCGTCCCGGGGGTGAGGCCGGGACGGCCCGTTGCTGTGTCCTGCGTACGCCGGATATTGATGAGCAAGTGCTCAGATGGTGAACCCGCCATCGACGTTGACGGTCGCTCCGGTGATGTATTTTCCGTCTGGGCTTGCCAGGAATGCCACCGTGGCAGCTATATCGGCCGGCGTGGCGTAGTGGCCGAGCGCGGTGAACCCGTTGATCGTTTCGGCGTTCGGGCCGTCTGCCGGGTTGAGTTCAGTGTCGGTGGGACCGGGATTTACCAAATTCACGGTGATTGCCCTCGACCCCAGTTCTCTTCCGAGCGACTTGGTCAGACCGATGAGGGCGGTCTTGCTCATCGCGTACAGCGCGAAGCCGGGGAACACGGCGCGCTCGGCCACATTGCTGCCGATGTTGATGATCCGCCCACCGGCCGACATGCGCGGCACGGCGGCCTGGGAGGCGACGAACGGCGCTCGGACGTTGATCGCGATGGTCTGTTCGAATTCTTCCAGGCTCAGCTGTTCAAGCGGTCCCAGGATGAAAGCGCCGGCGTTGTTGACCAGAATGTCCAGCCGCCCAAGCTCACCGGCGGTCCGGTCGACCGCGGCCATCACCGCCGAAGGATCGGCGCTGTCCGCCTGCACGGCTATTGCCCGTCGTCCAGCCGCCTTGATCTGGTCCACCACGTCGTCGGCGCACTGCTGATTCTGCTGAAACGTCAGCGCCACATCGGCACCCTCCTGGGCGAGGCGCAACGCCACGGCAGCACCGATGCCACGACTACCACCCGTAACCAGGGCGACCTTGCCGTCAAGTCTGTTGTTCATGAAGGAAGCCTCGCCGACAACAGCGCAGCCGTCTGGCGGAGATCAGACTCCGCGTTCGCCGGGCGACATGCCCGAACGCCCGAGGGGCGCAAAACCATCTGACGCAACCATCGGTAGTCGTGGACACGGCAGCTACGGAAGCGCCTCCAAGATCATTTCGGCCAAGGTGAGCGCCCATCGTGGTACAGCTTCTGCCGTACCGCGGCGGCTACGGTGTCCAAAACCGGGTGGCCCGTTCGTCGTTGTGGTGTCGCCGGCCGACCGGCCGGGCACGATGGGCAGAATGGAAGACCGATGGGTGACAGCGAAGAGGGTACGAACGTGAGTTGGCCGAAGGGGATCAGCGCCATCACGCTGTTCGTCGAGGACCTGGCTGCCGCGAAGCAGTTCTACCGGGAGGTGTTCGGTCTGCCGGTGCACTGGGAGGATGACGCCTCCGCCGTGTTCAACTTCGGCAACACGATCATCAACCTGTTGACGGTGAGCCAGGCGCCGGGGCTGATCGGGCCGGCGATCGTGGCCAGCCCGGAGGACGGTTCCCGGGTGCAGTTCACCATCGACGTCGACGACGTGGACGCGATGTGCGAGCAGCTGACCGCGCGCGGGGTGAAGCTGCTCAACGGGCCGATGGACCGGCCGTGGGGGATCCGTACCGCCAGCTTCGCCGACCCCGGTGGGCACATCTGGGAGATCGCGCACTGACCTGGGATCCGCTACGCAGCCGGCAGCGCACCGAGCCGGCTGCGTAGAGTCCCCGGAATGACGATCATGTACGGCTGGCGGGGCGAGTTCGCCAACGCGGAGGTCAACGCGCTGCACGCCGAAGGCTTCGAGCACCGGCTGCTGGACGGCGACTGGTGGTCGCAGGTCAACCGGCACAGCCTCGGTTGGGTCTGCGCCCGGGACGGCGACGAACTCGTCGGCTTCGTCAACGTGGCGTGGGACGGCGGGGTACACGCCTTCGTGCTTGACACGGTGGTGACCGGGCGGTTCCAGCACCAGGGCGTGGGTACCGGGCTGGTCCGGGCCGCGGTCGCCGGCGCTCGGGAGGCCGGGTGCGAGTGGCTGCACGTGGACTTCGAGGACCACCTGCGCGCGTTCTACTTCGACTCCTGCGGCTTCACCCCGACCGACGCCGGCCTGATTCCGTTGTACGCCAAGGCAGGTGGCTAGTTGACGGCGGCCCGGTTGTGGAAGGTACGGCGGTAGAGGTGCGGTGGTGAACCGACCCGGCGGTTGAAGTGGTGCCGGAGCGTTGCGGCATCACCGAATCCGGAGCGGCTGGCCACCGACTCGATCGGCAGGTCGGTCTCCTCCAACAGTTGCCGGGCGAGCAGTACCCGCTGCGCGGTCACCCAGTCGTGCGGGGTTACGCCGGTCTCGGCGCGGAACCGGCGGGCGAAGGTACGCGGTGCCATGTGCGCGCGCTCGGCCAGTTCGTCCACGCTCACCTGCTGGTCGAGGTGGCCGATCAGCCACTGCAGCAACGGTTCCAGGGTGGCCGCGTTCTCACAGCGGGGCAGCGGCGCCTCGACGTACTGGGACTGGCCACCGTCCCGATGCGGCGGGACGACCATGCGGCGGGCCAGTTTGGTGGCGATCGCGCTGCCGTGCTCCCGGCGTACCAGGTGCAGGCACAGGTCGATGCCGGCGGCGGTGCCCGCACTGGTGAACACCGTGCCGTCCTCCACGTAGAGCACGTCGGGGTGTACCTCGGCGAGCGGGAATCGGGCCGCCAGCTCGGCGGCGTACTGCCAGTGGGTGGTGCACTTGCGCCCGTCGAGCAGCCCGGCCTCGCCGAGCGCGAAGGCACCGGAGCACACCGAGAGCACGTACGCCCCGCGCTCGTGCGCGGCCCGGAGCGCGGCCAGCGCGGCGGGCTGGGTGGTGAGGTTCGCCTCGCCGCCGAACGCCGGTACGGCGACCAGATCGGCGCAGGCGAGCGCGGAGAGGTCTCCGGTCGGCGCGATGCTGAAGCCGGACTTGGTCGGTATCGGCTTCCCGTCGGGTGAGCACACGGTGAACTCGTAGCCGGGGAACCCGTCGGCCACCCGGTTGGTGCCGAAGACCTCGCACAACACTCCGAGTTCGAACATCGCCACGCCAGGGAAGGCGAGTACGGCCACGCGTCGCAACATGCTGCCAGCATACGTGGCAGGAAATCGCCGGACAATGGCATTCCTGCCACTGTCCGCCGGTCGTGGCCGGCAGGAGTATTGGTGTATCAAATCCGGTGGCCACCGGCGCAGACGCTGAAGAACCTGAGGAGTCACGCCATGTCCGGACCGATCTTCTTCGCGATTTTCCTTACTGTGCTCGCAATTGCCGGCGCCTTCGGCCTGACCGCCGACAGCCGCGAAGGCGGTGAATGGTCGCCGACCGAGGACGGTAGACGCCGGGCCCAGCTCTGAGGTGGCTCCGCTGACCCGGGCGATCAGTCGAGAACGATCGCCCGGAGCAGGCCGGTGGCGCAGTTGACCGCGCCCTTGCCCGCAGTGTTACCGCTGCCGCCGACGGGGAGTTGGCCGTGCGCGGTGAAGGTGAACCAGCCAGCTGCCGAAGAAGTACCCGCGCCCTGGTACCCCCGGTCCTGGAAAGTATCCACAGTGAGCGCGAAACCGGCTTGCCGCAGCATGTTCAGGTGCCCGAGCAGCGGATCGGCGCTACCTGACGGTAATGCGAAGCCGCCCTCGATGTCCTCGCCCGCGCCGAGGGTACCGTCCCACCAGCGGATGAAGTCCTGGAACGGTGCGATGTACTCGGTACGGCTGCCGACAGCTCCCGGCGCGCGGCCAGATCGTGGAAGAACTCCCGCAGTACCGTCTCGCCGGCACTTCCCGTACAGGGCGGCGAACCGGTACCGGCTGCGGTAGGCCGGCAATGATGACTCGGGCAAGGATGACTCGGGCAAGGATGAACCGTGGGCTACTCCTGTTCGGTGGGGCGGATCAGCATTTCGTTGACCGCCACGTGCCGCGGCCGGGTGACGATGTAGCTGATCGCGTCGGCGATGTCGGTGGCCTGCATTGGCTCTGTGTCAACGAACTGGGTACTCATCATCTCCAGTACCTCGGCCCGGTTGTGCCCGGCCAACTCGGTCGCGACCGCCCCCGGCTCGACCAGCGAGACCCGGACGTGCTGGCGGGTGACCTCCTGCCGCAGCGCCTCGCTGAACGCGCCCACGCCGTGCTTGGTGAGGTTGTAGACGCCGCGGCCGGCACGCGGTACCCGGCCGGCAACCGAGCTGATGTTCACCATGTCGGCCACCCGGCGGGGGCTGTCTTCGGCCGCGCGCAGCAGGTGCGGCAGCGCCGCGTGGGCGCAGTAGAGCAGGCCGAGCACGTTGAGTTCGACCATCTGCTGCCACTCCGCGAGCGGTGCGCCGACCGCCGGGCCGAGCAGCATCACGCCGGCGTTGTTGACGAGCGTGTCCAGCCGGCCGAGCGTGGCGACGGTACTCTCCACAGCCGCCGTGGCCTGCGCCTCGTCGGTCACGTCGGCGGCGAGGACGAGTACCGTGCCGCCTTCGTTCTGGATCTTCGCGGCCAGCGCGTCCAGCCGGTCCTTGCGCCGGGCGACCAGGGCGACCGCCGCGCCGAGTTCGGCAAGGGCCAGCGCGGTCGCCTCGCCGATGCCGCTGGAGGCGCCGGTCACCAGCGCCACGGTGCCGGCCAGCCGCTCCGCGGGCCGCCGGGTCGGCGGCGTGCCGGACTGGTCGAAGAAGGGCGTCGTCATATCTGCTCCCTTTGCTGGCGGCTTTCGAGGTAAACGGAGGTACCTCCGCTACTGCCTCCACTATGACCGGAGACGCCTCCGGCTGGCAAACCGAACGACGCAACCGGCCGACACTGCCGCGATTCCCCGGCTTCCGCGACAGAATTGCGGGCACGACAATGGGGTACGGCGAGGGAGGGTGCGGTGACTCGCGAGGAGCCACGGAGTGCGCTGCGGCGCAAGGCGGACACGCTCGCCAAGCTGGGTACCCCCGAGATCGATGTCTGGGTCTCCTCGGCCGACCCGCAGGGCGGCGCCTACCTGGTGCCGCTCTCGCTCGCCTGGCTGGACGAGCGGGTGGTGATCGCGGTGGCGGCGGGCAGCCGGACGGCGCGCAACATCCTGGCGCGCGGCCGGGCCCGGCTCGGGCTCGGCCCGACCCGCGACGTGGTGATGATCGACGCGCCGCTGGATACGGTGGTGCCCGTCGACGAGGCGCCGGCGGAGCTGGTGGCCGGGTACCGCGCGCAGGCCGACTGGGATCCCAGCCAGGCCGGCCCCGACTACCTCTACCTGATCCTGCGCCCGGAACGCATCCAGGCCTGGCGCGAGGCGAACGAACTGCCCGGCCGTACCCTCATGCGCGGCGGCGTCTGGCTGGTCTGAGCCGCCCGGTCGAGCCGGTGGGCTCAGCCGGCGCGCAGGTGTACGGCGGCGCCGACCAGCGCCGAGCGCACCGGGTCAGCCGAGCGGCGTACCGGGATGTCCAGGTCGATGCCGGCCGACAGCGCCGGCTCGACGATGTCCCAGCCGCCCGTCATCGCTCCGCCGACCATCACCGCCTGTGCCCCGAACGAGCGCAGCCACGGGGCGAGCGCCCCGCCCAGCTCCCGGAAAGCCTCGCGCAGCACCAACTCCGCCCACGCGTCGGCGCGGCGGGCGCGGGCGAACACGTCGGCCACGTCGATCGCGGCCTGATCCTTGCCGTCCACCGGGTCGGTGACCGGGCGGCTGCGGTACCGGGCCAGGATCGCGCGCCGGGACACGATGTCCTCCAGGTCGTGCCCGCCGACCTGGAGCAGGTGTACCTCGCCGTCCGGCGGTACCTGCGGCCCGCTCGCCACCGGTACCCCGTCGGCCAGGAACGCCGAGCCCACGCCGCTGCCGAGGGTGATGCCGACGCAGCGGGCTGCCCGGTCGCCGACGCCGCTGTGCCACTCGCCGATGGCGAACGCGTCGGCGTCGTTGACGAACTCCAGCCGCTCCGGGTGCTGCCCCGCCTTGGCCGCGATTGCGGCGCGCACGTCCACGCCGTACAGCGAGTCGAACTTGCCGACCCCGCGGTACCAGCCGATGCCCTTGGCGTAGTCGAACGGGCCGGGTACGGCCACCGCCCATGGGGTACCGGCGGGTGCCGTAGCGCCGTCGAGTGCCGCCGCGAAGGCGCCGATCAGTTCGTCCAGCGAGCCGGCCGGGTCGATCGGGTACCGGCACACGGTGTCCGGATCGACCGCCGGCGTGCTGCCGTGTACCAGGGCGGCCGTCACGTGCGAGCCGCCGATCTCCAGTACCCCGACCGTGCTAGTGCTGTCCGACCGGGTCATCGGATGCTGGCCGTGACGACGCGTACCGGCTGGCTGCCCAGCGGAGTCAGCCGGTACCCACCGACCGCCGCCGGGATCACCAGCGTCTCCGCGTAGTGCAGCTCGTATTTCACGCCGGCGCTGGTACGCAGCTGGACTCCGCTGCCGTCGACCACGTTGAGCACCTGGAACCCACCCTCCGTCAACTGGGACACTTCGCTGCCCGGGGCCAGGCTCAGCCGCCGGACGTCGAAGAACATCTCGGGCAGCGCGCCGAGCAGCTCCTCCTGCCAACCTTCGCCGCTGCGCAGCTGGCGGGGGGCCGGTACCAGCAGGTCGGCGACCGCCTGACCCTGGCGCGCCGGATCGAGGTTGGCGAAGGCGTGCCCGAGGTGTACCGGCCGCTGCCGCCCCTGCCCGTCCCGGCGCAGCCAGTCGTAGAAGCGCAGCGAGTAGAGGTACGGGGTGGCGCTGATTTCGAGGACAACGTTGTCAACGCCGCTGCCGTGCGGGGTACCGGCCGGTACCAGGTAGAGCTGGTGCGCCACCGCCGGGAAGGTCTGCACGTGCCGGGTGATGTCGAACTCCTCGCCGTCGTGGTGTGCGCGGTCGGCGTCGGCGCGGAACTGCCCGACATCCACGCCGTCGCGCAGGCCGAGGAAGATCTTCGCCTGCTCCCCGGCGACCATCACGTAGTAGCTCTCGTGCTGCGGGTACCCCCAGCCGAACACCGAGCGCATGTACTCCGGCCGGGGATGGCAGTGCACCGACAGGTTGCCGCCGCCGACCGTATCCAGGTAGTCGAAGCGGATCGGGAAGGAGGTACCGAACTGTGCCCGTACCCGGCCGCCCAGGATCTCGTCGGGGTGCAGTGCCACCAGGAGCTGGAACGCCACCTCCACCAGCGAATCCGGGCTGTCACCGACGAGCACTCCGCTCTCCGGCGCGATGAGTTCGTAGCCGAGCGCGGTGTTGGCCTGCTGCCCACCCATGCCGAGCCGGTCACGCCCCCACTGCCCGCCCCAGGGCGTGCTGTTGAACGTGGGTCGGGTACGGAACGGTTGCCGGGCAAGGGTTTGCGCAGTGGCCGCCAGGGTTGCGCCGGTGATCGCGGTGGGGCGCGCCGGGTCCTGGCCGTCGAGCCACAGCGCCACCCGGCCGGCGTGCATGTCACGGTGCCGGTCCAGCAGCGGCCAGTCGACATAGAAGAGCCGGCGGGTGGTCGGCGCCCGATCGGGCAGGCCCAGGTTGGTACCCCGACCCTCGGCTACTTCGACTTCGGCGTAGCGCTTCGGCAGGTCCAGGTACCAGAGGGTGTCGTGCCGGGACAGCGCGGCGCCCGGCCCGGCGATCACGGTGAGCCCGGCCCCCGCCCCGGCCTGAACCGGTACTTGGACCGGGGTGTCGAAGAGCTCGGCCAGGCCGACCTCCGGCAGCGCCTCGAAGTCCGGGTCGGCGGCGAGCGCGGCCGAGCTGGTCCGGGCGAGGATCTTGTCCGGCTCGGCCAGCCCGGCCCGGGCATCCAGCAGCCGGGTGCCCGGCTGCCCGGCGAACGCCGCCACCAGCTGCGCCCAGGGGGCATACCCGGGGCCGTCGATCGCGAGTACCCCGGCACGCGGCGCGAGTTGCGTGATCGCCGGCCACCCGACCGTCACCGGACCACCGCTCGGTGGCGTGTACGGCGCCGGGTCGTACCCCGCTGGCCTGGGCGTCATGCCGACATCCTGCCGTAGCACCAACGGCGCCGTGACGGATGGGTTGGCCGCAGGTTGGCTTGCGGGCGAACGGAAACAGCCACAATCTGGTGACATCGGCCGGTCCGCGCCCGATGACCGGGTGACCGGCCGGCGACTCAACGCGGTGTCGCCGGCTTCGCCGCGCCTAGGCTGGCGGCATGGCGGTGGGCCGGGCTCTCGGGGCTTCCGGGGCACTCGAGGCGGAGTCGTTGCGGCTCGGTCTGGTGGGCGAATTCGCGGTGTGGCAGGGCGGGCGCCCGCTGCCGCTCGGTACCGTGGGCAGCCGCAAGGCCCGTACCCTGCTGAAACTGCTCGCCGTGGAGAGCGGCCGGTGGATCGGGCTGGACACCGTCGTCGAGGTGCTGTGGGCAGACCAGCCGCCGCGGCGCCCGGCGGACAACGTGGCGACCCTGGTCAGCCGGGTACGCGGCGTGCTCGGCCCGGGCGTGGTCGAGGGCCGCCGGGACGGGTACCGGCTGGGCGAAGCGGTCGAGGTCGACCTGGTGATCGCCGACGCGCACCGGCACGAGGCGCGACGTCGGGCCGCCGGAGCCGAGCCGGCACTCGCCCTCGTCGCGGCCCAGCGCGCCCTGGAGATCGTCGGCGACGGCCGGATCCTGGTCGAGGAGGCGTACGCCGACTGGGTACTGCCCGCCCAGGAGTTGGCCACCGACCTGCTGCGCCAGGCCAGGCACTGCGCCGCACGGGCCGCTCTGGCACTGGCCGAGCCGGCGACCGCCCGGGACGCCGCCAGCGCCGCGGTCGCCGCCGATCCGTACGACGAGGAGGCGCACCGGCTGCTCATGCTCGCCGAGTCGGCGCTGGGCGAACCGGCCCGCGCGATGGCCGTCTACGAGCGGCTGCGCGCCCTGCTCGGCACCGAACTGGGCGTCGACCCGGCACCGCAGACCCGCGAAGTACACGTCTCCATCCTGCGCGAACAGCAGCCGCCCACCGCTCGAACACCCGCCGGTCGAGCGCGGACACGCCCCCGGCGTCGCCGGGCGGGATGCCGAGCTGACCCGGCTGGGTGCCGCGTGGGCCGCCGCGTCCGGGGGTACGCCGGGGCTCGTTCTGATCACCGGGGAGGCCGGGATCGGCAAGACCCGGCTCGCCGAGGAGCTGGTCGGGCTGGCCGGGCGTACCGGCGGGACGGTGCTCTCCGCGCGCTGCTACGAGGCCGAGCGCTCGCTGTTCCTGCAGCCACTGGTCGAGGCGCTCGGGCAGCACGCCGCCCGCTCCGCGCCGTCGGTACTCCGGGCGGCGGCCGATGGCTGGGCCGGGACGCTGGCCACGTTGGTACCGGAGATCTCCGCGCTCGTGCGTGGCATTCCCGAGCAGCACGCGAGCGCCGACATCCAGCTGCGCCGGGCGTACGACGCGGTGGCCCGCTACCTCTACCGGCTGGCCGACACGCCCGTCCTGCTGCTCCTCGACGACCTGCACAACGCCGGCCTGGCCACCCTCGAACTGGTGCACTACCTGGTCCGCCAAGCCGGTGGCGCGCGGCTGCTGGTGGTCGCCACGCTGCGCGCCGAGGAGGGCGCCGCGGGTTTGCGGGTACTCGCCGAGATCGGCCAGCGGGTCGACCTCGGACCGCTCTCCGCCGCCGCCGTCGGCCAGCTCGCCGAGGATGCCGGCCACCCGGAACAGGCCGCCGGCATCCTGGCCCGGACCGGTGGACACGCGCTCTTCGTGGTCGAGTCGCTGCGCGCGCTGAACGCCGGCGAGGACGGCATCCCGGTGTCCCTGCGCGCGGCGGTACTGGCCCGGGTCGGGCGTACCGGCCCGGCGACCGAGCAGCTGCTGCGGGCGGCCGCCGTGCTCGGCGCGACGATCGCCCCGGGTACCGTCGCCGACCTGCTCGGCATCCCGGCCGTCGCGGCCACCGAGCGCTGCGAGGCGGCGCTCACCGCCCGGCTGGTCACCGTCGCCGACCGGGACTACGAGTTCGCCAACGACCTGATCCGCGAGGTGCTCTACGACAGCACGCCGCTGCCCACCCGGACGGCGTACCACCGGCGGGTGGCCGACCTGCTCAGCGGGTACCCGGAAGCGGTGGCGACGCATGCGACCGCGGCCGGCGACTGGGGTCGGGCGGCGCGTGCCTGGCTGCTCGCCGGGGAGCAGGCCAGCCAGCGGTTCGCGGCAGCGGACACCCAGGAGTTGCTGACCAGCGCGCTGGAGGCCGCCGAGCGGGTCGGCGACCTGGAGCTGACCGGCCGGGCCTACCTGGCGCGGGGCCGGGCCCGGGACGCGCTCACCGCGTACCCCGACGCGCTGGCGGACTACCGGGCGGCGGTACGCACCGCGCGGCTGGCCGGCGACCGGCGGCTGGAGATGATGGCGCTGCGTGAACTCAGCGGCGACGTGCCCTTCGCGCTCGGCCTGTCCGTCGCGGACTGCGCCGCGAACCTGCACGAGGGGCTGCGGATCGCGGAGTCGCTGGGCGACCGGGCCACCGAGTCCGACCTGCTGTCCCGGCTCGCGGTGATCGCCAGCAGCCGGCTGAACTTCACCGACGCGCTCGGCTTCGGCCAGCAGGCCGTCCGGGCCGCCCGGCTCAGCGCCGACGACCGGGCACTGGCGCTGGCTCTGGACGGGCTGAAGACGGGGTACGCCTACCTCGGCGAGCTGGCCGCGCTGGAACCTGTCCTGGCCGAGCTGGAACCGTTGCTGCGCAAGCAGAACGACCTGTGGCGGCTGCAGTGGACGGTACAGGAGAGCGCTTTTCCGGCCATTGCCGCCAGCCGCTTCGAGGAGGCGCTGGCCCGGCTCGGTGAGGCGCTGGAGATCAATCAGCGCAGCGGGTACGCCGCGTACGAGGGCTGGTTCCTCGGCCAGTTGGGCTGGGTACACCGGCTGCGCGGCGACCTCGACGCGGCGCTGTGGCACGGCCGCCGGGCACTGGAACTGACCGCGTCGAGTACCCACGCCTGGTGGCGGGCGGCGGCCTGCGCCCACCTGGCCACCACCCTGATCGCCGCGGACCAACCGGACGAGGCGGCACACTGGCTGGCCGAGGGGCGGGCCTGCGCCGACCACGAGGGTGCCGAGGCGTTCCTGGTCCGCTGCCTGGCGCCGCTCGCCGAGCTCACCGGTGACCGCGACGTACTGGACGCCGCCGATGCGCTGCTCGCCGGGGTACGGGCGCCGGCCGGCTCGGTCTGGCTGGGCGGAGCCGAGTGCTACCTGGCCGTCGGCCGGGCGTGGCTGGCGGCCGGCGCGCCGGACCGGGCCCGTAGCCTGCTGGACCCGGTCATCGCCGCCGCCGACCGCAACGGCTGGGGCTGGGTCGCCCGCGCCGCCACCGAGGTCCTACCCGCCGCCGCCCGCTAGTGGTGGAAGCGTTGCGGCTACAGGAGTTCAGCCAGGGCGGCAGCGGCTCTCGCGGCACCGTCCGAGGCGACCGGCCGGTACCGCACGGGCTTGCCGATCTCCGCCGCGATCGCCTGGGCCAGCCCCTCCGGATGCGTGTCGGCGAAGTCCAGCCGGTGGCCGGCACCGTAGCGGGCCAGCCGGTGCGGTACGTGGAACTGCTGCTCGAAGTGGTTGGCCAGCGGTACGTACAGGAACGGGCGACCGGCGGCGGCCAGCTCCATGGTGGTGGTCAGCCCGCCCTGCACCACGGCGAGATCGCAGGCGGCCAGGTGCCGGTGCAGATCCGGCAGGTAGCGGTGCACGTCCACGCCGTCGGGTACCGCCAGGCCGGCCGGGTCGAGCCGGGGCCCGGTCACCACGACCATGCGCAGCCCGGGTACCAGCGCCTTCGCCAGCGGGTACGCGGCCAGCGCCCGGCGTACCAGGTGCAGCCCCACGCCGGTACCCCCGACGGTCACCAGGCAGACCTGCTCGTCCGGCGCCCAGCCGGCCCGCTCCCGGATGCCTTGCCGGTCCTCGATCTCGGCCGGCTCGAAGCCGGTCACGTAGCCGGTGAAGGTGAAGTTCTCGCCGGTCCAGTCGGCGATCGTGGGTAGCCCGGGGCCGAAGCCGTCGGGTACCACGTCCTGCGGGTCGCCGACGAACAGCGACCGGTCGCGGACCCGGGGGAACCGGGCGAGCTGCTCGATCATCTCGGCGTTGTAGTCGGCGGTCAGCGTCGCCTCGGCCGCACCACCGCCCGGCATCGGCAGCCAGCCGACAAAGTCGGTGAACCAGGCGTAGCTGGCCCGCTTCAACTCCGGGTTCTCGTGCAGGAAGTAGTCCACGTCCCAGGACTCGTCGCCCACCCAGAGGTCGTAGTGGTCCTCGGTGACCAGGTCGTGGAAGACCATGAAGTTGGCGACCAGGATCTCGTCCATCCGGCGTACCGCCTGGAACGCGTGCAGGTCGTGCTCACCGGCCTCCGCCTCGACGTGCGCCGACTCGTTCGCCAGCAGCGCCGAGGCCGGGTGTACCCGCTCACCCCGGGCGGCCAGCAGCGCGGTCACCGGGTGCTGGGCCAGCCAGTCGACCTGTACCTCGGGGCGCTGCCGGCGCAGCTGCTCGACGATCGCGAGGTCCCGCCGGGCGTGCCCGAGCCCGATGGGGGAGGACAGGTAGAGCACCCGGCGCGGCCGGTCCAGCGCCCGCCGCCACCGTCGTTCGGGTGGCTGTACCCGTTGCGCCGCAACGGCTTGCTCGTCTCCGCTCGTCGCCGATCCGGCGCTGGGGCCGGCGAACAGGCCGGTGGCGAACTCGTGGATCCACCGGTTGACCGCGACCGGCTGGCGGCACAGCGGTACGTGCCCGCCGCCCTCGATCGCGATCAGCTGCCCGCCGGTCAACTCGGCGAAGCGCCGGCCGCGCGCGAACGGGATGCACCGGTCGTCCTCGCCGTGGATCACCAGTACCGGCAGGCGAAGTTCTCGAACCACGGCCTCCACCTCGGCCCGGCCGGAGGCGTACGGGGGCGACTGCTCGCAAGCGACGAGTACCTCCGGCGTGGTGCCCAACCCCCACTCGATGCAGTCCTCGATCTGCTTGGTGGAGTGCGGCTCGCTGAACAGCGTGCCGAAGAAGAAGTCAAGGAAGTCCGGGTAGGCGGCCCGCCAGTGGTGCTGGTTGTACTTCTCCCAGCCGGTGTAGCTGTCCCGCTCGGCGTCGAAGTCGAACACCGCCGACTGCTCGGGCGGCGACCGGGTGAGCTCCGGGATGTTCGGCGAGATGGCCACGAAGCCGAGGAAGCGCTCCGGGAACCGGCTGGCGGCAATCGTTCCCGACCAAGCCCCACAGCTGAACCCGACGAGTACCGCCCGCTGCACCCCCACCGCGTCCAGCGCCGCGACGAGGTCCTTCGCGAGCGCGAGATCGCTGTAGGCGGCCGGGTCGGTGGGGCGGTCGGAGCGGCCGTTGCCGCGCGGGTCCACGGTGATCACCCGGAAGTGCCGGGCGAGGTAGTGCACCTGTGCCTTCCACACCCTGCTGTCCACCGGAAGCCAGGCCGGGGCCAGCAGGATGGTGCGCTCGCCGGTGCCGTACACGGCGTATCCGACCTTGACGCCGTCGTGGTCGATGAAGCCCTCGATGTCCGCCTCGCGTGCCCTCATCTGCCCATCGTGCGCCTGCGCATTGCAGGCCCGTTGCAACGCCAGCGCAATACCGGTGAGCAGGGTGGGTAGCGACGAGAGGAGGCCATCCAATGGCCATCGACGAGGGCAAGATGATGGAGTTCCTGCACCGTTTCGTGGGCGACCTGGGCGCGACCATCGCCGCCGGCAATGTGGTGGTCGGGCACCGGCTCGGCCTGTACAAGGCGCTGGCCGCCGGCCCGGCAACCCCGGAAGAACTGGCCGCCCGTACCGAGACCGTGCCCCGCTACGTCGACGAGTGGCTGCGCGGGCAGGCGGCCGGTGGGTACGTCGAGTACGACGCCGACTCGGGCGCCTACTCGCTCACCGAGGAGCAGGCGTTCGTGCTGACCAACCCGGACGGCGGCGTGTACGCCCCCGGCGCGTTCGTGCTCGCGCTGGGCGCGCTGCGCGCCGAGCCCCGGATCACCGAGGCGTTCAAGACCGGCGAAGGCGTCGGCTGGCACGAGCAGGACGAGGACGTGGTCATCGGCTGCGAGCAGTTCTTCCGGCCCGGGTACATCGCCAACCTGGTACCGAGCTGGATCCCGGCACTGGACGGGGTCGAGGGCAAGCTGCGCGCCGGCGCCAAGGTGGCCGACGTCGGCTGCGGGCTGGGCGCTTCGACGGTGCTGCTGGCCGGCGAGTACCCGGCGTCGCACTTCACCGGCTTCGACTACCACGACCAGTCGGTGGAGCTGGCCCGCAAGCGGGCCGCCGACGCCGGGAGTGGCCGAGCGCGACCAGCTTCGAGGTCGCCTCGGCACAGGACTTCCCGGGGACCGGCTACGACCTGGTGGCCACCTTCGACTGCCTGCACGACATGGGCGATCCGGTCGGAGCTGCCCGGCACATCCGGGAGTCGCTTGCGCCGCAAGGTACCTGGCTGATCGTCGAGCCGGCCGCCGGAGACACGGTGGCGGCCAACCTCAACCCGGTGGGGCGCGTGTACTACGGCTTCTCCACGTTCCTGTGCGTACCCAACGCGCTGTCCCAGCACGGCGGGTACGCGCTCGGCGCGCAGGCCGGCGAGGCGGCGATCCGGCAACTGGTCACCGATGCCGGCTTCACCCGGTTCCGCCGGGCCACCGAGACGCCGTTCAACATCGTCTACGAGGCGCAGCGCTGAGCCGTCCCCATGCGGCCGTCTTCGACGCGGCCCGGGCTTCCCGCCCGGGCCGCGTCGGCGCTGCGCTGGCCGGGCCGGACGGGGGACAGGCAGGATGGGGCGATGCGACTGGTATCCCTGCTGCCCTCGGCGACCGAGATCGTCTACGCCCTCGGGCTCGGCGACGATCTGGTCGGGGTGACCTTCGAGTGCGACGAGCCGGCCAGCGCCCGGGTCGAGAAGACCGTGGTGGTCGGCGGCCGGGACACCAGCGGGATGAGCGCGGGCGACATCGACGGGTACGTGACGGCGCAGCTGGCGGCCGGTGCCGACCTGTACACGCTGCACGCCGACGCGCTGGCCGGGCTGGACCCGGAGCTGATCCTCACCCAGGACCTGTGCCGGGTCTGCGCACTCCCGTCCGACCACGTCAACGACGCGCTGGAGTACCTCGGCTGCCGGGCGGACGTGGTGTCACTCGACCCGTACACGCTGGCCGAGGTACTGGAGTCGATCATCACGGTGGGGGAGCGGGTCGGCGTACCGCAGCGGGCCGCCGATCTCGTCGGGCGGCTGCGGGCCCGGCTCGCCGCTGTCGCCGAAGCGGTCGACGGGCTGCCCAGGCCACGGGTCGCGGTGGTGGAGTGGGTCGATCCGCCTTTCACTGCCGGGCACTGGGTACCCGACCTGGTCCGCGCCGCGGGTGGCGAGCCGGTCGCCGCCCGGCCGGGCGAGCGGTCGGTAGAGGCCAGCTGGCAGGAGTTCGCCGACGCGGCCCCGGACGTGGTCATCGTGGCGCCGTGCGGCTTCCACCTCGACGGCGCCACGGCACAGGCGAAGACGGTCGCGGGGAGGTTCCCCGGTGCGGCCGTGTGGGCGATCGATGCCGACGGACTGGTGGTACGCCCCGGCCCGCGTCTCGTGGACGGCGTGGAAGCCATCGCCGCCCTCCTGCACCCGGGCGCCGTACCGCCAGCGCCCGCCGGGGCTGTCGCCCGGATCGGCTGAGCCGCTGTTGTACCAACGGGTTCAGGACGGTGCGGCGAAGCCGAGGACGTAGCGGCGCTGCCACGGCGTCTCGACGGCGCGCGGGTGGTAGTGCGCGCGGACGAAGTTGACCGCCTGCTCGGGAGGTACCCCGTCGAGTACGGCCAGGCAGGCCAGGGCGGTACCGGTACGCCCACGCCCGCCGCCGCAGGCGATCTCCACCCGGCCGGTACCCGCGCGTGTCCACGCCTCGTGCAGTACCTCCCGGGCGTACCCCCGATCACTGGGCAGCCAGAAGTCGTACCAGCGCAGCCACCGCGCGTCCCACGGCACAGCGGGCGGCCGGCTGCCCAGCAGGTACACCCCGAAGGTTGGCGACCCACTCGCCAGCAGCGGTCCACCCGGCGGCAGCGGCCGGCGCAGCCCCCGCCCGCGCACCAGCCGCCCGGACGGCAGGCGCAGTATCCCCGTACCAGTCGGCTCCCACCCCTCGCTCACCCGGTCACCCTACGAACCTCGGCCGCGGCGCGCGGCCCCGAAGGAATGGCGCGGACGGTGCGCAGATCGGCCGGAGCACCGGCGAGCCGAGCCGGAACCGCTACGATTAGCCCGTTATGTCCGAGCCTGACCCGACCCCTTCACCGGCGCCGGTACCGACCGACCCGCCTGGGCCTGCCGCGCCTCCGGCGCCTGCCGAGTCTGCGGCGCCTGCCGGGCCGGCTGAGCATACGGAGCCGGCTGAGCATGCCGGGCCGGCTGATCCGGCTACGCCCGGCAATGGGGCAGTCGGCGGCGTCTCCGGGCCTCGCCGGGTGCTGCGCTCAAGGGTGACCTGGCTGGTGGCGGCCGGACTGGGCATCGCGCTGGTGGCTGGCGTGCTCGGCGGCCTCATCGGCGGGCACGTGGTGAAGCGGCGGGCACCCACCGCCGCGAACGCCGTGGGCTGTGCGGCGGCGAGCGTGGCCGACTCGGTACTGCCGAGTGTGGTGACCCTGCAGGTCGGTGGCGGCTCGGCGAGCGGTACCGGCAGCGGCGAGATCATCCGGGCGGACGGGTACGTACTCACCAACGATCACGTGATCGCCCCGGGCGCCGCCGGTGGGAACATCGACGTACTGCTGAGCGGCGGCCAACGGGAGGCGGCCACCCTGGTCGGTCGCGCTCCGCTCGTGGACCTGGCGGTGGTGAAGGTGGCCGGTGGGGAGCCGTTGCCGACCATCCGGCTGGGCGACTCCGGCGGGCTGCGGGTGGGGCAGCCGGTGGTCGCGCTCGGCTCGCCGCTGGGCCTGTCCGGCACGGTGACCAGCGGCATCGTCAGCGCGCTCGGCCGGGACGTGACGCTGCCCAAGAGCGGCGGCCACACCGCGCTGCTGGTCGAGGCGATCCAGACGGACGCGGCGATCAACCCGGGCAACTCCGGCGGCCCGCTGGTCGACTGCGCGGGCGCGCTCGTCGGGATCAACACCGCGGGCGCTGTGGTACCCGGCGCGACCGGCCAGTCGTCGGCAACGTGGGTATCGGCTTCGCCATCCCGCTGGAGTTGGCCGAGCGGGTGGCCGACCAGATCATCGCGACCGGCAGCTTCAGCCCGGCGTACCTGGGGCTCTCGGCGGCAGCGATCCCGGCCGCCGCAGCCGCCCGGTTCGGCATCGACAGCGGCCTGTACATCCGGTCGGTCAGCGTGCCCGGCCCGGCAGCTCAGGCCGGGCTGGTGGCCGGTGACGTGATCACCACGGTCGACGGCGCGCCGGCGTCGAGCGTGGACGCGCTGTTCAAGGTGGTACTCACCAAGCACCCCGGCGACCACGTCAGCCTCGGGTACCTGCGCAACGGCGTCGCGAGGACCGCGACCGTCACGCTCGCCACCCCGCCTGCCTAATGGGTGGTCATACACCCGGGACGCCCGATGCGCCGGGCATCCCGGGTGGCCGTCAGCCGGTTGCGGTCAGCTCTCGAGGTAGCCACCTGTGGCGTAGTACCCGGCGGGGCAGTAGGCCCAAGAACCTGTCCGGTCGCCGTCCCAGTGCCAGGGACCGCTTCTCTTGGCCCCGTAGGCCGTGGCCGTCCTGGCAGTAGGTCCATGCGCGGTAGCTGGATGGGCCGGTGCCGTCGCACCAGCCGCCGAAACCGTTGAGGAAAATGAGGTTTCCGTAGCCGTCCTCGTTCTCGTAGCAGGCTCGCAACGTGGCCGCTGCCGGAGCGGCCTTCACTACCACCGCCGTCGTCGCGATCACCAGGGTCGCGAGCGCGACCGCCGCAGCCCTGTTGGCCAGTGAGCGCCGTGGTTTCTGGCCCGGTCTCTTGTCCATCAATAACTTCCTCTCGTCCGATCGGAACATTCGTCCACGGCCACGCTGCTAAAGCGCCGAATTGGCGAGCGATCCCGTAGAGCGTCAGCAGAAGAAGACTCACAACCATGCCTTACCAAACGGATACCAAAGTCATACAGTCGGCATTTATGCTGCTCAATGAGCTTGGGGAACGGGTTGCAAGGCGTAGGCCGCTCGTATTGGCGCGGTGTTGTTGGCCCTCCTCGATTTGGGGATGATCGGACCTCGAGCGCGTTGGAGCATTGCGACAGCACAGCTACCGCGACGTTGGCGCGCGCCAACGTCGCCCTGTAGGTGATGTTGGGCTTGGGGCTGGAATTCCTTGTGGTACTCACGAAGCATGCCGGGGGTCCGGCGAGCCTCGGGCACCTGCGCGACGGCGCTGCGATGACGGCGACCGTCACGCCCGGTACCAGCCAGCCCAAGTCGTGCGTCCACCATCCGGCAGTTCTCATGATCGCGAAAGATTTGGGGCTACAGCACCACTTTTCTTACGTGATCATTGAAACCTAACCCGTCGACTGGTCGTCGCGGCGCCGGTCGACGTTGGCGAGCAGGACCAGCGCGGTACCGGCCATCAGTAGCAGGGCTCCGCCGACCAGGCCGGGCGCCGAGCCGGTGGGAGGGCCGGTCGCCGGCAGTTCGGCCGGTCCCGTGGGTGCGGGAGGTCCGGTGAGCCCGGCCAGTCCGGTGCGGCCGGGCGGCCCACCTGTCATCGGGGGTGCCGCTGTGCCACCGGACGGCGGCACGGCGGCCGGCCCCGACGACGCGGGCGACGACGTAGGCGAAGCTGATTCCGAGGGCGACGAGGGCGACGACGAGGGGGACGCCGACGTCGGTGACGGGCTCGCGGCGACCACGTCGGCCTCGGTGCTCACCAGTGAGGTGAGGAGCTGGCCGGTAGCGGCGACCGTGGCCCGGTACTGCACGGTGTTGACCAGCGTGCCGGGTACCGACGGTACCGTCTCGCAGCTGACCAGTGGGGTACGCGCGCCCGGGGCGAACGGGCCGGTGAACGACTGGTCCCCGCACTGATCACTGGACCAGGAGATGTCCGCCAGGTCGGTCGCGCCGTCGTTGACGCCCTGCAGGAACCAGGTGACCGACTGCCCCGGCTGGCCCGGATCGGGGTACCCGTAGGCGACCGTGGCCAGCCGGCTGCCGGGCAGCACGTCGACCGAGGAGGTCACTGTGCTGGTAAGCGGCGCCCCGGTGGCGGCCTCGGTGGCGGTGAGATCGGTGGTGTTCGTCGCCGGGCCGTCGGGCTGCGCGACCGAGTTGCAGCTGACCAGCGCGGTGGCGGCACCTGGCGCGAGCGTGCCGGGGAAGCTGGCGTCGCCGCACTGGCTGCTGGCCAGGGTCACGTCCGACAGCGGGTCGGTACCGGCGTTGATGACCTGGAGGAACCAGGTGATGTTACCGCCGGGTACCACCGGATCGGGCGAACCGAACGAGGTGGTGAAGAACCGTACCGGCTCCTCGTCGCCGAGGTCGGCGGTGGACGAGGTGAACGGGGTGAGTACCTGTCCGGTGCTGGAGCCTTCCGTCCCGCCATCCGGGACAGCCCATGATCGTGAAGGATTTTGGGTCCTATAGCACCACTTTTCTTACGCGATCATGAAACCGCCTCGGGCCGCGTCGCCGGCCGAAGCTGGCGACTCTCGGTGGTCAGGCGGCCTCGACCAGCGCGCCCGTCGGGGCCGCGGGCAGGCCGGGCAGGCGCAGCCGGCGCGGGGTGACGGCGAGAAGCCGGTGGTACGCGGCGGCCGTCGCCTCGTCCGACGGGGTGTACACGGTGAGCCGGGTGTTGCGCTGCCCGGTCAGCCAGGTGTGTACCACCTCGGTGTGCAGCGTCCCCACCTCGTCGTGGTGCAGCACCTTCTGCATGTTGTCGATGGCCGACACGTCCTGGCGCCGCCACAGCTCGCGGAACTCCGGCGAGTACTCCTCCAGCAGTTCCAGCAGCCGCTGCCAGCCCGGGTCGGCCATGTCGGCCGCCATGGCTGTGCGCATCTTCGCCACCAGCCGGGGTGCGTTCTGCTCCCACCCGCCCATCACCGAACGCCAGCCCGGCTCCAGGAAGTAGCAGCAGCATGGTGTTGCGCTGCGCGCAGGGCAGGTCGCGGTACTCGCCGACCAGGGCGCGGTAGCAGCTGTTGCTGGCCAGGATCTCCCAGTGCTGCCCGACGATCGTCGCCGGGTACGGGTCGAGCTGGTCGAGGATCGCCTGCAGCGCCGGCTCGACGGTCGGCGGCTGCGGCGCCTGCTGCGGGTCGGCCAGCTCGGCGAGGGTGAACAGGTGGCTGCGCTCGACCGGGTCGAGGTGCAACACCCGGGCCACCGAGTTGAGTACCTGCACGGAAACGTTGATCGGCCGGCCCTGCTCCAGCCAGGTGTACCAGGTGACCCCGATGCCGGACAGCAGCGCCATCTCCTCCCGGCGCAGGCCGGGGGTACGCCGGCGCAGCGTGGGTGGCATGCCGACCATCTCCGGGCTGGTCCGCTCGCGGCGGGAGCGGATGAACTCGCCCAAGGCTTGCCGCCGCTGCTCACTCGCGCTCTGGTTCACGCCGGTCCCCCCGGTCCTACCGTAGTTGGCCCAGTAACAGTATCAAGGGGCTCTAGGTACCAGGCTCAGCCAACCCCCAGGCTGATGCTCGTGACCCAGATACTCGCCACACCAACAACAGCAACAGCGACCCCGGCCCGCGTCGTCGTACCGTGGCGGGCGCTGCCCGTCCTGCTGCTCGGCGCCTTCCTGCCGATCCTGGACGCCTTCATCGTCAACGTCGGACTGGCGACCATCGAGCGCACCCTGCACGCCAGCGCCGCCGAGCTGGAGTTGACCGTCTCCGGGTACGGCGTGGCGTACGCGTGCAGCCTGGTACTCGGTGGCCGGCTCGGCGACCGGTACGGCCGGCGCCGGCTGTTCATGCTCGGCCTGGCGGCCTTCACGGCGGCTTCGGCCGGCTGTGGCTTCGCGCCGGGAATCGTTGCGCTGCTTGCCTTCCGGCTCCTCCAAGGGTTCGCGGCGGCGCTGATGTTCCCGCAGGTACTCGGCTCCATCCAGGCCGGCTTCGAGGGCGCTGACCGGCGGCGCGCGCTCGGCTGGTTCGGCGCGATGGCCGGGGCCGGGGGCGCGGTCGGCCAACTCGTCGGCGGAGCCCTGCTGGCAGCCAACATCGGTGGCCTGTCCTGGCGACCACTCTTCCTGGTCAACGTACCGATCGGGGTACTCGCACTGATCCTCAGCCCACGGCTCATCCCGGAGACCCGGGCCGCCGTCGCGGCACCGCTGGACCTGCCCGGCGCGGCGCTGCTCGCCACGGTCATCGCCCTGCTACTGCTGCCGTTGACGCTCGGCCGGGCGGACGGCTGGCCACTGTGGACCTGGCTCAGCCTGGCCGCGCTGGCCCCGGCCGCCGCCGGCTTCGTCGCCGTCCAACTGCGCAAAGAACGACGCGGGGGTACGCCGCTGCTGCCGCCCTCGCTGCTGCGCATCCCGGCCGCCCGGCGGGCACTGCTGGCCTGCCTCGCCTTCGCCTGCTGCATCGGCGGGCTGCTGTTCACCACCTCGATGACCCTGCAGGTGGCGTACTCCTTCGGGGCACTGCGCGCCGGACTCACCATGGGCCCCTGCGCCGTGGTGTTCCTGCTGGTCTCGCTACGGGTCGGCGGCTGGGTGGCCCGGTACGGCGCGCGGGTACTGGTACTCGGCGCGCTCATCTTCGCCAGCGGCGTGGCCGCGTTCGCGACGGTGGCCACCGCCGCGCCGGTACTGCACCAGGGACTCGCCGCGCTGGCCCTGGCAGTGGTCGGCGCGGGCTGGGCGATGGTGCTCTCGCCGGTGATCGGGTACTCGCTGGCCGGCCTGCCGGCGGACCGGGCCGGGCTGGCCGGCGGGGTACTCTCCACGGCCCTGCAGGTCGGCTTGGCGGTCGGCGCATCCGTGGTCGGCTCGCTGCTGTTCGCCGTCGCCGGTACCCACCCCGACGTGCACGCCTGGCACCGGGCCATCCTGGTGGCACTGCTCGCCGAGATCGGCCTGGCGCTGGCCACCGCGGTCGCCTGCGCCCGCATCGGCCGCCCGTGAGCCGCCGCGCCGGCTGATTCGCCAGCTGATCCGCAGGCCTATCCGGCGTCCGCGCCGCCGGATCGGCCGCCGGCGGGACAGGTGCCGGAACCGGTCAGGATTCGAGAAGCAGCGCCCCTTGGGGTCACCTAGAGTGACGGCGTTGGACATCAGCGCCACTACTCTAGGAGTGACCATGACGGACTCATCCACCCAGGGAATCAAGACCGTGCTGCATCCGGTCACCGATCTGGCGGCGGCCAAGGCGGTCTACAGCGCGCTGTTGGGCATCGAGCCGCAGGCCGACGCGGAGTACTACGTCGGCTACGACGTCGCCGGCCAGCACATCGGGCTGGTACCGGGCGGCGGCGGGATGACCTCGCCGGTGGCGTACTGGCAGGTGGCGGACATCGAGGCGAAGCTGGCCGAGGTGACCGCCGCCGGTGCCACCGTGCGGGAGCAGCCGCGCAATGTCGGTGGCAGCCGCCTGGTTGCCACCTTCACCGACCCCGACGGTAACGTGCTCGGGCTGCTCCAGGACTAGTGACGCCCGACCCTCGTGCCGCAGCCGGGCTCGGCGCGAGGCGTACCCCGCCGGACAGATGGAGACACGATGAGCAGGGCCACGAGGACGGGTACGCGCGCGTCGGGGCAGCACGGTGCCGACAGCCACGATCAGATCCGGGTACACGGCGCGCGCGTGAACAACCTCAGGAACATCAGCGTCGAGATCCCGAAGCGCCGGCTGACCGTGTTCACCGGCGTCTCCGGCTCGGGCAAGAGTTCGCTGGTGTTCGGTACCATCGCCGCCGAGTCGCAGCGGATGATCAACGAGACGTACAGCGCCTTCGTGCAGGGCTTCATGCCCACCCTGGCCCGGCCGGACGTGGACGTACTCGAGGGGCTGACCACCGCGATCCTGGTCGACCAGGAGCGGATGGGCGGCGACGCCCGCTCCACGGTGGGTACCGCCACCGATGCCAACGCCATGCTGCGCATCCTGTTCAGCCGGCTGGGTAAGCCGTACATCGGCTCGCCGCAGGCGTTCTCGTTCAACGTCGCCTCCATCTCGGGCGCCGGGGCGGTCACCCTGCAGCGCGGCGGTACGACCACCAGGGAGCGGCGGAGCTTCAGCATCACCGGCGGCATGTGCCCGCGCTGCGAGGGCCGCGGCTCGGTCACCGACTTCGACCTGACCCAGCTGTACGACGACAGCTTGGCGCTCAACGAGGGTGCGCTCACCATCCCCGGGTACAGCGTCGACGGCTGGTTCGGCCGCATCTTCAGCGGCTGCGGCTTCTTCGACCCGGACAAGCCGATCCGCAAGTTCACCAAGAAGGAGCTGCACGACCTGCTCTACAAAGAGCCGACCAAGATCAAGGTCGACAACATCAACCTGACGTACGAGGGGCTGATCCCGAGGATCCAGAAGTCGATGCTGTCCAAGGACATCGACGCGCTACAGCCGCACATCCGCGCCTTCGTGGAGCGGGCGGTCACCTTCTCCACCTGCCCCGAGTGCGGTGGTACCCGGCTGAGCGAGGGAGCCCGGTCCTCGAAGATCAACGGGATCAACATCGCCGACGCCTGCGCGATGCAGATCAGCGACCTCGCCGAGTGGGTGGCGGGGCTGGACGAACCGTCTGTCGGGCCGCTGCTGGAGTCGCTGCGGCAGACCCTCGACTCGTTCGTCGACATCGGGCTCGGGTACCTCAGCCTGGACCGCTCCTCGGGCACGCTGTCGGGCGGCGAGGCGCAGCGTACCAAGATGGTCCGGCACCTCGGCTCCTCACTCACCGACGTCACCTACGTCTTCGACGAGCCGACGATCGGCCTGCACCCGCACGACATCCAGCGGATGAACGAACTGCTGTTGCAGTTGCGCGACAAGGGCAACACCGTGCTTGTCGTGGAGCACAAGCCGGAGGCGATCGCGATCGCCGACCACGTCGTCGACCTCGGCCCGGGCGCCGGTACCGGCGGCGGCGAAGTGGTTTACGAGGGCACCGTCAAGGGGCTGCGCACCAGTGGCACGCTCACCGGCCGGCACCTCGACGACCGCGCCACGTTGAAGCCGTCGGTACGCCTGCCGGAGGGGCTGCTGGAGGTACGCGGCGCCAGTACCCACAACCTGCGCAGCGTCAACGTCGACATCCCGCTCGGTGTACTGGTCGTCGTCACCGGGGTGGCCGGCTCGGGCAAGAGTTCGCTGATCCGTGGCTCGGTGTCCGGGCTGGACGGAGTGGTCTCGGTCGACCAGGGCGCGATCAAGGGCTCGCGGCGCAGCAACCCGGCCACGTACACCGGACTGCTCGACCCGATCCGCAAGGCGTTCGCACAGGCCAACGGCGTGAAGCCGGCGCTGTTCAGCGCCAACTCCGAAGGCGCCTGCCCGAACTGCAACGGTGCCGGCGTGATCTACACCGACCTGGCGATGATGGCCGGGGTCGCCGCCCCCTGCGAAGTGTGCGAGGGCAAGCGCTTCCAGGCCGAGGTACTCAAGTACACGTTGGGCGGCAAGGACATCAGCGAGGTACTCGCGATGCCGGTGGCGGAGGCGACCGAATTCTTCGGGTCGGGCGTGGCCAAGAACGCCGCGGCCGAGAAGATCCTGACCCGGCTCGCCGACGTCGGGCTCGGCTACCTCAGCCTCGGCCAGCCGCTGCCGACGCTCTCCGGCGGCGAGCGGCAGCGGCTCAAGCTGGCCACCCAGATGGCCGACAAGGGCAGCGTGTACGTCC
Source organism: uncultured Actinomycetota bacterium (assembly GCA_963850915.1). GTDB lineage: Bacteria > Actinomycetota > Actinomycetes > Mycobacteriales > Micromonosporaceae > CAVTWH01. The sequence continues at coordinate 715,002 of CAWKND010000005.1, forward strand.
TCGACGAGCCGACCTCCGGCCTGCACCTGGCCGACGTCGAGCACCTGCTCGGCCTGCTCGACCGGCTGGTCGACGCCGGCAAGTCGGTCATCGTGATCGAGCACCACCAGGCGGTCATGGCACACGCCGACTGGATCATCGACCTCGGCCCCGGTGCCGGCCACGACGGCGGCCGGGTCGTCTTCGAGGGCACCCCCGCCGACCTCGTCACCGCCCGCTCCACGGTCACCGGCGAGTACCTCGCGAATTACGTCGGCGCCTGACCGTCCCGTGCGTTTGCTGTGCCGCTCCCGACTGGTTTGAGGTCATTTGTGCCTGTCCTGGGCATTCGGTGGGCTGATCGGCGCTGCGCTGGTACGGCGGCCTACCGGCGCTGTGGGATGGTGGTGGGGTGATGTTGGAGGACCTCGTCCGGCTGCGCCGGGCCCGTGACCGGATGGACCGCGACTACGCTCAGCCGCTGGACGTTCCGGCGCTGGCGCGGGACGCCCTCATGTCGCCGGGTCACTTCTCCCGCAGCTTTCGCGCCGCCTTCGGTGAGACGCCGTACAGCTACCTCATGACGCGCCGGATCGAGCGGGCCAAGGCGCTGCTGCGGCGCGGCGACCTGAGCGTGACCGAGGTCTGCTTCGCGGTCGGCTGTACCTCGCTGGGTACCTTCAGCACGCGCTTCACCGAGCTGGTCGGCGAGAGCCCGAGTGCGTACCGGGGCCGCCGCCACGACGAGGGCGCCGCCATCCCGGCCTGCGTCGCCAAGATTCACACGCGACCGGTCAGGAATGGAGAAGCGAAAGCCGTTCCCCGCCCGTAGCGTGAAAAGCATGGACATCAAGCTTTCCCAGTGCTTCATCGCCGTCGACGACCACGACAAGGCGCTCGCCTTCTACCGGGACGTACTCGGCATGGAGGTACGCAACGATGTCGGGTTCGAGGGGATGCGCTGGGTGACCGTGGGCTCGCCGTCGCAGCCCGATGTGGACATCGTCCTGGAGCCGGCCCTGGCGCACCCGAACGCCTCGGCCGCTGACAAGGAGGTCATGGCGGAACTGCTGGCGAAGGGCCTGCTGCGCGGCGTGATCTTCCGTACCGACGACTGCGACGCCGCCTTCGAGCGCATCAGCGCGGCCGGAGCCGAGGTACTGCAGGAACCGATCGACCAGCCGTACGGCGTCCGCGACTGCGCCTTCCGCGATCCCTCGGGCAACATGCTGCGCTTCAACCAGCCGCGCAAGCCGGCCAGCGCCTGATCAACCTGCAAACCCCCACCACTCCGCGCGGGGTACTGCCAACGGCGTCCATCAATGCCCCGGCGAGGACATGATCGCTATCCGGAAGGAGATCGTCCGGAATGGGCTCTACAGTGCCGGGCATGACAGAGATCGGAACGGATTGGCGGGTAGTGGATGGCGTCGCGACCGCATGGTTCGACGCGCCTTCGCTGATCGAGGGGGCCGCGCTGGCCGGGCGCATCGTGGAGCTGTCGGCCGAGATCGTGGTCGACCTGCGCGCGACCGGCATTCGGGTGCGCCTGGACTCAGACGTGCACGCCGAGGCGGTGTCGGCGGCGGCGCGGGATCTCGGGCTGGCCGCGAACCCTGCCGTACTGCAGCAGCTGAGCGTCGTGTTCGAATCCGCGAACCCGTCTGTGGTGAGGCAGTACTGGCAGCACGTGTTCGACTACGCGCCCGGGGAGGACGGCGGTCTGGTGGATCCGTTGCGGCGCGACCCCGCGATCCGCATCCGGCAGTCGAGCGAGCCACGGCCGTTGCGAAACCGCGTCCACCTCGACGTGGTGCGGCCGGCCGCGGCGGTCGAGCAGGCGAGTCTCGGTGAGGCATCGGGACCGTTCGGGGTCTGTCACACCGACCCCGACGGCAACGAGGTCGACCTGGTGCCGGGCGACGCGCTCGGCGAGAGTGTCGGGACAGCCGACTGGCAGGCGGTGTTCAGCGCGATGGCGTGCTACCGCATCAACTCGCCGACGCAGCAGCGTGACCTGGCAGCCGCGGCAGCGGCGCTGGCCGACGACGCGGGCTTCCCGCTGCTGGTCGACCTGCGCCCCGGGCTCGTGATCATCGACAGCGGCAAGGACCAGTGGGAGGAGGACGCCCACGGCCTCGAGCTCGACTTCGCCGACCTGGCAGCGAACCTCCAGACCGTTGCCCGCAAACTCGGGGCCACTGCGGATCCGGGGCTGCCGCGCTTCGCTCAGCTCTTCCTCGACGCCGCCGACGTCGCCGCGGTCCGTGCGTTCTGGGTCGCCGCACTCGGATACACCCACGACCGGCGAGCCGGGATCAGCGATATCCACGATCCGCGGTGGCTGAACCCGGTGCTGGTGTTCCAAGAGCTCGACGCTTCCGAGACGGAGCGGCGCCGGCAGCGCAACCGCATCCACTTCGAACTCGCTGTGCCGTGGGACGTCGCGCAGACGCGCCTTGCCGCGACCGTCGCGGCCGGTGGCCGGCTCCTTGACGAGTCGCAGGACCGCTGGCGGATCGCCGACCCGGAAGGCAACGAATTGGTGATCGTCAGTGGGGCATGAGCCCACGCTGGGCTGAGCTCCACACTTGGCGGTTCCGTCTACGAGCGCAGGATCTCCGCCGCAACCAGCACCGAACGCCCATGGCTAGCCGTCGACGTAGCGAACCCGGGCGGCGGTATTAGGCTGCCGCGCATGACCACCCCGCCACAGCCCGGTCCGCCGCTGGTACCCCCGCCAGGTTTTGGTCCTCCGCCCGGCTACCCGGCGCCGGTCCCGGGCCTCGGTTATCCGCCGGTCCCGGGCCTCGGTTATCCGCCGGTTCCGGGGTATCCGCCGGCCCCGGGGTATCCGCCGGTCCTGGGCTACCAGAGGGCTGTCGCCGCTACTTCCGGGAAGGCCAAGCTCCGGCTGCCGCGGCTGGTGGACCAGCTGCGGATCCTGCTGTGGTTCCAGTTCTACCTGACGCTCATCCTCATGTTGGCCGTGACCATCGTGCTCGGCCTGACAAACGAGCACGACATCGGCGACCCGTACACGGGGTACGACGCCGTCGAACAGCAGGAGTCGCGGCTGTTCGTCCTGCTGCTCCTGCTGCTCGGTACCAGCATCCTGCTCGCGCTCAGCGCCGGCCTGCTGCGCTTCGGCTGGGTGCTGCACTTCCCGCTGATCGTGCTCGCCGAACTGGCCGTGGTCACCGCTCTGGGCTGGACTCTCGTGGTCGGTACGGTCTTCGGCATCGGTACCGCCCTGCTGCTGCTGTTCGGCGGCTGGGTACTGGTCGACCTGTTCCGCGCCGAGGTACGCGCCTACCTGCTGCGCCCCCGCTCGGCTCGCCGCGCTGAGCGCCGCGCGCCCGCGGCGCCAACCGGCTGAGCCCCAACGGTTTTACGCCACCAGGGTGCACCGCCGTCGGGGTGCGCCACCGTCAGGGTGCGCCACCGTCGGGGTGCGCCACCGTCAGGCCGCGGCGACCAGGGTGATCTCGGCCTGGCTGACAACCGGCAGGGCGATGAGCGTGTGCCGCAGTTGGGCGATGTCGGCGAGCAGCCGGTCGGGGCCGGTACCCGGATGTGGTACCACGTGCGCGATCACCAGTAGCTGGTTGGGGCCGATCCGGACCGCCATCAACTCGGGTACCGCCGCTACCCAGGACTGCGCGTTCACCAGCTCACGCAGGCGTGCGCGGGTCTCCGGCGGCGCTGACTCGTCGATCAGCAGGGCGGCGTTGCGCCGGGCCAGCAGGATCGAGGCGACGATCAGCAGTACGCCGATGAGCAGGCTGGCGATGCCGTCCGGGACCGCCGACCCGGTGACCGCGTGCAGGGCCAGCGCGACCAGTGCCAGGGCCAGCCCGATCAGCGCCGCCGTGTCCTCGACGAACACCGTGGTCGGCGTCGGGTTGGAGGAGGTGGCGATGTAGTCGGCCAGCGGCAGGTGCCGGGCGTCCGCCTCGGCGCGCAGCTCCTGCCGGGCGGTACGCCAGGAGATGCCCTCCAGCACGGCGGAGACCAGGATGACACCGATGCCGATCAGTACGTGGCTGAGCGGCTCCGGGTGCATCAGGGTGCGTACGCCGTCGTAGATGGCGAACACTCCGCCGATCACGAACACGCCGACGGCTGCCAGCAGCGACCAGAAGTAGCGGGCCTGCCCGTACCCGAAGGGGTGCTGCGCGTCGGCCGGGTGCCTACCACGGCGTACCCCGACGTAGAGCAGGATCTCGTTGCAGGTGTCGGCGGCCGAGTGGGAGGCCTCGGCGGCCATCGCGGCCGACCCGGTCAGTACCGCCGCCACCACTTTGGCGAACGTGACGAGCAGGTTGACCAGTACCGCGACGACCACCGTGCGGGTGCTGGCCTCGGCCGGATCGTTCTCCTGGGCTTCGTCCTCGCCCCGTTGCGGGCCGGCGCCCGGCGGGGCTTCGCCGACCGCATCCTCCCCGGATTCGCCGGTGGCGCCGTCCTCGACTTCGCTGGCAGCGCCCTCGGTCACGATCGAGAGGCTATCGCCCCGCAGGGTCGGGCGCATCCCAGCACGCTGAACGCTCACTTCGGCTGGAATACGGCCGCCACCCGCTCCGGCTGCCACCCGCTCCGGCTGCCACCCGCTCGGCTGGCTCGGCTCGGCTCGGCTCGGCTCGGCTGGCTCGGCTCGGCTCGGCTCGGCTCGGCTCGGCTCGGCTCGGCTCGGCTCGGCTCGGCTCGGCTCGGCTCGGCTGGCTCGGCTGGCTCGGCCTGGCTCGGCTGGCTCGGCTGGCGTGCGGCCTCGGCCGATGAGTTTGGCCGGCTGCGTGAGCCGGCTCAGCCGCCGAGTTGGTGGGCGTCGGCGAAGAGGCTCAGCCGCCGAGTTGGTCGGCGGTGGTGAGCAGCCGGATCTGCGCGTCCACCCAGGCGGTGACGGTCGCCTGCGCCGGATCCGGGCCGAGCCGGTCGGCCAGCGTGTGCAGATCGGCCGCGCAGCGGCGCAGCCCGACCCCGGCGAGGTCGCTGGCGCAGGCGCGCAGCCGATCGGGGAAGCCGGTGGGCAGCTGCCGGGCGCCGCGGTGGGCGAGCTCGGCGAGCAGCCCCAGGCCGCCGTCCAACACAGCGGCGGGGGTACCCGCGGGCGGTGCACTCCCGGCCTCCGGCGCCAACTCCGCCCGGGCGTCGGCGAGGTCGGGTACCACCACCCGGTCCCCGGCCACCACCGCGATCGGGGAGACGACGATCCCGCCCCGGGTACGCCGTACCGTGCCGCTGAGGTAGCGCGGGGTACCTGACTCGCCGCTCAGTACCGTCGCCAGGCAGTCCAGCGCGGCGGGACTGGCCGGGTGGTACCCGGCGACGATCGTGGCCGTACCGCCGGCTGCCCCGGTAACCGCCGCCTTCAGGCGCTGGGCGGCCGGGTCGTACCCGACGGCGGTGACCTCGCCGAGCGCGATGATCCGTACCGTCTCCGCCTCGATCCGGGGCCGTACCAGCCGTGGCGGCAGCGCATCGAGCTCGGTGGCCAGCCGGTTCAGGTCGCCGACGACCAGACCGCCGGGCAGCCCGCCCCAATTGCCGGCCGACGGGGTGACCGTGGTCCGGGCGATCCGGCTGCCGGCCAGCCGAACCCGCCGGCTGGCGCTGCGTACCGCCGACTCGGTCACCACAGTGCCCGCGGCCAGCGCGCCGAGCGTGCTGCCGGAAACCTTGCGGCGAGCCAACTCCGGCCCGGTCGGAGGCGCATCCGCGTCCACCGTCCAGCGCTGGTGCAGGACCAGCACCGCGCCGGTCTCGTCGTCGGCCAGGTAGACCGAGGCGCTGCGCTCGTCACCGTCGCCACCGACCCTGGCGCCCAGCCCGGTCAGGCGTGCCCGGCGCAACTGGGTCTGGGTCGCCTCCTCGGTACCGAGTACCCGCGACCGGGGACTCGCCGCGCCCGCGAAATTGGCTGCCCGGTACCGGGCGTGGACCTCGGCGAGCAGCTCGGCGACGAGTTCGGGCCGGTACCGGGAGTGCCGGTCGCGGTAGGCGTCCAGCTGCTCGACCAGTTCCTCGACGGCGAGCTCGGGCCAGCGCAGGTTGGCCGCGTCGAGCGCCTTGCGGGCGGCGGCGAATGCTCCGTGCAGGCCGGTTCCCAGCTGCGCCACGCCATCCAGCAGTACCTCACCGGCCAGCTCGGCGGCGGCGTCGAGGCTGGCCGCGCCGCGTACCTGCGGTGCCCCGCCGACCTCCACGTGCAGGTCGGCCACTCCGGGTGCCTGCTGGTCAGCTGCCCGGCAGGCCCAGACGGCGAGCGCGACCGGCTCCAGCCCGGCACCCGCGACCGCGTCGCTGTGGGCGTACCCGAGTTGGTGCGGTACCAGGAAACGTACGGTGCACGAGGGCAGCTCGACGCGGGGTACCGGATCGGTGGCACTTGGCCTGCGCACCCGGGCGGCGTAGCCGGTGCGGTACGTGCGCCGGGCGCTGGCCAGTGCGCGACTTCCCAGCAGTACCAACAATTCTTCGTCGGTGAACTCGCCCGGCGACCAGCCCTCGCCGACTGTCGGCGTCTCCGCCTCGGTCGGCTGGCCCGGGGCTGCTGCCTGCTGCTGGTAGGCCAGCACCAGGAGGAGCACGTGCCGGCACACGCCCGTGGCGTCGCAGCTGCAGGTGGCGGCGCCGAGCCCACCGGGTGGTACGGCGGTGGACACCCCGTCGGCGTGGGTGGCCGCAACGGTGCCGTCGGCCGCCAGGGTCACCGCCCCGGCCGCACCGCCGGCCAGCTCCCGCGCCGCCCGCTTGACCAGCCCCCGGTTGGTGAGCGCGGCGAGCGCCTCCTCGTCCAGCGCCAACAGGTCAGGCCGGCCGCCGGTGTTCACCGGCCCACCCGCTCGGCGACGAAGGCGGCGAGCTGGCCCGGGGTCATCGCGCCGACGTGTACGCCGACGTCGGCCAGGCGCTGCGCCAGCGCCCGGTCGTAGTTGGGGTTGGCCTCCTCGTCCAGCGCGGCCAGGCCGAGTACGTGGCAGCCCTGCTCGACGAGTTGGCGCAGCTCGCGGACCAGCCGGGACTCGTCGCCGCCCTCGAAGAAGTCGCTGACCAGAGCCACGATCGTGCGCCGTGGATTGTCCACCAGCTGGGCGCCGTAGCGGACCGCCTGGGCGATGTCGGTACCGCCACCCAACTGCACCTTCATCAGCAGCTCCACCGGGTCGTCCACCTCGCTGGTCAGGTCCACCACGCTGGTGTCGAAGGCGACCAGGTGGGTACGCACCCCGGGCAACCCCCACAGGCAGGCCGCGGTGACCGCCGAGTGGATCACCGAGCCGACCATCGAACCGGACTGGTCGACCAGCAGGATCACCTGCCAGCGCTCGATGTGCCGGCGGTTGCGGGCAAAGAAGTAGGGGGTACGGATGTGCAGCCGGCGCTCGTCGGGGCGGTAGTGCGCCAGGTTGGCGCGGATGGTCCGGCGCATGTCGAAGTTGCGTGCCTGGCGGAACTGGCTGGGCCGGCGCGAGCGGGTACCGGTGAACGCCACCCGTACCTCCGTCGCCAGCCGGGCTACCAGCTCGGCGACCACCCGGGAAACGAGCTGCCGGGCCAGCACCAGTACGTCCGGGTTCATCAGGTGCTTCGTACGCAGTACCGCTTTGAGCAGCGTCTCGTTGGGCGCCACCCGGCGCAGCACGTCGGGGTTGGTGACCACCTCCTCGATCTGGTACCGCTCGACCGCGTCCCGCTCCAGCCGCTCGATGGTCTCCTTGGGGAACAGCCGGGTCAGCCCGTCCAGCCAGTCCACTGTGGGCACCTGTGACGGCCCGTCGCCGGCACGGCGTACACCCCGGCGGTCGAGGTCGCCTTCCCTGCCGTACAGCCACTCCAGCGCCGCGTCGCGGGCGGCCGCCTCGCCGCGCAGCGGCTGGCCGCCGAGCCCGGCCTGCGCCGCCTCACCGAGGATCAACCGCCACCGCTCCAGCCCCGGATCCGGCGCGCTCATCCGGTTGCCCCGTCCCGCGAGTCGGCGGCGGCTCGATCAGCGGCCGGCTCGACGCCGCTGTGCGGCTCGGGGGCCGGCGGCTCGGCGGCTGGCGGCTCGGCGGCGATCAGGCCGTCGGCGGCCAGCAGGGTCTGCACGTAGCTCTCCAACTCCAGGGATCTGGCCAGTAGCAACGGATCGCCGCCCGAACGGAGCAGGCTGCGGGGCGACGCCTGGCTGCCGCGCCGGGCCAGCAGGTGACCGGCGATGATCTCCCGCTCGCGCGGCGGGAAGTAGCCGAAGGCCAGCCGCAGCGCCGGCAGGCCGACCAGGAAGTCGTGCTCGGCGAGGTCGCTGACCACGCCGTCCAGTACTGCGAGGATGCCGTCCCGGTGCTCGCCGTGCAGTACCTGTTCGCGGGCGAGCGCGAAGAGTCCGGCCAGCCAGTCGCCGAGCGTCTCCGGTCGGGCGGCACCGCGTACGGCCCGCTCCGGGTCGACCGCGCCCGCCATCGACCAGCCGAAGCCGAAGGCGGCGCCGCGCAGGTCGGGCGGCGCGTCCGGGTCGGCCGCGATCCGGGCCATCGCGGCCAGCGCCGGCCCCGCGTCGATGTCCAGCGCGGATCCGGCGTGCACCAACGCATCGCGGGTCGCGGTGAGCGCGTGCAGCCGGGCCGGGTCGGCCGGGGCAGCCCCGCCGTGTACCCCCTCGGCGAGCCACAGCACCCGGGCGACGCCGGCCCGGATGGCGGTACCCAGGGGTACGCTGCGAGCCGCGCCGAGCAGCCGGTCGTGCCGCCACAGGCTGAGTACGGTGGCCAGCAGCCGGCCGAGCGGTCCCAGTTCGGGCGCCGCACCGATCCGGCCGGTGATGCTCGCCAACACCTGGTCGGACAGTTCCTCGATGCCGCACAGCACGGCGGCCAGCAGGACGGCGGCGAGTTCGTCGACATCGCCCGCCTGACCGGCCCGCTCGGTGAGCCGGGCAGCGGCGGCACTGGCAAGCGTTGGGCCGTACGCGCCGGCTTCGATCAGTGCGACCAGCCGGTCCTCGCCCGGTCGCAGGCTCCACTCCTCGGTGATCACCGCGTCCTGGCCGGGTGCCGGCCCGCTGCGCCGGGTGTACCCGGGGATGTCCAGTACCCGCAGCCGGTGCAGTACCTGGCTGCGCTCGTGCCCGGCCGTATCGGTGAGGTCGAGCTGCCGGTCGCCGGTGTCCAGTCCGCAGGCGCTCCAGCGTGGCCGTGACCTCGTGGATCAACGGTGGCAGCGGCGTCTGCGGGTGCAGCCGGCCGACCCGGTCGCCGCTGAGCGCCGCGACCATCTCGACCACGGCCGGGTGCGTACCGACCGCCAGCCGGCCCCGGCCGGTCCACGGCAGCGGCTCGTCCAGCGCCTCGTTCACCAGCGCCGAGACCAGACCGTCGAGCAGGTCGGTACGGGTCGGCGCCTGGTGGCCGCGCACTCTGGCCAGCCCGTGCGCCGTGGTCTGCGCGGCGATCAGGTCAGCGGTGGAGACCGGCTGCCGGCGTTCGCGCAGCCGCCCGGTCACCACCTCCACCAGGTCTGTCGCGGCCCGGTCGGCGCCGACCTCCCACAACCGTTGGTAGTACTCGGGCGAGGGCATGCCGGACTGGTACCCGGCGAAGGAGTCCAGGCGTTGGAAGGAGTACGGCACCAGGTAGCTGCCCGAGCTGGCTGTGCCTTCTGCTCGCGGTACCCCCGGCCAGTCTTCTTGTTGGTCGGGCGCGGCGATCAGCCGCAGCAGTGCGGGGCGGTGGAATCCGCCACACACCACCACGATCGGCCGGCCGCCGGCGCGCGCCCGCGCCGCCCGTACCCAGGAGGCCATGTAGCTCTCCCGGGTGTCGTCGCTCCCGCTGGCCGCCGCGTCGCCGCGCAGCAGGTCGAAGTAGACCGCCAGCCGCTCGGCGAGCCGGTCGTCCGGATCGATCTCGACCAGGTGGTCCCAGAGCGTGTCGACGTTGTCCACGCCGAAGTCGCGGCAGATCCGGCCGATCGCGTCGGTGTACCAGCGGTCCGCGTCGGCGTACCGGTTGGCCCGCTCGGCGAACGCCGGGTGCCACGCGGGCAGGTCGATGAAGCGCACGTCAGCCCCGACCCGCCGGCCCTCGGTCAGCGCGACCCACTCGGGGGAGTACCCGCAGAACGGGCTCCACGAGGCGTGCGCCCGCTCCTCGTCGCGGTAGTAGGTGTAGACGGCGACCGGCAGCTCGTGCCCGAGCAGCAGTTCGTCGAGGCGCTCGTTCATGTCGACCGGCCCCTCCACCAGCACGTACCCCGGCCGCAGCGTGGCGATGGTGCGCTGCACCAGCCGGGCGCACGCCGGGCTGTGGTGGCGTACCCCGATGACCGTGACGTCACCCGCGTCCACTGCCACCGCCATCAGCCGGGTAGCTGGTGGCGGGCGTCGTAGAGCGCCTTCCACTGCGCGCCCGGCCGCCCCTTGACCTGCTGCTCCAGGTAGCGGCGCAGGCGGGCGAGGTCCTCGGCGTTGTCCTTGGCGGCCGTCCCGGCGAGGCACTCCACCATGTCGGCCACGGTGCCCGGTTCGCGGCGCAGGAACCAGCCGCGCAGCCCGACGGCGTGCGCCACCGACACCGCCTCGGCGGTACTCATCACCGAGCTGAGCCGCTCCATCGCCTGGCCCCGCTCGGTGAACCCGCTACGCAGCTCCCGGAACGTGGTGACGAGTACCTCCAGCACCTCCGGGCGCTGCGCGACGGCCACCCCGGAGCGGCCCAGCAGTACCCCCGCCTCGGTCGTCACCAGCTCCAGTTCGGTGGCGAAGTCGGGGATCGGGAAGACGGTCTCGAAGTTGAACCGGCGTTTCAGTGCCGCGCTCATCTCGTTGACGCCGCGGTCCCGGGTGTTGGCGGTGGCGATCACGGTGAACCCTTCACGGGCGAAGACCAGTGCGTCGGTGCCGGTCAGTTCGGGGACGGCGAGTACCCGGTCGGAGAGCGGCGAGAGCAGGCAGTCCTGTACCTCCAGCGGGCACCGGGTGATCTCCTCGAAGCGCACCACCCGCCCCTCCGCCATGCCCCGCAGCAGCGGCGCCGGTACGAGCGAGCGCGGCGAGGGACCGTCGGCCACCAGTAGCGCGTAGTTCCACGAGTACTTGATCTGGTCTTCCGTGGTGGCCGCGCCGCCCTGGATGGTGAGCGTGGAGTCGCCGCTCACCGCCGCCGCGAGCAGCTCGGAGAGGAGTGACTTGGCGGTACCCGGCTCGCCGACCAGCATCAGCCCACGCTGGGTGGCGAGGGTGACCAGCGCCCGGTCGATGAGCGACGGGTCGCCGACGAACTTGCGACTGATACCCGCGCGCGGGTCGCCGAGGATGAAGCGGCGGGCCGCGGTCAGGCTCAGCGCCCAGCCCGGTGGCCGCTCGTCCGTGTCGTCCGCGCGCAGCTTGGCCAGTTCGTCGGCGTAGCGCACCTCGGCCGGCGGGCGCTGCAGCTGCTCGCTCATGAGCTGGTCACCTCGGTCAGGTCACGGAGCAGTTCGGACGCCGCCACCGCGTCCAGCCGGGCGAGCGGCAATCCGTTGTCACCGCGCCAGCTGCCGTCCCGCTTGGGATTGAGCCACACCTTGCTGATCTGCTGCTCTGGCCAGTCGTCCGGCGCGCCCACGATGATGCCCGGCTCGAGGTCGGCGACGATCGTCCGGCCGTCGGGCAGCGCACGCTCGATCCAGCCCTGCACGCCGCCATCCTGCGGTTGCGCCCCGCCGCCAGCCCCGGTGCTCCAGCCCGAAGACCTTGGTGGTCGGGAACTTCACGCCGCCGAAGCGGTCCAGCACCACGGCGCCGCGCTCGTCGTCGGTGAGCCGGTAGACCGGGCGTCCCAGCTGCGCGAACGGCTGCAGGATCTCGTAGTCGGCGAACACCTCGGCCCACGCGGTCACCGCCTCACCCAGGTGCAGCGGGTGTACCAGGCCGACGACATCCGCGTCGGCGAGCCCGAAGGTGTCGTCGTCGACGGTGGCGAAGCTGCGATCCTCGGCCACCCGGAACGCCGTCCGGATTCCGTTTCCGGCGCCGGCACCCTGCGTGTCGGTGTCCGCATAGACGCCCCAGACCAGGCGGCGCACGATGTGCCAGAGCACCGGGTGGGCCACGAACAGCTCCCGGAACTCCGCGCCGGTCCAGTGCCGCTGCGCCACCATGGCCTGCTCCAGCCGGCGGATCTGGTCGGTGGCGATGGTCCGCACGTCCTTCTTCAACCCGGCGAATCGTTGGTACGCGGCCGGTCCACGCACCGGATCGTCCTTGGCACCCGGCTTGGGCAGTACCTTGCGTACCGCCCCGGACTCGTCGCGTACGAACGGTTTGAGCTGCTCGTCGAAGCCGACCGTGAACGAGCGCGGGCCGTAGTCGAGGACCAGGCTGCCGGCCGGATCCAGGCCCAGGTCGGGGACGAGCCGGTCGGCCAACTGCTCCGCGGTCAGCCCGAGACCGTCGGCGACCTCCGCCATCTTCTTGGCCGCCCGCTCCTTCAGGCCGGCGAACTTCACCTTCTGCGCGATCCCGTGCAGGTGCATCAGCGCGACGCTGGAGCCGATGTCCGACAACACCTCCAGCCCGACGCTGGCCCGGGCGTGCCCACCCTCGCCCGGCCAGGCCCGGATCATCGGGGAGAGCCGGCGTACCGTGTCGTCGTCACCGAACCAGCGCAGCGCGTCCAGCGCCCAGGACTCCTTGCTCGGGTACCCGACGCCCCGCCAGCGCTCGAAGAGTGCCCAGGAGAAGCCGGCCAGCGACTGCGGCGTACACGCCTGCCGGACCAGATCGACGCCGGCGTAGACGGCGCCCGGCTTGGACATCAGCAGCATGGTGCACACGTGTCGTACCGCGGTGGCCGGCAGTGCTCCGCCGGTGTTCAGCAGGATCGGTGGCAGCATCGCGGGATCGGCCCAGTGTGGCGGTTCGGGTATGCGGGTGGGCAGCAGTTGCAGTGGATCGGCGCCGAGTACCGCTTCGATGCCGGCTGCCGCCGCCACGCCGTACTCCTGCGCGGCGGTACGGATCTCGGCCTCGAAGCCGGCCGTCGCGAGGGTACGTAGCGCGTTCTCGGCGGCTCGGCGAGCGGGACCGGCGGAGCCCAGCGCGGCCGGGATCAGTGCCTGGGCAGCGGTGTACGGGTGCCGGGTCAGCCAGGCCAGCGCCAGCCGGCGGGCCGACTTCAACCGGTTGAGCCAGTCGGCCATCAGGTCGGCGACCTCGGGGCTGGCAAACGGTGCCAGCAGAGGACCGCCGGCGACCGGCTGTCGGGCGGCCACAAACAGCGCGGCACCGTGGGCGGCGACCTGGTACCGGCCGATCACCTGGCGCATCCAGACCTCCACCTCCCAGCTGTCCGGTGGGCGCCAGGCCGGTACCAGCGGCGCGACCAGCTCGGCCGGCCCGTCGACGAACAGTACGCACTGCTCGTGGTGCGGCAGCCGGCCCTGTGCGTGCTGCTCCGCCGCGTTTTCCCAGCTCGTGTTCTTCATCCGCCAGTACTTCAGGTAGGTCGACTCGGTGGCCAGCCACTCCTCCCGTTCGCCCGGCCGCCACTCGACGCTGACCCCTTCGGGGCGCTGCAATCCCTGCACGGCAACGGGTTTGGCGGCCTTCTTCCGGGACAGCCAGGGCGGGTCGGCCAGGATCGGCGGGAGTTGGTCGGGGGCGGCGTCGGCGACCGCCGGCGGAGCGTCGAGGATCGCGGTGACCCGCTGGGCGGTGGCCGGCTCGAGCCGCTGCACGACCTGTGCCACCAGGTCGCGGTTGGCGAGTATGTGGCCGCGCAGCAGTTCGGCGGCGATCCGGGCAACCGGGCCGGTCCCGTCGGCCGCCTCGGCGAGCAGCCGCACCGCCCGTACCGGGAAGCGCTTGGCCGCCGCCACCACCGCCCCCGGGAAGTACTTGCGCTCCAGCCGTTCGATCAGCAGCCGCATCGCCTCGTCTGTCGGCAACTGCGCGAGGAAGCCCAGCGCGCGCTGCTGCCCGGCGCCGTCGACGGTGTCCCGGTCGAGTGTCGCCATGAGTGGCGCGGCACAGGCGGTGCCGACCCCGTCGGCAAGAGTTGTCAGCATGGTGAGGTCGTCGAAGATGGTCCAGCCGGTCAGGTGCGCGCTGACCAGCGCGAGCTGCTCGAGGTTGCCGACAGAGTGCCAGAGCAGCGGAGCGCGCAGGTGGGCCCAGCTGCCGCTCAGTTCGGCGCAGGCTTCGTCGACCCAGCCGGTCTCGGTCGGCGTCAGGAATGCCAGTGCCATCCGCTGCTGGCTGGTACCGGTGCGGTACTCGGCGAGGGCGGCGCGTGCCTCGGCGTACTCCGCGTCGGTGACCTGGGCGAGAGCGGCGCGTACCCGCCCCGCGCAGGTCCGGAATCCGGCGTCGCGCACCGAACCATGCTGATCGTCTCCGCGCTGCAGGCCATTGCGGATCGAGCCGGGGCTGTAGGCGGTGAAGAACGAGATCGCCGCCCACTCGGCGATCACCCGGCTGGCGAAGGCAACGCCACCCAACTCCAGCCAGCCGTCCGCCAGGGCGGTAATCCGGGGCTGGTCAATGCGGTTCAGCATGTGGTCGATGACGGCCCCCACGGACGCGGCGCCCAGGGGATTGTCGGGCGTGGGCTGGGCCAGCCAGCGCTGCCCGGCGGCGACCAGGTCGGGATCGTTCTGCCCGGCCACGAACAGCCGCTCGACGTCCGCCCGGCTCCACTCGAGAAGTTCGTCCATCGCAGCGCGTGCTTCGGCGCCGGAACGCAGCGCGGGGCCGGGCTGGCCGCCCCGGCGCGGGTGCAGCGCACGCCGCCAGGCGGCCGGGAAGACCAGGGTGTCCTCGTCGGGGAGGGGGAGATCGGCGGCCGGTCCGGCCACCTCCGCGGCCGCTGCCGCGTCCTTGATCGCTGTCATGCCGGGGACTGTAGTGAGGGGTACCGACAACGGATACCCCGTGCTTCGCGCTGCCCGTGTCGAACACGATCCGCCGACGACAGCTACACGGACGGTGTTGGTGGGTCGAGCCGGGTTGCCTGGAGGGTGAGGTACCGCCGCTCGGGCAGGCTGGTCGCCAACTGCGCCGCGGCCCGGTACCCGCTCGCCGCACCGGACTCGTCACCGGACAGCTCCAGCAGGTGCGCCCGGGTGGCCAGTACCCGGTGGTGCCGCGCCATCCGGGGATCGGACTGCAGTACTGCCAACAGTTCCAGCCCGGCTGCCGGCCCGTGCACCATGGCGACCGCGACCGCCCGGTTGAGCGTCACCATCGGGCTCGGCTCCACGTGTTCGAGAAGTTCATACAGGGCAAGGATCTGCGGCCAGTCGGTGTCCTCCATCCGCTCGGCCTCGTCATGGACGGCGGCGATGGCCGCCTGCAGCTGGTACGGGCCGGCCGGCCCGGTGGCCAGCGCGGTGGTCAGCAACGTGACTCCGCTGTCGATCCGCCCCCGGTCCCACGTCGTGCGGTCCTGTTCGGCAAGGGGGACAAGGCTTCCGTCCGGGCGGGTACGCGCCGCCCGCCTGGCCTCGGTGAGCTGCATGAGCGCCAGCAGCCCGGCCACCTCACCGTCGGCCGGGTCCCCGTCGGCGGCCCCCCGATCGGCGGCCTCCCGATCAGTGTCCAGCAACCGATGCAGCCACGTGGTGAGCCGGATCGCCTCGTCCGACAAGTGGGTGGCCGTCAGATCGGGGCCGGAAGTGGTGGTATAGCCCTCATTGAAGACGAGGTACAGCACGTGCAGGACGGCCCGCAGCCGGGCTGCGCGTTCGGTACCGGTGGGCATCGCGAACGGTACCCCGCTGGATTTGATGCTCTGTTTGGCCCGGCTGATGCGCTGCGCCATGGTCGCCTCCGGAACCAGGAACGCCGCGGCGATCTGCGCCGTGCTCAGCCCACCCACCGCCCGCAGGGTCAGCGCGATCTGGCTCGGCGCGGACAGTGCGGGGTGGCAGCACAGGAAGAGCAGGGTGAGCGAGTCGTCCCGATCGGTCTCCGGCCCGGCGTCGGCGGGCCGGCCGAGCAGTTCGGACTGCGGCGTCGCGGCCAGCGCCGCCTCCTCGCGCCGCCGCCGCGAAGTGTTGCTGCGCAACTCATCCAGCAGCCGGTGCGCGGCGACAGTGACCAACCAACCCCGGGGATTCTCCGGTACCCCGTCAGCCGGCCACCGGCTCGCGGCCCGGATCAGCGCGTCCTGGGTGGCGTCCTCGCACGCGTCGAACATCCCGTACCGGCGCACCAGCGCACCGAGAACCTGCGGCGCCAACTCACGCAGCAGGTCCTCGATGCTCTTATCTACCAACACTCGTCGGGTGTCACAGATCCTTTGTCGACTCGTGCATGATCGGCCAGACCTCGGTCGGGTTCTGATCCGCCCACGGCATGTCAGCGGCGATCTCGTACGCCCGCTCGGCGTTCTCCACGTCGATCAGGTAGAAGGTGGCGAGGTACTCCTTGGTCTCCAGGTAGGGACCGTCGGTGACCGCCGGTACCCCGTTCTCGCGCCGTACCAGCCGCGCAGCTGCCCCGTCTGCCAGCCCGTACCCGCTGAGCAGTTCGCCGGTCGCGTGGTACTTCTTGTTGAACGCGTCCTGCTTGGCGATCTCGGTTGGCCAAGACTCAGGCGGGATCGAGTCCCACTTCTCCTGGTTGCCGTAGATCATCAGTACGTACTTCATCTCGGTACCCCCTTCGCGCGCTGCTCAGCCCGCTCTCACCAGGCAGACGGAGCCGAGCCGCCGCCCTCGACATCTTCTCGTCTTTTCTTTCCGTCTTTTCTTTCCTTGCCTGAACCGGCGGCCGGTGTCGAGACGGCGCGCGCGGCTCCGTCTGCGGGGAGACAGCACCTCCCGATCCGCGAAGGAGCCCACCATGGAACCCAGCAGTACCACCACTCCCACGCCGCTCACCGGTCCGGTAGCGGCGCGCCCTGAGCAGCGTTGGCTGAGCTGGCCGGTATGGCTGGTCAGCGTGCTGGCCGGAGTGGCGGCGGCAGTCACCACCGAACTCTATGGCCAGTTGGCCCGCGCGGTCGGCATCCCGATGCGGGCCGGCAACCTCGGTGCGGACACGGCCGGCCCGATCGGCGTGGGTACGTTCACGATGGGCGTGGCGACCGCCATGTTCTGGGGCACGATCCTGGCGGTACTCATCGCCCGGTACGCCCGCCGCCCGGCCCGTACCTACGCCCTCACCACGGTGGTACTCACCCTGGTGTCCCTGGCGGCGCCGTTCAACGCGGGCGCGGCCTCGCTGTCGACCAAGACGATGCTCGCCATCGCCCACCTGATCGCGGCGGCCATCGTGATCCCCGTGGTTACCCGCCGGCTCACCCGGGTACCCGGCCGTCAACCTCGCGCATAGCCGCGTTCAGTCTTGTGGCTCGATGGAGCCGGCGTGCTCGACCTTGGTGGCGGCCGCTCTGGCAGCCTGCTCGATCGTCGCGCGCCGGACTTCCCAGAAGGCCGCGTCGCGCTGCGATTTGGCGTACTCGGCCGTACCTGTCGTGCCGTCGAGCTGTTCGCGCAGGATGTCGGCGTGCCCGGCGTGCCGGCTGGTCTCGGTGAGGATGTGCACCAGGATGTTGAACAGCTTCACGTGGGGGCGTGGCCACCACGGAACGTGGCCCGGCGAGTCGATGGCGAGAGTGCTGATCGTCGCGTCCGAGTGCGCCCACACGCGTCGGTAGCGGTCGATGATCTGCGCGCGCGTCTCCTGCTCGGTCGCCCACATGTCGGCGCCGCGCTGCTCCAGGTCGTCCCAGCGGGGCAGCGGTTCGGGGAACGGCCGGTCGAAGACCTCGCCGAAGTACCGCGACTCGGACAGCGCCTGGTGCTTGACGAGGCCGAGCAGGTTGGTACCGGTCAACGTGAGCGGGCGGCGGATGTCGTACTCGGGGAGCCCGTCGAGCTTCCAGACCAGCGCCTCGCGTACGTCTCGCAGGTCCTCGTGCAGGTACTCCTTCGCGAATTCGTCGATCATGGGGTACGAGCCTGCCACGCACCGACACCGGGCTCAACCAGCTCGGCGCCGAACCATCCGGTACTCATCCCGGAGCCGGCGACCATTCCATCTATGCCGGTAGATACGACGGGGCGCCCCGAATCGATCAACGCGCCTAGTGTGGTGGTCTGGCAAGCGCTCCGGCGCACCACCATGGGGGAGACGAAGACCATGCAACTGAACAGAAGGACCGCACTCGGGCTGGGCACGGTCGCCGCCGCCGGAACGGTGTTCAGCACCGCCGGCCCGGCCAGCGCCGCCGACACGACCGAGCCGGCGCCGACCACTCCGGCCCAGGCCGCCCGCCGGGTCGCCGCCAGCTACACCCAGCGCAGCGCCGAAGCCGGCGGCAACTGGCAGGCGTACGTCAGCGTGGCCGATCCGGCCGGCCCGCCGGTCGTCGCGGTGGCTGACGAAGCGGACCGGGTAATCGAGGTGTACAGCGTCAACAAGATCGCCGTCGCCACGGCCGTACTCGACAAGGTCGACCGGGGGCTGCTCACCCTGGACCAACAGGTCGAGGTGACCGCGGACATCGTCATCGCGGGCGGCGACGGCATCTTCAGCCTGGACGGGGCGTACCCGAGCAGCGTGACCCTCGGACACGTACTGGCCAACCTGCTGACTGTCTCCGACGACACGGCCGTACGGCTGTGCGGGCTGGTCTGCCCGGCCGCCGAACTGAACGCCATCCTGGTTGCCAAGGGCTTCCCGAACACCCAGGTCGAGCCGGTGGCCAACCCGAACCGGTTCTACCTCGGCACCAGTACCCCCCGCGAGACGCACGACCTGCTGCGCGCCCTCGTCGCCGGCACCCTGCTGTCGCCGACGTCGACGGCCTACCTGCTCGGGGTGCTGCGCTCCCCGGTGGCGTTCACCGACGGCATCCGGCGCACCATGTCCTCCGACGAGCGGGCCCGGATCGCCACCAAGGCCGGCTGGTTCGCGGACGCCCGGCACGAGGCCGGGATCATCTTCGACCAGTCCGGCGCCGCGGTACTCACCTACGCGCTCTTCGCCGACGGGCAGGCTGACCCGGACAACTTCGGCGCCACCCACCCCGCCGTACAGGCCCGCGCGGCTATGGGCCCGAAGTTCCTGGCGGCGGTGGACCGGCTCACCGGCACAGGCAGGGTGTACCGGGTCGCGGCCCAGCGGCCCAGCAACGGGGACTGAGCGCGCGCGGACCGGCTGCCAGGCGGCGGCCGGCCCGCGCTCACCCGCAACGGCACCGTCCGATCCTGGAGGAGTCCAATGGCGTCCATCAAGGACATCGTCTTCGACAGCCCCCATCCGGCGTCGACTGCCCGATTCTGGGCGCAGGCCCTCGACGACTATGAAATCGCACCGTACGACGAGGCGGAGCTGGCCCGGCTGCGCTCCATCGGGATCAATGACCCGGAGGACGACCCCAGTGTCCTGCTCGTTGGTACGGATGGCAGGCTGCCCCGCATCTTCTTTCAACTGGTACCCGAGGGCAAGCGGGCCAAGAACCGGGTACATCTCGACCTGAGTACGGCCGATGCGGCCGCAGAGGTCGAGCGGCTAGGTGCGCTGGGCGCAACGGTTCAGGCCGAGCACAAGGACTGGATCACGATGCAGGATCCCGATGGCAACGAGTTCTGCGTGCTGCGCTCGTGAGCGGGCCAAAGCGCCGGCATGGTTGCCGCGGCCACCAGAAAGGATCAAGAGCGTGAAGAAGTACATACTCTTCGATCATGACGGTGTTCTGGTGGATACCGAATTCTGGTACTACAAAGCCGGTGAACGCGCCCTGGCGGACGTTGGTCTGACTCTGGACAAGGATCAGTACCTGCGGGGGATGACCCAGGGATCGGGTACGTGGGCCCAGGCCAGGGCGGCAGGTATTGATGAAATGACCATCAGTAGGCAGCGTGCGGTTCGCAATGAGTACTATCAGGAATACCTTCGTACGGAAGCCATTGAGATCGACGGCGTCGTTGAGGCCCTCGCTGAACTGTCCAAATACGTCCGCATGGCCATCGTGACGACTGCAAAACGTGTGGACTTTGAAATCATCCATGAAAAGCGCCAGGTTAGACAGTTCATGGATTTCGTTCTTGCTCGAGAGGACTACACGCTTGCCAAGCCGCACCCGGAACCATACCTGACCGGCTTAAAGCGCTTCGGCGCCAGCAAAGAAGAAACACTGGTGGTAGAGGATTCAGCCAGGGGGCTGAACTCAGCCGTGGCCGCCGGTATTGACTGTGCCATTGTCTACAACGACTTCACAAAAGCACATGACTTTTCGTCGGCCAGCTATCGAATCGAAACTCTGATTGAATTGAAGGATCTCATCCTTACGTAACGTGAAGAAGTATTTATCAGTGTGACGAGGAGGGCACGAATGATCGTGCCCTCCTCTCGTGCTCTGCCGACCTGCACTCGGGACAGCAGGTGGGCGGCGCCATGGCGCCTTTAGCCTTCTCGCGCAATGCGCCGGGGCGGGTGCAGGACAGGTAGCAGAGAAACGGCAGTCCGGTGCGCAGAGACCGCTGCCTCGGCGTCACTCCACCTGGGACGAGCGCCCGGGCGGCACTGCTGGGCAAATGTCGGCGACCTCCCTGTCCGGCAACGCCTGTCGCCAGCTTTGTCCGGACGTGGTCAGCGGAGTGCCAGCGCGTCGGTGGGGTGTTGCCGACACTGTCCTGCGCCGGATTGACTGGGCGCCGACGTACGGCGGCTGGCATGACCGGGCCGTGACGATTGCCAGCTCCGTTGATACGCAACGGATCGGCCACCGGAGAGTAAGCAATTCCCAATGACCGTGGGGAGGAACGTTGCATTCTCGTGTCCCGTCGAGCCGTTCGGCGATCCCCTGCGCGTACCTGACCGCGACAGCGGTGATCGATGGTGACTAGTCCACAAATCCCAACGGTCGAGCGGCTGGCCGACCTGTTCTGGCTGCTGGCTCACGACGAGCGGGGTACGCCACGGATCGGTCGCGAGCATCTGGCGGTCGGGCTCGCGGCCAGCGTGCTCGGCGAGGTGCTCACCCAGTCGTCGGCGATGGTCACCGCGAACGGGGAGTTGGTCGCCGATCCGGTGGTGGCACACGTACTCAACGATCTGGTACTGGCGCGGACGGTACAGCAGCCGTTGGTGTGGATCGAATGGTTGGCGCGCAACGAGTGTGAGCGTAGCGAACGGGACGTGGTCAGCCGGCTGGTCGATGCCGGGCTGCTGGTGCGCTCCCGACGCACCCTGGTACCGGTGAATCCGCTCACCGCGTTCGCGCCGGCCAGGGCACTGATCCGGGCGGTGGCGGCGGACTCGACCGTGTCGGATCCGGTGCGGTTGCTGGCGGGGCTGTGCCTCTACTGCGGCCTGTCCGGTCTGGTGGCGGCGGACGGTAGCGATGTGGTGCGGCCGCTGCAGTTGGTGGCGATGCGGCTGCCGCCGCGGTTGTTCGGGGTGGTCGCTGCCGCCGACGAGGCGGTCAACCGGTTGGCGCTGCGCCGCCGGTAGGTACCCGGTCGCCGGCCGGGTGCGTTTCTTGCGAATCCTTTGATGGAAAGGCTTTGTCGTGTCCAAGTACGACCAGTTGCGCGCCTCCGGCCCGCAGGGTCTGGCCCGCGATCTTTCGCTGCCGGAGTTGTCGAGCTTCGGCGTCTCGTCCTCCGCACCTGCCACGGTGGTGGCGGGTGCGTCGGCGGCCATCTTCGCCCTGGGGGTACCGGGGGCGCCGCTGTTCTTCCTCGTGGTCGGTGCGGTGGCCGCGATCTGGGTGATCGGCTACGCCGCGCTGTCACAGCACGTGCAGTCGGCGGGTGCCCAGGCAGCGTTCATCACCCGGGGACTCGGGCGTACCGCCGGGGTGGCGGCGCAGGGCGTGGCGCTGGTGGCGTACAACGCGATCTATCTGTGTCTCTACGGTCTTTTCGGGGTGGTCTGCGCGCCGGTTGTACTGCGCTGGACCGGAATCGACGCGGCCTGGTGGGTGTGCGCACTGGCCGCGGCCGTGGGTGTCGGGCTGCTCGGCCGAACCCGGGTGAAGATCGCCGGCCGGGTGCTGACGGTACTGCTCGCCGCCGAGGTGATCGCGGTACTCCTGGTGGATGTGGCCGGCTTCGCGCACCCGGCGGGCGGGCAGCTGGACTTCGCCGACCTGAACCCGGGAACCCTGTGGCACCACGGGTTCGCGGGCGCGGGCGGGATGCTGGCGTACACGGTCGCCTGCGTGGTCGGCTTCGAGGAGACGCCGGGCCTCGCCGAGGACGCGCACAACGGGCAGCGTGACGTACGCCGCGCCCTGCTCATCGCGGTCGCCTTCCTGGGCGTCTTCTACGCACTGTCCTTCCTGGCCCTGTCGGTCGGCGAAGGACCGGGCCAGATCGCTTCGGTGGCAGCGGATCCGACGTCGGGCTTCCCCTTCAACCTGCTGTCGGCGTACGGCTCGGCCGGCCCGGCGCTCACCGATATCGCCAACATTCTGTTGGTGACCAGTGTGTTCGCGGCGCTCGCCTCGTTCCACACGGTGTGTACCCGCTACCTCTTCGCCGCCGGCCGGGACCGGGTGCTGCCCGGGACACTCGGCCGGATCAACCCGCGCAACTCCAGCCCCTCCACCGCTTCGCACGCGATCTCGGTACTGGCGTTCGGTGTGGTCGCCGGGTTCGCGTTGACCCACACCGACCCGTTCACCTGCCTGTTCGCGTGGGGCAGTTACGTGGCGGCGGTGGGGGTACTCGGGCTGATGATCGTCTCGTCGGTCGCGGTGGTCGGCTACTTCAACACCCACATCGGGGGTACCTCCGCCTTCGTCACCGTCATCGCCCCCTCGGTGGCGGCGCTGTTGATGGCCGGGCTGTGGCTGCTGATAGTCGTCAACCCGCAGACGATGATCGGTGCACCACTCTTCGGCGCCCGCCACCTGAGCCTGCTCGGGCTGATCGCGGCCGGCCTGATTGCCGGGCTGGTACGGGGCGCGGTGATGCGCCGGGCCGGCCGGGACGGGGCATGGCAGGCGGTCGGCCAGGCAACCCCGGTGGAGCACCCGCTAGACGCCAACCGGCGCGAGTTCCAGGACATCCAGCTGTGACAACGCATCCAGCTGTGACAACGCATCCAGCTGTGACAACGCATCCAGGTGCCACCACGCTGCACCCCGGGGTGGTACCGGTGGTGCCGGCCGAACTGCCCCGGCTGGCGCGGGTACTCACGGCGGCCTTCGCCACCGACCCGGTCTCCGACTGGCTCTTCGACGGCGAGCAGGACAGCCACCACCCGGCGTTCTTCGGCGCCTTCCTACGCCTCGCGGCGGCCACCGGCTGGATCGAGCAGAGCGTCGACGGACTCGCCGTTGCCGTCTGGATCGACCGTACCGGGCCACATCCGGTGGGTACCGGCACCGGGCTCCGCCGTGCCATCCGGCAACCGGACGGCACCGTGGCTGGATTCGGCTGTGCAGAGCCATTCCCAGCCCGGACCCGGTCGGAGTCCAAGCTGCCCGTACTGGATGCCGCCAGCCGGTTCGAGCGGGACGTCACCACGGCGGTCGGCGCGCACCGCGAGCGATGGCAGGCGTTGCAGGCGGCGATGGAGGCGGTACACCCGGGTGAACCGCACTGGTGGCTGGTTTTCCTCGGGGTACTGCCCGGGCAGCACAACCAGGGCCACGGCCGGCGCCTGCTCGAGCACGCGCGTACCTGGCAGGGCGCCTCCCCGGCGTACCTGGAGGCCACCTCCCGCCGCCTCACCGGCTACTACACCCGGGACGGCTACCAGGCCAGGGCGGCGATACAGATCCCGGACGGGCCGGTACTGCATCCGATGTGGTACCCGGCACCCGGCCACTGAACCCGGCGACCGCGTCGGCCCGCAGCTGGGCGCGGTCGTCGTACGGGTGGGGCCGGTACGCCAACCGGCCCCACCTACCGCACAGACAGAGCCTCACGAAACAGCGGAGGATGCCATGCGATGGTTCAGGCGACTGCTGAACCCACGAGCGGGCGAGCGCGGATCGCTTGCGCAGACAGGTTTCGCGGTCCGGACAGACTGGCCCGACGGTACCCACCTGATCTTCGGTTGGCGGCCCAGCTGGCGGGCGGCCAGCCGGCTGGTGGCTCGCGACCGCAACTACTGGCTACCCGGGCCGCTCTGCCCGGTGGGCTGGTCGATCGTTGCCGTGTCCCGATTCGAGGAGAGCGCCCACCACCGGCGCGGCCACTGCGAGGACCGGTACTGCCCGACCGGCGCGCAGCTCCACGGCCGCCGGGTCGGCCCCGCAGCACCGGCGGCGCGACCGTGACGCCCGCTCCGGCCCGGGTCGACGCACAGCCCGCCGCTCTGCCCACGGACCGCCCGGCCAACTCGGGTCGTGGCTGGGGTCCACTGGCGGTACCCCCGTGCACCTGCCGGGGGCCGATGGTGTGGACCGAGACCACCGGCTGGATCCACCTCGGCACCGGACTACCCTGCGGCCAGCACCGGGCCCGCCGCTAGCCTGGAGCGCGGGCTCCGCCGCGCGTGGCGGTCGCCCGGAGCGGGCCGCACACGTGAGGACGGGAAATGCTCATTCAGGTCATCACCGGTACCACCCGCGAGGGCCGGTTCAGTGCGCGGTGGCCCGGTGGGTGCTCGCCAACCTCTGCGGCCGAGCCGATGTCGCTGTCGATGTTGAACTCGTCGACCTGCGCGACTACCCGCTGCCGTTCTTCGACGCCCCGCCGCCGGCCCGGGCACCACGGGAGTACCCGACCGAGGAGGTCGGCCAGCTGGGCCGGGCACTGGACCGCGCCGACGGGTACATCGTGCTGACCGCCGAGTACAACCACGGCTACCCGGCGGTACTGAAGAACGCGATGGACTGGACCTTCGTGGAGTGGCGGCGCAAGCCGATCTCCTTCGTCGGCTGGGGCAATGTCGGTGGCGTGCGGGCGATCGAGCAGCTGCGCCAGGTGGCCGTCGAGTTCGAGATGGCGCCGCTGCGGCATGCGGTACACATCTGGCCGACGTGATGCTGGCCGCCCGGCAGGCGACCGGGGAGGCCGATACCAGCATGTTCGATCCGCTGGAGCCCCGGCTGAAGCTGCTCGTCGACGACCTGCCGTGGTGGGGCGAGGCGCTGCGCAGCGCCCGCGACCACAGCTGACCGGCGAGGCTGCAGGGGTGCGCCGTTCGCTGCTGTGCCTTGCCGCCGCCCTCGTCGCGCTGTTGGTGACGGCCGCGCCGGCCGTCGCCGCCGGCCGCCCGCAGGAAGCGGCGGCGAGCACGGCGTGCACGGTCACCGATCCCCGGCTGATCGGGCTGTCCGGTCTGGCGGTGACGGCGGACGGGTACGTCGCCATCTCGGACAGCAATATCGACAAGACCAAGATCCGGATCTTCTACCTGGATGCGCAGTGCCGGTACGTGCGGTCGATCGGCTACCCGACCTCCGCGTACGACCCGGAGGACCTGGCGGTCGGCCGGGACGGGACGCTCTACGTAGCGGACATCGGCGACAACGGGCGTACCCGGCGCAGCATCGGCATCTGGCGGCTGCCGCCCGGGTCTACCCGCCCGCAGCTGTACCGCTACACCTACCCGGACGGCGCGCACGACGCGGAGGCACTGCTGCTCGCCGCCGACGACACGCCGATCGTGGTCACCAAGGACCCACTGGTCGCGAACGTATACGTGCCAACGGGTCCAGCCGATCCGAGTGGTACGCCGGTGGCCCTGCGCAAGGTGGGTACCTTCACGCCGGAGGTGACCGGTACGCCCAACGGCGTCGGTACCGTCGGCGACGTACTGGTCACCGGCGGAGCCAACTCGCCGGACCGGTCGCGGGTGGCCCTGCGTACCTACGCCGACGCGTACGAGTGGGCTGTCCCCGACGGCGACGTGGTCAAAGCGATCACCACCGGCCGGCCCCAGCGCACCCCGCTGCCGGGCGAGCCACAGGGGGAGAGCATCGCGTACAGCCGCGACGGTACCCAGATATTCACGGTCAGCGATGTCGAAACGGACCCGCTGAGTACCCCCATCCTCCGCTACCCGGCCAACCCCGCCGCCGCGACCGCGCCATCCACCAGCCCATCTACGACCCGCAGCAGTGTCCCCACCCGGCCGCCGCCCGCCGGCGCGAGCAGCACGCACCGGCTCGGTCCGGTGCTCGCTGCCGGCGGGGTCGCCGCCGTCGGGATCGCGGTGATCGGCGTCGTCTGGGCCCGCCGGCGCCGCACGCCGCGCTAGCCGGCGCCCCCACCGCACCCCTCGGATCCCGGTGCCGAGTCGGGTTTGCGCTGCCGAACTCCCGCCGATTGGGCAGACTGGGGGGACGGCTGATCACCTCGACGGCGCGGTGACGAGCAGGAGGCATCCATGACGGTGACGAGTGGCGGACCGGCCGCGGTGTTGGGTCTGGACATTGGCGGCAGCGGGATCAAGGGCGCCCCGGTCGACCTGGCCGGCGGAGTGCTCGCGGGGGAGCGGGTACGCCTGGTCACGCCAGTCCCGTCCACGCCCGACGCGGTGGCCGGCGTGGTCGTCGAGGTACTCGACCAGCTCGGCGTGGCCGGGCCGGTCGGGCTGACCCTACCGGCTGTAGTGACCAACGGAGTCGTGCGCACCGCGGCGAACATCGACAAGAGCTGGATCGGTGTCGACGCGGTGAAGCTGTTCAGCAAGGCGACCGGGCGCGAGGTCGCGGTGGTCAACGACGCGGACGCGGCCGGTGTCGCGGAGGCGCGCTACGGCGCGGGCGTCGGGCATTCCGGGGTGGTACTGCTGGTGACCCTGGGTACCGGCATCGGCAGCGCGCTGCTCATCGACGGGCAGCTGGTACCCAACACCGAGCTGGGCCACCTGCACCTGCACCATGGGGACGCGGAGGCGTGGGCGGCCGACTCGGTACGCGAGCGGGAAGACCTGTCCTGGCACGAGTACGCCGGCCGGCTGGAGAGCTACATCAAGCTGGTACACGGCCTGCTGTGGCCCGACCTGATCATCATCGGTGGCGGGGTCAGCAAGCGCTCGGAGAAGTTCCTGCCGCTCATGGACGTACCGGTCGAGGTGGTACCCGCCAAGATGCTCAACGAGGCCGGGATCATCGGTGCCGCCATGTGCGCGCCGAAATCGTGAGTCGTCGAGTATCAGTTATCGGGATAACATGAGCTAACTTCGCTACTCGGGCAATCCGCCGTAGAATTGCCGCGTCGGCGAGGCAGTCCCGAGCAGGAGGGGGTGACCCCCATCACCCGTCAGCACGCACCAGTGAAGCTCCGCGCGGCGAGCGGCTCCAGTGAGGCAGCAGACGCTGTCGAGGCCGGTACCGCCGCGGCGACCAAGGCGCTCGCCGGTCTGGGCGGTGAGCAGCCGGCCATGGTGATCGTTTACGCGTCCGTGCGGTACGACCTGCCGGCACTGCTGGCCGCCATCCGCGCGGTCACCGGCCCGGTACCCCTGGTCGGCGAGACCAGTACCGGCCACTTCCGGGGCAGCGACCTCACCCAGCCCGGCAGCGGCGTAGCCGTGCTCGCGATGACCGCCGGCGGGTACCGTTTCGGGGTCGCCTCGGTGGAGCACCTCTCCGGCGGCGCCGAAGCGGCGGGGGCCACCCTCGCCCGGACGTCCCGGGCGGCGGCCGGCGATGACCTCGGCCCGTACGCGACGATGTTGATCTTCGCTGACGGGCTGGCCGCCGAGGCGCAGGCCCTGGTCAACGGATTGCACCGGGTGACCGGCTCCACGGTACCGGTGGTGGGTGGCGCTGCCGCCGACGACCGGCAGCTGAGCCAGACCTTCGTCTTCCACGATGACCGGGCGCTCGGCGACGCGGCGGTCGCCGTGTGGATCAGCGCGGACCATCCGGTACCGGTGGCGGTCGGTCACGGCTGGCAGCCGATCGGGCTGCCGCTGCTGGTCACCAGGACCGAAGGGCCGGTCGTCCACGAGATCGCCGGTCGCCCCGCGCGGGAGGTGTTCGAGGAGCACATCCGCGCCGCCAACACCCAGCAGCTCGACCGGGTACGCCCCGGCGGCTACTACTCCACGCACGCGTTCGGCCTGATCGAGCCGGACGACACGCACCTCATCCGCGGTGTCTTCGAGGGCGACGACGGGCTGGTGCACACCTTCGAGCCGCTGCCGGTCTACTCCGCCATCCAGATCGTCACCTGCGACGAGGACGACCTGCTCGCGGTCAGCGAGGACGTCGTCGAGCGCGCGCTCGCCGGTCGGGACCCGTCGGTACTCCTGGTGTTCAGCTGCATCGCCCGGCTGGACCTGCTCCGCGAACGGGGTGGCGAGGAGGCGGCCCGGCTGCAGGCCGCCGCCGGCGAACTACCGATCTTCGGGGTGTACACCTACGGCGAGTTCGCCCGGACAACGAGCGTTGCGGGGTACCACAACTCGACCGTCACCGCGGTCGCGCTGTGAGGCGCTGGTGAACCCGCTCCTTCCGCACCCGGCAATGCGCGATGTCGACCCGTTCGCCCGGCTGGCCGGCCAGCTGCACGAGGCCACCCAGGCGGCGAGTAACGCCTACCGTGACTCCGGCCGGCTGATCCGGCTGCTGGGCGTACTGGGCAGCCCAGCAGCACCGGGCGAGCTGCTCGGCCGGGCGCTCGCCGTCCTCTCCGAGGCGTACAACGCCGACCTGGTGTGCGTGGTCAGCCCGGTGGGCGACCGGTTCCTGGTCACCGCGGCACGTGGGCTCGCCGAGGACGATCCGTCCTTTGTGGACACTTGGCAGCTCGGACCCGTTGCGGCGCAGGCGATCCACTCCGGCCAGCCGGCAGCCGTGCGGCTCGAACCGGGGGAGCACAACCCGGATGTACCGGCCAGCCTCGCCCCGCTGGGGCTGCGCTCCGCCGCGTTCGTACCCATGTCACCGCTGGTCCGCCCGTCCGACGAGATGCTGGTGCTCTGCCGCAGCAGCGGAGAACCGTTCACCGGTACCGACCTGCATGTACTGGGCAGCGTCGCGCAGCGACTCGCGGTGGCGGCGCAGGACCGGGAGCGCGCGGTGGCCATCGAGCGGCTGGCCGAGTCCGGGCACCGGCTCACCGCGCATATCGATCCGGGCCGGTTGATGACCGTGGCGGCCGAGGTCATCCACCGGCTCACCATGGCGGACGTGGCCTGGGTGATGGAGATCCTCGACGGTACCGCCTACCTGCGCGCGCAGCACGGCGACCGGACCGGGGCCGGCCCGGCGCAGCGGGTACCGGTCGGCGAACTCGACGCCTGGCCGACCGTGGTGACCGGCGCCTCCTGGTCGGCGCCGCTGCCCCGGGACGGAGAACTGTTACCCCGCGCCGGATTGTGCGTCCCCGTGATGCGCGACGGCCGGCCGATCCTCCTGCTGTACGCGACCCGCAGCGGCCCCCGCCTGTTCAGTCCCGAGGTCGTCGAGATCGCCGAGATCTTCGCCCGCAACCTCGGTGGCGCCCTGGTGAACGCCGATCTCTACCAGGAGCTGCACGACCGGGCGACGCTCGACCCGCTCACCGGCCTGGCCAACCGCACGGTGGCCGGCCAGCGGCTGGAGCAGGTGCTGGGTACCAGCGCGACGACCCACGCCAATGGCCTTGCCGGCCTGCTCTTCTGCGATCTGGACGGCTTCAAGGCGATCAACGACCGGCTCGGGCACGAGGTCGGCGACGCCCTGCTCCAGCAGGTGGCCCGGCGGCTGCAGCACGGGCTGCGCCCCAGCGACCTGCTCGCCCGGTTCGGCGGCGACGAGTTCATCGCGGTACTCAGTGCCATCGACAGCCTGGCCGATGTCACCGCGGTGGGTCGGCGGCTCGTCGACGCCCTCGCCGAGCCGTTCCAGCTGGGCGGCGAGCGGGTGAACGTGTCGGCGAGCATCGGCGGAGTACTGGGCGTACGCGGTCGCTCCACCGCGAGCGCCATGCTCCGGGACGCGGACGCGGCGATGTACGTGGCGAAGTCGCGGGGCCGGGGGGTGGTCGAGGTCTTCGACGACGCCGCCTCGCACCGTTCGCTGGACCGGCTGAGTGTCCGCTCGGAGCTGCTGCTGGCTCGCGACCGGGGCGAGTTCGAGGTGCTGTACCAGCCGATCGTGGCACTGGGCAGCGGCCGGCCGGTCGCCTTCGAGGCGCTGCTGCGCTGGACCCACCACCAGCGCGGCCCGATCCCGCCGGACGTGTTCATCCCGCTGGCCGAGGAGACGGGGGAGATCGGTTCGATCGGTACCTGGGTGATGGAGCAGGCCTGCCGTCAGCTCGCCAGCTGGCGCCGACTGCCGGGCTGGTCCGAGCTCACCATCAACGTCAACCTCGCCCCCAGCCAGCTGGCCCGGGCCGGTACCGCGGCGGAGATCCTGGAACTGGTCCGCCGGACCGGTGTGGAGCCGGGGCAGCTGTGGCTGGAGGTGACTGAGAAGAGCCGGATCAGCGACGACGTGGCGGCCGCGACCGAGCAGCTGCGCGCCGGCGGTGTGCGCTTCGCGCTCGACGACTTCGGCAGCGCCTACTCGAACCTGGCCTACCTGAAGCAGTTCCCGGCGGAGTGCCTGAAGATCGACCGATCGTTCGTCGACGGTGTTGACCAGGACGGTACCGACCGCAGCATCGTACGGGCCATTCTCGCCATGGCCGGCTCGCTCCGGCTGACGGTGGTGGCCGAAGGCATCGAACGGACCGGCCAACGGGACGCGCTACTCGGCCTCGGCTGCGAACTCGGCCAGGGGTTCCTGTTCGCTCCGGGGCTGTCCGCCGCGTCGGCGACCCGGCTGCTGACCGGTCCGGCCGTCTGTGCCGAACCGCGCGGGTACCCGGAGTCGATGATGATGGCCGGCGCCACCGGAACCGGCCCCCGGGAACGCCCCTGACGCCGATGCCTCAGCGGGCGACGGCGTGATGAGAGCACAGCTCAGTGGAGCACCGGGATCTGCGGGGCCAGCCGGCTCAGCAGCGGGCGGGCCGCGGCCAGGATCACCGAGCGGTCGTCGGTCACCACAAACTCGAAGCCATCCGGCTCGTCCTCGAGCGCGCGGGCGAACAGGCCGTGCGCGAACTGGCTGCCGATGACCAGTACGTTCCACTCGCGGATGAGTGGATCGTCGGGCGACAGTGCGCAGCCGCGGATGTTGGTACCGGGCTGCGTCGGCATCTGGTGACCGAACGCGGCGGTGAGGATCCCGTTCAGCGCGAGCCGTACGTACCGTTCCCGGGTACCGCCGTGGAAGTGGCGGACGTGCTGGAACGTGGTGAGTACGACGGTCGACTCCTCAGCGGTGAAACCGTCCTCCATGGCCCGGCTGAGCAACAGCAGAGTGTGCCGGTTGGCGCGCGCGACCGGTGAGGTCTGCCGGGCGACCTCGAACGGCGTGCCACCCGACAGCGACGGCGGCCCGACCTGGGGCAGTACCCGCTGCGGCGAGCTGAACTGTCGCGGTAGCCGGCCGGGACGACCGAGCAGCCAGCCCTGGCCGAGGGTGGCTCCGAGGCGCCGGGCCTGCTTCGCGTGCTCCTCGGTCTCGATCCCCTCGGCCAGGATCAGCGCACCGGTACGGGCCGACTCCAGGGTCACCGCGTCGACCACCTCGGCGGTACCCGGCCGG
Source organism: uncultured Actinomycetota bacterium (assembly GCA_963850915.1). Lineage (GTDB taxonomy): Bacteria > Actinomycetota > Actinomycetes > Mycobacteriales > Micromonosporaceae > CAVTWH01. Next base: position 746,453 of record CAWKND010000005.1, read on the forward strand.
TCCCGGTCGTGCACGATGCCGCGGTCGAGTTTGATCACATCGGGGCGCAGCAACGACATCATCGCCTCGCTGGCGGCGTCGGAGCCGACATCGTCGAGGGCGATGCGGGCCGTCTCGCCGCGCATCCGCTCGACCGTCTCCAGCAGACCGGCCGGGTCGGCGGCCACCGACCGCTCGGTGACCTCGACGACGATCTGCAGCTGGTCGGAGGCGGCTCCGATGATCTTGACAAGCTCGGGCGGGCAGGGCGTCCGGGAGCTGGCCGGCTCGACGTTGACGAACAGCGGCAGCTCGGCCGGCAGCCCGGCGGCGAGCGCACCCCGGCAGGCCGCCGCCCGGCAGATCCAGTCCAACTCCGGCAGCCGACCGGCCTTCGCGGCGTAGCTGACCAGCGCATCCGGGCTGCCCCAGACGGTACCGGCGGGGCCGCGGGCCAGCGCTTCGTAGGCCACGATCTCGCCCGATTCGAGATCCACGATGGGCTGGTACACAGAGTGGATCGCGCGCGCGGCGAGAACCGTGTCGAATGCAGCGACCACGGCCGGGGAAAGCGGCCGATCGAGCTGTGTCACAGTCCTCCTCGGCGCCCGTCCATACCTGGATCAGTCCTTTATGAGGCAGTATAGATCTGTTTAGCCGCCGTTCAGCCAACGATCAGCTTTGCCATCCGGTGAACGTCCGCTGCCGCGACGGTGGTGGCCGCTGTTGCGGGTGCATACCCACCGCACCGGGCCCCGCGCTCCGTCGATTCGCTTTTCAAGACCACTAAGATAGTGGTCATGGTCGATGGGTTGGGTGACATCTGGGACGCGTTCGTGGCAGCCGCGGAGTCGATCGGCCCGGTGGTGCTGGGGCGCTCCCGCTACGCCGACAAGCCGGCGCTTTTCCTCGCCGGTCGGGAGATCGCCCACCGCGAGGCGCCCGGCGTGGTGGACCTGCGGATCACCCGGGCCGGCTGGTCGCGCGCCGAGCCCAGCTACCGTACCGACCCGGCGATCCGGTACGACCCGGCCCGGCGCGACTGGATCGCGCTCGAGCTGAGCGCCGCCACCGATGTCGACCGGCTGCACGGCCTGCTGGCGATCGCGCTGGCCGCCAACGCCTGACGCGCAAGACACGTCAGGCGACGCTCGGCCGGCGCAGCGAGCGCAGGAACCACAGCACACCGAGCACGCCCAGGAGTACGCCGACGGCCAGCGTCACCCAGCCCGCCCAGGCCGGCGTCGCCAGTACCGTCGTGTTCCCGTGTACCCGGATGGTGTCCACCTCGCCGATCCGGGGCTGCTTCGCGCCGAAGTTCACCGTGGCGGTTCGCACACCCGAGCTGTCCTGCCAGTTGACCACGCAGTGGTACTCCTGGTGCCGGTGGCTGGTCCCGGTACCGTTGCCGCTGCCGACCAGCTGGCTGGTGCAGGACTGGACGGTGGCCTGGGCCGCCGGCCAGCGCTGGCTGGCCAGCAGGAGTCCGCCGATGATCAGTGCGATCAGCGCGACGAGGGTCAGGATCACCGCGCCGAACCTGCCGAACAGCCGGCGCATCCGCAGCGCCCCGGCGATCCGCTGGCTCTGGGCCTGACTGGCGAAATCGTTGGTCACGGCTGGTGAATCTACGGAGTGCGACCGCGGCACGGTACCCGCCAACCGGCCGGCCGGCGGCGCCCGTCAGTTGATATTGGTGTGCCCGGTGCTGCCGGCCGGCGGTCGAGGTCGCGGATCAGCCGACGTCGCGGCGGCGCCAGCCGACCAGCCCGGCTGCGCCGAGTACCACGGCCACCAGCGTCAGCCAGATCAGTGGCGTGCTGGTGAAGGGGGTACCGGGCAGCTTCGGCGCGTGCGCGAACGGGGACAGGTCCACCAGCCACTGGCTGAGCCCGAGTACTTCGCCCAACTCCAGTACCAGCAGGCAGCCCACGAGCGCCGCCCAGGTGAGCGCCGTCAGCCGGGGTACCAGCCCGAAGAGCGCGAGGCCCAGGCCGGCCAGTACCCACGTCGCCGGGGTCTGCACGAGCGCGGCCGCCAGCAGCCGGGGTACCTGGCCGCCGATGTCGTGTTTCTGTGCGCCGTAACCGAATCCGGCCGCCGCCCCGGCCACGGCCAGCAGCAGCGCGCTGCCGAACACCGCGAAAGCGAGGTGGCTCAACGCGAAGCGGACCCGTCCGGCCGGGGTGGCCAGGATCGGCTCCACCCGGCCGGCGCTCTCCTCGACCCGCAGCCGCAGCGTGGTCTGCACCGTGTAGACCGCCGCGACCAGCCCGGTGATGCCGAGTACCGCGGCGAGGTAGGCATCGACCAGTCCCTTGCTGCCGCCCAACCGGGCCAGCAGGTCGCTGAGTTGCTGGTTGTCACCGACGCTGTCGCCGATGCCGGCCCCGGCGCCGCCGAGAACCGCGCCCCACAACGCCATCCCGACGACCCAGCCGAGCAGCAGCCCGCGCTGCAGCCGCCAGGCCAGCGCCAGCGGGCCGCGCAGGGACGCCGAGCCGCGCGCCGGTCCGGGCCGCTGCGGCAGTAGCCCCGCGCCCAGATCCCGCCGACCCACGAGGGTGTACGCCGCCCCGCCGAGCACCACGCTCAGCGCCACGGGAAGCGCCAGTACCCACCACTGCTCACCGGCGAAGGCGCGCAGCTGGAGCGCCCAACCGATGGGGGACAACCAACTCAGCCAGCCCGGCCCGGTGTCGCCGAGCGCACGGAGCAGGTAGCCGACGCCGAGCACGGCGGCGGCAAGCGCGATCGCCGTCCGGGCGCCCTCGGTGAGCTGTGCCGCGACTGCCGCCACGGCGGTGAAGACCAGGCCGGTCAGGCCGACCGCGAGCCCGAGTGCCAGCGCGCCGCTGGCTGGCAGCCCGGTGGCGAGCAGCCCGAGCACGATCAGCACGGTGGCGGCCAGGTTGGCCAGGGTAGCGGTGAGGACGGCGGCGGTCAGCGCGGCGTACCGGCCGACCACGCCGGCGCCGAGCAGCTCCGAGCGGCCCGACTCCTCCTCGGTCCGGGAGTGCCGGATGACCGTCAGGATGCTCATCAGCGCGGCCAGGATCACCTCGGTGACCAGGATCTTCCACGCCGTCAGGCCACCGATCGTGGCCCGGAACAGCGGACCGCCGATGGCCACCAGGGACGGGCTGCTCACCACCCCACGGATCTGCTGTACCGACTCGGCGGTGGGGTACAGCTTCTGGTACTGGGCAGCGGTACCGGCTGGGAGTACGCCGATGATGAGCACCCACACCGCCAGCCGTACCCGGTCCAACCGCAGCGCCAGCCGGAGCAGCGGCCGCGTTCCTGTCAGCGTGCTCAGCCCGGTGAGGCCGTTCATGCCGGGACCGTCTCGTCCTGGTAGTGGCGCAGGAACAGCTCCTCCAGCGTGGGTGGCTGGCTGGTCAGCGAGCGCACCCCGGCCTCGGTCAGCTTGCGCAGTACCGGATCCAGCCGGTCGTTGTCCACGGCGAACCTGGCCCGGTTGCCCTCCACCACGAGGTCGTGCACGCCGGCCAGGTCGGCCAGGCCGGTGGGGGGTGCGGCGAGTTCGGCGGTGATCGCGGTACGCGCCAGGTGGCGCATGTCGGCGAGGGTACCGGTGTCGACCACCCGACCGGCCCGGATGATGCTGACCCGGTCGCAGAGCGCCTCCGCCTCGGCCAGGATGTGGCTGGAGAGCAGCACTGTGCGGCCGTTGTCCCGCTCCTCGTTGATGCACTCGCGGAAGACGTTCTCCATCAACGGATCCAGCCCCGAGGTGGGCTCGTCCAGGATCAGCAGCTCGACGTCGGAGGCGAGCGCCGCGACCAGTGCGACCTTCTGCCGGTTGCCTTTCGAGTACCCCCGGCCCTTCTTGGTGGGGTCGAGGTCGAAGCGCTGCAACAGGCTGGCCCGGCGCTTCGGGTTCAGCCCGCCGCGCAGCCGGCCGAGCAGGTCGATCACCTCGCCGCCGGAGAGGTTGGGCCAGAGCGTCACATCGCCGGGTACGTAGGCCAGCCGGCGGTGCAGGGTCGCGGTGTCCTGCCACGGATCGCCGCCGAGCAGCCGGACGGTACCGGCGTCGGCGCGCAGCAGCCCGAGCAGTACCCGGATGGTGGTGGACTTGCCGGCCCCGTTCGGGCCGAGGAACCCGTGCACCTCGCCGGTTCGTACGGTCAGCTCGACGCCGTCCAGCGCCCGGGTGCGCCCGAACGACTTGACCAGTCCGGCAACCGCGATGGCATCTGTCATGAGCGCGACGGTACTCTCAATTCACAAATTCGTGAAGGTTCTGAACGATGCAAAGGTTGCTGTAGGATGCGGCGATGACGACACGTGGGCGGCGAGCAGCGGCGGAGCAGGTGCGGGATCCGGCCGCCGTCTCCCGCTACATCGAGCGCTTCGCGCAGGTCATGATCGAGGCGGGCATGCCGCGCATCGCCTCGCGCATCTTCGTCGCCCTGGTCGCGACCGACTCCGGTCGGCTCACCGCGGCCGAGTTGGCCACCCAGCTGCGGGCGAGTCCGGCCGCCATCTCCGGCGGCGTGCGCTACCTGACCCAGGTCGGCCTGGTCAACCGGGAACGCGATCCGGGCTCCCGGCGCGACCACTACCGGGTGGACGACGACGTGTGGTACCGCACGATCACCCAACGGGACCAGTTGCTCATCAAGTGGACGGAGAGCCTGCGCGAAGGGGCCGAGGTACTCGGCGCGCAGAGCCCGGCCGGTGCCCGGCTGGCCGAGTCGGTGGCCTTCTTCGAGTTCATGCAGGACGAGATGAAGCAGCTGACCGCGCGCTGGGCAGCACACCGGGCCGGGTCGCCCCCGGCGACGGAGTAGGCGGGCAGGGGCGATGACGACGGCGCGGTTCATCGGTGGTCCTCGTGGCTCCACTGGTCCAGGCGGCGCAGCAGCCGTGGGTCTGCGTCCTGCTGCTCGGTAGGCTCGGCGGCCTCGGGTGGTGCGATCTCCGCAGGCTGGGACTGCGGCAGCCGCAGTGTCATGGTCAGCCCTCCGCCGGGGGTGGTGTCCGGGTCGACGCCGCCACCCATGGCCTCGGCCAGGCCGCGGGAGAGCGCCAGGCCGAGGCCGACGCCGGTGTCGTTGTCCCGGTCGCCGAGGCGCTGGAACGGTAGGAACACGCGTTCGCGCTGGTCGGTGGGGATTCCGGGGCCGTGGTCGACGACCCGGGTCTCCACGTACCCGGCGTGGTCGCTGACCAGGATCATCGGTGGTTGCCCGGGTGGGCTGTACCGCAGCGCGTTGCGGAGCAGGTTGACCAGGATGCGCTCCACCAGTGCCGGATCCGCGTGTACCTCGGGCGGGTCGTCGGGGATCTGTACGGCGACTTCCCGGGCCACCGGGCCGAGATCCTCCAGTACCTGGGCGATGTTTTCGGTGATGCTCATGGCTTGTGGGCTCAGCCCGAGGGCGCCGGCCTGCAGTCGGCTCATGTCCAGCAGGTTGTCCACCAGCCGGTGCAGCCGGTCGAGCGACTCCTCGACGGTGGCCAGAAGTTCGTCGCGGTCTTCGTCGTCGAAGACGACATCGTTGCTGCGCAATCCGTTGACCGCTGCCTTCGCGGAGGCGAGCGGGGTACGCAGGTCGTGGCTGACGGCCGAGAGCAGGGCGGTACGCAGCTTGTCGACCTCGGTCATCGAGCCGATGGTCGCGGCCTGTTCGGCGAGGCGCTCCTGGCGCAGGGCAACGGCTGCCTGGGCGGCGAACGCCTCCACCACGCGCCGGTCGGCGGCCTCGAGCGGATGTCCACGCAGTACCAGCGACAGTGTGTCGTCGATGGCGATCTCGGCGTCCCCCTGGTCGGGGCTCAGGCTGGGCCGGTCGCCGACTGCCGCGGCCACCTGCCAGCAGTCCTTGTCGTGCTGCACATTGGGCCCGGTCGGAGCGTCCGGACGGCGCTCCAGGAGAGTGACGCCGACGAACCCGAACGCCTCCCGGAGCTGGTCGAGCAGCGCCGGCAGCGGCCGGGATCCGCGCAGGACGCTGCCGGCCAGGGTGGAGAGGGTCTCGGCTTCGGCGCGGGCCTGGGCGGCGTCGCGGGTGTGTCTGGCGGCGGTGTCGACGGTGAGGCTGACCGCGACCGCTACGGCGAGGAACACGATCAGCGCGAGTACGTTCTCGCGCTCGTAGATGGTGAAGGTGTAGATCGGCGGGGCGAAGTAGAAGTTGAGGAGCAGCGATCCGCCGATCGCGGCGAACAGCGCCGGCCACAAGCCACCGACGAGGGCAACGACCACCGTCCAGGCAAGGTAGAGCAGGATGTCGCTGGCCAGCGACAGGTCGCCGCGCTGAGTGACCAGCGCGGCGGTCAGCAGGGGGAGTCCGGCGACGGCGAGGGCGAGACCGGTCAGCCGGCGGTGGCGGCTCAGCGCCGGAGCAGGGCTGGCCCGGCGCCGCCCCTGCTGTACCTCTTCGTGGGTGACCAGGTGCACGTCGATGGTTCCGGAGTCGGCCGTGGTACCCGCTCCGACGCCGCGGGAGAACAGTTGGGCGACGCGACCGCGGCGGCTGACCCCGAGTACCAGTTGGGTGGCGTTCACCGCGCGGGCGAAGTCGAGGAGCGCGGTGCGGACATCGTTGCCGACCACCTGGTGGTAGGTACCCCCGACGCTCTCGATCAGGCTGCGCTGCCGGGCCAGGTGGGCCGGGTCGGCACCGGCCAGCCCGTCATTGCGGCTGACATGCACGGCGAGTAGGTCGGCGCCCTTGCTGCGGGCGGCGATGCGGGCCGCCCGGCGGATGAGGGTGTCGCCTTCGGGGCCACCGGTGAGCGCGACAACGACGCGCTCGCGGGTCTCCCAGGTGGCGGTGATCCGGTGCTCGGCGCGGTACCGGTCGAGTTGCTCGTCCACCTTGTCGGCGACCCACAGCAGGGCCAGTTCGCGGAGCGCGGTGAGGTTGCCGACGCGGAAGTAGTTGCCCAGCGCGGCATCGATCTTCTCCGGCTTGTAGATGTTGCCGTGTGCCATCCGGCGGCGCAGCGCCTCCGGGGTCATGTCGACCAGTTCGATCTGTTCGGCCCGCCGGACGATCTCGTCGGGTACGGTCTCCCGCTGCGGTACCCCGGTGATCGCCGCGACGACGTCGTTGATCGACTCCAGGTGCTGGATGTTGACGTTGGTGATGACCGTGATGCCGGCCTCCAGCAGTTGCTGGATGTCCTGCCAGCGCTTGGCATTGCGGGAGCCGGGCACGTTGGTGTGGGCGAGTTCGTCGACCAGGACCACCTCGGGCGCCCGGGCGATCACCGCGTCCACATCCATCTCGGTGAAGACCGCTCCGCGGTAGCTGATCTGCTTGCGGACGACCACTTCCAGGTCGGCGAGCATGGCCTGGGTGTGCGGGCGGCCGTGGGTCTCGACGTACCCGACGACGATGTCGGTACCGCGTTCGGCGCGCCGGTGCCCCTCCTCCAGCATCTTGTAGGTTTTCCCCACACCCGGTGCGGCCCCGAGGTAGACGCGCAGCTGTCCCTGTGACACTCCTGCTCCCTCCTGCCTCGGGGCCTCCCCGGCTAATCGCTCAGCTGTGGTACGGGTACTGCTTGTCCAGGGCCAGGTTCAGCTGCAGGACGTTGACCGACGGTTCGCCCATGAACCCCAGCGCCCGGCTGGAGGTGTACTTGTCGATCAGCTTCTGCACGTTGGCAACGGAGGTACCGCGGGCTTTGGCGACCCGGGGCGCCTGCAGTTGCGCGTAGTCGGTACTGATCGCCGGGTCCAGTCCGGATCCGCTGGCGGTTACCGCGTCCGGCGGTACCGCCGGGGTGTCCGGTGCGTCACCGCGGATCGGCGTGACCACTGCCTTGCTGTAGTCGTCACCGAACTTCGCGCACTCCACGGCGACACCCTGGTAGGTGCTGAGGAACGGGGTGGCCGGGCAGGCCTCGTTGAGACTGACCACCCGGGTCACCGGGCCGGTACCGCCGTCCCGGTGGAAAACCCCGAGCACCGCCCCGACGCCGCCGGAGGTGCAGTACGGCCGGGAGCCGTCCACGTTCTCCAGCTCGCCGACCGCCACGCTGCGCGAGCAGACCTCGGTGAGCAGGCTCGGTTTGCCCGCGTCGTCGGCGACGGACGGGTCGGGCAGAGTGTCCACAATGGACTCCGGTCCCAGGTTGCTGGCGCTGGTGGCGGTCGGGTCGTACCCGTCACCAGCCGCCGACGGGCGGGACTGGAAGTACTGGACCAGCGGCTTGCCGTCCTTGTCGAGGTACGCCTGGCCGATCAACGAGCTGCCCACCGTGGTGTTGCCCGCGTTGACCATCGACCCGTCGGCGTTGTGTTTGAGGCCGGGAAGCTGGGCGACGGCGGTGATCGCCAGCGGGTAGACGACGCCGGTCAGCACGGTGAGGACGAGGAGTACCCGCAGCGCGGCGAGGTGTTGGGCGAGCCAAGAAGGTAGTCGCATCATGAGATCCCTGGGATGAACTGGATGAGCAGGTCGATGATCTTGATCCCGATGAACGGCGCGGCAACCCCGCCGATCCCGTAGATCAGCAGGTTGCGGCGTAGCATCGCGGCCGCGCTGGAGGGCGTGTAGCGCACCCCGCGCAGAGCGAGCGGGATCAGCACCACGATGATGATCGCGTTGAAGATGACCGCGGACAGGATCGCCGAGGTCGGGCTGTGCAGCCGCATGATGTTCAGCTTGTCCAGCCCGGGGTAGACCGCGGCGAACATGGCCGGGATGATCGCGAAGTACTTGGCGATGTCGTTGGCGATGGAGAACGTGGTCAGCGCACCCCGGGTAATGAGCAGCTGCTTGCCGATCTCCACGATCTCGATGAGTTTCGTCGGGTCGGAGTCGAGGTCGACCATGTTGCCGGCCTCTTTCGCCGCCGACGTACCGGTGTTCATCGCCACCCCGACATCGGCCTGGGCCAGCGCCGGTGCGTCGTTCGTACCGTCGCCGGTCATCGCGACCAGCTTGCCGCCCTCCTGCTCCTTGCGGATCAGGGCCATCTTGTCCTCGGGCGTGGCCTCGGCGAGGAAGTCGTCGACACCGGCCTCTTCGGCGATGGCGCGGGCGGTGAGCGGGTTGTCGCCGGTGATCATCACGGTACGGATGCCCATCTTGCGCATCTCGTCGAAGCGCTCCCGCATGCCGGCCTTCACCACGTCTTTGAGGTGGATGACGCCCAGTGCGCGGGCCGGCTGCCCTTCGATCCGCTCGGCGACCACCAGCGGCGTACCACCGGAGGCGGAGATGCCGTCGACGACCGGTCCGACATCATCGGACGGGTGGCCGCCGTTGTCGCGTACCCACTTCATCACCGCGGACGCGGCGCCCTTGCGGACCTGCCGGTCCTGCACATCCACGCCGGACATGCGGGTCTGCGCGGTGAACGGTACCCAGGTGGCCTGCCGCAGCTCGCCGGGGCCACGCTCGCGCAGCCCGTACGCGGTCTTGGCGAACACGACCACCGAACGCCCCTCCGGTGTCTCGTCGGCCAGGCTGGACAGCTGCGCGGCGTCGGCGAGTTCGGCCGGACTGGCTGACCCGACGGGTACGAATTCGCTGGCCTGCCGGTTGCCCAGCGTGATGGTGCCGGTCTTGTCCAGCAGCAGCGTGTTCACGTCGCCGGCGGCCTCCACCGCGCGGCCGGACATGGACAGCACATTGCGCTGTACCAGCCGGTCCATGCCGGCGATACCGATCGCGGAGAGCAGCGCGCCGATCGTGGTCGGGATCAGGCAGACCAGCAGCGACACCAGCACGATGCCGGTCACCCCGTGCGAGTCCAGCGCCTGGCTGTCCGGCGCGAACCCCTGTACCGACTTGGAGAAGATCGCCAGCGGCTGTAGCGTCGCGACGGCCAGCAGGAAGATGATCGTCAACGCGGCGAGCAGGATGTTCAGCGCGATCTCGTTCGGCGTCTTCTGCCGGTTGGCGCCTTCGACCAGGGCGATCATCCGGTCGATGAAGCTCTCGCCCGGCTTCTGGGTGATCTGCACGACGATCCGGTCGGAGAGCACCCGGGTACCGCCGGTCACCGCGCTGCGGTCGCCGCCGGACTCGCGAATCACTGGGGCGGACTCGCCGGTGATCGCCGACTCGTCGACGCTGGCGATTCCTTCCACCACATCACCGTCGCCGGGGATGATCTGCCCCGCCTCGACCACCACGTACGAGCCCTGCTGCAGTTGGGGCGCCGGTACCGCCTCCTCTTTCGGGTTGGCCGCGCCGGGCTGCCAGTCGATCAGCCGGCGGGCCATGGTGTCGGTCTTGGCCCGGCGCAGCGCGTCCGCCTGTGCCTTGCCGCGCCCCTCGGCGACGGCCTCGGCGAGGTTGGCGAAGACCACGGTCAGCCACAGCCAGATGGTGATCAGCCAGGCGAAGACCGTGGGGTTGGCGATCGCCAGGATCGTGGTGAAGATCGAACCGATCTCCACAATGAACATGACCGGGTTGCGCCACAGCGTTGTGGGGTTGAGTTTGCGGAGCGCGTCGGGCGTCGACTTGAGTAGTTGTTTGGGATCCAGCAGGCCGCCGCCGATCCGGCGCGGTCCCCTCGCAGCCGGCGGCTTGGCCGCCGGTGTCCGGTCCACAGTTGTTACCGACATGAGTGTTCCTTCACCAGTGTCTGTCTGTTGAGCGCTGCGAGTGGAGCGCGGTCAGTGGATGCCTTCGGCCAGCGGGCCGAGAGCCAGGGCGGGCAGGTAGGTCAGCAACACCACGACCAAGGTGACGGCGACGAGCATGCCGACAAACAACGGCTGGTACGTGCTCAGCGTGCCCGTCGACGCCGGTACCGGCTTCTGTCTGGACAGCGAGCCGGCCAGGCCGAGTACCCAGACGATCGGCAGGAACCGGCCCAGCAGCATGGCCAGACCCAACGCGGTGTTGTACCAGGTGGTGTTCGCCGAGATGCCGGCGAACGCGGACCCGTTGTTGTTGGACGCCGAAGTGAACGCGTAGAGCACTTCGGACAGCCCGTGCGCACCGCTGTTGAGCATCGAGGCGCGCTCCTTGGGCAGCGCCATCGCCGCCGCGGTTCCGATCAGTACCAGCGCCGGGGTGGTCAGGATGTACAGCGAGGCGAACTTGACCTCGCGTGCCCCGATCTTCTTGCCCAGGAACTCCGGCGTACGCCCCACCATCAGGCCGGCCACGAAGACCGTGATCACCGCCAGGATCAGGATGCCGTACAGGCCGGAGCCGGTACCGCCGGGCGCCACCTCACCGAGCATCATGTTGGCCATCGGGATCCCGCCACCCAGCGACGTGTACGAGTCGTGGAACGAGTCGACCGCACCGGTCGACGTCAACGTGGTGGCAGAGGCGAACGTCGCCGACTGCAGCACCCCGAACCGGCTCTCGGTACCCTCCGTCGCCGCGCCGACAGCCTGCGGCACCGTACCGCCGTGCAGGCCCTGCAGCACGTTGATGACGATGACGCTGCCGATCGCCATGATGGCCATCGCCGAGACGATCGCGTAGCCCTGCTTGTTGCTGCCGACCATCCGGCCGAACGTACGGGGCAGGCTGAACGAGATCATCAGCAGCAGGAAGATCTCCAGCCAGTTGGTCCAGGTGCTCGGGTTCTCGAACGGGTGGGCGCTGTTGGCGTTGTAGAAGCCACCACCGTTGGTACCCAGTTCCTTGATCGCTTCCTGGCTGGCCACCGGACCGCCGGTGATGTGCTGGGTCGCCCCCGCCAAGGTGGTCACGTCGTGGCCGGCCGAGAAGTTCTGGATCGCGCCACCCGCGATCAACACGATGGCGCTGATGGCGGCGATCGGCAGCAGCACCCGGATGACGATCCGGACCAGGTCCACCCAGAAGTTGCCGAGCTGGTCGGTCATCTTGCGGGCGAACCCGCGCACCAGGGCAATGGCCACCGCGATACCGACCGCCGCGGAGGCGAAGTTCTGCACCGCGAGACCGGCCATCTGTACCAGGTGGCCCATCGTGGACTCACCGGAGTACGCCTGCCAGTTGGTGTTCGTCACGAAGCTGACCGCGGTGTTCCAGGACAGCGCCGGCGGCACGTTGGTGAAGCCCAGGGACAGCAGGAGATGGGCCTGTACCCGCTGGAACAGGTACAGGAACAGCACGGACACCGCGGAGAAGGCGAGCACGCTGCGGGCGTAGACCGGCCACGACTGTTCGCCGGCCGGGTTGACGCCGATGACGCGGTAGACGACCCGCTCGACCCGTGAGTGTCTTGTCGGGGTGATCGCCCGGTACATGTAGTCGCCCAGCGGTCGGTACACAACGGCCAGCGCGACGACGAGTGAGGCGATGAAAATGATGCCAGCCAACGTGGGGCTCATCAAAAACGCTCCGGGAACAACAGGGCCGCCACCAGAAACACGGTCAGGCCGGCCGCCAGAATCAAACCGATGATGTTTGTCGCGTTCACAGCCGTTCCACCCCCTTGACGACCAGTGCCAACACTCCGAAAAGCACGATCGTCAGCGCTACGAAGATCACGTCACGCATCGAAGTTCACTTCCTCCCTCTCGAATCCAGCCCGGGGGTACCCGCGACGACCAAAGGCATTATTAGTACGACATCGGATAATCTGTGCCAACATAGGGCACTTCGCCACCACAGCACTCTTCCGATCCGCAATCTCAGTGACCGCGAATCAAAGTCAAGTAGGGCGGTTCCAAGGCGGGTAGGGACCTTGACGGGAAAACAACGCGACCAGCCGCGTTCTTGACGCAATCTCGACGACGGGTCGGCCGGGCCGAGGGCCTACGGCTGGTTGTCGGTCGGTTCTTCGCCGTGTGGTGCCGGATCCTCCAGCGGGAACAGGATCGGGCTCACCAGGTACAGGCCGCGCTCTGGGGTGGGTTCATTGCCGCCCTTGGACAGCAGCGCGGCGGTTATCTCGGTGATCAGTTCGGTGAGTTCGCTCCGGCTGAGCCAGAGCGGAATCTGCCGGTACCCCACGGCGTCAGCGGTCGGGTCGGCGTGTTCCCGGTCGAGGTAGGCGCCGAAATCGGCCAGCAGCGCCGCCATGGCTGCGGCGAAGCCGTGGCGATGGTCGTCCAGGGACATCGACGCGGCGGCATCCGGGCTGATCACGGCGCGGCTCCGGTTGAGCCGGTAGCGGCGCTCCACGGCCCCGTGTACCCGCTGCTCACCGGCCACCTCCAGCAATCCGGCCTCGGCGAGCAGCCCGACATGGCGGTACACGGTGGTCTTCGGTACGTCCCGCAGCTGGGCGCAGAGTTCGGTGGTCGTCCGTACCCGGTCGCCGGCCATGGCGTGCAGAATGCGCAGCCGTACCGGGTGCATGACGAGGTCGAGAGCGTCCACGCCGCTACGATCCCACATCTGGTACCGTTCCCGAAGTTGGAAATGCAAAACCGGAGGAGGCAGTCATGCACGACACGACTTCGGATGGCCAGCCTTCCGCCGTCGCCCCGGCGCCGCCGCTGGGCCGGTTCTACCAGGCCGGTGGCCGGCAGTTGTTCGTGCACCGGGCGGGTAGTGGCGGCCCGGCAGTGGTGTTCCTGCCGGGTGGTGGCGCGGTGGGTCTGGATTACTGGAACGTCGCGCAGCAAGCCGCCGAGTTCACCACCAGCGTGGTGTACGACCGGGCCGGTACCGGTTGGAGCGAGCGGACCGACCTACGGCGTACCTTGGCGCAGGTCATCGACGAACTCCGCGAAGTGCTGCGGGCCGCCGCTGTACCCGCCCCGTACGTACTGGTCGGCCACTCGCTCGGCGGCCTCTATGCCCGGTACTACGCGACCCGGTTCCCGGCCGAGGTCGCCGGGCTGGTCCTGCTGGATCCGGCGCACGAGGAGTACACCGCCCACATGCCACAGGAGTTGGCCGACCAGAGGGAGGCCTGGGATCCCGAGCAGGCTGCCGCGATCTTCGACGACGTACCCGAGGAGCTGATCCAGTTCTACCGCGGCCTCTTCGCGGACGAGATGGCCGACTGGCCCGCGGCGATCCGGGAACCGCTCATCGACGGCCACGTCAGCCCGGAGTGGCTGGCGGTCGGGTTCCGCGAGGCGGGGAACGTCAAGCGGCTCTACGACGAGATCCGCCTCGCCGGGCCGCTGCCCGACGTGCCGCTCATCGTGTTGTCCTCCATGCAGGTCGACGCCTTCAAGCGGGCGGTCTCCGGCGGTACGCCCGAGTCGCTGCTGCGCGCCGAGATCGAAGGCAAGTGGCGGCTGTACGCACAGCTAGCTGCCTCCGTCCCGGGCGGGGAGATCCGTCCCGTCGAGGCCGGTCACGTCACCATCCACCTGCGCCACCCCGAAGCGGTGCGGCAAGCCATCCACGACCTGATCGGTCCCCGCTGAACAATGGGGCAGCGGTGGCGGCGACCCAGCCTGGCCACGGTGGGGCGCGGCCAGGCTGGATTCACGTCACCGCACCAGAATCGGCGCGGGGTCGTCAGCGGCTGACGCCGGTCGCCAGGTCTGCGTAGGCGGGTTCGAGTTGGTGCCACCGCGCGCCGGCGTCGCATCGTTCGCGCCCGGCGAGGTAGGCGGTGAGATCCTCGACATGGATCTGGATTCCGCCACCGTAGGCGGGGAGCAGGGGCACGGGCATGCCGCGCTCCTCCCAGACCAGGATGGTCTGGTCACCGTCGACGGTCAGGGTTACCTCGGTGACGTGCTCGTCCGGGTGTTCGCCGACGATCAGTCGCAGTCGCCGGGGCGGTTCACACACGTCGATGCGAACGTCGCCTTCCCATTCACTGGCGTAGTAGCGCGCATGGTAGGTACCGCCGAGCCTGAGGTCACCCTTGATCTCGCCGAGCCAGCGGGCCAGCCGTTGGGGATCGGTGATCGCTGACCACAGGTCCTCGATGTCGGTGCTGTAGCGGTCTTCCATGCGGACGACGCCCTTGCCGTCCGCCGACCCCAGGCTGCCCAGGATCCGTACGTTGCCGGTCATTGCGTGCTCCTTCGCTCGCGTCTTCCCCGAGCCACCTCGGTGTGCAGGGCGTCGAGCCGTTGCTCGCACATGGCCCGGTATCGACTCAGCCACTCCTCGACTTCGGTGAGCGGTTCAAGACGAAGCCCGTAGATCCGGCGCTGCGCTTCGTTCCGGACCTCGACAAGTCCCGCCTCCCGCAGTACCCGCAGGTGCCGCGAGACGCCGGGGCGCGCAATCGGCAGCAGCGCCGCCAGTTCACCCGCCGTGGCCGGACCGTCGGCGAGGGCCTCCAGCATCGTGCGTCGACTCTCGTCCGCCAACGCCCGCAAGGCAGCTTCCATGGATCCGAGCGTACCGATGTGGTTACGTAACCGTCAAGGTACATAAGCGCGCTCGATCCAAACGGGTAAGTATGTTGGCGGCATGCTGCTGCGTACCCGCCTGTACCGCAACGGAGTGCTGGAGGCCGAGGGGTTCCCGGTCGCCGAGGTGTCCGACCACATCGCCGACCCGTCGTCACTGGTGTGGTTCGACATGTGCGAACCGACCGAGGAGGACCTGGCCTCGATCAGCGAAGAACTGGGGCTGCACCCGTTGGCGGTGGAGGACGCGGTACACGAGCACCAGCGACCGAAGCTGGACCGCTACGCCTCGCACCTGTTCGTCACCGCCTACGCGGTGGACCTGGACATCGACACCGGGCAGTTGGCCATGCACGAGGTGGCCGCGTTCGTCACTGCCAACGCGATGGTTACCGTCCGCAAGGACGCGACCTTCGACATCGACGCGGTGGTCGCCCGCTGGGACCAGTCACCGGACCTGGTCCGCTACGGCGTCGGATTCCTGCTGTACGGCCTGCTGGACTACGTGGTCGACACCCACTTCGACGCGGTACAGGCACTGGACACCCAGATCGAGGGCCTGGAGGACCAGTTGTTCGAGGATGCGCCCAAGGACAAGGAGATGCAGCGGCGTACCTTCCAGCTGCGCAAGTCCCTGGTCACGCTGCGCCGGGTGGTACTGCCCATGCGGGAGGAGGTCAACTCGCTGCTGCGCCGCGACCTGCACGTGGTGGACCCGGCGCTGGTGCCCTACTTCCAGGACGTGTACGACCATGTCCTGCGCGCCACCGAGTGGACCGACTCGCTGCGCGACCTGGTGACCACGATCTTCGAGACGCATCTGAACCAGCGCTCCAACCGGCTCAACGTGATCATGAAGCAGGTCACCAGCTGGGCGGCGATCATCGCGGTACCCACCGCGGTCACCGGCTTCTACGGGCAGAACGTGCCGTACCCCGGATTCGGCCACGCGGCCGGGTTCTGGACCTCGACGCTGGTCACCCTGGCCCTGTCCGGGCTGTTGTACGTCGTGTTCCGCCGCCGCGGCTGGATCTGAGGGCGGCGGCCCGGACGGGTCTAGCGGTTCGGGTCCGCGAAGACCCGGCGCGGCGCCTCGCCGTCATCCGGGTCGACCACCGCGAGTACCTCGTCGCCAGCCGCCAGCAGGGTGTCGGCGCGTACCGGCACCGCCTCGCCGCCGCGACTGATCATGTTCACCCAGATGTTCTCGTCCTCGCCCAGCGCGCCGATGGCCACCCCGTCCGCAGGCGAACCGGCGATCACCTCGAAGTGCTGCAGGCCGGTTGGCTCCTCGCGGAAGCGCATGCCCCGCGCCCATGGCTGCTGCTCGACCAGGCGCATCGGTACCCGGCACCAGCGCGCCACGACGGGTACCAGGCTGCCCTGCACCAGTACCGAGAAGGTGACGACCACGAAGATGATCCCGTACAGGCGCCGGGCGTCGGTGACCTGCTCGACGATCAGGTAGGTGCCGAGCAGTACCGGCACGGCACCCTTCAGCCCCGACCAGAGTACGAAGGTCCGCTCGCCCAGGCGCAGCCGCACCGGCCACAGCACCAGCCCGACCAGTACCGGCCGGATCACCAGCGCCAGCAGTACTCCGATGAGCAGCCCGGGCAGCAGCACCGTGGTGAGGGTCAGCCCGTGCACGCTGACCGTCAGGCCGAGTACCACGAACGCGACGATCTCCGACAGGCTGGCCAGTGACGAGTGGAACCGCTTGATCTCCTGCTTGTACGGGGCACTGGTGTCACCGATCAGGATGCCGGCCAGGAAGACAGCCAGGAAGCCGGAGCCGTGTGCCACCGTCGCGGCGCCGTAGAGGACACCGGCGAAAGCGAGGGTACGCAACGGGTACAGGCCCTCGTTGGACAGCGGTACCCGGGAAATCAGCCAGCGCAGTGCCAGCCCGCCGAGTACCCCGACGGCTCCGCCGACCCCCATCTGCAGCGCGAACTCGCCCACCCCCGTTGCCAGCCGGGTCAGCCCGCTGGCCCCCGCCGTGGTGAGCAGGACGACCATCAGCGCGATCCCGACCGGGTCGTTGGCCCCGGACTCACCCTCCAGGATCAGCCCGGAGCGACCGACCACCTCGCGCCGGCCGAGCACCGAGAAAACCACGGCCGGGTCGGTGGGGGCGAGCGCGGTACCGAGCAGAAGTGAGGTCTGCCAACCGAATCCGAGCGCGGTATTGGCCAGCACCGCGATGGCCACGGCGGTGACCAGGGTACCGGCCACACCCACCCAGACGATCGCACCGGCCGCCGAGCGCAGCCGCCGCCAGCCGATGTGCATGCCGCCGTCGAACAGGATCAGCCCGAGCGCCACCGTCACGATGTTCTGCACCGTGGTGATCGGCAGCCGGCCCAGCGCCGGGAACAGGTTGGAGGCGAGTGCCGAGCCGATCAGGAACAGGCCCGGCGCCGGTACCCGGACCCGTTCGCTGAGCCGGTTGGAGAAGATCGCGGCCAGGACGGCGAGTGCGACAGCGAGGCTGAGCCAGCCGAAACTGTCGATCTGGCTCACCGGGTCACACCTGGCATGCGACGACCCCTTCGGCCTCGGTAGCGGCCGGGAATTCGGCGCGCTGCGGACCGATTATCCCGGATGCGCCGTGACGCGGGTCAGGCCGCCGCGGGTACCACCGCCAATTCGCGGAATCCGCTGGCGTGGAACACCAGCGGCGCGACCGCCGGGTCGGCATCCAGGTCGTGTACCCGCAGCAGCACGATGTCGTGGTCGCCGGCCGGGATCTCCCGCTCGATGGTGCAGTCCAGCCAGGCCGCCGAGCCGGCCAGCAGGATCCCGCCGTCGTCCACCAGCCGCCACCGCGCGCCCGCGAACCGGTCGCCGCCCCGGGCGCTGAGCTGCCGGCACAGCCGCTCCTGGTGGGCACCGAGCACGCTCACCCCGAGCCGCCCGGCGCGGCGCAGCAGCGGCCAGGTACTCGAGGTGTGTGCCAGGCACACCGACACGATCGGCGGCTCCAACGACACGGGCGTGAACGAGCTGGCCGCGAGGCCGACCGGTACGCCGTCGACCAGGGCGGCTATCGCGGTCACCCCGGTGGGGAAGGCGCCGAAGGCGCGGCGCAGCTGGGCCGGCTGCGGTACCGGTGGGGTACTCATGCCAGCTGCCGTTGCCGGCGACCGGCCAGCGCCGCCGCGATCTGTGGCTCGGCGCGCTCCAGCCAGCCGGTGAGTGCGGTCGACTCGCCCGGCTCGGAGTCGAGCAGGAACAGCCCGCGCGCCGGGCAGCTCGCGCCCAGCTCCACCAGTACCGGCCGGAGGAAGACCTCGGGGGCCAACGAGTGCCGCCAGTCGCCGCCGAGCATCAGCGGTACCGCCGTCACGCCGGCCAGCGCGCCGCCGCCGATCCGGTCCAGGAACAGCTTCAACAGGCCGGTATAGGTGGCTTTGTAGGTGGGGCTGGCGACGATCACGAGTTCACTGGCGGCCACCGTGGAGATGGCGGCCGCGACCTGTGGGTCGGCCCAGTCCAGTAGCGCGGCGCCGAAGTCGGTCAGGTCGATGCTGACGTCGGGCGGCCGCCCGGTCAGCTTCTCGGCCACCAGGTTCGCCGCGTCGCGGGTACGCGAGCGTGGCTTCGGGTTGCCGACGACAACGGTGACGGTCATCTGGGATCCTTTCCGTTACTGAGGCTCATGCGTTCAGAACAGCCCGCTGAGCGGTGGTTCGGTACCGGTGAGCCGGTACGCGCCGACCGCGGCCGCCTTCCACGCGCGCGGGTTGTGGTTGGCGACGGTACGGGCGTTGCGCCAGTGCCGATCCAGGTTGTGTACCCGCGCGGTGGCCGATCCGCCGCCGACGTCGAAGACCAGCTCCGCCGCGCGCAGCGCCGCCTCCACCGCCACGAACTGTGCCTGTGCCACGGTGACCGCCGCCTCGGTCACCAGCTCCGTCGCCAGCGAACCGCTCCAGGCCCGGTCGATCGCCTCGGCGGCGCGCAGCACGGCGGCTTCGGCGAGGTACGCCCGCGCGGAGACCTCGCCGACCGCGTGCTGCACGTACGGGTCATCCACGCTCCGCTCGGCCGTACTGTGCTTGATCGGGCGGGCGTACTCGCGCGCGAAGGCGACCGCGTCGTTCAGTGCGGCACGGGCGATGCCGGCCTCCACTGCCGCCAGGTAGAGCTGGAGGAACGGGGTGACGATGGAGCGCTGGCCGGTGTTGGGGCGGTGCCGGATCTCGTCGGGGTAGACGGTCACCCCGTTGAGCCGGGTGGTACCGCTGGCGGTCAACCGCTGGCCGACCGCGTCGAAGTCGTCCAGCAGCTCCAGTCCGGGCCGGTCGCGCGGCAGCACGAAGGAGACCTGCTGCCCGTCGTCGTCGATCGCGGTGGCGCTGACCCAGTCGGCGTAGAGCGCCCCGGTGCTGTAGTACTTGCTGCCGGTGGCGGTGAAGTGGCTGTCCTGCCTGGTGATCCGGGAGCGGACGACGCCGTTGGGGCCACCGATTTCCCAGCCGGCGTTGCCGAACACGTCACCGGCGAGCAGGCGCGGGTACCAGACATCCCGTTCGGTCTGCGAACCGTTGGCGCGTAAGCCTTCCACGAAGCTGAAGTCGGGGCGTAGCGCCTGGGCGATGTTGGAGTCGGCGGCCGCCAGATCGACCACGAAGCCGATCACCTCGCGTACCGTCGATCCGGCACCGCCGATTTCGGAGGGGATGCGGAAGGTCAACAGCCGAGCCGTGGCCAGCTGCCTGATCTGGGTGAACGGCAACTCCCGCAACCGTTCCCGCTCGGCGGCACCGGCCGCGATCTCCGGCAGCAGCCGGTCGGCCCGCTCGCGCAGCGTGGCCACCGCCGTCTCCGGCCCGCCGGTCGCGGGCGGCGCGGCGGCGACAGCGGACAGATCGGTGGTCACCGGGACACCGATGCGAACGGGACGGCCGCCGGTTCGGCCTCGGCCGGCTGCGCCGGGTGCCGCCACAGGCCGCGCTCGCGCAGGATCGGCAGTACCCCTTCGCCGAACCAGTACGCCTCCTCGACGTGCGGGTGCCCGGAGAGGATGAACTCGGTGATGCCGAGCCGGTGGTACTCCTCGATCAGGTTGGCCACCTCGGTGTGGCTGCCCACCAGGGCCGTGCCGGCCCCGCCGCGGACCAGCCCGACGCCGGCCCACAGGTTGGGGTAGATCTCCAGGCCGTCCCGGCTGCCGCCGTGCAGGGCGAGCATCCGCTTCTGCCCCTCCGACTCCGAGCGGCCGAGCCCGGCCTGGACCTGGGCGATGGTGGCCGGGTCGATCCCGTCCAGCAGCCGCTGGGCCTGCGCCCAGGCCTGCTCGCTGGTGTCCCGGGTGATCACGTGCAGCCGGATGCCCTGCCGCAGCCGTCGCCCGCGGGCCTGCGCCAAACCGTTGACCCAGGCCAGTTTCCGGGCCACCGCATCCGGCGGCTCGCCCCAGGTGAGGTAGGCGTCCACGTGCTTGGCCGCCACCGCGCCGGCCGCCGGCGACGAGCCGCCGAAGTAGACGTCCGGGATCGGATCGGGTACCCGCCCCAGCGCCGCCCCTTCCACCTGCAGGTGGGTACCGGTGAAGTCGACCGTTTCGCCGCGCCACAAGGCCCGCACGATGTGCAGGAACTCGTCGGCCCGGGCGTAGCGGGCGTCCTTGTCCAGGAAGTCGCCGTACGCGCGCTGCTCGTGGCTCTCCCCGCCGGTGACCACGTTGAGCAGCAACCGCCCCTGCGAGTGGCGCTGGAAGGTCGCGGCCATCTGCGCGCCGAGGGTCGGGGACAGGAACCCGGGGCGGAAGGCCACCAGGAACTTCAACCGCTCGGTCACCTCGACCAGCATCGCGGTGGTCAGCCAGGCATCCTCGCACCACGCCCCGGTGGGGGTCAGCGCACCGACGAAGCCCAGCTGCTCGGCGGTACGGGCGATCTGGCCCAGGTAGGCGAGCGTGGCCGGGCGGGCACCACCGGCGGTACCGGCGGGTAGCCCGTGTCCACCGCCCACGATGTCCCGGCTGTCGCCGTACGTGGGCAGGAACCAGTGGAAGGTGAGTGACATGTGGATTCCTTAGAGCAGACCGTGTCGGGGTGGCAACTGTCCATTGAGGACGTACCGGCCGATGTGCTGGACCTTCCAGCGGGCCGGGTCGTGCAGCGTGTGGGTACGGGCGTTGCGCCAGTGCCGGTTCAGGTTGAGCTGGTCGAGGCTGGAGCGGGTACCGCCGAGTTCGAAGACGGCGCTGCCCAGCTCGACGGCGACCGGGTCGACGAACGCCTTGGCGGTGGCGACCGCGATGGAGGCCCGGCCGGCAGAATCGTCGGTCAGTGCGGCCCGTGCCTCGTCCACCGCGCGAGCCGCGGCCACCAGCAGCGCCTCGGCGGCGGCCACCCGGATGGCCAGATCGCCGACCCGCTGGATGACGAGCGGGTCCTCGGCCGCCGTCTCGACACCGCTCTCGAACCACGGCCGGGCCTTGGTACGCACGAAGGCGACCGCCTCGTCCAGTGCGCCGCGGGCGATCCCGACGTCGATGGCGGTGTGCAGCAGCTGGGCCAGTGCGCCGTGCAGCTGTGGCCCGGTGAAGGTGAGGTGGTGCGGCACAACGCGATCGGCCGGTACCCACACGTCGTCCAGGCGTACCGTGCCGCTGGCCGTGGTGCGCTGCCCCATGCCGGCCCAGTCGTCGACAACGGTCAGCCCGTCAGCGTCCCGGGGTACGTAGGCCACGTGCAGCGTCTCGTCCTCGCGCCGGGCCAGTACCGGGATCCAGTCGGCGTACAGCGCGCCGGTGCTGTACTGCTTGGCGCCGTGCAGCCGGAAGCCGTCCCCGTCGGGGACCAGCCGGGTGCGGAAGTCCTGCACATGTTTGGTACCCGTCTCCGACTGCGCGTTGCCGAACCGCTTGCCGGCCAACACTTCCGCGAAGAAGAACTCCTGCTGTGCCGGGCTGCCCTGCTGCCGCAGCACGTTGACGTAGACGATGTGGCTCTGCGGGATCTGCGCGATGTTCGGGTCGGCCACCGCGAGCAGCCGGAAGACCTCGGCGACGGTCTGCGCGTCGACGTCGGCACCGCCGAAGGCCCGGGGCACCGTGATGCCGAGCAGCCCGCTGGCGGAGAGCCGGTCCAGTTCGGCTGCCGGCAGGCGGCGCCGGGCGTCCCGCTCGGCCGCCTCCACCGCGAAATCGGCGGCCAGTTCCCGGGCGGTGGCGAGCGCCTCGACGGCGTCGGAGATCAGCCGGTTCCGGGTCGGGGCGTGCGTCATCGTCGTTCCGTTCGTTCAAACCGGCCGTGCCGGCGGTGCGGTGTCGTTCCGGTCGGCGCGGGCCGACGGGCTGTGCGGGCGGCGACCGGATGACAAAAAGGGCAGTTATCCGGTCGGATGCGTGTGGTATCGGACGCCGGATCAACGCTGGATCGGGAAAGTTCAGCCGATCCAGTTGCTGCGATCCGGGTATGGGCTCATGGAAGCATGGCGGCGCAGGCCGGGTCAACGCCATCTCAAATTTCCTAGTAAGCAGATAGGAAAAACATGTGTTCCAGGTCACATTCTGATGGACAGTGCTCGATCGTCGCAGCTACCGTCATCGCCATGACCCGAGGGATGCCACTCACCCGGCGCCGCTTCGTCGACTTCCTGAAGGTGTGCAGCTGCGGCTGTTGAGGTCGACCGGAGCGCGCTGACGCACTCCATCCGACCCGCCCGTACCGACCCCACGACGGCAGGCCCGCCGCTGCTCGTACCGCGTCCACGCTCTGTTGCCGACACGCCACTTCGTCGACAGCGACGGGCCGGACCTCCGTCGTTCTGCTGTGTCGTCGACCCTTCTCCGTCAGGCCATCGGGCCAGCCGGGCGGGATTGGGTGCGCGGCAAAGCTTCCGGCCGCCTCGAATGAAGCGCCAACGTCGGCGTGACCAACCCGGGGCTGGCGGTGCCACTCCACAGTGCGACCCGCCGGCCCCCGTGAACACGACCTTACCTACCTCCGTGGAACAACCCACGAGACCGATTCACCACCCCGCGACCGCCCGACCCGGCGGCCACCTCCAAGGAGCAGTTGTGCGTATCCGACCACTGGCCAGCCTGCGAAAATCGGCCCGTTTCAGAAAGTCGGCCGGTTTCCGAAAATCGGTCCCTTTCCGAAAATCGGCCCTGAGCGCCGCCAGCGGTGTGGCCGTGTTGGCGCTGCTGGCCGCCTGCGGCTCGACCGGTACGACCGCGGCGGCCGCCGGCCCGCCCGTCTCCGGTGGCACGCTGCACCTGTCCATGTCGGCTGATCCGCTGTGCCTCGACCCGCACGCGATCTCCTCCGACATCGAGCAGATCTTCGGCCGGATCCAGTTCGACAACCTGGTCTACCTCGACGACAAGGGCAACATCTCGCCGTGGTTGGCCAAGTCGTGGGAGATCTCCCCGGACGGCAAGACCTACACCTTCCACCTGCGGCAGGGGGTGACCTTCAGCGACGGCGCGGTCTTCGACGCATCGGCGCTGCAGATCAACTTCCAGCACATGCTCAACCCGGCGACCCGCTCGCCGCTGGCCGGGCCGTACATCGCGCCGTACCAGGACAGCAAGGTCATCGACGCGAACACCCTTGAGGTACACCTGAGCCAGCCGTACAGCCCGTTCCTCAACGTGCTCGCCCAGGGCTGGCTGGGGCTGGAGTCACCCAAGGCAATCCAGGACGACACTCCCGCGCAGCTGTGCGAGCACCCGGTCGGCTCCGGCCCGTTCGTGCTCACCGGGTACACCAAGAACCAGAGCGTCAGCTTCAAGAAGCGCGACGGCTACGACTGGGCGCCGGACTTCTTCAAGCACTCCGGCCCGGCCTACCTGGACGGCATCGAGGTGACCTGGGTCGGGCAGGACGCGGTCCGGTTCAACTCACTGGTCAGCGGCGAGTACCAGGCCACCGGGTATGTACCGGCGCAGAACGCGGCCGCGGTGAAGTCCAACCCGAACCTGGAGTACCACAACGTCAACCGGATCGGCTGGCCGTTCACCATCGACTTCAACGTCTCCCGGCCGCCCTTCAACGATCTGGCTGTGCGGCAAGCCTTCGCGGCCTCGCTGAACATCCCGGCCATCGTGCAGACCGTCGGTTTCGGGCAGCGCGAGCAGTCCACCGGCTTCCTCGACCGAGTCACCAAGTACTACGACCCGACCGCGAAGTTCCCGGGCTTCGACGTGGCGAAGGCCAACGCGCTGCTGGATCAGGCCGGCTGGACCGGGCGGGACGGCCAGGGCTACCGGACCAAGGACGGCAAGACGCTGCAGGCCGAGTTCCCGGTCACCCAGACCGCGACCATCAGCCCGGTCTACAACCTGATCCAGGCACAGGCCAAGGCGGTCGGCATCAAGGTGGACATCAACCTGCTGCCGAGTACCCAGCTGACCACCCTGCGGTACGCCGGTGACTACGACATCCTCTCCGGCGTCTGGCACACCAACACTCCGGACGTGCTGTTCATCAAGTACGCCTCGTTCAGCATCCCCAACGAGAAGCGGCTGGGGCAGAACCTGGCGCACCTGTCCGACCCGCAGATCGACCAGTGGCTGGACGAGGCGCGGCAGACCACCGACCAGACCAAGCTGACCGACCTGTACAGCAAGGTCCAGCACCGGCTGATCGACCTGGTACCCGGCGTGCCGATCTACGACAACTCGGTGCTCTGGGCGGTCAACAAGTCGGTACACGGCACCATCACCGACACCTCACACGGCACTCCGGTCTTCACCTACGCCTGGATAAAGAAGTGAAGACCCGCAAAGTACTGCGGCGCATCGGCTTCCGGCTGCTCGCCGGGGTCGGTGTGCTGTGGGGGGCGGCCACCCTGAGCTTCGTGGCGCTGCACGTCACGGCCGGCGACGCGGCCCTCGCCACCGTCGCCGGCCAGGGCGCCAACCCGACCCAGGAGGTACTGGACCGGGTACGCCACGACTACGGGCTGGACCTGCCGCTGTGGCGGCAGTACCTGAACTACCTGGGCCGGCTGGTCCACGGTGACCTGGGCCAGTCCTACCAGCAGCGGATCGGGGTGGGGAAGGCGATCGGCGAGCAGCTCGGCCCGACCGTGCAGCTGGCGCTGTCGGCCGCGGTGCTCGCCGTGGTACTCGCGATCACGGTGGCGCTGCTGACCGCGCGGCGCCGGCCGTGGATCCGGTCGGCGGCGTCCGGTACCGAGCTGGTGCTCTCCTCCACGCCCACGTTCGTGCTCGGCATGCTGCTGCTCATCGTCTTCTCCTTCAAGGCCAAGCTGTTGCCGGTCTCGGGGAACCAGAGCCTGTCCGCGCTGATCCTGCCGACGCTCACCCTCGCGCTGCCGATCGCGGCGGTACTCAGCCAGGTACTGCGGGCGGAGCTGGAGGAGGTGCTGGAGCAGCCGTTCATCCTGACCGCCCGCAGTCGCGGGATGCGGGACGCGGCTGTCCGGCTACGGCACGCCCTGCGCCACGCACTGGTGCAGATCGTGACGATGTCCGGCTTCGTGATCGGTGGTCTGCTCGGCGGCGCGGTGATCACCGAGACACTCTTCGTGCGCCAAGGCGTCGGGCAGCTGATGCTCTCGGCCGTGACGACCAAGGACATTCCGATGGTACTGGGCCTGGTGCTCTTCGCCGCCTTCGTCTACGTGGTGGTGAACCTGTTGGTGGATATCGGGTACACGCTCATCGACCCGCGGCTGGTGACCTCGTGACCGCCGTCGTGGCGGCGGCCGAGGCGCTGCCCGCCATCCGGGCAACCCGGCGGCGGTTCCGGCCGGGAATCGTACTGGCGGCGGTGTTCGCGCTCGCGATCGTACTGGCGGCGTTGGTACCGCAGTGGTTGGCGCCGCAGGACCCGCTGGCGATCAGCCCGGACGGCGCGTTCCTGCACCCGAGTGCCGCGCACCTGTTCGGTACCGACGAATCCGGCCGGGACCAGTTCAGCCGGATGATCTACGGTGCCCGCGCCTCGCTGCTGATGGGGTTGGGCGCCACCGCGATCGGGGTGGCCGGGGGTACCCTCCTCGGGCTCCTCGCCGGCCTGGGCAACCGGCTGCTGGAGGGTACGGTGATGCGCCTCGTCGACGTGGTGCTGTCCGTACCGGAGCTGCTGCTGGCGCTCGTGGTGGTGACCCTGCTCGGCAGCGGCGTGGCCAACGCGCTGTTCGCCATCGGCTTCGCCAGCATCCCGTCCTACGCCCGGCTGGTACGCGCGCAGACCCACATCGTGCGCCGCTCCAGCTACGTGGAGGCGGCCACCGCGCTGGGCATCCGGCGGTTCACCGTGATCCGCCGGCACGTACTGCCGAACGCGGTGAAGCCGGTGCTGGTACTGGCGACCATCGGCATCGGTACCGCCATCAGCGCCGGCGCCGCGTTGAGCTTCCTCGGCCTCGGTGCCAAACCGCCGGCCGCCGAGTGGGGCGACATGCTCTCCACCGGCCTGCAGTACATCTCCAACGACTGGCTCATGGTGGCCTTCCCCGGCGTCACGATCACGCTGACCGTACTGTCGGTCACCGTCCTCGGCCGGGAACTGCGCCGCCGCTCCGAGGGGAGAACGTGGTGACGAACCTGTTGACAGTCAACGAACTCAGCGTCGCCTTCGGTACCGCCACGGTGGTCGACGGAGTCTCCTTCACGCTCGATCGGGGCGAGTGCCTGGCGTTGGTGGGGGAGTCCGGCTCGGGCAAGAGCGTGACCACCCGGACGCTGGTCGGCTTGGCTGGCTTCGGTTCCCGGGTACGCGCGGCGCAACTGCACTTCGACGGCGTCGACCTGACCCGGCACGGGGAGCGCGACTGGCGCCGCATCCGTGGAGCGCGGATCGGCTTCGTACTCCAGGATGCGCTCGCCTCGCTGGACCCGCTGCGCCCGGTCGGTCGGGAGATCGCCGAGCCGCTGAAGCTGCACACCACGCTCACCCGGGAGGCCCGGCAGGAGAGGGTGGTGGAGCTGCTGCGCTCCGTGGGCGTACCCGAGCCGGAGGTACGCGCCGCCCAGTACCCGCACCAGCTCTCCGGCGGGCTGCGCCAGCGGGCACTCATCGCCTCGGCCATCGCCTGCGGCCCGGAGCTGCTGCTCGCCGACGAGCCGACCACGGCACTGGACGCCACCATCCAGGTACAGGTGCTGGAGTTGTTGCGCTCCTTGAAGAGCAGTGAGACCGGGCTGCTGATGGTCAGCCATGACCTGTCGGTGGTGGCGCGGTTGGCCGACCGGGTGGCGGTGATGAAGGGCGGGCAGATCGTCGAGACCGGCCCGACCGAGCAGGTACTGCACGATCCGCGGCACGAGTACACCAAGGCACTGCTCGCGGCGGTACCGGCGGTACACGCCAAGGGCACCCGGCTGGCCGCGGTGGACCGGTACGGCCAACCGATCCAGCCGCTGCCCCGGGTGGTGGTACGCGAGGCGCCCCCGGCCGACCAGCCGGTGGTCGAGGTTTCCGGGCTACGTAAGCAGTTCCCCGGCCCGGACGGCGCCCCGCGCACCGCGGTCGAGGAGGTCTCCTTCAGCCTGCTGCCCGGCGAGACGCTCGGCATCGTCGGCGAGTCGGGCTCGGGCAAGACGACCACGGCCCGGATGGTGCTCGGGCTGGAGACCCCGGACGCCGGTCAGGTTCGGCTGCACGGCGCGGACTGGGCCACCCTGGACGCGGCGGGTCGGCGGGCCCAGCGGCGGCGTACCCAGATCATCTACCAGGATCCGCTCAGCTCGTTCGACCCCCGGTACACCATCGAGAAGGTACTCGGCGAGGCGCTGAAAGTGGCCGGTGCCAGCAGCCGCAGAGCACGCCACGACCGGGCCGTACAGCTGCTCGAACTGGTCCGGCTGGACGAGACGTACCTGCGCCGCCGACCACTGGAGCTCTCCGGCGGGCAGCGCCAGCGAATCGCCATCGCCCGGGCCCTGGCCACCGAGCCGGACGTCATCGTCTGCGACGAGCCGGTCTCCGCGCTTGACGTGTCGGTACAGGCGCGCATCCTCGACCTGCTCGCCGACCTGCAGGAGCGGCTGCGGGTGGCGTACCTGTTCATCTCGCACGACCTCGGCGTCATCTACCACGTCAGCGACCGGGTACTGGTGATGAAGGACGGTTTGGTGGTCGAGTCCGGGCCGGTCCGCGAGGTCTTCGATCAGCCGCAGCACGAGTACACGCGGGAGCTGCTGGCGGCCATTCCACGCTTCGTCGCCGGACCGACCCCGGCCACGGATGCCAACGCCGACGGGAAAACCAGTAACGACAACGAGAACCGACGCACAGGAGAGCTGACCCATGCCTAAGAAGATCCACGTCAACCTCTTCGAGATGAACTGTGTCGGGCACATCTCGCACGGCCTGTGGGTGCACGAGGACAACAACCGGCACCGCTTCAACGACATCGAGTTCTGGACCGAGCTGGCCAAGCTGCTGGAGTACGGCGGCTTCGACGCGGTGTTCCTGGCCGACGTGATCGGCGCGTACGACGGATTCCGGGGTGGTCCCGAGACGGCGCTGCGGGAAGCCGTGCAGATCCCCAACAACGACCCGCTCCTGGTGATCCCGGCAATGGCCGCGGTGACCAAGAACCTGGGCTTCGCGGCAACCTTCTCCACCACCTACGAGCCGCCGTTCGCCTTCGCCCGCCGGATGTCCACCCTGGACCATCTGACCAAGGGCCGGGTGGCCTGGAACGTGGTCACCTCCTACCTGCCCAACGCGGCCCGCAACTTCGGCCACCCCGACGAAGTGGAGCACGACCACCGGTACGAGATCGCCGACGAGTACCTGGACGTGCTGTACAAGCTGTGGGAAGGCTCCTGGGACGACGACGCGGTAATTCAGGACCGGGACAACCGGGTGTACACCGATCCCGCGAAGGTGCGCTACATCAACCACGTCGGCCAGTACTACAAGGTCGCCGGGCCGCACCTGGCCGAACCGTCCCGGCAGCGCACCCCGGTCATCTACCAGGCGGGCAGCTCGGACGCCGGCCGGGAGTTCGCCAGCAAGCACGCCGAGGCGGTCTTCGTCGGCGGCTTCTCCCTCGACGAGGTACGCGCGAACATCGAGGACACCAAGGCCCGGGCGAAGCTGCACGGCCGGGAGCCCGACCACATCAAGTTCCTGGCCGGTGCCGCGGTCATCGTCGGTCGGACGCAGGAGGAGGCGGAGGCCAAGTACGCCGAGTTCCAGCGGCTGCGCAGCGTAGACGGGCACCTGGCGCACTCCGGCGCCGGGCTGGACTGGACGCGGTACCCCCGGGAGGAGCGCATCGCCGACATCGTCGCCCGGCAGGACCCCGGGTACCAGCGGCTCGGCTACCGGTACAAGCCGGAGCAGACGGTCGGCGAGGTACTGGACCGGGTGGGCGGGTACCGGCGCGGCCCGTTCTTCGTGGTGGGCAGCCCGAAAGTGGTCGCCGACGAGCTGGAGAAGTGGGTGGACGAGGGCGGCATCGACGGGATCAACCTGCGCCAGTTCCTCACGCCTGGGACAGCCGAGGACTTCATCGAACTGGTCGTCCCCGAGCTGCGTAGGCGCGGCCGCTACCGGGAGTCGTACCGGGACGGCGAGACGCTGCGCGAGCGGCTCTTCGGCCCGGGCAACAGCCGCCTCTTCGACGTACATCCCGGCGCCCGCTACCGCGACCCGGCCGCCCTGCTCGGCAACGACAGGATCGCCGTCAGCTGACCGAAGCGGCCGCCAGGCGCCACCAGTTCTGCTGAAGCCCGACCGCCGGCCCGCGCACGCCTCGATGATGGGCGGAGGCGGGTTGGCAAAGGGCAGGGGGAGCGCATGGATCTGGGGCTGCGGGACAGGGTCGCGGTGGTCACCGGGGCGAGCCGGGGGATCGGCCTGGCAGTGGTACGGGCGCTGCTGGCCGAGGGTGCCCGGGTGGTGGCCGGCGCGCGCGGTGCCACGCCCGAGTTGACCGAGCTGTCAGGTGACGGCCGGCTCACCACGGTCGAGGTCGATCTCGGCCAGCCGGACGGCCCGGCCCGGCTGATCGCGGCGGCCGGCGACCGGGTGGACGTACTCGTGAACAACGTTGGCAACGCGCCACCGCGTACCGGCGGCTTCCTCTCCGTCACCGACGAGCAGTGGCTGGCGACGCTGAACCTCAACCTGCTGGCCGCCGTACGGGCCACCCGGGCGGTACTCCCGGTGATGCTCGCCGGTGGCCGTGGCTCGATCGTCACCATCTCGTCGGTCAACTCGACACTGGCCGACCCGGCCGTCATCGACTACGGCGCGGCCAAGGCGGCGCTCGCCAACTTCTGCAAGTCATTGGCCAAAGAGGTTGGCGGGCAAGGGATCCGGGTGAACACCGTCAGTCCGGGGCCGGTATCGACGGCGCTGTGGCTGGGTACCGGCGGGGTGGCGGAGACCGTCGCGGCCGCAACAGGTGGCGAGCCGGGGAGGGTGGCCGAGCAGGCCGCGCAGGCGATGGTGACCGGCCGGTTCACCCGGCCCGAGGAGGTGGCCGACCTGGTACTCCTGCTGGCCAGCGACCGTACCGGCAACGTCACCGGCGCCGACATTCGCATCGACGGCGGCCTGGTACCCACCTGGTGACCA
Source organism: uncultured Actinomycetota bacterium (assembly GCA_963850915.1). Lineage (GTDB taxonomy): Bacteria > Actinomycetota > Actinomycetes > Mycobacteriales > Micromonosporaceae > CAVTWH01. The sequence continues at coordinate 777,188 of CAWKND010000005.1, forward strand.
GGGACGCAGCGCCGCGCGACCAGCGGCGGGGTACCCCGTGACCAAGGGCGGCAACAGCGTGCCCAACGGCTGGGATAGCCTCTCCGCCAGGGAGGTTGGCGTGGCACAGGAGTTGGCAGAGGGGCGACCGACCCTGGAACAGGTGGCGCTGCGCGCCGGGGTGTCCCGGGCCACCGTGTCCAGGGTGGTCAACGGCTCTACCACCGTGCTGCCCGACACCCGGGACGCGGTACTCAAGGCGGTGCGGGAGCTGGGCTACGTACCGAACGCCGCCGCGCGCAGCCTGGTCACCCAGCGGACCAACTCGGTGGCGCTGGTCTTCCCGGAGCCGGCCGCCCGGATCTTCTCCGACGACCCGTTCTTCCCCGGTGTCGTACGCGGCGTCAGCCAGCAGCTCGAGGAGCGGCACTTCCAGCTGGTACTCATGATGGCCAGCTCACCGGAGAGCCACCGACGCATCGAGCAGTACGCCCTGGCCCGGCACGTGGACGGCGTGATGATCGCGTCCATGCACGGCGCCGACCCGCTCCCTTCGGCGCTGCAGCGGATGGGGATTCCGGTGGTGGCGATGGAGCGGCCACTCGGGCGCGCCTCCGTCCCGATCGTCGGCGTCGACTCGATCGCGGGCGCCGCGGCGGCCGTCCGGCACCTGCTCGACCGGGGGCGGCGGCGCATCGCCACCATCGCCGGACCGCAGGACATGCCGGCCGGCATCGACCGGCTGGCCGGGTACCAGCGGGAGGTCAGCGGCGCCCGGCTGCGTCCGCTGGTTGCCGAGGGCGACTTCACCCGGCGCTCCGGCGAGCTGGCGATGGCCCGGCTGCTGGCCGAGGATCCCGCGCTCGACGCGGTCTTCGTCGCCTCCGACCTGATGGCGCACGGTGCCCTGCAGGCGCTGCGCTCGGCCGGCCGGCGGGTACCCGAGGACGTGGCCGTGGTCGGCTTCGACGACATCGAGATGGCGCAGTACACCGATCCGCCACTGACCACGGTGCGGCAGCCGGTGGTCGAGCTGGGCCGGCTGCTGGCCCGCCAGCTGATCGGGCTGGTGGCCGGCGACGAGATCACCCACTCGGTGGTACTGCGCACCGAACTGGTGGTCCGCCAGTCGAGCTGACGGGGCGTGAAACAGGACGGTCAACCGGGGACGCGGTGCTCCAACGGTTCCCGCGCCGTCTTGGTCCACGACTGCCGAGCGGTTGCCTGCCGGTACAGGGCACGGACGAGCGCCGGTACCACCAGCCAGGCGTACGCCGTGTACGGCAACGAGAGCAGCACCGACCGCAGGAAGGTGACCGGCGTGATCCGGGGCGCCTGGCAGATCAGCCCGAACAGCGCCGAGCCGAAGGTGACGCTGTAGAAAAGGAACAGCAGCCACGCCGCGCCGCCCCAGAACGGTACGCCGAGGAACACGAAGAGCCCGATGCTGGCCAGCACGGTCGCCGCGACGAGCAGCTGCAGTACCGGCAGCAGCAACTGGTACGCCAGGTCGATCCGGGCCACCAGGCCGATCCGGGCGCGTACCGGCACGTCGAGCAGGCGCATCGCCTGCAGGTTGCCCTGCGCCCACCGGGTCCGCTGGCGCAGCAGCCGGCTCAGGTCGTTGAGGCCCTGCTGGTCCACCCCATAGCGGCACTCCTGCCGGTTCTGCCAGCCCTCGCGGATCAGCCGCAGGCCGAGATCCTGGTCCTCGGTGAGGGTGTCCCGCCACGGCCCGTCGACGTCGGCTACCGAGTCCAGTGCCGAGAGCCGGTTTAACTGCCCGTTGCCGCCCATCCCAGCGGTACCCCAGCGGCTGCGGCCCAACTGGTAGAGCCGTCCGTAGATGCCGAATTCGGCGTCCTGGCACCAGGTCAGGAAGGAGTGCCGGTTGTAGATGCGGACCAGTGTCTGCACCCCACCGACGGTCGGATCGTCGAGGTAGGGCGCGACCACCGCCGGTGTCTGCTGGTGCAAGCGGCCGTCCGCGTCCACGATGACCACCGCCACCCGACTGCGGTCCCACCGGGCGAACGCGCCGCGCGCCAGTAGCTCCGCGTGAATGTAGCGCCAGGCCGCGTTGAGCGCGGCGGCCTTGCCCCGGCGGGCATCCGGCGGTTGGCGGTGCAGCACCCGCAGCGCGGGCTCGGTGATGCCGGCGAGGATCTGCGCGGTGTTGTCGGTCGAGCCGTCGTCGATCACCACGATCGCCTGGTGCTTCAGGTCCAGCCCGATCAGCCGGCTGACGCTGTCGGCGATGGTCACCTCCTCGTCGAGCGCCGGCACGAGAAAGATCCAGAGCAGATCGTCGGGTACCGGCCCGGGCCGGCCACGCGCCCGGCCGCGCTGCTGCAGCGCCCGCACGAACAGCACCAGCAGCCAGCCGAAACTGACCCAGATCAGCGCTGCCTCAAGGTAGAACAGCCAGCGCAGCCAGGCCGGGATCTCGCCGTAGACGTCGCCGACGTGCAGGGCCAGCGCGGTCACGCCCGGGCCGCCGTACCGTGCTCCGCCGCCTGCCGGCCCCGGCCGGGCGCGGTCCGGGTGGCACCGAGCAGGTCCATCTCGTACCCGGCCGCCCGCAGCACCAACGACCGCCGGTACCCGGTGCCGAAGCGCTGCGGCGGGTCGGCACCGAACGCGAGGTGCTCGAACGCCTGCACAATGCGGTGCGCCGCGCGCCCGTCGCCGTAGGGGTTGTCCGCCGTGATCATGGCCAGGTGCGCCATCGGGTCGTCGAAGAGGCGTTGGGCGGCGCTGACGATGCGGTCCGGATCGGTACCCACCAGCTGCAAGGTGCCGGCGAGTACCCCTTCCCGCCGCTCGGTGCTGTTCCGGGTGACCAGTACCGGCGTACCCACGGCGGGCGCCTCCTCCTGGATCCCGCCCGAGTCGCTGATCGCCAGGTACGCCCGGGCCAGCAGCCGGGCGAACGGCGCGTACTCCAGCGGCGGCGTGAGCAGCACGTTGGGGATGCCGCGCAGCAGTGGCCGCAGCGTGTCCCCGACGATCGGGTTGGGGTGCAACGGGAGTACGAACAGTGCCGCCCGGTTGGCCTGGGCCAGCTGGGCCACCGCCGTGCCGATGCCGAGCAGGCCGGCGCCCCAGTTCTCCCGGCGGTGCGCGGTAACCACGACCACCCGCCGGTCGGCCGGGATGTCGTCGAGTTCGGCGATACCGAAGGGCCGGTCCAGCCGGGAGACCCAGCGGATGGTGTCGATGCCGGTGTTGCCGGTGACAAACACCTGTTCGGCCCGGACTCCTTCCAGCACAAGGCTTTCCGCGTTGGTGTTGGTGGGTGCCAGGTGGAAGGCGGCGATCCGGGCGATCAGCTGCCGGTTGAGCTCCTCGGGAAAGGGCGAGAGGACCGAGTGGGTACGCAGCCCCGCCTCCACGTGCGCCACCGGGATCTGCAGGTGGAACGCGGCCAGCGCGGCGGCGACCGCCGAAGTGGTGTCGCCGTGCACGATGCAGCCCGCCGGGTACGCCCCCGGCCCGGTGTACGCCCGCTCGTCCAGCGCGTCAGGCGGCCCGAAGCGTTCCGCACAGAAGCGTTCCAGCCCGGTCAGTACGCTGGCGAACAGCTCATTCAGGGAGTGGCCCGGCCCGCCCACGCCCAACTCGACGTCCGGCACGATCCGGTCCAGCCCGAGTACGCCGTCGACCATCTCCCGGTGCTGTCCCGTGGAGATCACCACCGGGGCCAACGTGTCGCTGTCGCGCAGCGCCTGGATGACCGGGAGCAGCTTGATGGCCTCCGGGCGGGTACCCACCACGACGAGTACCCGTACCCGCTTCATCCACCCACCCCCGCGCCGCGACCTGCCTCCGACGCTAGCGGTGCCGGCTGCCCCGGTCGGCCGAAACGGCCCAGTCGACCGGGGTGCGAATACCGGTGTGGCCGGTGTGGCCGGCTGGCCGGCGTGCCACCGGGGCGGTACCGCAGAATCGTGGCATGACCTCCTCGGCACCGCGCTCCGCCCGGTCGCGCCGCCCCACCTGGTCCGGCAAGACCGCCTGGAACCAGCGCCGGGACACGCCCCTGCGCCGCTTTCTGCGTACCGAGACGGGCAGCGCCGCGTTCCTGCTCGCCGCGACCGTCGCCGCCCTGGTCTGGGTGAACGTCGACGCCGCCTCGTACGAGTCGGTCTGGCGGGCCACCATCTCGATCAGCGTCGGCCCGTGGCAGCTGACCGACAGCGCCCGGGGCTGGATCAACAGTGGGCTGATGACGCTGTTCTTCTTCACCGTCGGGCTGGAGGCGCGGCGCGAGTTCGACCTCGGTGAGCTGCGCGAACGTAGCCGGCTGCTGCTGCCCATGCTGGCCGGGCTGGCCGGCATGGTGGTACCCGCGCTGATCTACCTGGCGATCAACGCAGGCAGCGGTTCGGCGCACGGCTGGGGTACCACGATGTCCACCGACACCGCCTTCGCCCTGGGCATCCTGGCGCTGATCGGGCCGCGCTTCGGCGACCGGCTGCGGGTCTTCCTGCTCACCGTCGCGGTGGTCGACGACGTGCTCTCGCTGGTCGTCATCGGGGTGTTCTACAGCGAGCGGATCGAGTACATGGCGCTCGCCGTATCCCTGGTCTTCATGTTGGTACTGCTGGGAATCCGGGCCGCCGGGGTACGCGCCGGGCTGCTCTACGCGCTGTTTGGCATCTGTGCCTGGGTCGCGGTCTACCAGTCCGGCATCGACCCGGTGGTGGTCGGTCTTATTATCGGCTTGCTTACCTACGCCTACCCGGCCGCCCGGGGCGACCTGGAGCGGGCCACCGACCTGTTCCGGCTCTTCCGCGAGCAGCCGACCCCGGAGCTGGCCCGGGACGCCCAGGTCGGGGTCTCCGCGGCGCTGTCCCCGAACGACCGGCTGCAGCAGCTCTATCACCCGTGGGTCAGCTACCTGATCGTGCCGCTGTTCGCGCTGTGCAACGCCGGCGTCGCCATCGACGCCTCGTTCCTGTCCCGGGCGTACACCTCGCCGGTCACTCTGGGCATCATCATCGGGTACCTGCTCGGCAAGCCGGCCGGCATCGTCGGCTCCGCGTGGCTGGTGACCAGGTTGAGCCGGGGCCGGCTGCGCCCACCGGTCGGCTGGGCATCGGTACTGGGCGTCGGCGCCCTGGGCGGTCTCGGCTTCACCGTCTCCCTGCTGGTTGCCACCCTGGCCTTCGACGGCACCCAACTGGAGGAGGCGAAGCTGGGTATCCTCACCGCCGCGCTCGGCGCCTCCCTGCTCAGCCTGCTGGTCTTCCGGGTCACCAGCATGCTGCCGGCGCAGCGGCGTACCCGGGCGCTGCTGGGTACCGCGGAGTCGCTCGTCGACCTGGCCGTCCCGGTGGACGACGAGCGGGACCACCTACGAGGATCGATCGACGCGCCGGTGACCGTGGTGGAGTACGGCGACTTCGAGTGCCCGTACTGCGGGCAGGCCGAGCCGGTGGTACGCGAGCTGCTGGCCGGGCACGGCGACGTCCGGTACGTCTGGCGGCACCTGCCACTGACCGACGTACACCCGCACGCCCGGATGGCCGCGCTCGCCGCCGAGGCCGCCGCCGACCAGGACGCCTTCTGGCAGATGCACGATCTGTTGCTGGCGCACCAGGACGCGCTGCGCCCGAAGGATCTGGTCGGCTACGCCGGCGAGCTGGGGCTGGACGTGGAGCGCTTCGAACGCGACCTGCGGGACGGGACCGGCGCCGGCCGGATCGCCGCCGATCTGGAGTCGGCGGACCTGAGCGGCGTCTCGGGTACCCCCACGTTCTTCATCAACGGGCGCCGGCACCAGGGCGCCTACGACATCGCCACCCTCTCCGAGGCGATCCGGCTGGCCAAGGCGCGGACCACCATCCAGGTCCGCTGAGTACCTCCGCTGCGGAAGAGGGCAGACCCTCACCGGTACCCCAGCCTTGGTTAAGTCTGAGTTTCGGGCATTGATACATCGATATACCCGCAAGTAACGTGGCGCTACCCGTACCTCCTCGGTCCCCCACGAAGGAGCCCCCATGCGCCACCTCCCCGCCCGCCAGCTGCCCGCCAGGTTGGCCGCGCTCGCGGCCGGCGTCACCCTCGCCGCCGGCCTGCTCGTCGCGGCCCCGACCGCCGCGCTCGCCGCCGGCCCGGTCTTCGCCCCGGCGAGCCACCCGACCAGCGCCACCCGGAGCCCCAACCGCACCGGCTACAACATCAACGGCTACAACTGGGGCGGGTACGCCGCCACCGGCAGCGGCTTCACCTCCGTCTCGGCCAGCTGGACCGAGCCCAACGCCTCCTGCAACTCGACCAACGACCTGTACGCGCCGTGGGTCGGCATCGACGGCTACGGCTCCAGCACCGTCGAGCAGACCGGGGTGGCCACCGACTGCTCCAGTGGACACGCGGTCTACCAGGCGTGGTACGAGATGTACCCGGCCTCCCCGGTCTACCTGTCCAGCAGCTCGTACCCGGTGGCCGCCGGTAACGCCATCCACGCCAGCGTCACCTACGCCGGCAGCAACAAGTACACGCTGACCATCCAGAACACCACGCGTGGCTGGACCTACACCACCACCAAGACGCTGCGCTCGGCCAAGCGGCTCAGCGCTGAGGTGATCATCGAGTCGCCGACCGGGGCGTACCCCAACTTCGGCACCATCTCGTTCACCTCGGCACTGATCAACGGCACCAGCCTCAGCTCGCACAGCCCGGTGGCGATGGACCCCAGCAACGGGGTGTACGAGGCGCGTACCAACGCGATCTCCGGCGGTACCAACTTCACCATGACCTACCTGCACGAGTAGCCCACACCTCGCCTACGGGGCGGCCGGCCGTCGGGCCGGCCGCCCCGTGCTGTGTCCGGCCGCTGGAGGGTGCCCGGTCGGCGGCGGGTGCCCAGCCGCTGGTTATCCTGATCGGGTCGCCGACCTGACGCCTACCGGCCCGGGTGCGCCGGGCGGCGGGCGCCCACCGGCGCGGCCCGATCGGGCCGCCAGCCGGTCGCGGCGCGGCGGGGTTGCCGGGCGACGAGGCCAGGGCAGCCCGGAGGGTACGGCTGCTATCCGCCCGTCCGCGGGAACTTTCGACAGCCGCAGAACCTCAACAGGCCGCAGAAACTTCGACAGTTTGCAGAACTTCAACAGTCTTCAGAACTTCAACAGTCTTCAGAACTTCGACAGTAGGCAGGAACAGATGAGCGAGCAGGCAACGGGGAAAGCGCAGATCGGCGTGACCGGGCTGGCGGTGATGGGCCGTAACGTGGCCCGCAACCTGGCCCGGCACGGCTTCACGGTGGCGCTGCACAACCGCTCGGTCGAGAAGACCCGCAGCCTGGTCGCCGAGCACGGCGACGAGGGCGTCTTCATCCCGAGCGAGTCGACCGCCGACTTCGTGGCCTCGCTGGAGAAGCCGCGCGCGGTGATCGTGATGGTCAAGGCGGGTGCCCCGACCGACGCCGTGATCGATGAGTTGGTACCCCTGCTGGAGCCCGGTGACATCGTGGTGGACTGCGGCAACGCGCACTTCGCCGACACCCGGCGCCGGGAGGAGGCGCTGCGCGGGCACGGACTGCACTTCGTCGGGGCGGGCGTCTCCGGTGGCGAGGAGGGCGCGCTGCTCGGCCCGAGCATCATGCCCGGTGGCTCGAAGGAGTCCTACGCCAAGCTCGGCCCGATGTTCGAGTCGATCGCCGCGCAGGTGGACGGGGTGCCGTGCTGCATCCACGTCGGCCCGGACGGCGCCGGCCACTTCGTCAAGATGGTGCACAACGGCATCGAGTACGCCGACATGCAGCTGATCGCCGAGGCGTACGACCTGCTGCGGGCCGGGGGAGCGGAGCCGGCCCAGATCGCCGAGATCTTCCGCGAGTGGAACACCGGTGAGCTGGAGTCGTTCCTGATCGAGATCACCGCCGACGTACTGGCCCACGTGGACGCGGCGACCGGCCGGCCGTTCGTGGACGTGGTGCAGGACCAGGCGGAGCAGAAGGGTACCGGCCGGTGGACCGTGCAGAGCGCGCTCGACCTGGGTATCCCGATCACCGGCATCGCCGAGGCGACGTTCGCCCGCTCGCTTTCCGGCCACGCCGACCAGCGGGCCGCCGCCCAGCAGGCGTTCCCGGAGGTACCGGCGGCGGACAGCAGCGCCGGGGCGGCCGACCGGGACTCCTTCACCGAGGACGTCCGTAAGGCGCTACTGGCTTCCAAGATCGTCGCGTACGCCCAGGGCTTCGACCACATCCAGGCCGGCAGCGAGGAGTACGGCTGGGGCATCGACCGTGGTCGGGTGGCGATGATCTGGCGTGGTGGCTGCATCATCCGGGCCCGTTTCCTGGACCGCATCCACGAGGCGTACGAGCAGCAGCCGGAGCTGCCGACGCTGATGGTCGCACCGTACTTCGCGCAGGCGATCGCCGACGGGGTACCGGCCTGGCGTCGCGTGGTCGCGCACGCCGCCGCGACGGGGGTACCCACCCCGGCGTTCTCCTCGTCGCTTGCCTACTTCGACGGGCTGCGCCGCGACCGGCTGCCGGCCGCGCTGATCCAGGGCCTGCGCGACAACTTCGGTGCGCACACCTACCGCCGGGTGGACAAGGACGGCGCGTTCCACACCCTCTGGGCCGCCGACAAGTCGGAGAAGGACGCCTGACCCACCCTCCACAGTGGACACCGACGGCGGGGCACCCCTTGGGGCGCCCCGCCGTCGTGCGCGTGCCGCGTCCGAAGTGACGTTGGGGAAAGGCTGTGATCTTGGCGGCCGGGACAGCCATTTCCCCAACATCACCCGCGAATCGCGCGCAACTGTGCGATCTGCCGCTGGGTCCGGCAACTTGCCGGCAGCTGGTGCTACATAAGGATTCCCCGACACACAACGCGGCTACGCTCCGGTGCACACGCGGTGGCCGGTCCGGCCACGGCTACGTTCGACGGGGGAGAAGTTCGTGCGGATGACGAAGCTACGGCGGGCCGCCGTGGTACTGGTTATGACGGCGGCGGTCGGCGCGTTCGCCAGCCCGGCCTACGCCTCGAGTACCACGCTCAAGCAGATCTGGTCCACGAATCCCGAGCTGTGCCAGACGTCATGCGATGTGACGCAGGGCAACATCGTGCAGCTGTGGCAGGGGATCCTGTGGGTCCGCGGCTTCGGTACCGGCTCGTGCAGCTCATTTGTGGACGGCCACTTCGGTCCGAACACGACGGCTGCCACGAGGGCCTTCCAGTCGGCCACGAAGAAACTTGGCGTCGATGGTCGGGTCGGCCCGCAGACCTGGGCGTACGCCCAAGGCCTACTGCTCGACGGCGGCGGCTACACGGGATTCGAGTACTGGTACATCGGCGGCAGCCGCGGCACGGTCCATCTCCCGAACGACGAGGTTGCCGAAACCTGGAAATACAACGTGTTCACCAACGCGTCCGGTAACAACGGCGTCTACAACAACACCGGCTGGCCGACGATCGGGCCCAAGGTCGGCTGTTATTCGTGACGGGGCGCCCCGCCGTCGCACGGCTAGGGCTCAAATGGTGATCTGCCACTGGGTCCGGCAACTTACCGGCACCTGGCATCACGTCGGGATTCCTTGGCGCACAACGCGGTTAGTCTCCTGTGCACACGCGGTGGCCGCTCCGGCCGCGGCATTGTTCGACGGGGAGAAGTTCGTGCGAATGACGAAGTTACGGCTGGCTGCCGTGGTGCTGGTAATGACGGCGGCGGTCGGCGCGTTCGCGAGCCCGGCCTACGCCTCGGGTACCACCCTCAACGAGGAGTGGTCCAAGAATCCCGAGCTGTGCGAGACGTCATGCGTCGTGACGCAGGGGAATATCGTGCAGCTGTGGCAGGGAATCCTGTGGGTGCAGGGCTTCGGGAGCGGCTCGTGCAGTTCATTTGTCGACGGCCACTTCGGGCCGAACACGACGACCGCGACGAGGGCGTACCAGTCCGCGAAGAACCTCGGTATCGACGGTCGGGTCGGGCCGCAGACCTGGACGTACGTCGAGGGCCTACTGCTCGACGGCGGCGGTGGTAACGGTACCGAGTTCTGGTACATCGGCGGCAGCCGCGGCAGCCGCGGCAGGGTCAATGTCCCGTACGACGGGATCAACGAAATCTGGAAATACAACGTGGTCACCACCCAGGACGGTGGTGGCGGCGGTTACAACAACACTGGCTGGCCGACGATCGGGCCGAAGGTCGGCTGCTACACGTGAACGCGTGGGCGGCGGTGCGCCTCGGGGCGCCCCGCCGCTCCGCCCGGCCGAAGTTCGGCGTGTCCCGGGCGGGCAGAGCCGAGTGACCCAGAATTGGGCGATGACCGCCCCGCAACCGACACCCCGGTAACGGATCGAGGCCGCCTGCGCGCGGCTCGGCCGGCCAGCTGTGGTGGCCGGCTGCGTACCCCTGCTCGCCGGCTCGGAGGCGGACACGGCGCTGATCCGCATCCTCGGTGGCCCGCACGCCGACCTGGTCCTGGCTGGCGCTCCGGGCCAGGCGTACTGGCTGCGCGTCTGGGCCGCCCGTGGATTGCTCTGGAGCTGGGACCCGACCGGGCTTCCCGGGCTGGGGATCGCCCTGGGCGGGGGATTTGTTTGGTCGGCGGCGTACTGCGGTAACTTGTCGGTCATGGAAGGCGGGCTGTCACCGACGGAGTCTCCGAACTCGGTCGATGAGCTGGAGACCGGCGACCACGCGTGCGTGACGTTCACCGATCCCGAGGAGCGGCTGGACGTCGTCGCCGCGTTCGTCGGTACCGGGCTGCGGGTCGGGCACAAGGTGCTGTGCCTGACCGAGGCGATCGCCCCCGACCGGCTGGGCCAGGAGTTCGCGGCGCGCGCGGTGCCGGTACCCGAGGCGCTGGCCAGCGGGCAGTTGACGATCTTGACGAGCGAGCAGTCCTGGCTCGGCAACGGCGCTCCGACCGCGGCCACCATGATCGACGTACTCGCCGGCCAGCTGCGCAGCGCCGCTGGCGAGGGCTACCCGGGGCTGCGGGTCAGCGCCGACATGGTGTGGGCCACCCGGCCGTTCGCGTCGGTGGAGCAGCTGCTGGTCTTCGAGTCGGAGATGGCCGAGTTGATGACCGACGGCCGGCTCACCGTGATCTGCCAGTACGACCGGGACAGCTTCGACGGCGTGACCCTGGCACAGGCGGTTGAGCTGCATCCGCGTACCGTCGCCGCCGCCGTCTACCACGACGACCCGCTGCTGCGGGTATGCCGGCAGTACAGCCCGCCGGGCGTACGGCTGGCCGGCGAGATCGACATGGAGCACACCGACGCGCTGGCCCAGGCGCTGACCGAGGCGCTCCGGCTCGATCATGACGTGCATGTCAACCTGGCCGCGCTGCGGTTCATCGACGCCGCCAGCGCCAGTACCATCGTCCGGGCGGCGCTCAGCCTGCCGTCCGGGCGGACGATGCTGGTGACCTGCCAGCCGACGGTCGCCCAGCTGCTGGCCCTGACCGGAGCGCATGACGCACCGCAACTACGGGTAGTACCGGCTCATGGCTGACGCTCAGCAGCCCGAGCTGCGCGGTACGGCCCCAGGCCTACCCGACGAGGTGGCGCTGGACCAGCCGTTCCGCGCCGGGGAGCTGTACACCCTGCGGGCCGCCGTCGCGGCGCACGCCAGCGAACTGGGTGGCGGCCCCGACCAGGTCGAGGCGTTGATGATCGTGGCCAGCGAGCTGGCGACCAACGCCATCCTGCACGGCGGTGGGCGCGGCCAGCTACGGCTGTGGTCGGCCGGCGGCCGGCTGCACATGCGGGTGAGCGACCACGGCAAGGGCATCCCCGACCCCGGTCACGCCGGGCTGGACCCGCAGGAGCCCTCCGCACTCGGCGGCCGGGGACTGTGGATCGCCCGGCAGCTCTGCGACGACGTGGCGATCACGGCCGGCCCGACCGGCACCGCGATCACCGTCAGCCTGCGGGTTTCGGGCGCCCCCGTGGCGCCCGAGCCGCTGCCCGAGTAGTCGCCCGGCTGCCGGTCTACGGGCTGCCGGTCAATGGGCTGCCGGTCAATGGGCTGCCGGTCAACAGGTGGTTAGTCGGCGAGCTTGAACGCCAGTACCGTCACCCACTGCTTCATGTCCGGCTGCTGCGCCGGGTCGGTCTCGTAGAACTCCAGCCGGCTGGCCCAGGCGTCGCCGTCGGCGCTGTCGTGCCGATCGAAGATCAGCCCGTTGTCCCTGGCCCAGAACAGGAAGTCCCGGGTCACCCAGATCAGGTCGTCCGGATGGCCGGTGTACGCCGACGTCAGGTACCGCCCGGCCGGCAGCACGCCCGCGGTCACTTCGTCGTCGCCCTCGATCGGGGCGGCCACCGGGATACCCACCTCCATGTCCAGCTCCCGCTCCATGTCGATCACGTGGTACCGGAAGAAGGGTGCGCCGGCCGGGGCGATCCCGTGCCCGGCCAGCCAGCCGAACAATTCGGGGAGCTGGTCGGCGAGCCCGGCCAGGGTGGACATGGTGACCTTGCGGCGGATGCCGACATAGTGCTGCTCGGTGCGCTCAACGGTGCTCGGGTCCTGCGTCAGGTACTCGCTCATGACCAGAAAGACTGCCGCCGCGGGCAGAACTCATCGGTACCGACACGCGGTGCCCGGCCGCCATTCGGCTGCGCGAGTTGACCGGGAGGGTGAACTCGGGCCGGCGCGATGTCGCGTTCCGCCGGGTTCCCTCGTACCCGAGCCGGCCGGCCCTATGCTGCGCGCAGGCCGGCCGCGCCCGAGGCGTCGCGGGCGGTGGGATCTGTTGACCGGCAGGGGATTTCGGCGTTCGCCGTCCGGTCGAAGTCGGCCGGCGGGAGCGGCCGGTACAAGGAGAGGGGAACGCCGTGACGGTGGTGGCCAGCTCGCCCGCGCAGCTGGTGCAGGCGCCGGTGTCGTACCGCAAGAACATCACCATGCTGCGCGGTCCGCAGCTGGACGCGGTGCGGAACGCCTTCGCCGGCAGCATGGCGTTGACCGACGACCGGGGTTGGCAGCACTGGGCCGGCCTGCACGGTCTGCCGCTGCCCATGTACTGCCAGCACCACACCCCGCTGTTCCTCCCGTGGCACCGGGCCTACCTCTACTACTTCGAGCTCACCCTGAAGGAGCAGCAGCCGACGGCGAGCCTGCCGTGGTGGGACTGGACCTCGGCGGAGAGCCACCGGATCGGGCTGCCGGCCGCGTACACCGCGCCGACCATGCCCGACGGCCGGCCCAACCCGCTCGCCGGCAGCGTGATCAACGAGCTCGCGCAGCAGCAGGGCGGTACCGGCTCGCCGCAGGTGACCTCGCGGGACCCGGACAACCCGGCTCGGCTGCCGACGGCGGCGCAGGTCGCGCAGCTGCTGGAGATGGGTGACTTCCTCGACTTCCAGCAGCAGATCGAGCAGATCCACGACGCGGTACACGTGTGGGTGGGCGGGACGGTGGGGGAGATCCCGTTCGCCGCGTACGACCCGATCTTCTTCGCGCACCACACGATGATCGACCGGCTGTGGCGGCTGTGGCAGCTGCGCCACCCGACAGCGGGGGTACCCGACGACCTGATCGGCGAAGCACTGCCGCCGTTCAACATCACGGTGCGGCAGACCATCAGCGTGACCGCGTTAGGCTACGACTACGCGAGCTTCTCCAGCCGTACCGTGATGGGGGGTTAGCCGTGGCGATCAACTTCACCCTGGAGCTGCCGCCCTACCCGCAGCTGGCCGACACCACCGGGACGGTACCCGGCTTCACCCGGGCCGACCTCACCTTCTACGGCCTGGACCACAGCCACGTCTCGTACGAGGCCCGGGTCTTCTTCGACGCCCCGCAGGCCGATGCGGACACCTCGCTCGACGACCCCGCCTACGCGGGTTCGTTCCACGTGTTCGGGCACGGCGGCTGCTTCGGCGAGGATGGGCACTGCGCGGTGCGCGGCCCGGTGACCGCCTTCGACCGCCGGCTGCCGCACCAACTGGTGGCCGCCACCCGGGTGCTGATCTGCACCGAACCGATCCGGGAGCTGGTCGTCGCCGGTCGGGCCAGCACCCAGGTCACCGTCGTGCCGGTGGTCCGCCCCGGCCCGCTGTCCAGCGACGACTCGCCTGATCACGTACTGAGCTTCGACCAGGTGGCCCTGCACACCTACGAATAAAGATCCAGATCAACCACATCCCCGGGTACCCCTGGGCGCGGTCCCGTGGCCTGGGCCGCGGTGCGGCTGAGCGGAACTGTCGGTCCTCGATGGCACCATCGCGCGATGGAGCAGAACCGCCCGGGGCGACCGCTACGCAGCTCGGCGGCGCTGGGCAGCGTGCTGTCGCTGGTCCTCGACCGGATCGACCCGGATGCCGCGGTCGTACCGAACCCGGGTCCGCAGCTACCGCGGCCGGTGCGCCCGGAGCATCAGTGACACGCCCCGGCGCGACTTCGTCGGGAGAAAGCGCTCGATCTTGACGATGGCGCTGAGGCCGGCGTTGACCACCGGGTGTACGGCGATGATGTCGCGGTCGTTTTCGGCATCGCTGGTGCCGTTGCGGCGCATCTTGACGACCGGCCGCAGCAGGACGTTCCAGCTCCACAGCGAGTCGATGACCAGGCCGGCGCCCTCGATCAGCTTGCTGAGGCTGGCCCGGTCGTACCGCCGGAAGTGCGCGCTGGTGACGTCGTGAGCCGACCACAGCTCCATGTCGCACGGTACGGCGATCAGCGCGGTGCCGCCGGGCCGGAGTACGCGCGCGATCTCCGCTGCTGCCTGGTAATCCTCCTCGATGTGTTCCAACACATCGAAGGCGACCGCGAGGTCGAACGACTGGTCCGGGACGGGCAGATCTCGGGCGTCCGCCTGGATCGCATTGAGGCCACGGGACCGGGCCACCTCGACGCCGGCCTCAAGGAACTCGGTCGCGAGTACGTCCCAGCCGTTCGCGGCCAGGGTGCGGCTGTTGCCGCCGCCGGCCGCGCCGATTTCGATCGCTTTTCCGGGCGGCCCGATTCGCCGCAACTCGCGGCTGATGATCGCTCGACGTTCGCGGTACCACCAGTGGCGATCCTCGACGGAGGTGAGGTCTTTGATTTGTGTGTCTTTCACAAGATCCCGTCCGGTGGGGGGCCAGGGTGACGACTGCCGGGTTCAGCCGTTTGATGTTAGCCAGCTTTTAGCACGCTGTGGGGACTCCGAACGTGAGATTTACTTGCTCGAGACATTGCGACCGGGGATCGACAGCCACTTGCCGCGTCGATGGGTTAAATGCCCGATCCGTGCCGCGCGGAGTGGTCGCGCCACCCACGTTCGAGTGCAGGATGGGTGGATGAGCGCACCCGATCTCACCCCGGACGAGTTGCTGACCACCACCCGGACGGTACGTAAGCGGCTGGACTTCGGCCGGCCGGTACCGATCGAGTTGGTACGCGAGTGCCTTGAGATCGCCCTGCAGGCGCCGAGCGGCTCGAACCGGCAAGGCTGGGAGTGGCTGGTGGTCACCGACCCCGCCACCAGGGCCGCCATCGGCGGCGTCTACCGGCGCGCCGTGGCCCGCTACCTCGACTCGTCCGGCTCGGCCGCGAAGCTGTTCGCCGACGACCCGGACCGCGCGCCGGTGCAGCGGCGGGTCGGGGACAGCGTGGCCTATCTGGGCGAACATATGGGGGAGGCGCCGGTTCTGGTCATCCCTTGCCTGCGCGTGCCCCGGCTGCCGGTCGGCAACCAGGCCGGGCTGTGGGGCTCGCTACTGCCCGCCGCGTGGAGCTACATGCTGGCCGCGCGGGTACGCGGACTCGGTACCGCGTGGACGACACTGCACCTGACCTTCGAGTCCGAGGTGGCGGCGCTGCTCGGCGTCCCCGACGACATCCGCCAGGCGGCGCTGATCCCGACCGCGTACTACACCGGCAATACGTTCCGTCCGGCCCACCGTGCGCCGCTGGAGTGGGTTCTGCACGTCGACCGCTGGTAGCGGCTGCCGCTGGGGACTGACTTGGCAGACCGCAGGTCACGTGCAGATGGCGCGCAGGTTGACAAAACATGGCATATCGGCCACGACGATGACGGTGGGTAGCGGCCGGGCTCCCCGGACCCGTACGATCCGTGCTCGCCCTAACGGGGGCATTCGGAATTCGTCGGATGAGGGGTGGAACGTGGGCGTCGACTACGTCTCGCTGTCCGTGGTCATCCCCATGTACAACGAAGAAGCGGTGCTTCCGTTACTGGCGGCCAGACTGCGACCGGTACTGGACGGGCTGGGCGACAGCTACGAGGTCGTCGCGGTCGACGACGGCAGCCGGGACACGACAGCCGCTCAGCTGATGGGCATGCGGCGGAGCTGGCCGCAGCTGCGGGTGATCCGCCTGCGCCGCAACGGTGGTCACCAGGCCGCGCTCACCGCCGGCCTCGAGCGCAGCGTCGGCGACTACGTGGTCAGTCTCGATGCCGATCTGCAGGACCCGCCCGAGAAGATCCCGGAGATGCTCGAGCTGGCCCGCCGGGAGAGCCTGGACATCGTCTACGGCGTGCGCAACGACCGCAGGACCGACACCCGGTACAAGCGGTGGACCGCGCGCATCTACTACGCGATGATGCGCCGCCTGATCGGCAAGAACGTACCGGCGGACGCCGGGGACTTCCGGTTGCTCAGCCGCCAGACGGTACGCGCGCTGGCCGAACTGCCGGGCGGCAGCGGACAGGTACTGCGCCTGCTGGTGCCGTGGATCGGGTTCCCCAGCGGGCAGGTCACCTATACCCGCGAGGAGCGCGCCGCCGGCCGTACAAAATATCCCCTGTCCAAGATGTTGTTGTTGACTTTGGACAGCGTCACCAGCTTTTCGGCGGCGCCGTTGCGACTGGCCACCCTGCTCGGCATGTGTGGCGTGGTGCTCTGCGGGATCCTGCTGGTGATCGCGTTGGGCGCCTACATCCTGAACCACACGGTGTCCGGCTGGGCCTCGCTCTACGTGGCCGTACTCTTCCTCGGCGCCGTGCAACTGCTGTGCCTGGGGCTGCTCGGTGAGTACGTCGGCCGGATCTACACGGCTGTCCAGGGCCGCCCCACCTACTATGTCGGCTACGACAGCGCCGAAGACGGCCGCGACAGTGCCAAGGACAGCCGCGACAGTGCCAAGGACAGCCGCGACACGGCCGGGGACAGCCGCGACGAGCTGGTGGCCAGCCGATGACCGCGGTGGTCGAGGCCGCGCCCGAGACCGACCGGCACGAGGAGGCGCGGGTCGCCTCGTGGTGGATGCGTTGGCTGCCGCTCGGTGTCGCCCTGCTGGCGGCCGCGTCGCTGCTGATCCGGGCCGGGACGTCGCCGCTGGACCTGCTGCGGTACGCGGCCTACGCGGTGTTCGCCGTCGGCCTCCCCGGCACGCTGGTCTACCGGTCGATGCGCCGGACGCCGCACACGTTCGTGGAAGACGCGGCCATGGGTCTGGCCGTCGGGCTGGTACTGGAGCTGGTCGGCTGGGCCTGTTTCGCGGCACTGCACCTGCAGACCTGGATGATCCTCTGGCCACTCGCCGTGCTCGTGCCGTTCGCCGCGTTGCCGCGACTGCGCCGGCACTGGCGACCGACCGGGTACACCCGGGTACCGCTCGGCTGGGCCTGGGCAGTCGCCGCCGTGGTCGTCGGTTGGAGCGTCTACCTGCACCAGGTGTTCCTGGAGCGGAACCCGATCATCCCGACCTCGGACTCGACCCTGCAGTACACGGACCTGTCCTACCAGCAGTCACTGGCCGCCAACGCGAAGTCGCACTTTCCGATCCAGTTTCCACAGGTCGCCGGCGAGCCGCTGTACTACCACTGGTTCGGCTACGTACACATGGCGAGCATCAGCCTGATCGGGCACATCGACCTGCCGGTGGTGACCCTGCGGCTGGCCGTACCCGGGCTGTGCGCGTTGGCCATCGTGCTGACCGCGGTGGTCGGTTGGCGGATCAGCGGCCGGCCGTACGTGGGTGCCGGCGCGGCCGTGCTGTTCTGGACGATCGGTGAGGTCGACTTCCAGAACCCGAGTGTCCAGCTGTTCGGCACGCAGGCGACCTTCGTGGTCTGGCACGGGATGTCGATGACCTACAGCTGGGTACTGCTGATCGCCGTGATCGCACCACTCGGTGAACTGGTCGGGCGGACCGCCGGAACCCGGGTACCGGCCCTCGGCCGGGGCGTGTACCCGCTGCTCGCGCTGCTCGCGTTCGCCTCCGGCGGTGCCAAGGCCAGCTCGCTGCCCGTGATGCTGCTGGCGCTGCTCTTCGCCGGTGGCGTGATGCTGCTGGTTCGGCGGCGGGTGCCCTGGCCGGTGGTGGGCGGCGTGCTGATCCTGGTCGCCGCCGAGGTGTTCGCCCTGCTGGTCATCTTCCGGCTGCACACCTACGGGCTGGCCATCGATCCGCTCTTCGACCTGCGCCCGTACTGGAAGCCGGTCGACCCGCGGCCCGCGTGGGAGCAGGCGCTCGTGGTACTGGGCGTGTTCGCGGCGTTCTTCATCAACATGGAGTCGCGCGGTACCGGCATCCTGGCGCTGCTGAAGATCCGGCGGTTCCGGCTGGAGCCGATCCAGCTGCTGCTGCTGGGCGGTGGACTGGCCGGGCTCGCGCTGTACTGGACGTACGGCACCGTGAACGACGAGTACTTCACCCGGTCGGCGTTCCCGTTCGTCGTCCTGTTGTCGGCCTGGGGCTGGGCCCTGGTGCTGGACCGGGCCCGGCCGAGCCGGCGGTTCCTGACCGCGCTCGGCGTCGGTGCCGCCGTCTTCGCCGGGGTACTGACGCTGATCGTGTTGGTCGCTGCGCCCACATCGCTCGACGTCAACGTGTCCCGGCACCAGACCGCGTTCCACCACCTGACCCCGCTGCTGCGCTGGGCCGGCGCATTCCTGGTGCTGGGCCTGGTGGTGGCTGCCCTGTGGCGACCGATGGCGGCCCGCTGGCCGGCGCTGCGCGGCCGGGGCGGTGCGGTGGCGCTGACCGCGGCGCTGGTGTTCGGTGCTCCCGGGCTGGTGATGGATATCCACAAGTCGAGAGCGGTCCCCAACGGCGGCCCGTACGCCACCGTGCCGATGCCGCGGTCCCGCGTACTCGCCGCACGCTGGGTCCGTGACCACAGCGCCGCGGACGAGGTGATCGCCACCAACGACCACTGCGTCAACGCCGACGGCGGGCAGATCACCGCGCTGAACGGTGACACCTGCGACGTCCGCTCGTTCTGGCTCAGCGCGTACTCGGAGCGGACGGTACTGGTCGAGGGGTGGGGCTTCGCGCCGCGACAGGAGACCGACGGAGTGTTCTTCTGGAACATGCCGTTGCTGACCTTCAACGACTCGCTGTTCACCGCGCCCACACCGGCCTTGGCGAGCGAGATGCGGCAGCGGTACCACGTCCGGTTCCTGGTCGCCGACCGTCTCAGTGGGCCGGTATCGGCCGCCCTGCTGACCGTGGCGGATCAGGTCTACACCAACGCCGAGGTCACGGTGTACGAGCTGCGCCCCGCATGACCGCTGCGCGCCGCGGCCCTGCCCGCGTTCGGGAACAGGGCCGCGGTCAGCGGATTAGTTGACCTGCAACAGGTCCACGACGAAGATCAGCGTTTCGCCCGGCTTGATGGCGCCCCCGGCGCCCCGGTTGCCGTACCCCAGGTGCGGCGGGATGACCAGCTTGCGCCGGCCGCCCACCTTCATCCCCTGGACGCCCTGGTCCCAGCCCTGGATGACCTGGCCGCCGCCGAGCGGGAAGCGGAACGCGTCGCGCCGGTCCCAGGAGGCGTCGAACTGCCGGCCGGTCGAGTGCGCCACGCCCACGTAGTGCACGGTGACCTGGTCGCCCTTCTTCGCTTCGGCGCCGTCGCCCACCGAGATGTCCTCGATCACGAGGTCGGCCGGGGGCGGACCCTCGATCGGGCCGACGTCTGGCTTGTCCATGGGACTCCTCCGCACGTTGTGTAGTGGTACCGACGGGTCATTGTCCCCCGCACCGGCCGGGCGCCTGACAGCAGTGCCGGCGCGGCGGGTCGCTAAAGCGTCGATTCGAGGCGGGTGACGCCGGGCTTGCTGCCGTCGGCCGCGAGCCGGGCGTGTGCGGCTGCGTCGCCGTAGAGCGTCCAGCGCAGGAAGTCGGTGACGGTGGCGAGCATCGGGGCGAAGCCCCGGTCGTCGGGGTCGAGGTAGTCGGCGTGCCCGCCGCCGATCTCGGTCAACATGGCCCGGGGCCAGGGTACCGCCGTGAAGGCCGAGCGCCCGGCGCTGTAGGGCACCACGGCGTCGTGGTCGCCGTGCACGAAGAGCAGGGGCGCGGGGGTACCCCGGAAGCCGCCGATCACACCACCGGAGAGCACCACGCCGGCCACCAGTCGCGGGTCCCGGTCCACGCCGAAGAGTCCCGTGGTGGTGTACCCGCCGCCCGAGTGCCCGATCGCCGCCACCATGGTCGTACGGAGGTGGCCGGCGAGCGGGTCGCCGGCCCGGGAATCCAGCGCCAGCACCGCGTCCAGTACCGCCGACGCGTCGGCCGGCTGGTTCACCACGTCGATCGGGTTCATCGGATCGGAGCTGCCGTTGGTGTTGGGGTACGCCGGTGCCACCACCACGAAGCCGGCAGCCGCCAGCCGGGTGGTACCGGCGGCGTACGACTCGGGGTCGGCACCCAGCCCGTGGCTGAACAGCAGTACCGGAAAGCGGCCGCCGGCAACGACCGCGCCCGTGGTCACCGCGCTGCCCGCCGGTCCGGTGGCCGGGTACCAGACGACTGTCCGCAGTGGCCGGTCCGCGCCCCGGGACAGCGGCAGGGTACGCATCCCCACCGCGTACGCACTCGCCGGCGCCGGCCCACCGGTCGGGCTGGGACTCGCCGGCGCCGTGGCCGGTGGAGTTGACCCGCCTGGGGTTGACGGCGCGGCGGAGGCGGCGGTCCCGTGCCACTGCGGCCGGTCCGGCAGGCACCCGGTCAGCAGCAGCCCGGCCAGCACCGCCAGCACCAGCGAGATGCCCAGGCCGATGCGCGGGTCACGGCCGCGACAATGAACGGCGGAGAGGGGACGGCGCGGCACGGACACCCGGTCGACTGTAGTCGGGGCTCGGCCCGTCCAGGCAGCGTCCGTCCAGGCGCCGGCCGTCCAGGCAGCGTCCGTCCAGTTCGCGGCGAGTGATCTGGCCAGTCCGCGGCAAGCGGTGGGCAGCGCTGGGGCCGCGTTGGGCGATGCTCGCCGGGCACGGCCCGAGCGAGGGCAGCCGGCGAGGAGCCGGGTCAGCTGGCCGCGACGGCTGCGCTGACCAGGGCGCGGGCCGCCGAGCGGGCGTGCTCGGCGATGGCCGGGTCGCCCTGCATGGCGGTACCGGCCAGCGCCCCGTCGAGCAGTACGGACAGCGCGATGGCCAGTCCCGCCGGGTCGGCGGCGCCGGCCTGTGCGGCCAGGTCGGCCAGCCAGTCCCGTACGGCCTGCTTGTGCGCCACCGTTGCCCGGTGTACGGCACTCCCGGGCGTCGACTCGGCCGCGGTGTTGATGAACGCGCAGCCCCGGTAGCCGTCCCGGCCGCAGGCCGCCCGCAGCGCGTCGAAGGCGCCGACCAGTTGGGCGGCCGGCTCGCGGCCGGCGGCGTGGGCGGACTCGGTCAACTTGCCGCGCCACGCCTCGTCGGCGCCCGCGAGGTAGGCGAGTACCAGCGCGTCTTTGCTCGGGAAATGGTGGTACAGCGTGGCTTTGGCAACGCCCGACCGGGCGACCACGGTGTCCACCCCGACCCCCCGGACGCCGTGCTCGTAGAACAGCTCCGACGCGACGTCGAGGATGCGGTCCCGGGCGGCCGAGGGGCGGGACGCTGTCATCGGTTCAGCCTCATCATCTCGGCGGACAGATAGGCTCAGCGAACCACTTTGATGTTGAACTGGCCATTCCCGCCGACGACCGGCAGCAGCCGTACCCACAGCGCGACGTACAGCTCCGCGCCCCGGGCCGCGTCCAGCCCACCCAGGTCGATGATGTCCCGCCAGCCGAACGAGCGCAGCAGCTCACTGACGAGCTCCTTGGCGGCCGGGTCGTCGCCGCAGACGAGGACCGAGTGGTCGCCGCCGGCCAGCGCCGCCGGGTCGACCATCAGGTAGGCGTTCATGGTGTTGAGCGCCTTCACGACGCGGGCCTGCGGGAACTCCCGCTGCAGCCGTTCGGCGATCGAGTCGGCGATGCCGACGCCGACGTGTGGCGGGAAGCCGTTGGCGAAGTCGAGCGCGTTGGAGATGTCCAGTACCACCGTGCCGGCCAGGTTGTCGGCGCCCGCGGCGGTCAGCGCGGCCTGGCTGACCTCGCCGTTGGTGGCGTTGACGAGCAACTCCGCACCGGCCGCCGCGTCGGCGAAGGTGGCCAGCGTGAGGTCCGGGTGGGCGGCGAGGAAGTCGCGCATCGGCGGGTTGCCGAACCGGTCGGGCTCGGCCCGCTCGAGGGTCGCCCCGGGGTCGCGGGTACCGATGGCGACGGTGTGGCCGAGGCCGGCGAGGCGGACGGCGATGGTCTGGCCGACCACCCCGGTACCGAGGACGGCGATCTGCATGACTGGCTCCGATCAGGTGGCGGAGGGGCGGCTACTAGACAGACAGGTCTGTCTAGTCGTCTCACGATATCAGTCAAAACAAGATCCCGGGTGGCCATCGGTGGCCCCGACTTGCGACCCTGGACGCGTGACCGAAGCTGGACAAGTGACACAGACAGGGCTGGAAATGGCTGGCATCGAGCCGGAGCTGCGCCCACCTGCGCTGCGGGTGAGCAAACGGGCGATCTGGTACTGGACGGCAAGCACCGCCGTGCGCTGGATCGTGCTGCTCGGCGTCGGCGTGGCCGTACTCCTGCTCAACGGCCGGCCGCGCTGGCTGCTGGTGACCCTCATCGTGCTCGCCGTCCTGGCGGTGGCGCACCTGGTGGTCATGCCGCGCTGGCGCTACCAGGTACACCGCTGGGAGGCCACCGACGACGCCGTCTACACCCAGTCCGGCTGGTTCACCGTGGAGCGGCGGATCGCCCCGTTCTCCCGGGTACAGACGGTGGACAGCAAGCGGGGCCCGGTCGAGCAGCTGTTCGGCCTGGCCAACGTCACGGTCACCACCGCCTCGGCGGCCGGCCCTGTCAAGATCCACGGGCTGGACCGGGACGTAGCTCAGGAGCTCGTCGACAAGCTCACCCGGCAGACCCAGCTGACCACCGGAGACGCCACGTGACCACGGACGCCGAACCGCATCACCTGCTGCCGCCCGGCGACGGGGTATCGGTCGATCCGGCCCTGGTGGCAGCCGAGCCACCGGCCGAACCGAGTGCCGAGAACTGGCGCCGGCTGAGCGTACGGATGCTCGCGGTACACCCGGTGATGGAGGTGATCCGGGCCATCCCGGCCCTGGTCGGCATCCTCATCGTCGGCTTCACCCAGGGCGGGACGGGCCAGCTCTGGGGGCTGATCGGTGTGGTCGTCGTGGTCGGCCTGGGCCTGGTGCGCTGGGCCACCACCACTTACCGGGTCACCGAGCACCAGGTGCAGGTACGCCGGGGGCTGCTGCGCCGGGAGACCGTGACGGTACCGCGCGACCGGGTACGCAGCGTCGACCTCACCGCGCACTTCATGCACCGGCTGCTCGGCCTGCAGCGGCTCTCCATCGGTACCGGCCAGCAGGACCAGCGCAAGGGCGACCTGCGGCTGGACGCGCTCTCCACGGAGGACGCGCACCGGCTGCGCGCCGAACTGCTGCACCAGCGGCGCCCCGACGGCGCTCCGGTGCCCACAGCGGTACCCGGCGCGGTGCCCGGCGCACTCGTGGCGCCACGGGAGACCGAGCTGGCCCGGCTGCGCCCGGAGTGGTTCCGCTACGCCCCGTTCAGCCTGTACGGGCTGGTCACCATCTTCATCGCGGTCGGCCTGACGTTCCGCATCCTGAGCGAGGCGCGGCTGAGCCCGGACCAGGTGGGGCCGGTACGCCGCGCGGTCGACCAGGTGTCGCACGCCCCCGTCGGGCTGGCCGTGGTCGAGGTGCTGATCGCCGCGCTGGTGGTGATCGCGGTCTTCTCCACCCTCGGCTACCTGCTCGCTTTCTGGAACTTCCGGCTCAGCCGGACCGACACCGGCACCCTGCACATCTCCCGGGGTCTGATCACCACCCGGGCGATCACCATCGAGGAGCGCCGGCTGCGCGGCGTGGAGCTGTCCGAACCGGCGCTGCTGCGGCTGGTCCGCGGTGCCCGGCTGGTGGCGATCACCACGGGGGTACGGGCCGGGGCCGGTGCCGAGCGCGGTGGCTCACTGCTCTGCCCACCGGCACCTCGAGCCACTGTGGTGGAGTTGGCCGCCGAGCTGACAACACCACCCAACCCGCTGCTCGCACCGCTGATCCGGCACGGCCGACGGGCCAGCCGGCGGCGCTTCACCCGGGCACTGGTACCGGTCGCGATCCTGATCGGGCTGCTCGCCGCCGCCGACCGCTGGCTCGGCTGGCCGGCCTACCTCTGGCAGGACGCGCTCATCCTGCTGCCACTCGCCGTCATCCTCGCCGCCCTGCGCGCCGGCAGCCTCGGCCACACCTTGGTGGACAACGTCGGGGCGGGACAGACGCTCGTCGCCCGGCAGGGCGCGGTCAACCGGCGGCACATCGCGCTCGAGGGCGCCGGCATCGTCGGCTGGACGATCCGCCAGTCGTACTTCCAGCGGCGGGCCGGGCTGGCCACCCTCTCGGCCACCACGGCGGGCGGCCGGCAGCACTACGACGTCCTGGACGTACCGGGCGGCAGCGCGGTACGGCTGGCCGATCGGATGACTCCCGACCTGCTGACCCCGTTCCTGGTACGCCACGGGGAGCCGGAGCGCTGAACGACGCTCGGTGGGGTGGCGGGACGGTCGCCCCACCGGGTACCCGGATCGGGTGGGCGCAGCCGGCAGCGGGTACCGGAAAGGTGCGCTATCTTTGGCATTTCACGGCCTGATTCAGCGCACAAAAAATGACCACCGAATTCGTGGCCAGACAATGCAAGATACCTTTCCGGGAGATGGTTTGTCAAGT
Source organism: uncultured Actinomycetota bacterium (assembly GCA_963850915.1). Lineage (GTDB taxonomy): Bacteria > Actinomycetota > Actinomycetes > Mycobacteriales > Micromonosporaceae > CAVTWH01. Next base: position 802,124 of record CAWKND010000005.1, read on the forward strand.
CAGTCCGGCGTGTCGGAGGATCGGCGCACTGCGGAGCTCGACCTCGAACAGGACCACCTGTCCGCGCTCTACCAGCGCCTGGACGCTCTCCGGGAGCAGACCGGCGCGCGGCTGTCGGCGACCCTGCTGCATCAGGGCACCAACCAGCAGGAGCGCTCCATGCGCGAAGCGGAGACCGACCGGTACACCGAACAACTCGCTGTCTACGACGCGGTCGAGAATGGACTCTGCTTCGGCCGGCTCGATTTCCACAATGCCGAGAATTTGTATATCGGGCGCATCGGGCTGTTCGACGACGGCGACGGGCACGAGCCGCTGCTGGTCGACTGGCGGGCACCGGCCGCCCGCGACTTCTACCTCGCCACCGCCGCCTCGCCCGGGCAGGTACGCCGGCGCCGGCACATCCGGACCAAGCAGCGCACCGTGATCGGGCTGGACGACGAGGTACTCGACCTCGGCGACGCCGCGCGCTCCTGGCCGGCCGGGCTGACCGGGGAGGCGGCGCTGCTGGCCGCGGTGACCGCCGAGCGCACCGGCCGGATGCGGGACATCGTCGAGACCATCCAGGCCGAGCAGGACGGCGTGATCCGCGCGCCGCTCGCCGGCACGCTGGTGGTACAGGGCGGGCCGGGTACCGGCAAGACGGCGGTCGCGCTGCACCGGGCGGCGTACCTGCTCTACACGCACCGCCAGGAGCTGACCGCCCGCGGCGTACTCATCGTCGGGCCGAACACCACCTTCCTGCGCTACATCGCCCAGGTACTCCCATCGCTCGCCGAGACCGGCGTGCTGCTGGCCACCGTCGGCGACCTGTTCCCCGGGGTCACCGCCCGGCGCGCCGAGGGTCCCCGGACAGCTGCGCTGAAGGGCGACCCGGTCTTCGTCGACGTACTCGCCGCCGCCATCGCCGACCGGCAGCGGCTCCCGGACGAGCCGGTGGAGATCCCGTACGACCAGGGCACCCTGCTGCTGCACCGGCACGACGTCGAGCAGGCGCGGCTGCGTACCCGGCGCAGCGGCCGGCTGCACAACCTGGCCCGGCCGCTGTTCGAGGCGGAGATCGTGGCGCTGCTCGCCGACCAGGTGGCCGAGCAGATCGGCAGCGACCCGTTCGCCGACGACCCGCTCGGCGGCGACGACGCACCTGGGGAGTCGCTGCTGCTGTCCGCCGCCGACCTGGCCGACCTGCGGGCCGAACTGCAGGCCAGCCCCGAGGTACAGGCAGCGGTCGACGAGCTGTGGCCGGTACTCACCCCGCGCCAGCTGCTCGCCGACCTGTACACCCAGCCCGACCGGCTGGCCAGCGCGGCGCCACAGTTCACCGAGGAGCAGCGGGCGCTGCTGTCCCGGGCGCCCGGCGGTGGCTGGAGCCCGGCCGACGTACCCCTGCTCGACGAGGCCGCCCACCAGCTCGGCGAGGACGAGCGGCCGGAGAGCGTGGCGGCCCGCAGACGGCGCGCGGCCCGCATCGCGTACGCCCAGGGCGCACTGGACATCGCCGCCGGCTCGGCCTCCCTCGACTGGGAGGACGAAGAGGACGTTGAGCAGCTGCTCGCCACCGACCTGCTGGACTCCGAGCGCTACGCCGAGCGCTTCGAGGACCGCGAGGTACTCACCGCGGCACAGCGGGCGGCGGCCGACCGTACCTGGGCGTTCGGGCACATCATCGTGGACGAGGCGCAGGAGCTGTCGCCGATGGCCTGGCGGCTGCTGATGCGGCGCAGCCCCAACCGGTCGATGACCCTCGTCGGTGACGTGGCGCAGACCGGTGACCTGGCCGGCGCCGCGTCCTGGGGGCCGGTACTCGAGCCGTACCTGGCCAACCGGTGGCGGCAGGCCGAGTTGACGGTGAACTACCGGACGCCGGCCGAGATCATGGAGCTGGCCGCCAAAGTGCTCGCCGAGATCGATCCGGCGCTGGTACCGCCGCGCTCGGTGCGCTCATCCGGGCAGCCGCCGACCCGGGTCACGGTCGACCGGACCGAGTTGGCCGGCGCGGTGGTACGCGCGACGGTGGCACAGGCGGAGGCGGTCGGGCAGGGGCGGCTGGGCGTGATCGTACCGGCGGGCGAGCTGGCCGAGCTGGGCGCCGCGATCGGTGACGTACTGCCGGAGGCGGCCGTGGGTGCCGATGCGGAGCTGGAGCGCCGGGTGGTGGTGCTCACCGTGCACCAGGCCAAGGGGCTGGAGTTCGACTCGGTACTCGTGGTGGATCCGGATCAGATCGTCGCCGACTCCCCGTATGGCCGGCGTGACCTGTACGTCGCCCTCACCCGGGCCACCCAGCGCCTCGGCCTGATCTGCCCGGCCTGATCCGCTCCGGCGACTTACGGCTACCCCGTAGCGGTACCCGGCGGTAGCGTGGACGTACCGGCCGAAGGAGTTCGATGCGCCCACTGTCCTGGGCAGAGCTGGACGCCGAGCCGCCCACGGCGTACATCGACTTCGTAGCCCAGCACCTCACCGGGCTACGCCGTGATGTGCTGCGCGCTGTCGACGACGCACACCGGGCCGAGCAGCTCTACCCGGAGGTACTCACCGACGTGGCGCTGGCCTGGCGCCGGCTGGAGCAGGCGCATCACCGCGGCGATCCGGCGGCGGCCGGCGACTACCTGGACCGCTGCCTGCACCGGCGGCTCTACGGTCGGCCGGACGACGACGACACGGTGGCCCCCGGTACCGAGGTGCGCTTCGTGGTCTGGGACGCCGCCGACTCCGGGCTGGCGCACCTGCCACCGCCCGGCCGGGAGAACGCGGCCCTCCGGCTGGCGGCCCAGCTGATCCCCGACATCGAGCCGGAGCCGGCGCCGCTGGCCGAGGCGGTGATCGCCTGGTGGCACGCGTACGAGCAGCGCCGCCGTCGCCGGCAGATCGCTGCGGCGGTGGCGGCGCTGGCGGTCGTGCTGTTCCCGCTCGCCACCGTGTCCACCGGCGGCGCGGCCTTCTGACCTGTTGTGTCCGCCCACTTGCTTGGCGGTGCCGCTCACCGGTTGCGAGGTACCGGTTGACTGTCCGCATTGGTCAGTCCGGCCGCTCGGCCAAACTTGTAACAGTCGGTACTCCGATCGATGTCAGCCGGCTATCCGGCCGGTAGGGTAAGCCCGCAGGAAACGCGGCGGCGAAGGGCGGGAGCGTGGACCGGCCTGGGGTACCCCCCGATGTGGACATCGATCAGCCCAGCATCGCCCGGGTGTACGACTACTTCCTCGGCGGCTCGCAGAACTTCGCGGCCGACCGGGAGTTCGCCGCCCGGATGTTGGCGATGGCCCCGGAGACCGCCCGGGTGGTGCGCGAGAACCGGGCCTTCCTCGGCCGGGCCGTGCGCTTCATCGCCGGCCAGGGCGTCGACCAGTTCCTCGACATCGGCTCCGGCATCCCGACCGTCGGTAACGTGCACGACGTCGCGGCCACCGTGATACCCGCGCCCCGGGTGGCCTATGTGGACAATGACCCGGTCGCCATCGCGCACAGCCGGGCGATCCTGGCGACCGTACCCGGAACCACCATCATCGGCGCCGACCTGACCGACATGAAGCAGCTGCTGGCCCTGCCGGAGCTGCACGCGATCATCGACTTCAAGCGCCCGGTCGGCATCCTGCTCGCCGCGGTGCTGCACTTCGTCACCGACGACGCGGTCGCCCGGGACCTGGTGGCGCAGCTGGCCGCCGTGGCCGCGCCGGGCAGCTACATCGCCATTTCGCACGCCACCAACGATCTCTTCGTCGAGCAGGCCAAGCAGGTCGAGTCGATCTACAACAAGGCGGTGGCCACCCTGGCACTGCGCAGCCTCGCCCGGGTGACGGCGCTCTTCGACGGGCTGAGCCTGGTCGAGCCCGGAGTGGTGCAGTTGCCGCTGTGGCGGCCGGACGTGAGCGCCGGCGACAATCCCGATCCCGAGCCGTACCCCGGTTACGCCGGGATCGCCCGAGTCGGCTGAGCCCGAGGTGGCGGCGATGCAGCTCGGCGAGGAGCCCGCGTGGTCGGACGCCGACCTGCTGGCACGGCACTGGGCAACGGCCGTCCGGAACACCAGCTTCGTCGCCATGGACGCCGCGGGGCTGCACGCCTTCCTGCGCCGGCTGGTCGACCGGCTGTACGCCGGGGCGCTGGACGAGAACGCCGGCCGGGAGATCGGTGCCGCACTCGTGGCTGCGCACTTCACCCGGGTGGAGTCGCTGGAGCGGAGCATCACCGTACTGGCCGGCGCGCTGCCCGCTGTCCACAGTGGAGCGGTACTCGCCGGGGTTGCCGCCGGGTACGCCGAGGCGCTGCGCGAGGTGACGCGGGCCGAGCAGCAGCGGATCATCGCCGCCGCGCTGCGCGCCCGGGCCGACGCCGACGACGCCCGCTGGGCCAGCGAAGCGCGGTTCGCGACGGTATTCGCCGAGGCGCCCATCGGGATCGCCGTCGGCGCGCTCGACGGCACCATCCTCGAGGTCAACCGCAGCCTGTGCGAGATGCTCGGGTACACCCCGGAGCAGCTGCGCTCGCTGCCGGTCACCGCGATGCGCCATCCGCTGGATGCCCCCGGTACCTGGGAGAGCTTCACCGCGCTGATCAACGGCGACCGGCGTGACCTGCGGGTGGAGAAGCCCTACTACCGGGCCGACACTTCGGAGCTGTGGGCCGACATCGTGGTCTCGGTGATCCGCGACAAGCACGGCACCGCGCAGCTGTGGCTGGCCATGCTGGAGGACATCACCGAGCGGCACGACCTGCAGGCCCGGCTGCGCCACCAGGCACTGCACGACCCGCTCACCGGGCTGCCGAACCGTACCCTCTTCTTCGAGCAGCTCGAGGGCATCCTGGTCGCCGCCCGGCCGACCGACCGGCTCGGCCTGTGCTACCTCGACCTGGACGGGTTCAAGGCGGTCAACGACACCCTCGGCCACGACGTCGGCGACGAGCTACTGAAGATCATCGGTACCCGCCTGGGTGAGCTGGCCGGCAACGCCACCCTGGTCGCGCGTACCGGCGGCGACGAGTTCGTACTGCTGATCGAGGGTGCCGAGTCGATTGACGCGATGGTCATCGCGGAGAAGGCACTCGCCTCGGTACGCATCCCGGTGCTGCTGGGCAACCAGTCGGTGGCCGTGTCGGCGAGCATCGGCGTGGTGGACGGCCCGGTCGGGCAGAGCACCGCGGCCGACTTGATGAAGGCCGCCGACACCACGCTCTACTGGGCCAAGTCGCAGGGGCGCAACCGGGTGGCGCTCTTCGACGCCGACCGGCACACCCGGGAGGTCACCCGGTACGAGCTGACCGCCTCGCTGCCCGACGCCTGGCTGCGCGGCGAGCTCTACCTCGACTACCAGCCGCTGGTGTGGCTGCGCGACGACCGGCTGGTCGGGGTGGAGGCGCTGGTGCGGTGGAACCATCCGCGCTGGGGGACGCTCGGGCCTGACCACTTCATCTCGCTGGCCGAGGAGAACGGGCTGATCGACCAGCTCGGGCTGTGGGTACTCACCCAGGCGTGCGAGCAGGCCGCCCGGTGGCGCGCCGAGTTCCCCGACCGGCCGGTACTGATGAGCGTCAACCTGGCCCCGCACCAGGTGAAGAACCCGCAGCTGGTGACCGACCTGGCGGCGCTGCTGACGCGTACCGGCATGCCGCCCGAGCTGGTGCAGCTGGAGCTGACCGAGAGCGCGGTGATGGCCAGCGCCGGGGTACCGCTGGCGACCCTGCACGCGCTCGCCGCACTCGGCTGCCGGATCGCCATCGACGACTTCGGTACCGGCTACTCCAACCTCGCCTACCTGCGTACCCTCCCGGTACACGCGGTCAAGCTGGCCGGCCCGTTCGTCGCCGGGCTGCGTGCCGGGGTGGCCGACCCGGCGGACCGGGCGATCGTGGACACCCTGATCAAGCTGTCGCATACCCTCGACCTGTCGGTGACGGCCGAGGGCGTGGAGACCGACACGCAGGCCAACGCGCTCCGCAAACTCCACTGCGACCTGGCCCAGGGCTACCACTACGGCCAGCCGGTCAGCCCCGAGACGATCAGCATCCTGCTCGCCAAGGGCTGAGCCACCCTTCCGACGCCTCAGGCCAGCAGTACCGGGCCTTCGCCGAGTCCGATGTGGACGGTCGAACCGGGGTGCAGACCGGCGGCGAGTGGACTGGGCAGGTCGGCGAGGACCTCGTCACCGCCGGGCAGGCGTACCGCCAGGCGGGTACTCGCGCCGTGGAAGGTGCGTACCGTCACCAGCGCCGGCCCGTCCGGAGCCGCGGTCACGGTCACCGACTCCGGGCGTACCAGCACGGTCACCTCAGCACCGGCGCCCGCACCGGAGTCCGCAGCGGCTGCCGGCGCGACCAGTGGCCGGGTCAGGCCGAGCAACTCCACCGACTCCACACTGGACAGTCGCCCGGCGAGCCGGTTCATGGTACCCACGAACTCGGCCACGAACGCGGTCGCCGGCCGGTGGTAGAGCTCGTCCGGGGCGGCGATCTGCTCCAGCCGGCCGGCCCGCATCACGCCCACCCGGTCGGCGATGGACAGCGCCTCGGACTGGTCGTGCGTCACGAACAGCGTGGTGATGCCCAGCCGCTGCTGCAGCCGGCGGATCTCGTCGCGCAGCTGGCCGCGTACCTGCGCGTCGAGCGCGGAGAGCGGCTCGTCGAGCAGGAGTACCCGCGGCTCGATGGCCAGCGCCCGGGCCAGCGCCACCCGCTGCTGCTGGCCACCGGAGAGCTGGTGCGGGTACCGGCTCGCGGTACCGCCCAGCCCGACCAGCTCCAGCAACTCGCCGGCCCGGCCACGGCGCTCGGCCGCCGACCGGCCGCGGATGCGCAGCCCGAAGCCGACGTTGTCCAGCACGGTCAGGTTGGGGAAGAGGCTGAACGCCTGGAACACCATGCCCATGTCCCGCCGGTTGGGGGACAGGCCGGTGATGTCGCGCTCGCCGACGAGTACCCGGCCCTCGTCGGGCAGTTCGAAGCCGGCGAGGGTACGCAGCGCCGTGGTCTTCCCGCAGCCGGACGGGCCGAGCAGCGCGACCAGTTCGCCGGGCTCGAGGGTCAGGTCGAGCCGGTCCAGTGCGGTGACCCCGCCGGCGTACCGGCGGGTCAGCCGCTCCAGCCGGACCCCGGTCGGGGCCGCGGTGCCCGGCCGGGCCGGCGCGGATACGGTGGCGGTCATTCGTGCTCCCTCAGCGGGCAGGCAATCAGCGGAAACTGTTGTACAGCAGGGAAAGCAGCCGAGGTCATGCGACGTCCGCCACGACTGCCGGTTCGGCCGGCTCCAGCGCGGCGACGAGCGTGGCGCCGCCGCGCTTGCCGCGATCGGCCAGTGATACCAGGAGCAGCAGCCCCCAGGCGAAGAGCAGGCTGGCGACGCTGACCGCGACCGACTCCTGGGCGTGCTCGCCGGAGATCTTCACCAGCCAGGTGGGCAGCGTCTCGAAGAGCAGTACCGAGGAGATGGTGAACTCGCCGAGTACCAGCGCGATGGTGAGGAACGCGCCGCCGAGCACCCCGCTGCGCAGGTTGGGCAGGAGTACCCGGAAGACCACCACCGGCCAGCTGGCGCCCAGGCCACGCGCGGCGTCGACGAGGGTACGCACGTCGATCGCGCGCAGTCCGGCGTCCAGTGCCCGGTAGGCGAAGGGGAGTGCGAGCACGATGTAGACCACCACGAGTACCCACGGCAGGTTGGGATCCTGCGAGGAGACCAGCGCGTCCCCGAACGGCGTACCGGCCAGCTGGTCGGGGCCGAGGGCGAGCACGTCGCGTACGCCGGCCACCAGGGCGATCGGCGGGATGGCCAGTGGCAGCAGGGAGAGGAACTCCACCAGCGGGCGCAGCCGGGGCAGCCGAAGGTGCACGGTGAGCAGCGCCGGGATGGTGATGGCGAGCGCACCGACAACGGTCAGCAGCGCGAGTACCAGCGAGCGGCGCAGCGCGTCACCGAAGCCCTCGGTCTGCGGGATCGAGGTGTACGCGTCGAAGTGCACGGCGCCGTTCCGGTCCCGCACGGTGAAGATCACCGATGCCACGATCGGGATGAGGAAGTACAGCGCCGCGATCCCCAGCACGACCCGACGCAGCGCGCGCCCACGGGACTTCACGACAGCCACCGTGCCGTACGGCGCTGCACCAGGTGGTGGGCGAACATGGCCACGCCGACCACGACGATCATCTCCAGGGCCAGCGCGTCGCCGATGCCCTCCTGGCCGGGCGCCACGTTGCCGGAGAGCACGTTGGCGATCTGCAGGGTGACCAGCGGAACGGTACTGCCGACCATGGCCTGCGCGGTGGCGAATGCGGAGAGCGCGCCGCAGAACAGCAACAGCGCACCGGCGGTCACCGGCGGCGCGAGCAGCGGACCGCCGACCAGCCGCCAGTACTGCCACCGGGTGGCGCCCAGGTTGGCCGCCGCCTCGCTCCACTGTGGACGGATGCCGTCCAGTGCCGGGGTCACCACGATCACCACCAGGGGTACCAGGAAGTAGAGGTACACGATGCAGAGGCCGGCGAAGCTGTAGAGGTGGACGGTGGCCCCGTCGCCGAAGGCGCGCTGCAGCCAGACGGTGACCAGTCCCGCGTTGCCGATGGTGGCGATGAAGGCGAAGGCGAGTGGTACCCCGCCGAAGTTGGCCAGTACCCCCGACGCGGTCAGCGTCAGCCGGCGCAGCAGGCCGGATTCGCTGGCCACGATGGCGTACCCGACGAGTACCCCGACTACCGCGCCGAGCAGCGCGGTGACCACGGCCAGTTTCAGGCTGCCGAGCATCGCGGTGCGGTACCCGCCGGCCAGCGCGGCATCCAGGTTGGCTGTCGTCGTGACGGTTACCCCGGTGGCCGGGTCGGTACGCCGGAAGGCGCCCAGTGCCAGCGCGATCGTCGGCGCCACCAACCCCACCGCGACGACGAACAGGAACGGCGCGAGCGCCAACCAACTGCCGAGCCGGCCGGCGTGACGTTTCGCGGTCGGCCGGCTTTCGGGACAACAGCCGCGCCGGCCCGGTCCGGGGCCGGCGCGGCGTCGTGCTCCCGGGTGGGGTCGGGTACGCCGGCCCCACCCGGGTTGACTGCGGATTGCGTGGTCATGTCAGCCGGTCAGTGCCGCTGACCACTTGTCGGTCAGCACCTTCTTGGCCGCGTCGATCTGGTCGTTCGTCGGGAACTTGGTCTCCCCGGTGACCGGCGGCAGGGCCGAGGCGTAGTCGGCGTTGACCGTCTTGCCGGTGGTCATCGCGGTGAGCCGCACCGGGCGTGCCTTGCCCTTGAGGAACAGGTTCTGCCCCTCGTCGGAGTAGAGGTACTCCTCCCAGAGCCGGGCGGCTGCCGGGTGCGGCGCGTACTTGTTGATCGCCTGGCAGTAGTAGTTGGCGTAGACACCGTCGGTGGGTACCGACACCTGCCAGTCGATTCCCTTGGCCTTCAACGCGTCCACGTAGCCGGCGTTGAGGTAGTCCCAGTCGACCGTGATCGGCGTCTCGCCGTTCTCGATGGTGGCCGGGGTGGCCTGTACCGGGTTGAAGTTGCCGGCCTTCTTCAGCGCGGCGAAGAAGTCGACGCCCGGCTGGATGTTGTCGAAGCTGCCACCGTTGGCGAGGGCCGCGGCGTAGACGGCCGCGAAGGCGGCGCCGGCCTTGGTCGGGTCACCGTTGAGGGCGATCTTGCCCTTGTACGCCGGGTTCTTCAGATCACTGAAGTTCTTCGGGCACGGGCTGACCTTCTTGGCGTCGCAGCCGATCGAGACGTAGCCGCCGTAGTCGTAGTACCAGGCGGCATTCGCGTCGGCCTGCCCGGCCGGGATGTCGGCGAAGGTGGCCACCTTGTACGGCGCGAACAGCCCCTGCGAGGCACCCGACTGGGCGAAGGCGCCACCGAGGTCGAGTACATCCGGCGCCCGGTCCTGGCCCTTGAGGCTGGTCACCGCGTTGATCTCGTCCTGGCTGGAGCCGTCCGGGTTGTCGTCCTGGATCTTGATGCCGTACTTGGCGGTGAAGCTGTCCATCAGCTCGCCGTAGTTGGCCCAGTCCCGGGGCAGCGTGATGGCGTTGAGCTTGCCCTCCTTCTTGGCCGCCGCGATGAGGGCGTCCATGCCCCCGAGGTCGGCGGCGGAGGTGGCGCTGGCCGCGTCACTGGTGTTCGCCTTGGCAGCCTTGGCGGATGAGCCGCAGCCGGCCGCGGCGACCGCGGTCGCCGCGATCAGGGCGACCGCGGCGAGGTGGCGATATCTGGTGTGCACTCGTACTCCTTGTGACTCGTGCTCTTTGTGACTCGTGCTGTTTGTGACGTGCTGTTTGTGGAGCGTGCTTTTGTGGAGCGTGCGTGCCTGATCCGTGAGTCAGGCTGAGCATGGGCAGGCCGGGTGTCCGGCGGGTGAACGTGCGATGCGCGCGGACGACGGCTGAGCGGACACTCAGCCAACCGGGCCGGTCACGGTCGTGGCCGGAATGCCCAGCAGGTCGGGGAGTGCGCCGATATCGGTCACCACCCGGTGCGCGCCGGCCGCGGTCAACTCATCCGGGGTACCGGCGCCGGTACGCACGCCGACCACCAGACCCGCCCCGGCGCGTACCCCCGTCACCATGTCCGACGGCGTGTCCCCGGCGACCACCACGGCGCGTACGTCGGTGACGCCCAGCCGCAGCACCGCCGTGAGTACCAGGTCGGGGAAGGGTCGCCCGCGACCGGCGTCCGCCGGGCAGAGCGCGATGTCCACTTCGGACGCCCAGCCCAGTGCGCTGATGAGAGCGTCCTGGGTGGCGCGGGCGAAGCCGGTTGTCAGCGCCACCCGGATGCCGGCCGCGCGCAGCGCCCGGATGGTGGACAGCGCCCCGGGCAGCGGGCTGACCAGCCCGTCGGCGACCAGGTCGGCGTAGGCGTCCTCGAAGCGGTGGTTGGTGTCCCGCGCCTTGTCCGCGTCGCCGAGCAGCAGCCGGAACACGTCGATCTTGCTCTGCCCCATGGTCTCCCGGACGATGCGCAGGGCGCGCTCGTACCCGGGGGAGTCCGGGGTGATGCCGGCCGCGCCGATCGCCACGGTGAACGCCCGCTCCACCAGCCCGCCGTCGCTGACCGTCGTACCCGCCATGTCCAGGCAGGCCAGCTGCCACCTCCCCGGCTGCGTGGTCATGCCACACCCGCCAGGCTCGCGGCGGCGGTCAGGGTCTCCTCGGCGATGGCCGGCGCGCAGGTCATCCCGCGCCCGCCCGGCCCGGTGACCAGTACGACGCCGGGCGCGAGGGTGGCCCGGTGGTACAGGCCGGGGGCGTCGGGGGTGAGCTGGCTGTAGACGCCCGACCAGCGCCGGGCGACCGGTGGCAGCCGCCAGCCGAGCAGCCGCTGCGCCACCTCGACCAGGTGCTCGTACGGGCGCTCGACCAGGTCGAAGCCGAACGGCTCGGTGTACTCGTGGGTGTCCCCGATGGTCAGCGAGCCGTCCAGCCGCTGCGCGATGAGCAGCTGCATGCCCTGCTCCCGGGCCAGCTCGTGCTGGGGCGGCAGGGCGTCCCGGGCCGGCGTGGCGTACGCCGGGTAGTAGCGCAGCGAGTCGCCGTCGGCCACCGCGGTGGCGACCTCCTCGCTGGTGGGCTCGGTCTGCATCATCTGCAGCCGCACCCGGCGTACCGGCGCTGTCCGGGTGTGCCCGGCGAGCAGTCCCCGGTGCCATGCCCCGGTGGCCAGTACCACCAGGTCGCCGTGGTGGGTCTCGCCGTGGTCGTCGGTGACCTCGTTGGCGGCGTACCCGACCACTTCCCGGCCGGGCAGCCAGGTGTAGAGCGGCGACTGGGACGAGCACCTCGCGCAGCGCGAACGTTGCCTGGCGCGGCTCCACGAGGGCGTCCCGTTCGCAGTAGAGCGCCGCGACGAACTCGCCCCGCAGCGCCGGGTTCATCGCCCGGGCCAGCTCCGGCTCGAGTACCTTCACGCCGCGCCGGTGCGCCTCGGGTGCGCCGGCCACCTCCGCCAGTACCGCCGCCTCCGCCGCCGAGCCGGCCAGGGTCAGCGAGCCGCTGGGCCGGAAACCGATCCCGGGCGCCGACTCGGCGACCGCCTCCCACAGCTCCCGGGCGCGCAGCGCCAGCGCCAGTTCCGGGCCGGGTGCCCGGCCGGACACCCACACCATGCCGAAGTTGCGTACCGACGCGCCCCGCGCCGCGGGCTCCCGCTCCAGCTGCGTCACCCGGTACCCCTGGCGCACGGCGTACCACGCGTGCATGGTCCCCACGATGCCGCCGCCGACCACCACGATCCGCACTCGTACCCACCCGTCTCTCCACCCGGGTACGCGCCGGCCCGGTCCCGGTGCCGGGCAGTGCACCATCCGAAGACGACGCCCGGCTGAACGCAGCGTGACCAGCCAGCCCATCCCTTGATCGGAACGGGTGGTCGTTGCCCGCCGATCGGGCTCTGCTGCCGCTGTTGCCGGCCGGCTAGCGTGGAGGGCCTGCCCCCAGCCGGTTGCTCAGCCGGGTGCGCGGGCGGGTCCAGGGGAGGGGACATGACGCATCGGGACGGGCCACAGCGGTGGCGCCGGTTGCCGCTGCGCCGGTTCGCCCCGTACCTGCTCGGCGTCGTGGTGCTGGGGCTGGTCGTGGCGCTGCTGCTGGCCGGGCCGAACCTGGGCGGGCACAGCGCGGGCAACGGGGCCGCGCCGCCCGTACTGCCGACGATCACCAGCGCCGCACCCGTCCCCGGGCCGGCGACGGCTGGGACACCGAGCCGGCCGGCCACCGCCAGCCCGGTACCGAGCCGGTCGGTGAGTGCGAAGCCGTCGGTGGCGGTACCCGCGCTGTCCACCCCGTCCGCGAGCCCGACGCCGACGCTGCCGCCCGCGCCGACCAGGGCGGCGAATGGCCGGTTCGTCGGACCGGGCGGCCTGTGCCTGGACGACAACGGCGCGATCAGCGCCGAGCACAACAAGATCCAGATGTGGGGCTGCAACACCACGTCCGCGCAGATCTGGACGATCGCCACAGACGGGACGTTCCAGGTGGTCGGGCGCTGCCTGCGGATCACCGACTCCGGAGCGGCCGGCTCCCGGGTGGAGCTGTTCAGCTGCGACCCTGGCGCGGCCGTCCAGCAGTGGCGGCTGCTGCCCAGCGCCGCCATCGTCAACCCGGCCAGCGGCCTGTGCCTGACCAACCCGGGCGCCAGCCAGACCAGCGGCGCGCAGGTGGTGGTGCAGTCGTGTGCCACCCCGCTGACCGCGGTCGGTACCGACCAGCAGTGGCACTTCACCGCCTGACCTGCCCTTGTCGTTCGGATCCCTACGGGCGGTCGTGTTTGCCCTCGTCGCCGGTGGGGAACAACGGGCGCATGTCCGCTCTGTCCTCATCCCGCCCTGCCTCATCCAACTCCGGACGGTCGCCCGACGGCGGCCCCTCCGCCGCCCGCGCCAAGGGCGCGGCTGGAAAGGCCCGCAACAGCCGGACGCTGGCGGTACTCACCCGGGCGGGGCTGGCCTGTTACGGCGTGGTGCACCTGCTGGTGGCGTGGCTGGCACTGCAGATCGCGGTCGGGCACAGCACCGAGGAGGGTGACCAGTCCGGCGCGTTCCAACTGCTGGCCAAGCAGCCCGGTGGCAAGATCCTGCTGGTCGTGGTGGTGCTCGGACTGACCGCGATGGTCGTGTGGCAACTGCTGCTGGCCCTGGTCGGGTACGCCGACGAGCAGGGCAGCAAGAAGGTCCTCCAGCGGCTGGGCTCGGCGGCCCGTGCGGTGGTGTACGGCTTCCTCGCGGTCAGCGCCGGCAAGGTCGCCTTCGGGCACGCCAGCTCCAGCGCCGGTAAGCAGCAGAACGCCACGGCCGGCGTACTCGGGCACTCGGGCGGCCGGTTCCTGGTGATCGTGGCGGCGCTGGTGGTACTCGGGCTCGGCATCGGGCTGGCCGTCTACGGCGCGCTGCGCAAGTTCGAGGAGAAGCTGAACAGCGGCCAGATGAGTGCCGGCATGAAGCGGGCGGCGAAGGTACTCGGGCTGGTCGGGTACGTGACCAAGGGCGTGGCGTACGCGATCGTCGGGATACTGCTCTTCGTGGCCGCCGTGAAGTACGACCCGGACAAGGCGCGTGGGCTGGACTCCGCACTGCACAGTGTCGCCGGCAAGCCGTACGGCCCGGTACTGCTCGGGCTGATCGCGCTCGGCTTCGCCGCGTTCGGCGTGTACTGCTTCGTGCAGGCCAAGTACCGGAAGGTGTGACGTGACCCCGACCGCCCGGCGCGCAGCCGTCGTCATCAACCCGGCCAAGGTGACCGACCTGGCAGCACGGCGCCAGGAGATCGTCGCGGCGCTGGCCGCCGTGGGCTACCCCGAGCCGCTGTGGCTGGAGACGACGCCGGAGGACCCGGGGATCGGGCAGACGAAGGAGGCGGTGGCCGCCGGGGTGGACACCGTGTTCGCGTGCGGCGGCGACGGTACCGTGATGGCCTGCATCACCGGCCTGGCCGGGTCGAAGACGGCACTGGCGATCATCCCGTCCGGTACCGGCAACCTGCTGGCCGGCAACCTCGGGCTGCCGCACGACGCGGCCCGGGCCATCGAGTTGGCGGTCTACGGCGAGCGCCGCCGCATCGACGTGGGCAGCTGTGGCGACACCCGGTTCGCGGTGATGGCCGGCATCGGCTTCGACGCCCAGATGCTGGCCAGTACCGACGAGTCGACCAAGGCGAAGATCGGCTGGCCGGCGTACCTGCTCGCGGCGCTCAAACACCTGCGGGAGCGGCCGATGCGGGTACGGCTGCGGCTGGACAGCGGGCCGGTACTGCGCCGCCGGGCCCGTACCGTGCTCATCGCCAACGTCGGCAAGCTGACCGGCGGGATCAACCTGCTGCCCGACGCGGAGCCGGACGACGGCCTGTTCGACGTCGCGGTGATCTCGCCGCGCACCATCCGGCACTGGCTGGCGCTCGGCTGGGGCGTGCTGGCCCGGCGGCCGTCGCCGCGCTTGCTGGAGACCTTCCGGGCGGCCCGGGTGGACCTGCACACCGACCGCGACGAGCCGTGGGAACTCGACGGAGACGTACTCGGCTCGACCCGTGACCTAAGCGTCTGGATCGAACCGGCGGCGTTGCTGATCTGCCTGCCGCTGCGAGACGCGCCGAATGGCGCGGCCGAATCGGGACCGCTGACACCGGAGGTGACCGCATGACTGGCGTGGCCGAGACCGACTCGAACATTGATGGCGCGGGCCTGGCCGACGGTGGCGCCCCTGCCGAAGGTGGCGCCACCGTCGACAGCACGGGCCAGGACAACGCGACCGATCCGCACCGCCGCGCGGTCGGGGACGGTACGGGCCGGCCGAGCCTGGCGCCGGCCGATCCGGTGGCCGGGCCGGCGGTCCGGCACTTCGCCGGGCGCAGCCTCGCCGGGCTGGTCGCGGTGCTCGCGGCGGGCGTCGGCTTCGGACTGCTACTTACCCTGGTACGCCTGCGTTGGCGCCCGTTGTCGACCCTTGACCACGACGTCGCCGACGGGCTCAACGCGATCGTCTCGCGGCACCACTGGATGGTCAGCACGCTCACCGAGATCTCCACCTTCGGCGGCCGGCCGGTGCTCATCCCGCTCGTCGTGATCGCGACCGTGGCACTGCTGCTGCGCCGGCGGTACCGGCTGGCGACCTACCTGATTGTCACCGGCGTCGGCGCGATCCTCCTCGACCCTTCGCTGAAGGTGATCGTGGGCCGGCTGCGCCCGGTGGTCGCCGATCCGGTCGCGCACGCTCCCGGGCACAGCTTCCCGAGCGGGCACGCGCTCGGCTCGGCGGTGGCGTACGGCGCGCTGCTGCTGGTCTTCCTGCCGGCCCTGCGGCGTACCTGGCTGCGCCGGCTGGTGGTCGTGCTGGTGGCGCTGCTGGTGTTCGCGATCGGCTTCAGCCGGGTGGGGCTGGGCGTGCACTACGTCTCCGACGTACTCGCCGGCTGGCTGCTGGCGGCCGCGTGGCTGGGCGTGACCGGGTACGCGTTCCGGCTGTGGCGTACCGAAGTGGGGCGCCCGGCCGCGCCACTGGCCGAGGGGCTGGAGCCCGAGCAGGCGCCCGAGTTGACCGCCGCGCCCGCGCACCAACACGTCGTGCATCCCTGGACGAAGGCGTTCGAGCTGGCGACCGGCTGGGTACTCATCCTCGGCGTGCTGTACGGCTTCGGGCTGCTGGTCTCCCGGTACGACCACGGCACCTTCGTCGAGCACCTGGATGCGAGCGTCCCGCGGTGGCTCGCCGACCACCGCACCGACCGGCTCAACGGGCTGAGCTGGTGGGCCAGCAAGGCCGGCGACACGCACGCGATCCTGTTCGTGTCACTGGTGTTCTGCCCACTGGCGCTGGCCTGGACCCGGCGCTGGCGGCCGGTGGTCTTCGTGGTGCTGACCATGTTCGGCGAGTTGAGCCTCTTCCTGGCCAGCGCGGCAGCGGTGGACCGGCCCCGGCCGGAGGTACCGCACCTGGACGGGCAGTTGCCGACCTCCAGCTTCCCGTCCGGCCACATCGCCGCCACCATCTGCCTGTGGTGGGCGGTGCTGCTGGTGGTGTGGCCGCGTACCCGGACATGGTGGCGGTGGATCTTCGCGGTACTGGCGTTCCTGATGCCGGCGATCGTGGCGCTGTCCCGGATGTACCGGGGAATGCACCACCCGACCGACGTCGTCGGCGCGATGATCCTGGCTTCCCTGCTGCTTTCCCTGGTGTACCTGGTGATCCGCCCGAACGCCGGCATCACCCGCCCCAACTTGGCCTCGGCGGAGGCGGAGGCGGAGACGGAGGGGGAGGAGCGGGAGCGTGCTGCGGGTACTGACCTGGAACGTTCGCAACGGGGGTGAGCGCGACCGGCTGCCCCGCATCCGCGAGGTACTCGCCGGGCAGCGGGCGGATGTGCTGGCCCTGCAGGAGTTGCGTGGCTTCGACGCCGTGCGGGCCGGCGCCTTCGCGGCCGAGCTGGGCATGCGGGCGGTCCTCGCCGGCAGCCGGTTCGGCCAGCCGGTAGCCCTGCTGTTCCGGAGCGATCTGGTGGTACGCAACACCTTCCGGCTGCGCCGGCCGCTGCACCACGGGGCGGCCGGGGTAACCCTGGAGACGGATGCCGGCCCGCTGACCATCATCGGTACGCACCTGTATCCGCACTCCGGCTGGCGGCGCCGGATCGAGGCCGGCTGGCTGGCCACCCGGGCGCGGCAAGCGCGCATGGTGCTGCTCCTGGGTGACCTCAACACCCTGGACCCGGGCAGCGACCACGCCGGCGAGCTGGCCGCGCTGTCGCCGCGGTACCGGCGCCGGCACCTGACCCGGTCGGGTCGCGTGGACACCCGGGCGGTCGGCGTACTGCACCGAGCGGGCCTGGTGGACCTCTTCGAGGCGACCGGAGCGCACGGGCAGCGGCACACGGTACCCACGCCCGGCCCGTGGGGCGAGGAGTTCGCGCGGATGCGGCTGGACTACGCGTTCGCCAGCCCCGACCTCGCCGCGTACGCGACCGCCTGCGGGGTGGTCGACGCCGGCAGCGCCTCGGACCACTACCCGCTACTGGCCGAGTTCGAGCTGACCGGCTGAGCGGGGGCCTGGCAAGGCGGGCGGCACTCGCTCCGCAGTGACGTGGGCGGCTACGCTGCCGGGCATGCCGGGCGGCGAACAGATCCTGGTGGTCGACGACGACGAGCGCGTCGCCGCCTCACTGCGCCGCAGCCTGGAGTACGCGGGGTACGCGGTGGCCGTGGCGCACGACGGGCCGGCCGCGCTCGCCGCCGCGTACGGGCAGCCACCGGCGCTGGTGGTACTCGACGTGATGCTGCCCGGCATCGACGGGCTGGGCGTCTGCCGGGCACTGCGCGCCGGACCCACCCGGGATCTCATGGTGCTGATGCTGACCGCGCGCGACGGGCTGGCCGACCGGGTACGCGGGCTGGACGCCGGTGCCGACGACTATCTGGTGAAGCCGTTCGAGCACGACGAGCTGCTGGCCCGGGTACGGGCGCTGCTGCGCCGCCGGCCGGCCCCGGTCGGGGACGCGCTCACCCTCGCCGACCTGCGGCTCGATCCGGTGACCCGGGAGGTGGTCCGGGGCGGGCGGATACTGGAGCTGACGGCACAGGAGTTCGACCTGCTGGCGTACCTGCTGCGCCACCCCCGGCAGGTACTCAGCCGGCAGCAGTTACTGGACGCCGTGTGGGGCGGCGGCAACCCGGCCACCAGCAACGTGGTCGACGTCTACGTCGGGTACCTGCGCGGCAAGCTGGAGTCGGGCGGCGAACCACGGCTGCTGCACACCGTACGCGGTGTCGGCTACGCGCTGCGGGTGTAGCCGTGTCCATCCGTGCCCGGATCACCCTCTTCGGCCTGCTGGTCGTACTCGCCGTGGTGGGCTGCTTCAGCGGCGGCGTGTTCGTGCTACTCGCCGGTGGACTCCCCAAGAGCCAGGACAAGGACCTGACCGCGCGGGCCGACCGCGCCAGCACCGCCGTCCTCGCCGCACCCGCCACCGACTTCACGCCGAGCCACACCCCGGTCGGCGTCGACCCGGCGGTGGACGACGACATCTTCCTGATCGTGCTGGCCGCTGACGGTTCGGTGCTCAGCTCCACCGGCGGGTCGCAGCCCAGCCTGCCCAGCGCACTGCTCGACCAGGCCCGGGCAGCCGGCGGGGCGTCGGCCACCGTACAGATCGACGGCGTGCCGGTACGCGTTCGGGTACAGCCGTTCCACCGCGCCGACCGGGACGGGTTCGTGGTCGCCGCGCAGCCGGTCCGGCGGCGCGCCAGTGACCTGCGCGGCATCGTCGCGCTGCTGATCGTCTCGTCGATCGTCACGCTGATCGCGGCCGGGTTCGCCATCTGGCTGGTGACCCGGCGGGCACTGCGCCCGCTGCGCGAGCTGACCCAGACAGCCGACGAGGTGGGGCGCTCGCCGGACCGTACCCGCCGGCTGCCGCCACCCCAGCGCAACGACGATCTGGGCCGGGTGACGGGCAGCTTCAACGCGATGCTCGACCGGCTGGAGCAGGCGCACCGGCGTACCGCCCTGATGCTCGCCGCCCAGCAGCGCTTCACCGCCGACGCTTCACACGAACTGCGTACCCCGTTGACCACGATCCGCGCCAACGCCGGCTTCCTGCGCGCGAATCCGCAGGCCACCGAGGCTGACCGGGCCGAGGCGCTGGGCGACATCGAGGCCGAGTCGGCACGCATGAGCCGGCTGGTCGACGACCTGCTCACGCTGGCCCGGGCGGACGGTGGAGCGCTGCTGGCACCGGTACCAGTCGATGTGGGGCAGTTGGCCCACGACGTCTGCCGGCGCGCCGCCGCGCAGCATCCGGACCGCGACATCCACTGCTCCGGGCCGCCGACCCCGCTGCGGGCCGACGCCGACGCGCTCAGCCAGCTGCTGTGGATCCTGCTGGACAACGCGGTACGGCACACCAAACCCGGCGGACAAGATCTGGGTCGTTGTCGCCGCGCCCGCGCCGGGCCGGGCGATCCTGCAGGTCGCCGACGCGGGCGAGGGCATCCCGCCGGGCCAGGAGCGGCGCATCTTCGACCGCTTCCACCAGGCCGATCCGGCCCGCCGGCACGGCGGCGCGGGGCTGGGCCTGTCGATCGCCGCGTGGATCGCGGCGGCCCACCGGGGCACGATCACGGCCGCGAACAACGAGCGCGGCGGCGCCACCTTCACCGTCGGGCTCTCATCGCTTTCTTAAAACCCGTTCACCGGTACCTCATGCCGGGGCGCCAGGCTGACGCTTGTGAAGGGGTACGCACACCTGCTCTACGTCCTGGTGCTGTGCCAGGTGTCGACCAGCCTGTTGGCCGGCGTCGGCGAATCGGTCTTCGTCGGCAACCCGGGGTACCTGCTGGTCCCGCTCCTGCGCGGCACGCTGCTCGTGGTCGCTGCCGGCTGTGCCGGTGCCGTCGGTTCGGATGGCCGCACGCGGCGGCGCTGGCCGCTGGTACTGCTGATCGTCTCGGCGCAGGTCAGCGTCTTCGGGTACGTGCTGAGCAACCTGCTGGGCGTACTGCCCTGGGTCAGCGACACGGTGAACCTGGTGGGGCTGCTGACAAACCTGGCGCTCCCGCTCGCGATCACCTGGCTGGCGGGGCAGCTGCTCGCCACCTGGCGCCGGGCCTCTCCTGTTCAGCAGCCGCTGCAGCCCGTCCGCTACCAACCCGCCCTGGTCGCCCCCGCCGTGTTCGCCCCCGCTCTGGTGGCCCCGGCTCCGCCGGCCGGCTACCGGGTGCCGGTGGTGTTTCCGGCCGGCTCTGCGGATCGCAGCCGGCGGCCGGTCGCTCGAACGCTGGTGGACCCGCACGCGCCGGTCCCCGGGCCGCAGACCGCCTTGCTACCGCCGGAGGCGTCGTCGGTGTGGACCGTGTCCCCGGTGTCGCCCGGTGCGCCGCCGCCCACTCCACCGGCTCCCACTCCACTGGCCGCCGCTCCGCTGGCCCCCACTCCGCCGGCGCGTGCCGCTGTCACCAGGATGCTGCCCCGGGACGGTGCCCGATGAGCGTGCTGGACACCTTCGCCGTCGGGATCGCCCCGGACCACTGGCCGGCACTCGTCGCCGCGGTGGCGCTGCCCGGGGTGGTACGCCTCGCGCAGCGGGTACGCGCCCAGCGGCACAGTCTCGCCGTGCAGCTGGGGCAGCCGGTGGCGGTACCCGCCCGCCCGGTCGAGCCGGTGGCGCTGGTACCCCGCCTCGCCGGCTGGCTCCTCGGCCTCTCCGCCGCGATCCACCTGGCGCTGCCGTTGGGGCATCACGACGAGCCGCTGCTGCTCGCCGGCTTCCTGGGCAGCGGCGTGGCGTACGCCTGGCTGGCGCTGCGCGCAGCGCGTGGCCGCAGTTGGAAGACGCTGAGCGCGCTGCTGATCGTGGCGACCCTGATCGCGTACCTGATCGTCCTCGCGCGCGGCGGCGAAGAGCCGGATCAGGTCGGCATCGCCACCGCGATGATCGAGCTACTCGCCCTCGCCCTCTGCCTGATCCCCTCAGCCGCGCCGAGTTCCCCGGCCGCGCCGCTCCCGCGCCGTGCCCCGTTCGCGGAAGGCACGCCCTTTCCGGGAGCCGCAGGGCAGCGGCGGAAGTTGGGGCGGCGGATCACCGGGAGCATCGGCTTCGTCCTGGTGGTGGTGGTGTTCGGTACGGTGCTGTGGCTGGAGGCGTTCGTGGCGCACGGGGACACCGCGCAGGTCGCCGAGGGCGGGCACCACCACGGGCACGCCGCTCGCGCGCAGGCCGGCATCGTGATGACCCCAGTCGGTGACGAGCATCCGACCGGCACGCAGGTGGTGGCCGCGGCGCAGCTGGCTGACCGGACGAAGGCGGAGCTGCTGCGCTACACCGACATCCGGGCGGCGCTCGCGGCCGGGTACGCGCCGACGCTCAAGCGCACCGGGCTGGACGTACACCTGGAGAACAAGGCGTACGGCAAGGACGGGAAGGTACTCGACCCGAGCCGCCCCGAGATGCTGATGTACGCCATCGCGGACGGGAAGGCCACGCTGCTGAGCGCCGTGTACACGGTGCCGGTCGCCGGCCGGGACGCGCCGACTCCGGGCGGTCCGCTGACCCGCTGGCACTCGCACAACGTGTGCCTGAGCGCGATCCCGCCCGGGTACTCGATCGTGGACGTCTACGGGACCTGCCCGCCGTTCTCCATCACGGTCACCGTGGCGCAGATGATGCACGTGTGGGTGGTCGACAATCCGGGCGGCCCGTACGCCGACAGCGTGCCCGACTCGTGGACCCGGGAATTCAACCGTACCAACGGTTTGCCGTTTACCTGGTAACCGGGTCTCCGGTCGCCAGGAGCGAGCCGAGTACCTCGTCGGCGAAGGCGGTGGCGGCCTGCCCCGGTTTCGGCAGCAGTTCCGGGGCGCTGTGCCGCAGCTGCAACTGGCCCAGGTAGGCGCTGTAGGCGAGCAGTGCCCGGCGCCTGGCCCGGGCCGGCGGGAAGCCGAGTTCGCGGAAGAGCCGGGTGACGTACCCGAGGCGCGCTTCGGTGACCTCGGCGAGTACCGGCGCGACCAGCGGGTGTGCGGCGTCGGCGAGCAGCGCCAGATCGGCGCGGGTACCCGCCTGCGGGGCGAAGACCTGGCTGAACAACTGGCGCAGCCGCTGCGCAGGGGGTGCCGGTACGGCTTCGATCCGCTCGATGACGGCGGTGGTACTGGCCTGCCGCCACCGCTCCAGGGCGGCGGCGAGCAGCTCGTCCCGGCTGCGGAAGTGCCAGTAGAAGCTGCCCTTGGTGGTACCCAGCCGGGCGGCGAGTGGCTCGACGGCGACCGCGGCCAGCCCACCGGTACTGATCGCGTCCAGCGCTGCGGTGGCCCAGTCGTCCCGGCTCAGTCTCGACATGCTCCATACGTTAGCGTATGGTCGAACCATACGGGAGCGTATGGATCGGGGGAGCCGTGGGACTGCTGGACTTCGCGTACCACTGGAACACCACAGCCGCCGAGCGCGACACCGAGCACCCGGCCCACCGCTACGCCCGGCCGCCGTACCGCACCCTGGTCCGGGCCGTCGACATCGCGGCGCCGCCCGCAGTCGTCTACCGCTGGCTGTGCCAACTGACCGTGGCGCCGTACAGCTACGACTGGCTGGACAATGCCGGCCGGCGCAGCCCGCGACAGCTGACGCCGGGCGCCGAAAAACTGTCCGTCGGGCAGCGCCTGATGATCGCCCGGATCGTGGAGTTCCAGGCCGACCGGCAGATCGTCGGGGTGAGCATGCCCGGGGCCAGCGCGCTGTTCGGCCGGATCGCGCTCAGCTACCGGGTGACGCCGGCGGAGACCGGCAGCCGGCTGGTCGCCTGCCTGGACGTGACCGGACGGAGCCTGGCCGGCCGGCTGCGTACCGAGCTGCTCGCCCTCGGCGACTTGGTGATGATGCGTAGGCAGCTGCTCAACCTCCGCGACCTCGCCGAGGCTTCGATGGTGGCTGCGGAGTGAAACGGGGAGTCGCTACCGCCGGCAGCGCACTGTTCTTCGTGGTCGCGCCGGGAACCGTGGTGGTACTGGTGCCGTGGCTGCTCACCGGCTGGCATACCGGTACGGCGCTGCCGTGGCCGGTGCGCGGGCTCGGCGTGCTGCTGATTGTGTTGGGGGCGTTGGTCATCGTGCCGGCGTTCGTGCGCTTCGTGGTCGAGGGGGCGGGTACGCCGGCGCCGGTGGCCGAGACCGATCGGCTGGTGGTCGGCGGGCTCTACCGCTTCGTACGCAACCCCATGTACGTGGCTGTCCTGCTCGCCGTCGCCGGCCAGACGCTACTGCTCGGCCGCTGGGTACTACTGGTCTACTGGCTGTGCGCGGGCGCCGCGATGGTCGGCTTCGTCCGGGGGTACGAGGAGCCACGTTTGTTGCGCCGCTTCGGTGCCGCGTACCAGCGCTACCGCGCGGCGGTACCCGGCTGGTGGCCCCGCCTGCGCCCGTGGCGCCAGCCGCCAGAGGGTGCTCAGGCTGTGTCGCAGTGCACCGAGCCGTAGTTCAGATCGTCCAGCACCTTCCGGCCGTCGACACTCACCACGCAGGTCAGCTGCCGGTCGTGCCCGGCCGGCCAGGCGTCCACCAGAAACAGCGGAGCGGAGCCCCGGGTCACCACCACGTAGGGCAGCTCGATCGACCAGGGCAGCGCCACCTTCGACAGGTTCACCACCTGACCATTGAGCGGATCCCGGTAGTCCAGCTTGTCGACCGTGCCGGAGCCGGTGACCTGGTAGCGCACCCTGTGGGTCGGGCCGGTGTCGGCCAGCCCGACGGTCGGGGCGCGCGCCAGGATCGACTCGGCCAGGTGGATGGCGGCGGTACTCCGGTCGACCGCGTCGGTCAGCTTGACGTACACCAGCAAAGCCTTGCGTTGCACCACAACCACGCTCCTGCGCAGCGGGTTGTCACCGGCGACGGTACTGGTTGTCAACGCGCTGCGGTCGGCACCGGGTACCACCCCGCTGCTGCTCTGCGGCGCCACCGTGCTGTTGTCCGGCGTACGCGCCTCGGACTGCTGCTGCGCGGCGTACTCCAGGCCGGCCGAGTCCGCGTTGGGCTGCAGGACCAGCCAGTACTGCACGGCGATGCCGGCCTGGCAGATCAGCGCGTTGAGGTCCAGCGTCGGCACGCTTTGCGCGACAGGTAGTCCCTGCGCGGTCAGGTCGGCCGGCGTCAGCAGACCGCACATCGCCTCGTCGAGCGCGCCGCCGGAGGGCTGTGGCCAGCCGCCGGCCGGGGCGGTGATGCCGGGTGACGGGTCGGCCACGGGCTTGTCCGGGCCGCAGCCGGCCACGGTACCGAGCAGCGCCACCGCACAGGCGAGCGCCGCCACCCGGTACCCCAGCCGTCGCATCGCCACCCGGTCAGCTCAGCTTGTACTCGGTGAGGCAGAACGCCAGCCCCGCACCGGGATCGCTCTTCTTCACCGACTTGCCGTCGACCAGAACCTCGCAGCCGATCGGCTCCGTGAACGACTTGTTGGTGGCGCTGATCGAGAGGTTGATCGTCTCGTCGGCGGAGTAGAGCGCGATCGGCATCTCCACCTTCAACGGGAGTTTGACCGCCGACATGTCCTTGACGCTGGTACTGGCGAAGTCGGCGTACGAGACGTCGGCGGTACCGGTGCCGGTGACCAGGTAGGTGACGACATGCGTTGAGCCGTTGTCCTCCTTGCCGAGGTCGGGTACCCGGTCCAGGACCAGCTTCACCAGGGCCGCCACCGCCTTCTCCGGGTCGGTGTTCTTGCCCGACTGGGTACTCACCCGGACCAGCAGCGCGCCCCGGCGGGCCAGCACCTGGTACTGCGGGTACTCCTCGGTACCCAGCGGGTCCAGGTCGGCGTAGCTCTGGTCAACGCCCGGTACCACGTCGGTGGCCAACTCGGCGGTCCGGTTGTCCTCCTTCAGCCGGCTGGTGTTGTCCGCCTGCAGGGTGTCGAAGAGCAGCTTGCCCGCGTCGGCGGTGGGCTGCAGGTACAGGTCGAACGCGTCGCCCAGCATGTACTCGCAGAACACCGAGTTGGCGGCGTCGGAGGTGCCCTTGCCGTCCAGCGGTGCGTCGAGCTGAACGGTCGCGAAGTCGGCGTCGGTGAGCAGCCCGCACATGTCGTCGCCGAGCGTGTTGTTCTGCGCCTGCGGCCAGCCACCGGCCGGCGGCTTGGCCACCTTGTCACCACCCGAGCCGCCCGAGCCGGAGGCCTTGCCGGCCAGCCCGCAGCCGGCGACCGCGAGCAGGCAGCACAGCCCGACCAGCGCCAGCGCCGAACGGCGCAGGGCACGCGTGAGTGACATGGAAGGTCCTCCCCCGATGGACGCGACCGGCCGGTCGCGCAGTGACAAGCCTGCATAGTCGCGCAGTGACAAGCCTGAATAACAGAGTGGACCATTGCCCCGCTACCCCGAGACCAAGTCGTAATCGGTACACAGTGGACGGCGGCGCTCCGCGGATTGGCCGGGGCGCCGCCGTCCTTGTGAATAAGGGGATCAGCAGCCGGTACGGGTACGGGCCACCACCAGATCGTCGAACCACAGGGTGTCGCTGCCGTCGCCGTACGCCTCCCAGCCCAGTCGCAGGTCGGTGAGGCTGGGCCGCCAGTTGGTACGCGACAGCCATTGCCGGTCGACGTCGGCCGTGGGTACGCCGTCCTCGTGCAGCCCGGCGATCTCGCTACCGTTGAGCCAGGTGTCGATCGTCCCGTGTGTACCGTCCACCAGCAGTTCCACGCAGCTCCACGTGTTGACCGGCAGTGGCGCGGACAGCGCGACGCCGACCGGGCTCTGCTCGGGCAGGGTGGCGTCGTCGGACTGCCGGTTCCACTGCAGCGCCCCGTTCTGGCCACCCATCCGCAGGTCGTTGCCGCCGTCGGCGCTGTCCCGCATGGCCAGGAAGGTGACGTGCGCGGCCGGGAAGGCGGTGGTGTGCCGCACGTAGAAGCGCACGTACCACACCGGGCCGACCGCGCTCAGGCTGGCGGTCGGCGTGACGAACACGTGGTTGCAGTAGGTGGCCGTACCGTTGATCCGCAGCGACTTCGCTCCACTGTGGACGGTCGCGGTGTCGACGGTGGCCGTACCGGTGCCTTGGCAGTTGGGGTAGCTGGGCTGCCAGGCCCCGCTCGGGGTACCCGCCGCCAAGCCCTCGAACCCGTCGCACAGCACGGCGGCGCCGCACCCGCCCGGCTGGCTCGGGCTGGTCGACGGCGACGCGCTGGCTGACGCGCTCGCCGACGCACTCGGGGAGGGTGAGGCGGACCGGCTGGCCGATGCCGAGGGGGACACCGACGGGGAGGCGGACGCCGACGCTGAGCGGGACGGCGAGAGCGTGGGCGACGGGGAAGCGGTGGCGTCGCAGCCGGTACCGGTGACGGTCAGGCCGGTGGGTGCCGGGTCGGTACCCGACCAGGTGCCCTGCACACCGAATTCGACGGTACCGCCGGCCGCGATGTCGGCGTCGTAGCTCAGGTTGACCGCGCTGACCGCCGTACCGGCCTGGCTCACCTGCGCGTTCCAGGCCGAGGTGATCCGCTGGCCGGCCGGGTAGGCCCAGTTGACCTGCCAACCGTGCACCGGTGAGCTGCCGGCCACCACGTCGACGTAGCCGATGAAGCCGCCGGTCCACTCGTTGACCCGGTAGCTGACCTGGCAGCCGGCGGCGGCGACGGCCGGCGGCGAGGTGGCCAGGACAATGCCGGCGCTGGCCGCGAGCACACCAGCTGCAACGGTGCCGAGCAGGCGGCGCGAGGGGATTCGCATGAGGGGGTACCTCCGGGCGAGGGGCACAGTGGTGCCCACGCTGCCCGGACCCGGCCAGTCTCCGGCAATACCGGCAGACATGCAAGGGTGTCGATGTCGAGCCCTACTCGTCCGGGGTACGCCGGCCCTTCT
Organism: uncultured Actinomycetota bacterium; assembly: GCA_963850915.1. Lineage (GTDB taxonomy): Bacteria > Actinomycetota > Actinomycetes > Mycobacteriales > Micromonosporaceae > CAVTWH01. The sequence continues at coordinate 828,929 of CAWKND010000005.1, forward strand.
TGATCTGGGCGCGGTGCTTCTTGCCCTCCAGCCGGGCGCGGACCGCACCCTTGTGCGGCTTGGTCGGCCGGCGCTTGGCCGGCGGAGCGGCGATGGCCTGGGCCAGCAGTGCCGCCAGCCGGGCCTCGGCCGCGCGACGGTTGGCCAGCTGCGCCCGGTGCTCGCTCGCCACGATCACCACGGCACCATCCACCAGGCTGGACTCCAGCCGCTCCACCGCCCGCGCGTGCAGTACCTCGGGCAGGGCGGTACTGGCCAGCAGGTTCCAGCGCAGTTCGACGCGCGAGTCGGCGGTGTTCACGCCCTGCCCGCCGGGCCCGCCCGAGCGGGAGAACCGCCAGGTCAGCTCGGCTCGGGGGATGGCCACCCCGGGGCGGATCAGCAGCGCGTCGGACACCCTCGCATCATGCCAGCCCAGCTCCGGGCGGCGTACCGGGCATGATCGGGTACCGGTAGCGTGAGCTGCCGTGACTGAAGCACGTGAGCCAGACCGGATCGCCAAGCTGCTCGCCGACGCGCCGGTGATCGACGGGCACAACGACCTGCCCTGGGCGCTGCGCGACTGGCACTACGACCTGGAGCGCTTCGACATCGCCCGGGACCAGCGGGGCGCTGGTCTGCACACCGACCTGCCCCGAGCCAGGGCCGGCGGGCTGGGTGCCCAGTTCTGGTCGGTGTACGTGCCCGGGACGCTGCCGGGGGGTACCGCCGTCACGGCCACCTGCGAGCAGATCGACTGTGTGTACCAGCTGCTCGCGGCGTACCCGGAAGATCTTGCTCTGGCCCTGACCGCCGACGACGTGGAGCGGGCCCGCGCGCAGGGCCGGATCGCCTCGCTCATGGGGGCCGAGGGCGGGCACTCGATCGACAGCTCGCTCGGCACGCTGCGCATGCTGTACGCCCTCGGCGTGCGCTACCTGACGCTCACCCACAACCAGAACACCCCGTGGGCCGACGCCGCCACCGACCAGCCGCGGGCCGGCGGGTTGACGGCCTTCGGCCACGAGGTGGTTCGCGAGTGCAACCGGCTGGGCATGCTGGTGGACCTCTCACACGTGGCCCCGGCGACCATGCACGCCGCGCTGGACACCAGCAGCGCACCCGCGTTCTTCTCGCACTCCAACGCGCTGGCGCTGTGCCCGCACCCGCGCAACGTACCGGACGAGGTACTCACCCGGGTCCGGGACAGCGACGGGGTGGTGATGGCCACCTTCGTTCCCGGCTTCCTCACCCGGGACGGCGCCGCCTGGATGATCGAGTTGGTCGCGGAGCTGGACGCGGGTGTGGCGCGCGGCGAGGACCGGCGCGCGGCGGGCGACGCCTGGGTGGCGCAGCACCCGGTACCGCCGACGTCGGTGTCGGACGTCGCCGACCACGTGGAGCACATCCGGGCCGTCGCCGGGGTGCGGCACGTCGGTTTGGGCGGCGATTTCGACGGTACCGCCGATCTCCCGGCCGGCGTGACCGGTGTCGACGCGTACCCTTCGCTGTTAGCTGAATTGGCCGGGCGCGGCTGGTCCGACGCCGATCTTGCCCAGCTGACCTGGCACAACGCGCTGCGGGTACTGCGCGCTACCGAGTCCGCGGCCCGTTCCGCGCAGGAACGCCGGGGTCCGTCCCGGGCGCGCATCGCCGACCTGGACGGCACCGCGCTAACGTCGACGGGTGAGTGAATCGAGCTTTTCGGGCATCCCCGTCGGCGGCGGCCCTGCCGGCTCTGCCAGCGACCGGCCGGCCACCCTGGGGGCGCTGCGCGCCAGCGGGCACACCCACCGGCCGGTGAAGCAGGAGCTGCGGGAGAACCTGCTGGCCCGGATGCGCTCGGGCGAGCCGCGCTTCCCCGGCGTCGTCGGCTACGAGGACACCGTGCTGCCGGAGGTCGAACGCGCGCTGCTGGCCGGGCACGACATGGTCCTGCTGGGCGAGCGCGGGCAGGGCAAGACGCGGGTCATCCGTACCCTGGTCGGCCTGCTCGACGAGTGGACCCCGGTGATCGAGGGCTCCGAACTCAACGAGCACCCGTACCACCCGATCACCCCGGCCTCGCTGCGCCGGGCCGCCGAACTCGGCGACGACCTGCCGGTGGCCTGGCTGCACCGCTCGCACCGCTACGGCGAGAAGCTGGCCACCCCGGACACCAGCGTCGGTGACCTGGTCGGCGACGTTGACCCGATCCGGGTGGCGCAGGGGCGGGTGCTCGGCGACCCGGAGACCATCCACTTCGGCCTGGTACCGCGTACCAACCGCGGCATCTTCGCCGTCAACGAGCTGCCCGACCTGGCCGAGCGCATCCAGGTGTCGCTGCTCAACGTGTTGGAGGAGCGCGACATCCAGGTCCGCGGGTACCAGCTGCGGCTGCCACTGGACCTGCTACTCGTGGCGAGCGCCAACCCGGAGGACTACACCAACCGGGGGCGCATCATCTCCCCGTTGAAGGACCGCTTCGGCGCCGAGATCCGTACCCACTACCCGCTCGACCTCGACCTGGAGCTGGAGCTGCTGACCCAGGAGGCTCAGCTCGTCGCCGAGGTACCCGGACACGTACTGGAGGTGTTGGCGCGCTTCACCCGCGAGGTACGCGAGTCGCCCTCGGTTGACCAGCGCTCCGGCGTCTCCGCCCGGTTCGCCATCGCGGCGGCGGAAACCGTTGCCGGCTCGGCACTGCGGCGCGGCGGGCTGCTGGCCGAGGAGCCGTCGCACATCGTGGCCCGGATCGGCGACACCGTCTCGGTGACCAGCACGCTGCGTGGCAAGGTGGAGTTCGAGGGCGGCGAGGAGGGGCGCGAAGTCGAGATCCTCAGCCACCTCCTGCGGACAGCCACCGCGGAGACGTTCCGGGCCCGGCTCGGCGGCATGGACCTGTCCGGCTTCGTCAACCTGGTCGGCGACGACGACGTGGTGGAGACCGGCGAACTGGTCGGCGCGGCGGACATCCTGCGCCAGGTGGGTACCGTCCCGGGGCTGGCGAAAGTACTGGAACGTCTCGGTTTGGGCGACGCGCCGAGTCCGGGACAGGCGGCGGCCGGTATCGAGTTCGTACTCGAAGGGCTGCACCTGACCAGGCGACTGGCCAAGGACCTGACCGACGACGGGCGTACCCGCTACGGCGGACGGGGCTGATCTCCTTGCCGGGCAACAGATACCGCTACGGGGCCTGGCGCGGCGGCCCCGATCCGCTGGCCCCGCCGTACGACGTACGCGCGGCCGTCGACCAGGTGGGCGCCGAGGTACTCGCCGGTGGCAGCCTGCGCCAGGCGCTGCGCGACCTGCTCCGGCGCGGGCCGGACGGTGGCCGTGGGCTGGACGAACTGGCCGCCCGGGCGCGCCGGATGCGCCGCGACGCGCTGCGCCGGGGCGACCTCGGCGGTACGGTCACCCGCGCCCAGGCACTGCTCGACCAGGCGCTCGCCGCCGAACGGGACGAGCTGTCCGGGCGGGCGGACGACGACGATGCCCGGTTCCGCGAGCAGATGCTGGACAACTTGCCGTCCTCGACGGCGCGGGCGGTTGACGAGCTTTCCGGGTACGACTGGCAGTCGGCCGAGGCTGGGGAGCGGTACCGGCAGATCCTCGAAGGACTCCGCCGCGAGGTACTCGACCAGCGCTTCGCCGGCATGCGCGACGCCTTGCAGGGCGCCGATCCGGCCGTCGACCCGGAGGCCAACCGCCGGCTGCGGGAGATGCTCACCGACCTGAACTCGTTGCTGGGCAACCACTCCCGGGGCGAGGACACGCAGGACCAGTTCGCCGAGTTCATGCGGCGGCACGGCGACTTCTTCCCGGAGAAGCCCGCCAATGTGGACGAGCTTGTCGACGGGTTGGCCCGCCGAGCCGCAGCGGCCGAACGGCTGATGCGCTCGCTGTCGCCGCAGCAGCAGGAGGAACTGTCCCGGCTGATGGCCCAGGCGCTGGGCGACGCGCAGCTGGCGGCGGAGATGGCTGCGCTGAACGACAACCTGCGCGGGCTGCGCCCCGACCTGAACTGGAACCGGCGCGAGCAGGTACGCGGCGACCAGCCGCTCGGGTACGGCGAGGCGACCGGCGCGCTGGCCGAGATCGGCGACCTGGACGACCTGCTGGCCCAGTTGGGGCAGGAGCATCCGGGCGCGACCCTGGACGACGTCGACGTGGAAGCTGTCGAGCGCAACCTGGGCCGGTCGGCCGCCGACGACGTACGCCGCCTGCAGGAGTTGGAGCGGGAACTGCGCCGGCAGGGCTGGCTCTCCGGCGCGGGGGAGCGGCTCACGCTGTCCCCCAAGGCTTTGCGGCGTCTCGGCGGTACCGCGCTGCGGCAGGTGTTCGCGCATCTGGAGGCGGGGCGGCGCGGGCAGCACGACCTCTCCTCGGCCGGTGCGGCGGGCGAGATCACCGGCGCTTCGCGGGCCTGGGAGTACGGGGACGAGCAGCCGCTGGACGTGGTACGCACGATCGGCAACGCGGTGCGCCGCACCGGGGGTACCGGTGGCGCGGTTCGGTTGGCGCCCGAGGACTTCGAGGTGGTGGAGACCGAGCGGCGTACCTCTGCCGCGGTGGCGCTCTGCGTCGACCTGTCGTTCTCGATGATGGCCGACGGGCGCTGGGGCCCGATGAAGCAGACCGCGCTGGCCCTGTCGCACCTGGTCGCCACCCGGTTCCCGCAGGACGCGCTGCAGATCGTCGGCTTCGGCCGGTACGCGATGAAGCTGTCCCAGGAGGAGCTGGCCGCAATCGAGCCGGACATGGTGCAGGGCACCAACCTCCAGCACGCACTGCAGTTGGCGGGGCGGCACCTACGCCGTCACCCCGAGTCGGAGCCGGTGGTACTCGTGGTCACCGACGGCGAGCCGACCGCGCATCTGGATGCCGACGGGGAGGCGTACTTCCAGTGGCCGTCCAGCCGGGAGACCATCTGGGCCACCATCGCGGAGGTGGACGGGCTCACCCGGTACGGTGCGATGCTCAATGTCTTCATGCTCGGCGAGGACCCCGGGCTGCGCCGCTTCGTGGACGCCGTCGCCCGGCGCAACGGCGGTAAGGTCTTCACCCCCGACGCCGACGACCTGGGCCGCTACGTGGTCTCCGACTATCTGCGCGCCCGGCGCGGTCGCCGCGCCGGCTGAGGCGGAAGACCCGAAAACAGCGGGGTACCTGCTGCCGGTGGTGATGGCGGCAGGCGCTCCGGTACCGGCGGCGCTTGTCCGTGGTGTGGCGTGTCCGCCCGGGCGCCCGTCTCACCCGCCGGTTCCCGGGCTCCGCGAGGCCTTGCCGGTTCGTCCTGACAGGTCGCCGCTTTGGCGCCATGGACGGTGCCGTGGGCGATTGAGCGTTCCCGGTCGGCGGTCACTTCAAGCCGGTGTGTCACGTCGGGTGGGTTTCGGCTGGACGCGTGCGGCCGCCGTCGGCTGGCTCGGCGCGGGGTCGATCCGGTAGACGCCTGACGCACGGCCGTGCCGTCGGCGTCCACCTGCCTTGTGGCCGACCCTTTTACCTGGGAAGGCAGTCCGGTTCATCCCTGAAGGGGGTTGGTTCCAGGTACCGTATGCTTTTTCGCTTATAACCGTATTACAGTCTAATACCGGCGGATCGGGCCATACTGGGCAAGGTCACGAGGTTTGGGAGACGGGGGGCGGATGAGCAACGAGCGCCCCCTGAGGCGGCGCATCCAGCGTGCCGGCCTGGCCTCGGGGCTTGGCTCGGTACTGCTGGTCAGTGGCCTTGTCACCCCGGCGTCGGCGCTACCGGCAGACGCAGACCGCGCCTCGTTCCAGGTGGGCGCAGCTCAGGCCGGTACGCCCGGGCCTGCCGGCCAGTCGGGGGCGTTCGGTCCACAGGGCGTGCCGCGGGTACGCACCGGCCTGGTCACCGATGTGGGCTTCCAGCCGCCGCTCTCCGACGTACCCCCGGCGACAACCGCCCCCGAGATGCCGGCCCAGCCTTCGCCCACGGGTGTTCCGGGTCCCCAGGGCGTACCCGGCTCACGGGGGCCACAGGGGCCGCCCGGTTCCACGGGCCCGCAGGGTGCTTTAGGCCCCCAAGGTCCACAAGGCCCTGCCGGGAGCGGTGGCGGGCCGGCCTCCCCGGTCCGCAGGGCAGCACCGGTCCGCAGGGGAGCACCGGTCCGCAGGGCGACGTTGGCCCCCAGGGTGGTATTGGCCCCCAGGGTGGTGTTGGTCCGCAGGGCAGTGTTGGTCCGCAGGGCAGTGTTGGTCCGCAGGGCAGTGTTGGTCCGCAGGGCGGTGTTGGTCCACAAGGTCCGCAGGGCCCGCAGGGTCCCCAGGGTCCGCAAGGCGTGCAGGGGGCAGTTGGCCCGCCGGCCAGCCAACTTCCCGGCGGACCGGAGGGCAGTACGGGCCCGCAGGGGAGCGCTGGTCCCCAGGGCAGTACCGGCCCGCAGGGTGATCAGGGTGCGACCGGTCCACAGGGTGTTCAGGGTGCGACCGGACCACAGGGCGTTCGGGGCACCGGACCCGGGCGTGCGGGCAGCACCGGCCCGCAGGGCAGTGTTGGCCCGCAGGGCAGTGTTGGTCCGCAGGGCAGTGTTGGCCCGCAGGGCACTACTGGCCCGCAGGGTAACCAGGGCAGTACCGGCGCTCAGGGTGCGCAGGGCAGTACCGGAGCTCAGGGTGCGACTGGCCCGCAAGGTGATCAAGGTAGTACGGGCGCTCAGGGTGTGCAGGGTGCCACTGGCGCGCAGGGCGATCAGGGGAGTACCGGCGCGCAGGGTGCCACTGGCGCGCAGGGCGATCAGGGGAGCACTGGCACGCAGGGCAGTACCGGTGCCCAGGGCGATCAAGGTACAGCCGGTCCGCAGGGTGTGCAGGGTGCCACTGGCGCGCAGGGCGATCAGGGGAGTACCGGCGTCCAGGGTGCGACCGGTGCGCAGGGCGATCAAGGCAGTGTTGGTCCGCAGGGCAGTACGGGCCCGCAGGGTGATCAGGGGAGCACTGGCGCGCAAGGCAGTACTGGTGCGCAGGGAGATCAAGGGGCTGCTGGTGCGCGGGGTGATCAGGGTGCTGCTGGTCCGCAGGGTGTGCAGGGTGCCACTGGCGCGCAGGGCGACCAGGGGAGTACCGGCGCGCAGGGTGCGACTGGTGCGCAGGGCGATCAAGGTACAACCGGTTCGCAGGGTGCGCAGGGCTCAGTTGGCCCGCAGGGCGATCAGGGCGCCACCGGAGCACAAGGCCTGCAGGGCGACCAGGGCGCCCAGGGAAGTACCGGCTCGCAAGGCAACCAGGGAACGACCGGTGCCCAGGGCCCCCAGGGCGTACCCGGACCGCAGGGCAGCGTCGGTGCGCAAGGAAGCGTTGGCCCACAAGGCAACCAGGGCGCCACCGGAACACAAGGCCTGCAGGGCGACCAGGGGAACCAGGGAGTCCAAGGGGCACAGGGTACGGCGGGTCCGCAGGGCAGCACCGGCGCGCAGGGAACAACCGGCGCCCAGGGCACGACCGGGGCACAGGGCGGCACAGGTGCACAGGGTACGGCCGGAGCCCAGGGTGCTACTGGGGCCCAGGGACCCCAAGGGACCCCGGGCGCCCAGGGCAATCAGGGGAACCAGGGAGTCCAAGGGGTACAGGGTACGGCGGGTCCCCAGGGCAGCACCGGCGCCCAGGGAACAACCGGCGCCCAGGGCACGACCGGGGCACAGGGCAGCACGGGACCGCAGGGCAGCACAGGCGCACAGGGCACGGCCGGAGCCCAGGGCGCTACCGGGGCTCAGGGAGCAACCGGAGCGCAGGGACTCCAAGGGACTACGGGTGCCCAGGGCAGTCAGGGTTTCCAGGGAACCGCGGGACCCCAGGGAACCGCAGGACCGCAGGGCGCCCAGGGCGCGACCGGCGGTACCGGGCCGCAGGGCGTGCAGGGCACTGCCGGGCCGCAGGGCGTGCAGGGCACGGGCGGACCGCAAGGACCTCAGGGTGCCCAGGGAGCGGCGGGGGGTACTGGGCCGCAGGGACTCCAGGGAGCGACGGGCGCCCAGGGTTCCACTGGGGTGCAGGGCGCGCAGGGCAGTGTAGGCCCGTCCGGTAGTCGGGGGCCGCAGGGCGCTCAGGGTGCGACCGGCGCTCAGGGCAACCAGGGCAGTCAGGGCGTGCAGGGAACCGCGGGACCGCAGGGTGCCCAGGGAGCGGCGGGGGGTACTGGGCCGCAGGGACTCCAGGGAGCGACCGGGGCCCAGGGTTCCGCTGGTGTACAAGGGGCACAAGGAGCGCAGGGCAGTGTGGGTCCGTCCGGCAGTCCGGGACCGCGGGGAAGTCAGGGCGCCCAGGGCGTGCCTGGGGCCACGGGGCCGCAGGGCGTACCGGGGATGGCCGGGCCGCAGGGATTCCAGGGCGTGGCCGGGGTACAGGGCGTGGCCGGAGTACAGGGTCCCGCCGGGGTACAAGGAGTACAGGGTGTCGCCGGCGTACAAGGCGTAGCAGGCTTACAAGGTCCCGCGGGAGCGCAGGGGCCGCAAGGGGTACCGGGGGCGCAGGGATCCCAGGGAGCGCAGGGCTCGGGGGCGGCCAGCGTGTACCAGAAGACCCTAGTGGGGCCGTTCGCCACCGGGACCATCAATGCCACGCTGACGTGCGACGGCGCAGATTCGGCGGTCGGCTCCGGCTACCAGACCTCCGGTGCGGGAATCATCATGGAGCGACCGATCGGTGTACCCAACGGTTCGCAGACCCGTCCCACGGGATTCCAGTTCGGCTTCAACGACCCCACCAACCCCACCAACGAGGTCTGGGTCATCTGTGTCCATGGATAGCGAGGGAGTACGGGCATGAGGAAACGGCTGGGTACGGCACTCGTGACGGCAGTGGTCCTGGGCGTTCTGTCGGCGTGTACGGGCGGCGGTGGCGGCGGCGCGACGCCAGCGGTATCCGCCAGTAACAACGGGGATGCGTTGCTGAGCCTCGGCATCCAGCAGGCGACCGCTGGCCAGGCCGCCGCCGCCCGTGCCACCTTCCAGCAGCTGCTCGCGCTCGACCCGCAGAACAAGTACGCCTGGTTCAACCTGGGTTACCTGGCGCAGCAGGCGAACACGCCCACCGAGGCGGTCACCGACTACGACAAGGCACTGGCCACCGACCCGAACTACACGCCGGCCATGTACAACAAGGCGATTGTGCTGGAGTCCTCGGACGTGGCCGGCGCCATCGCGCTGTACCGGAAGATCCTCGTTATCAATCCCAAGGCATCCACCACGCACGTCCGGCTCGGGCTGCTGCTGGACAAGACCGGCGACAAGACCGGGGCGCAGACCGAGTTCACTGCGGCCGTAGCGCTGGACTCGAAGTTGCTCAGTTCGGTACCGGCGGCATATCGCAGCCTGGCGCAGGGGCAGTGACATGGGTACCCCACTGGTCAGCGTCTTCACGCCGAGCAACCGCACCCGCTACCTCGACGAGTGCTTCGACACCCTGCGGGCACAGACTTTCCAGGACTGGGAGTGGGTGGTCGTACTCAACCAGGGGATGCGTTGGCGGCCGACGGACCACGACCCGCGGGTACGCGTCGTGATCGACGACGCGGTGTCCGGCGTCGGCGCGGCGAAGCGCCGGGCGTGTGCGGAGGCGGCCGGCGACATCCTCGTCGAACTCGACCACGACGACCTGCTGGCCGCGGAGTGTCTGGCGGAGCTGGTGGCCGCGTTCGAGGCGCACCCCGAGATCGGGTTCGTCTACAGCGACACCGGCCGGATCCTCGATGACGGCAGCCGGGACGAGGGGCGCTTCGCCGAGGAGTACGGGTGGACCTACCGCGAGGAGGTGGTGGACGGACGGCCGGTGCTGGTCTCCGACGCGTTGCCGGCCACGCCACACAACGTCAGCTACATCTGGTACGCCCCCAACCACGTGCGCGCCTTCCGCCGCGACATCTACGAGAAGATGGGCGGGTACGACGAAACCCTGAGCGTCGCCGACGACCACGACCTGATGTGCCGGCTGTACCAGGTGACCGACTTCCTGCGCATCCCGAAGTGCCTGTACCTGCAGCGCATGCACGGCAAGAACACCCAACTGGAGCCGGCGGCCAACGCCCGTATCCAGGAGCTGACCGTGCAGCTCTACGACCGCCATGTCCAGCTCAACGCGCTGGCATGGGCGAAGCGGCACGGCCTGCTCGCCGTCGACCTGGGCGCGGCTCACAACAAGCCGGCCGACTACTTCGGCGTCGACCAGTACGAGGCGCCCGACGTCGACCTGGTCTGCGACGTGAACAACGGCATCGACCTGCCGGACAACAGCGTCGGCGTGATCCGCGCGGTGGACTTCCTGGAGCACGTCCCGAACAAGATCGCCATCTTCAACGAGCTGTACCGCGTCCTGGCCCCCAACGGCCTGCTGCTGTCGCTGACACCCAGCACCGACGGGCGGGGCGCGTTCCAGGACCCCACGCATGTGGCGTTCTACAACGAGAATTCGTTCTGGTACGTCACCGACCGGGACTTCTCCCGATTCGTACCCGAGCTCACCTGCCGCTTCCAGTCCTCACGCCTGGTCACCTACTTCCCGACCGAGTGGCACCGGGCGCACGACATCAGCTACGTGTCGGCCAACCTCATCGCCATCAAGGACGACACCCGCAACGGCGGCGTCCTGGCCATCTGAGGCAGGTACCCCCGGTACCCCGGCTCAGCGGCCGGTGTACGCGATCGGCTCCAGTACGGCGAGCTCCGCGCGCTGCGCGTCAACCACCCACTGGCGGGCCGGGCCGGCCGGCGCCTGTTGCCGCATCCGGCGCCGGCCGCGCCGACTGAGTACCGCCAGCGGCACCTGGCGTACCGCCATCTCGGTGAAGGCCCGGTTGCGCGCCCGTTGCCGGAACACCGCGTAGCAGGCGACCGCGCACACGCCGGTGGAGAGCGCCTTGCCGAAGGTACCGGGCACGGTGGCGTCGAGCCCCGCGTCGAGTACCCCGTGCAGCGCCATGGCAGCGACGATCAGCGCGAGGCCAGGCAGCAGCGAGCGGCCTTCCCGCCGCGCCGCGATCAGCAGGCCGAGGCCGGCTCCGGCGATCCCGGACAGCGCCCAGTGCGAGCCGACCCCGAGCAGCCCCATCCGCAGCAGGAACGAGAAGAGGACGGCGACTCCGGGGCGGGTACCGCCGCTGATGGAGATCTCGCGCAGGCCGTACACCAGGTTCTCCACCACCTCGAAGCCCAGCCCGACCAGCGTCCCGTAGCAGAAGCCGTCCAGCGGGCCGCGCAGCAGCCACGGCGCGGCGAGCACCAGCAGTACCAGCCCGGCCAGCTTCAGTAGCTCCTCGTTGACGGGTGCGGTCAGCGACGCGCCCCAGTCGGTGGCGACGTCGAGGTCGAGCAGCCGGGCCCAGATCGCGCCCAGGCCGGCGTTGGCCAGCATCGCGCAGCCGCCCGCGGCGGTCATCCCCCACACCACGCAGGCCAACGCCGGCAGCCGCGGCCCGCGCACGATCGGCCGGATCCGGCGCAGCAGCAGGAAGCTGGGCACGGCGGTGGCGACCAGTAGCAGCAGGTCGTCGACGGTGGCGGCGGGGAAGCCCACCGCCAGCGGACCCCAGTTGGAGACGATGAAGTACCCGCCGATCACCATCAGCGCGATCATCGTGAGTACGACCAGGTAGCTCGGTCGCCGGCGAGCGGGCATGGCGGCTGTGCCCGGCGCCGCCGCGTCGATCGAGACAACAGCCATCAGGCACCCCCGACAAACGTGACGGTGTGTACCGCGTCGTCCGCCGCCACTTCCCCGCTCGTGTCCACCGCGGTGCCCTCGTATGCCAGCAGTTCCACGCCGTAGTGCCCGTACGAACTCAGGAAGATCGTCGCCGTACCGGCATAGCTCCCGTGGGTGATGAGGGTGCTCTGGCCCTGGTTCCCGTCGCCCCCGGTCGAGTCGAGACGTACGCTGCCGACGTCCCAGCCGCCGAGGGTGAGCAGCTTGTCGAAGCCAACCCAGGCCTCGTCCATCGTGGTGGTCAGGGTGAACTCCACGTAATTGACGATCAGCAGGGCGTGGGTGTTGGTGAGTACGTAGCGCAGCGGCTTTTCGGTATCCGCGCGGGACAGCTGCCAGTTACTGCCGGCCAAGGTGATCTGCACGTCGTTACCCACCGTCAACGTGGTACCCGGCGGCAGCCCCTGCCTGTCGGGCAGCCCCCGGGCCAGCCGGGCCCAGCCGCCGGTGAGCAGCACGATCACCACCAGCGTGCCGGCCAGTACGGCCCAGGTACGCCAGCCCGCCCGGGACTTGCTCCGGCGGCCGGCCGGATCAGCGACGGCTGGCTGGGGGATAGGCGGCGGGGGAAGGGTTGGTTGCACGGCGGGCAGCGTACGGGAAGCAGACGTCCGGCGGCAGCCCTGGCCCGTGAGGCGTTGACGGGGATCGATCGGCAGGTTAGCCTCGGCGAGTCCGGGCCGGCGCCACTCGTGGTTGCCCCGTTGCCCGGAAGGATCCCGTCGTGAGACGAACCCTCCTCAGTCTGCTCGCCGCCCTGCTCGCCGTGGCCGGGTGCGTGGCTGTGGTCGTACACAGCGCCGGTTCGGCGCGGGCGGCGACCGCGCCGGTACGCATCATGCCGCTCGGTGACTCGATCACCGGCTCACCCGGGTGCTGGCGGGCGCTGCTCTGGAACCGGCTGCAGAGCGCCGGCTACACCAACATCGACTTCGTCGGTACCCTGCCGCCCCAGGGCTGCGGCGTCACCTACGACGGCGACAACGAAGGGCACGGCGGGATCCTGGCCACCAACATGGCCAACCAGAGCCAACTGCCGCCGTGGCTGGCCGCGACCCACCCGGACATCGTGGTGATGCACCTGGGTACCAACGACGTGTGGAGTGCCATCGCGCCGGCCACCATCCTCACCGCGTTCAGCACGCTGATCGGGCAGATGCGGGCCAGCAACCCGAACATGAAGGTACTGGTCGCCCAGATCCTGCCGATGAATCCGAGCGGCTGCGCCGACTGCGCGAGCCGGGTGGTCGCCTTCAACGCCGCGATCCCGGCCTGGGCGGCCGGAATCAGCACGGCCGCGTCGCCGGTCACCGTTGTCGACCAGTGGACCGGCTTCGACGACGCGACGGACACCGCGGACGGGGTACACCCCAACGACTCCGGAAACCTCAAGATCTCCAATCGCTGGTACCCACCCCTCGCGGCACTGCTGTCCGGCGCCACCGCGAGCCCGACCGCCAGCGCCAGCCCGTCTGCCAGCCCGAGTCGCAGCGTCAGCCCGAGCCCGAGCGTCAGTCCGAGCCGCAGCACGAGTCCCAGCGCGAGCCCCAGCGCGAGCCCCAGCGCGAGCCCCAGTGCGAGCCCGAGTGTCAGCCCGAGCCGGAGCGCGAGTGCGTCACCGTCCACCGGGTCCGGTGGCTGTACGGCGGCGTACTCGATCGTCGGCTCCTGGCCGGGCGGCTTCCAGGGCCAGATAACGGTCACCAACGGCAGCGTGGCGCGGACGAGCTGGACGGTCCGCTTCACCTTCGGTGCCGGGCAGCAGGTAACACAGGCGTGGAGCGCGACGCTCACCCAGTCGGGTGCCGCCGTGACCGCCACGAATATGAGCTGGAATGGCGCGCTGGCACCAGGTGCGGGTACCACATTCGGGTTCCTCGGCAGCTTTGCCTCGAGCAACCCGGTACCCACCGTCTCCTGCAGCTGAGCCGGCGCGGAGCAGCGGGTCGGCCGGCATGCCCGGCCGACCCGCTGAAATTCCTGTCCCACCGATCTTTCAGTGGAGCCCACCCGGAACCTCAGTCTGAGGCGGCCTGGATCGCCGTGATGGCAACGGTATTCACGATGTCGGTCACCGTCGCGCCCCGGGACAGGTCGTTTACCGGCGCGTTCAGGCCCTGTACCACCGGCCCGACGGCGACCGCGCCGGCCGAGCGCTGCACTGCCTTGTACGTGTTGTTGCCGGTGTTCAGGTCCGGGAAGATCAGCACGGTGGCCCGACCGGCGACCACGCTGCCCGGAAGTTTCGTGGCCGCCACGCTCGCGTCCACCGCGGCGTCGTACTGGATCGGCCCCTCCACCGGCAGGTCCGGCCGGCGCTCCCGGACCAGTGCCGTGGCGGCGGCCACCTTGTCCACGTCCACCCCGGTACCCGAGGTGCCGGTCGAGTACGACAGCAGCGCCACCCGTGGCTCCACCCCGAACCGGGCGGCCGTCTGCGCCGAACTGATCGCGATGTCGGCCAGCTGTGCGGCGTCCGGATCCGGGTTGATGGCGCAGTCGCCGTAGACGAGTACCCGGTCGGCCAGGCACATGAAGAACACGCTGGACGCGACCGAGACGCCCGGCCGGGCCTTGATGATCTCGAACGCCGGCCGGATCGTGGCCGCCGTGGTGTGTACCGCCCCGGAGACCATCCCGTCGGCCCGCCCACTGTGCACCATCAACGTGCCGAAGTAGTTGGGGTCGCGGACCATGTCCTCGGCGCGCTCCAGGGTGATTCCCTTGTGCTGGCGCAGTTTCGCGTACTCCTGCGCGAACTCGTCGTGCCACTCGCTGGTGCCCGGGTCGACCAGGTGCGCCGCCGCCGATGTCCAGGCCCAGTTCCCGGGCCCGCCGGGTCAGCTCGTCCACGTTGCCCAGCAGGGTGAGCTCGGCGACGCCCCGGCGCAGCAGGATCTCGGCGGCGCGCAGGATCCGCTCCTCGGTACCCTCGGGGAGCACGATGTGCCGGCGGTTGGCGCGGGCCCGCTCGATCAGGTCGTACTCGAACATCAGCGGGGTGACCCGGGTCGACCGGGCGCCGGTGATCCGGCCGGCCAGATCGGCCAGGTCCACGTGATCCTCGAAGGCGCCCAGCGCCACCTCGACCTTGCGCGGGTTGGCGTACGGACGCGCCTCGATCCGCCCCGCGCGTACCACTGTGGCGAAGCTGTCCTCCTCGACCGCCAGCAGTGGCAGGGCGGTACCGGTGCGCTCGACCAGGTTGAGTACCCGCGGATCCGGCCGCAGCCCGAGGGTCAGCACCACGCCGGCGAGCGAGACGGTACCGGCGGCATGCGCGGCGGCCGCGGCCACGATCAGGTCGGCCCGGTCGCCCGGCGTGATGAGCAGGCACCCGTCCACCAGATGGTCCAGGACGGTCGGTACCTGCGCCGCGCCGACGACGAAGCTGAGCACGTCCCGGGTCAGCGCCTCGGGGGTACCCAGCAGCCGGTCGGCGTGCAGTTCGGTGACCACTTCGGCGACCGTGGGGGCGGCCAGGCCGGGTACCTCGGGGATGGCGTACAGCGGGACGGGCAGGCCGGTCAGCGCCGCCAGCAGGGGTTGGCGCAGGTCAGGGGGGACCCGGTTGGCCACCACGGCGAGCATCTCGGCCCCGGCGCCGGCCAGCGCGTGATACCCGCCGCGTACCGCGTCCACCAACTCGGCCAGCTCGCCCCGGTGCCCGTCCACCACGCCGATGACCAGGCTGCCCATCTCGGTGGCCAGCCGGGTACGCAGCGCCATCTCGCGGGAGCCCACGTTCGGCTGCGTTTCACCGGCATCCAGGTCGGTACCCACCACCAGCGTCACCGTGTGCTCGTCGGCCACCGCGCGGTACCGCGACACCACCAGGCCGACCAGCTCCTCCAGCCGGCCTTCGGCGAGCAGCCGGCCGGCCTCCGCGTCGGTCACGCCGTAGGCCGGCGCACCCGTGATCCGGTACCGGCCGCGCAGCATCGCCAGCAGCGGATCGTCGGCGCCCGCGACCACCGGGCGGAACACGCCGAGTCCGGGTACCCGGCGGGAGAGCAGTTCGGCGACGCCGAGCGCGGCCAGCGACTTGCCGGCACCGGGGGAGAGCCCCGCGATGTACACGCTGCGCGTCATGCCGCTCCCCCTCCGCCGGTATGCGACCCGGGCGGGCCCACCAGTGACCATGGTGACAGGCTGCGGCGGTACTCCACGCGCGGCGCCTAACATCGGCGGTCATGGACGAGCTGCGCCTGGACCTCTCCGCCCCTGTCGCCACGCTGACCATCGACCGGCCGGCCAAGCGCAACGCCATCCGGCTGGGCATGTGGCAGGCGGTCCCGGAGCTGGTGGCGGCGGTCGCGCAGGCGCCGGGGGTACGCGCGCTGCTGGTACGCGGCGCCGGGGACGGGCCGTTCTCGGCCGGCGCGGACATCGCCGAGTTCCACACGGTACGCAAGGACGAGGTCGCTGCGGTGGCGTACTCCCGGGCGGTACACGCCGCCGAGCAGGCGCTGGCCGGGCTGAGCAAGCCGACCGTGGCACTGGTGCAGGGTTTCTGCGTGGGCGGCGGCTGCGAACTCGCACTCGCCTGTGACCTGCGGGTGGCCGACGAGACCGCGCGCTTCGGCATCACCCCGAGCAAGTTGGGGGTGGTCTACAACCAGTCCTCGACCGCCCGGCTGGTCGACGTGGTCGGGCCGGCCTGGGCCCGGTACCTGCTGCTCACCGCCGAGCTGGTGGACGCCGCGACGGCGCTGCGCATCGGGCTGGTACACGAGGTGCACCCGGTGTCCGCGGCGGCCGGTGCGGCGCAGCGACTCGCCGGCATCCTGGCGGGCCGGGCTCCGGTCTCGGTGGCCGGCGGCAAGGCGCTGATCGCGCGGGCAGCACATGGCAGCGCCGCCGAGGACGGCTGGGCACAGCGCTGGTACGCCGCCTCGTACCGCAGCCCCGAGTACGCCGAGGGGGTGGCCGCGTTCACCGGCAAGCGGGAGCCGGACTTCTCGACGGCCAGCTGGCCGGACATCGCCCCGGACGGCGCCCCGCCCGCCTGACCGGCCGGGCCGGCTATCCGACCGGCAATCAGCGCCGACCACGAGGCGCTTTGCTCCCGACAACTATCCGTCGGTTGACCACCGGAAGGCTGACAGCGGCATCGCTCGATGTCTGGGTAGACTCGGCGACGCTGCCGGGGCCCGTTCCCCCGTACGGGCCCCGGCAGCCTGATCCGGATCCCCGCGAGAATCAGTGGTGGATGAACTGCGTCGCCGCCGCGACCAGTTCAGCCTGCAACTCAACGGTGTTGCCGTCGCCGGAGAAGCGGGCCTGGGCGGCGGCCACCTTCACCTGCCAGCCCTGCGGACACGCCGAGCCGTGCGGGCACGACGGTACCTGCGTGTTGGTCTTCCAGTCCGCGATGGCCGACTGCTGGTAGGCCGGGTAGTCGGCGGGCTTGGCGTCGGTACGCGCCGGGATCGAGCCCTTCTTGGTGTTGAACGCCTGCTGCCCGGCGGCGCTGCCGACCGTTTTGAGCCAGCACTTGGTGCCCTCGGGGTTCTTGGCGCCGGTGGGCAGTACGAACGAGTCGGCCAGCCACTGGTAGGCGTTGCCGTTGCCGGGGAACGCCGAGTAGCTGTAGTCGGTGAAGCCCTTGGCGTCCAGGTCGGCGGCTTCCCAGTCACCCATCAGCTGGTAGGCGGCTTTGCCGTCGACAAGCAGCTTCTCGGCGTCGGTCCAGTCCCGGCCGGCCCGGTCGAGGTTGCTGTAGCTCAGCAGCTTCTTGTAGTCCTTGATGGCCTGGGTGATGTCCGCGCCGGCCCAGTCGGTGGCGCCGGTCCACAGCCCGTCGAACTTCACCGGCCCCAACTCGCTGATCAGCAGCGCCTCGAAGAGCATCTCCTGGGTCCAGTCGGTACCGACCGCGAGCGGGGTGGCCATCCCGGCCGTTCTGAGCTTGTCGAGGTCGGCGAAGAAGCCGGCGATGGTGGTGGCGGGCTTGGTGATGCCGGCGTGCGCGAGGACGGTCTTGTTACCCCACAACACATTCGCCCGGTGGATGTTCGCGGGTACCGAGTAGATCTTGCCGTTGATCGTCAGGTTGTCGATCAGGCCCTTGGGAAAGGCGTTGGTCAGACCCCAGTCCCGGTACTCCTGGCTGAGGTCCTGTACCTGGCCGTGGTTGATGTAGTCGGTCAACTCGGCACCGGCGTGTACCTGGAACGTGTCCGGCGGGTTGCCCAGCGTCAGCCGGGTGGCCAGTACCGCCTTGGCGTCCGAGCCGGCGCCGCCACCGACCGCTCCGTTGACGAAGCTGTCGCTCGGGCAGTCCGTCTCGAACTGCTTGACCAGCGCGTCCAGCCCGGCCTTCTCGCCGCCGGTTGCCCACCAGGTGAAGACCTCGACCTCGTTGCTGACCGCCACGGTCGGCTGCGGCTTGCTGCAGCCACCGGCCAGGGCCAGCCCCACCGTCCCGAGTACGGCAGCCACCACCCGTGTCGCCTGCCGCATCACGCCTCCGCTCGGTACTGCGCGCTGTTCGCCGAGGCCAACTGTCGTGAACCCGGTGAACAACTGTCAATCAGTGTTTCGGCGTTGTTTCCCAAATCTTGTGTTGCCGGGAGGCTCCGGGTCCAGCACCGGTAAACGGTGGGTACCCACGCGCGGACGGTGGGCGACAACCGGGCGCACGCGGCGCGGGCACGGCAGGATGGGGTACATGACTGGGCACGCTCTGACACTGGCCGGCGGCGTGGACATGCCGGTACTCGGCCTCGGCACCTGGCAGTCGCACGGCGACGAGTGCTACCAGGCGGTACTTGCCGCCCTGGAGCTGGGCTACCGGCATCTCGACACGGCCACCATGTACCGCAACGAGGAGCAGGTCGGCCGGGCGGTACGCGACTCGGGCGTACCGCGCGAAGAGGTCTTCGTGACCACGAAGCTGCAGCCGGAGCGGCCCGGCGAGGAGCGCGGGACGCTGGAGCGCAGCCTGCAACTGCTGGGTATGGACTACGTCGACCTGTGGCTGATCCACTGGCCGCCGCGCGGCAGTGCCAGCGTCGCCACCTGGACGGAGTTCGTGAAGGCCCGCGGTGACGGGCTGGTCCGCGCGATCGGCGTGAGCAACTACTCGCTCGCCCAGATCGACGCCCTGGTCTCCGGTACCGGCGAGACGCCCGCGGTGAACCAGATCCCGTGGAGCCCGTGGGAGTACGACGCGGGCGTACTGGCCGGGCACGCCGAGCGCGGGGTGGTGCTGGAGGGGTACAGCCCGTTCAAGCGCTCCCGGCTGCGCGACCCGGTACTGGCCGAGGTGGCCCGCGCGCACGGGGTGACTCCGGCGCACGTGATCCTGCGCTGGCACATCGAGCACGACGTGGTGGTGATCCCCAAGTCGGTACGCCCCGAGCGGCTGGCGGCCAACCTCAACATCTTCGGCTTCGCGCTCAGCCCCGACGAGGTGACCCGGATCGACGCGCTGGCAAGCTGACGCGGGATTGCGCCGGGGACGGGCGGGGCGCCCGGTTGCCGACCGCGTACGGGGGGACGCGACGGCAACCGGACGCGGCTCACCCGGCGAAGCGGCCGATCGCCACGATCAGTACCAGCACGAAGAGCACCGCGTTGATCCCGATCTGCTGGTACTCCTTGAGTCTGGCGTGCACGACCGCCGCGCACACCATGACGATCGCCAGCCCGACGGCGGCGATCGGCGTCAGCACCCGGGCGATGTCCAGTGCCCAGGGCAGGATCAGGCCGATCGCCCCGAGTACCTCGACGCCGCCGATCCCGCGCAGCTGCGGCGTGGTCACGCTGTCCACCCAGTGCATCTGGCCCCGCAGCTTCTCCTTGGGCTGGGTCAGCTTGACGGTGCCGCTAACGGCGAACGCGGCGGCCATCAGAATCTGCAAGATCCACAAGAAGATGTTCACGTACTGTCCTAGCGCTGGAAGGCTGGAGTACAGGAGGGGCTGGAACACAAGGGGGCTGCAAGCAAGGCTAGGACGGGGATGTTGAAGCGTCAACTATCCACGGAGCAAGGACTTCTGTACCTTCCCCATTGCGTTGCGCGGCAACGACTCCACCAGCTCCACCCGGCGCGGGCGCTTGTGCCAGGACAGTTCGCGACCGACGAAGTCGGCCAACTCGCCGCCGGTGATCCCGTCGCCGACCACGAACGCCACGATCTCCTGGCCCAGGTCGTCGTTGGGTGCCCCGATCACCGCCGCCTCGCGTACCCCCGGGTAGGACAGCAGCGCGTTCTCCACCTCGCCGGCGCCCACCCGGTACCCCCCGGTCTTGATCAGGTCCTGACTGGCCCGGCCGACGATGCGGTGCGCGCCGCCCGCGTCGATGGTGGCGATGTCCCCGGTGCGGAACCAGCCGTCGGCGGTGAAGCCGGCGGCGGTCGCCGCCGGCCGGCCCAGGTAGCCGTCGAAGAGGCTCGCCGCGCGCACCTGGAGTTCGCCGAGCGTGGCCCCGTCGCAGGCGACCGGGGTGCCGTCCTCGCCAACCAGCCGGGTCACCACGCCGGGTAGGGCTTCGCCAACGCAGCCGGGCAGCCGCGCCCCGTCGGCGCGGGCGCTGACCGTGATCAGCGTCTCGGTCATCCCGTACCGTTCGACCGGCTGGTGCCCGGTCAGCCGGTGCAGCGCCGCGAAGACCGGCGCGGGCAGCGGGGCGCTGCCGGAGACGAGCAGCCGCGCGGGGGCGAGCGCGCGGGCTGCCGCCGGCTGGTCGGCCACCCGGGACCAGACGGTGGGTACGCCGAAGTAGAGCGTTCCGCCTGCGGCGGCGTACGCCTCCGGCGTGGGGCGACCGGTGTGTACCAGCCGCGACCCGTGCCGCAGCGCGCCCGAGTACGCCGAGCACCAGCCCGTGTACGTGGAACAGCGGCAGCCCGTGTACCAGCGTGTCGTCCGGTCCCCACTGCCAGGCGGGTGCCAGCGCGTCCAGTCCGGCGGCCAGCGCTGCCCGGCTCAGCAGTACACCCTTGGGCGCCCCGGTGGTACCGCTCGTGTAGAGCACCAGTGCGGTGCCGGCCTTTTCGGGCACGCTGCTCCTGCCGGAGTGGCGTGCGAACGGGTCGACCAGTTCGGTGGGTATCTCGACGTCAGGGGCAGAACCGTTGTGCAGCAACAGTTCCGCACCGGAGTCGGTGACGATGTGCCGCAGCTCGGCCGGTCCGCTGTCCGGTGGCACAGGTACGACCGGTACGCCGGCCCGCAGTGCCGCGACGATCGCCACCACTGTCGGCAGCGTCGGCGTGGCGTGCACGGCCACCATCCGGGCACCGGTCAACCGGCCGGCCAGCGCGTCCGCCGCCGCGCCCAGCCGCTCCCAGGAGGTGACCTGGTCACCCACGCGTACGGCGTCGGGGTGATCGCCGAAGGTGCCGTCGAGCGCGGGCAGCAGAGCCATCCGCCCATGCTAGCCGCCTGCGGTCGCCGCGCCCGCCGGTCGCCAGGGAGCGCGGGACATCGACAGTTGGCAGTGGATGGTGCTTGAATGCCGGGGGAGCAGGCGCACGGTACCCGTCGATCCACTACCCGGGAGGCACCGTGCCCATCTCCGTACCCATTGCTCTGCCTCTGGCCTTGCTTCTCGCCGTTAGCGGCAGCGCGACTCCGACCGAGTCGCCGCCCCCCGAGGGCTGTACCGCGCAGGTGTTCGTGACCATGCGCTGGGCCGGCGGGTACCAGGGCACTGTCCTTGTCACCAATCGCGGCGCCGCACCGATGCACGCCTGGTACGCCAGCTGGGAACTGCCGCCCGGCTCGGCCCTCGCGCAGGTCTGGAACGGCCTCGCCATGGTCAGCGGGCCGACCGTGATGACCCACGCGCCGAGCTGGCACGACGTACTCGCCCCGGGCGACACGGTCAGCGCCGGCTTCCTCGCCACCGGCGATCCACCGACCGATTCGCCGCGCATGCTCTGCGGCTGACCCTGTTCCCCCGCGCGGAGGCCGGAAACCGCCCGGCAAGCACGAAGACTCCTATACGTTTGAGCAGGTTGTGGCGTACGGGACGGCTGGGGGTGGCGGGATGGCTGTGCAGCGCCCCGGCGCAGCAGCGGGGCGGTAGGCCCGCCGTGTCGCACGCGTGGGCGCAGTGGAGCTTCGGCGACTTCACCATCGTCGACCTGATCGCGGCGACCACGAACGCGTTCAACGCGGCGCTGCTGGCCCGCCGCCCGGACCACTGGCGCAACTACACCGTGGTGGGCATCCTGCTGTTCGGTGTGATGGGCGGGCTGGCCGGCGGGATCAGCCGGGATCTGCTGCTGCTGCAGAGCCCGGCGCCGCTGCTCAATCCGGCCTACCTGTTCCTGACGGTGAACGCCGCCGGGCTGGCCCTGCTGATCCACTACAACAGCGGGCAGCGGTTCCGGGAGGGGCTGTTCCAGTTCGCCACTTCACTGTCGCTGCCGTGGTACGCGGCGATCGGGGTGGGCAAGGCGCTGGACGCGCACCTGCCGTACATCGCGGCGATGCTGATCGGCGTCGTCGGAGCCACGGCCGGGCGGTACATGGTGGACATCACGGCCGGGGTGACGCCCAAGCACTTCGTTCGCGGCGAGTGGTTCGTGGGTACCGCCGTGCTGTCCAGTTTCACCTACGTCGCCTGCGACGCTTGGCTGCACTGGACGCTGGTACCGGCGACGCTGGCCTCGTTCGCGGTGGGCTTCAGTTTCCGGTACACGGCGCTGCTGCGGCACTGGGAGGAGCCTGAGCCGTACGGCCCCGGCCTGGCCGAGGTACCCCGACCACGCATCCAGGACCAGCTGCGCAAGGAGTTCGGGGACGGCTCCGGACTGGACTAACGGCGGCGGGCCAGCCGGTAGAGCGCGCGGATGCTCGGCCGGCGGGACTCGCCCAGTATCCAGGCCAGTGGCGCCAGCACGATCAGCACGATCAGCGCGTAGACCGGAGCGGTCAACAGACCGGGGTGCAGCGGATCGGGCGCCAACCCGGCCCAGGCCACGCTGAGCAGTTGGGCGCCGAGACAGACCACGCCGATGCGCAGCACCGCGACCTCACCGCGCGTCTCACCCAGCACCGCCCGCAACCCGCCGGGGTACCCGCGCAGCAGCGCCCCCTGCACCCCGAGCGCGACCAGCAGCGCGACCGGCGTCAGCCCCAGCCGCAGCCCGGTGAACGACAGCGACAGCGCCAGCAGTACGGCGATCAACACCGCGCTGGTCAGCGCCGACCAGCGGGCCGCCCGCCAGAGCAGCTCCGCCCGGATCCGGGCCACCGTCGCCGGTACCGTCGGGTCGGTCGGATCGTGGCCGAGCGCCGCCTTGAGCTTCTCGACCCCTTCGCTGGTCCGCCCCCGGGCCAGGTCGTCCCGGGCCAGCAGGGTCTGTGCCGCCGTGTTGCCCGGATCTATCGCCAACGCCCGGATCCAGTACTCCCGGGCCTGCTCCGGCTCGGCCAGCCGGGCGTGTACCCGACCGGCCAGCACGTACGCGTCGGGTACGTCCGGGGCGAGCGCGAGTGCCCGGGCGACCGGTTCGCGCGCGGACACCAGGCGTGGCCCGCCCCGGTCCAGCAGGGCGTGCACCAGCGTCACGTGGGTACGCCACTCCCCGGGTGCCAGGGCCACGGCGCGCTGCGCGACGGTGACCGCCGTCTCGTGCCGCTGTGCCTTGCGCAGCATCTCGGCGAGTACCCGGTGCGCCCACTCGCCGTCCGGCTGCAGTGCCACGGCGCGTTCGGCGGCGGTGAGTGCCTGGGTGAACCGGCCGGCCCGGCGGTGGCAGATGGCCAGCAGGCACCAGGCGTCGGCATCCGTCGGCTCCTCGGCGAGTACCCGGTTGACCTCGCTCAGCGCCGCCTCGGTGCGGTCGACGGCGAGCAGTGCGCGGGCTGCCGCCAGCCGCGTGTCGTCCATCCGCTTGTCATCCATCCCTGTTGCGAGTCCGCCCGGCTCAGATCCGCTTGCGGCGCTTGAGGTAGGCCGCGAGGTCGTCATAGGTACCGTCCTGGTTGGCGTACCGGGCCACGTTCGCCGCGTCGGTGAACCACGGGCCGGTGGACGGGTGTACCTCGCGCAGCGCCGCCTCGAAGTCGGCGGTACCGATCGGGCGTACCTCACCGGTACTGCTCCCGCCGGCGCCGGCGCGTAGGGACTCGGCGAGCGCGTGCTCGGCCGCGCTTTCGCACAGGTGCGCCAGATCCGCTCCGGAGAAGTGCTCGGTACCGGCGGCCACCCGATCGAGATCCACCGGCCCGACCGGTCGGGAGCGCAGGTGGTAGCGCAGGATCTCCACCCGTGCGGCAGCATCCGGCGGGAGTACCAGCGCCATCCGGTCCAGCCGTCCGGGGCGCCGCAGTGCCGGGTCGACGTCCCACGGCGCGTTCGTCGCGGCCAGTACGAACAGGTTGTCGTTGTTGCCCTCCACCCCGTCCAGCTCGGCGAGCAGCTGGTTGGCGAGCGTACGCATGGGGGCGGCGGCGAGCTGCCCGCGCCGGTGGCCGAGCGCGTCCACCTCGTCGAGGAAGAGCACCGTGGGCGCGCCGGCCCGGGCCCGTTCGAAGACGTCGTGCAGGTTGCGCTCGGAGTTGCCGACCCACATGTCGAGTACGTCCACGATCGACAGGCTGAGGAACCGGGCGCCCAGTTCGGTGGCGAGCGCCCGGGCCAGGAAGGTCTTGCCGCAGCCGGGCGGCCCGTAGAGCAGCAGCCCGCCGCGCAGCGATTTGCCGTAGGCGGCGAGCAGCTCGGGGTGGCGCAGCGGTCCGAGGAAGGCCAGCTCCAGCCGCTTCTTGACCTCAGTGAGCCCACCGACATCGGCGAGCAGCGGCGCGTCGGTAGCGGCCGGTACGTTTCCGTGGGTCGGGGCGGACACCCCGGCGAACTCCCGCTCGAGTGCCTGCCAGTCCACGTCGCCGTCGCCCACCGGTACCCCCGTGGGGGCCGGACCGGTCGCGGCCGGGACCGGCGTTCCCAGCGCCGCGGCCATCAGCTGGCGGGCTGAGGTGTTGCCCGGATCCTGCTGCAGTACCCGCGCCGCGTGGCCGACCGCCTCGCCGCCCCGGTCGGCGGCGACCAGCAGTTCGGCGAGGTGCAGCCGGAGGGGCAGGTCATCGGGGTTGGCAGCGACAGCCGCGCTGAGGCTCTCGATGAGGGGGGAGGAGCTCATGCGCTCCAGAGTATTCGCCACCCCGGTGAGCTGCGAATACTCGCTCTGTGCAAGGGATTGGCTACAAGCAGTGAGGTCGGTCAGCGCTGGAAGCCGGCGATGAGTACGTCCAGGGCGGCCCGGTGGGTCGCCTGGATCACCTCCTCGTCGAAGTAGGCCAGCGGTCCGTCGATGATCAGCATGGCCAGCCCGTGCGCCGAGGACCAGGCGACCGCCTCGGCGAAGGGGCGCCGTTCGGGGCGCATGGCGCCGGTCGCGAGTACCTCGTCGAGCACGCTGGCGAGCAGGTCGTACGCCGGCGAATCGAGCATCTCCAGGTTGCTGTCGTGGTCGTCCTTCTCGATCCGGCAGAACGCGGTGCGGTAGAGCCCGGGCTCCGCGCGGGCGAAGGCGATGTAGCCCTCGCCGATGGCCCGCAGCTTGCGCAGCGCCTCGGCGGCCGGGTCGGCCAGTGGCTCGCTGGTCGCGGTCGCCGCCCGCATGTGCTCGCTGAGCCGGGCCTGCGCCTCGTTCTTCACCGCCTCTTTGAGTTCGCTGTGCCCGTTGAAGTGCCGGTACGCCGCGGTCGCCGAGACGCCCACTTTGCGCGCCGCCTCGCGGAGTACCACCGCCTCCGGCCCGCCGGCCTGGGCGAGCGAGGTCGCCGCCTCGGTCAGCGCCTGGGTCAGGTTGCCGTGGTGGTAGGAGCCGCGCGCGGTCGCGCCGCTGACGGCGGCACCGCTGGTGGCGGCGTTGCCTGTGGCGGCGCCGCTCGTGGTGGCGGCGCTGGTTGCGGCGCTGGTTGCGGCGTTGCTGGGGACGGGACTGCCGGTGGACACGCTTCCATCCTGCCCGATATTCGCCGGCTCCGTCAGTGGGCGCGACCGGCTTCAGCTGGGATGTTGACACCGTTAGCATTCCGTGCGAAGTTAACGGTGTCAACACGACCATCTGGGGGGGAATACGATCATGTTCGACCGCTACGGAGCGTTCGTCGCCCGCCGCGCCCGCCGCATCCTGATAATCGCCGGGGTACTCGTCGCGGTGGCCGCCGTCATCGGCGCCGGCGCCTTCGGCAAGCTGCGCAACGGCGGCTTCGACGACCCGGCCTCCGACTCCAGCAAGGCGGCGGCCGTCGTCGCCCAGCAGTACGGCGGCGCCACCAACCTGATCTTCCTGGTCCGTACCGGCAGCGGCACGGTGGACGACCCGGCCACGGCTGCCGCCGGTACCGACCTGGCCAACCGGCTCGCGGCCGAGCCCGGGGTGACCAACGTGGTCTCCTACTGGGGTACCCACGCGCCGGCACTGCGCTCAACGGACGGCGCGCAGGCGCTGGTACTGAGCCACCTCACCGGCGACGACGACCAGGTGATGACCCGCGCCAAGACGCTGATCGCTCGCTATGCCAAAGAACGGACAGCGGGGCGGTGACCGTACTCGCCGGTGGTGACGCCGCGCAGAACCTGGACGTCAACGGGGCGGTCACCAGCAGCCTCGCCATTGCCGAGGCGATCGCCGTACCACTGACCATGATCCTGTTGATCCTCGCCTTCGAGAGCCTGGTCGCGGCGTTCCTGCCACTGGTCATCGGCGCGGTGGCCATCTTCGGTACCTTCGCCGAACTCTCCATCCTCGGCTCGCTCACCGACGTGTCGGTCTTCGCGGTCAACCTGACCACCGCGCTCGGCCTGGGGCTGGGCATCGACTACGCACTGCTGATCGTCGGGCGCTTCCGGGAGGAGCTGGCCCAGGGGGCGAGTACCGCCGACGCGGTCGCGCACACGGTGGCCAGGGCCGGTCGTACCATCGGCTTCGCCGCGCTGACCGTGGCCGCCGCGCTCGCCGCGATGCTGGTCTTCCCGCTCTACTTCCTGCGCTCCTTCGCCTACGCCGGCATGGGAGTGGTGGTGATCGCCGCCGTCGCCGCGCTGGTGATCGCCCCGGCGATGCTGGCCGTACTCGGTCCCCGGGTCAACGCCGGCCGCCTGCCGTGGGCCCGCAACCGGCCGGTACGCGGTGCCGAATCGCCGCTGTGGGGCCGGATCGCGAGCGCCGTGTTCCGCCGGCCGGCGCTGGCCGCGCTGCCGGTCATCGCGCTGCTGCTGCTCGCCGCGAGCCCGCTGCGGCACGTGTCGTTCGGTACCCCGGACGCCGGGGCGCTGCCCTCGGGTGCCGGCAGCCGTACGGTGGCCGAGGCGATCCAGCACGACTTCGCCGGCAACGACGTCTCCGCCGTCGACGTGATCCTCGACGCGCCGGTCGCCGCCGACGCGCTCGGCACGTACGCGGCGCGTCTCTCCACTGTGGACGGTGTCCGGAGCGTGGAGTCGAGCGCCGGTGTCTACGCCGGTGGCTCGGTCAGCGGGCCGGGGGAGCCGGCGCTGGCCCGGCCCGGGGCGCAGCGGCTGGCCGTGGTGACCACGCTGGTACCCAAGTCGGCCGCGGCTCAGGCGCTCATCGCGGACCTGCGCGCCCAGCCCGGACCGGCCGGGGTACACCCGCTCGTCGGCGGTGACGACGCGCGCTTCGTGGACACCCGGCACGCGATCGGCGCCGGGCTGCCGTTCGCCCTGCTGCTGATCGTGCTGACCTCGTTCGTGGTGCTGTTCCTGTTCACCGGCAGCCTGATCCAGCCGCTGCGGGCGCTGCTGCTGGCCACGCTGAGCCTGGGCGCGACGCTCGGCGTGATGACCTGGATCTTCCAGGACGGGCACCTGTCCGGGCTGCTCGGCTTCACACCGCGACCGGTCGACACGTCGATGACGGTGCTGCTGTTCTGCATCGCCTTCGGGCTCTCGATGGATTACGAGGTGTTCCTCACCAGCCGGATCAAGGAGCTGCACGACCAGGGGGTCGGGGTACACGACGCCACGGTCGCCGGGCTGGCCCGTACCGGCCGGCTGGTCTCCACGGCCGCCGGGCTGCTCGCGGTCAGCTTCCTCGCCTTCGGTACCAGCTCGGTGGCGTTCCTGCAGATGTTCGGGCTGGGTGCGGCGCTGGCCATCATGATCGACGCGACGCTGGTGCGGGGCGTGCTGGTACCGGCGGTGATGCGGCTGCTGGGCTCCCGGATCTGGTATGCGCCAAGGCCACTGCGCCGGGTGTACGCCCGGGTCGCGCTGCGCGAGGCGTGATCACGTGCGCGCCGGTGTGTCGCTACAGCCCGAGAATCCGGTCGATGAGGTCGTCGAGCTGGCGGTCGAGGTCGGGCCACGGGAAGTTGCGGCGCACCGTGCGCAGCGTGACGGTACCGTGCAGGGCCGTCCAGAAGTGCACGCCGAGCAGGTCGGGGTCGACGCCGCTGCCCACAACGGCGGCGATCTCCTCCCGGACGGCCGCGAAGATCTCCGCGCCGAGGTACCGCCCGGCCGGCATCACCCGCGCCGGCAGCAGCTCCGAGGAGAACATCACCTGGTACCGGCCCCGGTGCGCGAGTCCGTAGCGGACGTACTCGTGCGCCCGGGCGCGTACCCGGTCCCGGGGCTCGCTGCCGGCGTGCTCCGCGGCCCCGGTCAACGCCGCCCCGAAGTCCGCCAGGTAGCCCTTCTTCACCGCGAGTACCAGCTCGTCCAGGTTGGCGAAGTGCAGGTAGATCGAGGTGGTGGCGACACCGACGGCGCGGGCCACCGCACGCAGGGACAGCTCGGCGATCTCGCCGCTCTCCGCGAGCAGCCGGCTGGCGGTGTCGACGATCTCGTCGCGCAGCAGGTCACCCTGCCCGCGCCGGGCCCGCGCCCGGCGGCCGCCGGACTGGTCGTCCGATTGTTCGGCGGCCGCCCCGGCCGGGGTCGGTGGCGGGGTCGGTGGCGAGCGCCACACGCCGGTCCCGTGCCATGGTGCTCCTTTAAGTTGACACGTGTAGCCCTACGGGCGTACACCTAACGTATCGCTTTCAAGGCTACATCTGTTGCCTTACGTCGCCACCCCGGGAGGGTACCCATGGCACAGCCCGCGACCAGCCCGCCGACCAAGAGCCCGGCCGGCGGTCCAGCCGATCTTCCCGCCGGCGCTCCGGCCGGCTCAGGCCGCCAGGGACACCCACGGTGGACGCTCATTATCGTCTGCGTCGCCACCTTCATGCTGCTGCTCGACGTGACCGTGGTGTCGGTGGCGCTGAGCAGTATCCAGGCCGACTTCAACGCCGACCTCAGCTCGCTGCAGTGGGTGGTGGACGCGTACACGCTGCCGCTGGCCGGGCTGCTGCTCACGGCCGCCACGCTCGGCGACCGGATCGGCCGGCGCCGGCTCTTCCTGGCCGGCATGGCCCTGTTCACCCTCGGCTCGCTGGCCTGCGCGCTGGCCTGGTCATCGCTCGCGCTGGACCTGACCCGGGCCGCCCAGGGCGTCGGCGGGGCGCTGCTGTTCGGCGTCGGGCTGCCACTGATCGCCGCCGCGTTCCCTGAGCCCAAGGCGCGCGCCGGCGCGATCGGCGTGTTCGGCGCCACGCTCGCCGCGGCGACCGCGGTCGGTCCGCTGATCGGTGGCGCGCTGGTCGACGGTCCAGGCTGGCGATGGATCTTCCTGATCAACGTACCCATCGGCGCCGCCGCGCTGGTCGCGGGCGCGCTGCGGCTGACCGAGTCGCGGGTACCCAAGGCACGCGCCGCTGACTGGCCGGGTACCGCGCTGCTCACCACGGGACTGCTGGCCCTGCTGCTCGGACTGATCCGGGGCAACGACGACGGTTGGGGCTCGACCCGCATCGTGGAGCTGTTCGGCGCGGCAGCCGTACTGCTCGTCGCCTTCGTGATCCGCGAGGCGACCGCCGCCCAGCCGATGCTGGAGCTGCGACTGTTCCGCAACCTGTCCTTCACCGGCGTGGCCTTCAGCGCCTGGGCGATCTCCGCGTCGCTCTTCGCCGCCACCTCCTACCTCGCCCTCTACGTCGTGAACACGCTGGGCTACCGGCCGTTCCAGGCCGGCCTGCGCTTCCTGCCGCTGACCCTGGCCGCGTTCGTCGCCGCGCCGATCGTGGCCCGGCTGGTCGACCGGATCCCGCCCCGGCTCACCGTCGGCGGGGCGCTGGCACTGGTGGCCATCGGGATGGTGCTCGCCGCCCGGCTGGACGGCGACTCGAAGTGGACGGCGCTGCTGGTCGGGTTCGTCGTAGCCGGGCTCGGCCTCGGCGCGGCGAGCGCGGCCACCTCACAGGCGGCGCTGGCCGCGGTCGACCAGTCGCGCGCCGGGATGGCCACCGGCACGGTGAACACCATGCGGCAGATCGGGGTGGCCGCCGGGGTGGCCGTACTCGGCGCGCTGTTCCAGCACCGGGCCACCGACGAGATGACCCGGCAACTGGCTGGCGCGCCGGTCAGCCGGGGACAGGCTGCTGCGCTCGCCGACGCGGTCGGGTCGGGGGCGGGGGTACGGGTGGCCGACGCGGTACCCGAGTCGGTCCGGCCGGCGCTGGCTGCCGCTGCTCGGGCGGCAACGGCGAGTGCGATCAACGAGGTACTGCTGGTCGGCGCGGTGGTGGCCGGGGTCGCGGCGGTGGTCGCGTTCCTGGTGATCCGGCCGGCCCGACCCAGCGTCAGCCCGGCCGCTCCAGTCGCCGAGGGCGAGCTGGTGCCGGCCGGCGCAGGGGCTGACAGGTAGGCCGGACGGCCGACTGGGCCGGATGGTCAGCTGGGGCGGAGGCGGGCGACGAGACGCTCCAGGACGGCCAGTTCGGCACTGTCCATGGTGGCGAGCGCCGGTGGCGGTACCCCGAGAATCTCCTCGGAGCGGGCCGCCGCCGCCGCGCCGGCCGGGGTGAGCGTCACCAACTTGGCGCGCCGGTCGACCGGGTGCGGGGTACGCCGGACCAGCCCGCGCTGCTCCAGATCGTCCAGCATCACGGTGGTGTACGCCTTGTCGGTACTCAACCCCTCGGCCAGCTCCCGCTGGGTGAGCGGGCCAGCCACCAGGTGCCGCAGCGCTTTCACCCGCACAAAGCTCATCCCGAGCGCCTCGCACACCGCCCGGCGCGGCCCGTCCGGGGCGAGTACCACCTCCCGCAGCCCAGCCCACACCCGCCGCGCGGCGGCCGCGTCGGCAAGCTGTCCCGGCTGCGCCGCAGCCTGCGAAGGGACCGGGACCGGGACCGGGGCCGGGACCGGGGCCGGTGCGGTCACCGGGCACCCACCGGGACGGGGCGGACCGGCTCGGGATCGTTGAACGACTCGGCCACCCGGGCAGCGGTGCGCCGGGCCCGGGGGGTGGTACTGAGGTAGCCGAGTACCAGGACGACCAGCCCGCAGCCCACGATGATCCACCAGCCGGCGTGGCTGGCCTGCGCGAAGCTGGTCTTGATCGGTCCGCTGATCCGGGAGGCGACCACCGAGCCGAGTACCGCCACGCCCAGCGCCGTGCCGACCTGCCGGCTGGTACTGGCGATGGCGGCGGCCACCCCGGCCCGGGCCAGTGGCATGCCGGAGACGGCGGTGTTGGTGATCGGGGCGTTGAGCATCGCGAAGCCGAGGCCGAAGACCACGTACCCGACCATCAGCCAGCCCAGCGGTGTGTCCGCGCGTACCTGCGTGAACAGCAGCGAACCGGCCGAAAGCAGGGTACCGGCGATGACCAGCGCCGGACGGGCACCCCGGGCGGCGACGAGTCGACCGGAGAGCGGCGCGAAGATCAGGCTCATCGCCGCCATGGGGAGCGTGCACAGCCCGGCTTCCAGCGCCGAGTAGCCGCGTACCTCCTGCAGGTACAGGGTGTTGAGCAGCAGGAAGCCGGCCAGCCCGGCGAAGCCGCAGATGGCGATCACGGCCGCGGCCGAGAACGGCACGCTCTTGAAGAAGCGCGTCTCGATGAGCGGGTCGAAGCGGCGCCGCTCGTACAGCAGCAGGGCGACGACGGCGGCCACGGTGACCGCGAAGCAGCCCACGATGAGCGGCGAGGTCCAGCCACGGTCCGGCCCCTCGATGATGCCGAAGGTGACGCTGGCCAGCGTGAGCAGTACCAGGATCTGGCCGACCGGGTCCACCCGCCGGGCCCTGGGCGCCTTCGACTCGGGTACGAACGCCCGGGTCAGGATCAGCGCGGCGATCACCACGGGTACGTTCACCCAGAAGATGGAGCGCCAGCCGACGCCATCTACCAGTACACCGCCGAGTACCGGCCCGAGCGCCAGGCTGCCACCGACCACCGCACCCCAGACGCCGATCGCCCGGGCCCGTTCCTTCGGATCGGTGAACACGTTGGTGATGATGGACATCGCCACCGGGTTGAGCATCGAGCCGCCGACCGCCTGCAGCATCCGGAAGGCGATCAGCCAGCCGAGCCCGGGGGCGACGCTGCACAGCAGGGAGCCCAGGCCGAACAGGACCAGGCCGGACTGGAACACCCGGCGCCGGCCGATCCGGTCGGCCGTCGAGCCGCCGAGCATCAGCAGGCTGGCCAGGACCAGGGTGTACGCGTCGATGGTCCACTGCAGGCCGGACACGGGTGCGTCCAGGTCCCGGGCGAGCGAGGGGAGGGCGACGTTGATGATCGTGGTGTCGATGGACACGATGAACAGGCTCATACAGCAGGTGCCGAGTACGAGCATGCGGCGACGGTGGCTGAGCTCTCCCACGCGGGTACCCCACTTGTTGTCTTGAGCTAACAGTTGTGATCGTACAACTGTCGTGCCCGCACGCCTACCCGGGTCACCGGGTAGGGTTCGCTGGTCCTCCTCAGAAGCGGTCCCCCGCAGAGAAAGGTCGTGTCCGGTGCGCCGAACGCTGCCCGTGCTGGCCATGGTCGCCCTGCTCGCCGCGCCGCTGGCCGGCTGCTCGGGCAAGCCCAGCCACTCCGCCGCCCCGGCGGCCACCAGCTCGTCGGGCATCGTCACCGACGGCCCGAACGCCGACGACCCGAGCGCTGACCCGACCGCCAGTCTCGACGGCGGCGACCCGGTACCCGCCCAGTCGGCGGCGGACGCGCAGGTGGCCAAGTCCAAGGTGGGCCAGTTGATGGCCAAGCTCGGCTGCTCGGGCGAGCAGCTGGTGGAGACCGATCCGCTGAGCCTGGAGACCGGCATGTGCGAGATGTCGGGGGACATCATCGTGGCCGTCTTCGCCAGCGACGCCAAGCGGGACGAGTGGGTGGCCCAGTCCCGGACCTCCGGCCTGGGTACCGTCGTCGGTCCACTGTGGGCGGTCGGCGTCGAGGTGGACACCGACACCCCGACCGTCGTGACCAAGCTCGGCGGTACCGCCAAGTAGGCCCCGCCGGCGCCGGCGCGCGGCGACGAAACGGCGGCGCCGCGCCGATCCGGGTGGATCGACGCGGCGCCGTTTGTCGGGACGAAGGTGTACCGGAACGGTCAGGAGCAGGTCTTGCCGTTGATGCTGAAGCTGGTCGGGCTGGCGTCGCTGCTGGTCCAGGTGCCCTGGAAGCCGATCGACGTACTGGCGTTCGGGGCCAGCGTGCCGTTGTAGTTGAGGTTGGTGGCGGTCACGTTCTTCCCGCTCTGGGTGACCGTGCTGCTCCAACCGCTGGTGATCTTCTGGTCACCGGGGAAGGTGAAGCCGAGGCTCCAACCGTTGATCGTCGAGCTGCCGGTGTTGGTGATGGTCACGTTCGCCACGAAGCCGCCGGCCCACTCGCTCTGCTTGCTGTAGCTCACGTGACACGCGCCCGTCCCGCCGGTCGGCGGGGCAGTGGTCGGCGGCTTCGTGGTGGGCGGGGTGGTCGTGGGCGGGGCGGTGGTCGGCGGGGTACCCCCGACGGTGTAGCTGAAGTTGGTCACCGCCAGGCCGGTACCGTTCACCCACGGCTCGAAGCCGGCCTGCACGCTGGTCATGTACCAGGAGCGCTGGCCGTACCCGCGGTTGACGATGTCCGACCAGAAGCTGCTCACCGAGAAGTTGATCGAGCTGGTGGCGCTGGTACGCACGTAGGAGATGACGTTCCAGCCGCTGTTGCCGAACCAGACATCCCAGGTACCCCCGGCGATGTTGACCGTGGCGACCTTGGAGCCGACCGGCTGCACCGAACCGGTGTGGTTGAGCCACACCATCAGCTCAGCCCCGGTGTTCTGCCCGTCGGTGCGCGGCGTCGGGTCGAACCAGATGTCGTAGGAGGCGTCGTAGACGCTGCCGTTGTTCGGGTAGCTCATCGACACGCTGGTGCTGATCCCGGCGAAGCGCGAGTCGCTGGTCTGCATCGGCAGGCTGCTGCCGCTGCTGCAGTTGGCGTAGTGGCAGCCGGCGTAGACCGACGGGTACGCGCCGGGCGCACCGTTCTGCGCCTTGTTGTGGCTGGCGGAGGCGATCGAGAAGCCGGAACTCGTGACGTTGATGCACTGCTGGGTCGAGTCGCCCCAGTTGTTGTTCTGGACGATGTACTTCCCGCCGGCGATGGTGGTCGAGCCGTATGTGTCGCAGATCTGGGTATCGGCGTTGGCCGATCCCGTGCTGAGTGCGAGCGCACCGGCGGTGGCGGCGAGGCCGATCGCCGCCGCCGCGGCGAGCACGCGGATTCGTGTGGACATGCTGCTCCTTGGAGTGGGGACGGAACGGGGTGTCTCCAAGAACCGGACGCTAACAATGATGGATGGCTTTTGCCCGGTCCGCGCCCGGGTACACCGCGTTGGCCTGCGGCTGTGCTCTGAAAACGCCGGATTTGTTTCACCACTGGGTGCGGTGTGCGCGGCGGCGCGCAGGCCCCGTGCCGGACCCGCTGGATATGCTGGAGCGCAGTCGATCCGGGTGGTGAGCCGATGAGCTGGTACGAGTCGCACATCGATCGGCAGATCCGCGAGGCGCAGGAGCGCGGCGACTTCGACGACCTGCCCGGCGCGGGTAAGCCACTGCCCGGCGCCGGTGAAAGTTACGACGAGAACTGGTGGCTGCGCAGCCTCATCGAGCGGGAGAACATCACCGGGGTAC
Organism: uncultured Actinomycetota bacterium; assembly: GCA_963850915.1. GTDB lineage: Bacteria > Actinomycetota > Actinomycetes > Mycobacteriales > Micromonosporaceae > CAVTWH01. The sequence continues at coordinate 863,557 of CAWKND010000005.1, forward strand.
TGCCGGCGACGCTCGCGCTGCGCCGCCAGCTGGAGGACCTGCCGGAGACGCTGGGGCGGCTGCGTACCGAGGACGCGGTCCGGGCTGCCGTGGCGGCGCTCAACGTGGAGATCCGCAAGGCCCATCGCGGCTTGCTGGACGGGCCGGCGGTACCGCTGCGTACCGTCGATGTCGAGGCCGCGGTGACCGACTGGCGCGCCGGGCGCGGCTGAACTCCGGGGTACCCCAGGCACTTGCGAGTACCTTCTGGCGGGGCGTTGGCGGGCGCGCGAGCATGATGGCGTAACCGTTGCCAGGAAAGGAATTCCGCGCATGTACGCCATCAGTCAACGCGCCTTCGGCGGCCCCGAGGTCCTCGAACTGGTCGAGGTCGAGCGCCCGCAGCCGATGCCGACCGAGGTGCTCGTCCGGGTACACGCCGCCGGGGTGAACCCGGTCGACGCGGCGGTGAGCGGCGGGCACTTCCCGCTCCTCGGGCAGCCGCCGTTCATCCTCGGTTGGGACATCTCCGGCGTGGTCGAGGAGGTGGTCCCCGGGGTCACCCGGTTCCAGGTCGGCGACGAGGTCTACGGGATGCCGTTCTTCCCGCACGCCGCCTCCGCCTACGCCGAGTACGTCGTCGCCCCGTCCCGCCAGCTGGCGCACAAGCCGCGCAGCCTCGACCACATACACGCGGCCGGCGTACCGCTGGTCGGACTCACCGCCTGGCAGGCGCTGGTGGACACCGCGCGGGTACAGCCGGGCCAGCGGGTACTCGTGCACGGCGCGGGCGGCGGCGTCGGGCACCTCGCCGTCGGCGTCGCCAAGTCGCTCGGCGCGCACGTCACCGGTACGGCCAGCGCCGGCAAGCACGACTTCGTACTCGGGCTGGGCGCCGACGCGGTCGTCGACTACCGGGCCGAGGACTTCACCGCCCGGATACCCGCCGTGGACGTGGTGATCGAGACCATTGGCGTGGAGAACGCGCGGCGCTCGCTGCGGGTACTGCGCCCCGGCGGCGTGCTGGTCTACCTGCCCGGCCGGCCCGACCAGGCGCTTGCCGAGCAGGCCGAGCAGCTCGGCGTGCGGCTCACCGTGATGTCGGTGGAGCCCGATCACTATGGGCTGGAGCGGCTCGCCGAACTGATCGACTCGGGCGCCGTGCGGCCCTACGTGGATCACACCTTCCCGCTGGCCGAGGCCGGCAAGGCACACGCGCTCTTCGCCGACGGGGTACGCGGCAAGGTGGTACTCACCCGGTGAGCGCGGGCTCCCTGCTCTCCGAGTAGGCCAGTCGCGCTGCCCGTACCTCGTCCATGTGGCCGTACGCCCACGCCTTCAGCGCCGCCACCACCGGCGACAGGGACTCGCCCAGCGGCGAGAGGCGGTACTCCACCTGGACCGGTACGGCCAGCGTGACCGAGCGCTCGACGAGCCCGTCGCGCTCCAGCCGGCGCAGCGTCTGGGTCAGCATCTTCTGGCTGGCCGAGGCGAGTTCGCGGGCCAGTGAGCTGTGCCGGCGCGGCCCGTCCACGAGCGCGGCGAGGACCAGCCCCACCCACTTGTCGCCGAGCGCGTCGAAGAGTTGCCGCGCCGGGCACTCCTCCAGGTACGCCGCGTATGCGGCCTTGGCGTCGTCGCGGCGCTGGGCCGCCGTAGTCGTCGTCACGCCCCACTGCAACACCCGCATCGCTCTCGGTATTGCCGCGCCGTCCCGAGCGCGGCCGGGAAACTCGCAACGGGCGGCGGCCGGCGGCGACTGGCAGACTGGCGGCGTGGAGCACCACGGTGACGGGCCGGCGATCATTCTGGTAGCGGTCGACGGTTCGGAGACGTCGATGCGCGCCGGGGCGTACGCGGCCGGCCTGGCCCGCCGCCAGCACTCCAAGCTGGTCTGCCTGTACGTCCGGGGTACCAGCTCGCTGGCCGGACTCAATCCGGCGCTGGCCGGTCCGGTCCGGCAGGCGTACGACGCGGTGGCGCAGGAGCTGCGCGACTCGATCGACAGCAACGCCTGGCGGCTGGGGATCGAGGTCACCTTCCTGGACCGCACCGGCAATCCGGTCGCCGAGATCGCCCGCGCCGCCGACGAGTTGAGCGTCGACGCCGTGGTGGTCGGCGCCTCCACCCGGGCCGGTCACCGGTTCGTCGGCTCGATCGCCGGGCACCTGGTACGCATCGCCCGCTGGCCGGTCACCGTAGTCCCGTGACCCGCCGCTATGCCGGTACCTCGTCCATGGCGCGGTAGATGCGCTTGTCGGAGATGGCGTAGGCGGTACCCAGCGACTGGGCGAACAGGCTGACCCGCAGCTCCTGGATCATCCAGCGGATCTCGGCCAGCTCCGGCGAGGCCGGCAATTCCTTGCGCAGCAAGGCGTACTCCTCCTCGACCTGGTGTACGCCGGTCATCAGCTGCCGGTCACGGGCCGGGTTGTCGGCCAGCTTCTCGAGGCGACGATCGATGCCCTGCAGGTAACGCGGCAGGTCGCCGAGGTGCGCGACACCGGTGGTGGAGATGAAGTTCGGGCCGACCAGATCGGCCAGCTGCGCGCGGGCGTCGGCGAGCGAGGCCAGCAGCGCCGGATTGGTCACCGACGCCAGCCGGGTCTCCACGCCGTGTGCCGTGACGAGGATCTGGTGCACCGCCCGGAGTACCGACAGAGTTGTTGTGGGAAGGCCGATCCGGACCCGGCCGGCCAGGCCGGCGAAGGCCGCCGCGTCCCAGGCCGGGCCGCCGTTCGCGGCCACCAGCGCGTCCAGCGACGCGGCCACCGCGTCGTCCATCAGCGCCGGCAGGCCGCCGTGCGGGTTGCGCATCAGGGCCAGCTTCGCGGCGTTGGTGAGCTGCCCGGAGACCTGCTTGATGGGGGAGGGCAGGGTCAACAGCAACATCCGGCGGGTACCGCCGACCATCGCCCGGTCCGCCGCGGCCCAGGTCTCGAAGAGCCGGACGCCGGCGGTACGCCCCTCGTCGACCAGTGCCGGGTAGGCCGTCACGGTGAAGCCGGCGTGCCGGCGGGCCACCTCGCGCGGCAACGATTCGGGGAAGGTGGTGAGGCCGGTGCGCTCCACGCTCGGCGCGGCAGCGGTGAGTACCTCCCGCGCCTTCACCTGGAACTGCTCCTTGAGTGCCGCCAGGTCCTTGCCCTCACCGAGTACGGCACCGGCGTCGTCGAGTACCCGGAAGGTCATCTTCAGGTGCTCGGGTACCTTCCCCCAGTCCCAGGCGTCCGGCGGTACCACGTCCCCGGTCAGCCGGCGCAACTCCCGCCCGAGCGCCTCGGTGATCGGACCGGAGCCGTTCTCCAGCAACGGAAGTACGCTGGCCGCCGTGTCCGGTACCGGCACGAAGTTGCGGCGCAGCGCCTTCGGCAGTCCCCGGATCAGCGCCATCACCAGGTCCTCGCGCAGCCCCGGGATCTGCCAGTCGAAGCCGGTCGGCTGCAGTTGACCGAGCAGCGCCACGGGTAGGTGCACGGTCACCCCGTCGGCGGCTGTCCCCGGCTCGAACTGGTACGTCAGCGGCAACTCCAGCTCGCCCTGCCGCCAGGTGTCCGGGTAGTCGGCCTCGTTGACCCGGCGCGCGGTCGGGTTGGTGACCAGCGAAGCCGTATAGGACAACAACTCCGGCTGGGTACGCCGGGCCTGCTTCCACCACGCGTCGAAGTGCCGGCCGGAGACGACGTCGGCCGGGATCCGGTGGTCGTAGAAGGCGAACAGGGTCTCGTCGTCGACCAGGATGTCCCGCCGTCTGGCCCGGTGCTCCAGTTCCTCGACCTCGTCGAGCAGTGCCCGGTTGTCGTGGAAGAAGCGGTGCTGGGTCTTCCAGTCGCCCTCCACCAACGCATGCCGGATGAACAGCTCGCGGCTGAGCGCCGGATCGATCCGACCGAAGTTGACCTTGCGGCCGGGTACGATCGGCAGCCCGTACAGGGTCACCTTCTCGCTCGCCACCACGGCTGCCTGGTTGGCTTCCCAGTGCGGTTCGCTGTACGAGCGCTTGACCAGGTGGCCGGCGAGCGGCTCCACCCACTCCGGCTCGATCCGGGCGTTGATCCGGCCCCAGAGCCGGGACGTCTCCACCAGTTCGGCGGCGACCACCCAGCGCGGCGGCTTCTTGAACAGCCCCGAGCCGGGGAACAGCGCGAACCGGCCGCCCCGGGCGCCGAGGTAGTCCTGCGTCTCCGGGTCGCGCAAACCGATGTGCGACAACAACCCTGGCAGCAGCGCGCTGTGCAGTGCCGGGGCGGCCGGCAGTTCGTCGTTCACCGTGACGGTCAGCTCCAGCGACCGGGCCACCTGGCGCAGCTGCTGGTACAGGTCCTGCCACTCGCGTACCCGCAGGTAGTGCAGGAACTCCGACTTGCACAGCCGGCGGAACTGGTTGCTGGACAACGCTTTCTGCTGTTCCTGCAGGTAGCGCCAGAGGTTGAGGAAGGCGAAGAAGTCGGAGCTGGCGTCGGCGAACCGCGCGTGCTGCTGGCTGGCTGCCTGCTGGTGCTCCAGTGGGCGCTCCCGCGGGTCCTGGATGGACAGCGCCGCGGTGATCACGAGTACCTCGTGCAGGCAGTTGTTGGCCTGCGCGGCCAGTACCATCCGGGCCAGCCGGGGATCCAGCGGCAGGGTGGCCAGTTGCCGGCCCAGCTTGGTCAGCACACCGGCGTTGTCCAGTGCGCCCAACTCGTGCAGCAGGTCCAGCCCGTCCTTGACGGCGCGCTTGTCCGGCGGGTCGAGGAACGGGAAGTCGGCCATCTCGCCGAGCCCGGCCGCGGCCATCTGGAGCAGTACCGAGGCGAGGTTGGTACGCAGGATCTCCGGCTCGGTGAACTCCGGCCGGCCGAGGAAGTCATCCTCGGTGTAGAGCCGGACGCAGATGCCGTCGGACAGCCGCCCGCAGCGCCCCTTGCGCTGGTTCGCCGAGGCCTGCGAGATCTCCTCGATCGGCAGCCGCTGTACCTTCAAACGGTTGCTGTACCGGGAGATCCGCGCGGTACCCGGGTCGATGACGTACTTGATGCCGGGTACGGTCAGCGACGTCTCGGCCACGTTGGTGGCCAGAACGATGCGGCGCATGGCATGCGGCGCAAAGACTCGGTGCTGCTCGGCGGTTGACAGCCGCGCATAGAGCGGGAGCACCTCGGTGTGCCGCAGGTTCAGCCGGTTCAGCGCGTCGGCGGTGTCCCGGATCTCCCGCTCGCCGGAGAGGAAGACCAGGATGTCGCCGCGGCTCTCGGCGCCGAGCTCCTCGACGGCGTCCACGATCGCGGCGGTCTGGTCCCGATCCGGATCGGACTCCGGATCATCCGGATCGACCACCGGCCGGTAGCGCACCTCGACCGGGTAGGTACGACCGGACACCTCGACGATCGGTGCGGGCTGACCGTCGGCGCCGGCGAAGTGCCGGGCGAAGCGCTCCGGGTCGATGGTGGCCGAGGTGATGACGAGCTTCAGGTCGGGCCGTCGGGGGAGCAGTTGTTTCAGGTACCCGAGCAGGAAGTCGATGTTCAGGCTGCGCTCGTGTGCCTCGTCAAGGATGAGCGTGTCGTACCGGGACAGCAGCCGGTCCTGCTGGATCTCGGCGAGCAGGATGCCGTCGGTCATCACCTTCACCAGCGTGGCGTCGACCACCTGGGTGGTGAACCGCACCTGGTAGCCGACTGTGCTGCCCAGCTCGGTACCCAGCTCCTCGGCGATCCGCTCGGCCACGGTACGGGCGGCCAACCGGCGCGGCTGGGTGTGCCCGATCGTACCGAGGATGCCGCGCCCCAGCTCCAGACAGATCTTCGGCAGCTGGGTGGTCTTGCCGGAGCCGGTCTCGCCGGCCACCACGACGACCTGGTTGTCCCGGATGGCGGCCAGGATGTCGTCCTTCTTCTGCGACACCGGAAGCTGCTCGGGGTAGCCGATCTCGGGTACCGCGGCGCGCCGCGCGGCCACCCGGGCGCTGGCCGCGTCGAACTCGCGCTCCAGCTGCGCGGCGAGCTTGCCGGTCGCCGCCGGGTCGCGCAGTTTCCGGGCACCGTCCAGCCGTCGGCCCAGCCGGAGTTGATCTTTGAGCATCAGGTCGGCCAGCCGGGGCCGCAGCTCTGCAATCGGGGTACCCATGTCAGCAGCCAGCTTAGGCACGCCCTGGGGTACCCCGGCCAGCGGTTTCCGGACCCGCTCTGGCGTTACGTCCGGATTGCCGGGAGCCGCCGGTTCTGGTGACCCCTTGGAAACCTGCCGGCCATCGACTTCGGTTAGCGTGGGAGGCTCCGGGGAGCGATGGCACTGCGACTGTGGGTACACGCGACTCCCGTTACAGCGCGGGCGACGACAAGGGCGTGTGGCATGAACCGGCGGGACCGGGCGCGGGCAAGTCGGCAGCGAATGCTGGTAGGCGCGGCAGAGTTGTTCGACGCACACGGATTCCACGGGGTGGCGATCGCTGACCTGATCGCGCACTGCGAGCTGCCCGAGACCTCGGTCTACTTCCACTTCCCGTCGATGGACGCGGTCGGCGTCGCCCTGGTGGAGCTCCAGCACGAACAGTGGCAGCAGCTCCTTGACGAGGCGGCGAACCGGCACCAGGCCGGCGAGGTGTCCGCGCTCGAGGTAGTCGTGGCGGTATCGCTGGCGGTGGCCCGCCGGCTGCGCGACGACGTGGTGAGTCGGGCGGGGGTACGGCTGGCGCAGGAGGGCGGCCCGGCCGACCTGGCGATCGCGGATCCCTTCGCGGCGTGGACGGAGCAGACCACCGGGCTGCTCGCCGCCGCGCAGGCCGACGGAACCGTTGCGGCAACGGTGGATCCCGCCGCGGCGGCCCGGGCACTGGTGGACGCCTGTTACGGGGTGGGGCAGCTGGCCGCCCTGCGCCGACCGGGTGGCGCCGGGCCGGCCGTCGATGTCGAGCAGCGCCTCGACGAGCTGTGGAGCCTGCTGCTCGGTGGGGTGTGCCCGGCCAGTACCGACGTCGGCGAAGTGGTCGCGCACGGGCACGTACTGGCCGACAAGTTGTGACCGGTACCCGGAGCGCGGTCAGGGCGCGGTCGGAGTGCTCCGGCTGCGCCCTGACGACGGGGTGTGTACCAGTCAATCAGCGGTGAAAATCGCCGTCCTGTACGGCGGCGACGAACCCGGCCCACTGGTCGGCGCTGAACCGCAGCGCCGGCCCGGTCGGGTTCTTGGAATCGCGCACCGCGATCCCCTCATCAAGGATGGCTACCTCAACACAGCCCCCGTTGTTGGCGGAGTATGTGCTCTTGAACCATCGTGCGTTGCGCAGTTCCGTGGCGTTCAGGCTGCGCTCCTCTCATATTCTTGAGCTACCGCGTCGATGATCTTCGCGGACTCCTGTCTGCTCAGCGCCGCAGCCGTCATGTGGCTGAAGGCCAGCAGGCACCGGTGCAGGTCCTCCGTCTTTTCCATGTAGAGGTTTCCGGCCTGGCACTCCACGTACGCCACCGGGGAGTGCATGTCCTCGTCGAATTCGAAGATCGTCATGGCGCCGCGTACGCCCGGGTAGCCACCCGAGCTGAACGGCACCACCTGCAGGGTGATCTGCTTCGTCATGGTCGCCAGGCGCCGCAGCTGCTCGGCCATTACGGCCGGCCCGCCGACCGCCCGGCGCAGCGCCGCCTCGTCGAGGATCACCCAGAGGCTGGGCGGGTCCTCGTCGAGTACGTGCCGCTGCCGCTCCAGCCGGATCTTCACCTGCTGCTCGACCTGTGCGGTGCTGACCTCGACGTCACAGGTCTCGGCGATGGCCCGGCTGTAGCGCTCGGTCTGCAGCAGCCCCGGGATCAGTGCCGGCTCGTAACTGTGGATGCTGCGGGCGGCGCTCTCCAGCCCGAGGAAGGTGGCGAACGGGGTGGGTACCTGCCCCAGCTTCGACCACCAGCCGCGCTGCTTGCCCATGCTCTGCAGCTCGATCAGCTCGGCGCGCAGCGCGGCGTCGCGTACGTCGTAGGCGTCGAGCAGGTGCAGCAGCTCGGCACGGACGATGCCGACGTCGCCCGCCTCGATCTTCTGGATCTTGCTGACTGAGCAGCCCAGTCGATCCGAGGCGTCAGCCTGGGACAGCCCGGCCTGGTCGCGCAGCACACTGAGCTGCTCACCCAGTTGCCAGCGCGGGATGGTCGGGCCGATCGGCTTGGGCATGGACCCTCCGAGGCTTGTGAACCCGCGCCCCTGGCGGAGCGCGGGTGGAGACAGGCGCGGGTGGAGACAGGCGCGGGTGGAGCTGGCGGGTGTGGAGCAGGCGGGTGCCGGGGAGATGGCGTAATCAGTCTTCGGCATCCAAAGATCGACATCAAGTGACGGCGGATAAGTTACGACATAAGATTGACGGCCGCGCCCGGGAGCCTCAGGCTGGAGGGCCAGTGGTTCCTCCCGTCACCGCGAGAGCCGAGGGGTCATGGGGCTGAGTTCGGATGAGGGCCGGTCACGGCGGGACCTGACCGTGCCACTGCCAGCGATGATCTCCGGCGACGACCTGCGCGACGCCCGCGACATTCTGGGCGTACACCAGCCGCGGATGGCCGGTACCCTCTGCGACTGCTGTGGCGCCGCCTGGCCCTGCACCGACGTCCGGTACGCCTGGATGATCACCGGTACCCCGCCGGTCCGGTAGCCGGCCGCGCTTCGCGACCCCGGCGCCGGTAGCGTGGCGGCGTGCGGGCAGAGACCGTTTTTGTTGGTGGCGCAGCGTTTGTTGGTGGCGCGGGCGTGGGCGCCGGGCAGCCGGTGGGTGCGGCGGTACGGGACGGCCGGATCGTCGCGGTGGCACCCGATGCGCGCATCCGCGAGCTGATCGGCGCCGGTACCGACGTGGTCGACCTGCGCGGCGGCCTGTTGCTGCCCGGCTTCATCGACGCGCACGCGCACCCGGTCTTCGCCGGCCAGCAACTCCTCGGCTGCGTACTGACCCGGGCCACCGACCCGGACGGCTACCTGCGCGCGGTCCGCGACTACGCGACCGCCCACCCCGACCGGGCCTGGATCACCGGCGGCGGCTGGTCGATGGAGGCGTTCCCCGGGGGTACCCCCACCCGCGCACTGCTCGACGCCGTCGTCCCGGATCGCCCGGTGTACCTGCCCAACCGCGACTACCACGGCGCCTGGGTCAACTCGCTGGCCCTGCGCCTGGCCGGGATCGACGGGCGCACAACGGATCCAGCCGACGGGCGGATCGAACGGGATGCGGACGGCGAGCCGACCGGCATGCTGCACGAGGGCGCCGCCACCCTGGTCGCCCGGCTGGTACCCGAGCTCACCACGGCCGACCAGGACCGCGCGCTCGACCTGGCCCAACAGCACCTGTTCAGCCTCGGTGTCACCGGCTGGCAGGACGCGATCGTCGGCGACTACCTCGGCCAGCGCGACCCGTACGAGACATACCTGCGGGCGGCGGCGGACGGGCGGCTGCGCGCCAGGGTGGTCGGGGCACTGTGGTGGGACCGGGCCGATGGCCTGGAACAGGTCCCCGCGCTGGTGGCACGGCGGGAGCGGGCCGCCGTCGAGGGGGCGGGGCGGTTCACCGCGGGTACCGTCAAGATCATGCAGGACGGGGTGGCGGAGAACTTCACCGCCGCGATGACCGAGCCGTACCGGGACGCGCACGGCCACCCGACGGCGAACACCGGACTGTCCTTTGTGGACCCGGCGCTGCTCGCCGAGGCGGTGACCGTACTCGACGACGCCGGCTTCCAGGTGCACTTCCACGCACTCGGCGATCGGGCGGTCCGGGAGGCGCTGGACGCCCTCACGGTTGCATTGGCGCACAACGGTACCCGCGACCACCGGCACCAGTTGGCGCACCTGCAGGTGGTACACCCGGATGATGTGCCCCGGTTCGCAAGCCTGCGCGCGACCGCCAACCTGCAGCCGCTGTGGGCCTGTCACGAGCCGCAGATGGACGAGCTGACCATCCCGTTCCTCGGCGGCTCCCTGGCCCGCCACCAGTACCCCTTCGGCGACCTGTACCGCGCCGGTGCCCCGCTCGCGGCCGGCAGCGACTGGCCGGTGAGCAGCCCGAATCCGTTGTGGGGAGCCAAAGTTGCCGTCACCCGGACCGGCGTGGGCGACGAGCCGGTACGCCGGCCGTTCCTGCCCGCGCAGGCGCTGGATCTGGCCACCATCCTCACCGCCTACACCGCGGGCAGCGCCCGGGCGAACCACCTCGAGCAGGTCACCGGGCGGATCGCCGAGGGGCTCGCGGCCGACCTGGTGGTACTGGACCGGGATCCGTTCGCCGGGCCGGCCGAGGAGATCGACCAGGCCACCGTCGAGCGGACGTACCTGGACGGCCACCTGGTCCACCACCGCTGACCGTCCGGCACCGCCCGCCCCAGCCCACTACCTGCGCCGCACGGGCACCGCCGACCCAGGTGCTGACCTGGGCGAACGGGCGCCCGCGCGGGAGACGGGCCGGAGAATGGGTGTGTCCTGTACATCCCTTTTTCCGGGAGGACCCATGATCGGCGCACTCCTGCTCGGCCTGTTCTGCGGTGTGGTTGCCCGGATGCTGATCCCCGGTGACGCGTTCCGCTACATGAGTGGGCCGAAGTCCTGGCTCGTATCTATCGGACTCGGCCTGCTCGGCGCGGTCGTCGGCTACGTGATCTTCACCCTGCTGCTCGGCATCGGCGACGACGACATCTTCGACTGGGGCGGCGTACTCAGCGCGCTCATCGGCACCCTGATCGTCGTACCGGTCGCGACCGTCATCCTGCGCTCCGCCGCGCGCCACCGCCGGCGCACCTGACCGGCGAGCCGGCCGCTTCGGCGACGGCTGGACCCGGCCGCCCGGGCCCGGCTGAGCGAGATCACAGCGGTCGAATTGGCAGCTTGACGCGCTGGCCGCCGCGCGCAACGGGAGCCGCCGTGACTGGCGATAAGCCCGGTGAAGCCCCGACCGCGGCATTCGTCCAGGCAGGGTTGACAGCCCTGCGCGCTCAACGCCATGCTGCCAGCGTCGACTGTGGAGCAGCAGCTTTGCTACGCAACCGCAGGGACGCCGACCTTTCGCGAAGCCTGGACCTGGCTCGGATGGTCCCCAGCCCACCGGCCGCCCGCATCGCAGCCGCCCGCCCTGAAGGAGCACGATGCTGGACACCGAGGGCGGTGCCGTCCGCCCGGGTCGGCTGCGCCGCTGGCGGGACGAGCTGGTCACCGACTTCTACCTGGTCACCACCCCGGTGACCCGGGCCGGTACGGATCGGCGCTACCTGGCCACCGTGCTCTTCGTCGGGCTGGTGGTCTTCACCTTCGCCGTCCGGCTGCGGCTGACACACGGCGGGCCCTCCGGAGACGAACCGGGCTACCTGGTACTCAGCCAGACCCTGCAGAAGTACCACTCGATCAACGTGATGCTCGACTACCAGCATCGCGACTACTGGTCGTTCTACGCCGCCCCGCTGGATGCCCACGTCGTACGCGCACCGGACGGCTCGTTGTTCCCGCTGCACAGTCCGGGGGGACCGCTGCTGTGGCTGGTGCCGTTCATCCTCTGGGGCCGGGCCGGCGCGATGGGCTTCATGGTTGTGGTGTCGCTGCTGGTGCTCGCCAACATCTACAAGTTCCTGCGCGAGCGGAGCATCGAGCCCGGGTACGCCTTCTTCACCACGCTGATCCTCGCGGTCGGTTCACCGGTGTACATCTACGCCTCGATGAACTTCATCGAACCGATCGGCGCCCTGATCATCATCTACGCGGTCCGGGTACTGTTCACCCGCCAGCCGCACCGGGGCCGGCTGTTCGTCGCCGCGCTCGGCCTGGCCTACGCCCCGTGGGTACATCCACGCTTCGTAGCTATCTCGCTCGTGCTGGCGGCGCTCCTGCTGGTACGCGTGTGGGTCGACCGTGACATCGCCCGGTTCCCGGCCCTGGCCGTCATCCTCGCGCCGCTGCTGATCAGCACGGTCCTGCTGGAGGCCCAGTCGCTCAGCGTGTTCCACAGCCTCAACCCGGGCGCTGCCATGTCGACCTACGGCAACGGTCCGTTCCAGATCTCGCCGATCGCCGGTACCGCCGGGCTGCTCTTCGACCGGCAGTACGGGCTGATCACCAACTTCCCGATCTTCCTGCTGCTGCTGCCCGGGGTGCTGTTTGCCCTGCGCCGCCCCGGCCGGCAGGTGATCCTGGTGACGGCGCTGGTGATCGCACCGTACTGGCTGCTGATCTGCACCTTCGTCCAGTGGTTCGCCGGGGACGCTCCGCCGGCCCGGTTCCTGACGGTGTTCATCCCGCTGCTCAGCTACCCGGTCGCGGTCCTGCTGCAGCAGGCCCGTGCCTGGTGGTTGCCGGTCGGAGCGGCCACGCTGGCGCTCGCCGGGTACGTGCTCGCCGTCACGTCCGACATCTTCCCGAGCGGGCGGTTCGAGGTGCACGGCCAGCCGGACACGCCCATGAACGAACTCGGTCGGCTGATCGGCAAGCCGTTCGCGCACTACGCGCCGTCGTCGTTCCAGCCGGATCAGACGGCCAAGTTCCTGATCTGGGCGCTCGGTACCGTCGTGGTCGGGGCGGCCCTCTACGCGTACGCGCGGTGGTGGCCGGAGCGCGTCGAAGCGGACCGGGTCGAGCCCGAGTCCGCTGTTGAGCCGCCCGCCGTACTGGTCACGGCCTGACAACCGCGCCGGCCCGGACGGGGTACGCCCCCGCCCGGACCGGTCCGCCTCACGGCAGGTAGTAGTTGGGGTTCGGCAGCTTGAACGTCTTGTCGGCGTACCCGCCCTCGAGGTCGGAGTACTGGTCGCCGAAGTTCGCCACGATGTCGTACCCGAGCGACTCGATGTGCGCCCGGACCGCCGACTTGTAGTGGATCGTGGTGCACGCGCCGTTCGGGTCGCCGGCGCACGCCGACTTCAGGTAGTCCGGGTAGTCGGCCAACGCCGGCTTGGTGAACAGGCCGTCCTCACCGTCGTTCAGGATGGTGGGCGTCGGGTAACCGGCGTCGATGCCGATCCCGTCCGAGGTCAGGTTGCCCAGCGTGGCGGCCTCCTGCGCGGCGGGGCGGCCGGTCAGGAAGAAGATGGCGTACCCCTCCTTCTCCGCCTGGGTCACCAGGTCGACCATGCCGAACACGGCCGGGAACAGCTGCCCGTTGACGTAGTTAGCGTTCGTCGTGGGGTTGTACGCCCAGTTGCTGGCGATCTCGTAGTTCCAGGTCAGCAGCGTGGTGTCGTCGACGTCCAGCACGATCGCCTTGGTGGTCGAGCCGTGGTGCGGCAGCCGCAGCCACAGCTTGCCGGCGTTGGCCACGCCCGTGGCCTCGCGGGCGTAGTTGCTGTCCGCGGCCGCGTTGCCGGTACCGAGCGGATCACCGTAGTAGTTGCGGATCTGCTGGCGCAGTACGTCGATGTTGGTGATCTGGTGCTCGGACAGGGGCGTGAACGTCTTGATGGCGGGCTGCGCGGTGGCCGCATAGGTGACGCCGGCACCGATGCCGAGCAGGGCCAGTGCCGTCGCGAGGATGAGCGCGACACGGGCGCTCCGGCGCAGCCGGGTGGGTACGGACACGATCCTTGCCTCCAGGTTGTGGGGGATTGGCGGGATTACCAGCAATCTAGGCCGGTACCCGCCGACCCGCACGCCGGCAGCAGCGCCTTCCACCCTTGCTCGTGCCCTGCCGCTGAAGCCGCTGGCGCGGTCAGGAGTGCAGGCCGCGCAGCTTGTCGGGGTTGAGGACGAGCCGGACCGCGGCCACCCGACCGTCGACCAGATCCAGGCTGACCGCCCCGACTGGTTGTCCCGCAATGGAAGCGAGCAGCCCGGTCGCGCCGTTGATCTGGCACACGTCGACCTGCATGCCTTGCGTACCCGGCTTGGACAGCACGCCGAGGACCCAGCGGGTCACGTGATCCGCGCCAACCACCGGGCGCCGCGCAGCGGTGACCTTGCCGCCACCGTCGGACCAGGCGACCACATCCGGCGCCAGCAGCTCCATCATGGCGGCCAGATCACCGCCGGCACACGCCGCGCGGAAGCGCTCGGCCGCCGCGCGGCGTACCCCGTCGTCGGTGTCGAAGCGCGGCCGGCGGGCGGCAACGTGGGCCCTGGCCCGGGCGGCCGTCTGCCGCACCGACGCCTCCGAGCGGTCCACGATGCCGGCGATCTCGGCGTGCGAGTAGCCGAAGACGTCGTGCAGCAGGAAGACGGCGCGCTCGACCGGGGACAGCGTCTCCAGTACCACCAGCATCGCCATCGAGACCGACTCGGCCATCTCCACCTCCTGGCTGGAGTCCGGCTCGGTGAGCAGCGGCTCGGGCAGCCATGGCCCGACGTAGGTCTCCCGCCGCGCCCGCGCCGAGGTGAGCTGGTTGAGCGACAGGTTGGTGACGGTACGCACCAGGTATGCCCTCGGGTTGTCGACCTGTGCCGGATCGACGCCGGACCAGCGCAGCCACGCCTCCTGGACCAGGTCCTCGGCGTCGGCCACGCTGCCGGTCATCCGGTATGCGACATCGAACAGCAGCCGCCGGTGCGCGCCGAAGATCGCCGTGTCGACCATGTCCCGACCCTAGTCGCGGGTACCGGCGTCGGCGCGCAGCCCGTCGGCGACGGTGGGGTAGGTCGGCTTCCAGCCCAGCTCGTCCAGGGCCTTGGCGGTGCTGACCCGCAGGCCGATGCTGGCCGCCCGGTGCAGGTACGGGGCGAAGCGCAGCAGCCACAACGGTACGGCGAGTGGCTTGGGAGTGCGGTACGCCGCCGCGATGGCCCTGATCATCCCGCCGAAGCCGACCTGCGAGTCGTCGGCGATGTTGTACGCGGCGCCCGGCCGCCCCCACTCGATGGCGGCCAGGACAGCATCGGCCGCGTCCGCGATGTGGATCCACGGCAACACCCGGCCCTGGTCGTCGAAGGTCGGGAACTGGCGCTTGCGCAGCCCGGCCACGAACGCGTCGTTGGCCGCGCCGCCGTAGAACAGGCCGAACCGCAGGGACACCGCGTCGAGGCCGGGTACCGCCAGCGGCAGCCGCTCCTTCTCCCGCATGGCCAGCAGGTGCCGGGCGAAGCCGGGACCCGGGTCGGTACCGCCGAACGGGGTGTCCTCGGTGACCACCAGGTCGGCGAAGTCGTGGTAGCCGTACCCGAAGACGATGTTCTCGCCGACGAACCGGCGCGCGCCCACCAGCTGGGCCGCCTCGAGCAGGTTGGCCGTCCCGGTGATCCGCAGGTCATCCGTGCCGTACATGGCCTTGTGACTGGTGGGCGGCTTCTTCAGCGCGGTGGCCGCGTGTACGACGACGTCGGCGCGTACCCCCTCGACCGCGCGCAGCAGCCCGTCCCGGTCGAGCAGATCGGCGCGGACCGCGTTGCCCGTACCCCGGCCGAGCCCGAGTACCCGGTACCCGCCCGCCGTCAGCGTCTGGTCCACCTGCCGGCCGAACACGCCGCTCGCGCCGGCCAACAGCACTGTCGCTGTTGCTGTATTCGTTGTCATACCCAGATGACCGGGTAGCCGCCCGTTCCGTGACACCGACCGCCGTGACCCCGGTCACCACATGAGAGGGAGCGGCGTCAGCGGGCGCGCAGGTACTGGCTCGGGGTGTGCACGTCGCCGCCCAACTCGGCCGCGGCCCGCCAGGCCCAGTGCGGCTCGCGGAGCAGTTGCCGGCCGAGCAGCACCGCGTCGGCCTGGCCGCCGGTCAGGATCGCCTCCGCCTGGGCCGGCTCGGTGATCAGCCCGACCGCGCCGGTGGGTACGCCCGCGTGCTCGCGGATCGCGGCGGCGAACGGTACCTGGTAGCCGGGGCCGGCCGAGATGCTCACCGATTCGGCGTTCCCGCCGGACGAGGTGTCCACCAGGTCCACGCCGCGCGCGGCCAGCTCCTTGGCCAGCCGTACCGTCTCGGCCAGCGTCCAGCCCGGCTCGCCCTCGGGCAGCCAGTCGGTCGCGGATACCCGGAACAGCACCGGCAGGTGCTCGGGCCACACCGCCCGTACCGCCTCGGTCACCTCGAGTGCCAGCCGGATCCGGTGCTCGAACGGGCCGCCGTAGGCGTCGGTACGCCGGTTGCTGTGCGGGGAGAGGAACTCGTGCAGCAGGTACCCGTGCGCGCCGTGGATCTCCACCAGCTGGAACCCGGCGGCGAGCGCCCGGCGCGCGGCGGCCGCGAAGTCGCCGACCACCTCGTTGATCCCGGCGACGTCCAGCTCCTGCGGCGCGGCGTACGCACCGAACGGCACCGGGCTCGGCCCGATGCTGGTCCAGCCCCCGTCGGCCGCCGGGACGCTGCCCTGTCCGCGCCACGGGCTGAAGGTGGAGGCCTTGCGACCGGCGTGCGCGAGCTGGATGCCGGCGACCGCGCCCTGCTCCCGGACGAAGCCGGCGATGCGCGCCCACGCCTCCTGCTGGGTGGCGTTCCACAGCCCGGTGTCGTGCGGGCTGATCCGCCCCTCCGGGCTGACCGCGGTCGCCTCGGCGATCACCAGGCCGACCCCGCCGGCCGCCCGGGAACCGAGGTGCGCCAGGTGCCAGTCGGTGGGCGCGCCGGTGAGCGGTCCGTCCGGCGCCGCCGAGTACTGGCACATCGGTGCCATCCAGACCCGGTTGGGGATGGTCAGTTCGCGCAGGGTGAGCGGGGTCAAGAGCATCAGTGGGTACCTCCTCCGTCGGCAACCCGCGCGGCCCGGTCCGTCTTCCCGATGTGGCCCGGCTCACCCGACGGCTCGTGCCCGGTCAGCCGGCCAGCGCGTCGGCCCGTTGCCGGGTCAGCCGGTCGGCGCGTCGGCCTGTTTCTGCCTGGTCAGCCAGCGGGCGCGAGCTGGGTAACGACCTCGGCCGCGGCGCCCAGATTGGCGATCTCCGAGCCGGTGAGCATCTGGTCCTCGCGGCGCTTACCGATCGCCCGGTCCAGCATGGTGAGCGGGCGCCCTCCCGCCAGTTTCAGGAACACCGCGACGAATTCGCGTACCGGCTCGCGCAGCGCCTCGACCGGGCCGACCACCAGCTCGGCCAGGATCAGCGCGGATACGGCGACGTCGTAGTCGGCCGGTCCGGTGGTCGCGTTGTGCCAGTCGATGACCACCGGGCCCCGGCTGGTGAGCAGCACGTTCTCCGGGTGCAGGTCGAGGTGCAGCACCGTGTCCCCAGCCGGTTCCGAGGGGCGGAGCGGCGGGAGGGCGTGCAGGGCGTGGTGCAGGTCGGCGAGGAGCTTCGCGCCGGCCGGAAAGGTTAGCTCGCCGGCGAGCAGCGCCTGCGCCATGGTGCCGCCGTCCAGCCGCTGCATGACCAGGTCGGGGCCGGCCGCGTGGTACACGGTGGGTACCGGGTAGCCGTGGCTTGCCAGGTACGCCATCACTTCCGCCTCGGGTACCGCGTCCGCTCCGTGCCGGTAGCGGCGCAGTACCCGGTCGGCGTCGAGGGCGTACACGTCGGCTTCCCGGCCGGTACCGAGCAGGGGCAGAGCCGTTACGTCGACGGGGATGGCGTCGGTCACCCGGCGACGGTATCGGATACCCGGCTGGCGCATTCGCCCGCGCGGGTCTTCTGTGCGGTACCCGGCCCCACTTAGAGTCGATCTGGGCCGTCCCCCGGTCGCGGTAACCCATGGCTGGAGGTGTGCGTGGACGTTTCCGAACTCGCCGCTGAGCAGTCGTACTTCGACAACGCCGAGGTTTGGCGGCGCAAGAGTGAGCTGGATGCCGCCGACGCGGTACGGGCCGCCGCACACCCGGGCGCCGCCGCGCGCATCGCCAAACTGCTGCGCCGCAAGGTACGCGAGCCGGGCGACGGTATCGAGCAGGTGGCCGTCGGCCGGATGGACCTGGACGACGGCGAGGTCTACTACGTCGGCCGGCAACTGATCACCGACGGGCAGCGCGAGGCGCTGGTGATCAGCTGGACCAGCGAGATGGGCCGGCGCTACTACGTCGACCCGGCCGACCCGAAGGGGGTACGCCGCAAGCGCGAGTTCCAGTGCGCCGGCAACACCATCCGCAGCTACGCCGACGTGCTGTTCGACGCGCTGATCCAGGAGCTGCTGAACGACAGCCCGTCGGCCGAGTTCACCGACGCGCTCCTGGCCGAGCTGGAGCGCGACCGGGGACCGGAGCTGCGCGACATCGTGGCCACCATCCACGCCACCCAGTACGAGCTGATCAGCGCGCCGCTGGACGAGGTACTGGTGGTGGACGGCGGGCCGGGAACCGGCAAGACGGTGGTCGCGCTGCACCGTATCGCCTGGCTGCTGGCCAACCACCCCGACCGGCTCACTCCCGAGCAGGTACTGGTGGTCGGCCCCAACCCCACCTTCGTCAGCTACACCGAGCTGGTACTGCCCAGCCTCGGTACGGTCACCGTGAACCAACTGGACATCGGCGCACTGGCCCCGGAGGTCAAGCGCGGCCGGCCCGAGCCCGATGAGCTGGCCCGCCTCAAGGGCGACGCGCGCATGGGCGGCCTGCTCACCCGGGCACTCGACGCGCGCATCGGCGCACCGGAGGCGACCGAGCGGCTCGCCGTCGGCAGCGGCTACCTGATCCTCCCCGGCGACGAGTTGTCCCAGGCACTGGCCGGCGCCCGGATGGCCGACCTGCCGTACGCCCAGCGCCGCGAGCGGCTGCGCGAGGCACTGCGCGCCCTGGTCGAGGTACGCCTCGGTACCGGCATGCCGGCCGGTCGCATCGCCAGCCTGGACAACCTGCTGGCCCGGCTGTGGCCGCCGCTGAGCCCGAGCGCGCTGGTCGCCGAGCTGTTCAACTCGCGGCGCCGGCTGGCCGCCGCCGGCGCCGGCCACTTCACCGATCTGGAGTTGGCGGCGCTGCACCGCCGGGCGGCTGACCGGATCTCCCAGGAGGTGTGGAGCGCCGCCGACCTGGCCCTGCTCGACGAGGCCGACTGGCTGATCAACGGCCGGCCCACGGTCACCTACGCGCACATCGCCGTCGACGAGGTACAGGACCTGTCCCCGATGCAGCTGCGCTCGGTGGCCCGGCGCTGCTCGACCGGGTCGCTGACCATCGCCGGTGACCTGGCCCAGGCGACCGGACCGGCCGCCGCCCACAGCTGGGCGGAGGTACTGGAGCACCTGCCGGCGCGTACCCCCGCCCGGGTGGTACCGCTGCGCTACGGCTACCGGGTACCCCGCGAGGTATACGAGTTCGCCGCCCAACTGCTGCCGATCGTGGCACCCGACGGGATCGCGCCGGTACCCATCCGCTCCGGCCCGGCCGGCCCGCGCATCCACCAGGTCGACGTCGACACCCGCATCCCCGAGGTGATCCGGGTGGCCCGCGAACACGCCGACGCCGGCCGGTTCGTCGGGGTGATCTGCCCGCCCGAGCACCACGACGCGCTCGCCGCCGCGCTCGACGCCAGCCTGATCAGCTGGCAGGACGCCGACAACGGCCAGCTCGGTACCCGGGTCAACCTGGTCAGCCCGCGCGCCGCGAAGGGCCTGGAGTTCGACGCGGTGGTGGTGGTCGAGCCGGCCGACATCGTCGCCGGCGACCGGGACGGCCACCGGCTGCTCTACGTGGCGTTCACCCGGACCACCCGGTACCTCGACGTGGTGTGCGTCGGGGAGGCGCTGCCGCTCAGCGCGCCCGCGCCGGTCGCGACGCCCGTGGTACCCGCGCCCCGACCGTCGGGGGAGACGTTGGCGGCCTTCGGGCGGGAGGTCGCCGAGGCGATCCGCCGGGCGTACCCGCCCGAGCTGTGGCTGGCCATCCTGCAGGCAGCCGCCGACGAACTGGACAACACCGACGCGGGTACCGGCCGGCACGCCGCCGCGCCACCGGCCCAGCGCACCCGTTGACCGGCTGGCTACCGGCGGATGGCGTCGGAGTTGAGTACGTCACCGACGTACGCCTGCACGATCGCGTCCCGGACGCCGGCCTTGGTCGCCCGCCCGACGAGCGTGACGCCGAGGTCGCCGGCGAGCTGCTTCAGGCCGGGCAGCAGGAGACCCAGGCCGTCGACGTAGCGGGTGGCGTCCGCCCGGGTGGTGAAGCCGCCCAGCGCCTGCCGCACCTCGGCAGCATCCACAGTGGACACGGCCTTGGTCCGGCCGCTCGGCACCCGCCGGCCCCCCTTCGGGACGACCTCCAGCTTGGCTGTGCCGGCGGCCAGGTCGTCGAGCTGATCGGCGGGCAGCGTCTTCAGAAACGCGGCGACACTGATCAGGACATCGGCGGAGAGCGTGGCGACATCGGACATCGTGGAACTCCTTGGCAGCGCGAGAAAGTGGGCCGGGCTCAGCGCTGCCGGGCGAGGAACTCGCTGGCCAGCTGATCGAGTTCGTACTGTATATCCGCGCTCTTTCCCGGGTCGAGGACCGCCGGCAGCCCCTCCTGCGCGGTCAGCGAGAAGACCCGCTTGTTCTCCCGGATCATCGCGTCGAAGTACGGCACCTCGATGCGGTCCATCCGTTCCACGTTCGGGCGCAGCACGCTGGTCAGCTCCTGGTTGTTGCGCTGCACCATCGTGAAGACCACGCCCAGGATGGCCGGATTGATCTCGTTGCCGCCGGCGTGCCCGTTGTAGGTGGTGACCAGTGTCGTGAGGCTGCGGCGCAGGTAGTCGATGCCGAGCGTGGACAGGTAGTCCGGCCGGGACGGGACCACCACCCATTCGCTGGCGACCAGGGCCGTCTTGGTGATGGTGCCGAAGTTGGGCGGGCAGTCGATGAGAATGGTGTCGTACCCGGTCAGCTCCGCCAGCCCTACCGCTAGCCGCCGGTGTATCCGCAGGTAGGCCGCGCTGTCCCCGCCGTGCAGCCCGGTGAGGGCAGCGCCCAGCTCGGTATCGGCGTCGATCAGCCCGAGGTGCGAGGCGAGCAGATCCAGCTGCCCGCCGTAGGAGGCGAGGTGCTTGTTCACGATCGGCGGGGTACTCAGCAGGTCGGCCAGGCGAACCGCCGCCCCGGTACCAGCCGTCTCGTACCACCGTTTGATGGTTCTGTTGGCAGCCAGCTGCTCGTCCCAGTCGGTGGGGGAGTAGAGCGAGAAGGTGAGGCTGGCCTGCGGGTCCAGGTCGATGAGCAGCACCCGCTGGCCCCGGGTGGCCAGCGCCGCGCCGAGGTTGGCGGTGACCGTGGTCTTGCCGACCCCGCCCTTGTAGTTGATCACTGAAACGACGGCCATGCCGCCAGTGTGGCAAGCGTGCGGCCCCGACGGGAGGTACGAACGGTCGGCGGTTGAACGCGGACCGGCCCGCCGCGCGTGACGCGCGACGGGCCGGTGCGGAGATCGCGGGTCAGCGGCCGCGCTGGGCGCGGTACCGGGCGATCAGCGTGTTCGTTGACGAATCCTGGTCAAGCGGGGCAGAAGCGTTGGTGAGCAACGGCTCCAGCTGCTTGGCCATCACCTTGCCCAGCTCGACGCCCCACTGGTCGAACGAGTCGATGCCCCAGACCACGCCCTGGGTGAAGGTGATGTGCTCGTAGAGCGCGACCAGCTGACCGAGCGTGCCGGGAGTCAGCTTCGGGGCCAGGATCGAGGTGGTCGGGTGGTTGCCCGGCATCACCTTGTGCGGCGCCACCTGCGGCGACACCCCTTCCTGCAGAACCTCGTCCTTGGTACGCCCGAAGGCCAGCGCGGCGGTCTGCGCGAAGAAGTTCGACATGAACAGGTCGTGCATGGCGTCGGTGTCGTGGTTGGGCTGGGAGAAGCCGATGAAGTCCGCCGGGATCAGCTTGCGACCCTGGTGGATCAGTTGGTAGAAGGCGTGCTGGCCGTTGGTACCGGGCTCGCCCCAGAACACCTCGCCGGTCTGGTAGTCCACCGGGGTACCGTCGGCGCGTACCGACTTGCCGTTGGACTCCATCGTCAGCTGCTGCAGGTAGGCCGGGAACCGGTGCAGGTACTGCGAGTAGGGCAGCACCGCGTGCGTCTGCGCGCCGAGGAAATCGTTGTACCAGACGTTCAGCAGGCCGAGCAGCGCCGGTACGTTCGACTCCACCGCGGTGGTGCGGAAGTGCTCGTCGATGGTGTGGAAACCGGCCAGCATCTCGGCGAAGCGCTCCGGCCCGACCGCGAGGATCAGCGACAGCCCGATCGCCGAGTCGAACGAGTACCGGCCACCCACCCAGTCCCAGAAGCCGAACATGTTGGCGGTGTCGATGCCGAAGTCGCCGACCCGCTTCTCGTTGGTGGAGACGGCCACGAAGTGCTTGGCAACCGCGTCGTCACCGGCCGCGTCGCCGAGGCCGGCGAGCAGCCAGTTGCGCGCCTCGGTGGCGTTGGTGAGCGTCTCCAGGGTGGAGAAGGTCTTCGACGCCACGATGAACAGCGTGCTCGCCGGGTCGAGGTCGTGCGTCTTGTCGTACAGGTCGGTCGGGTCGATGTTGGAGACGAACCGGCAGCGGATGTCGGTATCCAGGTAGGACTTCAGCGCCTCGTAGGCCATCACCGGGCCGAGGTCGGAGCCGCCGATGCCGATGTTCACCACGGTACGGATCGGCTGCCCGGTGGCGCCCTTCCACTCCCCGGAGCGCACCCGCTCGGCGAACGCGTACATCCGGTCGAGTACCTCGTGCACGTCGGCGACCACGTCCTGCCCGTCGACGACGAGCTTCGCGTCGCGGGGCAGCCGCAGGGCGGTGTGCAGAACGGCACGGTCCTCGCTGGTGTTGATGTGCTCACCGGCGAACATGGCGGCGATCCGGCCGGTCAGCCCCACCTCGTCGGCGAGCTGCCGGAGCAGCCCCAGTACCTCGTCGGTGACCAGGTTCTTGGCGTAGTCGACGTACAGGTCACCGGCGGTCGCCGTGTACCGGCTGCCGCGCTCGGCGTCGGCCGCGAACAGCTCGCGCAGGTGTGCCTCGCGTACCTTCGGCGCCAAGTCGGCCAGTGCCTGCCAGGCCGGCGTGGTTGTCGGGTCGATGGGTGCGGGTACCGGGGACATGCTCAGCCCTTCTTCTCGATGTGGCCACCGAACTGCTGGCGCTGGGCGGACTGCACCTTGAACGCGTAGTCGGCCAGGCCCCGGGACAGGAACCGGGCGTAGAGCGCGTCGGTGAGCACCGGCGTCGGTACCCCCGCTTCGATGGCGGCGATCGAGGTCCACCGGCCCTCGCCGGAGTCGGAGACGCGGCCGGCGTAGTTCTCCAGGTGCGGGTCCTGGCGCAGGGCCAGGGCCGTGAGGTCGAGCAGCCAGGAGCCGATCACCGAACCGCGCCGCCACACCTCCGCGACATCGGGTACGTCGATGTCGTACTGGTAGTACTTCGGCTCGCGCAGCGGCGTGGTCTCCGCGTCGATCATCTCTTCGTTGCTGCCGACGTTGGCGCCGTGCAGGATGTTCAGGCCCTCGGCGTAGGCGGCCATGATGGCGTACTCGATGCCGTTGTGGATCATCTTGGTGAAGTGGCCGGCACCGTTCTTGCCGCAGTGCAGGTAGCCCTGCTCAGCGGTGGACGCCTCACCGGTCAGGCCCGGGGTCCGGTCGGCCGTACCGACGCCGGGGGCGAGCGTCTTGAAGATCGGGTCCAGCCGGGCCACGGCGTCGTCGTCCCCGCCGATCATCAGGCAGTAGCCGCGGTCCAGGCCGTAGACGCCGCCGGAGGTACCCACGTCGACGTAGTGCAGGCCCTGCGGGCGCAGCTCCTCGGCGAGGTCGATGTCGTCACGGTAGTAGGAGTTGCCGCCGTCGATGATGGTGTCGCCCTCGCTGAACAGCTTGGCCACCTTGCGTACCGTGTCCGGGGTGTACCCGGCCGGTACCATGATCCACGCGTTGCGCGGTGTGGTCAGCTTGGCCGCGAAGTCCTCTAGCGATGTGGCGCCGGTGGCCCCCTCGCCCTCGAGCGTCTTGACCGCGTCGGTCGAGACGTCGAAGACCACCAGATCGTGCCCGTCCCGCATCAGGCGGCGCACCATGTTGGCGCCCATCCGGCCGAGGCCGATCATCCCGAGTTGCATGTCCGCTCCCTGTACTCCCGCTCGTCACTCCGGCCCGGTCCCCGCAGGCCGCCCGTGGCGGCGTGCGCGATCGGCGTGCGGTCGCGGATGCGTGGAACCGGATCCCCCGCTCAGATCATGCCCCATCGAGATGAGTGCCGTGCGGTGAGTAGGTGGCGGCTGAGTGACACCCCAAATCCCCGGGGGTACGCCCGCGCGACGCGCTGTCTAACGGACCCCTGCCGCGCTCGCGGCGGGTACCCCGAAGTGATGTTGGGGAACTGGCTGTCTCACGGTTCAAGATCACAGCCAGTTCCCCAACATCAGCTATGGCTCACGCTCGGCGGATGGCGCGTCCGGTCAGCTTTCGGTCGTGCCGCGGCCGTGCTCGGCCAGGAAGCGCTCCAGCTCGGCACCCAGCTCCTCGGCGGTGGGCAGTGGCCCCGCCTCGGCGAGCAGGTTGGTGCCGGAGCGGCCGCGTACGAACGCGTCGTACTGCTGTTCCAGGCCGGCTACCAGCTCGGCGGCCTCCGGGTTGGCGGCCACCTGCCGGTCGATGTCGGCGCGTACCCGCTCGCCGGACTCGCGTAGCCCCTCGGTGGGCAGCAGCAGCCCGGTCGCCTTGGAGATCGAGGTGAGCAGCGTCTCGGCGGCCGGCGGGTACTCGGCCTGGGCCAGGTAGTGCGGTACATGCACGGCGAAGCCCATCGCGTCCAGGCCCTGCTGGCCGAGCCGGTATTCGAGGAGGTTCGCCGCGCTCGCCGGTACCTGTACCCGCTGCAGCCACGGCTCGTACCCGGTGATCAGGTCGGTACGCGTCGCGTGTGCCGTGACACCGGCCGGTCGGGTGTGCGGTACCCCCATCGGGATGGCGGTGAGCCCGATGGCCAGGCGTACCCCCAGGTCTTTGATCAAAAGGGTGACCGCCGCGATGAACCGCTCCCACTGCAGGTCCGGCTCCGCCCCGTCGAGCAGCAGGAACGGTGTCTCCTGCTTGTCGCGCAGCAGGTGCAGGGTGATGCCCGGCTCGTCGTAGGACTCCCAGTGGTCGCCGTTGAACTGCATCAGCGGGCGGCGGGAGCGGTAGTCAAGCAGCTGGTCCAGGTCGAAGCGGGCGATCGGCTCGGCCTCGAGGGTTTCGAGCAGATGCTCGCGGGCCAGCCGGGTGGCGTTGCCGGCGTCCACGAATCCGGTCAGCGCCTCGATCAGCACCGGCTTGGCAAGATCGTCCACCTCGCCGGTGACTTCAAACAGCTGGCGCGGATCGAGCACGTCGGCCTCTCCTGTCGTCCGATCTTGCCCGGATGTCGTCGCCCGGGTGTCAGCTCCCGGCCGCGGGGCCGGTACCTGCGGTCAACGTTAACTGGAACGCTTCGATTCCCCGGGCCCGGGCCGCCTGTTTCTCAGCCGTGTGCGTGCGGCGTGGCCTGGTCGGCAGTGACCGGCTCGGTGGCCTGCCCGGTGGCCGGGGGAGCCGCGGCGGGCGGGACGGCGACGGTGGGGAAGAGCGCGACCAGGCCGTCGACCATCGCGCTGAGCGCCAGTTCGAAGGCGCCCACGTCGACCCGGTCGCGGTGCTCGGGCAGCCGGTAGGCGTCCCGCAGGTTGGGGTAGCGCTCCTGGTAGACGGCCGGGTCGGCGACGAAGCCACCGGCGAACGAGCCGACCGCCGAGCCGATCACCAGGTACCGCAGCGCCGCGCCGATCCGGGTGGCGTACCCGGGCGGCCAGCCCGCGCGTACCAGGGCGCCGTAGACAGCGTCCGCGGCCCGTAGCGCGGACGGGCGCAGCGCCGGCCCGGTGGCCAGCAGGGGTACCACGTTGGGGTGTGCGGCGATGGCTGCCCGGTGCTCCCGGGCCCAGCCGACCAGCGCCACCGGCCACGGCTCCCGGCTGAAGATGGTCAGGTCGACGTGGGCGGTCACGTCGTCGGCCACCGCCTCCAGGATCGCGTCCTTGGTACCGAAGTGGTTGTAGAGCGAGGGCGCCCGGACACCGAGTTCGTCGGCGAGTCGCCGGGTGGAGAGCGCGGCCAGCCCCTCGGCGTCCAGTACGGCGACGGCGACGGCGACGATCCGGTCCCGGGTAAGTAGCGCCTGACGGGGGCGGGGCACGCCGGTCGCCTCCTTGCTCGGGTGGCTCTACCTGCACGCCGACCACGGTGGCCAGCGGAATGATCAGCCTAGCAACAAACTAACGCCGCTAGTTTGGTGCGTCGGCACCGGGTGCGGTCCGCTCCGGCGCGCGCCCGGGCGCGGTCCGCTCCGGCGTGCGACCATGCGCACATGATCGAGCTGGACGGGCGCACCCCTACGGTGGCGGAGCTGGCCGCGGTGGCGCTGGACGGGTACGGCTGCTACACCACCATGCTCGTACTGGACGGGCGGGTACGTGGCCTGCCGCTGCACCTGCACCGGCTGGCCGGCGACGCCCGGCAGCTCTTCGACGTCGAACTGGACACCGAGCGGGTACGCGAGCTGGCTGCCCGGGTCGGCAACGGCCCCGTGGTGGTCCGGGTCAGCGTGGTCGACCCGGGACTGGACCGGGCCCGGCCGGCGAACACGCCGGGTACCCGGCCCGGTACCGGCCAGCCGGCGCTGCTGGTGACCACCCGTCCGGCCCCGACCGGTGAGCCGAGCCCGGTCCGGCTGCGCACCGTCCGGTACGCCCGCGACCTGGCGCCGGTCAAGCACGCCAGCATGCTGGGGGCGCTGCACCAGCGGGCGCTGGCCCAGCGCGCCGGCGCCGACGACGCGCTGCTGGTGGATGCCGCCGGTCGGGTGGCCGAGGCGGTGACCGCCAACCTCGGGCTGCTGGTCGGCCGCCAGCTGGTGTTCCCGGTCGCCGACAGCCTGCCCGGTGTCACCGAGGCGCTGCTGCGCCAGGTGGCGGGCAGTGCCGGACTCTCCACTGTGGAGACTGAGGTGCCACTGGCGGCGCTGGCCGGGTACCCGGCCGCGATCGTGTGCAACGCCGTCGTCGGGGTACGCCCGGTGGCCAGCATCGACGGGCGTGCACTGGCCGTGGACGAGCCGGCGGTACGGGCGCTGCGGGCCGCGTACGAGGCGCTGCCGGGTGACGTACTGGCCCCGTGAGCGCGGGCCGGATGCACGGGTTGTGACGACTTGGCACCGGGAACTGTTGCTTTATCCATCGGCGCCTCGCTATGGTGCCTCTGGCCTCAGCAATGTGACGACTCACGGTGACGAAGGCGGTGCCGGAAGCACATGGTCGATGTCACCCCCCGGCGCGGCCAGCGGGACAGCTGGAGTTCCCACCTGGACCCGGACCAGCGCCTGGACCCGGACGAGCGACCCGCCGCCGAGGCGCAGGTCGACCCGGACGACCGCGCCGGCAACCGTCCCCCGGCGCGTCAGGGCGGGACAAGTGTCAGCGCCGCTGCCGAGCGCCGGCAGCGGGCCGAGGACACCGCGATCCGCGCCGCCCGCCCGGCCGCCCACTGGCTGCTGCGCAACCGGCGGCAGGTACTCACCACGATCGGGCTGGGCACGGTGGTGGCCGGCGGGGTCGGCGGTACCGTGGCGCTCTTCGCCCAGGGCGACCCGCTGCAGGCGGTGGCGGACAACCGCCCCGGCGCCGGGCCGGCCTACCTCGACCGCGACTCCAGCTACGTCGGCCAGGCGGCCGGCGACGACCTCGGCGTACGCGGCGTGGCCAACTCGCCGGCCGAGGCCGCGACGCAGGCGCTCGCCGCCACCCCGATCTACCCCTCGCCGCTGACCCGCGACCCGCAGGCGCACCTGTTGCGGCGGGCCACTTTCGGCCCGACCCCCGGTGACGCCGACAACCTGGCCAAGATGGGCATCAACGCCTGGATCGACCAGCAGCTCAACCCGACCTCGATCGCCGACCCGGTGGCCGACGGGGTACTCGGCGCCTACCCGACCATCGGCATGAACATCGGGCAGGTCCGCAAGACCGTGCAGAACGGTGCCTTCGACGCGATGGTGGCGCTGGCCCAGGCGACACTGGCGCGGCAGATCTGGAGCAGCCGGCAGCTGTTCGAGGTGATGGTCGACTTCTGGAACAACCTGCTGCACATCACCAACCCGCTGGACACGGTCTGGGACAGTCGCAGCCCGTACGACACCGAAGTGATCCGGGCCAACACGTTCGGCAAGTTCAGCACCATGCTGCTGGCCGCCGCCCGGCACCCGGCGATGCTGCGCTACCTGAACAACGACCAGTCGGACAAGCGCTCGGTCAACGAGAACTACGGCCGGGAACTGCTGGAGCTGCACTCGGTCGGGGTCGACGGCGGCTACACCGAGACGGATGTACGCAACAGCGCCTACATCCTGACCGGGCGCACCATCGACAACAACGGGATGTTCAGCTACCAGAAGGGCAAGCACAAGACCGGGGCGGTGAAGGTACTCGACTTCAGCGACCCGAACACCTCGTCGGCCAACGGTCTGGCGATGGGCGACGCCTACGTCAACTACCTGGCAACGCACCCGTCGACCGCCAACTACGTGGCGCACAAGCTGGCCGTGCGGTTCGTCTCGGACACGCCGCCCAAGTCGCTGACCGACCGGCTGGCCAAGGCATACCTGGACAACGGTACGGCCATCGTGCCGGTGCTGCGGACGCTGTTCAACTCGCTGGAGTTCTGGATCGCCACCGGGCTGAAGACCCGGCGGCCACTGGAGAACTACGCGGCCAGCGCCCGTACCCTCGGCGTGCAGCCCGGCTCGGACACCAAGACCGCGCTGGACAGCCTGATCTTCCGGCTCACCCAGATCGGCCAGGCGCCGATGAACTGGGCGCAGCCCAACGGTTTCCCGGACGTGGCGGTCGCCTGGAGTTCGGCGCAGGGCATGCTCGGGCTGTGGAACAGCCACCGCTCCTGGGCGCAGGCGCAGACCAAGGGGCTCAGCTACGCCAAGCTGGAGACGCTGGTGCCGGCGATCCCACCGACCGTGGGCGGCTACCTCGACGCGCTCGCCGTCCGCCTGGTCGGGCAGCCGATGCGCAGCCAGGACAAGGCGACCCTGCTGCAGTTCCTCGGGCTCGCCGAAAACGCCGCCGTACCCAGCGCCAACCTGGGCAACAAGCTGCAGTACGTCGTACCGCTGATACTCGACTCCGTCTACCACGCGCTCCGGTGAGGCCAGTGGATCCCGACACACGCCCCGACGACGGGCCACCGAACCCACGTACCGGCGCGGAACTCGACCGCTTCGGCCCCAACCGGCCGGAGGCCGCGCTGCGGGTACACGCCGAGCGGGTGACCGCCGAACTGACCGCGCAGCAGCGGCAGTGGGACCGCGGGTTCACCCGGCGCCGAACCCTCTTCGGGGTGGCCAGCGCCGGCATCGCGGCACTCGGCGCCCAACTGGTCACCACCAGAGTCGCCTTCGCCGACCCGGCCACCACCAACCGCACCCTCGTCGTGGTCTTCCTGCGCGGCGGGATGGACGGGCTGTCCGTGGTGCAGCCGAGCAACGACGCCAACCTGAAAGCCATGC
Source organism: uncultured Actinomycetota bacterium (assembly GCA_963850915.1). GTDB lineage: Bacteria > Actinomycetota > Actinomycetes > Mycobacteriales > Micromonosporaceae > CAVTWH01. The sequence continues at coordinate 892,854 of CAWKND010000005.1, forward strand.
GCCCCGGGCTCACCATCGCCGCGGACGCGCTGCTGCCGGCCGGGCGCGGCTTCGGACTCAACCCGGCGCTGGCGCCGCTCCAGCCCTACTGGAAGGCCGGCACCATGGCGGCCGTACACGCGGTGGCGACCCCCGATGCCAGTCGTAGCCACTTCCAGGCACAGGACTGCATCGAGCGGGGCGCCGCCGATGTCGCGGTGAGCACCGGCTGGCTGGACCGGGTACTGGTCGGCATGGGTCCCGGTACCACCTTCCGCGCGGTGTCCGAGGGCAGTTCGCTGCCCCGGTCGCTGGTGGGTGGCGAGCCGGCGATCGTGCTGCAGGGGGTACAGAACTTCACCCTGCAGGGCAGTGGCTCGATCCGGGACAAGAGCATCGCCGCGCTGCAGGCGCTCTACACCGGACTCGACCACCCGCTCGCCGGGCAGGCGCAGGAGACCATCACCGCGATGGCGGCGGCGAAGAAGGTCGGCACCGGCGGGGTCAGCGCCCAGTATCCGGGCGGTGGCTTCGGTGACGGGCTCAAAGACATCGCCCGGCTGATCAAAGCCAAGGTGGGGCTGCGGGTGGCCGTGCTCGACGTGGGCGGCTGGGACATGCACACCAACCTCGGCAACGTCGACGCGGGCGCGATGAAGGACAACCTGACCGGGCTGTCGACCGCGCTGGCCGCCTTCATCAAGGACCTCGGGGCGGCGTACGCCGACACCAACGTCGTCACGATGACCGAGTTCGGTCGGCGCGTCGAGCAGAACGGCAACGCCGGCGTCGACCACGGGCACGGCGGCGTGATGCTGCTGTTGGGCGGCGGGCTGAAGGGCGGCCAGGTGCACGGCAAGTGGCCGGGGCTGGCGCCGGCGGCACTCGACCACGGCGATGTGGCCGGTGCCAACGACTACCGGGACGTACTGGGTGACCTGTTGAGCAAGCGCTTCGGCGTGACCAACCTGGCGCCGGTCTTCCCCGGCTACACCTACAAGCCGATGGGCGTCGTCACCTGAGTCTGCCGCCCCCCGCCGGGTCGGCTCAGCCCTGCGGTGGCGCTGGCCGGTGGCGGTGCAGCAGGGTGCCGGGGTAGCGCAGCATCCGCTTCATCAGGTCGGCCTGATCCTCGCCCCAGGCGAGTACGTCCAGGGTCGCGGTGACGTTTCCGGGCGGCCGGTTCACCAGCGTGTCCTGGCTGATCAGCCAGTCGAAGTCGACGGTGACCGGGTCGGGGCGCTGGGTGCCGTCCGGGCGGTGGAACTGGACTCCCGCCCCACGCATCACGTTGACCAGCTCCTGCGCCAGGATGCCGTACGCCACGGTGGTGGGGTGTACGCCGTCCAGTGAGAAGAGCCCACCGGTGGCGCGTACCCCGCCGGCGGCGGTGAGGAAGCGCGAGTCGGGTACCGGCGACAGCGCGCGCAGCGCGTCGGGCAGCGGGTACGGCGTCCACCAGTCCGGCCGGGCGGACGGATCCAACTGGTAGCGCCGGGTGGCCAGCCGGTCGAGGATCCCAGCCGCGTCGCAGACCCGCCAGTCCCGGCCGGCCAGCCGGGCGTGCTTGACCACGTCGACGATCGCGTCGTTGTAGTGGTCGATCGCGCTGTCCACGGCCCGCACCTGGGCCGCGGTGAGTGCCCGATCGACGCCCGGTTTGAAGCTCTCGTCGGTGACCCACGGCCGGGCGTACCACGGGAAGTACCGCGATCCGGGCGCCACCTTGCCACCCACGCCCATCGCCAGTGGCGCGATCGTGACGTGCGGGACGGTCAGCCAGATGACGTGCCGCGCCCGGATCCGGGCCACCGCGTCGCGTACGGCGTGCAGTTCCCGGATGAAGTGGATCGGCCGCCACACGTTGTATGCGGCCTTGAGCTCCAGATCGTCGTAGCCGTCGGCACTCCAGTTCACCATGAGGTGGGTGACACAGCCGAGTGCGTTGTTGGCGCCCAGGAAAACCACGAGGGTCTCGATGCCGGCGTCGCCGTCCGGGTTGTCGGCGCCCAGTTGCCGGGCGGACTCCAGCAGGCTCAGGCCGCGCGCGGCCGGTGGCACGGTCGGGAAGACCCGCAGCGCCGCCCGGTCGCTGTTGTTCTGCGGTACCTCGCTGAAAAGGTTGTCCCGCACCCGGTCGAGCCGGCGCAGGCAGTCGTCGGCGGTGCGGTCGAGGGCGTCGCGCAGGTCGTACCCGTAGACCGAGAGGTTGTGGTTGATCAGCGGCGTATCCGGCAGCACCGAGCCCGGTCCACGCTCCCAGTAATCCTCCACCTGGTCCATGAAGTCGCGTACCCGCAGCGCCGCCCCGGGTACCTCCCACCACGACAACTGCGCGCCGTAGCGGCGTTCCAGGTCGCGCAGCAGCAGCTCCACATTGACCGGCAGACCGCCGACGCCTTCGTAGCGCGGGTACCGGAAGCCGGCGAAGCCCAACTCGCGGGCGATGATCGCCGGGTAGGAGAGTCGGGTGTTGTATACCGCACCGCTCTGGAAACCCTGGGTCAGCGAGTCACCGATGGTGACCAGCCGGTGCGGTGGGGTCGCCTGGTCGGGTAGTTCGGGTAGGGCGATGCCGATGGTCGGGTCCCACTGGGGCTCGCGCGGCTGCGCCGTCACCACAACGTCATCGGGGGTATACGGATCGAAATCCTCGGCCGTCAAAACGCGACCCATACCCGGCTCCCGCCCATCTGACAACACTTCAGTGCAGCGTAGACGTGCGTTGTGTAGGTATCGTGTGCGCGTCCCCTCGAAAAGGAGAGTGTTCCTTGACCGCGCCCTACTACCAAGACCCCGCTGCGCAACCGCCTGGCGGTTCCGCGATTGCGGTAACCACCAAGTTCATCCCGCTCGCCTTCATTCTCTACTTCTTCAAGCCGAAGGTGGCCATCAACGGCCAGGAACTCCCGCAGCAGGGCTGGGGACGTCAGGTCATCCCGGTGCAGCCGGGCACGTACCACCTCGACGTGCACACCCCGTACATCCTGCCGCCGAAGCTGGGCCCGGCCGCCATTGACGTACCGGTCGCTCCCGGCCAGGTCGTCGAGTTGGAGTACAAGGCTCCCGCCTTCGCCTTCATCAACGGTTCGCTCGGTGCCCCGCCGCAGAAGTACAACGGCATGTGGATCTACTGGATCATCCTTGCCGTATTCGCGTTGCTCATCATTTGCTGCTGCGGCTCTGCCCTCATCAACAACTGACCGACCGCGACGCCCCGGGGGTCGCGCCTGCTGAGGCGGGCGCGGCCCCCGTGTCTGTAGTGTTTACGACACACGGCTGCGGCAGACTGGGCGGATGGACGAGTGGACCCGGGTGGCCGACGCGGCGGCCGTCAGCAGCCGACCGATGCCGGTCACCCTGGCGGGGCAGCGGATCGTGTTGCTGCGCCCCGATCCCGGCGGCCCGGTGCGGGCCTTTCTCGACCACTGCCCACATCGACGGGTACCGCTGTCAGCCGGCACCCTGGTCGGTGGGCGGCTGCGCTGTGCGTACCACGGGTGGGAGTTCAGTGCCGCCGGCCAGTGCGTGGAGCTGCCCTCCGCCGGCGCTGGCGTGGCCGGCCCGCCCCGGTCGGCGCTGACCGTGGTGCCGATCCGGGAGCAGGACGGCGGTGTGTACGCCGCCGCCCCGCCGGCCGAGCCGGAGTTGTTGCTGCTGACCAATCTGGAGCCGGCGCTGGCCCGCGCCTGGCACCCGGTGGCGCTGGTCGCGGAGCTGACCGACGCGCCACGCCCGGTGCGGTTGCTGGGCTGCGACTGGCAACTGTCCAGAGTGGACGGTCGGCTGGCGGCATCGCCCACACCGGCCGGGCTGATCGAGCGCTGGGGGCTGGTGTGGCTCGCCCCCGAGGAGCCGCTGGTCGAGCTGTTCACCGATCCGGACGCCGAGGATGCCGAGTTCGTGGGCGGCTGGCTGCCACCGGCGCGCACCAACGTCAGCGCGGGCGTGGTGGCCGACAACTTCCTCGACGTCGCCCACTTCCCGTTCGTACACGTGGGTACCTTCGGCGCGGGCGAGGCCACCGAGGTCGCCGGGTACGCCGTCAGCAGCGAACCGGACGGCTGCCGCAGCGTGCAGGAACAGTGGTTCGACAACCCCGGTGACCCGGGCGTGGCCAGTGGGTTGCGGCCGGTACGCCAGCGCCGCCGGGCCACCTACGTTTACCGGGCGCCGTTCCAACTGCTGCTGCGCCTGGAGGAGCTGGACGCCGGGGCGGTCAAGACGATCCTCTTCTTCGCCCAGCCGGAGGAGCTGCACAGCACCCGCATCTACACCAAGATGCTGCTGCGCGACATCGGCGGGGTACGCGACCCGGGGCCGGAGATCCTGGCCGCCGAGATCGCCTTCGAGGAGGCTGTCCTGGCCGAGGATCTGGCGCTGCAGCACAGCATGGTACTTCCCGGGCTGCCGCTGCGGCTGCGCGACGAACTGCACGTGCGCGCCGACCGGCTGGGGGTTGCCCTGCGGCGTACGCTCGTGGCCTTCCTGGAGAGAGCCGGTACCCGATGATCGACCTGTTGCTGCGCAACGCATTCCTGCCGGGCTCTGCTTCCCAAGGCTCGGCCGGACTCACCGATCTCGCCGTGCGTGGCGCCCGGCTGGTCACGCCGGAGCCCGACGAGCCGGCCGCGGAGACCATTGATCTGGCCGGCCGGCTCGTCACCGCACCACTGGTCGAGCCGCACATCCATCTGGACGCGGTACTCACCGTCGGGCAGCCGCGCCCCAACTACTCGGGCTCGCTGTTCGAGGGCATCGCGGTGTGGGCCGAGCGGGTCAAGGACCTGACGGTGGCGGACGTACAGGCGCGGGTACGCAAGGTGCTGCGCTGGCAGTTGGCCAACGGGGTACAGCACGTACGCAGCCACGTGGACGTCTGCGACCCGCAGCTGCGGGCGCTGCGCGCCCTGGTGGAGCTGCGCGAGGAGGCGCGGGGCCTGGTCGACCTGCAGCTGGTGGCCTTCCCGCAGCTGGGCATCCTGGGCTACGACGGCGGCCGGGAGCTGATGCGCAAGGCGGTCGAGCTGGGCGCCGACGTGGTGGGCGCGATCCCGCACTACGAGCTGACCCGGGAGGACGGCGTCGAGTCGGTGAAGTTCGCGATGGCGCTCGCCGACGAGTTCGGGCTGCGGGTGGACATCCACTGCGACGAGACCGACGACGAGCACTCCCGTTTCGTGGAGGTGATGGCGGCCGAGACGATCCGGCGCGGCATGTCCGGCCGGGTCACCGCGAGCCACACCACGGCGATGCACTCGTACAACAACGCCTACGCGTACCGGCTGATCAACAACATCGCGCGCGCCGGGCTGCACATGGTGACCAACCCGCTGGACAACGCGGTACTGCAGGGGCGCTTCGACACCGGCCCGATCCGGCGTGGCCACACCCGGGTGAAGCAGCTGCAGGAGGCCGGGGTCAACGTGTGTATCGGCCACGACTCGGTGATGGACCCGTGGTACCCCCTGGGTTACGGCGATCCGCTGCAGGCCGCCTTCGTGCTGGTCCACCTCGGGCAGATGAGCGGTGACGCGGAGCTGCGCCGGCTGATCGAGATGATCACCGTCAACCCGGCAGCGGCGCTCGGCGTCCCCGACTACGGGCTGCGCGTGGGCGGCCCGGCCGACCTGGTGGTCTTCGACGCACCCAGCGAGGCCGACGCGCTGCGCCTGGTCGCCCCGCGGCTGCTCGTACTGCGGGCCGGGCGCGTAGTCGCACGCACCCGGCCCGCCGAGTCCTCGGTCACCTGGCACGGCGCCGAGGAGCAGGTCAACTTTCTGCGGTGACCAACTGCTCCGGTGCTTCCTTCTTCTGCAGCTTGAAGAAGACGAAGTACAGCACCGCCGAGATGACGAAGCCCACTTCGAAGGCGCTGTCCCCGAAGGACGGCCAGCGCTTGGGTACCGGCCCGGTGTACTTCAGCTGGTTGGAGAAGAGCCACACGGACAGCCCGACGCCGATGGCCATGGCGGCCACCCCGGCCCACGGGTTGTGCTTCCTGTCGAACAGGAACCCGCTCACCTCGGTACCCCGGCGCAGGTACCAGTCGACGAAGTAGACCGCCAGCCACGGCCCGATCCAGTACGCGATGATGAGCAGGAAGTCCTCGTACCGCGTCGGGTCGTTGAGGCTGGACAGGGCCAGGAAGAAGCCGACCGCCCCGAAGCCGACCGCCACGATCGCCCGGCGCAGCACCAGCGGCAGCTTGATGCCCAGTGCCAGGAACGACACCGCACCCGAGTAGATGTTGATCGCGTTGGCCGAGATGGCGCCGAGCGCGATGGCCAGCAGGGTGAGGTCGCCGATCCAGGTCGGCAGCGCACCGGTGAAGTCGGCCGTCGGGTTGGCCGAGGAGTGGATGAACGTGGTGGACGCCGCGCCCACCGTCTCCAGTACCAGGCAGGAGATGAAGACGCCGAGCCCGGCCCAGAGCGCGATGGACTTCTTGCTCGCCGAGGTCGGCAGGTAGCGGGTGTAGTCGGTGGCGTACGGGTTCCAGCCGGCCGCGTACCCGAAGGTGGCCCCCACGGTCAGCAGGAAGCCGCCGAGACCGCCCTTGCCGAACGGCGGGTCGATCGAGCCGCCGCCCAGGTGCGACTTGCTGAGGATGATGATCGAGGTGATCAGGAAAACGACGGCCAGCGCCGGGAAGGCGACCTTCTCGAAGAGGTGCACGAAGTTGTGGCCGATGAAGGCGATGGCGATCTGGGCGAACACCACGATCAGCAGGCACAGCCAGTTGGGCAGCTTGGTCAGCGCGGCCAGCGCCAGCGCGCCACTGACACTGTTGACGGCGAACCAGCCGACGCCGGCCACCACCGCGTTCAGCCCGGCGGGCAGGATGTTGCCGAGCTTCCCGAAGCCGATCCGGGACAGGATCATCTGCGGTACACCGTAGGCCGGGCCGCGCGCGGACAGGATGCCGTGGCTGACCGAGCCGAGCGCGGTACCCAACAGGATCGCGAAGAAACCCTGCCAGAACGACAGGCCGAACACGAGTACCGCGAGTACACCGACGTAGATGGTCGCGAACTCCAGGTTGGGCGACATCCACGTCCAGAACAGGTTGTACGGCTTGCCGTGCCGCTCGCTCAGCGCGATGAACTCCGCGCCACCGGGCTCGATCGCGGCGATCTTCGCGCCGTAGTCGCCTTCACGTACATCGGCGGGGATCTCGACCGCGGTCGCGACGCCGCCAGGCTCCGATTCGTCTACTGCCGTCATGGGGGGTAGCCCTCTTTCGGGACTTGGGCAGGGATGGGGTACGAGGCAAGTTAACCGCTGTCCGGGTCACGACAGTTCCCCGGCTGTTTCCCAGAAGTTTCCGCGACCGGCGGGACTTTGTCAGGCCCCGGGTCGGTCTTTTCTGCGCAACCCCAATGGCCTGTCCGGCATGTCGGACGCGCCGGTCCGTTGTGGGCTCAGTCGAGTGGCTGGGCTTCGAGGCGGCGCAGCAGAGTTGGCGGCGCGACCGCGCGGTACGCGTCCTGGCACACCTCGGCCACTTCGGCCCAGTCGGGCGTGCCGTCGAGGCGTACCCCGACCCAGCCCCGGTGCCCGACGTACGGCGGCCGGAAGTACCGGTCGGGCTGCTCGACGATCAGTTCCTGTTGCACCCCAACGGCTGCGGCGCACCACAAGTGGGGGAAGTGGTTGTCGTGGTGGCCGTGCTCGTACAGCACCACGAAGCTGCGCTTGTCGCGGATGAAGAAGCCGTACGCCCCGTGGCTCGGCCGCTCGCTGGTCTCCGGGAACCCCAGGCAGATCGCCCGGATCCGGTCGGGCAGGCCGGTTACTGCGCCAGCCACGGTGGCGGTCCCTCGGGGATCAGGGTGTGTACGTCGAACAGCGCCGCCTCGGACACCCCCATGGCCGGCCCGCCGGTCCGGGCGATCCAGGTCAGGAACGGTGCCGGCTCGAATGCCCCGTTGCCCAATGCCTTCGTGTACTCGGCGTGCCGCTCCAGCGACGCGATCCCGCGCAGCAGCGGCTCACCGGTGATGTCGACGCCGTGGGTCGGCCGCTCGGCACCGCCGAAGCAGACGTAGCGCACGCCGCCCCACGGTTCCAGCCCCTCGTCGGCCAGTTCGGGGAAGATCCAGCGGTTACCCGCATCCCGCGCGGCGTCGAGCGTGGCGAGCCCGACGACCCGGTGGTCGGCCTGGTTGGTCATGCCGCCGATCATGCGTACCGAGAAGGCACCGGAGACGATGACCTCCGGCCGGTACCGCCGGATGGTTCTGGTTATTTCCTTCCGCAGAGCCAATCCACCCTCGACGACGCCGTCACGGTGGTCCAGGAAGTCCACCGTGGACACGCCGACCTCGAGCGCGCCGGCCCGCTCCTCGGCCTCCCGCAGCGGGCCGGCCTGATCCGGGTGCATGGTGTCGATGCCGGCCTCACCCCGGGTGGCCAGCAGGTAGGTCACCTGCTTGCCCTGCGCGGTCCAGCGGGCGACGGCGGCGGCCGCGCCGTATTCGATGTCGTCCGGGTGGGCGGCGACCGCGAGGCAACGCGCCCAGTCCTCCGGCAGTGCGGGCAGCAGATCGCTCATGGACTCACGGTACGCGCGGGCCGGGCACCGTGGCGGGGGTCCACGGTGCCCGGCTGTCCGATCCTGCGCTCAAATGGGGCGCGGGGCCGCAAGCCGGAGCGGGTCAGCTCGCCGGCTTGGTCAGGTCGTAGACCAGGTGGCCGCCGACCGTGCTGGCCGTGAAGTTGGTCTCGACCCAGCTGGAGATGGCGCTACCACCCGCGCCCGTGGCACCGCCTCCGCCGATGCCGCCACCGGTGGCACCGCCGGCCGCGCCGCTCGCGAGGTAGTAGTGCACCTCGCCGGCGCTGACCCAGGCCTGGAACCGGGCCAGGGTGGGTGCCGGGTCGCTGCCCGACCAGCCGCCGATGGCCATCACCGCCGTACCGGAGGCCAGTTCCAGCCCGGCCGCCGTCTGGTCCCCGTTGGTCGCGGCCGACCAGCGGGTACCGGCGGCCTTCAACAGTGCCGCCAGTTCGGCGCTGACGGTCGCCTCGCCGCCACCGCCGCCACCCGGGCCGCCTGCTCCGCCGCCCGGGAAGCCGTTGCCGCCCTGGGCATCGGCACCGCCAAAGCCGCCGCGCTGGCCGCCGAAGCCGCCCATGCCGGTGGACGAGCCGGCCGGCCCGGCCGCCGGGATGCTGCCGGTGTGCGGCGTGGCCGCCGTGGGGAGGGCGTACGCGGCGCTGCCGGCGAGTACGGCCACGAGCGAGAGTGCCGCCGTACCAACGGTCAGCGCCCGGGCGCGGCGCGGGATCAGCAGTGCTGCGGCGCCGATCAGGCCCAGGGCCAGCACCAGGTACCGCAGCGTCGGGTGCCAGGACGGGTCGCGGGCCAGCAGCCGGTACCCCCACCAGCCGCTCGCCAGTACGGTCAGCGCGAGCGCTCCACGGGCGTACCAGGTGTCCCGCTCCCGCCACAGCAGCACGCCGCCGATGCCGACCAGCGCGCCGATCGCGGGCGCCAGAGCGACTGTGTAGTACGGATGGATGATGCCGGACATGAAGCTGAAGACACCCACGGTGACCAGCAGCCAGCCGCCCCACAGCAGCAGCGCGGCGCGGCTGCGGTCGGTACGCGGTGCCCGCCGGGTCAGCCAGGCCAGTGCCACCAACAGGATCAGCGCGGCCGGCAGCAGCCAGGAGATCTGGGTACCGAACTCGGAACTGAACATCCGGGTGATGCCGGTGGCCCCGCCGAAGCCGCCGCCACCACCGCCCTGACCCCCGCCACCGAAGCCACCGCCGCCGGTGAGCGCACCACCGCCCGGTGCGGTGCCGAGATGCCGCCGCCCGGTCCGGACTGGCCGAAGATGCGACCCAAGCCGTTGTACCCGAAGGCGAGCCCGAGCACGCTGTTGTTCCCCGAGCCGCCGATGTACGGGCGCGACGACGCGGGCCACAGCGCGACGGCCGCCACCCACCAGCCGGCGCTCACCACGACAGCGAGCCCGGCCGCGAGCACTTGCCCGATCCGGTGGCGTACCGGCGTCGGCGCGGCCACCAGGTAGACGAGCGCGAAGGCCGGCAGTACCAGGAAAGCCTGCAGCATCTTGGTGAGGAAGCCGAAGCCGATCGCGGTGCCGGCGAGCAGCAGCCACTTGGTACTGGCCTGCTCGACCGCGCGGGTGGTGGCGTACGCCCCGGCCACCAGTAGCAGGGTCAGCAGCGCGTCCGGGTTGTTGAAGCGGAACATCAGTACCGCCACCGGGGTCAGCGCCAGTACCCCACCCGCGATGAGTGCGGCCGGGGTACCGAACCAGCGACGCACCGTGGCATACAGCAGCCCGACGGTGGCCACCCCTTCCAGCGCCTGCGGGACGAGCATGCTCCACGCGTTGAAGCCGAAGAGGCGCCCGGACAGCTCCATCACCCACAGGGCGGCTGGCGGCTTGTCGACGGTGATGAAGTTCGCCGAGTCCAGCGAGCCGAAGAAGAACGCCTTCCAGCTCTGCGTACCGGCCTGTACGGCGGCGGCGTAGAAGTCGTTGGCGTTACCGCTGGCGCCCAGCCCCCACAGGTACAGCACGGCGGTACCCAGCAACAGGACCAGTAGGGGTGCCTGCCGGCGTAGCCGCTGCGCGGGTCCGGTCGGCTCGGCTGCGGGCGCCGGTGGTGCGCCGGCGTCGGTCGGGTCGAGTGTGGTGGTGGCCATCTCAGCTCTCCAGGTCGGGTGTGGTGATTGCGGCAGCCGACACCGGCCCGGCGGCCGTGGACTCTGCGACGGCGGCTGGGCGCGGGGCGCGGCGGAATACCCAGCCGCGGAACAGCAGGAAGCGCAGCAGGGTGGCGAACAGGTTGGCACCGACCAGAACCGCGACCTCCACGGCGCGGGCCGGAGCCGGGTCGAGCGCGTGCAGTGTGGCCAGTGAGCCGCTGGTGAGTACCAGTCCGAGGCCGAACAGCAGCAGCCCCTGTGCCTGGTGCCGGACCGCGCCGCCGCCACCGAGTACCCCGAAGGTGTACCGGCGGTTCAGCGCGGTGTTCGCCACGGCGGTCAGCAGCAGCGCCAGCAGGTTCGCGACCTGTGCCCCGAAACCGTTGCGCAGCAGCATGAACAACAGCAGGTAGGCGAGTGTGCTGAGCGCTCCGATGGCGGCGAAGCGTACCGCCTGCCGGGCCAGCCCCGGCGGAATCCCCTGCCCGGCAACGGGTGCCGTCGCCCGCGGCGGCCAGTGGCGCGCGACCCAGCTGGGCCCGGATCCCGGCCACCGGCAGACTCCCGGCCGCCAGGCCGCGGGTCAGCCGCCAGATGCCTTTGAGGTCGGCGACTGCGGTGGCGACGATGTCCACCCGGCTGTCCGGGTCGTCCACCCAGTCCACCGGTACCTCGTGGATGCGCAGCCCGGCCCGCTCGGCGAGGACCAGCAGTTCGGTGTCGAAGAACCAGCCGGTGTCGTGTACCAGTGGCAGCAGCCGGCGGGCCACGTCGCCCCGGATCGCCTTGAAGCCGCACTGCGCATCCGAGAAGCCGGCCGCCAGGGTGCCCCGCAGGATCAGGTTGTAGCAGCGGGAAATCAGCTCCCGCTTGGGTCCGCGCACCACCCGCGAACCACGCGACAGGCGGGTACCGATGGCCACGTCGGAGTGGCCGGAGATGAGCGGTGCCACCAGCGGCAGCAGCGCGGCCAGGTCGGTGGAGAGGTCGACGTCCATGTAGGCCAGTACCGGCGCGGTGGCACTGCACCATACGGCGTGCAGCGCCCGGCCGCGCCCCTGCTGGCCCAGGTGCACGGCGCGTACCCCGGGCAGCTCCAGTGCCAGCCGGTCGGCCAGCACCGCGGTCCCGTCGGTACTGGCGTTGTCGGCGATGGTGAGCTGGAACGGGTACGGGAACGAGCCGGTCAGGTAGGCGTGTACCCGACGCACGCAGGGCTCCAGGTCGGTTTCCTCGTTGAAGACCGGGATCACCAGGTCGAGAGTTGGCGCTTGGGTACGGTCGGCGCTCGGCTCGAGTCGTTGCACGGTACTGGCTGTCATGCGCTCAACCGTGCGGTACCGGGCTATGGCAGGTACCGGGGTCGGCTGTGCGTTCACTGTGCACCACTCAGGTCGTAGACGGTCGCGCCGCCAACGGTTGTGGCGGTGTGGTTCTGCGCCACCCAGTCGGCGATCTGGGTGGCCGCGTCCGAGCCGCTGGAGGTGGTCTGCGAGCCGCCCCCAGGGGACTGCCCGCGACCCCCCAGCAGGGCGCCGCTGATGTAGTAGTGGATCTCGCCGGCCCGCACGTGGCTCTGGAACTGGGCGAGGGTGGGGGCCGCGTCGGTACCGTTGAAGCCACCGATCGCCATCACCGGCAGGCCGGTCGCCAGCTGGTACCCGGCCGCGTTGTTGGAGCCGGTCACAGCGGCTGCCCACCGGTACCGGGAGGTGTTGGTCTGCAAGGCTTTCACCAGGTCGGCGCTGGGCGTGGTCGCGGCCAGCAGGCCACCCATGCCACCGCCGCCTTGGCCAGCACCGCCCTGGCCACCACCGAACCCGCCGGCGCCACTCGGCGCGACCCCGCCACCCGGGCCGCCAGTCGTAGAACCGTTTCCAGCGCCGAAGCCGCCGGTCCCGCCGGGGCCACCGCCGGTCCCGCCGGTGAAGCCGCCGCGCCCGCCGCCCGGTCCGCCACCGAAGCCGCCGGTACCGGCCGGCCCGGCCGACGGGATGGCACCGGAGTGGGCGGTACCCGCCGTCTGTAGCGCGAAGGCACTCGTGCCGGCCAGCGCGACCACCGTGGCCGTGACCGCGACCACGAGCGCCAGCCTTCCAGCTCACCGAGGCGGCCCGCGCGGCGGCCGAGTAGTACGCGTTGGCCCAGCCACTCGCGCCGAGCCCCCACAGGTACAGCAGGGCGGTACCGGCCAGCAGGCCGAGCAGCGCGTAGCGGGGCCAGCGCGGGGTACGGGGCGGGGGAGCGGGAGCTTCGGCGGCGTCCAGCGCGACCGGACCCGGGCGGGCGGTGGATCAGCTGAGCGGCAGGCGCACCGTGAAGACAGTGGCCCCCGGATTGCTCTCCACGCTCACCCGGCCGCCGTGCGCGGTCACCACGGCGTCCACAATGGACAGTCCGAGCCCGGTACTGCCGGCCGCCCGGGAACGGGACGTGTCGGCACGGGTGAAGCGCTGGAAGATGTCCGGCAGCAGGGCCGGCGGGATGCCGGGGCCGTTGTCCCGTACGGTCAGCACGGCCGACTCCCGGGTGGTGGCCAGGGTCACCGTCACCTTGGTACCCGGTGGCGTGTGCGTACGCGCGTTCGCCAGCAGGTTGGCCAGTACCTGGTGCAGCCGCTGCTCGTCCCCGGGTACGGCGACCTCCTCCGCCGGCAGGTCGAGTACATAGTCGTGGGACGGGTCGGCAATGTGCGCGTCGCCGACCGCGTCCACGATCAGCCGGGACAGCTCCACCGGCTCGCGGGTCAGTGGCCGGCCGGAGTCCAGGCGTGCCAACAGGAGCAGGTCCTCGACGAGGGTGGTCATCCGGGCCGCCTCGGACTCCACCCGGCCGATGGCGTGCGTGACGTCGGGGGGTACCTCGTCGCGTACCCGCCGGGTCAGCTCGGCATACCCGCGGATCGCGGCGAGGGGGGTACGCAGCTCGTGGCTCGCGTCCGCGACGAACTGGCGTACCCGCTGCTCGCTCGCGTGCCGGACGGCGAGTGCCCGCTCCACGTGCCCGAGCATCCGGTTGATCGCCGAGCCCACCTGGCCCACTTCGGTGTGCGGATCGGCATCGGGTACCCGCACCGACAGTGCCACCTCACCGGACTCCAGTGGCAGCGCGGAGACCCGGCGCGCGGTGGCGACCACCCGGTTGAGTGGTCGCAGCGCGCGCCGGACGATGACCGCGCCGACGATGCCGGCCAGGATAAGCGCGGCCACGGTCAGCGCCAGCTCGATCAGGATGACGCTGGAGATGGTCTGCTCTGCCTGGTGCAGCGACAATCCGGCCAGTTGCTGGGGACCGCCGGAGGCGGGGGCGGTGACCTGCAGCCGGTAGTCGCCACCGTCCACAGTGGACGCGGTGACCGTGGTAGCGCCGGGGTCCGGGATGAGGACCGTGAGCGTGCCGAGGGTACGGGTGTGCGGGTGGCCGTCGGCCGGCAACGCCAGCAGGATGTGCTCCTGCTCGTCGGTGAGCTGCACCGCGTAGTCCCCGAGCGTCACGTTGACCAGGGCGCCGTCCTGCCGGTGCGCGGTCAGGGGCGGGTTGGGCTGCTGCGGCCGCTGCTGGTTGGTATAGGTCTGACCGTCGCCGTCCGGGGACCGGCCGGGCAGGTTGGGCAGCGAGTGTGAGAACGTGCTGAGCTGGTCGTCGAGCTGGCGGATGAGGACACCGCGCAGCGCCACCGTGGTGACCGCGCCGATCGCCAGCGCGACCACGGCGACCAGCAGGATCAGCCCGCTGACCATCCGGGAGCGCAGCGTCCAGCGGGACGGGTGCAGCAGCCGGCCGCGACTGCCCGCAGCGGGCTCAGCCGGCGGGCTTGAGGACATAACCGGCGCCGCGCATGGTGTGGATCATCGGGTCCCGGCCCGCGTCGATCTTCTTGCGCAGGTACGAGATGTACAGCTCGACGACGTTGGCCTGACCACCGAAGTCGTAGTTCCACACCCGATCCAGGATCTGCGCCTTGGACAGCACCCGGCGCGGATTGCGCATCAGGTACCGCAGCAGCTCGAATTCGGTGGCGGTCAACGGGATCGACTGCCCACCCCGGCGTACCTCGTGCGCGTCCTCGTCCAGCTCCAGGTCGCCGACCTTCAGCACGGACGCGGAATCGGCGGTGAGTGTGGTGGCCCGGCGCAGCAGCCCACGCAGCCGCGCCACCACCTCCTCCAGGCTGAACGGCTTGGTCACGTAGTCGTCGCCGCCGGCGGTCAGCCCGGCCACCCGGTCCTCGACGGCGTCCCGCGCGGTGAGGAACAGCACCGGTACGGCCGGCGCCTGCGCCCGCAGCTTGCGCAGTACCTCCAGCCCGTCGATGTCGGGCAGCATCACGTCGAGGATCACCACGTCCGGCCCGAAGTCCTTGGCCACCCGGACCGCCGAGCGCCCGTCACCGGCCGTCTGCACCGTCCACCCCTCGTACCGCAGCGCCATCGACAGCAGCTCGGCCAGGGTCGGCTCGTCGTCCACCACGAGTACCCGCACCGGGCTGCCGTCGGCGCGCCGGAGCTGCCCGCGCGCGGCGGGGCTGACGGACTCGGGTGCCGGTGGGGTCACGATCGCCATGCTGCCATGGTGGCGCGGAGCGCTGTGCCGAACCTGCGTTCTTCCTGTGCGTCGGCTGTGTCCGCCGGTCCGGCCCGGGAGCGCAGGTTTCAGTGCCTGAGCAGGGCGATTGTGGTGTCGTTGCCGAGCCGGCCGTGCTCCGGATCGCGGGTCACCTGACCGGCGTGCAGCAGCGCCTGTACCGCCCGCAGGCCGTCGGGGGAGCGGTAGATGGTCTGCTCCCGGGTGTACGCGCGTAGCTGCGCGACGGTCTGTGGTGCGCTGCCGAGTTGACCGAGCAGCGCCCGGCGCAGCGGGCCGAGCCCGGGGTTGAGCGAGATGTCCAGCGCCGTGTGCTCCGGGTCGGCCGGATCGCGGTAGCGCACCCCGGCGTACTCGTCGGCCGCCCACAGCGCGTCCTTCACCGCGTCCAGGTGCCGGCTTGTGTTGGTGCCAAAGAGAAAGAGTCGCGGGGGTACCCCCACGGCCGACATCTCCACCGCCGTGCTGTACCCGAACCCGGCCGACCGGGCTGCCGCCGGGTCCCCACCGTCCTGGATCGCCAGCACGTCGCTGCCCGGGTTGCTTGCCAGCGCTGCCAACAGTTCCGTGCGGCCACCCGCATCAGCGCGTTCGTTCGCGTTGGCGGGCAGTTCGGCGAAGGCCAGGATCGGTGCCCCGAAGCTGCCCGCGGCGCGCAGTGCCGCGAGCAGCGGTACCCCGCTGAAATCCAGTTCGCAGGGCAGCTTAAGGCGCTCCCGCGCGGCCCGGACCGCCGACTGCCCGGCCGGGTCGGCCCCGGCGACCACCACCCGCAGCGGCCGGTGCGCGAGCAGCTCGGCGAACTCCGCGAAGACGCCGAGCGCGTCGACTGCCAGTGGTTGCCGGCCGGCGCCGTCGGCGAGTTCGGCGTAGGTCAACCGGCGGGCGCCGTGCAGTAGCGGGGGAGCGCATCCGTCGAGGTACCGGACGAGCAGCTCGCGGGTGATCGTCCGGTACGCGTCGACCGGCGCCATCCGTCCATCATGCGGCGCGCGCCCCGACTTGTCAGCTCCCCGCCCGGACAGGCAGTAGGGACGGCGTCAGAGCGTGACGTCGGCTGGGAGATGCTCCAGTGCGAGCAGGTTGGCCAGGTCCATCCGGTCGACCTCGGGTCCGTAGCCGCCAGTCGCCGCGTCCAAGGCGAAGAAGTGCACCAGATCCTGCTGGTCGACCAGCCAGTAGTGGCGGATGCCGGCCCGCGCGTAGTCGCCCATCTTCTCGGTCCGATCCACCCGGGCGGTCGAGTTCGACAGCACCTCCACCGCCAGCGCGACCAGGCCGGCGGGCTGGTAGACGATGGTGTCCAGCACCTGGGCGCCCTCGTGCAGCACCACCAGGTCGACGGAGCGCTGCGCGCCCCCGGCCTGTACGCCGAGGCCGGGCAGTACCCGACTGCCGTCCCGGTCGTCGATGGTGCGCAGCAGCCAGGCGCTGAGCCGGCCGACGATGGCCTGGTGGCGGCCCTTGGGGGTCATGGTGATCTGGACCATTCCGTCGGCCGAGGTCTCCGCGTGTACGTCGGGGAAGGCTTCGTTGATGAAGGCGAGTACGGCGGAGCTACTGACGTCGGAACTCACGGCGCCTCCTGCCCTTCCTTCCGGCCGGCCGGGGCCTCCCGGGGGAGGAGCGCGGCAACCACACACCCATGGTACCGAGCAAGGGTTACGCCCGCCGCGCCTGAAGGCTGCCGATGTTCTTTGCTCCGGTCACCGGCGTCAGCCGGCTACCCGAACAAGCATCTTGCCGGTGTTCGCGCCGCTCAGCAGCCCAAGGAACGCCTCGGGCGCCCGCTCCAGGCCGTCCACGAAGGTCTCGTCGCAGCGGAACTTGCCGGCCGCGAGCCAGCCGGCCGCCTCGTCGAGGAACTGCGGCATGAGCGCGTTGTGGTCGGTCACGATGAAGCCGCGCAGGGTCAGCCGCTTGCCGATGGCCAGCCCCAGGTTGGCCGGGCCGGGCGTGGGTTGGTCGGTGTCGCTGTTGTAGTGCGCGATAGCCCCGCAGAGCGCGGCCCGGCCGTGCGGGCGCAGCGCCGAGATGGCCGCCTCCAGGTGGTCGCCGCCGACGTTGTCGAAGTAGACGTCGATGCCGTCCGGGGCGGCCTGCTTCAACTGGGTACGCACCGGCGCGTCCTTGTAGTTGAAGGCGGCGTCGAAGCCCAGTACCCCGGTCAGGTACTCAACCTTCGCGGCGCTGCCGGCACTGCCGACCACCCGGGCGGCCCCCTTCAGCCGGGCGATCTGGCCGGCCATGCTGCCTACCGCACCGGCAGCACCGGAGACGAACACCGTCTCCCCGGCCTTCATCCCGGCGATCTCCAGCAGCCCGGCGTACGCGGTGAGCGCCGGCATCCCGAGCACGCCCAGGTACGCCGAGGCGGGCGCGAGCGCGGTGTCGACCTTCCGGAAGCGTTTGGCGTCGCCGACCACCAGGTCCCGCCAGCCGTACCCGTGCAGCACGGTGTCACCGACCTGGAGTTCGGGACTGTTGGAGGCGAGTACCTCGCCCACCGCGCCACCGTCGAGCGCCTGGTCCAGCTGGAACGGCGGCACGTACGAGCGCACGTCGTTCATCCGCCCGCGCATGTACGGGTCGACCGACATCACCAGGTTGCGGACCAGCACCTGTCCCGGCCCGGGCTCGGGCAGCTCCACCTCGACGAGGCGGAAGTTGTCCGGCGTCGGCCAGCCCTGTGGACGGCTGGCCAGGTGGATCTCGCGGGTGGTTGGCACGGGTACGACCTCTCTGTCGGGACGCTCTGCGGACTGGAACGCTCTGGGGACTGGAACGCTCTGGGGAAGGGGGGACGCGGGGTCAGACGAGTTCGAGGGTGACCTCGATGTTGCCCCGGGTGGCGTTGGAGTACGGGCAGACCTGGTGCGCCTGCTCGACCAGTACCTGCGCGGCGTCGTGCTCGACGGCGGGCAGCGTGATCCGCAGCGTGACCGCGAGCCCGTACCCGCCTTTGCCGTTCGGCCCGATGCCGACCAGCGCCGGTGACCTCGGAGCCGTCACGTCGGCACCGGCCCGTCGGGCCACAACGCTGCAGCGCGGAGTGGAAGCAGGCGGCGTAGCCGGCCGCGAAGAGCTGCTCGGGGTTGCTGCCCTCGCCGGCGCCGCCCATCTCCTTCGGCGTCGCCAGGGTCAGCTCGATCAGGCCGTCGGACGAGCGCACCTTGCCGTTGCGGCCGTCGCCGGTCGACTGTGACCTCTGCGGTGTACAGGATCTTCATGACTGATCTCCATTCGGGAAGGGGCCGACATTCGGCAGCGGACCGGCGGCGGAGACCGTGGCGGTCAGGGCGACCAGGCGTGTCGCGCAGCGCGACCAGTTCGCCCGGCGCTCAGGCCGGTGGCGGCGGCTACGGTGGCGGGACGTCGGCGGCCTCGGCGCGCAGCGCGTCGCCGCGCACGGTCAGCGCGATGTCAACCGACCGCTCGTCGCGGGTACTGCGCTCACGGCGTACCAGCCCGGCCGACTCCAGCCGCTTCAGCAGCGGCGACAGGGTACCGGAGTCGAGCATCAGCTCGGTGCCCAGCTGCCTTGACCGTGGTGGCGCCCCGCTCCCACAGCACCAGCATCACCAGGTACTGCGGGTAGGTCAGGCCGAGCCGGTCGAGTACCGGGCGGTACAGCGTGGTGACCGCGCGGGACGCCGAGTAGAGCGCGAAGCACACCTGGCGGCGTAGCTGCAGGTCCCCGTCCATGCTCCGACGCTATCCGCGGCATTTGATTGTGCACAACTAAATTGTGCGTGACCAAGCTCACTCAGGGGCAATCCTGGCGCCGACCAAAAACTGTGGAGACCGGGTACCCGGTCTCCACAGAAGATTTCTCGGCCGCGACTTCTCGGCCGTCATGTTGAAGGTGTCAGTGTCATGCCGAAGGTGCCGGTGCAGAGTGCTGGCTCAGAACGAGATCGCCAGGATGCCCGCCATGCCGAGGAGCACGATCACGCCGACCATCCACAGGATTCCCTGCTCGCTCGAGACCGCCACTACCGCGGTCTGCTCCTGCTCGCCCATCGCAGTCCTCCCCTGTGCGTCAAACCTGCCGCCCGCCCCGCGTTACCGCTGGTCAGTTCCCACAGTTGAAGGTAGGCAAACATTGGCCCGGGCGAGTCCCAGATTCGTGCCGTCCGATGGCATGGACGAAGGCGGCCTTCATCCGGTACGCTCCGGTCACTCGGCCGACGTCTTCCCCCGTGGACGCCGGCCGAGCCTTATTTCCGGGTACCGCTGATTTCGGGCCCGTGTTCGAGCGCTGTTACGCCGCGTTCGCCGACTCCAGCAGCCCCGCCGGTACCTGGTCGAGTACGGCCAGGATCGCCTCTGCCAGCGCCCGCGCCGAGTCGGCGGTGAGTTCCACCGCGACCCGTGCGGCCGGCCCCTGTGCGGGGTTGGCGAAGTCGAGGTTCAGCGTGTGCTCGGCCGCCATCGTGTGTACCGGGTGGTCGAAGTAGACAGTCGCCTGCGCGCACCGCTGCCAGCCGGCCGCACCCCGCGCGCTGCCCTCGATCGGGAACGTCTGCGTGATGTACGTGCACATACTCAGGCCGTCGGGTTCTGTGCCGGCTTGCCGGCCAAGTTTTTCGCCAGGAAGGCGAAGATGTGCGCCCAGCCCTCGACCGCCGCCTCCGGCCGGTACGCCGGGCGCTCGACGGCGAAGAACGCGTGCCCGGCGCCCTCGAAGAAGTAGAACTCGTACTCCTTGCCCAGCCGGTCCAGCTCCGCCCCGAGTTCGGCCATCTGGGCCGGGCTGGGGTACGAGTCGTCGTTGCCGAACAGGCCGAGCAGCGGGCAGGACAACTGGCCGGCCAGACCGATCACCGGGGTCACCTTCAGCGGCGAGCCGGCCGGCGGGTCACCGACCACGAACGCGCCGTAGCAGTCGACGGCGGCGTCCAGCGGCAGCGAGCACGCGGCCAGGAATGACTGCCGCCCGCCCGAGCAGTACCCGATCACACCGACCTTGCCGTTGCTGTTGGGCAGCCCCTTCAGGTACTCCGCCGCGCCGGCAACGTCCCCGACCAGCCGCTCGTCGGGTACCCCACCGGCGGCCCGTACCACCGCCGCCGCGTCGGCCGGGTCGGCTCCGGGCGCGTCCCGCGAGTAGAGGTTGGGGCAGAGTGCCAGGTACCCGTTCGCGGCGAACTTCCGGGTGATCTCCTTGGTCGCCGCGTCGTACCCGGGCAGGTGGTGGATCACCACCATGGCACCGCGCGGCGCGGAGTCCTCCGGCCGGGCCAGGTACCCCTCGATCTCATCGCCGTTGTGGCCGGTCAGAGTGACCGTACCGGCCCACATCGCATCGCTCATTTTGTCGTCCTCGATCGTCAGTGTTGCGCTCATGCCGCACGCTACTTTGCCGAGCTAACTATTGCTCGGTCAACTACCGGCGTGCCCGGACGCGGTCGGCCCGGCGCGACCGCCCAGCCGGCGGCCCGGCGGGGCAGACAGAGGTCAGCCGTTCAGTGGGCGGCTGGCCACCGTGACCAGGTGCGTCACCGGCCAGTCCAGCACTACGCCGGCGAGGTCGGTCAACCGGGCCACCGGGGCGAACCTGTTGGTCACCAGCCAGTCGTTGCGCCAGGCCCGGGTGGCCGGCTCGAGCTCGAAGCCGGCTTCGGCCAGCAGCGCCCGCCAGCCGGGCAAGGACATGCCACAGAACTGTTCGTGCGTCTCGGAGAGCCAGTTGTCCGGCGTAGTCCTTGCGGGTGAGGAAGTCCATCGCGTCGGCGAAGCGCAGCGCGACGGCGCCGTCCGGGCGCGGATCGTATCCGAACGGGAACTGGTAGTCGACCGCGAACTGGTCCAGCCGGGCGCGGGTGGAGAGCCCGCCGACGTACCCGCTGACCTCTTCCCGGCTCAACGCGGTCAGGTTCTGGCGCGGCTTGTCCGGGTTGGCCCCGTCGTCGCTCACCAGGTGCAGCAGTACCGGGCGTCCGGCTCGTCCGGCCCGCAGACGTCACTGTTGATCCACACGCCGCCCGGCGCCGTGTGCTGAAGATGGCTTGTACAAAGGCTTCCAGCGAAGTACGCCCGGAGCCGTACGACCAGATCTCGTGGGTCAGCGCGAAGGTGAGCGTGGTGTCCACCGAGCGCTCCGGCAACACCGCGCCGCCGAGTACGTTGCGCTGGTAGAAGTACACGTTCGGGTTGCTGAAACCGCCCTGCGCCTTGCGGTGTACGCACTCCTCGTAGAGGTGCCGGGCCACCTCGATGCCGATCAGGTCGCTCTCCCGCAGCGCCGGCTCCTTGTCCGCCAACGCAAGTACCGCCCCGGCGCCGCAGCCGATGTCCACGATCCGGCCCGGCCGCACGTGCTCCCGCACGCCGGCCCACTTGCGCGCGGCGGCGTCCTCGAACGCCTCGGCGTAGGTGCGGTAGTCGCGGGTGGCGGTGAGCCCGCCCTCGGCGCCGACCACCGGATCGTTGACCACCGCGCGCACGTGCGCCGCCAGGCCGTACCGGTCGAACACGTCGACGCTCGCCGGGTGCGCCAGGTCGCGCCAGGCCTCGTCGCCGGCCGCGCAGCGCAGCAGTACCTCCCACGGCCGGTCCGGGGCGGGCTGGACGTCCGCCTCCACCCCGGCGATCGGGAAACCCAGCGCCGCGTACATCGCCGAGACTTCGGGGGTACTGCACGCCACCACCGTGTTCGCGCGGGTCAACTCGACGCCGACGGTGGCTGCCACGTTCTTGACGGTCACTTCGGCGAACCGCTCGGTCTGTGCGGTGTCGAACACCGGTACGACCAGGCAGCGCAGCCCTTCGAGTACGCCGAAGCGCTCGACGGCCGCCTCCCGCCGGTCGTACGGGACGGGGTTGCGCTTGGTGTTGGCGTGGTTGGCCGAGGTCACCGCGAACACCACGGTGACGTCGTCGCGCTGGCTGTCGGCCAGCTCCTGCAGGTAGCCAGCCTGGAAGCGGGTGAGCAGGTGGTGCCGGCCGGGGAAGAGGAGGTAACGCACCCGGGCAGTCTGCCGTTGCCGTCCGCGCCGCGCTCATCCGGGCCGCACCCCGGATCGCGGCCTGCCCAGGCCACCCCGCCACGACGCACCGGGCCGCCCCGCCGAAGTCGCCAACGCCGGGTGCGCGGCGGGTAGCGTCCAGCTGTGCTGATTCCGCTGCTCGCGACGGTGTGCTCGGCGGTGTTCTACGGCGTCGCCTCGGTACTCCAGTCGATCGGCGCGCGACGCAGCGCGGCCGGCGGTACGGTCGATCCGCGGCTGCTGCTGCGGGTACTGCGCCAGGGGCCGTTCGTCGCCGGGGTCGGCCTGGACATCCTCGGCTTCGCCTGCCAGTTCTACGCGCTGCGCAGCCTGCCGCTCTTCCTGGTGCAGGCGGCGCTCGCGGCGAATCTGGCGGTCACGGCCGTGGTCGCGATTCCAGTCCTGGGGGTACGCCTGGGACAAGGCACAGTGGCTGGCGGTGGCCGGCGTCTGCCTCGGGCTGGCCCTGCTGGCCGTGGCGGCGGGCCGGAGTCGGTACGCCCGGTATCCACCGCCTTCGCGGTCGTACTGCTCGTCGCCGCCGCGCTGCTCGGACTGCTCGGGCTGGTCGCGGTACGCCTGCCCGAGCGGCTGCGGGGCGCTTTCCTGGGTGGCGTGGCCGGGCTCGGCTTCGCGGTCCTCGCGCTGGCCGTACGCTGCCTGGCCGACCTGCACCCGGTGGCGCTGCTGCGCAACCCCGCGACGTACGCGGCAGCGGTCTCCGGTGTCGTCGGCTTCCTGTTCTTCGCCTCCGGCCTGCAGCGCGCCGCCGTCACCACGGTCACCGCCGCGGTGGTGGTGGGGGAGACGGCGCTGCCCGGCGGTCATCGGCGTACTGGCGCTCGGCGACCGTACCCGGCCGGGCTTCGCGCCGCTGGCCGTGCTCGGCTTCCTGCTCGCCGTCGTCGGCGCACTCGGCCTGGCCCGCTACGGCGAACTCGCCGAGCCGCCGAGCAGCCTGAGCGCGTCGAGAAGTGGGGTCAGGGCAACACTTGGCCGCCGGGTAGGCGGTCAGGCGCCGGCCGGTAGGACCGCCGCTGTCGGGGTTCCATCCAGCAGGTCGCGCAGCCGCAGCGTGGTCGGTCGAGCTGGTCAGCTGCGCGCCGGCGGCCACGGCGCCGTCCGGGTCGGCCAGCTCGGCCGCGGTGGTACGGGCTCGAAGCGCAGCAGGTCGAACGGGCGCAGCAGCCACGGCGGGCCGGTGCGCGCCGGATCCGGGTCGGCCGGCGGCACCGATCGGGCGGCGCAGGTCGCGCCAGACCGGGACGGTACGCCCGACCAGCTGGCTGTCGCCCGGGCCGTCCGGCACCCTGGATGCGCAGCCGGTTGCCGACCAGGCCCGACCGCGCCGGACGGGGTCCAGGTGCGGGCCGGGTCGTACCGGGGGGCGCTCAGCCGGTGCCGGCGCGTCCAGGGCCGCCGCCACCGGGGTACCGAGCCCCGGCGCCGGCGAAGCCGAGCACCAGGTAGCTGGCGGCGGCGATCCGGCTGCGAAGACGTCGTCCCGGCAGGCCAGCCCGTTGCAGGTGCGCAGGTACTCGACGTTGTCCGGGCACCACGGCGCGCTGCCGCGTACGTCGGCCTGGTAGCGCCGGATCGCGTCGGCGACAGCCGGGTCGTCGAAGCAGATGGGCAGCATCACCTCCCGGGCCGGCAGCTGCACCGTCGGCCGGGTCGGGCAGCCCGTGCCAGGCGGCGACGGCAAGCCCGGCGAGCGTACTGGGCGAGGCAGCCGGCTCGTCCACGGTGATCAGCAGCGAGCGCGGTCCGCGGTACCACCTCGGCCACCCCGGGCAGCTCGGCCGAGCGCCTGCCCGAGCAGGTGCACCCGGAACCGGCATGGCCAGTTCGTTCGCCTCGGCTGCCGGCCTCGAGCAGCAGGTGCTGGTCACCGGCGCGGCGGATGACCAGGCCGGGGCGGGCCCGTCGGCGGAGGCTGTCTCGCGCAGCGGCGCGGGCGGCGTGACCGGGCGCCCGCCCGTAGGAGGCGAGCCGCTGTGGCATGGCCGCCGGTTCGCCGTCGCCCGGGCCGGTTCCGCTGAGCCCGGCGAGCAGCTCCTCGCGGGCCAGCGTGGCGGCGTGTGCCTGCTCGGGCGTGACCGGCAGCAGGCGTACCCGGTCGCCGGGCCGGCACTGGGCCAGCCGCCACCGGTCGGCCTGGATGACCACGGCGAGCAGCGCCGAACCGCCGGTGCACGGGGCCGTCCGGGCCGGCGATCACCGGTACCCCGCCGGAGATCACCACGCCACCCACCGGGCACGGCGCGTCGTCCGGCTCGGTGCGGGCCACCGTGCTCCACCAGGCGCTCTCCGGCCCGGCCAGCCGGATGCCGGCCCGGCCGGAGCCCTGGTCGAGGCGCCACTGCGTCTCGAAGAGCAGGTCGGCGAGGTACTCGTGCGGGCCGGGGATCACCCGCAGCGTCCACGAGTCGGTGAGTACCGGCAGCGCCGCACCCACGTCGACCGGCTCGGCCTCCGGCCGGTCCCCGGCACCGAGTACGTCGCCGACCCGTACCGGCCGGCCCCGGAAGCCGCCGAAGCCGCCCCGGCGCGAACGTCGACCGGCTGCCCAGCGCCGCCGGCACCGCGAGACCGCCGCGTACGGCCAGGTAGATCCGCAGTCCGGCGCCGCGTACCGGGCCGAGATCGAGGGTCTGGCCGGCGAAGACTTCGCACCGGCGGCCCACCGGTAGGTCCGGCAGCCCGTCGAGCAGCGGTTCGCTGGCCGCGCCGGCCACGCAGATGGTGGCCGGCCGGCGAAGCCGGAGCACCGGCCCGCGCAGCACCGCCTCCAGCCCGGCCGCGCCGCGCGGGTTGCCGACCGCGAGGTTGGCCAGGGACAGCGCGAGGTCGTCCCAGGCGCCGCCCGGCGGTACCCCGAACGCGGCGTAGCCCGGGCCGGCCGGGCAGGTCCTGCACGGTGCGTGGCGACGCCCGGCATGAGCACTTCACACAGACCGTCCGCCACCCGGACACCTCGCTGTGGACCGGAGTCGACACTGATCGCGAGCCGCCGGGTAGGCCCGCGGGTCGTCGCAGTGACCAGCCTCGATCAGTGCCCTCCACTCCACTCGCTGGCTGTCACCGGCGCACGTCGTCACGCTGTTACGCCGCGGTGAAACCCATGCAGGCCCGTAGTCCACCCTGGCCGGCTCAGCCGAGCATCGGGGCCGGCTGTGGGCGAGTGTCGCCGGGGGCGGCCGACCGCGGGGCGGCGCCGGGCCGGGACCATCGCGGAACCAGTAGGAGCCGTACCCGGGCAGGGTCAGCAGGTACGGCCGCAGCCCGATGGCCGGGAACACGGTGCTGCCGGTCAACTCCACCGGGATGTGCCCGTGGAACCGGGCGCCCAGCTGCAGCTGCGACCGGCTGCGGGTGCCGGGAGAGGTTGTGTACGCACAGGATCACCTCGTCCACCTGCGTCGCCGTCCGGCCCGGCGCCGTGGTACTCGCGCAGGAACGCCAGCACCGACGGGTTGCGAGCCGCCGAGGTCGGGAAGTCGCCCAGGGCCAGCGCCAGGTGGCGTTTGCGGGTGGCGATCATCTTGCGGGTCCACTGCAGCAGCGAGGCCGGCTGGTCCTGCTGGCGCTCCACGTTGACCGCCTGGTAGCCGTACACCCAGCCGGCGTTGACCGGCAGGTAGAGCTGGCCCGGGTCGGCCCGGGAGAAGCCGCCGTTGCGGTCCGGCGACCACTGCATGGGGGTGCGTACCCCGTCCCGGTCGCCGAGGTAGACGTTGTCGCCCATGCCGATCTCGTCGCCGTAGTAGATGACCGGCGAGCCGGGCAGCGACAGCAGCAGCGAGGTGAACAGCTCGATCTGGTTGCGGTCGTTGCCGACCATCGGCGCCAGCCGCCGGCGGATGCCGGCGTTGAGCCGCATCCGGGGGTCGGTGGCGTACTCCGAGTAGAGGTAGTCGCGCTCCTCGTCGGTGACCATCTCCAGGGTCAGCTCGTCGTGGTTGCGCAGGAAGGTGCCCCACTGGCAGCCGACCGGGATGTCCGGGGTCTGGGCCAGGATCTCCGAGATCGGGTGCCGGGACTCGCGGCGTACCGCCATGAAGATGCGCGGCATCACCGGGAAGTGGAAGGCCATGTGGCACTCGTCGCCGCCGACGCTCGGCGTCGCCGAAGTACTCGACCAGGTCGGCCGGGCCACAGGTTGGCCTCGGCGAGCAGGATCGCTGCCGGGGTACTCGTCGTCGACGATCTTGCGGAGCCGCTTGAGGTACGCGTGCGTCTCGGGCAGGTTCGCGCAGTCGGTACCCTCGCGCTCGAACAGGTAGGTCGCCGCGTCCATCCGGAACCCGTCGATGCCCAGGTCCAGCCAGAACCGCACGACGTCGAGCATGGCCTCCTGCACGGCCGGGTTGTCGTAGTTGAGGTCCGGCTGGTGGTGGTAGAAGCGGTGCCAGTAGAACTGCTGGCGGAGCGGGTCGTAGGTCCAGTTCGACGGCTCGGTGTCGGAGAAGATGATCCGCACGTCGGCGTACTCGGTGTCGGTGTCGCGCCACACGTAGAAGTCGCCGTACGGCCCGGTCGGGTCGCGGCGGGACTCCTGGAACCACTCGTGGGTGTCCGAGGTGTGGTTGAGTACCAGGTCGGTGATGACCCGGATGCCCCGGGCATGCGCCTCGTCGAGCAGCGTCACGAAGTCGTCGAGGCGTGCCGTACTCGGGGGCGATCCGGTAGTAGTCGCGGATGTCGTACCCGCCGTCGCGCCGCGGCGAGTCGTAGAACGGTGGCAGCCACAGGCAGTCGACGCCCGAGCCACTGGAAGTAGTCCAGCCGGGAGATCAGGCCGGGCAGGTCACCGTAGCCGTCGCCGTTGGAGTCCGCCCCCGCCTGTAC
This sequence comes from uncultured Actinomycetota bacterium, assembly GCA_963850915.1. Lineage (GTDB taxonomy): Bacteria > Actinomycetota > Actinomycetes > Mycobacteriales > Micromonosporaceae > CAVTWH01. The sequence continues at coordinate 919,953 of CAWKND010000005.1, forward strand.
CAGCATCTCGTAGAAGACCGCGCGCTTGAACCACTGACCGTCCACCGGCATGCGGTGTGCGCGGCGCTCCGGACGCTGGTACAGCTGCGCCGCGAACTCGGGTACCGGCTGGGCAAGCTCAGGTGCCGCCGGCGGGTGGGGCATCGGGTGTGGCGCGCTGGGTGACTCGGTGTAGGGCGCACGGGGGCGCGGGAGGAGCTCGGTCATGGCGGGGACCTTTTCCTGGATCGCAGGGGGGTGCGTGGTCCGGGGCCGCCGGGACTCGCGAGCGGTTACGCATGGCGGGACGGTACTGCCCCACCCGTGCTGAGCTGCTCGGCATGCGGGGCGGCACTGCTCGCCATGCGCGGCCCTGACATCCGCAGGATGTCGGCTTCTCACTAATACTGCATGGGTGGGCGGTTCGGGGTGTCCGCGATCGGACTATTTCCGTTCGCCGTCCGGGTACCCAGCTGTACCGGGATGGTCGACTTGCGTACCGGCCGCCGGTGGGCTTCCTGACTGCCCGCTGTGAACCGGCTCATAGCGAGGGGGGCGTTCAGCAGCGCCTCAGCCTCGTGTTTTACGGTTCGAAACGGAACAGTGCCGTTTTCGCGCCCGGGCGTACCCGCCGGGGCAGCCCGCCAGCCGCCGTCGAAGGGTCGTACCACCGTGACCGCACGGACCAGCACGCAAGCCGGCCGGAGCCGGCCAACCGGGGCAGGCGCCTCAGCCGGTGCCGGTGCGCCGGATCCACGCCGCTGGTGGACCCTGGCGATCATCGCCATCGCCCAGCTGATGGTGGTCCTCGACGCGACGGTGGTGAACATCGCGCTGCCCAAGGCGGCGGAGGCGTTGAACATCAGCCCGTCCGACCGGCAGTGGGTGGTGACCGCGTACACCCTGACCTTCGGTGGTCTGCTGCTGCTCGGTGGCCGGGTCGCCGACTACTGGGGCCGCAAGCGCGCGTTCATCCTCGGTATCGCCGGCTTCGCCGTCGCCTCCGCACTGGGCGGCCTGGCCCTGAACGGCGCCATGCTGTTCCTCGCCCGCGGCCTGCAGGGCGTCTTCGGCGCGCTGCTCGCCCCGGCGTCGCTGGCGCTGCTGACGGTGCTGTTCACCGATACAAAAGAACGGGCCAAGGCATTCGGCGTGTACGGCGCCATCGCCGGCGGTGGCTCCGCGATCGGCCTGGTGCTGGGCGGCATCCTGACCGAGTACGCCAACTGGCGCTGGTGCCTGCTGGTCAACATCCCGGTGGCCATCGTGGCGATCGTGGCCGCGATCCCGCTGGTGAGCGAGAGCAAGGCGGGGGGCAACACCCGGTACGACATCCCCGGCGCCGTGCTGGTTACCGCCGGCCTGATCTCGGTCGTCTACGGCTTCACCAAGGCCATCCCGCCGTCGGGTAGCTGGCACTCGCCGCAGACCATCCTGTTCCTCAGCATCGGCGTGGTGCTGCTGGTCGGCTTCGTCGTGGTCCAGATGACGAGCAAGAATCCACTGCTACCGCTCCGTATCGTGCTCGACCGCAACCGGGGCGGCGCCTTCCTCTCTTCGCTGCTGGTGGGGACGGGCCTGATCGGCGCCTTCCTGTTCCTCAGCTACTACCTGCAGTACGTGCTGCTGTACACGCCGGTCAAAGCCGGCCTCGCCACGCTGCCGGTGACCGCGGGCGTACTCGTCGCGGCGGCCACGGCCACGCCGTTGATGCCCAAGGTCGGCCCGAAGCCGCTGATGGCCTCGGGTGCCTTCGTCGGTGCGATCGGCATGCTGCTGCTCACCCGGATCGGCGTGCACACGGCGTTCGTCTCGCACCTGCTGCCCGCGCAGCTGCTGCTCGGGCTGGGCCTGGGCTTCATGTTCGTACCGTTGGGCAACGTCGCGCTGATCGGCGTCAGTACCCACGACGCGGGCGTGGCCGGCGCCACCCTGAACGCCACCCAGCAGGTCGGCGGCTCGCTTGGTACCGCCCTGCTGTCCACGTTCGCGCTGACGGCCACGACCAACTTCGCCGCGTCCCACCCGCCGGCCAACCCGGCCGACAAGACGGCCGCCGGGCTGGCCCAGTTGGTGGCGATGGTGCACGGCTACCGGGTGGCGTTCGCCTGGGGCGCCGGCTTCCTGGCCCTGGCCGGGGTGATCGTCCTGGTGTTCATCAAGGCCCGGCGCAGCGACGTGGACACCGAGCACGGCGCCGTACACGTGGGCTGACCGCCGCAACCTTGTGAAGGGGTGGTGTCCGGCGCTCGCCGGGTGCCGCCCCTTCGCCGTAGCGTCCCGCTCGTGGACAGGGCACAGGTGTTGGCGCGGGTACGGTTCTGGCTGGTCGTGATGGCGGTCGGCCTGGTACTCAGCGGAGTCACCGCGTTCCCGCTGGACCGCGAGTCGCAGTGGCTGGTCCGGGTCGCGGACGCGCTGCCCACTCCGGGATTCGTACTGGACTGGCTGCACACCGTGCGCCAGGGCATCCACGCGACCTGGGCGGCGTACCCGTTCGTCGCCTACGGCACCGACTGGCTGGCCTTCGCGCATCTGGCGATCGCGGCCGCGTTCTGGGGGCCGCTGCGCGACCCGGTACGCAACGTGTGGGTCGTCCAGTGGGGGCTGGTGGCGTGCGCCGGGATCATCCCGCTGGCACTGATCTGCGGGCCGCTGCGCGGCATCCCGTTCTGGTGGTCACTGATCGACATGTCGTTCGGCGTGTTCGGGGCGCTGCCGCTGCTGCTCGCGTACCGCTGGATCCGCCGGCTGGAGCGACTCGCGCCACTCGGTGCGGACGAAGCTGTCCGGCCGGCGGCCGTGGCCGCGATCTGATGGCGCGTGGTGGCCCCGGCGCCGGGCGGTGCGGTGCGGCCGGCCCGATGACGGGTTGGCGCGCACCGGACCGCCCGGTACCGGCGTGGCTCAGTTGAAGCGGTTGACCGTGGCGAAGATGTTCCAGATCAGACCGATCACACTGAGGACGATCGCGACGATGCCCAGCGTCTGTGGCTTGCCGTACTTCTTGGCCTCCTGGATCGACAGGAAGCCGAGCACGATCCCGGCGGGGCCACAGCAGATGAGACCGATGACGATGCCCAGTACACCGAAGAGGGTCGTCTTGTCGCTGCTGGCGGGCGCGGCCGCGGGGGGCGGCGGCGGGGCCATAGGTGGCTGCATGGGTCCTCCAGAACTGTCCCTCCGGGGTGGAGGGCAACGGAGCATCATGGTAGGGGGCAACCGCACCTGACGCGCGGATACAGGGCTCGCATCGCCGGTCGGACGGCAGATTCACGCGCCGAATGGCAGCTGCCGTACCCTCCGCGTTGGCCTGACTGCGTCGCGTCAGCGTTTCTTGCCGAACATCGCCCGGATCGCCGCCGCGATGAGTGCCAGCCCGACAAGTACCCCCACGAACTTGATCCCGGTGTTGCCCGTGCTCTCCGGCGACGCGAGGGCGGCCCCAGCCAACGCGGTCATGGCCAACGCAGTCATGGGGGTGACTGTGGCACGACCCGACCGGCCCGGCAACCGCCCGGCGGTCCAGTCGCCGCTCGGTGCTGCGCAGCGCGACGCCGACCGTCTTTATGGCTGTATCACCTGATTAGCGGTACCTTGCCCGACGGTCGTCGACGGTTCCCAGCGAAAATTCAGGCCCCCCGCTGGGCGAACTCGCGCGATGTTAGGCAGGCTAGGGGGCGATGCGTACGAGAACCGACCCCCAGGCGTCAGTCGCCGCGACCACGCCGGAGGCCGTGGCACCGGCCGCGCTGTCCAGCGGCAATGCCGCCGAGGTGACCGCCGGCGGTACCGCACCCGAGCCGGCCGGGCTGGCCCAGCACACGGAGCCCCCGACGATCGCGCGCCCCGACAACGCGGCCCCGACAGACGCGGCCCCGACAGACGCGGCCCCGACAGACGCGCCGGCGGAGCGAGCCGGGCGGCCCCGGGCCCGGCGGCTGCCACAGATCGACGTGATGCGGCTGATCGTGTGCTTCTTCGTGGTCGCCACCCACGTGGTCTCCAACGCCAACCCGTTGGAGTCGGTCGCCTCCAACGCGGTCGTCAACGTCATGCACTTCACCCGGCAGGGGTTCTTCTTCATCAGCGCGCTCGTCCTGGTGCACACGAGCTGGGGGCGGGTCGGCCCGGACGGCCGGCTGGCCGAGGAGCGCGGCCAGATGCGCAAGCGGGTCAGCGTGCTCGGCGTGCCGTACCTGCTGTGGAGCGCCTTCTACGTGGTGCTCGGGCTGATCACCGCGTACTCGCTGTGGGCGCTCAAGCGCCTCTGGTGGCAGTACCTGATGGGCCTGATCCAGGGCACCGACGGCTACCACATGTACTTCCTGCTGGTCAGCGTGGAGTTCGCGGTGATCTTCCCGCTCTTCGTCCGGCTGCTGCACGCCACCCGCCGCCACCACGGTGCGCTGCTGGTCGTCTCCGGCCTGATCGAGGTCGCGCTGATGGCCGTCTACCACTACGTCGGCGAGCCGCAGGGCTGGTGGCGCCCGTTCATCGGCGAGGCGAGCCTGACCGCGTACCAGTTCTGGGTGGTCCTCGGCGGCGTCGCGGCACTGCACTTCCAGCAGATGCACGACTGGCTGACCCGGCACCGCTGGCTGGTGGTCAACTCGCTGCTGGCGATCGGCGCGCTCGGTACGCTGCTCTACTTCTGGGAGCTGTCCATCGGCGAGCAACCCGAGTACGCGGGGCGCTCGATGCAGCCGATGACGGTACCCCTGTCACTGGCCACCATCGGGGTGCTGTACCTGCTGTCGGTACGCATCGCCGACATGAAGGCCGCCTGGGCGCAGCGCGCGCTGGTCGTCGGTACCTACCTGTCGTTCGGCATCTACCTCAGCCACCCGGCGATCCTGACCGGCCTGCTCTACCTGCAGAAGCGGCTGCCGGGCGGGATGTCCTACCACCCGGTGGCGGTGACCGTGGCGATCCTGGTGCTCGACTTCGTGCTGGCGCTCGCCGTGTCCCAGGTGCTCAGCCGCACCCGGTGGAGCAAGGCGCTGATCGGCCGGCCGACCCGTTCGGCTAAGCCCGCCAGGCCGGCGCCAGCGCGTCCGGAGCCGGCAACGGCCTGAACTCCCGCGCCGGCTGCGTTGCCTGCTGGGTTGCCTGCGGCTCCCACAGCGGCGGTGCCTGCGGCTCCCACGGCCGTCTTGGTTGCGGCTCCCACGGCGGCGGGGCCGCGGCCGGCCGCTGGTCACGGTGCGTTGGCTCCGGGGGTATCTGGCGCAGATCCAGTGCCAGCGCGTGCGCGGCCGGCCCGGGGCGCCGGTAGGCCGACTCCGGGCGCGGGATGAGCATGGACCAGAGTTCGAGTGCCGCGGTGGCGCTGGTCGGCCGCTGCGCCGGACTCTTGGCCATGTAGCGGCGGGTCAACTCGGCAAGGTCGCGCGGCATGCCGGGCACGATCAGTACCGGCGTCGGCGCCACCCGGCGCAGCCGGGCCGCGGCCAGGTCGTCGGCCGGCCCGCTGGTGCTGTACGGCGAGCGGCCGGTAAGCATCTGGTAGAGCAGGACGCCGAGGGAGTACACGTCGTCGGCGGGCGTCTGCGCGCTGCTGAACCGCCGGTTGGTGACCGTGTAGCCGAAGGTCGCGGCGGCCTGGACCGCACCGATCGTGGCCGCCTCACCAAAGTCGATGATCTTCGGTCCGGCGCTGGTCAGCATGATGTTCGTCGGCGTCAGGTCGCGGTGCACGATGCCGTTGCGGTGCGCCACCGCCAGTACGTCCGCGGCCGTCGCGGCGATCGTGGCGGCCTCTGTCCACGGCAGCCCGGTGCCCGACAGCCGGCCGGCCAGTACCGCCCCGTTGAGCAGCTCCATCGCCACGTACGGCGCCCAGTTGCCGGACGGCAGCAGGGTGTCGCCGTGGTCGTACACGCGCGGGACGCTGGGGCTGCGCAGCCGGGAGGTGATGAACGCCTCGTGCCGCATCCGGGCATGGGCGGCCGAGTTGCCGACGAACTGGCGCGCCGGAAGTTTGATCGCCACCCGCCGTCCGGCGAACGTGTCCACCGCCTCGTAGACAACGGTCAACCCACCCTGGCCGATCGGGCCGAGCAGGACGTACCGGCGGGCGATCGACGTACCCATACGCAGCCACGGCACGGCGTCACTATGGTCCAGATCGTTCCTTCAATCAAGGTTTGTGGATCGTGTCGTCGGACGCCCGGTCCGCACCTATCTGGACGTTGAGGTCGCGACCAGCCGGTCGTTATCTCAACGTGACGAGACTTGGCCAGAATTGCGCGGTGCCCAGCGCCAAGTCCTCCCGGTGGGGCATGCTCACCGCAGTCGCCTGCCTCGTTCTCGGCATCGCCCTCGTCGCCGGCTACCTTGTGATCAGCCACCGGCGGTCCGCCGCGGCGGCCGCCACCGACCCGGAACCCACCGTGAGCAGCTCCGCCAGCCAGTCGCCGACCGCGGCGCCCAGCCCGACCCTGAACGAGCAGGTACGCGCCTCGCTCGCCGGGTACCTGTCGGCCAAGGGCAAGTACGCGGCGGTCGGCGTACTCGACCTCACCACCGGCGCCAAGGTGGTCTACAACGAGCAGCTGAGCTTCCAGACCGCCAGCATCGTCAAGGCCGACATCCTGGCCTCGCTGCTGTGGAAGCTGCAGGGCCAGAACGCCCAGCTCTCCGCCGCCCAGAAGACGCTGGCCACCAGGATGATCACGATGAGTGACAACCAGGCGGCCAGCACGCTCTACGAGTCGCTCGGCGAGGCGGCCGGGTTGAACGCGGCCAACAAGGCATTCGGCCTGACCAGTACCACGCCCGGCCCGGGTGCCACCTGGGGCAAGGCGCACACCACGGTGACCGACCAGTTGGCCCTGCTGCAGGTACTGACCAGCGACAACAGTCCGCTCTCCGCCGCCAACCGGGCCTACCAGTTCGGGCTGATGTCGCAGGTGGAGAGCGACCAGCGGTGGGGGGTACCGGCCGCAGCGCCGAGTGGCGCCACGGCCGTCTACGTCAAGAACGGCTGGGACACGCTGGCCGCCGACGGTGGGCTGTGGGAGATCAACACGATCGGCCGGATCGTCGAACCCGGCCACGACTGGCTGGTCGTCGCGCTGTCCAGCCACAACTCCTCGCAGAGCGCCGGGGAACAGTTGGTGCAGGGAGCGGCGAAGATGGCGGTGGACGGCCTGCGGGGCAGTTGACCGCGGCGGGTACTCTGCCTGTCTTACAGACCCGCCAGCGTTGACGGCGTCGCCGCGGGTCGGGTGATGACGTCGGGCAGATCAAGGAGCACGGATGACCGACCCGGGTACCGACGGCCAACTGGCCACCCGGCTGCGGCTGGCGGTCAGCCGACTGCACCGGCGGATCCGGCTGGCTAGCAACGACATTCCGCCCCTGCAGCTGTCGTCGTTGGTCTCCATCGAGTCGCACGGTCCGCTGCGGCTGGGCGAGTTGGCGCAGCGCGAGGCGGTGACCGCACCGACCATGACACGGGTACTCGCAGCCCTGGACGACCGTGGCCTCATCGTGCGTACCCCGGACCCGGACGACGCCCGCTCCACCCAGGTCAGCCTGTCCCCGGCCGGCACCCGGGCGCTCTCGGACGTACGCAACCAGCGCACCGCGCTGCTGGATGCCCGGCTGGCCCGGCTCAGCGACGCCGAGCGCGCCGCCCTGGCCGCGGCGCTGCCCGCGCTGGAGGCGTTGCTCACCGCCGAGTCCTGACCCGGCGCCGTCCTGACCCGGCACCGTCCTGACCCGGCACCGTCCTGTGACCCGGCACCGCCTTGACCCGGGCGCCGCCCCAGCCGGGTTCGGACAAGCCTGCCGGCCGGGTTCCCGCGAGCTCGCGCGGCGCCCCGGCCCGCGCCCGTACGCTGGCCAACATGTCGAGCGACGATCTCGTGGCGCTGTTCCAGCGTGCCGTGGACAGCTTCACCGACAAGGTACGGGCGGTCGACGACGCCCAGTGGCACGTGCCCACCCCGTGCTCGGACTGGGACGTCTACACCCTGGTCAACCACGTGGTCGGGGAGCAGCTGTGGATACCGCCGCTGTTCGAGGGGCAGACCATCGAGGAGGTGGGTACCCGCTACGACGGCGACCTGCTGCGGGCCGGCCCGGTGACCGTGGCGACCCGGGCCGGTACGGAGGCGAAGGAGGCGGTGTCGGCGCCAGGGGCGATGGGGCGCACCGTGGAGCTGTCGTTCGGGAAGACCGAGGCCGAGGAGTACGTCCACCAGTTGCTGGCCGACCACCTGATCCACGGCTGGGACCTGGCCGCCGCGCTGGGCCTGGACGCCACCCTGGATCCGGAGGTGGCCGGTGCCGTGGCGCTGTGGTTCGGCGAGCGCGAGGAGACGTACCGGGACGGCGGCTACATCGCCCCCCGGGTGACTGTGGCGGAGGACGCTGACGCCGAGTCCCAGCTGCTGGCCGGCTTCGGCCGGGATCCCGACTGGGCGCCCTGAGGTTGTGCGACGGGGGGCCCGCGGCGCTGCGGCAGCGGCCGGTCAGTTCGGGCGCAGGTGCTCCAGCAGCGCCTCGCTGATCGCCCGCAGCTGCTCCTGCTGCTCCGTGCTGAGCTGGTCGAAGAGGTGGCCGCGTACCCCCGCCACGTGCCCCGGTGCCGCGTCGGCCAGCGTCTGGTACCCGAGGTCGGTGAGCGTGGCCACCGCGCCCCGCCGGTCGCTCGGGTGCTCCTCCCGGCGTACCCAGCCGGTCTCGACCAGGCGCGCGATCGCGTGCGAGATCCGGCTGCGGGAGACCAGCAGGCTGTCCGCCAGCTCGCCCATCCGCAGCGAGTGGCCGGGCGCCTCGGAGAGCCGGACCAGGATCTCGTAGTAGGCGTGCGGCATGCCGGCGTCGCGCTGCAGCTCCCGGTCGAGCTGGTCGGCGAGGACCCGGCTGGCCATCAGGTAGGCCCGCCAGGTCTGCTGCTGCGATTCGGTCAACCAGCGGGTCACGTCACACATCCTACCGAATGGTTGAGCGTTCAACTATATTGGCGGGGTACACACCGTAGGAGGTCAGCCATGCCGATCACCCGCCTGAACCACGCCGTCCTGTACGTGCGTGACGTGCAGCGCAGCGTCGAGTTCTACACCACCGTCCTCGGCTTCCGGCCGGTCGAGGAGATGGCTGCGCTGCGGGGAGCCGCGTTCCTGCGCGCACCGGGCTCCACCAACGACCACGACCTGGGCCTGTTCGAGATCGGTGCGGGCGCCGGTGACTCGCTCGCCGGTCGGGCCACCGTCGGCCTCTACCACCTGGCCTGGGAGGTGGACACGCTGGACGAACTGGACCGGCTGCGTACCGCCCTGGCGGGCGCGGGCGCACTGGTCGGCGCGAGTGACCACGGGACCACCAAGAGCCTCTACGGGCAGGACCCGGACGGGCTGGAGTTCGAGGTCGCCTGGCTGATCCCGGCCGAGCTGATCGACGACCGGGCACGGCAGGCGCGTACCCGCATCGGCCGGCTCGACCTGGATGCCGAGAAGGCGCACTACGGCGCGCAGACCCGGGGCGGCGTCGGGGTCTCCATCCCGGCCTGACCCGTCAGTGCGAAGCGGGCGACTCGACCAGGGCGGGGTGGGTCGGGTCGTCCATCCGCAGGACCACGTCGGCGAGCCACTCCGGCCCGACCTCTTCGGTGTAGCGCTGGTACGCCGGCAGCGTCCACTGCTGCTCCCCAGGGGTACGCCGGGCCAGCGCTGCGGGGGACTGTGCACAGTGGACAGTCAGGTCCAGCTCCAGTCCCGCGCCGAGCAGCAGTGCCCCGGCGAGCAGAAGTACCCCGCCGGGCGGTACCTGCTCGTAGGGCAGCCGGGTGGCCCGATCTGTCGCGGCGCTCCAGAAGGTACGCAGGATCCGGCCGGAACCGTTCGGGCGTAACGGTTCCAGTACCTCCCGGCGGAGCGCGGCGAGGTCGTACCAGTTCTCGTAGTACGAGTCCGGGTTGGTCCGGCCCAGCTCCAGCCGGATCGATGCCGGGCGCAGGAAGTCCGCCGTGTCCACCCGGACAGCGGCGGAACCGGCCGCCCGCAAGGGCTCCACCAACGAATCGGCCAGCTCGGCGGCGCCGGCCGTCGGTGCGCCGTCGATCCCGGCGCGCAGCCAGCCCGAGCCGTCGGGTGCGGTGGCCCGCTGCGCCGCGCCGATCCGCGCGACGAGTTCGTCGACCAGGGCGGGCCGGGAGATCGGCCGGACGATCACGCCGCGGCGGCGTACTTGTCGATCTCGTGCAGCTCCTCACCGGAGATTTCGAGGTTGGCCAGCGCGCCGATGTTGTCCTCCAGCTGGGCAACGCTGCTCGCCCCGATGACCAGCGAGGTCATCCGCTGGTCGCGCAGCGCCCAGGCCAGCGCCAGCTGGGCCAGGCTCTGGCCACGCCGGGCGGCGATGTCGTTGAGTGCCCGTACCTTCGTCATGGTCTCGTCGGTCAGCTGCTGCTCGCCGAGGAAGACGCTGGTACGCACCCGCGAGTCGGCCGGGATGCCATGCAGGTACCGGTTGGTCAACAGCCCCTGCGCCAGCGGCGAGAAGGCGATCACCCCGATGCCCTCGACGCCGGCCACGTCCAGCAGGCCGTCCTCGATCCACCGGTTGAACATCGAGTAGGACGGCTGGTGGATCAGCAGCGGGGTACCCAGCTCACGGAGGATCTGCGCGGCCCGGGTGGTCTCCTCCGGCGGGTAGTTGGAGATGCCCGCGTAGAGCGCCTTGCCCGAGCGCACCGCCCGGTCCAGCGCCCCCATCGTCTCCTCCAGCGGCGTGTCCGGATCGAGCCGGTGGCTGTAGAAGACGTCGACGTAGTCCAGGCCCATCCGGCGCAGCGAGGCGTCCAGGCTGGCCAGCACGTACTTGCGGGAGCCCCACTCGCCGTACGGGCCTTCCCACATGTAGTAGCCGGCCTTGGTCGAGATGATCAACTCGTCGCGGTAGGGCGCCAGCTCGGTGGCCAGGATCCGGCCGAACGTCTCCTCGGCGGCTCCCGGCGGCGGCCCGTAGTTGTTCGCCAGATCGAAGTGGGTGACCCCGAGATCGAACGCGCGCCGGACGATCGCCTGCTGGGTACTGAAGGGTCGCTCGGTACCGAAGTTGTGCCACAGCCCGAGTGAGATCGCCGGGAGCTTGAGGCCGCTGCGCCCCACACGGCGGTAGGGCATGTCCTGGTACCGGCTCTGCGCCGCAACAAAAGTCACGGCGCAGAGCCTAGTCCTGAGGGTCAGCCGCTCCGCCGCTTGGTCCACTGGCGCGGTGCCGAGAACGACGAGCCGCGGCCGGACAGGTTGACCTTGCCGGCCGGTACCCCGCCGGTGCCCTTGCCCTTGGCCCGGCGCTCCGCCCGGTTCAGCGGCACCGCCTCGTCCGCCGACACGGTGTCGTCGTCGGCCGGCGCACTCTCCGGCTGCGCGCTACCCGGGGCTGTCTTGGCGGGGCTGGCCTTGGCCGCCTTAGCCGCCGACTTCGCGGCCGGCTCGGCCGGGGCGGGCGTGACCGGTGCGGCTTCGACCACGGCGTCGGCCTTGCCGGACTTCGCCGATTCCTTGGTACCGCTGGCTTTCGTGTCCGCGGCCTTGGCGCTGCCCGACTTCGCGCCGGATTCGTAAGCGCCCGACTCCTTGGCGCCGGAGTCTTTGCCGCCGGACTTCGCAGCGGTTTCCTTGGCGCCGCTCGACTTCGGGCTGGCGTCCTTGGCCTTGCCCGACTGGGCGCCGGCGTCTTTGGCGTCGGCTGTGGTCGGACCGGCACTCTTGCCGGCCGACGGCTTGGCCGTATCGGCAGCCGCGGTGGCGGGTTTCTTGCCGGCTGCCGCCGGCGCGGCGGCCGGGGACTTCGTCGCCGCCGGGGCGGTACCGGCGGACTTGGTGGACTTCTGGGCGGGCTTCTGGGCCGGCATGGTGTCACTCCCTTGCGAGCTGTCACGGCGCTGATGGGTCCGGCCAGGGTGGGCACGGGCGGGACCCGACTGGTGTCAGGTGGCGGCGGTACCTTGATGGCCGGCGGCGCGGGGCGCGGGCGGCAACGGGTACGCCGGGCAGGTCCTCAGGACAGCATGCGGTGAGGTTAGCAGCCACCGGCCGGCCGCCGCACCAGAGAACCGTTCTGGCGGTGCCAGCGGCTGGGCGGCCGGGCAGGATCGCCGGACTGATCCAGAGATTCCCTATAACGCCGATAGGCTTACTGGTATTCTGTCGGCATGTCCGCCGCCCCGGTCCACGAGGTCGACGGCGGGTCCGGTCAGCGGAGCACCGCGCCGGCCCGCCTGGCTGCCACCGCGCCGGTTCCTGAGTCGGGCGCATCGGTACTGGTCACGGTGCAGATTGCCGTCACTGACGGCGAGCAGTCAGCCGGCGCGGCCGCGGTGTGGGAGCACCTGCGGGCGCTGCTCGGGCTCGCCGCCGAGGTACGGGTGGCCGTGCCCGAGCGGCTGCCCCTCCAGCCGAGCCGGCCGCGGCTGGTACCGCCGCTGGCCGGATCCGCGGTGCCGGAGTTCGTGGTGCACGAGGCGTCCCGGTCGGTTTACCGGGACCGTCAGCCGGTACGTCTGACCAGGCGCGAGTACGACCTGTTCGTGTTCCTGGCCAGCCATCCCCGTCGAGTCTTCACTCGGGCACAGCTGCTGCGCCGGGTGTGGGGGTACGACATCGCCAGTGGTGAGCGCACGGTGGATGTACACGTGCGCCGGCTGCGTACCAAGCTCGCGGCGCAGCCGCCGGTGATCGCGACTGCCCGGGGCGTCGGGTACCGGCTCGCCGAGCACGCCCGGGTGCGGGTACAGCCGGACGCCGACTGACCAGCGTCGCTGCGAAGCCGGCCCTGACAGCTGAGACACCGGCGCCGAAACGGACAGACGCGCAGCTAAGGACTCACGTGCCTCAAGCAAGCCACTCGACCGGCAGCCCGCCCGACCGCCAGAGAGGCCCGCCTACCAGCGTCCGTGTACCGACGGCCGGATCAGCTCGTCGTAGACCTCGCGTACCCCGGCCAGCGTTGCCTCGTCGAGCGGGGCGAGCGCGGCCGCCGCGGCGTTTCCCAGGGCCTGTTCCGGGCTGCGGGCACCCGGAATGACCGTGGAGACCCCGGGCTGGTCGATGATCCAGCGCAGCGCGAACTGGGCCATCGTGGCGCCCTCGGGTGCCAGTGGTCGCAGCCGGCGTACCGCGGCCAGCCCGGTCGCGAAGTCCACGCCGGCGAACGTCTCGCCGACGTCGAAGGCCTCGCCGTGCCGGTTGAAGTTGCGGTGGTCGTCGGCGCCGAACGTGGTGTGCTCGTCGTACTTGCCGGAGAGCAGGCCGCTGGCCAGCGGTACCCGGGCGATGATGCCCACCCCGGCGGCCGCGGCGGCCGGCAGCACCTGGTCCAGCGGCTTGAGCCGGAACATGTTCAGGATGATCTGCACGCTCGCCACGCCCGGCCGGGCGATCGCGGTGAGCGCCTCCGCGCAGGTCTCCACGCTCACCCCGTAGGCGGCGATGCGCTTCTGCTCGACCAGCGTGTCCAGCGCGTCAAAGACCGAGTCGGTCGAGTAGACCGGCGTCGGCGGGGAGTGCAGCTGGACGAGGTCGATGGTGTCCACGCCGAGGTTGGCCCGGGAGCGGTCGTTCCAGGCCAGGAAGTTGGCCAGCGTGTAGTTCTCGGGTACCTGGTCGACCCGGCGCCCCATCTTGGTCGCCACGGTGAGCCCGGCGTCGGGCCGCTCGCGCAGCAGCCGCCCGATCAGGCGTTCGCTGCGGCCGTCGCCGTACACGTCGGCGGTGTCGATGATCGTGACCCCCGCGTCGACGGCGGCGTTCAACGTCGCCAGCGCGGCGTCCTCCGTGACGTCACCCCAGTCGGCGCCGAGTTGCCACGCGCCGAGCCCGACCACACTGACTTCGCGGCCGGTTCGGCCGAGGATCCGCGTCTGCATGCCCCGACTGTAGGCCGTCTCTTGTTGATCATGGCGAGGCGAGTAGCGTCCCCCTTCATGACCCAGATGATGCCCGTGGTCGGCTACCGCGAGTCACTGCCGATCGGCGATCCGGACAGCCTGGTCGACGCCGAGCTTGCGGTGCCCGTGGCGCAAGGGCACGACCTGCTGGTACGCGTCGAGGCAGTCTCGGTCAACCCGGTCGACGTGAAGGTACGCGCGCGCAGCGACCCGAAGGGCGAACTGAAGATCCTCGGGTACGACGCCGCCGGCACCGTGGTCGCCACCGGCCCCGAGGTGACCAGGTTCCGCGCCGGCGACTCGGTCTACTACGCCGGCTCGGTCGGCCGCTCCGGCAGCAACGCCCGGTACCACCTGGTCGACGAGCACATAGTCGGGCTGAAGCCGACCACGCTGGACTATGCCGAAGCCGCCGCGCTCCCACTGACTCTGATCACCGCGTGGGAGACGCTGTTCGAGAAGTTCGCGCTGACCCGGGAGAGCACCGGCACCCTGCTCGTGGTCGGCGCGGCCGGCGGCGTCGGCTCGATCATGCTGCAGCTGGCCCGGCAGCTCACCGGCCTGACCGTCATCGGCAGCGCCTCCCGCCCGCAGTCGCGCGAATGGGCACTGCGGATGGGCGCCGAGTATGTCGTCAACCACCACGGCGGGCTGGCCAAGTCCACTGAGGTGGTTGCCCCGGACGGGGTGGACTACCTGTTCACCGCCTTCTCCGAGGGGCAGCTCGACGAGTTCGTCCGGCTGGTACGCCCGCGCGGGCAGATCGCCGCGATCGACGACCCGAAGTCGCTGGACATCACGCCGCTGAAGAGCAAGAGCATCTCGTGGCACTGGGAGTTCATGTTCACCCGCCCGCTGTACGCCCCGACCGACTGGTACCAGCACGAGCTGCTGACCAGCGCGGCCGAGCTGGTCGACGCCGGTACCCTGCGCAGCACCATCAGCAGCCAGCTCGGCCCGATCAGCGCGGCCACACTGCGCGAGGCACACGCGCAGGTGGAGAGCTCCGGCACCGTCGGCAAGGTGGTCATCGCCGGCTGGTAAGGCACTCCTAGTGCTTGGCGGACGGCGGCTGGTGCAGGCCGAAGGGCACGCCCTGCGGGTCGGTGGCGGTGGTGAACCGGCCGAAGTCGGCCTGGGCGGTACCGGCCTCCTCGGCGGTACCGCCCAGTTCCCGCACGCGCAGTACGGCGGCGTCCAGGTCGGCGACTGTGAAGTACACGGTGATGCTCCGGTCTTCGTCGTTACCGTGCACGCCGGCGCGCAGTCCGGGGCCGGTGAAGTTGGCGTTCCCGGCGGCCATCGCCTCGACCTGCCAACCGAAGAGGGTAGAGAGGAAGTCCCGGGTCGGGCCCGGCTCGGGTACCCCGATCTCCAGCCAGCCGGGCGCACCGACCGGTGGCGAGGTGGCGGGGCGGTAAGTACCCAGGCTCCACTCGTTGCCCTCCGGGTCGAGCACCGTGAACCCGACGCCGTACCCCCTGTCCTGCAACGGGTGTAGCAACTTCGCGCCGGCCGCGACGGCGCGGTCGTGCGCCGTGCGCAGCTCGGTTTCGGTGATTGCCAGGTAGACCTCGCCGCCGCCGGGGGTGCGTTCGTCGCTGCCCTCGGGCAGCGGCCCGAGCATCACCACGCCGTCGCCCCAGCCGAGTTCGGCGTGCCCGACCCGGCCGGTTGCGTCCCGTACGACGAACTGCTCGGTGAGCCCGAGCACGCTGGTCAACCACTGCATCGCGGCGGGCACGTCGCGGTAGCGCAGCCCTGGGAAGACATCACTCATGCCGCCCACGCTAGGCCGGATGGGTCGGCGGTGGCTTGGAGAAAACTGACCTGGCGGCCGGTTCCGCGACGCCAGCGGTTCCGCGACGCCAGCGGCTCAGGCGGCGATGCCGGCGTACTCGGGGAGCGCGGCGGCGAGGAGTGCACCGGGTGGAAGGCCGGCCAGCTCGCGGAACTCCCGGTTGAGATGCGGCTGGTCGTAGTAGCCCGCGTCGGCGGCGATCTGTGCCCAGCTGTGCTGCGGGTGCGCGCGCATGCTCTGGTACGCCTGCTGGAACCGGAGTACCCGGGCGAGTGCCTTGGGCGCCATCCCGACCTGTTCCCGGAACCGCGTCGTGAAGTGTCGCTGGCTCCAGCCGGTGGCGGTGACCAGCCGGCTCACCGGAGCCCGGCCGTGCGTACGGGTGAGCGCGTCCAGTGCCCAGCGCACCTCACCGGCCAGCGGCTCGGCGTCGACCAACCGGGCCGCGAAGGCGCAGTGCAGCAGGTCGAACCGGGTGGCCCAGTCGGGGGTACCGGCGAGCTGGTCGACCAGCCGGTCGGCGTCAGCCAGCAGGTCCGGCAGGGCGACCACGGAGTTGGTCAGCTCATACAGCGGCCGGCGCAGCAGCGCGCGGGCGGTGGCCGGCGGCAGCCGTACCTCGATGCCGTGCTGGGCGCCCTGGTGGGCGGTGACCACCGGCCGGTCGTGCAGCCCCGCGACCATGGAGGTGTACCGCTCGCCGTCGATCATCAGCGGGTCACCGAAGCTGAGGATGAGCGTGTACCCGTCGTGCGGTACCTCGCGCCGGCGTACCGGCCCGCCCCACTCCCGGTACCCGCAGACCTCGGCGCCCCAGCCCCGGTAACCGACCGGCTCGGCGAACTCCCAGCCGCCAGCCTTGTTCTCGTGGCGGCGCATCCGCGGCTGCATGACCCCAGCTTCCCCGCCCCGACCGGCTGGCGGCAATACTTTCCTTGACACTGTCACATTGACAGTGTCATAGTGACGGCATGGCGAACGGATCTGCGGCGACGGATGGATGGAGCGTGGCGGAGTTGACTGAGCGGGTGGCGGATGCACTGGCTGGCGACGCGGTACGCGCCCCGAACGGCCGGGTCCGGGACCTGCCGGACGCGCGGGCGATCCGGTGGTACGCGACGATCGGGCTGGTGGATCGGCCACTGGCTGTCCCGGGACGGGTCGCCCGGTACGGGCCGCGGCACCTGCTCCAGTTGGTCGCGGTGAAGCGCCGGCAGGCCCAGGGGCGCACACTGGCGCAGATCCAGGCCGAGTTGACCGGCGCCACCGACGAGACACTGCGCAAGATCGCACGGGTACCCGATGAGGTTCTCCGATTGCCTGACCCACTGCCGCTGGCCGCTTCCTCGGGGCCGCCAACTGCGCAGCCGGCGCGGCCCCGGTTCTGGGCAGCAGCCGCCCCGGCGGAGGCGGCCCCGGCCGAGGCCGCTTCGGGGGAGCGAGCCGGCGAGGTGCCGGAGTTGGGGCTGTTCCCGCTGCGGCCGCGCCCGGTCGAGGTCTACCCGGAGGTGACGGTGGCCTACCAGATCGGGTTGCCCGGGGGAGTGACACTCAGCCTGAGCCGGGCGCCGACGCCAGACGACCTGCTCGCCATCCAGGCGGCCAGTACCGGGCTGCTCGCCCTGCTGGCCGACCGGGACCTGCTGGTCGCACCGCCGGACGCCGACCCGCCCGCTGGTAACCGCAGGTACGGCTTCCGCCCCAACGAGGCCGAGCCCACCGGCGTCCAGGCCCAGGAACAGCCGCCCACCGAACCAGCTCCGCCCCACGAAGGACACGAAGGAGACGCGCGATGACCGCCCTACCGATCGGGATCATTCCGGCCGAGGCTCTCACCCGGCCGGACGACGAGACCGGCTTCGGGATCCTGCGTACCCAGCGCGGCAACCTCCCGCTGCACCGGCTCGACGTACGCGCGAGCATCACCGCGCTGGTCGCCGGCGTGCACGTGGTGCAGGGGTTCCGCAACCCATACCCGGAGCCGCTGGAGGCGACGTACATCTTCCCGCTGCCACCGCGTGCCGCGCTCACCAAGCTCACCCTGACCGCCGCCGACCGTACCGTCGAGGCGCAGCTGCAGGAGCGCGGCGCCGCCCGGGAGGCGTACGACGAGGCCATCGCGGCCGGCCAGCGCGCGGCCATCGCAGAGGAGGAGCGGCCCGACGTGTTCACCCTGCGGGTCGGCAACATCCTGCCTGGCGAGCAGGTCACCGTGGCACTGGAGTTGGCCCAGCCACTGGCTTTGGTGGACGGCGAGGCGGAGTTCCGGTTCCCGCTGGTGGTGGCGCCCCGCTACATCCCCGGTACCGCCATCGATGATGCGCAGGCCGGCGACGGGTACGCGGCGGACACCGACGCGGTACCGGACGCGTCCCGGATCAGCCCGCCGGTACTGCTGCCCGGCTTCCCGAACCCGGTGGCGCTGTCCCTGCGCGCGCAGATCGAGCCGGCCGGGCTGGAACTGCTCGGCGTGGACAGCAGCCTGCACGCGGTACGCGAACAGGAGGGCGGGCTGGAGATCCAGCCGGGGGAGCGGCTGGACCGGGACTTCATCCTGCGGCTGCGCTACGCGGGCGGGTCGGACGCGCTGCTGCTCGCCCCGGACGAGGACGGCGAGGGCGGTACCTTCCAGCTCATCGCGTACCCGCCCGAGCAGGCTGTCGCAGCCGCGCCCGCGTGACCTGGTACTGCTGCTGGACCGCTCGGGCAGCATGGGTGGCTGGAAGATGGTGGCCGCCCGCCGGGCCGCGGCGCGGATCGTGGACACGCTGCGGGATGACGACCGCTTCGCCGTACTCACCTTCGACCACACGGTGGAGCGCCCCGAGGGACTCCCCGCCGGACTGGTCCCGGCTGGCGACCGCAACCGGTACCGGGCCGTCGAGCACCTGTCCCGGGCCGACGCGCGCGGCGGTACCGAGCTGCTGCAGCCGCTGCGCGACGGGCTGGCACTGCTCACCGACGCTACCCGCGACCGGGTACTGGTCCTGGTCACCGACGGGCAGGTCGGCAACGAGGACCAGATCCTGCGGGAGGTCGACGCGGCCCTGGCCGGCGTGCGGGTACACACCGTCGGCATCGACCAGGCGGTGAACGCCGGATTCCTGGGCCGGCTGGCGATTGCCGGTCGCGGGCGCTGTGAACTTGTCGAGTCGGAGGAGCGGCTGGACGCGGCGATGGAGCGCATCCACCGGCGGATCGGTTCGCCCGTGGTCACCGGCGTACAGCTGCGTGGCGAGGGACTCGACGGGGTGACCGGACTGGGCGACCTGTTCCCGGGGGTACCCCTGGTGGTGGCCGGGCGGTACGCGGGTCAGCCGGGCGCGCTGAGCCTGGCCGGGCGTACCCGGGACGACGCTGAGTGGTCGGCCGCGCCACAGCCGGCCGCCGTGCCGGGCTCCGCGGTCACGCCGCTCTGGGCCCGGGCACACCTGCGGGACCTGGAGGACCGCTACGCCGTTGCCGGGGACAGTGCACTGGAGAAGACGATTGTGGACACCTCACTGCGCTTCGGAGTGCTCTGCCGGTTCACCGCGTACCTCGCCGTGGACAGCCGGGTGGTCACCGACGGGGGTACCCCGCACCGGGTGGTACAGCCGGTGGAGCAGCCGGCCGGTTGGCAGCCGTCGGCAGCGCCGTCCGGGCCGCCGATGATGTCGCCGATGGCGTTCGCGATGCCGGCCAGCTCACCGTTCCCCGGCCCGCCGGTCGGTGGCGCGCCCAGCCCGGGTGCGCCGCCGTCGCCACGGATGCGGCTCGGTCGCGCGGCCGACGCCCCGAAGCGCAAGGCCTCAGGCTCCGGCTTCGCGGGCGGCGCAGCGGTAGGCGGTGGCGCGGTGGGCGGCGCGGCGCCGAGTGCGTCGGTACAGCGCCACTTCGGCAGCGCCTTCCTGGAGAAGGAGGACGTGGTACCCGCCACCCAGCTGGTCCCGTTGCTGGCCGGTGAGCACGCTGCTCTGCTTGCCGCACAAGGGGAGCCGGCCGCGGACCGGCGGGACCTGCTGGACGATCTGGCCAGCCGGCTGGACGCGCTGTCCCGGGAGGCGGACGCCGGTGAGCAGCGGGTCGCACTGGTGGAGCTGGTGACGCTGCTGCGCGACGAGTCGGTACCGCTGGACGCGCGCTGGAGTCAGGCGCTGGCGGTACTCGCCGAACTGATCGCCGGCGCGCCGCAAGCGTCGCAGCGCCCGACGGAGCAGCCGCGCGCCCGGCGGGCGGGCTTCTGGAAGCGCGACGCGTAGGACGGACAGGTGGTCAGGCTGCGGATGTCTCCGGCATCCGCAGCACCCACCGGTACGCCTGCACCAGGCCGGTGTCGAAGCCGGCGGCCGAGCCCCACAGGAACAGCCGGAAACGCCGGTACAGCGGGTCACCCCAGCGCTTGACCACCTCGTCGCGGGCGCCGTCCAGCCGCTGCGCCCAGCGCTTGCAGGTCAGGTAGTAGTTGTGCCGGTCGTCGTCCACGCTGATCAGCTCGAACGGCGACCGGGCCACCTCGTGCAGGTACTGGTGCAGCAGCAGCGGCGAGGAGCCACCCGGGTAGACGTAGCGGCTCATGAACGTCGACACCCGGTGCTTGGCCCGCATCGCCAGCGCGTCCAGGTAGACCCCGCCGCCCGGCTTCACCAGCTCGGCGTACTTCTTCAGGGTGGTGCGGTAGTCGGGCAGGTGCTCGGTGACGCCCATGTTGACGATCGCGTCGAACTTGCGCGGCGAGGTGTACCCGAAGATGTGCTGGCGTACCACCCGGGCCGGCAACTGCTCCCGCTCGATCAGCCCGTTGAGGTAGCGCTCCGACTCGACCGACAGCGTGGTGGTGGTGACCTCGATGCCCTGCCGCCCGGCGTACTCGGTGAAGGCGCCCCAGCCGCCGCCCACCTCCAGTACGTGGTCGCCCGGCTTCAGCCCCAGCGCGTCCACCGCGATCTGCATCTTGCGGGTCATCGCGTCTTCCAGCGGCTCGTCGTCGTAGGCGAAGACACCCTCCGTGTAGCAGCGGTGCCGGTTGTCCAGGAAGGTCAGGAAGAACTCGGAGTCCTCGTCGTAGTGGTGCGAGATGGACTTGCGGTCGTGCTCCTTGCGCCCCTGGATGAGCGCGGGCGCGAACCGGGAGACCCAGGCCACCGGGTGGATGTCGCGGAAGAACTTGCGCATCTTCAGCGCCACCGCGAGGTCGCCGTCGACGTCCAGCCACCCTTCCAGGTAGGCCACGGCGACACCGAACTGGTCGAGGCTGGCCAGCGCGCGGGCCCCCCGGCCGTCCTTGACGGTGATGGTGAATTCCGGGGTACCGGTGCCGAAGGCGAACGCGGGTGCTCCCGGAGCCGGCGCGACGGCGAACGGGATCGCCGGGCGAGAGGCGAAGAACTCACGGTACCGGCGCTGCAGCGCCGAGATCATCTGCTGGGCTGACACGCGCTCAATCTAACCTCCCGCCTGCCCGTTCGCGCGATGTCCGGCGCACCGATCTTCCAGCCTGTCCGGCGGCCCGCGGTCGGGTCCGCCGTGACTGAGGCGGGTCTCAATGGCTGACGCGGGACCGGTGTGGAAGCCTGGACACAGAGCCCGCGCCGTACGCGTCGGGCAAGGGGGTACGGGTGCGGGCACTGACTGCGGTACTGCGTCGGCAGGTACGGCTGGGAGTGCGTACCCTGCGCGACTGGCGGTTGACCGTCGCCTGGGCCCGTTCGCTGGCGCGCAGCTTCCTCACCTCGTTCCTGGTACTGGCGGCCACCTTCTGGCTGCTGCCCGCCGTCACCGCCACCGGTGGCCCGTGGGCGCTGGTACTCCTCGTGGTACTCGCGGCGCTCGTCGGCATGCTGCTGCGGCCGCTGCTGGTGGCGCTCGCGGTGGCCCTCGGCGGGGTGGTCGCACTGATCCTCGGGGTCTGCCTGCAGGCCCTGGTCATGTACATCGCGCTGCGCCTGGACCCGGGGGTCACCGTGCACGGCGGGGTGTTCTCCGCCGCCGGCGTCGCCTGGCTGGCCGCCGCACTGGCCGCCCTGGTCAACTGGCTGGCCGACGCCGGCTCCGAGGACGTCTTCCTCGGCCAGGTACGCCGCCGGATGGCGCGCAGCGCGTTCCCGGCCCCGGAAACAGCACGTGACCCGGGAATGTTGATCATCCAGCTGGACGGGCTGGCCGCCCCGCTGCTGCGCTGGGCGGTACAGACCGGCAACCTGCCCAACCTGCGGCGCTGGCTGCACGGCGACCCGTTCCAGCCGACCGACCGCCGGTGGATCAACCCGGCCAAGCCCCGGCACCCGGCCGGCCCCGCCTCGCACCGCTTCGCCACCTGGCACACCGGCCTGCCCTCCACCACACCAGCTGGCCAGGCCGGCCTGCTCTACGGCGACACCAGCCAGGTACCCGGGTTCCGTTGGTACGAGAAGGAGAGCGGTCGACTGCTGGTCACCAACCGGCCCCGGGACGCGGCGATCCTGGAGCAGCGCCTGGCTACCGGGCACGGGCTGCTGGCCGACGACGGGGTCAGCATCTCCAACATGTTCTCCGGCGACGCGCCACTCGGCCTGCTCAACGTGAGCAGCGCGACGCTGCCCGGCCGGTCGGTACGCGGGTACGCCAGCTTCATGCTCAACCCGTACGGCCTGGCCCGCACCATCGTGCTGTCGGTCGGCGAGATGCTCAAAGAGCTGCAGCAGGCGCGCCGGCAGAAGCGCCGCAACGTCTACCCCCGGGTGTCCCGGTTCGGCTCCTACGTGCTGCTGCGCGCGGTGAGCAACATCCTGCTGCGGGACCTGAACGTGGCGCTGATCGCCGAACAGATGGCGCGCGGCGCAAAGGTGATCTTCTGCGATTTCGTCGACTACGACGAGGTGGCGCACCACGCCGGCCCGGCCCGGCCGGAGGCGATGCAGACCCTGGAGGGGCTTGACCGGGTACTCGGCACACTGCACCGGATCAGCGGCGACGCGGGCCGGGCGTACGAGCTCGTGGTGCTCTCCGATCACGGACAGAGCCAGGGCGCGCCGTTCCAGCAGCGGCACGGTGAGCGGCTGGAGGCGGTGGTACAGCGGCTCTCTTCCGGGGACTCGTCGGCCGCCGCGACCGGCGAGGTGGAGAGCTGGGGGCCGGTCAACACGCTGCTCGCCGGCCTGGCCGGCGGCCGGGGCGTGACCGGAGCGGCGACCCGCGCCTACATCCGCGGCCGGGGCAGGGACGACATGACGCTCGGCCCCGCCAGCCGGGAGGAGCGCGCCGTCGGGGCGCGGCCCGAGGTGGTCGTCGTGGCCGCCGGAAACCTGGCGATGGTGTACATCACCGACGAGCCGCGCCGGTTCACCCTGGACGAGATCCTGACCCGGTACCCCGATCTGGTACCTGGCCTCGCCAGCCACCCGGGCATCGGAGTGGTGGTGGTACGCACGGTCGACCATGGTCCGGTGGCGATCGGGCCGGCCGGCAGTCACCGGCTGGCCGACGGCGTAATCGACGGCGTGGACCCGGTGCTGCCCTACGGTCCTTACGCGGCAAGGGATCTCCTCGCCCACCAGCAGCTGGCCAACGTGGGCGACCTGGTGTTGATCAGCGCGTACGACCCGGTGACCGAGGAGGTGGCCGCCTTCGAGGAGCTGGTCGGCTGCCACGGTGGGCTGGGCGGTTGGCAGACCGAGGCGGTACTGGTCTACCCGGCGCGCTTCACGCTGCGGGAGAAGGACCTGGTCGGGCCGGACGCGGTACACCGGGAACTGGTCGGCTGGCTGGTCGAGCTGGGGCTGCGTACCGGGGTCAATGCCGCCGACAAGTCAGCCGCCGACAAGTCAGCCGCCGACGAGTCAGCCGCCGACGGGTCAGCCGCCGACGGGTCAACGGCTGATCGGTCAGCTGCTGACGGCCTCGGCCTCGGCCACGGCCCGGCGCTCGCGGCGGCGGCGCAGCCAGCCGGCCACCTGGGTGAGCAGCAGGATCAGTACGACGGCGGCGACGATGCCCTCCCAGGGCTCGGGGAAGATCGCACCGCCGAGCAGGCCGATCGCGGCGTACACCGCTGACCACAGCAGGCAGGCGTACGCGTTGGCCACCGCGAAGCGCCGCCAGCCCACGCCGAGTACGGCCGCGGCCAGCAGTACCGGGACCCGCCCGGCCGGTACCAGCCGGGACACCAGCAGTACCGGTACCGGGTTGGCGTTCAGCCGCTGTGCCAACGGCTCCAGCTTCTGCCCGGTCTCCTTGGTCAGCCGCAGCTTGTTGGCCAGCGCCACGCCGCCTGACCGGCAGATCCAGTAGGTGCCGGCGTCACCGAGGTAGGCGCCGATCGCACCGGCGAGCACGATGATGACCACGGTGAACGACTCGCGGTGCACCGCCACCACCGCGGCTGCGCTGACCGCGGCACCGGTGGGCAGGATCGGGATGGCAGAGCCGAGGGCGACGAGGAGAAGCAGTGATCCGGCGGCCGCGAGCGCGGTGCCCAGCGTGTTCACGGCACCGTCGCGGGGCGTACGGTCAGCGACTCGCCGTGGTTGAGCACGTGCACGATGGTATTCGGGCTGACCGACTTCGCGTGTTCGGCGAAGCGCCTGCCCGGCTCGTGGAACAGCTCGGGGCGGACAGCGTCCAGCCCGAACGGCCACAGCGTCCCGTAGTGCACCGGAACCGCTGAGGTGGCAGCGCACCGGCGGACCGCCTCGGCGGCGCGCGCCGGATCGAGGTGTCCCGGGCCGAGCGAGGGTCCCCAGCCGCCGACCGGCAGCAGCGCCAGGTCGAGCTGCCCGAGGTCGGTCATCCCGGCGAAGAGGTCGGTGTCGCCGGCGAACCAGACGCTCTGCTGCCCCTCGATCACGTACCCGACCGCCGTGGCGCGATGGCGTGACCAGGGATGGCGCAGGTCGGTGTGGTTGGCCGGCACGGCCCGCACGCGCAGGTCACCGACGGTGATCTCGGCACCGGGGGAGAGTTCGTGGCAGACCCGGCGGTGGCCCAGGGTGCGCCGGACGAAGGCGCCGGCACCGTGCGGCACGATCAACGGCACGCCGGGCAGCGAGCGCAGCGAGCCGACGTCGAAGTGGTCGCTGTGCAGGTGCGAGATCGAGCACGGCATCGGGGGTACCGCCGAGCTGCGGGCGCTCGCCCCGCCGCCGGCGCAGGTGCGCCACCCGGTTGCGCAGGAGTGGATCGGTCAGCAGCCGGGTACCCGCATCCTCGATGCTCACCGTCGCGTGCCCCCACCAGGTCACCCGCATGCCGGTACCCCCCCTCTGAATTTGATCTTTTGAACCGCCCCCGCCTTGACGATACCCACGGAGGTGCCCGGTCGTCGCGCCGCGCCGTGCGGTTAGCATCTGCTGGAGCCGTTCTGTCCGTTCCGCGGTTCGGTCCGTCCCGCGGCCTTCCCGTCCAGCAGCATCTCCCAGTCCAACAGTGATCAAGTCCCGAGGAGCACATCGTGTCCGCAGTTGCCGCATCCCGCGCCGTGGTCGACCCCGTCGTGGTCCCCGCCGGGACGACGGCCGGGGCGGCGGTGGCCGCCGCCGGACTGCCCGGCACCGGGCCGAAGGCCGTCGTGGTGGTACGCGACGGCGCCGGCCGGCTGCGTGACCTGGAGTGGAGCCCGGCGGCGGACACCGAGGTCACCCCGGTGGCGCTGGACAGCCCGGACGGCCTGAACGTGCTGCGGCACAGTACCGCGCACGTGCTCGCGCAGGCGGTGCAGGACATCTTCCCGGAGGCCAAGCTCGGTATCGGGCCGCCCATCGAGAACGGCTTCTACTACGACTTCCAGGTACCCCGGCCGTTCCAGCCGGAGGACCTGGACAAGGTCGAGAAGAAGATGCAGGAGATCATCAAGTCCGGCCAGACCTTCCACCGGCGCCGCTTCGACTCGCTGGACGCGGCCCGGGCAGAGCTGGCCGGCGAGCCGTTCAAGCTGGAGTTGGTCGACATCAAGGGGGATGTCGACGACGCCGAGGTGATGGAGGTGGGCGGCGGCGAGCTGACCATCTACGACAACCTCGACAAGGACGGCAAGCGGCAGTGGGGCGACCTGTGCCGTGGCCCGCACCTGCCCAGTACCCGGCTGATCGGCGCCTTCAAGCTGATGCGCTCGGCCGCCGCGTACTGGCGTGGATCCGAGAAGAACCCGCAGTTGCAGCGCGTCTACGGCACCGCGTGGCCGACCCGCGACCAGCTGAAGGACTACCTGAAGCTGCTGGAGGAGGCGGCCCGGCGCGACCACCGCAAGCTCGGCGCCGAGCTGGACCTGTTCAGCTTCCCCGACGAGATCGGCTCCGGGCTGGCCGTCTTCCATCCCAAGGGCGGCATCCTGCGGCGGGAGATGGAGAACTACTCGCGGCTGAAGCACGAGCAGGCCGGGTACTCGTTCGTGAACACCCCGCACATCTCCAAGTCCAACCTGTTCGAGACCTCGGGCCACCTGCCGTACTACGCCGAGACGATGTTCCCGCCGATGGAGATGGAGGGCGCGGAGTACTACCTCAAGGCGATGAACTGCCCGATGCACAACCTGATCTTCCGGGCCCGCGGCCGGTCGTACCGGGAGCTGCCGCTGCGCCTGTTCGAGTTCGGCAGCGTGTACCGGTACGAGAAGTCGGGCGTGGTGCATGGCCTGACCCGGGTACGCGGGATGACCCAGGACGACTCACACATCTACTGCACCAAGCAGCAGATGCCGGGGGAGTTGCGCAACCTGCTCACCTTCGTCCTCGACCTGCTGCGCGACTTCGGGCTGGACGACTTCTACCTGGAGCTGTCCACCCGGGACGACTCGCCGAAGTTCATCGGCGAGCCGGCCCAGTGGGAGGAGGCGACCGAGGCGCTGCGGCACGCGGCCACCGAGTCCGGCCTGGAGCTGGTACCCGACCCGGGCGGCGCGGCCTTCTATGGCCCGAAGATCTCCGTGCAGGCCAAGGACGCCATCGGTCGTACCTGGCAGATGTCCACCATCCAGGTCGACTTCAACCAGCCGGCCCGGTTCGGCCTGGAGTTCCAGGGCGAGGCCGGCCGGGAGCAGCCGGTCATGATCCACCGGGCGCTGTTCGGCTCGATCGAGCGCTTCGTCGGCCTGCTCACCGAGCACTACGCCGGTGCCTTCCCGGCCTGGCTGGCGCCTGTCCAGGTGATCGGCATCCCGATCCGCGAGGACCACACCGGCTACCTGGCCGACTTCGTCGCGCGGCTGCGTACCGAGGGCATCCGGGCCGAGGTGGACACCTCCGACGACCGGATGCAGAAGAAGATCCGGACGGCGCAGCAGCAGAAGATCCCGTTCATGGCCATCGCCGGGGACGACGACGTGGCCGGTGGCACGGTCTCCTTCCGCTACCGGGACGGTTCGCAGCGCAACGGGGTACCCCTCGACGAGGCGGTGGCCCACGTGGTGGAGGTCGTCCGGTCGCGTACCAACGCCGGCCCGTCCGCCGCTCCCGCCGAGGCCCCGGTCGCCGGCTAGGCGGCCAACTGGGCTCAGTCGGCGAGCTGGGCCAGGTCGGGCAGGAGCAGGGCGCGCTCCTCGGCGTCGGTGATCTGCGCCGCCGCCTCGTGCGCCAGTGCGAGGTGGCGCGCCCGCTCGTCGGCGTTACCGGCGACCTGGTATCCGCGGGCGATCGCCTCGTGGGCGTACGCCCGGTCGAACGGCGCCAACCCGTGCTCCTCGACCAGTGCCAGGTACCGCTGCCCGTGGTGCAGGGCCGGTTCGGCGCGTCCGAGTACGGCGTAGACCCGGGCGCACTGCCACTCGCCGCGCCCCCAGTGCACCGGCTTGCCGACCACGCCCCAGTGGTACCGGCTGGCATGCGCGCCGTGCAGCATCGCATCGTCCTCGGCGACACTGCGCCGAGGGCGCTCCAGCAGGTCCCAGACCCCGTTGAAGAGCCGGGCCGCGAGCCGCCGTTCGTCGTCCGGCTCCAGCGCGGCCGTGCTCAGCGGGCTACGGTCCGGCGGCCCGTCCGGGTGCTCGTGCGAGTGCCCGTCCCCGTGCGTGTGCCCGTCTCCGTGTGTGTGCCCGTCCCGTTGTGCCCGCGTGTGTGTGCCCGTCCCCGTGTGTGTGCCCGTCTCCGTGCGTGTGTCCGTCCCCGTGGGAGTGCTCGTGGGGGTGGTCGTGTTGGTGCTCCGCGCCGTCGGGGTGCGGGTGGGCGGCGGTGGCGCCGGTCATCGAAGTCTCCTCAGAGTTTTTGCTGGGTTGGGTTTCGGCCGGTGGGGTTTCGGCCGGTGGGGTTTCGGTCTCGGTGTAGTGGGCGAGCCGGTGCGCCTGTCGCTGCAGTCGCCAGACGTGCGCCTCCACCTCGGCCCGGTACCGGCGCAGCCGGCTGCGTACCTCGTCGGCCGGTGCGTCGCGCAGTTCCCGGATCAGCGGCAGTGGTACGTCGAGTTCACGCAGGCTGGCGATGCGCCGTCCGGCCGGCAGCTGATCCTCGGTGTAGTAGCGGTACCCGGACTGCGCATCGATCCGGGCGGGTGGGAGCAGCCCGACCTCGGCATAGTGCCGCAGCGCACCGATCGACAACCCGGTACGCCGCGCGAACCTGCCGATCGGCATCTCCCCGGACATGGCAGCAGGCTACGACTCTCCACCCGGCCGAGAGTCAAATCGGGCCACGTTGCCGGGGCTCCTGCGGGTGTACCGCCGTAGGATCGCGGGGTGACGTCGCCCGGGGTACCCGACGAGCTGGAGCGGATCTGGACGCCACACCGGCTGGCCTACGTCAGCGGTGGCGACCGGGATCACGGCGACGGGTACGAGACGCCGGCCGGCTGCCCGTTCTGCCTGGCACCCAAGCAGCCCGAGGAGACCAGCCTGGTGGTGGCCCGCGGTGAGCTGGTCTACGCGGTGCTCAACCTCTACCCGTACAACCCTGGGCACCTGCTCATCTGCCCCTACCGGCACGTACCCGAGTACACCGACATCGACGCCGACGAGACCGCGGAGATGGCGCTGTTCACCCAGATCGCGATGCGGGCGATCCGGCGCAGCAGTGGTGCGCACGGCTTCAACATCGGGATGAATCAGGGTTCGGTTGCGGGTGCCGGGATCGCGGCGCACCTGCACCAGCACGTGGTACCCCGGTGGGGCGGGGACACCAACTTCATGCCGGTGATCGGGCGGACCAAGGTGCTGCCTCAGGTACTGCACGACACCCGGGTACTGCTGAGTCGGGTGTGGGGCGACTCACAGTAGGTACCCAGGAAACATATTCTTTGCTTTAGGCAACTAAAGTAGCTGCCATGGCTCGGCGTTTTGATCGCGATCACCCCCGCTACAAGTGGGTGGCTCTGTCCAACACCACGCTCGGCATGCTGCTGGCGACGGTGAACTCCTCGATCGTGATCATCTCGCTGCCGGCGATCTTCAACGGCATCGACCTGAACCCGCTCGCCCCGGGCAACGTCAGCTACCTGCTGTGGATGTTGATGGGCTTCCTGCTGGTCTCCGCGGTACTCGTGGTGGCACTGGGCCGGCTGGGCGACATGTTCGGCCGGGTGAAGCTGTACAACCTCGGCTTCGTCGTGTTCACCGCCGCCTCGATCGCGCTGTCGCTGGACCCGTTCATGCACGCGGCCGGCGCGCTGTGGCTGATCGGCTGGCGGGTGGTGCAGGCGGTGGGCGGCGCCATGGTGTTCGCCAACTCCACGGCGATCCTCACCGACGCGTTCCCGGCCCGGCAGCGCGGCATGGCGCTCGGGATCAACCAGGTCGCCGCCATCGCGGGCTCGTTCATCGGGTTGGTGCTCGGTGGGGTACTGGCCGAGTGGGACTGGCGAGCGGTCTTCTGGGTCAGCGTGCCGATCGGCATCGCCGGTACCATCTGGTCCTTCCTGTCCCTGCACGAGCTGGGCGAACGTACCCCCGGCAAGCTCGACTGGCCCGGCAACATCACCTTCGCGGCCGGCCTGACCATCCTGCTGACCGGCATCACGTACGGCATCCAGCCCTACGGCGACCACAGCACCGGCTGGAGCAACCCGTGGGTACTCGCCGGCCTGATCGGCGGGGTACTGCTGCTCGTCGCGTTCTGCGTCATCGAGACCCGGGTCGAGCAGCCGATGTTCCACCTGGAGCTGTTCCGCAACCGGATCTTCGCCTCCGGCAACCTGGCCGGCCTGCTCGCCTCGATCAGCCGGGGCGGCATGCAGTTCATGCTGATCATCTGGCTACAGGGCATCTGGCTGCCACTGCACGGCTTCGACTACTCCGAGACACCGCTGTGGGCCGGCATCTACCTACTCCCGCTGACTATCGGCTTCCTCATCGCAGGCCCACTGTCCGGTACCCTCTCGGACCGCTTCGGCCCCCGGCTGTTCGCCGTCGGCGGGGCGCTGGTCGTGGCGGCCAGCTTCCTCGGCCTGGTACTGCTCCCGGTGAACTTCCCCTACTGGCTCTTCGCGCTGCTGATCGCGGTGAACGGGATCGGCTCCGGCATCTTCTCGGCACCCAACACGAGTGCCGTCATGGGTGCCGTCCCGGCGAACCAGCGCGGCGCGGCCTCAGGCATGCGCGGTACCTTCTTCAACTCCGGCTCGGCGCTGTCCATCGGCATCTTCTTCTCGCTGATGATCGTCGGGCTGGCCGCGAAGCTGCCGCAGGCGTTGACCACGGGACTGACCGCCCAGGGGGTACCCGCGGATGCCGCCGCCCGGATCGCCGCCGAACCACCGGTCGGCAGCCTGTTCGCCGCGTTCCTCGGCTTCAACCCGCTGCAGGAGCTGCTCGGCCCGCAGGTGCTCGGCGCGCTGTCGCCGGCCCAGCAGGCGACCCTGACCGGCAAGGAGTTCTTCCCCGACCTGATCTCCGGCCCGTTCCACTCCGGCCTCGTGGTGGTCTTCATCGCCGCCGCCGCGATGAGCGTCATCTCCGCCATCGCCTCGCTGTTCACCACCGCGCCGGCCACCCGGACGGCGTCCGGCGCGTCGGTGGACGCCGACGATGACGCCGACCGGAACGAGGGCCGGGCCACCGACGAGTCGCCGAGCGAGCTGATCGCGGCCGACGCGGACGCGGTCGCCGGTACGCCCGACAACGCGGTACCGGTCACCCGCTGATCCTGGGTCGTCCGGTCCGCCACGGGAACGCGATCGGCTCCGCTCCGGAGCGCCTGCCGTCGAGGTCGGCCAGGGTCTTGCGAACCCACACGTCGATCATGGTCGGCCGAGCCTGGCGGACCAGCTGTACCGCTTGCAGCAGTACGCTCCGGGCCGCCTCGGTGCTGCCCCGGCGGGCGTGGCACAGGGCGATACCGTGCAGGCACATCGCCTGTCCCGACTTGTCGCCGGTGTTCAGGGCGATCTCGAACGCCGCCTGGCACAGCGCCTGTGCCTCGTCGATCCGCCCCTGCTCCAGCCACAGCAGCCCCCGCCACAGGTACACCTGCGCCCGGCCCAGTTCGCTGCCCACCTGCGTGTAGATGGTCAACGCCCGCTCGAAGTACCGGTTGCTGTCGTCGAAGTCGCCGCGGAGCAGCGCGACCTGACCGAGGTTGCGCAGCACGAACGCGGTGCCGTGCGGGTCAGCCTGCTTCTCCAGAAGCGGCAGCGCGCGTTCGAACCAGCGCAGGGCCGCCGGCTCGTCGCCGACCTGGCGCTCCAGTGCGCCGAAGAACATCAGTGTGACGGCGATGCCGCGATCCTCGCCCAGCTCCTCGAAGATGCGGATGGACGCGAGGTAGTACTCGCGACTGGCATTGCGCTCGACCCGGTCGTTGGCTACCAGACCCATGCTCTGCAGCAGTGCTGCCTGGCCGAGGCGGTCCGGGCCGGCGGCGGCCGCCACCCACGCCTCGTCGAGGATCTGCTGCCACCGCTCGAACTCGCGGGACATCTCCAGGAACGGGTTGAGCGCCACGGCGAGTTCCCAGCACAGTCCGGGTTCCCGCCGGGCGGTCTGCCGGATGGCGATCCGCATCGCGGGATAGTCCCGGTCGAACCAGCGCATCGCGTCGGCGACCAGCGCCGTGGCGCACTGCGGATCGAACACCCAGCGGACGGCGCCGCCACTGACGTCCATCCGGGCCGAGCTGTTGACCCGGTCCCAGGCCAGGCCGGCCAGGTAGAGCCAGCCGCCGGCCACCCGGCGCAGGCAGGCGTCCAGCTCGGCCCGGCTGTCCTCGGCCCGGGCCGCCTCCCGGGCAAACAGCCGGACCAGGTCGTGCAGCCGGAACCGGGGCTGCCCGGTCGCATCGTGGCCGGCGATGTCCAGTAGTTGGGCGTCGAACAGCTGCTCGCAGAGTGCCTCCGCGGCGAGCAGTTGGCTGTCCATGGCTGCCGCGGCGACCCACACGGGGTACTCCGGGAGGTCCAGCTCGCCCAGCCGGCGAAGCAGCGCCCGCGCGGCGTCGTCCAGTTCCCGGTAGCTCAGCGCGATGCTGGCCCGTACGTCGAGGTGGCCGTGCGAGAACTGATCCAGCCCGCCGCGCTCGTCGCGTAGCATCTCGGCGAGCTTGGCGACGCTCCAGTGCGGCTTGCTCGCCAGTTTGCCGCCGGCCACCCGGATCGCCAGCGGCAGGTACCCGCACTGGGCACACAGATCCGCCGCGGCGGCCGGCTCCGCCGCGACCCGCTCCGCGCCGCCCACGACGGAGAGCAGCGCGCTGGCATGGTCGTCGTCGAGTACGTCCAACGCCACCGTGGTGGCCCCGAACACCGCACCCAGCCGGCGGCGCGAGGTGATGATGACGGCACAGCCCGGTCCGCCGGGGATCAACGGCGCGACCTGCTCGTCGTCGGTGGCGTTGTCCAGCAGCACCAGTACCCGCCGGTCGGCCAGCAGGCTGCGGTACAGGTCGGTACGCTCGTCCAGCCCGTCGGGTATCGAGCTACCGTCCACACCGAGCGTGCGCAGGAACCGGCTGAGTACCTCGGGCGGCGCGGCCGGCTCGTCCTCCTCGACGCCGCGCAGGTTGACGTAGAGCTGCCCGTCGCTGAAGACGGTGCGGAGCGAGTGCGCGACGTGTACCGACAGCGCCGTCTTGCCGACCCCGCCCCGCCCGGCGATGGCTGCCACGGCCACCTGCCCGGTACCGGCCCCGACGAGCGCCCGGCGCAGCGCCTCGGCCTCGGCGGTACGGCCGGTGAAGTCGGCGATGTCGGCCGGCAGTGTGTTCGGCGTGGCCACCCGGAACGCGGCCAGCGCCTCGTCGTGCACGTCGGTCGCCGGCTGCTCCGTTGGCAGTTCGGCGAACGGGTCGTCCGGGTCGTCGGGGAGCGTGTCGTCGCCGCGTAGCAGTGCCAGGTGCAGGCGTTGGATGTCCGGCTTCGGGTCGGCACCCAGCTCGTCGCGCAGCCAGCGCCGCCACCGGTCGTAGTGGCGCAGCCCGTCGGTGGTACGGCCGGCGGCGTGCAGGGCGCGCAGGGCGAGCGCCTGCAGCCGCTCCCGGGTCGGGTTGCCCAGTGCCTCGGCGAGGGCCTGATCCGCCACTGTGTACTGGTCGTCGGTGTGCTCGTCGCCGGCCCGCAGCTGCAGGGTGAACAGGTCTTCGACGGCGGTGAGCTGCGCCGAGTGCAGTGACTGGGCCAGCGTCGCCCAGGGCGGTGGGGCGTCCGGGTTGGTGTCCAGCACCGGCCCGCGCCACAGGGCGAGCGCCGCGCGCAGCCTGGTGCGTGCCTCCGTGATGCTGGCCGCTACCCGGGCCGACCGGGCCAGCTCCAGGAACCTGTTGCTGTCCAACGATTCTGGCGGGATGCGCAGCTGGTAGCCGCTGCTGTGCGAGACCAGCTCGATCGCTTCGGGCGGTGCGCCGAGGCCGGCGAGCGCGGTACGGATCTCGGAGACCCGGGTCTGCAGGACAGCGCGTGCCTGCTTGGGCGGCTGGTCACCCCAGAGCTGCTGGGTGAGGCGCTCGGCGGTCACCACCTTGCCGGCCTGGAGGGCGAGCAGGCCGAGGATGTGGCGCTGTTGGCGGCGGGTAAGCCGGAGTTGCTCGCCGGCGTACCACAGCTCCACCGGGCCGAGTACCCGAAGATCCACGCCTGCTGGTCGCATTCCTCCCCCAAGGCCAGCGCCAAACTACCGCACCCTGAAAGTGAGTGGGAAGCCGATGGTAAGCGGACGGTGACGACGGCCGTGCATGCTTGTCGGGCGGGGAGGATGCGTGGCGCCGCCGACACGGGGGTGGCGGCACCACGCTTCTTCCCCGCACTGCCGTGTCCTGCCTGGGTACCGCGTCGAGCGGCGGGTGCTTCAGATCGCGCTCGGCCCGGCCGGCACACCGCCAACCGAGAGTGACAGGCTGGCGGTATGACGACGGCGACACGGGTCCTCGGCCGCAGCGGTATCCCGGTGAGCGCGCTCGGGCTCGGCTGCTGGGCGATCGGTGGACCGTTCTGGTCCGGCGACATCCCGAACGGCTGGGGTGAGGTCGACGATGCCGAGTCGACCCGGGCGATCCGGCGTGGCCTCGAGCTCGGCGTGACCTTCTTCGACACCGCCGACGTGTACGGCGCCGGGCACAGCGAGCGGATCCTCGGCCGGGCGCTCGGTGCCGACCGGGACGCGGTGGTGATCGCCACCAAGTGGGGCAACACCTTCGACGAACAGACCCGGCAGACGTTCGCGCCGGACCCGACCGCGGCGCATGTGCGGCAGGCGGTGCGCGCGTCGTTGACCCGATTGGGTACCGACCGGATCGACCTGTACCAGCTGCACCTCAACGACCTCCCGGTCGAGCAGGCGCTCGAGCTGGTACCCGCGCTGGAGCAGTTGGTGGCCGACGGGCTGATCCGCAGCTACGGCTGGAGTACCGACTTTCCCGAGCGCGCCGAGGCCTTCGCCGCCGCCGGTCAGCACGTGACCGCGGCCCAGTTCCAGGCCAACGTGCTCGACCCGGCGACCGGGATCACCGCGCTGTGCGAGCGGCTGGAACTGGCCGGCATCAACCGTGGGCCACTGGCCATGGGGCTGCTCACCGGCAAGTTCTCCGGTACCGACCGGCCCGTCCCGGGCGCCGACGACGTACGCGGGCGCACGCCGGAGTGGATGAGCTACTTCACCGACGGGGTACCCGCCGCGGCGTACCTGCAGCGCATCGCCGCTGTCCGCGAGGTACTCACCGCGGGCGGCCGTACCCTCGCCCAGGGCGCGCTGGCGTGGCTGTGGGCGCGCAGTCCGGTGCTGGTACCGATTCCCGGGTTCCGGACGGTCGCGCAGGTCGAAGAGAATGTCGGAGCCCTCGACTACGGTCCGTTGCGGACAACCGAGATGGACGAGATCGCCCGGCTGCTCGGCCGGGAGTGACCGTCCCGCCTGGAGGGAGCGCGTGATGACCAGTCCGGCCGCACTGCGGGAGATCGCCGAGACCTACTTCCGGTCCTGGCGTGACGGCGACTTCGAGGCGCTGCGCTCGCTCTTCGCCGACGAGGTGACCTTCCGCGGGCCACTGGGCAACGCCGACGGGGCGGAGGAGTGCGTCGCGGGGATGCGTGGGATGCACCAGATGATCACCGACATCGTGGTCGACAAGATCTTCGTCACCGGCGACGACGTGCTCACCTGGTACGACCTGCACACCAAGGAAGCGCCGCCGATGCCGACGGCCAACTGGTCGCATGTGGAGAACGGCCGGATCACCGAGATCCGGGCGGTCTTCGACCCGCGCCCGCTGTTCGCGAAGTAGCGCATCTCCGCGAACAGCGGCGCTCGGGGTCAGTGGGCTCCGGCGTGCTCCTTGCGTACCTGGTCGGCGAGGTTCCCCGGCATCGGGTCGTGGCGTACGAACACCCGGCGGAACGAGCCGGTACCGGACGTCATCGCGCGCAGCTCCACCAGGTAGCGCACCAGTTCGGTGGCGGGTACCTCGGCGCGTACGACGCTGCGCTCCGAGCCCTCCTCGCCGGCTTCGGTACCGAGCACCCGGCCACGCCGGCTGGACAGGTCACTGAGCACCGCACCGACGAACTGGTCGGGTACCCGGATGGTGACTTCGTCGACCGGCTCGAGCAGGCTCACCTGGCCCTTCTCGGCAGCCTCCTTGAGGGCGAGCTGGCCGGCGGTCTGGAACGCGGCGTCGGAGGAGTCGACCGAGTGCGCCTTGCCGTCCACCAGGGTGACCCGCAGGTCGACCACGGGGTACCCGGCGACGATGCCGCGCTCCATCTGCGCCCGTACCCCCTTCTCCACGCTCGGGATGTAGTTGTTCGGCACCGACCCGCCGACCACCTTGTCCACGAACTCGAAGCCGGCGCCGCGCGGCAGCGGATCCACCACGATGTCGCAGACGGCGAACTGGCCGTGCCCGCCGGACTGCTTCACGTGCCGGCCGTGCCCCTTCGACGGGGCGCTGAACGTCTCCCGCAGCGCCACCTTCACCGGCTCGGTGTCCAGGTCGACACCGCCGCCGCGGAGCCGCTCGAGTACCACGTCGGCGTGCGCCTCGCCCATGCACCAGAGGACCAGCTGGTGGGTCTCCGGGTTGCGCTCCAGCCGTAGGGTCGGATCGCCGGCCACCAGCCGGGCCAGGTTCTTGGCGAGGGCGTCCTCATCGGAGCGGGTCTTGGCGACGATCGCCACCGGCAGCAGCGGCTCGGGCATCTCCCAGGCCTCGACGAGCAGCGGGTGCTCCTTGCCGGAGATGGTGTCACCCGTCTCCGCGGCGCCGGACTTGGTGATCGCGCAGATGTCACCGGCGACGCAGTAGGGCACCTCGCGCAGCGCCGATCCGAGCGGCGAGAACAGGTGCGCCACCCGCTCGTCGGCGTCGTGGTCGGCGTGCCCGCGTACCGCCATCCCGTGCCCGGCGATGTGTACGGCGGTCTCCGGGCGCAGCGTGCCGGAGAAGACCCGGACCAGCGAGACCCGGCCGACGTACGCGTCGATGGTGGTCTTGACAACCTCGGCGACCAGTGGACCGGCCGGGTCGCACTCCAACAGGTCCCGCGGCTCGCCGGCCAGCCCGTGTACCACCGGCAGACCGTGCTCCAGCGGCGAGGGGAACCCGCTCACCAGTACCTCCAGCAGCGCGTCCAGGCCGACCGACGTCTCCGCGCACACCGGGATCACCGGGTAGAAGGAGGCGCGGGCCACCGCCTTCTCCAGATCCGCGACGAGTACCCCCGTGTCGATCTCCTCGCCGCTGAGGTAGCGATCCATGAGGGACTCGTCCTCGCTCTCCGCGATGATCCCCTCGATCAGCTCGGCCCGGGACTCCTCGATCGCCGGCAGGTGCTCGGCATCGGGCTCCCGTACCACCGGCGGGTACCCCCCGGTGTAGTCCAGGACGCGCTGGGTGATCAGGCCGATCAGGCCGGCCACCGACTCGCCGTCGTCACCGTGCATGGGCAGGTAGAGCGGGAGCACGTTGTCGCCGAAGACGCGCTGGCACAGCGCGACCGCCTCGTCGAAGTCGGCACGCGGATGGTCCAGCCGGCTGATCGCGACGGCCCGCGGCATGTCGACTGCGGCGCACTCCTCCCAGAGCGCGGCGGTGGCCGCGTCCATCCCGTCGGCGGCGCTGACCACGAAGAGGGCGGCGTCGGCGGCGCGCAGCCCGGCGCGCAGCTCACCGACGAAGTCCGCGTAGCCCGGGGTGTCCAGCAGGTTGATCTTGACGTCGCCGACCTGGATCGGGGCACAGGCGAGCGCCACCGAACGCTGCTGGCGGATAGCTGCCGGATCGTGATCACTGGTGGTGCTGCCATCCAGCACCGAGCCCGCTCGGGAAATGGTGCCGGTCGCCGCCAGCAGCGCCTCGACCAGCGTCGTCTTCCCCACTCCGGAGTGCCCGACCAGGACCACGTTGCGTACCTTGCCGGGGTCGTCCACCACCGGCGCGGTACCGGCGACCCCCTTCTCCTGGGTCTTCTGCGCCATTGGCGCACCTCCCTGCCCGCTTGGCCGCACTTGTTACGGTCTTGTTGCCGATCAGACACCCCGTCGGGTCACCACACAACCCCGTCGGCCGTTTTGCCCGACCCAGCCTGCGCGCGCACGGTAGCCGCTCCGGCACGCCCCGAAAATGCCGGCCCGGCGCCGAGTAACCGGGGCGGGCACGGCTATCGTGAGAGCCGCTATGGCAAAGATCTTCAGTGTGGCGGGCAAGGTCGTACTCGGCCGCATCCTCGACCCGGTGGCGCGGACCCTCCTGCGCCTGCACGTGACGCCGAACATGGTGACCGTCGCCGGGACAGTCGGGGTGCTCATCGGCGCCCTCGGCTTCGGCGCCCGCGGGCACTTCATCATCGGCCTCACCATCGTGACGCTGAGCTGCTTCACCGACACCATCGACGGGCTGATGGCCCGCAAACGGGGCTACACCGGCAAGTTCGGTGCCCTGCTCGACTCGTCGATGGACCGCATCTCGGACGGCGCGATCTTCGGCGCGGTGGCCTTCTGGCTGGCCGGCCAGGGGCGCTCGTGGGGGATGGCGGCGGCGCTGCTCTGCCTGGTCTCCGGGCAGGTCGTCTCCTACGTCAAGGCGCGCGCCGAGGGGCTGGGCTACACCGCCAACGTCGGCATCGCCGAGCGCACCGAGCGGCTGATCCTGGTCGGCATCGGCGGCCTCGGTCAGGGCCTGGGGCTGTGGTGGCTGCTCGACGCGGCACTCTGGGTGCTCTTCGGGCTCGGCGTGATCACCATCTTCCAGCGCATGTGGACCGTCTACCAGCAGGACCGGGCGGCGCACCCGGCGCCCGGCGCGGCTGCCCGGCCCGAAAGTGGCCCGGCCGGACGGGAGAACGCGGCGCAGGCGGCCCAGCAGTGAAGGACCGGCTCGTCGGGTGGGCGTACGCGGCGGGCTGGGGCGCGGTTCGGGCGTTACCGCTGCCGGTGGCGGCGGCCGGCTTCCGGGTCGGCGCCGACCGCGCGGCGCGCCGGCAGGGCAAGGGCGTCCGGCGGCTGGCCGAGAACCTGCGCCGGGTGGTCGGGCCCGAGGTCACCGAAGCAGACCTTGATCTCCTGGTACGCGACGGCATGCGCTCGTACCTGCGCTACTGGCTGGACGCGTTCCGGCTGCCGTCGCGCCGGCCGGACACCCACCGCACCTACTTCCAGCTCGGCGGCGATGACATGCTCGCCGACGACGTGGCCACCGGACGGGGTGCGGTCATCGCCCTCCCGCACGGCGGCAACTGGGACGCCGCCGGTGCCTGGGTCGCGGCCCACGGCTGGCCGATCATCACGGTGGCCGAGCGACTCAAGCCGGAGAGCCTGTACCTGCGCTTCCTCGCCTTCCGGGAGCGCCTGGGGATGGAGATCCTGCCCTTGAGTGGAGGCGAACGGCCGCCGCTGGACGTACTGGCCGAGAAGCTCGCGCAGGGCTACGTGGTACCCCTGCTGGCCGACCGGGACCTGTCCGCCCGTGGCGTGGAGGTGCGCTTCTTCGGTGGCCGTACCCGCATGCCGGCCGGGCCCGCACTACTGGCCCTGCGCAGCGGTGCACCGCTCTACACGGTCGACATGTGGTACGAGCCGGATGGTCCCCGGGGCTGCCTGCGCGGCCCGCTGGTACTGCCCACCGAGGGCGCGCTGGACCGGCGTGTACGGGCCACCACCCAGCTGATCGCCGACAGTCTCGCCGCCGGCATCGCCGAGCACCCGGCCGACTGGCACATGCTGCAGCGCCTCTGGCTCGACGAGGCTGTTCCGGCCCCGCCCGCCGCTTCCGTCCCGGGCGCCGACGCCACAGTGACCGGGTAGCCCCCCGATGCGGATCGGTATGGTCAGCCCCTACTCGTTCGACATCCCGGGCGGGGTGCAGAACCACGTGCGGGACCTGGCCGAGACGCTGCTCGGGCTGGGGCACGAGGTGAGCGTGCTGGCCCCGGCCGACGACGACGAGTCGCTGCCGCCGTACGTGGTGTCGGCCGGCCGCGCTGTCGCGGTGCCGTACAACGGTTCGGTCGCCCGACTCGCGTTCGGGCCGATCTCCGCCGCCCGGGTACGCCGCTGGCTGGCCGACGGCGACTTCGACGTGCTGCACGTACACGAGCCGATGAACCCGAGCCTGTCCATGCTCGCGGTGATGTACGCCAAGTGCCCGGTGGTCGCCACCTTCCACACCGCCATCACCAGGTCCCGGGCGATGGCGGCCGCGCAGGGGGTACTCCAGCTGGTACTGGAGAAGATCACCGCGCGGATCGCGGTCAGCGACCTGGCCCGCCGGGTACAGGTGGAGCACCTGGCCGGTGGTGCCTGGGAGGTACCCAACGGGGTGGCTGTCGCCAAGTTCGCGCACGCGGTACCGCTGCCCGGCTGGCCCGGCCCCGGCTGTGCGCTGGGCTTCCTCGGCCGCTTCACCGAGTCGCGCAAGGGTTTCGCCACCCTGCTGGACGCGTTCGCCCGGCTCGCCCCCGACCGGCCCGGCCTGCGCCTGCTGGTCGCCGGACCGGGTGACCCGGACGAGCTGGAGATCCCGGCCGGCATCGCCGACCGGGTCACCTTCCTCGGCAAGGTCTCCGAGGAGGACAAGGCCCGGATGTTACGCAGCGTCGATGTCTACGTGGCACCGAACACCGGCGGCGAGTCCTTCGGGATGATCCTCACCGAGGCGATGGCGGCCGGTACCCCGGTGGTCGCCAGCGACCTGGACGCCTTCCGGCGGGTACTCGACGGCGGGCACGCCGGTGCGCTGTTCCCGATCGAGGACGCCGCCGCCCTGGCCAGTACCGTCGGCCGGCTGCTCGACGACCCGATCGCCCGGGCCGATCTGGCCGCGCACGCCGCCACCGTGGTGAGCGCGTTCGACTGGCCGGTGGTGGCCCAGCGGATCCTCGAGGTCTACTCGGCGGCGATCGAGGCCACGCCCGAGATGACCGTGGACGCGGAGTAGCCACCGGCACCGCTACGCTCTGCGCTCATGTGGTGGATCGTCGGCGTGGTCGCGGTGGTGGTACTGGCCGCCACCTACGTGACCTGGCTGGCCGCCCGGGTCGACCGGCTGCACGCGCGGGCCGCCGCCGCACAGAACGCACTCGACGCGCACCTGGTCCGCCGCGCCGCCGCCGCCCTGGAGCTGGCCGCCACCCTGCACTCCACCGCGGCGGCCAGCGGGCTGGATGCGGCGGCTGAGGCGGGCGGGGCGGGTGCGCTGCAAGGGGCCGCGCACGCCGCGCTGGACAGCGAGCAGGGCGAGTCGCCGGCCGAGGACCGGGCCGCCGTGGAGAACGACCTCACCCGGGCGCTGCGTACCCTGCCAGCTCCGGTACCCCCGGCAGCAGCGGCCGGGTACGCAGCCGTGGTGTCCGCCAGCCGGCGGGTGGCACTGGGCCGGCAGGTACACAACGACCTGGTACGCGACGCGCTCGGGATGCGCCGGCGCCGGCTGGTACGGCTGCTGCGGTTGACCCGCCGGCACCCCGAGCCCCGGTACTTCGACGTGGACGACCCGATGCTCCCCGAACCCGAGCGGGTCACAAGCGCAGGCTGATCCACTGTTCCCGACGGCGCGACCGGTGGCCGAGCGTGGGGCAGGCCACCGTGGGTCGATTGGCTGTCGGAGTGGCCTGCCCAGCTGCGTAGCCTGGACCGGTACGCAGTCCACCCGTACCGAGGAGTTGGAGCACCGTGTCAGAGAAGACCAGCCCGGTCACCGGTACCGGTCGCGTGAAGCGCGGCATGGCCGAGATGCTCAAGGGCGGCGTGATCATGGATGTGGTCACCGCTGAGCAGGCGAAGATCGCCGAGGACGCGGGAGCGGTCGCGGTGATGGCACTCGAGCGGGTACCCGCCGACATCCGCGCGCAGGGCGGCGTGTCCCGGATGTCCGATCCGGACATGATCGACGGGATCATCAATGCCGTCTCGATCCCGGTGATGGCGAAGGCCCGGATCGGCCACTTCGTGGAGGCCCAGATCCTGCAGTCGCTCGGCGTCGACTACGTCGACGAGTCCGAGGTACTGACCCCGGCCGACTACGCCAACCACATCGACAAGTGGGCGTTCACCGTGCCCTTCGTGTGCGGTGCCACCAACCTGGGCGAGGCGCTGCGCCGGCTCACCGAGGGCGCGGCGATGATCCGCTCCAAGGGCGAGGCCGGTACCGGCGACGTCTCCAACGCGACCACCCACATGCGCAAGATCCGTGGCGAGATCAAGCGGCTCACCTCGCTGGCCGAGGACGAGCTGTTCGTCGCCGCCAAGGAGCTGCAGGCCCCGTACGAGCTGGTCAAAGAGGTCGCCGAGACCGGCAAGCTGCCCGTCGTACTCTTCACCGCCGGCGGCATCGCCACCCCGGCAGACGCGGCGATGATGATGCAGCTGGGCGCCGAGGGCGTCTTCGTCGGCTCCGGGATCTTCAAGTCCGGCAACCCGGCCCAGCGCGCCGCCGCGATCGTCAAGGCCACCACCTTCTTCGACGACCCGGACGTGCTCGCCAAGGTGTCGCGGGGGTTGGGCGAGGCCATGGTCGGCATCAACGTCGACGATCTTCCGCAGTCGCATCGGTTGGCCGAGCGCGGTTGGTAGTGGTTGCGGTTGGCCGTTGGGGGCCGGGGCGACCACTCCGGGCGGTCAGGCTTGATCCCTCCGTGGTCACCCCCGCCCCCAACGGCGTGGGTGGCCGCTCCAGTCGGTGAGGTTTTTCAAGCTTCGGGGGTACCGGAACCGCAGGGCACTGTGGCTCCAAGGTGTTGTTGTGCTGTCTGTCGGCGCGGGTTTCTTTCACGGTCGTGGCAACTGGTCCCGCCGGCTCGCCTCGGACGCCGGCTGGCCTCGGAGGCCGGCTGGCCTCGGAGGCCGGCTGGCCTCGGACGCCGGCTCACCTTGGACATCGGCCTCCCGTGGCTGCGTCGGCTGGTGTTCCGTGAGATCGGGCTGCGTTTGGGGTGTGGGGGTTTCATGGGTGCGGAACTGGTTGTCGGGGTGCTGGCGGTGCAGGGGGATGTGCGGGAGCACTTGCGGGCGTTGGCGGAGTGTGGCGTTGTTGCTCGGCGGGTGCGGCGGCCGGGCGAGCTTGATGACGTCGACGCCCTGGTGATTCCTGGGGGCGAGTCCACCACGATCAGCAAGTTGTGTGTGGAGTTCGGGCTGGCGGAGCCGATCCGCAAGAGGCTGGCTGGCGGGATGCCGGCGTACGGTTCCTGTGCGGGAATGATCCTGCTGGCCAGCGAGGTACTCGACGGGCGGCCGGACCAGATTTCGTTCGGCGGGATCGAGATGACCGTACGACGCAACGCCTTCGGCCGGCAGGTCGACTCGTTCGAGGCCCCGGTCGAGTTGGCCGGCGTGGACGGGGAGCCGGTACACGCGGTCTTTATCCGGGCACCGTGGGTCGAAACGGTCGGCCCGCATGTCGAGGTACTGGGCCGGGTCACGGACGGTCCGGCCGTGGGTAGGATTGTCGCGGTTCGGCAGGGCAGCCTGCTGGCCACCTCATTCCACCCGGAGCTGACCGGGGACCTTCGGGTCCATCAGTTCTTCGTGGACATGGCGCGGGACGCGACCGCGGTCGTGGACGCCGCGGCCGGGACCACACATATTTCGGAGGGGTAATGTCCGGCCACTCAAAGTGGGCGACGACCAAGCACAAGAAGGCCGTCATCGATGCCAAGCGCGGCAAGCTGTTCGCCCGCCTCATCAAGAACATCGAGGTGGCTGCCCGGACCGGCGGCGCTGACCTGGCGGGTAACCCCACCCTCTTCGACGCGGTGCAGAAGGCCAAGAAGAACTCGGTACCCAACGACAACATCGAGCGTGCCCAGAAGCGCGGCGCCGGCCTCGAAGCCGGTGGGGCCGACTGGCAGACGGTGATGTACGAGGGCTACGGGCCGAACGGCGTCGCGCTGCTCATCGAGTGCCTCACCGACAACCGCAACCGGGCGGCGACGGAGGTACGCACCGCGCTCACCCGCAACGGCGGCAACCTCGCCGACGCCGGCAGCGTCTCCTACATGTTCTCCCGCAAGGGCGTCGTACTGGTCCCCAAGGCCGGCGACCTCAGCGAGGACGACGTACTGCTGGCCGTGCTGGACGCCGGTGCCGAGGAGGTCAACGACCTCGGTGAAGCGTTCGAGGTGATCAGCGAGCCGACCAACCTGATCGCGGTACGCACCGCACTGCAGAGCGCCGGCATCGAGTACGAGTCGGCCGAGTCCTCCTTCGTCCCCAGCCTCACGGTTCCGCTGGACGAAGAGCCGGCGCGCAAGGTCTTCAAGCTGATCGACGTGCTCGACGACTGCGACGACGTACAGAACGTTTACGCCAACTTCGACGTCTCCGACGAGGTCATGGCCCTCATCGACGCCTGATCCAGCGGAGGTCGGCATGGCGAGGCTCGCACTGGATGTAGATGTCGCGCTGCTAGCCGAGGCGGCCGTGGAGGCTGGGAACCGGGACGAACAGTGCCACCGTCCACGAAGCCCTGCGCCGGGTGGCGGTGGTCGCCCGAGAGCGTCGGCGAACCGCCTTGGAGTCGCTGCGCCGCATCGCGGACGAGGGCGGCTTCGACTTCGATCGCCTGTGCAGTGTGGATGACTGAGCTGGTCGGC
Organism: uncultured Actinomycetota bacterium; assembly: GCA_963850915.1. GTDB lineage: Bacteria > Actinomycetota > Actinomycetes > Mycobacteriales > Micromonosporaceae > CAVTWH01. The sequence continues at coordinate 964,022 of CAWKND010000005.1, forward strand.
ACCGCTTCGCTGCCGTAGGGGTATCAAGCGAGAACGGTGGCGTCGGTCAGGACGAGGGGCGCCCAGTGCGGGGCGGGGTGCCAGCCGTGCCGGGGATCGATGGCCACGAACGGGTGGTCGCCCACCGGTGTCCAGGAGTGCCGGGTGGTCGGGTCGAGGCGGCTGATCCGGGCCACCGGCTCGGGGCACACCCACCGGGTGAAGTCGTCGTCGAGTAGGGCGCAGTGACCGTGTACCTGGCCGAAGGGCGTACCGCGGCCGGCTGCGGCGCGCGCCAACCAGGGTGCCCGTAGCTCCCAGCCGGCCTCCGCCCACAGTGGACCGGCGTCGGTACGCGGCGGGCCGCCCATGCGCATGCCGGTACGCCACAGCGGCGAGCCCGGGTCGCGCGGGAGTGCGTTCAGCGCCGCTGCCGCCGCCGATGCGGAGGTCGGTCGCCCCAACTCCCGCCACAACGGCAGGGTGAGGCCGGCGTGGCACAGCAGCAGGTCACCGTGTTCGACACTGCGTACCGCCACGCCCACCCGCAGCCGGTCGCCGGCCCACCAGTCGCACAGCCGGCCACTGTCCACGGCGGAGAGTGGCTGCGGCCAGTGGAACCGGCTGCCGTCGGGCAGGTACTGCGCCTCGTGGTTGCCGATCAACTGGATCCACTGCTCGGGCTGTCGGGCCAGGGCCCGCTGCACGATGTCGAGTACGCCGGGGGAGTCCGGGCCACGGTCTACCAGGTCGCCCACCTGGACAACCCGCAGATCGGCGGGGAGTCGCAGGTCGTGTGGGTCGGCACCGAGCCCGATGAGGGCGTCCCGCAGCAACTGGGCGTGGCCGCCGATATCGCCGAAGATCGCTACCCGGGTCACGTGATCATTCTGGCCGGACTATTCCCGTAGAGCCAGGTGAGTGACCTCACCGTTTCATAGTTACGAAACGGTTCCGTATCGCCGGGACGGGGCGTAGCGTCTCCGTCGAATACGGAACTGCTGCGTATCGCAAGTGGGGCGACAGAGTGGGCGAAGACGTGGGCGACGCGAGGCTGGGCAACACGACGGTGGGCAACACGAGGGTGGGCAACACAGGTGGGCAGTACGGGGGCAGCACAAGGGTGGGCAGTACAACGGTAGGCAACGCACAGGTGGGTACGACGAAAGCGGGCAACACAAAAGTGGGCAAGACGGTGGACGAATCAGTGGACAAGACAACTGCGCTGGGCGGCCATCCGCGCCGGTGGACCATCCTCGCCGTGCTGGTGGTGAGCCTGCTGGTCGTGGTACTCGACAACACGGTGCTCAACGTCGCGCTGCGTACCATCGCCGACCCGATCCACGGGCTGGGCGCCACCCAGACCGACCTGGAGTGGGCGATCAACTCGTACACCCTGGTCTTCGCGGGTCTGCTCTTTACGGCCGGCGTGCTGGGCGACCGGCTCGGCCGGCGCAAGGTGCTGGTGCTCGGCATGGCCCTGTTCGGCCTGGCCTCGCTGGCCTCCGCCTACGCCCAGACACCCGGCCAGCTGATCTGGGCGCGGGCGCTGATGGGCGTCGGCGGCGCGGCGATCATGCCGGCCACGCTCTCGATCATCTCGAACGTTTTCGACCCGCGCGAGCGGGCCCGCGCCATCGGCGTCTGGGCCGGCGCGGTCGGCCTCGGCGTGGCCATCGGCCCGGTCGTCGGCGGCGCGCTGCTGGAGCACTTCTGGTGGGGCTCGGTCTTCCTGATCAACGTACCCATCGTGATCGGCGGACTGATCGCGATCATGGCGCTGGTACCCGACTCGCGCGACCCGAAGCCCGGCCGCGTGGACTTCGCCGGCGTACTCCTGTCCATCGCCGGTCTGGTGCTGGTGGTGTACGGCATCATCAACGGCGGCGACCACGGCTTCCGGCACCCCGAGTCCTGGGCCACGCTGCTCGCCGGGGTACTCGTCCTGATCACCTTCGTACTGGTGGAGCGCCGGGTGCGCTACCCCTCGCTGGACGTCAGCCTGTTCCGCAACCCGCGGTTCTCGGCCGCTGTCGGCTCGGTCGGCCTGGTCTTCTTCGCCGCCATGGGTACCCTCTTCTTCCTCTCCTTCTACCTGCAGCTGGTACGCGGCTACAGCCCGCTGAAGTCGGGTCTGTTGATGGTGCCGTTCGCGGCGGCGCAGCTGATCTTCGCCCCGCGTAGCGCGGCGATGGTGCGCCGGTACGGTGCCAAGTTCGTCTGCGCACTCGGCATGGCACTGGTCACGGTGGTCCTCGCGGCCTTCGCGTTCGTGCAGGTCGATACGCCGATCTGGATCGTCGCGGCGCTCTTCTTCGTGCAGGGCGTCGGGATGGCCAACGTGATGCCGCCGGCGACTGAGTCGATCATGTCGACGCTGCCGCGGGAGAAGGCGGGGGTCGGCTCGGCCGTCTCCAACACCGTCCGCCAGGTCGGTGGCGCGCTCGGCGTGGCCATCCTCGGCTCGGTACTGGCCGCGGTCTACCGCAGCCGGATCTCCGATCACCTGACCGGCCTGCAGCCGCAGGCGCGGCAGTCGGCGGGGGACTCGATCTCCGGTACCTATGCTGTGGCCGGCAAGCTGGGCCAGGGCGCACCGGCGCTGCTGGGCGCGGCGAACCAGGCGTACACCGAGGCGATGCACTGGGCCGCGGCCGGCTCTGCGGTCGCCGGGGTGATCGGCACAATTGTGGTGTTGCTGTGGCTGCCCGGCCGGAACCGGACACCGCAACGGCCGGTGGAGACTCCGCTGGAGAGTCTTGCCGAACAGCTAGAGCTGGCCGAAGCGTAATCTGTCGGCAACAATATGGACGTGACGACGACCGCTGGCGCTGCGCCGACCGATCAGGACCGCAAGGCTCCTGGTCGGCCGCGCAGCGTCCGCGCGGACGAGGCGATCATCGAGGCGACCCTGGACCTGCTGGCCAGCGGTACCCCGGTCGAAGCACTGTCCATTGAGGCGGTGGCGGCGCGCGCCGGAGTCGGCAAGGCCACGATCTACCGGCGCTGGGCCAACAAGGAGTCGCTGATCGTCGACGCGGTCGCCAGCATCAAGGGTGACCCGCCCACCATCGCCGGCGTCTCGGTACGGGAAGACCTGATCAGCCTGTTGCGGCCGATGGGGCAGATGCGCAGCAACCGGTTCGGCAAGATCATGCCGTGCCTGCTCGGTGAGCTGAAGCGCAACGCGCAGCTGGCCCGCTCATACACCGCGCTGACCGAGCCGCGCCGGGAGATCCTGCGGCAGGTGCTGCGCCGGGGCATCCAGACAGGTGAGGTACGGGCCGACATGGATGTTGACGTGGCCGTGTCGATGCTGGTGGCGCCCCTGATGGTGCAGGGCATGCTGAACTGGAATCCGGCGCTGGACTCGGTGGACCTGCCTGTCAAGGTGGTCGACACCCTCCTCGGTACCGGCTGAGGCTCGGTACGGGCTGAGCTGTCCGCGGCGCGCCCGCTGGCCGGACTGGCCAGCGGAGGGGGCGCCGTGTGTAGGCACGACGCCCCCGAGGGGCACCTAGTGGTCGAACTGACCGCTCTTCGTAGCGACGATGAACGAGACCCACTCGCTGGGGGGAAGACGAGCGCGCCGCCGTCCGGCTGCTTCGAGTCCCGTACGGCGATGGCAGTGTCGAGGTCGGCGACTTCGACACAGTTGCCACCGTTTTGGCCGCTGCGGGTACTCTTGCGCCAAACGGCACGGGACAGGTTGGGCGTCATATCCCGTAGATTCCTTTCCTCTCCGGGGACTACGGACTACTCGAGATGTTTCGCCACGTCGATAATGAATTCCACCGATTGACGCGGTGGAATTGCTGACGCGACCAGGTGATTGAATGCGAGGTTGTATCGGTCAACCTCTTCCGGCTTCTCCAGGTAGAGCGCGCCTGTCAGGTAGTCGATGAACACGACCTGCGGGTCGGCCCGGTCGGGGAAGCCGAGAATCACGAAGGGCGTCGTCATGCCGGGATGAGCGCCCAGGTTGTTCTTGATGATCTGGATCGTGACGTGCCGGTGGGCACTCAGTTCGGCAATGTGCAGCAGCTGATCACGCATCACGCCGGGGCCGCCGACCATCCGGGACAGCACGGCTTCGCTGAGGATGGCCCAGTACTGCGGGGGCGCGTCGGAGGTCAGCGTGGCCCGCCGTACCGAGCGGATCTCCACCGCCCGGTCGACCGTGGCGGCGTTGGCCAACTCGCTCTGCTCGAACAGAGCGCGGGCGTACCCGTCGGTCTGCAACAGACCCGGGATGAGCTGCACCTCGTAGGTGCGGATGCTGGCGGCCACCGACTCCATGCCGAGGAAGGTGTCGAACCAGTCCGGTACCCCGTCGTCGAAGCGCTGCCACCAGCCCGGTGTCTTTGCCTCCCGGGCCAGCGCGAGCAGGTTGGCGGTCAGCTCCTCGCCGGCGTTGTAGAGCTGGCAGAGTGCCTGCACGTCGATGATCCGCGCGGCCACCCGTGCGGTCTCCATCCGGCTGATTTTCGAGGCTGAGCAGTCCAGGTGCTCGCCGGCCTGCTCACAGGTCATCCCGGCGCGGTCGCGCAGCCGGCGTAGCTCCGCGCCGAGCCGGCGCCGCCGTACCGTGGGGCTCTGCCGAACGGACATGCGGACAGCTTTCTCCCGGGCAGTGATGAGCGCAACTGTCAGAACCGGCTCGGCGCGCTGTATGTCGGCTGGTACGGGCGCAATCGCACCGCGTGTGCGATGCGTCAATGATGCACATTGCAATCAGGACTTTGCGCATGGGAACCTGTCGATCGAGCAGTGCACGGCGGGCGTCGACGCCGGTGTCCAGGGCGCCGGGGGACCGGGTGCCGACGAGTCGGAGGGGGTCCGATGAGTCATCTCCTGCCATTGGCTTTCGCGCTGCGTACCCGGGAGCGACCGGACCGGCCGGGCGTGGTGCTCGGGTACGGCATGCTGCTGCCGGACGGTACGGCCGTCACCGCCGAGTCGCACGCCGGTCAGACCAGGGCATTGGCGTACTGGCCCTCCGCCCAGGCAGCCGCCGACGGCTTCGCGGCCGAACTGGTGTGGGGGCAGGTACCCGTCGTCGCCGGGCCGGCGCGGGCAGCGGTACCCGCGAGCCATCCGGTCAACCGGCGCCCCGACCACGACCGGGTGTGGCGGACCGGCCGTCCCGTCTGATCCGCCCGTTGCACTCTCGCCCCCGGGCCGGCTACCGGCTCGAGCCCGCCCGGCATCCGCCGTTGCCGGCCGCGCCGCGTGGCAGCGCCGGTCCCCGATCCGGTTCGGGTTAGAGTGTCGAACACACGTTTGAGGCGAGCGACCGGCCGGAGGGCAGCAGTGCGCGTGCTGGGGGTCGACCCGGGGCTGACCCGCTGCGGCGTCGGCGTAGTCGAGGGGCAGCCGGGCCGGGCCTGCACGCTGGTGCAGTACTACGTGATCACCTCGGACCCGGCCGACGAACTCGCCGCCCGCCTGCTGCACCTGGACCGGTCGCTGACCGATCTGGTGGCCGAGCACGCGCCGGACAGCGTCGCCGTGGAGCGGGTCTTCAGCCAGCACAACGTGCGTACCGTCATGGGCACCGCGCAGGCCGGCGCGGTGGCCGTACTCGTCGCCGCCAAGCGCGGCATCCCGGTGCAGATGTACACGCCGAGCGAGGTCAAGGCCGCCGTCACCGGCTCCGGTCAGGCGGACAAGGCGCAGGTCACGGCGATGGTGACCAGGCTGCTGAAGCTGGCCGAGCCGCCCCGCCCGGCAGACGCCGCCGACGCCCTGGCGCTGGCCATCTGTCACGTGTGGCGGGGCGGTACCCGGGCCCGGCTGGCGGCCGCCCTGGCCAGCCAGCGCAGCAGCGCCGCGACGGTGAAACGGGGGACCGGACGATGATCGCCAGCCTGCGGGGCCGGGTGGCCACCGTGACGACGGACGCAGCGGTGGTGGAGGTGGGCGGTGTCGGGCTGGCCGTGCACTGCACGCCGGCCACCCTCGCCGGGCTGCGCGTGGGGGAGACCGCGCGGCTGGCCACCACCCTGGTCGTCCGGGAAGACTCGCTCACCCTCTACGGCTTCGCCGACGACGACGAGAAGCACCTGTTCGAGCTGCTCCAGACGGCCAGCGGAGTCGGGCCGCGACTCGCCCAGGCGGTACTGGCGGTACTCGCGCCGGACCAGGTACGCAAGGCGCTGGCGGGAGCGGACACGGCCACCCTGATGCGGGTACCGGGGATCGGCAAGAAGGGCGCCGAGCGGCTGGTACTGGAGCTGCGCGACAAGGTCGGGCCGGCCCCTGTCGGTACGCCGGAGAGCCTCATCGGAGCCCGCGGCGGCTGGCCCGAGCAGGTACGCCAGGCGCTGGTCGGGCTGGGCTGGACGGTCGCCCAGGCCGATCAGGCGGTGGCCGCGGTCGCCGAGTCGTTCACCGGCGACCCACCGCCCGTCGCCGACCTGCTGCGCCAGGCCATCCGGCTGCTCGGGCGGGGCCGGTGAGCGAGCTGGTCTCCGCCCTGGCCGACCCCGAGGAGGTCGAGGCGGAGGCGAGCGTACGACCCCGCCGGCTGGTCGAGTTCGTCGGCCAGCACCGGGTACGCGAGCAGCTCGAACTGCTCCTGCACGGCGCGGTACGCCGCGGTTCGCCGCCCGACCACATCCTGCTCTCCGGCCCCCCGGGCCTCGGCAAGACCACCCTCGCCATGATCGTCGCGGCGGAGCTGGGCAGTGCGCTGCGGATCACCAGCGGGCCGGCCATCGAGCGCTCCGGCGACCTGGCCGCGGTGCTGACCAGCCTCGCCGCCGGTGACGTGCTGTTCATCGACGAGATCCACCGCATCGCGAAGCCGGCCGAGGAGCTGCTCTACAGCGCGATGGAGGACTTCCGGGTGGACGTGGTGGTCGGCAAGGGGCCGGGTGCCACCGCCATCCCGCTGGACGTCGAGCCGTTCACGCTGGTCGGCGCGACCACCCGGGCCGGCCTGCTGACCGGGCCGATGCGCGATCGGTTCGGCTTCATGGCGCACCTGGACTTCTACCAGCCGGCCGAGCTGGAGCAGGTGATCATCCGGTCGGCCCGGATCGTCGGGGTCAACGTGACGACCGACGGCGCCGCCGAAATCGCCGGCCGGTCCCGGGGTACCCCACGGATCGCCAACCGGCTGCTGCGGCGGGTACGCGACTACGCGGAGGTACGGGCCGACGGGGTGGTGGACCGGGCGACGGCACAGGCGGCCCTGAAGGTCTACGACGTGGACGAGCGCGGACTGGACCGGCTCGACCGGGCGGTACTCAGCGCGCTGTGCCGGCACTTCGGCGGCGGGCCGGTCGGCCTGTCCACGCTCGCGGTCGCCGTCGGCGAGCAGCCGGACACCGTGGAAGAGGTCTGTGAACCGTTTCTCGTACGCGAGGGGCTGCTCGCGCGTACCCCCCGGGGACGGGTAGCCACCGCCGGTGGGTGGCGCCACCTGGGGTTTACTCCGCCAACTGGTACTTTTGGGGCGGGCGCGGAAGGGCCGCCCGACCTGTTCACCGCTGAGCCCTAGTCGACGGGCGCGGAACCCGGCAGCATGGTCACGTCCCGTAATCTGAACGTGATCTACGCCGCTTTCAGGGTTCCCGGCTTGACCGACTAGACTCGCCGCGGTCCGAACGGGACGAATACCTGGCTGCTCGTGCACTTGTGCGGGGGCAGCCCCACCGGAAGGCAAACACGGTGTACCTGGCAGCTGGCGGCGGGGGCGGGAGTTACACGACCCTGCTCCTCTTCATTCTCATCCCGGTCGCACTCTATTTCTTGATGATCCGCCCGCAGCAGCGCCGCATGAAGGACGCGCAGAAGCTGCAGAACAGCGTCGGCATCGGCGCCGAAGTGATGACCACCAGTGGCATTTACGGCACCGTGGCGGAGGTGGACGCCGAGGAGGGCACGATCTCGCTCGAGGTCTCGCCCGACGTGTACATCACGTTCGCCCGGGCGGCCATCAGCCGCGTCATCACCCCGGCAACGGTGGTCGATGAGGACAGCGACGACGACATCGACTCGGATGTCGACTCGGACGTGGATGCCGACGTGAGTCCATCGGTCGTGGACGACAGCAACTCCGTCATCGAGCGGCGTAAGGACTGATCGGTCACCCCCAACGACCCGGCAGGCCGTACCGTTCGGCAAACACCACTAATCGGAAGACGAGACAACCGTGGCCGCACCCTCCGGACAGATGAAGCCTTCGCGGTACTTCCTGGTACTCGCGGGGATCCTCATCGTTCTCTACTCGCTGGTGTTCTTCACCGGTGACAAGAAGCCGCACCCCAAGCTGGGCCTTGACCTCAAGGGCGGTACCTCCCTCACGCTGACCGCCACGAACCAGGCGAACGGCAAGCCGCCCACCAAGGAAAACCTGGAACAGTCGCGGCAGATCATCGCGGACCGGGTGGACGCCAACGGTGTTGCCGAGGCTGAGGTGGTTACCGACGGCAACAACCACATCATCGTCAACGTGGCCAAGGGCATCAGCCAGGAAGACCTGGAGAAGCTGGTCGCGCCCTCGCAGCTGATGTTCCGCAAGGTATTGCAGACGACGACCGACCACCCGTACGTGGCCCCGTCGGCCAGTGCGTCGGCCAGCGCCTCGGCGTCGGCCAGCCCGTCGCCGTCCGTGTCGCCGAGCGCCTCGGCCAGCCCGTCCGAGTCGCCGAGTGCCAGCCCCAGCGCCTCGGCCAGCGCGGCGGCCTCCGGTTCGGCCAGTGCGTCGGTCAACCCGTCCGCTTCGGCCTCCGCGGCGGCGCAGGCAGCCCTGCTGGACTCCGCCGCGGCGAAGCTCGGCGACGAGTTGAGCCTGGCTGACCAGGCAATCTCGGGCCTGTCCGACCAGTCGGTGACGCAGGACCAGATCAACCAGAACTACACGGCGTTCGACAAGTTCGCGCTGCTGACGCCGGCCGAGGTCGGCGCGCTGCCGATCCAGATGCAGTTCTACATCCCGACAGTGACCTGCCAGCAGCTCAACGACCGGGACCCGGGCGCGATCGGCGACAAGAGCCAGCAGGTCGTTGCCTGCGGGTCCGGCGACGACGCGCACACCAAGTACGTCCTGGACGCGGCGAAGGTGCAGGGTACCGACGTGTCCGGTGCGAGCAGCTCGTTCAACACCCAGAACAACGGGTGGAACGTAGCGGTCAAGTTCACCGGCGCGGGCAGCAGCAAGTGGGAAGCCCTGACCAAGGAGATCGCCGACGCGGGTACCTCTTCGGGTACGCCGGGGGCGCTGGCCATCGTGCTGGACAACGTGGTCGTCTCGGCGCCCACCGTGTCGACGGTGATCGTCGGTGACGCGATCATCAGCGGTGGCGGCATCAACGAGCAGAGCTCCAAGCTGCTGGCCAACCAGCTGAAGTTCGGCGCGCTGCCGGTCAACTTCAAGGTCGAGTCGAACGAGAGCGTCAGCGCGACCCTCGGTATCCAGCAGCTGAAGTACGGCCTGCTGGCCGGCGCCATCGGCCTGATCCTCGTCGTGCTGTACTGCCTGATCTACTACCGGGCGCTCGGCTTCGTGGTCATCGCCAGCCTGGGCGTCTCGGCCGCGATCATCTTCCCGATGCTGGTACTGCTCGGCCGGTGGATGGGCTTCACGCTCAGCCTCGCCGGTATCGCCGGCTTCATCGTGGCCATCGGTATCACCGCCGACTCGTTCGTCGTGTTCTTCGAACGATTGAAAGACGAGGTGAAGAGCGGCAGGTCGGTACGCAGCTCGGTACCTCGGGCGTGGCAGCGGGCCAGGCGGACGATCCTCTCCGCCGACGCCGTCTCCTTCCTGGCCGCGGCGATTCTTTACTGGCTGGCCGCTGGACAGGTCCGGGGCTTCGCCTTCACCCTTGGCGTATCAACAATCATCGACCTGCTCGTGGTCTTCCTCTTCACCCACCCGCTGGTCGCACTCCTCGCCCGGTCGAACACGTTCACCTCACCGAAGGTGTCCGGCCTGGGGAACCTGCGATCGGACCGGCATGCTGAGGCGACCACGACACCGGCCGCGCGGCTGCGCACCGTTCGTACGAAGGAGTCCTGACGATGACTGCACGTGCGGCGAGCGTGACCGGAGTCCTGCGCCGGCTCTATCGCGGGGAGACCAACTACGACCTGGTCGGCAACCGCAAGCGGTGGTACCTCGCCTCCGCGATCATCATCCTGATCTGCCTGCTCAGTATCGTGTTCCGGGGCTTCAACGTCGGCATCGAGTTCGCCGGCGGCAACCAGTACCTGGTGCCGGTCAAGGCGGGTACCTCGCTGTCGGAGGTACGGGCGGCCGTCGAGGATCAGGGCATCGAGGTCTCCAGTGCGCAGATCGCGGGTACCGGCTCGACCCAGCAGTACGTGATCCGCACCGAGAAGCTGAACCCGCAGAGCGATGCCAGCAAGATCAACGCGGTCGACAAGGCGCTGAAGAAGGCCGGCAAGGTGGACACCATCACCTCCAGCCAGGTCAGCTCGTCCTGGGGTCGGGAGATCACCCAGAAGGCGTTGATCGCGCTGGTGGTCTTCCTCCTCGCGGTGAGTGCCTTCCTGTGGATCCGGTTCAAGGAGGCAAAGGTCGCCGGTGCCGCGGTGCTCGCGCTGCTGCACGACCTGATCCTCACGGCCGGTGTCTACTCGATCGTCGGGTTCGAGGTAACCCCGGGAACCGTGGTCGGTCTGTTGACCATCCTGGGTTACTCGCTCTATGACACGGTGGTCGTCTTCGACAAGGTCGACGAGAACACCAAGGGCATCCTGGGACACAGCCGCTACACCTACGCGGAGGCCGCCAACCAGGCGGTCAACCAGACGCTGATGCGTTCGATCAACACCTCGATCATCGGTCTGCTGCCGGTGGCCGGGCTGCTGTTCGTCGGTGCCGGCATCTTCGGCGTGGGTACCTTGGAGGATCTGGCCCTGGTGCTCTTCGTCGGTATGCTCACCGGCGCCTACTCCTCGCTGTTCCTGGCCACGCCGTGGCTGGTCGACTTCAAGATGCTCGACCCGCGGTACAAGAACCACGCCAACCGGGTGGTCGCCCGGCGCTCGGCCGATCTGGCCAAGTCGGGTGCGGTTGCCAAGGCGACGGTGGCTGCCCGCAAGGGCGACGCGACCGACCTCGACGAGGTGGACGCGGACGACGACACCGACGTCGAGGACGAGGATGTCCAGTCGCGGATCGACGCGCTGGCCGGTGCGACGCCCCGCCCGGGTGCCAAGCCGGCGGCCCGGCCGGCGAAGCGGGCACCGGCCCGGACCAGTCGCCCGGGTACCACCAAGAAGCGGCACTGATCAACCGCACCACGAACAGCAACCGCACCACGAACAGCAACCGCACCACGAACAGCTAGCGCACCACGAAACAAGCACCGCCGCGCACGCACCGGGCGCCTCCTGGTAGAAATCTCCGGGGGCGCCCGTCGCGCGTCCGGGCTCGGCTGGGCCGAGCACGTGGAGGACTGGGGGAGCGATGACCGACACCGGTACCCGCGCCGCGGAGTACATCACCGCGGCCATGCTGGATGTCCCGGACTTCCCGCAGCCCGGAGTGGTGTTCAAGGACCTGACGCCGGTCTTCGCCGACGGTGTGGCGTTCCGGGGCGTGATCGACGCGATCGCCGAGCGCTACCGCGACCAGTTCGACGTGGTCGTCGGCGTGGAGGCGCGCGGGTTCGTGATCGCCGCCGCGGTCGCGTACGCCGCCGGGGTGGGCGTGGTACCGGTACGCAAGCAGGGCAAGCTGCCCCGTCCGACGTTCACCGCCTCGTACGCGCTGGAGTACGGCGAGGCCACGCTGGAGGTACACCAGGACGCGTTCGTCGCCGGCCAGCGGGTACTGCTGCTCGATGACGTGCTGGCCACCGGGGGTACCGTCGAAGCGGCCGCCGCCCTCGTCGCCCGCGCCGGCGGCAGCGTGGCCGGGGTCTGCGTGATGCTCGAACTCTCCTTCCTCGGCGGCCGGGAGCGGCTGGCCGGACTGCCACTGACCGCTCTGGTCACCATCTGACCCACCGGGCTGCCGGGCCGGGCCGGGTCAACCGGTCCCAGACGGGGCGCCGACAGGTAGCATTGCTGGCCTGAGCGGCCGGCCGACCTGGGCCGCGGGAAGACCAGCCGGGGCGGGCCGGTTACTACGGGGTGTACAGCTACTACGGGGTGTTGAACGGCCAATTGGCCGTGACAGGTCGTTTCCCGGAAACGGGTGAGCACCGATGGGCAGGGTGAGGAGTCTCGTGGCCAACGAGGTGGCGCCGGCGGTGGCGGAGTCGACGGTCGCGCTGGACGCGGTGGACACGACGGACACGGTGGACACGACGGACACGACGGACACGACGGCTGCTCCGGACACCGAGGACGCGCCGGAGTCGGGTGCGCCAACCCCGGTCGCCGCGCCGGAACCGGCCGGAGTGGTCGAGGAGTCAGGCGGTTCGATCTCCTCTTTCGGGCTGTCCGGTACCCCGACCGGCCGGCGGGTACGAGCCCGGCTGGCCCGGTTCAACGCGCCCTGGCAGACCCAGCAGGTCAGCGAGGTGCTGGAGCCGCTGATCGCCACCCACCGCAACGCCCACCAGAAGGCGGACGTGCGGCTGCTGCAGCGCGCCTACGAGGTCGCCGCGCACTGGCACGAGGGGCAGTACCGCAAGTCCGGCGACCCGTACATCACCCACCCGCTGGCCGTCGCGAACGTGCTGGCCGACCTGGGCATGGACACCACGACCCTGGTCGCGGCGCTGCTGCACGACACCATCGAGGACACCGCCTACACCCTCGAGGAGATGAAGACCGAGTTCGGCCCCGAGGTCGCGCTGCTGGTCGACGGGGTGACCAAGCTCGACCGGGTGAAGCTGGGCGACGCGGCCAAGGCCGAGACCATCCGCAAGATGGTGGTGGCGATGGCCAAGGACCCGCGGGTACTGGTTATCAAGCTCGCTGACCGGCTGCACAACATGCGTACCCTCACCTTCCTGCCGCGCGCCAAGCAGGAGCAGAAGGCGAAGGAGACGCTGGAGATCCTGGCGCCGCTGGCGCACCGGCTCGGCATGAACACGATCAAGTGGGAGCTGGAGGACCTGTCCTTCGCGACCCTGTTCCCGAAGAAGTTCGAGGAGATCAGCCGGCTGATCAACGAGCACGCGCCGCAGCGGGACGCACTGGTGAAGCAGGTGACCGGGAAGGTCACCACCGACCTGAAGGGGTCGAAGATCAAGGCCGAGGTGACCGGGCGACCGAAGCACCTGTACTCGATCTACCAGAAGATGATCAGCCGGAGTCGCGAGTTCAACGAGATCTACGACCTGGTCGGGGTACGCATCCTGGTGGACACGGTGCGCGACTGCTACGCGGCGCTGGGCGTGGTCCACGCGACCTGGCAGCCGGTCCCTGGTCGGTTCAAGGACTACATCGCGATGCCGAAGTTCAACATGTACCAGTCACTGCACACCACCGTGATCGGCCCCAACGGCAAGCCGGTGGAGATGCAGATCCGCTCCACCGCGATGCACCGTACGGCGGAGTACGGCATCGCCGCGCACTGGCGGTACAAGGAGACCAAGGGCGCCACGGTGGTCGGCCCGCCGGCGCACATCGACGAGATGACCTGGCTACGGCAGCTGCTGGACTGGCAGCGCGAAGCCAGCGACCCGAGCGAGTTCCTGGACGCGCTCCGCTTCGACCTGTCCAGCCAGGAGGTCTACGTCTTCACGCCGAAGGGCGACGTGGTGGCGCTGCCGACCGGCTCGACGCCGGTGGACTTCGCCTACGCGGTACACACCGAGGTCGGGCACAAGTGCATCGGCGCCCGGGTGAACGGGAAGCTGGTACCGCTGGAGTCGACGCTCTCCAACGGCGACGTGATCGACATCTTCACCTCCAAGTCGGAGACGGCCGGCCCGACGCAGGACTGGCTGGGCTTCGTCAAGAGCCCCCGGGCACGCACCAAGATCCGCCAGTACTTCAACAAGGAGCGCCGCGAAGAGGCCATCGAGATCGGCAAGGAGCAGATCACCAAGGCCATGCGCAAGCAGGGTCTGCCACTGCAGCGGCTGCTCACCACCGACACCTTGATGACCATCGCCCGCGAACTGCACCTGGCCGACGTGGCATCCCTCTACGCGGCGGTGGGCGAGAGCCAGGTCTCCGCGCAGAGCGTGGTGCAGCGACTGGTGGCCGGCTACGGGGGCGAGGAGGGCGCGGTCGAGGACATCGCCGAGACAGCTGTCGCCACCCGGCCGCCCCGGGCCCGGCCGGCCGCGTACGACCCCGGCGTGGTGGTCAAGGGCGTCAACGACGTGTGGATCAAGCTGGCCAAGTGCTGCACGCCGGTACCGCCGGACGCGATCTTCGGCTTCGTCACCCGTACCGGCGGCGTGAGCGTGCACCGCGACGACTGTGTCAACGCGACGGACCTGCGCAACCAGCCGGAGCGGATGGTCGAGGTGACCTGGAAGGTCACCGGCGCCTCGACGTTCCTGGTCGCCATCCAGGTGGAGGCGCTCGACCGGCACAAGCTGCTGGCCGACGTGACCCGGGTGCTCTCCGAGGAGCGGGTGAACATCCTGTCCGCCACGGTGGCCACCACCCGGGACCGGGTCGCGGTCAGCCGGTTCACCTTCGAGATGGCCGACCCCAAGCACCTGGGTCACCTGCTCGGCGCGGTACGCAAGGTGGACGGCGTGTACGACGCCTACCGGGTGACCTCCGGCGCCTGACCGGCCCGGTCGGGAGCGACCGACTCAGGCGGACGGCGCGGAGATGGTCAACGTCTGTACGGTGACCGGGGTGTTCGGGTGGCCGCCGCCGAGGCCCGGCAACATACTGCCGCCGAGCGACTCGAACGCGTCGTCCTTGGCTCCGGCGCCACCCACCTCGGTGACCAGGGGGAGGCCACTGGTGATCCGCCCGATCACCGGGAAGGTCGGGCCGGTGACGTCGCTGTCCTGGAACACCAGGCCGAACTCGCTGGTGTTGGTGTTGGGCCCGTGGTTGATCAGGATGACCGAGCCGGCCGGATACGCGGGTCGCTGCCCGGTCGGTACGTTCTCGTCGAGTACCCGGTAGGCCGGGCCGCCCTCGTCGGTACCGGACGGGTCACCGCAGTACAGCGCGTAGAGCGGGCCGGTGGTGAGCCGGTGGCACGCGGTGTTGTCGAAGAACTTCTTGCCCGCCAGGTAGCTCAGGCTCGCTGCCGAGCACGGCGCCTTGGCCAGGTCGAGGTCGATGTCGATCGGCCCCTTGCTCGTCGTGATCACCATGTGCGCCACGCCGGTACGCGGCATGCCGGTGGCGGGTGGGGTACCGACATCGGTCAGCTCGGCGCCCCGGGCGGCTGGCGGGATGACGCTCCAGTCGCAGCTCGCCGGGGTCGCCGACGGCTGCGCGGTGGGCTTCTTCTTGCCGCTGTGCCCGGCGACGTTCACCACGATCACCACGAGTACCACCGCGACCACGGCCGCGCCGAGCCCCAGCAGGACCCGCCGGGAGTACCGGCGGGTCTGCTGGGCCCGGAGCTGCTGCTGCTCCCACTTGTGGGGCAGGGTGTCGCGGCGGCGTACCCGGTTACTCATCTTCGCTGGTAGCCGTGGTCAGTCGGTCAGGACGTCGCGGGCGCCGGGGCGGTCGACGCGCTGGCCGACGGTGACGGCGCGGGCGGCGCGGTGACCGTCACGGCGCTGATGTCGACCGGGATCTTCGGCTTGCCGTCGCCGGAGTCGCCCTGTACGCCGCCGGCGCCGACCTTCTGCACCGCTTCGATGCCGGCGGTGACGTGCCCGACCAGGGTGTAGTTGGCGGCGAGGGCCGAGGAGACCTGACCGCTGCCGTCGTCCTGCCCGTCCGGGGTGTCCCGGTAGACGATGAAGAACTGGCTGCCGTTGCTGTTGTCAGCGCCGGTGTTGGCGATGGCGATGTCCCCGACGACGTACGTGGGGCGCTTGCCGGTGGGCAGGTTCTCGGTGGCGTAGCTGTAGGTCGGGCCGCCCTGGCCGGTACCGCTGGGGTCACCGCACTGCAACACGTAGAAGCCCGTGTTGACCAGGCGGTGGCAGCTGGTGTTGTTGTAGAAGCCCTTGCCGGCCAGGTACGCCAGGCTCGCCGCGGCGCACGGTGCGTGGGCCAGGTCGAGGGAGGCGGTGATGGTGCCCTGGTTGGTGTTGATCGTCATGGTCGACGTACCGGTACCGGGGACCGTGGTCGGCGGGGTACCGACGTTCTTCAGGTCCGGGTTCGCCGAGGGTGCGGGCGAGGCGCTCGGGTCCGGGTTGGGCAGCCACTGGCAGGTCGCCGCACCCGCCACCGCGCTGGCTGAGGGGCTGGCCGTGGTCGACTTCTTCTTGTCGCCGCCACCGGCGACCGCGACGATGATCCAGATCGCGATCAACACGACCACCACACCGCCGGCGATCGCCGCGATCTTGGTGGTCTGCTTGCGGCGCTGCTGGGCCTGCGCGGCCCGCTCGGCCATCTCCCGCTCCAGCCGGGCACGCGCGGCCGCGCGCTGGCGGTCCTTCGTCGGTGGCATGTTGGTAGAACCTTCTTCGGATGTCGGCGACTCGTGAGGGTCGGGCGGGTACGGGGCGGTGCCGGGGCTTAGGGGGTCAGCTGTTCGCGCTTGCCGGCGCGGTTGGCGAGGTGGTACCGCTGGGCGACGGTTCGCTGGTGGCGGAGGCGCTCGGGGTGGCGCCGTACGGCGCGACAGTCACCGTGTTGATCGTGACGGCGGTGTTCGGCGCGCCGTCGGTGGCCGATGCGCCGCCGGTCGCCACGCCGCCCTGGGCCACCTTGTCGATCACGTCCATCCCCGCGGTCACGGTACCCACGACGGTGTACGTCGCCGGCAGCGTGGTGTCCTGGTAGATGATGATGAACTGGCTGCCGTTGGTGTTCGGCCCGTTGCTCTGGTTCATGATCACGGTACCGCGCGGGTAGACGTAGGTCTGTGCGGCGCTCGGGTCGACGCTGGGAGTGACCGTGGCGCTCGGGTCGGCGGTCGGCGTGATCGGGGTCGGCACGTTCTCGTCGATCGAGGTGTACCCCGGACCGTCGGAGCTGTCCGCGCTGTGCGCCCCGCACTGCAGTTCGAAGGTGCCGCCGGTGGTCAGCCGGGTACAGGTGGCGCCGTTGTAGAAGTTCTTGCTCGCCAGGTAGGACAGGCTCGCCCCGGTGCACGGGGTCTTGGCCAGGTCGATGTTGGCGGTGATGGTGCCCTGGCTGGTGGCCATGGTCAGCGTGTCGGTACCGGTCTTGGCGATCCCGGTGGTGGGCGGCGTACCGATCCCGGAGACGGAGGAGGTACCGCTGGGGGTCCACAGGCAGTCCTGGGCGACCGCGGCCTTCTTCTTGGAGCTGAACACGCCGCCGAAGTAGAGGCCGCCGAAGACCAGCAGGAGTACCGCGATACCGACGGCGCCGCCGGCCTGGAGTTGGCGACGACGGCGGGCCTTGGCCGCCCGTCGGGCTAGTTGCCGCTCCATCTTCGCGCGCGCCATCTTGCGCTGCCTGGACTTGCTGGAAGCCACGGAGTGCTCCCCTTCTCGCGGTCACCGGGGTGTGGGTATGTGCTGCGGCGCGTGTCCCGCGTGCCGGTTGGAACCGTCCCGACCGAGGCACGCACGACACGCCCGCCAGAGTGTACGGGTAGCCTCCCCCATCCGGGTGAGGTAGGCGGCACAACTGTGTCCGGGAAACTGTGCCCGAGAAATCGCGTTTCAGCCAGCCGCTAGGCTCTGTTCCAAGCGACTTGTTACCCGACGGGCATCAATGACCCGCACGGGTGGGGCGCTTGGGGATCCTGGTACGGATTCCGGGGATCCGGTCGCTGAGCTGGACGCGTGGGAGGTGTGGCGTGCTCGTCGAGGGCTTCCCGGCGGACAACTTCGGTACCAACTGCTATGTCGTCGCGGTCGGGCCGGGTGAACAGTGCCTGGTGATCGACCCGGGCATGGGGGTACTCGACCAGCTGGACGAGATCCTGGAGCGGCACCGGCTGCGGCCGGCCGCTGTCGTACTTACCCACGGGCACCTGGACCACACGTTCTCGGTCACCCCGGTCTGTGGCGCCCGGGGCATCCCGGCCTACATCCACCCGGCCGACCGCGAGTTGCTGGCGTATCCGGAGAAGGGGCTGTCCCGGGAGTTGAACCAGCTGTTCGCCGGCCGGTTGACGATGACCGAGCCGGACGACGTGCAGCCGCTGGTCGACGGCGGCTCGCTCAGCATCGCCGGGGTCGAGCTGACCGTGGACCACGCACCCGGCCACACCGCCGGGTCGGTACTGCTGCGTACGCACAACGGGCAGGAGCCGCTGTGCCTGAGCGGGGACGTGCTGTTCGCCGGCTCCATCGGGCGCTGCGACCTGCCCGGCGGGGACGCGGCAGCGATGCTGGTGAGCCTGCGCGACAAGGTGCTCCCGCTCGCCGACGACACGGTCGTACTCCCCGGCCACGGCCCCTCCACCACCATCGGCCGCGAGCGCGCGAGCAACCCGTACCTGCGGGAGCTGGCCGCGCCGGCCCCCAACCGAGGCTGGTAACCACCGAAATGGCAAAGCCCACCGCCAAGAATTCGTCGTCGATCTCCGGCTTTCCGGAGTGGCTGCCCGGCCAGCGGATGGTCGAGCAGCAGCTGACCGACCGGATCCGGCGCACCTTCGAGCTGTACGGCTTCGCGCCGCTGGAGACCCGTGCCGTCGAGCCGCTGGACCAGCTCCTGCGTAAGGGCGAGACCTCCAAGGAGGTGTACCTACTCCGCCGCCTGCAGAGTGACCACGCCGAGGCCGACGAAGTCGGGCTCGGTTTGCACTTCGACCTGACCGTCCCGTTCGCCCGGTTCGTGCTGGAGAACTCGGGTCGGCTGGCGTTCCCGTTCCGCCGGTACCAGATCCAGAAGGTCTGGCGCGGCGAACGCCCGCAGGAGGGGCGCTACCGCGAGTTCACCCAGGCCGACATCGACATCGTGGATCGGGACACGCTGCCCTTCCACTACGAGGTCGAGATCCCGCTGGTGATCATCGACGCGCTCAGCGCGCTGCCCATCCCGCCGGTACGGGTGCAGGTGAACAACCGCCGGCTGTGTGAGGGCTTCTACCGTGGCCTCGGGCTGGCCGACCCGGACGCGGCACTGCGCGCGGTGGACAAGCTCGACAAGATCGGGCCGCAGCGGGTGGCCGACCTGCTGGTGGAGGCCACCGGCGCCTCGGCGGCACAGGCGAAGGCGTGCCTGGCGTTGGCCGAGATCTCCGCCGACGATGCCTCGTTCGTGGACGCGGTACGGGCGCTCGGGGTGAAGGACCCGCTGCTCGACCAGGGCCTGGAGGAGCTGGCCCGGGTGGTCGAGGCGGCCCGCGAGCACGCGCCGGGGAAGCTGGTCGCCGAGTTGAAGATCGCCCGGGGACTGGACTACTACACCGGTACCGTCTACGAGACCCAGCTGCTCGGGTACGAGCGGTTCGGCTCGGTCTGCTCCGGTGGCCGGTACGACAACCTGGCCACCTCGGGTACCGAGAGCTTCCCCGGCGTCGGCATCTCGATCGGGGTGACCCGGATGCTCGGCGTGCTGTTCGGGGCCGGCGCGCTGGCCAGCAGCCGCTCGGTACCGACCTGCGTGCTGGTGGCGCTGCCCGACGAGGAGTCCCGGCCGGCCTGTGACCGGATCGCGGCCAGCCTGCGCAGTCGGGGAGTTGCCACCGAGGTGGCCCCGGTACCGGCCAAGTTCGGCAAGCAGATCCGCTTCGCCGAGCGGCGTGGCATCCCGTACGTGTGGTTCCCGGGACTGGCCGGCGGCGAGAGCACCGGACCGGATCAGGTCAAGGACATCCGTTCGGGTACCCAGGAGGATGCCGTCGCCACCGACTGGCTGCCGCCGGCCGACGACCTGGCCCCGACGATCACCGCTGCCTGACCTACCGACCCTTCCCGCCGGGCGGCCCGGCGCGCTCTGGAAGAATGCGTCTCACGTGCGTGTCATGCGCGCGTCAATGAGGAGGAGTACCCGTGATCCGCAGCCATACCGCCGGTAGCCTGCGCGCCTCGGATGTCGGCAGCACGGTCACCCTGGCCGGCTGGGTGGCCCGGCGGCGCGACCACGGCGGCGTGATCTTCATCGACCTCCGGGACGCCTCCGGTGTCGTACAGATCGTGTTCCGTGAGGGCATCACCCTGAACGGAGGGACAGTCGCCGAGCAGGCGCACGCGCTGCGCAACGAGTACTGCGTGCAGGTCACCGGCCAGGTCGAGCGGCGCCCCGCCGGCAACGAGAATCCGGAGCTGCCCACCGGCGAGGTGGAGCTGACCGTCACCGGCCTGGAGATCCTCTCCGAGGCGGCGCCGCTGCCCATCCCGGTCGACGACCACGTGGACGCCAGTGACGATCTACGGCTGCGCTACCGGTACCTGGACCTGCGGCGCAGTGGCCCGGCCAACGCCCTGCGGCTGCGTAGCAAGGCCAACCGGATCGCCCGTACGGTGCTCGACGCCCGGGACTTCGTGGAGATCGAGACGCCGACGCTGACCCGCTCCACCCCGGAGGGTGCGCGCGACTTCCTGGTGCCGGTACGCCTGCAGCCGGGCAGCTGGTACGCCCTGCCCCAGTCGCCGCAGCTGTTCAAGCAGCTGCTGATGGTCGGCGGGATGGAGCGCTACTACCAGATCGCGCGCTGCTACCGGGACGAGGACTTCCGGGCCGACCGGCAGCCCGAGTTCACCCAGCTCGACATCGAGATGTCCTTCGTCACCGAGGACGACGTGATCGAGCTGGGTACCGAGATCGTCGGGGCGCTCTGGAAGGAGCTGGGCGACCACGAGATCAGCGGGCCGATCGCGCGCCTGACGTGGCACGAGGCGATGGCCCGGTACGGCTCGGACAAGCCCGACCTGCGCTACGGAGTCGAGCTCACCGACCTCACGGAGTACCTGGCCGGTACCGAGTTCCGGGTGTTCGCGGGCGCCATCGCCGCGGGTGGGTACGTCGGCGCCGTGGTGATGCCGGGCGGTGCGGCGCAGACCCGCAAGGAGCTGGACGGCTGGCAGGACTGGGCCCGCTCGCGCGGCGCCAAGGGGCTGGCCTACGTCGTCCTCGACCCGGAGACCGGCGAACCGCGCGGCCCGGTCGCCAAGAACCTCTCCGAGGGGCACCTGGGCGGCCTGGCCGACGCGGTCGGCGCCAAGCCGGGCGACGCGATCTTCTTCGCCGCCGCCAACCGGGCCCGGGAGGCCCAGGAGCTGCTCGGCGCCGCTCGGGTGGAGATCGCCAAGCGGGCGTCGCTGGCCGACCCGGACGCCTGGGCGTTCTGCTGGATCGTGGACGCGCCGATGTTCGAGCCCGCTTTCGACACAACCGATGGGGCCGCCCCCGGCGAGCAGGTCGGCTGGGCGGCGGTACACCACCCGTTCACCTCACCCAACGGCGAGTGGATCGGCCGCTTCGAGGAGGCGCCGGACAAGGCGCTGGCCTACGCGTACGACATCGTCTGCAACGGCAACGAGATCGGCGGCGGCTCGATCCGTATCCACAACGCGGCGGTACAGCGGCGGGTCTTCACCACCCTCGGCATCAGCGAGGCGGAGGCGAGCGAGAAGTTCGGCTTCCTGCTCGAAGCCTTCAAGTACGGCCCGCCGCCGCACGGCGGCATCGCCTTCGGCTGGGACCGCATCTGCATGCTGCTCTCCGGTGCGGACTCGATCCGCGAGGTGATCGCGTTCCCGAAGACGCGGGGCGGCTACGACCCGCTGACCGGCGCACCCACGCCGATCACCGCGGTGCAGCGGCGCGAGGCCGGCATCGACGCCAAACCCAAGCCCGCGGGGGTACCGGCAGCAGCCGCCGCTGAACCTCCCGCGCCGCCGGTCTGAGTCCCGTCCACAGTGGACAGTCGAGCCCGGGATGACCGTGATGGTCGTCCCGGGCTCGCTGCCTTCGTCGCGGTCTCCCGCCCGCCACCGCGGCGGCTGCCGGACGGGCGGGTCGTGGCGCCGCCGGGCGGGCGGCGAAATGTGGACTGTCGGCTCGACTGTTCGGTCAGGGTTTGCGCACTGTCGGCGTGTCGATTGACTCGACCCCCGCCCGGCCTCACCGTGTGAACGCCATCGGCGCGTCGTCCGGAGTGGACGATGGCCGACCCCGAACGCTCCCTTGGAGGGAAGCGCCATGCCTGAGGCGCACGACCAACGGACGACCCTGCACATCCTCACTCACGTGCCCGAGCACGAGCCGCGTGAGGATGACCCGCACTACCACCTGTTCGAGCAGGTCAAGGCCCGGATGAAGCGGCAGGGTCTGTGGCGTTGCGCGATCAACGACGACTACTGCGGCGGCAACGTCGAGCTGCACCACTCGCACATCGAGTTCTCCCAGATCAACGCGACCGATATGGAGAAAGTCAACGCGCAGCTCGGGCTGCACCTGGAGAAGGACGCCGACTTCCAGGAGTGGATCGAGTCGCCGGGCAACCTGGAGCCGCTGTGCGCGGTACACCACCGTACCCACTTCGGGATCCACGTGATCCCGGGGCCGCTGTGGGAGCCGCTGCGCTTCCGGGCCAAGGGCTCGAAGCCGTCCGCGGAGTTCCAGACGGCGGACGAGGCGGAGGCCGACCCGGACAACACAGTCGTCGAGAAGACCGTGAAGACCACCACCACCCGCCGCCGGCCCACGGCCAAGGGCGTGGAGTCGGACACGAAGACCGACGTGAAGACCGCGGTGAAGGTGGTCGCACCCGATCACCACACGGTGGAGCACAAGGTCGAGCACAAGACGGCGGTGGAGCACAAGGAGGCGACCGTGCCGCACCCGCGTACCGGCGAGGAGCACAGCACGGCCGACCACCCCGCGCCGGCCCGCAAGAAGAAGGGCTTCTTCGGCCGCTTGTTCACCAACGACTGACGCTTGTTCACCAACGACTGACGCTTGTTCACCAACGACTGATCAGCGCCGACTGATCAGTGGAGTTTGCCACTGTGGCCGGTGGGGTATCTCGGGGTCGACCCGATCCTGATTACCCCACCCCCCGGAGGCCCCCGTGCTGGCGATCATCGCGGCGATCGTTTTCCTCATCGCACTGCTGTTCCAGCTGACTGGTTCCCACGCGGACGCCCTCAACTGGCAGAGTCTCGTGATCATCGGCCTCATCCTGGTGGCCCTGCACATGGGCGGCGCGCTCGGCTGGGGCGCCCGGTACGGCGGCCGGCGCCGCTGAACCGCCGCTCCACCCGACCGACACCACTAGATCAGCAAAACGCCCGGCCCGGCTGCTTCGGCAGTCGGGCCGGTAGTCTTTCCGCCGATGGACTCCGACGCGCTGTTCCCCCTCGACCCGCCCCCGGTACGGGCCGGTGCGGCTGATGCTGCGCCCGCCGGGCTCGGCCGGTCCGAGTTCGTGGCCACCGCGCCGGACTCGCCGCTGGCCGTCCGGATGCGCCCGGCCAGTCTGGACGAGCTGGTCGGGCAGGAGCACCTGCTGGCCCCGGGCGCGCCGCTGCGCCAACTGGTGGACGGCGGGGCGATGGTCTCCACCATCCTGTGGGGGCCGCCCGGTACCGGGAAGACGACGATCGCCCACCTGGTCGCGGCAGCCGCGGACCGGCGGTTCGTGGCGCTGTCCGCGCTCTCCGCCGGAGTCAAGGACGTGCGCGCGGTGATCGACACCGCCCGCAAGGCGCGCCGGAGCGGGGCGCCGCCGACCGTACTCTTCATCGACGAGGTACACCGCTTCTCCAAGACACAGCAGGATTCGCTGCTCGCGGCGGTGGAGGACCGTACCGTCACGCTGCTCGCCGCGACCACGGAGAACCCGTACTTCTCGGTCATCTCGCCACTGCTGTCCCGGTGCGTACTGCTCACGCTGAAGCCACTGGACGACGCCGTGGTGCGTACCCTCGTGCGCCGCGCGTTGACCGACAAGCGCGGCCTGGCCGGTACCGTCGTGCTCGCCCCCGACGCCGAGGAGCACCTGGTCCGGCTGGCCGGCGGTGACGTCCGCAAGGCGCTCACCGCACTCGAGGCCGCGGCCGGGGCAGCTACCGGCGCGGCGGCTGCCGGTTCGACCGAGCCGGTCGAGGTGGATCTTGCCGCCGTCGAGAAGGCGGTCGACGTCGCGGCCCTGCGCTACGACCGGGACGGCGACGGCCACTACGACGTGACCAGCGCGTTCATCAAGAGCCTGCGCGGCTCGGATGTGGACGCCGCACTGCACTACCTGGCCCGGATGCTGGTGGCCGGGGAGGATCCGCGGTTCGTGGCCCGTCGGTTGGTGATCTTCGCGAGCGAGGACGTCGGGATGGCCGACCCGTCCGCGCTGCTCACTGCTACTGCGGCGGCCCAGGCGGTACAGCTGATTGGGCTGCCCGAGGCGCAGCTGAACCTGGCGCACGCGGTGGTACACCTGGCAACGGCGCCGAAGTCCAACGCGGTCACCAGTGCGCTCGGCGCCGCGATGGAGGACGTACGGGCCGGGCGTGCCGGACTGGTACCGGCGCACCTGCGCGACGCACACTATGCGGGCGCCAAGAAGATCGGCCACGGCGGCGGGTACACCTACCCGCACGACGATCCGCGGGGCGTGGTCACCCAGCAGTACCCGCCGGACGAAGTGGTGGGCCGCGACTACTACCGACCCACGGCACACGGTGCCGAGCGGGCGGTCAGCGAGCGGCTGCCCCGGCTACGGCGGGTCATCCGTGGCGGTCCGGCCCCGGACGGCACCGACGACCGCGGCCCGGCGGGGGACCGTAGCCAGGGCGAGGAGCGCAGCACGGTCGAAGACCGCAGCCAGGAGGAGGAGCAGTGACCGGACCGCAGCACCCCGAGGCAGGCGACGCCGACGGGCAGCGCCGGGCCGCCGGCGGGGACTGGGCCGACGACGCCGACTCCACCGCCCGGATGCGCCGCATCAGTGGCGGCCGGCGCGGTCGCGAGCGGTTCAGCGAGACCGGGGCACACCCGACCGTGCCGCCGCCCGCCCAGCCAACCCCACCCGAGCGCCCCGCGCCGCGCGGAGTGGCGCCGGGCAGCCGGTTCGTCTCGATGCGGGGGGTACGCGGTACCCCGGCGCCCGGTGAGCCGGTACCCGGGGAGGTACCGCCGCCCGCTGGCCGTGCCGGTCGGCCGGGACCGGTCGAGGCACGGGGCTACGAGGCGCCGGAGCGGGAGGTACGCCGGCGTGGCCCCGGTGCGCCCGGCCCTGAGCAGCCGGTACGCCGTACCGGCCAGCCGCCGGTAGCTCCGCGCCGGGCACCCGGGCCACCGCCTGTGGGCCGCAACGCGCAGGTACCCCCAGGCGCTCCGGTCTCCGGCGCGCCGCGCCCACCCGGCCCGCCCCACGGCGACGTGCCCCGTAGCGACCTGCCACCCGACCCGGCGCGCCGCCCCGGCCCGCGCGGTGACGGCGTGGCGTGGACCGAGATCCCCAGCTCCGAGCAGCCGATCGTGCGCCGTCGGGTACCCCCGGCACGGCCACAGCCCGGCGCCCGTCCCGGCGCTCCGGTTCCCGGCCGGCCCCCGGGCCCGGTACCCCCGGCCCGCCGGGTGCCCGGCCCCGACCAGCCTGCCCCCGGCCGCCCGGGCCCGGCCCGTCCAGGCCCCGACCGGCCCGGGCTCGACCGACCGGGACCAGACCGCCCCGCCCTGGATCGGCCCGCCCTGGATCGGCCCGCCTTGCCCGACCCGGCCCCGGGTCGCTCCGCCGCGCACCGGGGTACCGGTCGACGGCGCCGTACCGCCCCGTACCCGGCCGGTCGCCAGCGGGCAGCCGGTCGCCAACGCCGAGCCGACGGCCGGCCGGGCGGCACCCACCGAGGCACAGCGGCGTCGGGCGGTACTCACCACGGTGGTCGCGGTACTGGCGCTGCTGCTGGTACTGCCGGTGGCGCTGCTGGTACGCCAGCGGCTGGCCGACCCGCTCGCCGGGCAGCTGGACGCGCTCGGCGTACCGGCGGCCGTCGACCTGCACCACGCCGACGACCACGGGCAGAGCCCGTACTGCGTGGACACCTGTGCCTGGCTCAAGCGGATCTACCAGTCGGGCCAGCCGGCGCAGCAGACCGACACGGTGTTCCGTTCGGCGCTGACCGCGCACGGCTGGCGTACCGCGAAGGGCACCTGCCCCAAGCCGGCCGACGGAAGCTACAGCTGCTGGCAGCGCGACCAGTACGTGCTTGACCTGTGGGTACGCCCGGCCAACTGCGACAGCTCGGCCTACCACCCGCTGCCGGTACCGTCGGAGTCGGTCCCACCGGCCGAGGGTGATGTGGAGCCGAGCGCCGAGCCCAGCCCGACCGGCCCGGCCAGCGCGCAGTGCCCGACCGCCCAGGCCAGCGTGCAACTGGCCAACGCCGCCGACCCGGTCTGGCGCTCCCAGCACTGAAGCCCACCAGCACTGAAGCCGCCCAGCACTGAAGCCGCCCAGCACTGAAGCCGCCTGTCCCCGAAACCGCCCAGCACTGAAGCCAAACCAGCCGCTGAGGCGGCAGTAGGCCAGTGCGACACCCGGGTACCGGCGGTGTTGTGGTGGCCCGAGTTTCGTAATCCGTCACGGACGGTACTGTCAACCCGTTGGCCAAGGGGAAGATCCGGGCCGGGCGTGGGGCTGCCGTAGTGAGAAGAGGTTTGGCGTGGACGCTGGAGACGTGGCCGGGCTGATCGCCGCAGGAGCGTTCCTCATGCTGGTGTTGGTACTGGCGGTACCGATCCTGCGGCTGCGCCGGACGGTCGACGCGGCTACCCAGATGATCAATGATGTGAACGACCAGACCGGGCCGCTGCTGGGCAATCTCAACCAGACGGTGCTCGGGCTGAACTCCACCATCGGCCAGGTGGGTACCTCGCTCGACGGGGTGAACCTGCAGTTGGAGCGGCTGGACACGATCACCGGACACGCCGCCACCGTCTCGGCCAACGTCGCCAACCTGGCCACCGTGGTTACCCAGACGGCATCGAACCCGCTGGTGAAGGTGGCCGCTTTCGGTTACGGGGTGCGGAAAGCATCCGCCGCGCGGCACGCGGCCGAAGAGGACAAAGAGGTGCGTGCCGAGGTCAAGGCGCGGCGCCGGTTCCGCCGCGGCCGGTAGGCCCGCTGGCTGCGCCGGCCGGTAGGTTCAGCGGCCGGGCGGTTTCCAGGGCGGTGGCCGCCGCGGTCATCGGCTGTGCGCCGGTGGCTGCGCGGCCGGTGGCTCCGGCCGCGGGAGACGAGACATCACGAGAGGGGTACCCATGAAACGGGTGTTGTGGCTGGGCATCGGCCTCGCCGTTGGTGCGCTGGTGTTCCGCGCCGTGTCCCGCAAGGCGCGCGCGTACACGCCCAGCGGCCTCGTCGAGTCGGCCCGGGATTCCGCTGGCGGGCTCGTGGAGAGTGTCCGTAGCTTTATAGACGACGTACGGGACGGCATGGCTGAGCGGGAGGACGAGATCCACACCGCTTTCCTGGAAGGCGTCTCGCTGGAGGAGGGCGACTACCGCCGATGAAGCTGGTAGCGCCGACGAACCTGGGAGAGGGCGACTACCGCCGATGAAGACCGCGGAGATCAAGCGACGGTTCCTGGCGCACTTCGAGGCCAACGGGCACACGCCCGTGCCGAGCGCGCCGCTGCCCGCTATCGACGATCCGAACCTGCTCTTCGTCAACGCCGGCATGGTGCAGTTCGTGCCCTACTTCCTGGGCCAGCGCACGCCACCCTTCCCGCGCGCGGTCAGCGTGCAGAAGTGCCTGCGCACCCCGGACATCGACGAGGTCGGCAAGACTTCGCGGCACGGCACGTTCTTCCAGATGAACGGCAACTTCTCGTTCGGCGACTACTTCAAGGCGCAGGCGATCCCGCTGGCCTGGGACCTGATCACCAAGTCGGTGGCGGACGGCGGCTTCGGCATCGACCCGGAGAAGGTCTGGGCCACCGTCTACCTCGACGACGACGAGGCGATCGACATCTGGCACAAGTCGGCCGGGCTGCCGCTGGACCGGATCGTACGGCGTGGCAAGGCGGACAACTTCTGGTCGATGGGCATCCCCGGCCCGTGCGGCCCCTGCTCGGAGATCTATGTGGACCGTGGCCCGTCGTACGGGCGCGAGGGCGGACCCGAGGTCGACGAGGACCGCTACATGGAGATCTGGAACAACGTCTTCATGCAGTACGAGCGCGGTCCGGGCAGCGACAAGGAGAACTACCCGATCCTGGGCGAGCTGCCGGCCAAGAACATCGACACCGGCATGGGCCTGGAGCGGATGGCCTCGATCATGCAGGGCGTCGACAACCTGTACGAGATCGACGAGGTACGCCCGATCCTGGACAAGGCGGTCGAGCTGACCGGCCGGAAGTACGGGGTCAACCCGAGTCACGTGGCGTCCGAGTCGCACCCCGACGACGTACGCCTGCGCGTGATCGCCGACCATGTCCGTACCGGCCTGATGCTGATCAACGACGGTGTCACCCCGTCCAACGAGGGGCGTGGCTACGTACTGCGCCGCATCCTGCGCCGGGCGATCCGGTCGGTACGGCTGCTCGGCTTCGAGGAGCCGGCGCTGCCGCTGCTGCTGCCCGTGGCGCGCGACTGCATGGCGCCGTCCTACCCCGAGGTCGCCAGCGATTACGAGCGCATCTCCTCCTACGCGTACGGCGAGGAGGAGGCGTTCCTGTCCACGCTGCGGGCGGGTACCACCATCCTCGACGTGGCCATCGCGGACGCGAAGAAGGCCAAGGCGCCAGCGCTCTCCGGCGACAAGGCGTTCCAGCTGCACGACACGTACGGCTTCCCGATCGACCTGACCCTCGAGATCGCGGCGGAGCAGGGGCTGGCGGTCGACCAGGACGGCTTCCGCACGCTGATGACGGCGCAGCGCAAGCGGGCCAAGGCCGACGCGCAGGCGCGCAAGACGGGCCACGTGGACCTGTCCGCCTACCGCTCGGTGCTGGACAACGGCGGGCCGGTCAACTTCACCGGGTACGCCGAGGCGTCCCGCGAGTCCCGGCTGCGCGCGCTGCTCTCCGACGGCGGCGCGCCGCTCACCGAGGCGGTCGCGGGTGAGGTGGTGGAGCTGGTACTCGACGCCACCCCGTTCTACGCCGAGGGCGGTGGGCAGCAGCCCGACCAGGGGCTGATCAGCTTCGACAACGGCCGGATCGAGGTCTTCGACGTCCAGCAGCCGGTACCCGGCCTGATCGTGCACAAGGCGCGGGTGGTCGAGGGCGCGGTCCGGGTCGGTGCCGAAGTACTCGCCGAGATCGATGCCGGCCGGCGCCGGGCGATCTCCCGTGCGCACACCGCCACCCACCTGGTGCACCAGACCATGCGGCATTTCCTCGGTGAGTCGGCGACCCAGGCGGGCTCGCTGAACGCGCCGGGTCGGCTGCGCTTCGACTTCAACACCCCGCAGGCGGTCTCGCCGGGCGTACTGGCCGACGTCGAGGCGCAGGTCAACGAGGTGCTCATGCGTGACCTGGAGGTGCACGCGTACATCACCTCGCAGGAGGAGGCGCGCCGCTCCGGTGCCATGGCGCTGTTCGGCGAGAAGTACGGCGACCAGGTACGGGTGGTCGAGGTCGGCGACTACGCCCGCGAGCTGTGCGGGGGTACGCACACCGCGCGCTCGGGCCAGCTGGGCCTGGTGAAGATCCTCTCCGAGGCCTCCATCGGCTCCGGGGTACGCCGGGTGGAGGCGCTGGTCGGTACCGACGCGTTCGCCTACCTGGCCAAGGAGCACATCCTGGTCTCCCGCCTGGCCGAGCTCTACCGGGTACCCAACGAGCAGGTCGCCGACCGGGTCGAGCAGACCGTGTCGGCGCTGCGCGATGCCGAGCGCGAGCTGGAGAAGCTGCGGGCGCAACTGGTCCTGGGCAACGTCGGGGCGCTGGTCGACCAGGCCCGCGACGTACGCGGAGTGGCGCTGGTGGCCACCGAGGCGCCGGAAGGTACCAGCGCCAACGACGTGCGTACCCTCGCCCAGGAGATCCGTGGCCGGCTCACGGCCGGCCCGGCCGTGGTCGCGGTCACCTCCCGCAGCGGCGGCAAGGCCGCGCTGGTCGTGGCGGTGAATCCGGCCGCCCGGGAGCGTGGACTCTCCGCTGCCGAGCTGGTCAAGGGCGCCCTGTCTGGCCGCGGCGGGGGCAGCCCCGAGCTGGCTCAGGGCGGCGGGCTGCCGGCCGACCAGGCGCCCGGCCTGCTGGCCGCCGTGGAGAAGTTGCTCGCCGGCTGATGGCCGGTACGTCGGCTGACGCCGCCGGGCAGCCCTGGCAGCGGGGTGCCCGGCTGGGAATCGACGTGGGCCGGGTGCGCGTCGGGGTGGCGATCTGTGACCCCGACGGCATCCTGGCCACCCCGTTGGTCACCCTGAAGCGTGATCTCGATCCCTCGGGCGGGGGCGTTCCCACCGACCTCGCGGACATCATTGGCCTCGTTGCGCACCATGAGGCGGTGGCCGTGGTGGTCGGGCTGCCGGTGACGTTGGCCGGTACGCATGGTTTGGCAGCCCAGGAGGTGGGGCGTTATGCGGCGATGTTGGCTGATTTGCTAGCCCCCGTCCCTGTCCACCTGGCCGACGAGAGGATGTCGACGGTCGTGGCCTCCCGTAGGCTGTCCGAGCGAGGCGTCCGGGGAAGGCGTCAGAGAGCGGTCGTCGACCAGGTGGCTGCGGTGGAGATCCTGCAGACCTGGCTCGATGCGCGGCGGAGGACGACGAGATGATCGACGAGCTGGACCTGTACTTCGAGGATCATGAACGGGGCCGTAGCCGGCACCGGCGTGGCGGGCGGGTACCGCAGCAGGCGGCCCGTGGACCCCGCAAGAAGAAGAAGCGTGGCCGCTCGCTGCTGGCCATGTTCTTCTCGCTGCTGCTGCTCGCTGTGCTCGCGGGCGGTGGCTTCCTTGGCTATACCAAGATCAAGGGCTACTTCGGCGCCAAGGACTATTCGGGTGCGGGCTCCGGCGCGGTGCAGATCCAGGTGGTGAAGAACGACACCGCCACCGACATCGCCAACCAGCTGTACGAGAAGGGCGTCGTCAAGAGCGCCAAGGCGTTCGTAGACGCGGCCAATGCCAACCCGAAGAGCAAGAACGTCGAGGTCGGGTACTACCAGCTCAAGAAGCAGATGAAGGCGACCCTGGCGCTGAACGCGCTGTTGGCCCGCAACGCGGACGGCTCGCTGGCCAACAAGGTGTCCACCAAGATCACCATCCCGGAAGGGATGATCAGCCAGGACATCTTTGCTGAACTAGCCAAGGTGACCAAGCTGCCGGTGCAGAACTTCATCGATGCCGCCAAGGACCCGGTGGCTTTGGGGGTACCTGACTTCTGGTTCAAGCGTGAGGATGGCAAACCTCAGCAGACTCCGCCATCGATCGAAGGCTTCCTCTACCCGGCGACGTACGAGTTCGACCCGGGCGCGGACGCGAAGGCGATCCTGGGCGACATGATCAACCAGTTCCTCACCGTTGCCGGGGACATGAAGTTCCCCGAGACGGTCCAGTCGAGCTTTAGCATCTCCCCCTACGAGGCGCTGATAGCGGCCTCGATCGCACAGGTCGAGGCGATGTTTCCGGCGGACATGCCGGGCGTGGCCCGGGTGCTCTACAACCGGGCCTACGGCGGGAAGTTCCCGTGCAGTTGTCTCCAGGTGGACAGCGCGGTCAACTACTGGCTGCGGATCACCGGCAAGGGTGCGAAGGACTCCGGGTCGTTGACCTACTCCGAGATCCACGACAAGTCGAACCCGTACAACACACATGAGAATCCGGGCATGCCGCCGGGCCCGATCAGCAATCCGGGTAAGGACGCCCTGACCGGAGCGATGACCGCACCCAAGTCGGGCGACCTCTACTTCCTGGCGATCGACACTGCCGGGCACACGGCGTTCGCCGCCACGTATTCGGATTTCTGCCAGAAGGTCAAGCAGGCCAAGGCCAATGGAGTCAGCATCAGTCTGTGTACCTGACGGGCGTGCCGGAACCGTGTGAGTAGGCCACTGCGGAAACCTGTGCGGCGCCGGTGCCGGTTGGCGCGGCGCCGCACAGGTCAGCTGTACGGGAAATGTCAGCTGTACGGGAAACAGTGAATGTCGAGACCGTCGTTCAGGAATGACATCGCGCCGCGCGTCTGCGCGCCGTACACGCCGTCCTGGCTGCTGAGGTGATGGTTCTGCTGTACGCCGAGGACGGCCGCCTTGGTCGCCGGACCGAAATCACCGTCGACTGCCAGTGACGGGTAGCCGTTGCACTGTTTCAGCGCGTCTTGCAAGATGCGCACCGCCGAGCTGTTGTCGCCTTTGGCGAGATAACAGTTCGTGGAGCCGGCACTGGTTGTCGGTAACACCAGGAAGAAGCCCGACGGCGCCTGAACTCCGGTGCGGTAGGACGTGCAGACCGGCGTTGAAGCGAACGCTGGCGCGGCGGGCAGCAGTGTCATTCCACCAGCTATCGCGCATACCGCGGCCATGACGCCTGCTTTGAGTCTTGTTCCCATGCTGTCACTCCCCGTGTTATGCGGGATTGATACCCGCATCATCGATATATGTGAATTATTACATGATTCGACTGTCGGGCGTTGTACCCTCATCGGCTGTATCCGACTCGCGGATGAGCCGTGTTGCCACAATCTGACCTGCGTACACTCGGTGCCTAGATGGCCGGTGGGTCAGTCCGGTGAGGCGAAGGTGGACGGTGTCGGTATTCGCGCAGACTGAAAGCCGACGGGCTGCGGTACTCGGCAAGCCGATCGGGCACTCGCTGTCGCCGGTGATCCACAACGCCGGGTACGCGGCCGCCGGGCTGGACGGCTGGCTCTACGGCGCCGTCGAGTGTGTCGAGTCGGAGCTGGCCGGCTTCGTCGCGGGACTTGACGACAGGTGGCATGGGCTGTCGTTGACGATGCCGCTCAAAGAGGTCGCGCTCACCGTCGCCGACCGGGTCGATCCGGTGGCTTTGGCGCTCGGTGCGGCGAACACGCTCGTACCCCGGCTGGGCGGCTGGTACGCGACGAACACCGACGCGCCCGGCATGGTCGACGCGCTCCAGTCGGCTGGCGTGTCCCGGGTCGGTGGCGTCGCGGTACTCGGCGCCGGCGGCACAGCACGCGCTGCCCTCGCCGCAGCCGCCGGACTCGGCGCCGACCAGGTCACCGTGTACGCCCGCCGCCCCGAAGCGGTACGCGCGCTCGCCCCGGTGGCGGCCGCCGTCGGTGTCCAGCTACGCCGTGGTGACCTGGCCAACGCGTGGATGGTGGCCGCCGCCGACGTGGTGATCTCCACTCTGCCAGCGGGCGTCGCCGACTCGTTCCAGATCGCCTGGCGCCCGGGCATGGTGCTCTTCGACGCCATCTACCACCCGTGGCCGACCCCGCTGGCCGCCTCAGCCGCACGGGCGGGACTGGCCATCGTCTCCGGCCTCGACCTGCTCTTCGCCCAGGCGGTACACCAGTTCGAGCTGTTCACCGGGGTACCCGCCCCGGCCGCTGCGATGCGCACCGCTCTCGACGCCGCTGCCGCCGCCCGCTGACCAAGCGGCGGGCCGGGCTGGAGCGCCGAAATGGAGGCGGTACGCCAGACTGGAGGGCGTGAGTACCCCTCTCCCACCCCGGGACCGGGCGGCGTGGCCGAGCGGAGCGCAGGACGGGCCACCGCCAACAGCGTCACCGTTCGCCGGGCTCGGCCGCGACCTGCTGGACTCGCTGCGTCCACAGCGCCCGCCGGCACCGACCCGGGCCTCCCGCCTGCTGCGGGTACTGATCTTCGCGACCGCGGTGGCCACCGTCGTGGTCGACCTGGGCAACCTGCACTACGCGCCGGAGGTCGGCTTCGCGCTGTGGGTACGCACCGGCTGGGCCATGCTGCGGGCGATCGGCTTCCTGTTCCTCATGCGCGAGGTGCGTTACGGCCGGATGTCCGCCAAACCGTTCGGCCTGATCCTCGCGGCCACCACGATGTTCGCGGTGTTCCGGCTGGCCGAGCCGAAGTCCGGGCACCTGCTCCCGCCGGCGCCGGTGATCACCGGTTTCGTGGTACTCGCCGTGCTGTGTAGCGCCGTGGTCTGGCTGCTGTACCGCTCCGACGCGGTACACGAGCACCTTTCCGCCCGGCAGGCGCGCCGGCACCTCGACCCGTGGGCGCTCACCGCCCGGATCGCGGCACTCGCCTTCACCGCCCTGCTCGCCGTGCCGTTCCTGGTGGCGATCAGCGCCGTGTGGCATCACAAGGCCGGCGCGCTCGGGCCGCCACTGCTCTTCGTCTGGGCGACGCTGTGCCTGCTCACCGCGTTGACCGTACCGATCAGTTCGCTGTTCGTGCTGTACGCCAAGGGGTGGGCCCGGTTCATCATCGCGACCCTCAGCGCGTTCCTGATGGTCGCCCAGCCGCTGCTGTGCTGGCTGGTACTCGGGGTGGACGGGCTGATCCGCGACGGGGCGCCGATGGTACTGGCCACCGGGCTGGCCCTGCACGCGCTGCGCCGCTCGCGCGGCAAGCCCAGCGGGTACCGGCTGCCCCGCCAGCCGCGCCCGGCCGCCGACTGGGACGCGACAGCTTCGTGACACACTTGTCCGCGTGCTGCGCTGGTTGACCGCTGGAGAATCGCATGGCCCCGCACTGGTCGCGCTCATCGACGGGGTACCCGCCGGGATCGCGCTGACCAGTGCCGACATCGGCCGGGAGCTGGCCCGTCGGCGCCTGGGCTACGGCCGGGGCGCCCGGATGTCCTTCGAGCAGGACGTGGTGACCATCGTCGGCGGGGTACGCCACGGGCAGACCATGGGCAGCCCGGTCGCCATCGAGATCGGCAACAGCGAGTGGCCCAAGTGGCAGACGGTGATGGCCGCCGACCCGGTGGACGCCGACGAGCTGGCCCAGCAGGCACGCAACGCCCCGCTGACCCGCCCGCGCCCGGGCCACGCCGACCTCGCCGGCATGCAGAAGTACGGGCACACCGACGTACGCCCGATCCTGGAGCGGGCCAGCGCCCGGGAGACGGCGGCCCGGGTGGCCGTCGGAACAGTCGCCAAGGCGCTGCTGAAGCAGGCGCTGGGCATCGAGATCGTCTCGCACGTGGTCGAGTTGGGCAGCGTGGCCATCAAGGCCGGCCTGCAGCCGCACCCGGACGACTTCGAGCGCATCGACGCCGACCCGCTGCGCTGCCTCGACCCGGAGGCGAGCGCCCGGATGGTCGACGAGGTCGACGCGGCCAAGAAGGACGCGGACACGCTGGGCGGGATCGTCGAGGTGCTGGCCTACGGCGTACCTCCGGGCCTGGGCAGTCACACCCAGTGGGACCGAAAGCTGGACGCCCGGCTGGCCACCGCGCTGATGTCCATCCAGGCGATCAAGGGCGTGGAGATCGGCGACGCGTTCACCCAGGCCCGCTCGCGTGGCTCCCGCGCGCACGACGAGATCGTGCCCGGCGAGCACGGCGTGCGCCGGCTCACCGACCGGGCCGGCGGCCTGGAGGGCGGCATGACCAGCGGTGAGCCGCTGCGGGTGAAGGCCGCGATGAAGCCGATCTCGTCGCTCAACCGGGCCCTGCAGACCATCGACACGGTCACCGGCGAAGCCACCACCGCCATCAACCAGCGCTCCGACGTCTGCGCGGTACCCGCGGCCGCCGTCGTGGCCGAAGCGATGGTCGCCCTGGTACTCGCCGAGGCCGCCACCGAGAAGTTCGGCGGTGACTCGGTCACCGAGATCCGTCGCAACCTCACCGGCTACCTGGACAACCTGGTGGTCCGGTGATCCGCCCGGTAGCCGTGATCGTCGGGCCGCCCGGGGCCGGCAAGAGCACCATCGGTACCGCGCTCGCGCAGGCGTTGGGTCGCCAGTTCCGGGACACCGACGCCGACATCGAGGAGGTGGCCGGCAAGCCGATCCCGGAGATCTTCTTCGACGAGGGCGAGGAGTACTTCCGCACCCTGGAGAAGAACGCGGTCGCGGCGGCGCTGGCCGAGCACGGGGGAGTACTGGCGCTGGGCGGCGGTGCCATCCTCGCTCCGGCGACCCGCGAGGCGCTGCGCGGCCACACGGTGATCTTCCTGTCCGTCGAGTTGACCGACGCGGTGGCGCGTACCGGCCTGTCGGCCGCCCGGCCGCTGCTGGCGATCAATCCGCGCGCGACGCTCAAGGCGATGCTGGACGCCCGCCGGCCGCTCTACGACGAGGTCGCCACGATCGTGGTGAAGACCGACGGGCGTACCCCCGAGGAGATCACCGCCGAACTGGTCGCCGCCCTCGCCGAGTGAGCGGGTTGGGTGGCGGTCAGCCCGTGGCGGGGGGAAATACCGGGATGAGCCCGCCGGCCGGGTCGAGCAGTACCCGGTTGCCCAGTGGACGGGCAAGTACCACGGTCACGCACACCGACCGGCCCACCCGAGTCCGCTCTGGTGACAGTCGCCCGGCAGCGGCGCCCACCTGGTACCGACCGCCACCGCCGCGTCCGGATCGCCAACTGTCGAACGCCTCGGGACTGACCGTGCGGCCGACCTTGTTCGTCGGCGCCGAGTGGCAGCCGGCCAGGGCGAGAGCCAGGAACGGCCAGTGCGGCGACTCGACTTCGCGCCAGCCTTCCCGGGACGTGTGGGCCAATTGTGCCCGTCCGTCCGGTACGGCGCTGCCCCGTGCCGTCGCGGGTGCGGCAGGGCGCTCAGCCGGTCGTGACGGCGACCGGAGCGCCGGTACCGGTGACGAGTACCCGGCCGGCCAGCGGGGCCTTCAGGACCACGGTGACCTGCATCAGCTTCGCGATCGCCGGTACCGCGCAGTCGGACGGTTGGGGCGGGTAGTCGATCTGTGCCCCGACCGCTACCGCGCCGGCCGACTCCGCCGACATCGCGGTCACGGCCGGTGCGCTGCCGTCACAGCCAACGCCGGTGGGTACCGACATGTGTACGGTGCGCCCGTCCGATGACACGGTCGCTGGCTCCGGTGGGCTGCCCAGCAGTACTTCGTCGTAGTGCCAGAAGACGGAGGCTGCCAGGGCGGGTACCGCTATCGGGCCGAGCCCGCCCTGCGCCGTGAACTGCCAGGCGGGCAGGGTGAGGTCGCCGCGGTCGGTCCGGAACGTGACGTCGCCCAGCGAGACCGACACGATCGGCAACGGGGTCAGCGTGCCGCCCGACTCGCCGCCGACCTGGGACTGCAGGGTCTGGAAGGCGGCAGCGGCGCTCACGGTCGGCAGCGTCGCCGGGCCGTCCGGCAGCGTCACGGTCACCGTCGGCGCGGGCTGCGGCAACGGCAGGGCGGGCAGCGTGTACCCGGCACCCATCGCCCGCTCCTTGAAGTCGCCGTCCTGGTACCCGGGATCCTGTACCGGGCCGTAGATCAGCACGATCGGGCGCGGGTGGGCGGTCGCCGGGAAGTCCCGCCAGTTGTCCAGCGCGGTCGGCTCGATCGGCGGGTAGAACTCCGCGATCCCGGGACCGACGTGCACCGGGCCGGCCGGGGAGCTCTTGGTCGAGCCGGGCCGGGCGCAGCCGGCCACGAGCAGGGTGGTTACCGCCAGCAGTGCCAGTACCCGTCGCATCGCGTCCCCGCCGTTCCACAGACAGTTGGTCTCGCACAGTGACAGACGCGCGGGCACGCCGCACGGTTCCCCGCCGCCCCGCTAGGCTCGACGCCGATGAGCGAGGGGCCGATGAACGAGACCGAGTACAGCCGGATCCCGGTCGGCGGTGACCAGCCGTACGACGTGCTGGTCGGCCGCGACCTGCTGGCGCAGCTGCCGCCGCTGGTGGCCCGGAGTGCCCAGGTGGCGGTCGTGCACGCCAAGCCACTGAACGCCCTGGCCGCCCGGGTGGTCGACGTACTGGCCGCCGCCGGCATCCGGCCGCTGCCGATCGAGGTACCCGACGCCGAGGCGGGCAAGGACATCTCGGTAGCCGCCAGCTGCTGGGAAGCGTTGGGAGCGGCCAACTTCACCCGTACCGACGCGGTGGTCGGAGTGGGTGGCGGGGCCGTCACCGACCTGGCCGGCTTCGTCGCCGCGTGCTGGCTGCGCGGGGTACCGGTGGTGCAGGTACCGACGAGCCTGCTCGGCATGGTGGACGCCGCGGTCGGCGGCAAGACCGGGGTGAACACGGCCGCCGGCAAGAACCTGGTGGGCGCCTTCCACCCGCCGGCCGGAGTGCTCTGCGACCTGTCGACGCTGGACACGCTGCCCGCGGTCGACCTGGTCGCGGGCGCTGCCGAGGTGGTCAAGTGCGGCTTCATCGCCGACCCGGTGATCCTCGACCTGATCGAGGCCTATCCACCCGCCCGCGAACCGGCCGCCCTCGAACCGGGCGGGAAAGTGCTGCGTGAGCTGGTCGAGCGGTCGGTCGCGGTGAAGGCCCGGGTGGTCTCGGCCGACCTGCGCGAGTCGGGGCTGCGGGAGATCCTGAACTACGGCCACACCCTCGGGCACGCGATCGAGAAACGGGAACGGTACGCCTGGCGGCACGGTCACGCGATCTCGGTCGGCCTGGTGTACGCCGCCGAACTTGCCCGCCTCGCCGGCCGGCTACCGGAGCAGGTGGCCGCCCGGCACCGGAGCGTTCTCAGCCGGCTCGGCCTGCCCGTCGGGTACCCCCGGGAGGCGTGGCCCGAGCTGCACGCGGCGATGCGGGTGGACAAGAAGTCGCGGGGCGCCCGGCTGCGCTTCGTCGTGCTGGACGGCCTCGCCGAGCCGACCATCCTGGAAAACCCGGCGGACGAGCTGCTGCGGGCGGCGTACGAGGCGGTGGCGCTGTGAAGGTGTACGTGTTCAACGGTCCGAACCTGGGTCGGCTGGGCTCCCGCGACCCGCTGGTGTACGGCAGTACCACCTACGCCGAGCTGGTCGAGCTGTGCACGACGACCGGCAAGGAGCTGGGCCTGGAGGTGCAGGCCCGGCAGACCGACGCCGAGCACGAGCTGCTGGGCTGGTTGCACGACGCGGCCACCGAGGGCACGCCGGTGGTACTCAACCCGGGTGCCTGGTCGCACTACTCGTACGCGCTGCGGGATGCCTGCGCGATGCTGACCGGGCCGCTGGTGGAGGTACACATCTCCAACATCCACCAGCGTGAGGAGTTCCGGCACCACTCGGTGATCTCCGCCGTCGCCACGGGCGTCATCTGCGGACTGGGCGTGGAGGGGTACCAGCTCGCCCTGCGCTACCTGGCCGCCAGGTAGCCAGGTAGCCAGGTAGCGAGATGCAGGTAGCGGTAGTCAGGTAGCCAAGTGGCCCGGTAGCCGGTCCAGGCAGTCGCTCCAGCCCTGGGCGTGCTGGTCGCGCTCGGCCGCGTCGGCGAACCGCTCGTGCGTGAGGGTCAGCTCGGTACCTGGGCCGGCTGCCGCGAGCGCCACGGTCACCAGGGTGGCCTCCTCCTCGCCCCGCCACTGCCAGGTGAAGACGAGCAGGCTGGTCGGCTGTACCGTCTGGTACTCGCCGAAAACGCCATACCCGCCACCGGGCGCGTCCAGCGTGTACCGGCCACCCGGCCGCAGGTCGATCGCCGCGACGGTACCCATCCGCTCCGGCCAGAGCCACGCGGCCAGCCGGCCGGGGTCGGTGAAGGCGCGCCACACCCGCTCGACCGGCGCCGGCAGCGTCCGCCGGATCTCCAACGCCTCGCTCATCGCTCCTCCTGGGTGTCGTACTCGTCGTCGGTCACTTCGGTGACCAGCAGGTGCTCCAGGTTGTCCAGCCGGCCGGTCCAGAACCGGCGGTAGCCCGCCAGCCAGCCGGCCGCCGTGTGCAGCGCCTCGGGGCGCAGCGTGCAGACCTGGCGGCGGCCGACCCGCTCCCGGTGCAGCAGCCCGGCCCGCTCCAGGACGGTCACGTGCTTGCTCGCCGCCACGAGGCTCATCGCATACGGCTCGGCGAGCGAGGAGATGCTGGTGGGGCCGGCCGTCAACGCGGCGATCATGCCGCGCCGGGTCGGGTCGGCGAGGGCCGCGAAGGTCCGGTCGAGCGGCTGATAGTTAACCATATGGTTTAGCTTTCCGGATAGCGGCGCAAGACGCAACCCCGCCACGTTCGTAGCCTGCCCAGCCCTCGATCGTTTGGCAGAACGGGCGAGACGGGGGTGGCTCGGCTGGTACCCGACCCGAGGAGGTTCGGTGACAGTGCGCCTGCCCGCCCACCGCCGGCAGCCCGAGCCCGTGCCCGACCTGGGCGCGCTGGGCGCCCTGCGGGCCCGGCTCGCCGGCTGCCGGGCCCGGCTCGCCGGCTGGCGGGCGGCGCTGGAGCGGGAGGTGGCGGCGCTGACCGCCCCGGTGGTCCGGGATCCGCGCGACACCCGGTTCCTGCTGACCCTGGTCGTGGTCAGCCTGGTCGTCTTCGCGGCCGCGGCCCGGCTGCGGCTGCTGCACGGCTCGCCCTCCGGCGACGAGCCGGCGTACCTGGTGATCAGCCAGACCCTGCAGAAGTACCACTCGTTCAACGTGCTGCTCGACTACCGGCACAGCGACTACCGGACGTTCTACCCGGCGCCCCTGGAGCCGCACGTGGTACCCGGACCGGACGGTCGGCTGCTGCCGCTGCACAGCCCCGGCGGCCCGCTGCTGTGGCTGGTGCCGTTCGTGCTCTGGGGACGGGCCGGCGCGGTCGGCTTCATGGTCGTCCTCTCCGCACTGCTGGTCGCCAACGTGTACCGGTTCCTGCGGGAGCGGCAGATCCAGGCCGGGTACGCCGTGCTGACCGCGCTCGTGCTGGCCATCGGCTCGCCGATCTACGTGTACGCCGCCATGTCGTTCGTGGAGCCGATCGGTGCGCTGATCGTGCTGTACGCCGTGCGGGTACTGCTGGCCCACCGGCCGCACCCGGTACGGGTACTGGTGGCGTCGCTCGGGCTGGCCTACGCGCCGTGGGTACATCCGCGGTTGCTGATCTTCTCGGTGACCCTCGGGGCGCTGCTGGTCGGCCGCCTCTGGCTGGACCGCGGCCGGCCACGGCGCGCCGTGCTCGCCTGCTGTCTCGGGCCGTTGCTGGCCGGCGCGCTGGCCGTGGAGTGGTACGCGTTCGCCGTCTGGCACAGCGCCGACCCGGTCGCGGGAATGACCGCCGCGCACAACGGACCGTTCCAGACTCCGCTGCACAGCGGCCTGGCCGGTACCCTCTTCGACCGGCAGTTCGGGCTGATCCCGAGCTTCCCGATCTTCCTGCTGGTACTGCCCGGCATCCTGCTCACCCGGCGCCGCCCGGAGTGGCTGCTGCAGCTGCTCCTCTTCGTGCTTGTCGCCCCGTACACCGTGCTGACCTGTACGTTCTGGGGCTGGTTCGGCGGGTACTCGCCGCCGGCCCGGTTCATCTCGGTGCTCCTGCCGCTGCTGAGCTACTACATCGCGGTCACCCTGCAGCGGCTGCGCTCGTGGTGGCTCGGACTGGGGGCGGTCGGGCTCGGCCTCTTCGCCTACATCCTGGCGCTGGCCGCCGACATCCGCCCCAACTACCGGTTCCAGAACCTCGGCTCACCGAACGCCGCGATGGACCAGCTGGGCCGGCTCTTCGGGCACCCGTTCGCCGGGCACGTACCGTCGTCGTTCCACCCGGGACAGGCCGGCCGGTTCTGGGAGTGGACGCTGCTGACCTTCGGCGTCGGTATCGTGCTTTACCTGTGCGGGCGGACCTGGTACCCGCCCCGGCGCGACAGCACTGGCCGGCGGGTACCGGCTCCGGTCCGGTCGCAGCGCCGGGTACCCGAGCGGGTCGACGCGGAGGAGCACGAGCCGTCTGCCGTGTGAACGGGTATTAATCTCACAATATCGGGCGAATGACTGCTTACCGTGCGTAATCTTACCCGGATGCGCGCGGAGGAGACATCGGTGGCACCGTCGGTGCAGCGGGACCGGCCGGGTACCGAGCACCGATGGCAGCGGGCGCACCGGCGAATCGCCGGCTGGCGCCTTGCGCTGGAGCGCGAACTCGCCGTGCTGACCGCCCCCGTCACCCGCGCGGCCAACGACCGCCGGTACCTGGCGACGCTGGTCGTGCTCAGCCTCGCGCTGTTCGCACTCGCCGCCCGGCTGCGGCTGCTGCACGGCTTCCCGGCCGGCGACGAGCCCGCGTACCTGTTGATGAGCCAGACCCTGCAGAAGTACCACTCGTTCAACGTGATGCTCGACTACGAGCACCGCGACTACTGGTCGCTCTACCCGGCCGAACTCTCGCCGCACGTGGTGGCCGCGCCGGACGGGTCGCTGCAGCCGCTGCACGGATTCGGCGGGCCGCTGCTGTGGTTCGTGCCGTTCATCCTCTGGGGGCGGGCCGGCGCGGTCGGCTTCATGGTCGTGGTCTCCGCACTGGTGGTGGCGAACGTCTACCGGTTCCTGCGGGAGCGGCGGATCGAGCCCAACTACGCGTTCTTCACCACGCTCCTGCTGGCTCTGGGCTCACCGATCTACGTGTACGCCTCGATGTCGTACGTGGAGCCGATCGGCGCGCTGATCGTCATCTACGCCACCCGGGTGCTGCTGGCCCACCGGCCGCACCCGGTGCGGGTACTGGTGGCGGCGATCGGGCTCGGTTTCGCGCCGTGGGTACACGTGCGGCTGGTCACGTTCTCGCTGACCCTCGGTACCCTGCTGCT
The DNA here is from genome assembly GCA_963850915.1 of uncultured Actinomycetota bacterium. Taxonomy (GTDB): domain Bacteria; phylum Actinomycetota; class Actinomycetes; order Mycobacteriales; family Micromonosporaceae; genus CAVTWH01. Next base: position 1,006,470 of record CAWKND010000005.1, read on the forward strand.
CGCCCGGCTCTGGCTGGACCGCGGCCGACCGCGGGTCGCGGTACTCGCCTGCTGTCTCGGGCCGCTGCTGGTCGGCGCGTTCGTGCTGGAGTACTACACCTGGCACATCTGGCACAGCGTGAACCCGGGCGCGGGCATGTCCTCGTTCGGCAACGGACCGTTCCAGATCCCGCTGCACACCGGGCTGGCCGGTACGTTCTTCGACCGGCAGTACGGGCTGGTCACCAACTTCCCGCTGTTCCTGCTGGTACTTCCGGGGATCCTGCTGACCCTGCGCCGGCCGTACTGGCTGCTGCACACGGTGCTGTTCCTGACCATCGCCCCGTACCTGGTACTCATCTGTACGTTCTGGTCGTGGTACGGCGGGTACTGTCCACCGGCCCGGTTCGTCTCGGTCTTCACCCCGCTGCTCGCCTTCCCGATCGCCGTCACCCTGCAGCGGCTGCGCTCGATCGCGCTGAACGTCGCCGCCGCCCTGCTGGCCGCCATCGGGTACGCCCTCTCGTTCATCACCGACGTGCACCCCAACGACCGGTTCCAGGGGGCCGGCGCGCACAACCTCGCGATGGAGCGGATCGGCGCGGCCGTGGACTGGCGCTTCTACGACTACGTCCCGTCCTCGTTCCTGCCGTACCAGGCCGAATCGTTCTGGACCTGGACGGTGATCACCATCGGCATCGGGGTGGCGCTGTTCCTCGCCGCCCGGCCGTGGTCGACGGGTAGCCGCAGCGGCGAAGCTGAGCCCGAGCCGGTTCCCGATCGGGATCAGGACCAGGACCCGCTGCTGATCGGCGTCTGACGGTGCGTCTGGCGTTGCCTTTCTGGACAGCCGTTCTAGACAGCCGTTCTAGACAGCCGCGTCCAGGGCGGCGGCGGTCCAGTCGACAAGCAGCTCGCAGAGCGGAAACCAGCGGGCGGCCACCTCGGCTGCCGACCCGCCCGCGTCGTAGCTGCCGCGTAGCGGACCGGCGAGCAGCGTGGCCACGCCACGCGGCGCGAACCAGCAGTACTTGGCCGCGCCGGTCACCGCGACCGCCCGGCGTACCAACTCCGGCTCCAGCTCGGCGCCGCCGGCCAGCAGCCCGGCCAGGTAGCCCTCGGTCACCGCGGACTCGATCTCCGGCAGCCGGCCGACGTCGATCAGGCCGTCCGCGAAGCAGTCGAAGATCAGGTTGGCCGCGTCCTCGCCGATCGCCCCCGGCCCGACGAATGCCCAGTCCAGCAGTACCGGCCCGGGTCCGGTCCAGAGCAGGTTCATCGGCCAGACGTCGTGGTGGCACAGCGTCTGGGGAAGCGCGTCGGCGAGCGCGAACAGCTCGGTGTGCCGCTGCCACAGCCGATCCAGCCCCTCGGTGACCCGCCGGGGCCAGCCCGCGACGAGCGGATGCGCCCAGTCGGGTGTCGCGCTGACCGGGCGGGAGCCGGAGTACCCGCGCAGCCAGTCCCGGGACAGCCACGGGTACGCCGGCGGCCGGCCGAGCCAGCGGGCCTGGCCGGTACCGAGGCGGTGCGCCAAGTCGCCGAGCTGCCCGGTACTCCAGCCGGCACCGGGCGTACCGGCGACGTCGGCCAGCCACAGCGCCACCGACCCGTCCGCGCGGTCCCGCGCCTCCAGTAGGTCGGCAGCTCCGATGCCCGGGTACGCGGTGCTGGGCAGGCCCGTCCGGTACGCCAGCACTTCGCGCTGCCAGTAGTTCCAGTGCCCCGGATCGGTACCGGCCGGCCAGTGCGCGGCTCCGTCGGGGCGGCCGGGTGTGGCGAGCTTGAGGATGGCGGTACCCCCGCCTCGCCGGACCCGCCAGATGCCGCCGGTGGCCTGATTGAGCTGGTTGTGGGTCAGCGACTGGGCCGTCTCTGCGACCGGGACGAGATCGACCGGGGGAGCGGACATCGGACCAGGCTAGCGCGGGCGACGACAAGGCCCGGCGGTCGATCGACCGCCGGGCCCATGTGGTGCCTTGTGGAGCTAGTGGCCGAGCACCGCGCCGGTCGGGTCGAGCAGGACCGGCCGGGTGTTCGGGTGGCCCCAGAAGTCGAACATGCCGGTGAGCGAGCCGGCCCGGGCGTCGAACGAGTGGTCGCCGATCCGGCCGGTACCCCAGTTGTCCTCGACGAACCGCAGGATCGAGGTCTGGTCGGTCAGGCTGTGGTCGACGTAGTTGGTCTTGCTGTACGGGGTGATGACCAGCAGCGGCTGGCGCGGCCCGTACCCGCAGCGGTCCGCATACCCGCCCGAGGCCGGAGTGGCCCCGCACAGGGCGGCCTGGTCGTTGGCCGGGTCGGTGGAGCCGTTGACAATCGGCGGCGACACGTGGTCGTACCAGCCGTCCGAGTCGTCGTAGGCGATGACTACCGCGGTGGACGCCCAGTCCTTGGACTTCTGCAGCTCGTTGATGGTCTTCACGAGGAAGTGCTGCTCGTCCAGCGGGTCGGAGTAGCCGGCGTGGCCGTCCTGGTACTCGCCGGCCTTCAGGAAGCTGACCGCCGGCAGGTTGCCCGCGTTGACCGCCGCGTCGAAGTCGGTCAGGTCGTAGTTGTGGTTGGCCTGGTCGGTGTGGCCGATCTTGGCAACCGACGAGGGCGGCAGGTGCTTGGGGTTGCTGGTCGACTTGTAGTACTGGAACGGGCTGTGGTGCGGGCTGTAGTCGACCACCGCGTTGCCACCGATGTTGGTGTGCGTCGCGCCGCAGACCGCGTACCCGTTGGCCGTGCCGGTCGGCTGGAAGCCGCCCTGGAACCAGCCCCACGTGACGCCCCGGTCGTTCAGCAGGTCACCGACGTTCTTGCCGGTCATCACGGCGAGCGCGTTGGCCGAGGTGTGGTTGGTGTCCGAGCAGTCGTCGAAGGCCGGGTCCGGGTCGTTGATGACGCGTGCCGATCCCGTTGGCGTCCGGCGACGGTACCGTGTACGCGTCGGTCACCTTGGCGCCGGTGGTCGGGTCGACCGCGTAGACCCCGTGCGTCTGCCCCGAGATCAGGTTGAGCGCACCGGGCGAGGACGGGCCGAAGCCTGTGCTGAACGAGTTGTCGCTCATCGCGTAGTGCTGGGCGTAGTTCCACAGCGCGGTGACCGTGTTGCCGTCGTAGTAGTCCATCACCAGGCCGGGCTGGCCGAAGATGATCGGCGCGCCGGTGCACTTGTCGTTGTTGGTGAACTGGACGAACTTGTCGGCCAGCCCGCCGTCGTAGGCCTCCTGCTCGTGCAGGTACCCGTGGTCCTGGTCGCAGGTCAGCGCCTCGCCCGGGGTCAGCCGGGTCGGGTTGTACTGGTTGGGGTTGGCGGTCAGCAGCGCCGGGGTCAGTCCGTTGACCTTCGGCGTGTGCTTGGCCGCCTGGAACTTGGTGCCGTCGGTGTTGGCGGCGTTCGGGTAGGTGCCGAAGTAGTGGTCGAACGAGATGTTCTCGTCGAAGATGACGACCAGGTGCTTGATCGGCGTCGCGGTGATCACTGGCGGCTTGTGGTGCCGGTCGCCGCCGTGTCCCCACCAGCCGCCGTCGCCGGCCCACGCGGTACCGGAGACTGCGGTCAGCGCCAGGGCTGCGCCGGTGGCGACGGTGATCAGGCCGGCCCGCCGGCCGCGCCGGCTCCAGGTGCTGGGCAGGATGCCCACTCTTGCCTCCCTCTGACGGTAAAGCTTGCCGGACGCGAACTATCGTCAGAGGCATCGGAGTTGACCACTCCCGCCCGGTGGCCGGTAACCGAACAATTGGTGAAGCCGCCCGCGGCCAACCGTCCGGGCGTCAGCTCAACAGTGCGCGTCCATAGTGGTCACCGGCGTCCACCACGCCGGGCAGCGCCAGGAAGTACCCGCCGCCGACCGGCTGGATGTAGTCGACCAGCGGCTCGTCGGCCAGCCGCCTCTGGACCGCCTCGAACTGGCGCTTGAGGTCCTGCTGGTAGCAGACGAACACCAGCCCCATGTCGAGGTCGCCGACCTCGTCGACGCCCCGGTCGTAGTTGTACGGCCGGCGCAGGATCCGGCTGCTCTCGGTCTGCGGGGTACGCGGGTTGGCCCGCCGGATGTGGCTGGTCAACGGGATCGCCGTACCGACCGGGTCGGCCGCGTAGTTCGGCACGTCGAGTTCGTCGTTGCCGTCCAGCGGCGCCCCGGTGTCCCGCCGCCGGCCGAACATGTTCTCCTGCTCGCCGATGGAGACCCGGTCCCAGAACTCGACCAGCATCCGGATCCGCCGGATCACCTGGTAGCTGCCGCCAGCCGCCCAGGCCGGGACGTCGCCGCCGGACGGTACCCACACGTGACTGTCCATCAGCGCGCCGTCGGTGGTGTCCAGGTTGGCCGTACCGTCCTTGAACCCCATCAGGTTGCGCGGCGTACCGGCCGGCCTGGGCGGGGAGGTGAAGCCGTCGATCCGCCAGCGGATCTGCATGCCGCCCCGGGTGTGCCGGGTCGAGGTCGCGCAGCGCGTGCAGCACCGTGTCCCGGTTGTCGGCGCACAGCTGCAGGCTCAGGTCGCCGTGGCACTGTGCCGGGTCGAGGTGGTCGTTGGGGAAGGTCGGCATCGGTACCAGTCCGGCCGGGCGCCGGGCCGCCAGCCCGTACCGCGAGTCGAAGAGCGAAGCGCCCACGCCGACGGTGACGGTAAGCCGGTCGGCCGGTACGTCCGGGCCGAGTACCCCGGAATCGGTTGGTGGCGCGGCGATTCCGGGATCGGGTGGGGTACCGCCGACGGTGAGGAACCGGGCCCGGTCGGTGAGGGTGCGCAGCAGGTCGGTCAGCTCGGCCCGGTTCGCGGCGAGTACGTCGAAGCTCGAAGTGCACGGCGTGCGGCTGCGCCGGGGTGAGGATGCCGGCCTGGTGGGCGCCGTGGAACGGTACCGTCGGGTCCTTCGGCGCGGCGGCTGCCGGATGGCCGGTCGCCTCGACCGCCGCCACCGCGCCGATCGCCGCTCCGGCGACGCCGCCCGCTCCGGCGATCAGCGCGCCACGCAGCAGGGCCCGCCGGTCCGGGGTCGCGTTCATGAGGTCCGCCGTACGTCGCCGATGGCCGCGATGGGCGCCAGGATTTCCAGGAGTTGGCCGAGCGAGCCGTCGATGCCGCGCCGGGCCGCCGGGTCGAGCGCGCCGGGTGACGTCCAGCCGCCGTCGGGGTGCCGCTGGGCTTCGACGAGCGACCGGGTACCCGCAAGTGCCGGTGCCACCCCCGACCACCCGGTGTACCGGGTACTCATCACGGGCGCCAGCGCGTCCAGTACCGCCTGGGTACCGTCGAGGTTCGCGTCCACCGTCGCCAGCCCGCTGCCGCTGCCCTGGTCGGCGGCGCCGGTCAGCTCGAACTGCAGCGCGTTCTCCAGGATCTCGTGGGCGCGCAGCGGCAGGTCGTTCGGGTCGGTCTGCTCGGTCGGGAAGTCCGCCCGCAGCCCCGCGACATCGCTGGCCAGCTGGTCAACGGTGCCAGCAACGGTGCCGAGCGGGTCGCCGTGCCACAGCTCGTACTCGATGCGCCGGAAGCCGGTGAAGTCGGGATCGGCCACCCCGGCCGGCAGCCCGTCGGGTACCCCGTCGATCGCGTCCCCGAAGTCGCCGAACGAGTCGTACGCGGCGCCGAGCCGCTCGTACGTCAGGTGCGCGGTGAGCCAGGCGGCCCGCGAGCCGGTCAGGTCACCGGTAGCGACCACCCGACGCAGCGCGTCGACCTCGGTGGCCAGCGTCGCCAGGCCGGTACCGACGTAGTCGCGGTACTGCCGCACCGCGCCGGTCAGGTCCTGTTCGGTGACCGGCAGTACCGCGCTCGCACCGTGCTCCGGCCCGTCGGTGATGCGTACCGTCGGGCCGGTGATGGCGTCCGATCCGTCGGCGATACAGCGCAGCGCGTAGCTGCCCCGCCCCAGCTGCACCCGCATGGTCCGGACGGTTCCCGGCCCCATCGCCTCCACCTCGGCGTACACCCCGCCGGTCGCCGGATCGATGAGCCACACCTCCATCGTCTCGGTACCCGAGTTGTGCAGCCGGATGCTCTGCTGCCCGCCGTGCGCCGGGTGCCACTCCTGCCCGCACACCCCACGGGACACGCTGATCCCCGGGTCGCTCCTGGCCTTCGTGCAGCCGGCCAGCGTGCCGCCGGCGAGACCGGCGACCAGCAGGGCGGCGAGCACGAACCCCGTGGTTGGCCGGTGCTGGCGGAGGCGCCGGCGGGTAGGTGGCATCGGTGGACACTCCAGACACACGTGGCACGGTTGATCGCGGTGAGCATAGGTGCCGCCGGGCCGCTGCGCGGGCAGCCGAAATCGAGGATTCACCTACTGGTCACCCGGTGGTTGACATTGGCATCCGGACCCGGCCGGCGCGCTTGGCCGTCCGCGCCGGTAGACTTACCAGGTCCACCAGCGGAATGAAGGCGAGCGATGGCCACCACCAACGACCTCAAGAACGGACTCGTGCTCAACCTCGACGGAGGGCTCTGGTCCGTGGTCGAGTTCCAGCACGTCAAGCCGGGCAAGGGCGGTGCCTTCGTGCGCACCACACTGAAGAACGTGCTCTCCGGCAAGGTGGTCGACAAGACGTTCAACGCGGGTACCAAGGTCGACACCGCCACCGTCGACAAGCGCAGCATGCAGTACCTGTACGCCGACGGCGACGACTACGTCTTCATGGACCTGGAGAACTTCGAGCAGCTGCACGTGCCCGGGGCCACGGTCGGCGACCAGTCGAAGTTCCTGCTGCCCGAGGCGGAGGTGACGGTCGCCATCCACGAGGCCGTACCGCTCTACATCGAGCTGCCGCTCAACGTGATCCTGGAGATCACCTACACCGAGCCCGGCCTGCAGGGCGACCGCTCCACCGGCGGCAACAAGCCGGCCACCGTGGAGACCGGGGCCACCGTCCAGGTACCGCTGTTCGTGACGACCGGCGAGAAGATCAAGGTCGACACCCGCGACGGCCGCTATCTCGGTCGCGCCTGATCCGGTGGCCGAAGGACCGAAAACCCCGATGCCCTCGCGCCGCAAGGCGCGCAAACGGGCGTTGGATGTGCTCTACGAGGCCGACCTGCGCAACGAGCCGATCCGGCCGACGCTGGCCGCCTCCATCGAGCGCATCGAACCCCCCAAGCCACTGCACCTGGAATACGCGATCGGCCTGGTCAACGGGGTCGCCGACCACCTCGACCGGATCGACGAGCTGATCGCCAGCTACGCCGAGGGCTGGACGATCGACCGGATGCCGGTGGTCGACCGCAACCTCGCCCGGATCGCCGTCTACGAGCTGCTCTACGTCGACGAGATCGACGACCCGGTGGCCATCTCCGAGGCCGTCGAGCTGGCTCGGCAGCTCTCCACCGACGATTCGCCGCGCTACCTCAACGGCGTGCTGGGCCGGATCGCCGAGTACACCTCGCGCTGACCAGCTGCGCACACGCTGAAGGGCGACCCCGACCGGGGTCGCCCTTCAGCGTGTGGCGGGCGCTTACGCGAACAGCGAGCGCGGGTCGGCGACGAGTACGCCGGCGTCGGTGAGCCGCTCGACCAGGCCGCTGGGGGAGAGGTCGTACACGATGGCCAGGGAGCGCAGGTCGTCGGCCCGGATGGAGAGCACCCGGCCGTTGTAGTCGCCGCGCTGCTGCTGGATGGCGCGCGCGTACTTGGCGACGAAGCCCAGGTCCTCGGGGGTGTGCTCGTACAGCTTCTCCAGGTCCAAGGCGATCTTGCCGGCGCTGTCCTGGCGGATGCCGTTGGCGTCGGGGAGCAGCTCGCCCACCGGTACCCGGTAGAAGTCCGCCAGCTCGGCCAGGCGCGACACGGTCACCGCGCGGTCGCCACGCTCGTACGAGCCGACGACGACGGCCTTCCACCGGCCGGCCGACTTCTCCTCGACGCCCTGCAGGGACAGGCCCTGCTGCTGGCGGATGGAGCGCAGGCGGGCACCGAGGGACTTGGCGTACTCAGAGGGCATGGCGGGACTCCCAGTCAGTGGCCCGAGGGGTTGCCTCGGCGATCGCTACGGAGCGTGACCGTAATCGCCCGACGACACGCGGTCAAGTGTTGTTACCCACCCGTTTCGCGATCGGAGCTGCTGATAGGCTCGGCGGCGGCTGAAAATCACCCGTTACTTTCGGGTGAACCAGCAGCCATTGACGTCCTTTAACGACCCGTCCCGTGAGGCGGGGAAGGAGGTCCGCTGTGGCCTATCCAACGGCCATACCGGGGAAGATCATTTTGACCGGCGCCGAACTCGGCCGGGTGGTGGATCGCATCGCCCACCAGATCCTGGAGAAGACCGAGGGCGCCCGGGACACCATTCTCTTGGGCATCCCCACCCGGGGCGTCCCGCTCGCCGGCCGGCTGGCCGAGCGGATCGGGGCGTTCGAGGGGGTACGCGTGCCGACCGGCGCGCTCGACATCACCCTGTACCGCGACGACCTGCGGCTGCGCGCCACCCGAGCGCTGGGCCCGACCAACCTGCCGCCCGAGGGGCTGGACGGCAAGCGGGTGGTACTCGTCGACGACGTGCTCTTCTCCGGCCGGACGGTACGCGCCGCCCTGGATGCGCTCGGCGATCTGGGCCGGCCGCGCTGGGTGCAGCTCGCCGTGCTGGTCGACCGGGGCCACCGCGAGCTGCCGATCCGCGCCGACTACGTGGGCAAGAACATCCCGACGGCGCTGACCGAGTCGGTACGGGTGCTGCTCACCGAGACCGACGGGGCCGACGAGGTACGGCTGGAGGCCAAGCCATGATCACTCACCTGCTCTCCGCCGGCGATCTGGACTGCGACACCGCCACCCTGGTGCTGGACACCGCCAGGCAGATGGATGCCGCGATGGCCGACCGCGAGGTGAAGAAGCTGCCGACGCTGCGCGGGCGCACCGTGGTCAACCTGTTCTACGAGGACTCGACCCGGACCCGGATCTCCTTCGAGGCGGCCGCCAAGCGGCTGTCGGCGGACGTGCTCAACTTCTCCGCCAAGGGCTCCAGCGTGTCCAAGGGGGAGAGCCTGAAGGACACCGCGCTGACCCTGCAGGCGATGGGGGCCGATGCGGTGGTCATCCGGCACCCCGCCTCCGGTGCGCCGCAACGCTTGGCGAACTGGGTGGACGGCAGCGTGGTGAACGCCGGTGACGGTACCCACGAGCACCCGACCCAGGCACTGCTGGACGCGTACACGATGCGCGCCCGGCTCGGCCGGCTGGGCGGGCTCACCGTCGCCATCGTCGGCGACGTACTGCACAGCCGGGTGGCCCGCTCCAACGTGCTGCTGCTGGCCACCCTGGGCGCGAACGTGACCCTGGTGGCCCCGCCCACCCTGCTGCCCGTTGGCGTCGACTCCTGGCCGGTGAAGACCTCCTACGACCTGGACGCCGTACTGCCCACCGCGGACGTGGTGATGATGCTGCGGGTACAGCGGGAGCGGATGGACGACTCGTTCTTCCCGTCGGCGCGCGAGTACTCCCGTCGGTACGGGCTGGATGGTGCCCGGATGGCCAAGCTGCCCGAGCACGCCATCGTGATGCACCCGGGCCCGATGAACCGCGGGATGGAGATCACCCCGGAGGTCGCCGACTCGGTCCGCTCGACCATCGTCGAGCAGGTCGCCAACGGCGTATCCGTCCGGATGGCCGTCCTCTATCTGTTGCTTGGCGGAGCCAAGTGAACCTGCTGCTCGGAGGAGCCAAGTGAGCGCGTACCTGATCAGGGGTGTCTCGATCCTCGGCGGCGCACCGACCGACCTGCTGCTGCGCGACGGCCTGGTCGCCGCGCTCGGCGACGGTTTGGCCGCCGACGGCGCGGAGGTGATCGACGCGACCGGGCTCGTCGCCCTGCCCGGCCTCGTCGACCTGCACACCCACCTGCGCGAACCGGGCCGGGAGGATGCCGAGACAGTCGCCTCCGGATCGCGGGCGGCGGCGCTGGGCGGGTACACGGCGGTCTGCGCGATGGCCAACACCTCGCCGGTCGCCGACACCGCCGGCGTGGTCGAGCAGGTCTACCGGCTGGGCCGGGAGGCTGGCCTGGTGGACGTGCAGCCGATCGGCGCGGTGACGGTGGGGCTGGCCGGCGAGCAGATGGCCGAGCTCGGCGCGATGGCCACCAGCGCGGCGACGGTGCGGATCTTCTCCGACGACGGGCACTGCGTCAGCGACCCGGGCATGATGCGCCGCGCCCTGGAGTACGTGAAGGCGTTCGACGGGGTGATCGCCCAGCACGCCGAGGAGCCCCGGCTCACCGTCGGCGCGCAGATGCACGAGGGCGAGGTCTCCGCCAAGCTCGGCCTGGCCGGCTGGCCGGCGGTGGCCGAGGAGGCGATCATCGCCCGGGACGCGCTGCTCGCCGGGCACGTCGGCGCCCGGCTGCACATCTGCCACGTATCCACGGCCGGCAGCGTGGAGATCCTGCGCTGGGCCAAGCGCCGGGGGATCGGGATCACCGCCGAGGTCACCCCGCACCACCTGCTGCTGACCGACGCGTCGGCGACCTCGTACGACCCGGTCTACAAGGTCAACCCGCCGCTGCGTACGCACGCCGATGTCAGCGCACTGCGGGCAGCGCTGCGCGAGGGGATCATCGACGCGGTCGCCACCGACCACGCCCCGCACACCATGGAGGACAAGGAGTGCGAGTGGGCGTACGCCCGGCCGGGCATGCTCGGCCTGGAGACCGCCCTGTCCGTGGTGCTCTCCACGGGCGTCTTCACCGTGGACGGGGCCACCGACTGGGACGCTGTGGCTGAGCGGATGTCCCGGGTACCGGCGCGGATCGCCGGGCTCGCCGAGCACGGTCGGGACCCGGCCGTGGGTGTCCCGGCCAACCTGACGCTGGTGGACCCGGCCGCGACCCGGGTGGTCGACGCCACGGAGACCGCCAGCCGCAGTCGTAACAACCCGTACGCGGGGCTCACCCTGCCCGGTCGCATCGTGGCGACCTTCCTGCGCGGCGAAGCCACGGTGCTCGACGGAAAGGCGGTCCGGTGAGACGGGACGCACTGCTGGTACTGGAGGACGGGCGTACGTTCCGGGGGGAGGCGTACGGCAGCGTCGGGGAGAGTTTCGGTGAGGCGGTCTTCTCCACCGCGATGACCGGCTACCAGGAGACGCTCACTGACCCCTCGTACCACCGCCAGGTCGTCGTGCAGACCGCGCCGCACATCGGCAACACCGGGGTCAACCGCGAGGACGACGAGTCCAACCGGATCTGGGTCGCCGGCTACGTGGTCCGCGACCCGGCCCGGCTCACCTCCAACTGGCGCGCCAGCGGCGACCTGGAGGACCGGCTGGCGGCCGAGGGCGTGGTCGGCATCAGTGGTATCGACACCCGGGCGCTCACCCGGCACCTGCGCGAGCGGGGCGCCATGCGGGTCGGCGTGTCCAGTGTGGACAGTGACGCCGGCTCGCTGCGCCAGCGGGTACTGGCCGCGCCGCAGATGGTGGGCGCCGACCTCTCCGCCGAGGTGACCACTCCCGCTGCGTACACCGTGCCGGCCGAGGGGGAGCACCGGCTGACCGTGGCGGCGCTGGACTTCGGGATCAAGCGCAACGTGGCCCGCCGGTTGGCCGCCCGGGGCGTGACGACGCACGTACTGCCGGCGCACTCCAGCATCGAGGAGGTGCTCGCGGTCAGCCCGGACGCGGTGTTCTTCTCACCCGGCCCGGGCGACCCGGCCACCGCCGACGTACCTGTCGCACTGGCCCGGGAAGTGTTGCGCCGCAAGGTACCCCTGTTCGGGATCTGCTTCGGTAGCCAGCTGCTGGGCCGGGCGCTGGGCTTCGGCACGTACAAGCTGGGCTACGGCCACCGCGGCATCAACCAGCCGGTACTCGACCGGGCCACCGGCAAGGTCGAGGTCACCTCGCACAACCATGGCTTCGCGGTGGACGCTCCGCTGGACGAGACGGTGGAGACCGAGTTCGGCGCGGTGACGGTGAGCCACGTCTGCCTGAACGACAACGTGGTCGAGGGGCTGCGCTGCCTGGACACACCCGCGTTCACCGTGCAGTACCACCCGGAGGCGGCGGCCGGCCCGCACGACGCTGACTACCTGTTCGACCGCTTCGTGGAGTTGGTGGGTAATGCCTAAGCGCGACGACATTAAGCACGTCATGGTGATCGGCTCGGGGCCGATCGTGATCGGCCAGGCGTGCGAGTTCGACTACTCGGGTACCCAGGCCTGTCGCGTACTGCGCGCCGAGGGCATCCGGGTCAGCCTGGTCAACTCCAACCCGGCCACGATCATGACCGATCCCGAGTTCGCCGACGCCACCTACGTCGAGCCGATCACCTCCGAGTTCCTGGAGCAGGTCATCGTCCGGGAGCGGCCGGACGCGCTGCTGCCCACGCTCGGCGGGCAGACCGCGCTCAACGCCGCGGTCGCGCTGCATGAGGCGGGGATCCTGGAGAAGTTCGGGGTCGAGCTGATCGGCGCGGACATCGACGCCATCCGGCGTGGCGAGGACCGGCAGCTGTTCAAGGAGATCGTCGCGCTGGCCGGCCGCCGGCTGGGCCTGCCCGAGCCCGATTCACTGGTACCGCGCAGCCGGGTCTGCCACTCGATGGACGAGGTACGGGCCGCTGTAATCGACCTCGGGCTCCCCGTCGTGATCCGGCCCTCGTTCACCATGGGCGGGCTCGGCTCGGGTATGGCACACACCGACGAGGACCTGGACCGGCTGGCCGGCGGTGGGCTCGCGGCCAGCCCGGTGCACGAGGTACTCATCGAGGAGAGCGTGCTCGGCTGGAAGGAGTACGAGCTCGAACTCATGCGCGACAAGCACGACAACGTGGTGGTCGTGTGCTCCATCGAGAACGTGGACGCGATGGGCGTACACACCGGCGACTCGGTGACCGTTGCGCCGGCCATGACCCTGACCGACGTGGAGTACCAGAGCCTGCGTGATCTCGGCATCGCCGTACTGCGCGAGGTCGGGGTGGACACCGGCGGCTGCAACATCCAGTTCGCGGTGAACCCCGAGGACGGCCGCCTCGTGGTGATCGAGATGAACCCGCGGGTCTCCCGGTCCAGTGCGCTGGCGTCGAAGGCGACCGGCTTCCCGATCGCCAAGATCGCGGCGAAGCTGGCCATCGGGTACACCCTGGATGAGATCGCCAACGACATCACGCTGAAGACACCGGCGGCCTTCGAGCCGAGCCTGGACTATGTGGTGGTGAAGATCCCGCGGTTCGCGTTCGAGAAGTTCCCCGGCGCCGACCCGGAGTTGACCACCACGATGAAGTCGGTGGGCGAGGCGATGAGCCTGGGCCGCAACTTCACCGAGGCGCTGAACAAGGCGATGCGCTCGATGGAGACGAAGGCGGCCGGGTTCTGGACGGTCCCCGACCCGGCCGGCGCGACCGTGGAGAACACCCTGGCGGCGCTGCGTACCCCGCACGACGGCCGGCTGTACGCGGTCGAGCGGGCGCTGCGGCTGGGCGCCAGCATCGGGCAGGTTTGTGAAGCGTCCCGGCTGGACCCGTGGTTCGTCGACCAGGTCGCGCAGCTGGTGGACCTGCGGGCACAGATCCTCGCGGCGCCGGTACTCGACGAGGCGGTACTGCGCCGGGCCAAGCGGGCAGGCCTGTCCGACAGGCAGGTGGCCGCGCTGCGCCCGGAGCTGGCCGGCGAGGACGGGGTACGCATCCTGCGGCACCGGCTCGGCCTGCGCCCGGTTTACAAGACGGTGGACACCTGCGCCGCCGAGTTCGCCGCCTCGACGCCCTACCACTACTCGTCCTACGACGAGGAGACCGAGGTCGCGCAGTCGCCCCGGCCGAAGGTACTGATCCTCGGCTCCGGGCCCAACCGCATCGGGCAGGGCATCGAGTTCGACTACTCCTGCGTACACGCCGTGCAGGCGCTGCGCGGTGTCGATTACGAGACTGTCATGGTCAACTGCAACCCGGAGACCGTCTCCACCGACTACGACACGGCGGACCGGCTCTACTTCGAGCCGCTCACCTTCGAGGACGTGCTGGAGGTCTGGCACGCCGAGCACTCGTCGGGGCAGGCGGCCGGTGGGCCGGGCGTGGTGGGCGTGATCGTGCAGCTGGGTGGGCAGACGCCGCTCGGGCTGGCACAGCGGTTGAAGGACGCCGGGGTACCCATCGTGGGTACCAGCCCGGAATCCATCCACCTGGCCGAGGACCGGGGCGCGTTCGGTGCGCTGCTGGACCGGGAGGGGCTGACCGCGCCGGCGTACGGCACGGCCACCAGCTTCCCCGAGGCCAAGAAGATCGCCGACGCCATCGGGTACCCGGTGCTGGTACGCCCGTCCTTCGTGCTCGGCGGCCGGGGCATGGAGATCGTGTACGACGACGCCACCCTGCGCGACTACATCGGCCGGGCCACCGAGATCTCGCCGTCGCACCCGGTACTCGTGGACCGGTTCCTCGACGACGCCATCGAGATCGACGTGGACGCGCTCTGTGACGCCACCGGCGAGGTCTACCTGGGCGGCGTGATGGAGCACATCGAGGAGGCCGGTATCCACTCCGGCGACTCGTCCTGCGCGCTGCCGCCGATCACGCTCGGCGGTACCCACCTGGACGCGGTCCGCCGCTACACCGAGGTGATCGCCCGTGGCGTGGGGGTACGCGGGCTGCTCAACGTCCAGTACGCCCTGAAGGACGACACGCTGTACGTGCTGGAGGCCAACCCGCGCGCGTCGCGTACCGTGCCGTTCGTTTCGAAGGCGACGGCCATCCCGCTGGCCAAGGCGGCCGCCCGGATCATGCTCGGGGCGACCATCGCCGAGCTGCGCGCGGAAGGGCTGCTGCGGCCACGGCTGGACGGCGGCAACACCCCGGAGGGCGCGCCGATCGCGGTCAAGGAGGCGGTACTGCCGTTCAAGCGCTTCCGTACACCGTCCGGCAAGGGCGTGGACAGCCTGCTCGGGCCGGAGATGAAATCCACCGGCGAAGTGATGGGTATCGACACCACCTTCGGACACGCTTTCGCCAAGTCACAGGCGGCCGCGTACGGCTCGCTCCCGGTCACCGGCAAGATCCTGGTCACCGTGGCCAACCGGGACAAGCGCGGGATGATCTTCCCGGTGAAGCGGCTGGCCGATCTGGGCTTCGAGATCATCGCCACCGCCGGTACCGGTGAGGTACTGCGCCGCCACGGCATCCCGTGCGAGGTGGTGGCCAAGCACTACGAGGCCGGCGAGGAGCCCCGGCACGCGGTCGGCCTGATCAACTCGGGCGAGGTGGCGCTGGTCATCAACACCCCGCAGGGCTCGGGTGCCCGGCAGGACGGGTACGAGATCCGTACCGCCGCTGTTACTGCCGACATCCCGTGCATCACCACGGTGCCCGGTGCCTCGGCCGCTGTGATGGGCATCGAGGCGCTGATCAGAGGCGAGATGTCGGTACGCCCGCTGCAGGAGCTGCACGCTGCCCTGCGCGCGGCGGACGGGCGGTGAGCCTGGGGCTCGCCCCGGCTCCGCAGCCGCCGTCTGCCGGCCCGGGGCGGGGGTACCGGCGGCTGGCCGACCGGCTGCTGTTCCAGCTCGGTGGTGGCGACGCCGAGGTGGCGCACGAGACCACGCTGCGCTGGCTGTCCCGGGCCGCCCGGCGCCCGGCGCTGCTGCGGGCACTGCACGCCCGGTACGGGGTGGACGCGCCGACCGAGGTGTTCGGGGTGCGCTTCCCGAACCCGGTCGGGCTCGCCGCCGGGCTGGACAAGGACGGCCGGGCGCTGCCGGTGTGGCCGGCGCTCGGCTTCGGCTTCACCGAGGTGGGTACCGTCACCGCCCACGCGCAGCCGGGCAACGACCGGCCACGGCTGTTCCGGCTCACCGCCAGCGAAGCGATCATCAACCGGATGGGCTTCAACAACAAAGGCGCTGCTGCGCTGGCCCAGCGGTTGGCGGCGCTCGGCCCGCTGCCCACCCCGCTCGGCATCAGCCTCGGCAAGTCGAAGGTCACCCCGCTGGGCGACTCGGTCGGCGACTACCTGGAGTCGCTGACGCTGCTCCGGCCGTACGCCGACTACCTGGCCGTGAACGTCAGCTCGCCGAACACCCCCGGACTGCGCAGCCTGCAGGACCGGGAGCAGCTGGCCGAGCTGCTCGGGGCGCTGCGGAGCGCGGCTGGTGCCACGCCCGTACTCGTCAAGATCGCACCGGACCTCACCGAGCAGGCGATCGGCGAGGTACTGGAGGTGTGCGCACACACCGGCGTGGCCGGGCTGATCGCCACCAACACCACCACCGGCCGGGACGGCCTGGCCCCGGCGGACGCCGGCCGGGCGGATGAGGCGGGCGGGCTCTCCGGCCGACCGTTGACGGAACGGGCCAGGTCAGTGGTGGCTTTCGTGACGCAACGGAGTCCCTTGCCGGTGATCGGTGTGGGCGGCATCCTCGATCCGGACGACGCCGCGCGGATGTTCGACGCGGGCGCCAGCCTGGTGCAGCTCTACACCGGCCTGATCTACCGCGGCCCGGCTCTCGTACGGGCCGCCGCCGTCGCCCGGAGCGCGCGATGACAGCGACCGCCGCCGAGCGCAACCCGACCGGGCGCAGCGGCGGTGACCACGCAGGGAGCAAGCCGGACCGCCCGGAGTGGGTACCCCCGCCCCGCCCGGCACAAGCCGACGTCGAGCGGCTCTTGGCGTTGGACCGGGCACACGTCTGGCACCCGTACGCGCCGATGCCCGGGCTGAGCGAGCCCTACCTGGTCGAGTCGGCGGCGGGGGTACGGCTGCGGCTGGCCGACGGGCGGGAGCTGGTGGACGGCATGTCGTCGTGGTGGGCGGCGATCCACGGGTACCGCCACCCCGTGCTGGACGCCGCGGTCACCGACCAGCTCGGCCGGATGAGTCACGTGATGTTCGGCGGGCTCACCCACGAGCCGGCGATCCGGCTGGCCACCACCCTGGTCGAGTGGACCGGCCTGGAGCACGCGTTCCTCTGCGACTCGGGCTCGGTCAGCGTCGAGGTGGCGCTGAAGATGTGCCTGCAGTACTGGCGCTCGCGCGGCCGGCCGGCCAAGCGCAAGGCGCTGACCTGGCGGGGCGGGTACCACGGCGACACGTTCCACCCGATGAGCGTCTGTGACCCGGACGGCGGCATGCACGCCCTGTGGCGCGGCGTGCTCCCCGAGCAGGTCTTCGTACCCGCACCCCCGGACGGCTTCGACGCGCCCGTGGACGACGCGTACGCCGCGCTGCTGGACGCCGCGATCGAGCAGCACCGCGACGAGCTGGCCTGCGTGATCGTGGAGCCGGTCGTGCAGGGCGCCGGCGGGATGCGCTTCCACAGCCCCGGCTACCCCCGGCTGCTGCGCGAACTGTGCGACCGGCACGGCGTACTGCTGGTGTTCGACGAGATCGCCACCGGCTTCGGGCGCAGCGGTGCGCTCTTCGCCGCCGAGCACGCCGGTGTCCGCCCGGACGTGATGTGTGTCGGCAAGGCGCTGACCGGCGGGTACCTGTCGCTGGCCGCCGCGCTGTGTACGGCCGAGGTGGCCGACGGCATCTCGCGGGGCGACGTGCCGGTCCTGGCGCACGGCCCGACCTTCATGGGTAACCCGCTGGCCTGCGCGGCCGCCAACGCCTCCCTGGCCCTGCTGGGCGGGCGCAACGGCCGCTGGCGGGCGGACGTCGAGCGGATCGGAGCCGGGCTGCGCGCCGGTCTCGCCGCGGCACGCGAACTGCCCGGGGTACGGGACGTCCGCGTGCTCGGGGCGATCGGGGTCATCCAGCTCGACCACGAGGTGGATCTCGGCGCGGCCACCCGGGCGGCGGTCGCCACGGGCGTGTGGCTGCGCCCGTTCCGTGACCTGGTGTACGCGATGCCGCCTTACGTCAGTGCCGACGCAGATATGACATTGATCACGAATGGCATGGTCGCGGCTGCCGCGGCCGGATGAGGAGAGTCGCCATGGCCAGCTTCGGTACCCGGTTCGCGGCCGCGGTGGCGCGCCACGGCCAGCTGTGCGTCGGCATCGATGCGCATCCGGCGCTGCTGTCCGCCTGGGGGCTGACCGACGACGTCGCCGGGCTGCAGCGCTTCACCGAGACGGTGGTGGAGGCGGTGGCCGGACGGGTGGCCGTGGTCAAGCCGCAGTCGGCCTTCTACGAGCGGTTCGGTTCGCGCGGTATCGCGATCCTTGAGTCAAATATCCGACACCTGCGGGAATCCGGGACGATCGTGCTGCTGGACGTGAAGCGCGGCGACATGCAGTCGACCGCCGCCGCGTACGCGGACGCGTACCTCGATCCGGCCAGCCCGCTCTTCGCCGACGCGATCACGGTGAGCCCCTACCTGGGCTTCGGCACGCTGGTTCCGATGATCGACAAGGCGCTCAAGAACGACGCCGGGGTGTTCGTCCTGGCGCTCACCTCCAACCCCGAGGGGCCGACCTTCCAGCACGCCACGACCGCCGACGGGCGTACCGTCGCGCAGACCGTAATCGACGAGGTTGCCCAGCTCAACGGGGGTGCGCACCCGCTTGGCAGCATCGGACTCGTGGTCGGCGCGACGGTCGGGCGTACCGGCCACGACTTCCACGCGGTCAATGGTCCGGTGCTCGTACCGGGCATGGGCGCGCAGGGCGGGACGGCCGCCGGGCTCCGCGAGATCTTCGGTGCTGACCTGGGCGCGCTGCTGCCCTCGACGTCCCGTGAGGTACTCGCGGCGGGGCCGGACGTGTCCGCACTTCGGGAAGCTGCTGACCGGGCCCTGGCCGGTTACCGGGCGGTACTTTCCGGGCCAGAATGATCGAATTTTGCGACGACCCGCCGCGCCACGTTGCCGAAAGCTCCAAGGACCGCTAGTTTTCGCTGTCGCTGGGAATCACACGCACATCACGAGCAACTGCGTCCCCCGCGACCTGCGAGGACGCGCAACACCCCCGAGGAGAACTGGTGCCGCTCCCCACACTGAGCCCGGAACAGCGCGCAGCTGCGCTGGAGAAGGCCGCGGAGATCCGCAAGGCCCGCGCTGAGCTGAAGGAACAGCTCAAGGCGGGCAAGACCACCCTGTCTGCCGTGCTCGCCCGTGCCGAGTCCGACGAGGTTGTCGGCAAGCTGAAGGTGTCGGCTGTGCTGCAGGCGCTGCCCGGAATCGGCAAGATCCGGGCGACCCAGATCATGGAGAAGCTGAAGATTGCTGAGAGCCGTCGCCTGCGTGGCCTCGGCGAGCAGCAGCGCAAGGCCCTCCTGGGGGAGTTCGCTGCAAACAAGTGAGCTGGACAGGGTAGAAACAAGCAGTGAGCAATGACGACGACGCGCGCCCGGCAGCTCGACTCACGGTTCTCTCCGGCCCCTCGGGGGTCGGCAAGGACAGCGTGATCGAGCTGATCCGGGCGCGCTCGCCGTGGGTCTGGTTGTCGGTCTCGGCCACTACCAGGCCGAAGCGCGACTACGAGGTCGACGGCGTGCACTACCACTTCGTCGACCGGGCCGAGTTCGAGCGCCTGGTCGACGCCGGCGAACTGCTCGAATGGGCCGAGTTCGCCGGCAACCTCTACGGCACGCCGCGCGCCGAGGTACTGCGCCGGCTGGCCACCGGGCGACCCGCCCTCCTCAAGATCGACCTACAGGGTGCGCGGCAGGTACGGGCCGCGATGCCCGCGGCGCAGCTGGTGTTCCTGGCGCCGCCGAGCGTCGCCGAACTCAAGCGCCGGCTGGTCGGCCGGGGCACCGAGGACGCCGAGACGATCCGGCTGCGGCTGGCCCACGCCGACGAGGAGCTGGCCGCCGAACCGGAGTTCGACGTGACCGTGATCAACGACTCGGTCGAGCGTGCCGCGGACGAGTTGGTACGATTGTTGGGTTCATTACCGGTTTCCTGAGCCAGCTGCCTCCCGGAGCGAGCCAGGCGACCACAAGATTCGCAGAGAGGGCACCCGTGACGGTCGCCAGTCCCGAGGGCATCACCAATCCGCCGATCGACGAGCTGCTGGACAAGACCACGTCCAAGTACGCCCTGGTCATCTTCGCGGCCAAGCGTGCGCGCCAGGTCAACGCCTACTACAGCCAGCTCGGCGAGGGCCTCCTGGAGTACGTCGGCCCGCTGGTCGAAACCACCCCGCAGGAGAAGCCGCTGTCGATCGCCATGCGCGAGATCAACGCCGGCCTGCTGGTGGCTGAGCCGACCGAGGGCTGAGCCCGGCTTGCCGGACAAAGCCTCCCCGGCTGGCAGCACACCGCCAGCCGAACACACGATCCCGTCGGACCGACCCCGGGTAATTCTCGGAGTGGCCGGCGGGATCGCCGCGTACAAGGCCTGCGAGCTGCTGCGCCTGTTCACCGAGTCGGGGCATGACGTGCGGGTGGTACCCACCGCCGCCGCACTGCGCTTCGTCGGCCGCCCCACCTGGGAGGCGCTCTCCGGGCACCCGGTCAGCGAGGACGTCTGGACTGGCGCCGAGCAGGTACCGCACGTGCAGCTGGGTCGCCAGGCGCAGCTCGTGGTGGTGGCCCCGGCGACCGCGGACGTACTGGCCCGGGCGGCGCACGGGCTCGCCGACGACCTGCTCACCAACATCCTGCTCACCGCGCGCTGCCCGGTGCTCTTCGCGCCGGCGATGCACACCGAGATGTGGGAGCACCCGGCCACCGTTGCCAACGTCGCCACCCTGCGCGAGCGCGGCACGCTGGTGCTCGACCCCGCGAGCGGGCGGTTGACCGGCGCGGATACCGGCAAGGGCCGGCTGCCCGAGCCCGCCGAGATCTTCGCCGCCGCCACCCAACTGCTGCGCCGGGGTGGCGCGCCGGCCGACCTGACCGGGCGGCACGTGGTGGTGACCGCCGGGGGTACCCGGGAGCCACTGGACCCGGTGCGCTTCCTCGGCAACAGGTCCTCGGGCAAGCAGGGGTACGCCTTCGCGCGTACCGCCGTGGCGCGCGGTGCCCGGGTCACCCTGGTGGCCGCGAATGTCGGGCTGCCCGATCCGGCCGGCGTCACGGTGCTGCGCGTCGGTACCACCGAGGAGCTGCGTACCGCCACGGTCGCCACGGCCGCCGATGCTGACGCGGTGGTGATGGCCGCCGCACCGGCCGACTTCCGCCCCGCCACGTACCAGTCGAACAAGATCAAGAAAACCGACGACGGCTCGGCGCCGACCCTCGAGCTGGTGACCACCCCGGACATCGCGGCGGAGCTCGGCGCCCGCAAGCGCCCCGGTCAGATCCTCGTCGCGTTCGCCGCGGAGACCCACGACGCGCTCGTCCACGGCCGCGCCAAACTCGCCCGCAAACGCGCCGACCTCATCGTGGTCAACGAGGTCGGTGCCGAGCGCGGCTTCGGTACGGATGTCAACGCTGCCACCGTTATCGGCGCCGACGGGTCCGTTACCGACCTGGCTGAGCAGCCCAAAGAGGCACTCGCCGATGCGGTGTGGGATCTCGTGGTTGTGCGCTGGGCCACCAAGTCGCGCTAATATCCGCGTCTCAGCTCGCGGACACACCAGCTGACCTGGCTTAGTTCTATAGCGCGAGCGCGTAAACTCGTCGCGTTCCACCTAACGGATGCTGGAGGGCAAGTGGCACGTCGTCTGTTCACGTCGGAGTCGGTGACCGAGGGACACCCGGACAAGATTGCTGACCAGATCAGTGACGGCGTCCTCGACGCTCTGCTCGCGGCCGACCCGCGCAGCCGGGTGGCGGTGGAGACGCTGATCACCACTGGCCAGGTACATGTCGCGGGTGAAGTCACCACCCAGGCCTGGGCCGATATCCCGACCATCGTGCGGGAGACCATCCTGCGCATCGGGTACGACTCCTCGAAGAAGGGCTTCGACGGCGCGTCCTGTGGCGTGAACATCGCCATCGGCTCGCAGTCGCCGGACATCGCCCAGGGCGTGGACAGCGCCATCGAGCTGCGTACCGGTGAGTCGGACGCGCTGCTGGACGCGCAGGGCGCCGGCGACCAGGGGATGATGTTCGGCTTCGCCTGCTCGGAGACGCCCGAGCTGATGCCGCTGCCGATCGCCCTCGCTCACCGGCTGGCCCGCCGGCTGTCCGTGGTCCGCAAGGACGGCACCATCCCCTACCTGCGCCCGGACGGCAAGACCCAGGTCACCGTCGAGTACGACGGGCTGCGCCCGATCCGGCTCAACACCGTGGTCGTCTCCTCGCAGCACGCCCCGGACATCTCGCTGGAGTCGCTGCTCTCGCCGGACGTCCGGGAGCACGTGATCACTCCTGAGCTGGAGGGCCTGGGCCTGGACACCGAGGGCTACCGGCTGCTCGTCAACCCGACCGGCCGGTTCGAGATCGGTGGCCCGATGGGCGACGCCGGGCTGACCGGCCGGAAGATCATCGTGGACACCTACGGCGGGTACGCCCGGCACGGTGGCGGTGCCTTCTCCGGTAAGGACCCGTCGAAGGTGGACCGGTCGGCGGCCTACGCGATGCGCTGGGTGGCCAAGAACGTGGTAGCCGCCGGGCTGGCCGAGCGCTGCGAGGCGCAGGTGGCGTACGCCATCGGCAAGGCCCACCCGGTCAGCCTGTTCGTGGAGACCTTCGGCACCGAGACCGTCCCGGTCGAGCGCATCGAGAAGGCCATCAACGAGGTCTTCGACCTGCGGCCGGCCGCGATCATCCGGGACCTGGAGCTGCTCCGCCCGATCTACCAGCAGACCGCCGCCTACGGCCACTTCGGCCGCGAGCTGCCGGACTTCACCTGGGAGCGCACCGACCGCACCGCCGACCTGAAGTCGGCCGCGGGCGCCTGATCCGCCGCACTCGCGCTGGCCCGTCCCGGTTCGCCCGGGGCGGGCCAGCGTCGTTCCCCGTTCTTTTCTGGTCGCGCTTTTCTGGTCGCGGGTCGCGCTTCGCGGCTCGCTGGGGCGGGTCCGGGCGGGCGGTGTCGCTCCGGTCTGGTAGACCGTTGCCATGCCCGCCCGCGCCAAGCCCACCAGCGCTTCCGAGCGCTCACCGGCGCCGGACGCGCCGGTTGCCCGGGTCTGCGTCGATGTCGGGCTGCCGCACCTGGACCGGCCCTTCGAATATCTGGTACCCGCCGACCTCGACGACAAGGCACAGCCGGGGGTACGGGTGCGGGTCCGGTTCGCCGGTCAACTCGTGGACGGCTACCTGCTCGAGCGCGCCGACACCGCAGAGCACCCGGGCCGGCTGGCCTACCTGGAGCGGGTGGTCTCCGCCGAGCGGGTACTCGATCCGCAGGTGGCCCAGGTGGCGCGCGCGGTTGCCGACCGGTACGCCGGCACGCTCGCCGATGTACTGCGGCTGGCCGTCCCGCCCCGGCACGCCCGCAGCGAGTCGGGTACGCCGGTCACCGCGCCCGCCGCACCGGTCGAGGCGGCTGAGCCGGGGCCGGGTGGGTGGGCCCGGTACGGCGCGGGAGCGGGGTTCCTCACCGCGCTGGGTCGGATGGCGGCTCCGCGCGCGGTGTGGACGGCGCTGCCCGGCGAGGACTGGCCGGTCAGGTTCGCCGAGGCGGCCGCGGCGTCGGTACGCACCGGCCGGGGCGCTGTACTCGTCGTCGCCGACGCCCGTGACCTGGATCGGCTGGATGCCGCGCTGACCACGGTGCTGGGCGCCGGCCGGCACGTGGCGCTGTCGGCGGCGCTCGGGCCGGCCGAACGGTACCGGCGGTTCCTGGTGGCCGCGCGCGGGGAGGTGTCCGTGGTCGCGGGTACCCGGGCGGCCGCCTTCGCGCCAGTCCCCGACCTGGGGCTGGTGGCGATCTGGGACGACGGTGACGACCTGCACGCCGAGCCGCGCGCCCCGTACCCGCACGCCCGCGAGGTACTCCTCACCCGGGCGCAGCAGACCGACGCGGGGGTACTTCTCGGCGGGTACGCCCGCAGTGTCGAGGCGCAGTCGCTGGTCGAGTCCGGCTGGGCCAAGGAGCTGTCGGCGCCCCGGGACACGGTGCGCGCCAGTGCCCCGGCGGTACACGCCGCCAGCGACGATCTCCGCGACCATGCCGCCGCGCGGCTGCCGTCACTCGCCTGGCGGGCTGCCCGGGACGCGCTGGCCGCCGACGCCCCGGTGCTGGTCCAGGTACCGCGCCGGGGCTACCTGCCGGCGGTCGCGTGCGCCGACTGTCACACCCCGGCCCGCTGCCCGCACTGCCAGGGTCCGCTCTCGCTTGCCGGCGGGAACTCCACTGCCAGCCAGCCGACCTGTCGCTGGTGTGCCCGCACCGCCGCCGGCTACACCTGCCCGCACTGTGGCTCGCGCCGGCTGCGGGCGGCGGTGATCGGTGCCGGGCGTACCGCCGAGGAACTGGGCCGGGCCTTCCCGGGCGTACCGGTACGCACCTCCGGCCGCGACGGCGTACTCGCGTCGGTACCGGCGACCGCGGCCGTGGTGGTGTGTACCCCCGGTGCCGAGCCGGTCGCCGAGCCCCGGATACGGCGCGGTACTGCTGCTGGACACCTGGGCCCTGCTCACCCGGGCCGACCTGCGCGCCGAGGAGGAGGCGCTGCGCCGCTGGCTGGCGGCCGCCGCGCTGGCCCGGCCGGCGAGTCAGGGCGGCACCGTGGTCGTGGTGGCCGACGGCGGGATCGCCCCGGTGCAGGCGCTGCGCCGGTTCGACCCGGGCTGGCTGGCCGCCCGGGAACTGGCCGGGCGGCGCGAACTGGGCTTCCCGCCCGTGGTCCGGATGGCTTCGCTGACCGGGACGGCGGAGGCGATCGCCGAACTGCTGGCCGCCGCCCGACTGCCGGACAACGTGGAGCAGTTGGGGCCGGTACCGCTGGCCGACGGGCAGGAGCGGCTGCTGCTGCGTACCGTCCGGCGCACCGGCCCGGCCCTGGCCGACGCGCTGCGGGCCGCCGCCGGAGTACGCAGCGCGCGCAAGCGCCCCGACCCGGTACGCATCCAACTCGACCCCCGGGAGCTGCTGTGACGCCCACCCCCGAGGAGGCGGTTGGGCTGCTCGTCGGCGGACCGGGACGGGTCGATCCGTACCCGCTCTACGAGATCCTGCGCGGCGTCGGGCCGGTGTACGAGGCCGCCCCGAACTGGTACGTGATCACCGGGTACGCCGAGGCCGACGCGGTACTGCGCGACCCGGGCTTCCTGGTGGAGGACGCCGCCCGGCTGGATCGCAGCTGGCCGGCCTGGCGGGAGCACTCGGCGATGCGGTTGATCGCCGCCTCCATCCTGGCCACCAACCCGCCCGACCACGAGCGGATGCGCCGGCTGGTCAGCGGCGCGTTCACCGCGCGTCGGGTGGCCGCCCTGCGCGGTGCGGTGGAGCGCATCGCCGACGGCTGCGGTGAGCGGCTGGACACCGGGGGAGCCGTCGACTTCGTGGCGGAGTTTGCCTTCCCACTGCCGATCGGGATGATCTGCGAACTGCTGGGGGTACCGGAGTCCGACCGGGCCTGGTTCCGCCCCCGTGCCGCGGCGCTCACCGAGGCGCTGGAGTTCGTGGCCGCCGAGGATCTCGGCCCAGCCGATCGGGCAGCAGACGAACTCGCCGACTACTTCCTGGAGCTGGTCGCGCTGCGCCGGCGTACCCCGGGGGACGACCTGACCAGCGCGCTGGTGGCCGCGCACGCCGCCGACCCGGGGCAGCTCGCCGCCCGCGAACTCCTCGGCAACCTGGCGATCCTGCTGGTCGCCGGCTTCGAGACGACCACCAACCTGCTCGGCAACGGGCTGCACGCGCTGCTGCGCCACCCCGCCGCGCTCGCCGACCTACGGGCGCAGCCGGCGCGGGCAGCGGCGTACGTCGAGGAGATGCTGCGCTTCGACTCGCCCGTGCAGCTCACCTCCCGGACCGCGACCCGGGACACGGCGGTCGAGGGCGTCGTGATCCCGGCCGGCGCGGCCACGCTGGTACTGCTCGGCGCGGCGAACCGGGACCCGCGCCGCTTCTCCGTACCTGACATGTTCGACCCGGACCGCCCGGCCAACCAGCCGATCTCGTTCGGCGCCGGGGCACACTTCTGCGTCGGGGCAGCGCTGGCCCGGCTGGAGGCACAGGTCGCCTTCCCCCGGCTGCTGGCCCGCTTCGCCCGGTTGGAGCCGGCCGGCGAGCCGACCCGGCGCGACCGGCTGACCCTGCGCGGTTACCGCACCCTGCCGATCCACGCCCACTGAAGCTGACCAGCCGGGTCGCGGCCACGGTGACGCTCCCCGAGCCAGGGCGCGGCCGGGTGGCGCTCCCCGAACAAAGGCGCAGCCGGGTGGCGCTCCCCGAGCAAAGGTACGGCCGGGGTGCCGCTCCCCGAGCCAAGGCGGGGGTACGGCCGGGTGATCCGTAGGATGGTCGGGTGACCGTGACGCCCATCCGCCTGCTCGGCGACCCGATCCTGCGTAGCCCCGCCGATCCGGTGGTCAACTTCGACAAGGAGCTGCGCAAGCTGGTCAAGGACCTGACCGACACGCTGCTGGAGGCGCAGGGCGCCGGCCTGGCCGCGCCGCAGGTCGGGGTCGGGCTGCGGGTCTTCGTCTTCGACGTCGACGACATCCAGGGGCACCTGGTCAACCCGGTGCTGGAGTTCCCCGACGAGGAGGAGCAGGACGGCCAGGAGGGCTGCCTGTCCATCCCGGGCGTGTACATCGACACGGTGCGCCGGCAGAACGTGATCGCGAAGGGGTACACCGAGTCGGGTGATCCGCTGCAGATCGTGGGTACCGGCATGATGGCGCGCTGCCTGCAGCACGAGACGGACCACCTGGACGGCGTGCTGTTCCTGGAGCGGCTCGACTCCGCCCGGCGCAAGCAGGCGATGAAGGAGGTCCGGGCGGCGGACTGGTACCGGGAAGGGCTCACCGTCAAGGTCAGCCCGCACGGGGGCTGACGCGATGCGGTTGGTTTTCGCCGGTACCCCCGAGGTTGCCCTGCCCGCCCTCGATGCCATCGCCGCGTCGCGGCATGAGCTGGTCGCCGTGCTGACCCGGCCGGACGCGCCCGCCGGGCGGGGCCGGCACCTGGTCCGCTCACCCGTCGGCGGCTGGGCCGACGCGCGGGGTATCGAGGTACTCACCCCGGCGAAGCCGCGCGAACCGGAGTTCCTCGACCGGCTGCGGGCGCTCGCCGTGGACTGCGTACCGGTGGTCGCCTACGGCGCGCTGGTACCCCCGGCGGCGCTGGCCATCCCGGCACACGGCTGGGTGAACCTGCACTTCTCGCTGCTGCCCGCGTGGCGTGGCGCGGCACCCGTCCAGCACGCTGTCCTGCACGGTGACGAGGTGACCGGCGCGAGCGTCTTCCAGCTGGAGCAGGGCCTGGACACCGGCCCGGTCTACGGCACGCTCACCGAGACGATCGAGCCGAAGGACACCTCCGGCGACCTGCTGGCCCGGCTGGCGACAGCCGGTGCGCGGCTGCTGGTGGAGGTCCTCGACGGCATCGAGGCCGGCGCGCTGCGTGCGCTGCCGCAGCCGACCGACGGCGTCTCGCTGGCCCCGAAGCTGACCGTCGAGGATGCCCAGATCCGTTGGGGCGAACCGGCTTTCGCGGTCGACCGGCGGATCCGGGCGGCCACCCCGGCGCCCGGCGCGTGGACGACGCTGCGCGGTGAGCGGGTGAAACTCGGCCCGGTGCTGCGCGAGCAGTCCGGTTCGCTGCCGGTGGGCGAGATCCGGGTGGAGCGCAACAGGGTACTGGTCGGCACCGGCACCGTGCCGGTGCGGTTGGGTGAGGTACGGGCGGCCGGCAAGAAGCCGATGCCGGCAGACGCGTGGGCGCGGGGTACCCGCCCGGAACCGGGTGAGGTGTTCGGGTGAGCCATCCAGGCGGCCGACCGCAGGGGAGTGCACCGCGCTTCGGCGGGCGCGACAACCCGCGCCGGGAACAGCGCGACGAGCGGCGCAACGGTACCCGCCCGACTGCCGGTACCCGCCCGCTGGTGGACCCGGCCCGGCAGGCGGCGTACGAGGCGCTGGCGGCGGTACACCGCGACGACGCGTACGCCAACCTGACGCTGCCCAAGATCCTGCGCGAGTACGGCCTGCACGGGCGGGACGCGGCGTTCGCCACCGAGCTGACCTACGGGACGCTCCGGGCGACCGGCACGCTGGACGCCATCGTCTCCGCCGCCGCCGAGCGGGAGATGAGCCGGATCGACCCGCCGGTACGCGACGCCCTGCGGCTGGGCGCCTACCAGCTGCTCTACACGCGGGTACCGGCGCACGCGGCTGTTTCGGCAACGGTTGACCTGGTACGCATGGTGCAGGGCCCGGGCGCCACCGGCTTCGCCAACGCGGTGCTGCGCACCATCGGCGACAAGCCGCTGGAGGAGTGGCTGACCCAGCTCGCCCCGGCGTACGAGACCGACCCGGTGGGCAATCTGGCGATCGTCCAGCACCATCCCCAGTGGATCGTCCGGGCCTTCGCCGATGCCCTGGGCGGCGACCTCACCGAGACCGCCGAGCTGCTCAAAGAGGACAACGAGCGGCCACCCGTGCACCTGTGCGCCCGCCCGGGTCGGGCCGACGCGATCGAGCTGGCCGACGAGGTGGGCGGCGCTCCCGGCGCGTTCTCGCCCTACGCGGTGTACCTCTCCGGTGGCGCCCCGGGCGATCTGGCGGCCATCCGGGACGGCCGGGCACACGTGCAGGACGAGGGTTCGCAGCTGGTCGCGCTGGCGCTGGCCGGCGCCCCGGTCGACGGCTCCGACAGCCGGTGGCTGGACCTGTGTGCCGGCCCTGGCGGCAAGGCGGCGCTGCTCGGCGCGCTGGCCGCCGAGCGGGGAGCGCAGCTGACCGCGGTGGAGATCGCTCCGCACCGCGCCGAGCTGGTCCGCCATGCCACCCGCGGGCTGCCGGTCACGGTACTGGTGGAGGATGGCCGCGACGTGGGCGGCGCGCTGCCCGAGCAGAGCTTCGACCGGGTACTCGTGGACGCGCCCTGCTCGGGCCTGGGTTCGCTGCGCCGCCGACCGGAGGCCCGTTGGCGGCGCCAGCCCAGCGACCTGCCGCCGCTGACCCGGCTGCAGCGGGAGTTGCTGGGCGCGGCGCTGCGCGCGGTCCGCCCCGGCGGGCTGGTGGCCTACGTGACCTGCTCGCCGCATGTGGTCGAGACGCACGTGACGGTCACCGAGTCGGTACGCCGGGCCAGCTTCGACGTGGAGATGGTGGACGCCCGGGCGTACCTGCCGGGGGTACCGCGACTGGGGAGTGGACCGGCCGTGCAGCTGTGGCCGCACCGGCACGGTACCGACGCGATGTTCCTGGCCCTGCTCCGCCGTACCAGCTGAGCCAACCGACGGGCCGTACCGTCAC
The DNA here is from genome assembly GCA_963850915.1 of uncultured Actinomycetota bacterium. Lineage (GTDB taxonomy): Bacteria > Actinomycetota > Actinomycetes > Mycobacteriales > Micromonosporaceae > CAVTWH01. The sequence goes on from CAWKND010000005.1 coordinate 1,035,573, forward strand.
CGGCTCCGCTGAGCCCTCGTTGATCCGACCGAGACGCACCCGTGCGCCGCGGTTCGTGGCTGCCTGCCGGCCATCGACCCTGCCGGGCCATCGACGAGGAGTCCAGCTGTGGCAATCCTGCCCGACGAGGCGCCGACCGCGGTCCTGGACCTGCCGACCCAGCTCGGTGCGCACCGGGCCGCCCGGCGTACCCGGCTGCGCGACTGGCTGCGCCGGGCCTGGCGGCGGCCGCGGGTACGCGACGGGCTGGCACTGGGCAGCTTCCTGCTGGCCGGCGTGTGGGTACTCGGCCACCTGGCGATCGACCCGGCGCACCGGGTACTCGCCGCCAACGTCAACGACCAGGCGTTCTTCGAGTGGGTACTGGCCAACGGCGCGCGGGTACTGACGCACGGCGCGAATCCCTTCGTCTCCAACCAGTTGGGCGCCCCGAACGGGGTGAACATGATGGCCAACACGTCCATCCTCGGGCTGTCCCTGCCGATGGCGCCGATCACGCTGCTCTTCGGGGTACGGGTGTCGTTCCTGGTACTGCTGATCGTGGGGATGGCGGCCACCGGCTGCAGTTGGTACCTGATGCTGACCCGCAAGATGCGGCTGGCCCGCGGACCGGCCTACCTGGGCGCGGCGCTCTGCGGCTTCGGACCGGCACTGGTCGCGCACGCCAACGGGCACCCCAACATCGTCGCCCAGTTCCTCATCCCGTGGCTGATCTGGCACGTGCTCGCGCTGGCCAGGGGTGCCCGGCCGGTGCGTACCGGCCTGATCCTGGCCGCGCTCGTGGTGTGGCAGTTCTTCATCAACGAGGAGCTGCTGTTCATCACCGCGCTGACCTTCGCGATCTTCGGGGCGGCTTGGCTGGCCCAGCGCCCCACCGGCTGGCGGCGCTCGGTACGTCGGCTGGTCGGCGGGCTCGCGGTCACCGCGGCGGTGACCGTACCGCTGCTGGCGTACCCGCTGTTCGTACAGTTCTTCGGCCCCCAGCACTACCACGGGCTGATGCCGCGCATCCACGACTTCGGCGCCGACCTGGCCTCGTTCGGCTCGTTCGCCAGCGAGTCGATCGGCGGCAACCCGGCCACCTCCGGTCACGTGGCGCAGAACGCCGCCGAGGAGAACACCTTCTTCGGCATCCCGCTGCTGCTGGTGGCCGGCTTCTTCTTCTGGTACCTGTGGCGCCGGCCGGCGGTCCGGGCACTCGCCGTGGCCGCGGCCGTACTCGCCTTCTTCTCGCTGGGCATCCACATCCGGGTACGCGGCCGGCTCACCGGCCTGCCCGGCCCGTATGACCTGATCCGGTCGATGCCGTTGCTGGACTCGGTGGTACCGACCCGGCTGGCACTCGCGATCACCCCGATCCTGGGCATCCTGCTGGCCCTGGGGTGTGCCCAGCTCTTCCCGGCGTTGGCCCGGGCGGGTACCGGGCCGGTCGGGGTACCGGTCCGGGCGCTCGTCGGGGTACTGCTGGCCGCTGCGCTGATCACCGTGGCGCCGACACCGATCCCGGCGGTGGGTGGCACCCCGGTACCCGGCTTCATCAGCTCGGGCGAGTGGCGCGAGTACGTTCCGGCCGGAATGAGCCTGGTGACGGTACCGCTGCCGCAGCCCTACAACGTCCAGCCGATGCGCTGGTCGGCACTGACCGGCGACGAACTGCGGCTGGCCGGCGGGTACTTCCTCGGCCCGTCGGACGACCCGAAAGACCCGGACGACCGGCGGGCGGTGTTCGCCCCGAGCCCCCGACCGAGCGAGCAGCTGTGGCAGGACGCAGCGCAGACCGGCGACGTACCGCCGATCGGCCGGCCCGAGCTGGCCCAGTTCCGGGTCGACCTGGCGTACTGGCACGCGGCGGTACTGGTGCTGAGCCCGGGTCACCAGGAGGAGGCGCTGTGGAAGACGCTGCTCGCGCTGGTCGGCCGGCCGCCGGCGTGGGTGGGCGGCGTGTGGGTGTGGGACGTGCGCGACCTGCGTTGACGCCTCGCACAGGATGACCACTGCCGGCGAACATCACCGGCGGGGGTACCAGTTCGTTGTTCCCGAGGAGGAGCGGCCGGCCCGGGCGCGTTGACGGGCCGGTCGCCGAGCGGTGGCGGCGTGCGATCCACGCGCCGCCCGGACAGGGAGCGGGTGGCTCGCCGATGGGACCCGCGCAGCCCACAGTGATCGTCACCGAGCCGGTGATCGTCCGGCAGCCGTTCGCCGCACCGCCCACCGAGCGGCCCGCGGAGTCGCCGCCCAGACCACGCTGGCGGTCCCGCGGGCCGGACGGCGCGGTCCTGCTCAGTTACCTGGCGCTCGCCCTCTACGTCGGCTGGCCGCTGTGGCGGCCGGGGCAGCCGCGGGCGCTCGGCGAAGGCGAGGACCAGAGCCTGTCGGAGTGGCTGCTGGCACACGCCGCCTGGTCGGTACGGCACCTGCGCAACCCCGTCTACACCGACCGGCTCAACGTGCCGCACGGCGGGAACATCATCGCCAACGCCTCGTTGCTCGGGCTCGGAATCCCGGCCGCACCGCTGACCTGGCTGTTCGGGCCGACGGCCAGCTTCACTCTGCTGTACCTGCTGGCCCTGTCGGGTACCGCCGCCGGCTGGTACCTGGTGCTGCGCCGGCACCTGGTACGTGGTCGCCTGCCCGCCTGGCTCGGTGGGGTACTCGCCGGCTTCGGCCCGGGCATGGTCGCCGAGTCGGTGGGGCACCTGCACATCGTGGCGCAGTTCCTGGTGCCGTGGCTGGTACACGCCACCATCCAGCTGTGCCGTACCGGCCGGCTGCGCTACGGGGTACTCCTCGGTGTACTGGCCGCCTGGCAGGCACTGATCGCCGAGGAGGTCCTGCTGCTCGCGGCGAGCACCGGAGTGCTGTTCCTGGCCGGCTACGCGCTGGCCCGGGTCAGCCCCCGGCTGCCGGTACGCCGGCTGCTCGCGGGTACAGCGGTGGCCGGCGCGGTGGCGGTACTGCTGCTGGCGTACCCGCTGTGGGCGCAGTTCGCCGGCAGCCAGCACCTTTCCGGCCTGCCCTACGACGCGGCCACCTACTCGGCCGACCTGGCGGCGTACCCGGCCGACTCCAGCGTGACGCTCAGCGGCGCGGCCGGCGGCAGCGCGCGGGCGGCGCTGCTCGCGGTGAATGTCAGCGAGCAGACCACCTTCTTCGGCTGGCCGCTGCTGCTGGTCGCGCTCGCGTTGGTGGCGGTGGGCTGGCGCGACCGGCTGGTGCGGGTACTCGCCGGCTGCGCAGTGGTGTTCGCGGCGCTGTCGTTGGGTCCGCAGGTCGTGCTGAACGGCCGGCACACCGGCTGGTGGGCGCCGGACCGGCTGCTGCACGGGTTGCCGCTGTTCGACATGCTGCTGCCGGCCCGGTTCGGGCTGGTCGTGCTGGTGCTCCTCGCGCTGCTGTTGGCGCTGGGCGTGGAGCGGCTGCTCGGCGCGGTGCACCGGCCGGGGCGGGTGCGGTACTTCGCGGGTACCGGGCTGGTGGCGGTCGGGCTGGCCGTCGGGCTGTTGGCGCCGACGCCGGTACCGACCACGGCGGTACCGGCGACGCCCGCCTTCATCACCGACGGCACCTGGCGCCGGTACGTCCCGCCGGGTCGTACCCTCGTGCCGGTCCCGCTGCCCGCCTTCTACGAGATGGACGCGATGCGCTGGGCGGCCCAGGCGGGACTGGGTTTCGCGCTGCCGCGCGGGTACCTGACCGTGCCCGATCCGGTCACCGGCGTCTCCGAGTGGAACGAGCCGTCCCGGCCGACCGCGATCTGGTTCGACCAGGTGGTACTGACCGGGCAGGTGCACGCCGCCGCACCGACCGAGGATCAGGTACTCCGCAACGACCTCAGCTACTGGCGGGCGGCCGTACTGGTCCTCGACCCGGCCCACCGGTACGCCGCGCAGCTACGCGCCACGCTCGTGCAGTTCCTGGGTGAGCCGCAGTACGTCGACGGCGTGTGGCTGTGGGACGTACGCGGCCGGTACCCCTGATCGGCGCATCGCCACGGCCACAACCGATCGGCCGGAAGCACCCGGATGGATGGTCTGCCCGCTCTGACCACCACCGGCCCCGGTCCGGCTCGTTATGCGAGCGGAGGCCGGCCAGCCCGCGCGAACAGCCGCGGACAGGACCCCAGCAACCCCGGACTCCCGCAAACGCAGGACTCCAGCCAACACAGGACTCCAGCAACACAGGACTCCAACAACACAGGACTCCAACAACGAGGAGGCAGACGTGTCCCAGGCGTCGACGGTGGTGATCGGCGCCGGCCCGGCCGGCCTGACCGCCGCGTACGAGCTGGCGAGCCGGGGCGCGCCGGTGCGCGTCCTGGAGTCCGACACGACGCTCGGCGGGATCTCCCGCACGGTGCAGCGGGACGGCTGGCGGTTCGACATCGGCGGGCACCGCTTCTTCACCAAGGTGGGTCGGGTAGAGGAGTTCTGGCAGGAGATCCTGCCCAAGGAGGACTTCCTGCTGCGGCCACGGATGAGCCGGATCTACTACCGCGGCCGGCTGTTCGACTACCCGCTGCGCGCCGGCAACGCGCTGCGTGGGCTGGGCATCGCCGAGGCCGTGCGCTGCGTCGCCTCGTACTGCTGGGCACGCGTCCGGCCGCCCCGGGACCAGTCGCACTTCGAGGGCTGGGTCACCGCCCGGTTCGGCCGCCGGCTCTACTCGATCTTCTTCAAGACGTACACCGAAAAGGTCTGGGGGGTGCCGGCCGACCAGATCCAGGCCGACTGGGCGGCCCAGCGGATCAAGAACCTGTCGCTGTCCAAGGCCGTCCTCAACTCGCTCATGCCGCGCCGCAACCAGACCGACGTGACCAGCCTGATCGAGGAGTTCCGCTACCCGCGGCTGGGCCCCGGGATGATGTGGGAGCGCTGCGCGGACCTGGTCGAGAAGCAGGGCGGCGTGATCGAGGTGGGTACCCACGTGGTCCGCGTCGACTGGCAGCCGGGCGGCGCCACCGGGGTACTGGTGGACGACGGCAGTACCGTGCGCCCGGTCACCGGCGACCACTTCATCTCCACGATGCCGCTGCGTACCCTGATCCGCTCGCTGCACCCGGCCGCCCCGCCCGCCGTCCAGGCCGCCGCCGACGACCTCGGCTACCGCGACTTCCTGACCGTCGCGCTGGTGGTACCGCAGGAGTTCAGCTTCCCGGACAACTGGATCTACATCCACAGCCCCGAGGTGAAGGTCGGCCGGATCCAGAACTTCGGCTCCTGGTCGCCGTACATGGTCAAGGACGGGCGTACCTGCCTGGGCATGGAGTACTTCGTCAACGAGGGCGACGAGGTGTGGTCGATGTCCGACGACAGCCTCGTGGAGCTGGCGGTACGCGAGTTGGAGGCGCTCGGGCTGGTCCGGCCGGGCAGCGTCGAGGCGGGGTACGCGGTGCGGGTACCCAAGGCGTACCCGGTCTACGACGAGGCGTACCAGCGCAACGTGGACACCGTCCGGCACTGGCTGGCGGCCCAGCTACCCAACCTGCATCCGGTGGGGCGCAACGGAATGCACCGTTACAACAACCAGGACCACTCGATGATGACGGCGATGCTGACAGTGGAGAACATCCTGGACGACGCCGGCCACGACGTGTGGTCGGTGAACGTCGAGGAGTCCTACCACGAGCAGACGACCGGCGGCGGTACCGGTCGGGCCGCCCCGGTCACCCCGCGCATCCCGGTACCCACCGAGCGCACCAACGTGGACCGGTGAACCGTGGCGCTGCTCAGTGACCTCGCCCGGCGCAAGAAGCTGGAGTACTTCCTCGGCCAGGTACCGAAGGACGCGCACATCCTGGAGATCGGCTGCGCCGACGGCTGGGTCGGCGAGTACGCCGTCCGCAACGGCTGGACCGACTTCACCGGCGTGGACGTACTCGACCCCGGCCGGCCGCTCGGGCACGAGTTCGTACACGGCGACATCAACCGGTGGCGCGACCTCGGCCTGGCGCCGCACTCGTTCGACGCGATCATCGCCTTCGAGGTGATCGAGCACGGCGACTTCTACGCCGCCATCCAGGCGCTGCTGCGCCCGGGCGGCCTGCTCCTGGTGACCACGCCGGTACCCCGGATGGACTGGGCCTGCCAGGTACTGGAGGCGGTCGGGCTCAACCAGCGCCGGTCCAGCCCGCACACGCACCTGATCCGGCTGCGTGACCTGCCGGCCGGCCTGCGCCCGGTACGCATCCAGGTGAAGGCCGGCCTCTCCCAGTGGGGCGTGTTCCGCAACAGCGGCGTACTCACCGAGGGTGACCTGCCCGTCCGCACCGCCGAGTAGCAGCTCCCGGCGAAGCCGGCGGCGCCTTCGCGATGCCGGCTGGCGCGGGTCGCCCGGCTCCGTACACTGGCGAGGTGACCGGATCGTCGCTCGTTGTCGCGCCCAGCCTGCTCGCCGCCGACTTCACCCGACTCGGTGAGGAGGCCCGGGCGGTCGAATCCGAGGCCGACTGGCTGCACGTCGACGTGATGGACAACCACTTTGTGCCCAACCTGACCATCGGGCTGCCCGTGGTCCAGGGGCTGCGCAAGGCGACCGCGCTGCCGCTGGACGTACACCTGATGATCGACGCCCCGGAGCGGTGGGCACCCGGGTACGCCGAGGCCGGGGCGTACAACGTGACCTTCCACGCCGAGGCGGCCAACCACCCGGTGGCGCTGGCCCGCACGCTGCGCGCGGCCGGTAGCCGGGCCGGACTGGCGATCGACCGGGACACCCCGGTCGAGCCCTACCTGGAGCTGCTGCGCGAGTTCGACACGCTGCTGATCATGACCATCAAGGCGGGCTTCGGCGGCCAGGAGTTCCTGCCGGCCATGCTGGCCAAGGTGCGTACCGCCCGGCAGCACAGCAACGCCGGTCACCTGCAGCTGCGGGTGGAGGTGGACGGCGGCGTCGGGCTGGACACGATCGAGGCGGCCGCCGAGGCCGGTGCGGATGCCTTCGTCGCCGGGACAGCGGTCTACGGCGCGGCCGACCCGGGTGCGGCGATCCGCGCACTCCGCGAGCGGGCGGCGCGCGCGGGCAGCGCATGATCGCGCCAACCCCGCGCTCCGAGCTGATCATGGTGGTCGACGACGACGTCGACATCGCCCGGTTCATCGAGGTGAACCTGCGGGTACACGGCTTCGAGGTGGTCGTCGCCTACGACGGCAAGCAGGCGCTGGACCTGGCCATGCAGCGCCCGCCCGACCTGGCGCTCGTCGACCTGATGATGCCGCTGCTCAACGGCCTCGACCTCACCAAGCAGCTGCGGGCCAGCCCGCTGACCACGGCGATGCCGGTGATCATGCTGACCGCCCGGGGGATGACCGCCGACAAGGTACTCGGGCTGACCGCGGGCGCCGACGACTACCTGGTCAAACCGTTCGACGTCTCCGAGCTGATGGCCCGGATCCTGGCAACGCTGCGGCGCAACCAGGAGTACCGGGAGATCTCGCCGCTCACCGGACTACCCGGCAACACCCGCATTCAGCAGGAGATCTCCGACCGGCTGGCCAACGGTACCGACTTCGCGCTCGGCTACATCGACATCGACCGGTTCAAGAGCGTGAACGACGCGTACGGGTTCGGCCGCGGCGACGAGTTCATCTCGGCACTGGCCCGGTCGCTGCGCCGGGCGGTGGTTGAGGTCGGCCTGCCGCCGGCCTTCCTCGGTCACGTGGGCGGCGACGACTTCGTGATCGTCTGCGAACCGCACCAGCTGCGCCCACTCACCGAGACCGCCGTTGTCGACTTCGAGCGCGCCGCCGACGCCCTGTACGACCCGGAGGACGCCGCCCGCGGCTACCTCGAACTGCCCGACCGGCGGGGCAACATCCAGACCTCCAACCTGGTCACCATCTCGATCGGTGTCGCGCTGTCCACCTCGCGCAGCTACACCGATCCGCGCGAGGTGATCCAGGTGGCCTCGGAGATGAAGAGCGAGGCCAAGAAGCATCTCGGCAGCTACGTGTTCATCGACCGGCGCAGCGCGCTGGACCCGGCCACCGAGCCGCCCGCCGGCTGACTCACCGCCGCCGGTGGCGGGGCGCTGTGACGTGGATCGCCTAGCGGACACGGCCGCCCGCCGAGCGTGTAAGACTGGTCTGGTACCCACCACGCGCTGGCGGGACTCGGTGAAAATCCGAACCGGCGGTAATCCGGAGCAGGCAACTGCCCGGTCAGCCCGCGACCCGGTGACATCCAGTTACCGGTGGACCTGGTGTGAATCCGGGGCCGACGGTCAAAGTCCGGATGGGAGACAGCGCGCGGAGCCGTTCGGTGGCCGCTTTTTTGGCGTGCCCGTACGGTTGGTGTCCGCCCTGTGGCGTGCGCTCTCCGCTGCTATCCCCGCCCTGCCGGTGCACGGTGACCCGGCGTGCGAGAGGGGACGGCAGTGGCCGGCCAGGCAGGCGCTTCCGAGATCGAGCTGAGCGCGATGGACCGCGCCCTCGTTCTGGGCGCCACCGGCCTCGGTGCCACCAGCCCCAACCCCAGCGTGGGCGCGCTCATCCTGTCCGCCACCGGCGAGACGGTCGGTGCCGGGCGCAGCGCCCCGGCCGGTGGGCCGCACGCCGAGATCGCCGCGCTGGCCCAGGCCGGTACGGGTGCTCAGGGTGGTACCGCGGTGGTCACGCTGGAGCCCTGCAACCACACGGGGCGTACCGGCCCCTGCTCGCGGGCGCTGATCGAGGCCGGGATAGCCCGGGTGGTGGTCGGCGTGCGCGATCCGGATCCGGCCGCGGCCGGTGGCGTCGAAACGCTGCGGGCCGCGGGCGTGCAGGTCGAGGTGGGGGTACGCGGCGAGCAGGCCCAGCATGCCCTGCGGTACTGGTTGACGGCGGTCGGTCGGGGCCGGCCGTACCTGATCTGGAAGTACGCGGCCAGCCTGGACGGCCGGTCGGCAGCCGCGGACGGCAGCTCGAAGTGGATCACCTCCGAGGCGGCGCGGGCGGACGTGCACCGGCTCCGGGGCACGGTGGACGCGATCATCGCCGGCGTGGGTACCGTGCTCGCCGACGACGCCCAGTTGACCGTGCGGGTACCCGACCTGGAGCGCCGGCCACTGCGGGTGGTGCTGGACTCGCGTGGCCGTACCCCCGCAACGGCCCGTGTCCGCGACGGCGCCGCACCCACCTGGATCGCCACCGCCGACGAGGTCGGGGCCGACCCGGATGGCCGGGTCGATCCGGCCAAGCTGCTCACCGCCCTCTACGCCCGTGGCGTACGCGCGGCGCTGCTGGAGGGCGGCCCGACCGTGGCCGGTGCGCTGCTGCGCGCCGGCCTGATCGACGAGGTCGTCGGCTACCTGGCCCCGAAGCTGCTGGGCGCCGGGCCGGCCGCCCTCGGACCGGCCGGAGTGATCTCCGTCGCCGACGCCATCGACCTGGAGCTCGCCGACGTTACCCGCATCGGAGCGGACGTCCGGCTCACCGGCCACCCCAGATACCACCAGCCAACGCAGCAACAGCCAACGCAGCAACAGCCGTCACAGCAGCAGCCGACGCAGCACGAGCCGAGAGGGAGTGCCTGAGTGTTTACCGGGATCGTGGAAGAGCTGGGCAGCGTCATCGCCGTCAAGGAACTCGGCGACGCCGCCCTTGTCGAGCTGCGTGGGGAGCTGGTCAGCAGCGACGCGAAGGCCGGCGACTCGATCGCCGTCAACGGCGTCTGTCTGACGGTGGTGGAGATCGGCGGCGGGACGTTCACCGCCGACGTGATGAAGGAGACGCTGGACCGTTCCAGCCTCGCCGAGCTACGCCCGGGCGATCCGGTGAACCTGGAGCGTGCGGCCACGCTCGGTAGCCGGCTGGGCGGGCACCTGGTGCAGGGGCATGTGGACGGGGTCGGCACGCTGCTGTCCCGGCAGCCCGGCGAGCACTGGGACGTACTCACCTTCGGGCTGCCCGAGCGGCTGTCCCGGTACCTGGTCGAGAAGGGCTCGATCACCGTCGACGGGGTGTCGCTGACGGTGATGTCGGTCGGTACCGACCAGTTCACGGTCGGCCTGATCCCGACCACGTTGCAGCACACCAATCTCGGCGGCAAGGCCGTCGGTGAACCGGTGAACCTGGAGGTCGACGTGCTCGCTAAGTACGTCGAGCGGCTGTCTGTGCTCGAATTCCGCCGGTCAAGCGACGAAGTCGCCAGGCGGGGATTCGATCATGGAAACTGCGGAGGCGCGCGCATGACGTTCAGCCCGATCGAGGAGGCGGTGGCGGCGATCGCTGCCGGCCGGCCGGTGGTGGTGGTCGACGACGAGGACCGGGAGAACGAGGGCGACCTCATCTTCGCGGCCGAGCTGGCCACCCCGGAGCTGCTCGCGATGATGGTCCGGTACACCTCGGGCTTCATCTGCGTACCGCTGACCACCGAGGACGCCGACCGGCTCGAGCTGCCGCCGATGTACCGGGTCAACCAGGACAAGCGCGGTACCGCGTACACGGTGACGGTGGATGCCCGGGAGGGCGTGAGTACCGGCATCTCGGCTGCCGACCGCAGTCGTACCATCCGGCTGCTCGCCGACCCGTCCACCACCTCCACCGACCTGTCCCGCCCCGGTCACGTGGTACCGCTGCGTGCCCGCCCCGGCGGCGTACTGCGCCGGCCCGGGCACACCGAGGCCGCCATCGACCTGGCCACCCTGGCTGGTCTGCGCCCGGCCGGCGTGCTCTGCGAGCTGGTCAACGACGACGGCACGATGATGCGCCTGCCGGAGCTGACCATCTTCGCCAAGGAGAACGAGTTGGCGTTGATCTCGATCGCCGACCTGATCGCCTACCGGCGGCGTACCGAGAAGCAGATCGAGCGGGTCGCCGAAGCCCGGCTGCCCACCGAGTACGGCGACTTCACCGCCGTCGGCTACCGGGCGCTCCCGGACGGTGCCGAGCAGATCGCGCTGGTCTACGGCGACCTCGGCGACGGCCAGGACGTACTGGTGCGGGTGCACTCGGAGTGCCTGACCGGCGACGTGTTCGCCTCGCTGCGCTGCGACTGCGGACCGCAGCTGCACGCCGCGCTGGAGCGGGTGGCGCACGAGGGGCGCGGAGTGGTGCTCTACATCCGTGGCCACGAGGGGCGCGGCATCGGCCTGCTCGCCAAGCTGCAGGCGTACGAACTCCAGGACCAGGGGCACGACACGGTGGACGCGAACGTACTGCTCGGCCTGCCGGCGGATGCGCGCGACTACGGTACCGGTGCGCAGATCCTGTACGACCTCGGCGTACGCAGCATGCGGCTGCTCACCAACAACCCGGCCAAGCGCGCCGGACTGGAGGGGTACGGCCTGTCCGTCGTCGGCCGGGTACCGCTGCCCGTACGGCTGCACCCGGAGAACCTGCGCTACCTGCGTACCAAGCGCGACCGGATGGGGCACCTGCTGACCGAGCTGGATGAGCTGGACGCGTTGGGCGAGGCCGGATTGTTGGATGACGTCGTGGAGGGGCACGCCTGATGGCCGGCTTCGGAGCACCGCAACTGTCCACGGTGGACGCGACCGGGCTGACCCTGGGCATCGCGGTCACCCGCTGGCACCACGAGATCACCCACCAGCTGCTGGACCGGGCGCTGCTGGCCGCGAAGGCGTGCGGTACCACCGATGTGCGGGTACTGCACGTGTCCGGCTCGGTGGAGCTGCCGGTGGTGGTACAGGCGCTGGCCCGCCGGTACGACGCGGTGGTGGCGCTGGGCGTGGTCATCCGCGGCGACACGGCGCACTTCGACTACGTCTGCCAGTCGGTCACCGAGGGTCTCACCCGGGTGGCGCTGGACGAGTCGACTCCGGTGGCCCACGGGGTACTCACCGTCGACCGGGTCGACCAGGCTCTGGCCCGGGCCGGGTTGCCGGACTCGCCCGAAGACAAGGGCTGGGACTCCGTGGTCGCGGCTCTTGACGCCGCCTTGGCGCTTCGTTCCCTTGCTGCCTCTGTCGACTAGCCGTTTCTTGGGGCGAGTCCGGGCGGGGGTGCCCACTCCGGGCGGTCAGGCCCGATCCCTCCGTGGGCACCCCCGCCCGGACTCTCGGCTGGGCGGCCGGTGATGGCTCTTCTTGCCGGTGCGGGTTTATTGGGTTGGTGCCAGGTCGCGGACCTGTTGAGAGACGTCGCCGGTACCGGGCAATAGGGCGATTATCGGGGTGCTCACGCCTGCTTCGACGTAACGCTGGATGTGCTCGCGGCACTTTGCCGGGTCGCCGTGGATGATCAGGGCGTCTACCACCTCGTTGGGTACTGAGGCGGCGGCGCCCTTTCTGTTGCCCTCGGCCCACATGGTCCACATGGGAGTGAGTTGGTCTGTGCGGCCCAGCCACTCGTGGAAGGCTCTGTAGACCGGGACGTTGAGGTAGGCGGCGATGAGTTGCCGGCCCAGTGCTCTGGCGGCGTCCTGATCCTTTGTCGGGATGACGAAGATGCGGGCGGCGATCTCCCGCGTCGCCTCCGCCGGTGCCGCCTGGCGTACGTGGCCGGCAACGATCTCCACGTCGGTGGCGGCCAGCCAGTTGAGGATGGCGCCGTCGGCTTCCCGGCCGGCGAGTTTGAGCATGCCCGGGCGGAGCGCGGCGACCAGGATGTCCGGTGCGGTCGGGGGCGGTGCGGAGAGCCGGAAGTTGCGTACCGCGAAGGTCTCGTACTCCTCGCTGACCTTGGCTCCGGACAGTGCCTGACGCAGGAACCGGACGGTGTCGCGTACCCGCTGGTACGGCCGCTCGAACGGGGTGCCGTTCCACTGCTCGACGATCACGTCCGAGCTGGTACCCAGGCCCAGTGCGAACCGCCCCGGCGCGAGCCCGGCCAGGGTGGCGGCCGACTGGGCCAGCAGCGCCGGCCCGCGCGTGTACACCGGGACGATCGCGGTACCGAGCCGCAGTGCCGGCGCCCAGGCGTTGGCCAGTACCAGTGGCGTGAACGCGTCCGCGCCGTCCACTTCCGAGGACCACACGTCGGTGTAGCCGAGGTCGGGTAGGGACTCGATGAGCGGGCGCTGCTCCGCGAGGGGTACTCCGGGCAGCGGAATGGTGATGCCGTAGCGCATGCGGACTCCCCGGCTTCCGGCCACCAGTGGCGGCGGCTAGGGTCGGATGTTACCGGCAAGTCACGTGCGTGCCAGACATCCAGCCGGGTCCGTGAGACATTTTCGTGAGATGGTTCATCGGGGCGCCGCGACCGGCTCTCCGGCTGCGGTACGGCTCGGTCACGAAGGGGTGGCGAGGACGCTGATGGGCGCGCTGGACGGGCAGGTCGCCGTGGTCACCGGCGGAGCGAGCGGAATCGGGGCCGCCCTCGCCGCCCGGTTCACCGCCGAAGGCGCCACCGTCGTGGTCGTGGACAAAGTCCAGCCCGAGCGGGGGTACGCGCTGGACGTCACCGACGAGGCGGGCCTGGCCGAGGTGGTCGCGACCATCGAGCGGGAAGTCGGGCCGATCGACCTGTGGTGCTCCAACGCCGGCCTGGCGACCGCCCCGGGACTGGGCTCCGACGCCGACTGGGACGTCTCCTGGCGGGTACACGTGCTGGCCCACCTGTACGCCGCCCGGCTGGTACTGCCCGGCATGCGCGCGCGTGGGCACGGGCGGTTCCTGGTCACCGCGTCCGCGGCGGGGCTGCTGGCCGAGGCGGATGTGGCGGCGTACTCGGTCACCAAGCACGCGGCTGTCGCGCTCGCCGAGTGGCTGGCCATCGAGTACGGCGGCAGCGGCGTCGCCCTGCACTGCCTGTGCCCGCAGGGGGTACGCACCCCGCTGCTCGCGGGGATCGGCGCGACCGATTCGGTGACCGTGGCGGCCGCCCCGCTACTGGAGCCGGAGCAGGTCGCCGAGGACGTGCTGCTGGCCTTCGCACAGGAGCGGTTCCTGATCCTGCCGCACCCGGAGGTCGCCACCTACGAACAGCACCGGGCCGCCGACCGGGACCGCTGGCTGGCCGGGATGCGGCGACTCAAGCACCGCGTACACCGGTGACTCTGGGTGTATCAGTGACTCCGGGTATGTCAAGAATCGAAGCTGAGGGGACACAGACATGACAGTCGCCATCGTCACCGGTGCGGCGCGCGGCATCGGCGCCGCCGTCGCGGCCCGGCTGGCCGCCGACGGGATGGCCGTGGCAGTGATCGACCTGGACGAGGCGGCCTGCGCCGACACGGTCGGGAGGATCACCGCGGCCGGCGGCAGCGCGCTCGCCGTCGGCGCCGACGTCTCAAAGGTCGACCAGGTCAATGCCGCGGTGGCCCGGGTCGTCGACGGGCTCGGCGCGCCGACCGTGTTGGTCAACAACGCCGGGGTACTACGCGACAACATGCTGTTCAAGATGTCCGACGACGACTGGGACACCGTGCTCAACGTGCACCTGAAGGGCACCTTCCTGGTGACCCGGGCGGTGCAGCAGCACATGGTCGCGGCGAAGTACGGCCGGATCGTGAACATGTCGAGTACCTCGGCGCTGGGCAACCGCGGCCAGGCCAACTACTCGGCGGCCAAGGCCGGCCTGCAGGGGCTGACCAAGACGTTCGCCATCGAACTCGGCCCGTTCGGGGTCACCGCGAACGCCATCGCCCCCGGCTTCATCGCCACCGACATGACCGCCGCGACCGCCGCGCGGATGAAGGTGTCCTTCGAGGACCTGGTGAAGTTCAACGCCGAGCAGATCCCGGTGCGTCGGGTGGGTACCCCCGAGGACATCGCGCACACCGCGAGCTTCCTGGTCAGCGAGGGCGCCGGCTTCGTCTCCGGGCAGGTCATCTACGTCGCGGGTGGGCCGCGCAACTGAGCGTCGCGCGGCGCGCCCCGACCGGGCGTACCGCGTCCACGCCGAACGGCGGACGACACCGCGACGGCCAGCCTCTAGGGTGAGCGCCATGGTCGCCGATGTCGCCCCGTCCGGTCCGGATGTAACCCCGCTCGATCTGGGTGTCGTTGTCCTCGGCTGCCTGTGCGTGATGGCCGTGGTGACCGCCGTCATCGTGATCGTGCTGATGGTCCGCAAGAACAAGGCCAAGCAGGCTCAGCTCGCTGCCGGTCAGCAGCCCGGCGCCCCGCAGCCCACCGGGCAGCAGCCGGGCGGGCAGCAGTGGCCGACAGCGCCGGTCGCGCAGCAGTGGCCGGACGCGCCCGCCGCGCAGCAGTGGGCGGCGGCGCCCGATGCGCACCAGTGGTCGCAGCCGGCTCCGCCACAGTGGCAGTCCCCGCCGCACGCTCCGGGTGCACCGCCGGCACCCCCTCCCGGCTCAGCGCCACCTCCTTCCGGCGGTGCGCAGCCGCCCGGCCCCGGCCCGACACCACCGGCCGGGCCGGTCGGGTGACCGGCCGGTCGCGGCCGGCCCAGCCGGCGACTCAGCCGGCGGCCAGCAACAACCCAGTTAAGACCAGCCCGGCGAGTACCGACGCCGCGTTCACGCCCACGCACACCACCGCCAGTGCCAGCCGGTCGCGGGGTACCAGCGCGGCGGCCAGCAGCGCCCACTCCACCAGGCACACCGCGACCTCCGCGCCGGTCAGTACGAGTGGGTACCCGGGACGGTCGCGCAGTGCCGCCAGCCCGAACCAGAGCAGCGGGTGGGTGACCAGGTTGACCAGGATCGCGGCGGCAACCCCACGGCGCCACGGCAGCCCCCAGCCGGCGCGCAGCGCCACGGCGTACAGCGGTACCTCGACACGAGCGTGAGCAGCAGGGCGGCGGGGTACCCGGACGGGAGCACCCGATGACCGTACTGGCCACCGACGAATCCACCGCAACCGCGCCCGGCCTGCCGGTCAGTCGGGGCGCCCGGCTGGCGGCCGGCTTCGCGCTGGCCACAGCGGGCGCGTTGACGCTGGCGCTGCGGGCACCGCTGGCCACCACGGTGCTCGGCCTGATCGCCTTCGGCGTGCTGCACAACGTGCTGGAGCTGCGCTACGTCACCGGCCGGTTCGCCGGCATCCTGCAGGGCCGGCTGCTGGTCGCACTCGGTCGCGCTGATCAGCGGGATCGTGCTGTGCCGGCTGGCGGGCGCGCGTACCCCGGAGATCCTGCTCGGCTACGCGGTGCTCGCCACCGGCGTACTCGTCGGGCTGCGCCGCTGGTGGCTACGGGTGGCCGGACTCGCTGTGCTGGCCGGGGCGCTGACCGCCTCGCTGACCTGGCCGGCGTACCACTTCGTGCTGTTGGCGCACCTGCACAACGTGGTACCCCTGCTGTTCCTCTGGGAGTGGTCCCGCACCCTGCCGGCCGGGCGCGGCGTGTTCCGGGCCGCGCAGCTGCTCTGGGTCCTGGTCGTACCGGCGCTGGTGCTCTGCGGCGTGTTCGACCCGTGGATCACCGGCGGTACCTCCGATGTGGTTTCCTTCGCCGGGTCCCCGGCGGCCATCGCCGCGCCGGTCACCCCGCCGGACGTCACCATCGGGCTGCGCTTCCTGGTCGTCTTCGCCTACCTGCAGACCATGCACTACATCGTCTGGGTCGGCTTCCTGCCGCGCTTCGCGCCGGACGCGGCCCGCGACTTCGACCTCCGGCTGCCGTGGCTACGCGGCTGGCGGCCGTGGGCGCTGGGCATCGGGGTGGCCGCCGCGCTCAGCCTGATCTTCGTGGCCGACTACGCACACGGCAAGCTGCTTTACTCCTCGTTCGCCAGCTACCACGCATACCTGGAGTTCCCGGTACTGCTCGCGGTCATCTTCGGTCGGCACGCGGCGGCCGCCGCCAGCGGGCGCGCCAGCTCGCTGGTTGGCAAGGTTCCCGGTTGATAACAGTCAGGGGTGCAGGGCGCGCCACGGGGGTTAACTGTCAGACTCCCTGGGCAAGATCGCCCCATGTGGCTTCCCCGATCCGTGCGGCTGCGCCGCGCCGCCCGCCGGCACTTCGGCTGGGCAACCCTCCGTGATGGACAGTTGGCGGCGATGCGGGCTGTTGCCCGTGGCAGGGACGCGCTGGTCATCATGCCCACCGGAGCCGGCAAGTCGGCGATCTACCAGGTACCCGGCACCCTGAGTCAGGGGCCGACGCTGGTCATCTCGCCGCTGCTGGCACTGCAGGAGGATCAGGTGGCGGCGCTGGCCGGGCGCGCTGACGAGCGGCTGCGGGCGGTACGGATCAGCTCGGCGGAGACGCCCAACCAGCGCGCCGAGGCGCTCGCCCAGCTGCGTGACGGCCGGGCCCGATTCCTGTTCATCACGCCCGAGCAGCTGGCCGTGCCGGAGCGGCTGGCCGAGATACGCGCGCTGAAGCCGGCCCTGGTCGCCGTCGACGAGGCGCACTGCATCTCCGCGTGGGGCTTCGACTTCCGCCCCGACTACCTGGCCCTCGGGCAGATGATCGAGCAGCTGGGCCGGCCGCCGATCGTGGCGCTCACGGCGACCGCGTCGCCGCCGGTACGCGAGGACATCATCGAGCGGCTGCGGATGCGTAGCCCGGAGCTGGTACTCACCGGACTCGACCGGGCCAACCTGCACCTGTCCGTCGTGCACTGCCCCAGCGAGGAGCTGCGCTGGCAGCGCCTGCGCGGCTGTGTCAGCCAGCTGTCCGGCCCGGGCATCGTCTACGTACCCACCCGGCGCGCCGCCGAGGAGCTGGCCGCCCGGCTGACCGCCGCCGATCACCCGGCCACCTTCTACCACGGTGGCCTGGCGACCGGCGAGCGTACCCGCCGGCACCAGCAGTTCCTCGGCCCGGACGCGCCGATCATGGTGGCCACCTCGGCGTTCGGCATGGGCATCGACAAGCCGGACATTCGCTGGGTACTGCACACCGCGTTGCCCGACTCGCCGGACAGCTACCTGCAGGAGATCGGTCGGGCCGGGCGGGACGGGCAGCCGGCCCAGGTGGTCCTGTTGTGGCGGGCCGAGGACGTGGCGCTGCAGCGCTACTTCACCGGCGGTTCCCCGGATGCCGGGGAGTTGGAGAAGCTGGCCGACGCACTGCGCGACGGGCCGATCGGGAAGGCGAAGTTGGCCGAGCGCACCGGATTCGGGCCGCGCAAGCTGGGTACCCTGCTGGCGCTGCTGGAGCAGGTCGGCGCGGCGCGCAGCACCGCCAAGGGTCAGCTGACCCGGCCCCGGTACGCCCCCGAGCCGGCTGACGCGGCCGCTGCCGCACTGGCTGAACACGAGCGGTACCAGCGGGTACAGCGCTCCCGGATCGACATGATGCGCTCGCTCGCGGAGACCACCGGCTGTCGTGGCCAGGCCCTGCTGGCCTATTTCGGGGAGCACTCCGAGGGCGGCTGCGGGCACTGCGACAACTGCCAGGAACGCCCGCTGGCCAGCGCCGACGTGCCGGCAGCCGGGGTCTGGGCGACGGGCGAGCAGCCGTTCCCGGTACACAGCACGGTGCAGCATCCGGTGTGGGGCGCCGGGACGGTACTGCGCTACGAGGCGGAGAAGATGACGCTGCTCTTCGACGAGGTGGGGTACAAGACTCTGTCGGTACCGGTGGTGCAGGAGAACAACCTGCTGACCGCACTCGACTGAGATGTCGACCGAGATGCCGGCGAAAATTCTGGGGGAGCGTATGCGAAACCCACGTTTGATCGTCGCGCGGCAGGGTAATGAGCTGTCATGGACTTTATCTTGTGGATCCTCGCGGTCATTCTGGTCGTCGCAGGCATCGTCGCGCTGTTCCGCCGCCAGCTTCTCTGGGGCATCGTGCTCATCATCGTCGGGCTGCTCGTCGGCCCCGGCGGCGTGAGCCTCTTCACCTGATCCTCTCCGCGTCAGCGGAGACGGTCCCCGTCCTTATCCGTTCTCGATCGGCCAGGGCCGCCCCATCCCGGGGCGGCCCTGGCCGTGTCTGTACCGGGGGTACGCCTGGCCCTGTGCGTACCGGCCGGCCCGCGCTGCCCGCCCGCTGGGCTGCTGGTATGAAGGGGGCATGACAGCTCCCGTGATCAACCCGGCCGGCTCCGATCCGGCAGCTGAGGTCGTCGACCTGTGCCGTGACCTGCTGCGCATCGACACCACCAACACCGGCGACCTGGCCACCTGCGCCGGTGAGCGGGTGGCCGCCGAGTACGTCGCCGAGAAGCTGGCCGAGGTGGGCCTGACTCCGCAGCTCTTCGAGTCGGCCCCGGGGCGTACCAGCGTGGTTGCCCGGTTCGCCGGAGCCGACCCGGGGCGTGGCGCGCTGCTGCTGCACGGGCACCTGGACGTGGTACCGGCCGATGCGAGTGAGTGGAGCGTCGACCCGTTCGGCGGCGAGATCCGGGACGGCTTCCTGTGGGGCCGGGGCGCCATCGACATGAAGGACTTCGACGCCATGGTGCTGGCCACCGTGCGGCACTGGCGGCGTACCGGCGTCACCCCGCCCCGTGACCTGGTGCTGTGCTACACGGCCGACGAGGAGGCCGGTGGTACCTACGGCGCGCACTTCCTGGTGGACAAGCACCCGGAGCTCTTCGACGGCTGTACCGAGGCGATCGGCGAGGTCGGCGGCTTCTCCTACTCGGTCAGCAACGACCTGCGCCTGTACCTGATCCAGACCGCCGAGAAGGGCATCCACTGGCTGCGCCTGCACGCCAAGGGGCGGCCCGGGCACGGGTCGATGGTGCACGACGACAACGCCGTGACGGCGCTGGCCGAGGCGGTGGCCCGGATCGGGCGGCACCGGTTCCCGCTGGTGATGACGCCGGCGGTGGCGGAGTTCCTGGAAGCGGTGGGGGAGGCGCTGGGCTTCGAGTTCGACCCGGCCGACCCGGAGCTCGCGGTGAGCAAGCTCGGCCCGATCGCCAGCATGATCGGTGCTGTGCTGCGCAACACAGCCAACCCGACCCGGTTGGCCGCGGGGTACAAGGACAACGTGATCCCCAGCCGCGCGTCGGCGACCATCGACTGCCGCATCATCCCCGGCCAGGAACAGGCCTTCCTGGAGGAGTTCCGCTCGGTCGTCGGCCCCGACCTGGAGCTGGAGACCGTGCAGGACCAGCCGGCGCTGCAGACCACATTCGACGGTCCGCTGGTGGCGGCGATGTCGGCCGCGCTGCGGGCCGAGGACCCCGGCGCCCGGCCGGTGCCCTATATGCTCTCCGGCGGTACGGATGCGAAGGCATTCGCCAAGCTGGGGATGCGCTGCTTCGGCTTCTCGCCACTGAAACTCCCCGCCGACCTGCCGTTCGCCGCCCTGTTCCACGGCATTGACGAGCGGGTACCGGTGGACGGGCTACAGTTCGGCGTGCGCGTGCTCGACCGGTTCCTGCGCAGCTGCTGAGAGGACGACGATGACCGACCAGACGATGGAGCTGGAAACCGCGCTGGAGCGGGTGTACGCCGCTGCGAAGGCGCACCTGCAGGCGGTTGTCACCGCCGACGGCCGGGTGGACGACGAGACGGTGTGGCAGGCCTACGTCGAGCTGTCCAACGCCTCCTACGACTACGACGGCCTGCTGCTGGACCAGTTCGACGAGGTCACCCCGTGGAACGTGCCGAACCCGGCGGAGGCCGACCGGCAGTTCGGGGTCACCGCGCACGCCGGCGACGAGGGTGACGCGGACGACCCGTACGGGCCGGTCGTGTCGGTACGCCAGCGGCGCGACTACCGGGTACCGAGCGTCTCGGCACTCCTGCGCATCGCCGAGGCGGCGCGCAGTGCCAGCCCCGAGGCGGAGCTGGAGGACGAGGACGAGCCGATCGGCCCGATCGACTCGGTCAGCGAAGCGGTGCTGGAGCTGCTGCAGGCCGGCGATGGTTCGCTCGGCGCGCTGGACGTCCCGGAGCTGGAGCCGCTCGACGGGATCGTGGCCGTGGTGGAGACCCGGGAGCCGCTGGACATCGAGGAGTTCGAGGAGACCGACGCGGTCGGTCCGTTCCAGGTGGCCGCCGCCGACAAGCTGGTCGGCCGGCTGGACGAGCACCCCTACGCGCGGCTGGACGCCCTGGTCGACGGCGCAGACGAGGACTGATCGGCCGAGGAGAAGCGCCCGGCGCTCCGGCCGGGTGTCGCGCTTTGAGATGTCAGAGCGAGATGCCCGGCTGGGGTCTGGTGCTCACCTTGCGGCGCAGCAGCACCTTGCGGGTACCGTCCGGGAACAGCTGGACCCGGGCCAGCTCCCAGCCGCCGAACTCCGCCTGAATCGCCAGTTGCGTCGCCGCCGTCGGCCGGTCGATGTTCGACGGCAGGCGCAGAGGCGCGTATTCGTAGTCCATAGAGGCACCCTGCCACGCGATTCGGTGCTCGACCAGCCTCTATCGCAACGGGTCTCAAAGTGGCGCTGTGCGCTAAACCTGGCGCTCCGGGTATCCGACCTCGATGGCGCTCACGTCCTCCAGCGCCCGCATGATCTCGTACGGCAGGGTGATCTCCTCCACCTGCAGCGCCCCGGCGAGCTGGCCGACGGTACGCGCCCCGACGATCGGGGCCACCACGCCCGGCCGGTCGCGTACCCAGGCCAGCGCCACTTCCAGCGGGGACACGCCCAGCCCGTCGGCGGCGATCACCACCGACTCGACGATCGCCGACGAGCGCGGGTCGAGGTAGCGGGAGACGAAGCGCTCGAAGTGCGGCGAGGCGCCCCGCGAGTCGGCCGGCCGCCCGTGCCGGTACTTCCCGGTGAGTACCCCACGGCCGAGCGGCGACCAGGGCAGGATGCCCAGCCCGAGGGCCTGCGCGGCGGGTAGTACCTCGCGCTCGATACCCCGCTCCAGCAGCGAGTACTCCACCTGCGTGCAGACGATCGGCGCACGACCGGGCCAGGCGCGCTGCCAGGTGGCCGCCTGCGCGGTCTGCCAGCCGGAGAAGTTGGAGACGCCGACGTAGCGGGCCTTGCCGGAGCTGACCGCCAGGTCGAGCGCGGCGAGCGTCTCGTCCAGCGGTGTCTCCGGGTCGTAGCCGTGTACCTGCCAGATGTCCACGTACTCCACGCCGAGCCGGCGCAGCGACGCGTCCAGGCTGCGCAGCAGGTGACCTCGGGAGGCGTCGTGGTGACGTTCGCGACTCGGGCGCAGGCCGGCCTTGGTGGCGATCAACAGATCTTCCCGGGGTACCACGGTGGCCAGCAGCGAACCGATGACCCCTTCGGCGTCCCCGTCGCCGTACACATCGGCTGTGTCCAGCAGCGTGCCACCGGCGTCGGCGAACGTCTTGAGCTGGGCAGCGGCGTCATCCGGCGCGGTATCCCGGCCCCAGGTCATCGTGCCCAGGGCGAGCCGGGACACGGGAAGCCCGGTTCGGCCGAGGGGACGCTGCTGCATGGAATGTGAAACTACAGGTACCCGCGCCGCTGACGGGCCTGCCGGCCACCGACCCGCCGTCACCACCCCGGCCCGGGCGTTCCGCCGCCGCGCTGGCTAGGCTGTCTCGATCAGAACGGCGAGGCGGTGGACCGAACTCGTCGGTAGTGAGGGAGTGGCGCGATGCGGCTGGGGCTGAGCCTGGGGTACCAGACGGCGTGGACGACGCCGGCCGACCACATCGCGCTCGCCCAGGAGGCCGACCGGCTGGGCTTCTCCGTCGTCTGGGCGGCCGAGGCGTACGGCTCCGACTCGCCCACCATCCTGGCCGCCATCGCCGCCACCACCGAGCGCATCGACATCGGCGCCGCGGTGATGCAGATCCCGGCGCGTACCCCGGCGATGACCGCGATGACCGCCGCCTCGCTGGACAACATCTCCGGCGGCCGGTTCCGGTTGGGGCTGGGCGTCTCCGGACCGCAGGTCTCCGAGGGCTGGCACGGGGTGCGGTTCGCCCACCCACTGGCCCGCACCCGGGAGTACGTGGACATCGTGAAGCTGGCGATTGCCCGCAAGCCGGTGGCCTACGACGGCGAGTACTACACGCTGCCGCTGCCCGACGGGCCGGGCAAGGCGCTGCGGCTGGGCTTCCATCCACCCCGCGAACACATTCCGATCTACCTGGCCGCGGTCGGGCCGAAGAACCTGGAGCTGGCCGGCGAGATGGCCGACGGCTGGCTGGCCGTCTTCTACTCGCCCGAGTTCGCCGACGAGCAGCTGGCCAGCATCGCCGCCGGCCGGGCCAGGGCGGGGCTGGACGTCAGCGGCTTCGACATCGTGCCGTCGGTACCGGTGGTCATCGGCGACGACGTGGCCAGCTGCGCCGAACTGGTGCGCTGGTACGCCGCCCTGTACGTGGGCGGGATGGGTAGCCGGGAACAGAACTTCTACAACCAGCTGGCCACGCGAATGGGGTACGGCGACGCGGCCCGGGAGGTACAGGAGCTGTACCTGGACAAGCGGCAACGGGACGCGGCCGCGGCGGTACCCCTGGAATTCATCGACCGCACTTCGCTGCTCGGCCCGATCGACCGGATCGCCGACGGCATGCGGCAGTACGCGGCCGCCGGGGTGACCACGCTCTCGGTCAACCTGTTCGTGGCCGACCGCGAATCCGGCGTCGAGACCCTGCGCCAGCTCGCCGACGCCTACGAAAAGTCCGGCACGGCCACCTCCGCGACGCCGGCGGTACCCACCACGACGGCCGCGGAGTAGCCGGCGTGCAGATCTGGCAGGCCGCCGTCCTCGGCGTCGTCGAGGGGCTCACCGAATTCCTGCCGGTCTCCTCGACCGGCCACCTCACCATCGCCGAGGAGATCCTCGGGCTGCAGGTCGACGACGCCGCGGTCACCGCGTTCACCGCGGTGATCCAGACCGGCGCGATCCTGGCCGCCGTCATCTACTTCTTCAAGGACATCGTCCGGATCGTGCGCGGCTTCGTGAAGGGGCTGTTCAGCAAGGCGCACCGCGGGTTCGACTACCGGTTCGGCTGGTACGTCATCGTCGGCTCGATCCCGATCGCGGTCGCCGGGGTACTGGGCAAGGACGCCATCACCGGGCCACTGCGCAACCTGTGGGTGGTGGCCGCCGCGCTGATCCTGTGGAGCGGGGTGATGGTCTACGCCGAGCTGGTCGGCTCGCGGACCCGGGGAGAGGAACAGGTGAACCTGACCGACTCGGTGGTGATCGGGGTGGCCCAGGCGGCCGCGCTGTTCCCCGGCGTGTCCCGGTCGGGGGCCACCATCTCCTTCGGGCTGCTGCGTGACCTGGACCGGGTGACCGCCACCCGGATGGCGTTCTTCCTGGGCATTCCGGCGCTGCTCGGCGGTGGGGCGTTCGAGTTGAAGGACGCGGTCTCCGGGCCGTCGGTGGGGATCCCCGCGCTGGTCGTCGGGACGGTGGTGAGCTTCATCGTCGGGTACGCCTCGATCGCCTGGCTGCTGCGCTTCGTCGCCAAGCACAGCATGATCACCTTCGTGGTGTACCGGGTACTCCTGGGCGTGGCCCTCATCGTCGCGCTGGGTACCGGGTGGATCGCCGCCACCTGAGCCGGCCCGGCCGCCCCGGGTGCGCCGGCTGGGTAGGTTAAGCGCGTGGCCACCGTCATCCTGCTCCGGCACGGCCGGACCACCGCGAACAGCTCCGGCATGCTGGCCGGGCACCAGCCGGTCGAGCTCGACGACGCCGGCCGGGCACAGGCGGTGGCCGTCGGCGAGCGGCTGCGCGCCGCCGGCATCCCGCTGGCCGCGGTGGTCAGCAGCCCGCTGATCCGCTGCCGGCAGACGGTGGACGCGGCGCTGCCCGGCGCGGCCGTGCGGGACGAGCCGCGGCTGGTCGAGTGCGACTACGGCGACTGGTCCGGTCAGCCGCTCAAAACCCTCGCGAAACAGCCGCTGTGGCAGGTGGTGCAGGCGCATCCGAGCGCCGCGGTCTTCCCGGGCGGCGAGGCGATGGCCAGCATGGCGCAGCGGGCGGTGGCGGCGGTACGCGACTGGGACGCACAGGTCACCGCCGAGCACGGGCCGGAGGCGCTCTGGCTGGCCTGCAGCCACGGTGACGTGATCAAGGCCATCATCGCCGACGCGCTCGGCCTGCACCTGGACCTGTTCCAGCGGATCATGGTGGACCCGGCCTCGCTGACCGTCATCCGGTACACCCCGCTGCGCCCGTTCGTGGTGCGGCAGAACGACATCGGCGGCTCGCTCGCCGGGCTGAAGCCGCCGGCCAAGCGCCGGCGTCGACGGGCGGAGAGCAGCCCCGCCGCCTCCGACGCGGTACCGGGCGGCGGGGCGGGTACCCACCGGCCTGATCGATGCGGACCGCACTGCAGCCGGGTGCGCGTACCCGATAGTGTGTGCTGTCATGACCCACCAGGTGTACGCCTTCGAGCCGCCGGAGCGGTTCGTCGCCGGCACCGTCGGCGAGCCCGGCGACCGGGTGTTCTACCTGCAGGCCCGCGGCGGCGGCCGGGTGGTCAGCGTGGCCCTGGAGAAGGTCCAGGTCACCCTGCTCGCCGAGAAGCTGGACGAGCTGCTGGTCGAGGCGCACCGCCGGTTCGGGCTGACGCTGCCCGAGGTCGATGCGATGAGCCCGGACAACGAGCCGCTGGACTCGCCGGTCGACGAGGAGTTCCGGGTCGGTACCCTCGGCCTGGCCTACGACGTGGAGACGGCCACCGTGGTCATCGAGGCGATCGCGGTCGGCGAGGGCGAGGCCGAGGAGGCCGACGCCGATGCACTCGGCGACGACGAGCCCGACGACGCCGATGTCGAGGCGGACACCGCCGACCTGGACCGGCTGCGGGTACGGCTGACCCCGGCGGCGACCCGGGACTTCATCGAGCGGGCCAAGCGCCTGGTGGCCGCCGGCCGGCCACCGTGCCCGCTGTGTGGCCAGCCACTGGACCCGAAGGGTCACCTCTGCCCCCGGCACAACGGATACCACCGGTAGCCGCGGTGACCGACCCGCTCAGCGAAGCCGACGCTCTGGAACTGTTGCGGCACGGGGAGTTGGAGCTGGAAGGCCGGTTGGTGGACGCCTCCAACACCACGCTGCGGGCGGTCATCACGCTCGGCGACCTGGAGGCGCGCTGCGTGTACAAGCCGATCCGGGGCGAGCGGCCGCTCTGGGACTTCCCGGACGGTACCCTCGCCGGGCGCGAGGTCTCCGCCTACCTGCTGTCAGCCGCGACCGGGTGGGGCTGCGTACCCCCGACCGTGCTGCGTGAGGGCGGCCCGATGGGCCCGGGCGCCTGCCAGCTGTGGGTCGAGGAGCCCGATGACGCCGAGATGCTGGTCGGCTTCGTACCGGTGCGCAAGGTCCCGCACGGCTGGCGGCGGGTGATGTCGGCGCGGGACACCGACGGCAAGCCGTACGTGCTGGCGCACGCCGACGATCCGCGGCTGTGGCGGCTGGCGGTCTTCGACGCGGTGGCCAACAACGCCGACCGCAAGGGCGGCCACGTGCTCTACGCCGACGGCGGCCACGTCTACGGCTGTGACCACGGCGTGTGCTTCAACGCCGAGGAGAAGCTGCGTACCGTCCTGTGGGGCTGGGTGGACGAGCCGCTGCCCAGCGAGGCGCTGGAGGTACTCGGCCGGCTGCGCGCCGAGCTGGAGGGCGAGCTGGGTGACCTGCTGGCCGAGCACCTGACGACGACCGAGGTACGCCAGGTGGGGCAGCGCATCGACCGGCTGCTGGACACCGGTACCTTCCCCGGCCCCAGCTCGGACTGGCCGGCCGTACCGTGGCCCCCGATCTGAGCCTGGCGCCTTGAAAACGACCCCCGCAAGCGGTGTCCGGGGTGATCGCTAGGGTGGGGGTATGGATTCGTGGATCGCGCCTGACCTGCCAACCCTGCCCGGCGAGCGGATGCCTCTCGCACTGTTCGACTCGGCCCGCCAGGCCCGGCACGCCACCCGGCCCGTTGCCGAGTCGGCGCGGATGTACGTCTGCGGCATCACCCCGTACGACGCGACCCACCTCGGGCACGCCGCCACGATGATCACCTTCGATCTGGTGAACCGGTTCTGGCGCGACTACGGCCACCCGGTGGCCTACGTGCAGAACGTCACCGACATCGACGATCCGCTGCTGGAGCGGGCCAACCGGGACGGCGAAGACTGGGTGGTCCTGGCGATGCGGGAGACCGCGCTGTTCCGGGAGGACATGGAGTCGCTGCGGATCGTGCCGCCCAGCCACTACGTCGGCGCGGTGGAGTCGATCCCGGACATCGCCACCAAGGTCGGCGAGCTGCTCGACACGGGCGCCGCGTACCGGCTCGACGACGGTACCGGCGACGTCTACTTCGACGTGTCGGTGGACCCGAAGTTCGGGTACGAGTCCAACCTGTCCCGGGAGCAGATGCTCGCCTTCTTCGCCGAGCGCGGCGGCGACCCGAAGCGGGCGGGCAAGCGCGACGCGCTCGACCCGCTACTGTGGCGCGGCGCCCGCGACGGCGAACCGGCGTGGCCCGGCGGCATCCTCGGCCCCGGCCGGCCCGGCTGGCACATCGAGTGCGCGGTCATCGCGCTGCGCCTGCTGGGCAACCGGATCGACGTCCAGGGCGGCGGCAACGACCTGCTCTTCCCGCACCACGAGATGTCCGCGGCGCACGCCGAGACGCTCACCGGCGAGGCGCCGTTCGCCAGCCACTACGTGCACGCCGGCATGATCGGCCTGGACGGCGAGAAGATGAGCAAGTCCAAGGGGAACCTGGTCTTCGTCTCCCGGCTGCGGGCCGACCATGTGGACCCGATGGCGGTACGGCTGGCGCTGCTCGCCGACCACTACCGCACCGACCGGCAGTGGACCGACGACGTGCTGAAAAACGGAGTGCAGCGGCTGGCCCGGTGGCGGGAGGCCGCCGCGGCGCCGGCCGGGCCGTCCGGGGCCGAGCTCATCCAGGGGGTACGCGGCGCGCTCGCCGACGATCTCGACACGCCCCGGGCGCTGCTGATCGTGGATGCCTGGGCGGACGCGGCACTGGCCGGCGAGGGGAGCGACACCGAGGCGCCGGCGCTGGCGGCCGCCACGGTGGACGCGCTGCTCGGCGTGCTGTTGTAGCTTTCGCCGGCGCTGGGCTAGGCCAGTAGAAAATCGGGGTCGGCCGGGTCCGGCTCGGGGCGCTCGGCGGGTACCGGGTACTCCTCGGTGAGCGCGGTGATCGGGCCGGGCCAGGTCGCCACCGCCACCTCGATCGGCTTGTGCTGCTCGTCGTAGCCGATGTGCAGCAGGTGCAGTACCGGGGTGTCCGGCCGGATGGCCAGCAGCTCGGCCTCCTCCCGGCTGGGCAGCCGCGCGGTGAGCGAGTCGCTGGCGGTGCGGTACCGGCGCCCGGTGACCTCCTCCACCTCCTGGTAGAGCGGGCGGCCGAAGGCGGTCAGCTGCTCCAGGCCGGTACCGGCGGCATCGCGCGCGAGCAGCCAGGAGGCGCCCACCTCGACGGGCGCGTCCTCGCCACCGGCGCCGGTCCGTACGGTGACCAGGTGCCGGCGTACCACCAGCTCGGTACCGTCGGGCACGCCGAACGCGTCGGCCACCTCGGGCGGGGCGGGGGAGCGGCCGACTGCCAGCAGCTGTTGCCGGTACCGGTTGGCCAGGTCGGCGTGGTAGCCACGGTGCGCCCCGTACCGGCCGCGGGCCAGCCGGTTGAGGCGCCGCCGGGTACCGCGGACGAAGGTACCGGAGCCGGGTCGGGTGATCAGTAGCCCTTCCACGCGCAGCTGGTCGATGCTGCGCTGCACGGTCTGCTTGGCGACGCCGTAGCGCTCGGCGATGGCCGGAATCGAGGGCAGCCGCTCGCCCGGCGCCCAGTCCCCCCGCCGGATCTGGGTACGCAACTGTGAAGCAATCTGCCGGTGCGGGTGCTCGGCGGTACCCGGATTGATCTCCTCCATGGCTACACCCTAGCCTCCTAGGACGCCTTAGGGAACGTGACGCGCCCTCCGAAATGCGACAGCCCGCCGCCCCGGGAGTCGGGGCCGAGCTGCCCGGGCGAGAACCCAGCAGCAAGGTCGGGACCGAATCGAGCAGGGGAGCGCACGAGAGTTGAGCACGCACGAGGGCTGAAGGCACCGATGCCGGGGCAGGCGGGCGAAGGGCGGGGCGAAAGGGGCGGGGGCGCGTCCGGGCAACGGACGCGCCCCCGCGACAGTGGAGGACGGTGGGTAGCGGGCGGGGCTACCAGCCGCCGGCGGTCGGACCGGCGGAGCCGCCACGGCGGCGCAGGTACTTCTCGAACTCCTGGGCGATCTCGTCACCGGAGAGCGGCTGCATGCCCTCGTCGCCGACCCGCTCCTCGAGTTCGCGGACATATTCGGCAAGCTCGGCGTCCTGCTCGGCGGCGGCGCCCAGCCGCTCCTCCCACTCGGCGGCCTGCTCGGCCAGGTCCATCATCGGTACCGGCAGGTCCAGCACGTTCTCCAGCCGGTGCAGTAGCCCGAGGGTCGCCTTCGGGCAGGGCGGGCTGGTGGCGTAGTGCGGAACGTGTACCCAGAAGGACAGCGCCTCCAGATCGGCGTGCGTGGCCGCCTCGTGCAGTACCCCCACGATCCCGGTCGGCCCCTCGTACCGGTTGGGAGTCAGCCCGTACTGCTCGGCATCCTCCCGGCTGGCGGCACTGCCGGTGATCGGCAGCGGCCGGCTGTAGGGCACGTCGGCGAGCAGCGCACCGAGCAGCACGATCCGGCTCACCTCCAGGCTGTGGCACAGTTCCAGTACCTCGCCGCAGAAGGCCCGCCAGCGCATGGACGGCTCGATGCCGCGGATCAGCAGGACATCGCGCTCCGTTCCGGGCGGGGTGGCCACCGAGAAGCGGGTGGTCGGCCACTCGATGTGGCGCTTGTCACCCTCCATCGATACCTGTGGCCGGTTCACCTGGAAGTCGTAGAACTCCTCAGGATCCAAGGCACTGATTGGGCGCGCAGTCCAGACCTGCTCCAGGTGCTCTACCGCGGCCGTAGAGGCGTCAGCCGCGTCATTCCACCCTTCGAAGGCGGCGATGGCGACCGGGTTGCGCAGATTGGGCAGACCGTCGAACTCGCTCACGTACCCCAGCCTAGTTGGCGCGCGGTTACGCGCCAGTGAACGCGACCGATGACGGGCGCGGCGCCCGCCGCCGGGGCCCGGGACGGCTCCTCCGATTGGCCGGCGTACGCACTAGCCTGGGTGCCGTGGGGACGGATTTTCTTGATGCGCTGGCGGATCGGGTACTCGTCGCGGACGGCGCGATGGGCACCATGCTGCAGGCCGCCGACCTGTCCGTGGAGGGCGACTTCCTCGGCCATGAGGGGTGCAACGAAATTCTCAACGTGACCCGGCCGGACGTGGTGAGCGGGGTACATGAGGCCTACCTGGCGGCCGGCGCGGACTGCGTGGAGACGAACACGTTCGGCGCCAACCTGCCCAACCTGGGCGACTACGGGATCGCCGACCGGATCCGGGAACTCTCCGCGGCCGGGGCGTCGCTGGCCCGGTCGGCGGCGGACCGGTACGCCACGCCGGCGAAGCCGCGCTTCGTACTCGGCTCGATCGGCCCCGGTACCAAGCTGCCGACTCTCGGGCACGCCCCGTACGCGACGCTGCGGGACGCATACCTGCAGAACGCCGCCGGGCTGATCGAGGGCGGCGCGGACGCGCTGATCATCGAAACCTGCCAGGATCTGTTGCAGACCAAGGCGGCGGTGATCGGCGCGCACCGGGCCATGGCCGAGCTGGGGCAGCGGGTACCGATCATCGCCCAGGTGACCGTGGAGACCACCGGCACGATGCTGCTGGGCAGCGAGATCGGTGCCGCGCTGACGGCCCTGGAGCCGCTGCGCATCGACCTGGTCGGGCTCAACTGCGCCACCGGGCCGGCGGAGATGACCGAGCACCTGCGGTACCTGTCGCAGCACGCGCGCGTTCCGCTGTCCGTGATGCCCAACGCCGGCCTGCCGATGCTCACCGCCAACGGCGCCGAGTACCCGCTCACCGCCGACCAGCTCGCCGAGGCGCTGCACCGGTTCGTCACCGAGTACGGCACGGCGCTGGTGGGCGGCTGCTGCGGTACCACCCCGGCCCATATCGCCGCCGTCGCGCAGGCGGTGGCCGGCGTACCGCGCGGCCCGCGCACGCCGCGCCCCGAGGCGGGCGTGGCGAGCCTCTACCACCACGTACCGTTCGCCCAGGATGCCAGCGTGCTGATGGTCGGCGAGCGCACCAATGCCAACGGCTCCAAGGCTTTCCGCGAGGCGATGCTGGCCGCCGACTTCCAGAAGTGCGTGGAGATCGCCCGGGACGCGGCGCGCGACGGTTCGCACCTGCTCGACCTGTGCGTCGACTACGTCGGCCGGGACGGCGCCGGCGACATGCGCGAGCTGGCCGCCCGGTTCGCCACCGCGTCCACGCTGCCGATCATGCTCGACTCCACCGAGCCCAACGTGATCGAGGCCGGCCTGGAGACCCTGGGTGGGCGTTGCGTCGTCAACTCGGTCAACTTCGAGGACGGCGACGGCCCCAACTCCCGGTACGCCCGGGTGATGCCGATCGTGCGCGAACACGGCGCGGCCGTGGTGGCGCTGACCATCGACGAGGAGGGCCAGGCGCGGACAGCCGAGTGGAAGACCCGGGTGGCCGGCCGGCTGATCGAGGATCTGACCACCAACTGGGGGCTGCGCGTCCAGGACATCCTGGTCGACTGCCTGACCTTCCCGATCTCCACCGGCCAGGAGGAGACCCGGCGGGACGGCATCGAGACGATCGAGGCGATCCGGCAGATCACCGCGCTGTACCCGGGGATCAACTTCACGCTCGGCATCTCGAACATCTCCTTCGGCCTGAACCCGGCGGCCCGGCAGGTACTCAACTCCGTGTTCCTGCACGAGTGCCAGCAGGCCGGGCTGACGTCGGCGATCGTGCACGCCAGCAAGATCCTGCCGATGTCCAAGATTCCCGACGAGTACCGGGAAACCGCGCTGGACATGGTCTACGACCGCCGCCGCGAGGGGTACGACCCGCTGCAGAAGTTCATCCAGCTCTTCGAGGGCGTCAACGCCGCCTCCGCGCGGGCCACCCGGGCGCAGGAGCTGATGGCGCTGCCGCTGGAGGAGCGGCTGGCCCGGCGCATCGTCGACGGCGAGCGCAACGGCCTGGAGACCGACCTCGACTCGGCACTAGTCGAGCGACCCGCGCTGGCGATCATCAACGACATCCTGCTGGAGGGCATGAAGACGGTCGGTGACCTGTTCGGCTCCGGCCAGATGCAGCTGCCGTTCGTACTCCAGTCGGCCGAGGTGATGAAGACCGCCGTGGCCTACCTCGAACCGCACATGGAGAAGGCCGACGGCGCAGGCAAGGGCACGATCGTGCTGGCCACGGTGCGTGGCGACGTCCACGACATCGGCAAGAACCTGGTCGACATCATCCTGAGCAACAACGGGTACACAGTCGTCAATATCGGCATCAAGCAGCCGATCGCCGCCATCCTCGACGCGGCGGAGGAGCACGCGGCCGACGCCATCGGAATGTCCGGCCTGCTCGTCAAGAGCACCGTCATCATGAAGGAGAACCTGGCCGAGATGCTGCAGCGCGGGCTCGCCTCGCGCTGGCCGGTGCTGCTCGGCGGGGCGGCGCTCACCCGCGCGTACGTCGAGGACGACCTGCGCGACCTGTTCGACGGCGGCCAGGTGCACTACGCGCGGGACGCCTTCGAGGGGCTGTCGCTGATGAACAAGGTGATGGCGGTCAAGCGTGGCGAGGTGGTCACGGTGGACGCCGACCGGGAGGCCGCGCTGGCTGCCCGCAAGGACCGCCGCGCCCGGCAGCGCGCCACCGTCACCGCCGAACTACCCCCGCTCGACGAC
Source organism: uncultured Actinomycetota bacterium (assembly GCA_963850915.1). Classification (GTDB taxonomy): domain Bacteria; phylum Actinomycetota; class Actinomycetes; order Mycobacteriales; family Micromonosporaceae; genus CAVTWH01. The sequence goes on from CAWKND010000005.1 coordinate 1,068,075, forward strand.
GACACGGTACGCAGCGACGTGGCCACCGACTACGACGTGCCCACGCCCGCGTTCTTCGGTACCCGCGTGGTCAAGGGCATCGCGCTGGCCGAGTACTCGGCGCTGCTGGACGAGCGGGCCACCTTCCTCGGCCAGTGGGGGCTGCGCGGCTCCCGGGGCGGCTCCGGCCCGAGCTACGAAGAGCTGGTGGAGACCGAAGGCCGACCCCGGCTGCGGTACTGGCTGGACCGGCTCATCGCCGACCAGGTACTCGAAGCCGCCGTGGTGTACGGCTACTTCCCGGCGTACTCGGAGGGGAACTCGCTGATCGTGCTGGACGAGAACGGGCACAGCGAACGTGCCCGGTTCACCTTCCCGCGCCAGCGTCAGGAGCGCCGGCTGTGCCTCGCCGACTTCTTCCGGCCCCGCTCGGCCGGGCTCGACCTGGTCGCCATGCAGCTGGTGACGGTGGGCAACCCGATCTCGGAGTACGCGGCGAAGTTGTTCGCTGCCAACAACTACCGGGACTACCTGGAGGTACACGGCCTGTCGGTACAGCTCACCGAGGCGCTGGCCGAGTACTGGCATCGCCGGGTGCGCTCGGAGCTGGTGCTGCCTTCGGGTAGGTCCCTCGTCGAGTCGGACCCGGGGGATCTGGACGGGTTGCTGCGCACCGAATACCGCGGTTGCCGGTACGCCTTCGGGTACCCGGCCTGCCCCGACCTGGAGGACCGGGCGAAGGTGGTGAGCCTGCTGGAGGCGGGGCGCATCGGGGTGGAGCTGTCCGAGGAGTACCAGCTGGTACCCGAGCAGTCCACCGACGCCATCATCGTCCACCACCCCGACGCCAACTACTTCAACGCCAAGTGATCGAGCGGTGCGTACGTGTGTGCCAATATTATCGCGATCGTGGCGCTGGGGCTGCTCGGGACTCGCGCCGAAAGGTATCGTGGCCAGCATGACGCAGTCCGATCACGACGTGCACGAGAGCCTCACGGAGGCTTTGGCGCGCGTGGGCATCGTCGTGACCGCGGAGGGCAAGGCCCGTGCCCGGCGTCGCTTGGCTGAGGCCGAAGCCGGCTGGACGGCTGAGCGTCGCGAGGAACAGCGTACGAGGCTCGGCCTGCCGACCCGGGCCGCGTGAGCGGTCGACCGGTCCGGGTCGTTCTCGACACGTCGGCGATCATCGCCTACACCGATGGCTCCATCGATGTCGGCGAAGTGATTGCCGAGGTCGACGACGAAGAGGGCGCGGTCGCAATCCCGGTACTGTGCCTGATCGAGGCGTACCGGGTGGCTGCGGATCGTGACCGGGTCGACGTCCTGGTCAACCATCCCGCGACGATTGTGCTGGACATCGAGCCTGCTGACTGGCGGGCGGTGGCCGATCTTGCTGACGCCGGCGGTCGTACCGATGCAGCCGTGGCGGCGCTCCTGGCAGTCGACTATCGAGCCACCCTGCTCACCGGCCAACCAGGCTGGTACGCCGGGATGGCTGCCGACTTCCCGATCATCGATTTCTGAGAGTGTCCCTGGCGTTGGCTGCGCCACGGACCAGCTGGTGACCCGCCGCACGCCGGTGAACGACCAGCGGCGCGGCCAGCACCGCCGCCACGCGGGATCGCATTCGACGTGCGCCAACTGAGATCATGATTCGGTGCAAGCCGCGCGGTACGGCTGGGGTGAGGAGTGGGCGATGACGTACGTCGGGGACAAGGGCGAGAACAGTGCGCAGTACCGGCCGGCGCTGGAGGTACCCGCGATCGAGATGCGCCCAGGTGTCGAGGTACGGCTGATCGCGCCGGGTAGCGCCACGCGCGGTGACTTCGGGCTCTTCGAGTGGACGATGCCGGCCCGCTCGGGTGGACCGGACGGGCACTTCCACCGCACGTTCTCGGAGTCGTTCTACGTCACCGCCGGTACCGTGAGTCTCTTCAACGGCGAGCGCTGGATCGCCGCACCGGCAGGCGATTTCCTTTACGTACCACCGGGTGGCGTGCACGGATTCCGCAACGATACCGACGAGCCGGCGTCCATGCTGCTGCTGTTCGTACCGGGGCCGGCGCGTGAGCGCTACTTCGAGGAGCTCGCCGAGATCCGCTCGAGTGGCCGGGAACTGAGCTACGACGAGTGGACCGAGCTGTACGCCCGGCACGACCAGTACCGCGCCTGACGTCGACCGCAGTACGGGTCGGTACGGAGGCGCGCGCCGTCCCCGGCAAGGGTCCGGGTACGGCGCGCGCGTCGCTGTTTACGCGGCTGGGCTGGCGAGTGCCTCGGCGAAGGGCGGTGCGTCGGCCCGCATCGGCAGCGGAAAGACGAATTTCAGGCCCTTCTCGTTGCCGGCGATCGCCACCAGTACGGTGCCGGTCAGCAGGCCCTTCTTCGCTCCGTCGGCGCTGAGGCCGGCGCGCGGAAGGATCGCCAGCGCGGTCTTGGACGGCCGACCCGGCCCGAGGCCCTCCTCGAACAACAGCACCCGGTTGCTGGTCAGCGCCACGTAGCAGCGCCGCGGCCGGACGTTGGCAATTAGCATGCCGCCCGAGACGATGCCGACCACCGCGGCGGTGGCGATCTTCCGGGCCACCGACACCGATCCCACATTGGCAAAGGTGAGCATTTCGATCTGCTCGCCGGTCTGGAGAAGTGGCCGGAGGATTTCGGTCAGCCGCTCCTCCTGCTTACCTTTCAACAATTTCGGCTCCCCGTTTCGTTGTTCTTGCGCCGCACGGCCGTACGGCCGGATCGAACGATAGCCATCGAAGCGTGGGTGGTGAACTGGCCGAACATCTGTCGGCCTTCGCTGGAAGGTTGGTCTTTCGCGCGGTGTGCGTCAACGGGATCGGTCCGGGACGCGACACAACGGACGGTAGCCACACCGGGACCCCTAGCTTGATGTCCGTGACGGTCTCGCGCGTGCTCGCGGTGGGGGTACTCGCCGCCTTCGGTTCCCTGCTGTTCGCGGCACCGGCCAGGGCTGGCGCGCCGGTCGAGCTGGCGGTGTCGGTACCGCGGGCGCAGTTCGCGCCGGACGAGGCGGTACCACTGACGTTCACGGTGACCAACCGGTCAGCCGCCGCGTGCGGGGTGGTCGCCTTCGCCGAGGGGACCGTGCAGGTCACCGCGGTGACCCGCGACGGCGTGCCGCTGGCGCCCCGCTACGGCGAGGCGGACTACTACAACGGCATCGAGGACGCGCTGCGCGGCGCGCTGGTCACCGTCCAGCCGGGGCAGCAGGCGTCGTTCAGCACGGCCGGGGTGGTCGCGGTCACGCCCGCGCCGGCCGGCGACGGGCTGCTCAGCCGGTGGGACACCAGCCAGCCGGGGCGCTACCAGGTCACTGCGACTTATCAGGTACCGGCATTGTCCGGCGTGCCAACGTGTTCGGGTACCTCGTCGGCCGCCACCGTGGCATTCTCGGTACGCGCCAAGGGATCCGATCGCAGCACACTGCTCGTACTCGGAGCGGTCGCGGTGGCGCTGCTCCTCGTCGGCGTGGTGAGCCTGCTGCTGTGGCGGCGCCACCGGACGGCTGCGATAGGTGTCGCGCTGCTGCTGCTGGTACCCGTGATCGGGGTTGATTCGCACCGGGCCGACGCGGCCATCTTCAGCGACCTCGACTCGTCCAGCCCGGCCCTGCGGGACCGGGTCAACTCGTGCCTGGCGATGTTCAAGGCGGCCGGCGACCCGGCCGGGATCCTGCCCTACGCGACCGACCCGAAGACCCCGAAGATCCGCATCCACCGCATCCACGACACCCGGGACACGGCCAAGGGGCCGGGGCCGGACGGCTCGATCGAGACCGACGGCAACTCCAAGCGGCCGGGCGACGGATCGGACATCTACTGGGATCCGGACCCCGACTTCGTGCTGGACAACGTACCGACGGACGGCTGCTCCGCGCTGTACCACGAACTCGCGCACGCGTACGACATCGAGAAGGGCGCGCTGGGCGAGGCGTACTGCGGCGACTCCGGCGTGAAGACCAAGGAGGTACGCGCGACCACCGCGGAGAACCAGTACCGGCACTCGCAGGGGCTGCCCGAACGCAAGTCGTACCACGGCACCACGCTGCCCGACTCGCCCGCCGACTGTGAGGGCAAGACCCAGCAGGACCTGCGCAAGCAGGGGGTCTGTGCCGGCGTGGCGCTCGGCGCGTGCAGCCGTACCGACGGCGACCCGCACCTGGAAACGTACGACGGCCAGCGCTTCGACCTGCAGCTCGTCGGCGAGTTCGTGGCCACCCGGGCGACAACTGGTGCGCCACTGGAGATCCAGACCCGGCAGGCGCCGGCCGGCGCGTCCCGCAACCTCGCGCTCAACTCGGCGGTCGCGCTGCGCATCGGTACCCACCGACTCGGCTTCTACCTGGTCGACGGGGACGTCGTGGTGCACCGGGACGGCCAGGTCGTCACGCTGCCGAGTGGCCAGACCAAGCTCGACGGCGGCGGCAGCGTCACCCGGCGGGCGGGGGCCGTGGCGTACAGCGGGGACGGGTACACCGTGGTTTGGCCGGACGGCTCGACGCTCTGGCTGGACCGCATCAGTGGCTGGGGAATCCGGGCGCTCACCGCGCTTGCCTTGCCGCGCAAGGGAAAGGTCACCGGCCTGTTCGGTAACTTCGACGGCGAGCCGAAGAACGACCTGGTCACCCGGGCCGGTGCCGCGCTGACCGATGCCCAGGCCACCCAGTTCGGGGATGCGTGGCGGATCAGCGATGCCGAGTCGCTCTTCGACTACCCGGCCGGGCAGAGTACCGCGACCTTCACCGACCGCAGCTTCCCGGACAAGCCGGTGACCGTGGCCGACCTGCCGGCCGACCAGGTCGCCGCGGCACGGGAGCTGTGCCAGGCACTGGGGGTCACCGACCCGGGCCGGCTGGACGAGTGCGTACTCGACGTGGTGGTGACCGGGCAGCCCGCGTTCGCGGTGAGCGCGGCGGAGACGTACGCGCAGGACTCGCCGGCCGCCGCCACGCCGACGAGCGGCGGGTCCACCCTCGCTGACGGCGGGAAGATCAACGGGACCTTGGCAGCAGGCGAGGCGAAGAGCTTCCCGTTGGAGTTGGCCGGTGCGCCCGGGCTGTGGGTGGACGACACCACGGGCAGTTGCGGCGTGACCGTCAAGGTGAGTGTGGGTACCGACAAGCCGTTCGAGATCAGTGGCTGCTACGGGCTGCCGGTACTGGTACGCGAGGACAAGCCGGGGCCGTACACGCTGACGGTGACCGGGGCTGGGGCGTATGCCTTTCGGGTGGTGACACTCAAGCCGCGTACCGTCGCCGCGCACCTCGGCGATCAGGTCACCAGTGCACTCGACGTCTCCGGTCGGGTGGACCGGGTCGAGTTCGACGCCGCCGGTGCGAGTGCCGTACAGGTCTCGGGCGGGGCCGGGGACTGCGACAACGTGCGGCTACGCGTGTTCGACGCGCGTACCGGCGAGCGCCTCGGGCTGGACGTACCGGCGGGGCTGTGCGACGGGCTCACCCAGGACCTGCCCGACCCGACCGGCCGGTACCTGATCGAGGTCATGTCCTACGGCGGCGGCGTCGCCGGTAGCTACTCGTTCCACCTCGACCACTCCAGCTGACCTCTTGTGGGATGACCGGCGGCTGATCCTGCTCACCTCGTACTTCACCACGAAGCCCTTCGAGAACTGGACGCACACTGAGTCGGCGCTGCTCGGCGAGGTGCTGATCGAGGTCGACTGGTCGGTCGAGCTGGCCTCGCTGCGGCAGCGGCTGGACGAACTCGTACAGGCCAGTCCGCTGTGGGACGGCCGGGTCTGCGTGGCCCAGGTGGTCGACGCGCTGGACGGCGCCGTGCGGGTACGCGCGCTGGTCAGCGCGCAGGACGCGCCGAGCCTGTGGGACCTGCGCTGCCTGGTACGCGAGGGGCTGGTCGGCTGGGTACGCGACAACGGTGCCCGGCCGCGCTCCCGGTTCAGCGTCGACCCCGACCCCGAGCCGGTCGCTGGCCGATAAGACCTCAACTGCCCTCGGGGTACCCGCCGCGGTGCAGCACCATCGGCTGGTGGGGGAGGGCGCCGGCCGGGTCAGCCAGTACCGCCGCGGTCTGCGCGAGGTACGGCGGGTGTGCCCGCCAGGCCGGCGCGCAGGTCACGGTCCGCCGGACTTCTGGTAGGTGCAGACCGTGCCGTCCGGGTACTGGACGTAGAGCAGCATCGCCGTCAGCCCGGTGGTAGCCGGATCCGACCCGTAGATCGCCCCGTGACCGGGCGCGCTGCCGATCCGGGTACCGGCGCCCACGGGAAGTTGCGGCAGGCTCTCGCCCCGGTTGTAGTCATGGCCGTCGAACGGCAGCCGCGGCGTGCACCGTCCGGGCCACAGCCGCCAGGCCCAGTAGTCGCGATGGACCTGCTCGGCTCGCATCCCGATCGCCGGGCAGACGACGAGCAGCCCGATCACCAGGGCGCAGCCGAGGGTGAATCGGCGCCGGGCGGTGCGCGGCCTGGCCGGGTGCGTGTCACTGGCCACAGCGGAGAGTACCCACCGCGCACGGCGCAGCGCAGCCCGATGCGGCTGCGCTGCTACGCCGGTGCGGCAGAATCGGGCCGGTCAGTCCTCGGTGAGTACCGAGCTGCTCCGGGTCCAGCGCGGCGCGTCCAGAGTGATCGGCCAGGCGGGGCCGACCAGTACTGTTCGTGCCTGGGTCTCGCGCTGCGCGCTGGTACCGACCCACAGTTCGATCTCGCCGGGCTCGACCACCCGCGTGTACGTGCGGTCGGTGAACGCGAGTCGCGTCGTCGGTACCGTGAACCGCACGGTTGTCGACTGCCCCGGCAGGAGATGGATGCGCTGGTAGCCGAGCAGCTGCGCGACCGGCCGGGTCACCGAGCCCACGAGATCCCGGCCGTAGAGCTGGACCACGTCGTCACCCGCGACGGACCCGGTGTTGGTGACCACCACGGATACCGGCAGCGAGCTGTCCGTCGACACCTGGTCAGGCACGGCCAGGCCGTCGTAGCCGAAGGTGGTGTAGGACAGCCCGAATCCGAATGGGGCCGCCGGCGTGGAGGCCAGGTTCGTTACCTCGTCGCCTTCGCCCAGTGCCACGTGCAGATACGAGTACGGCTGCGCCCCGGCCGGGCGCGGCAGGCTGACCGGCAGCCGGCCGGACGGGTTGACCCGACCGGAGAGGACGCCCGCTACCGCGCCGGCCCCCTCCTCACCGGGGAAGAAGGCCTGGACGACCGCCGCGCACCGCTCCATCGCCCAACCGACCGCGTACGGACGGCCGGTGAGCAGCACCAACACGGTCGGGGTACCGGTGGCGAGAACCGCCTCGACGAGTTCGCGCTGTACCCCTGGCAGCTCGAGGTCGTCCCGGTCGCAGCCCTCGCCGACGGTACCCCGGCCGAAGAGTCCGGCCTGGTCGCCCATGACCAGTACCGCGACGTCGGCAGCCGTGGCCGCGGCCACCGCGGCGTCGAAGCCGGAGCGGTCGGCGTCGTCGACCGCGCAGCCGAGGCTGAACGAGACGCCGCCGAACTCGGTACGCAGCGCGTCGAGCACCGTCGGTACGTCGATGCCCGGCTCGACCGTGGGGTGCTGCGCCAGTACGTGGTTGAGGAACGAGTAGCAGCCGAAGAGTGCCCCGGTCCGGTCGGCGTTCGGCCCGATGACCGCGATCCGTTGTGCTGCCGGCAGTGGCAGCGTGCCGTCGTTGCGGAGCAGGATGACCGACTCCTCGGCGACCCTGCGCGCGAGCGCGCGGTGCTCAGGCGAGTCGAGATCCACCCCGGTCGGCGGTTCGTCGTCGAAGGTCGCGTCGAGGAGCCCCAGCTCGAGCTTCTGGCTCAGCACCCGCAGTACCGCCCGGTCGACGAGCGCCTCGTCGACGCGGCCTGCCCGGACCGCTGCCGCCAGTGGCGCCAGGTAGGCGTCCCCGGTGGGCAACTCGACGTCCACCCCGGCGGTCAGCGCCTGGGCGGCTGCTTCCCCGAGGTCACCCGCGACGTGGTGCAGCAGGTGCAGGAAGGCCACCCCGAAGTAGTCGCCGACGACCGGTCCGTCGAAGCCCCACTGCTCGCGCAGCAAGCCGGTGAGCAGCGTGGGATCGGCGGCGACGGGGACGCCGTCGATTTCGGCGTACGAGTGCATCACCGAGCGGGCGTCGCCGTCGAGGATCGCCATCTCGAACGGGATCAGCAGTACGTCGGCGACTTCGCGGACGCCGGCGTGGACCGGGGCGAAGTTGCGCCCGGCACGGGAGGCGGAGTACCCGACGAAGTGCTTGAGCGTGGCGTGTACCCCCTGCGACTGCAGGCCCTGCACGTAGGAGGTGCCGATGGTACCGACCAGGTACGGGTCCTCGCCGATGCACTCCTCGACCCGTCCCCAGCGGGGATCGCGGACGACGTCGAGTACGGGTGCGAGTCCCTGGTGGACGCCGAGCGCGCGCATCGATCCGCCGATGACGGCGCCCATCTGCTCGATCAGTTCCGGATCGAAGGCGGCGCCCCAGGCCAGCGGAGTGGGAAAGGTGGCCGCTTTCCAGACCGAGAGTCCGGTCAGGCACTCCTCGTGCACGATCGCGGGGATGCCGAGCCGGGTACCGGTGACAAGCCTGCGCTGGAACTCCCACAGCCAGCGCGCCCGCTCGGTGACATCGACCGGCCGCGTACCGTAGGCCCGGGTCAGGTGCCCGAGCCCGTGGCGGGCGAACTCATCGAGGTTGGTGATGGCGCCGAAGTCGCCCTGTAGCGGCGCGACCGCCTCACCATCCGTCTTCTCCCAGAACCCCACGATCTGCGCCAGCTTCTCGTCCAGGGTCATCTGGGCGAGGAGCTGGTGGATGCGTTCCCGCGGTTGTGTCCTGACGTCCGCCAAGGTCGGAACCTCGGTCATGTTGTGCTTCTCTCCAACCCGTTCTCAGTGCCGCAGCCCTTGATACTGGAAACCTTGGTGGCAATAGACTTCCGCGGCACTAACCCTTCACCGCGCCCTGCAGGCCGCCGACGATCTGCCGTTCGGCGAAGCTGAAGAAGAGCAGCGCGGGCATCATGGCCAACGACGTGAACGCGAGGATGCTCGCGGTGTCTTGGCTGTGCTCGGCAGAGAAGTTCTGCACGCCCAGGGGCAGGGTTTGCAAGCTCTCGCTCTGCAGAATGAGCAGCGGCAACAGGAACGAGTTCCAGCTCGCCACGAACGCGAGTACCGCGACGGTGACGAGTGCGGGCCGCGACAGCGGCAGCAGGATTCGCCAGAAGAACCCGAGCCGGCCGGTACCGTCGATCGCCGCCGCGTCCTCCAGTTCGGCCGGGAAGGCCGCCAGGAACGGGCGCAGGATCACGATGGTGATCGGTAGCTGGAAAGCGATCTGCGGGATGATCACACCGAGGTAGCTGTCGGCCATGTGCAGGTCGCGCAGCAGGAGGTACAGCGGCAGGATTCCGGCCGCGGCCGGGAAGAGCAAACCGAGCGTGAAATAGGTGTAGAGCCCTTCCCGGCCGCGGAACTTGTAGCGCGCCAGTACGAAGGCGGCGCAGACGCCCATCACGACAACGCCGAGGGTGGTGGTGACGGCGATGAGCGTGCTGTTGAGTAGCTCCTGCCAGAACCTGGGCTGGGCCAGCACGTTGGCGTAGGTGTGCAGGACCCACGGGTGGGGCAGCCCGGCGGGGTTCGCGGCGAGCTGGCCGGTGGTACGGAATCCGCCGAGGATCACGTACACCACCGGAGCGATGGACACGGCGGCGACCGCGAGCGCGATGACGTACGTGACCGGTGTACTCCACTTCAGCGGTCGCCGCTGGTGCGGAGTTCTCGACAGTACGGCTGTGGCGGCCATGGTTACTTCACCCTTCGGGTCAGGGCGCCCTCGATGTCACGACGCAGGACGAAGCGCTGGAACAGCAGCGCGGCGATGAACGAAATAACGAACAGGATCACGGCCACCGCGTTGCCGTAGCCCCACTGCCGCTCGTTGAAGCCGTGGTCGATCATGTAGGTGGCCATGGTGTTGGAGGCGCCGAGCGAGCGGACCGCAGGGCTGGAGGCGACCCAGACCACATCGAAGACCTGCAGCGACCCGATGATCGACAGGAACATCCAGATGCGGATGGTCGATCCGAGTAGCGGGATGGTGACGTGTCGCTGGATCTGCCACCAGCTCGCGCCGTCGATCGAGGCGGCCTCGGTGAGCTCGTCCGGGATGTTCGACAGGCCGGCGAGGAACAGGATTAGGGCGAAGCCGCTGTAACTCCAGGTCAGGATGAACAGCATCGTCCAGATGACGACGCTCGAGGTTGGCCAGCCAGCCGGTGATGAAGTGACCGAGCCCCAGGCTGGTCAGGATGGCGTTGCCCGAACCGCCACGCACCAGGATCAGCTGCCACATGATGCCGACGGTGACCGGGGCGATCACGTACGGCACGAAGACCAGCAGGCGGAACACGGCCCGCCCACGGAACTTGCGGTTGAGCAGCAACGCGAGACCGAGGGCCAGCGGCCCCTGGATGATCAGCGAGCCAACGAGGATGATCGCGTTGTTGCGCAGCGCATCGCGGAAGATCGGGTCGCGCAACGCGCCGTACGGACCGATGTAGTTGTCCAGCCCGCGGAACTCGGTGGGCCAGCCGTACCCGCTCCACTTGTACAGGCTGTAGTAGATGGCGAAGCCCATCGGCGCCAGTACGAACAGCGTGAAGACGATTACCGCCGGGCCGGTGAGGCCGATGATCTCGTACCACTTGTGCCGGTTGCGAGCTGCGCGGCTGGAGTCCGCGGGCCGGAGCCCCGCCGACCGCGCTGGTACGCGGTCGGCGAGGCCCACGGATGATTCGGTGGTCGTCACCGCGCTGTTGCCTTCTTCAACGCGGTCACGACATCTTCAGGTGTTCCCTTGTCCGCGAAGATGGCGACGATTGCGTCGTTCATCGCGGTACCAGCTGCGGCGCCGAACTGGGTGTCCAGCCAGAGCTGTACACCACCGGCCGACTGGGTTGCCTTCGCAACGGTCTGCAGCACCGGGTCGGCGAGGCCGGCCTCAGCGCCCTTGACGGTCGGGATTCCGGCGCCAGTGGCGGCGAAGCCCTTCTCCACCTCGGGGCTGACGATGTACTTCAGGAACTCAACGCACTCGGCCGGAGCCTTCTTGGAGCAGGCGAAGCCGTCGCCGCCACCCATTTGAGTGGTCTGGCTACCGCCCGCGCCGGTGACCGAGGGGAACGGGAACCAGCTGAGGAAGCTGGGCTCCTTCTGGTCAGGGGTCAACGTCTGCATGACGCCGCCGTCCCAGGTACCCATGAGCTCCATCGCGGCCTTGCCGTTGGCGAGCAGTCCGGCCGAGCTCGTTGCGCCTACCTGCCCGGAGGTGGCCAGGAAGTCAGGCTGGAACGGCTTGGTGGCGAGGAAGGTCTGCAGGTCCTTGCCGGCCTTGACGAAGCACGGGTCGTCGAAGTTCTGCTTCGTGGAGGCGTTCGTCAGTGCGTCGGACGAGCACTCACGAACGGTCAAGTTGTACCACCAGTGACCCGCCGGCCACTTGTCGCCGGCGCCGACCGAGATCGGGACGATGTTGGCGGCCTTGAGCTTGACGACATCGGCGTTCAGTTCGTCCAGGGTGGTGGGCGGAGCGCTGATGCCGGCCTGGGTGAAGAGGTCCTTGTTGTACCAGAAGCCCTCGATACCGAAGTCGAACGGAAGGGCGTACTGCTTGCCGTCGACAGCCCAGATCTTGGTCGCCGGGCCCATGCTGGCGACCTCGGTCTTCGTGTCGGCCGTGATGTCCTTCAGGTAGCCGGCCTTGACCTGCTCGGCCGTCTCGCCGCCACCCCAGGCCTGGAAGATGTCCGGGGGGTTGTCGCTCAGCAGCGCGGCCGGGATCCGGTTGCGCTGGAGGTCGTTGGTCTCGATCGCGGAGATCTTGATCGTGACCGTGGGGTGCAGGGTGTGGAAGTCGTTAGCGACCTTCTGCCAATACGTCTGCAGCGGGCCGGCCTGGTTGGCGTTGTGCCACCAGTTGAGGGTGACCGGGTTCTTGTACAGATCGCTCTTCGACTGGGTGTTATCGCTACCCTTCGAACAGGCGCTGGCGACGAGGACAGTCGTCACAACCAGCGCCAAGATAGCGCCTGAGCGGCGCTTCGTCATCATAGGGTCTCCTAAGGTTGTTGCTGACTCGCTCGGTTGTGCGGCCGAGTTTTACAGTCTCGAAACGTACTGTCAATCGGTGTCGATAACGTTTGCGAAACGTGGGCGTCGGCCCTCTATGATCCGTGCGTGGAGTTCCCGCACCGCGTGAAAATGTCTGACGTCGCCCGCACAGCGGGCGTCTCGGTGGCTACTGTCTCGAAGGTTGTCAATGGACGCTGGGGCGTCGCACAGGCGACCGTGAGCCGGGTTCAGGAGGTCATCGAGCAGCTCGGCTACGAGGCGAGCCTCGGCGCGCAGAGCCTCCGCAGCCACCGCACCAACGTGCTGGGCATCCTCGTGGCCGAGTTCGAGCCGTTCTCCGCGGAGCTGCTCAAGGGCGCTTCATCGGAGCTGGCCCAGACCGACTATGAGCTGCTCGCGTACGCTGCCGGTGCGCGTGGCTCGAGGGTCGGCTGGGAGCGGCGTTCGCTCGCCCGCCTGTCGGGGACGCTCATCGACGGAGCCATCCTGGTCACCCCCACGGTGGTGGAGACCAAGCAGGGCTTCCACGTGGTGGCGATCGACCCGCACACCGGGCCGACCGGGATGCCGACCGTGGATTCCGACAACTTCGCTGGTGCCGTGCTGGCCGCCAATCACCTGCTCGACCTGGGCCACCGGCGCATCGGGTTCATCGGTGGACGCCCCGACCTCGAGTCGGCACGACTGCGCGAAGCCGGCTTCCGCAAGGCGATGGCGGAGGCGGGGGTGAGCGTGGATGAGGCGCTCGTCCGGGTCGGCGGCTACCGGATCGAGACCGCCGAAGGACCGGCCCGCCAGCTGCTCAGCTGCGCCGACCGGCCGACCGCTGTCTTCGCCGCGAACGACCTCACGGCCATCGCCACCATCACAGCAGCGCGCGGACTGGGCCTCACCGTCCCGGACGACCTGTCGGTTGTCGGCTTCGACAACGTACCCGAGTCGGCGCTGGCGTCGCCGCCGCTCACCACCATCATGCAGCCGCTCCAGCAGATGGGCGCGGTCGCGCTGCGGCTGCTCGTCGACCTGCTCGCCGGCGTCGAGCGCGAGACGCATGTGCGGCTACCCACCGAGCTGGTTGTGCGCGCCTCCTCGGCGCCGCCGCGCTGACATCGACCTACACGGCGTCCGGACGATGCGCCGTCCGGACGATGCGCGCACGCCGCGGCATCCGAACGACGGGCGTGCGAACGACGGGCGTGCGAACGACGGGCGTACGAACGAGGCGGCGTCCGGGGCGGTGCGCGCGTCACGTCGCTGTCGACCCGGATAGTCCCGGTGTTATTCGGGGATGGGCCGGTCGCCGCCACTGTCGGGTTGGTCGATCGCCGGCCTGACCGCCGGTTCGTCGGCGTTCGAGTCGTCGGGATCGGTGGCGTCGGTGGGATCGGTGGCGTCGGTGGGATCGGTGGGATCGGCGGCGTCGATGGGATCGGTGGCGTCGGCGGGATCAGGGGCGGGTGGCTCGGCCGGGTCGGTCAGCAGGCCGCCGGGGCCGGCGAGCCGGAATCGCCGCTGCCGCAACAGGTCCCGCGCGATGATCTGGCAGACGCCGGCGACCGGGATGGCCAGCAGCGCGCCCAGGATTCCGGCCAGCTCCACGCCCAACAGGATGGCTATCAGCACGGTGAGTGGGTTGAGCTTCACGGTACGGGAGAAGATGAGCGGCTGCAGGAGATGGTTCTCCAGCTGCTGGTACACCACGAAGAAGATGATCAGCACGATGCCCGCGGTGACCGAGTGCGCGAATCCGGCCAGAGCCGCGACGACCGCGCCCAGCGTCGCGCCGACCAGCGGGATCAGGTCGGCGATGGCGACAAACAAGGCGATCAGGCCAGCGAAGGGTACCCGGAAGGCCAGCAGCACCACCCAGGTGAGTACCCCGCAGATCACGCTGATCAGCAGGTTGCCGGTGATGTAGCCGGTGATGGTACGGGCGGAGTCGTTGCCCACCTTGCGGATCCGCTCGCCGGTATCCCGACTCACCAGGCCCAGCGCCGCGTCCACGGCCCGCGGCCCTTCCAGCACCATCAGGTAGGCCAGCACGATGATCGCCAGGATCCCGGCGAGCGTGGTGGCCACGCCCTGGATGACCGCCACCGTGTGTCCGCCGAGGCCGCTGGCGTACCCCTTGATCTGGTCCTGGTGCTGTTTGATCCATTCGATGACGTGCCAGCGCTCGGCCAGCCGACCGACCGGGCCACGGCCGGCCTGAATGTCGTTGACCAGCTGCGGTACCTGGTGGGCGAAGCGGGTACCTTCCCGGACCAGCGGTACCACGAACAGCGCGACCAGCCCGCCGAGCAGCGCGAAGACGACGATGAACACGAGCAGGGTGGGCAGCCACCGGCCGGTGAAGCGGATCCGCCGCTCCAGCCAGCTGACCGCCGGGTGCAGTGCGGTGGCGAAGAAGCCGGCGATGGCGATCCAGATCAGCACCCGCCGGGTCTCGTAGCCGATCAGCAGGATGAACAGGGTGGCCAGCAACAGCCCGATGACCACGAGCGTGCTGCGCGCGACGGTACGGGTGCTGGGTTCGGATGCCATGGCTCATTCTCGCGGCCGGATCCGACATCCGCACGACGGCGCGGAGAAACGGCGGGGCCGCCCGGCATACCGGACGGCCCCACACACAGAACCCGATCAGGCCGGTACCGGCGTACCCCGGCCGGCCGTCTCCCGGCCAGCCGCCTGCTCCTCGAAGATCTTGGTGATCTCCTCCACCGAGCGGTGCTTGGTCTCCGGCAGGAACTGGCGCACGAACAGGATCGCCACCACCGCCAGTACCGCGAAGAGCACCAGTACCCAGGCCAGCCCGATGCCGGACTGCAGGGTTGGGAAGATCTCGATGAGCGCGAAGTTGGCGATCCAGTCCACCGCCGCGCCGGTGGCGGCGGCCTGGCCACGGACCGAGGTGGGGAACACCTCGCCCTGGATCAGCCAGCCGGTACCGCCGACGCCGACCGCGAAGCTCGCGATGAACAGGCACAGCCCGATCATCACCACGACGATCCGGGCGTTGCCGCTGAAGAACGCCAGCCCGGCCGCCGCCACCAGGGCGAAGGCAGCCATGCCGGCGAACCCGCCCATGGCCAGTGGCCGGCGGCCGGCCCGGTCGATGTAGCGGAACGCGAAGTAGGTGGCGACCACGTTGACCACGGTCATGATCGCGGTGACCTCGACACCGGCGATGGTCGACGCGATCAGCGAGTTGCCGTTCTGGAAGAGCGGGCCGAGCAGGTGCGGTCCGTAGTAGAGCGGCACGTTGATGCCGGTGATCTGCTGGAAGACGAAGAACGTGCAGACCACGAAGAGTGCCCGGCGTACCCCGGGCGTCCACAGCTGGCGCCTGGGACAGCTTCCGGTCGTCGGCGTGCAGTTCCTGCGCCGAGCGCTCGATGTCCTCCCGGGACGCCTCGACGCCGAGCCTGGCCATCGCCTTCTGTACGTCCTCGTAGCGCCCCTGCCGCAGCAGCCAGCGCGGCGACTCCGGCATCCGCGCCCGCAGCACCACACCGACCAGGGCCGGTAGCGCGCCCATGCCGAGGATCAGTCGCCAGTCCAGGCTGCCCGCGTGGCCCGGCATCGCCTTCAGGATCACCAGCGCCACCAGGTACGCGACCAGGATGCCGACGGTGATCATCCACTGCTGCAGCATGCTCAGCGCACCACGCCGCTTCACCGGGGCGTACTCGGCGATGTAGGCGGTGGCGATCGCGGAGTCGGCACCGATCGCCAGGCCGATCAGCGTCCGCGAGATCAGCAGGATGGCGGCGTTCGGCGCGACGGCCGACAGCAGCGCGCCGAGCGCGTAGATCGCGGCGTCCGCGATCAGCAGCGACTTGCGGCCGAACCGGTCGGTGAGCGGCCCGGCCGCGAGGGCGCCGGCGGCCGCCCCCAGCGAGGCGCCCGCGACCAGGTACCCGGTCCAGAAGCCATTGAGGTGGTACGGGATGAAGTTCAGCGAGGAGCCGATGTTCGAGGTGTCGTAGCCGAACAGGAAGCCGCCGAGCGTGGCCAGCAGGGTGAGCTGCCAGTAGAACGAGGTGGGGGATCGGGTGTCGAGGTCGTCCAGGACGTTGCCCTTCCCGGTCCCGGTGGCTGTGGTCATACCTGCCTCCCGGGCATCTGCGCGGCGGGGCGGCTCC
Source organism: uncultured Actinomycetota bacterium (assembly GCA_963850915.1). GTDB lineage: Bacteria > Actinomycetota > Actinomycetes > Mycobacteriales > Micromonosporaceae > CAVTWH01. The sequence goes on from CAWKND010000005.1 coordinate 1,084,338, forward strand.
GGACGGGGGATCCGGACGGCTGGCCCCGCGATTGGTTCTCGCCGTCCCGCGTACCCCGGTCACGCGCCGGCAAACCCCGGGCCCAATACCCGGTTTACCGGAGCGGCCGGCCGGGTTTGCCGGACCGGCCCGCGGGTACGGGATACCGTGATGGACATCGAGCCGCACGACCGCGATCTGTTGACGACGCTGAAGCGGGCCGCGTCGGTACTCAAGGCGCGGCGGATCCCGTTCGCGCTCGCCGGTGGCTTCGCCGTGTACGCCCGCGGCGGTACCAGCAGCGACCACGACGTGGACTTCCTGCTCCAGGAGAAGGATGCCGGCAAGGCGCTGGAAGCGTTGGCGGAGGCCGGGTTCCGTACCGAGCGGCCGCCCGAGGACTGGCTGGTCAAGGCCTTCGACGAGGAGCGCATGGTGGACCTGATCCACCGCCCGGTCGAGCGCCCGGTCACCGCGCAGACGCTGCAGGACAGCGACGAACTGTCGGTGCACGCGATCACCATCCCGGTGGTGTCGGCCACCACCCTGTTGGTACACAAGGCGCTCACCTTCAATGAGCACCGCTGCGACTACGCGGCAGCGCTGCCGCTGGCCCGGTCGCTGCGCGAACAGATCGACTGGGACCGGGTGGCCCTGGAGGTGGCCGGGTCGCCGTACGCCCGCGCGCTGCTCTACCTGCTCGCGGAGTTGGACATCGTGCCGCCTGCGGTACCCGTACTGGACGGTGGTGTTCGAGATGAGTGATCCGCAGGCCGGTTACACCGAGGCGGAGGTACAGCGCCTGCTCGCCGAGAACCCGGGCGTGAACGATCAGGGCATCGAGATGAGCCTGCGGGACGGTGTGCTGCTGCTGACCGGCGAGGTGGCGACCGAACAGCGGCGCGGTGCGATCGTCGCGCTGGTCGGTGCGAACTTCCCGGATCTGCTGGTACGTGACGAGATCGGTGTCAGCGACTGCGAGCCGCCCGTCGCCGAACCGGAGCAGCTGCCATGATCCGGGTGGCCGCGGTCGGCGACGTGCACATGGACGCGGACGTACTCGGCCGGTACCGCCCGGCGCTGGACGGGCTGGCCGATTGCGCGGACGTACTGCTGCTCGCCGGTGACCTGACCCGGCACGGCACGGTCGCCGAGGCCCAGTGCGTGGTGCGCGAGTTCGGCGGCCTGGCCGTACCTGTCGTCGCGGTGCTCGGCAACCACGACTACCAGAGCGACCAGTCGGCGGCGGTGGCTGCCCTGCTGGCCGATGCCGGGCTCCGGATGCTGGAGGGCGACGGGGTGCTGCTCGACTGCGCCGGCCAGCGGCTTGGCGTCGCCGGGGTGAAGGGCTTCGGCGGCGGCTTCGGCAGCCATACCGCGAGTAACTTCGGCGAGCCGGAGATGAAGGCATTCGTGGGTACCACCATCCAGGCGGCCGACCGCCTCGGTACCGCCCTGCGCGGGCTGGAGTGCGACGTGCTGGTCGCCCTCACGCACTACGCGCCGGTACCGGAGACGCTGGTCGGCGAGCCGGTGGAGATCTACCCGTTCCTCGGCTCGTACCTGCTCGCCCAGGCCATCGACTCGGCGCCGACGGCGTTGGCCGTGCACGGGCACGCGCACGCCGGCTCGGAGCGCGGTACCACCCCCGGCGGCGTACCGGTCCGCAACGTCGCGCACCCGGTGATCCGCCAGGCGTACAGCGTCTACCACCTGGAGCCGGCGACCACGGCGGCCTGAGGGGCGCGCGTGCCCCAAGTGATCATGATCACCGGATGCCCGGAGTGTGCCGGTTTCCCGGTTGGATCCCGGTTGGCTGGGGTAGAGGGAGGGGACCAGCCAGCAAGGGAGTAGCGATCATGAGTGCGCCCACCGCCACCGAGAGTGCCGGCACCGAGAGTCTCGTACCCGTCGACGTCATCGACATCATGCTGGAGCAGCACGCCCACATCCGCGCCGCGATCGGTGCGCTGGCCGCTGCGGCCGGCCCCGGCGACCAGGGGGTAACAGACCAGGCGGTACGCGAGCTGGAGGCGCTGATCGAGGCGCACGAGGACGTCGAGGCGCGGTTGGTACACCCGCTGGCGGAGCAGGGCATCCCGGACGGCGCGGCGGTCGCGCACGCCCGGGTGGTGGAGGAGAACCGGGCCGACGAGCTACTCGGTCAGCTGGTGGCCCTGGGCGTCGCGGATGCCGGGTTCCCGGCTGTCTTCGCCGAGTTCCGGGACATCATGCTGGATCACCTGCGCCGCGAGGAGCTGGAGGAGTTCGCCGCGCTGCGCGCCGGGTTCTCCGCCGCCCACCTGGTCGAGCTGGGCGTACGCGCCCGGGAGAACCGTCTCTGGCTGTAGCCGCCGGCCGCCTCGGCCTGGCGCTCAACCGACGGACGGGCGATCCAGGGCCGCGAAGGCCTCGTCGAGGCTGTCGGTCACCACGAAGGCTTCGACCAGACCGCTGATCTCCAGTACCCGGCTCACCATCGCGTGCGGGGCGGCGATGGCCAGCCGCCCGCCGTCCTGCGCCACGCGGTTGGAGATCCGGACAAAAGCCGACAAACCCGATGAGTCGCAGAAGCTCAGCTCATGTGCGTCGATCACCACGTCGGGCGCGGCGGAGTCGAGCTCCGCGAGGGCCGCGTTCACCAGCGTGGCCGCCGTCTCCAGATCGAGTTCGCCGGCGACGGCGAGTACCCGGTGACCGCTGCGCTCTTGCTGGGAAACGTTCAGTGGCATGTCATCTCCGCACCTGCTCCTGGCTACGAGGTGCCGTACCGGCCGATCGCCGCTATGCACGCACTCATCGTCACGCCCCGAGGGCCCGCGGTGCAATCCACCGTACCTCGGAAACGCGCAGCACCGGCGTTCGCTACCGCGTTCGCCCTTTCTGCGGGGGGCTGGGGGCTGGGGTAGTGTGCGCCGAGTGCTACCGCGATCTTCCTGGTCGCGGTACCAGACGGGGGTCGGCGCCGGCCGGCCAGTGAGGCGGAGATCCATGGACGCAGCCACCACCGAGCGGCTGGCGGCGCTCCTTTCCGAGCGGCGCGAGCCGATCCTTGAGGAGTGGACCCGGGCGGTACGGGAAACGCTGCGCGGCCGGCTCACCACCGCCGAGCTGACCCGGCAGACCGACGAGATTCTCACCGAACTGCAGGCGGCGCTGGCCAGCGGTGCCACCACGCCGGACTCGCCGGCTTCGGCTGCGCTGCTCAGCGTGCTCGGCGATCTGTCCCGGGCCCGCGCCAGGTACGGCTTCGGCGCCTCGGAGACCGCGAGCAGCGTGTTCGCGATCAAGGACGCGGTCCTCGGCGCCCTGCCGGACGGCAGTGCTCAGCACCTCGCCGACTACGCCGCCTTCTCCGGTTTCGTCGACAAGCTGGGCCTGTTCACCTTCGAAACCTATGTGAGCGCCCGCGAGTCGGTGATCACCGAACAGTCCGAGCAGCTGCTGGAGCTGTCCACGCCGGTGGTGAAGCTCTGGGACGGCGTGGTGGCGGTACCGCTCATCGGTACCCTCGACTCGGCCCGCTCGCAGGTGGTCATGGAGCGGCTGTTGCAGGCGCTGGTGGACACCGGCTCGCCGTGGGCGATCCTGGACATCACCGGGGTACCGGCCGTCGACACCCAGGTGGCACAGCACATCCTGAAAACCGTGGTGGCCGCCCAGTTGATGGGTGCCCAGTGCATCATCTCCGGCATCCGGCCGCAGATCGCCCAGACGATCGTCTCGCTCGGCATCGAGTTCGGCGAGATCGTGACGAAGTCCAACCTGGCCGACGCCCTGCAGTACGCGCTGCGGGCCAGCGGGGTGGACATCGTCCGCCGGCCGGCCAAGTCGGCGCTGTAGGGCGGGGGAGATGGACCGGGTACCCGTACTCAGCCTCGGCGAAGTACTGCTTGTCTCCATCCAGGTCGATCTGGAGGACCAGCTGGCACTGCGGCTGCAGGAGGATCTCGCCGACCGGATCGTCGCCAGCGGCGCGCACGGTGTGATCATCGACATCACCGCCCTGGACATCGTCGACTCGTTCGTCGGTCGGATGCTGGCCACCATCGCCGCCGTCTCCAAGGTGCTCGACGCCGAGACGGTGGTGGTCGGCATGCGTCCGGCCGTGGCGATCACCCTGGTCGAGCTGGGTCTGCCGCTGCGCGGGATCCGCACGGCGCTGAACGTCGAATTCGGGCTCCGGATGCTGCGGGACGCGCGGCGGGCGCGGGCCGGCGAGTCGCTCGCCGATCTGGTGGAGGATGTCGACGCGGACACGCCGCCGGTCGCTCGGTGATCAACGCCGAGCCGGTCGGGCCGGTGCAGATCCAGCCCATCTCCGGCGACGACGATGTGGTACGCGTCCGCCAACTGGTACGGGCCGCGGCGGTGGCGACCAAACTCAGCCTGGTCGACCAGACGAAGCTGGTCACCGCCGCCAGTGAGCTGGCCCGCAACACGCTGATCTACGGCGGCGGCGGGCGGGCCGAGGTACAGCAGGTCACGAACGGCCGGCGTAACGGCATCAAGCTGGTCTTCGCCGACGAGGGGCCGGGCATCCCCGACGTGGACCGGGCGCTGACCGAGGGGTACACGACCGGTGGCGGCCTCGGCCTCGGCCTGTCCGGGTCGCGCCGGCTGATGGACGAGTTCGAGCTGTGGACCGAGGTCGGTACCGGCACGGTCATCACCACGGTGAAGTGGGAGCGATGAAGCGGCGCCCGGCAGCCGGACCGGTCACGGCGGCAACGCGGTGACCGTCGGCGCGCTCATGGTCGAGGACCGGGGCTGGCTCGCGATCGACGAACCGGCCACCGCCCCCGGCGTCCGGCGCGCCGCCGTGGCACTCGGCGAGGAGATCGGGCTGCCCGCCAAGGTACTGGGCGACCTCGCGATCGTGGCCGCCGAGATCGCCACCAACCTGGGCCGGCACGCCGAGGAGGGCACCGTCCTGCTGCGGGCACGCCGCTGCGGGGATCACGCGGGGATCGAGATCCTGGCCATGGACCGGGGCCCGGGCATGGTCGACGTCGACGACTTCCGCCAGGACGGGCGCTCCACCGCCGGTACCCTCGGGATCGGTTTCGGGGCGATCAGCCGGCTGGCCACCGCGCTGGATGTGCACTCCGTGCCCGGGCGGGGCACTGTCCTGGCCGCGGCCGTCGGTCCGGCCGCCGCCTTCGGACCCACCTGGGTCTCCGGACTGTCCCGCCCGTTCCCCGGCGAGACCGTATGCGGGGACGCCTACACCGCCCGCGAAGTCGGCGGCCGGCGCCAGGTACTGCTCTGCGACGGACTCGGGCACGGCGGGCTCGCGGCCGCGGCCGCACAGGTACTGGTGGCCGAGTTCCTGGCCGCCGGTGAACTCGGCCCGGCCGAGGTGCTGGCCCACCTGCACGCCCGTAGCCGGCACACCCGGGGCGCGGTGGCCGCGGTCGCCGAACTGGACCTGGAGCGCGGCGAACTGGTCTTTGCCGGCATCGGCAACATCGGCGCCAGCGTGGTCGACCTGGACGGCCGGCGCAACCTCGTCTCGCTGCCCGGCATCGTCGGTCAGCAACTGCGCGACATCCGGGAGTTCCGCTACCCGATGCCGCCGGGCGCGCTGGTCATCCTGTACTCCGACGGCCTCACCGACAGGTGGGAGCTGGGCGGCTACCCCGGGCTCGCGACACACCAGCCGATCCTGGTGGCGGCCACCCTGCTGCGGGACGCGGGTCGCCGGCGGGACGACGCGGCGGTACTGGTGGCCCGCGGATGAGCACCGATACCGAGCTGCTGCGCGTTCGGGTCGTCACCGAACAGGACGTCTTCGCGGTGCGGCGACAGGCGCGGGAACTCGCCGCTGCACTCGGCATCGAGGGGCAGGACGAGATCCGGATCGCCGCGGCGTTGTCTGAGGTGGGGCGCCGGCTGCTGGGTACCCTCGGGCCGGTCACCGTGCTGTTCAGCGCGGTCCAGGAGGATGGTCGGCAGTTGCTGCGGTTCCAGGCGCACGCCACCGGCGTCGCCGATGCTGAGCTGGTCGACGCGCTGTCGGTCACCCGGCGGTTGATGGACAGTTGGGAACTGAGCATCGAGGACGGGCGGACGGTGGTGTCGATGGGCCGGTGGCTACCTGACCGGGTCCGCCGGCTACGCCCGGATCAGCTGCGCCAGGTCGCCAAGGACATCGCCCGGGTGACCGCCGGTACCCCCATGGAGGAGCTGGCCGAGCACAACCGGCAGCTGCTGGCCACCCTGGCCGAGGTACAGGCGCAGCGCGACGAACTGCTGCGCCTCAACGCCGAGCTGGAGGAGACCAGCCGCGGGGTACTGGTGCTCTACACCGAACTCTCCGACGAACTGGAGGCGACCAACCGGGGCGTCGTCGCGCTCTACGCCGAGATCGAGCAGCGCACCGAGCAGGCGCGTACCGCCAGCGAGGCGAAGACCAGGTTCCTGGCCAACGTCAGCCACGAGCTGCGCTCGCCGCTCACCTCGATCGTCGGGCTCACCCGGCTGCTGCGTGACCCCGCCTCGGATCCGCTCTCCGCCGAGCAGGCCCAGCAGCTGGAGCTGGTCGACGGCTCGGCGCGCGGGCTGCTCAGCATGGTCAACGAGCTGCTCGACCTGGCCAAGGCGGAGTCGGGCAAGCTGGTACCGGAGGTGCAGCTGACCGAACTCAAGCCGATCTTCGACACCCTGCGGGGTACCCTGCGCCCGGTCATCACCCGGGCCACCACCGTGCTCGTGGTGGCCGATCCGGCCGGCGTACCCGCGGTGCACACCGACCCGATCCTGCTCACCCAGGTGCTGCGCAACCTGCTCACCAACTCGTTGAAGTTCACCCCCGACGGGGAGGTGCGGCTCACCGCCGCGGTCGGCGCCGACGGCTGGCTGGAGCTGGTGGTCGCCGACACCGGCATCGGCATCCCGGCCGACGAGCAGGAGCGCGTGTTCGAGGAGTTCCACCAGGTACGCAACCAGTTCCAGGCAACGGTCAGCGGTACCGGACTCGGCCTGCCGTACGCCCGCCGGCTGGTATCGCTGCTCGGCGGGGCGATCGCGCTCACCAGTACCCCCGGCGCCGGTACCACCGTCACGGTCCGCCTTCCGCTCGGCGAGCCCGCGCCGCCCCCACCGGTCCCGGACAACCAGGTCGTCCTCCTGGTCGACGACGACGAGGGCTTCCGCACGGCGGCGGCCGGGGTACTGCGCTCCGCCGGCCTGACCGTTGCCGAGGCGGCCGACGGGCGGGTCGCGCTGGAGGTGCTCCGGTCCGGCCCGCCCGGCCTGATCCTGCTCGACCTGCAGATGCCCGATGTGGACGGTATCGCCGTGCTCGAAGCGCTATCCCGCGACGAGCGGCTGCGGACCATCCCGGTGGTGGTGATCAGCGCCTACGCCGAGGACGTCACCGACGAGTTCGGTATCCGTGGAGTGGCCGCGGTGCTGGACAAGGCGGCCACCCCGCTGGACCAGCTGCCCGGGATCGTGCGCGCCCGGCTGCCCCGGGACACGCCGTGAACCCCGAACCCGCCGAGCCGACGAACGTACTGGTCGTCGACGACACCCCGTCGAAGCGGTACGTGCTCGCCAGCTGGCTGCGCCGGGGCGGCTACCAGGTCACCGAGGCCGGCACCGGCGGCGAGGCGCTGACCCGGGTCGCCCAGGGCGGTATCGACCTGGTGGTACTCGACGTACGCCTGCCCGACATCAGTGGCTTCGAAGTCTGCGAGCAGATCAAGGCCGATCCGGTACACGGCACCATGCCGGTGATCCACGTGTCGGCCGCTGCGGTACACGCGGTGGACCGTACCCACGGGCTGGAGCGCGGCGCCGACGCGTACCTCGTCGAACCGATCGACCCGGACGAGCTGCTGGCCACCGTGGCCGCGATCCTGCGCTACTACCGCGCCCGCATCCAGGCCGAGCGGCTCGCCGAGCGGCTGGCCAACCTGGCCCGGGTCGGCGTGTCGATGGGCTCGGCCACGCACCAGCGCGAACTGCTGGCGACCGCGGCCGGCGGTGCGGCCGTGATGTTCCAGGCTCCGGTCGTGGTGATCGCGGCCGGCCCGGACGGCGCCCGGCTGGCCGCTGTCGCACCCGGCCCCGGCGAGCCGGCCACGCTCCGCTCCTGGACCGTGGACCTGGGCGAGGAGCCGGTCGGAGTGACCATCACCGACCAGTCGACCCGGCGCTGGCCACCCGCCCCCTGGCCGGACGGCGAGACGGTACGGGTCCTGACGGTGCGCTCCCGGCTCGATCGGCCACCGGTGTACGTGCTGGTACCGCCGGGCGCGGTGGGCGACGCCGAGCCGGTACTCACGCTCTTCGGTCAGGCGCTGCTGTCCGCGATGGAGACCCTGCGCCAGTGGGATGAGGAGCATGACCTCGCGCTGACCCTGCAGCGCAGCCTGCTGCCCCGGCACCTCCCCTACGTACCGGGCCTCGACCTCGCCGTACGCTACGTACCCGCGAGCGACCGGGCCGAGATCGGCGGCGACTTCTACGAGGTGGTGCGGTTCGGCCCGCACCTGATGATCGCGGTCGGCGACATCGGCGGCCACTCGCTGCACGCCGCCACCGTGATGGCCGAACTGCGTCACGCCACCCGGGCCTACCTCGCCGAGGGGCATGGACCGGCAGCCGTCCTGGACCGGTTGAACGCGCTGATGATGACGCTGCTGGTCGGCGAGATCGCCACCATGTGCCTGCTCTCCCTGGACATCGGTACCGGCCGGGTGGTGCTCGCCAACGCCGGGCATCCGCCACCCGTACTGCACCGGGGCGGGCAGGTGGTGACCGTGGACGAGCGCTCGCCACTGCTGGGCATCCCGGTCCGCCCGGCCGGGGAGGTCGAGTTCACCCTGGACCAGGGCGACACCCTGGTGCTCTACACGGACGGCTTGGTGGAGACGCGTACCGAACCGCTGGACGAGAGCATCGGCCGGCTGTGCCGCGCCGTCGAACGGGTCGAGCCCGACCTGGAGACGTTCGTCAGTCGCCTGGTGGCACAGGTCGGGCCGGGCCAGCCGGCCGACGACATCGCCTTGGTAGCGGTACGCCGCCGGGACACCCGTGGCTGATCGGGTCGGTGGGGACCGCTCAACGTGTGGCCCATCCGATTGGCGCGTACGGTGAACGACGTGGCCGCGGTTGCCGGCGGCGACCCGCCGCGTAACGAGGAGACATTCCCCGTCGCGCTGCCCGGTTTGGCGCAGCTGCGGGAGAGCGTCGCGAGACATGCCCGGGCGTGTGGACTGCCCGTTGCCCGTGTCAACGATCTGGTACTCATCGCCAACGAACTGACCAGCAACGTGGTACGCCACGGCGGCGGTACGGGCCGGATGCGGCTGTGGTTCGACGGCGTCGCGGTCTACTGCCAGGTCAGCGACCAGGGCGGCGGCATCGTCGGCGCGGACCAGGCCGGCCTGCTGCGGTCCCGGCCGGACGCGGTGACCGGGCGCGGATTGTGGATGATCAGGCAACTCGGCGACGAGGTACACATCGAGACCGGGGCGGACGGCACCGTGGTGACCGTCGCCGTGCGCCTGCCGGCCGATGTGGACGACGCGGCCAGCCTCCCCGCGTAACGCGCCGGCATCACCCGCCGGGAGCCACGCATCCACACCGGCATCGGGTGCCGGCCGGGGGAAGGACCAGCGAACCGGCCCGGATGCGGCGGCACCGACACCACAATGAGGGCGTGGAGCGCTCTACCGGAGAGACCGAGGAGCTGCCGACCGTCAAGCTGCCCGGTCCGCGGGGCCTGGCCGCCGGCATCTACGGGCTGATCGTCAGTTCGTCGGTGATGGTGGCCGGTGTCGGGTACTACACGGCGCCGAAGCTGGCGGTGGCGGTACTGGTCACCGTCTTCGTGTACTGGCTGGCCGAGCGGTACGCCGACCTGCTCGGCGAGTTGGTGCACGGCAAGCACCTCACAGTGGCGCTCGTGGTGCACGCGCTGCGCGAGGGCTGGCCCATGGTGCAGGCGTCGTACGCCCCGCTGGCGGTCCTCATCATCCTGTACTTCTTCGGCGCCGACCTGGCCACCGCGGTACTTGTCGCGCTGCTGGTCAGTACCGCGCTACTGGTGGCGCTGGGCGGGTTCGCCGGGTACCGGGGCGGGCTGAGCCGCTGGGGTACCGCCGCGTCGGCACTGGTCGCCGGTGCGCTCGGGCTGCTGATGGTGATCTTCAAGTTCCTGCTGCACTGACGGCTGGACACCCTGCCTGCGGTGGATCGGGTCGGTAGGAGACCCGATCCACCGCGCGGTCACGGGGTGATCTGCTCCGGGCGTACCGGTGCGTCGCTGTCGGTGCGCGGCGCCGGCGCGACCCGGCCCTGCGCGACCAGCGCGTCCCGGATGTCGGTGAGCAGCTTGATCTCCTCGGACGGCGCCGCGGGCGGCGGCTCCTCGCCCCGCTTGCGCCGCTCGGCCAGCTTGTTCATCGGGTACACCACGAGGAAGTACAGCACCGCGGCGGTGAGTAGGAAGGTGATCGCCGCGTTGATGAAGTCGCCGTAGTTGAACTTGCACGCCGTGGACGGTGGCGACGGCGCCCTCTTTACCGGGCGCGCCACCGCCGATCAACTTGAATCAGCGGCTTGAGGAACGAGTCGGTGAACTGGGTCACCAGGCCGGTGAACGCGGCGCCGATCACGATGCCGACCGCCAGGTCGACGACGTTGCCACGCATGATGAAGTCTTTGAAGCCCTTGAGCATGCCGGGGATCCTCTCCGCCGGCCTCGGGGGCGGGCCGACCCGCCCAGCCTAGGGCCGCGAGCGCGGGAACGCCGCCGACGCGAGAATCCTCACGCCGGCGGCGTTGTCCGCCCCTACCGGGCAGCCGTTACGGGCGCTGCAGGTGCGACGCGTTCGGCGCCGTCACCCCCCGGTTGTTGCGTGCGTGATCGTGGTGCTCCTGCGGCCGGACGTTGGTCGGCCGGGCCACCGTGGTGGGTACCAGCTGGGTGAGCGGGCGCCCCAGACGCGCGGAGCGGCTGTGTGCCATGGCGTCCAGGTACACCTCCTCGTACCGGCGGGCCATCAGGTCGGCGCCGAAGTGCCGGCGTACGTGGTCGACGCAGGCCTGCGGGTCCAGCTCCTTCACCCGGTGCAGTGCCTCCGGGATCTCCTCGGGGCGGTCGCAGATGAAGCCGGTCACGCCGTGCTCGACGATCTCCGGTATCGAGCCCTGCCGCATCGCCACGACCGGCAGCCCCTTGGCCATCGCCTCGATGAGTACCATCCCGAACGGCTCCGGCCAGCGGATCGGCAGCAGCAGGCAGCGGGCCTGCGAGATCAGGCTGTCCACCACCGGCCGGTGCGCGTTGACCACCAGCTCGACGTCCGGGCCGAGCATCGGGCGTACCACGTCGCGCAGGCACTCGTGCTCGTTGGCCTCGTTGCACTTGCCGACCAGCAGCAGTGGCAGGCCGGCCTCCCGACAGGCGTTGATGGCCAGGTCCGGCCCCTTGTCCGGGTTGAACCGGGCCAGCCACAGCACCGGCCCGTCGCCGACGGCAGCCGGCGACACGGGTCCGATCTGGTCGACCGGAAGTCCGTTGTAGACAGTTCCGGCCCAGGCGAGGCCGGGCCGACGGGAGCGTTGGTTATGCGAGATGGAGACCAGCCGGGCGGCATTGCCCGCTGCCTCCAACAGATCTCCGTGTTCACCGTCGACCGGCAGGTGGACCGTGACCACGGTGGGTGCCGGCCGCGCCGGTCCGGTGATCAGGCCCTCGATGGTGTGGTCGTGGATGACGTCGAAGTCGCCCGCCTGGAGCATCTTGTTGACCCGCGCGGTGTGCAGTACCGCGGGTACCAGTTGACCGATGCGCGGGTACTGCAGTTCCGGAGTGGTGCTGACGAACTTGGTCGCGAGTGTGCCGTTGTGTTCCCCCGCTCCGAAGAGAGTCACGTGGTGACCCCGCTTCACCAGCGCGTCGATCAGCGCGGAGCAGATCAGCTCCAGTCCGCCGTAGCCCACCGGTGGCAGTTCGTACCAGGGTGGGGCGACCATCGCCACGCGCAGTCGGCGACGGTTCGGATGGGGCGGCTCCTGTACCGAGTCGGTCGTCACGGCCGGCCTCTTTTCTGTTCCTGGCAAGCGCTCACGGAGAGCGCTGCGCTGGATACCGTGGTGGTACAACCCACCACTGCGGATTCTGACCGGGGCGCGACAAGATCAGCGGCAAATCGCCGGAACTGACTCGCAAAACCTTCTAATTCGGGCACAATCGGGACGGAGGCGACGTGCGCGCCGGGCAAATCAGCATCCTCGAAGGTTCGACGTTCATCGTCAGCGACGGCAACGGCGACATCCGCGCGGCCACCGACGCGGCGGTCGGCCTCTTCTACCGCGACACCCGCCACCTGTCCCGCTGGGAGATGCGGATCAACGGGCGTGAGCTGGAGGCGCTTGCCGCAGAGGTGGTCGAGTACGACGAGGTGTTCTTCTTCCTGATCGAGCCGACCGGCACCATCTACCGCAACCCGTCGCTGTCGGTGGTCCGCCGCCGGCACGTCGGCGAGGGCATGCAGGAGCAGATCGAAGTCACCAACCACGGTCTGGCACCCATGCAGGTGGAGCTGTCCGTGCTGTTCTCCGCCGACTTCGCGGACATCTTCGAGGTCAAGGACAAGCTGATGAAGGTCGGCGAACTCTCCCGGCGCAGCGCCGAGGGGCGCGCGGTACTGGCCTACCAGCGCGAGGACTTCCGCCGCGAGACGATCATCCGGGCCAAGGACGCGTTCTTCACCGACCAGTCGCTCACCTTCCGGCTCAGCCTCGCGCCGCGGGAGAGCTGGAAGTCCGACATCGAGGTGTCGGTGGCCACCGACCACGACCGGCCGGTACCCAAGCGCCAGCGGCACCAGCCGAACATGCCCGACAGCCTGGACGAGTGGCTGGCCGCCGCCCCGCACCTGGCCACCGACTGGGACGACCTGCGCCGGGTCTACCACCGCAGCCTGGTCGACCTCGCCGCGCTGCGGTTCTACCCGGAGGCGGTGCCCGACTCGTCGCTGCCCGCCGCCGGACTGCCCTGGTTCATGGCGCTCTTCGGCCGGGACAGCCTGCTCACCAGCTACCAGGTACTGCCGTTCGTGCCCGAGTTGGCGCGTACCACACTGCGGGCACTGGCTGCCCAGCAGTCCACCGGCTTCGACGACTTCCGGGACGCCGAGCCCGGCAAGATCCTGCACGAACTGCGGCACGGCGAGCTGACCCACTTCGGTGAGCGTCCACAGTCGCCCTACTTCGGCGCGGCCGACTCGACCCCGCTGTTCCTGGTCGTACTCGACGAGTACGAGCGCTGGACCGGGGACGTGGCGACGGTACGCGAGCTGGAGCCGGCCGCCCGCGCGGCGCTGGCCTGGCTGGAGGAGCACGCCGACGCCAACGGCGACGGGTACGTCGACTACGAGACCCGCAACTCCACCAGTGGCCTGGTCAACCAGTGCTGGAAGGACTCCTGGAACTCGATCGCGCACCCCGACGGCCGGCTCGCCTCGCTGCCGCGCACCGTGGTGGAGATCCAGGGGTACGCCTACGACGCGCGGGTACGGATGGCCCGGCTGGCCCGCGCCGTCTACGACGATGTGGAGCTGGCCGACCGGCTGGAGCGCGACGCCAAGGCGTTCAAGGAGCGCTTCGCCGTCGACTTCTGGCTGCCGGACAAGGGTTTCTACGCGCTGGCCCTGGACGGTGAGCGGCGACCGGTACCCACCCTTGCCTCCAACATCGGCCACCTGCTGTGGAGCGGACTGGTCGCCGACGAGCACGTGGAGCAGGTCACCCGGCACCTGCTCGGGCCGGAGATGTTCTCCGGCTGGGGGGTACGCACGCTCGCCGCCGGGCAGCCCCTCTACAACCCGATCGAGTACCACAACGGCACCGTCTGGCCGCACGACACCGCGCTGATCGCGGCCGGACTGGCCCGCTACGGGCGCCGCGAGGAGGCCGGTCGGCTGGCACTGGCCCTGCTGCAGGCCGCCGCGCACTTCGACTACCGGCTGCCCGAGGTCTTCGTCGGGTACGACCGGGCCACCACGGCCGGGCCGGTGGAGTACCCCACCGCCTGCTCGCCACAGGCCTGGGCGGCGGGTGCGCCGCTGCTGCTGCTGCGCGCGGTACTCGGCCTGGAGCCGGACGGGGAGCAGTTGCGCAGCGATCCGGCGATCCCGGCGGAGATCGGTCGGCTGGCGCTGCACGGGGTACCGGGGCGCTGGGGGCGGGCGGACGTGACGGCCGGGTACGCCCACTAACTACTCGATTGGGGTATTTTATCAAAAACCCCAATCTACGCATACGGCACATGCCTCACTATGTACCCATGGCTGGCATGCTGGTCGTGACCACGGACGATGTACCCGGGTACCACGTCCGTGCCGTACTCGGTGAGGTGGTCGGGGTCACCGCCCGTAGCCACAACCCGTTCTCTGAGGGCGTCAAGGGGATGGACGGCAAGCCCAACCCGCAGCTGGGCATCGCCCTGCTGCGCTGGCGCGAGGATGCCGTCGGCAAGATGATCGAGGCGGCCGCCGCGATGGGGGCCAACGCGATCGTCGGCATGCGCTTCGACAACCGCTGGATCACCCAGCTGGTCAGCGAAATCTGCGCCTACGGCACCGCGGTACAGGTCAGCTACGTGGTGGAGGAGACCCCGCCACCACCGGCCGCACCGCCCGCTCCGCCGCCCGAGCCCGAGCCGCCGGCCGGTCCAGCCGGCCGGCACGCGCGCGTCGAGGACGGCGGTCCACGCCCCGAACCTCCGCCGGCCGAGCCCGACGCCGCCAAGTCCGAGCCGCACGAGCCGCGGCCAGCTCAGGGAGAGCCCACCGAGCCTCCGTCGCGGGAGCCCGAGCCGGGCGGCGGCCAGCCCGCCGCGCCTTCGGCACCCGCGCCCGAGTCCGCCAGCGGCCGGCCCGCCGCGCCTTCGGCACCCGCGCCCGAGTCCGCCAGCGGCCGGCCAGCCGCGCCTTCGGCACCTGAGTCCGGCCGGGGCGGGCCCGCCGAGCCACTGCTCGCCGGCGGTACCGACGCGCCGACCGACCCCGGCCCGGTGGCGCGGCCGGCGGCCACAGCGCCGGTGACGGGGGTACCCGACGCCTTCCGACGCGGTAACCGAGGTTGTGCCGGGGACGCCGGTACCCCCGTCTGGTCCCGGCCCGCAGGCCACCCGGCGGCGCCCGTCCCCGACGCCCCGCTGACCCGCGCCCGCTCACCCGTGCCGGTGGACCGGCCGGAGTCGCTGGATAGGCTGGACCTGGGCCGTTGCGGCCCGGCGAACAGCGGGCGAGAACGGCGGGGGTACGTGGATACCGACGGTGCGGGCGCGACTGGACTGGCGGCGGTGCTGTTCGACATGGACGGCACGCTGGTCGACAGCGAGAAGGTCTGGGACGTCGGGCTGGCGGAGCTGGCCGCCCGCTACGGTGGTGCGCTCTCCGCAGAGGCCCGGGCCGAGATGGTCGGTACCAGCATGACCGAGTCCATGGCCATCCTGCACGGTGACATCGGGCAGCCCTGGCGCGACGAGACGACCAGCGTCGACTGGCTCGAGGAGCGGGTCAAGGAGCTGTTCGCCGACGGGCTGATCTGGCGACCAGGAGCCCAGCGGCTGCTCGCCGCGGTGACCGCCGCGGGCATCCCGGCCGCCCTGGTCACCGCCACCCGCCGGCACCTGGTCGACGTGGCGCTGGAGACCATCGGGCGTACCCACTTCGCGGCCGTGGTCTGCGGTGACGAGGTGGACGAGACCAAGCCGCACCCCCGGCCGTACCTGACCGCGGCCACCCTGCTCGGCGTGGACATCGCGCGCTGCGTGGCGATCGAGGATTCACCGACCGGAGTGGCCAGCGCGCTGGCGGCCGGGGCGCGGGTACTCGCGG
The DNA here is from genome assembly GCA_963850915.1 of uncultured Actinomycetota bacterium. GTDB lineage: Bacteria > Actinomycetota > Actinomycetes > Mycobacteriales > Micromonosporaceae > CAVTWH01. Next base: position 1,100,183 of record CAWKND010000005.1, read on the forward strand.
TACCGTGCGAAGTGGACCTGTCGCACATTGCCGGGGTGACCCTGGTGCAGAGCCTCGACGAGGTGGACGTGGAGTATCTACGGCGACTCGCCGCCCCCGTCCCGGTGGGGGACAGGAGCGGCGAGCCCGGCGCGTGACCGGCTACTCGTACGCGATGGCGGAGAGCACGTTGGTGCGCGCCGCCCGGATCGCCGGGAGAACCGCGGCCACCACGCCGACCACGGCCGCCAGGATCAGGTAGGTCACCATCGCGCTCCACGGCAGTGCGAACCGGCTGAACCCCTGGTCGTGCAGGGCGCGTACCACTGCGGCGCCCAGGCCGGTACCGACCGCGAGGCCGAGCAGCGCACCGAAGACCGAGATCACCACCGACTCCACGGTGATCATCCGCATCAGCTGGGCCCGGCGCAGCCCGACCGCCCGCAGCAGCCCCAACTCCCGGGTGCGCTCCAGTACGGAGAGCGCCAGGGTGTTGATGATGCCCAGTACCGCGATCAGGATGGCCAGCCCGAGCAGTACCTGGATCATCGTGAGCAGCGAGTTGAACTGGCTGGTCTGCTGCTTGATGAAGTCGGTACGGTCGGCCACGTTCACCTCGGGACTGTCCTGCAGCAGCCGGTCGACCTGGGCCAGCACCGGCCCGCTCGGGGTGCCGTCGGCCAGCCGCAGGTACCCGTACGCCGGCTGGGGTGAGGTCATGTACTGCCCGTCGGCCGGCGACACGATCCAGCTGCTGAGTACCTGGCTCTCCTTGTAGATGCCGACCACGGTCTCGGTGTGCTGGCCCCCGGTCGCGTACTGCACGCTGACCGTACTGCCCACGTGCAGTCCCTTGGCGGTGGCCGCCTTCTGGCCCACCACCAGCTGCCCGGGCTGCAACTGCGCGAGGCTGCCGGCGACTGGCTTCAGCAGGAACATGTCGGCCAGCGCCGGCAGGTCGTCGACCGAGCTGACCCCGTTGCGGTCGCCGTTGATCAGTGCCCCGTCCACCGTCTCGGTGGCCACCTCGCGTACCCCGGCCACCTGCCGGGCCTTCGCCGCGACCGCCTTGTCGAAGGTGGGCGGCAGGTTGCTGCTCTGGTCGCCGGAGATGAACAGGTCCACCCGGGTCTGGTCCTGCGCCAGGTTGTTCAGGCTGGCGGTGGCCGAGCTGAGCACCACGTTCACCCCGGTGATCAGGGCCAGGCCGACCATCAGCGCGGCAGCGGTGATGGCGGTACGGCGCGGGTTGCGGCCGGAGTTGAGCCGGCCCAACTTTCCGGGTACCGACCAGGAGAACAGTGCTCCCACGGCACTGACCACCGGGCGTACCACCAGCGGGGTGAGCAGTGCCACGCCGACGAAGCTCACCAGTACCCCGAGGAGTACCAGCCACAGCGTCGCCGAGCCGGCCCCGGTCAGCCCCCAGGTGAGTACCGCGGCGCCGACCAGTGTGGTCACCCCGCCGCCGATGCTGACCCGGGTCAGCGGCCGGTCCGGGATCGCCACCTCGGCCAGTGCCGCCACCGGCGGGATCTTCGAGGCCCGGATCGCCGGCAGCAGCGCGGCTATCACGGTGATCCCGATACCGACCGCGAACGAGGAGATCACCGCGGCGAGCGGCAGCCCGACCCCGGCCACCTGCAGTCCACCGGAGGCGTGTGCCAGCAGAGCGGCCAGGCCGGCACCGACGCCGAGCCCGGCGGCCAGCCCGACCACCGAGGCGAACACCCCGATCACCACCGCCTCCACCAGGACGGAGCCGATGACCTGCCGGCGCGCACCGCCGAGGGCCCGCATCAGGGCCAGTTCCCGGGTCCGCTGCGCGACGATGATCGAGAACGTGTTGAGGATCAGGAAGGTACCGACGAACAGGGCCACCCCGGCGAAGCCGAGCAGGATCTTGTTGAAGAAGGAGAGCCCGTCGCTCACGTCCGCGCCGGCCGCCTTGGCCAGCTCGGCCGACGTCTGCACCCGGTACTGGCTGCCGACCGCGGCGGCCACCCGCTGCTTCAGCTCGGTGTCCGACACGCCGCTCGCCGCTGTGACGTCGATGCCGGTGTACACGTCCGGCTGGCCGAGCATCAGCTTCTGCGCGACCGGCGTGGTGAACACCACGCTCATCGCGCCACCGAGGGTGTCCCGGTCGCCGCTGTAGCCGAAGATCCCGACCAGCGTGAACGTCTGCTTCGGCTCCCTGGTGAGGATGCCGACCTGGTCACCCAGGTGCAGTCCGGCCTTGTCGACCAGGGCGGCGTTCATCGCCACCTCGTTGTCCGCCTGCGGCACATGGCCGGAGCGCAGGATCTGGCTGCCGTCACCGCTCCAGTTCTGGCCGAAGCGCGGCGCGCCGAAGGTGGAGACCACCTTGCCGTTGGTACCGACGACCCGGGCGCCGTCGGCCAGTACCGAACCGGACGCGGTGCGCACCCCAGGTACCGAGCGGACGGTGGCCAACAGGCTCGCCGGTACCGTCGTCGCCTGGTCACCGTCGAGTGTCGGTACCTGGTTGACCTGCACGTCGATGTTGGCGAACGCACCGGCGAACATGTCGTCGAAGGAGCGGGAGAGCGTGTCGGTGAGTACGAACGCACCGGACACGAACATCACCCCCAGCACCACGGCGAAGCCGGACAGGGCCAGCCGCAGCTTGCGGGAGAGCAGGCTCTTCAGCGTCGCGTGCAGCATCACCGATCACCCGCGCCGACACTGCTCTGCGCGCTGGCGGCCAGGGTGTCCAGCCGCTTCATCGTGTCCAGTACCGCGTCGGCGCTGGGTTGGCGTAGCTCGGCGACGACCTGACCGTCGGCCAGGAAGATCACCCGGTCGGCGTACGACGCGGCGTTCGGGTCATGGGTGACCATCACGATCGTCTGCCCGTAGTCGCGTACCGAGCGCTGCAGGAAGCCGAGTACCTCCGCACCCGAGCGGGAGTCGAGGTTGCCGGTCGGCTCGTCGGCGAAGATCACCTCGGGCCGGCTCACCAGCGCCCGCGCACAGGCCACCCGCTGCTGTTGGCCACCGGAGAGCTGGCTGGGCCGGTGGGACAGCCGGTCGCCGAGGCCGACGGTCTCGATCACCCGCCGGTACCACTCCTTGTCCGGCTTGCGCCCGGCGATCGCCAGCGGCAGCAGGATGTTCTCCTCGGCGCTGAGCGTGGGCAGCAGGTTGAACTGCTGGAAGATGAAGCCGACCTGATCGCGGCGGAGTTTGGTGAGCCCGGCGTCGGACAGTCCGGTGAGCGCGGTACCCCCGATGAAGACCTCACCGCGAGTCACCGTGTCCAGCCCGGCCAGGCAGTGCATGAGCGTCGACTTGCCGGAGCCGGACGGCCCCATGATCGCCGTGAACTCGCCGCGGCGCAGTTCGACGCTGACCCCGCGCAGCGCCGCCACCTGTGCCTCGCCGCTGCCGTACACCTTCCATAGGCCGTCCGCTCGGGCCGCGATCGCGGTCGTCGTGGCCACCGTGGCTGTCACTGTTGCCTCCTGGGGAGTTCTGGACCGGCCGGGCTGCTGCCCGGCCGGCCCACTTATCGTCACGGCGCGCGAGCGCCGATTCGTCGGTCCCCAGGTGGACGCGGGGTGGAGATCCGGGTGGGGGTCACCCCCACCCCGGGTCAGGGTTTCTCCCCGAGTACGCCACCCTCGCCGTCCTCCCTGTCGATGTGCGTACGAAGCCGGGAACCGTTGGCGGACAACGGTTCCCGGCCCCGCGATGGGCGGTGGTCAATAGAGGTACTGGTAGTAGGAGGCGTAGTGCGCCTGCTGTACCGGTGACAGGCCGGTACTCGACGTGAACGTGCTCCGGTTCGAGCAGGTGAGATCGAGGAACGCGTCGCAGAAGATGTACCGGCGACTGGTACCGGCGTCGTGCAGTACGTCCATGTGCGCGTACAGCGCCGACCACTGCCCACTGGTGTAGATCACTTTGTGCGCGGCCGGCATGCTGCCCGGTACCGAGCTGCTCGCCGGTACCAGCAGGTCGTCGTCGGCGCCGATGATCGTCCAGTCGGTGCCGGTCTGTGCCTGCGGGTTGTCGATGAGCCAGTTCATGAAGGCCGAGCCGCCGATCATGTCGGCGCACTCCTGGTTGCGGCCGAGCGTCGGTACCACCGCGCACAGCGCGTTGCCGCCTTCGGAGGTACCCCGGTGCGGGGTCTCCAGCGTGGTCACGTCCTCCACGTACAGGTAGGGCGGGAAGCCCTGGTAGTGCTTCTGTACGCCGGTGAGCGCCGCCTTGATGATCAGCCCGCCCATCGAGTGCCCGACCAGGTCCACCGACTTGCCGTGCGCCGAGTACTGCTCGAATATCTGCACCGCGAGCGCCGCGCCGAGCAGGATGATCCCGGTCGACCGGTCGCTGTCGTAGTCGAAGTACTGGTCGCAGCCGGTATCGAGGAGGTAGTAGCACCAGACCTGGGTGTTGGCGGCCGACAGCGTGCCGGGTCCGGCGTACTGGAAGTCGCTGACCGTGTCGCCCCAGTAGCTGTCCTGGTTCAACCCCGGAATCTCGTCACTGGGCGTGGCGTCGTACCCGTGCACGAAGATCGTGGTCTTGTTCAGCCCCTCGCTGCGCGCCGGTATCCCGTCCTGGCACACCGCCTCGCAGTAGTTCGGGCTGCCGGTGAGGTTCCAAACCGGCAGGTCCTCCTTGCCGTCGCTGTTGGCGTTGTAGGTGACCGAGCCGTCCCCGGTCCAGTACCCGACGTTCACGTCGTTGCGGTACACCGTGCAGGTCAGCGAGCCGGACGAGGCACCGTTGATGGTGGACATCTCGTCGCAGTGGGTGTTCTGCACCGTGCTGTTGTTGAGCTGCAGCGCGTTGTACACGCTGAAGCCGTCGAACTTGGCGTTGTCGATCGGGTCGCTGTCGCTGCCCGGCGACCACTTCACCTTGATGTCGGACTGGTAGTAGTTGAGGCCGTCCTGCCGGATGCAGGTGTTGATGGTGACCACGATGTCGCGCCGCTTGGGCAGCACGATGGTCTTCGTCTGGTTCGCCGAGCACAGCTGGGTACCGATCGCTGCGGCGGCCGGCGTGGCCAGCGCGACGGTCAGCAGGCCGGTACCGAGCAGGGCGGCCACCGCCGCGGCGAGTGGTCTGCGGATGGATTTCATGGGCTCGCGCCTCCGGTTGGATTGGAAGACGACGCTCGGGCTGCCGACCAGGCGTCGAAAGGCTGCTGTCGCCAGGGGTCGGCTCGTGCGGGCAGCCTGCGACGACCGACCGTTCCGGTCGCTATCCATTCGCTAGCCGTGCCCCCTGTGGCCAGTCGGCGGGCTACTCTGCCAGCCGCTCCAGCAGCCGCCGCGCGGCCTGCCGGCCGCTGCGGTGCCGGGTCGCCCGGTGCAGCTCGATGGCGCGGAACAGGTGGTCACGGGCGAGCCCCACCGCACCGTCGGCCACGGCAACCTCGGCGGCGACGGTGTGGGCGAGGCCTTCGGCGATCCGGTACCCCGCGGTCTGCGCCACGCCCAGCGCTTCGCTCGTCACCCGGCCGGCCTCGCCCGGCTCCCCGACGGCGAGGTAGGTACGGGCCAGCCCGACAAGTACCCGGGCCCGATCCGGGTGCAGCGGCGTGTCCCGGAACAGCTTGTCGGCCGGCTCGTACCGGGTCAGCGCCAACTCGGGCCGGCCGGCGGCCAGCTCCGCCTCGGCCAGCCCACCCAGCGCCAGCGCCTGCAACAGCAGATCGGGGGTACGTTCGGCGGCCGCCAACGCCTGCTGCCCGAGGGCCACCGCCTCCTCCGGCGCGCCGAGTTCGATGCGCACGTAGCTCAGCCCGGCCAGCGCCACCACCTCGCCGTACCGGCTGCCCACGGCGGCGTGTACCGGTACCGCCCCGGCGAGCCGCCGGGCTGCCGACTGGTACTCGCCGAGCAGCGCCTCGGTGACGCCGAGACCGGTCGCGGCCATCGCCTCCGGACCACGCATGCCCAGCTCGCGGGCGACGTACCCGGCCCGGCGGTAGTACACGGCGGCGGTACCGAGGTCGCCGCTGTAGTAGGCGACCAGTCCCCGGTTGCCCAGGGCGGTGGAGCCGGCGCCGGCGAGCGGTCCGTGTGCGGTACGCGCCACCCGCTCGAACTGCTCCGCTGCCGGGGCGAGCCGGCCGGACTGCAGGTAGTTCACGCCGAGGGCGATGGTGGCCGAGACCAGACCTGCGGGGAAGCCCGCCTCCCGGCTCAGCGACTCGGCGACCACGAGGTGCCCCTCGGCCCGTCCCGGCTGGCGCAGCCCGGTGCGGGCCAGCCCGAGACCCAGCTGGCACATCGCCTGTGCGCGCAGGTCGCCGGTACGGTCGGCGAGGGCGAGCGCGTCGGTGGTCACCTCCAGCGCCCGCAGGAAATCCCGGCGCCCCAACAGGTGCGCGCGCAGCACGTCGAAGACCCGCATGGCCAGCGGGTACCGGTCGGTATCGGCGCAGTGGTGCGCGACGGCGGACAGGTTGTCCAGCTCGTCGTCGAGCCACTCGGCGGCGCCCAGATCGGTGGTCGGCGCGCCGGCCGGCAGCGGTACCGGCTGGGGTGGTGCCTCGCCGACCCGGGCCTGGTGCGGGTAGAGCAGCCCGGCCGCTACCGCAGCCACCGCGTCGTACCAGGTGAAGAGGCGCTCCGCAGCCACCGCCTGCTCGGCGTCGAACTCGGCCGCCCGGCTGGCCGCGTACTGGCGCAGCAGGTCGTGCATGGCGTACCGGTCGCCGGACTGCCGGACCATCAGGTGCGCCCGGCACAGCTCGTCCAGCGCTCCGGCAGCCAGCGTGGCCGACACACCGGCGAGTGCCGCCGCGGCCGGTACGGTCAGGTCCCGGGTGGGTACCGTGCCGGAAAGGCCGAACAGCCGGCGGCCCAACTCGCTGAGGTCCACATAGGACAGGTCGAAGCTGGCCAGCAGCGGATGCGTACCGTCCGCCCGGCCGACCGTGCCGAGTACCCCCTCCTCCGCCATCCGCGCCGCCAGCTGTGCCAGGTCGGCGCGCGGGCGTTCAGCCAGGTACGCGGCGGCCACCCGCAGCGCCAGCGGCATGTTCGCGCACGCCTGCGCCACCTGGGTCAGCGCGTCGATCTCGGCGGCCCCGGACTGCCGGCCGTCCAGCCCGCCGGCCAGCAGCGCGATCGCCTCCGTTGTCCGTAGCGGCTCCAGCGTCAGCCGCAGCAGGCCGTGCCGCTCGGTCAGCCAGGTCGGCTGGTCCCGGCTGGTCAGCAGGGTGAGGCAGCCGGGGCCGCCGGGGATCAACGCGTCGACCGGGGTGTCCCGGCGCACGTTGTCCAGCACCACCAGCACCCGGCGCTGGGACAGCATGCTGCGGTAGAGCGCGCTGGCCTCACCGTCGTCGGCCGGTACCTGCTGGGCCGGCAGGCCGAGCGCGCGGAGGAACCGGCCCAGCGCCTGCGGTACGGAGAGTGCGGGAGTGGCTGCGTACCCGGCCATGTCCAGGTAGAGCTGGCCGTCCGGGAAGTACTCGCGCACCCGGTGCGACCAGTGCACGGCGAGGCTGGTCTTGCCGACACCGCCGGTACCGACGACGGCCGCCAGATGCCTGGTGGGCCGCCCGTCCACCAACAGCGCGTCGAGTGCCCGCAGTGGTTCGACGCGTCCGACGAAGTCCGACAGCGCGGCCGGCAGCTGCCGGGGTACCGGCACGGGCGTACCGGTCACCCGTTCACCGGCCGGACCGGCGCCCGGCACCGACAGGCGCTGCCCCGGTCCCGGGACGGGCTGGCGCTGCGTGGGGATGGCGGGGCCGGGTGCGGGGCGGTCGCCGGCGAGGATGGCCTGCTGCAGCTCGCGCAGTTGCCGGCTGGGGGAGACGCCCAGTTCGGCGCGGAGTGCGGCGGCCAGCCGGCGGTACCACTCGAGCGCCTCGCCGGTACGTCCGGAGCGGTACAGCGCCCGCATCAGCTGCCCGGCCAGCCGCTCCCGCAGCGGGTTGGCCAGGGTCAGGCTGGTCAACTGCTCCACCTGCGCGGCGTGGTTGCCCAGCCCGAGTTCGATCTCGACCAGCTGCTCCCAGGCGCCGAGGATGCGGTCGCCCAGGTCGGCGCGGGCCGGCTCGACGAAGACGCCGACGCTGCCCAGCAGCGGTACCCCCCGGTGCAGCGCCAGTGCCGTCCGCAGCTGGCGTACCGCCTGCTCCGGTTCGCTGGCGGCGGTGGCCCGACCGAGCCGTACCAGCCGGTCGAACTGCTCGATGTCGAGTTCGTCGGGCTCGGCCCGCAGCTGGTAGGCGGCGAACGAGGTGACCAGCCGGGCATCGGCGCCGGCCGGCCGCAGCGCCTTGCGTACCGCCGAGATCGCGACCTGGATCTGGGTACGGGCGGTGGTCGGCGCGTCCCCGCCCCAGATCGCCTCGATGATCTGCGCCGCCGGTACCAGCGTGTTGGCGTGCAGCAGCAGGTAGGTCAGTACCGCCCGGTGCCTGGGCCGGATGATGTCCAGCGGTCCGGTGTCGCTCTCCACGACCACTGGTCCCAGGACCGCGAACCGCATGTGCCGCCCCCTCTCGGCGGGCCGCGTCGCCGATGGGCGCCGGCCGTCGGGTCAGCCGGTGGGCGCTCGGGCAAACCCCGCCCCGCGAGCGCCGGTCGTACCGGTTGACCGTCGTGATTATCGACGCTCGTGGGTGCCTTGTGGTTACCCGATGGCCGCCGACTGTTCAGTCGACGGCCACACTTCGGTATCAGTTCTGCCGGTGGTTCGGTCGAGCCGCGTCACTCGTACGCGATGGCCTCCAGCACGTTGAGGCGGGACGCCCGGATGGCCGGCAGGATCGCGGCGAGTACCCCGGCGACGACGGACAGCACGATCGTGATCACGAGATAGGACCAGGGGACGCGCAGGATCAGGAACCCGTTGGAGTCGTCGCGCAGCGCCCCGACGATCGCCACGCCCAGGCCGACGCCGACCACGATGCCGATCAGCGCCCCGAAGACGGAGATCAGAATTGACTCCACCGTGATCATCCGGCCGGTCTGCCCGCGCCCCAGCCCGATGGCCCGGACCAGACCGATCTCCCGGGTACGTTCGAAGATGGACAGCAGCAGCGTGTTGATCACACCGAGTACCGCCACCAGGATGGTCAGGCCGAGCAGCACGTTGAGGATGGTCAGGATCACGTCGAGGAAGCTGGCCGCCTGATCCACCACGGCCGCCGTGGTGTTGACGGTGACCTCGGGATTGGCCTGGAAGATGGCATCCAGCTGCTGGCGTACCGGCTCGATCTGGCTGTCACCGGCCACCTGCACGTAGCCCTGCTGGGCCAGCGGCGTACGGAAGACGGTCACCGCGTCGGCGGTACTGATGATGGGGCCACTGGCCACTTTGTTCTTGGCGTACACGCCGATGATGTGTTCGGTGATCGGCTCCCCACGGGCGCCCTGCAGGATCATCGACTGGCCGGTCGCGACGCCGTTGTCCTTGGCGAAGCCCTCGTCCACCACCATCTCGCCGGAGTTCAGGTCGCGCAGCGTACCGGCGGCGGTCTTCATGTCCAGGATCTTGATCGTGTCGGCCATCCCGGAGGCGGCCACGCCGGCCTTCTTCCCGTTGAGCAGCACCACATCCTGCTGCAGGGCGACCGCGGCGGTGACCCCGGGGATCGCCTTGATCTGCGGGATCTGCGCGGGGTCGAAGCCGCCCAGCCCGTCGCCGGTCGGGTCGGTGAGGATCGCCAGCTGGGCGTGCAGGTCGTTGCGGAACACCGAGCTGATGCCGGCCTTGGCGGAGGCGGCGAACACTCCCGCCCCGGTGGCCAGCGCCACGCCGATGGTCAGGGCGGCGGCCGTGATGGCGGTACGCCGTGGATTGCGCCCGGTGTTGCGTACCCCCAGCCGGCCGGGCACCGTGCGGCTGAACACCGCGCCGAGGATCCGGGTCACCGGTCGGGCCACTGCCGGGGCGAGCATGGCCACGCCCAGGAAGGTGAGCACCGCACCGCCGCCGAGGAGCAGCGCCAACTGTCCACTGACCGCGTTGGTCAGCTTCAGCGCGAGCAGCCCGGCACCGACCAGGAACACCACGGCACCGCCGATGGTGAGCCGGCGCAGTGACTTGTCCGGGGTGGCGGCCTCGCGCATGGCGGCGATCGGCGGTACCCGTGACGCGCGCAGCGCCGGGATCAGCGCGGCGGCGACGGTGAACACCACACCGACGAGCAGCGTGCTGATCACCACGTACGGGTGCACCACCACGCCACTCACCGGTAGCGACGTGTTGGAGAAGCTGACCAGTGCCGTCTTGAGCAGCCAACCGATGCCGAGCCCGAGGATCAGGCCCACCGTGGCGGAGACCAGGCCCAGCAGTGCCGCCTCGATGAGTACCGCCCGGTTGACCTGGCCGCGGCCGGCACCGAAGGCGCGGTACAGGGCGAGTTCGCGGGTACGCTGCGCCACCAGCATCGAGAAGGTGTTGAAGATCAGGAACGCGCCGGTGAACAGCCCGATCAGCGCGAAGACGGTGAGCCCCGTCTTGAGTACGCCGATGAAGCCCTGCACGTCGCTGGCCTGATCGTCGCTGGTCTCCTTGCCGGTCTTCACCACGAAGCCGGTACCGACCGCGGCCGCCACCCGGTTCTTCAACTCGGTGGGGCTGACCCCGGGCGCGGCGGTCAGGTCGATGTTGGTGAAGACGCCCGGTTGGCCGAGCATGACCTGCTGCGCCTCCGCCATGGTGAACGCGACCGAGGTCTCGCCGCCCAGCGAGTCCCGGCCGCCCTCGAAGCCGAAGATCCCCACCAGCGTGTACGTGGTCCGCGGCTGGCGTGGCGTGATCACGTCGATGTGGTCGCCGATCGCGTACCCCGACGTCTTGGCGAGTCCGGCGTTGATGGCGATCTCGCCCGGCGCGGCGGGCGCTCTGCCGGTACGCAGTTCGGCCAGGCTGCCGGGCGCGTCGGTCCAGCCGATGCCGAGCCGGGGTGGCCCGGACGAGCCGATCACCTTGCCGTTCTTGCCGACGATGCGGGCGCCGTCACTGGTCACGTGCGCGGCGGCGGTGGCCACCCCGTCGACCTTGCTGATCTCGTCCACCACCCCCTGCGGTACGAAGCTGGTGACCACGCTGCCCTGGTCGCTGTCGGGCCCGGTCTGCTTCGCGGTCACCTGTACGTCGAGGTTGGCGTTGATGGTGGTGAAGAGCCGGTCGAAGCCGGTGGAGACGGTGTCGCCGCCGATGAAGGCGCCGGCCATGAACATGGTGCCGAGTACCACGGCCAGCGCGGAGAGCACCAGCCTGAGCTTGTGCGCGAGCAGCCCGCGCAGCATCGCGCTAAGCACCCTCGGCACCGCCGTCCACGGCCGAGCCGGCGGGCGTTGACGGGCCGGCGGGCGTCGGGCTGCCGTCGGCGCCGCCGCCCGGGTCGAGTTTGCGCATCCGGTCCAGTACCCGGTCGGCGGTGGGCGCCTCCAGGGTGTCCACCACCTGACCGTCGGCGAGGAAGGTGACGTGGTCGGCGTACGAGGCGGCGTTCGGGTCGTGGGTGACCATCACGATGGTCTGGCCGAACTCGCGTACCGAGCGCTGCAGGAAGCCGAGTACTTCGGCGCCCGAGCGGGAGTCGAGGTTGCCGGTCGGCTCGTCGGCGAAGATCACCTCTGGCCGCGAGACCAGTGCCCGGGCGCAGGCGACCCGCTGCTGCTGGCCGCCGGAGAGCTGGGTGGGGCGGTGGGAGAGCCGGTCGGCCAGGCCGACGGTGTCGATGACCTGCTGGTACCAGGCGGGGTCCGGCTTGCGCCCGGCAATCGCCAGCGGCAGCAGGATGTTCTCCTCGGCACTGAGCGTCGGCAGCAGGTTGAACTGCTGGAAGATGAAGCCCACCTTGGTACGGCGCAGCTTGGTCAGGCCGGCGTCGGACAACCCGGTGAGCTGCGTACCGCCGATGTGTACGGTGCCCTGGTCGATGGTGTCCAGCCCGGCCAGGCAGTGCATGAGCGTCGACTTACCGGAGCCGGACGGCCCCATGATCGCCGAGTACCGGCCGACCGGGAAGTCCACGCTGACGCCACCGAGTGCGACGACCCGTGCCTCCCCAGTCCCGTAGACCTTCCACACATCGACGGCGCGCGCTGCTATCGCGGTCTCCACTGACGTTGCCCCCTCGTCCCGGATCAATCAATCTTGCCATTTGTCCGAATAGCCGGCCGGACCAGCCCCGACTCGTACGCCAGCACCACCGCCTGTACCCGGTCGCGCAGGCGCAATTTGGTCAGCAGGTGCCCGACGTGCGTCTTGACGGTCGTCTCACTGACCTCCAGCAGCGCGGCGATCTCCGTGTTGCTGTGGCCGCGCGCCACCTCGACGAGTACCTGCCGCTCCCGCTCGGTCAGCGCGTCCAGTACCTTCGGCGGTCCCGGAGCCTCCTGCGGTACCAGCGGCAACAGTGCCCCCAGCAGCTCGCGTAGCAGCCCCGGGCTCAGCGCACTGCCACCGGCGGCCACCGCCCGGACCGCCCCGAGCAGCTCGCCGGCGGGGGAGTCCTTGGCCAGGTAGCCTGCCGCACCCGAGCGCAGCAGGGCGACTGCCTCCGGCACGCTGGCCATACCCGTGAGCGCGAGTACCCGCACCCCCTGCTGCCCGGCCGGGGTACGGGTCAGCGCGGTGAGGTCGGTGAGCCGGGGCAGCGCGGCGTCGAGTACCAGCACGTCGGGCAGCAGCCGGCGGATCAGTTCGGCCGCGTCGGCGCCGTCGCCGGCTTCGCCGACGACATGCAGATCCGGCGCCTCGGCGAGCAGAGCACGCAGCCCGGCGCGGAGCAGCGGATGCGCGTCGGCCAGCAACACACGCGCTGCCCGATCCGTCACCCCGCCACCCCCGGCTGCCGGTTTGTCCGCCCCCGGCACTGTATCGGCCTGCCACATCCCCGCCTGTCGCGCCTCCAGCCTCCGGCGAGACGGTCACGCGGCGCAGCGTGCGCGGAGCGCACAGGCTTACGAACAGGCGAGGCTTACGAACAGGCGAGGCTTACGAACAGGCGAGGCTGCGACGGGTGAGGCTCAGCGACTCAGGGGCCGGCGAGTTCGGCAGCCGGCGTGAGGATCGCGGGCAGGGGAATGACCTCCGGGAAGGGTGGCGGGGTGCCGTCGAATGCCGGGCACAGCGCCTGGTGGGCGCACCAGCCACAGAGCTTGCTCGGCTTGGGCCGGAAGTCGCGGGCGGCGGTGGCCTGTTCGATGGCTGCCCAGAGCGCGACCAGCGTGCGCTCGAACCGCTCCAGCTCCTCGGTATCCGGCGTGTAGTCGCAGGTCTCGGCGTCTTTGAGGTAGATCAGCCGGAGCATCCGGGGCACCACGCCACGGGTACGCCAGAGCACCAGCGCGTAGAACTTCAGCTGGAACAGCGCCCGCGCCTCGAACGCCTCCCGGGGTGCGCCACCGGTCTTGTAGTCGACCACCCGGATGTCCCCGGCCGGCGAGACGTCCAGCCGGTCGATGAACCCGCGCAGCACGAGCCGCCGGTCGTCGCCGATCTCCACCTCGGTGCTGACCAGGAACTCCCGCTCCGCGGGGGCCAGCCGGCGCGGATCCTCCACCGCGAAGTAGCCGCCCAGCAGGTCGCGTGCCGAGCTCAGGAACTGCTCCGGTGCGCCGGTCGGGTCGAGCACGGTGGCCAGCTCGGGCTCCTGCTCCAGCAGCCGCTGCCACTGCGGCAGCACCAGGTCGCGGGCCTGCTCGGGGGTACGCTCCGCGGCCGGCAGGTCGAACAGTCGCTCCAGCACCGCGTGCACCAGCGTGCCCCGGGCCTGGTCGGCGGTGGGGCGCTCGGGGATGCGGTCGATGCTGCGGAACCGGTAGAGCAGCGGGCAGGTCTTGAAGTCGCCCGCCCGGGACGGCGACAGCGACGGCACGCGCGGTGCCGTGCTCTCCTCGGCGACAACTGCGGCCTCGGCGACAGCGGCGACCTCGGGTAGCGCCCCGGCGCCAGGCGTGGGCACCGGGGCGACGTCCGAGAGGGGTGCGGGAAGATCGACCGTCATGCCGCAAGGCTAGGGCACGGGTACGACGATTCCCGCGTGCCGGTCGGGCGAGCCGGTGACCGGAGTACCGCCGGATTCCGGCCGGATTCACCGGTCCGGCCGGCCAGCAGCCCGCCGGTGGCCCACCGAGTCCGTAGCATCAAAGCGATGGACGAGGCACCAGGCGGGCCACCGCCCTCCGCAGATCGGCCGTCCGCAGATCGGCCGTCCGCGGATCGGTCCAGCGGCGGCCGGGTACGCGGCGCCGGGATCCCGGTCGGCCGGGTGCTCGGGGTACCAGTCGCACTCACCGTGCCGTGGTTCCTGTTCGCCGCGTTGATCACCGTCGGCTACGGGCAGCTGGTCAGCCACCGGTACGCCCATCTCGCCCCGGTCTTCGCCTACCTGATCGGCCTGGGACTCGTCGGCTGCCTGCTCGTCTCGGTGCTCCTGCACGAGCTGGGGCACGCGCTGGCCGCCCGGCGGCATGGCGTACCCGTGCACCGGGTCACCCTCGATCTGCTGGGCGGCCACACCGAGCTGGCCCACGACCTGCCCCGGCCCGGCGCCGAGGCGATCGTGGCGCTGATCGGACCGGCGGTGTCGCTGGTGCTGGGCGCCGCCCTGTTCGGCGTCTGGGCGGCGCTGCCCGACGGCTGGTCCGGCGGCGAGGTGCTGCTCCAAGTGGCGGTGGTCAACCTGGTGGTCGCCGCCTACAACGTGCTGCCGGGCCTGCCGCTCGACGGTGGCCGGGCACTCGGTGCCGCGGTCTGGGCGCTGTCCGGCCGGCGGGAACTGGGCGACGAGGTGGCCGGCTGGGCCGGTCGGCTGGTGGCCGCCGGTACCCTCGTCCTCGGGGTTCTCAGCTACCTGGCCAATCGAATGAGCGCGCTGGGCATGCTGGTCTTCGCCGCGGTCGCGGTGAGCCTGTGGTCGGGGGCCGGTCAGTCGGTGGCCCAGGCCCGGACCACCCGGCGCATCCCGGGGCTGCGCGCCGGTGAGCTGGCCCGGCAGGTACCCCAACTGGTCGCCGGTACGCCCGTCTCCCAGGCGCCGGCCGGTACCGAGCTGGGCGTGGTCGACTCGGCGGGTCGACTGGTCGGCATCGTCAGCGCCGGTGCGGTCGCCAAGGTGGCGCCCCGGCAGCGCCCGTGGACGACCCTGGCCGACCTGGCCGTCCAGGTACCGCTGACCGACTGGCTCGCCAGCGAACTCGCCGGCGCCGCGCTGCTGGCCCGGATCAGCCGGCCGGACGGTCGACTGGACCCCTCCCGCGTGTACCCCGTGGCGCTCGGCGAGGATGTGGTCGGCGTACTGCGGGTCATCGACGTGGTACGCGCACTCAACGGCGAGCGGCCGCGGCCCGGTAGCCGGCGCGGTCGGGCGAAAACCCCAGCACAAGCCCCGCCGGTACCAGCAAGTACCGTCCCAACCGTCCGTATTGACATCGCCGCGCCCGACGACGGCGGCCGCCCCGGAGAGCAGTGACCGTGCCCGCAGCCACCACAGTTCCGTCCGCCCCGACCCGCCGCAGCGGACCCTTCCAGCCGGGCGACCGGGTGCAGTTGACCGACCCCAAGGGGCGGATGAACACCCTGGTACTGGAGCCGGGCAAGGTGTGGCACACGCACCGGGGCGGGGTACCGCACGACGACCTGCTCGGGCTGCCCGACGGCAGTGTGGTCACCTCCGGCGGGGGTACCGCCTACCTGGCGCTGCGCCCGCTGCTCGCCGACTACGTGCTGTCCATGCCGCGCGGTGCCCAGGTGATCTACCCCAAGGACGCCGCCCAGATCGTGGCCATGGGCGATGTCTTCCCCGGCGCCCGGGTACTGGAGGCCGGCGCCGGATCGGGCGCGCTCACCTGCTCGCTGCTGCGCGCGGTCGGCCCGGCCGGCCGGGTGGTCTCGTACGAGCAGCGGCCCGACTTCGCCGAGATCGCCAAGCGCAACGTGGAGGCGTTCTTCGGCGGTCCGCAGGAGCCCTGGCAGCTGCACGTCGGGGACGTGGCCGAGTGCCCGGAGACCGGCTTCGACCGGATCATCCTGGACATGCTCACCCCGTGGGAGATCCTCGACCTGGTGGAGCGGGCGCTGGTACCCGGGGGGGTGTTCATCGGTTATGTAGCGACTACGCCCCAGCTGTCCGAGTTGGTGGAGGCGCTGCGCGCCCGGGGCGGCTTCACCGAGCCGCGCGCCTGGGAGTCCCTGGTCCGCGACTGGCACGCCGACGGCCTTGCGGTACGCCCCGACCACCGGATGATCGCGCACACCGCGTTCCTGGTCAGCGCCCGTCGGCTGGCTCCCGGGGTGACCGCCCCGCTGCGCCGCCGCAAGCCCAGCAAGGGTGCCGAGGCGTACGCCCTGCAGCGCGCCGCCCGTACCGCCGCTGCCGCACCCGCCCCGCCGGTTGCGCCGGCAGACCCGCCGGCAGACCCCGCGGAGTCGGCAGCAGCGGCGGAGCTGACGGATATCCGGGACATCGGGCCCGGTCAGCCACAATTCAACGAGACAATCGGGGGGTCGGACGACGGGGAGGACACCCGGTAATGAGTCACGCCAGCTTCGGCGACCTGCCTGCCGTGTTTCCCGACTGGTCCCCCTACACGGAACTGGACTCGGCGGCACGGGCCTACCTGCGCGACCCGGACATCGCCCTGGAGACGCTGGGTGGGGTACTGCGTGGGGCCACCGTGCTCGGCTTCACCCTGGAGCGCTTCGTCAACGAGGTGAACGGGGTGTGGCAGGAGGTGGTGGTCTGCGACGGTACCCGGCTGATCCTCTGGCACGGTGAGGACATCCCGCCGGCCGACGCGCCGCACGGCTCGATGACCTCGTCGTTACGGGTCATCCCGCTCTCCGCGGTGACCGAGGTGGGCTGCCGGCGCCGGCTCACGCGCGGCGCCAACGGCCCGGTCAGAGTCGAGAGCATCGACGTGTACCTGCTGCTCAGCTCACTCGACGAGTCAACCGTCACGGACGACTCGGGCGCGGTCATCCGGCACGACGCACTGCGCTTCGGCAAGACGCTCGACGACGGCGGCTCCGGTCAGATCACCCGGCTGGACGAGTTCGCCAAGCTGGTGTCCTCGCTCATCGGTCGCCCGATCTAGTCGCCCGATCTGATCGTCCGCCCGATCTAGGACTCTCCGCCGGGTCTGGTGGCGACTGTCCGATCCTGCACAGTTCGCGCTTCGGCGGCGTCAGTCCTCGGCGTCCGGACCGGCGATCTCGACGTCATCCTGGGCACGCAGTACGTGGATGCAGTCGCCCGGGCACTCCTTGGCGGCGTCGATCACGTCCAGCCGCAGGTGTGCCGGTACGTCCGTGCGGGCCCCCGCCGCCAGCTGCAGCTCGCCGTCGGTGCCCTTGACGTACGCCAGCCCGTCGACGTCGAACTCGAAAACTTCGGGGGCGTACTGGACACACAGCCCGTCGCCGGTGCACAGTTGCTGATCAACCCATACTCGCAGGTCAGCGTCGGTCTGCACGGTCATGCCCCATCCTCCCGCCGGCCGGGATCCCGATCCGTCCAGTGTCGGCCGGTGTCGGGTCGTCGACGCGATCGGCGCCCACGTTCCCGGACCGACGGTACCTTCCGTCCCGGGGGTACCGGCAGCCGGTCCGCCCGATCGGTCCCGGGCCCGGTGACAGCGGTCCGGCGATAGTTCGCCCGGTTACTGGGAAGTGGGGACCACGGGCCGGGGTACGGCGGCGAGAATGTTACGGAACAACAAGGTTTTATGACGGTCGGTTCGGCACAAGCCAAGCAGGGCTTGCAGCGGTTAGTGTTAGAGCCTGGATACAACCCCCCGGGGAGGTGGGACGTGGCACGCAGCGACGACGCGGAAACGCGCGCCGCACGGTGGGAGAAGGAAGCCAACGACCTTTCCACCCAGGTTGCGTTTCTCCAAGAGGAACTCGCCTTGGTGCGGCGCAAGTTGACGGAGAGCCCCCGACACGTCCGACAGCTCGAGGAGCGTCTTGCAGCGACGCAGGCTCAACTCGCACGGCTGACGGAGAACAACGAACGGTTGGTGGCCACCCTCAAGGAGGCCCGGGCGCAGATCGTCACCTTGAAAGAGGAGATCGACCGGCTCGCCCAGCCCCCGAGCGGATACGGCGTGTTCCTGGCCAAGCACGAAGACGGCACCGTGGACGTGTTCACTGGCGGGCGCAAACTGCGCGTCGCCGTGTCGCCCGCGCTGGACGTCGACGCGCTGCGCCGGGGGCAGGAGGTACTGCTCAACGACGCACTCAACATCGTCGACGCGTTCGGCTTCGAACGCGCCGGTGAAGTGGTGATGCTGAAGGAGATCCTCGAAGGCGGCGACCGGGCACTGGTCATCTCGCACGCCGACGAGGAGCGGGTGGTGCACCTGGCGGACACCCTTTCGGATGTACCGCTACGCGCCGGTGACTCGCTACTCATCGAGCCCCGCTCTGCCTACGCCTACGAGCGCGTACCGAAGAGCGAGGTCGAGGAGCTGGTGCTGGAGGAGGTACCCGACGTCGACTACTCCGACATCGGTGGCCTGACCCGGCAGATCGAGCAGATCCGCGACGCGGTGGAGCTGCCCTTCCTGCACGCCGAGCTGTTCCGTGAGCACCAGCTGCGCCCGCCCAAGGGCGTACTGCTCTACGGTCCGCCCGGCTGCGGCAAGACCCTGATCGCGAAGGCGGTGGCCAACTCGCTGGCCAAGAAGATCGCCGAGCGGCGTGGTGAGGAGAAGCAGACCAGCTACTTCCTCAACATCAAGGGTCCTGAGCTGCTCAACAAGTACGTCGGCGAGACTGAGCGGCACATCCGGCTGATCTTCCAGCGGGCTCGCGAGAAGGCCTCCGAGGGTACCCCGGTGATCGTGTTCTTCGATGAGATGGACTCGATCTTCCGGACCCGTGGCTCGGGCGTCTCCTCCGACGTGGAGAACACCATCGTTCCCCAGTTGCTGTCGGAGATCGACGGTGTCGAGGGCCTGGAGAACGTGATCGTGATCGGTGCCTCCAACCGGGAGGACATGATCGACCCGGCCATCCTGCGCCCGGGCCGGTTGGACGTGAAGATCAAGATCGAGCGTCCGGACGCCGAGGCGGCCCGCGACATCTTCAGCAAGTACATCCTGACCGGGCTCCCGCTCAACGCGGACGACCTGGCCGAACATGGCGGCGACGCACTCGCCTGCGTCGGCGCGATGATCGAGGCGACCGTGCTCCGGATGTACTCGGAGACCGAGGAGAACCGCTTCCTCGAGGTCACCTACGCCAACGGGGACAAGGAAGTCCTCTACTTCAAGGACTTCAACTCCGGCGCCATGGTGCAGAACATCGTCGACCGGGCGAAGAAGATGGCCATCAAGGAGTTCCTCTCCAACGGCCGCAAGGGGCTGCGCCTGCAGCACCTGCTCGACGCCTGCGTCGATGAGTTCCGGGAGAACGAAGACCTGCCGAACACCACCAACCCGGACGACTGGGCCCGGATCTCCGGCAAGAAGGGCGAGCGGATCGTCTACATCCGCACGCTCATCTCCGGTGGCAAGGGCGCGGAGGCGGGCCGCTCCATCGAGACGGCCACCAACACCGGGCAGTACCTGTAACCGCACCACGCTCTGTGACCGCTCGCGCGGCCGGGTTCTCCACCCGGCCGCGCGAGCGTCTGTTTGTGCTGGGGCTGCTGGGAATACCGGCATTCGATGTCGCGCCAGCACGCGGGTAGAGTGAGCCGACCCCCGTTCAAGGAGCCGACCCCTCGTATGTCCGCCCCGATCACCACCTCCGCGCCGCCGCGCCCGGCCCCACCGGTCACATCCGGTAGCCGCCGGCGGCGCTGGCCCGTACTTGTCGCACTCGCTGCGGCCGGCTGGCTGGTGGCCGGCCTGGCGCAGTGGCTGCGGGTGGACTGGGTACTGCTGATCATCACGGTGGTCGCCCTGGCCGGGCTGCTGCGCGGCGGGCGTGGACCGGTCGCCCGGGTGGTACTGGCGGTGGCGCTGCTCTACTCGGCCACCTGCGTGGTGGGGCTGCTGTTCTCGGTGTGGCCGTGGCACCTGGCGCCGGTACCGGTCGCCGGGCTCGGCTTCACCGTGCTGGCCCTGGGGTACGGCATCTCCGGCCGGCGGTTCGCCATTCCGCGCCCGGGCAGTTCCGACGTCGCCACCCTGGCCGGTGCCGTGACCGTCGCGGTGGTGGCGCTGTGGCCACTGGTACAGCGCGGGCCTGGTCGGCGGCTGGCGATGTTCATGCACGTCGAGGACTTCCTGCGGCACATGCTCATGTACGACGGGATCCGCGAGTCCGGCGGCTACATGTTCGTCAACCAGACGACGGCACTGCACGTGACCGGGGGCATCGGGTACTTCACCTATCCGACCGGGTCGCACTTCGTGTTCGCGCTGACCGAGAACTTCCTGCGCTCGGGTACCGCCGCGGGTTCGGCGACCGCCTGGGCCGGCGACTACGTCTGGCTCTTCGCGGCCTCCTACATCTGGCTCGGCCTGTCGGTCCTGTGGGGCGTGCGGCACGTGGCCGGTCCGGGCGCGACCGGCTGGCGCTCCGTACCGGTCACCGCGCTGGTGACGGTGCTGCTCGCGTTCGGCCCGCCGATCCGGGTCTTCGACCGGGGCTACCCGCAGGAGACCACCGCCCTCGCGCTGGTGGCCGTCCTGGTGGCGCTGTGCGCCCGCCCGCTGGCCCGCACCCGCGACCAGGTGGTACTGGTCGGCGCGCTGCTGGCCGGCATCTCCTTCAGCTACTACCTCTTCCTGCCGGTGGCGCTGGCGTTCACCGTCGGCTGGCTGGTGGCGCACCGGCGGCGGCTGCTGCGGCACTGGCTGGTGGTCGTGCTGACCACGCTGGCCAGCATCGCCGGGATGGCGGTCATTCCGGGACTCAACTGGAAGTACGCGCCGCCCGGTGCGGTACTGCTGCAACAGGGGCAGGTGGCGCCGGTACCCGTGGTGGCCTGGCTGCCGATGGTCGTGTTCGCCGCGGCGGCCGTGATCGCCCAGATCATCCGCGGCCGGCAGGCGGCCCGGCTGGTCACCTGGGCCGACGGCGTCCCCCGGATCCCCACCCAGGCGCCCCGGGCGGACGGGGCCGGGCACACCCCGGCGCCGCTGCCGCGTGGTCTCACCCGCTCGTCATGGCGCTGGCTGACCGGCTTGTCGGTGGGCTGGGTGGGGCTGCTGGGGCTGTCGGCGAGCGTGTTCCTGGTCCTGGCTGTCGCCGCGTACCAGCAGGCCAAGGGGGGTGCCGACTACTTCGACGTGAAGCTCAAGCACCAACTCATGATCGTCTGCCTGGTGCTGTTCGGCGGCCTCACCCTGCTGCTCGGTCGGCTCGCCGGCTGGGCCAAACAGCGCTACCCCGCGCTGTCCCGGCCGATGGCAAGTCCCGCGCTGGCGGCCGGCCTGGTCGTCGTACTGGCGCTCGGGGTGGTCGTGGCACCGCGTGGCGCCGCGCCGGCAAGGCGTACGCCCGGGGGATCACCACCGAGCGCCCGGCGGCGGGGGAGTACGCCTACCGGGCGTACGCGGCCTACCCACGCCCAGACGGGACAATCACCGTACTGCTCGTCGACAACCCGTGGTCCACCTACATGAGCACCGTCTACCTGGGCATCTTCCAGCACAACTACCCGCCCCAGTACGGCTTCGCCTACCAGCTGCGCCCGTGGACCGGGCCGCACCCGCTCGCCGACGTCGAGCAGACGGTGACCGCCAGTAACCTGCCGGTGCGCATCTACGTCGACGATCCGGGCAACCGGGCCGCGCTGTCGGCGTTCGCCGCCACGCTGCCGGCCGGAAAGCTCACCGTGCTCGACCCGGCAAACCTGCCACCGGCGTAGCCACCCGACAGTCGTAATTCACGCCGCGCCGGTAACCGCGTACCGGGCGGCCGGTCGCGCCCAGCGCTACCGGATACGCTCGACCTATGAGCGTGCGCCGGGTCATGGGTACCGAGATCGAATATGGCATCTCCGTCCCCGGGCAGCCGGGGGCTAATCCGATGGTGACCTCGTCGCAGATCGTCAATGCCTACGGCGCCCGCCCCGAGCTTTCCCGCAACGGCCGGGCCCGCTGGGACTACGAGGAGGAGTCGCCGCTGCGCGACGCGCGCGGCTTCACCTACTCCGGTGCCCTGTACGACCCCTCGGAGGCGCTCGCCGACGAGGATCTGGGGCTGGCCAACGTGATACTGACCAACGGCGCCCGGCTCTACGTCGACCACGCGCACCCGGAGTACTCCACGCCCGAGGTGACAAACCCGCGCGACGCGGTGCTGTGGGACAAGTCCGGCGAGCGGGTGATGGCCGAGGCGGCCCGCCGCGCCGCGACGATCCCCGGCGCCGCCCCGATCCACCTGTACAAGAACAACACCGACAACAAGGGCGCCTCGTACGGGGCGCACGAGAACTACCTGATGAAGCGGCAGACTGCGTTCGCCGACATCGTCCAGTACCTCACCCCGTTCTTCGTGACCCGGCAGATCGTGTGCGGCGCCGGGCGGGTGGGAACCGGCCAGGACGGCCAGACGCCCGGCTTCCAGATCTCCCAGCGGGCCGACTTCTTCGAGGTCGAGGTGGGGCTGGAGACCACTCTCAAGCGGCCGATCATCAACACCCGGGACGAGCCGCACTCCGACGCCGACAAATATCGCCGGCTGCACGTGATCATCGGCGACGCCAACCTGTCGGAGATTTCCACCTACCTCAAACTCGGTACCACCGCGCTGATCCTGGAGATGATCGAGCAGAAGGCGCTCGGTACCGACCTGGGCATCGCCGATCCGGTCACCGAGCTGAAGAACGTCAGCCATGACCCGACGCTGACCCACCGGGTGAAGATGCGCGACGGCCGCCGGCTCACCGCCCTCGACGTGCAGTGGGCGTTCTTCGAGCGGGCCCGGGCCTTCATGGACAGCCGGGGCAGCGACGAGCAGACCGAGGACGTACTGGCCCGCTGGGAGTCGATCCTCGACCGGCTCTCCAGCGATCCGATGCGCTGCGCCGATGAGCTCGACTGGGTGGCGAAACTGCGGCTGCTGGAGGGCTACCGGGAGCGGGAGGAGCTCGGCTGGTCCTCGCCGAAGCTGCAACTGGTCGACCTGCAGTACTCCGACGTACGGCCGGAGAAGGGGCTCTACCACCGGCTGGTGGCCCGGGGCTCGATGAAGACGCTGTTCACCCCGGAGGAGGTACGGCACGCGATGACCGAACCGCCGGAGGACACCAGGGCGTACTTCCGGGGCCGCTGCATCGCGCAGTACCCGTCCGAGGTGGTCGCCGCCAGCTGGGATTCGGTGATCTTCGACGTGGGCCGGGAGTCGCTGGTCCGGGTCCCGATGATGGAGCCGCTGCGGGGTACCCGCGCCCACGTGGGTGCCCTGTTCGACAAGTGCGTCAGTGCCAAGGATCTGCTGGAAGCGATCACGTCCTGATGGTGACCGCCGCTGTGCCGAATTTGTCGTCGCGCTGAGGTAGGTTCGATCTCACCAACCGACGGTTGAGGAGGGGGCACGATGGCAACCAGAGAGCCGGGCGGACAGTCGCAATCCGGTCGCAGCCGCCGGGAAGACGAGGTCGACGAGGTCTCCACAGAGGCCAGCGCCGAGGTCGCCGAGCGGCACGAGAAGATCTCCGAGGACGTCGACGACCTGCTCGACGAGATCGACTCGGTACTGGAGGAGAACGCGGAGGAGTTCGTCCGCGGCTACATCCAAAAGGGCGGCCAGTAGTCTCCCGCCACAGACCTCGGCGCACAACCTTGGCGCAACCAGAGAGCTGGCCTACTTCGAGAGGGGTTCCGTGTCCGCGGACTTTGCCACATCCGGTCGTCTGCCCGCCGCCTTCACGATGACGGGGGTCTCCTCGTTCACCGAGTTCCTCGGCGCGGCGGCGCCTGAGCTGCTGCCCGGGCGACGGCCGTTGCCGCCGGGCGCGGTCGACCTGGCGCCGCACGGGACCACCATCGTGGCGATCAGCTGTGTCGACGGCGTGGTGATGGCCGGCGACCGGCGGGCCACCATGGGCAACCTGATCGCCAGCCGGGACATCGAGAAGGTACACGCGGCCGACCCGTACTCGCTGGTCGGCATCGCCGGCACGGCCGGTGTCGGGATCGAGCTGATCAAGCTGTTCCAGGTTGAGCTGGAGCACTACGAGAAGATCGAGGGCACCATGCTCTCGCTCGACGGCAAGGCCAACCGGCTGGCCACCATGGTGCGCAACAACCTCGGCGCCGCGATGCAGGGGCTCGCCGTCGTGCCGCTCTTCGCCGGCTTCGACCTGGACGCGCCGCAGCGTTCCCGGGTGGGGCGGCTGTTCAGCTTCGACATCGCCGGCGGCCTGTACGAGGAGTCCGGCTACGAGGGGATCGGCTCCGGGTCACTGTTCGCCAAGGCGGCCCTGAAGAAGCGCTGGAAGCCGGGTATCACCGTCGAGGAGGCATCGGTGCTCGCCGTTGAGGCGCTCTACGACGCGGCCGACGACGACACAG
Organism: uncultured Actinomycetota bacterium; assembly: GCA_963850915.1. Classification (GTDB taxonomy): domain Bacteria; phylum Actinomycetota; class Actinomycetes; order Mycobacteriales; family Micromonosporaceae; genus CAVTWH01. Next base: position 1,124,605 of record CAWKND010000005.1, read on the forward strand.
CAACCGGTGGCCCCGACGTGATCCGCAAGATCTACCCGATCGTGATGAGCGCGACCGCCGAGGGCACCGTGAAGCTGACCGACGCGCAGACCGCCGTCATCGCCGAGGCGGTCATCGAGCGGCGCACCGTCAACCCCGGCGGCTGACCCATCGCACTGAGCTCCACTAGCGAGACCCGTTAGTTTTCCAGCCAGACAAAGGAGACCGCCCGCCGTGGCCATGCAGTTCTACGCTTCGCCTGAGCAGATGATGCGGGACCGCTCGGAGTTCGCCCGCAAGAACATCGCCCGGGGCCGGAACGTCGTCGTGCTCAGCTACGAGGGCGGGGTGCTGTTCGTCGCGGAGAACCTCTCGCCGACGCTGCACAAGGTCAGTGAGATCTACGACCGGATCGGCTTCGCGGCGGTGGGGCGCTACAACGAGTTCGAGAACCTGCGCGCGGCCGGGGTACGCCTGGCCGACATGCGCGGGTACTCCTACGACCGGCGGGACGTCAGCGGGCGGGTACTCGCCACGGCGTACGCGCAGACACTCGGCGCGATCTTCACCGAGCAGACCAAGCCGTACGAGGTGGAGATCTGTGTCGCCCAGGTAGGCGCGAGCCCCGACGAGGACGAGCTCTACCGGCTCACCTACGACGGCTCCGCCCAGGAGGAGACCTCGGTACTCGCCATGGGTGGCCAGGCCGACACGATCGCCACCCGGGTGAAGGCCGAGCACACCGCCGACCTGGCCCTGGGCACGGCACTGCGGCTGGCGGTGGACGCGCTGGCGAGTGTTGGTGAGGGTGCGCCGCGTACCCTCACCGCCAACCAGCTGGAGATCGCCATCCTGGACCGGCACAAGAGCGGGCGTAGCTTCCGGCGGATCACCGGCGCCGCGCTCACTGCGTTGCTGGCCGTACCGGAGGACGCGGCCGGCGGCACGGAGGACGTGGTACCGGCCGAGACCGAGGCGCCGGCCGACGCCACGGAAGCCAGCGACACGACGGAAGCCAGTGATGCCAAGGCATCCGGCGACACCGAGGCCAGCGGCACCGAGGCTGGGGACGCGCCCGCGGACGACGCGGCAGCGGAGGCCGGGGATGTGCTGGACGTCCTGGAGGACCTGGACGAAGAGGACGACGACCAGGAGCAGCCCCCGGCGAGCAGCGGCAGCGCCGATGCGGCGAGCGGCGGCCCAGCCACCTGACCTGTCTGCCTACCTGAGCCGCCTGTGCCGCGGTACCTGAGCTGCGGGCCGCGAGGGACCAGGCTCAGGTACGGCGGGACAGCAGCGGGCGTACCAGGGCCCACCACGCGCGGCTGACCAGGTTGAACACGCCGACTCCGGGTGGCGCGGCCACGTTGGTGGCGTCGAACGTGGCTGTGTAGAGCGGGGCGAGTTCGTGGTCGCTGCGGGTACGTTCGCGCTGCAACTGGGCCCGGCGGGCGCGTACCCACCGGCGGTTGCGCCATACCCAGGAGTACCCCCGAAGCTTTGCCTTGCCCCACCCACCGGCCACCGCCGAGCCCAGCATCGCCACCTCGGCGACCGCGAGCATCGGCGTGACCAGCAGGAGTGAGCGCAGCTGGTACGAGGTCAGCAGCAGTACCAGCCGGTTGCGCTCCAACAGGTAGGACTTGGTGTCGTTGCGGGAGAACTCGTAGTGGTGCACCACCACCGCGTCGGGTACGTACTCCACGCTGCGCCCGCGCTGCCACAGCCGCAGCGACAGCTCGCTGTCCTCGTGGTAGGCGAAGTACTCCTGCGGGAAGCCGCCCAGCTCCTGCCAGGTGGCCGCGGTGACCACGAAGCAGCAGCCGCTGCCGCAGGTGATGCTCCGCCGGGACGCGAAGTCGGTGGCCGGCTGGTAGCAGCCGCCGGCCCAGGAGACGCCGAAGTAGGTCAGCGGGTTGCCGGCGGTGTTGATGATCTCCGGGTCGCTGGCCAGCCGGATCGAGCCCATCGCCAGGCCGACGCCCGGCTCGGCGGCGACCGCCACCATCTTGGCCAGCGCGTCCGGCGCCACGATCGCGTCCGAGTTGACGAAGGCCAGGTGTTCGCCGGTGGCCTGGGCGGCGCCGAGGTTGCAGCCGCCGGTGTAGCCGAGGTTCTCCGCCGGGGTCAGCACCGCGACGCCGGGGAGGCCCTTGATGGCGGCGACCGCGTCGGTGGTACAGCCGTTGTCCACCACGATCACGTCGACCGTGACGCCGGTCGAGGCGAGCACGGCGCGGACGGCGGGCTCGAGCCAGGGCTCGGCGCCGTAGGCGAGGACCACCGCGGTGACGCTGGGGCTCATGGCAGCTGCCCCACGGGTACCAGGGGTGCCAGCGCCGCCGCGTCTTCGGTCACCGGTGCGGCCGGTCGCGACTGGTGTCGGCTCCACAGCAGCATGCCCAGCAGAACGAGGGCGACCACCGCGCTGCCCACCGCGTACGCGGCGCCGACCCGCAGTGACACGTCACCGGGGAGCAGCGTCACACCGATCAGCGCGGCGGTACCCACCACCCAGCCGATCGTCTGCCGCTCGTGTCGACCGAGCGCGAGTACCCCCTGGCCGAGTACCAGCGCCAGCAGGTACGCCGTCGTACCGGCCACGAGCAGCGCGAAGTCCCAGTCGCCGAGTACCCGCGGCGCCCCGAAGAGCGTCTGGATCGCCCACGACCCGAGGAAGATCGCCGGCAGCCCGATGAGCGCACACGGCAGCAGGACCAGCCCGCAGGCGCGGATCAGCAGGTGCCGGAACTCGGCCCGCTGCCCGGACGCGACCAGGGTCGCCAGGCCCGGCAGCAGCGCCGCCTGCAGCGAGGCGAAGACGAACACCGGGATCCGGACCAGGATCAGTGCGGAGGTCAGCGCGCCGACCAGCGCCTTGTCACCCGGATCGAGCAGCTTCACATCGATCACGCCGACGTTGACAACCAGCTGGGCGAGCAGCGTGGAGACCATCAGCGGGACGACCCTGCGGCCGAGCGTCCGCCACGCGAGCCGGCTGCCGTGGCTGAGCAGCCGGGCGACCAGCGGGCTGGTGGCCAGGACCGACGCGATCGGGGCCACGGTGAGGATCAGGCCGTACGCGGCCGCCGAGTGCACCCCGGCCGCGCCCAGGGTGAGCGCCAGCACGATCCGCAGCCCGCCGTCGATGCCCAGCTGCGCGCCGTACCCGCCGAACCGGCCGGTACCGGAGAGCAGGCCCCGGGTCGGGTGTGCCAGGGCCAGCCCGGCGAGGCCGCCGAAGAGTACCCACAGCTGCTGCCGGTCGCCGTCGAAGAGCGTGCCGGCCAGCGGCCCGGCCAGCGCGAGCAGCACGGCGCCGCAGAGCGCGAGCAGCCCGAGGGCCAGGCTCGCGCCGCGCCAGTAGACCGGGGCGTAGCCGTCGCCGGCCACCCGGCGGGCCGCGACCAGCCGGGCGAGTTCCTGCTCGATCGGCATGAACAGGCCTACGCCGATGGAGAAGACGATGACCCAGACGAGCGCCAGGTTGGAGTAGCCGGCGGTGGACAGCGCGTGGCCGGCCACCGCGAGGTGGATGTAGGACGCGATACCCAGGACGGCCAGGCCGGCACCGACCGCGACGGTACCGACCGGGAGCAGCGCGGTGAGGCGGCGTACGAGTGTGGGTCGGGTTGACTCACTCACTGGCGGCCCACTCATTGGCGGCCCGCTCACTGACGTACTAACGACAGCAGCAGGATGAGGAAGGCGCGCCCCAGGTACACGGTGGATTTGATCGGCGAGTGGCTGGGTACCCCGGCCTGCCGGGGACGCATGGTGACCGGCACCTGGCGTACCACGTGCCCGGTGTGCAGTGCGTGCACCAGCACCTCGATCGTGTCGCCGAGGTACTCCACCGGGTAGAACCGGGAGAACAGCGCCACCGTGCGCTTGTTCGCGGCCCGGAAGCCCGACGTCGTGTCGGTCAGTTTGGTCTTGGCCAGCCGGGACAGCACCGCGCTGAGCATCCGCATGGCCCACTTGCGCGGGCCGCGTACCTGGTAGTCGCCCTCGCCCGCGAACCGCGCCCCGATCACCAGGTCGGCCCCGTCGAGCGCGTCCACCAGCTTCGGCACGTACCGCGGGTCGTGCTGGCCGTCCGCGTCGAACTGGATGACCACGTCGTAGTCGTGCTCCCGGCCGTAGCGGTAGCCCAGGCGCATGGCCCCGCCGACGCCGAGGTTGTACGGCAGCCGGGCGACGGTGGCGCCGGCCGCGGCGGCGATGGCCGCGGTGTCGTCGGCCGAACCGTCGTCCACCACGAGGATGTCGACCTCGGGCAGTTCGCCACGCAGTTCGGTGATCACTTCCCCGATCGCGGCCGACTCGTTCCAGGCCGGGATGACCATCAGTACGCGCTTACCGTTGATCATCGGCAGTCCTCTGTCGTACCGGCTCAGCTGCGGCGGTGGCGGCGGGCGCGGGCCGGGTGGCTGCGCTGCTCAGGCCGGCGCCGGCCGGGTCCGGCAGCGCCGGGTTGAGCGGATCGGTCTCGCCGGTGGCCCGCTGCAGGGCCGAATTGACCTGGGTACGCAGCAGCGCCAGCTCCTCCGACAGCGCCCGGGTCTCCTCCTCCATCCGGCTGGACTCCCAGCTCAGGTGCAGGCAGACCAGCAGCAGGAAGACGATGCCGAGGAACAGTACGAGGCTGACGCCGTTGGCTACGCCGACCGCGTGGGTGATGTTGTCCAGCAGCCGCGGGAAGAAGCCGAGGACGGCCACCACGACGCCGACGCCCAGCCACAGCAGCGCGTACTTCTCGCGTAGCTGTCGCCGGCGCACCAGCTCGAAGATGAACACCAGCACCAGCACGGCGGTGATGCCGGTGAGTACGGTGAGTTTCACGGGGAAGTCGCTCCGGGGGGTACCGGTGGTGGGCCGGGGGGGACCGGCCGCGCGGACAGTGCTTCAGCCAGCATGCCACGCCAATCGGGCAGTGCGGGGACCGCGGTGCGGCGCCAGCCGGCGTGACCGAGCACGCTGTACGCCGGGCGTCGCGCCGGGCGGACGAACTCGGCGCTGCTGGTACGGGTGACCCGCGCCGGGTCCAGGCCCGACTCGGTGAACACCGCCCGGGCCAGGTCGTACCAGCTGGCCCGGCCCTCTGCGGTGCCGTGGTAGATGCCGGCCGGCGCCTGCCCGGCGTACGCCGCCCGACCCAACTCCACCAGCTGCCCGGCGAGCGCACCGGCCCAGGTCGGCTGGCCGTACTGGTCGTCCACCACGGAGAGGGTGTCCCGCTGCCCGGCAAGGCGCAGCATGGTGGTCACGAAGTTGGTCGAGTGGGTGGCGTAGAGCCACGCGGTCCGCACCACGTACCCGTTGCCCGGCAACACTTCCAGCACAGCCTGTTCGCCGGCGAGCTTGGACCGGCCGTACGCGTTGATCGGATCGGTCGGCGCGTCCTCCGGGTACGGGGTGTCCGCGTCCCCGGCGAAGACGTAGTCGGTGGACGGGTGCAGTAGCCGGGCGCCACTGGCCGCGCAGGCCTGCGCGAGCAGCCGGACGCCGTACCCGTTGATCAGGGTCGCGCCGGCCTCGTCCTGCTCCGCGCCGTCGACGTCGGTCCAGGCGGCCGTGTTCACCACGATGTCGTGGCCCGGCACGACCGTGGCGACGGCGAGTGGATCGGTGATGTCGAGAATGTCACGAGTGGCGACGGTCACCTCGACCTCGCCGGCCCGCTCCAGGGCAGCGCACACCTCCCGGCCGAGCATCCCGCCCGCACCGGTGACCAGCCAGCGCACCTCAGGCCGTACCGGACTCGCCGGCCACAGGCGCCGCGGGGGTGGCCGGGCTACCCAGGGCGGCCCGTGCCTTGAGCGGCTCCCACCAGGCCCGGTTCTCCCGGTACCAGGCGACCGTGCCGGCCAGCCCGGCGTCCAGCCCGACCTCCGGGGCGTACCCGAGTTCCCGGCTGATCTTGTCGATGGACAGCGAGTACCGGCGGTCGTGCCCCTTGCGGTCGGTCACGTACCGGACGCTGTCCCAGTCGGCGCCACACGCGTCGAGCAGCCGCTGTACCAGCTCCCGGTTGTCCAGCTCGGTACCGCCACCGATGTGGTAGACCTCGCCGGACGCGCCCCTTCACCAGGGCCAGCGCGATCCCCCGGCAGTGGTCGTTGACGTGCAGCCAGTCGCGGATGTTGCCGCCGTCGCCGTAGAGCGGGATCTGCTCGCCGTCCAGCAGGTTGGTGACGAACAGCGGGATGGCCTTCTCCGGGAACTGGTAATGGCCGTAGTTGTTGGAGCAGCGGGTGACCACCACGTCCAGCCCGTGCGTGCGGTGGTAGGCCAGGGCCAGCAGGTCGGAGCCGGCCTTGCTCGCCGAGTACGGCGAGTTCGGGGCCAGTGGCCACTCCTCGGTCCACGAGCCCTGCTCGATCGAGCCGTACACCTCGTCCGTGGAGACGTGCAGGAACCGGCCGGTACGGTGGCGTAGCGCGGCGTCCAGCATGGTCTGCGTACCCAGCACGTTGGTGATCACGAACTGGGCCGCGCCCTCGATCGACCGGTCGACGTGCGACTCGGCCGCGAAGTGCACGATCGCGTCCTGCCCGGCGACCAGCGAGTCGACCAGTTCGGCGTCGAGGATGTCGCCGTGCACGAAGCGCAGCGCCGGGTTGGCGGACACCGGGTCGAGGTTGGCCCGGTTGCCCGAGTAGGTCAGCTTGTCCAGCACGGTGACCTGCGCACCCACCAGGTCGGGGTAGCCCCCGCCGAGTACTGCGCGGACGAACTGCGATCCGATGAATCCGGCGCCGCCGGTGACGAGAAGCTTCACGGGGAGAACCTACCCAATCCCGATCGAGAGCCGCCGGATCGGTACTCAGGTGGTGCGGCGCAGCACCCAGAGGGCGTTGTTGCGGCGGGGTGGGACGCGCGCCAGCAGCGTTGTGGCGAACCCCGGCAGGCCGGTACCGAGCAGCGACTCCAGCTCCGCCCGGGAGCGGAACCGGACACCCCGGTCGCCCGATACGTACCGGTCGGCGGTGTACGCCAGCAGGTGCGGTACCCCCCGCCCGCGCTCCCACTCCTTGACCACGACGGCCCCACCCGCCCCGGCCAGCACGCCCGCGTCGCGCAGCAGCTCGACCTGCTCCGCCGCCGGTACGTGGTGCAGCACGTCGACGATCACCACCAGGTCGTACCGCTCGTCCGGGTGGGCCGCGAGGTACTCGCCGGTGCGCAGCGTGCGGAAGCTGACCCGGTCGGGATCGCCCCGGTAGAGCCGGCCGGGGCTGGCGCACACGTCGATGCCCACGTACTCGGCGTCCGGGAAGGCCAGCACCAGCCGCTGTGCCAGGGTGCCGTCACCACAGCCGATCTCCAGGATCCGCTTGGCCGGTCCCAGGCTGGCCAGCACGCCGGCCAGGTCGTCCAGGTTGATGAAGCGGCCCCGGTAGAGGTCGACGGCGGGGATCTCGTAGCGCCCCAGCCGGCGCCGCACCGCACTGCCGATACCCATGCTTCGTCCCTCCGTGGGCGTTGTCCGGGGCTGCCCGCTCACACAGCCACCAACAGGGCTAACGGCCGGTCCCCACAGAAGGTGGCTGGCAAGGGGTCGACACGCCCGCGGCCGGCGGTGGTGCGGCCGGAACCGATAGGCTCGCCCACCATGCGCGGCATCCTGCTCGCCGGCGGTACCGGCTCGCGGCTCTGGCCGATCACCCAGGCTGTGTCCAAGCAGCTCATGCCGGTCTTCGACAAGCCGATGATCTACTACCCGCTGACCACCCTGATGATGTCGGGGATCCGCGAGGTACTCATCGTGACCACCCCCGACGACCAGCCGCAGTTCCGCCGGCTGCTGGGCGACGGCTCCCGGCTCGGGCTGCGCATCGAGTACGCCGCCCAGCCCCGACCGGAGGGCATCGCCCAGGCCTTCCTGATCGGCGCCGAGTTCATCGCCGGCGAGCCGGTCGCGCTGATCCTGGGGGACAACATCTTCCACGGCGTCGGCCTGGGCCGGCAACTGGCCACCGGCGACCCGGACAGCGGGCCGATGGTGGGCGGCCGGATCTTCGCGTACCCGGTGGCCAACCCGGAGGAGTACGGGGTGGTCGAGTTCGACGAGACGGGTCGGGTGCTGTCCATCGAGGAGAAGCCGGCCAAGCCCAAATCCCGTTACGTGGTACCCGGCCTCTACTTCTACGACTCCCGGGTGGTGCAGATCGCCCGCGAGCTGCGCCCCAGCGCCCGTGGCGAGCTGGAGATCACCACCGTGAACGAGGCGTACCGGGCGGCCGGCGAGCTGCGGGTGACCGTACTCGACCGGGGTACCGCCTGGCTGGACACCGGGACGTTCAGTTCGCTGGTACAGGCGGCCGAGTTCGTCCGGGTGATCGAGGAGCGGCAGGGCATGAAGATCGGCTGTGTCGAGGAGGCCGCCTGGCGGGCCGGGTTCATCGACGACGACGCGCTGCTGGCGCTCGCCGGTCCACTGGAGAAGAGCGGCTACGGCGGGTACCTGCGCCAACTCCTGGAGTACTGACCGGCGCCCGAGCCGGGCTGGGCGAATCCGGCCGGTACGATCATCCGATGAAGTTCCGGCCGCTGTCCGTTTCCGGCGCTTACGAGATCTCCCCGGTACTGCGGGGCGACCCGCGCGGGCTGTTCCTGGAGCTGTACAAGGCGGAGACGTTCGCCGAGGAGGTCGGCCACCCGCTGCACCTGGCGCAGACCAACATCTCGGTCTCCGGTGCGGGCGTGGTGCGCGGCATCCACTTCGCCGACGTACCGCCCGGCCAGGCCAAGTACGTCACCTGCGTACGCGGCGCCGTGGTCGACGTGGTGGTGGACATCCGGGTCGGCTCGCCCACGTACGGGCAGTGGGACGCGGTACGCCTGGACGACGAGGACCGCCGGGCGATGTACCTCGCCGAGGGTCTCGGGCACGGATTCTGCGCTCTCACCGACGACGCGACCCTGGTGTACGCCTGCTCCGCCGGGTACAACCCAGGTGCTGAGCACGCGGTACACCCGCTCGATCCGGCGCTGGGCATCGACTGGGGAATGCCTGCGCCGACGCTCTCCGGCCGCGACGGAGCGGCGCCCACGCTGGCCGAGATGCGCGCCGCCGGAAAGCTCCCCGACTACGCAGCGTGTGTCGCCTTCACCGAATCGTTGCGGATGCCGCAGAACAACACGCCCAGGCTCTGACCAACAGGCGATCAAGCCGGCTACTGTTTCGTCATGGACCGGCGCATCTTCGGCCTTGAGACCGAATACGGGGTTACCTGCACTTACCGGGGTCAGCGGCGGCTGTCTCCGGATGAGGTGGCCCGGTACCTGTTCCGCCGTGTCGTGTCCTGGGGCCGCTCCAGCAACGTTTTCCTGCGCAACGGAGCCCGGCTCTATCTGGATGTCGGCTCCCACCCGGAATACGCGACCCCGGAGTGCGACTCGGTACTCGACCTGGTCGCCCACGACCGGGCCGGCGAGCGGATCCTCGAGGGGCTGCTGGTCGACGCCGAGAAGCGGCTGCACGACGAGGGCATCGCCGGCGAGATCTACCTGTTCAAGAACAACACCGACTCGGCCGGCAACTCCTACGGCTGCCACGAGAACTACCTCGTGTCCCGGCACGGCGAGTTCGGCCGGCTCGCCGACGTACTCATCCCGTTCCTGGTCACCCGCCAGTTGATCTGTGGCGCCGGCAAGGTGCTGCAGACGCCTCGGGGTGCCGTGTTCTGCCTGTCGCAGCGCGCCGAGCACATCTGGGAGGGCGTCTCCAGCGCCACCACCCGCAGCCGCCCGATCATCAACACCCGGGACGAGCCGCACGCGGATGCCGAGCGCTACCGCCGGCTGCACGTGATCGTCGGCGACTCCAACATGAACGAGGTCACCACCCTGCTGAAGGTGGGCAGTGCCGATCTGGTGCTGCGCATGATCGAGGCGGGCGTGGTGATGCGCGACCTGACCCTGGAGAACCCGATCCGGGCCATCCGCGAGGTCTCCCACGACATCACCGGCCGGCGGAAGGTACGCCTGGCCAACGGCAAGGAGGCCTCCGCGCTGGAGATCCAGCAGGAGTACTTCGCGAAGGCGAGCGAGTTCGTCGACCGGCGCGGTGGCGACGAGGTGGCCAAGCGGGTCGTCGAGCTGTGGGGTCGGGTACTGGGCGCGGTCGAGGACGACAACCTCGCGGCTGTCGAGCGGGAGATCGACTGGGTCACCAAATACCGCACCATCGAGCGCTACCGGGCCCGGCACGACATCCCGTTGGCGCACCCCCGGGTGGCCCAGATGGACCTGGCCTACCACGATCTGCGCCGGGGCCGCGGGCTCTACCAGATCCTGGAGAAGCGTGGCCAGGTCGACCGGATCGCCTCGGACATCGAGATCTTCGAGGCCAAGGAGACCCCGCCGCAGACCACCCGGGCCCGGCTGCGTGGCGAGTTCATCAAGCACGCCCAGGAGAAGCGGCGCGACTTCACCGTCGACTGGGTACACCTGAAGTTGAACGACCAGGCGCAGCGCACGGTGCTCTGCAAGGACCCGTTCCGCTCGCACGACGAGCGGGTGGACCGCCTGATCGCCTCGATGTAGCCGGGTTACTCGCGGGGGTTTGGGCTGGTCGGCAGCGCCGGCGGTAGGCTCGCCGGGATGTCCGAGGAGCCCAAGCCCCAACCCGAGCCGCTGGAGTACCGGCCGCAGCAGGCGCGTTACTCGCTGCTGGCGCGCCGCCGGCAGCGGATCGTCGACGAGATCGAGCGCAACCGCCGGGGCGAGTACACCGTGCCGACGTGGGTACTCACCGTCGCGCTTGTCGCCCTGGTGGCCGGGATCGCCGCACTGATCATCTTCGCCTGACGGGTTAGTGCTCTTCCTCGGTCAGCTGCGCGGCGTACCGGCCGGCGGCGGCCGCCGCCAGGAAGTAGCTGTGGTCGGCGTCCAGCCCCCGCCCCATCGTGGAGAGCTTGACCGGCAGCGCGCGCAGCGCGGCATCCAAACCATCCGTGGGTACCCGCACCAGTCGGTGCCGTGCCTCCAGGGTGGCCGCCGCGCGCTGCACCTCGTCAGCGATCTCCGGTGCGAGCGGATCGGGGAGTACCAGCTGGGCCCGGGCCAGCGCCACCCGCCCGTACGCGGTCAGGCTGTGATGCGAGATCCCCCGGTGCCGTGGCCGCGGGTCGGCTGCCGAGATCCGCAGTGCCCCCACCGGTTGGCCACCGAGCGTGGCAGCCGCGTTCACGGCCTCGCCGACGGCCACCCCGGAGAACCCCCAGGGCGTACCCGTCCCCAGGTTGCCCGGACCCTGAGCCACCACGACCACATCCGCGTCCAGCACGTACCGGGCGGCCAGCAGCCCGGCGTGCACCGTGGTCGCCTCCAGGTCCCCACCGAACGCCTGCCCCACGGTGACCACACCGGCCAGCAGTTCGCGCAGCTGCGCCAGGCTGCGGGAGAACCAGGCCGGCAGCGCCCCGCCGTCGGTCAGCACGTACCCGATCCGGGCACCAGGCCGCCGCTCCAGTACCCCGGCCACGACCGCCGGCAGCGCGGAGTGCAGGTCAGCCGTGACGACCGGCAGCCCACCGAGATCCTCGGCCGCGGCGAGTACCGCCCGGTGTGGCGATGCCTCCTCGTCCACGCCCAGCGAGATCGTCTGCAGCGGCGTGTAGCGCGCCTTCACCAGGTGTCCACCGGCGCGCCCGGCGGCCAGCCCGGGCGGGTCGGCGGGCAGCCGGTCGGGTACCGCGACGACCAGGGCGTACCCGCCGGTACCCAGGTCGAGGGCGAGTGCTGTGGCGTTGAGCAGTACCCGGTCGCCAACCTCCGGCGTACCGACCAGCTGTGGATAGGCGAGCGCTCGGACGGTGGTACCGACCGGTACCGGGGCGTCAGCCGGCGCCTCGGTCACCGTCACCGTCAACTCCACGGCGCCCGGCCAGCCCCGGCCCACCGCGTCCACCACACCGGCCCGCCACGCGATCACGTACCGAACGCTATCGGTCCGATTCCGGTGTGCCGTGCGCGGCCCGCCGCGGCGCAAACCCCTCGCCAACACTGCTAGCGTTCCAAGGGTGTCCCGGACCCGTACCGAACGCCTGGTCAACCTGGTGATCTGCCTGCTGTCGACGCGCCGGTTCCTGACCGCCGCGCAGATCGCGGCGACGGTACCCGGCTACGAGCACGACCCCGAGGACGGCCGCGACCACGAGGCGTTCCAGCGCAAGTTCGAGCGGGACAAGGCGGAGCTGCGTGACCTGGGGGTACCCCTGGAGACCGGCACCGCGAGCGCGTTCGATCCCGAGCCCGGCTACCGGATCGGCCGGCGTGACTACGCCCTGCCGGACATCCCGCTGGAGCCGGACGAGGCCGCCGCCGTGGGGATCGCGGCGCGGCTGTGGCAGCAGACCGGGCTGGCCGCCGCCGCCTCCAGTGGACTGGCCAAGCTGCGCGCGGCCGGTATCGACGTCGACCCGAACGCCACCCTCGGCGTGGAGCCGGTGGTCACCGTCGATCCGGCCTTCGAGCCGCTCACCGCGGCGATGCGCGCCCGGCAGGCGGTGACCTTCGACTACCGCATCCCGGAAGAGGACGCGGCGAGCACCCGGCACCTGCAGCCGTGGGGCACGGTGTGCTGGCGGGGTCGGTGGTACGTGGTCGGGCACGATCTGGACCGGCAGGCGACCCGGTGCTTCCGGCTCTCCCGGGTGCAGGGCACCATCCGGCGCTACGGGCGGGCCGGGGCGTACACGCCACCCGACGGCGTCGACCTGATCGGTCACGTGGCCCGCTGGTCCACGCCGGTGGAGCGCACCGGCCGGGCCACGGTGCTGATCAAGCCGGGCCGGGCGGCGGGGGTACGCCGCTGGGCCGAGGAGCTGATCCCCGGGCCACAGGGCGACCGGGCGGTACTGCGCTACGCCGAGCCGGAGGGGCTGGCCAACTGGCTCGTCGGGTACGGCGCCGACGTCACAGTCCTGGACCCGCCGGCCGTACGTGACGCGGCAGTCGCGCGACTGCGGGCACTCGCCGCCGGGTACCCGTCGCCGCGCGCACTGGGCGTGACGCCGCCCGTCACACCGCGCCTCGGCGCCGACACCGCCGCCCGGGTGGCCTGATGGCGCTCGGCCCGGCCGCCGACCGGCTCGGCCGGCTGCTGAACCTGGTGCCCTACCTGCTGGCCCGACCCGGCATCCGGCTCGGCGAGGCGGCAAGCGACCTCGGCATCAGCGAACGTCAACTCCGCGAGGACCTGGAACTCCTCTGGGTGTGCGGGCTGCCCGGCTACGGCCCCGGCGACCTGATCGACATGGCCTTCGACGGTGACGACGGCATCACCATCACCTACGACGCCGGTATCGACCGGCCGCTGCGGCTGACCCCCGACGAGGCGCTGGCGCTCGTGGTGGCGCTGCGGATGCTCGCCGAGACACCGGGCACCGGCGAGCGGGACGCGATCGAGCGGGCGCTGGCGAAGATCGAGTCGGCCACCGGCGACCTGGCCGAACCGCCGGTGGCGGTACGCCTGCCGGGCAACGCCGACCGGCTGGATACCATCCGAGCGGCGGTGGCGGCCCGGCGCGCGCTGGCCATCACGTACTACACGGCCACCCGGGACGAGACGAGCGAGCGCACGGTCGATCCCATGCGGGTACTCGTGGTTGCCGGGCACGCCTACCTGGAGGCCTGGTGCCGACGCGCCGAGGCGGTACGGCTGTTCCGGGTGGACCGGATCGACGGGCTGGAGCAGCTGGCCGAGCCGGCCGCGCCACCACCGCAGGCGCAGCCCGCCGACCTGAGTGCCGGCGCGTTCCACGCCACCCCCGACCTGCCGCTGGTCACCTTGCGGATCGGCCGGGGACAGCGGTGGATCACCGAGTACTACCCGTGCGAGCAGGTCATCGAGGAGTCGGTGGAGGACTGGCTGGTCTCGCTGCGCGCCGCCGACCTGGGCTGGGCCAAGCGCCTGGTGCTCGGGCTCGGGCCGGAGGTGGCCGTGGTGGCCCCGGCGGAACTGGCCGTGGCGGTACGCGACGAAGCGCTCGCCGCGCTCGCCGGCTACGCCACCGCCACCCCGGCCACACCCAACGCAGCACCGACAACGCCGGCCGCCACTCCGACGGTTCCCGCCGCCACCCCAGCCGAGCAGCCGGCGCACTCGGCGGACAGCCGTTAAGGTCGGGGCATGATCTGGCTCGAGGTGGTGGCGATCGTCGTGGTGGCCCTGGTGGTCCTGGGCCTGTCGGTGCTCTCGCTGCGCGCGCGGCTGCCGAAGTTCGACCGGGCGGTCCGTAACTTACGGCGCAACCAGGAGAGTGTCGTGGTACTCCAGATGGCCAGCGCGCACCTGCAGGAGCGGCTGGCGGCCACCGCTGAGCAGGCCGCGGCGGTACAGGAGCATTTGGCGGCGGTACAGGAAAGGTTACAGTCCTGCGGCAGCGGTGACGCTCCGTCACCGGCTGAGGCGGGCGTCGGGGCTCCGGTCGCCGTGGCAAGCAGGAACAGTACCGCCGAAACAGTAAAGATTCTTGACTGAGCACGCTTCGTATTCGAGACTGCACAGGTCCGGTAGCCGGAAATCCCTCGCTACCGGGGGGAGTCGTTCGGACTCACGGACAGTACGATGGGTTCCGTCGTCCTCGACACTGACTTTGTGAAGGCTGGTTCTCCATGGGTGCTCTCAAGCCGTGGCACATCATCGTCCTGGTGGTGGTGCTCGTTCTGCTGTTCGGTGCGAAGCGCCTGCCGGACGCGTCCCGGGCGCTCGGTCGCTCGCTGCGCATCCTGAAGGCCGAGACCCGTGGTCTCGCCGACGATGACGTACAGGCCAAGGCGGAGGCGCAGGCCGCCCGCCAGCAGGCGGAGACGCCGCCCTCGATCGCGCCGTCGACCACCCCGGTCGTCGACCCGATCGAGCGCGTCCGCGACAAGTAGCCCCGACCCCCGGTGAGCGTGGTACGGCGAGGCGGCGCATCTCAGTTCCAACGTGCGGCGTCCGGAGAGATGACGCTGCTCGACCATCTTCGGGAGCTGCGTAGCCGTCTGTTCAAGGCGTCCCTCGGCATCGTCGCGGGCTGCATCGTCGGCTGGATCTTCCTGGCGAAGCGGATCAGGGCCCTGCTCCAGGCCCCGTACTGCGACTACATGGCGCAGCAGACGATCAAGCACGCGGCCAATCACCAACTGCCCAACGGGTACCCGTGTCAAGATGGTCATGCTGGACCCCAGTGCGGGTCTGGTGTTGAACATGAAGATCGCGTTGTACGTCGGTCTGATCCTGGCGGCGCCGATCTGGCTCTACCAGCTCTGGGCGTTCGTCGCGCCGGGCCTGCACCGGAACGAGCGCAAGCTGGGCCTACTGGTTCGCCGGCTTCGCCGACCCCGCTTTTCGCCGCCGGCGCGGTGATCGCCTACTTCGTCGTGGGGCGCGGGCCTGGAGTTCTTGCTCCATTTGCCGGCGGCGCCAGGTCAACCTGGAGATCACCCGATACTTCAGCTTCGTCAGCGGCCTCCTTCTGCTCTTCGGTGTGGCGTTCGAGTTCCCGCTACTCGTGGTGCTGTTCAATCTCGCCGGCATCGCCAGCTACAAGCGGCTGCTCGGCTGGTGGCGGATCGCCGTCTTCGCGTTCTTCGCGTTCGCCGCGGTCGCCATCCCGACCGGCGACCCGTTCAGCATGTCGGCGCTGGGCGGCTGGGCCTGACCATCATGTACTTCACGGCCGTCGGCTTCGCTTACTTCAACGACAAACGGCGCGCGCGCAAGCATCGTGAGCAGTACGGCGACCTGGACGACGACGCGGTATCGCAGCTCGACTACGACCTCGACGCGGTCGAGGCGGGTGCGCCGATCGCGGCGCCGGAGCCGGTGGCACCCTCGCGCTCACCCGAGCGCTACGACGACATGACCTGATGGCCCGGAGGCCCACGTGAGCGTCCCCGTTCGTGACGAACCGGAGGCGACCCAGCCCAGCACCATGGACAGCGCAGAGAATGCGAGCGGTTCCGTTGCCGTACTGCTGAATCCGGTCGCCGGTCGCGGCCGGTTCAGCAGTGAGGTCCCAGGCATCCTGGCCGCCCTGCGGGAGACCGGCCGGCCGGTGTTCACCCTCTCCGCCGATACCCCGGAGGCGGCACTGGCCGCAGCCCGGGGCGCGGTAGCCGACGGTGCCGGTGCGCTGGTCGCGGTCGGTGGCGACGGCACCGTCCACCTGGGTCTGCAGGCGGTCGCCGGTACCAGGGTCGCGTTCGGCGCGATTCCGGCCGGTACCGGCAACGATTTCGCCGCCGCCGTCGGCATGCCGGACACGCCGCACGCGGCCGCACAGGTGATCGCCGCGGCGCTGGCTGCCGGGCGTACCCGGTCGATGGATCTGGCCCGGATGACCACGCCGAGCGGCGAGCAGCGCTGGTTCGGCGCCGTACTGGCGGCCGGCTTCGACGCGATCGTCAACGAGCGGGCCAACCGGATGCGCTTCCCGCGCGGGCCTCGGCGCTACGACATCGCGATTGTGCTGGAGCTGCTGCGGCTCAGCCCGAAGCCCTACCGGATCGTGCTCGACGGCGAGCCGCTGGAGGTGCGCGGCGTACTGGTCGCAGTCGGCAACACCGAGAGTTACGGCGGCGGCATGCGGATCTGCCCCGGCGCCGATCCGGCCGACGGCCTGCTGGACGTGGTGGTCGGCGCCGAGATGGGCCGGCTCACCATGATGAAGATCAAGCCGCACCTCTACAGCGGTACCCACGTCAACCACCCGCTGGTCACCACCTATCGGGCGCGCACCGTGGAGCTGGACGCACCGGGCATCACCGGGTACGCCGACGGCGAGCGGGCGTTCCCGCTGCCGGTCACTATCACCTGCGAGCCCGGCGCCCTGTCCCTGCTCGCCTGACCACCTCGCGCGGTCAGGTCACGCCGTGGCGTGCTCCTGGCCGGTCAGGTGCAGGACGGCGGTGAGCCCGTTGCTGGTACCGGGTGGCGAAGCGGGTAGGACGTACGCCCGGCAGCCCGCGTGTACCGCCCCGGCGTCGGCGGGCGTGTCGCCGACCATCAGCGCCCGGGTCGGGTCGACGCCCAGCTGCTTGCAGGCGTAGGTGAAGATCGCCGGATCCGGCTTGATCCGGCCGCACTCGTAGGAGAGCACCCAGGCGTCGACGTAGCAGTCGAAGCCCAGCGCGGCGGCGATCGGCCGGATGTCGAAGCCGATGTTGCTGACCACGGCCACCAGGATTCCGGCGCCGTGCAGGGCAGCCAGCGTGGGTACCGTGTCCTCGTACGCCCACCAGCCACCGGGCTTGAGGATCCGCTCGTACAGCGCGTCGGGCAGCCCCTCGATGCCGGTGTCCACGGTGGCCGCGAGCCCCGTGTAGGCCTCCCGGTGGGCGTACTCGTAGAGGTCCCGGTTGGCCCACACGTCGATCAGCTGCGGCGGTACCCGTGCCGGCAGCGGCCCACCGGCCCGGCCCGCGGCGAGTAGCCGGTCGGCCAGTGCGGTGGCGCGCAACGGATCCAGCGTCGTACCGCAGTCGGCGGCGGCCGCGGTCACCCAGTCGACCGCCGACTCGACCTGGGCCAGCGTGCCGTGGAAGTCGAAGAGCACGGCGTGCGGTGGGCGCAGCGGGAACGAGGGCCGGAACAGCCCGCGTGCCGCGGGCGCGGGGGCCGGGGCGTCGGCGCCCGGGGCGGGTACCCCGCCGCCGGCCGGGGCCGCCGAGGTGCCAGCGGCAGCCGACCCGGTGGGCTCCCCGCCGGTGGGGCCAGCGCGGTCGACGCTCCCGGCGGAGGAGCCGGGGGACTCGACGGATTCGGGCACGCACAGCACCTTACCCATCGCGTGGAGTACCGGTGCCGGGGGTACCGTCCGGTGGCGCGGACCAGGCGGCGGCCCGCGACGGAGGTAGCCCCCGGCGATGTCGTGCCTGCCGGATAGCCTGGAGTCATGACGAGCCCGGCCGAGCGGTACGCCTTGTTCCGGCAGCGGGCTGACCAGGCTGCCAGCCATCCCGTCCTCACCGAGTTTGCCGAGCAGCTCGACTTCGGCATGGACGACTTCCAGCGGGCGGCCTGCGAGGCGCTCGAGCGGGGCAGCGGCGTACTGGTGTGCGCGCCGACGGGCGCCGGCAAGACGGTGGTCGGCGAGTTCGCCGTCTACCAGGCGCTCGCGCAGGGCACCAAGTGCTTCTACACCACGCCGATCAAGGCGCTGTCCAACCAGAAGTTCCACGATCTGGTCGCCGTGCACGGCGAGGCGAAGGTCGGCCTGCTGACCGGCGACAACGCGATCAACGGGGACGCGCCGGTGGTGGTGATGACCACCGAGGTACTGCGCAACATGCTCTACGCCGGCTCCCCGGCCCTGGTCGGCCTCTCCCACGTGGTGATGGACGAGGTGCACTACCTGGCCGACCGGTTCCGGGGCGCGGTCTGGGAGGAGGTGATCATCCACCTGCCGGCGAGCGTCAACCTGGTCTCCCTGTCCGCCACCGTCTCCAACGCGGAGGAGTTCGCCGACTGGCTGGTCACCGTACGCGGCCACACCGAGGTGGTGGTCAGCGAGCACCGGCCGGTACCGCTGTGGCAGCACATGCTCGTCGGCAAGCGGATGTTCGACCTGTTCCACGACGCGGAGGCGGCACAGAAGCACGACGTACACCCGGAACTGCTGCGTTACACCCGCGAGGTGACCCGCCGGATGGAACTCGAGGGCGGTCCGGGCCGCGGTCCGCGTGGCCGCACCCGGCGCTGGCCCGGCCCGGCGCGCTTCGACGTGGTGGAGCGGCTGGAGCGCGCCGGGCTGCTGCCGGCGATCGTCTTCATCTTCAGCCGCGCCGGCTGCGACGCCGCTGTGCAGCAGTGCCTGGCCGCCGGCCTGCGGTTGACCACGCCGACTGAGCGGGCCGAGATCCGCTCGATCGTGGAGGCGAAGACCGGCCAGATCCCGTCCGAGGACCTCCAGGTGCTGGGCTACTGGGAGTGGCTGGAGGGGCTGGAGCGGGGCCTGGCCGCGCACCACGCCGGGCTGCTGCCGGCCTTCAAGGAGGTGGTCGAGGAGCTGTTCGTCCGCGGCCTGGTGAAGGCCGTGTTCGCCACCGAGACACTGGCGCTGGGGATCAACATGCCGGCCCGCTGCGTGGTACTTCGAGCGGCTGGTCAAGTTCAACGGGGAGGCGCACGTCGACCTGACCCCTGGCGAATACACGCAGCTCACCGGGCGGGCCGGGCGGCGGGGTATCGACGTGGAGGGGCACGCCGTGGTGGTGTGGAGTCCCGAACTCGACCCCCGGCACGTGGCCGGGCTGGCCTCCACCCGTACCTATCCGCTGCGCTCCAGCTTCCGGCCGTCCTACAACATGGCGGTCAATCTGGTCGGCTCGGTCGGCGGTAACCGGGCCCGGGCCCTGCTGGAGTCCTCGTTCGCCCAGTTCCAGGCGGACCGCTCGGTGGTCGGGCTGGCCCGCCAGGTGCAGCGCAACACCGAGACGGCGGCGGCGTACGCGCACGAGGAGCAGTGCCACCTCGGCGACTTCGACTCCTACTTCCAGCTGCGGATGGAGATCAACGACCGGGAGAAGGCGAACGCGCGGCAGAGTGTGGCGCAGCGCCGTGGCGCGGTGGCGACGTCGCTGGAGAAGGTCAAGGTCGGGGACATCATCCTGGTACCGTCCGGCCGGCGTTCCGGCCTCGCGGTCGTACTCGACCCGGGCGCGGCCGGCTTCAACGAGCCACGGCCACTGGTACTGACCGAGGAGCGCTGGGCCGGGCGGATCTCGGCCGGCGAGTTCACCGCCCCGGTGGAGATACTGGGCCGGCTGCGGGTACCCAGGAACTTCAACCACCGCGCCCCAGCCGAGCGTCGTGACCTGGCGGCGGCGCTACGCGCGGCGGGAGTCGAGCGGCCCAACAAGCGTCCCGGACGGCGCTCGGACGGCTCTGCCGATCAGGAGATCGACCGGCTCCGCCACGAACTGCGCAAGCACCCGTGCCACGCCTGCCCGGAGCGGGAGGAGCACGCCCGCTGGGCGGAGCGCAAGCACCGGCTGGAGCGGGACACCCAGGCGATCCGGGACAAGGTGGCCGGGCGCACCGGCTCGCTGGCCCGTACCTTCGACCAGGTCTGCGCGCTGCTGCGCGAGCGTGGCTACCTGGAGCGGGACGAGGTCACCCCGGCCGGCCGGATGCTGGCCCGGATCTGGACCGAGGCCGACCTGCTGGTGGCCGAGTGCCTGCGCCGCGGCGTGTGGGACGAACTGTCCCCGTCGGAGTTGGCGGCGGCGGTCTCGGTCGTGGTCTACGAGGCACGGCGGGAGTCGGAGGAGCGCGCGTCGCTGCCCCGTGGCCCGGTCACCGACGCGGTGGACGCGACGCTGAAGGTGTGGGCCGAGGTGGAGGCCGACGAGGGCGCTCACGGTCTGGAGCTGACCCGGGAACCCGATCTCGGCTTCGTCTGGCCGATGTACCGGTGGGCCCGTGGTGAGTCGCTGGCGAAGGTGCTCTCCAGCGTGCACGCGCTCGAGGGGGACATGCCGGCCGGTGACTTCGTGCGCTGGACGCGGCAGGTGGTCGATCTGCTCGGCCAGATCGCCCAGGCCGAAGGAGCGCCGCCCCAGGTCCAGTCGCACGCCCGGCAGGCGATCAGCGCCGTCACCCGGGGCGTGCTGGCGTACGCGCTGACCGCTTGATCACAGCGTAATGCGGCCCTCACCAGGCGAAGTGTGATGAGGTCGTAAGGGGTGCTGGCTGGTCAGGCCGGTACCGCACAGGTGAAGATCCTGCCGTGCATGAGTTCGCGTACGGATGGATCACGCCGGTACTGGCGTACGGATTGTCCCTGGTCGGCTCGCTCCTCGGGCTCACCGCCACGGTCCGCGCCCGGGCCGCCGCCGGTACCGGCCTGCGCGCCCGCTGGCTCGTACTCGCCGCGTTCGCCATCGGCGGTACCGGCATCTGGACCATGCACTTCCTCGCGATGATCGGCTTCTCGGTAGACGGCACCGCTGTCCGGTACGACGTGGCCACCACGGTGGCGAGCTGGCTCACCGCCGTGATCGTGGTCGGCGTCGGCCTGTTCATCGTCGGCTTCGGCAAGCCGTCGGTGCTCAAGGTGCTGGTGGCCGGGGTGCTGACCGGTGCCGGCGTGGCCGCGATGCACTACTCCGGCATGGCGGCGATGCGGGTCGATGGCAGCATCGGGTACGACACCCCCTACGTTGTCGCGGCTGTGGCGATCGCGATCGTGGCCTCCACGGTGGCCCTCTGGTTCACCGTGACAGTGCAGCGGCCGCCGGCGCTGTTCGGCTCCGCCGCGCTGATGGCAGCCGCGATCTCCGGCATGCACTACACCGGCATGTACGGCATGCGGGTACACGTCCACTCGAGTGTCGACGGCTCCGCGCTCACCGGCGTCGACGCGATGACCTTCCTGATCCCGATCCTGGTGCTGGTGCTCGGTGTCGTCGTAGCGCTCTTCTACGCGCTGCTGGCGGTACCGTCGCAGGCCGACCGGGACGTCCAGGCCGAGCTGCGGGCGCGTATCGACGGCAGCCACCCGGCCACCCAGCCGTCCTACACCGAGGCATACCTCGGTCCGGTGAACTTCCCGGCAGAGCAGACTCCGCGCGGCTCGTGGGACTCGGCGTTCGGCCACCGCTCGGCGGAGTCGGCGTTCGGGCAGCGCCCGACCAGTCCGGCACCGGACGCTCCGGTATCCGGCCGGCCGGGTCGTACCGAGTCGAGTGGCCAGTGGCCGCAGGTACCCACGGTGTCCCGGGCGCGGCAACGCCCGTTCCCGCTGCCGGCGACCGGCGACGACCCGGAGCGCACCCCAGGCCGCTGACCCGGCCCAGGCCGGCCCCCGCCGGCCAGGGCGTCGATCAGCCGGCCAGGGCGTCGATCAGCCGGCGGGTGGAGCCGGCCAGGTTCCACTGCTCGGCCAGCTCCAGCAGCCGATCGGGGTTGGCCGGTACCACCGGCAGGGCACTCGCGATCGGTGGCAGCGGCACGTCCCGGGCCACCTCCACCACCTTCGGCGCAACTGCCAGGTAAGCGCGTGCCGCGTCCAGCTTGGTACGCAGCCCAGGTGCGAAGCCGGCGGCGGGTTCGTCCAGGGCGGCCACGATGGCGGACAGGCTGCCGTACCGTTCGATGAGGCGTGCCGCCGTCTTCTCGCCGACGCCGGGTACCCCTGGCAGCCCGTCACTCGGGTCCCCGCGCAGCGCCGCGAAGTCGGCGTACCCGGCCGCCGGTACCCCGTACTTAGCCCGTACCGCCGGGTCGTCGCAGACCTCCAACTTGGCGATCCCGCGCCCGCAGTAGAGCAGCCGTACCGGGCGGGCGTCGTCGACCAGCTGGAACAGGTCACGGTCGCCGGAGACCACCTCCACCGGGGCCGGCTCGTGCGTGGCCAGGGTGCCGAGTACGTCGTCGGCCTCGTACCCCTTGGCGCCCAGCGCGGGGATACCGATCGCGGCGAGTACCTCGAGCAGCAGCGGTACCTGCGGGGTCAGCCCGGCCGGTACCTCCTCGATACCGGGGGCGGCCACCCGGTGCGCCTTGTAGGAGGGGAGTAGGGCCACGCGCCAGGCGGGTCGCCAGTCCTCGTCGAGTGCGCAGATCAGCCGGTCGGGCCGGCGGGTGCGTACCAGTGTGGCGATCATGTCGAGGAACCCGCGTACCGCGTTGACCGGCGTACCGTCCGGCGCTCGCGCGGCCGATTCGGGGATGCCGAAGTAGGCGCGGAAATAGAGGCTGGGCGCGTCGACGAGCAGCAGTGGCGCGGTCACCCCGCCACTCTAGAGGCCGGCACCGACGTTGCGGGGGAGCCGGCCGTCAGACGTCGGTCTCCGCCCGCGTGGGTAGCCCGAAGCGCTGGGCGATCGGGTTCCACACGGCGATGAACTGGTCCTTCGCGGCGTGCGACTGGTTGGAGTAGGTGTCGCCGTCGTCCTTGTCGCCGTTGCTGCCGCAACCGTTGTTGATCATCCACTGTACCCAGCGGCCGTATGCCTGGTCCGCCTGCAGCGACAGGTCCCAGGCCTGGCCGAGCGTCTGGTGCAGGGAGTCGGCGTTGCTGAACGCGCCGAGGTCGATCTGGCCGGCCTGCTGTAGCTGGCTCTTCCGGTCGCTCACCACTGCGTTGATCTTGCCCAGCGCGTCGTTCAGGTCGCCGCACGCGTTGGCCTCGTCGAGCCCCGCCTTGAGCTGGACGCGGCTGTTCATCGCGGAGCTGAGCAGCTGGTCGAGGCTGGTCGCCTCGGCGCGCGCCCGGGCATCCGAGTTGCCGGCCGTGCTGCCGGCCGTCCCGGCCCCGGTTACGCCGTTGCTGTTGCCGTTGGAGCCGGTACTGGTGTTGTTGCCGTCGGAGCCGGTCTGCGCGGGCTTGTCGACGAGGTGCAGCACGGCGACCGCGCCAAGACCGAGGATTGCCACCACACCGAGGCAGATCAACACCACCAGCAGGGTGCGCCGGGGCGGCGGCTCGAGCGGGCCGGTGGGGACGCCGGGGCCGGCCGGATAGGGGTACCCGCCGCTCTGGGGCACGGGCATCCGTGGGTACCCGCCGGTCGGGTACTGGTAGCCGGGCGAGGTCGGTGCGGCGTGCGGGTATCCGCCTCCCGGTGCACCCGGGTAGGGCTGTCCGCCGAGTGCGGGGTATCCACCCGTGGCCTGCTGGTAGCCCGGTCCCGCGACGGGCGGCGGCTGGTATGCCGGTGCTGGCGCGGCCGGGTAGCCGGGTGCTGGCACAGGCGGGTAGCTCGGCGCCGGTACGGGCGGTGTGCGCTGCTGACCCGGTGTCGGTGCGGGCGGCGCCGATTGCGGGAGGCCGG
The DNA here is from genome assembly GCA_963850915.1 of uncultured Actinomycetota bacterium. Classification (GTDB taxonomy): domain Bacteria; phylum Actinomycetota; class Actinomycetes; order Mycobacteriales; family Micromonosporaceae; genus CAVTWH01. The sequence goes on from CAWKND010000005.1 coordinate 1,148,362, forward strand.
CGACCTCAGCGGTCGGTACCTCGGTCACGGCCGCCGGTGGATCCGGGATCGCCACCGGAGCCGGGTTTGGCAGCGTGACCGTGTCGAGGTCGGTCCCGCAGGCCGGGCAGGTGTGCACGCCGACCGGCGAGTCGAAACGGCACAGGGGGCACAGCATCGGCTGGTTCTCCGTCCGGCACGGCTGACCGTGGCGCCCGGGTAGGCGGGGTGGCAACAGCGTACCGGCCGGCCACCAGCGGGACGCCGGACGCGAAGCGGGATCATCCGTTCGCCCGGCAACTCTGCGCGCACGGCCGAGACGGGGGTGGGGAGGACGGGCGGGCGAACGAGGTGAACGAGCGTTAAGCTGGGTACGTGCCTGCCCACCACACCATCGACCGGATTCTGCCGACCGACGAGGCGTACGCCCTGCTGGAGCTGGCTGGCGAGATCGCCGACCGGGAGTTGGCGCCGCGCGCCGCCGGTTACGAAGAGCGCGCCGAGTTCCCTCGTGACGTGCTGCGTACCCTCGGCCGGGCCGGTCTGCTCGGCCTGCCGTACCCGCTCGAGTACGGCGGCGGCGGCCAGCCGTACGAGGTGTTCGTGCAGGTCGTCGAGGAGCTGGCCCGGCGCTGGCTGACCGTCGCCGAGGCGATCTCGGTGCACACGCTGGCCTGCTACCCGCTCGCCGCGCACGGCTCCGACGAGCAGCGCAAGCGCTGGCTGCCGGACCTGATCGGCGGCGAGCTGCTGGGCGCCTACTGCCTGTCCGAACCGGCTGGCGGCTCCGATCCGGCCGCGATGACCACCCGGGCCACCCGCGACGGCGACGAACTGGTTGTCAGCGGTACCAAGGCATGGATCACGCACGCCGGCCGGGCCGACTTCTACACCGTCTTCTGCCGTACCGGCGGCCCCGGCGCGCGCGGCATCTCCTGCCTGTACGCCCCGGCCGACACCGCCGGCATCGTGCCGCAGCGCCCGGAGCGCACCATGGGGTTGCGCTCCTCCCCGGTGGCGCAGATCGCCTTCGACGACGCCCGGCTGCCGGCCGAGCACCTCATCGGCCCGGAGAACGGCGGCTTCGCCATCGCCATGCAGGCGCTGGATGCCGGCCGGTTGGGGATAGCGGCGAGCGCCGTCGGCCTGGCCCAGGCGGCCCTGGACTACGCCGTCGGGTATGCCCGCGAGCGGCAGCAGTTCGGCCGGGCGATCCTGGACTTCCAGGGGATGGGCTTCCTGCTGGCGGATGCGGCCACCCAGATCTCGGCGGCCCGCGAGCTGACCCTGGCGGCCGCACGGCGTAAGGACGCGGGGCGGCCGTACAGCATCGAAGCGGCCAAGGCCAAGCTCTTCGCGACCGACATGGCGATGAAGGTGACCACCGACGCGGTCCAGGTACTCGGCGGGTACGGCTACGTGAGTGACCATCCCGTGGAGCGCTTCATGCGGGAGGCCAAGCTGCTGCAGATCGTGGAAGGTACCAACCAGATCCAGCGGCTGGTCATCGCCCGCAGCCTCGGCCGGGACTGAGCATCAGCGGTTCAGCGTCAGCCTTCCGTTGGCGCGGCGGCGAAGGAGCGGTACTCGCCGACCTCCGACGGGTCGATCAGACCGTCCTCGATCGCCCGCGCGAGCAGCGCGAACGTGGTCGGCGCGCGGCGCCCGGCCCGCACGTACTTCACCCGGGCCCGATCGATGTACTGCTTCACCGTGTGCTCGGTGATCCCCATCCGGCGGGCCACCGACGCCTTCGACATGCCCTGGAACCACAGCCGGAGCGCCTCCTGCTCCTTGCCGGACAGCCGGGGACTGGCCGGCCGGTCGTCGGCGACCATGGCACCGGCGAGGCTGGGCGTCACGTACGGCTGGTCGGCGGCGACTGTCACGATCGTCTCCACGCAGTGCTCGCCGGCCTCCTGTTTGGTCACGTAGGCCATCGCCCCGGCGTCCAGCGCGGTCAGGATGGTGTCCGGCTCGGTGTCCTGGGAGAACACCACCACCCGGTGGCCGGCCCGAGCCAGCTCACCGATCCGGTCGGCGACGCGTACCCCGTGCAGGGTCAGGTCGAGCAGCAGCACGTCGGGTAGCTCGCCGGTGAGCGCGTCGTCGACGCTGTCGGACATGCCGACCAGGCGTACCCGCTGCTCCGGGTCGGCGCCGATCCACGCCTGGATGCCCTCCAGGACGACCGGGTGATCGTCGATGACGGCGACCCGGACCGGGGCGAGTGCCGGTTCTAAGCTCATCCATCTATCCTCCGACATATGGTCCCGCCGGTGATACCCCTGTGGCCGGGGTGGAACCGTCCAGTCGGTACCCCGCTGACCGAACGGCCGAGTCCCGCCGGCGACGCGAGCCGGCTGGCGCACGGGCATTGCCGTGGCCGGGAGGTTCGGGCACAGTGGACGCTCCGATGAGATCCTGGCTGCGTACCGCGATCCGGCCGCCTGACGGGCATCCGGCCCCGGCCACCTACGTCATGGACCAGCTCGCGGCGGCCGTCGCCGCGCTGCTGCGGGTAGTCGTGGGCGTGCTCGGCGGTGCGGCGGCGGTGATCGGCCTGGGTGTGCCGGCCCGACCCGGCTGGGTGTACCCCGCCGTCGGGCTCAGTCTGTTGTGGTCACTCGCGTTCGCGTACCGCGCCGTACGCGGCGGGCTGAGCACCTGGCTGACCTGCCTGGACGTGGCGGGTACCAGCGTGCTGTGCCTGCTGCAGGGCGAGCTGACCGAGCGGCAGGCGCTGTCCAGCGGGGCCGGCTGGGTGGCCCTGGTGGCCACGGTCAGCCTGGTGATCTGCCAGTTCACCTGGCGGGTACCGGCCGCGGCGCCGGCCGGACTGGTGATCGTCGCCAGCTACCTGGCCGGGGCACAGCGCGCCGGGCTGGCCGACCACGGGCTGGCCCAGGCCGCCATCTTCGCCATCCAGATCGGCTGCGCGGCACTGCTCATGTGGCTGATCCGCCGGGCGGCCGCCGCCGCTGACACGGCACTCACCGAGCGTGGCCGGGTGCAGGCCAGCGCGCAGGCCGCGCAGGCCCGCCGGCGTACCGAGCGGGAGCACAACCGGCAACTGCACGACACGGTACTGGCCACCCTGACGATGGTCGGCATCGGCGCGATCGGTACCAGCTCGCCCGCGCTACGCAGCCGGGCGCTGGCCGACCTCGAGCTGATCGAGGGGCTGGACCGGCCGGTGATCCCGACCCAACGCCGGCCGGACCAGCCGGCCCCCGCACTGGTCCGGCTGGACGAGCGGCTGGCGCTGGCGACCTCGCTCGCCGGTGAGTTGAGCGTCGTACTGCACCTGGCGGCCTGTCCGGTACCGGCGACAGTGGCGGCCGCGTTCACCGGCGCGACAGCGCAAGCACTGGCGAATGTGGCCCGGCACGCGGGTACCCGGGCCGTAGAGGTGCGGCTGCGTACCGGCGACGGCGGGGTACGGGTGGAGGTGGCCGATGCGGGTACCGGCTTCGACCCGGCGACGGTACCGGCCACCCGGTACGGCATCCGCGAGGCGATCGTGGGCCGGATGCTCGCGGTCGGTGGCGTTGCCGAGGTGCTCTCCCAGCCCGGTCGGGGTACCACGGTGATCCTGGAGTGGCAGCATGACTGACCCCCACCCGGCTGACCGCCAGGCGGCTGACACCGGCGCGCTCTCCGCGCAGGCGCTCGTGCAGCGCCAGTACACCCGCCGGGTGGCCGTCGCGCTGGTCATCATCATCGCCCTCTGGCACCTGAGCAATGACCTGGTCGCCATGCTCTCCAGCCGGGCCGACGCCCGGCTGCCGTGGGTGATGCCGGTCGCCTGGCTGCTCTTCGCGGCGATGGCCGGTTGGCTCTGTACCGGCCTGCTGCGGCTGGACCGGGGCGCCCGCTACCCATGGCTGCTCGGTGCCGCGCTGCTGGGCGTCGCCGCCGCCGGTGACTTCGCCAGCGCGCCGGAGCAGCTGCTGTCTACCGCGAACTGGGCCTGGGGTGCGATCGGTTGGCTGGCGATCGTGGTGTTCTGGCGCCGCCCGCTCGCCGGCCTGCTGCCACTGTTGGCCGCCAATGCCCTGGTCATGCTGCTGGTACTGGTCAACGACGGCGGCGCCGACCGGAGCGGGATCGCCCGCTACCTGACGATCGTGGTTGGTACCGGCTCGCTGCAGCTGGGGCTCGCCGGGACGGTACACGCGCTGCGCGGAGCGGCCCGCTGGATCGCCTCCGCCGCCGCGGCACGTACCGCGGTCGCCGCTGCCCAGGCCGCGGCCGAGGAGGTGCACGAGGTACGCCGGCAGCGTTACCGGCTGCTCCGCCAGGAGGTTGCCGACCTGCTCGCCGAGCTGGGCTACGGCACCGCCGACCCGGCCGACCCGGTGGTACGCCGGCGCTCGGCGACCGAGTCGGCCCGGCTGCGCCGGCTGGTGGTGGAGACCGACGACGTCCCCGACCCGCTCATCCACGAGCTGCGCGCGTGCGCCGACATCGCCGAGCGCAGTGGGGTGCTGGTGGACCTGGTGACCATGGGCGCCCCGGCGGACCTCCCGGTGGCCATCCGGCGGGCGCTGACCGAGCCACCGATCGCGGTACTCACCGCCGCCCGCAGCCGGGCCCGGTTGACCGTCACCTCGGCGCGCGGCGAGGTGGCCGTGAGCGTGCTGGCCGACGCGGATCTGGACCCGGCGGAGGTATCCGGCGGAGCGGGTCAACCGATGGCGGTCGGCCCCCGGGTGGAGGTCGGTGCGCAGCGGGACGGCGACCTGCTGTGGGTCGAGGCGCGGGTACGCACCGGCTGACTGTCGGATATCCGGCGCCGCGTACGCCCAGCTGACCCCCCTTCGTCGATCAGGCGGTATCTTCGACGACCGCACATAGTGGACACACGGGGCAGCTGCGCGGACACGCGGCAGAGCCGGGCGTCCAGGGCGGCGTCGGGCACGGAGGGGATGCGGCATGGAGCAGGAGCAGTTGCCGGAGAGCAGCGGGCCGGTTGATGGTCCGGGCGGCCTGCCGGCACAGCCGGTGTGGCGCCTCCAGCCGCTGGTACCGCTGGTACTGCGCGACGACGCGGTGGCCGAGCCACTGGACGCGTACGCGCCGAGCTTCCTGCGCGGTAGCGAGCGCCCGTGCACCGGACCCGACGAAGTGATCTACGCGGCCGTACCCGGCTGCTCGATCATCCTGTCCAGCCGGACACCCGGCTCGCTGAGCTGGCTGGACGCGTGGCGTTCGCCGGCCCGGTGCACGGCGACGGTGACCGACAGCCGGGTCATCTTCGGCTGCCGGCTGTTCCGCGCCGAGCCGGGGCATCCGCAGGCCGGCAAGGTACTCGGCGGCCAGCTGCGGTACGACTCGGTGAACCGGGTCGGTATCTGGATCTCCCCCGGCGACAGCGACTCGCACCTGCTCATCTACGGCCGGGACCAGTGGCGGCAGTGGCGGCTGGCCATCGGTACCCCCGATCTGACTCTGGAAGGCCCGCAGCTGGCTGAGGAGATCGCCGTCGCGGTGGCCCGCCGGCACCTGTCGAACGGCCAACCGGAGCCGGACGTCGCCGGCCAGCTCTGGGCCTGCGCCGACGGGGTACGGCTGCGCCCGTCGCGCGGCCACGGGGTGACCGTAACCCTCCCCGGCGAGCTGCCGATGCCGCTGCCCGGCGGCAGCGTGCCCGAGACCACCTGACGAGGGGGCGGTGGGCGTCGATCCTCTCCTCGGCGCCCACCGCAGGTACCGCCGCGGGGGTGGGTGTTGGCGCGGGTGTGGCGGCGAGTATGGGTTGACCGCCCGCGCCCGGTAGGTTCGTGACCGTGGAAGAGATCGACCGCGCGATCATCGGCGCCCTCTCGGCGGATGGCCGGCTGTCCTACACCGACCTCGCCGAGCGGGTCGGGCTCTCGGTGTCCGCTGTGCACCAGCGGGTACGCCGGTTGGAGCAGCGGGGCGTGGTCAAGGGGTACGCGGCGCGGCTGGACTATGAAGCGGTTGGGCTGCCGTTGACCGCGTTCGTGGCGATCCGGCCGATCGACGCCGCCGCGCCGGACGACGCCCCGGAGCGGCTGGCCAAGCTGCCCGAGATCGAGTCGTGCTACTCGGTCGCCGGCGAGGACTTCTACCTGCTGCTGGTGCGCGTGAAGAGCCCGAGTGACCTGGAGCGGCTACTGCACGAGATCCGGGTGGCCGCAAACGTGACCACCCGGACCACGGTGGTGCTCTCCACGCCGTACGAGGGGCGCCCGTTGGACGTCACGCCGCCGGCGACGGCTCCTGCGGGGACTGCGGAACAGGCGAGTTCCACTGGCGAATAGCCCGTTCGCCGTGGTCGTGACCGAGCAGCGAGATGGTCGCGGTGTCCAGCGCCAGCGCCCCCCCGTAGCCGGCAGCCAGCCCGATCCAGCGCGCGCCGGCTACCCGTAGGCTGTGCCCGTGCGCGACCAGCGCCACGTCACCGTCCTGTGCCGCCGCCTCGGCCCGGGCCAGTACCCGGTCCAGCCGGGTACCCACCTCTTCAGGTGACTCGCCGCCCGGGCAGCCGTCCCGCCACAGCAGCCAGCCCGGCCGCTGGAGCCGGATCTGAGCCGTGGTGACCCCCTCGTAGTCGCCGTAGCGCCACTCGGCGAGGTCTTCGTCGACCGCGGTGACGTCCAGCCCGGCGAGGGCCGCGGTGTCGAGCGCGCGCTTGCGGGGGCTGCAGAAGACCGCCGCGAACCGGTACCCGCGCAGCGCGCCGGCGAGTGCCTTCGCCTGGCGCTCGCCATCCGCCGTGAGCGGCAGGTCGGTGACCGACGTGTGCCGGCCGGCCACGCTCCACTCGGTGGCACCGTGCCGGATCAGTACCAGCTCACCTGCCTGTCGGGCGCCTGTCACGAAGCGCTGCCGATCGGGTACGTCAGCAGCAGTTCGTCGCCGGGTACGCCACGGATGCCCCAGTTGCCGCGCGGCGTCTCGAAGATGGTGATCTCCAGGTCGTCGGGGTGCTGGCCCAGCTCCTGCCAGCGCGCGAACAGGGAGGTGATCAGCGTGCGTTTGGTGTCCCCGGTACGCCCCTCGAACATGGAGATCTCGATGACCGTGTACCCGGCACCGCGTGGGTGCAGGAAATCCTCCTCGTCCAGCGGGATGAAGCGCTGGAACCGCTTCTCGTCGGGGAGTTGCAGCGCCTCGACGAGGCACTCGTGCACTGCCCGGGACAGTGGCTCGCGCAGCCCCGCCAGGGATCCGCGGCTGCCGTAGATCTTCACCTGCGCCATGCTCGCACCGTACCCGTCCAACCGGGATCCGCGCGGCCACCCACCGCTGACCGGCCTCCGGTCCCTTCCCTGTCCGACCCGAAGCGTTGGGCGGCGGTAACCTAGCATCCTAGGATGCCTTAGCGGGTGTGGCCCGGAAACACCAAAGAGCAATGACGTGCTTCGCACTCGCTCCAACAAACAAGGGGCAGGGCGTTTGTCGGGGCGGCCGGGCGGGTACGCCAGGAGTGTCAACGTCGGCGCGGCAATCCAGAGCGCTGACACGGGACGAGGAGGTACCCGATGTCGTACGCGGACAAGGCCCAGAACCAGGCCGAGGAAGCCAAGGGCAAGGCCAAGGAGTGGTTCGGCGACAAGACCGACAACGAATCGCTCCAGGCGGAGGGTGTACGCGACCAGGCGCACGCCAACGTGAAGCAGGCCGGCGAGCACATGAAGGACGCCGGCCGCGACGCGAAGGACGCGGTGACCGGTCGTAGCTGACCCTCGCGGTACCAACAAAAGCAGGGCCCCCGTCTCCCTCAGGTGATGGGGGCCCTCGCCTGTCCGGCGCCGGGCGCGCGGCGAGTCAGGCCAGCCGGGAAAGCTCCTTGCGCCACCACTTCTGGCCCGACTCGGGCAGCGTGTCGATCGGGTCGTAGTAGGCGTACCGGCGGGCCAGCGCCTCCGGGTCGGACTGCTCGATCGAGGTGCGGTAGTTCTTGGTCCAGTAGGAGATTCCGTGCTCCCGGTCGTACTCGGTGAGCATGTGTACCCAGCGCTTGCCGACGAACGGCACGTCGCACACGATCCGCGGGGTGGCGTACCCGGGCAGGTAGCCCATGATGTCGTGCTGCAGTGCCTGCGCGTCGGCGACCGACACCCGCCAGTGCTCGGCACCCGGGATCATGTCGCACATGTAGAAGTAGTAGGGCAGGATGCCGGCCTCGCCCTGCAGCGCGAAGCACAGGTCCAGCAGGTCGGGGGTGCGCGCGTTGACTCCGCGCATCAGTACCCCCTGGTTGCGCACGTCCCGGACGCCCACCTCCAGCGCCGTCTGCGCGGCCTTCGCGACCAGCGGGGTCAGCGAATTGGCGTGGTTGACGTGCGTGTGGATGGCCAGATTGACGCCGCGCCGGGCGGCGGTGCGGGCGACCCGCTCCAGCCCCTCCACCACCTCGGGCTGCAGCCAGTGCTGGGGCAGCCCCATCAGCGCCTTGGTCGCCAGCCGGATGTCCCGGATGGTGGTGATCTCCAGCAGCCGCATCAGGAACGACTCGAGGTTCTTCCACGGCACGTTGGCCACGTCGCCACCGGAGACGACGACATCGCGGACACCGGGGTGCTCGCGGAGGTAGGCGATCATGCCGTCGTAGCGGTCCACCGGCTTCAGGGTGAGCTTCAGCTTCTCGACCGCGGGGGTGGAGTTGCCGACCAGGTCCATCCGGGTGCAGTGGCCGCAGTACTGCGGGCAGGTGGAGAGCAGCTCGGCGAGCACCTTCGTGGGGTACCGGTGGGTCAGCCCCTCGGCCACCCACATGTCGTGCTCGTGCAGCGAGTCGCGGCTGGCGTACGGGTGGCTGGGCCAGTCGGCGCGCCGGTCCGAGGCGACCGGGATCATGTACCGGCGGACCGGATCGGCGTAGAACGAGTCCGTGTCGGGGACGGCCGTGGGCACCATGGTGTTGAGCATCTGCGGGGGTACCAGCATCGACATGGTGGCGCTGGTCTGCTGGTCGGCGAGCAGGTCGGCGTAGAAGCGCTCGTCGAGGAGGTCGCCGTACAGCTCGCGCAGCTGCTTGACGTTCTTCACGCAGTGGGCGCGCTGCCACTGGGCGGACTCCCACTGATCGCGGGTCACCGTGCGCCAGCCGGGCAGCCGGGTCCAGTCGGGCTCGACCAGCTCGCGCCGGCGGTACTCGTACGGCTGGCCCTCGATCACGGGACCTCCTGTTGCGCTAGGTTAGGGGAGCTGGAGAATTTCCTGTTCGAAGGCTAGTCTGCCGAAATACTTCCCGCAATGCTGCGTCTCGCTTGGAGGACTGTGATGACCTCGCCCGTCGGCCTGCACCGCGTACTGGAGCCGGTCGGGGTACTGCCGCAGGCCGCCAGCCGGTTGGACGCCGACCCGCGGGTGGGCGCCGACGAGGTACGCATCGCGGTGCAGCGGCTCAACCTGGACGCGGCGAGTTTCCGGCAGCTGTCGACCAAGCACGGTGGGGACGGGGCGGCGGTACGCGCCGAGGTGCTGGAGATCATCGCCAGCCGGGGCAAGATGCAGAACCCGGTCACCGGCTCGGGCGGGATGCTGATCGGCACCGTGGAGGCGGTCGGCCCCGAGTCACCGCTCGGCCTGGTGCCGGGGGACCGGGTGGCCACCCTGGTGTCGCTCACCCTGACGCCGCTGCTGATCACCGACGGGCTGGCCGGCTGGGACGGGCGCTCCGAGCAGGTACCGGCTGCCGGGTCGGCGATCCTGTTCGGTCGCTCGATCGCCGCGAAGCTGCCCGACGATCTCGACCCCGAGCTGGCCCTCGCGGTGATGGACGTGTGCGGCGCGCCGGCGCTCACCCGCCGGGTGGTCGGTGGCTACCGGCAACCCACGGTCGCGGTGATCGGCGGGGCGGGCAAGAGCGGGTCGCTGTCCCTGGCCGCGGCCCGGGACGCGGGTGCCGCAAAGACCGTCGGGATCGTCCCGGTACCGGCGGAAGCCGCGCGACTGGAAGCCGCGGGGATCGCGGACGCCGTGGCGCTCGCTGACGCCCGTGACCCGGTGGCGCTGGGAAGCGCGGTGACCGGGGCGCTGGGCGGGCCGGCCGATGTGACCGTGGTCTGCGTGGACGTACCCGGCTGCGAGCACGGGGCGATCCTGGCCACGGCCGACGGGGGTACCGTGATCTTCTTCTCGATGGCCACCTCGTTCGCGGCGGCGGCGCTGGGCGCCGAGGGGCTGGCAGCCGACGTCACCATGCTGATCGGTAACGGGTACGCCCCGGGCCACGCCGAGTACGCGCTGGAGCTGCTCCGCACGCAGCCCGGCGTGCGGTCGCTGTTCGCTTCCCGGCTGGCGGCAGACTGAACGGCATGACCCCCACGACGCTCTACCGCAACGGGCGGGTGCACTCGCCGGCCGACCCGCGGGCCACCGCACTGTTCGTCGAGGACGGGCGAATTGCCTGGCTGGGCCCGGACGAGGACGCCCCGACCGGCGCCGAAGCGGTGTACGACCTGGCCGGTGGCCTACTCACGCCGGGTTTTGTGGACGCGCACGTACACACCACGGATACCGGCATCGTGCTGCTCGGGCTGGACCTGGCCGGTACCCGCTCGGCGGCCGAGGTCTTGGCGCGGGTGGAGCGGCACGCGGCCCGGCTGCCCGCCGACGCGGTGGTACTCGGGCACGGCTGGGACGAGTCGTTCTGGACCGACGAGACGCCCCCGTCAGCCACCGAGCTGGACCGGGCGGGGGCTGGTCGCCGGGTGTACCTGGCGCAGGCCAGCGTGCACTCCGCCCTGGTCTCCAGCCCGCTGCTGGCGCAGTGCCCCACGGACACGCCCGGCTATCAGGACAACGGGCTGCTCCGGCGGGAGGCGCACCACGTCGTACGGGAACTCGCGATGGGCGCGCTCACCCCGGGGCAGCGCCGGATCGCCCAGCGGGGTGCCCTGTCCCGGGCGGCGGCGCTGGGCATCGTGGCGGTACACGAGTGCGGCGGGCCGGGTACCTCCTCGGAGTCGGACTTCCAGGCGGTACTGGAGCTTGGCCGGTCGGGCGAGCTGCCCGAGGTGTACGGCTACTGGGGTGAGCTGAACGCCGCCGGGAAGGCACGCGAGCTGGGCGCGATCGGGGCCGGTGGCGACCTGTACGCCGACGGTGCGCTGGGCTCGCGGACCGCGCACCTGCGCCAGCCGTACGTCGACACGGGCGGCTGCGGTGCCGGGTACGTCACCGCCGAGCAGGTCGGTACGCACCTGGTGCAGTGCACGGAGACGGGGCTGCAGGGCGGTTTCCACGCGATCGGCGACCGGGCGATCGCGACGGTACTGGCCGGCTTCGCGCTGGCCGCCATGCGGGTCGGGGTGGATGCCATCCGGGACGGCCGGCACCGCATCGAGCACCTGGAGATCCTGGACAAGTCGCTGATCGCCGGACTGGTCAACTTCGGCGTGATGGCGAGCGTGCAGCCCGCCTTCGACCGGCTCTGGGGTGGCGACGACGCGATGTACGCCCACCGACTCGGGGTGGAGCGCTCGCTTGCCTCCAACCCGCTGGGTGCGCTGGCCGGGGTGGGGGTACCGATGGCGTTCGGCTCGGACGCGCCGGTCACGCCACTGGACCCGTGGGGCACGATCCGCGCGGCGATGCGGCACCACAACCCGGTACAGCGGCTGGGGGTACGGCAGGGGTTCGCGGCGCACACGCGTGGTGGGTGGCGGGCGGCGTGCCGGGACGACGAAGGGGTACTCGCGCCGGGCGCGCCGGCCACCTTCGCGGTGTGGCAGCCGAGCGAGCTGGTGAACGGGCTGCCCCGGCTGGTACCCGCCGATGAGGAGGAACCACTCCCGCAGCTGCCGGTGTGCCGGCGGACCGTGCTGCGCGGCAACGTGATCTTTGATAGTTGATTTTCCAGAACTGAGGAGGAACCACCGTGGCGGGCAAGCTCAACCTGGACCGCGCCCAGGTACGCCGGGCGCGGCAGTTGGCGCGGCGCGCGGGTGCGCCGGTGGTGGAGCTGGCCCGCAGCCATACGACGGTGTCGGTGGAGCGGGCGCTGCTGCGGTTGGCCGGGGTTACCGGCGCCGACCACGACGGCATCCCGTGGGTGAACCGGCTGGTCGACGCGGTGGTTGCCGATGTCGGGCTGGGCCACGGCGTGGCGCTGCCGGTTTTCCATGCGCTGGCGGCCACCGGCGCGGCGGATCTGACCCTGCTGGCGCAGAAGGCGGCGGCCGGTTCGGTGCGCTTCGAGCTGCCGACGGGGGCTGCCCTGACCGCCGCGCGGCGGCGCGCCAAAACCGGTGTGGGCGCCGGGATCCGCCGCATCGACCGGCGCCGGACAGAGCGCGAGCGCCTGGTGCAGCGGCACGGTGACCCGAAGCAGCGGCCGTGGATCTACCTGATCGTGGCGACCGGCGACATCTACGAGGACATCCCGCAGGCGCAGGCGGCTGCACGTGCGGGCGCGGACGTGATCGCGGTCATCCGTTCGACCGGACAGTCGCTGCTGGACTACGTACCCGAGGGAGCGACCCGGGAGGGCTTCGCGGGTACGTACGCCACGCAGGAGAACTTCCGGCTGATGCGGGCCGCGCTGGACGAGTCCTCCAAGGAGCTGGGGCGCTACGTGCGGCTGACCAACTACGCGTCCGGGCTGTGCATGCCGGAGATCGCCACGCTGGCCGGGCTGGAGCGGCTGGACATGATGCTCAACGACTCCATGTACGGCATCCTGTTCCGCGACATCAACCCGATCCGTACCTTCGTGGACCAGCGCTTCTCCCGGCAGATCCACGCCCGCGCCGGGATCATCATCAACACCGGTGAGGACAACTACCTGACCACGGCGGACGCGGTCGAGGCGGCGCACACGGTGACGGTGTCGCAGCTGCTCAACGAGTACTTCGCGCACGAGGCGGGCCTGGCCGACTGGCAGCTCGGGCTGGGGCACGCGTTCGAGATCAACCCGGACCTGCCGGAGTCGTTCCGGCTGGAGTTGGCGCACGCCATGCTGGCCCGGGAGCTGTTCCCGGACGCGCCGCTGAAGTGGATGCCGCCGACCAAGCACATGACCGGGGACGTGTTCCGCGGCAACCTGCTGGACGGCTTCTTCAACCTGGTCGGCACACTGACCGGGCAGGGCATCCTGCTGGTCGGGATGATGACCGAGGCGGTGGTCACGCCGTGGCTCTCCGACCGGGACATCGCGCTGCAGAACGTCCGGTACGTGCTGGGCGCGGCCGGTGGGCTGCACGAGGACTTCATACCCGCGCCGGGCGGCTTCATCCAACGCCGGGCCGCACAGGTCCTCGACGAGTCGGTGGCGCTGCTGCAGCGGATCGTGGACGACAAGTCGGCCGGGCCGCGGGCGCTCGGTGGCGGCCTCATGAACGCCATCGCCGACGGTACCTTCGGGATCATGAAGCGGCCGCCGGACCGGGGCAAGGGCCTGGCCGGCGTGGCCCGCCAGGAGCCCGGCTACTACAACCCGGCCACGGAGCTGCTGGAGGTGGCCCGATGAGCGCCGGTACGATCGTGCGGCCGTACGGGGACACCACCGGGGACGGCATGGTGCAGTTGAGTTTCACGCTGCCGGTACCCACCGACAAGCGCGCCGAGGGCGCGGCCCTGCAGTTGGCCGCCAAGATGGGCATGGACCCGGCCATGGTGGTACACGCGAAGCAGATGGGCGACGGGTACACCTTCTTCGTGGTCTACGGCCGGGTCCAGCACCTGGTCGACCTTTCGCAGGTCGTAGTGGCCGAGCGGGACTTCCCGGTACTCGGCGCCAAGGAGATCAACGCGCTGGTCAAGTCGCGGCTGCGGCGCAAGCTGGTGGTGGTCGGCGCGTGCATCGGCACCGACGCGCACACGGTCGGCATCGACGCCATCCTCAACGTCAAGGGCATCGCCGGTGAGAAGGGCCTGGAGTACTACCGGGAACTGCGCGTGGTGAACCTCGGTGCGCAGGTGTCGGTACCGGACCTGGTGGAGGCGGCCCGGTCGGAGAAGGCGGACGCCGTACTCGTGTCGCAGGTGGTCACCCAGCGGGATGCGCACCTGCACAACACGCGGGAGATGTCGGCCGCGTTCCGGGAGGCGCTGCCCGCGCAGCGGCGCCCGCTGCTGGTGGTCGGCGGCCCGCGCTTCGACGAACTCATGGCGCAGGAGCTGGGCGTGGACCGGATCTTCGGGCGGGGTACCACGCCCCGGGAGGTGGCCAGCTACCTGGTCGACGCGGTGGTCCTCAACAGGCGGAGGGTGGCGGCATGACGGATGCACGGCTGGGCGTGACGGTCGTCCACCGGCGGTACGTGCCGTACGCGCACGCGCACTACGCGGGGAACCTGGTCGACGGGGCGTACGCGCTGGGGCTGTTCGGGGACGTGGCCACCGAGCTGTGTATCCGTACCGACGGCGACGAGGGGCTGTTCCGGGCGTACTCGCGGGTGGAGTTCCTGGCGCCGGTACGCGCCGGTGACGTACTGGAGATCAGCGCCGAGGTGACCCGGGTGGGTACCCGCAGCCGTACCGTGGAGTTCTCCTGTTCCGTTGTGTGCCGTGGCCGGCCGGACCTGGGCGAATCGGCCGCCGAGGTACTCGACCCGCCGATCGTGGCGGTGGTCGCGACCGGCACAGTGGTCGTTCCGGGGCCGGTGGCTTGACGCGGGTCGCGTGCGCCGATGTCGGCTCCACCTTCACCAAGGTGGCCGTGGTCGACGTCGACTCGGGCGAGCTCGTGGCCAGCGCCGAGCACCCGACCACGGTCGGCACGGATGTGCTGCACGGGCTGGACGCCGCGGTGGCCGCGGCCGGCGGCACCGGCTGCCCGCTGCTGGTCTGCTCCAGCGCCGGTGGTGGGCTGCGGCTGGCCGTGGTCGGCTACGAGGAACTCGTCAGCGCCAAGGCCGCGCACCGGGTGGCGCTGACCGCGGGCGCGCGGGTGGTACAGGTGGCGGCCGGTCCACTCGACGGTGCCGGCGTACGGGCACTGCGGGCGGCCCGCCCGGACGTCGTACTGCTCGTCGGCGGTACCGACGGCGGCGACGCGGAAGTGTTGCGGCACAACGGTTCCCGGCTGGCTGCCACGCGGCTGCGGGTACCCGTCGTGGTCGCCGGGAATCTCGACGCCCGGGACGAGGTGGTCGCCGGCCTGGTAGCGCACGGGGTGCCGGTCGTGGCGACCGAGAACGTGCTGCCCCGCATCGGGGTACTCAACCCCGAACCGGCGCGGCTGGCGATCCGGGAGGTGTTCCTGCGGCACGTGATCGGCGGGAAGCGGCTGTCCCGGGGGAGCCGCTTCGCCGGCCTCGTGCGCGGCGCCACCCCGGACGTGGTACTCACCGGGGTCGCCCTGCTCGCCGCCGAGGTCGACGGCGACCTGGCGGTACTCGACATCGGCGGGGCGACAACCGACGTGTACTCGGTACTCGCACCGGACGCGGAGCGGGAGACCGGCCCGCGCCGGGAGGTCGCCGGTACCCTCTGGCGCAGCCGCACGGTCGAGGGTGATCTGGGCATGCGGTGGAGCGCGCCAGGCACAGTCGCCGCCGGCCTCAGCGAGCACCTGCTCGGCGCGGCTGGCGAACCGGGACCGGCCGAGCTGAGCGCCGCGGCCGAGCAGCGGGCTGGCGACCCCGGGCTGACGGCGGGGGACGGCGCCGGCTGGGCGGTGGAGGAGCGGCTGGCGACCGTGGCCGCCACCGTGGCGCTGCGTAGACACGCCCGCAGCGGCGCCGACCTGCGCGACGTCCGCCTCGTCGTCGGGTCGGGTGGGGTACTGCGGCACGCGCCGGCCGGGCTGGCCGCGCGGGTACTGACCGGAGCGCTCGCCGATCACGCCGGTGGCTGGGCACTGCCCCGGGCGCCGGAGTACGCGGTGGACGTCGACTACGTACTCGCGCCGGCCGGTCTGCTGGCAGTCGAGTACCCCGCGGCGGCCAGTGCACTGCTCCGGAAACGGCTACGGAGGGTACAAGTGATCTCGCTTTAGTGATTCCGGACAAGACACGCCAGGTCGACACGCCGGTTACTTCGGTGTAGTTTCCGGGAACCCGTTGAAGCCTATGGCCCGCCGCGCGTACGGTCATCTGGTCCTTACTTAGGCAGGCGGTACGCGAGTTCGCACGTCTCACCAACCCAGCTGGCCGAGCGCCAGCCTCTGGCCGGAGCACTCCGCCAGGTCCAGCTGGTTCGGGGGTGGCGGGGGTGGTGACACAACCCGTGGGAGGCGTACAGACGAGCGACCGTCACCGGTGAAGCGGCAGGTGGCGAGGCGGGGCCAGTAGACAACGGCGCGGTACGGGCAGCCAGCCCGACCCACGCCGGTCCGAAGGTCCCGCCGGACCACTGCCACACCGGCCGGGAAGGGCCTGGGAGTTCGGGGCGTGGCGCAAGCCGCGCCCCGATTCCGTGCCCGGCAGACTGCGCCGGGGTACGCACGGGCAGCTCACCCTCGATCGTCGGTAGGATCGAGGCCCCGCAGCCCGTGACGAGCAGCCCTGACCAGCAGCCCGGGACGTGGCCAAGCCCGTGACCAGCAGCCCGTGACCAGTGAGGAACCGATGATCGTCGCCGCGCCCGCCCAGCGCAGCACGCCCGAGGCGGTGCCCGCCCGGGTACGCCGCCCGGCCGCCCCCACACTCGCCCGGCTGGCCGGCGCGGTGGCCGCGGGCGCCGCCCTGTTCCTCGCCTTCCCGCCCTACGGCTGGTGGCCGCTCGCCCCGCTGGCGGTCGCCCTGTTCGCGGTGGTGTGCCACGGCCGCCGCCTGCGCGCCGGCTTCGGCCTGGGCTTCCTGGCCGGCCTGGTGTTCTTCGTCCCGCTGCTGAGCTGGACCGGGCTGAACGTCGGCGCGTTCCCGTGGCTGCTGCTCAGTACCCTGCAGGCCGCCTTCATCGGGCTGCTCGGGCTGGCCAGCGCCTGGGTGTCGCCGCTCGTCGACCGGTACCGGTGGAGCTGGCCGTTGGTCACCGGGCTGCTCTGGACGGCGCAGGAGGCGGCCCGCGACCGGCTGCCGTTCGGTGGTTTCCCGTGGGGCCGGTTGGCGTTCAGCCAGGGCGACTCGCCGGCGCTGCGGTTCGCGGCGCTGGGCGGTGCACCGCTGGTCACCTTCGCCGTCGGCCTGTCCGGTGGCCTGCTCGCGCTGGCGGGCTGGTGGCTGTGGCACGGCCCGTACCGGCGAGGTGGAGGCGCGGTCGGCGGGTGCCGGTACTGGCCGGTGCGGTGGCGGCGGTACTCGCGGTCGGGGTCAGTGCCGGTGGCTGGCTGGTACCCCTGCATGACCCGGCCGGCAAGAGCGTGACCGTCGCGATCGTGCAGGGCAACGTGCCGCGCCTGGGTCTGGACTTCAACGAGCAGCGCCGGAAGGTACTGGACAACCACGTGCAGGCCACGCTGGCGCTGGCCGCGAAGGTGACCGCCGGCACGGCCGCCCGACCCGACCTGGTGATCTGGCCGGAGAACTCCAGTGACATCGACCCGCTGGTCAGCGAGGACTCGGACGCGCAGGCGCTGATCAACCAGGCGGCCGACGCGATCAACGCCCCGATCCTGGTCGGCGCCGTACTCGACGGCCCCGGCCCGACGCATGCGCGCAACGCCGCCATCCTGTGGCTGCCGCACACCGGCCCGGACATCGACCAGCTCTACGTCAAGCGGCACCCTGTCCCGTTCGCCGAGTACATGCCGCTGCGTTCGGTGGCGCGCCTGGTCACCGACAAGGTCGACCTGGTCCGGGTGGATTTCGTGGCCGGTGACTCGCCGGGCGTGGTGCGTACGAACTCCGGCATCCTCGGCGACGTCATCTGCTTCGAAGTGGCCTATGACGGGATTGTCCGGGACACCGTCACCGGCGGAGCGCAGCTGCTGACCGTGCAGACAAACAACGCGACCTTCAACCGGGCCGAGGCCGAGCAGCAGCTGGCCATGGTGCGGCTGCGCGCGGTCGAGCACGGGCGCTCCGCGCTGATGGCTTCCACGGTCGGTGTTTCGGCGTTCGTCGATGCGCACGGTACCGTCAGCCAGGCGACCAGCTTCGACACTCCCAGCGTGATCCTGGCCCAGCTGCGGCTCAGCGATACACGTACCCTTGCCACAGACATCGGCGCCGGCAGTCGGAGTACGGTCTGGTCGGTCTGGCGGTGCTCGCCCTGCTCGGGGCGGCGCTCCTGAGGTGGCGTCGCCGGCCGACCGAGCTGCAACGAAGTACTGGTACAGGAGGACAAGTGAGCGGGACCAGCGTGGCACCGGAGCAGCCCGGTTCGGGGTACCCGGGAGTCGGCCGTGTTCTCGTGGTCATTCCGACGTACAACGAGTCGGAGAACATCAAGATGATCACCGGACGGGTCCGCGCGTCGGTACCGTCGGTGGAGATCTTGATCGCCGACGACAACAGCCCGGACGGAACGGGTGCCATCGCCGACGAGCTGGCCGCCGCGGACAGTCACATCCACGTCCTGCACCGCCCGGGCAAGCAGGGGCTGGGGGCCGCGTACGTGGCCGGCTTCGGCTGGGCCCGCGAACACGGGTACGACGCCGTGGTGGAGATGGACGCCGACGGCTCGCACTCCCCGGAGCAGCTGCCCCGCCTGCTGGACGCGCTGAAGGATTCCGACGCCGTCCTCGGCTCGCGCTACGTGGAGGGCGGCAAGCTCGCCGTCAACTGGCCCAAGCGCCGGCTGGTGCTCTCCCGCGGCGGCAACGCCTACATCCAGTTCGGTCTGGGCATGCCGGTGAAGGACGCCACCGGCGGCTACCGCGCCTACCGGCTCCCGGTACTCGACAAGATCGACATCGACTCGGTCGCCTCGTCCGGCTACTGCTTCCAGGTGGAGCTGGTCTGGCGGGCCTACCAGAACGGCTTCCGGATCACCGAGGTGCCGATCACCTTCGCCGAGCGGGAGCACGGCACGAGCAAGATGAGCTCGTCGATCGTGCGGGAGGCGTTCTGGCGGGTCACCGTCTGGGGAACGCAGGCGCGGCTGCGGGCGTTGCGCAAGGTGGTAGGTGGCGGTTCGCGCCGCTAGCGCGACCCGGAGATCGGGGAGGGGTGCTCGTGCGGCAACGGCTGGGTTTCGTGGGCGTGGGTGCCCTGCTCCTGGTGATCGCCGAGATCGCGGTGTTCGTCCTGGTCGCTAAGGAGATCGGAACAATCTTCGCGGTACTCCTGGTGCTCGTGACGAGCGCGCTCGGCGCCTGGTTGCTGCGCCGCGAGGGGGTACGCGCCTGGCGGGCACTGCGCACCACGGCCGGCTCCGGCCAGCCGGTAGGCACCGGGGCCACCTCGGGACTGGTGGGGCTACTGGCAGCGCTGCTGCTGCTGGTACCCGGGTTCCTCACCGACCTGGCCGGCCTGGCGCTGTTGATCCCGCCGGTACGCCGGCTGGCCGGTGGGCAGGTCCAGCGCCTCGCCGAGGGACGGCTGTCCTCGGCCACCGCCGGCGACCTGTTCGGCCCGCGCCGGGTACGGGTGCGCCGCGGTACCCCCACCGCGCCCGGTACGCCGCCCGCGGAGTCGGACGAGGTCATCGAGGGCGAGATCATCGACCCGCGCTGAGCCCACCCGTCACCGGCCACGACAGCTCACCGAGCCACGACAGCTCACCGGCAACGACAGCTCACCGGCCACGGACAGCCAAAACCGCCCCCGGCGGAGTGCCGGGGGCGGGCGGGTTGTGGACGGTCAGCTGCTGGTCGGGTCAGACCCGGCCACGCCGGGCGCGGACCTCTTCCAGCCGTTCGTTGAGGATGTCCTCCAGCTCAGCGATGCTGCGCCGCTCCAGGAGCATGTCCCAGTGGGTACGCGGAGGCTTCGCCTTCTTCTGCTCCGGCTCGGTGGCGTCGACCAGTCGGGCCACCGTGCCATCGAACTTGCACTCCCAAGTGATCGGTACCTCGGCGTCGACGGCGAAGGGCACCTCAAACTGGTGGCCGCGGGCGCACAGGTACTCCCGGGTCTGCCGTGGGGCCAGTTCGGTGTTGCGGTCGGACTCGTAGCTGACGGCTCCGAGGCGGCTTCCGCGCAGCATGCGCTCGCCCATGTCGGCTTTCCTCCGGGTTGTTAGCGGTCGCTTTGTGTAACGACCTCATCGGTCGACTGATTCCCCGACACCTGCGCGTGCGGGCAGCCAGCCGGCTGTGTGCGTGCAAGGGTAGCGCCCCAGAGGTATCCGCTGCCCGTGCCCCGCGAAGCCGGCTGCCAAATCACGGGTTTTAGCCGGATTTTAAGCTGAAATTCTTTCGACTCAGCGGCCTTTGGCCGGGCTCGGGTGCTTATCTGCGCTCGACGACCAGCTCGTACGCGCTCGGCGGCCGGCTCGCCCACGTCCTCGTGGCGCAGCCGGCGGGCGGCCCACAGCCCCGCGACGGTTGCGCCGTGCAAGTCACCGCGGCGCGCGTCGAAGTCGGCCTGCTCCACCAGGAGCGCGGCAGCGAGCACGGTGGCCAGCCGGAGGGCGAGGTCGCGGGCACCGGCCGGGCCGGCGGGCGCCGCCAGCCGGGTCGCCAGGTCCTGTCGCGCGGCGAGCAGCGTGTCGACCAGGTCGGCCCGGCCGGGCAGGCGTACGGCGAGGTCGGTGGCGCTGTCCAGGCGGAGCAGTAGCTGCTTGACGCCCTCGTCCCGGGCCACGGCGCGCTGGGTGTCCACCGCGAGGACGTTGGTCGTACCTTCCCAGATCGGCAGTACCTGGGCGTCGCGCAGCAGCCGCGGGATGCCGGTGTCCTCCACGAAACCGGCCCCGCCGAAGCACTCCAGGTATTCGCTCGCCGACGCCACCGCCCACCGGCCGGTGGCCAGCTTGGCGAGCGGGGCGACCAGGCGCAGTTCGGCCTCGGCGGCCGGATCGCCGTCCACCTCCACCCGGCCGAGCAGCGCGAACGCGTGCAGTGCCAGCGCGAACGCGGCCTGCGCGTCGACCGCGAGCTGGGTCAGCGTGGCCCGGTGCAGCGGGTTGTCCGCCAGGCGGCTACTCCCCGACGGTTGGCTCGCGATCTCCCGGCTGCCCGCGTACGCGCGGGCGTAGTCCAGGCCACGCCGCATGCCACCGGCGGCGGCGATGGCGTTGTGCAGCCGGGTCACCACCACCAGGGT
The DNA here is from genome assembly GCA_963850915.1 of uncultured Actinomycetota bacterium. Lineage (GTDB taxonomy): Bacteria > Actinomycetota > Actinomycetes > Mycobacteriales > Micromonosporaceae > CAVTWH01. Next base: position 1,169,358 of record CAWKND010000005.1, read on the forward strand.
CATCATCCGGTGCAGGCCGGGGGAGTCCGGGTCGCCCAGGGGGTACCCGACGGCATCGGCCAGACCGATCTCCGCGGTGGGTACGGCCCGGGTACCCAGTTTCTCCTTCAGCCGGTGCAGGCGCAGTCCCGGGGCGGGTTCGGTGCTGTCCGGGGCGTAGCGGGGTACCAGGAACGGGGCGAGGGCACGGCTGCCGGGTGCGGCGCCCACCGGCCGGGCCAGGGCCACCGCCATCGCCGCGTCCGCGGCCGAGCAGAACCACTTCTCGCCGGTCAGTCGCCAGTCCCCGGCGTCGTCGCGGCGCGCCGAGGTGGTGGACCGGGCGATGTCGGAGCCGCCCTGCGACTCGGTCATCCACTGGCCGCTGGTGATGGCGGTGTCCGGGTCGGTGGACACGAGCCTGGGCAGCCAGGCGTCCCGGATGGCGGCGTCGACCTCGGGGCGGGACAGCAGCGCGGCGGCGCCGTCGCTCATCGCCACGGGACAGGAGAAGGTGGCCGACTCGGGGCCGTACAGGTGCAGGAGGGCGGCCTGGACAACGCGCGTACCAGCACCGAAGGACTCTCTTGCATCAGGCAAGTAAGGCAACGCGACCAGTGCGTGCGAGGCCGCTGCCCGGCGCTGAGTCTCCCATCCCGGGGCGCTGTCGATCCGGTCGACACGCCGCCCCCAGGCGTCGTACCGGGTGAGTACGGGCGGGTGCGTCTCTGCGTCGTGGTGCGCGGCGCGCAGCGTGTCCACCACGTCGGCGCCGAGCGCGGCGAGCCGGGGACGGGCCAGTTCGCTCGCGGGTCCGAGCAGCCGGTCGAGCCACGCGTGCAGTACATGGTCGGTGGCGTACGGGTCGGCGGGTACCGGCGTCCGCTGGACGAAGCGCATGCTGCCCAACGTACGCGCGCTCGAGTGGGGACGGGTACGCCCGAGATCCACTGGGTACGGCACCATGTTGGCCATGCCCTCGCACCACCAGACGCGCGGTACCGATTGGCTCATCCCGTCCGCGCTGGCGTTCCTGGTCGCCGCCGTGCTCTTCGCCGTGGTGATCGTCGTTGTCAGCGGGGGCTCCAGCAGCCGCACGGATCTGCTCGGCCCCGGCCGGCTGGTGTCGACCGGCTCGGCGGGGCCCAGCGCACCCGGGGCCGCTTCGAGCAGCGCGGCACCGACGACGCCACCGCCGACGACCGCACCGCCGGCCGCCGCTCGCGCGGGGACGGTACGCACCACGACCGGGCTGTGCCTGGACATCACGCCGGCGGACGCCTCCAACAGCGCGCAGGCCGTACAGGCCGGCTGTGACGGCTCCGCGCACCAGCAGTGGCAGGCGAAGGCCGTCTCCGGTGGCGCGTTCACGCTGGTCAACTCGGCGACCGGCAAGTGCCTGGATGTGGCCAACGCCGCCACCGACGACGGGGCGAAGGTCCAGCAGTACGACTGCAACGGCGGAGCCAACCAGCAGTGGCGTACCCAGGACGCGGGCGGCGGCGCGGTGATGCTGATAGCCGTCCACAGTGGCAAGTGCCTGGACGTGACGGGCGGTGCCCGGCCGGCGCCGGGGGTACCCGTCCAGCAGTACAGCTGCAACGGTACCGACGCCCAGCACTGGCTCCTGGCCTAGCACCGAGGCTTAGGGCACCGGCTGGGGTTGCGGCGGTGGCGTGTCCAGCCGGCCGGTGAGTGCCGTGGTCAGCTGGGTGAGCTGGCTGGTGAGCTGTTCGATCTGTGCACGGGCGTCGGCGAGCGCCTGCTGTGCGGCGTCCAGTTGCGCGCCGCGTACCGCCGTCTCCTGAACTGCCTGTGCCGCCTCGGCCCGCGCCTGGTTCACCTGCTCGGTAGCCCGTTCGGCCTGCTCCCGTGCCTGTGTCGCCTGTCCGAGCGCGGCGTCGCGCGCCCAGCCGGCCTGCTCGGCACTGCGCTGCGCGGCCACGGTTTCGGCGAGCGCGGCGGCGGCCTCCCGGCCCGCGTCCGCCAATTCGGTACGCAGCGCGGCCAGCTCTGTGCGTAGCGCCGCCAGTTCGGCGAGCGCGCTGTCCCGCTGCGCCTCGGCCTGCCCGGTCGCGGCCCTGGCGACGTCCCGTTCGCCGGTGACCTCGCGTAGCCGGGTGGCGGCGGCGCTCCGCTCGGCGGCCAACTCGGCCTGCGCCTGCGTACGCAGCGCTGACTCGCCGGCCGCCTGGCTGCGCGCCTCGTCGCGCTCGCCGGTCGCGGTGCGCGCCGCCTCGACAGCCTGCCGGGCTGTGGCGACCGCGTCATCGTGACCGGCCTGGGCGGTAGCCAGGTCGGCGACGCGTGCGGCAAGTTCGTCGCGCAGGCCGGCGGTTTCGGCGCGCGCGGCCTCCGCCTCGCGGCGGGCCTCGTCCCGCTCGGAGTGGGAGGCGGCCACGTGTCCGGCGGCCTCCGCGCGTACCTCGGCTGCCTGCCGCTCCACGCCGGCCGGGCTGAGCTCCGCGTGCAGCGCCTCGGCGAGCGTCGCCGCCGTCACCTCCAGCCGCTCGACCAGCTCCCAGCTGCGGGCCACCTGACCGGCCAGGCCGGGCGAGTTGCGCTCACGCATCCGGCCGTTGCGCGCCTTGCGCTGGCAGTCGCCGTCGTTGTCCCGGCAGTAGCGGAAGGGCCGGCCGGCCGCCCCGCGCTGGGGTACCGGCCGGCCACAGTAGACGCATGGCCGGTTGGCGGGCTCCTGCTCTGGCATGCCGGCCAGCGTAGACCGCCGGTGGGACAGTACGGCCGGGTCAGTGGGCGTACACCTCGAACTCGATCAGCGAGTAGCCATACGGCGTACCTCGGGTCACCCCCTGCATCCGTACGTACCGCGCCGTCGTCACCGGGAAAGTGACCACGTCGGTACCGCCGTCCCCGGTCGTCGTGGTGAACACCGTGCTCCAGCCGCTGCCGTCGGTCGACACCTGGACGCGGTACCCCCTGCCGTACGCCGACTCCCAGTGCAGGACGACCCTGGCGACCGGCTGGGCGCTACCCAGGTCGACGGTGAACTGCTGGTTGTCCGACCAGTTGCTGCTCCACCTGGTCGAGTCGTTGCCGTCCACCGCTTTGCCGGGCGTGTACGAGGTGAGCAGCTGCGTACTGGAGGCGCTCGCCGGCCGGCCGTACGCCAGGTTGGCGATGCTGTCTCCGCGGTGTGCCGGGAACTGCACCACCTGCTGGTAGGTCGGGCGGTTCTGCCAGGAGATCGGGTCCTCGGTCAGGCCGCCGAGGGGGGACTGCACGATCGTGTCGGCGCACCACTGGTCGCCGGCGGCACAGTACTTGTCGCCCGGGTACACCTGGCTCGCCGGCTGCGCGGCGGCCTGGGCGAGGGTCGCCAGCAGTACCGACCGGCAGCCGGCCAGCGACCCGCCGCCGCAGTACGTCGCGGCCAGCGGTGCCGCGACCGGCTGTCCGAGCACGCTGCGCAGGTCTTTGCTGACATACCCCCACCAGCCGTACTGGAACGACGAGCCCTTGTGTGACTGGCTCTCGCCGACCGAACCGGCGGCTCCCGCCGGGTCCTGCTGCCCGCCGGAGGGCGACTCGTTCACCTGCATGGCACCGACGAGCGTGTCGTAGAGCGCCTCCCCGAGCGCCGGCTTGAACTCGCCCGAAACCAGCAGCGGCCACCATGCGTCGAACGTCTGGATGGCGCCGGCGTCGGCGTACACGTGGCTGCCCGGGCTGGTCTCGATGCGGTGCGCGCCGCCGGCCAGCCACGCCTGCAATCCGGTGAGCTGGGCGGCCTGGGTCGCATCGGTGACCGGCTGGGAGTTGGCGACCTGCAGCAGCAGGCCCAGATCCTCCTTGGCCCGCAGGTCGGTACCGGCGGCGTTCTCCATCACCTTCACGACGGCGGCCCGGTCCACCTTGGTACCACCGGCCGTCGCCGCGCGTACCCCCTCGTCCAGCAGTTGCGCCCGCTGTACCGGCCCGAAGCTGAAGTTGCCGTCGGCGGCGCTGTAGTCGCCGGCCTGCTTGTTGTTCCAGGACACGTAGAAGTCCTGGTTGACCGATTGCGGATGGGCGCTGGGCGGCAGGTAGCTGGCGGTGTTGGTGTCCGCGTTCCAGCCGACCCACTCGTGCGCGGCGTCGGCCACCATCGGCAGGTTCGGGTCGGCACCGGCCGGCCGCTGCGGGTTGAGCCCGGAGTTGAAGTACGCGGCCTGGGTGGAGTTGACGTAGAACCAGTTGAACGCGTACCCGACGTTGCTCGCCGAGTTGACGAACGCGGCGGCGTCGCCCATTTCGTTGGGATCGTTGAACATCTGGAAGCCGATCGCCGAGTCGGCCTCGTGCCGGTAGGTCGAGCGCAGCGAGGCGAACGCGGTGGGTACCCCGGCGACCAGGCCACGCCAGGTGACCAGGCCGTACTTGGTGCGGTAGGTGATCAGCCGGTACGAGCCGGCGGCCGTGGAGTCGGCGGTGTTCGGGGTCCACGCGTTGTCCTGCTCCAGGGTGTCCATCGCCACGCACTGGCCGTGGAAGAGGTAGCTGGTCGAGTTGATCCCGCCGGCACCGCACAGGGTCACCGCGTACGTGTCTGTGATGTCCTGCGCGGCCGACGTCGCGCTCCACGCGTAGTCCTGGCCGCGGCCGAGCTGGACGTAGAGGTTGACCCCGGCGAACGCGGCGCCCCGGGCACTGATCCCGGGGCCCTGCAACTCCTCCAGCATCAGCAGCTGTGGCGAGAAGTAGCCGGTCTGCGGGCCGAAGACGGCGATCGGGTTACCGGTCGTGGTGTGTGCCCCGGACACCACGACGGCGTTGGACATGCCCCGGCCGTCGGCCGCGTTCGGGGTCACGCTGGCGGCGGCGGTGCCGGTCGGGGCATACACCACCGGTACCGGCTGGGCCGTCCCGTGATCGGGCAGTACCACCCCGGTCGGGTTGGCCGGCGACTGCCCGTACGGGAAGCTCTGCCCGTTGTGCAGCGTCAGTACCGTCTCCGGATCGTTCTGCTCCCGGAATGCCCGCCACACCTGGTCACCGGCGACCGTCCCGTACCTGATCTCCGCCTCGACGCGGACCAGCGCGGAGGCCATCTCGCCGCCACCGCCACCGCCGAACAGGCCGCCGACCACGCCGGAGATCGCGATGACGTCGGTCGGGGTGAACGGCACCGGCCCGCCGGCGTTGGTGATCGCGTTGAGGTGTCCGGTGAGGACGTACTCGCCGGGGCAGTTGACCGGCCGCTGGGCCATGCAGTGGGTGATGTAGGCGTTGATGCCGGCGATGTAGCTCTGCACGTCCTGGTAGAGCTGGGCACCGCGGGAACCCTTGGCGGCCAACGCGTTCACCTGCGCCTGCAGGTCAGCCTCGGTGTAGGGGGAGTTGCGCCAGACACTCTGCTCGAGGGCCTGGTTGCCGGGGGCACCGCCGGCGAACGAGGTGAGCGTGCCGCGCCCGACGTGGCGCAGCAGGTCCATCAGGAACAGCCGGTCCTCCGCACCGGCGTACCCGGCGCCGAACATGGTGCCGGCCCGGGTGGTACCGGTGACATGCGGTACCCCGGTCGCCTTGTCCCGCACGATGGTCACGTCGGAGCGCGGCGACTCACTGCTCTCCACCTGCGACGCCGGTACGCCGAACGACGAGTCGTTGTAGAACTGGCCGAGCTGGTCGGTGCTCAGCCCGGTGTAGGCGGTCAACAGGTTGGCGTACTTGGCCAGCTGATCGGTGCTGTGTCCCGGGTGCGTACCGAGCGCCTGGTTGGCGAGGATGTCGGCCAGCGTGGCGTTGCCGTTCTCGCCCGGCGGCAGGATGTCGGCGCACTGGTCAAGGCAGTAGTCGCTACCGGTCAGGTACGCGCTCGCGGCGCTTGCTGAGCTGGTCGTGGGCAGGGTGAGGGCGGCGGCGACGAGAGCGACCAGCACGGCCGCGCGGGTCAACCGGAATCTTCTGGACACACGCGCTCCTTGGGGACGGGCGGACAGCGAAACTGAATAAGTCTCAGATAAGCAGAAAGTGACCGGCTTCACCAGATCGAAACACTGACATGTATCGACGCACTCGCCGCGCTCCGCGCATCGGTGCCGCGCTCCGCGCGCATCCGGTCCGGCCAGCTATTCTTTGCCTTGTCGAGACAGCACGAGAGGCATAACGTATGAGTTCCGTAGCAGATGCGGAGGCCGCGACGGCGCGGCAGCGACGGCGGACCACCAACGCGATCAAGGAATCGCTGCGCGAGATGGTCAACCAGATTTCGCTGCTCAACCACCAGGTCGGTACAAGGCTGGAGCTCAAAGACGTCGATCTGGACTGCCTGGACCTGATCGTCCGGCAGGGGCCACTGAGCCCCACCACCCTGGCCCGCCGGGCCGGCCTGCACCCCGCCACGATGACCGGGATCCTCGACCGGCTGCAGAGCGGCGGCTGGATCGTGCGGGAACGTGACCCGGAGGCGGCCGACCGGCGGGCGGTGTCGGTACGCGCGCTGCGCGAACGGGGCGGCGACATCCTGCGGCTCTACTCGGGCATGAACGCGTCGATGGACGACATCTGCGCCGGGTACACCGATGCGGAGTTGGCTGTACTCGCCGACTTCCTGCGCCGTACCACCGGGGCCGGCGAGCGCGCCACCGAACAGCTCGCGGCGCAGTGATCCACGAAGCTACTGCGGTCCTGAGTCGCCGGCCTGCCACGGGAAGGGGTGCAGATCGGGCTGTACCCAGCCGGTCTTCGCCGCCGTGCCGGCGAGTGTTGCCGGCCGGTAGAAGCGGGTCAGCAGCCGCTTGTCGAGCAGCGCGGTGTTGTGCCCGGCGAACGTGGCGAAGTCGGCGTCCGGGTGCTCCGCGACGTGGTACCCGACCAGCTCCACCCAGGCGCGACTCACGGTCGCGTGGTACTTCTGCGGTGCGCCGGCGTACCGGGCGGTGCGCTGGATGCCGTCGCTGACCAGCTCCACCGCGGCCGGTACGCCACAGCGCCGTACCGCCAGCCAGGTCAGCTGGACGTGCTGCCGGTGACCGAACCGGTCTGCGGCCGCCATCACCTCGGCGAACAACTCCTCGAAGCTGGTCATCCGGGCACCTCCGTCAAGGCTTGCAGGGCGTTGCGCAGCGCGGCGACCGTCTCGGGCGGCAGGTCGCCCAGGGCTCGCCGCTCCAGGTCGGCAATGGCGGCGCGGATCGTGTGGGCGGTACGCCGGCCCGAATCGGTCAGTTCGATCACCACGGCACGGCGGTCACCCGGGCGGGTACCGCGGGTGATGTGGCCGCGCCGCTCCAGCCGGTCGAGCACGCTGGTCAGCGTGGTGGGTCGGGAGCCGACCGCCGTCCCCAGCTCGGAGACGCTGCGCCCGTGCCCGTCGGCGAGGTTGGCCAGGGCGTTGATCTCGGACGCCGTCAGGTCCAGGTCGACCAGTTCGGTGGCGAGCAGCTGCAGGGTCGCGTGGGTCGCCCGCTGCAGCGCAAGCAGGGCCGACCACGCTTGCTCCGCTGTCTCTTGCTTCGCTGTCTCTTGCTCCGTTGTCACGATTTCGGACTATACGATTTCGTTGGATCGTTGTCTACTGCTCGAGAGTTGTCTACTGCGCGAGATAGGCGCTGGTGGCATCGCGGAGGGCGGTGACACAGGCGGCGATTGCCGGGTGATCGGCCGCACCCCGCCGGTAGGTGATTCGGGTACGGCGGTGGGCGGCGAGCGGGACGAGGCGTACCCCGGGTGGTGGCTGGGCGGCGGGGAGCTGCGGTACCAGGGAAACGCCCTGACCGGCTGCGACCAGGGCGAGTACCGCGGCGAAGTCGTCGGCGTGGTGGCGGACCCGCGGACTGAAGCCGGCGGCCCGGCACACCTGCAGTGCGACGGCGTGACAGGCGGTGCCGGGGCTGCCGACGATCCAAGGAGCCTGCCGCGCCTGCGCAATCGGGTCAACAGCAGAGTCAGGAGCATCGGTGGGTACCGCGAGGAAAACCGTCTCCTCCAGCAGTGCCACCGCGTCCAATGCGTGGTCAGGCTCGACCGGCAGCACGTCGTAGTCGTTGAGCAGAGCCACATCCAGCCGCCGCTCGCGCAGCGCCTCGGGTACCGCCACCGGGTCGAGTTCGGTGACCATCAACTCCAGCCCCGGATGCTCCCGCCCGAGCGCGACGAGTGCGGCCGGCAGGAGGGTACGCACAGCGGTCGGGAACGCGCCGATGCGCAGCGGTCCGGACAGCCGACCCTGGGTCGTGGCCAGCGCAGCGCGGAGCAGCGTCGGTGGTGGACCGGGATTGAGGAAGATTCACGCCCGAATTGGCGTTAACGACGATCTTGGTGGTGTCCCGGCCGGGTAGGGCGGTGACGGTGGCCTTCATGATCGCCCTGCGCGCCGATGTACCGGATAACGTGTCGGTGTCGCCCAGCGGCTGGTCGACGCCATGAGCGTGAGGCTGCCGGTGATGTACCGGATAACGGCCTATTATCCGACGTATTCCCAAGCGGTGGCCGGGGCACTGGCCGCCCGGGTGCGCTAGCCCGAGGACTGGGTCGGCTGCTCGAGCGCGGCCAGCAGCGGCTCGACGGTTGTGAGCGCCTGATCGACCAGGTCACCCAGCGGCGTGGCGCCCGGGTCAGCCACCCATCGGCGGGAGGCAGTGAACAGGACGCCGGCCAGCACAAAGGCCACGAGTTCGAGCTGGTAGTCGCCGGTCGCCCGGCCGGTACGCGCGGCCAGCAATCGTGTCAGCAGTTCGATGGTCGCGCGCTCCTCACCGGCGTACCGGGTGCCGAGAGCCGGGACGCTCGCGACGAGCCGCATCCGGGCGAGCGTCAGCTCGCGATCGGCCTCGGCCGCCGCCACAACGGCGGCCATGGCGGCGCGCACGGTGGCGCTCAGCGGCTCGTCCGCGGGTCGCGTGGCGACGGTGGTTTCGAAGAGGGGGGAAGCGTCGTTGTCGAGCACGACGTCCTCTTTGGTGGGGAAGTAGCGGTAGAACGTCGTGGTGGAAGTCTCCGCGGCCTCGGCGATCTGCTCGACTGTGGTGTGCTCGTAGCCGCGCGTCTCGAACAGGTGCAGTGCCGCGCTCTGGATGGCGCGGCGCAGTTTGACCTTCTTGCGCTCCCGGAGACCGCGGCGCGGCTCCGGGTGGGTCATGCCTGGAGCACGACTTCGTAGCGCTCCACGGGGGGAGGAGCGACGCCTAGGTCCGCGCGCGCCTCGTTTCGGACGCGAGCGCCCCGAGCCTGGTCGTTCCGCCGCAGGTCGTCCTCGGTATCCCAGAGCGCGATGGTCATGACCTTGCCGCTTGCGCGGTCGGCGAGCAGATACAAGCCGCAGAACCCGGGCGCCTGTCGGACGGCGGGAAGTTGCTGCTCGGTCCACGGGACGAGCTTGTCTAGCTGCTCCTCGGGCAGGTGCGTGGAGGTGACTTGAGCGAACACGGGACTCCTTTCGGGAGAGACAACTCGGGTCGAAGGCACAAACGGTAGCCTGGCCCAAATTCTTGGCGCGGTCAACCCCTTCGGGCCGTCGTAACCGACACGGTCACCTTTGTGCGGGTGTATAGCCGGTGCGGGTTCGCCCGTACTCACGGCCGAGTCCTCGTCGGGCACCAGCTCGGTCATCGTCGCGGCGACCTCGTCCCGGGAGGCGACCTCCTCGATCGCCGCGCGCGCCGAGGCGATATCGAGCACGCCGTCAGTCTGCGCGAACAGCTCCAGCATCACCTTGGCGACCGCGACCAACGTGCTCGACGCGTTCTCCAGCTTCGGCATCGCCGCCAGCCGGGCCTTGTCCGTGGCCCGCCGCGCCGGGCCGATCAGCCGGGCCGCCAGCAGCGAGTCGGAACAGAGATCCAGGGCGTCGTCGACCGCCGCGGCCTCCAGATGCCGGGCTCGCGCCCCCGCTCGGGCACCGGCTTGCGTCCCTGTCCCGGGCACTGTTCGCCGAACCCAATCCGACCGTGATCAAAGCAGTTCTCCACGCCTGCGGCGCCATCCCCAGCCCGGCGGTCCGCCTTCCGCTTCTCGCCGCTCACCCGGACACCACCGAAGCCGCGGTACGGCTGGCCGAGGCTCTCACGCAGATCCGGGTATGAGCGAGTTGGCGGGTCAGGTTTCCGTGGCCCCGCTGAGAGCATTGTGAGATTAGCGATATCAGTAATCCACTAATTGGTTCTGGCGGTCTCCCGTGGGAAATCCGCTCCAAAGAGTCCCGCACATAATCACAGTTATGTGCGGCGCAGCCGTACGTGCCCTGCCTTTCGCCGGGGCCGGTCACCACGGCAGGATGTGGCCGGTGCGCATCCTGCGAATGGCGACGGCCGTTGTCATCGGTCTGCTGGCAACGATGGCGATGGTGACGCCTGCACAGGCAACGGCCGGCAGCACGATCACCCTCTCGCCGAACCACGGCGGTCCGACAACGCCATTCACCGTCACCTACCGCGTCTCGGCCGTCGTGAACGGCCTGCTGTTCTGTTCGAACCTCCCATTGCACTTCCTGTGGAACGGTCTGCAGCTGACGCCGACGAGCCTGGACCTGGACAAGGCGACAGCGGAGTGTGTTGCCACAGCTCACACCGCCCCGCTCTCGTTCGGCGCACCGCAGCCGCCCGGCCGGTACGAGGTGTCCATCTCCAACGACATGGCGGCGGTCGCCATCTTCACCATCGATGCTGTGCCGACGCCGCGGTCCAGCGCACCACGCTCCAGCCCGCCGAGTAGCCGACCAAAACCGGCCACCGGCAGGTCGACCACGGCAGCCCCGCCGACCACCCCAACGCTCGCCCCGGCGGCCAACGCGGGCACCGGGTCACCGACAGAGACTGCGCCTGCGGACACGCCCGCGGGCGCTGTGTTGCCGCCGATGGCAAGCTCGGGCAGTGGGCGTACCACGACCTGGGTGCTCGTCGGGGCATCGGTCATCGCCGTTGGTCTGGTCGCTGCCGGGCTCGTTGTTCTGTGGTTGCGGCGCTCCAACCGGGTTGCATCGGCCAACCCGGCGCGGGCCGGTACCGAGTCCACCTGACGTTCGCAGCATCCGCACAACTTCTTCGCCAAACCCAGCGGGTCTTCGTGTTGGGTGAGTGAATGACTCAGCGCGCCGAGGCGACTGCAGCGCCGGACCGGATCACGTACATGGACACCGCAGCTGGTACCGCGGCGGGCCTGGACTGCAAACGGCGTTCCCTCGACGCTCTCGGACTGTCGCCCGGGCACGTGGTGGTGGACATCGGCTGTGGGCCGGGCACGGACCTGGGTCGCCTCGCCGACGCGGTCGGCGAGGCCGGTCTGGTGATCGGCGTTGACCGTGATCCGCGGATGCTGGCGGAAGCGGGTCGCCGGGTCGCGGACCGTCCAAACATCGAGTTGCGCACGGGCGACGTGCACGCCCTCCCGGTCGCCGATGCCAGCGTCGACCGGGCCCGGACGGATCGCGTCCTCCAGCACGTGGACGACCCCGCGGCGGCGATCGCGCAGGTCCGGCGGGTACTTCGGCCCGGCGGCCTGTTCGGCCCGGCCGAGCCCGACTGGGACTCTCTCGTGGTGGCCGAGGAAGACGTCGTGACCAGCCGGCGTTTCTCGCGGTACGTAGCAGGGCGGGTGCGTAACGCGACGATCGGCCGCGAGTTGGTACGGCTGTCGACCGTGGCCGGCTTCGAGATCAGATCGGTGGAGGCTATCCCAGTAGTCTTCCGAGACTTCGAGACGGCCGACCAGATCCTGGGGCTACGTCGAAACTCGGCGCGGGCGATCGAGGCTGGAGTGTTGGCCGAAGCGGATGCGGCGGATGGCTTCAGCGCCTCCAGACCCGGCCGTTCCTTGCCGGGTTCACCTTCTACCTCGTCACAGCCCAGGCGTGAGCATGCGCTCAGCGCTCCAATGACCCACAAATCGTCGTGGCCTGCCTCCCCAGCGCCCCCGCTATGGTGGGAGGGTGACGAGCGGACCCGACCGTATCGCGCGACCCAATCCGACGCCGCGCACGGACCTGGTGCAGCGATCCGCGCCGTTCCTTCCCCAGGGCAGCGAGATCCGGCAGGCATTCATCTATCAGACGGCGCCCAGCTTCCTCTTCTTCCTCATCACCTATCTCACCGGCCTGACAATCTTCTGGAACAAGTACCGTTGTGTCGCGATCACCCAGGACGCCATCTATGTACTGGAGAGCAGCAAACTGTCGGGCGGCGCCAAGCCGCAGCGTCTGGTAGGAACACTGCCCCGGCAAACCCGGCTCGGACCGGTGTCCGGCCGATGGGGGCAGGTGCACATCCGCGGCGAGCGTTGCTGGGTCCACAAGCGCTTCCACGACCAGATAGCCGCCGCCGACAACGAGGCTGGCTTCACTCAATGACCCGCACGGCGGCGTCACGCCCGCCGCCCGATCCGTGACTGGATCAGCCATGTCGACCGATGATGATCCCCATCCTGGCGCGGAGCCTCCGCACCCGTACCGACTGACGATCCCGGCAGCTTGGCTCGCTAGCTGGTTGGCAGCGCGACTTCGGGCTCGCCGGGCTAGGCCGTTGTCGGCAGCAGGCCCAGAAGTTGCTGCGTGTGGCCGGGGAGTTCCTGTTCGGCGAGGCCGGTGAGGATGGCCCGGAGCGGTACGGGTTGGTTGAGCAGGAGAGTGTCGTGGGAGATCAGCAGCGCCGGTACCGGCGTGTCCAGCTCCGCCTCGCTCAACAGCGGCACGAGTACGCACAGGGCCTCCCCGAGCGGGCGGATGCGCTCCCGCAGCCCGGTGTTGCCGCCCGCGAGCGAGCTGACGTGCTCGATGGTCCAGGTGTCGTGCGCGATGCGGTTGTCGTACGTCGTGTGTGCCCCGGACGCGACAGCGGCGGCGGCCGCGACCGTACTCGCACTGACGATCGCGACATGCGCCAGGATCTGGTCCGCGTTCCATTCCCCGGCCGGCGGTACCGGGCTCGGGTCGTCGGAGCCGGCGACGGTCGCGGCGGCGTCCAGCAACACGCGATAGGCGTCCCGGAGTGGCGTGGTGTCCATGAGATGTCTCCCTCGTTCAGTGGGGTACGGGGCGGCTCAGCTGTGCGCGGACGCCATCTCCCACGGCGCCTGGGGGAGTACCTCACCGGTCTCCAGCAGCGACTTGAGGTTCGCCAGCACAGCCGGCCAGCCACGCGAGATGCCGCCGAGCATGTCCAGGTTGGCGAGCTTCTCGTGGGTGACGGTGAGCCGGACGATGTCCTGGTACGGCTCGACCAGGAACGTGACGACCGACGGTGTCCTCGGTACCTCGGGGTCCGGCACGTCGTCGAAGGTGATGACGAGGCGGGTCGGTGGCTCGACCGTGATCACCTGACCGACCGCGTCGAGCACGCCCGATCCGTCGGCGCGCTGGTGCTCCCAGGTGGAGCCGGGCTGCCAGTCGGAGACATTGGCGTGCCCCCAGTACCGCGCCGTCAGATCCGCGTCGGTCAGGGCACGCCACACCTGCTCGGCGCTCGCGCGGATGTACGTGGTGTAGACGTACGTCGGCACGGGTGTGGGTTCGGTGCTCATGGCGTACTCCTCTGCTTGGTTCTTGATGGCACTGATCGCTTGTAGCCGCGGCTTGTCGAATCCGGAGATCCAGCGCCGCTCCAGCTCGTGGATCGGCCCTGGGTTGAGGTAGTGCAGGCGCTCGCGTCCGCGTCGTACGACGGTCACCAGGTTGGCCCGCTCCAGGATGTCGAGGTGCTGTGTCGCCGACTGCCGCGCCATGTCCAGGTGCTCGCACAGCTCGCGCAGCGTCTGGCCGGTCGCCTCGCGCAGCCGGTCGAGCAGGAGCCGGCGGGTCGGGTCGGCCAGTGCCTTGAAGACCGAGTCCAGCTCCGTCGGTTCGCCGCTCACGACCCCATTATGCAGGTATCTGCCTGCCTATTGTCAACGCCGGGACCCCGAGCGCGAGCCCAGGACAGTGCGAGCGGGACAGTGCGAGCGGGACAGTGCGAGCGGGACAGCGCGAGCCGGGAGAATGCGTGGCATGGCTCAGGCAACGCTGCGTACCAGCCGGCTGCTGCTCGTACCGCTGGCCGAGGAGCACCTCGAGTTCGAGGTTGAGCTGGACTCGGATCCCGAGGTCATGCGGTACCTCGGTGATGGGCGCGCGCGTACCCGGGAGACGGTGCAGGCGCTCCACCGGGAACGGCTCGCGGCTGCCGGGCGGGTACCCGGCCTGGGCTTCTGGGCCGGCTTCACGACCGATGACTGGGCAGCAACCGATGCCGCGGCAACAACCGATGACGGGGCAGTGGGGACGTTTGTCGGCTGGTGGATCCTCGAGCCACCCGAGCGCCCGGATCAGGGGCCGGTCGACGGGCAGGCGGAGCTGGGGTACCGGCTGCTGCGGCGGTACTGGCGTCAAGGCCTGGCCAGCGAAGGAGCACGTGAACTGATCCGCCACGGCTTCGCCGACCTCGGCCTGACCCGGATCTTCGCCGAGACGATGTTCGTCAACACCGCCTCCCGCGCCACCATGCAGTCGGTCGGGCTGCGCTACACCCGCACCTTCCACCTCGACTTCGCCGACCCGCTCCCCGATGCGGAACTCGGCGAGGTCGAGTACGCCCTGACCCGCGAGGAGTGGCAGGCCACCGGCACGGGGCAGAAGGGGTAGCGGCTCAGGTCAGCTCGTGGCCGGTGGTGCTGTCGACGTTGTCGGGTACCTCGCCGTCGAAGTGGTCACCGGTGGTCGCGGTACCCGACGGTTCGAACATCAGGATCGAACCGCCCGGCGACGACGGCTTGTGCTCGGTCCCCTTCGGTACCACGTAGGTGTCGCCTTTCTGCAGCACCACCGTGCGCTCGCCGCCCGCCGCGTCCCGCAGCGCGATGTCGAACTGGCCGTCGAGTACCAGGAAGAACTCGTCGGTGTCGTCATGTACGTGCCACACGTGCTCGCCCAGCGCGTGCGCGATCCGGACGTCGTAGTCGTTCATCCGGGCCACGATGCGAGGGCTGTAGATGTCGTCGAAGGAGGCCAGTGCGGTGGTCACGTTGACGGGCTGCATCCCTCGATTCTTGCGCTCGGCGGGGCCGCTGTCAGACCCGCTCGGCGACTCCGTGGACCTACGGCGCGAAGCGCCAGCGGGTCGCGCCGTGCGGCTCCACAGTGCTGAGGGCAACGGCCTGGCGGATGGTGAACCGGAATACGTGCCAGGGCGGCGGCCCGGCGCTCGGCGCGCTGAACGGTGCCGTGAACGCATCCCCCTCGACCTCGGCCGGCCAGCCGATCTCGCGGTACACGGCGGCGACCGGTTCGAGCGTTGCCGCGTCGGTGACCCGGACGGCGGTACCTTCGATGGTCAGGTCCAGACCCGCCAGCTTGACGGCGATGGTGCAGGCCGGCTGGGCGATCAGGTTGCGGTACTTCTGGGTACCGGGGCTGCTGGTGAAGTACAGGTCCCCGGCGTACCAGACAGCACCGATCCCGGCCGCGTGCGGGCGACCATCCGGGCGCACGGTACCCAGGAAGTACCCGACCATCGGCCCCTTCGGCCCGTTGGCCAGCAGGTCCCGCGCCCGGCTCCAGGGCAGTACCGCCCCGCCGTAGCGGTCCAGGTTGGTCACCTCGACCGGCTGCCGCTCGAGCGTGTCTTGACTCATGGCTGCACCTCCACCGTGTTGACCAGCGCTGCCCGGAAAACTCACCGGCCAAGCCTAGGTGCGCCCGGCGGTTCCCCGGCGTCGTCCGGCATCGGTGACTAGGGTCGGGAGGGCGGCCGGACCGCCGGCCGGGAGGGGCGTCCATCATGACCGCGGTACCCAACATCCGACTCAACAACGGCGTCGACATCCCCCAGTTCGGCTTCGGCGTGTACCAGATCAGGCCGGCGCAGACCCGGGCGGCGACGCTCAGCGCGCTGGAGCTCGGGTACCGGCACCTGGACACCGCGCAGATGTACGGCAACGAGAAGCAGGTCGGCGAGGCGGTACGCGACAGCGGACTGGACCGCTCCGAGGTCTTCGTCACCAGCAAGCTCAACAACAACTTCCACGACTACGACGCCGCGCTCGGCGCCTTCGACGGCACCCTGGCCGCGCTCGGCTTCGACTACGTCGACCTGTTCCTCATCCACTGGCCGCTGCCGAAGGTCGGCGACTTCGTACAGACCTGGCGGGCAATGGAGGAGATCTCCCGCTCCGGTCGGTGCCGGGCGATCGGCGTCTCCAACTTCCAGCCACACCACCTGCAGCGGCTGCTCGAGGAGACCGAGGTGGTACCGGCGGTCAACCAGGTGGAGATCCACCCGTACCTCACGCAGGAGGAGGTACGCGCGTTCGACTCGGCGCACGGGATCGCGACCGAGGCGTGGTCACCGATCGCCCAGGGCGCGGTGCTGACCGACCCGACCATCGTGCAGATCGCCGACCGGCACGGCCGTACCCCGGCCCAGGTGACGCTGCGCTGGCACATCCAGCGGGGCGACATCGTCTTCCCCAAGTCGGTGACGCCGAGCCGGATCGCCGAGAACTACGCCATCTTCGACTTCACGCTCACCGACGAGGAGATCGCCCAGATCAGCGCCCTCAACCGGGACCAGCGCACCGGCCCCAACCCGGACGAGTTCAACTGGGTACCCAGCTGAGCCCGGGCCGGCGGCTCAGAGTGTCACGGCGAGCGGGTGCTTGGGCTGGTACATGCCGAGGGTCGCGCCGCTGGGCAGGGTGAGGTTGGTGACCAACCCGAAGCCGCGCTCCTGTACCGGCGTCGTGTCGACCCCCTTGGCGGCCAGTTCGCGGACGGTGGCCCCGATGTCGTCGCACATGAGGAACAGGTCGGCACCGGCGGGTGCCTCGGCGGGGTGTACGCCCAGCTCCGTGACCGGCGTCTTGAAGATCAGCCAGCCTGGCTCGGAGTCGGCGTCCTCGACGTACGGCCAGCCCAGGACGTCGCGCAGGAAAGCGCGGTCGGCGGCCGGATCGGTGCTGAAGGCGAGGATGTGCAGCCCGATAATCATCGGCTCAAGGTAGCGAAGCTGCGGCTCAGCCGCGTCGGGGCGGCGCGGAACTCGCAGGACAAATCCGGCGTGTACCCAGCATTCGGTCAGGAACGGTAGGTAGCGTCTGTTGGACGACGGCGGGTGCCGTGCCCGGCAACCCGCCGTCGCCGCTATCGAGGGGACGGTGCCCGATGAGCCAGCCGAGCACGAGCCTGACCTGCCCGAAGTGCCACGGATCGATGCGCATGTACGAGCGCAGCGGGGTACATGTGGACCAGTGCGCCGAGTGCCGCGGCGTGTTCCTGGACCGTGGTGAGCTGGAGCACCTGGTCGACGCCGAGTCCACTTTCTACGACCGACCGGCTGCGACTCCGACCGCCCCGGCGCCGGCCGCACCACGCGGGTACGAGCACGGCTACCAGCCGTACCCGCAGCGGAAGAAGAAGAGCTTCCTCGGCGAGCTGTTCGACTGAGCGCCCGACCGGGGCTTCGGCGGGCTGCCCGAGCTAGGACTCGTCCGGGAAGGTCAGCTGCAGGGCGATCCGGGCGCCCGAATCGTCATGCGTGTACGTCAGCGTGCCGGCCAGGCCGGCCAGTTCACCCCGGCCGGTACCCGGTACCACGTCACCGAACTGGCCGGTGACGCCGTGCTGCTCGGTACCCCCGTGTTGGAAGACCACCGATCCGGCGCGACCGTCGATGCTTCCCGTGAAGCGCTCCATCGCCACGTAGCCGGCGCCGTCCGGGGTGCGGGTGGCGATCATCGTGGTGACACTCGTTCCGTCCAGCCCGCCGGTGAACGTCTTGCCGAGCGTCACCTGGCCGATCTCCGGATCACCGGCGAGCGTGCGGTCGGCGTGCTCGTCGAAGGAGGTGATGGTGAACTCCGCGTCAATCTGGGTCACCCGCCGAGCCTAGCCGGCCGGCAGTCGCAAGCTCAGCCGCGGACCACTTCGAGCTGGAACTCGTGTACCCAGTTGGCCGGGTTCTCGCGATCGAACTCCAGGCACACCTCGCGGGCGTACCCGACCGGGCGGTACCCGTTGTCGTCGATCCACCGGGCCAGTACCTGCATGCTGCGCATCGCCTCGTCCATCGGACCACGGTGCACGATGGTCGCGGCCGACCCGATGCCGGGCAGGTCGAGTACCTGGAAGTCGTACCCGGTGCCGGTGTCCCGGGCCACTTCGACGGCCGCGTGCACCATCACCGCCTGCCCGTCGGTACCGGCTTCCGGCTGCGCCACGTAGTACGCGATCGGTGCCCCGGACGGGGTCACCTTCGCTGTCTCCAGCCGGCACATCAGCTCCGGGTACAGCGGCCCGATGACCGGCCCGATGTCCTGCCCCTCGTAGCTCGCGGCCAGCGCTGACAACTCGGCCACCCGGGCCGCGGCGACCTCTTTGAGTACCACGTCTTCCGTGTTCATCTGCCCCTCCTTCTCGATCATGCGCAGCCGCGCCTCCACCCCGGTGAGTCGGGACGCGTCGGCGGCCAGCTGCTCCTCCAGTTGTGCCCGACGCAGCCGGAGCATCCCGTGCAGCTCCTCGACGCTGACCTTGTCGTCCAGGATCTGGCCGATCTGCTCCAGGGTGAGGCCCAGATCCTTCAGGGCGATCACCCGGTTGAGCCGGCGCAGCTGGTCGGCGTGGTAGCGGCGGTACCCGGTGGACGGGTCGGTGTGTGCGGGCGTGAGCAGGCCGATCGCGTCGTAGTGACGCAGCATGCGTACCGACACGTGACCGACCGCGGCGAACTCTCCGATGCTGAACACGCCCTCCAGCCTGCGGCCTCACACGGTGTGAGAGTCAAGTGCGCCGTTCCGGCCCGCGTCGTTGGCCACGTGGCTACGGTCGGGTGGAGAGACGGGGGAACGAGCTGATGAACGCGCTACTGAACTCGCTGGCCGAGTCGGAGTTGATGCTGGTACGCGAGACCGAGCCGGCGCGCCTGGCCGAACTGGACGAGGACGGCCTGGCGGCACTGCACACCAGGATCCGGCGGGCCCGCGACAAGTACGTGAAGCTCTACCGGCGGGAGGCGGGCGCCCGGGTGGCCGAGTCCGGCGGCCGGGGCAAGGCACGCCCGAAGAACACCCGGAACGCGCAGAAGGCCGAGGTCTTCGAGGACGCGCTGGCGCGGGTGAGCCGGGCGCTCGCGGCGGCGGCCCGGCACAGCGCCACGCAGCTGCGTACCGAGCGGATCGCCGCCGCCCGCGAGGAGCGCAACACCGCACCGCCACGCGCCACCCGGGCAGCGACCCGACCGGCCACCGCGCAGCGGGCGACGAGCCGGCCGGACACGCCGGCGCTGCGCCGACGCCAGGCATCGACCCGCGCGACAGGCGCCCGCCGCCAGGCCCGCAAAGACAACCGCTGAGCTGGTGTCCGGCTCGCGCTTGTCCGCTGGGAGCAAGATCGGGACGAGATCGGCGGAAGTGAAGTCCGGCTGCACTTTTGCCGATCTCACGCCGATCTTGCCACCGGCGCCGCCACGGGGCGGTCAGCCGGCGGGCTCGGGGCGGGTGGCGTCGGCCATTGCGAGTACCACCGCGCCCACGTCGCCGCTCTCCGCGTAGTGCCGGCGCTGCCGGGCGGCGCCGCTGCCCCGAGCGCCGAGCAGGTCGGTGAGCTGCCGGACATATTCGGTGTCGCCGTGCTGCTCAAGGGCCGGGGTGACGTGCTCGATCAGCGCGTGCAGCATCTCCCACGCCGGGCGGGGATGCCCGGTGCTCACGTCGACAGCGGCACCTTCGAGGCCGTCCCGCCCGGCCCGCCAGTGCGCGGCGTCGACCAGCCAGTCGTGGACCGCCCGGGGTGGCCGGCCCGCGGCGACCGCGTCGACCACTGTGCTGACCAGGGCGCGTACCAGCGCGGCCACCAGGATCGTGTCGTCAACGGTCGGGCAGACGTCGCCGATGCGTACCTCGACCGTGGGTACGTGCGCGGACAGCCGGGCGTACCAGTAGAGCATCCCGTCGTCCAGCATCGCGCCGGTCCCGACCAGCTCGCCGACGACCGCGTCGTAGTGCGCCGCCGACTCCAGGTGCGGTGGTGCGCCGACGGTCGGCCAGCGCGCCCACAGTACCGATCGCCAACTGGCGTACCCGGTGTCCAGCCCGTCGAAGTAGGGCGAGTTCCCGGTGACCGCCTGCAGTACCGGCAGCCACGCGCGTAGCTGGTTGAGTACCTGTACGCCCAGCTCCCGGTCGGGTACGCCGACGTGGATGTGGCAGCCGCACAGCCCGGGAGTCGGCCACAGGGCGCCGTAGTCGCGCATCATCCGGTGGTAGCGCGGGTTGTCCACCACCGGCGGCGGCTTGTCCAGGCGCAGCGCACCGTTCCCGATCGCCACCAGGCGTACCCCGGCCCGCTCGGCCGCGTCGGCGACCACGGTACGCAGTTCGACCAGCGAGCGGCGCAGCGTGGCCAGGTCACTCGTCGGCGGGCTGGCGATCTCGATCTGGGTGGCCAGGAACTCGTACTGGACGAGTTCGCCGTAGTGCGCCGGGATGTGCGCCATCACCTCGTCGACGGCCGGTACCACCTGGCCGGTCGCCGGATCGACCAGCAGAAACTCCTCCTCGGCGCCCATCGTGAGGATGTCGTCGAGGTCATTGGCGGCACGCTCGGCAGCCTGTTGGGCCACGTGGTCCACGGCTACACCCCTTCATCGTGCTCTGGTCGTACCTGGCAAGTCTCCCATTCCCCGTCTGCTTTGCCCGGAAACCAGCGGCATACTTGCCATCCATGAGCGTGACTGGGACTGCGGAGCACGTGGACTGGCCGGGCCTGCCGGTACTGGTCGGGGCTGCGCTGCGGTTGGCGCTGCGGCAGGGCTTCGACACGTCCTGCCGGCCCCAGCAGGGGGAGCTGCTGCGGCTGCTGGCCCGTGGCGTGGGGCCGGGGGTGATCGGTGAGACCGGTACCGGCTGCGGGGTGGGGTTGGCCTGGCTGGCCAGTGCGGCTGATCCGGGGGCACGCCTGATCAGCGTCGAGCGCGAGGCCGGTCGAGCGGCTGCGGCCGGTGAGCTGTTCGCCGACCAGCAGGGGGTACGGGTGTGCCACGGCGACTGGCGTGACCTGGCCGGGTACGCCCCGTTCGACCTGCTGGTACTCGACGGCGGCGGGCAGGGCAAGGGCGCCGAGCCGCCGCTGGAGCCCCGGGACTGGCTACGCCCGGGTGGCCTGCTCGTGCTGGACGACTTCAGCCCGTCGACCGGGTGGCCGCCGCTGCACGAGGGGGTACCGGACCGCGCCCGGCTGTACTGGCTGACCCACCCCGACCTGCTGGCCAGCGAGGTCAGGGTGGCGCCGGACGCGGTCACCGTCGTGGCCAGCTATCAGCCGGCCGCCGGCGCTTCTACTGGGCGCCGCTGGCCCGCCAGTTGAGCTGCACGAGCATGTGCCGGGCCTGGTCGGCGTACTCCGCGTCCACGGTCACCGCGTACTGGCTGGCCTGCAGCGAACTGCGCGAGGTGAAGTCGCGCCGGCCGCCGGTGACCGCGTGCGCGACGGCTGCGAAGCCGGCACCCCAGGCCGCGCCGATCAGCATGGCGGCGATGACCACGCCGAACCAGTTGGCGTTGGTGAAGATGCCCAGCAGCAGGCCGAGGAACAGGCCGAACCAGGCGCCGCTGCCGGCACCGGCCAGCGCCGCCCGGCCGGTCGTCAGCCGGCCGATGACGTTCTCCACCAGCCGCAGGTCGGTACCCACGATGGCGGTGTGCTCCACGGGGAACTTGTTGTCGGACAAGTAATCCACGGCCTGCTGGGCGGAGGCGTAGTCGCCGTAGGTACCGACTGTGACGGTCGGTCGGGTACCCCCCGGCTGTGCGGTACCGGCGGCGACGGACGGTGGTGCGATCGGCCCGCCCGGCCCGGGTGGCAGCGCTCCCGCGCCGCCCGGTCCGCCACCTGCTGGCCCGGCCCCCTGGGTACCCGGGGGTGGCGGGACTGCGTCCCCGGGGCCGGCCGGTGCTGGCGATGTCGTCATGGGTTACACCCTTCGTTGGCGAGTACCCCTTGATCTTCGCGCGCCCGGGGGCCGATAGCGAGCGGTACCGGATCAGTCAGTTGACTGGTCCTTCGCGGCCACCAGCAGGAAGCCGAGCCCGTGGCCCGCCCGGCCAGCCAGCCGAAGCCCCAACCGGCTAGCGGCACGGCGGCCGCCTCGGCCACCAACTCCTCGTAGTCGGGCATGCCGGCACGGTAGCCGGAGTCGCGAGCCGGCCTCGACCCGTTTGCCGCGTCCCGTCCCGGCGTTCGCGCGGCCCGGACGGGCTGGCAAGCTGAACACTCGTGGATACCCTCGCCCAGCGCGTCTTCGCCACCTGTCAGTTGACCGGCGAGTTCCTGCTCCGCTCCGGCCGTACATCGACGGGGTACTTCGACAAGTACCAGTTGGAGGCTGATCCGCTGCTGCTGGACGAGGTGGCGCTGCGGATGGCCGCGCTGGTACCGGCCGGCACCGAGGTACTCGCGGGGCTGGAGTTGGGCGGCATCGCCATCGTCGCCGCACTCGGCCGGCACACCGGGCTGCCATGCGCCTTCGTTCGCAAGCGCGCCAAGGAGTACGGCACCCGGCGGCTGGCTGAAGGCGCTGACGTCACCGGGCGGCGGGTACTCGTGGTGGAGGATGTGGTGACCTCCGGTGGTCAGGTGCTGTTGTCCACCAACGATCTGCGGGCGCTCGGTGCCCGGGTGGATGCCGCCCTCTGCGTCATCGACCGGCAGGAGGGCGGTCGGGAAGCCTTGCGCGACAGCGGAATCGAGCTGTACTCCGCGTTCACCCGGGCGGATGCGGCGCCGGCCGGCTGATTTTCCCTTGCCGGGGCGGATAGCGTGGGCGCATGGCGACGAGCGGGTACGTGTCCGGGCTGCCCGAGGGCGAGGTCGAGCGGATCCGGCAATGGCACGAGCGGGCGTACCAGCTGACCCTCGCCGAGGCGGCTGACGGGCCACAGACGCATGAGTTCCGGGGGCGTACGTTCGTTGTGCCGCAACAGGTACATCCGGTGACCGGGCAGTCGGACCTGATCGGTGACGCGGTACTCGCCGAGGTACGGGCAGGCGATCGGGTACTGGACATGGGTACCGGCTGCGGATTGCACGCGGTGCTGGCCGCCGGTACCGCGGAACGGGTTGTCGCCGTTGACATCAACCCGGCGGCGGTCGACGCGGCGCGCGCCAACGCGGCCCGCAACGGGGTCGCCGACCGGGTCGACGTGCGGGTCAGTGACGTGTTCAGCGCCGTGGACGGCGAGTTCGACCTGATCATCTGGGATCCGCCGTTCCGCTGGTTCACCCCGCGCGACTACCTGGAGATGGCCACCGCCGACCCCGGATATCAGGCGCTGACCCGGTTCTTCCACGAGGTCGACGGGCACCTCGCGGCCGGCGGCCGGTTACTGATCTTCTTCGGTACCTCCGGCGACCTCGCCTACCTGCACCGGCTCATCGACGAAGCCGGGCTGCGCGCCGAAGTGGTGGCGCACCGGCACTGGGTTCGCGAGGACCGGGTCGCCGACTACTACACCTACCGGATCGCCCGCCGGTGACCGCCTACGACGACCTGGTCGCCCGCGCCACCGCCGATCCAGCGGTGCTCGGGCTGGTACTCACCGGCTCGCAGGCGCGCGGGCTGGCCGGCCCCTGGTCCGACCACGACGTGTTCGTGATCGTTTCGGAGCGGACTCCGGCGTGGAGTGTCACCACGCGGAGCAAGGAGCTGGACGAGATCGTGATGACCCGTGCCGAGCTGGCCGACACGTCGCAGCTGTGGCTGCGGTACTCGTTCCGCGGCGGCCAGGTACTGCTCGACCGGCTGGCCGGTGGGGTCGCGGAGCTCGTTGCGGCACAGGCGATCCCGACCGCCGCCGAGGTGGACGACTGGATCCGTCACGACAGTCTGGACACCTACCTCAACTTCGTCTACCGGGCGGCGAAGAGCCGGCGGGACGGGCACGCCGACCTGGCCCGACTGGACGAGTGGGAGTCGGTCGGCTGGTTCCTGTCCACGCTGTTCGCCCTGCACGGCCGGCTGCGGCCGTACAACAAGTACCTGCGCTGGGAGTTGGAGACGTACCCGCTCGGCGCGCCGTGGACCGCCAACGCGCTCGTGGACCGGCTGGGGCTCGAGCCGGCCGCCTACTTCACCGAACTGGTGGCGCTGGCCCGCGAGCGCGGGTACGGCGACATCGTCGACGCCTGGGGCGACGAACTGCGCATCCTCGGCTGACCGCTACGGTGGCCGAGTGGTAACCGTTTCGTGGTCAGGCGTGTGTGCGCGGCGGCTGGAGCGGCAGCGGCTCAGCGTGCCGGGTACCGACCTCGCGGCGGTAGCGGCTGCCATGTGTGGCGTACACGCCCAGGTGATGTCGGCGGCTGAGGTGTCCCTGGGTATCCGTAGCCACGCCAACGCCACGGACATCCGGGACGCGCTGTGGCGGGATCGCGTACTGGTCAAGACGTTTGGGCCGCGGGGGACCGTACACCTGTTGCCGGCCAACGCTTTGCCGCGCTGGATCGGGGCGCTCGACGCGCTGCCCGGGCACAACCCGTTCCCGCCCGCCATCGCCCTCACCCCGACGCAGACGCAGACGGTACTCGAGGCTGTCGACACGGCGCTCGCGGAGGCTGAGCTGACCGTCGACGAGCTGTCCGAGGCGGTGGTCGAGCGGGCGGGGAGCTGGGCCGGGGATCTGGTGATGCCGGCGTTCAACAGCCTGTGGCCACGCTGGCGACAGGCGCTCGGCCTGGCTGCCCGGCAGGGTTTGCTGTGCTTCGGCCCCAACCGGGGACGCAACGTCACCTACACCAGTCCGCGCCGCTGGCTGCCCGACTTCCGCCCTGAACCGGGCCGGCTGGCGCTGCTGGCGCTGACTCGGGACTTCCTGTGGGCGTACGGGCCGGCGACGGCGGCCCAGTACGCCCAGTGGCTGGCGGTACCGAAGACCTTCGCGGCCAAGGTGTTCAGCGCACTCGACACCGAGCCGGTGCTGCTTGACGGCGTCGAGTCGCTCGTACTGGCCGGGGACACCGACTTCCCGCCGCAAGCGGACAGCGGGCTCCGGTTGTTGCCGCATTTCGACGCGTACGCGATCGGCTGCCACCCGCGCGACCTGCTCTTCCCGGGCCTCGCGAAGCAGCGGGCACTCGGCGGCGGTCAGGCCGGTACGCTGCCCGTCCTGCTCCTCGGTGGCACGGTCGCGGGCGTGTGGCACCAGCGCAAATCCGGTCGGCGCCTGGCGGTCACGGTGGAGCCGTTCGGCGACCTGACCGCAGTGCAGCGGCGCGAGCTGGACGACCGGGTCGCCCGGATAGGGGAGATCCTCGACAGCCGCCCGGAGCTGACGCTCGGCCCGGTGACCGCCGGCCACCACGCCTGAGCCGGCGCGATCTGGCTGGTGGTGTCCGGCCACCACGCCTGAGCCTGCCGTGTCCCCTGGTCTGCCAGGCCCGGCCATCGCTAAGGCGGCCAGCCGGCAGCGAGCGGTAGAGTCTGGGGTGGCGCGGCAGGGCGCCACCGGTCCGCGGGCAGGGCTGAGCCCACCTGTGTCAGTGAGCGCGGTTCGATTGTCGCCTCCTGTCCAGCCCGGTGTCGCGGACCACGGGCAACGGATGTGGAGGTTGCCATGCCGGGTGTCCGGCTACCCGACGATCCCGACCTCGACCAGCTGCGCCGCCAGGCGAAGGAGCTGCGCGACGCCGTCCGCGCCGGCCGCCCCGAGGCGCTGACGCTGGTCGCCAAACATGACCCGATTCCGCGGGTACCCCCAGCCGACTTCCCCTTGCACCGCGCCCAGCTCGTGCTGGCCCGCGGGTACGGGTTCGCCAGCTGGGCCCGGCTGAAGCACTACTGCGAGCTGGTACGTCAGCACAGCCGTACGCCCGACACGGTTCCCGAGTCGCCCGACCCGGCCACCGAGTTCCTCCGGCTGGCCTGCCTCACCTACGGCGCCGACTCGACACAGCGGCGCGCCCAGGCACGTGCGCTGCTGGCCCGCCACCCCGACCTGGGCCGCGAGCACTTGCATGTGGCCGCAGCGACAGCCGACGCCGCAGCGGTGACCGCACTGCTGGACGCCGATCCGGCGAGCGTGGACGCGCCGGGTGGCCCGTTCGGCTGGACCCCGCTGCTCTACCTGGCCTACGCCCGGTACGACCCCGACCTCACCGAGCGGGCCACACTGGACACCGCGCGGGTACTGCTGGCGCACGGCGCGGACCCCAACGCCGGGTTCCTGTGGCACGGATTGCCGACCCCGTTCACGGTACTGGCCGGCGTCTTCGGGGAGGGCGAGGCTGGGCCGGACGGGCAGCCGGCACACCCGTACGCCACTGCCCTCGCCGAACTGCTGCTGGCAGCGGGCGCCGACCCCAACGACGGCCAGGTGCTCTACAACCGCCAGTTCAGTACCGACGACAGCCACCTGGAACTGTTGCTACGCCACGGACTCGGGCGCGGTACCGGTGGCCCGTGGCACCGCCGGCTCGGCGAGGTACTCGAAACGCCGGCCCAGATGATCGCCAACCTGCTGTGGTGGGCGGTCACCCACGACCAGCGTGCCCGCGTACAGCTGCTCGCCGACGGCGGCGCCGACCTGACCTCCCCGGTCCGGGACGGTGCCACCCCAGCCCAGCTCGCCGCCCTCTACGGCCACCGGGAGATCACCGACGCGCTGCGCACCGCAGGGGTACCCCCGGCTGTTCTCGATCCGCCCGATGCGCTGGTCGCCGCGGTCTTCGCCGGGGATGCCACCGCCGCGGCGGCATTCCCCGAGGCCGTGCGGGAGCGGGCCCGCGCGCGGCGGCCGGGGCTGCCCGTGTGGGCGGCCGGCGAGCGGCGCGGCGCGGCGGTACGGCTGCTGCTCGAGCTGGGCTGGCCGGTGGACGCGCGCGGGCGCGGCGACGCGCCGATCGAGCAGGAGTGGGAGACCGCACTGCACCAGGCCGCCGGCAACGGCGACGAAACGCTGGTCGCGGCGCTGCTCGCGGCCGGCGCGGATCGCAGCCTGACCGATCAACGCTTCGCTTCGACCGCGCTCGGCTGGGCGGAGCACTTCGGACACGCGGGAGTCGCTGGGCTGCTCGCCTCGACGGGGGATGATCAGGAGGGCGAACGCCCGTAGGCTGAGCGGGTGACCGAGCTCGTCGCACGGGACAACAGCATCGCCACGCACACCGCCGCGTGGCTGTGGAGCTTCCGCGACTCGGCGCACACCCGGGCGGCGTACCAGCGTGACGTGCAGGACTTCGCCGGCTGGTGCGGCGCCAACGAACTCGACGTGCTGTCCGTACGCCGCGCCCAGCTGGACGCGTACGCCGCGATGCTCGCCAACACCCCCAACCGGCGTACCGGCCGGCCACTCGCGCCCGCCTCGGTGGCCCGCCGGCTCGCCGCCCTCTCCTCCTGGTACGGCTACCTGGTCGACGCGGGTGCCGCCGAGCACAACCCGCTGCTGCGGGTACGCCGGCCGCGGCTGGATCGCGACCACACCACCACGGTCGGCATGACGGCCGGGCAGGCGGCCGCGGTCCTGCGGGCAGCTCGGGCGGACACCACTCTCGGGCCGCTGTGCGCGCCGGCGCTCGCCGGGTTCCTGGTGGAGATCGGGGCACGCGTCTCCGAGGCGTGCGCGGCCGACGTGACGGACCTGGGGCACGACAGTGGACACCGGACGATCCGGCTGCGGATGAAGGGCGGCAAGACGCGTACCCGGGCCGTCCCGCCGACCCTGGCGGGAGCGCTGGACGCGTTGGTGGACGGGCGATCCAGCGGTCCGCTGTTCGTACTGCCGGACGGGCGGCGGCTGGACCGGTACACCGTGTTCCGGTTCGTTCGCAGAGCTGCCCAGGCGGCCGGGCTGCCGGCGGCGGAGAAGATCACCCCGCACAGTTTCCGGCACGCCTGGGCGACGGTTGCCCGGGAGCGCGGCGCGTCCCTGGAAGAGCGGCAGTACGCCCTCGGCCACGCCGACCCGCGCACCACCCAGCGCTACGACCGGGCCCGGCAGAGCCTGGACCGCGACCCGTCCTACCTGGTCGCCGGCGCGGTAGCCGCCGACGCCTGAAGGCATCGGCGGCGCGCCTCAGGCGGCCGGGCCGAGGTCACCCGCGCGGTAGTGGCGGCGACACAGCACCTGGTACCGCACGTCAGCGTCATCCAGATCGGTGTCGCCGATGACGATCTGTGCCCCTTCGCGCGCGACGGCTCCGCCGACCACCCGGGCGTTGAGCCGGCCGATCCGGCCACACCAGCAGAGCACCTCGACCTGCAGCCGGGACACCTCGTCGGCCAGCTCGATCAGCCGCCTGGTGGCCGGGAACAGGTCGGAGCGGAAGTCTGTGGCCAGGCCGAAGGCGTACACGTCGACGTCGCACTTGTCTACCAGGTCGGCGAGCTGCTCCACCTGCTCGATCGTGTAGAACTGCGCCTCGTCACAGATCAGGTAGTCCACCGCCGACCCGCGCGCCCACTGGGCCCGGACCAGTTCGACCAGGTCGGTGGCGGCGGACACCTCGATGGCGTCCCGCTCCAGCCCGATCCGGGTGGTGATCTGCCCGCGTCCGGCCCGGTCGTTGCGGGTCAGTACCAGCCCACGACGACCCTGCCGGGCGTGGTTGTAATTCATCTGCAGGGCGAGCGTGGACTTGCCGCAGTCCATCGGCCCCCAGAAGAACTTCAGCGCGGCGCCCTCGCGCAGCCGCCCGTCGCCCGCCACCCGGCAGTCCAGGTTGTCGCTGTCGCTGTTGTCCGGTTCCCGGTATGTCGTGGCCGCGTCGTCACTCACGGCCAGGGAGCTTACCGGCCGGCACTTTCGAGGCGGCGGCCCGTCAGGTGGTGGCGAAGTGGTCCAGGGCGGCGTCGATCTCGGTACGCATCGTGGTACTGCCGGTGTGCCCCGAGTCGGCCACGACGATCAGTCGGGCATCGGGCCACGCCTTCGCCAGCTCCCAGGCGGTACCCAGTGGGCTGCCCAGGTCGTGCCGGCCGTGGATGAGTACTCCCGGAATGCCGGCCAGCTTCCCCGCGTCCCGCAGCAGGATGCCCTCCTCCAGCCAGGCGCCGTTGGCGAAGTAGTGCGAGCAGATGCGTACGAACGCCAGCAGCGCGTCGGACGGCCGGGCGCTGTACTGGCCGGGATTCCCGTTGGACTCCAACGAGATCACCGCGTCCTCCCACGCGCACCAGTCCACGGCGGCCCGCTCCCGTACGCCCGCGTCCGGGTGCTCCATCAGCCGGGCGTACCCGGCGACCAGGTCCCCGTCGCGCTCGCCGGCCGGCAGCCCGTCCCGGAACCGGTCCCACGCCTCCGGGAAGAACCGGCCGACGCCCCGGTAGAGCCAGTCGATCTCGGTGCGCCGGGTGGTGGTGACACTGGGGATGACGATCTCGCTGACCCGTTCCGGGTACCGCTCGGTGTACGCGAGGATCAGCGTCGAGCCCCAGGATCCGCCGTACAGCAGCCACTTCTGGATGCCGAGCAGTTCGCGCAGCTGCTCCATGTCGCGCAGCAGGTGCTCGGTCGTGTTCAGCGCCATGTCGGCGGCCGGATCGCTCGCGTGTGGCGTACTGCGACCACAGCCGCGCTGGTCGAACAGTACGACCCGGTAGCGCTCCGGGTCGAAGGCGCGGCGCATGCCGGGGAAGCAGCCGGAGCCGGGGCCACCGTGCACGACGAGGGCCGGCTTGCCGTCGGGGTTGCCGCAGACCTCCCAGTAGACGAGGTTGCCGTCGCCGGTGTCGAGCATCCCGTGGTCGTAGGGCTCGATCTCGGGGTAGGGCATGGGGGTACTCCAATCGGGCGGCGACAACGGTGAGATACAACAGCGCTGTTATATTAGCTCGGTGACGATGCCCGCGCCGAACCCCGGGCTGCTGGGTACCAAGCTGCAGCGACTGCTGGAGCTGGTCGACGGCGGCGTGGCCGAGGTCTACGCCGACCTGGGGCTGGCCGGCTTCCGGCCGCGCTTCACCCCGGTGCTGCGTACCCTCCTGGCCGGCGGCCCGTGCCCGATCCGCGACCTGGCCCGGGCGACCGGCGTGACCCACTCCGCCGCCAGTCAGACGGTCGCGCAGATGGTCCGGGACGGCCTGGTCACCCTCGCTCCGGGTACCGACGCCCGGCAGCGCATCGTGCACCCGACCGCGAAGGCACGCGCGATCGAGGCCGCGCTGGACGCCGAGTGGGCCGCCACCACAGCCGCCGCCGTGGCGCTGGAGGAGGAGCTGGCCTACCCGCTCAGCCAACTCCTCGACGAGGCGTACGCGGCACTTACCCGGCGCCCGCTACGCCA
The DNA here is from genome assembly GCA_963850915.1 of uncultured Actinomycetota bacterium. Lineage (GTDB taxonomy): Bacteria > Actinomycetota > Actinomycetes > Mycobacteriales > Micromonosporaceae > CAVTWH01. The sequence continues at coordinate 1,199,512 of CAWKND010000005.1, forward strand.
GCGCATCGCCGACATCGCACCCAATCTGGCCGGTGCGGAACAGGGCTAGACGATTTTCGGGGGTACGTTGCCGGCCGCCACGATGGCTCGGCGCATGGGTACCGCGAGCAGGAGTACGAAGCCGACCACGAAGAACACCAGCAGCGAGATGATCGCCACCCGGTACGAGTGCGTCGCCTGGTACGACAGCCCGAACAACAACGGCCCGAGCCAACTGGTCCCGTCGGAGGAGATCTCGTAGAGCCCGAAGTACTCGGCCTCCGAGCCGGCCGGGATGAGCTGGCTGAACAGTGACCGGCTCAGCGCCTGGCTACCGCCGAGCACGATGCCGATCAGCGCGCCCAGCAGCATGAACTGCAGCGGCTTGCCGGCCGGCAGCAGGTAGGCCCAGCCGAGTACCACGATCCAGACGATCAGGCTGGCGAGCACGGTACGCCAGGCACCGAACCGGCGGGCGATCCGGCCCAGCAGCAGCGCCCCGAAGAACGCCAGGAACTGCACCATCAGGATGGTGGTGACCTGGGTGGACTGGGTCAGCTTGAGTTGCTTGTCGGCGAAGACGGAGGCCTGCGAGATGACCGTCTGGATACCGTCGTTGTAGACCAGGTAGGCGATCAGGAAGAACAGCGTGAGCGGGAACGTCTTGATGTGCCGGAGGGTACGGATCAGCTGCTTGAAGCCGTCGGTCAGTACGGGACCGCGCGCCTCGCCGGCGACCGGGGGACGGTTCTTCAGGCGTACCAACGGAACTGTGGTCCACGCCGCCCACCAGATGCCGGCCGACACGATGCTGAACCGGGCGATCTCCGCCTTGTGCGCGTCCCCGCCGACCAGCACCGCCACCACATTGAAGGCGAGCAGCAGCCCACCGCCGATGTAGCCGATGGCCCAGCCGGTGCTGGACACCTTGTCCCGCTCGTCCGGGCCGGCGATCTGTGGCAGGAACGAGTTGTAGACCACGTTCGTGGCGCCGTAGGCGATGTTGGCCACCAGGAACAGCAGCGCGCCGAGCAGGTAGCGGGTACCGGTCAGGAAGACCAGCGCCATGGTGGCCGCCGCGCCGACGTAGGTGAACAGCGCCAGCAGCTGCTTCTTGTGCGCGGAGCGGTCGGCGACCGCACCGACCACGGGGAGTACGAACACGGTCAGCAGTACCGAAAGCGACACCGCGTACGGGAACAGCGAGCCGGAGGCCACCGTGATCCCGAACGGGTGCACGTTGCCGTTCTTGTCGGCCGCCTTGTCGGCGATGTCGCCCAGGTAGGGGCCGAGGAAGACGGTGACGACGGTGGTCGGGAACGCCGAGTTGGCCCAGTCGTACATGTACCAGCCGACCCGCTCCCGCCGGGTGGTGAGCGGCTCGGTCTGCGACAGCTCCGGTGCTGCTGCGGTCATCGCGGCCTTCCTAGCGGGGGCGGGCTCTCGGTAGGGCGAGCGTGGTCAGGCGGTCCACAGGCCCCGGCGGGCGTACACGTCCCGGAGCACGTCGATGTGATCGGTCATGATGCCATCCACACCGAGATCGAGTAAGTCCTCCATCGGCCCGGCTTCGTCGATGGTCCACACGTGCACGTGGATGCCGAGGGCGTGCGCGTACCGGACGAACTTCGCATCCACCACGCGTAGCCGGCCGGCGCGCACCGGTACCTGCGCGGCCGCCGCGCCGGCCACCGCGCGGCGGGCGCCCCGGCCGATCCGCGAGGCCGCGAAGAGTCGGGCCACGGCCCGCGCGCCCAGCGAGGTCGCCCACTCGGGGCCGAGCAGCCGGCGCAGCCGGACCAGCCGCCGGTCACTGAAAGAGGCGAGCAGAACCCTTTCCGGGGTACCGGCACGGCGCGCCGCCTCGACCGCCGGTACGACCGCGCTGTCCGCCTTGACGTCGACGTTGAAGCGCACCTGCGGCCACGCCGCGAGCAGCTCGTCCAGCCGGGGTACCACCGGCTCGCCCCCGTCGCGGATGCTCGCCAGGTCGGCATAGCGCAGTTCGGCGACCTTCCCGGCCCGGCCGAGTACCCGGTCCAGGGTGGCGTCGTGGAACACCACCGCCACCCCGTCAGCCGTGGCATGGGTGTCCGTCTCCAGGTACCGGTAACCCAGCGCGACCGCGCGACCGAACGCCGCCACCGTGTTCTCGTCGCCGGCAGCCGCCCCGCCCCGGTGCGCGAAGCCCAGGGGTGTACCCGCACCCGGCAAAGCGCCGTCCAGAAACCCATACCGCACCGCGCGAGTATGCACCGGGTACGTGACGGTAGCTGGATCCGGTCGGTGAACTCCATCCGAGCGGATGTGCACGCGCCGGTCGCTGACCGTTAGGGTGTCGCACATGCGCGTGCTCGGCATCGACTTCGGCACCTCCAACACGGCGGCGATGCTGCGCATGCCGGACGGGCGGATGCGCCCGCTGCTCTTCGACGGCGCACCGCTGATGCCGACCGCCGTCTACCTGAACACCGACGGCAAGTTCCTGGTCGGCCGGGACGCCGAGCGGCAGGCCCGGGTGGATCCGACCCGGTTCGAGCCCAACCCGAAGCGCCGCGTCGATGACGTGACCATGCTGCTGGGCGACCAGGAGCTGCCGGTACCGCAGGTGTTCGCGGCCGTACTGAGCCAGGTTGCCGCGGAGGCGCGCCGGCAGCTGGGCGGGCAGCCGCAGGAGGTACGGCTGACGCACCCGGCGCGCTGGGGCGAGCAGCGGCGCCGGCTGCTCGTGGAGGCAGCGCGGCTGGCCGGACTGCCGCAGCCACAGCTGATCGTGGAGCCGGTCGCGGCCGCGTCGTACTTCACCGCCGTCCTGCGTACCGCCGTACCGGTCGGCCGCTGCCTGGCCATCTACGACCTGGGTGGCGGTACCTTCGACGCCACCGTGGTCCGGCGTACCGCGGGCGGCTTCCAGGTGCTCTCCGAGGAGGGGCTGCCCGACGTCGGTGGCCTCGACTTCGACCAGGCGATCGTGGAGCACCTGGCCAGCGTCTACGGCGAGAGTCACCCCGAGCAGTGGCGTGCGCTGGCCCAGCCGGGCGACGCCAACGAGCGGCGCATGCGTCGGCTGCTCTACGACGACGTCAAGGCCGCCAAGGAGATGCTGTCCCGCACCACCTCGGCCGACGTACACCTGCCGTCGCTGGAGGTGGACGGGCACCTGACCCGCGAGGAGTTCGAGGCGCTGGTCCGCCCGCAGCTCGAGCGCACCGTGGTCTGCCTGGCCCGCTGCCTGAAGGAGGCCGGGATCACCGCGGCCGACCTGGCCGGCATCTTCCTGGTCGGCGGCTCCAGTCGGATCCCGCTGGCCGCCCACATGATCCACACCGAGCTGGGGCTGCCACCGACGATCCTGGAGCAGCCGGAGACGGTCGTGGTCGAGGGCGCGCTGTGCATCGGCGCCCCGCCGGCCGGGCCGGGAGCGGCCGCGCCGCAGACCCATTCCGGGGTACCGCAGGTGTTCACCCCGCCGCCCCGCCCGCAGCAGCCCGCCCCCGGGTACCGCCCGCCAGCGCCCCAGCCGCAGCGTCCCCAGAACTGGCCGCAGCAGCCGCAGCCGGCGGTAACCCGGCAGGTCCCCCCGCCGCAGCCGGTCGCCGCCCCGCGCCCCGCGCCGCTACCACCCCGGATCGCTCCGCAGGCTCCCCAGGGCCCGCAAGTTCCGCAGGGTCCGCAGCCTGGCCGGCCCGCGCCGGCACCGATTCCCAACCGACCGGTCCAGCCAGTGCAGCAGGTGGGTCGGCCGATCGCGCAGCCGGTGGTGACCGCTCCGGTCAACCGGCCGGTCGCCGCTCCGCAGCCGCAGCCGCAGCGGATCGTCGCGCCCTTACCTGTGCAGCAGCCCCGCCCCGTCGCCCCGGCGTCGGGCGGCAGCAAGACCGGCCTGCTGATCGTGCTGATCGTGGCCGCGGCGGTACTCCTCGGCGTACTGCTCGTCGTCGCCGCACTCTGACCGGTTCTGCGCCGCTGACCGGCTCTGTGGCGCGGACCAGGACTGTGGCGCGGACCAGGACTGTGGCGCGGACCGGCCCGGGGGCGCTGGGTCAGCCGGTGGGGCCCCACCAGCGGGCCAGGCTGCTGGTGGCCGGATCGTCAGAGCCGAGCAGCGCGGCCCACGGGTTGTCCGCGGTGTCGTCCAGTCCGGCGTAGGAGAGCAGGTCCTGCGGCTCCACCGGCTCGGTGTCGACCGGCGCGCTGTCGGTGAATCCGGCCGGATCCGGGCTGCCCAGCGTCGCCGGATCCGACCAGGGGTACCCGTCGTGCGGTTCGGGTGCGTCCGCGCCGAGGTCGAGTTCGGGCGGGAACTCGTCGTCGTGCCAGGTGGCGTACTGGTCGCCGGAGCTGTCCAGGTCGGCCCCGAAGCTGTCGCTGTCGACGTCATCCGGGGCGTCGGTCTCCGGGTGCTGCTCGGGCTCCGGCTGCTCATCCGGGTGCTCGGCATCTACGCCGTGGTCGTCGAAGCCGTGGTCGTCGAAGCCGTGGTCGTCCGGGCCGTCGTCGCCCGCGGTGTGGTCGCCCGCGCTGTCGGCTGCGTCGTGGTCGGCGTCGTACTGGCCGGCGGGTTCGTCGGTGCCCTCGTGGTCGGGGTGCAGCCCGCCGTCGTCATGCGGCGCGACCGGCTCGTCGCCGGCGCTGTCGGCCGGGTCGGCGTCGTGCGGCTCGGGTGCGGCGTACTCGTCCGGGGGTACCTGCTCCGGAGCCAGGTCGTCGCCGTCGCCCGGTACGTCGGCCGGTGCGGTACCGGCGTCGGCGTACTCGTCGGGAGCGTCGGCGTGCCCGTCGGTACCGTCGAAGTCCGCCCCGAAGTCGCCACCGAACCCGTCGGCGTCACCACCGGCGCCGCTCAGGTCGTCGGTCGGCTCCGGTTCGTGATCGGGCCAGCCGGGCCAGTCTCCGTCGTGATCCATCGCGTCACGCCCGGACGTCTGCCGGGCCGGTCGGGACGATCTGCGCGATCTTCTGGACCACCTCGTCGACCGACTTCAACCGGGCCATCAGCGCTTCCCGGCTGGCCTGCAGGGCGGCCTTCTTCTTCCCGCGCAGCTGCTTGTCCTCCAGCATCGCCTTGTCGATGTCGGCGATGTGCGCGTCCAGTTGCTTCAGCCGGCGCTCGATCGCGTCGTCCAGGGCCAGGGTGAGGGCGTACTGCAGGTCGGTGAAGCGGTTGGCGACCTCGTCGGAGAGGGCCGCTCGGGCCTCGTTGAGTACCTCACGCAGCCAGGTGCGCTGCTGCACCTTGTCGCTCATGCCTTTGCGCTTCCACACCATGAACGCGCCGGCCGCGAGACCCAGGCCGATGCCGACCACGGGCAGTACCAGCCCGGCGCCCGCGATGCCGGCCAGGCCGAGTGCCCCGGCGCCGGTGGCCGCGTACCGGCCGGCCGCCACCGCCATGCTCGCCGAGCTCATCACCACGATGGCGTTCTCGCCGCCGCCCTTCTCCCGGCGCGGCTTCGGGCCCAGTGCGTGCCGCAGCCGGGAGTTGAGCCGGCGCAGTACGTGCTGCAGCTCCTGCGGGCTGAAGATCTGTGCCAGTACCCGCTCGCCGACCTGCCGGAACCGGTACTCCAGGTCCTGGGAGAGGCGTACCGACAGCCCCTGCAGCGCCCGGTCGACCTCCTCCGGCATCTGCTTCAGGTCCGCACCGCTACCCTTTTCGATCTTGGTGAGCAGGCTCTCCTGCAGCTCGGTGATGTACGTGCGCAGCCGGGCGGTCGCCTCCACCCGGGCCCGCTGGGTCTCGGTGGACAGCGCCAACTGCCACTGCCGTGACTCGGTCCGCTTGCGGGCGGCCAGCTTGCTGCGCTCCTCGCGGGCCCGGTCGGCGGCGCCCGGATCCGGGTCGGTGGCGGCCATCTTGGTGGTCAGGTCCTCGGCCATCCGGACGAACTCGCTGCGCAGCGCGCGCAGTACGTTCGCCTCGATCAGCAGGTGCCCCTTGCCGGCCAGGTCGATCAGCGCGTGCTGGAGTTCGCCGATGCGGGACTCTTTGATCAGCTCGGCGCTCGCCGCCGGTACGTTGATCGCCATCTCGGCCAGGCGTGCGGAGACCGGGAACCAGGGTGCCTTGGCGAACCGGCGGGCGTGCGCCTCCAGCTGGCCGACGTTGTCGGCGAGGATGGTGCGCCAGCCCGGGTAGGCGTCCACCTTGGTGAGTGCGAACACCACGAAGTTGACCCGCTTGCTGGCCTCGATGAGGAAGTTCAGCTCGGGCTGGGAGAACGGCGAGGACGCGTCCACCACGAACAGCAGGGCGGTGCAGCGGCTGACCGCGTCCATCGCGATCTCGACGTGCAGTGAGTCGAGCCCGCCGACGCCGGGGGTGTCCACCAGGCTCAGGTACTTCAGCACAGGCGCCGGGTGGCGTACCTCGATACGCCGCGGCGGGCGTACCCCCTCCGGGAGCCGGCCCAGCACGGTACCCCAGTCGCGCAGCTGGGCCGGGTCCAGCGGTACCGGATCCTCCCGGCCGGGCAGGAACGCCTGCGCGCTGGGCTCGTCGCCGTGCGCGAACTCCAGGAATGACGAGGTGGCCACCGCGGCGTCGACCGGCGACAGGCCGGGTACCCCGATCAGTGCGTTGACCAGCGAACTCTTGCCCCGCTTTGTCTCCCCGACGATGGCGAAGCCGGGCCGGCGCAGCTCCCGACGGCGCAGCTGGTCCAGGTCGGCGGCGGCGTCCGGGTCGGACTTGCGCAGGAAACCGAGGTTGGCGTCGACCGCCTGCTTGACCAGCTTCGCGGCGGCGGCGTCCCGGGCGGCGGCGCTGCTGGGCGCCGCTTCGCCGGCCGGTCGCGGCTGGGGGGCGGTCATGACGCGGGCTTCTCGGCCGTGGCGGGTGCGGGCTGGTAGACGGTGACCGAGGGGGTACGCAGCAGCACCCCACGATCGGCGTACCCGGGCGCGTCCACCACCGCGATCGTGCCCACGAGCGCGGCGTCGGTGGTGGGCAGCGCACCCTCGGCCGCGTGTACCGACGGGTCGAACCGCTCGCCCAGCGGCGCCACGGGCAGTACCCCGACGCTGGCCAGGTCCCGGTCCAGCCGGTCGGCGAGCGCCGCACTGGCCAGCCGGTCGCGCAGGTACAGGCTGGTACCGATCAGCAGGTCCCGGTCGGCCCGGTCGCCCGGGTCGGCCGCGACCACGGCGACCGTGGGTACCAGCGGCGCCTGGCGACCGAGTACCGCGATCGCGGTACCCCCGGCCACCAGCGCACCGAGCAGCGCGATCAGTGCGCCGCCCAGCGAGTGCGTGACGAGCTGGACGACGATGGCGGTAGCGGCGGCCACCACAGCGGCAGCGGCGGCGGCGATCATCCGGTTGAGCTGTGCGGACATCGGCTGGTCCTCCGGAGGCGAGGGGTACTGGGTGGTCGGTGGTGCGGTACTCATCGCAGCGACGCCTGTCCGCGCACGTGCTGGGAGAGCAGGAAGAAGCCGCGGTGCGCGACCAGGGCCACCCGGGACTGGGCCGGGCTCGCGCCGGCGACGGCGTACGCCCGCCACCGGTTGGCCGCCTCCAGCGCCGCCCGGTTCAACTCGTCCGCGCTGGCACTGGGCAGGTTGAGGATGAACTTGGCGTCGTTGGACAGGGCCAGCCGGGTCAGCTCGCCCTCCATCACGTCGGGTAGGTCGACAGCGCCCGTGCTGACCAGCTGTGCCACCTCGAGCAGGCGCAGCCGGTGTGCGTCGGGCTGTTGGAGTACCCGCTCGATGCCGTCCCGCAGTACCTCCCGGTCCTGCGGGCGGGGCGCGTGGCTGGCGATCTTCTCCAGGCTGGACAGCGCCCAACCGGCCTTGATCGCGTCGCTGCGCCAGCGGAACACGTTGTCCAGGGCGTAGCGCAGCCGGGGGAAGCCGGAGACGCCGTGCAGCATCCGGATCAGCTCACCCGTTGCCAGCTGCGGATTCGCGCCGACCTGGGCGATGGCGTAGCCGATGCCGTACAGGTCGAGCAGGCGCAGCAGCCGCTCGCGGGCCTCCCGGGGTACCCCGCACTCGCGCGAGGTGAACAGGTCGACGCTGGCCATCAGCACGGTGCGGTCGGCGACCGGCAGCAGTGCCAGTGAGCGCAGTGCCTCGCAGTCGGCAGCCGTCAGCCGGCCGGCCTCGGTCGTCTCGGCGAGCAGCCCCACCACGGGTACCACGTCGGAGACCACCCGCCGCATCACGCCGGCCTGGTCGCTGGCGAGCGGGCCGGCGATCGGCCACGGGTCGGCGGCGCCACCGGCGAGCTTGTCCACCTTGTTGAACAGGCCGAGCGAGTTGATCGGGTTGCTGGACAGCCGGGCCGAGATGGACCGGAACGCCTCCAGCGCGGCCACGTCGTCGGCGCGTACCGACTGGGTGAACACGTAGATGATGGCCTCGGCGCCGGACAGCGCGCCGACGGACTCCTCGTCGATGTCCTCGTCGATCGGCGCCTCGTTGAACAGGAACCGGCGGGCGCCGGCACTGACCGAGGTGTTGGCGCTGGCCAGTCCCGGCGTGTCGACGACCATCAGGTCACGCAGGTGGTTACTGGTCAGCGCCACGTCGACGTAGGAGATCTCGCCGCGGGGTACGCCGAGGCGCTGCGGGATCATGCCGGACTCGTCCAGCGGCAGGCTGAGTCGGGTGCCGTCCTTGCGGACGACGTCGACCCGGTCGGCCGGGCCGTACCGGAACTGGGTGACGATGCGCGTGCACTCGCCCACCTCGGTAGGTGCCACCCGGCGGCCGATGAGCGCGTTGACCAGCGTCGACTTGCCGGCTTTGAGCCGTCCGGCAATCGCGATCCGCAGCGGCTCGGACAGCCGCCTGCGCACGTCGTTGACCTGTGCCTGGGTGGTACCACCAAGGCGGGGGCCGACCTCTTGGCAGAGGCCGGCCACCCGCGAGCTCAGTGGTCCCGGAGCCATCCGTTCAGCTCGTCGCGTACGGGCTCGGCGCGCTGTCGTCGGTCAGGCCGGCCAGCGGGTTGGTGCTCGGGTCGTCGTAGTGCACCGTGTCGAACACGCCATCATCGTTGGTGTCGGCGTATTCGGCGTCCACGTGCCCGTCGAAGTTGGTGTCCACCGCGGCGTAGTCGGCGCGGCCGTCGAAGTTGGTGTCGGCGACCACGGTGTCCACCAGGCCGTCGTGGTTGCGGTCCTCCTCGACGAGGTCGACGTGGCCGTCGTGGTTCTGGTCGGCCTCGACGAAGTCCACCTGACCGTCGCCGTTGGTGTCGGCCGAGTAGGTGTCAAGTTCGTGACCCCCACCGAAGCTGTGGGTGTACACGCCGTCGACATCGCCGTCACCGTCGGAGTCGACCAGTACCTCGTCGGCGTACCCGTCGTGGTTGGTGTCGACCAGGTCTTCGCTGCTGCCGTCGCTGAACTGGGCGACAACACCGTCGTCGCCGTAGCTGCTGTCGTCGGTGTAGCTGGTGTCGTCGGCGCCTGTGTCGCCCGTGTCGTGCAAGGACGAGTCGTCGCTCGGGTCGTACTCGCTCATAATGGTCCCTCCGGGGTGTGCCCTGCGCTCTTTGTTATGCGGTGCTTCCGCTTGTGCGCTCCACACTACGAATATCCTGCCGGCGCAGGATCCCATGTTCGTGCCACCCGGGGTGCCGCAGGGGCCGATGCGCAAGGGGAGGGGTCGGGTTGACCGACGACGGCGACGCAGTGCTCGACGCCGCCATGGCGCGCCTGGCCGCGCCCGGTCTGGTACTGCTGGCGGGGCCACCGGGCATCGGTCGCAGCACGCTGCTCGCCCGCGTCGGCGACGGCTTCCGCGGACCGGTCTTCACCGGCGGTGGCCTGGCCATGCTGCGCAGCAGTCCGGGCTTCGCGCTCTCCCGGGCGCTGCGGGTACGGCTGCCAACGCACGATCTGGCGCTGCTCGCCGAGGCGGTACGTGCCCGGGTACGCGGCGGCCTGCTGCTCCTGGACGACCTGCAGTGGGCGGACGAGGCAACGGTCGCCGCGCTGCCGGCCATCGCCGAGCACTGCCGCGTCGCGGCCACCCTGCGTACCCCGCACCGGCTGGACACGGCGGCGCTGCGAGCCACGGCCACCTGGCTGGCGGTACCGGCCCTGGCCGACCCAGCGGCGCTGGCACTGGTACGGCAGGTCGCCCCGGCGCTCACCGGCCCGGTCGCCGCCGACGTGGTACGCCGGGCCGGCGGTAGTCCGCTGGCGATCCAGGCGCTGGCCCGGCACGCCACGCTCATCCAGCGGCAGGCCGGCGCCGCCGCCGGGAAAATCGACGCCACCGGGAAAATCGACGGCGTCGAATCGGACAGTTCGTCCGGCACCGACCCGCAGCCCGTGCGCGACAGTGATTCCGTGACCGGTACCGATGCGCTGACCCATGCGCTGGCAACGGCCCTGGCCGACCTGACCAGGCCGGCCCGCACCGCGATGGCCGCGCTGGGACTGCTCGGTCGGCCGGCCGGCACCGCCCTGCTCGGCATGGGAGTGGCGGAGCTGGTGGCGGCCGGGCTCGTCGCGGTCGACGCTTCGCTGGCCCGGCCGGTCTCGCCCTACGTCGCCGAAGTCGCCGCCGGCCTGCTGGACCGTACCGAGCGGGCGGCACTCCACCGCCACCTGGCCGAGCTGGTACCGCCCCGGGAGTCCGCGCGGCACCTGGCGGCGGCCGGGGAGGGCGGCGCGGCGTACCGGCGCGCGGTCGATGCCGCCAGCCGGGCGACCACGGCGGGGAGCGCGCCGAGCTGTACGCGCTCGCCTGTGAACTGCCCGGCGTGGAGCCGGAGCCGGCGGTACGGCTGCGCGCGGCCACGGTCACCCTCGCGGTCGGCTGGCCGCAGACCTGCGTACGGGCGCTCGGCCGGCTCGCCAGCGCCGAGGCGGCGGTACTGCGCGGCGAGGCGCTGCTGCAGCTGGGCGACCCGGCCGGTGCCGCCGCGGCGGTGGGCACTGTCCCGGACACGGCCGCCCCGACCACCCGGGCCGCCCGGGACCGGCTACGGCTACTCGCCGAGCTCGCCACCGACCCGGCAGCGGCACTGAAATCGGCGAGCGCGGTACCCGCCGGCGAAGTCGCCGCCGCCCCCGGACTGCGCGCCGCGGTGGCCGCGGTACACGCCGCCCACCGCACGAGCGGCTGGGAGCGCGGGCTCGCCGCCGCCGCCGAGAACGCCGGCGCGGCGGGCGATGTACTGGCCGCCCGCTGGTGCGCGTGGCTGCTGGTGGAGACGCTCGCCGGGGACGGGCGGCTGGTCGAGGCGGCCGCCGCCGCGCAGGCCGCTGCCGACGCGTGCGCCGCCGACCTGGCCTACTCGTGGCAGACCAGGTTCCTGGCCGCCCGGCTGTGGTGCCTGTCGCTGGGCGGGCAGACCCACGACGAGGTGGTGAGCCGGGCCATCGAACTGACCGACCGGACGCTGCCGGCGCTGGCGCGGGGGTACGCGGTGGCGGCCGCCGGACTCGCCGAGGCCGACGGTGGGCTGCTCGCCTCGGCCCGCTCCCGGCTCGCCGGCGCCGGGCGGGTACCCGCGTCGGTCGCCGCGCTGCTGGACTGGGTACGCCGCGAGGCAGCCTGGCTGGACGGGCAGCCCGAACAGGCCGGCGGGCCGGGTACCGGCACAGGTACGCCGCTCGTCGTCGGGCTGCGCCGGATCACCCAGCGCTGGGCCGCGTACGACGCCGGACTCCTCGCACCCGCGACATTGGCTGGCGGCACCGGGACTTCGGCCGACGGGCCGGCTCCGGTACGGCAGACGCTAGCCGCGTGGGACTCCGGCGGCGTGGAGCAGTTCGACACGGCCGCCGCTGCCTGGCACGACCTGGCCTGCCGGGAGGAGGTGCGCTGCCTGCTGGCACACGGGCTGCACGAGGACGAGGCGACCCGGGCGGTACCGCCGCTGCTGCGCGCCGAGGCGTTGGCCGAGTCGGCCGGGCTGGTGGTACTCCTCGGGCGTACCCGCCGGGCGCTGCGCCGGCACGCGGTACGCCGGGACGTACGGGGACCCCGTACCGGCGACGAGCTGACCGAGCGTGAGCGTGAAGTCCTGACGCAGGTTGCGCAGGGTGAGCCGACGCGCCGCATCGCTGGACAGTTAGGTATCTCACGCGAGACAGTCGAGACGCACATCCGTTCCGGCATGCGCAAACTGGGTGCGCGAACCCGGACGGAGGCGGCGGCTCTCGCTCTGGAGGTGCTCGCATGACCGCTACACCACGTTATGTGGTGTCGTCCACGGGCGAGGCGAGTTCGGCGTTACGCCGGCTGGTCCGGGCCGGCTGGCATACCCGGGAGGGATTCGCGTTGGCCGATCCGGTCTGGGATGTCAGCGACGCGCGACTGGTGCTCTACGGCCGGGTGGTCGATGTGGACACCGCGCAGTTGGCGGTGCACGCGGCGGCCCGGGGCGCGGGGGTGGTGGCGATCGCCGACGAATTCAGCGAGGTTGGCCGGCTGCTCCTGGGTGACCTGCGCCGGCTCGGGCCGGTGGTACGCGACCCGGAGCAGGAGTTGGCCACCCCGTCCGCCGGCGAGCCGGCCGGCGGCGCCAGCCCGTCGCTGCTGCCGGAGCAGCGTGCCCTGCTCGACCGGCTGGCCGCCGGGGAGACCATCGCGGCCGCCGCGGCAGCGGAGTACCTGTCGCTGCGTACCGCCAACCGGCGCATCGCCCAGGCCCGGGACGCGCTCGGGGTACGCACCACCCGCGAGGCGGTACTGAGCTACCTGCGGCAGCGCCGCCCCACCCCCTGACTCGGCACGTGACCCACTCGTCTACAAGGGAGCCCGGTGGCTCCGGGTGACGGCTGCCCGTGTATAGGTTGTCTCAGCACATGTAGCTGAGCAACTTATGGGGAGTGATCGGCGTGAACGCACTCGACGTGGCCCGGTGGCAGTTCGGCATCACGACCGTGTACCACTTCCTCTTCGTACCTCTCACCATCGGCCTGTCCGCACTGGTGGCCGGCATGCAGACGGCGTGGGTACGCACCGGCGACGAGCGGTGGCTGAAGCTCACCAAGTTCTACGGCAAGCTGTTCCTGATCAACATCGCAATGGGCGTGGTCACCGGCATCGTGCAGGAGTTCCAGTTCGGCATGAACTGGTCCAGCTACTCCCGCTTCGTCGGCGACATCTTCGGCGCGCCCCTGGCCATCGAGGCACTGCTGGCGTTCTTCCTGGAGTCCACCTTCATCGGCCTGTGGATCTTCGGCTGGGAACGGCTGCCCAAGCGGGTACACCTGGCCTGCATCTGGCTGGTCGCCATCGGTACCAACCTCTCCGCGTACTTCATCCTGGCCGCCAACTCGTGGATGCAGCACCCGGTCGGCTTCCGGCTCAACGCCCAGCGCGGCCGCGCCGAACTGACCGACTTCCCGGCCGTACTCACGAACAAGGTCGCCCTGATCACCTACCCGCACACGGTTGCCGGCGCGTTCCTCGGCGCGGGCGCCCTGGTCCTCGCGGTGGCGCTGTGGCACACCATCCGCCGGCCCGACGCGGCCGACCGGCCGGCGTTCCGCTCCGCCATCAAAGTCGGCGCCTGGACCACCCTGGTCGCCGCCGCCGCGCTCGGCATCACCGGCGACATCCAAGGCAAGATCATGACGGATGTACAGCCGATGAAGATGGCCGCCGCCGAGGCCCTCTACAGCAACGCCCAGCCGGCGCCGTTCTCCATCTTCACCATCGGCAGCCTCGACGGCAGCCGCCCGCTGTACTCCCTGGACGTACCCGACCTGCTCTCCTTCCTGGCCACCGGCCACTTCGACAGCCAGGTGCAGGGCATCGACGACCTGCAGGCGCAGTACGAGCAGACCTACGGCCCGGGCAACTACAAGCCGATCATCCCGGTCGCGTACTGGAGCTTCCGGCTGATGATCGGCGTCGGCATGGTCGCCGCGCTCGGCGCCCTGTGGGCACTCTGGGCGCTGCGCGGTGGGCGTACCCCCGGCCCGCGCCCCAACCGCGGCCCGGAAGCGGCGCAGGGGTGGGGCACGCGGTGGCTGCTGCGAGCGGCGGTGCTGCTGCCGTTCCTGCCGCTCGCCGCCAACTCGTTCGGCTGGATCTTCACCGAGATGGGCCGGCAACCGTGGATCGTCTTCGGGCAGCTACAGACGGCGGCCGGCGTCTCGCCGACCGTACCCACCGGCGACGTGATCACCTCGCTGGTCGTGTTCACGCTGCTCTACGGCGCGCTCGCGGTTGTCGAGGTGCGGCTGATGCTGCGCTACATCAAGGCCGGGCTGCCCGACGTCAGCCCGCCGCCCCCGGTCACCGACAGCAGCGACCAACCGCTGGCCTTCGCGTACTGACCTCGCACCTAGGAAGGAGCGTCATGCATCTGCAAGACCTGTGGTTCATCCTGATCGCGGTGCTCTGGACCGGGTACTTCGTGCTCGAGGGCTTCGACTTCGGCGTCGGCATGCTGCTGCCGATCCTCGGCCGCGGCGAGCAGCAGCGGCGGGTACTCATCAACACCATCGGGCCGGTGTGGGACGGCAACGAGGTATGGGTACTCACCGCGGGCGGGGCCACCTTCGCCGCGTTTCCCGAGTGGTACGCCACCCTGTTCTCCGGCTTCTACCTGCCGCTGCTGCTCATCCTGGTGGCGCTGATCCTGCGCGGAGTCGCGTTCGAGTACCGGGGCAAGCGGGAGGACGCCACCTGGCGCCGCCGCTTCGACGCGTGCATCATGTTCGGCTCCGCCATCCCCGCGCTGCTGTGGGGAGTGGTGTTCGGCAACATCGTGCGCGGCGTACCACTGGACGCCAACCACGAGTTCGTCGGCAACATCCTCGACCTGCTCAACCCGTACGCGCTGCTCGCCGGCCTGGTCACGCTGACCCTGTTCGGTACGCACGGCGCGGTGTTCCTGGCGTTGAAGACACTCGGCGACATCCGCGACCGCGCCCGCACGCTGGCCTGGCGACTCGGACTGGTCGCGGCACTGCTCGCGGTGGGCTTCCTGGTCTGGACGGCGACCATCCGGCACAGTACGGCCTCGATCGTGCTCTCCGTACTCGCGGCGCTGTGCCTGCTGGCCGGGCTGCTGGCCAACCGGGCCGGCCGGGAAGGCTGGTCGTTCCTGGGTACCGCGACCGCCATCGGGCTCGCGGTGGCCGCCCTGTTCAGCGCGCTCTACCCGGACGTACTCCCGTCGACACTGTCGGCGACCAGCGGTCTGACGGTCAGCAACGCCTCCTCGACGCCGTACACGCTGAAGATCATGAGCGTGGTGGCACTGGTCTTCACCCCGATCGTGCTGGCCTACCAGGGCTGGACCTACTGGGTGTTCCGCAAGCGGATCGGCGTGCAGCACATCCCGGGCTGACCTGTTACGGAGTCCCCAACTCGGCCAGCCGCGCCTCCACCTCGGCCAGCTCGGCGCGCAGCTTCTCGGCGTGGGTACGGGCTTGGTCACGCTCGCCCGCGATGATCTGCTCCACCGCCTCGTGTACCCCCGGCACGTCCAGCAGGCCGACGAACTTCAACGCCTCGGCCGGCTTGATGACGTACGGCTTGGCCAGCGCCCGGCTGCCCTGGGTGGCACCCACCATCCAGTCGCCCTCGGCGTAGGAGAGGGTCACCGTGAGGCTGGGCGCGGCCTTCGGCTTGGCTACCCGGGCTGGGCGCTTGGCAGCCGGGGCGGGGGTTTCCTGGATGTCCACGCTGCGCTTCTCCTGTTGGATGGGGGTGCTGCGGCCCGCCGGTTCGGGCGGTGTCACGGGGGAGGGTACGGCGATGTCCGTCGCTGGTGCCGATCGCCGGCCCGAGCGCGGGCCGGGCAGTATCGCTGCCGACTCGGCGGCCGCCGGGTTTGCCGGCGCCGGCTGCGCCGCTGCGCGGCCGGCCGGGGCTCCGGGTTCGGCGGTCGCGTCCTGGGCGGGCGCGTCCTCCGGGCCAGGTTCGGGCACGTCATCCACCGCCCCGCCGCCCGGCTCGGTGCCGGGCGCCGGGGCCGGCGGCTTGCGCCGCCGGGTGGTCGGTGTGCGCTCGGGGATGGCCACCTCGGCCGGGCTGAACGGCAGCTCGTCGTGGCCGAACCGGACCACCACGAAGTCGTCGCTGGCGGCCGGGTCGGTCAACCGGACGACCTGGCCGGTCTGACCGGCGATCTGCCCGGCCACCGGCGTGAACACCACACGGGTACGCCGCCCCGCGGCGAGCGCTTCGCGCACCGCCTGCACATCGCGTGTGGACAGACCTGTCGCGCTGGCCATCCCACCTCCACTCGCCGGTCGGCCGCTGACATCCGCTGGCTCTTACGAACATGTGTTTGACGCATTGGTTTCTACCAGGTCGGTCCGACACACTGGTGGCCCGGCCACGCGTGTCGCCGGGCAACTACCAACGGGTCCCGCCTTGTCGGCTGATATGGGCTGTCCGATCGTCTATTGCGCACACGTTTCGTAGTGACAACGGTGACTGTGGGGTCAGGAGGCTACCGTGTCAGAGGCGACACCCCGCGGTCGAGGCCGCGCTTTCGTGCTGTTCGTGTGCGCGCTGGTCATCGGCGTGCTGTTCAGCCTGGTGCTGACATCCGCCTGGCGGGACCAGGTACGCGCCGGCCAGCTGGCCGTGCAGGAGGAGCGTGGTGTCGCCTACCTGCACCCGCTCACCGCGCTGCTCGGGCTGCTCGTGCAGAGCCAGACGGCGGCTGTGAGCGGTAAGCCGGTCGACACCCAGAAGCTACGTAACAGCGTGGCCGCCGTCGGCGCGGTGGACACCAAGTACGGCGCGGCCCTCGGTACCAGCCAGCGGTTCCGTGACCTGAACACCAAGACCGAGTCGGCGCTCGCCGGCACCGGTACGCCCCGCGACCAGTACCAGTCATGGAGTGACGTGGTCGCGCTGGCCCTGGACCTGACCCGGGCGGTCGGCGACAACGCCAACATCACCCACGACGAGAACACCGACTCGTACTACGTGGCACAGGCCGCGCTCGGCCAGCTGCCGGACGCCATGGTGCAGGCGGGTCGCGCCGCTGACCTGGCCACCCTCGCCGGTACCCAGATGCTCGGCGGAGACGACGCGGTACGCGCCGCGGTCGCCCGGTACGCCGTGGCCACCGACGGTGAGGACGCCACCAACGGGCTGAACAAGAGCATCGCGAGTACCGACAGCCACACCCTGGGCTCCAGCATCGCGCTGCAGCTGGACGCCTTCCGCTCAGCGGTCGCCACGTTCACCCCGCCGACCGCGGTCACCCAGACCGCGCCGGCCACCGCCGCCCAGCTGGTCAGCGGCTCGAAGGGCATCTTCGACTCGGCGCTGCCCCTGGCGCACGCGCTGCTGACCCAGCTCAACGGGCTGCTCGAGGCGCGGGCGACGGCCGTCGCGGCCACCCGCCACAGCCAACTGGTGGCGGGCGCGGGCGTAGCCGCCGCGTACCTGCTGGGTCTGCTCGTCGTCGTGGTCCGCCGGCGCTCGCGGCCGGACCGGCCAGCAGCCGCCCAGCAGACCGCGCTGCGGACCGCACCGCCCGCCAACGAACGTCTGCCGCGGGAGCCCGCCCTCGTCGGCCGTACCCCGACCAACCATCGGGGGGCGTCCTGATGCTCGCCCGGCTCGGCATCCGGCAGAAGCTGACCGCGCTGGCCGCCCTGCCGATGGTTGCCGTGCTGCTGACCATGGCGCCGTTCATCGTCGAACGCGTGCAGGACGCCGCCCAGTCCCGGGCGACCGCGACCGCGGCCGGCAACGCCCGCGATGTCGCCGCCCTGATTCAGGACCTGCAGCAGGAGCGGCTGCTCTCGCTGGCCTTCCTCACCTCGCAGCAGCTGGACCGGACAGCTTTCGTGGCACAGACGGCGACCTCGACCGCCGACGCCGCCCGGCTGGGCTCCGCGCCGGCCACGGCCGGCATCGTGAACGGCGCCGACCGGTCGTTGACCAACCTGGCCGCCATCCGGTTGCTGACCATCGACCGGGGCATCACCGCGGAGACCGCCTACCAGGCGTACCGGCGGGCCATCGCCGATCTCATCACCGCGCTGCACCTGACCAACCCGCAGGGCGTCGACACCACCGGCGTCAGCCAACTGCAGGTACTGGACGAGCTGACCCGGGCCAACGAAGAGGCGTCCAGCGTCGGGGCCACCCTGGTCGCCGTCGCCGGTGACTCACGCTTCCCGCTGGACCTGGTCAACCAGGCGGTCACCGCGCAGGCGCAGCACACCGACCGGCTGGCCAGCCTGGTCCGCGCCGACCAGGCGCAGCCACTCAACCTGGTCGAGCAGGGCAAGGCCGGCGACCGGATCACCCAGCTGGTCGCCACGGTCAACCGCACCGACCGGGGCGGCGGCGAACTCACCGTGGCCGACGCCTTCTCCGCCGCCGTCTCGTACACCACGCTGCGGCAGTTCGCCCAGGACCGGATCAGCCGCGACGTGGTGGACGCCGCCACCCAACGCGCCAACGACGCACAGCGGATCGCCATCGCCGTCGCGATTGTCGGGCTGGTGCTGCTGCTCCTGGTGTTCTGGCTGGCCCGTACCATCTCCCGGTCGATCGCCCGGCCGATCCGCCGGCTCACCCAAGCCGCCACCGAGGTCGCTACGCTCGCCGAGCGGCAGCTGGTACGCATCGCCGACGCCGATCAGCGACGACCAGACCTCGATCGAGCTGCCGGACGTGGAGATCGACACCACCGACGAGATCGGTGAGCTGGCCGACGCGTTCAACCGGGTACAGGCCACCGCCGCGGCGCTGGTCGAGCAGCAGGTCAACTCGCGGCGCAACGTCGCGGTCATGTTCGCCAACATCGCCCGGCGTACCCAGAACCTGGTCGGCCGGCAGCGCACCCAGATGCAGTCGCTGCGCCGGTACGTCACCGACCCGCGCGCCACCGAACAGCTCAGCCGCCTCGACCAGCAGCGCATCCAGCTGCGCCGCACCGCCGACAGCCTGCTGGTCGTGTCCGGCATCGTCGACCAGGGCGCTGGCGGCGCACCCGCACTGCTCGCCGACGTGATCGCCGGTGTCTGCGCGGACGTCGGGCCGGAGGCGAACATCCAGGTACGCATCGTCGTACCGGTCGCGGTCACCGCCGGCTTCGTCGACGACCTGCGGCTGATCCTCGGCGAGCTGCTGGCCAACGCGGTCAACTTCTCACCGCCCGGCAACTTCGTGGAACTCAGCGCCGAACTGCGCGAAGACCTCACGATCACCGTCGTCGACCACGGGCTCGGCCTGACGACGGCGCGGCTGGAGGAGGAGAACCGGCGACTGGTCGACCGGGAGCGCCTCGACGTGGCGCCCACCACGGTGCTCGGCCTGTTCGTGGTTGGCCGGCTGGCCCGCCGGCACGGGCTCGCGGTACGGCTCGCTGCCACGCACGGCGGCGGTGTCACCGCACTGGTACAGGTACCGGCTCGGCTGCTCGGGCCCGGCTTCGGTGGTCGACGTGATCCGCCGCCCGGCTGTACCGGCAACGGCCGCGCTGCGTGCGGTGGCCGCGAGCCGCACGCCGTTCGGCTGGTTCGGGCCGGCTGCCCGGACCACCGAACTTCCCGCACTGCCGCCGTCCTGGCCGCCACCGGCCCCACTCACGGCAGGGCCGTCCCCGCTGCCCCTGTCCTCCGCGCCGGCCGCGCTACCGCCGGGTCCGACACCGCCGCCGGCCGCCGTGCGACCGTCGTCCGTCCCGGTGAACCGAACCGGCTCCGCACCCGTAAACGGTAATGGCAACGGCTCCGGCGCGCCGGTAGGGGAGGCGGCGGGGGAGCAGCGCGCCGGACTCACCCGGCGCCGCCCAGGCCAGCACATCGCGCCCGGCCTGGTCGCCGCGCAGGCTGCGGCCAAGGCCGCCCAAGCGGTCACCCGCGAGCAGCCCCGCGACCCGGAGTCGGAGCGGGCCCAACTGGACAGCCTGTTCGCCGGTTTCCAACGGGGCGAGACCAGCCAGCAGCCTCCGGTACCCTCAGAGCCTCCCGTGGAAAGGCCGTCATGACCGTGCACGCCACCCCCGTCTCCAGCGGTGCACAGCAGTTCAACTGGCTGCTGCGGCAGTTCGCGATGAACACCCCGGAGGTAATCGACGCGATCGCCGTCTCCTCCGACGGGCTGCTCATCGCCCGCTCGGAGGCGGTCGGTAGATCGGAGGCCGACCGGCTGGCGGCGATCACGTCGGCGGTGATCAGCTTGGCCCAGGGCGCCAGCCAGGTCTACGACTTCGGCGCGCCCAACAAGGTCATCATCGATCTGGATCGGGGATATCTCCTGGTCAGCGCGATCAGTGCAGGCGCGATCATGGGTGTGGTCGCGTCTCGGGACGCCAACTTGGGCAACCTGGCCTACGAGATGGCGGTATTCGCCAACCGGGCCGGTACGGTGCTGACCCCGCAGTTGATCGAAGAGCTCAAGCGCACGGTCGGCTACTGAGGTGGGTACGCCACGCCCGCTTAAAATCGTGGTCGCCGGCGGCTTCGGAGTGGGTAAGACCACTGCCGTCGGTCAGATCTCCGAGATTCCGGTGCTGCGCACCGAAGCCGCGATCACCGAGGTCGCCGCGCTGATCGACCGGACCGGCCAGGTACCGGACAAGACGACCACCACGGTGGCGCTGGACTTCGGCCGGATCACCCTCGACGAGGAGATCGTGCTGTACCTCTTCGGTACCCCCGGGCAGGACAGGTTCGGTTTCATGTGGCGGGAGCTGTCCGAAGGGGCCATCGGCGCGCTGGTCATCGTGGACACCCGCCGGATGGACGAGTGCTACCCGGCTGTCGACTACTTCGAGCAGGCCCGGCTGCCGTTCGTGGTGGCCGTGAACGCCTTCGACGGTGCCACCAACCACCAGGTCGACGACGTGCGCTGGGCGCTGGCGGTACCCGACGACGTACCGGTGATCCGCTTCGACGCCCGTAACCGGCGCTCGGTACGCGACGCGCTGATCACGGTCCTGGAGCGGGCGCTGCTGCTCGCCGGTGCTCGTTGACCTGGGCCAGCCGCAGTTGACCAGCAGAATCTGCGAGATCGTCGTCGACTGCCAGGATCCGGACCGGGTGGCCACGTTCTGGTGCGCGGCACTGGGCTACCGGGAGACTGAGCGGGACGAGACCGGGGTGGCCATCGCGGGTACCCCGAATGCGCCGGCGATCCTGTTCATCCGGGTACCCGAGGGCAAGCCGGGCAAGAACCGCCTGCACTTCGACCTGTGTACCACCGATGTGGGCCAGGCAGCGGAGTTGGAGCGGCTGCTCGCACTCGGTGCGCGCCGCTCAGCGAGCATCGTCTCCGGTGGCCGGTGGATCGTGCTGGAGGACCCGGAGGGCAACGAGTTCTGTCTGATGCCCAAGCGGGTACCGCCCGAGCCGGCCGACTTCCACGGCCTCGCCGAACCGGCGGCCTGAGGCTCGCCTGAACTTTCTCGAATGATCTTGTCGAAGTGGCGTGTGCCCGTTCGCTGGACAGGTAGGAGCGACACCGCGACGACTCCGACCTGCTCTGGCTGGATGGCAAGGCCAACCGTCCGGCGTAACAGCTCGCCGTCCGGCCGGTATCGGTACACATTCGATAATTGACATTATGTCAGTCTGGCAGGTCCCGGGTGGCCCCCACGGCGCCACCCGGGACACCGCGCACTGACCAGCGAGGAGCCGCCGATACTCAACAGGTTGTCGATGCTCACCGGGTCAGCCTGAACCTTCGGGTGGCCCGAGGGTCAAGCCGGAAGAAACACAGCCGGCCCGACAGACCCGCCCGAGAACGCGGGTGGTGTGGCCGCCCCGACCGACCCCGAGGCGAGCGCCGCCCGGGTCGCGGTCAACTCGGCCAGCGCCGCACGCAGGTGCTCGACCGTGGTGGTCGGCTGACCGGCGCTGGCGGCGAGGAGTTCGGCACGCCGCCAGAGCTCGGCGAAGTAGGAGGCGGTGGCACCCTCGGTACCGGCTACCGCCTCCGCGAACTCGTCATTGGTGAGCTGTACGCCCGGGCCGTACAGGCGCAGCAGCGCCGCCCGGTGCTCGGCGTCCGGCAGCGGTACCTCCACCGCCAGGTCCACCCGGCCGGGCCGCTGTGCCAGGGCCGGCTCCAGCAGGTCGACCCGGTTGGTGGTGAGCAGGAACGCCACGTCGGCGTCGCCGGCGAGCCCGTCCATCTCGTTGAGTACCTGGAACAGCAGCGGGTTGTCCGGGCCGTGCCGAAGCGAGCGTGCCTCGGCGACCAGGTCCACGTCCTCCAGTACCACCAGGGCCGGCTGTACCAGGCGGGCCAGCGCGCACGCCTCACCGATGTAGCGCAGCCCGGTACCGGACAGCAGTACCACCGTGAACTCGGGCAGCTGGGCCAGCAGGTACCGGACGGTGTGTGTCTTTCCGGTGCCGGGCGGACCGAACAGCAGGACCCCCCGCTTGAGCGCGTGTCCCGCGGCCCGCAGCCGGGCCCGGTGCCGGCCCACGCCGATCACCTGCCGCTCCACCGCGTCGAGTACCCCGTCGGGCAGCACCACCCCGGCCCGGTCCAGGGTCGGCCGGCGGTGGAAGGCCAGCGGCCCGACACCCGGCTCGAAGTCGTGCGCCTCGAAGGAGAGCACCTGGCCGCGGAACAGGTTGTGCTCGACGATCAGTGCCCGGATCCGGCGCAGGTACGCCCGGCCGATCTCGGCCTGCCGGCACATCACCTCCAGCCGTACCCCCGGCTCACCGCGGCGTGGGTCAGCTCCACGCACGAGTACGGCCAGCCGCTCCCCGTCGGCGTCGGTACACAGGTAGAGCCCGAGCCGTACGCAGCTGCGCTCGGTCTCCGGTCCGACCGGCACACTGGTGTAGTCGACGGCGCCCAGGCGGAAGTGGCTCCCCATGCTGAGCAGCTCGGTGAAGCTGTGGTGCTCGCGACCCTGGCCGGAGATGCCGAGCAGCTCCCCCGAACCGTGCGCCGCGTTTTCGCCATCCGCCAGCCAGGCGTCGATGGCGTTCTGCACGTTGGCGTGGTCGTACGCCGGGAACGCCTCGGTGATCACCGGTAGCTGCCCGGCCGGGCTGCCGAAGTGGTTGGAGAGTCGCTCCCCCAACGTTTCCTGGGGTGGCTCGTCCGGGATGTCGGCCAGTTGGCTGATGCGCCGGAAGTTGACCAGGAATTCGCGCAGCTCGTTGTCCACGGTGCTCCAGGCTAGGCGCCCGCCGGCCGGCGCACCGCCCCTATTGTGTCGTCTGTCGTGCCTTATGTGCAGGCATGCCGGAGGAGCGGCCACCAACTGTTCCGGGCTCAGCGGGCGTAGCTCACCCGGTCCGGCGGAGCGGGCGGACCTCCGCCGGTGCCGGTGTCGTTGCGAGCCGGTCGAGCAGGCCGGCGGCGACCCGTAGCAGCGCCAGCTCCGCGTCACTCAGGCCGGTCAGCGCGCCGGCCAGCCACTCGTCACGCTGCGCCATGTCCGCGCGCAGTGCCTTGCCGCCGCGCGTGGTGAGGGTCAACACCGATTCGCGGCCGTCGCGCGGGCTGCGGCTGCGCGTGACGAGGCCGGCCAGTTGCAGTTCGTTGAAGGTACGGGTGAGCGACTGCGGCTGCTGGCCGTCGGTGGCCGCGATCTCGCCGGGGGTACTCGGGCCGTGCCGGCGCAGGTGACTGAGCACGGCGACCTGGTTGCTGGTGAGCGCGCCCGGCTGCCGTTCGGCACGCAGCCGCCTGGCCAACCGCAGTACTCCCCCACGGATCTCCGCCACGCTCTCCCGGTCCGGCACAAGTAGTACGCTAGCACGTAGCATCTCCGCCGCCGAGTGTTGGGAAGACACAGGATGCCTTACGCAGTGCGTACCGACCTGCGGACCAACGCGCTCACCATGGCCGCAGTGCTCGCGACTTTCGGGGCTGCCGTGGCGATCCAGCGCTTCGCGCACCAGGGGGCGGCGCTCGCGGTACTCGCCGTCGTGCTCGCGCTGACCCTGCGCCGGGTAGCGCGCCGGCACCGGCTCGGCCCGGCGCAGCTGCTCGCCGTCCCGGTGGTCGGTGTCTGCGCCGCCGTGGTCGGCCGGCTCATGGTGGTACACCCCAACATCGGCGATCCGCTGTTCGTACTGGCGATCGGCGCCGCCATCTGGGTACGCCGCTACGGCGCCCGGGCCACCCGCATCGGTACCCTCGTCGCCCTGCCGTTCATCGCCATGCTCATCACGCCGGTACCCCCGACCAGCGGCCCCGGTCACCTGCTCTGGTCGGCTGTCGTCGCCGTCATCGCGGTCGCCGCCGTCCTGCTCACCCAGCTCGCCGAACCCGCTGCTGTGCCGACGATCCAGCAGCCGACCCGGCCGGCGAACAACACCAGGCGGCTCGCGGCCAGTACCCGGATGGCGCTGCAGATGGCCGTCGCACTGGGCGCGGCATTCGTTGTCGGGCGGCTATTCCTGGCCGGCCACTGGCCGTGGCTGGTGCTCTCCGCCTACCTGGTGAACACCGGCAACCGGGGTCGTGGCGACGTCGTCTACAAGGGCGTCCAACGGGTCGCCGGCGCCGCCGTCGGTACCGTCGTGGCCACCCTGGCGGCCGGTGCGTTCGCCGCCGCACGACCCGATCCCGATCGCGCTGATCTTCGTGGTGCTCGCCGTGGCCGGCTGGCTGCGCCGGTACAGCTACGGGTACTGGGCGGCCGGCGTCACCGGCGCGCTGTCCCTGCTGTACGGCTACTTCGGCGCCACCGATACCGACCTGCTCGCCTATCGGCTGGTCGCGATCGTGGCCGGTGCGCTCATCGGCGTCGCCGCCGCCTGGCTGGTACTGCCGGTACGCACCCACGACGTACTGCGTCGCCGGCTGGCCGACGTACTCGCCGTACTCACCGACTACCTGGTCACCGCCCGGCGGGACCTACCGGCACTACCCGACCAGCAGACGCGGTTCGAGCACAGCCTCGACGAACTCGACGTGCTCACCCCGACCCTGCGCGCACACCGCCGGGTGACCCGGCTGTGGCGACCGGGCCCGTACCACGCTGACGCGGTCGGGGCGCTGCTCGACTGCCGGGCCGCGACCGGCACCCTCACCCGGCACCTCACCGACGCCGAGCAGGTACCGGACCGGCAGCTCACCGCCGGACTGGACGGGCTGCGCGACGACGTGGTCGCGCTGCGGCGGGCGATGGCCGGGCGCGGCCCGCTGCCGGCCCCACGCGACGTAGAGCACCCACACCCGGCGATCGGCCAACTCCACCACGCGGTCGCCAAGACCGGCGCAATTCTCGTACCCGCCGGTCAGCGACCAGCCCAGGATTAGGGCCAGCCGCCAGCCAGGGCCTTGGCGAGCAGGGTGGCCAGTGGAGCCGACGCGCCGTCGCGGGCGCCCTCCCCCACGATCAACGGCGGATCGGCCGGCGCCAGGGTCACCCCGGTCAGCCGGGCCTTCACACTCGGGGGTACCCCCAGCACGTAGTACTCACCGTCCACCCCGATCGCCACCGACCGGTCCGGGTGCAGGTACCAGCCGCGCAGCCCGGTCCGGTAGCTACCACTTCCGTGATAGGGCAACGCTTTCAGCGGTTCCGTCGGCAGGTTCCGGGCAGCGGCGTCGCGGACGAACGCGGCGATCAGCTCCCGCGCCTGGGCCGTCTCGGCAGCCTTCTTCGCGGCGAGCGCAGCACCGTGCGCCGCCACCGCACGCGCCCGCTGCTCGCGCCACTCCCGCGGATCGCCACTCACCTGCGCGTCGTCGGTCATGCGGGCTCCGGGTACAGGCCACGAACCCGGGACGCCAGCCGGGTCAGGCCGAGCAGCGTGTCGATCGAGGGCGTGGGTACCCCGACCCGCTCGCCGATCTCCCGCACCACCGTGACCAACGCGTCCAGCTCGACCGGCCGGCCAGCCTCGGTGTCCTGCAGCATCGAGGTCTTGAAGGCGCCGAGCCGCCGGGTCACCGCCATCCGGTCCGCGCCGCTCTCCCGGATCGGGCAGCCGATCCGCTCGCCGATCGCCGCCGCCTCCGCCATCACCGCCAGGCAGAACTGGTTGACCTGCGGGTCGTCCAGGATCCGGTCGGCGGTCGCGCCGGTCAGCGCCGAGATCGGGTTCATCGTCATGTTGCCCCACAGCTTGTACCAGACGTCGGTGCGCACGTTGGTGCTGTGCCGTACCTCGAACCCCGCCTTGGCCAGCGCGTCCACCACAGCCTCCGCCCGCTCGGAGACTCCCCCGCCGGGCTCCCCCACGATCAGCCCGTTGCCACTGGTGTGCCGGACAACGCCCGGCTCGGGCGCGGTACTGGCGAAGTGCACCACGCAGCCCAGTACGTGCGACCGCGGAATCGCCGCCGCGACGGCACCGTCCGGGTCGATCGAGCGCAGCGGCGGATCGGTGAGGAACCACCAGGGCACGCCGTTCATCGCCGGCAACACCACCGTCTGCCCGCCGAGCAGCGGGCTGACCAGCGGCGCGACGGCGGCCAGCGCGGGCGCTTTCACAGCGAGTACCACCAGGTCCTGCGGCCCCAGCTCGGCCGGATCGGCGGTCGCGTGAACCGGCGCGCTCTCCCCCGAAGCCAGCCGCCAGCCGTACCGCACCAGCGCGTCCAGCGTCGCGCCCCGGGCCACGGCCGACGTCTGGTACCCGGCCAGCGCCAGCCGGGCGCCGATGAGTCCACCGACCGCGCCCGCCCCGACCACGCACACCTTCACTGAGCCCCAACCTTCACGGCTAAACGCTAGCGGGTAACGTCCGGGGACCATGAAGGTAGGCTTCGCGGCTCCCGTCTCCGGTACCTGGGCGACGACGGAGAACATCCGGCGGGTGGCGACCCGCGCCGACGAACTCGGCTACCACAGCCTGTGGACATTCCAGCGGCTACTCTCCCCCGTCGACGGCTCCTGGGGCGAGTCGTACCGCTCGGTACTCGACCCGGTTGCCACGCTCGGCTTCCTGGCGGCGGTGACCAACCGGATCCGGGTCGGCGTGGCGGTACTGAACATCCCGTTCGCGTCGCCGGCACTCGTCGCCAAGCAGCTGGCCACCGTGGACGTACTCAGTGGCGGCCGGCTCGACGTCGGGCTGGGCAACGGCTGGGCGGAGCTGGAGTTCGCGGCCAGTGGCGTGGACGGGCACCGGCGCGGGGTACGGGCCGAGGAGTTCCTCACCGTACTCACCCGGCTCTTCACCGAGCCGGAGGTCACCCACCACGGCGAGTTCTACCACGTACCCGCGGCGGCTCTCGCGCCCAAGCCGGTGCAGCGGCCGTACCCGCCGGTCCTGCTGGGTGGCTCGGCACCCGCCGCGCTGCGCCGGGCCGGGCGGCGCTGTGCCGGCTGGGTCAGCAGCAGCCGGGCCGACCTGGCCACCATCGCGGCCGCTGTCGCCACTGTGCGGGACGCCGCCAGCCGGGCCGGGCGCGACCCGGACGAGCTGCGGATGGTGTGCCGGGGCGCGGTCAAGCTGCGGGACGGTTTGCCGGATGGACCTGCCGGACCGGACCGGCCCTACCTGACGGGTACCGTCGCCCAGGTCACCGGGGACATCGACCGGCTCGCCGAGGCGGGGATCACCGAGTTCTTCGTCGACCTCAACTTCGACCCGGAGATCGGCTCCCCCACCGCCGATCCGGTGGAGTCCATGCGCCGCGCGGAGATCGCGCTGGACGGCTTCGCGCCCTGAGGGAGCGGCGGGTCAGACGCGGTAGACCTTGACGCTGCCTACCTTGGTGTCGATGTGCAGGCGCAGCAGCGGCGCTCCGGCGGAGCCGGCGTACCAGTCCTCCTCGACCTGCCGGCTGCCGACCGTGGTGGCGCCGGTGACCTCGACCCGTACGCCCGCGGGGTACCCAGATCTTCACGCTGCCCAGCGCCGCCTGTACCCGTAGCTCCACCTCGGGCGCGGTCACCTCGGCACCGGACAGGTCGAGTTTGATCGAGCCGACCACGGTACCGATGAGCATGTCCCGGTCAATCCGCCACCGGCCGCTGCGCTTGATCGCACCCACCGGGGTGATGTGCTTCGCGGGCGGCAGACCTGTTGCCGGCCGCGCTACCGCCGGCGTGGTCACGACCGGCAGGTCGGTCAGCAGCGGCTCCAAATCGGCCTGCGTACGGGCGGCGTACGCCAGGCCGGAGCGCTCGGTGAACTCCGACAGCGTCAGCCGCCCCTCCCCGGTCGCCGCGTTCAGGCGCGACACCACGGCTTCGCGCTCAGCGTCGGAGATGCGTACCCGGCTGGGGTCGCCGGCCGGCAGCAGGGGTGGAGGATTCCATGCCGCGCAGGATAGTCCGCCCAACTACCGGGCGCGCTACACGGCACCGGCCGGCGCACTACTCGGTGCAGGCGGCTTCGGCACAGGTCGGATAGCCGTGCCGCAGCCGGTCCCGGACCAGGGTGAGCGCGTCATGCAGGCCGGCCAGCTGCTCGCCGGAGAGTACGTCCAGCAGGTGCTCGCGGGCCACCGACTCGCAGACACGGCACGGCCGCCTCGCAGGCGCTGATGCCGGCCGCGGTGATCTGCGCGTTCACGCCACGCCGGTCGTCGTCGCCGCAGGTGGCCCGCTCCACCAGGCCGGCCTTGGCCAGCTGGGTGATCTGGTAGGTCAGTCCGCTCTTGGTGGTGACCACCCGGTCGGCCAGTTCGGTCATCCGCAGCCGACCGCCCGGCGCCCGGGACAGGTGCAGCAGGATCTCGAACTGCGGGTGGGTCAGCCCGGTCTCGGTGCGCAGCTGGTGCTCCATCCGGCGGTCGAGCAGCTGGCTCGCCTCCAGGAACGTGAGCCACACCTGCCTCTCCCGCTCAGAGAAGTTCACCGTGGCCGCCATGCGACGAGCGTAACACGGAGGTTGTTCAAATTTGAACCGAGCGCTATGGTCTAGGGGTCCCGTTCGAATTTGAACGATCTTCTCCGGGAGAGAAACGCATATGACCAGCACCACGACCGACTTCCTCGCGATCGACTCCGAGGTCCAGGACCTGCTCTTCCGCGAGGCCCGCACGGCCAACGCGTTCACCGAGGAGCCGGTCAGCCCCGAGCAGATCCGGGCCATCTACGAGCTGGTGAAGTACGGACCCACCGCGATGAACACGCAGCCGCTGCGGGTGGTGCTGGTGCGTACCCCCGAGGCGCGTGCCCGGCTGGTCGAGCACATGGCCGAGGGCAACAAGGCGAAGACCGGTACCGCGCCGCTCGTCGCCATCCTGGCCGCCGACACCGACTTCCACGACGAGCTGCACCGGGTCTTCCCGATCTTCCCGGGCGCCCGGGACGCCTTCCTCGATGACGCGCGGCGTGAGGGCGCGGCCAAGTTCAACGCCGCCCTGCAGGCCGGGTACTTCCTGATCGGGGTACGCGCGGCGGGTCTCGCGGCCGGTCCGATGGGCGGCTTCGACGCGGCCGGCATCGACGCCGAGTTCTTCCCGGACGGCAAGCACCGCACGATCATGGTGGTCAACATCGGCAAGCCCGCCGAGGGCGCCTGGTTCGACCGGCTCCCCCGCCTCGACTACGACGACGTGCTCACCGAGGTCTGAGCCACCCCGCACCGGGACTGAGTCACCCCAGCGTCACGACGAGCGGGCGGTGGTCGGAGACGGCCACCGCCGGGGTACTCACCCGGGTCACCGGCGGCAGTTCACCGTGGCCCAACACATGATCCAGCTGTACCCGCGGATCAGACGCCGGGTACGTCGCCGCCCGTGCCAGCCGCCGCCACCCGGGTACCCCGGCCAGCAGCCAGCCCGGCAGGTTGAGGTCACCCAGCAGCACCTGTGGACCCGGCATCCCGCGCAGTTCACGCAGCACCGTGCGCAGCTGGTAGGCGTTCCAGCCGGGTACGAACGACAGGTGGGTGCCGGCCACCGTGAGTACTCCGGTGGGGGTACGCAGCTGCGCGGTGATCACCGCGCGCGGCTCGTCCGCCAGCAGGATCAGGCCACCGCGCTCCGGCCCCGGCACGTAGACCGGTGACCGTACCGGTGACGCTGGCAGCAGCAGCTCCTGCCAGCGCAGTACCGGCAGCCGGCTGAGCAGCGCAACCCCGTACCGCGGCCCCGCCGCCTCGTCCGGGCGCGCGGCCCGCCAGGTGCCGCCGGGCGTACCCGCCAACGTCGCCGTGAAGCGGTACTCCCCCGCACCCATCGCCTTCGCGGCCAGCGCCGCCAGGTCCAGCCCGTGGCTGCGCGGCTGGTCGACGTCGACCTCCTGCAGCGCCAGCACATCGACGTCCAGCCCGGCGATCACCTCGGCGAACCGGGCGCCGTCGACCACCCCGTCGCGCAGACCCCGGCCACTCATCACGTTGAAGGTGGCCAGCCGCACACCCCCACCCTACGGAAGGATCCGGCACGCGCCGGATACGCTGGCCGGCGCGCGTACCCCCACCGGAGGATCCATGCTGCTCAGAGCGCTCTGTTGCCTGCTCGTCGTCGGCGTCGTGGTCGCCGTGCTGGGTAGCCGGCTGCGCGGACCCCGGGATCGGCGCGACGGCCGCAAGTGAACGTCCTGCACGTGGTCACCCTGCTGTTCGCGGCGGGTGGGGCCGGGGCCGTCGACGCCGTGGTCGGCGGGGGTGGGCTGATCCTGCTCCCGGCGCTGCTGGTCGCCTTTCCCGGTACCCCCACCGCCACGCTCCTGGGCACCAACAAACTCGCCGCGATCTGCGGTACCTCCACGGCGGCGGTGACCTACCTGCGGCGTACCCGGGTGGACTGGCGGGTACTCGGGCCGACAGTGGGGTTGGCGCTGCTCTTCTCGGCCACCGGTGCGCTGCTCGCCGGCGCCGTACCCGCCGACGTGTACCGCCCCGTGGTGATCGGCGTGTTGGCCACCGTGGCGATCATCGTCATCGCGCGCCCGGGCCTCGGCACGCTCGTGCACGAACACCGCCGTACCCCCGCCCGGGTCGTCGCCACCGTCCTGCTCGCCGGCGGCGCTATCGCCCTCTACGACGGCATGATCGGCCCGGGTACCGGGACGTTCCTGATCCTGGCCTTCACCGCCCTGCTCGGCGTCGACTTCCTGCACGGCTCGGCAATGGCCAAGGTGGTCAACGTCGCCACCAACTTCGGGGCCTTCGTCGTCTTCGCCGCCGGTGGCCACGTGCTGTGGCTGCTCGGCGCCGCGATGGCGGTCTGCAACATGATCGGCGCGCAGCTCGGCGCCCGGTTGGCGCTGCGGCGCGGCTCGAAGTTCATCCGGATCGTGCTGCTCGTCGTGGTGTTCGCGCTGCTCGCCAAGCTCACCTGGGACCAGCTGCACGCCTGATCGCTCCGCTGCCCGGACGAGGCGGTGGAGCGCACCGTGGCGGGCGGACGGCACCGCTCAGGGCGACGCCCCAACCACCAAGCGCCGCCTACGGAAACCGCCTTGTTTTTCGGAGATCAGGAGTCTTCCTTTGTGCTCTTTTACAGGTCACACCCGCTAACGCATCCTAGGAAGCTAGGCTTCTGGTGCCGAGGCCTGATCGGGGCGTCGGCCGGGTGGCTGGGGCTCAGCTGTGGTTCACCGGCGACCGCTAGCCTGGACGCGATGATCACCTCGGCGGGAGCGGACGCAGCCGTACTTGGCCGGCTGTGGGGTGCGCTGTGCCGCGAGCGGGTACCCGGGCTGCGGCGGCTCCCGGATGACCGGGGCGAGTGCGTACTGGGCTTGACGGCCGGCGGGCGCGAGCTGCGCGGATCAGCAGGCGTGGCGGCGCCGTTCGCGGTCGCGCCGGCCGGGTTCACGGTACGGCTGGACGGCGTCGAGATCGGTACTGCCGGAGCGCTGGTACGCGCACTCGGGCTGGGCGCGCACACCGAGCGCTTCGCCGACGAGCTGGACAACAGCGCCACCAACCTGGCCCTGGCCCGAGCGGCCCAGCCGGTACCGGACGGTGGCCACGGGTACCTGAGCCGCGCGGTGAGCCTCGCCGACCTGGAGCAGTGTGTGGTGGACGGGCACCCGCTGCACCCGCTGTGCCGTACCCGCACCGGGATGAGCGCCGACGAGCTGCGCCGGTACGCCCCGGAGTACCGGCCGACCGTGCAGCTGGAGGTCTTCGAGGTACCCCCAGCGCGGTGGCGCAGTACCGGCGCGGGGCTCCCGCCACGTCTGCCGGTACACCCGTGGCAGCGCGCGCACGTACTCGACCGGTACCCCTTCCTCCGACCGACCGGCGAGCAGCTGGCGGCCCGGCCACTCATGTCGCTGCGCACGGTGGCGCTGCGGGACACTCCGGCGCTGCACCTGAAGACGGCGCTGGACGTGCAGATGACCTCGGCGGTACGGATCGTCTCGCCGGCCGCCGTACACAACGGGCCGGTGGTCTCCGCGCTGGTCGGGCCGCTGGCGCAGCGGGTCGGCATCGAGCTGCTGGCCGAGGTCGCAGCCGGCGCCGTGCTGGTCGACGGGGAGCCGTGCCGCAGCCTCGCGGTGCTGCACCGGCGCGCGCCACGGATGGTGCCCGGTGAGCGGATCGTGCCGCTGGCGGCGCTGTCGGCCCCCTCCCCCGCGACCGGCCGGGCGCTGATCACCGAACTGCCCGACCCGGCCGGTACCGCCGCCGATGTGGTGCATCTGCTGTTGCCGGCGCTGCTACGCCTGCTCCAGCTGGGCGTCGCGCTGGAGGCACACGGGCAGAACACGCTGGTGGTGTTCGAGCACGGGCGACCGGTACGGCTGGTCTACCGGGACCTGGGCGGGGTACGGCTGCACCCGGGTCGGCTTGCCGCGGCCGGGATCGAGCTGCCCGTACTCCTCGGTGACCTGCTCACCGCCGATGAGGAGGAGCTGCGTACCAAGGTGTTCGCCGCGGCCGTGTCGACCGTCTGCGCGGAGCTGGCCGCCACCCTGCACCGCGAACTGGGCTGCCCGCCGGCCGACCTGTGGCGGCAGGTGGCGGCGGCGGCCCGCCGGGTCCCCGGAGCCGACACCGACGCGCTTTTCGGTTCGACACTGCCGGTCAAGGCGATGGTCGCGATGCGCCTGTCCGACCGGCCGGTCGACGACCAGTGGACCACCCTGAGCAACCCGCTCGCCGCCTGGTGAGCCCAGACTGGTGAGCCCTGGAGGAGCGATGACCACCACCACCGACCCGGTGGCCCTGGCCACCACCGATCTCGCCGCGCTCGCCCCCGGGCTGCTGCCCGGATTCGTCGCCGCGCTGCCACACGCCACCGATGTCGTCGACCGCCGGCTGCTCTCGGCCGCGTACCGGGAAGACCTGGCCGGTGCGCGGTCCGGCGCTATCTGGGCCGCCGACCCCGATCGGGTCACCCTGCCGTCGGGGGTACACCGCGCTGCGCGGCACGGCTTCGACCAGATCGGACTGCTCGATCCGGTACCGGTCAGCCCCGACCGGCTGCTGGTCGAGCTGAATATCGCCAGTCCCGAACTGGCCGCGGAGCTGGTGGACGCACGGGTCAACCTGGCCGCTGGCGTACGCCCGGCGGGCCGGAATCGACGCGCGGCTACGGGAAACCGGCGCACCGACGGTCGGGGCGGCGCTGGCCGGCGTGCCCGCTGACGAGCGGCTGATCGAGTTCGAGCAGCTCGCCACCGACGGGCACAACCTGCACCCGTGCGGACGTACCCGGCTCGGCTGGCGGGTCGCCGACCTACTCGCCCACGACCAGGAGTCGGCGGGTACCACGGTCGGCTTCGTGGCGGTACGCGAGGAGCTGCTGCTCGGCGACGACCTGGGCGCACAGCTACGGGCCGGGTACCCGCAGCTGCCGGTACCCCCGCCCGGCTACCGGCTGCAGCCGGTACACGCCTGGCAACTGGCGAACGTGATCCCGGAGCGCTACGCCGACCTGCTGGCCAGCGACGAGCTGCGCCTGCTGGACGCACCGATGTTGCCGGCCCGGCCGACCACCGCGCTGCGGACCGTCCTGCTGGCGCCGGCCGCCGACGGGGTACCCCGGTACCTGAAGCTGTCCCTGGACATCCAGGTCACCTCCACCCGGCGGACTATCTCGGTGGCGAGTACCCGCAACGGCCCGGCCATCTCCGCACTCCTGGCCGACCTGGTCCGCGACGAGCCGGGGGTACTGCTGTTCCCGGAGGTTGCCGGCGCTGCCGTGGACGCCGGACCAGGGCGGGACCGGGACCTGGCCGCAATCATGCGACTCGGACTGGGTGGGCGGCTGGAGCCGGGCGAGGAGGCGGTACCGGCGGCCGCGCTGTCGGCGTACTCGCCGCTGTCCGGGCGCACCATCCTCGGCGAGCAGCTGGCCCGGTACCCGGGTGCGGCACTGGAGTTCCTCGCCGGGTACGCCCGGGTACTGCTGCGGCCGGTACTGCGCCTGGCGGCACTGGGCGTGGGGCTGGAGGCGCACCTGCAGAACAGCGTGCCGACGTTCCGTGCCGGCCGGCCGTACCGGATCGCCTTCCGGGACTTCGCCGGGCTGCGGCTGCACCTGCCCCGGCTGCGCGAGCGGGTACCGGAGCTGGCCCTGTGGCCGGGCTCCGTCACCGCGACCGATGACCTCGCGGTGATGCGGGCGAAGGTGGGGTACACCGCGTTCCAGGCGCACCTGGGTGAAGTCGTCCGGCTGGTGGTGGCCGAATCGGGGGCGAGTGAGCCAGCTGCCTGGCGGGTGGTGCGCGCGGTGCTGGACGAGGAGGCGGTGGACGCCGGCGACCACGCGTTCCTCACCGCGCCGAGCGTTCCGCACAAGGCGCTGGTACGGATGCGGCTGGCCGGCGCGGGCGACGAGTACGTCCCGGTGCAGAATCCGCTGCATGCTCCCTGACCAGCCTCTCCCCCCTCGGGTCGCGGCCGCCTTCGGTGCGCTCGCCGGGCCGCGCTGCGGGTACGTCTACGACGGTGCGGTGCTGCGCCAGCGGGCGGCGGCGGTACGGGCCGCGCTGCCGGCCGGCGCCGAGCTGCTCTACGCGGTCAAGGCCAACGGCCACCCGGACGTGGTCGCGCACCCTCGCCGAAGCCTGCGACGGGCTGGAGATCGCCTCCGGTGGCGAGCTGGAATTGGCGCTGGCCACCGGTACCCGGCGGATCGCCTTTGCCGGCCCGGCCAAGACCGACGCCGAGCTGGCCGCGGCGCTCGCGCACGGCGTGACGGTCAACGTCGAGTCCGCGCTGGAGCTGCGCCGCCTGGCCGCGCTCGCCGGGTCGGCCGCCGGACCAGGGTCGCGCTGCGGGTCAACCGGGCCGGTGCCGGCCTGTCGGGCAGTCACCGGATGACGGGGGTACCGACGCCCTTCGGCATCGCCGAGGAGCAGTTGCCGGGGGTACTGGCGCTCGCCGGCGAGCTGGGCGTCGAGGTGACCGGGGTACACCTGCACGCCGTCTCCAACAACCTGGACGCGGCGGCACACGCCGACTTCGTCCGCGACTGCCTGGCCTGGGCCGGCCGGCTGGCGCTTCCACTGGAGACGGTGAACGTCGGCGGCGGGTTCGGGCTGTCCTACACCGACTCCGCTCTGTTCGATCTGGATGTGTTGCGGGACAAGCTTTCCGGCCTACCGGCACAGCCCCGGCCGGTGTTCGAGCTGGGGCGCTGGCTGGCCGGGCCGGCCGGCTGGTACGGGGCCGAGGTACTCGATCTGAAGTGGACACACGGGCGCTGGTTCGCGGTACTGCGCGGGGGTACCCACCACTTCCGGCTACCGGCCGCGTGGGGGTACTCGCACCCGTTCACCGTGCTGCCGGTCGAGCACTGGGGCTACGACTTCGACCGGCCTGAACTGCGCGACGTCGAGGTGGACGCGGTCGGCGAGCTGTGTACCCCGCGCGACGTACTCACCCGTGGCCAGCGCGTGGCCCGGGTACGGGTCGGCGACGTACTGGTCTTCGGCAACGCCGGCGCGTACGGCTGGGACATCTCGCACCACGAGTTCCTCCGCCACCGGTACCCGGAAATGGTCTTCCTCAGCTGATCCGGGTCGGCCCGTACCACGCGGCGGAGCGGATGTCCCGCAGCGCCTGCCGGCGGGTGTCGCCCTTGAGCGTGTCCACGTAGAGCTGGCCGGCCAGGTGCCCGGCCTCGTGCTGCAGTGCCCGGGCCAGGAAGCCGGTACCCGCGACGGTGATCGGCTCGCCATGCTGGTCGAAGCCGTGCGCGGTGGCGGTGAGCGCCCGGGGCGTCGGGTAGTACAGGCCGGGCAGCGACAGGCAGCCCTCCTCGCCGCCCTGCAGCTCCTCGCCGATCTCCACGCTGGGGTTGACGATGTGCCCCTGGCTGCCGCCCGCCGACCAGACGAACACCCGCGCCGGTACGCCGATCTGGTTGGCCGCCACGCCGGCCCGGCCGGGTGCGCCGAGCAGCGTGTCCATCAGATCGGTGACCAGCGCCCGCAGGCCCGCGTCGAAGCTCGTCACCTTGTCACATTCGGTGCGCAGCACCGGATCCCCGAGCAGCCGGATGTCCCGCATCGCCATGCCGGCCACCCTACCGGCGCCCTCCTCGAGCGCCTCAGCCGGCGAGGGCGGCGCGGACCGGGGCGGCCTTGGCGGCGGCCTCGGCGACCTCGTCGGTCGGGTCGCTGTCCCAGACGATGCCGCCGCCGGCCCAGACGTGCAGCCGCTCGGCGTCGGCGGCCACGGTGCGGATGGTCAGCCCAAGATCCAGCCGGTCGGTACCGATCCAGCCGAGCGCACCCATGCTCGGCCCACGCCCGACCGGCTCCAGGCCGGCGATGGCGGCGAGCGCGGCCAGCTTGGGCGCCCCGGTCACCGACGCTCCCGGGCACAGCGCGCGCAGGAGTTCGGCCAGGCCGACGCCGGTACGCAGGCGGGCGGTCACGGTCGACTCGGCCTGCCACAGGTCACACCAGCGGCGTACCCCGAACAGTTCGTCCACCCGCACCGAGCCGGTACGGGCCAGCCGGCCCAGATCGTTGCGGGCCATGTCGACGATCATCACGTGCTCGGCGCGCTCCTTCTCCGAGGCGCGCAGTGCCACCGCCCCGGCGGCGGTCGCGGGTCGGGTGCCCTTGATCGGCCGGGTGGTGGCGTACCCGCCGGCCACCTCGACCAGCGTCTCCGGGGACGCGCAGGCCAGTGCCCAGCCGGTACCGGTGAGCACGCCGGGGTACCGGGCGCCGGGCAGGGCGGCCACCCGCAGCAGCGCCGGTACCGGGTCCCCCCGGTACGCGGCACTGGCGTGCCCGACGACGTTGGCCTGGTACAGGTCGCCCCGGGCGATCGCGGCGCGTACCCGGGACACGGCGTCGGCGTGCTGTGCGGGGCTCCAGGACGGTCGCCACGGCCCCAGCGACCAGGGGGTGTGTCGCAGTGGCGCGGTCGGGTGCGGGGCGCCGTGGGCGTACACGACGGCCACCAGGTCCGGGACGGCGGGTGCGGGGGTGGGTGCGGCCGGTACCGCGCCGATCATCGCGGCGCCGCCGGCCGCGGACAGGAACAGCGCCGCCCCGCAGACCTGCACTGCGCCGTGCTCTCCGATTGAGGACGGGTGGAACTTTCCTAGATCGGCAACCGGCAGGCCGGCCCCGGCGAGGAACTGCTCGACCAGCGCTGCCGGATCGCCGCCGTCGGTCACCCGCCACTCGAGTCGGGAGCGCTCCCAGATCAGGCCTGCACACCCGACCGGGACACCGGGTACGGAACCAGACAACGAGTCCGGCTCACCTACGACTAACGGATGGAAAGCCTTCATCCGATTGGAGGATTATCCGCATGTGGGACTGTCGGGTGCGCGAAACGGCGTTGAACAGGGGAGTACCGTGCGTCAGTGTGCATGTGAGAATCAGCACAAGCACTATTGGCAACAGCACGGTGCAGACCATTCGCCCCATGACGGATGGCAGCACGTAACACCGCAGCACCGACGAATGACCCAACGACCGGAGACCCCCGATGTGTCAGCACCAACCCTCCTGCCCGACCGCCGACGCCGTCGACCGGGATGCAGCCCGAGTAGTCGCGTCGTTCCCGGAACAAGGTTGGAGCCTGCTCTGCAATGGTGTGATCCTCTTTGAGGACACCGGCGAGCTGCTGCCCGACGGGAGCACTGTCGCTCCGCACCGCGGCCCCGCGCCGCACACCCTGATCGCGGCCTGACCAGACTGATCGCGGCCTGAGAAGTCCGCGGCCTGACCAGTCGCCTGCCCGGGCGACGATGTAGCCGCCCGGGACGCTGCACCGCAGCAGCACTCAGACCTCCGCTTCGGCGGCACTCCCCGCGTTCGTGCCGTGTCCCGCCCGTACACCCTCGCTGGCGAAGGCCTCCGGTGGCGGGCACGAGCACACCAGATTCCGGTCACCGTACGCGCCGTCGATGCGGCGTACCGGCGACCAGTACTTCCCCTCGGTACGCCCCGTCGGATAGGCGGCGACCGAGCGCGGGTACCCATGTGTCCACTCGTCCGCGCTGACCAGCACCGCTGTGTGCGGCGCGTTGACCAACGGGTTGTCCCCCGCCGACCACTGGCCGGTACCAACCTTGTCGATCTCCCGCTTGATCGCGATCAGCGCATCGGCGAACCGGTCCAGTTCGGCCAGGTCTTCCGACTCGGTCGGCTCGACCATGAGTGTGCCGGCCACCGGGAACGACATGGTGGGCGCGTGGAAGCCGTAGTCGATCAGCCGCTTGGCAACGTCGTCCACGGTCACTCCGGTGGCCTTGGTGATCGGCCGCAGATCCAGGATGCATTCGTGCGCGACCAGCCCCTTGTTGCCGGCGTACAGCACCGGGAAGTACCCGCCGAGCCGGCTGGCCAGGTAGTTGGCGGCCAGTACCGCGGTGGAGGTTGCGGTGGCCAGCCCGTCCGGCCCCATCATCCGCACGTACGCCCAGGAGATCGGCAGGATCCCGGCCGAGCCGTGCGGCGCCGCCGAGATCGCGTGCCCCTCCCCCGTGAGCGGGTTGCCCGGCAGGTACGGCGCCAGGTGCGCCCGGACGGCCACCGGCCCGACGCCGGGGCCACCACCACCGTGTGGGATGCAGAATGTCTTGTGCAGGTTCAGGTGTGACACGTCCGCACCGAACTTGCCGGGCCGGGCGAAGCCGACCAGCGCGTTGAGATTGGCGCCGTCGACGTAGACCTGGCCGCCCGCGTCGTGTACCCGCTCGCACAGCTCGGCGATGGCCGACTCGTACACCCCGTGGGTGGACGGGTAGGTGACCATGATGGCGGCCAGCCGGTCGGCGTTGGCGTCGATCTTGCGCCGCAGGTCACCCAGGTCGACGTTGCCGTCGCTGTCGCAGGCCACCACGACCACCCGCATGCCGGCCATCACGGCGCTGGCCGCGTTGGTACCGTGCGCGCTGGACGGGATCAGGCACACGTCGCGCTCGGCGTGGCCGCCCGCCTGGTGGTACGAGCGGATCGCCAGCAGCCCGGCCAGCTCCCCCTGTGAGCCGGCGTTGGGCTGCACGCTCACCGCGTCGTACCCGGTGATCTCGGCGAGCCACTCCTCCAGCTGGGCGACGAGGGCTTCGTACCCGGCGGTCTGCGCGGCCGGCGCGAACGGGTGCATCTCCGCGAACTCCGGCCAGCTGACCGGCTCCATCTCGGTGGTGGCGTTGAGCTTCATGGTGCAGGAGCCCAGCGGGATCATCCCCCGGTCCAGCGCGTAGTCCTTGTCGGACAGGCGGCGCAGGTAACGCAGCATGGCCGTCTCCGAGCGGTACCGGTGGAACACCGGGTGGCCCAGGTAGTCGATGCCGCGGTGCGCCCAGCTCGGTACCGCCGCGTCGATTTGGTCCGACGGGGCCGCAACGGCGCCGCCGAGGACGGTAGCGAAGGCATCCCACACCGTCCGGAGATGCGCCGCGGTGGTGGTCTCGTCGCAGGCGATGCCGACCTGGTCGGCGTCGACCAGACGTAGGTTCACCCCGCCCCGCTCGGCCTGCGCGACCACGGCGGCGGCCTTTCCGGGTACCCGGGCGAGCACGGTGTCGAAGAAGTCGGCGTGTACGACCGTCACGCCCTCGAGCGTGTCCAGCCCCGCCGCCAGCCGGGTGGCCTGCGCGTGCGCGTGCTCGGCAATGGCGCGCAGCCCCTCAGGGCCGTGGTAGACGGCGTACATGCTGGCCATCACGGCGAGCAGTACCTGTGCCGTACAGATGTTGCTGGTCGCCTTCTCCCGGCGGATGTGCTGCTCGCGGGTCTGCAGCGCGAGCCGGTAGGCGGGTGCGCCGGCGGCGTCCTTGGAGACGCCGACCAACCTGCCCGGCAGCATCCGCTCCAGGCCCGAGCGCACCGCGAGGTAGCCGGCGTGCGGGCCGCCGAAGCCCATCGGTACCCCGAAGCGCTGGCTCGTCCCCACCGCGATGTCGGCACCGGCCGACCCGGGTGAGCGCAGCATGGTCAGGGCCAGCAGGTCGGCGGCGACGGTGACCAGCGCGCCGCGCTCGTGCGCGGCGGCGACCAGGCCGGCGTGGTCGCGGACCGCTCCGGAGGCGCCCGGGTACTGCACGTGCAGCCCGAAGAAGTCGGCTGGCAGTTCGCCGCTGTCCAGGTCGACGACGCGTACCTGGATGCCCAGCGGCTCCGC
This sequence comes from uncultured Actinomycetota bacterium, assembly GCA_963850915.1. Taxonomy (GTDB): domain Bacteria; phylum Actinomycetota; class Actinomycetes; order Mycobacteriales; family Micromonosporaceae; genus CAVTWH01. The sequence continues at coordinate 1,239,791 of CAWKND010000005.1, forward strand.
GCGGGTCTGGATGACCGAAATCGTCTGTGGCAGCGTGTCGGCGTCGACCAGGTAGACGTCGCTCTTCGCCTTGGCCGACCGGCGAGCCAGGGTCATCGCCTCGGCGGCCGCGGTGCCCTCGTCGAGCATCGAGGCGTTCGCGATCGGCAGCCCGGTCAGCTCCTCGACCACGGTCTGGAAGTTGAGCAGCGCCTCCAGCCGGCCCTGGCTGATCTCCGGCTGGTACGGCGTGTAAGCCGTGTACCAGGCCGGGTTCTCCAGTACGTTGCGGCGGATCACGGCCGGCGTGTGGGTACCGTAGTAGCCCAGTCCGATCATCGGCGTGAGTACTCGGTTGCGAGAAGCAAGTGACCGGAGCTCGGCGATCGCCTCGGCCTCCGAAGCGGCTGTCGGCAGGTCGAGCACGCCGTGCCAGCGGATCGACTCGGGGATCGCCGCGTCCATCAGCTCCTCGACCGAGGCGTAGCCGACGACGTCGAGCATCTTCGCCACGTCCGCCGGTGTCGGGCCGATGTGCCGGGTCGCGAACAGATCAGTCATATCGCTCACTCCGTACGAGGCTGTGGGTAACGGCCCTCCCCCTCTGTCGTACCCGCCTCCAGAGTCCGCTGCCCGATCGCGCTCCTTTTGCCTGAGAGGTTCCGGGGAGGATTTGCCCCTTCGGCGCCCTGGTCAGGCATGGCCTGCCGGGGTCTCTCGCGCGTGGATGTAGCGGCGTCGGCAACGCTACCAGCGACACCTCGTGAACCGTTGGACCCGCCGCCGGCACGCCAGTCAGGGTGCAGTAACTCACACCTGTCCCCCGTGCGCGGCTGTCAGTCGTTCAGCGCGTCCTCGACGCCGGTCTCGTGCGGGCCGAGGAAGACCGGGTCGCGGCGGATCGTCAGGTCCCACACCGCCTTCACGTCGGCGCCCTGCTCCCGGATGCTGGCCCGGTACCAGGAGACGTACCGGTCGCTGACGCTGGAGTCGCCGACCCCGTTGGCGTCGATGCCCAGGTGCCGGCAGATCGAGACAGCGCGCTGGATGTGGTAGCTCTGGGTAACCACTGTCAGCTTCGTCACCCCGAAGATCAGCTTCGCTCGGGCGCACGAGTCGTAGGTGTCGAAGCCCGCGTAGTCGGCGACCACCTTCGTCGCCGGTACGCCGTGCGCGGTCAACCAGGTGCGCATGCCACCGGGCTCGTTGTAGTCGGGGCGGCCGTTGTCGCCGGAGACCAGGATGACCTTGGCCCGCCCCGAGGCGTAGAGCTGCCGGGCCAGCTCCAGCCGGGCGGCGAGGAACGGCGAGGGTACGTCCCCCGGCTCGTACACCTGCGCGCCGAGTACCAGTACCACGGGCGCGGCCGGTACCGCGTCGGCGGCATACACGTGGCCGCGCGCACCGTGGTCGACATAGAGCACGCTGGCGACCACCACGACGGCGAGCACCGCGGCGCCGACCAGTGCCAGCCGGAACAGCCGCCGCACCCAGCGCCTGCGCCGCCCAGCCGGCCGTGCGGTGGCGGCGACTGGCTCAGCGGTTGGCGCGAATGAGGCGGTGGCGGCGGCCGGCTCAGCGGTTGACGCGGTTGTGCTGGACTGCGGCTCGGCGAGGGGTTCGGCGCGCTCGGTCATACCCAGGATCATGCCCGCTCGGCCAGATACTCTCTACCCCGGCATACTCAGCCGAACAGACTATTCTGCAGCCGGCTCGCCAGCAGCAAGCGCTGTCGCGAGGGTTGGGCTGTCGCGAGGTTGGGCTGTCGCGAGGTTGGGCCGGGCGCGGGCCGAGGCTGACGTAGATCAGCGCTGACGTGGATGACGGCTGACGAGGGCCAGCGGCGGAAGGGTCAGCCGGCGCGGCGGCGGGCGCGGCGGGCGGCGAGCTCGTCCGCCCGGTCGTCGGCGAAGTCGTCGGCCGGCGGCGCCACCGGCAACCCGTCCAGCGGGTCGGCGTCCGCGCGCTCGGACGGCAGGTGCGCCAGCGAGCCCTTGATCTCCTTGAAGGCGCCGCCGATCGCGATGCCGAACACGCCCTGGCCGCCCTGCAACAGGTCGACGACCTCCTCCGGGGAGCGGCACTCATAGACCGTGGTGCCGTCGGAGATGAGCGTGATCTGCGCCAGGTCGTCCACGCCACGGGAGCGCAGCGCGTCGATCGCCTTGCGGATGTTCTGCAGCGAGACACCGGCGTCGAGCAGGCGCTTGACCACCTTCAGGACGACCATGTCGCGGAACGAGTAGAGCCGCTGGGTACCCGAGCCGGAGGCGTCCCGGATGCTCGGTACGACCAGGCCTGTTCGCGCCCAGTAGTCCAGTTGCCGGTAGCTGATACTGACGGCGTGGCAGGCGGCGACTCCGCGGTAGCCCACGGCGCCGATCTCTTCCTGCTCGCCGGCCGGTGTCTCGGCTCCAGCTTCCGGATCTCGCGGCTCATCCACTGCCGTCAACCTCCCGCGTCCTGCCAGCTGGCGGTGGTCCCGTCCCCAACGACGACCCTAGTACCCGGCGAGGTGCGGCCAAGGCAGCTTCCGCGCGACACGCCGACCCGCCACGCCGGCCACCGGTTGACGGCCGCCCGGCAGCCGATCTCAGCCGGCGAAGTCCTCCGGCGTCACGCCCTCGAGGAACTCGCGGAACTTCTCCACCTCGTCCTCCTGCTCGTCCGGGATGATGATCCCGGCCTCGGTGAGGACCTCGTCGGTGCACCAGATGGTGGCACCGGCGCGCAGCGCGAGGGCGATCGAGTCGCTCGGCCGGGCGGAGACGCGTACGCCGGTATCGCCGATCACCAGGTCCGCGTAGTAGATGTTCTCCTTCATCTCCATGATCTCGACAGCCTTCAACGGCTGCCGCAGCGCCGTCAGGATGTCCCGCATCAGATCATGGGTGAGTGGCCGGGCCGACTTGACGCCCTGCTGCTCGTAGGCGATGGCGGTGGCCTCCACGGCACCGATCCAGATCGGCAGGTAGCGGTCGCCGCCGACTTCTTTGAGCAGCACGATCGGCTGGTTGCTGGGGAGCTCGACCCGAACTCCGACCACGCTCAGCTCACGCACCGCTGCCCTCCATCGGCCCGCCGGTCCACGCTCGAGAGCGCCTGCCGGAAGCGTATTGTCGTCCCTCTTCCCTGCACGGTACACGCGACCCGATCACCCGCGGAGCGTGGCCGGTGCCGACATTTGTGACCGTCACCTACCCGCCGAGGGTCTCGCGCAGCCCGGTGCGTACCAGTGCGGCGTGCAGCTGCTCGGAGAGCGCGGCCACCTCGCGTACCGTTTGCGCGGCACGGTCCCGGGCGGCCGGCGTGTGCTGCCGGGCCAGTGGCGCGACCAGCTGCTGGAGCAGCCCGATCTCCCGGTCGGCGGCCGCCTGGTAGCCGCGCAGGTGACGCGGTTCGATGCCGTACCCGGCGAGCTGCGCGACCGTGTGCGCCACGGTCAGCGCGTCCTCGTCGTACCAGCCGCCACGGGTCGCGACGAGGCCCTGCTTCTCCAGCGTGGTCAGCGTGGCGTCGGCCAGTCCGGAGCGGTCCAGCAGTTCGTCGCGGGTCAGCCGGAGCACCACCGGCGCGGTTACAGGCTGCTGCTCCACCTCGCGCAGTGCCGGGCGGCGCGAGCTGAGGCCGGTGACGGTACCCCCGGAGGTTTCCCCTCGCCCGACCAGCCGTCACCGCCCGACCGGCCGTCGTTGCCGGACAGGACAGCGCGAACCAGGGCGGCGGTGGGCTCACCGCGGTCGAACGCGGCCAACTGCTCGCGGATCACCCGCAGCGGCAGGTAGTGATCGCGCTGGGCGGCCAGGATCAGCCGCAGCCGGGTCACGTCGAGCCAGCTGTACTTGCGGTAGCCGGCCGCGGTGCGCTGCGGCTCCACCAGCCCCTCCGCCTCCAGGAAGCGCAGCTTGGAGATGGTCACGTCGGGGAACTCGGCGCGCAGCTGATCGAGCACCTCGCCGATGCTCATGAGCGTCTCCGGCCGCGAGCCCGAAAGCCGCGATTCAGAAAGCCCTGAGCCAGAACTGCGTGCCCCAGCCGCGGCCGAGCTCTCCGGTGCCGTCATCGCCTGCCCGTCGGTCAGCTCTCGTCGGCCCGTGGCCCGGCCAGGAACACCAGCCGGAACTTGCCGATCTGGACCTCGTCGCCGTTGGCCAGGGTGGCCGCTTCGACCCGCTCGCGGTTGACGTAGGTGCCGTTGAGGCTGCCCACATCGCGGACGGTGAAGGTACCGCCCTCGCGGTGGAACTCGGCGTGCCGGCGGGAGACGGTGACGTCGTCCAGGAAGATGTCACTGTCCGGGTGCCGGCCACTGGTGGTCACGTCATGGTCGAGCAGGAACCGCGCGCCGGCGTTCGGGCCACGCCGCACGACCAGCAGTGCCATGCCGTGCGGTAGCGATCCGGACACGCGGTTGGGCGCTACGTCTGCGTCCGACCCTTCGAGCACCTCATCGATGTTGCCGATGCTCATCGTGGACGTGACGTCGAGCGGGGGGAACTCGTCGTCTGGGCGCGTCATCGGGACCACCTTTAGCGTCAAGGGCCGGCGTCGGAGCGGGCGCGCGGCGACAAGGACGGCCACCACAGGTGACCTGTGGTGCGACTCCCCCATGTCGCTCAACGTGGTCCAGACGCGCGACCGCAGGTTCACGGTCGACTGGGCGAGCCTACTCATGGTCGAAATGCAGGGTCAACCGGACGCGCAGAGATCTCCACACCAGAACAACGGAGACCGGTCACTTCCGGTTACTTGTGCCGCTGCGATTACGGTTGCTCGCTTACTGTTCGGTCAGTCTACTGTTCGGTCAGTTTCTGGTAGGCCGCGGCGTCCAGCAGCCCGTCGAGCGCCGCCGGGTCGTCCGGCTCCAGCCGGACCAGCCAACCGTCACCGTACGGGTCGGAGTTGACCAGCTCCGGCGTCTCCGCGAGCAGCTCGTTGCGGGCCACCACGGTACCGGCGTAGGGCGCGTAGATCTCCGAGACGCTCTTGGTCGACTCCACCTCGCCCAGCGGTTCACCAGCCGCCACCGTGGTACCCACCTCGGGCAGCTGGACGTACACGATGTCGCCCAGGGCGTCCTGGGCGAAGTCGGTGATGCCGACGGCGGGCGCCGACTGCTCCGGAGCCACCCACTCGTGCTCGCTGGTGTAGCGCAGTTCCTCGGGTACCACGGGTCAATCTTCTCCTCGTCGGCGCCGGTCAGGCTGTCAAAAGATCAAACTGCGCGAAGTCAGTTCACTGGTTGGGCGTACTTCGGCGCGGTGGCCGGAACCGTCGCGGCAACCACGACGTTACCGGGTGTCGCCACAGTCACCGTACCGCCCGCGTTATGTACCGCGTCGATGACTCCACCGGCGATGTTCAGTGCCGGCTGGAGGGTCTGCGGATCGCCGATCGCGGTGATCACGTAGACCGGGTTGAGTAGCTTCCCGTCGGCGTTGATCTGGTCGTTGGCGGCGTCGACGAAGTAGGTGGAGGCGATGATGCGTACCGATCCGCCGTTGCCGCCGTCGATCTGCATCGCCTCGGCGCCCGCGTCCCGCAGCTCCTCCACCATGTCGAGGATGGTGGAGGCGATCGGCTTGTTGCCCGGCACGATCCGGATCACGATGCCCGGCCCCTGCGCGGCCAAAGTACCGGCCAGGATGCCCAGTTCGTCGGCGCGCTGGGTGGCCGCGCGCAGGGCCGCGTCCCGGCTCTGGCTGCCCGCCTCCAGCTGCTGCTTGGTTGACTGCAGGTTGGAGATCTCCAGCCGCAGCCGGTCCTGCCGCGAATCCAGGTCGGAGAGGATCTGCACCAGGTCCTCGGGGCGCTCGTTGGCCAGCTGCGCATCACCGGAGTTGCTGTGCAACTGGACCACCAGGGCGAAGCCGAGCAGCCCGAGGAGTACCCCGATGAACGCCCCGGCGACGCTGAGCCGGCGGCGCCTGGGCGGTGCTGCCGGTGGCTCGTCCGCATCCTGAACCGAAGCCGAGTCGACGGCCGCGTCCGGCGTGCGTTCGGGCTCCCCGGTGGCGGGCTCCGCACCCGCTACCACTGGCTCGGCCGCTACTGGCTCGGCCTTCACTGACACGGCCTTCACTGACACAGCCGGCACTGACACGGTCGGGTCCGCGGCCTGGCCCGCGACAGGCTCAGCTACGGGCGGCTCGGCTGCCACCGGCCCGGCCACAGACGGCCCGGCCACAGACGGCGCCGACGCCACCGGCTCAGCCGCAGGCGGTTCGGGCACCACGGACTCGGGCACCACGGACTCGGGCACCACGGACTCCGATACCACCGGCTCGGGCGGGGCGGGCTGGTCGGCGGCCGGCTCACCGGCCTCGGGGTACTGGTCGTCAGTGCTCATCGCGGTGGAGTCTCCGTCGCGGGTGGGTGAGCCGTCGCGGATGGGTACGGCTGCCGGACTGCTGCGGCCATCCGCCTCACGCCCGGAAGAGGTGCCGGCGGATCGCGGCCACATTGCCGAAGATACGCACACCGAGCACGACGACCACACCGGTGGAGAGCTGGCTACCCACGCCGAGCTGATCGCCGAGGTAGACGATCAACGCGGCGACCAGCACATTGGAGATGAACGAGACGACGAACTGCTTGTCGTCGAAGACCTTGTCCAGCCGGGCCCGGATGCCACCGAACACCGCGTCCAGCGCGGCGACCACGGCGATCGGCAGGTAGGGCTGCAGCTCCAGCGGTACCGACGGCTTGAAGATCACCCCGACCACCACGCCGGCTATCAGGGCGAGCACCGCGAACATCAATGTCCTCCCGAGGGCGAGGGGGTGGCCGGGTGGCCGGACGACTTGCCGGACGGCTTACCGGAGGGGGCGCCACTGGGCGGCGCGGACGGCGGCGGCGCGGACGGTGCGGGCGAGCCGCTGGGTACCGGCTTGGCGTAGATGAGCTGTGGATCCGGGCCGGCCGCCAGGGTGATCTTGGACCGGTGCTTCACCGAGACCGCCATGGCGTACCGCTGCGCGTAGTCGGTGAACAGCTGCCCGGTGTACGAGCGGGAGAAGCGCTTGTCGAGGTCGCCCGGCCCGATCGCGACCACCTCGTACGGATTGGTCAGCGGGCGGAAGTCCACGAGGATGGTGTTGCCCGCGGTACGGATGGTGGAGGTACTGGTCAGCCGCTCGCCGTTGATCGCGATCGCCTCGGCGCCCTGGTGCCACAGCTCGTTGGCGATCGCCTGCAGGTCCAGGTCGCGTACCGCGCCCAGGTTGACCTTGTTCGACGGCTGGCCGGTCACCGGGTCGAGCGGCTGCGGGGCGTCGCCCACCTTCACCACCGCGCCGTCGCCCTTCACCTCGGCGAGGCCGGCCGCGATCTCCAGGTTGGCCAGCGCGTCGGCGTTCACCCCGGCGTTGGTCAGCGCCGCGTCCCGCTCGGCGGCCACCTGGCTGCGCAGTACATCCGCCTGGCGCTGCAGGTCGTCGGCGTTGTCCCGGGACTTCTTCACATCGCTGATCAAGCCGTCGCGGACCTTGGTGCTCTCCGGCTTCGCGGCCACCGTCTGGTGGTACGCGACGGCGAGCAGGAAGCCGGTGGCCAGGAGTACCACCGTGCGGGCCAGCCGGCCCCAGCGCACCCGGGACGGCGAGTCGGGGCCCTGTGTCGCCCGCCGCTCGGCCGCCTCGGCGTACCCGGCGTCCAGCGGGTTGCGGAACATCTCGGTCAGGAAGTCCGGGGCGAACCGGCTGGCCGGGCGCTCGTCCGGGCCGCCCGCGCCGGCGGGGCCGGCCGGCCGGTCCGGGCTGGCTGTCATGCGGGGGCCGCCGGCTGCTGCGGGTCTCCCGCCCGACCGCGGACCACGCCGGCCACCTGGATCACGTAGAAGAAGCCGGCGATCCAGTAGAGGCCGAGGCCCCACCAGGCCAGGCCCCAGCCGATCGGGCCGGCCCAGCTCGCCGCCGAGGAGCTGGCGGTCGCGAGCAGCAGTACCGGGAACGCGACAAGCAGGATGAAGGTGGCCGTCTTGCCGAGATAGTGCACGGGCGGCGGGCCGTACCCGGCGCGGCGCAGTACTGCCAGGCAGCCCAGCAGCATCAGCTCGCGGGCCAGCAGCAGGGCGGTGAACCACCACGGGATCACCCCGCGAATCGACAGCGCGAGCAGGGTGGCCAGGATGTAGAGCCGGTCGGCGGCCGGGTCGAGCAGCTCACCCAGGCGGCTGACCTGGTTGAGCCGGCGGGCCAGGTAGCCGTCGACCCAGTCGGTGGTACCGCCGACGGCGAGTACGACAACCGCCGCCACATCGGCGTGCGGGCCGAGGATGAGGTACAGGAAGAGGGGTACGCCGGCCAGCCGGGCGAAGCTGATCAGGTTGGGGATGGTCCACACCCGACTCGACGTCTGCGCAGTCATCGCCGGCCACAGCCTCCCCGAGCAGCACCGATCCGGTCGGGTACCGGCTCGGACGCTTACCGATCCGGACGAAACGTGTGGTCCCGCCCGGTAACCGGGCCACTATAGCCGACCCTGCCCGGGCGGTTGTGGATCACCGCCCGGTGCGCCAGCGGCCGGGTCGGGTCGCGCGCCCTGAGTTGCCGCCGGCCGCCGGTGCGCCGGTACCGGCCGGCCCAGCGCCCTGGCCAACTCCAGTACCCGCGCCTGCTGCGGCGGTACCAGGCCGGCGCCCAGCCCCACCGCCTCCAGCCGGGCCAGCAGGTGCGTCGCGTTGTCGCTGGGCGCCTCGACGAGCAGCCGGCTGAGCTCCAGCGCCTGCGTACGCGGGATGAAGCCGAGCTGCTGCAGGCAGCGGACGAAGTCCTTGTCGGGCACGATTCGCAGGCTGCGACGCGGGTCCACGATGGCCAGGAAACCGCGCTCGGGCAGCAGGTTGCTGGCCCCGGTACAGGCAGGCCAGCTTGGGTAGCGGGTAGCGGTAGATGCGGCGCGGGCGCTCGGTGAGCAGCAGCGCGTGGATCCCCCACTGCTCGATGCGCCGGGACAGCGCCCGGATGTCCTCGCCGAAGCGGTCCACCCGCTCCAGCCCGTCCATCCGGGCGGCACCGTCCCACAGCTGCGCGTACCGCCGGGCCAGGTCGTCGTCCAAGCCGCTGCCAGCGGGCCAGCCGCACCTCCCGGGACTGCCCCTCGTCCAGGCGCAGCTCCCGGTCCAGGGTGTCGGTCGAGGCGTCCTTCAGGAACCGCCACAACCCCGGGCGCAGGATGTGGTCGATCCGGCGGATCAGCCAGTTCCGCACGGCGGTACCGGCCCGGCGGCGCCACCGGCGCAGCGCACCGACCGGGGGTACCGGTGAAGTCTGGTCCTGTTCGGCCCGCTCGACGGCGGCGCGGTCCTTGTCGGCCTGCCGCTGGCTCGCCCGCTGCCCGGCCCGCGCCAACCGGCGCGCTACCGGCTCCAGCAGCAGCCGGCAGCGATTGCGCGGCCCGTTGTACCAGCGCCGGAACGGCGCCGAGCCGAGCCAACTGTTGCGCCACGTGCTCAGCAGTACCCACGCCCCGACGGCCAGCATCAGCCCGGCCGCCACCCAGCTCGCGCCGGCCAGTACCTGGGCGCCGTGGTTCCAGTTGCCGAACACGTTGCCGAAGACGGTGATCGGGCCGGACGACGGCATCAGCCGTACGGTGGCCTGCTCGACGTTGACCACACCGGCCCCGACCAGCGCCCACGCGATCAGGAAGCTGCCCCGCTGCAGCTGGTCGGACTCGCGGACCGCAAAGCCGGTCGCCGGACGCTTCCAGACCGATGTTCCCCGGCGGCTCAGTCCGCTGCCGAGCGGGCAGCGCCGTCCCTAGTGGACGGACGGCTCGGTACCCGGTCCAGGTCACCGGCGACCCCGTCCAGCCAGACCAGTACGTCGGCGTCGGCGACCAGCGGCCCGTCCAGTACCCCGTCGGGTACCGGCGGGACGGCGGGTGGCGGCGCCGCAGGCCCGCGACCGCGTACCCGCTCGGCCAGTGCGGTGCTGGCCGCGGCCACCTGGTCGGCCCGGTTCAGTACGAAGAAGCTGCACGGTTCGCGCTCGGCACGCAGGGCCTGCCCGCCGTTGACGATGTGGTGCCCGGCGACGAACAGCGCCTGCCAGTCCACTGTGGACATCGCCGGGTCGGGGCGCTCGGACTGGTACATCGAGTAGGAGGCCTCGGCCAGCCGCAGGTCCATCCGGGTACGGCGGAGCGCGGTCACGGTCGGCTCCGACTCCCCGGTCGCCACCAGGGTCGCCTCCCGTACCGCCGCGCCGGCCCCGCGCAGCAGCTGGGCGCCGGTACGCCGGAGTTCGCCAGCGCCGCCCCGGGGCCACGCGCACACGCCGGCCAGTACCCCCACCGCCGCGCCGGCGAGCACGTCGAGTACCCGCGCCTCGGCCAGCCGCCAGTTGGCCGGGGCGAGCTGGGCGAAGATGGTCCCCACGGTGACGGTGAAGCCGCCCTGTGCCCAGGCCGGCCCGAGCAGCGGCCCGGCGACGAAGGCGCCCAGCATGACCAGTGGCAGGGCCAGCACGTACACCCGGGTGTGCGCACCGACGGCGAGCAGCGCGGCGGCCATCACCAGCGCGCCCACGAGCGTGCCGACCAGCGCCGGGCGCAGCGCGGTACGGGTGTCCGCGGCTCGGCTGCGCAGCACGGTGAGCGTGGCCAGCAGTACCCAGAACCCGTGCGAGAGCTCCAGTCCGCCGGCGATCAGCCGGGCCGCGGCGAGCGCCAGCGCCACCCGTACGGCGCTCTGCAGGTAGACCGAGCGCGGGGTCAGGTGCCCGGCGAGCTTGTGGGCCAGCAACCGGACCGGGCCGACACCGGCGTACCAGAAGCGGTCGGCCGAATCGTCCCGGCCGGTGGTGTCCGGCGGCGCTCCGGTGCGGATGCGTACCGCGTTGCCGACCGTCCACACGCCATCGGCGGCGGCCAGCAGCAGCGCCCGCTGCCGCGCGGCGATGACGCTCCCCGGGACCGGGGCGGTGTGCAGGGCGTGTGCCGCGCGGGCCAGTGCGACCGGCTCCGGTGGTGGGCCGCCACGCAGCGCCGCGGCGCTCGCGTGCGCCAGCGCGGAGAGTTCCGGTAGCTCCTCGCCGCCCGGCCCGAGCTGTGCCCGCTCGGTCAGCCGGGCCAGGGCGAAGCGCAGCGCTCCGGCGGCCTGGCTGAGCGACTGGTCACCGCGGGTCGCGGCGGCCGGCCGCAGTTCGGCGGGTATCCGCGAGGGGCGCAGATCCTCGGCCGCGGCGCTGGCCGCCTGGAACGCCTCGGTACTGGTCGCCAGCCCACCGGGTACGCAGCCGGTCAACTCGTCCAGCGCGAGTGCGAGGCGCTGCTCGTACCCGGGGGTCGCCGGCTCCGGGAAGACGGCCAGTTCGGCGACGGCCAGCAGCAGTACGCCCAGGCACAGGCCGAGCAGCCGGTACCCGAGCTGGCCCGGCTCGTACGGCGGGAAGCACGGCAGGATGTAGAGCAGCTGCAGCCCGTTGGCCACACCGACGAGTACCGGCCCGCCGACCCCCGCGTACGTCACCGCGAAGCCGACCAGCGCCATCCCGGCCACCGCTGCCCAGGTGTGCGCGGCCAGCAGCGTACCGGCCACCACCAGCAGGCCGCCGAAGGGCAGCGCGACCAGCAGGGTACCGGCCCGCCGGTGTGCGCCACCCGGCAACTGGGCCAGCGCGCCCAGGGCGATGACGCCGAAGAGTGCGTAGGTGGCCATCCCGGGGTTGTGCAGGATGAAGCGGCAGAAGTAGAAGGCGAGGCAGGCGACCACCGTGAGGCGCAGTGCCCGGCGCGCACTGCGGTAGCCGGGATCCTTGCGCCGCAACCAACCGGTGAATCCCCGGGGTGCCGCCGCCAGCTCGTCGATCCGTACGCTCACCACCGGACCGATCTTAGGCGGCTTTGTTATCCGGCTGGGTCGGTGCGGTTTCTGTCTCACATTGCCGGCACCGCCAGCAGGTGGCCGGGGCTCAGGCTGGGTCGGCGGCCAGGTCGTGCAGGATCCAGACGTTGGGCTCCACGTAGACGCCGAGGTCGCGCTCGACGTCACACCAGACCGGAACCAGGCCCTGGGGTACCAGCACCTCGCCGGTGCTGTCGAAGGGTAGGCCGGTCCAGGCCCGCCAGGCCGACAGCCGCTCGGCGACGGCCATCGAACGCGGTGCCACGCCGACGATCCGGGCTCCGGCTCGCACGTGTACCCGCAGCCACGGATCCTCGGGCAGGCCGTCCGGGCGGGTGCGGCGCAGGTACTCGGCGATCGGCTCGGTGGGGTGCTCGTGCTTACGGTTCGGGCGGACCGGTACCACCAGCGCCGGGTACCCGGCCTCGGCGGCCCGGGCGCGCAGGGTACGCAGCATCAACCCGGACAGCCCGGAGCCGCGCACGTCGGGGCGCACGGTCACCTCCAGTGCCGCCGCCAGATTGCCGCGCCGGCCGGTGAGGCGGTCGCGCGCACCTCCGAGCAGCACGTCGTCGTACCCGCCCGGTGGCAGCCCGTCGGGTACACCCGACTGGGCTGCGCCGGCCGCAGCGGGGTCGAGTACCGCCAGCGGATCGGCGAGCCGGCTCGGGTCGGCGCAGCTGAACGCGAAGCCACAGGCCCGGGCCAGCGGGCGGGACGGCTCCGCCGGGTCCAGAGCGAGCAGATTCAGCTCCGGATTGGCGGCCACCAAGGCGTCGAAGAAGGCTGTCGAGATCGGATCGTGGAACATGAACTCCGGCCAGGAATCGGGAAAGTCGTCGTAGTACGCGGCCAGCTCCGGGCGCTCGGCCAGGCTCACCACCTGCGGCTGCATCGGGTACCCCCGCTCCGATTGCCGCCCGGTGACGGCGGCCAGGTTGATCATTCTCGTCGGATTCGCCCAACTGCGTCCTATTATGGTCATCACCGGCGGCGCTGACCTCGCGCCGGGGAGGGAGTCTCGTGACACCCCGCACGTGGTCCGTCCTCTACTGGACGTGGATGGCGGTACTGACCGCTGCCTTCTATGCCCTGCCGAACCAGCACATCCTCATCTGGAGCACCATCGGCATCACCAGTTGCGCCGCCATCGTCGCCGGCGTGGTGACCAACCGGCCCCGGCGGCGGGCGCCCTGGCTGCTGCTGGCCGGCGCGGTGCTGGCCTTCGCCGCCGGGGACACCGTGTACAACCTGCTGACCACGGTGTGGCACCAGGAGAATCCGTTCCCGTCCGCGGCCGACATCTTCTACTCGGGTACCTGCGCCATGCAGATCGCCGGGATGTGGGGGCTGGCCCGCTCCGGCGCGGCCGCCCGGGACCGGGCCAGCCTCATCGACAGCCTGATCATCACCTCCGGGGTGGCGCTGTTCTACTGGCTGTTCCTGATCGGCCCCTCGGTACACCGGGCAGATCTGAGCCCGTGGGAGAAGGCGGTCACCGTCGCGTACCCCATCAGTGATGTTCTGGTCCTCGCCCTGCTGGCCCGGCTGGCGGTGAGCCTGCCCCGGTCCCGCTCGATCCTGCTCCTCGGCATCGGTACCGCCGGCCTGCTCGTCGCCGACGTCACCTACGGGGTCAACCAGCTCAACGGTGCGTGGCACATCGGCGGCCCCATCGACCTCGGCTGGATCGCGCTGTACGCGTGCTGGGGCGCGGCCGCACTGGACAGCTCAATGGTGGCGATTACCGATCCACGCAACACCAAGGCTTCCGGCGTCAGCGCTGCCCGGTTGAGCCTGCTCGCGCTGTGCTCACTGGTTGCCCCGGCCACCCTGCTCATCGAACTGGCGCGCGGGCGCACCGACCAGGCGCTGCTGACCGGCGTGGTGTCCTGTTTGGTGTTCCTGCTCGTACTCGCGCGGTTGGCCGGGACCGCGGACACCAACCGCCGGGCCGTTGCCCGGGAGCGCGGGCTGCGCCGGGCCGGCGAGACACTGGTCTCGGCGACCGACGCCGACCGGGTACTGGACACGGTTCGGGTGGCGGTCAGCGCGCTCGTCCCGCACAACGCCGACCATCGGCTGGAACTCATCCGCGACGGCGGTACCGACACCGACCAGTCACACAGCACCCTCGCCGACCGGCCCGGCCCGCCCGGCGCCACCCGGCTGGTCTACACCGCCAGCCTCCGCCCCGACCTGGCTGGCAAGTTGGCTCCGTTCGAGACCACCCTGCTCGGGGCGCTCAGACCGCCCAAAGTGGAGGGTGGCGGCGACCTGCCCGACTGGGAGCTGGTGGTGGCCGCGAGCGAACCGGTCCTGCTGTCCATGCGCGAGTCGGTGGAGGTACTGGCCTCGCAGGCGGCGCTGGCACTGGCCCGGATCGGGCTGACCGAGACGCTCAACCGGCGTACCACCGAGGCGTACTTCCGGACGCTGGTACACAACACCGCCGACGTGATCCTGATCGTGGACGATGACAACCGGATCCGGTACGCCAGCCCGTCGGCCACCGCGATCTTCGGCTCGCAGCCGATCGAGGGGCTGGTACTCACCGACGCCATCCACGCCGAGAGCCGGGGCCTGGCCACCCAGCTGCTCGACCTGGTCCGGGTCGGCCAGCACCCGGGCGGCGCGGACTGGGAGCTGACCCGGCCGAACGGTACCCCCGTGCAGGTCGAAGTGGACTGTCGCGACCTGCGCAGCGACCCGACGGTACGCGGCCTGGTACTCACCCTGCGGGACGTCACCGAGCGCCGCCGGCTGGAGCGGGAACTGCGCCACCGGGCGTTCCACGACTCGCTCACCGGGCTGGCCAACCGGGTGCTCTTCCACGACCGGGTACAGCAGGCGGTGGCCCGGGCCCGGCGTACCGGCGACATCGTCGGCGTGCTCTTCATCGACCTGGACGACTTCAAGGTGGTCAACGACACCCTCGGCCACCAGATCGGCGACCAGCTGCTGGTCGCGGTCGCCGACCGGCTGGCCCGGGTACTGCGCCCGCAGGACAGCGCCGCGCGGCTGGGCGGCGACGAGTTCGCCGCGCTGATCCAGGACGCCGCCGACCCGGACGAGGTGGAAGGGGTTGCCGAGCGGATCGTCGCGGCGATGTCCGAACCGTTCCGGCTCGGCTCGGTGCTGGCCGGCGGGGACGTCAGCGTCGGAGTGGCCACCACGGTGGACGCCGGCGACGACACCGACCTGCTGCGCCAGGCCGACCTCGCGCTCTACGTCGCCAAGGGCGGAGGCAAGGGCCAGTGGCGGCGGTACCAGGCGGCGCTGCACCGGGCCGTACTGGAGCGGATGAAGCTGCGTACCGAGCTGGACAAGGCGGTCGAGCACGCCGAGCTGGAGCTGGCGTACCAGCCGATCGTCTCGCTGGAGAGCGGCGCGACGGTCGGCTTCGAGGCGCTGGCCCGCTGGCGGCACCCGACCCGCGGGGTGATCATGCCGAGCCAGTTCATCGAGGTGGCCGAGGAGACCGGCCTGATCGTGCCGATCGGCGACCGGATGCTGCGGGCCGCGCTCGCCGCCGCCGGCCAGTGGCGGGCGGTACACCCCGATCCGGCTCCCTACGTGGGCGTGAACGTGTCGGTGCGGCAGTTCCGCGCGCCCGGCTTCGTGGCCGGCGTCCGCCGGCGGCTGGACGAGGCCGGGCTGCCGCCCAAACTCCTGCTGCTGGAGATCACCGAGAGTCTGCTGCTGCCGGACGAGGAGCAGGTGTGGGAGGGCCTGGGCGAATTGCGGGAGATGGGGGTACGGGTGGCCATCGACGACTTCGGCACGGGGTACTCGTCCCTTTCGTACCTGCAGAAGGTACCGCTGGACGTGGTGAAGGTGGACCGCTCGTTCATCGAACCCATCAGTACGTCGGGGCAACAATTCGCGCTGGTGGAGGGCATCGTCCGGCTCGCCGGTACGCTGGGTCTGCAAGTGATCGCGGAGGGTATCGAGAACCCGGTCGACCGGGACCTGCTGATGCGGATGGGGTGTCCGCTCGGCCAGGGATACCTGTTCTCACGTCCGATGAACTACCCGGACAGCGTGGACTGGCTGCGTGCCGAACGGGTCGCCGCCTGAGCAGTCGCCCTTCACTCACGGGTCGACCTCGCGATCCCACGGGGGCGCCGGCTGGGCCGGCGGTACCGATCGAGGAGGAGCCGGTGCTCACTCGCAGCGAAGCCGCGACCGCGCACATCCGCCGTTCGGGGCGCTGGGACGTGCTCCGCGAATTACGTGACCAGACACCGATGTACGACGCGGTGATCGACGAGATCGACGGCCGGCGCATCCGGGTGGGCGGCCAGTGGCTCACCGACTTCGCGTCCTGCAACTATCTGGGCTTCGACCTGGACCCGGAGATCATGGCCGCGGTCGCCCCGCAGCTCTACCGCTGGGGTACCCACCCCAGCTGGTCCCGGCTACTGGGCAACCCAAGGCTGTACCCGATGATCGAGGAGCGCCTCACCGACCTACTGGGCGCCGAGGACAGCCTGGTGCTGCCCACCATCACCCACATCCACATGTCGGTACTGCCGATCCTGGCCGGGCAGGGCAGCGTGCTGGTCGAGCACACCGCCCACAAGACGATCTACGACGGCTGCGTGTACGCCCGCGGCCAGGGCGCGACGCTGTACAAGTTCGACGGCGAGGACCCGGACAACCTGATCGAGGCGCTGAACGCCACCCCGCACGGCGGTGGCCGGCTGGTCTGCATCGACGGCGTGAACAGCATGACCGGGAACCTGCCCGACCTGCCCACCCTGGCCCGGATCTGCCGGGACCACGACGCGCTGCTCTACGTCGACGACGCGCACGGCTTCGGGCTGATCGGCGAGCGCCGCCCGGACGAGACCTCGCCGTACGGCAGCCGGGGCAACAGCGTGATACGGCACGCCGACGAGAGCTACGACAACATCATCCTGATCGGCGGCTTCTCCAAGGCGTACTCCTCACTGCTGGCCTTCATCGCCCTGCCGACCTGGCTGAAGAACCACCTGAAGGTGGCCGCGCCGCCGTACCTGTACTCGGGGCCGTCGCCCACCGCCTCGCTGGCCACCGTGCTGGCCGGCTTCGACGTCAACGACGCCCGCGGCGAAGAGCTACGCGGCCGGCTGTACCGGATGTCCCGCCGGGTACTCGACGATGTGCGCCGGCTCGGGCTGGAGACACCGAACACCTCCGATACGCCGATCATCGAGTTGCTCCTGGCCGACCAGGAGAGCATGCCGGCCGTCGCCGCGCGGCTGTGGCGGGAGGGCGTGTACGTGACCCTGGCCGCGTACCCCCTGGTCCCGCGCGACCAGGTCGGGTTCCGCATCCAGCTGACCGCGGCGCACACCGACGAGGAGATCGACGCGCTGCTGGCCACCCTGCGCGGGCTGGCCGCGGCGGGCCTGCTGCGCGAAGCATCAACCGGCCGGCACGCCGAGCCTCAGCCCTCGGCAGGCACGTACCAGTCGGGCGCGTAGTCGATGCGCAGGATCAGCTCGTCTTCGGGTAGGTAGTCGCCGTCGTCGACGATCGCCCCGACCACGACGAACTGGTCGTCACCCCACGGATCGGGGTGCCCGGTGCTGGGCGCGCTGGCGACCTCGGCGCGCAGCACCATGTCATCGGGCAGGTCACGCAGGGCGGCGCGGAGCTGCCCGACGGTCAGCTGGGGCACGTCGTGGCGGAACCGCCCGGCGCCGTCCGAGTTGATCGGGTCAGGGTTCGGGCTGCCGGAGTTCGTCACGAGCGCCGAGGTTAGCGGTCGAGCGCGGCGCTGCGCCACGCCTGGCGGCAACCGAGCCGCCCGCGTGAGACAGTCGGTGCCGTGCTCATCCTGCTGCCGCCCTCCGAGGGCAAGACCGGTGCGCGCCGTGGTGCCGCTCTCGACCTGGCCGGGCTCTCGCTGCCCGCGCTGAACCCGGCCCGGGAGAAGCTGCTCGACGCGCTGGTCTCGGTCTGTACCAGCGATCCCGTCCTGGCCCACCAGACACTCGGGCTCGGCCCGGGGCAGGCCGACGAGGTGGCCCGCAACGCGCGGCTGCGCAGCGCACCGACCGTGCCGGCACAACGCCTGTACACCGGCGTGCTGTACGAGGCACTGGACCTGGGCTCGCTGGCCGGGCGGGCGCGCCGGCGGGCGGGTACCTCGCTGGTGATCTTCTCGGGGCTGTGGGGGGCGGTACGGATCGGTGACCGGCTGCCCGCGTACCGGCTGTCGGCGGGTACCAACCTGCCGGGCATCGGGCCGGTCACCGGGTACTGGCGCGCCGAACTCGGGCCGGCACTGGACCCGCTGGCCGGTACCGGCCTGGTGCTCGACCTGCGCAGCAGCGGGTACACCCCGATGTGGCGGCCGGCCGGAGCACTCGCCGCCCGGACAGCAACGGTTCGGGTACTGCACGAGCAGCGGGTCGGCGGGGTACTGAAGCGGGCCGTGGTGAGCCACTTCAACAAGGCGACCAAGGGGCGGCTGGTACGGGCGCTGCTCACCGCGGACGCGGCGCCCCGCTCGGTGGCGCAGCTGGCGACGGCCCTCGCCGAGCTGGGGTTCACCGTCGAGACCGGCGCCCGCCAGGCAGAGTTGGACGTGGTGGTTCGCGAACTCTGACCCACGCTGTGCCATGGGTCACAGTGAAGCCGTGTCCGGAGAGCGGCACCAGCCCCGATCCACGGGCGGAAGGCACGCCACCACGAGTCAGGGAGTGACCATGAAGTACCTGCTGGCGATCTACAACAACGCCGAGTTCCTGAACGCGCTGTCCCAGGACGAGCGGGACCGCATCTTCGGCACCGTCGACCAGGTGATGAAGGAGCTGGAGGCTACCGGCGAGCTGGTCGGCGGGCAGGGGCTGGCCGACGTGTCGCAGACGAAGACGGTCAAGGTACGCGGCGGCGTACCGGCGATCACCGACGGTCCCTACCTGGAGGCCAAGGAGCACCTGGCCGGCTGGCTGATCGTGGAGACGGCGACCATCGAGCGCGCCGTGGAGATCGCGCAGAGCTGGCCGGACGCGCAGTACGCGGCCATGGAGGTACGCCCGATCATGCACACCAGCGGCTTGGAGATGTGAACACCGACCCACGCGTCGAGGCCCTGCTGCGCGAACTGGCGCCGCGGGTCCTCGGCACGCTGGTGCGCCGGTACGGGCAGTTCGAGGCGTGCGAGGACGCCGTGCAGGAGGCGCTCCTCGACGCCGCCCAGCGGTGGAGCGCCGATGGCATCCCCGAGCAGCCGCGCGGCTGGCTGAGTACCGTCGCGCAGCGCCGGCTGACCGACCTGTGGCGCGCCGAGTACGCCCGGCGGCACCGCGAGGAGGTCGCCGCTGCCCTGTCGGTGGCCGGCAACGCGGAGCCGGAGCCACCGCTCGTCGCCGAGCAGGACGACACGCTCCGGCTGCTGGTCCTGTGCTGCCATCCGGAGCTGTCCGCGCCTTCGCAGATCGCGCTGACCCTGCGCGCCGTCGGCGGCCTGTCAACAGCGCAGATCGCCGCCGCGTTCCTGGTACCCGAGGACACGATGGCGCGCCGGATCACCCGGGCCAAGCAGCGGATCACCGACACCGGCCGGGAGTTCCGGCTGCCGGACCCGGCGGACCGGCCAACCCGGCTGGCGGCTGTCCTGCACGTGCTGTACCTGATCTTCAACGAGGGGTACGCGGCGAGTTCCGGGCGCGAGCTGCGGCGCGGCGAGCTGACCGGAGAGGCGATCCGGCTGGCCCGGGAGGTACACCGGTTGCTGCCACAGGACGGTGAGGTCGCCGGGCTGCTCGCGTTGATGCTGCTCACCGAGGCCCGGACCGCTGCCCGGGTGGGGTCGGACGGGGCGCTCATCCCGCTGGCCGAGCAGGATCGCGGCCAGTGGGACGAGGTACGCATCGCCGAGGGTAGGACGCTGGTGGCGGGTGCGCTCACCGGTGGCATGCCCGGGCCGTACCAGGTGCAGGCGGCCATCGCCGCGGTCCACGCGGAGGCGGCCGACGTGCGGGCCACCGACTGGCCGCAGATCCTCGGCTTGTACCGCGTCCTCGAGGTGCTCGACCCCAGCCCGATGGTGGCGCTCAACCACGCGGTCGCGCTGGCCATGGTGGCCGGTCCAGCCGCCGGCCTGGCCCGCCTCGACGAACTGGAGCGGGATGGCCGACTCGCCGGGCACCACCGCCTCGACGCCGTCCGCGCGCACCTGCTGGAGCTGGCCGGCGACCCAGCTGCCGCCCGGGCCGCGTACGAACTCGCCGCCCGCCGGACCACCAGCCTCCCCGAGCAGCGCTACCTGCGTGCCCGCGCAGCCGACCTGGGCTCAGCCGGCAAGTAGCGGCGCGATCGCGATGTCCAGCGCGGTCTCCAGGTAGCCGGCGTTCCCGGTGGCCAGCAACAGCCCCACTCCCCCCTGTACCGCCGCCAGGATCGAGGTGGCCAGCGGCTCGGGCGCGGCGACACCGGCCTGGGCGACGCCGGCGACCAGGCGCGCGTGCCAATCCTCCAGCAGCTCGGCGACCAGCGGCGCCACCCGTGGATCGGCGTCCGCGAGCTGGCTGGTCAGGGTACGCAGCGGGCACGCCCGGCCCTGCTCGCGGTACTTGCGGACGACCACCCGCCGCCACGCCGTCCAGGACGCGGGCGGCCCGAGCCGGTCGAGCGCCGGCTGCTGATCGGTGATCACCTGGGCCGCCTCGTGGGCAGCGACCGCGTAGAGCAGGTCGGCCCGGCCGCCGGGGAAGTAGTGGAACAGCTGGCTCTTACTGGTCGCCGTCGCCGCCCGGATGTCGTCCAGCCCGGTCTGCTCCACGCCCTGGCTGCGGATCAGCGCGGCGGCGCCGGTCACGATCCGCTCTCGGGTGGCGGCGCCCTTGGGCGTCAACGGCCGGGTCATGTGATCTACCGTACCGCTTTCTGGACTTGACGGTCCAATCTGTGCGTGCAAGGTTTGGACCGCACAGTCCAATTCTGATCCGAGGAGTACCCGTGACCCGACGACTGGCCGGCCGTACCGCGCTGGTAACCGGCTCCACCAGCGGCATCGGGCGCACCATCGCAACCGCGTACGCGGCCGAGGGCGCCCACGTGATCGTGACCGGACGCCGGGTACCGGAGGGCGAGAAGCTCGCCGCTGAGCTCGCCGAGGCCGGCGGCCAGGCCACCTTCGTCGCCGGCGACCTGAGCGACGGCGCCGGGGTGGCCGCGCTGGCCCGGGCGGCCCTGGACGCGGCCGGCGGCCGGGTCGACATCCTGGTCAACAACGCCGCGGCGCTGGTCGGCGGGCGGGCCACCACCGACACCGACGAGGCGACCATCGACACCGTGCTGCACACCAACATCAAGGCGCCGCTACTGCTCGCGGCCGCGCTTGTCCCGGCGATGCTGGAGCGCGGCGCGGGCGTGATCGTCAACGTCGGCTCGGTCAACGGCACCATCGGCATGAACGGGGCGGCCCTCTACGGCGCGTCCAAGGCCGCGCTGCACTCTCTCACCAAGTCCTGGTCGGCCGAGTGGGGCCGGCGCGGGATCCGGGTCAACACCGTCGCACCCGGCCCCACCGAGACGGAGTGGAACGAGGCGCACCGCGACTACCTCAACCGGCTCGTCGACACGGCGCCGAGCGGCCGGTTGTCGCGCGCCGCCGAGGTCGCGGCCGTGGCGGTGTTCCTGGCCAGCGACGAGGCCTCGCACGTACACGGCGCCACCATCCCGGTCGACGGCGGAATGACCTCGGTACGCGGCTTCGTCTGAGCGGGTACTGCTGTGCCGCCTACGTGTGGTGGTGGGCCAGTTCAGCGTGCTGCTCTGAGTCGACGCCCGCCGGATCGGCGTGTACCAGGGCGGCGTACAGGCGCGGGACGGCGTGCAGCAGCCGGTGCTCGGCGTCCACCGCGACCGCGTGCGCGGCGGTGACGGTCAACTCCGCGTCCACCACGATCTCGCACTCGGCGCGCAGCTGGTGACCGATCCAGCGCAGCCGTACCGCGCCAACGCCGAGTACGCCGGGGGTACCCCCGAGCGTCTGCTCCGCGGTGTCGACCAGCGCCGGGTCGACGGCGTCCATCAGCCGGCGGTACACCTCGCGGCCGGCGTCCTTCAGCACGAACAGGATCGCGACTGTGATAGCCAGCCCGATCACCGGATCGGCCCAGTGCCAGCCGAGCGCCACCCCGCCCGCGCCGAGGAGTACCGCGAGCGAGGTGAAGCCGTCGGTACGCGCGTGCAGCCCGTCGGCCACCAGCGCGGCCGAGCCGATCCGGCGCCCGACGGTAATCCGGTAGCGGGCGACGATCTCGTTGCCGGCGAAGCCGACCAGCGCGGCAACAGCCACCGCCCACAGGTGCGAGACGTCGGCCGGGTGCAGCAGCCGGCGTACCGCCGCGTAGCCGGCGAGCACGGACGAGGCGGCGATGAACGCGACGATCACGATGCCGGCCAGATCCTCGGCCCGCCCGAAGCCGTAGGTGTAGCGCCGGGTGGCCGCGCGCCGGCCGAGCACGAAGGCGACACCCAACGGTACAGCGGTGAGCGCGTCGGCCACGTTGTGCAGGGTGTCCCCGAGCAGCGCGACCGATCCGGAGAGCGCCGCCACCACCGCCTGCAGTACCGCCGTCGTACCGAGTACCGCCAGCGACCACCACAGTGCCCGGATGCCGGCCCGGCTGCCCTCCATCGCCTGGTCGACCTTGTCCGCCGAGTCGTGCGAGTGCGGCGCGATCAGGTGCCGCAGCCGCGCCCAAGCAGCCGTCCCATGATCGTGATCATGCCCGTCGTGGTCGTGGCCGTGATCGTGATCGTCGTGGCCGTGATCGTCGTGGCCGTGATCCTCGTGGCCGTGATCGTCGTATTCGTCGTGATCGTCGTGGTCGTGCCCGTCGTGGTGGTGATCGTCGTGACTGTGCCCGTGGTGGTCGTCGTCGTGCTCGTGCGGGTGGTGACCGGGCGGCGTGGGCATGATCGGATCATAAGGGGCGGAGCCGTTTCAGCGCGGCGGTGATGCTGCGTCGACGGCGCCGGGCCGGCGCAGCACGAGCTGGAAGAAGCGGGCAATCAGCGGGTACGGCATCCGGTCGGCCAGTGCCAGCTCCAGCCGCTCCAGGTCGGCGAAGAACTCCGGCTGGCTCTTGCGCGCGTCCTGCGGGGAGAAGTCGCACACGGCACGGATTCCGTGATGCCCCAACAACTCCAGGCCGGTACCGGCGGCGAGCGTGAGTACATCCTCGGCGACCAGGTGGGTGACCGGCTTGTCGAAGGTACGCGTCCACGCCTGCCGGGTACCGAGCGCGGCCAGCGCACCGGGCAGGTCGTCCTCGTGCAGTGCCAGGCGCAGCGACTCGGCGTGGGCGTTCAGGGCGATGACCGAGACGAGCCCGCCCGGCCGGGCAGCGGCGGCCACCGTGGCCAGTACGGCTGCGCTGTCCGGTACGTGCTGCAGCAGGTTGTGGCAGAGCACCAGGTCGTACCGGTCACCGACGGCGGGTGCGGCGTCGTGCACGTCGGCCTGCACCAGGCGTACCCGATCGGCCAGGCCGGCGTCGCCGAACCGCTGCGCGGCGGCAGCCAGCATGACCGGCGACGAGTCCAGCAGGGTCACCTGCCAGCCCCGTTCGGCCAGCGCCAGCGCGTCGGTACCCAGTCCTCCGGCCAGGTCCAGCGCCCGCCCCGGCGGCAGGGTGAGGTAGCGGTCCAGGGTGGCCCACGCGATCCGGTGGTAGAGCCGGCCCCACGGCGCCGCGTGCCAGGCCCGGTAGCTCTCCAGCGCGGCGTCGAAGGGCTGGGCGGCCCTGGGGAGACCGGCGGCAGGCGTGATCATGACGGCCAGCAAACCAAAACCGGGTGGGCGGCGCTGCCCCGGTTGGGACAATGCGGCAATGCGAATCTCCGCGGCACACACCGCCGACCTGGCCACCGAGACCCTGGACCGGGCGCGGGCGCTGCTGTTCGACGTGTTCGACCACATGACGGACGAGGACTGGGACCACGCGCTGGGTGGCATCCACGCGCTGGCCTGGCTGGACGACGAGCTGGTCGGGCACGCCTGCGTGATCCAGCGGCGGCTGCTGCACCAGGGCTCGGCGCTGCGCACGGGGTACGTCGAGGGCGTGGCGGTGCGTACCGACCTGCGACGGCAGGGGTACGGGCGGGCGCTGATGGCCGCCCTCGACCCGTACGTACAGGACGGGTACGACCTCGGCGCGCTCAGCGCCAGCGACGCGGGACGGGTCTTCTACGCAGCGCTGGGCTGGCAGGTCTGGCGTGGCCCGCTGTCGGCGCTCACCCCGGCCGGCATCATCCGCACCCCCGACGAGCAGGGCGGCGTCTACGTGCTGCCCGGTCCGGTACCCGTGAACCTGGACGCCGAGCTGACCTGCGACTGGCGGGACGGCGACGTGTGGTGACCCCGCACGGGCGCGACCAGTGGCTGGCCGAGCAGCAGCTGCTCCGGCTCGGCCAGCCCGCAGGACGCCACCGCGCAGGCGACACAGTCGCGTAGGTGCCGCCCGAAACGCTTGCCCCACAAGGGCGTCGGTGTGCCGTCCCAGGTGGACGGCGGTCTCCGCGAGCAGCGGGCAGCGCGGCTGCACGGCGAGTGCCCGTACCACCACTCGCGCATCGCGTACCAGCGTGCGCAGCCGGCCGACCCGGGCGCCCACCTGCCAGTCGGACAGGCCGAGCGCGGTGACCAGGTCGGTACGGCGCAGCTGGCCACAGCTCTCCAGCCACCACAGTGCCAGCAGCTCCCGGTCGGCCGGGTCCAGCCAACGGGTCGCCTCGGCCAGCTCCCGGTGCTGGGCGGTCAGCCCGAGCCGGGCGATGGTGAGGTCGACAAAGTCGGGCTGCGGCTGGTCCACGACTCGGAGACGACGCGGTACGCGCCGGATAACCGAAACCGCGTTGCCTGTTGTGCCCGATAGCCGGCGTCAGTTCGGCGCGGCGACCGTGTAGACCACGAAGATCACGTCAGCGTAGGCGGCACCCAGGCCGGGAGCGAGGATGCCGCCGGGCACATCCCGGTCGTACCGCATGCCCAGCCGCTCCATCACCGCGCGGGAGCGGGCATTGTGGCTCTCGGCCACCGCGACCACCTCGGACTCCGCCAGCTCACCGAAGGCGAAATCCAGCCCGGCCTGCCCGATCTCGGTGGCAAAACCGTTGCCCCACAAGGGTTCCCGCACCGCCCAGCCGACCTCGACGCGCTCCTGCCCGGCCAGTACCTTGCGGGCGCAGCCGCCCCGGCCAACCAGCTCGCCGCTCTGCCGGTCGTACGCGATCCACTTGCCCACGCCGTGGGTGGCCCAGCCGGCCGCGAACCGTGCTGTCTCCCGCACCGCGTCCGCGCGCGTCCACGCCGCGCCGTACCACCGGGCGATGCCCGGATCTCGG
Source organism: uncultured Actinomycetota bacterium (assembly GCA_963850915.1). Taxonomy (GTDB): domain Bacteria; phylum Actinomycetota; class Actinomycetes; order Mycobacteriales; family Micromonosporaceae; genus CAVTWH01. The sequence continues at coordinate 1,264,971 of CAWKND010000005.1, forward strand.
TGCAGTTCCAGCAGATCGGCGACGTGGGTAGGGCCGATGGGCTCCAGTCGTAACCGGGCGGTGAAGCGGGTCAGGGGCGCCATCCGTGTCATGGTGCCATCGGGGTGTACCTGCTGGCACGCACAGCGGCAGCGGGCGACCGACGGGGGACGGTCGCCCGCTGCCGGGCTGTCGCTCCGATCGGACCGGCGCTCCGGCACGCTGTGGCGCGCGTGCCGCTCCGCCCGACCGGGCATGCCGACAGCGTGGGCGAGCGCCGCGATGGACGCCAGCATCGATCCGGCAGCCGACAGAAAGTATCTGGCCGCTCACCCGTCCGCTCCGGTCCGAACCGGTCGACCGGCCCCGGCCGGTGGTGCCGGACGACAGTCAGCTCGACCCGGTGGCGCGACCGTAGTAGGTGAGCAGGTCGGCGCCGGGTACGTCGATGACGTGGAAGTCCAGCCGCTGGTAGAACAGGCCGGCGCCGGTGTTGCTGCTCAGCATGCCGAGGTGCACGGCGGGTACGCCGGCCGCGCGCAGTCCGGCCAGGAGCGCGTCCCGTTCATGGTCAACAACCTACCGGGCACCGTGACAGCGCTCCCATCGGCGGCCGCCACCGGAAACGATTCCGGTGGCCGGGACCAGCCATAAGGCCGCCGACCAGGGAACCTCTGGAACGGCCGACGAAACACGTTGGCAAAGTGACAGCCAGCTATAGCGCTGTGCCGCCCCGACAGGGTACAAACTCTCCAGCGCCCTTTGTTTACGGCTTGACCCAAGTCCGGAATCGCGGCGGACCGTCCCACGTCCGCACCCGGTACTCCCGTCGCGCCGTCCGTCTTGATAGGCAGGTCGATGAACACCCCTCACGACTCCGACGCGCCCGATCCTTCGCCCGCCCGCAGCGGAATCTCCCGGCGCGGCGTGCTCTCCCTGGCCGCCGCGGCCGGCGCGGTAACGGCGACGGACCTGGTGCTGCAGCCGGGCTCCGCTTCGGCCGCGACGCCCGAACCGGACTTCGGGCCGAATGTCTTCGTCTACGACCCGTCCACCCCGGTCGCCACCATCCAGGCCAAGCTGGACGCGCTCTACGCCCAGCAGGCCGGCAACCAGTTCGGTACCGAGCGCTACGCGGTGCTGTTCAAGCCGGGCAGCTACCACGTCGACGCGAACCTCGGCTACTACACCACCATCGCCGGCCTGGGGATGTCCCCCGACGACACCACCATCACCGGCCTGGTGCACGTCGTCGGCCAGCCCGACCCGACCTCGGCCGCCGGCATCTCGGCGCTGGAGAACTTCTGGCGCTCGGCCGAGAACCTCGCGGTGAAGCCGGACGGCGCCCTCTTCTGGTCGATGCAGTGGGCCGTCTCGCAGGCCGCGCCGCTGCGCCGGGTGCACTGCGAGAGCCTGCTCTACCTGGAGCCGGGCAACGGTGGCTTCTCCAGCGGCGGCTACATCGCCGACTCGAAGGTCGACGCCATCGCCATCAACGGGTCGCAGCAGCAGTGGCTGATGCGGGACAGCGAACTCGACGCCGGGTGGAGCAACGGCGTCTGGAACCAGGTCTTCTCGGGCGTCGTCGGCGCACCCACGCCCGACTACCCGACCGGCAACCCGTACACGGTGCTGCCGACCAGCCCGGTGACCCGGGAGAAGCCGTTCCTCTACGTCGACGCGGCCGGCAAGTGGCAGGTCTTCGTACCCGGCCTGCGTACCAACACCTCGGGCATCACCTGGGGCCCGGGCAGCACGCCGGTCGGCAACTCCGTACCGCTCAGCGACTTCTACCTGGCCAAGCCGTCGGACAGCGCCATCAAGCTCAACCTGGCCCTGGCGCTCGGCAAGCACATCCTGTTCACCCCGGGCGTCTACCACCTGGACCTGCCGCTCGTGGTGACCCGCAAGAACACCGTGCTGCTCGGTATCGGCATGCCCAGCCTCACCCCCAAGTACGGCCTGCCGATCATGCAGATCGCCGACGTGGACGGGGTACGCGTCGCCGGGCTGCTCTTCGACGCCGGTCCGCAGCAGTCGCCGGTACTGCTCGAGGTCGGCGGCCTGCTCAGCCACCACAGCCACGCGGCCAACCCGATCTCCATCCAGGACGTCTTCTTCCGGATCGGCGGCCCGTGGGCCGGCAAGGCGCTGACCACACTGGTGGTCAACGCCGACGACACCATCCTGGACAACATCTGGGCCTGGCGTGCCGACCACGGCACCGGGGTGGGCTGGACGACCAACACCGCCCCCAACGGCGTCATCATCAACGGCGACCGGGTCACCGCGTACGGCCTGTTCGTCGAGCACTACCAGAAGTGGCAGACGCTGTGGCTGGGTGAGTACGGGCGGACCATCTTCTACCAGAGCGAGATGCCGTACGACCCGCCGAGCCAGGCCGCCTGGACCAGCCCGACCGGCCCCGGCTGGGCGTCCTACAAGGTCGGCCCCAACGTCAAGCACCACGAGGCCTGGGGCCTGGGCGTCTACTGCTTCTTCAACCAGGGCGTGGACATCCGGGCGGCCCGGGGCATCGAGGCACCGCAGACCCCGGACGTCAAGTTCCACGACGCGGTGACGGTCTTCCTGACCGGCAGCGGCGGCATCGAGGCAACCATCAACGACGCGGGTACCCCCACCGTCGGCTCGTTCGGTACCAGCTACGTGGTCAGCTACCCGTAACGACAGCAGCACCACAACACAGCATCAGAACAGCACGTCAGACCGCGGCCGGTCCGGAGCTTCTCCGGGCCGGCCGCCGGCGTTCCCGCCGGTGCGGAGCCCATTCAGCGCGGTCAACTCCTTGATCACTGAGCGTGGCAGGTCGGTAATGCGACGCAGCCATTCCCCGGTGTGCTGAACCTACCTAACGTGATCACATCCGCACCATCGGTGGAATTGAGGTCCGTCATGGTCGTCGCAAAGTTCATCGGTCGGGGAGTCACCCTGGTCGCCGGGGTCGTCCTTGCCCTCATCGGCATCGTTCTGATCATCGTCGGCGCCGCCTCCTCGCCCACGAGTACCCCGCTGATCGTCGTGGGCGTCGTGCTCATCGTCGTGGGCGCGCTGTTCTTCCTGGACGGGCTGAGCGATCAGGCCGCCAGCCGGAGCAGTAGCTCCAGCTAGCCGGCGCCCGCCCCGCCCCTGCTCGTGACCGGGCCGGGAACTGGCGCTGCCACGCCATTTCCCGGCCCGGCCGACACCCCACAGCCCGCCGACACCCCCAGCCCGCCGACACCCACAGCCCGCCCGAGACCCCCAGCCGCCCGACACGCACAGAAGGCGCGCACCCATGCCAGCACAGCCTCCGGGACCGATCGAAGCCGCAACCGCCGACCTGCTGTCCTTTGTGGAGCAGGCCGGCGGCGGTCCGGTACGCGTCGGGGTACCGGTGGACGGCGACGACGCGCAGCTGTGGCTGTGGCCGTACGAGCTGCGGGCAGGGCGGCAGACCACCGGTACCGGGCCACGCAACCCGTACCGCTTCGTCGTCCGGTACCTGCTGGTCGGCTCGGGAGCCGGGGCACTCGGGCTGCTCGACCGGGTACTCGCGGCAGCGGTCCGGGCCGGCGAACCGGAGCTGGTACTGGAGCCGCCGGACAGTACGGTGTGGCGCACCCTCGGGCTGGCCCCGCGCCCGGTACTCGGCTTCCACGTGCCGGCCACGGTGACCTTCCCGACCGTGGACGCGCCGGTGGTACTCGGCCCGCTGGTACTGCGCCAACTGGAGCTGCGGCCGCTGTCGGGCGTGGTGGTCGGCCCCGGGGACCAGCCGGTCGCCGGCGTCCGGGTGGAGGTCAGCGGTACCCGGTTGTCCACCTACACCGGCCGGGCCGGCGAGTTCGGCTTCGCCGGGGTACCCACCGATGCCCGGCTCGAACTGCGGGTGGTCGGCCGCGGGCGCACCTTCACCGCCACCGTCGAACCGACCGACACCGACCCGGTCACCGTGCACTGCGACTTCACCGGCACCGCTGCCACGACTTAGCAAACCAACCCCCGACTGAGCCCCACAACACTGAGCAAGCCGACCCAGATCCAGACCGGAACCGTTGCGGCGCAACGGTTCCGGTAGAGCGAGGAGCTGCCATGCCGAATTACTTCTCCCCCGGCATCTACGTCGAGGAGGTGCCCGCCGGTGCGCGCCCGATCGGTCCCGTGGGTACGAGTACACCCGGGTTCGTCGGGGTGGCCCCGGATCGGGGCGCCCGGGTCAACGAGGCCGTCGCGGTCAACAGCTGGACCGACTTCGTCCGCGTCTTCGCGGGCGGCGAGAGTCCGGCCGGTACCCACCTGTCCCGCGCGGTGTTCGGGTTCTTCAACAACGGGGGTACCCGCTGCTACATCGTGAACGTCGGCGAGGGCGGCTCGATCGCCGGAGCCGGCAAGCGCCGGGGCGGCGTCCAGGTGCTGGAGACGGTGGACGAGGTGGCCATCGTGGCCGCGCCCGGCTACGCCGACCAGCTCTCCTACGAGGCGCTGCTGGGCCACTGCGAGCTGCTGCGTGACCGGGTGGCCATCCTGGACACGCCGGAGAACGTGGACGACATCAGCGCGCTGACCCGGGTCGGCTCGGCCAGCGGCGACAAGCCGAAGCCGGCCGCGAAGCCGGACGACGCACCGGCACCCGCGAGTGAGGCCTCCATCCGGCCCCGCCAGTCGGACTACGGCACGGTCTACTTCCCGTGGCTGACCGTCCGCGACCCGTTCTCCGGGGACGTGGTGAACACGCCGCCGAGCGGGTACATGGCCGGCATCTGGGCCCGTACCGACGCGCTGCGCGGGGTACACAAGGCACCCGCCAACGAGCCGGTACGCGGCGCGGTCGACCTGACCTACCTGGTCACCCGGGCCGAGCAGGATGTACTGAACCCGAAGGGGGTCAACTGCATCCGCTACTTCAGCGGTGAGGGCATCCGGGTCTGGGGGGCGCGCACGCTGGCCGCCGAGGCGAGCGAGTGGCGCTACATCAACGTGCGCCGGCTGTTCAACACGCTGGAGAAGTCGATCGCCGGGGGTACCCGGTGGATGGTCTTCGAACCCAACGACCCGACGCTGTGGCGCTCGATCCGGCGCGACATCGGAGCGTTCCTGACCCGCGTCTGGCGGGACGGCGCGCTGCTCGGGCGCACGCCCGAAGAGGCGTTCTTCGTCAAGTGCGACGAGGAGAGCAACCCCGTGGACGTACGTGACGCGGGCATGGTGGTGGCCTACATCGGCGTCGCAGTGGTGAAGCCGGCCGAATTCGTGGTGTTCAAGCTGAGCCAGTGGGCCGGCGGCACCGAGACTGAGACGATCGGGAGCTGACGATGCCAGAGGTCGCCGCGTCCGCACAGCCGGGTACCTGGGTGGATCCCTACCGGGCGTACAACTTCAAACTGCTCATCAACAGCGTCACCAGCGGCCACTTCACCGAGGTCGGTGGGTTGGGCGTACAGGTGGAGCGGATCTCCTACCGGGAAGCCGGGAACAACTCGATCGTCCGGGCCATCCCCGGCCGGGTAACCTACCCGGCGGTGACCCTGCGGTACGGGCTGACCGCCTCGGGCGAACTGTGGGACTGGCTGCTCACCGCCGTCAACGGGGCGGTCAACCGGCGCAACGTGTCCATCGTGATGCTGGACGCCGCCGGTGCCACCGAGGTACTGCGCTGGAACCTGCTCAACGCGTGGCCACAGGAGTGGCTGGGCGCACCGCTCGACGCGATGAGTCGGGAGCTGGCGATCGAGACGCTGGTACTGGCGCACGAGGGCCTGGACCGGGAGGCGGGCGGTGCCCCGGCGGCCAGCTGACCTGATCGCCAGCGGACTGCGCCGGGCCGCGGGGTTCGCCCTGCGCGCCGCGGCGCGGGTCGACGAACCCGACGCCGGTCCGCCGGCCGTGGGTGGGTCGGCTGTCGCCGGCGGGCCGACTGTCGCGGGTGGGCCGACTGTCGCGGGTGGGCCGCCGGAGCACTGGCGGTCGGTGGTCGCCGCCCGCGCGCCCGGCCTGCTGCGCGGTGAAGGGATCGGGATCCAGGGGGTACCGGCACAGCCGCTTCCCGAGGCGCCCGAGTCGCCGGTACCTCCTGCCGGTACCGCGGAAGTGCCTGCGGGCACGGGAAAGCAGCGGCGGTCGGTGCGCCGGAATCGTTTCCGGGCGGGCGGCCCGGCGGCCGGCGCTGACACGCCTCGTGGGGCGGGCCGACCGGCTGGCGGAGCACGGAACCGGTGGTGGAGCCTGCGCCGCGGGGTCGACGGTGCTCCGGACATCGCCGACGCCGACTCCGGTTCGATGCCTGGATCTTCGATGCCAGGATCCGTGCCCGGTTCGCGGGCCGGCGCTCCGCGTGGTGGAGAGGCCGGCTCGACGCCCGATGACCACGGGTCCACAGCTGCAGCCGGTTCGAGGGCGCAGGCCTCGACCACTCCCGGTTCGGCCGCCACACCCGCCGCTTCCGGGGCGGCCGGCCGATCCGGGACGAGAGCAGCTGCTGATCTCGGGCTGGCATCCGCAGCAGACGGCGCAGGGCGGCCCCGCGCCGGCTCCGGTTCGCCGTCCAACCGGCCTGGTGCACCCGCGGGGACCGGGGAGTTCGGCATGCACGGCGCGTCCCCGACGAGCGCCGGGCGCCCGGGATCACCGGCGCCCGCTGTCCGGGTGCGTCCCGCGGTACCCGTCCCCGGCGAGCCCGCGAACGATGCCGCGACTGCCGCCGTACGCCGGCGCTCCTCCCCCGTCGTTCGCGTGGATGCGCCCCACGCCACCGCATCCCCCGCTCCCGGCTCGGCACTGACCCACGCCGGACACAGCTCGCGATCGGCGCGCACCAACTCTGCCCCGCACCTGCCGGAACTACGTTCGGCACCGCTAGTCGCCGCGCCACGCCAACCGGCGCAGCCCAACCTGCGCCGGGACGCGCAGCGTGGACAGCCGCGGGATGACTTCGCGGCGCCGGTACCCAGCCGGCGCAGCGCCGATACCGGACCGTTCGGCGCGGTACCGGCCGAGCAGCCGGCCCAGTTCGGCACGCTGCTCGACGAGCCGGCCGGTACCACCGCATCGCTCTGGCCCCGGCTGCCGGACGACTCTCCACTGTGGACGGTCACCGCGACGGCGTACCCGGCTGAGCAACTGCACCGGCTGGACCGGGAACAGGCCGGTCGCTGATGGAACGCGTTGCCTTCCTCGTCGACGACACCGGTGAGCGTGTCGACTGCCTGCTGAACCCGGAGACCGTCCAGGTCAGCCGGTTGGCCGGGGTACGCGCGCGCGGCACGGGCGGCGGGCAGCTGGTCGGTACCGGCCTGGCCGACGACCCGCTGCTGTTCACCGGCGGTGGCCGTACCGAACTCGTCCTCGACCTGCTCTTCGACGTCGAACTGGTGGACGAGCAGACCCGTCCGGAAGACGTACGGGCGCTGACCCGGCGACTGTGGATCCTGGCCGAGAACTCCGCCGAGGAGCACGGCTCGGTCCGCCCGCCGCTGGTACGCCTGGTGTGGGGGAAGAGCTGGAACGTCCCGGGCGTCATCGTGGCCGTGGCCGAGCGCTTCGACGCGTTCTCCATCGGGGGTGCCCCGCGCCGCTCGTGGCTGCGCCTGAAGCTGGTCCGGGTGGCCGAGGACGCCACCCAGGCACAGGCCGGCTTCGAGGAGGATCTGGCCGCCGCGTCGACGCCCAAGGTGACGCCGGGTACCGCGGTGATGGCGACCGGCGACGGCGACTCCCAGCCCGGGTACTCCGGCGTCCGCTTCGACCTGCTGGCCAACGACGCGCTCGGCTCCCCGCTGCGCTGGCGGCTGCTGGCCGAGCACAACCGGCTGGCCAACCCGTTCGACGTGCAGCCCGGTACCGCGCTGTCGGTACCCGAGCTCGGGCTGGACGGTGTGGCGTGAACGCTACTGCCACCCGGGCGGTCCGGGTACTGGTCAACGGCGGTGCACTCAGCGACGAGAACGCCCGGGTACTCTCCGCCCGCGTCGCGTACCGGCTCAACCAGCCGGCCCAGTGCGAGTGCGCGATTGCCCTGCCGCCCGGCCCCTCGGCCATCGCCGCGCGCTGTGACCTGGGCGCCGACCTGCGGGTGGAGCTGGACGGCGCGGACGGACCACTGTTCACCGGCGAGATCACCGCGGTGGAGTACGACAGCGGCGCGGACGGCATCAGCACGCTGCGGGTACGCGGCTACGACCTGCTGCACCGGCTGCGCAAACGGCAGGAGCTGCGGGTCTTCGAGCAGATCGACGCCGCCGAACTGGCCCGCCAACTGGCCGGGCCGCTCGGCCTGTCGGTGTCTGCCGAAGAGGACGGGCCGACCCTGGAGCGGCTGGTCCAGCACCGGCAGAGCGACCTGGAGCTGCTGCAGGAGGTGTGCGCCCGGGCCGGGCTCTACCTGTGCCTCGACGGTGACCGGCTGCGCCTGGTGAGCCTGGCCGGGTACGGGTCACCGGTGGCGCTCACCCTCGGGGTGGACCTGTGGCGGGTACGCGCCGCGGTGAACCTGGACCGGGCGGCCGGGCAGGACACCGCGCTCGGCTGGCATCCGCAGCGCGCCGAACTGCTCACGGGAAGCGCCGACTCGGCTCGCAGCGGCCGGAAGGTGGCCGACGAACCGGACGCCGACTCGGTTGGCGCCGGCGGTACCCGGACGCTGGTGGACCAGCCGGGGCGCAGCGCCGACGAGTTGACCGCGCTCGCCCAGGCCGCGTACGACGTGCGGGTCGCCGACGCGGTGACTCTGACCGGTACCGCCGAGGGCAGTGGTGATCTGCGTATCGGTGGCCGGATCGCGGTCACCGGCCTGGCCGGCGCGGTGGCCGGCGAGTACGTACTCACCGAAGTGATCCACACCGTCGACGCCGACGGCCACCTGACCACCTTCAGCACCGAACCGCCCGCGCTGCCGACGCCGGACCGCTCGGCCGGCGCCACGTTGGGCCGGGTCACCGACGTCGCCGACCCCGACGGCCAGGCCCGGGTACGGATCAGCCTGCCCAGCCTCGGCGACCTGGACGTGGGCTGGCTGGCCGTGGTCTGCCCGGGAGCCGGGTCGGGGCGCGGCATCGTGGCGCTGCCCGATGTCGACGACACCGTGGTGGTCCTGTTGCCGCACAACGAACCCACCGCCGGCCTGGTACTCGGCTCGCTGTACGGCACGATCAGCGCGCCGGACGACGCCGGGGTCACCGACGGCCGGGTGGGGCGCTGGTCGATGACGACCGCCGACGGGCAGTCGATCGTGGTGGACAACGCCGGCCGCCAGCTGCGCCTGGCCAACCAGGTGGGTAGCTTCGTCGAGCTGACACCGAAGCGGCTCACCCTGCACAGCGCCACCGACCTGCTGATCGAGGCGCCCGGCCGGGCGATGACGGTACGCGCGGCGAGCGTCGACTTCCAGCACGCGCCGAGTGCGGAGTGATGGCCATGCATGACCGCAACTGTTGCCAGCAAAGGAGAAGAGCATGCAGTGGCTGATCCTCGACTCGGTCGTCAAGTGCGATCACGACGGTCGGGTGGCCAACCAGGCGAGCCAGACCTGGGTGACCATCGGGGCGCGGCCGGTGCTGGTCGAAGCCGACCCGGAGGGGCGCTCCATCACGGCCTGCCCCAACTACGGGCCGACCATCAAGCCGTGCGTGAAGACGCTGAAGGTGGGCGTCGGGTACAGCGGGCTGTTGAAGGTGGACGGCCACCGGGTCACCCTGTCGCACCTGGACGGGCTGACCGACGGTACGCCGCCGGGGCTGGTGCACTACACCGTGCGCGACCCTGCGCAGCAGCACGTGAGCGCGGACGTATGAGTACCCGGGCGGTGCGCTTCACCGGCGCGGGCTTCGACGCGGGGCTGACCGGCGGGCTGGTACTCACCTCGGCCGGTGCGCTGGCCATGGTCGAGGACGACCAGGCGGTACGCCAGGCGCTGCTGCTCCTGCTCTCCACGACTCCGGGCGAGCGGGTGATGCGCCCCGGCTACGGCTCCCGGCTGCACCGGCTGATCTTCGCACCGAACGACGCCACCACCGCCGGATTGGCCATCCACTACGTACGCGAGGCCATCCGCCGCTGGGAGCCCCGGGTGGATGTGATCGACGTGGACGCCGGCGCCGACCCGGACGACCCGTGGAAGCTGCTGATCCGGCTCGACTACCGCGTCAAGGCCAGCCTCACGCCGGGCGCCCTTGCGCTCTCGGTGGATCTGGCCCCCTCCGACGACACGGCCGACTCCGACCCGGGAGGTACGCGATGACGCTGCCGGTACCGCAACTTGACGACCGTACCTTCCTCGACCTGGTCACCCAGGCCCGCGAGCGGATCCGCCAGTCCTGCCCGACCTGGACCGACCTGTCGGTCAGCGATCCCGGCGTGGCGCTGCTGGAGGCGTTCGCGTACCTCACCGAGGTGATGATCTACCGGCTGAACCAGGTACCCGAGAAGGCCTACGTCTCGTTCCTGAACCTGCTCGGGGTCAGCCGGCACCCACCGGCAGCCGCGTACACCGATGTGACCTTCACCCGTACCGGTACGGACACCTCGACGACCATCCCGATCCCGGCCGGTACCCGGGTCAACGCCGCTCGCGGTACCGATCCCGCGCCGGTCGTGTTCACCACCACCGAGCCGGTCCGGATCCCTTCCGGCGCAACGGATGTGGCTGTCCGGATGCACCACTGCGAACTCATCGAGGGTGAGCTGCTGGGCACCGGTACCGGCCAGCCGGGGCTTGTGCTGCACGCGGCGAAGGCGCCGCTGGTCACCACCACCGAGGCGCTGGACCTGCTGCTCGGCGTGGAGGTACCGGCCGGCAGCGTCGAGCTGGGCGCGGCGGCCCGCGAGTATGACGGGAAGACGTACGAGATCTGGCAGCCGGTGACCAGCTTCGCCGGCAACGGCCGGGACGCCAAGGTGTACCAGCTGGACCGGTTCTCCGGCACGGTCACCTTCCCGCCCGCACTGGACCTGCGTACACCGGCGCCCCAGGGCGCGGTGGCCATCGGGGACGGGGCGGTCGGGGCGGTGCCGCCAGCCGGCCGGCAGATCCGGCTGTGGTACCGCACCGGCGGCGGCGCGACCGGGAACGTGGCCGCCGGTACCCTCACCGGGCTGCGCGACCCGATCCCCGGGGTGAAGGTGAACAACGCCGAACCGGCCCGCGGTGGGCGTGACCTGGAGCCGCTGGACGCGGCGCTGCTGCGCGGGCCGTACGAGTTCTTCTCGCTGCGCCGCGCGGTGACCGCCCGGGACTACGAGATCCTGGCCACCGCCGGCTCCAGCGCCGTGGCCCGCGCCCGCGCGTTCACCCGCGCCGAGGTGTTCAGCTTCGCCAAGCCCGGCGAGGTCGAGGTGGTACTGGTGCCCTACGTACCGGACCAGGCGCGACCGGCCGGCCGGCTCACCGTGGATACCTTGCGGGCACACGAGATCGAGGAGGCGCGCGCCGCCACCCAGACCGATCTCGCGCAGCGCCGGGCACTCGGCACCAGCTGCCGGACCAGTTGGGCGAAGTACAAGTCGGTATCCGTGCAGGCGACCGTGGTGGTCCGGGCCGAGGAGGACACCGACGCGGTGTCCCGGCGCATCCACGACCGGCTGTACCAGACGCTCAGCCCGCTGCCCACCGCGCTGTCGCCGGACGGCTGGCCGTTCGGTGAGCCGCTGCGCGCCTCCAACGTGTACCGGATGCTGGAGCAGGCCGAGCCCGGCGTGCGGTACGTGGACAGCGTGCGGTTCGTCCTCGACGAGGCACCCGACCAGGCGGTGAAGGCGCTCGCGGCCGACCGGTACCAGTCGCAGACGTGGTACGCGGGCGGTGGCGGGGTGCTGTTCCGCTCCAGCAACGCCGGGCAGGGCTGGGAGCCGGTGGGGCGGTTCGGGGACGGCCAGGTGACCCGGGTGGTTCCGGCGCCCGCGCCGGTGCGCCCCGGCATCGCCGCCCGGCCCGGTTCGGTGGCCGTGGTGGTCCGTGGCTCGGACGGGACCAGCTCCGCCGTGCATCTCTCCACCGACCTGGGCGAGACCTGGACCCAGCTGTGCCAGATGGACCAGTCCATCCTCGACCTGGACTGGCTGGACCGGGACGGTACCGGCATCATCCTGCTGGCCACCGACACCGGCCTGTTCGAGCTGGCCCTGGTCGCCGGCTCGGTACCCACCCAGACACTCGTCTACCCGGCCGACCCGGACCGCGGCTTCTACGCGGTGCGGGCGTTCGTCTCCGACCGGGGCGCACCCGGCGTGGCCGTGGCCGCGCAGGCGCAGTACGGCGTATACCTGTCCACCGATGCCGGGCGCCGCAACACCTTCCAGCCCATCGGCCTGGCCAACGTGGACACCCGGGTACTGGATGTGCAGTACGACGGGCCGGCCACGGTGCTGTGGACCGGTACGGCGGAGGCCAACCCGCAGGCACCCGGGCAGGGCTGCTACCGCACCCGGCTGTACGAGACGGATGTGCGCTGGCAGCAGCTGAACGCCGGCTGGCTCGGCGGTACCTGCCGCGACCTCGCGCTGACCGGCAGTCAACTGGTCGCCGGTACGCAGAGCGGCGGTGTGGTACGGCTGGACACCACCGCGCAGAACCCGACCTGGCAGAGCGTCGCGGTCAACTGTGGCCTGCCGCTGCGCGACCGCACCCGGTTCGTACCGGTCGAAACGGTCGCGGCCGGCGCCGGGCAGCTGCTGACCGGTGGCGCCAGTGGCGTCTACCGCAGTACCGACGCGGTGACCTTCACGGTCAGCGCCAACCAGTCGACCGTGGACCTGGTGACCGTGCCGGACACCTGGCTGCTCTGCTCGGGACAGCACGCGATCACGGTGGTCCGCGACGGAGCCGCCCCGGGCCAGGGGGGTGGCTGACGATGCGCCGGGCCGCGATCGAACGACTGCTGCCGCTGGCCTACCAGCGGGCCGCGCAGGACGGCAGCGTACTGGCCGCGCTGCTGGACGTGATGGAGGACCTGCACGCGCCGGACGAGGCGGTCCTTGCGGGCGTCGGCGACCTCTACGCCGCCTACCGGGCACCGGACCACCTGGTCGCCTTCCTCACCCGGTGGGTGGCGCTGGAGCACGTGGCGACCGGCGCCGGCCCGACCACGACACCGGCGGTACCGGTCGGGCGGCTGCGTGACGTGGTCGCCCGCGGCGCGGAGCTGGCGCAGTGGCGCGGTACCCCCGACGGCCTGCTCCGGCTGCTGCGCATCGCGACCGGGGTCGACGGCATCACGATCGAGGAGCCGACCAACCGGCAGTTCCACTTCCGGGTACTGGTCCCCCCGTCGGCCGCCGGCCAGCTCGACCTGATCACCCGCCTGGTACGCGCCGAGAAGCCGGCAGCCACCACCTGCGAGGTGGTGCTCAACGACCCGGACAGCACGGTGATCCTGCCGGCTGCTGCCGTTCCACCCGCTCAACCCGCCCCACCGGCCCAGCCGGCAGCCCCAGCTCAACCGGCCACCGGCCGGGCAACCCCTGAACCCACCCGCTAACAGGAGCCAAGATGACCACGGAATGGGCGGTCGACGCCGCCGCGCAGCAGTTCACCCTCAATGCCCAGCAGCTGGGCGAGCTGACGTTCACGGTCACCAACCCCGGTGCGGTCGACGACATCGCCGTCTTCGACGTGGTACCCGGGCAGGGCGTTTCGCGCTCCTGGTTCACCGTCGACGAGCCACAGCGCCGGGTACCCGGGCACAACGGTTTCGTCTCCTACCTGGTGAAGGTCGCCGTACCGGCGGGTACCACACCGGGCCGGTACGAGATCAACGGGCGCGCCTCATCGGCCAACACCGCGCCCGAGGAGACCGCCCGGCTCAGTGGCCGGGTCACCCTCGACGTGAAGGCCGTGGAGGTGAAGAAGTTCCCGTGGCTGCCGGTGGTGATCGGGGCGGTCGTCCTGCTGCTGGTCCTCGGCGTCGTCGGCTACCTGGTCTTCAAGCCGAAGGGCGCCGCGCCCGTGGCCAAGGCGGACGTGGAGATCGAGGCCGAGTCGCTGGCCACTCTGCCGGACACGGTGGTCACCACCAAGGCCGGCGCCAAGGTGGTCAGCCAGGACCAGGGCGGCGACATCAAGTGGTCGGGCGGCAAGCAGCTGTGGTTCCAGGGCAAGGCCCCCGGCGACCTGCTGACCATGAACTTCACGGTACCGGCGGACGGCGACTACACCTTCTCCGCCGTGCGTACCACCTCGGCCGACTACGCCAACACCCAGTTCACCATCGACCAGACACAGGTCGGGCCGGTGTTCTTCGGGTACAGCCCGAAAGTCGTGGTGACCGGCTGGCAGGAGGTGGGCACCGTGCACCTGACCAAGGGGCCCCACCAGCTGGGCCTGCTCATCCTCGGCAAGATCCAGGCCACCGGCTCGTTCTACGCGGGCATCGACCGGCTGCGGTTCGTGCAAGTCACGTCATGAGCACGAAGCAGAAGGTGCTGCTGGCCGTCGTGGCGGTGGTGGTCATCGTGCTGTTCGTGTTCGCCACCGCCGGCGGGAGTCCCGGGAAGGGAAATCCGAAGGGGCACAACGGTTTCGTCAACTGGATCTCCGGGCTGGGCGGGAAGCGCTCAGTCGTTCCGGCCAACCTGGTCACCGGGGCGTGTGTCAAGCCAGACCACACGCTCGCGGTGACCAGCCCGTGCGTACTGCACGTCGCCGACCCGGGCTCGCTCAAGTCGCTGGTACTCAACGCATCCGTCTCCTTCGAGGTGGTCGCACCGGCGCCCGGCAAGTCGGATGTCACCACCCGTGGCCAGATCGATCCGGACGACAAGGGCGTGGCCCAGGCCCGGATCGCCCTGGACAAGGCGAGTGACGTACTCGTGGCCTGCGTCGGCGCACCGGCCTGCGTACTGGCCATCGGCGACAAGTGAGGGGGCGGCGTGGGTAACCTGCGTAAACCGCTGCTGGTGTTGGCGCTGGTGGTGATCCTGCTGGTGGTACTGGTGGAGATCGGCTCCGGGCTGTTCCTGGGCGGCCACGACGCCAGCGGGGCGTTGAAGGACAGCGCCGGCGACCTCGGCGTGGACGTCGGCGATCCGGGCGGGGTCAGCCAGCCACCCGGACACGGCATCTCGTACCTGGCCCTGGTGGACGTGATCCTGCTCTACACCACCGGACTGTTCGCGCTGAGCCTGTTCGTACCCAAGGGATTCCAGGGACGGGTACAGGGCATCGTGACACTGATCGGCTCCATCGTGCTGATCCTCGTGTCGCTGGTACTGCTGATCATCGCCTTCGTCGAGCTGCTCGTGATGGTGTCGCTGCTACTGGCCGTGCCGTTCGGTACCATCGCGTATCTGGTGATCTGGGGTTTCTTCCCGGTCGGCGACGCGGCCACGCTGCTTGCGCTGTTGATGTTCCTGAAGCTCGTCTTCGGCGCGCTGCTGGTGCTCGCCCAGCCACGCTTCCTGCAGAACAAGGGTCTGGTGCTGATGGTGCTGACCAGCCTGTTGTGCAACATCATCCTGGCTTTCCTGCACGGCTTCGTACCGGTGATCCTGGTCAGCATCACCGACGAGGTGGGCGCCATCATCTTCGCCATCATCGCGATCATCTGGGGCATCGTCCTGCTGATCGGCTCCATCCCGTCGATCTGGAAGGCGATCAGGGTCACCGCCGCGCTCGGCGGCTCATAGGCAAAGCCGCCCTCGGCGCACCCATAGCGGGAACCACAACCGGCTCGTCACAGCGTGGCGTGTGGTTGGGGACCGAAATGCGCCGGGGTGCCCGTCCGGGGTCGGCGCCGGCTCGATGCTGGCGGCGGCGCGTGATGCCGGATGGGCCGTCGGCGACAATGTCGGCGTGGAGTATGTGTCCAGGGTGCCCGGACCGCCGCTGGACGGGCTGATCGGCGACCTCTACTACCTGGAGGGCGCTCCGCCGTACTCCCGGTTGATGCTGCCGGCGGCGCCCGCGCCATTGCTCATCGTCAACCTCGGGGCGCCGTTTCTCATCCGCGCGGGCACCGACGTAGACGCCGTGGAGTACGCCGACGGCTGCGCGGTTGCCACGCCCACGCGTGCGTGGGAGTTCAGCTACCCAACCCCGACCCGGTCCGTGGGCGTCCACTTCAGGCCGTGGGGCCTGGCACCGTTCCTTCCGATGCCCGCGGCCGAGTTGTGCGACCGACCTGCGACGGTGGAGCAGATCTGGGGCCGGCCCGCTATCGCTGAATTGCGACACCGACTGACCTTGGCGGACGCACCGCACGAAATGCTGAGGCTGCTCGAGGAGGAACTGGTGCGACGGCTGCGGGTGATCGACGGTCTTGACCTGGTCCGCCAAATGAGCAGCGCCGTCGCGGCGACAGGCGGGACAGTGCCGATCAGCGACATCGGTGTGGCGGCCCGAGCCAGCAGCACGTATTTGGCGAAGCGGTTCAAGGCCGTAGTCGGTGTCACGCCAAAACGGCTGGCTCGCAGCTACCGCTTCAGCTCCACCGTGTTGGCGCTCGACGTCGCTGCACCGATCGACTGGGGAGACGTTGCCGCTGGCGCGGGCTACTTCGACCAGGCCCACTTCGTGCGCGAGTTCCGGGAGTTCACCGGGCTCACGCCGACCCGGTACGCCGAAGTCCGGCGGCGATTCCTGCGCGATCATCCCGACCACGTCCTGGACGGCTGGCCGCTCCCAGCCGATTGATTTCGTACAAGAGCGACAGCTCACGCCGCACAAGACTTGGGACTCCAAACAGAGGAGGAATCCATGGGGAAAGTGGTCATGAACGCGTCGGTTTCGGTGGATGGTTTCATCGCGGCTGAGAACGACGATCCCGGTCCGATCTTCGAGTGGCTGGTCAGCGGTGACGTGCCGTTGGACGACAGCGGCGTTCTGAAGGTGTCGCAGGCTTCGTTCGACTACGTCCGGCCGTACTGGGACGAGGTCGGGGTGACCATTGCCGGCCGTCACGCCTTCGACATCACCGACGGCTGGGAAGGGACGCCTCCGAGTGGGATCGACCATGTGGTCGTGGTGAGTCACCGTGGTGCGCCCGAGGGCTGGGACCTCCAGGCGCCGTTCCACTTTGTCGACGGCATCGAGGCGGCCGTGGCCAAGGCGCGGGAGCTTGCGGGTGACCGCACTGTCGAGTTCGCTGCTGGCGACGTCGGCGGCCAGGCGCTCGCGGCAGGTTGGGTCGACGAGGTACGCATGGACGTCGCACCCGTCGTGCTCGGGTCCGGTAAGCGTTACTTCGGCTCCGTCGACGCGCAGCACCTGCTGGAAGGCCCAGACGTAATTGTTCAGGGCAACCGGGTGCTTCACCTGCGCTATCGGGTGCGC
>CAWKND010000006.1:0-640000 GCA_963850915.1 uncultured Actinomycetota bacterium
GGTCATCTAGATCACCGGGTGGGCGGACCTGCAGCATCCGGGCTGGCGGACAGCTTTTCTCCGGATGGGTGGTCACGAGATCTGGATCTTGTTAGGTCAGGGGTGTGACTCCCTTTCCGGCGAGGGCTTCGGCGAGGCGGTGGCTGTCGCCCTTGGTCAGGACGAGGTGGGCGTGGTGCAGTAGCCGGTCGACGGTCGCGGTGGCGAGGGTCTTGGGCATGATCGTGTCGAAGCCGCTGGGGTGGATGTTGCTGGTCACGGCGATGGATCGGCGTTCGTAGGCGGCGTCGATGATGCGGTAGAACGCTTCGGCGGCGTCTTGGCCGGCGGGGAGCATGCCGATGTCGTCGACGACGATGAGGTCGACGCCGCAGATCCGGGCGATGGTCCGGGCGACGGACCCGTCGACTTTGGCTTTCCCGATGGTGTGGGTCAGTGTTTCCAGGGTGAACCAGGCGACCCGCATGTCGGACTCGATCGCCGCTGCGGCCAGGCCCTCGACGAAGTGTGACTTGCCGGTGCCGGACGGCCCGGACACGACGAGGTTCTCGTGTCGGCCGACCCATTCCAGGGTGGTCAGTGCGTTCTGGGTGGCTTCGGGGATGGAGGACTCCTCGGGCCGCCAGGACGCCAATGTTTTGCCGCTGGGGAAGTTCGCGGTTTTGCGCCGCATCCGCCGGGTCGCGGAGTCTCTGCCGGTGACTTCTTCGTTGAGGAGGACCCGCAGGACCTCGGCGGGGTCCCAGCGTTGCGCCCGGGCGGTGGCCAGGACGTCGGGTGCTGCTTTGCGCAGGTAGGGCAGCCGCATCCGGCGCAGGATCCGTTCCAGGTCATCGGCGATGGGTGGGGCTGTGGGGCGGGTCATGAGCCGAACCTTTCCCATGGGCCGGTGCCGGGCTGAACCGAGTGGTTCTCGTCGACGAACACCACATCTGTTGGCGCGCCTGCGGTGGCGAGGTGGTCCAGGATGGACACGAGGTCGCTGTCGCCGAACCGGCCCGCGATCGCCGCCAACCCGAGTGCATGGTCGACCTGCTGCCGGTTAAGGGCAGCGGCCAGCTCGACAGCCCTGCGCATCTTCGACCGGACCTTCGTCGCGCCCGCGGCGCCGGCCTCGATGAGCCACCGGTGGGCGCCTTCACCCAGGTCGAGGAATGCGATCTCGTCGCTGGTGCGCGGCCGGGGCCGCGGTGGCCTGGGCAGGTTCCCGCCTGGATGGTGCGGATAGTGGGCGTCGAGGATCGAGGGGTTGCCTGGCGTCGACAGCCTGTGGCGGGCGATCTCCGCCAGCCCGGACGCGGTCCGCCCAACAACCACGAGTTCGTCGCCGGCGACCCGGCACCACACCTTCGCCCCGACGTGCCCCGGCGGGGTGGAATACCGCACCGACCCGAACGACACCGTCTGATCCTCATTGACCAAGCGTTCCTCGCCCAACGCGACCGCATGCGGTTCCGGCGGCAGGACATGCAGGTGGCGACGCTCCTCCACCAGACGGACAGCGGGAACGGCCTTGGTCTCCCGGTGAACCCGGCCGTTGACCCTGTCGCACCAGTCGAAGCAGGCGTCAGCCAGCTCCGCGAACGAGTCATAGGCTGCAGCGAGGTTGGCCGAGGTCGGCACGAGATCCGCTTTGGCAATCTTCACCGTCGCTTCGACGCCGCCCTTGGACTCCGGGTCGAACGGTTCACACGTCTCGACCTTGCAGCCGTAATGCCGCCCGGCGGCAACGATCTCCGGATGGCGGATCGCGACCCCGGCGACATGCTCGACAGTCACCGTCTTCGCGTTGTCGGTCAGCACATACGTTGGTGCGCCGCCGATCCGCCGCAACGTCGCATCCAGGCAGGCGACCAGAGTTGGCAGGGTCTGGTCCCAGACCGGCAGCACGACCCGGAACCGCGACCACGACAACCACGCGCAGAACAAGCTGGTCCGCCGCCCACCTATCGTCGGCCCGGAGCCCCAGTCGAACTGGATCCACATCCCCGGCTCCGGCGCCCACGGCCGATACGAGCGTCGCCGACCCGCCTTCCACGCCGCCTTCGCCTCAGCGACCGCCCGCCGCGTCGAACGCTCATTGCCGGTGAACCCCATCGCGGCCAACCGCCGATGCACCACATCAGCACGGATCCTCGCCTGGGATCTCTCAACGAGGTCCTCGATCTTGTCCACGAACGGGTCGGTCACCCGCGGCCGCCGCGAACGCGAGAACGGGTCACCACCCTCGTCCCGGATCGCCACATACCTGACAACAGTCTTCTCGTCCACCCCGACCAACTGTGCGGCGGAATGCGCACAGCGAGTCAGATCGAACGCTTCCAGAATCTCCACGATTTCCCTGTCATTCTTGGTCACAGGTCCCCCGACGCTGCAGAAACTGATCTTCACCAATCAGTGCAACGACGTGGGGACCGCCTACATATCGGGCGTCATCCACCGATCTTCGTGACCGTCAATCCGGAGTTCTGCTGTCCGCCAGCCCGGAGACAAATGTCCGCCCACCCGGATCATTCCCTGGCCGCTGGCACTTGCGGCTACGCAATGCGGCTGCCACGCGACCAGGACCGGGGATACGGGGCCTACCAGCCGTTCCCGCCGATCACGTTGAAGATCGTCTCATCGTCATCATGCTCACTGCAGTTGAGCTGCACGATCGGACAGTAGTAGTCGTCCATCCGCCAAATCGCGGTAACCACCTCGTCCCAGCTGGGAGTGGCGGTCAACTCAGTATCCCAAAATCGATCACGGTGGTAACGGATGGCGATCAACTGACAAACGGGCGAGGTAACGGACTGAATTCTCCATCGCCCCACCCCTTGCCGACAGGCCGGCAGCCGATCGGCCAGCGCCAGATGTGCGCAGCTGATCAACTGGATTCGTGTCGTTGTCTGAGCCATTGGCGTACTGCCGCGAGGTCGGCGGCCGTCAGCCCCAGGTGTGGATCGATGCGGTGCAGTAGGGCCGGCTGCGGGTGATGTGCAGCGATCCATCGCCGGTCGGCGTCGGTGGTTTCGTCGTCGAGCCAGACGAACGGACGTCCTGCGCCCCATTGCGTCAGGGGTACGGTCTTCCAGTGCAGGCCGCGCTGTGGTTCCTCGTCTGCATCGGGCCAGTCGACGAAAGGCAGGACCGGAAGGCCGAGCCGGGGCGCGACGACCTCGTTGGCCTCTGCCATCCACGTGCTCGCCCAGACCAGTTCGCCCGGCAGGGACAGCAGACGCCGGCCGTCACCGGGGTCGAGCCGCTCCAGCAACGGATTGCCCGAGCCGTCGCTCGCGTCGTGGGCGCCGTCACGCGGACGGGGATCCGCGCCGGTTGACCGGGTCCGGAACGGGATGAGTACGCCATCGATATCAACAAAGATCAACGGTCGTGTGCGGCCGGCAAGCACTCCCGAACCGTACCGCTGATCGGCAGCATGCCCGGACGCCAGTCAAACTCGAGCGACCGTGCCGCTGCGCAGCGCACGGGGCGGAGCAGAAGCGGTGGGGCGTGCCAGCGCGGGTCGGCGCTATCGTCGGTGGCACGGAGGTGCCATGGCAAAGATCGCGGTCATCGGCGACGTAGGCGGCTGCGCTGCGCAGTTGGCAGCCGCGATCGCACCCATCATCGACGAACCCGACACCGTCATCATCCAGGTCGGTGACCTCATCGACCGTGGCCCAGACAGCGCCGGCGTCCTCACCCTGGTTCAACACGCTCTGCAACGCGATCCGAGCCGATGGGTACAGCTGATCGGCAACCACGAGTCGCAGTACCTCGGCGGCCAACCGTTCTGGCACCAGCAGTTGACCCCCGACCACGCCGCGGTGCTGCAGGCCTGGTGGATGAAGGAATGGCTACGCGTCGCCGTCGCGGTACGCACAGCCGACGGTGAGGAATTCCTCATCACCCACGCCGGCCTCACCCAGACCGCGTGGAACAGCCTCGACGGACCAGTCACCGCCGGCACAGCCGCGGACCTGCTCAACACCAGACCATCCCTCGCCGGTGGGGTGCTCGGTGATGTCGGTCAGCCACAGCTGGTTCGGCGCTTGCGCGGTGAACTGGCGCAGGACCAGGTCGTCGTGGACAGGCGGACCCGGCCGACGGTTGCGGCCGCGTTTCTTGGCGAACACCGACCAGATCCGCTGACTACGGCACAGGCGGGCGACCCGGTTACGTCCGGCCGGCAGGCCGAGGTCGGCCAGTTCGTCGGCGATGAACCTATATCCGAACCCCGGATCGTCGGCGTGGACATCCAAGGCGGCGTTGATCAGGTGCGCCTGGTCCCAGTCCCGGCGCGACACCGGAGCCGCTCTCCACTGGTAGAAGGCCTGCTTGGAGAAGCCCAGGACCCGGCAGGTCACCGCGACGGGAATCCCGTCGGCGGCCAGGTCGAGGACCAGCGGGTACATCATTTTGGGGAGATCTCTTTAGCGAAGTAGGCAGCGGCCCGGCGCAGGATCTCGTTCTCCTGTTCCAGCAGCTTGTTGCGTTTACGCAGCTCACGCAGCTCAGCTGACTCTGACGCGGTGACACCGGGGCGGGCACCGTCTTCGATGTCGGCCAACTGGACCCAGCGCTGCACACAGAACTCGGAGATCCCGAAATCCTTCGCCACCTGGGCCAGGGACGCCTCGCCCTTACGGGCGACCGCGACCACATCGCGGCGGAACTCCATGGGGAACGCTTTCGGCACGTCAACATCCTTCCAGCAAGGACCAAGATCCTCACAAATCAGGAGAACCCCTGCTCTGGCACGATCAGGGACCCCTGTGGGCCGAAGCCGGCCCACACCTCTACCCGTCGTGGATGCACCCCGGTCAACTGGCCCCCTTCGGCCAGATCCACGGCCACTCCACCATCGTCAGCTACCAACACCACGCTTGGCTGTGCGGCGAACGCATCCAACAACGCTCCACCGTCGACTGGAACGCACGACACACCACCACCCGCATCGCCGGCAACCGCTTCATCGCCATCGACCCCAAACACGGAACCACCGGCGCCCCAACCTGGACACCACTGGTACTCCACGACGCAACACTGCTCACCTAGCCCACCCCACAGCACCCGCCCATCACTGACGCCGTACGACACGCCATCTGCGGCATCGCCGCAGCAGATCCGTTTCATTGCCAGCGGGCGCTGCCAGGCACGCTGATTGATGATCCAGCCCGGAAGGTCGTCCTCGCCGTCAACTGTGGGCGTCGTGCTGCGGACGGGCGAGCTCGCGGACCTGCTCGTCGGGGTCGTCAAGAAGGTCGCTGATGGACCGGCGGAACTGTTCCACGTCCACCCCGGCGACCTCTTCCACCAAGGCGTACAGCGCATAGAACCGGGTGTACGCGTCATCGTCGCGGCATAGCTGCTGCAGGGCCGCAAACGCGGCCGGCTCGATGCCCTCAGGGTCAACCAACGATGGAAGGGCCGCCGCCAGATGGAAACGGACCCGGCACGACGGATGATCCACAAACGGTAGAACGCTCGACAGAGCCTCCCGGGCGCCGTTGTACCCGAGCGCCGAGATCACCCATCCCAGCACACGCGGATCGCTCTCCTGACCCAGCCGAGACACCAACGCCGGTATTGCTTCTGCCGTGAACGGTCGACGCCCGGCATCGTCGCAGGGACCAAGCTCACGCAGCACCCGCACGCCCAACTCCCGCTCGGCGGGATCACCCTCCGACAGCAGCCCCGCCGCAGTATCGAAGACCTCCGCGGTCGGTCGCTCATGCAACGCGACCAGGTAGGGCACCGGAGTGTCGGGCTCCTCGCCAGCGAGCTCGATCCGCGCCGCAGCGAACAGTTCTACTGTCGACAACGCCTCCGCAGGTTCCTCGGAATCCATGGGCCCACCTCCCTCCGCCACGCGATTGATCCCGTGTGCCACCCGGTCCGCGGGTAAGGATGCCCGCTCACCTGCAAACGCGAACCCTCCCGGAATTCAAGGCTCCCAGGGCGAAGCACAGAGCGTGATGATCACCAGCAAGCCACAGCACACTAACGGCGGCAGATCCGGATGCTCATCCGCGCTCTCTGCCCGGTGGTGCCGCGCCAGACAGGAAGGCCTCGTACGCGCTGCGGGTGTCCTCGTCGATGATCGGTTGGACGCGACTGTAGCGGGTATCGGCTCCATCTCTGTGCGGACCGGAGATCCAGTACTGCTCGTTGGTTTCTACGTCGTAGAAGTTGGCGTCGTACATGCCGGGCCAACGTCGTAGCGCCTTTCCATGCCAGTAGGCGGTCTTCCATGACCTGTTGAAGCGCACGGTACTGATCCAGCACGGTCCCCGGTCGATGTCGTACCCGGTCTTCAGTTGCACGAACATCAGGCGGTCAACCACGCCACGATGATCCGACATCGACAACAGGTGTGCATCCGACATTCAGGGGGCTATCCAGTTGGGGAGCCTGATGAGCGTGCCGTTCGCGATGGCCAAAAGGTCGTGATCGAGGAAGGCTTCCGGGTGGGCGGGTGCCGGGAGTGCGGTCTGGGTGATCAGCGCGCCGGTGGTGAGGTCCCAGCCGCGGATGAAGCCGTCCGCACAGCCGGTGACGGCGATCGGTCCGGTGGCGGAGGGGTGGATGAGGAGGCCGGCGATGCGCGCCGGGTGGGTCGCCACCGGCCCGGCGGGTTCCCCGGTGGCCCAGTCCCAGGTGGCTAGGTGGCCGTCCTTGCCGCAGCTGACGATGGTGGTCCGGCCGCGCACCGTGGCGCTGTCGATGACTGTCACAAAGCCGTCGTGCGCAGTGACCGGCGTGCCGCAGGTCGGCGAGGTCGGGGATATTGAAGCGCCGGATCGTGCCGTCGACTCCGCCGGTGACGAGGGCCGGTCCGCCGGCGGCGGTGGTCGTCACGGCCAGGGAGACGGCACTGCCAGCGGCTTGGGGGCGGGTGGCGATTAGCCGCATCGTGGTCAGATCCCAGAGCACCAGGTTGCCCCCCAGGTCAGTGAAGGCCAGGACAGGTGCGCCCGCCAGGTCGAAGCAGGCGAGGGCGGTGGTTTGGGCGAGGTAGGGGTGCGGGTCGGCCGGGTCCCGCACTGTTCCGTCATCGAGATACACGACCCGGAAGCCTTGGCGGTGTCGGGTCGACAGGACGACGGCCGCTGGGCGTCCGGCGATCTCGGTGCTCCGCATGATGCGCCAACCGCCGTGTTGGTCTGCTGGCCCGTACGGTCCGGCGACCTGTCGACCATCCACGGGGTCGATCAGGCGCACCGTGTGGTTGCCTCCGACCGTGACGATCCGCGGTTGGTCGTCGACGGTCACCGCTTCGGCGTGTTGGATCCTCTGGTAGGAGCGGTAATCGACTAGGTCGCCGTCGGGGTCCGGGTTGCCCGGCTCAGCCGGTTCCGCGAGATCGAAGACGTGGACCAGGCCCTCACTGGAGCCGCCCTGGATCGCGATCAGCGAGCCGTCCGGCCCACCGCATCCGGACGTAGCCACTGCGGCGACCCGGAACTGGAAACCGGCCCGGTAGTGGCCCAGATGGCGGCCGGTGTCGAGGTCCACCATATGCACCACGCTTCGATCGCCGATCAAAGCGATCGGTCGGCCGCGTCGGACGGCACAGGCCAACGAGGCAGCGGACCTGATGCCCGTCTCGACGCAACCGGCCAGTTCCCCGTCAACGCTCCACTGGCAGAGCCGACCTCCGCCGGCAATCGTCACCAGCTGGGACGCTGTATCCACTGTGCGCCAGGCGATGTGAACTGAGGTACCCCCGTGCTCCAACAGGTGTGGGTCACCAACCGGCTGACAGGTCGCCAGATCCCAGAAACGAATGGTGGTGTTGTCGGCGGTTTCGCACGTACTGGCCGCCCGGCCTAGGTCGGGTGCCACGGACATCGCCGCCATGTAGTCACCGTGCCCCTCGGGATACCTAGCGACCAACGTCGCCTCCGGGAGCCGCCAGAACAGCACCTCGCCGCTGTCTGTGCCGGTCACCGTGACCGCGGTCCCATCACCGTCGCCGAGCGCCACGGACGTGAGCTTGCCGGCCCGACGGGGAAGATCATCCGGCTCGGTACGAACAATCAGCTCTCCGGTACCGGCATCCCAGCACCACAACTGCTCCTCGCTGACAGCGACCACCGCGTCCCGCCCGGCCACCCGGCCGAACCCCGCGTCCCGGAGATGCACCGAACGGTCCAGGCCACCGAGTGTCAGGACAGTCGCGATGCCCGCGTCGACATCGACCAGGTGGATGCCGCGCGAGAAGACCCGAATCTCACCCGCGGCGCGCCCGGCGCCAATGATGTTGACGACAGAGCCGGTGCGGTACACGTGCTGGAGTGCCGGGCTGGTCGGCGGCGCCGACACCCACAGCGGCAGCCCCTCGCCACCCGCCGCCTCACGCACCCGGGCGAACCAGTCGAGTGCACCCCGACGGCCCAGGGCTACGAGCAGCGCCGCCGGCCATGACTCAGGCGACGCCTCCGCGTACCCGCGCCGGGCCTCCCGCCATGCACCAAGCACCACACGACCGCCTGGACCGTCGCGCAGCCACCGCGGCGGTACATCGCCCGGCACCAGCAGATCCGACACGCGCCTATCAACCTGGTCCACCACACCACCCGACTCGAACGACCAACTGTGGACGAGACAATAGGTCAGCAAGTGCCCCGCCCCGGTACCCGACGCCGCGGCCCCGGTGCGCGCGACCACGAGTTCGCGCCGCGGTTGGTGGCTATGAGCGCTGCTGCGCCGGGCACGATGGAGGTTCCACACCAACGCGGCCCCGACCCACGTGTGACCGGCGACGACTCCCGCGATCCACCAGCAGACGCACCGGCCCGCCGCGAAGATCGCGGCAATTCAGGGTTATTCCCACTACGATCAACTCATGGCGGTGCGTCTCGTCAGCTCCGACCTCGTCCATATGGACAAATACACCTTCATGTGGATCCAGCTGACGCACTTCGCTATCGATACTGCGCAGGATGATCGCTCGCTACTCGCGTCGCTCATCACCAACCCTGGGTACGCGCACGACTACGCCTCACCCTTCGATGCCGAGACTGCGATCATTGAACCCGCGATTCACGGGCGGTGGTGGCGCAGTAGCGTTCACCCGGACCTGTTTGAGCCGTGGACAGCGGTGGATGCCGAATCGCTCCTCCAGCGCTGGGCTGACGATCAGGAATGGACTGACCCGAACCACCGTCAACCTCCCGCAGCGCACCGACGCCTGCAGGACGTGTGCGCGCTCCTGCGCTCAGGTGAGCTCTACAAACTCCGCAACCCAGGACCCGAAGACGAGCACGACTACGGCTTCGTGACCGGCAGCATGGGCTTCCACGAATTCGTCGTGATCGACCGAAACAGTCAAAGCCTTCACCTCGTTGTCGCGTCCGACGACTAGCCGGTCTAACTCATTCGCTCGTCGGCAGTTCACGGCGGCGGGGCGGCTGGGGTACCGAGCACCGAATGCGACGGCGCACGGCCCGCCAGCGCATAGTCCGCGGCATGACAGTGCATCCGATCAAGCGAATGTCATGGCAGCCGGTGCACGGGTGATACCGCCCGTAGGTGGACGAGTATGTCCACGGCCGCGGGGAGGGTGTCGACGGTGAGGTGTTCGGCAGCGTCGCGGGTCGGGTCGTAGATGCCGCTGATCACGCGGATTGTCGTGGGTATGTCCCAGCGGTGGGTGCCGGGGGTACGCAGGTCGAGCCAGAGCGCAGGCTGGCTGGCTGTGCCGAGCTGGGCGTCGAGCCAGTCCGGGGGTGGTGCGGGGACGACGGCGATGCCGAGGTCGCCGTGGTGGAAGCCGATCGCCACGGCGACGTAGCCGGAGCCGTAATGTTCGCGTAGCACGGCACCGACGGTGGGCTGAGCTCCGCGCTCGGGGGCCAGGCCGAGGGTCACCGGGGTCGCCGTGGTGTGCGCGATGCCGTCCCAGTAGGCGATGCGTTCGTTGGTTCGCCGCTGGTGGCCGATGATGGCGGCAGCCCAGGCGCGGCTGTCTCCGGTGTAGTTGTGACGCCCGGCGACGCTGCGCTGGTGGAAGTCGGCGATGCGGCGCATCAGTGCCAAGGTGCCCTGGTCGGGTAGTTGTTCGACGATGGCGAGCGCATCGCGGGCGTGTTCGGCGAAGGAGCGGCCCGGATGGATGCCGCGTGCGCGTTGTACATGTTCGTCGGTCTGGTGTGCGGTGCGGATGGGCTCCAGATGGGCGGCGAGCGCGTTCAGCCGGCCCGGGGCGGCGGCGCGGACATAATCGAGCACGGCACCGTAGTCGGCGGGTCGCGCCTGAGCGGGCTTCACGCCCAGAATGCGGACCGGGTGGTCCGGGTGGTCGTGGTTGAATGCGCGGATCCAGTCCAGCGCCGCGGCCATCTCTGCGGTACGCCAGGGGCGCCAGGCGTCGGCCAGTGCCGCCGCGGCGGTTCCCGCTCCGCCGGTGACGTACGTGTCAAGCGCCGTGGCGGTGCGTGCGTCGTCCTGCACAGCGAGGGCACGGAAGCCGTGACGCCGAACCAGGCGGCGGAAGAGCTGCTCGCGCACCGCGAACGTCTCGTGGGCAAGTCTGGTGGACTCGCCGAGTCCGGCGATCGTCGTGCCCGCGCCGATCCGCTCGGCCAGATGGTCGAGCACGGCCTCTGGCAGCGCAGCCGCCAGGGTGGTCATGCCGGGGCTCCGCCGCGAACCTGGGTCAGTGCCCCGGACCAGGCCACGACGTCGTCCAGCATGGCCGCGAGGGCCTGGTGCTGCTGCGTGCCGGGCGTGAACCCGGCCGCGCCGTCGGCGTCGCGGGTGAAGTCGTGGTGCACGGACAGTGCCACCTGCGTGCGGACGGTTGCGATCCGCAGTTCGGCCAGAATCAGCCGTAGATGCTCGATTGCCCGGGTGGCGCCGTGTAGGCCGTAGCCGACGAAGCCGGCCGCCTTGTTGTTCCATTCGGCGTAGAGGAAGTCCAGTGCGTTTTTCAGCGCGGCCGGGATCGAATGGTTGTACTCCGGTGTCACGAACACGAAGCCGTCGAAGCGGGCGACGGTCTCGGCCCAGTGGACGGTGTGCGCGTTGTCGTACCGGCCGAAGATCGCCGGCTGGTGCTCGTCGAGCATCGGCAACGCAACGTCGGCCAGATCGACGATGTCGAAGCCGACCGCTGGTTGCTCCAGCGCCGCCTGCGCGGCGACCCACTCGGCGACAATGCGACCGCGACGGCCAGGACGTGTGCTGCCGACGACGATGCCGATCCGGACCATGAGAACTCCTCAACACTCGATACACCGATCGGTGTAAAAACTACTGCGATCGGTGTAGTTAGTGCAAGCCCCGGTGCAACGAGCTAGAGTGAGTCGCCGTGACTGGCGCAAGAAAGTGGTCGGCCAGCCCGACAAACGCCGGGCCATCGTGGCCGGAGCACTGAAACTCTTCGCCCGCGACGGCTACACCCGCGCCGCCCTGGACGCGATCGCCACCGAGGCCGGAGTCTCCAACCGCACCATCTACAACCACTTCACCGACAAGGCCGAACTGTTCCAGGCCGTGATCCAGGACAGCACCGAGCGTGTCGCGAGCACGATGGTCGACATCATCGACCGTCACCTCAGCAAGGTTACCGACCTCGAATCGGACCTGATCGACTTCGGGATGGCCTGGCTCAGTGTGCTGACCTCCGACCTGGCACCGCATTTCGCGCTCATCCGCCAGATCAACGCCGAACAAGACCACGTCCCGCCCGCCGCGCTGCAGCTCTGGCGGCAGACCGGCCCGCAGCGCACCCGCCACGAACTGGCCCAACGCCTGCATCGCATCGCCCAACGCGGCGACCTCGCGATCGACGACCCAGCCCGCGCGGCCGGGCACCTGATGCTGCTCATCTCCGCCGACAACCTCGCCAACCCGCACGACCTACACGACCCGCGCGAGACCAGAGCGATGATCACCGCCGGCGCGCAAGCCTTCCTGCACGGCTACGCGCGCCAGAGCACGTACTGATCCCAGTCGACACAGCGCACCGCCGGCCACGAATCCCGAAGAAGACATCACGTCCCTTGCCGACGCCTCCGCCCACTGTGACCTCCCACGGCCAGTAACCCTTGATCACGTGAGCGCTCATCGGCACGACCGAACCCCCGTCGGGCCCTGGGCGACGGCCGCGTTGAGTAATGCCCGGTCCGCGGCATGAGCGGATGGCTCATGACCACGGCGGTTAGGCGCGCGCGGGACCTGAACACGACCGCTGATCAGAACGCGAGGCGGGCGGCTGTACCAGCTTCCAGGGCCGACCAGACTGCCCCATCGAGGGCAACGGTGATTCCGTGTGGTTCGGACCTCGGGGTTGGTAGTTCGTAATGGCGAAAGGCGCCGTGGGGGCTGACGTGTCCGATGCGGTTGGCAGCCCATTCGGTGAACCAACAGCCGCCCACCGGGTCGGCGACGATCGCGTGGGGTCTGGCCGCGCGGTCCGGTAGCGGGAACTCCTGGATTCCGCCGTCGGGTGTGATCCGGCCGACCTGCCCCGCGATGATCTCCACGAACCAGAGGGCGCCGTCGACGCCGGCCGCGATGCCGACCGGCCCGGCAGCGGCAGTGGGTAGCTCGTGAAGGGTGATCGTGCCGTCGAGGTCGATCCGACCGATCGCGTTGGCCTGGTTCAGCGTGAACCATAGTGCCTCGTCCGGGCCTGCCGTGATCATCGACGGGAAGGCGCCCCGGACCGGCAGCGGAAACTCAGTGATCTCACCGCTGTCGGTCAGCCGGCCGATGGTGTCGGTGTTCATCTCGGTAAACCACAGTGCGCCGTCGGGGCCAGCCACGATGCCGAACGGTCCACTGTCCGGCATGGGAGTGGCGAACGATGTGCTGGTGCCGTCCGTGGCGATACGGCCGATCCGGTGGTCCCGGTTACGGGTGAACCACAGCGCGCCGTCCGGCCCGGACGTAATGATGGAGGGGCCGCAACCCGCCGAGTCCAAAGTATGCGTGGTGACGTCGTCACTTGGCCCAAGGCGGCAGATCTGTCCGCCGTGCACCAGGGTGAACCAGAGTGCCCCGTCAGGGCCGATGGTGACGCCGTACGGGCCGGCACCTCTGGCCCCCACCGAAACCTCGGTTATCAGGTGGTGTTCGTCGGGCATCCGGTCCTCCTTCGCAGCCGCCGACACCATCAACCAGTGCTTACTCGCCGCGCAATCGATATAGCCAAAAGACACGCCGAACGCGGCGAATCGCCCTGCCGCCGACCAGATCAGGCGCACGCTCATCGGCTAGAAGCGGATGGTGGAGGGCGAGCCATCTGCGATAGTGGGCCGCGACTGCGGTCCTACCGCCGCGACTTCCCTGTGGGTCGGGATCTGTTGGGCTGGTGGACGGTGACGGTCATCGTGGCGGCGCCAGTGGTCCACGATCATGTCGGCCAGGGGCCGTGACAGCCTGCTCGTACTGCTCCTGGGTGATCGGAACGAGTTCTGGCTCCCCCATGACGAATCTCGGAAGCCGCGGCCGACCACGACCACGACGTAACGGATCGGGGTCAGTCACGACAACAACCCAACAGGCAGGACCACACCCCTTCAACGACCATGGTCACGCCAGGTTCCGAGGGCCAGCCCGCCGCCTCGGCGGCCGGGCCAGGCCGGGCACGCACTCATCGCGGCATTAGAGTGGCCTGACCTGACCTGCCGATCGACGTAACCCCTGTTAGGGCCCCTGATCGCCGTTAGTAGTGTCAGGGGGTGCTGATTCCGACTCGAGAACTGACACCTGACGACCTTGAGCTCGTGGAGTTCGCCCGCCAGATTGTCGAGGCGAATACCGACGGTGATGGTGGCGTCCACACCATGGGTAGTGCCGTTCGCGGAATCGACGGCAAGATGTACGGCGGCATCAACGTCTACCATTTCACCGGCGGTCCTTGCGCGGAGCTCGTTGCCCTCGGCCACGCACGTGCGTCCGGTGCCAGAGAACTCTCCACCATCGTCGCTGTAGGGAATTTCAGGCGGGGGCCTGTCGGCCCGTGCGGGCGTGACCGCCAGGTGCTCTTCGACTACCACCCCAGCATCCGCGTCATACTCCCCACGGCCGAAGGCGTCAGGAGTGTCCGGATCAAGGACCTCATGCCGTTGGGCGCAGTGTGGACGGTCAAGGAGGGAACGCAAGAGTTCGACCCGACGATCTTCGAGAACGTTGCGCCCCTCCCGTAGGCATCGTCGACGCATCGGTCATTGGTACGTCTGGTCATCGGCTACCGCGTGATCAACGCCCGCTCCGCGGCAAATGAGGATGCCGGCGAGGCCGTGCCTCAAGAGTGATATTTCTGAGTGCGGGCGATCCGTACCGACTGTCACCGAGCCGATGATCCTGGCGCGCCTCCTGCTCGATTCGGACATGGACAGTGTCGACAGGGTGGCTGACGGCGTTCGTCGATCTTCCCGGTGGCTCTACATGTCAACGACGGTGGAAAACTCGAATCTTGACCCCTTGGTGCCGGGGGTCTAGATCTTGTCGGTGGTGGGTAGGAGCCTTGGTTCATGTCGCTTTCGATTCCAGAGCGCGAGGAGTTTCTCGCCCAGCCGCATGTTGCCGCACTGTCTGTGAGCGCGGGCCCGGGCCGTGGGCCGTTGGTCGTCCCGATCTGGTACCACTACGTCCCGGGCGGTCCGCTCTGGGTCTCGACCCATCGGGATTCGCGTAAGGGAAAGCTGATTGCCGAGGCTGGTCGGTTCTCACTGATGGTCGATCGGGTGGCGCCCACGACGCGCTATGTCTCGGTCGAGGGACGAGCCAGCGTGATCGGGCCTTCGAGCGATGATGATCTCCGTGTGATTGCCAGCAGGTATCTCGTGCCGGAGAAGGTCGAGCCGTATGTGAGGTTCGCGCGGGGCGAGTACCGGATCGAGCTGGAGCCGGAGCATTGGCTCTCTTCGGATCTCGGCGAGCCGTGATCGACCGGTAGCGGCAGGCGCAGCCCGGTCGCGTCGTCGACACTACATGGACGCTAACGTTCTCGACCGTCGATGAGTCCGTCGCCTGCTGGTGCGAAGGAGGGAACTGGCGAGGCGGCGAACAGCAGTAGCTTCAGTGCGCTGGCCAATCGATCGTGCCGGAACCGGGTGTATCGCCAATGATCGCGGCGATCCGGCGCATGATCGGATGCACTGAATGGCGCATGATCGGATGCACTGAATTCGGCAGATCCGGATGCGCCACCACGGGATGTTCGTCACCGGCGGTAGGCGCGGGCTCGGCGCTGCTGCGGTCGGCGTCGGCTGTTCCTCGCCTCGTCGCGCAACATTCCTATCGCCCATGGTCTGGCGAGGCGCCGTTCGCGAAGGCATTCGCGGTCGGCGAACGCCTCGCTGTCGGAGGCGTTGTGCGTCAACGTGCCGGACCGGCGTGCGCTCGCCAGTTGGCCGCGCCGCCCTTGAGACATCTGGCCACAGCCCTGGTCATCGTCCACATTGTACGAACAACCCGACACATCACCCAGTAGCAGCGTGTTGCTCGCAATGCCCAGTCGGTACCGCGCAAGAATCGACGTACTAGTTGACCGAATGGCCGACGCACACCTGGCCGTTCGGTAGGGTCGCGGGAATTCGGACCTGTCGATAACGTACGGCCGTGATTTCCCGGAAGATATTCGGACTGATCGCCGGCCTCGCCGCTGTGGCTGTCGGCGGATACCTGCTCGTCCAGACGCCCGCTGCCCGCGCCGAGACCAACACGTTCACCGACGGTGGCGGCTACGCCGACGCGGGCTCGCACGGGTTGAGCCGGCAGGCGATGACCGCCACCTCGGCGCCGGCCGACTTCCCGGTCGCCGGGATCGACATCTCCAGCCACGACCACTCACAGTTCGCGGTGGACTTCACGTCCATCGCGGCGAGCGGCACGAAGTTCGTCTACATCAAGGCGACCGAGGGCAAGACCTACGCGAACCCGTACTACAGCAGCGACTACCAGGCGGCGAAGACGGCAGGTCTGATGGTCGGCGCCTACGCGTTCGCCCGGCCGGACCAGAGCGACCCGGTGGGCCAGGCGGACTACCTGGTGAACAATTCGCTGTGGGAGGCCGACAACCAGACGATGATCCCGTTCATTGACCTGGAGTGGCCGTACTCCAGCCTCGGCCTGGGCTCCTGCTGGAACCAGACCCCGGCCCAACTGACCACCTGGATC
Organism: uncultured Actinomycetota bacterium; assembly: GCA_963850915.1. Taxonomy (GTDB): domain Bacteria; phylum Actinomycetota; class Actinomycetes; order Mycobacteriales; family Micromonosporaceae; genus CAVTWH01. The sequence continues at coordinate 16,123 of CAWKND010000006.1, forward strand.
CACGCGTTCTTGAACGAGGTCGAGGCCAAGATCGGCCGGCCGCCGATGATCTACACGGCGGCGAACTGGTGGAATCCGTGCACCGGCAACGACACCACGTTCGGCAACTATCCGCTGGACGTCGCGCTGTATGGCTCGACCGCGCCGACCACCCTGCCGGCCGGTTGGAGCACGTATGCGATCTGGCAGTACGCGGGCGGGGACAACGGTATCGCCGGCGACTACGACAAGGACGTGTACCACGGCGACGTGAACGGCCTCAGGACCCTGGCCGGCGCCTCCCCGGCCACCACGATCCGGCTGCACGCGCACGCCAACGGGGAGTACGTCTCGGCCGACCACGCCGGTGCCAGTCCACTGATCGCCAACCGGGGCACGTTCGACGCGTGGGAGACGTTCGACGAGGTGGACCTCGGCCGCGGCAACATCGCGCTGCGCTCGCACGCCGACGGCGACTACGTGACCGCCGACAACGCCGGCAGTTCGCCGCTGATCGCCAACCGTCTCAGCGCCGGTGCCTGGGAGACCTTCCAGCTGGTCCACAACACCGACGGCAGCGTGTCGCTCAAGGCCGGTGCGAACGGCGACTACGTGACCGCCGACAAGGGTGGCGCGTCCCCGCTGATCGCGAGCCGGACCTCGATCGGCTTGTGGGAGGAGTTCGACGAGGTGCTCGCGCCGACCCGGCCGGTGAGCTTCCGGGCCCACGCCAACGGCCAGTACGTGACTGCCAACAACGCCGGCAAGCTGCCGCTGGTCGCCGCCCGAACCGGGATCGGCCAATGGGAGACGTTTGACCTGACCGACCTGGGCGGCGGCTACCTCGCCCTGCATGCGCAGGCCGACAGCGACTACGTGACCGCCGACAACGGCGGCAACGCGCCGTTGATCGCCAACCGGCCCAGCGCCGGCGTCTGGGAGACGTTCCAGCTGGTCCACAACGACGACGGCAGCGTGTCGCTCAAGGCCGGCGCCAACGGTGAGTACGTGACCGCCGACAACGCCGGCAGCTCGCCGCTGGTCGCCAGCAGGACCGCGATCGGCCCGTGGGAAGAGTTCGACCTGATCGCGGACTGACGACAGTGCGATGACGAGAATCGCGGTGATCGGAAATGTCGGGGGACACCCGACGAACTCCGCGCTGCGCTGGCCGGCGCCGTGCCACCCGGCGCTGCCACCCGACTCACCGTCGCCCAGCTACCTGAGCTGCCGGTACGCCGGATGGTAGACGCCGCGGCTGCCGTACTAGTTCATCGACTTGCGCATGGACATCGACGTGACTTCGTAGCCGTGGCGGCGGTACAGCGCGATGGCCGCCTCGTTGTCGCCCACCACGTTCAGGCCGAGCGCACCGCGCCCCGCGCCGACCACGATGGCCTCGACCGCGGCCAGGATGGCCGATCCGTAACCGCGCCCCCGGTATGGTGCGAAGACGTTGATGTCGTACAGCCACGCGGAGTCGGTGCTGCCGCCGGGGTCCGGGCCGACCCACACGTTCCCGACGGCCTCGCCCGTTCCGTTTCGCGCGGTCAGCAGGTGGTGGCCGGCGGTGTGCAGGCCGTCCGGCAGGAATCGGGCCGTGCCGCGCCGGACACGTTCGCGGGCCAGATCCTCGGGCACAAGCCGGGACAGTACTCGAATCGACTCGGTCTCGCGATGGTCGGTGGCCGCTCGGTACTCCGCCGGTGTCATCGTGGTCAGTGTGACCTGCTTGGCGTCCATGCCCTGACATGTAACCAGGCCTGTGTCGTCCGCGCCGTCCCGCCGGCGGGGTCGATCAGCAGGCAGCAGCCCGGTCTTGGGCGGTAACTAAGCAGCGCAGCTCAATAGCCCATATACCCCATCGGGAACGTAGGTTATGCTGTTTTCATGATGAGTCACGGAGAGGCCCGGGCAGTTCAACCCCTGGCACCCCGGCTTGTCGTCCGGCGTTACGTCGACTTTCAGCGCACCAGCAGCGCCACCTGTCGTTAGACGGCATCCCCGGGAGCCCGTCGTGCGGTCCGGGGAGCCGTCTGTCGATGCTGCTGCCCTCGCCCCTACGCCGGAAGGTTGCCATGTCGTCATCCATTTTTTCCCGTCCGCCGTTACGGATGCGCGGCCCGCGGGCTCGTACGCCCCTGCAGGTCCGACGGGACTTAAGCGGAGTGCGCCTGGTGAGTACCGGGCAGGAATCGCTGACCGCCGAGCCCGGTGGCGCACTCGTGGCCATTGTGTTGTATCCCGGGGCTGACCCGGAAGACGCTGCCACCGTGCGGGCGCTGCTGGATCGATTGACCGCCGCCGTCCCGGGCCTGCTCGCCGAGCCGCAGCCGACCGGCGATGGGGACTCCCCATCGGTACTCGAATCGCCGCGCACCACGAGCGAACCGGTACTGCGTATCGACGCACGATCGCGAACGGTTACCCGGGCGGGTGTGGAGGTGAAGCTGTGCCGGCGGGAATTCGATCTCCTGGCCTACCTGGCCGAGAACCCGGGGCAGGTGTTCAGCCGGCTGCAGTTGCTCGACGCCGTCTGGGGTGACATCTTCAGCGGTTCTCGCACCGTCGATGTGCATGTTCGGCGGCTGCGCCAGAAGGTCGGCTCCGCAAGACTCGTGACCACTGTTCGCGGCATCGGCTACCGGTTGGCCTCCGATGCGTCGGTGGCCCTGCTCCGCGGTCCGACCGGCGTCGCGCAGCCAACCGCATCAGAATCACCGAACCGGCCGGTGCAGCGCTGGCTGAGCCGACAGGGAGCGGCATAGCCGTTGCGAGCGAGCACCCGGGGAGTCGCGCCGCCGTGCGACGGCAGCCCGGGCATTGGTTGTCGGTTCTGGGCTGCCGCCGTGTGTCATCTCGGTCGAGGTCCGATCACGGCGTTGCGGGTGCTTGACGAGTACCGCGATGTTGTGCGCCTGGTCCGCAGGTCGCGCCGGTGGCGGTGGCACGAAAGCGTCAAGCTGGCGGATGTGTTCGTACCGCCCGGTGAAGTCCGATGTCGCCAGCGGCAACTGCGCCGGCACCAGGATCGGTCGCTGCACGCGTCGTGGCTGGCGGATCGGCTTGGGATCGGCCAGGTCCAACTCGGGGTTGGTCTGCAGGATCGCGTGTTCCAGGTCGGTGAACGTCCGCCCCGGGCTGAGGCCCTGGTCCTCGGCGAGCGCGGCGCGCAGGTCGCGGGCCTCGGCGCGCGCCTCCGCCTGCCGCCCCGACAGGTGCAGCGCCAGCATGAGCTTGCCGCGCAGATCCTCGCACAGCGGATAGGCCCGCACGATCGGTGTCAGGTCCTGAGCGGCGGCGACGTGATGCCCGAGTGCGCACTCCAGCTCCGCGAGCAAGATATATCCATCGAAGCGCAGGTCCGTGAGGTAGGCCCGACTCGCGTCGATGAAGGGGCCGGTCGCGCCGCAGAGTGGCTCACCTCGCCACACCCCGAGGGCCGACCGGACGGACCGAACGGCGGCTCACCCCGTGTCCGCAGCAGCCTCCGACAGCGGTGCGCCGCCGGAGACGGCCGTGCTCGCGCAGCAGTCTCGCAGTGACGCATGCGGATTCTGTGATCATTTCACCAACCGAGCACAGGACTTGTCGCGCCTGCGTCGCACGCCCGCGTGATCAATATGCCGATGCGTTGGCGGATGCGTGCGCCACTCCGGGCCGCTCGGCTGTGGTGCAGATCGGCACGGGGGTTGGCAGCTTGCATTTCTGCCGGTAGTTTGCCGGCTGGGTTGATCCCGATCCGGCTGTCGGCAGTTTCCGGTGCGGTCGCGGACGAGGTACCGAGCCTCGGCCCCGGGGGTAGGACGACCGCGGCCCGGAACGGCAAACGGCTCCGCCGGGCGTACGCACGACGGAGCCGTTCGGGGCAAATGATCTAGAACTTGCCGCAGGCGGTATTGACCTTGTCCTCGTCCGAGGTCATCTTCGACTCCAGGTCCGCGGCCGGCGCCTGGCCGCTCGACAGTGCCTGGAGCAGGGTGCCGTAGTCGTTCGCGTAGGTGGTCAGCGTGGCCTTGGCGGTGGAGTTCTTGGCCTTCTTCGCGGCGTCGGTCAGGCCGGCGTAGATGGCCTGAAGGTCGGCGGCGAGCGTGGCCGGGTTGCTGCCGTCGGCTTCGACCTTCGAGTCGGGGTAGGCGTTGCTGATCTTCTGGGCGGCCTGGCAGCCCGGGTCGCTGGCCTTGATGAGGTGCGGCGTGACGATCGCGGCCGGCACGATCCAGGCCAGTGCGAAGACGATGCCCAAGATGGCCAGTACCTTGCCGCCGGTCCTCTTGGCCTTGATCGCACCGATGATGCCGAAGATCAGGCCGAGCGGGATCAGGCCGAGGAGGCCGGTGATGAAGCCGGCGATCGCCAGGCCGTTGCCGCCCTTGGCGGGAGCCGCCGGCGGGACCGCGGGCACGTCTTGCTGAATAGTCTCGGACACCAGGATTTCCCCTTGCGAACAGCGCGAATCCGCGCCTGCTGGCCCGGTCGGGTGATCCTATGAATGACCTTGGAGTTACGTCGAGACTCGGATCACAGGTCTGACCGCGAGTACCGAACCCGACTGCCGGTGATCAACGCGGACGGACACGAATGCGTGGCATCAATCGACCCCATTCCACCGCATCGTCGACTGCCGCGAGAGTCACCCGGTAGCAGGTACCGCGCTTGAGCTCGCGTCGCGTAGTGGGCGTCCGGCCAGGGCCGTCTACCGTGCGGGCTTCGCCTCCGCGACCGGATGTCGAGGCGTACGCCAACGGTTGCTACCGCACGGAACGCACTCTGGAGTCGTTCGCGGATGCCGCCGCGGCAGCCACGACACGCGGCTTCCATGCCCTGGAGTTCGACCCGGTCGGCACCGCCCGAGGCTTCTTCCCGCGCGGCGAACTGGCGCTGTCCTGGACATCATCGCCGCCGTACGCGATGCGGTCGGCCCATCGGTACGACCCGAAGGACTCCTCGACGTCAACGCGCGACCCCAGAAAAGGCGCGGCCCCTGACCACAAGGCGGTCAGCCGGGTCCCACTCGAACGGCACATGATCGAACCTCCGGCCGGACCACCGTCAACCCCGGGGGGGCCTACTCCGAGTCCTGGACGCGATCAGCACGACGCCCACGATGAGGGTGCCGCCAACGAGGAAGAACACACTGCCGTCTCGGTCCTCCCGGTGGCTTCTGGCAGGTGCGCCAGCTGGCTCGATCTTCGGTACCTGGCCATCGATTTCTACAGGCCTGCCCCGGTACATGGTCACCCGCAGACGTGCCCCGGTTGCGCCAGAAGTGTTCCCATTGAACGTGACGGCCGCCGAAATGTGGTGCCCATCGACGTCCATCTCGGCACGTCTCGAGGTCAGGTGGGTCATCGTGCCGTCGAGGGTGATCCGGCAGTCCGCTGAGCTGAAAACCTGGCTCTCGGAACAGGTAGGCGCCGCACGAAACCTGTCCTCGGCGACCCCGCTCCGCCACGCCCCGACCAGAAAGCATGCGCCGATCGTCCAAAACACAGCCAATGCCGCCAGTGCGGTACCGCGCGTAGGCGGCCTGCCTCTCCACACGGGTTCATTGTCCTACCCGGACGCAACACTCCGGCCGGCCGCCGAACAGGCCGATGGCTATTGAACGTCGACGTAGGAGACCTCGATGGCGTTGTTGCCGTAGCCGAGCCGGTTCCACGGCGGAACATCGGGTTGTACGTTGCCGGCCGCGTCGGTGGCGCGGGCGCGGACCGTGTGCCGTCCGATGTCCGTCGCGGTCCACTCGAACGACCAGTCCTGCCACTGGTACGGTATCGTTCGGGGGCTGCAGTTCCGCTGGTTGCCAGTCGCCTTCGCCGGTGAAGCTGACCTCGACGCGGGTCACCGGGCCGGTACCGGACCAGGCTTTGCCACGGACGGTGTGAATGCCAATCGGCAGCGTGGTGCCGGGGGCGGGTTCGGTGATCCGGGCGCGTACGCGCATGAAGGTGACGGGTTCTTGCGGCCGGTCCGGCCACTGGTACATGTAATGGCCGGTCTGGAACTCACCGACGTACGGCTCGGTCAAGACGGTTATCCGCTTGAGCCATTTCACTGACGCGACGGCGAACCAGCGGGGCGTGATCAGCCGGAACGGTGCCCCGTGGTCGGGGTTCGAACGGCTCGCCGTTCATCTCGTACGCGATCAGGATTTCGGATTCCGGGTCGGCCGCGTACGCGAGCGGCAGCGAGCGCACGAATGACAGGTCATGCGGATCGCTCTCGGCCAGGACCGGGTTGAGTAGGTACGGGCCGTGGTCGGCGCCGTCGAACCGGACCTCGACGGCGCCGGTGGTCGGGTGCGCCCGTTCCAGCACCGTGTGCAGCGGCGTGCCGGTCCACCGGGCGGCGGAGACAGCGTAGTTGCCCCAGGGCTCACCGGCGGGCAGCGGTCGCATCTCGAGGCGCCCGTTGCCGGCGCACTCGAGGGTGACGACGCGGTCTACGGCAGGAAGGGCGCGTAGCTCGTCGAGCGTCAGCGTGTACGGGTTGTCCACCGAGCCGCCGATCTCCAGCGTGCCGTCGTGGGCGGGCAGGGCGAAGTTGCTGCGCACGTAGTGAAGTTCGGTCGGCGTGATGTCGGTGGCCAGCGCCTGCGGCGGCGCTTCGGCGTTGTACGGCTCGGGGTTGATCATCGCGAGGGCGGCCCGCGCCCCGTCGAGGTTCTCGGCCACGGTCATCTTTCGGCCCTCCTGGCATGTGGGTGTTTGCGTTTGCGCGTGCGTCAGAAGTCGGGATCCTGGAAGGCCGGTTCCCGGCCGTCGTTGAAGGCGCCGATCCCTTCGAGGCGGTCGGGGTGCACGGCTGAGCGCCAGTGGGCGTCCATCATGGTCGCGACGGCCTGCTCGATCGGCTGGCCGTCGCCCATGCGTACCGCCCGCTTGACGGCCTGTACCGCGGTGGGCGAGTTGCCGGCGATCTTCTCCGCGATACGGTGGGCGGCGCCCATCAGCGCGTCCGGCGTGTGGATCTCGTTGACCATGCCCAGCCGGTAGGCCTCCTGCGCGGTGATCGGGTCGCCGGTCATCAGCATCTGCAGGGCCTTCCCGGCGGGAGCAGGCGCGGCAGCAGTGCGGGTGATCCGCCGCCGGCGGCGAGGCCGAGCATCGCCTCGGGCTGGCCGAAGGTGGCGTTGTCGGAGGCGATGATGAAGTCGGTGCTCTGGGCGAGTTCGCTGCCACCGCCGTAGGCGATCCCGTTGACGGCGGCGAAGACGGGTTTGCGCAACTGGCGCAAGGTGTAGAGGGTACGGTCGAAGTCCTGCCGCTGGCGCAGCCAGTCCTCCTTGGTCATGGCGTTGCGCTGGCGCAGGTCGCTGCCGACTGAGAAGGCCCGGTCGCCGGCCCCGGTGAGCACGACGACGCGAACGGCCGGGCGGACCGCGATCGTCTCCAGGATCTCGGTCAGCCGGGCTCCCATGGCTGTCGTGATCGCGTTGTCGGCGTGTGGCCGGTTGAGCGTGACAACGGCGACCCGCCCGTCCGAGGCGTAGTCGACGAGTACCGGCTGTTCGGGCTCGGCCGATCCGGACGGCGCCGGGCCGAAGTCGAGCGACTTCCAGCGGTCAGTGCCTGTCGTTTTCGACGTCACGGTGTCGGTCCTTCCTCGTCGTCGCCGGTCAGCTGGTCAGGTCGGCAAGCCAGCGCAGGGCGCGCCGGCCGGGTGCGAAGCAGTACTCGCCGCCGCGGGTGACCACGAACGGCGGGAGATCCTTCAGCCGGCGACGGATCGGCCGCTGCGGGATGGTGTAGACACCCGAACCGTCGTTCGTGCCGACGAGCGGGTCGTTCTCTGCGGACGCGCCGATGAAGATGCCGTCGTTCAGCCACTGCGTCTTGACGAACTCGAACTGGCGCTTGATGTGCGTACCGGCGAAGACGAAGACGATGCCCCGGTCGGCTCCGTCGTCGTCCAGAACGCCGTCCGGCAGCTCCGGGCCGTAGCTCGTGCCGCGCCGGATCATCCGGTGGAGAGCGCACGTTGACGCTGCCCTCGTCTTCGAGCGCGTCCCGCGGATTCGCCCGGCGCGCGTGCGCACCCGCCGGGCATTTGAAGCCGCGCAGGTCGTCGCTGTAGCGGAAGTCGTTGTTGCGCTGGCGATCGGCGCCGAGCTCGGGGTCGTCGCTGTCGGGGGAGAGGGCCAGCGGTGCGCCGCTGGGCCACCGTCCGACCATCTTCGCGCCGAGCAGTGCCTCCTCTGCGCGGTTGGCCGCGCGATCCCGCAGATACCGCCGGTACGCCGCGACACGGGTGTGCAGCTTGCGGAAGACGACGTACGTGCCGTTGCGACCGAGTACGTCGGGGGTCGGCATCGGCGGCAGAGCTCCCGTCTCATCCGGATACCCGAGAATGAACTCGCCAGCCTTGATCGGCGCTTCCGCGGTGTGAATTCACCGCCGGGATTCCGCTGCCCTCGACCGCCGGCTGGCCGATCCCGTCCTTGAAGCCGAACGAGGTACGCCCGGTCGGGAGCTGGTAGCAGTCCTGCCGCCAGATCACCTCGACCCCCGGCAGTTCGTCGCTGGGCGCTGCGGGCCTGTTCGACCACGGCGGCGAGCCGGGCGGCGTCCGGTGACAGCGCGGCGAGGACGACGTGGACGTCGCGGGTTCCCAGCGGCTTCTCCCAGTGCTCCGGGCTGCTGTCGCCAACGTCGCCGAGTTCGACGGCCCGGGCCGCCATACCCTGCCGGAACTCCGGCGCGAAGCTGTCGAGGGAGTCCTGCGGCACACCCAGCGCCTTCAGGCCTTCGTAGGTGAAGGCGACGGTGATCCAGGCGCCGCGGGCCGGATCGGTGCGGGCGTCCCGGTGTCGACCACGCGAGTACAGCCGCCGCACCAGCTCCCGTCCGGCCGTCTGGTCGTCGATGCGCAGCAGCAGATAGGTGCCGACGTACGGCGACGGCCGCTCGTGCAGCAGACCGCTCTGGATGTCGTCGAATTCGAGACCGGCGCCGGTATCCGCTCACGTGATCACCTCCCCGGACTCGCTAGTGGTGTGCCGGCGGTTCCGGCGGCGTCGGATTCGGCGCCGCCAGGTAGGGGAACATGCGGGTCGCCGGGTGCGTCGCCTGGTCGACGCCGTCGCGGACGGTCGGCCCGTTCCCCGCGTTGATCAGCAGCGTGAAGATCGTGTCCATCACGTCGTCGTTGAGGGCCCGACCGCCGCACGTCCGGTGTCGCGCGGCCGCCGCGGGCGGCCAGCTCGATCTCCAGGAACGAACCCTGCTCGGCGTACGGCTTGGTCACGTCCAGGACGAGATAGTCGGCGAGTACGAGTTCCGTCAGTGGATGCGTACCGCCGGTCGTCCACCGGCCAGTCCACCCGGCCGTCGAGACCGTCCCAGAACGCCAGGTTCGCGTTCAGCCGCGCCCGATAGGCGCCCAGGTAGGCCGGCGCGAGTGCGAATGCGTCTTCCATGTTGTACAGATCGCGGATCTCCAGGTCCCTGTTCACCGGGTCGAACTGCTTCGGCGCCAGCATCAGGTTCTTCACCTCCGGCCGCCCGACGCGTTCGAGGCGCACCTGAACGTGCCCCGGGTCAGGGTCTCCGCCACCCCCCGACGAGACTCAGATGCCGGCCGACAGCTGAGCGCAGTCGATCTCGACGACGATGCTCAGGACGTTCTTGCCGTCCAGGTAGATCGAGGCCAGACTCGGTGAACGCGAGCTTGCCGGTGGCGATCGTCTTCAACGTCGCGGGGGCGTCCATGATGAACGGATCCCAGCGTGGCCCGGCGAACACCCGGACCCCGTGACCCGAGCCGCCGCGCTCGTCGTCGACCGCGAACGAGACCGTCTCGCCGCCCGGGATGATGCAGGTGCCTTCCTGCACGCCGGGTCGCGGCGGCGGCGGGGAGAAGACGCAGTCGAACGCGAACTCGTCGGTGCCGGCAACGAACGGCGCCGGAGCTCCGTCGACGCCGGGCGCGAGTGGACGCAGACGGAACCGGTAGATCAGGCCCTCGGAGAAGCGCGCGGACGGCGGCAGCGAACGGCAGCGTGTTCATCACGAGGACCACATGGCCGGGCCGCTCCGGGCTGAGGAAACGCGTAGAAGTCGGTGATGTCAGCGATCGGTGTGGCCAGGGCCCGCGGTCCTGAGATGTGATCCGACACTGAGTCTCCTCGACGTGGCTGCCGGTAGTGGATCCGCCGACTACGACAGCGTCGGCGGCCTCGTCGAGCAGCGGTTTCAACGCCGGGTGCCTGCAGCGCCCGGGCGGCCTGCGGGTCGTCGAGTACCCGCTGGAAAGCCTCATTGACGCGCAGCGCCTTGCGGATCTCCTTGACCGGGCTGCCGTAGTTGCGGGAGTAGCCGGCCGCCGTCACCTGCCCGCTGAGAGATGAACGCCTTCACCGCCGCGAGATCTGGGATGCCGTCGTAGCCCTCGACGTACTGGAAGATGGCGTTGAAGAGCTGCAGTGTCGGACCGGACGCGGCGAAGTCCTCCATGTAGGCGTCCCACGGGCCGTCGAAACTCGTCGCGAACAACAGCCGCGTGTCGTCATCGAACAGGACGAACCGCGCCTCGTGAATCGTCTTGATGGCCAGCTGATAGTCGCCGGGCCGGTACCCGGGAGTGTTCTGCAGGTTCTCGACCGCTTCCCGCAGGGCCGGTCCTTGACCGGGCTTGACCCGGAAGAACAGCGTGAACTCGCTGGTCGCGCCGACCTGGAGACCTGGCCGCGGGGTACCCGTGTCCGTGGTTGCCATTCGTTTCCCCCTGTCGACGGTGCCCACTCACAAAGCCGCAGCCACAACCGCACCGCCTGTACGCCGGGCCCACCTGCGCATAGCCAGGACAGGCCGCACCGGTAGACGCTACCAAGCAGAGCACCCTTTTGCCCTAAAATCGGTGCTTGCGCGTTAAGTCCGGAGAGGTGGCCAGAGCGGCTGCCCCGTCAGGGCTCGAAGGTCGACCAGTCCTTTGCCGCTGGCGATGTCGAGCGGTACCGAGACCTGGTCGTGCGTGATCAGCCAGGTACCGTCGATCTTGCGGAAGCCGTAGCTGATCCGCACCCACATGCCACTCGTGGCTGCCCCGTTCTTCAGGGTGCCGCTGAGCCGAGCGAAGGCGTACCCGAACGCCACCTCGTCGCCCACGGTGAGGGTCAGGTCCCGAACCTCATACGTCACGCTCTCGAAGAACGCGAACACCTTCGCCCAGTTCCTGAGCTTCGCCTCCACCCCGAGATGCTGAAGCGGCGGCTCAACATCGAACGACACGACGTCGGCCGAGTACGGCTGCTTCAGGATTTCCAGATCCTTGGCTCGAAGTCCTTCGATGATCTTTTCGACCTGCTCGCGAATCCTGCGCTCATCTACCTCGCGCTGCGTAGACATCGCTACCCCCGACCTTCCTCCGCGACGGCACCTTGACTCTCGCCTCCGACGTTATGACACCTGGGTTATCTTGTCTAAGATCAGTATCGTCATGGCGTTATGCTCGCGGAGGCATGATGGAGCTGAACTCACTCCAGCAGTTCCTCGTGGTGGCCCGGCTGGAGCACCTCAGCCAGGCCGCCGACGAACTGCACATCGCCCAGCCGTCGCTGAGCCGGACCATCGCCCGATTGGAAGGCGAACTGGGGGTACCGCTGTTCACTCGCAGTGGCCGGCTGCGCCTCAACGACGCGGGCAAACTCTTCCGCGATCACGTCGAACGCGCCCTCGGTGAACTCGACGCGGGACGACGGGCAGTCGCCGAGACCACCAGCGGCGGTCTGGGCACGGTACGACTGGCGTCGGAAACGTTCCTCACGCTCACCGGGCCGCTGGCGGCCTACAAGCGCGCCCATCCCGCCATCGAGATCGAGCTGCACTGGTCGCCGGCCGAGGACATGGCACGCCGCCTGCGAGCCCAGGACGTCGATCTGTGCGTGGCCTCGCAGCCGATCCACGCCGATGGCCTGGCCTCGGTGCGCCTGTTCGACGAGGCGGTGGGCGTGGCCGTACCCCTCGATCATCCGCTGGCGGGCCGTGCGTCGGTGAGCGTCGACGAACTCGCCGACCAGCCCTTCGTCACCGCCCGCGAGGGGCACTGGCTACGCCGACTGCTTGATCGCCTCTTCGCCACCCGTGACCTCATCCCGAAGATCGTCTGCGAGAGCGACGAGCACAGCGCCATCGCCGACCTGATCAGCGCGGGACTCGGCATCGGCCTCGTACCCGCCTTCGCCGGCCGCGGCAACACCCGTGTCGACGCCGCCTGGATCGCCGTCGACAGCCCCGACTGCCGTCGCACGGTGACCCTGTACTGGGGCGCCGACAGCCACCTGTCAACCGCCGCCCGACTCATGCGTACCACGATCACCGGCTGGGACTGGAGCGTCGGCGAACCCGAAGAGAAGCGCTGATCCGTCAGCTCGCCGGGCGGGCGCGTGACGCGGACTGTGAGCCGCGCCATAACCAAGACAACTGTGTTTGAGTTAGTGCTAGCTTCGAACCCGAACACGCGTGTTCGGGTTCGGCTCACGTCGGCGGCGCGCGTCGTACCCACACCAGTGGGCGCTGCCGCGGTCGCCCGGCTTTGCTGGGGCAAGGCCGTTGCACGCCTCCGGACGTAAGGAGATGGTGTGCGAGATACCCAATGGGTTCGGCGCTGGCCGTACCTGCTGTGTCGCGGCACGACACTTGGCCTTGCCCTGCTGGGCGTGGCGCAGGCCGTCTTCGCCGGAAGCTTTCTGAGCGGACACTACGACGCACTCAGGGTGCACCTGGTGACCGCGATGGTGATGGTGGCGCTCGCCGTCGTACAAGCGGTCGCCGTGGTGATCCTGCGCCGCAGTGGCGGACCCCGGTCGGTCATGCTGCTGGGGCTCGCCTTCCCGGTGATCCTGGCCGGCCTCAGCGGAATCGGCATGGCGCGGGTACTGACCCTGCACGTGCCGCTCGGGGTGCTCGCCGTGGTCGGTCTGTTGCGGCTGACAGCCTGGGTGTGGCGGACACCGTTGCCGGCCCGGTCCCCGGTGACCGAGGCGATCGTTGCCGGCCGGCCGGTCGGAGTGGCGTCGTGAACCGCCGCACCGCGCTCCGGCTGGGTGCTGCCGTGGCGGGTGCGGGTGCCGTCGGCGCGGGGCTGGGGTTGGGCCGGCGGTTGCTCGCCCCGGGCCAGCCCGGCCGGCTACTGCGCAGTCGGGCACCGTTGCCCGAGTTGTACGGGGTTGCGCTGCCGGTACCCGGTCGGCTGACCCCCACGCGGACGGACGCGACCAACGACTACTACGAGATCACCCAGCGGGTCGCGCAGCTGGACATCCTGCCGGGCCTGCCGACCGCGGCGTGGACCTACGGGGGGACCTTTCCGGGGCCGACGATCGTGTCCCGGTCGGGGCGGCAGAGCGTGGTATTGCACCGCAACGAGCTCCCCGAACCTGTCGTGGTGCACCTGCACGGCGGGCACACTCCGGCCGCCAGCGACGGGTACCCCATCGACCTTGTCCTGCCCGCGTCGGATGCCATGAGCCACGACGACATGGACCCCGGTGACATGGGCGGCATGGCTGGCATGGGCGCCGGTGACATGGGCGCCGGTGACATGGGCGGCGACGTGGCGATGGGGGAGCGGGTCTACACGTACCCGATGAACCAGCGGGCAGCGACGCTGTGGTACCACGATCACCGCATGGGCCACACCGGGCTGAGTGTCTGGCGTGGCCTGGCCGGGTTCCATCTGGTCGACGACGACGAGTCCGACGCGCTGCCGCTGCCCCGCGGTCCACGCGACATTCCGCTGATGGTCACCGATCGCTCCTTCGACGAGGACGGTTCCTTCCGGTACCCCGCAGCGCCCGCCGGTGGCGTGAGCGACCCGTACATGAACGGGGTTCTCGGCGATGTCATCCTGGTCAACGGCGCACCGTGGCCGACCATGCAGGTGGATCCGGCCCGGTACCGGCTACGTATCCTCAACGCCTCCAACGCACGCCGCTACCGGCTGGAACTCGATCCGCAGCCGCCGGGCGGCCGGGCGCTGGTACAGATCGGCAGCGACGGCGGGCTGTTGGCTCGCCCGATCGCCCACGACGCACTGGAGCTGGCCCCGGCTGAACGCTTCGACCTCGTGGTCGACTTCGCCCGCTACCGGCCCGGCGCACAGGTACGGCTGGTCAACCGGCTGGGCTCCGGCGGTACCGCCGAGGTGATGCGGTTCGACGTGACCGGCCAGGACCGGGCCGACGACACGGCGGTACCGGCCCAGTTGAGCAATGACGTCGCGGCGCTGCCGGCCGCGCGCGCCGCGGCGACCCGGACGTTCGTGTTCCGGCAGGGCCGCGACGGCACCTGGACCATCAACGATCTGGCGTACCGGCCGGGTCGCGCGCTGGCCCGCCCGAAGCTGGGCACCGTGGAGATCTGGCGCTTCGTCACCGACTTCCACCACCCGGTGCACCTGCACCTGAACCCTTTCCAGGTGCTGTCCCGCAACGGCGGCAAGCCCGGCGCGTACGACGCGGGCTGGAAGGACACCGTCGACGTGCGCCCGTCCGAGGCGGTGGAGATCGTCACCCGGTTCACCGACTACCACGGCACCTACCTGTTGCACTGCCACAACCTCGAACACGAGGACATGGCCATGATGGCCGACTTCATCACCACCTGATCAACCCGTCGATCGAGAGAAGGAACGATGAAGGTAACCGTGTTCGGTGCCAGTGGGGGAACCGGCCGCGAGTTCATCCGGCAGGCGTGCGACGCGGGGTACGAGGTCACCGCCGTGGTACGTGACCCCGGCCGGGTCAGGGTGTCGCATCCCGGCCTGTACGTTGTGCGGGCCGACGTCATGGACCCTGCCGCCATCGGGCCGGTCATCGCCGGCAGCGACGCCGTCGTGTCGGCTCTCGGCTCCCGCACCGGGCGCGTCCCGACCACCGTCTGCGCCGACGGCGCGACGAGCATCGTCCGCGCGATGCGCGGCGCCGGCGCGCGACGCCTGGTTGTGGTCAGCGCCGGCACCCTCACCACCGACGGCGATGGGCCGGTGACCCGGCTGCTCGTGAAGCCACTCCTGGGCAGACTGCTCAGGCACACCATCGCCGACAAGCGCCAGATGGAGGACGTGGTGCGCTCCAGTGGCCTGGACTGGACGATCGTTCGGCCCCCCATGCTGACCGACGGGCCACACACCGGTACCTACCGGATCGCCATCGACCGCAACGTGCGCGGAGCGCTGCGGGTTTCGCGCGCCGATCTGGCCGACTGCATGCTGCGCTGCCTGACCGAGCCCGGCTTCGCCAAGGTGGCCGTTGCCATCGGCGACTGATCGGGCTGCTGGCTGAACAGGGCCGAAATCGGCCGGCGGGTGCCGTGTCGCGAGGCACGAACACGAACGAGGAGACAAGCGCCAACGTCAGGCGTGACGCTCGGGCACCTTCACCCCGGGTGGGGTGAACGCGGCGATCAGCGTGGCCGCGACAAGGTCGGGCACCTGGTCACCCTTGACCCGACCGGCGGCAGCCTCCTCGGCGGCTGAATGCATCAGCCCGTACGCGGTGGTGATCAGCCAACGCTTGGACAGGTCGGTACGGAACGCTCCGCTGCGCTGGCCGCGCTCGACCAGTGACTGGACCCGGCGCAGGACCCGGTCATGTACGCCGCGGATGCGTTCGGCGGGCAGTTCACGCTGTGCGGCCAGCAGGATGTTGCGGAACTGGTGGACGATCTGCCACGAGGCTGCCACCAGGCGGGTGAGCGCCTCCGTGGGATCTCCGGTCGTATCGGTGGCGTCGAGGATCTGGTCGGCGCGTTCGATCGTGCGGACCAGGGCGGCGTCGATCAGGTCGGCCCGGGTCTTGAAGTGACCGTAGAGGGTGACCCGGCCGACGCCCGCGGCGGTGGCAACGTCGGCGACGCTCACGTCGGGGTCGCGGGCCAGGCAGGCCACCGCCGCGTCGAGGATCGACTCGATGTTGCGGCGTGCGTCGGCCCGCTGCGGCCGCGGGGTCGTCGCGCGGGCAACGTCAGAACCGTTCGCCACGCTGCCTCCTCCCGGAAAGGTAGGTGAGTTTGCTGGCCAACCGTAGTTTGCACATCACTGTTCAGGATACTGCAGGCGCGGCCGCACTCTCCGCTGTGAGGCTTTTCATGGGCTGCCAATAACAGGTACAGGCGTGTACGAGTTAACGTGGATGGCGTACCCGAACACCGTTGTTCGGCTTAGCGACGTACCGGAGGCCACCATGTCAGTTCGCCACGTCATCCCCGTGCCACGCCGAGCGGCAACTGGTCGGGTTGCCGAGGTCTACGCCCAGTCGGCCGCCGACTTCGGCCAGGCCGCCTACGCGATGCTGTCTCCCGCACCGGACCTGCACGCCGCGACCTGGGCCCTGCTGCGGGAATCGGACCTGGTCGGGCAAGCACCACGGGCCGAGAAGGAGGTTGTCGCGGTCGCGGTGTCGCAGGCCAACGAGTGCCTCTTCTGCATCGACGCCCACACGATCATGCTCCACGCCGCGGGCGAACATCAGCTCGCCGAGGATCTCCTGCACGGTCGGGAGCTGTCCGATCCGAGGTACGCAGAGCTCGTCGCCTGGGCGCGAGCCACCGGTACCCCGGGCGCGCCGGAACTGCGCAGGCCGCCGTTCCCCACCGGTACGAACGGAGATCCGGGCGTCGCCGCCGAGTACCTCGCCACCGCCCTCTCGACGCACTTCAGCAATCGCATGTTCGCCACGCTCACCGACGACAAACTGATACCGGGCAACCTGCAGCGGTCCCAGTCGGTACGCCGGGTCGGCGGGATGACCTATGCCCGCACGGTTCGTCGCGAACTGGCACCCGGCCAGAGCCTGGCACTGCTGACCGGCATCCCGCGCGGCCGGGTACCCGACTGGGCGGCCGGTACCCCCATCGGGATCGCTTTCGCGGCACTGCGCGGCACCGCGACGGCCGGCGGAGCGCTGCTCAGCGATGCCGGCGGCGATGTCCTCCGCGCAGCCGTCGCGGCCTGGGACGGCGCCAACCCGGCCGCCACCTGGATCGACCAGCGGCTGGCCGGGCTTGCCGCGGCCGATCTCCCGGCGACCCGGCTCGCGCTGCTGGCAGCCCTCGCACCACACGCCGTCACCGACACCGACGTCACCGCGTGGCGCGCCACCGGGTCAACGTCCGACGCCGACCTGGTACACCTGCTCGGCTTCGGCGCCATTACGGCTGTCGACCGCATCGAGGGGGCAATCGCCGGCCACCTCCACACGCGCGGAAGGTGGCGTTGAGGCCCGCGCGGGCTGCCACTGTGCCACCCCGGCCCACCACGCCCTCGGGCTTGCTCCGCCGGCCAGCTGCCGACTGAGCTTCGCCCTCTACAACACCGCCGAGGAGGTGGACCGGGCGGTCGCCACGCTGGCACAGGTGGTGGAGACTCGGTAGGCGAGCCGCTCGCGTCGATGCGGTGATCCAGTCGCTAACACGGTTCAGTTGTTGCCCTCCACAGCGCATCGGTGGGCGGTAAAATTGCAGGCAAGCAACGAACTTAAACGCTATATGGACAACCGTGGTCCGGCCCAACTACTTTGGGCCAGACCACCATTCGCACCGCAGCCGCCGCCTGCTCCGGCCGCGTCGGCGTAGTTCCCGCGAGGAGACCAGATGAGGGTCGGTACCCCGTTGCAGGCCGACTGGACGCTACGCCTCGGCCGGGTCCGCGCGCCTGCCCCGCTGGACACCGTCGAGATACCCGCGACGGTACCCGGCTGCGTGCACACCGACCTGCTCGCCGCCGGGCTGATCGAGGACCCGTACGTGGGTACCCGGGAACGCGACGTCGCCTGGATCGGGCAGGCCGACTGGTCCTACACGACCACGGTGCCCGCCCGCGACCCCGGGTACGAGCGGGCCGAGCTGGTCTTCGACGGGCTGGACACGGTGGCCCGGGTGAGCCTGGGCGGTCGGCTACTGGGGGAGACCCGCAACATGCACCGCGGGTACCGCTTCGACGTCACCGACCTGCCGGGGGACGACCTGGAGGTGCTGTTCACGTCGGCGTACGCGGAGGCCGAGCGGGTACGCGACCTGGTCGGCGAGCGCCCCAACTCCTACCCCGAGCCGTTCCAGTACCTGCGCAAGATGGCCTGCAACTTCGGCTGGGACTGGGGACCGACGCTGGTGACCGCCGGCATCTGGCGCCCGGCCCGGCTGGAGCAGTGGAGTGTGGCCCGGCTCGAGCCGGTGCACCCGCTCGTCACCGTGGTCGACGGGCAGGGTCGGGTGGAGGTACCGGTTGCCTTGCGCCGCACCGCATCCGGCGCGTCCCGGGTGTTGTCGGTGACGCTGGAGGTGGCCGGCGCGACCGCGACCGCCATCCTCGATCCAGGGCAGGACAGCGTTTCCGTGACGGCCACCGTCGACGCGCCGCAGCTGTGGTGGCCGCACACGCTCGGCACGCAGCCGCTGTACGAGTGCGTGGTGACGCTGCGGGACCGGGCCTCGGGCGTGACGTTGGACAGCTGGTCGCGGCGGATCGGCTTCCGTACCGTCACGCTGGACACGCGCCCGGATGAGCGCGGCGCGGCCTTCACCTTCGTGGTCAACGGAGTGCCGATCTTCGCCCGGGGCGTCAACTGGATCCCGGACGACGCGTTCCCCAGCCGGATCGGCGCCGCCCGTTACCGGCACCGGCTGACCCAGGCAAGGGACGCGAACGTCGACCTGGTCCGGGTCTGGGGCGGCGGAATCTACGAGAGCGACGACTTCTACGACGCCTGCGACGAGCTGGGGTTGTTGGTGTGGCAGGACTTCCTGTTCGCCTGCGCGGCCTACCCCGAGGAGCAGCCGCTGCGCGGCGAGATCGAGGCGGAGGCCCGGGAGAACGTGGCGCGGCTGGCGCACCATCCCAGTCTGGTGCTGTGGAACGGAAACAACGAGAATCTGTGGGGATTTCGGGACTGGGACTGGGAACCGGCACTGGCCGGGGCGAGCTGGGGGGAGGGGTACTACCTCGGACTGCTGCCCCGGATCGTGGCCGAGGTGGACCCGACCCGGGAGTACTGGCCGGGCAGTCCCTGGTCGGGCTCGTGGCGGCGGCACCCCAACGATCCCGGGTACGGCACCACCCACCTGTGGGAGGAGTGGAACCGCCGCGACTACGCCGGGTACCTGCAGGTGGTACCCCGGTTCGTGGCCGAGTTCGGTTGGCAGGCGCCGCCGGCCTGGCAGACGCTGCGCTCCGTGGTACCCGATGATGAACTTGACGTTGACTCTGATTCCATGCGGCAGCACCAGAAGGCCGGCGACGGTACCGGCAAACTCGCCCGCGGACTCGCCCCGCACTTCGACGAACCGGCGACGATCGAGCGCTGGCACTACCTGACCCAGGTGAACCAGGCGCGGGCCATCGCCACCGGCATCGAGCACTGGCGCTCGCACTGGCCGCACTGCGCCGGAACGGTCGTCTGGCAACTCAACGACTGCTGGCCGGTGGTCTCCTGGTCGGCGATCGACGGGGCGGGTCGGGCCAAGCCGCTCTACCACGAACTGCGCCGGGTCTACGCCGACCTGCTGCTCACTGTCCAGGTACGGGACGGCGTGCCGAGCGTGCACCTGGTGAACCAGTCCGGCCACGACTGGCACGGCACGGTCACCGTGCGGCGGTTGGCTGCCGACGGGGCCGAACTCGCCGCCGCCAGTCTGGACATGAGTGCCGGGGCGCGCACCGTCGCCGCGCGGGAGCTGCCGGGCGAGTTGACCGGGGGCGACGCCGCCAAGGAGTTCCTCGTTGCCGACGCCGGTACGCTGCGGGCATGGTGGTTCGGTACCCCCGACCGTGACTTCGCCTACCCGGAGGCCCGCATGAGCGTACGTACGGCACCGCGCGGCACGGGTACCACCGTCACGGTCACCGCCCACACGCTGATCCGCGATCTGTTGCTGCAGGCCGACCGGCTGGCGCCCGCCGCGGTGGCCGACCGTGGCCTGGTCAGCCTGCTGCCCGGCGAGTCCGTCGACATCCACGTCGACGGCTGGACCGGCGACCCGGTACAGCTCGCCGCGCGGAACGCCGTGTGGTGCGTGAACGGCTGATGGCGCAGCAGGGACCGGCGGTACCCCGGCGGGTCACCATCAAGGACGTGGCCGCCCGTGCCGGCGTCTCCAACGGCGCCGTCTCGCTGGCCATGCACGACCGGCCCGGGGTCTCCCGGACCACCCGGGAGCGCATCCTAGCGGCGGCCCGGGAGTTGGGCTGGACACCCAACCAGGCGGCCCAGTCGCTGTCCGGCAGCCGCGAGCACACCGTCGGGCTGGCCATCGCGCGGCCGGCCCGGATGCTCGGCCTGGAGCCGTTCTACATGGAGTTCATCTCGGGTATCGAGAGCGTGCTCGGCGGGTACGGCTGCTCGCTGCTGCTGCGCCTGCTGGACGAGCGGGACGAGGTGGGGGTACAGACCGAGTGGTGGCGGGCCGGCCGGATCAACGGCTCCATCCTGGTCGACCTCACCGTGGACGACCCGCGCATCCCGGCGCTGGCCGCTATCGGGCTGCCCGCGGTGGTCGTCGGTCACCCGTCGCTGGCCGGCCCGTTCACCTCGGTGTGGACCGACGACGCGGGCGCGGTCAATGAGGCGGTCCGCTACCTCGCCGCGTTGGGGCACCAGCGGATCGCCCGGGTCGGTGGGCCGCCGACCTTGGGACACAGCGTGATCCGCGAGTCGGCATTCGCGGCGACCTGCGCGGAGCTGGGCCTGTCCGGCAGCCGGTCACTGGCCACCGACTTCTCCGCCGACGCGGGCGCGCGGGCGACCCGCTCACTGCTGGTCGCACCGCAGGCGCCGACGGCCATCATGTACGACAACGACGTGATGGCGGTGGCCGGCCTGACCGTGGCCGCCGAGCTGGGCCTGTCGGTACCCCGGGAGCTGTCCCTGCTCGCCTGGGACGACTCGCAGCTGTGCCAGCTCACCCGCCCGATGCTCAGTGCCATGAGCCACGACGTGTCCCGTTTCGGTGCCGAGGTGACCCGGTGCCTGTTCGACGTGATCCGGGGCAACAACCCGCAATCGCACGCCTCCGACACCCCGGTACTCGTGCCGCGGGGAACCACAGCCGCACCGCCGAGGTAGTGGCTACTTGGTCGCGCCCTCGGTGAAACCGTTGTAGATGAAGCGTTGCAGCAGCAGGAAAACGACCAGGGTTGGCACGATGACGATGACGGCACCGGCGGAAATGTCCTCCCAGTGCGCGCCGAACGGGCCCTTGAACCGGAACAGCGACGTGGAGATGGTGCCGAGGTTCTCCGACGGCATGTACAGGAACGGGATGTAGAAGTCGTTGTAGACGGTGATGCCCTTGATGATGACCACGGTCGCGATGGCCGGCTTCAACAGGGGCAGGATGATCCGCCGGTAGATGGTGAACGAGGTGGCCCCGTCGATCCGGGCGATCTCGTCCAGGGACACCGGAATGCCGCGGATGAACTGCAGAAAGATATAGATCGAGACGATGTCGGTACCCATGTAGAGCAGGATCGGCGCCCACCGCGAGTCGAACAGCCCCAACCCGTTGACCACCTGGAAGGTGGCGACCTGGGTGGTGACCCCGGGTACCAGCGTGGCGACCAGGAACAGGCCGACCACGAGTCGCTTGAAGCGGAAGGAGAAGCGGTCGATCGCGTACGCCGTCATGGAGCCGATCAGCACCGTGCCGGCGATGGAGAACACCAGGATGAAGGCGGTGTTGGCGAAGGCGAGCAGCATCTTGCCGTTGGTGAACGCGGTGACGTAGTTGTGGTAGTTGAGCCAGTGCTTCGGCAGGGTCAGCGCACTGCTGCCGCCGGCCAGTTCACCCTGGGTCTTCAGCGAGGTCAGGAACATCACGCCCAGCGGCAGCAGAACCACCACCGAGGCGACCACCAGGCTCAGGTACTTCAGCGTGCCGGCCACGAGGCGCGTGGTCATGTCAGGTCCGCCTTCTCATCAGGTACCAGCCGCCGCTGCAGCCACGTCACCAGCAGGATGATCACCAGGAGTACGACCGCGGCGGCCGAGGCCAGCCCGGTCTTGTTGAACTGGAAGGCCAGCTTGACCGTCTGGATGACGAAAGTCTTACTGCCGTTGGCGCCGCCGGTCATGATGAACGGAACCTCAAACACGGCAAGGGATCCGGAGATGGCCAGGATGACGCTCAGGCTGACGATCGGCTTGATGCCGGGCAGGATCAGGTGCCGGAACTGCTGCCAGCGGGTGGCCCCGTCGAGCATCGCCGCCTCGTAGATCTGCGCCGGGATCGACTGGATGGCGCCGAGGAAGAGGACGAAGTTGAGGCCGAGGTAGCGCCACACCGAGACGCCGGCGAGGGAAATGTTGATCAGGTGCGGATCGCCGAGCCAGTAGCGGTTGACGTGGATGCCGAGCAGTTCCAGGGCCGAGTCGAGGGTACCGCCGCGCTGGAAGAAGTAGAGGAACACGAAGGCGACCGAAACACCGTTGATGAGGTACGGGAAGAACAGCACACCTTTGAAGAAGTTCCGGAAGCGGGTGGAGAAGCTGAGAATGGTGGCGAAGTAGAGCGCCACCACCAGCTGTACCGCCGCGGCGACGAGGTAGTAGAGGCTGACGAAGAAGACCTCGAAGAGTTCCGGCCGGGTGAACAGCTCCACGTAGTTGTCGGCGCCTACGAAGGTGCGGTCGGGGCTCACCCCGTCCCAGTCGGTGAAGCTGTAGGACAGCATCGCGCCGACCGGAATGTAGGTGAAGGTGATGAGGAAGGCCAGTGGTACCAACAGAAACAGCCACGGGGTGAGGCGGCGCTGCCACCCGGAGCGGCCGGCGCCCGCAGGTCGCGTCGTGGCCGGCGAGCGCGTCGGTCCGGCGGTTGCCGGTGGTGCCGTGTCAAGCGTCACGTCAACCTCCTGTGTGCGGGCGGGGGCTGAGCTGGCGGGGGCGCTCAGCCCCCGCCAGCCCGTCCTCGGCAGGTCAGTTCCGTCCCGTCACGACCCGGCGAGCTTCTCTGCGTCCGCCCACTTCTTGGTGAGGTCCGCGAACACGCTGTTCGCATCACCGCCCGCGGCGCCGCGCGCCACGTCGACCAGGTGCTGCCGGTAATCCGGCTTGTTGAGGCCGATCTCCGAGGCGTCGTCGATCTTGTTGACCGTCGCGGTCTTGTCCTGGGACAGCTCGACGAACTGCACGCCGGCCGCTTGGAACGGAGCCAGCGCGCTGGGCAGTGCGGCGCCCTTGACCGGCGAGACGGCCTGGTTGGTGTCGGCGAAGCCGGACTTGTCGAGCATGAAGTCGATCCAGGCGCGCGCGGCGTCCTTGTGCGCGGAGTGGATGTTCACCGCGTACAGGTAGTCGGGCGACACGATCGAGCAGTACTTGCCGGCCTTCTGTGCCGGGAACGGCAGGTACCCGATCTCGGCCGGGTCCTTGCCCGCCTTTTTGGCAGCGTCCTGCATCTGCACGATCGACCAGGAGCCGAGGAACATCGTGGCGATCTTCCCGGTAGCGAGCAGGCCCTTCGAGTCCTCCCAGTTGGTGGTGGTCGGGTCGGGTTCGGAGAGCTTGTTGTGCACGATGTCGTAGAGCAGGCTGTCGCCGACGTTGAGGTCACTGCCGGCTGCCCACGGGTTGGTCGAGCTGGCGAGGTTGTCGCTGGCCGACGGGTCGCAGCTGACCGAGCCGAGCACGGACGTCCAGGCGCTCAGCGGCCAGCCGTCCTTGTAGTTGGTGTAGTAGGGGATGGCGGTGGTCTTGGCCTTGACGGCCGCGAGGTCGGTGAGGAATTCGGCGGGCGTGGTCGGCCAGGTGGTGATGCCGGCCTGGCTCCAGACGTCCTTGTTGTAGACGAAACCGTTGGCGGAGGCGAAGCCGGGGATGCCGTACACCTTGTCGCTGACGGTGCCCTTGCTGGTGTAGAGGTACTTGCCGGTGATCTCGGCGGTACTGCCCAGGGAGGCGAAGAACTTCGGGTAGTCGCCCTTGGCGATGACAGCTGGAATGAGCAGCACGTCGCCGTAGTTCGATCGTGTTCATCCGGATCTTGACTTCGCCCTCGTAGTCGGTGATGCCCTCGAACTTCACGTGCACGTTCGGGTAGGTCTTGGCGAAGTCGTCGGCGTACTTCTGCATGGTGCCGTCGGTGACCAGGTCGGTCCGGTTGGTCAGCACGGTGATGTCGCCGGAGACCTTGGCCGGATCCGTCGGTGACTTCGCATCCGCCGAGGTCTTGCTCGCACCGCCGCCGCAGCCCGCGGCGAACGCCACGGCGGCCAGCACCAGCGAGCCCGCCAGCGCTCTTCTCAACATGTCCACCATCTCCGTCTCCGGGGTTGCCGCGCGGTGACCGGTGACGGCTGCGCGCGGCGCTGCGCTGAAGCGCTTTAGTAGTCGGACGACCGCACTATTGCATTCCGGGCAGGGCTGGTAAAGCCGGTGGTTCGGCCTTGATGCTGAACCGTTACGAGTGCATTTCCGGCTCGGTACAGCCGCACGATGATCGATGCCTGCGCGGCTGCGCCGAGGCGCGTCCGGTCGCGGTGCCCGGACGGCATCCGACCCCCGCCCGCTGGGCTGGCGGCTTTGCTTGCGGTGAAAGCCCTTCACCCACCACCCGGGGTACCGAAGGCCGGCGTCCGGGCACCCGTGGCCGCGTGGTCGTGGCGCGCGGTGCGGTGGCACCGGGTGTGCCAGGATCCCGTTGTGATCGAGGATCGTCGCTGTTATGGCTGGCAGGCAGGAACCTACCGAGTAACTTACTGAACCGATTTATGGGACGGCCTGCCTGCTTGCCGTCAGCGGTACGGCACCGCCCGAGCCGATTTCCGCCCGGTCGTTGGTCGATTCGGGCGACTCCCGTTCGTCGTCATGGTGGGCGGGTGCCACGGGGGTACCCGCCCGACAGCGCCGGCGGGTCGTCGACGACATGCGTCCTCGGCCGGAACCGACCACCTGATCCATTCGCGATCGGGAGTCACAGGTCGAGCACGACCGGGCCACGCGGCCGGGCCGAGCAGATCAGCACGTTGCCGGCCGCGGGCGGGTCGACCGGGTCGGGGTCATAGCTCACGTCCCCGGAGAGCAGCCCGCTCTCGCAGGTGTGGCAGACGCCGGTACGGCACGACCAGCGGACCGGGACGTCGCACGCCTCCGCGAGATCGAGCAGGCTGGCGCGTCCCGTCCGGCCACGGTACGGTCAGGTCGCTGCGCGCGAACGACACCTGCGGCCCGGTACCGGGCGGTCCGGACGGCGAGTGCGGCGGGCGCGCGGGTGTCGCCGCGATTCCCGGGGTCAGGCCCTCCCGGGTACCGAAGACCTCCGTGTGCAGTCGTGGTGCCGCCACGCCCACTTCGGCGAGGGCAGCGGTCACGTCGGTGAGGAACGCGGCCGGCCCGCAGACGTACGCCTCCGCGTCCGCCGGCAGGTCCAGCCCGCGCAGCAGGTCCGCGGACAAGTGGCCGGCCGAGTCGTACCGGTCGCCCGGCTCCGGACGGCTCAGGCACACGTGGGACCGGCCCGCCGGCAGCTGCGCAAGGAGGCCGGCCGACTCCGCCGCGAACGGCCGGACAGCCCCGTTGCGGGCCGCCTGCAGCCACCACACCGGCCGTGACGAGCGCTCGGCGGCCAACGCGTGCAGCATCGCCAGTACCGGCGTGGCACCGACACCGCCGCTGACCAGCAGTACCGGCGTCGTACCGGCCGCGAGCGTGAACGTACCCCGGGGCGCGGCGACCTCGATCTCCGCGCCGGTACGCAGCCGGGAGTACAGGTACCCGCTCGCCGCGCCGTGCTCCTCGCGCTTGACGCTGATCCGGTACCGATCGGCGCCGGGCGACCCGGACAGCGAGTAGCTACGGACGAGTGGCGCCGCGTCGGGCTCGGGGCGCAGCCGCACGGTCAGGAACTGGCCGGGCAGCGCCGCCGGTACCGGGGCGCCGGCGGGATCGGCCAGCAGGATCGAGGAGATCGTCGTGCTCTCCGGCTGGATCGCGGCCACCCGCAGCGGCCGGAATCCGGGCCACGCCGGTGGCGGTGCGGTCGCGACGAGCCCCGCGTTGCCAGTGGTCGCGTTGCCACCGGTCGCGCTGGGCGCGTCCAGCATCGCCCGGAACGACGCCTGCCAACCGGGGCTCAGAGCCGGGATCCGCAGCGCCCGCTCGATGTCGGTACCCGCGTGCCCGGGCAGGTACAGCAGCGCGTCCACCTGCGCGATCGTCATCGCCTGTGGACCGCCCGCGACCTTGACGATCTCGTCGCCCGCGGTGACCTCGCCCTCCTGGAGTACCCGCAGGTAGAAGCCGGGCCGGTGGTGCTGTACGAGCAGCGCCGGGATCCGCGGGTCCGCCATCCGGATGCCCACCCGGTAACAGGTCACCCGGGGCTGGGTGACCTCGAACAGCGCACCGCCGATCCGGTAGCGGTCGCCGATACAGACCTCGTCGTCACCGAGGCCGTCAACGGTGAAGTTCTCGCCGAACTGGCCGAAGGTGAAGTCATCCCGGTGCAGGAAGCCCTGCCAGTGGCGGTACGAGTCGAGCTGGTACACGAAGACGGCCCGCTGCTCGCCGCCATGACCGGCGAGGTCGCCCTGGCCGTCGCCGTCGACGTTGAGCCGGCGTACGGTCACCGGCCCCTCGACCGGCGTCTTGAATACTCCGGTGAACACCGTACGGCCCTGCCAGGGCACGTCGCGTGGCTTGCCGACGTTGACCGATCGAAGGTTACCCATCAGCCGGGTGGGACGACGTGCTTGACCTCGGCCATGTACCGTCCGGCGGCCACCGCGGCCGCGTCCTCGCCGCTGCCGGCCTGGCGCGCGTCCATGTACGCCGCATACCAGTCCCACCAGTCGTGCGGTGGGGCAACCGCTTCGAACGAGCCGTGCCGGACCGAAGTCTCGTGCAGCAGGTCCGCCAGGGAAGCGACGTCCATCCTCAGTCTCCCCGTTCCCGGCCCGTGAGCCGTGTCGTGAGTCCGCCCGCCGGCCACCGCTATTGCGGGACGAACTGCTGGCCACCGTCGATGTCGAAGGTCGCGCCGTTGAGTGCCGTGTTGGCCATCAGGTGCACGGCGAGCGCCGCGACGTCGGCCGGCCCGATCACCCGCCCGATGGGCAGTGTCGACCGGAGCTGCTCGCGCCGCCTGTCGAGGTCGTCACCGAGCAGGTCGGCCGAGAGCGGCGTGTCGACGAAGCCGGGCGCGATCAGGTTGACCCGGATCGGGGCGAGCTCCAGCGCGAGATTGGCCATGAGGATGGGCAGCGCGGTGGTGGCGATCGAGCTGAGGGTCAGGCCCAGGGCCGGACGGCGGGCACCGGTACCGCTCATGAACAGCAGCGTGCCGCCGGGGCGTACCTTGCCAACGCTGTGCTGGGCGACCGCTATCGGCAGCCACAGGTGCTCGTCGAATGCCTGCCGGGCCAGCGCTTGGTCGATGTCGGTCAGCCGCGCGTAGTGCGGCCGGCCAGCCGTCACCAGCACCTGGTCGATCGGCGCGGGCAGCTCGTCGAAGAACCGTTGCAGCGCGGCCGGGTCGGTGGCGTCGAAGACCGCGCTGCTGCGCGCCTGCACGTCTGCGGCGGCGCGCTCGAGACGCTCCCGGTTGCGCCCGGTCAGCACGACGTCGGCCCCCTCCGCCCGGGCCAGCCGGGCGGTCTCCAGCCCGATACCGGCACTGCCGCCGATGACGACGACGGTCTGCCCGGCCAGCGCGGTCATGACGACCCTGCCGGGACCGGCTGGCCGGCGGCCGCGATCTGGCTGCGCAGCGCTTTGAGTACGTCGACGTAGATCTCGGAGAAGGTGGGGAAGGGCTGGATGACGTCGCGGAGCACGTCGAGGGGTACCCGGGCGCGGATGGCCAGGGTGGCCTGCTGCAGCCACTCGCCGGCTTCGGGGCCGAGGGCGTACGCGCCGGTCAGCCGCTCACCGTCGGACAGCAGCGTCAGGAAGCCGTTGTGTTGGGCATAGGCACGGGTGTACGTGGCGGTCTTGGCCACCTCGGCCACCCGTGCGGTGGCCGAGAACCGGGCCTCGGTCGCGCCGACCGAGGCGGCCTGCGGATCGGTGTACACCACGTCCGGGATGGCTTCGTAGTTGGCTTCGCGGGACTCGCCGAGGATGTTGGCGGCCGCGATGTCGCCCTGGTACTTGCCGACGTGGGTGAGCAGGCGTACCCCGGTGACGTCACCGACCGCCCACACCCCCTCGCCGGCCCGCAGCCGGGTATCGACCGGAATCCCGCCGTGCTCGTCTGCTTGTACGCCAACGGTTTCCAGGCCGATCCCGGTCACCCGGGGGCGGCGGCCGGTGGCCACGAGCAGCCGGTCGCCGCGCAGTTCGGCGCCGCTGTCGAGGACCAGCACGTACTCCTCGCCCTCCCGGCGCGCGGCGGTCGCGTGGACGCCCAGCAGCAATTCGATGCCGTCGGCCCGGAGGACCTCGCCGAGCGCTTCGCCCACCGGCGCCGGGTTGCGGGCGAGTACGTGCGGTGCCCCTTCAACCAGCGCCACCTCGCCGCCCAGCCGCCGTACCGCCTGGGCCATCTCGACGCCGACCGGCCCGCCGCCGAGGATCAGCAGGCGGCGGGGGATTGCCTTCATGCTGGTGACCTCGCGGTTGGTCCACACGCCGTCCAGCTCGCGCAGCCCCGGGACGGGTGGGATGACCGGATCCGAGCCGGTCGCCACCACCACGTGGCGCGCCGTGTGCCGCCCGCCACCCACCTCGACCACGCCGGGTCCGGCCAGCTTTCCGCTGCCACGCAACAGATCGATGCCCTTCCCGGCCAGCCAACGCTCCTGCCCGGCGTCGGAGTAGTCGGAGACCATGAAGTCCCGCCAGGCCAGCGCGGCCGCCACGTCGACCTGCGCGGTGGCGGTCGCTTCGCGGGCGTCGTGTACCGCTTCGCCGGCGCGCAGCAGCGTCTTGGACGGGATACACGCGTAGTACGAGCAGGAGCCGCCGACCAGCTCACGCTCCACCACAGCCACGCGCAGTCCGCCGTCGGCCAGCGCGCCGGCGCAGTGTTCGCCCGGCGAGCCGGCACCGATGACAATGACGTCGTAGTCGGTCATGTGCCCCTCCTCGGAGTGCGGCGCGGGCCCGGCTAGCGGCCCGGCAGGCGGGTGGTGAGCTCCTGGACGATCCAACCGTTGCCGTCCGGATCGCTGAACGACACGAACGAGCCGTAGCTCCTGCGTTCGGGATCCGGGCCGGGTACCCGAGCCTGCGTTCCGGCGTGGTGGAACACGCCCCCCGCGTCGTGGAACACCTCGCTCACCTCGACGCCGTGCCCGGCCAGTTCGGCCCGGGCGGCCTCGATGTCGGTCACCACCAGCATCATGTCCTGCGCCGAACCAGGCGTGGCCGAGGTGACCCCGGCACCGAAGTTGACCGAGCAGCTCGATCCGGGCGGCGTCAGCTGGACCACCCGGAAACCCTGCCCGTCGCTGAAGTCGGCATCCTCCCGCCAACCCAGCGCCGTGTAGAAAGCCTTGGCCCGGTCCACATCTGAGACAGGCAGCACGAATACCTCGAGCTTCATGTCCACGACGAAGGCTCCTTTCCCTGTACTGTCAGCGGCCGTCGGTCTCAATCGTGACCCAGCATTCGCCAAGATCAGCGGGGTATCCGCAAATCGCCGGGAAGTCTCACCGGTACCCGTTCGGTGGGGCGACATCGTCGTAGATCCGGGCCGCGGCGAGCAGCCCGTCCGGGCCGCGTTCGTAGACGCCGAGTCCCGCCTGGGGCGGCAGGTCGCGGCTGCCCCAGCGGACCACGTTGTACTCCACCGCGCAGCGGACCCCGTCGTCCGTCGCCGCGCAGTACTCCACGCCGATGCCGCCGCCGGCGCTGAAGTATCCGGTGAACAGCGCGCGCAGTTCGGCTGTGCCACGGTGGGTCAGGTGCGGGCCGATGGGCTCGCGGTAGTACCCGTCCGCCGCGAAGGTGTCCACCACCGCGTCCGCGTCACCGGCCGCCAGCGCGGCCTGGTACCGGCCGATCACGTCAGTAGGTCGGGCCTGCCCGGAGTCGAGGATGGCGGGTCGCAGGTGGCGCTGCCCGTCGACCGGCCACTGGCTGCAGTAGGTGCGGAACACCACCGACCGGTCGTCGGGCGACTCCGCGACCACGGCCACGGGCCAGGCCACCTGCCCTCCGTCGCCAGCGAGGTGGGCCAGCAACTCGACCACCGCGCGACCGCCGACGCGGGTGGCGGCCACCGTCTCGATCCGTGCCTGGCGCTCGGCCAGCCAGGCCTGATTGCGGTGGACGAACTGGCGCAGTTGCCGGTGGCCACGGATCTCGCCGGCGCGCGGGTCGTAGACCACCACCTCGCCGGGCCACACGGTCTCCAGGGGGTGCGTGTCACCGGTGTTCAGCGCGGTGAAGTACTGCCCCACCGGATCGGCCTGCCCGGCCGCGCGGGTGTCCCTGCGCGCCAGCTCCACGGCGCTGGCGAAGTCCGGAAACCACGGCACCTGCCACGCTCCCTCCGCCGATGGACCGTTGTCACGCCCGCCGGTCCGTCCCGCTCCGCCACCGTCGGTAGCTGCGGGCGTGCCGGAATCTCCCACCGAATTTCCCACACCGGCGCGGTAAGCCGTTGCGGAAACCGCACAGCGGCTGCCGCCAGCCCCGGGACATTCGGCTCGGCATTCCCGTCGGTGCCATCCGGCCACACGGCTGCCCGCACCGGGTTAGCCTTGTTGCTACACAACGTCATCTTGGTGCGGCGTCGTCCTGATGCGGCCACGTTACCGCACAGGAGTCCACAACAGAACCGTGCGTTTCGCGCCAACCGTCCCACCGAAAGGCGGCTAGTCCATGCGTGCCGACATCGTGCCCGGCGGCACCTTCCCCGACTACGCGCTGCCCGACCACACCGCCACGGTCCGTACGCTCAGCGAACTGCAGGGCTCGGATCCGTTGGTACTCATGCTCTCCCGCGGCCACTACTGCCCGAAGGAGCACCAGCAGCACCACGCGTTGGCGGCGTTCCAGTCAAAGGTGGCCGTGGCGTACACCCAGATGGTCACCATCTCGACCGACGATCACCACACGCTGCAGGAGTTCCGCTCATCCGTCGGTGCCCAGTGGCCGTTCCTCTCCGACCCCGGCCGGACGATCCAGCGCGACCTCGACATCCAGGAGTACACCGACCCGGAGCACGACCCGATGATCCCGCACACCCTCGTCCTCAAACCGGGGCTGATCATCCACAGTGTGTACAACGGCTACTGGTTCTGGGGTCGCCCGTCGACCGACGAACTCTGGCGTGACCTGCGCGCGGCCACGAGCGAGATCCGGCCGGACTGGGACCTGAGCACGCCGGGGCTGCGGGAGGCCTGGGACGCGGGCGACAACTCGCACTTCCACGGCTTTGACCGCACCGGCCGCCCAGCCCCCGCCGCGCCGTCCGGGGGCGCCGGGAGCTGACGGCGGGTCCCGGTGTGCCCGCTGGGTCGGTTGTGCGAGCATCGGGGCCATGTTGGCGGAGCGGCGCGTGCGGACCCGCACACCCGAGTGGCGAACTCTCTACGACCGCATCCAAGTCGCCATGGAGCTGACCTCACGGTTGAATGTGTTGCCGTTCAGCGACATTGAATCGCGCAACGCGCTGCTCGGCGACCTGCTGGGTAAGCCGCTCCCCGAGCGGGCCATCATCCACCCGCCGTTCTGGTGCACGTACGGCCTCGGGATCGAACTGGGCGAGCGGACTTCCGTGGGCCAAGCCTGTTCGTTCCTTGACCTCGGCGGCATCACGATCGGCGACCGGACGATGATCTCTCCGAAGGTCACCCTCATCACCGAGGGGCACCCGGTCGAACTCGCCGAGCGCTATGCCTTCATCACCGTGGCGCCGATCGTCATCGAGGCGGACGTCTGGATCGGGGCAGCGGCCACCATCCTGCCCGGGGTTCGGATCGGCCACGGCTCAGTGGTTGGAGCGGGTGCTGTCGTGGCCAAGGACGTACCGCCAATGACCGTGGTGACGGGTGCTGGCTACGTTCAGCGCAAGCACCTGGAGCCCGCGCCGGGCTCGGCGGCGCTGACGTAGGCGCCCGCTCACTGCTTTGCCCGGGTTGGCCCGGGCGGACGACGAGAGACTCGGCCTCTATGGTGGAGCGATGGTGTCTGTCAGGCAGGTCCAGGTCACCTTCGACTGCGCGGAGCCTGAGCGGGTCGCGCGTTTCTGGTGCGAGGTGCTGGGGTACGTCGTTCCGCCGCCGCCGGAGGGCTTCGCCACCTGGGACGAGTTCGATCGCGCGTTGCCGCCGGAGCGTCAGGGTTCGGCGTTCGCCTGTGTTGATCCCACGGGTGTCGGCCCGCGCCTGTTCTTCCAGCGCGTGCCCGAAGGCAAGGTCGTCAAGAATCGGGTGCATCTTGATGTACGGGTCGGCACCGGGCTCGTGGGTGCGGAGCGGCTGGCCGCACTCGAGGCCGAGCACGCACGACTGGTGGCGCTCGGTGCGGTACGCGTGCGGCTGCTGACCGCCGACGAGGAGAACGAGTCGTGCCTGGTAATGCAGGACATCGAGGGCAACGAGTTCTGTCTCGACTGAGTGGCCCACACGACGTCAGCGGACGACCACCCCGATTTTCAGCCCGGGGTGGCCGTGCGCCAGACAGGCAGGGACTAACCCTGCTGCTTGGCCCCTGGCTCGATCCAAGCCGGATCCGCCGTACGGCGACGGTAGGCCCAGGTCAGCGCCAGTAGGGCCGGACCCCAGAGATTCAACGGTGCATAACAGACGGTGAAGACGGCTGCCCAGAACGGGCTGGCCATGGGGCCTGGCTGACCAGTTGTCCAGACACTCCAGAAGCCCACCGTCCAAATCAACATCAGCGCCACAGAACCCACTGTGGCGACAACGATCACGCCCTTCGGACGGACGGCGCGGCCGCCGAAGAATGGCAACCACCGCGGGACCTCCTCTCCCAACGGGCGGACCAGCCCGAACGCGGTCAGCGCGACGGCCTCTGTCAGGAGACTGATGACGGCGACGTAGACCGCGGGCCAGCCCCGCATGGCAGCAAGCTCCCCTGAGCTGTTCAACATGCCCATGGGGAAACCGAAGGCGACGGCCCAGCGCCACAGACCGGAGGGCAGCGCCAGCAACGGAATGACGTGTGCCAGACGCCTGGCCCATCGCGGCGCTGACCGCTGTGCCAGGGGTTCGAAGGCCGCGGTGTCCTCGGACAAGACCTCGGTTTGTGTGGACCCGACCACTCCGACGAGTTCGTTCCTGGCCAACAGGTATCCCGCAGGGTTGTCGGCGCTACGGCGTCGCGAATCGGCTTGCTGCGTGCGGTGGAGAGTGGCGAGTAGCCAGAAGACGAGCCCGCCGGCCAGGAAGTAGGCGTCGATCGTCCAGTCGGCCCAGCGCAGGTGGGCGTGGCCCGTCGTGGCCTCGAGCGAGAGTCCGGTGATTCCGTTGGGCAGGAGGCCGGTGGCGCGGGTCACGTCGTCGAGGATCCCCGAGCCGCCGCGCAGCAGGAGCACCACGCAACCGATCCAGACCAGGGCCTTGGTGGCCCGCGCGAGTCGCCCTCGTACCCATCCGCGAGCGATCGCGAGACACACCAGGGCACCGATCGGCCAGGCGGAGTCGACCGGAACTTCGACAATCCAGGCAACCAATTGCACGCGTGCGTGCGCTGAGCCGGCCGCAGCCGCGTGCGTGCCGGGCATCAGGGGCGGCAGTTCGCCAGGGCTCGCGAGGGAGCCGCCCAGGTACCAGTAGATGTGGAAGGCGAAGAACAGCACCACCCATCCCAGCGCCGTGTACGCGGCGCAGGTGGTGCGCCGAGTACGTTTGTCCGCAGCTCGGTCCGGGGATGAGGTGTCGCGGGCGGACATGGTCGTGATCGTCATGACTCCACATTCGCCACGACTCAACCGCGGGCCATCCCTCTCCGGAGTGAACAGGCTCCCTCAAACGAGGGTGTTTGCCGCAGGCGCCGCGTGCGAGGCTGGGGTGGTGAAGGGCTCGGGGGCATCGGTGTGGGGCGGCGTCGCGCACGTGTTCCTCGCGGTCGCGCTCTGCCTGCCGCTGGTTGCCGCGGCCGCCATGATCGGCGTTTCGGTGGTCGCCGGGGACTCGAGCGTCCTGAACCTGTGGCTGCTGACCTTGCTGGCGATCACCTTCCTCGCCGTGGTGGTGTGGGCTTCCCTGTTGCCGCCGGTGCGGCAGGTGGAGGTGTCGACGGCGCGGGCCCTGCTCGGGTACGACGAGCAGGCCCTGCCCGACGTACGCTCGCCGCGCGCATGGGCCTCCCGACGACGGGGCGCCGCCTGGCTTGCGCTTCTCGTAGGCGCCGGGCTCATCGTCGCGGCCGCGATCCTGTACCTGGTGCCATTCGGGATCAGCCTGGTCTCCTTCCCCCTGTCCGGTCACAGCGCCATGACGTGGCCGGGAATCGGGAAGGCCACCCACACCGGAACCGGGTGGCACGCCAGCTGGCTGGTCGGTCCCGGTCTCCTGGTTCTCGTCGCGTGCCTGGCCGTCCTGGGCGCAGTGGCCCGCCTGCTCGTCACCCTGGCGCCACGCGTACTCGGCCCCACGCTCACCGAACGGGTCGCCGTCGCCGCCGACCGGGAGCGGGTGCTGGCCCGCGCCAACGCCGTGGCCCGCGACCTGCACGACCGGCTCGGGCACACGCTGACCGCCATGACGGTGCAGGCCACCGCCGCGCGCCGGTTGCTGCCGACCGACCCCCAGGCCACGGAGCGTGCCCTGGCCGCGATCGAGGAACTGGGCCGGCGGGCTCAGGCCGACGTCGACGGCGTGGTGCGCGCACTACGCGACGGCGCGGCGGACGGTGGCCCGGTCTCCGGCGCACCCGCGATGGTGGACTTGGTGGACGTCGCCCGCGCGCTCCTCCAAGAGTCGACGCTGGACGTCGAGTTCCCCGCGCCAGAAGGGTTGTACGTCGACCACGGCTGCGCGAAGACCGCACAGGCTGTGATCCGCGAAGCGCTGACGAACGCCACCCGCCACGGCACCGGATCGGCCGCACTCGGGCTGCGGGCCAACGAACAGTCAGTATGCATCGAGGTCCGCAACCCGATCCGCCACGCTAGCTCGACGACACCGCAGCGCGCCGGGCTGGCCGGCCTGAACGAGCGCGTACTCCTTGCCGACGGGCAGATCACCGCCGGACCTGAGGGGGGTGACTCGTGGCTGCTGACCGCCAGACTGCCCATCAGCCGGCCGGTACCGACGAGGTGATCCGGCTCGTCGTGGTCGACGACGACGATCTGGTGCGCTCCGGCCTGGTGGCGATCCTCGACCTGGAACCCGACATCGAGGTAGTGGGGCAGGGCGCCGACGGGGTCGACGTGCCGGCACTGGTCGCGCGGAGCCGGCCCGACGTGGTGCTGATGGACGTGCGGATGCCGCGCGTCAACGGCATAGCCGCGACCGCCCGGCTCACCGAGCGGCCCGACGGGCCGGCGGTGGTGGTGATCACCACTTTCGAGAGCGACGATGCCGTGCACGACGCGCTGTTGGCAGGGGCGCGCGGCTTCGTACTGAAGCGGGCGCGTCCCGAAGAGCTGTTGGCCGCGGTGCGTACCGTCGCCCGCACCGATTCGTTGGTCTTTCCCGACGCGATCCGACGGATCGCCACCACCCGTCGGAGAACCGTCAAACCAGCCTGGGCGCGTCGGCTCACCGCCCGGGAGCGCGACGTTCTCGCCCACGTGGCCCGCGGCCAGACCAACGCCGAGATAGCCGAGTCGCTGGTGGTGTCGGTGGAGACGGTGAAGAGCCACCTGCGCTCCCTGCTGGCCAAGTCCGGATCCCGGCACCGAACCGAGCTGGTGGTCCGGTGTTACGAGGCCGGCATACTCGACTAGCGTCCCGCGCCGTTGATTCGCGGCAAGGACCGATGATGCGTCACCGACCCCACCGCTCGCCCCGCCGGACTTTGAGTGTCCGGCCCGGTCGGGGCGGCAGGCAGGTCGCCATCCACAGTGGATGGTCGTTGGTCAGCCGAGGGTGAGCTGGAAGATCTGGTTGGTGCTGTTGTGCGGAGTGCTGTCCTTTGTCGCCCCCATTGGAGGTGGCCAACCAGGCCCCGCCGCCCGGGGCGGGCTCGATGGTGCGCAGCCGGCCTATGCCGGCCGTAGTTGCCTCCGCGCTGGATGAGGTTGGTCTCGTCCATCACGTTGTTGCCGAACTCCTGCTCCCACAGCTGTCCCTGCGAGTCGACGGCGAGGCCCTGCACATTGCGGTGCCCGTAGCTCCAGACCTGTTGCCGAACGTGTTGTCGGCCGGGATCGTGCCGTCCGGGTTGATCCGCAGCACCTTGCCGTTGAGGCTGTTGATGCACTGCTCGTTGTCGCCGTTCTGCGTGTCGCCCATACCGATGAACAGGTGCGGCCGTCGGGGTTCCCGCCTCAGCGGGGCCGTTCGCGCGGCCGTTCGCGGCGCCGTAGCGCGGCGCCCGCCAACACCAGGACGGCTCCCACCGAAGCCAGGACGAGGAGGGCTGAACCTGTGCCCGGAAGCGCGCCTTCCGGCGTGGGGTGCGGTCCAACCGGCGGCATGGCCTGCGGTTGAACTGGTGGTTGGCCAGCCGGCTGAACAGGTGGTTCGGCGGACGGTCGGGTGGACGGCTGGGTCGGTGGTTGGGTGGGCGGCTGCGTGGGGGGCGGGGTGGGAGGTCCAGAGGTCGGCGGCGGTTGCGCCGCGACGGTGAACCTCAGAGCGGTCCCCGCAGCGGGATCCGACGCCACGGCTGGCGGGGCGCTGGGAGCGGGGGCGATGCGAGTTGGGGCGCTGGGAGCCGGGGCGGGAGCCGACGTCGCAATGGCGCGTGCCAGGTTGCCAGCCGGCGGTACCGTCGCGGCCCGGGCGTCAGCAGTGGACAGCGCGACCGCGACGACCGCCCAGAGGCCGGCTCCGCAGCGCGTCAGCGTCCGGCCGGCGCGGTTCATGCCACTGCGCGGTCGCATGATCCCCCCGGTGCCCTGCGAAGACGTGACGTGTGGTTACGCCAGTTATATCGCCCGAGACGCCGTTCGTGAGGAAGATTCGGATAATTTTCGCCGTCGGCGGCGGAGCAGCACGAGGAGGGCGAACGACAGCGCGGCCACCCCGGCGGCGATGATGAGCACCGTACGGTGGGCTGCCAAGACGCTCGTGACCCGGGGTGGGCCGGCGGGATCCGGGAAGGTGACCGGCGCCTGCGCGGTGTGTTTCACTGTCCCGCTGCTCAGGCTGATGCTGGCTTGCCACGGCCCGTTGGGCATGGTGCTGGGCATGGTGAAGGTGACGCTGCCCGACTCGCCCGGACGCAGGGTGGTCGTGGCGTCGGTGGTGAATGGCCCGGCACGCGCCCCGGCGGGGCCGTCGGTCAGGTTCAGCGTGCCGCTCACGTCAACGGCCCGGCCGCCGGTGTTGCGGACAAGTACCGACAACGACGGCACCTTGTCGGCTCGCCGGGCGGCGGTGAGGTTGCCGATCATGAAGTCGCTGCGTGGCGCGCCGCCGGATCCCACGTCGAGATAGATACGGATGCCGACCCGGTTGACGGAGGTGATGCCGCCATCGGGCGGCCTGGAGGTGACCGCCGCCCAGAGGACGGCGTACTGCTCTCCGGCGGCGGCGTCCGGCGGTACCTGGATCGTGACGGTGACCTGCCGCTTCTCCCATGGCCGCAGCTGCAGATGTCCGGCGCTGAAGGAGGTCCAGGAGGTCAACTCGTTGCCGGTGGAGTCGTCGGCCCAGTTGAAATCGCCGTTGTCGATGGTGGCGGCCCCGGCGGACATGTCGACCGCCTGCGCCTGCCCGGACTGGTTGGAGACCTCGACCCGGCGCTGCAGTGTCGTGTTCGGCGGTACGTAATCGACGATGAACTGGTACGCGCGCGGGTTGTCGCGCTCGGCGACAGGTGCGTCCATGAGCCGGATGCCGATGGAGCCGGGACCGGAGACATGGGGCGAGGGGACAGGCGCCGTGACGCCCGCCCCCGCCAGTGCCAGGCAGGCCCAGACCCCGAAGGTCGCGAGAGGCATCGCCTAGGCGACCGAGTGGGTGACGGTGGCGGTGTAGACACCGGCGATAGCCGTCACCGGCACTATCACTGCCAGTGTCGGATCCCAGGTTGCGGTGCTGCCGCCCGAGCCCGAGAACGAGAAGGCGGTCACGGCGGCGGTCAGCGCTACGGCGTCGCCCGCGGCCGGCTGTCCCGGCGTGAACCCGGTGGCGGGCGTGGTGGCCGTCGGCGGGCCTGACCAGTAGCTGACGTCCGCCTTCGGGATGGTGCTGGCACCGTTGATGAAGTCCGTTGTGGTGACCGTGGCGGTCCAGGTCGCCACCACCTCGCCGCGGGTGTCAGTGACCGTGACCGGTCCGATCAGCCCGGCCACCGTGTTGCCGGGGGCCACCGTGCCGAGGTCGATGGCGGCGGGTGCGGTGATGTCGAGGGCACCGGCCAGCACGGTGAAGGTGACCACCGTGTTCGCCGTCGGTGCGGCCTCAGCCACCGCGGCCGGGGACAGAACGGCCACCAGCGCCGCGATCCCGACCAGCGTTCTGCGTAGTTTGCGTGACATGTCTTCCCCATCCGGTGTATGCCCTATATGAACCCTATATAGGATGCGCATAGGGTTGAGCCTGATACGTACAAAGTTTCACGATTACTACTCGAAAGAGGACATCTGCGGGTGTTTCAATGCGGACGATGCTGGCGCATCCTGAGTGACAGGACTGACAGGACCGGGCGGGTACTGACCCGGGCGCTGCTCGTCCTCGCCCTGGTGGCGGTGGTGGCACTTGTCGCGCCCGGCTGGGCGGTTGCCGGGCCGGCGCAGGACCCGTGGGGCGGTACCCGCTCAGAGCTGTTTTTGACCAGCATCAATCAGCCGTCGCTGACGGCCGGCGGGCCTGCCGGCCAGGTGGCCGCAAAACTGATCAACCGGGGGCCGACCGCCGCCACCAATGTGAAGTTCACCTACACCGTGCCGACCGGCCTCACCTTCGTCAGCGCCCAGGTCGCCACCACCGCATGCACGTACGCCGCGCCGACGGTGAGTTGCGCGCTGGCCAACCTCGGCAACGGGGTGACCCAGCCGGTCACGGTGACGCTGTCCGCGCCCGGCGCCACCACGCCGGGTACCCTCACCGGCAGCTTCAGCCCGGTCACCTCGGACCAGTACAACCCGGCCGGCGGCAACCTCTTCCGCCAGCGGCGTACGCCCGGCTGGATCGGCAACAACTCGGGCCAGCCGGTGTCCGGGCTATGGCCACCGTCGAATCCGTACGCCAACGAGTCGGACCCGGGACCGACCCCCACCGCACCGTGCGTGGGCTACACCAACTTCCGCGGCACCGTCGTGAACTGTTCGACCATCGCCACGTCGAACAGCGTGATGGCCTCTGCGGTGCAGGACTTCTGCTACCAGGACAGCCCCACGCACTGCCTGCAGACCTGGGAGATCATCGGAACGTACTACGCGCCGGCCTCCGGCAACGTGCACATGTGCATGTTCCGACCGGACGACGGGGCCTACCTCAACTGGTCCAACGCCTACGACCCGGCCAACGGCAATCCCACCACCTTCAGTAACGTCTCGGAGATCCCGGACTGGGTGGACGCCACCTGGGTCACCAACGACATCCCGGTGGTGGCGGGTCGGGCCTACCGGTTCAGCTTCCGGATCGCCAACCGCGACCAGCCCGGCTCTGCCCGGGAAGCGTCCGCCGGCGGGTACGGCGACTTCGGGATGACCACCGTGGGCGGCAACACCTGCGCCTACGCCAACTTCGCACCACCCCAGCCGTCCCGGGTGACAGTGGTCGCGCCCACCGCCGGCTGGGACGGCAAGCGCACGGAACTGTTCATCACGGGCGTCACCCAGCCCAGCCTGGTTGCCGGCGGCCAACCCGCCGCGCTGACCGCCACCCTGGTCAACCGGGGGCCCGATGCCGCCACCAACGTCAGGTTCACCTACACAGTGCCGGCCGGACTGACGGCCACCGCGGCCAGCGTCGGCGGGTCCGCGTGCACCGTGGTAGGTGCGACAGCGTCCTGTGCCCTGGCCAACGTGGCCAATGGCGCGACTCTGCCGGTATCGGTCACGCTGTCGGCACCAGTCGGGACCGCGGCCGGGCTGAAAAACGGCCGATTCAGCCCGGTGACCTCCGACCAGTTCACCCCGGCCGGTCACGAACTGCTGTTACGCACCCGGACACCCGACTGGATCGGCAACGACGAGGGTGCCTCAGTGCCCGCGGTGTGGGCGCCGTCGGACCCCTACCCAAACTCAACGGCGCCGTGCAGCAACTTCACCGACACTTTTCAGGTCCCGCGCAACTGCGCCGGTGCGACGGTCAGCAACACCGTCCTGTCAACGGCGGCGTCGAGCTCCTGCTTCGCCCTCGACGACGGCCAGAGCTGCATTCGCACGTGGGAAATGATCGGCACCTACTACGCCCAGAGCAGCGGTCAGGTACAGCTGTGCCTGGGCGGCCCCGACGACGGTGCCTACATGAACTGGTCGAACGCGTACGACCCGCTGACGGGCAACCCCACGACCTACACTGCGGTGGCGCAGACCCCGACGTTTGTGGGCGGGCAGTGGGTGAGCGGTAGCTGGAGCGTCACCGCGGGGCAGGCCTACCGCTTCAGTATCCGGGTGGCGAACAGGGACAACTCGACCAACCGGGGCGGCGGCGGCGGCGGCTTCTTGGCGCCGTACGGATTGTCCACTCCGGACGGCGGGTCGGGCACATGTGCGTACAGCAACTTCGCTCCCGACCAGCCGGCGAACGCCATAGTCCGGGCCGGCGTCCTGTCGATCACCGTGCCGGCCACCAGCAACCTCGGGACTGTCCGGGTCAACTCGACGCTGAGCGCCCAGCTCGGCAACGTGACCGTCAGCAACCCGGATGGCCTGCTGAACTGGACGGCGACGGTAAGCGCCACAGCCTTCACGAACGGTGTCACGACCATCCCGACCACGCTGATCTCATACTGGTCCGGGACCGCCAGCACCACGGGCGCGCCCGGCACCTACACGCCCGGTCAGCCCACCGCCGGGCAGGCGGTCACCCTCGACGTGTCCCGGGTGGCCTACCGCCTGCAGGCCGGTACGGGTGCCAACACGGCCACCTGGAACCCGACTCTGAGCATCACCGTGCCGCTCACCGCCACCAACGGAACCTACTCCGGCACCATCGTGCATTCAGTCGCCTGACCAGCCGGTGCCACGCCACCCGGTGCCGGCCGGCCCGTACCGACTCGGCCCGGGCCGCAAGCTCACGACGATCAGCGATACCACCGGGCGGCGATCTCTTCCTGCACGCTGAACCCCCACCCCACACCCACCCCACCCACGGCGCCGCACGGGCAGTCCGACGCGCCTATGGTTGCGACTCTCCGCTGTGGACGATCATGGACGTGGACACCAGCGACTCCGAACTCCGTCATGCACTCGCCCATACCGGCCGGGCCGGACGGCTACGGATCGGCACCTGTCATTTGTGTGCCTGCTACCCACCCTGTACAGCGAGATCAGACATCGTCACGCGCCATCCCCGTGGACGCAGCCGGCGAGTCTGTCGTGCCAGAACGGTTCTAAGTTCCACAGTCGCCGACATCGGCCGGGCCGCCCTCGTAGAACCTGGACGTCGATACCCAGGCCCAGTGGCACAGCTCCGTGATCGGGTACTGCGCCCTGTCCACCGGATGCGCCGCAGGTAGGCGTTGACCCAGCTACCGAGCGTTCCGACACCCGAACTCGGGCGCAGCCGATGGGAGGCGGCAGCAACGTGACCGAAACTTTCACGCTCTGCCGAGAAATTCATACGGTTCGCCGGCTCACCGGCCGGTCCGTACGTGACCCGTGCGGAGTGCGGAAATCACACTCCGGTGGAGTATCGCCATCCGCGA
This sequence comes from uncultured Actinomycetota bacterium, assembly GCA_963850915.1. Lineage (GTDB taxonomy): Bacteria > Actinomycetota > Actinomycetes > Mycobacteriales > Micromonosporaceae > CAVTWH01. Next base: position 57,941 of record CAWKND010000006.1, read on the forward strand.
CCTCCTGGGCGGTCCCTGTCTCCGTTGCGCTCTCGTGCCAGGTCCGGCACCGAATTGTTAACGTTACCAATCACGGCCATCGATCAAGGCCGGTAAGGTCGTCGCCACCGCGACCAAGGTCCATCCCCGTGGCGACGCAGGAGATCAGTGCGACCGGGCCGGTCGGACCGAAGGCGCGGATCAGCACCAAAGGCCAGAAGGACGAGGCATGACGCAAGATCAGAACGAGCCAGTCAGCGGCGAGCGAAAACTGCTGACCCGCAGAACCCTCCTCACCACAGCGGGGGCTGTATCAGTCGGCACGGTCGCCGTGTCGGTCCTGGGGGCCACGGACGCCTCGGCCGCGACCGCGAACATCAATCCGGCGGCACAGAAGCAGACAATCAAAGGCTTCGGCGGCATGTCCCACGCCATTTGGGCCGGCGACCTGACCGCGGCCCAGCGGGACACGGCGTTCGGCACCGGCGACGGCCATCTCGGGTTCTCCATCCTTCGGATCCCGGTCAACGAGAACCAGTCGGACTGGAGCCGTGACCTGGCGACGGCACAGCGGGCGGCCGCGCTCGGAGCGACCGTCTTCGCATCGCCGTGGAACCCCCCGGCCAGCATGACCGAGACGTTCACCCACGGCAGCCAGACCAACGCGAAGCGCCTCAAGTACAGCTCATACGGCGCCTACGCCCAGCACCTGAACGACTTCAACACGTACATGCGCAACAACGGGGTGAACCTGTACGCCGTATCGGTGCAGAACGAGCCCGACTACGCATCGACCTGGACGTGGTGGACTGCCACCGAAATCGTCAATTTCCTGAAGCAGAACGCCGGTTCGATCAACACCAAGGTGATCGCGCCCGAGTCCTTCCAGTACGTGAAGTCCATGTCGGACCCGATCCTCAACGACTCCGCGGCGCTCGCCAATGTGGACATCATCGGGGCCCACCTCTACGGCACGCCGTACTCGAACTTCCCCTACCCCCTCTTCCAGCAGAAGGGCGCGGGCAAAGAACTCTGGATGACCGAGGTCTACTACCCCAACAGCACAGATTCGGCGGACGCCTGGCCCGGCGCGCTCGACGTGGGCGAACACATCCACCACGCCATGGTGGACGCCCAGTTCCAGGCGTATGTCTGGTGGTACATCCGGCGCAGCTACGGCCCCCTGCGCGAGGACGGTGGCATCAGCAAGCGCGGCGCCATCATGGCGCAGTTCGCCAGGTTCGTTCGCCCCGGATATGTGCGGATCGACGCGACAGCGAACCCGACGTCGAACGTCTTCGTGTCGGCGTATCTGAGCGGCACCACCGTCGTCATCGTCGCCGTCAACAAGAACACCTCGTCGACGAGCCAGCAGTTCACTCTGGCGAACACCACCGCGTCCGGCAGTGTCTCAAGCTGGGTGACCGACGGGAGCAGGAACGTCGCCGCCCAAAGTGCGCTCAGCATGTCGAACGGCTCCCTCACCGTCACGCTTCCCGCCCAGAGCGTCACGACCTTCGTGACCAGCGTGAACGGCGGCCCCTCGCCCAGCCCGTCGGCCAGCCACTCCGCCAGCCCGTCGGCCAGCGCGTCGGCCAGCGCGTCGGCCAGCGCGTCCGCCAGCGCGTCCGCCAGCGCGTCCGCCAGCGCGTCAGCCACGCCGTCCAGTGGGGGCACCGGGCCCCGGGTCACCTACACGGTGAGCAGTTGGAACACCGGCCTCACGGCCAACATCAACATCACCAACACCGGCACCTCGACGATCAACGGCTGGAAGCTGGTCTTCACCCTGCCCTCGGGCCAGACCATCACCTCGGGCTGGAACGCGACCTACTCGCCCACCAGTGGCCAGGTGACCGCCACCAACGTCAGCTACAACGGCACCCTGGCCCCCGGGGCCACCGTCAGCATCGGCTTCCAGGCAACCCACACAGGTAACACCGCCGCACCGACCGCATTCACTCTCAACGGCATCCCCTGCATCCTGGGCTGACCGGCCAGCGAAACAACTCCGCGGACCTGACGTGGGGAAACGAACAGGCTGCGGCCCCTCTGGTGACGGAGGGGCCGCAGTGGCACGGCAGCCACGTCGCCGTCAGGGACGTCGGTCCTTGCCGCGGTCGTCATGATCCCGATCGTGCCGCGAGGTCTTCGCCGGAATGATCGTGGACCACCGGCACCGCCACGATGACCGTCACCTTCATAGGCCCCTACCAATCCCAACCCGGTAGGTGGCGTGGGTGACCAGGGATGCGGATCGCCCCGAGACCTGCTGCAGCTGCAGCCCGGGTACCCCCTCGAAGAGGCGTTCACCGGCGCCCAGCGTGACCGGTGCGATGTGGAGACGCAGCTCGTCGATGAGGCCGCCCCGGAGGTACTGGTTGATGGTTGCCGCGCCGCCGGCGATCGCCACGTCACGGTCGCCGGCGGCCGCCCGCGCCTTGGCGAGCGCCGACTCGACGCCGTCGGTGACGAAATTGAAGGTGGTACCGCCCAGCATCGGCAACGGCTCGCGCGGCTGGTGGGTGAGGACGAAGACCGGGCCGTGGTACGGCGGCTCGTCGCCCCACCAGCCCTTCCAGTCCAGGTCCCACTCGCCGCGGATGGGGCCGAACATGTTGCGCCCCATCACGAACGCACCGGCGGCGACGATCGCGTCCACTTCGGCCCGGTTCTCGTCCCCAGTCTCGAACATCCAGGCGTGCAGCCGGTCGACCGCGCCCTCGCCCATTGGCTTGTCACGGGTCTGGTTGGTTCCGGCGACGTACCCGTCGACCGAGATCGAGACATCACAAACCACTCTGGTACCCATCTGACCCTCCTGATGCTTGTTGCCGTCGCCGGAACTCCGGCGGCCGCACAGCTAGATCGAAGCCGGCCGCCCCGACCGGACACCCGTCTGCCAAACGATCGGGTGACCGCCGTCACCACATCGAGGGCTGCGGGTGAGCCCCGGCGGCCAGCTCTCGCAGCACCTGAGGTCTGCGGCCGCATGGCCGGCCGTTGCGCAGCGGGGACTGCTTCATGGCAATCATGCCGGCGACGCTCATGGTCAGGATCGGCGTACCGGCGAGAATCGCTGGTTCGGTGCCGAACGAGCCCGGTGGGAACAGCCAGTCGGACCACCGCCCGTCGGGCTGGCTGAACGATCCGGCCGATCCGGGCGTCGAGGCCCCAACCTCCGAACAGCCAGGCACGGATGTCGGCTGGTCGCAGCACATCGGTCACAGCCTTGATGACGCGCAGCTGCGTATCCGACCGCTCACTCATCGCACCATTCTCACCGAAGCGACGGTCGGGTCGCGACTGCTTACCGACCGGCCTGGCGGGGCGTGACCCGGTCCGGAGCCATGCACGCGCCGGACCGGGTACGGGTCTCATTCCGGGTCGGTACCGGGTACCCGATTGTTCACCACGAGGAGCGCGACCGTGGTCACGATCGGTACCCACAACGGGGTGAGCGGGCCTGCCGCAGCCCGCAGGTGAGCAGCACCATGCCGACCAGCACCCGGGGACTCCGCCGAGCAGTCGGCTGCGGTGGCGGCTGTCGTGTCAGGTGCCGTGTCAGGTGCGTGTCAGGTCGGTGGCGGGCCGGGCGCCGATGGTAATCGCATGACCACTTCAGCGATTCTTACTTCCGGGCTGCGGAAGGCGTACAAGGACAAGATCGTCCTCGACGGCATCGATCTCGATGTTCCCGCGGGTACGGTCTTCTCCCTGCTCGGCCCGAACGGGGCGGGCAAGACGACGACGATCAACATCCTGACCACGTTGATGAAGGCCGATGGCGGCACGGTCCGCGTCGCCGGTCATGACGTGGCTACCGAGACCAAGGCTGTACGCGCGTCCATCGGGGTCACCGGTCAGTTCGCCGCGGTGGACGAGCTGCTGACCGGCCGGGAGAACCTGCAGTTGATGGCGGATCTCAAGCGGCTGGGCCCGGGCGAGGGCAAGCGGGTCGTCGCCGAGCTGCTCGACCGGTTCGACCTCACGGAGTCGGCGCAGAAGATGGCGTCGACCTACTCCGGAGGTATGCGCCGGAAGCTGGATCTGGCAATGACCCTGATCGGCAAGCCCACGATCATCTTCCTCGACGAGCCGACGACCGGATTGGATCCGCGCAGCCGGCGGACGATGTGGGACATCATCCGGCAGCTGGTGGCCGACGGCGTCACCATCTTCCTGACCACCCAGTACCTGGACGAGGCAGATCGGCTCGCGGACCGGATCGCCGTACTCGACCAGGGCAAGTTGGTGGCGCAGGGCACGCCCGCCGAGCTCAAACGCCAGATCCCCGGCAGCCATGTCCGGCTGCGGTTCGCAGCCGACCGTGACCTCGACGCCGCGATGCGGGTGCTGACCGACTCCACCCGGGGCGACGACGAGGACCTGATCCTGCGGGTGCCAAGCGACGGTGGGGCGAAATCGGTGCGCGCCGTGCTCGGCCAGCTCGATGCCCATTCCATAGATATCGAGGAATTCTCGGTACACACCCCGGACCTCGATGACGTCTTCCTTGCCCTGACCGGCCGTACTAGCACGAAGGTGAGTGCGTGATGAACAACGCGACGACCATGCTGGGTCGCAACTTCAAACACACCGTCCGCAACCCAACCGCCGTATTCAACGCGGTGCTGTTCCCGATCGTTCTCCTGCTGATGTTCGTGTACGTGATCGGCGGCGCATTCGACAAGGTCGAAATCGGTGGCAAGTACATCGACTACATCACGCCGGGCATGATCGTGCTGACCATCTGCTACGGGTTGAGCGCGACGGCGCTGTCGGTGAACACGGACATGACGAAGGGCATCATCAACCGGTTCAAGGTGATGGACGTGTCCCGCAGTGCCGTGCTGAGCGGTCACGTCGTCGCCACCATGCTCCGAAGCCTGATCGCCATCGCCGTACTCATCGGAGTGGCGTTCGCCATGGGCTTCCGGCCAGCCGCGAATTTCGCGGAGTGGCTCGGCGCGATCGGCCTCATCGTGCTGCTCTCCCTGGCGACCAGCTGGATCACCGTCGCCCTGGGATTGGCGGCGAAGTCCCCGGAGTCGGCCGGCTTCGTCACCGTACCGCTGATCCTGCTGCCCTTCCTGAGCAGTGCGATCTCGCCGGCCGACACGATGGGTCCGGGCGTACGCCAGTTCGCGGAGTACCAGCCCTTCACGCCGATCATCGAAACACTGCGCGGCCTGCTGACCGGTGAACCGTCCGCGAGCAAGGCGGTTGTCGCCATCGCCTGGTGCGTCGGGATCGGCCTCGTCGGCTACGTGTGGTCGCTGTCCACCTTCAAGAAGCGCGCCTGACCCAGCCCCTCTCGTCGGGCCGCCATCAAGTCACGTACCAAAAACATAGGGAGCAGTAGTCATGCCTACATTTGCCACGCCAGGGCCGGTCGCCGCAACGGTGGAAGTCGCCGGCGCCCGGGTACGGGTCACCACGAGCGACCGTACCGACACGGTCGTGCTGGTCGAACCCATCAACGAGACGAGCCGGTCGGACATCAAGGTGGCCAGCAAGACCAAGGTCGATTTCACCGGTGGTCGGCTGTCGGTCAAGACGACCGCCGCCGGCGACAAGAACGGTTCGGTCGCCATCACGATCAACCTGCCCACCGGCTCCAGCCTGGCCGCCTACCTCGCGTACTCGGATATTCACGCCGACGGCTCACTCGGCGAGTGCGAGCTGCACATGGCATCGGGCCGGGTCCAACTGGACCGCATCAACGCGCTGACGGCGAACATCGCGGCCGGTGACGTCGCGATCGGTCACATCGCCGGCCGGGCCAACATCGACGGGGCGGCGTTCGCCCTGCGGATCGGTGAGATCGAGGGGGCTGTCGGGCTGTCGAACTCGGGCGGCCGGGCCTGGATCGGCCACGCGGCGGGCGACCTCAACCTCAGCAGTGGCAGCTGTGACTTCGACATCGACCGTGCCGACGGCAGCGTCACCGCGACGACAGCCAGCGGTGCCATCCGGATCGGTTGGATGACACACGGTCAGGCGAGGCTGATGAACGGCTCAGGAAACATCGAGGTCGGCATCGGCGAGGGTACCGCTGCCCGCGTCGACGTCAACAGCGAGCGCGGGTCGGTACGCGACTCCGTTTCGGCGCAAGGAAACCCCGGTCCGTCCGGCGCCGACGTCACGATCCACGCCCGCACGCGGCACGGCGACATCATCGTTCAACGGGCGGCAGGCTGATCGTCAACGCGCGGCATGACCCTTCACGCCGCGAGCGTGACCTCGACCAGCTCGGACCAGCTCGTTTCGGTACCCTCCCGCGTCACCTCGGCGAACCGTGCTTCGCCGAGGTGACGCCGTGCGTCCTGCTCAATCCTGGCCGCGTCCGGGTGGGCGCGATCGGGCAGTCCGCGGACCCCGACGCTGGCCGCGAGCAGCCGGGCCGCCTGCTCGTACTGGTCGTGGCGCAGTGCGAGGTCCGCCACTCCGACAAGTACCTGGGCGACCAGGGGACCGTGTCCCGCCTCGGACGCCGCCTGCCAGGCCGCGGCACGATGGGTACGGGACTCGCGGATATCGTCGGCCAGGTAGCCCAGCAGGTCGTTGATGCCGGCGCGGATGAGCGCGTCCTCCGCTTCGTCGCCCAGAACGGCGGTCGCGATGCCGAGTTGGTGGCGTGCCTCGGCGGCGTCGCCGTCCCAACGGGCCAGCTCCGCCTTGGCGAGCGCCAATTCGAACAGCGCGTCCGGCCAGGTGACCCCCTCGGCGCACCGCTGCGCGTCGGCGATGGCGGTCGCGCTGGAGTCGCGATCGCCGTGCAGCCGGTAGAGCAGGGCCTGTTGGGTACGTAGCCGGATCACATCCTCAACGGCGCCGACCTCGGTGACCGCCGTGATCGCCTGTTCGTAGTACTCACAGGCACCGGCGAACTCACCGCGCATCGCCAGTTGGCCGGCCAGCTCGGACAGCACCAGGGACAGCCCGAACCGTTCGCCGAGGGTCCGGAACTCGGCGAGAGCCAGTTCCAGGCTCAGCTCCGCCTCCCGTCCGCCCTGGCCGAGCATGATCCGCATCTTGCCCGTCTGCCAGCGGGCCAACGCGCGTACCCAGGGATCCTCGCTGTCCAGCAACGATTCGAAGGCGGACACCGCGGCGTGCGGCGCCGCCAGCATGCGTTCCAGCGCACCGACCAGTCCCAGCAGCGGGTTGGGGTGCTGACTCTGCTGGCTGAACCGATAGGCCTTGTGGATCCATTCGGCGCCCTGCTGTTCGCTGCCCCGCCCGGAGGTCACGAAGAGCACCACCAGCCCGTACGCCATGGCCTGGACGTCATCGGTCACCTCGCCGGGAACCTCGGTGGCCGCGATCATCAGCTCGATGCCTTCGGCCCGGCGCCCGCCGAGCCACCAGTACCAGCCGGCCGCCGCCGCGAGCCGCATCGCCGCATGGGCTTCACCGGCCGTGATCGCGCCCCGCATCGCCGTACCGATGTTGTGGTGTTCGGCCTCCAGCGCGGCGAGCCACGCCAATTGCTCGGCACGGCGCAGATGCGGCTCCGCGGTCTCGGCAAGCTCGGTGAAGTAGGCGAGATGCGCCCGGCGAGCCAGCTGCGATTCCCCCGCTTCGGCGAGCCGGTCGGCGGCGTACTCCTTGATCGTGCTGATCATCCGGTAGCGCGGTGCGCCGTCGCCCTCGGTGACCAGTAGCGACTTCTCGGCCAGTGAGGTGAGCAACTCCAGTACCTGATCCTGCTCGACGACGTCCTGCTCGACGACATTGCCGGCGCAGACCCACTCGGCCGCCTCCAGGCTGGCCCCGCCGGAGAAGACGGCGAGCCGGCGCAGGACCGTACGCTCGGCGTCGGCCAGCAGCTCCCAACTCCAGTCGACCACCGCGCGCAGCGTCTTGTGTCGCGGCAATGCGGTACGGCTCCCGCTGGTCAGCAGGCGGAACCGGTCGTCGAGCCGGTTGGCCAGCTGATCGATGGACATGGTGCGCAACCTGGCCGCGGCCAGCTCGATCGCCAGCGGCATCCCGTCCAGCGCCCGGCAGATCCGTACCATCGTCGACACGGTGTGTTCGTCGACTTCGAGGTCCTTGCGTACGGCGCCGGCCCGGTCGCGTAGCAGCCGGACGGCCGGCGAGGACGCGATCTCGGCGAGGCTGGCGTCCGTGGGCACGGTAAGCGGCTCGACCAGCCACAGGGCCTCGCCGGTGATACCGAGCGGTTCCCTGCTCGTGGCCAGGATCCGCAGCCGGCGGCATTCCCCGAGTACCCGATCGGCGAACCTCGCCGCCGCCTCGATCACGTGCTCACAGTTGTCCAGGATCAGCAGCGCCTCCCGGTCGCGGATCGCGGCAATGAGCCCGTCCGCCGGGTCCGCGCTGGGCGCCGCGCCGAGCAGCGCATCGCGCAACCCGAGCGCCGTGAGCGTCGCCTGCGCGAGGTCACCGTCGGCGCCGACGGCGGCAAGTTCCACCATCCAGACTCCGTCCGGCAGATCACCGACGATCGTGCGCGCGGTCTCCGTGGCCAGCCTGGTCTTGCCCGACCCGCCCGGCCCGATCAAGGTGGTCAGCCGGTGCTCCCCGATGAGTTTGCGGGCTGCGGCGACATCGGCGTCGCGGCCGACGAAGCTGGTGAGTTCGGCACGCAGGTTGGTCTTCCGGTTCTCCTCCCGCCGCCCCAGTTCGCCGCGCAGCAGCGCGACGTGCAGAGCCGACAACTCCGGCGACGGGTCCACACCGAGCGCGTCGGCCAGGCCCTCCCTCGTGCGCTCGTAGACGAGTACTGCCTCGGCGTCCCGACCGGCGGCCACCAGAGCGCGCATCAACGCGGCAACCAGTGGCTCGCGCAGCGGATGCGCGGTCACCGCGTCGGTCAGCTCCGCGACCACGTCCGCACCGCGACCGAGACTGACCTCCGCTTCGAAGCGATCCTCCATGCGCCGTCAGGCGCAGCCCCTCCAGCCGCGTCACAGCCGCGTCGAACGCTTCACTGTCCGGCAACCCGACGTCCTGCATGGCCGTACCGCGCCACAGGCCGAGGGCTTCGCGTAACAGCCGTACCCGTCCGGGACCCGTTTCCTGGCGAGCATGTGCGAGGAGGCGTTCGAACCGAAGGGCATCGACAGCGTCGGGGTCCACCATCAATCGGTAGCCGCCGGTCTGCCCTTCGATCGCGCCTCCTGGCAGCGCCTTCCGCAACCGGGATGCCAATCGTTGCAAGGCATTCGCCACGTCGGCGGGCGGGTTCTCGCCCCAGATCCAGTCGATGAGCGTCGTCTTCGACACGACCCGGCCTGGCTCGAGTGCCAGGGCGATCAACAGTGCGCGCAAGCGGGCGCCCGGTACGTCGGCCAAGATGCCGTCGTTCGTACGAACCTCGAATGAGCCAAGTATCCCGACCTGCACTCGCTCATTCTTTCACGCCGGCTTTCCCGGCCAGCTGAGCCGCCGGTGTCCTGTCCGCCATCCAGCCCCAGCCGCGACCTGTTGGTCAGGTTCGCGAAAACAAACCGATTGAGATCAGGTAAATGGAGCAATTGGTGCTATTACTGCAAATTGGAAGCGGTGTCGCGGTTCAACCCGCGGCCTTGACCGCTGGCCGCATCATCGGAGCCGATGACGCCGATCGATTCCGTGTGCCTGCTGGCCGCCGGCTCCTGCTGGCTTGGGGCGAGCGGCCGGGTGACCGGATCGTGCTGCGTGGCCAGCGGTTCGGCCGGCTCGCCGCGCCGTCCGGCGGCAACAGCACTGATCGATCTTCGACGTGCGCACGACCCCTGGGAGGATCAGAGCGCCTGGTACGGGTCGAGACGCACGCCCCGGCCGGTAGCCTCGGGTGGTGCGGATGGTGTTGTTGGGATCCCCGGGCGCGGGCAAGGGTACGCAGGCCTCGGCCGTCGCGGACCACTTCGGAGTGGCGTCGATCTCGACGGGTGCGATGTTTCGGGCGGAGGCCGACCGCGGAACGCCGCTCGGTCGGCAGGTCGCGCCGCTGCTCGATTCAGGTGGCCTGGTCCCGGATGACCTTGTAGTCGCGGTCGCGCGGGAGCGGTTGGCCCGGACGGACGCCGCGGCCGGATTTGTGCTCGACGGGTTCCCCCGCTCGGTTGGCCAGGCCCAGGCGCTCGACGCGTTTCTGGTTGCGGAAGGCCGAGCGCTGGACGCGGTGATCGATTTGGTCCTCGACCGGGACGAGGTGCTCCGCCGGCTGGCCGGTCGGGGTCGGGCGGACGACGATCCGGACACGGTGGCCACCCGGCTGGATGCGTACGAGTTGGAGAATGGTCCGCTGATCGCCTTCTACCGCGCGGCAGGCAGGCTCACCGATGTCGACGCCGCAGGCCCGGTAGCGGCGGTGACGGCCCGGGTGATAGCCGCCGCCCGCCCGGACTGAGCCGGACGTACTTCCTCGGGGCGTACTCGAAGCCGTCACCGTCCCGTCGCCAGGACTAGCGGAACTCGATCTCGACGCCGGTCCCGGAGCCGAAGAACTGGGCCGTGAGCTGGAGGTAGACCTTCAGATGCACCGGCTGCAGCTGCCCGAGCACCCAGTCCCCGCCGAGCGGCAGGGCCGGTGTCGGGCTGAGTACCTCCGTGCGCTCGAGCGGACCGTTGAGCTCAACCCACTGGCGGAACAGCGACTGGCGGAACAGGTCCTCGCGCGCCACGGCGGAGGCCGCGGTCTCCAGGAAGACCTCGAGCGGGGGCTCCGAGTCGATCACCTGGCCGTACTGCGTGTCGACGAGGTAGAGAACATCATCGCCGACGATCGCGAACAGCAAGCCGAATCCAGTACTACCGAACAGTTCGGCCCCACTGGGCAACCAGGCAGCCCAGGGACCGAGACCGCCGGCGTCCGCCTCGCGTACCGACGCCAGGGACAGGAAACCGTCGCCGTAGCTGCCGGCCACGCCCGCGTCGATCAGTCGCCGCGCCCCGGGCGGTACGTGCGCCACGCCGGCGGCGGTGCCCGGCTGCGGCTGGCCAAAGGCGCTCCTAAAGGCCTCGTACGCCACCGGCACCACCCAACCGCGCGTTCGACTGGCTCAGCAGTGCCACCCGAGCGGTCGCGTGCTCAGGAGCCCTGCGCCTGTTCGGCGACCGGCTGCCACTCCCGCCAGGTCGCCAGCCGGGACTCGTAGTCGCGGGTGGCGATGCCCAGCGGGGCGGTACCCAGGAATATCCGCAGCGGCGGCCGATCCGCGTCGACCACCCGCAGGATCGCCTCGCCGGTAGCCGCCGGATCGCCGGCCTTCGCCGCTGCTCGGGAGCGCTGCCGCTCGGCGCGTACCTCGGCGTAGGCGGGGATCTCCGCGCTGTGTACCGCCGACGGGCCGGCCCAGTCGGTGGCGAAGCCGCCCGGCTCGATCAGCGTCACGTGGATACCGAAGCCGGCGACCTCCTGGGCCAGCGACTGGGAGAAGCCCTCCAGCGCCCACTTCGAGGCGTGGTACGCCCCGGTCGTCGGGAACGCGCTGATGCCGCCGATGCTGGACACCTGGATGATGTGGCCGGAGCGCTGCGCCCGCATGATCGGCAGCGCCGCCTGGGTCACCCACAGCGCGCCGAACAGGTTGGTCTCCAGCTGCGCCCGGAACTCCTCCTCGGTGACCTCCTCGATCATGCCGAAGTGGCCGTACCCGGCGTTGTTGACCACGACATCGAGCTGCCCGAAGCGGGCGTGTGCCTGGCGTACCGCGGCGAAGTCGGCCTGCTTGTCGGTCACGTCGAGCTGGATCGGCAGGACCGCGTCGCCGTACTTGTCGACCAGTGGCTGCAGCGTCTCCAGCCGGCGGGCGGTCGCGGCAACCCGGTCGCCACGCTCCAGCGCCGCCCGCGCCCACTCCTGCCCGAAGCCCTTGGACGCGCCGGTGATGAACCAGGTCTTAGCCATGGGTGATCTCCTCACTCGGTGTGCCTGCCCAGTCAACCACCGGCGCCGACTCGCGGCTGAAGCGCGGCCGGAAGCGGCGGGCCCAGCCGAAGCGGTACCCGGGCCAGCCGCGGTGCCGGACGAACGGGATTTCGAACACTGCCGCGAACAGCCGCGCGAAGATGAGCGTCAGCGGTACCAGCACAACCAGCAGTACCAGGAACATCGGACCACCGGGAGGTACCCGCCCGGCCACGATCCCGTACGACACGGCGATCACGATCGGTAGGTGCGTCAGGTAGAGGCTGTACGAGAACGACCCGAGACTGCGCAAGGGCGCGGTGTCCAGCAGGCGTACCAACGGCTTCGGTCGGCCGGTGGCTACCGCGGCGAGCAGGCAGCCGAGCGCCGGCGCCAACGCGAGATCGATCCAGAGCAGGTGGCCGAGCGTCCAGGCCGATCCGGCCGCCGCGATCCCGATGAACACCGGTGTCGCGGCGCCCAGCGCGAGCCAGGGCCACGGCCAGGAGCGCACCCGGTCGCTCGCGCGGACGATGCCAGCCGCCGCGACGCCGGTCACGAACAGAACGGCCAGATCCGGCGTGTACCGGGCCAGTTGCTCCTCCGGCGTGTACACGCCAACGGTGACGACCACGAGCGTGACCACGGCCAGCACCACGGACGCGGGTACCCGCCGGATCGCCAGCAGTATCAGCGGCAGCAAGACGTACAGCTCCACCTCGACGGCGATCGACCAGAACGCCCGGTTGGGACTGGGCGCCGCGGCGACGCCCTGCAGCAGCAGGCCGTTGACGAATACCGACCGCGCGTCGGGTCGCGGCCAACCCGGCTGGGCCAGCACGAACCACGTCATCACCAAGCTGAACACCAGGGCCGCCCAGTACGCCGGCAGGATCCGCCAGGCTCGGCGCCGGGCGAACCCGCGCAGCCCGTCCAGTCGCCACCCGTTGCCGGCCGGCGCGACACCGAGCGCGAAACCGGACAGCACGATGAAAACGACGACCGCGAAGCGGCCGTAGTCGAAGCCGGCAGCCCAGAGCGGGGCGTGCTGGGCCGCCGATCCGGGGAAAGCGCGGAGAAACACGTGGTACATCACCACGTACAGCGCTGCCAGCCCACGGATCCCGTCGAGCCCCGCTAGCCTCCTCATATACGCACCCAACGCAGATCATAAGAAACCGGTTCGCCGGTACAGGGCAGGATGAGCCAGTTCGCGGTGGCGTGGCGGTGGCGGTGACGGCCGGCAGCCGGCATCGTGGACGGGTGGATCCCGCGTTCGTGTTCGTACACAGCCTGTTGCTGGGGCCCCTGACGTGGGCTCCGGTGGCGGAGCGGCTGGCTGCCCTGGGCGCGGTGACGGTGGTGCCGTCGCTGGTCGACGTGTCCGATGTGGACGACCCACCGTTCTGGCCGCGCATCGCCGCCACAGTCAACGACGCGGTCCGCCACCTACCGGAGGGACAGCCGATCATCCTGGTCGTGCACAGCAACTCCGGTCTGCTCGCTCCGGTGATCGTGCAAGCGGCCCGGCGTCCCGTCGCCGGGTGCCTGTTCGTCGACGCGAGCCTGCCCTCGCCGGCCGGGTCGACGCCGGCCGCGACACCTGAGCGGCTGAGCTTCCTGCGCACCATGGCGACCGGAGGGCGGTTGCCGCCGTGGACGACCTGGTGGGACGAGGACGACGTCGCGCGGCTGTTTCCCGATCCGCAGACCCGATCAGCGGTCTCGGCGCAGCAGCCCCGGCTGCCGTTGAGCTACTACGAGCAGCAGATTCCCGTACCTGCCGGCTGGGACGACCGGCCGTGCGGGTACCTGCTGTTCGGGCCGCCGTACGACCGCATGGCGCAGGAGTCGCGCGGGCGTGGCTGGGGCGTCGACCAGATCTCCGGCGGCCACCTCCACCAACTCGTCGATCCGGACGCGGTGACCACTCGCATTGTCACGATGACCAGAACCTGGAGCGCGCCCGCCAGCTGATCCGACGCACGTTCATGGCGCTGTCTTGCCGGCGTGCGATCAATCGGAGGGGACCTCGAGCGGGATGTCCGCGGTGACGGTCGAGCCGGTCGGGCCGGCCGCGACGGCGAGGGTACCGCCGATCTGCTCCACCCGTTCCTGAGCGCAGCCTGCGGGGGACCGGCCGGAGCCGGCCCCCCGCGTACCTTCGCGGCCTGGCACATGGCATCTGGGTGGTGCGCGGTCAGGTGGCGGTGGCCGGGGCGATGAGTGCCTGGTACCTGCCGATCGGGGCGTCGTCGTCCAGCGGTGTCAGGGCGGCCACGTATCCGTCCGGGCGGACCAGAACCCGGCCGCCCTGGTCCAGACCGTACCGGTGCGCCACCTTCCGGTCGGGATCGGCGAAGATGGCCGCGTAGCTGTAGCTGGGATCGGCCCCGTAGCTGGGATCGGTTCCGGGTTGGGGATCGGCCCGGTCGGCCACCAGGTACTGCGGTATGTCGGTCGCTGCCGCGGGTACCTGTCGGTCGAGTGCCACTGTGACGAGCGTGTGCCCTGCGTCGCCGGCCAGGGCGGTGTCCAGTGCCGGGTGGGCGTGCGGCAGGTGGTCACCGGCTGCGACCCGGCCGTGCCGGCGGGAGCTGACCACCACTGGGCTGTGCCGGTATGACAGGGTGATCTCCTCGGTCTCGTCGGCGAATGCCAGGCGTACCGGCGCGATCGCCGTGGCGGCGTGCATCGCTTCGTTACGCAGCCGCTGGGCGATCGGGTTGCTGAGGGTACCCGCCCGGGTCAGGTCGGTGGTGAGTTGGATGACGTGTGCCGCAACCGGGTGCCGTTCGGCGTGGTAGCTGTCCAGTAGCGCCTCGCTGGCGCGGTCCTGACTGGCCAGGGCCAACTTCCAGCCGAGGTTGAAGGCGTCCTGCATGCCGGTGTTCATGCCCTGCCCGCCAGCGGGGCTGTGGATGTGCGCGGCGTCGCCGGCAAGGAATACCCGGCCGAACCGGTACTGCGGAATCTGCGCGTGGTGGATGTCGAACGTGGTGAGCCACAGCGGTTCGCGGATGTGGATGTGTCCGGTGGCCCGTTCGTCGGCGATCTGCTGCAGCCACTCCCGCGTCGGTGCGCGGTCGGTGTGACCGGCGATCTGCGCGATGAGCCGCATCCGGTTGCCCTTCATGGGAAATACCAGCAGGGGTCCGTCGTGCGCCGAGAAGAACGTGTACATGGCTGCCGGGTCGAAGTCGTGGTCGGCGTGGACGTCGCCCATGAGGAACGATTCGCCGACGAAGCTTCCCGCCAGTGCGGTGCCGACGAGCCGGCGTACGTCGCTGTGCGCGCCGTCGGCGCCGACCAGCCAGCCGGCGGGGATGACGTCCTCGTCGCCGCCTGCGTGCCGGACTGTCGCGCGTACCCCGATGCTGTCCTGCTCCATCCCGACGAGTGTCACCTGCCGTTCTACCGAAATCCCGTGCGCGGCAAGGTCTTCGGTGAGAATGCGCTCCGTCTCCGTCTGGGCTATAACGACGGAGTACGGGTAGGGACTGTCCACGATTCCGAGCTCCATCCGGGCGACCAGGCGCTCGTCGGTGTGCATCTCCATGGCCGTGACGATGACGCCGGCGGCCGCTATCTGCTCGACGACTCCTTTGCGCCGTAACATTTCCAGGCTGCGCGCATGCACGATGATGGCTCGCGACTGGGTGGTGGGTGCGGCCAGCGTGTCAATGATGCGCACCGGTACGTCACGGCGGGCCAGCTCTCCGGCCATGGTCAGGCCGACCGGGCCGGCTCCCACGACGATAACCGTGTCGTTCATTCCTGCTCCCCGCTCCGGGCGCCCGCAGTGTTCAGCGGTCGCCTTCGAACATGTCGACACCGACCGGTGGAAGGTCGACGTACTGCGTATCCCACCGTGCGCCGATCGCGGCCAGCTCGCTGGATGCGGGCTTTCCCGAGGTGCGCTTCATCAGCTGGGCCATCTCAACGAAGAACCCGTCCATCGCGGGTGAGCTGACGAACACGAAGCGGGTCGGGGCGGCGGACGTATTCGCCGGCCGATGTACCGAGCCGCGCGGGACCAGCACGCAGCCGCCCGCGGTTACCCGGGTGACGTGATTGTCGATCTGTAGCGTGAGTTCCCCGTCGAGTACCAGGAATGCCTCCTCGTGCTCGTGGTGCACATGGGCTGGCGGCCCAGGGGCGCCGGCCGCGTGCTGGTATTCGATGAGCGAGTATCGGTCCGCCGTGTCCGTACCAGCGACTTTGATGATCATGGGTTGCCCGGTCGGGCCGGGGATCGGTGTCCCGTCGTCCCGGCCTACCGCGGGCCGACTTTCGGTGTCCTCGACAGCCATCGCACGATCGTGACACCGATGGTGGCCGGCCCGGAGCCGTTTGGCATCAGACTGCCGATCTTCGAGTTGGCGCTCCACCACGAACTCAGCACAGTGGCACCTGCGCGGCCCGCCGTCGCAGGAGGTGTTCGCTATGTAGGTAGAGTTGTGCGGTGACCCGTACCCGCCGACCCTCGCCGCAGACCGCGGCGGTACTGCGTGCGCTAGCTGGCCAGCCGTCCGTCTGGCGGTACGGCTACGAACTGGGGCAGGAGATCGGGCTGAAAGCCGGATCGCTGTACCCCATCCTGATCCGGCTCTGCGACCGCGGCCTGCTGGAGGCGACCTGGGAGGCCGAACAGCCGCAGGGGCGCCCGCCCCGACACCTCTACCGGCTCACCGGCGAAGGTGCCCGGCTGGCCGCCGAGGTACCGGCGGTGCCGGAGCCGGCTGCCCGGGACGCCCGTCGTCGTACCGGAGTGCCGCGAGGTGCGTGGTGAGTCGCGACGCTCCGGACCGGGTACTGGCCGCCGCAGTTGCGCTGCTGCCGGCCGGCCGGCGCGAGTGGGGTACGGCGATGCGGGCCGAACTGGCCGGGATCGGCGGCCGGGGCGAGCGGGCGCGTTTCGCACTGGGCTGCGCGCGGGCGGTGGTCAGCCAGCCGGCGGTACTGCGCGGTGCGCTGCATCCGCTGCTGACCGTCGGGGCCGTCGTCGCGGTTCTCGCCTGGACCAGCCCCGTCGCCTACGCGCCACTGCGCTGCGGCCTGATCGGCACTGTGCTGGTACTGGTGGCGGTGGCGTGGCTGGGGCGCCGCCCGGGACTGCTCGGCCCGGTACACCACGGCTGGCCGGCCCGGATCGTGCGCTCCGGCGGGTACCTGCTGGTTGCCGCTGTGACACTCGCAGCCCTGGCGTCCATGCGGTCGCACGACAACCCGGGGGAGCAGGTACGCAACGGCGTTCCCATCTTCACCACGGTGCTGACCGGCTATCTGCTCGGCCTGCTCGCGGTCACCGCCCGCCGGTTGGCCGACGGGCGGGTGCTCACCACGGCCGCCACTGCGGGTGGCGCGGCCGGAATCCTGTGGACTACGGCCGTGCTCGCCGCCCCGCCGGTACCGGCATCCGCCGGTCTCGCGGCGGCGTTGACGGCCGGTGCCGCGATTCTCGCCGCGGGTGTGAACACGGGCCGCCGCCGTCTCCTCGCCGCGCTGTGTGCGGCCGCTGTCACCGTGCTGGTAGTCATTGTGGCGGTGTACGGCCTGTCCCGGTACGGCTCGGCCACGCTGATCCCGGACCTTGCCCCGGTGGCCCTGACTCCGGCCGACGACCTCGCCCAGAGCAGGAGCGAGCTAGTGGATCCGTACCTGGCGCTGCTGTTGCTGGGCGGTCTGCTGGCTGGCGGACTCGGGCTGGTGAGCCTGCTGGGGCCGGATGCGCGGTCAGGTCACGTCGCGGTGGCGTAGCGCCGCGGCAGCCGCGACGAGAGTGGCGACCAGGATCGCGGCGAGCAGTGTCGCGCTGAGACCGGCACCGATCGACCACGTGGTCGGCTGGCAGCCGGCGCCGGATGTCGGTGTCTGGCAGCTTCCCGCGTCGGTGTAGCTGGTGGAGTTGTTGAGCCAGGAAAGCATGTAGCTGCTGACGAAGTAGCGCTGCGGGCGGGCGACGTGGGCTGCGGACAGGGCGATACGCGCGACGATCTCGACCGTGACGAGGTAACCGATCGCGGTACCCAGCGCCGCTGCGGTGTGCCGGCCGTAGGAGGCGAGGGCGAATCCCGCGGCGGCGCAGGCCAGGGTGAGCGCGAGTACCCGGGTATCCAGCAGTGCGAGCGAGGCCAACAGGCCGGGGGTGAGGTGGGCCGCATCGCCCCGGGTACGGGCCACTGCCCACAGCGCCGCGGTCCAGACGGCACTGGTCGCCACGGCGAAGGCGGCCACTCCGAGCAGCAGGCCGGCGAGCTTTCCGGCGAGTACCTCCATCCGTCGGGGCCGCCAAACGAGTACGGTCATCATGCCGCCGCTGCTCCATTCGGCACCGACGAACGAGGCGCCGACCACGAATCCGAACAGCCCGAGCAGGCCGCCGAGGAGTACCAGCAGGGTGCTCATGTCCCGCCGGAAGGTGAACTGGTACCCCTGGAACTCGTCCGCAGACGGCTGGAACTGCTCCGCCTGCTGTTGGCATTCAGCTTCGGTGGGCGGTGGCTGCCCGGCCGGGCCGGCCGTTGCGGCGCGCGCTGTGGCGAGACACAGTTCCAGGTTCTGTGCGCGCTGCCCGGCGATGAATTCCTGGGCGTGGGCGAGGGTGGCCGCGGTGTGTGGGTGTGAGTGCGACCCGACCCCGAATCCGGCCAGGGCGAGTACGAAGACGGTCAGCGCCATCATCACCCTGGTGAGCCGGCGGGCGAACAGCCGGCGCCACTCCGCCTGTAGCAGGGCGGCCGCGTCTGCCAGGCGGATCACGCCGCCGCTCCGTCTGTCAGCTCGAGGAACACCGTCTCCAGGTCAGCGCTGAGGGCGACTATCTCGGTGGCCCACAGCTCATCGCGCCCCAACGTACTGCTGATCCACTCGGGATCGCTGACGCCACTGACGATCAGCGCCGCGCCGGCCGGGCGTACCGTCGCGCCCGCGGCGGCAAGGACTTTCGCGGCCCGATCCGGGTCGCGAACGCCAACCCGGTATTCGCCCTTGTTCTTGCTGGACAACACCTCGGCGACCGGGCCACTGGCGACCCGGGTGCCGCGGGCGATGATGGTGACCTGGTCACAGATCAGCTGTACTTCGCCGAGAATGTGACTGGACAGCAGCACTGTGGCGCCGGCCGCGACCAGGTTGCTCACCAGTGCGCGCATCTCCCGGATGCCGGCCGGATCCAGCCCGTTGGCCGGCTCGTCCAGGATGAGCAGGTCAGGCGATTTCAACAACGCGGTACCGACCGCGAGCCGCTGTTTCATACCGAGGGAGTAGCCGCCGATCCGGTCGTCGGCGCGCTCGCGGAGCCCGACGATGTCAAGCACCTCATCGACCCGGCGGGTCGGTAGCCGGCCGATGGTGGCCAGGAGGTCGAGAGTGCGGCGCGCGGTGAAGTGCGGGAAGAACTGCGGTCCTTCGACGATCGCACCGACCCGGGCGACGACGTGCGGCAGTGCGGCGGGTACCGGCTGACCGAAGATCCGCAGCGTACCGGCGTCGGCGTGCACCAGCCCGACCAGTGCGCGCAGCGTGGTCGTCTTGCCGGAGCCGTTGGGGCCCAGGAATCCGTGCACTTCGCCCGCCTGTACCACCATGTCGAACCCGTCGAGCGCGGTCCGGCGCACGCCACCGGTACCCCGGTAGGCCTTCCGCAGATTCTCGATCTCGACGACCGCGCCCACCGCAAACCTCCGCCCAAACCCGGCCGCGCCCACCCGTTCGGCTTTGCCGGGAGTTGAGCCGCGAACACCGCGAGCAGAACTCTATGTAGATAGAGTTACAAGCGCAAGCTCATGGCGTCGAGTCCGGGAGCGGACCGCCGGCGGCGCGGAGCGGTGGCACCACAGGTTCGGCGGGTAGCCGGCGGCCGGCGAGGACCAGGATGGCGATGCCGAGCGCGCCGAAGAGTATGTTGCTGCCGATGTCCAGGGCGGCTGGGGCACCGAGTTCGGGTGGCACCGGGAACGCCGTCCACACGTAGGTGAGGGTGGCGCCGGCGGCCAGCGCGAACCGGTGTCGCTGGTCCCAGCCGGCGCGCCGCGACCAGCGGGCCACCAGCACGATTCCGGTACCGAAGGCGACCGTCCACACCCCGACGCCGATCCACTCGTAGGACTGGGCGCCGATCAGTACGCTCGGTCCCCAGTACGCGCCGGTGACCGTGCAGGCGAGCAGCCCGGCGATCCACGGGGGTGGGGCGCTACCGGGAAGCTGTGGCCGGGGGCGCACCCGCAACGCGACGACGATCAGTGCGACGACGGCTGCGGCGACCCCGGCGAGCTGGCCGGGAGTGGCGAGGAAGTGGCTGTCGGTGTAGCTGCCGCCGGACACCACAGCGACACCGAGGGCGTACACGCACGCGGTGACGGCGAGGCCGGTGCGGTGCAGCCATGGGGTGGTGGCGCGGGTACCGGCGAACGTTTCGGCCAGCGCGATCGGTACGGCCACGCTCCATACCGTGTGCAGGGCGAGGATTGTCTGGGTCGCCTCGACGCTGGTACCGATTGCCGGGATGTAGGACGGGCCGGTCAGGTAGTCGTGGCCGGCGTAGTCGTGGTTGAACAGGAGTTGGTCGGCCAGGCCCTCCTCGATCAGTGCGTACGCGGCACCGAGCAGCAGCATCGAGGGCCAGCCGCCGGTACGCCGGCCGATCTCGCGGACCAGCAACGCGCCGCCGCCGTAGAGCGGGGCGAGGATCACCGCGAAGACGATGCCGGTGACCGGGATATTGCCCAGCAGAAACTCGCCAACGAACGGTGCCAACACAAAGAGCCCGAACACCGGAGCAAGCCGCCGCATCATCCGAATATAGGCGAACGTCAAACGGCGGTGTTGCCGCCCGACAACGACGGCGGTCCGCTGCGTGGCGACCGTGCGGCACACGGCTTGGTGAGAATATGAAGACCGGCCTACTCTTCGGAGATGGGACAGAAGGGCGACGAGACCAAGACGCGACTGGTGGACGCGGCGCGTGACCTCGTTGAATCGGGTGGTTACTTCTCGGCCGGACTCAATCAGGTGATCGCGGCCAGCGGTGCGCCACGTGGCTCGCTGTACTTCCACTTCCCGGGCGGCAAGGACGAACTTGTCGGCGAGGCGGTGACCCGCTCCGGCCGGGACGTGGCCGCACTGATGGCATCGACTCCGGCCGCCGATACCCGCCAGCTCGTCAACCGGCTGCTCACCATGCTCGGCGACCGTCTGGTCGAGTCCGACTGGCAGAAGGGCTGTCCGGTCGCCACGGTCGCGCTCGACGTGGCGTCCACCAATGACGCGATCCAGCAGCTGTGCTCCGCTGCCTACAAGTCGTGGGAGCAGGTACTCCGGGACCGACTCGCGGCTGACGGGTACGCCCAGCCCGCCGAGTTGGCCACGACACTTCTCGCGCTCATCGAGGGTGCGCTGCTGCTGGCCCGTACCCACCGCAGCCGCCAGCCGCTCACCCGGGTCAAGCGCTCCCTTGCCCTACTGCTAGCTGGCGGTTGAGACAGTGGTGGGTACGTGGCGGTCGAACTCCGCGGGATCGTGCGCGGACATCACCTCGATCTGATCTCCGTGCACGTTCAGGAGCGCTCGGAGGCGTGCCTGGTTGTCGAGGCCGGCGGCCGCGTCCACCCGCTGTCGCTGCTCGAAGAGGCGGACGCCCAGCGGTGCCCGTGGGTTGTCAGGGTGAAGTTCGCTGTGCACGAAGTAGGCGTCGCCGGCGTGCAGTACCCACTTCTCGGCAGCCCCGGTCGCGGCGTCCACCCGTACCGCGACGCCGGTGTGGCCGCCCGTGTGGCCGCGTAACGGGATGAGCAGAATGTCGGGCGGCAGGCCGTGCAGTTGCCGTACCGCCTCGAAGCCGAACCAGCGTTCGCCACTGGTTGAGCTGTAGGTGGCCCAGTCCGGGTGGTGTGCCCACTGAGCCTGGTTCACCCGTGCGCGGGAGCGTTCCAGCCGTCCGGGAGCGGCGGTGGCGGCCACGTATTCGTCGTTGTGGACGTGGATCTTCGCGTGCGGGAAGTCGGAGATTCCACCGGCGTGATCCGGGTCGAGGTGGGTCAGGATGATGTGCGTGAGGTCGCGGGGCGCGTACCCGAGACGAGCCAGCTGACGCAGCGCCGTCTCGTTCGGATCGAGAACCGGCCGGGCCAGCCGGAGGAACTGGCGGCCGAGACGCCGCACCGGATCTTCGATGTCGCCCATGCCGAAACCGGAGTCGACGAGTACGAGGTCCCGGTCGGTCTCGATCAGTAGACAGTGCGAGACGGTGCGTACCTTGCGCAGTGGGTGACCGGAGCCGCCCATCAGCCGGCCGCCCAAGGGTTGCGAGGTACCGCAGTTGAGATGGTGGATCAGCATGATCGTTCCTCGCTGTCGGTCGTTCTTGCGTCGGAAGCCCGCGCTTACAGGTAGATCGATCAACATATTTTTTACTGCGCACGCGAACGGGTGACCCATCGCGAAAGTAGACCGATCTGCATAATCTGTCAATCGGGCTGTGCGGTCACGGCTGGCCGACCGGTACCTCCACCCGGGCCGTCGGGGTACCGGCCGCCGCGCGCACCGCGCGGGTCTCCCGGACGATCCGGCTCAGCCCGACCGCCGCGATCCACAGCAGCGACACCAGGTACGGCAGCGGGTTGTAGTTGGTCGGGTCGGTGACGCCCAGAATCGGTGTCACCAGCCCCAATCCGCCCAGCACAATGCCGATCCAGGCCAAGGCCCGCGGCAACGCCCGGCTGCCCAGCGCGCTGAGGGAGGCGGCGAGGACGAAGGCCGCCATGGTGAGGCCGGTGATCACGAAGGCACCGTTGTTGAGGTCGACCAGGGCGCGGGCGATTTCTGGCGTCAACTCGGCCTTGTGGGCGTACGCCGCGGCGAGCGCCGCACCGGAGCCGAGTTTGACCCCGAGGTCGGTGGCGGCGGCCACCAGTACCGTCGCCGCGAGCCAGCCCCCGTTCTCCCGCTCGGCACTGCGCAGTACCCGGTAGAGGTACCCGGCGAAGAACATCAGCGCGATGAACCCGAGCAGCTCCAGCGCTATCCCGAGCTGGTTGGCCAGCCCGGGTACCCGCTGGATGTTGGCCAGCGCGGTGGCCGGGCTGTCGCCGGCCGCCTGGCCACTGTCGGCCAGCTCGTTGCCGGCGATGGTGCATACGGTGAAGACCAGTGCGGCCGCGGCGCCGAGCCGGCCGAGCCGAAGTACGTTCGTGGACATCCGGATCACTCCTTCGAAGTCGGTACCATCGCGGCGAGCCTCGCGCGTGGATGTCCCGGCGTCATGGTGTGCCGGTCCCGGCCGGGCGGGAATTCGCGCGGCGCAGCCGAATCCCGGCCGCCCGGGACACCGGACTCATGACGGCGGGACAGGGCAGCGCGAACTCTCTGGTGGACAAGCACTTCCTCACGAAGGAGTACCCGATGTCCACCACCAACCTCGACGTCGCGACAGCACCGGCGCAGGCAGGCGTCCGGATCCTGCCGGCGGCGATCGGTACCGTCGTGGTCGCCGCCCTCAGCTCGTTCTACGGTGCCTACGGCGATCCGCACCCGCAGTCGTCCCAGGAGCACGGTGTGCCGGTCGTGATCGGCATCGGCGTGGTACTGGCTGGTCTGATCTTCGGCCTGCTCGTCCCGTGGGCCGGCCGTACGGTCTCCCGCGCGGCCGGCTTCGGCCTGGCGCTGAGCCTGGTCGGGCTGGTCACCATCCCGGTCATCTTCTGGAGCGGGTTCGGTGTCATCGTCGCCGGCGCGGGCGCCCTGCTCGGCCTGCAGGCCCGCCGCACAGCCGCCCGGGCCGGCCGGGCCAGCGGGCTGGGTACGACCGCCGCCGTCCTCGGGGTGATCGCCATGGTCGCCTCGACCGCCCTGCTCGTTCTCGGAAATACCGTGCTGGCCTGAGCTGATGCCGGGTCGGCCGGAGCCGGCCCGTGCTGAAATACAGTGCTCGCCTGGGCTCGGCGACAACGGAGGGCGGGACGGTGAAGCAGCAAACGGCGTTCTGGCGGGATCGGCTGCGTAGCGCGGGCGGTCCCGCCACCGTCGCGGTGACGATCGCGCTCTTCGGCGCGGCGCTGGTCCTCGGCGCGGTCGACGATCGGATCCGCCAGGTACTACCCGGGGCGGTGGGGGTCGCGTTCGCGGTCGTCGGCGCGGTCATCCTGCGGTACCGGCCAGGCAACCGGATCGGCTGGCTGCTGTGTGTGGGTTCGCTGCCGTTGGCGGTACTCAACGCGGGCCTGGCGTACGCCTACCACGACGTCATCGTCGCGCCCGGTTCGCTGCCCGCTGCCACCGCTGTCGAGGCGGTCGTCAACGTCCTGCCACTGCTCGGCCTTGGGCTGCTCGTCGCCATACTCCCGCAGCTGTTCCCGACCGGTACGCCGGTGTCCCGCCGCTGGCGGCCGGTGCTCTGGGCCGGCTGGGCGTTCGTGGTGACGGGTACGGTCTCCAACGCCTTCATCCCCCAGCAGATCCAGGGCCTGCCCGGCGTACAGAACCCGACCGCGATTCCTGCGGCACAGGACTTCTTCGGCGCGCTGCAGGCGGTCGCGCTGCTCTGCCTCGTGGTCGCGGTCGTCGCCGGCGTCGCCGGGCTGGTGGTGCGCTGGCGGCGCTCCCGGGGCGACGAACGCCAGCAGATCAAGTGGTTCATCGCCGGGACAGCGCCGGTGCTGGTACCGATGGCGCTGCACGACCGGTACCCGACCGTTGCCGGCGCCTTCATCGCCCTGCTGCTGACCCTCATCCCGGTCACCATCGGGGTCGCCGTACTCCGCTACCGCCTCTACGACCTGGACCTGGTACTCAACCGGGTACTGGTCTACCTGACGCTGAGCGCGATGACCGCGGCGGTGTACCTGGCGATCGTGGTCGGCTCCGAGATGGTGGTCGGCGCCGGGCACGGGCTGGGCGTACAGGTCGCGGCCACAATCGTTGCGGCAGCGGTGTTCCAGCCACTGCGACTGCGCATCCAGCGCGGTGTCGACCGGCTCTTCTTCGGCGACCGGGCCCGCCCGTACGACGCGCTGACCCGGCTCGGCCGCACCCTCGAGCACGCGCCCGAGCCGGCAGCCGTACCGGGCATGGTGGTCGCCTCGGTCGCCGATGCGCTGCGCGTGCCGTACGCCGGAATCGAGTTCGTACTGGCCGATGGCGCGGTGGTCGCGGCCGAGCACGGGGTAGCGGTCAACGATCCCGACCGGTTCCCGATGATCTACCAGGACGAGACGATCGGGCATCTCGTGGTGAGCCGGCGCGGCCCGGGCGAGAAGTTCAGCGCCGCCGACCTGCGGCTGCTGACGGATCTGGCCCGGCAGGCCGGCGTGGCCACGCACGCCTCCCGGGTCACCACGGCGCTGCAGCAGGCCCGGCTGGCCCTGGTCACCGCCCGCGAGGAGGAGCGCCGCCGGCTGCGCCGCGACCTGCACGACGGTCTCGGGCCGGCGCTGGCCGGTGTCACCCTCGGCCTGCACGCCACGCAGGCCACGATTCCGCGTGACCAAGGCAAGGCCGCCGGTATGCTCGCCACCATCGAAACCCAGGTCGAAGACGCGATCCGCGACATCCGACGGCTGGTGTACGGGCTGCGCCCACCGGCCCTGGACGAGTACGGCCTGACCCGGGCGCTGCAGCAGTACGCCGCCACGCTCGAGGGCGGCAGCCGGCTCGCCATCACGGTCAGCGCACCCGACGCCGGCCTCGGTGAGCTACCCGCCGCGGTCGAGGTGGCCGCCTACCGGATCGCCACCGAAGCCATGACGAACGTGGCCCGCCACGCGCACGCCACCCGGTGCGAGGTGACTCTGCGCTGCGACGGCGCACTGCACCTCGACATCAGCGACGACGGGCGGGGCATCCCGGCCGGTACCCCCGCCGGGGTCGGGCTGACCGCGATGCGCGAACGCGCGGCCGAACTCGGCGGCCACATCCACCTCGCGTCCGACGCGGCCGGTACCCGCATCGCCACCCACCTACCTATGCCGGAGCCGTCGTGACCGAGCCACTACGCGTCGTCGTAGCCGACGACCACCCGGTCTTCCGCAGTGGCCTGCAGGCACTGCTCGGCGTCGAGCCGGGCATCGAGGTGGTCGGTGAGGCGCAGACCGGGCTGGAGGCGGTTCAGCTCGCGGGCGCCCTGCAGCCGGATGTCGTGCTGATGGACCTGCACATGCCCGAACTCGACGGCGTCGCCGCCACCAAACAGATCACCCAGGACAGCCCGCACATCGCCGTGCTCGTGTTCACCATGTTCGACGATGACGACTCGGTATTCGCCGCGATGCGCGCCGGCGCCCGCGGGTACCTGCTGAAAGGCACCAACCAGGCGGAGGTGGTACGCGCCGTGCACCTGGTCGGCTCGGGCGGCGCGCTGTTCGGCCCGGCCGTCGCGCAGCGGGTCATCGAGTTCTTCGCCCGTCCCCGGCCGAGCGGCGTCGCCGTGGCGTTCCCGCAACTGACCGACCGGGAGAACGAGATCCTCGATCTCGTGGCCCAGGGCCAGTCCAACGCCACGATCGCCAACCGGCTGCGGATCAGCGACAAGACGGTACGCAACCACGTCTCCAACATCTTCACCAAACTCGCCGTAGCCGACCGCGCGCAGGCGATCGTCCGCGCCCGGGACGCGGGTCTCGGCCAGCGACACTGACGCCGGCTTGTCCGCGCGGTGCCACGCAGTGGGTAGCCTCGGTGATCTGCGCCGCCTGGCGAGGAGTCAGCGGCGCAGGGTGGTCTCCCGCTGCATGTGCGACAGCTTCGCGGGGTTACGCACGGCGTAGAGCCCGGTGATGAGGCCGTCGTCGATGCGGAGCGTGATGACCGTGTCGACCTCGCCGTCCACTCGGAGTACCAGTGCCGGGTAGCCGTTGATCTGGGCCGGCTGTAGTGACATCGCAGCGATCCTGTCCCGGCTGGCGGCCAAGATGCGAGCCACCTTGCCGGCTCCGGTGACGGGCCGCAGTACGGCTTGTTTGACACCGCCGCCGTCGCCGAGGAGTACGACGTCGGGTGCGAGGATGTCGAGCAGCCCCTGTACATCGCCGGTCTCGACGGCCCGCTGGAACGCCTCGAGCGCACTTCGGGTCTGGGCGGGTGAAACCATTTCGCGTGGCCGGCGCGCGGCGACGTGGGCTCGGGCCCGGTGGGCGATCTGGCGGACCGCGTCCGGAGTCTTCTCGACGGCCTCGGCGATCTCGTCGTAGGGAAGATCGAACACTTCGCGGAGTACGAACACCGCCCGCTCGGTCGGGTTGAGCGTCTCCAGTACCAGCAGCATCGCCATCGAGACGCTCTCCGCCAGCTCGACATCCTCGGCGATGTCGGGCGTGGTCAGCAGCGGCTCCGGTAGCCAGGATCCGACGTAGGACTCCTTGCGGCGGCCCAGCGTACGCAGCCGGCTGAGCGCCTGGCGGGTGGTGATCCGGACCAGGTACGCGCGCTGGTCGCGCACCGTCTCCAGGTCGACGCCCACCCACCGCAGCCAGGTCTCCTGGAGGACGTCCTCGGCGTCGGCGGCCGAGCCGAGCATCTCGTAGGCGACGGTGAAGAGCAGGTTTCGGTGGGTGACAAAGACTTCGGTGGCGGGGTCTGGGCTGCTCATGACCGCGTCCCCGGCATCCGGTAGGTGCTGGCCATAAGCGGCTCCTGCCTGCTCGATCTCGACTGCGTCGCTCACCAGACGCCGCCCCACCACATCCTGTGACATCAGGTGCCTGTGACGGGCATCACCCAGCGCAGCTGTCACAGGACCGAAGCCACCAGCATCTCCTGCTCGACCCTCTCCACCTTCGCACCGGAGTCATCGAGACCCGCAAGGGAGAAGCCCGTGAACATCGCTCTGTGGATCGCTGCCGTACTGCTGGCCGTGGTCGCACTCGTCGGCGGCGTCAGCAAAACGTTCGTACCCAAGGAAAAACTAGCCGAAGCACCCGGCGGGGGATGGACCGAACACGCCAGCGTCGGCTTCGTCAAAACCCTCGGGGTCCTCGAACTACTGGCCGCGGTTGGGCTGATCCTGCCCGCCGTCCTGGACATCGCACCGGTCATGGTGCCGGTTACCGCCAGCTGCTGGATCCTGCTGATGATCGGCGCGGTGATTACCCATCTCCGCAACGGCGAGGCCAAGATCATCGTGCTGAACCTGGCCTATCTCGTACTCGCTGCCTACATAGCCTGGGGTCGATTCGGACCTTGGTCCTTCACCGGCTAGACGACGACCGAAGGGGCGGCGGGCGCCCGTTTTCTCGACGCCGCGGAGTCTGCATCACTGGTATCTGACAACACTGTTGTCTGACAGCTCTGTGCGGGGGAGTACGAGATGGGAAAGATCGTCAGGCCTGAGTCGATGAGACTTGCCGAGCCGCCCCGGCTTGGGCAGCCGACAACCGCGGTTCGCGACTCGTGGTTGGCGGGCGAGCGTGCAGACGTCGGAGACGACGACGAATCCGCCGCGATCCTCGACGAGGCCGCCAAGGATTTCGACGGCTTCGTCGCCCGGCGGCAGGGTGTCCCAACGATGTGGGGCGTACCAACCACCGTCCTGTGGTACACCTCCGGCCCGCACTACATCGGTGAACTCGTCATCCGGCACGAGCTGACCGCGGCCCTTCTCCAGTCGGGTGGGCACATCGGCTACAGCGTCGCCACGCCCTGGCGCCGGCAGGGCCACGCGACCCGCATGCTCGCGGACGGGCTGACCGAATGCCGCCGGCTGGGACTCGACCGGGTACTGCTGACCTGTGGCAGTGACAATGAGGGGTCCCGTCGGGTCATCCTCGCCAACGGCGGTGTCTTCGAGGAACAGGCAAATGGCGAGGACCGGTTCCGGATAACGGTCGGGGGCTAGCTACTCAGCCCCGGCGCGGCCGGCCGGGAGGTTACCGACTGGGACTGGTACCCGCCGGCACGCACCGTACGGACGATGTGGTCGTGTACCGATCGCGGCGCGGTGGGTAGCAACGTGGTCAGCTCGGTGTCGCTGGCCTCCAGGACGCCGGCGACGGCGTTGGCGAACAACGACATCGCGTGGCCGAGCTGGTAGGGCTCGAGGACGGTGCCGTGCAGCGCCGCCCGGGTGTCGAACAGCGAGCGGCTTCGGTAGGTGATGGTCCGTCCGAGGACACCAGTCAACACCTCGGCGATGTCGTCGCCCCCGATCGAGGTGACCCCCTCGAGCTCGTACGTCCGGCCCGCGTGCCGGCTGCGGCCAACCGCCGCGAGATCGCGCTGCGTCTCGGCCGCCACCCGTACGGCCACATCCGCGAGGTCCTCCTTGGCGACGACGGACACCCCGGCCGCAGCGCATGCTCACCGTCACCACCAAACGGCTCTGCCGCGACGGTCTGGTGGAGCGGATCGCCTACCCAACCATCCCGCCCCAGGTGGAGTACCGGCTAACCGCGATGGGGGCCAGCCTGGCCGGCATGGTTTCCGGCCTCGCCGACTGGTCCCGCGACCACAAGGACGCCATCGCCGACGCGCGAAGCCAATGGGACGCCGTCCACACCGACAGCGAGGTGACAGCGCCCACACCGGTACGATGATCATGGTTGCCATGGTCGGCCGCCGTACGTACCTTCAGCGATGTTCGTGACGCACCCTGCCCCGAGTGTGAGGACATATGGCCGAGCTCACTACCGATGACCGGCGCCCCGCCGATGACCGCCTCCCTGTTCTGGTCTGGGTCATCGCCGCCGCGTTTGTCGCCATCGAACTGGCGTTCAGCGCCGGCTACGGCTTCCAGCAGGACGAGCTCTACTTCATCCAGGCCGGCCGCCACCTCGCCTTCGGCTACGTCGACCAGCCGCCGCTCGCCCCGCTCCTGACCCGGCTGGCCACGATGATCGGCGGTACGAATCCGACCGCCGTACGCACGCTTCCGGCCCTGGAGGGCGGCGCGATCATCGTGCTGGCCGCTCGACAGGCCGTCATTTTCGGCGCCGGGCGCATCGGTCGCATCCTGGCCGCCCTCTGCCTGGCCGGCGCACCGGTACTGCTGGGCGCCGTCCACATCGGCAACACCACGCCGCCGGCGCTGCTGACCTGGACGCTGGTCGTGCTGTGCGTGAGTACCGCGATCGCCCGGGACAGGCCCCGGTGGTGGCTCGGCGCGGGCCTCGCCGCCGGCCTCGGCCTGCAGACCAACAACCTGATCGCGCTGCTGCTGCTGGCCCTCACGATCGGCCTGCTGGCCACCCGCCGGTTCGACATTCTGGGTACCCGCTGGCCGTGGCTGGGCGCCGCGATCGCCGTGGTCCTGTGGGCGCCGAACGTGGTGTGGCAGGCAACGCACGGCTGGCCCCAGTTCGCGATGGCCGCCTCGCTGCACCGGGAGAACACCGCCGCCTCCGACTACCTGGGTGGGCTACCGGCACAGGTCATCTACGGCGGCCTGTTCACCATCCCGGTGCTGATCGCCGGCGTCGTACTGCTGTGGCGTACCCGGGAGCTGCGCTATCTGGCGGTCACGGTCACCGTGGTAGCGGTGTACGTGCTGGCCTGGGTACCCGGAAAGCCGTACTACACCTCAGGTCTGCTGCCAGCCGTACTCGCGGCCGGATCGGTGGCGACCGAGCGCTGGTTCGCCCGGGGCCGGCGACCACTGGGACGGCGAATTCTCGTCATCGCCGCCATCCTCGTCGCGACCGCGGTCGAGCTACCGTCGGTGCTGCCTATCTGGCCGGTACGTGACCTGCACGCGCACACGACCAGCGCAGACCTGACCGACATGGTCGGCTGGCCGGAACTCGCCCGCGCCATCGCGGACGAAAACACCAGGCTCGTCGCGTCCGGCACACCGCCCACGTCGATCTTCACCGGCAACTACGCCGAGGCGGCCACGCTCGACGTACTCGGCCCGCGCGGACTGCCGCCGGTACTGTCGGGGCACAACGCGTACGGCATGTGGGGGCCCGGTTCAGCATCCGACGCGACGGTGCTCGCGGTCGATGCCGTGGATCAACTCAAGCCGTACTTCGCGCATTGTCAGCCGCTGGGCACGTTCCACACGCCGTACCTTTTGAACAACGACTTCAACAATCTCGACGTGAGCCTCTGTACCGGTCCGACCGCCGACTGGACCAGCCCTGTGGCCCCACCTGACGCACGACGACTAGCGTGATCGTGTCGCGTCACAACCGCGCCACAACGCCGCTCTGACTCAATGACAGTGGCGGCCCACCGGCCGCACTGGTGCCGAGGCAGGGAACTGGTGTGATGACTCGTCCGACCGCGCGGCTTGGTGTCCTGATGGGCGCGAGTGTGGCCGCTGCCGTACTGTTTGTCCTGGCCACCACCGGGGCGCGGGCCGATTCGGCGGCGCCCCTGGGTCTGCCCGCGCGGCCGGTACCGACCATCGTCCCCGACGGTACGGTCTGCTACGAGTTCCCACCGGGCCACGGATGCGCGATTCGGCTGCGGCTGTCCGGCCCAGTCGACACGGCGACGAGGCTCGTGGTCAGCACGTCCGACGGTACGGCCCGGGCGGGCGTCGACTATTCGCCACTGAACCAGCTCCTGGTTGTCATACCGGCGGGTGAGACAGGTGTCGACGTTCGGGTGGCCATCGTCGCCGACAGCATCGCAGAAGGCGACGAGACCTTCACCCTGCTGGTCTCGTCGGCCAGCGAACCCGGCCGGATCCTCTCCCGCAACCCCGTCGTCATCCGGGACGGTGCCCCGCCGAAGTAGCCACCGCCGCACTGTCGGCTCATACCCGCACCGGCCTGCCAGCCGGCAGGCGGCCCGCGAGCTCGTCCGCCTCGCTGGTGGCGTTCTCCTTGCGCAGCAGGTCGATGGCGGTACGCCAGTGCCATTCGGCGCGGTCGGGATCGCCTCGTCGCCGCTCGACCTCGCCCAGCAGGCGATGTACCTGGGCCTCCTCGTACCGATCGGGGGTGAGCTGGCGCAGGGCGAGCGCGGTGTGCAGGTCGTACCGCGCGGCGGTCAGGTCCCCGTCGTCGAGTTGAGCGCGTCCGAGGTGGCAGCGGGTCACCGCCTCCAGGTGCTGATCGCCAACTTCACGGGCCAGGGTGAGCGCCGCACCCAACTGTTCCAGAGCAGCGCTTCGCCGGCCCTGGTCGAGCAGGGCCTGCCCCAGCCCGGTCATCATCTCTGCTTCGTGCCGCCGATCGCCGAGCTGCCGGTACTCCTCGTGCGCCCGAGCGAAGTAGTCGACGGCGCCGTCCGGGTCACCCTGGCCCAGCGAGGCCTCACCGAGGCTGTGCAGCACAGCCGCCTGCAGCCAGCGGTTCCCGATGTCGCGGCTGAGCCCCAGTGCCCGTAGCAGGTCGGGGGCGCCCCGCCCGGCCTCGCCCATCCGGACGTAGGTGTGGCCGGTGTTGTTGAGCGCCAACGCCACCCCGAGGTGGTTTCCGTTGCTGCTGTGTACCGCCAGTGCCTGCCCGAAAGCCTCCACGGCGGCGTCGAACTGGCGCAGTCCACTGTGGGCGGCGGCGATGTTGTTGTACACGTGGCCCTCGCCGCGTCGGTCCTGCGCCGCCCGCATCAGCGGGAGTGCCAGGTGCAGCTGCTCCAAGGCCCGGTCGTACTGGCGGGTCATGATGTACGCCACGCCGAGCGCGCTGCGCATGAGGCCGTGCAAGCCCGGATCGTCGCCGTTCCCGGCGGCCTGTACCGCCCACTGGCAGATCTGTACCCGCTCGGTCCAGTGGCCGCGTACGTCGTAGAAGCCGGTCAACAGGTAGGTCAGCTGAGCCGCGGCCGGACCCGGTCCATGCTCGGCCGCGTGCCGGATGACCAGCGGCAGGTTCTCCCGCTCGGTGTCCAGGAAGGCGAGGGCCGCGGGCCGGTCGGCCGGGAACGGCAGCTCGCCGGGTGGATACTCCAGTACCGGAGTGACCCGGTCGCGGCCGGGATCTATCAGCTGGTTGGCGGCGTACGCCATGGCCAGGTACCAGTCCAGGGCCCGGGTCAGGGTCTCGTCGCGGTTCGGCGCCGGGTCGTCCATCGTGGCGCGCTGCTGCGCGAACAAGCGGACCAGGTCGTGGCAGCCGTACCTGTCCGCTGCGACTTCGGTGATCAGGTGAGCGCCGAGCAGCTCATCGAGGGCCAGCCGGGTAGCCGCCGTCGAGGTACCGGCCAGGGCGGCCGCGAGCTGCGTGTGCACGGTACCGGCCGGGGCCAGCCCGAGCTGCCGGAACAGTCGGGCAGCCGGATCGGTCAATGAGCCGTAGGCGCTGGCGAAGACGGCTCGTACGCTGCGCGAGTCGCCGTCGACAGTGAACCGGTCGAGCCGGTCCGCTCCGCTCAGCTCCGTCACCAGTTGCCGGGCCGTGCGGTGCGGTGCACCGGCCAGCTTCGCCGCGGCGATGCGCAGCGCCAGTGGCAGTCGGTCGCATACCTCGCTCAGCTCGGCGACGGCGTCGGGATCGCCGCCGACCTGTTCGGCGCTGAGCAGTCCGCGCAGCAGCGCCTGCGCCTCCCCGCCGGTCAGCGCCGCCAACCGGATCAGGCGTACCGCGTGGTGAGCGACGAGCGAGTGCAGCGGGTGCCGGCTGGTAACCATGAGCAGGTTCCCGGTACCGGCCGGTACCAGCGGGAGGATGCGGTCGATCGGGCCACCGTTGTCCAGGACGATCAGTACCCGCCGCTCATGCAGCACGGAACGGTACAGGCTGCCCCGCTCGTCGATGTCGCTCGGGATCCGGTCGGCCGGGATGCCGAGGCTACGCAGCAGGTAGGACAAGGTGTCCTCGGGCGACGCGGCCCGCTGCGACTCGTGCCCACGCAGGTCGACGAAGAGCTGGCCGTCGGGGAACCGATCGGCGACCCGATGAGCCCAGTGCACAGCGAGTGCGGTCTTGCCGATGCCGGCAGCCCCGGAGATCGCGACCACGCGGGTGTCGCGATGCTCGCCCGCGACCACCTCGTCGAGGAGGGCCAGCTCCTGGCTGCGGCCGGTAAAGTGCCCGACCGGGGCGGGCAGCTGGGCCGGGCGCGGCATCGGCGGAGGCCCGGCCGGATTACCCCGATCGGCGGCACTGGGGATCGCGTCGCCGCCCGGCTGCGCGCAGGGTCGAGAGTCAACTCAGCGTCTCGGCGCAGGATCCCGGTGTGCAGGCGGATCAGCTCCGGATCGGGGTCGGTGCCGAACTGCTCCACCAGCTGGGCCTGTAGCCGCCGGTACACCTCGAGTGCCGCGGCGTGCCGGCCACACCGGTACAGCGCGAGCATGAGCAGACCGACCAGCCGTTCCCGTACCGGATGGGTGACCAGCAGCCGCTCCAGCTCCACCGGCGCCGCCGCGTGCTGACCCAGCCGCAGCCGGGCGTCCCACAGGTCCTCGATCGCGGTGAGCCGGGCCTCGGCGAGCCGCTCGACCTCTGCGACGGCCCAGCCGGTCGTCTGGGTGGCGGCCAGTGCGGGCTCCTGTCGCCACAGGGCGAGGCCGGTACCGAGCAGCCGCGCCGCGCGCTCGCAGTCGCTGTCGGCCAGCGCGTCCCGGCCTTGGCGGGCGTACTCCTCGAAGACCAGCGCGTCAACGGTCGACCTGGCCACCATGAGGGCGTATCCGGTCTCTGTGGTGACCAGCATGTTCGGCAGTCCGCACGCGTCGAGCGCCTGCCGTACCCGGGCGACGTGACTGTGCAGGGAACGAGTGGCGGTCCGCGGCGGATCGTCGCCCCACAGGGCATCGACCAGTCGCCACGTCGGTACCGTCGCCTCGGCGTGCAGCGCCAGTAGGCCGACGACCGCGCGCTGCCGGGCGCCGACGAGCGGCGCGGGCCCTCGTGCCCCGGTGACCAGCACCGGGCCGAGCACACCGACCACCAGCTGTGTCGGACCGTCGAGTACCGGCAGGATTGGTCGCACGGCTCCCCCTTCCGTTTCCGCAACGTAACCGGAGTAGGCAAGGTCGTCTATCTGTGGCCCGACGGCAGTCGTCACCTGTGATCTGGTTTGTCACGGAACGGACCACCTGTGCGGGAGCTGCTGTCCACGTCCCGACAGCCGGTATTGCCGCAGCCTCCGACAACCGGGCCGCAACCCCGCGACAACCGGGCTACCGCAGGTTGACGGATGTGCCGGCAGCGGACCGGCGCGCAGGGACACCCCTGCCACCCACGTCAGAGGAGACATCATGCGGCGAATCCGCCGACTACTCCTGGCCGCCGCCTCGGTGGCTGTCGGACTGTTGCTCGTCACACCCACTGCGGCGCAGGCAAAGCCCGTCGCGCAGCCGTACGCACTGGTGGATCGCGCCGGGATCGGGCAGGCCGGGTACGTCGACATCGACGGCGTACAGATCGTCATCTGCGCCAAGTGCTACGTGTGGATCGGGGAAGTGGTGGTCGACCAGCCCGACCCGGTCGTCAAGCAGGTCAACCAGGCGCTCTTCGCCGGCCTGCAGGACCTCGGCTATGCGGCGGCCAGCACCGACCCCGCGGTCCAGACCCGGTACCGGAATGCCGCACTCAGCGCTTTCAGCACCGCGGCGACACTGACCGGCCGCGGCGGCCTACGCACCGGCCAGGTCGGCTACTTCGACGCCGGCCGCGGCGTGACCGTAGCGCAGAACCTGCCCTGGCTCGCCGCGGCCGCCCAGGACATCGTCGACGGAGTCGGCATCGTGGCCGAGTCACCCACCCTGCCGCTGCCGCCGCCCCGGGCCGCTGCCGCGATGGCCCAGTTCGACGAGGCATACCAGGAACTGGCCACCGAGAAGCCGATCGGCAACTGACTGCCCGGCGAACACCAGCGTGGTCTCGCAGTGCGGCCGGACCGGGTACCCACCGGTCCGGCCGCCGCACTGTCGCCGCCGTACCCACTCCAGGCGTGAGTCACTCGTGGCCGCAGGCTGTCCAACGCCGGATCCTGGCCGACTTCCAGGTACCCCACGCGTACTTCGACGGATACCCGCCGACGGAGAGGTACCTATCGTCGGTGGACGGGGGCATCCACCCGATGACTCCGCTCACCCGCGCCAGTGCGGTCATAGGTTCGACGAGTCCAGATCGGAACGCCCATGCCTCGCCCCATCACTGGTGCACGCCGATCACTGCCGAGCCCCGCACCCCGGTGCCGCCCGGCCGGACCAGCCGGCGGCCTACGCGCGTGGTCGGCGCTCATCGTGCTGCCGGTCGTCGTGGTGGCGGCGCTCACCAGTTGTACCAAGGGTTCGCCGCCGACCACCCACCATCCCGCGACTGTCCACGTGGTACCCGCTGGCGCCACGGCCCCTGTTGACGCGGCCACCTGGGCGTTGGCGGATCGGCTGTCCACCGTGGCCTACACCCAGGACACCACCACGGCGCTGGTTGCCGTACTGGCACGCTCGGGGGTGGCCACCTTCGCCGATCCGGGTACCACCAGGCCCGACATGGCGGTGGCGAACCCGGTTAGCCCGCTACAACTCCTCGACTTCCAGACGCACGCGCTGGCCGTAGGAGCGTGGGCGCGAGCCGGCTACACCGGCGCCGAACTCGACGCCATGGTGTCCGCAACGCCGGTACTCCCAGGGGTGCCAACCACATCGCAGCTGCTGGCCGGCTACGTGGCCGCCGTCGACACCCCCGGCGCTGCCGTAGCGCGCGCGCTGATGTCCGGGCAGAACCTGCTCGAAGCCCGAGACACTGCGCTTCCCAACCGTGGTGCTGGTGCTGTACGCGGCTGACTTCGCGGACAACGCGGACCCCGGCCGCACCGCGACCGTGGCTCCCGACCCCAGCAAGGCCGGTGCGGCGGGGGCGACCGGTCCGGGCGCGCTGACCGAGGTGGGGATCAAGGTTCAAGAACAGACCGGCGGCCTCTGCTCGGACACCGCGGGCTTCATCAGCCGGACAATCAACAACCTCTTCGAGTACCTGAAGGTCGCCAACCCGAGCGGTCTGGGCATCATCTGGAACGGGATCGTCGCGTACGGCCCGCAACTCGTCTTCAAAGGCATCGGCCTGGTCACCGACGGGCTGCTCGCCACTGTCCGCAGTATCGCCGGCACCATCGCCACGATCGCTGAACAGGTCGCGACCCTGCTGCCGTACGCCATCAAGGTGACCGCCACCGGCGACGGCGCGGGCGCCACCTTCAACCTCGGTCCCGACCCGCTGCCCGGCAGGTTCACCGCCACGATCAGCGCAGGTGACCTACCCACCTGGCCGGCCGTACTGGCTGACTGTGCCAAGACCCTCGACGTCGCGCTGCCCGACTTCCGCCCCAACGGCATACCACTGACCTGGGGTCCGCTCGACCCGTCCACCGAGCCCCTCCTGGGGCCGGCCGGGTCTGCCCAGGACAGCACCACGACTGACGCCAGCGGGCAATCATCCTGGGAGTTCCGTACCAGCCCCGACCCCGGCGACCCGACCGGCGAACAGCGCAACCAGGTCGACGCGATGACCGTCACGGCGCACCGGCCCAACATCCAGCAGGCCCGGGACCGCCTCACCAAGGCGCTGCTCGCCCCCATTCCGGCTCAGCTACGGGGATTCGTCGCCGGCCAGTTCCAGCAGTCGGCGGACGCCCTGCAGGCCAGGCTCGACAAACTCCTCGACGCCCGGGGCAGCGGCAACGCCGATCTCGTCTACCACGCACGGGCAAAGCCCACCCCGACGCGCTCCGGGAGCTGCACACCCAGTCCCGTCCCACCGGGGACATACACCGGGACCGCCGTCAACATCTTCACCGAGAGTTTTCCGACGACCGGGGGTGCTCTCGTCGATCACAACAACTTCAGCGGGCCGGTGACCCTCTCGGTCGCGAAGGACGGCGCGCTGAGCGGTACCTGGACCTACCAGTCGCAGGAGTCCTTCCAGGAAGATGTCAGCGCCAACGGTGTGGGGCTGCACGCACACCGCGACTCGACCTGGGCGATGACCGGTGGCACGTTCATCGGTACCGCGTGCAACCTCGGCGTCTCGGCCGGCTCGCTGGTCAGACTGACCTGTGTCGCGAACCTCAGCACACTCTGTGACGACGACGAGACGCCGCAGAGCCAGGCGGTACTGCCCGGCTTGGGCGCTCCGCTTTCGGTATCACCGGGCCACGTGACCTGGCAGTGGCAGAGCAACGCGTCGGACGGCAACTACACGGACACCTTCACCATCAGCGTGAACGGTCCGCGGGGGTAGCCGGCTTTCGACTGCTGCTGGCGCTAGCTTGCAGTCAATAGCCGATCCCGTATAGTCGGAACCGGCTATTAAGGGACCGGTGACACAGATG
Organism: uncultured Actinomycetota bacterium; assembly: GCA_963850915.1. Taxonomy (GTDB): domain Bacteria; phylum Actinomycetota; class Actinomycetes; order Mycobacteriales; family Micromonosporaceae; genus CAVTWH01. The sequence continues at coordinate 95,943 of CAWKND010000006.1, forward strand.
GCGACCCGAAAGATCTCCAACACGCTGGCGCTGGCAGTGCTGGGGCTGCTGCAGGAACGGTCGATGCATCCATATGAGATGGCGGCCACGCTGCGGGAGCGACACAAGGACAGCAGCTTCAAGGTCAATTCCGGGACGCTGTACGACACGGTCGAGGCGCTCGTCCGGCATGGCTGGATCGACTCGGTGGAGACCGCGCGAGAAGGCAGGCGGCCGGAGCGGACCGTCTACGCACCCACCGAGCTGGGACAGGGCGAGTTCATTCGGTGGATCGACGAACTCATCCGCACGCCTATCACGGAGTACCCGAAATTCATGGCCGCGGTGTCCTACCTCGGCGCGCTGGGGCCAGACGGGGCGGCGGACGCGTTGACCGAACGCGCGGGACACCTCGACAAGCGGATCGAACAGACCAAGGCGGTACTGGCCGACACGGTCGGTTCCGGCGCGGTACCGCGGCTGTTCATGATCGAAGTCGAATGCGCGCTGCACGCCTGGGAAGCGGAGCTGATCTGGACGCGGAAGACCATCACCGAGATCCGCGAAAACACCCTGTTCTGGCCCCAGGTCGAGCGAACCGAACAGGGATGGACCTGGTCCGCCCCGCACGGACAGCAGGGACTCGCCAAGTGACCGAAGTGCTGATCGTCGGGGCCGGCCCGGCCGGGCTCCTGCTCGCCAGCGAACTCCAACTCGCCGGCGTACGCACGGTCCTGATCGAACGCCATCCGCAGCGGCCAGATTTCTGCCGCGGCTTCAACCTCAACGCCCGCGCCCTGGACCTGCTTGCGCGACGCGGCCTCGCCGTCCGGCTGATCGGCGAGGGCTGGCCAGTCCCGCACGCCGCCTTCTCCGGCCTGCCGGTGACGCTCAGCCTCGCCGGCACGCGCACCGACCACCCGTACACGTTGGGAATCCCGCAGACCCGGGTCGAGGAGATCCTCGAGGCACACGCGCTCGAGCTGGGAGCAGACATCCGCCGCGGACACCAATTGCGTGCCCTGCAACAGGATTGCGAATCCGCGACCGCAACAGTCGCCACCCGCGACGGCGAATACCGCCTCCAGGCCCAATACCTGGTCGGCTGCGACGGCGGCCGCAGCACCGTCCGCAAGCAAGCGGGGATCGCCTTCCCGGGTACCGAGGCAACCCGCTTCTGGCTGCTCGGCGACGTCGAACTCGCCGAGCCCGAGGCGCTGCCACCCGGCCCGAACACCGGACCGGGCGGGACTGTCGTCGTCATTCCCCGCCCCGGCTACGTCAGGATCATCACCGCCGACCGGGAACCGCCCGCCGACAAAGACTCTCCGGTCACCCTGGACCTACTGCAAACCGCGGTGGACGACGCGCTCGGCCGGCACGTCCAGCTGTGCGGCGCACGGTGGTTGACCCGGTTCGGAAACGCAGCCCGGCAGGCAGCCGAGTACCTGCGCGGCCGGGTCATTCTGGCCGGCGACGCCGCGCACATCCACCCGCCGGCCGGCGCCATCGGCGTCAACGCCGCCCTCGACGACGCGTTCAACCTCGGCTGGAAACTCGCCGCCACAGTGCGCGGCGGATCGCCGGCACACCTGCTCGACAGCTACCACACCGAACGCCACACGGCCGGCGCGTTGGTGCTGGCCAACACCCAGGCCCAAGTGCTGCTCGGCGAGGGCGACAGCGACACGCGGCTGCGGCCACTGACCGACCTGCTCACCCGGATCGCCAACCACCCCGCCGGCAACCGCGCCCTCGCCGAGACCATCACCGGCCTGGACACCCGCTACGACATGGTCCCCGACACCACCCACCCGTGGCTGGGCCGCCTGGCGCCCGACCTCGTGCTGACCACCGACACCGGCAACACCAACCTGGCCACGCTGCTGGCCTCCGGCCGCTGGCTGCTGGTCGACCTGACCCAGGAAGGCGACGTCCGCCGTACGGCCGCGGGATGGGCCAACCGGATCCACGTCGTCGACGCGACCTGCCCCGACCATCCCGAACTCCGCGCCATCCTGCTGCGCCCAGACGGCCACACCGCGTGGCTGCACACCACAGACGACAACCACACCGACAGCCTGCAACAGGCGCTGGCGCACTGGCACGGCCCAGCCGACTGCGGAGGCTCAGGGCTTGCCTGAGTCAGATCCATGGATCTCGCCCGCCGCCAGCCGCTCGCCCGCTGTCAGCCGCTCGCCGGCCCGCGCCGCGGGTACCGGCGCCGCTGCGACGGCCATCCGCCCCATCGGGTGATGGCCGCGGCCGGATCGACCGGAACAGGCCCGTACCGGCCGACGCGGCGACCCTCGATCCCGAGAATGCCCGACGACTCGCCGCCGCCACCGCCACCGCCACCGCCACCGCAGACCTTCTCGCATGGATTACGCCCTGACCTCGCGGCCGCGGGGGAGCGGCTCAGTCGGCGATGAGGTCGAACTCCTCCCACGGGCCGATGGCCGTACGGTTGGCGATCAACGGCTGCGCACCGGCGCTCTCTGCCGTCACGTACCTGTTGTTCACCAACGCCAGCAGGCTCACACTGCCGTCCGGGTTGTGGATCAGCCGGAACGTCTCCCAGGACCCGATGGCAGTGACGTCGGCGATCAGTGACTGCGCGCCCGCGTTCGCCGCGCTGACGATCAGGTTGTTGGCGTGCGCGCGCAGTGCGATGTTGCCGTTGCCGGCGTCGAGTACATCGAACGTCTCCCAGGACCCGACGGCCGTACGGTTGGCGGTCAGCGGCTGGGCACCCGCGTTGTCGGCGCACACGTACCGGCTGTTGGCGTGCGCGCGCAGGCTGACCGCGGTACTCCCGGTGGAGGTACCGAAGATGGCCAGGTCTACCGCGTTGGCGATGGCCTGCATGCCGGAGTCGTTGGGGTGCAAGTGATCCCCGCTGTCGTACGCCGGCAGGTAGCGGGTCGGGTTGGCCGGATCGTGGGTCGCGGTGTCCTGGTCGACCACGGCGTCGCAGCCGCTGCCGGTACCGCGCACGAAGCTGTTCAGCGCCTCGCGCGCCGTCTCGCCCTGTGACGTCCAGTACCCCGCGCCCTGGTACGGCGTGAGCGTCGAGCAGATGAACTTCAGGCCGGCCTGGTGGGCGCGGGTGATGAGCTGCTGGAGTCCGGCGATGAGCTGGCTGGAGCTGGGTGGCGGACTGGTGGAGCCCAGGTCGTTGATCGGGTCGTCGGAGAAGATCACCCAGTGCACGCCCGGCTGCCCGAGGACATCGCGGCTGAACCGGTTGAGCGCGCTCTGCCCGGCCCCGTCGACGAGTAGCCGGTTGCCGCTGATGCCCTGGTTCAGCACGCCCACGGTACGGCCGCTGGCGGCCAACCGGCTGGCGAGGTAGTTGGGCCACCGGCGGTTGGCATCACCCGAAGAGGCGACGCCGTCGGTGATCGAGGCGCCGAGCGTGACCACACTGCCTGCGGCAGCGGTGTTCTGCACGTCCAGGTTGGCCAGGAACGAGTAGCTGCCGGTGGTCTGCGGGTTGGTGAGGCTCGCGTTGCCGCTCACGTCGCCGGAGGCGATGTAGTTGGTCTGCTCGCCGGTCTGGTGGTACGTGGCGGAGCCGGTCGGCTGCGGCAGGTAGAAGCTGACCGCCACGTCGGCGGCCGGCTGGGCGGTGAAGGCGACGGAGTCGCTGGCGGCGGTACCGCCCGCGGCGACGGTCACCGAGGTGGCGCCGCCGAAGGTGACGGTGCGGTCGGTACCGGTCGAGATGGACGAGCCCGAGGTGCGCTGGGCGACGTGGACGTCGGCGAAGGTCACCGGCTGGGTACCGAACACGTTGGACAGTTGGACGCGCACGGCGGTACCGCCGATGCTCGTGTGCACGATCTGGCGCAGCGTCTGCTGGTTGAACGAGCTGCCACCGCTCTGTGGCGAGGCGGCCCAGCTACCGGTCCAGCCGGTGGCGGCCTGGCTCGCGGGGGCGTGGGCGACCCAGGTGACGGCGAGCGTGGCGGCGGCCACTACCGGGACGAGCGCGAGCAGTCTGCGGGTTCTCATGGGTGCTCCCGAGGGGGGACGGGTCGGGCGCGGGCAACGAGTACTCATCGAAGTACATCAAACTCAACGCTTAAACTAAGCGGCGACCATCGGCGCTGTCAAGCGATAGCTCCGATGTCTCCTCGTCCTCCAGCAGCCTGACCTCGGAGTTGTAAGCGCTAACTTCTGTTTTGGCGCCAGTCGTCCCGCGCGTGATGCGCCGGACATCGGATGAATCTTCGCGTAGAGCATTGACAGCTTTGAGTACGCGAGGGCAGGATCACGTCCCGCGGACGGCCCTCCCCTCATCCCGTCCGCGTCCGGGGCTGGACTGTCCCCCAGCGAACGAGGAGAGCCATGAGAAGCAAGCGGAACGCCGTGTGCCGCCGGCTGGTCGCCGGCGGCGCCGCGCTGCTGGTCGCGCCGGCCGCGATCTGGGTCGCCCTGCATGTGGGTACCAGTGACGCGGCCACCACCGGTAGCGCCGGCGCGACCACCCCGTTTACCAGCTACGAGGCCGAGTCCGGCACGCTGGCCGGCGGTGCGACCACGGTGTCGCTGACCGCCGCGCCCACCACGCAGTACTCCAGCCCGGCACTCGAGGCGTCCGGGCACGCCTACGCCCACCTGGCCGCCACCGGCCAGAGCGTGCAGTGGACCAACAACACGGGGGCGGCCATCAGCGCGCTGAACATCCGGGAGAGCATCCCCGACTCAGCCTCCGGCGGCGGCCAGACTTCCACCCTCGACCTGTACGTCGACGGCGTGCTGCGCCAGGCGGTGGCCGTCAACTCCCGGCAGACGTGGGTGTACGAGGGGAACAACCACTACAACGACAGCAGCGACCAGAACCCGGCCGACGGCAACCCGCGCGTCTTCTTCGACGAGGCGCATACCTTCGTCACCGGCGCCGCCATCGCCCCCGGCAGTACCTTCGCGCTGCGCAAGGACGCGGCCAACGGCGCGGCCTACTACGACGTCGATGTGGTGGACGTGGAGAACCCGCCCGCACCCGCGACCCAGCCGGCCAACTCCATCTCCATCACCAGTTGTGGCGCGGTCGCCGACAACACCCCGACCAACGGGGCGGCGGACAGTGCGGCGGTGGACAGCACCTCGGCTATCCAGAACTGCATCAACCAGGCTCAGTCGCAGGGGCGTACCCTCTGGATCCCGGCCGGTACCTTCTACCTGAAGGGCACCAACGGTCTGCACGCGCAGGGCATCACGATCGCCGGTGCCGGCGCCTGGTACAGCACCATCTACCGCGCGGTTCCGTTGCCCAACAACACTGGGCTGGGCGCCGTGTTCCAGGTGACCTCGTGCACGATCCGGGGCCTGCACGTGGACTCCAACGCCACCAGCCGGGCCACGGTGGACGGGGCCGGCGGGGCGATGGACACCACCGGTACCAACTGGCTGGCCGACGGCATCTGGACGCAGCACACGCTGTCCGGCTTCTGGGCCTCGGGCACCGGCGGCACCGTGCAGAACAGCCGGCTCACCGCGATCTGGGCCGACGGCATCAACCTCAACAACGTCTCGATGGGCAACACCGTCGGCAACAACCTGACCGCCACCAACAACTTCGTCCGTGGTACCGGCGACGACGGCATGGCCGTCAACTCGGTCAACTACAACACCGATTCAAACGGCAACAAGACCTTCTACACTGCCATGTCACACATCACGATGACCCACAACACCGTCGTGGCGCCGTGGGGCGGCAAGGGCATCGGCATCTACGGCGGCAGCAATCAGGACGTCGAGAACAACTACATCGCCGACACGGCACGCTACATCGGCCTGGGCGCCGGGCGCTTCGGCGTCAACGGCAGCGACCTCACCACCGCGACGGTCAGCAACAACGTCGTGGTCCGCTCCGGCGGCAACGGATACAACCAGGGGCAGCCGGCGCTGCAGATCGGCAACGGCGGCGACGGCCAGAACACCGGCGTGGTCGACCACGTCACCGCGAGCGGAAACACGGTGACCAACGCATTGTACGACGCGGTCGGCTTCTCCACGTCCACGAACACGTTGCTGCAGAACAACACCATCACCTCGCCGTGGCGCAACGGCATCGTCGTCGCCCCGCCGTTCTACCCGGCGCCGAGCGGCTCGGCCACCATCAGCGGCAACTCGGTCAGCGGACTGCGCTCGGGCACGCAGCCGTATGTCAACAACTCCAGCGGTTTCAGCGCGAGCGTGACCGGCAACAGCTGGCAGGGGGGCGGTACCCCGTCCACCCCGCCGTCCAGCGGCCCGTACGGCGGTACCCCGGCGGCCGTCCCGGGGACGGTACAGGTGGAGAACTACGACAACGGCGGGCAGGGAGTCGGGTACAGCGTCACGTCGGTCAACGGCAGCGCCAACTCCTACCGCCCGGACGGCGTGGACCTGGAGGCCACCTCGGACACCGGCAGTGGCGACAACATCGGCTGGACAGGTACCGGGCAGTGGTTCCGGTACACCGTGAACGTCGCCACCGCCGGCAGCTACACGCTCGGCCTGCGGGTCGCCTCGACGTCCGGCGCCACCGGCGCGCTGCACCTCGCGAATGCCAGTGGTACCAACCTCAGCGGCGCGGTCAACGTCCCGGCCACCGGCGGGTGGCAGGTCTGGGCCACCGTCAACGCCACCGTCACGCTGCCCGCCGGGCGACAGGTCCTCACGCTCGCCCAGGACACCGGCGGATGGAACATCAACTACCTGACGTTCACGGCTAACAGCAGCGGCGGCGGGATCGACCCGACCGCGTGGTACACGGTCGTCAACCAGAACAGCGGGCTGTGCGTGGACGACACCAACTTCGGTACCACCAACGCCACCCCGGTGCAGCAGTGGGGCTGTGGCGGCGGTACCAACCAGCAGTGGCAGTTCCGGTCGGCCGGCAGCGGGTACTACCAGGTGGTCAACCGGCTCGCCGCGGCGCAGAACCAGTCGTGGGACGTGAACGGGGGTACCACGGCCACCGCGCCGGGCGCGACGATCCAGACCTGGGCGTACGCGGGCGCCACCAACCAGCAGTGGCAGCCCGTGGCGCTGGGCAACGGGTACTACCGGCTGGTGGTCCGCAGCAGCGGGCTGTGCCTGGACGTACCGAGCGCGTCCACCGCGAACGGGACGGTACTCCAGCAGAACACCTGCAACGGCGGCACGGCACAGGCCTGGCGGCTCGCCGCACAGCCATAGTGGCGACTCCCGCTCCGCGTCGGCAACACCCGGCGCGGAGCGGGACCGTCCGCAGTTGCCCTGGCCGCGTCGGCGGCCGTGAAAACTACCGTACGGTCAGTGCCCCTGAGCGGCATCGAGCTTGATTCATGCCGGTAACTATTGTGCGCGCCCGGCAGCGCCGTCATGCTGGACCGCGCCGCTCCCGGAGCAGAACTCCGACCCTCCACTGAGGAGTCCTCATGCGCAGGTTCGCCGCCGCCAGCCTGTCCCTCGCCGTCGCCGCCGGCGTGCTCGTGGTGGGCACCATGATCGCCACGTCGAACGCCACGGCCGCCACCTGCACCGGTACCGTGCAGATCACCTCGATGGCCTTCGATCCACCCATCGTGAAACCGGGCCAGAGTTCGACCGTGAGCGCCGTCGTGCAGAACTGCACAAGCCAGGACGTCCAGGCACAGGTCATGTGGTACGCCCGGTTCGTCGACGGCTCGGGCAGCATCCCGCCCGGCTGCGTCGTGTACGACCCCCTCATCAAAACGCTCACCGTCCCGGCCGGCGGCCAGGCCACGTCCGCCATGACCTACTCGACCTTCGCCTCGTGCACCTCGACCGGCCTGCAGGCGACCGCGTCCATCTCGGTCGGCGGCGCCACCGTGGCCAGTCAGAGCGCCACGCTGCTCACCAGCAGCGCCAGCCCCAGCCCGAGCACCAGCGCCAGCGCCAGCCCCAGCCCCAGCCCCAGTGCCAGCGCGAGTCCGAGCCCGTCCACCCGGCCGGCCACCTGCGCGGTGGCGTACACCCGGACGAGCGAGTGGACCGGCGGGGTGGTCGCCCAGGTGACGATCGTCAACACAGGTACCACGCCGATCTCCGGCTGGACGCTCCGCTTCACGTTCCCCGGTGACCAGAAGATCACGAACGCGTGGAACGCAACGGTCACCCAGACCGGCGCCGCGGTCAGCGCGAAGAACCTGGGGTACAACGCGGTCATCGCGCCCGGCGCCAGTACCTCCCTCGGGTTCCAGGCGACCTGGCACACCAGCGACGCCAACCCGAGCGTGTTCCTGCTCAACCAGGCCACCTGTACCACCCGCTGACCGTGCGTGGCGGCGGGGCCGGGCACCGCCCCGCCGCCGCGACCATCGGCCCGCGCGGAACGGCCCCCACCCGGCCACCCAGGGTGATACTGGCCAGGTGGACCGTCTTCCGTTGTTCCCGACCACGCTGGTCGGCAGCTACGCACAGCCCGACTGGCTCATCGACCGGGCCAGGCTCGCCAGCCGTTTCCCGCCACGGGTACGCGCCCGGGAACTGTGGCGGATCCCGCCCGAGTACCTCGCCGAAGCCCAGGACGACGCAACCCTGCTGGCGATCCGCGCGCAGGAGGACGCGGGCCTGGACATCCTGACCGACGGCGAGATCCGGCGGGAGAGCTACTCCAACCACTTCGCCACCGCCCTGCAGGGCGTCGACATCGACAACCCGGGTACCGCCCTGGACCGCAGCGGCCACCCCAACCCGGTACCCCGGGTGGTCGGTCCGATCGTCCGGCCGAACCCGATCCAGGTCAGCGACGTCCAGTTCCTGCGCGCCCACACCGACCGGACCATCAAGGTGACCGTGCCCGGCCCGTTCACGATGACCCAGCAGGCGCAGGACGACTACTACCACGACCCGCAGGCGCTCGCCTTCGCCTACGCCGACGCGGTCAACGCCGAGGTACGGGACCTCTTCGCGGCCGGTGCGGACATCGTCCAGCTGGACGAGCCGTACCTGCAGGCCCGGCCGGAACCCGCCCGGGCGTTCGGGGTGGCCGCGCTCAACCGGGCGCTGGCGGGCATCACCGGGACGACGGCGGTACACCTGTGTTTCGGGTACGCCGCGATCATCCACGAGCGCCCGTCCGGGTACTCGTTCCTGCCCGAACTCGCCGACTGCACATGTGACCAGATCTCCATCGAGACCGGGCAGTCAGGGCTGGACACCTCGGTACTGTCCAGCCTCACCGGCAAGACGATCATCCTCGGCGTCATCGACCTCTCCGACCACGCTGTCGAGACGCCGGCGACCGTGGCCGACCGGGTACGCCGGGCACTGCCCTACGTGCCGGCCGACAAGCTCGTGGTCGGTACCGACTGCGGCATGAAGTACCTGCCCCGCGACTCGGCGGCCGGCAAGATGCGCGCGATGGCGCAGGCGGCCCAGATCCTGCGCGCCGAGCACGCCTGACGAAAGGCACGCCAATGAGTACGACCGGTGCTCCGACAGTCACCGTGCTCCCGGACGGCAACACCCGCAGCGTCTGGCATACCGAGCAGCCGGGCCGTACCACGGAGCACTCGGAGATCCGCGACCCGCAGGGCCAACTGGTGGAGACCGGCGACCGGACGATCGACGCCGGGCTGGATGGCAACCAGCACATCACCAGCAACCGGCAGTCGACCGATCCGGATAGCGGCGACGTACACAACGAGTCCAGCAGCGAGATCCGCTACGGCGTCGACTCACCGGACGGCAGCCACCACGCCGGCGACACTGACTCGCGCTACCACCAGACGGACACCGATCCCAACGGGGACGTCACCACCACAGACGGCGTGACGGGTACCGACGCCGCCGGCAACCGCAGCACCACCGAGTCCAGTACCGACTCCACCGGCTTGACCACCGTGGTCACGACGACGGTTAACCCCGCGGGCGAGGGTACCCGGCACACCACCGTGGTTGACCAGGACGGCAACACGGTCGTCGACGACCAGGGCAACCCGTTGGACGAGATCGAGGACGTCGACCTCCCGCCGCAGCCGGACGACGACACCGACCTTTTCCCGCAGGTACCCGATCCGCAGCCCACAACGTCGCGAAGTACCGACAGCACAACGGATCCCGGGCGCGGTCAGTCCACTGGGGACACCACCGGCCGTACCGACACAGGCCGTACCGACACGGGCCGTACCGACACGGGCCGAACCGAGACCGGCACGACCGATGCTGGTCGCACCGACGCCGGGACGACTGACGCCGGCACAACCGAGACCGAAACGACTGACGCCGGCGTGGAGGGAACTGCCGGGGAACGCGGTACCGGGGAGCAGGGCGCGACGTCGACGCCCGGTCAGCCGGGCAGCGGCCCGATCGACCAGGGGACCGACAGCCCTATCCGCCACGACCCGTTCTTCGGCCTGCCGATCAAACAGACCCAGGACGGCGACCACCACTGAGATCCCGGCCAGCGCCCCGGGCAGGTAGTAGAGGAAGCGCATGGCCGCCCCGACCGGCCCGGGCTGGCGTCGATGAGCAGTGCCAGTACCACCACGACGAGCAGCATCACCGGCAGCCCGACCAGCAGCGTCAGGCCGACGTTGGCGAACGTCTCCAGAAAGCGGAAGTCGCCGGCCGGTACCGGCCTGGTTGAACAGCACGAACTTCTGCTGCAGTTCAGTGCTGCCGACATTGCCGTTGATGGTGTTCACGGTGACCGGGATCTGCGGGTACGCCTTCTGGAACGCGTTCACCGCCGGTACCCGTGGCGGATCCACCCAGACGGTGATCCGCCCGCCGGAGTCCTTGGCGTCGGCCGCGGTACCCGGACCCTCCACAGCACGGCAGCCGCCGATCAGGTGCGGCGGTAGACCGAGATGTGCTGCCTGCTCGTGTCGTCGAACGGCGCCCGGTGCCATGTCGCATACCGTGCCTCGAGGCTCAACCCCGCCGCGGCGGCCAGTTCGTCGATCTGCTCGGGCCACCGGTAGTGCATGCCGAAGGGCTGCAGCGCCACGGTACCGTTGGTGAACGTGATCGTCTGGCGCAGGAACGTCTGGGCCGTGCGATCGTAGCGGTGTACCCGGACGCTCACCGAGTCCTCGGTCACCGAGCGCACCTGCACCTGCTGCTCGTCACGGTCGAAGTCGGCCGGGTCGGGTACGTACGCCTCGACCACGAACGCGCCGCCGGGTGCCAGTACCCTCGCCACGTTACGGAAGCACTCCTCCTGCCGGCCCGCGCCGGTCAGGTTGAACAACGTGTTGAAGACCAGGAACACCAACGGGTACGGGCCGGTGACCGGCACGTCGGCCATGTCCCCGATGACCACCGGGATACCCGCTCCGCCCGGCTTGGCGCGCAGCAGCTCCACCATCTCCGGCGCGGCCTCGATGCCCTCGACCGCGATTCCGCGCCCGGCCAGGGGCAGCGCCACCCGGCCGCTGCCGATCGCCAGCTCCAGTACCGGGCCACCCGCCGCCAGGTCGGCGAGGAAATCCACAGCGGGCGCCGGATCCGGATTGCCCGGCCCATCGTAGGAGGCCGCCCACTGCCGGCCGAACAGCCCGGGATCGTCAAGGATTGACACGGAGCCACCACAGCAGAGATCACCGCGGCCGGCAACGCAATTACCGACTGCCGGCCAATGTCCGTTGTGGACGGTGGGCTGCCCGCGACGGCCCAAGCGTGTCCGTTCGGGCAGTCTCAGCGCTCGCCACCCCGCCACCGCCACCAGTTGACGCCGGCCGGATCAGCCGATGGTCACCGACACCGCGGGCTCCTCTGGTCGCAGCGCGAAGTCGGCGTGTCCGCCGGCAGCCGAGACCCGGTAGTCGCCGTGGAAGCCGTGTACCGCAACGCGTCCGTCCGCGTCGGTGCGCAGTGACGTCGGCGGCAGCCACCATTCGCCTTTGATGAGCCCCTCCAGTGCGGTGTACGAGGGTTTGCGGGTACCGTCCGCGCGGACCAGCCCGATCGGTGCGCCCAGCCACGCGCCGTCGTCGGTCAGCCCCCAGTAGTTGACGGACTGGACGGCCGGGTGCCCGACCAGCAGCCGGTACCAGCGGGCGATCTCGTCGGCCTGGCGCGCCTCACCCTCGGGCGTGCTCGGCCACTGCGGGATCTGGTAGTCGTTGAGGTCCTCGATCTCCGCGGGCATCAGCTGGCCGGAGACGAGGCTCGTCTCGGTCAGGTGCAGCGGCAGGCCGTACCGAGCGAACCGGTCCAGCATCCCCGACAGGTACTCCTCGCCCTGGAACCCTTGGTGCATATGGGTTTGCAGCCCGATCGCGTCGACCGGTACACCGGCCTCGAGTACGCCCTCGATGAGGCATTCGTACGCCGAGGACAGGTCGAAGTCGTTGAGTACCAGGGTCGCTGCCGGGTTCGCGGCCCGGGCCTCGGTCATCGCCAGCCGTACCATGAAGATGCGCCCACGCGCCCGGGCCAGTGGGGTGATGGCGTTGTCCCCGTTGCTGAAGACAGGCATGATGACCGCCTCGTTGATGGCGTCCCAGGTGTCGATCAGTCCCGCGTAGCCGCCGACGAGGTCGCGGATGCGGGCCCGCTGCAGCTGCTCCACCTCGTCGAGGCTGAGGCCCAGCAGCCACTGCGGTTGGACGGTGTGCCAGAGCAGTGGGTGGCCTTTGACGGTGACCCTGCGCTCGGCCAGCCACCGCGCGGTCGCAGTGAGTCGCCCGACGTCCGGTGCGCCGCGGCGGGGTTCGTAGCGACCCCAGTAGAACGGCAGAGTGGCGGTGTTGAACAGGTTCAGCCACAGGTCGGCGTAGCTGTTCAGGTCCAGGCCCGCGGCGCCGGTAACCGGCTGGCCGTTGTCCGCTTCGGGATCCGGTCCGCCAACGAGCCGTACCAGGTCGAAGCCGATGTTGCCGAAGGCGAACGCGTGCCGTTGTTGTTCAACGCTCACCGGACACTCACGCAGTGGCTGGCCGTCGGGTGCGAGGATCGTGACGCTCACCTGGCTGGCACGGTGTCGGGTCGTCGGGTCCGATGTGATCATCACCGGTCCACCGTACCGAGGTCGGCCGAGTACCGTCTCGACGGTACCGAAAGCAGACGCCGGAGGGCCGATGGCCCTCCGGCGGTCCACTACCGGGCATTGCTACGCGGTCGCCGGTGGGTTGCTGGTGACGGCGGCCTTGACGCCTTTCGCGCTGTCGGCGTCGACCTCCTGCTTGGTGACGTTGTCGGCCCTGGTCAGTGAGTTGTCGACGGCGGCGGCCCACTGGTCCTCGAACAGCGCCACGATGCCGGAGGTGTTCGGCGGCAGGGTCCTGTCGACTTCGGCCTTGATGACCGACTTCTCGCCGTGCGAGATCAGCGCGCCGGCACCGGCACCCAGCCCGGCACCCACGGCAGCGGTGGCAATGATGGAGGGCGGGAAGATCAGCCCGAGGACGGCGCCGCCGACGGCGCCCCACGCGGCACCCTTGCGGGCCTTGTGCAGGTTGTCCTTGACGTGGATCGTGCCGTCGGCTTCCCGGCTGATCAGGATCAGCCCGTCCACCTTGATCACGTCTTCGCTGGCAAGCGCTTTGAGGGCTTCCCAGTCCTCGTCGGCCGCCTCGGCATCGTTGTAGGCCGCGATGTAGAGGTCAACTGGCGCATCGGTGGCGGTAGCCATGGCTTCTCCTTCGCTGGGGCGCCGGCCCCCGCCGCCGCCTGCAATATGAACGCTAGTCACTTTGCGGCGGTGACAGGACCGGAAAGCCCGAAAAGTACGAGTCGCCAGCGCTGCCGTTGACCGGCACCTTCACCGGCCGGTCACCGCCGCGGGTTGGCCGCCGCCGAGGAAGGACCGCGCCGGCGGCGGGACCCGGTCGCTTTACTCTCGACCTGCGTCGGCGACCAACCGGCTGGCGAGGGCGGCGCGGGAGCGAACGCCGAGCTTGCGGTAGACGCGGGTGAGGTTCACCTCGACGGTCTTCGGGCTCAGGAAAGTACGGTCGGCGATCTCACGGTTGGTCAGCCCCTCGGCCGCCAACCGTGCGATCCGTTCCTCGGTGGGGGTCAGCCCCGGGGCCGACTGGCGCAGTGGAATACGCGCCAGTTCGGCACGGGTACGGTCGGCCCAGATCGGCGTAGCCAGTTCTTCGAACGCGCTCAGCGCCTCCTGCAGCGCCCGGCGGGCGAGGGCCTTCTCCTTGCGGCGCCGCCGGATCTGGCCCAGTACGAACGAGGTACGGGCGCGCTCGAACGGCATCGGCAGACCGTCGAGCAGTGACAGCGAATACTCCGCGGCGCTGAGAGCCTCGTCCAGATCGCCCTGCGCGCCGAGGAGCAGGGCCCGGCTCCGGGCGGCGGCGACCCGCGACCACTGCCCGTCGGAGGTCTCGGCCTCACCCTCCAGGCGGGTGAGCACCTCGCCGGCCTCGACGAGAGCACCCGTGCCGATGAGCGCCTCGATCAGCTCGCTCGCGTGGGCGCAGAACCGTGGTTCGCGGATGCCCGCCTCGCGTTTGGCCCGATCGAGCAGGCGCAGGTGCTCGGCCGCGTCCCCGAACCGGCCGCGGGCCAACGCGCAGATGCCGAGCGCCAGCCTGGCCGGCGCCTCGTCCAGACCAACCCCCGGGTCGGCCGCGGCCATCCGCAGGACCCGCGCGGCCGCGTCGTCGGCCTCGTCGAGACGCCCCAACATCGCCAGCGCCACCCCGTGAAAGCCGACTTCCCAGGGGGTACCGCCACTGGCTCCGGTCTCCTCGGCGCGCTCGATCGCCTCCTGGGTCAGCTGGGCGGCGGTCGTGAACCGTCCCGCCATGAGCTGCGCCTCGGCCATCCACCCGAGGATCGCCGGCAGAATGGAACGGGTCTCGACCGCGGCCCGCTCATACAGCCCGCGCAGCGCCTCCAGCCCGTCGTCGATCCGCCCGGCGTAGGCCAGCAGACGACCGATCAGGTCCTCACCCCGCGTCGCGGTCCGCGCCGGCGGGAACCGCGACCGTACTCCCGGGTCCAGGCCCGCCAGCCGGTCGAGACGGATACCCAGACCCGCATAGAACTCCGCCTCGACCAGCGCCGCGCGCACGTGGAAGGCCACGTCGGGGTCGGGCGCGGCGACCCGGCCGAGCGCCTGCAGGCCCCGGCGGGCAAGGTCGAGCTTGCGCACGATGTTGTCGTCGGAAAGCCGGGAGAGCAGCTCGAAAATCTCGGCCTGAAACGAGGGGTCCTCGGCCGCCTCCGTAGCCGCCTGTACCCCGTACTCGACGGCGCGACCGAGCGAGCCGGACAGCCGGGTGACGTACATCAGGTGGTACAGCGCCCGGGCTCGCAGCAGACCGGGCGGCAGGCTCTCCACCAACGCCCCGAGCTCGTCGACCGCGCCGGGCGCGTCACCGGCGTTGTGCAGTAACCGGCCGAAGGCGATCCGGCGCAGCGCGAGCGCCTCGCCGTCGGCCGCGTCGGTGAGCCGGCAGGCCAGGCCGAGCAGGTCGGCGGCCGCGTCCGGTGCGCCCCGGCGAAAGGCCCGTTCGGCGGCTCCTTCCAGGGCGACGGCGACCTGCGGGTCCGGTCCGACCGCGCCGGTGGCCAGGTGGCGAGCCCGCTCCTCCAGATCGTCGGTGAGCATCGCCAGGGCGCGGTGCAGTCCTCGCCTGCGCTCAGCCGGGATCGAGCCGTAGGCGGCGGCGGCCAGAATCGGGTGGGAGAACCGGATGCGGTCCCCGTCCACCGTCACGATGCCGCTGCGTGCCGCCGCGGCCAGCGCATCGCGGAGATTCGGCGCGGTGGAGTCCAGGCGCCGCAACAGATCGAGGGTCGGCGCTCGGGGTACCGACGCCAGTTCGAGTGCTTGTCGTACCCGGCTGGGCAGCCGGGCGATCCGCGAGCGGGCAAGCTCTGCCACGCCGTCCGGGAGTACCCGATCCAGGTCCTCGTCCGACCGGACGGCGCCGAAGGCGCGGGTGAGCTCCAGCGCGTACAGGGGATTGCCCGCCGACAGTTCCGCGATCCGCACGACCCGGGGCCACGTCGGTGCCCAGCCCAGCGCCCGACGCAGGATGCGGGACAGCTCGCTGGGGCCGATCGGACCCACCCGGATGCTGTCGACCCGACCGTCGGGCATCGCCCGTGCGAGTTCGGTGTACCAGTCCACCGGGTCGTTCGCCGCCGGTCCGGCCTGGCCACGCACGCGCGCCTTCGACCAGCCGCCGTCGCTGCGTACCATCGCGATACGCGTGGCCGTCCCCGCCAGGCGACGGGCGACAAAGGCGAGGGTCCTGGCTGTGGAGTGGTCGAGCCACTGGGCGTCGTCCACGGCGACCAGCACGGGCCGGGTCCCGGCAATGCACCGCAGGGCCGCCACGGTTGCCAGGCCGAGGGACAGCCGGTCCAGGGCGGCGTCCGGCTCCTCGCGGCGCAGCAGCACTTTCAGCACTCGCGCCTGCGGACCGGGCAGGGCGGCCAGGACGTGGTCATCCATGCCGCCGAGCAGCTCCACCAGGCCGGCGTAGGACAGTTCCATCTCGGATCGGGTGGGGCGCGACGACAGGATGGCATAGCCCCGATTGCCGGCGATGGCCAGGAGTTGGCGCAGCAGCGTGGTCTTGCCGATGCCGGGCTCGCCCTCGATCAGCAATGCCCGCGGCTCCGCGAGCGTGTCGGCCAGCACGGCGTCCAGCGCGGCAACCTCGTTGGCCCGGCCTACGAGCACGTGCACCGGACCCCGCCGATCCTGGTCATGGGTTCAGCATGGAGCGCGGGCGCCCGGCCCGGCATCCGCCGTTGGTGCCAGCGCGTGGTCGACGTGGCGTGGTCGACGTGGCGGCATGCGGATACCGGGCCTCGTGGACACGGTGCCCCGGCGCGATCAGCTGACCGTCGACGGAGAGCGCCTGGAACAGCGTCAACGCGTACTGCTGCGCACTGGTCGCACTCTGGTCGCTGGCACCGAGCGCGGCCACCAGGTAGGGCCCGACGTTGGTCCCCACGACGGCGATGGTGGTCGTCAAACCCTGTTCGGTCTTCGTTCCGTAGCCGCCGAGTACCTGTCCGGCATTCGGTACCGGCGTGGTCAATGTCTGGACCGGCCAGTTGTTCCCGGCCGCGGTGCCCAGCATCTCGGTCTGTACCTTCTGCGCCTCCGCGAACGCCGTTGCCGCACTGTCGTAGCGGACCACCGCGTAGGTCACCCCCTTCACGTTCTGGCCGACGATGTCGAGGTACGAGCACAGATCGATCTTCGTTCCGCCGTCGGTACCGATGGCGAGTGCTTTGTTGTTGTCGTTGACCGCGCCGAGCAGTTTGACGGCGTCGGCCTTCGAGTAGAGCGTGCAGTTTCCGGGGGTGAGGTCCTTGACGGTCGCCGGCGCCGGTGCCGAGGAGGTCGACGACGTGGCGGGTACAGCCCCCGTTGTCGGGCGCCCCGACCCGGTGGTGTTTTTCGGGCCGCACCCGGTCAGCAGCGCGGACACCATGACAACGCCGGCCACCATCACGGTGCTCATCGGCCTCATTCCGATTCTCATTCCACTGCCTCCGTATCGGTTCGGGGATCGTCGTCGGTTCGGGGGTTCGGTGGCCACGACGCGTGCGCGGCTTGCAGAATCCGCCCAACGGGGATGTCGGCGTGCTCCGCCACGCGTCGCACCGCCCCGATCGCTCCCGCGAACAGGACCAGCACGACCTCGTCGTCGATGACCAGCAGCCAACCGAGATAGCGGACCGGTTCACCGGTACCGGCGGTCGCCGCCACCGAGGCTTCGATGCGCCGCTCCAGCTCCCGCAGGTCCGCTCGTGTACGCCGGGCCAGAAGCACTCGGCGACATAGCTGGTCCGTACCGCGTTGGCCATGATCGAACAGTAGGTATCCGGCGTGCCCGAGGAATCAGGGATTACACCACCGTTGAGTGGCGTGGATCCCCTACGGGAGGGCGCGGTAGGTCGCGACGTCGAAGTCGGCGTGGTGGCCGTGGCCGTCGAGGTCCCATACCCAGAGCCCGACGAAGGCACCGGTGAAGCCCAGGGTGCCGATGTCGTCGCCGTCGGGCTCGGCGGCGTGCTCGTCGGAGACGACGGTGGCGTCGAGGCTCGGACCGAAGGACCGCCAGCCGGCGCCGTCCCCGTCGTCGAAGCGCAGCGACAGCACGCCGTCGCAGATGTCCAGGCCGAGGCGTAGCGGTGCGGGCGTGGGCAGCACGATCGTCGGCGGGTACACGGTGAGTACGCCCCGGTCACGGGTGGCCACCCGGAGTACCCGTGCTCCGGTGTCGTCGGCGGTGAGGTAGAGCAGGTGCCAGTTGCGTGTGTTGTAGTAGGCAGTGACCCCGGCCAGGTGCTGGTACCCGGTCGGCTGGAAGTCGACGGTGGCCTCGAATGCGCAGCGCGACTGGCTTACCCGGACCGCGACCAGGCTCTGGCCGGTACGGCTCTGTGGCGACCGGCCACCCCGGATACGCAGGTGTGACGGGCGTTCGGTCAGTGAGAGCCAGGCAGGCTCGGCGGGGCGCCGTAGGGTCGACCACTGCGCGCCGAGTCGCGCCTGGTCGAAGTCGTCAACCTCCGCGGCAGGCTGTGCGCCCACACCCAGCCGGAGTCCGGGCAGCCGGTCAGATCCAGCAGCCGCGTCGTGTCGAGGACTCCGCCCAGGGGTGTCCAGTGCGCCAGGTCGCGCGAATGGTGGATACGCACACCCGGGTACCACTCGAAGGTGGAGGTGGCGATGTAGAGGTCGGCGTCGACGCGCACGATGGACGGGTCCGGGTGTGAACCGGGCAGGATCGGGTTGGGTACGGCCAGCGGCGCAACCGGCAGCTCGGGGGTTCGCGGCACCGCACGACAGTAACCGTCGGCGGTTACCGACGTCGATCACTGGTCCGGCCCGGCCCCGTCCACCGGGGCGTGTCGCCGGGCAGCACGGCGGATCAGCCGGCGCTCCGGCATCTCCGGGACGTCGGTACCGGCACCCGCGTGCGCCGAACCGGCCAGCAGCCCGGCGTAACGGGCAGCCAACGGATCGGCGGTGACACCGTGCGCGACGACGCTGAGCAGCACCGTGACCGTGATGACGGCGACCGCCGGACCGGCGGTGGGGCTGCCCAGCTCCTCCAACGCCAGCAGCGCGAACACCACCGAGGCCAGGCCGCGCGGACCGAACCAGCCCACCAGTACGACCGTTGCCCGCCCGAGCCGTGCGCCCGTCAGTGCGAGCGCCACCGGCAGCATCCGGATGACCGTGAGGCTCAGTACCGCGTACAGCACGATCCGCCAGGTCACGTTCTCCACGGCGGGTGCCACTGCCACCGCGCCGAAGGCCAGCCAGACCAGCAACGACACCAGTGCGCCGGTCTCCTCGACGAAGGGGATCAGGCGCTCGCCGCGTCGGCCCGCCGCGGTACCGAAGGCCAGCCCGCCCACGAACGCGGCGATGAAACCGTTGCCGTGCAACGCCACTCCGGACGCGTACGCGCACACGGCCAGGCCGAGCGCGGCCGGACCGGCGAATCCCTCCGCTGCCCAGCCGCGCCGTCGAGCCACCTTCACGAGCAGGCCGCCGGCACCCCCGACAACGACGCCGACCAGCACTCCGACAGCCAGTTGGGCAATGGCCGTACCGGGGCCGTGTCCGGCGCCCTCGCCTGCCGCGCCGGCCAGGGCCACCAGCACAACGGGCGTGGCCATGCCGTCGTTGAGGCCGCTTTCGACATTGAGCAGTCGGCGGATCCTCGCCGGTACCGCCGGATTGGTCATCATGCCCGCGCCGAGGGCGGCATCCGTCGGCGCCAGCGCCGCGCCGACCAACAGGGCAAGCCAGATGTCGCCGCCGCCGGTCAACGCGAACGCCAGCAGGGTGCCCAGGGCGATCGTCAGCGGCAGCGCGAGACCGAGCAGCCGCAGGTACAGGGTGGCGTCTTCGCGTAGTTCGTGCAGCCCCACCCGGGAGGCGTCGGCAAACAGGACGAGGGCAAGAGTGAACTCGGCGAGTTCTTTGATCAGCTGGTTGCTGGGTGCCCCTCCCAGCGCTGTCAACGGCCCGTGCGTGAGCAGCAGCCCGGCCAGGACGAAGGTGATCGGAGCGGTGACGTCGAAGCGTTGCAGCCGGGCCGACAGCGCACCCCAGCCGAACACCAGCGCCGCCACGATGGCCAGATCCGAGACGCTCACCGCGGTACCCGGCGCTCCGCGCTCACTTCAGGACTCGCGCTCACTTCAGGACTGTCCCGGCCGCGGCGACCAGGCACGGCTACCACATCCCTCCTTGACCCCAGCCGTCCGCGCGCTGTCGAGCAGGCAGTGCGGGGTCTTCTCAACCGAGCGTGGCGACGAGGATCGCCTTGATCGTGTGCAGCCGGTTTTCGGCCTGGTCGAACACGATGCTGGCGCCCGACTCGAAGACCTCACCTGTCACCTCGAGGCCGGAGGTCATCCCGGTGTGCTCCATCATCTCCCGACCCACGACGGTGTTGGGATCGTGGAAGGCCGGCAGGCAGTGCATGAACTTGACCTTCGAGTTGCCGGCCCGCTGCATCAGCGCGGTGTTGACCTGGTACGGGCTGAGCAGCTTGACGCGTTCGGTCCAGACGTCCTTGGGCTCACCCATGGACACCCACACGTCGGTGTGGATGAAGTCCACTCCTGCCACCGCCTCGTCCGGATCGTCGGTGATGGTGATGGTCGCGCCGGTACGTTGGGCGATCTGGTGTGCCAGGTCCACGACGTCCTTGGGCGGGTACAGCTCGGCCGGGCCGGCGAGGCGGACGTCGCTGCCCATCAGCGCACCCATGACGAGCAGGGAGCGGCCCATGTTGAACCGGCAGTCGCCGGCGTAGGCGTACGCGATGGCGTCGTAGGGCTTGCCGCTGGCTTCGTGCATGGTCAGGAAGTCGGCCAGCATCTGCGTCGGGTGCCACTCGGCGGTCAGTCCGTTGTACACCGGCACGCCGGCCTCCTCGGCCAGGGTCTCGACGTCCTCCTGGCGGTTGCCCCGGTACTCGATCGCGTCGTACATCCGGCCCAGTACCCGCGCCGTATCGGCGATCGACTCCTTGTGACCCAGCTGCGAGCCGGACGGGTCGAGATAGGTCACGTGCGCGCCTTCGTCGAACGCCGCCACCTCGAACGCCGACCGCGTCCGGGTGGACGTCTTCTCGAAGATCAGCGCGATCTCCTTGCCCGCCAACCGCCGGCCCTCGGTACCGGCGTACTTGGCCACTTTCAGCGCCGCCGACAGCTGCAGCAGGTAGCGCAGCTCCCGGGGCTCGAAGTCGATCTCTTTGAGGAAACTACGGTTCTTCAGGTTGAACGCCATGATGGACAGACTCCCGGCGAGAATCAGAACGCGGGCTCGCGCTCCAGCGGACAGGTCATGCAGTGCGAACCGCCCCGGCCACGGCCGAGTTCGAACCCTTCGATCGTGATCACCTCGACGCCCGCCTTGCGCAGTGCGGTGTTGGTTCCGCTGTTGCGCTCGTACGCGATGACGACGCCGGGTTCGAGCGCGACCACGTTGTTGCCGTCGTCCCACTGCTCGCGTTCGGCCTCGAACGAGTCCCCGCCGGTTTCGACGATGCGCATCTTCTCCACGCCCAGCGCCTTGGCCATGAGCTCCGGCAGCGGCGCGTGCTGCTCCTCGGTCACCAGGTCGTCGGCTGACGCGCCGGGCCGGATCGCCCAGGTCCGCGCCCGGTTCACAACCTGGGGGAACAGCGTGACCAGGTCGCGGTCGCACATGGTGATGACCGTGTCGAGGTGCATGTAGCTGCGTGACATCGGCAGGTGGACAGCGAGTACCTGCTGCGCCGCCCCCGCCTGGAACAGCGAACGGGCGATCCACAGCACCGCCTGGGGCGTGGTCCGCTCGCCCATGCCGATCATCACCGTGCCGTTGCCGATCGGCTGTACATCGCCGCCCTCGACGTGGCAGCGTCCCCAGTTCTCGTCTGATCCGCCCAGCCAGATCGGGAACTCCTGGGTGGCGAACATCGGATGGTACCGGTAGATCGCCTCCATGATCATCGTTTCCGGCTGGCGCGCGGGCTTCGTCATCGGATTGATCGTCACCCCGCCGAAGATCCAGCACGACGGGTCACGCTGGAACAGGAAGTTCGGCAGGGGCGGCAGCAGCATCGAGGTCGGGTCGGCCGACTCCCAGGCGAGCCCCGCGTCCCGGGTGATGTCGGACTTGGTCACCCCACCGATCAGGAACTCCGCCACCAGCGCCGGATCCGCGCCCTCGACCCACTCGCGGCCGCGCTGCGCGGCGGTGATCCCGACCTGCCGCTCACCCAGGATGTGGTCGCACACCCAGTCCGTGGCCCCGGGTTCGGCAAGGGCCTCGGTGAGCAGCTGCTCGGAGAGGAAGACCTCCACGCCACGCTCGCGCATCGCTTCGACGAACATGTCGTGCTCGGCCTTGGCCCGGCTCACCCACAGCACATCGTCGAACAACAGCTCCGCCGCGTTCGACGGCGTGAGCCGGCTGTGCTCCAGGCCCGGCCGGTGGACCATGACCCGGCGCAGCCGTCCCACCTCGGAGTGCACTCCCAACGACATATTGATCACCTCACAGCTGGTGCGCAGATCGCCTGCGCTGATTGACTGCGGTCGCTGACATCTCTCCCGCCGCGCCGCCCGCTTCCCGGTGGATCGCCCAGGTACCGGGGCGCAACGTCATGTAGCGGCCCGGGCGGCCGGCGCGGTGGCCGGCCGTACGACCCCGTCGGGCTCGGCCGCTCGTTGACGCCGCAGCTGGATGGCCTTGTCGACTCCGACGACCGCCGGGGCGATGAACGACAGGGCGATGACCACCATCCACTCCCGCCCGGACAGCGACACCGTGTCCAGCAGGCGCTGGAGCATGCCGAGCTCCACCGCTGCCCAGGTGAGGAACCAGCCCAGCATGATCCAGCCGAGGAAGGGGAAGACCGGCGCGGCCCAGGGGGCCTGGCGCTCGCGGCGCATGACCAGCCCGACGTTGACGGCGCTGAGCGACACGACCGCGAAGACCATGGTCATCGAGACCGACGGGTCGGTGGTACTCGGGTTGCCCGGTCCCCATGCCAGTACGCCGAGTCCGGTGACGGCGACCACGAACCCGGTGACGAACCAGCGCACGATCTGCGGCGGGTTGACGATCTTCGTACCGGGCTTGCGCGGTGGCCGCTGCATCACGCCGGGGTCGGGTACATCGACGATGAACCCGATCACCACGGTGATGACGACGAAGAACTTGCAGAACAGCAACTGCAGCGGGAACAGCGCGACGCCGGAGTTGATGTTGAAGATGGTGGCGTACAGCATCAGCTGCAGTACCGACGACAGGATGGTCAGCTGTAGCTTGACGTAGGAGGAGATCCGCCGGTAGATGTCGCGGCCCAGGTCGACCGCGCGTACCAGGGTGGCGAAGTTGTCGTCGGTGAGCACGATCTTCGCCGCCTGCTTGGACACCTCCGAGCCGCTGCCCATGGCGACGCCGATGTCGGCCTGCTTGAGCGCCGCGGCGTCGTTGACGGCGTCACCGGTCATCGCGACCACCTGGCCGGACTCCTGCATGAGCCGAGCCAGCCGCAGCTTGTCCTCGGGTGCGACCCGGCCGAACACGTGCAGCTGGGGGAGCCGCTCGACCACCTCGGTATCCGAGAGGTGCTGCAGTTCGGTACCGGTGATCACGCCGGGTCCGAGCCCCAGTTCGTCGGCGATCGCGCGGGCGGTCACGGTGTGGTCGCCGGTGATCATCCGTACGTCGATCCCGGCGTCGAGGGCGACGTGTACCGCGTCCTTCGCCTCGGTGCGTAGCGGATCCATGATCCCGACCAGCGCGACGAAGACCAGGTCGCTGACCGAGGCCATCGGGTCGGCCAGCGCCGCCGACATCTGCCCGCCGTCCAGGTCACGTGCGGCGAACGCGAGTACCCGCAGCCCGCGCCCGGACAACTCGGCGTTGGCGGCCAGGATCTCCCCGCGCACGGTGCCGATCGGTACCTGCTCGCCGTGCCACAGCGCCCGTCCGCAGCGCTCCACGACCACGTCGGGAGCGCCCTTGACGCTGACCAGATGGGGCTGTTGCAGGATTCCGCCGGCCAGCCAGTCGGGACAGTCGTGGAAGGTGGCCATGAACTTGTACTCGGAATCGAAGGGCACTTCGGCTCGGCGTGGCAGCTGCGCCCGCGTCGTGGCGGCGTCGGCACCCATCTTCGCCGCGAGTACCACGAACGCCGCTTCGGTGGGGTCACCGATGACCGACTCGTCGTCGCCGACGGTGGCATCGGTGCACAGCGTCAGCCCCAGCGACAGGCGGCGGAAGTCCGGCAGCTCACCGCCGGCCGTACCCAGGATCGCCCCGGTCTTCTTGTAGCCGGGGCCATCGATCTTGAACCACTCCCCGCCGGCCAGCATCGTGGTCGCGGTCATCGCGTTCATCGTCAGCGTGCCGGTCTTGTCGCTGTTGATGACCGTCGTCCCGCCCAGGGTCTCGACGTCGGTGAGCGACTTCACCACCGCTTTCGACTCGGCCAGGCGGCGCGCCCCCGAGGACAGCATGGCCTGTACGAAGGTCGGCAGGCCGGTCGGGATGGACGCGATCGCGGTCGAAATGCACAGCAGCAGCAAGGTGGACAGTTCCTGGCCACGCGCGATGCCGAAGATCGCGATCACGGCCACGGCCAGCCAGGCCACCGAGCCGAACACCTTGGTCATGCTGTCGAGTTCGCGCTGCAGCGGCGAGCGGGAGCGCTTGGTGGCGCTCACCATCCCGGCGATCTGGCCCATCTGGGTCGCCTGACCGGTGTCGGTCACCACGAACGTCGCCGTACCGCGGGTGACCTGGGTGTTCTGGTACAGCAGGTTGGTCCGGTCGCCGATCGCGATGTCGCCCTCGGGGAGCGTCCCCCGGTCCTTGGCCACCGGTGCGCTCTCGCCGGTGAGCGCCGCCTCCTGTACTTCGAGGGTGGCGGAGGAGACGATCCGCCCGTCCGCGGGTACGACGTCGCCGGCCTCCAGCAGCACGATGTCACCCGGTACCAGCCCGGTCGACTCGATCTCCTCGACCTCGCCGGCGCGCCGGGTACGGGCCCGGGGTACCTGCAACTGGGCCAGCGCCTCGACACTGGCCCGGGCCTTCAGCTCCTGGCTGGAGCCCATGACCACGTTGAACACCACCAGTCCGAGCACGACGACGGCCGTCGCGATCTGCACGATGGCGAAGCTGGCGGCGCTGACGATCAGCAGCATGATGTTCATCGGGTTGGCCAACTGGCCCCGGCCGACCACCCAGATGCTCGGCGGAGGCTCCGTCTGCAGCTCGTTGCGTCCGTACTCGGCGAGCCGCCGGGCAACCTCGGCGGCGTCCAGCCCGCGATCCGGATCGACACCGATCCGGGTGGCGGCGTCCTGTGCCGACAGGGCGTACCAGGCGACGTCCTCGTCCGGGTGCTTGACCATGGTCATCTCGGCCCCCTCATGCCTGGCGCCTGCGTGTACCTGCCCTCGCCGTCAGCTGCCCTCCCGAGTTGTGGTGCCAGTGTGCTGGGCGGCACTACAACGCACCTTTTTTCTTATTTGCGAAGATCCTTGACAAGATTGTAGGGGCGCGCACCTTGCTGCCGAGGTCAAACAGGTTCGGGGAGTCCTACGAGCACCGGCTCAACCCAGGCGACTGACGAACTGCCTGGTCGGCCTGGAGAAGTGCGCGGTGCGGGCGCGATCGAGTACCGAGGCCGTGGCGACCGCCGATCGCTGCTCCCGCGGGGCGCGGGCTTGGCCTCAGGCGCGGCAGAGGATCTCGCCGTGGAGGATGACGAACCAGCCGTCCGGCGTCGGCGGCCCAGGCCCGCCAGCCGGCGGAGATCCGCTCCAGGTCGGTCGGCGTGGCCGCGCCGGAGGCGACGGCCTGGTCGGCGATGGCCGAGTCGACGATCCGGTCGGCCCACATGCCGCCCCACCAGGCCCGGTCTGCGTCGGTCGGCGAAGCACCAGGTACTCGCGGTCGCGGTCACGTCGGTGAAGCCGGCGGCGCGGGCCCAGGACAGCAGCCGGCGGCCGGCGTCCGGCTCGCCGCCGTTGGCGCGGGCGACGCCGCTGGTAGAGCGCCAGCCACTCGTCCAGCTCCGGGCACCGCGGGGTACCAGGTGAACGCCGCGTAGTCGCTGTCGCGGGCGGCGACCAGGCCGCCCGGGCGGCACACCCGGCGCATCTCGCGCAGCGCCTGGACCGGGTCGGCCGACGTGCTGCAGCACCTGGTGGGCGTGGACGACGTCGAAGCTGTCGTCGGCGAAGTCGCAGCGCGTGCACGTCGGCGACCGCGAAGTCGACGTTGGTCAGCGCCCGCGCGTCGGCCTCGGCCCGGGCCGGTCCAGCGCGTCCTCGCCGATCTCGACGGCGGTCGACCCGGCCGGGGGCGACCAGCGCGGCCAGGTCGACGGTGATCGTGCCCGGTCCGCAGCCGACGTCGAGCAGCGACATGGCCCGGCCGCAGGTGGGGGAGCAGGTAGCCGGCGGAGTTGGCCGCGGTGCGCCAGCGGTGCGAGCGCAGGACCGACTCGTGGTGGCCGTGGGTGTAGACGTTCTGCGGTGTGCTCATGGCTCCACGGTAGACCCGGCATCCTGATATCCGGGAACGATCTCCTGAAATATGGGACGCGCGTCTCGACGAGTGCTGCCTCCGCGGGAGGCGTGCCGGGCCTGGCGGCACCGCGACGGTGCCGCCAGGCCCGCCCGTTACTGGGGCCGGTTCCACTGCTGGTCGGCGGTGTTGCCACAGTCCCAGATCTGGAGTCGGGTCGCCGCGGACGACGGAGTCGTTTGGGTGATGACGTAGGCGGCGCCGGCGGCCAGCAGCGTACTGGCCACCGCCACGGGGAAACGGGCGCGGGCGGACTTCGGTCGTGCGGGGCGTTCGATCGTGCGGGGTTCGATCGTGCGGGGTTGGTACGGAACCGACGGGACGATCGGCCACGGGGTGGCGGGCCTTACGTGAGTAAGGGTCAAGCAGACCGCGACGCGGCGGCGCGCCTTGCCGCCACAGAGCCGGTTCCGCGCGGACGAGCGCGGCAGAGGTTATGTTGCCGGCGAGCAACACGTGCACTTGGACCGGGGGCCGCCGAGGCGGGCCGCGGCCGTCGAGTCAGACCCGAGCCAGGATCTCGCCGTGGAGTACGACGAACCAGCCGTCCGGGTCGGCCGCCCAGCGGCGCCAGCCGGTCGAGACCCGCTCCAGGTCGGCACGGCTGGCCGCGCCGGAGGCGACCAGCTGGTCGGCGATGTCCGAGTGGATGATCCGGTCGGCCCACATGCCGCCCCACCAGGACCGGTCGGTTTCGTCGGCGAAGCACCAGGTACTGGCGGTGGCGGTCACGTCGGTGAAGCCGGCGGCCCGGGCCCAGGACAGCAGCCGGCGGCCGGCGTCCGGTTCGCCGCCGTTGGCTCGTGCAGCGCCACGGTAGAGCGCCAGCCACTCGTCCAGTTCCGGGACCGCGGGGTACCAGGTGAACGCCGCGTAGTCGCTGTCCCGTGCGGCCACCACGCCACCCGGTCGGCACACCCGGCGCATCTCGCGCAGCGCCTGTACCGGATCGCTGACGTGCTGGAGTACCTGGTGGGCGTGGACAACGTCGAAGCTGGCGTCGGCGAACTGCAGGGCGTGCACGTCGGCGACCGCGAGGTCGACGGTGTCCGTACCCGCCCGCTGGACCTCGGCCCGGGCAACGGCCAGCGCGTCCTCGCTGATCTCGACGGCGGTGACCCGGCCCGGCGCGACCCGGGCGGCCAGGTCCACGGTGATCGTGGCCGGTCCGCAGCCGACGTCCAGCAGGCTCGATCCGGGCGTCAGATGGGGGAGCAGGTAGCCGGCGGAGTTGGCGGCGGTACGCCACCGGTGCGAGCGCAGGACGGACTCGTGGTGGCCGTGGGTGTAGGCGTTCTGCGGCGTGCTCATGCCCCTAACGGTAGACCCGGCGTCCTGACATTCGAGAAAGATCTCCCAGATAGTAGGACGCCGCCTGCTGATTGCGGAGGGACGAACGCGGTCTGACCTATGTTGTCGGCGACAACAAATGCAATTGGAGGAACACCGGCGTGATGACGGTTGTCAATGGATGCCGCAACCGTGCGTAGCGGTCCCGCAGTCCGAAGGGGAGCGTGCCGGCATGCGACGACGTTGATCGGCACCCGACAGCCGGCCATACCGTCGCCGAACGGACAGTGCGTCGGGTGCGACCACGTCGATACGATGAGCGGGCACCGTACCCTGTGGACCCGGTCGGGAGCTGACATGCCTGCGGTACCCAACCGGTTCTCCCTGCGGGTGAGCGCCGCGGACGGCACCGTCGCCGACCCCGCCACCCTCGAGCAGTTCGCGCTCGACCTGCGTGCCGAGCTGACCGACCTGGAGACGGTCCGGGTCGACGCGGTGTCCGCCGGCCCGGCACCCGAGGGCGCCAGGTCGCTCGCCATCCTCGCGGTCTTCGAGTTCGTCATCACGATGGCTCAGGCGGGCGAGGCCGCCGCGAAGATCGTGCGGGCGATCCGGGAGGTCGCCAACCGCTACGCCGAGCACCGCCAACGGATCCGGGTCACCGTCGCCGACGTCGAGATCGACCTCGCCGACGCCAGCGACGCACAGCTCAACCAGGTCGCGCAGGCAATTCAGGCCTCGGCCGGGCAACCGCTTTCCGCGGTACGCAGCGCGCTCGTCATCGCCAACAAGCAGTTCGACGACCCGGCCCTGACCCAGCTGCGCGCACCCGGCCACGACGCCGACGCGCTCGCCAGAGTGCTGGGCAACGCGAGCATCGGCGGCTTCGACGTCGAGCTGCTGACCGACGCGGACGAGCGCACCGTACGGCGGCGCATCGCCGAGTTCTTCGCCGAACGCGGCCACGACGACGTGCTGCTGCTGCACTTCTCCGGGCACGGCGTGAAGGACGCCCGCGGCCGGCTGTTCCTCACCGCCCGGGACACGAGACTGTCGCTGCTCGGTGCGACCGGCATACCCGCCAGCTTCGTCAACGACCAGATGGCGGAGACCCAGTCCAAGCGGGTGGTACTGATCCTGGACTGCTGTTACAGCGGCGCTTTCGCCCGGGGGACAGCGGTGCGCGGTGACGACTCGGTACACGTGGCCGACGAGTTCGGTGCCGGCAACGGGCGGATCGTGCTGACCGCGTCCAGCGCCACCGAGTACGCCTTCGAGGGTACCGAGCTGACCCGCTCCGACGCCGCCCCGTCGGCCTTCACCGGAGCGCTCGTCGGCGGCCTGGAGACCGGTGCGGCCGACCTCGACGGCGACGGCGAGATCAGCATCGACGAGCTGTACGAATACACCTACCGCACAGTGCGGGCCAGCACACCCGGTCAGGCGCCGATGAAGTGGAGCTTCGGCGTCGAGGGCAGCCTGGTCATCGCCCGCAGTGTCCGGCCCGCCGCGCTGCCCCGGGACATCCTCGACGACATGGCCAGCGACCGAATCGTGCTACGCCTGGAAGCGGTGCGCGCACTGGCCCGGCTCGTCGAGACCGGCAAGTCCGGCGTGCGGGACGCCGCCGGCACCGCGCTGGTGGCGCTGCGGGACAACGACGACAGTGCGCGGGTACGCGCCGCGGCCGGCTCGGCTCTCGGCCAGCCATCCCCCGTGGTACCCCCGGAAACGGCTGAACCACCGAAACCGCGCGCCGCACCGACTCCCGTGGCGGCGCAGCCCTCCGTTGCGCCACCCCACGCCGTGCCGGCCGCCGCCCCGCCGCCTGTTACCGCACCGGCCGTTGTCCCGCCGCGACCCCGGATTGCCGCGCCGGCTGCCGAGCGTCCACACGCGACAGTCCCGGCGGACGCCGCAGCCCCGGTACGAACGGGCGTACCCGTCCTGGCCGCCGCCATCGTCACCATCGTGGCCGTGATCTTCGACGTACTGGGCAGCACGACCGCGCCGCTGACCTGGTACTCCCTGCTGACCGTTGCCGAACTGGCGGCGGCGGTGCTGGTACTCGTCACCCGCCGGCCGTCCCTGACCGGACTCCTGACCGGCCTGCTCGCCTGGGAGTGGCTGTTCCCCATCGTCCTGCAGGACAGCTCGGTAAAGGATGCTTTGGGCAGTGCCCAGGTACCCCTCGTGATCGGCAACCTGACGGCACTGGTCGCCCTGGTGCTCTGCGTCGTCGGGGTACTGCGCGACGGCCTGGGCGCACCACGGCCGTCGCGTTGGGTACGTGCGGTGGCCGGACTGGTACTCGCCCCGCTCGCACTCATCGCCTCAGTCGCCAGCGGCAAGGTCATCAGCAGAGCGATCGAGGCATCGACGGACACCGCCCACGGCGGCGTCTACCTCATCGCCGGGCTCACCGGCGTTGTCTTCGCCCTGTTCTTCGTCCTCGCCCCGACCCACGCGGTGACCCGGCTGCTCGCGGTCGGCTGGCTCTTCGGCCTGTTCGTTGTCGCCGTGGTCGGCTCCACGAGCGAAACCGAGATCGACAACCTGCCACTCAACTGGGGCGTCCTCGCCGCTCTCGCGATTGGAGCAGCGGTAGTCACCCGCCCGGCACGGACTCCGGCCAGCATCGAATGAACTCGCCACGACGGCGGCCCGGTTGCCCGCGCGAGCCACGTCGAAGTGGCGCCGCAGACCCGTACCGCGTCATCCGGTTGGCCCGGTCAGCGTTCGGCTCGCCGCACGGTGAACAGCACGTAGCCGTAACTCAGGCCGAGCGCGTCGGGGTGCGCGCCGAGCCACCTGTCGGCGACGTCCGTGGGGAACTCGAGGCGCAGTACGGCTTCCAGGTCGGCCCGCCTCTCGAACAGCCACTCGCTCATGACCTCGACCCGTTCCGCGCCGCGCCGCGACCACCAATCGTCGGTGGCCCGGCCGCCGCCTTGCGCCGCCGCCCAGGGGGAGGCGTTGAGCAGTTCAGCGAACTGGCCGGCCCGCAGATCGTTGTCCACGACCACGAGTGCGCCGCCGGGCCTGAGCACGCGCATCACCTCATTGAGGCCCGGCGCGCAGTCCGGCGGAAAGAAGTACGCGAAGCGCGCATGCACCACGTCCGCTGAGGCGTCCGCCAGCGGGATGTGCTCGGCGGATCCGTGCCGCACCTCGACGCGCGCGTCCCGCGCACCGGCCGTGGGTACCAGCCGCTCGTCCGGCTCGACGCCGATGACCCGCTCGGCCTCGTCGGCGTACGCCGTCAGCCAGAAGCCGCTGCCACAACCGAGATCGACCAGCGTCTTGCCCGCCCAGGGCGCGGCGGCGCGCATCGCGGTGAGGACCAGGCCGCGCGGGTCCATGGCACGATTTTCCACCTCGTAGAGCGCCGGGTCGCTGCCCTGATTCGGCGCGGGTACGAAGTCAGTGAGATCCACGCGCCAATGATTGGCGTCGGGTCGCTGCTGCGCAACCAAAGTAAACGGGTCACCCGCCAGCGCGGTTGAAGAAACCCAACGCCTGAACCGAAAGAGTCATCCATGGCTGCCCAGGCCAGAGGGGTGCCGGCCGCGGCGTCATGAAGGAAACGGACACTGCCTTGCGGCAGGTTGTTCGGCAGTAGTGTCCAGGCTGTTGCGGCTCATCATCGAGAGGTCGAGGCATGACCAAGCTGATTTACCTGACGAACGTGTCGCTTGACGGCTACATCGAGGACGAACGGGGCGCCTTCGACTGGTTCCCACGCGACGACGAGGTATTCGCGTTCACCACTGGCCTGCTGCGGTCCGTCGGCACGCTCCTCTACGGGCGACGCCTGTACGAATTGATGGCCGTCTGGGAAACCGATGCCGCTCTGGCCGCGCAGTCCGACCTCATGGCCGACTTCGCGAGTGCCTGGCAGGCGGCGAACAAAGTCGTCTACTCCACGACCCTCACTACGGTGTCAACCGCCGACACCCGACTCGAACGCCATTTCGACCCCGCCGCGATCCGCCAACTGAAGACCACCGCCGGCAGTGATCTCACCGTGGGAGGCGCGAACCTCGCGACGCAGGCCTTCGAGGCCGGGCTGGTCGACGAGTGCCAGCTGCTGGTCTGGCCCGTGCTCGTCGGTGGGGGCAAGCCGGGACTGCCGGCCGGCATCCGCGCCGACCTCGAACTCCTCGATGAACGCCGATTCGGAAACGGCGTCGTATACCTCCGCTACCGCCTCGCCGGACAGCGACCCGGCTGACCGATGCGCTGTTAGGCACGGCGAGCGAGTTCTGTTCGCCCGTGTCGTGGAGTCCATGATCCAACCCTGGTCCGTGCTGATGTCGCCGTCAAACGCAATCGACGACGGGTGCCTATCGGCGCGCGGTCCCGTGGTGGGGCTAGCCGGAACACGAATCCGCCAGGTGGCCTGACTGTATCGGGCCGTCCCGTTCTCTAACGTCGACCGCGGGCACCTATGTGTACCGCCGGTAAACGCGGGGGCATGTGCCGGCGGGGGATGAGACGGGGGAGTGGTCGCGGTGGCGAAGTCGGCTGGGGCGGTGCAGCCGGTACCGGGCGCGGTGGTGGCACTGCGCGGCGTGGGGAGGGGGTACGGGCGCGGCGGGTCGGGGGTGCGGGCGCTCGACGGCGTGGACGCGGATTTCGCCGGTGGTACCTTCACGGCGGTCATGGGGCCGTCCGGTTCGGGCAAGAGCACGCTGCTGCACTGCGCGGCGGGACTGGACCGACCGACGGCCGGCACGGTGTGGCTGGGCGGCACGGACCTGGCCGGCCTGTCCGAGACTGGGCTGACGAAGCTGCGGCGTACCCGGATCGGCTTTGTTTTCCAGGCTTTCAACCTGGTCTCCTCGTTGACCGTCAAGGAGAACATCCTGCTGCCCTCCCGGCTGTCCGGGCGGCGCGCGGACCGGCGCTGGGTGGCCGAGGTGGTACGCCGGGTGGGGTTGGACGGGCGGCTGCGGCACCGGCCGGCGCAGTTGTCCGGTGGTGAGCAGCAGCGCGTGGCGATCGCCCGGGCGCTGTCGGTACGCCCCGAGGTGATCTTCTGCGACGAGCCGACCGGGGCGCTGGACACGGGTACCGCCGCGCAGGTGTTGGCGCTGCTGCGGCAGAGCGTCGACAGCGACGGCAACACCGTGGTCATGGTCACCCACGATCCGGTGGCCGCGTCGTACGCCGACCGGGTCGTGTTCCTGGCCGACGGGCGGATCGTCGACGACGTGGCGGCACCCGGCGCCGAGGCGATCGCCGATCGGATGGTGAGCCTGCGCGGCTCCCGCGTCCGGGCGGGTGATCCGGCATGGTGAGGATCGCCTGGCGGATGCTGTGGCAGCGGCCGGCAAGCATGCTCGCCACCTTCGTCGCGCTGTGGTTCGCGGTGGTCGTGGTGACCACCTGCGGGGCGATGCTGGAGTCGGGCATCCGCTATCACGGGACGGTGCAGCGGTACGCGGCGGCGCCGGTACTCGTGGCGACCACCGATCTGCGGGTCACCGAGGGCTCCGGCGAGGACCGCGAGGTGGAGAGCTACCCGCTCGCCGACCGCGGACCGGTACCGGCCAGCCTGGTGGCCACGATCGCCGGACTGCCCGGAGTAGCAACGGCGGTAGGCGATTTCGGGGTACCAGCCAGCATCTCGGCGCACGCCATGGAAATACATCCGTGGTCGGCGGCCCAACTGACTCCGTTCACGCTGCGCTCCGGTACCGCGCCCGCCGCAGACCATGACGTGGTGCTGGACGAGCGGCTGGCGGCCGGCCTCGGGGTGCGGGTCGGCGAGCGGGTACCGCTCGACCTGACCACCGGGCCGGAGTTGTTCACGGTCACCGGGATCGCCGCGCCAACCGGCGAGAACCCCGGCGCCGCAACGGTTTTCGCCACCGACCCGGAAGCAACGGCGCTGTTCGGGCACCCCGGTACCGTGCAGGTGATCGGGGTACTCGCCGCGCCGGGTACCGATCCGCACCTGCTCGCGGACGCGGTGGACCGGGCGTTGCCGGCGCAGCCGGAGCGCCTTGCCGGGGCGTACCCCCGGGTGTTTTCCGGTCATGACCGGGGTCTGGTCGAGTCGCCGGCGGTGAGCGACGGCCGCGAGTTCGTCATCGCCGTCTCCAGTGTCTTCGGCGGCATGACGCTGCTCATCGCGATCCTGGTGATCGCCGGTACCGTCGGCCTTTCCGTGCGCCAGCGGCTGCGCGACATCGCGCTGCTGCGCGCCATCGCCGCCACCCCGCGCCAGGTGCGCCGGATGGTTGTGGTGGAGGCGTTCGTGCTGGGCCTGCTCGCCGCGGCGGCCGGCGTGTGGCCGGGACTGGCCGGCGCCGGCTGGCTGCGTGGCCAGTACGTGTCCCGGGGCATGGTGCCGGACACCTTCCAGACCCACTTCTCCTGGCTGCCCCCAACCGTCGCGGCCGCCTCGGCGGTGCTCGTCGCGCTCGTTGCGGCGTGGCTGGCCAGCCTGCGGGCCAGCCGGATCCGGCCCACCCAGGCGCTGGCCGAGACCGTGGTGGAGCGCGGCGGCCTGGGTATCGTGCGGGCGCTGCTCGGCCTGATCGCGCTCGCCGGCGGGATCTTCCTGTGCACGCTGGCCGCGTCGCTCGGCGGCGACAGCGCGGCCGGCATCTCGGTGGCCACGGTCTCCGCTTTGGTGATTTCGGTGGCGCTGCTCGGTCCGCTGCTCATCCGGGCCGCGGCGGCCACGGTCGGCCGGGCGCTGCTCGCCTTCGGCGTCACCGGCCGGCTGGCCGTCGCCAACACGGCCACCGCCGCGCGGCAACTGGCCACGCTGGTGAGTTCACTGGTACTCGCGGTGGCGCTCGGCGGTTCCCTGTGGTTCGTGCAGACCTCGGTAGAGCACGTGGCGCAGGCACAGAGCCAAGCCGGGGTACGGGCCGGCTACGTCGCGCTGTCCGGGGAGGCCGGCCTGGCCCCGGGCGTGGCTGCCAGCCTGCGCGGAATCGACGGTGTGGCGGGCGTGACCGGAGTCGTACGCGGCACCCTGTTCACCCGGCAGGACGGCGTCACCGACCTGTCCGCACAGGGCATCGACCCGACCGGCCTCGCCCAGACTCTCGACCTCGGGGTATCCGCGGGCGACCTGGCGGCACTTCGCGGCGACACCGTGGCACTGGACACGCTCACCGCGAACGCGCTGCACCTTCGCGTCGGCGGCGAGTTCACCGGCTGGTACGGCGACGGCACCCCGGTACACCTGCGCGTGGTCGCGATCTACCGGCGCGGTCTCGGCTTCGCCCAGCTGACCCTGCCCCACGACACGCTGCTGGCACACACCGCGTCCGGCCGGGACAGCGCCGTTTTCGTTGCCGCACAAGCATCCGCGGCCCCCGCGCTGCGGGATCGGTTGGGCTCGTCGGCTCCCGGAGCCACCCTGGCGCCCCGGGACGCGTACCAGGTCGGCGTCAGCGAGAACCTGCGGGAGAACGCCTGGACCAACCAGATGATCACCGGAGTACTGCTCGTCTACGTCGTCATCGCCGCCGTCAACACGCTCGTCATGGCGGTACTGGCCCGGCGCCGGGAACTCGCGGTACTGCGCCTGTCCGGTACCACCCGGCTACAGGTACGGCGCATGGTCCGGCTGGAGCAGGTGTTCCTGCTCGGATTCGCGCTGCTGATCGGCGGCGGGATCGCCGCCGCCACCCTGCTACCCATGGTCAAGGGCATCACCGGGGCGGCGACGCCGTACATCCCGCCAGCCGGTTGGGTCGCTGTGATCGGGGGTACCGTGCTGCTCGGCGCAGTGGCCACCGGGGTACCGCTGCGGCGGGTACTGCGGACCCGCCCGGTCGACGCCATCGGCATCCGCGACTAGCCGGGGCGCCGTTGCTCAGGCTGGTCGAGGGCGGACCCAGTCACGGGTCTCGCGGACGGCGGTGAACCCGGCCGATCGGTACAGCGCCACGCCACCGGTGTTGCTGGCTGGCGTCGAGATGGCGACCGCGCTGGCACCCCGATCGGCGAGGGCCGCGCACGCGCCCAAAACGGCGTCGCGTCCGTAGCCGTGCCCGCGATGGTCCGGATTGGCGCCCACCGGTTCGAGTAGTCCGCACCTGCCCACGCCCGCGAACCAGCCGGTCGCGGCGGCCGCCGGCTCCCCGGTTGGAGTACGCACGATCATCTCCACCGCAAACTCGCCGGCTGGCGACTGTTTCATTCTGTGCCACCGCTCGAGGGTGAACGTGGAGTTCGCGAAGGAGGAGCGCTGCACCAGTACCCGGTCGGCCGCATCGGCCTCGTCGACAGGTTCCGCGCGGCTGGACACCGGCTGCGGGGTCCACGACATGACGAGCCAGGGCTCGGCCTGGTCGAGTTCCCACCCAGGTACCGGAAGGCCGTCGCAGGAATCGATGCCGGGCTCGAGCAGCTCCTCGACATCGGCCGCGAGCGCCCCGAGGTCCGCGCCGGGCGCGATGGTCACCCGCAGTACCGGGCCGTCGAGGAAGCCGGCGGCAACCGGTACCACGCCATCCGTCCAGAGGAAGACGGCCGCGTCGTCGAAGCGCAGATACCATCCCACGTCTCCGGGATGGACGCCGCCGCCCGGGGCATCGACGGGCGTCCACTCGGACAGCGCGCGCAGCGCCGGGGCGGTTTCGGCAGTGGTCAGGCGGTGCCGCGCGAGGGAGGCCATGGACCGCAGATTAGCCAGCGGACGACGGTGCCGCGAGGGCTTTACGTCCTGCGCGTACCTGCGCCCGATGGGCCGCCGACCACCGGGCCGACTTCGGTGGCTGACGCTCCACAGCACCCGGTTAGGCGTTCACCGGTAGCCGCCGAGCAGTTCTGTCTTGGCCTCGGCGAACTCGTCATCGGTCAAGTCGCCGCTCCGGTGCATCGCGACCAGCCGCGCCAGCTTGTCCGATACATCCGCCCCAGGTGCGCCCGCCTGGGGCGGCAACTGGAAACCGGCCGGAGCCTGCGACCGCGGGACGGTGATCACCTGCACCGACGGCTGCGCGGAGGACGTACCGCTCGTGTCGCGGGCCACCTCGAAGTGCTGTGGGTCGCTCGGATCGACCAGCAGGGACAGTGTGGAGCCGACTCCGGGAATCTCGCCGAACATGAACGTCCCGTGGTACTCGGCCTCGTAGGTCGGCGCGCCGTCCGCCCGCTCGATCCGCAGCCGCAGCGTGCGTTTGAGGTAGGCGTCGTTGACGACGACGTTGAACACCTTCGGCTCGATCACCGCGAGGACTACGCCGCGGGCGGGAATCCCGCCGGTATCCAACCCCTGCTTACGGCTGGCGGACAGGTAGATCAGCAGGGCGACCAGCACGGCCACGACGGCGCATGGAATCGCCACCCAGATCGCGAACGCCGTACCCCAGTCCACCACCCAGGGCAGCAGGGACGCGACGATCCACGGCAGGATGAGGTTGCCCGGCGCCAGCCGACTGATCCACATGAACGCGGCGAGCTGCAACAGGTAGCCGACGATCCAGACGAGGTACATCCGGCCGCTGACAGGGGTGCTGGAATCGGTGCCGAACGCCACGGCCACAACGGTTCCCGGCGCCAGTACGAGGAGTACCCACGCGCTCAACAACAGCGACAGCTTCCGCATGTTCACGCCGTCGAGAGTAGAGCGCCGCCGCCACGGCCGGCGGGCGACGATCTGTCGGAAATTCAGCGCCCGGACTCCACCAGGCTTGCGAGCTTGTCCAGGGCCATTCTGGTACCTGTCTCGTTGTCAGCCGGCGGCACGCTGTCCGGGATCCCCTCGTGCACGACGAGGACATCGGTACCATCGCCGGCGTCGGTGAGTGTGGTCGTCATGGTCATGGTGCCGCGCATCGCGTCGTCCTCGGTCTCGAACTCGAACTCCTCGACCACCTGCTCATCCGGTACCAGCCGGCGGAAGTGACCGTGGTAAGTGTCGGTGTGCGAGGCCGACTTGCCGGTGCCTCCGCCGCCCTCGTAGCTGAGGGACACCCGGAACGCGCCGCCCTCGCGCGCTTCGAATTCGTGTACCTGGCTGCTCATGCCGTCGGGCACCCGCCAGGCGGCGATCGCGTCGGCGTCCAACAGCGCCCGGTAGACGGCCGCGCGCGGGGCGTTCACGTGACGGGAGATCTGCGTCGCGTACATAGCTTCACCGTATCCCCGCCCGGGCGGCGAGCGGACGCGACACGGGGGTGGGGTGCGCGCCGGACCCCACCCCCGTGCTGCGAGCGAGGTCAGCTCAGGGTGACCGCCGTGTCGTCGAGTACGAACGAGGTCTGCAACGAGGAGTCCTCGACGCCGGTGAACAGGATCGTCACCGTCTGCCCGGCAAACGCCGACAGGTCATAGGACTTCTGCACGTACCCGGTGGACTTGTCGAGGTTGGACAGGGTGGCCAGCGTGGTACTGCCCGCCTTCACGGTGAGCTTGTCGTAGGCCACGGTGGTGGTGGTCTCGGCTGTGTCGATGTGCACCCAGAACGTCAGCGCCGCATGGCATCCGGCCGGGATGGTCACCGACTGGGAGAGCGTGTCGGTGTGGGTGGTGCCGTACCCGTCCAGCCACGCCTCCCAGGTGCCGCCGTGCGTCGGCTCACCGCTGGAGGCGTACTGGCCGATCACGCCGGAACTGCCGGTCCAGCCGGTCGCGCCGGACTCGAAGCCCGGGTTGGTGAGCTTCTGGCCGGAGCAGCCGCCGGTGGGCGGTGCCGTCGGCGAACTGGTGGGTGACGCGGTCGGCGAACTCGTTGGAGTTCCGGTGGTGCAGGTCGGCTCGCCGGACTGGGCCGGTACGCTCACCGCGGTCCAGGCGGCCTTGACCGTGTTGAACTCGGTGCAGCTGCCCGGGAACAGGTTCTTGGCGGCCTGCAGGGTCCAGACCCGGTACTTCAGGTACGACGAAGAGCTGGTCTTCAACAGCATCGCGTTGTACATGATCTTAATGGCGGTCTGGATGCCCAGCCCGGTAACGGTACTGCTGTTGCAGGTCGGGCTGGTCGGCTGCCCGTTCGTCGGGTTGGTGCCCTCGGCCAGCAGGTAGAACCAGTGGTTGCCCGGCCCGGCGGCGGCGTGTACCTCCTGCGACGGCACGCTGCTGCTGTAGCAGTTGGAGTGCCCGGCCAGCGACGGGTTGTACATGTACCGGATCGGCCCGCTGCCGGTCAGGTTGATGGTCTCGCCCACCGTGAAGTCGGGCGTGTCGTACGGCGCGGATTCGTTGGCGTACCACTCGGTTGCGGCACCGAACGTGTCGGCGACGAACTCCTGGGTACCCGAGCCGGACAGGCTGCCCGGGGTGTGGTCGTCCACGCCGTGCCCCATCTCGTGACCCACCACGTCGAGGGAGCCGATCCACTGGTTGGCGCTGTTGTGCCCGACCTGGACCTGACTACCGTCGTAGTAGGCGTTCTCGTCGGCCAGCCCGACCCGGATCGGCCAGGCGCCGCCGTTGCCGTCCATTCCGTTGCGCCCCAGCCAACTCGCCAGCATCTTGTACTCGGTCTGGGCGACGAACAGGGCGTCGGCGCAGCCGGTCTCCTTGTTGGTGGCGGTGCCGTTGCCCCACGAGTCGTCCGTACCGGAGAACGTCGTGTTGTTGCTGGCGTCCTGGCAGGACAGGTTGGTGATGGTCGGATCCTTCAGGGTGTACGTGCTGCCGCTGTGTGTCGTGTTCAGCGCCACGGTGCCGTTCCAGGCGGAGTTGCCGGTACCGTCCGACACGTGCTCCTGGGTGTGCAGTACCGCTCCGGTGAGCGCGTCGACATCCACGGTGAGCCGGCTCGGCCCGCCGGCGCCGGTACCGTCGACCGTTGTCTCCCAGGCAAGCCGTGGCTCGTCCAGTGCCACCACGACCAGCTGCGTACCCTCGACCGAGGTAACCGTCGCAACCTGTTGCCGGGCAACCTTTTGCGCGGCGTTCTTGGTGACCGTCGCAGTGGTGCCGACGGAGATCTGGCGCTGCTGCGCCACCGAGGTGTACCTGACCTGTCCAGCCCCGTCCACCACGACGACGAAGTCGCCACCGACGACGGGAAGTCCTTTGTACGTACGGTCGTAGGGGACGTACTGCAGGCCGGCCGAGGAGATCACCGAGTGCTGGACGAACGCGTCGTCCGTACTCGCATGCAGCGCCGCGGGCTTGCCGGCGACGAAGCTGGCAGCCTTGTCCGCGGCCACGGCGCGTTGGGCGTCGGGGGAGGGCGGCGCGGGTGAGGCGTGCGCGATCGTGGAGATACCGGCGACGGTGAGGCCGGTCGCCACCGCCAGGGCGAGTGCCGCCCGGGACGGTCTCTTCGCGTACTTCCAGGGGGCCTTCGCGACTTTCCAGACGGAGAGCTTCAAGGGGGATCGCTCCTTCGGGGATGGCGCGGACACCGCTGTGGCGGGGGCCGCGTCGGGTGGATCAGGCAGGGGGGATCAGGCAGGGTGGGGCCGACCCGCGTCGCGGGTACCAAGGGGCTGACCTGCGCGCGCAGCGGGTCAGCCGATCCAGGATGGTTATCGACCGTTGTCGATTGGCACACGGTCACACAGGGGATTCCCAGATTCAAGCGACGAAAAGGATTCGTAACGTGGATTGGCCTGTTGGCCGTGCTAGCGAGGGCGCGGTGAGGGTCGGGTGAGGGCACCGACCGCCGGTGCGAGGGTTGCGCCGCAGGTGGCCGCCGGACCGGCAGGTCACGAGCGGTCTCGTCGCTAAGTGTTGTCGCTGTGTCATTCGCCGAGCCCGCAGGAGATTGATCGCGCGGAGACCCCGCTCCGGCCACACCTCGACGGACTCGACCTCACGGTGCGACCGCCGGCAAGCCGGGGCCACTTGGGACAGGCGCTGATCAGCACCACCCGCGTCGACCGATCCCGCTGTCCGGTTCCCAAGCCTTTGCGACCTCGACGTGCCAACAGCTCGGCTCGGGAGGCTCATCGCCTCGTTGGTTAGCCGACTGGTACCCAGTGCGGGATCATTATGTAGACGATGATCGATTGATCTGGGTGGAGCCTGATCTGCGGTCCTCAACCGGGATCGTGGCACTACTGCCGTTGGTGTACTGGTCACCGGTTGGGGCCAGGCCGCCACGTGCGGCCAGCCAGCCAACTCCGGCGGCGACCAGTTCGGCGGCGGCCACCAGTGTGATCATTGTGGTGGGTCCGAGCGTTGCCGCAAGGGCGCCCCCCAGCGCGGCGCCCAATGCGTAGGCTCCGACTTTCATGCTGGCCCCGGTGGTCGAGATCTGGGCGAGCAGATGCGGTGGCGCGTACCGTTGCCGGACGGCGAAGATGGCGGGGAGAACCGGGCCTTGCGATACTCCGGCGAGCGCGACGAGCACGGTGGCTGGCCACACCGATCGAGCCAGCGGCCAGGTCGCTACCGTCGCTCCGAACAGGGCGGTGCCGATGAGCACGAGCCGGTGGGGTTGGACGGTTGGGGTCAGGCGCGCGACCGCGACGGCGCCGACGATGCAACCGACTTCCAATGCGGCCCACAGCAGACCGGCGGCTTCGGGGCCGGCGCCCAGACGGGTGGTGAACAGCGGCAGCGCGACGGCCAGCGCGCCGACCGAGCCGTATCCCAGTACGGTCGTTATGGTGGCGCCGCGCAAGGGCGGGGTGCGCACCAGGTACCGGGTGCCCGCGGCGACCGCGTGCCAGGTGCTGAGTCGTTCGGGTGCCGGATTGTTCCCAAGCGCCACCGGCACGGCGAGCGTTGCGGCGAGACCGGCCAGCGCGATGGCGGCGATTGCCGCTGTGGCCGGCCCTGGACCGAACCCAGCGGCGAGCGTGCCGGCGAGCGCGGGTCCTGCGATGGCTGCGCCGTTGAAGCTCAGTGCGTCGAGGGTGTTGGCCCGCTTCAGCTGATCGGTTGGCACCAGCTTCGGGATCATGCTGGTGAAGCCGGCGCTGGTCAGCGGCAGTGTTACCCCGGCCATGGCGGCCAATGCAGCGGGCACCACGGGGTTCGTGTGGCCGACGGTGGCGACAAGTCCCATCGCCGCTACGGCGAGAAGGCCTTCGTTGGCGGCCAGCGCGGCGCGCCGGTGTTTGGTGCCGTCGAGCCATGCACCGAGTAGTGGCCCGGACACGAGGGCGGGCAGGGTGTACGCGGTGATCACCACCCCGGCCAACCCAGGATGTCCCGTGCGCTGAAGTACCAGCAGGACTACGGCGACGCTGACCATCTCGTCGGCGAGGCGGGCCAGTAGCGCGGCGATCAGGTACCTGCTCATCGACGCATGGTAACGTGTATTCATCTGATACGCGTTACCGGAGGGCTGTGGATGGAGACAGACCTGAGCGTGGGCTGGTCGACGGAGATCACCGTTGACCTGGTCAACACCGCCACGGTTGACCGCGACGTGCTGCGCACACCGTCCGAGTTGAGCGCGTTTCTTCTGGCACACGGCGAGTCGGAACCCGTCGTTGTCGACGCCGCCGACGTTGCGGCCATCCGCGAATTGCGGGGCAGGCTACGAACAGTCT
Organism: uncultured Actinomycetota bacterium; assembly: GCA_963850915.1. Taxonomy (GTDB): domain Bacteria; phylum Actinomycetota; class Actinomycetes; order Mycobacteriales; family Micromonosporaceae; genus CAVTWH01. The sequence continues at coordinate 138,150 of CAWKND010000006.1, forward strand.
TCGAGACCACCGATGAGGCTGCAGCAGCCGGTGTGGTGAACGACCTGCTCACCGCCCACGCCACCAAGCCGTACCTCAGTGACCACGACGGCAGTGCGTGGCACCTTCACGTCGCTCGCCAGCAGGCCGGCTGGCCAGAGTGGCTTGCCGCGCGGACCGCCCTGGCTCTGGCCCTCGTCATCGCCGACGGCGGCTTTCTTCGACTGCGCCGCTGCGAGGCGTCGGACTGTGCCGTTGTCCTGCTCGATTCCTCGCGCAACCACACGCGCAGGTTCTGTTCAGCCACCTGCGCGACCAGGACCAGAGTCGCCGCCCACCGCCGCCGGCACAACAGCGAACCGGGCATCACGAGCTGACTACGGCCCGGATGCCATATGGGTGGCCAGTGATTGAGGGGTGATCGGCGTGGCTGCGCGTAGGTGACCGGCCGCCACGTGCTCATGCCCGCCCCTGCTGGCACTTGGCCGAGCAGGTCGGAGACCCTTCCCCGCACGGGATGCAGCGATCGTCGGTGAGGCGGTGTGCGACGCCGACAAAGTGAGTCGGCACGCGACCGCCGTGCGAATCGGCGAGCTGGCCCAGCGTGACGAACCGACCGAGCGGTACATCGGGGTGGTCAGCGAAGCCTTCGGCCGGCTGTACGACCGGAGCCGGCCGCATCCCGGTCGTGTCGCAGACCGTTGCCGTGCTCGGCTCGCGTCGATCCGGCTGTGACCTCGGCTCCGGCCGGCCAAGCGGGCGTCGTGGGCGAGCTACGGCGAGGGTCGGGCTCGGTCAACCGCCGCAACTCCCAGCCGGGAAGCATTGACTCGCGTGAGTGAAGCTCCCTACAGTTCCCATGAATGCCTTAGGTAAGCGCTTACCTGGCTCTCCGAGACAAGAAACTGGCTAGGTAAGCGCTTGCCTGGGTTTCTGACAGGCACAAACGGCCACAGTCGACACTCCGACCCGGTAACAGAACCCATCGGGCCCCGGGGTGTGCGCTCGCGGCGTGACCGTACGCGCCCTGTCACGTACCGACGCACCGATCGCTTCACCCCACCCGGCTCGTCAAGGAAGGAACCACTCCGTGAGATCGCTCGCGTTCTCCCGCCGCCGCGGCCGCATCACCGTGCTGGCAACGGTGGCCGTGGCGGCACTCGCCGCCGTCACGGCGCTCGTGCTGGTCACGCCGGCCAACGCCGCCACCCTCTTCAACTCCAACTTCGAGTCCGGTACCAGCGGCTGGTCGAAGTCCGGCGGCGACTGGTCGGTCGTCACCGACGGGTCCCAGGTCTTCCAGCAGGCCGATACCAGCGTCGACCGGGCCCGCGAGTTCGCCGGCTCCACCAGCTGGACCAACTACTCGGTACAGGCCCGGGTCAAGGCTCTGGCCTTCGGCTCCGGTGGCCTCGCGGCGCTGGCCTCCCGCGTCTCCGGTGCCACCAAGATGTACCGGCTGGCCCTGACCGGTACCAACCACGTCGAACTGCAGTACATGAACGGCAGCAGCGTCACCGTCCTGGCCTCGTCGGCGCGTACCGTCGCGGTCGGTACCTGGTACACGCTGCGCCTGGACACGTCGGGCAGCACCATCTCCGGTTACGTCGACGGCACCCTGGTCGGTACCGCCACCAGCACCGCCATCACGGCCGGCCGCATCGGCCTGTTCACCGGCTTCGCCAGCGCCCGCTTCGACGACGTCGTCGTCACCGACTCGACCAGCACCCCACCCACGACCGCTCCGCCGACCACCGGCGGACCAACGAGTGCGCCACCCACCACCGCCCCGCCGACCACGGCCCCGCCCACCACCGCTCCGCCGTCGAGTCCGCCCCCGGCCAGCTCGCTGCTGTACGTGTCGCCGACCGGTAGCGCCAGTGCGGCCGGCACGCTGGCTGCGCCGACCACACTCGCGTCGGCGATCACCCGCGTCACGCCCGGCGGGACGATCTACATGCGCGGCGGTACCTACAGCTTCGCGCAGACGATCACCATCGCACTGGGCAACAACGGGACCTCGAGCGCCCGCAAGAGTCTGTACGCGTACCCGAATGAGACTCCGGTGTTGAACTTCTCGGCCATGACCGAGGACCCGGCGAACCGCGGGCTCTCGCTCAACGGCTCCTACTGGCACCTCTACGGGATTGTCGTCGAGTACGCCGGCGACAACGGCATCTCCGTCGGGGGTAGCAACAACATCATCGAGCGGGTGGTGACCCGGTTCAACCACGACTCGGGCCTGCAGATCTCCCGGATTGACGCGACCGTGCCGACCAGCCAGTGGCCGTCGAACAACCTGGTGATCAGTTCGGAGTCGCACGACAACGCCGACTCCGACGGCGAGGACGCGGACGGCTTCGCGGCGAAGCTCACCGCCGGTCCCGGCAACGTCTTCCGCTACGACGTGTCGCACAACAACATCGACGACGGTTGGGACCTGTTCACCAAGTCGGAGACCGGTCCCATCGGCCCGGTGACCATCGAGTACTCGCTCTCGTACGGCAACGGCACGCTCACCGACGGCAGTCAGGCCGGGGCGGGCGACCGCAACGGCTTCAAGCTCGGCGGTGACGACATCGCGGTCAACAACGTCGCCACCCACGACATCGCGTACGACAACGGTCACCACGGCTTCACCTACAACAGCAACCCCGGCACGATCACCGTCTCCAGTGACGTCAGCATCGACAACGCCGAGCGCAACTTCTCCTTCGACGCCGGTACCTCGGTGTTCCGCAGCGACACCTCCTGCCGGTTCGCCAGCGGTGGATCGAACGACAAGACCATCGGCGATGTGGACAGCTCCAACCAGTTCTGGACCGGTACCAACGGATCCCGGTGCGCCAGCTACGCCGGCGCGCTCGGCTGGTCCTTCGCCGCGGACGGGCACCTGGTGGTGACCTTCGGCGGCAAGGCGGTAACCCTGTAACGCGACAACCACCCGAACCCGACGCCAGAAGCTTGGCAGCCAACGGGTTTGGCGACTAGGAACGCCGGACACCCTCCGATCCGAGATCGGGCGGTGTCCGGCGTTGTTCGTGCGCGTTGCTGTTGCTGTGGCGTCGTTTCCTAACTCCCACGAGGATCGCCCGCGCCAGCTGCCACTGGCATCAATGGCTAGGCGGGGCGGTGCTCTCTCGAACCATCAGGGAGGTAGCGAGCTCGACACGGGCAGATTGGATAGCGGCACCCTCGATGAGTTGCAGGACCATCTCGGCGGCGGCGGCGCCCATGTCGGCAAAGGGCTGGCGCACGGTGGTCAACGGCGGCCCGCACCAGCGGACGACCTCGATGTCGTCGAAGCCTACGACACTCAGGTCGTCCGGGATCCGTACACCAGCGCGGCGTGCTGCTTCGTAGACACCCAGTGCCTGCAGGTCGTCGCCGCACAAAATCGCCGTCGGTGGATTGGCCAGCTGGAGCAGCTGGGTGCCGAGTGCCAGCCCGTCATCGAAGCAGAAGACACCGGTGCGTACCAAGCTCGGATCGAGGGACTGCCCAACGGCCTCGATCGCCGCCCGGGACGCCTCCAGTCGCGCGCGGGCGCACATGAAGTCGAGCGGTCCGGTGATTACCGCGATCCTGCGGTGGCCGAGGTCGAGCAGGTGCCGGGTGGCGGCGATACCACCGTTCCAGTTGGTCGCGCCGACAGACGGAGTCGGGTGCTGCGGCTCGCCGGTGGGATCCAGCACCACCAGCGGCATGCCGCTCATGGTGAACTGCTCGTACAGGCTGGTCTTGTGGGCCGAGTGCACGGCGATCACGCCGGCCGGCCGGCGGGCTAGCAGCGGGTCGGCGGAGCGACTGCCAGCTCGTGCCGGGCCTTTCAGATCCGTGAATCCAACGCCCAGGCCACGATCGCGCACGACCCCCTCGACACCCCGCATGATCTCGACGGCCAGATGGCTCTCGATGCCGAAGAATGCCACCTCGATGTGCGGGAAGGCATTTGTCGTCTTCAGCCGGCGGTAGCCGTGCTCGCGCAGCAGCGCCTCGACCCGCTCCCGGGTGTCCAACGCGATACCGGACCGGCCGTTCAGGACCTTCGAAACGGTTGGCGCCGAGACTCCGGCGAGCTGCGCAATGGTCGCCACAGTGACCGCGCCGCCACGGCGGCGAACTCCGTCCTGCCCGCTCGGTGCCGTCACAGCAGCACTCCGTGCAGATCCTCGACGTGTCGCGCACACCCGGGACGGGTTGGGTCGGGTGCTGGACGACTGCCGCTCCGACTACCCAGGCGATCGCACGGCAAGGAGGAGTTCATGCCACGATCCTAAACAATTCGGAAAGTTTCGGGAGTACTGATGTTGGTCCGCTTTAGCCGTGCGGATCGCGTCACCGACCTCGGTCGAGTGGATGTACGTCGGCCAGCGCTGGGGCGATCCGAGGTGACCGCCGGCCGGCGGCTGTAGTTCGCTGGTGCCGTGCCCTATTCAGTGCGGTTTGTGGGCCAGTCACGACCTTGCACCGGTTCGTGGGGCAACAGGCGAACTGATCGATGAAATTTACCCAACCTGACAGTCGCTGGGCGCAGCAACCGCATCGCCCGGCACCGGCAGCCGAAGACCGTGGCCGCTGTCGTACTCCTATCCCTGCAACGAACTCAGGTCGACTGGAGGGCGGCGCGGATGAAGGCGTCGCGGCGGTCGACGAGGAGTTGTTGGGTGAGGTCGGGCCGGCCCTGGCCGGAGATGGCCGCGGTGAACCAGCCCATGTCCGGTGGCGTGCTGAGCGCGGCGACGAGGTCCCAGTAGGCAACATCGTCGGCCGCGCGCCCCGTCGCCTGCTGCCATCCGTCCTGGATGTCGTCGGCCGCCTCGATACCGAAGCAGAGCGCGGCATCGCAGCGCAGGGATCCGAGGTCCACGCCGGGGGCACCGACACCGGCACAGTCCCAGTCGATCAGCCCGGCCAGGTCGTCGCCGACCCACATCGTGTTGCCCTGCCACAGATCCCCGTGTACGAACACGGTGGCGGCCGGGCGCAGTTCGTACGCTGCCACCCGCTCCTCGGCCTCGACGAGCAGCGGGTCGGGTGGCTGCTGGCGGCGCAGTGCGGTGAAGTCCACTCCCGAGATCGGCCGGTCACGTAGAGGCAGCTCCGGCTCGGGCTCGCGGACGACCGCGTGCAATTCAGCTGCGGCAGCGCCGAGCCGGCGCAGCCGAGTGGTCGGCCGCACCGCCGGAATGGTGCTACTGCCCACTATCTGCCCGGTGAGTACCCGGGGCGGATCCGCGTCCAGGGCGGCGGCGAGCAGCTCCGGTACCACGATGTCGTGCTGTGCGGCCAATCGCAGCGCGGCGACCTCGGTACGCAGCGGCGACGGATCTGCCGCGTCGCCGACCCGGAGTACGACGCCGCGGTCATCGAGCCGTACCAACCACGGTGAACCGCCGTCGCGTAGGCCACGGACTTCGGTGACGGCGGCTCCGGGAGCGGCGCTTCGGACGACCCACTCGAGCAGCTCAGGATCTGGTGCTGACATGTAGTGATCCTATTCGCGATCACCGTCGCGGGAGTTCCAGGGATTCGCTTGGCATGGCACGGAAGGGTTTGCTACGTTCGCAGCTGTCACGAGTGCCAGTGCGAAGCCCCGGCTTGCTGGCCGGCAACCCTCCTCCGCGGTGGGGTGCCCCGGGTGATGACACGGCCCGTACCCCAGTTGGGGTCGGGCAAGCGCGGACCCTCTTCCGGGTCCACACCCAGAGGAGAACGCCGTGACCGCAACGCTTGTCCGCCCCGCCTTCGGCTCCGCGCGCGTCGGGCTGCTACCCGTTATCGGTACCGGCACCCAGGTGCCACTGGTCGGCGGCGGCAGTACCCGGTACGTCAACCTCGACTATGCGGCCAGTACGCCGGCCCTGGCGCGGGTCGCCGATCACGTGGATGCGTTGCTGCCGCAGTACTCCAGCGTGCACCGGGGCGCCGGCTACCTGTCCCGGCTCTGTACCGCCGTGTACGAGGACGCCCGCCGGGCGGTACTCGACTTCGTGGGTGCCGGCCCCGATCAGATCGCGGTTTTCACCCGCAACACCACCGACTCCATCGGCCTGCTCGCCGCCGCCACCCCGGGCGGGGCGCTGGTACTGGACGTCGAGCACCACGCCAACCTGCTGCCCTGGCAGCGGCGCGGCGATCGGGTGGTCACGGCCGGCCCCACCCTGGCAGACACCCTGGCCGTACTGGAGGCCGAGCTGGGCCGTCGCCGGGTGGCGCTGCTGACCGTGACCGGAGCCTCCAACGTGACCGGCGAATGCCCGCCGCTGCGGGTACTCGCCGACCTGGCCCACCGGTACGGTGCCCGGCTGGCCGTGGACGCCGCGCAACTGGCCCCGCACCGCCGGATCGCCGCGGTCGCGACGGGCGTGGACTACCTCGCCTTCTCCGGCCACAAGCTGTACGCCCCATACGGTGCGGGCGTTCTGGTCGGGCGTCGGGACTGGCTGGACGCGGCGCAGCCGTACCTGGCCGGCGGTGGCGCGGTCCGCGAAGTCACCGTGCACGCCACCAGTTGGGCGCCGGCACCGGCACGACACGAAGCTGGTACCCCGAATGTGCTCGGCGTGGCCGCGCTCGCTCAGGCCTGCCGGGAGTTGGCGGCGCTGCCGGACGGGGCCGTCGAAGCGCACGAGTCGGCGCTGCGCGAGCGGCTGGTCGCCGGGCTCGCCGGTCTCGGGCTCACCCCGCTGCGGCTGTGGCCGGACAGTACCGACCCCATCGGGCTGGTCACGTTCACCGTGCCGGGCATCCCAGCCGGCAAGGTGGCCGCCTACCTGTCCGCCGAGCACGGGATCGGCGTACGCGACGGCCGGTTCTGCGCGCATCCGTTGCTGGGCAAGCTTTCCAGCGACGCGGCGGTACGGGTCAGCTTCGGTGTCGGGTCCGCTACGGGCGACATCGACCGGCTGCTGGCCGCGCTGCGGCAGCTCCTCGACGGCGGGCCGGGATGGGGGTACGCGCAGACGGAGAGCGGCTGGGTACCGGAGCCGGAGACCCGTCGGCTGCCCGAGTGGCTGGGCGGCGGCCTGCTCACCGGCGGCAAAACCAGCCCCTGCCAGCCTGCCTGACACACCGGCGAGTGGGCCGTCAGGCTCGCCAGCTTTGCCCCCGCCGGTCCTCCACGCCAGCCGTACCACCGCTGGCCCGTCCCGCTACCGCCACCGCAGCCTGGGCGCTCTTGCCCGCCGGCGAATCTGGCCGGCCTACGCGGCCGCCAACCGGGACGGCGAACCCTCGTCGTCGTGCACTGCCCGGCGCTGGTACGGCTGTGCCGCGAGTACCTGGGCCAGCTGGTAGGCCTGGGCGCGGATCTCCGGGATGGCGGTGGACTCCCACAGCTCGCCACGGCGGGTGGCACCGAGCGTGTACAGCGCCGGTACCGGTATGCCGCCGCGGTCGCGTACCCGCCCGTGCGGGTCGGTGGCCAGCCCCAGCCCGAGCGGTCCAGGCGCCGCGGTACCACTTGCCAGCAGGCTCCGCAGCAGCGCATTGCCAGCGGTACGCAGATCCGCCTCCGGTCCGGTGGCGTTGACCACCCAACTGCCGGCGGCGATCGCGGCACCCGCCACCGCCGCGCCGTCCCCGCGGATCACGGTGAGCCGGCCGTCGGAGCGCAGGTCGGCAACGCGCGCGGCGACCTCGGGCGACATCCGGTGCCGGGCGACCTCCCAGCGCCGCCGGTCCCGCCGTAGGAACTCGGCCCGGTCGGCCTCCGGCCAGGAGGCCCACAGCCGCTGCGCGTGCGGGCGTATCCCGTCCACCGCCGGGCGCCAGTCGCCGGTGGCGCCGCACTCGGCGACCAGTTGATGGAGCAGCCGGCGGGTACCGGCCAGCGTGTTCGGGAGGTCGCCGGCGTCCAGGACGAGCGCCGGCCGGGGGGTACGGGTGTGCGTCGCCGGCAGCCAACCGTGCCGGCTGACGAGGGTGATCGGCCGATCGGCGCGGCTGAGGGTCAACGCGACATCGACGGCGGTAAGTCCGGAGCCGACCAGGAGTACCGGGTCGGTGGGGCCGATCGGGTCGAGGGCGGCGGGGCGCCACGGATCGGCGACGAAGCGGGGATGGGCGGCGAGGGCCGGGGGTGCCCAGGCGGTCGACGGGGCGGTGACGCCGGTCGCCAGTACCACCGAGGCGGCGGCCAGCACGGCGCCACTGTCCAGCAGTACGCACCAGCCGCCGGGGGTACGGGCCAGTTCGACCGCCTGACATCGGATGTGTTCGGCGCGGATGTTGGGGCCGTTGGCCACGTCGTGGGCGACCGCCGCGAGGTAGGCCCCGTAGCGCCCCCGGGGGACGAACTCGCCCGGCCGGCGGACCGTGTCGGTGGTGGCGGACAACCAGGAGACGAAGTGCCCCGGCTCGTCCGGCCAGGCGCTGAGCGAGTCCGCCCGCACGTTGAGAAGGTGCAGCGGATCGGTGGTGGCGTAGGCGGTACCGGCACCCAACCGGCCGGGACCAGGGTCGACGACGGCCACCCGCATCCGGTACTTCGCCGCCTCGGCCAACTGCGCGAGGAGAAGGACGCCGGAGGCCCCGCCGCCGACAACGACAAGATCGTAAGTACTCATAGCGCCTACCCGTAAACTCTATCGGTTAGATAGGATTTACCTTATGCCCGCGCCCGCACATTTGCTATGCGGCAGCGGCGGCAGGTTTCTCCTCCCGGCCTGCCCACGCAGGTCGGGCCAGGTACCCGGGGCGGCATTCTGTGGGGAATCGCCGTCCCGGGCGGGCCTGCTGCCGGCTGCCCTTGGCTGGCGGCGCCACCTGCGTAAACACGCGTGGCGGGTTAGCGCCGTGACGCTTTCCTGCCACGGCCAAGGCATTCCCGACCGTTGATTCCCCCGGTATCAACAGGCCATGAATCCTCGCTTGCCCCGCCGGTACACCCGGCGCGCAGTGCTCACCGCGGCCGTGACCGTCGGCGCGATGCTTGTCGTCCTGACCGGGTCACACGCCCGCCCGGCCGCGGCCGCAACCGTCCCGGCACCGGCCGGTCCCGGCTCCACCCAGACCGTCACGCTGATCACCGGCGACATCGTCCATGTGCGGGACGTGGGCGGCGGCCACCGGAGCGTCGAGGTGGTACGGCCGCGCGGCGCGACCGGCGGGGTACGGACCGAGACCATCGGCAAGGATCTGTACGTCATCCCCGACGAGACCGTGCAGTACCTCGCCGCGAACGTACTCGACCGCCGGCTCTTCGACGTCACGGCGCTCATCAACGACGGCTACGACGACCAGCACAGCACCGGCATCCCGATGATCCTGAGCTACCCGGCGGCCACCCCGGTCGCCCGGTCGGCGCCGGTCACGCCGGAGGGCGTGACCCAGGTCCGGCCGCTCGCCAGTATCAACGGCAGCGCGGTCAAGGCCGACAAGCACGGCGCGCGGAAGGCGTGGACATCGCTGACCCGCGGGTCCGGCACCGGGCCGAGCACCTTCAGCGCCGCCCCGGGCCAGCTGGCCAGCGGCGTGGGCAAGATCTGGCTGGACGGCCGGGTACACGCGACCCTGGCCCAGAGCACCGCGCAGATCGGTGCCACCGCCGCATGGGCCGCCGGCTACGACGGTACCGGCGTGACCGTCGCCGTACTCGACACCGGCGCCGACCAGAGCCACCCCGACCTGGCCGGCCGGATCAGTACCGCGGTCAGCTTCGTACCCGGCGAGACAACCGCCGACGGCAACGGGCACGGTACCCACACGACCTCCACCGTCGGCGGCAGTGGCGCGGCCTCCGGCGGGTTGGAGAAGGGCGTCGCACCCGGCGCCAACCTCATCATCGGCAAGGTACTCGGCGACGACGGGTCGGGCGACGACTCGTGGGTGATCGCCGGCATGCAGTGGGCGGTCGCGCAGGGCGCCAAGGTGATCAGCATGAGCCTCGGCGGCAGCGAACCCAGCGACGGTACCGATCCGATGAGCCAGGCGCTCGACCAGCTCAGCGCGCAGAGCGGCGCGCTGTTCGTCGTCGCCGCCGGGAACACCGGCTCAGAGGCCTCGATGAGCGCGCCCGGTGCCGCCGACGCCGCGCTCACCGTCGGCGCCGTCGACTCGGCCGACCAGCTCGCCGACTTCTCGTCGACCGGCCCGCGGTACGGCGACTACGCCCTGAAGCCCGACATCGCCGCGCCGGGCGTCGACATCCTCGCCGCTCTCGCCGGCGGCAACGCCAGCGACGGCTACTACACGACGATGAGCGGCACCTCGATGGCGACGCCGCACGTCGCCGGGGCCGCGGCCATCCTCGCCCAGGAGCACCCGGCCTGGACCGGGCAGCAGATCAAGGACGCCTTGATGAGTACCGCGAAGGCGCTGCCCGACTACACCGCCTACCAGGTCGGTGACGGTCGGGTCGACCTCGCCGCCGCGACCGGTGCCACGGTCACCGCGACCGGCTCGGCGTACTTCGGCTTCGACGGCTGGCCACACACCGACGAGCCGGCCGTCACCCGGGTCATCACCTACGCCAACAGCGGCAACACCGCGATCACCCTGAACCTCGCCGAAGCCGCCGACATCGCGGGCGGCCCCTACGACACCGACCCGACCGCGCAGGCGGGTACCCCGGCACCGGCCGGGATGTTCACCCTGTCGGCGAGCAGCGTCTCGGTCCCGGCGCACGGCAGCGCCACGGTGACCGCGACGGCCAAGCCGAGCATGGGGGAGAACGGGCGCCGTTACCTCGGGCAGGTCGTCGCGACCAACTCGGCGAACACGGTCGTCGCGCACACGAGCGTCGGCCTGTACAAGGAGGACGCCCGGTACACGCTGCACGTCGCGCTGAAGGACCGGCAGGGCAAGCCGGTCGGCGGGTACATCGAGTTGCAGCAGTTCGGGGTGGTCGACCCGGGCTACGTACAGGTGGGTGACAGCGGTGTACTCGACCTGCGGCTGCCGGCCGGTACCTACAGCGCCGTCGCGTACGTGGACCTGCCGGGGGTACACGGCCCGGACACGCTGGGCATGGCGCTGCTGGGCAACCCGCAGATCGACCTGAGCAGCGATCAGAGCCTGATCCTGGACGCGAGTAAGGCCGTCGAGGTGACCGCGCATGTCAGTCAGCTGACCGAGGACCGGTTCCTGGGCCTGGACTGGTACCGCTCGGACGGCGGCCAGAGCGTCATCGCCGAGCAGGAGATCCTGCCCTCGGTCTACGACAGCATGTGGGTACTGCCGACGAAGAAGGTGACCAAGGGCAGCTTCGAGTTCGAGGCCCGGTGGCGCAAGGAGTACCCGCTGCTGACCCTGTCCGCCAACGGCAACCCGGTGGCCTCGATGGAGCAGGCCGGCTCGTCGCTCTACGACGGTACGGACACCCTGCAGGCGGTGTACGCCGGCGACGGCTCCAGCTACGCCGGCCTCTCCGCCAAGGGCAAGGTGGCTGTCGTCACCTACTTCGAGCACGCTCACCGGGACGCAGCGCGCGCAGGCCGCCGCTGCCGCCGGGGTGAAGCTGCTGATCGTGGTCAACGACGGGCCGGGCAGGCTGCTGGACTACGTGGGCAACGACGACGGCACGCTCAGCGCGGTACCCGACTTCTCGGTCACCGCACTGGTCGGCGCGCCACTGGTCAAGCAGGCCAAGGCCGGCAGACTGACCCTGGCGGTCAAGGGCGTACCCGCGTCGCCCTACGTGTACGACCTGGTCGCCCCGTACGCCGGCGCCGTTCCGGCGGATCCGAGCTACCGCCCGAAAGCCGCCGACCTGGCCACTGTGAAGACCCGGTTCTTCGGCTCTACGCCCTACGCCAGTGGTGAGTTCCGCTGGGACTACCGGCCCTACCGGGTCTACGGAGCCGGCTTCCCGATGCTGACCGAGATGCCCGGTACCCGTACCGACTATGTCTCGGCGCAGCCCGGTACCTCCTGGGCGTCGGCCGCGGACACCGGCCCGAACATGTCCCTGACCTCCAGCTCGGAGCTGCAGACATTCGCGGCCGGGTCGACCTCGACCACCGACTGGTTCTCGCCGGTCACCCGGCCGCGCGACGGCGGTGGGTTCTGGTCATCCACCCGGTACAACGGGTTCGTCAACTTCAACGTGCAGCCGTGGGCCGATGGCGGCGCGGGTCAGGCCGGTTACCTGACCGAGGGCGACAACCTGGTGATGAAGGTGTGGCAGAACGGGACTCTGGTGGCCACCACGGACGGTTGGGCCTCCGCGTCCATCGAGTCGGTACCCGCCGGCAAGCTGAGGTACCGCCTGGACCTGCAGGCATCCCGGGATCCGCACGTGTGGGAGCTGTCGCCGGCAACGCACACCATCTGGCAGGTGGTTTCGCTCCCGGTGGTCGACGCGGACTACGGGGATCTGATGCCGCTGCTGCAGCTGGATTACCACGTCGACACAGACCTCGCCGGCTATGCGAAGGGCGGCCGGCAGAGCATCGGCCTCACCGCCAGCCAGCTGCCCGGCGCGGTCGGCGCGGGCAGGATCACCGGCGGCGCGATGTGGGTCTCCTTCGACGGAGGTACGAACTTCCGTCCGGTGGCGCTGGCCCGGACATCGGCCGGCAACTGGACGGCGGTGTTCACCGCACCCACCCACGGCTACGTCACGATCAAGGCCCAGGCCTGGGACAACCTGGGTAACAGCATCACCCAGCAGGTGACGCGGGCCTACGGCCTGCGGTAGCCGGAGGCGTTATCGCGCCCATCCGGTGCCATCCCCCTCGACCCTCGGCACCGAATGGGGACCAGCGGCCCCGGGAGCATTGGCTCCCGGGGCCGCTGCTCGTATATTCGCTGCACCCGTCCCCGGTCTCCCGACCCCGTTCGCGGAAGGAGCCACATGCTCAGCGTGCTCGGCCTCCAGCCCGCGGAGGAGGAGATCTACCGGCGCCTGGTCACGAACGCGGGCGCGAGCGCCGGCCAGTTGGCGAGCCTGACCGGGCGGAGCGCCGCGGAGATCGACGCTGTACTCGCCCAACTGGTCGCCCGTGGCCTGGCCGCCGCCGAGCAACAGCCGCGGACCTCCGATGGCAGCACGGTTTTCGCTGCCGCGCCGCCCGCCGTGGCGCTCGGCGGCCTGCTCCGGCAGCGCCGCGACGACCTGCACACGGCAGAGCGGGAGCTGGCCGCGCTGGTCGAGGAGCACCGGCTGTCGGCCATCGGGCGCACCACCAGCAACGTGGTCGAGGAGATCACCGAGATCGGCGCGGTACGGCACCGCTTCGCACAGATCCAGGAGGCAGCCAGGTACGAGGTGCTGTCCATGGTGCGGCCGAACCTCACCATCGTCCCGCATCGCGAAAACGCGGCCGGAGTTGCCGGCTTGAAGCGCGGCGTGCGGTACCGGGCTGTCCTCGACCGTACGGCGCTGTCGGCGCCCGGCATGGTGCCCGACGTGATCGCCAGCATCGAGGAGGGGCAGGAGATCCGCGTCGCCGACGAGGTCGCCGTGAAGATGGTCATCGTCGACCGGGAGTGCGCCATGCTTCCCCTCCTGCACGGGCAGAACAACGCGCCCCAGTCGATGCTCGTGCAGTCCAGCGGCGTACTCGACGCGCTGCTCGCGTTCTTCGAGATGGCCTGGGAGCGGGCGTACCCGCTGCTGCTCAGTGCCGGCAGGGAAGCCGGCAGGGGAGCCGGTAGGGAGGCCGGCCCGGGGGAGCTGGTGGAGGTACGGCCGGACATCGACGAACTCGACTCGCGCATCCTCGCGCTGCTGCTGACCGGCATGACCGATCAGGCCGTGGCCGGGCAGCTGGGTACGTCCCGGCGTACCGTGCAGCGGCGTATCCGGGAACTCATGGTCAAGGCGAGCGCCGAGACGCGCATCGAACTCGGCTGGTACGCCGCCCGGAAGGGCTGGGCCTGAGCCGCCGCCGGCACTGCGTCACCGAGCGGAGCTCGTGCCGACCGCCGGCGTCGATGACAAGTTTCCTTGACTTGATGCTCAGTCCGGCCTACGTTTGACGTGTGACAAGCGACCTTGACTCCGACCGAGAATCACCGACTGAACTTCGACGCCAGCGCATTTTCCGGATTCGGATGCGGGTGTTAGCCGGCTGTTTCGTGCTCGCCAACTTCGCCCTCCACCAGTGGGGTGATCTGCACGGCACCAGCCCGTGGCGTCTCGTCTGGGCGGTGCTGCCATTGCTTCCGGTGGTGGCGACCGTGATCTTCATCGTGCTCCGGGTTCACCAGATGGACGAGTACCAGGTCAAGCTGTTCTTCCCCGGCCTGGCGGTTGGCTTCGCCGTGGCGATGGTCGCCGCCGTCACCGTGGGCACTCTCAACTCGGTCGGGTTCACCGCGTTCAACGGCGGCTGGCTGGTGGCAGTCGTCGGGGTCGTAGCCTGGGAGTTCACCAACATCCTGGTTGGAGCCCCCAGCGCCTGATGGAGAACCTGATCCGTTCGGAGCGCGAGAGCCGGGGTTGGACTCAGGCGGTGCTCGCCGAACGCCTGGAAGTCTCGCGGCAGACCATCGTCGCCCTCGAGACTGGAAAGTACGATCCGTCGCTCCCGCTGGCGTTTCGCATCTCCCGCCTTTTCGACAAGCCAATCGAGGGTCTCTTCTTCCCGGCAGACAATTCCTCACCGGCCTCCCCCTGACGCCACAACGTCCAGGTCGGCCGGGTGGGCCAACCTGGACGCCGTGGGCCAGGACTTCTGGATCAGGACAGGTCGAACCGGTCGAGGTTCATCACCTTGACCCAGGCCGCGACGAAGTCGTGCACGAACTTCTCCCGCGAGTCGTCGCTGGCGTAGACCTCGGCGAGCGCCCGCAGCTGCGAGTTCGATCCGAACACCAGGTCGGCGCGGCTGCCGGTCCACTTGACCGCGCCGGTGGCGTTGTCGTGGGCCTCGAACGTGTCGGCGTCGGACGCGCTCGCGTGCCAGGTGGTACCCGGGTGGAGCAGGTTGACGAAGAAGTCGTTCGTCAACGAGCCCGGGGTGGCGGTGAACACGCCGAGCGGTGACTGCTTGACGTTGGCGCCCAGTACGCGCAGCCCACCCACGAGTACCGTCATCTCGGGCGCGGTCAGGGTCAGCAGGTTGGCCCGGTCCAGTAGCAGGTACTCGGCCGGCAGCCGGTGCCCCTTGCCGCCGTAGTTACGGAACCCGTCCGCGGTCGGCTCCAGCGCGGCGAAGGACTCCACGTCGGTCTTCTCCTGGGACGCGTCCGCGCGCCCGGGCGTGAACGGCACTTCGACGGTGTGGCCGGCGTTGCGGGCCGCCTGCTCGACCCCGGCAGATCCGGCGAGCACGATCAGGTCGGCGAGGGAGACCTGCTTGCCACCGCTCTGCGCGGCGTTGAAGGACTGCTGGATCCCTTCCAGGGTACGAAGTACCGTCGCCAGCTCGTCGGGGTTGTTGACCTCCCAACCGTTCTGCGGCTCGAGGCGGATGCGCGCCCCGTTGGCGCCGCCGCGCTTGTCGCTGCCGCGGAACGTCGAGGCCGACGCCCACGCGACGGAGACCAGCTGGGCGACGGTCAGCCCGGCGGCGAGGATCTGGCCCTTGAGGTCGGCGATGTCCTGCGCCCCGACCAGCTCGTGCGTCACCTCGGGGATCGGGTCCTGCCAGAGCAGCTCCTCGGTCGGTACCAGCGGCCCGAGGTAGCGGGCCACCGGCCCCATGTCGCGGTGGGTCAGCTTGTACCAGGCCCGGGCGAAGGCGTCGGCGAACTCGTCCGGGTGCTCGAAGAAGCGCCGGGAGATCGGCCCGTAGATCGGGTCCACGCGCAGCGCCAGGTCGGTGGTCAACATCATCGGAGTACGCCGGATCGACGGGTCCTCCGGGTCGGGTGCGGTACCGGCTCCGGCGCCGTCCTTCGGTACCCACTGGTGGGCGCCGGCCGGGCTGAGGGTCTGCTCCCACTCGTACCCGAAAAGGGTTTCGAAGAAGGTGTTGTCCCACGTCGTCGGCGTGGGCGTCCAGACGACCTCGAGCCCGCTGGTGATCGCGTCCCGGCCCTTGCCGGTGCCGAACGTGTTCTTCCAGCCCAGGCCCTGGTCCTCGAGTGCGGCGCCCTCCGGCTCGGGGCCGACGTACTTGGCCGGGTCGGCCGCGCCGTGGGTCTTGCCGAAGGTGTGCCCGCCGGCGATCAGCGCCACCGTCTCCTCGTCGTTCATCGCCATCCGGTGGAACGTCTCGCGGATGTCGCGGGCCGAGGCGAGCGGGTCGGGTACGCCGTTGGGCCCTTCGGGGTTCACGTAGATGAGCCCCATCTGTACCGCCGCGAGCGGGTTCTCCAGTTTCCGGTCGCCGGTGTAGCGCTCGTCACCCAGCCAGGTGTCCTCCGGGCCCCAGTAGACGTCCTCGTCGGGCTCCCAGACGTCGGCCCGGCCGCCGCCGAAGCCGAAGGTGGTGAAGCCCATCGACTCCAGGGCGCAGTTGCCGGCGAAGACCATCAGGTCGGCCCAGGACAGCTTCTTGCCGTACTTCTGCTTGACCGGCCACAGCAGCCGGCGCGCCTTGTCCAGGTTGCCGTTGTCCGGCCAGCTGTTGAGCGGCGCGAAGCGCTGCATGCCGGTACCGGCACCGCCGCGCCCGTCGCTGATGCGGTAGGTACCCGCGGCGTGCCAGGCCATCCGGATGAACAGCGGCCCGTAGTGCCCGAAGTCGGCCGGCCACCACTCCTGCGAGGTGGTCATCACCTGCTCGATGTCCCGCTTCACGGCACCGAGGTCGAGGGTCTGGAACTCTTTCGCGTAGTCGAACTCCGCGCCCATGGGGTCAGCCATCGGCGGGTTCTTCTGCAGGATCCTCAGGTTGAGCTGCTTCGGCCACCAGGTACGGTTTCCGGCGCCTTCGGTCGGGTGGGTGACGCGCTCGGCGGCGTACGGGCAGACGCCCTCGCTCTCTTCCGAGTTCATGTCTCCGACGACAGCGTCATGGTTCTCAGACACAAGAATCCTTCCGGGACTAGACGATCAGGCGGTGGTTACCGGTTGTCAGTCGCTGTGGCCACCGGGTGTCGGTCGCTGCGACTACGGAGTGTCAAAGTCGCTGCGCGAGAGGCGGCGGGGCCGCGTGCGCGATACTGAGACCTCGGAGCGGGTCACCCGCGGCATCTGCTGGACGTCCGAGCTTGAGGCCACGCCCCGCAGTCTGGTCCGCTTTCTGGAATCAGTCAAGAATGACTCCAGGGCGGGTCCACCCGATCTGGAGCGGGCCGTCGGCTGCCGGGCCGACCCGCGCAAGTCGGTACTTTCCGGTTGGTCGATGCCATGGCTCCGGAGGGCCACCGGCTCCTAGGCTGGAGGCTTCGACGACGGCAGGGGTCACGATGGCAGAGGTGAATCGCGCAGAGGTGATTCGCGCGGCGCTGGTGCAGACCAGTTGGACCGGCGACAAAGAGTCGATGATCAAGGCACATGAGGAGTACGCGCGGCAGGCCGCCGCGGCCGGTGCGAAGGTGATCTGCTTCCAGGAACTCTTCTACGGCCCGTACTTCTGCCAGGTGCAGGACCCCCAGTACTACGCCTACGCGGAGTCGGTACCCGGCCCGACGGTCGAGCGGTTCAGCGCCCTCGCGGCCGAACTTGGCCTGGTCATGGTGCTGCCGATGTACGAGCAGGAGCAGCCCGGCGTGCTCTACAACACCGCCGCCGTACTCGACGCCGACGGCAAGTACCTCGGCAAGTTCCGCAAGACGCACATCCCGCAGGTCAAGGGCTTCTGGGAGAAGTTCTACTTCCGCCCCGGCAACCTCGGCTACCCGGTCTTCGACACCGCGGTCGGCAAGGTCGGCGTCTACATCTGCTACGACCGGCACTTCCCGGAGGGCTGGCGGGCGCTCGGGCTGGCCGGCGCGCAGCTGGTCTTCAACCCGTCGGCGACCAGCCGCGGCCTGTCGTCCTACCTGTGGAAGCTGGAGCAGCCGGCGGCCGCGGTCGCCAACGAGTACTTCATCGGCGCGATCAACCGGGTCGGCATCGAGAGCGAGATCGGCGACGACGACTTCTACGGCACCTCCTACTTCGTCGACCCCGAGGGCAAGTTCGTCGGCGAGGTGGGCGACGCCTACCAGCCCGAGCTGATCGTCCGCGACCTCGACCTGGCGCTGCTCGCCGAGGTCCGCGACCGGTGGGCGTTCTACCGCGACCGCCGGCCGGACCAGTACGGAAGCCTGGTGAACGCCGTGACCGTACTGATTTCGGGCGGGACGGTGGTCGGGCCGACCGGCGCCGATCGCCGCCGACGTGCTGATCGACGGGGAGAAGATCGCCGGCGGTACTGGCACCGGGCACCGGTTCCTCGCTGGGTCCCCCACAGTGGATACGGTGCTGGACGCCACCGGGAAGTACGTGATTCCGGGCGGGATCGACGTACACACCCACATGCAGCTGCCGTTCGGCGGCACCTTCGCCAGCGACACCTTCGAGACCGGTACCCGGGCGGCGGCCTTCGGCGGCACCACCACGATCATCGACTTCGCCGTACAGCGCACCGGCGAGGTCGTCCAGGACGGGCTGGCGGCCTGGCACGCCAAGGCCGACGGCGAGTGCTTCATCGACTACGGCTTCCACATGATCCTGGGCGGCGTCGACGACGACGCGCTCAAGGCGATGGACCAGCTCGTCGCCGACGAGGGCATCACCAGCTTCAAGCTGTTCATGGCCTATCCCGGCGTGTTCTACAGCGACGACGGCCAGATCCTGCGGGCCATGCAGCGGGCCCGGGAGAACGGCGCCGTGATCATGATGCACGCCGAGAACGGGATCGCCATCGACGTACTCGTCCGCCAGGCGCTGGAGCGGGGCCAGACCGACCCGATCTACCACGGCCTGACCCGCCCGCCCGAGCTGGAGGCGGAGGCGACGCACCGGGCGATCGTGCTGGCCGGCGTGGCCCGGGACTGCCCGCTCTACTTCGTCCACCTCTCCGCGAGCGGGGCACTGGAACAGGTCGCGGCCGCCCGGGACGCCGGCCGCAACGTGTTCGCCGAGACCTGCCCGCAGTACCTCTACCTGACGCTGGAGGACCAGCTCGGCGCGCCCGGCTTCGAGGGCGCCAAGTGGGTGGCCTCCCCGCCGCTGCGCAGTAGTCACGAGCCGCACCGGGCCGACCTGTGGAAAGGTTTGCGTACCAACGATCTGGCCATCGTCTCCACCGACCACTGCCCGTTCTGCATGAAGGAGCAGAAGGAGCTGGGGCTCGGCGACTTCTCGAAGATTCCCAACGGGATCGGCACCGTCGAGCACCGCGTCGACCTTGTCTACCAGGGAGTGGCCGACGGCAAGCTCTCGGTACAGCGCTGGGTCGAGACGATCGCCACCACGCCGGCCCGGATGTTCGGCCTGTACCCGCAGAAGGGCGTGATCGCCCCCGGCTCGGACGCAGACATCGTGCTCTACGACCCGGCCGGGCAGACCACGATCAGCGTGCAGACCCACCACATGAACATGGACCACTCGGCGTGGGAGGGATACCAGATCGCCGGCCGGGTGGACACCGTGCTGTCCCGGGGCGAGATCCTGGTCCGCGACGGCGCCTTCCACGGCCGCAAGGGTCGGGGCCGGTACCTGCGCCGCGGCCTCTCCAGCTACCTGCTCTGACCGGTCGGCTTCGTTTGGGGGAGAACCGCATGGATCTGGGCGTGGTGTTCCAACTGGACCCACCGGCCTCGGCCGTCGTGGAGCTGGCGAAGAAGGCGGAGGCGGCCGGCTTCTCGCACGTCTGGACCTTCGACTCGCACCTGCTGTGGCAGGAGCCGTTCGTGGTCTACAGCCAGCTGCTCGCCAACACCTCCACGGTCACCGTCGGACCGATGGTCACCAACCCCGGTACCCGCGACTGGACGGTGACCGCGTCGCTGTTCGCCACCCTCAACGAGATGTTCGGCAACCGCACCATCTGCGGCCTCGGCCGGGGCGACTCGGCGCTGCGTACCCTGGGCATCCCGCCAACCACCATCACCGAACTGCGCGAGTGCGTCGAGGTGATCCGGGAACTCGGCAACGGCCGCTCGATCGTCCACAATGGACGCGAACTGCACTTCCCGTGGGTCACCGACAGCCGGCTGGAAGTCTGGGTGGCCGCGTACGGGCCGAAGGCGCTGGCTGTCGCGGGTGAGGTCGGCGACGGGTACATCCTGCAACTGGCCGACCCGGACATCGCCGCCTGGATGATCGGTGCGGTACGGACGGCAGCCGAGCGGGCCGGCCGGGACCCGGCGGCGGTGAAGTTCTGCGTCGCGGCACCGGCCTACGTCGGCGACGACCTGACCCACCAGCGCGACCAGACGCGCTGGTTCGGCGGGATGGTAGGCAATCACGTCGCCGACATCGTGCGCCGCTACGGGGCGCACGGCGCGGTACCCGAGGTGCTCACCGACTACATCGCCGGCCGCCAGGGGTACGACTACGCCTCGCACGGGCGGGCCGGCAACCCGCACGCCGACTTCGTACCGGACGAGGTGGTGGACCGGTTCTGCGTACTCGGGCCGGTCGAGGCGCACCTGGAGCGGCTGGCGCAGCTACGCGAGTTGGGCGTCGACCAGTTCGCCATCTACCTGCAGCACGACGACAAGGAGCACACGCTCGCCGAGTACGGCAAGCACATCGTACCGGCCCTGTCCGCCCCGCCAACCCGGTAGGTGCGGCGCTACCGCGCGGACAGGAGTACGTCGACCAGCTCGCCGAGGGGTACCGCGAGATCGTCCGTTCCGGCTGAGGCCAGCGGCTCCAGGCCGGGCAGCGACCGCAGGACGACGATCCCGATGCCGACCGCCGTCACCACCTGGGCGCTCAGCAGCAGCCGGTCGACGTCCGGCCCGTCGGCCCGCCAGCCGGCCACGGCCGCCAGCCGCTCGGCGAAGCTGCGCAGCACGTAGGCCCGGATCCGGTCGGCCCGCTCGTCACCCGAGGAGCGCAACAGCAGCAGCAGGATCTCCTTCGACTGGCCGTCCGCGGTGGAGCCGACAGCCTGGCGGGCGATGGCCTCGGGGATCTGGCTGAGGGCCAGTTCGCCGGTGATCTCGCGGAGATCCTCGACAGCGGCGGTCAGGCAGGCTTCGAAGAGCCCCTCCTTGGAGTCGAAGCACCGGCTGATGAGCGCGACGTTGACGCCGGCGTCGTCGGCGATGTCCCGGACCGTCGGGCTGCTCTCCGCGATCTTCGGTATCGGCGCCGGCCTGGGCATCGTGCTCGCCGGGCCGATCGTGGACCACCTGTCGTGGCGGTGGCTGTTCTGGTTCCCGTGATGCTCATCGGCGTCGCCCTGGTCGGCGTGGTCTTCGCGGTACCGGAGTCGCCGGGGCGCACCCCGGGCCGGCTGGACGTGGTCGGCACGCTGATCCTGTCGGTGTCGCTGGTGCCGGACCGTTGGCAGACGTCGGTTCGCTGGCAGAATGAGCGCGGGCTGTCGCCGGGACAGCCCAGTCCCAGCCGAAGGGGTACCCGTGCCGGTCATCTCCGCGAGCCACCGCGACCTGTTGGAGCAGCCGCACACCGTGGCCCTGGCCACCGTCGGCGCCGACGGCCAGCCCCAGGTGACCGCCATCTGGGCGATGCTCGACGGGGACGTGGTACGCACCTCGCTGCACAAGGGCCGGCAGAAGTACAAGAACCTGCTCGCCCACCCGCAGGTGACCCTGTTCGTGATCGATCCGGCGAACCCGTACCGGACGCTGGAAGTGCGCGCCACCGCCGAGATCACCGACGACCCGGGGCTGGAGTTCCTGCAGCGGCTGCTTCGCCGCTACGGCACCGACCTCGACTCGTTCCGCGGCCCGACCGACCAGCGCGTGGTGATTACGCTGCACGCCACCCGCATCGTCGAGAACGGGTAGGTCGGGAACGGGTAGTTAGTGCAGCGCCGCGCTAATCCTTGAAGGCTTTTCGCCAGGCCGTTGGGTCGTCAAGATAGAGCCCGTGGGCGCCGGCGTTTTATGAACATTCATGGCAGATGGTCTAGTTCTCGGCCGACTGCTGCCTCGCTCGCCACTCCGCCCCCGCGCGCTGGATGCGGCCCCACAGAGCAGCGCGGTCGGCGTCGTCGATGGCCGACAGGTCCAGATGGAACACGTCCGTTGCGATCTTGAACAGCTCCTCGGCGGATTCGAGGATGCGTGTCGTGCGCCGTCCGGCCCCCGCATCGCGCGTGAGCTCGTCATCCAGTACGAACTCGGCGCCGCCCGCGTCGCGGCGGAAGAGCTCGAACCACCTGACGTAGGGAGACTGCGGCGACGTCGACAACTCGGTGTGGAAGCTCGTGAAGTCCTGCCACGTGGCCGGCGCCAGCGTGAAGTCCATGCTGTGGAAGGTCGTCTGCGCCGGATCGGTGAAGAACCGCCAGGCGTCCGGGCCGATCTCCGGCAGCGGCCGCAGTTCGAAGCGGAAGGGACCCTGAACGTGGACGCCCTCGCGAAGCGGGATGGGCTCGTGATGCGAGTTGGCCAGGCCGACGTCGACCGACCAGCGTTCGCCGTCGATCACGACGGTGAGGGCCATGTGCGTGTCGTACTCGTCGGCGGTCGATTTGGCGGTCGCGGCGGAGCCGTTTATCTGGCCGCGGTGCACGGTGACGTCGTACCCGAGGACGGTCAGCAGTTCGCCGAAGGCGCCGTTCAGGTTGAAGCAGTAGCCGCCCCGGCCGGCCAGGATGCGGGCTATCGACTCGGCCGGGTCGATGCCCTGCGGGCGTCCGAGCTGGATGTCGAAGTTCTCGAAGGCGATGAGCTCGACGTGTGCGCGGTGAAGCCTGCGCAGGGTGTCGAGCGACGGAGCGCCGAGGGACTCCGGGTCGTCGACACCGAGCTTGGCCAGGTAAGGCGCGGCCCAGGCAGGTTGATCGTTCGTCTTCGAGGTCACGGCTCCGAACCCTAGTGCAGGGCCGCGGAAATCCGCTCCGGATTATCGCGGCGCTGCATTAGGGCCGGACCGCTTCGAGCTGCGCCAACTCCTGGTCGGTGAGGCGCAGGGCAGCGGCGGCGACATTCTCCGTCAGGTGCTGCGGGTTGCCGGTACCCGGAATCGCCAGCACATGCGCTCCGCGCTGCAGGGTCCACGCGAGCCGTACCTGCGCGACGGTCGCCTGATGGGCGCGGGCGATCGCCGCCAGTACCTCGCTCTCGGTACCGGCGCCTGCGCCCAGCTCTCGTCCGGTGCCAGCGATCGCGAAGAACGGTACGAACGCGATGCCCCGCTGCCCACAGGCGTCCACCAGCGCATCGTTGGTACGACTGGCGTCGAGCCCGTACCTGTTCTGCACGCACACCACCGGGGCGATCGCGGCCACCTCGTCGAGGTCGCCGAGCCGGGCATTGGACAGCCCGAGGTGGCGGATCAGTCCGGCGTCCCGGAGCCCGGCCAGCACCGCGAAGCGCTCGGCGATCGAACCGTTGTCGGCGTCGCGTCCCATGATCCGCAGGTTCACCACGTCGAGATGGTCGCGGCCGAGCTGCCGCAGGTTCTCCTCCACCTGCCCGCGCAACTGTGCCGGGGTGGCCTCGAACCAGTCACCGCACGGGTCGCGGCCGGGTCCCACCTTGGTGGTGATGACCAGATCATCGGGGTACGGCGCCAACGCGCTGTTGATCAGCTCGTTGGCCGAGCGCATCGGGGAGAAGTAGAACGCGGCGGTGTCGATGTGGTTGACCCCCAGCGCCACGGCCTGCCGGAGTACCGCGATCGAGGTGGCCCGGTCGCTGGGCGTACCGAGGTCGAACGCGGCGCTTCCGGTCAGTCGCATCGCGCCGAAGCCGAGCCGGTTGACGGTACGGTCGCCGAGCGTCCAGGTACCCGCCGCGGCGGCGGTGATCGTCTCCACGACGGCTACAGCGCGGCGACGGCGGGGATGACGTCGCGGCCGAGCATCTCCAGTGGGGTGATGTCGAAGACGTCCTTGACCATCCCGATCGCCACGGTGAATCCGAGGCCGGCGAGCGCGGTGAGGTCCTCGATGATGGCGTCCGCGCCTTTCGTTGTGTCGAAACGGTAGTAGACCGTCTTGCGGATGTCGTCGTAGTCGCGGCCGACCGCGGCGCAGTGCTCGCGCAGTACCTCGAGCTTGTGGGCCAGGTCGGGGCCGCCGAACAGGTTGCAGGCATCGGCGTACTGCGCGACCAGCCGCAGCGTCTTCTTCTCGCCGCCACCACCGATCATGATGGGCGGATGCGGCCGGCGCAGCGCGGCCGGGTAGTTGAGCGGGCGAGCCAGCTGGTAGTGCTTGCCGTGGAAGGGTTCCTCGGCACCGCGCCACATCTGGTGACAGATCTGCAGCGTCTCCTCCAGCCGCTCGAAGCGCTCCGCCACCGGCGGGAACGGGATGCCCAGGCCGGCCGACTCCTCCGCGTTCCAGGCGGCGCCGATGCCGAGCCAGGCACGCCCGCCGGAGAGTACGTCGAGAGTGGTCACGGTCTTGGCGAGGATGCCCGGGTAGCGGTAGACCGCCCCGGTGACCAGGGTCAGCAGCTGCACGCGTTCGGTGATCGCGGCGAGGTAACCGAGTGTGGTGTACGCCTCCAACATCTCCTGTTCGACGCTGCCGACGCCGCCGATCTGGAAGAAGTGGTCCATCACCGCGATGAATTCGAACCCCTGCTCGTCGGCGCTGCGGGCGACCCGCGCGAGGCCGTCGCGCAGCCCCGCCGGGCCCTGGCCGGGGATGGTGAAGTCGGGGATCTGAAGACCGATCTGCATGTACCCATTCTGTCAGGCCGCCGGCCGCGCGTGGTCGGTCACGGGGTCATCGTGGCGCCGACGCCCGGGCGGGTGGTGGTGAGGAATGTGGTACGGGGCAGTGAACCGTCCGGTTGCCGGGGCCCCTCGGCGGTCGCCGGGTCGGTACCGCGCAGCACGGCCACTCCCCAGCCGGGCTCGTTCCACGAGTTCTCGGACTCCTGCGCGGTGTCGCCCCGGTTGTCGTCCCGCCCGTTGCGGAGGGCCAGGTTGCTGCGCAGTACCGACGGCGAGTACCAGAACGCGAATCCGTCACTTCCGTTGTGGTACGCGGTGTTGCCGGTCACCGCGATGGCGCCCTTGTTGCCCTGCTCGGTGAAGCCGTAGCTGGTGTTGTCCCACGCGGCGTTGTCGGCCACGACATGGGCCACGTTCGGGATCGGGTCACCACCGCCGAGTTTGAAGCCGGTACCGGCACCGGCGAAGTCGCTGAGGCCCCACCGGTTGACACCGTTGCCGTACGCCCAGTTGTGCGCCACGGTCACCGGATCGGCGAAGCCGCTGAGATCCACCCCGTCGTCGGCGTTGTGGTAGGCGCGGCAGTCACGGATCACGTTGCCGGTACCGGAACCGTCTTTGAAGGCGACCCCGTCGGCGTTCGCCCCGTGCGCCGCGTCGTCGTGGTTGTCGTGGAAGTCGCTGTCCAGTACCTGGTTGTCCACTGTGTTCGGGCCGCGCAGTACCAGCCCGGTCGCCCCGTTGTCGGAGATGGTGAGCTGGCGGAACACGTCGTGCTGGCAGCTGACGCAGACGTACGGGAAGGTGGGGCTGGCGTGCACCGCGATGCCCTGCACGGTCCAGTAGGAGGCGCGCTGGGTGATGTACCACTCGTTGCTGCGGATCGCCGTCGCGTCGATGACCGGCTGCTCGTCGCGGTAGTTGCTCAGGGTGATCCGGGCGGTCGGTGTGCCGTTGGTGGTGAAGGTGACCGGGCTGGTCGGCCGGTAGGCCCCGCCGCGCAGCGCGATGGTCTGCCCCGGCTGTACCAGCGCTCCGGCCCGGCCCAGCGTGGCCAGCGGAGCGGCCAGCGTGCCAGGGTTGTCGTCGCTGCCGTCCGGCGCAACGTAGAGATCGGCGACGGCCACCCCGGTCATCGGCGCGGCGGCCACGGCAGCCGGCACTGACCGGCCGGGTGACGGGCCGGCGGAGCCGCCGCCTGCGCTGGCGATGGCCGACACCGGTGCACTGGGTAGGCCGATCGCGTTGTCCGGCGCCTGCACGGGTTGGTAGTACACGGCGAAGACCAGGGCGGTGACCGCTCCGGCAAGTGTCGATCCGCCGAGGATCGCGGTCTTGAGATTGAGGTACCCCAGGCTCCGCCGCACGCCGGCCACCGCGATCGCCGGCGCCGCATGCGCTCCACCGACCGTGGCCGCCCCGGTACCCACGAGGGCACCGATCTTCGCCGCCAGTACGGCAGGTACCGGCAGCAGTGCAGCGCCGACCAGCAGATGCTCGGTGGGCACCAGTGGCCCGGCCGCGCTCCGGCACTGTTCGCAGCCGCGTACGTGCCGGCCGAGCGGCTTGAGCGCGGCCGGTCCGGAGCGCCCGTCCCAATCACGGCCGGCCGCACTGAGCCCGGCACACCGCGGGACGGCCCGCCACGCGCGTACCACACTGCGGGCCAGGTCGAGTTGGGCCTTCACGCGCTGGATGCGTACCGCCGCATGGGGTTGACTGACCCCGAGCGCGGCGGCCAACTCCGACCGGGTCAGCACCCCACCCACCTCCTGCCACCACAGCGCGAGCAGTTGGCGATCGGCCGGGGCGAGCCAGCGGGTGGCCGTGGCCACTTCCCGGCGCTCGCTGGACAGGCTGAGCCCGACGATGGCGTCGTCGACGAAGTCCGGATCGGCCGGCTCCGGCCACTCCTCGAGCGGGCGCTGCCGGGCCAGCGCGGTACCGCGTGCCCGGCCACGCTCCTGCACCTGCCGGATCGCGATGGCGACCAGCCAGGACCGGAACCGCTCCGGCTCGCGCAGCCGGCGGATCGCCTGTACCGCGCGCAGCATCGTCTCCTGGACCACGTCATCGACGTCCGGGTGGCCGTTCAACGCGCGGCCGACCACGTTGTAGATCAGTGGCAGGTGCTCGGCGAGCAGCCGCTCCAACGCCTGGCGGTCGCCGGCCTGGGCGGCCCGGGCCAGTTGCGTGGTGGAGTCCATGGGCGACACCCTTCGTGGCCGGAAACGGCAGGGGGAGTGGCCCGGACGCGGCGCCCAACGCGGCGGGCCCGCGACATCGTTACATGGGCATTAGTTGGATGTAAAGACGAAGTTGCCGGGCCGGGGAGTCTTTTGCGCGGAACCTGTTATCCGACCGGCTCCGACTCCGTCTACCACCTACAAACGCTCCCGGGTACCAGAGCGCGGTACCCCGGGAGTGCGCCCCGTCCAGCCCTTGACCCGCTTGCCGTGCGCCATTTCCGGTGCCGCCACGGGTCCATGTCAGCACGTCCGCGTATCCGGGCCACGCGGACCGGAAAGGTAACCGATGCTCCGTTCAATTCATCTCCGTCCCCGGGTGACGAAGTGGCGCCTGGCCGGGTTCGTCGCCGTTCTGGCCGCGCTACCCGCTGTGCTGGTGGCCATCTCGGCGCTCCCGTCGGAGGCGGCGAGCGCGCCGGCCGCCGGCGGGACCTACACGCTCGCGGCCGGCGCCAGTGGCAAGTGCCTGGAGGTCCCGTCGAGCTCCACGTCGAGCGGGACGCTGCTGACCCAGGCCGCCTGTTCGGCCGGGGCGACCCGACAGCAGTGGAAGGTCGTCGCCAGCGGCGGCAAGTACAACCTGGTCAACGTCAACAGCGGCATGTGTGTCGACGTACCCTCCGGCTCGTCCACCGCCGGGCTCCAGTTGCAGCAGTGGGGATGTGGCGCCGCGCAGACAAACCAACTGTGGACGTTCACCGCCTCCACGGCCGCGGCAGGCAAGTATGAGGTCAGGAACGCGGCCAGCGGCCTGTGCGTCAGCGACAAGGACGGGTCGACGGCGGGCAACAACCCGGTCGTCCAGGAAACCTGCTCGGACATCGCCCGGATGCAGTGGCTGTTCGCTCTGGTGGGCGCCGCGCCGACGCCGACGACCGGCCGCTCGTGGTCGAACACCGCGGACGGGTTCGCTGCCGGTACCACCGGCGGGGCGGGCGGTACCACGGTCACCGTCACCACCTACGCGGATCTGCTGAAGTACGCGACGGCCAGCGCCGCGTACGTGATCCGGCTCAACGCGGCCATCACCGTACCCACGTTCGGCTACGAGATCCCGGTGACCTCCAACAAGACCCTCATCGGTGTCGGTACCGGCGGGAAGATCGTGCACGGCGGCATCTTCCTCAACGTCGGCGTACACAACGTGATCATCCGTAACCTCACCATCGGCGAGACCGAGGTGGCCTCGGACGACCCGGACGACAAGGTCTACGACTACGACGGCATCCAGATGGACACGGCCGACCACGTGTGGATCGACCATGACCTGATCACCCACACCAACGACGGCCTGATCGACAGCCGCAAGGACACCACCGATCTGACCGTCTCGTGGAGCGTGCTCTCCGACCACAACAAGACGTTCGGCATCGGCTGGACCGACAACGTGACCGCCCGGATCACCATCCACCACAACTGGATCCACGACACGAACCAGCGCAATCCCAGTACCGACAACGTCGCCTACGCCCACCTGTACAACAACTACCTGCAGAACGTGACGTCCTACGGGAACCTGTCCCGGGGCAGTACGAAGATGGTGCTGGAGAACAGCTACTTCGAGAACGTCAACAACCCGTACAACATCGACGACCCCACAAAGGGCCAGTTGGTGCAGCGCGGCAGCATCCTGGTCAACTGCACCGGCAAGACGGTGACCGGCGGCTCCGCGTTCAACCCGAGCAGCTTCTACTCCTACACCCTCGACCCGGCCGCCAACGTACCCGCGTTGGTGAAGCAGTACGCCGGCCCGCAGTCGAACATCGGGGTATGAGCATGCCTCGAATCTCTCTGCGCTCGCGCATCGGGCTCGCCGCCGCTCTGCTCGCGACGCCACTCGTAGTCGTCGCGCTCGCCAACCCGTCGCAGGCGGCGAGCGCGCCGGTCGCCGGTGGGGTCTACACCCTGGTACCCGGGGCCAGCGGCAAGTGCGTCGAGGTACCGTCCTCGTCCACTGCCAGTGGCACCCTGCTGACCCAGGCGGCCTGCGTCGCCGGGGCCACCCGGCAGCAGTGGCGGGTGGTGTCCAGCGGTGGTAGGTACAGCCTGGTCAACGTCAACAGCGGTATGTGCGTCGACGTACCCTCCGGGGCCGCCACCTCCGGACTGCAACTGCAGCAGTGGGGATGTGGTGCCGCACAGACAAACCAGCTCTGGACGTTCACCGCTTCCGTTGCCGTGCCGGGTAAGTACCGGGTCACCGGCGCGGCCACCGGGCTGTGTGTCAGTGACAAGGACGGCTCCACCGCCGGCAACAACCCGATCGTTCAGGAGACCTGCTCCGACATCGCCCGGATGCAGATCCTGTTCAACCTGGTCGGTTCGGCGCCGGTCACCACCGGCACGTCGAGCAAGCCGACCGTGGCGTCGGACGGCAGCGGTACCTACACAACAGTGCAGGCCGCCATCAACGCGGTACCGACCAACAACACCGCCCGCCGGGTCATCACCATCAAGCCGGGTACCTACCGGGAGATCGTGACGATCCCGTCCACGAAGCCGTACATCACGCTGCAGGGCCTCGGTACCTCGGCGGGCAGCACGGTCATCGTGGACAACCACAACGCGACCGATCCCACCAACATCGGCTCCACCGTGACCGTACAGGCGCACGACTTCGTCGCCACCAACCTGACCGTGTCCAACGACTACGGCATCGGCGTACAGGCACTGGCCCTGAACCTCAGCGGTGACAGGGGAATCTTCAACAACGTCCGGCTGCTCGGCAACCAGGACACCGTCCTGGTCAACAACTCGGCACGGGACTACTTCGTCAGTTCCTACGTCGAGGGCACGGTGGACTTCATCTACGGTGGTGGCATCGCGGTCTTCAACGCCTGCCAGATCTACGAGAAGCGCACCACGGGCGGCCCGATCACCGCGGCGAGTACGCCCGCCACCAACACGTACGGCTTCCTCATCTACAAGTCCACCGTCACCGGCGCGGTCGCGAACACCACGCAACTGGGGCGTCCGTGGCGGCAGGACGCCCAGGTGCTCTACCGCGAGTCGAACCTGGGCTCGACCATCCAGACGGCCCAGCCGTGGACCGACATGTCCACCAGCACTTGGCAGAACGCCCGGTTCTTCGAGTACAAGAACACCGGAGCCGGTGCCACGCTCAACGGCAACCGGCCGCAGCTGCCCGATTCGCAGGCCGCGAACTACACCCCGCAGAAGTACCTGGCCGGCGCGGACGGCTGGAACCCGATGTAGGGGGCGACCCAGGTCCCGCCGGTGGTTGACTTCGGTGCAGCCACCGGCGGGACGCGCCGGCCCGTGGCTTGTCAGGTGGGCACATCGCGGGTCTACTGGGTGGATGGCTGAGCTGACACCGTCACAGATCGAGTACCTCGGCAGTCAACTACTGGGGCGGATCGCCACGGCCGGCGCCGACCACAAGCCACACGTGGTGCCGACCTCGTTCCGCTACAACGCGGAGCTGGGCACCGTCGACGTGGGCGGTCACCACGTCGCGACCACCAAGAAATACCGTGATGTCCTGGCGACCGGCCGCGCGGCGATCGTCGTCGACGATCTCCTGTCGGTCGACCCGTGGACGCCACGCATGCTCGAGATCCGTGGCCGCGCCGAGGCGGTCCCGACCGGCGGAGCGGGGCTCGGGCCGGGATTCGGCGAGGCGTTCATCCGCATCCACCCGGAGAAGATCAACAGTTTCGGTATCG
Organism: uncultured Actinomycetota bacterium; assembly: GCA_963850915.1. Taxonomy (GTDB): domain Bacteria; phylum Actinomycetota; class Actinomycetes; order Mycobacteriales; family Micromonosporaceae; genus CAVTWH01. The sequence continues at coordinate 168,665 of CAWKND010000006.1, forward strand.
CGTAGTCGCCGCTGCCGTGCCCGTGGCACGGTCGGGTTGGCGCAAATGCCGCGGCCGGCCACCCCCCTCGGGGTGACCGGCCGCGGCGTGGTTCAGCTGCCCGACACGCTCAGGGTCGGCGTGCCGTTGGTACCGGAGTAGCTGGCCTGGAAGCCGAAGCTGGTCGACTGGCCGGGCGCGAGCGTTCCGTTGTAGCTGGCATTCGCAGCCGTCACTGACGTGCCGGACTGGGTGAGCGTGGTGCTCCAGGAGTTGGTGATGGCCTGGTTGCCGCTCCACGTCCAGACGACCCGCCAGCTGTTGATCGTGGTGGTACCGGTGTTCGTCACGGTGATGTTCGAGACGAAACCGTTCTGCCACTGGCTCTGCACGCTGTACGTGGCGGTGAGCGCGCCGCCGCCGGTGGAGCGGCTCGGGCTGGCCGACGCCGAGCGTGACGGCGAAGCCGACGCCGAGTGTGACGGCGATGTTGACGGCGAGGCCGACGACCGCGACGCCGACGGCGAAGCGGAGGCAGACCGGGAGGCCGACGCCGTTACCGAAGCCGTGATCGAGGCGCTCGGGCTGATGGTTGCCGGGGTACCGAACAGTTCCGAGTACGTCGCCAGCGCGATCGCGATGTCGGCCTGCGCCCAGAAACGGTGGTACGTGAACGATGGCGCGGCGCCCCCGTTGAGGTACGTCTGTACCTTGGCGAAGTTCGGGTCGTTCTTGTAGAACGAGCGGATGGACAGGAAGGTCGACGACGAGTTGATCGGGTCGCCGTTGGGCATCCGGCCGGTCCAGCCGGGCGGCACGTACACCGGGTCGTTGAACCGGCTGTAGTCGGTACGGGTCTCGGGGATGCCGATGCCGAGGGAGTCGGTGTGCGAGGCGACCGCGTCGAGCAGGTTCTTGCCCAGCGTCTGGGCGGCGGCGTTGCCGGTTGCCTTGGCGTAGTACAGCAGCGCCTTGACCAGTGCGGCGGCCACACCGACGTCCGAGCCGGAGTCCACGATGCTGACGTGCAGGCTGGCGTTGCTACCGGGGCTGGACGCGTTCCAGGTGTCCGGCTGGCCGCTCCAGCTCAGCGTCGACGGGATCGAGAAGGTGGTACCGCTGACCGTGGTGTTCGCCGACACCCAGCTGATCCACTTGTCCAGGACCGGCTTCACCTTGGCGTCGTTGGTCAGGTAGTAGTACTCGGCCCAGCGCTCCATGCCCCACGCCTGCATGCCGAACCAGTTGTTGCTCGGCGGGTCGTGGTAGACCGGCTCGAAGTCGTAGGCCATGCCGTAGAACGTCGGCGTACCGGCCGGCGGCGCGGAGTACGAACCGTTCCAGCTGTTGGTGGCGCCACCGGCAATGGCCCCGTCGGCCGACTGCAGCCAGCGCAGGAACTCGATCTGCCGGCCCAGACTCGTTGCCCAGTCGGACTTTCCGGTGGCCGACAGCGGGGAAAGCGCGCTGACCGTGGACAGCGCCCAGGCGGCTACCGGGTTCTGGTACCCGTGGTGTGCCGCGCCGTCACCGATGCGCCAGGCCCAGCCGCCGCCCGGCTCCGCGCCGCCCCAGGCGTAGTACCAGCCGAGCAGGTAGTGCTGCGAGCTACGGCCACTGCCGGCCGCGCAGCTGTGCGGGTCGGTGCAGTTGCCGATCTGCTTGAAGTACTTGTCGAAGGTGGCGTACCGCAGGTAGTCGCCCATCTTCGCGGCCTTCGCCACCGAGGCGGACACGGCGCTCGCGTTGCCCTGCGCCGAAGCCCACCGGTACGCCCAGTACGCCGCCTGGACCGCGCGCGCGTCGGCGTCCGGGGCGTTGGTGTACTTGTACTGCTTGGAGTAGCTGCTGTCCTTGACGAACAGGTCGAGGTAGCCGTTCGTGCCGCCGTAGGCGAACAGGTCGGTGCAGGGCTGCGGGATGGTCTCCCACACCGACTCCTGGGCGCCGCGCTGGTAGCTGTTGATGAAGCACGGGCCGCTGGCACTCGGGCCCTGCTCGGCGCCGGTACCCCACTTGTTGCCGTACCCGTAGACGTTGTCCACGTCCAGCAGCCAGTGCATGCCGTAGATGTCGGAGGTGCCGTACGCGGCCTTGAGCTCGCCCGCGATCGGGTCCTGTCCCGAGGTCACCGAGCTGTCCAGCGGGCTGGGGTAGCCCGTCGGCAGCGGCCACTCGGGCGCATAGGTCGCCGGCGAGCTGGCGTTGTACGAGTCGTTGCTCGGCTGGTCGGTGTGGCTGGGGATGATGGACTTCTCGGCCACCGCCCACGCCGTGTTGAACGGTGTCCAGTCGCCGGTCACCCGGCCGTACACGGCCTCCAGCCAGATGTAGTAGCTGAACGCCTCGGAGGTCGACTCGTGCCCGTGGTCCGGCGCCTCCACCATCAGCGTCTCGACCGAGTGGTAGGGCACTCCGGCCGCGCTGAAGTAGCCGCCCGCCTTGATCTTGGCGTACTGGGTGAGGAACGCCTGGGCGTACGTGTCGGTGGCCGCCTGCGCGGTGCCCGCCGGTCCGAACGCGTCAGCGATCGTCGTCGCCAGTGCGACACCGACCGCCGTACTGCCGGCGGCGGCGACGAACTTTCTTCTGGAGATTTGCTTCTTGGGCGTGTTGGACATGCGGAGCCTTTCTCGTGGGACTTGGTTTACGACCGCGGCGGGCATTCACCGCGGCGGGCGCCCACCGTGGCTGGACGGCGGCACGGTGAGGACGGCACGGTTCGGATCAGTCGGTGAAATATCGGGCGGCGATCACACCGGCCGTACCGGCTCGCCGCTCGCGCACGGAACATCGCCACCGCTGGCTTGCACTACCCGCACTCCGAGGGCTCCCGCAGCTCCGAAGGCAGGCGATCAGGTACTCACTTCGCCCCGCTCCCACCGCATCGTGTTGCCCACCGTCGATGGAAGCGCTCCCAATACGTTGGTCGCTGGGGCAGCAGTTGTCAATGCCGACCGGCCGCACCCGCACGGAGCCGGCACGTCAGCAGGGCCTTCAGGCTGGCCCGAGGGGCGGATCAGCAGCCGTAGCAGACCGGCTTGGTGCCGGCCGGAGGCGCGGCGACGCCGGGTAACTTTCGCGCCCGCACGCAGGGGCGCGGCGACATCAGCGCCGGGCAGCGCAAAGGTAGATCCGCCGGCTGGCGATCTCGTCGGCGTACGCGTCCCGGGTCGTGAGGTCGGTGACCTGGAAGCCGGCTGCCTCAGCTGCCTCCCGCAACTCCGGCGCCGAGTACTCCGCCCAGTAGACCCGCAGCCCGCTGCCCAGGGGATCGTCAACGACCCCGTCGTCGGTACCCGCCTTCGCCACCACCAGCAGCTGGCCACCCGGGCGGATCGCAGCGGCCCACGCCGCCAGGGTGCCGGCCAGTTCCCGCTTCGGCTGATCGTGGAGTGAGTAGTACGAGACCAGCCCGTCGAGCGGCTCCGGTGGCGTGATGGCCCGTTGATCCAGCACCGCGAAGCGGCACCCGGGCTGCTCGCGGCGGGCCAGCTCCACGCAGTGCGGTGACAGGTCGATGCCGAGTACGTCGAGGCCGTGCCCGGCAAGCAGCGCGGTCACGTGCCCGCAGGGTCCGCAGCCCGCGTCGTACACCCGGCCGCCGGCGCCGACCCGCTGGGCGAAGTCGGCCACTACCGTCCGGTCGAAGGGCTTGCCCGCCAACTCGTACCGGAACAGTTGAAGGTAGCGATCGGCGCGCGCGTCCCAGGTACGGACGACGTCACGGGCGCTGCCCGGCTCGGGGCCGGTCGGGTGTGCCACCCGGACATCCTCACCCGGGCGGCCCGGTTGACGTGTCCCGGTCGGCGGTGGCGCCGGTGACCAGGATGCGGGACCCGCCCGGCCTGTCAGCAACGCGACATTGAGCCGACGTTGGTACGGAAAGTGTCGCCGCCTTGGCGGATCCTCAGGCCCCTCGGATAACCGCTACTCTCCGTGTTGCCCGTGCCATTGCTGGGGTCTGGGCAGCACGCTGGTGTGCGAACCTGCGACAGGTACTTTCCCGCGTCGATGAACTCCTGGTTAATCACTGTCGACTGTGGTCCCTCGCCACAAGATCGGGAACGGCCCGTCAGGTATAAGTAGTCGACGCGTTGACGCACGATGAGGAGCGTATTAACTGTGTATGCCACCCTTCCCGACATTCTGCTCGAAGACGGCGCCCTGGAGAAGGTAACCGCCGACTGTCAGGCGCTGGTCGAGCAGGAGCTTGCCAGCAAGTCCGGCGTCTCCGCGACCGGTCTCAAGGTCGCCTACAAGGCGGTGACCGCCTTCGCGCCCGGCTACTACCAGACCACCCTGGCGAGCATGGTGCCGGACATGATGAGCCAGCTCCAGCCGTTCTGGGCGGACTTCCACGCGGCTGGCGGCGGCCAGTTCGGTGACTACCTCGCCAAGCGGGGTGAAGAGGTGTCGGAGGCGCTACTCCAGGTAACCGACAACCTGGCGAAGCAGTCCGATCGTGGGGCGATCATCAAGGCGTATGGCGCCGTACGCGGCGGTGCCACCAAGCACATCGAGGCGGCGCTGCCGGCCGTCGGCGTACTGGTGGAGAAGTACGCGGCCTGACCGGCGCATCACCCGGCCCGGCCGGGCCGGAACCTGACAACTGCTGTGGCCACGCTCTGGCGCGACAAGCCGGGGCGTGGCCACTGACTGTCTCGGGCCACTGCTTGTCTCGGGCCACTGCTTGTCTCGGGCCACTGCTTGTCTCGGGACCGTGCTTGTCTCGGGCCACTGCTTGTCTCGGGACCGTGATGGATGTGTGAACGCCTCATCGTCCGCGCCGATACCTAGAACTACTATGCATCGTACTTCTAGGGTATGGACGGGGTGAGGCTCGTGAAGGTAGCCAAGGACCTGGTGGCCGCGTCCGCGACACCGATGGTGCTCGGCATCGTGGCCGAGGGGGAGAGCTACGGCTACGCCATCCTCCGGCGGATCAACGAACTCTCCGGTGGCCAGCTGGACTGGACCGAGGGGCTGCTGTACCCGTTGCTGCACCGCCTTGAGCGCCTCGGCTACGTGGAGTCCAGCTGGCAGTCCACCGCCGGCGAGCGGCGCCGCAAGTACTACCGCATCACCGACCAGGGCCTGGCCCAGCTGGCCGAGCAGCACCGGCAATGGGACGCGGTGGTGGACGCGCTCAAGGGGATCTGGCTCGACGTGAGTACCGGTGCCCCGCTGGCCGCGATCCCGCTGGAGGGCCGGGCATGACCACCCCGGAGGGTCAGGACGAGTTGGCCACGCAGTTCGCGCAGTGGCGCCAGTACGTGCAGCGCCGCCGGGAACTGCAGCCGGCCGACACCGAGGAGCTCGAAGACCACCTGCGGGGCAGCGTCGACGAACTCGTCGCGGTCGGGCTGCGCGCGGATGAGGCGTTCCTGATCGCGGTCAAACGAATGGGCAGCCTCGACGAGCTGTCCCGCGAGTTCGCCCGGGAGCATTCCGAGCGGCTGTGGAAGCAGCTGGTACTGACCGGCGGGGCCGGTGCGCCGGCGGCGGACCCGCGCTCGCGACGGACGCTGTGGGCGATGCTCATCTGCGCCGCGGGCGCGGCGGTGTCCGTCAAGGTACCGGCGCTGTTCGGGCTGAGCCTGACCGAGCACGCCTCGTTCTACGCTCTGAACGCCGGCCTGCTGGCGCTGCCTTGGCTGGCGGCCTTCCTGGCCTGGCGCCATCAGGCCCGGAGCCGGCTGATCGGGATCCTGGTGGCCCTGTTCGCGCTCGGTGCGGTGGCCGCCAACGCCTATCCCCTCGACGACACCTCGCAGTCGGTCGTGATCACCGGCATCCACCTGCCGATCGCCCTGTGGCTCGTGGTCGGCCTGGCCTACGTGACCGACGACTGGCGCTCGTCACGTCGGCGGATGGACTTCATCCGCTTCACCGGTGAGTGGTTCGTCTACTTCGTACTCATGGCGCTGGGCGGCGGGGTACTGATCGTGTTCATGCTCGGTACGTTCAAGGCGATCGGGATCGAGGCGGGCGAGTTCATCGCGCTGTGGGTACTTCCCTGCGGCGCGGCGGCCGCGACGGTGGTGGCCGGCTGGCTGGTCGAGGTCAAGCAGGGCGTGATCGAGAACATCGCCCCGGTACTCACCCGGCTGTTCACGCCGCTGTTCACGGCCGCCCTGCTGGCCTTCCTGATCGCCGACGGCGTGACCGGCGCCGGCATCGACCTGGAGCGCGACGCGCTGATCCTGTTCAACCTGCTGCTCGTCGTCGTACTGGGACTGCTGCTCTACTCCTTCTCCGCCCGCGATCCGCTGGCCCCGCCCGGCCTGTTCGACAAGCTGCAGCTCGCCCTCGTGGTGAGCGCGCTCGCCATCGACGTGCTGGTACTGGCGGAGATCACCGGACGGATCACCGGGTACGGCACCACACCCAACAAGGCCGCGGCACTCGGCGAGAACGTCATCCTGCTGGCCAACCTCGCCTGGTCGGCGTGGCTGCTGCTGAGGCTCGTCCGGCGGCGCGGCCAGTTCGCGGCGCTGGAGCGTTGGCAGACCGGCTATCTGGTGGTGTACGCGGCATGGGCGTGGATCGTGGTCCTCGCCTTTCCGCCGCTGTTCAACTATTCCTGATCAACTAGCCTGATTCCCTTACCAGGCCGGCGATTGGCTGACCGTGGGCCACATGACCCGGTCGAAGCCGACCACCCGGCGCTCGCCGACGAGGGTGCACGCCAGGCTGGCCCGGATGTCCCCGCTGGAGGCGCCGACCTGCAACTCGACCGCACCCGGCTCGACGATGCGCTGGCCTGCCCGGCCGGTGTACGAGGTGAGGTCGGCGTGCAGCGCGACGACGACCGTCCGGGTCTCGCCCGGGGCCAGCTCGACGCGCGGAGCCGCGAGCAGCTGCTGGATCGGGCGGGCCACCTCGGCCACCGGATCGTGCAGGTAGACCTGCACCACCTCGCTGGTCGGCAGCTCCGAGTCGTTGCGCAGACTCACCGCGATCTCGCAGGTACCGTCGGTCGGCCACAGCGGCGGGGTGCGCAGCTGCACCGCGTCCCAGGTTGCCGGGGCGTAGGAGAGGCCGTGGCCGAAGGGGAACAGCGGGGTCGGGTCGACCGTACTGACACTGGTTTTGCGACCGAAGTGCGGCGACAGGTAGGTGGACGGCTGGTTGGCGCCGGCGGCCGGGAAGTGCACCGGCAGCCGGCCGCCCGGGTTGACCCGGCCGGCGAGCACGTCGGCCAGCGCGGCCGCGCCCTCCTCGCCGGGGAAGAAGCCACAGACCACGGCGGCGAGCCGGTCGACCTGCCGGGACAGCTCGTAGGGGCGGCCGACGAGCAGGATCAGGACAACGGGGGTACCGGTGGCCAGCACCGCCTCCAGCAGCTCCTCCTGGCGGCCGGGCAGTCGTAGATCGGTGGCGTCGCAGCCCTCCCCGGAGGTACCCCGTCCGAAGAGTCCGGCCACGTCGCCGAGTACCACCACGCAGGCATCCGCGTCAGCCGCCGCCCTTGCTGCCAAAGCAATCCCGGCGTCGTCGCCGTCGAGTACCGGGCAGCCCTGCTGGTAGGTGATGTCGTACCCGGCCGGGTCAGCGCGTAGCGCCGCCACGAGGGACGGCACCGCCACGCCCAGCGGCAGGTCCGGGTGGTGCAGGCCGACGTGCCGGGGGAACGAGTAGCAGCCGAGCATGGCGTCGGCGGTGTCCGCGTTCGGGCCCACCACGGCGAGCCGCAGACCGTTGCGCAGCGGCAGCATCGGCGCTTCGCCGGTTACGGATTCGTTGCGCAGCAACACAACCGAGCGCTGAGCCAGTCGCCGCGCCAGGGCCCGGGCCGGGGCGTCGTCGAGTACCGCGTGCGGATCGTCGAGGAGCGCCGGCTCGGCGGACCAGCCGGCGTCCAGCAGCCCCAGCTCGCACTTCTGGGTCAGTACCCGGGCCAGCGCCCGGTCGACCAGCGCGACGTCGACAGCTCCGGAGTGCAGCAGCTCCAACAGCGGCGCTCCGAAGCAGTTGACGGCGGGCAGTTCGACATCGATGCCGGCGCCCAGGGCCAGCGCGGCCGCCTCGCCCCGGGTACCGGCCACGCTGTGCAGGTCGTGCAGGAAGTTGACGGCGAAGTAGTCGGAGACGACGGTGCCGGTGAAGCCGTACCGGTCGCGGAGCAGCTCGGTCAGCAGACTCGGGTCGGCGGCAACCGGTACCCCGTCGATGTCGGTGTAGCTGTTCATCACCGACCGGGCCCCGGAGCGCAGCGCCATCTCGAACGGCGGGAGCAGGACGTCGGCGAGTTCGCGCCGGCCGATCGAGACCGGCGCCAGGTTGCGGGCGGCGCGGCTGGCGGAGTACCCGACGAAGTGTTTGAGGGTGGCCACGATTCCGGCCGACTCCAGCCCGCGTACGTACGCGCTGCCGATGGTGCCCACCAGGTACGGGTCCTCGCCGATGGTCTCCTCGACCCGCCCCCAGCGCAGGTCCCGGACGACGTCGAGCACCGGTGCCAGTCCCTGGTGTACTCCCAGCAGTGCCATCGTCCGGCCGATCTGCGCACCCACCTGCTCGACCAGCTCCGGATCGAAGCTCGCCCCCCAGCACAGCGGCGACGGGTAGATGGTGGCCTGCCAGGCACCCAGCCCCGTGAGGCACTCCTCGTGTACCTGTGCCGGGTATCCCGAACCTGCCCGCCTGGACGACCTGGCGCTGCAGCCCGGCCAGCCGGCGCGCGCCCTCGGCCGGGGCCACCGGCAGCGTGCCGTACGCCCGGGTGATCTGGCCGATGCCGTGTCCCACGATGTCGGTCCAGTCCACCAGCTCCGCTGACTGCGCGTCCTGGTGGGGTGCCACCTCACCGCCGGCCTCAGCCACGTTGACCCAGACGCCGTACAGCTGCGCCACCTTTTCCCGCAGCGTCATCCGGGCCATCAGGTCGGCGACCCGCTCGGCGGTGGGTACGGCCGGGTCCTGCCAGGTGTTCGCGGCCCAGGTGTTCGCGGCGACGCTGTTTTCCAGTGACACGTTGGGTTCCACCGCGTGAGGATAGCCCGCGACACCGTTATCGACAACGATTGAAGTCGCCCTCTCCAACGCCGGGTGGGGCAACTGTCTAACTTGCCGGGGCTGCGGTACTGGCCCGTACCACCAGCGGAGTGGTCAATTCCAGCCGAGTCGTCTCCAACTCATCGCCGTCGATGAGGGACAGCAGCATGCGGGTGGCCATGCCGGCCATCTCGGTGAGCGGCTGGCGCACCGTGGTCAGCGGCGGGATGGCCCAGCGCGCCTCCTCCAGGTCATCGAAGCCGACCACGCTCAGGTCGTCGGGGACCCGCAGGCCGCGCTCGTAGACCGCCTCGTAAGCGCCGCGGGCCATCTCGTCGGCGCAGGCGAAGATGGCCGTCGGCGGCGTGGCCAGGTCGAGCAGGGCGAGGGTTTCCTGGTACCCGGTCGGGCTGGTGAAGTCGCCGGTGCGCACGTACCCGGGGCGGATCTTCAGGCCGGCGCCGCCCATCGCGGCCCGGTAACCGTCCATCCGCGCCCGCGAACACAGCACGTCGCCCGGACCGCCGATCACCGCGATGCGCTCGTGGCCGAGGCTGATCAGGTGCTCGGTGGCGGCCAGGCCACCGGCCCAGTTGGTGGCGCCGACGGACGGTACCCCCGGATCCGGCTGTCCGGCCGGGTCCACGATGACCAACGGGATGCCCAACTCGGCCAGTTGTGCACGCTGGCCGGCGGAGAGCTCGGAGAGCACCAGCAGTACCCCGTCCGAGCGGCGGGCGGCGAGGTTCTCCAGCCAACGGCGGTCGGGGCGGGTCCGCGCCCGGCCGTGTACGGCGGAGACCACGACGCCGGTTCCGGCGCGGTGGGTGACCTCCTCCACGCCGGCCAGGATCTGCATGGCCCAGGGGCTGCCCAGGTCGACGAAGACCACGTCGATCAGGCCCACCCGGTTGGCGGCCACCGCCCGGCGGGGTTGGTAGCTGTGCTGGCGCAGCAGCTCCTCGACCCGCTCCCGGGTGGTCGGCGCGACGTCGCGCCGGCCGTTGACGACCTTGGACACGGTCGGGATCGAGACGCCCGCGGCAGCGGCGATCTCAGACATGGTTGCCCTGCTACGCGGCGGCAGTTCCGCACTCACCGGAGCGCCTCATTCATGCTGGCAGTGTAGCGCCGAAACTTTCGGCCCCGACCGAGCGCCCTCACCTGCTATCCAACCGGGCAGCCAACCATCGAAGCTGGTGGCCGACCTGGACGGCGTCACCGCCCTCGTGCTGGTTGAACGGGTACACCTCGATGGCGCGCTCCGGCGGGTCCGCTCGACCGTTGCCGGCGCCGTACTGGTTGTAGGCGGCGAACGCGGTGCTCGGTGGGCAGACCGTGTCGCGCAGGCCGACCCCGAAGTGGGCGGGCGCACTGGCCCGGCGGGCGAAGCAGACTCCGTCCACATAGGACAGCGTGTGCCGAACCTGTTGCTCCGCCGCGCGGTTGACCGCCAGGTAGTTGACGATCTCGCCGTACGGCGCCGCGTCGGTGATGTCGAGGGCGCGCTGGATGTGGCACAGCAACGGCGCGGTGGTCACGAGCGCGGCCAGATCCGGTACCAGCCCCGCAACTGCGAGCGCCAGCCCACCGCCCTGGCTGTTGCCGGCCGCGACCACCCGCGCCGGGTCGACGCCCGGCAGTGCCCGTACCGCTTCGACCGCGTGTACGGCGTCGGCGATGAGCCGCCGGTAGTAGTAGTCGGCGGGCGACTGGATGCCCCGGGTGATCGGCCAGTGGCCGCCCGTACCGTCGCGGTACGGGTCCGGGGTGTCGCCGCCGCTGCCGTACTGGCTGCCCTGGCCCCTGGTGTCCATGAGCAGGTGGGCGTACCCGGCCACGGCCCAGGTGAGCCGTTCGTGGGGGAGTCCCCGACCGCGGCCGTACCCGGTGTACTCCACGACGGCGGGCAGTGGCTCGGCCATCCCGGCTGGGCGGGTGAACCAGGCCCGGATCGGCGCACCGTCGAAGCCGGCGAAGGTCACGTCCCAGGTGTCGACGAGGCGCAGCCCGGTCGACACCGGTTGCCGGTCGACGATCAGTGGGCCGGTTCCGGTCTGTTTCAGGGTCGAGGCCCAGAAGTCGTCGAAGTCGGCGGGCTCGGCCACCGCGGGTGCGTACTGCGTCAACCGATCGAGCGGGAGATCGAAGAGTGCCATGGTTTCCTCGCATCCGGTCGACGGTCCGGGCGCTGGAGTCCGTCGATGGTCGCCGTGCGGGAGCATCGATGGCAACTGTGCCCGAAAGTTTCCGGGACTCTAACACTTTTCGACGTGTGCCTGGTGATGGCGAGTACGGACTTCGGCGGACTTTGGCTTGACACTGCTGAAGGGGACATCTAAATTACCCGATACCGCAGACCGTTTCGGAAATATTTCGGAAAGCATTCGTCGAGGCGGCGTTCTGAAGTGGGCCGATGACACACCCCTAGCGGACGTGAAGGAGTGGCATGAGCAGCCAAACGCCGGTCGATGCGCTGCCGGTATCCCGGCGCGCGGCACACCGGCCCGCGACGCCCGGCCGGCCGCTACCGCGCCGCCGTTCCTGGCGCAAAGCGCTGCGCCGGGACTGGCAGCTGTACTCACTGGCGCTGCTGCCGCTGATGTTCTTCGCGATCTTCCGGTACCTGCCGATGGCCGGCAACGTGATCGCCTTCCGCAAGTACGAGCCCGGCGGCAGCCTCTTCGGTGAGGAGTGGCGGGGTACCGCACTACTTCAAGCTGTTCCTGCACGACCCGACGTTCTGGCAGGTGTTCACCAACACGCTGGTGCTCGGCGCGCTGACCCTGCTGTTCTGTTTCCCGCTGCCGATCGTCCTCGCGCTGCTGCTCAACGAGGTGCGTACCCGCTCGCTGAAGCGCTTCGTGCAGACGATCTCGTACCTGCCGCACTTCCTGTCGATCGTGGTGGTGGCCGGCATCATCTTCCAGTCGCTGTCGATGGACGGCGTCGGTCAACCAGGCGGTGCGCGCGGTCGGCCACGATCCCATCCCGTTCCTGCAGCAGCCGGGCTGGTTCCGGACCATCTACGTGTCCTCGGAGGTGTGGCAGACCGTCGGCTGGGGCACGATCCTCTACCTCGCCGCGCTGACCACCATCGACCAGGACCTCTACGAGGCGGCCCGGATCGACGGCGCGAGCCGGTGGCGGCAGACCTGGCACGTCACGCTGCCCGGCATCCGGCCGACGATGGTGACGCTGCTGATCCTCAACATCGGCACCTTCATGGCGGTCGGGTTCGAGAAGATCCTGCTGCTCTACAACCCGCTGACGTACCCGACCGCCGACGTCATCTCCACCTACCTGTACCGCGTCGGCGTCGGTCGCGGCAGCTTCAGCTACGCCGCGGCGATCGGGCTGTTCGAGTCGGTGATCGGGCTGACTCTGGTGCTGTCGGCCAACTGCCATTTCCCGGCGCGCGATTGGGGCGAGCCTGTGGTGAGCGCTTCCTCGTCCGCCGAGCAAGTCCAGCCGGTCCAGGTGACGCGGCGGGGCCGCCGGGCAGTGCGCGGCATCCGGCCCACTCGCGGGTACCGGGTCTTCCAGGCGGTCAACGCGGTCGTCGCTGACCGCTGTCGTGGTGCTGACCCTCTACCCGTTCATCAACATCCTGGCCCGCTCGTTCAGCGGCGAGCACTACATCCGCTCCGGCCAGGTGAACCTGCTGCCGCGCGGCTTCAACGTCACCACCTACCAGCGGGTCATGTCGGACTCGATGTTCTGGACGAACTACCGCAACACCGTGGTGTACACGGTGGTCGCCACGCTCATCTCGATCGTGCTGACCACCTGCTACGCCTACGTGCTGTCGAAGAAGCAGCTGAAGGGGCGCGGCGCGCTGGTCGGGATCGCCGTGTTCACCATGTTCTTCAACGGCGGCCTGATCCCCAACTACGTCCTGGTCAGCGGCCTGGGTCTGCGCAACACGATCTGGGCCATCGTGCTGCCGAACGCCATCAACGTGTTCAACCTGCTGGTGATGAAGGCGTTCTTCGAGAGCATGCCGGCCGAGCTGGAGGAGGCCGCCGCAGTCGACGGCCTGAACACGTACCAGACCCTGTTGCGGATCGTGCTGCCGCTGTCCAAGGCGGTGCTCGCCACGATGATCCTGTTCTACGCGGTCTCCTTCTGGAACTCGTGGTTCTCCGCGTTCCTCTACCTGGACCGGTCCGACCTGTTCCCGGTCACTGTCTACCTGCGCAACCTGATCGCCGGCGCCACCGGCGGGTCGAACGAGGGCGAGGCAAGCGACACAGCGCTGCAGATCGCCGCCAACATCCAGGCGGTGACCATCGTGCTGACCGTCCTGCCGATCATGCTCGTCTATCCGTTCATCCAGCGTTACTTCGTCTCCGGCGTGATGCTCGGCGCGGTCAAGGCGTAGCGCGCCACTTCCATTCCCGTTCCCCACCGAATTGGAGTCCCGATGTATCAGCTATCCCGGCGTCACCTGCTCGTCGGCGCTGGCGCGGCCGCCACCGCCTTCGCGCTGGACGCCTGTAGCAGCGACGACTCGAAGAAGAAGGCCGACGACCTGGCCGCGAACCGGGTCGGCGCGATGGACAAGTACGGCGTCGGCGACCAGTTCAAGGCCACCGAAGCCGCTGTCGTTCCCCATCATGGTGCTGAGCAACTCGGCGTACCCGTACAAGGCCGACTGGCTGTTCTTCACGGAGCTGGCCAAGCGGACCAACGTCACGTTCCAGGCCGACCGTGGTCCCGGCCAGCGACTACAACCAGAAGCGCAGCGTGATGATCAGCGGCGGCGACGCCCCGTTCATCATCCCGAAGACCTACCACCCCGACGAGGAGGCGTACATCGCCGGCGGCGCGATCCTCCCGGTCAGCGACTACCTCGACCTGATGCCGAACTTCCAGGACCAGGTCGCCAAGTGGAACCTGGGCCCCGACCTCGACGCGTGGCGGCAGGAGGACGGCAAGTTCTACCTGCTGCCGGGGCTGCACGAGGACGTCTGGCTGGACTACTCGCTGGCCATCCGCACCGACATCCTGACGCAGCTCAACCTGACGGCGCCGAAGACCTGGGACGACCTGGTCACCGTGCTGCGGGCGATGAAGGCCGCCTACCCCGGTCAGTACCCGATGTCCGACCGGTGGAGCCACAATCCGCCCACGGCGCCCGCCGGCAACCTGCATGGGCATCCTCAGCGCGGCATACGGCACCCAGGCCGGCTGGGCCTACCAGAACGCGACCTGGGACACGAGCAGCAGCAAGTTCGTCTTCACCGGCGCGATGGACCAGTACAAGCAGATCCTGCAGTACCTCAACGTGCTGGTGAGCGAGAAGCTGCTCGACCCGGAGAGCTTCACCCAGACCGACGACGACGCCCGGCAGAAGTTCGCCTCCGGCAAGTCGTTCGTCATGAGCTGCAACGCGCAGACGCTGGTCAACGAGATCCGCAAGGACATCGCGAAGATCCCGGGCGCGACGGTGGTGAAGATCCCGGTACCGACTCGGTCCGCTGGGCGACGTCAAGCAGGGCGTGGTGCGGCTGGAGAACGGCGTCATGATCTCCGAAGAAGGCGCGCGACAGCAAGAACTTCGTCGCCATGATGCAGTTCATCGACTGGCTCTGCTACTCCGACGCGGGCAAGGTGTTCGCCAAGTGGGGCGTCGCAGGGCACGACCTACACCGGAAGCGTCGACGACGGCACTTTCAAGCTCGCCCCCGACGTCAACTGGGCCGGCCTCAACCCCATCGGGCACGAAGAACCTCCAGGTGGAGTACGGCTTCTCCAACGGGGTGTTCGCCTACGGCGGCAGCACCAAGCTGCTCGACTCGCAGTTCCCCGCCGAGGAGCTGAAGTTCCAGGAAGTCATGAACGCCCGCAAGACGCTGCCGCTGCCCCCGCCGGCCCCGCTGAGCGCCGACGAACGCGAGCAGACGACCCTGTGGGAGGCGGCTCTGAAGGACTACGTGACCCAGCAGTCGCTCAAGTTCATCCTCGGCCAGCGGCCGCTGAGCGAGTGGGACACCTACGTCAACGAACTCAAGGGCAAGAACATGACGCAGTACGTCGACGTCGTCAACAACGCGTACGAGCGCTTCAAGAAGAGCCACGGCTGATTCTCCGATCCGGCCGCGCCTCCCACTCCTGGGCGCGGCCGGCGCGGAGTCGGCCAGATCGGTCCGATTGACAGGGAGAACATGACAGTCGTAATACCGGACCAATCTTCGGGTCAGCTCGGTGAGGCCTGGCGCTACTGCGTCGGTACCGGCCGGTTCGACCTCGCGCTGCGCCGCGACTACCAGGACTCGCTGGCCCTGATCCAGCAGGACATCGGTTTCCGGCACATCCGGGGGCACGGGCTGCTCAGTGACGGGGTCGGCATCCATCAGCCGTACGAGTACCGGGGCTCGCGGCAGGTACGGCATGCCTTCACCTACCTGGACCAGGTGATCGACGCCTACCTCGAGCTCGGCATCCGGCCGTTCGTTGAGCTGGGTTTCATGCCTTCCGGGCTCGCCTCCGGTGACCAGTCGGTGTTCTGGTGGCGCGGCAACGTCACCCCGCCGAGTTCCTGGACCGAGTGGGCCGCGCTGGTCAAAGCAACCGTCACGCACCTCGTCGAGCGCTACGGACTCGACGAGGTACGGGGCTGGCCGATCGAGGTGTGGAACGAGCCCAACCTGAAGGAGTTCTGGCAGGGCGCGGACCAGGAGTGCTACCACCGGCTCTACGAGGTGACCGCCAACGCCGTCAAGGAGGTCGACGCCTCGCTCCAGGTCGGTGGACCGGCCCTCGCCCCGGGCGCCGACGAGTGGCTGGCGCGCTTCATCGAGTTCGTCAGTCGAGCGCTCGGTACCGATCGACTTCGTCAGCCGGCACGCCTACTCCTCAGGCCCCGCCCAGCATGTACCGTTCGGTGTCCACCAGACCCTCGCGCCGGCCGCCACGCTGCTCGACCAGTTCGCCCGCCCACGCCAGCAACTCCAGGGCACCGCGCTGGCCGACCTGCCGGTACACATCACCGAGTTCAACTCCTCCTACCGGCCGGACAACCCCATCCACGACACGGCTTTCCACGCGGCCTACCTGGCGCCCGTGGTCGCGGCCGGTGGCGACCTGGTGGATTCGTTCTCCTACTGGACTTTCAGTGACATGTTCGAGGAGGCAGGCGTACCGACCTCGCTGTTCCATGGCGGCTTCGGCCTGCTCACCCACCGCCAGATCAAGAAACCCGCCTATCACCTGTACGCCTTCATGGCCCGGATGGGGCAGCAGGTCCTGGCCCGCGGGTCTGACCACCTGGTCACCCGGCATCCGGACGGCCGGGTGACCGTGCTGGCCTGGGCGCCGGTGGACGTCGCTTCGGCCCAACTGAGCGGCAGCGGCACCGACCGGCACATGTTGCGGTTCTCCGTGCCGATCTGCGGGGGAGTGGCCGGGACCGCCTTCGTGCAGCGCTCCTCGGTACACGAGGAGGCCGGCAACGCCTGGGCCGCGTGGTCGCGGATGGGTCGGCCGCGCTCTCCCCGGCCCGGGCAGCTGGACGCGTTGCGGGAACAGGCGGAGCCGGCGCGCAGCCACCAGTCGCTGCCGATCGCCGGCGGCCGGATCGACCTCGACCTCACCCTCGCCCGGCACGAGGTGACGCTCCTGGAGATCACCGCGGTCACCGACGAGACCCCACCATGGTGGGACGAGAGCCGCCTGCTCGGGCTGGCGCCCGGCGGCGAGACAGAATCGGAGAACCCGCGATGAGTACCGCCACCCCGGCACAGTTCGGCGAGGGGCCGCTCGCGCGCGCCGCCGCCGCGGTCTACAACCTGCTCGTCGTGGAGATCCTGTTCCTTGTCACCACGGTTCCCGCACTGTTTCCACTGGTACTGCTCGACCGGGATCCGAGCAACGCCCCGCTGTGGGCACTGTGCGCACTGCCGCTCGGGCCGGCCTTCTCGGCGGCGCTGTTCGCACTGCACCATCGCCGGCAGGACCTGACCGAGCTGACTCCGGCGCGCGCCTTCTGGCGCGGGTACCGGCTGAATGTCTTTGCTGTGCTGAAGGTCTGGGTGCCGTGGCTGGCGTGGCTGACCCTCGTCGGGGTGAACCTCGCGCACTTCGGCGCCGCCGGCATTCCCCGCTGGTGGGCGGTCTGCCTGGTGCTGGTCGCCGTGGTGGTGAGCCTGGCGGCGTCCAACGCCCTGGTGATCACGTCACTGTTCACCTTCCGGGGCAGGGATATCGCCCGGCTCGCGCTCTACTTCCTGGTCCGCCGGCCCGGCGTGACGCTGGGCACCGCCTGCCTGCTGGTGGTGGCGGCCGGCATCACGGCGGTCTCCTCCGAGGCGGTACTGGTGCTGCTGGGTTCAGTATTCGCGCTCGTGCTGCTGCGTACCTGCGCCCCGATGATCGCCGAAGTGCGGGAGCGGTTCACCGCGGCATGAACGCACGGATGGATGCGCTGCGCGGGCGCCTCGGTGGCTTCGCGTTCGGCGGTGACTACAACCCCGAACAGTGGGACCGGGCGGTGTGGGACGAGGACGTCGAACTCATGCGGCGGGCCGGAGTCAACCTGGTGACGCTGGGCGTGTTCGCCTGGGCCTCGCTGGAGCCGGAGCCGGGACAGTTCACCTTCGACTGGCTCGACGACGCGATGGATCTGTTACACGCCAACAACATCAGCGTCGACCTGGCGACTCCCACGGCAGCGCCGCCGATCTGGCTGTCGCACGGGCATCCCGAGGTGCTGCCGGTGATGGAGGACGGGGAGACGTTCGGCTTCGGTAACCGGCTGCACTTCGACCCCACCTCGCCCCGGTACCGGGAGCACGCCGCGCAGATCACCACGGCGCTGGCGCAGCGGTACTCCCGGCATCCGGCGCTGGCGATGTGGCACATCAGCAACGAGTACGGGCCGATCGCGTACACGCCGGCGAGCGCGGCTGCGTTCCGGGACTGGCTGCGGCGCCGGTACGCCGATCTGGAGGCGCTCAACGACGCCTGGTACACCCGGTTCTGGGGGCAGCGGTACACCTCGTGGGAGCAGGTCTGCCCGCCGGAGGTACCCCGTTCGTGGTCGAATCCGGCCGCGCCGACTGGACTTCACCCGGTTCGTCTCGGACGCGCTGCTGGAGTGCTTCGTGCTGGAGCGCGACATCGTCCGCTCCTACCGCGACGACATCCCGGTGCTGACCAACTTCATGCGCTTCTACCGGCGCGCCGACTACTGGCGCTGGGCCGCCGAGGAGGACGCCGCGGCGCTGGACATCTACCCGGACCCGGGCCAGGCCGACGCGCATGTCGCCGCCGCGTTCAACTTCGACCTGATGCGGTCGCTGCGCGGCGAGCCGTGGCTGCTGATGGAGCAGGCGGCCAGCGCCGTCTCGCAGTGGCGGGTGAACAACGTCAAGCGCCCCGGCCGGATGCGGCTCGGCTCGTACCAGGCGATCGCGCACGGCGCGGACAGCGTGCTGTTCTTCCAGTGGCGGGCCAGCCGCGGCGGCCACGAGCGCTTCCACTCGGCGATGCTGCCGCACTCCGGTACCGCGGCGCGCAGCTGGCAGGAGGTCGAGGCGCTCGGCACCGAGCTGCCGAAGATCGCCGAGGCGGTCGGCTCGGGTACCGACGGCGGAGGTCGCGCTGCTCTTCGACTGGCAGGCCTGGTGGGGACTGGAGACCACGCACGGCTTGCCGCGCAACGACTTCGACTACACCCAGCTGGCCGTCGACCACTACCGGCCGCTGCTGGTCGGCGCACTACCCGGTCGACATGGTCTCCTTCGACTCGGACCTGAGCCGGTACCGGGTTGTCGTCATCCCCAACGCGTACCTGCTCAGTGACGGCTGTATCGCGGCGCTGGAGCGGTTCGTGGCGGCCGGCGGCACGCTGGTCTGCTCGTTCTTCTCGGGCGTGGTGGACCTGGACAACCAGGTACGCCAGCCGGCCTACCCGGGTGGCCTGCGCCGGCTGATCGGCGCGTACATCGACGAGTACTGGCCGGCCCGCGAGGGGGAGTCCTTCGAGGTGCGCTTCGCCGACGGGATCGGTAACCCGCGCCGACTGGTGGCAGGAGAGCATCCACCCGGAGACAGCGCAAGTCCTTGCCCGGTACGGCTCCGGTGACCTGGCCGGTCGGCCGGCGGTGATCGAGAACGCCTTCGGCGAAGGTCGGGTCCGCTACCTCGGTACCCGGCTGGACCCCGACGCGCTGCGCGCCACCCTGCTGGACGCCGTCCACACCGCCGGTGTGGCACCTCTCCTTGCGGGCGCGCCCGGAATCGTGGAGGTGGCCCGGCGTGCGCACCCCGACGCGGAGTATCTGTTCCTGCTCAACCACTCCGACACCGAGACGGCCACCGTGCCGGTGCCGCCAGGCGGGCTGGAGCTGCTCTCCGGAGTGCCGGCCGGCGACTCGTACCTCCTCGAGCCGCTGGCCGTCGCGGTCCTGCGGTACCCGCGCCGGTGAGCCGGTCAGTCCAGCTCCAGTGCCTCCAGGATGCCCTGCAGGTAGCCGATGGCGTGCGCGCGCCCGCGACTGCAGTACGCCTCGGGCGAGGTGTCCAGCCAACTGCCCGCGTCGCCGATCATCGAGGGTACGTGGTCGTCGATGATGAACCCGTCGTACCCGACCCGGTGCAGCCGGCGGATGACTCGCGCCGGGCTGTAGTTGCCCTCCCCGAGGAAGCACTCCCGGAAGTGGGGAACCGTGCCCTGCACGTCCCGGAAGTGCACGGAGAAGATCGCGCCGGCCGCGCCGAGGGTGTCGATCACCTCGTTGACGCTCTCCTCACCGCCCATCTCGGAGACGGTGCCGAGGCAGAAGTTGAGCCCCCAGGCGGGACTGCCCTGCGCCTGTTGCTGGGCGCGCAGCAGAGCGGCTGGCGTGGTGAGGATCCGGGCGGCGCCACCGAGCGGCTCGTCCACCGGCGGGTCGTCCGGGTGCAGCGCCAGGCGTACGCCCAACTGCTCGGCGGTCGGCAGGACGGCATCGAGGAAGTACCGGTGGTTGGCCCACAGCTGCTCGGCGGTCAGCGGTTCGACGATCGGCTCGAGGGGTACCAGCCGGTGGCTGGCGAGTGCGTTCCCCGCACCGATCCGGGCCAGATCGAACTCGGTGACCGTTGCGCCGCCCCGACCGGCTACCGCCATGGACGTACGCCAGACGAACGTGGGCAGCCAGTTGTAGCCGAGCAGATCGATCCCGACGGCGGCCACGTTGTGCAGCGTCCGCAGGTAGTTCTCGATCTGCTCGTCGCGACCGGGGCAGCCGCGCTGGATCTTCCAGAAGTGCGCGGCCGGTACGTTTTCCAGGCCGTCGATGGCCAGCCCGTCGGCGTCACAGCGCTCCCGCAGAGCCCGCAGTTCGGCGCGGCCCCAGTAGCCGTTCTCACTGCTCAGCAAGGTGGGGGTGTGGAACTGGACGCTGCGCAGCCCCAGCTGGTGCGCGAAAGCGGCCACCCGGTCGTCGTACTCGTCAACGTGGCCAAGCGACAGTCTCATCGGTCTCCTCCTTCGCCGGGCCGAACCTGCGACCCGGGCCGTGTCCAGCGGTCAGACCGTGAACAGCTGTGGCTGGCTGGATTGGATGCGCGGCGCGTACGCCAGCACCCGCCGTACGTGTCGGGTCAGCTGGCTGCGCCCGGCGCGGCCGTCGCCCGCCTCCAGCGCGTCCACGATGGCTGTGTGCTCCGTGATGAGGGCGCGCACGGTGGCCGGCTCCGGCAGGCTGAGCCGGCGCACCCGGTCGAGCTGGAACTTCACCGGCTGCATCAGCCGCCACGCCCCCGGGTAGCCGCCGATCCGGAAGATCTCCTCGTGCAGCGCCTCGTCGGCGGTGAAGAAGGCTTCGACGTCGCGGCTCGCGTGACCGCGCTGCTGTTCGGCAAGAAGCTCGCGCAGCCGGCCAACGTCGCGGTCGCGCCGCCGGCAGGCCGCCGCGAAGGCGCCGAGTTCCAGGTGTTCGCGGACGAACTGGGCCTCCTCGACATCGCGCAACCTGATCGGCGCCACCCGGGTGCCCACCTGCGGCACCACCGTCATCAGACCGTCGGCCACCAGCCGGGCGATCGCCTCGCGCAGCGGGGTCCGGCTCACCTGGAGCTGTTGGGCCAGTTCGGTCTCGGACAGCGCCGCGCCCGGCGGGAGGCGCAGGTCGCGGATGGCAGCCGCGAGCTCCGCGTAGACCCGGTCCGAGGCGCGCGACCGGACGGCGATGTGTCCCAAGGGCTTGAGGGTCGGCGGGTGTACGCCGGGCGGCCGTGGACTCACCGGCAGATCGTCGCACCGCTGTGTACTTGTATGCAAGTATCCCGACCTTGTTGCTACGGAGGCGACCGGTGAGCGAGCTGGACGATGTACACCCGGCATGGCTACCGCCGGAGGCGTTCGCACCACTGGGTTCCCGGCACACGCTGGTCCACGGGGCCGGGCTGCTGGTGTCCACGGTGCGGGACGAGGTCTCCCGGGCCTGCGAACGCTACGGCGGGAGCGTGCGGCACCAAGCGGCTCCGGATCGGCCGGTGGATCTGGTACTGGCGCTGCGTACCGCCGTACCCCTGCCCCGCCCGGCCGGAGCGCTTGTCGCAGCGGGGCTTCCGGGCGGCCAGGAGGGGTACGCCGTGGCCCGTACCGACGGTGTCACCGTGGTGGTGGCCGACGATCCGGCCGGCCTGCTGTACGGGCTGTTCCACGTCGTCCGGCTCGGTGAGTCCGCCTTCACCGACCAGCGACCGGTGGAGTGGCACCGTCCGTACCTGCGCCACCGAGCGGTCGACAACTGGGACAACGTCGACGTACATCCGGTGATGGGGCAGGTCGAGCGCGGATACGCGGGTGGCTCGGTCTTCTGGCGCGACGGCGCACTGTGCGACGACCTCACCCGGGCCCGCGACTACGCGCGGCTGCTGGCCTCCGTCGGCGTGAACGCTGTCGCGGTGAACAACGTCAACGTGCACGCGGCCGAGGCGCACCTGCTCACCGACCGGCTCGGTGAGGTCGCGGCCATCGCCGATGTACTGCGCCCGTACGGAATCCGGGTCCAGCTGTCGGTCAACTTCGCCGCCCCGGTCGCTCTCGGCGGCCTGCCGACAGCCGACCCGCTGGACGAGCGGGTACGCGCCTGGTGGGCGCAGACCACTCGCCAGGTGTACCAACAGATTCCCGACTTCGCCGGCTACCTCGTGAAGGCCGACTCGGAGGGGCAGCCCGGCCCCTTCGCCTACGGGCGCAGCCACGCCGACGGCGCGAACCTGCTCGCCGACGCGCTGGCCCCGTTCGGCGGAGTGGTGCACTGGCGCGCCTTCGTCTACAACCACCGGCAGGACTGGCGCGACCGGAGTACCGACCGCGCACGCGCCGCGTTCGACCACTTCACCCCGCTGGACGGTGAGTTCCGGGACAACGCCGTCCTGCAGGTCAAGCACGGCCCGATAGACTTCCAGACCCGCGAACCGGTGTCGCCGGTGATCGCCGCGATGCCGGCGACCCGGGTTGCTGTCGAGCTGCAGGCGACCCAGGAGTACACCGGCCAGCAGCGGCACGTGTGTTACCTGGCCCCGATGTGGAGCGAGGTACTCGGATTCCGGCCCCGCGGTACGCAATCGCCGGCAGTCGCGCAGATCGCGGCGGCCGGTGGCGGGCTGGTCGGCGTCTCGAACGTCGGCGACGACGAGTTCTGGACCGGCCATCCGTTGGCACAGGCCAATCTGTACGCGCTTCGCGCGGCTGGCCTGGGAGCCGCGACTGGATCCGGCCGCGATACTGGACGAGTGGATCGACCTCACCTTCGTACCGGTGGCAGCCGGTGACCCGGAACCGTTGCGGCGCACGCTGCACGCGATGATGGACCGGTCCTGGCTGACCTACGAGCAGTACACCGCGCCACTGGGCGTCGGCTTCATGGTGCGCCCCGGACACCACTACGGCCCCGATGTCGACGGCTACGAGTACACCCCGTGGGGCACCTACCACTTCGCCGACCGGGACGGCGTCGGCGTGGACCGTACCCGGGCATCCGGTACCGGCTTCACCGGCCAGTACCCGCAGCCGTGGTCGCAGGTGTACGAGTCACTCGACGACTGCCCTGACGAGTTGCTGCTCTTCTTCCACCATGTCGGCTACGAACATGTGCTGCACAGCGGATCGACCGTCATCCAGCACATCTACGACACGCACTTCGCCGGCGTCGAACAGGTGGCGCTGGCCCGGCAGCGGTGGCAGGAGCTCCCGCGCGGGCTGGTGCAGCCGGCGCTGTACGCCCGGGTGGCTGAGCGCCTGGACGAGCAGCTGCGCTGTGCACAGGAGTGGCGGGATCAGATCAACACGTACTTCCTCCGCAAGTCCGGGGTACCGGATGCGCGGGGCCGCCGCATCTACTGACCCCCGGCATTCACTGACCGCCACATCTACTGACCGGCCGCATCCGCTGACCCGCGGGGGCGAGCCGATCAGGGCTGCCGGGCCCCGCAGATTGCTGCGGGGCCCGGCCGGTCTCGCACGCCCGGTGCCCCAGGCCGGAAGGGCGGCTACTCGTGCGCTGACTTGACCTTCAGCGGGTCGCTCGGCGCTTTTGGCTTGGCCGCCTGCATCTGGTCGCCGAGTTCCACCAGTCGCTTACGCCCCAACGCCTTGCGTACCTCCGGGAACCACTCCTTCTCCTCCTCCTCGACGTGGTGCCGGACGTTCTCCATCAGCACCGTGACTTTGGCGTCGAACGTCTCGTCGGAGGGGTTGAGGTTCTGCAGTTCGGAGAGCAGCCAGACCACCACGTGGTGCTCCTCGACGCTCTCCAGCACGTGGTCCTTGGTCTCCGGTACCTCACGGCGAGCCGCCGGGTAGAAGATCGTCTCCTCGATGAAGGTGTGCGTGGTCAGCTCGGTGATGATCTGATCCACGAGCTTGCGCTTCGTTGCCGGGGTGGCGCTCTCCTTGCCCTTCTCGAACTGTTTGAACAGCGCCTCGACCGTCTTGTGGTCGTCTTTCAACAGCACGATCCCGTCCATGACCCACCCTTCACTGGTACAGCCGCCGTTGGCCACACCGGTTCCCCTTGCCCGTGGCAGGTGGCAGTCAAACGAACGATTTGTCCGCTGTCAGGCTTGCTGGCCACGGATATCCGGTATTCAGCTGAGGCTTACAGTCGAAACTAAACAGGTAAGACTGGACAGTTTCACCTGACGGATATATGGTCGAGGCATGGGCAACGGGAGTGAGCAGGTCGCCGAGTCGTCGATCGAGGCGGCGCGGGACATCGTGGTGGCCTTCAGCCGGCTGCGCCGCCGCCTCGTGGAGGTCGCCGGCTCCGGTGACCTGACCCCGTCGCAGGCCTCGGTGCTCAGCCGGCTCAGCAAGGACGGCGCCGGCTCGGCCAGTGCGCTGGCCGACGCCGAGCACGTCCGCCCGCAGTCGATGGCGGCCACGCTCGCGGCGCTCGACCAGTTGGCGCTGATCCAACGGCGCCCGGACCCCGAGGACGGTCGCCGGCAGCTGATCACGTTGACCGTTGCCGGCCGCGAGCAGGTCGAGGGCACCCGGCAGGTAAAGGAGCGATGGCTGGTCCGCGCCCTGCAGGAGCAGTGCACGGAGGAGCAGCGCGCTGTGGTGATCGAGGCGATGTCGCTGATCGAGAAGATCGCGCAGTCGTGACGGATACCCTCGAACGTACCGTCCGCCGCGACGGCAGTGCTGCGCCACCAGGGTTCGATCGCCGGCTCATCACGCCGATGATCCTCGGCGCGATCCTGAACCCGATCAACTCCTCAATCATCGCGGTGTCCCTGGTACCCATCGGGATCGCGCTGGGCGCGCCCCCGTCGCAGACGGCGTGGCTGGTCTCCGCGCTGTATCTGGCAACCGCGATCGGGCAGCCGGTGGTCGGGCGGCTCGTCGACACGTACGGGCCGCGCCGGCTTTTCCTCGCCGGGTCGGCTCTGGTCGGGATCGCCGGTGTACTCGGGACAGTAGCGCCGTCGCTCGGCGTACTCGTGGTTGCCCGGATACTGCTGGGCTTCGGTACCTGCGCCGGCTACCCGGCCGCGATGTACCTGATTCGCAGCGAGTCCCGGCGTACCGGCCAGGACAGCCCGGCCGGCATCCTCACCGTGCTCGCCGTCTCCACCCAGACGATCGCCGTCATCGGCCCCACCCTCGGCGGGCTGCTGATCGCAGTGGGCGGCTGGCGCAGCACGTTCGCGGTGAACATCCCGCTCGCCGTCGCCTGCCTGATCCTCGGTCCGCTCTTCCTGCCGAAGCTGCAGCCCGGGACCGGCCGCCGGGCCCGCCTGGACTTCGCCGGCATCGGGCTCTTCACCGTCATGCTCACCGCGCTGCTGCTCCTGCTGATGAGTCCACACCTGGCCCACTGGTACCTGCTGGTGATCGCCCTCGCAGCCGGAACCGGCTTCGCGCTGTGGGAACTGCGCGCCGCTGACCCGTTCATCGACCTGCGGGTGTTCGGCGGCAATCTGCCGCTGCTGGCCACCTACGTACGCAGCCTGCTTGCCAGCACCGTGTCCTACACCTTCCTCTACGGCTTCACCCAGTGGCTGGAGGACGGCCGTGGCCTCAGCGCAGCCGAAGCCGGCCTGATGCTGCTGCCGATGTTCCTGACCGCGATCCTGGTCTCCACCACCACCGGGCGGCGCAAGGAGATCCGCGGAAAGCTGCTGGTCGGCGCCGCCGCCCAGGTGGTCGCCTGCGCGATGCTGTTGCTGCTGCACTCCGGTAGCCCGATCTGGCTGCTGCTCGCCATCGTGCTCATTCTCGGCCTGCCGCAAGGCCTGAATAGCCTGGCCAACCAGAATGCCGTGTACCACCAGGCGGATCCGGCCCGGATGGGTGCCTCGGCGGGGCTACTGCGTACCTTCATGTACCTCGGCGCGATCGTCGCGGCCGCCGCGAACGGCGCCTTCCTCGGCTCCCGCGTCGATAGCAGCGGCCTGCACCACCTGGCGCTGTTCACGGTCGGCGCCGCCGCTCTCTTCCTGGTTCTCACGGTCGTAGACCGCTCGCTGCGCCGCGTCGGCCGTACCGTCGACGGGGCGGCCACAACGAATACCGAAACCCAGAAAACAAGGAGAATCGCGTGAGTACGCCTACGCCCGCCGCGGGATCGCCCGCCGCTGGTCTGCCCGCCGCCGAGCTGCCCGCCGTCGATCCGGGGCGCACCGCGCTGCTGGTGATGGATTACCAGAACGCGATCGTGGACTCCCTCGCCGGCGCCGACGCCCTGTTGGAGCGCGCCGCCGAAGCCATCGCCACGGTACGCGGCCACGGTGTTCACGTCGGCTACGTCCGGGTCGCCTTCACCGATGCCGACCTCGCGGCGGTACCGGCCACCAGCTCGATGGGTGCAGCCGTTGCGGCGCGCGGAAGAGCGCTGCACAGTGACGCGCCGACAACCGCCATCCACAGCCGGGTGGCGCCCGAACCCGGCGACATCATCGTCCGCAAGACCCGGGTCGGCGCCTTCTCCACCACCGATCTGGAGCAGCAACTGCGGCAGCGTGGCGTGGACACGTTGATCCTGGCCGGGATCAGTACCAGTGGCGTACTCCTGTCCACCGTCCGGGACGCCGCCGACCGCGACTACCGGCTGTTCGTACTCGCCGACGCCAGCGCCGATCCCGTCCCCGCGGTACACGCGTTTTTGACCGAGCGGGTGTTTCCACGGCAGGCTCAGGTGATCACCGTCGCCGACCTCGACGCGCTGCTGTCCGCACAGCACTGACAGGCAACCGGCCGTAGGCTCGCGTGGTGGGCCGTACACCGTGGTGGGTTGTGGTGTCTTCGATCGGCGCTCCGGTCTTCCTGATCGGTGGTTTCGCGGTGGCCGCGCGGCTGCAGCCGGCGGCGTACGACTCCGGCCGGGACACGATCAGCTCGCTGGCCGGCCTCGGCGCGCAGCACCGCTGGGTGATGACGCTGGGGTTGGTGGGGTTGGGCGGCTGCCAGCTGATCACGGCGCTCGGCCTGCGCCCCGCCGCCCGGGTCGGCCGGCTGCTGCTCGCGCTGGGCGGTATCGCGACGCTGTTGGTCAGCGCGCTGCCACTCCCGCGGGTCGGTACCTCGCAGTCGCACGGAATCGCGGCGCTGGTGGCGTTCCTGGCGCTGGCGCTGTGGCCCGCCTTCGCGCCGGGCAGTTCCGCGACCGAGGTCCCGTGGGGGCTGCGTCGCCGGGTCGGCATCGGCGCTACGGTGCTCCTCCTCCTGCTGGTCGGCTGGTTCGGACTGACGCTG
This sequence comes from uncultured Actinomycetota bacterium, assembly GCA_963850915.1. Taxonomy (GTDB): domain Bacteria; phylum Actinomycetota; class Actinomycetes; order Mycobacteriales; family Micromonosporaceae; genus CAVTWH01. Next base: position 195,846 of record CAWKND010000006.1, read on the forward strand.
CTCGAGGAGCACCTCGTTGGCCTCGCCGAACGGATCGCGGCCGGTGCGGAGGCGGTCTGGCCGCTTGCGGTCGTCATTTCCTGGCTGTGGCGGGCACAATGGCCGGGTGCCACCGAGCCCCGAACCGCCGACCATCGTGCTGATCTCCGGGAGTACCCGCCCCGCCTCCAGTAACACCGCTGCGCTCCGGACACTGGCCGGACCGTCCACAGTGGAGTACGGCGGCCTGGTCGACCTGCCGGCGTTCGTACCCGACCTGGATGCCCCACCGGCTGTGGCGGCGCTGCGGGAGGTACTGTCCCGCGCCGACGCGGTACTGTTCTGCACACCGGAGTACGCCGGTACCCTCCCCGGCAGCCTGAAGAACCTGCTCGACTGGACGGTCGGCTCCGCCGAGCTCTACGAGAAGCCGGTCGCCAGCATCAACATCGCCGCCCCCGGGCGAGGTGAGGGCGCACAGGCCACGCTGCGGCTGGTACTCGGCTATGTCGGCGCGCGCTTCATCGAACCGGCCTGGACCCGCGTGTTCGTACCCCGCGACGCGGTCGGCGCGGACGGGCTGATCCACGACGAGGCCGTACAGAGCCAACTTCGCGCGGTACTCGACAGCATCGTCGCGGACGTTACTGCGAACGGTGGACAGGCGTGATGTCGTCGACGGATGAACCCGCAGTGCTCGAACGCGCCCGCGCCGCGGCTCGCCGCGGTGACCTGACCGCAATTGTCGACCTGGTGGACTGGCCGCTGACCGGTGCCCCCGGAATTGCCCAGGGCACGGCTGCCGTACTCGCCGACGGCCGGATCCCGAACAGCGAACAGGGCATCGACGCACTCGAGCAGAGTGTGGAACTGGGCGCTGACATCGCCGAATTCCTGGAACTCCTCACCATCGCGCTGTTCGGTTCCGACGCGGTCACGCCGGCCGACGAGACGGTACGCGCCACGGTGCTGGAGACACTGCGAATCGTGCCGATGCCCGCGAGCGCGACGCCGCGCCAGCACGCCTACTTCGCGCGGATGCGGGAGAAGGCCGCCGCGCTGACCGACGTGTACGTGATCCACCACTGGGACGGCGACCTGCCGGTGGCGGTCACGCCCGACGGCGACCGGCTGGTACTCCCGCTCGCCCTGCCCGCGTGGGACGAGCCTGGCGGGCAGCGCCTCTACCTTGCCGCGTACGACGCGCAGGCAGTTCGTTCGCTGCTCGAACTCAACGAGGCGATGTACGCGTGGAGTGAACGTTGGGGCTTGGCCCGGCCGGTACGCAACGCCGATGTGAGCGACGAGGCCGAGGCCGACTGGGAGCGCATCCGGCGTCAGGTGATCGGCGCCGCCACCGAGCGCGGCGACTTCGTCGGCTCGCCCGCAGAGGAGTAGACAGGGAGCAGTCATGGCAGCCTTCAGCCGGTCCGACGATCTGCGGGGAGCGGAATTCGTCGGTACGGATCTGCGTGGTGCCCGGTTCGTCAGGGCCGATCTGTCCGACGTCGTGATGCGCGCCGTCGACGTGTCAGGTGCTGACATCGACGCACCGTGGCTCTTCGAAGGCGACATCTCCTTGCGCGTCAACGGAGTCGACGTGATCCCACTCATCGAGGCAGAGCTCAACCGCCGCTTTCCCGGCCGCGCCGAGCGGCGTGCCACAGATCCGGATGGCCTCCGTACGGCCTGGGCGGCGCTCGAGCGCACCTGGGCGGCCACACTCGGGCGCGTCGCGGCGATGCCTGCCGGCACGGTCGACGTTTCGGTGGGCGGCGAGTGGTCGTTCGCGCAGACGCTGCGGCACATGGTCCTGGCCACCGACATGTGGCTGGGCCGGGCGATCCTGGAGATCGAACAGCCATTTCACCCGATCGGTCAGCTGGACGACGGCACCGAGGACGACGGCTTCGACACCTCGACTTTCGAGGTCGTCACTCCGTCGTACACCGAGGTACTCGAGGTCCGGGCGGGGCGCGTCGCGATGATGCGCGACTTCCTGGCCAGGGTCACGCCGGAGCTGCTGGCCGAGACGCGCAGGAATCCGCACGCCCCCGAACACCGGGAGACCGTACTGTCCTGCCTCCACGTGATCCTCTACGAGGAGTGGGAGCACCACCGCTACGCCGTACGCGACCTCGACGCGATCGAGGCCACACCCGCCGCATGACCGTGCTCAGGTGGCCGGCCGGCCAGCACGCGGGCGCAGCTGGGCCGGGGTGGTACCGAACTCGCGGTGGAAGGCGCGGTGGAAGCCGGCGATGCTGCCGAACCCGGCGTCGCTGGCGATATCGATGACCCGGAGGTGATCGCGGGCCGGGTCGCGCAGGTCACGGGCGGCGCGCTCCAGCCGCAGTCGCCGTACGGTGGCGGCGTAGGAGTGCTCTTCGCCGGCGAAAAGGGTGTGCAGCCAACGAATCGAGATGCCGAGCCGGCGTGCGGTGGCCGCTGGTGACAGATCCTCGTCGGCCAGGTGCTCGTCGATGTCGGTGAGTGCGGTCGCGTACGAGCGGGCGGAGCGTACCGGCATTCTCGGCGGATCGGCGGCCAGCGCTACGCCGAGCATCCCCGTGGTGTGCGCGGCGAGCCGGGTTGCCGCGCTCGGCGTCAGGCTTTCCGAAGTGAGCGCCTGCAGCGCGTGCCGGACCGCCGCGCCGACACCGGTGCTCGTGTCCAGACGGGTGGCAGTGCGGACAGCAGCGGGGGACTCCGCTTCGAGCAGGGCGGCGGGTACGAACAGCGACAGCTGCCGGAAGTCACCGCGGAAGTCGAAGGTGAACGGCGCCCGGGTGTCGACCACGGCGAGGTCCCCTGGGCGCAGCGTGGTGGTACGGCCGTGTTGGCTCATCTGGCTGTCGCCGCGCAGTTGCAGGTTGGCGTAGTAGCCGCTGCGCGGGCTGCGGCCGATGTCATTGTCGGTACGGCGTACCCGCTGCCGCTGCGAGTCGATGCGGGCCAGGTTCAGTTTGCCCAGCGGCCACTGGGTGACCGTACCGGTGAAGCTGCTGCGCAGGTCGGACTCGGGCGTGAGCGCCAGGAACGCGGCGCAGATCAACTCCCGCCAGTACTCGAACTGCGCGGTACGCGGGCTGCCCAGCGTGGACCACCGCTCCGCCATCGCCGCTCCTCCGTCCGATTCCTGCCCGTCAGGCCTATCTGCACACAATGCAACCTCGTGGTGCACGCTGAGCAACACCCGTGCGGCCGAGATCCGACAACGTGGGTCCCTATGAGACTGACGACTCGCTTCACCGAAGCGTTCAATCTGAGTACCCCGATCGCTCAGGCCGGCATGGCGTTCGTCGGCATGACGCCGGACCTGGCGGTCGCGGTGAGTCGGGCGGGTGCGCTGGGTTCGCTGGGTGTCGGGCTGATGCCGGCGCCCGCGATCGCCCAGACGATCGACGCGATCCGGGCCGGTACGCCGAACCCGTTCAACGTCAACTTCATCACCATCTTCACCGAGCAGGCGCAGATCGATGTCGTGTGCGCCGCCGGTGTCCCGGTCGTCTCCTTCCACTGGGGACACCCCGCCCGAGCCTGGATCGACCAACTGCACGCGGCCGGGGTCCGGGTGTTCGAACAGGTCGGCTCGGTGGATGCCGCGAAGCGGGCGGTGGACGACGGGGTGGATGTGGTGGTGGCGCAGGGATTGGAGGCCGGCGGCCACAACTTCGCCACGCTGCCGACCTTCGCGCTGGTACCACTCGTGGTTGACGCGGTCGCGCCGGCGCTCGTCCTTGCCTCCGGCGGGATCGCCGACGGGCGGGGACTCGCGGCCGCACTCATGCTCGGTGCAGACGGTGCCTGGGTGGGTACCCGACTGGTGGCCACCGACGAGTCACTGGCGCACGACGGGTACAAGGCGGCACTGGTATCGGCGGCCGGGACTGGCACCGTGCGTACCCCCATGTTCGGGCCGGACATGCCGCAGTTCAACCCGATGCGGGTACTGCGCAACCGGGTCGTCGAGCAGTGGCACGACCGGCTGGCCGAGATCCCGGCGGACACCTCGGGCCTGCCGGTGATCGGCCACACCGACCTGGGCGGCCAGCACATCGACATGCACCAGTTCTCCAACGTGGTACCCATGCGGGGTCTGACCACCGGCGACCTGGCGGAGATGGCGCTGCTGGCCGGCGAGGGGGTCGGTCTGATCGACTCGGTCCAACCGGCCGGCGCGGTCATCGCCGCGATGACCGAACAGGCCGGCGAAATCCTCGGCCGGTACCGCCCGGCGTGACCGCGTTCGGCCGCGCGGCCCACCGTCCCCGGCGCGGCACGCCGCGCCGGGGACGGCGATCAGCGGCCGACCCGGCCGTCGACCAGCTCGCGCAGGATGTCCGCGTGGCCGGCGTGCCGGCCCACCTCCTCGACCAGATGGACCAGGATCCAACGCAGGGTGTACCGCGTCGAAGAGGCCGGTGCGGGCGCAGCCGACAGCGTGCTGGGATCTTCGCAGCCGCGCACGATCTCCTCGCTGCGTACCCCGACCGCCCGCGCCAGCGCGACCACCGACTCGACCGTGTCCGTCGCGGACAGGTACTCGTCCGGCTCGTCGTCGCTACGCCCGCCCGCGAAGGTCACCGCCAACCAGGAGTACTCGGTCGCGGCGACGTGCTTGACCAGCCCGAGGAGGGTGGTACCCGAGTCGACCAACCTCCGCCGCGCCGCCTCCTCGGGCAGCCCGTCGAGCTTGCCGATCAGGCACTCCCGCAGGTACCCGAGGAAGGCCAGCAGCGTGTCCCGTTCGTTGGCGGCGAGCGTCGGCGGGCGCCGGTCGGCCGGTCCGCGGCTGCCGTTCGTCACGCTGACCACTCCGGGTCGGGCCGCGAGCAGCGCGTGCAGCGCCCCGGCCACGCCGGTTGCCAGGTCACTCTGCTGGTACGCGTCGACCAGCGTGATCGCGTACAGCGCCTCGGTACCGTTGACCATCGTGCCGGCGTCGCCGATGACGACGCCGTCGAGCGTGATGAGGAAACCCTCGACGCCCTTGTTGGCCACCATCCACATGCCGCCCGAGGTGTCCGCGTGCGGCCAGCCGTCACCGGGCCGGGCGCCGCCCAGGTCGGTGAGGTCGCCGTCCAGGATCGCCTGGGCACGGCTGGCGGGTACCGGATGCAGCCGGGCCGCGCCGGCCACCAGTACCCCGGCCGGGCGGGAGATCCACAGCTTCTCCGCGCCGCGCCGGAAGCCGGCCCGGTTGTAGAGGATCTCCGGGAGTACCGGCTCCTGCTCCAGCCACACCAGGTCGGCACCGCGTTCGTGCATGGTGCGGGCCAGCAGCGCGATGAGCCCGGAGCCGATCCCGCGCCGGCGATGGCTGGCTGCCGTGGCGACCGCCGCCAGTTCACTGGCGCCCTCGTGCAGGTCCGTGCTCAGGCCGGTACCGACCGGCTCGCCGGTGGCCGTGTCCCGGGCAAGTGCGACGATGCCGCCCCGCCCGATGAGCGCGGTCAACCGGGCCACGTCGACCGCGCCGGCCGGCTCCGGATCCTCGTACGCCGCGTGCTGTAGCCGGGCCACCTCGAGCAGGTCGGGCTCGGCATCTACCAAGGCGAAGGTGATGCCGTGTGGTACCGGCAGGTCGGCCGCCTCCCCGGGGCGGCAGCCGAGGACGGGGGAGCGGTCCTCGACGGTGAAGCCGGCCGCCAGCAGGGCCGGCTCGACGGCCGGAGCGGACGCCGGCACGTACTCCAGCCGGGGGGTACGGTCCGCCCGGTCGAAGGCCGCGAGCAGCGCCTCGACGTCGGCGGAGGTGGGCAGTGCACCGATGTCTGGTACTGCATAGTTTCGCCAGATATTGGCCGTCTGCCGGTCGAAGTGGATGGTGAACGGGCCGACCCGCTCGCCGCCACGGTGGTCGGCGGCGATGAACGCCGCGACGCGGGCGGAGAGGTCGGCGAAGTCAGGAGAAGACATACGCACCTTTACGCGAAGAGCTGAGGACTGACGGATGCGGCCAGCCGGGCATGCCGGATCGGCGGTGCTGATCGGCGGTGCGCGGCGGCGGTGGAGCACGCCAGGGTGGGGAGGCCTCAGCCCTTTCACAGACAGGGGGTACCTGTCGGGTGGTGGTGAACTAACGCCTTTCTACTCGTAGCCCGGCAGCCGCCGCAACCCCGTTCGACCGGCGCACGGCGAAAGTCCCGGTCACGGCCCGGCGAGCCGCTCGAGGTCGCATTCCTGTGCCGCCGAGATCGCCCGGCGCGACTCCGCCCCGCCGCCCTCTGAGCGCTCGCGTCCATCGACGGGTGCCGTTCACTACACAGCCGTACCGATGCCCCGCAGTCCCGAAACCTCGTGTTCGCACAATTAGAAGATCGGACACTCGATCTTGCGGGTGTGATTCACGCATGGTGTCATGTCGACGGCGCTTGATCGACGCCACGAAGCACTTGTCGGATTCGCAAGGTCCAGTCTTTTCGTGGGCTTCGCACGGCAGGGCTGGCAACAAACACACGGGGAGAAATTGTGAAAAGAAGGCTGCGGATTGCTGCGCTCGGCGCGGCAATCCTGACCACCATGCTCGGCTTCGCGTTACCGACCTCCGCCAGCGCGGCGGTAACGCCCAATAGCTGCCAGACGATCAACCTCATGCTGGAAACCACCAAAAAGGGCTACCCCTACCAGTGCACCGGCGATCACTACTTCGCCCAAGGTGAGAACGCGCTGTGGATTCATCCGAACAGCTGGTCGGGGCTGATCTACTACTACGGCGCCCAGTCGCCCGTCCTGTTCTGCGACAACCACGACAAGAACCTTTCCGGTCAGATTTACGACCTCTACATGTCGCCGTCCAAGATGACCGGATGCTGATCCGAGCTAATCCTTCGGACCGCGTTATTCGCGGATAGCGGATGAGTGGCGCCTGTCCCGATCGGAAATGTCGTGGTGACCAAATACCACATTTCTGTCGGGCCAGGCGTCCTCCCGTCTGTCGCGCCGTCGGGGCTGATCGCGCGGGCAGGGGCGTACTCGGGGGCGGCTGTCTGATAGCGTCCGGCTCCCCCCACGAGGAGTACGAGAATGCGGCAACGGAAGCTGCGGCGCGCGCTGAGCAGCTGTGCGCTGGTCGGCGTGGCGCTACTGGCGATGGGCGCCACCCCGTCAGCGGCTCAGGCCGCCCAGAGCCTGCCGACCGACGGCGCGGTCGTCGCCGGTACCTTCACCCAGGTCGGCGGCGGCAGCGACGGTACCTGGAGCGACCAGGGCGTACTCACCTTCTACATCCACAACTACGGTCCGAACGACCTGCCGCCCGCCGGCTGGTGGCTGGAGTACGTCGCCGCGGCCGGTACCGAGTTCGCCACGCCGGAGCGGTACTTCGCCGACTGCATCGAGATCGTGGCGGGTACCGACTACAAGTGCTCCGGTGGCCAGGAGTTCGTCGATGACCCGGCCAACTACGAGGGCACCTGCTGCAACCGGGTCGACATCCACATCACGATCGTCGGCACGGTCACCTCCCCGGCCCGGGTCACCCTGACCTACTCGGCGGACACCAACACCGCCAACAACTCGGCGACGCTCGCGGTACACCCGCATGTTGTGACGCCGCCGGCCAGCCCCACGCCCAGCAAGGCGGCTCCGCACGCCAGCCCGTCGGCTTCGCGCGTCCGCCCGGCGCTCCCCGGCGCGGCCGGCGGAACGGCGCTGCCCGGCCAGACCGGTGCGGCTGGCGGTGCCACCGGCCTGCCGGCCGCCAGCGCCGGACAGCCGGGCGCCTCGTCGGACCCGTTGCGGCTGGCGAGCGGCAGCCGCTCGGGTGGCGGATCGGCGGCTCTGTGGATCGCCATCGCCGTGCTGCTGCTCGGGGCTGCTGGTACCACCGCGGTCGTTCTTCGCCGCCGCGGCCGGGGATCGGCCCAGAACCCTGCCGAAGACGACGCGGGCGCGTTCCTCCAGGATGACGGCCGCGTCGAGTGATGCCTGGTGCGGTGATGGCGAGTTCTGTGGCTGTACCCGGGATGCTGGGATGACAGCCGAAGAAGAGAACGCGGCGGGTGTGGCGCGCGGACGGCGGATCATCCGTATCGCCAGGGGGTTTCTGCTCGGCTCGGCGATCTGGATGGTGCTGTTCATCGGGGGCGGGGTCCTCGCGGTGCAGTTCGGCTGGCTGGCCGATGACGACGCGACACCGGCGCTGATCGGACTCGCGGCTGCCTTCGTCGGGATGGTCGTGTTCTTCATCCTGAACCGGCGAGGTACCCGGCTGGTAGGCGCCAGTATCCAGGGTGTTGTCGACGCCCCGGGCGCGGCGATCCCCGAGTGTCTTCAGATCGGCATCGCCCGCCCGAAGGCAGTGACGCCTGTCCTGGCCACGGTGTTTGTCGCTGCGCTCGTGTTGCTGCCGTTCCTCCAGCCCACCGGCGGAATGTGGGCGTGGCCCGAAGCAGTCGCCGCGTTCACGCTCGCGGTATTGGTGTGGAGTGGCCCGGGGGCGCTGTCGCTGGAGTCGGCGTACCTGGACGCCACCGGGATCCGGTTGCCGCTGCTCGGGATCCACGCGCCGTGGGAGTCGATCAACGCTGTCCGGGCAGTCAACGCCTACCAGTTGGAGGTCGCCATCTCCGGTCCACTCCAACCAGCCGGCGACCAGCCGGCGCGCTGGACTCGCCGAGCTATCGCCAGGTACCAACCGGGCAAGTCCCTGAAGATCACGACCGGCCGTCCCGAAGTCGCCGTACGGGTGGCATCCCGGTACCTGCACGCCCGGTAGCGGCTGGCGTCTCGTTGTTCAGCGCAGCGGATCCGGCACGGGCTCGCGGTGCAGGACGACCAGGCTGTTGACCGCGCGGGTCAGCGCCACGTACAGGCGGCTGTGACCACGGGGCTCGGCGGCCACGATGTCGGTCGGTTCGACGACGATGACGTGGTCGAATTCGAGCCCCTTGACCAGGCTGGCGGGCACCACCGCGACGCCCGGCGCGACGAATGGTGTGAGCGCGTCGATTGCGGTGTCGGCGGCGATGACGGCGACGGTACTGTCGCGGGGCGCGTCCCGGACCGCGTCGCGTACGGCTGAGTGGAGGTCGTCGACCCGCCGCACGGACAATGAACCGCCAGCGCGGTACGACTGGGTCGGGGTGAGCCCCGGCGCGAGGAAACCGTTCGCGTACTCCATGATGGCCTGCGGTACCCGGTAGCCCGTGTGCAGTTCGAGCGTACGCACCTCCCGCCGGCCGAGCCGGGTCAGCAGCTCCGGCCAGGCCCCGGCCGCCAGGGGATGGGTCGCCTGGCCGAGGTCACCGACGATGGTCATCGAGGCGTACTCGGCTCGGCGGGCGATCATCCGGCACTCCATCGGGGACAGGTCCTGCGCCTCGTCCAGGATCACGTGGGCATAGTCGTCCCATTCCACGGCCTCCTCGGGCTCATCGACCGGCAACGGGTCGGCGAGCGCCGGGACGTAGCCCTCCTCGCCGTACGGGTCATAGCCGTCGGTCCAGCCGACGACGCGGTGACCTTCGCGGAGGATGACGCCTTCGGCCCAGCGCTGCGCGGCCGCGACGGCGTTGTTGTCGATGCGCTGCCCGGCCCCCGCGATCGGTGTCGGATGCCCTGGGGCGTAAAGGTTCCAGCCGTCCTGCAGGCCCACACTGAGTACGAACGTCTCGACCCTGCGCGGGCCGCTGGTCAGTTCGCGCAGGCGGGCGGCGGGTTCGGCGGACCGGACCTGGCGGGGCGCAGAGCCGAGCAGCTCGGCCAGTTCGTCGAGGAGCGGCACGTCGTCGACCGACCAGTCACGGTTCTGCTGGTACGACCCGGCCAACGTCTTGGCCTCCGCGGGCGTCAGCCCGTGCACCCGATCGGCGTCGGTCAGCCAGGACAGCACCAGGGCCGGGCGCAGCCGCGGCCACCAGGCCGCCAGGAACCGCCCGAACTCGGGCCGGTCGGCGACCTCCTCCCCGAAGAGGTCCCGCTGCCCCGGGTCCACCTTGGCCAGCCGATCCACATTGGACAGCGGGCCCGCCTTGGACCAGAGCGCGTCCACGAGCGCGCCGGCGGCGATGCGGGCCGCGCCATTGGGCTGCACCGCGAGAGTCTGCGCCGTCCGGCGTACCACTTCTCGAACGGCCGCGAGATCCGCGGCCGCGAGCGTGAGCACCTCACCGGAGTAGACGAGCTTGAGCCGGTCGGGCGCGACCGGCGGTGTCTGCCAGATCAGCTCGGCGAGTACCCCGAGCATGCGCTCGTCGCCTTTGATCGCGGCGATTGGCGCGGCGTCCCGCCGGGTGGCGGTGAAGCCGGCGGCCAGCTCGCCGAGCGCCCGCAGGTGCACACTCTCCTCGCCCAGCGCGGGTAGCACCCGGCTGATGTAGTTGGTGAAGACCGTGGACGGGCCGACGACCAGTACCCGACCGTCGGCGAACCGGCCGCGGTCGGTGTACAGCAGGTACGCCGCGCGGTGCAGCGCGACCTGCGTCTTGCCGGTACCGGGACCGCCGGTGATCAGCGTGACGCCACGGGCCGGCGCGCGGATGGCCTCGTCCTGCTCGCGCTGGATGGTGGTGACGATGTCGCGCATGAGCGGACCGCGCGACCGGCGCAGCGCCGCGAGCAGCGCTCCTTCGCCGAGTACGCGCAGGTCACCGGTCTGATCCGGGCGGAGTACATCGTCGTCGAGGTCCACCACCTCCGGCCCCCGGCAGATGATCACGCGGCGGCGGACCACGCCGCAGGGTTCGCCCGAAGTCGCGCGGTAGAACGGCGCCGCGGCCGGTGCCCGCCAGTCCACCAGCAACGGCTCCAGGTTGTCGTCGCGGATGCCGAGCCGGCCGATGTGGTACGCCTCGCCGTCGTCGAAGTCGAGACGGCCGAAGACCAGCCCCTCCGCCTCGGCGTCCAGCGACCGCAGCTGCTTGGCCGCACGGTGGACCATGGCGTCCCGTTCGACGAGTCCGCTGCTTGGTCCGGCGGCGGCCCGGCCGTGTGCTTCGTGGGCTAGCTCCTTGGCCTGTGCGCGGACGATCTCGACCCGTTCGTAGACCCGGTCGACGTGCTGCTGCTCGGCGGCGATCTCCAGCGTTCTGGCGTCAGGCACAGGCACAGTGCTCCCCCTGGGCGATTGTGGGAGTGGGCGACCTGACGAGCATAGGTGCAGCTCAGGGCCCCAAAAATCGTCATTCAGGACGATTCGCTGGGGTAGTCACCACCCATATAATGAAAAGGGCAGGGCGGTCGAATGGTTGGTTTCAGGCCGCCGAGGCCCACGGCAACAGCTCATTCGGCGAGCAGTAGTGCGGCGACCGCCTCCGGGGCCTCGTGCATTGCGTCGTGTCCGGTGGGGAGGTCGTGGACCTGCCACTCCGGATCGGCCTGGAGCCGGGTGCGCAGGTCAGCGAATGGCGTCCGGTCCTCCCATCCCGAGCAGTAGACGAACTCCCGACGGGGGACCTGTGCGAGGGTGCCGGTGAGCCGGATCGTTTGCAGGAACGAGGCGAGGGGATGGGGACGGCGGCGGGGATCGCCGCCGCCCGGCGGTCGGATGGCGTAGCCGCTGCCCGCGGCGCCCGCAGCGGCAAGTTCCCGGAAGTAGTCGTTCGTTGCCGACCACCACGACTCGCCGTCACGCGGCACGAAGGCGTCGAGGTGCACCAGCCGCGAGATCCGGCCGTCAGCGCGGTCGGCGGCGGCCGCGATCACCATCCCGGCGTAGCTGTGGCCGACCAGCGTCGCGCTGGTGATGTGGAGCTGATCGAGGCACCGCAGTACGTCGTCGGCATGCGTGTCGAGGTTGGCGGTCGCGACCGTCGCGTTGTCGTCGTCCGGCCGCAGACCGGTCAGGGTCAGGGCGTGCACGGTGTGACCGGCGCGCTCCAGCAGCGGTACCACGGCCTCAAACGCCCAGGAGCCCTTCCAAGCGCCGGGTACCAGGACGAACGTCGTCATGCGTTTCTCCTTCTCTGCCAAGCCGCGGCAGCGAGCCATCTCGGGCCGCGGCATCGAGGCACGCTGCCTCGATGACATGTGGTGCGGTCAAGCGCAAAGCGCGACTGACGACCACTCCGCATGGAGGAAGTGTCACTGGACCAAGGCGTGGCTTGCTACCGCTAGAATGCCAACCGATGCCCGTTCGCCGCCAAACTCGCCCGATCGCCGGCGTGACCTCACATATGTGGCCCGCTGGCGGGCGCCACCTGTGGCCGTCCGGTGAAACAAGTGCGGCGCAGTCACACGCCCAGGGACACCTGGTGTACGCGGCCGGCGGAGTGTTGGCCGTCCACACCGAGCGCGGCACGTCGATCGTTCCCGCCAACCGGGTCGCCTGGACCCCCGGCGGATTCACGCACCACCACCGCGCCCACGGCGACACCGATATGCGGATCGTCTTCCTCGCACCATCTCTCGCCCGGCTCGTCCCGGAGCACCCCGCCGTGTTCCTCGCCTCCGACCTCGCCCGCGAGGTCCTGCTCGCCCTGACCGGCCCGCACAACTACGACGACGCGGCACCCAGATACAGCCAGTCCGCGCGCTCCCGCCTGCTTCGAGTCCTCGTCGAGGAACTCCGCGAAGCACCCGAACAGCCACTGCACCTGCCCGAACCACGCGACGACCGGCTGCAGGCCATCGCCCGGATGCTGCACGAGAAGCCGGCAGACAACGCGACGCTGGCCGAGCTCGGGAAGAGGATCGGAGCCAGCCCCCGTACCCTCAGCCGACTCTTCAACAACGAACTCGGCATGACCTTCTATGAATGGCGCACCCAGCTACGCGTCCACCACGCGCTCGTGCTGCTCGCGGAGGGCCACGACACCACCCAAACGGCCTACGCCTGCGGATGGGCCAACCCCAGCAGCTTCATCGCGGCGTTCACCAACATCATCGGAACGACCCCGGGCCGCCACCGACAGCCCGCAAGGTCCACCCCCTCGACTGCGAGCCACGAAACCCCGCATGCCACTGTGCCGGCAGAGCCAGGGACACCGGCACGGTAGCCTCGCGGCAGTCGGGTGGGCGGACGGTTGGGGGTTGCTGTGGTGGCGTGGCGGGAGTTGGGCGGTGCGGCGCGCGGCATCGGTACCCCGGTCAGCGTCGCCGTGTCGGCGGCCGGGCAACGTGACCGCGACGACTACGAGGCGGCCGTCGCGGAGTTGGCGGCGCTCCCGCCCGACCAGGCCGGGCAGGTACTCGGCGCGGTGGTCCGCGCGCTGCTGGAGGAGCAGCACCCGGACGGGCTGGACAGCGACGACATCCAGACGGTCCTCAGCCGCTGCTACCGGGGCGCGATCGGTTGGCTGCCAGCGGAGCGGGTCGATCCGCACACGCTCATCGCGGTGCTCGCCAGCGCCCTGGGCATCCACGAGCCGGGCGTCACGTACACCGACATCACGGCCAAGCCGCCGAGCGAGGCCGAGGACTGGGTGGGCGATCCGGTAGGCGGATCGGTCGTCGGTGGCGGCGGAACCGAAGAGCCACAAGCTTTGCGGGTACCCACACCAGCCGACTACGCCTGGCACGCGCCGTTGATGATCGCCGACCAGTTGGCCACCGGTCGGCGACGCCTGGACTCGTACCTGGATCTGGTCTTCGCCGAGATCGTCCGCGCCGAGATGATGGAGCTACCCTAGCCGGCCCGGCGTGGGCTTCCGGCGGTGATCTGCCGGGTCAGCTCGGCGAGCAGGGCGACGCGGGGTGCCACGCTGGGCAGGTGCAGCCACTCGGCCGGGCTGTGGTCGTCGCCGCCGACCGGGCCGAGCCCGTCGAGTACCGCCAAACCGTTGTGCGCCAACAGGTTGGCATCGGCAGCACCGCCGGTGGCCGCGAACCGGACCGGGACGCCGGTACGCTCACCAGCCGCACGCGCGGCCCCCAGTAGCCACTCGTGCTCGCTCGGGATACGCCACGGCGGAGTCGGTTGCTGTACCGCCATCGTCGCCGACACGCCGGGTACCACCGGTTCGGCGACGATCGCCTGGATCGCTGCCAGCGCGGCGTCGAACGTCGCCGGGTCGTCCGACCGCACGTCAACGAGCAGCCGGGCGTGGGCGGCCACCACATTGGGCCGGTAGCCCGCCTCCAATACGCCGACGTTGACCGTCACCCGGGGCCAGGCGCCGTTGAGCTGTTGCAGCGCAACGGTCAGGTGCGCGGCGGCAAGTGCCGCGTTGGCGCCCCGCTCCGGCTCGACCCCGGCGTGCGCCGCACGACCGAGTACGGTCACCTCGATATCGGCGACGCCCTTGCGGGCCTGTACCAGATCGCCGTTCTCCCGGGCGGACTCCAGGCACAGCGCGGCGTCGGCCTGCGCGGCGAGCCGGGCCAGCAGTGGACGGCTGGCCGGCGAGCCGATCTCCTCGTCCGGGTTGGCCAGCAGGATCAGTTCGCCGAAGTCGGCCCGGTCGCCGTCGAGCAGTGTCTCGATCGCGGTGAGTCCGGCCAGTACACCACCCTTGTCGTCGCTGACGCCCGGCCCGTACGCGCGGTCGCCGTCGATGCGTAGTGGCCGGCGCTCGGCTTCGCCCGGTGGGTACACGGTGTCGAGGTGGCCGGCGAAGAGCACTGTTCCCGTTCCGGTACCGGCGATCCGGGCCACCAGCGCATCGCCGTGCGCGGTACCGGCGGGGGTGGCTACCGGGATCAGTTCGACAGCCATGCCGGCCTGCTCGGCCCAGTCCCCGACCAGGGTCGCCGCCCGGTGCAGTCCGTCGAGGTCACCGGTGCCCGAGTCGACGCCGACGAGTGCGGTGAGGCGCTCCAGATAGCTGTTCATGTATCGATGGCTACCACACCCACCTGGCGGGTGGTGGTGAGCCGGCCGCCCGGTGGGCCGACGAAGGTACCGGAGGTGGGCGCCACATCCGCGTAGTCACGCCCGACCGCGACGGTGACGTACCGCCCGTCGGTGCGCCGTCCGTGGCAGGGGTCGAAGGCGACCGCGAGCGCCGCGTCCCGGTCCGGCACGATGACCTCGACCCAGGCGTGCGTACCCCCCTGGCCCAGCAGGTGCCCGGAGACGTACCGCACCGGCAGCCCGGCAACGTGGCACAGCGCCACCATCACGTGCGCCGAGTCCTGGCAGACGCCGCGCCCGCCGGCCAGTGCCTGCGCGGCCGTGGTGTAGACGCCGGTCACGCCGTACTCGTAGCGGATCGCCTCGTGCGCGGCATGGCAGGCGCGTTCGGCGATGTCCAGTGGTCCACCGCCCGGCCGGATGACGGTGGCCGCCAGCGTGCGCAGGTCGTCGTCCGGTGCGGTCAGCCAGGTCGGGGTCAGTAGTCGCGGATCGCCCAGCGCCGCGGCGTCGAGCCGGTGGCCGTGGTCGTCGCGGACCCGCTCCACCACGGCGTCGATGCGGAACTCGACGCTCTCCGCCACGTACGGTGCGGTGACCCGGACCACCGTGTTGCCGGTCTCGTCCTGGCTGGTCCGCCGGCGTGCGGAGGTGCCGGTGACCGTCACCGCGTGCGCGCGCCGGTAGGAGTCGCCGTGCCGCTGCCGGGGTACCGCGACCAGCCGCTGGGACAGCGCGGTCACCGGTTCGTCGTAGCTGTACCGGAAGCACTGCTCGATCCGGTAGGTGATCTGCCGCGCCGCGGCCAGATCCAGCGTGCTGTGGTCGAGCAGCGGCGCATCGAACCCTGCCGGCCCGCCGGACTCGCCGGGCGTGCCGTCCTCGGCCGCCCCGTCGAACTCGGCTGGTGGCACGCCGGTCACGGTAGTACCTCGTCAGACCACACGATCATCGACTCAAGTTTCGGGGCGCCGAACGTGGTCGCCATCGCCACGTCGGAGGCGTCCCGGCCGCGCCCGATGAGGATCCTTCCCTTGCGCCGTTTGTTGTTGCGCGGGTCGAAGGTCCACCACCGGTTGCCCAGCCACACCTCCATCCAGGCCGCGAAGTCCATCGGCGCGGGGTCCACCGGTACGTCCATGTCGGGTAGGTAGCCGAAGACGTAGCGGGCCGGGATGTTCAGCGCCCGGCAGAAGGAGATCGCCAGGTGGGTGAAGTCGCGGCAGACGCCGTAGCCGGAGGTGTTCACGTCGACGGCGGTGGACTGCGGTCCGCTGCTGCCGTACTGGAAGGTGAGGTGGTCGTTGACGTAGTCGCAGATCGCCTGTACCCGGGTGTAGCCGGGCGGCATCGCGCCGAACCGGGTCCACGCCTCGTCGCCCAGCATGTCGGGCAGGCAGTAGCGGCTGGGCAGCGTGTAGACCAGCGTGTCGTCGGGCAGCCGGTCGGGGGAGAGCTCCGGTGCGTCGTCGTCGGCGTCCTCGGTGGCGTCGGGTACCGCCACGATCGCGTCGTAGCGCAGTACCGAGCTGCCCGCGGGGAGTACCAGCCGGACGCACGAGTTGCCGTACGCGTCCTGGTAGCGGCGTACGGGCTGGTCGGGCTGGATGACCCAGCTCTCCTCGATCATGGCTACCGGCTCGATGCCCAGTGGCTCGACCTGGAATACCGTCGGTGTATCGATGGCAGAGTCGTAGGAGAACTCACATCCGACTCGTACCCGTCGCGCGCCCACACCCCATCCTGCGCGCCCGATGTTTCGCGCGCATTGCGCTGACCGGCTCTGCGACCCGACCGTGACCTCCCGCTCGGCCCTCTCGTTCGGCCCAGGCGTTTCGGCCCAGGCGTTCGGCCCAGGCGTTCGGCCCTGGCGCTCGGGCTGCGAGGGTTGCATTTCCCGCACGGGCGTGCTTTTCTGAGCGGGTGAGTAAGGGCGAGGACACCAGGCGCGCGGTGCTCGACCAGGCGGTGGAGGTGACCCGCCGGGCCGGGCTGAGCGGTCTGACGATCGGTTCCCTCGCCGAGCAGACGTCGCTGTCCAAGAGCGGCCTGTTCGGCCACTTCCGCTCCAAGGAGGCGCTCCAGCTGCAGGTGCTGGAGCACGCCCGGGCGCGGTTCGAGGAGCAGGTGGCCCGGCCGGCGGTCCGCGCGCCGCGCGGTGAGCCGCGGGTACGCGAGCTGTTCGAGCGCTGGCTGGCCTGGGACGCGCTGCCCGGTGGCTGCCCGTTCGTCGCCGCCTCCACCGAGTTCGACGACCAGCCCGGGGTGGTCCGTGACCGGCTGGTGCGCGACCAACGGGACATGGCCGACATGATCGCCACCATCTTCCGGACCGGCATCGCCGAGGGGCAGTTCCGGGCCGATGCCGATCCCGAGCAGTTCGCCCAGGACCTGAACGGGGTACTGCTCGCCAACCACCACGCGTCCCGGCTGCTCGGTGACGGGCGGTCGGAGAGCCGCGCGCGGCGCGCCTTCGAGGCCCTGCTGACCGAGGCGCGCCGCTGATCGAGGCGCGCGGTTACCAGCGCACCGCCGACAAGGGGCGCGGCTCACCGAGGCGCGCGGGCTTACCGAGATGCGCCACTGACCGAGGCGCGCGAGACCGTCCGACTGACAGAGGGGGCTCCAGTCATGACTGCAACAGCCGATGTGCCGACCAAGAAAAGCACGAACGATCGTTTTTTTAAGGCGCCACCATCGGTCCGGCTGGCATTCCGGGTACTGGAGCGCACGGCGCCGCAACTCGGGGCGCGCTGGGCCGAACGAATCTGGTTCACCCTGCCGGTACGCCGTGAACCGGCTGTCCCGCAACACATCCAGCCACTGGGCAAGGTGTTCGAGCTGCCGGTCGACGGGCACAGCGTAGCCGGTGAGGTGTGGGGTGAGGGGCCGGCGGTGTACCTCATGCACGGCTGGGCCGGTCACCGCGGCCAGCTGAGCCCGTTCGTCGAACCCCTGGTCGAGCGCGGGTACCGGGTGGTGGCACTGGACGCGCCGAGCCACGGCGAGTCCGAGCCAGGGGCGTACGGCCCGCGCTCCTCCTCGATCCCCGAGTTCGCCACCGCCCTGACCGCCGTGGTCGCGCAGTACGGTCGGCCGGCCGCGATCATCGCCCACTCACTGGGCGCCACCGCCACCGGAGTGGCGCTCTGCGACGGACTGCGCGCCGACCGGGTCGTACTGCTCGCCCCGATGGCCAGCCCCGCCACGTACGCCCAGCACTTCGCGGCCGTGCTCGGCTTCGGCCGGCGCATCCACCGGCGGTTGACCGCCCGGGTCGAACGGCGCGTCGGCGCACCCATGCACCACTTCGACGTACCGGAGTTCGGGCAGGCGACAGCCATGCCGCCCACGCTGATCATCCACGACCGTGAGGACGCCTCGATCCCGGTCACCGACGCGGTGGCGATCGCCGAGCGCTGGCCGACGTCGCGGCTGCGCCTCACCACCGGCCTCGGCCACCGCCGGCTGCTCCGCGACCCGGACGTGGTCGCCGAGGTGGTCGGCTTCGTTACCGCCGCGCAGGTCGGTGCCGGGTGATGACTGCGGTGCGGCGACAAAGCGGTGCCGCAGTTCGCCGATGCCTTCGATGTGCCGACCAGCACATCGCCGGGGGCCAGCCAGCGCTGCGGGTGGCGGCCACGGCCGACACCCGCGGGGGCCCTTCCGCACCTGCTCGCCGTTGATGGAGCAGCCCAGCTCGAGGTCGTTGGGGTTGGCGAACTCGTCCGGCGTGACCAGCCACGGCCCGACCGGACCGAAGCGCGGGTACGACTTGCCCAGGCTGAACTGTGGCGGCGTCGAGGCCATCTGCGCGATCCGCTCGGAGACGTCCTGCCCGACGGCGAGCCCGGCCACATGCTGCCATGCGTCCGCGGCCGGCACTCCGGTCGCGACCGCGCCGATGATCACCACCAGCTCGACCTCCCAGTCGGTGTGGCCACCCGGTGGCAGCGTGATGTCGCCGGTCGGGCCGTCCGCATCGCGCACCCACGTCCTCCTCGCCGGCCATGCACGTCCCTGACCTCAGCACCCGCCAGGGGTACGGCCGGTTGCATCGGACGGCACTCGACATGTGGGAGCTCCCAGATCATCCGCTCAGCGGACTCGGCTGGAGCAGCGGATCGGTTTGATACCAGGCAAAAGTGCGAGCCGGTCGACTGGTGCGACCAGAAAACCGCCGCGACTATGAACCGTTGCGACCGCGGGCGACCTGGCGGGTCCTGGTAGGGGTTCGCGCGGCGGGTTTGGCTGGCGCGGGGGCGGTGTCGGGCGTAGCCCGCTGTGCCTCCAGCCGCCGCTGCTCGCGCACTACCTCAGCCTGCGTCGCCCGCTCCCGGATCAGCCACTCCGGCGGATCAGCGATCAGGGCGGCGATCTGCGCGGTGGTGAGCGGCTCGGTGACGCCGCCGCGAGCCAGCCCGCTGTTGGACACCCGCAGCCGGGCGGCGACGACGCTGCGCGGATGCGGACCGTCCCGGCGCAGGTCGGCGAGCCACTGCGGCGGGTTGTGCTGGAGTTCGTCGAGCTCCTCCCGGGACACCGAGCCGTCCTGGAACTCCGGCGGCGTGGCCGGCAGGTACACGTCAAGCTTCAGCGCCGCCGTGGCGGGCTTCATCACCTGGGACTTCTTCGGCTTGCTCACCCGGCCAGCGTAGTCACCCGGCGGCCGGCCGGACGCATCGCCCGGGACCGCCGGGCGGCGCCGGGTGCCCGGCTACGCTGAGCGGATGTTCAGCCTGGTGGTCGTCCCCGGCGTCACCGTCGACCGGTGGCTGCGTACCTGGGCCGAGCGGCTGCCCGAGGTGGAGCTGCAGCTGGTACCCGCCGAGGTCGGCCAGGCCGCGGCGCTCCTCCTTGCGGGGGCCGACGCCGGCCTCGTCCGGCTGCCGGTCGACCAGGACAACTTCCACGCCATTCCGCTGTACACCGAGGCGACGGTTGTCGTAGTTCCACGGGATCACCTGCTCGCCGCCGCCGACGAGGTGACGGTCGCGGATCTCGCCGACGATGCGCTGCTACGGCCCCAGGACGACGCGCTCGACTGGACGGACGCGGCAGCTGTACCAGGAACAGTGGTCGCCGACCGCCCGGCCACCACGGCCGGCGCGGTCGAACTCGTGGCAGCGGGCGTCGGCCTCCTCGTCACCCCGCAGTCCCTGGCCCGCGCGTACCACCGCCGCGATCTCACCTACCGGGTGGTCACCGACGCGCCCGCGTCCACGGTCGCGCTCGTGTGGGCGCGCGAGCGGTACACCAACCTGGTCGAGGAGATGATCGGCATCGTCCGCGGCCGGACCGCGAACAGTACCCGCGGGCAGCCCCAGGCGGACCCGCCGGCGCGGGTGGCTGCCGAGCGTGGCGCACCCCGCCCCGGCAACCCGCCCAGCCGCACCGGAACGCGTCGTGACGGCAACCCGCGCACGCCCCCGCGACGGCGCGGCCGGTGACACCCTCGCCCGCACCGATCGCCCAACCGCCCGGGATTACGTTGTGCTGTCGCCGTCGAGATCGCGGGCGAGCAGGTCCGGGGCGCGCATCCGCCAGGCATCGGTGACCAGCTCCGCCAGCCGCTCGACATCCACCTGCGCCAATCGCAGCATGACCAGTGGAAATCCGTCGTAGCCGGGCGTGGTGAAGAAGACGTCCGGCTCGCCCAGCAGGAGCGCCTGCTTCTCGGCCTCGTCGCCGACGTACAGCACGGCGATGTCGGTCCGGATGCGCCGCCGCTCGCCCGGCCTGCGCTCGGGGTAGGACCAGACGAAGCCCTTGTCGGCTACCCGGAAGTCGAAGCCCTCGCTGTCGATCTCAACCACGTCGGGCAGGGCGAGCGCCAGCCGGCGTACATCGTCGGCGTCAGCCATGATCGTCTCTGGACGCCGCCCGCAACATACGCACAGGCTAGTACGCCCGCCCCAGGTCTCTCGCCGGTGACGCCGTCGACCAGGCCGGCTGACTGTCGTCAGATCCGGCTGGCGGCCAGTTTCGCCATCGCGATCAGTTGGTCCTTGTCGGGTGCCCCGGTCTTGCCGATGATCAGGACGATGGCGACCAGTACGTCGCCCTGATAGAACTCGACCGCCCCTTCCGGACCGGTGAACAGGCCGAACGCGCCGTCGCCCACGCCGGGGAGGTCGATCGTGCCCTTGGCCGTCATCACCCCACGCGCATGGTCGTAGGCGGCCTTACCGCCGGGACTGAAGGTGTTGACGGTCAGGATCGACGGCGACTCGCCGTACGTGCACGAGGTGGCGCCGCCGGTACCGTCCGGCGTACCGGGGCCGGGGTCGGTGGCCAGTACGTTCGCCGCCTCCGCCTCGGTGACCAGGGAACACGCGTCGCCACCGTGTCCTGCGGGGGCTGCCGCCGAGGGCGCACCGCCGTCGCCGGCGGCCTGCGCGGCCGGGACGCTGCCGTTGGTTGCCGGAGCGGACGCTGGTGAGTTGGCGCAGCCGGCAAGCAACAGCCAGCCGATGGTGGCCAACGCGACGACCGGGAGAAGTGACTTGCGCACGGCGGTTTCCTTTGTGGGCAGGGGAATGACCTATGGCGGGCATATCGGTGGGTCAGCTCGCGCCGGGTGGCTCCGTCGCCGAGACGGGCAAGGTACCGATCTGGCGCTGCAGGGCGACCAGGTCCAGGTAGGTCTCCTTGCGTGCGACCAGACCCCCGCTGACGGCGATGACGTCGACGCCGTCACAGACAAAGGCGGAGCCCGCCGAGGTACCGGACATGTCGTACTCGATGACGAGGTGATCGGCGCCGAGGTACACCCGTTTGCGGTCGAAGCGCAGGTCGGGTACGAGTGTGAAGAGTGCGGCGATGAGCTGCCGTACCGGCACCGTGCCGAGCGCGGCCTCGCCCAGCCCGTGTACGTGGAATACCGAGTCCCCGGTGTGCAGCGCGACGATCGCGTCGGCGTCCCGGGCCGCCCACGCCTGGGCGTAGGAGCCCGCGAGTTCGGTGACGTTCGCATTCATGGTCGGTCCTCCCGGTCGCTGGCGTTGTCGACGCTACGAGGCGGCCGGCCCGGGGGTATCTGTAGAACTACGGGTGCGTCACCTGAAAGTGAGCTGCCCGATGCGTGGATCAGGGCGCGGCCGAGTCTGTACCGGCCGCGCCCTGATGGTGGTCACGCGTTGGCGGGGGAGGAACTGCCAGTCACTGCTCGTCCGGCAGGGCGAGGAACGTCTCGTGGACCACGTTGATGAGGTCGTTGCGGGCCGCGGCCGTGTCCAGGCCGGTCTGGCGTAGCTGCTCCACGGACCAGTCCGGGTTGCCCTGCCCGTCGATCACCGGTACCGGCGCCCCGTCGGGGGTACGCGCCTGTACCGGCGGGTCTGCGGCCGGGGCGGCGTGGATATCGATGGTCCCCTCGGCACCGTGGGCGTCGGTCCAGCTGTAGCTGGTTACGTATGCCGGCTGCGCCGGGTCGGCGGCTGGCTCCTGGTTGTCGGTCATGTCTACTCCTCAAGAGCGTCCCCGGTAGCGGCTGGGGCTCCCCACCGTCGCCGTGTCGGCGCACAGTGTCTGTACCCCGCCGTGGCCGCGGTCAACCGGCGCTGTCGAGGTGACCCGGCAGGTTGAACCTGTCGGCCGGGTCGGCGGTTCGTGGCGTCAGCGCGTGCGGCTCTCCAGCAGATCCCGCAGGGTCTCCAGGTCGGCGACGACGGCGGCCCGGTCCCGCGCGTACTCCTCGTCGGTCATCTCGGGTGGCCGGCGCAGCGAGAACACCACCTCGGAGTGTTCGCCGTCGGGGATGACCCGCATCGGGACGTGGACGGTCTGCCCGGACGGGTCGGTGACGTCGTGGTCGAGTACGCCGTAGGGGTTCTGCGGCGCGAAGTCGATGATCACCTGACCGTCGGTTACCCAGTGGCCGTCCCGGTACGCCAGTGACGTGTCGGTGAGTCCAGCGGCCCAGGACGGCAGGTGCGCCGGGTCCGACGTGTACGCGTACACGGCGTCGGCCGGGCGGGCAATCGCCACACTGAGGTGTTCTGTCGTCATCGGCCGATTCTCCGCTCTACGCTGCGAGGGTCCGCTTGTCATCGAGACCGTGTCATCAGGATCGTGTCACCACGACCGTGTCATCAGGATCGCTGTCAGGATCGTCTCATCAGGACCGTGTCACCAGGATCGTGTCATCAGGATCGTTGTCATCAGGGTCAAGGAGGATGCTGTGGCTTCGCGTCTCAACCCGTACATCAGCTTCGAGGGCAATGCCCGTCAGGCGATGGAGTTCTACCAGCGCGTCTTCGGCGGCGAGCTGAGCCTCAACACGTTCGGCGACTTCGGCGCCACGGATCCGGCGGATGCCGACAAGATCATGCACGCCGCGCTGGACACGGATGCCGGCTATTCGTTGATGGCGTCCGACACCCGGCCCGGCATGCCGTACACGGCCGGCGACAACATCACCGTGAGCCTCAGTGGCGACGACGGCGACGCGCTGCGCGGGTACTTCGAGCAGTTGTCCAGCAGCGGCACGGTAGGTATGCCGCTGGAGAAGCAGGTATGGGGCGACGAGTTCGGCCTCTGCACCGACCAGTTCGGCATCAACTGGATGGTCAACATCACCCAGCCGGCGGGCTGACCCGGACGGCAAAGACTGATCCGTGCGGGGCCGGTCAGCTCACCGGGACACCCCGGATGACCACCGGCCCCAGGGTCGGATCCAGTTCGGTGGATTGGTTGACGCCGGCTGGCGTGAGTACGTCCATCGCCTTGGGTACCGCGTTGGGATCGAACGAGCAGATCGGCGGCCCGGGAATCGAGGCGCAGACGCCGAATGCGTACTCCTGTGGCGTCTGGCTGAACGCGCGGGCCTGGTCACTGCTGAACCCGTCCTGACCGGTGAGCACGACGGCGAAGGACCAGCCGCTGGTCGGCGTACCGAACTGGGCCTGGGGGAGCGCCACCGTGATGGTGTTGGTCACCGTGGAGGCGACCACCGCGGTGACGGTACCCGGCGCGGAACCGTTGGCGCCCAACCAGACCGGGCCGGCGAAGCCCTGGATCTCCAGGCGCTGTGCCCAGGCGTCCTGCGGCGCGACGGTGTAGTTGCGACTGGTGAACGGTGCCGCTGTCGAGGTGCTCGCGGCCGACGGGTTGTGTACGAAGATGTCCAGCAGCTGCGCCCCGTCGACCGGCCCGAACGTCGGGGTGAGGGTACGCAGCGTGGTCCGCAGGTACACCACGTTGTCCTTGGTCAGAACCTGGAACCGGGTGATGTCAAAGGATCCGGCGGCGAAGTTGGACGAGGTCGGGTAGGCGAAGGTACCCGGACCGTTGTCGTCGTTCGCGGGATCGGTGACGTCCAGCACCGTGGTACCGCCGACCAGGTCGCCGACGACCGACACCTGCGCGGTACCGGTGGCGGTCGCGGTACTCGCGGCAACGGTGATCACGTTGGTACCGAAGCCAACCGGCACGCTCGCCGAGTACGCCCCGGACCCGTTCGCGGTGGTGCTCACGGTGCTGCTGGTACCCGCGACGTCGGTGTCCACCACGCCGATGCTCACCGCGGCGTTGGGTGCGGTGTTCCCGGAGACCGTGATGCTGCTGCCCGGCGCCGTGGATCCGTTGGTGGGAGTGGTGATCGTGGTGATGAGCGCACCGGGCGGCGCGTTGCGTACGTAGCGGTTGGCCACGATCGCCGGCTGGTCGGTGATCCGGCCCGCGCCCAGGTCGGTGATCAGTCGCAGCTGCTGTGCCTGCGCCCAGGTCAGCGGCGCCGCGGAGCCGGCCGGTTTGCCGTTGGCGAAGCCGATCGACGCGCCTGCCGGGTCGGTGCCGTAGGGCGAGGCGGCCAGCGGCGGATCCTCCCACACCTGCTCGGCCACCAATCCGCCGCCGGTTGCCGAGCCGACCATGAACGCCAGCTGCGCGCCGGCCGCGGCGGTGGCACCGGTGGCGATGTCGGACTCGGCCCGCTCGCCGGAGAGTACCGGCCACAGATGGCCTGTCCCGGTGCCGTTGGTCGGCCACGGTTGCCCGCTGGGGGTACAGCTGGACTGGCTGGGTTGGTAGCAGTCGCCGTACCCGTCGGCGCTGCCTGTCGCGGCCGAGGTGCCGTAGCGGTAGTAGCCGGTACCGGTGGCGGTGGCGACCGAGATCTGGTTGTCCAGTACCGCAAGGGAGTTGAGGTATGCCGGGTCGGTTGGCGAGAGTTCGCCGAGGCGTACCAGCTCCTGGAAGCCACCGTCGACCACGCTCCGCTGGTCGAACGAGCCCTGTACCCCGTTGCCGAGGCTGTAGGTGACGCCCGAGTTCGGATCGCCGTTCTTGGACAGCCGGATGAAGTACGGATCGCCGCTGTACGGCCCGGTACTCGTCACCGTCCAGCCCTCGATGCCGCGCTGGTAGCTGTCCGCGACCGCCTGGTAGAGCAGCGAATCAGCGCCGTCGCCGTGCAGGAGGGCGATGGCCGCCGCCGCGGTCAGCCCGGCGATCTCGGCCGCGATGGTGGAGGGGGAGTAGCCGGACTGCTCCTCCCAGCGCTCCACCCCGAACGACGGCCCGTGTGCCACCACGAAATCAGCAGCCGGCTTGAGGTGCGCGCTCCACAGCGTCGCATCGTTGCCGAGGCCGGCCAGGTAGGCCATCAGGATCGGGTACGCGGTCTCGTCCAGCTGGTCACCGCCGGTGTCCGGGGCGGCTTTCCCGTTGAGCAGCGAGTTGCGCGGGATCTCACCGGTCGGCAGTTGCTGGCGCTCCAGCAGGAACCGGGTGGCTGCCTTCGCGGTTGCCAGGTCGCCGTCGGCGAGCAGCCCGGTGAAGGTCTCGTAGAGGTCGCGGCCGAAAACTTCGCGGTAGGAGCCGAAGTAGACCGGCTTGCCGCCCGGCAGGGTACCGGCGGCGACGGCCTGGCCCCACGGGCTGGCCAGCGAGGCGACGATGGCGCCCGGGAAAGTCTTGTCCTCACTGGCTTTCAGCACGTTCGCGCTCAGGTAGTAGGCGCGCAGCGCCTGTGCCGTGGTCACTCCGGCGATGTGCGGCTTCGGTGCGGTGAGGCCGCTGTCGTACCCGGCCCAGCCGGCCAGGTAGCTTGCCAGGGTGGCGTTGTATGACCCCCGCTGGGCCGCCTTCGCGACGGATACCGCCTGCGACTTGCTGCGCCCGAAGCCCAGGCTCAGGTCGAAGGCGCCGCCGCCGGTACGCAGCTGCTCGGTGAGCACGATGTGTCCGGCCGGGGCGTTGCCGTACAACGGATTCAGCGTGTGCTGGGCGTCCAGTGCGGTGAGCCCGTCGGAGGCGGTGCCGGCGTACCCGACGGAGGCGTGCTGCAGTTGTGGTGATGCGAGGGCGAGGTAGGTGGGTACCGCGTAGTCGCGGTTGGTGGCCTGGCTGACGGTACCGGCGTCGCCCACCACGCCCACGCCCGAGCTGTCCACGGTGCCGCTGTCCGGGCCGCCGTTGTCGGTACCGCCGCCGCCGTTGCCGTTGAGGTGCGCGTCCAGGTAGGCGTAGACGTGCAGCCGGTTGAGAAGGGTGTGCGTACCGGGTGCCGCGCGCAGCTGGCTGTGGATGAGAACAGCGTCCCGGGCCGGGTCGGTGAGGTAGGTACTGACCAGCTGGTACCCGTGCGCCGCACTGGTCGCCGTCACGGTGCAGGTCATCCCGGTCGGGTCGGTGGCCACCGTGTAGGTCAGGTCGCGGGTCTGCAGGTCGGTGAAGCTGGCCCCGTCGGTCACCACGTACTGCAGCGACTTGACGTTGGTGTTGTCCACGGTCGGCTCGTACACGTCGGAGAGCACCCCGCCAGCCACCGTGAACCACACCTTCGAGGTGCCGTTGCGGGCGGTACCCACACAGTCTTTCCGGGCCAGGTCGAAGTAGGAGGGTGAGCCGGGTGCGGCCGGGGCCGTCGAGCTGCTGGCGTCGGCCGGCGCGGCCGCCGTGAGCAGGGCCGCGACGACGCCGGCGGCGATCAGGACGGCGACCGTCGCGCGGCGCCGACGCCGCGCGGGGCTGGACTTCGACATCGAACCTCCAAGGCCCCGGGTACGGGCGACTGAGCAGAATTGTTTCGGCCCGATTACCCATGGTCAAGGATGTCGATGTGACACCTCGTGCGTCGCCGGTGCGGCGAAGGTTCGAAGCGATTAGCCACTGAGTGTATAGACGCAGTATCTACACTCGGTGTACGGTGGCCGCATGAGCGTCCCGCACACCCTACTTGGCCTGCTAGAACGTGAACCGAGCCACGGCTACGACCTGAAGCGCGAGTACGACACCTTCTTCGGCCGGGGCAAACCGCTCCCCTCCGGGCAGGTCTACTCGACGCTGGCGCGGCTGGCCCGGGACGGCAAGGTGGTGGTCGGCGAGTCGGAGGCCGGCGCCGGGCCGGACCGCAAGCGCTACGTCATCACCGAGCAGGGGGCCACCGAGTTCGAGGCGTGGCTGGCCGAGCCGGTCGAGGCCGAGCCGCACCTGCAGACCGTACTGTTCGCCAAGGTCGTCCTCGCCCTCATGCTCGGCCGCGACGCCGAGCACTACCTGGACGCCCAGCGCACCGCCCACCTGGCGCGGATGCGCGAACTCATGGAGGTCAAGCGCACCGGCGGGCTGATCGACGCGCTGCTGGCCGACCACGGCATGTTCCACCTGGAGTCCGACCTGCGCTGGATCGACGTGACCATCGCGCGGCTGGACGCGCTCTCCGAGGCGGTGCGGTCATGACGGGCCCGATCATGGAGGCCCACGATGTCGTGCTCTCCTTCGGCCAGACCCCCGCGCTGCAGGGCGCGACGCTCTCCGTGGCGGCCGGCGAGATCCTGGCGATCATGGGTCCGAGCGGCTCCGGCAAGACGACCCTGCTGCACTGCCTGGCCGGCATCCTCACCCCGGACAGCGGCGAGATCCACTTCGCCGGCCGCCGGGTGGACACCATGGGCGAGACCGAACGCAGCCTGCTGCGCCGCGACCAGTTCGGCTTCGTCTTCCAGTTCGGGCAGCTCGTCCCCGAGTTGACCGCGCAGGAGAACGTCGCCCTGCCGCTGCTGCTCGGCGGTACCCGGCGGAGCCCGGCGCTGAAGGAGGCCGCCAGCTGGTTCCCGCGACTGGGCCTGGACGGCCTGGAGCAGCGGCGCTCCGGTGAACTCTCCGGCGGACAGGCGCAGCGGGTGGCGCTCGCCCGGGGACTGGTCGCCCGCCCCAAGGTGCTCTTCGCCGACGAGCCAACAGGTTCACTGGACTCGCTCACCGGCGAGCAGGTGATGGAGCTGATGGTCACCGCCGCGCGGGAAGAGGGGACGACGGTCATCATGGTCACCCACGAACCCCGGGTCGCCGTGTACGCCAACCGCGAGGTCATCGTGCGCGACGGCAAGGTCAGCTCGTACTCGGCTGCCCAGTCGGCCGCGGCGTCGGCCGCTGCGGGCACGTCGTGATCGGCTTCGGGCTGCGGCTCACCCTGCGCGGCGGGCGGGAGGCGGCGGTACGCCTGGTGGTCACCGCGGCCGCCGTCGCCCTGGGAGTGGGGCTGCTGCTCGTCACGCTGGCCGCGCTCAACGGGGTACACGCGCAGAACAGCCGGTACGCCTGGCTCAACTCGGGCAACCCGGGAGCGATCGTACCTGGCTCGCCGGTGTCACCGGATCCGTTGTGGGGCACCGAAGGTACCGACTTCTACGCCGGCAAGTCCATCACCCGCGTGGATGTGGCCGCCACCGGACCGCAATCGCCTGTCCCGCCGGGCATCCCGCGCCTGCCCGGACCGGGGGAGTACTACGCCTCCCCGGCGCTGAGCGCGCTGCTGGCTTCGGTACCCGCGAACCAGCTCGCCGACCGGTACCCCGGCCGCCAGATCGGTACCATCGGCGAGGTCGCGCTGCCGGCACCCAACTCGCTGATCGTCATCGTCGGACGCAGCGCTGATGAACTCTCCGCGCTCCCCGGCGCGGCACAGGTCACCAGCATCGCCACCAAAGACCCCGGTAGCTGCGACGGCTGCCGCTACGGCACCTCGACGCGCGGCATCGACCTCATCCTGTCCGTCGCCTCGGCGGCGCTGTTCTTCCCCATCCTCATGTTCATCGGCACGGCCACCCGGCTCTCCGCCGCCCGCCGCGAGCAGCGCTTCGCCGCCATGCGCCTGGTCGGGGCGACACCTCGCCAGGTCTCGGTCGTCTCGGCGGTGGAGTCGACGGTGGCCGCGATCGCCGGTACCGCGGCCGGTTTCGGGCTGTTCTTCCTGCTACGGATACCACTCGGCGGGGTCGCCTTCACCGGCGAACCGTTCGCGCCGGGTGACCTGTCCCTGCGCCTGACCGATGTGCTGCTGGTGGCCATCGGCGTACCCCTCGCGGCGGCTCTCGTCGCCCGGATCGCACTACGCCGGGTACGCATCTCCCCGCTGGGCGTGAGTCGGCGCGTGACCCCGCGACCGCCCCGGGCGTACCGGGTGATCCCACTCCTCCTGGGCATCGCCGAACTCGCGTACTTCGTCGGCCGGCGCCCGCCGACCACCGACGGCCAGATCCGGGCGTACCTCACCGGAATCTTCCTGATGCTCTTCGGTCTGGTCCTCGCCGGGCCGTGGCTGACCATGGCCGGCTCACGGCTGGTGGCCCGGCGGGCCAACCGCCCGGCGACGTTGATCGCGGGGCGGCGCCTGGCGGACAACCCGCAGGCCGGCTTCCGCGCCGTCAGCGGCCTCGTGCTGGCCCTCTTCGTCACCAGTACCGCCCTTGGAGTGATCACCACCATCACCGCCCAGCGGGGTGCACCGGACACCGCCGCCGCCCGCGACACCGTGCTGGTCGACACCAGCCGATTCGAGGGCGGCCACCAGGTTTCCACGACCATGATCCCGGATCCGTTGCTGGCGAAGGTGACCGCGATCCGCGGTGTCCAAGGCACCATGGTGATCCACACGAACCCGTTGGGTACCACGGTCCCTGCCGGGCAGTGGCAGATGGAGGCGGGACTGGTCTCCTGCGCACAGTTCGCCACCATCTCCGGGTACGGCTACTGCGCGCCCGGTGCCGAGGTGGCCTCGATCCCCACCTACCTGTCCGGGTTCAACAACGAGTCGGACTCCTGGAACACCACGGTATGGCCCACCGCCGCCATGTCCGCCGCCCAGCTGGAGTCCCTGCCCGCACTGGGCGTCGTCGTCAGTACCGACGGCTCCGTATCGGCGAACGAGCAGGCCAAGACGGTCCTCGGCACCGCACTGCCCGGCGTGGCGGCGGCGGCCACCGTCACCGAGATCAGGTCGGACTTCGGCAGCGTGAAACAGCTGGCCGGATTCCAGCAACTGGCCAACGTGGTGATCCTGGTCAGCCTGTGCATCGCCGGGTGCAGCCTGGCGGTGAGCGTGGTCGGCGGCCTCAACGACCGCAAGCGTCCGTTCAGCCTGCTGCGGCTGACCGGCGTGCAGCTGAACATGCTGCGCCGCATCGTCCTGCTGGAGACGACAGTGCCGCTCCTGGTCATCTCGGCGGTGGCCGCCGGCGCCGGATTCCTTGCCGCAGCGCTGTTCCTCAGATCCGAGATGAGCTACCCGCTCAGCCCGCCCGGCGTGAGCTACTACGTCACCGTGGTCGCCGGACTGGCTGTCAGCCTCGCCGTGATCGCCTGCACGCTGCCGCTACTGAAACGGATCACCGGCCCGGAGACGGCCAGAAACGAGTAGCTGTACCGGCAGAATCGGGGCTATGCCGGTGGACCCGTACGACCTCGTGAAGCGCCACGGCCCGCCCCGGCCGGTCCCGTTCGTACCCGAGCTGAAGGTTCTGCAGGCCGGTACCGGCGTCGGCCTGTTCACCCTCTCCGGCGGTGGGTACCGCAGCGACGAACCGCCGCCCTTCTGGCTCTTCGCCTGGGCGGGCGGGCAGGCGCTGGCCCGGTACGTGCTCGACCATCCGGAGTTGGTTTACGGCTACCGGGTACTCGACCTCGCCACCGGCTGCGGGCTGGTGGCGATCGCCGCCACCGTGGCGGGTGCCGACGAGGTATTGGCGGTGGACACCGACGCCGACGCCCTCGCGGTGGCCAGCTTCAACGCGATCGCCAACGGGGTACCCCTCCAGTCGGTTGCGGGTGACCTGCTCGATGTGGACGACGGCTGGCATCGGGACAGCGGATTCGATCTGGTACTCGCCGGCGATGTGTTCTACAGCGCGGCGCTGGCCCGGCGGATGCTCGGCTTCCTGCGGCGGGCCGCCCGGGCAGGCGCGGTCGTACTCGTCGGCGACGCCGACCGCGGCTACCTTCCAGCGCCGGCATTCGACCGGGTGATCGAATACCGGATCCCGGTCGCGGCCGCGGTTGAGGAGGTGG
Source organism: uncultured Actinomycetota bacterium (assembly GCA_963850915.1). Lineage (GTDB taxonomy): Bacteria > Actinomycetota > Actinomycetes > Mycobacteriales > Micromonosporaceae > CAVTWH01. The sequence goes on from CAWKND010000006.1 coordinate 226,852, forward strand.
AGATCCGGACGGCAACGGTGTGGCGGCTGCGCGAGACTGCGCAGCGGCGCTCGGTGCCGGTAGCCTGACGCGGTGGCAGCGTGCCCCGAGCCGACCAGTGCGCGGCCAGTCCGCGTCGTTGGTCTCTCCGGGGCAACCCCGGGGGCGCAACTGGTACCACCGCATCGCATCGCCTGCGCGCTGGTGCGCTCCGCGCACGCTGGCGCACGCACGACCGGGCACCGTCGGGGCGCGCTGCCACACCCGGCGAGTCGCTGATGAGCCAGGCGTCTTCGGGCCGAGCCGGCCGGGTGATCGCACCGGAGATGCTCCGCCGGCAGCGGCGCCGGCCGGTACCCATCGGTCGCTCGGGCCGCGCCCTCGCGACAGCCCTCGCCGACGCCTTCCTGACCGACGCCGCCACGCCGGCCGCCACCGGCGACCCGAGCGGACCCGGCGCGAGCGACGCCGTGCCAAGCGGTGCCGTGCCAAGCGGTGCCGTGCCAAGCGATGCCGATCTGAGCGGGGCCGATCCGCCGGGAGCAGTCGGCTGGACGCGGCTGGCGCTGGTGGCCCGGGGCAGCGCCGTGATCGGCGCGCGGCGCCGCTGGTTGTCACCGGTCGCGTCGGCGGTGCTGCGGGCCTACCGGGAGCCGCCAGCCGATCGGCCACGGGAACTCGCGGCGTTCATCGCGGCCCAGCCACGCCTGGGCGAGGCGATCTCGGCGCTGCGACAGAACCATCACCGGGTACGCGTCCTGCGTCGCCCGGTCACCGCGACCCGGATGATCCGGTCCCGATTCCCGGTACCCCCGATCGACGACCTCGCCGCACTCGCCGACTGGCTGGGCCTGACCGACGAGGAGCTGGACTGGTACGCCGACCGCAAGGAACTCAACCGGCAGGCACCCGCCGACCGGCTGCGCCACTACCGGTACCGCTGGTTGGCCGGTCGGCTGATCGAGGCACCCAAACCCCGGCTCAAAGCACTGCACCGGCGACTCCTCACTGATCTCGTGGGCCTCATCCCGGCACACCCGGCGGCACACGGCTTCGTCCCGGGACGCGGTGTGCACACCTTCGCCGCCCCGCACGCCGGCCGGCGTACCGTGCTCCGGCTGGATGTGGTGTCCTTCTTCGCCGCCATCACCGCGGGCCGGGTGTACGGCCTGTTGCGTGCCTGCGGGTACCCGGAGCCGGTGGCACACACCCTCGCCGCGTTCACCACCACCCGTACCCCCGCCCCGGTGCTGCGGGTCGCGCCCGGCGACCTGCCCGAACCGGGGGTACCGGCTGGCACTGCTGCGCGCACCGCACCTGCCACAGGGCGCGCCGACCTCACCGGCCCTGGCCAACCTGTGCGGGTACCGGCTGGACCGGCGGTTGGCCGGGCTGGCCGCCGCGTTCGATGCCAACTACACCCGCTACGCCGACGACCTGGCCTTCTCCGGCGACTTCGGTACCCGCCGCGCCATCGAACTGGCCCGGCAGGCAGAGGCGATCACCGCCGATGAGGGCCTGCGGGTACACCCCGGCAAGACCCGTATCCGCGGTACCGGCGACCGGCAGCTGCTCGCCGGTCTGGTGGTCAACGCCCGCCCGGCCGCGCCCCGCGACGGGTACGACCGGCTGCGCGCCGTGCTGCACAACGCCGCCCGGGACGGCCTGGCAGCAGCCAACCGCGACAGCCACCCCGACTTCGCCGGCTACCTCACCGGCCGGGTCGCCTGGTTCGCCACCGCACACCCGTCCCGCGCCAGGAAACTGCGCGACCTGCTTGCCGCCGCCCTGCTTCGGAGCTGATCGGCGCTGCGTCTCGCCAAACCGCTGGCGCGGCGTCGGCGCGTGGGCCAGGATCGGCCGGTGCTCGCTGACCTGTGGCCGCTGTACGACCTCACCATCGTGACGCCCCGACTGCAGCTTCGGCTGCCGCGCGAGGAGGAGCTGGCGGTGCTCGCCGAACTCGCCGGCCGGGGCGTGCACCGCACGGGCGAGCGCCCGTTCCTGACGCCGTGGACCGAGGGCAGCGCCGCGGATCGGGCACGGTTCGTGCTGCGGGGCCACTGGAGCCGGCTGGGCGAGTGGAGCGTGGCCGCGTGGCAGCTGGGGCTCGGGGTCTTCCGTGACGGCCAGCCGCTCGGCGTGGTGACGCTGCGGGCCCGCGACTTTCCGATCGTCCGGGAGGTCACCAGCGCCTCCTGGTTGGGCATCGAACACCAGGGCAACGGGTACGGCACCGAGGCCCGGGCCGGCCTGCTGACACTGGCCTTCGATCACCTCGGCGCACGGGCCGCGCGTACCGAAGTGTTCCAGGACAACCACTCCTCGCAGGGCGTGTCCCGCAAGCTCGGCTATCAGCACGACGGCATCTCCGTTGACGCGCGCGGCGACGAGCCCGTCGTGTCCGACCGGCTGCGCCTCACCCGGGAGCGCTGGAACCAGCAGCAGAACCGACCGGCGGTACGGGTGGACGGCTTCGCCGCCTGCCGACCGATGTTCGGCTGCTCGTGAGCTGGTCAGGCAGCCAGCCGCCGGGCATCGGTCGTGCGCGCGTTGAGTACGGCGAGCAAGTCGGCGGCGTCCCGGTGGTTCAGGCCCAGCGGTACCCGGAAGGTGGCGCGGCCCCGCCGGTCGAATGTTGCCGCGCGTTCGTAGCCGGTCAGGTACCGGGCCAACCTGCGGCGCCGTACGGTGATGGTGGTGGTCATCGTTTCCCCGGAGCTTCGCCAGCAGTGCCAGATGCCCCACCATCGATACCCTGCGGCGCCAGGCCCGAAACGTCGGAACCCCGGCCGCACGCCGGTCAGGCGCGGCGTACGGCACGCAGTACGGCGTCCTGGATGTGGCTACCCTGCCCCTCTGACGCGGCTGCTTCGCGTACCGGCGCCGTGGTGCTGATGTCCCACTCGTTCGGGTCCAGTACCGTCGCCATCTGCTCCGCCGTGTACATGAGTTCGCGCAGGTGCTCGCGGCCGGTCGCGGTCTCCAGCTCCGATGGGTGATGGCCGACCACCAGCAGCGTCCCGCCGGGCGCGACGGCCGCCGCCAGCCGCCGGTGTACCGACTCGAGCGCCGGCCGGGGCAGGTGGATGAATTGCGCGGATACCAGGTCGTACCGCTCGGGTGCCGGGTCCCAGGTCAGGATGTCGGTACGGCGCCAGGTGATCCGCTCGGCGATCTCGGCACCGACCTTGGCTGCCTGGGCGGCGGCCCGCTCGAGCGCTACAGCGGAGACGTCGACCGCGGTGACCCGCCAGCCGTGGCTGGCCAGCCAGATGGCGTCGCCGCCCTCGCCGCAGCCGACGTCGAGCACCGTGCCGGGGCGCAGGTCGGTGGCGGTGGCTGCCAGTACCGGATTGACGTGGCCGCTCCAGAGCATGTCGGTCGAGCTGTACCGCTCGTCCCAGAACTCCGGGGTGTACATGGTCATAATGTCCATGTCCGGGTCGAGGTCATGGCCGTGGCTGTGCCGGTCGTGGTCATGACCGTGGTGGTCATGACCACGGTGATCATGACCACGGTGATCATGGGCGTGGCTGGCGTCCTGTTCGCTGTTCATCTGCCTACCGTGCCTGCCGACCCGGCTAGTTGGCAAAGATCTTTGCCGTTCTGGCAAACTGGCGATCATGGACGACGAGCTGGCCGATGTGTTGACGGCTGTCGGGCCGAGGCTACGGGCACTCCGGCAGCTGCGGAGCATGACGCTCACCGAACTGGCAGCCACAACGGGAATCTCGGTCGCGACGCTGTCCCGGCTGGAGTCCGGTCAGCGCCGCCCGACCCTGGAGCTGCTGCTGCCGCTGGCCCGCGCGTACCAGGTGCAGATCGACGAGCTGGTCGGTGCGCCACCGACCGGCGATCCGCGGATCCACCTGCGTCCGGTGATCCGGCACGAGATGACGATGGTGCCGCTGACCCGGCGCCCGGGCGGCGTACAGGCGTACAAGTTGATCACCAGTCGGACCTACCCGGGAGCCGAGCTGCGGACGCACGAAGGGTACGACTGGCTCTACGTCCTCAGCGGGCAGGTGCGGCTGCTGCTCGGGGCGCAGGATCTGGTGCTCGGTCCGGGCGAGGCGGCCGAGTTCGACACCCGGCTGCCGCACTGGTTCGGCAGCGCGGACGGCCAGCCGGTGGAGATCCTCAGCCTGTTCGGGCGGCAGGGTGAACGTGCCCACCTGCGCGCCCGTACCACCCCGTAGCCCCGGCCGTCAGTTCTCGTTCTGGGTCTTGTTGGCCTGGGCGATGACCTTCAGGACGACGGTCTCGACATGCTCGGGGTCGATTCCGAGAGCCTGGCCGATGTGCGTGGCCCACACCTCCGAGCGCAGGTTCGCCTCGAAGTCGAGCTGGCTGCGTACCTCGGTGCGCATCGCCTGCCGGTTCTGGCTGACCATCACGAAGGTGGACAGGAAGATGGCCTCCAGGCTCACGATCATCGTGAGTAGCCCGAACGGGTACCGGTCGAACTCCAGTGCGCCGCTGAACAAGCCGATGTTCAGCAGGATCCAGACGCCGAACCAGGCCGAGTGCAGGTAGACGAAGTTCAGCGAGCCGGCGAACGTGGTGACCACGTCCGCCGCCTTGTCCTGGGTGCGCTGCAGCGAGCTGACCAGCCGATTGGCGTTCTTCACCCGGTGCTGCAGTCTCGGGACGAGCCAGCCGTCCTCGACCCCGTCGCGCCGGTCCATGGTCTGGCACGCGTGGCAGCCGGCCGCGTGCGTGATTGTCTGCTCCGTCGTTCCCTGCTCAGTCATGGCTGACAGTGTGGCAACGGTTGCTGAATATCCACATCGGAGCGCCGCCCGATACCGCCCCGTTCGACGCGGCCGGCGGGAGGCGTACGGTGGGCGGCTCGGTTGACCGGGCACGGCGGGAGTATTAAGTTTATCGATACGACAAACTTTAAGACAGCTACCTGAGAACCGTCCGTCAGGTCCCTGCCGGTCCCACGTCGAGTGCATGGAATGTCGCAACAGCAACGTTTCCCGGGCTCGACAACACCCCGTGGTTACCAACTCCCGGAAGGTCACACAGTCATGCGAAGGCGTACTTCTGCCGTACTGGCGGCGGGCATCGCGGCGGCTCTCGCCACCGTCGGGGCCGCCGTGGTCACCGCACTGCCCGCGTCCGCGGCGGCCGGCTGCACTGTCGGGTACACGATCAGCAGCCAGTGGCCGGGCGGCTTCGGCGCGAACGTCACGGTCAAGAATCTCGGCGACCCGGTCAGCAGCTGGACCCTGGTGTGGTCCTACTCCGCCGGCCAGCAGGTGACCCAGGCGTGGAACGCCACGGTCACCCAGAGCGGCGCGCAGGTCACCGCCAAGAGCGTCAGCTACAACGGAACACTCGCGACCAACGCGAGCACGTCGTTCGGCTTCAACGCGTCCTGGACGGCGAGCAACCCGGTACCGACGAGCTTCACACTCAACGGCGTCAGCTGCACCGGCGGCGTCTCCGGCTCGTCGAGCCCGACCGCCACGCCGACCCGTACCACCACCAGCCCGACCCCCACGCCGACCCGTACCACCACCAGCCCGACCCCGACCCAATCCGCGTCCAGCCCGACCAACGGCGTGCCCTCGGACGCCGCCTGGAGCGGAACCGGCGCGTGGGATACGTGGACCAACAACGGGTACACGGTGATCAATGACGTCTGGGGCTCGGGCGCCGGACCGCAGACGATCTGGGCGCGTACCGGTACCAACTGGGGAGTCATCGCCAACCACCCGATGACCTCCGGCGTGAAGTCCTACCCGCACACCGGAAAGACGATCAACCGTACGGTCAGCTCGCTGGCCACGTTGACCAGTACCTTCAACGTCACCGTGCCGGGTAGCGGCAACTACGAGTCCGCGTACGACATCTGGGCCAACAACAACGCCTACGAGGTCATGCTGTGGATGAACCAGAACGGCGCGGTCGGCCCGATCGCGGACACCTACGACGCCAACGGCGCGGTGCCGGCTTTCCGCAGTGTCAGCCTCGGCGGCCAGACCTGGAACGTCTACCGCGGCTCCAACGGCAGCAACGCCGTCTACTCGTTCCTGCGCACCGGCAACACCAACTCCGGCACGGTGGACGTCAAGGCGATCATGACCTGGCTGCGTACCCAGGGCTGGTGGGCCGACGTCACCATCGGTGAGCTCCAGTTCGGCTTCGAACTCAGCGGCACGAACGGTACCGCCTCGTTCACCGACAACAGCTTCTCGATTACCTACAGCTGACGCGATCACCACCTGACCCATCACCGCACAGCTCCGCGCCGGCTCAGCGCAGGGGACCGACGGGCGTTCGGATGACCGATCCGGGCGCCCGTCGGCGTGCGAACCGGCGGTTCAGAAGAGGGCGAGCTGGCCGGGGAGTGGCTCCCAGCGGTTGCGCGCACGCGGGCGGCGTACCCATTGATGTGGCATCTGGGTGAGGTCTTGCGCATCGGGTGGCGGCGAGCCGCCGGTGAGCGCCCACAGCGAGGGTCCGAGCCGGATGCCGCGGCCGGCCAGGACGCGCTTCATGACGCCGAGATCCAGCGGCAGGCGTACCGTGTCGAGCTCCGGGACCGGCAGGTCGTCGCGCATCGCCATCAACTCGCGGTTGCGGTTGACGATCGCTCTGCCCTCGGCCGAGCCGAACTGGTCGGCGCAGCGGTCGCCGGTGACCTCGCGGATGGCCTGCTGTTCCCCGCGGTCCCAGGCCGCCCACGCGGCGTCGACGCTGCCGAAGGCCGCCAGCAGCCGGGCGGCCGTGGCCGAGCCGAGACCGCGTACCCCGTGCAGGTTGTCGGACGGGTCACCGCGCAGCGCGGCGTAGTCCCGGTACTGCGCCGGCTCGATGCCGTAGAGGTCGGCGAGGGCGGTCGGGGTGACGATGACCGCCTGGTCGAACCCGCCGTTGCGGATGCGCAGCACCGAGGTGGTGGCGTCGATGAGTGCGAACGCGTCCCGGTCGCTGGTGACCAGGATCGAGCGCCAGCCGCCGCTGCGTGCCAGCGCCGCCGAGCTGGCGAGTACGTCGTCGGCCTCGTAACCGGACGGGGTGACCGTGCTGATGCCGGTAGCGCGCAACAGTTCCGGTGCCGCGGCGAGCTGTTCGGTGAGATCGGTCGGCTTCTCCGGCCGGTGTGCCTTGTAGGACGGGTACAGCACTTTGCGGGCGGACTCATCGTGCGCACAGTCGAAGCCGACAACAACCGCGTCCGGGCGGTACCGGGCCGCGGCGCGGGCGACGTAGCCGATGAGTCCCTTGAGTGCCCACACCGGCCGGTCGTCGGCGTCCAGCAGCCGGCCGGTGGCCGCCGCGTGGTAGGCGCGGTGGATCAGGCTGTTGCCGTCGAGCACCAGGAGCAGCGGAGTCGGGGAAGCCAGCACCGGCTCAGCCTAGTCGCTGCCGGCGGGCTGCTCGCCGGCTTCAGGTCGCCAGGGTGTCGCTCAGCTCAGCGTCTTCCAGCTCAGGGGCGGTCGCGTCAGCGTCGGCCAGGCGGCGGTAGTGCTGCCAGAGATCGTGGTACGGGATGGTGCCGCCCTCGACCTTTGCCCGATGCCACTCGCCGGCCCAGTGGACCAGCAGTACGCGGTGCACCCGGGAGGGGATCAGCCGACCCGACTCGGCCCGGCCGATGTCCTGCCCAGCCCACTGCTCCTGTGGAATGTCCGGGTCGCCGGTCGACTCGGCGATCGCCGACAGGCTGGAGTACGGACGGCCGGAGGTGACGATGAGGTAGTTCAGCAGCGGCTGATCCACGCAGAGCAGCTTCATGTGCTGTGCCAGGGCCAGCGGCTTGCCGAGTTCGGCGCGTACCTGCACGACGTCGAGCGCGCCGGCTCGGGAGGCCAGGAAGCCGGTACTGGCCGAGTAGGCGATCTGCTCGGGGCTCAGCGCATTGGCCAGGTGGATGGAGTTGCGCCAGACCCACTGTCGCAGGTGCGGAAGGTTGGAGTGGGACGCCAGGAAGTCGTACCGGTCGAGGTACGGGAAGACGAAGTCGACGCTCTCCAGGACGACGGTGTCCGTGTCGATGTAGACGAACTCGTCGAACGGCCCGTGCCACATCGCCAGCTTCCGGTACTGGCCCATGGTCATCCCGTAGTGGAACGCGGCGCTGATGGCGTCGCAGTGCCGCAGCACGTTCTCGTTCGTCCAGACGGTGAACTGGTACCGGTCGGCCAGCGCGGCCAGCCGGGTGGTGTCGTCGGCGAAGGGGATGAGGCACAGCGGGATGGTCGGGTTGTGCGCGCGGAAGCTGTTCAGGAACGCGACGGCCTGGTCGAGGATCCCGTCGTTGGCCAGGAAATAGACACCGCGCTTCACATCGCCTCCCGGGTGCCGACCGCGCCAATCGGCGGTGGCCGAAGCGTCACGGTACCGGCGCCCCGGGCAGCCGGAGTACAGCGGCGCTAGAGGACGCCCACCCGGTCGTTTCCATCCCGGTCAATTCCGGCTCGGTGGTTTCCGGCCCGGTCGTTTGCGGAGTGGCCCGGCTCGGTGGCGACCTCCGACTCGACGGCCAGCGGGGACTGGATGTCGTTGCGGGTGATCGCCGCGTAGGCGACGAGGAGGGCGATCACGATCAGGGCGACCCCGGCGACGGTACCGTCTCCGTAGCCGAGCCCGCCGCCGATGTTGTGTGCCTTGCCGAGCCAGTCGGCGAACGACGCACCGAGCGGTCGGGTGAGTACGTAGGCGATCCAGAACGCCAGCACGCTGCCCAGCCCGAGTCGCCAGGCGACGAGTGGTACCAGGATGGCGACGCCGAAGATGATCCCGGAGGCGAAGAAGCCGAGGTTCATCTCGGCGGCGGTCAGGTCACCGGCGGCGGTACCGAGGGCGAAGGTGGCCAGCACGGTCAGCCAGTAGAAGGTTTCCCGGCGGCGGGTGACGATGCTGTGGATCGAGAGCGTGCCTTCGCTGCGGTACCAGAGGAAGAAGATGACCCCGAGCACGATCGCGTAGAAGGCTGTCGAAATCACGTACGGGACGCCGAGTACGACGTGGACCGCGTCGGCCGCGACGGTACCCACCACCGCCACCATGATCACCGCGAACCAGTACACAGCGGCGAGGTACCGCCGGACCCGGAACTGCAGCCAGAGCGCGACGACGAAGCCGCCAACGGCGACCACTCCGGCGAGGACGAGGTTGGTGTTGCCGAGGTAGTCCGAGGTGGCCTCGCCCATGCCGGTGGTCAGGATCTTGATGACCCAGAACAGGGCGGTAATCTCCGGAACCTTGGCAGCCAAAGGATCGCGTCGCGCTGATCGGGGCTCGGGCGGTGCGCTCCGGGTCGTCATGGCGACCATTAAAGCCTACGTCCTGTAGGGAAACCTGCATCTTCGCTCGGACACTCAGCATGATCTCAGCAACGGTCACTCTCCGTTGCTTGTCGACTGCGCGGCGCCCTTCCCGTACTGCTCCGCCGGTGCCCGACCTGACCGAGTGCAACGTCACACCTCCCAAAACGGACAAGTCACGCAGGAGAAACTCCGCAGAAACGTCGCCGGCCGATGCTGTGCGGGAGGGGGAACAACTATGAGCTCAGACCTGTATCCGCAGCGCGGCATCGCCATGGTCGCGCACGACAGCTGCAAACAGGACATGGTGGATTGGGCCAAGTACAACCAGGGAACGCTGGCCCGGCACCGGCTCTACGCCACCGGTACCACCGGCGGACTGCTCATCGAACACGCCAACCTCGACGTCACCCGGTTCCGCAGCGGCCCGCTCGGCGGCGACCAGCAGATCGGCTCGCGGATCGCCGAACACGAGGTCGACCTCCTGGTGTTCTTCTGGGATCCGCTGGCCGCCCAGCCCCACGAACCCGATGTGCGGGCACTGCTGCGCATCGCCGTACTCGCCAACATTCCGGTCGCCTGCAACCGGGCCACCGCCGACTACATCATCTCCTCACCCCTGCTCGCCGACCGGCATGTCATCGGGAAGGCACTCGTCGCCGCCGCCTAGCCTGTCGGGTCTGACACGGCCCCCCGCCGGACGGAAGCCCGAATATCCTCGGCACCATGGACAACCCACGATCGGCAGGCGAGTCCGGCCTGGAGATCCTGAGCTTCACCGACCCGGCGCAGTGGGAGGCTTGGCTCACCGCCCACCACGAGCAGCCCGACGGTACCTGGGTGAAGGTCGCCAAGAAGGGGTCCCGACTGTCCTTGATCACAGTGGCCGAGGCGGGCGAGATCGCACTGTGCTTCGGCTGGATCGACAGCATCCGCAGGTCCCTGGATGCCGACTCCTTTCTGCAGCGCTACTCCCGCCGCCGGCCCAAGGGATCATGGTCGCGGGTCAACGTCGAACGCGTCGAGGCACTGACGGCGGCGGGCCGGATGCGCCCGCCGGGACTGGCCGAGGTCGAGACCGCGAAGGCTGACGGCCGCTGGGCGGCAGCCTATGAAGGACAGAAAGACGCCACGGTACCGCCGGAGCTCGTCGCCGCCCTCGCCACGAACAGGGCGGCCTCGGACTACTTCCACCAGCTCGGCAAGACCGATCGGTACCTGGCAATGCTGCCGTTGCTGAAGGCGCCTACCCCGGAGCTCCGCGCGGCCCGGGTGGAGCGGTTGGTCGACGACCTCGCCGCCGCGGCCCGCCGGGTGTGACGCCGTGCCAGTCGCTGGCAGTGCCTGGGCAGTCGGCAAGCTGACCCTTGTCCGCGGCTGACTGAAGCGCTTCGATGGGGGGCAACGTCAACTCTCTCCCGGACGGTGGCCTCGGTCATGGACAGCGGTACCGAGATCATCGTCGCGGTGATCGGTTCGATCACGACCATCACGGCCGCGCTGATCAGCTTCTTCGCCAGCCGCCGTCCGGAACCGAAGCCGGCGCCGGCCGTCGCGCCGCCGGCAGCCGGTGCTGCCCCGGTCGGCTACTACCCGGCGCAGCCCGGAACGGGGCGTCCGCCGGCGCAGCCGACCCCCGGCTATCCGGTCCAGCCGGTCGGCGGCTACCCGCAGCAGCCCTACCCGTACCAGCAGGCCGGTGGTCAGGTGAACCCGCCGGTCGGTGGTAACCCTCCATTGGCCTATCCGGGCCAAGGTGGATACCTGGCGCAGCCGGGCGTTGTGTACCAGCCGGCGCAGCGGGTCGGGGGTCAACCGGTCGGCGTGCAACAGGTCGGCGTGCAGCCGGTGGGTGCGGGCGGGGCGGTCGCGCGGGTGTTGGGGGCGCTGCTGGCGCTACTCCTCGCGCTGTACGCCTTCTTCCTGATCAGTGACTTCATCTACGAAGCGACGACCGAGCCCGACCAGGTCACCGGCAAGGGCGTGGTGCTTCTGGTCGTCGCCGTCGTGGCGATGCTGGTGATGCTCAACCTCGGCCGGGTACTGATCCGCCGGGTCGGCAAACCGGGTAACTCCTGGCGGCGCCCGCTCGTGGTCAGCGTACTGATCGGCACGTACGGGCTGACGCTGCTCGCGCTGATGCTGAGCATCCAGCAGTCGTAGCCGGCGGCCGGCGGGCGGAGAGGTGCGTCGGCGTACCCGGCGCACCCCTCGCCGTACCTCAGCTCAGCGCGAACTTCTGGGCCGCGGAGCCGTTGCAGTCGTAGATCTGCAGCCGCGTTCCGTTGGCGGTGTTACCACTGGGCGAATCCAGGCACCGGCCCGACTGCGGGTTGAGCGGCGAGCCGTTGGACTGTTGCTGCCAGTTCCGGCCACCGACGCCGTCGCAGTCCCACAACTCGACCAGCGAGCCGTGGCCGTCCCGTTGGTCACGATGCCTCGATGGGTAGGTCGTTGTGCTGCGGGGACTGGTCGTAGATGATCGTCATCGGGCAGGAAGTGTTGGTACAGAACGAATCCTGCGCGGCTGCGTTGGCGTACCCACCGGCAGCCAGCAGGCCGATGTTGCTGGTCGCGCCGTCCGAGGCGCGCTTCACCTGGTACAGGCTGCCGTTGTAAGCGGAGTAGAGTGCGCGGACCGCACTGTGCGCGGCGACGCAGGGTGTACCGGCGGAGCGGTAGATGTCGCAGGGTGCCGAGCCGACCGCCTGGGAGGTACCAGGTAGGCCGACGAGCAGTCCGAGGGTGAGTGCCAATGTCGCACCGCCAGCGGGGAGGAGCCTTCGCGGGGGACGGAGGTGTGACCGAGCGTTCACGGTGAACCTCTTTCGTGTGGTGTGGCCGAACACCGAGTACCTGGCTATCCGCCTCCTCATCTCCGGTCCGATGGAGCCAGCCATGACATCGGGACATGTCGATTGCTCACTATGCGCCAGTGCGGTGGCAAATGATGGAAGATGTTGAAACCGATGAGGGGGTACGGGGATGCGAACGGTTGACGCGGTGCGGAGGTACCGGCCGGCGCTCGGGCTCGCGGTCGAGGTGATAGACGTGGCGCTGGGCGCGGTACCGGACGGCATGTCGGCCGAGTTGGTGGCGGCGTGCCGGGCCGCCGTGGACAACGCCGGCAGCAACTGGTGGGGCTGCGACACAAAGGCCGACTTCGCCGCCGAAGCCGCGGTTCCGTTGCGGGACGTCGGTGCCTACGTGCGGCGGCGGTACGAATTCGTTGCGCCCATGGACAACCGGCAGGTGCGGGAGGTGTGGCCCGACATCGAGGCGCGGTTGGTGGAGATCGGGGAGGCGCTGGAGTGCGCCGCGGTCTTCGCCGAGGAGGCACGGCAGCCCCTGTTCGGACTGGTGTTCAGTGACTGGTTCCGCGGCCGGCTGCTCCGGCTGCTCTGCGCGCCGTCAGCCACGGAGAGTCTGGCGCAGCTGGCTTCCCGGGTCTGGTCGGCGCTGGCCGAGACCGACGATTACCAGCGCGCACTGGACATCATCATGCACGAGCGGCACCGACCGAAGGACGACAGCGGCTGGACAACGGTGGGTACCCGGGCCGCCACCTACCGCGGTGACCCCTATCTGGGTGGCGCGCCGGCGTATCTGGTGCTGCGCAGCGACTACGACGACACCGCCGGTACCGTGACAGTGTTCCGGGACGGCAACGAACCCTTGCAGGTACGCCACTTCCGTCTGGTCGACGGGCATGTGCGGGTATCGCCGACGTCCTCGGAGTTGGGCCGCGCCGCCATCCGTGGCCTGCAACGGCTGGGGCTGATCGAATAGCCGCTGTCGTCGCTGGCGGTCAGCCCTCGTCGGCCAGCGGTCGGAACCGCTCCTGCCACTCGCGGTACCAGTCGGCGAACCAGGGCCGCCCGTCCGCCAGTGGCACGATGGCGGCGACCGTCTCCCGGTAGTAGGAGGCGCGCTTGGCCGGGCGTGGATGGGTGTCCAGGTGCTGGACGTTGCTGAGCCGGTCGGCGAGTTTGACGGTCAGTGCCGCCTCCGGCGCGCCGCGCAGCCGCTCCAGGTAGCCGGCGCGTACCGACGCCGGATCCTGATCTGCCAACGCCTCGGGCTTGGTGACCCAGTCCACCAGTTCGGCGACCCGCTCACCGAAGCGGTCCCGTACCTCGTCCAGGGTTGTCGGGGTGTCTTCCACGACATCATGCAGGACGGCCGCGCACAGCGTGTCCCCGTCGCTGACGCCGACGCCCTCGACCAGGACGGTCAGCGCCTCCAGCAGGTGTTCGAGGTAGGGCTGACCGGCCGGGCGGCGCTGGTCGCCGTGGCGTTCGACAGCGAAGGCGACGGCTGTGTCGAGCCGTTGCAGGGTCGCTTCGCTCAGCCGGCCCGCAAACTGGTCGCGCAGCGCCGGCCAGCCGACGGAGCCGTCGAAGGTACGCATTCGCATGTCCTCAGGGGGTGTTGGGTGTCCGGGCGGTGCGTATTGCGCTCTCGGCTGATGGTAGCGATCACCAGGTTGGTCACGTCCCCGGGCGTTCGGCCAGGGTGTACCGGATGTGTTGGGTGAGCCTTATCTGCCCGTCCGCGCCCCGGAGGGATTCCAGCTGCGCGCCCGCCGTGGCGCGTACCCGGGCCAGATCAGCGGCGGGTACCCGCTCCCACATACCGCGCTGCCCGTGCGACCAGGTCCAGTCGTACCACTGGTCGGCGCTGGCGAACGCCGCGGTCAGCTCGAATCCGGTGGTGCGTACCGCGGCGTAGCCGGCCGAGGTGACCAACTCCTCGACCCCGGCGTCCGAGCTGAACGGCCCGGCCGCGCCGCTGGTTCGCGCGTCGAGCATGGCGGGCGGGAGGTACGGCGCGAATACGGAGTCGAGTTTTCGCCACTCGGGAGCGGCGTCGCCGAACGTGGCCAGGGCCAGCCGACCGCCGGGTACCAGCAGACTCAACCACGCGCGCAGCGCTGCCGCCGGATCGGGGAGGAAGAAGACCACCAGCGAGGCGACCAGAAGGTCGTAGCTGGCGGCCGGGAGCTGCGGCGCACCGGCATCCATCACCCGCAGCTCGACGTTGGTCAGCCCGCGCTGTGCCACGGCAGCAGCGGTGGCCTCGATCATGCGGGGTGCCAGGTCGATCCCGGTCACCCGGCCGGTCGGCCCGACCGCGTCCGCCAGTGGAAACAACGCCGCACCGCGCCCGACGCCGATGTCCAGTACGCGCTCGCCGGGCCGGGGCGCCGCCTCCCGTACGAGTCCACCGGCGATCGGCCCGAACCAGGCCACACCCACCTGGTCGTACGTGTCGGCGGCCCGGTCGAAGACCCCTGCCACCCGCGCGCTGCGCTCGTCTGCGTCCATCCCTGAAGTCTCTCCCGCTGGGCATCCGACCACCTGCTCATCCGCTGTCTGACAGATGACGGAGGTCGGCTGCCGCGCGCGCGGTGGACACGGCGGGACGGCTGCGACAGACTTCGTCGATGCGAACTCGAATGCCCGGCATGTGGTGGGGCACCGCGATCGAGGCACCCGACCCCGCTGCCTTGGCGCGCTTCTACTCCGAGTTGCTCGGCTGGCCGATCGGCCACGAGGAGCCGGGCACGACGATCCTGGCCGCCCCCGAAGGCTCCATCTACGTGGTGTTCCAACAGGCCACCGATTACCAAGCGCCGGTCTGGCCGCCGGTCGACGGTCGGCAGCGCCCGATGATGCACTTCGACTTCCAGGTCGGGCACCTCGATTCGGCTGTTGCCGACGCGGTCGCCCTGGGCGCGACGCTGGCTTCGGCCCAACCGCAGGACAACGTCCGGGTACTCCTGGATCCGGCCGGTCACCCCTTCTGCCTCTGCGTCGAGCAGGACTAGCACGGTGCCGGGCGCCGGCTGACGACAGCGCCCGGCAGGACGCTCGTCAGCTGGCGCTCCAGCGCTGGTTGGCCTGGCCGTTACAGGTCCAGATGTCCACCGCGGTACCGTTCGCGGTCGCCTGCCCGGACACGTCCAGGCACAGGTTCGACTGGACACCGACGACGGTACCGTCGGCATTGAGTACCCACTTCTGGTTGGTCTGGCCGTTGCAGGTCCACTGGTCGACCAAGGCGCCTGGGGTGCTGCTGGCGTTGGCGACATCCAGGCACAGCCCGGTCTGCGCGCTGCGAATGCTGCCGTCGTTGTTGAGCTGCCAGCTCTGGTTCTGGCCACCGTTGCAGTCCCAGACCTCATCCCTGGTACCGGTGGCTGTGGCGGCGCCGGTCACGTCCAGACAGCGGCCGGCGGCGGCATTCTTGAAGATCTGCCGTGGCGCAGCGGTCGACGTGCTCCACGTACCGGCGCTGGAGTCGATCGACCAGGAGCGATAGTAGGGCAGCGAAACGTTGGTACCACTGATATTCAGTGGCAGCCAGACCAGTTTGGAGCTGCCGAGGTTGGCGGGGTTCCACCGGTCGCCGGCATAGACATAGGTGGTACCGGCGCTGCCCTGCACGGTGATGATGTTGGTCGTCTGGGTGTTGTACGTGTTGGTACCGCCGGGCGCGAAGTTGGCCCAGCCCGACCACGGGCCGGCGAGCGACGTGGCGGTGGCGTACTGGTTGTCGTTGGTGGACCAGCCGGTCAGGTGCGAACCGAAGAGGTAGTAGCGTCCGGCGACCTTGACCATCGCCGGTGCTTCGAAGTCGGCGAGTACCGCCACCGACGAGGCCACCGACAGGTAGTCACTGGCGAGCCGGTCGATGCGCAGCCCGTGCGCCCGGTCCTCGGTGAGCAGGTAGCCGCTGCCGTCGCTGTCCTGGAACACTCCGATGTCGCGGCTCTGCTGGCCGAGTGGCTGGAAACTGCCCCGGTAGCTGTACGGGCCGCAGGGCGTGGAGCTGGTGGCGACGCCCACTTTCGCCTCGCTGTACGCGCTGTTGTCGACGTGCAGGTACATCACGTACTGGCCGGTCGCGTTGTTGTACAAGACTTTCGGCCGCTCGATGACCCGGTTCGGGCCCAGGTCGCCGCTGCCGGTACGCACGAGCGCCTCGCTCTGGTAGGTCCAGGTACCCAGATTGGTCGAGGCGTAGCACGGGATCGCGATGAAGCTGGCGTTGCCGGAGTTCTCGTTGGTCTTGTCCTCGCCGAACGCGTAGTAGGTCTGGCCTGCCTTGACGATGCCGAGACCGTGCATCTGCAGTGCATTGCCGTTCTGGTCCGACCAGGTCGCGCCGGTGACCAGCGTACTGGCGGCGGCGCTGGCGGGCGCTGCCGCGCCGACGGCGGCCAGGCAAGCGACCGTGGCCAGAGCCAGGATCGCGATGCCGCGCTTGCGGAGCGGACTTCCGGCGGTGCGGGTAGGGCTGGGGCGTGGACGCAGACGCATGGTTCGGACCTTTCTCGGGGCGGATCGGGGTCTCGGGTGCTGCGGGATTCGCGGTCGTGGGGAGGGCCGGACGTTGGCCCGTCCGGTGCCGGCGGGTGGAATCGGCAGTGATCAACTGTTGGAATGTGCGGGAAAAGCTTGAGCGGTGTCATCTATTGAGCGCTTCTGATGAATCTGTGTCAACGCGAGCATCGGAATTTGTTTCATCCAGGGCGGCGGACAATCTCAACCAGCCCGTCGGGCGGGTGGGAATCGCTAGGCTGGAGCCCGGCGACTGCACCGCACAGCCGCGAGCCGTGACGATCGGATGGCCGGGCGATGCGACTGTGAACGCCATCTCCGTACTCACTCTGGCCCTGCTGGCCTTGGCGCTGGCGCTGCAGCCGTGGTCGGTACTCGCCTCGGTACTGCTGGTCTCGTCGCGGCGCGGTACCCCGAAAGCGCTCGCCTTCGTCGTGGGCTGGGCGGGTGTGCTGGCCGCCGTCGGGTACATCGGAGTGTTGGTCTTCAACAACCAGGCGGCTCGGCAACCCACCTCGTCAACCGCGCTGGCCTGGCTCGACCTGGTCGCCGGCCTCCTCATCGGGGTGTTGTTGCTGACGCGCTGGCGGCGGGGGCCGTCGGGCGAGCCACCGAAAGATCCCGCCTGGCTACGGCGGATCGACGGCATGTCACTGCCGTGGGCGCTGGCGCTCGGTACCTTCCTGCCCAACTACGTGTTCGTCGTGGCGGCCGTCAACCAGCTGCTGCAGACCGACCTGTCGACCACCGGCCTGATCATCGCGGTCACCGCGTTCGTCGTGGTGGCAACGCTGGGCGTCGCGGCGCCGCTGCTCCTGATGGCGGTACGGCCCGGCCGCGCGGCGGAGATCCACCAGCGCTGGCGGCAGTGGCTGGTCGCGCACACCCGCCCGATGATGTACAGCCTGGGTGGCCTGGTCGCCGTGGTACTCGTGTTGAAAGGCGCTGTCGGGCTGCTGACGTGACCTGGCGGGCCCCGAATCCCAGGCCCGCCAGGTTCATGCCGAGAAGCGGCTCAGCTGTGTGCGATTTTCAGCGCGTAGAACGCGACCCGGGCACCGACCGTTGAGCTGCTTCCGGTGGACTGGTCGTAGTCGCCGGCCTTGAAGTACATCCCGTACCCGTTGAAGGTCGAGGAGGCCGTCCAGGTCTGCGTGGCGCCGCTGTTGATGACCAGGCTGATCGTGCTGCCGCTCAACCCGATCGTGTAGCTCCACTTGGTACCCACCGGCACGTTGCCGGCCAGGTACTGGATCTCGTTGCCGCCCGCGGGCGTCTGCTCGATCGCCATCTCGATGTTGCCGTTGCTGTAGTAGAACAGCTCCAGCAACGGCTTCGTGGAGCCGCCCGAGCCGAGGTGGATCTGGCCGACGCAGACGTGATTGGGTACCTGGGTGACCTTCAGCGTGGCGCTGAGCTTGTGGGTACCCGGGCTGAACCAGTTGGCCGCCGCTCCGCTCGAGGTCATCTCCCGCAGCTCCGAGCGGGAGTAGTTGGAGTTCGGGGTGGTGACACCGTTCTCCGGATCCCAGAACGTCATCGCGCCGTCAGTTGTGTCGGTGTAGAAGTACGAGTCCTGGAAACCGCTGGCGCCCGTCAACTGTGCCGGCAAAATGGTGGTCGGTGCACCCGCCGAGCCGATCGGCAGTTGCAGCTCCCACAGCGTCAGGTCGAAGTTGCCGCCGGGCGCGAGGGACGGGTTGAGGCCGGTCGGCGGCGGCGGAGTCGCACCACCACCGGGCAGTACCCACTTCTGGTTGGCTGCCCCGGTGCAGGACCAGATCTGCAGCTGGTTGCCGTTGGCGGAGCTGTTGCCGGTGGCGTCCAGACACTTGCCGGAGCCGGTGTTCACCAACTCCCCGTTGCTGACCGTCCACTTCTGCGCGTTGGTACCGTTGCAGTCGTACAACTGGATCTTCGCGCCGTTGGTGGTCGACGCGGCGGTCACGTCCATGCACTTGCCGAGCGCCTGGATGCTGCTGTCGGAGTTGCCGACCGTCCAGGTCTGCGCGGCGGTGCCGTTGCAGTCGTAGAGCTGCACGTGGGCTCCGTTGGCCGTGCTCGCCGACGCGATGTCGATGCACTTGCCGGCCAGCCCGGTGATCGGGCCGGCGGTGGCCGCCTGCGCGGTACTGACACCGACGACGGCCGCCGCGATGGCGAGTGCGCCGGCGGCGGCCACCGCGACGATCGTGCGGGTTGATCGCCGTGCTCTGCCCGTTCTTGCCGTCACCAGAGTTCTCCTTCGGGTGGGGGCGCACGCGTATGACGGCCCAGGCGCTGTTGGGCTTTGCTGCCCGTCACCCGGCCGGTCGTACGTCGCTGGTTGGAGGAGCGCCGGGGCGGGCGGTGGAGGGGATCCGTCCCGGGCTCGGCCACCAACTTAAACCCAGGGTCATCAATCTGTAAAGGCTACTTACCATTTACCTCGGTCAGTGGCTGCCCGCGATCACAGCGGCGCGCTGAAGCGGGTGAGGGTATCGCCTACCAGTTCGGCACGGGCCTGCCGGAAGCCGGTGCCGGCCCACAGGTGCAGCCGCTCCGGGTCGCCGGCCGCGGCGGCCGCCCGACGTAGCGGGCTGGTCAGGTGGTGCACGGCCGGGTAGCCGTACGGCGCGACCGGGTCGTACCGGTCGGTGAACCCGTTCCGCAAGGCCCGTGCCGGCCGGCCGGTGAAGGCGTGGGTGACGACGGTGGCGGTACGGGCCGGATCGGCGAGTGCGGCCCGGTGGGTCGGGGACGTGCCGGCCTCGTCGGTACGCAGCAGCACGGTACCCAGGACGACCGCGTCGGCACCCGCCTGCAGTACCGGCGCGATGTCCTCCGGTACCGCCAATCCGCCGGCCGCGAGCAGTGGAACCGTTGTCACGGCACGGATCTGGGCGACCAGCTCGACGAGGGGTACGGCAGGCGACGGCAGCAGGGGAGTACTGGTACCGGAGTGTCCGCCGGCCGCGGATGCCTGTACCGCCAACGCATCCACGCCGGCCTCGGCCGCTGCCCGGGCCTCCGCGACCGAGGTCACCGTCTGGACAACGACGGTGCCGGCAGCGCGCAGCGCCGCGATGACGGTCCGGTCCGGGATGGCGAAGGTGAAGCTGACCAGGGGTACCGGCTCGGCGAGCAGCAGCGCCACCTTGTCGTACCAGCGATCGTCGTCCTCGACCGGCTCGTCTCCGGACAGGGCAATGCCGAACAGGTCCGCCTCGACCTGGACGGCTTCGGCGTAGCGGCGGAGGGCCGCGCCACCGACCGGTAGCGGATTGGGTACGAAGAGGTTGACGCCAAAGGGAACCCCGTCCGCGCGTACCGCGTTGATCTGGCTGGCCAGGGCCGCCGGCGACTGGTACCCGCCAGCCAGAAAGCCGAGCCCGCCCGCGCGCGCCGCGGCCGACACGAGCGCCGGTGTACTCGGGCCACCGGCCATCGGAGCCGCGATGATCGGGACGGCGAGTTCGATGAGGTGGTGCAGCCGGGACGGCATCGGTGGGCTCCCTGCCTGCGGCGAACAGCGGTCTCGTTGCAGCTTCCCACCACATCAGCGCCGACTCGGCACCGACCGGCAGGTTCAGCGCCGTACGCCCGCGATGTCCAGGCAGTACAGGGCCGCGAGGGGTACCAGCCACGCGGGGGTGAAGCGTTCCCCGCCCGGGTCGACGGGCCGGCGGGCGAACGCGGCGGCGACCAGGGCCACGACGCCCCAGGCCAGGAAGCCACCGATCGCGCCGAGGGCGACGCACAGGTACAGCGCCACCACCCAGGCCCGGTTGGGCAGTCCGGCGGCGGCCCCGACCACCACGACGACCAGCGTGGCCAGGAAGGTGACGGCCAGTATCCGTTGGGCCGCGCGCAGCCGTCGGTACCAGCCGAGCTGCCGGACACCGTGCCACGCCTGCTCGAAACCTGCCATGGATGCCTGCCTGCCTCACGATCGGCGGAGGCTACAGCGTCGCCGATTCGACCGCATCCGTACAACCGGGGGTCACGAGCGGGTGGCGGTAATTCAACGGCCGCCCGGTACCGTGGCTGCTGTGGAGCAGATCACCGTCACCGTGCGGGTACCCGCGGAGCACCTCACCGAGGAGGAGTACCTGCTGCGCATCGACCCGCTCATGGCGGCGCTGGTGGCGCTGGAGTCGGCGAACAGCCTGCACTTCGCCGACCCGGGCGTCGGTGCGCAGGGCGGTCCGACGCCCGCGGATCGGCTGGTGGAGATCGAGGCCCAGGTACAGCCATCGCCGGGGTACGTGTGGGCGCGGGTACTGGCGTTGCCGGGCTGCTTCCCGACCGGCTCCACGGTGGACGACATCTGCGCGGTACTCGCCGAGGTGGTCACCCGGTGGATGGTCGGCGAACCGGGCGTGGGCGTCGCCGCGCAGGGCTGAGCCCCGCGGGTATCTCCGGGTGCCGGCTGGCCAGGCCGGCGAGGATGTGCTCCAGACCCTGCCGGAACGCCCGTTCGAACCGGTCATCGGCGTGCGGTGCGCGCGCCTCCTGCATGATCCGGGTCAGTCGTGGATACCGGCCACTGTTGAAGATGGTGTCGCCGTAGTGCCGCTGGGTCTGCAGCCAGGCCGCCATGTCCAGCCCTGACCGGCGGGCCGCTCCCCGTTCGGCGAGTTCGTCGAGGACGTGGCCGCGGACAAAGGTGAGCACGGTACCCACCTGGGCCAGTACCTCGTCGGGGGACAGGTTCAGCACGTCCACCGTCGCGTACGTCGCCTCCAGCCAGGCCAGGCTGTTGGGCCCGAGTACCGGCCGGGTCGCCGGCAGTGTCGCCAGCCACGGGTGCCGCAGTGCCAACGCCCGGTTCGCCTCGGCGGCGGTACGCAGGTCCGCCCGCCACTCGCCGGTGGGCTGCGGCGGCTCCCGCTCCCCGAAGGCGCTGTCCACCATCAGGTCGAACAGTTCGTCCTTACTCGTGATGTACCGGTAGAGCGAAGTCGTCCCGGTACCCAGTTCGGCGGCGATCCGGCGCAGCGACACCGCCTCCAGGCCCTCGGCGTCGGCAACCCGGATGGCCGCGGCGGCGATGTCGGCGCGGCTGTGGTTCGGGCGCGGCCCCCGGGCGGAGCGCTCCGGCCGCAGCCAGATCGGCAGCCGCACAGCCTTGTCGTCGGGCTCCACAGTTCCCCTTCCGTCGCGTTATTGCGAACAGTGTACGCGGTAAGCTACCGTCAACATATGCGAACACTGTTCCCGGGTAATTTTGCGAAGAGGGGCGGACAGCGGTGAACGGGTACCGGAAGGGCTCGGTCCGCTCCGCCGACGGCACCGTCATCGGCTACCGGCAGTACGGCAGCGGCCCCGCGCTCCTGCTCGTCCACGGCGGAATGCTTGCCGCGCAACACTTCACGAAGCTCGCGGTCGCGCTATCCACCGACTTCACCGTCTGCGTACCGGATCGGCGAGGTAGGGGCATGAGCGGCCCACACGGCCAGGACTACGGCGTGCTGCGCGAAGTCGAGGACATCCGGGCGCTGGCCACCGGGACCGGCGCTACCCAGGCCTTCGGCCTCAGCTCCGGCGCGCTCATCCTGCTGCGCACCGCACTCGAGACGCCCGCCGCCGAAGCTTCTGCGCTGGAGCGGATCGCGCTCTACGAACCACCGCTGTCGGTGAACGGCTCGGTTCCGACGTGGTGGCTGCCGCGCTTCGACCGGGAGATCGCGGCCGGTCGGCCCGCCTCGGCTCTGGTCACCGCGTTCAAAGGAATGGGCAACAATCCGGTCTTCGCCCGGATTCCGCGGCCGGTCCTGGCACCGCTGCTGGCGCTCGGCGCGCGGCTACAGCGTGGGCCGGCTGAGGACGAGGTGCCGATCGCCGAGCTGATCCCGACGCAGCACTACGACTTGCGCATCGTGGCCGAGCTGGCCGACACCGCAGCGGATTACGCGGTACTCGACGCGGAGGTGCTGCTGCTCGGCGGTACGAAGAGCGCGGGGTACCTCACCGTCGCCCTGGACGAGTTGGCCTCGGTGCTGCCACACGCCCGCCGGGTCACCCTCCCGGGCCTCGGCCACGACGGGCCGGAGGACGACGGCGATCCAGCACGGGTGGCCGAGGTACTGCGCGGATTCTTCCTCCGCTAGGTTCGGCCGGCCGCCCGGGCCTGGCGCAGCCGGGCGGCCAGCGCCGCGCCGGCACAGCCGAGCACGCCGGTCAGCAGCGGGACGAGCAGCAGGAGCACCATGGCCGACCCGAGGTTGTCGCTCACCGCGTAGGTGGCCAGATCGGGTGCGCCGCTGGCCGCGAAGTCGCGGAGCTGGCCGGCGTCATAGGGCCGACCCGCGGTCAACAGCGTGTCGCCCGCCAGCGCCACGAACAGCGCCAGCCCGGCGATCACCGCGGCCAGCACCGCGACGCGGCGTCCGGCGGTGGCCGTCCCGCTCTGCCACGCACCGGCCGCACCCACGGCGAGTGCGGCCGCCGGAATGGCCAGCAGCAACAGCATCAGCGCCGGCTCAGCCGGGTGAGCGACCATCACCAGCGCTACCGCGAACCACAGGGCGGCCACCGCGAGCCCGGCGACGAGACCAGACCGGGCGGCCCCACGGTGCCGCACAATCAGGATGACAATCACCGTGTACGCGGCCAGCACGCCCACAAACGCCGCCACCTCGACCCAGGTACCGGCCCCCGTCACAAGTCCGGGGTACTGCACCAGCCCGTACCCGACTAGCCCTACGGAGCCGGCCGCGCCGGCGAGTACCAGTGCCAGTACCGGCCGGCCGAAGTCGCCCCGCCGTGGGGGTACCAGGATGACCGCTCGCAGGCAGCCCCAGACGAACCGCAGCCGGGCCGCCCGGCCGGCCACGCTCGCCAGCTCGCCGACCATCGCCTGGCCCCACTCGGCCCGGTCGCCGTCCAGCAGCCGGATGGTGAAGTCGAGTACAACCGTTGGTAGATCGGGCCTCTGCGCGTCCGGCGCCACCGGAGCCTGGGCCCGGCGGCGTAGCAGGGCGAACAGTATCGCGGACAGGCCGGCACCGACGAGTGCGAGATTCAGTGCGAGCATCAGGCGCCGCCGAGAAGTGGATTGTGGGCTGTCCGGCAGTTGCGCTTCACTCCGATAACTCTACTCATATAGAGAAATCGCGCAAGACCTCGCGGCTACTCCCCGGTGGCGCCGTCGACAGACTCTCGGAGCAGGTCGGCGTGGCCATTGTGCCGGGCGTACTCCTCGATCATGTGGGTCAGGATCCAGCGCAGGCTGGGTGCCTGTCCGTCGGGCCAGGTACGCCGGGCCAGCTGCCCGAGGTCGCCGCCGGCCAGTGCCTCGGCGACCAGCACACGGGACTGTTCCACCGCGTCCTGCCACAGGGCGTGCAGCTGCTCGGGCGTGTCCAACGCCGCCGAGTGCCAGTCCCAGTCGTTGTCCGCCTTCCAGTCCACCGCGTCCCATGGCGGCTGCCGCTCCCGTCCGTGCAGCCACCGGGAGAACCAGTCGCTCTCGACGTAGGCCAGGTGTTTGAGTATGCCGCCGAGGGTCATCGACGAGGCCGCGGTGGTTGCCCGCAGGCCGGCCGCGTCGAGCCCGGCGCACTTCCACGCCAGGGTGGCGCGCTGGAAGTCCAGGAAACCAAGGAGGGTAGCGGTCTCGTCGGCTGCGAGTGGTGGTTCGGGCCGGCCCTGCTCGTCGATCACGGTGGTGACTCTATCGCCGCACCCGTGGCTTGCCTGGCGTCCTGGACCTCAGGACTGCTCGGCCGCGTCCTCGTCCAGCACTGTGACGGTCACCTTCCCGCGCGCGTGCCCGCTCTCCACGTGGCGTAGGCCCGTCGCGGTGTCGGCCAACGGGTAGGCCCGGTCGAGTACCGAGACAAGCTTGCCCTGCTCGACGAGTCCGGTGAGGGTCAACAGGTCCGCGCGGTTCTGCTTGGCCCCGAGTGGCCGGAGGTGTTGGCGTACCAGGCCGTTGACGATCGCCACCCGTACCATGCCGCCGGCCGCGCCGATCACCCGGCCGGGTGACCCGCCACCGTTGGCCACCAGCGTCCCGGTCCCGGTCAGCGCCCGCCGCAGCTGGCTCAGTGGCCGGTTGCCGACGTTGTCCAGGATCACGTCGTAGCGGGTACGGCCGTCAGTGAAGTCTGCCGCGGTGTAGTCGACCACGTGGGCCGCGCCGAGCGAGCGGACCAGCTCCACATTGCCGGTACCGCACACGCCGGTAACCTCCGCGCCCAGTGCGACCGCGAGCTGGATGGCATAGGTACCAACGCCACCGGCGGCCCCGTTGACCAGTACCCGGGTACCGGCGCCAACCTTGCCGACGTCACGGATTCCTTGCAGGGCGGTCAGCGCCGCCATCGGAATCGCCGCTGCCTGGGCAAAACTGAGGTCGGCAGGCTTGGGTACCAGCCGGTCCGCTCCGGCCCGCGCGTACTCGGCGAACGCGCCGTGGCAGAAGCCGAGTACCTCGTCGCCGGGGCGCAGCCCGTGCACGCCGGTACCGACGGCGGCCACCTGTCCCGCCACGTCGACCCCGGCCACCCGTGCCTTCGGTCTGGTGAGCCCCATTCCCAACAGTCGTGCGACAAGCGGATCGCCGCGCAGCACATGCCAGTCATAGGGATTGAGCGCTGCGGCGTGTACCCGGACCAGTACCTCGTCCGCCCCGATCTGTGGCGGGTCGATGTCGACCAGTTGGAGTACCTCCGGCGGACCGAACCGTTCCTGGACGATCGCCTTCATCGGGTCTCCCTCGTCGCCACGGCATCCCGCAGGTGCGAGTCAGGGTAGGCGACACCGTCCAGCCCACACTTCACCGCTCGTCAGGTACCGATGGCGACCTGGACCGGGCCGACGCGGAGCGTACCGTCGTCCAGTGGCGTACACCGGATGCCGCCTTTGCCGCGCAGTGCCCGCCACGCGCCCGGACCGATCGTGACGTCCATCCAGGCGCACGGATTGGCGGGTCGCCGGACCCGCAGCCGGACCGGGCCGTCCCCCGAATCCAGGATCAGCACCGAACCCACCAGCTCGTCCACGGCGATACCGCGAACCATGATGTTGCGGCGGACCTGAACCAGGTCGGAGCCGGCCGGCAGCGACTCCTCCGCGATCACCGTCACGCTGGCGTCCCGGTGGGCCGGCTTGCCGAAGTACCGGTCGCCGACGATGCCCAGGCCGGCCCGGATCCGGATCTGGTCGACCAGCTCGCCCGGTACCGCCGGCGCCGGACCGTCGGCGGGCCGGCCGACGTACCGGTGTATCGGTGAGGCCAGCAGCTGCACGATCTCGGACATGTCAGCAAGCCTACGAGCGGTGTGCTGCGGCCCGTCCGCGCTGCCCGCCACCCTCATCCGAGTGATCGGCAGCGATCGGCCGTCTCCCTGGTGATGACGGCTCGTTGACCTGACCGGATTGTCTGATTCAGGGAGTGTGGCATGGGTGGGACTGGAAGCGCGGCCGTGCGCACCTGGCGGGTGCTGGTCGCTGTCGGGTTGGCAGGCACCGCTTGCCTTGCGGTCGCCACGCCCGCGGCCGCGGCGACAACCGTGGTGACCGCGCAGTCGTTGGCCGGCTGGTCGGTGGTTACCAACCACGCGGCCGACCGCCCGTACTCCGCGGCCAACGTCAATCCGGCCTCCACCGCCCGCTTCGCCTTCGTGCAGGGCCCGCCCGGACAGCCCGCCGGAACCGGAAGCCTCCAGATGGCGGTCGGACCCGAACCCAACTCGCGAATCTCCGCACTCGCGCCGTCGCTCGTGGGTGAGACGCTCGACAGCATCACCTCGATGTCGTACTCGACCTTCGGTACGCACGGCGGCGCCGGCAACGTCCCGCAGCCGCCCAACCTGAAGTTCTCCGTCGTCACCGCCGCCTTCGGCTTCCGGACTCTGGTCTTCGAGCCGGCCCGCCCGACACAAACGCCCCGGCCAGTCCTGAACGCCTGGCAGACCTGGAATCCGATGACCGGGCTGTGGTGGGTCAACGCCTTCCCCAACACCAGCCCCTGCGGCCAGTCCAACCCGTGCCCCTTCGACCAGTTCAAGACCGCGGTCGGCGGCAGTACCCAGGTCGGCGAGGCCTACTTCGAGATGGGCGACTCGGCGACGGGCTTCTCCGGCGCCGCCGAGTTCCTCGACAATGTCGAGTTCAACGGCGCGTTCTTCGACTTCGAACCCACTGCCGGCCCGCCGCCGAACATCCCCGAGATCGTCGATGAAACACCGGTCGTCACGGAGAAGGCTCCGACCGTGGCTCCCGGCGCCCAACAGGTCATCACCGCGACCGGGTTCCTCGCCGGCGAAGAGGTCATCCTGACCGTCAACTCGCCGACCCTCACGCTCGGCCCGGAGGTCGCAGACCAGACCGGTACCGTCACGTTCCGCTTCACCGTGCCGGCGGACTTCCCGACCGGTACGCACCGCGCGGTACTGCGTGGCGCGGTCTCCGGCCGGGAACTCGCCATCGCCTTCGCGGTGAAGCCACAACTGCCGGTCACCGGCGCGCTGCCACGATGGCTGCTCCCGACCGGTGGCACGCTGCTCTGCCTCGGCCTGTTGCTCCTCGTCGCCACCCGGGTACGCACCGGACGCCGGGGTCTGCCGCTCCGGACGCCCTGACACCTGTCGCCTCGGGCTGCGGCAGCGCCAGGATGACCGTCCCGCAGGCCTTGCCGCGGTCAGCCGGTGGCGAGGAGGCGCTCCAGCCAGCTGCGCCGCGCCGCGACGGCGGCCTCACTGATCCGCGCCTCGGGGACTTCCCGGTCGAAGGCGTGGAATCCGCCGGGCCACACGTGCAGCTCGGCCTCGCCGCCGGCCTGCCAGATCCGGCCGGCGTAGGCGACGATTTCGTCACGTAGGCACTCGGCGGAGCCGACATCGAGGAACGCGGGCGGCAGGCGTGTCAGGTCGGTGGCGCGGGCGGGCGCAGCGTACTGCGGCACCTCCGCTCCGCCGTGAACGTCGCCGAGCAGCGCGCCCCAGCCGAACAGGTTGTAGCTGCGATTCCAGAATTCGACCGCATCCATCTGCATTGCCGAGGCGCTGTCGTTGCGGTCGTCGAGCATAGGGGCCATCAGCAGCTGGCCGAGCAGGCGGGGACCGCCCTTGTCGCGCACGGTCAGGGCGAGCGCGGCGCTCAGGCCGCCGCCGGCACTGTAGCCCGCGACGACGATGCGCTCCGGATCGATACCGAGTTGGTCCGCGTGCTCGGCGACCCACAGCAGACCGGCGTGGGCGTCGTTGATCTGGGCGGGGTAGGGGTGCTCGGGCGCCAGCCGGTAGCCGAGCGAGATCAGCGTGGCCCCGAACCGCTCGGCCGTCTCGAGCACCTGATCGAGCCCGATGCGGTGATCGTTGCAGAAGAAGCCGCCGCCGTGCATGAAGTAGAGCACCGGCCGCGCTGCGGGTGCGCCAGCGGGCGTACAGATCAGCAGCGGGACCTCGGGATCGCCGTCCCGGCCGGGCACCGAGGCCTGCGAGACGATGAAGCGCCCGCCGTGACTGAGATCCTCAATCCCCGCGACCGCGGCGTCGACCTCCGTCCGGATCCGCGACAGCACTTCGCGGGTCATCGGCTCTATCACCGGATCCTCTGCCAGGTAGCCGTCGTAGGCGACCTGAAGCTCGGCATCGAGTGGTACGGGCGGGGCGAACACGGTCTTGCCCGGCTCAGGAGTCACGCGCGCACGCTAGCGCCCGCGTTCCCTTCGCGCCATTCGATTTCGATACCTCGCCGACGGCGCAGCGGCGTCGACAGCAGGCAGTGCCGCGATCTCGCTGAACTGTCCCGGGGTAGAGCGCGTGACGGTACCGCTCGACGATGGGCGCGGAAGATTTCGGCAGCGGAGTGCAGCGGACAGCAGCCGTCGCGGGTGTCTGATGCAGCGACCAAGCCGCTGGAACAACAGATCGCCGCAGGGGAAGGCTGACGTGACCACAATGCCCTTCACGCCGCCGGTACGCGATGGTGCCGATCCGCCGCTCCGTGCCGACCCGCCGGTCCGTGCCCCAGCGGGCGTGCCGGCCACTACGCGCGGGGGAGCAGGAACCGTGAACGAGGACTTCGAAGCCTTCTACGGAGCCAACTTCCAACGACTGGTGGTTGGTCTGCTCGCGTACACCGGCGACCTGGCCCAGGCCCAGGATCTCGCCCAGGAGGCCTTCTGCCGCGCGTTACTTCGCTGGCGGAAGGTTGCCCGGTATGACGACCCGGTCGCCTGGGTACGCCGGGTCGCCTGGAACCTGGCCGCGAGTCGATGGCAGCGCAACCGGATCGCCCGCCGGCATCTGCTTGCCGGGCGGGAGCAGAGCATGCCGCCGCCGAGCCCGGACCGGGTGGCGCTGGACACTGCTCTGGCGAGGCTGCCGGCCAACCAGCGCCGCGCCATCATCCTGTTCTACCTGGCTGACATGTCCGTTGCGGACATCGCCGCGCAGGAGGGCAGCCCCGAAGGTACCGTGCGGTCGCTTCTGCATCGGGGCCGCGCCGCGCTCGCCATCCACCTCGCCGACCACGACGCCTGACAGGAGCCCGCCATGTCTGAGTTTTCGCCCGACGACCCGCTGGTGGGAGTCTTCGACCGGTACCAGTCCGAGGTCTCCCCGGACATCCTGCCGGCGTCCGCCGCCGTGTACGCCGGCGCCCGGCACCGCCGTCGGGTCCGGTCGACGGGGATTGCCATCGCGGTGGCGGTGGCGGTCGCCGCGACGCCGGTCGCGGTCACAGCCGTCGACCGACACCGGGTGGGGTCGGGGGTACCGGGGATGATCGTCGGGGCGGTACCAACCGGAACCGGGATGCTGCAGTGCTCGGGCGGCGGGGTACCTGTGCAGGTGCCGCCGTCGCCGAACTAGGGCGATGGTGAACATCGGTCCGCTACCGCAGACTGGTCCGCTGTTCTACCTGCAGGCCGGCGCGGTGGGCACGGGCGCTGCAACTGGTGTCGTGGACGCCGGGTAAGTCGGACGTCCGGGCGTCTGCTGGTACTGCCCGTCGAGGCGTGGATGAACATCAACGTCTCACCGAACGGCCACTGGGTCAGCTGGGTGAACGCCGCCGGCGAACTGCACGTGGCGGCGCTGACCGGCGACGGGCGGACCGATCGGGTACTGCGTAGGTCAGTCGATGGCCAACTGCTGGAGCCGGTATGGTCAGCGGACTCCAGCCGGCTGCTGATCAGTGACCTGTCCACGAAGCGGATCGGTACTATCAACGTCGGCACGGGTGCCTTCACCGCGCTGCCGCAGAGCCTTCCGGCGCCCGGCACGCGGTCTGGGCCGTGGACGGCTCGGGCTTCGGCGTTCCTGGCGTCCGACGGTTCCGTGATGGTGGCCAGGCCGGACGGTACCGGGCAGCGGCAAGATACGGCCAAGGGCGCGATTCCTCCAGGAGGGCTGGAAGGTCAGCGGGCTGCAGAGCCTTTCCGGGATCGGCGCCGACGACGGTATGGTGAGCGTCAGCCTGGACCCGGGCCGGGACAGTCGGCCAGCGGGTGTCGGTCGTTGCTCAGCAACACCCTGATCGTGCTCGGTGACGGTCGGCAGATCATGGAAGGTCCCCAAGCGGGCAGCGAATACGCCTTCTTCCAGGCGGTGTTCCGGCAGAGCGACTTCGAGCACATCTCGCGGTCGCTCAGCGCCCCCATACGGTCGAGCTGATCGGTACCAACGGCGAGTACTGGGGCGGGGTGCTGGAGCCGACGGCACTGGCCAACTACGCCCTACTGAACTAGTCGCCCGGTTCCGTGGCCGCCCAGATCGGGCGGCCACGGAAGCGCGCCGAACTGAGCACCCGTACCCCGGCACCTCAGTGCTGGGGGTTCTTGTTCTTGAGCCCCCAGACGCTGCCGACCAGCGTCTGCCCTACCGGCCACGACTCGGCGAAGCAGCGGAAATCACGCAGGCCGTAGTCCCACATCTTCTTGCCGGGCCAGTAGTACGTGATGGTGAGGTGCGTGTTGGTACCACCGGCGGAGTCTGCGTAGCCGAGGTACTGGGCGAGCACTCCCAACAGCGGTCGCCGCCGAACTCGTCCAGGCCCTTTTCGCCAGGCCAGTCGCCGGCCGGCGCCCGGAAGGTACCGACATACTCCTCGTAGTGCGGCCGGTCGCAGCCGACCAGTTGGATGTCTGGCGACTCGGCGATGGCGGCTCGCCGTCAGACACCCCAGCTGAGCGGCTGGTCGCCTCCCAGCCCGTCCCGAGCACTGCCGGTCAGCGATCCGAACCCGACGACCGAACGCTATGGTGACGCCGCACGCGTACCAGCGCGCGCCGCGGGCCCACTCCAACGGGCGGGTACCACCAGCCGCAGGCCGACATTCGCGGCATGCCATTCGCCGCCCAGGTAGTCGCTGACCGGCTTCTCACAACTGAGCAAAGTCGGGCTCAGCGTTACGCGGGTCGGGCGCGGGGCCGGCCGGTGCCGGGGTTTTGAAGCTCCCACGGATACGGCCTCGAAGTCGTGGGGAAAGCGTTGCACGGTACGGGCGACAAGCCGATGGGCGTGACCCCGGTGAATCCAGATTCGTCGAAAGTGAGAGAGTCGTGATCCCGCCACCGCGTCATAGCACTGGCCCACGAGCGGCGGCTGCCTGACCGGGGCGGTGGTCGCCGGTGCAGGGGGGCGGCCGCTGGCGGGCGTGGCCGGGCGGCGGGCCGGGCGCCGAGCCGGTAGCCGTGCAGCCGGCAGCTCAGAGTGGCGACCATGGCGAGCGGAGCCGGCGGCCAGTAGCCGGCGGCGCGGAATGGTTGGACGCATCGTGGTGTCCCCGTGGAGTGCTGGTCCACGATGGTGCCAGCTCTTTCGATCTTGAACAAGTCCCAGGCCAGGACCCGTGCGGATCGGCGAGCCGCCGGGAGTCGCGCCCGTCGATCCCGAGTCAGGAGCCGATTCGGCGGTAGCGGGACTGGAAGAAGCAGTACACGCCGAACGCGGCGAAGCCGACGCCGACCGCGATCAGCAGGAACACACCGAAGGGCTGTTGGACGAGAGCGCGCAGGGCGGCGTCCAGGCCGCGGGACTTGGCCGGGTTGTGGGTGACAGCGGCGTCGACGAGCAGTACGCCGACGATGGCGAAGGCGACGCCCTTGGCGACGTAGCCGAACTGGCCCAGTCGGGTGATCACCGTGCGGGTGTTGCCGGACATCCGGCTGGTGTGCAGCTTCTCCAGGAACTTGTGCTTGGCGCCGTAGTAGATCAGTCCCAAACCGACGGCGAGGACGATCAGGCCGGCGAGCGCGGCGAGCCACTGCCCGGCCGGCTTGGCCATCAGCCCCGCGGTGGCGTTCTGCTGCTGGTTGGCGCTGGAGGTGGGGGAGCCGGCGAGGATCCGGCCGGCGGTGTAGGCGAGCGCGCCGTAGACCACGGTGCGTGCGGCCGAGGCAAGGCGCTCGAGGGTACGGGCGGTGCCGTGCTTTTCCCGGTGGCCGATCAGGGCGAGCAGTAGCTGCCACACCGCCATCGCGCACAGCCCCACCACGATCAGGACCAGCAGCACCTTGCCGAACGGCTGGGCGGCGAGCGTGTGGAGCGCCCCGGACTGGTCACCCTCGCTCGCGCCGTCGTGGAGTGCGATCTGTACGGCGAGCCAGGCGATGGCCAGGTGCAGCAGGCCGTACCCGATGAAGCCGAGCCTGGTCAGCCCGACCAGGACGTCGCTGTTGGCGGTCTTGCGGGCTCCGCGCCGGGCAGTGTTCGCAGCGGTCATGCCTCTGGTTTCCCCCCGCCGGTCGATCCGAAACCCCATTCGGAGTACCCCTACTACCAGTCCCGTAGTAGTCCGTGATTAACTACTACGAGAGTTGTAGTACATCCTGCCCTGAGGTGGTCAACCGACGGAGCTGTGGAGTGGGAGTCACCTGGTGATCCGAGCCGTTGCCGAGGGCCTATCCGCGAACCCGCTGGACCCTCGGGGGCTGCTGCGGTCGTTCGGGCTGATCGGCGTGTGCGCCGTACTGTTCGCCGAGACCGGCCTGCTCATCGGGTTCTTCCTGCCCGGTGACTCGCTGCTGTTCCTGGCCGGCATCGCCGCCTCGCCGGTGGCACTGGACATCGTC
This sequence comes from uncultured Actinomycetota bacterium, assembly GCA_963850915.1. Taxonomy (GTDB): domain Bacteria; phylum Actinomycetota; class Actinomycetes; order Mycobacteriales; family Micromonosporaceae; genus CAVTWH01. The sequence goes on from CAWKND010000006.1 coordinate 259,473, forward strand.
GGCGTCCAGCTGTCGCTGCCCGCGCTGCTGGTCGCCGCCCCGCTGTGCGCCATCGCCGGCGCCCAGGTCGGCCACCTGCTCGGCGCCCGGTACGGCCGGAAGCTGTTCAGCAGGCCGGACTCCCGACTGTTCAAGACCGAGTACGTGGAGCGCGCGGAGGAGTACTTCGGGCGGTACGGGCCGGCGAAGGCGGTACTGCTGGCCCGGTTCATCCCGGTGGTACGCACCTTCCTCAACCCGGTCGCCGGGATGCTGCGCATGCCGGGGCGGCGGTTCCTGCTGTGGAACGCCGTCGGTGGAGTGCTGTGGTGCGACGGGGTACTGCTCGCCGGGTACCTGCTCGCCCGCAAGCTACGCGACACGATCGGCGCCGCCAACATCGACAAGTACCTGCTGCCGGTCGTGGCGCTGATCGTCGTCGTCTCGGCGCTACCCCTGCTGGTCGAGATCCTCCGTGGCCGCCGCCGCGCCAAAGCCGCTGCCGGTCAGCAGGCAGCTCCCGGCCACAAGGCAGGAGACACAGAATGAGCTCGCACCTGAGCTACCCCGAGGCGATCGTCATCGGCGCGCTGCAGGGCATCACCGAACTCTTCCCGGTCTCCAGCCTCGGGCACAGCGTGCTGATCCCGGCGCTGATCGGCGGCTCCTGGGCGCGTGACCTCAACGTCTCCACCCCCGAGTCGCCCTACCTGGCCTTTATCGTCGGGCTGCACGTGGCCACCGCGCTGGCGCTGCTGCTGTTCTTCTGGCGCGACTGGGTACGCATCGTGCGCGGCTTCGGTACCTCGCTGCGCCACCGGCGGATCGAGACACCCAACGAGCGCCTGGCCTGGATGATCATCCTGGGCAGCATCCCGGTGGGGATAACCGGACTCCTCCTCGAACACACCTTCCGCACGGTGCTCGGCCGGCCGGTACCCGCCGCCATCTTCCTGACCATCAATGGCGCGATCCTCTACGGCGCCGAGCGCCTGCGGCGCCGCGCCGACCAGTCGATCGCCGCGCCCACCCCGGTCGGCGGCGGGGCGTACCGGTCGGCCTTCGCCGCGGCTACCCCAGCCGCCGCCACCGCACCCGCTACGGCACCCGACATCGACCTCGATCCGCCGGCGGGGGAGACTGGGCAGACCGTGGAGACTGGGGCAGACCGTGGAGACTCGGGCGCCGTGGGATGCCCGGGCCGACGAGGATGCCGACGAACGGATCGCGCGCCGCTCGTACCGGGAGACCACGCTGATCGCCGCCGCGCAGATTCTGGCTCTGCTGCCCGGAATCAGCCGGTCCGGAGTCACCATGGCGGCCGGCCTGTGGCGCGGACTCTCGCACGAGGACAGTGCCCGCTTCTCGTTCCTGCTCGCCACCCCGGTGATCCTGGCGGCCGGCGTACTGAAGGTCCCCGACCTGTTCGGGCCGCTCGGGGCGGGCATCCATGGGCAGGTACTCGCCGGCAGCCTCGCCTCGTTCGGCTGTGCGTACCTGTCCGTCCGGTTCCTCACCCGGTACTTCCACACCCGTACGCTCACGCCGTTCGCCATCTACTGCGCGGTCGCCGGCCTGGCCAGCCTCGCCATCCTCACGCTGTGACCGGGAACAGATGACGGCACTGCCCGGGCCGGGTACCCGCGCCGCGGTCGGCTGGTCCACCGCCGCGGCGGCGGTGAGCTGCCTGGCCGGGCTCGGCTACCAGCCACTCTCCTGGGACGAGGCGGTCACCGCGAACGCCGCCGCCCGATCCCTTCCCGCGCTGTGGCGGCTGGTCAGCCACACCGACGCCCCGCTGGCCACCTACTACCTGGCGATGCACGGCTGGATGCTGGCCCTGACCGGGCTGGATGTACGCCCCACCGAGGGGTGGCTGCGGCTGCCCTCCGCACTGGCCGGGATCGGCGCCGTGGCGCTGGCCGCGCTGCTGGCGACGCGCTGGTTCGGCCCCCGGGTCGGGCTGCTCGCGGGGCTGCTGCTGGCGGTACACCCGCTCTTCGTCTTCTACGCGCACGACGCCCGGCCGTACACCCTGGTGACCCTGTGCGTCCTGGTGTGCACGCTCGCCCTGGGCCGGGCACTGGCCCGGCCGACCGGCTGGCGGCTGGCGCTCTACGGCGGCAGCTGCGTACTGGTTGTCTACGTGCACCTGTTCGCCGTGTTCGTACTCGCCGCCCACGCCCTGGTCGTCGGCTGGCGCGGTACCGCCCGGTGGCGGTTCGCCACGGTCGGCGCCGCTGTCGCGGTCGTCGCGGCGCCGCTGCTCTGGCTGACGCTGCACCAGTCCGGCGAGATCGGCTGGGTACCCCGCCCCGACCTGGCCGGCACGGCGAGTTTCCTGATCCGGGTGGCGGGCGCGCCGACCCTGCTCCTCGCGGTAGCCCTGGCCGCACTGCTCGCCTGGTCCCGCTGGTTTCCCAGAGCAGGGCACCGGCGGGACAACCCGGCGGGCCGGGAGCCGGGACCGGTACCCCCGAGGTTTCTGCTGCTCGGCTGGGCGCTGCTGCCGCCGGCTGCGTTGCTGGCCCTCAGTTTCGCGCAGCCGGCGCTGGTGCCCCGGTACGCGCTGGTGGCGGTACCCGGCGTGGTGATCATGGTCGCGGCGGCCACCGCCCGCCTCGACGGGCGGCGCGCGCTGCTGGCCGGAGCGGTCACTGTGCTGATCGGCGTGGGCGTAACCGTGGTGCAGCAGAGCCAGCCGTACAAGTACGAGAATTTCCGGGCCGCCGCGGATACCGTCACCGACTCGGCGCACGCCGGGGACGGGCTGATCTTCCTGCCGGCCTCCTTCCGGGTCGGCTACGACGAGTACCTGCGCCCCGACGGGCACGACCCGACCCCGGCGCTCGCGACGGACGTCGCCGTCCGGTCGCCGCTACGCTGGGCGCACGACGACGTCATCGGCGGTCAGGAGTGCGCGCCGGCGCAGCTGGCTGGGCGCATCGACCCGCACGAGCGGATCTTCCTGGTCGGCTCGACGCTGTCGGCCGCGATCCGGCAGCGGCACACCCCGGCCGAGCAGGTCAAGGAACAGATCCTTTCCCGGGGGTACCAGCAGGTCTGGTCTTCCCGCTATGGGGATGTGGCGGTGACCCTGTTCGTCCGCAAGGTGCCGACGGCCACCGCGTAACCGATGTCGGGGCGCTTTGTAGCAAATGAGAGTCTGAATCGCATTTGCCCGCCTAGCCTCAGAGCATGGCGAAAGAGTTCAACGGGATCATCAACGTGGACGTGCGGGAGTCCATCGCGGACTGGGAACCATACGTCGGCGCGACCGCCCCGGACGGCGCCCCCAACGTCCTGATCGTGCTGTACGACGACACCGGCCTGGCCGCCTGGTCGCCGTTCGGCGGCGCGATCAACATGCCGACGGCCCAGCGGCTGGCCGACAGCGGCGTGCGCTACAGCCAGTGGCACACCACGGCGCTGTGCTCGCCGACGCGGTCGATCTTCCTCACCGGCCGCAACCACCACCAGAACGGGATGGCCTGCATCACCGAGGGGGCGATCGGCTTCCCCGGCTCCAACGCGCACATCCCCGACGAGTGCGCGACCATGGCCGAGGTACTGCGCCAGCGCGGCTGGAACACCTACTGGGTCGGCAAGAACCACAACGTACCGGTCGACGAGGCAAACCCCGGCGCCACCAAACGCAACTGGCCGTTGATGAAGGGCTGGGACCGGTTCTACGGCTTCCTCGGCGGCGAATCCAACCAGTGGTACCCCACGCTGGTCAACGACAACCACTTCGTCGACCAGCCGTACGGGCCGGAGGACGGGTACCACCTCTCCAAGGACCTCGCCGACCAGGCGCTGCAGATGCTGCGCGACTCGCGGCAGAGCGCGCCGACCCGACCCTGGCTGATGTGGTTCAACCCGGGCGCCAACCACGCACCGCACCACGTGGCCACCGAGTGGGCGGACAAGTACAAGGGCAAGTTCGACGCCGGGTACGAGGCGTACCGGGAGTGGGTGCACGAGAAGCAGATCGCCATGGGGATCACCCCGGCGGGTACCGAGCTGACCGGGATCAACCCGATGCCGCCCGGTACCCACGACCCCAATGACGACATGCGACCGTGGGAGACGCTGTCGGCCGACGAGAAGCGGCTGTTCTCCCGAATGGCCGAGGTGTTCGCCGGCTTCTCCGAGTACACCGACCACCAGATCGGCCGGATCATCGACTTCCTCGCCGAGACCGACCAGCTGGAGAACACCGTCGTGCTCTACTGCGCCGACAACGGGGCCTCCGGCGAGGGCAGCCCGAACGGATCGGTGAACGAGAACAAGTACTTCAACGGCTGGCCCGACTCGATCGAGGAGAACCTGGCGGCGCTGGACAAGCTCGGGACGCCGGACACGTACAACCACTACCCGACGGGCTGGGCGGTGGCCTTCTCCACCCCGTTCAAGATGTTCAAGCGGTACTCCTACGCCGGTGGTACCGCTGATCCGCTGATCATCTCGTGGCCCAGGGGGATCAAGGCCAAGGGCGAGGTACGCCACCAGTACCACCACGCCACCGACATCGTGCCGACCATCCTGGACTGCTGCGGGGTTGAGATGCCGGCCCAGGTCAACGGCGTCGACCAGGTACCCCTGCCGGGCGTGTCGATGCGGTACACCTTCGACCAGCCGGACGCGCCGACCACCAAGGACCGCCAGTACTACGCGATGCTCGGTACCCGGGGCATCTGGCACCAGGGCTGGAAGGCGGTGACCGTACACGGCCCCACCTCGGGGATCGGCCACTTCGACCAGGACGAGTGGGAGCTGTACCACGTCGACGAGGACCGGGCCGAGGCGCACAACCTGGCCAAGGAGCAGCCGGCGAAGCTGCGCGAGCTGATCGACCTGTGGTTCGAGGAGGCCGGCAAGTACGACGTGCTGCCACTGGACGACCGGCTGCCGTTCGAGATCCTCGCCGAGCCGCGTCCGTCACCGATCCCGCCCACCGACACCTATGTCTACTACCCCGACTCCGCCGAGGTACCCGAGCAGGTGGCGGCGAACACCCGCGGCCGGTCGTTCCGGATCCTGGCCAGTCTGGAGATCACCGACCCGGACGCGGCCGGGGTGATCTTCGCGCAGGGTTCGCGCTTCGGCGGTCAGGCGATCTTCATCAAGGACCGCAAAGTGCACTACGTGTACAACTTCCTCGGCCTCAAACCCGAGCAGCAGTTCATCTCCAAGCCGATCACGCCCGGCCGGTACGTCATCGGGGTGGAGTTCACGAAGGAGAAGACCGGCGAACACCACGAGACGCTCGGGGCCACGAAGCTGTGGGTCAACGACGAGGTCGTGGCGCAGGGGCCGATGCGTACCCAGGTCGGTTCGTTCAATCTCTGCGGCGACGGGCTCTGCGTCGGGCGTGACTCCAGTGACGCGGTAAGCGCCGACTACCCGACGCCGTCGCAGTTCCACGGCGGCACCATCGCGCAGGTCGAGATCAGCGTCGGCGACGACCGGTACGTCGACCTGGAGCGGGAGGCGTTCGCCGCGCTGGCCCGCGAGTAGTCGCACAGGATGCGGTCCGGGCCCGGCCTCAATCGCCGGGCCCGGATCTGCGTGTCGGGCACCCTCGGGAAGGCTCAGCAGTGCCAGGTGACCGGGGTGTTCGGGATCTCGGTCTGGCCGTCGGCGGTGAGTTTCCGCTGGCCCCCAACCACCAGACCAGTCGTCGACGCGGCCACGGCGGTGACGGTCTGGCCCGGGTCCGGTACAGCCAGCCGCAGTACGCCGTCCGGAGTCCATACCTTGTCGGTCACCGGTACCCAGCCGTTGGCGTTCACGAAGGTCAGCACGTGGTTGGGCAGCCGCACGACCTGGCCGGTACGCAGGTTCCAGATGCCGCCGTCGTTCACTCTGTTGTTCTTGGCCAGCGGCCAGACGCCACCGGCCACCCAGTCGCCGGCGATGGCATACCCGAGCACGCTCGTACCGGCCGGCGCGGCGAGTTGGGTGCCGTGCCCGGCCAGGTCCCAGGCGTACCCCCCGCCGGTACCCGCGCCGTCGATGTAGATGCCGCCCGCCACGAGCTTCTCGTCGTTGACGTCGGAGACGTTGGCGCCGGCCGGCAGTGGCAGCTTCACCGCCGTGTCGGAGCCGGCCGGCCAGTAGAAGGCGAAGCTGTTCGCGCCGCCGGCCTGGTGCCGTGGCTCCGCGTTGATCACGATGTCGCCGGCCGCGTTGATCTTCGGTACGGGGTAGAGGTGCCACTGGCCGGGCGGCGGCTTGAGGAACGTGACCCTGCCGTTCTGGTAGCGGTACACGTCGTCCTCGTTGTCCGCTCCGCTGGCCAGCCCCACGACGACCCCGCTGGCGTTGATCGAGTCGACCTCTACGGACGTGCGGTGGACGGGCAGCACCTGCGGCACTCCGTCGGTCCACAGGACCGGTACCGAGTTCTGCCCTTTCCAGGCATCGGCACCGATGTACCGGCCGGTCGGGTCCACGACGGTGACCTCGACATCGCTGAGCCCGGCCGGGATCGGCAGCTTGCTGGCCGGGCAGGTCCGCAGCACCGGACCGGCGAGCGGATCTGTCGATGCGCCGGCCGACGGACTGGGCTGCGCGGATACCGGCGCGGTGGTCGGGCTGGCCGCGGCCGTACCGCCGGGCAGGTTGGCGCTCGCGCTGTGGCGCAGGAGTTGCGGCGCTGCAGCCGTCCCCGCGACGGCCGCCGCCACCAGCAGGGTGAGGCCCAGCTGGCCGACCCGGCGCCGGCGTACCCGCCGCTGTCCGTGCTCGATCAGCTGCGGCAGGTCCAGGTGTGCCGGCGGCAGTGGAAGGTCGGCAAGGAAGGTGCGCAGGCTACCTTCGTCCTCGTCGGGCTGCATTACTTCTCCTTAGCGGTCATGTATGCGTCGGCGAGGTTCTCGGCGACCAGGGCGGTACGCAGCGCGGCCAGCGCACGGGAGCAGCGGCTCTTCACGGTCCCGATGGAGCAGCCCAGTGCCTGGGCGGTGTCCTCGACGGACAGGTCGGCGTAGTAGCGCAGTACGACGGCGGCCCGCTGGTCGCGGGGGAGTGCGCGCAGTACCCGCAGCATCCGGTCGCGCTCTTCGGGGTTGTCGCGGGCGCCGCCGTAGGTGCCACCGGCCGGCTGCTCCGGCAGTTGCGCTCGCAGGAACACCCGCGACCAGCTCAGCCGCTTCTCGTCGAGGAAGCGGCGCACCATGATCCGGTGTACGTAGCCGTCCAGGTTCTCCACCGTGGCGGCCCGTTTCCAGTGCACGTACAGCGAGAGCAGGGTGGCCTGCACCAGATCGTCCGCCCGGTGCGCGTCTCCGCACATCAGGTGGGCGGTCCGGTGCAGCCGCCCAAAGCGCGCGGAAACGTACCCTGCGTACTCATCATCGTGAGCCCCGCTCATCGGATCCCTTCCCGCGCCCCCGTCGTCTATGTATCGGGTCCGCTGCCCGGTTAGGTTCCCCGGTGCGCAGGTCGTTTTCGACAGCCGGTATTTGCTAAGCCCAGACTTATTAGTTTACGTTAACTAGATGGTGGGAACCCGCGACCGGTACAAATGGGTGGCGCTGTCGAATACGACACTCGCCGTGTTCATGTCGGCATTGGACGGCTCGATCGTCATCATCTCGCTGCCCGCCATCTTCCGCGGTATCCACCTCGATCCGCTGGCCCCCGGCAACGTCAACTACCTGCTCTGGATGATCATGGGGTACCTGCTCGTCCAGGCGGTACTGGTGGTCACCCTCGGCCGGCTCGGCGACATGTTCGGCCGGGTACGCATCTACAACTCCGGCTTCGTCGTCTTCACGCTCGCCTCCGTACTGCTGTCGGTCGACCCGTTCATCGGCGCCCGCGGCGCGCTGTGGCTGATCGGCTGGCGGCTGTTCCAGGCGCTCGGCGGCTCCATGCTCACCGCCAACTCGGCGGCCATCCTCACCGACGCGTTCCCCGCCGGGCAGCGCGGGCTTGCCTTGGGAATCAACCAGATCGCCGCCCTCGCCGGACAGTTCATCGGCCTTGTCGCCGGCGGTCTACTGGCCACCCTGGACTGGCGGGCGGTGTTCTGGGTCAACGTCCCGGTCGGTCTCTTCGGTACCGTCTGGGCCTACCACAAACTCCGCGAGCGCCCGGGCGAGCGGCAGGGCGGCCGGGTCGACTGGTGGGGCAACGTCACGTTCGCCGCCGGGCTGGGCGCGATCCTGATCGGCATCACCTCCGGCATCCACCCCTACCGGCAGCACGCGATGGGCTGGGCCAACCCGGCAGTGGTCGGGCTGCTGGGCGGCGGCGTACTCCTGCTGGTCGCCTTCGTGGTGATCGAGCAGCGGGTCGCCGAGCCGATGTTCCAGCTCGGCCTGTTCCGCATCCGGGCATTCGCGGCCGGCAATGCCGCCAGCCTCGCGGCGTCGATTGCCCGGGGCGGGCTGCAATTCATGCTCATCATTTGGCTGCAGGGCATCTGGCTGCCCCTGCACGGGTACGACTACAGCGGTACGCCGCTGTGGGCCGGCATCTTCATGCTGCCGTTGACCGCCGGCTTCCTGGTCGCCGGCCCGCTGTCCGGGTACCTGTCGGACCGGCTGGGCGCGCGCGGCTTCACCACCGCCGGAATGCTGGTCTTCGCGGGCAGCTTCGTCGGGCTGATGCTGCTGCCCATCGACTTTCCGTACTGGGCCTTCGCGCTTCTCGTCGCGGCGAACGGTGTCGGCGTGGGAATGTTCGGTGCCCCCAACAATGCCGCGATCATGAGCAGCGTACCGGCCGGCATGCGTGGCGCGGCGTCCGGAATGCGCTCCACCTTCCAGAACTCCGGTACCTCATTGTCGATCGGCGTGTTCTTCTCGCTGATGATCGCCGGCCTGTCCGCCAGCCTGCCGAAGACATTGACCGCGGGCTTGCAGCAGCAGGGGGTACCGCACGATGTCGCGCTGGGCATCGGCACGCTGCCGCCGGTCTCGTCGCTGTTCGCGGCGTTCCTCGGCGAGAACCCGGTACAGCACCTGCTGGCGCCCAGCGGTGCGCTCGCCGCCCTGCCTGCGGCGAACCAGCAGGTGCTCACCGGGCGGCAGTTCTTCCCGCAGTTGCTGTCCGGACCCTTCCACCACGGCCTGGTGGTGGTATTCAGCGTCGCCGCCGGGCTATCGGTACTCGCGGCCGTGGCCTCGCTTTTGCGGGGTGGCCGCTATCTCCATCCGGGAACTGCGGACGCGCCGATTATCGGTCAGCGGACTGACCATTCGAAGAATGCGGCGACTGTCGAGGAGATTGACGGCAATAACAGCGGTGGCGCGCCGGAGCGCGAGATTGTCCGCGAGGGATTCCCCTCATCGTGAAGACTTTTGGGGCCCGGCGCACCCAAAACTCTTCGTGATCACGGGGACCGCCGATTGTGGTGGTGACCGATGGTGCGCCGGCCGGGCGGCGGACGGGGAGCGGTCGCCGCTCGGCGGCCTGTGAAACTTCCACGACCGGGGAAGTTTCCGTGGATGTCGGCCGGGCGCCGGTTGCCGGTGGCGTAGCACCAGGCTGCCTGGCCTTGCGGCGCCTGTGTTCCGGGCGGCGCGGCGCCGGTCTGCCCGACCCGGCCAGATCGGTGTTTCCGCAGGTCCGGGCGCGCAACTTGCAAGCGAACCCGGGCTTTGAAGTAACCCTGAGTACGGCACCAACCGTTCGACATGGTGTCGAAACGAACGGGTCTGGGCGACCAGTCGTAACGGCGCGGTAACAATGATCGGTCGCCGGTGAACACAGGCTTGTGGGAGCGCTCCCGGCGGCGGTATGTTCGCCGCGCCTCAGCGAAGTAAGCGCTTACGGCGGCGTTTGCACGGGTGATTCACCGCCATTTCATGAGTTTTATTCCTTCGCCCTCGCCATTCCGTGGGCGACGGTGCGGGCGGACCCACGACCACGTACCAGCCAGCACCAGGCAGCGACCGCAGTACGCGACAACACCGCGTACGACACCGGGCAGGACACCGCGCTGACCGCGCACGACACCGCGAAAGGAGGCGACAGATGGCTACCAACGACGCCGCACCCGGCCCCTCGGCCCCCGCGTCGACGGCCGCTGCGCCAACGGGCGCGGCGTCGGCGAGCGACCCGACCGGGTTGGCACCGCTGACCATCTACGACGTGGCCCGCAACGCGGGAGTGTCGATCGCCTCGGTGTCCCGCGTGCTCAACGGCCACGCCGGCCCCCGCCCGGAGACCCGGACCCGGGTGATGCAGGCGGTCGCCGAACTCGGCTTCGTCCCGGACGGCGCGGCCCGCGCGCTGTCCAGCCGGTTGAAGGAGGTGGTCGCGGTGGTCTTCCGCCGGGCCAGCCCGGAGACCGCCGACGAGCCTGTCTTCGAGGACGAGGCGGACAACCTCAGCTTCCCCGACGTGATCAACCGGGGGATGGAGGCGACCGCCCAGCACCACGGCTTCGACCTGCTGATGAGCTCGGTTGACGTACACGACGAGTCGCCGTGGCCGCGGATCGCGAAGCTGGCCGGCAAGAGCGACGGGATGATCCTGCACGACCGGGTACTCACCTCCGGGGATGTGCTGCGGCTGGCCAAGCGCTGGCCGGTGGTCACCCTCTCCGGTACGCCGACGCGGGCGAGCGTGAACATCGCGGGCGACAACGTCGCCGGGATGCGCGAGCTGATCGGGCACCTGGTGGACAGCCACGGGTACGCCGAGGTGGCCTACCTCTCCGGCTACGACGACAGCCCGGACAACCTGGCCCGGGCCGAGGCGTTCCGGGACACCGCCGCCGGGTACGGCGCCATCGCGCGTACCGGTCCGGAGTGGACCGGCGACTACACCGCCGCCGGTGGGGTACGCGTCATCCGTACCCTGCTGGCCCGGGGCGAGCGGCTGCCCCGCGCCATCGCCTGCGCCAACGACCAGACGGCGCTCGGCGTGATCTACGCACTGCGCGAGCAGGGCGTGGCCGTCCCCGGCGACGTGGCGGTCACCGGCTACGACGACACCCCCGTGGCCCGACGAGTCCAACCACAGCTGACCACTGTGCGGCAACCGATGCAGGAACTGGGAGCGACAGCGTTCGACGTGCTCTATTCGATGATCAACGGCGAGCGGCCTGCCGACCGGCAACTGCTGCTGCCCGTACACGTGGTTTACCGGACCAGCTGTGGCTGCCCGACCGATACGTCGCCCGCGCGGCGTCAGATCTCCTGAGGAGGCCACCATGAGAACACTGTTGCGCAGGTTAGCTTTCTACCTGCTGGCCGCCTGGGCGGCGGTGACCCTGAACTTCTTCCTGCCCCGGATGCTGCCCGGCAACGCGCTGCAGTCACTGCTGTCGACGATGCGCGGCGCGCAGATCACGCCGGAGGAGTTGGCCGCGCTGGAGGCGCAGTACGGCCTGGACAAGCACAAGAGCCTGCTGTCGGAGTACCTGACCTACATCGGTCGGCTGCTCCACGGCGACCTCGGCATCTCCACCAGCAAGTCGGTACCGGTCTCCACGATCATCGGTACCGACCTGCCGTGGACGCTGGGGCTGGTCGGCTCCGCGACGATCATCGCCTTCCTGCTGGGTACCTTCCTGGGCATCGTGGCGGGCTGGCGACGCAACGGACTGCTCGACTCGCTGCTGCCCGGATTCGTGTTCTTCCAGGCGATCCCGTACTACATCCTGGCCTTCCTGCTGTTGATGACGGCCGGGTACGCGTGGCAGTGGTTCCCCATCGGCGGCGGGTACGACATCGGTCGCAACTCGACGCTGGTACCCGGCTGGAACGGGCCGTTCATCTCCAGCGTCGTACACCACAGCGTGCTGCCGGTGGCCACCATCGTGCTGGCCTCGCTGGCCGGCTGGGTACTCGGCATGCGCAACATGATGATGACCACGATGGACGAGGACTACGTACTGGTCGCCGCGGCCAAGGGGCTGCCCCGCTGGCGGGTGATCGCGGTCGCCGCCCGCAACGCGATCCTGCCGAGCATCTCCAACTTCACGCTCTCGATCAGCCTGGTGGTCACCGGCTCGATCGTCACTGAGATCGTCTTCAACTACCCGGGCGTCGGCCTCGCCATCAACAACGCGGCGCTGGACACCGACTACCCGCTGATGCAGGGCATCCTGCTGTTCGTCACCTTCGCCGTACTGGCGGCCAACTTCCTGGCGGACATCGTGTACGTAGCCCTCGACCCACGCGCCCGCCGGGAGGCCTGAGCCGATGACCACCGATATCGCAGCCACACCGACCGGTGCCGTCCCGGTAGTCAAGCGCCGCAGGAATTTGCGGCTGCCCCGCTCGCCGAAGGTGATCGTCGGCGGATCGATCATCATCTTCTTCATCCTGGTCGCCATCTTCGGCCCGTCGGTCGCGCCGCACTCGGCCAGCTGGCAGGCCGACACCAGCAGCCCGTTCCCGCTGCCGCCGTCCCACCGGTTCTGGCTGGGTACCGACCGGCAGCAGCACGACATCCTGTCCCAGCTGCTCAACGGCGGCCGGTCCACGCTGCTGATCGCGTTCGTGGCGGGGCTCGTCGCGACGTTCCTGTCGATCGTGATCGGGGTGACCGCCGGGTACGTGGGCGGCATCGTCGACGAGCTGCTCTCCATCCTGGCCAACATCTTCCTGGCCCTGCCCGGCCTGCTGATCCTGATGGTGGTGATGAAGCCACTGCCGGCCGGTGACACCGACAACCCGATCCTGATCGGTACCGTCATCGCGCTGACCGCGTGGGCATACGGAGCCAGAGTGCTCCGAGCGCAGACGCTCGCCTTACGAAATCAGGACTATGTCGAGTCGGCCCGGGTGATCGGTGAGCGCAAGCCGTTCATCATCGTGTTCGAGATCCTGCCGAACCTGCTGCCGATCCTGGCGTCCTCCTTCATCTTCACGGTGATCTACGGCGTCGGCGTCTACGTGGTGCTGTCCATCCTGGGCATCGTCACCCCGTCGCAGGCGTCCTGGGGCACGATGATCCAGAACGCGCAGGGCGCCAGTGCGCTGATCTCCAACGACTGGTGGTGGTACGCGCCGCCGGCGCTGTGCGTGGCGCTGGTCGGGATCGGCCTGGCACTGCTCAACTTCGGCATCGACGAGATCGTGAACCCGCGGACCCGTACCAACCGGGGCCGGCGTGGACTGCGCTTCCAATTGGGCCTGACGCCGGTGCTGCGGGCCGGCAAGAGCGACGCCGACCGGGAGCGCTCGGCGAACCGGGCCGGGCAGATCGCCCTGGACGGTGCCCGGCCGACCGGGACTCCGTTCACGCCAACGAAGCACGCCGGCGGGCTGACCGACGACCCGGTACTGGAGATCGGCGAACTGCAGGTCGACTACGGCATCGGGGAGGGCTCGGTACGCGCCGTCAACGACGCCTACCTGACCCTGCACCGCGGTGAGGTACTTGGACTTGCCGGAGAGAGTGGCTCCGGCAAGTCCACCCTCGCCTTCGCCGTGGCCCGGCTGCTGCGCGCCCCGGGCATCATCACCGGCGGGGACATCCAGTTCCATTCCCGCCCGAGTGGTACCGACCGGACCACTACGGTGGACCTGCTCGAGGCCGGAATGGCGGAGCTGCGCGAATACCGCTGGTCGGAGCTGTCCGTGGTGTTCCAGAGCGCGATGCACGCGCTCAACCCGGTGGCCCGCATCGACAGCCAGCTCACCGACGTGCTTCGCCAGCACCGCAAGGAGATGAGCCCGGAACAGCGCCGGGAGCGCGCGGTCGAGCTGCTGCGGATGGTCGGTATCAACGCCGACCGGCTGCGCAGCTACCCGCACGAACTCTCCGGCGGCATGCGGCAGCGGGTGATGATCGCCATGGCGCTGGCCCTGGAGCCACAGGTCGTCGTCATGGACGAGCCGACCACCGCGCTGGATGTGGTCACCCAGCGGGAAATCCTCGAAGAGTTGATGCTGCTGCGCGACCGGCTCGGCTTCGCCATCATCTTCATCACCCACGACCTGTCGCTGCTGCTGGAGATCGCCGACTCGATCGCCATCATGTACGCCGGCCGGATCGTGGAGCGGGCCAGCGCCGAGGAGCTCTTCCACACCCCGCGCCACCCGTACAGCCTGGGGCTGCTGAAGTCCTTCCCGGCGCTGCACGGCGAGCGGGTACGGATGGAGGGCATCCCCGGCTCGCCGCCCTCGCTCAAGGCGCTGCCCGGTGGCTGCAAGTTCCACGTCCGCTGCCCCTACGTCATGGACCGCTGCCGCACCGAGGAGCCGATCCTGGTCCGGCCGGTCGGCGACACCGGCGACCGGGTTGCCGCCTGCTGGCTGCAGGACGGCCAACAGGCGCCACCGGTACAGCTCGCCCCGCCCACCTTCCGCCCAACGAGCAATGGTGAACCCGCCAGTACAGTCGCCGCCGGCGTCGGGGCACCCCGGCAGGCAGCCGTTAACAGCAACAGCGAACCGATCGCAGGTGTCTCCCGTGACTGACGAATATGTAGTGCACGGCCCGAAGCGGCCCGGTACCCCGGCACTGGAAGCGCGCCGGCTGACCAAGCACTTCGCCATCCACGCCGTCGGCCTGTCGCGTACGCCGAGCGTTGTGCACGCGGTCGAGGACATCTCGTTGGTGCTGCCCGCGGGTACGGTCACCGCGGTGGTCGGCGAGAGCGGCTCCGGCAAGTCGACGCTGGCCCGGCTGCTCACCGGGTTGATCACGCCCACCTCCGGTGAGGTGCTGCTGGACGGGGTACCGGTCGGCAAGGGCGCCAAGGCGCGGCGGCAGTACACCAGCAGCGTGCACCTGGTACTGCAGGACCCGTTCTCCTCGCTGAACGCCGTGCACACCGTGCGGTACCACCTGGAGCGCCCGCTGAAGCTGCACAGCAAGCTCGGCCGGCGGGACCGGGAGAAGAAGATCAAGGAGCTGCTGGAGCGGGTGTCCCTCAACCCGGCCGAGCTGTTCATCGACAAGTACCCGCACGAGCTGTCCGGCGGGCAGCGCCAGCGGGTAGCCATCGCCCGGGGGCTCGCGGTCGCGCCGCGGGTACTCCTGGCCGACGAGCCGGTCTCCATGCTGGACGTCTCGATCCGGCTCGGCGTCCTGAACCTGCTCGACGACCTGCGGGTCAACGAGCGGTTGGCCACCATGTACGTCACCCACGACATCGCCTCGGCGCGCTATCTCGCGGACACCATCCTGGTGATGTACGCGGGCGAGGTGGTCGAGTCGGGGCCGGCGGTCGACATCACCGAAAAGGCGGCGCACCCGTACACCCAGCTGTTGGTCAGTGCCGCCCCGGACCCGGGCCGCGAGGACCGGCCGGTGCTGCGCGGACGCGGCGCCCCGCCGAGCCTCGTCTCCCCGCCGAGCGGCTGCCGGTTCCACCCGCGGTGCCCGTTCGCCATGGCGATCTGCAAGCAGACCACTCCGCCGGCGTTGCCGGTTGCCGAGGATCACGTCGCCGCCTGCTGGCTGCACGCCAAAGACCTGACGGCAGAACAGAAAGCGCCGCTGGCCACCCACGAACCGGCAGCCGCCGGTTCGATCAGCCAGTCAGCCGGCATCCCAGACAAGTAGTACCCGAGGCTCCACCCACAGTAGGGATCCACATGCATGTGATTGACCAGTCCGGGAACCGGCCGGGGGCACACGGTGCTCCGGCCGCCGCCCGCCCCCCACCCGGGGGTCGGACGACGTGGCTTCGTCCGAGCGCCAACCCGGAGCGAAGCCCGGATCCGATCGGTGGCACGGCAGTGACATCCGCCGTACCACCAGCACCCCAACAGGTACACCCATATCGCCAGGTCTGCTCAGGAATGTCCGGCGTGGAGCCGGTCGGATTCAAGAGGAGCGTAACGCAATGAAACGCACCACCCTCACAGGTGTCGCCCTGCTGGCAGTGGCCAGCATGGGGCTGGCGGCCTGTTCCAGCACGCCGGCCAAGAAGCCGGCTGCCGCGGACAGGACGCTGGTACTGGAGAACAACCCGGTTGCTTCGTTCACCGACGACTTCAACCCGTTCGACGGCAAGTCCTTCAGCAGCACCGAGAACACCAACGCGCTGTTCTACGAGCCGCTGTTCCAGTTCAACACGCTCAACTCCACCCAGCCGCCCATCCCGTGGTTGGCCAAGTCCTTCACCTGGTCCAACGGCAACAAGACGTTGACGCTGGCCCTGCGTAGCGACGTCAAGTGGAGTGACGGTCAGGCGTTCAGCGCCGACGACGTGGTCTTCACCTTCGGCCTGCTGAAGGCGAACCCGGCCGCGAACACCGGCGGTATCCCGATCCCGGACAGTGTCACGGCATCGGACGCCAACACCGTTGTGCTGAACTACTCGGGCTCCGAGACGGCCAACTTCCAGGCGATCGGCAACCAGCTGATCGTGGCCAAGCACGTCTGGTCGTCGATCGCCACCCCGGCGACCGCCGTCATCCCGGGCGCCTCCGCCGTGGGTACCGGCCCGTTCCTGCTCGACGCCTTCGCCGCGCAGAACGTGACCTACAAGGCCAACCCGAACTACTGGGGCGGCGCACCCAAGGTCAAGAAGATCTCGGTACCGGCGTACTCCGGTAACGACGCCGCCACCCTGGCGCTGTCTTCGGGCCAGATCGACCTCGCCGGCAACAACATCAACGACGTGCTCAACACGTTCGTTGCCAAGGACCCGGCGCACAACCACCTGTTCCAGAAGGACGCACCGTACTTCCCCGCGTCCAACACCGTGGTGCTGCTGCTGAACCAGAAGAGCGCCACCGCGCCCGCGCTGGCCGATGTCGCGGTACGCAAGGCGATCAGTGCGGCGCTGGACCGGCAGTCGATGGCCTCGCAGTGCGAGACCAACTACGAGCTGCCGGCCTCCTCCTCGGGTGGTCTGACCCTGCCGATCGACAAGAGCGCGCTCGCCGCTGCGCAGACCAACGACCTGAAGCCGGCTCCGGACGACGCGACGGTGACTTCGCTGATGACCGGTGCCGGATGGGCCAAGACCAACGGCAAGTGGACCAAGGGCGGCCAGACCGTCAAGTTCACCATCATCGACCCCAACTCGTTCACCGACTACTGGTGTGACGCGCAGGCGATGGTGACCCAGCTCAACACCGCGGGCTTCGATGTCAAGGACAACGGCGCCTTCGACTACAACAGCTGGAACGGTGCCATCACCACCGGCAACTTCGACGCCGCACTGCACTGGGGCCAGGGCAACACGCCCTTCCAGCGGCTGCAGTTCATCCTCGACCCGAGCCTGACGGCACCGATCGGCCAGACCGCCGCCGGTAACTTCGACCGGTACAGCAGCACGGCTGCCACGGCCGCGATCGCCGCCTTCGAGAACGCCACGGACGACGCTGCTCAGCAGGCCGCTCTCGCGACCATGCAGGGCCTCGTCTCCACCGACGTACCCGCCATCCCGGTCCTCTACGGTGCCGCGTGGTACGAGTACAGCACCGTCAACTTCACCGGCTGGCCGACCAGCGACGACCCGTACGTCAACCCGTCGCCGAACAGCCAGGCCTACGAGTACCTGATCCTGAAGCTCTCGCCGGTCGTCTGACGCACCTCAGCACCTCACCGCTAAGAACCGGGAGCCCCGGATCGGCCGAATATGGTCGATCCGGGGCTCCCGGCCTTTCGTGGGACGGCTGGCGGCTGACTAGCTCGCGGTGAGGGTGAAGCTCTGGGCCGGGCCGCCGCTGCAGGCCCACTGCTGCAGTACCGCACCGTCAGCGGTGGACACGTCGGTCACGTCCAGGCACTCGGCCGTGTTGTTACGTGGACTGAAGGTGTAGCTGCCGTTGGCGTTGCGGGTCGGCTTCCACTGCTGGTTGGTACCGCCGCCGTAGGACCACAGCTGGATCTTGGCACCGTTGCCGGTCGCACCGGCTCCACCGTTCACGTCCCACGCCTCGGTGGTCGCGTTGCGCGCCACCACCTTGTAGAAGCCGCTGTCGGTCGGCTGGAACTGCCACTGCTGGTTGGTGTTGCCGCTCGCGCAGGTCCATTGCTGGACAACGGTTCCGTTGCCGGTACCGCCATCCTTCGCGTCCAGGCACTTGGCGCTGTTGGTGTTGACCACCTGGTACCACGCGGTCGGGCTGATGCTGCCACCACTGGTCGGCGTTGTACTGGCGCTGTGGCTGGCACTCGCCGTGGGGGAGGGGACACTGTCCAGCGCCGGCCAGGTGAACGTGGCGACCGCCTTGGCCGGTACCGAGTAGCTGAAGTACTGGCCGTTCTGTACCACGTTGAAGGTACGGACGTTGCCGGTGTCGGCGTTGAGGACGATCAGCGCCGTCGAGCCGTCCGGGTTGCGGAACGCCACGTCCTCCAGGTTGCCCGGGCCGAACGTGTTGGAGTCGATGCGTACCGCGCCCGGCTTGACGAACTTGCTCGCCTGGCCGAGGACGTAGTACTCGGCGTTGTAGGCGGCGCTGCCGTTCGAGTTGTTGACGGTCACCACGCCGGTACAGGTGGTGCAGTTCATGCTGGGGCCGCCACTGGGATCCAGCGCCATGTTCCAGGTGACCACCGACTTGGCCCAGTTGCGGGTGGCGCCGATGATGAGGTTCTCGGTCTGCCAGTCGAGTGAGTCGGAGAAGGTGTTGGCGGTGTTGCTCGACTGCGAGCCGGAGCACTCGGTGAAGTACGCGTCCTTGCTGGGGTACGAGTTGTGTACGGTCGTCTGCGCGCTCGGGCTGCCCGCGTAGCAGTGCCAGGCCACGCCGGCCGTGTAGCTGCCGGCCGAGCTGAGCACGGTTGACGGGTAGCCGGTGTCGTCCCAGTTGTGGTCGTACCCGATGATCTTCGTGGCCAGGCCGGCGCTCTGCATCGCCGGGCCGAGGTAGCTCTGGATGAAGGTGGCCTCGGCGCTGGCCGACAGCGTCGAGCCCGGGTAGTTGCCGGGCGAGTACTCGGGTTCGTTCTGCGGGGTGATCAGCTGTACCGGTACGCCCGCGCTCTGGTACGCCTGCAGGAACTTCACCAGGTAGTTGGCGTACACCTGATTGTTTGCGGTGTTCAGTGATCCGCCGATCATCGAACCGCTGGTCTTCATCCAGCCCGGCGGGCTCCACGGCGTCGCCATTACGGTGACCGCCGGGTTGAGCTGCTTGGCCTGTACCAGAATCGGCAGGATGTAGCTGTTGTCGTGGGCGATGGAGAAGTGTGCCAGCGAGGTGTCGCCAGCCGTGTCGTCGTAGCTGTACACCGAGCGGGCGAAGTCGGAGGCGCCGATCGGCTGGCGCAGGAAGTCCAGCCCGATGCCCTGGCTCGGGTCGAACAGCTTGCTCATGATGGTGTTGCGCTGCGCGGAGTTGGCGACCAGCCAGGCCGACGAGTCGGTGAACGAGGCGCCGAAGCCGGTCATCGACTGGTACGCGGTCGACGGGTTGATGGTGATGGTCTGGCCGGCGCTGCCGGAGCCGGCGGCGAAGGTGGCGCCGGCCTGTGCAGCCAGCAGCCGGGACTGGTCGGCCGTGGTCTCCCAGACCGACACCGCGGTGCCGGTGGCCGCCTGCGCGGTGTCGATGACGGCGACCACGCCGACAGCGAGGGTCGCGGCGCCCAGCGCGGCCGCGATGGTTCTGAAGCGGGACATGGGGTTTCGCTCCTTTGCGAGAGCCGCCGGCCAGCTGCGCCGCAGAGCTGCCGGCACCTGCACCGGCAGAGCTGTCGGCCGTCTGCGCCGGCAAAGGGACGGTGCGGGACGGTTGTGGAGCCGGTGCCTTGCGGGATGGGTGGTGCGGTTCGGGTCGCCGCGGCTGGCCGGGCTGCGGCGACCCGAACCGTTGCCTCTCAGCCGATGTGGCTTGCGAGGCGCAGGTCGGCAATGCTCCACCAGTTGCCGACCGGGGCGGTAGCGGTGACTCGCAGGTACCGGGCGTTGAGCCGACCGACGTCCACTGTGGACAGCTGGCCGGTACCGGTACCGCTGGCGACGGTGCGCCAGGAAGTACCGTCGTTACTGACATCCAGCTGCCAACCGCGGGCGTAGTCGCCGAGGTTGTCGCCGCTGTCGATGGCTACCGTGTCGAACTGGCGCCGCTTGCCCAGATCCACCTGGAGGTACTCGCCGGGCGCCTGGGCCTGGCCGCTGGACCACCGGGTGGACGCGTCGTCATCGATCGCCAGTGCGGCATCGGTGCTGTCCTGGCTCGCGGTTGCGGTGGCACCACTGAGATCCAGCTGCCGCGAGTCGACCCGCAGTGCGCGGGAGGCCGGCCAGGTGAAGGTGGCCAGTGCGCCGCCCGGCAGGGTGTACTCGAACGACTCGCCGCCGACCGCCACCGCGAAGCTGCGCGGGTCGTCGTTCTCGTTGTGTACCACCAGAGCCGTGGAGCCGTCCGGGTTGCGGAACGCCACGTCCATCAACTCGCCGTTCCAGCCGGTGGTACCGAAGGAGGTGCTGGCGATGCGTACCGCGCCGGGCTTCACGAACTTCGACAGGTGCCCGATCGTGTAGTACTCGGCGTTCGTGGTGACCGTACCGTCGTCGTTGACCTGCAAGAGGCCGGTACACGTGTCGCAGCCACCGGTGTGCGGTCCACCGTTGGCATCCAGCGCCACGTTCCAGGCGATCACCGACTTGGCCCAGTCGCGGGTGGTACCGATGGTGAGGGTACGGGCGTGCCAGGTGAGCGTGCCGCGGAAGTACTGCTCCGGCGTATCGGTCGCGCCGTGCGAACCGGAGCACTCGGTGAACCAGATGCCCTTGTCGGGGTAGGCGGCGTGCAGTGCGTTCTGCGCGCTCGGGTCACCGGAGTAGCAGTGGTAGGCGGTACCGGCGATCCACTTGGCGGCCGGGCTGGCCAGGATCTCGTACGGGTAGTCCGTCTCCGGGCTGCGCCCCGGCGGAGTGGAGGCGATGTCGCCCGGGTGCGTGGTCCAGTTGTGGTCGTAGGCAAGGATCTTCGTGCGCGGGCTGGCCGCCTGCAACATCGGGCCAAGAGCTTCGATCACCTTCAGCTCCTGGGCGACCGGCATGTCCGTGCCCGGATACCCACTGGGCGCCCGGTTCTGCGGCTCGTTCTGCACGGTGAGGTAGTCGACCGGTACCCCCGCCGCGGCGTACGCCTGCACGAACCTGACGAGGTACTGCGCGTAGGCCCGGTATACCGCCGGGTCGTCGATGAGCTGCCCGCCGATCAGCGAGTCACCCGTCTTCATCCAGGCCGGCGGGCTCCACGGCGTGGCCACGATACTCAACTGCGGGTTGAGTTGCCGGGCCCGGCGCAGCAGCGGCAGGATCTGCGACTGGTCGTGCGCGATGCTGAAGTGGTTGAGACCGAAGTCTTTCTCGCCCGCCGGTACGTCGTCGTAGGTGTAGGCGGTGGGCGAGGCGATGAAGTCGGATGCGCCGATCGGCTGCCGCAGGAAGCTGATCCCGATGCCCTGCGCCGGATCGAACATCGAGCGCATCGCCTGTTCCCGGGCGGTGGGGGAGAGGCGGTAGAGGACGGTGGCGGAGGAGTCGGTGATGGCGCCGCCGAAGCCGTCCATCGACTGGTACGAGCGGCTCGGATCGACGGTGATCGTGGTCTGCGTGGACTGCGCGCGGCTGAAGGTCACCGGCGTGCGCTCGTGCAGCAGTTCGGCGCGGTCGACCGTGGTCACCCAGACCCGGGCCTGCTGCGCGGCGCCGCCGTGGTCGGGGCCCCCGTGGTTGGTACCGGCGGACGCGGCGGCCGGAATGGCCAGGCACAGCGCAACCGCGCCGGCCGCCGCCAGCCCTATCGTTCGTCTCCTCATCGACATCCTCCTGGGACGGGCGCCTGGGGTGGTGGCTTGTGGTTGTGCGCTGGGGCCTGTGGCGCTGGGCTTGTGGCACTGGGCTTGTGGCACTGGGGCTTTGTGGCGCCGGTGTTCCGGCCGGCGTCGGGGGCGGCCGGAGCACTCGGGCTGTGTAACGGATGTAACATCGGTGGAACGAAAGCGTTACACAGTGCACCGCTGCGGGGCCGTATTGTCAAGACCTTCAATGCGCCAGGATGGTGCGCCACGTCGACGCGCCAGGGAACTGGCGCGCGATGAGCACGGCGGGGCTATCATGCCGCCATGAAACAGAGGGGTGTTACACGTGCCTGAGCAGCCGCCCACCAGGGCAACGGTGCGGGACATCGCGGCGGCGGCCGGCGTCTCGATCGCCACCGTCTCGCGGGTACTCACCGGCCAGAGCAACGTGGCACCGCACACCCGCGAACTCGTCCACGGCACCGTCGAGCGGCTGAACACCCAGCCGGTACGCCGCGAGCGGTACAGCACCGAGGCCGTCTTCGTGCGCTGCCCGTACGTACTCACCGACTACTTCGGGCTGATCGTCTCGTCCATCGCGGAAACCCTTGACCTGCATGGCCGCCGGCTCGTCCTGAACGCGGGCGAGCCGGCGCAGACCAGCCACCCACTGCTCGATCTGCACCAGCGGCCGGGGATCGGCAGCGCCATCATGATCCTGCCGCCCGAGCCGACCGAGGAGATCGTCGCGCTGCACGCACACGACTTCCCGTTCGTGGTGGTCGACCCGCGTACCCCCCTGCCCGGCAACATCGTCGCGGTCTCGGCCGCCCACTTCGCCGGTGCCCGCTCACTCACCGCGCACCTGACCGCGCTCGGCCACCGGCGCATCGGCGTCATTGGTGGACCGGACGAGTGGATGGCGAGTGACGCGCGGCTGGCCGGGCACTCCGCCGCGCTGGCCGATGTCGGCGTACTGGCCCCGCCAGAGCTGCTGCGCGCTGTCCACCCCACCACCGAAGACGGGTACCGGGCCGCCGGCGACCTGCTCGACCTGCCGGACCGGCCGACGGCTCTGGTGGGATTCAACGACAAGATCGCGCTGGGCGCGCTGCACGCCGCCAGCGAACGGGGATTGCGGGTACCCGCGGACATCTCCATCGCCGGCTTCGACGACATCGAACTGAGCCGGGCCACCCGGCCGATGCTCACCACGGTCGCCCAGCCGCTGCAGGAGATGGGGCGGATGGCCGTGACTTTGCTGGTACGCCTGCAGGAGCGGCACAAGCTCGACGCGCTGCACGTGGACCTGGCGACCGAGCTGGTGGTACGCGACTCGACCGGCCCGGTACCCCCGCGGGGCTGATTTTCCCGGCATCACCCCGATCTTCCCGGTCGTGACGTCTTTCGGACGCATCGACACAGATCGCTCACGAGCCTGCTTACATGGTCGGGACGATCGGGGGATATCGCCATGACCACGGAGGACGAGGCCGGCCCGGCAACCGGCGCAGCCGGCACCGAGTCGCCGAACGGGCCGCCGGAGAGCCTGCCACCCGACCAGCCCGCAGCCGACCAACCTGCTGCGGATGACCAGCCGGCGAACCGGGAGGCCCTCGAATCCCTTGCCCGTCAAGGAGACGAGCAGGCCGCCTTCGCCCTCGGCGTCGAGCTGAACGACGCCGAACCGGACGCTGCGCGCGGCTGGTACGAGCTGGCGGCCGAGGCCGGTCAGGTGGCGGCGATGGCCAACCTGGGCGATCTGCTGGCGGAGCAGGACCCGGCCGCCGCGCGGCAGTGGTACGAGCGCGCCGCCGAGGCAGGTGACGCGGACGCGATGAACAGCCTCGGCGTACTGGTCGTTGAGGACGACGAGGAGTTGGCCGGGTACTGGTTCGGCCGGGCCGCGGCACTGGGTAACGCGGTCGCGAGCGAGAACCTCGGTACCCTGCGGTCGTTGACCGATCCGGCCGCCGGGCGCGAGCAGTGGCGGGCGGCGGCCGAACAGGGGCAGGCCTCGGCGATGCTCCGACTCGCCGAATCGCTGGCGGACAGCGAGCCCGAGGAGGCGGCCAGCTGGCGGGCCAGGGCCGTGCAGACCGGCGACCCGGACGCGGTCTACGAGTACGCGATGTCGTTGCGGGACAAAGATCCCGCCGCCGCACAGCCGCTACTGGAGCAGGCCGCCAAGGCAGGCCACGGCAACGCCATGTTCTACCTCGCCCTGCTGCTGGCGCCCACCGATCCCGAAGCGGCCCGGGGCTGGTACGAGAAGGGCGTGGCACTGGGCGACCCGGACGCGATGAACAACCTGGCCAGGCTGATCGAGGATACCGACCTACCGGCCGCGCTGCGCCTCTACGAGCAGGCCGCCGATGGGGGCTCGGTCACCGCCATGGTGAACCTCGGAAAATTGCTGTCCGCCACGGATTCAGCCAGCTCTGAGCGCTGGTTCGTCCGCGCCGCAACGGAAGGCGACGTCGAGGCGATGGTCCGGGTCGGAGTGGCGCTGCACGCGCGTGACCCGGAGCAGGCGGCTGGCTGGTACGACCGGGCCGTGGAGTCGTCCGGGTCGGCCGCGATGAACCGGATCGGCTTGCTGCTGGCGGAGCTGGACGCCGAGGCCGCGTCGGCGTGGACGCAGCAGGCCGCCGAGACCGGCTCCGGCGAAGCGATGGTACGCATCGGCGACGCGCTCGAGGACGAGGACCCGGCCGGCGCGCGCGAGTGGTTCGAACGCGCCGCCCAGACCGGGAACAACGACGCGATGAACCGGCTCGGCCTGCTGCTGGGCGCCGCCGAGCAGGCCGACTCCGACAAGCTTTTCAGGTTCCGGAGCGACCCGTCCTACGCCGCGCTGGAGCGGCTCGCGGCGCTCTACGACCCCACCGACCCGGGACAGGCGCAGCGCTGGTACGAGCGGGCGATCGAGGCGGGTCACATCGGCGCGATGAACAACCTGGGTACCCTGCTGGAGAACGGCGACCCGATCGCCGCGCAGGAGTGGTACCGGCGGGCAGCCGAAGCAGGCCTGACCGTTGCGATGCACAACCTCGGCATCGTGCTGGCCGACGAGGATCCCAGCCAGGCGCGCAACTGGTTCCAGCGGGCAGCCGAGGCCGGGCACGCCAGCGCAGCCGCGAGCCTGACCCGGATGGTACGCCGGCAGCGCCGTCTGCTGGTCGGCAGCGTGCTGCTCCTGTTGGCCTGCATGGGATTCAGCGCCACCGGATTCGCGCTGCTGGCCGGCGTCAACTACTTCACCTGGTATGTGGCGAACGGGCCGGCCGTCGCGCTCGTCACCGGCCTGGTCTCGCTCACCATCGACCTCGACCGCATCCCGAACCTGATCTCCCCGTCGCCGCGCCGGTACCTGCGCGCCTGCCGGATGGTACTGAGCCTGCCCCGACTCGCCTGGGCGCCGGCGTTCATCCCCGACACAGCGCGCATCTTCCTGCCTGGCGACGCCGGGTTCCGGCCGCTGCGCCCCGGCTCCTACGTGCGTACCACCACCCGTACCACCGGGCCGGGCGGGGTGGTCGTGCACTCCGAGGTACGCCAGGCCGGCCGGTACCACCTGGTGTCCGACACCGAGGAGATCCCGGCCGGCGGCCTGTGGGCCTCGTTCAAGTCGGCGCCACTGACCTCGGTGATCATCGCACTGGTACTTGTGGCGTTCGTGGCCTGGTTCGTGATCCTGGCACCCTTGCAGTACCTCACCTCCGCCGTACTCGGGGCGCCGGTACGCCGGATGCGCGAACGTGGCGTGACGGTCCTCTACAGCGCCAACGAGCAGTCGGTACGGATGCAGCGCACCGACGACCCGATCCCCAGCTCCGCCAGCGAAGTGCAGTTCTTCCGCCGCCCGGTGACCACCACCCTCGGTATCAGCAGCCTCGTACTGTGGCTCGTATCGCTGGCGCTGTAGCCGGCGTAACTTTCAACCGCGGCGCAGCGGCTGCGGCCGGATGTACCCGGGAAATTGGCTCTGTTGTGAGGTTCTGCATGTCGGGCTCCGCGGCGATCTGCTGCCGGCCCGAGCGCGCCGCGGGCGTCGCTCGCGGCTGGCTGGGCATTGACGTAGCGTGATCTGCCGGGTCGGCGCGGGAGCGCCGGCGAGGTGGCGGGTGAGGGCAATCAGCGCCGTTGTACCGGTTCCGGGCACTGGTCGTACCTCCCATCACACCCACCCGATGGAGCACACCATGTCTCTCTTGCGCAGGCGCCGCCGCGGTGCGCTGCTGGCCCGCGTACTGGTCGCCGCAGTGGCATTCGCAGCGGTGGCCGTCACCGTCCGGATCGCGTCGGCAGACACCGGCGCAGCCTGTACCGCCGCCTACAGCATCTCCTGGCAGACGCCCTCGAACAGCCCGCCCGACTTCGGGGTCAGCGTCACCGTCACCAACCACGCTACCTACGCCATCAGCAGCTGGACGGCGAGCTGGACCTACACCGCCGGACAGGCGATCGTCGCCGGATCCGCCTACAGCGCAGTGGTTTCGCAGAGCGGGGCCACCGTGACGGCGACCCCGGGCGGCAGCTACAACGCCACGCTGGCGCCGGGTGCGACCGCGACGTGGGGCTTCCACGCCACCTACAACGGGACCAGCAACCCGATCCCGACGGTCAACTGCGCCGGCCCGAGCCAGGGCACGTCGTCGGCGACGCTCTCGACGACGCTGGATCCGTTGGGTGTCAACACCGCCTCGTGGGACACCAACTTCGTCGACCCGGCCATCGCCAGTAGCCTCTCGGCGGCGAACACCGGGCTGATCCGCTACCCCGGTGGCTCCTGGGCCGACCAGTACCTGTGGCAGAGCAACAGCGTCAGCGGATCCGCGCAGCCGGTGAACTTCGCCCAGTACTCCAACCAGGTCAACGCGATCAGTGGTGGACAGAAGTTCGTCACCATCAACTACGGCTCGGACACCCCGCAAAGCGCTGCGGCGTGGGTGAAGCAGGCGGCCACCACGGCCGGGCAGGGCACCACGCTGTGGGAGATCGGCAACGAACTGTACGGCTCGTGGGAGACCGACAACCACGCCAGCCCGCACACCGCGGGCTCATACGCCACCAACGCCCTGCCCTACCTGCAGGCGATGAAGGCGGCCGACC
The DNA here is from genome assembly GCA_963850915.1 of uncultured Actinomycetota bacterium. Lineage (GTDB taxonomy): Bacteria > Actinomycetota > Actinomycetes > Mycobacteriales > Micromonosporaceae > CAVTWH01. The sequence goes on from CAWKND010000006.1 coordinate 286,203, forward strand.
CGAACGCGAAGATCTGCTACGACTACGCGATGGACGGCGGCCTGGCCCCCGGCGCCGGTGTGGACGGCTGGCAGACCTGGAACTCCACGATCCTCCAGGCGGACGCGGCGTCGCTCGACTGCGCCGACGTGCACTGGTACCCGATCAACGGCGTACCAACGGAGAGCGACCAGTCGATCATGGAGTTGATCGACAATATCCCGGCCGCAGCGGCCGAGGTGAAGGCGACCCTTGCCGCGTACGACCCGACTGAGTTCTTCGTGGTGGGCGAGACGAACATGTCGCAGACCGCCAACGAGTGGAACCAGGAGCCGATCGGCGGACTCTTCGCGGCGGCGAACTCGATGGAGTGGTTGGCGTACGGCGCGCAGAGCGTCGACTGGTGGGACGTGCACAACTACGGCACGCCAACGGCCGACTTCGGCATGTTCTCCTCGGGTACCGGCGGCGAGACCGCGGTCAACACGCCGTACCCGCCGTACTACGGCTACCAGCTCAGCTCCAAGCTGGCGGTCAAGGGCGCCAAGGTAGGCACCCTCGCGGTGGCGACACCGAACATCTACGGCTACTACTCCAACCTGCCGGGCGGCGGGTACGGGGTCATGCTGGTCAACGCCGACCCGACTGGCGCCTACACGGTCAGCACCTCGAGTCTCGGGATCACCAGCTCGTCGGAGACCGAGTACCTCTACAACAAAGTCAACCCGACAATCGCCACGAGTACCGCGTCGGGCAGCTCTGTCACCATCCCGGCGGAGTCCATCGTGGTACTCACCAACGGTACCGGCGCCCCGCCGTCATCCAGCGCATCACCTTCTCCGTCCGCCTCGTCGGCCAGTCCGTCGGCGTCGCCGAGCGCGTCGCCGTCGCGGAGCGCATCTGCTTCCCCGAGCCCGTCTGCTTCCGACTGTCCCCGAGCCCGTCTGGTTCGCGCAGCCCTTCAGCTTCGCCGAGTCCGTCAGTGTCACGAAGTGCTTCTGCTTCACCGAGTCCGTCCGGGTCGCGGAGCGCGTCGGCGTCACCGTCGGTTCCTTCGTCGGGTGGCTCCGGCGGCTGTTCGGCGAGCTACAGCATCAGCAACTCGTGGACGGGTGGGTTCCTCGCGGCAGTCAACGTGACCGCGGGCAGTGCCCCGATCACTGGTTGGCGGGTCACGCTCACGCTGCCCAGCGGCGCGTCGATCAGCAACCTGTGGAACGGGTTGAACACAGGTACCAGCGGCGCGGTCACTGTCACGAACGCGAGCTATAACGGCGTACTCGGCGGGGGCCAGTCGACCAGCTTCGGCTTCCAGGCGACCGGCTCCGGTACCGGCGCCACCGTCACCTGTACGGCAACCTGACGCCCTTCGTGGTTCAGCACTACCTTGGCGGGGCGGTCCAGCAACAGCAGCATCGGACCGTCCCGCCAAATCTCGTCGGGCCGTTGTGGACGTCGTGCCTACCTGGCCGTCCCAGCCGATCGCCGCGAGCTACTCGCCGAGCTTGCTCCGCCCGCGGCGCTGCGACGCTGGATGGAGCTGATCGGCGACTGGATCGCGACCAAGAACGGCATGCTGAACACGCTGCTCTCGGTGATCGAATCCGGCGAGATCGCCCGTGCCCAGACCCAGACTGAACTGCTCGCGGCCATCGACGACATCCTCAACGCCGGCCGCGTGACCGGCGAACTCCGCGCCGACGTCACTGCCGAAGACATTGCCGCCAGCCTCATCGGCATCCTCACCGTGGCCCGCCCGCCCGGACATGCCGCCAGGGCAAGCCGCCTGCTGAACATCCTGATCGACGGCCTCCGATCTACACCCTGAACCGCCCAGCCGCGGGTTTCCAAGTACGAACGAGCATGCCCGTCGAACCCTCGTCCTCGTACTGGAGGGACTGGCTCAGTCGATGGCGCCGGGATCGATCGGCTGGACCGGCGTTGACCGATAACGGTCCGGCTGTACCGACAAGACGACTCGCCCTTCGGGATGCATCGCGCTGGGCAGGGCGGCGGCCACTGCCTGAGCTATCTGCCAGTCGATACCGTCGCTGATGAGCCGGCCGACCGACATTGTTGACGACAGCTCGAGCGGTTCGATACCGACAGGTAGTGCGCCGATGTGCTCGGCGATGCCAGGACGTTGTGCTTCAGCGGCGCACAGGCACAGGGCCGGGACGGCCAGTTCGGCACGGCCGGCGGCCGCGTCAACGATGAATCCCGATAGCGCTGGGTACCCCCGGCCCAGTGCCAGCAATGCGCTGTCATCGAGCAGGCAGACAATCACGCGGCGGCGTTCCGGTGGGCTATCTGCTCGCGTAGGCGGGAGGATGCTGCGAGTTCGGCCGGGCCGACCTCGACGCCGAAATGCTCAGCGAGCACCGCGCGTGCTCGCTGTTCTCGTTCTGCCAGTTCGGCGGCGGTCAACGTTGCGGCGGCAAGATCTTCGACGATGTCTTTCAGCGTGGTGTGCCGCTCTGCTGCCAACCGAGCCAGACGTTCTCGGGTTTGTTTGGAGACCTTGATACTGGTGTCATCGTCCGACATCGCTCGACTCTACCATGGGTAGAGCGGGGGTGCGGGGTGACGCGCCTCCTGCGCGAGCCTGGTGTTGATCAACCTGCTGGCACACTTCCCCCGACCGGGCACGAGCCATCCAGTTCGCGGTGCCAGTGGCCGACCAGGTGCTGGCAACCTTCGGCTGAGCCCATAGAAGGGGTCCCATAGAAGGGGTGAGGTGCGGCTTTGGCAGGTGGCTCAGCATCGCGCCGGGCTGAGAGAGTCGGCTGCCGCTGATACGTTGCCCCGACGATCGCAAAGCGTTTGATACCCACATGTCGACGGTGCGGGCAGCTCCGGACGTCACAATGCGCGCGGTAACCCGCGACGGACGCCTCGTCGGCAGCATTGCCAGCTTCGTGGTCGACGACCAGACCGAACTCACCTACTGGATCGACCGCGCTGTCTGGGGACAGGGCGTCGCCAGCGAAGCCCTTGCACTGTTCCTCGACATCGTTGTGGTGCGACCCCTGCACGCCCGCGCCGCCAGCGACAATGTCGGATCGCTCAGGGTCCCGCGGAAGGCGGGTTTCCCGACAACCGGCACGGAGGATTCGTACGCCTCCGCGCGGAGAACCGAAATTGAGGAGACTCTCCTACGGCTCGGCTAGTCGAGCGCCAGCTAGCCGGGGCTGTCTGTTACTCGATGACCGGAGTGTCCAGGGCCGTCCGGTTGCCTACTGTCCGCGTTCGGGGGGTTACGCGGAGGCGTAGCGGCTGATATCAATGTGGGGTGATCGGGCAGGCGGCAGGCGGTGGCGGCGAATCGGGCATCGGGAGTGGGCCGCTGCGCCGTGAACTGGCTGACCGGCTCGCCCTGGCCCGCAACCAACACGACCGGGCCGACTTGGCCGCCGCGCTGGAGACGCTCGAACGGGTTCTGGACATCGCGGCCCGAAACCAGATCGACGGCGCCACGGTACGCACGGCGCGTCAGATCCGTGCGCAGATCCATTACGACCTCGGCCACACCGAGTACGCCCAGCAGCTGGCCGAGAGCCTGTACGCCGACTGCCTCGCGGAGCTGGCCGCCGACAACCCGGCCATTATCCGCGCGGCCGTACTGCTCGCTGGCGTCCACCACCAACGCGGTGACCTCGACGCCGCACAGCAGCTCCTTGACGGCGTACTTGACGCGGCGGCCACGACCCCACGCGCCCGGCGCGGCCCCGCGCACCGCTCGGTTCTGCTCGCGCACGTACACCGTGCGCTGATCGCCCATGACCGGGGTCGGCCCGGAGCGGCGATCGACCAACTGACCAACGCGCTCCGCAGATTCCGGGACGACTACGGCGACCATGATCTCGACACACTCCGGATCACCGCGGAGCTTGCCGAACTGCACCGCTTGACCGGCAACACCACCGATGCCCGCAAGCTGCTGACCCGCGCCCATCACACGGCGCGCAGCCAGCACGGCCATGAGCACCCGGTGACCCTCCGCCTCGACAAGCACCTCTCCGAGGTCGAGACCCCGATCCCGTCACTCGACCAGCCCGCCCCGGCTGCCGTGGTACCCGCTCAGCGCCGGAAGCCCGCAACCGCGACGAATGACGCATGGGCCGGCAAGCCACCCAGGAAGTTGCTGAGCCGGCGGTCGGGCAGGCGGCCCGGACCAGCGGGCCAGCAGCAGCCAGCCGAGCCGCAGCCAGCCGACCAGCAGACGGCGGACCAGCAACCAGCCGACCAGCAGACGGCCGATCAGCCGACGGCGGCTCAGAGGCCGGCGGAGCTTCAGCAGCCGAGGGAGCTTCAGCAGCCGAGGGAGACTCAGAAGCCACCGGCGGCCGACGAACAACCGAAGGTGGAGAAGCCACCGAAGGCCAAGAAGTGGCAGCGCGACTCTCGGCTTACGAAAGCCGCCCGAACTGAGCAGCCGTCAGCGGGCCAGATGTCATCACAAGCCCAGCAGCCATCAAAGCCGGTGTGGCCGGCACAGGCCGAGCTGCCGGTTCACGCTGAGCGGCCGCATCAGGCTGGGTGGCCGGTTCACGCTGAGCGGCCGCATCAGGCTGGGTGGCCGGATCAGGCTGAGCGGCCGATACAGGGTGAATGGCGGGCACGAACTGAGCAGCCAGCGCTGGTTCAGTCGCCGCCGCGAGTCGTAGAGCCGGCACGAACCGGGAGGCCGCAACAAGCCGGAAAGCCGGCCCGAGCGGAAAAGCCGCCGCGAATCGAGAAGCCGCGTCGGGTCCGGGTCGCGAAGCCGCCGCGACCGTCGGGAACCGGGAAGGTTCGTGGCGACCAGCCGTTGCAGGAGCGCCAACCGGTCCGGGTACCGCAGCTTCCCAACAGGGAGCCGGGACGGAGGGTCACGCCACCGAGCGGGGCGTCACTCAATCGGCAGCCGGCCACTGTACGGAGGCGGCGCGGTACCCGGATTGCTTTCGTGGCGGCGGCGATTGTGGTGACCGCTACCGGGCTTTACGCGGGTACCGTGGCGGAGCGCCACTGGCACCCGCGGTCCCGCCCGCTGCGCCCGGTCTCCGCGTCGTCGTCGGGTGCTTCGGGGAGCTTGCCGAGCCCGCGCTACACCGCCGGCAACCTCACCCTCGACAACAAACCCGATCCGGGTACCGTCACCGCGACGTGGACGGATCCCAGCAACGGTGCGGCAACTCCGGTGGTGTCATTGACCACCGCCGTCGGGCAGGCGGTCGCCACCCTCACGCTCGCCCCGGGTGTGACCAGCTACATGCGTGCCGGCCTGGATCCGGCCACCGACTACTGCATCCTGGTCGCGCTCTACCCGACGGTGGACAGCGACAGCGCGCTCGCCGTCAAAGCCTGTACCCAGCACAACTCCGGCCAACCCGGCTGACTCTCCAGCGCCGGACGGATCCCTGGAGGAGAGGCGATCCGGTTACGGAACCGGCGAACAGCCGGTGGCCGGAAGTGCGTCAGCTACGCAGCGGTACCGGCGGCCTCGGTCTCGCGGACGCGCCGGATCCACCCGTGCGCGGTGTGTACCGGCACCTGGTAGTGGTCGGCGATCGCCTTCGCGGTGCCCGCCTGCCGGTAGACCGCGGCCATGTCGTCGGGCATCCGCCGGTAGGCCCGCCCGGTCGTCGCCTTGGCCGCCTTCGCCGCCTTGGTCGGCGGGACGGGCCTGGCGCTGCGGGTCGTCTTCGCTGCCTTCACCGGCTTGGTTGCCTTCACCGGCTTGGTTGCCTTGGTTGCCTTGGTGGCTTTGGCCGCGCCGGCCGCCTTCGTCGCCTTGGCAACGGCGGCAGATCCGGCGGGTACAGCCTTGGCAGCCCGGGCGGACCGGGCCTTTGTCGCTCGCGGCGCAGCAGCCTTGGCCGGTGCCGTGGAGCGCCGGCGCCGCACGGTGGTTGCCGGCTCGGCGCCTTCGGCGGTCAGCGTCGAGCGTTCTGCTACCGGCGCAGCGGGTGCAGCGGCCGGCAGGGCGGCAGCCGAACGGGAGGCGACCGCGGGCGCGGCGCCGACGGCGCGCAGCAGCAGTCCGAAGTCGACTACCGGCATCTGCCCGTCGGCGAGGCCTTGGCCGGCGTGCAGGTGTACATCGGTGACACGTACCTGATCCCCGGCAGCGTCGACCACCAGAGTGGTGGTGTTTCCGCTCTGATCATTCGGAGCGATGGTAATGGTGTAGGAACTCACGGTCTGCCTTTCACACATGTGGGTACGACCCGCATCTCCGCGCCGCACGGGTTCACGTGCGGCGGCGATTTCGTTGATCGTTTCGTTCGATCATAGGCGAGACCCGACAAGTGCACGCACGGACCCGCGCAGATCCACGCCTTGTCGCCCCGGTGATAGGAGAGTCCATTGCTGTCAGGCATTGCAGTCCCGGTGCAACGCTGCCGCAACGGCCGACGGCAGGCTGAAAGCGCGACAGCCTGAATACGCAACAGCCAGAAAGCACAGTCGACTCACAGAGACGAGGCCCACATGTACGGATCCGTCGCGCACATCACCATCAAGCCGGGGCACTGGGGCGCGGTGATTCCGCTTCTGCAGGAGTGGGGCAGTGACCGCAAACCCAAACTCGCAGGAGCTGTCGGCGCCTACTGCTACCGGCTCGACGCCGAACCCGACGAGTTGATCATCGTGGCCGTGTTCGCCGACAAGGCCAGCTACTTCGGCCAAGGCGACGACCCGGCGCAGGGGGAGTGGTTCGGGCGGCTGAGTGAGCACTTCGCCGGCGAAGCGCGGTGGCACGACGGGGAGATCGTCACTGCGGCGTAGGCAGGCTGTACCAATAGGTGGGTACCAACAGTCGGGCCGCCAGCTCAGTCGATTTGGCGGCCGGACCGGTACCGGGGATGGTGTCTTCTCTTTCGCTGCCGCGGCGTCCACGAGGACGGCCCGGTCTGAACCGCGGGGATCGGTTGAACCGCTGCGCGGCGCCCAACGCAGCGCGGATTCGACGGTTACTCGATCCGGGCTCCAGTCAACCACCGTTCACTGGCGGCGCAGGGCGATCGGGCGGCGGCGAGAGGCGGGACCGGTGCACACGAGTCGCGAACCGGAGCAGCGGGCGCCACTCCTGGTCGACTGGTGCACCTGGCCGGCAGTCGGGCATGTGGTCGAGGGTCTGCAGGTGGCCGCCGCGTACGCCGCCACCAACCGGTATGACGTCAGCCTGATGGTGAACTCCCGGGCCGCCACCGAACTCGCCAGCTGCTGCCCGTGGCTGTCGCAGGTGTACCGGGTGGATCCCACCGTGCCACACGTTCCACCGGCTGCGCTCGTCGCCGAGGTACCCCGCGACTGGGCCTGGGTGGAGCAGACCCCACACCGGCGCGACACCGGCCTGCTGGAGGCTTTCCCCGAGTGGCACCGGCTGGCGACCGCGACGCGCGAGCACTATCGGCTCAGCCTGGCCGAGAAGCCGGCGCCGGTCGCCGAGTATCCGTTGCGCCTGACGCTGCCGGAGCAGGACCGCGCTGAGGCGGCCCGGATCGTCGGGGACGCACCACTGGTGATCACGGTGATGCTCAGCGGAAGCGGTGACCTCAACCGGTACCCGTCGGTCGGCTCCTGGTCTGTCATTCTGCAGGCGCTGCGCGGGCAGTGGCCGGACGCCGCGATCGCCGTCCTCGGTCGGGCCCCGACGACGGGTGGCCCGCTACTGGCCATCGGTAGTTCGCTGGGCGGGCCGGCGGTGGCCGGGATGCTGGCCGAGGTGGGTGCGATCGACGGGTACGACCTGCCGCTGCTGACCCAGTTGGCGCTGGTCGAGCGCAGTGGCTTCTTCCTCTCACCGCACACCGGATTCGGCTTCCTCGCCTCCACCGTGAACACGCCGTGGCTGACGCTCTCCGGCGGCCCGTGGTACGAGTACTTCCACAACGGCGCGCCGTTCCACTCGCTGATCCCGGACACCCGGATGTACACGGCATTCCTCGGCCTGTACGGCTCGGTGCTGCACGAGGACACCGACGGCAGCGGCGAGCGCGACCGGTCGATGCTGCGCGAACGCATCGACGGCACACTGCCCGAGCTGCTCGACGCGGCAAAGTCGTTGCTGAACAGGGAGCGCAGCTACGAGGAGTGCCTCGCCGGGTACTTCCCCGAACTGCTGCACGCCCTGCACGGCCAGCGCGACTGGATCACCTCCTGGGGTGACATCCACCACCGCTACATCTGATCCCTGCGCGCGAAGAACCGCGAAGAACCGAGCCGAGAACGGAGAAAGGAGCAGCCGTGGCCATCGAGATCGACTTCGCGTTCCTCAGTGAGCTGCTGTCCCTGGCCGACGGATCTGCTGAGGAGTCCCGCCTCAAGTTGGCCGGCGTCGACCAGGACGCGGTCGCCCGGGCGGTCCTCGGCGAGCTGTTGGAGCGGGCGCGCCTGCTCGACCAGCCGATCGGCGAGGTGGCCGTACAGCTGGACTTCGGAGTACCCGGCGGCCGGCTGCCCTACGTCCTGCGGGTCGGTCCGGGGGGCGGCGAGTTCGAGCCGGGCAGCCTGGAGAAGTCGCCGGTCACCATCCGGCAGGAGCTGCACGAGTTGGTACGCCAGGTTTTCGGGCCGCCGGGGGAGGGCAGCGATGCCACCCGGGAGCTGACCCTCAACGACGAGCCCGGGCCTAGTGGCGGGCCGGGTGACCCGGAGTGGGCAACCCAGCGGTACGCCGCGATCCAGGCCGCGTACCAACTTGTCCAGGCGGCCGGCCCGCAAACCCATGACCTGAGCCAACTCGCGGTGCGCTTCGGCTCCGACAAGTGGGGCGGGCACTGGCACACGCCGCACTACGCCCAGCACTTCGCCGCCTTCCGGGAGCGCCGGGTCAACGTACTGGAGCTTGGCATCGGCGGGTACGACGCACCCGACCAGGGTGGCTCGTCGCTCCTGATGTGGCGCTACTACTTCCGCCGCGGGTTGATCCACGGGCTGGACATCTTCGACAAGTCGCAACTGCCCTTCTCCCGGGTGCGCACCCACAAGGGTGACCAGAGCGACGCCGGGTACCTGACCGGACTGGCCGAGCAGTTGGGGCCACTGGACATCGTGATCGACGACGGCAGCCACTTCAGCCCGGACGTGATCACCTCGTTCCAGACCCTGTTCCCGCACGTACGCCCCGGCGGCATCTACGTCATCGAGGACCTGCAGACGTCGTACTGGCCGGGCTGGCAGGGCAGCAGCACGGATCTCAACAATCCATTGACGTCGATGGGCTTCATCAAGACACTGGTCGACGGGCTCAATCACCAGGAGCAGGTACGCACCGAGGCGTACACGCCGACCTACACCGAACTGCAGATCCGGGGCATCTACCTGTACCACAACATCGCCTTCATCGTGAAAGGCACCAACGCCGAGCAGGGCGCCCCGTCCTGGGTACCCCGCTTCAGCCGCGGCTGACCACCGACTTCCAGACTGACCGACCAAACCGCACCGAGGAGCGTACCCATGTCCGACCTGACCCTGGCGGCCCCAACCGCCGGCGCTGTAAGGGATCCGCTGCGGCCACCGCGCAATACGGTCAGCCGGCGCGCCATCGCCTACTGGGCCATCCGCGCCGGGCTCGGCTGGGCGATCGTGCTCGCGCTCCAGATCGTCTGGTTCGTATTCGACGACGGCAACCGGCAGACGCACGTCACCTTCCTTGTCATCACGGCGATCTGCGCCGCCGCACACGTCGGCGTCATGCCGGTGTGGCGGTTCCGGGTGCACCGCTGGGAAGCCACCGACCAGGCGGTGTACCTGCAGGTCGGCTGGTTCAACCAGGACCGCCGGGTGGCCCCCATCTCCCGTATCCAGACGGTGGACAGCCAGCGCGGCCCGATCGAGCAGATCTTCGGCCTCGCCAAGGTAACCGTGACCACGGCCTCGGCGGCCGGCCCGCTGACCATCAGCGGCCTGGACCGGCCGACCGCCGAGCACCTGGTGGACAGCCTCACCGCGACCACCCAGGCGACCACCGGCGACGCGACATGAGCGCCCCGACCGAGACGAGCGCGCCGGTGAAGGCGGCCCGCGCCGCCGACGACCCGACAACCCAGGAGTGGCAACGCCTGAGCCCGCGAATGCTCGCCGTGCACCCGATCCAGGAGCTGCTGCGCGGTTCGCCGGCGCTGATCGCCCTGCTACTTCTGGGGCACGGCAAAGCAAACGGCGACTACTGGTCGCTCGCGGCGCTGGTCATCGTGCTCGCGCTTGGCGTGATGCGCTGGCTCACGACCACCTACCGGATCACCCCGCGGCACGTGCAGGTACGCCGCGGCATCCTGAAGCGTTCGGTACTTTCCGCGCCGCGCGACCGGATCCGCAGCGTCGACCTGACCTCGCACTGGCTGCACCGGCTGCTCGGACTGGCCCGGGTGACGGTGGGAACCGGTACCTCCGACCGTAAAGGCGACGGCGGCCTGAAGCTGGACGCCCTCTCCGTCGAGCAGGCCGAGGAGCTGCGCGAACAGCTCCTGCACGGCGCCAGCGCGCCGGTTGTGGCCCCGCGTCCCACCGCTGCCGCCACCACGACGCCCGCCACTTCAGTGGCCGTGCCGATCGAGGGGGGCAAGGCCGGAAAGACTACCGGAGCGGTCAAGACCCCGGCCGCGAAGCCAATCCCGGCAACGGATTCCGGCCTGCTGGCCACCTGGTCACCCAGTTGGATCCGGTACGGGCCGCTCTCGCTCTCCGGCATCGTCACCGTACTGGTGATCTTCGCCTTCGGCTCGCAGATCGTGTCGGCCGGGCACATCCACCTGAGCCACTTCGGTCCGCTGCGCGCGCTGGGTCACCAGCTGCACCACGCACCGGTCCTCCTCGCCGTACTGGAAGTGGTGGTACTGGCGGCGATCGCGGTCGGGCTCGCCTCCACGGCGCGGTACGTGCTGCGGTTCTGGAACTTCCGGCTGACCCGTACCGGCCGGGGCACCCTGCACATCTCGCACGGACTGGTCTCCACCCGGTCGACTACGGTGGAGGAGCGCCGGCTGCGCGGTGTGGAGATCAGCCAGACGCTGCTGCTCCGCCTCGCCGGCGCCGCCCGGTGCGTGGCCATCACGACCGGTCTCAAGGTCGGTCGGGGCGCCGAGCGCGGCGGCTCGCTGCTGCTGCCACCGGCTCCGATCGCCGTCGCCCGCGAGGTGGCCGGCGCGGTGCTCGGCGATGCCGCGCCGATGACGGCTCCGGTGACCCGGCACGGTACCCGCGCGCACCGGCGCCGGTACACCCGGGCGTTGGGCTTCGCCGTACTCGTCACCGGACTACTCCTTCTGCTGCACGCCACCGCCGGGCTGCCCAACCTGGCCTGGCAGCTGTCCCTGGTGCTGTTCCCGGTGAACCTGCTGCTGGCCGCCGACCGGTACCGCAACCTCGGCCACGCCCTGGTCGACGGCTGGCTCGTCTCCGCCCGGGGCAGCCTGGTTCGTCGGCGCAGCGCCATCTCCGGCGACGGCATCATCGGCTGGAAGATGCGCCGCACCTTCTTCCAGCGCCGGGCCGGCCTGGTGACGCTGACCGCCACCACGGCCGCCGGGCGGCAGGGGTACCCGGTTCAGGACGTCGAACTGGTCGCCGGGGTGGCGTTGGCAAACGCGGTCACCCCCGACCTGCTCCGCCCGTTCCTCGCTGAACCCTAGGTGTTGCCGAGTTCCAGGAAGCACAGCTGTCGGGGAGCGGCCGCGCTGAGAGTGGCCGCTCCCAGGAGCGCCTGTCGGGGGAGTAGCAAACCATTCGCATCGCACAGTCGCGGCGCGCGGCGGCGCTTGGCAGCGCTCCATTGTGTTGCGCCAGCGAACCGCCAGGCCAGGAGGTGTCCGATGACCGCCGGCACAGAGACCGATACCGGGGCCGCTCACCGAGCGTCCGCCGACCGAGCGTCCGCCGACCGAGTGCCTACCGACCGAGCCCCGCTCACCTGGGGGCAGCGCTGGCCGTGGCTGGACGCCTGCCAGCCACCGGAAGCGCGGGAGTTCGAGGCGCCGCGGATCCGTTGCCCGGTACCGGCCGGACTCGGTACAGCCGCCGTCCAGCGCGCTGTCCGGCAGGTGCTCATCCGCTGCGAGTCGCTGCGCACGACGTACCACGTCGGCCCGGACGGCGAGCCGTACCAACAGGTTCGGGACGTCGGCACGGTACCGGTCCGGCTGGTACCGGTCACCGAGGACAGCGCGTACGAAGACGGCGAGCGCCTACTCGACGAGGCACAGCGGGCACTGGACGTACGCGACCACTCGTGCTCCTTCGCCATCCTGACGGCGGGTACCCGGCCGGTGCAGGTGGTCGGGGTACTCAGCCACGTGGCGGCGGACGCCTGGGCGGCGGTCCTGGTCCGGGAACTGGTGTCCGACGCGCTCTGCGGGACGGCGGCCACACCCGCCAGGCCGGAGCCGCAGCCGCTCACCGAGGTTGCCGCGCAGTCGACGCCGACCGGCCGGGAACGGGATCTACGGGCTGAAGGCCGCCGCGCCGAGCATCGCAAACGCCTGCCGCACACGCTTTTCCCGGCGTCCCGACCCAGCGGGCGTTCGTGTCCGGCGACCCGGGCACAGCTGGGCTCGACCGCCGTCGCGCTCGCCGCCGAACTGCTGTCCCGGCGGCACCGGACGCCGCTGCCGAGCGTGTACCTGGCCGCGTACGCCGCGACCCTGTGGGCGCACACCGGCTTCACCGCGATCGGCATGGACATGGCCAGCGTCAACCGGGCCACGCCGCAGCGCCGCCGGCTGGTCTCTTCGGTGGTACTGCCCGCGCTCGCCGTCCTCGAAGTCCGGCCCGACGAGCGCTTCGCCGAGCTGCTGCCCCGGGCCGCGCAGGCCGTTCTGGAGGCCTCGGGCGCGAGCGAAGGCGACCACACCCGGCGGATGATGACCGACGTGGTCGGCTGCCACGAACGGGGCGTGCACTTCTACTGCAGCCCCGAACTCAACCTACTGCTGCCCGCTGGTACGCGTACCGACCCCACCCGGCTGCGCCCCGAGGCGGTCAGCAAGGCGTTGCCCGCGACCCGCGCCAGGACCGAGCGGATCAACTGGTTCGATCGCTTCCGGCTGGAGGTCCGGGTGCACCGTGGCCGCGCCGATCTCCAGCTGTGGACCTCCGACGCGGTACTCCGACCGGAGCAGGCAATGGCTGTACTGCGCGACTTCGAGACGATTCTGGTCCGCTCGGTGGCCGACGAGCCGGCGCTGGAGGTACTCGCCGGCGAGCTGGTCGGCCGGCCCCCGGTCCGCGACCGGAGCTGGTCGCACGTCGACAACTGCTGGGTACGCCCGGACGAACTGCGGGCGCTGCTGTGTGCCCGCCCAGAAATCGCGCACTGCGCGGTATTCGTGGTGGACGGGCGGATCACCGCGTATCTGGTACCCCGCAACGGCTCCATCCACCCCGGCCGGATCCACCGGTACCTGGTCAACGCGATCACCCGGCGTCCCTCCGTGATGGCCGCACACCAGTACGTGGTGTGTACCCGGCCGCCGGAGGATGTGGCTGACCCGGACGGCTGGCGGCGGATGCCCGTGGTCAGCAGCGGCGACGGCCGCGGACCGATCCAGCCACCGACCCTGGCACGTACCGACCGGCAGGGCCTGCTGCTCGATGTCGTACGGCGACTGGGTGCACCCGACGCCGAACTCGACGACTGCTACCCGGTCGCGGGCGGCCGGCTGCTGCGGGTACCGGCGATCCTCGACGCACTGCGCGCAGCGGGCTGGCAGGGCCTCACCATGTACGACTTCGCCAGTACCCGCTCCCTCGGCGAGCTGGCCGACAGCCTGCTCCCGGCACCCGGAAGTGTTGACACACAAGCGGACGCGGTCGCGCTCGCCGGTCGGGTGGGGTAGCCCATGTCGACAACCACGCACCAACCCGAGCGGATCGCCGAGCTGATGGCTGCCGTCCTCGGCCTGGACGAGGTCGAGGTCGACGAGGACTTCTTCGCGCTCGGCGGCAACTCCCTCGACGTCGGCCGGCTCTGCGCCGACCTGGCACAGGTGTGCGGCCGGCCGGTACCGTTCGGCCAGGTCTACCGGGTACCCACCGCACGCGCCCTGGCCGCCGCCCTCGGCGCGAACCAGGCACCGGCCCAACCGGCTCCGGTTACCGTGCCCGGCCAGCCGGTCGCGCTGACCCGTGGACAGGTCAACCTGGCCCAGACCGGCGACGACGTGGTCTGCGTACTCGCCTGGTGGCTCACCGGCCCGGTCGATCTGGACGCGCTGCGCCTCGCGACCGCCGACGTGCACCGCCGGCACGAGACGCTGCACTGCCAGTACCGCACGGAAATGCCGCCGACCGCTGTCTTGCCGGCCGATCCGGGTACCCCCGAATTCGTGGTTTTTCCGCCCACACAAGAAGGAGGGGAAGACGCCGAGGCGGAAGCCGAGGCGGTGCTCGACCGGGTGGTGGGGCAGCCGTTGGCAATCACCGAGGGCCGGGTGTGGCGCGTGGTGGTCGTACCGGCGCCCACGACCGGGCGGACACTGCTCGGCCTCGGCATCCACCACATCGCCTTTGACGGCTGGTCCCAGGTACTTCTCGTCGGTGACCTGACGCTGGCCTACCGGGCGCGGCGGGCCGGCCGGGAACCGGGGTGGGACGCGCCCGCCCCGGGGCTGGCTGCCCTCGCCGCCGAGGAGGCGGAGAGCATCGCCGACCTGGATCTGGCTGCGCAGCGCGACTTCTGGCAGGGCGTCCTGCGCACAGTCAAGCGCCTCCAGCTGCCCGGGGCCGCTCGCGGGCCGCTGACCGCCGATGGCCCCAAGGAGGGGCGACGCGCCTTCATCCCCGACGCGCAGCTACAGGTATGGGATGCCTACGCCGTGGCGCGACGGGTCACCCCCTTCGGCTACCTGGTCGCCGTCTTCGGCCAACTGCTGCGCGAAATCACCGGACAGCGCGACATCGCCATGCTGGTACCGGTGGCCGCCCGGGGTGCTCCCGCACTCGACGCCGCCATCGCCGCCCGCCTCGACGCGGTGTGCCTGCGGCTGCCGCCCGGCAACGCCGACCCGGTCGAGCAGGCCGGTACCGTGCTCTCCGCCGCGCTGGCCAACCAGGACCTGCCGTTCAGTCGCGCGGTCGAGGCGATGATGCAGGTGCGGCCGGATCTGCACGTGCTCATCGGGTTGCCGGTATTCCTGTTGCAGGACAACGTCTCCAGCCCCTTCGAACTGGACGGCTGTGCGGCCACTCCGGTGGACTCGCCGGTCGCCCGGGAGGCGCCGAACGGGCTGACCGTCGAGGTGTTCCGGGACAGCGACGGCGCGACGGTACGGGTCACCGTGCGTACCGACCGGCTGCCGGTCAGCCTCGCCGACGACATCGCGGCCGGCTTCGGTCGCCTGCTGTGTGCCGGTCCGCAGGCGTTGGCCAGTCAGGTGAGCAGCGCTCGATGAGCGCCGCACTCCAGCCCGGCCTGCTGGCCAGCGTGGCTCGTACGCCAGCGGAGCGACCAGCGCTGTTCACGGCCGGGGACGGCGTCATCTGCTACGGGGAACTGCGCGCACTCGTGGCCCAGGCGGCCGTCGAGTTGCCGGTACCCGCCGGCGGGCTGGTGGCGCTCTACGGCGAACGTGACCTGGCCACCGTGGTGGCCTACCTGGCCTGCCTGACCAGCGGCCGGGCGGTCGCCCTCTACGACCGGGCCACCCCTGTTGGTACCCGGCTGCGCCAGCTCGCCGCCTTCCAGCCCGACGCCGTCCTCTACGCCCCGCCATACTCCGACTCCGCCACGGGTACGCGGGATGGCGGCGACCGGGATGCGGGCGACCGCGATGGGGACTACCGGAGCGTCGGCGTGCTCGCCGGTGGTGCTCGGATTTTGGCCCGCGTCAACAGGCTCAGCGCACCGGATGCCGGGGCGACCGCGCTGCTGCTGGCCACCTCGGGCAGCAGCGGCGCGCCACGCTCCGTCCGGCTGACACTGTCCAATGTGGACAGCAATGCCGACGCCATCGCCCGCGCGCTGCGGCTGACGGCGGACGACCGGGCGTTGACCGGCCTACCGCTGCACTACTGCTACGGCCTGTCGGTCCTCAACGCGCACCTTGCCGCCGGAGCCGGCGTCATCCTCACCCGGGCAGGTGCGCCGTCCCGACCGCTGTGGCGGGCCGCGCTCGACTGGTCGGCGACCAGCCTGGCCGGCCTGCCGTCGACCTTCGAAGCGTTGCGCCGCAGCACTCTCCGGCTGGACCAGCTACCCGCACTGCGCCTGGTCACCCAGGCCGGTGGCCGGCTGCCGGCCGAGCTGGTCAGCCAGTTCCACCGCGAGCTGGATCGTCGTGGCGGCCGGTTCGTGGTGATGTACGGGCAGACCGAGGCGACCGCGCGGATCACCGTACTGGACCACGAGGAGATCCCCGGCCACCCGGGCAGCGTCGGGCGGCCGATCGACGGCGTTCGGGTACACGTCGAGGACGAGCACGGGCAGCCGGTACCCGACGGCCAGGTCGGCAACGTCGTCGTCGGCGGTACCGGCGTGATGCTCGGGTACGCCACCTGCCGGGCGGATCTGGCCCGGGGCGACGAGACCCACGGACGGCTGCCCACCGGCGATCTGGGCCGGATCGAGAACGGCTACCTCACCCTGGCCGGCCGGGTCTCCCGGTTCACCAAGGTCGCCGGGCGGCGGGTGGACCTGGACGAGGTGGAGGCAGCGTGCGCCGCGGTCGCCCCGGCGGCTGTGGTGGCTACGTCGGATGAGCGGGTACACATCTGCGTTCCGGGGGACCGGCAGCCGTTTCTGGCGGTACGCCAACGGCTGGCCAGCCAGCTGCGCATCCCGGTCGCCCGGCTGCACCTGGTGCAGGTGAACGGATTGCCCCGGACGAGCAGCGGCAAGCTGGACTACCCGGCGCTGGCCACACTCGCTGAGGCGAACCTGGCTGAGGCAAGTCTGGCTGGGGCAAGTCTGGCTGGGGCCGAGCAGGCTGGGGCGGATGATGGCGGGCGTTGAACCGCCGGCCGTCGCGGCGCGCCTCGCCGACCTGGCTCGGCAGGATCCGGACGGCTGCGCGCTGGAGAGTCCGGTCGACGACCGGGTACGGCTGGGCTGGCGGGAACTGGATCGGCAGACGGCCGGGCTCTCCGTGCTGCTGCGGGAGTCCGCCGGACCGGACGGCGTGCTCGTGCTGCCGGTGGCCAACACCGTGGCCGCGGTCCTCGCGGTACTCGCCTGCCTGCGCGCCGGCATCGCTGTCGTCCCCATCAACGCCCGGATGCCCAGCCCCGAACAGCAGGCGGTACTGCACCGCTGCGCCGAGCGCTTCGGCTGCCCGGTGCACCTGCTTGCCGCAGACGGCAGCCGCGCCGTTTCGGTGCTGCCGACCAAGACCAGTGCGGGGGTACCGCCGGGCTACGCACTACTGACCGGCGGCTCCTCGGGTACCCCGAAACTGGTCCCGTTTCCGGCCCCCGCCCCGTACCAGCCGAACCGCTACCCGGACGCGCTGCTGCGCCGAACCGGAATGCGCACCGGCCTGCGGCATCTGGTCGTCGCTCCGCTGCACCACGCCGCCGCGTTCAGCTGCTTCCTCGAGGGGCTGCTGGCGGGCGCCTGCACGGTGCTGCTGCCGGCATTCGACGCCGCCGGATTCTGGTCAACCGTCGGGGAGGTGGCCGCGCAGTGGATGCTGCTCACCCCGACGCACATGCGCGCCGCGGCCGAGCACCCGGTACCCCCCGGCGCGCTCGACGTGCTGGAAGCCGTGCTGCACACCGCCGCGCCGTGCGACGCGCACCTGAAGCGCCGCTGGATCGAACTGGTCGGACCGGAGCGACTCTTCGAGATGTACGGCAGCACCGAGGGGACCGGGGTCACACTGATCCGGGGCGACGAGTGGCTCGCCCACCCCGGCTCGGTCGGGCGCGGCGTGTGGACCCGTATCCAGATCCTCGACGGCGCAGGGCAGCGGGTGCCGCTCGGCGCAGTCGGCGACGTCTACATGCGTACCGCCACCGCGTCTGGCACCGCAGCCGCGCGTACCCCGGACGGATACGCGCGCACCGGCGACCGGGGACGCCTGGACGCCGCCGGTTACCTGTACCTGACCGGGCGCGCCGACGACCTGCTGATCGTGGGCGGCGAGAACGTGTACCCCACCGAGGTCGAGTCGGTACTGCGCGAGCATCCGGCGGTCGCCGACGCGGCCGTGATCGCCGACCCGGACGCGTTGCTGGGCAACCGATTGCGGGCACTCGTGGTCGCCGCCGGCACGCCTGACGCACCCACTCCCGCCCAGCTGCGCCGGCACTGCGCGCAGCGGCTGACCGGGTTCAAGGTACCGGCCCGAATCGAGCTGTGCGAGAGCCTGCCACGCAACGCCGCCGGCAAGTTGGAGCGGTGGCGGATCACCGAGCAGCGAACAGGAATGGAGCCCACGTGAGTACCCTCGCCGACCGGGTGGAGTCGCTGCTGCGCAGCCATCCCGCCGTAGCCGACGCCACGGTCACAGGTGCCACGGTCACAGGTGCCACGGTCACAGGTGCCACGGTCACAGATGCCACGGTCACAGATGCCACGATGACCGCTGACGCGGCTGCGCTGCTGAAGTCGGCGCTGCGGTCCGACTCGACGGTGGTGGTGGCACCGGTCAGCTTCCTGAGCGGTCCGGAGGTACGCGAACTGCTGCGCGCCGTATTGCCGGCCGGCGAGGTACCCGCCCGGGTGGCCATCGTCGGTGCGCTGCCCCGGCAGTCCGACGGCAGCCTGGACCACGGTCAGCTGCAGCAGGCGCTGGACACCATGGGGGAGGCCATCTACCGGTTCGAGCCGCCCCGCGACGAACTTGAACACCGGGTCGCCGCGCTGTGGCGGGAGATCCTGGATCGGGACGAGGTGGGTGCCACCGATGACTTCCTGGACGTGGGCGGTGACTCGATGTCCGGGGTCGAACTGGTCAACCGGGTCGACGAACTCTTCGGCGTCAGCGTCGAACTCGACGAGGTGTTCCAGAGCACGACGGTACGCGGTCTCGCCGAGGCGATCCGGGCCCGGCAAGCCTGATTCTCGCTCCGGGAAGCCGATCAAGCATCTGCCGGGGCGGCCGCCGACTCCGGTTCGACCAGGCGCCCGCGATTGCCGAGCGGGGCGGTCACCGGCTCGGCTGAGGGCTCGCCGTGCGCCGTCTTGTCCCACTGGAACGGTGCCCGGATCAGTTCGAAGGCGGCTCGCCAGCCGGCGACGCTTGCCAGCAGCCAGTAGTACGGCAGCAGTAGGCTGGGCGCCGCCCAGGACAGTCCGTTTCCACTGCGCGCCGCGCCCCGGATGCTGCCGGCCAGATGGACGCCGACCGCCGCTGCCCAGACAAGCAGCGCCGGGTGCAGCAGCGGCAGGTGCCGGCCGACCACATCGATGCCCCGGTCCGCGCAGACCAGGCCCAGCAGCGGCAAGGGAAGCAGCATGGCCACCAGCGGTGAGCCGCCGACGATCCCGAAGAGGGTGAGTACCCCGGAGAAGCCGAACCGGCGCACCGCCTGGACCGGCTGGCGGGTATGCACGGCGAGGGTCATCAGATGGCCCTTGAGCCACCGGGTCCGCTGCCGGATCCACGGCCACGGGCGGGCGGCCGCCTCCTCCCACGTCACGCTCTCCGACATCGCCAGCTCGTAGCCGAGTGCCGCCAGCCGCATTCCCAGGTCGGCGTCCTCGGTCACGTTCCAGGCATCCCAACCGCCGGCCCGGAGCAGCACGTCGGTACGGGCGTGGTTGCTGGTACCGCCCAACGGAAGCGGCAGCCGCCACCGGCTCAGCCCGGTGTACACCAGATCCCACTGGTAGGAGTACTCGATGCTGAACAGCCGGGTGAGCAGGCTCTGCGCCCGGTTGTAGAAGTTCAGCCGGGCCTGCACAACAGCGAGCTCCGGACCGGCGACGGCGAACTGGTTGGCTACCCGGCGCAGCTGATCCGGGGCCGGCCGGTCGTCGGCATCGAAGATGACCACGAGTTCGCCACGGGCCAGGAGCAGCCCCAGATTCGCCGCCCGTGGCTTGGTCTGCGGCAGGCCGGGGGGCAACAGCACGACGCGTACGCACTCCGGCAGGCCGGCGCGGCGTACCGCCTCGATCGTGGCGACGTCCCGCTCCTCCAGGAGTACCAACACTTCCAGCCGGTCGTGCGGGTAGTCGCCGGCACAGATGCTACGCAGCGTGTCGGCGATCACGTACCGCTCGTCGTACGCCGCCACCAGTACCGTGTAGGTCGGCAGCTCGTCGTCGGTCAGGCCGGCGTCGGTCACATCAAGGGGCACGGCCCGGTACGCCGGCCCGGCCGCCAGTACCGACCGGAAGAGCAGGCCGGCGGTGGCCAGTAGCGCGACCGCGGCGAGTACCGCTGCGCTCCAGCCGAGCGCCACGGCGGCGACCACCGCGGCGACCAGCAGCGCGCAGCCGACCTGTTGCCAGCGCGCCGGCCCGCTTCGTGCGGCGAACTCGGGGAACCTGCGGGCGAAGTCGTTGGCCATGTAGTCGGCGACTTCCGCGCTGCGCAGCCGCAGCACCGCGTCCTGCACCTGCGCCCGAGCCGTCGGCAGGAACCGTACCGGCTCGCCGGGGTACCAGCGCTGAATGCTGGCGCACAAGGCATCCGGCGGGAGAGTCCCGCCGGTGGCCACCTCCAGTACGCCATCGCAGCGCCGTATCGGCAGCCAGTCCTCGGCGAGCAGAACCGCTGCCGGCACGGCCAGCGAACAAGCGACGTCGGGTACCCCCAGCGTGCTTTCAGGCACGGCGGCGGTACGCCCGCACGGCCAGCGGCGCGAAGACCGCGGTGATCGCCACGACCCAGAACAGCGACCGGGTGAGCGGCGTGAACACGGGGCCGCCCAGCATCAGCCCGCGCATCGTGTCGGTGAGCTGGGTGACCGGGTTGACCTTCACCCAGGCCTGGATGAAGCCGGGCAGTGACCCGGTGGGTACGAAGACGTTGCTGCCGAAGGTGAGCGGGAACATCACCATGAAACCGAAGCCCTGCAGGTTCTGCGGCGTCTTCGCGGTCAGGCCGCCCAGCGAGGCGATCCAGCACAGCGCAAAGGCGAACGCCATCAGGATGGCCAGTACCGGCACTATCGCGAGAAACGTCGTGGTGATCCGGAAGCCGAGGATCATGCCGTAGACGAGCACGACGAGCAGCGAGATGAAGTAGCGCACCAGGTCGCCGACGATGGCCCCGATCAGCGGCGCCGCCCGGGCGATCGGCAGGCTGCGGAACCGGTCGAAGATGCCCTTGGTGATGTCGGCGTGCAGCCCGGCGCCGGTACCCATGGTGGCGAAAACCACCGTCTGCACCATGATTCCGGGCAGTACGAACTGCAGGTATGCGTGCCGGCCGCCGCCCTGCATGTTGCCCCCGAAGAGGAACACGAAGACGGTCACCAGGATCACCGGCTGCATCACCAGATCCCAGATCTGCGACGGGGAGTGCTTCAACCGCATCAGACTGCGCCAGGTGAGCGTCGCCCCCTGCAACAGCGCCGGTATCGGCCCGCCGGTCGACGGGTTGGGAATCGCGAGGGTACCGGTCGTGGTGGCCATGGCTACTGTTACTCCCCTTGCTCCGTGGCGGGCGTACCGGTCAGGGTCAGGAAAACCTCGTCCAGGCTCGCCGAGCGCAGCGCGAACTCGTGTACCTCGATCTGGTCGCGCTGCAGCCGGTTGACCACCAGCGGCAGGCATCCGGCGTCGTCAACCGTCGCCGACACGAGCAGCGGGTCGTCCGCCGACAGTGGCGCCGGTTCCCCGACGAGCTCCCGCAGCAGCGCCCGGACCGCGTCGCAGTCCGCCGGATCCACCGGGCGTACGTCCAGCGTCCGGCCGCCGACCTTCGCCTTCAACTGCCCCGGCGTACCACTGGCGATCACCCGGCCGTGGTCGATGACCGCGATCTCGTGTGCCAGCCGGTCGGCCTCGTCCAGTTGCTGGGTGGTCAGCAGCACCGAGGTGCCGCCCGCCACCAGCTCGCCGACCATCCGCCAGACCTCGTTGCGGCTGCGGGGATCCAGCCCCGTGGTCGGCTCGTCGAGGAACAGTACGGTCGGCTGGGCGATCAGGCTCGCGGCCAGATCGAGCCGGCGCCGCATGCCCCCGGAGTAGGTGGAGACCAGCCGGTCACCCGCGTCGGTGAGGTCGAAGGCGTCGATCAGTTCGGTAGCCCGGGCCCGGGATGCCTTGCGGGACATGCGCAGCAGCCGGGCGATGAGAATCAGGTTCTCCACCCCGGTCAGCTCCTCGTCGACCGCCGCGTACTGCCCCGTCAGCCCGATCAACCGGCGTACCTTGTTCGGTTCGCGCACCACATCGAAGCCGCCGACGGTGACCTCACCGTCGTCCGGCCGCAGCAGCGTGGCGAAGACCCGTACGGCCGTCGTCTTGCCGGCTCCGTTGGGCCCCAACAGTCCGAGCACGGTTCCCGGACGCACGGCCAGATCGACCCCGTCCAGTGCGGCGTGCTCGCCGAAGTACTTCACGAGCCCTTCGGCCCGGATGGCGTAGCTCATGGCCCTCCTCGACGGGGGATGACCCGGTCACCCGGGCGTCCGGTCCATCTGACCGGACCTACCTATAGGCGGCCTAAAGACCCGGCTGGGCAGGCGCCGATCAGGTGCACATCGGGCGCGAATCGGGCGCGGCTTCGAGCCACATTCGAGGCCCTGTCCGAAAAATGACATCGCTCGGGTCAGCGAACCACGGGGCGGGCCGCTACACGGCCGAAGGCGCTCACCGGTGTCTCCGGCCACTGCACCAGTCGAATGGCCGGAGACCCGGCCGAGAATGGGGAGACATGGCCCTTTTCCTGATGGCGACGCACGGTACCGACGGCGACGTCCTGCCCTTCACCCGGCTCGGTGAGGCGCTGCGCGGCCGCGGTCACGACGTCGCGCTACTCACCCACGCCCACTACGAGGCTCGGGTACGCCAGGCCGGGTTGGAGTTCGTCGCGGTCGACACCATGGTCGAGTTCGAACGCAACCTGGTGGACACCGCGATGCTCGTGGATGCCGAAGGCCCGGCTCAGTTGCGGGAGTTCTTCGAACGCAACAGCCTCTTCGACCAGTTCCGGTTGGAGAGCCGGGAGCTGGTCAGCCGGTACCGGCCGGGGGAGACGGTGCTCGTCGGGCGGTGCGCCTCCGACATGTCGGTGGTACTGGCCGCCGAGGTGACCGGTGCGCCCCGGGCCAGCATCGCGCTCTCCCCGACCCAGCTGCTCGCGCTCGGCGGTGCGGCCGCCACTTTCCAGGAGATGGCCGCGCAGGGGGTGGACGCGATCCGTGCCGAGTTCGGCCTCGGGCCGGTCGGTGACTGGCCGACCTGGCTCGGTACAACGGATCTGCTGATCGGTCTCTGGCCGCGGTGGTTCGATCTGGCCGGGGTGATGTCGCCGCACGGCACCCGGCTCACCGGGTTCCTGCTGCCCGACGAGGACGAGGACGACACGATTCCGGCGGCGGCGGCCGCGGTCCTGTCCGGGCCGGTCGCCCCGATCCTGATAACCGGGGGTACCGGCCGGCTGCTGCACCGCCGCTTCTACGAACTCGCCGTGGCCGCGTGCCGGGATCTGGGTCGCCCGGTACTCGTGGTGGTGCGCCACCGCGATCTGGTACCCGATCCGCTGCCGCCGGGCATGACCTGGGTACCGCGCCTGCCGTTCCGGTACGTGATGCCGAAAGTGGCGGTGGTGGTACACCACGGTGGGATCGGCACGCTCGCCCGGGCGCTGGTCTCGGCTACCCCGCAGGTCATCCTGGCCCACGACGTCGACCGGCCGGACAACGCCCAACGCCTGGCCCGCCGGCGGGCGGCCGAGTGGCTGCCGGTCGAGGAGTGGGACTCCGCCGCGGCGGCGGAGCTGGTCGCACGGGCGCTCGGCGGCTCGAACCAGCCGCCACCCGGCGCCATCGACCCGGTCGCGGGCGTGACCGCCGCCGCCGACGCGGTGGAGCGGCTACTGACCGCCGCGCCCCGAACGCCGCGCCAGCGTCCCGGCATACCGACTGCCCAACCCCTCACCCGCCTGACTTCCTGACGGCTCACTTTCCTTACGGCTCATGGCCGGGCGCCCTCACCGGCGCCCGGCCTCGCGCGTTCCGCCGGCGATCCGAGATCCCCGACCGCACCCTTGTACGGGTGGGCGGTTGGGACGTCGAGTCGCGGCGGTACGTGTGCCTCGTCGCGAAGGATGTTGCCCTGGATCGGTTACCGGGGAAGGTCGCCGCCGCGGCCGGCGGTCCAGCCGCTCCAGGCGCTGCGCGGATCGCCCGGCTCACCGGTACGCGCTGCCCGCCAGCCGGCGCTCGCGCGCTCGGCGCGGGTCCAGGCCCGCCGGTCCGTACCGGCGAGGTCGGCCCAGAGTCGACGCTCCACAGTGGAGAGTGGTAGGTGCCCGGCGGGCCGCTCGGGGTGCAGCCCGGTCGGCCCGGCCGCGATGGTGGCCGGCAGGACGTCGGGCTCGGCGGTCAGCCGCGCCTCGTAGTCGGCGGCGACCAGTCGCGGATCGAAGGTCCACGCGAGGTGTACCAGGTCGCGGCAGTACCCACCGACCAGGCGCGTCACCAGCACCAGCAGCCGTTGGCTGGTTCGAGGGTGCTCCATGGGTTCGCTCCGTCGCACCGGGGGTACCACCCGGCCCGCCGCCGGAGGTCGAGATGACGATTACCAGTGCCGGTGGAGCCGCGCTGGAGTATCGACAGATCATCGACAGTCGTCAAGATTACGGGATTCTGAGCTTCCGTCGACTGCCCGGTGGCCGGCGCCAGATGGGGCCGGGTTGTTGCAGGCAGGGTGCAGATGACGGGTAGGAAAACAAATCCAAAGAATCCTTAAGTGTCTTGACTCCCCTGGATGCGACGTGTTCGGATGGCTCGCATCTAGCATGGCGCAGACAATGAAGCAAGTGATTGTGTATCTGCTGCGTATCAGCAGTGTCTATCGGCAGCTGAGGAGGCGTGGGGCCGGCCGGTCCACTAATCTTCGGAGAGTTGTCAGCGGTTGGCAATTCGATTTCTTAACATCGATTTTATTTGCTCAGTCACGAAACTGTGATCGCACTGCCCGCTCCGCCGGACGCCTGCCATCTGGGCTGGAGCCGACCTGATACACAGGTGGGCGCCGGCTCGGAAGCCCTGGCAGGTGACGGTTACCCGACGCATGAACCAACACCCTTCCCCTGGGAAGTATTGACGCCGAGCCGTGGTGTCCTGCCATCCCACCAGAATTGCGACGCGGCCTCGCCGCGTGCCCTGTTGTTTGGAGGACCGACATGCAGATCAATATTCTCGGACCACTGGAGGCTTACGTCGGGCACCGCTCGATCGTGCCGTCGGCAACGAAGCCGCGGAAGGTTCTCGCCCTGCTATTAGCAAACGCCAACCACGTTGTTCCGATTTCCAAACTGAAGCTGGAGATCTGGGACGAGAATCCGCCGGCCAGTGCCTCGACAACATTGCAGACCTACATCCTGCAGCTGCGCAAGTTGCTGGCGGCGGCGTACGCCGACCGGCCCGGTGAGGCCAAGGAGATCCTGGTGACCCGCCCCAACGGGTACATGTTCCGGACCTCGCACGGCGAGCTGGATGTCGACCGGTACGCGCACCTCGCGCGGCTGGGCAACGACAACCTCATCGCCGGCGACGTCGGCTTGGCCGCCCGGCAACTCGGCGAGGCGCTGGCGCAGTGGCGCGGCTCCGCACTGGCCGACGTGGAGCTGGGTCAGTTGCTGCACGCGCACGTGATCCGGCTCGAAGGAGTCGCGGCTGCACACGATGGAGCGCCGGGTCGAGGCCGAGCTGCAGCTGGGCAACCACCGGCTGCTGCTGAGCGAGCTGGCGGTACTGGTGGTCGAGGAGCCGTTCAACGAGAACATCCGCGCCCAGTTCATGCTGGCGCTGTACCGCTCGGGACGGCGTACCGAGGCGCTGGAGACCTTCCGGCTGCTGCGTTCGGTACTCATCGAGGAGATCGGTCTGGAGCCGTCACCGCGGATGTACCGGCTGCAGCAGGCGATGCTCACCGCGGACCCGACGCTCGAAGCGGTCGACACGCCGGTCTACGCCCTCGCCGCGGCCTGAGCCGCCTAACCTCGTGGGCTTGAAAGTGTTGGTCCCGCTGTTCTGATTGGCCTTGGCTGATTGCCTTTGGCTGACTGGTTCGCGCCCGCCCTCCGGCACCGCCATGCCGGTGGCGGGCTGCACCACCGGCATGGAAGCCGCCACACCCACTCCGGCCGGTTGGTACCGGCCGGAGTCGCCTATGCCGGCCGGGCGGAGAACCAACCGCCATCGTCGGTCAGCCGCTCCGCGAAGCGCAGCCGCGCGTCGGCCAGGATGGTCGGATCGAAGCGCCGGCACTGGATCGTCTGGCTCCACCACCGCTTACCGCTGTGGTAGTCGATGGTCATCCCGAGCAGGTCCGGTCCGGGCTTGCGGATGTTACGGAACACCGTGGTCAGGTCGCCCTGCTGGAAACGCTGCGGTACGAAGCCGGCGAAGAACGCGTCCGGCGCCTGCTCGATGAGTACCACTCCGCCCGGCGTCACGTGCCGGGCACAGGTACGCAGGAACTCCCGGCACTGCTCGACATCCGGCGTGTTCACCAGGTGCGAGCCGAGTACCACGGCGTCGAACCGGCGGCCGAGGCTCAGCCCCTCGATCGGCGCCTGGATCGTCTCGGCGCCCTGGATGTGCGCCAGCATCTCGGCCGACTCGTCGAGCGCCAGCACCGGGTGGCCCAGCGCCACCAGCGGATGCGTGACCCGCCCCGCGCCACTGCCCAGCTCCAGAATGCTTGCCCCGGCGGGGATCGCGTCGTGGATGACCTGTGGCTCCCGGCCGGCCGGCAGGAGTGCGTACACGTCCACCGCGCAGCCGTCCGGGGTGATCACGCCGTCGCCGGTACCGGTCTGGTACTCGCTGAGCTTGTTCTTGACCGTCGTCATCGCTTGCCCTCGGCGTCGTCTGCGTAGAAGAAGCGCACCGGCGCGCGACGTACCCACGCCGGGGCGGTCGCCTCCGTGTTGAGGCCCTTCTCGATGAAGCACACGTTGTGGTAGCTGTGCACCCCCACCACGTGCCGGTCTGAGTAGCTCGGCTGCTGCCCCCGGGGCCGGTTGGCCTCCTGGTACTCCAGCCCGTCGAGCAGCCGCTTGACCAGTCCCACGCTGGTACCCGGGCCGGCCTCGGTACCCGCCGCCCCGCCGTACTGCGGCCAGTACGCCGTCTGCATGTCCTCGATGACGTACCAGCCGCCGGGGCGGACATGCGGGAACAGTGCCTCGAACGAGGCGAGTACGTCGGCGTTGAGGTGGCTGCCGTCGTCGATGATGATGTCGAACGGGCCGTTCTCCTCGGCGAACCGGGCCAGGAAGGCCGGATCGTCCTGGCTGCCGATGACGGTGTGCAGGCGCGACTCTTCGACCCCGGTCTTGTCGTAGATGTCCATGCCGTAGACGAGCGCCCGCGGGAAGTAGTTCTTCCACATCCGCAGCGAGCCGCCACCGGCGCCCGGGTCGGCGTACCCGCCGATGCCGATCTCCAGTAGCCGCAGCGCATCGTGGCGCATCGGGCCGAAGTGCCGGTCGTAGTGGCGGGTGTACCAGTGCCAGGTACCCCACTTGTCGGTACCGAAGCGGATCGCCAGGTCGCCCAGGTCGACCGCCCGGCTGGCACACGCCGCGACCACCGCCTGGGCGCACTGCGTCAACGGGTTGGGCCGATCCAGCCGGCGCAGCTGCCCCGGCGCGACCTCGAACTGGCGGGGCTGCTCGGGTACCTCCTCGCCAGCGGCGGCGGCCGCGCCGGCCTCCACGTCGACATGCACTTCGCGCATCCCGTACCCGTCGAAGCTCGCCGGCCCGAACAGGCTGCGCGCCAACGAAACCAGATCGGTACTGATGCGTACCCCCGGCCGGGTCGGGTTACCGGGCGCGCTGGCGATGCCGTCCGCGGAGAGCGTCAACACGTGGCCGGCGCGCTCCTCTTCGTGGTGCAGGTCGAGGAGCACCTGCACCGGCCGGTCCAGCGCCGGCGGCTCACACCGGGACACCACCTCGCTGACCAGGGCGGCGGCGCACTCGGCGAAGCCGTACTCGACGACCAGCTTGCCGACCTCCTCGTCGCTGGCGCCGGCGGCCAGAATCAGTTGCCGGTAGGGAAATGTGCTCGACGGGCTCATGCCCCGACCTCCGCGGTCGCCGGTACCTTCAACAGGTAGACCCAGGTGGATGGCGCGCCGAACAGCTCGCGGCGCTCGATGGTCAGCCCGCCCGCGACGAACGCGGCCTCGTAGACCTCGCGCGGCACGATCGGGATGTCCATGAAGGCGTGCATCAGCTCGAAGCCGAGCGAGAACGGGGGCAGCGGACCCTCGTGCCGCTGCCACGGCTGGGCGGCCGTGTCGGCCAGCAGGAAGTACTTCGCGTCCGGGAAGACCGCGCGCAGGCCGCGGATCACCTCGACGCCGTCCGGCTGCGCGGCGAACAGGTCGTGCAGCATCAGGAAGCTGGAGACCAGTTCGATTCCGGGGAACACCGGGCGATCCTCGGTGGCGAACACGTTCTGCCGGGAGATCTCGATGTGCTCGGTCAGGCCGGCGTCGGCGACCCGCTTGGCCGCCAGTACGCTGGCCGGCTCGCTGATCTCCAGGCCCAGACCACGCCGGGGTACCTCGCCGCGGCACAGCCGGATCAGCCGGGAGCCGTCCCCGCAGCCGATGTCGGCGACCGAGGAGTACTCCAGCCCGGCCAGTACATCGGCCTCCACGGGAAGCATGAGTGCCCGGCCGACCTCACCGGAGCCGGCCGCCACGGCCGCCTCGTCGCGAAGCGCCATGACGGAGCCGGTGCTGTCCACCGCGGCCAGCGCGGTCAGCTGCGCCATGGCCTGCCCGTAGCCGGCCACGCCCCAGGTGAAGAAGCCGATGTGGCGGACCAGTTCGTGACCGGCCGCGGTGAGGACCGCGGTCTCATCGCGCAGCTCGATGTGGCCCAGCAGTGCGGCGGTCACCAGCAGTGCCCGCAGCCGACCCGGCCGGGTTTCGGTCGCGTCGGCGAGCGCGGAGACCGAGTGCGGCCCTTCCCGCAGCCGGTCCCACACGCCGAGGCTGCGCAGCGCGAAGACCACCTGCGCGCCGACGTACCCGTTGAACAGGGCCGCCGTGTCGTGCGCGGAAAGCGTTGGTACCGGCTGGTTCCAGTGCGGTACCGGCGCGCCGGCGTCGACCCGGGACTGCTGGGTCGGCAGTACCGCGGCGAGCGCGGCGATGAACGTGTCCACCTGGTCCTCGCTGCCGACCGTGACGCGCAGGCAGCCGGGCAGCCCGAACGCGGTCAGGTCGCGCACCAGGATCTGGTGCTCGCTGGCCAGTCGCGCGGCCAGCACCCCACTGTCGCTGCCCGCTGCGGCGCGTACCAGCACGAAGTTGGTGACCGACGGGACGTAGTCCAGCCCGAGGGCCTCGATGCCGCGGTAGAAGCGTTGCCGGGCACGGTTGGTGCGGTCGCGTACCGAGATGACGAACTCCGGCTCGTCCAGCGCGCTGATCGCGGCCTGCTGGGCCAGCCGGTTGACGTTGAACGGCAACGACTGGCGGGTACGCCAGAGCCGGGCGATCAGTTCGGCCGGGCCGACCGCGTACCCGACGCGCAATGCCGCCAGGCCCCACGCCTTGGAGAAGGTACGCAGGACGATGACCGGCCGGCCGGCGCGCACCGCGTCCAGCGCGTAGTCGAAGTCGGGGCCGGCGAAGTCGAGGTACGCCTCGTCGAACACGACAACCGTACCGGCCGCTTCGGCGTCGGCGATGATCCGTTCGACGCCGGCCCGGTCCAGTACCGTGCCGGTCGGGTTCACCGGGTTGCAGATGAACGCGATGTCGATGTCCGCGCCGAGCGCCGCGCCGATGGCGCCGGGGGAGACCCGGTAGGCGTCCAGTGGCACGGTGCGTACCGCCGCGCCGGCCACCGCGGCCGCCGTCAGGTAGCCCGGGAAGGTGGTCTCGGTGACCAGCGCGGTGCGGTCCGGCCCGAGGAAGGTCAGTGCTGTCAACAGAACCAGTTCGTCGACGCCGTTGCCGACCGCGATCATCTCCGGGCCGACGCCGAGGTACCCGGCGAGCCGGTCGCGCAGCCCCGCGCAGTCGCTGTCCGGGTAGACAGCGCAGCGCAGGTCCAGTTCGGCGTCGGCCGCCAGCCGGGCCGAGCGTGGTGCGCCGTACGGGGTTTCGTTGAGGTGCAGGCGCAGCATGTCGGTACTGCTGGAGAAGCCGGTGTTGTACTCCTTGATCGTGGGGCGGCTACTCATCGCGCTGATCTCCCTTCTGTCCACTGTGGACGAACAGGCCGAAGCAGAAGCTGCCCGGTACGGCCTTGCGGGTGACGAACCGGTGTCGCCGGCCGGCGGGTACGTAGAGTGCCGCCGGTGCTTGGAGTTCGTAGCTCTCGTCGTCGACCTCGACGGTGATCACCGCTTCGCCCGGGTTCGGGGCGAACAGCAGGTAGATCTCCGGTACGTCGTGCACGTGTGCCTCGGCAACCGGCTTGTCCACCAGGTTGCTGATCTCGGCGCCGCCGAGCTCCAACGGGATCCCGCCGAACATCTCGCGGGTGAGGATGAACGGCACCGGACGGTGGTGGCCGTCGACGGTACGCAGCACCGGCAGGTCGTCTTGGACTTGAACAGATTCGGGCACGCGGGGACCCCCAGGATTCGATGGGCCGGATACTGTCTGCGCCAGGCCTGGCAGGCTTATCTGATGGGCCAGGCGGCTCCGCCGCCGCGAATCACTGGTGCGGTGGACCGGTCAACTGCGCCGGTCGGTGGAGGTCACCTGGGTGGTACGCCAGTCATCTGACCGTCCCAACGTAGGTTCGCGGCCTTGAGCCTGACTGGGATCACAGTCGCATCAACACCCTGCGTGCCCGGCGTGGCCGGCTCGGGAACGGCACTGTGCGGCCAGGCCGCGTACCGCCGCCGCCCGTACAGCAGTGGGCGGTTGGCCGGCCGGTGCACGATCCGGCTCACCTCGCCGAAAATCACCACGTGGTCGCCGACCAGCCGGGTGTGCGCGACCGCGCAGTCGGCGGTGGCGTGCGCGTGCTCATCCAGGTGCGGTCCACCCGTGCCGGCCCCGGCCGACCAGTGCACCCGGGAGAAGCGCTCCGGGTCACCGGAGGCGAACAACTCGGCAACCTGCTGCGCGTGCTCGTGCAGCAGGTTGACCGAGAAGTGTTGCTGGCGCAGGATGGCGGCCAGTGTCGGGCTACCCGACCACAGGCAGACCAGCAGGGTCGGTGGGGACAGTGTCACGCTGCACACCGAGGAGCAGGTCATGCCGCGGGGTACCGCCCCGGTGTCCAGGACGGTCACCACCGCGACTCCGGTGGGGAACCCGGCCATCAGCGCACGGAAGTCCGCTCCGAGCGGGGAGCGTGCCGGGTTCTCCATCGGGACCGCCCTGTCTCCTGGACCGGCCTGGTCAGACCGTCTGGTTCTGGTGCAGTTGGGCGCAGTACTCGTACTGGCTGGGCAGCTTCTCCACCATGTTGCGCGCCTGGTCGGCGATGAGGGTGAACTCGCGCTTCGCGGCGGCGTCACTGACGTAGCTCAGCGCGGGCAGCGAACGCAGTGGTACGCCGCCGAGACCCATGATCATGCAGACGTAGGAGTACGCCTCGAAGCCGTGGTAGTACGGGTGGATCGTCTCCGGGGTGGGCAGCTGGGTCTGCCACACCTCCAGCCGCTCGGCCAGATTTCCGGGCAGCTCCCGGGTCTTGGCGTCCTGCCAGTACCGGTTGTCCGAGCGCGCGGCGGCCCGGTAGTGCAGCGCCAGGAACTCCAGTACGCCGTCGATGCAGCGCCCCACCGCGGTGTTGTACGACTCCCGCAGCCCCGGATTCCAGGTGTCGTCGGGCAACCGGCGGACCAGCTGCTCGATGCCGTGCTGGATGAAGAAGATGCCGGTGGACTCCAACGGCTCCACGAAGCCACTCGCCAGCCCGATCGCCACGCAGTTGTTCACCCACGAGTTGCGGCTGCGCCCGACCCGCATCCGGAGATGGTTGGCCTCCAGACCCTCCGAGTCCGGCCCGACGAACTCACGCAGCCGCTTCTCGGCCTCCTCGGGAGTGGTGTAGTCGCTGGCGTAGACGTAGCCGGTACCGACCCGCTCGTGCAGCGGGATGGTCCAGATCCAGCCGGCTTCCTGTGCGGTCGCCGTGGTGTACGGGTTGGTCCCCTGCAGTGCCATGTCGCCGGGTACCCGCAGTGCTACCGCCCGGTCGTTGGGCAGGTACTTCTGCGCCGAGATGAACGGCTCCTCCAGCGCCTGGTTGAGCAGCAGGCCACGGAAGCCGGTGCAGTCCAGGAACAGGTCGCCGTGCAGCTCGCCGTGCTCCTTGGTGACCAGGTGACTGATCCAGCCACGCTCGTCGCGCTGCACCGAGACCACGTCGTCGACGATGTGCTCGGCGCCGCGGCGTACCGCGTACTTCGAGAGGTACCTGGCCAGCCGGTCGGCGTCGAACTGGTACGCGTAGGGGAATTGGGTGTCCTGGTCGGCCAGGGTGGTACGGAACTGGGGCTGCTCACCGGACTCCACGAAGTCCTGCTCGAACAGGCGACCGTCCAGGTGCCGGGGGGCTCGCCGCGCGTCGCACAGTGAGGCGGCCACGAAGCAGTCCTTGTCGAACCGGTCCGTGACGCCCTGGTGCAGCCACCAGTCGGTCAGCTCGAAGCCGTCGACCACGCGCAGCCGCTCGAACGGGTGGTAGAAGTGGTGCCCCGGCGCCCGCCAGTCCTGGAACCGGATGCCGAGCTTGTAGGTGGCCCCACACGCCGGCATCCAGTCCTGCTCGACCAGGCCGAGCGACTCGAAGTAGTGCCGGATGGTGGAGAAGGTGGCTTCGCCGACCCCGATGGTGGCGACGCGGTTCGATTCGACAACGGTGACCGCGACCCGGTCACCGAGCGTGGCGCGCAGGTAGGCGGCGGACATCCAGCCCGCGGTACCGCCACCCACCACCACAATTTTATTGATCATCAAGCTCCTGCCTTCTGGTGCCTAGTGGTCGGCCGGCTTGCGCGGTCGACCCGGTGTCTGGTGGCTGGCCTGATTCCTAGTGGCTGGCGACAGCGGCGGTGGCGACCGGCTGTGCCGCGTTCGCGTGCCGGTCGGTGAGCGGCTGCCACCAGTCGCGGTTTTCCCGGTACCAGCGCACGACGTCGGCGAGGCCCTGCTCGAACGGGACCTGCGGCTGGTACCCCAACTCGGTCCGGATCTTCTTGTCGTCCACCGCGTAGCGCAGGTCGTGCGCGAGCCGGTCGGCAACCGGCCGGATCCGCTCCGGCCCGGCGCCGCACGCCGCCAGTAGCCGGCTGGTCAGCTCGCGGTTGGTGAGTGCGCTGCCGCTGCCGATGTTGTAGACCTCGCCCGCGCCGCCGCGCTCCAGGACGAGCTGGATCGCCCGGCAGTGGTCGGTCACGTGCAGCCATTCGCGGACGTTGCGGCCGTCGCCGTAGAGCGGGACGTCGAGCCCGTCGAGCAGGTTCGTGACGAACAGCGGGATGACCTTCTCGACGTACTGGTTGGGCCCGTAGTTGTTGGCGCACCGGGTCACCGAGATGTTCAACCCGTGGGTCCGCCAGTACGCCCGGGCCAGCAGGTCGCTGGCGGCTTTGCTTGCCGCGTAGGGGGAGTTGGGGGCGAGTGGTTCGTGCTCGGTCCACGAGCCGGTCTCGATCGAGCCGTAGACCTCGTCGGTGGAGACGTGCACGATCCGGCTCACCCCGGCGGAAAGGCAGCTGTCCAACAGGTTCTGGGTACCCAGCACGTTGGTCACCACGAACGGCCGGGAGCTGGCCACCGACCTGTCCACGTGCGACTCGGCCGCGAAGTGCACGACGGCGTCGTGACCGGGGAGTACCGCGGCCATCGCGTCCGGGTCGCAGATGTCGGCCTGCACGAACTCCAGCCGCGGATGGCTGGCCGGCAGGTTGTCCCGGCGGCCGGCGTAGGTGAGCTTGTCCACCACCGTGATCCGCGCGTCGGCGTACCCCGGATAGTTGCCGGCCAGCATTTCCCGGACGTAGCAGGAGCCGATGAAGCCGGCGCCGCCGGTGACCAGGATCCTCACGCGTTCACCTCTAACTGGGTGTGGTCGCCGACGACCAGCCGGTGCCGGCGCTGCCCGCCGCTGCCCAGGCTGATCTGGGCGTCCCGGCCGATGAGCGAGGAGTGGATGCCGATGACGTCGACGACGGAGACGCGGTCGAGGGTGATGGAGTCCTCGATGCCGGCGCGGCGCAGCACGCAGTTGTTGCCGAGCGCGGTGAACGGGCCGATGTGGCTGTCCTCCACCACCGTGCCGGCGCCGATGATGGCCGGCCCGACCACGTGCGAGCCCTGTACCCGGGCGCCGGGGTGCACCAGCACCGGGCCGGTGAGCGTACTGGTCTCGTCGACGTCACCGAGGATCTGTTGCCCGGTAACGGTTGCGGCCAGCAGTACCCGGTTGCACTCGAGTACATCCTCGATCCGGCCGGTGTCCTTCCAGAACCCGTGGTAGACGTGCGCCCGTACCGGCGCGCCCTGCTCCACCAACCACTGGATCGCGTCGGTGATCTCCCACTCGTTGCGCCAGCTCAGTTTGATGTTGCGGACCGCCTCGTGAATGGCCGGGGTGAAGAAGTAGACACCGACCATCGCCAGGTTGCTGCGCGGCTCGGCCGGCTTCTCCACCACGCCGAGCACAACGCCGTCGGCGTCGATCTCGGCCACCCCGGACTCGCTCGGGTTGGGCACCGGCGTGACGACCAGCTGTGCGGCCGGCCGGTGCGTGTGGAAGTCCCGGGACAGCTCGGTCAGGTCGGCGGTGAGGATGTTGTCGCCGAGGTACATCACGAAGTCGTCCTCGGCAAGGAACTCGCGCGCGATGAGGACGCAGTGCGCCAACCCGAACGGGGCTTCCTGAGGGATGTAGGTGATCTGCACGCCGAGTGCGGAGCCGTCGCCGAGCGCCTCGCGGATCTCCGGTCCGCGGTCGCCCACGATGATGCCGATGTCGGTGACGCCGCCGTCGCGGATCTTCTCCAGACAGTGCACGAGCACCGGCCGGTTGGCGATAGGTACCAGTTGTTTGGGCATGGAGTGGGTGATCGGGCGCAGCCGGGTACCCATCCCGCCGGCCAGCACGAGTGCCTTCATGTCAAGCCCCTCTGTGAGGGTGGAGCGGACAGCGGGGTCGCGGTTGGCGCCACTCCACAGTTCCGGAGGTTAGGCAGCGGGGTTGGAGGCGTCCGGCAGTCCTGGTGGAGCGCGGCTGGAACGCCGTCACCGACCGGCCATGGCCGCTTTTGCCGGCGTGGCGCTCAGCGCGTCCGGGCCGGCGCGCAGGATGCGCAGGTACGCACCCGCCACGGTCTCAGCGAAGTCCAGCCCCACCAGGTCGGTACGCACACCGACGTTGAGGTTGGCGCCGGATTCGTTGAGTGCCAGGTCGATCGCGAGGACGCTCGGGATGTCGGCGGCCTGCCGGTCCTCGATCCGGGTCACCGCACAGCCGGTCAGTGCCAGCCGCTCGTGCTGCTGATCCTGCACCACGAAGATCGGCAGGTTCAGCAGCGCGTCGATGTCGGGCCGGACCCGGGCCACCGCACCGATCACCGCGCCGAACGGCAGGTCCTGCGCGGCGAGCGCCTCGGCCACCGCGCGGGCACTGGCGTCCCAGGCATCGGTACCTGCGCCTGCGTTGGGGCGCAGCCGAAGCACGACCGGGTTGGCGCGGCAGGTGATTGCCGCGTCGAGTACCGGGTCACCGCGCAGCGCCATGGGCACCAGCACGCCGATGTCGGTGCGTCCGGTCAACTCCCGCATGACAGCGCCGAAGATGGCCACCAGGTAGCTGAACTGGCTGACCCGGCGCTCCTTCGCGTGCTCGTCCCAGGCGGCGAACTCGGTCGCGGCGATGGGATGGCGGACACCGGCGGTCGGGCCGGCCGGGGGTACCGGGCCGCGGGGTACGCCGGGCAGGCTGACCCGGGGCAGGTCGCGTAGCTGCCGCTGCCAGTAGCGGCGCTGTTGCTCCAGGTCCTCGGCGCGCATCTGCTGGATGGAGCGGGTAGCCAGTGCCGCCAGGGTGGGTGCCGGGGCCGGCCAGACGGGTGCGGTGTCGACGTACCGGGCCGCGTACGCGTAGCTCAGGTCGCGGGCGAACACCTCCTCGGAGTACCCGTCGAAGGCGATGTGGTGCACCCCCACTCCGAACAGTTGCCGGGTGTCGGAGCTGGCGAGCACGGCCCGCCAGATCTCGCCGGCCGCCACGTCCAGCGGCTCCAGCAGCGCCGCGTTCACCTCCGCGAGCATGGCGGCTTCGGTGGCGGTCCCGTCCACGATCCGCAGGGCAGGTACCCCCGGGTCGGCGGCCAGCCGGGCGCTCGGCGGATCCGTTGCCAGGTAACGCGCGTGCAGGCCCTGGTGCCGCCGGTGCACGTCGCCGAGCGCGGCGGCCAGCGCCTCCACTCGCAGTTGGCCCTCCACCCACCAGGTGACCACGCAGATCGTCGCCCCGGTCGAGCCGATGTAGTTGGCCTGCCCGGTGGCCAGCGCCAGCGGTCCGTCCCTCGCCGTCCGGCTCCCCGCTGTCGGTCGCATCGACCGGTGCACTGGCCAGCCAGGGCAGCAGCGCGGCGATCGTCGGCGTGCGGTAGATCTGCGAGACCGGGATCGTGATGCGCAGTACGGAGTTGATGCGGGCGCAGAGCCGGGCCGCGTCGAGTGAGTTGGCGCCCAGCTCGAAGAAGCTGTCCGTATCGGTCGGCTGGGTACCGGTCAGCTCCCGGAAAGCGTTGGTCAGCAACCGATGCGGATCGCCGGCCGGCGCGGCCTCCACCGGCTCGTCGACCGCCTCGATGACCGCCGCGGCTGCCAGGTCGGCGAGTGCGCGCCTGTCGATCTTGCCGTTCGCGTTGAGTGGTAACCGCTCCAGCGCGTGGTACCGGCCCGGCACCAGGTAGCTGGGGAGCAGTTCACGCAGTGCGGCGGCGAGTTCGGTCGGGTCGACCGGCCGGTCCAGCTCGACT
Source organism: uncultured Actinomycetota bacterium (assembly GCA_963850915.1). Lineage (GTDB taxonomy): Bacteria > Actinomycetota > Actinomycetes > Mycobacteriales > Micromonosporaceae > CAVTWH01. The sequence goes on from CAWKND010000006.1 coordinate 323,220, forward strand.
ACGTAGAACAGTGCCAGTGCGTGCGGCGTACCGTCGGCCGTGGCGATCGGGACCACTGCCGCCTGGGCCACTCCGGGGAGGCGCTCGGCGGTGCGCTCCACCTCACCCGGCTCGATCCGGTGCCCGTTGATCTTCACCTGCCGGTCGTTGCGGCCGACGTAGTGGTACAGCCCGTCCGGGTCCCGCCGGCCCAGATCGCCGGTGCGGTACACGCGGGTGGGTACGCCGTCGATGTCCACGGTCACGAAGCGCTGCGCGGTCAGCTCCGGATTGCCCAGGTAGCGCAGGGCAAGTCCGTCCCCGGCGAGGCACAGCTCGCCGACCTCGCCGGGCGCGCACTCGTGCTCGCCGTCCAGCACGTACACGGCGCTCGCGGTCACCGGCCGACCGAGCGGGATCCCGTGCGGGGCATCCACATCTGCGGCGGCAATGCGGTGCGCGGTGACCAGTGCGGTGGACTCCACCGGCCCGTAGATGTTGGTCAGCGCGATGTCCGGGTGCGCGGCCAGGAACTTCGCTACGTGTGGCGCGGAGAGCCGCTCGCCGCCGATACCGAGGAAGCGCAGTCCGGCGAAGGCCGCGACATCTTCGTCCACGATCATGTTGAAGACCGCGCCGGGTAGGAAGCCGGCGCCGTTGACGCCGTCCCGGATCACCTGGCGCAGCAGCGCCGGCTGCAGTACCTCGTCCACGAAGACCGAGGTACCACCGCACAGCAGCGCACTCCACAGGTCCAGGATCGAGCCGTCCCAGTGCATCGGCATCGACTGCGCCTGCACCACATCGGGGCCGAACGGTTCGAAGTCGCACGCGTCGAAGAGCCGGGCGGTACCGCTGTGTGGCAGCAGTACGCCCTTGGGCAAGCCGGTCGAGCCGGAGGTGAAGAACAGTACGGCCGGGTCCTCGCCCGCGACCGGTACCGGCGTGGGGTGGCGGCCGGCCGATCCGGTGTCGGGGAGCCACTGCGGCAGCTCCCAGGAGTCGTCGCCGATGACGAGCGGTCCGTCCACTTCGGACAGCAGCCGGCGCAGCCGCTCCCGGGGCCAGCGCACATCGAGGGCGGCGTACCCCGCACCGCACTTGAGGATGGCCAGCAGGCTGGCGACCATCTCGACGGTGCGCGGCAGCACGACCGGTACCAGCTGCCCGGGTCCGATTCCACGCTCCTGCAGGGCGGCGGCGTAGTCGTCGGAGAGCGCGTCCAGTTGCCGGTAGCTGATCCGGCGCCCGCCGTGCACCAGCGCCACCGACCCTGGCCACCGCTGCGCGCACCAGCCGAACAGGCCGTGGATGGTGGCGGAGCGGCGGTACTCGTGCACGGCGCTCATCGCGGCCTCCTGAGGATTCGGGGCGGCGCCCAGGTCATCGGGCGGCGAGCGCGACAGGGGCGGCGAGTGCCTGCGGACCATCCTGCAGTACCCGCAGATAGGCCTGGGCAACGCTTTCGGCCAGTGCCAGGGGTACCCGGTCGGTGCGTACCGTGATGCGCAGCATCGCCCCGCCCTCATCGGTCGGCAGCACCTCGACCGCGAGCGGGCCGGCCTGGTCCTGGGCAACCTGGTCCTGGGCGACGCGGGTGGCGCAGCCGGGCAGCAGCAGCGGTACCCGGTCGTGCTCCTGGAGCAGGAAGGTCGGCAACGTCAGCAGCGCGTGCAGATCGGGGCGTACCCCGACCAGCGCGGTGAGTACCTCGCGGAACGGCAGATCGGTACGGGCCAACGCGGCGAGCACGGTACGCCGGGTCTCGGCGAGTACATCCGCGTCCTCGGCCGGCGGGCGCAGCCGCAGGCACACCGTGTCCAGCCGGGAAATGATTGCCGCGTCGAGGATTTCGCTGCCCTGGGTGGCGACCGGTAACAGGATGCCGATGTCCCGCCGGCCGGTCAGGTGGTAGAGCGCCTGGGCGAACGCGGCGACCAGCGCCGAGAGCCGCCCGGTGCGCTGCTCGCGGGCCTGCTCGTCCCAGCGCGCCAGCACATCCGGCGGCACGTCGGCGAGTACGGACTCGGTCGGCCCGGCCGCCGCCAGTGGCCCCGGCGTGACTCCGGGCAGCGGCAGGCGGCGCAGGTCGCGCAGCTCCGCCAGCCAGTACCGGCGCTGCTCGGCCAGGTCGATGCCGGCCAGCCGGTCGGCCTCGTCGGCGGCGAGCGCGGCGAGCGTCGGCGCCGGCCGGTCCCACGCAGGCGTCTCGCCGGCCAGCCGCGCCTGGTACGCGAAGGCGAGGTCCCGTACCAGAATCGCCTCCGACCACCCGTCGAACGCGATGTGGTGGATGGCCAGGCCGAGCAGCGTCGCCTCCCCGGAACGCTGCAGTACCGCCCGCCACACCCGGCCGGAGGCGATGTCCAGCGGCCGCGCCAACTGCTCACGGACGCTGCGCTGGGCGGCGGCCGGCCGGTCGGCGTCGGGCAGTGTGGTCACCTCGAACGGCGCCGGTACCTCGACAGTGGCCGTCGCGGGCTCGCCGGTGAGGTACCGGGCGTGCAGGGTCTGGTGGCGCAGGTGCACATCGATGAGTGCGGCGCCGATGGCGGCCCGGTCCAGCGGCCCCTCGATCCACCAGGCCAGCAGGCAGACCAGGCCGGTCGAGGCGCCGACATAGGTCTGCTGCCCGGCGGTCAACACCACCGGCCGTGCCGGCCCGAAGTCTTGTGGTGCAACGGTGGCCGATGCGCGCGGTGTGGAGCGGCTGAGCCAGTCGGCCAGACCGGCGATGCTCGGTGTGCGGTAGAGCTGGGAGACCGGGATGGCCCGTTCGAACGCGGCGCCGACCCGGGCACACAGCCGCGCCGCGTCGAGTGAGCTGCCGCCGAGGCCGAAGAAGCTGTCCGTGGAGTCGAGAGGTACCGGGCCGAGGAGTTGGCTGAACGCGGCGCGCAGTACGGTTTCGGCGTCGCCGGTCGGGAGTGCCTCGCCGGGTTCGGTTGCGCGGGCACGGATCCGGGCGGCCAGCGCCGGCCGGTCCACCTTTCCGTTGCGGGTCAACGGCAGCGCGTCCACACACTCGATGTCCCGGGGTACCAGGTAGGCCGGCAACCGGCTGGCCAGCCCGGCGCGGACCGCGGCCGGAGTGACTGCGGCCTCGGTGGCGTCACCGGCTGGAGCCGGCTCGGTGGGGACGTAGAAGAGGGCGAGCGACTCGCCGATGCCGGCCGCGCCGGCCACCGCCACGACCGCGCTGCGCCTGACGCCGGGCAGTTCGTCGGCGGTACGCTCGATCTCGCCCGGTTCGATGCGGTGGCCGCGGATCTTCACCTGCCGGTCGTTGCGGCCGACGAAGTAGAGCAGCCCGTCAGCGGTCAGCAGGCCCAGATCGCCGGTACGGTACAGCCGGATCGCTTCGCCCGCTACATTGCGGAGCACGAACTTCTCGTCGGTGAGCGCGGGTTGGTTGAGGTAGTGCAGTGCCAGGCCCTCGCCGCCCAGGCAGATCTCGCCGATCTCGTCAGGGCCGCAGAGCCGGTCGCCGTCGAAGACGTACACGCTGCTGTTGTTCATCACCCGGCCGATCGGGATGCCGTCCGGATCCTCGATATCCGCGAGCGTGACCCGGTGGATGGTGACCAGTGCGGTTGACTCGACCGGGCCGTACCCGTTGGTTACCACCATTTCCGGGTACCGGCGCAGCACCCGCTCCAGGTGCGCGGGGGAGACCTTCTCGCTGCCGGTGATCAGCCACCGCAGCGGCGCCAGCGCTTCGATGTCCTCGTCCACGATCATGTTGAACACGGCGGTCGGTAGGCAGGCGGCGTTCACGCCCTCGCGGGTACACAGGTCGCGCAGGAGTTCCGGCTGCATGATGTCGGAGGCGATGACGGAGGTACCGCCGCACATCAGCGGTCCCCACAGGTCGAGGATCGGGCCGTCCCAGTGCAGCGCGAACATCTGTGGCAGCACCATTCCCGGCCCGAACTCGGCGAAGTCGCAGTCGTCGTAGAGCCGGGCGGTGCCGTGGTGCGGGAGGACGACGCCTTTCGGGTTGCCGGTCGAGCCGGAGGTGAAGAAGACCGCGCACCGGTCGGTACCCGCGATCGGTACCGGCGTGGGTCGGCGGCCGGTCGAGGCACCGGCTGGCGGCTGCCAGTGCGGTACCCCGAAGGATTCGTCCCCACCGACGAGCAGCCGGGGGCGTACCTCGCCGAGCAGCCACTCCTGCCGCTCGCGCGGCCACGCCGGGTCGATGGCGGCGTACGCGGCGCCCCGTTTGAGGATGGCCAGTAGCAGCGCGGCGGTACGGGCGGTGCGCGGCAACAGCACCGCCACGTAGTCGCCCGGGCCGACCCCCAACTCCTCCAGCGCCGCCGCGTCCTCGTTCGACCAGCCGTCCAGCTCGGCGTAGCTCAGCCGTAGGTCGCCGTCGACCAGGGCCACGGCCGCCGGCCAGCGGTCGGCAGACCACTGAAAGAGCGCGGGGATCGTGTCGCCGCGCTGGTACGGCCGTGCTGCCGGATTGTGCCCAGCGGCGCCCCGGTTACTCGACATGGCGCGACGGTAGGCAGCCGGAGTGGAGCGCAACCCCACTCGCACTGGAGCCCGGCTGGACCGGGGGCCGGTTGAACGGCGACCGGGCGCAGCGGAGGCTCAGTGCGACTCGCGGCTCACCACGTGGCCGCTGCCGCCGACCAGGAAGTCCAGATCCGCGCCCCGGTCGGCCTGCATCACGTGCTCGACGTAGAGCTGCTGCCACCCGCGTCTGGGCGCGGCGAACGCCTGTACCGTCCGCTCATCCGGGCCACGGGCCGCCAGGTCCCGGTCCGGGATGTCCACGTCGATCCGGCGAGCCGGCACGTCCAGCACGACCGGATCGCCGGTACGCACGAGTCCCAGCGGGCCACCGGCGGCCGCCTCCGGCGCCACGTGCAGTACCACCGTGCCGTACGCCGTACCGCTCATCCGGCCGTCGCAGACGCGCACCATGTCGCGTACCCCCCGGGCCAGCAGCTTCGCCGGCAACGGCAGGTTGGCCACCTCCGGCATCCCCGGGTAGCCCCGTGGCCCGCAGCCGCGCAGGATCAGCACGGTCTCCTCGGGGACGTCCAGTTCCGGATCTCGCAGCCGATGCGTGGCATCCTCGATGCTGTCGAAGACCAGCGCCGGACCCCGGTGCCGCAGCAGGTGCGGCGCGGCGGCGGCCGGCTTGATGAGCGCGCCGTCCGGGGCCAGATTTCCGCGCAGCACAGCGATTCCAGCGCTGTCCAGCAGCGGCGTGTCGCGTGGCCGGATCACCTCGGTGTCCCAGATCCGGGCATCGGCAAGGTATTCGACGAGCGGCCGGCCGGTGATCGTCAACGCGGTCGGGTCCAGCAGGTCCACCACTTCGTTGAGTACCGCGCCGAGCCCGCCGGCCCGGTGCAGATCGTCCATCAGGTACCGGCCGGCAGGCTGCAGGTCGACCAGGAGCGGTACCCCCGAACCGATCCGGTCGAAGTCGTCGAGCGTCAGCTCGACCCCCAGCCGGCCGGCGATGGCCAGCAGGTGGACGACGGCGTTGGTTGAGCCGCCGATGGCGGCCAGCGCGACGATCGCGTTGTGGAACGAGGCCCGGGTCAGTACCGTGCTCGGCCGGCGCTCGGCGGCGACCTGGGCAACGGCCAGCCGGCCGGCCGCGTGCGCCGACTCCAGCAACCGGCTGTCCGGCGCCGGAATCCCGGCTGTGCCCGGCAGCGACATGCCCAGCGCCTCGGCGAGCAGCGCCATGGTGGAGGCGGTCCCCATCGTGTTGCAGTGCCCGCGACTGCGGATCATCGAGGACTCCGAGTTGATGAAGTCGTTGGCGGACAAGGTACCCGCGCGTACCTCCTCGGACAGCCGCCACACATCCGTACCGCAGCCCAGCGGCCTGCCCTGGAAGTGTCCGGTCAGCATCGGCCCGCCGGAGATCACCACGGCCGGTAGGTCCACCGACGCGGCCGCCATCAACAACGCTGGAATCGTCTTGTCGCAGCCGCCGAGGAGTACGACGCCGTCGATCGGGTTGGCCCGCAGCATCTCCTCGGTCGCCATCGCGGCCAGATTGCGCCACAGCATGGCGGTCGGCCGGACCAGCGTCTCGCCGATCGAGACCACGGGCAGGTTGAGCGGTACCCCGCCCGCCTCCCAGATCCCGTTCTCCACGCTGCGCCCCACCTCGTCCAGGTGGGCGTTGCACGGGGTGAGCGCGGACGCGGTGTTCGCGATGGCGATGTGCGGCCGGCCGTCGAAGGCGTGCCCGGGCAGCCCGCGCCGCATCCACGCGCGGTGGATGTAGGCGTTGCGATCGGTACCGGCGTACCAGTGCTGACTACGATTCGACGACATCCGCCATCCCGGTGAGGAAGATGATCTACTTGTCGCACCCAGGCTACCCATGTTGAGCCCGGCCGGCCGCTCCGCCATGCGGGCACTTGTGCTGACCGCGCCCGGCGTCGCCGGTGTGCAGCGGGTGCCCGGGCCGGTGGCGGGGGCGGGTCAGGTGGTGGTGGAGGTGCACCGGGTCGGCGTGTGCGGTACCGACATGGAGCTGTTCACCGGCGAGATGGCGTACTTCGCCAGTGGCCGCAGCTGGTACCCGCTGCGTCCGGGGCACGAGTGGACGGGTGTGGTCAGCGAGGTCGGCGCCGGCGTACCGGAGTCGTGGCTGGGCGCCCGGGTCACCGGGGACACCATGCTGCGCTGCCACGCCTGCGACCGGTGCCGCGCCGGGCACGGCCACGTCTGCCGGAACCTGGTCGAGGTGGGCATCTCGCTGGGCTACCACGGGGCGCTCGCCGAGCGGCTGGCGGTACCGGCGGACAGCCTGCACCGGCTGCCGGACGCGGTAGACGACAGCGCGGGCGCACTGGTCGAGCCGGGCGGAAACGCCTGGCGCGCAGCCGATGCGGCCGGTGCCGCACAGGGCCGGCGGGTCGCCGTCTGGGGCCCTGGCACCATCGGCCTGCTCACCGCGGAATTCGCGCTGGCGGCCGGCGCGGAGGTACACGTGATCGGGCGGGACGAGCGGAGCCTGGCACTGGCCCGGCAAATCGGCGTGCACGGCACCTCCCTCGTCGGTAGCGGGTCGGTGGAGGCGTTGCGGGGACTGGTTTTCGACGCCGTCGTGGACGCGACCGACGACGCTTCGGTACCCGCCGCCGCGTTGGAGCTGGTGGAGCCGGCCGGTCGGTTGGTGTACGTCGGGCTGGCCGGGGTACCGAGCCTGATCGACACCCGGACACTCGCACTCAAGGACGTGACGGCGGTCGGCATCCTGAGCGCCTCGCCCGGCCTGGTACCCACGATCGCCGCCTACGCGGCCGGGACCGTCGTGCCAGGCGTGCTCGTCGCGGCGACCCTGGGGCTGGACGCCGCCGCCGAGGTACTCGCCGGCTGGCGCCCGGACACGCCTGGAACCAAGATCCACATCGACCCGCGCCGCTGAACCACGCAGCTCCACCAGCTCCCACAACCTAGAGGTTGTGCAATCTCGGAGTTGTGGGTACGGTCGGCGTATGGCAGTTGTGGAAGACGAACTGAGCCTGGTCTTCGCGGCGCTGGCCGACCCCACCCGGCGGGCGATCCTGGATCGGCTGGCCCACGGTGAAGCCACGGTCAACCAGCTGGCCGAGCCGTTCGCGATCAGCCAGCAGGCGGTCTCCAAGCACCTGAAGGTGTTGGAGCGGGCCCGGCTCATCTCGCGGACCACCAGCGCCCAGTCCCGCCCACGGGTGCTCGACATCGAGCACCTCGACGTGGCGGCCGAGTGGATCGAACGGCACCGCCGGGTCTGGGCACAGCGGTTCGACCGGCTCGACGAGCACCTGGCCGCGCTGCGTACCCAGCAGCGCCAGGGCTCCGCCGATGAGGAAGCCGACGAGGAGGTAGCGCGATGAGCGGGACCGGGGAGCTGACCTACCGCCGGATCCACCGCGGCTCACCCGAGCTGCTCTTCGACTGCATGACCACACCGGCGCACCTGACGCATTTCTGGGGCCCGACCGGAATGAGTACCCCGATCGGCAACATCACCGTCGACCTACGCCCGGGCGGCGCCTTCGAGACCACGATGGTCAACGACGCCAACGGTTCCACGCACACGATGCGCGCCGTCTACGTGGAGATCCGCCGCCCCGAGCGGCTGGTCTGGATCGAGGCGGATGTCGAGGGCGGGATGCGCACCACGGTCACCTTCGTCGACCTGCAGGACGGGCGGACCGAGGTGGTCACCGAGCAGACCAACGTACCAGCCGCCTACCTCAGTGCCCAGGCACAGGCCGGCTTCGCCACCAGCCTGGACCGGCTCGACGCCTATCTTGCCGGTCTGGCAACGGAATCCGAACAGCACAACTAGGGGGAGTACCGACATGCCAGCTGTCACCTCAGCGGACGGCACCACCATCGGCTACGAGCAGACCGGCAGCGGACCGGCGCTGATCCTCGTCGACGGGGCGATGTGTTACCGCGGTGCCGGGCCGCTGCGGCCGCTCGCCGCCGCGTTACAGAACAACTTCACCGTGTACGCCTACGACCGGCGCGGTCGCGGCGAGAGCACGGACACCAAGCCGTACGCACCCGCCCGTGAAGTCGAGGACCTGCGGGCAGTGCTGGCCCAGGCCGGTGGCGAGGCGTATGTCTACGGCATCTCCTCCGGTGCGGCGCTCGCCCTGGCGACCACGGCGGTCAGCCCCGGCATCACGAAACTGGCCCTTTACGAGCCACCGTTCATGGCCGACTTCGCCGACAACGGACCGATCAAGGAGTACACCGAGCGGCTCACCGAACTCCTCGAGGCCGGCCGCGACGGCGACGCCGTGGAGCTGTTCATGACCTTCGTCGGCGTTCCACCCCAAGCCATCGCCGGCATGAAGGCGCAGCCCGGCTGGGCAAAGATGACAGCCATCGCGCCGACCCTCGCCTACGACGACGCGATCCTCGCCGGTGGGCGGGTACCCCGCGAGCTGGTAGCCGCGATCTCGGTGCCGGTTCTGCTCATGGCCGGCGACGCCAGCCCGGAGCCACTCCAGCAGGCGGCGCGGGTGACCGCCGACGCGTTCCACAAGGCCGATTTCCGGGTACTCCCCGGCCAGACCCACGACGTGGCGCCGGATGCGCTCGCCCCGGTGCTCCTCGAGTTCTTCGCCGCCTGACACCGCTTGGCTCAGCTGGACAGCACCGCGACCCTGGGGTCCAGCGCTGCCGGGCCGGCACTCAGCAGCTCGGCGTAGCCCTCCGCGATGCGGTCCAGCAGCTCCACGGAGAGCAGGTCGGTACGGGCGGTCAGCCGCAGTACGGCACCGCCCGGCTGGGGGTACAGCTCGATGGTCAGTGGCGCCTGGACCTCATGGGCCACCGGGTACGCCACGTCGGTGGCGGTACAACCGGCCAGGTTCAGGGCGGGGCGCTGGTTGTCCTGCAGCACGAAGGTCGGCAGAGTGAGGATGCTGTCCAGGTCGGCGCGGAGCGCCGCGACGTTGCGCAGCACTGTCCCGAACGGTACGTCCTGTGCCGCCATCGCCGCGTTGACCGCGTCGACCACGGGTACCAGCGGATCGGAGCCGGGCCGGGTGGGCCGGCGCAGCCGCAGTACCACCGGGTCGGTACGGCAGGCGATGGCCCGGTCCAGCAACGGGCTGCCGCGCATGGCAACCGGTACCAGCATCGCGACATCGGCGTGCCCGGTGATCCGACGCAGCACCTCAGCCAGGATCGCGGCGTGGCAGGCAAACCGGCTCGCCCCCACAGCGGCGGCCGCCTCGTCCCACTGTGCGAGTTGGCTGTCGTCCAGCGGATAGAGCCGACCCTCCTTGGGTCCCCAGTGCGGCGGGATGCCACGGGGCAGGCCGGGCAGCGGCAACCGGGGTACCCCGCGCAGCTGCCGTACCCAGAAGTCCAGTTGGGTAGCCGGGTCCAGCCCGTCCCGCCGGCGCTGCTCCTCGCGGGCCAGTGCGGCCAAGCCCGGCGCGGGGTGTTCCCAACGCGGCGGATGCCCAGCCAACCGGGCCGCGTACGCCACGCCCAGCTCCTCGATGAGCAGCGCCTGGGACCAGCCGTCGAAGGCGACGTGGTGTACGCCGACGCCGAACAGCGTTCCGTTGCCGCAGGACACGACCGCCGATCGCCAGATCGCGCCGTCCGCCAGCTCCAGTGGCCGCTCCAGCTGCGCCTCGACGAGTCGCTCCGCGGCTGCCCGGGTGGGCGCGTCGGGCAGCTCGATGAACTCGGCCGCGCCCACCTGCCCGGGCAGCGATGCCACCGGCGGTTCGCTCTGGTGGTAACTGGCGTGCAGGGTCTCGTGCCGCCGGTGTACATCGTTGACGGCGGCGGCGAGGGCCGTCCGATCCACCGTGCCCTCGAGCCACCAGGAGACCAGGCACACGCTGCCCGGTGCGGAGAAGGTGGTTCCGGCCTGCCCGGTGGTGAGCGGGATGTTCCCGGTCGGCTCCGGTCCTGAGTCGTTGGCGGTGACGGCATCCGCGTCACCAGTGCCGCTGTCGGGCTCGGTCGGCGCGGTGGCGAGCCAGGCGGTGAGGGCGTCGATCGATGGGGTGCGGTAGACCTGGGAGACCGGGATCGTCTTGTTCAGCGCGGCAGTGATCCGGGCGCAGAGCCGAGCGGCATCGAGCGAACTGGCGCCGAGCTGGAAGAAGCTGTCTGTCCCGCCGGGCGTCGCGCCGGTGAGTTCCCGGAACATCGTCGTGAGCAGCTGGCGCTCTCCGCCGGCAGCTCCCGCCGGATCCGTTGGCCCCTCGGCGATCGGCGTGGTGCCGGACGCGGCAGCCGCGGACGCTGCGCCATCGGACGCTTGGGCGGCGGCTGCTTGGGTGGCGGCTGCTTGGGTGGCGGATGCTTGGGTGGCGGATGCTTGGGCTGTGGATGCTTGGGTGGCCGCAAGTGCCCGTAGCTGATCGCGGTCGATCTTGTTGTTCAGGGTCAGCGGCAGCTCATCCAGGCGCTGGATGTGCTGCGGAACCAGGTATCCCGGCAATTCCGTGCGCAGTGCCCCGGCGACGGCGTCGGCTTCGAGGCCACCCGCCGGCGCGCTGACGTAGTAGAGCGCGAGTGCGTGCGCGACCCCGTCCGGGCCGGCCACCGGGACGACCGCCGCGCGAGCCAGGCCCGGGAGGCGCTCGGCGGTGCGCTCGATCTCGCCGGGCTCGATGCGGTGCGAGCGGATCTTGAACTGGTCGTCGTCGCGGCCGTGGAAGTAGAGCACGCCGTCGGGGGAGAAGTGGCCAAGGTCGCCAGTGCGGTACAGGCGGGTGGGTACGCCGTCGACAGGCAGCGTGACGAAGCGCTCCGCGGTAAGTGCCGGATCGCCGAAGTAGCCCAGTGCCAGTCCGCTCCCGCCGAGGCAGATCTCGCCGGTCTCGCCGGTCGCGCAGGGGAGCTCGCCGTCCAGCACGAGTACCACGCTGGCGGCCACGACATGCCCCAGCGGTACCCCTGCGGGGTCGGTCGCGTCGGCGGCGGTCAGCCGGCGGGCGGTGACCATCACCCCGCACTCGGCCGGCCCGTAGACATTGGTCAGCGCGATCCGTGGATGCGCGGCCAGAAACCGGCCGATGTGCGGCCCGGAGGCGCGCTCCCCACCGATGTTGACGAAGCGCACGCCGGCGAAGGCCGCCACATCCTCGTCGACCAGCATGTTGAACAGAGCCGGTGGCAGGCAACCGAGTGCGTTCAGCCCGGAGTCGCGGATCAGCCGCCGGACCAGCGCCGGCTGGAGCACCTCGTCGACAAGTACCGAGGCGCCACCGCACACCAGCGAGCCCCACACGTCGAGAATCGAGCCGTCCCAGTGCATCGGCATCAGCTGCGCCTGCACCACGCCCGGTCCGAAGGCGGCGAACTCGCACGGCGTGAAGAGCCGGGTGAACGCCCGGTGCGGTACGGCGACGGCCTTCGGTGCGCCGGTCGACCCGGAGGTGAAGAAGATGACGGCAGCGCTCTCCGGCCGCGCCGCGATGCCCTCCCGCGCGACGGTCACGGTGGCGTCCGGCGCCGGCGGCTGCCAGCTCGGCGCGCCCGGGATCGGCTCGGTGGCGACCACCACGCGGGGCGTCAGCACCTCCACGATCCGGTCCCGCCGGGCCGCGGGCCAGCGAGGATCGATCATCGTGTACGCCGCCCCGGCCCGCAGCGCCGCCAGCAGCGTAGCGATCGTGTCGATGGTCCGGGTCTGGCAGACCGCGACCACATCGCCCGCGACCAACCCGGCCGCCCGCAACGAAACCAGGTGCCGATCGGCCAGCTCGGCCAGTTCGGCATAGCTGACCCGGCGCTGTCCGTGGATCAGTGCCACGGCATCCGGGTCGCGCGCCACCCACGCGTCGAACAGCTCCGGGATCGTGGCGTCCATGCTCGTCACACCCGGGCTTCCTGGAAGGCCTCGGACACCTCGGCGATCTCGGCCGGGCTCAGTTCGATCGTCGTGGCGGCCGCGTTCTCGGCCAGGTGTGCGCCGCTGCGGCTGCCGGGGACCGGTACCAGCGCCGGGTCACGCGCGAGCAGCCAGGCGAGGCTGACTTGGCTCAGCGTCCACCCGTGGGCCTGCGCGATCCGGCTGGCGGCAGCCAACCTGGCGTGCTCGCGGACCAGTACCGGCGTGCTGAACCGCTCCTCGCGACGTCGGTAGTCGCCGGCCGCCAGCTGCTCGGCACCGTGGATCGTACCGGTGAGGAAGCCACGCCCGAGTGGTGTGTGCGCCACGAAGCCGATCCCCAGCTCCCGTACCGTCGGCAGCACTTCGTCCTCCACGCCGCGGCGCCACAGCGAGTACTCACTCTGTACGGCCGCGACCGGATGTACCGCGTGCGCACGCCGGATCACGTCGGCGGGTACCTCGGAGAGGCCGATGTGCCCGACCTTACCGGCCCGTACCAACTCAGCCAGGCCACCGATGCTCTCCTCCACCGGTACCCGGGAATCCAGCCGTGCCAACGTGTACAGGTCGATGTGCTCTACCCCGAGACGGGACAGCGAGGCGTCGCACGCCCGGCGCAGGAACTCCGGAGTGCCGTTGAACTCGGTCGGCCGGCCGGGACCGGAGAAGACCGCGCCGCCCCGGGTGGCCAGCAGCACCTCGCCCCGGCGACCGGCGATGGCCGTGCCGAGCAGTGACTCCACCGCGCCACCGCCGTAGAAGTCGGCGGTGTCCACCAGCCGGATACCCAGCTCCAGCGCGCGGCGTACCGTCGCGACAGCCGCATCGGCGTCCACCGGCCCGTACCCGCCGGTGAGCGCGAGGGTACCGAAGCCGAGCGCCGAACTGGGCAGCGCGCCGAGCATGCGTACCTGCATCGGGCCTCTTTCTCCGGGAATTGGCCGCCCGCGGCGACGGCACCGCCCGCGAACCTAGGGCGCCGCGCTGGAGTGCCGCTCGATTCGAGCGGCCGGCGCCCTCGATCCGGCCGGCAGGTGCCCTCGATCCGGCCGGGCGGGGCCGGGTAGGCCCAGCTCCAGCCGACTTCGAGCCGGCGTCCAGAGGCGCTCGTCAAGGTCAGCTCACGGATGCGCCGCACCCGGTGGACCGGTGCGGGAAGGGGCGGGGAGCCGTGACCAAGAACGAAGTCACCGTGGTGGAGCACAGCCTGGTGGTGCACGCCGCTGCCGAAGTGGTGTTCGAGCAGTACCTGCAGGCCCATCGGTGGCCACAGTTCTTCTCCAACGTCGTGCACGTCCAGTACGCCGAGCAGGCGTCGGACGCCGACGTCATCGAGGTGTGGGCGCTGCGCGGCCCGGATGCCGTGCGGCACTGGACTTCCCGGCGCACCGTCGACCGCGAGGGGCTGCGGGTCGCGTTCACCAACGAACCAGCGCTCCCGCCGATGGCCGAAGCCGGCGGCGAGTGGTCCTTCGCGCCGACCGGCGACGGCGCCACCACGGTGACCGTCCGGCACGAGTTCAGTCTGCTGCCGGACGCGCCGGTCGACCCGGCGACCGTCGGCGCCGAACTCGCCAAGCACTCGACCCGCCAGCTGACCGAACTCGCCGCGGCCGCCGAGAACGCCGACACCCTCCTCGACCTGATCGTTGATTTTGAGGATCCGTTGTATGTGGGTGGTGCGGCCGAGGATGCCTGGAAGATGTTGTACGAGGCGGACAAGTGGCCGGAGCGGTTGGCGCATGTGGCGAAGTTGACGATGACTGAGGAGGTTGCGGGTATCCAGTTTTTCGACATGGATACCACTACCTCGGATGGTCGGCCGCATACGACGCGGTCGGTGCGGGTGTGTTTGCCGTACAGCGTGATTGTGTACAAGCAGTTGCAGCCGCCGCCGTTGTTGAGTGTGCATACGGGGCATTGGCGGTTCACGCCGACTCGTGAGGGTGTGATTGTGGGTGCCCGGCACACGGTGACGATCAATCCGGAGCGGCTTGATGTGTTGGGTGCGGGGGCGACGGTGGAGGATGCCCGCCGGTACCTGCGGAAGGTGTTGAGTACCAACAGCATGGGCAACCTGCGCCTGGCCAAGGGGTACGCCGAGGAGCAGCGCGATGCCTGAGCCGTTGGAGCCGATGGCGTTGGGGAGTCTGCTCAGTCGCGCCGCGGCCGCCACGCCCGACCAGACCGCTGTGCGCGCCGGCGAAGCCAGCCTCACCTTCGCCCAACTCGACGCCCGGGCCGACGCACTCGCCGCCGCACTGGTGGCCCGCATCGGCTCCGGTGGCGTCGTCGGCGTACCCGCCGTGCTCACCCTCGACTTCGCGGTCGCGTACTACGCGGTCACCCGCAGCGGCAATGTCGTGGTGACCGTGAACCCGTTCCTGCGCGAGGAGGCGCTCAGCCACATCATCGCCGCCTCCGGCATGGTGCTGCTGTTCGGTACCCCGGACCTGGCCGGCCGGCTCAGCACCGTACTGCCGGCTCTCGCCCGCCCCGTCGATCTGGTCGCCTTCGCGCCACTCCCCGGACTCACCGCGCCGACCGTCGACGAACTGCTCGCCGCCGCGACCGAGGCGGAACCGTCGGACGCGCCAACCGATCTGGACGCGCCCGCCGGGATCCACTTCACCAGCGGTACCACCGGCAAGCCCAAGGGCGTACTGCTCAGCCACCGCAACCTCACCGTCAACGCGGCTCAGGTGGCGGCCGGCCACGGACTCGAACGCGGTGCGGTCGTCGTCAACCACCTGCCGACCTACCACCTGATGCACCTCAACTCCGGGGTGTACGCCGGCGTCACCCAGGTGCTCTACCCGGGCGATGACACGGTGGCCGCGATCGACGCCGCCAACACGTACCGGGCGAGCCGCTTCTACAGCCTGCCGGTACGCCTGGCCCGGCTGGCCGCCAACCCGGCACTGGCCGACCTGAAGCTGGACACGGTCACCGCCATCCTCTCCGGCGGTTCGGCACTGTCCCCAGGTGCCGCAACGGTGCTGGCGCAGCACTTCGGCATCGCGGTGACCCAGGGATACGGGCTGGCCGAGACGTCGCCGTTGACGCACACCGAGCGCCTCGACGCCCCGCGTACCGGCTCGGTCGGTACCACCGTGGCCGGTACGCAGTGCCGGGTGGTGGACGTAGCGGGCCGGGAGCCGGTGCCGGCCGGGGTCAACGGCGAAGTGCAGGTACGCGGACCGCAGGTGATGCGCGGCTACCTGGATCCCGCGCAGCCCACCGGAGTCGACGCCGACGGCTGGTTCTCCACGGGCGACGTCGGCTACCAGGACGCGGACGGCTACCTCTACCTCGTCGACCGGCTGAAAGACGTGTTCAAGTGCGACAACGAACTTGTCTCCCCGGCCGAGCTGGAGCGACTGCTGGACAAGCATCCTGCGGTGCGTGAGTGCGTCGTGGTCGATCATCCGGATCCGTTCCGGGGCGCGGTCGCCCACGCTTTCGTAGTCCTGGCCGATCCGGACCTGACCGAGCTGGACGCGATCCGCGAGTCGGTGAACGCGACCGTGCCGGAGTACCAGCACCTCCGCTACCTCACCGCGGTACCGGCGATCCCGCGCTCACCCAACGGGAAGGTCCAGCGCCGCGACATCCGGGCCTGGGCACTGCGCGACGAAGCGCCCGTCCCCACGCCCTGACCGCCGCACCCGCACGCACTCTGACTACGGCACGCTGACCGCCGCACAACCGTGCCGGGCCACCGCGGCCGGCCGTCGCAAGATGCCGCCAATCCACGGAATGACAGGAGAACACCGATGGTGACCTTCATCAATCAGCTGACCGTCACGGGTACCAGCGAGGAGTTCGAGCGCATCTCGGCCGGCATGAGCGAGTTCATGTCGGCCCAGCCCGGGTACCTCAACCACCGGCTGCTGCGCTCGCTGCGCCAGCCGGAGAACTACGTCGAGATCGCCGAGTGGGAGAACCCGGAGGCGCACCTGGCCGCCGTCCGCAGCGACGAGTTCCAGCAGTTCATCAAGGAGCTGGGCAAGGTCGTCGCGAAGCCCACCCCGGGCCTGTTCGAGGACGTCAAGGCCGCGCACTGACAAGCGCCAGGATGCGCTGGCGGGTAACGGTTCTGTCGGCGGGCGACCGCTAGAGGAAAGGCGAGAGCGATGACCACACCGATCCAGGTACTGATTGCCGGTGCCGGGCCGGTCGGCCTGACCGCGGCGTACGAGCTGACCCGGCGGGGGGTACCGGTACGCGTGATCGACGCCGCCTCCGGCCCCGCCGTCACCAGCCGCGCCATCGCCACCCACGCGCGCACCTTGGAGACCTACGACCAGATGGGCGTACTGGACGGCATCCTCGCGGCCGGCCAGCGCCTCGAAGGCTTCACGATGTTCAACAACGGCAAGCGGTTGGTACGCCTGGACGCCGACTACTCCAGCAACCCGACCGCCTACCCGTACACGCTGAGCATCGAGCAGACCAGTACCGAGGCGGTGCTGCGGGACGCGCTGTCGACACTGGGTGTGCAGGTCGAGTGGGGGCGGCGCCTCACCGACCTGTGCCAGACCGAGACCGGCGTGCAGGCAGTCGTCCAGTGCGTCGCCGAGCCCGACTCGGAGCTGATCACCGTACCCTGGCTGATCGGCTGCGACGGCGGCCACAGTACCGTCCGGAAACTGCTGCAGCTGCCGCTGATCGGCGACTCCAACGACACCTGGCTACTGGCCGACGCGACGGTCACGGTGGACCTGCCGCGCAACAGCCTCTACTGGATCCGGGTCGGTACCGGCACGATGATGCTGGTACCCCTGCCGGGCGAGGACCGCTGGCGACTGCTCGACACCGTCGATGTCAGGACCGACGGTACCCCCGACGAGATCGCCGCCCGATTCGCCGGCAAGCTCGCCCGCGGCCTCGGTCGGCCGGTCGAGGTGGGTACCCCCAGTTGGATTTCGGTCTTCACCGCCCAGCAGCGGATGGTGCCCGCGATGCGCTCGGGCCGCGTACTGGTCGCCGGCGACGCCGCACACGTACACAGCCCGGCCTCCGGACAGGGCATGAACACCGGCATCCAGGAGGCGTACAACCTCGCCTGGAAGCTGGCTCTGGTGGTACAGGGCCACGCGAGCGCCGACCTGCTGGACAGCTACGAGGCCGAGCGGGTACCGATCGGCCGGGCGCTGCTCAGCTCCACCAAACAGGCCACCACGCTGGTCGCGCTGCGCAACGCGATGGCCGGCATCGGCCTGCCGGTCTTCTTCGGCATCGTGCGCAACTTCCGCCCGCTGCGCGCGAAAATCCAGAACGGCATCCTCGGCCAGATGTCCGCGCTCACCCTCGGCTACCCGGACAGCCCGGCCACATCGCCCGGAGAGCGGGCCCAGCCGGCGCCGGGTACCCGACTGACCGCCGGATACCGCTACGGCGACCCGGTACCCGCGTGGCCAGCGCTCGTCGACGAACTGCGCGACCCGCGCTTCACCCTGCTCGTCTTCGGTGCCGACGTGGACACGGACGTGGCAGCCGTGGCGGCCCGGGCGGTGACGGCCTACGGCGACTGGTTGTCGGTCCGCACCGTTGACCCGGTCGGCGCCGACTGCGTCGCCGGTGCGCTGCCACTTGCCGACCCCGGCGCGCAACTGGCCGCCAGCCTCGGTGCGAGCCGGGCCAGCTGGCTGCTGGTCCGCCCGGACGGGTACCTGGCCGCACGCGGTACCCGGCTGAACGTTGCCGCGCTGCATGGTGCCGTCGCCCGGGTCAACGCCCGCCTCGCGGAGCCGGACAGGGCCATCCCGAGCGCGACTCCAGCGGCATCGTCCACTGTGGAGAGTGCGGATGAGGTCGAGCCGGCTCCGCCGGCCACGGTTGGGGGGCAGTGATGTCAGGGCGGCGGGTAGCCATCACCGGACTGGGCGTGGCGGCGCCCGGTGGCATCGGTACCAAGAACTTCTGGAGCCAGATCGTCGAGGGGCGCACCGCGACCCGGACCATTTCGCTCTTCGACGCCAGCCCGTTCCGCTCCCGGGTGGCCGCCGAGTGTGACTTCGATCCGGTGGCCGAAGGGCTTGCGCCGCAAGAGATCCGCCGGATGGACCGGGCCGCGCAGTTGGCCGTGGTGACGCTGCGCGAAGCCATCACCGACAGCGGCCTGGAGCTGGAGCGGCTGGACCCGCGCCGGATCGGTGTTGCCGTGGGCAGCGCGGTCGGCTGCAGTACCAGCCTGGAAGAGGAGTACGTGGTGGTGAGCAACGGCGGCCAGCAGTGGCTGGTCGACCACCGCTACGCCGTCCAGCACCTCTACGAACAGTTCATCCCCAGTTCGCTGGCGACCGAGGTGGCCTGGGCGGCCGGCGCCGAGGGACCGGCCCGGGTCATCTCCACCGGCTGCACCTCCGGCCTGGACGCGCTCGGGCACGCCTGCGACCTGATCCGCGAAGGCAGCGCCGACGTGGTACTCGCGGGCGCGACCGAGGCGCCGATCACGCCGATCACGGTCGCCTGCTTCGACGCCATCAAGGCCACCTCGCCGCGCAACGACGACCCGGAGCACGCCTCCCGCCCGTTCGACCGCAGCCGCAACGGGTTCGTGCTCGGCGAGGGCGCCGCGCTCATGGTGCTGGAGGAGCTGAGCCAGGCGGAGGCTCGCGGCGCGCACATCTACGCCGAGATCGCCGGCTTCGCCACCCGCTCCAACGCCTACCACATGACCGGCCTGCGCCCGGACGGCCGGGAAATGGCGGCCGCCATCGACGCGGCGCTCGCGATGGCCGGCGTGGCGCCGGAGCGCATCGACTACATCAACGCGCACGGCTCCGGTACCAAGCAGAACGACCGGCACGAGACGGCGGCGTTCAAGCGCAGCCTCGGCGAACACGCATACCGGACCCCGGTCAGCTCCATCAAGTCGATGGTCGGCCACTCGCTCGGCGCCATCGGCTCCATCGAGGCCGCCGCATGCGCCCTCGCACTCGAACACGGCGTGGTACCGCCCACCGCCAACCTGCACGAGCCCGACCCCGAGTGCGACCTGGACTACGTACCGCTGGTAGCCCGGGAACGGCAACTGGACGCGGTACTCACCGTCGGCAGCGGCTTCGGCGGCTTCCAGAGCGCCATGGTCCTGACCAAGCCGGGGAGTGTGCGGCGATGACAACGGCGGTCGTCACCGGCCTGGGAGTTGCCGCCCCCAACGGCCTGGGCGTCGAGGCCTACTGGCAGGCGACCCTCAACGGCACCAGCGGCATCGCCCGGATCGGCCGCTTCGACCCGACCCAGTACCCGGCGCAGCTGGCCGGCGAGGTACCCGGATTCGTTGCCGAGGACCATCTTCCGGCCCGGCTGCTGCCACAGACCGATCCGATGACCCGGCTGGCCCTCGCCGCCTCCGACTGGGCTCTCGCCGACGCCGGCCTGGATCCGGCCGCCACCCCCGAATTCGACATGGGCGTGGTCACGGCGAGCAGCTCCGGCGGGTTCGAGTTCGGCCAGCGGGAACTGGAGAACCTGTGGTCCAAGGGCGGCCAGTACGTCAGCGCCTACCAGTCCTTCGCCTGGTTCTACGCGGTGAACACCGGCCAGATCTCGATCCGGCACGGGATGCGTGGCCCCAGTGGCGTTGTCGTCAGCGACCAGGCCGGCGGACTCGACGCGGTGGCCCAGGCGCGACGCAACGTCCGGCAGGGTACCCCCGTCATGGTGACCGGCGGCGTGGACAGCTCGCTCTGCCCGTGGAGCTGGGTGGCGCACCTGTCCGGTGGCTGGCTCAGTACCCAGCCCGACCCGGCACGCGCCTTCCTTCCCTTCGACACCAAGGCATCCGGGTACGTACCCGGTGAGGGCGGCGCGATCGTGGTCGTCGAGGATCTCGACGGGGCGCGGCAGCGCGGTGCCCGGCAGATCTACGGCACCATCGCCGGGTACGCCGCCAGTTTCGACCCGCGCCCGGGTTCGGGACGGGAGCCCAACCTGCGGTACACCATCGAGACAGCGCTGGCCGACGCGGGCTGCGCGCCCGCCGACGTGCAAGTGGTGTTCGCGGACGCCTACGGGGTACCCGAGCTGGATGCGGTGGAGGCGCGGGCAATCCGCGACGTCTTCGGCCCCGGCGGGGTACCGGTCACCGCGCCGAAGACGATGACCGGCCGGCTCTACGCGGGCGGTGCGGCCCTGGATCTGGCGACGGCGCTGCTGACCATCCGCGACGGGGTGATCCCGCCGACCATCAACGTCACCGAACTGCCCGGCGACTGCGACATCGACCTCGTCCTCGGCGGAGCACGCGAAGCACACGTCGACACCGCGCTGATTCTGGCCCGCGGCAAGGGCGGCTTCAACGCCGCGATGGTACTCACCCGCACCCGTTGACCAGCTCGTTGACCACAGCCACGCACCCGGCAGACCCGCCGGGCGGAGACCCCTCGGAGGCCTGACATGCAACAGTTCACGGTGGACGACCTGGACCGGATCGTCCGGGCGAGCGCGGGCGAGGACTGCCCGGCGATCAACGACGCACTGCTCGACGTGCCCTTCCAGGACTTCGGCCTGGACTCGCTGGCGATGCTGGAGACGGTCAGCCGGATCAGCCGCGAGTTCGGCGCGCCACTCGCCGACGACGTGGCCACCGAGGCGGCCACGCCACGCATCATGCTGTCGACGGTGAACGAGGCGATCTCCCGTGCGGCCGCCTGACGCATCCGGGGAAGGGCCAAAACCCTTGGGGGGTACCGCCACCGTCGCGCCGCCCGCCGCCCCTGGTGAGGCTGGACCGGACTGGGTACTGTGCCCCGGCTGCAAAACCGTGCTCTACGGCAAGCGGCTGCGCCGCAATCAGGGCGTCTGCCCGGACTGTGGACACCACGGCCGGATCGGCGCCCGGGAACGGATCGCGCAGCTGCTCGACCCCGGGTACGCCCTGCTCGACCCGCCGCCAGCCGGGGTGGACGATCCGCTGGGCTTTGTCGACCGGGTCCCGTACCCGGTCCGGCTGGCCAAGGCGCGCAAGGCAACCGGGCTCGACGAAGCGGCCCTGTGCGCCCGCGGCACCATCGAGGGGTACCCGGTAGTGGTGGCCGCCATGGACTTCGACTTCATGGGCGGCAGCCTCGGCTGCGCCGTCGGTGACCTCATCGTCGCCGCCGCCCGTACAGCGCTCGAGGAGCGCACGCCGCTGCTGCTGGTACCCGCCTCGGGTGGCGCCCGGATGCAGGAGGGCGCGCTCTCCCTGATGCAGCTGGCGCGTACCAGCCAGGCGCTGGCCGAGCTGGACGAGCACGGCATCATGACCATCTCGCTGATCACCGACCCGACCTTCGGGGGAGTGGCCGCCTCGTTCGCCACCCTCTGCGACGTGATCGTGGCGGAGCCCAAGGCGCGCATGGGCTTCGCCGGCCGCCGGGTGATCGAGCAGACCATCCGCCAGTCTCTGCCGCCGGGCTTCCAGACCGCCGAGTTTCTGCTCGCCCACGGTCTGATCGACGCCGTCTGGCCACGCACGATGCTACGCAAACCGTTGGCGCTGCTGCTCTCCGTGGCGCACAGCCGGAACGGAACGGACAGTTGGGTCGATCCAGCCGGCCCGGCTGGCTCCGCCGCCCCGGTGGGCTCTGCTGCTCCGGTTGGCTCCGCCCCTCGGGTTGGCTCTGCCGGGCCGGTTGGCTCCGCAGATCTGGGCGGCTCCGCAGCGCCGGCCGGTTCCGTCGTCCGGCTTGGTGTGGTCGATCCGGTAGATCCGGTCGAAGACTCCGTCGACTCGTTGGCTGAAAGCGTTGCGGCGCCGGCATCCTCCGGCTGGGCGATCGTCCGGCGCGCCCGGCACATCGGCCGACCCACCACGCTCGACTACATCAGCCTGCTGCTGGATGACTTCGAGGAGCTGCACGGCGACCGGCTCGGCGAGGACTGCTCGGCGATCGTCGGCGGCGTCGGCGTTCTGGGCGGCCGCCGGCTGGTGGTGATCGGGCACCAGAAGGGGCACGGCCCCGCCGAACTGGCGGTACGCAACTTCGGCATGGCCTCGCCCGGCGGGTACCGCAAGGCGGCCCGGTTGATGCGACTGGCCGCGAAGCTCGGCGCGCCGGTACTCACGCTCGTGGACACCCCCGGTGCGCACCCGGGACTGGAGGCGGAGAAGCACGGGCAGGCCATCGCCATAGCCGAGAACCTCCGGCTGATGTCCGCCCTGCCGGTACCCGTCGTCTCGGTCATCACCGGCGAGGGCGGCAGCGGCGGCGCGCTCGGGCTGGCCGTGGCCAACACCGTACTCATCTGCGAGAACGCCGTGTACTCCGTGATCACGCCGGAGGGCTGCGCGGCGATCCTGTGGAACGACCCGTCGGCCGCGCCACTCGCCGCCGCCGAATTGCGGCTGAGCGCGCCGGAACTGCTGCGTCTCGGAGTGGTGGACGGGGTGGTCCCCGAGCCGACCGGTGGAGCCGAGAACGACCACCCGCTCGCCGCCCGGTACCTCGGCGAGGCGGTGGGACGGGCCTTCGACCAACTGGCCGGGCTCTCCGGGGCTGGCCTGGTGGCGCACCGGCGGACACGGTTTGACAGCTTCGGACGGGTCGAACGGACCCCAGTCGGGCAAGGAGCGAGCGCATGACCGATCTCATGGATACCGCGCGGCCGGTGGCCGAGCCGGCGGCTGGCGAGGAGCCGGGGCTTGCCGGGGTACTGGAGGCGCTGCGGCTGGCCGCGATCCGGATGCTGGCCAGCGCCCCGCGCGCGCCACACCGGCTGCGGCTGGAGGCGGCGGGTGTCTCGGTGGAGCTGGGCTGGCCGGAAACCGCAGCGGCGGAGCGGTTCGGGCTCGCCCCCGCGCCGCGCGACGAGGTACTCGCGCTGCTCGGCGGCTCGGCACCCGCGATGAATCCCTTGCCGGAGAACGGCTCGCACCACCGGGGGAACGACAACGGACGCGCGGACGGTGCTTTGCTCACCGAGCCACGGTTGCCCGCCACCGATCCGGACGTGCACTGCGTCTGCGCGCCGACCGTGGGTACCTTCTACCGCGCCGCCGAGCCCGGTTCGAAGCCGTTCGTCGCCGTCGG
Source organism: uncultured Actinomycetota bacterium (assembly GCA_963850915.1). GTDB lineage: Bacteria > Actinomycetota > Actinomycetes > Mycobacteriales > Micromonosporaceae > CAVTWH01. Next base: position 346,581 of record CAWKND010000006.1, read on the forward strand.
TGATCTGGTCACCGTCGGACAGCAGCTGGCGATCGTGGAGGCGATGAAGCTGATGATCCCGGTGGAGGCCGACCGGGCCGGCCGGGTGCGGGAGATCCTGGCCACCGACGCCACCGCGGTCGAGTACGGCGAGCGGCTGATCGCCATCGACCACCTGGGCTGATCACCGCCGGTACCCGGAATCCTTGTCTGACAAACGAAGCAGCCGCGGAGGCCATGATGTTCGAAAGCATCCTCATCGCCAACCGGGGCGAGATCGCCGTACGGATCGCCCGCGCCTGCCGCGAACTGGGCGTCCGGGTGATCGCGGTCTACTCGACCGAGGACCGGGACAGTACCGTCGTGCGGATGGCCGACGACGCGGTGGCCATCGGTCCGGCGCAGGCGAAGCTGAGCTACCTCAACATGGCGGCTGTCATGGAGGCGGCCCGGATGACCGGAGCTGAGGCCATCCACCCTGGATATGGCTTCCTGTCGGAGAATCCGGACTTCGCCGAGGTGTGCGAGGACAACAACGTCACCTTCATCGGGCCGCCGGCGAAGGTACTGGCGAAGCTGGGCGACAAGACCTCTGCCCGCCGGCTCATGCAATCCGCCGGACTGCCGCTGCTGCCCGGGTGCCTGGATCCGGTCGAGGACGTGGACGAGGCGCAGCAGTTGGCCGACAGCATCGGCTACCCGGTCATCGTCAAGGCAGCGGCCGGTGGTGGTGGCCGCGGCCTGCAGGTGGTGGCCGAGCAGTCGGCGTTCGGGCACAGCTTCCAGAGCAGCCGGGTCAACGCCCAGGCGTTCTTCGGCGACGGCCGGCTCTACGTGGAGCGCTACCTGCGCTCCGCGCGGCACGTCGAGGTACAGATCCTGTGTGACCGGTACGGCAACGCGATCAGCCTCGGCGCCCGGGACTGCTCGGTGCAGCGGCGGTACCAGAAGCTGATCGAAGAGGCGCCGCCGCCCGGGCTGCCCGATGCGCTCGTGGAGCAGATGGCCCTCAGCGCCGTGCACGGCGCGCGCTCCGTCGACTACGTCGGGCCGGGTACCTTCGAGTTTCTGGTCGACCCGGACGGCAACTACTACTTCATGGAAGTCAACTGCCGCATCCAGGTGGAGCACCCGGTCACCGAGATGGTGACCGGGGTGGACCTGATCGCCGAGCAGATCCGGATCGCGGCCGGGGTCCCGCTGAGCATCCAGCAGAGCGACGCCCAGCTGCGTGGGGTGGCCATCGAGTGCCGGGTCAACGCCGAGGACCCGGAGACCAACTTCGTACCCCGCTCCGGCGTACTCACCGAGTTCGTACCGCCCGGTGGCCCGTTCGTACGCGTCGACACGCACGCGTACCCCGGCTACCGGGTACCGCACGCCTTCGACTCGTTGCTGGCCAAGCTGATCGTCTGGGCACCCGACCGGGAGCAGGCGATCACCCGGATGCTGCGCGCGCTCGACGAGTTCCACATCAGTGGCGCACACCTGGCCACCACCATCGACTTCCTCAAGGAAGTGTTGGCGGACAAGCGTTTTCGCTCAGCCAGCCACGACACCTCGCTGATCCCCATGCTGCTCGCCGAACGCAACAGCTGAGCTGCGCCCCTTTGAAGAACTGGCACGAGGCGGGCGTAGGGCTTACCTCAAGCCGGGTTCGAGCACCTCTTGCCAGGCTCGTACCCAGGCCACCCCGGCGCCCCGCCGGTGCCCGATCGGGACCGGCCAAGGAATTCCACCACCAGGAACACGGGAGTGGCGTGTGACGCAGTCGTTGCCAGGGACGCAGTTCCTGTCCGGCCGGGTCGCCCTGATCACCGGGGCCACCCGGGGCGTCGGGCGGGCGGTCGCCACCCGGCTCTGCGCCGCCGGTGCCCATGTCTACCTCAACTACGCCCACGACGACGAGCAGGCGGAGCGGGTGGCCGCCGAACTGGCGCCGCTGCCCGGAACCGCGAGCCCGCTGCACGGCGACGTCACCGCGGCCGACACGCTGCCCGCGCTGCTGGAGCAGATCGGTGCGGAGCACAGCCGGCTGGACATCTTCGTGCACAACGTCGCCTCGCTGCACCCGATGCAGGCCACCGCACCCGACCCGGACGGGCTGCACGCCGACCTGGCCACCGCGCTGAACCCGTTGCTGTACGGCATCGAGGGGCTGGCCAAGCTGCTGCCCGCCGGTACCGGCCGGGTGATCGCGGTCTCCAGCGTCGGCGGCCGGTCGGTGATTCCCCGCTACGTCAGCCTCGGCGTCGCCAAAGCGGCGCTGGAGAGCCTACTGCGCTACCTGGCGGTGGAGCTGGCCGGCCGGGGCATCGCGGTCAACGCCGTCTCCAGCGCCAAGCTCGACAAGGGCGAGCCACTCGCCCCGCACGAGCAGGCGCTGGCCGGCCGCGCACCGGCCGGGCGGCTGGCAACGCCGGACGACCTCGCCGACGTGGTGGCGCTGCTCTGCCGGGACGAAGCGCGCTTCATCCACGGCCAGATCATCACGGTCGACGGCGGCCTGAGCCTGCGGGCTCCGTAGGACGGATGGCTATGTCAGACAACGACTTGACGGCCGGCAGCGATTTGAAGGCCGACGTGTGTATCGTCGGCGGCGGCCCGGCCGGGCTCACCCTCGCGCTGCTGTTGCTGCGCAGCGGGTTGAGCGTGGTGGTACTGGAGCGCTCGCGCGGCTTCGAGCGCACCTACCGCGGCGAGATCCTGCAACCGGGCGGGCTGGCGGTACTCGGTTCGCTGGGTGTACTGGACGGGGTACGCCAGCGCGGTGCCCACGAGCTGACCGGATTCCGGTTGGTGGCCGGCGAGCGGGTACTCATGGACATCGACTACCGGCGGCTGCCGGCACCGTACAACTACCTGCTGAGCGTGCCCCAGCAGCACCTGCTCGCCGAACTGGTGTCGCAGTGCGAGAAGTACAGCCAGTTCAGCTACCAGTCCGGGTACCGGCTCAGTGAACTGGTCACCGACGGCGACCGTACCGTCGGTGCGCTCGCCACCGGCGAGGACGGGGAACGGTTGGTACACGCCGGATGCGTGGTCGGCGCCGACGGTCGCTACTCGCGTACCCGCCAGGCGGCCGGCATCGGCGCCGGCCGGCTGGACGTCTTCGACCAGGACGTGCTGTGGTTCAAGCTGGACGCGCCGGAGCGGTTGACCGGCCGGGTGGAGATCCACCGTACCGACCACGGCGCGGTGATCGTGCACGACTCGTACCCCCGCCGGCTTCAGGTCGGCTGGACCTTGCCGCACAAGGGTTACCGGGCCATCGCCGACCAGGGTCTCGACCACGTCAAGGCGACGCTCGGTGCCGCCCTGCCGCAGTACGCCGACTTGATCGCCGAACAGGTCACCGCGCTGCGTGATCTGACCCTGCTGGATGTCTTCGCCGGCTGCGCCAGCGAGTGGGCGCGCGACGGCCTGGTACTCATCGGCGACAGCGCGCACACGCACGGTCCACTCGGCGCGCAGGGCATCAACCTCGCCGTGCAGGACGCGGCCCTGCTGCATCCCGTACTTGCCAACGCTTTGCGTACCGGCGAAGCGAGTGCCAGCGCGCTCGCCCCGTTCGTTACCGCGCGCCGGCCGGACATCGACCGGGTGCTGAAGATGCAGCAGATGCAGAGCCAGGGCATGCTCGCCCGCAACCCGGTGGCCGACGTGATCCGGCCGGTCGCGGTGAAGCTCATCGGTCGGACCCCGATCGGCAAGAAGATCACCCAGCGGATCGCGTTCGGCAATCCCGCCATCCGCGTCCATTCAGAGTTGTTCGTTTCGGACTGAGAGCAGGAGGATTCCCCATGCGGATCATCGATCTGTCGGTCACCGTGGACGCCAAGGCCTGGGAGCCGGACCCGGTGGTACACGAGATCATGTCGCCGGCCGACGGTGCCGCGCACATGTCGGAGGAGATGCGCGAGTACGGGCTGGAGCTGGACCCGAGCGAGCTGCCGAACGGGGAGCTGCTCTCCATCGACACGCTCACCATGACCAGCCACACCGGTACCCACGTGGATGCCCCCGCGCACTACGGCAGCACGACCAGCTACGGCGACGGCATTCCGCGCACCATCGACCAGTTGCCGCTGGACTGGTTCTTCAAGCCCGGTTTCCTGCTGGACCTCACGCGCGTCGAGGAGCAGGTCGCGGACGCGGCGTACCTGGAGAAGGAGCTGGCCCGCATCGGGTACGCCCCGCAGCCCGGCGACATCGCGCTGCTGCGTACCCGCGCCTCGGAGTGGATCGGTACCCCGATGTACTTCTCCGAGTTCGTCGGGCTGGACCGGGGGGCAACGGAGCTGTTGCTGGACTTCGGCATCAAGGTGATCGGTACCGACGCGTTCAGCGTGGACGCACCGTTCGGCGACATGATCACCCGGTTCCGGCAGACCGAGGACCAGAGCGTGCTGTGGCCGGCCCACTTCATCGGTCGCGAGCGGGAGTTCTGCCACCTGGAGCGGTTGAGCAACCTGGACGCGCTGCCGCAGCCGTACGGCTTCACCGTTGCCGCCTTCCCCTTCAAGATCGCCGGTGCCGGTGCGGGCTGGACCCGCGCGGTCGCGCTGATCGAGGACTAGTTCCACCCGGCGTCAGGTGATGTTGGGGAACTCGGGCTGATCATGAACGTTGATACCCCGATTTCCCCAACATCACCTCGGGAAAGCCGGTGGGAAGCCGGCGTACCCGCCGCACGAACGCAGCGCCCGACCACGGCGCGCCCTTTGCAGAGGAGAGTCGAAATGACGGCACCGGCCCAGATCCGGCGCGGCATCGCCGAGCTGCAGGCGGAGATCGCCCAGTTCTACGCCGACCACTTCTACGCCCTCGACTCCGGCGACGCCGAGCAGTGGGCGCAGACCTTCACCGAGGACGGCGCCTTCTACCCGCCGAACAAGCCCGAGCCGGTACGCGGCCGGGCCGCCCTGCAGACCGCGGTCACCGCCGCGCACCAGGATTTCGTGGCCCGTGGCGAGCAGCGCCGGCACTGGCACGGCATGGTCTCCGTGCAGCCGCAGGACGACGGCAGCCTCGCGGTCCGTTGCTACGCACAGATCCTGGTCACGCCGGCCGGTGGACCGACGGCGCTGCACCTGAGCTGCGTATGCCGGGACACCTTCGTGTGGCAGGACGAGCAGTGGCGGGTCAGCGAGCGCCGGGTGACCCGGGACGACCTGCGGTAGGTACCCCCGATTGGTTGTGAAGGCGGGTCCGGCATCGTCGCCGGGCCCGCCTTCGTCGTGGGTGCGCCTGATTGACCAGCTGTTTCTTCGCCGGGCCGGAGGTCCGGAGCCACCTGAGCCAGTATGGCCTTGCGGCGGTGCCATAGTGGTGCCATAGTGGTGCCATGGATCTGAGGCAGCACCTGGACAACCTCCGCAACGAGTTCGCGGCCGTCGCCGAGGCGGCCGCCGGCGAGGCGGCCGGCAGCGAAGAGCGGCTCCGCGCCGAACGGCTGTTCACCCAGCTCGAGGCGGCCACCCGACTCACCATGCTCGACGTGCTCTCGGACGCCGCCGACGAGATCACCCGGGAGCTGGCCCCAGGCTCGGTGCACGTACGGCTGAGCGGTCGCGAACCCGCCTTCGTGGTCACCCAGCCGGCCGCCAGGGAGAGCGCCCCGGCAGCGGAGCCGGCCGGCCCGCCAGCGGCCGCGCCACCGGCGGCACCGCCGGAAGGCGACGACGGTGGCAGTTCCCGGATCAACCTGCGCCTGCCCGATCACCTCAAAGCCCGTGCCGAAGAGGCGGCCGGGCAGGCCGGGCTGTCGGTCAACGCCTGGCTCGTCCGCGCCGTCTCCGGCGCACTGGAGGCGGCCGATCCGGCCCGCCGGCCCGCCCGCCCCGAGTCACGCCCCGGCCAACACGTCACCGGCTGGGTGCGCTGACCCGCGCCGCCTTTCCCGAAACGCCAACAAAATCGCCCTTCGGCTCCGAGGGGGAGACCACCGTGCCCAGAGACGGAGAGACCACCATGCCTACATTCGAGACGCCCGAACCGATCGCCGTCCAGCTTGACCTGTCAGCCGGCAACGTACTGATCAAAGCCACCGACCGTACCGACACCGTGGTGACCGTACGCCCGACCAACGAAGCCACCCGCTCGCATGTCAACGCCGCGGCGCAGATCGTCGTCGAGTACGCCGCCGGTCGGCTGACCGTCGCGGTACCCAAGAGCCTGCGGCGCTACAGCTTCCTCGGCCCCAGCGCCTCGGTCGACGTTGTCATCGAACTGCCGACCGGCTCGGCCATCCAGGCCGACACGGCGTGGACGACCATTCACAGCGAGGGGCGGCTGGGCGAGTGCCGGTTCGACACCGGTGGCGCCGTCCGGCTGGACCAGACCGGGCCACTGCGGGTCGAGACCAGCCATGGAGAGGTCAGCGCGGAGCGGACCGTCGGGTACGCACACGTCACCACCGGCTCCGGTCGGATCTACCTGCGTGAGGTGGACGGCAGCACGGTACTGAAGAACTCCTCGGGTGGCTGCTCGATCGGTACCGCCAACGGCGAGGTACGGGTCAACACGGCGAACGGGGACATCACCGTCGAGAGTGCGGCCGCCGGCGTGACGGCCAAGACGGCGTACGGCAGCATCCGGGTCGGCGAGGCGATCCGGGGCGCACTGGACCTGCAGACCTCCTACGGCGGCATCGACGTCGGCATCCGGGCGGGTACGGCCGCGTGGCTCGACGTCAACTCCCGGCACGGCCGGGTACACAACGCACTCCACGGGACCGGCGGACCGGATGCCGACGACGAGACCGTCGAGATCCGCGCCAGTACCTCCTACGGCGACATCACCATCCGCCGCTCCTGACCCATCCCATGCGAACACCACAACCCTGACGAACAAACACAACCCTGACAACACAACCCTGACGACACAACCCTGACAACACAACGGAAGCGAGTACAGGATGACCAGCTCCACCCCCCGATCCGCGATCCAGGCGACCGGGCTGCGCAAGTCCTACGGCGAACACGTCGTACTCGACGGCATCGATCTGGACATCGGCGAAGGCACCATCTTCGCGTTACTAGGCCCCAACGGCGCCGGCAAGACCACGGTGGTCCAGATCCTCTCCACCCTGATCGGCTCAGACGGCGGCGAAATCCGGGTCGGCGGCCACGATCCGGCAACGGAGCCGGACGCGGTACGCGCACTCATCGGCGTCACCGGGCAGTTCTCCGCGGTGGACAACCTGCTGACCGGCGAGGAGAACCTCAACCTGATGGCCGACCTGCACCACCTGGAGCGGCGCGCCGGGCGGCGCCGTACCGCCGAACTACTCGCCCAGTTCGACCTGGTCGACGCGGCACGCAAGCCGGTCAGCACCTACTCCGGTGGGATGCGCCGCCGGCTCGACCTGGCGATGACCATGGTGGGTACCCCGCGCATCATCTTCCTCGACGAGCCGACCACCGGACTGGATCCACGCAGCCGGCGCACCATGTGGCAGATCATCCGGGATCTCGTCACCGGCGGCGTCACCATCTTCCTCACCACCCAGTACCTCGAGGAGGCCGACCAACTCGCGCACCGGATCGCCCTCCTCGACCACGGACAGCTCATCGCCGAAGGCAGCCCGGCCGAGCTCAAACGCCTCATCCCGGGCGGCCACATCCAGCTGCACTTCGACGATCCGCAGCGACTGGACGCCGCCGCCCGCGCCTTCGACGGCGCCGCCCGCGACGACGACGCGCTGACCCTGCAGGTACCGAGTGACGGTGGGGTGCGCTCGCTGCGGGCACTGCTCGACCAGCTCGACCGGGACTCGATCGAGGTCACCGGCCTGGCCGTGCACACCCCCGATCTGGACGACGTCTTCCTCACCCTGACCGGCCAACCGAAGGAAAGGACGGCCACCCGATGAGTACCCTCAACTACGCCGTACGTGACTCGACCACGATGCTGCGCCGCAACCTGCTGCACATGCGGCGGTACCCGTCGATGACGGCGATCCTCATCGGCATGCCGGTGATCTTCCTGCTGCTGTTCGTCTACGTCTTCGGCGGTACCCTCGGCGCCGGAATCGGTGGCACCGGCCGGGCCGGGTACGCCAACTACGTGACGCCGGGCATCCTGCTCATCACGGTTGCCGCCGGGGGGACGGGTACGGCGATCTCGGTAGCCATGGACATGACCGAGGGGATCATCGCCCGGTTCCGCACCATGTCCATCTTCCGGCCCTCGGTGTTGACCGGACACGTTCTGGGCAGCGTCATCCAGACCCTGCTGAGCCTCGTCGCGGTCCTCGGCGTCGCACTGCTCGTCGGCTTCCGGCCGACCGCCAACGTCGCGGAATGGGTTGCGGCGGTGGGCCTCCTGGCCATGGTCACGCTCGCGATCACCTCACTCTCGGTCGCCTGCGGGCTGGTCAGCAAGAGCGTCGAAACCGCGAGCAACCTACCCATGCCACTCCTGCTCCTGCCGTTCCTGGGCAGTGGCTTCGTACCCACCGAATCGATGCCGACCGCGATGCGCTGGTTCGCCGAGTACCAGCCGTTCACGCCGTTCATCGAGACCCTGCGCGGTCTGCTGCTGGGTACCGCCATCGGCCACAACGCAATCCTCGCCGTGGCCTGGTGCGTCGCCATCACGCTGGGCAGCTCGCTATGGGCTCGCAAGCTCTACCGCCGCGACCCAACCCGCTGATCCCGCCACCGCCCGCGGATACACTTGTGCCAAGGCGATTCCGGGCGGGTGCATGGCTGGGCGGTATGTGGCTGGGCGGTATGTGGCTGGGCTGTTGAATCACGGTCGGCGGCGATGGATAGCTGTCCTCGCCTGCCTGATCTCCATCGCCGCGCTGTTGGTCGGAGCCCCGGCCGGCAGCGCCGCGGTGCGTCAGCCACTGCGGGTACTGCAGCTGAACCTGTGTGACAGCGGCATCGCCGGCTGCTACACCGGCCGCTCGGTGACCGAGGCGGCCGAGGTCATCCGGGCCGCCGCCCCGGATGTGGTCACCCTCAACGAGATCTGCCAGCCGGACCTGGCCGAACTGCAGCGCACGCTGGCCGGGATCCACCCCGGTTCCCTGGTACGCAGCGCTTTCCAACCGGCACTCGACCGGCGTACCGGTGGCGCGTTCCAGTGCCGCGGCGGTCAGCCCTACGGCATCGGCATCGTGGCCCGTACCGTCCTTCCGGCGCAGGCGGCAGACAGCCTTCCGGCGCAGGCGGCGACAGACAGTGGGATCTACCCGGTGCAGGACACCGGCGATCCGGAGGAGCGGGCCTGGCTGTGCCTCCCGGCGGTTCGGACTGTGTTGGCCTGCACCACTCACCTGGCGAGTACCAGCGCCACCGTCGCGCTGGCCCAGTGCCGGTACCTGCTGGGTACCGTCCTCCCGGCGGTACGCGCCCGGGACGGGTACCGGTCCACCGTGCTCGGTGGCGACCTGAACCTCCGCACCGGTGGTACACCGGATGCCCGCTCCTGCGTACCCGCCGGCTACCTGCTGACCGGCGACGGCGGTGTACAGCACGTCCTGGCGTCGCCCGACTTCCGGCTCGACGCCAGCAACTCCCTGGACATGGCCGCCGCCACCGACCACCCCGGCCTGCTGGTGGTTCTCGGCTAGCTAGCGCTTGCTGAGCCGGATGGCCTGACCCGGGCAGATCTCCTCGGCCTGCTGTACCCGCTCCAGCTCCTCGTCCCCGACCCCGATGCCATCGGCCGGACTGGCTGCCTTGTCCCGCAAGGTGACCAGCCCGTCGGGGGACTGGTCGAAGACGGCCGGCGCGGTGAGTACACACAGTCCGCCACCGATACAACGGCTGCGGTCAACGCGGAGCTGCACGGCGCATCCCTCTCGTCGGGGCGTGGTTACCAGGTGACCGGGAGTTCCCAGACGCCGTACAGCTCGGCGTCGTGGCGGAACGGCAGCTCCTCCTCCGGTACCGCGATCCGGAGGTTCGGGAAGCGGGCGAAGAGCGAGTTGAAGACGATCTCCAGCTCCACCCGGACCAGGTTCTGCCCCAGGCATTGGTGGATGCCGTACCCGAAGGCGATGTTGTGCCGCGCGGCCCGCAGCGGATCGAAGGTGGCCGGGTCGGGGAAGGCGCGCTCGTCGTGGTTCGCGGCGGCGATCAGGATGACCACCCCGTCGCCGGCCCGGATGACCTGACCGTCGATCTCGATGTCCTCGGTCGCCACCCGGGTGGGTACCGTGTCCGCGATCGACAGGTGGCGCAGCAGCTCCTCGACGACTCCGGGCATCCGGGTCGGATCCGCGCGCAGCGCGGCGAGCTGTTCGGGGTGGCGCAGCAGGGTGAGGGTACCGAGGCTGATCATGTTGGCCGAGGTTTCGTGGCCGGCGGTCAACAGCAGCGTCGCTACGCTGATGATTTCGTTGTGGGACAGGGCTCCGGTGCGCTCCTGCTCCACCACGAGCCGGCTGAGCAGATCGTCACCGGGCGCACGATCCTTGCGCCGCAACAGCTTGTCCAGATACATGATCAGGTCCATGAAAGCCCGCTGTACCTGCTCGGGGGTACTGCCTCGGCGGATGGCGGTGCGGGCGCGCTGCTCGAAGAAGTCGTGGTCGGCGTACGGCACACCGAGCAGTTCACAGATGATCATCGACGGTACCGGCAGCGCGAACGCTTCGACCAGGTCCACCGGTCCGGTACGGGTGGCCAACTCGTCGAGCAGCCGGTCCACGATGCGCTGGATCGCCGGGCGCATCGCCGAGAGCCGTTTGACGGTGAACTCGCCGATCAGCATCTTCCGGTACGGCGTGTGCCGCGGCGGATCCATCTTCACGAACGGCAGGTGCTCCTGGTGGCGCAGTCCCTCGTGGCCCGGCTCGACAATGGGGAAGCCGGCCCGGTGCGGATCGGCGGACAGGCGTGGGTCGGTGAGCAGCGCGCGCGCCTGCGCGTGGCGGGTGACAACCCAAGCGGCAGAGCCGTCGTAGAGGCGTACCTTCGTGATCGGCGCCTGCTCGCGCAGCGTCGCGTACTCCGGTGGCGGCGCGAACGGACAGGTACGCCGCAGCGGGATCGCGAGCTGTTCCGTGTCGGGCCCGGTGGTCTGCGTCACGAGCCGGAGCGTATGGCGCGGCTCCGCTTCCCCTGGTGGAGAACGGGTCGAGCCCGGTTGAGACGACGCCGGTTCAGACCACCGGGGTGCCGGCCAGCCGGCCGCCGTCGGCCACGAACTCCGCGCCGGTGCAGTAGGAGGACTCGTCGCTGATCAGGAAAAGGGCCAGGGAAGCCATTTCCGGTGCGGTACCCACCCGGCGCAGCGGCAGCCCCCGGGTCAGCCACGCGTCGTTCTGCCGGGGTACCCCCGCATTCATGGGAGTGTCGATGTGCCCCGGGCACAGCGCGTTGACCCGGATCCCGACCGGTCCCAGCTCCATCGCGGCTGACCGGGTCATCCCGATGACCGCGTACTTGGTGGCGCAGTACGCCGACATCACCGGCATCCCTGACATCCCACCGATCGAAGCCACGTTGACGATGGAGCCGCCACCGGCCGCCCGCATCGGGCCGATCACCGCCTTCATGCCGAGGAAGACGCCGATCTGGTTGATCTCCACCATTTCCAGGTACTCCTGACGGGTGGTCCGCTCCAGCGTCTGGTGACTCACCACACCCGCGTTGTTCACCAGCCCGTTGAGCCCGCCGAACCGCTCCCGGGCAACAGCTACCGCGTCCCGCCAGCCGTCCTCCTCGCGTACATCGAGGTGCGTGTAGCAGGCGTCCGGGCCGATTTCGGCGGCGACCTGCTGCCCCTCCTCATCCCGGACGTCGGTCAAGACCACCCGGGCGCCCTCCGTGACGAACAGCCGCGCCTCGGCCGCGCCCTGACCGCGGGCGGCGCCGGAGATGAGGATGACCTTGCCGTCGAGGCGTCCCATGCCAGCTCTCCTCCTCGTGGCGCCAGCGGTGCGCTGGTGTCGGCCCGAATATAGGCGGCCCGCCCACCGGGTCGACAGCGCCGAATGCCCCGATCGACGCGGACTAGAGCGGGACTCGACCGTTACTGGCGGATAGGCGCGATAGCAATTACGGCGTACCGGTCGCTGCGAACGGGAGTGTGCCAATGCGTGTCGTGGTCACCACATCCGCCCTGGAGGGGCACTTCTTCCCGATGGTGCCACTGGCGTGGGCGCTGCGCGCCGCCGGCCACGAGGTACTGGTCAGCGCGCCGGCCAACTTCACCCCGGTCATCACCAGTACCGGCCTGAACGCCGCCGGATTCGTTGCGCCCGTGGCGTTTGACGACTTCATGCTGCGTGACCGCGCCGGCAATCCGCTGACACCACCGAAGGATCCCCGGGACCGCCGCGAATCCGGTGGCCGGGCCTGGGGGCGGCTGGCCGCGATGCAGCTGGACGGGGTACTGGCGCTGGTCGACGAGTTCAAGCCGGATGTGATCATCAGCGAGCCGAACGAGTACGCCGGCTCGGTCGCCGCCGCGCACCACGGCATCCCGTGGATCGAGCACGGCTGGGGCATCATGGGCATGCCGGAGTTCAAACCGGCCTCCAGCGCCGAGCTCGCCCCCGAGCTGGACGCGTTGGGGCTCACCGAATTGACCGAGCCGGACCTGCGCATCGACACTTGCCCGCCGAGCCTGCGGCAGGAGGAGGTCGAGCGCGCGCTGCCGATGCGCTACCTGCCCTACAACGGTGCCGCGATCGCACCCGACTGGGTCTTCGAGGAGCGCACCAAGCCGCGGGTACTGCTGACGCTCGGCGGAGTACTGCCCCGGCACGGCCGGCGCGACTTCCGGGGCATGCTACGCGACTGGACCACCGCCCTGCCGAGCCTCGGCGTGGAGGTGGTGGTCGCCGTCGCCGACGACCTCACCGAGCAGTGGCAACCACTTCCCGAGGGGGTACGCACGGCGGGCTGGCTGCCGCTGAACCTCACGCTGCCCGCCTGCGATCTGGTCGTCCACCACGGTGGGGTCGGCACCACGCTGACCACCGCGTTGGCCGGCCTGCCGCAGCTGCTCACCCCACAGCTGGTCGACCAGTTCGTCAACGCCCGCCGGATCACCGAGATCGGCGCCGGGCTGAACCTCCAGCCGGAGGAGCTCTCCACCGCCGCGATCCTGGACAAGTGCGCGGAACTGTTGGCGGACAACACCTTCGCCAAGTGCGCGCGCGGCGTCGCTGAGGAGAACAGCCGGCGACCCAGCCCGGCCGAGGTGGTCGCCCAGCTCGAGCAGTTCGTCGCCGACGGCGGCCCGACCGACCCCCCGTCCACGACGACCCACCATCCACGACGATAGGGACTGCCGTGACTTCGACCAGTGGCGTCGTGAACTCCACCAACAGCTCGCCGCACTCCGCCGGCAGCCCCGCAGCGGGCGCCGGCGTCGGACTTTTGGAGCGCGGCCACAGCGATCCGGCCGGCCGGTTCACCGAATCGGCGCTGCGCCGGGACAGCCCGAGCCTGCCGGCCGGGCAGGTACTCGACTGGCTGGCCAGCCGGCTGGGGGACAACCGCTTCGAGGTGACCCGGATCCCGTTCGCCGCGATGGCGCAGTGGGGTTTCCAAGCCGGTACCGGCAACCTGGTACACGCCAGCGGTCGGTTCTTCAGCGTCGAGGGGCTGCGGGTGGCCACCGACTACGGCCCGGTCGACAGCTGGAGCCAGCCGATCGTGAACCAGCCCGAGGTCGGCATCCTGGGCATCATCGTCAAGGAGTTCGACGGGGTACTGCACTGCCTCATGTCGGCCAAGATGGAGCCGGGCAACGTCAACACCCTGCAGCTCTCGCCGACCGTACAGGCGACCCGGAGCAACTACACCCGGGCGCACCAGGGCGGGGCAACGGCCTACCTGGAGCACTTCGTCGGGAGTACCCGCAGCCGGGTACTCGTCGACGTACTCCAGTCGGAGCAGGGCTCCTGGTTCCACCGCAAGTGCAACCGCAACATGGTGGTCGAGGTACTCGATGACATCCCGGTCGGGCCCGACTTCTGCTGGTTGACCATCGGCCAGGTACTCGCGCTGATGCACGTGGACAACATCGTGAACATGGACGCCCGGACAGTGCTGGCGTGCATGCCGTTCGACGCGCCCCCCGCGACCGGGGCGGGTACCGACCCGTGGACCGAGGCGCTGCACCGCTCGCTCGCCGGTGACCACGCGCTGCACAGCCTGGCCGAGTTGCTCAGCTGGTTCACCGAGGCGAAGACCCGCTACTTCCTGCACGCCGACCGGGTCCCGTTGAAGGAGCTGCGCGGCTGGCGGCAGACCGACCGGGAGATCGTGCACGAGGAAGGCAAGTACTTCAAGGTGATCGCCGCCTCCGTCGCCGCCTCCAACCGGGAAGTGGCGCGCTGGAGTCAACCGCTCATCGAGCCGCTCGAGCACGGTGTGGTGGCGCTGCTGGTGAAGCGGATCCACGGCGTACTGCACGCGCTCATCCATGTGCGGGTGGAGGCCGGCTACCTGGACACGCTGGAGCTGGCGCCGACCGTGCAGTGCTCGGTCGGCAACTACGACGACGTCGCCGAGTCGGCCCGGCCGCCGTTCCTGCGCGACGCGCTGCACGCCCGGCCCGACCAGCTCCGCTACGACGCGCTGCTCTCCGAGGAGGGCGGCCGGTTCTACCACGCGCAGAACCGGTACCGGATCATCGAGGTGGACGGCACCTTCCCGACCGAAGCCGGCCCGGACTTCCGCTGGATGACCCTGGACCAGCTGCGCGAACTGCTGCTGCACAGCCACTACCTCAACGTGCAGGCGCGCAGCCTGGTCGCCTCGCTGCACGCGCTGTGGGCGGGTGCGGTATGAGTCGGCCGGTCCGCGTCGGGGTAGTCGGCTGCGCGTCGATCGCCTGGCGCCGCACGCTTCCCGCACTCACCGCCGCACCCGAACTCACCGTCGTCGCGGTCGCCAGCCGGGACCTGGCCAAGGCACAGCGCTTCGCCGAGCGCTTCGACGCCGAGCCGGTCGAGGGGTACGACGCGCTGCTGGAGCGTACCGACATCGAAGCGGTGTACGTGCCGCTGCCCACCGGTACGCACCACGAGTGGGTGGCCCGGGCACTGCGCGCCGGCAAGCACGTACTGGCCGAGAAGCCGCTCGCGGCAACCCTTGCCGAGGCCACCGAGCTGGTCGAGCTGGCCGCCAAGAGTGAGCTGGTGCTACACGAGAACTTCATGTTCCTGCACCACAGCCAGCACGCCCGGGTACGGGAGCTGCTCGACGCGGGCGAGATCGGGGAGCTGCGGTCGTTCTCGGCCTCGTTCGGCATCCCGGCCCTGCCCGCTGACGACGTGCGGTACCGGCCGGAGCTGGGTGGCGGAGCACTGCTGGACGTCGGCGTGTACCCGATCCGGGCCGCGCAGCTGTTCCTCGGCGCACCGCTGCGGGTACTCGGGGCGGCGCTGGTCACCGATCCGGCAACGGGCGTGGATGTGGCCGGCAGTGCCCTGCTGCAGGGCGCCGACGGAGCGACGGCCAGTGTCACCTTCGGCTTCCAGCACCACTACCGCAACGCGTACGAGCTGTGGGGCAGCGCCGGCCGGATCACCGTGGACCGGGTCTTCACCCCACCCGTCGACTGGTCGCCGGCGCTGCGCGTGGAGCACCCGGACCGGGTCGACGAGCTGACCGTGCCGGCACAGGACCAGTTCCTCGCTGTCGTCTCCGCCTTCGGCCGCGCGGTCCGATCTCCTCTGGCCGCCGGGGAATCTCGACTGGCCGCCGGGGAATCTCGACTGGCCGTCGGGGGAGCAGTGAACGACGGCCCGGCGATCCTGCGGCAGGCGGCCCTGGTGGACCAGGTGCGCGCGGCGGCCGGCGTGGAGTATCCGCGATGAGGCTGCTGCTGGCCACCTCCGCACTCGCCTCGCACCACTACGCGATGGTGCCGTTCGGCTGGGCCGCGCTCGCCGCCGGGCACGAGGTACGGCTGGCGACCTCGCCCGAACTTGTTGGCGCCGCTGCCCGCTCGGGCCTGCCGGTCGTCCCGGTCGGGCCGGCACTGGACTTCCCGCAGCTGCACCGGGACCTGCTCGCCGAGGTCACCGGGCAGGGCCGGCCGTACGACCCGAAACTCTTGTACGCCACGGTTGCCGGCCTGATGGCCGAGAGCCTCGTCGGGCTGGCCCGGCAGTGGCGCCCGGACGTGGTGGTCTTCGACCCGGCGACGCTGGCCGCTCCCGTCGCGGCGGCCGCCGTCGGTGCGCGCGCCGTACGGTACCTGTGGGGACTGGACATCATGGGGCGCGGGCGCACCCTGGTCGAGCGGCTGCCGGACAGCTACCGCGAGGTGTATACCCGCTTCGGGCTGGAACTGGCCGACGATCCGGACTGGTGGACCTTCGATCCCAGCCCGCCCAGCGTCTGGCCGGTCCACACCGGTACCCGGCGGGCGGTGCGGTACGTGCCGTTCAGCCCGAACGGCGAACCACCCCGCTCGGTGTACGCGCCGGCCGGCCGGCCACGCGTGTGCCTCACCTTCGGCTCGGGCATCGCGATGAAGGAGTTCGTCGCGGTCGACGGCTTCGCCCAGTCGCCGGTGGTACAGGCGGTTTCCGAGCTGGACGTCGAGGTGCTCCTCGCGGTCGCCGCCGCCGACCTGGAAGCCTTGGGGCCACTGCCCTCCGGAGTACACCCGATCACCTCCTGCCCGCTGTCGGCGCTGCTGCCCACCTGCGCTGCGGTGGTGCACCACGGTGGCAACGGAACGCTGCTGACCGCTGCGCTGGCCGGCGTACCCCAGACGCTGATCTCGTACCTGCCGGAGACGCGCTTCAGCGCCGCCCAGTTCGAGCCCACCGGCGCGGTACGGCACCTGCGGCCCGAGGACGTTTCCCGGGACAGCGTGCGGGATGCCGTGCAGCAGTCACTGTCCGACCCGGGCACCCGGCAGGCGGCCGCGGCGCTGCGCGCCGAGATGCTGGCCCAGCCGGTACCCGGGGAGCTGTTGCCGGAACTGGCTTCCCGCTAGGTCACGGGCTGACGGGCGATCCTGGCAGCAGCGCCGCGGCGAGCGCGTGCCCGAGGAACTGACCATATCGGGTGAGGTCCCAGCCGCAGCGCAGCACAAGGAGTTCGTACAACTCCGGCGAACTGTAGGTCCACATGATGTCGGTGGCGTCCGCCAGCGTGATGCCCGGCGCGAGGTCACCACGCCCGACGAGGGTACGGGCGTTGTGGCGCATGCGCTCCCGGCGTTGTTCGTCGCTTTCCCGGAGGAGTGCGGCCATCTCGGGATCGTTGGCGGCCGCGTCGCGGATGAGCAGGTGCATCGGGGCCACCAGTGGGGCGACCTCGGTGGTGAGCGTGCCCCAGTGGCGCACGATCACCTGCGGGTCGGTCTCGTCGCGCTGCATCTCGTCGGAGCGCTGCGGCGCCGCGACCGGGCCGGCACCGTCGAGGCTGTGTTTGTAGATGGCTCGCACGAGGCCGGCTTTGCCGCCGAACGCCTTGTGCACCGTGTCCAGCGATACGCCGACCTCCTCGGCGATCGAGGGCAGTGTCGTCGTGGCGTACCCGTCGGCCAGGAAGCGCCGGCGGGCCACGTCGAGGATCGCCTCGCGAGTTCGGCGGGCCTGCTCCTGGCGGCCCCGGGAGTTGTAGACGCGGCGGCTTTTTTCCGGCTCCATGCTTTCCATTCTATGGTACCGTATTGAATCTAGGCAACAATGATAGATTTGAGGCGCCATGACTGGATCCTCCGACCCGACGTCGTTCCCGGAACGCCTCGCCGCGGCCACCAATGCCCACGACATCGACGCGCTCGTCGCCTGCTTCGCGGATGACTACCTCAACGAGACCCCGGCGCACCCACATCGCGGTTTCCGCGGCGTCAACCAGGTCCGCCGCAACTGGACACAACTCTTCGCGGGCATGCCTGATCTCACCTCTCGGGTGCTGGCCACCGCGGTGCACGCAGACACGGTCTGGTCCGAGTGGGAGATGTCGGGTCGCCGCCCGGACAACACCATCCATCTGATGCGTGGCGTGATCATTTTCGGCGTACAGGACGACAAGGCAGTCTGGGCGCGGTTCTACCTGGAACCCGTCGAGGACTCCAGCGGCAATGTCGACGCCGCGGTCGCCCGGGCGTCCGCCGGTCCGCAGCACACCGGTCCGCAGCACGGGGGGCAGCGATGATCCTCGTCGCCGGCGGCACCGGCACTCTCGGCACACCACTCGTGCGACTGCTCACCGGAGCGGGCGACCCGGTCCGGGTACTGACCCGTGGCGAGCAGCGGGCCGACCATCTACGGGACACCGGCGTCGAGGTGGTGGTGGGAGACGTGCGCGTCCCGGCCCACGTCACAGCGGCCGTGCACGGATGTACCACGGTGATATCGGCGGTCCATGGCTTCACCGGCCGTGCCGGGCCGGCCGGCGTCGACCGGGCCGGCAACCACAACCTGATTCGCGCGGCCCGCGACGCCGGCGCCGACCGCCTGATCCTGGTGTCCGTGTACGGCGCGGCACCCATCCACCCGATGAGCCTGCACCGGATGAAGTACGCCGCCGAACAGCTTCTCGTCAACAGCGGGCTGCGCTGGACAATCATTCGACCGGTCCCGTTCCTGGAGACGTGGATCGACGTGCTCGGCGCGAACCTGGCCACGCACGGCAAAGCCGTCGTGCCGGGGCCAGGTGACAATCCGGTCAACCTGGTATCGGCCCGAGACGTTGCCACTGTCATCGACCGCGCCGTCCGCGACGACGCGATGATCGGCCGTACCGTCGACGTCGTCGGGCCCGAGGCCCTGACTCTCCGCTACATCGCCGAGCAGCTTGTCGCGGTCAACGACCGGCCCGGGCGCGTCGTCCACGTCCCGCTCGCCGCGCTGCGGATCATGTCCGTCCTCGCCAAGCCGGTGGTACCCGCATTCGCCCGCCAGGCCCGGGCCGCCGTCATCATGAACACCACCGACATGACCGCGGCCGACCACGACAGGCGTTGCCTGTCCACCAACACCACTACCCTCGACCAACTTCTGTCGAGCCCGGCCGCCAAGGGCTGAGCCCGGCGGCACATGGTCCGCCGGCACATGGCGTGTGCGACCGGCCGAGTGGGCGCGATCTAGTGCGCGCCGGTGCGGACCCCGAGGTAGGTGTCCAGGACCTGTTGGTAGTACGTGGGTCCGAAGCCCATCGCGGTCACATCCGGTACCAGCTGGCGTAGCTTGCCGATGTCGATGACCGAGCGCTCCTCCACGTCCACGATCTCGCGCACCGCAGTCCGACCGAGGCGCTGCTCGACGTGGGCCACGATCAGTTCGATCGGGACAGGTACACCGGAGGCGACGTTGACGATGTCGTGGCAGACCCGGTCGCGCAGCAGCCGGTCGGTGATCCGCACCATGTCGCGTACCTCCAACAGGTCCCGCTGCGCTCCCCGGCGCACCATCACCCGGCCGGCCATCACCTGACTCACCAACGACGGCAGCAGCTGCCACGGCTGTTGATGCTGCCCCACCAGGTGGCTGAGGCGCAGCACGAGATAGTCCACGCCGGAGTCCTGCAGAATCCGCTCCAGCGCGAGCTTGTGCGCGGCGTACGGGCTGTTCGGTCGGACCGTCTCGTTCTCCCGGCCGGTGCACTGCGGATCGCCGTACACGCCGGACGACGCGGTGGACAGGAACACCAGCCGGAGCCCGTCGCGTAGGCAGCGCTGCACGCTGTCCTCCACCAACAGCCGCTCCCGCACGAACTCCGAGTCGGAGGTCGCGGTCGTCCGGGACACGCCGGCGGCGAGGAGGAGTACGTCCTCGTGGTCCGCCGCGATCGGCTCGAGGTTCTTCGCGATGAAGCCCCGCCCGACGATTACCATCGCAGCTCCTCGTCGTTCGGCTGCCCGCAAGTGGTTACCGGCCGGGCTCGGGACGAAGCCGGCGAGATTTCCCGGCCTGGCGGGACGGTATCCGGCCGTGCTTGAAAGCCGGTCAAACCCTTGGGCCGACACCCCTTGCGGTACCCGCTGGGAATGGTGCCACGGGCCGCGGTCCGGACTGTCGCGCTCGACCTCCATCGGCACTCGAGTGGGTGGCGGGAGGCTACGGCGATGCGGGTGCTCTTCACTTCAGTCGACTGGACCGGACACCTGTTCCCCATGGTGCCGCTGGGCTGGGCGCTGCGCTCGGCCGGCCACGACGTGCGGGTACTGTGCTCCAGCGCGCTCGGCCCCGCCGTGTCGCGGGCCGGGCTGACCCCGCTGCCGCTCCTGCAAACCACCGGTGTCGTTCAGGCGCGGATGGGCAACCACCTGCGGGCACTGAACGGCCAGGCGCGTACCCATGGCCTGCCACCGGTACATCCGCTCACCGGCGCGGAGATGGACAGCCTGGCCGACTTCGACATCAGCGGCTTCACTGGCGGTGGGGCGGCCCAGGAGCGGTGGCTGCGCCAGCGCTTCGACGTATTGCGCACGCTCGCCCGGGAGTGGCGACCCGATCTCGTTGTCCATGATCTGTCCAGTGTGGACGGTCGTGCGGTCGCCGAGTACGCCGACGTTCCGGCCATCGCGCACCTGTGGGGTCTGGTCGCCGACGCCGAGCCCGAGGACGAGATGGACTACCGGCCGGAGGCGATCGACGGATCGTTCGAGCGCTTCGAGCTGTCCGGCCGGGGTTCGGTGGTACGCCACGTCATCGACCCGACACCGGACAGCCTCGAGCCGCCCACCCACGCTGAGCGGCTGCGAATGCGCTACGTGCCGTACAACGGGACCGGGGCCGCGCCCGACTGGGTACTGGACGCCCGGGCCCGGCCGCGCGTCTGTGTGGTGTGGGGCACCTCGGTGACGAAGGTGTACGGCCCCCGCTCGTTCCTGGTACCTCGCGTGGTCGCCGCGCTCGGCGGCCTGGACATCGAGGTGGTACTGGCGATCGACGCGGGCGATGTGGCGACCGTGGGTCCGTTGCCCGACAACGTCCGGCTGCTCGGCCGGGCGCCCCTGCACGCGCTGCTGACCGGGTGCGACGCGGTGGTACACAACGGCGCCGCCGGCTCGGCGATGACAGCGCTCGCCGCGGGGGTACCGCAGCTGGCGCTGTCCATCTCCGACGAGCAGGCCGGCAACGGCGTACGGGTGGCCGCCAGCGGTGCCGGCATGCACCTGGCCGGACCACCGAGCGAACCGGCCACCATCCGGGAAGCGGTACTGCGACTCGTCTCCGAGCCGGGGCCGGCGGAGGCCGCCAGCCGGCTGGCCGCCGAGAACCGGGCCCGGCCGGCCCCGGCCGAGCTGGTACCCGAGCTGCTCGCCCTTGCTGGCTAGCGCTCATATCCAGGTGCCCTCGATCCCGACTCGAGGCGGTACCGGCAGATTTCCCAGCTGGTAGGCCATGCGCTGCGGCGCAGAGCCGACCAGGGCCCGTGGTGACGTCGTGAGGAGTACCGGATGCGTGTCATGTTCGCGGTATCGGACTACCTGCCGCACTACTTCCCGATGGTGCCCCTGGGCTGGGCACTGCAGGCGGCCGGCCACGAGGTACGGGTGGTCTGCGCGCCCGGCCAGACCAGCCACGTGGAGGGCGCCGGGCTGACCCCGGTACCGATCCTCGAAGACGTCGACATGCTGATGTGGGCGCGGCTCGGGCACTTCTGGGCGGCCCGGGACGGCAACGTCCCCGCCGACCTTGACATGCCGGTGATCAGCCCGGCCGACGGCGCGGTACTCGACAGCGTCGACGACTTCGACTTCGACGCGTTCCTGAAGTCCATCCGTGGACCGGAGGCGAGCAAGGCCGGGCGCCGCATCGACGCGATGGTGGACTTCGCCCGGCGCTGGCACCCCGACCTCGTGATCCACGACGTCCTGCACCTGGACGCCGTGGTGGCCGCCAAAGTGCTTGGCGTACCGGCGATCTGCCACCTCACCGGGCCGATCGGTACGCAGGAGACCGGGTACGGCCTGAACTTCATCCCCGAGCACTACAGCCGAGCCTTCGACCGGCACGGCGTGCAGGAGCGCGGCGTCGACCTGATCGACCACGTCATCGACATCTGCCCGGTGAGCATGGCGCCGCCCACCGCCGCCAACCGGCTGCCGGTGCGCTACATCCCTTACAACGGGCCGGGTGCGATGCCCGCCTGGGCCGCCCGCAAGCCGCGCCGGCCGCGCATCTGCGTGATGTGGAGCCAGACCCTGTCGAAGCTGTTCGGGCCGGCCACCTTCGCGGTACCGCTGATCACAGAAGCCCTGGCGGATCTGGATGTCGAGGTGGTGGTCACGGTGAACGCCGAGGGCACCCGGCAGCTGGGCAAGGTACCCGACAACGTGCGGCTGCTGGAGCACTGCCCGGTGCACCTGTTGCTGGCGACGGCTGACGCGCTGGTACACGCCGGCGGAGCGGGCTCGACGCTGACCGCGGTGGCCGCCGGGGTACCGCAGCTGTTCGTCACCTTCGGCCCCGAGTACCGCGCCAACGGCCAGCGCCTCGCCGCGACCGGAGCCGGTCTGCAGCTGCACGGGCCGACCGTGGACGCCGAGACGATCCGCAAATCCGTGCTGTCCCTGCTGGAGGACCAGTCCTACGGGGATCACGCCAACCGGCTGCGCCAGGAGATGCTGGACCGCCCGACGCCCGCGCAGATCACCGCCGACCTGTCGGCTCTGGCCGGCGCGCCACTCTCCTTCGCCGGCACCACGCTCGCCGACGCCGGCCGCCCCGACCCCGACCGGCCCGGCAGTGCGGTCCGGCCCGAGCCGGTGCCGATCACGCTGTGAAGGTGCTCTTCGTGGTCTCGGACTATCCGGGCCACTACTTTCCGATGGTGCCGCTGGGCTGGGCACTGCAGGCCGCCGGGCACCAGGTCCGGCTGGTCTGCGGGCCGGCCCAGGCGGAGACCGCCAGCCGTACCGGATTCCCGGTCGTCGCCCGGGGTACCGACGTGGACACCGCGCTCCAGGCCCGCCTCGGGTACTACCAGGAGGCGCTCGCCGGGCACGGGCACCCGAACCTGCCGCCGCTGCACCCGTTGACGGGTCAGGAAATGGGCTCGCTCGACGAGTTCGACTGGGCCGGGTACCAGCCGGAGTTCTTCGCCCGCGCCGCGGTCGACGGACGGGACCGTACCCGGGCCATCGCCGGCCTTTCCCGGCAGTGGCAACCGGATCTGGTCATCCACGACCTGCTGTCGCCGGAGGCGCTGGTCGCCGCGCACGTGGCGAACGCCCCCGCCGTCTGCCACCTGTGGGGGCCGACCGGCACCCACGAGACCGGCTACGGGCTGGAGCGGCTTCGCCCCGACGTACCCGCGCCGGTGCGCGAGCGGCTCGGCATCGATCCGGCCGCCGAGTTGCTGCGCTTCGTCATCGACCCGTGCCCAGCCCCGATCGCCCCGAGCACCACGGCACGGCGCCTTCCGGTGCGCTACGTGCCGTACAACGGTGCGGGCACGCTCGGCCGGCCGGCCGGTCCTGCTGGTTCCGTTGCGCCCGCGCCGGCCGCTGTCTCCGTTGGGAAGCAGCGGGTCTGCGTCGTCTGGAGCAACTCGCTCACGAGCATCTTCGGCGCCGCCTCGTTCGTGGTGCCCGCGGTCGTCGCCGCTGTCGCCGAACTGGCTGCGGAGCTGGACCTCGAACTGGAGCTCGCGCTGTCCGCGGAGGACGGCGCCCGGCTGGGGCCGCTGCCGGCCAACACCCGCCTGCTGGGCCGGTACCCGCTGAGCCTGTTGCTGCCCGGTGCGGCGGCGGTGGTACACCACGGCGGCGCCGGCTGCCTGATGACCGCGATGTCGGCCGGGGTACCGCAGTTGGCGCTGCCGTTCGGTGCCGAGCAGGAGATGATCGCCCGGCGGCTGGCCGGATCCGGTGCGGGTACGGTGATCCGGGGCTCGGCCGCCGACCCGGCCACCATCGCGGCCGCGCTCCGGGAGCTGCTCACCGCGCCCGGATATCGCTCCGCCGCGGCCGAACTGGCCACCCGGAACGCACAGGCGCCCACCCCGGCCGCGCTCGTCGACGAACTCGTCGCGCTGGTCGAACGAGCCAAGCACCCAGCCGACAGCCAGCCAGCCGACAGCCACCCAGCCGACAGTCCGCCTGCCGACAGCCGGCCGCGGGCCGGTGCCGGCTCGCTCACTTCCTGACCGGAGAAGGGAAACGGTTCCCATGCGGGTGCTGTTCAGCGTCTCGGACTATGCCGCGCACTACTTCCCGATGGTGCCGCTCGGCTGGGCGTTGCAGGCCGCCGGGCACGAGGTACTGGTCGCCTGCGCACCATCCGAGCAGGGCACGCTGGCCCGGGCCGGGCTGACTCCGGCGCCGGTACTCGGCGGGCCGGACATGATGGAGCGCGGCCGGATCTTCTACTACTTCGCCGCGAAGACGGGCGGCTGCGGGCCACTGGGCATGCCGCTGCACCCGGTCACCGGGGAGGTCCTGGACAGCTTCGACCAGTTCGACTGGGCCGCGTACAAGCGGGACAACAAGGACCGCAACATCGGCGCGGTACGGGCGAGCATGGACGCGGCCGTCGAGCTGGCCCGGGACTGGCGACCGGATCTGGTGGTACACGACGTGTTGAGCATGGAGGGCGTGCTGGCCGCCGAGGTCGCCGGGGTACCCGCCGCCTGCCACCTGTGGGGAGCCATCGGTACCGCGGAGACCGAGGCCGGCGTGACGCTGGTACCACAGGACCACAACAACGACTTCGCCCGGTACCAGGTGGGTCCGATGAGCGCCGACCTGATCCGGTACGTCATCGATCCGTGCCCGCCCGCCATCGCCGCCCCGACGAACGCGCTCCGGCTGCCGGTCCGCTACGTGCCCTACAACGGTGCCGCACCGGCGGACGCGGTGACCCTGCCACCCCCGGAGCGCCCGCGAATCTGTGTCATCTGGGGCAACTCGATCTCCGGACTGCTCGGCCCGCGCTCGTTCCTGGTCCCCACCATCCTGGAGGGTTTGGCCGACCTGGACGCAGAGGTGGTGGTCGCTTGCCAGCCCGAGGCGGCGCAGCAGATCGGACCGGTACCCGCCAACACCCGGCTGCTCGGGTACGCCCCGCTGCGTACCCTGCTGCCCGACTGCGCCGCCGTCGTGTACCACGGTGGCGCCGGCTGTGGCATGACGGCGGTCAGTACCGGCACCCCCCACCTGGCGTTGCCGTTCACCCCGGAGCAGAGCGCGCACGCCAAGCGGGTGGCGGCGGCCGGCGTCGGCGTCGTCCACAATGGACAGACGGTGACCGCGCAGGAGATCGGCGAATCGATGCGCACGCTCCTGGCCGGGCAGTCCTACCGGCTGGCCGCCGAGGCGCTGCGGACCGAGCTTGAGGAGCGCCCTAGCCCGGCCCAACTCGTCGACGAGCTGTCCCAGCTGGCAACCCGGAGCCGGCGCCCACTGGTTGTCGGCTGATCGGCGCCACTACAGTCATCGGCATGGGTGGAGAACTCGTGCCGGACGCGCGCCTGTTGATGAGCGACGCGGACCGGGAACGGGTGGTGGCCCGGCTGAACGGAGCCGTCACCGATGGTCGGCTCACCTTCGTCGAGTTCGAGGAGCGCATCGCAGGTGTGCTGACCGCCCGGACGTTCGGCGACGTACTGCCGTACCTGGAGGGCCTTCCGGCAATGCCCCTGGGCCCGATGCCAACGCCGGCCGCGCACGCCGAGCTGAACCTGCGCGGCTCCACGCTGCGCCGGCACGGCCGCTGGGTGGTACCGGCCCGGCTGCGCATCCAGGCCGTCGGCTCCACGGTGCTGCTCAACTTCACCGAGGCGGTGATCTCCACCCCGGTCGTCGAGCTCGACCTGGTACTGCGCGGCAGTACCGTCCGGATGACCGTACCGGTGGGCTCGTCGGTGGATGTGGGCGGCGTCTCGCTCATCGGGGGGAGCGCCAAGGCCCCGCACCTGCCCGAGCACCAGACCGGCGCCGGTACCCACTTCGTCATCACCGGTGAAGCGCACGGCGCCACGATCCGGGCCAGGCTTCCCCGGCAATGGTCGTGGCCGTGGCAGCGGCGTCGCCGCACCTGACCGGATCGCCGCTGTGGTCAGCCCGCGGCGGGGCGGTGCGCGACGATGACCCGGGGTACCAGCTTGGGACGGGTGTGCACGGCTGACTCGGTGAGGCCCTGGTCGGCCAGCATCCGTTGGTAGTCGGCGGTGGAGTACATGCTGCCGCCCTCGGTGGCGGAGAGCATCAGCAGGCCCAGCAGTGCGGCGTGCCCCTCGACGGGAGCCGGCTGGTCGCCTGTGGTGAACCCGGCAACCACCAGTCGGCCGTCCGGGCGGAGCACGGAAGCCATCCGCGCCACCAGTTCCCGGGCTTGAGTGGGGGAGAAGTGGAACAGCAGGTTGGCGGCGACCACGACGTCGTACGGGCCACCGAGGTCGGTGCTGAGCGCGTCACCGGGCAGGAACGTCGCCCGGTCGGCGACGCCGCGCCGCTTCGCGTGCAGCTGTGCGACGTCGAGTACGGACGGCCAGTCCTGCGCCCAGATGTGCGCTCCGGCAAAGCGTTCAGCCAGCGTCCAGCCGAAGATGCCGTGCCCGCAGCCGATGTCCAGGACGCGCAGCCCTTCCCGGTCAGCGGCCCAATCACCGAGCGCGTCGGCGACGAGTCCGGCCATCGCGGTCGTGACGAACGTGGTGTGCGCGGCGAAGTCGATCCAGTACGGGTGATCCGGCGCCAGCAGATCCACCCCGGGTACCGGCGTACCCCGGCGTACCGTCCCGGCCAACTGCCCCAACGCGGTCCACTCCGGCTGGCTGGCCACCACCGAGGCGATCCCGCCGCAGTACCCGGGTGCCGTACTCACCAGCAGCTCGGCGGCGCCCGGTGCCAACGCGTACCCCCGCTCGTCGCGCAGCAGTAGCCCGACGCCGGCCGCCGAAGCCAGCAACGCCGTCAGGCCCCGTTCGTCGACGCCCTGGCCGTCAATGCCCAGCCGGCCGGCGAGTTCCCCGGCAGTGGCCGGCCCGGCCGCCAGCGGGTCGAAGAGGCCGAGTTCGACGCAGGCCCGGAGGACCGCGGTCGCCTTGTACCCGGCCATCATGGTGAACAGCCGCTCCTTGGTGAGCGGGGCGATTTCCTCTTCGGCCACGGGTTTGCCTCTTCCTCGCGCGTCGGTTCTCCGGAGCATCGGCCGCCCGAGGGGCAGCACCGCCCGACCGGGACAGCACCTCAGCCTGTCGCGACCCGGTCCAGAATCACTCGACACCGGCCCGACCCGCGCCCGATCGGGGCGCGGGAAACCAGGGCGCGGGAAACCAGGGGCGCGGGAAACCAGGGCGCGGGAAACCAGGGCGCGGGAAACCAGGGCGCGGGAGACGGGAAAGCGTTGCGGCGGCGGGAGTCCAGCCGACCTGCATCGGTACTCCAGTGTGGGGCGCGAGTGTCATCGCCGTACAGCGTCCGAAGTCCGGCGCTCCGCTGCGGGGCGGGACGACCGCGCCCGGTACCAGCGATCCCCGGGGAGATGACAGATGCGCGTGCTGTTCACAACGTCGGAGTGGCCGACGCACTACTTTCCGATGGTGCCGCTGGGCTGGGCGCTGCAGTCAGCGGGGCACGAGGTCCGGGTGGCCTGCGCGCCGTCCCAGGTCGAGCACATCTCCGGCGCGGGACTGACGCCGCTGCCGGTGATGGGTGGACCCGACCCGATGTTCAAGACCCGGCTGGCCCGGTACTGGGAAATCACCGCCGCCGGCCACCAGGTCGCCCCGGGAACGCTGCTGCACCCGGTCACCGCGGTGCCGCTGGAGCGGGTGGCCGACTTCGACTTCGGCACGTACGCGGCGCTGCACCGGGAGAACAACCTGGAGCTGATGCGCGGCAGCTGTGACCGGGTGGTCGACTTCGCCCGACGGTGGAGCCCCGATCTGGTGGTCTTCGACCCGCAGAACGTGGAGGGCGTACTTGCCGCGCGGGTGCAGGGCGTACCCGCGATCTGCCACCTCTTCGGACTCGTCGGTACCCACGAAACCGAGCCGGGACTGGACATCGTGCTGGAGGATCACAGCTCCTCCTTCGCCCGGTACGCGGTACCGGAGATGAACGCCGACCTGATCGACTACGTCATCGACCCGTGCCCGGCGAGCGCCGCCCCCGAGGTGGACCGCCCCCGGCTGCCGGTGCGGTACGTGGCCTACAACGGACCGGGCGGGGTACCCGAGTGGGCTGCCCGGCCACCGGAGTCGGGCCGGCCGCGGGTACTGATCGCCTGGGGTACCTCGCTCACCCACGTGTACGGCTCCCGCGCGTTCCTCGCCCCGATGCTGCTCGCCGCGCTCGCCGACATGGATGTCGAAGTCGTCGTCACCGCCACCGAGCGCGACCGGGCCAGCCTCGGCGAGCTGCCGGCCAACGCCCGGCTGCTGGAGCAGTGGAGCCCACTGCGGTTGCTGCTGCCCAGCTGCGCCGCGGTCATCCACTACGGCAGCGGTGGCGCAAGCATGACAGCGACCGTGACCGGCGTACCCCAACTGGCGCTTGCCTTCTCCGCCGAACAGCGGATGAATGCGCAGCGGCTGTGCCAGGCCGGGGCGGGCTTCGTGGAGGACGGCTTCACCGCAACGCCCGAGCTGGTACGGGAGCGGGTCAACGCGCTCCTGGAGGACTCGGTACGGCAGCAGGCCGTTGCGCGGCTGCGGGCCGAAGCGCTGGACCGGCCGACACCTGCCGAACTGGTCGACACGCTGCGGGACATCGCCGAGACGGCGCCCTGGCGGGCGCCCGGCGCGGACGATCGCGACCGCACGGCGGGTGCCGCGCAGAGCCCGGCGCTGGCCGGTGCCGCCGGATACGCCGGCCACCGGCCGACGTGAGCGCCGCTACCCCGGGACGGGCCGTCGTCGTCGGCGGTACCGGCTATGTCGGGGCGGGCATCTGCGCACAGCTGTACGGCCACGGGTACGACGTGCTGGCCCTCGGCCGGCGTACGCCCGACCCACGCACCCCTTGGCGTACCGGCGTTCTGGACCTGCTCGACGCCGAACCGGAGACACTGCGGGACATCATCGGTGGGCACGCGCCGGCCGTGGTGGTCAACGCCGCCGGTGCGGTCTGGGGCTGCACCGAGGAGCAGATGCGCCAGCTGAACCTGGATCTGGTGCAGCGACTGCTGTTCGCGCTGCGGCGGCTGCCGCGCCCGCCGCGACTGGTACAGCTGGGCTCGGTACACGAGTACGGCGTGCAGCCACCCGCCACCCGGTTGGTCGAGTCGCTGCCGGCGCAGCCGAACACCCCCTACGGCCACACGAAACTGCTCGCCACCATGGAGGTACTCGGGGCGGCAGCGGACGGTCGGGTACCCGGCGTGGTATTGCGCGTTACCAACGTGATCGGCGTCGGTGCGCCCCGGGCGAGCCTGGCCGGTCGGGTGGCCGGCGAACTGGCCGCCGCCGCGCGGGCCGGTACGCCGGCGCAGTTGCGGCTGTCGCCACTGCACGCCGAACGGGACTTCGTGGACGCCCGGGACGCCGCCGACGCGGTACTGCGGGCGGTACACGCGCCGGGGGTGGTGGGGCAGCTCATCAACATCGGCAGCGGTCAGCCGGTACCGGTGCGTTCGTTGGTGCAGCGGCTCATCCAGATCAGCGGGGTGCCGGCCACGGTTGTGGAGACCGGCGAACAGGAGCCCACCCGCAGCCTGCACCTGGACTGGCAGGAGGCGGATGTACGGCTGGCCAAGGAGTTGCTCGGCTGGCAGCCACAGCGCTCGCTGGACGACTCGCTGCGCAGCCTTTGGGGCGCGGTCCGGCCGTGAACGCGGCCGCCCAACAGAAGCGCGCCATCGCGCCTCGGTCAACGCTCAACGGGTATTCAAGCCGGCTCGACAAAGCTCGGACGGGACCGAAACCTTCCTCGGGAAGCGGTGTTTGGTGATGGATGACTCCAAGAGCTCTCTGCTTGAGGAAGTTCGCAAGTACCACCGGGAAATCGACCAGCAGCGCGAGTTCGTCCCCGGGGTGACGCCGGTGCTCTCCTCCGGAGCGGTACTCGACGAGGACGACCGGGCCGCGCTCGTGGAGGCGGCGCTGGACATGCGCATCGCCGCGGGCGTCGCGTCCCGCAAGTTCGAAAGCCAGTTCGCCAAGACGATCGGGCTGCGCAAGGCGCACCTGACCAACTCCGGCTCGTCGGCCAACCTGCTGGCCCTGTCGGCGTTGACCTCGCCGCACCTGGAGGACCACCGACTGGTACCCGGGGATGAGGTCATCACGGTGGCCGCCGGGTTCCCGACGACCGTCAACCCGATCATCCAGAACCAGATGGTGCCGGTCTTCGTCGACGTCGACCTGCCGACCTACAACACCACGCTGGACCGGATCGAGGCCGCCATTGGCCCGAAGACCAAAGCCATCATGGTCGCGCACACGCTCGGAAACCCCTACCCGGTCGCCGAAGTGGCGCAGTTGGCCGAGGACCGCGGACTGTTCCTCATCGAGGACAACTGTGACGCGGTCGGCTCGACCTACCAGGGCAAGCTCACCGGTACCTTCGGCGACATGTGCACCGTCAGCTTCTACCCGGCGCACCACCTCACGATGGGCGAGGGCGGCTGCGTACTGACCGGAAACCTCGCGCTGGCAAGGATTGTGGAGTCGCTGCGCGACTGGGGCCGGGACTGCTGGTGCGAACCGGGTGAGGACAACCGGTGCATGCGCCGGTTCGACTACCAGCTCGGTACCCTGCCGCGCGGGTACGACCACAAGTACACGTTCTCCCACGTCGGCTACAACCTGAAGTCCACGGATCTGCAGGCGGCCCTGGGGCTGACCCAGTTGAAGAAGCTGCCCCAGTTCTGCGAGGCGCGCCGGCGCAACTGGCGCCGCCTGCGGGACAACCTCGACGGGGTACCCGGCCTGCTGCTGCCCGAAGCGACACCGGGCAGCGACCCGAGCTGGTTCGGCTTCGCCATCACCGTGCTGGACGACGCCAAGTTCAGCCGGGGCGAGCTGGTCAACTTCCTGGAGGCGCGGCGCATCGGTACCCGGCAACTGTTCGGTGGCAACCTGACCAGGCACCCGGCGTACCGCAACCGGCCGTACCGGATCTCAGGGGAATTGACGAACAGCGATATAGTGACCGAGTCGACGTTCTGGGTCGGCGTCTACCCCGGCCTGACCGCGGAGATGATCGACTACGTCGTCGACTCGATCCGCGAGTTCGTCACCGACCACGGCGTCGACCGCGGCTGAAAGCGTGGCACCACCCCGGGTTGGGCGCGCCGAGCAGTATGAGGAGGTCCAGTGACCACCGGCTACGGCGCCCGACCGGGCTACCCCCGCCGCCCGACCAGGCGGCGCAAGCCGTACAAGATGATCGCGCTGGCTGTCGGCGCGGTCATCCTGGTGTGCGGCATCGCCCTGTGCGGCCTCAACCTGAGCGATCCGACGCACCGCAAGTCGGCCGGCGCCCAGGATTCCGGCACTCAGCAGCAGGCGCCGCCGGCGGCGGGCAGCGTGGCGGGGAGTGGAGTGCCGGAAAGTGGACAGCCGGCCGGCACCCCGGTGGCCCCGCCACCGCCGACCAACTCGGCGGTGGTTCCGAACATGGTGGGGCTCAACGCCGCCGTCGCCGGTGACCAGCTCAAGCGTCTGGGTTTCAAGAACATCCAGTACGCGTCCGGCGACAAGC
Source organism: uncultured Actinomycetota bacterium (assembly GCA_963850915.1). Lineage (GTDB taxonomy): Bacteria > Actinomycetota > Actinomycetes > Mycobacteriales > Micromonosporaceae > CAVTWH01. The sequence continues at coordinate 378,105 of CAWKND010000006.1, forward strand.
GCTACAAGCTGGTCATCCTGCCGGAGAACTGGTCGGTGACCAAGCAGTCGGCCACCGCTGGAACAGCCCTGGCGAAGGATTCACTGATCGTGCTGACCTGCGTCAAGCCGTAGCCCTGCCCTAGCCCGGGCCCTCGGCACCCGGGTGCGGGCGCCCCGGCGCAGCGGCGGGCGTTCAAGTGAGGTTCCAGCACTCCTGGCGAGCATGTGCGCAGGGCACCGGCTGCTTGGCGCCCGTACCGGCGTGGGGACCCCGGTACCCACCCGCGTCGCGATCGGAGATCGCCATGACTAGTACCGCGGTCAGCCCCGCGCTGATCCCGTCACGGATACCCGACGATCTGGGCAGCGGCTCGCAGGGCGGCGCCGGGCAGGAAGACACCGCCGGACGGGCCGGGCTGCTAGGCCGGGCCGCGACGTGGGCGCTGCGACTGCGCGGGCCGGTGGATCCGGATGCCTTGTCCCGCGCGGTACAGGCCGAAGCCGACCTGGGCCCGATCGGCCGGCTGACGATCGAGCCACCCCCCGATCCTCGCCCGACAGCGGGGCCTGAGTCGGGTCAGCCTGAGCTGGCCGAACCGGAGCAGGAAGCGCACGTGCTGCACGCCCTGCAGCGTCAGGCCGACCATCGAAGCGCGCCGTGGCGGCGGCTGATCCGGCTGGCCGACAACCGTTTCCTGCTCGCCGGCCACGGCTGGCCAGCGCCCGACCCGACCGGGCTGGCCGTCCGGTACGCCGCGGAGTCATCAAGCGCCGCACAGACAACCGATCCGGCGGTACCCGACGGGCCGGGCGCCACGCTCACCGGCGGTGAACCCGGGTCCGGCAACAGCGCGGCTTCTCCCCGGCCGGCAGCCGATGGGCAGGCACCGGACGCGTCGCAGTTCTGGCGGCAGCGGCTGTCCGGGGCGACCCGGCTCGACCTGTTCCCGGACCATCCCCGGCCGGCGCACTGGCCCTACCGGGTCGCCCTCGCCGGGCACCGGCTCCCGGCCGACGCCACCGCAGCCATCCGCGCACTGGCACAGCGGCAGGGCGTCACCGAGCGCGCGGTACTCGTCGCCGGCCTGGTCGCCGTGCTCAACCGGTACACCGGCGAGGAGGACATCGCCGTCGGCGCCCCGGTACCCGGCGGCGGAGTATCGGTCCTGCGGGTACCCGTCAGCGGCGACCCCACCGTCGAGCAGCTACTGGACACGAGCGGCCGGGCGTGGACGGAGCTGGTCAGCCACGGCCCGGTACCGGACAGCATCGTGCAAGCGTTGGCAGCCGGGCACCCCGCACCCTGCCCGGTCTCGGTCAGCTTCGCCACCGCACAGCCCCCCGCGTCCGGGTGGGCCGTATCCGGGGGCGCCGTGTCCGGGGGCGCCGCGTCCGGGGGCGCCGCGTCCGGGGGCTCCGCGTCCGGGGGAGACGTGCGCTTCGAACTTCTCGCAGCCGGTGCGGCGGAGCTGGCGGAGGACATCGCCGTCGAGATCACACCCGACGGTGACAGCCTCCGGCTGGCCGTACGCTACGCGGCCGACCTGTTCACCCCGGGCCGGATCGCCCGGCTGCTGCTGCACTGGGAGCGGGTACTGCGGGCGGGTGCGACAGACCCCGCACTGCCGGTTTCCCGGCTGCCCCTGCTCGACCAGGCCGAGCGCGCATCCCTGGTAGCGCTGGGCAACGGACCTACCCGGGGATACCCGGAAACCACCCTGCACGCCCTCGTCGCCGAGCGGATGCGCCGCAACCCGCAGGCGCTCGCCGCCATCTGCTCCGGGCAGCAGCTCACCTACGGCGAACTGGACCGGCGCTCGGCACTGCTCGCCACGCACCTGCGCGAACTGGGCGTCGGGCCGGGCAGCGTGGTCGCCGTGGTACTCAGCCGGGGACTGCACACCCTGGTGGCGATGCTCGGCGTGCTGCGCGCCGGTGCGGCGTACACCCCGGTGGATCCGGCCTTTCCCGCCGAGCGGATCCGGTTCGTCCTGGAGGACACCGCCGCCCCGGTGGTACTCACGCTCGACGGCGTACTCGACTTCACGCCGCCGTCAGGTGTCACGGTGCTCCGGCTGGACGTCGACTGGGCCCAGATCGAAGCCACCGCAGGGGATGCGCCGCACGACGGAGACGACGCCGGACCGGACTCGTTGGCGTACGTGCTGTTCACCTCCGGCTCCACCGGAGTACCCAAGGGCGTCCTGCTCGACCACCGCATGATCGTCAACTACCTCACCTGGATGGTCGACGAGTGCGCGATCGGCGAGCAGACCCGGATGCTGCACTGCTGCTCGCCCGTCTTCGACCTCGCCGTCGGCGAGATCTTCGGGGCACTCGTCGCGGGCGCGTGTGTCGTGGTGGCCACGCATGACGAGGTGGTCAGCCCGGGCGCGCTCGCCGGTGTCATCGCGGCGAACCGGGTCACCCACTCGTTCACCCCGCCGACCACCCTGAGCCTGGTGGACCCGGCCGACTGCGCGGACCTGCGCTGTGTGCTGGTGGCCGGCGAGGTGGTCGCCCCGGAGCTGATCGTGCGCTGGCTCGATCGGGGTGCCCGGGTGATGAACCTGTACGGCCCGGCCGAGGCAGCCGTCTCCTGTACCTACTTCGACTGCGTACCGGGCAGGTTCGGCTCCTCGGTACCGATCGGTACGGTCATGCCCAACCGCGCCGCCCGGGTACTGGACCGGCAGGGCGAACTCGTCCCGGTGGGGGTACCCGGCGAGCTGCTGATCGCCGGCGTCGGCGTGGCCCGCGGCTACCTCAACCGGCCCGAGCTGACTGCCGAGCGCTTCGGCACCGATCCGTACGGTGCCGGAATCGCCTACCGTACGGGCGATCTGGCCCGTTGGAACGCCAACGGCGACCTGGAATTCCTGGGCCGGCTGGATACCCAGGTGAAGCTGAACGGCCTGCGCATCGAGCTCGGCGAGATCGAAGCGGTACTGGCCACCCACCCCGACGTGGCGGTGGCGGTGGCCGCCGTGCGCTCCGACCACGGACCGGCCCGCCTGGTGGCCTACCTGACCGGCCGGGACGGCCGCCGCCCGGACACCGTCGAACTGCGTGAGCACGCCGCGCGGGTACTCCCGCCGTACATGGTGCCGGCCACTTTCGTTGTGGTGGAAGCATTCCCGCTGGGCGCGACCGGGAAGGTGAACCGGCGCGCGCTACCCGCTCCGGCCGCCGGCCGGCCACCGCTGCGTACCCCCTACCGCGCGCCGGTCACCCCCCGGGAACTCGCGGTCGCCGAGATGATGACCGGGGTACTCGGCGTCGACGGGATCGGCCTGGACGACCGGGTCTTCGACCTAGGCGCCAGCTCGCTGGACGTGGCGCAGCTGTGCCTGCGGCTGGCGACGGTACGCGGCGAGGCGGTACCCATCTCGCAGGTGTACCGGCTGCCAACGGTCGGCCAGCTCGCGGACTGGCTGGACACCCACGCTGTGGCCGCCAAGCCGGTGGCGGCGCCGGAAGTCACCGACGGCCCGGTGCCGCTCCCGCCGGGCCAGGCCAACCTGGTGGAGGTCACCGAACGGATCGTCTGCCCGACCACCTGGTGGATCGAGGGCGACCTGGACACCGCCGCGCTCGTCGCCGCCGTTGGCGACCTGCACCGCCGGCACCAGGCGCTGCACGTGCGCTACCTGGACACCAGGCCGGCCACCGCGATCGTCCCCGACGATCCGGGCGAGGCCGAACTGCACGTGCTACCACCAGCGCTCGACGACGCCGCAGCGCTCGCCGCGCTCGACACGGTGGCGCAGCAGCCACTGGCCATCTCGGCCGGCCACGTCTGGCGGTCGGTGGTGGTACCCAGCCTGGGCAGTGGCCGTACCCTGTTCGGCTTCGCCATCCACCACATCGCCTTCGACGGCTGGTCCCAGGCGATTCTCGTCCGCGACCTGGCATTCGCCTACGCCGCCCGGCGGCGCGGCCAGGTACCGGCGTGGCCACGGCCGGCGCCCAGCCTCGCCGAGGTCGCCGCTGAGGCGACCCGCTGTCACGCGGTGGCCGACCTCGCCCCGCAGCGGACCTACTGGCTGGAGCAGCTGCGTACCCTGCCACGCCTCAACATCCCGACCATGGCGCGTGGCCCGGTCAGCGAGTGGGGCCCCAAGGACGGCCGTACCTTCCCGATCACCGCCGCGCAGGTCGCCGCCTGGGACGGGTACGCCAAGGGCGCCGGGGTGACCCGGTTCAGCTACCTGGCAGCCGTCTTCGGGCAGGTGCTGCGTACCATCACCGGCCAGTCGGACGTCGCCATGATGGTACCGGTTGCCCGGCGCGGCAACGCTTTGCTGGACCGTAGCGTGGGCTGCCGGTTGGACGCCGTGTGCCTGCGGCTACGCCCCCCGAAGGGGCCGCGCACTGCCGAGCCGGACTGGCTGGCGCTGGCGGCGAAGACGGTGCACGAGGCGATGGCTGCCCAGGAGTTGCCGTTCGGTGAGGCGGTCGCCGCGCTCGCCGCGGTCCGGCCGGATGTGCACATCCTGCTGACCATCCCGACCTTCCTGCTGCAGGACTACGCCCGGCCCGGGCTGCCGCTGCCGGGCTGCCACACGGAGCTGGTTGAGGACCGGTACGCCAAGGAGGTACCGACCCCGTTGACGGTCGAGGTGTTCCCGTCCGGTGACGGCTTCAGCCTGCGGATCACGGTACGTACCGACCGCGCCCCGGTGGAGCTGGCCGACCGGATCGGCGCTGAGTTCCTCGGCATACTCGCAGCCGGCCCGGTCGCCCTCGCCGGCGTCCCGGCCACCGCGCCCGAAAAGCGGTAACGCCAACAGAAGTAGCGCCAAACAGAAGTAGCGCCGACAGAAGTAGCGCCGACAGAAGTAGCGCCAACAGGACCAGCGTCAACAGGACTGGCAACTCAGCCGGCTCGGACCTCTGCGGGTCCGAGCCGGGCGTCCAGGTCTGTACGGGGGGACTACCTGTTGATCAAGACTACGACGATGACGACAATCGCGACGATGACCAGGCCCCAGATCGCACCCTTCTTGCCGCCGCCACTGCCGCCGGGAACAAATGTCCCGCCGCCGCCCGAATCTCCGCTGTGCATGGCCTGGACCCCTTTCTGTTGACTTCGTCCATTCACGTTACCCGATGTATTTTCGGCCAACCAGTTATCCCGAGCGTTGGTGTAGCGGCGTTCGAGCATGGTTCACCGATCGGATACCGATGGACTACCTGATCCGGGCAGAATGCGCCGGCACCCACAGTGGACGGTGTGCCGCACGGCGATCACTCGCAGACCGGTGGATCACCACCAGTGCACCGGCTCGAAGCCGGGAAGGAGCGGGGTAAGGAGCGGGTCGGTCAGCCGACCTCGTCGGAGCGGTAGTAGGCCAGTGCGCCATTGTGCAGTGGGATCGGCTCGGTGAACAGCGCCGTGTGCCGGTCCAGCTCGGCCGCGACCGGTACCTGCGCTCCGAGCTTGCCGGCATTGTCGAAGATGAACTCGCAGGTGGTACGCACGCCCGCGTCAGGCTGGCTGGACAGCGCCACCAACAGGTTGGGGACGGCCAGGGTGGGTACCGGCTTGGCCTGGTCGGTGTAGGTACCCGGCGGGATCACCCCGACCCGGTAGCAGGTACCGAAGCGCACCCGCAGTACCGCCGCGGCGTCGTGTAGATCCACCAGGCGTACCCGCCGGCTCCGGGCCAGGGCGGTGACCGCGACCGTGGGCAGCCCGCCGGACCAGAAGAACGCGTCGATCTCGCTGTTGTCCAGCGCCGCCGCGGAGTCGTCGAGGCTGAGCTGGGAGCGCCCGATGCCGGTGTGCGGGTCCAGGTTGGCCGCGCCGAGCAGCCGGTCGGCGATGAGCGCGGTGCCTGAGCCGGCAGCGCCGACCGAGACCCGCCGGCCACGCAGGTCGGCGATGCTCATGATCGGTGACTCGACCGGGACAACCAGGTGGATGTAGTCGTCGTACAGCTTGGCGATGGCCCGGATCGGTACCGGCTGGCCCAGTGAGTCGTCGAGCAGGACGTCGGTGGCCGCGTCGGCGGCGGTGAACGCGAGCATCGCCTCACCGGTACTCAGCCGCTTCAGGTTGTCCACCGAGCCGGTGGTGGAGACGATCCGCATCGGGCCCAGTACGTCCCCGCACAGGTCGGCGATGGCATTGCCGTACTGGTAGTAGACCCCGACCGTGCTGCCGGCCGCGACGACGATCGGGGTCTTGTCGAAACCCCCGGTGGCCTGCCGGTGGCTCCGGCACGCGGCCAGGCTGCCGGCGGAGCCGGCCGCCCCGGCCAGCGCGAGCAGTACGGTGCGCCGCTTCATGATTCGCCTCGCCGGCCGGCGAGCACGGCGATCCGGCGGCGGCGCCGGTGCCGGGGCCAGAAGCTGGGGGTACCGGCGGCGGGCACCGTCGGTACCGGGGGTACCGGCAGCCACAGGCTCACCCGCAGCCCGCTCGGTTCGACGGCGGAGAAGCGCAGGTTGCCGCCGCACAGCTCGGTGATGGTCCGGGCGATGCTGAGGCCGAGCCCGGAGCCCGGCACGTTCTGCTGGGATGGGCTGCGCCAGAACCGGTCGCCGAGGCGCTCCATCTCGTCGGCGTCCACCCCGATGCCGTTGTCGGCGATGTCCACCCGTACCCGGGCGCATTCGACGGTGACCTCGATGTCCACCCGGCCGCCGTCGGCGTTGAACTTGATCGCGTTGTCGAGTACCGCGTCGAGTACCGAGCTCACCAGGGTGGGATCGATCTGCGCCGGGGCCTGCGCCGGGTGCTGGAAGTGCAGCGTGATCGCCCGCAGTTGGGCCAGCGGGCGCCAGGCCTGGATCCGCCCGGCCAGCAGGTCGACCACGTCGGTGGGGGCCCGCGAGCGGGCCGCCGCCTCCTGTACCGAGGCCAGGTGTAGCAGTTCGTCGACGATCCCGCGCAGCCGGGAGGATTCGTCGAGCACGTCGGCGACGGCCGGCATGCACCGTTCGGGTACGTCCGCGCGCAGCTCCTCCAGGCGCAGCGTCAACGCCGCCAACGGATTGCGCAGTTGATGGGAGGCGTCGGCGACGAACCGGGTCTGCCGGTCCATCGCGGTCTCCACCGCCAGTGCCATCCGGTTGAAGGAGGCGGCTAATCGGCGGATCTCCACCGGACCGCCGCGGTCGTTCACCCGCGTTGCCAGGTTGCCCGTGCTGATCTGCCGGGAGGCCACGTCGAGCCGGTAGACCGGGCGCAGTACCCAGATGGCGGCCCGGTCGGAGAGCAGGATGAAGACGGCGATCGCCGCCAGGTCGGCGGCGGTCAGCATGCCGAGTTTGACGGCGAGGATGCGGCGCAGCGCGCTGGTGGGGGAGACGGTGATGGCCGCGGCGATGACGTCGTCGCCGCGCAGCACCGGTACCGCGATGGTCAGCGCTTCGTGCTCGCCCGGCCAGATGATGGCCGGCTGGTCGCTCTGGTGTCCGGTGAGCGCCTGGTGTACCGCGCTGCGCTGGCCGGCACCGTGCAGGTCGATGTGGCCCGAGCTTTCGATGACCGCGCCGGAGCGGTCCAGGATCGCCGCGTCGATGCCGTACACATCGTGGTACCGGGTCAGGTCGTCGCGCAGCGCCTGCACGTCGATCTCGTCGTTGGCCTGCTGGTAGGCGGAGGCGAAGCGGGCGGTGTCCTGCAGCCGGTCGACGAAGATGGCCTGCTGCTCGCCGGAGGCGACCTTGATCGCGAACGGGATGCTGAGCGTTGCCAGCATGCAGATGACCATGGTCAGGAAGATGCCGAACAGTCGGGTCCTCATGACGGCCCGATCCCGATGACAGCCGCCCTCATGGCCGGCGCAGATCGCTGAACGCGCCGGCCAGCCGGTACCCGACGCCGTAGACGGACTCGATGAGCCCGGGGGAGACCAGCTTCTGGCGCAGTGAGGCGACGTGCACGTGCAGGGTACGCCGGGTGTACGCCGACGTACTGTGCCACAGCTCGTCGATGATCTGCTCGTGGTGCAGTACCTCACCGGGCTGCCGGGCCAGCAGCGCCAGCAGGTCGAACTCCTTGCGGGTCAGGCTGACCGGCTGCCCGTGTACCTCGATCGTGCGCTGCCGCAGGTCGATGTGGACGGCGCCGATGCGCAGCGGTGCCGCGCCGGTACCCGCCGGCTCGTCCCCGGGCCCACCGCCCTCCTTGCCGGCGCCGGCCGCCTGAGCCGCATTGGCCGCGTTGACCGCCTGGGTCAGCGTCGAGCGGCGGCTCACCGCCCGGATCCGGGCGATCAGCTCCTGCAGGTTGTACGGCTTGACCACGTAGTCGTCGGCGCCCAGGTTCAGCCCGCGGATGCGCGCCTCGGCGTCACCGCGCGCCGTGGTCACGATGATCGGCACCGTGCTGACCCGGCGGATGCGGGCGCACACCTCGAAGCCGTCGCAGTCGGGTAGGCCCAGATCGAGGAGTACCACCTGCGGGCCGAGGCTGAGCATCTCCAGGGCGCCGAAGCCGGTACGCGAGCGGACCACCTCGAAGCCGTGGCGCTGTAGTGAGGCGGTGAGCGCCGCCATGACCCGCTCATCGTCCTCGACCAGGAGCAGCCGCATCCGTACCTGCCTTCGCATCGGCCGTACTGTTTGCCGGACAGTCCCCCGGATCCGCGTACCCCACGAACCGTTGACCGGATCCGCGGAGCCTGGATCCGCCTGACGTGGTGGCCAGCAGCCACCACGGATTGCTACGGATTGGGGCGACTTTGGTGATCTCCCCGTTCCGGGCTCGATTGTGCCAACGCGGAACGGTTGAGGCACTGGCGCGATCGGGCCAATAGACATCGGCCAATCGGATGGTAGGCAAGGTGATCCACACATGTTTGTCCACTTTGGTCGGTGGACATTTGTGCTGTTCGGGGCGGAGGCGACAGGCTCCCCGAGCGCTGCTCCACCGGCACTCCAGAGTTGATCGACCATCGTTGGGCCGGTGGACGACTCCGTTCCACAGGGCGGGACGAGGTTTGTCGTGCATGCAAGATCGCGATCTGCGGTACGACCAGGCAGCCGGGGCTGCGCAGTCGTACCGCAGATCGCGATCTTGTCGCTTGTGCTTCCTCGTTCGTGCGGAGTGCCGGTCAGCGGACTCCGACCGGACGGCGGGCGTCGGCGAGCAGCTTCTCCATCGGCAGGGCGTCCCAGTCGATGGTGGCCGGCGGCTCACCGGTCCGGGCCAGCTCCTCCAGCTGCGTGACCAGCTCAGCCGGGCTCGGCCGGTCGGCCAGCTCGGCGGCCAGCCGCTTGGCGTTCGCCGCGAACGACGGCTCGTCCAGCAGGCGCAGCAGCGCCTCCCGGATGGTCGCGCTGTTGGCCTCCTTGGCCTTCAGGTGCAGCCCGGCGCCGGCCTCCGCGACCCGTACCCCGTTGGCCTGCTGCTCGGACTCGAACGGCACGGCCAGCTGCGGGGTACCGGCGACCACGGCGCTCATCACGCAGCCGGCGCCGCCGTGGTGGATCACCGCGGCACAGCTGGGCAGCAGCAGGTTGATCGGGAACTGCTCCACGATGCGCGCATTGGCCGGCAACTCCCCGACGAACGGCACGTCCTTGGGGTTGACCGCGACCACCACCTCGATGTCCAGCCCGGCCAGCCCGGCGAGGATCTCCGGTACCAGGAAGGCATCCGGCCCGAAGCGGCTGAGCGTGTGTCCCCACACCACGCATACCCGTGGCTTCTCCGGGTCGTCCAGCAGCCACTCAGGGGCGTCGCCGGGGCCGTTGTAGGGCACGTACCGCATCGGCAGCCGGGTACCGCTCAGCGGCGGCGCCATGCTCGCCGGGTTCGGGTCGATGACGTAGCGCACCATGTCCCGGCCCTTGGTGCGTACCCCGAGCTTGCGCAGGATTCCGTTGCTGTAGTCCGGAACGATCTTCAGCCCGGGGTCGGTCTCGTCGGTACCCACCGGACCCCACAGGTGCAGTACCGCCGGGACGCCCTCGAAGACAGCCGAGAACGGCCCCTCGGTGCTCATCAGGTCGTGTACCACCAACTCCGGCTGCCAGCTCTTCACGAACACCAGGGTGCGCTGCATCTTGGCCAGCCAGGCGCTACTGAACTCGTGCTCGTGCGCCTTCTTGTACGCCGGCCAGTCGAACTCGTCGGCGCTGTTCATCCGCTCGCCGGTCACCGGGTGCAGCAGCGGCAACCCGTTGTCCAGTGCCACCCCGCGTACCACGCGCTGCTGGTGCCACAGGCGGGACCAGAACATCTGGTTGTCGTGGTCATCCAGTACCGGCACCGGGGTCAGCCCGGAGCTGCGTACGTAGGCCGCCGCGACCGGCGTGCACAGTACCCGGACGTCGTGCCCGGCGCCCTGGAGCGCCCAACCCAGTGGCACCATTGGAAAGTAGTGGCCGGCCCACGGTGACACCGTGAAGAGCACCCGCATGGCGCTGTCCTCCTTCCGCGGCCCCCCGCGGTGAAATGCCTCAGCTGTCCGGTTGGCTTAGCTGTGGGGAACAGTCGACCATCGGACGCGCGGCATCGTCTGGAACCCGACTAGAGACCGTCTGGATCGGTGACGCCCCAAGCCTCTCAGTCCGCTGGGGGCTACGACTCGGACTGCCAGTGCGGCAGCAGACCGGCCGCCTGCGCCTGGGCCAGCGTGGGTGCCTCGCTGTCGCGTACCGACAGCACCGGGGAGCTGGTCGGCCAGGGCAGCCCCAACTCCGGGTCGAGCGGGTGGATCTGCCGCTCCGCCGCCGGGTCGTACGCCGTCGAGCACAGGTAGAGCACGCTCGCCGTCTCGGTCAGCGCACAGAACCCGTGGCCGAGTCCGTTGGCGATGAAGACGGCGCGCCGGTCGACATCGTCTAGGGTCACGCAGTCCCACCGACCGAAGGTGGGCGAGCCGATCCGCAGGTCCACCACGATGTCCAGCACCGTACCGGCCACGCAGGTCACGTACTTCAGCTGGCCCGGTGGCAGGTGCACGAAGTGCATGCCGCGTACCACCCCGCGCCGGGAGATGGAGAGGTTGGCCTGGGCAACTGTCATGTCGTGTCCGGTAACCGCGCTGATCTCGGTCGCCCGGAACCACTCGACGAACGCACCGCGCTCGTCCTGGTGCGCCATCGGCACCATCTCGTACGCGCCCTGCATCGCCAGCGGTCGAAGCTTCACAGCGCGACGGTAGCCCCGCGAGAGCGCCGGCAAAACTCCGCAACGGCCGGTTCGAGCCATCCTGGGCGCCGCCGCGAGTCAGACCCGAGAATCGTTTCACCCCAAGCAAATCCGGGGTACCGGCGGGTAGCTGGCGACCGGATACGCGACGGCGTGCCCGGTGTCCACAAGGGACAACGGGCACGCCGTTCTGACGTTCGATCAGCCGTGTTCGATCAGCCGGTCAGCAGTGCTTGCCGGTCAGGAGATGTCGCGTTTGCGGGTGTAGTAGATGCCGATCGCCCCGAACAGCAGCGCGTAGCCGACCATCACCAGGATGCCGACCCACTGGTGTGGGCTCTGCGGGAAGATCTTCGTCGGCGAGATGGCAATCTGCGCCGCGACCGCCGGCACGATCACCATGGCGCTGAGCGACCAGTCCTGCTTGATGAGGTAGGCATGGATCAGGCCGAAGATGCCGATCGCCAGGTACAGCCCGACCGTGTAGAGCATCGCCGCCGTCACGGTGGCACCGATCTGGCTGCGGATGAGTACCCCCAGCCCCACTCCGAAGACCGCCCAGAGCGCGAAGACCAGCAGGCTCAGCAGCATCGCCTTGATGACGGTACCGCTGCCCAGATGGTTGGCGTACCCGTCCGCGGAGAAGTAGATCGCGCCGGTGATCAGGTCGAGCACCGTGGTGAACACCCAGAACCCGGCGGCCGCCACCATCGACACGACGAACTTGGCCAGGATCACCGAGGAGCGGTGCGGAGTGGCCAGGAACGTCGTGGTGACCGTCTGGTGGTGGTACTCGTTGGTGATGGTCAGGATCGCCAGCAGCAGAGCGAAGAGCGCCCCGAAGAACTGGCCGGAGGTGAAGATGTTGGCCGCGCCGTTGACCTGATTGAACACGCTGCCGTCGGTGGGATGGTCCTTGGCGCTGAAGTGGAAGGTCAGGATGTTCACCGTGAGCGCCAGCCCGGTGGTGATCGTGGTGAACAGGACCAGCAGCCACCAGACGTTGGTGGTACTCACCTTCAGGTACTCGGCGCGCAGCAGGTGCCCGAACCGGAAGCCACCGCCCTGACCGAGCGAGACCGCGGCGACCTTCTCCTTGCTTTCGGCCCCGTCCTTGGTGTCGGCTGTGGTCGGCTCGGCGGTCACCTCCGCCGGCGCAACCGGCTTCGTGACGCCCTTCTTCGGGGCCCCCTTCCTGGTGGCCCCCTTCTTCGTGACCGCCGGCTCAGCCGTCGCAGCCCGAGCGATCTCCGCTCGGGCGATCTGCGCCCCGATGGCCTCCGGGTCGCTGACCTCGGCGTCGACAGACGTCGCTACGGCGCCGTCAGCAGCAGTGCTGTCCGTTGCCGCGCCGTCAACCGCACCGGCGCCGGCTTCTGCCGCGTCTGTGTCGGTGGCCGCCAGGGTCGCTGTCGGCTCGGTGGCTGGCACCTCGGCGGCTGGCACCTCGGTGGCTGAGGCGTCCGGGGTCGCCGGCTCCGGGTCCGGTGCGGCCGGGGAGTCGGTGTCGGTGTCGGCGGCTTCCGTATCCGGGGCGACGACGGCCGCGGGCTCGTCCGGAGTGGGTACAGCCGGCGCGAGCACGAGCTCGGGCTCCGGTTCGGTGATCGCCTCCGGCCCGGCCTCGACGGTGGTCTTGGATTTGCTCACCGGATACCTGCCTTGTCGTGGGTCAGTTCGAGGAACACGTTCTCCAGATCGGGGCGCTCCTGGCGCAGTTCGTGCAGCTCCACTCCGGCCACGAAGGCGGCCGACCCGACAGCGGCCGCCTCCAGCCCGGTCACCAGCAGTACCTGCTCGTCGTCCCCGGCGGTGACGCTGCCGCCCCGCTCAGCCAGTACCGCGCTCAGCGCCTCCGGCTTGGGGGTGCGTACCCGCACGGTGCCGGAGCCGCCGATGGAGCCGAGTACCTGCTCCACAGTGCCCTGCCGGACCAGCTGCCCGGCCGCGATGATGACCAGGTCGTTGGCGAGGATCTCCATCTCGGAGAGCAGGTGGCTGGAGACCAGCACGGTGCGCCCCTCGCCCGCCAGGTGCTGCAGCAGGTTGCGCATCCAGCGGATGCCCTCCGGGTCCAGCCCGTTGGCCGGCTCGTCGAGGATGAGCACGTCGGGGTCGCCGAGCAGGGCGTACCCGATGCCCAGCCGCTGCTTCATGCCCAGCGAGTACCCCTTGAACTTCCGCTTCGCGGCGGCGCCCAGCCCGACCAGCTCGAGTACCTCGTCGGCCCGCTGGTCCGGCAGCCCGGCCGCCGCGCAGCTGACCCGCAGCGTGGCGATACCGGAGCGGCCCTTGTGCGCGCTGCTGGCCTCCAGTACCGCGCCCACGTGGCGCAGCGGGTCGGGCAGGTCGCTGTAGCGGGAGCCGCCGATGGTGGCCGTTCCCGAGGTCGCCTGCACCAGACCGAGCAGCATCCGCAGCGTCGTCGTCTTACCTGCACCGTTCGGCCCCAGGAACCCGGTCACCCGGCCCGGCTCCACGGTGAACGACAACCCGTCCACCGCCCGAACTCCCTTGTAGACCTTCGTCAACTCGTTGACGACGATCTGGCTCTCCGACACAAACACCTCCCCAAACACATGAAGCTGACTGAGAACAAACTGACTGAGAAGACCGGGGCGGGCGCGCGACTCAGCCGCGCTGCTCTTCCGCGTACCCCTTGGCCAGGCGCAGGTTGCCCATGCTGTTGGTACTCAACACCTTCCGCAGGTACCGGCGGGCATCCTCCACCGTCGCCCCCGCACCCAACACATCAAGCCGCTCCGGATTGATCGTCACCGTGTGCCGGGCACCCACAATCACACCCTCACGAGTCGGCGTGAACCGCCAATGCCCCGTATGCACACTCAACAACGGCGGCGGCTGCAACTGCTTGTACACAATCACGCTGTACGGCAAACACACCCGCACCGACCGCGTCGTATGCGGCCGACCATCCGAGGTAGTGGTATCCATGTCGAAAAACTGGATACCCGCAACCTCCTCAGTCATCGTCAACTTCGCCACATGCGCCAACCGCTCCGGCCACTTATCCGCCTCGTACAACATCTTCCAGGCATCCTCGGCCGCACCACCCACATACAACGGATCCTCAAAATCAAGGATCAGGTCGTCGAGTTCGGCCGACCGCTCGGTGGCCTGGCGGAGCTGTTCGAGCTGGATCTTGCTGTGCCGCTCCAGCTCCTGGATGATCCGGCCGGCCGGTACCTTGGTGTTGTCGGGCAGGCCGAACTCGTGCCGGATGTTGATTTTCGTGGTTCCGTCGGGCTGCGGGCTGAACGACCATTCGCCGCCCATCACCGTCATTGGCGCGATCGCCGGTTCGTTGGTGAACGCGATCCGCATGCCCTCGTGGTCGATGACCCGCCGGGTCGTCCAGGCCCGTACCGCGTTCTCGCCCTGCATGCCCCACACCCGCACCTCGTCCTTGCCCTCCTCCCGGAGGGCGAAGTCGGTGTGCACGATGGTGGAGAACAGTTGCGGCCAGCGCTCGGCCTTCAGCATGATGCCGAACGCGACCTCCGCCGGTCCTGCAGCGGTGGTGCTGAATTCAGCTGCGTGAATCTCGCTCTTCGTCACCGGTCACGTCCTCTCGCGATGCTGGGACCCACTCACGATGCTGGGTGGAACCGGGCGGGCAGGCTGATCGGCCGGCGGGCTCCGGTGTGGTCGACCCTTGTCCGACCGGCTCCACCCCGGCTGCACACCCACTGGAGCCGGGGTGGAGCAGCCGCGTGCCGCCGGCTCCACCGGCTCTCCAGGCGCCGTCCCTACGGTCAGCCGGGCGCGGCCGCCGTCCACCGGTCAGGGCCGTCCACCGGTCGTAGGAGGAAGCCATGCGCTACGAGGAGCTCTACGTCGCGGGTGTGGGTAGCTGGCTGCCGGGGGTGATGACACCCGCCGAAGCCGTGGCCGCCGGCGAGGTCGACCAGCGCCGGGCAAACGAACTGCTCTACGAGTCGGCCACCGTCGCCGGTCCGGAGGCGGCACCGGCGTGGATGGCGGCGCAGGCGGCCCGCCAGGCGCTGGCCCGGTCGGCGGTACCGGCGGAGCGGATAGGCCTGGTACTGCACGCCACCAACTGGTTCCAGGGTTTGGACATGTGGCCGGTCGGCAGCTACGTCGCCAACGAGGCGGGCGCGCGCCACGCCCAGGCGTTCGAGGTACGCCAGCGCTGCAACGGTGGCATGGGCGCCCTCGACCTCGCGGCTGGATTCCTCAGCGCCGCAACGGATCGGGGAAGTGCGGCGCTGCTGACTACCGGCGACCGGATGGCGCTGCCCCGGGTCAACCGGTGGACCATCGCGGGGATGGGAATCTACGGCGACGGGGGTACCGCCCTGGTGCTGTCCAAGGAGTCCGGCTTCGCCCGGGTGATCAGCGTGCACACCGAGGTGGACAACTCGCTGGAGCTGCTGGCCCGCGGCGACGAGGAGTTCATGCTCCGGCCGCCGTCCGGGACCGAGGCCATCGATCTGGACTGGCGCTCCCAGCTGGCGGTGGACAGCGAACTGCCCGACGCTATCCACCGGCTGCTGGAAGTCTTGCACACCACCAAAGATGTGGTACTCGCCGATGCCGGCGTTCCGCTGGAGAAGATCGCCCGGTTGGTCATCCCGCACACCCGGCAGGGCGGTGGACACCGCGAACTGGAGAACATGCTCGGCATCGACGAGGAGTTGACCACCTGGCAGTTCGGGAAGACGGTCGGGCACCTGGCCAGTGGCGACCAGTTCGCCGGCATCGGGTACCTCATCGAGCACAAGCTGGTGGCTCCGGGGGACCACGTACTCGTGTGGGGTGGTGGGGCCGGGTACACGTGCACCGCGGCCGTACTGGAGATCCTGTCGGTACCCGAGTGGGGCGCAGCCGCGTAGGCCACCAGCCGGGCCCGAGTACCGCTCAAGGTGGTACTGCCAGGCTCAGGCCGGGCAGAACGCGCTCCGCGACTTACCGCGATCCGGTGTCGACCGGTGGGGCAGCGCCGGGCCGGTGGGAGGAGTCGTCATGGAAGCCAACCATCTGGATCTGGACGGGCCACTGTTCATCCAGGACACCGGCGGCGGCGGGCGCCCGATTGTGCTCGTGCACGGGCTGGGTGGCTCGCACGCCGACTGGCACCGGCTCGCCGCGACGCTGCGCGGCCGGTACCGGGTGGTCGGCGTCGACCTGCCGGGATTCGGCCGGTCGCCGCTCGCCGGGCGGCGCTCGAAGCGTGCTGGCCAACGAGGCGCTGCTGGCCCGGTTCCTGGGGGAGTACCTGAACGCGCCGGCCATCCTCGTCGGCGCCTCGATGGGCGGAACGATCGCACTCGGCGTCGCCGCCCGGGTACCGCACCGCCTATCTGCCCTGGTGCTGGTCAACCCGTGGCTGGCCACCTTCGACCCGCCGGCCTCCGGCGACCGGGCAGCGGCCGCCGCCTACCGGGTGCCCTCCAAGCTGAAGGCCGTACTGCTGGCCCGGCGGGACAGCACCGATCCGGAGAGCATGACCCGCCAGTACTTCCGGCTCTCCTGCGCCGAGCCCGACCGGGTACCCCGGGAAGTGGCGACCGCGGTGCACGCGGCCATGACGGCGCAGTTGGCGGCCGAGGAGCCCAACCTCGGTTTCCGGCAGGCGGCCGAGTCACTGGTGGCCGCGATCGGCGAACCCGAGCGCTATCGGGCACTCGCCACCGAGGTGCGGGTACCCACGCTGCTCGCGCACGGTACCGCCGACCGGCTGGTACCGCAGGCTGCTTTCCAGTCGCTGCACCGGGTCCGGCCCGACTGGCGGCGGCTGTCGCTGCCCGGCGTGGGGCACGCCCCGCACCTGGAGGAGCCCGGCTGGCTGGCGCACCTGATCGACAGCTGGCTGCTCGACGCGGCCCCGAACACCGTACGCCCGGCCCACCAACCGCGCCCGTTCCCGGCACGCCCCGGTACCGACGCGGTGTTGGCGGTCAACGGCTCCGCGCTCGTCCGGGCGCTGCCGTGAGCGCCGCACGCAATCCGAACCGGCGGAGGACAGCATGAGCCTCGACATCAGCGTGGGCGTCGACCCGGCGGACACCGGCTGCCCGGACACCGGCAGCAGCCCGGGGATGATCGCCGACTGGGAGGCCCGGCATCTGGCGGCGCAGCACAGCGGAACCGCGGCGGCCGTTGCCAAGCAGCGGGCGCGCGGCAAACTCACCGCCCGGGAGCGGATCGACCTGCTGGTGGATCCCGGTACCTTCGTGGAGTTCGACGAGTTCGTCCAGCACCGGGTCACGAACTTCGACATGGGCGCCACCCGGCCGTACGGCGACGGTGTGGTCACCGGACACGGGCTGGTACACGGCCGCCCGGTCGCCGTGTTCGCCCAGGACTTCACGGTTCTCGGTGGCAGCATGGGCGAGGCGCACGGCGAGAAGGTCCTCAAGGTGATGGACCTGGCCATGAAGATCGGCTGCCCGATCGTCGGCATCAACGACTCGGGCGGTGCCCGGATCCAGGAGGGCGTGGTCTCCCTCGGGTACTACGGCGAACTGATCCGTCGCAACGTCGCCGCCTCCGGCGTGATCCCGCAGATCTCGATGATCCTCGGCCCGTGCGCCGGCGGCGCGGTGTACTCCCCGGCCATCACCGACTTCGTCGTCATCGCCGACAACATCGGGCAGATGTTCATCACCGGACCGGACGTACTGGAGCGGGTCTCCGGCGAGCGGGTGAGCTTCGACGAACTCGGTGGTGCGCGGGCCAACGCGAGCGTCTCGGGCAACGCCCACCACCTCGCGCCGGACGAGCAGTCGGCCTTCGACTACGTCCGGGACCTGCTGTCCTACCTGCCGGCCAACAACCTGGAGGACCCGCCCGGCGACGACGGTTTCCCAGCGGTAGAGCCGGATCCGGTACTGGACACGCTGATCCCGGCGTCGCTGAACCAGGGCCACGACATGCACCGGGTACTCGACCGGGTACTCGACGAGGACTCGTTCCTCGAGGTACACGCACTCTTCGCGCCGAACATCATCTGCGGCTTCGGCCGGGTCGCCGACCGGGTGGTCGGCGTGGTCGCCAACCAGCCACTGCACCTGGCCGGCTGCCTGGACATCGACGCATCGGAGAAGGCGGCCCGGTTCATCCGTACCTGCGACGCGTTCAACATCCCCATCCTGATGTTCGTCGACGTACCGGGCTACCTGCCGGGTACCGAACAGGAGCGCGGCGGGATCATCCGGCGCGGCGCCAAGCTGCTCTTCGCGTACGCCGAGGCGACGGTACCGAAGATCACCGTGGTGGTACGCAAGGCATACGGCGGCGGGTACGGCGTGATGGGCTCCAAGCACCTGGGTGCCGACGTGAACCTCGCCTGGCCCACTGCCCGGATCGCGGTGCTGGGCGCCGAGGGCGCGGTGGACGTGTTGTACCGCAGGGAACTCGCCGCCGCCGACGACCCCGCCGAGCTGCGCCGCAAACTCGTGGACGAGTACGAGCGGACGCTGGCCACCCCGTACCTGTCGGCCAGCAGGGGCTATCTGGACCGGGTGATCCGGCCGGCGCAGACCCGGGTCGAGGTGGCCCGCGCGCTGTGGACGCTACGCAGCAAACGGGTGGAGCTGCCGCCCAAGAAGCACGGCAACATCCCGCTGTGACAGCTGCGATTCCCGGCCGAAAGCGAGGAGGAGTGCGATGACCGAGCCGGCCGTCACCATTCGCGGCAACGCCACGGTCGAGGAGATCGCCGCGGTACTCGCGGTACTCAGCGCCCTCGCCGCCGGCTGCGCACCCGTCGCCACACCGGATCCGGACCCGGCCCACCGGGTACCCCGTTATGCCCGGCGCGCCGCACGACTGCGCCGCGCCCCGGCCGAGCGCGGCCGCCGCGCCTGGCGCACCGGCCTGCCCTCCGCCTGAACGAAGCCGGCCTGAACCGAACCGGCCCGGTCAACGCTCGGGAACCGGCCCACACCAACGGATCTGGCTCACCGGTACGGTGGTCGCCAACGCTCCCCGGTGGTCGGGGATGCCGGGCAGGTCGTACAGGTGGATCGGGCCTGGTGGCCAGCCGGGCCGGCCGGGCTCCGGCGGTCCGATCGTCGGGCCCGACACGGCCAGCCCGGTGGCGTCCTCGGCCAGCCCGAGCCCGGTCAGCTTCAACACCGCCTCCTTGCGGGTCCACTGCCGGATGAAGTGGGCCGGCCGATGCGCGACCGGAAGCCGTTCGTACGCCTCGTGCTCCTGCGGTACGAGTACCCGGCGGGCCAGGTCGGCGTGGTCGCGGTCGGCCGGTACCGCCTCGATGTCCAGCCCCACCACGCCCGAGCCGACCACCGCCACCGCCAACCACTGCGAGGTGTGCGAAGCGTTGAAGGAGAGTCGATCCCCGACATCCGGCCGGCCGTGCCCCGGATCGCCACAGAACCGGCAGGCGCGGGAGATGCCGACCGACTCCGGCGGCAGGTCGAGGTACCGGCCCAGAATGAGGCGTTGGGCGGCGCGGGAGCTGACGAAGATCTGCCGCCCGCTCGCGGTCATCAACTGCTCGAGCCGGTCGCGTTCGGCGGAGTCCAGCAGTGGCAACCACTCCGGCCGGTCGGTGATCGGCAGCAGCCACACGTGACACTCGCCGGCCGCCGGGATGCCCCCACGCTGCGGCAGAATCACGGGGCGAGAGCCTACATCGACCCGGCGACCGCGCCGTTGCTGCGGCGCTTGCGAAGCGACTCGGCGTGGTCGAGGACGAAGTAGAGCACCAGCAGGTCCTGCTCGCTCAGCTCCGATCCGGGCAGCTCAACCCGGCGGGCGCGGCTGCCGAGCCGGTCGTACCCGAGTTTCAGCTGGCCGATCGTGGCGACCCGGTTACCCAGGTGGTCGTAGCTGATCGGGTACGAGCCGACCTGGGTGAGCCGGTTGCCCAGCCGGTCGAAGTCCAGCTTCCAGTCGCCCAGCCGGCTCGGCCGGGAGCCCAGCCGGTCGTAGTCGATGCCGTACGGGCCGATGGCGCGCAGCCGGCCACCGAGGTGGTCGTAGCGCAGCGACCAGTTGCCCACCTGGGAGACGCGCGAGCCCAGCCGGTCGTAGCTGACCGGCACGTTACCGATGCTCCGCAGCCGGCCGCCGAGCCGGTCGTACCCGAACGTGATCTCCACGACGACCCCCATCCTCCATGGAAATCTACTCGTCCATGGATATCGACGATCGTAGCGTTGCACGCCAACCTGGAGGATCGCCGGTCAGCCGGTCGGGCGCTGCTGAGCCCTCCGCACCACCACGTGCAGCCCGAACAGTACGAAGCCCGGCATCAACAGGGCGGTCGCCGGTACCAGCGTGGCCAGCAGCGCGGGCGCCGCCATGGTCGCCAGTACCGCCAGTGCGACCAGTGGACGGCGGGCCAGCAGGCCAAGCGCGTACCGCAGCGCCGCACGGTACCCGCGTCCACCGGTCTGGCCCAGCCGCACCAGGGCGGTACCGGCCACGGCCAGCCCCGCACCGGCCAGCAGTGCGGTGGGGATCAGCAGCGCCGTCCCACCGGGTACCCGGCCGGCGGCCAGGGCCAGCGCGTCCACGCCCAGCAGACCGGCGAACACCAGCAGCACGAGCAGCGCCGCGAAGCCGGGCAGCAGGCTGTGCCGCAGGGTAGCCAGCAGCTCCCGGAGGTTCGGGAAGCTGCGGTGGGTACCCACCTGATCCATCGCCACCGATGCGGTCACCAGCGCCCCGCCCGCGGCGACCACCGACAGGCCGGCGAGGGTGAGCACAATCCCGAGCAGCGCCAGGTCGGCGGCGAGTGCGACCGAGTCGCGCCAGTCCGGCCGGGGCAACGGTTCCAGCATCGGGTCCCTGAGCGGGTCGGCCATCATCCCTTGCCCGCTCATCCCTTGATTCCCGCAGTGTTGATGCCGTCGACCAGAAGTCGTTGGAAGGCAAGGAAGAAGAGGAAGACCGGGAGCAGCGAGAGTACCGACATGGCGAACATCGGGCCGAGTTCGGTCTGCCCCTCGCCACCGAGGAACAGGCGCAGCCCGATCGGCACGGTGTAGTGGTCCGGTGAGTTGAGGTAGATCAGCTGGCTGAAGAAGTCGTTCCAGGTCCAGATGAACGAGAAGATCGCCGTGGTGACCAGCGCGGGCCGGGCCAGCGGCAGGATCACGTGCCGGAAGATGCCGAACGGCGAGCAGCCGTCCACCTTGGCCGCCTCGTCCAACTCGCGCGGGATGCCGCGCATGAACTGCACCATGAGAAAGACGAAGAACGCCTCGGTACCCAGCAGCTTCGGCACAATCAGCGGTAGCGGGGTGTCGATCCAACCGAGGAACTTGAACAGTACGAACTGCGGCACGATCAGAACGTGGTGCGGCAACAGCAGCGTGGTGATCATGATCGCGAACCAGGCCCGGCGCAGCGGGAATTTGAGGCGGGCGAAGGCATACGCCGTCACCAGGCAGGAGGCGCAGTTGGCGACGACCACGGAGCCCGAGATCAGCGTGCTGTTGAGGAAGAACCGGGAGAAGCTCACGGTACGCATGCCGGTCCAGCCGCGTACGTAGTTGTGCAGGGTCGGCGCGTGCGGGATGAGGGTGAGGTTCGAGGCGACCTCGTCGGCGGGCTTGAGCGACGAGGCGACCAGCCACACCAACGGGTACAGCACGACCACGAGCAGGACCAGCAGCACGACGGTACGCACCACCGAACTGCCCAGGGCCCTGCGCCGGCGCCGCTGGTTGCCCGCGTGTACCTGCTGGGCTATTGCTTGCCGAGTAATGGTGGCCATCAGTGCTCCTCCCCGTCGGCGTAGTGCACCCAGAAGCGGCCGGTACTGAAGATGACGACGGTCAGCAGGCCGATGGCGAGCAGGAAGACCCAGGCGAGCGCGGAGGCGTACCCGATGTGCGACTCGCCGAAGCCCTCCAGGTACAGGTTCAGGGTGTAGACCTTCGTCGCGTCGACCGGGCCGCCCTGGCCGCCGCCGATGATGTACGCCGAGGTGAAGATCTGGAAGCTGTGAATGGTCTCCAGCACCAGGTTGAAGAAGATCACCGGGGAGAGTCCGGGCAGCGTGATGCTGACGAACCGGCGCCAGGGCCCGGCTCCGTCAACTGCCGCCGCCTCGTAGAGCTCGGGCGGGATCTGTTTGAGGCCGGCGATGAAGATGACCATGGGAGCGCCGAACTGCCAGGCGCCCAGCAGGACGATCGTCCACAGCACGTACTTCGGGTCGTTGACCCAGGGCTTGCCGTGGATGCCGAACCAGCCCAGGAAGGCGTTGACCACCCCGTCCCGGTTGAACAGCGACTGCCACACCAGGGCCAGTGCCACGCTGCTGCCCAGCAGCGACGGCAGGTAGAACAGTGCCCTGGCGGTACCGTTGCCGCGCCGGTTGCGTACCAGCAGCAGCGCCACAGCGAGCGCGGCGGCCAGCTTCAGTGGTGTGGCCACCACGGCGTAGGTGAGGGTGATCTTCACCGAGCGCCAGAACGACGGGTCGACGGTGAACATCCGCACGTAGTTGCGGAAGCCGACGTACTCGCCGGAGTTGGAGATCAGATCCCAGTTGGTGAAGCTGAGGTAGAGCGAGTAGAGCATCGGGATCGCCGTGATGGCAACGAATCCGAGCAGCCAGGGGGTCAGGAAGGCGTACCCGGCGGCGGTCTCCCGACGGCGGCCCACCGGGGACCCCCGCCGTCTGGCGGGGGTCCGGGCCGGTAGGCCGTCGGGGCGCGGGCGGACCGGGGCGTGCGTGGTGGCCACGCCAACGCTCCTCTCCAGTGGGGTGTGGATGCGATCGTGCGGACGGGGTGTGGGCTTAACGCGGTGCGGCGGTGCGGATCAGGAGGTGAGCTTGAGCGCGGCCTGCTGGACGAATTCCTTCGCCGCGTCCGCCGCGGAGAGCTGGCCGAACTGCACCTTCTCCGCCTCCTGGGTGAGCAGCGTGCGGACCGCCGACTGGCCGTCCGGCGGTACCACCGGCGCGGGGCCGAACTTGGCGGCCATCTGGGTCTCGAAGTCCACCGTGGCCTTCATGTTCTGGTCGGTCAGCGTGGACTCGACGGAGGTGCGGATGTCGGTGTTGGCCGGCAGCCCGCGCTCGGTACCGAGGATCTTGCCGGCGTCCGGGTCGTTGACGAAGAAGTTGATCACGTCGACCACCACGCCCGGGTGCTTGGTCTTGGCGTACCCGGCGAAGTAGAGCGCGGCCCGCGCCCACTGGCCCTTGGGGTCACCCGGGTAGGAGACCACGCCGAGCGTGTCCTTGGTGTTCTTGGCCAGCTCGGGCATCTGGTTGGACCACATGAACGAGGTGGCTGCCTTCCCGGTGACCACCAGTTGCTTGGTGACGTCGCCACCGTTGGCCACGTGGATCACGTCGGCCGTCGGGGTGGCCTTGGCGTCGCGGGCGCCCTTCCACAGGTCGAACCACTTGGTGAGGTCGGCCTCGGTGAAGCCCAGCTTGGTACCGGAGTAGAAGTCCTTGCCCTGCTGGCGCAGCCAGACCCAGAGCGCCTTGTAGTCGGCTGAGGGGTCCATGGTGCCGAAGACGGTGTAGTTGGTCTTGGCGCTGAAGTCGGTCGCCCAGCTGATCAGCTTCTCCCAGGACCAGCCGATCGCCGGCTCCTCGACGCCCCACTTCTGTACCGCCGTCTTGCTGTACACCATTCCCGGCGTGTTCTCGGCGAGTGCGAGCGCGGCCAGTACCCCGTTGACCTTGCCGTAGTCGACCAGGCTCTTCGGCAGCTTGGTGGTGTCGATGCGCTTGGCCAGCGCGTAGTTGGTCAGGTCGAGCGTCTGGCTACGCGCCGCGACGCCGCCCAGCATGTTGTCGTCGAGCTGGAAGATGTCGGCCGCTGAGCCGGCCGCCAGGTTGGTGTTCAGCTTGTCGATGTAGCCGGAGTTGGCCTGCCAGGTCTGCTTGAAGGTGACGTTCGGGTGCTTGCTCGTGTAGAGCTTGAGCACCTGGTCGGTCAGTTGGGCGCGGGCGTCGCCGCCCCACCAGAACACGGAGAGCTCCACCTGTCCGGTCTCGATCGGCTCCACCGAGGGGGCCGGAGCCGCCTTGGGCTTGCCGCTACTGGCGCAGCCGGCCAGGGCCAGCGGTACGCCGACGCCGAGCGCGGTGAGCAGTTGTCGTCGGGTCGGGCCGCTCTGGCCCGCGGAAGTGGGGGTGTGCGAAGACATGCCCTCTTACTCCTTGACTGAGGGTGCGAACAGATCGGCGGTTGACGCGCCGCGCCCGGCGGCCGTGGCACGACCGGAATTGCCTGGCATACCAGGGTTCCCGGTCGGGCTGGCGGCGATTGCCGAGCGCTGGGTGACGCGCCGGGCCGCGGTGCGGTGCGGTCCGGTGCCGGTCGAGTCGCGCGGGATCAGGGTCGTTTGCAGAATCACTTGTGCGCTCGTACGCCGGGTGTCCGGGTCACGTTGCCCCGCACCCCGGCCAGCCCGTGGCTGGATGTCTTGCTGCAACAGCATGTCCACGGCCGCCCGGCCGGCAGCCACCGTCGGGGTGGACACCGTGGTGAGCGACGGCCGGACCAGGGTGGAGAAAGCGGTGTCGTCGATGCCGACCACACTGACCTCGCCGGGTACCGCGACGCCGAGGTCGTGCAGGCCGGTGAGGAGTCCGATCGCCATCATGTCGTTGTAGGCCAGTACGGCGGTGGCTCCGCTGGCGCGTACCCGCGCCGCCACAGCGATCCCGCCGGTCTGGGTGGGTGGATTGGGGCCGACCACCTCGAGCTGCGCTCCGTGAGCGCGGGCCGTGGCCAGCGCCGACCGGCGGATCTCCCGGTTGGTCCAGGAGCCCCGTGGGCCAGCGAGGTAGAGCAGTTCCCGGTGGCCGAGGCCGACTAGGTGTTCGATCGCCTCGCGGGCGCCCTGGGCGACATCCATCACCACGGCGGGCAGGTCGGCGACGACCCGGTTGACCACCACGAGGGGTACCTCGCGGGCCAGCCGCTCGATCGAGCTGTTGGCCATCCGGGGACTGCACAACAGGATGCCGTCCACCTGCTTGGCCATCGCCTGAACCAGCTCCTCCTCGACCACCGGGTCCTCGTCGGTGTCGGCGACGAAGACGTGGTAGTCGCGCTGGCGGGCCTGGCTCTCGGCGGCTTTGATCATCGGTGGGAAGTAGGGGTTGGCGATATCGGCAACGATCAGGCCGATGTTGCCGGTACGCCCGGTGATGAGTGCCCGGGCGGCCCGGTTTGGCCGGTAGCCCATGCTCTCCGCGGTGGCCAGTACCCGGCTGCGGGTCTCCGGGTTGACCAGGTGCGGTGCGGAGAAGGTGCGGGACACCGTTGACACGTGTACGCCCGAGGCGCGGGCCACGTCGCGGATGGTCGTCGGCACGGCACACTCCCTTTCCCCGGGCGGTCGGCTGTTCGGTGCGACAGGTGTGGTCGCGACGGTGACGCCGTCGGCGGGCGCGTGACCCGGGGACCGGAGTGCGCGTCAGCGGTGACGGTTGGCTCATTAATGCAAACGGTTGTGTCGGTGTCAATGGTTTCGGAGTGCCTTGCTGCTCGAGTTGTGACCTCTACTCTGGCTAAGTAAGCGCTTTCCTGCGAAAACAACGCTAGCAAGGCACCCGGCCTTGACGCACTGCGGCAGTTGAGGTCTAGGCTGCCTGCAATCGTTTGTAGGAGGGTGGGAGATGCAGCCGTCACGACGGCGGTACGCCGTGGTGGGTACCGGCGCCCGGGCCGAGATGTTCGTCCGGGCACTCGTCACCGAGCACGCCGCGGAGGCGGAGCTGGTCGCCTTCGCCGACCCCAATCCGGCCCGGATGCGCGCGCACAACCGCTGGCTGGGCGAGCTGGGCCACCCACCCGTACGCTGCTACCCGGCCATCGACGCCGCCGACACCGGCGCCACCGTCGAGGACTTTGCCGCCATGCTCGACAAGGAGCAGGTGGACGTACTGATCGTGACCTCGGTGGACGCCACCCACGACGAGTACATCGTGGCCGCGCTGGGGGCCGGGCGCGACGTGATCACCGAGAAGCCGATGACCGTCGACGCCGCCCGCTGTACCCGGATCCTCACCGCCGCCCGGGAAGCCCGCGAGCGTGGTGCCGGCTCGGTCGCGGTGACCTTCAACTACCGGTACAACCCGGTGCACGAGCGGGTACGCCAGCTGCTGGCCGGCGGTGAGATCGGCGAGATCGGCTCGGTGCACTTCGAGTGGCTGCTGGACGTCCGGCACGGCGCCGACTACTTCCGCCGCTGGCACCGCGACCAGGCCAACTCCGGCGGCCTGCTGGTACACAAGGCGAGCCACCACTTCGACCTGGTCAACTGGTGGCTCGGCGCCCGCCCGGTCCGGGTCTACGCCGACAACCGGCTGTTCTTCTACGGCGCCGAGGCCGGCGCGGCGCACGGCTACGACCGGGGGTACCGGCGCGCGCACGGTGCGGCGGCCGCCCAGGACGATCCGTTCGCGCTCGACCTCGCGGCCAATCCGCGGCTGCGCGAGCTCTACCTGGACGCCGAGTCGGCCGACGGCTACCTGCGCGACCAGAACGTGTTCGCCGATGGCGTGAGCATCCAGGACGACATGTCGGTCATGGTGCACTATGACACCGGGGCCAGCATGACGTACCACCTGACCGCGTACGCCCCCTGGGAGGGGTACCGGCTGATGGTCAACGGCTCACGCGGCCGGCTGGAGCTGGAGGTGGTGGAGAGCACGTACGTCGACGCCGAGATGGCCCGCTCGGTGAAGGGCGGCCCACGCGCCAGCGCCGCGCCGGAACAGCGCGGCCCCGACAGGCCGCCCAGCACAGCGGCAACCGGGAGACGGCTTCGCTGCACGGCGTGCACGCGGCGGCCGAGGCCGGGCACACCCGGCTGACCGTCCATCCCTACTGGGCCCCGGCGCGCGAGATTGAGCTGCCGAACCTGGTACGGGAAGGGCACGGCGGTGCCGACGCCCGGATGACCGCGGACATCTTCGCCGGCCGCTCAGGTACCCCGGATCCGTTGGGGCGCAGCGCGACCGAGCGGGACGGGGCGCTGGCCCTGCTGACCGGGCTGGCCGCGAACGCCTCCGCCCAGCGCGGTACCCCGGTCGACGTCGCCGACCTGATCGACCCCGACCTGCTGCGTTGACCAGCCGCTTCCACCCGCACAGCCGTCCCAGCCAGAGCCGCCCCACCCAGAGTCGTCCCACCAGCGAGTCGTCCCACCAGAGAGTCGTCCCACCCATAGCGGTCCCGCCCGCACAGCCGCTCCGGCCCATGGTCGGGCCGGCGCACCGAATCCCAGCGTGACCGACCGTCCTGCGAGGAGCACCGTGTCCGATCCTGATCTGTTGTTTCCGGCCGAGCCCCGGGTCCGGGACATCGCCCGGGAGTTGTTCGCCAACGCCCGTGACCTGCCGATCATCTCGCCGCACGGGCATGTCGACCCGTGGCTGCTCGCCGACGATCGGGCGTTCCCGGACCCGGCCCGGCTGCTGATCGTGCCGGATCACTACGTGACCCGGATGCTGCACAGCCAGGGCGTGTCCCCGGACCGGCTCGGGGTGGCCCGCACCGACGGCGCGCGAGTGGAGGCGGACGGGCGGGCGATCTGGCGGCTGCTGGCGCAGAACTGGCACCTGTTCCGGGGTACCCCGTCGCGGCTGTGGCTGGAGCTGGCCTTCACCGACGTGTTCGGGCTGGACCTGACGCTGAGTCCGGGGACGGCCGACGAGGTGTACGACGCGCTGGCCGCCAAGCTGGCGCAGCCCGACTTCCGGCCGCGCGCCCTGTTCGAGCGGTTCAACCTGGAGGTACTGGCCACCACCGAGTCACCGCTGGACGAGTTGGCGGCGCACGCGAAGCTGGCGGCCGACGGCTGGGGCGGTCCGGGTGGCCGGGTGATCACCACCTTCCGCCCCGACGACCTGGTGGACATGGAGTGGCCCGGCTGGGCCGATCGGGTGACCCGACTCGGTGCGCTGGCGGGTGAGGACACCGGGGGGTATGCCGGGTACATCGCGGCACTGGAGTCACGGCGCGCCGCGTTCCGGGCGGCCGGCGCGCGCAGTACCGATCACGGGCACCCCACCGCCGGTACCCTCGCACTCTCCGCCGACGAGGCCGCCGCGCTCTACGGCAAGGGGCTGCGCGGCCAGGCGGACGCGGCCGACGCCGAGGCGTTCCGGGCACACATGCTGGTCGAGTTCGCCCGCATGTCTGTCGAGGACGGCATGGTGATGCAGCTGCACCCCGGCTCGGTCCGCAACCACAACCGGGCCCTCTTCACCACGCACGGCCGGGACGTGGGCGGCGACATCCCGCGGCAGACGGAGTACACCCGGGCACTGGCACCGCTGCTGGACCGGTTCGGCAACGATCCGCGGCTGCGACTGGTGCTCTACACGCTCGACGAGACCGCGTTCAGCCGCGAGTTGGCGCCGCTGGCCGGCGGCTACCCGGCCGTGTACCTCGGTGCACCGTGGTGGTTCCTGGACTCGCCCGAAGGGCTGCGCCGGTTCCGGGAAACCACCACCGAGACCGCCGGCTTCGCCAACACCAGCGGCTTCGTGGACGACACCCGCGCCTTCTGCTCCATCCCGGTACGCCACCAAGTGGCTCGCCGCGTCGACGCCGGATTCCTCGCCCGACTGGTGGCCGAGGGGCGAATGCCGCTCGACGAAGCCGCCGAAACCATCGCCGACCTCGCCTACCACCTGCCCAAGCGGGTCTTCCGACTGGAGAGCTGAAAGCCGTGTCCGACAACGAGACCGGGGCCCTTCCTCGCCCTGACAGCAGCAGCCCGGAGACCAGCAGCCCGGACGCCACGATCATTGGGGTGGACGTGCACGACGTCCGGTTCCCCACCGCCGCGGCCGGGGACGGCTCGGATGCCATCAACCGGGGCGACTACTCGGCAACCTACGTCGAGCTGCGTACCGACACCGGGGCGATCGGCGCCGGCCTGACTTTCACCAACGGCCGGGGCAACGAGATCACCTGTGCCGCCGTCCGGGCCCTGGCCCACCACGTGCAGGGGCGTACCGTCCGGGAGTTGTTCGCGGATCCGGTGGCGTTCAGCCGATCCATCACCGCCGATGTCCAGCTGCGCTGGCTCGGGCCGGAGAAGGGCGTCATCCACATGGCGGCCGGCGCGCTCATCAACGCCGTCTGGGACCTGCGTGCCCGGCTTGCCGGCAAGCCGATGTGGCGACTGCTCGCCGAACTGCCGGCGGAGGAAATCGTTGCCAGCATTGACTTCCACCACATCACGGATGCACTCACCCCGGCCGAGGCGCTGGAGTTGCTGGAGAAGGCGGCGCCCGGCTACGACGAGCGGCTGGCCACGCTGGAGCGGGACGGCTTCCCGGCGTACACCACATCGGTGGGGTGGCTGGGGTACCCGGACGAGAAGGTACGCGCGCTGACCCGGGCCGCCGTCGCCGACGGGTGGACCGCGGTGAAGATGAAGGTCGGCGGTCCGATCGAGGACGATGTCCGGCGCGCCGGGATAATCCGTGCCGAGATCGGTCCGGACGCGCTGCTCATGATGGACGCCAACCAGGTCTGGGACGTGGACGAGGCGATCGCCAACATGGCTGCGCTCGCCGACCTGGACCCGTACTGGATCGAGGAGCCGACGCACGCCGACGACGTACTCGGGCACGCCCGGATCGCCCGCGCGGTGCGCGAGCAGACCAACGGGCGGTGCCGGGTGGCCACCGGTGAGGTGGCCGCCAACCGGGTCATCTTCAAGCAGCTGCTGCAGGCCGAGGCGATCGGTACCTGCCAGGTGGACGCCTGCCGGGTCGCCGGGGTGAACGAGGTACTCGCGATCCTGTTGCTGGCGGCCAAGTTCGGCGTGCCGGTGTGCCCGCACGCGGGCGGCGTCGGGCTCTGCGAGTACGTCCAGCACCTGTCCGTCTTCGACTACCTGCGCGTGGGCGGCAGCCTGGACGGCCGGATGGTGGAGTACGTCGACCACCTGCACGAGCACTTCACCGACCCGGTACGCACCCGTGGCGGCAGGTACCTGCTACCAACCACCCCCGGGTACAGCGTTCAGCTGCACCCCGCCTCGGTCGCCGAGTACTCGTTCCCGGACGGTGTCGCATGGCAGTGACCCTGGCCCGGCTGACCCGCGGCGCACTGGAGCGGCTGCCCGCCGACGCCGCACCGCTGGTACGCCAACCGAATCCGGGCATCGTGCACCTCGGCCTCGGCGCCTTCCACCGCGCACACCAGGCGGTGTACACCGAGGAGGCGATGGCCGCGGCCGGCGGCGACTGGGGCATCGTCGCCGTCGCCCCGCGCTCGGCCGAGGTGGTCGAGACCCTCGCCGCGCAGGACAGCCTGTTCAGCGTCACC
Source organism: uncultured Actinomycetota bacterium (assembly GCA_963850915.1). Lineage (GTDB taxonomy): Bacteria > Actinomycetota > Actinomycetes > Mycobacteriales > Micromonosporaceae > CAVTWH01. Next base: position 408,491 of record CAWKND010000006.1, read on the forward strand.
ACTGTCGATGGCGACAGCATGCACACCCGGGTGATCGGTGCGCTCGCCGGCGTCCGGCACCTGCCGAGCCAGGGCGCGGAGATCCTTGCGCTGCTTGCCGATCCGGCAATCCGGGTGGTCACGCTCACGGTCACCGAGAAGGCGTACCTGCTCGATCCGGTTACCGGCCGGCTGCGCCAGGACGATCCGGCGCTGCGGGCCGACCTTGCCGGGGACAGCCTGCCGCGCACGGTACCCGGGCTGCTGGCGCGCGCGGTACGCGAACGGGGTGCCGCCGGTGGTCCGCCGCTGGCGATTGTCAGCTGTGACAACCTGCCCGCCAACGGTGCGCGGCTGCGCGGTGCGGTACAGCAGGCGCTGGGGGAGGAGCTGCCCGGCTGGGTCAGCTTCCCGGGCACCATGATCGACCGGATCGTCCCGGCGAGTACCGCGTTGACCCTGGAGCGGGCCAGCAAAGCACTGGGCGTCCAGGACCTCGCCGCGGTGGCCGCCGAGCCGTACCGGCAGTGGGTACTGGAGGACGACTTCCCGGGTGGCCGGCCGGCCTGGGAGTCCGCCGGCGCTGTCTTCAGCGCCGAGGTCACCGCCTACGAACGGTTGAAGCTGCGGGTACTCAACGGCGTGCACTCCACCCTCGCCTACCTCGGCGCGCTCGCCGGCTGCGCCACCATCGCCGAGGCCATCGAGTTGCCGGGCATGCGCGGGTACCTCCGGGAGATGATCGCGCGCGACGTGGCACCCACGCTCACCCCACCGGCGGGCGTGGATGTCGCCGAGTACGCCGGCTCGGTCCTGCACCGCTTCGGCAACCCGGCCACCCTGCACCGCACCCTGCAGATCGCGATGGACGGGTCGCAGAAGTTGCCGCAGCGGCTGCTCGCCCCGGCTGCCGACCGGCGCGCGGCCGGCGCCCAGCCGGATCTGCTCGCCCTGGCGCTGGCCGGCTGGCTGCGCTTCGCGGCAGGCGTCGCCGACGACGGCAGTTCGCTACCGCTGAACGATCCGCTGGCGGCGGAGATCCGGGCGGCGCTCGACACCGCCGGCGGTGATCCGAAAGCCATCGTACGGGCGGTCTTCGCGCTGGACACCATCGTGCCGGCCGCGCTCGCCGCCGACACGGTCCTGGCCGAACTGGTCGCCGACCGGCTGGGCCAGCTCACCCGGGACGGCGTGGCGGCCACCGTCGCGGCGGTCGGCCGATGACCGCCGCAGCCCGATCCGCTTCGCCTGCGGCGCAAGCGTATTCGGCGGTACGGGTAGCGCTGATCGGCGCGACCGGCCACGGGCTCTCGCACCGGCGGGACATCGCCGCGCTGCAGGAGGCCGGCCGGGTCGAGCTGGTCGCGCTCGGCGACGTCCGGGAAATCCCAGACGCACCACCGGGGGTACCGGTCTTCGCCGACCACCGCGCCCTCCTCGAAACCGTGCACCCCGAAGTCGTCGTGGTGTGTACCCCGCCGCACACGCACCTGCCGATCGCCACCGCTGCCGCCCGGGCCGGCGCGGATCTGTTGCTGGAGAAGCCACCGGTACTCGACAGCGCCGAGCACGCCAGCCTCGCAGCGGTACTCGCCGGGACCGGACGGGTGTGCCAGATCGGTTTCCAGGCGCTCGCCTCACCGGCCCTGGCCGCGCTGCTGTCCACAGTGGACGGTGGCGGCCTCGGTACCCTCACCTCGATCACCGTGCGCGGCGCCTGGTTCCGTGACGAGGCGTACTTCCACCGCTCGCCGTGGGCCGGCCGGGCCACCCTGGACGGCCGCCCGGCGCTGGACGGCGCGCTCGCCAACCCGTTCGCCCACGCGGTGATGCAGGTACTCGCCATCGCCCTGGACACCGGTCGCGAGCTGCCCGGCACGGTGGAGGTGGAGCGCTACCGCACCCGGGACATCCAGGTCGACGACACCGCCACGCTCCGGCTGACCTTCGCCGACGGGCTGCGGGTACTGATCGCGGTCACCCTGTGCGCGGAGGAGTACGTACCCGGCGAGATCGTGGTGACCGGTACCTCCGGGCGGGCGATCCTGGAGTACCCGACCGACCGGCTCCAACTGCCCGGACAACCCGGACCCGTCGAGGTACCCGGCCGGGTCAGCCTGCTGGCCAACCTGCTCGAGCACCGGGCGCAGCCGCAGCGGGTGCCGTTGCTGGTACCACTGGAGCGAACCGCCGCGTTCACCACGGTGCTCGGCCCGATCACCGCGGCCCCGGTCACTACGATCGACCCCGCTGTGCTGACCACCCGTACCGACCTGGCGACACCCCGGCTGGTCATCACCGGAGTGAACGCAGCGGTCGACGCCGCCGTCGCGAACCTCGCCCTCTTCTCCGAACTGTCCCTGCCCTGGGCCTGACGGCCGGGCACCACCCCTGGGAGTACCGATGCACAAGCTCGCCATCGCCGATCTGACCGGCCGGGACGGTGGTCCCGTCCTGTCCGACGCTGTCCCCGGTTTCCACATCGAGCGCGGTGGCATCACCCGCTACGAGGCCGGCGCCCGCAGCCACCCGGAGGGCGACCACGTCCATGTGGTACCGGAGGTTTTCCTTATCCTGCAAGGCACCGGGGTCATCGAGATCGACGGTGCCGGTACCCCGTTCCAAGCCGGTGACGTACTCGTCGTCGAGCCGGGCGAGGACCACCACCTGGTGAGCGACGGCCCGCTGCCGCTGCTGTCAGCCTGGATGCACCTGATCCCGGCCGACGCCGGCCCTGAATACTAAGACCATGGACACTGAGACAATGAGCACTGACCTCCTGGCCGGGTCGCGGGTCGTCCCGGTCGTCATCATCGAGGACCCGGCCACCGCCGAGCCACTCGGGAAAGCATTACTGGCCGGCGGATTGGGCTGCGCCGAGGTCACCCTGCGCACCGCGTCCGCGCTGGCCGCCCTGCGGGAACTGGCACAGCAGCCCGACCTGCTGGTCGGCGCCGGCACAGTGGTCAGCCGGGAACAGGTCGACCAGGCCGTCGAGGCCGGCGCGAAGTTCGTGGTGTCGCCCGGATTCAGCCCCACCGTCGTCCGGCACTGCCAGGACCTGGGCATCCCCGTGCTCCCCGGCGTGGCCACCGCCACCGAGATCATGGCAGCGCTCGACGCGGGCGTGCAGGTGGTCAAGTTCTTCCCGGCACAGTCGCTCGGCGGCGTACCGATGCTGCGCGCGCTCGCGGCTCCATTCGGTACCGTGCGGTTCGTACCCACCGGCGGGATCACCGCGGCCCTGCTGCCCGAGTACCTGGCACAGCCCTCCGTCGCCGCTGTCGGCGGGAGTTGGATGGTGGCGCCCGCGCTCCTGGCAGCCGGGCGCTACGACGAGATCACCGCGTTGAGCGCCGCGGCAGTCGCGGCGGGAGGAGCCGGCCGTGCAGCTGCGTGACCCAGCGGAGTGCCGCTACGACGCCATTTCCCTCGGCGAAGTGATGCTGCGCATGGACCCTGGAAACGGCCGGATCCGCACCGCTCGGACCCTCCAGGTCTGGGAGGGCGGCGGCGAGTACAACGTCGCGCGCGGGCTGCGCCGCTGCTTCGGGCTGCGTACCGGCGTGGTCACCGCGTTGGTGGACAACGAGATCGGCCGGCTGGTCGAGGACCTCATCCTGCAGGGCGGGGTGGACAGCACGTTGATCCGGTGGGTACCCGACGACGGCGTGGGCCGTACCGTCCGCAACGGGCTCAACTTCACCGAGCGCGGCTTCGGGGTACGCGGCGCCATCGGCGTCTCCGACCGGGGACACACCGCCGCCAGCCAGCTGCGCCCCGGCGACATTGACTGGGAGCACCTCTTCGGCGAACTCGGCGTGCGCTGGCTGCACACCGGCGGCATCTTCGCGGCGCTGTCCGACAGCACCCCGGACGTCGTCCAGGAGGCGCTCACCGTCGCCAAGAAGTACGGCACGGTGGTCTCCTACGACCTCAACTACCGGCCCAGCCTGTGGCGCTCGATCGGCGGCAAGGCCCGGGCGCAGGAGGTCAACCGACGGCTCGCCCCACTCGTCGACGTGATGATCGGCAACGAGGAGGACTTCACCGCCTGCCTCGGCTTCGAGGTACCCGACACGGGGGAGCGGCTGGACTCCTTGGACAGCGCCAACTTCCAGAAGATGATCGATGCGGTGACGGCGGCGTACCCCAACTTCGCGGTGGTCGCCACCACACTGCGTACCGTGCGCTCGGCCACTGTCAACGACTGGGGTGCGGTGGCCTGGTCGCAGGAGTCCGGCTTCGTGACCGCGACGCACCGCCCCGGACTGGAGATCTTCGACCGGGTGGGCGGCGGTGACTCCTTCGCCTCCGGCCTGATCTACGGGCTGCTCGGCAGCGCTGGTCCGGACGGCGGTGGTCTCGCGGAGGCCGTGGAGTACGGCGCGGCCCACGGGGCGCTCGCGATGACCACCCCCGGCGACACCTCGATGGCCAGCCTCGCCGAGGTGCGCGCCCTGGTCGCCGGGGCCGGCGCCCGCGTCCAGCGTTGAGGCGGTAACCGCGCCCGAGCCCGCCTCATTCGGTCGGGTAACCCGCCGTACCACAACGGCTCGATGACGCCGGATGACCGGCGAGCCGTCCGCGCCGTTCGGTGGATCTTGTGATCGAGGGCAAAACTGTCGACAATCGACAGTAAGCCAACGGCGGCCGACCGTTCTCCAGTACGCAGTCGGGTCGGCGCGTGCTTTCCCCATCCGGGAGAGGAACCCATGAAGGTCCTGCACGTCATCGCCACGCCGCGCCGAGACAGTTCCAACACCCTGCAGGTCACCGAGGAGTTCCTCACCGCGCTGGGCCGGCACTGCCCCGGCCTCGACGTGGAGGTCATCGACCTGTTCAACGAGGACCTCCCGGCGCTCGCCGGCGACAACATCGAGACCAAGTACACGCTCAGCCACGGGCAGCCGATCGACCGTGGCCACGCCGAGTCGTGGAGCCAGATCGAGCGGCTGATCGCCCGGTTCCTGGCGGCCGACGTGTACCTCATCTCCACCCCGATGTGGAACCTGACCATCCCGTACGCGCTGAAGTACTACATCGACTGCATCATCCAGCCGGGGTACCTGTTCCGGTACAACGAAATGGGGTACCCCGTACCCCTGGTCCTCGGCCGGCGGATGGTCTGCGTCACCGCGCGCGGTAGCGACTACTCGGCCGGCGGCCCGATGCACGCGCTCGACTTCCAGGAGCCGTACCTGCGCAGCATCTTCGGCTTCGTCGGCATCACCGACGTGGAGTTCATCCGGGCGCAGCCGACCGACATCCCGGGCCTGCGCGAGCCGGCGATCGCGGCTGCGCTGCTGGATGCCCGGCGGGTCGCCGCGACCTTCGCCGAGATCCCCGCCGACCCGACGACCTCACCCGCTCCGGGTTATCAGACCGCCGCCGCGGTGCTCGCCACCGACTGACCGGCCGCACACAAGCCGCCGCCGCCCGGGAATCCCGAGCGGCGGCAGCCTGGGTTGGCGTCAGATGCCGAGCTTGCCAGCGCCCGCGTGTGCGGTCACCAGCGCCGGTACCGAGGCGGTCGGGTCGGGTACCCCGGCGCGCAGGGTCGGTACCCAGTCGGTACCGGTCAGGTCCGGATCGTGGGTCGCGTTGTACTCGGCCACGAAGTTGACCGCGCTGACCGGGCCGGTACCCACCCGGGTCAGCGAACCCAGCTCGGTGATCCCGCCGGGCAGCCCGGCCCGCCAGTCGTAGACCACCGCGTCCAGCGGGATGTCGGCGCTGCGCAGCACGAAGTTGTTCTCCGCGTAGATGCTGGAGTAGACGCCGACACCGATGGAGTAGACGTAGGTGTCCTCGTCGGTGGCGTAGTAGTAGTTGTTGTAGACGTCCACCTGGCCGAAGCGCACCCGGGGTACCCGCTGCCCGGTGTTGGCGAAGCGGTTGTGGTGCAGGGTGACCCGCAGCTTGCCGACGTCGGCGCCGACCGTGTTGGTCGAGCCGATCAGCATCGTCTTGTCGTGGTCGAAGAAGTTGTTCCAGGAGGCGGTGACCAGGTCGGCCGCCTTGGTGATGTCCAGCGCCCCGTCGTGCACCTGGTACGGCCGGCCGAAGTACGCCGGCTGGGTGTCGTCGGTGTTGTTGCCGTCACTGAAGTTGACGTGATCAACCCAGACGTGGGTACCGCCGGTGACCGAGATCAGGTCGTAGAGCGAGTTCCAGTTGCCGGTCGCGCCGTCGGTCGGGTCCCAGGACGGGAAGCAGTCGTGCGCGTCCTCGACCCGCAGGTTACGCAGGATGACGTTGTCCACCTTGGCGCCGACGATCAGGTTGACGCCGCTGATCTTCGAGCCGCCCAGCCCGACGATCGTGGTGTTGGAGCCGATGTTGATGTTGATCCGGGCGCCCTGGTTCTTGGTGGAGCGCACCCGGGCGTCCTCCAGCGGGCCGGTCGGCTTGGTTGCCCGGCCCCACACCGCGGGGTCGTACGCGGCCAGGAAGGCGTCGAGCGAGTAGGCCGGATCGGCGTAGTCGGCACAGCTCAGCGGGGCGTTGTCGTCGTCGACGTTGCCGTCGATACCGCCACTGACGAAGACGATCTTCGGGGTCGCGTTGGTGGCGTTGGTGGCGTTGTTGCCACCGAGCGCGGCCACCAACTCGGCCCGGTTGTGGACGACGAAGACGTGCGCGTCGTCGGCGGTGGTACCGCCGGTGGTACCGGTGCCGTCGGAGGCCCAGCCGTCGCCGGCAGCCAGGACCTGCCGGCCGATGGCGAGCGCGGCCGGGGACGGGGTACTGGATGCCTGGGCAGTACCGAGGTAGAGCGCGGAAGTGATGATCAGGGTACCGGCGGCCAGGCCGGCACCGAGCAGGATGGACCTGCGCATGAAGGCTCCTTGGGGTGTGGAAAGCGCATTCCTGACCACACCGTGGCACTGCGACGGGACGTGCGTCAATCTGTACGCAACGCAGGTTTGTTGCAGTGGCCCGCTCGCCGGCGCCCGGCGCGGTGACCGGTCAGCGCTGTGGCGGCGGGCCGGTACTGGCCCGCTTCACCAGGGTTGCCGGTGCGGTCTCGATCAGCGGCTCGCCGCTGGGGTGGGTACCCAGGGCCAGCGTGAGCGCGCGGATCCCCATCTCCACCAGCGGCAATCGCACCGTGGTCAGCGCCGGCGTCACGTCCTGGGCGATCGGCATGTCGTCGAAGCCCATCACGCTCAGCTGCCCGGGTACGGCCACCCCGCGGTCCCGGGCGATGGCCAGCGCGCCGATCGCCATCGCGTCGTTCTGGGCCAGCAACGCGGTCAGCCCCGGCTCGGCATCGAGCAGCTGGGCCGCTGCCCGCGCGCCACCGTCCCGGGTGAAGTCGGCGTGTACCACCCGCCGGGCCGGAATCGTCCGCCCGTGCAGTGCCGCCGCCGCCTTCAGGCCGGCCAGCCGGTCGGTGGTGGTGTTCAACTCCTTCGGCCCGGCGATCACGCCCACCGCCCGGTGCCCGAGCCCGAAGATGTACTCGCCGGCCAGCTGCGCGCCGTCCTGGTTGGCCGGCTGGATGGCGTCGCCGGTGAGCGCGTGCCGGCCGATCACGGCGACCCGGCCGCCGCCCCGCTGGTAGGTCTCCAGCGCGGCGTTGAGCAGCCGGGTGGCGCGTACCTCGTGGTAGCCCGAGCCGGCCAGCACGATGGCGGCGACCCGCTGCGAGCGCAGCATCTCCACGTACTCGCGCTCCCGCGCCGGGTCCCGGTAGCTGTTGCAGATGACCAGCAGCGTGCCCCGCTCGCTGGCGACCCGCTGCAGGCCCCGGGTGATCTCGGCGAAGTAGGGGTCGGAGACGTCGTGCACGATCACCCCGATGGCACCGCGCTCGGCCCGGGCCAGCATCCGGGCGTGCGCGTTGGGCACGTAGTTCAGCTCGGCGACGGCCTTCAGCACGCGCGCCCGCAGCTCATCGGCGATCGGCTTGGTGGAGCCGTTGATGACCCGGGACGCGGTGGCCGGCGAGACCTTGGCCCGGCTGGCCACGTCGGCGAGGGTCACCGTGCGGGTCGGCTCGATCATCGGCGGTCCGGAGGTACGCGCATGGGCTGTCACGATACCGGGCGCCGGCCGGCGATACGCCCTGTTGTACCGCCCGGTTTGCCGCGGGCCGCTTGTCAGTACGGCGGGCGTACCTTAAGGTTCGTGAGGAAAGCGCTTTCCACAGTGCTTTTCCGCGCCCACTGGCGTGATTTCCACCGTAACCTCACCGAATGAAGGGGAGTATCCGTGACGCTTCGACCCGTCACCGTCGCCGTCAACGGCGTGACCGGCCGGATGGGGTACCGGCAGCATCTGGTCCGGTCCCTGCTGGCGATCCGGGCCGACGGCGGCCTGCCCTGCCCGGACGGCAGCCGGATCTGGCCGGAGCTGGTACTCGTCGGGCGCAACCCGACCCGGCTTGCCGAGATCGCGCAGCGGCACGGCCTCACCGACTGGACCACCGACCTGGACGCCGTGCTGGCCCGCGATGACGTCCAGATCTACTTCGACGCGCAGCTCACCCAGGCCCGGGAGAAGGCGGTGCGGGCGGCGATCGCCGCCGGCAAGCACGTCTACACCGAGAAGCCACTGGCCGAGGCGACCGACACCGCGCTGGATCTGGCCCGCACGGCGCAGGCCGCCGGGGTGTGCCACGGCGTGGTGCAGGACAAGCTGTTCCTGCCGGGGCTGCGCAAGCTCAAGCGGCTGGTGGACGGCGGCTTCTTCGGCCGGATCCTCTCCGTACGCGGCGAGTTCGGCTACTGGGTCTTCGAGGGCGACTGGCAGAGCGCCCAGCGCCCGTCCTGGAACTACCGCACCGCCGACGGCGGCGGCATCGTGCTGGACATGTTCCCGCACTGGCACTACGTGCTGGAGCAGTTGATCGCGCCGGTACAGGCGGTGACCGCGCGCGTCGCGACGCACATACCGCGCCGGGTGGACGAGGCCGGGCAGGGCTACGACGCCACCGCCGACGACGCGGCGTACGCCATCTTCGAGCTGGCGGGCGGGGTGATCGCCCAGATCAACTCGTCCTGGGCGGTACGGGTCTACCGCGACGAACTGGTCGAGTTCCAGATCGACGGTACCCACGGCTCCGCGGTTGCCGGCCTGCGCAACTGCCGGATCCAGCACCGTGCCTCGACGCCCAAGCCGGTGTGGAACCCGGACCTGCCGGCCACCGAGGAGTTCCGGGCCCAGTGGCAGCCGGTCCCGGACAACGAGGAGTACGACAACGGCTTCCGGGTGCAGTGGGAACTGTTCCTCCGGCACGTACTGGACGGCGGCGAGTTCCCGTGGGACTTCTTCGCCGCCGCGCGCGGGGTACAACTGGCCGAGCTTGGCCTGCGCTCGGCCCGGGAGGGGCGGCGCATCGAAATCCCGGACCTGGAGACTCCGGACCTCGACACCCCGGACCTCGAAACCCCGGGGCTGGCGCCATGAGCGCGTCGGTCCGGCTGCCCGGGGGTACCGCCTACCAACTGCGCGGTGGCCCCGGCTTCGCGCCGCCGACCGCGCCGTTCCACAGCCGGGTCTGCTACGCGGCCGCGCACGTGGTCGCCGACCCGTTGGCGGAGAACGTGCCCGGCGCACCCGCCGCCCTCGACTGGGATGCCACCCTGGCCTTCCGGCATCACCTGTGGCGGCACGGATTCGGCGTCGCCGAGGCGATGGACACCGCGCAGCGCGGGATGGGGCTGGACTACCCGGCCACCCGGGAGCTGATCCGCCGCTCGGTACGCGAAGCCCGCTCGGTGGGCGGGGCGATCCTCGCCGGCGTCGGTACCGACCAGCTGCCGGCCGGCCTACCCACGGATCTGGCCGGTGTTGCCAAGGCGTACCACGAGCAGCTGGACGACGTACTCGAGGCGGGAGCGGTGCCGGTACTCATGTGCAGCCGGCAACTGGCCGCCACCGCCCGGGACGCCGAGGAGTACCTGTCGGTCTACACCGGGCTGATCGAGCGCAGCACCAGACCCGTAGTGCTGCACTGGTTGGGCGAGGCGTTCGACCCGGCACTGGCGGGCTACTGGGGCAGCGGCGACCTGGACGTAGCCACCGGTACGGTGCTGGAGCTGATCGACGCCAACGCGACCCGGATCGACGGGGTGAAGGTGTCGCTGCTGGACGCCGCGCGCGAAGTCGACCTGCGGCGCCGGCTGCCGGCCGGGGTACGCCTCTACACCGGCGACGACTTCAACTACCCCGAGCTCATCAAGGGCGACGAGGTCGGGTACTCGGACGCGCTGCTGGGCATCTTCGCAGCCATCGCGCCCGCAGCCGCCGCGGCGTTGAGTGCCTTGGATGCCGGCGACTTCGCCCGCTACGACAAGGTGTTGGCGCCGACGGTTGCGCTGTCCCGGCACATCTTCGGCGCGCCGACACCGGCGTACAAGACGGGGATCGTGTTCCTGGCCTGGCTCTGCGGGTACCAGCAGCACTTCCAGATGGTCGGTGGCCTGCAGGCGCACCGCTCGGCCAGCCACCTCGCCACCCTGCTGACCCTGGCCGACGCGGCCGGGCTGCTGCCCGACGCCGACCTCGCTGCCGCCCGCGCCCGCGCGTTCTTCACCGTGGCGGGGGTGGCGCAGTGACCTTCTCCTTCAACCAGGCCACCGCGAACCGTTGGCCCACACCGGATCTGATCGCCGGCTGCGTCGCGGCCGGCGTCGATCAGGTGGGGCTGTGGCGCGAGCAGACCGCCGAGTTCGGGCTGGCCAACACGGCAGGTGCGGTACGCGCGGCCGGCCTGCGGGTCAGCACGCTGTGCCGCGGCGGCTTCTTCCAACTGCCGGACTGGCGCGCGCAGAACCGTTGCGCCATCGACGAAGCAGCGGCTCTGGGCGCGCCGGTACTGGTACTCGTCAGCGGCGGACTGCCGGCCGGCAGCCGGGACATCGACGGTGCCCGCGCCCGGGTGGCCGACGCCATCGCGGAGCTGGCGCCCTACGCCGAGCAGGCCGGTGTCACGCTCGCGATCGAGCCGCTGCACCCGATGTACGCGGCCGACCGGTGCGTGGTCAGTACCCTGGCCCAGGCGCTGGACATCGCCGAGCAGCACCCGGTCGGCGTGGTCGGAGTGGTGGTGGACACCTATCACCTGTGGTGGGATGACCAGATCTACCAACAGATCGCGCGCGCCGGTGCGCGGATCGCCAGCTTCCAGCTCGCCGACTGGGTCACTCCGTTGCCGGCCGGCGTGCTGACCGGACGGGCGCTGCCCGGTGACGGCTGCGTCGAACTGGCCCGGATCTGGCGCGCTGTCACGGATGCGGGGTACGCCGGCCCGGTCGAGGTGGAGGTCTTCAACGAGGAGCTGTGGGGCCGGCCGGGGGAGGAGATCCTCGCCCGTACCCGCGAGGCCTACCTTGGCGTACACGAACAACTGTCGGCTGCTGTCGCGACCGGCTGAGCCAACCTGGCGCACGAGAAGGGGCCCGGCCGATCGGCCGGGCCCCTTCGCTGTCGCGGTGCGGTTACTTGTAGGTGATGTCCGACGAGGTGAAGATGCAGTGCCCGTCGTTGACGCCGTCGCCGAGGTAGGGCGGTTCGCTGCCCTTGGCAACGCCGGTGTACTCGGCGCAGATGTGCGTACTGGAGCCGTTGAGCAGGGTGACGTGGCTCAGCGTCGCGGTGTCCCCCCAGTTGATGTTGATGCCGACGATGTACTTGGCCTTGTCCAGCAGTACGTTGTCGACGGTCACGTGCCGCTCGTGCGACGTGGTGCAGTTGCCGCACGCCCGGTAGAGCTTGCCGATGTTCTGCGCGTAGAAGCCGGAGATGTGTACCGTCCCGGATCCGTTGTGCTGGAACACTTTGTCGTCGGCGTTGCGCGCGCCGCCACCGATCACGTACGAGTCGCCGTTGGTGCCCAGGAAGGTGGCGGCGTCCTCGCCGACATCCTCCCACCAGACGTTCTGGATGGTGCAGCGGCCGAGGCAGTGCACGCCGTCGCCGGCCGGTGAGCCGATGATGACGTTCTTGATGGTGGCCCCGTCGGCCAGCTCGAACATCGGGTCCTGGCTCTCGCTCTGCGAGCCGTCACCGATGCAGCAGTAGCGCTTCATGCCGCCGTCGAAGGTACCGGACACCTCGATGGTGCCGGAGACGCTCGCCGAGCCGGTCGCGGTCGGCCACACCCCGGTGGGTACCGATCCGGTCGCCGTCGGGGTGGGCGTCACGCTCTTGGTGGGCGATGCGGTCGGGGACGCGGTCGGCGACTTCGTCGGGCTCGCCGTCGGGGTACCGGTGGCCGTCTTCGTCGGAGTGGCCGTCGGCGTGCCCGTCGTACCGCTGGAGACGGCGACGTCGTCGAAGTTGGCCGACGAGTAGATCGTCTGCAGCCCGATCCGGCCGGCGCTGATGTCGCCGTTGGTGGCCGACCCGACCGAGCTGCCGTTCACGCTGCCCGAGATCGCCGAGCCGTTGACCGTGATGGACAGCGTGTACCAGGTTCCGGTCGAGACACTCGGGCTGGCCGAGCCGAGTACCGTCACGCTGCTGCCGCTGACCGACTGCAACTGCACGAGATTGCCGGGGATCAGCGCCAGCCGGTAGAACTTGGTGCTGCCCGAGGCGCGCGCCAGCAAGCCGACCAGGCCGCCGGAGCCGAGGCTCAGCGGCTTCACCCGGGCGGTCACCGTGTAGCTCGTCCAACTGGTGGAGCCGTTGAACAAGCGGGCGTTCTCACTGGTGGTGTTGCTCTGCTGGACGACCTTCGAGCCGTCGGTGACGATCGCCCAGGTACCGCCCGACTTCGACCACGAACTGGTCGAGCCGTTCTCGAAGTCGGCCGAGAACAGCGTGTCGGCGAAGGCCAACTGGTTGACGCCGATGATGGCCGCGGCGGCCGCGATCACAGCGGTCACAACGGTGAGCCCGAGGCGCAGCCCGCGCCGGCTACGCCGCGATCGGGACCGCGGTGGGGATTGCGGTTGGGGTGGGGGATGGTGCGCGGTCACGCGGAACCTCCTGTGGAATGTGGAACGTCGCCGGGTCGGCAGGTTTCCCACCATCCGCTGGACGGAGGCGGCCGACCGGGCCGCGGGATGGTGGCGCAGCACTGGCGCGGCCGGGGCTGCCCGGCCGCGCCACGTCGGTAGGTCAGGTGGTGATCTTGCCGGTACCCGCGCCCGCCGTCACGATCGACTTGACCGAGCTTGCCGTGTCGACGGTGTACGCGTACGGGATGGCCGCAACGCTGCCACTGGTCAGGATGGGACCGGAGTTGACCAGGTAGTTGTTGCGCGCCACCAGGTTCCCGCCGCTGGAGTCGCCCTCGCTGAGGTGCGTCGGGTCGGTGATGTTCTCGAAGTAGTTCCCCTCGACCAGTACGCCGGCACCTTCGGTGGTGGCGATGGCGTAGCTGTAGGCGAAGGTCTGCGTGTTCACGTAGTAGTTGTTGAACACGTGGACCGGGTTGGCGAAGCGTACCCGCGGGTTGCGCTCGGCACAGTTGGAGAACTCGTTGTGGTGGTAGGTCACCCGCAGGTGGCCGGTGTCTTCCGAGGCGTTGCTGTCGCTGTGCCCGACGAGCGAGCACTTGATGTGGTCGTGAATCAGGTTCCACGACACCGTGATGTAGTCCGCCGCGTGCGTGATGTCCAGCAGGCCGTCGTAGTAGTCGGTGCCGTGGCTGGTGTCACTGGACAGATCGTTGTGGTCGATCCACAGGTGGGTGGAGCTTTCGATGTGGATGGCGTCACCGTTGCCGTTGCCCGCGAGTACCTTGGAAATTTTCAGGTTGCGGACGATGACGTTGTTGACGCTCTTCATGTTCAGGCCGCAGCCGGTCAGGCCGGAGCTGGCGCCCACACCGAGGATCGACTTGTTCGACTGCACCCGCACGTCGGCCGAGCAGCTGAAGTTGCCGTTGACCCGGATGGTCTCGGTGGCCGACGACGCGGCCTGGGTGGTCAGGTCGGCCAGGCTGGTCACGGTGACCGTGCTGCCGCCGGCACCGCCGGTGGTGCTGCCACCCTGGGTTGCCCAGCCGATCAGGCCGGTGCTGCTCCCGCCGCCACCGCCACCGCCCGTGGGCGAGGTACTCGGTGTGGGAGTGGCGCTCTTGGTCGGCGTCGGCCCACCCGTGGTGGGCGGTGTGCTGGTCGAGTCGGTCACCGCGACGTCGTCGAAACGACCGCTGGCGTACGACGTGAACAGGCCGATCTGGCCGGCACTGATGGCGCTGGCCGAGCCGGAACCGATCGAGGTGCCGTCGATGTACCCGCTGATCGTCGAGCCGCTGACGTCGATGCGCAGCGTGTACCACGTGTTCGTGCTGACCGTACGGGACGCCGAGGCCAGCGTGGTGACGCTGCTGCCGTTCATGTACTCCAGCCGCACCGAGTTGGCGTTGGTGAGCGACAGCCGGTACATCTTGGTGGCGCCGCTGGCCCGGGCGACGAGCGAGACCACGCCGGTCGAGTTGCCGAACGACACCGCCTTGACCCGCGCCTGCACCGAGTAGTTGGTCCAGCTGGTCGAGCCGGCGAACTCGCGGGCCCGCTCGTTGGTGTTGTCGGCCTGTTGGAGGGCTTGGGTACCGTCGGTGACGATGCTCCAGGTACCGCCCGACTTGGACCAGCCGCTGGTACTGCCGGACTCGAAGTTGGCGGAGAATAACGTCGCCGCCGACGCGTCCGGCACGGTGATCATGATGAGGCCGGCGACGAGCACAGCGGCTGCGCCGCCGATTCCGGCCAGCCGCCAGGCACGGCGGCGGGATATCGATCGCATGGGGTGTGTTGCTCCTTGTCGACGGGGTGAGATCGGCTAGGAAAGCGCATTCCTGAGACCTAACGTGCCATCGACGCTCGCCTAAGTCAATGCTCCGGCGTGTGCAGATCAGTTGCAGTAGGCCGGGCACCGGCATCGATGGTTAGCGGGGTGCGGCGGCCGACCGCGCCGCCCTGTCCCATGCGCTGTCGTTGAGCTGGGGGCGCCGGCCGGCTCCGGCCCGGTCATCGCCGACGGTACGCAGGTCGGGGATACTTTGCGGGCGGAGCGCAGCCCCGATGACGACACCCGGAGGGTGAACGACCACGTGGTGACGAAGTGTCAGCCGATGAGCCTGGCCACCCTCGCCGGGCATCTCAGCGTGGCCGAGAATGACAAGGTTCGCTGGAAACTCGTGTGCGAGTTTCTCGAGGAGTACCGGTGGGAGCCGGCGGACGTTCAGGTGACACTGGTTGTCGGCGAGCCCGAGACGGTAGGCGACGATCGTTGGGATGCCCTACTTGCCGCAGTTGCCGAACACCTGGCGGCTGAACATGATCTTGCGCCACCGAATTTGGCCGAGTCACACGTGTTGAAACGGGCTTGGTTCTCCGCCGAGTTGGCCATCCAGCGAGCGGATGCGCTCGCATGGGCACCCGCGGCGTTCCGCAAACACGGTGTGTACCTGTCAATCCATGGTCTGGCGGCGGCGTGAACGCGCCCAGCGGTGTGCTGATGGCGCGTGCCGACCTCGAGTAGCCTTCACCACTCCGGGCGACAAGGGAGTCACGTCCGCCGGGTCACCTTCGGGGCTGGATCACCGCGGGTCAATGTGATGTTGCAGCTACGGCTGCCAGTCATCGGCGAATGCCAGCCATAGGTGCAGCATGACCTTGTCTGCGGCGAGAGTTATTCGGTTGAGGCCTTCGATCGCCCGCGGCCGGTCCGGGGCGGGCCGGCGGCAGGCGAATTGCCTGCCGCGGTGCGGTGCTGTTGCCAGGCTAGGCGGTGAGGCGGCTCGCTAGGAGCGAGGCCATTGACCGGACGGCGACGCCGATCGCGCGGTCGTCGGCGGCGAAGTCGGGCGCATGTGGAATGCCCAGGATCCCGGCTTCCTCGTCGGCTACTCCGAGGAAGGCCATGGCACCGGGTACCCGCTGCAGGTACAGGGCGAAGTCCTCGCCGTTGAACGGGTACGAGGCGTGCAGTACCGCGACGGACTCCACGCAATCGAGTGCGCTCAGGTGTGCTGCCATCGCGTGGCTCTGCTCCGGCGCGCAGATCATGGCGGGGAATGGTGGCGCGGGGAAGTCGACGACGGCATGGGGGGCCGACCGGACCAGCTCACGGATCTCCTCGCGCAGGCTCGGGTACCGGTCATCGGGCCAGGCCCGCAGCCACGCGCGTACCGCGACCCGTTGCTCATCTCCGACGCCCTGCTCGAGCCTCGCTCCGGTCAAAACGAACCGGGCCAGTGGGCCGTCCGGGGTCTGCAGGTCGCTTGCCAGTTGGTCGAATTCCGCCTCGGTCGTCGGGGGACTGATCGTGGAGAGTGCCTCGATGCCCGCCACGATCCGGACGGCGTCGGCCAAAGCGGTAGGGCCGGCGAGTTCGATGTTGGCCAGATCCAGCCCGGGATGGCCGAAGCCGGGCATGACCGCGAACGAGCCGACCGGCAGCGGAGCACAATGCAGCGCATAGATTTCCGCCGGCCGGGTCCGCTCCAGGACGCCGTCAGCAATCATGGCCTGAGCGCCGGCCAGCGTCTCCTCGGCCGGTTGGAACAGGAACGCCACCCGACCGGGCAGCCGCTCCCGCAGCCGCGCCAGTACCTCGGCGACTCCGACACCAACCGCGGTGTGCAGATCGTGTCCGCACAGATGTGTTGCGCCGTCGTCGGTCTCGACCGCGTCCATGTCCGCCCGATAGGCCACCGTGCGCCCGCCGGCGTCCCCGCCGCCGCTGAGGACCGCGACGATCCCCTGGCCGCCGACGCCGGTCGACACTGCCAGGCCGGCGGCGCGTAGCCGCTCCGCGACCAGTGCGGCCGTGCGTACCTCGTTGCCGGCCAGCTCCGGATGTTCGTGGATGTCCCGCCGTAGTGCGCGGAGCCCGGGGTCGACCTCTGCCGCCAGCCGGTCGATGGTTGCGTATCCGATGGACGGGTATCCGGGAGACTCCACGTCGGGGAGGGTACCCGTGGCGCACTCGTCGTGCTGTTCCCCAGTGGGGTGCGAATCGGTATGGAGGATGGACAGGACACGATAGCGGTACGTGCGTGACGAGCTACCCGAAACCACCCACGCAGTAGGGCACGGGTGGACCTGTGGGCTGATTGAACCCGCCGATCGGGCGTTGTACGTCGAAGTACGCCGGTCGACAGGGTCAGTGGGATTTCATAGAGCGTGGGACCTCACAGCGTCCGGCCCGGTACCGGGCCCGTCCACGGGAGATCACGATGGAGCACAAGGGACCGTACCTGACTCTGCTCAGCGGAGTGGTACTCGCCGCTGTGCTGTTGGTGGCAGACAGTAGGACCACGCCGGACCCGGCCGGGGTACCGCCGTACGGCGCCGGTACCCCCAGGGTTGCTGTTGTTGCTGGTTCGGTCCCGTCGTTCGTCGCGGCGTCCCCGGCAACGGCACCCGAGGTACGCGGCGCGCAGCTGGTCGCCGCCGGCAGCGGATCCTAGAAGGAGCCGTCAACATGGCTAATACCCCGCCCACGCCCGCGCCGACCCGTTCGGTAGCGAAAGTGGCTGTGCCGCTGGTGATCGGGGCAATCGTCGCGGTGGGTGTCGGCGTCTACGGGCGGGTGCACACGCCGACCGGAGCGGCCGTCAACTTGCCCGGCTTCTCCAGCGTGATAACCGCGAAGACCTGGGTGGCCAGCGCGGCTGCCCTGCTGGGTCTGGTGCAGCTGGGCTCAGCGCTGGTCATGTGGGGCAAGATTCCGCGGATCACCGCGCCGGGCTGGATCGGGCGGCTGCACCGCTGGTCGGGGCGGGTCGCCTTCCTGCTCGTGGTCGCCGTCGCCATGCAATGCCTGTACGCGCTGGGCTTCCAGACCTACAGCACCCGGGTACTCCTGCACTCCCTGCTCGGCTGCTTCTTCTTCGGGGTGTTCACCGCGAAGATGTTGGTACTGACCAAGAAGGGCCTCCCCGGTTGGATCCTGCCGGTACTCGGCGGGCTACTGTTCACCGTGCTGATCGCCATCTGGCTCAGCTCCGCGCTGTGGTTCTTCACCACCATCGGCTTCGAGTTCTAGCGGCGTCACGGTTCTGGCGGCGTCACCGTTCTGGCGGCGTCACGGTTCTAGGGCGTCACGGTGCTACGGCAGCACGGCCCGGTGGCATCGCGGCTCGGTGGCGTCAACTAGCGAACGGGGACTGGCTCATGACCGCGACACCCGAGGAGTCGACGCCCGGGAACTCCGGCGCGAGTACGACGCGCCGGGCGGTACTCGTGGGTGCCGGGGCGGGAGCGGTGGCGGTGGTGGCCGCCGGCTGCACCAATTACGGCTCGGCACCCGCGCCCAAGCAGGGGGCTGTCGAACCGACCGGTCCACTGGCGCCGGTCGCCGATATCCCGGTCGGTGGCGGGAAACTCTTCCCCGACAAGGCGGTGGTGGTAACCCAGCCGGTCGCCGGGACGGTCAAAGTCTTCAGCGACGTCTGTACCCACCAGGGCTGCCACGTCAACCGCATCGCGAACGGCTTCATCGGCTGCCCCTGCCACGGCAGCCAGTTCGCCATCGCCGACGGCGTACCCACCTCGGCCAGCCTGGCCAAGCGCAAGCTGGACGAGCGCCCGTTCACGGTGGACGGCGGCGAGATCGTGCTGACCTGAATGCCTGCCGTGTCGGCACATCCGCGCTCGGCAGGCGGCTCAGGGTAGGCAGCGCCGGCCGACCTCGCGGACCACATCGACGAGGTAGGCCACGTCCCGCTCGCGGATGCGCCAGTTGGTCATCGCCGGCCGTAGCGCCACCTTGCCGTCGTACACCGTGGTGCCGGCGAAGACCCGGCCGTCGGCGAGCAGCTCGCTGCCCAGCCGCCGGTTGAGCGCGTCCAGGTCGGCCTCGGGTACCCCGGCCGGTGCGTACCGGAAGCACACGATGCACAGCGGTACCTCGGCCAGCCGCTCCAGGTCGGGTGCCTCGTCGACCAGCCGGGCCAGCAGCTGCGCCAGGTCCAGGTGGCGCTCGACCAGTTGCCGGTACCCGTCCCGCCCGTACGCCGAGAGGGTGGCCCAGATCGGCAGCGCCCGGGCCCGGCGCGAGGACTCCGGCCCGAACAGCATGTACCCGCTCTGCGGTCCGCTGGCATCCGCCAGGTACGGCGCCCCCGGCATGCCGAACGCCCGCCCCAACCGGCTCGGCTCGGCCAGTAGCGTGAATCCGCTCTCGTACGGCACATTCAGCCACTTGTGCGCGTCCGCCGCGACCGAGTCGGCCCGCCCCATCCCGGCCACCAGCGGGGCCGAGCGCGGCGACAGCGCGGCGAACGCGCCGAACGCCCCGTCCACGTGCAGCCAGGCGCCGTGCCGCTCGGCGAGATCGGCGAGATCGTCGAGGGGGTCGAAGTCCCCGGCATTGACCTCGCCGGCGTTGGCGATGATCACCGCGGGCGCGGCCAGTTCGGTCAGGCGTGCGTCCATCGCCGCCAGGTCGACCCGGCCCACCCCGTCGGCCGCGAACACCTGCACGCTGTCCTTGCCGTGCCCCATCATCTGCAGCGCCTTGCGGGCACTGGAGTGCACGTACCCGCCGGAGAGCACCGGCATGCGCGGCAGTCCGGTCAGCCCGTCGGCCGCCACGTCCACGCCGTGCCGCTCGCCCCACCAGTGCGTGGCGCAGCTCAGGCCGGTGAAGTTCGCGAACGTGGCGCTGCCGACGAGCGCCCCACCCCAACTGGCGGGCAGGTCAAGCAGCTGTACCAGCCAGCGCAGCACGATGTCCTCCACCCGGGTGGCCAGGGCGGAGGAGGTACGCATGGCGGCGTTCTGGTCCAGCAGCGAGGTGAGCCAGTCGCCGGCCATCGCGGCGGGCGTCGAGCCGCCGATCACGAAGTGGTAGAAGTGCGGGCCGCTGGAGTGGGTGGCGGCGCGGGTACCGACGTCGATCAGCTGGGCCAGCGTAGCGCCCGCGCCGGTACCCTCCTCGGGCAGTTCGCCGTCCAGGGTGTCCAGCAGCGGCTGGTTTGCCGGGTCGACCACCGGCAGCTCGTCGAGGGCGGCCAGGTAGCCGTCGGCGGCCCGGTACACCGCGCGGAGCGGGGCGAGCGCGTCGCCGGTCTCCAGCAGAGGGTCCATCCGCCCATCCTGCGCCAGCCCGGCGCTTTCCCCGCTGTCGGGTACCGTTCAGACCACCCCGGCGCCGCTCGCCGCCGACACGACCTGCCCTCACGTGAGTGAACCGGGCAATCGGACCGACCCCGATCCGATTCCGGCCGGAAACCCCGATCGACCGGCGGCGATGGTGCAATGGCGGGACTCACCGGCTAGCAGAAGGCGACAGCATGCACAGGGACACCCCATGACCCAGGTCCGGGCCCAGTTGGAGTACGAGGTGGTCGAGCCGGTCTCGCTGCTGCTCCAGGTCGCTGTGGCCGGCGGATCGGGCCACTTCGACCTGCGCAACAACGGTGCACAGGTACAGGCTGACCAGGCCCATGGCGGCCAGTGGCTGGTACGCGGCGAAGTCGGTCGACTGACGCTGACCTACCAGGGCGAGCCGCCGCTGGCCGCCAGCGTGCCGGTCGGAGCGGTGGACTGGGTGGAGGCGGCGGTCGCGCTGCGGCCCAGCCGGTACTGTCCGGCGGATCGGGTGGCCGGCTTCGCCTTTGGCCTCTTCGGCCGGTACGACCTGCCGCTCGAGCGGGTACGCGCGATCTACGACTACGTGGCCGAGAGCCTCACCTACTCGCCCGGCAGCAGCGACGCCAACACCGACGCGGTGGACACCCTGCTGTCCCGGGCGGGTGTGTGCCGCGACTACGCACACCTGATGGCGATGCTGTGCCGGGCGATGGGGGTACCGGCCCGGGTCGCGTCCGTGTACGCGCCCGGCCTGGATCCGATGGACTTCCACCTGGTCGCCGAGACGCTGCTGGACGACCAGTGGTACGTCTGGGACGCGACCCGGTTGGCGCCGCGCCAGTCGCTGGTACGCATAGCTACCGGCCGGGACGCCGCCGACGTGGCGTTCGGCACGGTACTGTCCGGCAACGCCGAACTGGAGACGCTGGAGATCATCGCGATCACCGACGGCGACCTGCCGATCGACGACCACCAGTCGCTGGTACGCCTGCCCTGAGCCACTCGCGGGTCGGGACGGCACGCCCGCCCCGACCCGCGACCGGTTACCAGTTCGAGTTGAGGGCGCCGAGGCCGAGGATCACCTGGTCGAACTGGTTGCCGTCGTTGTCGTCGGTGTAGGCGGCGGTCAACTCGCCCCAGGCCGACGAGGTCACCGCGATCTGCTCCTGCCGGCCGGCCGCGGTCTGGCTGAACACCTGGGCCGGCAGCCGGCCGGTGGTCGTACCGTCCGGGTTGCGTCCGCCGATCCAGACATCCAGATCGGTCGCCTGTACCGTCCACGCGACCACGACATTGGCCTGGTCGTCGATGCCCACCTGGGGAGCGGAGGCACCGGTACCGGTGGAGATCTGCACGTCGTCGTGGCGCGGTACCCCGGTTGCGGTGAACGAGCGCGCCCACACCCCGTTGGTACCCGTGTGATCGGACTCCCAGGCCACCACGAAGTCGCCGGTGAAGTCCTCGGCGATCGAGGCGTGGCGCTGCTGCCCGCCGCCGTTGAGGTTGGCGGCGCGCCGGGTCAGGGTTACCGCCCCGTTGGCCCGGGCGAGCCGTACCACGTCGATGTTGTAGTAACCGTTCGCGTCGGCGTCCTCGTCCCAGACGACGGTCGCCTCGCCCGACGCGGACACCGCCACGTCCGGGTTGTGGTGTGCGCCAGTGGTTTGGCTCGCGACCACCTCGTACGCCTTGGTGGTCACGCCGGTGTACCCGGCCGCCCGGATCACCGTGGGGCTGCCCGACTGGATGTCCTCCCAGACGACGGTGAAGCCGACCGCAGTGGTACTGGTCGGCTCGCCGTCCGGATCGACCGCCACATGCGGCCAGATCTGTTGCCCCGCAGTGCTCGCGTTGGCCCGACCGGAGGCGGTGACGGTACCGGTCGCCCCGACGACGCGGTAGGAGATGTTGAAGTACCCGTTGCCGTCGGCGTCCTCCGCCCACACGACGACGGCGTTGCCCTTGTCGTCCAGGCCCACGTCCGGCTCGACGTGCTTCCAGTTGGTACCGGCGGTGCCACCGGCCGACAGCTTCTCTTCGTAGACGGCGGTTCCGTTGTGCCACAGGCGAAGGTAGACCTCGCTGTGGGCGTCGTCCTCGGGTGCCGTGGTGTCCCGGTCGTCCTCCCAGACGACGGCGACGAAACCGTTGCGGTTACTGGCGATGGCGGCGTGGTCCTGGTCGCCGGTGGCCACACTGTTGGCCGCCGCATAGGTCACCCCACTCACCAGTGCCGGCGCTGCCAGTTGTGGCGCCGCGATGTTGGGGACCGCGAGGACCGAAGCGAGCAGTATCGAGGTCAGGGTTGGCATCGAATTCCCTTGTGTCAGAAGGCTTGGACGCGGGTCAGAGAGCTTGCAGGCCGGGCTGGCCGTCGAGGATGACGAACGAGCCGGGCGTGGTGGCCGGCGCGCCGTGCTCGGTCACCGTTGCGACCGCGCGGAAGTCCGCCCGCACCTGCGTGGGGCTGATGGTGGTACGCACGTAGCCACGCCGGTCGGAGAAGAACTTCAGGTGCGGATTGGTGGCCACGTTGGGGATCGTGGTGCTCGCCGTACCGCTGCCGCCGGAGGAGATCGAGGTGCACACCAACTCGGTACCGATCACCGGCGAGCTGGTAGTCGCGTAGTCGGCTTTGAGGTTGTTGGCCCACGACTGGTGTACGTCACCGGAGAGCACCAGCGGGTTGCGGGTACCCCGGTCCAGCCAACCCTGCTGGATCCGCGAGCGGGACGCGCGGTAGCCGTCCCAGGCATCCATGTTGGCCGCGCCGGTGGCGTCGAACTGCCGGGCGAAGAAGATCTGCTGACCGAGGATGTCCCAGGTGGCGTAGTGCTGGTTGAGCCCGTTCAGCAGCCAGGTCTCCTGCGCCGCGCCGGTCAGCGTCCGGGTGGCCAGATCCGCGTCGCCGCAAACCTTCCAGCCGTCGCCGCAGGCCTGGTCGTCGCGGAACTGGCGGGTGTCGAGCATGAAGAAGGTGGCCAGCTTGCCCCACCGGACCGCGCGGTAGAGCGGGATGCTGTTGCCGACCGGCGCGGCGCTCGGCCGCAGCGGCATGTTCTCGTAGTACGCCTGGTACGCGGCGGTTCGCCGGGCCGTCCACTGGGCGGCCGTCAGTACCGGGCTGTTGTCCGCGCGCACCATGTTGGCGTAGTTGTTCTCCACCTCGTGGTCGTCCGGTACCACGAGCCAGGGCGCTGCCGCGTGCGCGGCCTGCAGGTCGGGATCGGACTTGTACTGGGCGTACCGGCGCCGGTAGTCGGCGAGCGAGACGAGTTCGGCACCGGCGTGCTCGCGTACCGAGCCGGCGGTCGCCGCGTCCTCGTAGATGTAGTCGCCGAGGTGCAGGATCAGCCCCGGGTTCTCCTCGGCCATCCGCCGGTACGCCGTGTAGTACCCGGCCTCGTACTGCGCACAGGAGGCGAATGCCATGGTGAGGTCACGGCCGAAGGTACCCAGCGCCGGGGCGGTGCGGGTGTGCCCGACAGCGGAGATCTGGCCCTGTGCGCGGAAACGGTAGTAGTAGTCGTAGTCGGCCTGCAGCCCACCGGCGACCACGTGTACCGAGTGCGCGTCGGCGTACCGGGCGGTGACGGTACCGGAGGCGACCAGCGTGCCGAAGGTACTGGTGGTGGAGACCTGCCAGTCGACGGCCACATCGGCGTTGGCCATGCCACCGTGGCCGTCGGCGTTGAGTGGCGTGGGTGCCAGCCGGGTCCACAGGACCACGCTGTCGGGGGCCGGTTCGCCCGAGGCGACACCGAGTTGGAAGGGGTACGGGGTGGCGGCCAGCGCCCGGGCCAGGGGAGTGGCGACGACTCCGGCGGTAACCAGGCCACCGAGTACAAAGGTGCGGCGGGTCAGCTTGTTCATTGCCACACGCTGGCGGTCGCCGGTGAACGGGGCGGGCCGCGAAGCCGAATGCGGAGTGGCCGCCAGCAATATAGAACATCACGAATAGATTGCGTACCCCGGTAGGGCTCCCTGGCAATCCACCGAGCTGATCAGGTCGGTGAGACCGGCGTCCGGATCAGCAGTGCCGCTTCGACTTCGTCCGGGCCGACGGCGCGGTACAGGTGCGGCACGTCGGCGCGCCAGGTGAGATAGCTGCCGGTACCGCCGGTCAGCGGGGCGTCGACCGGTCCGGCGACCAACTGTCCGGTGAAGACGGTGAGGTACTCGGTCACGCCCGGCGGATGGGCCGGCGACCGCTGTTCCGCGCCGGGCAGAACGCTGATCCGTAGGTACTCGTAGGTCGCGGCCGGCTCGTGGAAGACCTCCAGCAGCGTCGAGACGACCGCCGCGCCCCGTACCGGCGTGGCCGTATTCGCCGGCGCCCCGGCGTCCAGGGTCAACGCGCTCAGCGGCACGGACAGCGCGGCCGCGATGGCGTACATGGTCTCCAGCGTCGGGTTGCGGGTACCGCGTTCGAGTTCGGAGAGGGTGGCTTTGCCGACGGCGGCCGCACGGGCCAGCCCGGACAGGGAGAGCCCGCGTGCCTGCCGCAGCTCGCGCAGCCGCCGCCCCACCGCCGGATCGAACCGGGTTGTCCCTCTGCCTGGCATCCGCCTATCATCCCCGCATCGTTCCGAAAACGGAACGCTAGGCGGAGCGGTACGCGGGAGGAGCCGGTATGCGCGATCTCCAGGCGGTGCTGGCCGGCCTCGTCAGCGCGATGGTCGGCTACGCGAGCGCGTTCACCATCGTGCTCGCCGGGCTACGCGCGGTCGGCGCCGACCAGCGACAGGCCACGTCCGGGCTGCTCGCCCTGTGCCTGGGCATCGCGCTCGCGGCGATCCTTCTCGCCCTGCGATACCGGATGCCCATCGCCATCGCGTGGTCGACACCCGGTGCCGCGCTGCTCGTCGCGACGGGCCGGGTCGCCGGCGGGTTCGCGGTCGCGGTCGGTGCCTTCCTGGCCTGCGCGGCGCTCACCGTCCTGGCCGGCGCGGTGCCGTGGCTTGCCCGGCTGGTCGCCGCGATCCCGCGGCCGATCGCGGGAGCCATGCTGGCCGGGGTACTGGTCCCGCTGTGTACCGCACCGGTACGGGCACTCATCGAGGTACCTCACCTGGCCGTACCGGTCACGCTCACCTGGGCCCTGCTGATGCGCTTCGCCCGGCGCTGGGCCGTGCCCGGCGCGCTCGCCACTGCCGTGGTCGCCATCGCGGTGAGCGGGGCCGGGCACGGACTGTCGGTCGACTCGCTGCGGCCGGTGGTGGCCTTCACCCCGCCGGCGTTCACCGTGCCCGCACTGGTCGGGTTGGCCCTGCCGCTGTTCCTGGTCACCATGGCCGGCCAGAACGTACCCGGCGCGGCCGTACTCGCCACCTTCGGCTACCGGCCACCCCTGCGCGGCGTGCTGCTGACGACGGGACTGGTCAGCGCCGCCACCGCCCCGTTCGGCGGGCACGCGGTCAACCTGGCCGCCATCACAGCCGCGCTGACCGCCGGACCCGACGCCCACCCCGACCCCGACCGGCGCTGGATCGCCACGATCGGGCTCGGTGCCGGGCAACTCGTGCTGGGCCTGGGTACCGGGCTGGCCGCCGCGCTGGTACTCCTCTCGCCGCCGGTCCTCGTCATCGCGGTGGCCGGCCTCGCCTTGATCCCCGCCCTCGGGGCAGCGCTGGCCAGCGCGGTCAGCGAACCCGACGACCGGGAGGCGGCCGTCATCACGTTCGTGGTCACCGCGGCCGGCCTGTCTGTCGCCGGCATCGGATCGGCGTTCTGGGGGCTGCTGGCGGGCATCACCGCGCTGCTGCTCCGCAAGCGATCCCGGCCCCCGGCCGCGGAAACCGCTGTGGACAGTGAGCCCGCGCCGGACACACTCGTGCCCGCAGGCGAAGGCACACCCGAAATTCAAGTGTGAGAGACACGGTCTGTTGCTTCCGGGTCTGGCCTCAGCTCACTCGGTCCAGCCGGTTGGCTTGCCTCCGCGCAGGCCGTGCACGCTCCCGGTGAACCGGTCGGTGACGCCTTCGTTCTTGTCGTATCCGACCATGAAACACGTCTCGGTACGAATGCCCAGATCCCACTCGTCCTTGGTGATCTCGAACTCGTAGAAGCCGAGATAGTCGGACGTCCCGTACGGGATACCAACGAATGCCCCGAAGATCTTCTCGCAGCCGCTGTTCGATTCACGGACGCGCGTGTCGTCGTCTGCCGGATACCTGCTGTCCGAGAGCGTGTAAAGGCCGGCGAACTCGGCATTGTGTGGCTGCGCGCAGTCGATCGCGGTAGCGCCGGTAATGCCGCTGTGGTCGGCCGCGTCGGTCACGATCTCACAGGTGCGGGCGAGTGGAGCGGAACCACTGAGGCCACCCTTGGCAGTACCGGTGCTCTCGACGTAGGTAGCGTCGATATCCCGGCTGACCGCCAGCACGTCGCAGGCGTACCACCGTGCGCCGGCCTTCCACGCGTTGTCCGTCGGTACGGCCAGTTGTACCGAGACGTACCCGGTCTGCCACTCGCCGCCGAGGAAGGTAGCCGCCTTCGAACTGCAGCTCTGGTAGAGCGGCACGAGGTCGGCGCTGCCCTCCGCCGGATGCGCCGGCTTGCCGGCCAGGCTGTCCGGGAAGGTATCCACGGCGATGGTCTCGATGCGGTGGCTCTGCGTGCAGGGTACCGAGTCGTACGGTCCCGGCCATTCGAAGGTGTGCGCTTCGTCGTGGCACTGACCGGCGACCGGCGTGTCCAGCGTCGGTGCGGCAAAGGCCGGCCAGTGGTTGGTCAGGTCGCCGTCCACGCCCGGCGGCTTCCCGCCACACCCGGCGAGCGCGGCCAGCGCCAGTGCCATCGCCGTTGTCGTCGCGAGAAACATGCCGCCCCGACGCATCTTCCGCCTCCAGCCAAGCCGGGTTCCTCAACCCGGGATGGGCCAGCCTAGGGATCGCCGCTCGCGGGGACAACCCCCGATCAGTCGGGTTCCTGTTGTGCGGAAAGGAAATCGCTCACAACGTTGGCTGGTTTGCGCCGCGTTCGACAGGCCCGGGCGATTCGTCGGTCCGCCGGTGCCCGCGCCGTCGCGCTTACCGACCCTCGATGGGTACCGGGGCTGCCGGGCGCTGGCGACCGGACTCGCATCGACTGGGGCAATCCGGGCCCGCGCGGTGCGGCGGTTCACGTACCGACCTGTCCAGCACCGTCCAGCTCCGTCTGGTTGGTCTTTGCCGGCGGAACCTGGGTCGCACAGCCCGGGTGCGGGCCACTGATCGTCCGGTCGCAGGGGCAAGAGGCCCAGGTGCGTCTCGGAATCGGTATGCCGTGCGATTCGCCCGGCAGCCCATAGGCCAGGACCAGCCGGTTGCCGACGCTCGGCCAGTGGGAAATGTCGGTGGTGGACAAGCGGTGTCGCCCGTTACCGGCAGCCTGGCGGTTATAGTCCGGTTCGGCAGCTAGCCGATGGATGGGCGGTACAGGCAGTGGGGACTGGAATCGCACCGTGGTTGGCGGTACCGGATGGTGCTGCGGCGGTTGACTTCTACGACCGCGCGCTGGGCGCTGTCCTGCTGTACCGGCTCGACGGCGACGGGGAGACCGTGGAGGTCGCGCAGTTCGCCGTTGCGGAGGCACGGTTCTGGATCCAGCAGGATCCGGGTAACAGTCCCGAACAGGGTGGGGCGGCGCCGGTACGGATGATCGTGACAGTGGACGATCCGGATTCGTGGTACGCCCGTGCGACCGCCGCCGGCGCCACTGAGGTGGCCGCGGTCCACGAGGAGTACGGCTGGCGTACCGGCAGGGTGCGCGACCCCTTCGGCCACGACTGGGAGTTCAGCCGCCAGACCGGCTGAGTACCCGTCCGCAAAGCGCCGAGCCCGTGTTCGGCCGAGCGACAGGCGCGATTCACCCACCCGGGCTAAGTTGGGTTGGTGCTGGGGCTACCCGATCACGTGACGGCCTGCCTGTTCGACCTGGATGGCGTACTCACCCAGACCGCCAAGGTGCACAACGCGGCCTGGACCGAGACGTTCGACGCCTTCCTGCGGGAGCGTGCCACGCGTACCGGCGAGGCGTTCCGCCCGTTCGATCCGGGCGCCGACTACAACTCCTATGTCGACGGCCGGCCGCGCGCCGACGGGGTGCGTACCTTCCTGGCGTCCCGGGGCATCGAGCTGCCCGAGGGCAAGCCGGATGATCCGCCGGACGCGCCGACTGTCAACGGGCTCGGCAACCGGAAGAACGAGAACCTGCTGCGCCGCATCCGTAGAGACGGTGTCGAGGTGTACGACGGATCGATCGCCTATGTCCGCGCCGCGCAGGCGGCCGGGCTGGCCCGGGCCGTCGTCTCGGCCAGTGCCAACACCCAGGATGTGCTGCGTACCACCGGAATCGCCGACCTGTTCGAGGCGGTGGTCGACGGTGTCGTGGCCGCCAGGGAGGGTCTGCGTGGCAAGCCGGCACCGGACTCCTTCCTGGCCGGCGCGCGGCAACTGGGGGTACCCCCCGCGAATGCGGTGGTCTTCGAGGATGCGCTGGCCGGGGTGGAGGCCGGGCGAGCCGGCGGGTTCGGCTTCGTGGTCGGCGTCGACCGCGTACACCACGCCGACGACCTGCGCGCCCACGGCGCCGACATCGTGGTCTCCGACCTCTCCGAACTACTGACCCAGCCGTGACCCCCGAGCCGGCCGGCCACATGCGAGCGAGCCAGCGACAAGCCGAGTGGAGCAGCCGTGATTCCCGAGCCTGAATATCCGGTCGAGCCGTGGCACATCCGGGAGACCTCGCTCAACCTCGACCTGCTGGCCCAGTCGGAGTCGGTGTTCGCGCTCGCCAACGGGCACCTCGGGCTGCGCGGCAACCTTGACGAAGGGGAACCGCACGGGCTGCCCGGTACCTATCTGAACTCGTTCTACGAGCTGCGCCCGCTGCCGTACGCCGAGGCTGGGTACGGCTTCCCGGAGTCGGGGCAGACGATCGTCAACGTCACCAACGGCAAGCCGATCCGGCTACTCGTCGACGACGAGCCACTGGACGTGCGCTACGGCGAGCTGCGGTCACACGAGCGGGTACTCGACATGCGCGCCGGTACCTTGGAGCGGACCATGGAGTGGGCGTCGCCGGCCGGGCGGGCGGTGCGGGTACACAGCACCCGACTGGTCTCGTTCACCCAGCGCGCGATCGCGGCGATCCGGTACGAGGTCGAGGCGACCGACGGCAAGCCGATCCGGCTGATCGTGCAGTCCTCGCTGGTCGCCAACGAACAGCTGCCGGTGACCAAGTCCGATCCACGGGTCGCCGCGGTGCTGAATTCGCCGCTGGTTGCCGAGGAGCACATGGCCAACGGCTCGCGCGGGCTGCTGGTACACCGCACCCGGGCCAGTGGCCTGCGGATGGCGGCGTCGATGGAGCACCTGGTCACCGGGGCCGAGCGGGTCGAGACCAGCACGGAGGCGGTCGAGGACTGGGCCCGGACCACCATCGCCTGCCTGCTGCATCCCGGCGAGAAGCTGACGGTGGTGAAGTTCTTCGCCTACGGCTGGTCGGCCCAGCGCTCGCTGCCGGCGCTGCGGGACCAGGTGGTGGCCGCGATGACCGCCGCGCGGTACGTCGGCTTCGACGGGCTCGCCCAGGAGCAGCGGGAGTACCTGGACGCCTTCTGGGATGCGGCAGACGTGCGGATCGAGGGCGACCAGGAGGTACAGCAGGCTGTTCGGTTCGGGCTCTTCCAGGTCCTGCAGGCGGGTGCCCGCGCCGAGCGGCGGCCGATCGCCGCGAAGGGCCTGACCGGACCGGGGTACGACGGTCATTCGTTCTGGGACACCGAGATGTTCGTACTGCCGGTACTCACCTACACCCAGCCGGACTCGGTCCGGCAGGAACTCACCTGGCGGCACTCCACTCTCGACCTGGCCCGGGACCGCGCGCACACCCTCGGCCTGCGTGGCGCGGCCTTCCCGTGGCGCACCATCCACGGCGAGGAGTGCTCGGCCTACTGGCCGGCCGGGACGGCTGCGTTCCACATCGGCGCGGACATCGCCGACGCGACCCAGCGCTACGTCAACGCCACCGGCGACCGGGACTTCGATCGGGACATCGGCGTGGAGCTACTCGTCGAGACGGCCCGGCTGTGGCGCTCGGTCGGCCACCACGACCGGCACGGCCGGTTCCACATCGACGGCGTGACCGGACCGGACGAGTACACCGCCGTGGTACGCGACAACATCTACACGAACCTGATGGCGCAGCGGAACCTGCGGGGCGCGGCCGACGCGGTGACCCGGCACCCCGATGTGGCCGCACCGGCTCGGCATCGGCGACGAGGAGGCAGCCGACTGGCGGGACGCCGCCGCCGCGATGTGCATTCCGGTCGACACGGAACTCGGTGTACACCAACAGTCCGAGGGCTTCACCCGGCTGCAGGAGTGGGACTTCGCGGCCACTGACGCCGAGGCGTACCCGCTGCTGCTCAACTACCCCTACTTCGACCTGTACCGCAAGCAGGTCGTCAAGCAGGCGGACCTGGTACTCGCCATGCACTGGCGGGGCGACGCGTTCACCCCGGTCGAGAAGTTCCGCAACTTCGCCTACTACGAGGCGCGTACCGTCCGCGACTCGTCCCTGTCCGCCGTTACCCAGGCGATCCTGGCAGCCGAGCTCGGCCACCTCGAACTCGCCCACGACTACCTCGGCGAGGCGGCGCTGATGGACCTGCGCGACCTCAACCACAACACCCGGGACGGGGTACACGTGGCCTCGCTCGCCGGGGCCTGGCTGGTACTGGTCGCCGGCCTCGGCGGCATGCGTGACCACGGCGGTGAGCTGTCCTTCGCGCCACGCCTGCCGAGCCGCATCGACCGGCTGGACTTCTCCCTGTTGTGGCACGGAATGCGGCTGCGGGTGGAGGTACGCGACCGGGAGGTCACCTACTCGCTGCGCGACGGCGATGACCATGAGAGCGTGCAGCTGCGCCACTTCGGCCAGCTGTTGACCACCACCGCGAAGCAGCCGGTCACCGTGCCCATCCCGGAGCTGGGGCCGGTCGGCCCAGCCCCCGAGCAGCCAACGGATCGCCGGCCGAGGCGCCAGCAACCCGACCGCGCCCGGTAGACCCGCCGGCCGGAGACGGCGGCCACCGGGTGATTGTCGGCCGGGGTCCGTAGACTCGCGGGGTGCCTACCGCTGAGCCCGCTCTCTCGCCGAGTGCCGCGCTGCCGGTGCTGCGCCGGGTGTTCGGCTACGACGCGTTCCGGGGCGACCAGCAGGAGATCATCGAGCACCTGGTCGGCGGCGGCGACGCGCTGGTACTGATGCCGACCGGCGGTGGCAAGTCGCTGTGCTACCAGATCCCCGCACTCGTACGCGACGGGGTGGGCGTGGTCATCTCGCCGCTCATCGCGCTCATGCAGGACCAGGTGGACGCGCTCACCGCGCTGGGGGTACGCGCCGGCTTCCTCAACTCCAGCCAGGATCTGTCCGCCCGGCGCCGGGTGGAGGAGGCGTTCCTCGGCGGCGAACTGGACCTGCTCTACCTCGCCCCCGAAGGGCTGGGCGTCGCCGGTACCCAGCGGCTGCTGGACCGGGGGAAGATCGCGCTTTTCGCCATCGACGAGGCGCACTGCGTATCCCAGTGGGGGCACGACTTCCGCCCCGACTACCTCGAGCTGTCGATGCTGCACGAGCGGTGGCCGGCGGTACCCCGGATCGCGCTCACCGCCACCGCCACGCCCGCGGTACACGCCGAGATCGCCCAACGGCTCAACCTCGGCGGCGCCCGGCACTTCGTGGCCAGCTTCGACCGGCCCAACATCTCCTACCGGATCGTGCCGAAGAACGAGCCGCGCCGGCAGCTGCTCGACCTGCTGCGCACCGAGCACGCCGGCGACGCCGGCATCGTCTACTGCCTGTCCCGCAACTCGGTCGACAAGACCGCTGAGTTCCTGGTGCAGCAAGGCATCCCGGCACTGCCCTACCATGCCGGACTCGACTCGGCGACGCGCGCGGTCAACCAGCGCCGGTTCCTGCGCGAGGACGGCGTGGTGATGGTCGCCACCATCGCCTTCGGGATGGGCATCGACAAGCCGGACGTACGCTTCGTCGCCCACCTCGACCTGCCCAAGTCGATCGAGGGCTACTACCAGGAGACCGGGCGTGCCGGCCGGGACGGGCTGCCCTCCACCGCGTGGCTCGCCTACGGTCTGCAAGACGTTGTGCAGCAACGAAAAATGATCGAGACCTCGGAGGGCAGCGCCGCGCACCGGCGGATGCTCGGCGCTCACCTGGACGCGATGCTGGCACTCTGCGAGACGGTCGAGTGCCGGCGCACCCGGCTGCTGGCGCACTTCGGCGAGGAGAGCGCCGCCTGCGGCAACTGCGACACCTGCCTGGCCCCGCCGCAGTCGTGGGACGGCACGATCGCGGCGCAGAAGCTGCTCTCCACCGTGCTGCGCCTGCAGCGTGAGCGCAACCAGAAGTTCGGCGCCGGCCAGTCGATCGACATCCTGCTCGGTAAGAAGACCGAGAAAGTTACCCAGTACAGCCACCACGAGCTGAGCGTCTACGGCATCGGGACCGAGCTGCGCGAGGCCGAGTGGCGGGCGGTGGTACGCCAACTTCTGGCCCAGGGGCTGCTCGCGGTCGAGGGCGACTACGGCACGCTGGTGCTCACCGAGGCGAGCGCGTCGGTACTCGGCCGGCAGCGCCAGGTGATGATGCGCCGCGAGCCGGAGCGCCCGATCGGTACCGGCCGCGCGCCGAAGGCCCGGGTCGCGCCCGCGGCCGACCTGCCGGCCACGGCGACCC
The DNA here is from genome assembly GCA_963850915.1 of uncultured Actinomycetota bacterium. Classification (GTDB taxonomy): domain Bacteria; phylum Actinomycetota; class Actinomycetes; order Mycobacteriales; family Micromonosporaceae; genus CAVTWH01. Next base: position 441,226 of record CAWKND010000006.1, read on the forward strand.
CGGTCTTCGAGCAGCTACGCGCCTGGCGGGGCGCGACCGCGAAGGAGCAGGGAGTACCGGCGTATGTGGTCTTCCACGACGCCACCCTGCGCCAGATCGCGACCGAACGCCCGACCACCCTGGCGGCACTGGGCACCGTGAGCGGCGTGGGCGAGAACAAGCTGGCCAAGTACGGCCAGCAGATCCTCGACGTGCTCGCCGAGGCCCCGGCCGCCTGATCGCGATCAGGCCACTCGGAACTCTTGTCCGGCAACGGCTACCTCGTCGCCGGGGAACAGTTGCCGGCCCCGGCGCAGCTCGACCTCGCCGTTGACCAGTACCTCGCCGTTGGCGATGGCCTGCTTCGAGTCGCCGCCGGACTCCGTGGCGCCGACCAACTTCAGCAGCGGACCGAGCCGGATCATGTCGGTGTCGATCGGTACCTCGATCATGGCAGTCTCCCGACTACTCGAAACGGGACTATTCGGAGCGGGACTGACTGACTCGGAGCGGGACTGACTCCGAGCGGGCTACTACTCGAAACGGGCGGGGTCGCCGGCGCCCCGGCGCAGGATCTCCGGTTCGTCGCCGGACAGGTCGACCACGGTGGTCGGCTCGGTACCGCACTCGCCCGCGTCGAGTACCGCGTCGAGCACGTTGTCCAGCCGCTCCTTGATCTCCCAGCCCTGCGTCATCGGCTCCGGCTCGCCGGGCAGCAGCAGGGTACTGGAGAGCAGCGGCTCACCGAGCTCGGTCAGCAGTGCCTGGGCGACCGGGTGGTCGGGGATGCGTACCCCCACCGTGCGCTTGCGCGGGTGCAGCAGCCGCCGGGGCACCTCCCGGGTGGCCGGCAGGATGAACGTGTAGCTGCCCGGGGTGGCCGCCTTGACCTGCCGGTACGCCGAGTTGCTCACGAGTACGAACTGCCCTAACTGGGCGAAGTCGCGGCATACCAGGGTGAAATGGTGCTTGTCATCCAGGTTGCGTACCTGCCGGATCCGGTCCATCCCGTCCTTGTCGCCCAGTTGGCAGCCGAACGCGTAGCAGGAGTCGGTCGGGTAGGCGATCAGCCCGCCGCCGCGCACGATCTCGACCACCTGGGCGATGATGCGCGGCTGTGGATTGTCCGGGTGGACGTCGAAGTACCTCGCCATGGCGCTGAGCCTATGCCGCGACGACCGGGCCGCATCCGCGACCCGGCCGCCGGGCTGGGTATACAGGTGTGCGGATCAGCTGGCGGCGCCGGTGAGCAGGGTGAGTGTGCCGGTGATGGCCAGCAGCCGCTCCACCCGGGGCTGCACGTTGACGACCAGGTAGCCGACCGATTCCCGGCCGGCGCGCCGGTGTGCGGCGACCAGCGCGCCGAGCGCCGTCGAGTCGACGAACTCCACGTCGGTCAGGTCCACCAGGATCTCCTTCACGTCCTCGACCGCGAACGCCTGGTCGAAGACCTCCCGCAGCTCCTCGACAGTGGCCAGGTCCAGTTCGCCGGTGAGCCAGACGGTGACAGTCTGCCCGTCGGTGGTCAGCGACGAATGTCCGCTCTCGGTCACCATTGCTCCTCATTCCTGGTACATGTCTCCGGGCATCCGCGTCCCGCGCTGCCAGAATGCCAGCCGTCCGGCGATAGCGCGCGCCGGGCCGGCGTGCCGGCGCGAGCGGCGGCCGGCACGGTGCGGTCCGGCCCCAGCATGGTGTGAGATGCTCCGCCGGACAGGCCCGGCGCGAGCCGCCCGAGCGCGGGTGCCCCACGATACTGGCGCACGAGCAGAGGGGCAGCCCGATGACCCGCTCCGCGTACCCGCCCCGGCAGCCCCGACGCCGCCGGCCCGGTGGTCGTACCCTCGTGCTGCTCGGTGCCGTCGCGCTGGCACTGGGCGCGTCGGTTCTCGTGATCGCCGGGTACCGGCTGCACACCCAGCACCAGACCGCCACCGTGGGTACCGGAGCCACCACGCCTTCGGCCAGCGGCTCCCCGTCGCCCAGTGCCTCCGCCGACTGCGCCACCGCCACCCTCGCCAAACTCGACGTGCCGCACCAGGTCGGGCAGCTGCTGATGATCGGTACGCCGATCGCCGATCCGGCCGCCCTGGCCGGCGCAGTGGCCCAGTACCACCTGGGTGGGGTGTTCCTCGCCGGGCGTAGCAAGGCATCTTCGGCCACCCTGCTCGCCGCGGTACAGAAGCTGCGCCAGGCGGCGGCCACCGATCCGGGGGTACCCCTGCAGATCGCCCTCGACCAGGAGGGCGGTGAGGTGCAGACGCTGTCCGGGCCGGACTTCCCGACCATCCCGACCGCGCTGGTGCAGGGCACCTGGAGCAGCCAGCAGCTGCACGACCGTACCGTCGACGCGGCCAAGCGGCTGGCGGCGGCCGGCATCACCATGGACCTGGCACCGGTGGCGGACACCGTGCCCGCCGGTACCGCCGGCTCGAACCCGCCGATCGGCCAGCTCGACCGGCAGTTCGGCAGCGATCCCGTGGCCGTGGCGGCCGACATCGCGACCGTGGTCGCCGCGGCGCAGAGCGCCGGCGTGGTCACCACGCTCAAGCACTTTCCGGGGCTGGGTCGGGTGCGCTCGAACACCGACACCTCCACGGCCGCCGTCGACAACACGACCACCGCGCAGGACCCGTACCTCAAGCCGTTCAGCGCCGGTATCCAGGCGGGTACCGGCGCGGTCATGGTCTCCTCGGCCAAGTACCCCAAGCTGGACAGCCAGAACATCGCCGCGTTCTCCAGCCCGATCATCACCGGCCTGCTGCGCCAGCAGCTCGGCTTCACCGGCGTGGTGATCTCCGACGACCTCGGCGCGGCGGTCGCGGTAAAGGCGGTCGCGATCGGCGACCGGGCGGTCCGGTTCGTCACCGCCGGCGGCGACGTGGTGCTGACTGTCCGGCCGAGCGACGCCGGCCCGATGTCCAGCGCGCTGATCGCGGCGGCACAGGAAGACCCGGCATTCGCCGCCCGGGTACGCGACGCGGCCGGCCACGTGATCGCCGGCAAGGTACGCGCCGGCCTGCTGCACTGCTGAGCCTGCTGCACTGGTAACGCCGCGCCGGGTATCGTCGCAGAGGAGACCGGGGAGGCGCTCGTGGTACGGGAAGACGGCGGTCGGCGCGGCTCGGGTGAGCTGGAGTCGGCCCTCCTGCAGGCGCTCTGGCGTGCCGGGAAACCGTTGTCGCCCAGCGCGCTGCACGCCGCTGTCGGGCCGGAGCTGGCCTACAACACCATCCACACGGTATTGACCAGGATGTGCGACAAGGGGATTCTGCGCCGTAGCCGGCTCGGTGCGCACCGGGCGTACGAGCCGGTACAGCAGCCGGCGGAGTACGGTGCGGAGCGGCTGCACGCGGTACTGGAGAGCGCCGACGACCGGGTGGCGCTGCTGCGCCGGTTTGTCGACAAGCTCACCCCGCAGGACGAGGCCGCGCTGCGCGCCCTCCTCGACGAGGAGTAGCGGAACAAAGAACAGCGGACCGGGCGCAGTCGGGTTACCGAAGCGCGGGCCTGTCGGGCGAGACATGATGGTGGTACCGAACATCTCTCAGATGGGCTCACACCATGAGCGATACCGCTACTCCGGTCCTGTTCATCCCTGGCCTGTGGCTGCACCAGACGTCCTGGCAGCCCTGGGAGGCGGTCTTCGCCGACCACGGTTATCAGCCGATCGCGCCCGGCTGGCCGGGCGTGGCCGACACCGTCGAGCAGGCCCGAGCCAACCCTGACCCGATCGCCGACCAGGGCATCGACGAGGTCACCCAGCACTACGCGAAGATCATCGAGAGCCTGCCCCGCCAGCCGATCATCGTCGGCCACTCGTTCGGCGGCATGATCGCCGAGAAGCTGCTCGGCATGGATTACGGCATCGCCGCGATCGCCATCGACGCCGCGCAGATCAAGGGGGTACTGCCGCTGCCGCTGTCGGCGCTGCGGGCAACCCTGCCGGTCTTCAAGAACCCGGCCAACATCCACCACGCGGTGTCCTTGACCGCCAGTGAGTTCCGGTTCAGCTTCGGCAATGCGGTCAGCGCGGAGGAGTCCGACGCGCTGTTCGAGAAGTGGACAATCCCGGCTCCTGGGCGGCCATTGTTCCAGGCCGCGGCCGCGAACTTCTCCCTGCACTCGCCGGCGAAGGTGAACACGGACAACGCCAGCCGCGGCCCGTTGCTGCTGGTCACCGGCGGGAAGGACCACACGGTACCCGAGGTGATCACCCGGGCGACGCTTAAGCAGTACAGCGACTCGATCGCCGAGACCGACCTGATCCAGTTCCCGGATCGCGGCCACTCGCTCACCATCGACAGCGGCTGGCGCCGGGTGGCCGACACCTGCCTCGCCTGGCTCTCCGAGCACGGGATGTAACCCAAACCGATTCAGCTGTACCGGCCGGCGCCCAGCCGTGGCTCCGGCCGGGCCGGCGGGCGGCGGTAGGCTCGCGGCGTGACGAGTGAGCCGGAGCCGGGTGCGGCGGTAGGGCTCTCCTATGCCAGCGCGGCCGGCCGGTGGGTACTGACCGCCACGATTCTGGGCTCGGCCATCGCCTCCATCGACTCCACCGTCGTCGGCATCGCACTGCCCGCGATCGGTCGGGACTTCCACGTCGGCCTGGCCACCCTGCAGTGGGTGGTGACCGCGTACTCGCTGACCCTGACCGGGCTGCTGCTGGTGGCCGGGGCGCTGGGCGACAAGTACGGTCGCCGTCGGGTGTTCGTGACCGGCGTGATCTGGTTCGCCGCCGCGTCCGCGATCTGCGGGGTGGCGCCCAACGCCGGTACCCTGATTGCCGCCCGTGCCTTGCAGGGCGTCGGCGCGGCCCTGCTCACCCCGGGCAGCCTGGCCATCCTGCAGGCCTCCTTCCGGCGCAGCGACCGGGGCGCGGCGATCGGCGCGTGGTCGGGCATCAGCGGCGTGGCCGGCGCCGTCGGTCCGTTCGTCGGCGGCTGGCTGGTACAGACGCTGTCCTGGCGGTTGATCTTCGGGATCAACCTGCCGATCGCGGCCGGCGTGGTCGCGATGAGCCTGCGGCACGTGCCCGAATCCAAGAACCCGGACGCGACCGGCCCGATCGACATGGTCGGCGGCGGCCTGGTGACGCTCGGCCTGATCGGTCTGGTGTACGGGCTGATCGAGGGCCCGTCGCTGGGCTTCGCGTCGCCGCGGGTACTCGCCGCGCTGTGCCTCGGAGTGGCGCTGCTGGTGGGTTTCCTGCTCTGGGAGTGGCGTACGCCGCACCCGATGCTGCCACTGAACCTGTTCCGCTCCAAGCAGTTCAGCGCCGCCAACGCGGTGACCTTCGCGGTCTACGCGGCGCTGGGTGGCGTGCTGTTCCTGCTGCCGATCCAGCTGCAGCAGGCCTCCGGGTACACCGCGCTGGAGGCGGGGCTGTCGCTGCTTCCGGTGACCGCGATCATGCTGCTGCTCTCCGCGCGCTCCGGGGCACTGGCTGGGCGGATCGGTCCCCGGCTGCAGATGAGCGTCGGCCCGATCCTGGTGGCCGGCGGGATGGTGCTGTTCACCCGGGTGGGGGAGGACGGCACGTACCTGACCCGGGTACTCCCGGCCGTCCTGGTACTCGGCCTCGGCCTGGCCACCACGGTGGCGCCGCTGACCACCACGGTGCTGGCGGCGCTGCCGTCCCGGCATTCGGGCATCGCGTCGGCGGTGAACAACGACGTGGCCCGCGCGGCCGGACTGATCGCGGTGGCGGTACTGCCCGCGGCAGCCGGCATCACCGGAGCGGCGTACCTGCACCCCGAGCAGTTCTCCGCCGGCTTCCACAACGCGGCGATGATCTGTGCCGCCCTGTGCGTACTCGGCGGGGTACTGGCCGCCTTCACCATCCGCAACCCGGTACGCCCGGCGGAGCACAGCCGCCCCATCGCACACTGCGGAGTGGCCGGGCCGCCGCCACACGCCACCGTCCCGGCCCAGCGCTGACGAAGGGCCTCCCGATCAGCGGGCCGCCCAGAGCAGGCCGCGCTCGACGATGGTGCGGGTCTGCGGGACGGCGAGGTCAGCGGGGGAGTGGCCGAGGGTACACACGAAGACCCGGCCGGAGCCGAAGCGCCGCAACCAGACCACCGGCATCACCGCCCCGGCGGTCTCCGGCGCCCCGTGCCCGCCGGTGAAGGTCGTCGTCGCCAGCACGGTCAGCGTCGGATCCACATGGCAGAAGTACTGCTCAGTGTGGACCGCGTAGTCGGCAACACCATCCACAATGGAGTGTTGTCCAGCAATGGAGACCTCGTAGTCGACATGGTCGCCGGGGTGGCAGAGGAAACGGCCACCGACCATGAACTGGTACCCGCGCGCGGCGTCACAGGTGGCCAGCACACCGCCGTGCCAGCCGGCGAAGCCGGTACCGGCGCGTACCGCCGCCAGCAGCCCGTCCTCCTGGGCGCCGGTCAACTCGCCGCCGGTCCAGCACTGCACGACCAGGTCCAGCCCGGTCATCGCCGCCGGATCGCTGTAGACGTCGAGGCTCTCCGCCACGGCCACCTGGAAACCGTTGTCCCGCAAGAAGCCGGTGAACAGCTCGGTACATTCGACCGGCTGGTGTCCGACCCAGCCACCCCGAACGATCAACGCGCGCACCGGCCAAGCCTACGTGCCGGCCCGGTCATTCGGCGCTGGCCGGGCGCCTTCCCTGCGCACCGAAGATCTCCTCGTCACCCCGCCTGCGAGCCAGCTGGACGATGCCGAGGATAGTCAGGATCAACATGAGCCCGGCACCGATGTAGGCGGCGATCGCCGCGTACAGGGCGATGGTGGCGATCTGGTCGAAGGCGTACGCGTTGAGCAGCAGGCCGCGCAGCGTCTCGCCCTGGAACAGGGTCTGCGCCTGGGCCTTCAGCGTGGCGTTGCTCGGGTCGGCCTGCGCGGCCGTGCTGACCTGGGCGTACGTCTGGCCGCCGGCGACCTCCTTCAGGTGTACCGCGATGAAGTGGTCGGCGTACGCCTTGGCCTGCGCGCCGGTGAGCAGCTGCTGGCCGGCGTATTGGTTGAGGTAGGGGCCGATCTGCGGGTCGGCGAGCGCGGGGCTGCCGGCGGGCGGGAAGAACACCTGCTGGGCCGCGAGCTCGTCGCGAATCTGGTTGTGGGCGAAGGTGTGCCCCCAGGTGAGCAGGATGGCGGCCGCGAGCAGGGTGAGCGTGAGTACGGCACCGACGCCGGTGAGGATCAGATCGAAGGTACGGCGGCGCATGGGCGGTCCTCCTCGTTGTGCCCAGGACCTTGGCTCGGGCACGGGTGCGGTAACAAACGCTAACGGCCAGTATTAGCTATTTGCCCCGATTAGGGAGGTGATTCCGGCGGAGTGGCGTCGCCGGCCCGGATATCTGGTGGGTGGCGCGAGCGCGGAATCGTATATTGACCGGCATGATCCGTTGGTGCTACGCCTTCGTCGACCGCCCGCGCGAGTCGTATGAGGCCGCCCGCGCGTTCTGGGCCGCGGCGACCGGCAGTACCGTCTCCGCGCCGCGCGGGGCACACGGGGAGTTCGCCACGCTGCTGCCGCCCGCGGGGGACGCTTACCTGAAGACCCAGGCCGTGGGTACGGCGGGTGGGAGTCACCTGGATTTCGCTACGGCGGACGTGGCCGGGCTGGTCGCGCGAGCGGTCGACCGCGGCGCCCAGGTGACCGCCGAGCCCGGGGGGTACGCCGTGCTGCGCTCCCCGGGCGGCGCGGTGTTCTGCGCCGTACCGTGGCACGGCGAGGTCACCCGACCCGCGGTCGTCACCGCGCCGGACGGCAGCCGTAGCCGGCTCGACCAGGTGACCGTCGACGTCGCGCCGGCGCTCTTCGAGGCTGAGGTGGCCTTCTGGGCCGGCCTCACCGGCTGGGCCTCGTACCCCAGTGACGTGCCCGAGTTCCAGCTGGTCAAGCCGGGGCCGGAGCAGCCGCTGCGGATCCTGGTGCAGCGTCTGGCCGCCGACCGGCCCACCGGCATGCACCCCGACCTTGCCTGCGCCGACAACCGGGCGACCCGGGCGGTACACGAGGCGCTCGGCGCCACCGTCGTCGGCGAGCGTCTGGACTGGATCGTCATGCGGGACCCGGCTGGCGGCCTGTACTGCCTGACCAGCCGGGATCCCGAGACGGGTGTCGGCTCCGCGAACTGAGGGGGATCAGCCCGCGTACCCGGCCACGATCTTCGCGAAGTCGTACGGGTTCTGGCTCACGCTGCTGCAGGTACCGTCGGCCCACGCGTGCGGTACCGACGGGTCGCACGCCCGGTCCCGGTTGAGTGCCCAGAACGACAGCCAGCCGAAGTGCTTGGCTCGGGCGTAGGCCAGCAGGGTGCTGAACGTGGCCTGGGTGAACAGCTCCGAGGGCTGGTCGGTGTGTCCGTTCATCAGCTGGAGTCCGAGGTGGGCGTACGCGGTCGCGTCGTCGTACCCGTACAGCGTCCTCAACTGGTTCTTCGCCGCGTCGGCCACCAACTGCACGCTGGTGGCCATGTCGGAGGCGTTGGTCAGCCCGTAGTCGAAGGCCATGATGTTGATCAGGTCGAAGCTGGCGCCGGCCGCCTGGGCCGCCTGGATCTCCGACCTGCCGGTGTCCGGGAAGCCGATCGAGGTCATCGGGACGGTCAGCGTCACGTGCAGCTGGCGGCCGGCGCTACGGGCGTTGTCCTGCAACAGTTTGATCGCACCGAAGCGTACCGCCGTGTTGGCGTTCAGGTCGTCGCCCTCGTAGTCGAGGTCGATCCGGGTAAGGCTGTACTTGTTGATGACCGCCTGGTACGCCGCCGCCAGGCCACTCGCGCCACCGCACGAGGCACCCAGCTCCGCGCCGTTGTAGCCGCCGAACGACACGGCCACGTCGCCGCCGCCCGCCCGTACCGCGTTGACCACGCCGGTCACCGTACTGTCCCCGGCAACCGTGTGCGCCGCGTCGCCGCCCCAGGCCGGGGTACAGCCACCGGAGTCGAGTACGAAGGCCAGGTTGTAGTTCTTCGCACCGGAGGCGCTGATTGCCGCGCTGATGTTCTGTGGCGAGTTGTCCAGCGGCATGAAGTAGATCGGGTTGCGGAACGGCCCGCCGGTCGGTGGCGTGACACTGGTGGAGGGGCTGGGACTGGCGCTGTGCGACGGCGAAGCGCTCGCGCTGCGCGATGGCGACGGGCTCACGCTGCGCGAGGGGGAGGCCGACGGCGAGGCGGAGTGCGAAGCGGACGGGCTGGGGGAGGCGCCGCCCGGTCCGGCGAGTGCGAGGTCGTCGGCGTAGAAGCTGCCCTGGCCGTACCAGCCGTGCACGTACACGCTGACGCTCGTGGCACTGCCGCTGCTGAAGGTGAGGGAGAGCTGGGCGTACCCGCCGCTGGTACCGGGGGTCCAGGTGGAGGCGGTGGCGCCGCCCGAGACACCGAGGTAGACGTAGGCGCCGTTGACCCAGCCGGTCAGCGTGTAGCTGGTGTTCGGCAGCACACTCACGCTCTGCGCGCACTGGGCGGTACTGCTGTTGCTCGCCGCTCCGCTGAGCGCATAGGTACCCGTGTGCGCGTGGCCGGTACCCACGCTGTCGGTCGGATCGCAGCCCCAGCCGGAGAGCGAACCGGTCTCGAAACCGGGGTTTGCCAACAGGTTCGTGGCCGCCTGCGCGGGCAGGACGGTGAGGCCGAGCACCGCGAGCGCGGCGGCGACGCCGCCCGCGAGCAGGGCCAGCTGGTGTCTTCTCATGGCGGCTCCTTGGGCTGCTGCGGCGGGCTGCTGCGGTGACGATTGCCGTGGCTGTTTCAAAGAGAGGGGGCCGCCTGCCGCCCGGTGGGAACGGGCGGCAGGCGGCGACTGCGAGACGAAATCAGCCGGTGTACCCGGCGAAGATCTTGCTGAAGTCGTACGGCGACTGGGCGACGTTGGTGCACATGTAGAGCGCCCCGTTACACGCGTTGCGGTCCCGGGTCACCTCCCAGAACGCCAGCTCGCCGAGGTGGTTGGTCTTGGCGAAGCTGACCAGTTGGCTGGCGTCGGTCTTGTCGAAGACGTGCCCGTCGTCGTTCTGGCCGAGCATCGGGGTGACCCCGACCATCCGCCACAGCTGCGCCGAGGTCTTGCTGGGGTACAGGGTGGCCAACTGGTTCCTGGTGGCCGTCGCGGCCTGTACGGCGAAGTCGCCGTAGTCACCGGTCTGGTAGTAGTCCATCGCCATGACGTTGACCACGTCCAGGTTCACCCCGGCGTTGACCGCCGAGCGCAACACGTTGAGCCCGTTGGCATCCAGCCCGGTCGGCAGTACCGGCAGGGTCAGCGAGATCTTCAGGCTCGGGTTCGCCGTCTGCAGCGCCTTCATGGCCTGGGTACGAAGTGAGATCGAGGCCGGCTCGGCAACCGCGGAGCCCTCGATGTCGTAGTCGATGTACTTCAGGCTGTAGGCGTTGATGACCGCCTGGTACTCCGCGGTCAACGCGCTGACCGTGGTGCAGGCCTGGGCCAGCTCGATGCCGCTCGCGCCGCCGAAGGAGATCTTCACGTCGCCGCCCTGTGCGCGCAGTGCGTTGATCTGGTCCAGTTCCCAGCCGCTGCGCGGGTCGTAGGCGTTGAACCAGCTGGCTTTGCAGCCGGCCGACGTGACGAAGGCGAGGGTGAAGTTCTTCAGCGTGCTGGCCGCCGCTATGTCGGTGAGTACCGGCGTCGGCCACGAGCCCATGTCGATGTACGGCGCGGTCGCCAGCGTGCTGCCGGTACCCCCGCCACCGCCACTGCCGGCCGCAGTGGTGGCCGTGACCGCGTTGCTCGCGGCCGACAGGTTGCCCGCCGCGTCCCGTGCCTTGACGGTGAACGTGTAGCTGGTACTCGGGTTGAGCCCGGAGACCGTGGCGCTGGTACCGGTCGCCGTGGCGACCTGGCTGGCGCCCTGGTAGACGTTGTAGCCCGTGACGCCCACGTTGTCGGTGGAGGCGTTCCACGCCAGGCTCACGCTGGACGAGGTGGTGGCGGTGCTGTGCAGGCTGGCCGGGGCGCTGGGCGCGGTGGTGTCCCCACTCCCGCCGCCGCTGCCGGTGGCGCAGTTTGAGCCGTTGATGAGGCAGTTGGTCGGGGTACCCGAGCCGCCGCCGACGATGAAGCCGAACGAGACGCTGGCACCGGCGGCGACAGCGCCGTTGTAGTCCCGGTTCTTCGCGGTGATGTGCTGTCCGCTGGTGGTGATCAGGGTGTCCCAGTACGAGCCGAGGGTCAGCCCGGCCGGCAGGTCGAAGGTGACCGTCCAGGACGAGATGGCGGCGGACGTACCGTTGGTGATCGTGTACTTGGCCTGGTAGCCGGTACCCCAGTCGCTGTCCTTGCTGAACGTCGCGGTGACCGAGCCGGCCGCCTGGGCGTTGGTGGCCACGGCGACGCCGGTGGCGACCAGTGCGGCGGTGGCGAGAGTCGCGAGAGCGAGCAGGATCCGGGATCTGGAGCGCATGCGGGAGCTGGCCATGGCTGGCCTCCGAGGGCTTGGACGTGCCGGAAGGGACCGTGCGGATGAGACCGTGCGGATGACGAGGCCTGTCGATGCAAAACTGTAAGGACAGTTTCCAGTAGGCGTCAAGTGTTGACGGTTGTGGATGTCACCGGGTCACAAACTCAGGGCGTGCGACCGAAGGTGATCCGGTAGTCGCAGTCGGCGGCGCAGGTGAAGGTACTGGTCGCGTCGTCGTCGACGTAGGAGTACGCGAACGGCTCGGCCTTCTTGAAGATGGCCGCGTAGTCCACTGGCCACTTCGTCGGGTCGCAGGCCGAGCGCGGCGCCCACTGGCCCCGGCAGCAGTACTGGTCGGTGTCGAACCGGGCACACGGCGAGATGCAGCCGCCGGTACTGACCACCAGCGCGGCCGGACAGTCGACGTCGTTGGTGCAGCCGGCTTTGGTACACCCCTTGGTACTGAACGGATCCGCCGTCTTGCCCCGGGTGATGTTGATCCACATCGGCAGGTTCGAGCCGTCGACCAGGCTCACGTCGTAGAAGTCCAGGTTCTGCCACGAGTTGAAGTTGTACTCGGCCAGGGTGGCCGGGATCGCCCCGTACTGCTTGCACTGCAAGCGCCCCGCGCAGTCGCCGGTCGCGCAGTGCCCGACTCCGGCGGAGTTGAAGGAGCAGCCGGTCCGCCCCCAGAACCGGCCGTTCCACTTGTCCGGCACGGTGACGGACAGGCTCTGCCCGGCCGGCAGTACCCACCCGGTGGTGGTCAGCGCCGGCTGCGCGGTCTGCTGCCAGCCGGCCACCCAGATGGTCTGGGACAGCGCGTTGACGAAGGTGACCAGCCGCTGCCCGGCCGGTGCCGTCTTCGGTCCGGCCGCTTTCGCCGGGGTGCTCGGCGACGCCGATCGGCTCGGGCTGGCGCTCGCTGTCGGGCTGGGTGTCGCCGCCGGCTGAGTTCCCGAGGGTGGCGCGGTGGGCGCGAGGCCGGTGGCGGTCGCCGTGCCTGTCTGCCCCGCGCGCGGCGCGGCGCGGCCGCCGACGCCGAACCACAGCATGGCCGCCGCCACGAGCAGCACGACGGTTGCGGCGGCGCCGAACCACAGCACAGGTCGCCCGGGTACGCGGTGGCTCGCCATGGGGCCCCCTTTTCAGGTCGTGGCGGTGTGGGTCAGGCCGGACTGGTACCGAAGGTGATGCGGTAGTCGCAGTTGCCCCGGCACGACATGGTCGCCGAGTCGTCGTAGGCGTAGGAGTAGGCGTACGGCTCGGCGTCCTTGAAGACCTTCGGGTAGTCGACCGGCCACTTCGCGGGTACGCAGTTGGCCCGGCCGGACCACGCGCCACGACAGCAGTAGTCGTCGGTACCGAACGCGGCGCACGCGGTCGTGCAGGCCACCACGGCACCACCCTTGCTCACCTGCATAGGCGCCGGACAGTTCACCGCCTTGGTACAGCCGGCCGCCGAGCACCCGGTCGAGCTGAGCGGATCCTTGGTCGTACCGGCGAGGATGTTGATCCACATCGGCAGGTTCGAGCCGTCGACCAGGCTCACGTCGTAGAAGTCCAGCCCGTTCCAGGCGCCGAACGTCCACTCGGCGAGGGTGGCCGGCGTGGCGCCGCTGCCGGTGCACTGGAAGCCGCCCGCACAGTCGCCGGTCTGGCAGTGCCCCTTACCGGCCGAGTCGAAGTTGCAGCCTGTGCGCCCCCAGAACCGTCCACTCCACTGGTTGGGTACCGGTACCACCACCCGGGCGCCGGGAGCCAGCAGCCAGCCGGTGGCGGCCAGCGGATGCTTGCTGTCCCGGGTGGCCGCCGCCCACACCGTCTGGGTCAGCTGGTTGACCAGCGTGACCGTACGGGCATTGCCGCGCGCGGAGCTTGACGGAGTGGGGGAGCTGGGCGTCGCCGTAGGGTCGGGCGTCACCGCGGGCTGCTCTGCCAGCGCCACGGATGGTGCCGCGGATGGCTGGTGAGTCGGCAGCGCGTGCGCGTGCACCGGGCCGGTACGTCCGACGGCGTACCAGATGATGGCGAGCACGATCGCGAACGCGATCAGCCCGACCGCCGTGAACAGGTACGCCGGTCGGGTGGGTTGGCCGTGCCGCATGATCGCCTCGCTGCGCCGCGCTGTCGGGTGGCCGGCTCCCGCCGACCGGACAGGAGACCCGTGGCACGGTGACCGGATTACGGTTTTCTCCGAGCCGGCCACCGCCGCCCCCAGGACCGGGATGCTAGGACCGGCGCTGTGCGAAGAGGACCGCTCCGGAAGCGGTCTCGTCGAGGTCGAGCAGCAGCTGGGCCTTGACCGTGAAGCCGGCTTCGTGCAGCCAGGCCGTCACCTGGTCAGGCTGGCGGCGGTGCACGTAGACGTTCATCGGATGACCGCCGTAGCCCTGAGTCTTCAGCCGCGACCCATCCCCGACGTGGAAGCCGAGCAACAGCGGTCCACCGGGGCGTACCACCCGCCGGAAGTGGCCGAGGACCGCGGGGATCTCGTCGTCGGGGATGTGGATCAACGACCAGAAGGCGAGCAGGCCGGCGACCGAGGCGTCGGCGAGTCGCAGATCCGTCATCGAGCCCACCTCGAACCGCAGGTCGGCGTGCTCGCGCCGAGCGATCTCGATCATCGCGGGCGACAGATCGATGCCGAAGACGTCGACGCCCAACCGCTGCAGGTAGGCAGTGACGTGTCCTGGTCCGCAGCCCACGTCGGCCACAGGTCCGGCGCCGGCGGCGTGGACCAGGTCGGCGAACAATCCCAACGCCGCACGCAGGTACGGCTCCCCAGCCAGTGCGTCCCGCGTGAAATCGGAGTAGCTGCCGGCAACCGTGTCGTACGAGGTCCGGGTGTCCACCAGCCAACCGCCCGCTTGCCTGGACCCTGGTCCGGCGGTGTTGCCATCCGCCGGCGTTGTCCCGGTTCCCGTCATCCTTCGATCACGAGGGGAAGGCTACTTCGAGGGCTGGCCGCTGCCCGCGCACTGCGCGCTGTCCGCACCTGCGCCGTCCGGCTGATGTGGCGGGGTCGGGTTGCCGGCATTGACGTAGACCCGGGCACCACACACCGGACACCTGCTCATCACTTGCGCCATGCCGTTCTTCCTACCCGCATCCGGACCGGCCCACGCGCAACCAAGGAGCCGGTCATGCGTACGGGCGGCCGGTGGGTGGGCGCAGCCGGGCCAGCAGGAGACCCACGTCGATCATGTCGCTGCGCTCCTCGGGCAGATCATCGAGGAGTTCGAGGGGTACCCACCGGGCCAGGTCCGTCGAGCCGTCGACCTCGTTGCGCAGCTCGCCACCGATCACGCGGACCGCGTACATGATCTGGATGGCGTGGAAGTCGGCTACCGCACCACCAGGGCGGGGGTACTCGTGGCGGGCCGAGTTGATACCGAGCAGCTGCTCGACCTCGACGTCGTACCCGGTCTCCTCGGCCAGCTCGCGGAGGACCGCGTCGTACGGGTCCTCGCCGTGCTCCACGCCGCCGCCCGGCAGCGTCCAACTGCGAACCCCGTCCGGCCCCACGTAGCGGGCAAGCAGCACCCGGCCACCGTCCACACAGATGCCGTACGCGGAAACCCGCAGCTCAGGACGGGTCAGCCGCACGATGATCGTCTCCTCAGGCACGCCCGAGCACAGCACTCGGGGATCACCCTGGCAAACCAATTCCGACGGCCGAGCATGGACACCCGCGGACACCACCAGGTCGCCGGCAGAACGCCGGTGGAACCTCGGAAGAAGATCGCTGCGGTGCGCGATCAAATCAGCACTCGCGGATATCGACGGCGTTGTGGGAGGATCGGCGACGTTTGCGTGGGCCGCCGGTACCCCCGGATTTTGCACCGGCCCGTCGCGCGCCAGGACATCGCAGGGTGCCGGTGTTCGTCTCGGATGGAGGGGTTGATGAGCAGGAGAAGCGGCGGCCTGGACCGCGGCAGTTTGACCACGTGGGGGATGACGTTCTTCACGGTCAGCGCGTCCGCGCCAATGACGGTTATCGCCGGCGCCGTGGTGGCCACGTACGCCGTCACCGGCGTCGTCGGCGTACCGCTGTCCTTTCTGGTGCTGATGTTCGCGCTCTGGCCGTTCACGGTCGGGTACACCGCGATGGGTCGGCACCTCTCGCACGCCGGCGTGTTCTACGCCTTCCTCGCCCGCGGGCTGGGTCGGGTCGCCGGGGTGGCCGGTGGCCTGCTCGCGCTGCTGGCCTACAACGCCATCCAGATCTGCCTGTACGGCCTGCTCGGCGCCAGCATGACCGCGTTCGTACCCAGTGCCGGGCTGGCCTGGTGGGCCTGGGCACTGATCGCCTGGGCGGTGGTCGGCATCCTCGGCGTACTGCACATCAACCTCAACGCCAAGGTGCTCGCCGTCCTGCTGGTGGCCGAGCTGGTGATGATCGTGCTGTTCGACCTGGCCGGCTTCGGTCACCCGGCCGGTGGCCACGTGTCGCTCGCCGGCCTGGCACCGAGCAACCTGATGACCGCCGGTATCGGTGGTGTACTCGCCTTCGGTATCGCGTCCTTCGTCGGGTACGAGAGCGGCCTGGCCTACAGCGAGGAGGCGCGCGGTACCGGCCCGGTCACCCGGGCCACCTTCACCGCGTTGATCTTCCTGGGCGTGCTCTATTCCGTCTCGTCGCTGGCGATGAGTGTCACGGCCGGCCCCAAGGACATCCCGGCGACCGCGGCCAGCAACCCGGGCCTGCCCTTCGACGTGATCGGCAACGCCTACGGCGGCCCGGTGGCCACCTTCGCCAACCTGCTGCTGATCACAAGCATCCTGGGCGCCATGATCAGCTTCCACAACACGGTGGCCCGGTACCTCTACGCCCTTGGCCGTGAGCGGGTACTGCCAGGTGCGCTCGGCCGCATCGGCAAGGGCAGTACCGCCGGCTCGCCGATCGCCGCGTCGCTGGTCCAGTCGATCCTGGCGGTCGTGGTCTTCCTGGGCTTCGCGGTCCGCGGACTGGACCCGGTGGTCACCCTGTTCACCTGGCTGTCGGCGATCGCGGCGCTGGCGATCGGGCTGCTGATGGCGGCCACCTCGGTGGCGGTGGCGCGCTGGTTCCGCAACAACCCGGCCGCGGCGGCGGCCGAGTCCGGGTGGGCCACCACGGGCGCCCCGATCCTCGGCGCGATCACCCTGGCGGCGGTGTTCCTGATCACCGTGTACAACATCGACTCGGTACTCGGTACCGACTCGACGGTGCTCACCATCGTCATCCCGGGCCTGGTGTTCTTCGTCGCGCTGATCGGCATCGTCTGGGGCCTGGCACTGCGCTCGTCCCGCCCGGACGTGTACCAGTTCATCGGCGAGGGCGAGCGCCGTCCACTGGAGACGACCACCCCCACCTTCGCCAACATCCGTATCTGACCGGTAACGCGATCACAACGGCGCCCCCGGACCTCGGTCCGGGGGCGCCGTTCGTGCGTCTTGCTCGTGCGTCTTGGTCGTGCTGCGTAGCGGTCAGCGGCCGGTGCGTGGGCGTGGCGTGCTCCGGCGGGCGCGTTCGGCGTAGCTGGCGTCGACGACTCCGGCCAGCCGGTCCAGCCACGCGTGCGGGTGGCTCGGGCGGGGCCGGTAGTCGACCGGGATCATCGGGCCCTGGGCGAAGCCGGACATGTAGCCCAGCAGCCGGTTGCAGTTCAGCTTGGTCTGGCTCTGGCTGCCGTCCCGGGACATCTCGATCCAGGTACCGTCGGTGAGCCGGATGTCGCAGTGCGACGGCAGCTGCAGACCGAAGCCGGAGCGTACCTCGATCCAGTTCTGGCCCGGGGTACCCAGCGACGAGACACCGATGCCGACGAACTCGGCGTTGGCCGGCATGGTCTCCGCCCGGTCGGTGAGGTCCAGCGGATTCCAGCCGCCCGCCCGGTAGTGGTATTCCGCGATCTCGGTCAGGTTGGCCAGCAGCTGCGGCAGGTCGCGTACGTTGTACTTGGGGCGCTCGTCGTCGGTGTCCTGGAACATCCGGGTGGCCGCGAAGATTTCAAACTGCCGGGCTGATCCACCGGACAAACGGGTCTCGGCACCATACAGAAGTGCAAATGCGTGCGGCCCGGGCAACCGGCCCTGTGGCTTGTCGGCCACCACCATCGCGTGGTTGAACGAGAGCTTCTGCATCCTGAAAAGTACGGCTTCGCGCAGGTACGCCCACGCGGGGTTGGCTGGCTCGGCGGGGCCGGTTGGTGCGGCAGCCTGTGTCCACAATGGATCAGTGGCTCTTCTCTGCCCTGGTCCTGCGGGGTTCCAGCCTCCGGTGGCGTAGCTCACGCCTCCTCCTTCTCGGGAATTGAATCGATCGGCAGCGCTACTCTTCCACATTTGCGCCGTCTTGATAACCACTCCCGGTTGACATGATTTGACTGCGGGTGATCTACGTCTCGGCAAACCGTTGACCCGGGCGACAGATGCACCCTAGGGTCATCAAAGCATCGACGCTCGCGCACCAGCTTGATCGTCGCACCGATCACGACGGACCTGAACTTGGAGGGAACGTGCCGATTGGTGGCGAGCGGTCCACTGAGGACAATCCGGGCTCAGACGCCCAATCGGTAGCTCAACTGGCGGCGCAGCCGGCGGGTCTCCACCGCGACTCCAGCGTCGCTCCAGACTCCACGGTCCTGCCCGGTCCGGGAGTTCTCCCAGGCACCGGCGTTCTGCCGGGCTCCGCTGGCGCCCCCGATCTGGGCGTAGTGCAAGATCTGGGGGTGCGTCCCGATCTTGATGTGCCTCAGGAGTTGGCGGAGCTGCGTGAGCGGCTGCGGGTAGCCCAGCGCGGCAAGGTCGGCTTCCCGGGCGCCGACGACATCGACTACCGGCCGCTGTGGGAGCTGTTCGACTTCGAGCTCAACAACATCGGTGACCCGTACGACGACCCCACGTTCCAGCACCACACGAAAGGGTACGAGCGCGAGGCGGTGGAGTTCTTCGCCGACCTGTTCGGCGCGCCCGAGCAGTCGCCGCTGGGGGTACGTCACCTCGGGGAGTACCGAGTGCCTGCAGTACGGGCTGCTGCGCGGGCGCCGCCGCTACCGCGGTGCGGTCACCTACTACTCGCGGGCAGCGCACTACAAGGTGCCCCGTACCCTGGCTGACCTGCGGATGCCCGCGGTGGCCGTGGCCGAGGACAGGTACGGCGAGATGGACTACGCGGCGCTGCGGACGGCGGTGGCGCGCAACCGGCGCCGGCCGGTGATCGTGGTGGCCACGGCGGGTACCACGATGACCGAGGCGGTCGACAGCGTCGCCGAGATCCACCAGGTACTCGACGATCTGGGTGTCGAACGGCGCTACGTGCACGTGGACGCGGCGCTGGCCGGGGTACCCCTGGCGCTGTTGGCCGACGACAAGCGGCCGGCCTTCGATTTCCGCGCCGGGGCCGACTCGATCGGTTTCAGCCTGCACAAGTTCCTCGCCACCCGGATGCCCGGCGGCCTGGTCGTCGCCCGCACCGACGCGCCGGCCGCGAGTGGCGGTCGGGTCGAGTACACCGGCGCCGCCGACACCGTGGTCACCTGCTCGCGCAACGGTCACCTGGCGCTGATGGCCTGGTACGCCGTCCGGACGCTGGGCCGCGAGGGCCTGCGCAAGCGCGCCGAGACGGCCCGGATCACCGCCGCCCACCTGGTGGATGCGCTGGGCGAGTTGGAGTGGCCGGCCTGGCGCAACCCGCACGCGTTCACCGTGGTGATGGCCACGCCGCCGGAGGACGTGACCGACCGTTGGCGGCTGGCGACCGAGGGTGGGCTCAGTCACTACGTGTGCCTGCCCGGCCGGAGCCTCGCGCAGGCCGACGAGTTCGTCGCCGACCTGCGCGACAGCCTGCGCGCCCAGGCGCACAGCCGGATCCCGCGGCAGCGCCCCGCCCCCACCGACATCACCGCACTGGCCAACGCCGGCTGACCGCCCGGCGGCACAATTCGCGCACCGCCGGGCGGCCTCAGAAGCCGGGCGGCCTCAGACGCTGGGCGGGCTCAGAAGCTGGGCGGGCTCAGCAGCCGGGCACGCTCAGAAGTCGTCGTCGAAGCGGACCGTGCCGGTGACACCGACCTGGTACGCGGAGACCCGGCGCTCGAAGAAGTTAGCCAACTCCTGGACGTCCTGCAGCTCCATGAAGCCGAACGGGTTGGCCGACCCGTAGAGCGGCGCCAGCTCCAGCTGGGCCAGCCGCCGGTCGGCCACGTGCTCCAGGTAGGCCCGCATGTCCGGCAGGGACAGTCCGGACACGCCCTGTGCCAACAGGTCTTCGGCGAACTGCACCTCACACTCGACAGCTTCGGCCAGCATCTCCCGTACCCGCCCGGCCAGCTCCTCGTCGAACAGCTCAGGCTCCTCCCGGCGTACCGTCTCGACCACGTCGAAGGCGAACGCCATGTGCATCGACTCGTCACGGAACACCCAGTTGGTACCGGAGGCGAGCCCGTTGAGCAGTCCGCGCGAGCGCAGGAAGTAGACGTAGGCGAAGGCGCCGTAGAAGAACAGCCCCTCGATGCACGCCGCGAAGCAGATCAGGTTGAGCAGGAACGCCCGCCGGTCGTCCCGGGTGGACAGCCGGCGTACCTCGAACAGCGAGTCGATCCAGCGGAAGCAGAAGTCGGCCTTGCGCTTGATGGACGGGATGTTCTCGATGGCGTCGAAGGCGGCGAACCGCTCCCGCTCGTCCGGCACGTACGTGTCCAGCAGGTTCAGGTAGAACTGCACGTGTACCGCCTCCTCGAACAGCTGGCGCGACAGGTACAGCCGGCCCTCCGGGGAGTTGACGTGCTGGTACAGGTTGAGCACCAGGTTGTTGGCCACGATGGTGTCGCCGGTGGCGAAGAACGCGACCAGCCGGCTGACCAGGTGCCGCTCGGCTGCCGACAGCCGGGCGAGGTCTTTGAGGTCGGCGTGCAGGTCGATCTCCTCGACCGTCCAGGTGTTGCGGATGGCATCCCGGTACCGGTCGAAGAACTGCGGGTAGCGCATCGGCCGCAGGGTGAGGTCCAGTCCCGGGTCGAGCAGCATAGGTCGGCCGTCGTTCGGCACGGTCTGCTGCGGCGCGGTCTGCTGGGGCGCGGTCTGCTGCGGCGTGGTCTGCTTCGGGGCGGTCACTGGCACGCCTCGCAGGTCTCGGGGTTCTCCAGCGAAGCGGCGACCGCGGCGATCACCGGATCGGGCTGGGCCAGGCGTACCAGTTGTTGTGGCACCTCCTTCTGGGAACCCACCGTGGCCTGCTGGATCCGGGTGGCCGGGCGGGAGCGCAGGTAGTACGTGGTCTTCAGGCCGGCTTTCCAGGCATAGAGGTACATCGAGGAGAGCTTGCCGATGCTCGGGCTGCCGAGGAACAGGTTCAGTGACTGGCTCTGGTCGACGAAGGGTGCCCGCGCGGCGGCCAGGTCGATGAGTGCCCGCTGGGGGAGTTCCCAGGCGGTGCGGTACAACGACTTCAGCTCGTCGGGCAGCTCCGCGATGCCCTGTACGGAGCCCTCCGCCCGCTTGATCGCCTCGCGGATCGGCGCGGTCCACTGGCCGAGCGCCTTCGAGCTCGTCGACCAGCGCCGAATTCACCTGGAGGAACTCGCCGCTGAGCGTCTCCCGCTTGAACAGGTTGGAGACCTGCGGCTCGATGCACTCGTAGCAGCCGGCGATCGAGGCGATGGTGGCGGTGGGCGCGATGGCGATCAGCAGCGAGTTGCGCAGCCCGTGCACCGCGATCCGCTCGCGCAGTGCGGCCCAACGGTCAGCCTGGACGCAGGTCGCACCCCACAGGTCCGGCTGCAGCTGTCCTTGTGCCGCGCGGGTTTGCGGGTACGCCGGGTGCGCGCCGGAGTGCTCGGCGAGGGCGGTGGAGGTCTCCAGCGCGGTGAGATAGATCTCCTCGGCGATGCGGGTGGACAGCTCCCGCGCCGCGTCCGAGTCGAAGGGCAGCCGCAGCGCGAAGAACACGTCCTGCAGCCCCATCACGCCCAGTCCGACCGGGCGCCAGCGCGGGTTGCTCGCCGCCGCCTGCGTGCTCGGGTAGTAGTTGATGTCGATGACCCGGTCCAGGAAGGTGACCGCGGTGCGGACTGTCGCCCGCAGCCGTTGCCAGTCGAGCGGCTCCGGCTCACCGGCTGGCGCCAGGTGGGCGGCGAGGTTGACCGAGCCCAGGTTGCACACCGCCGTCTCGGTGTCGCTGGAGACTTCGAGGATCTCGGTACACAGGTTGGAGAGGTGGACTGTCCCGCCACCTGAGCCGGTCTGGTTGCACAGCCGGTTGGCGGCGTCCTTGAAGGTGAGCCAGCCGTTGCCGGTCTGCGCGAGGGTCCGCATCATCTTGGCGTACAGGTCGCGGGCCGGGAGTTGGCGGACGTACCGGCCGGCCGCCTCGGCAGCCCGGTAGGCCGCCTCGAACTCTGGCCCCCACAGGTCGGGCAGCTCCGGGCACTCGTGCGGGTCGATCAGCGACCACACCTCGTCGGCCTCCACGCGACGCATGAACTCGTCCGGGATCCAGTTGGCCAGGTTGAGGTTGTGCGTACGCCGGGCGTCCTCCCCGGTGTTCTCCTTCAGCTCCAGGAACTCCTCGATGTCCGGGTGCCACGGCTCCAGGTAGACACAGGCGGCACCCTTGCGCCGGCCGCCCTGGTTGACGGCGGCCACGCTGGCGTCCAGCGTGCGCAGGAACGGGACGATGCCGTTGGACTGCCCGTTGGTACCCCGGATCAGCGCACCGCGGGAACGTACCCGGGAGAACGAGATGCCGATGCCGCCGGCGAACTTCGACAACTTGGCGACCTGGGCGTACCGCTCGTAGATGGAGTCCAGTTCGTCTCGCGGCGAGTCCACCAGGTAGCAGGAGGACATCTGGGTGTGCCGGGTACCCGAGTTGAACAGCGTCGGTGAGCTGGGCAGGTAGGCGAGCGAGGACATCAGGCGGTAGAAGGCGATCGCGTCGGCCGGCTGGTCGGCGAGGCCGCAGGCGACCCGGAGCAGCCAGTACTGCGGGGTCTCCACGATCAGCCGGCTGCTCGGGTGGCGCAGCAGGTACCGGTCGTAGACGGTACGCAGCCCGAAGTACTCGAAGCGCTGGTCCGCCAACGGATCCACCGCGTCGTCGAGCTTGCGGGCGAAGGTGGCCACGAACTGTGCCGTGGCGTCGCCGATCAGTCCCTGCTCGTGGCCGACCCGGATGGACTGGCTGAACGAGGCGATGCCCTGGCCGCGTACCTCCTTGTCGAGGTACCCGCCGAGCAGCCGGGCCGCCAGCCGGGAGTACTGCGGCTCCTCACCGATCATCTCGGCGGCCGTCTGGATGGAGAGCCGGTCGAGTTCGGCGGTGGTGGCGCCGTCGTACAGGCCGCTGATTGTCTTGGTGGCCACCCGAAGCGGGTCGACGTCGAGCCCGTCGGCGTACCGCTCCACCGCCCGGACGATCTTGTTGACGTCGACCGGTTCGCTCGCCCCGTTGCGCTTGCGTACCCGCATCTTCGGTCGCGGCGGCTGGATCGCTTCCACCGCAACACTTTCGGCCTGCGTTGCTGTTGCTGTTACCGGCACCTGTGTCCCCCTCGAACACCGACTCGGAAGGTCGGGGCGCGCGCAGGCGACGACAGCGAAGCCGGCCGAGTGCACGCCGGAACGCAGCCGTCGGTCGTCCCGCGCGACCTCGGACCAGCCACGTACCGGCAGGTACGTGGCGTGCTGGCAGGTCTTCGGACTCGTGGGCGGCGCGTGCCAGGCACGCGGTTCCTACCGGCTGTCGCTTCCCAGGCTGCCGGCGTTGTCCGCCGGTTGGAGCCCAGTGCAGGTGACAACTGTCGTTCCCACTGACCGCTGCGGGGCAGTCCCGGACTCGCACCGGGTTCCCTCTTGCCTCGCGCCGCGCCCGGAGGAGCGGTGCGAACCAGCTACGCTCAACACAATAGACAGTGCCCGAGGCAAAGTCACACCACTACATGTCGTACCGGCGTGTCGCGCCGCAGTCAGCTCTCTGCCTTGCGGAGGTACTCGGTCTCGCGTAGCCGGCGGGCGGCCGCCAGCGCCGCCCGGCTGAAGGCCCTGGCGAGTTGGGCTCTGATCCAGGCGGACAGCTTCAGCTCGAGTACGTGTGACTGCTGGGGGATGATCTCGCTCGCGTCAATCTCGAGGACCAGATCATCGCCCTCCACCACGCCGACGAAGTCGGCGCCGGTGGTGGAGTTGACGGCCGGAAAGAAGCTCGCGGTCAGGTCGACCTGGGCGGCGGCCGGCGCTGCGCTGTACAGGCGGACGATGAAGAAGAGATTGTTGACCGTCAGTTGTCGATAGCCACCGGGCACAAAGCGGAGGTCGCCGTGCCCGGTGACCATCTCATAGCGGACGCCGGGCGGCAGATCGACCACGTCCAACTGGGACTGGGCCTCGGCATGGGCCAACTCCACGAGGCGCACGGTTGCTGCGTCCATGTCCGCGTGGGTGAGCCCCAGTTCGGTGCGCTGGAGTTGGGCGAGGGTCTCCAGACTCTCGTGGATCGAGGGTGTTGGTCCGCCGAGCGGGATTTGCAGCCGGACGAGTTCGATGGTGTCGACGACACGGTTCAGGATGAATCCGTTGAGCGGACGGTAATTGCCGCCGTCGGCCGCCTCGAGTGCGTCGAAGTAGCGATCCCGTTGGTCGGCGAAGACCACAAGCGGAACACCGGGCTTGCGGTAAAGAAAGGTCGAAGCGAGCGCGCGAGCCACCCGGCCGTTGCCGTCCGGAAATGGGTGTACGCACACGAATCCGTAGTGCGCGTAAGCAGCCTGTACCACCGGGTGCGCCTCGACGAATGCCGGTGACCGCAACTCCTCCACCAGCCGGTGCATCTCCGGTGAAACGTCTTCGGGCGGCGCGTAGGCGTGAGTCCGGCCGGTGGAGAGGTTCACCGGCGAGTTCGGCCGATCCTTGTACTTCCCCTTCGCCAGCGGCTGATCCTGAGGTCCGACGGCGGTGTACACCGTATACGTGTCCTGGCTGGCCAGCAGCACCTCGTGCAGTTGCCGGATCCAGCTCTCGGTGATCGGCGTCTGCCGGGTCGCCGCGTCCAGGACGTACTCGTAGCCCTCCAAGGCATCGCGGAATGCTCGGCGCATCGACTCGTCCCGGGCGGCCAGCGCCACCTGCCACGCCTCGGTTTCCAGGGCAACGGTCATGGTGAAGCCGCGATCCACCGTGTACAGACCCTCGATGGCCGACGTGTCGATTGCGGCTGCTCGGGTAGCCGCCTGAACGGCCTGATCGAGTGCCTCGGGCGTCGCCTCGCGCTTCGTCTGCTCCAGGCGTGCCGAGTACCGGTCGAATGCCTCGGAGGCGAATTCGAGCGACTGCCATTCTCGGAACTCTGGAAAGGCCTTGTATGCCGCGTCGACAGCCACGACCAAACTCTAGCTGTCAGCCTTACTCGTCAACGGTGCGCAGGCCGTTCAACACGATGGAGAGCATGATGTCGGCCTGCTCTGGGGCCATCTCGGAGGCGACGCCGACCGCGTGTACCAGGCGCAGCATCATCGTGCCGTCCATGTCGGCGCGTACCAGTCCGGCTTCCTGGGCACGCCCCAGCAGTGCGCCGGCGGCGCCGCGCATGGTCACCCGGCACCACTCCAGCGTCTCGGTGTCGGTACTCATCATCTTCTTGATGGCCGCGCCGAGCCCCTGCCGGTGCGAGATGTAGACGAGCTGCTCACGGACCCACCTGGTCAGCGCCTCCATCGGCGGGTACTCGGCGGCGAGCGCCTCGGCCCGTTCGGCGACCAGCTCCACGTCCCGGCGGTAGACGGCCAGGATCAGGGCTTCCCGGGTGGGGAAGTGGCGGTACAGAGTGCCCGGACCGACCTCCGCGCGGCGGGCGATGTCGTCCAGGGGTGCGGTGACGCCGTATTCGTTGAAGGCTTCGCGCGCCACGGTGATCAGGCGCTCGCGGTTGCGGCGGGCGTCGGCGCGCAACGAGTGATCGTCGGCCGACACGGAACCCCCAAGAAAAACGGACGGAGTCTCCGGTTAGGCTTGACTCAACCGGAGGGTGAGTCCATATGATAGCCGGGTACTGAAACGGAGACACTCTCCGCTTCGTCGTCGCTCGACTGTCACTGGGGAGACGTCGTGACTGTCACCACGTCCAGCACCACCCAATCCAGCACCGCGCAAGCAAGTGCCGCGGGAAATGCCGCCACACAGGCAAGCACAGCACCACCCGGTCGTATTCCGCCGGACCGGCCGTGGCTCGCGCTGGCGATCACGGTCACCTGCACGCTCATGCTCATCCTGGACGCCACCGTGATGAACGTCGCGCTGCCGCGTATCCAGGCTGACCTGCACTTCAGCTCCACGCAGCTGTCCTGGGTGCTCAGCGCGTACACGCTGACCTTCGGGGGTCTGCTTCTACTCGGCGGGCGGGCCGGGGACATCTTCGGCCGCCGCCGGCTTTTCATCGGCGGCGTCGCGCTCTTCACGGTCGCCTCGTTCGTCGGCGGCCTGGCGCCCACCGCCGGCTGGCTGCTCGCGGCCCGGGTGGTCCAGGGCATCGGTGCCGCTGCCGCCGGGCCGAACACGATCGCCCTGGTCGCCACCGCGTTCACGGACGCCCGCGAGCGGATCCGCGCGCTGGCTCTGATGTCGGCCGTCGCGGGCGGCGGCTTCGCGATCGGGCTGATCCTCGGCGGCATACTCACCGAGTTCGGCTCGTGGCGCTGGGTGCTGTTCATCAACGTACCGTTCGGCATCGCCGCCGTACTTCTCGCGCCGCGCTTCATTCCGGTACCGGCCCGGCATCCGGCCCGGGTCGACCTGATCGGCGCGCCGGTCGCCACGCTCAGCGTCGCGGCGCTCGTCTACGGACTGATCCACGCCGCTTCGTCCGGCTGGTCGAACGCGGCAACCGTTGTCCCACTGGCGATCGGCGTCGTCGGGCTGGTCAGCTTCGTGGCCATTGAGGCGCGGGTGGCGGCTCCGCTACTGCCACTGCGGCTGTTCGCCGACCGCAACCGGGCGGCGGGGTACGTCAACTTCTTCCTCGGGCCGGTCGCGATGATGTCGACGTTCTTCTTCCTGACCCAGTTCCTGCAGAACGTCCGGCACTACAGCGCATTGCAGACCGGGTTCGCGTTCCTGCCCATGGCGGTCGGGATGTTCGGGATGACCCGGCTGGTACCGGTGCTGCTGGGCCGGTTCGGGCCGCGTTGGTTGGCAGCGACCGGATCGGTGCTGATGGCCGCGGGGCTGCTCTGGCTGACCCAGATAACCCCGTCGACGGAGTACTTCGTCGGAGTGTTCGGCCCGATGGCGCTGCTCGGTACCGGCGGCGGGCTCGGCTTCGTCCCGTTGACCCCGGTCATCATGGCGAGCGTGCCGCCCGCGCAGGCCGGTTCGGCTGGCGGGGTACTGCAGACCATGCAGCAGTTGGGCAGCACGGTCGGGCTGGCGGTACTCGTGACCGTGTTCGGCGCGGCGATCCGTGGCACAGCACACGATCAGGCCGACGTGGTACACGGAATGACCGTGGCGTTCGCCGTCGCCGCCGCCATTGCCGGGGTTACCTTCCTGGTGGCACTGACCTTCCGGCGGCCGAGCCAGCCGGGTCCTCAGCCGGCAGCCGGCGCGCCAGCAGGCAGCCGTGGTACGGCCGCGTCGCTCCCGGGAACTGCACCGTGAGTTCGCGTACCGCATGGAAGCCCCGGCCCTCGTAGTAGCGCACGAGTGCACGGTCGCCGCCGGCGTAGCAGTCCAGCCGCAGCAGCGCCACCCCGGCGACCCGAGCGGTGTCGTAGACGTGTTGCCACAGCACGCTTCCGGCACCCCGGGCCGCCGGTCGGGTGGTGGAGTTGGCCGGCGGCAAGGTGATGAAGCCACCGAGGTAGAACTCGGGCTCGCCGGCCGGCTCCACGTAGAACGGCGGGTGGTCGCCGAGGACGATCGCGCCGACGAGTCCGGTGGAGTCGTTGGCCAGCACCATTTCCCGCTCTCCGCCCGCGCCGTGACGATGCGCTGCCACGGTGGCCGGCTGGAGAACGGTTCGCTGCCCCACTGGCCGGTACGCCCCTGGCGAGCCAGGCGACCCGCTCGTCATAGAGCGCCAGCAGTGCCGGTACGTCCTCGGGCGTGGCCGGGCGGAGTTGGATCCGCTCAGCCACGCCAGTTTTCGGTGCCGAAGTCGACTGGTGCGCCGGTGGTCGCCGACTCCTCGACGGCCAGCGCGATCAGGTGGTCCTGGCAGGCGTCGGCGAGCGGGTACGGCGCGGGGCCCTCATCGCGGGCCCACGCGCCGGTGGCCTCGGCGAGCGCGGCGACCGCGATGTCATCGTCGGACATCCCCGCGCCGACGAACGGGTTCCGGTAGACCAGTTGCCCGTCGAAGCTGATGTGTTTGAGGTCCAAGCCTTCCAGGCTCAGGTCGTGGCCGGTCTGCCGGCGGGTCAGCGTGGACTGTACGGGCGTGGTCGGGTCGAGCATCCGGGTCACCAGGTCGTCGACGATCTCGCCATGGCTGCCGCGTACCACCATCCGCCTGGCGCGCAACGGATTCCACCACTGGTTGTCGGTGAAGTCGTAGAGCCCCATGCGTCCGCCGAAGTCGATGGTGGCCAGCGTCGTGGTAGCCGGCTTCGCTGTCTCGTCGCCGGTCCAGCCCGCTGGCGTCAGCGGATCCACCAGCGGAGCCACGAAGCGCTCTGCCCGTACCCGGCCCGGCTCGAAGTCGACACCGAGCAGTGCGCGGATGAGGGAGACCGCGTGGTACATGTGCGTGGAGGAGAGCTGGACGGAGGTGGGTACGCCGATCACGCCCGCGCGCAGTACCGCGAGCCGGGCGGCGTGCCCTGGCATCAGGGTGTACTGCTCGGCGACCTGGACCAGGCCACTGCCACCGACATCGGACCACAGTGCGCGCAGCCCGGCGACGTCCGGCGCGGGTGGCGTCTCGGCGAGTACCCGCACGCCGCGCCCGACCAGTTCGCGGGTGACATCCGGGGTGGCCGGCCAGGGTACCGACACGATCACGTACGCCGGCCGCTCGTGGGCGAGCAGGTCGTCAACGGAGGTGAACGCCGGTACTCCCCACTCCTCGGTGACCTGGCCGGCCCGGGCAGCGCTACGGGTCACCACACCGGTTGCCCGTAGCCGATCGGGGAGCAGCCGGGCCAGCCGGACGAAGAACTCGGAGCGCCAGCCGGTACCGACGATGCCGAACGTGCTGACCCTGCTGACCGCGTCCATGCGTGTCTCCCTCGAACGGTGCTCCGGGAGAGGTTGCCACGTCCCGGCCCGGCCCGCGCGCCCGCCCCGTCCGACCGGAGCGCAGAGCGGATAAGCGGGTGGACGACACCAGCGGGGGACAAGATAGGCGGGGGGACACGAACGGAGAGGTGGCGCTATGCGGCGCTCGGTGGTGGTGACCGGCGGCGGTCGGGGGGTCGGCCGGGCGATCGCCGAACGGCTACTGGCCGACGGCGACCGGGTGGTACTGGTCGACCGCGACCCGGCCGTGTTCGCGTGGACCGACAGCCATCCGGCCGCCGAGCGGCTGGCCACAGTCGTCGGCGACGGGTCCGACCCGCGGGTCGCCGAGCGCGCCGCCGACCTGGCCGAGGCGGGTACCCCGCTGGCCGGCTGGGTGAACAACGCGGCGGTGTTCCAGGACGCCTGGCTGCACGAGGTGGCGGCCAGTGAGGTGGCTGGGTTGATCGCCGCCAACCTCACTCCCGTGGTGACCGGGAGCGCCACCGCGGTCCGGCGGTACCTGCACGCGGGTACCCCGGGGGCGATCGTGAACGTGTCGTCGCACCAGGCCCAGCGGGCGGTACGCGGCGCGCTGCCGTACGCCACCGCCAAAGCGGCCGTCGAGGGCTTCACCCGGGCACTCGCGGTGGACTACGGTCCGGTCGGCATCCGGGTCAACGCGGTCGCGCTCGGCTCGGTGAGTACCGAGCGCTACACCGATCACCTCGCCGCCCTGGACGCCGACGCGGCTGAGCACACCGTGCGGGAGCTGGCCGCGCTGCATCCGCTCGGTCGCCCGGCCGCGCCCGCCGAAGTGGCGGCCGTGGTCGCCTTCCTGCTCTCACCCGAAGCCAGCTACGTGACCGGCGCGGTGCTCCCGGTCGACGGCGGTCGCGCAGCCCAGGGCCGCGACCCCGAAGAGACGACCTACTGAGCGCCACCAGCAGGTACGTCGAGCGCGTACCAGCAGAGCTCTTCGGTCTCCCGTACGCACCGGAAGCCCGCGTTCTCCAGCGCACGCCGGGACGGGACGTTGTCGGCGAGTACCTCGTTGGCCACCACGCGCCGGACGCCGGGCAGCGCGCGCAGGTAGCCGGTGAGGCCGGCGGCGATCTCATTGCCGAACCCGCGACCCCGGTACGGCGCGGCCAGGCCGTAGCCCAGTTCGATGTCGCCCGCCGCGTCGACCGGACCGTGCGTACCGCAGTCGCCGATCACCACGCCGTCGAGCGTGGCCAGCCAGGCGTCCGCGCCGAGGGCGACGGTACCGAGCCCGTCGCGGGTGTCCTCGTGTGGCCAGCCGTCGCCGGTGCTCAGGGCGGAGGTGTCCCCGGCGACTATCGCGGCGGCCAGCTCTGCGGTGACCGGTCGCAGCTCGAGCCGCGGAGTATGGATCGTCATCACTCCGCCGACCCTAGCCGGGCCTTGCCGCTAGCGACGCCCCGGCGCTCGCTGTGCCCCGACGGCGACGGCCGCGTCTGAGCAACGGTTTCGTCCCGCGCGCGACGGCCGCCACGTGTCCCGTGGCCACAGTCAAGCATCACCGGCCGGGCACGCCGCGGACTGTACCTACTGGTATGTACACTGGAGACATGGACTCGCGACAACTCCTGGTCGACACGATGAGTGAGCTCATCTGGGAGCGCGGCTACGCCGACACCAGCCCGCGTGACGTGCGCGAACGGTCCGGCGTAGGCCAGGGCAGCATGTACCACCACTTCCCGACCAAGCGGGACCTGGCGCTCGCCGCCCTGGAGCGCAACGTCGCGGATCTGTTGCCGGCCGCGGCTGAACTCGACGGTCCGGGCGACCCGATGGCCCGGATCGAGGCCTACCTGATGCGCCCCCGCGACGCCCTCAAGGGCTGCAAGGTCGGCCGGATGACCCAGGACCCGCAGGTGCGCGAGGACCCGATACTGCTTGCCCCGGTGGCCCGCGCGTTCGCCCAGGTCCATGTCAGCTGGGTCAAGGTGCTCCGCGAAGCGATCGCAGCCCGCGAACTGCGGGACGACCTCGACCCCGAGCACCTCGCACACACCCTGATGGCCGTTCTGCAGGGCGGCTACGTGCTCGCGATCGCGCAGCAGGACCCGGGCCCGTTCGACGACGCCCGGGCCGGCGTGCTCAGCCTGCTCCGGGCGGCGGCACCTGCCACGCCCGACGACAAGAACAACGGCCCGAAGAACAATGGGAGGAATCGAACGCCATGACGGTACGCATCGGCATCAACGGGTTCGGCCGGATCGGGCGCAGCTACCTGCGCGCCGCCCTGGCGAACAACGCCGACATCGAGGTGGTCGCGGTCAACGACCTTACCGACGCCCGTACGCTGGCCACCCTGCTGGAGTGGGACTCCATCTCCGGCCACCTGGGCGGTGTCGCGTTCGACGGCGACGCGATCGCCGTCGCGGGCACGCGCATCAAGGTCTTCGCGCAATCCGACCCGGCCACCATCCCCTGGGGCGACGTCGGCGCCGACGTGGTCATCGAGTCCACCGGCCACTTCACGGACGGCGTCGCGGCGGCGGCCCACCTCAAGGGCGGCGCCCGGAAGGTCATCATCTCGGCGCCGGCCAAGGGAGACGTCCCCACGTTCGTTCTCGGGGTGAACGACGACAAGCTCGACCCGGACAGCCATGACGTCTTCTCCAACGGTTCGTGCACCACGAATTCGCTGGCGCCGTTGGCGAAGGTACTCAACGACTCGTTCGGCATCGAGTCAGGACTGATGACGACGATCCACGCCTACACCGGAGACCAGCGGCTGCACGACGCGCCCCACTCCGACCTGCGCCGGGCCCGCGCGGCAGCCATGTCGACCATCCCGACGTCGTCGGGCGCGGCGAAGGCGATCGGCAAGGTCATCCCGGAGCTCGACGGGCGTCTCACCGGAGCCGCGCTCCGCGTCCCCGTCCCGGTGGGCTCGATCACCGACCTCACCGTGGTACTCCGGCAGCGCGCCGGCGTCGAGGAGGTCAACTCGGCGTTCCGCGAGGCGGCCGGCTCCGAGCGGCTGCGGCACTACCTGCAGTACTCCGAGGCGCCGCTGGTCTCCGCGGACATCGTCGGCAACCCGTACTCGTCGATCTTCGACGCGCCGCTGACCGAGGCCGTCGGCAACCAGGTCAAGGTGTTCGGCTGGTACGACAACGAGTGGGGGTTCGCCAACCGCCTCGTCGAGTTCTCCGAGCGGATCGGCGCCGGCGCGCCGGCCTGATGCCGTCACCGGCTGCCCGTGGCGGGGGAAGCGCTGACCGGGACCGGGCGGCCGCCGATGGCGAGCGCGGCCAGCGCGCCGGTCCCGGCCAGCGCGGCGGCGACGAGCAGCGCCGGCCGGAAACCATTTCCGGTGTACGCCGCGGTCGCCACCGCCACACCGAAGGCGCCGCCGAACCGGGTGAGCGTGCCGTTCACCCCCGAGGCACGGCCCAGGTCTGGCGGTGGCACAGCGCCGAGCGCCGCGGTAGGTGTGGTCATGAGCGCCATCGAGAAGCCGACGCCGGCCAGGATCAACGGCGCGACGAGGTGGGCGTACCCGGTGGTGGGCTGGGCCAGCACCGCGAACCAGGCCAGCCCCACGGCCTGCACCGTCAATCCGCCGGCGATCAGTCGGCGCGGCCCGTACCGGTCAGCAAGCCGGCCCGCGACCGGGGTGATCAGCAGCGGCGCGGCCATCATCGGCAGGAAGTGCACTCCGGCGGCGAGTGGTGAGTCCCCGTGTACCAGCTGGAACCATTGGGAGACAAACACTCCGCTCGCCAGCAGCGCACCGGCAGCGGCGAACGAGGTGCCGTTCGCGGCCCGGAAGGCGCGGCTGCGGAACAGCCGCAGCGGCAGCATCGGTACCGGCACCCGCCGCTCCCAGGCGACAAAACCGCCCAGCAGAGCCATTCCCAGCGCGAGTCCACACAGGACGGTCGGCGCTGCCCAGCCGAGACTGCCGGCGCGGACCAGCGACCAGATCAGCGCGGCAGCCCCGCCGCTGACCAGGACAGCGCCCGGCAGGTCGAGGCGCCCGGCCGGGCCACGGCTCGCCGGCAGCCGCAGTGGCGCGAGAATCGCGACCGCCACGGCGATCGGTACGTTGACCCAGAAGATCCAGTGCCAGTTCGCCTGCTCCGTCAGGGCTCCGCCGACCAGCGGGCCACTGGCGATGGCGAGTCCACCGATGCCGCCCCAGATGCCCACGATCGCGCCGCGCCGGTGTGCCGGGAACGCGCCGGCCAGAATCGTGAGGCTGAGCGGCAGGATCGTCGCGGCGCCGAGACCCTGTGCCGCGCGGGCGGCGATGAGTACGCCGAGGCTCGGGGCGAGTGCGCAGCCGGCCGATGCCGCACCGAAGAGGGCCAGCCCGGCGACGAAGACCGGGCGCCGGCCGTACCTGTCGCCGAGTGCGGCAGCGGTGATCATCCCGGCCGCCCAGGTGATGCCGTACGCGTTCACCGTCCACTGCTCCTGGGCGGGGCCGACCGCGTACGCCCGCCCGATGGCGGGCAGTGCGGTCACCACGACCAGCCCGTCGAGTGCGCACATGAAGTACGCCAGCGAAGTCAGCGCGAGGGTCCAGCCCAGCCGCGCCGGTGCCGCTGCCCTTGTCGCTGGTGCTGGTGCTGGTGCGGGCGTGAGTTGTCGGATCATCGGTCGCCTCCCGGGTCAGGGGCGTGCCGCCACCGGCCCGCCCACCCTGTCCACGGGCGGCCGGCCGGTTCTTCGACTACTGCGACCCGTCGATTTCCCGAAGTCCTGACCGACCGGCCCGCTGGGTCGCCGGCGTGACCGGCAGCAGCGGCCGTACCTCCACGCTGCCCCGGCGCAGTACCGGCATCCGGGCAGCCCAGTCCAGCGCCGCCGCGCGGTCGGGTACCTCGAGCAGGAAGAAGCCGAGCAGGTGCTCCTTGGTCTCGGCGAACGGGCCGTCGGTGACGAAGACCTCGCCGGTGCCCCGGTGCCGGCGCACCGTACTGGCCTGGCCGACGCCGCCCAGCCCCTCGGCGGCCAGGTAGACCCCGGCCCCCCGGGTGGCGTTGAAGAAGTCGACCCAGTCGTCGTGGGCAGCCTCGGGCTCCGGCCCGATCTCGGTGCGCGCCTCCTCGGTCGCGTAGATCAGCAGTGCGAACTGCACCGGACCCCTCCCGTCCTCGATGAACTCCCATCCTCCCAGCCGGCTCAGTGAACCGACCCCGCCGGCGCAGTGAAGCGATCCAGCCGGTTCAGTGAGCAAACCCCGCCGGTTCAGTGAGCCAACCCCGCCGGTTCAGTGGGCCGGCCTGATCGGCGTCGCCGCCGCCAGCGCACCGACCGACTCGGCCGGGTGGCCGACTCCGGCGGATTCGGTGGGCGCCGGCGGCGGCACGGCAGCGGGTGGGAGCGGCTGGGCGGAGGCCGTGGTACGCCGGCCGACGGCGAGTGCGCTCACCGCGCCGAGCAGTGACAGCGCGGCCGCGAAGCCGAGCGCCGGGCGGAATCCATTGGTGAACGCCGCCGGTGTACCGAGGTTGCCGTGCGCGGCGAACACCGCCGTGGCTGCCGCGATGCCGAAGGCCGCGCCGAAGCGCTGCACCGTGCTGTTCACGCCGGACGCCTTGCCGATGTCGGCCGGCGCCACCCCACCGAGTGCGGCGGCCGGGATGGTCGGCAGCGTCATCGACACGCCGACACCGGCGACGATCAGCGGTACGACCAGCCGTGGGTACCCGCCGTTGATTGTTGCCAGCTCGGCGATCCAGGCCAGCCCGAGCGCCTGCAGCACCATCCCGGTGACCAGTACCGGTCGGGTACCGATGCGGTCGGAGAGCCGGCCGGCCAGTGGCGCGACCACCAGCGGGGTGGCCGTCCACGGCAGGATGCGCAGCCCGGTACCCACCGGCGACTCCAGCCGGGCGAGCTGGAACCATTGGGCGATCAGGAAAGCCGCGGAGAAGATGGTGCCTGACATCAGGAACCCGGTGACCGTCGCGGCGCTGAACTGGCGGCTGCGGAACAGTCCCGGCGGCAGCATCGGCTCGGCGACCCGGCTCTCCCAGACCAGGAACCCGGCCAGCAGTACGGCGCCGAGGCCCAGCAGCACCCCAGTTCCCGGGTCGCGGAAGCCGTGGCTGGCGGCGCGGATCAGGCCGGCGATCAAGCCGGTCGTGGCGGCCGTAACGAGCGCGACCGCGGGCAGGTCGAGGCGGGTACGGGCGCCCCGGCTCTCGGTCAGCAGCCGGCTCGCGGCGACGATGGTGACCAGGCCGACCGGCACGTTCAACCAGAAGATCCAGTGCCAGTCCAGCCCCTGGGTCACCGCGCCGCCGACCAGCGGTCCACTGGCGATCGCCAGCCCGCCGATGCCGCCGAACACGCCGACCACGGCGCCGCGCTTGGCCGCCGGGAACGCGCTGATCAGGATCGTCAAGCTGACCGGGAGTACCACGGCGGCGCCCAGGCCCTGTGCTGCCCGCGCGGCGATCAGCGCGCCGGCGTTCGGCGCGACCGCGCAGCCGGCCGAGGCCAGCGTGAACAACGCCATCCCGGCCACGAAGACCCGGCGCCGGCCCAGCCGGTCGCCGAGCGCGGCGGCGGTGATGATGCCGGCGGCGCAGGTCAGCGTGAACGCGTTGACGGTCCACTCCAGGGTGGACAGCGGAGCGTGCAGGTCGGCCCGCATCCGGGGCAGCGCCGTCACCACCGCCAGCGAGTCGAGCGCCGTCATGAAGAACGCCATCGAGGTGATCACCAGCGTCCAGCCGGGGCGGGTTGCGGATCTTGGGGGCGTGGGTTCCGGGAGCGTGGGTTCCGGGAGCGCGGGGGAGTCGTGCTGTGCCATGGCGAACCTCCGGCCGGGGCAGCGGCACCGAACCGGCGCCGGACGACCACCCCGTACCCCCTGTTCACGGTCGGCGGGCCCGGAAATCGACACTCCGACCGCGGCAATTTAGCGGGGCGGCTGCGGGCGCGGCCGGGCGGCCACCCGGCGGGTCAGCTCGGCGCGTAGCGCTTCGTTCTGGGTGGCCGCGACGGCCCGGGACCACTCCGCATCGGCCTGCTCCACCTCGCCCGCCTGGTCGAGCAGGTCGGCGTGGGCGGCGTGCAGTGGTCCGTACCCGGTCAGTTCGCCGCTGGCCAGTACCGGCGCCAGTACGGCCAGCCCCGCCTGCGCACCGTCGGCCAGCCCGACCGCGACCGCCCGGTTCACCTCCACCACCGGCGACGGGGCCAGCCGCGCCAGCTCGCCGTACCGGGCGGCCACCGCTGACCAGTCGGTCGCGGCGAAGGTCGGTGCCGTGGCGTGCAGGGCGGCGATGGCGGCCTGGGTCTGGTACGGGCCGGGGGAGCGCAGTGCCGCCGCCCGGGACAGCAGCCGCACCGCTTCGCCGATGGCGGTGCTGTCCCAGCCGGAGCGGTCCTGCTCCGCCAGGGGTACCGGCCGGCCGGTCGGGTCGGTGCGCCCGGACGCGCGGGCGTGGTGCAGCAGCATGAGGGCGAGCAGCCCGGCACACTCGGCGTCGGCGGGCAGCAGCCCGTGCAGCAGCCGGCCCAGCCAGATCGCCTCCTCGCACAGGTCCACCCGGACCAGGCCGGTACCGGTGGCGGCTGCGTACCCCTCGTTGAAGACCAGGTAGATGACGGCGCGTACGCCGGCCAGCCGGGGCCCGAGTGCGTCTGCTGCCGGTACCTCGAACCGGATTCCGGCTTCTTTGATCTTCCGCTTCGCCCGGACCAGCCGCTGTGCCAGCGTCGGCTCGGGCAGCACGAACGCCGCGGCGATCTCGGGTGTGCTCAATCCGGCGACGTAGCGCAGGGTCAGCGCCACCCGGACCGGCGGCGCCAGGGCCGGGTGGCAGCAGGCGAAGATCAGTTGGAGTCGGTCGTCGGGCACAGCGAACCCCTCCCGGTCGGCGCCCTCCTGGTCGGCCCCAGGCCGGGATTCGGGCGCGTACAAGCGTTGCAGCTCACTCGCGCGCTCGGCGAAGAGCCGGTCGCGCTCGATGTGGTCGAGCGCCTTGCGCCAGGCGGTCAACCGCAGCCAGCCCGGCGGGTTCGGCGGCAGCCCGCCGCGCGCCCAGGCGACGGCGGCGCTGGCAAAGGCCTCTTGCGCCGCGTCCTCGGCCAACTGCAGGTCACCGAGGCGGCGCACCAGCGTCGCGACCACTCCGCCCCACTCCTCCCGGTAGAGGGCGGCGAGGCCGGGGACGTCAGCGCCGGGTTTGTCAGCGCCGGGTCTGTCAGCGCCGGGTTTGTCAGCGCCGGGTTTGTCAGCGCCGGGGTTGTCAGCCAAGGGCGGTCTGCCAGGTCATCCCGGTACGCACCGGGCGTATCTCCACCGTGCCGTAGCCGACGTTGGGCATCTTCGCCGCCCAGTCCAGTGCCGCGTCGAGGTCGGGCAGGTCCAGCAGGTAGAAGCCGAGCAGGTGCTCCTTGGTCTCGATGAACGGCCCGTCGGTGAGGATCCGTTCGCCACCGCGCAGCCGGACGCTGGTGGCGCTGGCCACGTCGGTCAGCTGTTCGGCGCCGAGCAGCGCACCGCTCTCCTTGACCGCGGTGGTGTATTCCCACCAGTTCAGCCCGCCCTCACCCGAGCGCAGCCGTGCCTCACCCGGGTCGGCTGGTTGGCCGGGTGCCTCGCCGGTCGACACCTCCACCGGGTCCGAATAGATCAACAGTGCGTACTTCATCCGGGTCTCCTCACACGTGTCGCCGCGCCGGCGACCCCCGTCCGCCCGCCGGTCGGCGGCGGGAGCCGGCAGCGCACTCCCTGACCTGGTAACGGTCGGGCCGGCCGGAAATCGACACCCCGCCCTGCTTTTCTGCGATGTACCTATGCTCTCGTGGTGAGCCTGAGCATCGCACCCCTGACCGACACTGAGGTCGACGCCGCCGCGGACGAGCTGGTCGCGCTGTACGCGGCGGTCGGCTGGACGGCGTACACGAAGGATCCGCGGCTGCTGGTCAAGGCGGTGCGCGGGTCGTCGTACGCGGTGGCCGCGCGCCGGGACGGGCGACTGGTCGGGCTGGCCCGGGCACTCTCCGACGACGCGACCATCTGCTACCTGCAGGACATCCTGGTGGACCCGGCGGAGCAGCGTACCGGCCTGGGCACCGCCCTGGTGCGGGCCGTGCGGGAGCGCTTTGCGGGGGTACGTCAGCAGGTGCTGCTCACCGATGACGAGCCCGGGCAGCGGGCCTTCTACGAGGCACTGGGCTTCACCGAGATCCGTGACCTCGGCGCCGGTACCATCCGCGCCTTTGTCGTTTTTCAAGGAGGGCCGTGAGGGCGGGTCTCGGGCCGCGAGCCCCTGGCGCAGCACGCCGAGTACGCAGCCGGGCGCTCTGCTGCCGGATCTCCCGCTCCAGCCCGATGGCGGCCGACATGATCTGCGCGCCGGGTCGTAGATATGGCGGGTGGCCGTTCGTCGTACCGGTGAATCCGGCGCAACCGCTGCCGGGCAGCGTGGCCCGCGAGACCCGGGCCCGACCGAGGAGGTCAGTACCGTGAAGTACCTGTTCCTGATCTGTACCGACGAGCCGTTCGAGGTGGACCCGGCCGAGCTGGACGTGCTGCCGTGGCTGGCCGAGATGGAGCGGCGCGGAGCGCGGCTGATCGGCAACCGGCTGCGCCCGGCCGGCGACGCGACCACCGTGCGGGTACGCGGCGGCGAGACGCTCGTCTCCGATGGCCCGTACGCCGAAACCAAGGAGCAGATGGGCGGCTTCGACGTCATCGAGTGCGCCAACCTTGACGAGGCCATCGAGCTGGCTTCGCTGCACCCGATCGCCCGATTCGGGATGATCGAGATCCGGCCGTTCTGGGACGCGTGAGCGGTACCGTGCCGGGCGCCGACCCCGATCCGGGGTCGGCGCGCCGGGTGCGCGAGGTGCTCGCCGGTGTGTACGCCGACGAGTGGGGCCGCATCGTGGCCAGCCTGATCCGGCTCACCGGCGACTGGGACCTGGCTGAGGAGTGCGCGCAGGACGCCTTCGCGCGGGCGCTGGAGCGCTGGCCGGCCGACGGGGTACCCGCGAAGCCGGGTGCCTGGCTCACCACGACCGCCCGGAACCGGGCGCTGGATCGCTTGCGCCGCAATGCTGTCGAGGCGGGCAAGCTGCGGGAGGTGGCAGGAGTGCGGGAGCCTGGGCCGCCGGCGGAGCCGGAGACCGCGATTCCGGATGACCGGCTGCTGCTCATGTTCACCTGCTGCCACCCGGCGCTGGGGCTGGAGGCGCAGGTGGCGCTCACTCTGCGTACCCTGGCCGGGCTGAGTACCGGCGAGATCGCCCGTGCCTTCCTGGTCCCGGAGAAGACGATGGCGCAGCGGCTGGTACGCGCGAAGGGGAAGGTACGCAACGCCGGCATACCGTTCCGGGTACCCCCCGACCACCTGCTGCCCGAGCGCACCGGCGCGGTACTGGCCGTGCTGTACCTGCTGTTCAACGAGGGGTACTCGGCTGCCACCGGCCCTGGACTGGTGCGGGTCGATCTGTGCCGGGAGGCGATCCGGCTGGCCCGGGTACTGGCCACGCTCATGCCGGACGAACCGGAGGCGCTCGGCCTGCTGGCGCTGATGCTGTTGCAGGACAGTCGCTCCGGCGCGCGGTTGGACAGCGACGGCGAGTTCGTGCCGTTGGAGGCATGCAGGACCGCGGCGCCTGGAATGCCGACCAGATCCGCGAAGGACTGTCCATCGTGGAGCGGGCGCTGCGCCGTCGCCGGCCCGGCCCGTACCAGATCCAGGCCGCCATCGCCGCGTGCCATGCCGGAGCTGCCCGCGCACAGGACACCGACTGGGCCCAGATCGCCCTGCTGTACCAGGAGTTGGGGCGGTTGGCGCCGAGCCCGGTGGTCGAGTTGAACCGGGCGGTCGCGGTCGGCATGGCGTACGGGCCGGCGGCCGGGCTCGCGGTGCTGGACGGGCTGGGCGACGAGTCGGGCGGCGCGCTGGCCGGGTACCGGCTGCTGCCGGCCACCCGAGCCGATCTGCTCCGCCGCGCGCGCCGCTGGGGCGAGGCCGCGGTGGCCTACCGGGCAGCCCTGGCGCTGGCCGGTACCGAACCGGAGCGCCGGTACCTGGCCCGCCGGCTCGCCGAAGTCGAGGCGCACCCCCTCGACTGACCCGGCCGGGGCACAATGCGGGGCAGGACAGCTCACTCGCTCACCCGCTCGCTCCGGAAAATAGGCAGAGCGGTGTCGAGAACCGCGCGCCGGCTCCGACTGGTGCGGGAGCGGGTCGCCAGGGGTCCGCCAGAAGGGGTGTAGCCATGAAGTACATGTTGATGATGAACGCGGTCCGCGACGCGCCACAGACCATCGCCGACTGGGCGCCCGAGGACTTCGCCCGGCACATCCGGTTCATGAAGAAGCTCAACGCCGATCTGGTCGCGAACGGCGAACTGGTCGACGCGCAGGGGCTGGCGATGCCGGACGACGCCCGGGTGGTGCGCTCCGCGCCGGACGGAACCCCGATCGTCACCGACGGGCCGTTCGCGGAGGCGAAGGAGTTCCTGGTCGGGTACTGGATCGTGGAGACCGACACGCTGGAGCGGATGTACGAGATCGCCGCCGAGGCCTCCTCGGCGCCCGGACCGGATGGCGAGCCGATGCACATGGCCATCGAGATTCGCCAGGTGATGGCGGTGTCGCCGCCGGTGGACGCGTACTGATGCGCGGACCGGAGCTGGAGGACCTGCTGCGCGAGTTGGCGCCGCAGGTGCTCGGCACGGTGGTGCGCTGGTTCGGCGACTTCGACGCCGCCGAGGATGCCGTCCAGGAGGCGCTGCTGGCGGCCGCGACCCAGTGGCCGGCCCAGGGGGTACCGGACAATCCCCGGGGTTGGTTGGTGCATGTGGCCGGCCGCCGGATGACCGACCACATCCGCAGCGAGGTGGCCCGGCGCCGGCGCGAGGAGCTGGCGGCGCTGCGTGAACCGGACCGGCAGGTCGCGGCCGGCGCCGGCGAGGACGCCCCGGCCGGATATGACGACACCCTGCTGCTGCTCTTCCTGTGCTGCCACAACGCTTTGCCGCCGGCTTCGCAGATCGCGTTGACACTGCGGGCCGTCGGCGGCCTCAGCACGGCTGAGATCGCACACGCCTTCCTGGTACCGGAGGCCACCATGGCGCAGCGGATCAGCCGCGCCAAGCAGCGCCTCGCCGCATCGGGGGAACCGTTCGCCCGCCCCAAATCCGGTGAGTTGCCGGCCCGGCTCGGCGCTGTGCTGCGGGTGCTCTACCTGATTTTCAACGAGGGGTACGCGAGCAGTTCCGGTGCCCACTTCCAGCGGGTGGAGCTGGCCGGCGAGGCGATCCGGCTGACCCGGCTCGTACACCGGCTGCTGCCCGGGGACGCGGAGGTGGCCGGGCTGCTGGCGCTGCTGCTGCTGACCGACGCCCGCCGGCCGGCCCGTACCGACGCCGACGGGGTACCGGTGCCCCTCGACGAGCAGGACAGGTCGCTGTGGGACAAGGACTTCATCGCCGAAGGTGTGGCCGTGATCAGTGCTGTGCTGCCGCTGGGTACACCCGGCCCGTACCAGCTGCAGGCGGCCATCGCGGCGGTACACGACGAGGCGCCCACCGCCGGGGAGACCGACTGGCCGCAGATCCTTGCCCTGTACGGGCTGCTCGACCAGCTCGCCCCGTCGCCCGTGGTGACGCTGAACCGGGCGGTGGCGTTGGCCATGGTACGTGGCCCGGCAGCCGGCCTGGAACTGTTGCTGCCACTGGACTCCGACCCGCGGCTGGCCGGCCATCACCGGCTGGCCGTGGTCCGGGGCCACCTGCTGGAGATGGCCGGCGAGAACGGTACCGCGATCGAGCAGTACCGGCTGGCCGCCCGGCGTACCACCAGCCAACCCGAGCGCGACTACCTGACCGCCCGCGCCGCCCGCCTCGCCTTCGGTTCACCCGCGAACCCAGGCGTTGACACGTGACCAAATGGTCACCTATCTTGAACGCGTCCACACGGCTCCATGATGGGAGGCTGCCATGACCACCAGCACCACACCGCCCGCGGCCGGCGCTCTGACCACGCAGGTCTACCAGGTGTACATCCGGGCCAGCGCCGAGCAGATCTGGCAGGCGATCGTCGACCCGGAGTTCACCGTGAACTACTTCCACGGTGCCCGGATCACCATCACCAACGAGCGGCAGCTGGCCTACGGCCCGAACGGCGACCTGTGGGGCGACGGCGCGGTCACCGTCTTCGACCCACCGCACAAGTTGGTGCACGAGTGGCGCTCGCTGTACGACAGTGAATTGGCTGCCGAGCAGGCGAGCCGGATCACCTGGGAGATCGAGCCGCAGGACGGCGGGTACTGCCTGCTCACGGCGGTGCACGACAACCTCGACGGCGCGCCCCGCACCGCGGCCAGTGTTGCCGGCCCCGGCTGGATGATGGTGCTGTCCGGCCTCAAGACGCTGTTGGAGACGGGTACCCCGCTGCGCTCCTGAGCCCCGGTCACTTCCCCTGGCCGGCTGCCGGTCGCGGCCTGGTACGCCGACCCGCGACCGGGACAGGCCGTGCCACGCGCCGCCCGGCACTCCATCGCGGGCATGACGCGCTGTCCTCCCCGGGGAGGACAGCCATGGATCCGTGGATGGACGCGCCCGGATCGGCTGGATCCCTACCGTGGAGCCAGTTGGCCGCGGTGTCCACTGGCGACGCTCCTGCCCCCGACCCCGGGAACACTTCCCGACGAGTCGGGATCGCAGTCCCTGGTGCCTGTGACACCGGGCGGCCGACGCTGGAGACCCGGCGGCCACTCGGCTGGCGGAGACGGTGGGGGAGGCGTGATGGGCGAGCAGGCGTTGGGCACTCCGGTACGGCGGGGACACTTCGGTGCCGGGCACGGGATCGGGGCGGGGAACGGTGGGCGGGCGGTACTGCTGCGGCGTACCGGGGCGACCGGCTGGTCGGAGGGCGTGTGGGCGCGGCTGGCCACCCGGCTGGATGCGTGGAAGTCGTTGGTGGCCAACGCCGACCGGCTGGCGCTGCGCCCCGGCGGCTGCCCAGCTGAGCTGGCCGACCAGCTGCGCGCCGCGCCGGCCGAGTTCGAGCTGCTGCTGCACCGGCTGATCGGGGACGGCGCGGCGGGCAGTACCGAGCAGAAGGCGCGACTGGGCGCGCGGGTACAGGCCGAACTGCTGCCGTACCTGCTGCTGTCCCGCAACGCGGAGCGCTGGTACGCCAAGCCGCGCGGGTACGCCGGGGATTTCCTGAGTATCGCGTGGATCTACGAGAACCAGCCGGCCGGCGTGGGGCGGCTGGGCGCCGCGCTGGACCGGGGCTTCCTGGAACTACGGGCGGCGCGCGCCGTGTTCAACCGGCGTGCCCTGCTGGCCGAGCAGATCCGGCAGACCGTGACGGCGGCCGGTGGCCGTACCGCCGAGGTGACCAGCCTCGCCTGCGGTCCGGCACAGGAGCTGCTCGACGTGTTCCCCACCCTGGAGCGGCCGGAGCTGCTGCGGGCCAGCCTGATCGACCTGGACGAGCAGGCGCTCGCGCACGTCCGGGTACGCGCCGACGCGGTGGGGATCGGGGAGC
Organism: uncultured Actinomycetota bacterium; assembly: GCA_963850915.1. GTDB lineage: Bacteria > Actinomycetota > Actinomycetes > Mycobacteriales > Micromonosporaceae > CAVTWH01. Next base: position 484,326 of record CAWKND010000006.1, read on the forward strand.
GGCTCACCGGGTACCAGGAGAATCTGATCAAACTCGCCACCGGCCGGCGCGGCGTCCCGATCAGCGGCCAGGACCTGGTCTACTCGATCGGTCTGATCGACTACTTCCCGGACCGGTTCGTGGTCAAGCTGATGGACATGGCGCACGGCATGCTGCGCCCCGGCGGCCGGCTGATCCTCGGCAACTTCCACCCGCGCAACGCCTCCAAGGCGATGATGGACCACGTGCTCGACTGGCGGCTGATCCACCGCGACGAGGCGGACATGGACCGGCTGTTCCAGGCATCCGCCTTCGGCCGCGAGTGCTCCGCGATCCGCTACGAGCCGCAGCGCATCAACCTCTTCGCCGAGTGCGTCAAGGAGTGAGCTGCCCGGCCGGTGTGGTCAGATAGGTTGGTGCAGCCGGAGGATGACGCGCGGGTACCCGGGTTCTGGCGCGAGCTGGGCCTGCCGGGCCTGATCGACTTGCACGTGCACTTCCTGCCGGAGCGGGTACTGCGCAAGGTCTGGGACTACTTCGACCGGGCCGGCGCACACGGCTGGGACTGGCCGATCTGGTACCGCACCGGGGAGGCCGAGCGCCTGGCGACGCTACGGACGTTGGGGGTCAAGGCTTTCCCGGCGCTGGCCTACCCGCACAAGCCGGCGATGGCGGCCTGGCTCAACGAGTGGACGGCCGAGTTCGCGGCGCGCACGCCGGATTGTCTACCCAGCGCCACGTTCTACCCCGAGCCCGGGGTGGTCGACGCGATGCGGGTCGCGGTCGATTCGGGGGTACGGGTGGTGAAGGCGCACCTGCAGGTCGGCGGGTACGACCCCCGGGACCCGCTGCTCGACCCGGTGTGGGGACTGTTCGCCGAGGCCGGTACCCCGGTGGTCTGCCACTGTGGCAACGGTCCCGAGCCGGGCAGGTTCACCGGCCCCGGCCCGATCGGCGAGGTACTCGCCCGCCATCCACGGCTGACGCTCGTGGTGGCGCACCTCGGTATGCCCGACTACGCGGACTTCCTCGACCTCGCCGCGCGCTACCCCAACGTGCACCTGGACACCACGATGGCGTTCACCCCGTTCGTCGAGGCGCGCGCCCCGTTCCCGCCCGACCTGCGGCCACGCCTGGCCGACCTGGGCGAGCGGATCGTGCTCGGCTCCGACTTTCCGAACATCCCCTACCCGTACGCCACCCAGCTCGCCAGCCTGGCCGCGCTCGACCTTGGCGACGACTGGCTGCGTGCGGCGCTGTGGCACAACCCGGCCCGGCTGATCGGCCGGCACTGATACCGAGGCGCCGGCTAGACGCCGGTGGTCGCCTCGAGCTGGCCATCCTTCGCAGCGGCCTGGAAGGTGGCGTAGTCGCGTTCGTTCTGTTGGGCGTAGGCCTCCGCGAAGTCCGCGACCGCCACATCGAAGACGGTGGAACCGCCGAGGTAGGCGGCGAGGGCGACGCGGTCACCGGAGCGGGCGTGTGCGCGGGCCAGGGTCCAGGCGCACATGTGGGCGTACACGGTCATTCCTTGTGGCCGCATCAGCTCGATCGGTACCGACGCCTTCCAGTCACGCAGCTGGCGGACGTAGAAGTCGCGGTCGATGCCGTCCGGCCCGGGTACCCGGGTCCAGCCGAGGAAAATGTCGCTCTGTGCCTGCATCAGCCGCTGGCCGGCGACGACCCGTTCGCCTTCGTTGGGGTACCGACTCTTTCCGCAGTAGTTGGCGAGGACCGAGGGCTGGGCCTCCTTGGCTTGCAGGAACAGCGGTTCGTTGCCGTCGCCGGAGTCCAGCAGGAGGACGAAGGCGCGGGTACCGACGCTGCCGACTCCGACCACCTTCCGGGCAACCTGGATCAGCTTGAACTGATCGAACAGGTGTTGCCGGTCGGACTGCAGGGAGCGGCGGTACTTCGCCAGCACGGTGCGGATGAGGTCGTACACCGCGTCCGTCTGTACGTCCCCGAACAGGTCCTCCACCGCTACCACCATGGGCGGATCGTTGATGATGCGCGGATGTCCGTCGACCAGCTCGGTGAGCTTGGCCATCGCCTGACGGCTGTCGCTGCTGTGCGCCTTGGTCACCATGGCCGTGGCTGCCCGGATCCCTTTCGGCCGCAACTGCGACCCGTTCTCCTCGAGGTACCGGCTGACGTCGAGGCGGGCGTACCAGACGTCGAGGCTCGCCTGTTTCGCGAACGCCCGCATCGCCTCGCGGTAGGTCTGGCCGACGGCGACCACGAGTCTGCGGCGGACGCCGGCGCTGAAGCCGTTGACCTGGGCCGCGATGGCGAAGCTGGCGGCCAGGCGTTTGACGTCCCACTCGAACGGACCGGGCAGCGTCTCGTCGAAGTCGTTGACGTCGAAGACGAGTTGCCGCTCGGGTGAGGCGAAGGCGCCGAAGTTGGACAGGTGCGCGTCGCCGCACAGCTGTACCTGCAGACCCGATGACGCCCCGCTTGCCAGGTCCGCTGCCATGGGTAGTGCGGCGCCACGGTAGTACGCGAACGGCGAGGCGAGCATCCGTCCGTGCCGTACCGGGACCAGCTCCGCAACTCGTGACCGCGCCTGCCCCAGCAGTAGACCGATCGGGTCCCGCCCGGCCGCCGACCCGATGTCGGCATGTGTCCGCAGCGGCACGCTCTGCCGGGCCTCCTTGCCTTGGCCGGCGCGGTCGGCGCGCTCGGCATGCTCCGGTGGCGTGGCCTTTCGGCCAGCCGGTCGAGTCCGGGCGCGTTGGCCGGCTGCGCGGCTGGTCGTCACGGTCATCGTCACTCCTGCGGTTGGCCTGCAGCGCTTGGGTTCGCGGCGCCTGCTGTCCATCGTTGCGCTGCGGCGCGCGGGATGTGGACGAACGGCATACGGAGCCGAGTCGACGGGGCGGGCAGGACGATGCTGGAGTTATGCCGGTGTCCGGTGGGGCGGCAGAGGTACAACCTCACGGTGGATCACGTACTGGGCTCGGCGCGGGTACGGCGCAGCAGCCAGCCCCGATCGGTGTGGATCAGGGCGTACCGGACGGTGGAGCGCTTGCCATGCAAGGTGAACAGCAGCCGGCGCGGGGTCCAGCTGTGCTCCTCCCACCAGCCGATGTCGGCGATCGACTTGGTGGCGTCCTGGTAGGTCAGGTGTGCCAGTTCGTGGTCGGGTACCTGGATCGCCAGCCGGTTCTCGCCCAGCTCCGTGGGCAGCCCCTTCGGTACCGCCCAGGACAGCAGTACCCCGTCCCGCTCCAGCCGCAGATCGAAGTGGTGGCGTGGCTTGCGGTGCTCGTGCAGTACGAACGCCGGCCGCGCCGGATCGCCCGGGACCACGGGTTGCGCCGGGCTCACCGGCTCGACCGGGTCACGCGGGCGTGGCGGATCAGCCCGCACTGTCGGGATCCCCCGCAGCTGTCTCGGAGTCGGTGGAGTCGGTGGGGTCGGCGGCTGCGGCGGCCTTGCGGCGACGGGCAGCGGGTGGTGGTCGGTCGGGGCCGCCGCGCAGCCGGCTCGGATCGAAGCCCTCCCAGGGGTCGTAGTCGACCTCCAGTGGCTCCTGCGGCGGGCGCTGCTCCTCGGGGACGTTGCGCAGGTTCAGCCGGATGCGGGTCCAGGTGCTGCTGCGCCCACGCATGGAGTCGACCAGTACGTCCGGCGGGTCGAGCTGTTCGAAGATGCCCGGATGCCGCTCCTTCCAGCGCTCCAGTCCGGCCATCGCCTCGGGAACCGTTGCGCTGCGCGCGATCTCCAGCAGCGGCATGCTGGATTGCCGGCGCCCGGCCGGCTTCGGTAGCTCGTCGGCCTCTTCGGATTGGCGCGCGGTGGATCGGGCGGTGCGGGGCGGATCCTCGAACAGGCCGGAGTCCTTCTGCTCCTCGGCGAGCTCCAGCAGGGCGGTCAGCTCCTCGGCGGTGTCCTCGATGCCGGCCCACGGATCGCCGCGCCGGGCCACCCGCTCGGGTACCGTCGCGACCGTGTAGTCGGCCGGGTCGCAGTCGGCCACCTCGTCCCAGAACAGTGGCGTGGACACCCGGGCATCGGGCTTGGGCCGCACCGACCAGGCGCCGACCGTGGTGCGGTCCTTGGCGTTCTGGTTGTAGTCGAGGAACACGCCGTGCCGCTCCTCCTTCCACCAGGCGCTGGTGGCGATGTCGGGTACCCGCGTCTCCACCTCCCGGGCCACCGCCAGCCCGGCCGCGCGTACCTGGGCGAACGTCCAGCCGCGCCGGATCCGGCTGTAGATGTGGAAACCACGCGACCCGGACGTCTTCGGCCAGCCGGTGAGCCCGTAGTCGGTGAGCACGTCCCGGACCACCAGCGCCACCTCGCGTACGTGCTGCCACGGCACGCCCGGGATCGGGTCCAGGTCGATGCGCAGTTCGTCCGGGTGGGCCAGGTCGTCGGCGAGTACGGCGTGCGGGTGCAGGTCGATGCAGCCGAGGTTGACCACCCAGGCCAGCCCGGCCGGCTCGGTGAGGACCAGCTCGTCGGCGCTGCGCCCGGACGGGTACTTCAGGGTGACCGTGGTCAGCCACTCGGGCCGGTTGTCGGGTGCCCGCTTCTGGTAGAAGGCGTCCTGGTCGATGCCGTTGACGTAGCGCTTGAGCGCCATCGGCCGGCCGCCGAGCGCGCGCAGGGTCGGCCCGGCCATGGTGAGGTAGTAGCGCACCAGGTCCAGCTTGGTCAGCCCGATCTCGGGGAAGTAGACCTTGCCGGGGTTGGTGACGGTCACCTCGCGGTCGTCGATCTCCAGAACCTCTTTGGGGCTGGCCACTTTCCCACCATAGGCCACAGCTACCCGGCGGGGCGGTACCCGACGGGGCACGCTGGGTGCATGCGGGTACTCATCGCGACGGCGGGCTCCACCGGAGACGTGGCGCCCTACCTCGGCGTCGGTACCCGGCTGGCGGCAGCCGGCCACCAGGTGACCGTCGCCGGCCACGCCGAGTTCGCCGAGCTGGTGGGCGGTACCGGACTGGGCTTCCTGGAGCTGCCCGGCGATCCGCGCGCGGTACAGCGCTCGGCGGCCGGGCAGCGCCTACACCGGGGCGGTACCGGCCCGCGCGGGCTGCTCACCATGGCTCGGCTGGCCCGCGGGTACCTCGACGAGCTGGCCGACGGGATGGTCGCGGTCGCCGACGCGCACCCCGACATGCTGCTGCTGTCCAGCACCACCGCGCCACTGGGCTACCTGGTCGCCCGGAAGCTGGGTGTGCCGAGTCTCGGACTGTTCCTCCAGCCGGTCGAGGCCACCGGCGACTTCGCTCCGGTGATGACCACCCGACGCTCGCTGGGCCGGCTCGGCAACCTGGCCCTGGCCGGTGGGGTACGCGGGCTCGCCAAGGCCACCTTTGCCGGTCCGGTACGCCGCCTGGGTCGCCGGCTCGGCCTGCCGGACGTGACCATCGGTACGCTGGATCGGTTGCAGCGCAACGAGAACTGGCCGGTACTGCACGGGTACAGCCCGGCGGTACTGGCGCGACCACGGGACTGGCGCAGCGGGCTGGAGGTGGTCGGCTACTGGTGGCCGCCGGTACCCGACGACTGGCGGCCACCGGCGGAGCTGGTCGAGTTCCTGGATGGCGGTGAACCACCGGTCTTCGTCGGCTTCGGCAGCATGGCCGGTGGTGATGCCCTTGCACTCGGCGAGTTGGCGGTTGTGGCGGCGCGCCGGGCCGGGCTGCGCCTGGTACTCCAGTCCGGCTGGGCCGGCCTGAGCGGGGCGGGGACGGAGCCGGATGTATACGTGACGGGGCCGGTACCGCACGGGTGGCTGTTCCCCCGGATGGCCGCCGTGGTGCACCACGCGGGTGCCGGTACCACCGCCGCCGGACTGCGCGCGGGTGTGCCGGCGGTACCCGTGCCGATGATCGCCGACCAGGGTTTCTGGGCCGACCGGCTGGTGCACCTCGGGGTGGCTCCCGCTGTCCTACCACCGCGCCGGCTGCGCGCGGACCGGCTGGCGGCCGCCCTGCGCGCCGCCGTCGCCGACCCGGCCTACCGCCGCCACGCCACCGCTCTGGCCGCGCGGATCGCCACCGAGGACGGCCCCGCCGCCGTGGTCGCCGCCGTCGCCCAGCCGAGCCGTCCAGCTGGGCCAATTGCCTCCCGCCGTCCGCCAGGTGCGGGAAAATGAAGCCGGTCCGGCTGGCATGCTCGACCCGAGGGACGGGAGTTACCCATGCACTTCGAGGTGAAGAAGACGAGCAACAGTCAGTTCATGTTCAACCTCGTGGACGCCAACGGGCAGGTGGTCGCCACCAGCGAGACGTACACCCAGAAGCAGTCGGCGCTGGACACCATCGAGTCCATCAAGGTCAAGGTCGGCGCCGCCCGGGTCGACGACCGGACGGTACCCCCGGGCACCTCCTGACCGGCCCGGCAACCCCACCGCCGCCAGCTGGCCGTCGTCGGTCCCGGCCTTTTCCGGGTACCGGCGGCGCGCACCCTTTCACCCGTGCCGCTGTCTCACGCCCGCCGTCGGGTGGCACCCGGCGTGTTTGAGCGCGTCGCCACGGGGCACGGGAGAGGATCGGGGCCGGACAACACGAGGAGGCCGTGATGCGTGGACTGGTGGCAACCGCGGAGACCGACATCGACGCACCGCCGGAGCGGGTGTGGTCGGCGCTCACCGATCCGGACCTGATCGAGAAGTACATGTTCGGTAGCCGGGTGGCCACCGACTGGCAGCCCGGTAGCCCGATCACCTGGTCGGGGGAGTACCAGGGGAAGGCGTACACGGACAAGGGCGAGATCCTCGCCGTACAGCCGGGAAAGCGACTGGAGCTGACCCACTTCAGCCCGCTCAGCGGCCAGCCGGACATACCGGAGAACTACCACACGCTGGTCTACGAGTTGACCGGCTCGGCCGGCGGTACGCACCTGAGTCTGAGCCAGGACAACAACTCCAGCCCCGAAGAGGCCGAGCACTCGAAGGCCAACTGGGCCCAGATGCTCAATGGCCTGAAGCAGACCGTGGAGACCAGCTGACCGACCGAGCGCACCAATTGGGCCGCCGTCACCAACCGGCTGGACGGCGGCCGAGGTAGGCCAGCAGCCGCTCGCCCGGGGTAGCCGTGGACGGCAGGGGAACCGGTGCGGCGAACCGTACCGGCCGGTCGGCCGCGGTCACCACGAGCGGCGCCAACTCCAGCAGTTCGCGGGCGAGCGCGTCGGGTACCGGCCGGTCGTACCCGCACGCCACGGCCACATCCCAGCCGTGTGCGCACACCTCGATCGCGCCCGTACCGGCGACCAGGCCGGCGGAGAGCTCCACATCGGCGACGCCCACCGAAGTACCGGCCGGCGAAGCCCACGCCCACGCGCCCAGTACCCCCCGGGCATGCTCGCGTACCAGCGGCACCGGGTCAGCCGATCCGGCCGGCTCCACCGCCAGCAGGTCGACCCGCCCGCACTGCCCCGCCTCGCCCAGCGCGAGCAGCGAGTCGTCCAGGTGCGTCAGCAGCATCCGCAGGTCCCAGCCGGCGCACGGGCTGGGTCGGCCGAGCGCGTCGGCGGTCACCAGCCGCAGGCAGCCGAGCGCGTACGCGACCGCACGCTCCAGCAGCCCGGCTCCGCCGGCGATCGCGGCCTGGGTCCGGGTATCGGTCATGTCGTCTCGCTAGGGCGTTGCGGGCAGCCGGTCGGGCAGCCCGAACTTCGCGAACAGGGACGGGTCGAAGAAGGTGACCACGTGGCTGACCCCGGCCTCGGTCAGCGTCAGCACCGGCAGATTGAAGGCCCGGTAGCCGCCGTCCGGCTCGCGCATGTAGAGACCGAAGGCGGGCTGGCCGTTGGCCCGGGTGGGCAGCAGCCGCATGTCACCCGGCGCGTGCGCCGGACAGTGCGCGTCGATCAGGTGGGCGATGTTGGCCGGCCCCTGGTACCAGCCGGTGAACGGCGGCATCTCCCAGACCGCGTCCTTGGTGAACAACTCCACGATGGCCGGCATGTCCTTGGCCTCGAAGGCGGCGACGTAGCGCGCCAGCAGTTCGCGCTCCCCGGCCGCGGACGGCTCGCTGAGGTCACCCGGGGTCGGGCTGGCCGCCTCCAGCTGTGCCCGGGCCCGCTGCAGCGTGCTGTTCACCGCGACGGTGGTGGTCTCCAGCGCCTCGGCCACCTCGGCGGCCCGCCACCGCAGTACGTCCCGCAGGATGAGTACGGCGCGCTGCCGGGGTGGCAGGTACTGCAGGGCGGCGATCAGGGCCAGCCGTACGCTCTCCCGCGCGGTGACCACGTCGGCCGGGTCGCTGCCGGCGCTACCGACCAGGGCGTCGGGGACCGGCTCGAGCCACGGGACCTCGGGCCGCTCCACCAGCGGGTCGTCGCTGTCCGAGCCGGGTGCGCCCAGGCCGGTCGGGAGCGGGCGGCGCGACCGGCTCTCCAGTGCGGTCAGGCAGGCGCGGGTGGCGATCTGGTGCAGCCAGGTACGCAGCGACGAGCGCCCTTCGAAGCGGTCGTACGCCTTCCACGCGCGCAGGTAGGTCTCCTGCACAAGATCCTCCGCGTCGTGTACCGAGCCGAGCATCCGGTAGCAGTGCGCCAGCAGCTCCCGCCGGTACGCCTCGGCCAGCGCTGGGAACTGTGCGTCGCTGGTACCGCCGGATTCGGCCATCGGATCCACTTCCTTTCGGCGCCTGTACGGGTAGACCACGGCCGGCCAGGAAAGTCATCGCCGCACCGCCGAGTCTTTCTCGCCCACCCGCCGCGGGCAAGCGGCTCGCTCCGACCAGCGGGCTACGCCGCGAGCGTGAGGGTGCTGCCCGTCGGGTACTCCCGGCGCCGCCCGTCGCCCAGCAGCCAGACCGACTGGCGGCCCTGCACGGTGAACTCCTCCGGGCCACCCACCAGCGCGGTGTCCTCGTCCACGCCGATCAGGTGTACCCCCGGCCGGGGCCGCAGGAACGCCCGGGTGAGCAGGTCGGGGGTACGCCCGAGCATCCGGTCGAAGTGCGGCAGCGCCTGGATGTGCGGCAACAGGCCGAGTCCCTGGGTGGGTTCGCTACCGGGCAGCCGCAGGGACGGTACCCGGTCGGCGAACGCCATCGCCCCGGCGCTGCACCCGGCGAGCGCGGCGCCGGCCTGCCATGCGGTCACGATCGCCGTCCACAGTGGAGTGTCGCGCAGCGTGTCGGCAAGGAAACCGGGGCTGCCACCGGACAGATAGATGAGACCCGCGCCCTCGACCTGTGCCGCCACGGCCGGATCCTGTGCCTGCGCGCGGTTGATCACCACGAGCGGTACCGCCTCGACCCCGAGTCGCTGCGCCTGTGCCTTGCCCAGCTCCACCCAGTACCCGATCCGCGCGTCACCCTCCTTGCCGGCCGCCGTGGGCAGCTGCACGTACCGCGGCGCCCGCCCGGCGAGCAGCCCCGCCTCGACCTCCAGCATCGCGGCCGAGTACTCCCCGGAGCCCACCAGCGCGACCGGTCCCGCCATCGTGTCCACCCGTCCGTCGTGTCCGCCCGTGCTTGCCAGCTCGGTGTCCCAGTACGGGGTATCACACGCCGAGCGGTTACCGCGCGGGCGCACCGCCGGTGGCCGGCGCCGGCGCGGGCTGGGTCGAGGGGGCGGCCGGCTGCGCCGGAGTCGGCGGGTCGACCATCATGACGACCACGTACGCGATCACAGTGCCGACGATGGTCACCGGCACGATCTGCAGGCCGGCCTGGCCGAACAGCAGGGTGGTCAGGATGACCGCGCTGATCGGCAGCCGGAGCATGCCGGTGACCATGGCGGACACGCCGACGGTCGCGCCGACCACCAGCGGCAGCCCGGGCAGGTGGGAGAGCAGGATGCCGCCGGCCGCGCCGAGGTAGATGGACGGGAAGATCGGGCCGCCCCGGAATGCGGCGAGCGAGCCGCCGTAGGCCAGTGCTTTGGCGAGCATGAGCAGCAGGAGTACCCACACCGGCATCGCCCCGCCGCTCGCCAGCAGGCCGGGCAGCGCGGACTGGCCGGAGAACAGGACGTTCAGCTGGTCGTACCCGGTGGCCAGCCCGTACCCGATGGCGAGTCCGGCGACGGCCAGCCCGACCAGGGGTGTGGCATACAGCGGCCGGCGGTTGACGTGCACGGCCAGCGCCCGGGCCGGCTGCCGGATGGCCCGGCACAGCAGCGGCGCCGCCACCCCGATCACGATCGCCCAGCCCAACTCGGCCAGGGTGGGGGTACCGGGCGGCTTCAGGTTGCCGGCGGTCAGCGCCACCGGATCGAGCCCGGTGAGGTGGCCGAGACCGGTGAAGATGAGCGCCCCGACGCCGGCGGCGAGCAGTCCGGGGGCCAGCACGACGGCCGCTGTTGTCCCGCCCAGGCCGGAGGCCTCGAGCAGCAGCACCGCGCCGGTCAGCGGCGAACCGAGCAGCGTACTGACCGCCGCGAAGGCGCCGGTGACGCTGACCAGGTTGGCCGCCTGGTCGGGCAGGTTGCGGCGGACCAGGCGGACCAACAGGACGGCCACGCCGCCGCCGATCGCGATCAGTGGGCCTTCCGGGCCGATCACCGGGCCGAGCCCGACGCTCGCGGTGGCCGCGATGATCACCCCGGCCACTTCGGGGGTACGCAGCACGCCGCCGAGGTGCAGCCCGTCGACCGGGGTGTGCCCGCCTCGTCCCGGCACGTACCGGGCGACCAGTCCGACCACGACGCCGGCCACGAACAGCGGCAGCAGCGGCCACCAGCGGGGCGTTCCGGCGAAGCCGAGGCCCGCGGGCAGGTCGTGGTACACCCAGGTGTCGAGGTGGGTGAGCAGCTGCAGGAAGAAGTACGCGACGACGGCGATGGGTACGCCGAGGACCGCCGCGATCACCAGGAGTTGGCGGTACTGCCGGCTCTTCAGCAGCGCGGTCGCCTGTTCGGGAGTGGTCACGCCAGCTGCCCCGGCCGGTCAGTCATAGCGCCAGACTAACCAGCAAACACTGCCAAAGCCGGCATATCGCCGAGGTGCGGGAAGGCGTTTGCTCGCCGGATCTCCCGGGTACCTGCACGTCGCCGGGCCCGTCCAGCCCGCGCCCGAAGCACCGACGAGTTCGGGAGGCAGGCATGACCAGCAGCACAGCGGAGCCGGGTACCGTCCGCACCAACGTACCGTCGAGACTGGACCGGCTGCCCTGGTCCCGGTGGCACTGGATCATCGTCATCGGCCTCGGCACCGTCTGGATCCTCGACGGCCTGGAAGTCACCATCGTCGGCAACCTCTCCGGCCAGCTGGCCAAGCCGGGCAGCGGGATCGACATCACGCAGAGCCAGGTGACCGGCTTCGGCGCCGCCTCCTACGTGCTCGGCGCCTGCGTCGGGGCGCTGTTCTTCGGCTGGCTCACCGACCGGTTCGGCCGCAAGAAGCTGTTCATCATCACGCTCGCCGTCTACCTCGGCGGTACCGCCCTCACCGCGCTCTCCTTCAGCTCCTGGTGGTTCTTCCTCTTCCGGTTCGTCACCGGCCTGGGCATCGGCGGCGAGTACGCGGCCATCAACTCGGCCATCGACGAACTGATCCCGGCCCGGCACCGCGGCCGAATCGACATCGTCATCAACGGCACGTTCTGGGCCGGCGCGGCGATCGGGGCGCTCATCACCATCCCGATGATCAACAACTTCCCGGTCAACGTCGGCTGGCGGCTCGCCTTCGGCCTCGGCGTCGTACTCGGCGTGGTGATCCTCCTGGTCCGCCGCTCGGTACCGGAGAGCCCGCGCTGGCTGTTCATCCACGGCCGGGGCGACGAGGCCGAGGCGCTGGTCAACGACGTCGAGGGGCAGATCAAACAGCAGACCGGCAAGGAGCTGGAGCCGGCCGACAACTACCTGACCATCCACCAGCGCAGGTCGGTCGGCATTCCCGAGGTCGCCAAGACGCTGTTCATGCGGTACCCGCGCCGTTCGGTTCTCGGCCTGGCCCTCTTCGTCGGGCAGGCGTTCCTCTACAACGCCGTCACCTTCGGCTTCGCCCAGATCCTGGAGACATTCTTCAAGGTCCAGTCCGGGCACACCGGGTACTACTACGTGGCCATCGCGATCGGTAACCTGCTCGGCCCGCTGACCCTCGCGCCGCTGTTCGACTCGGTCGGTCGCCGGGTGATGATCGCCGGTACGTACCTGATCTCCGGCGCGCTGCTGTTCGGCACGGCGCTGCTGTTCCACAACGGTTCGCTCAACGCCACCACGATGACCGCGTGCTGGTGCGTGGTGCTGTTCTTCGCCTCGGCGGGGGCCAGCTCGGCGTACCTGACGGTCAGCGAGGTGTTCCCGATGGAGACCCGGGCGCTGGCCATCGCGGTGTTCTACGCCATCGGTACCGGCATCGGCGGTATCACCGGGCCGCTGCTCTTCGCGAAGCTGGTGGGTACCGGCAAGGTCGGCGACACCGTCCTGGCCTTCTGCGTCGGCGCCGCGCTGATGATGGCCGCCGGCGTGGTCGCGGCGATTCTCGGGGTGAACGCCGAGCGGCGCGGCCTGGAAGACATCGCCACCCCGCTCACCGCCCGCGACGGCGGCGACCAGTCCGCCTCCGCACCGGCAACTGCCTGACCCCGCACCGCTTCACCGGCCGGCGCCCGCCTGGGCGCCGGCCGCCGATCTACCCGGAGGACCACATGACGCAACAGGCCGCCCCCGCCTCGGTGCACAAGGACCGGGGCGGCGAGATCCGGGTACCAGCGGCCGTCGCCACCCTGGCCGCCATCCTGCTGTACGCCCTGCTGCCAACCGGGGTACTGGTCGGCCCGCGCTTCGTCATCCCCAGCCTGGAACTGCTGCTGCTCATCTGCCTGATCGCGGTGAACCCGGTCCGGATGAGCCGGCAGAACCGGCTGGGCCGGTCGCTGGCCATCGCCCTGGTGATCGTGATCGCGGCGACCAACCTGGTCTCCCTCGGTCTGCTGCTGCACACCCTGGTGACCAGCAAGGGCGGCGGCGGCCAGCTGATCCTGGCCGCCTTCCAGGTGTGGTTGACCGACGTCATCGTCTTCGCACTTGCCTTCTGGGAGCTGGACCGGGGCGGACCGGTGGTCCGCCACCTGACCAAGCGGGAGAACCTGCCGCTGGCCGAGTTCCGCTTCTCCCAGGACGAGGACCGGGACACCGTCACCGAGGTACACCGCGGCGCCAGTGACGTGAGTGGCTGGATGCCCACGTTCCTCGACTACCTGTACGTCTCGCTGACCAACTCCTCCGCCTTCAGCCCCACCGACTGCATGCCACTCTCGCACCGCGCCAAGCTGCTCATGGGTACCGAAGCCACCGCCGCACTGATCACCTCGGTGGTGGTCATCGCCAAGGGCGTCGGCAGCCTCAGCTGACCCCTTTTTTGTTGCCGCACGCTTAACCCTCGCGGATCGGGGAAGGTGGAGAGCATGGCTACTACAGCAACGTGGCGACCCCACGAGAAGCACGGGCAACTGGACGCGGCCGACCGTAACGAGTTGCCGGACAGCGCGTACGCGTTCCCGAAGAAGCGCAAGGAGCCGCTCACCGACGCCAAGCACGTACGCAACGCGGTGTCCCGGTTCGACCAGGTCGAGGACGTCACCGACGCCGAGCGTGACCAGGCGTTCGCCAACATCAAGAAGGCCGCCGAGCACTACGGTGTCGAGCTGACCGAGAGCAGCTGGCACGAGCTGGGCAAGCCGTCCTGACCGCGCATCGCTGACCGCTGGCCGGCGTTAGCATTCGCCGGGTGGAGGACGAGTCGGTACTGGACCGGGCGGCGCCCGGACCGGAGCTGACCGTGCGGTACGGGCCGGCACCCGAGCACGTGATCGACGTGTGGTCGGGTACCGGCCCACCCGACCGCCCGCTCGTGGTGTTCCTGCACGGCGGGTTCTGGCGGCCGGCGTACGACCGGGTGCACACGTACCCGCTGGCCAACGCGGTACGCGACGCGGGCTGGCCGATCGCCACCGTGGAGTACCGCCGTACCCCCGGCCGTCCGGGGCACAGTACCGACGATGTGGCAGCCGCTCTAGGTACGCCGATTCCGGTGCCACACAAGGGAATTGTGCTCGCCGGCCACTCGGCTGGCGGGCACCTCGCACTGTGGGTCGCAGCCAGCACCGCGCCGGCCGGGCTGCTGCGCGTGGTGGCTCTCGCACCAGTTGCCGACCTGGTACTCGCCGACGAGCTGCGCCTCGGTGGCGGTGCGGTACGGGCGTTCCTCGGAGCCGACCCCGGTGCCTTCGCAGAGCTGGATCCGGTGCGGCTACCCGCTCCCGGGGTACCGACCGTGCTCATCCAGGGCGAGCGCGACGACACCGTGCCGCCCGCTGTCGCCGAGTCGTACCGGGCCGCCCACCCGGCGACCGAACTCATTACGTTGCCCGGTGCCGGCCACTACGGGCTCATCGACCCGCTGGCCGCCGCCTGGCCGACCGTCCTCGCCGCACTCACCCGTTGAGCGGCGCTATCGGGTTTGCGCGACGAACAAGGCGAGGGTCGCCGCCAGCTGGGAGTGGGCCGGCTCGGGTGGCTGTGCCGGGTCGTACCAGCCGAGCCGGTCGAACTTGTGCGGTTCGCCGATCGCCACCCCGGCCGGGTCCACCCGTACCGCGAAGACCAGTGCCACCCAGTGCGCGGACTCGCGGATCACGTTGCGTACCCCGAGCAGCCGGATCTCCAGGGCGCCGGTCGAGTACTCCTCGGCCACCTCACGGGCGACGGCCGCCTCGAACTCCTCGCCGAACTCCAGTGCCCCGGCGCCGGTGTCCCACCGGCCGGCCTCGTCCCGCGCCCCAGCGGAGCGGCGGGCCAGCAGTACCCGACCAGCGCCGTCATGGCAGACGAACACGCACGAGACGCTGGGCTGTCGTGGTTGATCGCTCACCCGCCGATCCCATCACGCGTCCACCCGCGCCGGCCACCGGATAACGGCCGGCCGGGTTGGGTGGACGGCGCGGTTCACGCCTTGTGGGGTGTGGCGGTCAGCCAGGCGGCGGAGTGACCGGCCGGCGGGTTGGTGGCACCGCGTCGGCCGGCCATCCTTGCCACGTTCGCCGGTTGCTTACTGGTGGGGTTCAGCCGGCGCCTTGCGGGGCATGAGGGCGACGATCGGAAGGCTGAGGGCGGTGGTGGTCAGAACGACGACGAGCGTGACTTTCATGGCGTGGGCCTGTCCGGAGGTTGCGGTCTGGAAGAAGATCGAGCTGACCGCGGCTGAGCCGATCGCTGAAGCCAGTTGCTGGATCGAGCTGAGTGAGCCGCTGGCGCTGCCGGCTTCGTCGGGCTTCGCGTCGCCGAGCGCGACGGTGGGGATCGTGGCGAAGCAGAGGCCGGTACCGATGCCGATGACGATCAGCGCCGGGGCCAGTGTCCACAGGGTGACGTGCGTCCCGGAGTGGTCGATCAGGGCCAGGAGCCAGCCGCAGCCGACGAGGGTGACGGCTAGGCCGATGAAGACGAGCCGGCGACCGAGCTTGGCAACCAGGCCACCCATGGCTGCGAACGCGGCGGCGATGATCCCCACGGTGAGCGGTACCAGGCCGAGCGAGGTGCCGCGCGGGCTGGCGTGCAGCCCCTCCTGCAGGAACAGTGACAGTACGAAGAACAGGCCGGTTCCGACGGCGAAGACGACCAGGCCGACGAGCATCGCGGAGGTGAAACCCCGGTTCTTCAACAGCGAGGGCGTGATCAGCGGGTCGGTTGCGGTGCGTTGACGGTAGGCGAAGGCGCCGAAGAACAGGACGCCGACGGCGATCGAGATGACAGGGACGGCGCTCCAGCCGTAGGTCGAGCCGTCGATCAGGCCGTACAGCAGCCCGAGCATGGCTACCGCAAGCAGGCCGGAGCCCCAACCGTCGACGACCGTGGACCGGTCGCCGTCCTCACGCGGCAGGACCTTGGCGGCTACAACCAGCCCGATCACGCCAAGGATGATGTTTGCGAGGAAGATCGGACGCCAGGACAGACCGAACAGGTCGGCGTCGATGATGAATCCGGCCAGGACCGGGCCACCGACACTGGACAGCCCGAGAACCGGACCGAACAGCCCGAAAGCCTTGCCAAGCATTTCGGGGCTGAACGCTTTCGTCATGATGGCCACGCCCTGCGGGAGGAGGAGCGCCCCGAACGCTCCCTGAGCAACCCGCGCGACGATGAGCAGGGCCGGGTCAGGTGAGAACCCGGCAACTGCGGAGGCCAGGGTGAATCCGCCCATGCCGATCAGGAGAATCCGGCGTTGGCCGAACTTGTCACCCAGCCGTCCGCCGAGCACGAGCAGGACACCCATGGCGAGCATGTACGCCGGCCCCAACCACTTGATCAGACTCTCGCCACCGTTGAGATCGCGGGCGATAGTGGGGGCCGCGATGTTCGTGACGGTCGCATCGATCACGTCGAGAGCGTCAGCAAGCAGCACCACCGCCAGGATCGCCCACATCAAGCGACTGGAGCGGCCTGCGGTGACTGTGCCCGGCTCCGTCAAGGTAGTCATATAAGGAATGTCCTTCTCGGCTCCGTCGGGGCGGCCCTCCTGGGCGGCCTCTCACCCCCACTACGAACACCCCTGACCCGATCCGACACCGGCTCCGAAATCTTTTCCAGAAGGTCAGGCGCGAGTTCGTCTGCCGTCCGGCTCCACCTTCGACTGCGAAGAGCGGTTCAGTGGGTGGTGCCGGCGCACCACAGCGGCTTCACGCCGGCGACCACACAGACGTCCCCGTTGGCCTGCAGGACAAGCACGGCACCCGGGTGGCCGGCGGTACCGCTGCTCCACAATGGCTGCTGTGGCTGGGTGTAGACGACGAAGTTACCGTCATCCTGGAACGTCGCCTGGTAGCCGGAGCCCGCCGTATTGGCGTGCCACAGCCGTTTCCCGGCCAGGTCGGTGATCACCAGGTCGCCGTCGGTACCCATCGAGAGGACGGTGCGCGCCGTGCGTACCGAGTCGCCCCGGAACAGGGCCCGGGTCGCGCTGACGGTGAGGGTGGCTGGTCCGCTCGGCCCCGGGGCGGTCGGGCTGGGCGTCGCCACGGCCGGTGCGGCGATGGCACTCGAACCGGCCGGTGACCCGGGAACGCTGGATCCAGTGCGGCTGGGCGCGGGCGCGGACGCCGCCCGGCCGGCCGACGGCGTCAGGGTCGGCCCCCCGGTAGGGGTCGAGATCGTCGGTGCGCCGGCCGCGAGTGGCAGCGGGGGTACCGGGCCGTCGGTCGCCGGCTGGCCGCCCAGCAACGATGCGAGTACCGGGAACGAGGCGATGACCAGGGCGGCGGCGAGGATCAGGTACCAGCGGTCGAGCAGTCCCTTGGCCCGCCGGTGGGTACCCCCCGTTCTGGGCTGCTCGGGTCGGAGCGGGACCGGGTCCGGGACCGCGACCAGGTCACTTCCCGTCGCGGAGGCGATTGCCGTAACCGAGTCGGGCACCGGGCGGGCATCCGGTCCGGTGGCGCGGTTGTCGGGCGTACCGCCGTCCGGTGTGCCGTGCTGGTGCGTCATCTCTCCGCCGTCGTCGCGCCGCTGCTGTCCATGCCAACCCGCGGCGGCCCAGCAACAGCTGCCCACAACACTTGCCACCACGCCGTGCCGGCCAGCAGAAACTTACCGGATCTCGCGGAAACCGCTCATCCACTGGCCGCGGCCGCACGATTGGGTGCGGTCGGCGGTTGTGCGGTGCGGTGCGGTCGGGTGGGGCGCGGTCCCGGTCAGGACGGGGCGTTGACGGGACGGGTCGGGAAGGTGCTGCCGAGTACCCCGGAGATGGCGGCCAGGCCCTCGGGTACGAGCGAGTAGTAGACCCAGGTACCCCGCCGCTCAGCGCTGATCAACCCGGCTTCGCGCAGTACCCGCAGGTGGTGGGAGAGCGTCGGTCCGGTCACGTGGAACGCCTGGGTCAACTCGAAGACGCTCACCGTACCGGCCGGGTGACTACCGATCAGCGACAGCAACCGCAGCCGGATCGGATCGGCAAGCGCCTTCAGGCTGCGCGCGAGTGCGGTAGCGGAGGCGGTGCTGAAGTCGTCGGGCTGATCCGCCGATGGGTCAGCCGGGTCGGTCGCTGGCTGTGGGTCGAGGTGGGATTCGTTGGGCAACACCGGGGCAGTCTGGCAAACGTGAGTGAGTGGCAGCAACATTCATAAACCGGAACTTCGCGACGATCCCCGATGACCTGGGGTGTTGTCATTGGCATGTGGGATTGATAACAGGCCGAAGTCGGCAAATCACGTTCCGTCGATGGGTGGCCGCTGCTGGTACGCGTCGAGCAGCCGCTGCGCGGCGAGTACCGGGGTGAGGGTACCGTCGGCCACCGCCCGTTCGATCTCCGGCGCGAGTGCCTGGATGCGGGGGTCGTGCCGGTACCCGTCCAGCAGCGCCTCGCGCACCATCGCCCGTACCCACCGCACCTGCTGCTGCTGCCGGCGCCGGTGCAGTTCGCCCCGCTCGGCCAGCCAGTTCTGGTGCCGGAGCAGCTTGTCCCACACCGAGTCCACCCCGTCGCCGGTCAACCCGCTACAGGTGAGTACCGGCGGCTGCCACTCGGAGTCGTTGCCACGAAGGAGTCGTAGCGCGCCGGACAGCTCCCGGGCGGCGCCCTGTGCCTCGGTCCGGTGCGCGCCGTCGGCCTTGTTCACCGCGATCACGTCGGCCAGCTCGAGCACGCCCTTCTTGATGCCCTGCAGTTGGTCGCCGGTACGGGCCAGGCTCAGCAGCAGGAAGCTGTCCACCATGTCGGCGACCGCCGTCTCCGACTGGCCGACGCCCACCGTCTCGACGAGCAGCACGTCGTAGCCGGCCGCCGCCAGCACCACCATCGCCTCCCGGGTGGCCCGGGTGACTCCACCGAGCGTCCCGGCCGTCGGCGAGGGGCGGATGAACGCGGCCGGATCCGTTGCCAGTCTTGCCATCCGGGTCTTGTCGCCGAGGATGCTGCCGCCCGTGCGGGTGGACGACGGATCGACCGCGAGTACCGCCACCCGGTGCCCGGCTCCGGTCAACTGGGTACCGAGCTCGTCGATGAAGGTGGACTTGCCGACCCCGGGTACCCCGGTGATCCCGATCCGCCGGGTCTCGCCGGCCGGCGGCAGCGCGGCGAGCAGCTCCTGGGCTGTCGCCCGGTGCTCTGGCCGGGTCGACTCGACCAGCGTGATCGCGCGGGCCAGCAGCGCGCGATCGTTGCCGCGTACCCCGTTGACCAGCTCGGCCAGCGTCGGCCGTGACGGTTCGGTCACTGCGGCTGTGTGTGGCCGAGGCGGGCGGTCAGCTCGGTGAGGAGCGCGAGCGCCGCATCCGGGATCACCGTGCCCGGCCCGAAAATGGCGGCCACACCGGCTTTGCGCAGCGCGTCGTGGTCCTGTGGCGGGATCACCCCACCGGCGATCACCATGATGTCCGGCCGGCCCAGCGCGGCCAGTTCTTCCTGCAGCGCCGGTACCAGCGTCAGGTGGCCGGCCGCGAGCGTGGAGATGCCGACCAGGTGTACGTCCGCCTCGACCGCCTGCCGGGCCACCTCACCGGGCGTCTGGAACAGCGGGCCGACATCCACGTCGAAGCCGAGGTCCGCGAAGGCGGTGGCGATCACCTTCTGCCCGCGATCGTGACCGTCCTGCCCCATCTTGGCCACCAGGATGCGCGGGCGGCGCCCCTCGGCTCGGGCGAACTCGTCTGCCGCGGCGCGTACCCGCTCCACTGCGTCACTTCCGCCGGCCTCGTCGCGGTACACCCCCGCGATGGTACGGACCTGCGCGCGGTGCCGCCCGTACACGCGCTCCAGAGCGGTGGAGATTTCGCCGACGGTCGCGCGTGCCCGGGCCGCCTCAACGGCGAGTGCCAGCAGGTTGCTGTCCGGGCCGGGCTTCTCGCCGGCCGCCCGGGTGAGCGCGTCCAGCGCCGCGGTGCACGCGGTCTCGTCCCGCTCCGTGCGCAGTTGGCTCAGCTTGGCCAGTTGCTGCGCCCGCACCGCGCTGTTGTCGACGGCGAGTACCTCGATCGTCTCGTCGCCGTCGACCCGGTACTTGTTCACCCCGATCACCGGCTGGGTACCCGCGTCGATCCGCGCCTGGGTACGCGCCGCCGCCTCCTCCACCCGCAGCTTCGGGATTCCGGCGCCGATCGCGGCCGCCATGCCGCCAGCCGCCTCGACCTCTTCGATGTGGCTCCAGGCGCGACGTGCCAGGTCGTAGGTGAGCCGCTCCACATAGGACGATCCGCCCCACGGGTCGATGACCGCGGTGGTACCGGACTCCTGCTGCAGTAGAAGCTGGGTGTTGCGGGCGATCCGGGCGGAGAAGTCGGTCGGCAGGGCCAGTGCCTCGTCGAGTGCGTTGGTGTGCAACGACTGCGTGTGTCCCTGGGTGGCCGCCATCGCCTCGACGCAGGTACGGGCCACGTTGGTGAATACGTCCTGCGCGGTCAGCGACCAGCCCGAGGTCTGGCAGTGGGTACGCAGACTCAACGAGCGGGGATCCTTGGGGTTGAAGGGTTTCAGCAGCTTCGCCCAGAGCAGTCGGGCCGCCCGGAGCTTGGCGATCTCCATGAAGTAGTTCATCCCGATGGCCCAGAAGAACGACAGCCGGGGCGCGAACGAGTCGATGTCCAGTCCGGCCGCCAGTCCGGCGCGCACGTACTCGACGCCGTCGGCCAGCGTGTACGCCAACTCCAGGTCGGCGGTGGCCCCGGCCTCCTGGATGTGGTAACCGGAGATGGAGATGGAGTTGAAGCGCGGCATGTGCGCCGAGGTGTAGGCGAAGATGTCGGAGATGATCCGCATCGACGGCGTGGGCGGGTAGATGTAGGTGTTGCGGACCATGAACTCTTTGAGGATGTCGTTCTGGATCGTGCCGGACAGCTGCTCCGGGGCCACCCCCTGCTCCTGCCCCGCGACGATGTAGAGCGCCAGGATCGGCAGTACCGCCCCGTTCATCGTCATCGACACGCTCATCTTCTCCAGCGGAATGCCGTCGAAGAGCTGCCGCATGTCCAGGATCGAGTCGATCGCCACGCCGGCCATCCCGACATCGCCCGCCACCCGCGGATGGTCCGAGTCGTAGCCCCGGTGGGTCGGCAGGTCGAAGGCGACCGAGAGCCCCTTCTGCCCGGCCGCCAGATTGCGGCGGTAGAACGCATTCGACTCGGTGGCGGTGGAGAAGCCGGCGTACTGGCGGATCGTCCACGGCTGGGTGGTGTACATGGTCGGGTACGGGCCGCGCAGGAACGGCGCGATCCCCGGCCGGGTGTCCAGGAAGTCGACGCCGGCCAGGTCCGCGTCGGTGTAGAGCGGCTGGACCGGGATCCCCTCGGGCGTGTGCCAGACCAGGTCGGCCGGGTCGACGCCGCTCGCACGCAGCGCGCCGGCCCAGGCCGCGGCCGGCGGGGTGTCCGCGTCGGCCAGCGGCGGCGGCCCCAGTTCCAGATCGCCGAAGTCGGGAATCCGCGGGTACCCCTGCGCCTCGTCCCGCTGCCTCATGAACGGATGTTACGGCCGCCGGCGGCCCCGGCGGACCCGGTGTGAGCATCCGCTCAGCGGCCTGCCGTCCAGATCGCCAGCTCAACGCCGCGCTTCTACCGCAGCCGAGCTCCACCGCTAGCCGAGTTCCACCGTGGCCGAGTTCCACCGTGGCCGAGTCCCGCCGCGAGCCGGGTCCCGCCGCTGCCCGGGTGCACCGATAGGGGCCGCCCCCGGGCGCACGCCTCGCCGGCGGCCCGGTCGGCGGCGCCCGTCCGATGGCGCCGATCCGTGCCCCAGCGACCCGTGCGAGCCCGTGGCGCCGAGCCGCGGCGCCGACCCGTGGGGCCGACGCCGCGGAGGCGCGTCACCCAATCACACACGTGCCGTTTCGGGGGCGCTCGCTCGGCGCAGCGAGGCGACTCCCGCGAAAAGCGCCCAGTAGGTGATCAGGGACGCGGTCATCGCCGTGTTGCCCCAGCCGAGCGCGCTGTAGAAGGTGGCCGCGTTGTTGCCGAAGTACAGCGACGGGACGAAGACGAGGTTGATCGCGGCGATGAGGTACGCCACCGCGCCGATCCAGCCAGGCAGTACCCGGGTTCGGCGGATCGCGTACCCGGCAGCGCCGAGCATCAACACCGTCAGAGCCCGGCCGATCGAGCCGTGGATCAGGATGTCGCCGTCGGCGAGCGGTCCGGTCGTTGTCGGGTCGATACCCGCGCTCGGATGCGCGATCGCCGGGCCGACCTCCAGCGACGAACCGACCAGGATGATCGCCACGTAGATCAGCCCGGTGCCGTAGATCAGGCTGGCGAGCCAGTCGAAACCGGCCGCCGCATGCCCGATCAGGTGCCGCAGGCCGGTGAAGAACATGATCAGGAACATGCAGGCGATGATCGTCAGCAGGTTGCGGGTCAGCACGTCCCACGCCGGTGGCGGCCCGGAGTAGATGAAGTACAGCGGGACGGATGCCAGGCCGACCACTCCGACGGCGACACCGGATACCCCTGTAATCCGCTGTACCGTTCGATCGTTCATCGAAGGCTCCTCATTTCTGTAGGTCGTTGACCTACCAAGGGTGGCCGTCGGGTGCCGATCAGGGCACGGGTGCCATCGCCCCGAACGGGGGGTGTTAACACCCCGACTTAGTGGCGACAGCGGTCGCTGGCCGTGACTCCGGGCGCGGGTCACCGCCGTCCGTGCACCCGGCAGGCGAGCGGAGTGGGTCACCCCGCGAGGTGGCTCCAGTCCTTCTCCAACTCGTGCCACGGGCCCTGGGCCACCTGGCGACCGCCGATGATCACGACCGCCCGGTCGGCCCGGGTCAGCGCAGCCCGTTTCGAGGTGGAGCCGATCACCGTCGAACCGTGCTCGCGCAGTACCCGCCACAGCTCCAACTCGGTCGTCACGTCCAGCGCCGACGAGATGTCGTCGGCGACCAGCAGCTCGGTGCGGGCGGCGAGTGCCCGGGCCAGCGCCAGCCGCTGCAGCTGCCCGCCGGACAGCCGGATGCCCTTGTGCCCGATCAGCATCGCGAGCCCACCGGCGGAGGATCCGCTACCGGCCGTGGCCAGGTCGTGCTCCAGTTGGGCGGTGGCCACCGCACCGGCGGCGTCCAGGTCGTGCCCGAGCCGGATGTTGTCCGAGATCGTGCCGGACAGTACCCGGGGCAGCTGCGCCACGTACCCGACCTGGTTGGGGCGCAGGAACAGCTCCGGCTCGCTGACCGGCTCCCCGTTCCAGCGCAGCTCGCCGGTGTGGTGCACGATGCCGGCGAGCGCGCGCAGCAGCGAGGACTTGCCGGCGCCGACCGGCCCCACCACGAGTACCAGCTCGCCCCGGCGCACGGTCAGGTCGAGGTCGCGGATGGCGACCGTACCGTCCTCGTGTACCGCGCTGAAGCCGACCAACTCCAGTACCCGCAGCGGGTGCCGGGCGGGCAGCGCGGGCGCGGGTGCTGTGCCCGCGGAGATGTCCACGCCGGGTACGTCGACTGAGTAGTCGGCCCGGCCGGCCATCGCCACGGTGCGCTCGGTCCAGACCCGGGCCGAGGGCATCTGGGAGACCAGGGACGAGGCTGTGTAGGCGAACCAGCGCGCGGAGCCGAGCGTGGCGACCGCGACCAGGGTGGCCCCGGCGGAGAGGTGGCCGGCGAGGTACAGCGCCCACGCCGCGATCGGGAGCAGCCCGGTCACCACTGCCGGCGTGGAGCGCGACCACACCTGTACCGCGATCTCCCGGCGCTGTCTCTCCGCCCGTACCCCGTCCAGCCGGGCCAGGTGCTCCAGCACCGGCGCGCTGGCGGCGGCCAGCTTGACGGTGCGTGCGCCGGAGAGCGAGGAGACCAGCGCCGTGACGAAGGTGGAGCGCGCCGCCACCGTCTGCGCCGCTGCCTTCTGCAGCAGCGGCCCGAACACCGTGGCAGCCAGCCCGGACACCACCATCGTGCTGACGAAGAACAGCGCGGGGACGATCGTCCGGGTCACCGCGGTCATCGCGATCACCAGGGCGACCGCGATGAACTGGTCGACCAGATTGTCGGCCAGCTCCACCACCCGTTCGGTGTTGCCGCCCTGGGCGACGACCTCGGCCGGGGTGTACGCGCTGATGCGGCGCGGCCCGGTCTGCCCATAGACGAGGCGGGTACTGATCCGCAGCATCTGGCGTACCCACCACTCCGGGAACCACCTGCCGGTGTAGTACGGGACCGGGATCGCCACCACCAGGCCGGCCGCGATACCGACCGCCGGCCACAGCACGCCGCCCCGCCCGTCCACCAGATCGGCCCACAGCCAGGGCAGTATCGAGCCGTCCAGGCCGAGGATGCCGCCACAGGCGAATATCAGCACGGAGAGCAGCCCGAAGCGCGGGTCGTTGACCATCAGCCGGAAGATCTCCCGGAAGGTACGCACGGGCAGCTTCGGCGGCAGCGGCGGCGGGTCGGTCTTGCCGGGTACGGTGAGCCCCGCCCCGTCGCCGAACGGATCCGCCACCGACTCGGCCGGCTCGGGTGGCACGTCCCGGTCCAGAGTCGCGACCGCCGAGCCGCCGCGGCCGCCGACGCTCGACGGGACAGCCGGTGCTGACCGCGAGGTCGCTGCTGGCCAGTAGCTGCGCGAAGCGCTCCGACTCCTGCCGGGGACCGGCCTCCAGTACCCGGCCGTCGGCGAGTACCACCACCTCGTCACAGCGGCTCACCGAGGAGAGCCGGTGCGCGATGACGATACCGATCCGGTCGCGCAGCAGCCGTTCGGTGGCCCGCTGCACGAAGCCTTCGGTGACCGGGTCCATCCGGGCGGTCGCCTCGTCGAGGATCACCACGTGCGGGTCGCGGACCAGGATTCGGGCGAACGCCACCAGCTGTTCCTGGCCGGCGGAGAGTACGTACCCACCGTCGCCCAGCTTCGTCTCCAGCCCGCCGGGCAACTGCGCCACCCAACCGGACAGGCCGAGTTCGTCGAGTGCCCGGCCGGCCGGGGCGATCAGTTCGGGGTCGAAGAGCGCGACGTTCTCGGCGAGGGTACCGGCAAGGATCTCGGTACGCTGCGGCACGATCGCGACGTGCCGGCGCAGCGCCTCCAGGTCCAGTTCGACCAGGTCGGTACCGCCGAGGAAGACGGTACCGGCGGGCAGCTCGACCGCCCGGGTGAGTACCTTGCCGAGGGTGGACTTGCCGGAGCCGGTACGCCCGACGACCGCGTACGAGCGTCCCCGGACGAACGTCAGGTCGATGTCGACAAGCGCCGGCTCCCGCTCGTCGCCGCCATCGGAAGAGCCTGGGTACCGGAAGGTCAGCCCGCGGATGTCGAGCTCCCCGTCGACCGGCTGGGCGCCGCCGACCGGCTCCTGCGGCGAACCGCGCAGCAGCTGTACCCGCGCCCACGCGCCGAGCGTGTTCTGCAGGTCGGGCAGCATCCGGCTGAGGCTCTCGACGGTGAAGCTGAACGAGATCGCCAGCAGCCAGATGGTGGTCAGCCGGGCGGCGTCGAGTCGACCGGTCGCCAGTGCCCAGCCACCACCGATGACGATGACCGCGATGGCCAGCCGCATCACACCGGCGGCCACCGTGGCGACGCCAGCCGACAGTTGCCACTGCCGCCGGCCGCGGGCCAGTACCTCGCCGGTGCGCTGAGCCAACTGCTTCATCACGTACGGCCGGGCCAGGCTGGTACGCACGTCGTCCTGGCCGTGGATGGACTCCTCCATCACCGCCGCCAGATCCGACCAGGCCTCCTCCTCGGCAACCCGGATCGGCCCGATGCGCCGGGTCGGCCCGGCCAGCCGGACGGTCAGCGCCGCTGCGATCACCAGCATCACCAGCGCCGCCGGCCACCACACGAACGCCGCGGCCAGCAGCGCCAGGGCGCCACCGGTCAGGCTCTGCGCCACGCGTACGCCGTGGCCGCGTAGCTCCGAGGCGACCTGGTTGACGTCGCCGTCGATCCGGTCGAGCAGCTCGCCGACCGGGGTGACCTCCAGCTTCGGCAGATTCTGGCCGAACGCGACCCGGCACAGCCGGCGCCGGATGTCGGCCGACCAGTCGGCGGTCAGCCGGGCGGTGAGCAGCCCGACAACGAGGTCAGCCAGGGCGGCGACGGCCAGTGCGAGGGCCAGCAGCGCGAACAGCGACTGGGAGCGGTGCACCAGGACCGGACCGGCGAACGCGGCGGCGGCCGCCTGGCCGGCGGCGCCGAGCACGATCAGCACGGCCACCAGCGCGCTACGGCGCGGCGAGGTGGCCCACAGATCACGGAACAGGCGCATGGGAGGTCCCCCGGGGTCAGGGTGGCGGAGGCTTCAGCGTGAGCCCTGCGTCCGCTTTCCCTCAACGCATTTATCGGGGCGGTGCGGGTGTACCGGGCACAGCGTGGCCCGGTTGGGCAGCGTGGCCGGTGGTGCGGTCGGGGCAGCGAAGCGGTGGGCGGCGGAGCGGTTGGCGCACGAAGCGGTGGAGCGGTTGGCGCACGAAGCGGTGGAGCGGTTGGCGCACGAAGCGGTGGAGCGGTTGGCGCACGAAGCGGTGGAGCGGTTGGCGCACGCCAAGCGGTGGGGCGGGCGGAGCGGTTTGGGCGGGGGAAGCGGCGGAGCGGGTGGTGCGGGCGGAGCGGGTGGTGCGGGCGGAGCGGGTGGTGCGGGCGGAGCTGGTGGGGCGGGCGAAGCGGTGGGCGGCGAAGCGGTGGGCGGGCGAAGCGGTGGGGCAGCAGGCAAGCGGTGAGGCAGACGAAGAGGGCTGGCCGGCGTCGCCGCCTGGCCAGCCCTCTCGCGAGTTGGGGAAGAGCTACTTCTTCTTGCTCTTCTTGTCCTTCTTCTTGTCCTTCTTCGACTTCTTAGCCATAGGTGTCCCCTCTCGCTGAGCGAATGGCAACAAAACGCGCCGAGCTGATTCGGCTGCGCGGGCTCACAGAGGAGCAGAACCCGTTGCTGTGGAAGGACAATAGCAGCTTCATTCGCCGTTTACCACGACGTCTCCCTTTGGTCACCCGAAATCAAGATCCGGGCACCCCAGGTACCGGGGTGAAACCCTTACCGGACAGGGTATCCAGGGTCAGGCGCCGAGCAGATCGAGGCACTCGGCGAGCGCCTCGACGGCGGGTCCGCCGGTGGCGATGTAGCGGTCGATCCGGGGGTACCCGCCCGGCTTGCCGGCCAGCCACACCGCCTGTGCCAACGGCGCCAGCGTGCTGGCCACCGGCTCGGCCAGCTCGGCATAGCTGGAGTCGTTGCCACACAGGCAGACCAGCTGCGCGCCACTGGCCGCCAGGAGTGCCGGCAACTCCGCCGGGTCGGTAACGGGTCCGCTGGCGACGGTGGCGATCCCGCCAGCTGCGAATAGGTTGGCGGCGAAGCTGGCCCGCGCGGTGTACGCCGCGAGTGGCCCGAGCGTTGCCAGGAACACGGTTGGGCGTACTCCGTTGGCGGCGAGGTACGCGTCGGCGCGGTCCCGCAGCGCCTCGTACTGTTCGGCGGCGCGGTGTACCGGCAGCCCGCCACTCGGCGGATCGGGTGCTGTGGAACGGATCGGCAGCGACTCGGCGAGGTTGGGGAACTCGCTCACCCCGGTGACCGGCTCCCGTCGATGGGCCAGGTCGTCGGCGCGCGCGTCCCAGCTCCCGGCCAGCCACCCGCCGACCAGTCCGGAGTCGAGTGCCACAGCCATTCCGCCGGCCCGTTCGACTTCGGTGAAGAGTGCCCAGGCGGCCTGGGCGAGCGCTTCGGTACGCGCCTCCACGTACCAGGAGCCGCCGGCCGGGTCGAGTACCCGCCCCACCCCGACCTCCTCGACGAGTACCGACTGGGTGTTGCGGGCGATCCGGCGGGCGAAGGCGTCCGGCAGGCCGAGGCGGGCGTCGAACGGCTGTACCGTGATCGCCTGTGCGCCACCGATTCCGGCCGCCACGCAGGCGATCGTGACGCGGAGCATGTTCACCCACGGGTCGCGCGCCGTCATCATCACCGACGAGGTGACCGCATGCTGTTGCTGTGCGCCGGATTCGGCCGCCCCACTCGCTTGTGCGACGCGGGCCCAGAGCCTTCGGGCGGCGCGCAGCTTGGCCACCGTACCGAACTGGTCGGCCGTGGCCGCGTAGCGGAACTCCAGCTGCCCCAACGCCTGCGGGACGCTGAGTCCCGCAGCGGTCAGCGCACGTAGGTAGGCAACGCCAGCGGCCAGGCGAGAGCGCGAGTTCCTGCGCGTCGGTACCCCCGGCGTCGTGGTACACGGTCGCGTCCACAGTGGCGCACCGCACTCCGGGTAGCCGCTGGATGCACTGCGCTGCAAGGGTTCCGAGCATGTCGAGGGGGAGTGGTTCGCCGGTACGGGCGCGCCAGCCGAGCGGGTCGGCGCCGAGGTTGCCGCGTACCCGGGTGCTGTCCACACCACGGGAGTCCAGCAGTGCCGACAGTTCCCGGGCGGCCAGCTCAGTCTGCGCACCCGTGTCCAGCACGACACCCGCGAAGTCCAGGTGTACCCCGTCGAGTACGTCACCGAGCGCGGCGACCGGGATGCCGGCCGGCCCGAGTACCAGCCACAGCGAGCTGACCCCGTTCTCCAGATCGGTCAGGATCGCCTCGCGGCTGGCGGCCGGATCCGGGTCGGCGTGCCGCTGCCGGATGTCCCAGCCGTCCGGCGTACTCCCCGTGGCGGTAGCTCCCCGGGTGAACGGCGCGTGCCCGGGTACGCCGGTCGGGACGGTCGCTGTTTCCCGCGTGTAGAGCGGCGCCAGCCGCAGCCCGTCGCGGGTCACCGTGGACAGCACCGCCGGTACCCCCTCAATGGGGGTATCTGAGTCGATGATCCCGGCCTTGCGCAGCACCCCGGCGACCAGCCGCTGCCACTGCTCGTCGGTCGCGGCCGGAAAGTCGGCCGCCAACCGCAGGTCCCCCAGCTCTCTGAGGTCCGGCTCGGCAGGCAGCGGCTCGGCAGGCAGCGGCTCGGCAGGCAGCGGCTCGGCAGGCAGGGGCGCGTCGGCCGTCATGAACGGATGTTAGGCCGTCCCGCTCGAGGTGCGCCGTGATCGCGCTTACTCCCGCCCAGCGATCCGGTCGAGGCCGACCGCCGTGGCCCGGTCTGGCGTCGGGAGCCGCCTGGCCGCCAGACCCGAATCCGGCCCAGCCGGGCAACCGGCCGGCCAGACCCAGCCGGTCAGGCGGAGCGCGCTGTGGCCTGGGTCACACGAGGACATCCGATGGAACAGAGGGAACGATCTGTGACTTGAGCTAGACACGCTCAATCTGACTGAGCCGCTCACTCGATGATGGCAGGTGTTTGATGGCAACTCTCCCGGTACTTCCGCTGACCGACGCCGTACTGCTGCCCGGCATGGTCATCCCGGTGACCCTCGACCCGACCACCCAGGCCGCCGTCGACGCCGCCGCGGTGCTGCGAGCCGGGCGCGACAAGCGTGTCCTCGCGGTACCCCGGCTCGACGGCGAGTACGGCTCGCGTCGGCGTGATCGCCGCTGATCGAGAAGGTCGGCCGGCTGCCCAGCGGCGAGCCCGCCGCGGTGATCCGCGGCCTGTCCCGCGCCCGGATCGGCTCCGGCGTGCCCGGCCCCGGCGCCGCCCTCTGGGTCGAGGCCGACCGCGCTCGACGAGCCCGCACCGGCCGGCAAGGCCCGCGAGCTGGCCCGCGAGTACAAGGCCCTGATCACGTCCGTGCTGCAGCAGCGCGGCGCCTGGCAGGTCATCGACGCGGTCGAGCGGATGACCGACCTCGTCCGAGCTGGCCGACTCGGCCGGCTACGCGCCGTGGCTGACGCCTGGCGCAGAAGACCGAGCTGCTCGCCGCGCGCCGACGTGACCGCCCGGCTGGAGCTGCTCGTCGGCTGGGTCACGCGACCACCTGGCCGAGCAGGAGGTCGCCGAGAAGATCAGCGACGACGTCCGCGAGGGGCTGGAGAAGTCGCCAGCGGGAGTTCCTGCTGCGCCAGCAGCTCGCCGCGATCCGCAAGGAGCTGGGCGAGGACGAGCCGGACGGCGCGGCCGACTACCGCACCCGGGTCGAGGCCGCCGACCTGCCGGAGAAGGTCCGCGAGGCGGCGCTGCGCGAGGTCGGCAAGCTGGAGCGGGCCAGCGACGCCTCGCCCGGAGGCGGGCTGGATCCGCACCTGGCTCGACACCGTGCTGGAGATGCCGTGGACGCACGCGCACCGAGGACAACACCGACCTGGCCGCGGCCCGCGCGGTGCTCGACGCCGACCACGCCGGCCTGGCCGACGTGAAGGACCGGATCCTGGAGTACCTGGCGGTGCGCAACCGGCGCGCCGAGCCGCGGCCTGCAGCGTGGTCGGCGGCCGCGGCTCCGGCGCCGTGCTGGCCCTGGCCGGCCCGCCCGGGGTCGGCAAGACCAGCCTCGGCGAGTCGGTGGCCCGGGCGCTCGGGCCGCAAGTTCGTCCGGGTCTCCCTCGGCGGCGTCCGCGACGAGGCGGAGATCCGCGGCCACCGGCGTACCTACGTCGGCGCGCTGCCCGGCCGGATCGTGCGGGCGCATGCGCGAGGCCGGCTCGATGAACCCGGTGGTGCTGCTCGACGAGGTCGACAAGCTCGCCGTCGGGCTACTCCGGCGACCCGGCCGCCGCGCTGCTGGAGGTGCTCGACCCGGCGCAGAACCACACGTTCCGGGACCACTACCTGGAGGTCGACCTCGACCTGTCGGACGTGCTGTTCCTGGCCACCGCCAACGTGGTGGACACCATCCCCGGCCCGCTGCTGGACCGGATGGAGCTGGTCACGCCTGGACGGCTACACCGAGCAGGAGAAGGTCGCCATCGCCCGGGACCACCTGCTGCCCCGGCAGCTGGACCGGGCCGGGCTGACCGCCGACGAGGTCACGCGTCGACCGACGAGGCGCTGGGCCGGATCGCCGCCGAGTACACCCGGGAGGCCGGCGTACGGCAGCTGGAGCGGGCCCTGGCCCGGATCCTGCGCAAGGTCGCGGTCGAGCTGGCGACCGACGACGGCGCCGGTCGACGTCGACGTCGGCGACCTGACGCAGCTACCTGGGTCGGCCGCGGTTCACCCCGGAGTCGGCCGAGCGCACCGCCGTGCCCGGCGTGGCGACCGGCCTGGCGGTCACCGGCGCCGGCGGCGACGTGCTGTTCATCGAGGCGACCGCGATGGAGGGCGAGCCGCGGGCTGACCCTGACCGGCCAGCTCGGCGACGTGATGAAGGAGTCGGCGCAGATCGCGCTGTCCTACCTGCGCTCGCACGGCCGGCGAGCTGGGCATCGACCCGAACGACGCTGGCCGGGCAAGCGGATCCACCTGCACGTCCCGGCGGGCGCGGTGCCGAAGGACGGCCCGAGCGCCGGCATCACGATGGTCACCGCGCTGGCGTCGCTGGCCACCGGCCGGCCGGTGCGCCCCGAGTTCGGGATGACCGGCGAGGTCACGCTGGCCGGCCGGGTGCTGCCGATCGGTGGGGTGAAGCAGAAGCTGCTCGCCGCGCACCGGGCCGGCCTGACCGAGGTGATCATCCCGGCCCGCAACGAGCCGGACCTGGACGACCTGCCCGACGAGGTGCGCGCCGAGCTGACCGATCCACCCGCTGGCCGACGTGGCCGACGTGCTGGCGCTCGCGCTGCGCCCGGTGGACGAGCCGGCCCAGGAGGAGCCGATCCTGGCCGCCGCCTGAGGTGATGGTTGCGCGGCAAGATCGGGGCGAGATTGGCGGATGTGCAGTGACACTGCACATCCAACGATCTCGCCCCGATCTTGTCCGATGCTCGCCGGACGGCCGGAGTCGTAGACTCGCAATCCGATCGGTTGGGCGCGGTGGAGCGGTGCGGGAGGGAGAATGGTGACGGTGGCCGACGCGGTACCCGGTGCCACCCGCAACACCCGCCAGCGGGCGGAGGTACTCGCGCTGCTGGCCGGTACCGACGACTTCCGCAGTGCCCAGCAACTCCACGCCGACCTGCGCGCGCACGGTGCCCAGGTCGGCCTGACCACGGTGTACCGCACGCTGCAGCTGCTCGCCGAGGCCGGCGAGGTGGACCAGATGCGGATGCCGGCGGGGGAGCAGCTCTACCGCCGCTGCGGTCGTGGCCGGCACCACCATCACCTGGTCTGCCGGGGCTGTGGCCGGACCGTGGAGTTGGAGGGCCCGGACGTCGAGCGCTGGGCCGAGCAGCAGGCCGCCGAGCACGGCTTCACCGACATCGACCATACGGTGGAGATCTTCGGTACCTGCGCCGCCTGCGCCACCAGCTAACCCGCGCCCGGCCTCGATTCGAGAACCAATGCCGTCCGTACCCATGCTGATTTCTGCATTTGATAACGACAACGGTTTTCGTTAACGTCGCTTGCGTGACGACAGCGACTCGCATCCGCTCCCTCGCCGCCCTGCTCGGCGCGGGGCTGGCCGTCCTGGTGAGCGTCGCGGGCTGTAGCACCGCGCCGGCCCACCCGGTCGGCGGCGACGGTTCGGTGATCACTGTGGTGGCCGCCGAGAACTTCTGGGGCAGCCTGGCCGCGCAGCTCGGCGGCGACCGGGTGAAGGTCACCACCATCATCGACAACCCGGATGCCGACCCGCACGACTACGAGGCCACGGCGGCCGACGGTCGGGCCATCGCGCTGGCCGGGCTGACCCTGGTGAACGGGGTCGGCTACGACACCTGGGCGGGCAAGCTCACCGCCGCCAGCCCGGACAAACACCGGGTCGACCTGGTGGTGGGCGACATCGTCGGGGCGAAGCCGGGGGACAACCCACACCGCTGGTACAACCCGGACGACGTGCGTACCGTCCTGGACCGGATCACCGCCGGGTACAAGCAGCTCGCCCCGGCCGCCGCCGGCTACTTCGACCAGCAGCACGCCACCGTGCTGGGTACCAACCTGAAGAGCTACTTCGCGACCATCGACCAGATCCGGGCGGCCTACGCGGGTACCCCGGTCGGCGCCTCTGAATCGATCTTCGCGATGCTAGCGCCGGCACTCGGCCTGAACCTGATCACGCCGCCGTCGTTCCTCACCGCGATCAGCGAGGGGAACGACCCGACCGTGGCCGACAAGGCCACCATCGACGCGCAGCTCAGGAACAAGCAGCTGAAGGTCTACGTCTACAACACCCAGAACGCGACCCCCGACGTGCAGGCCCAGGTGGACGCGGCGCGGGCCGCGGGCATTCCGGTCAGCACGATCACCGAGACACTGGTACCGGCCGGCGCCTCCTTCCAGGACTGGCAGGTCGCCCAGTTGACCGCGCTGCGCCAGGCGCTGGCCACCGCGACCGGAAAGTAGCTGTTTCATGCCAACGCTGCGGCACACCGCCCCGGACAATGACCAGGTGACCCGACCTGTGCCGGACCCCCCGATCCTCGCTGAGCTGCGGGGCGCCACGGCGGTACTGGGTGGTCGCACCATCTGGGCGAACGTCGACGCCACCGTGTCGGCCGGCGAGTTCGTGGCCATCCTCGGCCCCAATGGCGTCGGCAAGTCCACTCTGCTCAAAGCGGTCCTCGGGCTGGTACCGGTGGCCGCCGGCACGGTACGGCTGCTGGGTCGGGTGCCCGGCCAGGCCAACCAGGAGATCGGCTACCTGCCACAGCGGCGCAGCTTCGACCCGGCTCTGCGGGTACGCGGCGTGGACGTGGTACGCCTCGGGCTGGACGGGCACCGCTGGGGCATCCCCCTGCCCGGTCGCCGGTCCCGGGCGGCAAACCAGTGGGTCGCCGAACTCGTCGACCTGGTCGGCGCCACCGCCTACGCGCACCGTCCGATCGGCCAGCTCTCCGGCGGCGAACAGCAGCGGCTGCTGATTGCACAGGCGCTTGCCCGGCATCCGAGGCTGCTGCTGCTCGACGAGCCACTGGACAGTCTCGACCTGCCCAACCAGGCGGCGGTCGCGGCGCTCATCGGTGAGATCTGCCGTACCGAGCAGATCGCCGTGATGATCGTCGCGCACGACGTGAACCCGATCCTGCCCTACCTCGACCGGGTGATCTACCTGGGACAGGGCGGCGCGGTCAGCGGTACCCCCGCCGAGGTGATCACCGCCGAAACGCTCAGCAAGCTGTACGGCACGCCCATCGAAGTGCTGTCCACAACGGACGGTCGGCTGGTCGTCGTCGGCCAGCCCGAGGCGCCGGCCCACCACAGCGACCGGCACGACCCCGGCGCCAGCGCGACCGGCCACGGCGCGGGCGGGCACGGGCCGCGGGCGGGCACGGGCACTGATGGAGCCGGTGTTCACCTGGAACCTGCTGGACGACCTGCGCGACATGTGGTCGCTGCAATTCATGGTCAGCGCCTTCCGCGCCGGTACGCTCGTCGCCATCCTGGCCGCTCTGGTCGGCTGGTACATGGTGCTGCGCCGGCAGAGCTTCGCCGGGCACGCGCTCGCCCTGGTCGGCTTCCCGGGCGCCGCCGGCGCGGTACTCATCGGGATCGGCGCGGGTACCGGCTACCTGGTGTTCTGCGTACTCGCCGCGCTGGTCATCGCGGTCCTGCCGCAGCGCGGCGGGCGCGGGTACTCCGAGGAGTCCGCGGTCATCGGCACGGTACAGGCGTTCGCGCTCGCCCTCGGACTGCTGTTCCTCTCCCTGTACCAGGGCTTCCTCTCGGGTACCGGCGCGCTGCTGTTCGGCAGCTTCCTCGGCATCACGCCGTCCCAGGTCGCCCTGCTGGCCGTGGTCACCGTTGTCGTCCTGGCGGTACTGGCGGTCATCGGCCGGCCGCTGCTGTTCAGCTCGATCGACGCGGACACCGCTCGGGCGCAGGGGCTGCCCACCCGGGCGCTGGGCGTGGTGTTCCTGCTGCTGCTCGGCGCCACCACGGCGGAGGTCAGCCAGATCACCGGGGCGCTGCTGGTCTTCGCGCTGCTGGTACTGCCACCGGCCACCGCCCAGCTGCTCACCGCCCGGCCGCTGCTCTCCCTCGCGCTCTCCGTCGTGTTCGGGCTGGTCACCGTCTGGACAGCGCTGTTCGTCGGGTACTACTCGGTGTACCCGATCGGCTTCTGGCTGACCAGCATCGCCTTCGGCGGGTACGTCCTCGCGGCGGCCGGCCGTTTCCTCTGGGACCGCCGGCCGGCCCGTACCCCCGTACTGGTGGCCGCGCGATGACTCTGGCCCTGCGCAGCCCGGTGGACATGCTCAGCCACCCGTTCCTGCAGCACGCCTTCCTCGCCGGTACCGCGGTCGCCCTCGCCTGTGGTCTGGTCGGCTACTTCCTGGTGCTGCGCGCCCAGGTCTTCACCGCGGACGCGCTCTCGCACGTCGCCTTCACCGGCGCGCTGGCCGCGCTCGCCGCCGGGCTGGATCCGCGGTTGGGCGTCTTCGCGCTGACCGTGGTCGTCGCGCTCGGGATGGGGGCGCTGGGCCGGCGCGGGCGCCCGGACGACGTGGTCATCGGCGGCGTCTTCGCCTGGCTGCTCGGGCTCGGTGTGTTCTTCCTCAGCCTGTACACCAACCGGCGCAGCGGCTCCGGCAACGGCGCGGCCAGCGTGGCCGTACTGTTCGGCTCGATCTTCGGGCTCTCCGCCGGCCGGGCACTGGTCACCGCGGTGATCGGTCTGGTCATCTGCGTACTGCTGCTGGTCATCGCCCGGCCGTTGCTCTTCGCCAGCCTGGACGAGAACGTGGCGGCGGCCCGGGGGGTACCGGTGCGGCTGCTCGGTTTCGGCTTCCTGGCCCTGGTCGGGGGGACCGCCGCCGAGTCCAGTCAGGTGGTCGGCGCGCTGCTGATCCTCGGTCTGCTGGCCGCCCCGGCGGGTGCGGCGAGCCGGCTGACCACCCGACCGTGGCGCGCACTGGCCCTGTCGACCGGGATCGCGGTGGCGAGTGTCTGGCTCGGCCTCACGATCAGCTACGTGGCCGACCGCATCCCGCCGAGCTTCGCCATCCTCGCCGTGGCCACCCTCGCCTACCTGCTCGCCCTGCTGGCGACCGCGCCCCGGCTCCGTCTCGCCCCGGCCCTGCCGGACTGACGGCGCCGGTCAGGCCAGCGCCGCGAGAGCCGTCCGGATGACGTCGGGGACGGGAACCGGACGGCGGGTGACCCGGTCGACGTAGACGTGGGTGAAGTGGCCGACGCCGGCCGGCGCCGGGTCGTCGTTGCGGAACAACCCGACCTGGTACCGGACGCTGCTGCTGCCCAGCCGCTCCAGCCGCAGCCCGGCCAGTACCAGGTCGGGGAAGCTCAGCGGAGCGAGGAACTGGCAGTCGGTCGCCACCACCAGCCCGATCGCCGGGAGTTCCCGGATGTCCACGCCGGTCGCCTCGATCAGCCAACCGTTGACGGCGGTGTCGAAGAATGAGTAGTACATGACATTGTTGACGTGACCGTAGTGATCGTTGTCGGACCAGCGGGTCGGGATCGGCCAGAGCACCGGAAAGGCCGTCCGGTCCGGTCCCGGTTCCACCCCTGTCACTACCCACCGCCCCACAGCCCGGCGCCGGGTCTGGCGCCGGCGCTTCTGTAAGGGAGTATGCCGGTGAAGATGCGTGCCGCCGTGTTGACCCGGGCTGGAGCAGACCGGCCGTACGCGCACTCCCGGCCGCTGACCGTGGCCGAGGTGGAGCTGGACCCGCCCGGTACCGGCGAGCTGCTGGTACGGGTGGCCGCCGCCGGGGTCTGCCACTCCGACCTGTCGGTGGTCGACGGCAACCGGATCCGCCCGCTGCCGATGGCGCTCGGGCACGAGGCCGCCGGCGAGGTACTCGAGGTCGGCGAAGGTGTCACCGATGTACAGGTGGGCGACCACGTGGTGCTGGTGTTCGTACCGGCCTGCGGCGCGTGCGCGTTCTGCCTGGCCGGTAGCCCGGTGCTGTGCACCGCGGGCGCGGCGGCCAACGGCGCCGGTACCCTGCTGTCCGGCGCCCGCCGGCTGCACCATGGGGGCGGCGACCTGCACCACCATCTCGGGGTGTCGGCGTTCGCCGAGTACGCCGTGGTCGCCCGCTCGTCCGCCGTGGTGATCCCGCCCGACGTGCCGTGGCCGGTGGCTGCCCTGTTCGGCTGCGCGCTGCTGACCGGGGTCGGAGCGGTACGCAACTCGGGCAGCGTCCAGCCGGGCGAGTCCGTCGCCGTGTACGGGCTCGGCGGTGTCGGGCTGGCCGCAGTCCTCGGCGCCGTACTCGTCGGAGCCGACCCGATCGTGGCGGTGGACCCGGTACCGGCGAAGCGGGAACTCGCGCTGGCGCTCGGGGCGACGCACGCACTCCACCCGGACGACAGTGCCGAACTGGCGGCGATCACCGGTGGTGGCGCCCGGGTGGCGGTGGAGGCCGTGGGCAGCGTGGCGGTACTCGCGGCGGCGTTCGCCGGTACCGGCCGGGGCGGGCGTACCGTCGCCGTCGGCCTGCCGCACCCGAGTGCCGAGCTGCGCATCCCGGCACTCCCGTTGATCGCCGAGGGCAAGGCGCTGATCGGCTCGTACATGGGCGGCGCGGTACCGCAGCGGGACATCCCGGCGCTGATCGAGCTGTGGCGCGCCGGCCGGCTCCCGGTCGAGCGGCTGCACACCGGCACGCTGCCACTGGACGAGGTCAACGAGGCCTTCGACGCGCTCGCCGGCGCCCAGGTGATCCGCCAGCTGATCGTCCCCCGCTGAGCGCGCCGCGACACTACGACAGGTCGCGCGCCCACTCGGCCCAGGCGGCCAGCCAGCGTTGATCGGCGGCCGCCCGAGACTGGGCCTCTGTCTGGTCCGGGCCGGCTGGCGCGGTGTTCTGTTGGCGCTGCCACGCCTGCTGGGCTGGGCGGCTGGGTACCCGGTCGCTGATTTCGGTGCCGTACAGCAGCGTCTCGGCGATGGCCCGGTCCCGCAGCCGTGCGTCGTCACGGAACCAGGCAGCGCCACTGTGCAGGCTGGTGAGTTGATTGACGATGCTGCGCACGCCCTGTCGTGCCGCAGGCTCGGGCGCTCCGGTCAGCTCCATCTGCCGCGCCACGGTGGCCTGCCAGAGCGCCGACCAGTAGCGCGGCAGTTCGGGCTCCGGGCCGCCGTCGGCCAGCCACTCGGCCTGGTGTGCGGTGAGGCGTAGGGCTGCGTCGGCCAGGGCTCGGTGCGGTTCGCTTCCGAGGCCCGCCGGTACCGGCTCGGGCTTCGGGCGGTGCGCCGGGCGCGGCGGGGTGGCCAAGCGGTCCAGCATGGGTACCAGGTCGGTGACGGTCTCCACCGCGATCGCGTCGGGGTACCAACTCCACGCCGCCACAGTGATCTCGATGGCGTCAAACTCGCAGCGGGCTGCCCAGTAGAGCCCGGCACGCACAATCCGCCCCGGTACCGGCCGGCCGTCCACGAGTACCGTCGCCTCGCCGTCGCTCCACTCAGCCGCCGACAGTCGATCACCGCGCCGCCGCATGGTGTGCTCCACCACGCTGCGCAGGGGACCTGAGCTCCCCGGCGTACCGGTCCACCGGGACGTGTCCACGCTCGCCCAAGGGTCGGTGGGCTGCCCGCCCTCGTACACGATCCGCACGTTCGTCACCGTGTCGTCGGCGAGCTCGAGACCGCCGAAGCGCTCGTCAGCGGGGCTGGTATTCGGCGGCAGCCCGACAATGGGAATCCCGCTGGCCTCGAGCTCCCGCCGTATCCGCGCGGTCTGGGCGGCGTACCTGTTGCCCGCGCGAGCCGTCCGGTCGAATTCCACGCCGGCACCCCTCCTGGTATTGAGTGCAGTCTGTCACCGTCCGCCCCCGGTCGGTAGCCACATACCGAATCATCCATTGACCGTGACTGATGTCTGCCCTACTTTTGAGGGTGCGGTGGATGCCCCGTCCAGGCGTCCCGCTCGACTCTCCGGAGGAACTCATGTCCCGCAAGCTGCGTTCTTGGTGTATAGCGCTGGCCGCGGCCGGTGCCATCGTCGCGGCACCCCTCCCGGCGTTCGCCGACGGCATCGTCGACCCGGCCCCGATCGGGCCGAACCAGGCCTTTGTCGGTGTCGTCAACGACAAGACCGCCAACGCCACCATCAAGGTGGCGTGCTTCGGTCCGGTGTACCCCGGCGAGACCGGCCACCCGCTGGCCGGCCAGACCGTCAAGGTGCTCCCGGTGACCGGCCCGACCACGGGGTTCACCGGATTCACCGGTAGCGCCGCCAACTCGGTACTGGTCAGCTTCGGCATCTCGTCGAGCGCTGCCAGCCCGGTGATCCTGCACACCTGGGCGGTCAGCGCGGCTATCCCGACCTCGCTGCTACTGCCCTGCTACGGCACCGGCACGGTGACCTTCGCGCCGTACCCCACCAGCGCGACTGCCCGCTCCGCGACGGTCGGCGTCACCTACGTCGGCCAGCCGTAGCCGCAGACCTCCGCCTAACGGCCACCCGCCGGGCGCCGACCGGATCGTCGGCGCCCGGTTCGCCGTAGTAGCGTCCCCGGTCACGGCCACCACCCGGTGACCGTGATCGGGGGGTCGGCGTGCGGGTACTCGGGATCGTGGTGGCCGTACTGGTCGTCGTCGGGCTGCTGTTCCTCGTCCACTGGTACCTGTGGCGGCGGCTGGCCCGGGACACCACCGGCTCGCGGCCGGTACGCGTCGGGGCCGCTGTGGTACTTGCACTGCTCGCGCTCTCGGTACCGGTCGCGCTGGCCACCTCACCCCGCTACCCGGCGCTGTCCCTGATCGGGTACCTGTGGCTGGCCGTACTCTTCTACCTGCTGCTCGCCCTGGTCGTCACCGAGCTACTAAAGCCCTTGGCCCGCAAAGCTTTCCGCCACCAAGCAGCCCGCCACCAGCCCGCACCGGCCGCCGACGAAGGGAGTCAGCCGGAGGCCACAAAGGAAGAGCCGGAGGATCCGGGGCGGCGGCTGCTGGTGGCGCGGGCGGCGGCGATCGTGGCCGGGCTCGCGGTGGCCGGTACCGTCGGGTCGGGGGTACACAGTGCGCTCGGCGCGCCGCGCATCCGGCGGGTACGCATCACGCTCGCCAAGCTGCCGCGCTCGCG
This sequence comes from uncultured Actinomycetota bacterium, assembly GCA_963850915.1. GTDB lineage: Bacteria > Actinomycetota > Actinomycetes > Mycobacteriales > Micromonosporaceae > CAVTWH01. Next base: position 524,047 of record CAWKND010000006.1, read on the forward strand.
CGAGGGGTACCGGATAGCCCTGGTCTCCGACATCCACCTCGGGCCACTCTCCGGGCGCTCGCGTACCGAACGCATCGTGGATCTGATCAACGGCCTGGACGTCGACGCGGTGGCCATCTGCGGCGACCTGGTCGACGGCAGCGTCGCGCAGCTGGGCCGGGCCGCGGAGCCGCTGTCCCGGCTGCGATCCCGGCAGGGCAGCTACTTCGTCACCGGCAACCACGAGTACTTCTCCGGCTACCTGCCCTGGGTCGAGGAGGTCGCCTCGCTGGGCGTACGCCCACTGCGCAACGAGCGCGTCGACCTGTCCGGGCTGCTGCTCGCCGGGGTCAACGACGCGACCGGCAAGGCACACGGCGACCCGGCCGACTACGGCAAGGCGCTGGACGGGCGGGACACCAGCGTGCCCGTGGTGCTGCTGGCGCACCAGCCGGTACAGATCCACGAGGCCGCGAAGCACGGTGTCGACCTGCAGCTGTCCGGGCACACGCACGGCGGGCAGATGGTGCCGTTCAACGCGGTGGTCCGCGCGGTACAGCCGGTGGTGTCCGGGTACGCGCGGATCGACGGTACCCAGCTGTTCGTCACCAACGGCGCCGGCTTCTGGGGGCCACCGGTACGGGTCGGCGCGCCACCCGACATCACCCTGGTTGAACTGCACGCGCCGTAGGCTGGCCCGATGCTCCAACAGTACGATCCGCGCAACGCCGACCTGCGTTACTGGGTCAACGGCGTACTGCGCCACCGCGACGAGCCGGGCATCTCGCCGTTCGACTCGGTGGTGCAGGGCGGCGACGCCGTGTGGGAGGGGCTGCGCCTGTACGCCGGCCGCATCTACGGCCTCGACGCGCACCTGTCCCGGCTGCGCCGTTCGGCGCTCGCGCTCGGCTTCACCGCCGTCCCCGGACCGGCGGAGATCACCGCGGCCATCGTGGAAACCCTGCGCGCCAACAATATGAGCGACGGGGTACACATCCGGCTCACCCTCACCCGGGGCGTGAAGCTGACCAGCGGAATGGACCCGCGGCTCAACCAGGCCGGCGGCACGCTGATCGTGCTGGCCGAGTTCAAGCCGCCGGTCTACGACACGGGCGGGATCACCCTGGTCACCGCCAGCGTGCGCCGCCCGGGTCCGGACGTGCTGGACCCGAAGATCCACCACAACAACCTGCTCAACTCGATCCTCGCCAAGATCGAGGCGAACGTCGCGGGCGCCGACGACGCGCTCATGCTCGACGCGCGGGGCTTCGTCGCGGAGACCAACGCCACCAACCTGTTCGCCCAGATCGCCGGCCGGCTGTGTACGCCACGCCCGGTCGCCTGCCCGGAGGGGATCACCCGGGACACGGTACTTCTCCTTGCGGCGCAGGAGAACCGGCCGGTCGACGTGCGGGACATCTCGCTCGCCGAGCTGTACGCGGCCGAGGAGGTGTTCTGCACCGGGACGATGGGCGAGATCGTGCCGGTCGTCGCCATCGACGGTCGGCTCATCCCGGCCGGCCCGGTCACCGCGCACGTCGCCGAGGCATACCGGGAGTACGCCCGCGGCCACGGCACCGTGGTCGTCACGGCGTGATGCGCCGGGCGGCCAGCTCCTCGTAGTACGGCCGGGCCTGCTCGACCAGCCCGGCCAGCTCCGCCGGTACCGGGGTCGGGTCGGCTGACGGCGCGCTGAAGCCGGTCGAGGACTCCACCCCGGCGTACCACCACGGCGCCCAGACCCCGTCGGTGTCCCGAGGCCCCGGCGACCAGGCGAGCATGGCCGGGTCGTACCCGATGCCGACCGCCGCGCACAGCCCGGCCAGTACCCCCGGCGGGTCCCGGAGCAGGTCGGCGGCGTCCACCACCGGCCCGCCGTAGCGCCGGTACAGCTCCACCTGCTGTGGGTACCCGAGGTCGGCGAGCGTCGGTGCGCCGCGTACCCGCGCGTACGAGGCGACCACCCGGGCCGGCTCGCGGATCAGGTACCCGTGCGCCAACCCGGCCAGCCAGTCCCGTCCCATCTCCGGCAGCAGGTGGTGGGCCATGTGCTTCTGGTAGTGCACGCCGATCACGCCGGCCGTACCAGACCGCCGGCCGGCTGGCAGCGGCCCGGTCAGCTCGGCGGCCACCCGGCGCCAGTCGGTGGACTGGCTGGCCAGGATCTCGGCGCGCCCCGGGTGGTCGAGCCCGGTGGCGGCCAGGTAGCAGGCGTAGAGCGGCTCATCCACCACCAGCGTGTCCGCGCGCGAACCGAAGCTGCGCATCAGCGCGGTCGAGACGTTGCGCGGCCCCGACCACATCGCCAGGCGTACCACCATTTCCGGAGGCTACGCCGTCGCGGCGCCGACGGCCCCGGCGACGCCGGTCCGGCAACGACCGGCCGGACGCGGCCGGTCAAAGTCGGTGGGAACGTGGCGCAGGCACTAGCCTGGGGCAGTGCTGTGCCACCGGATCGGTCTGGTCGTCCACGAGGGCCGGCAGCGGGCGGTGACCGCTGCCGCGCAGGTGCGCGACTGGGCACTGGCGCAGGGCATCGAAGTCGTGGCCGTGGACGTATGGGATCCCGACTGGGTCAGCGGCCTGCGCCGCAACGCCCGGGACGAGATGGTGGTCGCCGGCCACCCCGACCTGATCCTGACGGTGGGCGGCGACGGTACCTTCCTGCGCGGTGCGCGGGTGGCGATGGCTGACGGGGCACCGGTACTCGGTGTCAACGTGGGCCGGGTCGGCTTCCTGACCGAGGTTGAGCCGTCCGAGGTCCAGTCGGCGCTGGAGGCTTTCCGGGACGGCCGGGCCCAGATCGAGGAGCGGCTGGTACTCACCATGCGGGCCGCCCGGCCACTGGAGGTACCCGAGCAGATGCAGGCGCTGCTCTGCTACGGTCGCGGACCGCTGCTGCCGTCGCCGCCCTACCGACAGGAGGCCGGGCACGGGCTGGAGCTGGATGTCAACGCGGTCAACGACATCGTCTTCGAGAAGCTGGCCCGCGACCGGCAGGCCAGCATCGAAGTGGAGATCGACGGTACCCCGTTCGCGGCGTACTCGGCTGACGCGCTGATCGTGGCCAGCCCCACCGGCTCCACGGCGTACAACTTCGCGGCCGGCGGACCGGTGGTCTCTCCGCGCGCCCGCGTCATGGTGTTCACCCCGGTGGCTCCGCACATGGTGTTCAACCGGTCGTTGGTGGTCTCGCCCGACGAGTCGGTACGGGTACGGGTGCTGCGCCGCTCGGGGCAGGTGGCGGTGAGCGTGGACGGGCAGTTGCGGGGGGTACTGGACCCGGGCGACTGGGTGAGCGTGCACGCCGCCGCGGCGCCGGTACGCCTGGTGCGGGTACGCCCGGTGGACTTCTACGGCCGGCTGCGCCAGCGCTTCGCACTCGCCGACGCGCCCGCCGCAGTCGTGGACGGCGCGTTGCCGGTACCCGACTCCAGCCAGACGGAGTAGCCAGGCGGAGTAGCCAGCCGTCCCCGAGGAGTCTCGGCCTCGGCTGGCGTGTCACCAATCCGTTCAACGGACGCGGAGCTGGTCGACCCACTACCCGCCGGCCATCGCGCCGAGAATGATGAAGGGTTCGGCGCCGTTGACGACACGTTCGGGCAGGGCACTCTCCGGCGCCTCGTTGGATAGGTCCTCCTCGCACGCGTAGAACCGCACGAACGGGCGACGTCGACCGGTTTGGCGATCACGGATGGTGCCGAGCAGCATCGGATATCGCGTCTTCGAGGGCGTCCAGCACCGCCCGCTGGGTGACCGGTCCGGCCACCTCGACGTGGACCTCACTACTCACGTGGGCCAGATTCTTCAGGTGGGCCGGCAAGACGATCCGGATCACGGCAACACCTGGACCTCGACCGACAGCACCGCCGGCAGGTCGCGCACGATCGGTGCCCAGCTGTCACCGCCGTCGGCCGATCGGTAGACCTGGCCGCCGGTGGTACCGAAGTAGATGCCGCACGGGTCGAGCGTGTCGACCGCCATCGCGTCGCGGTAGACGTTGACGTAGCAGTTGGACTGCGGCAACCCGTTGGTCAGCGGCTCCCAGTCGTCGCCACCGGTACGGCTGCGGTAGACGCGCAGTTTGCCCTCGGGCGGGAAGTGCTCGGAGTCACTCTTGATCGGTACGACGTAGATGGTCTCCGGCTCGTGCGCGTGCACGGCGATCGGGAAGCCGAAGTCGGAAGGTAGCTCGCCGCTGATCTCACGCCAGTTCTCCCCAGCGTCGTCGGTACGCAGCACATCCCAGTGTTTCTGCATGAACAGGGTGTCCGGCCGGGCCGGGTGCTGGGTGATGTGGTGAACGCAGTGGCCGACCTCGGCGTCCTGGTCGGGAATCTCGCCCGAGCGCAGCCCCTTGTTGATCGGCAACCAGCTTGCGCCCGAGTCGTCGGTGCGAAACGCCCCCGCCGCCGAGATGGCCACGTAGATCCGGCCCTGATGCACCGGATCAAGGATGATTGTGTGCAGGCACATGCCGCCCGCGCCCGGCTGCCACTGCGGCCCGGTCTGGTGCTGGCGAAGAGCGGTGAGCTCTGTCCACCCGATACCGCCATCCTTGGAGACGTACAGCGCGGCATCCTCGGCCCCGGCGTACACACAGTCGGGGTCGTCCCGCGACGGCTCGAGGTGCCAGATCCGCTTGAACTCCCACGGTCGGGGGGTGCCGTCGTACCAGAGGTGCTCGCCGACATCGCCCGCGTAGGTGAAGTCGTTGCCGACCGCGTTCCAGGTCTGACCGCCGTCGTCGGAGCGGTGGATGACCTGGCCGAACCAGCCGCCGGAGGCCGATGCGTAGAGCCGGTCCGGGTCGGCGGGCGATCCGTTGAGGTGGTAGATCTCCCACCCGCCGAAGTGCGGGCCGTCAACTTTCCAGCTGTCACGTGTGCCATCCGACATCAGCGTGAACGCGCCCTTGCGCGTGCCGACGAGAACCCGTACACCGCTCATGTTCTCTGCCTCTCGGTTGCCTCGATGACCTGCGTGTTCAGACTGCCCGGCGAGGCGGAACTCACCGGTCCGACGGGCGATGCCCACGTGTCAGTCCTACTCTGCTCATACGACGGAATCGACAGGGCCACCGACACGGTTCAGCCGGTGCGGATCTGCGGGGCCATGGGTCAGCGGGTGCGGTCTCGGACGATCTCTGTGCCCTCCGAACGCGGTCCGGCAGGCCTGCCAGGGACGTGGCCCGCGGCAACGTCTCCGCGGCGAGAAATACCAGGAGTTGAGCGGTGGTGTCAGCGGGCGTACGCATCGCGAGAAGCCTACGAAGCCCTGCCGCGAGGTCTGCCGTAGCCGAGGAAACCGCTTTGACCTGGGCGGGAAACCCGGAGAGGATGCTCCGTTGTGTCCGCACAACTCGCATTACGCGCCACCGGCCTGGTCAAGGAGTACCGGCGCGGCCGCGCTGTCGACGGCGTCGACATCACCGTCGGGCCGGGCGAGCGGGTCGCCCTGCTCGGCCCCAACGGCGCCGGCAAGACCACCACGCTGCTGATGTGCATGGGCGTGGTCCGCCCGGACGCCGGCAGCGTGCAGATCCTCGGCCACCCGCTGCCCCGGGAGCGCACCGCCGCGCTGAGCCGGGTCGGGTTCGGCGCGGGCTACCTACCGCTGCCGGACAAGATGCGGGTGATCGAGTACCTGCGGATGTTCGCCCGCCTCTCCGGCCTGCGGCGGCCGGACGCGGCAGCCAAGGCGACGCTGGAGAGCTTCGGCATCGGGCACCTGGCCAGGGCGATGGGTACCGAGATGTCCAGTGGCCAGAAGACCCTCGTGGGTATCGCCAAGGCCGTACTGCACGCGCCTGACCTGCTGGTACTCGACGAGCCGACGGCGTCCCTGGACCCGGACGTGGCGCTGCGGGTACGCACCGCGCTACGCGAGATCAGCGCCGAGCGGGGTACCGCCCTGCTGGTCACCAGCCACAACATGGTCGAGGTCGAGCGGCTCTGCGAGCGGATCGTGTTCCTGTCCTTCGGCCGGGTGGTGGCCGACGGTACCGCCGCGCAGATCGTCGAGCGGTTCGGCCGGGCCGACCTGGAGGCGGTGTTCCTGCACCTGGCCGGCCTGCGGGACGCGGCGGGCGGTACTGCGCAGCCGCCCGGGGAGCAGTCGAGCGGGGAGCAGAACGAGCAGATGGAGGAGGCGGCCCGATGACCACGGCGACCGACAGTGCCGGTATCCAGCGCGTGGACATCTACGAGCGCTACTCGCCGGTGGCCGCCTCGTTCTGGCGGATCATGGCGATTGCCCGCCGGCACGCGTACGTCCTTCAGCGCAGCCCGCACCGCCTCTTCGACGTGGTCGTCTGGCCGCTCGGTCGACGTGGTGCTGTTCGGTTCTATCGGGCTCTTCGCCGCCGGCCGAGCGACCACCGGCGCCGGTCAGGTCGCCCTCTACCTGCTCGTCGGCGTGGTGCTGTGGCACGTCGTCTACCAGGCACAGATCGCGCTGGCCACCGGCGTACTGGAGGAGACCTGGTCGCGCAGCGTACTCAACCTGCTGGTCACGCCGATGAAGGAGTGGGAGTACGTGGCCGGGGTGGCCCTGTTCGGTCTGGTGAAACTCTTCGCCGGGGTGGGTGTGGTCGCCTTCATCGCCTGGATCGCGTACTCCTTCAGCATCACCAGCGATCGGCCTCGGGCTGATCCCGATCGCGCTGCTGCTGCTCGTACTCGGCTGGGCCATCGCGCTGTTCGTGGTCGGTCTGGTGCTGCGCTTCGGCTCCGGCGCGGAGGCGTTCGCATGGGGTGTGCTGTTCGTGGTGATGCCGCTGTCCGGCGTGTTCTACCCGGTCAGCTCGCTGCCGCTGGTACTGCGCCCGATCGGCGAGGCGCTGCCCACCACGCACGCCTTCGCCGCGGGCCGGGCATTCGCCATGGGCCAGCCGACCCCGTGGCACGAGCTGGCGCTGGCGACCGCCGGTACCGTCGGCGCGCTCGCCCTCAGCCTCGCCTACCTCGGCTGGATGCTACGGATCTTCCGGTCCCGTGGCTTCGTCACCCGCTACTCGTGATGCCGCCTAACCCGCGGCCCGCATGATCACGTAAGAAATGTGTTGCTATGACAGCACTTTTCTTACGTGATCATGGGTGCTCCCGGGTGACGGGACGCGATCGGCGGCAGTCGGGTGGAAGGGGCGCTTCGCCGGTCGCTAGATGCCCAGTTCCTCCTCGGTGATCGCCAGCCCCATCGCCCGGTACTGGTCCAGGACCATCCGCCGGTGCGCCGGGTCGACGTTCAGCAGCGAGCGCCGCAGGTTCTCGATCATCATCTGCCGTACCTGCGGCGGCATCCCGGCCGGTACCGCCCCGGGCTGCCCAGCTCCGGGATATCCGGCTGGCGGTGGCGGTGGGGCCGGATAACCACCGGCTGGCGGCGGCGTAGCCGAGTAGTTGCCGGCTGGCTGCGGAGCCGGCGGGTAGGCCCCCGGCGGATAAGCCCCGGGCGGATACGTGCCGGGCGGATACGTGCCGGGCGGGTAGGCGGCCGGCGGGTAGCCGGCCGGGTTGGCGATCGCCTGGGCGATGGCTGCCTGGTACTGCTCGGACATCGCGGCCTGGAACTTCTCGGTACTGCGCGCCTGGTCGGCCATCCGGGCCGCGATCTGGTCGCCCATGGACGGCATCTCGTCCCACAGGATCTCGATGTCCCGGGGGTTGGTGGCTGAGACCAGTACCGGCATCGGCTCACCCGGAATGCTCAGCCGGCGACTGGGAATCTTGAACTTGGCCAGGTACACCGCGTAGGGCGGCCGGCCCGGGACGGCGACCGAGAGTACCGCCGCGCTGTTGGCATTGAGCGTCACGCCGCTGCTGGTGGGGCCGCTGCCGTCGGCGTCACCGCCGGTCGTCTCGAAGCGCCCGCGGACCGTCGCGACGATCGCCACCGCGCGCAGCCGGCCGGCCGGGGCGGGCTTGGTCGCGGCCTGCGCCACCTCGGCCCGGAAGCGGTCGGCTCGAGCCGCGGTCTTCTCATTTGGCGCCACCCCGGCGGCGGCGGCGACCTGCCGCGCGGCCGTGAAGGGGTCGGCCAGCGCCGGGTGGTTCGCCTCGGCCTGCTGCTGCATCGGCGGTACGGCCGCCCAGTCCACCACGAAAACCTCCGGGTGTACCGGGTCCACCGCCACCGGAACCGGCATCCCCATCGCGAGCCAGTGCGCGTCGGTGTACCGCAGCGGCGCGCCGAGTACCCGCCGGCCGGTCGCGGCAGAGTCGATCACCACCCGGATCGTGCCCTTCGAGTGCGGCCCGCGCGACGGCGCGCCCTGTGGCGGGGCGTCGGCGGCCAGTACCAGCCCGGTGACCCGGTACCAGGACGGGTCGATCGGCTCCTCGGCGCGGTCCCGGTTGAACAAGCCCATCACGGCCCCCTCACGTCGGCGCCTGTCGATCCTAGGCTCGCCGATCGTAGGCCCGCGGACGTGTGGCATTCGTCCGGTGTTGGTGATCTGTCACCAGTCCGCTGCGGGCTGCCCGTTTCTCAGCACGCCCGGAGACTCAGCGGCCCGAGTCAGCGGCCCGAGTCAGCGGTCCCGAGTCAGCGGTCCCGGGGAGTTCAGCGCTCCTGCGGGAGGAGCGCGCTCGGCGGGGGGAGGGGCGAGTCGGTGGCCTGGGCGTCGGCGACCGGCTTGGCGCCGCCGGCGAACGCGGTGAGGTCGGGGCCGTACATGACCCGGCCGGGGAAGACATCGCGGGCGGCAGCGCGGGTCAGTGCGGTGAGCGGCAGTTCGCTCTGCCCGGCGGCGAGTACCACGTTGCCGTACCGGCGGCCACGCAGCATGCCCGGGTCGGCGAGCAGGTACACGTGGGCGAAGGCGGTACCGAGGGTGGACACCTGGGTACGGGTGAACGCCAGCGGCGGCAGGTCGGCGATGTTGGCGGCGTACCGGCCGTGCGGGCGCAGTACCCGGGCCACCTGGGCGGCGTACTCGGTGCTCGCCACCGACCGGGGCATCTGGGCAGCGCTGTAGACATCGGCGAGCAGCAGGTCGTACCGCTCGGGACGGGTGGCGTCCAGCACGGTACGGGCGTCCCCGGCGCGTACCCGGATGTCCGCACCGCGCGGCAACGGCAGCTCGCGGCGGACCAGTTCGGTGAGGGCCGCGTCGCGCTCGACCACCCGCTGCCGTGAGCCGGGCCGGGTGACCGCGATGTACCGTGCCATGCTCAGCGCGCCGCCGCCCAGGTGCAGTACGTCCAGTGGCATCCCGGCCGGCGCCGCCGCGTCGACGATGGAGGCGAGCCGGCGCATGTACTCGAACTCCAGCCGGGTCGGGTCGGCCAGGTCGACGTGCGACTGCGGTACCCCGTCCGTCAGCAGGGTGTAGCTCTCCGGCCGGTCCCGGTCGGGTACCAGCCGGGCGGTCCCGAAATCCGTCCGGTACTCGGCCGCCGCCCCCGCGCGCCGCCCGCTCACCGCCGCCGGACCGCCTTCGCCCGTCCGGCCGTGGCCGTTGCCGGCTCAGCTGCCCCCGGCGGTGTCTCCGCGGGTGTGTCGGCCGGCTTCGCGCTGGGGGCCTTGACGGGCGCCTTCCCGGCAGCCGGAGCGGCCGGCTCGCGCACGGCCTGGCACATCAGCAGCAGAGCCTGGTGGATGACGTCGAGGCCGGGCCGGTCGATCCGGCTCAGCAACTGGTGCAGCTTCTGGGTACCCGAGGTCACGATGCCGTCGATCGTGCGGCTGCCGTGTGCGGTCAACTCGATCCGGCGTACCCGCCGATCGGTCGGGTCCTCGCGCCGGGTGACCAGGCCCTGGATCACCATCCGGTCGACGATTCCGGTCAGCGTCGCCAGGCTGACCCCCATCGACCGGGCCAGCTCCTGCCCGCCGGAGCCGCCGCTGTGGTGCAGCATCAGCATGAGTTTCAGCTGCGACATGGTCAGTGGCGAGTCGAACAGCGGGTTGCTGCGGTCCTCGGCGAAACTGCGCTGCAACTCTCGCTGCGCGCTGATGATCTCGGCGATGACTGCCTTGGTGTCGGTCATCACATCTCCCCGGCCTCTGACGACGTGACCAGGCATTTCCCGGTATCTGCCGGCCCAGACGGGGGCACCGTCGGACGGCGCGCGTGCGTACGCGGCTCTTCAGCAACGTATCAGGTACCCGGGCAACAATGAACTGTTTGGGTAAGGCAAACTGTTCGGGTTGGACCGATCAAAGACCGCACTCGTTAAGATCAGCCAGCCGCGCGCGGGGCGGCGCCGGGAGCGGTACAGCCTGGACTGAGACGTAAGACACGCCGCAAGATGAACACCCCGTCCCCACGCAGGTTGCGGTGAGCTGACATTCTAGATAACTCGGTGCGCGATACTGGCCGGCCTGGCATCGCGCCCCGCGTTGCTCCCCTCGGAGAAACGGAGGTTCCCCGGTGATGCAGGAGGCACCAGCCAAGGCGTCCGGGCACCCCTCAACCGCGCCGGCCAGGCCGTCCAGCCGGCCGTTCGAGGTGATCCGCGACCTGGTCATCGAGGTTGTCCTACTCGGCCTGATGTTCGCCGTGTACGAGCTGGGTCGGCACCTGGCCGACGCGGAGGCCGGCGAGGCCACCGCGCACGCGCGTGACGTATGGCGGCTGGAGCGCTGGCTGCACGTACCGTCCGAGGCAACGATCCAGCACGCGGTTCTCGGCCACCTCGACATCGCCCGGCTCGCCAACCTCTACTACGTGGGCGTGCACTTCCCGGTCACCTTCGCCGTACTGGCCTGGCTGTTCGTCTGGCACCGCAGCGAGTACCTGCGGGTACGCACCGAGCTGATCATCGCGACCGCGATCGCACTGGTGATCCACATCAACTACCCGCTCGCCCCGCCGCGGCTGGTACCCGGCTTCGGCCTGGTGGACACGATGGTGACCGTCGGCCCGTCGGCCTACCCGTCGAGCACCAGCAGCGGCTTCGCCAACCAGTTCGCGGCGATGCCGTCGCTGCACGTGGGCTGGGCGGTACTGCTGGCCATCGCGGTCATCCGGGTCTACCGCAGCCGGTGGCGCTGGGCGGCGCTGCTGTACCCGGCCGCCACCTGGTCGGTCGTGGTGATCACCGGCAACCACTACATCCTGGACGGCGTCATCGGCACGCTGATCGTCCTGGTGGCGGTGGGCGCCTGCGGCCTGGTACCCCGGTGGCGTACTGCCCAGGCCCGGGCGGAGCTGGCGCCGGCGTTCGTCGCCGGTACCACCGAGTCGGTCCGGCCGACCGCTACCGCGCTGGCATACAACGTGCCGCTCGGCCCCCGCCCGCAGTCGCGCCAGGTCGCGGAGGAAGCGCTGCAGGACGCCCAGTCCCGCTGACCCTGCCCCGCCGACCCCGCCCCGGCCGCAGCGTCGGCCGGAGCGGGTGGCGGCTCAGTCGCGCGGCGTCCAGGTCCAGTCGCGGATCTCCGGCAGGTCCTCGCCGGTGCGCTCGACGTAGCGGCGGTGCTCGAACCGCTTGTCGACCATCAGCTGGCGAAGTGTCGCGGCCCGCCGGGCCAGCCCGGGCGTGCGGTCGATGACGTCGATGACCAGGTGGTACCGGTCGGCGTCGTTGCGTACCAGCATGTCGAAGGGCGTGGTGGTGGTGCCCTCCTCCTTGTACCCACGCACGTGCAGGTTGTCGTGCCCGTGCCGGCGGTAGGTCAGCCGGTGGATCAGCGCCGGGTACCCGTGGTAGGAGAAGATCACCGGCCGGTCGGTGGTGAAGATCGCGTCGTACTCGGCGTCGGGTAGCCCGTGCGGGTGCTCGGAGGCGGGTTGCAGGCGCATCAGGTCCACCACGTTGACCACCCGTACCCGCAGCTCCGGCAGGTGCTCGCGGAGCAGCTCGGTAGCGGCCAGTATCTCCAGCGTCGGTACGTCACCGGCGGCCGCGAGTACCACGTCCGGGTCCCCGCCGTCGTTGCCGGCCCAGTCCCAGATGCCCAGCCCGCGCGCACAGTGCAGGGCGGCATCCTCCATCCCGAGCCAGGTCGGCGCGGGCTGCTTGCCGGCAACGATCACGTTGATGTAGTTGTGGCTGCGCAGGCAGTGGTCGGCGACCGAGAGCAGGGTGTTCGCGTCCGGCGGCAGGTAGACCCGGATCACGTCGGCCTTCTTGTTGACCACGTGGTCGATGAAGCCCGGGTCCTGGTGCGAGAAGCCATTGTGGTCCTGCCGCCAGACATGCGAGGTGAGCAGGTAGTTCAGCGATGGGATCGGGTGCCGCCAGGGCAGCTGCCGGATCACTTTGAGCCACTTGGCGTGCTGGTTGACCATCGAGTCGACGATGTGTACGAACGCCTCGTAGCAGGAGAACATCCCGTACCGGCCGGTCAGGTGGTAGCCCTCCAGCCAGCCCTGGCAGGTGTGCTCGGAGAGGATTTCCATCACCCGCCCGTGCGGGTCCAGGTGCTCGTCCACTGGCAGCGTGCGCGCCTGCCACGCCTTGCCGGTACTGGCGTAGACGGCGCCCAGCCGGTTGGACTCCGTCTCGTCCGGCCCGACCAGCCGGAAGTTGCGGTACCGCTCGTTGGCGCTGAAGATGTCCCGGACGAAGCCACCGAGGACCCGGGTCGCCTCGGCGATCTCGCCGGCCTTCACCGCGTAGTCCCGGAAGTCGGGTACCAGCAGGTCCCGGCGTATCTTGCCGCCGTTGGTGTGCGGGTTCCCGGACATTCGCAGGTCGCCCTGTGGCAGCCAGTCGACCAGCTCGGGCAGCGGCGTACCGTCGGCGTCGAACAGCTCCGCCGGCCGGTACGAGCGCATCCAGGTCTCCAGCTGCGCCAGGTGCGCCGGGTCGTTGCGGGCGGCGGTCAGCGGGACCTGGTGGGCCCGCCAGGTCCCCTCCACCGGCAGCCCGTCGACCACCTTCGGCCCGGTCCACCCCTTCGGCGTACGCAGCACGATCATCGGCCACCTGGGCCGCTCGGTCGCCCCGTCCTCCCGCGCCGCGCGCTGGATCCGGGTGATCTCGTCGAAGACGGTGTCCAGGGTGGCCGCGAGCTGCCTGTGCACGGTGGCCGGATCGTCCCCCTCGACCAGGTACGGCGTGTGCCCGTACCCGCGTAGCAGCGCGTCGAGTTCGTCGTCGTCGATCCGGGCCAGTACCGTCGGATTGGCGATCTTGTACCCGTTGAGGTGCAGGATCGGCAGCACGGCCCCGTCGCCCACCGGGTCGAGGAACTTGTTGGAGTGCCACGATGTGGCCAGCGGGCCGGTCTCCGCCTCGCCGTCGCCGATCACGCAGGCGACCACGAGATCCGGGTTGTCGAAGGCGGCCCCGTACGCGTGCGACAGCGAATACCCCAGCTCACCGCCCTCGTGGATCGAGCCGGGCGTCTCCGGCGCCACGTGCGACGGGATCCCGCCCGGGAAGGAGAACTGCTTGAACAGCCGGGCCATCCCCGGCTCGTCCTGGGATACCCCCGGGTAGGTCTCGGTGTAGGTCCCCTCCAGCCAGGAGCAGGCCACCAGCCCCGGTCCGCCGTGCCCCGGCCCGGTCACGAAGATCATTTCCTGCTGCCGGGCGGCGATCACCCGGGACAGGTGGGCGTAGAGCAGATTCAGGCCGGGCGTCGTGCCCCAGTGGCCGAGCAGCCGGGGCTTGACGTTCTCCGCGCGCAGCCCGCCGCGCAGCAGCGGATCGGCCATCAGGTAGATCTGCCCGACCGAGAGGTAGTTGGCGGCCCGCCAGAAGCCATCGATGCGAGCCAGGTCAGCGGTGCGGGTGGAGTCGGCGGTGTCCGGACGCGGTTCGACAACCTGCATGGGTCCATTCCTACCCGCTGCGTGGTCGCGGTGCTTGCGTATGTTGACGGTATGCGCCCCGTTCTGGTCCTCAATGCCGGCTCCTCGTCGCTCAAGTACCGGCTCTTCGACGGCGAGGCCGCGGGTCCGGGCGGGGTGGTGGAGCGGATCGGCGAGGACGGTTCGGGGGTACCCGACCACGCGGCCGCGATCGAGCGGGTACTCGGCTCGCCGGAGGTGTCCGGGGTGACCCTGGGAGCCGTCGGGCACCGCGTGGTGCACGGAGGTACCCGCTTCCGCGAGCCGGTGCTCGTCGACGACGCGGTGCTGGCCGGGATCGCGGAGCTGGTCCCGTTGGCGCCACTGCACAACCCGGCCAGCCTGGCCGGAATCCGGGCGGCCCGCACGCACCTGCCGGGGGTACCGCAGGTGGCCGTCTTCGACACCGCCTTCCACGCGACACTGCCGGAGGCGGCGTACACCTACGCGCTGCCGGGCGACGTGGCGCAGCGGTACGGGGTGCGCCGGTACGGGTTCCACGGCATCTCGGTGCGCTACGTCGTCGGGGCCACCGCGCGCCTGCTCGACCGGCCGGTGAGCGAACTCGACCTGGTCGTCCTGCACCTGGGCAACGGGGCCAGTGCCACGGCCGTTTCCGGTGGGCGCAGCGTGGAGACGTCGATGGGGCTGACCCCGCTGGAGGGGCTGGTGATGGGTACCCGCTCCGGTGACCTCGACCCGGCGGTGATCTTCCACCTGGCCCGCTCCGGGATGCCCCTGGACGACGTGGAGGCGCTGCTGCTGCACCAGGGTGGGCTGGCCGGACTGGCCGGCGACAACGACATGCGGGCAGTCCAGGAGCGGGCGGCGACCGGTGACCCGGCGGCCCGGCTGGCGCTGGCCGTGTACTGCCACCGCATCCGCAAGTACGTCGGCGCGTACCTCGCCGTACTCGGTCGGCTGGACGCCGTGGTGTTCACCGCCGGCGTGGGCGAGCACAGCGCGCAGGTACGGGCGGGCGCGCTGGCCGGCCTCTCCGGACTGGGCATAGCGGTCGACGCCGAGCGCAACGCCCGGCACGCCCCGGTGATTTCGCCGGCCGGTACCCCCGTGGCGGTCTGCGTGGTACCCACCGACGAGGAGCGCGGCATCGCCACCGAGATCGCAACCCTTCTCGGCCCCGGCTGACCGCCATCCGCGCAGCTCAGACCGGGTACCCGCCGGTCTGGCGAACCGGGCGGTGTGGGCAGAACCGTGCGGGGGCGCGCGGTATGCGCGATCATGGAACCCGTAGCCGATACCACCCGGGCCGTTGCCAACAGGAGCCGATCCGGGGAGTGAAGAGGAGCGTGGCGTCGATGACCACCGGCGAATCGTCGCAGGAGCAGTTGCACGCCGAACTGCAGACGGTGCAGGAGGAGGCCGCCCAGGCGCGGGCTGACCTGGACAGCGCGCGGCGCGGGCTGGGCGACACCGGCGGCGGCACCATCGACTCGGCCGAGGGCGCCGCCGACCTGACCGCGGTCGAGGAGCGGCAGGCGCTCGTCGAGGCGCTGGAGGGCCGGGAGCGCAGGCTGCGCGAGAAGCTCGGGCTACCGGCCGCGTAGCCGAGCGCGTGCCTGGGTACGGCTGAGAGGTCGTACCCGTGGCGTCCGTTCCCGGGCATCCAGGACCCGTGGCGCCACCGAGGCGGGGAGTGTCGGGTGAGGTCGCATCTCTACATACCGGGTGGTCCACCGGATCAGCTGAACGCGGCGCTGGACCATGGGGCCGACGTACTCGTGGTCGACCTGGCCGACGCGGTCGCCGACAACGACATGGAGCGGGCCCGGGCGGCGACCGCCGAGTGGCTGCGCTCCGCGCCGCCGGCCACGGTCTGGGTCAGGATCAACGTCGGCGAGAACGGGGTACTCGACGCACGTGCCGTGGTCGCGCCGGGGCTGGCCGGGCTCTGCGTGGTCGGTGCCGAGTCGGCGACCGAGCTGGCCGCGCTGGCGGTGGTACTCGCCGAGGCGGAGGAGAAGCTGGACCTGCCCATCGGTACCGTGAAGGTGTCTCCGGTCCTGGCCAGCGCAGCCGCCGTGCTGGCCGCGCCGCAGCTGGCCCGGGCGCCCCGGGTGGTGCGGCTGCAGATCGGCGAGGCCGACCTCTGCGCCGATCTCGGCCTGGAGCCCGGCCCTGACGAGCTGGAGCTGCTCTGGGCCCGCTCAAGGGTGGTGGCCGCCAGCGCCGCGGCCGGTATCGACGCGCCGGTCGGTGCCGCCTGCGCCGACCTGGACGACCTCGACGCCTTCCGGAAGTCCACGCTGGCCTTGCGGCGCTTGGGTTTCCGCGGTCGGGCCTGCCTGCATCCGATCCAGCTCCCGGTGGTGCACGAGGTCTTCCAGCTACGTACCGCGCCCGCCGCGCCGGCACCGAGCAGCTGACTGTGCGGCTGACCCGTGCAGCCGGCGGCCGTGTTCACCCGCCGGCCACCGCGCGTTCGTCGGCGCTGCATACCGTGACGCGCACCGGGCGCCCGGACCCCCTCGGGCGCGCGGGTAGGGGAGGACGCACGCGATGAACGATCTGCTGGCCGGCTACACCATCCGGGACGACGACGATGACGACCCGATCCTGCTCAACCAGGACGGCACCCCGGTGGACACCTGGCGCGAGGACTACCCCTACGACGAGCGCATGTCCCGCGACGAGTACGACCGGGTCAAGCGGCTGCTGCAGATCGAGCTGTTGAAGCTGCAGAACTGGGTACGCGACTCGGGTACCCGGCTGGTGATCCTCTTCGAGGGGCGGGACGCGGCCGGCAAGGGCGGCACCATCAAGCGGTTCATGGAGCACCTGAACCCGAGGGGCGCCCGGGTGGTGGCGCTGGAGAAGCCGAGCGAGCGGGAGAGCACGCAGTGGTACTTCCAGCGGTACATCAACCACCTGCCGTCGGCCGGCGAGATCGCGATGTTCGACCGCAGCTGGTACAACCGGGCCGGCGTGGAGCGGGTGATGGGCTTCTGCGAGCGCGGTGAGTACCTGGAGTTCATGCGCCAGGCTCCCGAACTGGAGCGGATGCTCGTCCGCTCGGGTATCCACCTGGTCAAGTTCTGGTTCTCGGTCTCCCAGGACGAGCAGCGCACCCGCTTCACCATCCGGCAGGTCGACCCGGTACGGCAGTGGAAGCTGTCCCCGATGGACCTCGCCTCGCTGGACAAGTGGGACGAGTACACCGAGGCGAAGGAGGCGATGTTCTTCTACACGGACACGGCCGACGCGCCCTGGACGGTGGTGAAGAGCAACGACAAGAAGCGCGCCCGGGTGGAGGCGATGCGGCACGTACTGCACCGCTTCCCGTACGCCGGTCGGGACAACGAGGTGGTGGGTAGCCCCGATCCGCTCATCGTCGGAGCGGCGTCACTGGTCATCGAGTCGCCGCGTACGCACCGCAGCTTCCCGCACCTGTGACCCCGCGCCTTCGCCGGGCCGGTGTCGCGCCCGTGTCGCGGCGGTGGCGGTCAGTCGCAGGGGTGGGTGTTGATGGCGCAGGCGGTGGGTGGGCCACCGAGCAGGCCGTTCACCTGGAAGGTGAAGGTCACCGAGCCGTCGGCCGGGACAGCGGCGGCGGTATCGGTTGGCCAGAAGGTGACCGTGCCGCCGCTCTGCTGGTAGGCCGCCCCGGTCGCCTTGGCCATCGACTGGCCACCCGGCAGCACGATGGTGACCTCCCAGCCGTTGGCCGGCCGGATCCCGGGGTTGGTGATGGTCACCTGGCCCAGGTAGCCGGTGAGACCGAGCAGGCCGGTGTTGCCCACCGTCTCGTACCGGGCGGTCAGTACGGCCGGCGGAGGGGCTGGGGCACTGCTGACCGACGGGCTGGCGCTGGGTAGCGAGCCCGACCCGCCGTCGCCGGCCGCGGAGGAGCTGGGGTCGACGCTCGCGGAGGGGTCGACGCTCGCCGACGCGTCGGCACTGGCGGCGGCCGAGCCGGTGGCAGCCGGGGTGGCCGCGGTGACCTCCGGCGAAGCCGTGGCGAGCACGGCGGCGGGCAGCGGGAGGGACACCGGACCCGTCCGCTGCCGGTGCTGGACCGCCAGCAGCAGCACGACGAGCAGCACAATGACCAGGAGGAGTACGGCCACGAGCCACGGCCACGCCCGGCGCCGGCGGGCCGGCTGCTCCACCGAGCCGGCTACCGCGCCGTCCACCGTGGACGCGCGGGTACCGGTCGGTGGCCGTGCCGAGGGCTGGGGCGCTGCCGGGGTCGCCGGCGGAGTCGGGGGCGGCTGGCGGCGTACCACGAGGGGGTACCCGCCGGTCGGCTCCATCAGCGGTTCGACTTCGGCGAGGTAGCCGAGCACGCTGCCCCGGCGCGGATCGTTGCCAGCCGTCTGCCTGGGAATGGCGGCCTGACTGGGATTGACCGGCGGGCCGGGAATGACGGGCTGGCTGGGAGCGGCCGGCTGGCCCGGACTGGCCGGCTGGCTGGGAGCGGTCGCCGGGTTGGCAGCGGCCGGCTGGCTGGGGGTTGCCGGTCGGGGCGCACCCGGGGCCGACCCGGCGCTGTCGCGGCGGTCGGGTCCGGTCTCAGTTCCGCCCAGTGTCACGGAGCGATACTGCCGGCCCGTCGGCGATCT
Organism: uncultured Actinomycetota bacterium; assembly: GCA_963850915.1. GTDB lineage: Bacteria > Actinomycetota > Actinomycetes > Mycobacteriales > Micromonosporaceae > CAVTWH01. The sequence goes on from CAWKND010000006.1 coordinate 542,356, forward strand.
CGGCAAGCCGGCGCCGCGATTTTCCCGTCATATCACCGGGCGTGACGGGAAGCGGACGGTTAGCGGCTAGGTCGCAGGCGTTCAGGCGGTCACCGGGAAGCGAGCCAGCGGGCCGGGTGCTCCAGTACCCCGTGCAGGGCGGTACGGGCGGCGCCGACCACAGTGGCCCGGGTACCCAGTGCGGAGGCCCGTACCCTCACCGGTGCCCACGCCGCCGTCACCGCCCGGGTGGCCACCTCCCGCTCCAGCCACGGACGCAGCCACGGCTCCAGCTCGGCGAAGCCGCCGCCGAGTACCACTGTCTGTACGTCCAGCAGGTTCACCGCGCCGGCCACGCTGACGCCCAGCGCGGTACCGGCGCGGCGCAGGGCGGTGAGCATCGCGGCGTCGCCGGCGCGTGCCCGGGAACTCATCAACCGCAGGGCTGCCTGCCCGGTCTCGGCCGGCGCACCGGCTGCCGTCAGGATCGCCTCCTGGCCGGCGTACTGCTCCAGGCAGCCGCGCGAGCCACAGTGGCAGGCGGGTCCGTCGGCCTCCACGGTGAGGTGGCCGAGTTCGCCGGCCCAGCCCTGGGTACCCCGGAAGAGGTGGCCGTCGAGGATCACGCCGCCACCGATGCCGATCTCGCCGGAGATGTAGAGGAAGCTCGCCGGCGCGCCCGGGGACAGCTGCGCCGCCTCGCCCTGGGCCGCCAGGTTCGCCTCGTTGTCCACGGTCACCGGTAAGCCGCCGGCCAGCTCGGCACCCAGGAGCGCGGCACCGAGCAGGTCGGCCAGGGGTACCTCGTGCCACTCCAGGTTCGGGGCCAGCCGGACGGTACCGGCGTGCACCAGGCCGGGTACCGCCGCACACGCCCCCGCAACACTCAGCCCGGCGGCCGACGCGTCGCCCAGCGCCTCCCCGGCCACCTCGGCGAGCCGGGCCACCACCGTTGCCGGCTCCTGCCCGCGCAGATCGGTGTCGCGTACCACCGACGCGCGTACCCGTCCCGTCAGGTCGACCACGCAGGCGGCCAGGTAGTCCACGTTGATCTCCAGCCCGAGCCCGGCCGGCCCGGTGTCGGCCAGTACGAGCCCGTTGGCCGGTCGCCCGGCGCCGGTGCGCGGGGCCGGGCCGACTTCCCGAACCAGCCCCCCGGCCAGCAGTTCATCGGCGAGGCTGGAGGTGGTGGCCCGGGTCAGGCCGGTGATTGCGGACAGGTCGGCCCGGGAGACCGGGGTCGGGCTGTGGGCGATGTGCGCCAGCGCGAGTGCGAGGTTGTGCTCGCGCAGGCTGCCCTGCCGGATGGCGACGTCGCGGCGTGGTTGCACGTGCTTGACCCTCTCACACGCGGGCTATATGTTCAACGAGCATACAAATACGCACACCCCAAGGAGACATACCGTGACACCGCAGCCCACCAGGGATGACTTCTTCACCTTCGGCCTATGGACCGTGGGTTGGCAGGCGCAGGACCCGTTCGGCGACGCCACCCGGCCGGCCCTGGACCCGGTCGAGACCGTGCACCGGCTGGCCGAACTCGGCGCCGCCGGCGTCACCTTCCATGACGACGACCTGATCCCGTTCGGCGCCGACGACGACACCCGGGACAAGCACATCGCCCGGTTCAAGGACGCGCTGGCCGAGACCGGCCTGATCGTCCCGATGGCCACCACCAACCTGTTCAAGCACCCCGTGTTCAAGGACGGCGCGTTCACCAGCAACGACCGGGACATCCGCCGGTACGCGCTGCGCAAGGTGATGCGCAACCTCGACCTCGCCGCCGAACTGGGCGCCAAGACGTACGTGTTCTGGGGTGGCCGGGAGGGCGCCGAGTCCGACGCCGCCAAGGACATCCGCTCGGCGCTGGAGCGCTACCGCGAGGGTATCGACCTGCTCGCCCAGTACGTGATCGACAAGGGGTACGGCATCCGGTTCGCCATCGAGCCCAAGCCCAACGAGCCGCGCGGTGACATCCTGCTGCCCACCCTCGGCCACGCGCTGGGCTTCATCTCGATGCTGCAGCACCACGAGATGGTCGGGCTCAACCCGGAGGTCGGGCACGAGCAGATGGCCGGGCTGAACTTCGCCGCCGGCATCGCCCAGGCGCTGTGGCAGGGCAAGCTCTTCCACATCGACCTGAACGGCCAGCGCGGCATCAAGTTCGACCAGGACCTGGTCTTCGGCCACGGTGACCTGCTCAACGCGTTCTTCCTGGTCGACCTGTTGGAGAACGGCGGGTACACCGGGCCGCGGCACTTCGACTACAAGCCGGCGCGTACCGAGGACATCAACGGCGTGTGGACCTCGGCGGCCGCGAACATGAGCACCTACCTGCTGCTGAAGGAGCGGTCCGCGGCGTTCCGGGCCGACCCGGAGGTACAGGCGGCGCTGGTCGCCACCCGGGTCGCCGAACTGGCCACCCCGACCCTGGCAGCCGGGGAGAGCTACGACGACCTGCTCGCCGACCGCTCGGCGTTCGAGGACTTCGACGTGGAGGCGGCCGCCCAGCGCGGGCTCGGCGCCGTCCACCTGACGCAGTTGGCGATCGAGCACCTGCTCGGCGCCCGATGACCCACGCCGCTCCTTCGACCGGTGCGACGCTGGTCGCCGGGGTGGACTCGTCGACCCAGGCGTGCAAGGTCGTCATCCGGGACGCGACGACCGGGGCGCTCGTGCGCTCCGGTCGCGCGGCCCACCCGGACGGTACCGAGGTGGATCCGCGGGAGTGGTGGCGGGCACTGGACTCGGCGCTGGCCCGGGCCGGTGGGCTCGGCGATGTGGCGGCCCTTTCGGTCGGCGCGCAGCAGCACGGGATGGTGTGCCTGGACGAGGCGGGCGAGGTGGTCCGGCCGGCCCTGCTCTGGAACGACACCCGGTCGGCCGGGGCCGCGGCCGACCTCGTCGCCGAGCTGGGCGCGGCCGAATGGGCCAAGGCGGTCAACGTGGTACCGGTCGCCTCCTTCACCATCACCAAACTGCGCTGGCTCGCCGAGCACGAGCCGGCACACGCCGTACGGACCGCCGCGGTGTGCCTGCCGCACGACTGGCTCAGCTGGCGGCTGGCCGGCAGCCGGGACCTCACCGAGCTGTGGACCGACCGGGGCGACGCCAGTGGTACCGGCTACTTCTCTCCGAGCAGCAACGCCTACCGGTTCGACCTGCTCGATCGCGCGTTCGGCCGGATCCCTGTGCTGCCAACGGTACTGGCACCGGCTGGCAGCAGGGTTGCACACGGTGGGGGCACACACGGGGAAACGGTTCTCGGCGCGGGTACCGGCGACAACGCCGCCGCCGCACTGGGGGTGGGCGCCGAGCCCGGTGACCTCATCGTCTCGATCGGCACCTCCGGTACCGTGTTCAGCCCCACGCTGACCCCGGCCGTGGATCCGACCGGCACGGTGGCCGGGTTCGCCGACGCCACCGGCGGGTACCTGCCGCTGATCGCCACACTGAACGCGGCGCGGGTACTCGACGCGACCGCCCGGATGCTCGGCGTCGACGCTGGATGCGTTGTCGGAGCTGGCACTCAGCGCCCCGGCCGGTGCGGACGGGCTGACCCTGGTGCCCTACCTCGAAGGCGAACGCACCCCCAACCGGCCGGACGCCACCGGCGCGCTGCACGGGCTCCGGCTCGGTACGGCCACCCCGGCGTACCTGGCCCGGGCGGCGGTCGAGGGGATGCTCTGCGCGCTCGCCGACGGGCTGGATGCCGTTGTGGCACAGGGGGTCGCGGTGCGCCGGGTGATCCTGATCGGCGGCGGTGCCCAGTCGGCCGCGGTACGCCGGATCGCCCCGACGGTGTTCGGTGCCCCGGTGCTGGTACCCGAGCCGGGGGAGTACGTGGCCAACGGCGCGGCCCGGCAGGCGGCCTGGGCACTCGCCGGCGGGGACACCCCGCCAGTGTGGGAACTGTCCACTGTGGAGCGGTACGAGGCGGATCCGGTACCGGCTGTACGCGAGCGGTACGCCGAGGCTCGGGAACTCACCCTGAACCGCCTCGACAGCGGCGGCTGACGCTTTACCGGGGGCTGAAGGCGGTCGGCTCTGGTCGCGTGCGGGCGATCAGAGCCGACCGGCCGGAGTGGCCGCCACGAATGCCCACAGCCGGCCGGGAATGCCCACAGCCGGCCGGGAATGCCCACAGCCGGCCGGGAATGCCCACAGCTGGCCGGGCCGGGAGCGCCTAACGCCGGCCGGGCCGGGAGCGCCTACAGTCGGCCGAGCCGGGCCTCCGGTGTCTCGTTCTCGGACGCTGCCCCGCCGGCCGGCGCCGGCTGGGCTGCCGGGTGATTTGCCTGGCCAGTTACCGGGTCAGCCGGGCCCGGGCGGTGGCGGAGTGCGCCCGCGCCGAGGGCGACAAGCGCGGCCAGCACCGCGACGAGAACGAACGAGACCGACAGCGAAGAGGCGTGCGCCACGCCGCCGACGGTGGCCGGCGCGACCAGGCCGGCACCGTACGCGATCGTTGCCACGCCGGCGATCTGCTGCCCGGGACGGGGACCGGCGTTACCGGCCGCGGTGAACGCCAGCGGTACCACCACGGCAACACCCAGACCGATCAGCGCGAAGCCGGCGATGGCCAGCGCGGGGCCGCGGGCCAGTGCGACGGTCAGCGCGCCGACGGCGGCCGCCGCGCCACCCAACCGCACCGTGGGTACCCGGCCGAACCGGTCCACCACCCGGTCGCCGACCATCCGGGTGGCCGCCATGGTGCCGGCGAACCCGGTCACCGCACCGGCCGCGATGGCCGGACCGGCGTGCGCCACGTCGGTGAGGTAGACGGCCGCCCAGTCGGAGCTGGCGCCCTCGGCGAAGACCGCGCAGAACGCGACGAGTGCCAGCAGTACCACCGGCTTGGGTGGCAGCGCGAAGGCCGGCGCGCCGTCCTCGGCCGGCGGCGCGACGTCCAGCAGGTACGGGCAGGCCAGCAGGCCGATCACCGCGAGTACCCCGGCGGCGATGGCGAAGTGCACGCGCGCGTCCAGGCCGGCGTGCGCGGCCAGGATGCCGGCCGCCGAGCCGAGCAGGCCGCCCAGGCTCCACATCCCGTGCAGGCTGGACATGATCGACCGGCCGGCACGCTGCTCCACCACCACGCCCTGGGCATTCATCGCCACGTCGGACATCCCGGACGTGGCGCCGTAGAACACCATCGCGACGCACAGCGCCGGCAGGTTCCCGGCCAGCGCCGGCGGTACCAGCGCCAGGCACCACAGGGTCAGCAGTACCGCGATCACCGGGCGGCTACGGAAACGGTGCGTCAGCCGGCCGGCGAACGGCATCGCCACGATGGCGCCAACCGAGGCGAAGAGCAGCGCGAGGCCAAGTCCGCCCGGGTCGGTGTGCAGCCGGTCGGCGATCCACGGCAGCCGGGTGGCGAAGTTGCCGACCACCGCCCCGTGTACGGCAAAGATCACCGAGATGGCGATCCGGGGTCGGCGGATGTCAGACAACGGAACGCTCCTTCGCGGGCCAGCTACCTCTTGATCGGGTACCCCTGACCAATGGGTCCCCTTGGCCGATGGTCCGCTTGATCATGTGTCCCGTTGACCATGGGTCCGCCAGCCTAACCGGGCCGGGTCTACGTAGGCTGACCAGGGCGGATCCCGGCCGATCCGGGCCGATCCGGTCGCGCTACAGGCGGCCGGCCTGCCAGTGCGGGGTCAGCGCCGCCCGGGCACAGCCCGCCGCGAGCTGGTCCCCGGTGATCAACTCCTCATGGGTACCGGCGGCGCCGCACGCGAACGCACCGGAGACGGCGCCGGCCAGCGCGCACTCGTCCACCGGCCGGCCGGCGAACCAGCGGCTCAGGAACGCCGTGCTGTACGCGTCCCCGGCACCGTTGCTGTCCACCACCGGGCGCTCGGGCAGCGCGGTGGGGTACCGGCGCACGATCGGATCATCGCGGGTCAGTACCCGGCTGCCGGCCGCCCCCTCGGTGGCCACCACGACACCCGCCCGGCCTGCGTCGAGTACCCGCCGCATCACCTCGTCGATCTTCTCGGGTACCGCCTGCGCGCTCAGGAACACCACGTCCGACCCGCGCAGCAGATCGACCGGCCAGGGGTGCTCGCCGTCCCAGGCGTGGATGTCGGTGGACGTGGTGAGGCCCAGCCGGCGCGCCTGCGGGTACGCCCCGGCGCCGCGCCCGGCCGCCACGTGTACGTGCGTCGCCCGCTCCAGGTAGGGCAGGTAGAAGTCGAGCGGCAGGACGGCGTCGGCCGGGTAGCGCCCGTCGAAGAAGGAGAAGCGCCGGCCGGCAGCGTCGACCAGGTTCACCCCGCGCGGGGTACCCTCGGCCGCCGGCAGGTAGCTGAAGTCCAGGCCCAGCTCGGCGTAGCGGGCCAGTACCAGCGCGCCGAGCACATCCTCGCCGAGGAAGTCGACCAGCTTGGTACGCAGCCCGAGCGCGTGGAAGCCAAGCGCCACACCGTTCCCGGAGTGCGCCACGTAGTCGATGACCGGCGGTACGGCTACCCCGTCGCCGGGTGGGATGGCCAGCTCGGGTACCCGGACGATGGTGTCCACCCCGACGCCGCCGATGACGAGTACGTCGAAGTCAGCCATGCTCGGCTCCGTCCTGTGCCGGGCCACCGTCAGCCAGCTGGGAGCTTTCAGATAGCTGGAAGCCTTCAGATAGCTGGAAGTCGGCGAAGTCGAAGCCGGGGGAGACGACGCAGCTGACGAGTACCGGCTCGGTACCCACCGGCCGGGCCGACTGCCAGACGCCGCCCGGTACGACCAGCTGGAGTTGCTGTCCCGCACCGAGATCAGCCCCGAGCATGCTGACTTCGCCGGGTACCGGCGTGGCGCCGGCGCCGCCGAGGCACAGTTCGAGCGGGCCGCCGGAGTGCCACAGCCACAGCTCGTCCGAGCGCACCACGTGCCAGGCGGAGTGCTCGCCGGGGTGCAGCAGGAAGTGGATGGCGGTGGCGCTGTGCCGGGCACCCGCGTACCCCTCCGGCGTGAACCGCACCGGCGAGCGCCACGTCTCCCGGTACCAGCCGCCCTCCGGATGTGGCCGCAGACCGAGCTGCTCCACCAGCGGCGAGTGGTACGGCGTCACGGTGGCCTCCGGCCTGCTCGTCGGGTGTGGCGAGTACGCAACAAAGTAGCCGATCCGGCCGAGTCCGACGGGTACTCGGGAATCTCGAAGCGGTTGGCCCGATCGGCTTGACGCGGGCGACCGGGCGTCCTACATTTAACGCGTCCGTTAAATAACGGCATCGTTAAATGCGAGCGGGAGAGCGAGTAGGGATGACAACCGACCGGCTGAGCGTGATCTTCGCGGCGCTGGCGGACCCGACCCGGCGGGCGATCCTGGCCCGGCTGGCCGATGGGGACGCGACCGTCACGGAACTCGCCGAGCCGTTCTCGATCAGCCTGCCGGCGATCTCCCGGCACCTGAAAGTGTTGGAGCAGGCCGGTTTGATCTCCCGGAGCCGGACCGCGCAGTGGCGTTCCAGCACGCTCAACGCCGAGCCGCTGCGCGAGGCGACCGACTGGATGGAGCGCTACCGGCGGTTCTGGGACGTCAACTTCGCCCGCCTCGACGCGCACCTCAAACGCATGCAGCAGAACGCCCCCGCGCAGCCCGCCAAGCAACACCAGGCGGCCCGGCAACACCAGCCCGGCAGCGAAGCGGAAACCGAGCAGCACCAAGCAGAGCAGCACCAAGCAGAGCAGCACCGAGCACGACAACAGCCTCGGGCAACGGGGCAATCAGCAACGAAGGAGAAGTGAGATGTCCGACTCGACAAGCAGCGAACTGGTCATGACCCGGATCTTCGACGCGCCGCGGGAGCTGGTCTACCGGGCGTTCACCGACCCGGATCAGCTGGCCGCCTGGTTCGGCCCGGTGGGCTGGTCGGTGCCGCGGGACACCGTGGACATGGACGTCAAGGTCGGTGGGCAGCAGCGCTTCACGATGGTCAACGACGACGACCCGACGATGACCTCACCGGTCGACGGGGTCTTCACCGAGGTGGTGGAGAACGAGCTGCTGGTCGGCGGCGAGGAGTTCAGCGACGCGATGACCAACTCCGAGAAGGTACGGCTGACGCTGCGGCTGGAGTTCCACGACGAGGGCGGCAACAAGACCCGCCTCGTCCTGCGCCAGGGGCCGTACACCGCCGAGATGGAGGGCATGGCGCGCGAGGGCTGGGGTAGCTCGTTCACCAAGCTGGATGCCCTGCTGGCCGGCTGAGGCGGCGGTCGTCGCGCCGCCAACACCAGGCCGGAAACGCTGCGGCACAACGGTCCCGCGCTCCTAGTCGGGCGTGGGACCAGCCGCCGCAATCGGGAGGCCGGGGGAGGCGAACGCCCGACCGTCAGCGGTCACCGCAGCGCTGTGCAGCCCGCCGGTCGCCGATGCACCACCGGTCAGCCCGGAATTGTGCAGCCCGTCCAGGCGGGCCAGCCAATCCAGGCCGGGCAGCCCCATCGCCAGCGCGGCGGTCGCGTAGGCGTCGGCGGTACCCAGGTCGATCCGGTCGCGGGCGCCGACCACGGTCACCGAGGCGAGCGCGGTGGCCGGCCGTCCGGTGTGCGGATCCACGATGTGGGTACCCCTGGCGTAGGTGCCGGACGTCGCCACCACCAGATCCGCCCCGGCCAGTACCCACGCCACCGACCCTGCCTCGAACGGGTGCTGGATCCCGATCCGCCAGTCGCGCCCGGGCTCCGGACGGCCCCGGGCCACCAGGTCGCCACCGGCGTTGAGCTGGTGGTTGCCGGCTCCCGCGGCGGCCAGCAGGTCGGAGGCACACTGCACCGCCCAGCCCTTCACGTACCCGGACGGATCCAGCACCCCGGTCGCGTACGCGTCGAAGTACCCGTCGGTCGCCCGCCACAGGTCGGCGCAGCGCTCCAGTACCCCGCGTAACTCCCCGCCCACCTGGGGATCGCCATCATCCACTGCGGAGAGTGGCTCACCGGCGGTCAGGCGGGAGACGGCACTGTCCGCCCGGTAGGTGGAGAAGACCGCGTCGACGTGGCGCAGCCAGGCGTACACCTCGTCGGCGAGCCGGGTCAGCGTGGCCGCGGGCAGCTCGGGCTCGGCCAGGTGCAGGGTGATCGGCATCCCCATCACCTGCTCGACCCGGTACAGCCCGGTTGGGGTCTTCGCCATCGTGCCAGGGTTCGAGCGGCTCACGCCGGGAAGTGGGCGGCGTCGAGGGCGGCCTGCAGCGATTCGCGGTACCCGTCGCTGGTGACCGTGGCGCCGCTGACTCCGTCGATGTTGGCCGATTGGGCGGCCAGTACCTGCTCACGCAGCTGCGGCAGGGCACGTGCGTTGATCTGCTGGTCCTCCCGGTTGCCGTCCGGCTGCCGCAGCACGGTGACCTCGGTGATCTTGTTGGCCACGATCGTCACCTGAACCTGGACGACACCCCACCGCGTGTCCGCCGCCGATCCGTTCACCACCACGCTGCCCGTGGTGCTGCCGGTGCCACTCCCCGTGCCGTCGCCCGACCCGCTGCTCGCACTCGCGCTCGGGGCGGGAGCCGGGGCGGAGCTCACGATCCCCGCGCCGGCACCGGCACCGCCACCAGCCGAGGTCGCAGCGCTACCCCGGTCCGGGCCGGAGGTACTCGTCCGGTAGCTGAACAGCAGCACCAGTACCGCCACGGTACTGACCAGCCAGAGCGTGATCCGTCGCATCGTCTCCTCCTCCCGTTACCAGGTGATCCGTTACCAGGTGATCCGTTACCAGGTGAACTGTTCGGTGTGCAGGTGCTCGGCCGGTACCCCGACCGCCTGTGCCGCCCGCAGTACCGCTGCCATCCAGGCGGTCGGGCCGCACACGTACACGTCGTGCCGGGCCAGGTCGGGTACCAGCCGGTGCAGCAGGGCGGCATCGTCGCCGTACCCCGCCGGTGCCCACGAGTCGGTACCGGCCCGCGGCCCGGGCAGTAGGTACAGCTGGATGCCCCGATCCTGCGCGAGCCGGGTCAGCTCGGCCCGGAAGGTGAACTCGGTGTCGGCGCTGGCCCGGTAGATCAGCGTGGCGTGCCCGCGCCGGTAGGGCAGCTCCTCCAGCAGGGCGCGCAGCGGGGTCACTCCGATGCCACTGGCGATCATCGTGACCCGGGTACGCCGGCGCCGCTCGGCGGTCAGGTTGCCGTACGGCCCCTCGATCAGCACCCGGGTACCCGGCCGCAGCCGCGCCACCATCCCCGAGTCGTCGCCCAGCTCCTTCACGGTGATCCGCAGCCGCTGCGGGTTCGGGGCGGCCGACAGCGAGTACGGGTGCGCCCGGCTCCAGTTGCTGCCGGTCAGGAAGCGCCACTGGAAGAACTGGCCGGCGCGTACCGGCAGCCGGTGCAGTACCCGTCCGGTCAGCCAGACCGACCACACCCCGGGCCCCTCGGGCACCACCCGCTCCACCCGCAGGCTGTGTCGCAGCGAGCGGAAGAGCGGCAGAATGAGGCGGTAGAGCAGGATCGCGGCGGCGGCCGCGCCGTAGAGCGTCCACCAGTAGGCGGTCGCCCAGCCCGAGTCGAGGAAGTCCGAGCCGGTCCACAGCTCGTGCGGGATGGCCAGGCCGACGCCCAGGTAGGCGTAGAGGTGCAGCAGGTGCCAGGACTCGTAGCGCAGCCGGCGCCGGGCCAGCCGGATCGAGGTCACCGCGACCATCACCAGCGCCACGGTGGCTGCCAAAGCCAGAAGCATTCCGGGGTACGTCGTGGTCAGGTCCCAGAACTCCGCGAAGACGTTGGCGTGCGCGGTGATCGCGTACCCGAGCGTGATCAGTACGACGTGCGCGAGCATCAGGTCGAACGAGGTGAAGCCGACCACCCGGTGCCAGCGGGTGAGCGAGTCGCGCCCGTACAACCGCTCAACGACGGGGATGCGCGCCAGCAGCAGTACCTGGATCAGCAGCAGGTCGGCGCTGACCAGGCCGGTCAACCGGCCCAGGCTGGACAGCGCCGGCCCGGCCCCGGACAGGTCCTGCAGCCCGCGCCCGGCGACCCAGAGCGCCACCACGACCAGCATGCTGAGCGCGGTCACCGCGAAGATCAGATCCGGCCACCAGGAGGTACGGCCGGGTGCGCGGTTCCCGGTCGGTGTCGTTGTTCGCGACGCTGTCGCGGTGGCGGCCATGTACCCATTGTGTCGGCCGATTCTGAGCGGATCCGCAGCCGCTGCTGTGCGCCCGCTGTGCCTCCGCTCGGAGTTGCCGCCAGCGGGCGTCTTCCCCGACACCGGTCTAGTGGGGCGTCTTCGCCCTGGCGCGGGCCAGCTTGCGCCGGTGCATCGAGGTACGCCACTGCTTCCACCAGCTCTGCCGGCGCGGCACATGTACCCGCGGCGCCCGCCGGCTGGTCGCGACGCCGGTTGACCTGCCGATACGGATCACCGCCCGGCCGCCGTCCAGGTCGATGTCGGCGTTGCTGGCCACGTCGTGCCGCTTGCGCTTGGACTCGGCGATGAACTCCAGCTGTTTGATCCTGCTCGGCCGGAAGATCCCGTCGATCGCGGTGAGCGCAGCGGAGATCGCGCCGGTCGACGCCGAGTTCTCGTCTCCACCGCGCATCCACTGCATCAGGCCCATATGAGTTCATCTCCTCGTCGGACGGCGCCCATCCCGGACCGATCCAGCGTCGCGCATCAGGTCTAACAGTGACAACCTCTGGCACAGCCGTGCCGCCGCTCAGCGCAGGCCACTCTCGTAGCCGAGCACGACGAGCTGGATGCGGTCCCGGGCGCCGAGCTTGGCCATCAACCGGGACACGTGCGTCTTGACGGTCGCCTCGCCGAGGAAGAGTTCACCGGCGATCTCGGCGTTCGAGTGGCCGGCGGTGACCAGCTGCCAGACCTGTGACTCGCGGGCGGTGAGCGTCTCCGCACCGGGTACCGGCGCGCCACCGGGTGGGCGGCGCACGTACGCCTCGATCAGCCGGCGGGACACCGTCGGGGCCAGCAGCGTCTCGCCCTGGTGCACGAGGCGTACCCCGGCCACCAGCTGATCGTCCGGAATGTCCTTGACCAGGAAGCCACTGGCCCCGGCGCGCAGCGCGGCGTACACGTACTCGTCGAGATCGAACGTGGTGAGCATGACGATCCGGGTGGTGCTGCCGGTCGCGGTGGAGTTGGCGGGGTCGGCGAGGATCTGCCGGGTGGCCGCCACGCCGTCCAGGCCGGGCATCCGGATGTCCATCAGCACCACGTCCGGGCGCAGCTCGCGGACCAGCCGGATCGCCTGGTACCCGTCGCGCGCCTGGCCGACCACCTCGATGTCCGGCTCCGCGTCGAGGATCGTCCGCAGCCCGGCGAGTACCAGCGACTGGTCGTCGGCGAGCAGTACCCGCAGCGCGGTACTCATGCCGGCCCACAGATGGGGAGGCGGGCGTACACCCGGAATCCGCCGGCCGGCGTGGCTCCGGCCCGCAGCGTGCCGCCGTGCCCGGCCACCCGCTCGGCCATGCCCCGCAGTCCGTGTCCGGAGCCGGTCGCCACCACCTCACGGTACGGCGACGCAGCGTTCTCCACCGCCACCACCACGGACCTCGTCTCTGGGTTCGCCCGCTCTGGGCTTACCCGCTGTGGGCTTGGCCGCTCTGAGCTTGCCCGTTCTGAGTTTGGCCTGGAACCGGCGGGGTAGCCGATCCGGATGGTCACCCGGGCGCCGGGCGCGTACCGGGCCGCGTTGGTCAACGCCTCCTGGACGATCCGGTAGGCCACCGAGTCGGTCGCCGGATCCAGCGCAAGAAGCGCGTCGGGGTAGGCGGTTTCGTTGAGTGCGGTTTCGATGGGCGCGTTGTCGTTGGCTGCGGTGTCGGTGGGCGGGTCGCCGGCGAAGCTGGTGCCGATCTCGCAGGTGGCGTCGAGGCCGCAGGCCCGGGCCCGCTCGACAAGCAGCGGCAGGGCGGCCAGGCCGGGTGTCTCGGCGCCCTCCAGCGCGATGCTGGTGACCAGTGGCCGCAGGTCGTCCAGCGCCTCGGCGAGGGTGCCGCGCAGTGCGGCCACGTGTCGGGCGGCGAGCGCCGGTTCGCTGTCCCACACCCGGACAGCCGCGGTCGCCTGCAGCACGATCCCGGTCATCGCGTGCCCGACCGCGTCGTGCAGGTCACGGGCCACCCGGGCGCGGTCGGCATCCAGCGCCTCGCGCAGCTGGGCGCGCTGGCGCAGCTCCTCCCGGGCACCGGCGGCGGCGCTCTCGGCCAGCGCGGTCGCCCCGGTGCGCAGTACCCGACCCGCGGCCCAGCTGCCGACGATGACCGCGGCGGCGGAGACCAGATCGCTACCGGCCGGCAGGGCACCGGGGTGCAGCACCGTCGCCAGTACCGCCGTGGCCAGGCACAGGGCCAACCCGGCAACGGCCGTCCGCAGGCCGGCGGCGACCGCGACCAGCAGCGGGTACCCGATGAGTACCGCCCCGGCCACCACTCCACCGAGTGGATCGGCGCGCGGATCCAGGGCCGCGAAGGCGAGCGCCGCAACGAGTCCGGTACAGGTGGCCGGCAGTGGCCAGCGGCGTACCCCGGCGGCGGGCAGTACCGTCGCGGCAGCCGCCAGGCAGGTGAGTACCCGCCGCCCGGCCGGTACCGGGTCACCGAGGTGCGCGGCGATCGCCAGCAGGGCGTACCCGCCGGTGATCACGGCCAGCAGCGAGTCGGCCCGAGCCGGGGTCAGCAGCGTCCACCGGGGGAGCGGTACCGGCCGCTCCTCGGCGCCCGTCGCCAGTACCCGCTCCACCTGGGTACGCAGCTGCGCCAACCCCTGCCCGGGTACCCGTGGTGGCTCGGCGTCGCCGGCCGCGCGCAGGGAGCCGAGTAGTCCACGCATCCGGCCGAGTACGTCCCGCCCGAGATCACGCAGCGCCGTCACGTCAGCCAGATCGCGGACCGCCGCGTGTGGTCGCATGCTCTCCAGCCCGCCCAGTACCACCCGCTCAATGTCGCCGCTGATCCGCAGCCGCAGCTCGGTACGCCGGTCGGCGAGGGTACCGGCGGCTGACGCTCGCAGCGCCTCGGTACCCATCCGCACCCGTCGGGTCAGGTTGGCGCGGATCCGCACCACGCCTCCGACTGCTGCCGGCGCCAGTACCAGCACCGCGGCGAAGAAGCCGATCGCGCTGGCGTGCGAGTACCCGTCCTGTGGCAACAGGATCTGTACCGTGGCGACCGCGCCGACCGCCACGGCCAGCCCGCTGGCGAGCGCGGCTGGACGCGCGTGCGCGCCGAGTGAGTACCCGGCGACCATCAGGGCGAGGAAGGTCGGTGCCGTGGCGCCCTGTGGCGCGGCGAGCGCCGCCACCACGACCACCACCGCGACGGCGAGCGTCACCGCGAACGGCCGGCGCCGCCGGACCGCCAGTGCCAGCAGGCCCAGCGCGACCACCGCCGCCCCGATCCGGGCCAGCGCCTCGGGCGGGCCGGTGACCAGTGCGGCCACCACCATCGCCGCCGTGAGCACGCCGGCGAGGGCCGCGTCGACGCGCCCCACCGCTCGGATCTCCGGCTCCATCGCCAGGACGATACGGCGCCTGGACGGGGCACGCGTCCACGTCCCGGCGGAGCCCGGCTCCGCCCACGGGTGGACGCGGATTCGGTACGCGGGCTGACGAACCGGGGCGTCGATCTCCGTAACTTCGGCGGCGTACCCACCGTATTGACACCCGAAAGCCGAGGAGTACCGCCATGACCGCACTCACGCTCGCCCCGCCCCGTACCGCCAGCCGGCTGCTCCCGGTCGGCGCCGCACTGCTCACCTTCGGCTGCCTGGCGATGGCCGTCTTCGACTTCTTTTTCACCATCTCCACCGACGACTTCGCCTCGACGGCCGACTACCTCTACACGCTGGACGCCTTCCCGCTGCTGGCCGGGATGCTGCTCCTGGTGGCCGGGCTGCGCCGGCTGAACGGCGGTCGGGACGGCCTGCTGGGCCGGATCGGCTTCCTGGTCACCGCCGCCGGCCTGGTGGCAGTCGCCGTCTGTGTCGCCTCGTCCATCATCACCACGTCGGAGAACTCGCTCGGCCCGGTGTACGTACTCGGCTCGCTGGCCAGCCTGCTGGGCGTGGTGCTGTTCGCGATCGGCTCGGTACGCGCCCGGGTCTTCGCGTGGTGGATCGCGCCGCTGCTCGCGATCACCTGGATCATCGGTGGCACCGTCGGTGACAACGGCCCGTTCGGCTTCCCCGGCTCCGGCCTGCTGCTCGCCGTGGCCGGCATCGCGACGGCCATCTTCGCTCCCCGGGCCGGCCGCGCAGCACAGCCCGCCAACTAGTTGCCGAGCGGGCCGTCGCGGAATCTGCTTTACCCGCCGGCCGCAACCCACTGCCCCGCCCGCTACCTGCTCGCGATAGGCCCGCCTCGCTCCGGACGGACCGCCTAGCTTGGGGTAGGTCGCCTGCTTGGGATAGGTCGCCCTGCTTGG
This sequence comes from uncultured Actinomycetota bacterium, assembly GCA_963850915.1. Classification (GTDB taxonomy): domain Bacteria; phylum Actinomycetota; class Actinomycetes; order Mycobacteriales; family Micromonosporaceae; genus CAVTWH01. The sequence goes on from CAWKND010000006.1 coordinate 557,721, forward strand.
GGTAGATCGCCTGCTTGGGGTAGGTCGCCGCCGCGCTCCGACCAGTGGTCGGGCGCGGCCGGCGTCGTTGCAGGTGTCGTATCTGCCTGAACCCCGCGGTCCGGCCAACCCGCGCCACAGCCACTCAGCCACGCGGCGGCCGCGGGTATGGTGGCCTTGATCGGAGCAGAGAAGGGCCTGGGGCGTGACTACGAAGGTAGAAGGCTTCGATCGCCTGGTCGACCCGTTCCGTACCGAGCTGCTGGCGTACTGCTACCGGATGCTCGGCTCGGCTCACGACGCCGAGGACCTGGTCCAGGACACGTACCTCAGGGCGTGGCGAGCGCGCGAGCAGTACGACGAGACCCGCAGCTCGCTGCGCACCTGGCTGTACCGGATCGCGACCAACGCCTGCCTCACCGCCTTGGCGGTCCGCGGCCGTCGACCGCTGCCGTCGGGGCTGGTGGCGGCGTCTGACCCGGTCGGCCCGCTCATCCCGGGAGAGAACGCCGCCTGGCTCCAGCCATTGCCGGACTCGCTGCTGGACGCCGGCGATCCGGCCAGAGCGGTGGTCGACCGCAGCAGCCTGCGGTTGGCGTTCGCCGCCGCGCTGCAGCACCTGTCCGCGCGTCAACGCGGCGCGCTGATCCTGCGTGACGTGCTCAGCTTCTCGGCGTCCGAGGCAGCGGAGATCCTCGGCACGACTGTCACGTCGGTAAACAGTTCGCTGCAGCGGGCGCGCACCCGGCTGAAGGAGATCGGGGTGCGGCAGGAGCCGCTCAGTGAACCGTCCACGGCCGAGCAGCGCGCCTGGGTCGATCGGTACATGAAGGCGTTCGAGGATGCCGACATCGAGGGTCTCAAGCGGCTGCTCACCGAAGACGTGGTCATGGAGATGCCGCCGATGGTCAACTGGTTCGCCGGCCCCGGCAACTACGGCCTGTTCATGGAGTGGGTCTTCGCCAAGGCCGGAACGGACTGGCGGCTGCAGCCGGTCGCGGGCAACGGCCAGCCGGGTTTCGCCGCCTATCGCCGCGTCGGCGCCGGGTACGAGCTGCACACGCTCCAGATCTTCACGGTCACCGCCGAGGGCATCAGCAGGAATTCGGTGTTCCAGGAGACCGAGGTCTTCGCGTCTTTCGGCCTGCCGGCCGCACTCGACGCCTAGGGACCTGTCGATCAGTACACCCGCTGAGAACCACCACGTCCCGACCGCGGCCCCCGACCGCGCCTGCGCGCCGCTGGCGTCCGCAGCGCCGAAATATCTCTCCGCCGCGCGCGATGAGTTCCGACCCGACCGCCGGTATGTACTGACGAGTTCGCCGGAGCAGCCGGGCGGACCGATCACGAGGGAGAAATCCGATGTCAGACAGGCGTGCGGACGACGAGGCCGCCATCCAGGCAGTACTGGTTGACTCCTACAAGGCGTGGGCGGCTGGCGACGCCGACGGCATGGTCGCCAACTACACCACGGACGCGACCGCCATCATGACCGGCTCGTTGCGGGACAGCCGTGCGGTGATCCGGGACAGCATGGCACTGGCCTTCGCGGGGCCGCTCAACGGCACCTCGACCTACAACAAGCAGCTCAGCCTCCGCTTCGTCGGCCGGGACGCCGCGATCGTCGTCAGCGAATCCGGCATCCTGTTCGGCGGCGCGACCGAGGTCCCGGAATCGGGCAAGGTGAACGCGACCTGGGTGTTCGAGAAGCGGGACGGCGAATGGCTGATCGCCGCCTACCACAACAGCCCGGTACTGGCGCCCGCACATTGATCCCTTCGCGGTCCGATACCCCGTAGTGCCGTAGGGGTCTGACGTCGCTGGCCTGATGAGGCTGTTCGGGCCGTGCCGTCGAACGGCGTGGAGCCCCTGGGGAAGTGGGTCTTCACAGATCAACTTCACCGGGGGCTTCACCGCCGTGTGCGCCACCCGGCATCCGCGAGATACACGTGACAGCCGTGCCAGCTACTTTCCAGTAGTACCAGATGTTTGAGCGTGATGAACATTGATGGGTGTTGACGTCTTGGTGGGTGGGTCCCATGCTGAACGGGGCGCCGTGGGGAGCGCCACCCGACAGCCTGTGCGGTTCCGTCCCTTCCGCTCGAAAGGCATCCCACATGCGTACCGTCCGCTGGCGCCTGCGCGCCCTCATCCCGCTCGTGGCATTACCCGTCGCTGTGCTCGGCGCAGCGCTCTCCGCCCAGTTGCCCGCCGGCGCGGTCACTCCAGCGGCCCGGTACACGATCGTCGATCTCGGCTCGCTGGGTACCGGCGACTACTCGGTCGCCACCGCGGTCAACAACGCCGGCGTCGTCGTCGGGTACTCCCAGGTCACCCCGAACGTCCAGCACGCGTTCAAGTGGACCGCCGGTACCCTGATCGATCTTGGCGTGGAGCCCGGCGGCGCGACCAGCCGGGCCAACGCGATCAACGACGCCGGCCAGGTGGCCGGGGCGGCCGACCGGCAGAACGGCGGCTACGCATATCCGGTGCGCTGGTCGGCCGCCGGTGTTCTGCAGGATCTCGGCGGCCCGATCACCAACAGGCTCGGCGCGGCCTACGGCATCGACCCGCTCGACCGGGTCGTCGGCGGACAACGGCCCGCCAACACCGAAGGCCCGCCCAACGCGATCCTCTACGACCAGGCCGGCAACCCCACGGCACTGGGCAATCCGCCGGACAGCCTCGGCTTCGCCAACGGCATCAACGCCCGCGGCCAGGTGGTCGGTAACCCGGCCTTCATCTGGCAGGCCGGTACCGTCACCTTCCTGCCCGGGTTCCCGAGCGGGCCGGGCGGTGCCGAGACGGCCAACGCCATCAACATCTCCGGCGTAGTGGTCGGCTCGGCCAGCCTGGCCAGCGGCGCGCAGATCGCGACCGAGTGGATCAACCGGATCCCGCAGAGCATCGGGACAGTGGATTCGATCCAGTACAGCCAGGCCAACGCGATCAACGCGGCCGGTCAGGTGGTCGGCACCGCCGATCCGCTGTGCTCGCCATGCGTGGCGCCGAAGGCGTGGTTCTGGCAGCAGGGCGGCACCATCACCGCGCTGGACACGCTGCTCCCGGCCGGCTCCGGCTGGACGCTCCAGCAGGCGAACGGGATCAACGACAGGGGCCAGATCGTGGGTACCGGCCTGCACAACGGTCACCAGCACGCCTACCTGCTGACCCCGAGTTACACCGCGACAGTCAACTTCGGTCCGGCCGGATCGGCGGTACCCACCGGCTACGCACTCGACTCCGGCGCGGCGTACGGCACCCGCAGTGGTGGCCAGAGCTACGGCTGGAACATCGACAACTCGGCGAACACCCGGGACCGCAACAACTCCGGCTCACCCGACCAGCGGTACGACACCCTCGTCCACATGCAGAAGCCAGGCGGGGCAACGAAGTGGGAGATCGCGGTCCCGAACGGGCGGTACACGGTGCACGTGGTCAGCGGTGACTCGGACAACGTCGACAGCGTGTACAAGGTGGCTGTCGAGGGGACCACGGTCGTCTCCGGTACCCCCACAGCGGCCAACCACTGGATCGAGGGGACAGCGCTGGTCACGGTCGCCGACGGCCGGCTGACCATCACGAACGCCACCGGCTCCAGCAACAACAAGCTGAACTACGTGGACATCATCGCTTCCTGATCGGCTCTCACCCGGCAGCGGCGCGCCCTCGTGAGTTCGGGCGCGCCGCTGCCGGTACGTGTGGGGTCAGGGCGCTGTATCCCGGAAGGTACGCAGCTCCGCCAGGCGCCCGTCCCGCGCCGCGAACAGCCACACCAGGCGGGTACCCCCATCCGGGTCGGTGTCGCTCGTTGCCGCACCCACGACGGCCACCCGGTCAGTCACGTCCGGGTCCGTGATGTGCTCGTCAGTCGCGGGTCGGGCTGTCGCGGGTCGGTCCGGGGCGCTGAGGACCGCGTCGATCCGGAAGTGCAGCGCCGGGCGTGCCGCGCGGATGGCTGCAACCGAGGCCGCCACGTCCGCCGGCCCGGTGACCTCGGGGTGCCCGTGATCCACCCAGTCCGGTCCGACGATCTCCGTCACGGCGGACGTGTCGCCGCTGTTCCACATCTGGAAGTACCGCACTGCCAACGCTTCGATCTCCACGGCGGCGAGCCTATTCGCTGTGCTATTCGCCGGTCGCCCCGTCCAGCCGTGCACGGAGCAGGTCTGCGTGGCCCAGGTGCCGGGCGTACTCCTTCACGAGGTAGAGGTACCGCCAGCGCAGCCGGGCATCGAGCGGCCGGCCGGCCAGTACCTCGCCGGAGCGGGCGCAATGCTCGGCATAGGTGAGCAGGTCCTCGTCCACGGTGGCCGGATCGACGTCGTCGAAGTGCGGCCGAGCGGGCGGCGGTCGCACCGGATGCCCGGCGGAGCGACCGGTGCCAGTGTTCGGCCGGTCCGTCGCGGATCGGCTTCGTCGCAGCGCGAACAGTGGCACTCTGGGTCCGTCTGACAGCCGGTGATGACTGAACCGATGAGTTTCGGTCGCGCGAGCCGTCCACCCTCAGCAGGGTCCACGTCAATTGGAGGTGTTGAAGGTGCGCAAGGTCGTCGTGTACGAGCTGTTGTCCCTCGACGGCGTCGCGGAGAGACCCGATGGGTTCTTCGCCGACTGGGACGAGGCGATGGACGCCAACCTCGGCGCCGTCATCGCGGCGCAGGACTCGGTCATCCTCGGCCGCCGCAGCTACGACGAGTGGGCCGGGTTCTGGCCGGGCAGCGACGTCGAGCCGTTCGCGTCGTTCATCAACGGGGTCGCAAAGTACGTCGCCACCTCAACACCCCTCGATCGCGAGTGGGCCAACACGACGGTGGTCGACGGCGAACTGGTCGAGTTCGTACGCGGCCTGCGCAACGAGCCCGGAGCCGACATCGGCGTGCACGCGAGCATCTCGGTTGCCCAGGCACTGCTCGCCGCGGGCGTGGTCGACGAACTCAGGCTGGTGATCGCACCGGCGATCGTGGGCGGCGGCCGGCGGCTCCTCGACGGCTTGCCGGCGATCCGGCTCGAGTCGCTCCGGAGCACGACGTCACCGACCGGCTATCTGCTCGTGGACTACCGCGTCATCGGGTAGGCGGTACCGTCACGCTTCGTACCGGACCGGTTTGTTCTCGGTACCACGCAGCGCGGGTGTCGTGCCCGGTAAGCAGCGGCCGGACGGTCGGCGGGGCGGCTGGAGCGACGAGTGCCAATGTCCGGCAATACGCCATCGCAACAGCGAGTTAATTCCCGAGAAACGACCCGACGGTCTACTACTCACGACTCACCACACCCGGTGAGGCGCGCCTAGGGTTCCGCCGCTCCATCCATGACCGGGGCGGGCTGGTCCGAGAGGTGCAGGCGATCCGCGCTGACACCGGCGATCCGTGCCGGTACGGCCGGGGAGCTCCACGGCGGGACAAAAGCCCGGGAGACAGCCATTGGCCTGGCTGCTCCCGTGCCGGGCCATACCTCCAGGAGGTCGCGCCCTTGTCCGCTCACCACAGCCACTCCCATCATCACCCGCGCACCAACCCGCCGGACGGGCTCGCCGAGCTGCACGAGGGGTACGGCCCCGAGGCGGCGTACGCCGTTGCGGCCGAGGCAGCGCTGCCCACCACCAAGTGGGACGAGGAGGTGGCGCGCGGGCTGGAGTACGGCCTGCAGGGCGCCGACTCCATTGTGGACAGGCGGATCCCCACGTTCTCCCGTGGCGAGCTGCCACACTTCGCCGGCATCAACACCTTCCTCAAGGCGCCCTACGTCGAGGACGTACGCCGCTGCGGGGAGTACGACGTCGCGGTACTCGGCGCGCCGTACGACGGGGGTACCACCTACCGGCCGGGTACCCGCTTCGGCCCGCAGGGCATCCGGAAGATCTCCGCGCTGTACGGCCCCTACTCCTTCGAGTTGGGGGTCGACCTGCGTGAGTCGATCACCATCGGCGACCTCGGCGACATCTTCACCATCCCGGCGAACATCGAGAAGACCTTCGACCAGATCTCCAAAGCGGTCGGGCACGTCTACGCCTCGGGCGCCTTCCCGGTGGTACTCGGTGGCGACCACTCGATCGGGTACCCCACCGTGCGCGGCGTCGCCGAACACCTGCAAGGCAACCTCGGCATCATCCACTTCGACCGGCACGTGGACACCCAGGAGACCGACCTGGACGAGCGGATGCACACCACGCCGTGGTTCCACGCGACCGACATCCCGAACGTACCGCCGAAGAACCTGGTGCAGATCGGCATCGGCGGCTGGCAGGCACCGCGCCCCGGCGTGAAAGTGGGGCGCGAGCGCGGTACCACGATCATGACCGTCACCGACTGCGTCGAGATGGGCATCGAGGCCGCCGCCGAGCGCGCCCTCGAAGTCGCCTGGGACGGCGCCGAGGCCGTCTGGCTCTCCTTCGACGTCGACTGCCTGGACGCGGCGTTCGTTCCGGGTACCGGCTGGCCCGAGCCCGGTGGTTTCCTGCCCCGCGAGGTACTGAAGTTCATCCAGCTGATCGCCGAGAAACCGTTGGCGGGCATCGAAATCGTCGAGTGTTCGCCGCCGTACGACAACGCCGAGATCACCGCGCTCATCGCCACCCGGGTCATCTGCGACACGCTCGGCTGCCTCGTCCGCGCCGGCCACCTGCCCAAAAACCGCCAATCCGCAGCATAAATCGCCAACGAACCCCTCGGGAGATACCTATGCACCGCACCCTTTTGCACCGGAATCCGTTGCACCGCACGCTGCGCGGCCGGCTGCTGGCCGCTGTCACCGCCCTGGCGCTGGTTGCTGTGGGTACCGCCGCCTGCTCCTCCAGCGACAAGAAATCGGGTACCGCGGGAGTGAAGGTCACCATCGGCTTCAGCGCCTGGCCCGGCTGGTTCCCCTGGGAGGTGGCCCAGGAGGAGGGGCTGTTCGCCAAGAACGGCGTCAACGTCGAGATGAAGTACTTCGACAACTACCTCGACAGCCTCACCGCCCTGTCCACCGGCAGCCTGTCGGCCAACAGCCAGACGCTCAACGACACGCTCATCTCGGTCAGCGGCGGCGCCAAGCAGACCATCGTGCTCGTCAACGACAACTCCACCGGCAACGACCAGATCATCGCCGCGCCCGGTATCGACTCGGTGGCGCAGTTGAAGGGTAAGACGATCGCCGTCGAGGCCGGTACCGTCGACCATTTCCTGCTGCTTTTGGCTCTGCAGAAGGCCGGGCTCACAGGTAAGGACGTGACCATCAAGGCGCTGCCGACGGCGGACGCGGCGGCGGCATTCAAGTCCGGCTCGGTCGACGCGGTCGGCGCGTTCGCCCCGTTCACCACTACCGCGCTGGAACGCAGTGGCAGCAAGGCGATCGCCACCTCCAAGGAGTTCCCCGGCGCCATCCCGGACCACCTGGTGTTCACCGCCGACTTCGCGGCCAAGCACCCGACGGAGGTACAGGCCGTGGTGCAGACCTGGTTCGACACGCTCAAGTGGATCGCTGCGAACAAGGACAAGGCCATCGAGATCATGGCGAAGAAGGGCGGCGTCAGCGCCGACGACTACAAGAGCTATGACGCTGGTACCACCATCTTCACGCGCGATGCGAACCTGGCCGCCTTTGCCACCGGCGGCGACTCCACCCACCTGGACTACGAAGGTGGCCTGATCGCCCAGTTCCTGGTGGACACCGGCCTCGCGCCGAGCAAGCCGTCCCTGGACGGCCTCTTCGAACCGAAGTTCGTGCAGGCCATCACGGCATGAGCCGGCATCCTGTCATTTCCCGTGAGGTGAGGCCATGATCGACACCTTGGCATCCGTCGACGGCGGGCGTGCGACCTGGGCAGCACTGCCCAGGCGCCGCCCGCCGGGGCGCCCGTCGCGCCTGTTCGCCATCCGTACCCCGATCTCCCGCCGGGCGACCTGGGCGTTGATGGTGCTGTCCTTCCTGATCCCACTGGTGCTGTGGCAGGTACTCAGCGTGGTGGTCGACGGCTCGCCCGACTACCTGCCCTCGCCCGCGCAGGCGGTGCAGGCAGGTTGGGAGATGGCCCGGACCGGCCAGCTGTGGACCGATACCTGGGCGAGCAGCCGGCGGGTACTGGAGGGCTTCGGTATCGCCGTGGCGATCTCGGTACCGCTCGGCATCGTGATGGGCAGCTTCTCCGCCGGCAACGCGCTCTTCGAGCCGGTGATCGGACTCGTCCGGTACCTGCCGGCGGCCGCTTTCACGCCACTGCTGCTGCTCTGGCTGAAGCTGGGGGAGGCGCCGAAACTCGCGCTCATCGCGGTGGGCACGGTCTTCTTCAACACTCTGATGACCGCCGACGTGGTACGCCAGGTGCCACGCGCGCTCATCGACGTGTCGTACACGCTCGGTGCGCGCCGTGGCGAGGTACTCCGCAAGGTGATCATCCCGCACTCGGTACCCGGGATCATCGACGCGATCCGGGTCAACTTCGCGGCTGCCTGGAATCTGGTGGTCATCGCCGAACTGCTGGCCGCCGATGCCGGCCTGGGCTTCCGGATCAACAGGTCGGGCCGGTTCGTGCAGGTGGACAAGATGTTCGCGGTACTCATCGTGATCGGGATCATCGGCGTCATCACAGATGTGGCACTGCGGCTGTTGCGTGACCGGGTCGGCCGGTGGGTACCGTGACCGCCCACGTCGCGCACATCGCTCACGCCGCCGCCATGCCGACAGTCGAGGAGGCCGCCGTGGGCCAGAGTGGTGTTGTCGACGCGCCGATCCGGCCGGCCGGGACGGCCGGGACCGTACAGCTGGTCCGGGTGACGAAGGACTTCGAGTCGCGGCGCGGCCCGGTACGCGCGCTCGACGGCATCGACCTGTCCATCCCGCGTGGCCAGTTCGTCTGCGTGGTCGGGGCCAGCGGCTCCGGCAAGTCGACGCTGTTGTCGCTGGTGGCCGGCCTGGCGCTACCCACCTCTGGCGAGGTGCTGCTGGACGGCGCGCCGGTCACCGGCCCGGGTCCCGACCGTGGCTGCGTCACCCAGGGCGGAGCCGTGTACCCGTGGCGGTCCGTCGAACGCAACGTCGCGTTCGGGCTGGAGCTGCTGCGGCTGTCCCGAGCCGAGCGGGAGCGCCGGGTCTCCTGGTACCTCAACGAAACCGGGCTCAGCACGCTCCGCAAAGCACTGCCCAAGCAGCTCTCCGGCGGCCAGCGTCAACGGGTGGCGATTGCCCGAGCGCTGGTGTGCGAGCCGGAGGTACTGCTGCTCGACGAGCCGTTCGGCGCGCTCGATGTACAGACGAAGGAGGACATGCAGGTCTTCATCCGGCAGATCTGGCAGGACACCGGCACGACCGTACTCATGGTCACCCACGACGTGGAAGAGGCGGTGTTCCTCGGGCAGCGGGTGGTTGTACTGGCCAGCGACCCGGGCCGGGTGGCCGCCGACATCACCGTCGACCTCCCCGCCGACCGTGACCTGGCGGTCAAGCGGGACAAGGAATTCCTGGCTCTCCGTGCCCGGGTGGAGGACCTGGTACGCACTTTCCACCACGCCACCTGACAGCCGCCCGGCGACGACCCGCAGCGACAGAGCCGGTCTGAGCGCGGCGCGAGAAACGCCGAAGCGACAGACGGCTGCGAGGCCGAGCCGGCGCTCGGCAGACCCGTGCAGTCGACAGCCGCACATGGTCGAGTGTCTCCCGGAAGCTGTGTATGTACGGCCAGGAGGCTGTGTCTTCGGGAGGCTATGTGCGGCCACCAGGCTGTGTCTCCGGGAGGCTGTGTCTCCGGGAGGCTGGGCGCGGCCCCGGGAGGCTGTGTCTCCGGGAGGCTGGGTGCGGCCAGTGGTCCCGTCTTTCGGAAAGAGCGGGCGTAGGCGATCGGTGGATCGGTGCGGTCCGGTCCTATTGGCGTCGCTGGTAGTTGTCGCGGCGTCCGCCATTGCCGTCGTGACCTTCCGCCCCGAACCCGACCAGGCAGTCCTGGTCGTCGCGGCGGCGGCGGTGCGGCGGGTACTGGGTCCGCAGCTTCCCAACCGGCTGCGCGTGCTGCCCAGCCGATTCAGCCGCGATCAACTCGACGATGTGCGCCAGTACCTGGATCGGCACCGCGACGCCTGGGAGTCGAGATGTGCGGTTGCCCATTCTCCGTCGATGACGGCGCACCGAACGCCATGCGAACGAGGGAGGCCGTCACATCAATTCGTAATTGTCCTTCGGGGTTCTGGGCCCGTAACTTGACTGTGGTCCGAGAGGACACGGCGACGACGGGGGCCGCGATGGTGATCAGTAGGAGGGCCGTGTTGGCGGCCGCGATGGGCGCGACGGCGGCTTCACTAGCCGGGTGTACCGCGAAGTCGCCGGCGACCCACCCGGCCGCAGGTGCGTCGCCGGTCAACTCGCTGATTCCGACTCCGTCGCCTGCGCCGACGGCGAGGTTGATCGGCGATGGCAGTACCCAGGACACTGGCGCCCAGCCGAACCAGCCCCACCCGCAGCCTCTCGCGGCGGGCGAGGAACCTCCGCAGTTCGTGGTGATGTCCTGGGACGGCGCCGGAGAGACCGCAGCCCAGCTGTTCAGCCGGTTCCGTGGCCTTGCACACGAGTTGAACGGTGCGATGACGTTCTTCCTCTCCGGCATCTACACGCTGCCCGAACGCAACCGGACGTTCTATAGGCCGCCGCGCCACCCGGTCGGCGCGTCCGCCATCGGTTACCTGTCCGACCAGTCGGTGCACGCGACCATCGAGCAGGTCGGCATCGCCTGGCGTGAGGGTCACGAGATCGGTACCCATTTCAACGGGCACTTCTGCGGCCCCGGCGGGGTGTCGGCATGGTCGCCCGACGACTGGGACAGCGAGATCGATCAAGCTATCGCGATGGTGTCCCAGTGGCGGACGAATACCGGATTCACCGACCTGTCACCGTTGCCGTTCGACTACTCGAAGGAGTTGATCGGCGGGCGTACGCCGTGCCTCGAAGGCCGGACCAACCTGCTGAAGGCGGCGCGAGTCCAGCAGTGGCGCTACGACAGCTCCGGTACCGGTATCCAGACCTGGCCGTCGAAGTTCCAGAACGGACTCTGGAACCTGCCCATGCAGCAGATCCCGTTCCCGGGCCACAGCTTTGAGGTCATCGCCATGGACTACAACATGATGTACAACCAATCGCGTACGCCCAACGGCGACGCCAGCAAGCGCACGACCTGGCAACAGCAGGCCCGCGACGCCTTCATGGCCGGCTTCCGGCGTGCGTACACCACGAACCGCGCGCCGCTCATCATCGGCAACCACTTCGAGCGGTGGAACGGCGGCATCTACATGGACGCGGTTGCCGACGCCGCCCGCCAGATGTCCCAGTACGAGTCCGTACGGTTTGTGTCGTTCCGCCAACTGATCGAATGGCTCGACGCGCAGACCCCCGCGGTACTCAACAAACTCCGCACCCTGCCGGTTGGGAAGATGCCGACCGGCGGCTGGGCCGAGTTCCTCGGCACCGCCTGAGTTTGCCCGGTCGAGTGCGTGCAGAGGTGGGTCGCGAGCTCTGCCGTTCGGTAGACCCCAAGCTCGACCAGAATGAGTTGAGCATCCCCGGATCAGTCCACTATGGCGCGGCCTGGTCCGGCCACTCTCGGGCTGCGTCTTCCGCTAGGGGGCTAACCACAGTCTGCTGGTGGTGGCGTCCCCGCGGAGGATGGTGGCTCGTCCTTGCCGGGCGCGAGCAGCGACGATCCGGCCGACGGCACGTATCAAACCAGGTGTGTACTGTCGACCTGTCGGAATCCACGCGCCCCGCGATGGTGGCCGCAAACGGACCGACGCGCGCCGCAGCTGAAGTGGAGGCGACGATGAACACTGCGACCATTGCGCTGATCACCGTAGCGGCGATCATGGTCCCTCTCGTCTGGTTCGACAGGCGATGCCTGGCGGATCTGGCTCAAACCAGCGACCGCGACCTGCAGCACTTCAACCGCACCACCTGGGCGCTGATCATCGTGGTGTCGTTCCCCATCGGCCCGATGCTCTACCTGATCGCCGGTAAAGGCCCGCGCCGATACAGTTAGACGATGTCTCATTCGGTGAGGACCGGCACGAAGGCCCGCTGCACGGTCTCGCCGCGGCCGCCGGCCGCAGATGGGACGGCGCTCCGCACTGCGACACAACGGAACTAGCCGATTTGGCGGATCGGCTGCGCCCCTACCTCGTTCGGTGCGCACACCTCGAGGGCGGTCGTGCCCGGTTCGCTGCGGGCACGACCGCACTATGTAGACCGCGATGATCTCCACGTGGTTGCCTGGCTGAACAGGTGAACATCAGTTCCGCCGAATGGGCGCCAGGTTCGAAGAGCCCGGTTTGAAGAGTGGGCGTGCCTACCGGGCCTGGGCGCGGTCCTCGGCGAGCCGCTGGGCGCGTACCGCGGCGGCGAAGCCGGGTGCCAGGGCCGGCAACGGGGCGTCGACTGCCCAGCCGAGCAGGGCATCGGCGAGATCCGGGTTGCGTGCCAGTACGGGGCCGTGCAGCCAGGTACCGACCACCCGGCCGGTGACCGCGCCATCGGTACCGTCGCCATTGCCCACGCCGATCTCCAGCTGGGCAAGTGCGGTGGCGTCGGGGCCCAGTTCGGCGTGCGCCGTGTGCGACTCGTACCCACTCATCGCCGGCAGCCCGAGCGCGCCGCCCGGCAGCGTCACCACCGGCCCGGTCACCGCGTCCGCATCGGGCTCGACCGAGCAGCGGACGTCGAGCAACTCGGCCCCCGGATGGCGCTGGCCGTCGGGGGTGGTGAACCACTCGCCGAGTACCTGCAGCCCGGCACCGACGCCGAACGCCACCGCGCCCCGCCCCACTGCGCGGCGCAGGCCGCCCTCGCCGCGCAGCCGCTCGGCCAGCTCCACCTGGCCGTACTGGTCCACGCCGCCGAGCAGGTAGATGTCGGCTGCCGGTAGCCGGTCGTCGCCGTGCACGGTCAGCAGCGTGGTGTCGATGCCCCGGGCCACCGCGCGGTGCCGGAGTACCCGGGCGTTGCCCTCGTCGCCCTGCGCCCCGGTGAACAGCGGGTGCACGGTCACCACGATCAGCCCGAGACTGTTCATCCGCGACTTCCGGCATCGCGACCTTCGGCATCGCGACCTTCGGCATCGCGACCCTCGGGATCGCGACCCAGGATCGAGCAGCCCAGCAGAGAGCGGCCCAGGATCGAGCGGCCCAGGATCGAGCGGCCCAGGATCGAGCCGGCCAGGGTCGCGGCGGCCGGGGAGGCGGCCGCGCAGTCGGGTACGCAGGGCGGTGAAGGCCGGGTAGTTGGCGGCCACCAGTACCTCGCCGGGCGGCAGTTCGGCGACGACGGCGAGGGCATCGTCGGCCACCCCGGCGACCTCCACGCCGCACGCCTCCAACCAGGCGGCCAGGTCGTACCGGCGGGTACCGGCGACGGTCACCGGTACCCCGTGCAGCAGTTCGCCCGGCGCGTCCCAGAGCGGTGCCGTGTCGGCCACGCCGTCCGGCTCCATCGCGAAGATGACCGGCACGTCGGCGTGCCCGGCGACCTCGATGACCTCGCGCCAGGCGGCCGGATTGTCGGCCAGCAACAGCCGGACGCGGTGCGCCTCGAACGGGTACGCGGCGTAGCGCCCGTCCACTTCGGACACCCGGGAGACGGCGCGCCCGGCGTCCCGCACGGGGGTACCCACGGTGTGTGCGGCGGCGACCGCGAAGAGCGCGTCGGCCGGCGCGGCCCGACCGGGGATCTCCAGCCGCAGCGGGGTGGTGACCTCCGGACCGATGATCATGTGCTCGTCGCTGAGCTGCCAGGCCGGCTCCGGGCGGGCAGCCCCGCAGATGTCGCACCACCAGCGCGGCCCGCTCCACCGCAGGCGTACCCCGCAGTCCGGACAGAGCAGCGCGTCCTGCGGCCAGAGCAGTCCGCCGGCCACCCCGACCAGCCGGGGCGCATTGGCGGCCGCCCAGGCGACCAGCGGGTCGTCCAGGTTGGCGAGCACGGTGCACGGCCAGTCGAGCGTGTCGAACAGGTCCCGCCAGCGGGCCAGTACGGCGGCCAGGCCGCGCCCGGGACGGTACTCCCGACTGAGGTTGAGCAGCACGATCACCGCGGCCCGAGTGGCCCGGGCGATCTCCGGCAGGGCCAGTTCGTCGACCTCCAGCACGGCCCGGCCGGCGCCCTTCTCCCGGGCGAGCGCGGCCACCACGCCCTGCTCGCCGCCGGCGGTGGTGCGGGTGAAGGCGACCGGGCCGCGGCTGCGCAGCGCCTCGGCGATCATACGGGTCGCGGTCGATTTTCCGTTGGTACCGCTGACCAGCGTGATGGTACGACCGGCCGCGAGTCGTCGGGCCAGCCGTGGATCCACCCGGAGCGCCACCCGGCTGCCGGCCCGTGCTCCCCAGCCGCGACCGAGTACCTGGCAGGCACGCACCGTGGCCTGTCCGGCGGAGACAGCGAGCCGGGCGCGTACCGGCAGCGACGGCAGTTCGACCGGCTCCTGCCGTACCCGGTGCTGGGTCGGGATCGCCGCTTGTGCCGGCACTTGCCTCGCTACTGGGCGGGCCGGTGTCTCCGCGCTCTGCCGGTGCTGGCCCATGGACGCCTCCTCGCCGGTCGAGCGGCTGTTGCCTGATCAACGAGCCAGTGCGGGCGGTGTGACGAGGCAACCGGGACCACCTGGATGGGCGACAAACGCGGGTACCCGTCCCATCACCCACTGTGGTCACCCATGCTCGTACAGTGCTGGCCGCCACCGCTCGCCGTGCCGGACGGGTACCGGGCCTCGACGGGCTGCGCGTGCTCGCCGTCGCCGCCGTACTCGCCTACCACGCGTACCCCGGTTGGCTGCCCGGTGGATTCCTTGGCGTGGACGTGTTCTTCGTCGTCAGCGGATACCTGGTCACCCGGCAACTGCTCGGCGAGCACGCGGTCCACGGCACCATCCGGCTGCGCGCCTTCTACCTGCGACGGGCGCGCCGGTTGCTGCCCGCCCTCGGCGTGCTGCTCGTCGCCGTCGCGCTCGGTGGACTGCTGGTGTGGCGGGCGCAGGCGGGGGTGCTGCGTACCGACCTGGCGGCCAGCTTGGGGTACGCCACCAACTGGTGGTTCATCGCCCGGCCGCCCGGGCCGGCATCGCCGGTACAGCACCTGTGGCCACTCGCCGTCGAGGAGCAGTTCTACCTGCTCTGGCCGGCACTGTTGATGCTCCTGCTCCGGTACCCCAGGAAAACCAGCGGGGTGGCCACAGTGGGGCTGGTGGCCGGGGTGCTGGCCGTCGCGTCCACCGGGCTGATGGCGGTGCTGGCGATCGCCGGGGAGGTGCCGTACCGGACGGACCCGGCGCGCCTCGTTTTCGGTACCGACACGCACGCCATGGGGCTGCTGCTCGGCGCCGCGCTCGCCGCCCTGTCGGTGCGCCACGGCCGGCTGCTGGCGCGGGTACCCCCGTGGTTGGCCGACGTCACCGCCGGGCTGGCTCTGCTCGCCCTGCTGTACTGCCTGGCCAACGTCGACGGGTACCAGACCGGCCTGTACCGCTGCGGGTATCTCGGGGTGAGCGCGCTGGCCGGCCTGCTCGTGCTGGCGTGCGGCCATCCGGGCGCGCTGGCCGGCCCGGTGTTCGAGCTGCGCCCGGTGCGCTGGCTCGGCCGGCGCAGCTACGAGATCTACCTCTGGCACTGGCCGGTCTTCCTGCTGATCGGCGGGGTGCAGTTCGTTGACTACCAAAGCGGCTGGGATCAAGGCGGATGGGAGCAGGGTGGTGGCGCGGTGGCGCTCGCCCGGCTGCCGCTGCGCCTGCTCATCACGCTGGTACTGGCCGGCCTGACGCACCGCTATGTAACCCTGCCGGTTCGGCGGGGCTGGCCCGGGAAGGTCGCCCGGCGCGGTCAGGCGCGCACCTCCGCCGTCGAGGCCGCGGAGGCTGCCGCCCTGCATCGGCCCGCTGCTGACCGGCCCGCTGCTGACCGGCCCACTGCTGACCGGCCCACTGCGGCCGCGTCCCGCAGCGGGCTCCGTTCCGATGCGGGCGGCGGCTGATCGGCCGGGCTACTCCGCCGCAGCAGCGCCGGCCGAATGGGCGGTCGCCAGGCCGGCTTGGAGCAGATCGACGAATTGCGCCACGATGTCGGCCCGGGCCTGGGCCATCTCGGTACCGGTCAGCTCGTCGCCAGGCGGCAGCGGCAGCGCCGGCGTGTGTACGTGACCGCCCAGCCGCTCGCCGCCCCGCTCGGCGAGCAGCCGGGTACTGCGGTAGGCGATCTCGTTCGACAGGTACCCGCCGCCGCCCCCGGCGACCGCCAGCGCGTCCGGCTCCGGCTCGCCGCCCTCGTGCGGCAGCCCGCCGGGTACCAGCTGGGTGATGCTGTTGTTGACATGCACCGGGTACGCCCCGCCGGTGTCCTTGGCCATCGCCGTGAACGGCAGGGTGGCCCGGACGAACTCGGGCCCGACCGGCAGACCTGGGGGTACCACCGGCTGTGTCGGGGTACCGCCACCGAACTGCCCGGCGTTGTCCGGCCGGTCGGCACTGCGCCGCCGCCCGTTCCACAGCTCCAGGTCGAACTGGTCCGGCCGGCCCTCGCTGACCGTCACGACCCAGCCGGCGCTCCCGGCGTACCCGGTGAGTACCCGCTCGACCAGCGCCGCGTCGAAGTCCCGGTACCGCACCGGAAAGATCATCGTGCGTACCCGTCGGCCGGCCACCACCCGGTCGGCGAGCGCGAGGGCGATGGCGCCCGACGGGTTGCCCCGCCGTACGTCCTCGTCCAGCCGGTACGGGTCGAAGCCGGTGACCACCAGGTCGCCCGGGGGCGGCAGCTCCGACATGCCCCGGGAGGCCAGTTCGAAGCCGGTCGGATCGATGCCCTTGGCGCGCAGGGCCGCGCTGATCCGCAGCCGCGCCCAGTACAGTGGCCGGTCGTCGCCGCCGTCGGCCACCGCCGCCCGCCACAGCGCCGCGCCCAGCTCGACCGGGTCGCCAGCAGCCGCCGGATCTACGCCGACGGCCCGGTCGACAAGTGGTCGCAGCACGCTGCCGTCCAGGATGGCCACCGGTACCGGCTCCTGGGCACGCTGCTCCTCGACCGTACTCACGCCGACCTCCTCCGCGGTCCACGGTGCCGTCGCTGTGGCGGGACCTGCCGACCTGAGGGGATTATTCAGGTTTGGGCTCCGCGGGGTAGGCGGTTGCCTCGCTTGCCTTCAGAACAGCCCAGATCTCCTGCCCAGGAGTGAGTCGCAGCTGGGCGGCGGCGGCCGGCGTCACGTCGGCGGCGGCTGGCAGTTCGCCGGTCAGGTGCACCCGGACGCTGTCCCCGTGCTGTTCGACGCCGTCCACCCGGGACAGCCAGGCGTTGCGCGGGCTGCCGGTCGGGCGCTGCGGGTACAGGGCGACGGCGGCCGGGCGGAAGGCGACCAGTACCGGGCCGCTGGCCGGGTCCTGGACGGTGATGGTCGCACCCGACTCGACCCGCACGCCGGTACCGTCGGCGACGCCCCGGTACAGGTTGAGCCCGACCAGCCGCGCCACGTACTGGCTGCGCGGATGTGCGGTGATCTCGGCCGGCGTACCCACCTGGACCACCCGACCGCCCTCGAGGACCACGATCCGGTCGGCCAGCACCATCGCGTCCAGTGGCTCGTGCGTGATCAGCAGCGTTACCCGGTCCGGGGCGGCCAGGTGCCGGGCCAGCTGGGCACGCACCACCGGCCGGGTACCGGCGTCCAGCGCGGCCAGCGGCTCGTCCAGCAGCAGCAGCGCGGGGGACACGGCGAGTGCCCGGGCCAGCGCCACCCGCTGTGCCTGCCCGCCGGAGAGCTGCCGGGGGCGTAGCTGCGCCTGCTCGGCCAGGCCGAGATCGTCGAGCAGTCCGTGCGCGAGTACCCGCGCGGCGGCCCGGCCCACGCCCCGGCTGCGCGGCCCGAACGCCACGTTCTCCAGCGCGGACAGGTGCGGGAAGAGCAGGTACTCCTGGAACACCACACCGATCGGCCGGCGCTGCGGCGGCCCCGCCAGCGGTACCCCGTCCAGGGTTGCCGTTTCGGTCCGAGCCGCACCGGGCGGCAGCAGCCCGGCCAGCGCCCGCAGCAGCGTGGTCTTGCCCGCGCCGTTCGGCCCGAGCAGTGCGACCACCTCGCCCGGGACGGCCGTCAGCCGGACGTCCAGGCTGAACCCGGGTAGCTCCACCGCGATGTGCGCGACCAGTCCGGCGGCGGCCGGCGCTGACGCGGTCACGGGGTGGCCAGCCACTTGTCGCGCAGCCCGGCCAGTACCGCCACGCACACCACGAGCAGCAGCAGGCTGAGCACGATCGCGGCGCTCGGGTCGGTCTCCAGTGCCAGGTAGACCGCCAGCGGCATGGTCTGGGTACGCCCCGGGAAGTTGCCGGCGAAGGTGATGGTGGCACCGAACTCGCCCAGCGCCCGCGCCCAGCACAGCACAGTTCCGGCCACCACCCCGGGCGCGACGAGCGGCAGGGTGACCCGGCGGAACGTGGTCCACGGGCCGGCGCCGAGGGTGGCGGCGGCCTCCTCGTAGCGGGTGTCCGCGCCGCGCAGCGCCCCCTCGACGGAGATCACCAGGAACGGCATCGCCACGAACGCCTCCGCCAGGATCACGCCGTTCGTGGTGAAAGGCAGGGTCAGACCAAACCAACTATCCAGGTACCGGCCGAGCAAGCCGTTGCGCCCCAACAGAAGCAGCAGTGCCAGCCCACCCACCACCGGGGGCAGCACGAGTGGCACGGTGACCAGCGCGCGGACCAGCCGCCGGCCCGGGAACGGTACCCGGGCCAGTAGCCAGGCCAGCGGTACGCCGAAGAGCAGGCACAGCCCCGTGGCGATGGTGGCGGTCCGCAGTGACAGCAGTAGCGCGTCCAGTACCCCCGGCTGCGTGAGCCGTTCGGGCAAGGTACGCCACGGCGTGCGTACCAGCAGCCCGACCACGGGCAGCGTCAGGAACGCCAGCCCGATCAGCGCCGGGAGCAGCAGGAACAGCGGAGCTCGAGGTTTCATCGCGGTCCATCTCCAGCGCTGTGGCTCACGGCTCCTGGAAGCCGGCCGCGGTGAGTACGGCGATCTCCTGCTTGGTCAGCACGAACTGCACGAACGCGATGGCCCCACTCGGGTTGGGCGCCTGGGCGAGTACCGCGATCGGGTAGTCGTTGATCGCCTGTGCCGACTCCGGGAACTCGATGCCCTGTACCTTGGCGCCGGCAGCCTTGGCGTCGGTGCGGTAGACCAGCGCGGCGTCCACCTCGCCCAGGGTCACCTTGGACAGTGCCGCCTTGACGTCCTGTTCCTGGGTGACCGGGGTGACCTTCACGTTGGCCGCGGTGAGCGCCTTCTGGGCGGCAGCACCGCATGGTACGGCCACCGCGCACAGCGCGACTTTGATCGCCGGGTTGGCCAGGTCGGCCAGGCTGGCGATGTGCTTGGGGTTGCCGGCCGGTACGGCGATCACCAGCTGGTTGCGGACGAAGGTGGTGGCGGTACCGGTGATCTTCACCTGGGCCATGTTGGTCGGGCTGGCCGAGGCGAAGACGTCGGCCGGGGCGCCGGCGTTGATCTGCTGGGCCAGCGTGGAGCTGCCGCCGAACGACAGGGTCACCTTGGCGTTCGGGTGGGCCGCCTGGAAGTCCTTCTGGATCTGGGTGAAGGTGCCGGTCAACGAGGAGGCGGCGAGCACCGTGATGGTGCCGGTGACCGGGTCGGCGGGCGGCGAACCGGGCGAGGACGGCGCGGCGGGCTTGTCGCTGGAGCAGCCGGCCAGGGCGGCGGTCAGGGTGAGCGCGGCCAGCGCGGCCGCGGCGAATCGCGGTCCGGCGGGGCGGGTGGCGAAGCGGGGTCGGGCGGCGCGGCCGGTCAAGGGGCCTCCTCGGTCTGCTCGGCCCGTCGGGCCGAAGGGGCTCGGTCTGCGGTTGTGCGGTGCCTGGGGTTGTGCGGTGCCTAGGGGTTGTGCGGTGTCTGGGGTTGTGCGGTGTCTGGGTTGTGCGGTGTCTGGGGTTGGGCGGTGTCTGGGATCGGCGGTCGCGGGTTCGGCTGCGCCGAGGGGATCACTGGGGGAGTTCGACGACGACGTTGGTGCTCTTGATCACGGCCACCGCGACCGCGCCGACGGTCAGCCCGAGTTCGTCGACGGCCTCCCGGCTGAGCAGGGAGACCACCCGGTGCGGGCCGGCCTGGATCTCCACCTGGGCCATCACGGTGTCCTTGGTGATCGCCGTGATGATGCCGCGGAATCGGTTGCGCGCAGAGGATGGCGCGTTGATCTCCTCGCGCTGGGTGGTGGCGAAGGCGGCCAGATCGGCGCCGAGTACCACCCGGTGCCCGTGTTCGTCGCGTTCGGCGGTGAGTCGCCCGCTGTCGGCCCACCGACGCAGGGTGTCCGCGCTGACGCCGAGGAGTTCGGCCGCCTCACCGATCCGGTAGCTGTGCACGGGGTCGACTCTACCCTCGCAGCTGCGAGGTCCACAGCCAGGATTCCTGGCGGATGCGGTCAGTCGACGGGTGTGAGGCTCGCTGCTGCGACGGCCAGCCAGTGCGGTACGTCGGCGCGGTGGTACTGGCGCTCGGCGGGCTCGATGTGGTCGAGGAAGTAGGCGTTCACGGCCGCGCTGCGCAGTGCCGAGAGCGACTGGAGCAGCTCGACAGCGCGCTCGGGCCGGCACCCTGGGCGCTGTGCCCGCCACCAACTACACCACTCGGCGGTGACCACTGCAGCCTCGGCCGGCGACAGCCCCCCGATCATCCGGAGCAGGTCGTATCCGGGATGTGCGATGACGCTGTCCCCCCAGTCGAGCACGGTGTCCCCGGTCGCTGTTTGCGCGCTTCCGAGGCCCCGGATGTTGCCCGGGTGCAGGTCGCCGTGCACGAGGGTGTCCGGGATGCCACACGCGGCCAGTTCGGTGAGGTGTTCGTCGAGCCCGGTGAGCAGGGCCGGGTCGCCGTACCGGTGGACGGTGTCCCGGATCCGGGCGGCCAGCGGTTGTGCCCGCCCGTCCGGTACCCCCAGGGCCAGCAGCTCGGGTACCGCAGCCACGCACGCCACCTGCGCCTGGTGTACCCGCCGGAGTACGCCGAGGCGGTGTGCCATCGGGGAGTCGTACCGGTCCTCGCCGGGTACGTCGGCCAGCAGTACCCGGCCGCCGTCCACGGCCAGTGGTCGCGGGGCCAGCCCGGGTTGCTTACCCGCCAACCACTCCAGCAGCGCACCCTCGTGCCGGAAGAAGTCCGGTACCTCCTTCAACCACACCCGGCCGGCCGGCGTCGCCAGTGTCCAGATGCTCGCCAGGTTCCAGCTGCGTACCTGCGTCGCCGGGCTGTCTCCGGGCAGCCCGAGGACGCCGCGAGCCCACGCCAGGCTGGCCTGCGGCCCACCCGGCTGCGCGTAGCGCGCCCGGTACGGCTGCGGCTGCCCGTCCACGCTCGCCGCCCCGAGCGGTACGCCCGGAACGCCGGTGGTGCTCGCCAGATAGGAGACCGCGCTCGGGTCGGCGGCGTCTGCTTCGGTAACGCTGTCCGGGAGGATGCGCAGGATGGTGACCGGGAGGTCGAAGGCGGCTTGGGCGCCGTCGACCACCTCGCGTATCTCCTGCCGCCACGGCGTGGGTACGGCGAACGGTGGCAGCGCACCGAGCAGCTCGCCGCGCGTGTCCACCAGTACCAGCGTCACCATCCGACCCACGCCGGCAGGGTAGGGCAGCACCGTCCCCCGAGCGAGGCTATTTCCGCCAATCGGCCGCCTCTCCCCGCGCTGTCTTCCTACTGTTGAGACGTGAGTGAAGATTCGGTTCGGAGTGGTCGCGGCCGGGCTGGGCGCAGTGTGCCGAGGCTGGCGCTGGGGCTCGCGGTACTCGCCGCCGAGCGGCTGCGTCACGGTCCGGTCGGGGACGGCGTGTACCTCGCGGTCGGCGTCGCGGGAGAGTCGGCCGAGCAGGCCCGGCGGGCGACCGGGGCGGTACTCGCGCCGACCCGGCGGGCAGCGGGACAGGCACGTAGCGTGCTCTCCGCGCTGCCCGGCTCCCGAGTCGTCGGTGCGCCGCTGGCCGCGGCCAGGGAACGGGTCGCGGCGGCCACCCGGGGTGCGCGGCTGCGCGGGGCCGCGACCGTCGGCAGTGGCCGGGCACAGGCGCTGGTCTTCCTCAACGAGTCGGTGGATGACGGCGTGGACTGGGCCCAGCGCGAGGTGGTACCGCAGATCGTCGACGGGCTGGTACCGCACCTGGTGGCCACCACCCTTCCCAGGATCATCGACGGTGCGCTGCCGGACATCCGGCTGCGGGTACTGCCGGTGGTGGTGGACGACCTCACCACCGACCCGAAGATCCGTGACCTGGTCTCCGAGCAGGGCCGGGGAATGCTCGGCGATGCCGCCAACGAGCTGCGCGCCACGACAGCCACCGCGGACGACCGGCTGGAGTCGGCCTTCCTGCGACTGCTGCGCCGGCCACCGCGTACCCCTCCGGTCGCCCCGGATCTGACCGGGGCGCCGGACCCGACCGCGCTGCTCGACCCCGGCCGGCCCATCGGCCCTGGCCAGCAGCTCGACCCCGACCAGCCCGTTACCGACGAACTCACCGACCCCGACCTGCCGGTGGATGCGGGTAAGCCGGCGCCGCGGGACGCCGTGCGTGGCTGAGGAGAATGCGGGGCTGGTCTCTCGGGTAGCCGCGATCGCGGTCGATGTGGTGCTGCTGACCGGTGCCGTGCTGGTCGTCGGTGGACTGCCGCCGTCGGCGGCGAGCGCCGTCCTCGGCAGCAGCCCCGGCTGGTTGACCACCAGCTGCGCGGTGGTGGCGGCGGCACTGCCGTGGCTCTACTTCACCACTTTCTGGTGGCTGACCGGGGAGACCGTCGGCGGCCTGGTTTTCGGGGTACGGGTGCGGCGCCGCTCCGGTCGACGCCTCTCGCCGGTACGCGCCGCACTGCGCGCCGCCGTCGGCCTGACGTTCGCCCCGTTGTGGACGATCGGCCTGCTCGGAGTACTAACTGACAGGCGGCGCCGGGCCTGGCACGACCGGCTATTCGGTACCGTCGTGTACTACGTCGACCGGCCGTCCCGGGCGCATCCTGACTGAATCCGGGTGCCCGGTCTGGCAGGCATCGATGTGAATAAGTAGGATCGGTCCGGACACGGTGCCCGTACAACGGGCCTGACCTGGGGAGGCGTGCCGTGGACAGACCGGCTCTACAGGTTGCCATCGCGATGGTGGGAATCGCGGCGCTCGCCATGTTCGTCGGTCTCGTGATCATTGGCCTGTTGTGGCAGGCCCGCCCGACCGAGCCGGTGGCTGCGCCGGAGCCGGTGGGCGACCCGGTCGTCCGGCTACCGCGCCAGCGCAGCCGTGGCGGATCGGCCCTGCTCAGCCAGCGGATGCGGCTGGGCGCGTACGCCGTCTCGGCGGCGGAACGGGCGGCGCAGGCGCGTACCGTGGCGGAGGCGCTGCGCCAGCTGGCGGTCCAGGCGCTGGCCGCCCGGGACGAAGCGTGGAGCACGCTCGAGGCGGTGGACGAGCTGCCGGTACCGGGTGCGGATGCGGCTGACGGACCGACCGTGGATCCGGTGGTCACCCAGGCCGCGTTTGCCGCGTTCCGGCGGGGCGAGCTGACCGTCGACGAGCTGCGCCGGGTCTGGTCCCGACCGGAGGAGCTGGATCCGGCCCTGGCCACCCGGGAGAGCGAGCGCCGCGAGCGGATGGCCCTGGCCCGCGCCGCCCGGCTGGCCTACGAGCAGGCTGCAGCCAAAGCCCGCCGGACTGAGGAGCAGGCTCAGGTGGCGGAGGTGGCGGCGACCGCACTGGCCAGCGAGGCCGAGGAGGCGGCGCGCGAGGCGTCGGCTACGTCTGGGAGACCGTGATCCGGTCGACGACCGGGACGTCCTTCGTGGTCGCGTTCAAGATGATGGTGTTGGTACCGATGCCGAGTTTCACCGCGATCGCGTAGGAGCGCAGCGCGCTGGTACCCCCGGTGGCCGGGCACAGTACCGGCGAATCGGTACCAGCCGAGGTGCGTACCCGGACGTTCACGGCGACCGCAGCGGCGTACCAGACCCGCAGCTCGTACGTGCCGGCCACGGTGACCGTGATCTCCGGGAAGGTCATCGTGCGCGGCTTGTTCTTGCCCAGTCCGGTGACCACCTCGCCACCCGAGGCGCTGGCCATCGCCACGTTGGACAGCTGCTTGCCCAGCTCCGCGGACTCCGCCTCGCGGGCGATCTGTAACACTCCCGGGCCGCCGGTGGGAACCAGGTCGGGCGCCTCGGGTGGGCCGCTGGTCGGCGGCGGGGGCAGCGGGCGGCCAGCCGGAGTGCGGGTGGAGTTGGCCGCTGGCGAGCCGGTGGGCAGCGGCGTACCTGTCGCGGCGGCGGTCGGTACGGCCGGGGCGGGTATCGGCGTCACCGGTACCCGGCCGGCCTCGCCACCGGCTGCCGCAGGCCCCCTCCGGTTGTTGTGCGGCGGCGGCACGGTACTGATCGCGGCCACGATCAGGGCCAGCGCCAGCGGCGTGAGCAGCAGCAATGCGTAGCCCAACCAGCCACTGCGCAGCAGTCGGTGCCGCCCACCGTGGGCGGTGGCACGTTCCAAGTCCATGACGTCGTCGTTGACCTCCGGCGCGGGGCCGGGTGGGGCGACGTTCATGCCGGATTCATCGACCGGGGGTGTCGGCACCTCAGCAAGCTAGCACCGGCACAACCCGCTCCGGCACCCTCGGAGAGTGTCACGCTACTGTCCGCAACCGCTTCCGGGAGCGGCAGATCGTAACGGCGACCGGCTAAACGCGTGACTACCCTCCAAAAAGGACGCTGCCGCCCAACCAGGTCCCACCGCCGCGCGGCGGACATTCACCCCGCGGACATTCACCCGCGGAATCGCGCGGAGGAATTCCCGACCGGGCTGGGAAGCGCGCTCTATCCGGTGGGAATGCGCCGGTCCGACGCTGTCGGCAACAGATCAGCCGATGGCAGGGAGACAAAGATCATGAAGAGCTTGTGGCGTACCGGTGCGGCGCTGAGCATCGGTTTCGTGGTACTGATCCTGGCGGGGTTCGCGCTGCAGAAGGTACCGGCGTTCGGTGCGGGTACCGACGCGGTGCACACCGCCTTCACCACCGGCGCGGCCGGCAAGGTCTACGCGGGGGAGTTCGTGGCCACCCTCGGCTACCTGGTCCTCGCGGTCCTGCTGCCGCTGCTGGCCCGCCTGCTGCGCGGTGATTCGGAGCGTGGTGCCGCTGAGCGTGGTGCCTCGGAGACCTCCCGCTGGCTCTCCGGCGCGGTGCTGAGCACCGGACTCACCTACGTCACGGTGACCCTCGCGGCCGCCTTCCTGCCGGAGAGCGCGGCGGCCTACGACGCCCGGCGGGGTACCGACCTGGCCGCCGTCTCGGTCGTCAACGACATCCACAACTTCGCCAACTTCCTCGGTACCGCGGCGATGGGCGCCTTCATCCTGGTCACCGGAGCGGCGATCCTCACCAGCCGGGCGCTGCCCCGGTGGCTGGGCTGGCTGTCCCTGCCCGCCGGCCTGGCCTGCCTCGCCGGTGGGGTACCCACCAGCAGTCTGGTGAACACGGTGACGCTGGTCTGGGCGGCCTGGTTCGTGGTACTCGCCGTCGCCATGGTTCGCCGCTCCGGCAAGGCGCCTGCCGCCCCTGCCGCAACCCCCCGGGTACCCGCCGGTGTACCGGCCTGACCTGCACGTCCCGGGTTCCGCAGTGACCATGTTGGTGACACGATGACGCCCGTGAACCAGGCCGCTGGACCGCCCGCGAACGAGGCGGCGAGCCCGACCGCGAAGCCGGTCCGGGTCCGCCGGATGACCGCCGCGATGACTGTCGCGGCGGTCATCGCCGTACTCGCCGGGGCGGCGACGGCGGCCTGGGCGCAGTGGGACACCGGCGATCCACTCGCCTCGGCGGTGGTACTGGCGCTGGCGATCGTCGCGTTCGGTGTGGTGGGCGGGGTACTCGCGCTGGCCCGACCGGACAACCGGCTCAGCTGGCTGCTGCTCGGTGCGGCCTGCTGCTGGGCGGTCGGCGAGGCCTGCCGGGACCTGGGCATGCGGGCACCCGACTCGACCGGGAACTCGGTGCTGTTGCTGATCGGCGAGCCGCTACGCGCGGTCGGCTGGCTGGCTGTCGCGCTCGTCCCGGCGGCGGTGTTCCCGGACGGCCACCTGCCCGGCCGGCGGTGGCGTTGGCTGGGCATCGCGCTCGCCGGCAACCTGGTACTGACCTTCACGGGTACCGCGCTCTCCCGGTACCTGCAGGACGACACGCTGCGCGCGGCGGGCTGGCACAACCCGCTGCGCCTACCCACCGTGGTGAGCACGCTCGGCGACGCGCTGTCCGCCCTGTCGCTGCTGTTCCTGGTGACCTGCGTGGCGGGCGTGGTGGCCGGACTCATCACCCGGTACCGGCGCGGTCCGGCCCCGCTGCGCCGCCAGCTGCTGGTACTCGCCGCCGCCGCGGTGGTACCCGTGGTGGTGATCCCGACCGCGTTCGGAGCCGGGGCGCCGCAGTGGTACTTCTCGCTGTCGGTACTGCCGCTGCCGGTCGCCGTCGCCGTCGCGATCCTCACCGGCGGCCTGTTCGACCTGGCCACCGTGGCGAACCGGTCGCTGGTCTGGGCCACCCTCTCGGCCACCATCGTGGCGATCTACGCGCTCGTGGTGGCCGGCGCCGGCTCACTGGTCGGACACCCGGGCGACCGCCGGCTGCCCTGGCTGGCCGCAGGCGTGGTGGCGATCTCCTTCGTACCCGTACGCGACCTGCTGCAGGGCGCGGTGAACCGGCTCACCTACGGGCGGTGGCGGGAGCCGTACGGGGTACTCGCCGCGCTCGGGCAGCGGGTGGAGGCGGCGGCCGACGGGGAGCGGCTGCTCGGCGAGGTGGTCACCGAGCTGCGTACCGGCCTGGGCTTCGCCGAGGTGGCGCTGCTGGACGCGCACGGCACCGTGGTGGCCGGCCAGCTTCCGGCGCAGCCCGTGACGGTACCGCTGACGGCGTACGGCCGGCCGGTCGGCGCACTCTGCTACGCCCAGCCGGGTACTCCGTTGCGCCCGACCGACCACCGCCTGCTCGACGACCTCGGCGCACAGCTCGGTGGGCTGCTGCACGCGCACGCACTCACCGCCGACCTGGTACGCGCCCGGGAACGCCTGGTACTCGCCCGCGAGGAGGAGCGCCGCCGGCTACGCCGGGACCTGCATGACGGGCTGGGCCCGGCGCTCGCCGGTCTGATGCTGAAGGCGGACACCGCGCACGCGCTCGTCCACGCCGATCCGGATGCGGCCGCCGACCGGCTGGTCGGGCTGCGTACCGACCTGCAGAACACGGTGCTGGACGTGCGCCGGCTGGTGGAGGGGCTGCGCCCACCGGCGCTGGACGAACTGGGGCTCGGGCCGGCCATCCGGCAGGCGGTGCAGCGCCTGGGTTCCGCGGGGCCGGATACCGCGGGGGATCGGCGGGTACCCGAGTTCCGGATCGACATCGCCGAGCCGTTGCCGCCGGTACCCGCCGCGGTTGAAGTTGCCCTCTACCGGATCATCACGGAGGCGGTGACCAACACCGTCCGGCACGCCCGCGCCAGTCACTGCACGGTGAGCGTGACCCCGGTCGGGGCGGCGCTGGTCGCCCGGATCGCCGACGACGGCCCGGCCGCGGATACCGGCAAAGTCAACGGTGCCAGCCACTCCACCGGCGCGGGCCACGGGATGGCGACCATGCGGGAGCGCGCCGAGGAACTCGGCGGCACCCTGCGGATAGAGCGAAGCGGGGGTACCGCCATCATCGCCACCCTGCCCGTGCCACCGCGTCCCGATGGGTCGTCGCACTCCGACGGATCGCCGCACCCCGACGGAGCGCAGCCCAGCGAGGTATCCGCGTGATCTCGATCCTGGTCGTGGACGACCACCCGGTGTTCCGGGACGGGCTCACCGGACTGCTCGGCACCCTGCCCGACGTCGCGGAGGTACGCGCGGCGGCCTCCGGGGAGGAGGCGGTGGAGCTGGCCGCCGGGTGGCGGCCGGACGTCGTGATCATGGATCTGCACCTGCCCGGAATCTCCGGCGTGGTGGCCACCCGGCGCCTGATCGAGCTGCACCCCGACCTCGCCGTGCTGGTCGTCACGATGGTCGACGACGACGAGACGGTGCTCGCGGCGCTGCGCGCGGGGGCCCGCGGGTACCTGCTCAAAGGCGCGACCGGTGCGGAGATCGCCACGGCGGTACGCACCGCGGTGGCCGGCGGGGCACTCTTCGGTGCCGGGATCGCCGCGCGGGTACTGGCGCTGACCACCGGCCGGGACCGGGTACCGCGACCGGACGGGCTCACCGAACGGGAGCACGAGGTACTCGCCCTGATCGCCACCGGCGCCAACAACGCGCGGATCGCCCGCGAGCTGGGGCTGAGCCTCAAGACGGTGCAGAACTACGTGTCCCGGATCCTCGACAAGCTCCAGGTCAGTGACCGTACCCAGGCCGCGCTCCGCGCCCGCGACGAGCACTGACCAAAGACGGGCACTGACGCAACAGACGGGCACTGGCCAACGCGGGCACTGACCAAGGCGGGCACTGACCAAGGCGGGCGCTGAATGGCCAGCCCGCACAATTCGTTCGGCAATTCCGCTAGCTATTACCCGGCAACTTGCCGGCAATCATGCGGCGCCCCCGAGAAACGGGGCATTGGCCGATTCTTCGCCCTGCTAACGTCCGCCTCGACTCGACCGATGTCGATCACATCGGGCGGTCTGCCGGCGTCAGATGGCACCCTCCGGGCGCCCGGAGCGTGCGTACCTGTGCAGCGACTTTGTCGAACGGGGTAAGCATGCAATCTGGCAAAATTACGGCGGGCGCGGCCCGCCTCGGCCCACTACTCACCGCACTGATCGTCGCCGTCTCGGCGTGTTTCGTGCTGGCCGCGTCGCCGGCGAATGCGGCAACTGCGCCACCCGAGGGAATCAGCCTCTACATCACTTCCAGCAGCATTACGAATATGCACACTCTCGGCTGCCAGATGGGCACCCTCGACCTCCAGCGGGCGGGTACCCAATCCACCATTGTCTCGCTGGAGTTCGGCGGCATGCTCACGGTCAGCGGCACGTGGGGAGCCTCGATGTACGGCGGTACCAACCAGAAGCTCTCGGTGGTGCTGAGCCTCGCCGAGGCGTATGCCACCAGCTTCTGGCAGTGCACGGGCGCCGACCTCACCTCGACCGCGGAGGTGGCCCTCACCACCAACAGCAGCCTCTCCATCACTAGCGCCGCCGGCAGCGCCTGGGCCGGCATGGTCAACAGCTTCGGCTCCTGGCTGTCGGCGAACCCGGCCGGAAATCAGGTACTGGCGGCCGGCGGTAACGACATCGAACCGGGCTGGAGCGACCCGGCTCCGATCCGCAGCTGGGTCTCCGGCTACACGAGCAACTACACGCGGCGCCTGCTCAACACCGGCTCGGCGGACGGCTGTGAGTACAGCAAGGCGGACACCTCCACCTCGTGCGGTACCAGTACCCACCCGGGTTGGGGTCCGGAGGACATCTACTACATCTCTTGGGGTGCCGCACCGGCCTATCCACTGCCGCAGATCTACCGTACCGACTCGGTACAGGCCGAGCAGTGGTACCGCCTGTCGGTGTACTTCGTCGGCAGCCACGGTACCCCGATGTACTACGCCGGCTCCGCTACCCAGTGGCGCTCCTGCCAGCACGAGAGCTGCGGCGGTACCAACAACACCGTCTCGGCCGGCTACAACCAGCTGGTCACCCAGCTGGCCCGGAGTTCATCGACCAAACAGACACCGGCCGCGACCATCGACTGGACCTGGGAAGCCGACCAGCTGTGACATCCATCAGGAGAGGAGCAGGAATGCAGCGGAAGCGAGCCATGGCGGGGCGGCTCCAGCTGGGCGTACTGGCGGTGATCGGCGCGACGATTCTCGGCTCGGTCATTGCCGTGGCCTCGGCGTCCGGCAGTACCGCGACCGACCAGTCGGCCAAGGCCACCGCACTGGCCAACCTGGACAAGGCAAACGCCAACCAGGTCAGTGGTGCACCGAAGGGAACGAAGCCGGACGACGCCCAGATTCAGGCGATTCTGAACGCGCCCTGCGAGGCGGTGACCTGGGAGGAGGGGGTTTCCGACACCCAGGAGTCGATGCTGCCGGTCGGTGTCGCCGAGGTGACCAGCGTCTGGATGACCACGGTCGGGCAGAGTCACTACGCGGTCTACGCCGGCTCGGTCGACAGCGACCACTCCCAGGGCCTGCTGATCGTGCAGGCGTTCGACGCGTGTGGCCGGCACGTCAGTGACACCAGCTACGCGGGCGCGGCCAAGCTCGGAGAGCTGCACATCGCCTCGGTCACGGGGCACGTGCTGAGCCTTACCGGGCCGGCCGGCGACACGATCACCTTCGATTTCGACGCCCGTACCTTCAAGTAGGGACGCCGCAAATGACCGCCGAGGTGACGACCGCCGAAGTGCTGGCACATCAAGAGGCAACGCGCGACGGGATGGCACCGCGGCGGACATGGACCGTGACGGGGTCGGCACCGCGCCGGCCCCGTCACGCCGCCGCGATCATGCTCGCCGGGCTGCTCCTGCTGGCAGGGTGTCGGAGTGCTGCCACGGCCGGTCCGAGCGGCGGTTCGTCGGCGCCGGTGACCGCGCCGACCACCGCCGCGCCGACATCGACCGGTCTGCGGATCGGCACGGACGCCATGATCGCCGCCGACCTGGCCGGCAACATCCTGGAGTTGGCGCCCGACGGGAGTACCCGGCGCAGCATCGCACCGGACGTGGCGACCGGCGGGCCGCCCGGCCACGTCGCGGTGACCGCGAACGGCAGCACCGTCTACTACGACCGGGGACCGACCGGCTGCTGGTCCGAGTTCACCTACGAGGCCGGCGAGGGCGGCGGTCCGGGAGTCGCGGGTACCGGCGCGTGGCCCACCCCCGACGCGACCAACACCCACCTGGCGGTGATCACCGGTACCGACCCGTGCAAGCCGGACACCATGCTCGTCTACGACGTACCGGGCGGCGGTACGCACAGTTGGCAGCTCGATCCACAGCTGGCGGCACAGGGCTTCCACCTCGCCGGGCCACTCGGCTGGTCGCCCGACGGCAAGCTGCTGGCGGTACCGGTGGCCAGCGCCTCGGCACACCGGCTGCTGCTCGTCGACCTGAGCGCCACAACCACGGTCACTGGCCCCGCCGTCGCCCCGGTCCAGTCTGGCGGCAGCGTGCTCGCCGCGTTCTTCACCGCCACCGGCCTGATCACCCTGGAGTCCTGCTGCGGCGGTACCCCGACCTACCGGCTCAGCCAGCGGGCGCTCACCGGTACCACGGCCGGCGCGGCGGGTACCTCGCTGGTGCTGGCGCGCCCGCTCGACGTGCACGCCACGTACGCCGGCCGGGTCACCGTGGTGGGTGCCGACAAGAGCGTCCAGAGTGGACAGTTCCCGAACCTGAAATCCTGGTCCGGCAAGTACGTCGCCGCCGACACCACCGGCCCGTGACCTGAACCGGCGCGTTGTCAGGCGGGTGTCAGCTGCCGTACCGGCGCTCGAACCCATCCAGCATCGCCGCGAGCCCCAGCTCGTACTGCTCGTCCGGCCGGAAGGTGTACCCGTCGGCCAGCGCCTTGGCGATGTGCGGTGCCGCCTGCGGATCCAGCCCGGCCAGTGCCTGTTCGGGATCGAGGGTTTCCCCGCCGCCGACCGGTTCACCGACCTCGGCGATGGTGAAGCCGATGGTGAAGGTACCCAGGCAGTTCGTCATGTCCAGGGCGTCGCCGACGCGCAGCCCGGCGGCGACCAGCAGGCCCAGCGCCCGATCGAGAATCGGCAGGGTGGACGGGGCGGTGGCCGGCCGGGTGGACAGGATCGGCAGCGCGTTGGGGTGGCTGCGCAGTACCGCGCGCATCCGGCGCAGGAAGCGCTCGGTCTGTTGCCGCCAGGTACCGGTCGCGTCGAGCGAGTCCAGCCCGATCTCGGCCCACACCGCCTCCACCACGCCGTCGAAGAGCGCGGCCTTGCTGGGTAGGTGGTGGTACACGGCCATCGGGTCGACGCCCAGTTCGGCGCCGAGCCGGCGCATCGACAGTCCGGCGATCCCGTCCCGGTCGATCAGGGCCAGCGCGGTGGAGACGATGTAGGCACGGCTGAGCGCCGGACGACTCGGCCGGGCCGGTCGTCCGGCGCCCGCGCCGCGACGCGCTCCGGTCATGCCGGCCAGCCTATGTGGTACCAACCTTCGGTGCCGCCGGCCGGAACCGCCACGCCGCGACCGCGGCGAAGACAAGCGCGAAACCCAGCAGAATCAACGTGGGTACCGCCACCTGCCGCACTCCGGCGCCGTCGAGGGTGACGTCGTGCAGCGCCCGCAGCGCCCAGTACGCCGGGGTCAGGTGCGCCACCGCCTGCGCCCAGCCGGGCAGGGTACTGGCGGGTGCGAGGGCGCCGCCGAGCCCCGCCATCACCATGCCGCCCAGGTTGCCGATGACCAACGCCTGGTCCATGGTCGCGAACAGCGCCACCAGGAGTACCCCGAAGGCGGAGAGCGCGGCGACGAAGGTGACCAGTACCACCGCCAGGGCGAGCAGCGAGCCGGTGGGGCGGTACCCGAACAGCAGCCGGCCGGCGCCGAACAGCACCACCAGCTGTACCAGCTGCACGAGATACAGCGGGGCCACCTTGCCGAGCACGATGTCGGCGGTACTCGCCGGGCTGGCCCGCAGCCGGTCCCAGGTACCCCAGGCGTGCTCGCGGAAGAACAGCGTGCCGACCATGGTGGTACCGAGGAACGCGAACAGTACCGCCATCCCCGGTACCAGCTGCGCGCCGCCGCTCGCCGTGGGGTACCCGGACAGCCGTAACTGCGCGCGGGCCGACGGCATCAGGAAAGCGGTCAGCAGCAACGGCATCAGCACGGTGACGATGATCGGTGCCGGGTCGGCGAGCAGCAGCCGGGTACCGGTGCGGGCGATGGTGAGGCTACGCGACGAGAGCATGCTGCTCCCCTTCCCGGGATTGGGTGGACGCGTCGGCTGTCAGGGCGAGGTATGCGGACTCGAGGTTGGCCGGGACGATCTCAACGCCGGTTAGCTCCCGACCGCGCGGGCCGAGCGTCGCCAGTGCGGTGGCGGCGGTCCGCGCTGGATCTTCGGTGGGGCCGATCGGGAGCAGCGAGTCGCCATCCACCCGCCAGCCGGCCAGCTCCGGTGCGGTACCGGCGAAGCGCAGCGCGACGCTCGCGGTGGCGTACCGGGCGACGACGTCGTCGAGCGGCGCGTCCACCACGATCCGCCCGCCGTGCAGTACGGCGATGTGTGCCCGCAGCCGCTCCAGTTCGGTCAGGTAGTGCGTGGTGTAGACCACGGCGGCGCCACCGGCGGCCAGGTCACGTACCACGTCGAGGATGCCGGTCCGGGCGGCCACGTCGGCACCGACCGTCGGCTCGTCCAGGAACAGCACGTCCGGCCGGTGCAGTACGGCCATCCCGGTGTGCAGCCGGCGCTGCTGTCCACCGGAGAGGCGGCTGGCCAGCTGGCGCAGTTGCGGAGTGAGGCCCAACTGGTCGGCCACCTCGCCGACCCGGGTGCGTACCCGTCGGGCCGGTACCCCGGCCAGCCGGGCGAAGAGGGTGAGGTTGCCGGCGACGGTGAGGGTCGGGTAGATGCCGAGCTGCTGGGGCGCCAGTCCCAGGTGCCGGCTGGCCCGGCGGGGATCGCGCAGGGCGTCGACGCCGGCCAGCCGGACCCGCCCGCCGTCCGCCCGCAGCAGCCCGGCGGCGATCGAGATCAGCGTGGTCTTGCCGGCGCCGTTGCCGCCCAGCAGCCCCACGATCTGGCCCGGCGCCACGTGCAGGTCCACGCCGCGTAGCACCGGGCGGCCGGCGTACGCCTTGGTCAACTGTTCGATGGTGAGCACAACGACTCCTCTACGGCGCCACGGGCGCCGACTCTACGATGTAGAACAGGTCTACGATGTAGAGTAGGTCTACGGCGTAGAAAGTCAAGTCGACCACTGGACGGAGCGGGAAGCGGGCGGATGACCGGGCAGCCCTAGAGTGAGCAGGTGCGATTCGGACTGCTCGGTACCGGCCCGTGGGCGGTACACACCCAGGCTCCAGCGCTCGCCGCGCACCCCGAGGCGGAGTTCGTCGGCGTGTGGGGACGTAACCCGGACAAGGCCCGGGAGTTGGCGGACAAGCACGGGCTACGCGCCTACGAGTCGGTACCCGACCTGCTCGCCGACGTGGACGCGGTGGCGATTGCGCTGCCCCCGGACGTACAGGCCCGCCGGGCGGTACAGGCGGCCACCGCCGGCAAGCACCTGCTGCTGGACAAGCCGATCGCGCTGACCGTCGAGGACAGCAGTGCGGTGGTGGACGCGGTGGACGCGGCCGGGGTGCGCTCGGTCGTCTTCTTCACGCGCAGGTTCTGCCCGGCGATCGAGGCGTTCCTGGACCGGGCGGCCGGCATGTCCGGCTGGGACGGTGGCCGGCACACGCTGTTCTCCTCGATCTTCGTACCGGGCAACGAGTTCGGTGCCTCGCCGTGGCGGCGCACCATGGGCGGGCTGTGGGATGTCGGGCCGCACGGGCTGTCGCTGCTGATCCCGGTGCTCGGCCCGGTCGAGCGGGTGAGCGCGGTGGGCGGCCCGCGGGACACCTCCTACGTGGTACTGACGCACGAGGGCGGCGCGGTCAGCACGATGGTGCTGACCCTGGATGCCGCTCCGTCAGCCGCGCGGTACGAGACGGTGTTCTACGGCGAGGCGGGTTGGTTGGCCGTACCCCCGCAGGAGGCGGACTCGGTGACCGCGTGCCAGAACGCGATCACCGCGCTGGTCGGGGGTACCGACCGCCGCTGTGACGTGCACTTCGGCCACCAGGTAGTGGCTGTACTGGCCG
Source organism: uncultured Actinomycetota bacterium (assembly GCA_963850915.1). Taxonomy (GTDB): domain Bacteria; phylum Actinomycetota; class Actinomycetes; order Mycobacteriales; family Micromonosporaceae; genus CAVTWH01. Next base: position 592,538 of record CAWKND010000006.1, read on the forward strand.
CCGCCGAACAGTCCCGGGACACCGGGACGAGCGTGCCCGTCCGCCTCTGAGCAGTCCGGTTTCTGGGCGGTCCGGTTCTGAGTGGTGCGAGGGCAGCGCGGAGCCGTGCGGGTCAGCGCCGGTGGCGCGGTGCGAGATGGGACAGCGCCCGCGACCACAGGGGTACCACGAGCAGGTGCCCCAGCCCCGGCGCCTGCTCGTAGCGGGCGTCCGGCAGGTTGCGCTGGTACCACTGGCCGTGCTTGGGGCGTACCACCGGATCGGCCGCACCGTAGAGCAGCAGCGTCTTGGCGCGTACCTCGGCCGGCTCGAACCCCCAGGGGCGCAGGCAGTAACCGGCGATGTCGGCGGCCAGTCCCGTACCGCCCTGGGTGAAGGCCACCTCCATCATGGCGGCCAGCCGACCGCGAACGCCGGCCCGGTCGAGGATCTCCTGGTCTGCCCCATCGGTGCCGAGCAGCGTCACCGCGTCCAGCGGGTCGTCCGGGATCACGCGGGCAAGCTGGTCGGCCAGTACCGCGTGGACCCGCCGCGCCGGCAGGTCCCGGAGTGCCGCAAGGCCGGCCCGCTGCTCGGGCGGCAGCCACGGCACCTCCTCGTCGGGTGCCGGAGTGGCGATGACAACGACCCGGTCGACCAGCTCCGGCAGCAGTGCCGCCAGGGCGAGCGCCACCCGGCCCCCAGCCGACCAGCCCGCGACCCCCACCCGAGCCGATACCGGCCGAGCCGACACCGGCCGAGCCGACACCGCGGGCGGCAAGTACGTCGGCGATGTCGCGGGCGGCGCCGGCCACATCGGCCCAGCTCTCTAGCGGCAGTGGGTCCGAGCCGCCGTAGCCGGGTCGGTCGACGGCGAGCAGGGTGACACGCCGGGACCAGGTCTGTTCCGGGTCGGGGTCGAACGCGCCGGAGCCGGGTGCCGGATGGCAGAGCACCACCGTGCGTGCGTCGGGGCCGCCGTCCGCCAGGAGGTGCACGCCGAGTCGCCGCCCGTCGCGCGCCACCACTTCGGTGGTGTGGCCACCGGCGGGCAGAGTACGGCTGGCACGACTATCGGCGACTTGGCCCCGGGTCGCATCGCTCCCCTCGGCACGGCGCTGCGTCGCCTGATTCCCGGTGGGATCGGTCATGCGGGGATCCTGCCGGCCGGGTCTGACATTTCGGCGAGTGCCGGCCGTCGCCGTCGCGGCTGATTCGCAGGAAGCTCGGCTGACGCGTACCCAGTTCGACTGACTCGCAGCTAGTGTCGCGCGTCGTTAGTTCGTTGACACTGTGAGATTCGTTGACACTGTGAGACATGAACGATGCCCGGGCAGCCGCGGCAGTCAGCGCTCATCGGCCGACGGTAAGGGCGAGGAGGGTGTCGATCGCGGTTTCGAACGGACGGGTACTCCGTTGGACCTGGGCGAGTAGAAGCCCTCCTTGGACCGTGGCGAGCAGAGTGGTGGCGAGGTCGTCCGGGTTGATGTCGGCCGGGAGTTTCCCGTCGGCATGCAGAGTTCTGAGTCCATCGGCGATGGCGGCTGCCCACTGATCGAACCCAGCCGCGATGAGCGCTCGGGCCTCGGGGTCGCTCTCGGCCAGTTGGCCACCGAGTGAGCCAAGTGCGCAGCCCCCTCTCCCCTGGGTGCTCTTTACCCCAGTGATCACCATGTTCCGCCAAGCTTCGACTCCCTTGGCGCTGCCGAGGGCGTGCCGGTTGTTGTTGACGATGGTGTCGGCTTGGAAGTCGATGACCGCCTGCACAAGGTCATTCTTGTCGGGGAAGTAGTGGTAGAGCTGCGAGCCGCTGACTTCCGCGGCCACCTTGACATCTTCCAAGGTGGTCGCCGCGACCCCGCGCTCATGGATCATGGCGGCGGCCTTCTCCACTATCCGCGCCCGGGTGCGTGCTCCTTTGAGGGTGAGCCTCGGCCGGCCGCTCGTGTCGTTGACCATGCCGCCCATGCTAGCAAATTCTGAGTTTGACAGCCCAGTCGGCTCGTGTAAGAGTGAGTCACACAACCCAGTCTGCAAGAAGAGACAGCGGTCCACATGACTGACCTCAGCGGCAAGCCAGCTCTGATGACGGGCTCGACGAGCGGAACCGGCACGGCCACGGCCATCGCCTTGGCCGACCGGGGCGCTCACGTACTAACCGTCGGACGCGACGAACGGCGCGCCAAAGATGTCGTTGCCGAGAATGAAGGCAACGGCGGCAGCGCGACGTTCCGGCTCACCACGTTGAAGGACCTGGCATCGGCTCGGGACCTGGTCGAACGGGCCACTGAAGCCAGCGACGGCCACGTCGACATCCTCGTCAACAACGCCGGCGTGGCCGACATGGGACCAAGCAACGCGGCCACCGAGGAACAGCTCGAAGGGACCTTTGCGTAGCTGAGCCCGAGGAACTGGCTGCGGCGATCGTCTTTCTGGCCAGTGAGGATGCCAGCTTCGTCCACGGCGTCACCCTTGCCGTCGATGGAGGCCGAGCTGCGATCTGACGTGCGTCGCAGGTGGTGCTCTGACATGCAGGACCTATCCGACAGGAGAAACGTATGAGCAAGTTCGACGCCCGGTTCGCCGGAAGGCTCGACGGTCAGACCGTCTTGGTCACCGGCGCCAAGGGCGGTATCGGCCATGAGACAGCCCAAGGCATTGGGAACAGTGGGGCGACTGTGCTGGTGCACGCCCGCGGTGCCGACCAGGCCCGACACGCTGTCGACCTGCTGGTCGCCAACGGCAACGGCAAGGGCCAGTATCTGGCTGTAGCCGGAGACCTCGGCTCATTAGCCGGTGTTCGGGAACTGGTCGACACTGTGCACGAGGCCGCGCCGAAGGGACTCAACGGGCTGGTAAACAACGCGGGCGCGGCGTTCTCCAGCAAGGTGCTGTCACCCGACGGGTACGAGCGGACCATCGCCATCAATCACGTCGCGCTGGCGGCACTGACCGACGGGCTGCTCGACCTGCTCCGCGAGGGCGCTGATGATTTCGCCGCGTCCTCGCGGGTGGTCAACATGACCGCTCTGGTCGAGTCGCGGGGCAAGCCGATCACCGACTGGAGCTGCCCGGGTAAGTACAAGCAGATCCAGGCCTACGCCGACGCCAAACTGCTGGCCCTGATGTACACCTACGCCCAAGCTCGCCGCCATAAGGGCGAGGGCCTGACGTTCAACGCAGTCAGCCCGGGCGCGGTCAAAACCACTCTCGGCAGCAAGGCCGGAGGGCCGTTCAAATTGATTGAGGCGTTGACCAATCCGTTCGTCGGGCCTCCGGAGAAGGGGTCACGCGGCTGTGTGCGGCTGATGGCCGATCCGGCGCTCGCGACTGCGACCGGGGGCTACTACAGCTCCGCGAAGTTGAAGAAGTCATCCAAGCAGTCGCGTGACGAGGACGCTCAGGAACGGGTGTACGAGCAGACCGAACGCGAACTGCACACACGCAAGTGAGGCGTTGCCGCACCGGCAATCGCCAGGACCGCCGGTGCGGCAATCGGCGCGCCTTCACCCACTCGAAAGCCAACGCCAGGGCATGTCTTCCTGCACCCGGCGAACGCATACTCGTCACCCCGTAGATCGCGTCCAATCAGGCTCTGTCGGGGCCGTTCGCCGTTGTCGGTAGGAGCGCGTGGGTTGCGCGCATGAGCTGCTCTCGTGAGGCGCCCCGCCAGCACCTGCGGAGGTGCCCGAGGGGGAGCAAGGTACCCGTAGAAGCGTTGCTGCACAACGGTTCTGAGGCCCGCACCGTACCGCCCCCGAGCGCCGGTACGCTGTGCTGCCGGCGCCGACGGCGCACGTGCCACAAAGCTGACACGTGCCCCAGGTAAACCGGAACGGAGGGTTGCGCGTCAACCCGGCGTGACACCCAGACTGATGTCCCAGGCGTGGGACGGAGGCACCGTGACGGATTCGCGGGAGCACCGGTGGACCGCCGATGAGGCGGTCACCTACCTGTTCGGCGCGCACTACCGTCCGCTGGTACGCCTGGCCGTGCTGCTGCTGGCCGACCAGGGCGCCGCCGAAGAGGTGGTGCAGGACGCGTACGTGCGGCTGCACCAGAGCTGGCGGCGACTGCGGGAGCCGGACAAGGCACTCGCGTACCTGCGTACCAGCGTCGTCAACGCGGCCCGATCAGCGCTGCGCCGCCGCGGCGTCGCGGAGCGTTACCTGGACCGGGCCGTACCGTTGCCGGACGCGCCGAGCGCCGAAGCCGGTGCGTTGGGGGTGCTGGAGCAGGAGCGGATGATCGCCGCCCTGGCCCAGTTGCCCGGCCGGCAGCGCGAAGCGCTGGTGCTGCGCTACTACGCCGACCTCTCCGAGGCGGAGATCGCCGAGGTGATGGGGGTCAGTCGGGGTGCCGTGAAGAGCCACACCGCGCGGGGCGTTGCCGCCCTGCGTCAGAGCCTGGAGCGCGTGTCATGACCGAGGAGTTGCTGCGGCAGGCGATGCAGGCCCGAGCTGAGCGCGTGGAGGTCGACCCGGACGCCCTACCGGCGATCCGCCGGGAGATCGCCCGGCGCCGGGCGCGGCGGTGGTTACCGTTCCCCACCGGACTCCGAGGAGGAGCCATGTTCGGTCTGAGCACGGCCACAATTGCCGCTGCGGCCGCCGTCACGGTCGCGGTTTTCGCTGGTACCAGCCAGTGCGCCCCGCCTGTCGCCCCCACTCCCGCCCCGCCCGGCGCGTCGACCGGCCCGTCCGGTACGCCCAGTGCGACGGCGCCGACCGTGAGCGCCAGCCTGGCGGTCTACTACATCGGCCACAACAACCGCATCTACCGGGAGTTCCACGCGCTGCCCTCGTCGGCCGGTACCGACGCCGACAAGGTACGTACCGCGGTCACCGAGATGCTCGACGGTCGGACCGCCTACGACCCCGACTACCACAGCGGCTGGCCGGCGAGCGCCGCCGTGCGCAACGTCAGCATCGCCGGCAAGTCGATCACCGTGGACCTGTCCGGCGCGGCGGTCAACGGCGACGATCCGCCGACCGAGACGGCCGCTCTGCAGCAGCTGATCTGGACGGCGACCGCGGTGGTACCCGACTCGACGATGAAGCTGCTGCTCGACGGGGAGCCGGTCGCCAAGCTGTGGAACCTGCTACCGGCCTCCGGTGACCTGCACCGCGGCAACTGGGTGGACGTGCAGGCGCTGATCCAGGTGATCGACCCGCAGCAGAATGCCACCGTCGGACAGACCTTCACGGCGCGCATCGACGGGTCAGCCTTCGAGGCGACCGCGGTGGTGCAGATCAAGGACGCGGGCGGGAACGTCGTCAAGACCCAGCAGATCCACGTCGGCTCCACGGCCGTACCGAGCCGGGCCACCGCGACCGTTTCGTTCACGCTGGCACCGGGGCGGTACACCATCGAAAGCTTCGTGTACTCCGCCAACGACAGCAGCGTCCAGCAGCTCGACGATCACCAGTTCACCGTCAGGTAGCCGGCCACCGCGGAGCCCGCGGTCAGCCGGTGACCGGCTGGCCCAGGGCCCGTTGCTCGACGTCGGTGGGCAGCGACTCTCCTCGGGGCCTTACGGGGATGCCGCAGAGCAGGAGACCCGGGCGGCGGCCGCCCAAACAATCGCCGCCGCCCGGGCCCTGTGTCGGCTGTCGGGCAGCCCCCCGCCCGAGATACAGCCGAGCCTGTGTCCGGTCTGGACTACTCCGACCGGGAATCTGTCCGGCCCAGAAGAAGTCCAGCTTCTGGGCCGAGTAGCTGACCAGGTGGTCCTTGGTCTGCTGGTAATGGTCGAGCATCATCCGTGGTTCTCCGGCCGCCGTTGGCTGGCCCGCTGGGCACGCTAGTGCGCCGGACGTTGCGCCGACGTTGCGCGCGCTGCCCTGGCCCGCGATCCCAGGGGTACCGGTCGGGGGCTGGCGTACTCCATGGTCAGCTCGCCGATCCGTTGCACGACAAGGGTTCTGCGCAGCGAACTGGCGGAGAGTAGCGGGAGCAGCGCCTCCCACATGTTCAGGTCCTCGGCCCCCCACGGGCTGGCTGTCCACTGCTCGAGCAGGAGCGCGTCGGCACTTGCCAGCACGCTGGCGCGCAGGTCACTGTCGAGCCGTCGACGCAGCCGGACAATGGCGGGCGCCTCCGACTGGGGGAGCAGCGGCCCCCGGTACGCGGCCAGCGCCTCCCGTACCGCGCCCTGGTCCAGCAGCCGCCGCACGGTACCGGCGTCGGTGCGTACCGGCAGGCGCAGCCGGTACGGCCGGGAGTCCAGCAGCTCCGGCCCGAGTACCCGGCGCAGCCGGGACAGCTCGGCCCGCAGCGTCACCGGGTTCAGCTCGTCTCCGTGCAGCTCCAGCCCCAACTGGTCGCCGGTGAGCCCGGCCGGCCGTCCAGCCAGGATCATCACGATCTCGCTGTGCCGCCGGGACAGCACCAGCGGGCGGCCGGCGACGGTGAGTACCGCCTCGTCGCGGCCCAGCCCGGCAAGTGACGCCCCGGTTGCCGGCTCGACCTCCCAGCCGGCCAGTACGGTGGCGAGCAAGCCCTCCGCCGCTCGTGCGGTGGCCTGAACGAGCGCCAGACTGTGCGGGTTGGCCAGGTGGTCGCCGCCGGTGATGTCGATGGCGCCGAGCAGCGCACCCGAGCGGGGATCGTGGATCGGGGCGGCGGCGCAGGTCCACGGCTGTACGCTCCGGCTGTAGTGCTCGGCCGCGAAGATCTGTACCGCGTGGTCGACGGCGAGCGCGGTGCCGGGGGCGTTGGTACCCGCGTGCCCCTCATCCCACTGCGCCCCGGCCAGGAAGTTCATCCGCTCCGCCTGCCGACGGATCTCGGTGTGCCCCTCCACCCACAGCAGCCGCCCGTGCTGGTCGCAGACGGCCATCAGGTGCTCGCCGTCCTGCGCGATGCCGCCGAGCAGCTCCCGGAACAGCGGCATGACCAGCGCCAGCGGGTGGCTGCGCCGGTACTCCTCCAGCTCGGCGTCGGCGATGTCGATCGGGGCGGTCCCGTCGGGGTCGACCCGGGCCCGGGCGGAGCGTTCCCAGGACTCGGTGACCACCGGCCGGAGGGTGTCCAGCCCGATCGGGTCCGGTCCGGCGCCGACGAACTCGGCGTGCGCGCGGCGCAAAGTATGGATGCGTTCGGCGGGATCCGCGCCGATCTCCAGGGCGAGCCACGGGTTGGGCAAGGGCGTTCCTTCCCGCAGAGGGGTCGATCCCGCTCCACCTCGCCAGCGTCGTGGAGGACGTCGGGTCAGCGGGGAACGGGCGGGACCGGTATGCGCCCATCGTGCCGCGCCGGCCCGGTACCGGCAACAACCCGACCGGCCAATGTCGCCCGCCGCTGGCCGTCCTGTGTCCGTACTGGACAAACGCGGGTCAGCGCGGTGGGTGCCAGTGCACCAGCAGCGCGCCCGCGTCGTCCTGCAGCCGGTCGTGCTGGTGGGCCAGGATCGCGTGGATCAGTTTGCGCAGCGTCTCGGCGACCGACACCTCGTCGACCAGGGCCCGGCCGACGAAGTCGACCAGCCTGGGCTGGCCGAAGAACGAGCCGTCGGAGTCGCGCGCCTCGACGACACCGTCGGTGTAGCTGAGGATCCGGTCGCCGGGCTGCAGCGCCTCGGAAAGCACCCGGGCCGGCTTGTCGGCGATGCCGAGCGGCATCGCGGTCGGGCTGGTCAACGTCCTGACGAGGCTCCCGTCGCGCAGCAGCAGCGGCGCCGGGTGGCCGGCCGCGAGGTAGCGCAGTTCACCGGTACGGGTGTCCAGCTCGGCGAGGAAGGCGGTCACGAAGGCATCCGGGTGGGTACGCCGCAGCGCCGCGTCCACCGTCTCGTAGGTGTCCAGCAGCCCGAGGCCGGTACGCCGCGCGTTGCGGTACCCGTTGACCGCCACCGTGGCCTGCAGGCTCGCCGGCAGCCCGTGCCCCATCGCGTCGAAGATCGCCCACTGGGCCAGCCCGTCGTTCACCGCGTAGTCGAAGGCGTCGCCACCCACCTGGTAACAGGGCTCCAGGATGCCCGAGACGGTCAGCGCCGGCGTCTGTACGGTCACCGGCGGCAGCAGGCTCCAAACCACCTCGGCGGCCAGCTCCATCGGCTGGCGTCGCTTGGTGCGCTCGATCAGGTCGCCGTACCCCTGCCGGCTGGTGATCAGCAGCGCCACCACGTCGGCCAGCCGCTGCCCGGCGACCGGGTCGGGGGCGCCGCCGATGACGCCGAGTACCCCGATCCGGCGGGCGCCGTCGGAGAGCGGGATCCAGCAGCGGTGCTCGTTCGGGCTGTGCTGTACCTGTCCGGTGGCGTAGCAGCGGCCGCCGACCGTGGCGTCCACCCGCAGTTCGGAGTGCTTGGGCCCCGTCGTACCGGGCAGGGGGATCAGCCGGGTACGCGAGTAGTCGACCAGGTACACGGCGGCGTCGGTCGCTCGTAGCAGGGGCGCTGCCGCCCGTACCAGATCGGCAAGGTCATCGGCGCTCGCCCCCTGCGACCGGGCCAGGAACTCCTCGATGCTGCGCATGCCGCCTCCTCCGCCGAAACTCGAAGCGCTCCGACCAAACCTCTATACCCACATTGCCGGGTCCCGAATGTCGGCCGGCGTCCCACCATATGCCGGGTCGACCGGCCGGGCGCGGCGTGCACGGCGAGGGTTTGCCACAATGGCCGGCGTGAAGACGTTCGACGAGCTGTACGCCGAGCTGCGGGAGAAGGCCGAGCGCGGTGCCGAGGACTCCGGCACGGTGGCCGCGCTGCGCCGCGGGGTGCACTCGATCGGCAAGAAGGTCGTCGAAGAGGCCGCCGAGTCGTGGATGGCCGCCGAGCACGAGGGGCCGGAGCGCGCCGCGGAGGAGATCTCCCAGCTGCTGTACCAGGCCCAGGTGCTGATGCTCGCGCTCGATCTGAAGCTGGAGGACGTGTACCGACATCTGTGAGGCGGTTCGCCCACTCTGTCGTCGTCCACGCCCAGCCCGTGAGGAATTCGAGAAATGCTGCGTATCGCCGTGCCCAACAAGGGCACCCTGTCCGCCCCCGCCGCCCAGATGCTCCGCGAGGCGGGCTACGCCCAGCGGGTCAACGACCGCGACCTGATCTGCCGGGACACCGGCAACGACGTCGAGTTCTTCTACCTGCGCCCGCGCGACATCGCCACCTACGTCGGCTCCGGCGACCTCGACCTCGGCATCACCGGCCGGGACCTGCTGCTCGACTCGGCCAGTGAGGCGCTCGAGCTGCTCGACCTGGGCTTCGCCGGGGCCACCTTCCGGTTCGCGGCCCGCCCCGAGGATCTGCGGGACGTCGCGCAGCTGGACGGCAAGCGGATCGCCACGTCGTACCCGGGCGTGGTGGCCCGGTACCTGACCGAGCACGAGATCAGCGCCACCGTGGTACGCCTCGACGGCGCGGTGGAGAACGCCGTACGACTGGGTGTCGCCGACGTGGTGGCCGACGTTGTGGAGACCGGTGCCACGCTCCGCCAGGCCGGCCTGGAGATCATCGGCAAGCCGATCCTGGAGTCCTCGGCGATCCTGGTCCGCCGCGGTGCGCAGGACGGGCAGCCGCGCCCCACGGACGCCCCGGTCAACCAGTTGCTGCGCCGCCTGCAGGGGGTACTGGTTGCCCGCCGGTACGTGATGCTCGCCTACGACGTGCGCGCCGACCTGCTCACCTCGGCCGTCGAGCTGACCCCGGGGATCGAGTCGCCGACCGTCTCGCCGCTGCACCGGGAGGGCTGGGTGGCGGTACAGGCGATGGTGGCGAGGTCGGAGGTACACCGGATCATGGATGAGCTGTATGAGGTCGGTGCCCGGGCCATCCTGGTAACAGACATCCACGCCTGCCGGCTTTAGCATGTCCCGCGTGACTGACATTCCCGGCCCGATCGACCCCACCGAGCCGTCCGGCACGTCCGCGTCGAAACCGCCGCTGACCAGGAAAGACGGCGTGGTGGTGATCCGGTCGATCCACAACCGGATCTACAACGTTGCCGGCATGGTGGGCGGGGCGGTGATCGCGGCGCTGTTCGTGGTCTTCGCGCACTCCCTGGTGGTCCGCATCGTGGCCGGGCTGATCGGCCTCGGCCTGCTCGCCTGGGCGGTACGCGGCGCCCGGGTCGGCATCGAGTGCGAACCCGAGCAGCTGGTCATCCGGGAGATGACCCGCACCCACCGGGTGCCCTGGGACGAGGTACTCGGCGTCACCACCCGCTACGACCCGCGGTTCAAGATCCTCGCGCCGGCCGTCATGGTGTACGCCGACGAGGCGCACGGCGGCCGTCGCGGTGGCCGGCTCTCCGCCATGTCGGTGGCGGACAAGAAGCGCCCGCTCATCGAGGGTCGGGTGCGTACCCTCACCGAGCAGTGGAGGGCGCACGTGGCAGACTCGTCCAGGTGAGCGCCGCCGTACCCGAGACACTGTTCGCGCGCCCCCGCAAGGCGACCAAGGTCGCGTGGGTACTCGCCGTCCTGGTCGTGGTGATCTTCGCTTCGGTGGCCACCGCGCTGCACGGGCGTACCGAGGGCGACCAGGGGGTCTTCCACACCTCCGACCAGATCGCGATGATCGGGTTGGGGCTGCTGGCCGGCGCGGGCATCCTGCTGTTCACCCGTCCCCGGGTGGAGGCCGACGCCCGGCACATCAAGATCCGTAACGTGATCGGCGGCTACGACCTGCCCTGGGAAGTGGTCCGCGGGGTCACCTTCAACCGAGGCGCCCCGTGGGCCAGCCTCGAGCTGCACGACGACGACGTGGTGGCGGTGATGGCAATCCAGGCGGCCGACAAGATGTACGCCGTCCAGTCGGTGCGTACCCTCCGCGCCCTGCTCGCCGCCCACCAGGCCGGCGCCGTCCCCGCCCCGCGCGACAGCGGCTGAGCGGTCCGCCGCCCCACTGGCCGGGGTGGTCGCGCAGGGTGACCGGCCGGGGTGGTAGAGTTGCCGGGTCGACCCACTGTGCCCTGCTTGTCGGATCATCGGCTTGTTGGAACACAGTGATCCAAGCGGAGCTCCCGCTCCCACCTGAGTGGCAACGCAACACGGCCACCGGGTTCCGGTCAACCGCCCCAGGATGGGAATCCATCCGCGGTGCGGCGCGTTCGTATGAACGCAGACCGGTCGAGCGGGCCCTGGCATGCGCCGGGGCCTTCTGTTTGGGTAGCTCCCGGGCTGGTCGCGACGAAGATCACTTTACCGAGGAGGCCCCATCAGCGTCGAACCACGCGTGAACGAACAGATCCGGTCGAAAGAGGTCCGGCTGGTCGGTCCCGAGGGTGAACAGGTGGGCATCGTCCCACTGGAGCGCGCCCTGCAGCTGGCCGCCGATGTCGATCTGGATCTGGTCGAGGTTGCGCCGATGGCGCGCCCGCCAGTGTGCAAGCTCATGGACTTCGGCAAGTTCAAGTACGAGAGCGCACTCAAGGCTCGCGAGGCGCGGCGTAACCAGCAGCAGACCGTCATCAAGGAAATGAAGCTCCGGCCGAAGATCGACTCGCACGACTACGAGACCAAGAAGGGTCACGTCGTACGGTTCCTGAAGCAGGGCGACAAGGTCAAGGTGACGATCATGTTCCGCGGCCGCGAGCAGAGCCGCCCCGAGCTGGGTTACCGGCTCCTGCGCAAGCTCGAGGAAGAGGTCGCTGAACTGGGGTTTGTCGAGGCCGCACCGAAGCAGGACGGCCGTAACATGATCATGGTGATCGCACCGCGACCCGCCACCAAGGCAGCCGCGCGTACCGGGCCGGGTGGCGTTGCCACCAAGCTGCGGGACGACACGACCGTCGAGGCGGACGAGCCGGCTCCCCCCGGGGACGCGCCGGTCGCTGGCGACCAGTAGAGAGAGAACAACACGATGCCGAAGATGAAGCCCCACACGGGCATGGGCAAGCGGGTCAAGATCACAGGCACCGGGAAGATCCTTTCCCAGCAGTGCGGCCTCCGTCACAGGCTGGAGAAGAAGTCCTCCACCGAGACCCGTGCGCTGTCCGGGACTGTCGAGATTGCCAAGGTCGACACAAAGCGCGTCAAGAGGATGCTCGGCCGCTGACCGCGCGCCACCGACGATTGAGGAGTTACCGACGTGGCACGCGTCAAGCGGGCAGTCAATGCCCAGAAGAAGCGCCGTACCGTCCTGGAGTCTGCCAGCGGCTACCGCGGTCAGCGTTCGCGCCTGTACCGCAAGGCCAAGGAGCAGATGCTGCACTCGATGCAGTACGCCTACCGCGACCGCCGGGACCGTAAGGGCGATTTCCGCCAGCTCTGGATCACCCGCATCAACGCGGGTGCCCGGGCCAACGGGATGACCTACAACCGGTTCATCCAGGGCCTCGGGCTCGCCGGCATCGAGGTGGACCGCAAGATCCTGGCCGACCTGGCCGTACACGACGAGGCGGCCTTCACGGCCATCGTCGAGCTGGCCCGGGCCGCGGTCGCGGCCGAGGGTACCGGCGGCGCGGCGGCACAGGCCGCCTGAGCCACTTGATCCAAAACAATCAGCCCGGGGTGGCTCCGTTCACACGACGGACCCCCCGGGTTGTTGCTGCCGGGAAACTGCGCCGCCGCCGGGACCGCGAGGTCGCCCGGCGGTTCCTCGTCGAGGGGCCACAGGCGGTCCGCGAGGCGGTCGGTGGTGCGGGTGGCGGGGCAGCGGGCATCATCGAGCTGTTCGGCACCCCGGAAGCCCTTTCCCGGTACGCCGAGCTGGCCGCCCTTTCACCCGTGGTCTCCGTGGTGACGCCGGACGGGCTGGCCGCCCTGACGGAGACGGTCAATCCGCAGGGCCTGGTCGCCGTCTGCGAGTTCCTCGACACGGCACTGGACCTCGCACTGGCCCGCCGGCCACGGCTGGTCGCCGGGCTGGTGGAGATCCGCGACCCGGGCAACGCCGGTACCGTGCTGCGAACAGCCGACGCCGCCGGCGCCGGTACGGTGATCTTCGCCGGTGACGCCGTCGACCCGTACAACGGCAAGTGCGTACGCGCCTCCGCCGGCAGCCTGTTCCATGTCGACGTGGCTCGAACTCCCGATCCATTGGCCCTGGTCGCCGCGCTCCGAGGCGCCGGCCTGCGGGTGCTCGCCGCCGACGGGTACGGCGAGGCCGATCTCGACGAGCTGGCCGACTCGGGGGAGCTGGCGCAGCCCACCGCGTGGCTGTTCGGGTCGGAGGCGCACGGGCTGCCCGACGAGATCGCCGGCGCCTGTGACGCGCGGGTCCGGGTACCCCTGTACGGGCGGGCGGAGAGTCTAAATCTCGCGGCCGCCGCGGCGGTCTGCCTATACTCGTCGGCACGAGCCTTACGGCACACCGGAGCCCGGCCCTCGTAGACCCAGGAGTCTTAGCAGTGCGCCCCAGCCAGTTGTTTAGCCAGCCCGCCGGTCGCGGGCTGATGACGGGCGCCTGAGCTCCGACTCGCTCCAAACTCCCACACCGGCGGGCAGCGGTAGCACCGCGCCTCCGTAGACTGTCCAGGTTCTTTCAGCCCGGTGGGAGCCCCATGTCGTACCGCAATGACCCTTACGATCCCAAGCAGGTCGCGCTGCTCGACCAGAGCGCGCTCGACGGCGCCGTCTCGGACGCCGAGAAGGCGTTCGCCGACGCGACCGACCCGGACGCGCTCGGCGCGCTCAAGCCCGCGCACCTGGGCGACAAGTCGCCGGTGTCGCTGGCCCGGCGGGAGATCGGCGCGCTGCCACCGCACGCCAAGTCCGAGGCGGGGCAGCGGGTCAACGCCGCCCGCGCGGCCATCCAGCTGCGCTTCGACGAGCGGGCCACACAGCTCGCCGCCGAGCAGGCGCGGCGGGTACTCGCCGAGGAGGCAGTGGACGTCACGCTGCCCTGGGACCGGCACCCGCGCGGCGCCCGGCACCCGCTCTCCACGCTGATGGAGCGCATCGGCGACCTGTTCGTCGGCATGGGCTACGAGATCGCCGAGGGGCCCGAGGTCGAGGCCGAGTGGTACAACTTCGACGCCCTGAACATCCACCCCGACCACCCGGCCCGCGGGCTGATGGACACCTTCTTCGTGGACATCCCGGGCCTGGTGCTGCGTACCCACACCAGTCCGGTACAGGCGCGCACCATGCTGTCCCGCAAGCCACCCATCTACGTGGTGGTACCCGGCCGCACCTACCGCACCGACGAACTGGACGCCACCCACACCCCGGTCTTCCACCAGGTCGAGGGGCTCGTGGTGGACAAGGGCATCACCATGGCGCACCTGCGCGGCACGCTCGACCACTTCGCCAAGGCGATGTTCGGCGCGGACGCCCGTACCCGCTGGCGCCCGCACTACTTCCCGTTCACCGAGCCGTCCGCCGAGTTCGACGTCTGGTTCGCCGCGCACCGGGACGGTCCGCGCTGGGTGGAGTGGGGTGGCTGCGGCATGGTCAACCCGCGGGTACTGCGCGCCTGCGGCATCGACCCGGACGTCTACTCCGGCTTCGCGTTCGGGATGGGCATCGAACGCACCCTGATGTTCCGTAACGGGGTCAGCGACATGCACGACATGGTGGAGGGCGACGTGCGCTTCACCGAGGCTTTCGGGATGGGTGAGTAGCGTGCGGGTACCAGTCTCCTGGCTGCGGGAGTACGTCGACGCCCCGACCGACCCGGCTGAGCTCGAGCGCGCGCTGGTCAGCATGGGCATCGAGGTCGAGGAGATCGTCGACCGGCGGGCCTCGGTGGTCGGTCCGCTGGTCGTCGGCCGGGTCCTGACCGCGGAAGTGTTGTCCCAGTTCAAGAAGCCGATCCGGTACTGCACGGTGGATGTGGGCGAGCCGGAGCCGCGCGGGATCATCTGCGGTGCGCCCAATGTGGACGCCGGCCAGCTGGTGGTTGTCGCGCTGCCCGGGGCGGTACTCCCGGGTGGTTTCACCATCGCGGCGCGCAAGACCTACGACCACATCTCCGACGGGATGATCTGCTCCGCCCGGGAATTGGGGATCTCCGACGAGCACGCCGGGATCATCGAGCTGCCCGCCGGCGCCGGCCAGCCGGGCGACGAGGCGCGGCCGCTGGTCGGCCTCGACGACGTGGTGGTCGAGGTGGAGATCACCCCGGACCGGGGGTACTGCCACTCGGTCCGCGGCCTGGCCCGGGAGTTGTCGCACGCGCTCGGCGTACCGTTCCGCGACCCGGCGCTGGCGATCTCCGTCCCGACGGGTAGCGGCCCGGCGCCGTACGGCGTCACCGTCGCCGACCCGGTCGGCTGCGACAGGTTCGCCGCGCGCCTGGTCACCGGCATCGACTCCACCGTGACGTCGCCCGACTGGCTGCGGCACCGGCTCACCGTCGCCGGTATCCGCTCGATCAGCCTGGCCGTCGACATCACCAACTACGTAATGCTCGAACTCGGCCAGCCGATGCACGCCTTCGACCCCGACCGGCTCGCCGGTGATCTGCTGGTCCGCCGGGCGCTGCCGGGGGAGCGGCTGACCACACTGGACGGTGTTGACCGGGCGCTCGACCCGGAGGACATGGTCATCTGTGACCTCGGCCTGTCTGTTGGGTCCTCGCCTTCGGGCCGGGCGCCGTCCGCCGGCAAGGGCAAGGGCGCTCCCGCGTCCGCCAGCGGGCAGGGTGTACCGGTGTCGCTGGCGGCCGTGATGGGCGGCGAGAACAGCGAGATGCAGCCGGACTCGGTGAACGTGCTCTTCGAGGCGGCGCACTGGGATCCGGTGATGGTCTCCCGGACCGCCCGTCGGCACCGGCTGCTCTCCGAGGCTGCCAAGCGCTGGGAGCGTGGCGTCGACCCGCAGTTGCCGCTGGTGGCCCTGGAGCGCGCGGTGACGCTGCTGACCGAGTACGCGGGCGGCACGGTGCACCCCGGGGTACTCGACATCGACAACGTCCAGCCACCCGCCCCGGTGGAGGTGCCGGCCGACCTGCCGTCGCGGCTGGCGGGCGTGGAGTACCCGGTCGCCCGGGTCGCCGAAGTGCTCACCGAGGTCGGCTGCGCGGTGGTTGCCGAGGGGCCGGTACTGCGCGTGACACCGCCGTCGTGGCGGCCGGATCTGTTGCAGCCGGCCGACTTCGTGGAGGAGGTGATCCGGCTCGACGGGTACGACAAGATACCCAGCGTGCTGCCGGTCGCCCCGCCCGGCAACGGGCTCACCCCCGGCCAGCGCCGGCGCCGTACCGTCAGCCGAGCACTCGCCGAGGCCGGGTACGTCGAGGTGCTCTCGTACCCGTTCATCGCACCCGGCGTGTTCGACGCGCTCGGGCTGGACGCCGACGACGAGCGCCGCGCCGCCGTCCGGGTCGCCAACCCGCTGTCGGACGAAGAGCCGCTACTGCGTACCACCCTGCTGCCACCGCTGCTCGGCACGCTGAAGCGCAACCTGGGTCGGGGCCGGCGGGACGTGGCGCTCTACGAGCTGGGGCTGGTCTTCGAGCCGACCGGGGTCAGCACGCCGGCACCGGTGATGGGGGTACTCGGCCGGCCGGCCGATGCCGACCTGGCCGCCACCCAGGCGCTCATCCCGGTACAGCCGTGGCACGTGGCCGTGGTGCTCGCCGGCGAGGTGGAGCCGGCCGGCTGGTGGGGCGCCGGGCGCACGGCGTCCTGGGCCGATGCCGTGGAGGCCGGGCGGATCGTGGCTGCCGCGTCAGGTGCGACGGTGGAGATCGCCGGGGCGGTACGCGCCCCGTGGCACCCGGGGCGCTGTGCCCGGTTCAGCGTGGACGGGCAGGTCGTCGGGTACGCCGGCGAACTGCACCCGGCGGTCTGCGCCGCGCTGGAGCTGCCCCGGCGTACCTGTGCGCTGGAGCTCAACCTGGACGCGCTCCCGCTCGCCGGTGTCACGCCGGCACCGGACTTCTCCACCTACCCGGCCGCGCTGATCGACGTGGCACTCGTCGTCCCGGCGGACACGCCGGCCGGGGAGGTACGCCAGGCACTGGTCGACGGGGCCGGTCCGCTGCTGGAGCGGGTACGCCTCTTCGACGTGTACTCCTCCGAGCAGCTGGGCGCGGAGCGCAAATCGTTGGCGTACAAGCTGACCCTGCGCGCACCCGACCGTACCCTCACCGGTGAGGAGGCGGTGGCTGCCCGGGACGCGGCGGTCGCCGTCGCGGCGAAGCGCTTCGGGGCCGCTCTGCGTGGGGCCTGACCGGGTGACAGCGGAGCGGATCCTGGCCGAGTACGGCGAGCGCAACGCCCGGCTGGATCCGCTGCTACCCACCGGGTACGGGCTGCCCGAACCGGGTCCGGACGGTGTCCGGCTGGTGGTACCGGGCGGGGTGGGTACCGCGCTGCACCTGCGCCCCGACCTGGAGAGCCTGTTCGACGCGTTCCAGACCGCCGACCAGTACCGGCTGGGCGCCAGGGTCGGTGGCGCGGATCCGGTGGCCGCACTGGACGCGCTGCTGCTCCAGTGGCGGGACAGCGTGCTGGCCCGCGCGACACCGGGCGACCCGGACTCCAGCGCCTGGCTGACCTGGCCGAGCCGGGATACCGCGATGGCCCGGCTGTTCCTGGCCCGCGGCCTGTCCCCGACCGTTGCATTGGCGGCCCGCCCCGCGCACCGGCCAGGCCCCGTCCCGCACGCCGCGGATCAGTCGCGAGACCCGGCGTATTCAGCCACGCAAGGCGCGGAGCCGTCCGATGCGGCACCGCGCGCCGCCGACCGGGTGCGGATCCGGCCGCTCGAGCCGGCCGATGTGGACGCCGCCGTCGCCCTGTCCCTGGAGGAGATCCGCTGGGACGAGCAGTTCGGCGGCGTCATTCCGCGCGCCTCCACCGAGCGGGAGATCCGTGCCGGGACGGTGGCGGCGGTCGAGCGGGCGGACGGCTGGAGCTGGCTGGCTGAGGTGGACGGCGTACCCGCTGGCCTGCTGGACCTGCAGCCACCCGAGCGGGCCGGCTGGGTGGCCGTGACGACTCGTGCCGCCCCGGTGGCGTACCTGGCCAACATGGTGGTGGCGGCGGCTTTCCGGGGCGGTGGCGTCGGCGCTCGGCTGGTCGCGCACGCCCACCAGCGGCTCGACGAGGCCGGGATCGCGGTGACCCTGCTGCACCACAGCACCATCAACCCGCTGTCCGGCCCGTTCTGGCACCGGTGCGGCTACCGTCCACTGTGGACAACCTGGGAGGTACGCCCGGCGTCAGCCCTGCGCTGACCCGGCGCCGGCGGTCAGCTCGTGGGCGGCGGGCCGGACTGCGCGGCGACGGTGTCGGCGGTTAGCTCGTTGGCCGCGCGCCGGACTGCGCGGCGACGGTGTCGGCCCAGCCGGTCACGTTCTCCTCGAGGGTGCTCAGCGGCAGCGAGCCGCCGCTCAGCACCGTGTCGTGGAAGGCGCGGATGTCGAAGTCTGCCCCCAGTCGCTGCTGGGCGTCCGCCCGGATCCGCAGGATCTCCAGCCGCCCGACCATGTACGCCAGCGCCTGTCCCGGGTCGGCGATGTACCGGTCGATCTCGCTCTCGATCTCCACCTGCATCACCGGCGTGTGCTCCTGCATGTAGCGCACCGCCTGCTCCCGGCTCCAGCCCTTGGCGTGCATGCCGGTGTCCACGACCAGCCGGGCGGCCCGCAGCGAGTCGGCGCTCAGCATGCCCAGCAGCGCGATGTCGTCGGAGTAGAGCCCCATCTCCACGGCGAGCCGCTCGGCGTAGAGGCCCCAGCCCTCGCCGTAGGCGGTGAACGGGACCAGCCGGCGCAGCATCGGCAGCCCGGTGAGGCCCTGCGCCACCGAGATCTGGAAGTGGTGCCCGGGTACCGCTTCGTGGAAGGCGATCGACTCGCACGGCGCCTTGTCCCGGTCCTGGGCATCCGAGGTGTTGGCGAAGTAGATGCCCGGCCGGCTGCCGTCCAGGGCGGCCGGCAGGTAGTACGCCCCGGCAGCGCCCGGCGCCTCGTCCGCCGGTACGGCCTGCACCTCGCAGCGCTGCTCGGGCAGCACACCGAACCAGTCGGGCGCGACAGCCTCGGCCCGGGTGATGGCCGCGCGGGCCGCGTCGAGCAGTTCGTCGCCGTCCCGCCAGCGCAGCGCCGGATCGGTACGCAGCCGTTCGAAGATCTCCGGCAGTTCGGTGAGGCCGAAGGCGCGGCCGGCGATCTCCCGGTACTCGCCGGCCAGCTTCTCGATCACGTCGAGGCCGGTCTGGTGCAGCTCGTCGGCGTTCCGGTCGGTGGTGGTGTGCAGGGCGATCAGCCGGTTGTAGATCTCCGTGCCGCCGGGGAGGTGGCACAGGCCGGGGTGGTCGATGTCGCGGCTGTGCGGGGCGATCTCGGTGAGCAGTACGTCCCGGTACGCGGCGAACGCCGGGCGTACCGACTCCGCCAGGATCCGCGCCCGGCGCTCTGCGTAGGAGTCGACGTCCACGCCTGAGTCGGGGCCGGGCGTGGGTCGGGTCAGCGGGTCGACCTCGTTGGCCAGGTACCGGTCGACATGCGCGGCAGCCGCTTCGACCAGGTCGCGTACCGGCAGCAGCCCGTCGGCCACGGCCGCCCGGTGCCGCTGCGCCAGCGTGTCCAGCGCCGCTGGTACGGCGGCCAGCCGGTCGAGGTAGGCCTCGGCCTGCTCAGCGCTGCCGAGCGTGATCATCGGCAGGCTGAAGAGCAGGTCGCCGGCGGCGGAGCTGAACGTGTCGCAGATGGTGAACTCGACCAGCCGGGACTCGGTCCGGGTGGCGACGTCCTCGGCCTGCTGCAGGATCACCGCGCGGGTGGCCCGGTCGGCCGGGGAGAGCTGCGCCGGGTCGAACGCCGCTGCCCGGGCGGCGATGTCGGCGAAGCGTTGCTGGACCGCCTGTTCGGCTTCGAAGCGGTAGTCGGGCAGCAGCCGGTCGCGCGGGCCGGTGAAGCCGAGCAGCGTGGCGACCTGCGGAAGCGCGTCCAGGATCGCCTCCAGCATCTCGTCGGCCAGCGCGTCCAGCACGCCGCCGGTGGCCGTACCGCCGGCTGGCTCCGCGCCGGTCGGTTCGCCGCCAGCGATGATGTCCGTGTCCGTGCCCATGCCTGGAACCCCCGTCATTGCGAGCCGCCCGATCGGGTCGACCGTACGACACCCCTCCGACGGTCACCACCCCGCTTCCGCGGCCAGCGGATGTCGGAGGGAACGGATCAGTGCACCAGCATCCGGCTCAGCCGGCGGTTGGCCAGCCAGACGCCGGCGAAGCCGAGTGCGGCGAGGTACCCGATGGAGATCAGCAGGTGCGGGCCGAAGGTACCCAGGCACAGCGCCCGGAGCAGCTCGGTGGCGTGGTAGAGCGGCAGGCAGGCGACCAGCCACTGGAGCGGGAGGGGGTACACCGACAGCGGGTAGAAGGTGGTCGCGAACAGGAACATCGGCAGCATGAACAGCTGCAGGTACTGGTGGTGGTGGAAGTCTTTGAGCATGGTGGCGACGGCCAGCCCGGCGGCCGCGAAGGCGAACGCCACCAGCAGCGCACCCGGGATCGCCAGCAGCGCCCACCAGGTGTGTACCAGCCCGAGCGCGGTGATCACGCCGAGGAAGCAGGTGGCCGCCAGCGCACCGCGGAGCAGTGCCGAGGCGATCTCACCGAGCGCGATGTCCGTCGCGGTCATCGGGGTGGTGATGATCGCGTCGTACACCTTCTCGAAGCGCAGCCGGAACCACACCTCGCTGGTCGTCTCGTTGATCGCGCTGTTCATCGCCGAGGTGGCCAGCAGTGCCGGGGCGACGAACGCGGCGTACCGGGTGACCTGGGCGCCGTGGTCGGTGAAGCTGCCGACCAGCTGCCCGATGCCGACGCCGATGGAGATCAGGTAGAGGAACGGCTCGAAGATGCCGTTGACCAGCAGGCTCCATGGCCGGTTCTTCCGCAGCACCCAGAAGTGGCGCAGTACCAACAGGTAGGCGTTCACAGCAGCCCTTCGGGTCGGTCGTGGTGAGGTGCAGCGTCAGATGTGCAGGTGGCGTTGGTACGTGCGGCGGGCGGCGACGACCCCGAACACGATGAGGGCGAGCAGGTACGCGATGTGCAGCGCGCTCCGCCCCCAGGTCGCGGTGCCGAGACTCAACGTGCGGCACAGGTCGACCCCGTGCCACAGCGGGCTGAGGTAGGCCAGCCAACGGATCCATACCGGCATCTGGGAGATGGCGAAGAAGGTTCCGGAGAACAGGTACAGCGGCATCACCACCCACTTGAACGCCAGCCCGACCAGCCGGGTGTTGGGCAGGGTGACCGCCCACGCGGCCACCGGCGCGGCGAAGGCCAGGCCGGTGAGGAGCGCGGCCAGCGGGGTGAGAATGACCAGGGGCGAGCGGGCGGCGCCGAAGGCGACCATCACGAGCACGAACGCGACCGCGCTCATCGCGATCCGCAGGCCCATGAAGAGCAGGTGGCCGACCAGGATGTCGGTCGGCTCCAGCGGGGTGGTCGAGGCGACGGGGTACGCGCCGCGCGCGGTCTTGGCCCGACTGACCGGGAACGCCGACTCGATCACGCCGTTCTGCATGGCCGCCGCGGCGAGCATCCCGGGGGCGAAGAACGCCAGATAGGGTACGCCGCCAGGAGTGCTGGACGGTTTGATGATGGTACCCAGCCCGACGCCGATGGCGATCAGGAACAGCAGCGGGTTGGCCACGCTGATCACGATCGTGCCGCGCCAGGTGCGTTTGTAGCGCAGCATCCAGTAGCTGAACGCGCGGCGCGCCATGGTCAACGAGAGCGCTCCGGTTCCCGGCTCCGTGGACACCGGGGTGGTGCTCTGGGCTGTCGTGGGCGCCATCAGTCCACCAGCGATCGGCCGGTGAGCGCCAGGAACACGTCCTCCAGGCTGGCTCGGCGGACCAGCGCGGTGATCGGGGCGAGGCCGAGCGCGTGCACCCGGGCCAGTGCCGCCTCGCCGTCGTCGGCGTACCAGAGCAGCCGGTCGGGGAGTGGCTCGAGCCGGTCGGAGCTGCTCGACTCGCGGATCTTGTCGGCCGCCACGCTCTGTTCCCCGATCGCGAACCGCAGCTCGAGTACCTCCCGGGTGGCGTACCGCTCGATCAGCTCGCGCGGTGAACCCTCCGCGACGATCTTGCCGCCGTCCATCACCACGAGCCGGTCGCAGAGCTGCTCCGCCTCGTCCATGTAGTGGGTGGTGAGGATCAGCGTGACGCCCTGCTGCTTGAGCCGGAACAGCCGGTCCCACAGCACGTGCCGGGCCTGCGGATCCAGCCCGGTGGTCGGCTCGTCGAGCAGCAGGATCTCCGGCTCGTTGATCAGCGACCGGGCGATGGTCAGCCGGCGGCGCATGCCCCCGGAGAGGTGCTCGACCTTGGCGTCGGCCTTCTCGGTCAGCTGGGCGAAGTCGAGCAGCTCGGCGCTGCGCGCGGCGATCAGCGGCTTGGGGAGGCCGAAGTAGCGGCCGTAGATCAGGATGTTCTCCCGGACGGTCAGCTCCTGGTCGAGCGCATCGTCCTGGGGTACCACCCCGATCCGCCCACGAATCGCGCGCCCGTGGGTGGCCGGGTCCTGGCCGAGTACCCGCAGCGTGCCGCCGGTGACCGGGGAGACGCAGGCGATCATGCGCATCGTCGAGGACTTGCCCGCGCCGTTGGGGCCGAGTACCCCGAAGGACTCGCCCCGGCTGACCGCGAAGTCGACGCCGTCGACCGCGGTGAACGGGCTGCCGTGCTTGTCCCGTGGCGGAAACGTCTTCACCAGCCCCGCGGCCTGGACGAGTATGTCGGCCGCGGGTTCAGAAGAGGCCGCCGGTTCTGGAGGGGCCGTGGGTCCGGGGGGTGTGGAGAGATCATCTTGCACACCGGCATCGTAGGAAATGTGTCCGACACTATGCAAAGAATTTACGAACGACAGCAAGACAATTGCAGGCAGCCGCAATCGGCCAATCTACGGCTGCTCGTGGGAACGGGGTACCACCAGGCCGGTCTCGTACGCGGCGACCACGGCCTGGGTACGGTCGCGCAGCCCCAGTTTGGTGAGCATCCGGCTCACGTGCGTCTTGACCGTCTCCTCGGTGACCGTCAGCCGGGCGGCGATCTCCGGGTTGGACAGCCCCTCGGCGACCAGCCGGAGTACCTGGGTCTCCCGGGGAGTCAGCGCGGCGAGTGCCCGGGCCGGCGGCGTGTCCGGGCGGTGCAGGCTGGCGAACTCGCCGATCAGTCGACGGGTCACGGTCGGGGCGAGCAGCGCCTCCCCGGCGGCCACGATGCGTACCGCGTCGAAGAGGCGCTCGGCGGTCACGTCCTTGAGTAGGAAGCCGCTGGCGCCGGCGCGGATCGCGTCGTAGACGTACTCGTCGAGGTCGAAGGTGGTCAGGATGAGTACCCGTGGCCCGCTGCCGCCAGCCGTGCGGGTCAGCTGGCGGGTGGCCTCGATGCCGTCCATGCCGGGCATCCGGATGTCCATGAGTACCAGGTCGGGGATCTGTGCCCGGCAGACCCGGAGCGCCTCGGCGCCGTCGGCGGCGGTACCCACCACGGTGAAGTCGGGCTGGGTGTCCAGCAGCGCGGCGAAGCCGTTGCGTACCACCTCGTGGTCGTCGGCGACGACCAGCCGGATGGCCGGCGGGCCGGCCGGCGCGGCGGGAATCGTCACCGGACGTCCCCGGCGTCGGTGGGCAGCGTCGCCTCGACCACAAAGCCGCCCGCCAGGCCCGGGCCGGTACGCAGCTCGCCACCGACCGCGGCGGCCCGCTCCCGCATGCCGAGCAGCCCATGCCCGGCAGCCACTCCATCCGTGGCCGAGCCGGACGCCGCTGCGCCGGACACCGCCAACCGGGACGCGGCCGACCGGGACGCTGGCGACTGGGACGCAGCCGACTGGGACGCAGCCGACTGGGACACCGCCCACTCGGATTCTGCCGACCGGGACACCGCCGACGGGGACGGCGCCGGCCGGGACACTGCCGGCCGGGACGCTTCCGACTGGGACACCGCCGACTGGGACGCTGCTGGTCCGGGTCCGTTGTCCCGGATGAGTAGCCGCAGCGCACCCGGCGTGTAGTGCAGCTCGACGTCGACCGCGGCGCCCGGTGCGTGCCGGCGGGAGTTGGTGAGCGCCTCCTGCACGATCCGGTACGCGGCCAGCTCGACGCCCGGGTCGAGGCCGACCGGCGGCCCGCGCAGGATCAGCCGAGTACCCGCGCCGGTCGCCTCGCGCGCCTCGTCGAGCAGCTCGTTGAGCTGCCGCAGGCCGGGCTGTGGCCGCAAGTCGGGCTGGGGCCGCACAGTCGTTGGTAGGCGCAGTTCGGGCCGCAGGTCGGCGACGTCGGTGCGGGCGTCCTCGCGCAGTACGCCGAGCAGCCGGCGCATCTCGGTGAGCGCGCCGCGTGCCGTGTCGCCGATCGCCAGCAGCCGCTGCGCCCCGGCCGGCGGCATGCCGGGAGTGGTCAGCCGGGCGGTCTCCGCCTGTACGGCGATCATCGAGATGTGGTGGGCCACCACGTCGTGCAGCTCCCGGGCGATGCGGGCGCGCTCCCGGCTGGCCGTGTGCTCCAGCACGGTACCGGCGATGGCGTGCCGGACGGCCCGGTTCTCCGCGTCCTCCCGGTGTACCCGCCGGCCACTGCCGAGCGCCGCGGCTGCCGGTACCGCGAAGGCGAGCAGCGCGGCGAGCACCCGGGCGTACGTGTCGTCCGGGTTGGCGAGCGTGAGGACGAGGAACAGCGCACCGGGGAGTACCGCGGGCCCGGGCCGGCCGTCGCGCCCGAGCCGGTACGCGGCGAGTACCTGCGCGGCGACCCCCGCCACGGTGAGCGTCTCCGTCGCGACCAGGGACAGCACCGCCGCCGCCGACACGGCCGCGACGGCGAGCGCGGGCGGGCGCAGCAGCACCGGCACCGTGGTGGCCAGCGCGAGCAGGCCGACCAGGAGCAGGTACCGGCCGCGCTGGTCGGGGCCGAGCTGCTGGCCGACCGCCTCGACAACGGCGGCCAGCCCGAGCAGGGTACCGGCGACCGGCAGCGCGGCCGGTGCGGTGGCGATCCGGTGCACCCAGCCGCCCGTACCCGTGTCGACCGCCCCGGCTGTACCCATGGAAGTCATTGTCGCCGCAGCTGGCGCCGGTCGGCGTCCCTGCCGCCAGGGACGCCGAGATCCCCCGTACGGGGGATGCGCCGGAACCGGTGTCGCTCGCGTGGGGGAGGGCGAAGATGGCTCCCCGAAGTGACGACCCGGCCGGGTGCTGTTGCCTACGGTTCCTGGCATGCACGCAACTATCGAGGTCGCCGGCTTGCGCAAGCGGTTCGGGTCGACCATGGCTCTGGACGGGATGTCGTTCACGGTACGGCCGGGCCAGGTCACCGGCTTCGTCGGCCCGAACGGCGCCGGCAAGTCCACCACCATGCGGGTCATCCTCGGCCTGGACAGCGCCGACCAGGGCAGTGCGCTGATCAGCGGGCAGCCCTACCAGCGGCTGCGCCAGCCCCTCCGGCACGTCGGCGCGCTGCTGGACGCCGCCGCCCTGCACCCGGCCCGCAGCGGGCGCAACCACCTGCTGTGGCTGGCACACTCGCAGGGCCTGAGCGGCAAGCGGGTTGATGCCGTGCTGGCCGAGACCGGGATGGCAAGCGCTGCCCGGCGCCGGGCCGGCGGGTACTCCCTCGGTATGCGGCAGCGGCTGGGGATCGCCGCGGCGCTGCTCGGCGACCCGCCGGTACTGATGCTCGACGAGCCGTTCAACGGGCTGGATCCGGAGGGCATCGTGTGGATGCGCGGCTTCCTCGGCGGGCTGGCCGCACAGGGCCGGGCGATCCTGGTCTCCAGCCACCTGATGAGCGAACTGGAGGACACCGCCGGCCATCTGGTGGTGGTGGGCCGCGGCAAGGTGGTCGCCGACACCAGCGTGGCCGACCTGATCGCGGCGGCCTCGGGTGACCGGGTGAGCCTGCGGACCAGTGCCCGGACCGAGGCGATGACGGTACTGGCCGGCGCGGGGGCCACGGTCACCGCCACCGACCGGGACACGGTCACCGTCGCCGGGCTGCCACCGGAGCGGATCGTGGCGCTGCTGGCCGGCGCCTCGGTGCCCTTCGCCGAAGTGACCGCACACCGGGCCACGCTGGAGGCGGCGTACATGGAGCTGACCCGGGACGCGGTCGAGTTCCGCGCCCCTGCCCCCGCCCCCGCCGCCCCCGCCGCCGCCAAGGCCGACATCGACGACATCGACGACAACTCGGAGGCGACCCGATGATCGACACGACGACTGCCCCCTACCAGTCGACCGCGCCCGCCCGGCGGGACGGCTTCGGCAACCTGCTGCGGGCGGAGTGGACCAAGTTCCGGACGGTACGCGGCTGGCTCATCGGTACCGTGCTGGCCGTCCTCATCATGGTGGCGCTCGGGGTACTGACCGGTGTCAACAGCCACAGCAGCTACAGCAACGGGCCGGGTCAACCGGACACCGTCGGCCACCCGTACGTGCCGCTCGGGCCGGGCGGGGAGGCGGTCACCGACGAGTTCTACTTCGTCCACCAGGCACTGGACGGGGACGGCAGCATCACCGCCCGGATCACTTCACTGACCGGCGGCGCCGTGTCACAGCCCAATGGCCCCAGCGGCGACGATGTGCTGCAGCCCTGGGCGAAGGCCGGACTGATCATGAAGGACGGTACGAAGCAGGGCTCGGCGTACGCGGCCATCATGCTCACCGGCGCGCACGGGGTACGGATGCAGCACAACTACACCGGGGACATCGCCGGGCCGGCCGGTACCGTCACCCCCGACTCACCGCGCTGGCTACGGCTGACCCGTGCCGGCGACACGGTCACCGGGTACGCCTCGACCGACGGCAGCACGTGGACCACCGTGGGTACCGTGCGGGTCGCCCTGCCCCGGGTCACGCAGGCCGGTCTGTTCGCCGCGTCGCCACCCCGCTCGGTCACCACCCAGCACCTCGGCGGCGGTGGCTCGGTCACCGGTGGGCCGGCCGTGGCGACCGCCGTCTTCGACAACCTCGAACGGCAGGGCAACTGGGCCGGCGGCGACTGGAGCGCCGAGCAGGTGAAGACGCCCGACCCGAACGACCCGGAAGGCCCGGCGGACGGGCTGGGTGCGCTGCACCAGTCGGGCACCACGCTCACTGTCACCGGGGCCGGCGACATCGTTCCGGATGTCTCCGGCGTCGGCACCCCGATCGAGCAGACCCTGGCCGGCGGCTTCGGAGCGCTGATCGTGCTGGTGGTACTGGGCGCCCTGTTCATCACCACGGAGTACCGTCGCGGCCTGATCCGGACCACGCTGGCGGCCAGCCCGCGTCGCGGTCGGGTACTGGCGGCGAAGGCGGTCGTGCTCGGTACGGTCACCTTCCTGGTCAGTCTGCTGGCCGCCGCGATTACCGTGCCCCTCACCGTGCACCTGTTGCGCGGCAACGGAAACTTCATCTACCCGATCGGCTGGTCGACACAGGTGCGGGTGGTCGCCGGGACGGCCGCGCTGCTGGCTGTCGGATCGGTGCTCGCCCTCGCGGTCGGTACCATCCTGCGGCGCAGCGTGGCGGCGGTGGCCACGGTGGTGGTGCTCATCGTGCTGCCCTACATCCTGGCCACCGCCGGGGTACTGCCGGCCGGGCCGGCCGAGTGGCTGCTGCGGGTCACCCCGGCCGCCGGCTTCGCGATCCAGCAGAGCATGCCGGAGTACCACCAGGTCAGCCAGGCGTACACGCCCGTGTTCGGGTTCTACCCGCTGGCACCCTGGGCCGGCTTCGCCGTGCTGTGCGGGTACGCCGTCGTCGCGCTCGGGCTCGCCTCGTACCTGCTGCGCCGGCGGGACGTATGAAGCCCGCTCTGCACGCGGAGTGGACCAAGCTGCGTACCGTCGCCGGCCCCGGCTGGCTACTACTGGCGGCCGTCGTCGCGACCGTGGCGCTGAGCGCTGCTGCGGATGCTGCGGTGCGCTGCCCGGCGGCCGGGTGCGCGGTGGACACCACGAAGCTCAGCCTCACCGGCGTACAGCTGGGCCAGGCGGTCGTCGCCGTACTGGCGGTACTCACGGTCGGCAGCGAGTACAGCACCGGGATGATCCGTACCACGCTGGCGGCGGTACCCCGGCGGGCGCTGCTGCTGGCGGCGAAGGCGGTGACCCTGACCGGCCCGGTACTGCTCGCCGGTACCCTCGCCGTTCTCGGTTCGGTACTGGCCGGGCGGCTGATCCTGCCCGGCCGCGGCTTCACCGGCACGCAGGGGTACCCACCGCTGTCCCTGACCCACGGGCCGACGCTGCGCGCGGCCGGCGGAACGGTGCTCTACCTCGCGCTCATCGCGCTGTTGAGCCTCGGGATCGCTGTGCTGGTCAGAGATTCGGCGGCGGCCATCGGCCTGGTCCTGGGTCTGCTCTACCTCTTCCCGATCGTCATCGCGGTCATCCACGACGCGCACTGGCGACGCCACCTGGAGCAGCTCGCTCCGGGCAACGCCGGGCAGGCCATCCAGACCACCGTCGGGGTGCACGCGCTGCCGATCGGCCCGTGGGCCGGGCTCGGCGTGCTCACCCTCTGGGCCGCCGGCGCACTGCTGGCCGCCGGCCTCGTGCTGCGGCTGCGCGACGCCTGAACCGTCGCCCTACGGCCAGGCCGCCCGTTCGACCAGTTCCCCCGTTCGACCAGTTCCCCGTTCGACCAGCCGCCCGTTCGACCAGCCCCCGTTCGACCAGCCGCCCGTTCGACCAGCCGCCCGTTCGACGGGTTAGGCGGTCGAACGGGCGGACCAGTCGGGGTTGACCATCGTGAATCGGTGGCCGGCAGTTCAGCAGACTGATAGCGCACTGCAACGTGATGGTTGCTCTTTTGCTACAACGCCATGTCAGGGCGTGCCAATCAGCCGCGTTTGGGGCAGACTGCGCTGCGTGGGACAGTCGCGGTCACCCTCCCCTCTCGGCCGGACGGACCTGATCGAGTCCGCGCGCGCCCAGCTGGGGGCTGGGCACAGCGTCCTGGTGTACGGCCCGGCCGGCATCGGGAAATCCACCATTCTCGACACTCTCGCGCTGGCTGTACGCCGTGGTGAAGGCAGTGCCCGGCCGGCGGTACTGCGTGCCGCCGCCGCCGAGGTGGAGTCCGGCCTGCCCTACCTCACCCTGGTCGACCTGTTCGGTGGGGCGCTCGCCGAGCACGGTTCGCTGCTGCCTGGGCACCTGCGCGCCGCCCTGGACGCGGCGCTGCTGCGCACCGCTCCGCCGGCCAGCGCACAGGACGAGCTGGCGGTACGCCTGGCCGTCCTCGAACTGGTCCGGGTACTGGCCAACGTGGCACCGCTGCTGATCGTGCTGGACGACGCGCAGTGGGTGGACGAGCCGAGCGTCGCGGTACTGCGGTTCGTCGCGCGGCGGGTGGTCGGCCTGCCGGTACGCGTGCTGGCCGCCGAGCGTACGAGCGCCACCGGGCAGTTGCCCACGCGGACCGACCTGCTGCCACCGCCCTCCGCCGAGCTGCCCGTCCAGCCACTGCGCACCGAGGAGCTGGACGCGCTGCTGCGCCAGCGATTCGGCACCGCACTGACCCGCCAGACGCTGGCCCGGATCGGGGCGGCGTGCGACGGCAACCCGCTCTTCGCGGTCGAGTTGGGGCGGGCCGCCATCGAGCACGGCGAGCCGGCCGCCGCGGTGGAGCCGCTGCCCGTACCCGATCGGCTGCGCCGGCTGCTCTCCGCCCGGCTGGCCGCGCTGCCCGGCGAGACCATGCCCGCGCTGCTGCTCGTCGCCGCCGCGGCGCGCCCGACCCGGGCGCTGCTGGAGCGTGGCGGGGTCGCGGTCGACGACGACCTGGCCGCCCCGGTCGGCGCCGGCGTACTGAAGATCGGGCCGGAGTACATCGGCTTCGCCCACCCGCTGCTGCGCGAGATGGTCTACGCCGACGCGGTACCCGCCGCCCGGCTGGCCGCGCACGCCAAGCTGGCCACGGTGGTGGACGATCCGGTGGAGCGGGCCCGGCACCTGGCGCTGGCCCGGCCGCACCCGGACGAGAGCCTGGCCGACACGCTCGCCGACGCGGCCGCGGTGGCCCGTCGCCGGGGCGCCCCGCACATCGCCACCGACCTGGCTCGGGAAGCCGCCGAGCGCACCCCCGATCCCTACCGCGCGGCGAAGCGCCGGCTGGAGGCGGCCCGGCACGCCTACGCCGCCGGCCTGATCCCCGAGGCGCAGGAGCTGGCCGGCGCGGCGATGCGCGGCGCGGACGGCTCCGACGAGGCCAACCGGCGTACCCGCGTCGGCGCCCGGCTGCTGCTGATCGACCTGGTCGGGCAGGACTGGTCGCGGGTCGGGCCGCTGCTGGACGCCGCGTTCTTCGACGCCGAGGAGGTACCCGAGCTGGCCGCCCGGGTACGCCTCTACCGGGCCTGGAAAGCCGACTACGACGGCGACATCGAGGCCGCGCTGATCGAGCTGAAGCTGGCCGAGCCGCTCGCCGAAGCGGCCGAGGCCACCGACGTACTGGTCGAGATCCTCGCGCTGCGCGGCGTGATCGAGGCGCCGATGAACATGCAGGGCAGCGAAGAGGTACTGGAGCGGGCCGCCACCCTCTCCCGTGGCCTGCCGCTCTCCTCCGGTGTGGTCACCGCGCGCCAGTGGGCCACCGGAGCACGGCTGCGCCGGGGCGACGTACCCGAGGCGGTACGCCGGGTGGAGGCGCTGCGCGTCGCCGTCGAGCGCGCCGGCACGGTGTACGACCTGGCCGGGGTACTGCACGTGGTGTCCATTGTGTACAGCCGTGCCGGTCGGGCCGCCGATGCGCTGGCCGCCGGGCGCTACTGCCTGCGCCTGTTCAGCGAGCTTGGGTTGGCCACCTACGGGCCGGGGCTGCTGGACGGGGCGCTGGTCGAGCTGGGTGGCGGAACCCTGGACGCGGCCGAGGACTATGCCCGGCAGGCGATCGCCGCGAGCGCCGACGCCGGTGACGACGAGTGGCTCAAGGCGGGGTACGCGACGCTGGGGCAGGTACTGCTGCTGCGCGGCGATCCGGCCTCGGCCGTCGAGCACCTGCGCCGGGCCTGGCAACTGGAGCAGCGCCGGGGTCCGGTCGACCCGGCTGTGATCATCTGGCACGCGGACTACATCGAGGCACTGGTCGGCGTGGGTGCCCGGGAGGACGCGGCGGCGGTACTGGCCGAGGTACGGGCGCAGACCCACCGGCTCGGGCGGGACGTGGTCACCCTCGGACTCGACCGGGCACAGGCGCTGTTGACGGCGGCCGGTGGCGACCCGCGCGCGGCCGGCGAGCAGCTGGAGGCGGCGCTGCGTACCTGGGCCACCCACCCGTACCCGTTCGAGGTGGCGCGCGCCTGGCACGTACTCGGCGCGGTGGAGCGGCGGGCGCACCGGCGGGCCGCTGCCCGCGAGGCGTTCGGTGAGGCGCTCGGCCGGTACGCGGCGATCGGCGCGCAGCCCTGGCGGGAGGCGGTCGCGGCCGACCTGGCCCGGCTGGACGGCGGCCGCAGCGGTTCGCTCTCCCCGACCGAGCTGCGCATCGTCGAGCTGGTCCGGCAGGGCGCCACCAACCGGGACATCGCCCGCGGCACCTTCTTGTCGATCAAGGCGGTCGAGGCGAATCTGACCCGGCTGTACCGGCGCTACGGGGTGCGCAACCGCGATCAGCTCGCGCGTACGGTGGAGAACGGCGGGTAACCGTGTCGACACATCGGACTGCATGCTGATACGCTCCTCTGCATAGCGATGCGAGAGGCGTCGCCGTGCGGGGGGTCTGCGGATGTATACGCGTGTGGCGGTGGCCGGGGCGAGTGGGTATGCCGGCGGGGAGCTGCTCCGCCTGATCGCCGGGCACCCGGGCCTGGAACTGGTTGCCGCGACGGCGCACTCGCAGGCCGGTATCCCGCTGGGCGAGGTACACCCGCAGCTGGTGACCCTGGCCGACATCGTGCTCGCGCCCACCAACGCCGAATCGCTGGCCGGGGCCGATCTGGTGTTCCTGGCGCTGCCGCACGGCGAGTCCGCCGCGCTGGCCGCCCAGTTGCCCGCGACGGTCAAGATCGTGGACCTGGGCGCCGACTTCCGGCTGCGCGACGGTGCGGCCTGGTCGCGCTACTACGGGGGTACGCACGCGGGCACCTGGACCTACGGGCTGCCGGAGCTGCCCGGCGCCCGGCCGGCCATCGCCGAGTCGACCCGGGTGGCCAACACCGGCTGCTATGCGGTGGCCATCACGCTTGCCCTCGCGCCACTGATCGCATCCGGCCTGGCCAGTCCCGACGACGTGGTCGTGGTGGCCGCGTCGGGTACCTCCGGGGCGGGCCGGTCGGCCAAGGCGCACCTGCTGGGCAGCGAGGTGATGGGTGACCTGTCGCCCTACAAGGTCGGCGCGCACCAGCACGTACCCGAGATCAAGCAGGCCTCCGGCGCCGGCACGCTCAGCCTGACGCCGGTACTCGCGCCGATGCCGCGGGGCCTGCTGGCCACCAGTACCCTGCGCCCGACCGACCCGGCGGCCACCGTGGCTGACATCCGCGCGGTGCTCGGCAAGGCGTACGCCGACGAACCCTTCGTCCACCTGCTGCCCGAGGGGCGCTGGCCGCACACGGCCGCCACCTTCGGCAGCAACGCCGCCCAACTCCAGGCGACGCTGGACGTCGACTCGGGCCGAATCCTGGTGGTCAGCGCCATCGACAACCTCGGCAAGGGGGCGGCGGGGCAGGCGGTACAGAACGCCAACCTGATGCTCGGCCTGCCGGAGACCGCCGGCCTGTCGGCGAACGGGATAGCACCGTGATGAGCCTGCCCGTACCGGAGCAAGGAGAAGTTCGGTGAGTGTCACCGCCCCCAAGGGGTTCCGGGCGGCCGGCGTGACCGCCGGTCTCAAGCCGTCCGGCCGGCCGGACGTGGCCCTGGTCGTCAACGACGGTCCCGACGCGACAGCCGCCGGCGTCTTCACCGGCAACCGGGTGAAGGCGGCCCCCGTGCTGTGGAGTCAGCAGATCCTCAAAGGCGGCACCATCAAGGCGGTCGTGCTGAACTCGGGCGGTGCCAACGCCTGTACCGGTGCGCCCGGTTTTCAGGACACCCACGCCACCGCCGAGCACACCGCCGTCGCGCTGCGCGGCCCCCGACTCCTGCTCGGCGCGGGCGACGTGGCGGTCTGCTCCACCGGCCTGATCGGCGAGCGGCTGCCGATGGACAAGCTGCTGCCCGGTGTCAGTGCTGCCGTACGGGCACTGGCCCGCGACGGTGGACCGGCCGCCGCGCAGGCGATCATGACCACCGACACCCGACCGAAGACGACGGTCATCGCCGGTACCGGCTGGAGCGTGGGCGGGATGGCCAAGGGCGCCGGCATGCTCGCCCCGGGGCTGGCCACCATGCTGGTGGTACTCACCACCGACGCGGTCGCCGACGCCGCGGTACTCGACAGCGCGCTGCGCGCCGCCACCCGGGTCACCTTCGACCGGATCGACTCGGACGGCTGCATGTCCACCAACGACACGGTGCTGCTGCTCGCCTCCGGTGCGTCCGGGATCGCCCCCGAGGCCGAGGAGCTGGCCGAGGCGGTCACCGCGGCCTGCCACGATCTGGCCCAGCAGTTGCTCTCCGACGCGGAGGGCGCCACCAAGGACGTCGCCATCGAGGTCACCGGCGCGGCGAGCGAGGCCGACGCGGTGCAGGTCGGCCGGGCGGTGGCCGGCAACAACCTGGTCAAGACGGCGCTGTTCGGCAACGACCCCAACTGGGGACGGATCCTGGCCGCTGTCGGTACCACGTCCGCGGTCTTCGACGCCGACCAGCTCGACGTCGCGGTCAACGGGGTCTGGGTGTGCCGGGGTGGCGCGGGCGCCGAGGACCGCTCCAAGGTGGACCTGTCCGGTCGCGCCGTGGCGATCACCGTCGACCTGCACGCCGGTACCGAGTCCGCGACCATCTGGACCAACGACCTGTCGCACGACTACGTGCACGAGAACTCGGCGTACTCGACATGAGGGTGGCTTCGACATGAGCGGGCTGTCCCGGGATCTGGAAGTGGCGCAGGCCAAGGCCGGTACCCTCATCGAGGCGCTGCCCTGGCTGGCCCGCTTCCACGGCGCCACCGTCGTGGTGAAGTACGGCGGCAACGCGATGACCTCACCCGAGTTGCGGCAGGCGTTCGCCGCCGACATGGTCTTCCTGCGCTACGCCGGCCTGAAACCCGTGGTGGTACACGGGGGTGGGCCGCAGATCTCGGCGATGTTGAAGCGGCTCGGCATCGCCAGCGAGTTCAAGGGCGGCTTGCGGGTCACCACCCCGGAGGCGATGGACGTCGTCCGGATGGTGCTCGTCGGCCAGGTCGGTCGGGAGCTGGTCGGGCTGATCAACGAGTACGGGCCGTTCGCGGTCGGCCTCTCCGGCGAGGACGCGCAGCTGTTCACCGCCGAACGGCGCAGCGCGTACGTCGACGGCCAGCCGGTCGACGTCGGCCAGGTCGGTGACGTGGCCAGCGTCAACCTCGGGGCGGTTGCGGACCTGATCGCGGCCGGCCGGATCCCGGTCATCTCCACGGTCGCGCCGGACGCCAACGGGGTACTGCACAACCTGAACGCGGACACCGCCGCCGCTGCGCTGGCCATCGCGGCCGGCGCCCGCAAGCTGGTGGTACTCACCGATGTCGCCGGGCTCTACACCGACTGGCCGGACGAGTCGAGTCTGGTCTCCCAGATCGGCGTCGACGAACTGGCCAAGCTGCTGCCCCGGCTGGAGTCGGGGATGGCGCCGAAGATGGAGGCGTGCCTGCGCGCCGTCCAGGGCGGGGTACCCGCCGCGCACGTGGTCGACGGTCGGGTCGCCCACTCGATCCTGTTGGAAGTCTTCACCACTGAGGGATTCGGAACGATGGTGACGCCGTGACGCTGACACAACGCTGGTCGCAGGCCCTGATGGACAACTACGGCACGCCGCCGCTGGCACTGGTACGCGGCGAGGGTGCCGTGGTGTGGGACGAGGCCGGCAAGTCCTATGTGGACCTGCTCGGCGGCATCGCGGTCAACGCCCTCGGGCATGCCCACCCGGCCGTGGTCTCGGCCGTTTCCAAGCAGATCGCCACCCTCGGACACGTGTCCAACCTGTTCGTCGCCGAGCCGCCGGTCGCGCTCGCCGAGCTGCTGCTGGCGCTGGCCGGCCGGCCGGGCCGGGTCTTCTTCGGCAACTCCGGGGCGGAGGCGGTGGAGGCGGCGTTCAAGCTGTCCCGGCTGACCGGGCGGGACCACGTGGTGGCCACGCACGGCGCCTTCCACGGCCGGACGATGGGCGCGCTCGCGCTGACCGGGCAGCCGACGAAGGCCGACCCGTTCC
Organism: uncultured Actinomycetota bacterium; assembly: GCA_963850915.1. GTDB lineage: Bacteria > Actinomycetota > Actinomycetes > Mycobacteriales > Micromonosporaceae > CAVTWH01. Next base: position 627,640 of record CAWKND010000006.1, read on the forward strand.
GGCCGCTGCCCGGTGAGGTGACCCACGTCGAGTACGGATCCGTTGCGGCACTTGAAGAAGCGGTCACAGACGAGACCGCGATGCTGATCCTGGAGCCGATCCAGGGCGAGAACGGGGTACTCGTCCCGCCGACCGGGTACCTCGCCGCCGCCCGGGAGATCGCCACCGCGCACGGTGCGCTGCTGGTACTCGACGAGGTACAGACCGGCATCGGGCGTACCGGCCACTGGTTCGCCCACCAGGCCGACGGTGTCGAGCCGGACGTCATCACGCTCGCCAAGGGGCTGGGCGGCGGGCTGCCGATCGGCGCCTGCGTCGCCTTCGGCGCGGCGGCGGACCTGTTCCACCCCGGAGCACACGGCTCCACCTTCGGCGGCAACCCGGTCAGCTGCGCGGCGGCGCTCGCCGTGCTCGGCACCATCGCCAACGAAGGCCTGCTCGACCACGTGAAGCGCATCGGCGAGCGGCTCCGGCGGGGCGTCGAGGCACTGGGCCACCCGCTCGTCACCGAGGTACGCGGCGCCGGCCTGCTACTCGGCATAGTCCTGAACGAACCGGTGTCCGGGGCGGCCGCGACCGCGCTGCGGGAGTCCGGTTTCCTGGTCAACCCGGTACAGCCCAATGTTCTCCGGCTGGCCCCACCCCTCATCCTGAGCGCCGACCAGGTCGACGCCTTCCTCGCCGCCCTGCCGTCCGCCCTCTCCGCGACCTCGGGAGACAGCAAGTGACCAGGCATTTTCTGCGCGACGACGATCTGACCCCGGCCGAGCTGGGCGAGGTACTGGACCTGGCCGAGCGGTACAAGGTGGAGCGGTACGAGCACAAGCCGTTCGCCGGCCCGCGCCCGATCGCGGTGATCTTCGAGAAGCCGTCGCTGCGTACCCGCGTCTCGTTCGAGGCCGGCATCGCCGAACTCGGCGGCAACCCGCTCGTCATCGACGCCCAGTCGACGCACTTCGCCCGGGGCGAGACGATCGAGGACGCGGCCGCCGTGCTGTCCCGGTACGTCTCCGCGATCGTCATCCGTACCTTCGGCGACGAGCGCATCCGCAAGCTCGCCCAGGGCAGCAGCGTGCCGGTCGTGAACGCGCTCACCGACGGCTTCCACCCGTGCCAGCTGCTCGCCGACCTGCTGACGATCCGGGAGCGGGTGGGCGGCACCCACGGCGTGACCCTGGCCTACGTCGGGGACGCGGCCAACAACATGTCCCACTCCTACCTGCTCGCCGGCGCGGCGGCCGGCATGCGGGTACGGGTCGCCGGGCCGAGCGGGTACGACCCCGACCCGGCCATCGTGTCCCGGGCCGCCGAGATCGCCTCGTGGACGGGTGGCTCGGTGGAGACGCTGCGCGACCCGTACGAGGCGGTCGACGGCGCCGACGTGGTGGCCACCGACACGTGGACCTCGATGGGGCAGGAGAACGACGGGCTGGACCGGATCACCCCGTTCCTGCCGTACCAGGTCAACGCGAAGCTGCTCGGTGCCGCGGCGCCGGCCGCGGTGGTGCTGCACTGCCTGCCCGCACACCGGGGCGAGGAGGTCACCGACGAGGTGATGGACGGACCGGCCAGCGCCGTGTTCGACCAGGCGGAGAACCGGCTGCACGCGCAGAAGGCGCTGCTGGCCTGGCTGGTGACGCGCGCGTCGGTGAGTGTCGCCGAGGGTACCGGCGGGCAGCGGTGACCGCCGCCGTCTCCCGGGCCGCCCGGCACGCCCGGATCACCACGCTGATCAGGGACAAGGCGGTGCGCTCGCAGACCGAACTCGCCGACCTGCTGGCCGGGGACGGCATCCAGATCACCCAGGCGACGCTGTCGCGGGACCTGGAGGAGCTGGGCGCGGTGAAGGTACGCGGCGCGGACGGGGGAGCGGCGGCGTACTTCATCCCGGAGGACGGCAACCCGACGCTGCGCAAGGCGGAGCAGGCGCCGGCCCGGCTGCAGCGGCTGCTGCGCGAGCTGCTCACCGGTACCGACAGCAGCGGCAACCTGGTCATCCTGCGTACCCCGCCGGGGGCCGCCCAGTTCCTGGCCAGTGCGCTGGACCGGGCCGGGCTGCCGGAGATCGTCGGCACCATCGCCGGTGACGACACCATCCTCGTGGTGGCCCGGGACGGTGGCGAAGGTGGCGCGGTCGAGGGCCAGCAACTGGCCGCGAAACTCGCCAACTGGGCTGCCCGCGAAGACTGAGTCGAGCGGGAAGACTGAACTGCACGTTATGAGCGGATTAATACAGTACGAAGGAGAAGATCATGACTGACCGCGTTGTCCTGGCCTACTCGGGCGGGCTGGACACCTCGGTGGCCATCCCGTACCTGGCCGAGAAGACCGGGGCCGAGGTGATCGCGGTGGCCGTCGACGTCGGCCAGGGCGGCGAGGACATGGAGGTCATCCGGCAGCGGGCACTGGCCTGCGGCGCGGTCGAGGCCGAGGTGGTGGACGCCCGGGAGGAGTTCGCCGCCGACTTCTGCCTGCCGGCACTGCGCGCCAACTCGCTCTACATGGACCGGTACCCGCTGGTCTCCGCGCTGTCCCGGCCGCTGATCGTCAAGCATCTGGTCGCCGCGGCGCACAAGCACGGCGGCACCATCGTGTCGCACGGCTGCACCGGCAAGGGCAACGACCAGGTCCGGTTCGAGGTCGGCATCGGCGCGCTCGCGCCGGAACTCCAGGTGATCGCGCCGGCCCGGGACTACGCGTGGACCCGGGACAAGGCCATCGGGTACGCCGAGGAGAAGCGCCTGCCGATCGACGTGACGCACAAGTCGCCGTACTCGATCGACCAGAACGTCTGGGGCCGCGCCGTGGAGACCGGCTTCCTGGAGGACATCTGGAACGCCCCGATCGAGGACGTCTACTCCTACACCGCCGACCCGACCGTGGCCGCGCGAGCCGGACGAGGTGATCATCACCTTCGACAAGGGGCTGCCGGTCGCGATCGACGGCAAGCCGGTCACCCCGTTCGAGGCGATCATCGAGATGAACAGGCGGGCCGGCGCGCAGGGCGTGGGCCGAATCGACATGGTCGAGGACCGGCTGGTCGGCATCAAGAGCCGTGAGGTCTACGAGGCGCCCGGCGCGATCGCGCTGATCACCGCGCACCAGGAACTGGAGAACGTCACCGTCGAACGGGACGTCGCCCGCTTCAAGAAGGGCGTCGACCAGCGCTGGGGCGAGCTGATCTACGACGGCCTGTGGTTCTCGCCGTTGAAGCAGGCGCTCGACGCGTTCATCGACGATACCCAGAAGTTCGTCACCGGCGAGATCCGGATGACCCTGCACGGCGGCCGCGCCACGGTCACCGGACGGCGCTCGGCCGCCTCGCTCTACGACTTCAGCCTGGCCACCTACGACTCGGGCGACATGTTCGACCAGTCGCTGGCCAAGGGCTTCGTACAGCTGTGGGGCCTGCCAAGTCGCCTTGCGGCGGCCCGGGACGACCGGCTCTCCTAGACTCGCGAGTACCAGAAAAAGATCATGAACCGGGCCGCCCGGAATGCCGTAGGTTACGGTGTTCCGGGCGGCGATGCGCAAGGAGGAACGAACCGTGACGGCGAGTCAGAGCGGCACCCGGCTGTGGGGCGGACGCTTCCAGGGCGGCCCGGCCGAGGCGCTGGCCCGCCTCTCGGTCAGCGTCCAGTTCGACTGGCGGCTGGCCCCCTACGACCTGGCCGCCTCCCGCGCGCACGCCCGGGTACTGGCCCGCGCCGGCCTGCTCACCGCCGACGAACTCGGCCGGATGCTGGCCGCGCTGGACGACCTGGAGGCCGCCTGCGCCAGCGGCGAGTTCCGGCCGACCGTCGAGGACGAGGACGTACACACCGCGCTGGAGCGGGGGCTGCTGGAGCGCCTCGGCGCGCTGGGCGGCAAGCTACGCGCCGGCCGGTCCCGCAACGACCAGGTCGCCACCGATCTGCGCCTCTACCTGCGCGATCACGCCCGGGGCGTGGCCGCCCGCCTGGTCGAGCTGGCCGACGCGATCACCGAGCAGGCCGCCCGGCACGTGGACACCCCGGCACCCGGGATGACCCACGTACAGCACGCCCAGCCGGTCGCCTTCGGCCACTGGCTGCTCGCCCACGTACAGCCGCTGCTGCGTGACCTGGACCGGCTGCGCGACTGGGACAAGCGGGCCGCCGTCTCGCCGCTCGGCTCCGGTGCGCTGGCCGGCTCATCGCTGCCGCTGGACCCGGTGATCACCGCCAAGGAGCTGGGCTTCGACCTGCCCGCCGCCAACTCGATGGACGCCGTCGGCGACCGGGACTTCGTGGCTGAGTTCCTGTTCGGCACCGCGCTCGCCGGCGTACACCTGTCCCGGCTGGGCGAGGAGGTGGTGCTCTGGACCTCGCAGGAGTTCGGCTGGGTCGAGCTCGACGACGCGTTCGCCACCGGCTCGTCGATCATGCCGCAGAAGAAGAACGCCGACATCGCGGAGCTGGCCCGGGGCAAGGCAGGCCGGCTGATCGGCGGGCTGGTCACGGTACTCACCATGCTCAAAGGGCTGCCACTGACCTACGACCGGGACATGCAGGAGGACAAGGAGCCGGCCTTCGACGCGGTGGACACGCTGGAACTCGTGCTACCGGCGCTGGCCGGGATGATCTCCACCATGACGGTACGGGTGGACCGGCTCACCGCTGCCGCGCCGGCCGGGTACACGCTCGCCACTGAGGTCGCCGACTGGCTGGTACGCCGGGGCGTACCGTTCCGCGACGCGCACGAGATCACCGGGCAGCTGGTGGCGCTGTGCGCCGGCCGGGAATGTGGGCTGGACGAGGTCTCCGACGCCGACCTGGCCACGATCTCCACTCAGCTGACCCCCGAGGTACGCCAGGTGCTGTCGGTACAGGGAGCGCTCGCCGCGCGGATCACTCCCGGCTCCACCGGCCCCGGACCGGTCGCCGATCAGCTCGCCGCGGTGCAGGACAAGCTGGACGGCTGGCGGGACTGGGCAGCCACGTCGGTGGTACCCCGCTGAGCGGGCTCGGGGACATCCTCGCCGGCCCGGAGGTGACCGTGGCGGCCCGGGCGCTGCTGGGCTGCCACGTGACCGCCGGTCCCGTGGTGCTACGGCTGACCGAGGTGGAGGCGTACGCCGGGCTCGCCGACCCCGCCTCGCACGCGTACCGGGGGCGTACCCCGCGCAACGCCGTGATGTTCGGCCCGGCCGGCTACCTCTACGTCTACTTCACCTACGGCATGCACTGGTGCATGAACGTCGTCTGCGGACCGGAGGGCACCCCCACCGCCGTACTGCTGCGCGCCGGTGAGGTGATCGACGGCGTGGACGTGGCGCGGCAACGGCGCGGGTTGAGCGTGCCGGCCCGGGATCTGGCGCGTGGTCCGGCCCGGCTCACCATGGCGCTCGGCGTGGACAAGGCCGCGCACGGCAGCTACCTGCTCGACGGCTCCGGCCCGGTGCTGTTGACCCGCCGCCACTCGGCCATAGCCAGCCGGTCGGCGAGATCGAGTCCGGTCCCCGGGTCGGGGTTGCCGTCGGCGCGGACACTCCCTGGCGCTTCTGGCTGCGCGGCGACCCGACCGTCAGCCCGTACCGGCGGCACACCCCGCGCAATCGCGGTCAGCTTCCGGGGCGTACCAGTCCGGTCTCGTAGGCCAGGATGACCGCGGCGGCCCGGTCTCGCAGACCCAGCTTGGCCAGGATCCGGTTGATGTGCGTCTTCACGGTCGTCTCGGACAGGAACAGCGCCGTCGCGATCTCCCGATTGGAGAGCCCACGGCCGATATGTGTCAGGACCTCGCGCTCCCGCTCGGTCAACGGTCGCAACAGGTGTGCCGCCTCGGTCCGGCCGTGCCGACCGGCCAGGAAGCCCTCGATAACCCGGCGGGTCACCGATGGTCCGAGCAGCGCGTCGCCGGCGGCGGCGGTACGGATGGCGTCGGCGAGTTGGGCGGCGCGGATGTCCTTCAGCAGGAAACCGCTCGCCCCGGCGCGCAGCGCTTCGACAATGTGGTCGTCCGTGTCGAAGGTGGTCAGCACGATCACCTTCGGTGGATCCGGCGCCGCGAGAATCTGCCGGCAGGCGGCGAGCCCGTCGAGTACCGGCATCCGGATGTCCATCAGCACGACGTCCGGGCGGGCACGGGCGACCTCCGCGATGGCCTGCGCCCCGTCCGCTGCCTCGGCGACCACGTGGATGTCGGGGGACTGCTCGAGGATGTACCGGAAGCCGTCGCGGACCAGCGCCTGATCGTCAGCGAGCAGCACGCTGATCACGCCGCCACCCGCCCGGCACCGTCCACCGGCACCCCGCTCGACCGGTCGCTCGATGGTACCGGGATGACCGCTTCGCCGAGCGGAACCGTTGCGGTGACAGCGAACCCGCCGTCGTCGGTGGGTGCCGCCCGCAGTTGGCCGCCGTAGAGCGCGACCCGTTCCCGCATGCCGATCAGGCCGTGCCCGAGTCCGCCGACCGGCGCTGCCGGGCCGGTACCGGTGTGTGCCGCGTTGGCCACGGCGATCCGGATCTGCTCCGTGCCGTAGTCGAGGCCGACCGTGATCGGCGCGCCCGGCGCGTGCTTGACGGCGTTGGTCAGCGACTCCTGGACGATGCGGTACACGACGAGATCGTGACCGGCCGGTGCGCTGCCGGGGTCGCCGGTCACCGTGACCCGCACCTGGGTACCGGTCGCCGACACCCGCCCGACCAGCTCGTCGATACCCCGGGCGCCGCGGGCCGGTACCGTCATCTCGCGCTCCGGGTCGGCGCGCAGCATGCCGAGCATCCGCCGCAGATCGGCCAGGGCCTGGCGGGCACTGTCCTCGGCCGCCACCAGTCGGGGCAGTACCTGCTCCGCCGGTGCGTGCTGGCCGACGGCGTGCTGTGCCGCAGCCGCCTGCACGATCACCACGGTCAACCCGTGCGCCACGACGTCGTGCAGTTCCCGGGTGATCCGGGCGCGTTCGGCGGCGACCGCCTCCCGTTCGGTACCTTCGATCCGGGCCGCCAGTTCACGCGCCGCCCTCGTACGGCGGGCAAGCAGCCGGCCGCCGCTCCAGAACGCGCCGATCACCGCCGTGGAGAGCGCGAAGTCGCCGAGGCCACCGCCGCGCGGATCGAGCCACGCGCTCTGCGCCAGTACCCCCACCGCCGCCAGCCCACCCAGGTACGCCGCCGCGCCGGGCAGCGTACCGGCGATGGCGCCGTCGGCGAGGAAGGCGAAGAACGTGCTCTGCAGGCCGTTCGGGGTCAGCCCGACAACCGCCGCATGTGCTCCGAAGGCGACCAGTATCGCCAGTACCGGAGTACGCCGCCGGGCCAGCAGCGGAAGCGTCGTCATCGCGGTCAGGACGGCCGTCGCCACACCGGCGTCCGGCCGCCGGGCCAGCCACAGTTCGGCCTGCTGTGCCAGCGCCAGCAGTACGAGCAGCAGGTCGGTGGCGTGCGCCCGCAGACGTGATCGCATCCACGCACCATAGGGCGTACGGCAGGCAGCCGAAGTCCACCTGTGGGTGGATCACTCCCAGCCGAGATCGCTCCGCCGGTTGGACGACTGGGCAGCCCGCACGCCCCAGGCTGAGGCGGTACCGGAACCCCAAGGGTGGACCGGAACCGACTGAGAAAGGGCAAGGATCATGCGACTCGCACCCCTGACCGGCATCCTCGCAGCGGGCCTGCTCCTCGGCGGCCTGTCCGAGGACAACGTACCGACCAGCGACTCGGACAGCGCTATCAGCAACTGGCTGGCAGCCGGGCACACCGGCAGCTGGCTGCTGCACGGCGCGCTTGTCGTCTTCGCCGGCATCGCACTGCTGTTGTTCACCTTCAGCCTCCGGGCGCGGCTGGTCGGCGACCGGCCGAGTACCGGCGCCTCGCTGCTCACCGCGGCCGGGGCACTGTTCGCCACCACGGTCCTGATCGGCGGCACGGTCTTCAGCGCCCTGCCGATCGGGCACATCTTCGAGGACAGTCCTACGCCGTCGCCGGAGATGTACCGGCTGAGCATGGCCACGTCGGCGAGTCTCATGGTCGTGTTCTCGATGGTCCCGGCCGCCACCCTCGCCGCGGTCACCGCCACGGTCGGACTGCGCAGCCGTACCATGCCCACCTGGCTGGCCGTGGTGAGCTACCTGTTCGCGCTGTTGATGCTGGCCTCGGCGTTGCTCGTCCCGTTCATCGTGTTCGGGCTGTGGACGCTCATCACGTCGATCACGCTCACCGTTACCCGGCCGGGGCGTCCCGCCGTGCCCGCGACCGCGCCGCGTGAACCGGCGCTGGTCGCTGCCTGAGTACTCCTCGGCGCTGCGCCGACCCCGTCCGGTCCCGCCGGCCGGGGTCGGTCAGCTGCTGGTGGAGACCCTCGCCTCCCGCTCGGCGGAGTCGACCACCGAATCAAGGCGCGGCGGTACGGCCAGGTACCAGCGGACCAGTAGCGCGGTGGCGGCGAGCCCGCCGAGCAGCAGGAGTACCGGCAGCTCCGGACCCAGCGCCGGCATCCAGCTACCCGGGTACGGACCGGTGAAGCCGCTGCCGCCGTGCCAGGCGAGGAACGCGACGCCCAGCGAGATCACCTGGAGCGCGGCCCAAATCACCCCGCCCACCAGGTACGAACGGCGCACGACCGGCTCCGGCAGCCGCCCCAGCGCGAGTGGGGCCAGTAGGGTCAGCCCCACCCAGATCGGCAGGAAGTACCGCCCCTGCATCCAGTACCCGATCTTGTACACCAGCGCGAACTCGGCGACCAGGCCGGCGGCGAAGCACAGCGGCGGGATGAGTACGAGAGTGGCCGCGAGCCGGGCTTGGCGCGCGGTGACGGCGGCCACCCCGACCAGGCCGCCGAGTACCGCGAACCAGGCCAGGTAGGCCCAGCCGGGCAGGCCGACGACGCCGTAGCCGAAGAGGCCGACGGTCTGCTTCAGCCAGTAGTCGAACTTGAAGCGGGCGATCGTGCTCAGTACGTTCCAGTGCGAGCCGGGTGGCGTCACCGGTGGCTTCGCGCCGACGCTGGCCACGTGCGACAGCACCGCCCAGATCACGGTGACGGCGATGGCGGCACCGACGGTACCCACGGCTACCAGCACCGAGCGCCGACGCACCGGCGGCCGGCCGAGCGCCAGCCAGGCCAGTGCCGCGATCGCCACCACGAGTACCGGCCCCTCGCTGCGGGTCAGCACGATCACGGCCGACGCGGCGGCGGCCAGCCAGACGGTACCCGTGCCGCCGGTACCCGGTGGCTCGCCTTGGCTGTCATCGCCGGCACGCCGGTCACCCACGGTGAGGCGGAGCAGCGCGGCCCACAGCAGCACGGCCGCGTCGATCGCCAGGCTGTCCGGGTTCACCAGGCCGTTGAGCGAGATCAACATTGGCGAGGCGGCCAACAACAAGCCCAAGAGCAGCAGCCGGTACCGGCGCAGCGGCCACAGCACCCGCACCGAGAGCGCCAGCAGGACCGCCCCGATCGCCCCGCTGATCAGCCGGGTCAGCAGCACACCGGTCATGTTCGGCAGCCAGCGCAGTGGCAGGCCGACGACCGCGTAGTACACCGGGTTGTAGCGCGCCGCCCGGGTGTGTACCTCGACCAGGTTCCTGCTGGTCGACGGCGTACCGAGGCAGGTGGCCGGCGGCGGGTTCGCGGTGATCATGCAGTTCACGTTCGGCGGTACCAGGCTTGCCGGTACCCGCTGGTAGCCACCGTCGTTGAGCTCGAAGGCCGGGGGTACGAGGACCTGACCACGTACCACGCCAGCCGCTCGGACCACATGGTCGTGCTCGTCATAGGCGCCGTTGTACGGAGTTAAGACCGCCCAAGCCGCTCCCAATAGGAAGAACGCGACGAGGGCGAGCCAGCCGGCACGGCGAGGGGAGGCTGCCACGAGGTAGGTACGTTGCCTGGGTTAGGTAAACGAACGGTGGACGTACAACAAAATGGATCTTGATTTTAGGTTAACGAAAGGTGAACACGCCGAGGTCGGCCAGGTGTTCACCCAGCGTTATCCCACTCAAGGGCAACCTCGCGCGCCCCGTTGACCAGGCCCGACGCGCCTGCGCGCCAGTGACCGTGCGGTGGCTGCGCACTAATGGCTCGCGCGGTGCGGGAGAATGACCGGTGTGACCGACGTGATCGACGAACTGCAGTGGCGCGGCCTCCTGCAGAACTCCACTGACCTGGCCGAACTGCGTGCCCACCTGGCCGCGGGGCCGGTGACCTTCTACTCCGGCTTCGACCCGACCGCGCCCAGCCTTCAGGTCGGCAACCTCGTGCAGGTGCTCACCGCGCGCCGGCTCCAACAGGCCGGGCACAAACCGTTGCTGCTGGTCGGCGGGGCGACCGGGCTGATCGGCGATCCGAAGGACGACGGCGAGCGCTCGCTCAACGACTCCGACGTCGTCGCCGAGTGGGTGCAGCGGATCCGCCGGCAGGTTGAGCCGTTCTTCGAGTTCGAAGGCCCGGGCGCGGCACGGATGGTGAACAACCTGGACTGGACCGGGCCGCTGTCGGCGATCGAGTTCCTCCGCGACGTGGGCAAGCACTTCCCGGTCAACCAGATGCTCAGCCGTGACGTGGTCAAGAAGCGGCTGGAGGCGGGGATCAGCTTCACCGAGTTCAGCTACCAGATCCTGCAGGCAAACGACTACTTCGAGCTCAACCGCGGTACGGCTGCACGCTCCAGCACGGTGGCTCCGACCAGTGGGGCAACATCATCTCGGGCGTGGACTACTGCCGCCGCCGTGGCGTGCCCGGCGTGCACGCCTTCACCACGCCGCTGATCACCCGCGCCGACGGTACGAAGTTCGGCAAGAGCGCCGGTGGCATGTCGCTGTGGCTCGATCCCGAGATGACCAGCCCGTACGCCTTCTACCAGTTCTGGATGAACGTGGACGACGCGGACATCGTCAACTACCTACGGGTGTTCAGCTTCGCGACGCGGGACGAGATCGACGCGCTGGCCAAGGAGACGGCCGAGCGGCCGGCCGCCCGCGCTGCCCAGCGGGCGCTCGCCCAGGAGCTGACCACGCTGCTGCACGGTGCGGACGAGACCCGCCAGGTGATGGCCGCGTCGCAGGCGCTGTTCGGTCGCGGTGCGCTGGAGGAGTTGGCCCCGGCGACGCTGCGGGCCGCGCTGGCTGAGGCGGGGATCACGCAGGTACGCGGCGAGCTGCCCTCGGTGGTGGCGCTGTTCAAGGAGTCCGGCCTGGTCAGCAGCGCCAACGAGGGGCGACGGACGGTACGCGAGGGGGGTGCGTACGTGAACAACGTGCGGATCGAGGACCCGGAAGCGCCGGTACCCGCGTCCGCTCTGCTGCACGGCCGCTTCCTGGTACTGCGCAAGGGCAAACGTACGATCGCCGGCGCCGAGCTGGTGAGCTGAGCCGGTACCGGCCGCCGGTACCTCCACAGTGGACCGCCGGTACGGCCTGTGACAGGTACCATGACCAGGCGATTTGGCTCCAGGTCCGGCAACCGTGTAACTTTTGGCCTGCCCGCGGGGCGCCGGACACCACACGGTGGCCGGTCCCGCAGACCAGGCCCGCGAGGGTCTGGGTCCGGGCGGTTGCGGCAGATCAATCAGCCTCAGGGCCGATTTGGAGCCGCGCGGCCGACCGGGTAATGTGATCAACCGGCAGGGAACCGGGCGAGCTTCCAGGACGCGCAAGCGGACGGAGCGGCCGGCCTGTCGGATCTCAAATCGAACCGCACCGACAACGTCGGTACGTCGTGCTGGGATCAGTTCGCTAAGTACCACAGATCCGGCGAACCGGATTTGACAGGGGCGAAGCGGATAGCGTAATGTTGAACGAGTGCCCCGGATCGGGCCTCTCCTTGGTGGGGGGTTTGTGGTGGTGTGTGTTTGTTCTTTGAGAACTCAACAGGGTGTTTGGTTGGAATTTATGCCAGTGCCAAGTTTTATTTGATTTCCCCGTCAAGGGAATCTATTTTTGGCGCCCCCTTTTTTGTGGGGCTTGCCGGGACAGTTTTGCTGTCTGACAAACACAAGTTTTGTTGGAGAGTTTGATCCTGGCTCAGGACGAACGCTGGCGGCGTGCTTAACACATGCAAGTCGAGCGGAAAGGCCCTTCGGGGTACTCGAGCGGCGAACGGGTGAGTAACACGTGAGCAACCTGCCTTTGACTTTGGGATAACCCTCGGAAACGGGGGCTAATACCGGATATTACCTGGGGGAGCATTTTTCTGGGTGGAAAGCTTTTGCGGTCAAAGATGGGCTCGCGGCCTATCAGCTTGTTGGTGGGGTGATGGCCTACCAAGGCGGCGACGGGTAGCCGGCCTGAGAGGGCGACCGGCCACACTGGGACTGAGACACGGCCCAGACTCCTACGGGAGGCAGCAGTGGGGAATCTTGCACAATGGGCGGAAGCCTGATGCAGCGACGCCGCGTGAG
>CAWKND010000007.1:0-228522 GCA_963850915.1 uncultured Actinomycetota bacterium
CGCTGACCGATCTGAGTGGGTACGCGAAGAACCTTTGCCTGCCCTGACCTGACCACGTTCTGCCGGCTCGTCTGTGATGAGCCCAGAACCGCCCCCGACCTTCTCCGGTCGGGGGCGGGGTTGTGCTGTCTGGCAATGCGACTCGCGGTTCAGCCGCGCTGAGAGGGGGTTGAGGACGGCGAGGAGGGTACGGCGGGTGAGGTGGGCGGCGACGGCCGGCGGCGCAGTACCAGGACGACCACCAGCACAGCGAGCAGGAGGATCACCACGATCGCGACGATCAGCAGCACGATGGTGAGCGAACTGCTGCCGCCACCGCCACCACTGCCCGGTGAGGCCGAGGTCGACACCGACGGGGACGCGGTGACGACCGTGGAGGTGGCGGTCAGGCTGGCCGGCTTCACCACTCCGGCCGCGATGTTCCAGACAACGGTGTTTCCGCCGATGACCGTGCCGTTGGTCTGGTCGGCGGCGACCGTACCCGGCAGGGTCACGCTGATCTCCAGCGAGGTGGTACCGAGGAATGTCCGGGTTGAGTTCGCGTCGCCGTTGGGTACCGTCGCCGCGAGGGCGGCCGGGTCCAGGTTGACGGAGAAGGTGAAGTGGTTGTCGGCGTGGGTGATCTGCACGCTGCCGGTGAACTGGGACAGTGGCACCTTGTTGTAGGTGATCAGCACCCCGTAGTTGGTGCCGTCGTCGTACGGCGTCTCGAGGCCGCCGGTGGGCAGCTTGGGCAGCTTGTTGCGATAGTTCTGGAAGCCCTGCTCCTGACTCAGACCACCAGAGGTCAGCTCGGACTTCGGCGCGAACAGGGTGAGTTGACCAGTGACCGTGTCGTCGGTGTTGACCTGCAGGCCGGCCTTGAACTCCAGGCAACCGGACAGGACCAGCAGCAGCACCGCCATCGCGGCAAGACGGGACAACGCCGTCAATCGGGCGACCATCCGCTCAGTCTGGCCATCGACGCCCGCGAGTGCAGTCAGCAATCCGTCTCGTAGTGTGCCGATCTGGTTACAGCTAGTTGATCATCGTTCGTCGACGGCGGCGCCGCCGGCTGCCCGCAGGTACCGCTCGCCCAGGGTACGCAGCGCCGCTGCCAGCTCCGGCGAGTCGGTGACCTCGAAGTCGGCGCCGAGCATGCCGAGCCAGGTGGCCAGCATCTCCACGTTGTCCGAGCCGGTACGCACCACGCACGTCTGCGCGTCGACCGGCTCGACGGTGCCGGCCGAGACCGGCAGCCGCTGTGCCACCCGCTCGGCGGAGGCGTGCACGGTGACCGTCCCGTGGTAGCGCCAGGTCGCCATGCCGACCTTGCGGGACACGTACTCGGCGAGATCCTCGGCGGGTAGCGGTCGCGGGGTGAAGCGGGGGCCGGTGGGGGTACGCGGTTGCATCCGGTCCACCCGGAAGGTACGCCAGTCGGCGCGCTCCACGTCCCAGGCCACCAGGTACCAGCGCCGTCCCCAGTTGACCAGCCGGTAGGGCTCCGCCTCGCGGCGGCTCTGCGCTCCGTCGTGCGTCGCGTAGTCGAAGCGCAGCCGTTCCCGGTCGCGGCAGGCGGCCACCAGCGTGGTCAGTACCTCCGCGGTGACCCGCGGCCCGCCGGGCAGCGCCGGTACCGACACGGTGAAGCTCTGCAACGCGTTCAGCCGGTGCCGCAGCCGGGAGGGCAGCACCTGCTCCAGTTTGGCCAGTGCGCGCAGCGACGACTCCTCGATGCCGGCCACCGAGCCGGTCGCGCCCGAGCGCAGCCCGACCGCCACGGCCACCGCCTCCTCGTCGTCGAGCAGCAGTGGCGGCAGGGCGGCGCCCGCGCCGAGCCGGTACCCGCCGACGGCGCCCCGGGTCGCGTGCACCGGGTACCCGAGGGCGCGCAGCCGCTCCACGTCGTTGCGGACGGTACGGGTGCTCACCTCCAGCCGGCCGGCGAGCTCGGTACCGGTCCACTCGCGCGGTGTCTGCAGCAGGGACAGCAGGCGCAGCAGCCGGGCTGAGGTCTCCAACACTCCTTCATCCTGCCACGCGCATTAGGAACCGAACGTTCCTAATGGCCTGGAAGGCTCAGGGCATGGAGAAGAGCATGGACATGACGAGCGACATCAAGACGCGTGACACGACCGCGCCCCGGGACCGGCGCTGGCTCGGCCTGTTCGCCGTACTGGCGGCGATGATCCTGAACATCCTCGACTCGACGATCGTCAACGTGGCGGCCCCGTCGATCCGGGCCGACCTCGGCGGCTCGTACGCCAGCCTGCAGTGGTACGCGGCGGCGTACACGCTGGCGCTGGCCGTCGGGCTGCTGACCGGCGGGCGGCTGGGTGACATGTTCGGCCGGCGCCGGATGCTGCTCGGCGGGGTGACCGGCTTCGTGCTGGCCTCGGCCGGCTGCGCGCTGGCCTGGTCGCCGGCCGCGCTGATCGGCGCCCGCACGGTGCAGGGGCTGTGCGGAGCCATCCTGGTACCGCAGTGCTTCGGGCTGATCCGCGACCTGTTCCCGCCGCAGCAGATCGGCAAGGCGTTCGGTGCGCTCGGCCCGGTGATCGGCCTGTCCACGATCGCCGGCCCGGTGGTCGCCGGGCTGCTCGTGGACGGCAACATCCTCGGTACCGGCTGGCGCGCGGTCTTCCTGCTCAACCTGCCGGTCGGCCTGTTCGCCGTACTGGCCGGACGGCGGGCGCTGCCGGCGAACCGGCCGAACCCGGGGCTCCGGCTCGACCTGGTCGGTGCGCTGATCGCCGGCGTCGGCATGTTCGCGCTGGTGTACCCGCTGGTACAGGGGCGTGAGCAGGGCTGGCCGGCGCACCTGCTGGTGCTGCTGGGCGCCGCCGTGGTCATCCTCGCCGGTTTCGTGGCCTACCAGCTGCGCCGCCGCCGCTCCGGGCGTACCCCGCTGGTGGAGTTGAGCGTCTTCGCGCTGCGGTCGTACACCTCGGGGGTTGCCTTCGTCATTGTCTTCTTCGGCTCCATCGTCGGCTTCTCGCTGTCGGTCGGCCTCTTCCTCCAGCTGGGTCTGCATGACAGTCCGGCCAAGGCGAGCCTGACGATGGTCGCCTGGGCGATCGGCGCGTTCCTCGGCTCCGGCTTCGGCGCCACCATGATGGGGCGGCTGGGCCGGCGGATCCTGCACATCGGGTTGACCCTGATGGCGCTCGGCCTGACCGGGGCCTATCTGGTACTGGACCACGGCACCGCCGGAATCGGCTGGCGGCTGGCGGGTCCGCTGCTCGGGTACGGCATCGGGATGGGCATGATCTTCGTACCGCTCTTCGACATCATCATGGGCGAGATCCGCGACCATGAGGTCGGCTCCGCCTCCGGCCTGCTGGAGTCGTTGCAGCAGCTGGGTTCCACGCTGGGCGTGGCGGTACTCGGCACGGTGTTCTTCGGCGCGCTCGGTACCCCGCCGGTGCTCGCCGACTTCGTCGGAGCGTCGCAGCACGTGGCGCTGCTCTCCATCGGGCTGGTGATGTTCGCGTTCGGGCTGGCGTTCCTGTTGCCGCGCAAGGCCCGCGCGCACGCCCCGGTACCGACAGCGGAGGCCGCCCCGGACGACGTCGAAGAGCCGGTAGCCGCGCTCGTCTGACCTGCGGCAAGGGAAAGGGCGCCGGGGTCCCGGCGCCCTTTCGCGTTCTAGAAGGCGGTCAGCCGATGACGATGTGGGCGATGTTCGCGGCCACGGTCGGGGTGATGGTGAGTACGCCAGCGGCCCACGCGCACTCCGCCGGGACAGGTGCGCCGTCCGGATCGAGTGCGCGGATCTCGTACCCGGCCGGGTCGGCCACCGGGTACGCCAGCGGCTGGCCCGCTTCGGCCGCCACGTGCAGCCGCTCCTGCGGGGCGTACGGGCGGCCGTCGGTCTGGTGCCAGCTCTCCTCATACCCGTCGCCGGCGCTGGGGACGATGACCACCCCATCGCCGTACCGGAAGTGCTGCCCGTCCGGCCCCTTCGCCTCCGGGTCGGGCGTGCCGCCCCAGGCCGGGATACGCAGCGGCGGCTGGGCGAAGAGCGCGTTGACGAAGGCGTCCCGCCGCTCGCAGCGCTCGACCCGCATGTCCCGGAGGAACTCGGTGAGCATCCGCCACGCCTCCTCGGCGTCCACCGGCGTACCCGGCTCGGCGACCTGCTCCCAGCCGGCCGGCACCGGTACCGACAGCGGCGAGGTGAGCGTGCCGAGCTTCTTCCACGGCCACACGTTCCAGCCGATGTTGTGCCGCTCGTACAGCCGGGTCATCGCGTAGATCCATTCGGGGTTGTTCTCGCCGCCCTCCCCCATGAAAATGGGCAGCCCCAAGCGTTCCCGGGCGTCCAGGTACTCGACGATCTCGTCCCGCTCCGGCGGGCACCAGTACCGGTGGAACTGCAGTACCGAGTTGGTGTCCCAGACCTCGGTGAAGATCGACCAGTTGGTGGCCCAGTGCGAGCCCTCATACATGATCAGGTGATTGGTGTCGATGGCTCGGATGGCGGCGGTCAGCTCGATGTAGAGCGCGCGCAGCTGTTCTGGGTAGGTGTGCTGCCACTCGTTGGGCAGCGGCTCGTTGAGCAGGTCGTAGCCGAGCACGATGGGCTCGTCCCGGTACCGCCGGGCGAGCGCCTCCCACAGCGCGACCGTCTGTTCGCGGTAGCGCTCGTTCATGAACAGCTCGGGCTTGCCGTTGGGCGAGTCGTCGATGTTGGTACCGGTCTGCCCGCCCGGCGCACCGTGCAGGTCCAGCAGTACCCACAGGTTGTGCTGTCCGCACCAGGCGATCAGCCGGTCGATGATCTGAAACCCTTCTTCCACAAGGGTTCCGTCGTCGGTCATCACGATCCGCGAGTTGATCGGCAGGCGCACGTGGTCGAAGCCCTGCTCGGCGATGAGTGCGATGTCCGCCTCGTCGATGAAGTGCGCCCGGAACTCGGTCCACAGCTGGGCCGCGCGCTCGGGCCCGACCAGTTCGGCGATGCGCCCCTCGATCTGCCGGGGCGCGCCCATCCGGTCCGGGAACCGCCACATGTACCCCTCCGGCAGCAGCCAGTTGCCCAGCCCGACACCGCGCAGCAGCAGCGGGTTGCCCGCGCCGTCCACAATGTCCTGTCCGGCCACCCGTACGTACCCGTTGAACCGGCTGTCGACCACGAGCTTCTCCCCCGACCCTCCGCCGTTGTCCGGGGTGGTGTGGTCGCCGAGTCGGAAACGTTTCCGACCGGGCGGACCGTCAACGTCCGGAAACGGCGCCTGTGAACTGGAGCGACCGTCAGCCGCCCCCGTCATCGCGGGCAGGACGCCTGGCCGGCACGCATACCACCGGACACGATCGGTCGCTTCCGCAGCATAGCGGGCGCGACGGACGCGGCCCACCCCGTGCCGGTTCCGGAACTTGGCGCCGTTTCCGAGCATCCCGGCGGCGGACATCCGACGTCGTGGACAACGCGCAGGCCGTCCCGGTTCCGGTACCGCGACAGCCGGCGGGGAGGGCAGGAAACTCAGTGCGACAGCGGCGCCACCGGCGCGCCCGGCGCCGGTTGGATCAGCCGGGACCGCGATGCCGGTTCAGCCGGTCGCCGCTGTCGTGCGGACCAACTCCGCGCGCAGGAACTGCTGTACCCGGTCGTAGAGCCCGCGACCGAGGCTGATCCGGGCCACCCCGAGCCGGGCCAGCTCGGCCGGCTCCGGCGCACCCGGCCGGGCCAGGATGTTGACCGCCCCGCCCAACTGCTCCACGAGTGCCCGGATCGCCGCCGGTTCGCTGGCGAAGATCGGGTAGACGCAGTCCGCGCCCGCCGCCAGGTACCGCCGGCCGCGGGAGACCGCGTCGGCCAGCCGCTGCTCGGGGGTACCCGTGCCGCGCAGGTACGAGTCGACGCGCGCGTTGATGACCACGGGTACGCCAGCCCGGTCGGCCGCCGCGCGTACCCCGGCCAGGTACTCGGCCTGCCGGTCCGGGTCGACCAGCGCGCCGGTACCGTCGGAGTCCTCCAGGTTGCAGCCGACCGCGCCGGCAGCGAGTAGCCGCTCGACGAATTCGGCCGGGCCCAGCCGGTACCCCCGCTCCAGGTCGGCGGTGACCGGCAGGTCGACCGCGCGGCTGATCCGGGCGACGGTGTCGAGCATTTCGGCAACCGGGGTCTGCTCGCCGTCCGCCCAGCCGAGCGCCTCGGCCACGGCGCCGCTGCTGGTGGCCACCGCCGGCAGCCCGGCCGCGGCGACCGCCCGGGCCGAGCCGGCGTCCCAGGCGTTTGCGAGCAGCAGCGGCCGACCGGGCAGGTGCAGCCCACGTAGCGTCTCCGCCCGCGCAACCAGCTCGGCCTGCCGGTCAGCCGCCGGCGCTGATGTTGGCGGTGTCATGACAGGGGCCACGGGTGGGCACTGGCGCCGAGCCGGTTCCAGGCGTTGATCACCGTGATCACCCAGATCAGCTCGGCCAGCTGGAGCTGGTCGAACTCGGCTGCGGCAGCGGCGAACACCTCATCGGTGACACCGTACTCGGTCAGCCGGGTCATCGCCTCGGTCAGCGCCAGCGCGGCGCGCTCGCGGGCGGTGAAGAACGGCACCTCGCGCCAGACCGGCAGCAGGAACAGCCGCCGCTCGCTCTCGCCGGCCGCGCGGGCGTCGCGGGAGTGCATGTCGACGCAGTACGCGCAGCCGTTGAGCTGCGAGGCGCGGGCGCGTACCAGCTCCTGCAGTGACGCCTCCAGGGAGGTACGCCGGGAGGCGGCCTCCAGCGCGTTCATCGCCTTGTCCAGGTGGGGTACCAGCTCGTCGACGGCGAGCCGGACGGGGATCTCGAATGCGGTCTCAGTGGTCATGGGTCAACGGTATGACGCAAGTGTGCCCACGCTAAGGTCCGATACTGTGCCGATAGATTGGGCCACTTTCGGAGTCGACCTGCACCTGGAGCTGGACGCGAGCGGCGGACGCCGGGCCGGCCTGGAGCGGGCGCTGCGCGAAGCGATCCGCACCGGCCGGCTGGCGGCAGGCAGCCGGCTGCCCTCCAGCCGGGCACTCGCCACTGAACTCGGCATCGCCCGGAACACCGTCGGGGCCGCCTACGACCAGCTGGTCGCCGAGGGGTACCTGAGCGCCCGGTCGGGCTCGGGTACCACCGTGGCCGCCCTCCCGCCCGCCGGGCCGGTACCCGCCACCCAGCCCGTGGTTGACCAGCCGCGCTACGACCTGCGGCCGGGTACCCCCGACCCGACCACGTTCCCGGTTGCCGCCTGGCTACGGGCGACCCGGCGGGCACTGGCTGCCGCTCCGGCGAGCGCGTACGGGTACGGCGACCCGCGCGGCCGGGTGGAGCTGCGTACCGCCCTGGCCGGGTACCTGGGCCGGGCGCGCGGCGTACTCGCCCACCCCGACCGGATCGTGGTCGTCTCCGGGTACGTGCAGGCGCTCGCGCTGCTGACCACGGCACTTCGGGCCGGGGCCGCGGTGGACATCGCGATGGAGGATCCGGGGCTGGCCTTCCACCGGGACATCGCGACGCACGCCGGTGCACGAGTGATGCCGCTGCCGGTGGACGAGCGGGGCGCCCGTACCGACCTGCTGTCCACGCCTGCCTTCGCGGGCGTGCGGGCGGCGGTGCTCACCCCCGCGCACCAGTACCCGACCGGAGTCACCCTGCACGCCCAGCGCCGGCTCGCCGCGACCGGCTGGGCGCGCGCCGGTGAGCGGCTGGTCGTGGAGGACGACTACGACGGGGAGTTCCGCTACGACCGGCAGCCGGTCGGTGCGCTGCAGGGCATCGCACCCGACCGGGTGGCCTACGTGGGTACCGCGTCGAAGACGCTCGGGCCGGCGCTGCGGTTGGCCTGGCTGGTACTGCCGGAGTGGCTGCTGGAGCCGCTGGTCACCGCGAAGCGCCACGCCGACCTGCACACCGAGTCGCTCGGCCAGCTCACCCTCGCCGAGTTCATCGCCGACCACGGGTACGACCGGCATGTCCGCGCCTGCCGGCTGCGTTACCGGCGGCGGCGGGACCTGCTGCTGCGCCGGCTGCGCCCGCAGCTCGGGTACGGCCGCCGGGTGGAGGGCGTGGCGGCCGGCCTGCACGCTCTCATCCGGCTGTCCCCGGACGGTGCCGGCGAACAGCGCCTGCTGGATGCGGCAAGGGCGCGGGGGCTGCTGCTGGATGGGCTGGGCAGCCACTGGTACCGGCCGGCCGGGCAGCCGGAGGGGCTCGTGGTCGGGTACGGCACGCCCGGGGAGAGCGGCTACCCGGCCGCGCTCGACGTGCTGTCCCGGGTACTGCGCGAATCCAGCTGAGGTCGGGAACGGCGTACGCCCAGCAGCGCGATGGCGCCGGCGCTGGCGAGCAGGGCGAGGGCGAGCAGCGAGGCGACGGTACCCACGGCCGGAGCCGCGATCGGCGAGATCCCGGAGACCGTCTCGACCACGGTCACCAGCAGCAGCCCGGTGTACCCGGCCACGCCGAGCCAGACGATCGCGAGCCGGCGCCGCTCCGGCCAGTCGGTGAAGCGCAGCAGGAACGCGAGCGCCGGTACCACCAGGATGGCGTGCATCGCCACCGCGTGGATCGGCTTGAGCGCGCCGGCCGTGGTGTACGCCAGCTCCGGATCGGTACGGCTCTTGCGTACCCCGTCGGCGATCATCGCGGCGCCGTCGCCGAGCGCCACCAGGAAGACCAGCAGCCCGAACCGGATGGCCAGCCGCTGGCTCGGCGGGATGGCGCGGGTGGCCCGGATCGCGGCGGCGGTGAAGCCGAGCGCGGTGACGATGATGACTCCGCCACCGGCCGCCAGGGTCATCGAGACGGCCGTGTCGAAGCCGGTCGCGAAGTCGAAGTGCGACGGGACGCCACGCCACGCCTGCATGGTGACCAGTGCCACCTCGACCACGCACGCGACGGTGAAGGCGGTGAGCAGCGCGGTACGCCGGCTGCGACGCATGTCCAGGAACGAGGTGGCCCAGGTCACCGAGGCGAGCGTCAGCCCGAAGGAGAGCCCGAACGTGGCGGCTTTGCGCAGCGACAGCGGGCCCAGC
Organism: uncultured Actinomycetota bacterium; assembly: GCA_963850915.1. GTDB lineage: Bacteria > Actinomycetota > Actinomycetes > Mycobacteriales > Micromonosporaceae > CAVTWH01. Next base: position 8,988 of record CAWKND010000007.1, read on the forward strand.
CAGGTACGCCCGGTGATCAGCAGTACCGCCACGTGGACCACGCCACTGGCGAAGAGCACCGCGCCGACCAGGTACGCCACCCGGTCGGCCCGGTCGGCGTCGCGCCAGGTGCGGCGCAGTGCGCCCACGGGGGTACCGGAAATGGCCTGGGTCATGGCCCTATCGTTGCTGGCGGCGGCGCGCCGGTCGTCCACCGCACGGAGTCGATTGGGGACCGGTGAGCTACGCCCCAGGGAGTAGCCGGACGTCCGGAATACCGCCGCCGGTTCGCTAGTTGACAGCCGATAGTTGACTAAGCAACTAATGACGCGGTCCCCAGGGACCGCCGGCGATAGGGAGTGGACATGCAGTTCGGGGTCTTCACGGTGGGCGACGTCACCACCGATCCGACGACCGGCCGGACCGCCAGCGAGCACGAGCGGATCCTGGCCATGGTCGCCATCGCGCGCAAGGCCGAGGAGGTCGGGCTGGACGTGTTCGCCACCGGCGAGCACCACAACCCGCCGTTCGTACCCTCCTCCCCCACCACCATGCTCGGCTTCCTGGCCGCGCAGACCTCCCGGCTGATCCTCTCCACCGCGACCACGCTGATCACCACCAACGACCCGGTGAAGATCGCCGAGGACTTCGCGATGCTGCAGCACCTGGCCGGCGGTCGGGTGGACCTGATGCTCGGCCGTGGCAACACCGGCCCGGTGTACCCGTGGTTCGGGCAGGACATCCGGCAGGGCATCCCGTTGGCGATCGAGAACTACGCGCTGCTGCGCCGGCTGTGGCGCGAGGAGGTCGTCGACTGGGAGGGCAAGTTCCGTACCCCCTTGCAGGGCTTCACTTCCACGCCCCGCCCGCTGGACGGGGTACCGCCGTTTGTCTGGCACGGCTCGATCCGCAGCCCGGAGATTGCCGAGCAGGCCGCGTACTACGGGGACGGCTTCTTCGCCAACCACATCTTCTGGCCGGCCGAGCACACCGCCAAGATGATCGCGTTCTACCGCAAGCGCTTCGAGCACTACGGCCACGGCACCGCCGCGCAGGCCATCGTCGGCCTCGGCGGCCAGGTGTTCATGCGGAAGAACTCGCAGGACGCGGTACGGGAGTTCCGGCCGTACTTCGACAACGCCCCGGTGTACGGCCACGGCCCGACGATGGAGGAGTTCACCGAGCAGACCCCGTTGACGGTCGGCAGCCCGCAGCAGGTCATCGACCGCACCCTCGGCTTCCGCGAGTACGTCGGCGACTACCAGCGGCAGCTGTTCCTGCTCGACCACGCCGGCCTGCCGTTGAAGACCGTGCTGGAGCAGCTGGACCTGCTCGGTGAGGAGGTGGTTCCGGTGCTACGCAAGGAGTTCGCCGCTCGCCGTCCCGCCGATGTACCGGACGCGCCCAACCACGCCAGCCTGCTGGCCGCCGCAACCACCGCCGCCGCCGCTGCCGTGGCGGAGCCGGTCGTCGCCGCTGAGGTGCGGGCGTGAGCGGGCGGCGGATCGCGGTGATCACCGCCGGGCTGAGCCAGCCGTCGTCGAGTCGGGTACTCGCCGACGAGCTGGCCGCCGCCACCCGCCGGCAGCTCGACGCGCTGGCCGGCCCGGCCGCACCGCCCACCGAGGTACGCGTGATCGAGCTGCGCGAGTATGCCCACAAGCTGGTGGACAACCTGCTCACCGGGTTCCCCGATCCGCAACTGGCCGAGGTCATCACGAGCGTGGTCGAGGCGGACGCGGTGATCGCGGTCAGCCCGATCTTCAGCGCGTCCTACAGCGCCCTGTTCAAGGCGTTCTTCGACGTACTGGAGCCGGGTGCGCTGGCCGGCCGGCCGGTACTCATCGCCGCCACCGGGGGTACCGAGCGGCACTCACTCGCGCTGGAGCACGCACTGCGCCCGCTCTTCGGGTACCTGCGCGCCCTGGTGGTACCCACCGCTGTCTTCGCCGCCACCAGCGACTTCGGTGCTGCTGGCGGTGCGGGCACCGCCGGGCTCGGCACCCGGGTCGAGCGCGCGGCCGGCGAGCTGGCCACCCTGGTGACCCGGCTGGACCACACGGCGGCACCGGACCCGTACGCGGACGTCGTCCCCTTCGACCAGCTGCTCGCCTCTGGCGGCTGACCCGCCCGGCGCCGCCCCGGGTGACCTGGACGGACGCGAATGTGCTGGCCGTGCCGGCCGGCCAGCGCACAGAATGTGGCGCACACCGGGGTACCGAAACGGGGTGCGGGCGATGCCGGAACAGCCGCTGGCCAAGCGACTCCTGCGCTGGCTGCGCCGGGCCGCGGCCGGATCGGCAAGCCGTTCTGCTGCAACGGCGCCGGCGGACCGGCCGGCCGATCCGCCGACCGCCACGCAGATCCGGCAGGTAACCGGCGGCCACCGCCCGGACGACCTGGACACCGCCGTCCAGCTGCTCGCAACGCTCTCCATGCTTGCCGCACCCGGCCCCCGCACCGGCGCCGCGCCTCGCACAGGCGCTGCGGGCCTGGTTATCCGGGCGACCGCGCTGGACACCCTGGCGGCCGCGTCGCCGGGTTGGTGGCTCGCCTTCGACGAGGCGCTGCGCAGGCTGCCCCGGACGGCTCGGGACTGGTCGGGTTCGCTGCCCGCCCGCCTCGCCGACCCACGGATCGACCTGCTGACCCTGGTACTCGCGGCCGGGCACAGCAGCGGCCGGATCCGAGAAGCGGCGGTCCGCCGGCTGGCCGAACACCAACACCCGGTGGTACCGGCGGCGCTGGCTCTGCGCAGCGCCGACTGGGTACCCGAGGTGCGGGTACCGGCCCGCGCGGCAGTTGACGCGTTGCTGGCCGGTGAGCCGGCACTGTGGACGGGTACGGCGCTGTCCGGCCTGGGGTACGCCCTGCGCGAGCGGCGGGAAGGTACCCGGCTGGCGGAGCGGATCGACGGGGCACTCGCCGGCCTCAGCGCCGACCAGCTGGCCAGCCTGCTCTCCGCCCGGGACCGGCGTACCCGGCGAGCCGCGTACCGCACCGGTATCGCCGGCGCCCGGCTCCGCCTCGACCAGCTCCTCGCCGGTGCGACTCGCAGCGCCGACCAGGTCGTCCGGGAGCTCTGTGCCGACGCGGCCATCCGAGTCACCACCGATCCGGCGCAACTGCGGGAGCTGCTGGCCAGTACCAGTGCGGTGGTCCGCGCGGCGGCCGTCGGCGCGCTCGACGACCCCGAGGTGGGGATGGCGGCGCTGGCCGACCGGCATCCGGCAGTACGCGCGGCGGCCCGCCGGGCGGTGCGTCGGGCCGGTGGCGACCCGGCAGTCGAGTACCGGCGGCTGATCGCCGGGGCGCGCCCGGGGCCCGGGGTGATCGCCGGCCTGGGCGAGACCGGCGGCAGCGGGGACGACGAGCTGATCCTGCCGTGGCTGGGCCATCCGAGCCCGCGCGGTCGGGTGGCCGCGGTCAGAGCGCTGCGCCGGCTGGGTACGCCGCATGCCGCCGCGCTGATTCCGTTGCTACGTGACAGTTCCGGCGCGGTCACCGGGCAGGTGGTCGGCACCCTGCGGTACCACCCGGAGCTGCTCGACACCGGCAAGCTCGACGCCATGCTCGAACCGCACCAACCGCCGCACCGCAGGCTCGCCGCGTACCGGCTACTGGGCGCGGTCGGTACCTGGCCCCGGCTGCTCGCGGATCTCCGCCTGGTCAGCGATGACAACTCGCGCCTGAGCGCCACCGCTCGCAGCGACATCGTGTGCTGGCTGGCGCACGGTGCCGCCACCGCGTACGCGGCACCCTCCGCCGAGCAGGCGGCTCAACTGGACGCGCTGATCGAGGCGGAGCGACCCGTACTCGGCGGCCGACAGGCGCGCCGGCTGCGGTTCCACGCCGGGCTGCCGGCTGTCGAGCACTGACGGGGGTCAGTGGTAGTAGCCGGCGACCACGGCGCTCGCCTCGTCGAGGAGTGCCGGTCCGTCCTGCGGGACAGCCGGGAAGCCGCCGCCGGGCTTGAGCGCGCCCAGCTGTTGCCCGGAGAGGGCGTACACCACCCGGCCCAGGCCGGAGCGCTCGATCGCGCCGGTACACATCCCGCACGGCTGGCAGCTGGTGTACATCACCGTACCGGCGGCGGTCGCCGGATCCAGCTGCTGCGCCGCCCAGCGGGCCAACTTCAGCTCGGGGTGGGCGGTGATGTCCGAGTCGGTCAGCGAGGTGTTGCGCTCCCGCGCCAGTACCGTCCCATCCGGCCCGACCAGCAGCGAACCGAACGGCGGGTTGCCCGCGGCGCGCGCCTGCCCGGCCAGCTCGATCGCTTGGCGTAGCAGGCTTTCCTCGTCAGGTGTCACGGCAACTCCACTCTGTCTGCGCGCGTCCGCTCTGTCCGCCGGCGTTCGCGCCCGTGGGCGGGAACGACGCACGTGATCCACAGTAGCCAGCGGAGCCGCTCGGGGTGGGTCGCGCCGGGGTCACGCTCGTCACGTGATCCCGGCGCGATGACCTGCTCAGCCCGCGTCGGCGGCGTCCTGGATGGCCTTGATCTCGATCTTCGACATAGGCATCATCGCCTGCATCGCCCGATTGGCCCGTCCCGGGTCCGGGTCGCCGATCAGGTCGAGCAGCTCACGCGGCACGATCTGCCAGGACAGCCCGTACTTGTCCTTCAGCCAGCCGCACTGGCTCTCCTCGCCACCGTCGGCGGTGAGCTTCGCCCACAGGTCGTCCACCTCGGCCTGCCCCTGGCAGTCGACCTGGAGTGAGATGGCCTCGGTGAAGCTGGCGTAGATCGGGCCACCGTTGAGCGCGGTGAACTCGACGCCGTCGAGCACGAACTGCACGGTCATCACGGTGCCCGCCGGGGCCGGACCCGCATCGCCGTAGCGCTGCACGTTGGTGACCTTCGAGTTGGCGAACACGCTGGTGTAGAAGTTGGCGGCCGCTTCGGCCTGGGTGTCGAACCACAGGAACGGGGTGATCTTCTGCATGGCGCTCTCCTCCGGTACTCGGTTCTTGTCTACCTTCTACCCGAAGTCGGAGCCCGCCGACGCGGCTCGACATACTCCGCCAAGATTCTTTCCGGCATCTCCCGGCGCCGCCGCCGGTTCCGGTAACCCAGAAGCCAGGCCAGCCCGGATTTCTGTACCTGGCCGTTCATGTTGAACATTATTTAAGGTTCGAGATTTCTCGGCCAGCAGTCTTGACAGCCACTCGGGACGACGACGAACCTCAATGAACACGGGCAACCCGACCGTCCTTCGGTTGCCCGCCGTCGCGGCGCCGCCGTCCGGCCCGCGACGGACCCCACCCGAACCGTCCCCCGGAGTCCTCATGCGCTTCCCCCGATCCCGCCTACTGCGCGCCGGCATCGCCACGCTGCTCATCGGCGCCGGCCTGACCGTCGGCATCAGCCAGGCACACGCTGCCGACCAACCCTGGATGAACACCGCGCAGACGCCGGCCCAGCGCGCCGACGAGCTGCTCGCGGCGATGACCCAGGCCGAGAAGCTGTCCATGCTGCACGGCGGCGCGGGCTGCGGGTACGTCGGCTGCGTCGATGCCATTCCGCGGCTCGGCATCCCGGCGCTGCACCTGCAGGACGGACCGGTCGGTGCCGGCGACGGATTCACCGGCGTGACCGAGATGGCTGCCCCGGTGGCCGGCGCGGCCAGCTGGGACACCTCGCTCATGCAGCAGTACGGGCAGGTACTCGGCGCCGAGCAGTGGGGCAAGGGCACCAACGTGGTACTCGCCCCGACCATCAACATCGTCCGTGACCCGCGCTGGGGTCGGGCGTTCGAGTCACTCGGCGAGGACCCCTACCTGGCCGGCCAGCTCGGCTCCGCCGACATCCAGGGCATCCAGAGCCAGGGGCCGATGGCGCAGGTGAAGCACTACGCCGTCTACAACCAGGAGACCAACCGCAACGCCCCGGCGGACAACGCGATCATCGCCGACCGTACCGAGCGGGAGATCTACCTGCCGGCCTTCGAGACCTCGATCAAGCAGGGCGGCGCCGACTCGGTGATGTGCTCGTACTCGTCCATCAACGGGCCGTACGCGTGCGAGAACGGGCAGCTGCAGAACACCATCCTGAAGAACCAGTGGGGCTTCACCGGCTTCATCACCTCCGACTGGGGCGCCACCCACTCCACCGTCAACTCCGCGAACAACGGGCTCGACATGGAGATGCCGGGCAGCGACTACTACGGCACCGCGCTGACCAACGCGGTCAACGCCGGCCAGGTCTCCCAGGCCACCATCGACGACCACGTACGCCGGATCCTGGTGTCGATGTTCAAGGCGGGCCTGTTCGACCACGCCAACACCGGCTCGACCGGCGCCGTGGTCACCTCGGCCGCACACACGGCCGTCTCCAAGCAGGTGGCCCAGGAGGGCTCGGTACTGCTGAAGAACACCGGGCCGGTACTTCCGTTGGCCGCCAACAGTTCTGTCGCGGTCATCGGTGACGACGCCGGGCCGGACGCGCTGTCCCAGGGCGGCGGCAGTGCCTGGGTGAACCCGCCGTACCTGGTCACTCCGTACCAGGGCATCAAGTCCCGGGGCGGCGCCGGCGTCACGTTCGCACAGGGCATCGCCTCCACCAGTGGCCAGCTCCCGCCGGTCGACTCGTCCTACCTGACCCCCTCCACGGGCAGCGGCAACGGCCTGTACGGCCAGTACCACAACAGCACCGACCTCTCCGGTGCCGTGGTGACCAGCAAGGTCGACCCGAACGTCGACTTCGTCTGGGGTGGACAGTCGCCGGTAAGTGGCGTGGCCGCCACCAACTGGTCGGTGAAGTGGACCGGTACCCTGCACGCGCCGGCCACCGGTACCTACCAGTTCTCGCTGAACAGCGACGACGGCAGCCGCCTGATCATCAACGGCACCACCGTCATCAACAACTGGTTCAACCAGGGCCCGACCACCCGGACCGGCTCGATCAGCCTCACCGCCGGCCAGTCGGCGAGTATCGAGGTCGACTACTACCAGGGCGGTGGCGGCAGCAACGTCAGCCTCGGCTGGCAGATCCCCGGCGCCAGCCTGCACGACCAGGCGGTCAGCGCCGCCCGGGCGGCCAGCACCGCCGTGGTGTTCGTCTCCAACAACGAGTCCGAGGGCGGCGACCTGTCCAACATCGACCTCTCGGCCGCGCAGAACCAACTGGTCACCGACGTGGCCGCCGCCAACCCGAACACGGTGGTGGTGGTCAACTCCGGCTCCGCGGTGACCATGCCGTGGGCGAGCGCGGTACGCGGCATCGTGGAGAACTGGTACCCCGGGCAGGAGGACGGCAACGTCATCGCCAGCCTGCTCTACGGGGACGTCAACTTCTCCGGCAAGCTGCCCGTCACGTTCCCGCAGTCGCTGGCCGACGTACCGGCGCACACCACCGCGCAGTGGCCCGGACAGAACAACACCGTGCAGTACTCCGAGGGGCTGCAGGTCGGCTACCGCTGGTACGACGCGCAGAGCAAGACGCCGCTGTTCCCCTTCGGGTTCGGGCTGTCGTACACCTCCTTCGGGTACGCCAACCTGACCGTCGGAGCGCCGGATGCCAACGGCAACGTGGCGGTCGGCTTCGACGTCACCAACACCGGTAGCCGGGCCGGCGCCGAGGTACCGCAGGTCTACGTGGGGCAGCCGGCAACCAGCGGCGAGCCGCCGAAGAACCTGCGCGGCTTCAGCCGGGTGCAGCTCAACGCCGGGCAGACCCAGCACGTCGCGGTGACACTGGACGCGCGCAGCTTCCAGACCTGGGTCAACAACGCGTGGACGAACACCACCGGTACCAACCAGGTCTACGTGGGCTCGTCGTCCCGGGACATCCGGCTCACCGGCCAGGTCAACATCGGCGGGGGTACCACCAACCCGCCGCCGCCCGGCCAGACGGTACTGGCGCGGACCGGCTGGACCGCCGCCGCGTCCCCGTCGAGCACCACGGACGTCCCCGCCCGGATGCTGGACGGCAACACGGCGACCCGGTGGAGCAGCGGTACCCCGATGGTGAACGGGCAGACGGTCACGGTCGACATGGGCTCGGCGCAGAGCATCGACCAGATCACCATGGACTCGGCGGGCAGCGCCAGCGACTATGCCCACGGGTACCAGGTGAGCCTCTCCACCAACGGCACCACGTGGAGCAGCCCGGTGGCCACCGGTACCGGCACGGGGGCACTGGTGACCGCCACGTTCACCGAGCAGACCGCCCGGTACATCCGGGTCACCCAGACCGGGACATCGACGTCCTGGTGGTCGATCGCCGAGTTCAACGCCTACACGAGCGGCACGACGACGCCACCCACCGGCGGGGTACTGTCCCGTACCGGCTGGGTCGCCTCTGCGTCGCCGTCGAGCGCGGGCGACGTACCGGCGCAGATGCTGGACGGCAACACCGCCACCCGGTGGAGCAGCGGTACCCCGATGGTGAACGGGCAGACGGTCACCGTCGACATGACGGCGGCGCACAGCATCTCCAAGATCACCATGGACTCGGCGGGCAGCACCAACGACTACGCCCGCGGGTACCAGGTCAGCCTCTCGACTGACGGGGTGAACTGGGGCTCGCCGGTCGCCACCGGCACCGGTACCGCCGCGCTGGTGACGGTGACCTTCACGGCGCAGACGGCGCGCTACATCCGGGTGACCCAGACCGGCAGCGCGACGTCCTGGTGGTCGATCGCGGAGTTCAACGCCTACTCGTGATCTCCTGCCGGGGGTGGGTCCGCTCGGACCCACCCCCGGCGCCCCTGGTTACGATCACCCTGTGGCACACGACGTGTGGGCGGACGGCGACGCGTACGAGCGGTACGTGGGTCGGTGGAGCCGCGCCGTCGCGGTCGAGTTCCTGCGCTGGCTGGACGCGCCGGCCGGGCTGAATTGGCTGGACGTCGGGTGCGGTACCGGGGCGCTGAGCGCGACCATCCTGGCAACTACCGAGCCCGCCCGGATCCTCGGCGTCGATCCGGCCGACGGGTTCCTGGCCACCGCCCGCAGCCGCTTCGGCGATGAGCGGGTCAGCTTCCAGCACGCGGACGCACAGGCGCTCCCGGTACCCGACCGCAGCGTCGATGTCGTGGTCAGCGGGTTGGCGCTGAACTTCGTACCGGATCCGCAGCGCGCCGTCGCCGAGTTCGCCCGCGTCGTCAAGCCCGGCGGGACCGCCGCCGCGTACGTCTGGGACTATGCCGGCGCGATGGCGATGATGCGCTACTTCTGGGACGCCGCAACGGATCTGGACCCGGCCGCCGGCGAACTGGACGAGGGCCGGCGCTTCCCGATCTGCCAACCGGAGCCGCTCGCGGCGGCCTGGACCGCGGCCGGGCTGGCCGGCGCGGAGGTACATGGCATCGAGATCCCGACCCGCTTCGCCGACTTCGACGACTACTGGCTGCCGTTCCTGGGCGGCCAGGGTGCGGCGCCCGGGTACGCGATGTCGCTGCGCGCGGAGCACCGGGATGCCCTGCGCGACCTGATCCGCGGCCGGCTACCCAGTGAACCGGACGGATCCGTAGCGCTCACCGCCCGGGCGTGGGCGGTCCGGGGCATCCGTCCCCGCTGAGCGTCCCTCCACTGTGGACGATCTGGCGCCGCCCGTACCTGTCGCCATGGATCGGACGATCTGTGCCAACTCCGACCCGGTACCCACCCGGCTCCGCCGGACCGAAGCCACGCGGCATGCCGTCCGGCGCAACGGTTTCCGACCGTCCACAGTGCAATTGCCGGGCCGACCTGCCGCGACATAGCAATCGATCAGCCTAAAAGCAGTCGTCACAAGGGCATCGACGGATCCACCTGTCACATCATGCTCTTGCGCAAGCCCGCAAGAATCAAGCAGAGATGTGTCTGGATATTGCGCTGTTGTGTCCGTCGGGTTACGGTCCCTCTTACACCGTCCTACCGTCCCGGTAGTCAGCAATGGCCATCACCACCTGGCGTACGCCGCTAGTCCGCGGGGCACGTCAGGCGATCCACTGCGTCCGGACCTAGCCGTACCACACCAGTACCGCCCGATTCACCGCTCGAAGAGTCGGGGACGACCGACGGTCGTACGTCCCACATCCCCCATGTACTCGTCGAAAGTGAGCAAGCGATGCAACGCTTCATCCGAAATACGGGGCGCAAAACCCGTATCGGGGCAGTCCTAGCCACCGCCGCGGTGGTGGCCGGCGGCCTCATCGCACTGTCGGTCAGCCCGGCCTTCGCGGCCGCGAGCGGCGGCGTCGGCGCGACGCTACCGTACGTCGAGGTACAGGCGGAGAACTCCGCGACCAACGGCACGGTGATCGGCCCGAGCGCGGTCTACAACACGCTGCCCGGCGAGGCCTCCTACCGCAAGGCGGTGACGCTGCAGGGCTCCGGCAAGTACGTGCAGTTCACCACCCCGGTCGCGACCAACTCGATCGTCTTCCGGTACAGCATCCCGGACACCGGCGGCGGCTCGGTGTACTCGGCCCCCCTGTCGCTGTACGTCAACGGCACCAAGCAGACCAACTTCACCCTGACCAACGCGTACAGCTGGTACTACGGCGGGTACCCGTTCACCAACTCGCCGGGTAGCAACCCGCACCACTTCTACGACGAGGTACACCGCCTCTTCACCACGACCTACGCGGCTGGTACCACCTTCAAGCTGCAGGTCGACGCGGAGGACACGGCGGCGTCGTACACGATCGACTTCGCCGACTTCGAGTCCGTCGCGCCGGCGCTGAGCCAGCCGGCCGGCTCCGTCTCGGTGACCAGCTTCGGCGCCGACCCGACCGGCTCCGCCGACTCGACCGCTGCGTTCAACTCGGCGATCGCCGCGGCAGGCGCCGGTGGCACCGTGTGGATCCCGGAAGGCACCTTCAAGATCCCCGGCAGCAATCCCGGTTGTAGCGGTTCCTGCTCGCACATCATGCTGAACAACGTCACCATCAAGGGCGCCGGCATGTGGCGCTCGACGGTCACCGGCAACGCGCCCGGCTTCTACGGCGGGTGGGCGCCGAACGGCGGCTCCAACGTGCACCTCGCCGACTTCGCGATCTTCGGCAACGTCCAGGAGCGCAACGACGGGGACCAGGTCAACGGCATCGGCGGCGCGCTGAGCAACTCGACCGTGGACCGGGTCTGGATCGAGCACATGAAGGTCGGCGCATGGATGGACGGGCCGATGACCAACCTGGTGTTCAGCGGTATGCGTATCCGGGACACCACGGCCGACGGCGTCAACTTCCACGGTGGCGTCACCAGCTCCAAGGTGACCAACTCCGACCTTCGCAACCTCGGTGACGACGGGCTGGCGACCTGGGCCGACCAGGGCATCGGCGCGGACTCGAACGACTCGTTCGACCACGACACCGTGCAGTACCCGATCCTGGCCAACGGCATCGCGATCTACGGCGGTCACGACAACTTCGTCACCGACAACCGGGTCATCGACGCCGGCCTCAGCCAGGGTGGCGGTATCCATGTGGCACAGCGGTTCGCGTCCACCGCACTGGGCCGTACCGACGTGCTGCGCAACACCCTGATCCGGGACGGCAACCTCGACCCCAACTGGCAGTTCGGCGTCGGCGCGCTGTGGTTCGACGCCCGGGACGCGGCAATGAGCGGCCTCGTCAACGTCGACAACATCCTGATCCAGCAGAGCCCGTTCGAGGCCATCCAGTTCGTCTCGGGCTCCAGCATCAGCAACGTCCAGATCAACAACGCCACCATCCAGAACACCGGCACCTGGGTCGTCCAGGAGCAGGTGGGCGGCTCGGCGACGATCTCCAACAGCACGGCCACCGGTACCCAGGCGCCGGGCGCCGTGTACAACTGCGGGGTCGGCTTCACCCTCACCGACGGTGGCGGCAACTCGGGCGTCACCAGCCCGGTGGCCTGCTCGAACATCCAGGCCCCGGCGTTCCCGCCGTACCTGCCCGACAACGGCTCGCTGATCTCGATCAGCCCGACCGCGGTCGGCTTCGGCTCGGTGGCCACCGGCTCGTCCAGCGCCACCCAGGCGGTCACCGTCACCAACAGCGGGACAGCAGCGGCGCCGGTCACCACGGTCAGCACCACGGGTGACTTCAGCCAGACCAACACCTGCGGCAGCAGCATCGCCGCCGGTGCGTCCTGCACGGTCAGCGTCAAGTTCACCCCGACGGCGGCCGGTACCCGTACCGGCAACCTCACCGTCACCGCCTCCGGGATCACCAACACCGTGCCGCTCTCCGGTACCGGCGTCTCCCCCGGACCGATCCTGAACCCGAACCCGACCAGCGTCTCGTTCCCCAGCACCATCGTCGGCAGCTCGTCGGCGACGCAGGCGGTCACGATCACCAACTCGGGTACCAGCTCGGCCACCATCTCCTCCGTCGCGAGCAGTGGTGACTTCAGCCAGACGAACAACTGCTCGACGCTCGCAGTGGGCGCGTCCTGCACGGTGACCGTGAAGTTCACGCCGACGACCTCCGGTGCCCGCACGGGTACCGTCACCGTCACCAGCAACGCCAACAACAGCCCGACGTCGATCGCCCTCACCGGCAGCGGCATCGGTTCCGGCACCAACATCGCGCTGGGCCGGCCGGCCTCGGCGAGCAGCCAGGTGAACGGCACCCAGGCGGCCAGCACGGCCACCGACGGTGACGCCAACACCTACTGGGAGAGCAACAACGGTGCCTTCCCGCAGTGGCTGCAGGTGGATCTGGGCAGCAACTTCAGCGTCGGCAAGGTGACGCTGAAGCTCCCGCCGCAGTCGGCGTGGGGTACCCGCACCCAGACCCTGTCGGTGCAGACCAGCACGGACGGGACCAACTTCAGCACGGCTGTCGGCTCCGCCACCTACACGTTCACCTCGCCGACCAACGTCGTGAACATCACGGTACCGGCCACCAACGCCCGGTACGTGCGGGTCAACATCACCGCGAACTCGGGCTGGCCGGCCGGCCAGGTGTCGGAGCTCGAGGTCTACCCGAGCGGTGGCGGTAACCCGCCGCCCACCTCGGCGACCCTGAGCGCCAACCCGTCCTCGCTCACCTTCGCCAGCCAGGCCCTGAACACCACCAGCGGCTCGCAGGCGGTGACGGTCGCCAACACGGGTACCGCCGCTGCCGCCGTCTCGGGTGTCTCGGTCACCGGCGACTACTCGCAGACCAACAACTGCGGCAGCTCGATCGCGGTCGGTGCCTCGTGCACGGTCAACGTCAGCTTCCGCCCGACCGCGTCCGGTACCCGTACCGGCACGCTGACCGTCACCAGCAACGCATCCAACAGCCCGACCACGGTCGCGCTCACGGGTACCGGGGCCGGCACGGTGAGTACCAACCTCGCATCCGGTAAGCCGACCAGCGAGTCCAGCCACAACGACGTGTACCCGTCCGGCAACGTCACGGACAACAACCAGAACACCTACTGGGAGAGCGCCAACAACGCCTTCCCGCAGTGGGTCCAGGTCGATCTCGGCTCGGCCCAGAGCGCCAGTCGCGTTGTCCTCCAGCTGCCTGCCGGCTGGGGTACCCGCAACGAGACGCTCTCGCTGCTGGGCAGCACCGACGGTTCGAACTGGACAACGGTGAAGGCCTCCGCGACCTACACCTTCAACCCGTCCAGCAGCAACACCGTGACCATCACCTTCACGGCGACGACTCAGCGCTACTTCCGGCTGAACATCACCGCGAACACGGGCTGGTCGGCAGGGCAGATCTCCGAGTTCCAGGTCTGGAACAGCTAGTCCAGATCGCTCCACCGGCCAGCTCACGGCGGTGCCGCCGGGCGCAACTTGCCCGGCGGCACCGCTCTGCTGTGTCCGAGCGCCGATCGGGTCCCGGCCGCGTGTCCTTCGGCCCCACGTCGCCTCCCGGCCCCCGCGGTACCGGCAGGCAGGACGGGCCGGTCGGCACGGGCGTGATCGGGTAGGTTCCCTTGCTGTGCCGACCACCCTGAGCCCGCAGATCGCCGATGTCGCCGAGGCGTTGCGCGGCGCCGACCCGCAGCGCTTCCACAGCACGATGCGGGAGCTGCACGTCGCGGCTCAGCAACAGAGTCCAGCAGACCTCACATCCGCCATCGAGGAATTGGCGCAGGTATTGCCGGGTCTCGTGGGCTGGGGCTCCAAGCTCGCCGTGGCCACTGGGGCGATGGTCGAGTGGGGCGGCTCGCCACTGCCCCTGCTTCCGGTGCTCCCGCGGCGGGCAACCCTCGCACTGCAAGCGTTCGGGCTGTTTCCAGCGGTTTGGCAGCGACTTACCGGCGAGGCGCCGCCGCCGCAGGAGTGGTCCCACTACTCGGCGGTGGGTGAGGTCATCTCGGCCTCCGCCGACACGTTGGAGATCACCCAGCAGGAGGCCGACATCCTTGCCGGTTCCTGGTTCGATCTCGGCGACTGGCTCAGGCCGATGTGCACGGTGATGATGTGCCGGGAATTCCGCGACCTGCTGGTCGATCGCGACGATCTGCTCCGGGCCGCGAACGCGATCGCCAAGGAGAACGAGTCGGCGTACTGGGTCGAGGGGCTGTGCCGGGTCCTCGACGACGAGCCGTTGCTGGTACTCGATCCGGCCAGCGGACGCGGCTTTGCGATGACGATCGCCGGGATCGGGGACAACTACCAGTTGCACACGATGCTCGCGGCGGCACTCGTCAACGACCAGCCCGAGCCGCTGCCCTACGAACCGGTCGAGCCGGCCTGGCTGGCGGCGGCCACCGACGGCCCACCGTTCCTGGCCATGGAAGTGGCGACGCACCGCCGGTTCCGGCTCTTCGACGGTCTGGGCGGGTACCAGAGCCCGGACGCGCGACCGGCCGATATCCCGCTGCTCGACGGCACCCGCGTCGTCGTACTGCACCCCCCGCTGGGCAACTACCGGTGGAATCCGGGCCGGATCTACGTGCGCATGGAGCCGACCATGACCGTGGACCGCGAGTTGAGTCGCGAAGAGGCGGCCGGCTGGCTGTCCCGGGTCACCCCTGCCCGCGAGGACGACCTGTTCGCGGTCAACGCCCGCGAGGCCGGCTGAGCCCGCCCGGCACGGCTGCGTACCGGAGACCCGGCCCGGCGACTGTTAGCTGATTCCGAGGTAGCGCGGTTACGTTGGAGCGGTGGCTTCGAGCCGGCGGTTGACCGCCCGTGGATCGGTGACCGATGAGCGCGACTGACCAGGTCGCGGCAGGTCCGCGCGGGGCAATCCAGGGGCGTCGCCCGGTCATGATCGGCGCCGTGGTCGTACTTCTCCTACTCACCGCGCTGCTGGTCTACCACTGGGGCTCCGCCGGCCCGTCCGGCGCTCTCCCGGCCACCACCCCGAGCGCCAGCCCGTCGGCGAGTAAGCAGCCGACCACCGCTGACATCTACACCGCGGTCGCGCCGTCCGTCGTCGAGATCACCGCCACCCTGGCCGAGGGTGGCGGTGACCTGACCGGTACCGGCGTCATCGTCAACGCCGACGGCACCATCCTGACCGCGCTGCACGTGGTCAAGGGCGCCGGTGCCATCCAGGTGACCTTCGCCGACGGCACGTACCTCCCCGGCGACGGTGACGGCGGCCGACCCGACCAGGACATCGCCACCCTCGGCCCGGCCACGCTGCCCTCGATCCTGGTACCCGCCGTCCTCGGCAGCCCGGGCAGGCTGGCGGTGGGGCAGAACGTGGTCGCCATCGGCAACCCGCTCGGCCTGACCCGCACCACGACCACCGGCGTCGTCTCCGGGCTGAGCCGGGCCGCGCGGGAGCCGGACGGCACCAACCTGTCCGGGCTCATCCAGTTCGACGCGGCGGTCAACCCGGGCAGCTCCGGCGGGCCGCTGCTCAACGCCCAGGGGCAGACGGTCGGCATCGTGGTGGCGCTGGCCAACCCGACCGCCGCGGGCACCTTCATCGGCATCGGATTCGCGGTCCCCATCACGGCCGCGGTCGGCGCCGGCGGCGGCGACCGGGTACCCCAACAATGAGCGACCTGAAGGACGGACGCATGCCGGCAAACCCGATGGAGCAGGTGCTGTACGAGGTCAAGAAGACCATCGTCGGGCAGGACGTACTCCTGGAACGGCTGCTCGTCGCGCTGCTGTCCCGCGGTCACATCCTGGTCGAGGGGGTACCGGGGCTGGCCAAGACGCTGGCCGTCAAGTCCCTGGCCGGCGCGCTCGGCGGCGAGTTCCACCGGGTGCAGTTCACCCCCGACCTGGTACCGGCCGACATCGTCGGTACCCGGGTCTACCACCAGCGCAGCGGCGAGTTCCAGGTGTCCCTCGGGCCGGTCTTCACCAACCTGCTGCTGGCCGACGAGATCAACCGGGCGCCGGCGAAGGTACAGAGCGCGCTGCTCGAGGTGATGCAGGAGCAGCAGGTCACCATCGGCCGGGAGACCCACCGGGTGCCGCAGCCGTTCCTGGTGATGGCGACCCAGAACCCGATCGAGTCCGAGGGCACCTATCCACTGCCCGAGGCGCAGGTCGACCGCTTCATGATGAAGGTGCTCGTCGACTACCCCACGCCGACCGAGGAGTTCGTGATCGTCGAGCGGGCCATCTCGGCACCACCGGCCGGCCGGCCCATCATCGACCTCGAGCAGCTCACCCAGATGCAGGCCCAGCGTCGAGCAGGTGTACGTGGACCCGGCGCTGATCGAGTACTCGGTACGGCTGGCCAACGCCACCCGCCGCCCGGCACGGGTCGGGCTGGGCAAGCTGGCCCGGTACATCACCTTCGGGGCCAGCCCGCGCGCCTCGATCAACCTGGTGCTGGCCGCGCGCGCCCTGGCCTTCATCCGGGGCCGGGACTACGTCCTCCCCCAGGACCTCACCGACCTGGCGCTGGACGTGCTGCGGCACCGGCTGGTGCTCTCCTACGAGGCGCTCTCCGACGAGGTCACCGCCGGACACCGTGCTGACCCGGGTGCTGGCCGCGCTGCCCGTACCCGACGTGCCGCACTGCAGCCCGGCCGCTGACCGATGAGCCCCGTGGGCACCACCCGACCGGCTGCTGCGGCGCCTGGAGTGGCAGGTGGTCCGCCGGCTCGACGGGCGCCTGCAGGGCGCTACCGCACCGTGTTCCGCGGTACCGGGATCGACTTCGCCGACCTGCGGGAGTACACCCCCGAGGACGACGTACGGCACATCGACTGGAACGTGACCGCCCGGCTGGACGAGCCGTACGTCCGCCAGTACACCGAGGACCGGGAGCTGACCGCGTGGCTGGTGCTCGACCAGTCGGCGTCGATGCGGTTCGGGCCGGACGAGCACGGCAAGGACTCGGTCCGTACCGAGCTGGCGCGTCTGCCTGGGCCGGCTGTTCTCGCAGCGGCGGCAACCGGGTCGGCGCGATCCTCTACGACAACCCGACCAGCGGGTGATCCCGCCGCGCACCGGCCGTACCCACATGCTGCGCCTGGCCCACGAACTCACCGAACCCGGCACGCCCGCCGCAGCGGACCGGCGCACCACCGACCTGGCCGCCATGCTGCAGCTGGCCGCCGCCACCGCTCGCCGGCGCAGCCTGGTCTTCGTCATCTCCGACTTCATCGGCGACGTCGACTGGGAGACCGGCGCTGACCCGGCTGAGCCAGCGGCACGAGGTGGTCGCGATCCGGGTCGTCGACCCGGTCGAGCTGGACCTGCCCGACCTCGGGCTGGTCCTGGTCGAGGACGCCGAGACCGGCGAGCAGCTGCTGGCCGACACCAGCGATCCGCTGTTCCAGCAACGGCTGCGGACCAGGTCGCGCCCGGGAGACGGCGGTGGCGTCCACGATGCGCCGGGCCGGGGCGACCGCCCACCGGATCGGCACCGACCAGGATCTGGCCGACGCGCTGGTCGACATGGTGCGCCAGTCGAAACGCAGGCGCGGATGAGCTTTCCGGTACCCCCTGATGCTCGCCGTCGCCGCGGTCGCCTGCGCTGGCCTGATCGTCGGGCTACCGGCTGCTGCAGCGCCAGCGGACCAGCGCGCTGGCCGCGGCCGGATTGCAGGTGCCGACCGGTGGCCGGGCCGGGCTGCGCCGGCACGTACCCCCGCTGCTGTTCCTGGTCGCCCTGACTCTGCTGCTGTTCGCGGTCGCCCGGCCGCACGCGACCGTCGCCGTGCCCCGGGTCGCCGGCACCGTGATCCTGGCCTTCGACGTCTCCAACAGCATGACGGCGACCGATGTCGCGCCGAGCCGGCTGGCCGCCGCGCAGGCCGCCGCGGCCGGGTTCGTCCGGGCGCAGCCGGACACCGTGGACATCGGCGTGGTCGCGTTCGACCAGGGCGCGCTCACCACGCACATGCCCAGCAACGACCACGACGAGGCGATCGCCGCGATCAACCGGACTGCATCCGGCCGGCGGTACCTCGCTGGGGCAGGCCATCCTGGCGGCGCTGAGCCACCATCGTCGGGCACACCGTCAGCCTGCCCGACCCGAACAGCGACGCGCCGCCGCCGAACCTGGGCTACTGGGGCTCGGCGACGATCGTGGTGCTCTCCGACGGCGAGGACACCGGCGGCCCGGACGCCGTGGCCGCGGCCGGACTGGCCGCCGACGCCGGGGTACACATCGAGACCGTCGGCGTCGGTACGGTCGCCGGGACGACGATCCAGGTCGACGGCTACCAGGTGGCCACCGCGCTGGACGAGGACCTGCTGACCCAGATCGCGCAGACCACCACCGGCTCGTACCACCAGGCCGGCGACGCCGAAGTCGCTGGACAGCATCTACCGCTCGCTCGACCTGCGGATCACCAGCCAAGCCGGAGCTCGGTCGAGCTGACCGGGGTGGCGGTCGCGGCGGCGCTGCTGCTGCTCACGATCGGCGGGGTACTGATGATCAGCTGGTACGGACGGATCCTCTGATGTCGCTGACACTGGCCGTGGGCGCTGCTCGCACTGCTGGCCTTCCCGCTGCTGCTGGCGCTGCGCTGGTGGACTGCGGCGGCGCCGGCGGCGTACCGCGCTGCGGATGCCGAGCGTCACGCTGATCCGGGCGGCGCTGCCCGGGCGGTCGCCGTGGCGGCGGCGGATCCCATGTGGCTGTTCGCGGTCGGCCTGGTCGTCCTCGGCGTCGGTGCGGCCCGGCCGACCGGCGTCCGTGCTGGTGCCGTCCGACTCGTCCTCGATCCTGCTCGCGATCGACGTCTCCGTCCTCGATGTGCTCCACCGACGTCGCGCCCAACCGGCTGACGGCTGCCGAGAAGCGCCGCCCGCGACTTCATCAAGGCGCAGCACAACGGCACCAAGGTCGGGCCTGGTCGCGTTCTCCGGCATCGCCGCCCTGCTGGTGCCGCCGACCACCGACAAGGAGCAGCTGCTGGCGGCCATCGGTACGCTGCGCACCTCCCGGGGCACCGCGATCGGGCTGGGCATCCTGGCCGCCATCGACGCCATCGCCGAGATCAACCCGAACGTCGCGGCCACCGGGGTGGACCTGCCGGCGCCGCGCCCCCGGTACGGTCGACCTCCTACCAGCCGGACACCATCGTGGTGCTCACCGACGGCGCGAACACCCAGGGCGTCGACCCGGTCACCGCGGCCCAGCAGGCGGCGGCCCGGCACCTGCGCGTCTACACGATCGGCTTCGGTACCACCGAGCCGGCCGCCGTTCGTGTGTACCGCCGACCAGATCAGTGGCGACGCCCCGTTCCGTGGCGGCCCAGGCGGCAACGGTTCGGCGGTGGCGGTGGCGGCCGGGGCGGCCAGGAGATCGACGAGGACGCCCTGGACCAGGTCGCCGCGATCACCGGCGGCAAGTACTTCCAGGCCAAGGACGCCAAGGAGCTGACCGACGCGCTGATCGACCTGCCCAGCTCGATCGTGCTGCAGCGCAAGCACGCCGAGATCACCGTCTGGTTCGCCCTGGCCGGCGCGCTGCTCGTCCTGGTCGCCGTCGGCCTGACCCAGTGGTGGAGCCGACCCCGACCGGCGCCCACCCGCCCTCACTGAGACGAGGGGGCGTCGGTCGGGGTCGGACGCCGATGGCCGGGCCGTTCCCCCCGGTCGACCATCGGCGTCCGCCGTCGCGATCAGGCGGTGAACCCGCCGTCGACGGTGATCGCGACTCCGGTGATGTACCGGCCGCCCTCGCCCGCCAGGTGCGCAACCGTCGCGGCGATGTCCTCGGCGGTGCCGTACCGGCCCAGCGCCGTGAAGCCGCCGAAGAAGCTGGCTGCCGGGCCGTCGGCGGGATTCATATCGGTGTCGATGAGTCCGCCGTGGATGACGGTGGCGGTGATGCCCCGTGGCCCCAGATCGCGGGCGAGTCCCTTGGTCAACCCGGTCAGCGCGGCCTTGGCCATCGTGTACAGCGTCATCCCCTCGACCGGTATCCGCTCGGCGAGGGCGCTGCCGATGGTGATGATCCGGCCGCCGCTGGTCATGTGCCGGGCTGCCGCCTGCGCGGCCAGGAACACCGCCCGCACGTCGACGGCGTAGATGTGATCCACCTGCTGCACGGTCAGCTGGTCGAGTGGGCCGGCGGTGATGATGCCGGCGTTGTTGACGAGGATGTCGATCCCGCCCAGTTGGGCAACGGTCTGCTCGACCGCGCCGGTGACCGCGTCCGGGTCGGCGCTGTCGGCCTGGATGACCAGCGACCGTACCCCCTCGGCTTCGATCTTCTCCGCCACCGCCTGTGCCTTCTCGGCGGAGTTGTGGTACGTGATCGCGACGGCGGCGCCCTCGTACGCCAGCCGCTGGGCGATCGCCGCGCCGATGCCGCGACTGCCGCCGGTCACCAGCGCGACCCGCCCGGTCAACCCGGTGACCATCACGGGGTACCCGCCGGGCACTCGTGGTACGCCTCGATCCGCCAGCGGCCGGCGTGCTGGGCCAGCAGCCACGTCGCGAACGACCAGCGCTCGGCCGGTGGCTGCGTCTCGTGCTGGAAAACGGTGGCACTCCGAGTGATCACGACCGCGGTACCGGCCGGGGCGTCGTCTGCGACGCCGGCCGGGAAGCGCACGTTCTGTACGTTGTGGATGCGCCGGGAGCCGTGCAGCGGACCGGCGAACGCCTCGGCCATGCTGGTACCGATGTCCGCCCGGCTGCGCACGTGGAATCCGGGCAGGGTTGCGGTCGCCTGGTCGGCGTAGTGCGCGCTGAACGCGGTCGCGTCGCCGGCCGCCCAGGCCTCGGCAACCGCCTCGACGACCGAGCGCACGGCCTGCTCGTCCTGGGCCGGCGACACTGGTGCAGGTGATACAGGCGGCCGTGACACGGGTGGTGCTGACATGGTGTCCTCCTGAGGTTCTCAACGGTCTTTCACCAGACCGTCGCGGCACCCACCCCGATTTGGACACGCTCGACCGGAAGTCAGCCGGCGGTCAACAGCTCCAGTCGCCGCAACAGCTCCGCGCGCTCGACCGCGTTGCTGGACAGCTCGATCGCCTGGCGGTACGAGCGCTCGGCGCCGGCCCGGTCGCCTGCTCGCCGGAGCAGGTCGGCGTGCAGCGCGTACAGCGGCTGGTACCCGGCCAGAGCCGGCTCGTCCAGCAGCGGAACCAGTAGCGCCAGGCCGGCTGCCGGCCCATCGGCGAAGCCCACGGCGGCCGCGTGGTTGACCGCCACGACCGGCGACGGATTGACCGCGCGCAACGCCTGGTACAGCTGGGCGATCGTCGGCCAGTCCGGCTCCCCGGCGAGATGCAGCGCGGCGATCGCTGCCTGCAGCTGGTACTCGCCTGGCTGGTCGGCCTGCCGGAGCGCCAGCAGACCCGCGCTGATCCGGTCCCGATCCCAGCCCGAGCGATCCTGCTCCGCCAGGCTGACGTAGCCGCCGTCCGGGTCGACCCGGGCGGTACTGCGCGCGTGGTGCAGCAGCATCAGCGCCAGCAGGCCCCACGCCTCGGTCTGCTCGGGCAGCAGCTCGCACAGCAACTGCCCGAGGCGGATGGCCTCGCCGCAGAGTTCCTCGCGTACCAACCGGTCGCCCGCGCTGGCCGAGTACCCCTCGTTGAAGATCAGGTACACCACCCGGAGTACGCCACGCATCCGCCCGGGCAGCTCGTCGCCGACCGGGATCCGGTACCGGATATGCGCGTCGGCGATCTTCCGCTTCGCCCGGACGATCCGCTTGCCCATCGTCGGCTCGGCGACCAGGAACGCGCGCGCGATCTCGCCGGTGGTCAGCCCGCCGATCGTACGCAGGGTGAGGGCGACCCGGGCGGAGATGTCGAGTGCCGGATGGCAGCAGGTGAAGATCAGCCGGAGCCGGTCATCCTCGATGGCTTCCTCC
Organism: uncultured Actinomycetota bacterium; assembly: GCA_963850915.1. Taxonomy (GTDB): domain Bacteria; phylum Actinomycetota; class Actinomycetes; order Mycobacteriales; family Micromonosporaceae; genus CAVTWH01. The sequence goes on from CAWKND010000007.1 coordinate 31,094, forward strand.
CGGTACTCCGATGGATCTTCCAGGCGCAGCAGCTCGGCCAGGCGCGCCGCCCGGTCGGCGAGCGACCGGTCACGGCGCAGCAGATCGATGGCCCGCCGGCGCGCGGCCACCGTGATCCACGCCCCGGGCCGCTCCGGTACGCCGTCCCGTGGCCAGCTGGTGAGCGCCGCCGCGAACGCGTCCTGTACCGCGTCCTCGGCCAGCTGGAAGTCACCGACCTGCCGGATGAGCGTGGCCAGTACCGCCGCACGCTCCTGGCGGTACACCCGGGCGACCTCGTCCGGATCACTCATCCGTGACGGCGGAGATCGACGCCGCGTCCATGACCGGGCGCACCTCGACCGAGCCGAACCGCGCTGTCGGCAGCCGGGCCGCGTGGCCGAGCGCCTCGTCCAGATCCGCGCACCGCAACAGGTAGTAGCCGGCGAGGACCTCCTTGGTGGTCGCGAACGGTCCGTCGACGAGCTCCACCTCACCCTGGCGTACCCGTACCGTCGTGGCCGTGGCCACCGTGTGCAGCGGGGCGTTGCCGATCAGTACCCCGGCCGCCCGCAGGCTCTCGGTGATCTCCAGCCACAGCGGTAGTTCGGCCCACCTCTCCCGCTCCCCGGCCTCATCGGTCTCAGGTGCGTACAGCAACAGCATGTACTCCGGCATCGCGGCTCCCCACTTTTCGTACAGCCTCACACCTGTACGACGTAGCCGCGGGGCGGTTTTGGACCGGAGCCTGCTCAGTGGCCCATCGCCAGGCCGCCGTCGATCGGGATGATCGCGCCGGTCACGTAGCTGGCCGAGTCACTGGCCAGCCAGGTGACGGCCGACGGGATCTCGTCGGGCGTGCCGAACCGGCCGGTGGGGATGGAGCGCTCGTAGAAGGTACGCAGGTTCTTCGGCAGATCCGCGAGCATGTCCGTGTCGACGAAGCCGGGCGCGACGACGTTGGCGGTGATGGACCGGGTGGCCAGCTCCCGGCTGATCGAGCGGGCCATCCCGACCAGGCCGGACTTGCTCGCCGCGTAGTTCACCTCGCCGGGACTGCCGCACATGCCGGCCGCGGACGAGATGAAGATCATCCGACCCCAGCGCGCGGCGGCCATCGGCTTCGCCGCCCGCTTGGCACAGCGCCACGCACCCGCCAGATTGGTGTCCACCACCCGGGTGAACTGCTCCTCGGACATGTCCAGCAGCACCGTCGCGTCGGTGATCCCGGAGTTGGCGACGAGTACCTCGACCGGGCCCAGCTCCTTCTCGACGGTACTGAACGCGGTGTCCACGGTGGCCGCATCGGTGACGTCGCAGTAGACGCCGAAGAGCCCCTCCTCGGGGCCGGTCGCGCCGCCGGGCCAGCTGCCCCGGTGGGTGATGGCGACCCGGTCACCCTGCTTGGCGAAGGCCTGGGCGATCACCAGACCGATCCCCCGGTTGCCGCCGGTCACCAGTACGGTTCTCGCCACGCCAGCCTCCTCGCCCGATGGTGCCACCCGGCCGGGCGGCCGAGGATGTCCGGCCCCCAGTCTGCCCGGACTGCCTTGAACGGACCTTGAAGCTGCGCGGAAGCCTTGGTGGCACTGGCTTTCCGGCGCAGCCGGTGCCGCCCGCGCGGTCAGTTGGCGGTGGTCGGGTGTGCGGCCCAGTGCCGGCGCAGCAGGGGTACCAGGTCGGCGCCGCGCTCGTCGGGGAAGAACAGCCGGGCGCCGTCCAGCTCCACGATCTCGGTCACGCCGGGGATGGTCTCGCGCAGCCAGTGCGCCCAGCGCAGGTCGAAGAAGACATCGTCGGTACCCCAGACGATCAGTGTCGGTACCGTCAGCTCGCGCAGCTGTGGCTCGATGGCCACCAGGTCACTGTTGCTCAGTGAGGCCACCCAGCGCTGGAACTGCCTGGCCGACTGCTTGCTCCCGAGTACCGGCCGCAGGTATGCGATCAGCACGTCGTCGGAGGGCAAGGCGGGGTCCTGGTAGCCCGAGCCGAAGATGGTCTTCCGCGCCCGCGGCAGGTTGTTCAGGGTACGGGCGGCCAGCGGCGCGAGCAGTCCGGCACGGGCCAGCCGCCAGGTGGCCTTGAACGCCTTCGGGGGTACGTTGCCGCGCGTTTCGCAATTGGTCAGCGTGAAGGTGGCGAGGCGCTGTGGCTGGTGCGCCGCGACGATCTGCGCCACGGCTCCGCCGGTGTCGTTGGCGACCAGGTCGATATCGGTGAGCTCGAGTGCCGCGCAGAACTCCTCGACAACCGCGGCGAGGCCGGTCAGCGACAGGTCCTGGTCCTCGCGTACCGGCGTGCGACCGTGCAGTGGCAGGTCGAGCGCGATGCACCGGTGTTCGTGCTGGAGTTCGCCGATGACGTTGCGCCAGAGGTAGCCGTTGGTACCGACGCCGTGGATGAACAGCGCCGGCCGGCCGGTACCGACGTCGAGGTAGCTGACCTCGCCGAGTCGGGTGCTCACGGTACGCCGGTGGGTGTCGTACTCGGCCAGGTCCATTGTGGCCACTCCATTCATGGACGGGAATGCCGACAGCGAATCCTAGCGGGCTGCGCTGGACTTGTGGCGGCCGAGTACAGCTGGCGGGAGCCCTTTGTTTCCAGGCGATTCTCTACTCAAACGCAGCCTCGGCCCGGCCGTTCCGCCGCTCGCCCGCGATACCTTGTCGAACGGGTTCGCTCCCCCGGCTGCCGCATTCGCCCCGCCTCTTCGCAGGTCCCGGCGTCGCCACGAAGGGATTCGGTCATGAAGATCGACAACGTGTACTTCAGCTCCCTCGGAACAATGATTCCGGAGACGGCCAGTGCCCAGGAGGCGGTCGCGCTGGGGCTGTACGACGCGGAGGCATTCGTCCAGAATCAATTGACCGCGGTCTGTATCGCCGGGGAGATCTCGCCACCCGAGATGGCCGTCGAGGCGGCCAAGCAGGCACTGGCCCGGGCCGGCGAGGACGCGACGAACCTGGCGATGCTGTTCCACTCCGCGGCTTTCCTGCAGGGGCCGGAGATGTGGCTGCCCAGCTACTACATCCTGCGCGAAATCGGCGGCAACGGGGTACCGGCGTTCGACATCCGGATGGGCTGCAACAGCGTCTTCGCCTCCCTGGAGCTGGCCGCCAGCCGGATGGCCACGCTGGACCCGGACCGCACGGTACTGATCACCGCTGCGGACAACATGGGCTCGCCGCTGATCGACCGGTGGAACGTACCCGGCTTCATCGTCGGCGACGCCGCCAGCGCACTGCTGCTCAGCCAGCGCTCCGGCTTTGCCCGGCTGCTGGCGATCGGTTCGATGTCGGTGACCGAACTCGAGCCTATGCACCGGGGCGAGGAGCCGCTGTTCCCGCCCGGCGCCACCAGCGGCCGGAAGATCGACATGCTGGCCCGGGGCATGCACTTCGTGGAGAACGTGATGGAGATCCAGCAGGCCGGCGAGATGACGGTCAAGGGGCTGCAGGAGTTGACCGGCCGTACGCTGGCCGAGGCGGGCGTGGAGAAGGCGGGCATCAAGAAGCTGATCTACGGCAACTCCGCCGGGTACTTCCTGGAGCACCTGGTACTCAACCCGTTGGGCTTCACCTTCGAGCAGTCCACCTGGGCGTACGGCGCGGGCATCGGGCACACCGGCGCCAGCGACCAGCTGCTGTCCCTGAACCACCTGGTCACCTCGGGCGCGGTGGAGCCCGGCGACAAGATCCTGATCGCCGGCGGTGCGCCCGGGTACTCGCTGTCCTGTGCGGTGGTGGAGATCCAGGAGATTCCGTCCTGGGTTGATTAGCCCGGGAGTGGCGCGGCCCAACTGCCGAGGTACGCCTCGATGTGCTTGGCGGCCAACGATGTCGCCTCCGGCTCGGCACGCAGCCGCCGGCCGTACTCGGCGGCTCGGTCCCGGATGGCCGGCTCCCGCAGCCGCTGCAGCCCGTCGCGTAGTACCTCCCCGGTCAGCTCGTGGAAGCGCACGTGCACGCCGATGCCGAGACGTGCCAACTGCTCCCCCCAGAACGGCTGGTCGAAGAAGGACGAGCAGACCATGGTGGGTAGGCCGGCCCGTACGCCGGACGCGGTGATCGAGGCACTCCCGTGGTGTACCACCAGTGCGCAGCGCGGCAGTACCAGGTCGTAGTCGACGTAGGGCAGCACCCGCAGCTGTTCGTCGGACCGGGCAGCGAGCCCGGCGAGCCCCCAGCCGGTGGCCACCAGCGCACGCAGGCCGGCCTCCCGGCAGACCCGGGCGACTGTGTCGAGCATGGCGGCCGGCTCCTCGGTGAAGGTACTGCCGAAGGTGAGGAAGGCCGGCGGGTCGCCCGCGTCGAGCCAGGCGTCCAGCTCGGGATCGAGCGCGGTGCTGCCCAGCAGGGCCAGGTCGGCCCGGTCCAGCCGCATGTCACCGACGTACGGCCGGTGGCTGTCCCAGGTCAGCCCGGGGGTCAGTACGGCACTGTAGGACTGCAGCTCCAACGGGCGCCGGGCCGGTTTTTCCGCGCGGGCCGGCAGGCCGAGGCGGTCGCGGAACCGCTGCGTGGACTCCCGGGTGTGCTCCCGGTTCAGCCGTACGAACTGAAGGTAGGTGGCCCGGTTGGCCGCCTCGGTGGCGAGTGGGTGCACGGTGACCAGCGGGTGCGGTACGACACCGTTGATCCGGCGCGGGAAGCAGTCCTGTACGACCACGGGTACCCCGGTGGCCTGCGACAGGGCGAGCGCCCGAGACTCCAGAAGTACCCCGGTGACAATCGCGTCCGCCCCCTCGCACAGGGCGATCACCTCGTCGTCGAGCCTCTCCTCGTACACCTGGGTCAGCTGGTACAGCTGGCGGGAGAAGGCCTCCGCGTCACCGGCGGCCACCCAAGCCCGCCCCGCTGCCGACTCGATCAGCTGCTCGGAGTCCCAGCCGAGGGGTACCGCGTCCAGGCCCAGCCGGTGCGCGATCTCCACCAGGTTCACCGACAGCCCGAGCACCACCTCGTACCCGCGCCGGCGCAGCTGCGCGCCGAGCGCGACGATCGGGTGGATGTCGCCCCGGGTACCGAGGGTCATCAGTGCGATCCGCACGAGCCGCTCCTCATCTGGCGCCGCAAGGCTTCGGGGCCGGCAGCGTCGGACGCTAACAGCGGTTCCGGGGGCGGTCAACGCGCGTGGCCACCCCGCGGGGTACCGGCAGGGCGGCTACCAGCGCTGTCCCGCAACGGTTCCGCCGTTTCTCCGCCGCGCTTCGATCCGACTCAAATCCACGCCCGCCTATCCGGCATTAGGGTCGGCCCATCCCCGATGCAACGTCCGGCCGGTACCCGAGGAGGAGTCATGAAGATCGTCGTGGTCACGATCGGGACCCAGGGGGACGTACTCCCGATGGTCGCCGTCGGTGCCCGGCTGCAGGCCGCCGGGCACGAGGTCACGCTCGGTACCCAGGAGCTGTTCGCGGCCGAGGTACGCGAGGCCGGGCTGGAGTTCCGGCCGATTCCGGGCGACTGCCGCGCGCTGCTGGCCTCGGATGTCGGCCGGGCCTGGCGGGAAGCGCGCTCCACGGCCGCTGCCAACCGGGCGGCGCTGCAGGTCGCCCTGCAGATGCAGAGCGACCTGACGGCCGGGATCGTCGCCGCGGCCCAGGGCGCCGACCTGTTGATCACCAACTACATCTCCGAGGTGCACGGGTACCTGCTCGCCAGGGCGATGGGCATTCCGTTCCTGAGCCTGCACCTCTTCCCGTGCGTACCGACGGCCGCGTTCCTGCCGGCCATGGTGGGTACCTTCTCGCTGGGCGGCTGGGCCAACAAGCGGGTGGCCCGGTGGGGGGCCCGGATCCCGACGTCGCTGGATGCCGGGATCGCCACCTTCCAGCGCGAGCTGGGGCTGCCGAAGGCGAGCGTCGGCGCGGTCCGGCTGGCCCTGATGGACGATCCGGTGGTACCGATCGCCAACAGCTACAGCCAGGCAATCGTGGCGCGCCCGGCCGACTGGCGCCCCGGCATCGAGGTGATCGGCTTCTGCTGGCCGTTGGCGTCCGCCGACCGGCAGCCGGACGCCCGGCTCGTGGACTTCCTGGAGTCGGGGCCGCCACCGGTCTACGCCGGCCTGGGCAGCATGGCCGTCGGCGACGACAGCGAGCGGCTCTCCGAGATCTTCACCGGCGCGCTGCGCGCGGCTGGGGTACGCGGCGTCATCCAGTCGGGCTGGGCGGACCTGTCGGCCACCGACAACGACGACATCCTCACCATCGGCGGTGTCTCGCACGACTGGCTGTTCCCCCGGACGGCGGCCGTGGTGAGCCACGCCGGCTCCGGGACGACCGGTACGGTGCTGCGCTCGGGTGTACCGCTGGTGCCGGTACCGATGCTGCTGGACCAGAAGTTCTGGGCCGCCCGCGCCGCCCGGATCGGGGTGAGCCCGGGCTCCGCGCCGTTCCAGACGCTCACCACGGAGAGGCTGGCCACCCTGATCCGGCAGGCGGTCACCGAGCCGGCGTACCGCAAGCGGGCCGAGGAGGTGGCCGTGCAGGTGGGTGCCGAGGACGGTACCGGCGCGATCGCCGCCATGGTGGAGCGGATCGCGGTGACCGCCCGCCCCGCCTGACCGCCGGGGTGCGCCGGCCGGTCGGGGTGCGCCGGCCCGAGTGGGGTCGGCGCACCCGCCGGATCAGCGGGCGGCTCGGAGCGACGCCATCGTCACGGTCAGCTCGGTGACCCGGGCGTCGCGGGGTGCGGTGGCCGCCTGGTAGACCAGGGAGGCCACGGTCTCCGGCTGGATGTACGCCTCCGGCTTGTACCGTCGGCCGTGCCCCTCGCGGATCTGCCGCTGCATCTCGGTCGCCGTACAGGCCGGGTAGATGGAGGTCACGCCGACCCCGTTGCGCTCCTCCTCCTCGCGCAGCGCGTCGGCGAGCGCCCGCAGCCCGAATTTGCTCGCCGCGTACGGGCCCCAGCCGGGGGTGACGCCGTGGCCGCTGAAGAAGTTGACGAACACCACGTGGCCACCCGCCCGGCGCAGTGCCGGCAGCGCGCACCTGGTGACTTCGGCGGCGGCCACCAGGTTGACGGTGAGCTGCTCCAGCCACGCCTCGGGTGTCGTGTCGGCGATGGCGGCGAGCTCGATCACGCCGGCACAGTGCACGAGGACGGCCAGCTCGTCGGGTACCACCGGATCCAGCGCCGCCGCGATGTCCCGTGGGCGGGCCAGATCCACGACCACCGGCCGGGCGTCCAATTCCTTGATCTTCTCCGGGTTGCGGCCCACCGCGACCACCTCGTCGCCCCGCTCACGGAACCGCCGGACCACGGCGGAGCCGATTCCCCCGCTGGCCCCGGTGACGATCGTCGTCGACATCGCGTTCTCCCTCCGCCGTCAGGACGGCGTCGCATCGGTGGCCAGCGCCTGCTCGCGCTGGTCTTCCAGGGCGGCCAGCCGGTCGGCCAGCGCGGTCCGGATCAGCCGGTAGGCGTCGCTGCCGAGGACCAGCCGCAGCGGGGCGGGGTGCCGGTCCGCGCTGGCGATCACGGCCGCGGCCACCTTGGAAACATCGCCGGGGTACGGGACGGCACCCGCCTCGATCGCGCGGCGCAGCCGCCCGGCCGGACTCAGCGCGTACGCCCGCAGTGGCGGCGCCAGCTCCCGGCTACGCCCGGCGAACTCGGTACGCACCGCGCCCGGCTCCACGATCGTCACGCCGATCCCGAAGCAGCCGACCTCGGCGGCCAGCGACTCGAAGAAGCCGTCAACGCCCCACTTGGTGGCGTGGTAGACCGCCATGCCGGGAAGCGTGCACTGGCCGCCGACGCTGGAGATCTGGATGATCCGGCCGGTGCGCCGGGCCCGCAGATGCGGCAGTACGGCCCGGGCCAGCTGTACCGGGCCGACCAGGTTGGTCTCGATCTGCCGGCGTACCTGCTCGTCGGTGGCCTCCTCGGCGGCGCCGAACAGCCCGTACCCGGCGTTGCTGACCACCACGTCGAGGTGGCCCAGCTCGGCGACTGCCGCGTCGACCACCTTGCGTACCTGCCCGGTGTCGGTGACATCCAGCTGCGCGGTCCACAACGCCTGTCCCGCAGCGGGTCGCAGCTCCTCGAGGGACTCGGGGACGCGTGCCGTGGCGGCCACCCGCTCGCCCTTGGCCAGCAGTTGGCGGACCAGTTCCCGGCCGAGCCCGGCGGAGCAGCCGGTCACCAGCCAGGTACGCGGCCCGGGGCTCAGTTCAGCCACGCCGGCAGCTCCGTGATCTGCAGTACCGCGGCCGAAAGCGTGAAGCCGGGCGCGGCGCCGACCATCAGCACGTGGTCGCCCGGGGCGAGCGCCTTCGTCTCCAGCAGGTGGTTGAGGGAGAGCAGCTGGTCACTGCAGCCGGTGTGCCCGATGCCCCGGCCGAACTGCCAGGTGGTGCGCTCCATCGGGATACCCAGCGGGATCAGCAGCTGCTGCTCGGTGTAGTAGCCGGCGGTGTTGGCGTAGCTCACCCGGGTCATCTGGGCCAGCTCCCGACCGGCCTCGGCGAGGGTACGGTCGACCAGCTCGGTGAGTACCTTCGCCGCCAGGTCAGCCGCGTCGGCCAGCGGCATCACGGTGTCCCGGAAGTGCAGCGCCCGCTCGCGCATGTCGATCCGGGTACCGGCGGTCGCGCCCGGCGGGAACAGCGGCTCCCCGCCCCGGTGCATCCTCTCCAACTCGGGGGCGGCGGCCGAGCCGACCGCGAGCAGCCGGGCGAAACCCGGCTCGCGGCGCAGTACCACCGCGCTGCCCGCGTCGGCCTGCAGAAACCCCGGTGCGCCGTTCCACCGGTCCAGCAGCGGCGACGCCAGGTTCTCGGCGGTGGTCACCAGTACCGTCTCCCCCTCGGGCAGGGTGGCCATCCGGGGCGCGGCCAGCTCCAGCGCGGCGAACACGCCGTTGCAGCCGAGCCGGATCTCGAACGCGGGGATCGAGCTGCCGACGATCTCCCGCTGGATGTAGTACGCGGGCAGCCACATCTCCGGGCCCTGCAGGAAGACGGAGGCGTGCAGCAGCATGCCGATGCGGGCGGGGTCGAGGCCGGCCCGGTCCAGCGCGTGCCGGGCGGCGTGTACCGCCATCTCCGGTGGCGAGATGTCGCCGGCCACGCAGACTCCGGTCAGCCGGTTCTCCAGGTACGACGCGCGGTCGTACTCGCCGCGCCGGGCTGCCTCACCGGCATTGACCGAGGGCGGCTGGTAGACACCCAACCCCGCGAAGTAGATATCGCCGACCCGCACCCGTCCTCCTCGCAACCGCTCCTTGCGACATTGATCCCCAGCTAACCTATGACGCGCTTATCCGGGACCGAAACAGGTTCCCTCGCGGCGGCCATGAAGGCTACTGGAAGCCAGGCTGACAGCCTCCAGACATCGGCAATAGCTCACCATCCGTGCTCGCCTGCTACTCGCATACCCGCAGCTCAGCTCCGCTCAAACGGCCGTACAACCTCGGCCGGCCAGTACGTTGAGTGAGCGTTGTCGATGCGTTGACCCTGCTAATTCCAGCTGTTAGCGTCACCGGCAATATCCGCAAGACAATCGCGAACGGCAGGCGTCGAATTGCGTCTGCACACTTATTCGCGGACCAAACAACGGGCACCATACGGGGGCCGTCGTGGCGCAAATTCTGTCTTCTCCAACTGATACGCCGATCGCTGGCGACTGGGTCGATACCGAGCTGCTGGCCGGGCCTGACGGCGTGTGCCTGTGGTTCGACCAGCCGGTCACCCGGTCGCGCTTGCGTACCCTGGTCGAAGCGCGCAGCGCCGAGCTGGCGGCGACCGGCCTGCGCCCGGGCGGAACGATCAGCCTGCGCCTGCCGCCGAGCCTGGTCTACGTGGTGAACCTGCTGGCCGCCTGGCGGATCGGCGCCCAGGTGTCGCTGCTCGACCACCGGCTGACCGGGTACGAGGCAGAGCAGGCGATGCAGCAGCTCGCCCCGCAGTTGCTGGTCGCCGGCGCTGTCGGCACACCACCTGGGCGGCTACGCGGCTTCACCGAGGTCGAGGCGGTCACCACGCTCCGCCCGGACGGCAAGCCGGCCGGCGATGACAGCGTGCTCCTGCAGCTCAGCTCCGGGTCGACCGGACCGTCCAAGGTGATCGGCCGTACCTCCGCCGATCTGCTGACCGAGATCGACCGGTACCGGCAGCTGGCCGGTACGCCCCGGCAGGGCGAGCGGGTGGTACTGCTCGCCTCGATGGTGCACGTCCTCGGACTCGTCGGCGGGCTGCTCTACAGCCTGAACGTGGGCGCAACCGTGGTGGTACCGCCGTTCCTGACCACGTCGGCCATCCTCGCCGCGGTGGCCGCCGATCCGGCGCCGACGACGATCCTCGGCGTTCCGTTCCACATCGACCTGCTGTCCGCCGTGGACACCGCGCCCGACCTGCCGCAGCTGATCCGGATGACGGTCGGCGGCGAGCTGGTACGCCCGCAGAGCTGGCAGGCGTTCGCCGACAAGTACCCGGTACCCCTCGGGATCATGTACGGGATGACCGAGGTCGGCGTGATCGCCACCGACCTGTCCGGCGAACTGCGCCCGGCACTGGCCCCGGCGCCCGGCATCACCCTGCGCGAAGAGGCCGGCCAGCTGCTGATCGACCGGCCCCGCAACCCCTACGTCGGGCGCACCACGCCGGGCCGGTGGGTGAAGGGCTGGCTGTACACCCGGGACGCCGGCAAGATCGATCCGACCACCGGGCACGTCACCATCAGCGGCCGGCTGGACTCGCAGGTCTCCATCGGCGGCCTGAAGGTCGACCTCACCGAGGTGGAGCAGACGATCGCCGCCCTACCCGGAGTGGTCGAGACGGTGGTCGTCTTCGACGGTGCGATCGAGGCGTTCGTGACGCTCGACGATCCCGTACACGCCGACGGGCTGACGGCAGGTATCGCCGAGCGGCTGGCCGCGTACAAGCGCCCGCAGCGGCTGCACCTGCTGCCCAAGCTGCCGCGTACCACCACCGGCAAGCTGCTGCGCGACCACCGGCAACTGCGCGCGGCCGTCACCGAGGCGCAGGCCGCGGTCGACCTGGCCACAACGGCTGAGCAGGCCGCAGCCGGCCAACAGACCGCCACCGCACCGTGACGCCGGCCGCCGAGGTCGTAGCCACCGAAGTCGTAGCTGCTGAAAGTCGTAGCCGCTCAAAGTCGTAGCCGCTGAAGTCGTAGCCGCTGAAGTTGTTGCCCCGCCACCGAAGGAAGGCCGCCAGCCATGTCAGAAGAGACCATGACGTTCACCCTCGCCGCGCTGCGCGACATGAACTTCGACGTCGACGACGCCACCCCGGACACCCTGCTGGGGCCGTCCGGCGTCGACCTCGACTCGCTCGCGGTCGCCGAACTCGCGCTGCGCATCGAGGACGCCTTCCAGGTGAAGTTCGGCGAGGAGGACATGGAGAGCCTGGCCATCATGACGCTCGGCGAGTTCGCCGACGAGGTGGCCAAGCGGGCGCCGGTCGCCAGTGCCGAAAGCGCGGCGCCGTGAGCGATTCAGCGCCGGTCTCCCGGGAGACCGTCATCTCGATCATCACGGCGCACGGGAACCGGCCGGCGGAGACGGTGTCCGAGCAGATCGACTCGCTCGGCGTCGCCTGGCTGGTACACGAGGCGGAGCAGTCGCTGAACGTACCGCTGGACCTCACCGACGAACTGCTCGACCGGATGAGTACGGTCACCGGCGCGGTGGAGGTACTGCGCGCGGCGCAGCAGCGCTCCCTGGCCAGCGATGGCTGACCGGCCCGCCGAGGTCGCCGTCACCGGAGTGGCGGCGCTGTCCGCCTTCGGGCGCGGTACCGGCGCACTGCTCGACGCGGTGTGCGCCGGCCGGTCGGCGTTCTCGCCGGTCACCCGGTTCGACGTGTCCGGGCGGCGGGCCGGCAGCGCCGCCACGCTCGCCGGCGTGGGCAGCCTCGCCGAGGAGTTGGAGCGGGTGGTCGGCGACGCGGTGGCGATGGCCGGCCTGAGCGCCGCGGAGTTGGCGGGCTGCCCGCTGCTGCTGGCCGCGCATGCCGACCCGGCGCTGGTACGCGACAGCCACCCGGAGCGGGCCACCACGGGCGCGGCCGGGCAGGCGGTGGCGCTGGCGGAACGGTGCGGTACCGGGCCGGCGGTACGCGCGTACACGACCGGCTGTGTGGCGGCGAGTACCGCGGTCATCGACGCGGCGCTGATGATCAACTCGGGTCGGGCGGAGCGGGTACTCGTGGCCGCCGGGTACCTGTTGGACGCCGACTACTTCCTGGCCTTCGACGCCGGTCGGGCACTGGCCCCCAGCGGTCACGTACGCCCGTTCAGCACCGGCCGGGACGGCATGCTGCTCGGCGACGGGGCAGCCGCTGTCCTGCTGGAGTCACCGGCAGCCGCACGCGAGCGAGGCGCCACCGAGCTGGCCCGGCTGGTCGGCTGGGGGCGCTCCGGCGACGCGTACCACGTCTGCCAGCCGCGCCCGGACGGTACCGGCCTGGCCCGCGCGATCGGTGCCGCACTCGGCCGGGCCGACCTCGCACCGGAGCGGATCGGGTACGTCAACGCGCACGGTACCGGCACCGCGCAGAGCGACGCCGCCGAGGCGGGTGCGCTCCGGTTGGCCCTGGGCGAGCACAGCGGCCGGGTACCGGTCAGCTCCACCAAGTCCGCGCACGGGCACACCCTGGAGGCCTCCGCACTCCTCGAACTCGTCGTCACGGTGCTCGCCCCGCTCGCCGGCGCGCTGCCGGTCAACGCGAACGTGCTCGCTCCCGACCCGGAGTGCCCGCTGGCTCTGGTACTCGAACCCACTGCCGCGACAGCGGAGTACGCGCTCACCGTCAACGCCGCCTTCGGCGGTGCCAACACGGCGCTCGTGATGCGTACCCATGGCTAGCCTCACCTCGACGCAGCGCTCCGTACCTGTCCCGCCGGTACCGGAGCTGCAGGTGCTCGCCACGGCCGAGTGGCCGCCGGGTGAGGTCGCAACCCCGCTGCCCGGCTTCGTGTACTCGGCGTTCAGCCCGACCGTCGCGGCGCTGGCCGAGCGCTGCCTCACCGCCTGGGGTGCGACCGCGCCGCTGCCGGCCACGACCGGCGCCGGTACCGCGCTGATCCTCGCCAGCGTGCGCGGCGACCTGGCGATCGCCCGGGCCATCGCGGACACCGTGGACAGCGGCCGCCGGATGTCCCCGCTGCTGTTCTTCCAGTCCGTCGCGAACGCCGTACTCGGCCACGTCGCCGCGCGCTGGGGCCTCGGCGGTCCGGTGGTCTGCGTGAGCCCGGTCGCCGACGCGGCCACCGACGCGCTCGACCTGGCCCGGTCACTGCTCGCTGACGGGGACGCCGACGCCGCACTGGTCCTCGTCGTCGAGCCGGCCTGGTCCGCGGGCGAGTACGACCGGGGAGACGCCTGGCTGGTCCGGCTCGCCGAGCGCCCGTTTCCCGACCCCGCAGCCCAAGGAGAGTGACCGCGATGACCGGCAAGATCCGCGCAGCCCTGGGCGCCGACCCCAGCATCGGTGCCGGCAACGTCCTGACCACGCTGATCGACCACGGGGTCGACCCGCAGAGCCCGGGGCTGACGTTCGACACGGCGGTCGACGGCCACCCGGCCTTCGAGCCGATGCGCCTCGGCCAGCTCGACGAGGCGGTCCGCCGCCGCGCCGCCTGGCTGCACGGGCGCGGGGTCGGGCCACGGGACCCGGTCGCCGTCTACGCCACCGGCGCCGCCGACCAGATCCTCACCTTCCTGGCGCTCATGCGGCTCGGCGCGATCCCGGCGCCGATCAACGGCAACCTGGCCCCGGAGACGGTCGCCGAGTACATCCGCCGGCTGCGCCCGGTCGGCTTCCTCGCCGACGCGGCGCGGGCGGAGGGGCTGCGGGCGTACGACACCGGGGCACCGGGGCTCGGTCTCATCGCCGAGCTGGGCAGCGGGGACGCGGCGAGCGCGCCGGCACCGTACCGGCACAGCCCGGAAGACCCGATCGCGATCACCCACTCGTCGGGTACCACCGGCATCCCCAAGGCCGTGGTACACGCGCACCGCACGCTCTTCGCCTCGATCAGGCACCGGCTGGCCATGCCGGTACCGCACGGCAGTACCCGGATGCTCTCCGCCCTGCCCACCCCGCACTCGGCCACGATCATCGCGACGAACCTGGCCCTGTGCAACCGGGCCGAGCTGCTGGCACTGTCCAGTCAGGACGGTCCGACCGTACTGGCCGGCATCGAGCGCTGGCAGCCGGGACTGGTACTCGGCTTCGCGGTCACCTGGGCCGCGCTGGCCCGCCTCGACCTGCCCCGGCACGACGTGGACTCGGTCAACATCTGGTGGAACACCGGCGACGCGGCGCACGAGGCGCACATCCGCCGGCTGATCGCGGTCGGCCGGCACCCCGAGGTCACCCGGCAAGGGGTCAGCAGCGTTGCCGGTTCCCGCTTCATCGACGGGCTCGGCTCGACCGAGATGGGCCACTCGATGTTCCACATCACGCACACGCCGGACACCGAGCGGTACGGCCGCTGCATCGGGCGACCGCACCCGTTCGTGGACGTTGAGGTGGTCGACCGGGCCGGCCGGGTACTGCCCCCGGGGCAGGTCGGCGAGCTCGCGGTGCGCTCCCCCACGCTGGCGCCCGGATACTGGAACGACTCGGTCACCACCTACCGCACCCGGCTGCGCGGCTTCTTCCTCACCGGCGACCTGGTCTACCGGGACGACGAGGGCTACTACTACCACGTCGACCGGGCCGCCGACGCGGTCGACCTGGGTGCCGGGAAATGGCTCTACACAGCCATGAGCGAGGAGCGCATCCTGGCCGCCTGCCCGGATGTACTCGACTGCACGGTCAGTGCCGTGGCGCAGGACGGCGGCGTGGTCAGCGACGTCATGCTGGTACTCACCGCCGACGCCGACCCGTCAGTTGACCGGTCCGAGCGGGTACTGGCGGCGCTCGATCCGGCGGTCGCGGCGACGGTACGCCGGGTGACCGGGGTACGCCCCGAGGACATCCCGACCGGGGTCACCGGGAAGGTACGCAAGCTGCTGGTACGCCAGTCGCAGGTGGCCGCCGTCCCGGGCGGTACCCCGTGAGCCGTCCGTCCGCGACGATCACCGGGATCGGCCTGGTCACCCCGCTCGGGTTGGACCTGGACGGGTTCTTCGACAGCCTGTGCGCCGGCCGCTCCGGAATACGGCGACCACCGGACGAACACCCGGTCGCCGGCATCCTGGAGTCGGCCGGCATCGCACCGGTGATCGACCCGACCAGCGTGCTCCCGCCGACCGAGGCGCGCTGCGTGGATCCGTTCATCACCATGGGAATCGCGGCGGCCGACGCGGCACTGGCCGACGCCGGGCTGGTGGTGGGGCGGGACGTGGACCCGCTGCGCGCGGCGACCGTGGTCGCCAACAGCACCGGCGGTGTGAGTACCTTCGAGCGCCAGGTGGTGGCCCGGCACGAGCGTGGCCGTACCGCGGTCAGCCCGATGCTGCTGCCCGGGATGCTGCCCAACATGGCGACCGCGCGGATCGCCATCAAGTACGGCGTGCGCGGCTTCAGCTCCACCATCTCCACCGCCTGTGCCTCCAGCGCGTACGCCGTCGCCGAGGCGCTGCGGCTGATCCGGGACGGCCTCGCCGACGTGGTGATCTGCGGCGGCGCCGACGCACCGCTGCTACCTACCATCGCCACCGCGTTCGTCAACGCCCGGGCGCTGGCCGGCGGCTGGGCCGACCCGACCGAGGCGAGCCGCCCGTTCGACAAGCGCCGCAACGGTTTCGTACTCGGTGAGGGGGCCGGCGTACTCGTCGTCGAGCGGCGCGAGCACGCCGACGCGCGGGGCGTCGCCGGCTACGCCGACGTGGTCGGTTGGGGGGTCGCCACCGACGCCCACCACCCGACGATGCCCCGGCCGGACGGCGAGGGCGCCGCCGACGCGATGCGCCTGGCGCTGGCCGACGCCGGGATCGGCGGTACCGAGGTCGGCTACATCAACGCGCACGGCACGAGTACCAAGCTGGGCGACATCGCCGAGGCGAAGGCCATCACGACCGTGTTCGGTGCCGCGGGGCCGGCGGTCAGCTCGACGAAGGGCGTGACCGGGCACCTGCTGGCCGCGGCCGGCGTGGTGGAGGTGGCCGCCAGCGCCCTGGCGCTCGGCCGTGGGCTGCTGCCGCCGACGCACAACCTGGAGGAGCCCGAGGGCGACCTCGACCACGTACGCAAGACGGCCCGGGAGGTACGGGTCGATGTCGCCATGTCGAACTCCTTCGCCTTCGGCGGCCACAACGTGAGCCTGCTGCTGGGGCGTCCCAGTACCCGTGGCAGGCGACAGGTGGCCCCCGTCCCGAACGACCAAGGAGACTGAAGTGGACATCGCACACGTCGACCACGTGGAGCTCTACGTCGGCGACGCCCAGCAGCTGGCGTACTACCTGTGCCACGCCTTCGAGTTCCAGCTGTACGGCCAGGGCGGGCCGGAGACCGGGCTGCCCGGACAGCGCTCGCTACTGCTCGGGCAGGGCGACATCCGGCTGTTGCTGACCTCCGGGCTCACGAGTACGCACCCGGCGTCGCGCTACGTCCAGCAACACGGGGACGGGGTGGCCCGGATCGCGCTGCGGACAGCCGACGCCACCGCGGCGTTCGACGAGGCGGTACGGCGCGGTGCCCGGCCGGCGAGCCAGCCGCGCGAGTGGCGGGACGGCGACGCCGTGGTGGTCACCGCGGGCGTGTCCGGCTTCGGTGACGTCACGCACCTGTTCGTGGAGCGCCGCTCCGGGGACGCGTTCCTGCCCGGTGCGATCGACGTGCCCGTGGGAGCGGCCACGGCCGGGCGGCTGGAGACGATCGACCACTTCGCCGTCTGCGTACCCGCCGAGGACTTCGCGGCCACCATCCGGGAGTACCAGGAGATCTTCGGTTTCGATCAGATCTTCGAGGAGTACATCCAGGTCGGCAGCCAGGCGATGAACTCGAAGGTGGTACAGAACGCCGCCCGTACCGTCACGCTCACCGTCATCGCCCCGGATCCGACGGCCGCGCCGGGCCAGATCGACGACTTCCTGCGCTCCCAGGACGGCGCCGGCGTCCAGCACCTGGCGTTCAGCACCGCCGACATCGCCGGCGCGATCAACGCCTTCGAGGAGCGCGGGGTGCGCTTCCTGACCACTCCGGCCAGTTACTACGAGGGCATCCAGCGCCGGCTCGGCGAGGTGCGGCTCAGCCCCGAGCAGCTGCGCGCCGGGAACATCCTGGTCGACCGGGACCACTGGGGCGAGCTGTTCCAGATCTTCACCGAGTCCACCTCGGTACGGCGCACCCTCTTCTTCGAACTCATCGAGCGGCACGGCGCACTCACCTTCGGCAGCAACAACATCAAGGCGCTGTACGAGGCGAAGGAGCGTGAGCGGGCCGAGGTGACCGTACCCAGCTGACCAACGAGTCCCACCCGAAGGAGGGAACCGCCGACCATGTTGACCACCGACTCCACCCTGACCGACGCCGACCGCGCGCTGCTGCCGTCCGACGCGGACGTGGCGTTCTACACCGCGCACGGCTGGTACCTGTCGAAGAAGCTGTTCACCGACGACGAGGTGGACACGCTGGTACAGGCGAGCGAGGCGTTCTATGCCGGGGCGCGCAGCCGCGAACTACCCGAGCACCCGTCGACGCTGGCCTACTGGCAGCCCTCCGACGGGGATGTCCAGCGGCACAACGACTACATCCACTACGAGAGCGACGAGATCGGCGCCATCCTGCGCAAGCCGATCGTCGGCGCGGTGGCCGCCCGACTCGCCGGGGCCGACGAGATCCGCGTCTTCCAGAGCACGCTCATCTACAAGCCGCCGGTGCCCGGGGAGCCGAGCAACCTGGTGCCCTGGCACTTCGACAAGCACTACTGGCAGACCAGTACCTCCGACCGGATGCTGACCGCGTTCATCCCGATGCACGACTGCGACGAGCAGATGGGCACCATCACGATGATCGACGGCAGCAACACCTGGAAGGAGATCGGCGGCAACGACACCACCGCCCGGCACTTCGCGCACCGCAGCCGGGAGGAGCTGGAGCAGGTACTGCAGGACAACGCCGACTTCAACGGTGCCGCGGTGATCCGGGTACCGATGGTGATTCCCAAGGGGCACATGAGTTTCCACCACTGCCGTACCTACCACGGCAGCGGTCCGAACCGGTCGCCCCGGCCGCGCCGGGCCATTTCGCTGCACCTGCAGGACGGCGCCAACTCCTACCAGCCGTTCACGCTCTCCGACGGCACGCCGGTCCGGTACAACCACGACCACCTGGTGCGGCACACCCCAGCCGGTACGCCCGACTACGCCGACCCGCAGTACTGCCCGCCGATCTGGCGGGCCTAGCTAGCCACCCATCCGAGCTAGCCAACCATCCGAGAAGGAGGAGTCATGCCACGTTACGACTGGGGTCAGACCCATCCGGGCATCGAACGGCTGGAGCAGGCCGTGGACGCGGCGCGCAAGCGGGTCACGTCGCACCCGATCTACCAGAGCCTGGAGACCATCGAGGCGGTCAACACCTTCATGGAGCACCACGTGTACGCGGTGTGGGACTTCATGTCGCTGCTGAAGTCGCTGCAGCGCCAGCTCACCTGCGTCGAACTGCCGTGGGTACCGAGCGGGCCGGCCGGCAGCCGGCGCCTCATCAACGACATCGTGCTGGTGGAGGAGAGCGACGAGCTGGGTGGTGGCTTCATCAGCCACTTCGAGCTGTACCTGGACGGCATGCGCCAGGCGGGTGCCGACACCACCGGCATCGACACGCTGATCGGGCTGCTGCGTTCCGGTACGCCGGTACCCGAGGCGCTGGTAGCCGCCGGCATCCCCGGCCCGTCCGCCGAGTTCGCGGCCACCACCTGGGGATTCATCCAGAACGCCCCGGTGCACTGCCAGGCCGGCGCGTTCGCGTTCGGCCGGGAGGACCTGATCCCCGACATGTTCGACAAGGTGATCAAGGTCAGCGCGGCATACGGCGACCGGCTGGCGACCTTCTGCGACTACCTGGCCCGGCACATCGAGGTGGACGGCGAGCAGCACACCCCGATGGCCATGCAGATGCTGGCCGACCTGTGCGGCGACGACGACGCCAAGTGGAACGAGTGCGCGGAGACCATCAACCTCGCGCTCGCTGCCCGTACCCGGCTGTGGGACGGCATCCTCGCCGCCATCCAGCAGGGGGCCGACGTTCAGCAGGGTGGGCAGCACAACGAGGTCGCGGCGGTACCGGCCTGAGCCGGGCGGGTCACCGTCGGGCGCGGTGGGTGGTCGGGCTCGTACCCGCCGCCGTACCGCGCCCGGCGGTGATCCGGTGCCGGTCACAACCGTTACACCCCAACCGATCTGGAGTACGCGATGCAGCCAGCACCCGCCGCCGCGCTCTACCGCACGGTCGCGCTGATCCGCCGGTTCGAGGAGCGCGCCATCGAACTGGCCCGCAGCGGGGAGATCGTCGGCGGCATCCACCCGTACATCGGCCAGGAGGCGGTGGCGGCCGGCTGCTGCGCCGCGCTGCGCCCCGCCGACGTGATCACCAGTACCCACCGGGGACACGGCCACGTGCTGGCCAAGGGTGCCGACCCGAGGCGGCTGATGGCCGAGCTGTGCGGCCGCTCCACCGGCCTCAACCGGGGGCGCGGCGGCTCGATGCACGCCGCCGACGTGAGCCTGGGGATCCTCGGCGCCAACGGCATCGTCGGAGCGGGCGCGCCGATCGCCACCGGCGCCGCCTGGGCCGGTCGCCGGGACGGGACGGACCGGGTCGCGCTGACCTTCTTCGGCGAAGGGGCGGTAAACCAGGGGGTACTCCTGGAGACGCTCAACCTCGCGGCGCTGCACCGGCTGCCGGTCATCTTCGTGTGCGAGAACAACGGGTACGCGGTCACGCTGCCGGCGAGCAGGGGCAACGCCGGTACCATCACGGGCCGGGCAGCGGCGTTCGGCATCCCGGCGTCCACTGTGGACGGGATGGACCCCGAAGCCGTGTACACGGCCGTGGCAGCCGCGATCGAGCAGCGCTCGGCCGGCCCGGTACTGCTGGAGTGCCTGACCTACCGGTTCGACGCGCACCACACCCGCGACCACCGGCTGCGCCTGACCTACCGCACGGATGACGAGGTCGCCACCTGGCGGGTACGGGACCCGTTGGCGCTGCAGGGCAGCCGGCTCGACCCGGCGCAGCGGTCCGCCATCGACGTCGAGGTGGCGGCGCTGATCGAGGAGGCGGTCGGGTACGCCCTCGCCAGCCCGGTACCCGACCCGGCCGGCGCGCTGGACCACCTGTACGCCACTGGACTGCAGCCGAGGATGGGGATGGTCTGAGTGCCACTGATGTCGTACCTCAAAGGGCTCAACCGGGCACTGCGCGACGAGATGGCCGACGACGCATCGGTGTGCGTACTGGGTGAGGACGTCGGTGCCGGGGTGGCCGGCGTGACCACTGGTCTGCTGGAGCGGTACGGCGCCGACCGGGTACTCGACATGCCCCTGTCCGAGCAGGCGTTCACCAGCTTCGCCACCGGAGCGGCACTGTGCGGGCAGCGCCCCGTGGTGGAGTACCAGATCCCGTCCCTGCTCTTCCTCGCCATGGAGCAGATCGCCAACCAGGCGCACAAGTTCGGTCTGATGACCGGCGGCCAGGGGCAGGTGCCGGTGACCTACCTGGTACCCGGCTCCGGCTCGCGCAGCGGCTGGGCCGGCCAGCACTCCGACCACCCGTACAGCATGTTCGCGCATGTGGGTGTGAAGACCGTGGTGCCGGCCACCCCGGCGGACGCCTACGGCCTGTTCCGCGCGGCGATCCGCGACGACGACCCGGTGGTCTTCTTCGCGCCGGCCAACTGCCTGGCGCTGCGCGAGGACATCGTCGGCCCGCTGGCGCCGGTCCCGCTCGGCCTGGGACGCGTGCACCGGGAGGGCGCGGACGTCACGGTGGTGGCGATCGGGCACCTCGTGCAGTACGCGCTCGCGGTGGCCGAGCAGTTGGCTGACGAGGTATCCGTGGAGGTGTTCGACCCGCGCACCGTGTACCCCTTCGACTGGGCCGGACTGGCCACGTCGCTGCGCAAGACGGGGCGGCTCGTCGTGGTCGACGACTCCAACCGCTCCTGTGGCATTGGCGCCGAGGTCATCGCCACCGCCGTCGAGGAGGTCGGGCTGGCCGCCCCGCCGAAGCGGGTCACCCGCCCGGACGGCGCGGTACTCCCGTTCGCCATCAACCTCGACGTCGCCTGCCAGCCCAGCCAGGACCAGCTCGCACTCGCCGTCCAGCTGGTGATGAAGTCCCGCTGGTAATTCGCTAGGGGCGGTGCGCTTCGAGTGCGCCTTCGGCCGCGGCGCCGTCGGCCACCGGACCGGTGACGCCGTACGGCTGGAAACCGGCTGCTACCAACAGTTTCTGGTACTCCGTCGCGGTACGGTCACGCCCCTCCAGCATGACGAGCATGAGCAGGTCGACCATCCGGGTACGCGACTCGTCGGCGCGCCGCCCCGCCGGCCGACCCTCGCCCGGCTCGGGCAGCAGCCCCTCCAGCACGACCAGCCGGGAACCTGGGCGCATGGCTGCGTAGAGCCGATCCAGGATGCGCGCGGCGTTCGCATCGCTCCAGTTGTGCAGTACCCGGCTGAGCACGTACAGGTCGCCACCGCCGGGTACACCGTCGAAGAAGCTGCCCTCGACGATCTCCGCGCGGTCGGCCACTCCGGCCTGCTCGAAACGGCGCCGGGCCTGGCGCGCCGCGTCGGGCAGCTCCAGCAGTACGCCGCGCAGGCTCGGCTGCCGGGTGAGCAGGTCGGCGAGCAGTCCGCCGTCACCGCCGCCGACGTCCACCACGGTGCCGACGCCTTCGAGTGCGGTACCGGACAGCACCGGGGGTACCCGCTGCCCGGCCATCGCGGAATTGAACGTGTCGGCGGTCTCGGGGTGTGCCGCGAGGTAGGAGTAGAACGGCAGCCCGTGTACGCCCTCGAAGGCGGGCGTACCGGTCCTGACCGTCTCCAGTAGGCCGCCGAACGAGCGGTACACCTCCTCGCCGTAGAGGATCGCCGTACCGCGCAGCGAGCCGGGCTGGTCGGCGCGCAGGAACTCGGCAGCCGGGGTGAGCGCGAACAACCCGGGCGACGGCTCGCGCAGGATGCCGGCCGAGGCCAGCGCGCCCAGCAGCCGGGCCAGCGCCACCGGGTCTGCCCCGGCGGCACGGGCCAACTCGGCGGCGCCGCGCGGGCCGGCCGCGAGCAGGTCCGGGATGCCCAGCCGGGCGAGCACGGAGCAGCCCTGGGCCAGCCAGGTACCGGCGAGGATGCCGAGCATCCGCAGCCGCTGGATCTCGGCCAGCTTCCCGTCCTGGCCGGTCATGCCCCCGCCCGGCTTGCCATCCTCGCCGGTCATGCTGTCGACCCGGGTGAAGGCGGTGGCCAGGTAGCCGGCGACCTGCGCGACGGCTTTACGGCTGGCCTCCAGGGTGCCGGACATCGTGAAGAAGCCGTGCACCATCCCGTCGTAGCGGGTCAGCTCGACCGGTACGCCCGCCTCGCGCAGCCGGGCCGCGTACGCCTCGGCCTCGTCGCGCAGCGGGTCGTACTCGGCGGTGAGCACCAGTGCCGGCGGCAGCCCGTGCAGATCGGCGGCGCGCAGCGGGGATGCCATCGGGCTCTCCCCGTCGGCCGGGTCGCTCAGGTAGTGGCTCCAGTACCAGGCGACCGAGTCGCGGTTGAAGAACGCCCGGTCGGTGTTCTCCCGCATGGACGGGGTCTCGGCGCGGTAGGCGGTGTTCGGGTAGACGAGTGCCTGGCAGGTCAGCGCCGGGCCGCCCCGGTCCCGGGCGAGCTGGGCCACCACGGCCGCCAGGTTGCCGCCGGCGCTGTCGCCGGCCACGGCGATCCGTGCCGGGTCGCCGCCGAGCGCGGTTGCCTGCTGCGCCAACCACTCCACCGCGCGGTAGCAGTCCTCGGGCGCGGCCGGGAACGGGTGCTCTGGCGCGGTCCGGTACTCCACCGACAGCACCAGGCAGCCGGCCTCGACACAGAGGTCGCGGCAGACCCCGTCACAGGTGTCCAGGTTGCCCAGCGTCCAGCCACCGCCGAAGAAGTAGACGAGTACCGGCAGCAGGCCGGGTAGGTCCGGCCGGTACAGCCGGGCGGGCAGTTCGGTTGCCGGCCCCGGGATGCGCAGCTCCCGTACCGACTCGACCGGGCGTACCGGGCCGCCGCCCGCCTGGATGGCGGCGAGGTCGGCCGCGCGCGCCTGGCGCAGCGACATCTCGTACAGCGGCGGCGTCGGGTCGGCGTACCAGCGGTCGCGGGCGTCCCGGATCTGCGGATCGAGTGGCATTGGCTTCTCCACGGCTATTCAGGGCGGCGTCAAGGTGGCTTCAAGATGGGCGCGCCGCGAATCGGTAGGCTGGAAACGGTGCCTTATTCATCGAGCTTCACCTATGTTCTTACTCCTGAATCGTGGCACCGCGCAGCGGTCGTCGTCTAGAGCCGGATGTCCACAATGGACGGAGAGAATCGTTGACAGAGCTGGATTTGCTGGCCGGTACGCTCGACGTCGCCGATCTGCACGCCTCGTTGACCGATCCGCTGCTGGACACCATGAACTTCCTCAACGAGGTCACTTCGCGCTACCCCGACGCCATCTCCTTCGGGCCCGGCCGGCCGCACGAGGAGCGCTTCGACGGCGCCACCATCGCCGGTTACCTCGACGCGTACACCGAGCACCTGGCCCGCGACCGGGGCCTGTCCACCGAGCAGATCAGCCGGGCGCTGTTCCAGTACGGCCGCACCAACGGACAGATCCACGACCTGATCGCCGCGACGGTACGCAACGACGAGGGGATCGAGGCCGACCCGGAGTCGCTGGTGGTCACGGTCGGCGCGCAGGAGGGCATGCTGCTGGTACTGCGCGCGCTGATCCGGGACGCCGCCGACGTGCTGCTGGTCGCCGCGCCGTGCTACGTCGGGATCACCGGCGTCGCCCGGCTGCTCGACGTGGCCGTGGAGCCGGTACCGGAGGGGCCGGACGGGGTACAGCCGGCGACCCTGCTGGCCGCGATCGACCGGGTACGGGCCAGCGGACGCCGGCCGCGCGCGCTCTACCTGGTACCCGACTTCGCCAACCCGTCGGGCAGCTGTATGCCGGTAGCCGCCCGTACCAGCCTGCTGGAGATCGCGGCGCGCGAGGAGCTGCTGCTGATCGAGGACAACCCGTACGGCTTCTTCTCCCGTACCGGCGAGCAGCGCCCCACCCTGAAGCAGCTGGACACCGCCCGCCGGGTTGTCTACCTGGGCTCGTTCGCGAAGACCTGCCTGCCCGGTGCCCGGGTCGGGTACGTCATCGCCGACCAGCGGGTACGCGCAGCGGACGGTACGGTGACCCGGTTCGCCGACGAGCTGTCCAAGATAAAGAGCATGACGACGGTGAACACCCCGGCGCTCAGCCAGGCGCTCATCGGCGGCATGCTGCTGCGCGCGGGCTGCCGGCTGCGCGAAACGAACCAGGGCCGCATCGCGCTCTACCGCGACAAGCTCGACGCGCTGCTGGCGGCGCTGGAGCGGTACTTCCCGCCGGCGATCCGGGACCGGCTGGGCGTGCGCTGGAACACCCCGGCCGGTGGCTTCTTCCTCGTCGTCACGGTTCCGTTCGACGCCGACGACGCGGTACTGACCCGGTCGGCCCGGGACCATGGCGTGGTGTGGACCCCGATGAGCTACTTCTCGCTGGACGGCGGTGTGGTGGACGGTAGCGGCCCGGGCGGGGGCGGGCTGGACAGCGGTGGGCGGCGGCAGATCCGGCTGTCCTGCAGCTATCTGAGCCTGCCGCAGATCGACGAGGGCGTCGCCCGGCTGAGCGCCTTCGTGGCCACCCAGGTCGCCTGCTGACCCTACGCGGGGGGTACCCGCCAGAGCAGCGAGCCGTCCACGTCGGCGAGCGTGGGGCGGCCGGCGAGCACCATGGCGTCGGTCAGCTCGGTGGCGAGCAGGTCGAGTACCCGGCCGGCGCCGGCGGTACCGTCACACGCCAGTCCCCACAGCACCGGGCGGCCGACGAGTACCCCGGATGCCCCTAGCGCCAACGCTTTCAGCACGTCGGTACCGCCGCGTACCCCCCCGTCCAGCAGCACCGGCGCCCGGCCGGCCACCGCCGCGACCACCTCGGGCAGCGCGTCCAGGCTGGCCACCGCCCCGTCGAGCTGGCGTCCCCCGTGGTTGGAGACGACCACCGCGGCCACCCCCAGATCGGCCATCCGGGCCGCGTCCTCGCCGGTGAGTACCCCCTTCACCACCACCGGCAGCGGGCTGTTCTCCTGTAGCCACGCCAGATCCGACCAGCTGAGCGACGCGTCGAACTGGTCACGGGAGTTCTGTTCGACGGCCGAGACGCCGGCCTGCCGCCGGTACGAGCCGGCCATCACCGCCGGGTCGAGGTTGACCGCCGACACCTCGGGCGGGATCACGAAGCCGCGCCGCACATCCCGCAGCCGCCGCCCGACCTGGGGCGTGTCCACGGTCAGTACGATCGCCCCGAACCCGGCGGCCTGCGCGCGGGCGATCAGGTCCACCAGCAGGTCACGCCGGCGCAGCCAGTAAAGCTGCAGCCACAGCGGGCCGGTCGCGGCGGCGGCGATCTCCTCCAGCAGCCGGCTGGCGAAGATGCTCACCACGAACAGCGCCCCCGCATCCCCCGCTGCCCGGGCCACCGCCACCTCACCCTCCGGGTGCACCAGTCGGTGGTACGCCATCGGCGCCACCCCGATCGGCGTGGCCAGCCGGGTACCGAGCAGTACCGTCGACGGGTCGGGGTGAGAGACGTCCACCAGGCACCGGGGCCGCAGCGCGAACCGGCCGAAGGCGGTCCGGTTCGCTGCCAGGGTGCTCTCCGCGCCGCTCCCGCCGCGCAGGTAGTCCCAGACGTCCGGGGTGAGTCGCGCCGCGGCCATTGGGGCGTACTCCTCCACGGAGACCGGCGTTGATGCCTCGGGTGTCTGCACTCCACTCGTCACCATCGGCCAATCGTCACACAGAATCCGGTACCGCGGCTGGCCGGCTGGTTGACTGTCGCAACGCCGGCGGACCACCCGGATCTGTTGGTACGCCTGTAATCTGGCGACCAACCTCGGTGGCGGGACGCGCCGCGACCGGTGCCCGCGAGCGCTGCGTTGAGGCGGCTTCAAGGGGATTCGGAGCCAGATCGACTAACCTCGATCAAATCGGGGCACCTCTGTCGTCGACCACGCGGGGGCGGAAGATGATGCGTCATGCGGGCCACTGGTCCACCGGCCGCCGCCGGAGCTATGTCGACTACCTGTTCGAGGTACTGAGCCGGGACAGCGCACGGGTGGTCCTGGTGCACCGGGACCGGGCCATCACCGCTCAAGAGGTACGGGACACGGTGGTGCGCTACATCCGCGCACTGCGCCTCCTCGGCGTGCACCGGGGCGACTACGTGGCGGCACTCACCGGACACCGGCCGGAGGCGCTCGTCCTGCAACTGGCCGTACACGGACTGGGGTGTCGCTACCTCGCGGTACCGGCCGGCGCGGCCGACCTCGGGCTGCTCGCCGAGACGGCCCCGTCGGTACTCGTCGTCGACCCCACCCTCGACCGGCTCCCGGACACCGACCATCCGGCGCGGCGGCGGATCCCGACGGTGCTGTCCCTCGGCCCGGCACCGGCCGCCACCGACCTGTCCGCGCTCGCCGCGCAGCAGCGCGCCCGCCCGCCGGTCGACCTCGCGCTGGACCCCACCGGCGTCTCCGTGGTCTTCCCGACCGGCCCGGCCAGCAACCACCGCCTGGTACTGCACGGCCACCGCTACTACGGCTCGCTGGTCGCCCTCTCCGCGCTACGTGCCGGGCAGGGCCAGCCGGAGCGGCTACTCGTCGGCGCGTCGCTGGCCGGCTGCGGCAGCCAGGCGGCCGTACTCCTGACGCTGCTGGGCGGCGGCTGCATCGTGCTGCCGGACGGGTTCGAGCCGGACGAGATCCTCGACCTCGTCGAGCAGGCGGGCGTGACATCGTTGCTGCTGCAGACTTCCCTGCTCGACCGGCTACTCGACCATCCGCGGCTGCCCGGCTGCGACCTGTCCCGGTTGACTGTCACCTGCGAGGGCGCGCCGGTCCCGCCGGCCCGGCTCGCCGAGGCGGTGGCCCGGTTCGGCTCCGGCTTCAGCCAGGTCTACGGCCGCCCCGAGGCGGCCATCGTCACCGTGCTCAGCGCCGCCGGCGGCGCGCCGGTCGAGGACCGGTGGCTGCGCTCGGTCGGCCGGCCGCCGTTCGGTGTGGACGTGACCATCCAGGACGACCAGGGTGGCCACCTGCCGGCCGGGGCCACCGGCGAAGTCTGCGTCAAGGGGCTGCTGGTGATGTCGGAGTACCTCGACCGGCCCGACCTGACCCGGGACGCGCTGCGCGGCGGCTGGCTGCGTACCGGCGATCTGGGCTCGCTGGACAGCGACGGTTATCTGTACCTTGCCGGCCGCTCGGTCGGTGCCGGCGATACGGGGGCGGTGCGGGCTTCGTGAAGAAGGCCGTGGTACTCGGCGGCAGCATCGCCGGACTGCTCGCGGCGCGGGTACTCACCGAGCACGCCGACGAGGTGCACATCGTGGAGCCGGACGCGCTCGACGACGCACCGCAGATCCGCCGCGGCGCACCGCACAGCAGCCAGGCGCACAGCCTGCTGGGCCTGGGCCGGGCCACCATCGAGCAGCTGCTGCCCGGCATCGTCGGGCAGATGGTGCACGAGGGCGGCCAGTTGCTGCGCGGCGGCCAGGGCGCCCAGTGGTTCCTGGACGGGGTACCGAAGACGCCGGTACGGGGCGGCTCCATCGTCAGCGTGTCCCGGCCGTTCCTGGAGTGGCAGATCCGCCGGCGCGTACTCGCGCTACCGGGGGTACAGGTCACCCGGGGTACCGCCACCGGGCTCACCATGACCGGCGACCGGGTGGACGGGGTACTGGTGCGGCCACCGGACGCGGTGGAGCCGGTGCACCTCGCGGCCGACCTGGTGGTCGACGCCACCGGCCGGTCCAGCCGGTTGGCTGATTGGCTTGTCCGCCAAGGCTTCCCGGCCCCGGCCAAGCAGCGGGTCGGCCTCGACCTCGGGTACGCCACCTGCCTGTTCCACCGCCCGAGCGGCCAGCACATCGACGGGTACGTGGCGGCACACTCGGCGTACACGCCCAGCCGCGCGACCCGTGGCCCCAGCTCGATGACGCCCGTCGAAGGCGACCGCTGGCTGGTACTGGTCAGCGGCTACGGTACCGACCGGCCGGGCCGGGACTACGCGTCCTTCGTGCAGCGCTGCCGTACCGACGCCGCGGCCCCGATGCGTGCCCTGCCCGACGCCTGCGAGCCGGTCAGCGAGGTGTACGTGTGCCGGTTCCCGGACAGCGTGCGCCGAGACTTCGACCGGCTGAGCCGGTTCCCGGCCGGGCTCGTCGTCGTCGGCGACGCGGTGGCCTCGCTGAACCCGACGTACGGGCAGGGCATCTCGTCGGCCGCCACGCACGCCGTCGCGCTCGCCGACTGGCTGCGCACCGGGCCGGGCCCCGACGAGGCGGCGCACCGGTACTTCCGGCGGGTACGGCAGGTGGTCGACGACGCCTGGCGCACCTCGGCGCAGCAGGACCGGTACCTGCCCCACGTGGACGCGCGCAAGCCGGTCGGGTGGCGGCTGCGGCGCCGGGTGGGCGAAGCGGTACTCGCGGCGACCGTGACGGATCCGGTGGTACACCGGACTTTCCTGGAGGTCGTGAACATGACGACCAGACCGGCACAGCTACGCCGCCCCGGGATCCTCTTGCGGGCAGCGCGCGAGGCAGCCCGCCGCCCGTCGCGCGCGACTGGCTGAGCCGCACGGCCGGCCCGTCAACGACCGCGAACCCTTTGACGACAGCGAAACGGCCGGACGCCCTGAGACGTCCGGCCGTTGCTTGGTAGCCGTCAGACGGGGACCGACTGGCTGCTGTGCGAAAGCTGGTCGAGGACGTCGGCGGCGATGTCGGCGATGCTCTGCCCGCCGAGCATCTTCGCGATCGGCAGGAACAGCCCGAGGTCACGCTCGACCCGGGTACGCACCTCGACGGCCATCAGCGAGTCCAGGCCCTGCCGCTTCAATGCCCGGCGTACCTGCAGATCCGCGACCGGCAGCCCGAGCACCGCGGCGAGTACCTGCCGCACGTACTGCTCCGCCGCCGCCTGGTCGGTGAGCGTGGCCGCGATCCCCCCGCCAGCCGGCACCGCGACCACCGGCTGCGGACGCGCGGGCGTGGCTACCACCGTCGGCGGCGAAGCGATCGGCACTGCCGGGAGCACGGCAGCCGGCGCGGCGACCGGCGGCTGCGTAGTTGAAACGCGAGCGGGCGACGCGGCGACGGGCGGCGCCGGAACGGCCGGCTGGGCCGGCAAAACGGGCGGCGGCGCAGCGGCGGGACGAGTCGCGGTCGGGTGGAACAGGTCCCGCAGCAGCGGTACGTCGGCCGCCTCCGGGTACGCGGCGCGCCACTGCGGCCAATCCGCCGCGAGTACCACCGCGTGTGTGGCGTCCCGGGCCAGCAGC
Organism: uncultured Actinomycetota bacterium; assembly: GCA_963850915.1. GTDB lineage: Bacteria > Actinomycetota > Actinomycetes > Mycobacteriales > Micromonosporaceae > CAVTWH01. The sequence goes on from CAWKND010000007.1 coordinate 60,614, forward strand.
AGCCGCAGCGTCTCGATCCCCTCGCGGGGCGTGAACGTGGCAATCCCCTGCGGATTGATCGGGCGCCCCTGCTCCTCCCCGGCGCGGGCCGGCATGCCCACCGACCAGAATCCCCAGTTGACGCTCAGCGCCGGCAGGCCGGTACCGCGCCGGTGGTCGGCGAGCGCGTCCAGCGCGGCGTTCGCCGCCGAGTACGCGCCGAGCATCGGTGAGCTGAGCACCGCCGAGCCGGACGAGAAGAGTACGAAGAAGTCGAGTTGCTGCTCCGCGAACAGCCGGTGCAAAACCCAGCCACCCGCCACTTTCGGGCGGAGTACGTCGGCGAGCGCAGTCGCGTCCAGGTCGGAGACGGCGCGGTACAGGATGACACCGGCCGCGTGCACCACGCCACGGACGGCCGGCAGCCCGGCCGCTTCGCGGCGCTGCAACAGAGCGCGCATCGCTTCGGCATCCGCGACGTCCACGGCCTCATAGTCGACCGCGATCCCGTGCCGGCGCAGCAGCTCCAGCCAGCCGGCGGAATCGGCGGACAACGGGCTGCGGCCGACGAGTACCAGGTGCCGGGCGCCCTCCCGGACCAGCCAGTCGGTGACCACCCGGCCCAGGTCGCCGAGGCCGCCGGTGACCAGGTAGCTGGCGTCCGGATCGACCCGTACCGGCCGCGCCGGCGCTTCCGGAGTGGCCGCGACCGGCTCGGCGGCCAGCTCGGTGAGGTCCAGCAGTACCTTGCCGATCTGCTTGGACTGGGCCATGAACCGGAAGGCGCCAACCAGGTCGGCAGCCGGGAAAACGTGGTGCGGCAACGGATGGAACACGCCGGCCTCGGTCAACCGGAGTACTTCGTCGAGGACAGCGCCGGCCTGCGCCGCAAGGTTCAACCCGAGGTCCACCACGTCCACCACGAAGAAGGAGATGCTGCGGGCCAGCAGCCGCATGTCCAGCCGGGTACCTTCGACCAGGTCCCGGCGGCTCAACTCGACGTACCGGCCGCGCGCGGCGAGTACCGTGAGGCTCTTCTCCAGCCCCTCGCCGGCCAGCGTGTTGAGTACCACGTGCACGCCCTCGCCCCGGGTGGCGGCCAGCACGCTGTCGGCGAAGTCCAGTCCACGCGAGTCGGCCACGTGGGACACGCCCATCATCCGCAGCAGTGCGCGCTTCTCCGGGCTGCCGGCGGTGGCGTACACCTCGGCGCCCTTCCACAGCGCGATCTGTACGGCGGCCATACCCACTCCGCCGGTGGCGTGGTGGATCAGTACCCGCTCGCCCTCCTTGAGCGCGGCCAGCTGCACGAGCGAGTGGTACGCGGTCAGGAAGCCGACCGGCAGGGTGGCCGCCTCCTGCAGGCTGAGCCGGGCGGGCTTGGGGCGCACCAGATGCGCGTTCACGCACAGGTACGACGCGGACGGGGTGGTCAGCGCGAGCATCACCACTTCGTCGCCGGGGCGCAGTCCGGCCACGCCGGCGCCGACCCGGGTGACGACGCCGGCGCCCTCACCGACGAAGAGGGCCGGCTTGTCGTCCAGCTTCGGGTAGTGGCCCATGGCGAGCAGTACGTCGCGGTAGTTCAGCGCCAGGTAGTCGGCGCGTACCTCCACCTCACCGGCCCCGGGTGCCTTGCGCGGCAACGGTTCCAGCCGCATCCCGTCCAGGATGCCGGGGGTGGCGGTACGCAGCTCGTAGGTGAGTTCGTCGGGCTGTGCGGCCGGTGCCGGGGTGGCCACCGGTAGGAGTCGGGCGAGGCGGCGCTGGCCGGCGCGTACCGCGATCTGGTCCTCGCCATCTGTCGCCGCCAGCTCGCGGCGCAGCGCAGCCGCGTTCTGCGCGGCCGATCCGGCCGGGTCCAGGTCGACGAGGCTGACCCGCAGGTCGCGGTACTCGCGGGCGAGGGTGCGCCCGAAGCCCCACACCGGCGCCTGCCACACCGAGCCGCCGCCGTCCCCGTCGACGACGTGCTGGGCACCGCGCGTCGCCAGCCACAGCCGATGCGGCGCGGCCAGGCGCGCGGTTCCCAGCGCCTGCACCAGCTGCAGCACGCTGACGCAGCCCAGCCGCTCGGCAGCGGCGGCGAGCTGCGCGGCGGTCCCGGTCGCGTCAGCCGCCTGCTCAGCGTCGACGGACCACAGATGAACAACATCCGTGGGTACGCCGTCAGCCTCGGCACTCAGGTCGGCGAGGAGTCGCTGGTACCCCTCGGCCGCGGTCGGATTGAGCTCGTACCGCCCAGAAGCCAGCCGGCGATACCCTTCGCCAGCGGTGACCACGACCGAGCCGGCCAGTTCAGCGCCGATGCCGGTGCTGTCGGCGAAGACCAGCAGCCGGCCGGTGGTCGCGACCTCCGGTGCCGGCGGTGCCGGTACCCACTCGACCGTGTGCAGCCAGCCGCGCGGGTCGCGGACGGAGCCGGGCGGCTGCAGGAACTGCAGCCGCAGACCGGTGATCTCGACCAGCGGGCGGCCCTGCTCGTCGGCGACCACGATGTCGCCGGAGAACGAGTCCGAGCGCCACGGCACGATCTGCTTGACGTAGCTCCAGGCGGGTCGGCCGGCGACCGGATGGATGAGTACCTCGTCGATGCCGCCGAGTACGAACGCCGCCGCGCCCGAGTCCGGTGTGATGAGCGAGGCGAGTACCTGCCCGCACGCGTCCAGCAGCGCCGGGTGCGTGGTGTACCCGGTGAGGTCGACGCCGGCCGGTACCTCGATGCGCCCCAGTGCCTGCCCGGCACCGCCCCAGATCTCGGCGACGCCCTGGAACACCCCGGCCCACTCGTTGCCGCTCGCGGCGAAGCGCTGGTAGAAGTCCGTTCCGGTGACGTGTTCGGGGCAGCCGGCGCGCAGCTCGTCCAGCGCGAGTGGCTCGGGCGTTGTGGCCGGGACCGCCCGTACCCGCGCGGTGGCGTGCACCGTCTCGTCAGCCGGATCATCGCCGCTCCGGCTGGTAACCATGGCGCTCCAGCCGCCCTCGGACTGCGGCGTGAGCGTGATCGACAGCGTGGGCGCCGGCTGCCCGGGCAGGAAGAACAGCGCGTTCTCGTAGTGCACGTCGGTCAGCAACGGTACGTCCGCGCCGGTCAGCTGGCGGGCGGTGGCGTACAGCATCTCCAGGTACGCGGTACCGGGTAACACCACGGTGCCCTGTACCCGGTGGTCGAGCAGGTACGGGTGGCGCGCCGGGTCGAGCACTCCGCTCCACCGGTGGGTACCGGCCGGCTGCGCGACGAGCGCCCCGACAAGCGGATGCCCAGTCCCGCTTGCCAACGCGGCTGGCACGGTTGGCGACACCGGGGTGAACCAGTAGCGCTGCCGCTGCCAGGGGTAGTCGGGCAGCCGCACGTACCGCACAGGCCGGCCGGCGTAGACCCGGGACCAGTCGACCGGATACCCGGCCCGCCACGCACCGCCGACCGTGTCCAGCATGCTGGCCAGCTCCGGTTCGTCCCGCCGCAGGCAGGGCAGCGCGACGGCACCACCACCGGCGAACTCCAGGCACTCCTTGATCGCGGTGAGCAGGATCGGATGGGGGCTGACCTCCACGAACACCGCGGCGCCCAGCTCGGCCAGCTGCGTGACGACCGCGCCGAACCGTACCGGCTCGCGCAGGTTGCGTACCCAGTACGCGGCGTCCAGGTCGGCCCCGTCCCGGATCGCGTTGTCCACGGTGGAGAAGAGCGGAACATCGCCGGTACGCGGCGCGATGTCGCCCAGCGCACTCAGCAGGTCGTCCCGCAGCAGGTCCATCTGCGGGCTGTGCGAGGCGACGTCCACCTTCACCGCGCGGCAGAACACTCCCCGGTCGTCGAGGGTCTTGACGATCGAGTCCAGCGCCGCCGGGTCGCCGGAGAGCACCGTGGATGTCGGGCTGTTGCTGACGGCGATGGAGACCCGGTCCTCGAAGCCGGCCAGCTCGGCCCGCGCGTCCTCGATGGACAGCTCGACCGAGACCATCGCACCCAGGCCGGCCACCTCGCGCAGCAGGCGGCTGCGCCGGCAGATCACCGCGCCGGCGTCGGCGAGGCTCAGCGCACCGGCCGCACCCGCGGCGGCCACTTCGCCCATGCTGTGCCCGATCACGTAGTCCGGCTCGATGCCCCACGAGCGCAGCAGGCCGGTGAGGGCGGTCTCCATCGCCCACAGCGTCGGCTGGACGGTGTCGATCGAGGCCGGCGTGGCGTCCTGACCGGTGAGCCGGTCCAGTACGGACCAGCCGACCTCGGCCCGGATCACCGCGTCGCACTCGGTCATGATCTCGCGGAACACGGCCGAGGTGGCCAGCAGTTCACGCCCCATGCCGTCCCACTGCGACCCCTGGCCGGGGTAGACGAAGACGGTCGGCGGGCGGGTACCGGGCGCGTCCACCAGCAGCTCGTCGGAGCTGCCCAGCCGGCGCCGGGACTCGCCGGCCGCGAAGGCGCGCAGCCGCTCGGCGAGCTCACCGGCGGACGTACCCACAACGGTGAGCCGGCTCTCCTGGTGGCGGCGGTGGGCGGCGGTACTGAAGCAGATGTCCCGCAGCGGCAGCTCGTGTCCCGCGCCACCGACGTCCAGAAAGTCGGCGTACCGCTCGGCGAGCGCGGTGAGGCCACGCGGATGCGGCGTCGACAGCACCAACAGCTCGGCCGTGCCTTCCTCAACCACTGGGGCGTGGACGGTGGATCGGTATTCGCCGAGGACCACGTGGGCGTTGGTACCGGAGATGCCGAACGAGCTGACTCCGGCCAGTCCCGGCCGGCCCGTCTCCGGCCAGGCGCTGCCGGTACGGGCCAGGACGAGCGGCAGCCCGGCCCAGTCGACGGCGTCGGTCAACTGTTCGGCGTGCAGGCTGGCCGGGATCTGCCGCCTGGTCAGGGCCAGCACGGTCTTGATGAAGCCGGCCAGCCCGGAGGCGGCCTCGGTGTGCCCGATGTTCGTCTTCACCGAGCCGACCAGCAGTGGCCGGTCCGTCGGACGGTCCGCGCCGAGTACGGCACCGAGCGCGCCCAGCTCCACCGGGTCACCGGCGGGCGTCCCGGTACCGTGCGCCTCCACGTAGTCGACCAGCCCCGGAGCCACCCCCGCGTCGGCGTACGCCGCCCGCAGGGTCTCCTCCTGACCGGCCTGCGAGGGCGTCAGCAGGTACCCCCCGGACTGCCCGTCGTTGCCGACCGCGGAGCCGTAGATGACCGCGTAGATCGCGTCCCCGTCGGCCTCGGCCCGGTCCAGCGGTTTGAGCACGACCACCGCGACGCCCTCGCTGCGGACGAAGCCGTCCCCGGTGGCGCTGGCGAACTTGCAGCGGCTGTCCGGGGAGAGCATCTTGGCCTGCGAGAACGGGATCGTCTCCTCCGCCGAGGCGACCAGGTTGACGCCGCCGGCGAGGGCCAGGCCGCACTCCCCCGACCGCACGCTCTGGTACGCCAGGTGCAGCGCGGCCAGCCCGGACGAGCAGGCGGTGTCCACCGAGACGCTGGGGCCGCGCAGGTCGAACGCGAACGACAGCCGCCCGGACAGCATGCTGCGCGCGCCACCCGAGGCGGCGTACACGTCGAGGACGCCGGCCCGGCTGAGCATCTCCCAGTAGGTGGAGGCCATCCCGCCGACGAACACGCCGGTACGCGAGCCGGACAGCTGCTCGGTGGTGAGGCCCGAGTCGTCGAGCGCCTCGGCGGCCGTCTCGAGCAGCAGCCGCTGCTGCGGATCCAGCTCCTCGGCCTCACGCGGCGCGACCCCGAAGTACGCGGCGTCGAACTCGTCGATCTGGTCGAGGAAGCCACCCTGGCGGCCGACGATCCGGCCGGGCGTACCGGGCCGCGGATCGTGGTAGGCGTCGATGTCGTACCGGCTGCGGGGCACGTCGGTGATGGCGTCGACGCCGTTGCTCAGCAGCCGCCACAGCGCCGCCGGCCCGGTGGCGCCAGGGAAGCGGCAGCCGATGCCGATCACGGCGACCGCAGTTCCGGTTGGTGTCGACGCGTCCCCCGACGCTTCCTGCCCGGTCATCTGCCTACCTCTCGCCATGTTCGCGGCGCGCAATGTCCCCAAGCCCACAGCGCCGCATTCGGGACGCCGATATCGGCGAACCGCCACGTCCGAACCAGTCTGCCGGGGCAACCTTGAAGACAGGCTGGAAACACCAAGACGACGGTCGATGAGCTGCGCTCTCTACCGGACCTCAATTCGATTTCAGCGATCGACGGCGATCGTTCAAAGAGTTTTGACAGAGATCTTCGAGCGAATCACACCCGGCGCCCGGCAGGTACTTCGCGACCAGCGGGGTGGGTCGGTACGGAGATGCACGTCGCGCCGCCGGCTAAGTGGATCATCAACCGGCGGCGGTCGAGCGAGAACGATGTCGACTCTGGGGAGGAACATGGAAATCCGAGTTCTGGGGCCACTTATGCTGCGCCATCGTGGCCACGTCGCCACACCCAGCGCCCCGAAGACGAGAAGTGTTCTGGCACTGATGTTGCTGCACACCAATCAGACTGTTCCGGTGTCCGCCCTCATTCAGGAGTTATGGGGAGACACGCCACCGGTCAGCGCCCAGACCACCCTGCAAACCTATGTCGTACAGCTCCGGAAAATCCTCGGGAAAGCGCTGGAACTTTCAGTTGGAGAGGTTTCCAAAGCTGTCTTCATAACGACACCCGGCGGGTACCAGTTCCGCAACAACTGCGAGGAATTCGACCTGCACAATTACGAACGGCTGGCGGCGAGCGGTCGGCGGGCACTGGCGACCGGGGAGAACGAAACGGCGGCCGGGCTGCTGCTGGCGGCCCGCGAGCAGTGGCACGGGCCGGCCCTGGCCGACGTACGCCCGGGGCGGGTCACCGAGCCGCAGGTCAAACGGTTGGAGGAGTCCCGTCTCAACACGGTCGAGCAGAGTATGGAGGCGCTGCTGCGGCTGGGCCGGCACCAGGAGGTGCTCTCCGAACTCGCCGGCCTCATCACCGAACACCGGCTGCACGAGAACCTGCACGCGCAGTTGATGGTGGCCCTGCACCGGAGTGGGCGGCGGCAGGAGGCACTCTCCACCTTCCACGAACTGCGCTCGACCATGACCGAGGAGTTGGGCCTGGAGCCGTCGAAGCGACTACACCTGCTGCAGCAGGCGATTCTGACCGAGGATCCCGCGCTGGAGGTGGAGCCGCGCGACGACGGGCTGGCCCAGCTGCTCGACCACCTGACGATCCACCGGGCGCGCGCCTGATCCGAACGGAGAGTCGCGTCGCGACAACAGCGGACGCTCCGTTGCGGAGTTGAGCGACCGGTCAGCCGGGGTCGGCGGGTATCGGTACGGTCCAGGTGACCACGGTGCCGGACGGGGTGTTCGGTTCGACAGTGAAGGTACCGGCGAGCTGTTCGGCCCGGTGGCGCATATTGGCCAGCCCACTGAGCTCGTCGTACCCGCCGGGTACACCGTCACCGTTGTCGGCAACGGTCAGCCGCAGCATCTCCGCGTCCACGGATACCAGCACCGAAACGGTACTCGCATTCGCGTGCTTGACCACATTGGACAGTGCCTCGCGCAGTACCGCCAGGAAGTGACCGCGCAGCGCGTCGGGGACGGCGCTGTCGACCGGGCCGTCCAGCCGCAGCTGCGGCCGGAAGCCCAGCGACGCGGCTGCGGCGTCGACATTGGCCCGCAGGTCCGCCTGCAGAGTCGGGGCGGCCGGGCTGCGCAGTTCGAAGATGGCCGCGCGGATGTCGCGGATGGTGGTGTCCAGGTCGTCGACGGCGGAGTTGATCCGGTCGGCCGCCTCGGGTCGGGCCAGCCGGGCCGCGGACTGCAGCTGCAGGCCGGTGGCGAACAGCCGCTGGATCACCACGTCGTGCAGGTCCCGGGCGATCCGTTCGCGGTCCTCCAGCACCGCCAGGAGCTGCCGCTCATCCTGGGCGCGGGCCCGCTCCAGGGCCAGCGCGGCCTGGCCGGCGAAGGTCGACATGAGGCTGACATCGTCGGCGTCGCTGAAGCCGGGGCCGCCGGGGGCCTGCGCCACGATCATCAGACCCTGGGTCTGCTCGGCGGTGGCCAGCGCGGTGACCAGTGCCGGCCCGCTGGAGTTCGGCGCCGGCCAGGCGGCGGCACTGCCCAGGTCCGGGACCACCACCGGGTCCGCGTCGGCCAGTACGGTGGCGAAGACGGTGCCGGCGGTACGCACCCGGGCGCCGCGCAGCTGCGGATCGTCCGGCTCGCACACCTCCACCACCAGCTCGTCGGCGACATCCTCGCCCCGGGTGAGCACCAGAACCCGCTCGGCGCCGGCGACCTCGCGGGTCCGGCGGGCGACCAGGCGCAGGGCGGCCGTACGGTCAACCTCGCCGAGCAGCACCGCGGTGATCTCGGCGGTCGCCTCCAGCCAGCGTTGCCGGCGGTCGGCGGCGGTGTACAGGCGGGCGTTGTCGATGGCCACCCCCGCGGCCACGGCCAGGGCCACCACGGCCTCCTCATCGTCCGCGGTGAACTCCGCGGCGCTGCGCTTCTCGGTCAGGTACAGGTTGCCGAAGACCAGATTCCGGATCCTGATGGGTACCCCGAGGAAGCTGCGCATCGGCGGGTGGTTCGGCGGGAACCCGAAGGAGCGGGGATGTTCGGCGATGTCGCGTAGCCGGATCGGCTGCGGCTCGTCGATCAGCAGTCCCAGTACGCCACGTCCGGTGGGCAGTTCGCCGATCCGGTGGTGCTCGGCCACCGTCAGCCCGTCCGTGATGAACTCCACCAGGCGGCGATCCGGGCCGATCACGCCGAGCGCCCCGTAGCGGGCGTCGGCCAGCCGGCAGGCGGCGACCACGATGCGCTGCAAGGTACTGCGCAGATCCAGGCTCGCACCGATACCGACGACCGCCTCCAGCAGACCGGAGAGCCGCTCCCGGCTGGCCATCACGTCCCCGACCCGGGACTGCAGCTCAGCCAGCAGCTCGTCCAGGCGTACCCGGGACAGCGCGGAGAGGCCCAGCGCGGGCGCTGTCCAGAACGCCGCCGCCCCGTCGTCCTCGGACGTATCGGTCACCAGGCGAATGTAGTCGCCCCGGGAGCTCCGCCGGGGCCGGCCGGTCAGCTCTTCGGCGGATGCGCGCCGAGCAGCCGGGAGGCGAGTACCGCGGCCTGGGTACGCCGCTCCAGCCCGAGTTTGGCCAGCACGCTGGAGACGTAGTTCTTCACCGTCTTGTCGGCCAGGAACATCTGCTGGGCGATCTCATGGTTGGTCATCCCCTCGGCGATGTACCCCAGGATCCTGCGCTCCTGGTCGGTCAGCTGCGCCAACTCCTTGGGCTGCTCGATACCGCGCCGGATGCGCTCCAGTACCCGCGCGGTGACAGCGGGATCCAGCAGCGACTGGCCGGCCGCTACCCGCCGTACCGTGTCCACCAGGTCGGTACCGCGCACCTGCTTCAGGACGTACCCGGCCGCACCCGCCATGATCGCGGCGAAGAGCGCCTCGTCATCCTCGTACGAGGTGAGGATCAGCCCGGCGATCGTCGCGTCCACCGCCCGTACGTCCCGGCACACATCGATGCCACTGCCGTCGGGCAGCCGGGCATCCAGGATCATCACGTCCGGGCGCAGCGCCGGAATGCGGTTGGTGGCCTCGACGGCGGAGCCGGACTCGCCGACCACCTCGATGTCGCCGTCGCTCTGCAGGAGGCCGGACAGGCCACGGCGGACCACCTCGTGGTCGTCAAGCAGGAAAACCCGGATCATGCCTACTTTGTACCCGCCCGGCGCGCCCGATCGAAGAGTCCACCAGCAGGTGGCCCGCCGGCAACCGTCCCGGTCGGTTCGGGACCTTCGGCCCTGGCGCCGGGCAGCCGCTTTGGATCGCCACCCGGTTGAGTACCCGCCCAGCTGCGCCACGGGCCGTGCGCTGTGCACTGGCGGTACCCCGGATCCTGGTCGGCAGGGGCCTGGGGGCCGAAAGGCCCGGCCGGGATGAGGTCGTTCGGTCCCCACCGGATCGGGGCCTTCGCCCGGTCCGCCGGGCAGCTCCCGCGTCAATCCTTTGTGGTGCGTGCCCACCGACAACAGCGGGCCGCCTACTGAGGAGGAGCATCATGCGTAAGTCCCGCGGCATCGCCGGCATCCTGCTGGCCCTGGCGGCCCTGGCACTGTTCATCGCCGGCCCGGTCATGATCTACGAAGGCGTACACGGCCAGCAGCAGATCCGCACCGAGCTGACCGACCAGAAGATCACCTTCCCGGCCAAGGGCGACGCCGAGCCTGCCGGCCAACCTGCAGTCCTACGGCGGCCAACAGGTCACCACCGGCCCCCAGGCCAAGGCCTACGCCGACATGGTCGAGACACACGTCAAAGAGGCCACCGGCGGCAAGACGTACTCCGAGGTCTCGGCGGCCTGGATCGCCGGCGGCATGAAGGACGCCACCCTGGCTCAGCAGCGCCAGACCGCCTTCATGGGTGAATCGCTGCGCGGCTCGCTGATGAGCGCCTACCAGGCCTGGGAACTCACCTGGCTCGTCATCGGCCTGGGCGCACTGCTCTTCGCCCTGAGCATCGTCTTCGCCGCCAGCGCCTGGGCCATCCGCCCGGAGCGTGTCCGGGTACCCCAGTCCGCGGAGGTACGCCAGCACGAGGAGCTGACCACGAGCTGACCCACCGCGCGCCCCGGCCGGGCCGGTCACCACCCTGGTGACCGGCCCGGCGCTGTGTCACCAGGACCGCTCACCCAACGCGCGCAGCCCCACCGGTACCGGCCACCCCACGCATGTGCCCCCTGGCCCTCAGCAGGCGGGACCTTCGGCCCTGCCAGTCGCCGGTACCGGCGGGCGAGGCTTGAAGCATCGGAGAGGAGGCGGTCATGGCGATCGCAACAAGCACACTCGACTTGCGTGAGGTGTTCCACGAGGCGGCGACGGCCGGTGGACTCGCACCCTCGATCCACAACACCCAGCCCTGGCACTGGCGGGTCCGCCGGGACAGCCTGGAGCTGTGGGCGGTACCCGAGCGGCAGCTGACCGGTACCGATCCCGAGGGGCGGATGCTGGCAATCAGCTGCGGTGCCGCGCTGCACCACGCGAAGGTCGCACTGGACGCACTCGGCTACGCCAGCTCCACCGCCACGCTGCCCGACCCGGCAACGCAGGCCCTGCTGGCCAGAGTGAGCGTCACCGGCCAGCACCCGAGCGACCCGGCGGCCATGCGGCTCTACCAGGCGATCGCCATCCGGCACACCGACCGCCGCCCGGTCACCGGCGAAACCGTCCCCGCCGACGCCGTGGCGGCCATCAGCGCCGTCGTCGCCGCGCAGGGCGACCGCCCGCTGAACGAGCCCGGCGCACACCTGCACGTGATGCACCGCGACCAGGTCATCGAATTGGCCGCCGCGGCCAGCTACGCGCAGCAGGCCGAGAACGCCGACGACGCGCTCCGCGCCGAACTCGACTACTGGGTCGGCGGCGAGCGCCCTACCGACGCCGGCATCCCGGACGCGAACCTGCCCGATGCCACCCCGCAGACCACGGTCCCCGGTCGGGACTTCGGCCGTACCGGCAGCCTGCCGAGCAGTGCCGGCCACGACCGGGCGGCCAGCTACGGCCTCATCTACACCACTCTCGACGACCCGGCCGGCTGGTTGACCGCCGGTCAGGCGCTCTCCGCCGGCTGGCTGGCCGCCACCGAACTCGGCGTCAGCGTGCTGCCGCTCTCGGCGGTGGTCGAGGTACCGGCCACCAGGATCCGCCTGCGGCAGATGCTGACCGCCGACTCGTACCCCCAACTGGTACTGCGGCTGGGCAAGGCCGACCCGGACACGCACGGACCACAGCCCACGCCGCGACTGTCCGCCGCGCAGACCATCGAAGTCGATCCCGACTAGGCGACCACGCCTGGCACGCCCGCACGAATGGCATGATCATGAGTAGCAACCGCACGAACCAGCAGGCCGGCGCGCCGACCCTCGGGGGGCGCCCCGCCCTGGACCGCGAGCTGTTCTACACCGCCGTCACGGCGGCCACGCTCGCCCCGTCCATGCACAACTCGCAGCCGTGGCGGTTCCGGCTCGCCGACGGCTGCGTGGAGGTCTCCGGCGACCCCGACCGGCAGCTCGGGGTCGCCGACCAGCACGGGTGGGCGCTGCACATCGCCTGCGGCGCCGCCACGGCCAACATCGTGCTCGCGCTGGCCGCCAACGGGATCGGCACCGCCGTTGACCTGGTACCCGAGCCCGGCCGGCCGTACCTGCTGGCCCGGGTCCGGCCCACCGGGAACCGGCCGGCAACACCGGTGGAGCGGGAGCTGGCCCGGGCCATCCCGCGCCGGCACAGCAACCGTCACCCGTTCGCGGACACCCCGGTACCGGCGGAGATCCGTACTCAGCTGCGTACCGCGGCCGCCGCCCACGGCACCTGGCTGGAACTGCTCGTCGGCCGGCAACCGCTGTCGATGGTCGCGGAGATCGTCGGCGCCGCCGATCGCAAGCTCCGGCAGGACCCGGCGTACGTCGCCGAACTGGCGCGCTACTCGACCGCCGCCAACGGGAGCGACGGCGTTCCCGGGTACGTCGCCGGCCTCGCGCCGCAGCCGCAGGACCTGCTCGCCATGCGTGACTTCGGCGGTCGCGAGCGGGGACGCTTCGTGGACTACGAGGAGCTACCCCTGGTCGCGGTTCTCGGTACCACCGGCGACACCGTGTACGACCACCTCACCGCCGGCATCGCGCTGCAGTACGTACTGCTGACCGCCACTGTCCAAGGTCTGGCCGCCTCGATCCTCTCCCAGGCCATCGAGGTACCCGCGGCACGTGCGCAGCTGCGCCGCGGTCTCGGCCAGTCCGGTACGCCGCAGCTGGTACTGCGCATCGGCTACGGCCAGCCCGCCTTCGCCAGCCCACGCCGGCCCGTTGACGACACGGTCGACGACTGACAGCCGGTCAGGGCGTCTCGGCGAGGATCTGCCAGGACTTGTTCGTGGCCGGCTCGTCAACGCTCGTCGCCACGCTCAGGTCGGGTCGCAGTACCACCAGCTTGTCGTGCGCGCTGCCCTGGACGCGTACCAGCAGGCTGCCGTCCACCCGGTACAGCATCTGGACGATCTTGCCGGTCACCGGCAGCGGCACCGCCCGACCGCTCGCCACGTCGAGCACCGTGTTGGCCGACAGGTCGCGAGCGATGTCGCCGAGCGTGTCGTCCGGGCCGGGGACCTGGACGACGATCCGGGCACCGTCCCGGCTGACCGACTCGATCGCGGGGATGTACCGCGGCGGAGTGGCATTGCTGCCGGTGTCGGGAACAGAGGTCGGGTCGGTACTGCCATCAGCGGGGCCCCAGGACACGATTCCGATGCCGGCGTTCCAGACCAGCCGGGTACCATCGCCCGACCAGTGGAAGTGGGCGCCCTGGTAGGAGGCGGGTAGCGCCTGGAAGGCGCCGGTCGCGACGGTGAGGATGCCGGGCTTCACGGTCTGCGGTTCAGACCAGTCGGCCACCACCAGGCGGGTGCCGTCCGGCGACCAAGCCGGTTCGACTCCCCACGCGTCCACGCTGTGCCGGAGCACCCTGTCGTGGCTGCCGTCGACGTTGGCCACGTGCAGGTCGCCAGAGTCCGACGCGTCGGCGCTGACCGGCTTGACGTACGCCATCCGCTGGCCGTCCGGCGAGAAGTTCAGCGAGCCGCTGACCACGCCGTAGCCGTAGCTGGAGCCGGCGACAGCGCGCGTACTCCCGCCGGGCCGCCAGGAGAACAACAGTTTGCTGGCGCCGGGATTGTCCCCGGCCAGATAGAACACGTTGCCGGGGCCGGCCGTCGCCGCCGGCGTGCTCGGTGACGGGGTCGCGGACGGCGTCGGCGACGCCGGCACAGCGCTGGACCGCACCGCAGATGGCGTACCCGCCGGGTCGCGCAACAGGAAGACCACCGCCGCCACGGTGGCCACCGCCACGACGGCGGTGATGCCAGCGATGATCCACACCAGCCGCCCGGTGCGCCGGGATGACCGTGGGCCTGCCAGCGCGGGATCCGCGGCGGGTGATGCTGCGGCCGGGGCGGGCCAGGGTCGCTCGGGTGGGCGGCGGTCGGTCGGCCGGGCCATTGTCGGTCTCTCCGTTCGGGGGTACGCGGGGGCGTTGTCCGGAATGCGCTGATCAATGCGGCGCAACCGTCGTGGATGCTACGCACGTCGCGCCAATTCCGCGTACCGCGAACGCCGAGGTCAGCAGGGACCGAGGCAAGCCGCCGGCGTACTCAGCGGGTCGCGGCGCTGTTCGAGTTGACCATCAGCGAGCTGGTGTCCACGGCTTCGAAGTCGGACCCGGTAAGCCCGCCCAGCGCGTGCAGGGCGTCGTTGTTCCAGCCGGGATCCGGCGTACCGGACAGGTACCAGGGTGAGCCGTTGTCGGCCACGATCACGCCATACCTGGCCATCGCGGTCGCCACCACCCGGGCCTGGGCCGGCAGCTTGGCGATGTCCACGCTGGCCTTGAGCCGCAGCCGCAGCCCCATCGGCGGAAGGTTCGCGGCTGACGAGTCGCCCGCCTGGTGCCGGGCCGGCCAGACGTAGGAGTCGCGGGTGTGCGGCACGGTAACCCGGATCGCGTGGTCGATCCGGCCGGCGGCCACCTCCGGGTAGCGCACCAGGCCGGGCAGGATCGGCAGGCCGGCAGCGTCGGCCGAGGTCCAGCCGGCGTGCCGCAGTGCGTTGGAGCGCAGGTCGTAGATCGCCCCGGAGCCGGCCTTCCACGCACCGCCGGTGGTCGGGTAGGCGGCGTAGAGCTCGTAGTCGCGGCAGGCGACCGGGTCGTAGAGCAGCACGTGACGATCTCCGGTACTGCCCGTGCCGCCCTCGATCGCCGCGCCTTTGGGGATCGGGTACGGGCCGGTGTCGCTTTCCGAGGCGTACTCGAAAGTGACCTTGACCTTGGTCTGTGCCGCGCTGACGGTGGTCACCGGAATGCCGATCGGCGCGCCCTGGTAAAGACCGGAACCAAAATCAGCGTGTACCGGCGACGCCGTGCCGATGCCCGCCACCAGCGCTGCCGAGTTCGCCAGCACCGGCGCGCGCGAGACGTCGGCGTGCCAGACGTTGTCCGCCGGGAAGATGGGGCACGCACCCGCCGCAGTGGCAGCGGCGCTGGTGGTGGCCACCGCCGTGGGACTCGCGGTCGCGCTGCCACCCGGCTGGGCGGCGAGCCGGGGGCTGCCGGTGGCAGAGGAACCGCTGGCATGCGATGTGCCACCAGCCGAGCAGCCGGCGAGGAGGAACACGGCGCCGCAGGCGGCTACGACCAGTCGGCTACGCACCCGCTGATTCTGCCCCTGCCCGCCGGCTCGGGGCTACGCCCAGCGACGATCGGAAAGGGGGCCCGCTCAGTCAGCGCCGAACGAGGCTCAGCGCCAGCGGTCCCGACCCGGTCACGTCAACCAACCCCGGTCGACGTGACCGGGTCGCGGAGCCTCGGAGGAACCCGTGCCCGTCGGCGCGGAGCTGCTCGTGCCGCTCGTGCCACTGCTGCCACCCGGCGGTGAACTCATCCACCGCGGTCACGGTCTCGATGTCCTGTACGGCCATGTCCCCACGGTACGGCGACCGGAGGATTCTCGGCAATCCCTATCGGATAGATGTGCTATGCGGCACCACGACCGACCGTCTCGCCAGCTACTGGAGCCCAGCGCGGACCGACGTGATGCGCTGCGTGTTGAAGCCGAGCCAGTGCATCCGGCCTACGTACCGGGCGTGCTCGACCTTGAGACACCGGTCCATGATCACTGTCAGGCCGCCGTCCTCGGCGATCCGCGCGCCCTCTTCGTTGATCACGCCGAACTGGCACCAGAGGGTACCGGCGTGGATCGCCACCGCCTCCCGCGCGATCTCCGGCAGCGCGTCCGGCGCGCGGAAGACGTTCACCATGTCCACCGGTACGGGCACGTCCCGCAGGCTCGGGTAGCACTTCTCGCCGAGGATCTCCGTCTCCCGGGGGTTCACCGGGATCACCCGGTAGCCGTGCCGCTTGAGGTAGTAGCCGACGAAGTAGCTGGCCCGCAGCTCGTTGCCGGAGAGCCCCACGATCGCGATCGTCTTCGCGGAGTTGAGTACGCGCTGGATCGTCAGCGAATCCTGGTACCGCCCGAGGTCGATCATGCTGTCGCCACCTCTTCTTCCGCTGTCGCGGCTGTGTCTCGCGCGGTCGCGGCGACGTGGGCGAAGCCCTGCTCCAGGTCCCAGATCAGGTCATCGACGGACTCGGTACCGACCGAGAGCCGCACCGTTCCCGGCGATACGCCGGCCGACCGGAGTTCGTCGTCGCTCAACTGCCGGTGGGTCGTACTGGCGGGGTGGATGATCAGGCTCTTCGCGTCGCCGACGTTCGCCAGGTGGGACCAGAGCGTGACGCCGCGGATGAGGTCCTGCCCGCCCGCCCGGCCACCGGCGCAGTCGAAGGAGAACACTGCGCCCGCACCGCGCGGCAGGTACTTCTCGACCAGCGGCCGGTACCTGCTGGTGGGCAGCCCCGCGTAGGTCACGTTCGACGCCAGCTCATGCGTGGCGAGGTACGCCGCGACGGTCTTCGCGTTCTCGACGTGCCGCTCCATCCGCAGCGACAGCGTCTCCAGCCCCTGCAGGAAAAGAAATGCGTTGAGCGGGGCGAGCGTCCCACCGAGGTCGCGCAGGGTCTCGGCGCGCAGCTTCATCAGGATAGCCGTAGGTACCGAACGTCTCGTGGAACCGCAGGCCGTGGTAGGCCGGCGACGGGTCGGCGATGACCGGGAAGCGGCCGTTGGACCAGTCGAAGGTACCGGCCTCGACGACCACACCGCCGATGCTCGTACCGTGGCCGCCGATGAACTTGGTCGCCGAGTGGATGACGATGTCGGCGCCCCACTCGATCGGGCGGCACAGGTAAGGCGTCGCGAAGGTGTTGTCCACCACCAGCGGCAGCCCGTGCTCGTGCGCGATGGCCGCCACGGTCTCGATATCCAGTACGTTCCCGGCCGGGTTGCCGATCGTCTCGCCGAAGAAGGCCTTCGTGTTCGCGCGGACCGCTCCCCGCCACGCGTCCGGATCGTCGGGATCGACCCATGTCAACTCGACGTTCATCTTGCGCAGCAGGTGTTTGAACTGGTTCACGGTCCCGCCGTAGAGCGCCGACGAGGAGACCACGTGATCGCCCGGCTCCAGCAGCGTGAACAGCGCGGCTGCCTGCGCGGCGATCCCGCTGGCGAAGGCCACCGCGCCCGCGCCGCCCTCCAGGTTGGCCACCCGCTCCTCGAACACCGCGACGGTCGGGTTCATGATGCGCGAGTACGTATTCCCGTACTCCTGCAGGTTGAAGTAGGCCGCCGCCGACTCCGGGTCCTCGAACACGTAGCTGGTGGTCTGGAAGATCGGTACCGCGCGCGCCCCGGTGTTCGGGTCGGGCCGCTGCCCGGCGTGCAGTTGGCGCGTCTCGAACCCGAACGCGTGGTCCTGTTCGGCGCGGGGTGGATGACTCACGAAATCCTCTTCCTCTTACTCACTCGCCGGCCGCACTGTCACTCGCCGGCCGCACCGTCACTCGCCGGCCGCACCGTCGGCGAGCCGGCTATCGCCGCCGCCGGACAGGAAGCGGCGGATGATGGGCGTCTGGCGTGCCTCCTCGAGCAGGAAGCAGTCGTGGCCGTACGGCGCGTCGATCACCTGGAACTCGACCGGTTTGCCGAGGGCGCGCAGGGCATCGGCGATCTCGCTGGACGCGGACGGCGGGTACAGCCAGTCGGAGCTGAACGCGATCAGCAGCGTCCGCGCCGACACGTCTTCGAGTGCCCGCGCGAGCGATCCGTCACCGTGCTGCCGGGCGAGATCAAAGTACGTCAGCGCACGCGACGTATACAGATAGGTGTTGGCGTCGAAGCGCTTGACGAACGAGTCGGCCTGGTGGCGCAGGTAGCTCTCCACCTCGAACTCCGGTTCGGTGATGGTGTACCGGATGTCGGCGGCGTGCTGCAGCCGCCGGCCGAACCTGTCGTTCAGCGCGAGCGCGGACAGGTAGGTGACGTGGCCGACCATCCGGGCCACGCCCATGCCGTCGTCGGGCGTCCGCCCGGTGCCGTGGTAGTGCCCGTTCTGCCAGGCCGGATCACGCATGATCGCGTCCCGGGCGATCGAGTTCCAGGCCACGCCCTGCGGGTGCAGGGCGTGCGTGCTGGCGATCACCACGACGGCGTCGACCTGGTCGGGGTACAGCACCGCCCACTCCAGCGCCTGCATCCCGCCGAGCGAGCCACCGGCCACCGCGGCGAGCCGCCCGATTCCGAGTACGTCGAGGAATGCGCGTTCGGTACGGACCATGTCGGCGACCGTGATGACGGGGAAGTCCGACCCGTACGGTCGGCCGGTCGCCGGATCGGTCGACGACGGTCCGGTGGTACCCCGGCAGCCGCCGAGCAGATTGGTGGAGATGACGAAGAAGCGGTCGGTGTCGAACGCCTTGCCCGGCCCGATCATCCCGTCCCACCAGCCGAGTCCCTTGCCGGCCGTACCGTCGCGCTGCTCGGCCGCGAACCCGTCGCGCGTACTCCCGCCCGGTGGCGTTCTCGAGAGCCCGGCGGCGTGGGCGTCGCCGCTGAGCGCGTGGCACACCAGGATCACGTTGTCGCGTCCGGGTGCCAGGGTCCCGTAGGTCTCGTACGCCACGCGGATCTGGTGCAGCTCACGTCCGCAGTCGAGGCGTACCGGCTCCGGCAGGTCAAGGTACTGCGTTTCGACACTGCCGACCGAGCCACTGCCGACCGAGCCACTGCCGACCGAGCCAGCTGCGAGCGTCGAGGCGGGCGCCATGGAGGTGATCATAGCTCAGTCAGTGCTGGCCGGTGTATTGTCAACCAACCCAATGGGGAATCTAGGGTAAGTGTGCGAAAGGGGCATCACGCGAGATGACTACGGTCGACAACGGGGTCAACGTACAGGCACTGCTGGACGCGCGCGAAGTACTGAAGGGCGCACCCGAGGCCGCCCAGTTCACCTGGCGGGCATCCTCCAAGTGGCAGACGGGCGTACACAGCACCGTGACGGTCCAGAACTTCTTCGGCCTCGGGCAGGAGCAGAGCCACAAGTCCGAGTCGGTGTTCAACGCCGACCACCCCGCGGTGTTCGCGGCCGAGGACAACGGCATCACGCCGATCGAGTACCTCCTCGTCGGGCTGGCAAGTTGCCTGTCGGCGGGCGTGGCGTCGGTCGCGCAGAATCGCGGCATCAAGCTGCGCTCGGTCGAGTCCACTGTCGAAGGGCAGCACGACATCCGCGGGATCCTCGGTGCCGACAGCGACGTACGCAACGGTTTCAACGACATCAAGGTGACCTTCACCATCGACGCGGACGCCTCGAAGCAGGACATCGAAGCGTTGGTTGCCCAGTCGCAGAAGCGCTCCGCCGTGTTCGACGCTCTCACCAACCCGACGAACGTCACCGTCGAAGTCGCCTGAGCGCGGTCGCGAGGCCACAGTCGCGAGGCTACGGGCCCGGATCGACCACCTGGTCCGTCGCCGAGCGACGAGAGTTATAACCGAGTAACAGCAACGGAGAGCCTGCCATCGAGCGCGTCACTACGGTCGTCATCGGCGCGGGGCACGCGGGCCTCGCCGCCAGCCGCTATCTGCGCGACCGGTCGATCGACCACGTCGTACTCGAGCGCGGCGAGGTGGCGAACTCCTGGCGGCGCGAACGCTGGGAATCCCTGCGACTGCTCACTCCCAACTGGCTGAGCCGCCTGCCGAACCACCACTACGCAGGCCCGGACCCCGACGGCTACATGACGACGGGCGAAGTGATCGAGTTCATCGAGCGCTTCGCCGCTGTCTCCGGCGCTCCCGTCCGGACCGGTACCAACGTCACGTCGCTACGGCGTACCGACGACGGCTACCAGGTGACGACAGACCGCGGCGAGATCCGTTGCCGGGCGGTGGTCATCGCGAGCGGCGCCTGCAACCAGCCGACGGTGCCGCAGTTCGCAGCGGCGGTACCGGCGCCGGTCGCGCAGCTGACGCCGTTCGAGTACCGCGAACCCGGCCAGCTCCCCGACGGCGGCGTACTCGTCGTGGGAGCGTCGGCGACCGGTGTACAGCTGGCAGCCGAGTTGCAGCGGTCAGGCCGGCCGGTGACCCTCTCGGTCGGCGAGCACGTGCGGTTGCCGCGCACGTACCGCGGACGCGACGTGCTGTGGTGGATGAGCGCGTCCGGGCTGTGGGACCAGCGGTACGACGAGGTCGACGACCTCGCCCGCGCCCGCCGGCTACCGTCGCCGCAGCTGGTCGGGACCACCGACCGCAGGACGCTGGATCTCAACGCACTCACCGCGCTGGGTGTCGAGCTGGTGGGGCGCTGGGCCGCAGTGCGGGACGGTCGCGCGCTGTTCTCCGGCGGCCTGCGCAATGTGTTCTCGCTCGCGGATCTCAAGCTGCAGCGCCTGCTGGGCACGTTCGACGACTGGGCTCAGACTCGCGGGCAGGACGCCGACGTCGACCCGCCGGAGCGCTTCGCCGCCACACGGGTACCCGAGTCGTCGCGGTTGCAGCTCGACCTGGGCAGCGGCGAGATCCGCGCGATCGTCTGGGCGACCGGTTTCCGACCCGAGTACGGGTGGCTCGACGTACCCGTGGTCGACGGCAAGGGCTACCTGCGCCATGAGGGCGGCGTGGTCGACAGCCCCGGACTGTACGCGCTGGGGCTGCCGGTACTGCGGCGGCGCAAGTCCACCTTCATCCACGGCATCGAGGACGACGCGCGTGAAGTCATCGACCATCTCACGCGGTACCTGGCCGTACGCCCCTGATCCGGACACGCTGTCTGGCAAACCCCGGCCGTCACAGGTAGTGTCACAGTCATGCCCACAGCCAACCTCACGGTCTCCTTGGATCCGGCGATCATCGACATGGCCAAGGCACAGGCTGCCCAGCGCGGCATGGCCGCCTCTGCCTGGGTCGCCAAGCTGATCCGGGACGCCTCCCTGGTCGAGGCATCGCGCCGCTACGACGAGTACAACCGGGCCGCGGTTGACGCCGCCGCGATGGACACGTGGGACGCCGCCAACGCCAGCGAGCAGGATGCCCGCCTGACGGGTACCGAGTGGTAAGTCAGGGCGAGATCTACGAGCACGAAGTCGCCGGTTCCCGGTACCGCGTCCTGGTCGTGTCCGGCGATGCCCACAACATCAGCCGTGCGCCGTGGGTGGCCCCGATCCGGCACGGCCGGGCCGACATTCCGCCCTACCTGGTGGCCCTGCACGACACCGACCCGCTCGGTGGCGCTGTCGACCTGGACCGGCTGCGTCGAGCCACTCCCAACGGCGACCTGATCGGCCTGGTGACCGGGGCGACGATGAACCGGGTACGCGAGTCCGTCACCGCCGTGTTCGCCGGCTGACTCGGGGTCTGCCGGGTCACGGGAGTTCTTCGCGGGCCTCGCGCGCGTATTCGCCGAACACCGCCTCCAGATAGCCGGCCAGTGTCGCGGGCGCGAACGGCAGCAGGTCGGCCACGAGTAGCGGCGCGTGCCACGCGTAGTCGGGCCAGGTCGGCGATTCGACCGGTACGGCGTCGTCGGGGTCGCGGTACTCGTCGGGATCGGGACACTCGGCGGCGGCGCCGGCCGGCGCGAGCGCTTCGTCGGTGCGGGCGGGCTGGTGGATGCCCAGCGCGCCGGCCAGTACAGCCAGCAGTACGGCGACGTCGACCCGCTCGGCTGGCAGCCAGGCCGCGGCCGCGCGATAGCACCGGCCGATCACCAGCGTGATGTCATCCGAGTTGAGTCCGTCGGGATGGGTGTCCTCCAGCAGCGCCCGCAGCACGTCACCCAGGACCCGAGCGCCGGCCAACTGGGTGGCCAGCTGAGCGGTGGCGCTGTCGTAGGCCGCCGCGTCGACACCGCCGATCGCCGCGTCGACGGCCTGGGTGACGGTGCGGACGAGGTCGCGGGCCGGTCCGGGAATGGTGCTCGCCATAACACCATCCTGCATCGACGCGGCTCCCGACCCACCCGCCTGACACGGCGGGTTCGGTGCTCCCGACGGGCGAATCACCGAGATCCGGTGATTCCTCCTCACCTGCCGGGCGGCAAACCTGGCAGCGGTCCGCCGCCCGGCTGGAAATTCAACGGCGGAATGACATGGCCGAGTACGCCTGGGAGCGCTGCCGAGCGGATCCCAACCGAAGGGGCGCCCTACGGCGACTCGTACATCGTCTGCGGCAGCGGCGGCGGTGCACCGCAGGAACCGCAGTGGGTGGCCAACCTGGAGGCCGTCGACGGCCCGGTCACCATCGAGCTGGGCGCGGACACGGCACTGGCCGACCATCGGGTGGTACGCCCCGGCCGCGACGACGACTGGGACCAGCTGTACCGCGTGTGGCGCACGTACTGGCCGGACGCCGCGGCGGACGAGCAGCAGACCGACCGGAAGTTCCCGGTTGCGGTGATCACCCCGCGTTGACGGCTGGCTGTCACACCACGCGGTCGCGCAGCGCCTCCAGGCCGACCAGGTCGTCCGGGCGGGCGTCCGGTACCTCCCGGTCGAACCGGGCCAGCGCCGGGATCCGCCCGGCCACCAGTACGCCGAGCGCGAGCAGCAGCGCGAAGGTGATGTACGTGAGCCCGATCCCCCGACCCGGCCCGGTCCCGATCAGCTGGCCGACCGAGCCGTGCAGTACGCCGCCCGGGTTGAGTGCTGCCTGGAACAGGTGAGCCGCACCGGGGCCGAGCAGGATGAAGCCGATCGGCATGGTGCCCCAGGCGAACACCGTGTTCAGCGCGAAGATCCGGCCGTGGAACCGGGCCGGTACCTTCACCTGGATGATCGTCGCGTAGATGGTGTTCATGACGGTCAGCGCGAGGAACATGCCGAACACGCCGGCCGCGATCACCGGTATCGCCGCGCGTACGCCGGTGACCAGGCACGCGGCCGTGAGTACCAGGTACGCGACGAGTACCCCGCGCATCCGGCGCCGGGTCGGGCCGCCCCACACCGCCATCAGCACGCCGCCGAGTGCGATGCCGAAGCCGCCGGCAACCGACACCTCGGCCAGGTCGCTCAGGTGGGCGAAGCTCAGTACGAGTGGCTGGAACATGATGAACAGCGGGCCGAGCAGCAGGTTGGTCAGCGCGAAGAAGGCCAGCATGGCGCGGAATCCCTTGTGCCCCATGGCCAGCCGGAAGCCGGCCCGGATCTCGGCGCCCACGCTCTCCCGCCGCTGCCAGCCCAGCAGCGGTGGGAAACGCAGTGCCGCGGTGACCGCCACCGCGACCACGTAGCTACCCACGTCGATGAACAGGATGCCGCGCAGCCCGACGGTGGCCAGTACGGCCGTGGCCAGCACGGGTACGGCGAACTGGGCGATGCCGCTACCGGCCTGGACCAGCCCGTTGGCGTGGCCGAGGAACCGTTTCGGGGCGAGCTGCGGTACCGCGGCGGAGTACGCGATGCGCTGGAACGTCAGCGTCGCCGACATCGCGGTGATCAACGAGTAGATGACCGGATGGGTGAGGTGGCCGGTGATCAGCAGTACCAGCATCACCGCCTGGATCGCGCCGGCCACGCAGTCAGCAGTGATCATCACGGTACGGCGCGGCCACCGATCCACCACCGCACCGGCCAGTGGCGCCACGATCAGCCCCGGTACCAGGCCGAGCGAGGCGAGTACAGCCAACTGCAGCAGCGAGCCGGTACGCAGGTAGAGCCACAACGGCAGGGCGAACTCGGTCAGCGCCGTACCCGTCATGGACACCAGCTGGCCGGCGGCGACCGCCAGGAACCGCGACATGCTGGGCGCCGGACCGTTCGACGGGGTCGCCTCGACCGCGCCACGGTGCGAGATGCCGGCCAGCCGCCAGGTACCGGCGTCGTGCTCCGGGCCACGGTGCGCCGTGGTGACGATCCGGGCCAACTCGTCGGCACGGAACTTCAGGAAGTAGTGACCCGCCTCGTCCAGTACCACCAGCCGGGTCTCGCCGGTCAGGAAGTGCCACTCGCGGAAGCGCTCCGCGTAGTAGTTGGTGATGTCGTCGCGCTCGCCGACCACCGAGACGACCGGCGCGCGCAGCCCGGTGGCTCCGTCGCGCAGCAGCGAGGTGAAGTACTCCTCGGCGTCCAGGCTCTCCTGGCGCATCTGCCCGATCAGTTCGCGGGCCTGTGCCGGGTCGACGTCGTCCATGGAGACGCCGAGCGAGACGAGCCAGTCGCGGTACCGGCGGTCGCTGCTCAGCCGCTCCAGCCGGGTCATCAGCCGGGTGACCGGGCCGGCCGGGCGGGCGAACGGGAACACCGCGCCGGCGTACACAGCATCGACCTGCCGACCGGACTCCTCCAGCGCGCGGGCCAGCGCGACAGCCAGCGCACCGCCGACGCCGCAGTGGCCGTACACGATGACTGGTCCGTCGATCCGCTCCTGGATCTCGGCGACGGCCGCGGCGACCAGCTCGTCGAAGGCGGCCCGCTGGCCCTCCCGGCCCATCTCGGCGCCGGTGCCGGCCACCGCGTAGAGCGCGTGGTCGGCCGGCAGCGCGTCGGCCAGCGGCTGGTACACCACCGCGCTGCCGCCGCCGTACGGCACGCAGACCAGCGTCGCGGTCACGCCCGAGCGCTCCGGGGTGAGCCGGTGCAGTACCCGGCCCGGGTCGCGGGCACCCGCCGGCGCGGCCAGCAGCGCGGCCAGCCGGCGTACGGTCGGCCGCTGGAACAGGTCCATCACGGTCACCGTGCCGGCCGGCCCGGGCAGCTCCCGGCGCAGCCGGGCGATCACCCGGATACCGAGCAGCGAGTGCCCACCGAGGTCGAAGAAGTCGTCGTCGATACCGGGCGGCGCGATGTCCAGGATCTCCGCCCACACCGCGGCGACCGCGCGCTCCAGGTCGGTCTCCGGCTCCACCCGGCTCGTCGAGGTACTGAACGTGGGGGCGGGCAGCGCCCGCCGGTCCAGCTTGCCACTCGGGCTCAGCGGCACCGCGTCCAGCCGGACGTACGCCGAGGGCACCATCGAGTCGGGCAGCGTCCGGCGCAGCTCTTCGCGGAGTACGGCCGGCTCCGGCAACGCGTCGGCGACCAGGTACGCCACGAGTCGCCGGTCGCCGGGCCGGTCCTCGCGTACCGTGGCGGCCGCCTCGCGTACCCCGTCGAGTTCGCGCAGGGCCGCCTCGACCTCGCCCAGTTCGATCCGGACGCCGTGCAGTTTGACCTGCCCGTCCCGCCGACCCAGGTACTCGATCGTGCCGTCGGGCCGGTACCGGGCCAGGTCACCGGTGGCGTACATGTGCCCGTCGGCCGGTCCGTACCGCTCCGGTGTGAACCGTTCGGCGGTCAGCTCGGGCCGGTTCAGGTAGCCACGGGCCACCCCGGTACCGGCGATGTACAGCTCGCCGGGGAACCCCACCGGGACCGGCCGGCCGTACCCGTCGAGCAGGTAGATCCGGGTGTTCTGGATCGGCCGGCCGATCGGGATCCGGGCCGCGCCGGCCGCGTTGTCCCGCGTGACAGCATGCGCCGTGACGTCGATGGCGGCCTCGGTCGGGCCGTACAGGTTGTGCAGCTCGCAGTCGAGCCGGGCCAGTGCGCGGCGGGCCAGGTCGGCCGGGAGCTCCTCGCCGCTGCAGATGATCCGGCACAGGCTGGCACAGGCGTCCAGGCCGTCCTCGGCGAGGAACACGGCGAGCATCGACGGTACGAAGTGGACGGTCGTGACGCCGGCCCGGGCGATCAGGTCGCGCAGGTACCCGGCGTCCTTGTGCCCGCCCGGCTTCGCCAGTACCAGCCGGGCGCCGGCGATCAGTGGCCAGAACAGCTCCCACACCGACACGTCGAAGCTGGTGGGCGTCTTCTGCAGGACCACGTCGTCCGGGCCGAGCGGGTAGGCGCGCTGCATCCAGTCGAGCCGGTTGTGGATGCCCCGGTGCGTGTTGACCACGCCCTTCGGCCGGCCGGTCGAGCCCGAGGTGTAGATGACGTACGCGGCGTCGTCCGGTCCGGCCACCGGCGGCAGCGGCGTACCGTCGCCGGCCCAGGTACCCGGGTCATCCAGGGACCAGGCCCGGTCACCGTCGCACGCGCCGGGCGGCAGCTTGGTACGGGTGGCGCGCTGGAACAGCAGCACCGCCGGCGTGGCGTCGGCGAGCATGTACGCCAGCCGGTCGGCCGGGTGATCCGGGTCGAGTGGCAGGTACGCGCCGCCGGCCAGCAGTACCCCGAGCAGTGCGGGTACCAGATCGGCTGAGCGCTCCGCGCACACCGCGACGATCGTGTCCGGCCCGACACCTGCGGTACGCAGTCGCTGGGCGAGCCGCTGCGCCCGCGCGCCGAGCTGCCGGTAGGTGAGCGTGTCCGAGCCGGAGACCACGGCGACCGCGTCCGGCGCCGCGGCGATCCGCTCGCCGATGAGGTCGGGCAGGGTACGGGCCGGGCCGATGTCCAGCGCCGTGTCGTTCCAGTCCGCCAGGACCAGCTGCCGCTCGGCGTCGTCCAGCAGGTCGAGCGCGTCCAGCGGTACGTCCGGGCCGGCGACGACGGCGGCCACCAGCCGGCCGAACAGTACGGTCAGCCGCTCGATCGTCGCGGCGTCGAACAGATCGGTGCGGTAGCTGAGGAACCCGTGCAGCCCGTCGGGCGTCTCGCGCAGGTACAGCTCGATGTCGAAGCGGGTCGCGGTGATCTCGAACGGGTGGTACTCGACCGCCGGCCCTGCCCCGTCGGTGGCGGCCCGGTCGTAGTTGAGCATGGTGAAGGTGGTCTGGAAGATCGGCGTACGGCTCGGGTCGCGTACCTGCCCGAGCGCGCCGACCAGCTGCTCCAGCGGCATCTCCTGGTGGGCGAGGTCGTCGAGGAACCGGTCGCGCACGCGGTCGAGCAGCGCGCCGAAACCGACCCCGCCGGACAGGTCGGCCCGCAGCGCCAGCACGTTCGCGAACAACCCGACCAGCCCCTCCAACTCGGGCCGGGTACGCCCGGCCACGGTCGAGCCGACCGCGAAGTCGTCCTGCCCCGTCCAGCGGAACAGCACCGCCTGGTAGGCGGCGAGCAGCGTCATGTACGGCGTGGCGCCGTGCCGTGCACCGAGTTCGAGCAGCGCGCGGGTGGTGGCGGCGTCCAGGGCGATGCCGTGGCCGGCGCCGCGGGTGGCGGGCGTGGCCGGTCGCGGCCGGTCGGTGGGCAGATCGAGCGGGGGTACCCCGGCCAGCCGGCGCTGCCAGTGCGCGAGGTCCCGGTCGCGTACCTCGCCCCGGTACTGCGCGCGCTGCCAGGCCGCGAAGTCGCCGTACCGCACCGCCGGCTCAGTGGCCACTCCCCCGTCTTCCGCGTACCCGGCCAACAGCTCGCGCAGGAACAGCTCGATGGACCAGCCGTCGGAGACGATGTGGTGGTGCACGATGACCAGCACGTGGTCGTCCGGTCCCCGGGTGATCAGGCTGGCCCGGATCAGTGGCCCGGTGGCGATGTCGAACGCGGCGCCGGTCAGCTCCCGGATCCACTCATCGGTACCGGCGCTGTCCAGCTCCCGCTGGTCGAGCGCGATGTCGCTACCGTCCCCGACCGCCACCGCCGGTACGCCGTCCGACCCGGCCGGGAAGCGCATCCGTACGCTCTCGTGCCTGGCCACCACCCGGTCGAACGCGCGCGCCAGCCGGGCCCCGTCGACCGGCCCGGTCAGCCGGATCACCTGCGGCACCGTGTACGCCGTGCTGTCCGGCATGAACTGGTCCATGAACCACAGCCGCTCCTGCGCGAACGACGGCGGTGGCGGCGTACCGTCCGGCCGGCGCGGGATGCTGGGTACGGCGCTGTCCCGGCCACGCTGCCGGGCGCCGCGCAGCCGGGCGGCGAGTGCCTGGGCCCGGAGATCGGTCTCTCGGGTGGTTTCGTTGACCGAGGTCATCGCGCCGGGCTCTCCTCGTTGATCAGCCGGGCCAGCTCGTCGGCGCTCAGCGCGTCCAGGTCGGCCAGCAGCGCGCTCTCGACGGCAGCCGCCAGCCCGGCCACGGTGGGCGCGTCGAACAGGGCGCGGATCGGTACGTCCACGTCGGCCGCCGAGCGCAGCCGGGAGACGACCCGGGTGGCCAGCAGCGAGTGGCCGCCGAGTGCGAAGAAGTCGTCGTCGGCGCCGACCCGCTCGACGCCGAGCACTTCGGCCCACACGTCGGCGACCAGCCACTCGGCGTCGGTATGCGGCTCGACGTAGCCGACGTGCGCGGTATCGGTGCCGGTCACCGCTGGCAGCGCGGCGACGTCGAGCTTCCCGCGTACGGTCAGCGGCAGCCGCTCCACCAGCACGACGGCGCTCGGTACCAGGTGCGCCGGAAGCACACCCGCCAGGTACCGCCGCACTTCGTCGGCGTCGACCTTACTTCCGCGTCCAGGAGAATCCGGCTCGGCTGGAACCACGTAGCCGACCAGGCTCTGCCGGGCGCCGTCGTCGCGCAGGACAACCGCCGAGCCGGAGACCGAGGGGTGCCGGTCCAGCGCGGCCTCCACCTCGGCCGGTTCGATCCGGAAGCCGCGTACTTTGAGCTGCCGGTCACGCCGGCCGAGGAAGGACAGCGTGCCGTCGGACAGCAGGCGCGCCCGGTCGCCGGTGCGGTAGATCCGGCCGCCGGGCAGGTACGGGTCGTCGGCGAAGCGCGCTGCGGTCAGCTCCGGCCGGCCGAGGTACCCGATGGCCACGCCCTCGCCGCCCAGGCACAGCTCGCCGGGTACGCCCACGGGTACCGGCGCGCCGGTCGGGTCGCACACGTACGCCCGTACGCCGCCGATCGGCCGGCCGATGTCCGGTGTCTCGTCGGGGCGCAGCAGCGCGGCGGTGGCGATGACCGTGGCCTCGGTCGGGCCGTACGTGTTCCACAGCGCCACCCGGTCGCCGAACCGGGCGAACCACTCGGCCACTACAGCGGGTGCGACCCGGTCCCCGCCGAGGATCACCGTACGCAGCGTCGCCGGCCAGGTAACCGCGTCACCGGCGCGTACCAGTTCGTGCCAGTGCGCGGTGGACAGGTCCAGTACGGTGACGCCGGCCCCGCCGGTACGCCGCAGCCAGTCCGGCAGCTCGGCCGCCCCGACGTCGGGTACCACCACGGTGGCACCCGACGTCAGCGCCGGGAAGAGCTCCTCGACGTGCGTGTCGAAGCCGGCCGGGGCGAGCTGGGTGACCCGGTCGCCGGGGCCGAGCCGGTACGCCGTGCGCATCCACGCGACCCGGGCAGCCACCGCGCGATGGCTGACCGCGACCGCCTTCGGTTCGCCGGTTGAGCCGGAGGTGTGCAGCACATACCCGATGGCATCCAGGTCGACCGGCGCGTACTCCGCGTGGTTGACGTCGGTGGAGTCGAGGGAGACCACCGGCACACCGAGGTCGACACCGGGCGGTACCGTGCCGAGCAGCGCGGCCACGCCGGCCCCGGCCAGCATCGCGCGCGTCCGGGCCGGCGGCTGGTCCGGGTCGATCGGCAGGTACCCGGCGCCGGCCGCGAGTACGGCGGCGAGCGCCACGATCAGTTCCGGACCACGCGGTACGGCCACCGCGACCAGCCGGCCGGAGACTTCGGGCAGCCGCGCGGCCAAGGAATCGGCCCGGGTCAGCAGCTCGTGGTAGGTCAGCGTGCCGCCATCGGCGTCCAGCGCGATCGCGTCCGGCGTCTGCTCCGCCTGCGCCCGTACCTGCTCGATGACCGTAGTCGTGATCGGCGGCAGGTCCGGGCCGACCAGCCGCGCGACAGGTTCGCCGTCGGCAGCCAGGGGCAGTGTGCACAGTGGACGGTCCGGTTCTGCGGTGGCCCGGGCGGCCAGCAGCGGCAGCCGGTCGGCCAGCGCCTCAGCCGTCGCGGCGGACACTGTGGCCGGGTCGACGGTGAGGATCAGCTCCAGCCCGTCGCCGGCCGGCCACGCGTCGAGCATCACGTCGACCCGGGCCGGTGGCGGGTCGTTCGGAACGTCGCGTACCTCGATGCCGGCCCAGGCGCTGCCTGCCGGCCCGCCCGATGCCTCGGTGTGCAGGTTGAACCAGGCGCCGAAGAACTGCTGGCGGTCCGGGTCGCGGGGCCGGCCGAGCGCGGTGGCCAGCCGCTCGTACGGTACGTCCGGGTGGGAGAGAGCGCCGCTCACCGTGGTGCGCACCCGATCGAGCAGGCCGGCGAACGACACGTCACCGGACAGGTCGGCGCGCAGTGGCAGGATCGCGGTGAAGCAGCCGACCAGTGCCTCGTCGGCCGGGCGTACCCGGTTGGCGGTCGGCGATCCGACGCACAGGTCGTCGCGGTCGGTGTGCCGGGCCAGCAGCGCCTGGAACAGCGCGAGCCAGGCCATGTACGGGGTGGCGTGCCTGCCCCGGGCGACCTGTGCCACCTGCTCGGCCAGCGCCGGGTCGACCCGCCGCCGGTACACCGCCGGGCCACCTGGCGCCGGTACGTCCCGCTCCAGCGAGAGGCGGGGTGGCGGCAGGTCGACGAGCTGGTCACGCCAGTACTCGAAGGCCGCGTCGGTACTGCGTGCCTGCTGCCACATCACGTGATCGGTGTACGTGCCGGGCAGCCACGGCAGCGGCGTACCGGCGTATGCCCGGCCGATCTCGTCCAGCAGCAGCCGTACCGACCAGCCGTCGGAGACCAGGTGGTGCGCGCCGATCAGCAGTACGTGGCTCTCGTCGCCGTCGCGGAACAGGGCCACCCGCAGCAGTGGACCGCCCGCCAGGTCGTACGGGCGGTCGCCGAGCTCCTGCGCGGCTGCCACCGCGTACCCCGCCGGGTTGTCCTGTCCGCGCACGTCGGTGACCGCAACAGCCACCTCGACCCGATCGGCGATCCGGGCCACCGGCAGCCCGTCGCGGTCCGGATAGGTGGTGCGCAGCGGCTCGTGTCGGGCGACGACCACGTCGACCGCGTGGCGCAGCGCGGCGACGTCGAGCGGGCCGACCAGCCGCCGGACCGTGGTCATGTGCTCGGACGTGTCGGTCGGATCGAGCCGCTGCAGGAACCACATGCGCGCCTGCGCGGTGGCCAGCGGGGTTTCGCGGTCGGTCATCGCGGCTGCTCCGCATGGTCGGGGGCGGCGGGGTCGAGGGCGGCGATCGCGGCCGCGAACCCGGCCACGGTCGGGGTGTCGAAGAAGGCGCTGGCCGGTACCGCGACGCCGTACGCCTCGGTGATCCGGGCCGCGATGCGCACCAGGGCAAGCGAGTCGCCACCGAGGTCGAACAGGTCGGCGTCGTCCGGCAGCTCAACGCGGCCGAGTACGTCACCCCAGATCCGGCGTACCCCCTCGATCAGCTCCGCGTCGGCCGGCCCCACGGTCACCGCCGTCCCGCTCGACGCGGGTGCGTGAGCCGGCGCGTCGAGAGCAGCCCACGGCTGGACCTCCGCCAGCGGCCGGTCCGGCTGCGCGGCCAGCGCCCTGGCCAACTCGGCCAGGTCGGTAGCCAGCCGCGCCATCCCGGCCCGGTCGAAGCGGTCCGTCGGGTAGGTCAGCACCAGCTCCGCCGACTCGGCGCCCACCGTGACGGCGAGTACCAGGTCGTACCCGGTGCCGTCGACCTCCTGGCCCCACGGCGCGGCGGCGAGCCCGGTGGCCCATTCGGCAGCCGGCTGGGCCTCGTCCCGCTCAATGAACAGTGTCTGCACGATCGGGTGTACCCCCGGAGCGCGCCGTGGCGCTGCCGCCGCGACGATCCGGTCGAACGGGATCTCGTGTGCGAACGCACCGGCGAGCGCCTCGCGTACCCGGCCGGCCGCGGCCGCGTACGACGTGCTGCCCGGGGTGTCGACGCGTACCGGCAGCAGGTTGACGAAGCAGCCGACCATCGACTCCAGGTCCCGATGGGCCCGGCCGCCGGTGACCACGCCGGTGGCGACGTCCGCCCGCCCGGAGAGCCGGGACAGCCCGATCGCGTACACGGTGAGCAGCGCGACCGGACCGGTCAGCGGTGGCGTAACCGCGCTGCGCAGCCGATCCAGTACCGCCAGGTCCACACGGGCAACCGCGGTGGCGGAGCGGCGCCGGTCGTCGGTCGAGCGCGGTGCCGGCGGCGCCCAGTCCAGTATCGGCCGCAGGCCGGCCAGCCGGTGCCGCCAGTAGCCGGAGCGCTCCGGCAGCACCGCCGCCAGGCGCGGGTAGGACCAGACCGCGTAGTCGGCGTAGTCGGGGCGTACCCGGTCGTGGTCGGGACGGCCGCCGGCGACCAGCGCCCGGTAGTCTGCCGCGAGTTCGCGCAGCAAGATCGAGAGCGACCAGCCGTCGGCCGCGATGTGGTGGCCGATCAGCATCAGCCGGTGCCGGTCGGCGGCGAGCCGGTAGACCACCAGCCGGGTGAGAGCACCGGTGGTCAGGTCGAACGGCTCGCCGGCGGCCGCCACTGCCATACCCGCCGCCAGCGGCTCGCGGTCCGGCTCCGGGAACACGGTGAGGTCGACGAGGTCCGGCTCGCCGGTGGCTGCTCCGATCGGCGGTACCGGCAACGGTTCGCCGTCCGGGCCGACCCGGTACCCGGTGCGCAGCACGACATGCCGGTCCAGCAACGCCGCGTAGGCCACCCCGAGCGCGGACAGGTCCAGTGGCCCGTCCAGCGCCACACCGGCGGTGACCGGCGGGACCGTTCCCGACTCGTCGAGGGCTGTGGCGAGCCAGATGCGGCGCTGCTCGGCCGCGCACGGTACCTCGGCGTCGGGCGCGGCCAGCGGGATGCCGCGGGCCGCGGTGTCGGCCGCGCGCCGGGCCGCGAGCAGCCGCCGGGCCAGCGTCTCCCGGTCGGTCGCGGTGGTCACCACGGCTCGCCCGATTCCAACCGGCGGCCGACCGTGGCGAGCAGCGCGGCCGCCTGCCGACCGTTCACCAGGCGATGGTCAAAGGCGACACCGAGGTGTACCCGCTGGCGAACGGCAAACCCGTCCCCGTCGGGTACCACGACCGCGCGCGGCGAAGCCAGCGACAGCGCGCACGCCTGGCCGGGCGGCACGATCGGTACCGCGAACACCACCCCCGGGTCGGTGTGCAGGGCCAGCGTGATGTTCGCACCGGTCAGGTCGGATTCCCGGAACCCGGCGCGCAGCGCGGTCATCCGGTAGGCGAACATCCGGCCGGCCAACGCCTCCAGCGGCGCGCTGTCGGCATCCGGTACGACCGGCACGTACAGGCCGCCGCCGACGTCGAACGTCACGCCGACGTGCGCGCCCGGCCGTACCAGCATCTCGGTGCGGTCGGCCGACAACGAGGCGAAGCACTCCGGGTGGCCGCCGCGTGCCGTGCCGATCGCCGCCACGGTCAGCTCGGCCAGGCCGACCAGGGTACGCAGCTGCCGGGACAGCTCCCGCCCGGTGCGCAGCGCATCGGTCACGTCCACATCGCACACGGTGTACGCGGCTGGAATGTCCCGGTGGGCGGCGCTGACCGTGGCCCCGACGGCGAGCTGGTGCCGGGGCAGCGGCGTGCGTACCGTCCCGGCGTCCTCCCGATCTGCGGCCGTGTCCAGCGCGGCCGTGTCAGTGGCGGCGATCAGCGCCTCGATGTCCGACCGGCGGACTACCGCGACGCCGAGGCCGGCCACCACGTCGGCCGGGATGCCATGCGCGGCGATGAGCGCGGCGGCCGGTGCGGTGATGACCGGCTCAGCCTGGCTGGGACCAACCTGGCTGGGCCCAACCTGGCTGGGCCCAACCTGGCTGGGCCCAACCTGGTTCGGGTCGGCCGGATCGGGATGGCTCGGGCCGGGACGGACCGGGTCGGGGACGGCTGGGTGGTCGACGGACGTGGCGGGCCGGTCAGCGGCTGGGCCAGGCTGCGGTTCCGGTGGCGGGGCGGCGGCGCGCGCGGCGGCCAGCGCGGCGGCGTCGGCGTACACCCGGGCGATCAGCTGGCCCGGGACGCAGCTCTGGCCGGCCGCGGCGATCCGGTACAGCAGCCCGTCAGCCGGTGCCGGCAGCTCCTCGATCGCCTTGGACGTCTCCACTTCGGCCAGCAGGTCACCCGCGCGTACCGGGCCGCCGTCCGGCGTACACCAGTCGACCAGCACGTACGTCTCGTCGTTCGCGTTGAGCTTGGGCATCCGCAGGTCGATCACGCGCCCGCCTCCCGGTCACTGGTCGGTACACCACAGGCGGACAGGACCGCCGCGCGCAGATCGTCGGCGGACCGGAATACGTCACGCTCCAGGTGCGGCGCGGCGGGTACCACGCGGTCGTCGGCGCTGAGCGTGCGGATCGGTCCGGACAGGCCCGACCACAGCCGCGGGTACAGCACGTTCGCGACCTCGGCGCCCCAGCCGGCACCGGGCGGCGCATCCTCGGCCACGAGTACCGGACCGGCACCCCGGCACAGTTCGGCGAGGTCGTCGGCGGGTACCGGGTAGAGCTGCGCGGGTACCAGTACACGCAGGCAGATCTCGTCCTCCAGCAGCAGCCGGCGAGCCGCCTCGATGGCCCGGTGCGCCAGCCCGCCCGGCACGATCAGTACCGCGTCCACGTCGTCGATACCGACCGGCTCGACAACGGCGATGCCCAGCCCGGTACCGGAGAAGCGGTAGCGCGCGACGCTGTCCACCACGCCGTCCCGGTACATCGGCGCGGTGTAGAGGATCTTGTCCTCGACCTGCACGCAGGGCACGCCGAGGCCGAGTTGGTGGGCCAGCAACCGGGTCGGGTCGTGGAACGGCGTCACCTCGAACACCGCCAGGTCGGGTACGCCCATGAGGTGCTTCTGCGGGCTCTGGCTGTGCGTCGGCCCGTACCCGCGGCGGCCACCGACCGGCAGCCGTACCACCAGCGGCACCCGAACCCGGCGGCCGTACATGGAGACCGACTTGGCGGCGAAGTTGACCAGCGGATCCATCGCCAGCGTGACGAAGTCGCCGAACATCATCTCGACGATCGCCTGCTGGCCGGCGAGTGCCAGGCCGGCCGCGACGCCGACGATCGCCGACTCGCTGATCGGCGTCGAGCGGACCCGGTTCGGGAACCGGGTGGACAGCCCGCGGGTGATCCGGAACGCGCCGCCGTACGGGTCCACGATGTCCTCGCCGAACACGTGAACCGTGTCGTCGGCGGCGAGTACGGCATGCAGTGCCTGGTTGATCCGCTCGCCGACCCGCCCGCCCGCCCGGCCCGCCAAGCCAGGTTCGGCGACCGGCCAAGCAGCGGTGACCGGCGCCGGTGCGTACGGCCGGCCGGTCACCTCGACCACGGCTGCCTCGACCCGCTCCCGGACCCGCTCGTCGAACGCTTGGATCTCAGGAGTGTCACGGCGGGCGTACCAGTCACCGGCGCGCAGCTCGGCGAGCGTCGCCGCGTCGCGGGTGTCGTCACCCTTGCTGTGCGGGCCG
The DNA here is from genome assembly GCA_963850915.1 of uncultured Actinomycetota bacterium. Taxonomy (GTDB): domain Bacteria; phylum Actinomycetota; class Actinomycetes; order Mycobacteriales; family Micromonosporaceae; genus CAVTWH01. The sequence continues at coordinate 95,841 of CAWKND010000007.1, forward strand.
AGCCGGCCGGTGCGTACCTCGACGACCAGCGGACCACCGCCGGCGCGTACCCGGTCGAACTCGGGGGCTAGCACGGTACGCAGAACTCCTGGGTCGGTCTCGGCGCTGCCCAGGTACGGGATGCCGAACGCGGCTGCCCGACCGGCGATGCTGCCGGCCAGCTGTACCCGCGTCGGGGTGGACTGCGCGATGCCGTTGTTCTCGACCACCACCACCAGCGGCAGCCGCCACAGCGCCGCCAGGTTCAGTGCCTCGTAGACCGCGCCCTCGCCCCAGGTACCGTCGCCGATGTACGCGAGTGCCAGGTCGCCCGACCCGAGCCGGGCCAGCGCCGCACCGGCCGCCACCGGCAGGCTCTCCCCCTGTACGCCGGTGGACAGGAACGCTCCGTCGTAGAGGTGCTGGCTGCCGCCGACCCCGCCGCACAGCGCGCCGGCCCGCCCCAGAACCTCGGCCAGCAGCCCGGTCACGTCACCGGTACGGGCCAGGTAGTGGCCGTGGCCGCGATGGTTGCTGAACACCGCGTCGCGCGGGCCGAGCAGCCCGGACACCGCCACCGGTACGTGCTCCTGGCCCAGGCAGGTGTGCGTGGTACCGCCGATGCGCCCCTCCTCGAACAGCCGCAGCAGGGCCAGTTCGACGTGCCGGATCAGCAGCATCGTGCCGAGATCGGTGTGCTCCGGCGGGGCCTGCGGCGGGTGCACGTCCAGGGTCATCGGCTGGCTCCCCTCGGGCCGGTGGCAGTAGCGGCTCGGCAGTGGCAGTGGCAGTAGCGGCAGCAGTGGCCGCAGCGCGGCGGGCAGCGAGTTGGCGCAGCGCGGCGCTCCGGTCGTACGGCGCCTCGCTGCGGTTCTCCGGCAACCCGGTCAGGTACGCCTCGAACGCGCCCTCGTCCAGCCCGGCGACGAAGGCGCCCGCCGCCGTGCGCGCATGCCGGGCCGCGTCCCGGTACGCGACCGGGTCGGCGTACCAGCGCTCCAGAGCCGCCCGCCACGGGCGCAGATCCTGTTCCGGGATCTCCGGTACCGGCCGGTCCGGGCGTTCGTCGACCCGGTACCGGGTCACCGGGCGTACCGGGATCGCGCCGTCGGTGCCGAGCTTCGCCTCGACCAGCCCGGCGACTGCCGAGGCCAGTACCGGGATGCCGCGCAGCATCGCCTCGACGCAGGTGTAGCCGAACGTCTCGTCCCACAGCGACGGCATCAGCAGTACGCCGGCGCCGGCCAGTACCCGGTCGATGTCGTCGTCCGGGGGCACGATCCGGATGTTCGGCCGGCTGGCCAGCGCTGCCCGGTCCTCGGCGAGCGTGCCCCAGGTGGGCACGGCCCGGAACGAGCGCTCCGGGTACGCGTCCGCCAGCCCGAGCAGGATCGGCAGACCCTTGTACCCGCACGGGTTCACCATGGTCACGTCCCCGCCGAAGCAACCCAGGACGGGGTATGGTCCGCGGCCGTACACCGGTGGGTGCAGCACTGTGGCGTCGACGCCGCCGTACGCGCGGACGTACTCCCGGGCGGCGTGGCTGACCGCGACCGTGCCGCGTACCCGGCTGAGCATCCGGGTACCGGCCGCGCTCGGGTAGAACGCGCCCGGCCCGTACGGCAACTGCTGCAGCGTGTGCACGATGTGGACGATCCGGTCCGGGGTGGCCGCGCTGGCCGCGCCGAGTACCACGTGACCCGGGTCGTCGGACGGCACCACGGTGTGGTCCGGGCGCAGTGTCGCGGCGACCGTCCTGATGGTGGCCGGCAGCCGGTTGGCCGCACGGACCGCGTGTACGGTCACCCCGGCGTACCGGTACACCAGGGTGTCGGGTCGATCCGCGACGATCTCGGCGCCGCGCGCGAGGACCGCGGCCACCGGATCGCCGGCGGTACCCAACGCACCGGTCAGCGGGGCGACCACCGCGCACTCGTGTCCGCGCGCGGCCAACTGCTCCAGCAGCAGCCGGTTGGACCTGTTGGCGCCGCCGTGCGACGGCAGGTGGACGAGGTTCTGTGCCAGCAGTACCCGCATCGACTACCGACCGCCGGTCGGGGCCCGGGTCGCGTCCAGCCGCGCGTGCAGCCGCGCACGGTCGCGCGGCGAGAGCGCGCCGATCCGCTCGGCCAGACCGGTCCGCGCTTTCGCGATGCCCGCCCCGGCCAGCGCTTCCAATTGGGAAACGCAGGTGGGTACCCCGGTATCGAGCGAGTCGCGCACCTCCGCGGCCCGCGCCGGGTAACCCTCGTCGCGCAGCGCAGCGTCGACCTCGGCGACCACAGCGGCCGGGTCGAGCCGGTACACCGCCCGGGCCAGGCCGCACCGGGCCAGCCGGGCCGCGTTATCGGGCCGGTCGATGCCGTCGGCGAGCAACACCTGGGGGGTACCGGCGGCGAGCGCGCGCACGGCAGTGCCTATGCCACCGTGGTGGACGATCGCTGCGGCCTGTGGCAGCACCTTGGCGTACGGCAGCCGAGGCCGCCAGTCCACAGTGGACGGCAGCTGGGCAGGCAGCAGGTCGCGGTGGCGTACCACCAGTACGGTCGGCCAGCCGCCGGCCGCCGCCGCGTCGACCAGCGTGCGGTAGTAAGCGGCGTCGAGCATCCGGCCGGTACCGCCGGTCGCGATCACCGTACCCGGCGCGAGGTGGATGTCGGCGGTCTCCGCAGCGCCGGCCGGTTCGGCATCGGCCAGCGGGAAGCCGACCGTGGCGACCCGACCCGGCGCGCGTGGTCCGGCCCGGTCGAACCACTCCGGCCACAGCCCGATCTCGGCGTCGGCGCCGGCGAACCAGGCCGCCCAGTCGCGGATCGGCGGCCGGCCGAGGTCGGCCCGGATCGCGTCGAACCCTTGGTACAGCTCGGTTGCGTATGTGTGGGCGGCAACCGGAGCCGCCATCACCTGCGTCGGCGACAGCGCTATCCAGGCCGAGGGCGCGCCGGTCAGCTCCGCCGCGAAGCGTACCGACACGCCCGAGGTGTGCCGCCCGACGTACACGGTCCGGCCCGGCTCGTGGCGGCGTAGCAGCTCCCGGCACTCGGCGGCGATCTGTCCGAACTGGCCGGTCCGCCGGTAGAACTCCGCCCAGCCGATCCGCGCCGGGCCGGTACCCAGTAGCTGCGCGGTCGCTGCCAGGGTTGCCTCGAAAGCCGCCTCGTCGTCGATCGGTGCGAAGTCCAGGCCGGCCCGGGCGGCAGCCGGCGCGTACGGGGCATGGGTCAGCAGCGCGACCCGGTGCCCGCGGGTAGCCAGCGCAGCCCCGATGCGGACAAACGGCAGTACGTCGCCGTCGCTGCCGTGGGTGACCATCAAGTAGTGCGTCATCGGTTAGGCGTTCTCGGCGAGCAGCGCGCGGATCTCATCGTCGGACAGGTCGGCGAGGTCGGCCATGATGGCGTCCAGTTCGCCGTCCCCGGCGCTGGCGACGAGTGCCTCCTCGATGGCCCGCACCGTCACGGACACCGTGAACCCCTCGCCGAACAGCCGGTCAACGGGCAGCTCCACGCCGTACGCGTCGTGTACAGCGGCGAGGAACCGCACCATGGTCAGCGAGGTACCGCCCGCGTCGAAGAAGTCGACGTCCGGACCGGACGGAGCGGTGCCCAGGTACTCCGTCCAGATGCCAGTGACCGTGGCCAGCGTGCTCACGCATCCCCCGTAGCGATCGGCACTGTAATTGCGAATTCGTGGGAGCGCTCCCAGCGATTCAAGAATCATTTCATCAGCGTCTTTCGTCATTTGTCAATAACGTCGCACGAACTTGACCGCCTCCCGAGGTGGCACCGGGAAACTTTCACAGAAGCCGCTCTGGCAAACGATCACAGCCGCGCGACAGCCGGCAGCGAGCAGCGCTTCGAGGTCGGTTTCGATAGAGCGGGTCAGGCTCGTACGTCGCTCGGACGAGACTCGGGCGCCGCTCCGTCTCAGCGGGCGAATCGCTGTCCGGCCGGCTCATCGAGTGAGCGCTAACTCGGGACTGATCAGTACCGAGTATCGACAGCGGGCCGACTGTCCACTTCCGGCCGCGCGGGCCACTGGGGACTCCGGGCCTCGCGCGCGTTCCCCGGTCACGACGGCGCAAGCCCGCTGGTAGCACGGAATCCGCAGGCCGCAGCAAGTTCCACGCAGCGACGTGCGTCCGCATGACGCCGCCGCCGCGGTCGGGCGCACGGTCAATCGACCGTTGCGAATACAGATCAGGGCCGCCGAACGTCTCTGGCGTGAAGTTCCACAGCGTGTTGACCGTCTCGCTCAACTTCAAGGGCACCATCACCCACGTCATCAACGACACGGGTGCGACCACGCCATCGGGTACCACACCGGTCAACGTGATCAACTACCCGTGAGCTGACGAAATCCGATCGGGCGGGCCGTTCGGCCCGCCCGATCGGGGCAGCACAGCGCAGACCTCCGAATGGCACGCCGCGTGTCGGTAGCCCGATAGCGCCGTCCTCCTGGCACGGGAACGATGACGCACAGGAGGTGAACGATGACAGAGAGCGAAAACATCACTCGTGTACGCGTCATCGCGGCAGACGTCGACACCCTGCGCCGTGCGCTGCGTGAGTACCGGTCCACAGTGGCCGGCGGGGTACGACAGGACGCGGACGGCCGGGTCGGGGTAGACGCCTACCTGCGCCAGGACCAACTGGAGCAGCTGCGCGGCATGCCGGTGGAGGTGGAGGTCGTCACTGACGAGACGGCACTCGGCCAGGAGCGGCAGGCCGAGGTCGGCGAAGGCAACCGGTACGAGGACGGCTCGGTGCCCCGCGGCCTGGGCGACCTGGCGGGGGGCGAGTAATGCCCTACCTCAACGTCAACGAGGTCGACAACGCCGTGGTGAACCTGGCGCTGGCGTACCCGGGGATCAGCCAGCTCGTGCCACTGCCCAACGCGAGCGTGAACGGTCGGGCGTGCAACGCGATACAACTCGGTACCGGCGCGCCGGGTACCCGGGACGCGGTCGTCCTGACCGGAGGTGTGCACGCCCGCGAGTGGGGTGGCTGCGACATCCTTGTCTACCTCGCCGCCGACCTGCTCGACGCCTACCAGTCGAACTCCGGCCTCACCTACGGGCACATGACGTTCACCGCCCACGAGATCAGGACGCTGCTGGACACCGTCCACATCGTCATCTTCCCGATGGTCAACCCCGACGGTCGCCACCACAGCCAGACGCAGTACTACATGTGGCGCAAGAACCGCCAGCCGAGCGCCTGCCCCCACGCCTGGCACGACGGGGTGGACATCAACCGCAACTTCGACTTCCTGTTCGACTTCGCCGCCGCGTTCGATCCCAACTCGGACGTGAGCGTCACCGACGTACAGTGCGGCCACGACACGGATGTCTACCAGGGCGCGGGCGCGTTCTCCGAACCGGAGAGCACGAACGTGCAGTGGCTGCTGGACCAGTACACCCAGACCCGGTGGTACGTCGACGTACACAGCTACGGCAAAACGATCATGTACAGCTGGGGTGACGACGTCAATCAGAGCGGCGCTCCGGCAATGAACTTCAACAACCCGGCGTACGACGGGACCCGGGGAGTCAACCATCCCCTGACCTATGGCGAGTACATCTCGCTGGGCGATCTCGGTACCGTGCAGGGGCTCGCCGCCGCGTTCCAAGCTGCGCTCCAGCCCGTCCGGGGAACTGTCTACACCGCAAAACCCTCATTCGATCTGTACCCCACCTGCGGCGCGGCGGACGACTACACCTTCTCCCGTCATGTGAACAACCCCGTGAGCAAGGCGTACTCCTTCACCGTCGAGTTCGGCAGCGCGTTCGCCGAGCCGTGGGCCTTCATGCCGGACATCATCCGGGACGTCGACGCCGGACTGATCGGCCTGTGCCTGGCAGCCGCCGCAACGGCGGTTGTCGTCCCCGCGCAGGGTGGTCCACCCGCGCAGGGCGGTGGGAGCGCAGCCCTGACCAGTCTGCCCGCCAAGAGCGGTCTGCCCGTCCAGGACGGCCCGCCGGCCCAGGACCTCCAGGACGCCGACTGACAGCTTGGAGCGTACGAGGCCGCTCACGGACCAGACCGTGGGCGGCCGGTACGCCGTCAGCCAGCCGATCGCGGTTTGTCGAATGCCGCCAACCCCAGAGGCGGCGCTGAGGTGAGCGGGCTGCGACCCGATTCAGCCGACAACGCCGAGGACGGCGCGAACCGCGGCAATTACCGGGGCACCGACCTCGCCGACGACCGTGGCGACGCCGGCGATGGCACTGAGCGCCCGGCGCAGCGTGCCCGGGTCCTGTTGCGGGCCGGCCGCCACGACACGCATCTGCTCGTCAAGGGCCTGCCGGTCAGCGGTCGAGACCCGGGCGCGTAACTCGGTCACCGCCTGGATCAGCTCCTGAAGCGCGGCGCCCTGGTCAGCCGCACCGTAGTTGTTGATCTGCTGCCGCCCGATGGCGTTGTCGGACGCGTTGTACTGGTCACCACCGGCGTTGTACTGGTTACCACCGACATAGTTGGTCATCCCACTCTCCCCGTCGCTCGGCCCGATGCGTTGTACTGGTCGCCGCCGGCGTTGTACTGGTTGCCGGAGACGTAGTTGTTGACGGTCTGGTGGAATTGGGCGGCCGGCGACGTCGGGTTGTTGATCGCGTACACGATCCGTTCGACGAGCTGGTTCAGCAGCGCGCGGTCACTACTGACCAGGGCGCGGTGTGAGGCGGCCGAGGTCGAGATGACGAGCGCCCACAGCTTGCGCCGACCCAACACGATGAGCAGCCGGATGAACAGGATCAGGAGGATGACGCCAACGATCGCGCCGACCGCTTTGGTCGCCGTACTGGTCTGTTCGTCGGTGTCGAGTACCCCGCCGACAAACAGCGCCACCAGCGCGAAGACGCCCAGGAAGAGCCAGAGGAAAAAGAATCCAACAAACCTGGCGACCGCGCGACCCTTGCGGTAGACGAGTTCGACGGTGGAGACCCGGGCAATGTTGTGCAGCGGGTACGCCTCGGATCCCACCCAGAGCACACGCTCACGTACCGCGATCTCAATGGTCTCGGTTTTCATGCAGGCGGCTCCCCCGGGCGCAGGCAATGCTCCGCACAGGATTGCGTACCCAGCGACGCCGGACAATGGAGTATCGGCGAATCACCGGAGCTCGGCGAGTCGGATCACGGACAACCGTGGCCATCCAGTTATGGCGTTCCGGCGTGCCGTCCCGGGCTGTGCGGCAACGTAGCAGTGGTGTGCGGAAGGCGGCGCCGCGGTCGGGTGGCGTACGCGCCGCGGTGTGTGTACGAGCGGAGCGGCTACAGGGGGCAGAGATGAACAACAGTGACACGGCTGTACTGGATACCATCCGCGACGCGGTTGGTAATGCCGGTGCGGGTGGGGTGTTCGGCGAGCCGGTGAGCCGCAACGGAATCACGCTGCTGCCCGCTGCGAAGCTGAGCGGCGGCGGTGGGGGCGGCAGCGGCGAGGGCCGCCCGGCAACCGGAGGCGAGGACGAGCAGGGAGAGGCGACGGGTCGCGGAAATGGCGGCGGCTTCGGCGTTTCGGCCAAGCCGGTCGGTGCCTTCGTCATCAAGGATGACAGCGTCGACTGGCGGCCAGCGATCGACCTCAACAAGGTGATCCTCGGCGGCCAGCTCGTCGCTGTCGCTGCGCTACTGACGATCCGCGCGATCGTCCAGGCCCGCAGCCGCCGTGCCTACATCGACGCGCTGCAGCGAGCAGAGGGACAGGTCAACACGCGTCGGGGACGGCGGGGGTAGACACTCAGCAGCTTGTCCCGCTCGCAGGCGACAGGTGCGGCCCGCCCACCCGGCTTGATCCGGCCGACCAGCTGAGCCATCACCTCGCGGGTGAGCCGTGCCCGTCCTACCGTCCTGCGGACCAGGCGACTCCACCGCTGGTCGTGGTGATCGCCGCGGCGCCGGTGCGTGCGATGACGGCCGCACTCGCGGGGTCCCAGGCGTTCGGTAGCACCAAGGTGCGGTCATGAAGATTGCGCAGGGTCTGGGCAATACCTCGCTGAATGCTGTCCATATCTTGGCTTCTCGCTTACTCGGTTCGTCCCAGGTTCGAGCCGCCAGCGTCGCCGTACCGCAGCGAACCAGCTGGTCGCAGCAGCCCGGCCCGGACCTGTGCTGCGCGCGCCCGGCGCCACGCCCGGGCCCAGTACCAGTCGATGAGGCGCACCAGGCAACTCCCCTTGGGCTGGCGGCAGCGGTCCGGAAGGGCCAGCGCAGCAACCGATCGGCCGAGCGCCCCGGGGTCGAGGAGGTGGCCGGCCCACGCTGCCGCGGCCTGCGGATCCTGCCGCATCTCGTCGTAGGAGAGGAACGCGATCCGGTCCATGGGAAGCCGCGCCGCGCTGTGAGCCAGGCGTACGACTCTGGCGCGGGTACGCCAACGCATCAGGCGCAGCGCCACCCACCGTCCGGCCGGCCAGAGCTGCAGCCGGAATGAGCCAGCATCGCGCGGACTACCCACCAGCGCGTACGGGTAGCCGCTCGACTCCGCCGATCGGGAGACCGCTCGGCCGAGACTCTCCTCTATGGCACCGAGCCCACGCCGTACCAGCAGTACCCGCGATCCGGGCAGATACCGGAGCAGGAGCCGCTCCCGGCCCGTGTCCGGTGGATTCTTCAACACCACCACCGACGAACCGGACTCCTCGGCAAGCTCACCGACCAGCCGGGACAAGATGCCGGTCCGGGCCGCGCGCACGGACAGCTCGGACCGGCCGGTAAGGCGGCGCAGCAACCAGCCGTACTCCTCGGGCGTCGACTCGGTGACCGGTAGGTTGTCCACCCCGCGATCCGGCGTCCGGTTCTTGCGCCGCTCCACTCGCAGGAAGTACTTGAGGGCGGGGAGATGGCGGGCGAGGTGCCCCACGGTCAGGGTCACGCCGCCCGTCGCCTCGGTGGCGGCCGTGGTGAGCAGGGTGGTGCCGCTGCGGTGGAACCCGTTGATGAAGACCACAATCGCGGACGGCGCTCGGGTCTCGGGTACCGGCCCGCTGTCCGTGGTTCGGTCTGCGACCATCAGCTGACCTCCACGTGGGCACGGCTACGCGGGCGGCCACAAACTTCGATTCAGGCTTTCCCGGGCCGAACCACTGACTCGTCGTACGTTGATCCGCATTGACGGATAACGATTAATGACTGTCGATTACCGTACCCGCGCGTCGCCCCAGCCGGCTCGCAGCGAACCGGTATTCGAGCCTAACGAACAGTCGAATCAGGACTGGCCCCCACTAGAACTTCAATGGAAGTCGCACCTACCGGGTTTCTAGCGCATCTATCTATGGCCATGGATAGCCTTGGTACATGACATCTGCCAGCGGGCTGAACGTCGCGATCGTCACGGCGGACGAGATCGTGCGCTCGGGCGTCGCCGCGATGCTGCGGAGTCTCGACACTGTCCGCGACGTGAGCGAGTGCCGCCACGCCGCCGACCTCCTCGAGCTGTCCTTCGACAAGGTGGATGTGCTCATGTTGCGTTGCAGCGCCGACGAATCGGGGCAAGAACTGGCGGAGGAGGCCCGCCGGCACGCGGTCATGGTCGTCGTTCTGCTGGACGACGCGGACGGGCGGGGACTCGGCCGGGCCGCCAGCATCCCGGCGCACGGGTTCCTGCGCCAGCAGGGGCTGACCGCCGCCGCCCTCGGTGACCTGCTGGTCCGGCTCGGCGAGGGCCACGTCGTACTGCCCACCCGGCTGGCCCAGGAGCTGCTCGGCTGCGGCGCCTACCTGACCGGAGAGGGCAGCCAGCCGACCCGGCCGACCGCACTGACTCCACGGGAGCGGGAAGTACTCTCGCTGCTGGCTCGTGGCCTGCTCAACAAGCAGATCGCACGGGACCTGCGGATCTCGGAGCACGGTGTGAAGCGGCTGGTGGGCAGCGTACTGACCAAGCTGAGCTGCTCAAGCCGTACGCTGGCGGTGGCCATCGCGCTGCGTGAAGGGCTGCTCGACATGGCCGCGGTACCGGCCGGGGCGGCGTACTGAACCGCCGCTGCACCAACGTTTACAGGCCGACGCTTACCGGGACGATGCTTACCGGGCAGACGCTTACAGGAAAGAGTCCTTGAGCAGCCCCTGGAAGACCGAGAGGCGATGCAGGTTCGTCGTGCCTTCCATGATTTCGAACGCCCGCACGTCACGGTAGGCCTTCTCCAGCCACGGATGTTCGATCAACGAGGCGGGGCCGAGCAGTTCGGCGGCGAGCACGGTAGCTTCCTGGGACACCCGCGCGGCACCCATCTTCGCCGCACCCACCCGGTGCGCGTTGACCACGCCACGGTCGATCTCCGCCGCCGCCCGGTAGGTGGCTGCCCGGACCGCCGCTATGCGGTCCAGCAACGCTTCCTGGCTTCGCCACCGGTGGCCGGCCGAGGCCGGCCGCTCCCGATCGACGTAGTCACACACCGCCTGCGCGCAGCCGAGGGCGAATGCCGCCACGCCCGGCCGGGCACGGTACAAGGTGCGCATCGCGGCGTGCATGCCCCGGCGACTCGGTGGCCGGTGCGCGCCGAGCAGCTGCTCCGCGGGGATCCGGACATTGTTGAAGCGCAGCCTGCTGATACGCGCGCCGCGCAGACCCATCATGGGCAGGGGCGTCGCGTTGAAGCCCTCGGCGGCGGTGTCCACCAGGACCACCTCGACCCCCCACGGTCCCGGAACCCGACGGCAGAACACGACTCCGAGCTGTGCCCGGCTTCCGTTGCCGATGTAGCACTTCTCGCCATTGAGCAGCCAACCGTCGCCATCCTCGGCGGGAATCAGCGTGGTCTCGACCTCGGTGGCCGCCGATCCCTTGCCCGGCTCCGTCACCCCGAAGAACGTGTATGTCGGCGCCGCGGCGAGCTGGCTGAAGTACCGGTGTTTCTGGGCGTCGTCGCCGAGCGCCTGGACGGTGGCGCCGGAAAGGGACGGGCCGGGACTGCCCAGCAGTACGCCTGCGTCGCCGTAGGCCAACCGTTCGCAGAGGATGGTCGCGCCCACCGTGGTGGCGACCGCGTCCAGCAGGTCCGGCTGGAACTCCTCCCGCGACTGATACGCCGGCGGCATGACGATCTGCTGCGTGAACCGGACGCCCCGCAGCAGCGGCAGGTCGGCGACCGAGTCGGGATCCCGGTCGAGCAGCATGCCCGGTTCACGGAATTCGGCGGCCAGCTCGGCGCAGAACCGATCCAGCGCCGCGAGCCCAGCGTCGGTCGTGTCCAGGCCGGCCAGCGGACGGATCTGCAGCTCAGTCATTGTCGCCACCCTCGCTCCAGTCGGCACTGTCGGTACCCGGGTGGAGATAGACGTTGCCGGTTACGACCGCCAGGTGCAGATCGGTGGCGGGCGCACAGGCCAGGAAGCCGCTGGCGCCGAGCAGCATCAGCAGGTCACCTGCGGCGTCGGCCAGCCGCTCGTGGGTACGCCACCGGGCCGGCCGATCCCCTTGCCTGCGGTGTCGCGGCAGCACGTCGTCCTCGGCCAGGCATTGGGCGATGTCGGCGAGTTGGCCCTGGACAAGCTGCTTGCTCAGCAGCGTCGTACCGCCGGACGTGCGCTCGCCCAGATGGCGTAGCGCGTGCCTAAGGGCGCCGCGGAGTACGTAGTGATGCAGGTCGAGCAGTCCGTCGGCGAAGCGGTCAGCAGGCGGACCCACTGCTACGGCAGCCGACTGGTGTCTGGCAACGGCCAGGCCGAACCGGGTCAGCGGACCGGGTGCGGCCACCGCCAACACGGCCGGCGATGCCAGCACGTATCCGGTCGCGGATGCGATGAGGGCGCCGGGCGCGGCCTGCTCGTGCAGGGCATCGAGCAGACCCGGATATTCGCCGACGACCGTCTCGCCCGACTCTGGCAGCCCGGGTTGCCAAACCTCCTGGGGTACCGCGGTGGGGTTCACCATGCCGGTCTCCGGGCGTTCAAGCGATGCTCCCGGCCACATCCATCAGATAGTCGGCCAGCGTGCCGATCGTCTTGAAGTTGTCCATGCTGAGGTTCTCCGCGTCGATCTCCACCCCGATGGTGTCCTCCAGCGTCATGAGCAGTTCCAAGGCCGTCGTGGAGTCCATGTTCAGGTCGTCGAAGAGCCTGACGTCCTCGGTGAGGACCGGCATCTCGCGCTGCAGTACGTCGGTGAGCGCCCGTTCGATGCCGGCGATGACTTCGCCACGTTCCATTGTGGAGTGTCCTTTCCTGGCGGGGCACGGTACCGGGAAATATCAACGTACAAGTCGTCGGCGTCCGGCGGCTCGACGCTTGCTCGCAACGGGACTGGAAACGTCTAGTAGAGCCGGTCAGCCCTGAATTCCGTCCGAATTCGACGGTTGGCGGTACCCGCGTGATGTGGTTAGGTCATCGCCTATGACGGGCCGTCTCAGCTTTGTTGAAGAGATCGTCGTACCGTTCTCGGGTATCCGCTGCGGGGACGCGCCAGTGACCTTGGGACAGCGCACCACCCTGCACTGGACACAGAACATGACCGCGAATCTCGGGCGCATGTTCCCCGCCCTGGTCGACCTGTCCGGTACCACCATTGCCGACGTCAACGCCGCGCTCGCCCTGCTGCTGGCCCGGCATGAGTCGCTGCGGACGACCTACCTCGTCAACGGTGACCAGATCCAGCGGGTGTGGCCATCCGGTGAGCTGTCGGTCGCGGTTTACGAGATCGACGAGGACACCGAGGACTCCCGCGCGGCGGTGTTCACCCAGCTGACCGGGGCGATGCGGGAACTGGACTTCGAGCTGGCGAAGGACCTGCCGGTACGGGTGTGCGTGGTAACCAGTCAGGCAGCGGTTCGCTTCGCCGTCCTCATGTTCTCCCACATGGCGGTCGACTTCGCGGCCATGGGGATCGTGGTACGTCAGCTTGCCGAGTTGGCCACGGATCCGGCCAGCCGGGTGCTCGGAGAACCCGGGCATCAGCCGCTGGATCAGGCTGCCGAGGAACAGTCCCCGCGTGGCCGGGGGCGGGCCGAGGCGGCACTGCGCTACTGGGAGCGGCAGCGGTGGCGGATACCCCAGTGCCTGTACGCGGTGCCGCCGAGCGATCCGGACGCCAGCGAAGTGCCACCGGCGGCGACGCTGACCTCCCGGGCGGCGGCGTTGGCCGTTCCACACATCACGGCGCGCACCGGCAGTACTCCGCCGATGGTCGTACTGGCGGCGCTGACCACGGTGCTGGGCCGGCGTACCGGTCAGCGACTCTGTCCGATCCACGCGCTGGCCGACAACCGGATCGGCCGGCACATGCGCGAGTATGTGGGTACCGTCGCGCAGGACGGCCTCGTGGTGGTGGACACCGACAGCGCGAGCTTCGACGAAGTGATTCTCCGTACCGGTTCGGCGATGCTCGCGGCCTCCCGGTACAGCCTCGTCGACACCGTGGTCGCCTATCACACGCGCAGACGTATCGACCATATCCGCGGTATCGACCTCGGCCGGGACTGCGAGTTCAACAACACCAGCCCGCACAGCCTGACCCGGGTACACGCGCCGGAGCGGGGCGAGCTGGCCGGGGTACGGGCCGCGCTCGCGCAGACCTCGCTGAAGTGGTCGGCGGTACGCAACCGCCCCGGGCTGCTGTCGATGCAGCTGATGCGCCTCGACGAACGGATGGAACTGATGCTGCTGTCGGGAGATCCACAGCGGGTGCCCGCCACCGAGGTCGAAATGCTGGCTCGCGGCACGGAGGCGCTCCTGGTGGCGGCGGCGGCCGGCGATGTCGACCTTGCCCGGCTGGGCGAGGTGACCGGGGTGGAGCCGGTGCAGCGGGGGCCGCGGTGGTCCTATGTGGACTCCTGCTGGGTGGACCTGGACGAGGTAGAGCGGATGGTCGACGAGGCGCTGCCGGGCTACACCACGGCCGTGTTCGTCACCGGGCGTCGACCTGCGGTCGGAACTGGCGAGAAGGACGAGAGCCAGCCGACGGTACTGGCCTACCTAGCTGGCGGGGCAGACGGACTCACACCCGTGCAGGCGCACGATGCCTGCATGGCGGCGCTGCCCGGCCGGATCACCTCGATGGCACCGGGGTACTACCTGATCTGTGACCGCCCACCGCAGGACAGGTCGGACCTGATCGCCTGGCAGAGCCAACGGCTGCTCGCCGAAGGCGACGGCCGCCGAACCGCCTGACAGGTCAGGGTTCGGGCGCGAGTTGCGCGCCGGACACCGCGTCCCGGACCGTTATCGCTTCGCCGGGGCACAGCTCCGCGGCGTCGAGCAGCTGCTCGTCCTGCTGGACGAGCTCGCTCTTCGGCCGGGCCACAGCGCCGTCCATGGCGAAGTACGCCGGAGCGACGCCGGTACACGAACCGGAGCCCAGGCAACGACGAGGGTCCACCGTGACGAGCCACCGGCCGGTGGCTGGCGGCGGGCTGGCCTGGTGCCGCACCGGGTCGGCCGTCACCAGGTCACCGGCAGCGCACTCGGCCCACGGACGGACAAGCCCCGCTTCCATGGGATCTCCTCTTCGCCGGTGGCCAGCCGCAGCCGCGGCAGCCGGCGCAGCAGTGTTGCCAGGGCGACCTGCAGCTCCATCCTGGCCAACGGCGCGCCGAGGCAGTGGTGCGGACCGTGGCCAAAGCTGAGATGGGGGTTGGGGCTGCGGGTGAAGTCCAGCCGGTCCGGGTCGGCGAACACCTGCTCGTCCCGGTTCGCCGCGGCCTGGTGGACCAGGACCGCCTCACCGGCCCGGACCACGCCACCGTCGAGCGACACGTCCTCCACCGCGTACCGGGGGAAGGTCGCGTACGAGATGATCGGCACGTAGCGGGTCAGCTCTTCCACCGCGACCGGGGACAGCTGCGGCTGCGCCAGCAGGTGGTCCCAGACACCGGCCTCGGTCAGCAGGACATAGGCAAAGTTCGGGATCTCGGTCGAGGTGGTCTCGAACCCCACCCCGAGCAGCAGTACCACGAGGTTGACCAACTCCTGCTCAGACAGCCGGTCGTCGTCGTCCCGGGCGCGCACCAGGGCACCGAGTAGATCCGCGTCGGACGGCTCGGTCCGGCGCTGCCGGATCAGTCCGGTGATGTAGTGGCCGAGCCGGGCGTTGTACTCGCGGATCTTCCCCGCGCTCAGCGAGGTGGCCGACACCACCACCTCGACCCATCGCTGGAACCGCTGGCGGTCGGCGACCGGTACGCCCAGCAACTCGCACATCACGGTGGCTGGCAGCGGTACCGCGAAGTCGTTGACGAGGTCGGCCGGCGGTCCGACTCGGACCATCGCGTCGACAAGCTCGTCGGCGATGCGCTCGGTTCGCTCGCGCAACTGCTCCACCCGCGCGGCGGTGAAAGCCTTGGCTACCAAGCGACGCAGCCGGCTGTGGTCGGGCGGATCCGTGGACATCAGATTGGTGAACCCGATCTGCGGGGTCATCCGGGGCTCGTCGAGACCCGTGTCCCTGCGCAGCCGCGGATCCCCCAACAGCGCCCGCGCGTTGTGGTACCCGGTGATCAGCCAGGCCGGGTCGCCGTAGGGCATCCGTACCCGGGCGAGCGGCTGTTCGGTACGCAGCACGGCGTACATCGGGTGCAGCAGCAACCGGTCGGGTTCGCCGAACGGGTAAGCCAGTACCTGTCGGGAGCTTGCCTGAATGGTCACTGTCCACTCCGATTGCCGACGATGTGCCGCGCCGCCGAATCGATGGTTGTTGTTGCCCCGGTCACGCGGACGGTCACCGTCAGATTGTCGAGCCGGTACTGGCGCCTCACAATGGCCGGCCCCGGATCGGCGGCGCGAGATAGGCCATGCCCGTTCGGGTATGCCGTTCCGGCGCGCCGCGCGGGCATTCTCCCTCGCAAGGCGGGCCCGCAGGCTTGACCGGACGGAGGTGAGGTCACCTTGGGCGACTTCCTCATGATGATTCACGGCAGCGACGGTGACCTGCTACCGGCGCTGCGGATCAGCCAGGCGTTGCAGGCCAGAGAGCACGACGTCACTGTCCTCACCCATGCCCGGTATTCGAAGCGGGTCCGCCGGGCCGGATTTGCATTCATCCCCGTCGACATGATGAACGGCGAGAGCGGGGGCCGGCGCGGCAACCCCGACGTGCTTCGCGAAGTGGCCGGGGAACCGTCCGACTCGCCGCGAAACTTCTCGGCGATAGCGGAGTTCGTACCCCAGGTGCGCTTCGAGTGCCGCGCGCTGGTCCGCCGGCACCGGCCGGGGCAAACGGTTCTGGTCAGTGACTGCGTCCTGAACCTGTCCGCGCTGACGGTTGCCGAGGCGCTCGGCGCACCGGTGGCGTGCCTGGCGATGTCCCCGCAATGCCTGCTGGCGCTGCCGGACCAGGCGCCCACGCTGCGCGCCGCGCTCGGCGACGACGTGGCGTACGCCCGGGCCGATCTTGGTCTGCCCCCGGTCACCGACTGGACAGATTGGATGCTCTCCGCCGACGCATATCTGGGCCTGTGGCCGGAGTGGTTCGACCGGGCCGGTCCGGCCACGCCGGTCCGCACCCGACTCACCGGCTTCGTACTCCCGGACGCGGGCGAGGGGGACGAGTTTCCGCCGGCCGCCGCCGCACTGCTGGCCGGGCCGACCCGACCGATCCTGGTCACCGGTGGTACCAGCCAGATGCTGCACAGCGGCTTCTACCCGGTGGTACTGGCCGCCTGTGCCGGGCTCGACCGCCCGGTCCTGCTGGTAGCCGCCGAGCGCGACCTGCCCGACCAGCCACTGCCACCGAACGTGCACTGGTTCCCCCGGCTGCCGTTCGCCACGGTCATCCCGCGGACCGGCGCGGTCCTGCACCACGGTGGCCTCAGCACCGCCGCGCGGGCCGCTGTCGCCGGGGTACCTCAGGTGGTGCTCGGCTACGGCTTCGACCGGGTGGACAACGGTGCCCGGCTGGCCAAGGCCGGAGCCGGGGCATTCCTTCCCGCCCATGAGTGGACCCCTGATCGGGTCCGGCGGCTGCTGGAGGACGTGCTGTCCGCGGCGCGCCCGGTTCCGTACCCGAGCGGGCCGGTGGACGACACCGTGGGGCTTGCCGCCGAAGAACTGGAGCGGCTTGGAGCGCGGACGCTGTCGGGCTTTGTCACACGGGCTGACCCGACCGCGACATGACGCTCGGCCGTCGACGTGTGGCCAGAGAGGAAGCCGCCACATGACCCACCAGGACACGCTCGTCGCGGTACTCCAGGAGCACGCCAACCGGCAGGGCGACCGGCCGGCGCTGACCTTCGTCGCCGATCTCGCCCAGCATCCGTCGGGCGAGTCACTGTCCTACCACGACCTCGACCTCCTCGCCCGCCGGACCGCCGTGCTGCTGCGGGACCGCTACGCGGTGGGCGACCGGGCGCTGCTGCTGTTCCCGGCCGGCCTGCAGTTCGCGGTGGCCATGTTGGGCTGCATGTACGCCGGCCTGATCGGGGTACCGCTGCCCATCCCCAACAGGTCGGCGGAGTCCCGCCAGCGCTGCGCCGGAGTGGTCCAGCATGCCGGTGTCCGCGTCGTACTCACCGACGAGGCCAGCCTGCCCGCGGTCACCGGATGGCGGGACGCCGAGGGGCTCGGACAGCTGGAGTGCCTGACCGTCGAACTAGCCGGGCCGGGCGACGCGGACGCCTGGGTCCGACCGGACATCGACTCGGACACGGTCGCCATGCTGCAGTACACCTCGGGCTCCACCAGCGAGCCCAAGGGAGTGATCATCACCCACGACACGATCCTCACCCAGGTGGCGATGAGCCGCCGGATGATGGGGGTCGGTCGGAGCAGCCGGTTCGGCGGCTGGCTACCGATGCACCACGACCTCGGGCTGCTCGGGCAGCTCCTGCAGCCGGTCGCGTTGGGGGCGGTCAGCGTCACCATGCCGCCGTTCGAGTTCCTCAAGCGGCCGGTGCGCTGGCTGGAGCTGATCGACCAGCACTGGCTGGACGTCTCGCTGGCGCCGAACTTCGCGTACCAGATGTGCGTGGCGAAGGTGACCGACGAGCAGGTCTCGCGGCTCGACCTGTCCGGTTGGCAGGTCGCCGGCAACGGCGCGGAGGCGGTACAGGCAGCCACCTTGGAGGCCTTCACCCGACGGTTCGCGGCTGCCGGCTTCCGCCCCGAGGCGTTCACGGTCGGCTACGGACTCGCTGAGGCGATGGCGTACACGTCGGTCGGTACCCGTGACGAGCCGCCCTTCGTCTGCCGGGTCGACGCCGCCCGGCTGGAGCAGGGCGAGTTCGTACCGGCCGGCGCATCGGCCGAGGTACTCAGCCGGGTCAGCTGTGGCCGCCCCTGCGAGGTGGAGATCCGCATCGTCGACCCGCAGACGGCGACGCCGGTACCGGACGGGCGGGTCGGTGAGATCTGGCTGCGCGGGCGGGCGGTCGCACCCGGCTACTGGGCCGCGGCGGAGGCGACCCGGGCGGCCTTCGGCGCGGTGACGGCTACCGGCGAGACCGGCTACCTGCGCACCGGTGACCTCGGCGCGCTGTACTGCGACGAGCTGTTCGTCACCGGCCGACTCAAGGACATGCTGGTGGTACGGGGCCGCAACATCTACCCGCAGGACATCGAGCACGAGGTGGCCTCCTGGCACGAGGCACTGCGCGCCGGGGTCGGAGCGGTTTTCGCGGTGCCGTCGGCCGATGGCGCGGACGATGCCGGGGAGCTGGTACTTGTGCACGAATGCCAGGCGCTGCTGCCCGGGGTGGACGGGCCGGCCGCCTTGACCGCGACCATCCGGGATCGGATGGCCCGCCAGTTCGGCATCCATGTCGGCGCCGTGGTGCTTGTCCGGCCGGGTGGCGTCGCTCGGACGACAAGCGGGAAAGTACGGCGCGGAGCCATGCGGGAGCTGTTCGTGGACCGACGTTTGGGGCCGCTGTACGAGGACCTGAGCCCTCGAATGCGGCTTACCTACCGTGAGGAAACGGCGGTGCCGGATGTCCGTTGAGATCGCTGCGGCGACCAGTGGGTACCGCGCGATCGCCCCCGCGCACGCGCTGTCCCACGCGATGGGTGATCCGTCCAACAGCGACGATGTGTTGTCGTACGCCAAATCGGCAGAGCTGGACGCCAGCGAGGTGTTCCCGACCGCCGCCTGTTCCCGGCTGGACGAGCTGCGGCTGCCCCGCTACTACGTACCCGCCGAGCACGGCGGTGCCCTCACCAGCTATGAGGAGATCCTGCACCTGATGCGGGTCCTCGCCCGGCGCGATCTGACCCTCGCCATCGCCCACGGCAAGACCTTCCTCGGCGCGGTCGGCGTGTGGGTGGCCGGACGGCCGGACCAGACGGCCGGTCTGGGAGCGGACATCCTCGCCGGAGCGCGGGTGTGCTGGGGCCTGACGGAGCGCGCCCACGGCAGTGACCTGCTCGCCGGCGAGGTGTCCGCCGAGCGCACCCCGGACGGGTACCGGGTCAACGGGGAGAAGTGGCTCATCAACAACGCCACCCAGGGCGACCTGGTCTGCCTGCTGGCACGCACCGAACCCGGCGGTGGCCCGCGCGGGTTCAGCCTGCTGCTCGTGGACAAGCGGCAGTTGGCCGCCGACCGCTACCGGTGCCTGCCGAAGGTACACACCCAGGGCATCCGCGCCGCCGACATCAGCGGGATCAGCTTCCACGACGCTCCGGTGCCGGCCACCGCACTCGTCGGGCCGCCGGGCGGTGGCCTGGAGATCATCGGCAAGGCGTTCCAGCTCACCCGGGCCTGCGCGGCCGCATTGTCGCTGGGCGCGGCTGACCAGGCGTTCGGCCTGGTACTCGGGTACCTTGCCGAGCGCCGGTTGTACGGACAGACCCTGCTAGGGCTGCCGAAGGTACGGGCCGACCTGGGCGAGGCGTACGCCATGCTGTTCGTCGCGGAGGCGTTGAGTGTCCTGGCCTGCCGGGGCATCCACGCCCTGCCCGGCGACATGAGCGTGCTGTCGGCGGTCACCAAGTATCTGGTACCCACGCTCGTCGATGACCTGCTCGGCCG
Organism: uncultured Actinomycetota bacterium; assembly: GCA_963850915.1. Taxonomy (GTDB): domain Bacteria; phylum Actinomycetota; class Actinomycetes; order Mycobacteriales; family Micromonosporaceae; genus CAVTWH01. Next base: position 115,718 of record CAWKND010000007.1, read on the forward strand.
GCTCGGCGAGATGCTGGGCGCCCGCGCGTTCCTCAGCGACGTTCACGCCGGCGGCCGGTACGCCAAGGTGGAGCGCGACCACCGCATCGTCGGCATCTTCGACGGGAGCACCGCGGTCAACCAGAGCCTGATCATCAACCAGTTCCCGGTCCTGGTCCGCGGATACCGCCGAACGCTGGCCCGCGTCGAGGACGTTGCCGTGGCGGCGGACCTGGCCCGGCCGGTCCCGGACGCCGATCTGGGCCAGCTGAGCCTCCTGGCCCGGCACGGCTGCGCCACCACCCAAGCCCTGCGGAGCGCCGTCGACGAGCTGGCGAAGCTGGTCGCGACCGGCGAGGCCCCGCCGCTCCTGCTGCGCGACGCCCAGGTGCTGCAGGCAGCCACCGACGAGGTCTACTCCGAGATGGCCGCGACCGCGCCCGCCGGACGCGACCTCCGCCCTCGGCCTTCGCCACCGCCCACCGGTACGCCCTGTGCGTGGCGGGTGCCGCGTGTGTACACCTGTGGCTGGCCAACCGGACCTGGGACCCGGTGGCGACGGCGCCCGCGCCCTGGCGGGACGGGCTGTGGTTACGGGCCAGCCTCGGCTACCTGCTGACCAAGCTGCAACCGGCGCTCCACCCACCGCCCTATCCGCTCTTCGGCGAGCTCTTCGACGGCGTGCGGCCGGACGCCACCCCCTCGCTGCTGCCGACCGGGAGCGGGGTGGCCGGCGCGTGAACGACATCGAACGGCGACTGGGAAACCCTTGGGACGACGACAATCCCATCGGGTACCGGGCAGTGGTCGCCGCCGACGAACAGTCCGCCGTACCGGCAGCGGGCGAACGGATGCTCGACGAGTACGGCCTGGGCGCCGAGTTCGTACCGCCGGCCCTCGGCGGTCGGCTGGACCGGCTGGACCGGCTGGTCCTGCTGCTGCGCTCGATCGCCCGCCGCGACCTCGCGCTGACCCTGGCCAGTTCGGCACCCATGTTCGCCGCGGTCAACGTGTGGACCGCCGGTGGCGAGGCACACCGTCGCCAGGCGGCGCAGTTGCTGCTGGACAACCGGAAACTGGCCGCCGGCTACCACGAGTTGGCGCACGGCAACGACTTCGCCGCGGTCGATTTCACCGCCCGCCGGAGCCCTGAGGGCTGGCTGCTCAGTGGCCGCAAGGAGGTCATCACCAACATCCAGCGGGCGAGCGCCGTCGTGCTGTTTGCCCGCACCAGCGACGCCCCCGGCAGCCGTAGCCACTCCCAGCTGTTCCTCGACAAGTCCACTGTGGACATCGAGGCCTCCTGCTATCTGCCCCGGTTCCGCAGCGAAGGCCTGCGCGGCGTCCAACTCGGCGGCTTCGAGCTGCGCGACCTGCGGGTACCCCGGGACAGCCTGCTGGGCGAGGAGGGCCGCGGGATCGAGACCGCCCTGCGCTCGTTCCAGCTCACCCGCATCGCCCTGCCCGGCACCGCGGTGGGCGTCGTGGACACCGGGCTGCGCGTGGCGATGCGGTTCGCCGCGGACCGCCGGCTGTACGGGCGCACCGCCGCCGACCTCCCGCTGGTCAAGGCCACCTTTGCCGACGCGTTCGTCGACCTGCTCATCTGCGACTGCCTGGCCACCGTCGCGGCCCGTGCGGTACACCTGCTGCCCGGCCAGACGAGCATCTACGCCGCCGCGGCCAAGGCCTTCGTGCCCGCCGTACTCCGCGACGCGATGCACCGCCTCTCCCTGGTACTGGGCGCGCACTTCTACATCCGGGAGGGTCGGTACGCCATCTTCGGCAAGCACCTGCGCGACCTGCCGGCGCACACCTTCGGACACGCCGGCCGCGCCGCCTGCCAGCTCACCATGCTCCCCCAGATGCTGATGCTGGCCCGCCGATCCTGGCTGACCGGCGAACCGGCCGTACCGCAGCTGTTCCAGCTTGCCGAGCCGCTGCCGCCGCTGCGCTACGACCAGCTCGCGGTGGCGTCCTCGGCCGACCCGTTGGCCGCGTCGTTGCTGTCCGGCGTGGATGCCGTGGCCGACCGCCAGGTCCGCGCGGCGAGCGCGCCGTTCGTGGCCGCGCTGCACGACATCAACGAGCAGGTGCGCGCGTTGGCGCCGCGCGACGTCGGACCGGCCGCCAGCCCGGCCGCCTTCGCGTTGACCGCACGGTACGCGGCCGTACTCGCGGCGAGCGCCTGCCTCAATGTGTGGCGGTACAGCGAGGGCGGCTTCCTCGCCGACCCGGCCTGGCTGCTGGCCGCGCTGGGGCGGCTCGCCGCCCGCATGGGCCAGCCCGGGTCCGGCCCAACCGCGGACCATCCGCTGTACACCGAGCTGACCGCCCGCTTCGACCAGTCGCTGAGCTTCGATCTGGCCGCCCAGCCGGTGGCCGGATAGCCAACAGGAGGATCACCATGCCCCGTCCCGGTGCCGAGCCCTCCGTCGATGCGCTGCGCGCGTGGTTGACCGCGAAGGTCGCCGAGTACGCCGAGTGCGAGCCCGACCAGATCCGCCCCGACGTGTCCCTCGCCGAGTACGGACTGGACTCGATGTACGGGCTGATGCTGTGCGGCGACATCGAGGACCATCTGGGACTGACGGTGGATCCGACCGTGGCGTGGGACTACTCGACCGTCGACGCGCTCACCGGGTACCTGGACACCGAGCTCGAGCGGCCGACCGGGGCGAGCGGGTGACCGCCCTGGCCGGAGTGGCGGCGTACCTGCCTGGAAGCGGGGTCCCGATCTCGTCACTACGCGAGCAGCTCGGGCTGAGCGTTGCCGAGGTCAAGGTGTTCCAGCGCTACTACGGGCTGGACCTGGTACGTCGGGACGACGGGAAGACGCTGGTCGACCTGATGCTGGCCGCCGCCGGCCGGCTCGCCGAGCTGTCCGGACACGAGCAGCAGGTCCGGTACGTCCTGCAGGCCCGTACCCATCCCGTGGTCGTGCCGTACCCGGTGAACCCGCTGGCCGAGGCGTGCCGGCGGCTCGGCCTGCAGCACGCGATCGCGTTTGCCGTCACCCAGCATGCCTGCGCATCCGGCCTGCTCGCGATCGACATCGCCGGCCGGCTGCTGGCCGCGACCGGCGACCCGGACGCGCTGGCGCTGGTGTTCACCGGCGAGAAGACCTTCACGCGTGGGGCGCAGGTCATCCCCCGGCAGACGGTGATGAGCGAGGGCGCGGCCGCCTGCCTGGTCCGCTATGGCGGTTTCCGCGACCGGGTGCTCGCCTACGCCACCGCCATGTACGGGCAGTACGACCGGCTGCAGCCGGGCAGCGAGCTGGCCGCGGAGTTTCAGGAGAGGTACCCGCACCTGCTGGCGGAGGTGATGCTGGCCGCGATCGCCAAGGCCGGGATCGCACTGGGCGACCTCCACCTCATCCTGCCGCACAACGTCAACATCGTGTCCTGGCAACGGATCAGCAAGATCATCGGACTGCCCGTCGAGCGGGTACTGCTGGACAACGTCCCGCTGGCCGGGCACTCCTTCTGTGCGGACGGTTTCATCAACTACCGGACCGCCGTCGCAACCGGCCGGCTCTCCCCCGGGGACCGCTACCTGATGGCCGCGGTGGGGCTGGGCGCGACCTTCTCCGCCATGGTGTTCGAGCACTAGTGGCAGTTGAGCATGAGGAGCCTGGCATGCCCGATCAGATGACGACCGCCGTTCCCGCCTCCCTGTCCGGCGGGCGTACCCGGGGACTCGCCGACCGGCTGCGGTCGGCCCTCGTGGGCGACCCGGATGCCCGCTTCGTCTACCTGGCGAACTTCGAGGTCGAGGACCGGTGGGCGGTCGGCGAGACCGGGCTGCCGCGTACCCCGTTCGAAACGGCGCGCCAGGTGGTGAACCGGATGGACGAGCTGGCCGTCACGCTGGCCGGCGGTCAGGACCACGTACTGCTCAAGCAGGCCCCGGACCCGGGGTACCTGGACTGGCTGTCCCGTCTGGAGCTGCCGCTGCCGAGGCTGGTGCCGGCCAACTCGTCCCAGCCACAGCGCAACGTCACCGAGGACGCGCTGGCCACCCCGGCGCTCTTGGATCTCCTGTCCGGACTGGCCGCGGAGGGCGCGTACCTGCTGCCGCACGGAGTATCCACAATGGAGGAGGAGCTGGCGGAGCGGACCGGCCTGCCGCTGGCCGCGCCGCCCACGACGATCTGCAAGTTCGTCAACAGCAAGGTGTACAGCCGCAGGCTCGCCGAAAAACTCGGGCTACGCCAGCCCACCGGCTGGGCCTGCGCAGCTCTCGAGCAGTTCGCCGCCGCCTGCCGAGACGCCGCCGACCTGCTCGCCGACGGCCGACGGGTGGTGGTCAAGGACGCCTACGGGGTGTCCGGAAAAGGCCTCATGGTGGTCGACGACCCGAACCGGCTGGACCGGCTGTACCGGATGGTGGCCACCCAGGCCCGGCGCAGCGGGCACGATCGGGTCGGCCTGGTGGTCGAGGAGTGGGTGGCCAAGGGAGTCGACCTGAACTACCAGTTCACCGTGCACCGCGACGGTACGGTCAGCTTCGACTTCGTCAAGGAGGCGTACACCGTGCACGGCGTCCACACCGGACACCGGATGCCGGCCCGGCTCAGTGCGCCGGTCCACGAAGAACTGCGGCGCTGCAGTCAGGCGCTGGGTACCCAGCTGGCCGCCGACGGCTACTACGGGGTGGTCGGGGTGGACGCGATGACCGATCCGTCCGGTGGCCTCTACCCGGTGACCGAAATCAATGCCCGCAACAACATGTCCACCTACCAGGCAACGCTGGTCGAGCGGCTGGTCCGCCCGGACATGGTGGCGTTGGCCCGCCAGTACCCACTGCGGTTGGCCACTGCCCTGCCGTTCGACCGCCTGCGCCACGGCCTGGGCGAACTGTTGCTGCGCGAGCCGGGCGGGGTTGGTCTGGTCATCCACGCCTTCGCCACGGTCAACGCCGGGGCCGGCGCACAGCCGTTCCCGGGTCGCCTCTACGGGCTGCTGACGGCCACGTCAACCGAAGAGCTGGACACGATGGATGCCGAGATCGCCGACCGGCTGGCCGTCCTCGCCGAAGGGGTATGACATTGCGTGAGCACGAGATCCAGGGCATTCCGGTCTCGGTACTGGCCGAGACGTACGGAACACCGCTGTTCGTCTACGACGGGCAGGCGCTGCGCGAGCAGTACCAGCGGCTGCGCGACAATCTGCATCCCGCGGTGGAGATCTTCTATTCGCTCAAGGCCAACCCGAACGTATCGGTCTGTGCGCTGCTGCGCTCGCTCGGCGCACGCGCCGAGGTCTCCTCGCTCGTCGAGCTGATGACCGCCCGTCGGGCCGGGGTTGCCGGGCGCGACATCATCTTCCTCGGCCCCGGCAAGAGCGAGGCGGAGCTCGCCGCCTGCCTTGACCACGGCGTGTACGCCATCGTGTGCGAGTCCCTCGGCGAGCTGGCCCTCATCGACCGGCTGGCCGGAGCCCGCGGGATCCGGGCCGATGTGGCGTTGCGGGTCAACCCCAGCTTCGCGGTGACCCGGTCCAGGCTCACCATGGGCGGCCGGCCACGGCAGTTCGGCATCGACGTCGACCAACTGCTGGCCGCCACCGACCTGACCGCCCGGTTCCCGCATGTCCGGCTCATGGGGGTACACGCCTACCTGGGTACCCGCATCCTGGACGCGCAGGCCATCGCCGACAACACCGCCCGGATTCTGCAGCTCGCCGAGGAGCTGGCCAGCCGGTTGGACTTCCCGCTGGAACTGGTCGACGTCGGCGGTGGACTCGGGGTGGCGTACTTCGACGATGAGCACGATCTCGATGACGAGCTGCTGACCCGCCAGCTGCGCCCGCTGGTGGACGCGTTCGTTGCCCGGCACCCGGCGACCCGACTGATCATGGAGCTGGGTCGGTACCTCGCCGCGCCGTGCGGGCTGTACCTGATCCGGGTCCGGTACGTCAAAACGTCCATGGGGCAACGGTTCGCGGTCACCGACGGCGGTACCAACCACCACATGGCCGCGGTCGGCGTGGGCTCGTTCGTCAAGCGCAACTTCCCGATCCGCCTGGTCAGCCGGGTCGACGCGCCGGCATCCGAACCGTGGCAGCTGTGCGGGCCGCTGTGTACCCCCGGTGACACCATCGGCAAGGACGTACCGTTGCCACCCGTACACCCCGGCGATCTGATCGGCGTACTCCGATCCGGAGCGTACGGACTGACGGCGTCGCCCGGCCTGTTCCTCAGCCACGGGTACCCGGCCGAGGTACTGGTCGACAGCGGCGTGCCCTATCTCGTACGGGACCGCGATCTGCCCGAGGACCTGCTGCGCCAACAGCACCGCTACGACGAGGCGGGCGTGGCCCACACCGGACCGACGCGCGACCGAGCCGCATGATTCTCCTCCAACCGCCGGCCCCGGCGCCCGACGGTGGGTACCCGCCGCCGCTGTCGATCTCCCGTATCGTGCGCCGCGCCTTCGACTCCACTTCGGACGTCGAGCAACCGGCCACCGCCCCCGATCCCGAGTTGCACCGGTTCCTCGTCGACCTGCTCGCACCGTACGGGCAGGTACCGAACCCGCATCCGGTAGAGCGCACGTACGCCGGCATGGCCGAGGCTCTGCTGCGCCCGTCGGGTCTGCTGGACACGCAGTTCGACCTCGTCGTCCTCGCGTACGCGGTACCCGACGCCGATCCACGGTGGTCCATGGCGCACGTTCTCCACCGCCTGTGCCCCGGCAACCCGCTCGCCTTCGCCATCGGCGACCAGGGAGTGGCCGCACCGTTCACCGCGGTAGCCACGGCCCACGCCTACCTGCGCAGCGGCTTCGAGCGCGCCCTGATACTGATCCTGGAGCAGGCCACCTTGGGGTACCCGGCGGTGGAGCCGGTCACCCTGCCCGAACTCGGGTCGGCGGTCGCGCTGGTGCTGGAACCAGCGGGCGCCGTGCCACTGGTGTCGGTCGACCAACGCATGGCCGTCGCTCCTGAGCGGGTCGGCGCGGTGCTCGCCGGGATGGCCGACGCCGTACCACCCGACTCGGTCGTGGTGCTCGGCTCCGGACTCGCCGGGCACGTCGAGCAGGCGCAGCTGGGTGTACCGGCGGCGCGGGTCCGGGTGGCTCCGCCCGGCCGGTTGTGTACCTCGGTGTGGTGGGAACTCGCCGACCTGTGGGAGGACCACCCGAGCGACCGGCCAGGCGTACTGCTCGCCGACTATGACCCGGTACTCGGCACTGTGTGTGTACTCGCCCTCGGGCCGCACATCGCGGCGGCCGTGCGCGAAGGAAGTCGCATCGCGACAGCGCGGTCACCTGTCGAGGAAATTCACACTGTCCAGTAGCGGATCGCTCCGTTCAGTTGTTGGGTCCGCACCAAATGCGAATTCGGAACTGGACGGAGCTAGGGTGCCACACGACCATTAAACCGACCTAATGTGCGGCAATACCCAGAAATGCTGGTCGGCGGCGTTGGCGTTTAGGCAGCTACTCCCCCGATCCGCTTGATCCCAGGTCCGGGCCGCACGAGGCCACATGCGCAGCCCGTCACGACCGCGGTTCACGCACGCCATTCCGATGAAAACAGAGCGCAAATTCTGGGAACAAGGTACCTCAAATTGCTTTGGATTTGCTCGGGCTTGGCCGGTGCGCGACTCGGCAATATACTAGATCGAAGAACACGGATCGGTGCTACCGATCTTCGACCTGTCGTATGTGCCCTGCTGTCATGCACGTCTTGACCGTGGAGGTCTTGCCGATGTCGTACTCGGGTGCCTGGTTGGAGATTCGCATTCTGGGCCCGCTGACTCTCAGCTACGACAATCGTCAATTGAGCCCGACCGCCCGAAAACCCCGCTCACTCCTGGCGCTGCTGCTGCTACATGCCAACCAGCCGGTCCCGGCCGCCAAACTCGTCCAGGAGATGTGGGGCGCCGACCCTCCCGCCAGCGCACTGCCGACCCTGCAAACCTACGTTCTGCATCTCCGCAAGCGGTTCAGCGCCGGCCTCGGAATCTCGGCCGTCGAGGTCGCGCAGAATGTGCTGGTCACCGAGCCCGGCGGGTACGCCTTCCGCGCCGCCCCCGAACACTTCGATCTATTTCGCTACGAGCGGCTGACCGCCGAGGGTCGGCGCGCGCTGGCCGACGGCCGCAACGAGGTCGCCGCCGATCTGCTGCAGCGCGCCCGCAACCAGTGGCGCGGACCGGCGCTGGCCGACGTACGCCCCGGCCCGCTGGTGCAGCCCCACCTCAATCGGCTGAAGGAGTCGCGGCTGACCACGGCGGAGCAGAGCATCGAGGCGCGCCTGCGGCTGGGCCGCCACCAGGAGGTGCTGCCCGAGCTGGCCGGCATGCTGGCCGAACACCGGCTGCACGAGAACCTGCACGCCCAGTTCATGGTCGCGCTGCATCGCAGCGGTCGCCGGCAGGACGCGCTGCGCGTGTTCCACGAGCTGCACACCGCCATGGCTGAGGACCTGGGTCTGGAGCCATCCAAGCGACTACAGCAACTCCAGCAGGCCATCCTGGCCGATGATCCGGCGCTGGAGGTTGTGCCGCGCGCCGATGGCCTGGCACAGCTACTCGACCATCTCAAAGTGGCGTGACCGGCGGGCGCCAGCGGTGGCGGACGATGCCGTATCCCTGTGACCCCTCCACCGCAACGGCGGCCCGGAACCCACGCGGTACGGCGAGGTCACGCACCAGGTACGCCCCGGTGGTCGGCTCAGCAGGTTGGTAGACAACAACTCCCATCCGAGCCGCCCGGTCCGCCGCTTGCACCGGCAGTGCCATGCCCTGCATCAGCCGGCCCCCCGCGACCTTCACACACGCTTCCTTACGAGCCCACAATCCGATGAACCGCCGGATCTGGGCACCCGGTTCACCGGCGGCGGCGACGTACTGGGCCTCCGCGTGCGGGTAGTACCGCATGGCCATGCCGGTCGCGTCGAACCGGCGCGGCAACTGCTGGATGTCCACCCCCACCCGCCGCCCGACCGTCACCGCCAGCAACGCCACACCGTCCGAATGCGACAGACTGACATGGGTACCGCAGCGCCCCGGCGCGAGCGCCCCGGCGAGTTCGGGCTTGCCGTGCGGGCCGTACGCCCAGCTGATCTCGTCCGGCCGCACGCTGAGATGGCGCGCGAGAATCGCCCGGACAGCGCCATGGGCCGCCACGAACCGCCGGCGGTGATCGGGGAAGGTCAACGAGTCGACGCGCTGCCGCTCCTGAGCATCCAGTAGCCGTTCGAGGCTGGCCAGGACGGCCGGCGGCAGGTCCGACCGGATCAGCCACACGTGGACAGTGTCCGCATCCGCCGGCCCGGCCCGTCCTTCGGATGTGGACCCGTGAGCGATCATGGATTGATCCCTACCGGCGACAGGGCTCCTGATCGGTTGAGGGTACGGCGGGACACTCGCGAAGCCCTCGAACGGCTCGAAGCAGATTGGGGTTGACCCGTTGTGCTGGACAGGGTCAACCCCAACCACTGGTCGCCAGAGCGACAGTTCACGACACGCCAATTTTGGGGGTACCACAAAGCAGCGGCGAGCCTCGTCGGCAAGGTGGTCATGTACAGCCACGCGGTCGTCGTCGCGTGGACGTCGTACCCGTCGTGTTCGGGTCCGGCAGGTGCTTCACGTGCGCTATCGGGTACGCCGTTGACCGCTCAAGTGGCCAGGCCGGTGCGGAACACCGTGACGAGTTCGCGGACGAAGCCGATCACCCGATACTGGTACTGACCGCCCCGGGAGACAGTGACCAGGGAAGAGTCGACGAGTCCACTCAGCGCGCCGGCCACCTCGACGCTGTCCGCCTCGCGCAGCGGCCCACCCTCGGCCTCCTCGAGGGTGAACCGGCCGGCGAACTGGCTCAGTTGGTGCAGCAGGCCACGCTGCTGGTCGGTCAGCAGGTCATAGCTCCACCGCACGCTGGCCGCAAGGTTGCGCTGGTGCGGAAGGCCGTCGGCCGAGGTGCTGTCGAGCAGACGGGCGATCGGCTCGGTACGCAGCATCACCTCCAGGGACACCGAGCGGATCCGGGCAGCGGCTAGTTCCAGCGCGAACGGAATGCCGTCCAGCCGGCCACAGAGCTCACTCACCTCGGCGACCCGGCCACTGAGGTCGAGGGTCGGGCAGCTCGCCTCGGCCCGGCAGAGGAACAGCTCCACCGCGGCGGGCAGGGCGCCGGGGGCCGTCTCGGCCAGGTCGTGGGGCAGCGGCTTGACGTCCCAGTGGTAGGCCTGAACGCAGGGCAGCGGCCGCCGGGAGGTGACCAGTACGTCCAGTCTCGGCAGGTCGGTCACCAGCGTCGTGACCACCTCGGCGGTGGCCAGCAGCAGGTGCTCGGCATTGTCCAGTACGACCAACCGGCGGGTACCCCGCTCCCCAGCCGGATCGGTACCGGCCTGGGCGGTGGCGAGGGCGCTGCGGATCGTCGCCGCCACTTCATGGCAGCTGGCGGTCGCCGGCAGCGAGCCGAGCGGTACCGCAACCATGCCCTGGCGGTACGTGCTGGCGGCACGGGACGCGTACTCGGTGGCCAGCCGGGTCTTGCCGACACCGCCCGAGCCGGTCAGTACCAGGATCCGTGAGCGTGGGCCGACCTCGGCGAGTCGGGCCAGCTCGCGGTCGCGGCCGAACAGCCGACCCGGACCGTCGGTGGTCACCGGCGGGCGTCCCGGCCGCCCGGCCGGCCGGGACGGGCCGAGTACGTCGTGCTGCGGCAGTCCGAGTACGTCCAGCAGCAGCCGGACCGATGCCATCCGTGGCTGGGCGATCACGCCCGCTTCGAAGTTGCGGATCGTCCGGACGCTCACCCCGGAACGCTCGGCCAGCTCCTCCTGGGTCCACCGGGTCAGCCGCCGACCGGACACCAGCGCCTCGCGGAGGCGCTCGACGTCGACTGCCGCGCGATCCATTGAGGCCAGCACAGCCACCTCCCCAGCCACACCGTCGACGTGCCCTCGCGACGTCGACCTGACTATGCGTCGGCATGCTCACCGACGGCCTTCCCAAAACCTTCACGTCGGGTAAGTTGCTCGGCAGGGGCGCCCGACGCTTGTGCGGAGGAACTTTGGACGTCCAGGTGCTGGGGCCGGTGGAGGCGCGCATCGACGCGCACGCGGTCGCCTTCACCCGGCCCCAACAGCGGATCATTCTGGGAATCCTGGCGGTCGAGAACAACCATGTCGTCTCGGCCGAGCGGCTGCTGCGGCTGGTCTGGGGAGATGCAGCCCCGGCGGGCGGCCGGGCCGTCCTGCAGAGCCGGATATCGGAGATCCGAGCCGCGCTCGTCAAGGCCGGAGACGTGGTGAGCGGCAACCGCATCGCGGCCCGTTCCGGGGGGTACGTCCTGGAAATCGAGCCGCCGGCGGTGGACATCGAGCGGTTCCGTCGACTGGTGTCCCAGGCCCGGGAGTCCACTTCGGAGGTTGCCCGCGCCGATCTTCGCGCCGCCCTGGCGCTGTGGCGCGGGCCGGCCTTCGGCGGCAAGGTCACCCCCGGGCTGGCACAGTCGATTTGCCAGAGCCTCGACGACGCGCGGCTGTCGGCCCAGGAGACGCTGTTCGACCTGGAACTCGACGCCGGACAGCACCGGCTCGTGGTGGACGAGATCGCCGAACTCGTCGTGGCGCACCCCTCCCGCGAACACCTCACCGCGCAGTTGATGACCGCACTGGCCCGTACCGGCCGGCGTGCCGAGGCGCTGAACGTCTACCGCCGGGCCCGCGACTGGCTCGCCGCTGAACTGGGCATCGACACCAGTGCCGAGCTGCAGCGCCTGCACCTGGCGATCCTCCGCGACCAGCCGCACGCACTGGGACCGGCGGTCCCCACCCGTACCGCGCCCGCCGTACCAGCGGCAACGGCCGCGGCCGAGCGGTCCGCGACTGCCGAGCGGCGCACCAGCGCGGATGCCGGCGTGGCCGAGCCGCTACCGGCCCCGTTCACAGCGCCGGTGCCGCAGACCCTGCCACCAGACGTCCACGACTTCACCGGCCGTACCACCGCCGTAGGCGCGGCCATCGCCACGCTGCAGGCCGACTCGAGCCACACCCGGGTGTGCGCGATCTCCGGACCGGCGGGTATCGGCAAGACCACCCTCGCCGTACGGGTCGCCCATGAGCTGCGCTCCGAGTTCACCGACGGGCAACTCTTCCTCGACCTGGCCGGGATCGGTACCGACCAGGCGGTGACGCCCAGCGCGGCGCTGGGCCGTTTCCTGCGTCTGCTCGGGGTCGACTCGCCGCCGGAGGCACTGGCCGAGCGGGCGGAGTTGTACCGCAACCTGCTGGCCGGCCGGCGTGTCCTGGTGGTGCTGGACAACGCCGCCGACGAGCAGCAGGTCCTACCGCTACTGCCCAGCGGAACCGGCTGTGCCGTCCTGGTCACCAGCCGGGCTCGCCTCGGCCCCTCGCTCAGTGCCCATCGGCTGCACCTCGGACTGCTCGAACCTGCCGAGGCGGTGGCGTTGATGGGACAGATCGCCGGCAGCGACCGGGTCGCCGCCGAGCCGGAGGCGGCGAACCAGCTTGTCGGGTTGTGCGGCCGGCTGCCGCTGGCGGTACGGATCGCGGCCGGCCGACTGGCCGCCCGGCCACACTGGAGCATCCGGCACGTCGCCGCCCGCCTCGCCGACGAGCACCAACGGCTGGACCGGTTCACCGAAGGTCACCTGGACGTCCGGACCAGCATCTCGCTCAGCCTCGCCGGATTGCCGGCGGACGGCCGCAGCCTGCTGTGCCGGCTGGGCAACCTGGACAGTCCGGAGCTGACCGTGCGGGTAGCCGCCGCCCTGCTCAACTGCGACCACGACGAGGCCGAGGATCTCCTGGAAGAACTGCACGACGCCCAGCTGATCACGGTGGCCGGTACCACCGACGGCCACGACCGCCCCCGCTTCCGGATGCACGACCTGGTCCGGTTGTTCGCCCGGGAACGAGCCGCCAGCGACGAAGCCCCCGCCGACCTGGCCGCCGCCCGGCGCCGTGCCTACGGGACATGGCTGTCGGCGGTACTGGCGGTGCATGCCAGCCTGTACGGCGGCGACTATCTGACGGTACGCAGCGAGGCTGCGCGATGGCCGTCGAATGAGGCAGCGGTTGCGCCGTTCACCGGGCATCCGGCCGACTGGTTCACCCGTGAACGCCAGTCGGTCATGGCCATCGTGCGGCGTGCCGCCCTGGACGGGGAGACTGCGCACGCGTGGGACATCGCGGTGACCGCCGCGCCGCTATACCAGATGTGCCGGCACTTCGACGAGCTCGGCACGGTACTCACGCTGGCGCACTCGGCCGCCACGGCCGCCGGTGACCTACGCGGCAAGGCGGCGACGGCCTACCGGCTGGGCTCGCTCGCCACCGACCGGCTGGACTTCGACGCGGCTCGGGCGTACTTCGACGCGGCGGCCACCGACTTCGAGCGGCTCGACGACACCGGGGGACAGTCACTGGTGACCGCGCAGCTCGGCGCGCTGCACCGCTTCGCGGGCGACCCGGCGCAGGCGCTGGCCTACTACCGCAAGGCACTGCCGGGACTTGAGGCGGCCGGCGACCACGGCGCGGTGGCGCACGTACTGCGTGCGATGGGCCAGGTCCACCTGGATGTCGACGAGTACGCGGCGGCCGACGAGCAGCTCAGTGCCGCCCTGGTCCGCTGCGAGCAGCACGGCATCCGGCGGGTACAGGCCCAGGCCCGGTTCTGGCTCGGCATGCTCCGGCAGCGCCAGGGTGCGTTCTCGGCGGCCCAGCAGTTGTTTGAGCAGGTACTCCAGGACAGCAGGGCCATCGGTGACCGGGCCGGTGAGGCCCAGGCGCTGCGCGGGATCGGTCGGACCCGACACGAACAGGGCGATCTGATCGGGGCGCAGCGGACGCTCACCCAGGCGCTACGTCTGGTGATGCAGCCGCAGCCGACGATGCTCGAAGGGCATATCCGCAGGGAGCTGGCCGCGATCGCCGATGTGCGCGCCGACCGGGGTCGGCGCGCACATCGGGAAGCGGAGGCAGCGGCGGAGTCGCCCTAGTTGAGTTTGGGTGGCGGCTTCACGCACCACTCGCTGTCAGCCACGCTACGGGCGTGGCTGGCGGCATGGACGGGGGCGCTGAGTCCGGCGACGCCGACGGCGGTGGCCGCGACGAGGGCCAACAGGCTGAGAATGCGGCGCAGCTTCATCATCTACATCCTTCCTGGGGAGACAGTTTCGTGGACGGGGTCAAACAGCGGAGTGGGTGAGGTCGGTCCGCGGGGAACCGTCCACGGTCGGCCGCGGCTCGTCGGTCGCGATCTCCTCGACCGATTCGAGCGGCTGATCGAGGACGCGCAGCGCGGGCGTGACGTGCAGTACGACGGCGAGCGGAACAGTCAGAGCCATGAAGATCAACGCACCGCCGGGTACCCCCAACCACTGGGCGAGTACCCCGGCGAGCAGCGGTCCGGTCCACTGGAATGCCTGACCACCGAAGCGGGCGACCGCCGACACCCGGCCGCTGTACGAGTCGGGCACCATCCGGACGAGGTACGCCTCGAGGACGACGTTGAGCGGCACCAGGGACAGCATTGCCAGCAGCAGTACGACACCGATCTGCCAGGGCCGGGGCAGCACCGCGACCACGCCGATGCAGGCCACGAAGAGCCACGCCGCCGTATACAGCAGGCGCCGGGGGGCGACCTTGCGTAGCAGTGCCGGTGCCAGCACGGCTCCGGCGATACCGCCCAGCAGGGCGACCGAGCTGACCAGTCCGATCGTGGTGGGTCCGCCGCCACGGTGCTTGACCAGTGCGATGAACAGCAGGGCGAAGCCCTGCGCGACGACGTTGAGCAGCGCGCCCCAGAGCACCACGAAGCGCAGGAACGGGGTACGCCGTACCAGTCGGGTACCGGCCGCGATGTCGGCGAACACGCCTCGCCGCACCTCTCCGCGCTCCGGGCCGAGCGGTCGGCGGATCAACGCGCCGCCGAGGGCGGCGAACAGGAACGACACCGCGTCGGCCGCGAACGGTACGGCGTGCGACACGGCGAACAGGATGCCACCGATCGGGGCGCCGATCAGTTCGGCGGCGGCGTCGCGCCCCATCTCCTGACCTGTCGCGGCGGCCAGCTGCTCACGCGGGACGATGCGGCGCAGCGTCGGATTGGTGGCACCGGCGGTGATACCGGCCGCCGCGCCGGAGACCAGGACGCAGGCGACCAGTAGCGCGATGGGGACCGGGCCACGGGACACCGCGACGGCGACCACGCCGACCGCCACCGCCTGTACCAGTGGGCCGGCGATCAGCAGCGCCCGCCGGGACACCCGGTCGGCCAACGCGCCGCCGAGCAGAGTTGTGGCGAGGGTACCGAACAGGTTGGCCGCCGTAACCATGCCGGCCAACGCCACCGAACCGTTCGTGTAGAGCACGAGCAGCGGGAAGGCGATCGTCGACAGGCTGGTACCGAGGACCGAGACACTGGTGGCGACCCACCACCCCATGTAGTCCCGGTTACTCCAGAGCGAAGGTACCGCCGGGGGTTGGGTGTTCGACACTTCCTCGTCGCCTTCCGTGGGAGGAGCATTTACTGACACGGCGGGGGTACTCATGCGGTCAACGCGTCCGGACGGGCCAACGCCTCCGAGAGGAGCAGGTCACGGATCTTGTCGGAGAGCAGCCCGATCTGGCGCAGCACGTGGATGACCTTGTGGAACAGCAGTTGCCGGAAGGCCACCATGCTCGGTTCGTGCTTGGCGAAGCGCACGCCCTGCGCGACATCGAGCCCCATCTGCTGCCACAGCTCCCGCAGCAGGAACCGCTGGGACATCAGGTGGATTGCCTCCAGCAGGAACGCCTCCCGGTCGGCCAGCTCGGCGCTGGTCATGTCGACGTACAGCCCGGACAGGGCGATGTGCCCGAAGGAGATGTGCCGGGCCTCGTCGCGGGCGATCATCTTGGTGATCGTGGTGATGATCGGGTCACCGAAGCCGGTGCTGGCGATCCGGGTGGCGGCCAGGGCCAATCCCTCGACAATCACCTGCATGCCGAGGTAGACCACGTCCCAGCGGGGCTCGGCCAGCAGGTCGCGCAGGAGCGTACCGAGGCCGGGGTTGATCGGGAACCGCTTACCGAGCTTCTCGTCGATGTAGCGGGCGTACGCCTCGACATGCCGGGCCTCGTCGGCCACCTGGGCGGCGGCGTACGTCTTCGCCGTCATGTCGGGTACCGTCTCGACCAGCCGCGCCGTGGTCAGCAGTGCGCCCTGCTCACCGTGCAGGAACTGGTTGACCATCCACGCCTGGTACTCCCAGCGGAAGTCATTGATCATCTTCGGTGGGACGGGACTGCCCGGCGCCGACGCGAACGGCGCCATCCCCGCGCTCTGCTCCGGCGACAGCGGTGAACCGTAGCGGACGTCATAGCTCCAGTCGATGTCCGTACTGACGTTCCACTGGGCGACCTTGCTCTTCTCGTAGAGGCTCCACAACCGACGGTCGTGGTAGCCATAGTCCCAGTTCATCCGGGTGCGGATGTAGGCATCGACCTCCATGAGATCGGGCCCGGCACCCTCCAGCGTGAACAGCTGTGCGGCGGGTTGGTTCGACATGAGCCCATCGTGGGTGGGCGGCCTGGGGTTGGACAGGCAAAGAACCGGGCAAGTCGCGGAACGGGAAGTTGCCGGTCGGTTGCCTGGTGCCGGTACCGCCGGGGTGCGCTACTGGGCGGGCGGTGATCCGCTGCGCCCCCGGCGCCGGGCCTGCCCGGAAGGAGAGGACATGACGATCCTGGACGCGCCCACGACGAGCCTGTACCCGGCCGCCACCCGCCATCTGGTACCCGCGGTGGCCGAACGTCAACGGGTGATCAGCGGTGGGGCGCACGAGCTGGACGCCTTCGGGGCCACTGTCCGCCTCTCCAGCGGCCGCAGCGTGCTGGACTTCGGCAGCTACGCGGTACCGCTGTTCGGCCATCGGCCCGAGCACGTACTCGCGGCGGTACGCGACGCCCTGGACACGATGCCCACCTCGACGAAGCTGGTCGCCAGCCCGTACGCGGTCCGGCTCGCCGAGCGCCTGGCGGCACTGGTCGCCCCGGATCGGCTGCCACGGGTGTGGTTCGGGCTCAACGGCTCCGACGTGGTCGAAGCGGCGTTGAAGCTCGCCGTGGCGCGCACCGGCCGGCCCAGCGTGTTGGCCGTCGCCGGCGGGTACCACGGCAAGAGCATCGGCGCGCTGGCGGCCACCGCCGATCCACAGCGGCGCCGTGCGGTACAAGGATTTCTCGGCGACGTACGGCACCTGGAGTGGGAGCCTGACGCGGTCAGCGAGGCTGCCCGGGAGCGCCCGTTCGCCGCGCTGATCGTGGAGCCGGTCCAGGGCGAGGGGGGTGGCCGCGCGGTACCGGCCGAGCTGCTGCGGCGGTGGGCGGACGATGTGCACGCGGCTGGCGGGTACGTGATCGCCGACGAGATCCAGTGCGGGATGCGCCGCTGTGGACCGGTGTCGATGGCCGAGCAGGCCGGCATCGGCGCGGACGCGATCCTGTTCGGCAAGCCACTCGGCGGCGGGGTACTCCCACTGTCGGCGCTGGTGTGCAGTGAGGACCTGTTCGCGCCGCTGATCGAGGACCCGTACTTCCACACCGCGACGTTCAGCGGCCACCCGGCGTCGTGCGCCGCCGGCCTGGCGGCACTGGAGCTGGGCGAGGCGCTGGAGGAGCAGTTCCACCGGGCTTCGGCCGGGGTGGCTGCCCTGGTCGACCGGGTTCGGGGCCACGCCGGGCTGGTACGGGCCGAGTCGATCGGGCTGTTCGGGGTACTCGAGTTCGGCAGTGCCGCGACCGCCGCCCAGGCAACGCTGCTGGCCGGCCGGCGGGGACTGCTGCTGGCGCCGTGCCTGACCGCGCCGGCTGTGGTCCGGATACTCCCGCCGGTCGTCACCACCGACCAGGAGTTCGCGACGGCCGCAGAAATCCTGGCGGGGGTCTGCCGGTCGGTCGGGGTCTGACGCCAGCCGCCAGCGACTCCACCAGCCCAGCGGGTCAGCCCGCTGGGCTGTTCGCCGTCGGCGCTGTTCGCCGTCGGCGCTGTTCGCCGTCGGCGCTGTTCGCCGTTCGCATCTGGAGCAAGCGCTTCGACGCATGCGTACCGTCGCGCCTGGTCGGTCCGGTCGCTCGGCAGCGAACCACCCCGCTGCCGGCCCGGACGGTGATCGGCGTCAGGCCGTCACTCGGGCCAGTCGATCGGGCTCGGCAAGGTCGGCGCGGGCGGCGGCCAGTACCGCGGCCGAACTGTCGGCCGCGAAGAAGTGTCCCCCGGCGACGGTGGTGAGGCTGAAACCGGCGGCGCTCTCCGCGGCCCAGGCGAGCATGGTGGCCGCCGGCGCGATGGGATCGTCGGAGCCGGCGAAGCCGCGTACCGGGTGGGACAACAAAGTCGTGCGGTGCCCGGCCCGCCAACTCTCCACCAGCCGCAGATCGGCACGGAGCGTCGGCATCATGAACGCAAGCAGCCCGGGGGTCGCCAGGACATCTTCGGTGGTACCGCCGAGCCGGCGTACCCAGCCCACCAGCTCGAGGTCCGAGCAGTCGGAGCGGCAACTCCACGCCGGGTCGATCGGCTGGTGCGGCGCCATGCACGCGCCAACCAGCAGGCTGGCCGGTGGCCGCAGCTCCGGCCGCTGCGCCAGTCGCTGGGCGAGGGTGACCGCCACCGCCGCGCCCATGCTGTGTCCGTACAGGGCGTAGGGGCGGTCCAACTCCGCGGACAGCTCCGTGACCAGCCTGTCCGTCAACGTGTTCAGGTCGGACTCGGGTGGCTCCAGCAGCCGGTCACCGTGCCCCGGCAACTGGACGGCCACCACTTCCAGCTCCGTGGTAGAGCCGCGCAGCCAGGACTGGAAAGCCATCGCGCCGCCGCCGGCGTGGGCCAGGCAGATCAGCCGCGCCGCCGGGTTGTCCGGGCGCCGGTACGCGGTACGCAGCCAGTTGCTCACCGGCTCTCCGGGACGTACGTGACCGGCAGGCTGCACATGCCGCTGAGGAAGTTGGAGTAGATGTACTGTGCCGGGCCGGCCGGGCATACCTGCGCCACCTGCGTACGCAGCGCGCTGAGCAGCGCCGCCACCTCCACCCGCGCCAGGTACGCACCGAGGCAGAAGTGCGGCCCGTAGGCGAAGGTCAGGTGGCGGTTGGGCGAGCGGTCCAGGCGTAACGCGGCCGGCTCGGGGAACTGCCGTTCGTCGGCGTTGGCCGACACGTTCCAGATCGTCACCAGGTCGCCCGCCTCCACGAACTGGCCGCCCAGCAGTACATCCTCGGTGGCGGTACGCCCGGCGTGCAGGGTCGGCGTCGTCCAGCGCAGGATCTCCTCGACGGCGGTGTCGAGCTCGACTGTGCCGGCCTTGAACGCCTGCCACTGCGCGGGATGTTCGGCCAGCGCCCGCACCGCGCCGATCATCGAGTACCGGGTGGTCTCGTCGCCCCCCATGATCAGGCTGTAGCAGTTGTAGATGATCTCCTGGTGGCTCAGCGGCTCCCCGTCGATCTCGCTGCCGATCAGGACACTCAGCACGTCGTCGGCGGGCCGGCTGCGGCGCTGCTCGGCCAGCTCGGCGAAGTACAGCAGGATGTCGCTGCGGGCGCTCCAGGTGTCCACCTCGGTCGGCGTACCGGCCTCGGCGGCGAGCGCCGCTGATGTCATGCTCAGCAGGTCGGCCCGGTCAGCCGCGGGTACGTCCAGCAGGTCGCAGATGGCCGCGAGCGGGATCTTCGCGGCGACCTCGGTGGCGAAGTCACCGGTACCGGCGGCGACCGCTGCACCGACCAGTTCGGTGGTGGCCCGCCGTACGTTTGCGGCCACGTTCGCCAGCATGTCGCGGGTGAAGCCGCGCATCATGATGGCGCGCAGTTCCTTGTGCCGCCGGCCATCGGTGACCGCCGCCATCTTTCCGGCTGCCGGATCACCCCCGGCGAGCAGCGTGTCCAGTACGTTGCCCTGCTCGGAGGTGAACCGTTCGGTGTCGCGGTAGACGGCGGCGACATCGGCGTAGCGGGTGACCACCCAGAATCCGGGCCGGTCACCCGCCTCGTGCCAGAACACCGGCGAATCGTCCCGCCACCGGCCGAAGGTCGCCGCCATGTCGTACGTGGCGTGCAGCTTCGGGTCGGCCAGGTCCAGCGGGTACTCCGCCGGTGGGTCCGGGCGCCGGGCGCCCCAGCCGGTCACGCGCTCGCCCCGGGCATCCAGGTCGTCGCGCCGGCCGTCTCGCCACCGTCGATCACCAGCTCCTGCCCGGTGAGGAACCGGGCCTGGGGGCTGGCGAGGAAGTGGAACGCGTCGGCGATCTCCTCGGGTGCGGCGTGCCGGCCGGCCGGGATGCGGTCGTTGACCTCGGCCAGCATGGCCGGTGTGTACTCGGCCAGCTGCATCGGGGTCAGCACCGCTCCGGGGGTGACGCAGGCGCAGCGTACGGCCGGCGCGAGCTCGATGGCGAAGGTACGGCACAGCGCGGCGATCGCGGCCTTGGTGGCGTTGTAGTCGGCGTAGAAGGGGTACCCGCGCAGCCCGTTCACGGAGGCCGTGGCGAGCAGTACCCCCGATCCGGCCGCCACCATGTGTACCGCCGCATACCGCCACAGCGCGAGCACCCCGAGCAGGTTGGTGTCGACCACCCGGCGTACCTCCGCCTCGGTCAGTTCCAGCACCCCCCGGCGCAGGCTGATGCCGGCATTGGCGACCACCACGTCGATGCGGCCGTGGGCGGCGATCACCTCCTCGACGGCGGCCGCGACCGCCGACCAGTCCGCCACGTCCACCTTCATCCAGGTGATGCCGGTCGCGTTCCCGGCATCACCGGGCGGATTCACATCGAAGTTGATCACCCGGTCACCACCGTCCCGGAACCGGGCGGCAGTGGCCGCGCCGATCCCGCTCGAAGCACCGGAGACGACCACTAAACGGCCGGAGCTGTCGTTCACGATCTGCCTTCCTGACGTCGGATCTCTAGAACAGCACCCGGTGGTGGATACCGTCTCGGTTGCGGGTACCGCGCCGCAGGTTGCGGCTCACGGTGAGTTTCTTCAGCCACCGGTCGGTACCGTCGTAGCGGGCCTGGAACGAACGGCGCCCGTGTACCGCCAGGTAGTTGTCGACGATCAGCAGGGTGCCGGGGGTCACCACGATGTCCTGCTGGACCCGCTCCAACTCGGCCATCAGCGCGTCCAGTGCCGCCTCCGCCTCGGTGTCGTCGTCGGCACAGCGCATGAACGGCCGGTCGATGCGCAGGTACGGGTTGAGGCCGTCGCCGAACAGCACCGCCGTCGGCTCCGGCTGCTCCATCATCTGTCGCATCGCGGCCAGGGCCGGGTGGCTGGGGTCGTCCCGGGCCATCTGCCGGACGTGCTCGTCGTCGGGCAGGATGTGGAACCGGCGCTCGCCGAGTATCGAGTGCACCGCGTCGTCGAGCTTCAGGTCGCGTACCGAGGCGAGGATCGTGGGTACCCGGTCGTGGTTGCGCAGCCCGTAGAGCATCAGGTAGTCACAGCGGTTGGGGTGGAACCCGTCCTCGGTGTGGAACTCCAGCAGCGCGTCGCTGCCGAAGCCGCTCTGCCGCCGCTCGTCACCGGCGATCGGCAGGATATTCAGGAGCACCCGGCCGCCCTGCAGCGAGGCCCAGGTGAAGGGCTCGCCCAGCATCATCCCGCACAGCGCCAGGTAGACCTCGTGCGGCCGGTTCACCGTGTCACCGGACGTATTCCAGTGGCCGGGCGTCGGGCCGACCACCTCGTCGTCCACGGGGAAGCCGGTAACCAGACACGCGGCGCTCGGCTCGGTACGGCGGAAGTCGTTGAGGAAGCGCCGCAGCCGTTCGGGGAGCTGCTGGGTGGCCGACCAGAGGCGGTCGTAGAAGCCGGCTTGCGCCGGGTCCTCGCCAGCGTCGGCGAGTGCGGTGGCGACGGCCGCCGCCGCCTGTGCCTCATCCGGTCGCAGGTGCAGCCGCACCGGCGCGTCGAAGTCGGCAGCGGGTGGCTCGACGGTCATCGCGTACCGCCCGCCATGGCCGTGACCAGGCTCGCCGGCCGCAGGTCGGTCCAGTTGACGTCGATGTAGGCCAGGCTGCCGGCACGGTCGGCCGGGCCGTACACCTGCGTCCAGCCGGCCGGTACCGCGGCGAAGGACGGCCACAGCGAGTGCTGGTTCTCCTCGTTGACCAGTACCACGAAGGTTCCCTCAGCGTTGTCGAGCGGATTCATGGGTACCTCTTCCCAGTGAGTGGTTCCTAGTGAGTGGTTCCTAGAGATTGGGTTTGCTGGATGGCTCGCCGCGCAGCCACGACGAGTAGTTGGCGACCGTCCGGGCGGCGTACAGCGCCGACACGTCGAGTGCGGTGTCCAGGTATGCGCTGACCTGTCCGGTGAAGCGCAGGGCGGCCAGCGAATCGGCGCCCAGGGCGAAGATGTCCGCGTCGGGCGCGACTTCGGCTACTCCGAGGATCCCGGCCGCCCAGCCGCACAGCGTCGGCTGGTCCGGTGGCCCGGCGACGGTGGGTACCGCCGGCGCGGTACCCGGTACCGCGCGGACAGCCAGCGACTCCCGCTCCACCAGGTCCGCGACCGGGGTGGCCAGCTCGGCCGGGAACGCGGTGAGCAGCTCGCGTAGCCGCTTGGCCAGCCGGTCGATCGCGGCCCCGTCGAACAGTTCGGGACGGTAGGACAGCTCCAGGCGCAGCAGCGGGTCGGCGCAAGCCAGCAGTTTGACCGGGTAGTGGTAGGCGTCGACCCCGGTGACGGCGAGGATGGCCAGGCCGTCCGGCCGGTTGTCGGAGTCCCCGCCGCGCGGATAGTTCTGGTACACGGTGGTGGTGTCGAAGAGTGTTCCGACGCCGGCCAGCCGCTGGATGTCGGGCAGCCCGAGCCGGTGGTGTCCGGCCAGCTCGGCCTGCTGCTCCTGCACGGTGCGCAGTAGCTCACCCAGGGGCTGGGCAGGATCGAGTCGGACCCGTACCGGGACGGTGTTGATGAGCATCCCGGCCATCTCGGCGACGCCCGGTACCGGGACCACCCGACCGGACACGGTGGCGCCGAAGACCACGTCGTCGCGGCCGGTGAGCCCGGCCAGCAGCAGCGCCCACGCGGTCTGGACGACCGTGTTCAGGGTGATGTCGAGGCTGCGTGCGGCGGTGGCGAGCCGTTCGTTGTCAGCCTCGCCCAGTGCCAGGGCGACGGTCTCGGGAAGCCGGGCGTTGCCGGCACCGGCGCCGGGCGCGACGAGCGTACCGGCGTCCAGGTTGGCCAGCGCCTGCCGCCACGCCTCGATGTCCTCGGCAGCGGCGGCGGCGGTTGCCGTCAGGTGGGCGGCCGGGCTGACCACCGGCCGCAGGCCGGCCGGGTCGTCGTAGAGCCGGGCCAGGTCGGCCAGGACCACACCCAGCGACCACCCGTCCAGGAGCAGGTGGTGGTGGGTGAAGACAAGCACGGTACGCCCCTGGGCCAACCGCACCAGGGTGAACCGCAGGAGCGGCGGGCGCGCCGGGTCGAAGCGGGCGAGCCGGTCGGCGGCCAGCAGTACGGTCAGCTGGGCATCACTGTCGTCGCCGCCGTCACCGGTGAGCTCCACCTCGTCCCACGGCGGGTCGAACCGGTCGGGGATGACCTGCGCCGGCCGCCCGTCCCGGCGGTACGGGAAGCCGGCGCGCAGTGCCGCATGCCGGTCCAGCAGAAGCCGGACGGCGTGGCGCAGCCGTACCGCGTCCACCGGGGCGGCCAGCTCGAGCACCGTCTGTACCTGGTAGACATCAGGTTCGCGGTGGTCGTAGCGGCTGTGGTAGAGCATGCCCTCCTGCAGCGGGGAGAGTGGCCAGGCGTCAACCAGCCCCGGCCAGTGCTGCTGCCAGTCGGCAAGGTCCCCGGCGGTGGTACCGGACAGGGTCAGCTCGGCCGGGGTGAGTACCGGCCCGCCCGCCAGGGGCGCGTCGGCGGCCAGCAGGCGCAGTGCGGTGAACCACTCCGCGGCGAGTTGACGGACATCGGCCTCGGCAACCGCACCCGGGGCGTACGACCAGGTGGCGACCAGGTGCGGTCCGTCAGCCCGGTCGTGCGTAACCGCGTTGACCTCCAGCGGGTGCGCCAGTGGAAGAGCCGCGTCCACTCCCCCGGTCAGCGCGTCGGACTCCGGCGCGGGCAGCCACGGGCCGGTACCGGTGGCCGCGAACCGACCCAGGTAGTTGAAGCCGATCTCGACCGGCGGGGCGGCCGCGAGCCGGGCTGAGGTATCCGGGTTGAGGTGGCGGAGCAGGCCGTACCCGAGTCCGTGCCGGGCCGGCGTACGCAGCCGCTGCTTGACCGCGCGCAGTACGCCACGTACACCCGGGTCGCCGGGGCGTACCCGGGTCCAGTTCCGTACCGGCGCGTCCAGCCGGGTGGGGAACAGCGAGGTGAACCAGCCGACGGTACGGGACAGGTCGAGGTCGACACCGGCGTCCTCCCGGCCGTGGCCCTCCAGGTCGACGACCACGCCCGCGCCGTCCGTGTCGCCGCGCCGGTAGCGCCAGCTCGCGAGAGCCATCGCCAGGGCGGTGAGCAGAACATCGTTGACGTCACCCCGGTAGCCGGCCGGGACCGCGCCGAGAAGTGCCCGGGTGTGCTCGGGGCCCAGTTCGAGGCGGACCGTCGAGGCGTTGCCGTGGGTGTCGCGGGCCGGGTCGGCGGGCCGGTCGACGAGGCTGACCCGGTCGCCGCCCACCACCTCCGCCCACATGCCCAGCTCGGACTCGTCGGCGGCCAACTCGACCAGCCGTCGTGCCCAGGTACGCAGCGACGTCGGTACCGCTGGCAGCGCCGGTGCGCCGGCCCGTACGCCCGCCCAGGCGGTCGCCAGGTCGGGTAGCAGGACACGCCAGGAGATGCCGTCCACCGCGAGGTGGTGGACGGTCAGCAGCAGCCGACCGGGCCCTTCGTCGGTGCGCAGCCAGCCGGCGCGCAGCATCCGGCCCGACCGGGGAGCCAGCGCGGCGCGGGCGCGGGCCGCGTACCCGCTGACCAGCTCCGGCAGCTCCGAGGGGTCGGCGACCGGGATGATGTCGAGCAGTTCGGCGGCGGGTACCGAGCCGGGCGGCTCGACAGTGAGCTGCCAATCGGGGTCCAGCCGCAGCCGGAGCGCGTCGTGCCGGTCGAGGACCGCGTCCAGCGCCGCGATCAGGTCCGCCCGGGTCAACTCGGCCGGCGTGGTGAGCAGCACGCTCTGGCTGAACCCGTCGATTGGGCCGCCGCGCTCGCGCAGCCAGTGCACGATCGGCAGGGCCGGTACCGCGCCGATCCCGGCGGTTGCCGGTTCGGTGGGTGCGGTGGCGTCGGTCGCGGCGGCGGCGAGCGCGGCCACCGTCCGGTACGCGAACACGTCGCGTGGCGTGATCGACAGGCCGGCCTCGCGGGCCGCGGCGACCAGTTGGATGGACATGATCGAGTCGCCGCCGAGGTCGAAGAAGCTGTCGTCGGCGGCTACCCGCTCGTGTCCGAGTACCGCGGCGAAGAGTCGGGCGAGCACGGACTCCCGCCCGGTTGCTGGTACGCGACCGCCCGCCGAAGTGGTGACGGGGGCGGGCAGCGCGGCCCGGTCCAGTTTCCCGTTCGGGGTCAGCGGCAGCGCCGCCAGTTCCAGGAAAGCCGAGGGCACCATGTACTCGGGAAGTTCGGCGGCGGCGTGTGCGCGGACGGCCGCGTGGTCCACTCCGTCGCCCGCCGGTACGAGGTAGGCGACGAGTGCGGGGGCACCGGGCCGGTCCTCGCGGGCCAGCACGGTGGCGCTGGACACGCCCGGGTGGGCGGCGAGGACGTGTTCGATCTCGCCGAGTTCGATGCGCCGGCCACGGATCTTCACCTGGTGGTCGGTACGCCCCTCGTAGACGAGCGCGCCCTCGGGCGTCCAGTGCACCAGGTCGCCGGTGCGGTACATGCGGCTGCCGGCGGGGCCGTACGGGTCGGCCACGAACCGGCCGGCGGTCAGTGCCGCCCGGTTGAGGTACCCGCGGGCCAGCCCGATTCCGGCCAGGTACAGCTCCCCGCTGGTACCGGGGGCGACCGGGCGCAGGCAGCCGTCCAGTACGTACACCCGGGTGTTGTCGATCGGGCGGCCGATCGGCACCGTGCTGCCGGCCACCTCCGGGGTGGACTGCTGGAACGTGACGTCGACCGATGCCTCGGTCGGGCCGTACAAGTTGTGCAGGTCGGCGTCGAGGGTGGCGTGCAGCCGGCGGGCCAGGCTGGTGGGCAGTGCCTCGCCGCTGCAGAAGATCCGCCGCAGCGGGGTGGCCAGCGCCGCCGACGGGCTGGTGAGGAACGCCTCGAGCATCGACGGGACGAAGTGGATGGTACTGATCCGGCTGCGCACGATCTCCCGGACCAGATATTCGGGGTCGCGGTGGCCGTCGGGGTCGGCGACGACCAGGGTGGCCCCGACTGTCAGTGGCCAGAAGAACTCCCAGACGGAGACGTCGAAGCTGGACGGCGTCTTCTGCAGCACCCGGTCGGCGGGGGTGAGCGGGTACTCCCGCTGCATCCAGCGCAGCCGGTTGACGATGCCGTCGTGCGCGACGACCACACCCTTGGGGCGGCCGGTCGAACCGGACGTGTAGATCACGTACGCGGCGTCGCCGGGCGCCACGGTCACCGCGCCGTCCATCAACCCGCTCGCCACCGGCGGGCCGTCCGCTGCGGCGCTCAGCCGGGCGTACGTCTCCGGAGTGAGGATCAGGTCGGGGGCGGCGTCGGCGAGCATGAAGGCGATGCGCTCGGCCGGGTAGTCGGTGTCGACCGGCAGGTACGCCGCCCCGGCCCGCTGTACCGCGTGGAGTGCGACGACCAGGTCGATACCCCGGGGCAGCAGGACGGCGACCACGCCCCCGTGTCGTACCCCGGCGCCGGCCAGGTCGCGGGCCAGCCGTTCGACCCGGGTGTCGAACTCGGCGTAGCTCAGCTGCCGGTCGCCCTGCACGAGCGCGGTGGCCCGTGGTGTCCGGGCGGCCTGGGCGCGGACCAGCTGTGGCAAGGTGGCCGGCTCCTCGGGGTATCCCGTGTCGTTCCAGCGCCGTACCACGCGGTCGCACTCGTCGCCGGTGAGCAGTTCGAGTTGGGCGATGGGCCGGCCGGGGCCCGCCGTGATCTGTTCGGTGAGGTGGCGCAGCCGGGCGGCGAGGGCCGCCGCGGCCTCGGCGGTGAACACGTCGTCCCGGTAGCTCAGTTGCAGGCTCAGCCGCTGGCCGGGGATGGCGACCAGGGTGAGCGGGAAGTGCGTGGCTCCGGTCTGGTCGGACCGGTCGGCGTAGAAGTCGACGGTCAGGTCGCCGGTCGCCGACAGCGCGGGCATGTCGAACGGGGCGTTCTCGAACACGACCGCGGTGTCGAACAGGCTCGGGTGACCGGCCAACTGCTGGAGGGTACCCAGTGGTACGTGGTGGTACGGGGTCAGCGCGGCGTACTGCTCCCCCAGTAGCCGGAGCAGTCCACTGACGGTCAGCTCAGGGCGCAGCGGGACGCGTACCGGCACCGTGTTCATCACCATGCCGACCATCTCCTCGACGCCGGCCAGGTGCGCCGGCCGGGCGGAGACGGTGGTACCGAAGGTGATGTCCGACTGCCCGGTGACGGTACCCAGCAGCAGCGTCCACACCGCCTGGACGACGGTGTTGACGGTGACGCCCTCGACTCGGGCGAAGTCGCGCAGTGCCTGGGTACGCTCCTCGTCCAGCTCGACGGTGAGCAGTGCCGGGAGCCGGTCCGGGGGTGCTGCGCCCGGGGCCACCAGGGTCGGCCGCTCGAGCCCGGCCAGCAGGCTGGACCAGGCAGCATCCGCCTCGGCCGGACGCTGGCCGGCCAGCCACCCGTGATAGCCACGGGATCCGACCGGCTCGGCCAGCCGATCGCCGCGCAGCAGCGCGAACAGGTCGTTGAGCACCAAAGGCAGCGACCAGCCGTCGAGCAGGATGTGGTGGTGGGTAACCGCGAGGACGTACCGACCGCCGGCGAGGGCGGCCAATGTGAACCGGACCAGTGGCGGGGCGCTCATGTCGAAGCGCCGCTCCCGCTCGGTGACCAGCAGCCGGTGCAGTTCGTCCGGAGCGTCCCCGGCGGCACGCAGGTCAACCTCGCGCCACGGTACCCGGACCTGCTCCGCGACAGCCTGTACGGGCTCGCCGCCGGCCCGCTCGTGAAAGCTGGCCCGCAGCGCGGGGTGCCGGGCGACGAGCTGTTCGCAGGCGGTCCGCAGCAGCGCCGGGTCGAGTGGACCGGTGAGCAGCAGCGGCGTCTGCACGTTGTAGACGTCGACGCCGTCCCGGTCGTACAGGGCGTGGAACAGCATCCCGCGCTGCAGCGCCGAGAGTGGCAGCAGGTCGGCGATCCCGGCCGGCTCCGGCCAGCCGGCGGTGACGGCTGCCCGCTCCGCCGGGCTGAGGCTGATCAGCTCGACCGCCGGGGTTGGCTCGGCCGGTACCTCCGGTGCGGGTGGTACGTCGACGCCGGCCAGTACCTGCGCGCGCAGGGCCGCGACGGTGCGGTGTACGAAGACATCGCGTGGCGTGAGACTCAGCCCCGCCCGGCGGGCCCGGGCGACGATCTGGATGGAGGTGATCGAGTCGCCGCCCAGCTCGAAGAAGCTGTCCTCGACACCGACCGTCGGTAGGCAGAGCACCTCGGCGAACAACTCGCACAGCAGTCGCTCGACGGCGTCGGCCGGTGGGCGGCCACCGCCCGAGGCGGTGACCGGGGCGGGCAGGGCGGCCCGGTCCAACTTGCCGTTCAGCGTCAGCGGCAGGGCCGGCAGCGCCACCACAGCGGCGGGCACCATGTACTCCGGCAGCAGCTCACCGGCGCGTACCGGCAGCTCGGCCAGGTCCACCTCGGCGTCAGCGACGACGTAGGCGACCAGGCGCTTGACGCCGGGTACGTCCTCACGGGCGATGACGGCCGCCTGCCGTATCCCCGGCTGCGCGGCGAGGACGGCCTCGATCTCGCCGAGTTCGATGCGGTAGCCGCGCACCTTCACCTGGTGATCGGAGCGGCCCAGGAAGTCCAACTCCCCGGTACCGGTCCAGCGCACCACGTCCCCGGTGCGGTACATGCGCGCGCCGGCAGGGCCGTACGGGTCGGCGACGAAGCGGGTGGCGGTGAGCCCGGGTCGGCGGGCGTACCCGCGAGCCAGCCCGGCGCCGGACAGGTACAGCTCGCCGGGTACACCGCTGGCGACCGGGCGCAGGCAGCCGTCGAGTACGTACACGCGGGTACCGGTCACCGGGCGGCCGATGGTCGGCGTCACCGCGCCGTCGAGCGGAGCACCGATCGTCGCGCAGACCGTGGACTCGGTGGGCCCGTAGGCGTTGACCATCCGGCGCCCCCGCGACCAGCGCTCCACCTCCTCCGGCGGGCACGCCTCGCCGGCCACCACGAGGGTCACCGACGGGTCGAGCCCGCCCTCCAGCCACAGTGTCGGCAGGGCACTGGGTGGCAGCGTGGCATGGGTGACCCCGGTGCGCGCGCACAACTCGACCAGTGACCGGCCCGGCAGCAGCTCCTCGGCGTCGGCGAGTACGGCGGTGGCGCCGGTGAACAGCGCCATGCACAGCTCCCACACGGCCGCGTCGAAGCTGGGCGAGGCGAACTGGAGTACCCGGCTGGTTTGGTCGACCGCCAGACTCGCGACCTGGGTGGCGACCATGCTCGCCAGGCCGGTGTGGGTGACGACCGTACCCTTCGGCGCCCCGGTGGAGCCGGAGGTGTAGATGACGTAGGCGGCGTTCGCCGGTACGGCGGGACAGGCCGGCGGAGTACTGCCAGCGGCGGCGACACGCGCCTGTACCGCCGGCTGGTCCAGCCGCAGCACGGTTGCTGGCACGGTAGCGGGCACAGTCGTGGGTGTGGCCGCGAGTACCACGACGGGCTGTGCGTCGGCCAGCATGTAGTTGATCCGGTCGGCCGGGTAGTCGACGTCGACCGGCAGGAATGCCCCGCCCGCCTTCGCCACCGCCAGGACGGCGACCACGTATTGGATGCCGCGGGGCAGTGCCACGGCGACCAACCGCTCCGGCCCGACGCCCTCCTCGGTCAGCACCCGGGCGAGCTGGTTGGCGCGCGCGTCGAGTTCGGCGTAGCTGAGCTGGACGTCGCCGTACCGCACGGCGGTGTTCGCCGGGGTGGCGGCGGCCTGGCGGGCGAACCGCTCCGCCAGGGTGGTCGTGGTGTCCACGGCGGCGGGGCCGGCCCCGGCCGCCACCGTGCCGGCGTACTCGGCCGGGCTCAACAGTCGCAGCCGGGCCAGCGGCGAGCGCGGCTGGGCCGCCAGTGTGTCGAGGAGGTGACGCAGCCGGTCGGCCAGTGCGGCGGCCCGCTCGGCGGTGAACACGCTGGCCCGGTAGGACAGTTCCAGGCGCAGCCGGCGGCCGGGTACCGCCGTCAGGTTCAACGGGTAGTGGGTGGCGGCCCGGTGGTCGCCGTCGTCGGGCACGGCGACCGTGATGCCGTCCACCTCGAACCGGCCGGTGCGCTCGACGGGCGTGTTGTCGAACACGACGGCGGTGTCGAACAGCGTGCCCTGCCCGGCGATGCGGTGGAGGGTACTCAGTGCGGTGTGGTGGTACGGGGACAGGTCGTTGTACTGGGTACCCAGGTCGCGCAGCAGCTGTTCGACGGTGGTGTCCGGGCGCAGCCGGGCCCGTACCGGAACGGTGTTCATCAGCAGGCCGACGATCTCCTCGACGCCGGGCAGCTGGGCCGGGCGGGCCGAGACGGTGGTCCCGAAGGTGACGTCGGGGTGCCCGGTCACCGTGCACAGCAGCAGCGCCCAGGCCGCCTGGACAACGGTGTTGAGGGTGACGCCGGTGGCGCGCGCCAGTTCCCGCAGCCGCCCGGTGTCCGGCTCGTCGAGTTCGGCGACGAGCAGTTCGGGGAGTTCGGCACTGTTCTCGACGGCGCCGGGAGCGACCAGCGTGGGCTGCTCGATGCCGGCCAGCGCGGCGGACCAGGCCGCGTGCGCCGCGTCGGTGTCCTGCCCGGCGAGCCAGCCGAGGTAGTGGCGGATGCCCGCCACCGGCGCCGGGTCGCCGCCGCCGTACAGGGTGAACAGGTCGTCCAGCACCCGGGGCAGCGACCAGCCGTCGAGCAGGATGTGGTGGTGGGTCATCACCAGCAGGTGCCGGTCGCGGCCGAGCGTGACCAGGGTGAACCGCACCAGCGGCGGTACCGCGGTGTCGAAGCGCAGTTCCCGGTCCGCGGCGAGCAGGGCGGGCAGCCGGGTCGGCTCGGCGCCGGTGAGGTCGACCTCGGTGAACGGTACGGGGACGGTACCGGCCACCGCGGCCACCGTCGTGCCGCTGGCGAGCTGCCCGTACCCGGTACGCAGCACGGCGTGCCGGTGTACCAGGCGGGTGCAGGCTTCCCGTAGCCGTGTCGGGTCGAGGGCACCGTCGATGCGCAGCGGGGTCTGGACGTTGTAGACATCGATGCCGTCCTGCTCGTACAGGGCGTGGAACAGCATTCCGTGCTGGAGTGCGGTGAGCGGTAGCAGCTCCTCGACCATGGCCCCGGCCGGCCAGCCCGTAGCCAGTGCCGCCCGCTCGGCGGATGACGCGACGACCAGCGGTGCGGTGCTGCGGGGATCGGTACCGAGCGGTGCGGCCGGTTCCGGGTCCGGTGCCCCCGCCGGAAGCTGTGCCCGGATGGCGGCGACGGTGCGGTGGGCGAAGATGTCGCGCGGGCTGAGGGGGATGCCTTCGCGGCGGGCTCGGGCGACCACCTGGATCGACGTGATCGAGTCGCCGCCCAGCTCGAAGAAGCTGTCCTCGACGCCGACCTGTTCGACACCGAGTACCTCGGCAATGACCGCGCACAGCAGCCGCTCGGTCTCGTCGGCGGGTGCCCGCCCGGCGCCTGCGCCCAGGGTGGGGGCGGGTAGTGCGGCCCGGTCCAGTTTGCTGTTTCCGGTCAGCGGCAACGATTCCAGCAGTACGAACGCGGCCGGCACCATGTACTCGGGCAGCATGGTGGCACAGTGCCGGCGCAGCGTGTCGCCGTCCACACCGGCCTGGTCCACCCGGTCGGGGACGACGTAGGCGACCAGGCGCTGTACCCCCGGGGTGTCCTCGCGGGCGAGTACGGCGACCTGACCGACGCCGGGGCAGCCGCCGAGTACGGTCTCGATCTCGCCCAGTTCGATCCGGTGGCCGCGCACCTTCACCTGGTGGTCGCTACGCCCGAGGAACTCCAGCTCCGCCGAGTCCGACCAGCGCACCAGGTCGCCGGTGCGGTACATCCGGTCGCCGGGCGGGCCGTACGGGTCGGCGACGAAGCGGCTGGCGGTCAGTGCCGCCCGGTGCACGTACCCGCGGGCCAGTCCCGCACCGGCCAGGTACAGCTCGCCGACCGTGCCGGTACCGACGGGGCGCAGCCAGTCGTCGAGGACGTACGCGCGCATGTTGCCGGCGGGTACGCCGATGGTGGGCCGGGCGTGCTCGCCGACCCGGCAGGACATCGCGTCGATCGTGCACTCGCTGGGCCCGTACAGGTTGTACGTGCTCAGCCCGGGCAGCGCCCGCAGCTGGGCCCACATCGCCTCGCTGATCGCCTCGCCGCCCAGGGCCAGTACAGCCGGTCCGTGCCCGCCGGCGCCCAGCAGCCCGGCGGTCAGTAGCTGCGCGGCGAAGCCGGGGGTGGTGTCGAGTACGTCCACCCCGTGGGTGGCGACGTAGTCGACGACGGCGTACGCGTCGTGTCGGGTCTGCTCGTCGACGATATGCAGTTCGTGCCCGGCGACCATCCAGAGCAGCTGCGACCAGGACGCGTCGAACACCAGCGCGTTGGTGAGCGCGACCCGCATCCGCCGCGCCCCGGTCGCCGATGTCTCGGACCGGTGAGTGGCCGCCAGCTGGGTGTCCGGCGCGTGGGTGTCCGCCGGGTGGCGACCGGCCTCGTGGGAGAAGAAATGCCGGTGGTGGCTGGCATACATGTTCGCCAGCGCCCGGTGCTCCACCGCCACGCCCTTGGGGCGGCCGGTGGAGCCGGAGGTGTGGATGACGTAGGCCAGGTGGGCGGGGAGCAGTGGTGCGCACCGGTCGGCGTCGGTGGGATCGGTGGCGGTACCCGCGCTGTCCACCGGGTCGTCTGCGTCCACCGCCCCGAGCGGCAGGACGGGTACGTCAGGGGGGCTGCCGGGGAGGGCGTCGCCGCCGGTCAGTACCAGCCGTGGGCGCAGGTCGTCGAGCATCGCGGCGATACGGCCGGGGGGCTGGGTGGGGTCCACCGGTACGTAGGTGGCGCCGGATTTCAGGATGCCCAGGATCGCCACGACCGCGCCGACACTGCGGGGTACGGCCAGCGCGACGCACGTGTCCGGCCCGGCGCCGTGGCCGATGAGCCGGTACGCCAACCGGTTGGCGCGGGTGTTCAGCTGTGCGTAACTGAGCTGCTCGTCGCCGCAGACCACCGCGGTGGCATCCGGCGTGGACCGGGCACGCTCCTCGAAGTGCTGGTGGACGAAGCCCGGGGGTACCTCCATCGTGTGGTCCCCGAGCCCGGCCGCGAGCGCCCCGACCTCGTCCGGCGGTACCAGCGGCAGCTGCCCAACCGGCAGGTCCGCGGCCACGACAACGGTGTCGAGCAGATGGTCCAGCCGGGCCGCGATCCGCTCCGCCTGCCGGGCGGTGAACGCGTCCAGGCGGTGGTTCAGTTCCAGCCGCAGCTGTTCGCCGGGGAAGGCGGCCAGGCTCAGCGGGTAGTGGGTACCCTCCGGCATGTCACTGTCGTCGATCCCCGATATCCGCAGGTCGGGGAGCAGGGCATGCAGGGCACCCCGGTCAACCGGTGCGGTCTCCACGACGATCGACGTGTCGAAGAGCTCCGGTACGCCGGCGAGCCGGTTCAGCTCCGCCAGCCCGGTGTAGTGGTGGTCGATCAGGGCGGACTGCTCCCGCTGTACCCGGGTCAGCAGCGCGTCGAGCGGCTCGGCGGCGTCCAGCCGTACCCGCACCGGGACTGTGTTCATCAGCAGGCCGACGATGCGCTCGACGCCCTCCACCGCGGCCGGTCGCGCGGCCACAGTCGCGCCGAACACCACGTCGTCACGGCCGGTGAGGCCGTGCACGAGCAGCGCCCAAGCCGTTTGTACCAACGTGTTGAGGGTCAGGCCGAGGCCGCGCGCCCGGTCGGTGAGGGCGGCGGTGCGGGCCTGGTCGAGTAGGAGGGTCACCCGCCCGGGCAGCACGGCGGTGGCGGCCGCGTCAACGCCGGGCGCCACCAGGGTCGGGCCGTCCAGCCCGTGCAGGGCTTGCCGCCACGCCTGCGTCGACGCCGCCCGGTCCTTCTTGTCCAGCCAGGACAGGAAGGTCCGCAGGGGTACGGTCGGCGGCAACGCGCGGTCGGCGGCGGGTGCGGTGGCCGGGTCGCGGAGCAGGGCGTACAGCGTGAACAGGTCACCGAAGACCAGTGGCATCGACCAGCCGTCGAGCAGGATGTGGTGGTGGGTGAAGACGAGTACGGTGCGCTGCTCGGCCATCCGGACGGCGGTGAACCGCACCAGTGGCGGTACCGCCAGGTCGAACCGGCGCACCTTGTCCTCGGCGAGTATCCGGTGCAGAGCGGCTTCCCGTTGGTCCTCGGGCAGGTCGGTGAGGTCGGTGTCGACCCACGGCAGTGGCGTGGACCGGGCGATCGCCTGCACGGTCGTCCCGTTGCGTCGCTGTACGAAGCCGG
This sequence comes from uncultured Actinomycetota bacterium, assembly GCA_963850915.1. GTDB lineage: Bacteria > Actinomycetota > Actinomycetes > Mycobacteriales > Micromonosporaceae > CAVTWH01. The sequence continues at coordinate 150,361 of CAWKND010000007.1, forward strand.
CTCGCAGGCACTCGTGGCGTAGCAGCAGCCGCCGGCAGGCCTCGCGCAGCGCGACCTCGTCCAGCGGGCCGCTGATGTCGCAGGCGGTCTGGGTGTTGTACACGTCCACGCCGGTCTCGTCGTACACGGCGTGGAACAACAGCCCGGACTGCAACGGGGTGAGGGGCAGGACCGATTCCAGGGCGGTGGTCTTCACAGCGTTGTCTCCCACTGGGCCTCAAGTTCGGAGAGTTCGTCCAGGTCGAGCGTGACCAGCGGGGTGTCGTCGGCGACCGATGGCCCGACCGGCTCGACGTCGATCGCGACGGCGGCCAGCGCGCGGACCGTCGGGGCGCGGAACACGTCGGACGCCTCGAATGCCAGCCCGGCGCGGTGAGCCCGGGCGGCGAGCTGCAGTACGCAGATCGAGTCGCCGCCGAGATCGAAGAAACTGTCCCCGACGCCGACCTCGGCAACCCCGAGAACCTGGGCGAACAGCCCGCACAGAAGCTCCTCGCGCGGCGTACCGGGGGCGCCGCCGGCGCCGGCGGACAGGTCCGGCGCGGGTAGGGCCGCCCGGTCCACCTTGCCGTTCGCGGTCACCGGCAAGCTGTCCAGCAGGATCAGCGTGGTCGGGACCAGGTAGTCGGGCAGCGACTCGGCGAGGTATCCGCGCAGTACGACGGGATCGAGCAGTCCCACCGGATCGAGTGGCGCTGCCCGATCGTGTTCGGACCGCTCCCGAGGAACAGCGGTCGGGCACACGTACCCGACCAGCCGCTTGCGGCCGGTGGCGTCCTCGCGGGCCACCACCACGGCCTGGGCGACGCCCGGGTACCGGGTCAGTGCCGACTCGATCTCGCCCAGCTCCACCCGGAACCCACGGATCTTCACCTGGTGGTCGCGGCGGCCGACGAACAGCAGCCGGCCGTCGGCGCCGCAGCGCACCAGGTCGCCGCTGCGGTACATGCGGCTACCGGCGGGGCCGTACGGGTCGGCGACGAAGCGCTCGGCGGTCAGCCCGGCCCGCCCGAAGTACCCCCGGGCCAGCCCGTCGCCGGCCAGGTACAGCTCCCCGACTGCGCCGACCGGTACCGGCTGCAGGCCTGAGTCCAGGACGTAGCAGCGCATCCCGTCGAGGGGCTGCCCGATCGGTACCGGGTCGTCGACGGTCTCCCGCATCGGGTGCCGGGTGGCGAACGTGGTGGTCTCGGTCGGCCCGTACCCGTCGACAACGGTGATGCCGGGGACAGCGTGCACCACCCGGCGTACGCTCGCCGCCGGTACCACGTCCCCGCCGGTCCACACCTCGCGAGCCCCGGCGAAGCACGCCGGATCCTCCTCGGCGACCAGCTGGAACAGGCCCGCGGTCAGCCACAGTGCGGAGACCCGGTGGGCGACCAACACCCGGCGCAGCAGTGCCACGTCGAGTTCGCCGGGTGGGGCCAGGACGACGGCCCCGCCGCGCAGCAGCGGTACCCAGATCTCGAAGGTGGACGCGTCGAACGCCTGCGGCGAGTGGTGCAGGACCCGGTGTCGGCCGTACCCCTCGTAGGCGCTGTCGTCGGCCAGGTCGAGGATGTTGGCATGGGTGACGGCCACCCCTTTCGGGGTACCTGTCGAGCCCGACGTGTACATGATGTACGCGAGCCCGGCAGGCGGGGTGGCCGGCAGCGGTACCGGCGGCGTGGTGGCTGGCGGCGGGGTGATGTCCAGCCGGAGTACCGGCCGGTCCAGGTGCAGCTCCCGATCGGTGAGCACCACGGTCGGGTCGACCTCGTCCAGGATCGCGGCCAGCCGGGCGACCGGTGCGCGCTCGTCCAGCGGCACGTATGCGGCACCGGCGCGGAGCACGGCGAGCATCGCCACGATCAGCTCAGGCGAGCGCCGTACCGCGAGCGCGACCCGGTCCCCTGGTGCGACCCCGGCCGCGCGCAGCCGGTGGGCGAGCGCGTCCGCGTCGGTGCGCAGCCGGGCGTAGCTGACCGTACCTGTGTCGGCGACCAGTGCGGTGGCGGCGGGATTGGCGGCCGCGACCTCGGCGAACCGGTCGCCGACGCCGCCGGCGCGCTGCGTACTGCCGGCCCGGGCCGCAGGTGAGGCCCCGTACAGCAGCGCCCGGGATTCGCCTGGCGCCAGCAGGTCGAGTACGGCGACCGGGGTCTCCGGTACCGCCTCCCCGAGTGCCCGCAGGACGCGTAGGAACCGCTCGTGGTGGGCGGCCAGCTCGTCATCGACGTAGCACGCGGCGTTGGCGTCCACGTCCACCCGGGTGTCCCGGCCGGCCGTCTCCTTGTAGACGGTGACCGCGAGATCCCGGATCGGACCGTTGGACAGGCCCTCGATGCGCGCCGGCAGACCGGCGAAGTCGAGCCCTTCACCGGCACCGAGAATGTTGACGACCATGCCGAACAGGTGCCGGTTGTCGCCGATGAGGCGCAGGTCCCGGCGCAGTTCGTCGTAGGGGTACGACTGGTGGCGCAGGAGCGCGCTGAGTTCGTCGGTGACCCGGCGGACCAGCTGCGCCACGGTGGTGTCCGGGCGTACCGCCACCCGCAGCGGCAACTCGTTGGCGGCCATCGCGGGTACGGTGGCGCTGCCCGGATGCCGGGCGCTGACCGGGATCCCGACGGTGACGTCCTCGGCGCCGGTCATCCGGTGCAGGTACGCCACGGCGGCGGTCACCACGAGTGCGGTCCACGTCGTGCGGTACCCCCGGGCGGCTCCGCGCAGCCGGTCCACGTCCACTGCGGACAGCTGGCCACTGTGGCGCAGGTAGTCGCCGGGCATACCGGACGGCGCGCGGCGGGCGAGCGTCACCGGGTCCGGCAGCTCGGCGAAGCGTGACATCCAGAAGTCGTGATCGGCGCGGTACCGCTCGCTGGTCCGGTACTCCGCCTCTGAGCGCAGCATCCCAGCGAGGTGCCCGAGAGGCGCCGACGGGTCGGTGTCCGCCCGGCCCTCCCGTAGCGCGGCGTAGATCTCCACCACCCGCCGGGTCAGCATGGCGCCCGAGTACCCGTCGGCGATCAGATGATGGCAGCGGTTGTACCAGTAGTAGAGGTCGGTACCGGCGGTGATGAGCGCGTCCAGGGACAACTCGTCCCGGTCCAGGTCGACCGGGCGGCCGCGGTCGCGCTCCATCCAGGCCAGCGCGGCGGCGCGCGGGTCAGCCTCGGCGCGGGTATCGACGCGGCGCAGGCGTCGGCCACGGGGCTCCACGAGCTGCTGGCGGACGCCGCCCTCGGCGACTGTGAAGCGGACGTCGAACGAGCCGCACTCGCGCTCGGCGGCATGGATGGCCGCCTCCAACAGGTCCGCGTCGACCGGGCCGCGAACCTCCACGTACTGGGCGAGGTTGTACGTGGCGGAGTTGGGATCGGACTGCTGGGCATACCAGACACCGAGCTGGGCCGTGGTGAGCGGATGCGGCCCCGGCGCGAGGTGCGAAACGAGTGCGGGCATGGCCGGTCACTGACCTTTCTCATGGTCCACATAGGTATTCGGTCACCAGGTTGGTCGGCGCCGGAGAGCCCGACCAGGCAACGTGGGCGGCAACTTGGCCGGGCGCCGGCTGTGCCGCGGCAACTTGGGCAGTTGCCGCCCAGTTGCCTTCCGCGCACCGGGGCCGGTGGCCAGGATCGCTGCGTGGGCACCACATCCAGGTCGCCCGTGGCCCGCGTCAACGCGGTCAACCGGCAGGTCAGCCGGGACCGGGGAGTACCGGACGCGACAGCGCCCACCCCGGCCGGTACTCATCGACGCAACGCAGGAGGGACAAGCGATGGCCGATCGCAGTCTGGTGCGCTGGATGCAGGAGGCATCCGCCGAGCGGGGGCTGCATTTCGCCGCCGCCGGAGGCGACTGGGACTACTGGTCCTATCAGCGCCTGGCCGAACTGACCCGGCGGACGGCGACGGCGATCCGGCACCGGGGGCTCGGCGCCGGCGACGTGGTCGCCCTCGTCCAGCGGTCCAGTCCGGGCTTCGTGTCCACGATGTTCGGCGCCCTCAACACCGGGGCGACGCCGTGCTCGATCGCTCCGCCGTTCGCCCTGCAGCGCGCGGACAGCTACGCGCGCCACGTCGGCCATCTGCTCGACGTGGCGCGGCCCCGACTGGTCGTCTGCGACGCGGAGTCGATCGACTACGTGGCCGGGCCGTTGTCCGCGGTCGGTGGTGAGGCGGTGCTCTTCGACGACCTGATCGACGGGGTACCCGCCGATGACGAGCCGCGTGACCCGACCGGTACCGCCCTGCTCCAGTTCACCTCGGGCTCCAGCGGGTACGCCCGTGGGGTACGCATCTCCGCGGAAGCGTTGTCCGCCAACATCAACGGGATGCGCCGGTGGCTGGCGTGGGAAGCGGAGCACCCGGGCGCCTCCTGGCTGCCGGTACACCACGACATGGGACTCACCGGGTGCCTGCTGAACATGGTGGTGACCGGCTGCGACACACACCTCATGCAGCCCGACGACTTCATCCGCTCGCCGCTGCGGTACCTGACCTGCCTGAGCGAGCACCAGATACAGCTGACCGCGATGCCGAACTTCGGGCTGGCCTACATCCTGCGGCGGGTACGCCCGGAGCAGCTCGCGGGACTGCGCTTCGACGCCCTGCGCTCGCTGATCGTCGGTGCCGAGCGGATCGATCCCCGGGTACTGCGGGCCTTCAGCGACCTGCTCGCCCCGTACGGCTTCGACTACCGGGCCCTGCTGCCGGCGTACGGAGGTGCCGAGGCCACCCTCTGCGTCACCGGGCTGCCGCTGGCCACCGGCTGGCGTACCGCCGCACCGACCAGCACCGCCGCACCAACCAGCACCGCCGCACCGACCAACTCCGACAGCCGGGGTACGGGGCCGGCCGCCGAGGTCGTCGGGTGTGGCCGGCCGATGTTCGGGATGGGTGTCCGGATCACCGACGACACCGGCACCGAACTCCCCGACGGTACGGTGGGCGAGATCGTGGTGACCGGGCCCTGTGTCGCCACCGAGTACGTCGGCCCCACCGGTACCGCGTCGGGTACCCGGCTCGGGGAAGCCACCCTGCACTCCGGCGACGCCGGCTTCCTGGACGGCGGCGAGCTGTTCGTCATCGGCCGCCTCGGCGACGGGCTGAAGGTACGCGGGAAGATGGTCTTCGCCGAGAGCCTGGAGGTCGAGCTCGTCGAGCGAGGTGTACCCGAGCGTCGAGCGGCCGTACTGCTGGGTGTCCGCGACGGCGAGCCGACCGCCGCTGTGGTGTTCGAAAACGAGCAGCCGGGCTGGTCACAGCTCGCGTTCGAGCTACTCGACGCAGCCCTGGACGGCGCGCAACTGCTGGCGATCGGCGTACCGAGAGGTGCTCTCGCCGTCACCTCCAGCGGCAAACCGCGCCGCCGGGTGATGTGGCAGGAGTTCATCGCGGGCACGCTACGCGGCGCCGCCCGCCCGCTGGCCGTGCCGGTGGCACCCCGCCCGACGGCCGGCGCGGTGGCAATCGTCGCCCCGGTACTCGCATCGGAACCCGCCACGGTGGCCGGGCCGGTGGAGGCAGGCGGCTGTCCGTTCACGCCCGACGAGCGCGCCCAGATGACCGGCGCGGGCGCGCACTGAGGCGCCTCGTCCACCACTCCGTCCACCCGCCCTCCGTCCACGTCAAGCCCGTCCACCTGAAGCCCGGCACCGACTCCGACACGGCCACCCGCAAGGCACGGCCGGCGACACCGAAAGGCAACCGATGACCGACATCGATCTGACCGAGATTGACGCAGTGCTACCCACCGACGACGTCCCCGCGCTCGTACGCCACCTGGTCGCCCTGATCTCACCGCATCCGGTGGCGACCGTGCGATCCAGCGACAACCTGGTACTCCAGCTCGCCTACCACTCCCTCGCCCTGGTCGAGCTGGCGTTCGCGCTGGAGGACCTCTTCGGTCTCGATGCCATCACCCCGGAGCGGGCGATGAACCTGCAGACCGCCGGGGACATCGTCGACCTGATCGTCGCCGCGGTGGCCGCCGGAGACGCCCACGAGCCGCAGGTCAGCGACGTGGAACTGTTCTCCGGTCGGTACGGGCGTAGCTGGAACCCCGGACGCTGACGGCGGTAGGGCCATGTCTGGACAGGTACAGCGAGTCGTCGTCACCGGGCTCGGCGCGGTCACCCCCCTGGGCGGGGACAGCAAAGCCACCTGGGCGGCGATGCTCAACGCGGAGTGCGCGATCGCGCCGCTGACCGAGGAGTGGGCGGCCGGACTGCCGGTACGCATCGCCGCGCGCGCCGCAGTGGAGCCGGGGCCGCTGTTCGGCCGCGTCGAAGCCCGCCGGCTGGACCGCTCCACCCAGTTCGGCCTGCTGGCCGCCCGCGAAGCGTGGGCCGACGCGGGGTTCGTGGGACCGGCCGGGGAGCCCGGTGGCGTCGATCCGGACCGGGTCGGCGTCGTTGTCGGCTGCGGCATGGGCGGGATCTCGGCGATGCTCGACAACCACGAGGCGATGCTGTCGCGCGGTGGCCGGCACGTGTCGCCGCACACGGTACCGATGATGATGCCGAACGGGGCGGCCGGGCAGGTGAGCATCGAGCTCAACGCCCGGGCCGGCGTGCACGCGCCGACCAGCGCCTGTGCGACCGGGGCCGAGGCGATCGCCCAGGCACTGGACATGATCCGGCTCGGCCGCGCCGATGTGGTGGTGGCCGGCGGTACCGAGGCGATCATCCACCCGTTCACCCTCAGCGCCTTCGCGAACATGCAGGCGATGTCGCGCCGCAACGACGATCCGGCACACGCCAGCCGCCCGTACGACGTCGACCGCGACGGCTTCGTGATGGGTGAGGGTGCGGGCATCCTCATCCTCGAGTCGATCGAGCACGCGGCCCGGCGCGGCGTCACCGGCTACGTCGAACTGGTGGCAGCCGGGATCACCGGCGACGCCCACCACATCGCCTCCCCACCGGCCGACGGCATCGGAATGGGCCGGGCACTGCGCCGGGCGCTCGACGACGGCGGCCTCTGCCCGACCGATGTCGTCCACGTCAACGCCCATGCCACCTCGACGCCGCAGGGCGACCTGGCGGAGAGCCGGGCGCTGCGGTCGGTACTCGGCACCGGCGGCTACTGCGTCTCGGCGACCAAGTCGATGACCGGCCACCTGATGGGGGCGGCCGGCGCGGTCGAGGCGGCCGTCACCGTACTGGCCGTACGCGACCGGGTGGCGCCCCCGACCATTGGCGTCACCCGGCTCGATCCGCGGATCGGGCTGGACGTCGTACTCGATACCTGCCGCGTACTGCCTGCCGGCCCGATCGTCGCACTGAGCAACTCGTGCGGCTTTGGTGGCCACAACGTCGTACTCGCGTTCCGTTCCCTCTGAACTCTCGCCCTGTCACGTCTTGGAGCTGCTGTGGACACCATTCGCCTGGAGCCGGGTACTCAGTCCCACCGCCGGCCGGAGCCGGCTGACCCGTGGCAGGGCCGTACCGTACCCGCGCTCGTCGCCGCCACCGTCGCGCGCCAGCCCGACGCCGTCGCGCTGATCCACCGGCACACCCCGGTCAGCTACCGGGAACTGGACCTGTTCGCCGATGCGTGCGCAGGTGCGCTGTACGCGGCCGGCGTACGCGCGGGCGACTACGTACCCATCCGGCAGCGCCGGTCGGTACCACTGATCGCGCTCGCCCTCGGCGTCCTCAAACTGGGCGCGGCGTACGCCCTGATGGACCCCGATTGGCCGGTGGAGCGCATCCGCGACGAGATCGAACAGTTGGGTGCCGGGCTGATCGTGTCCGACGAGCCGGCGGCGCTGCCCGGGCTGCCGGTTCCCGTCTGGCAGCCCCCGGCCGACCTGGCCACCCAGGCACCACTGCGGTACCCCGCGACCGCCGGCCACGGCAGCGACGCCTGCACAGTGTTCTTCACCTCCGGTACCACCGGCCGCCCCAAGGGCGCGGTGTCCCCGCACAGTGGAGTCATCCGGCTCGCCGCAGACCGCGGCTTCTTCGACCTGGTACCGGGCACCGTGATCCCCAACGCCGCGGCGCTGCCGTGGGACCTGTTCAGCCTCGAGATCTGGGGCTCGCTCATCCAGGGCACCACCGTCGTCCTCGTCGACGACCAGTACATCTCCGGTGATCTGCTGCGCGAACTCATCGCGGTAGACGGGGTGACCGCCACCTTCGCCACCACGTCACTGTTCAACATGCTGGTGGACGAGGACCTGTCCAGCTTCACCGGGCTGCGCCGGGTGGTCACCGGCGGCGAGCGCCTGTCCGCACTGCACTGCCGCAACTTCCTCGCCGCCCATCCGGGCATCACACTCGTGAACGCGTACGGCCCCGTTGAGGCGACGGTGTACGCCACGAGCCGGATCATCACGCCGGCGGACTGCGACAACCCGGACGGCATCCCGATCGGTACCGACGCGGCGCAGACCGGCGTACACATCCTCGACGGCGTACGGCTCTGCGGGCCCGACGAACTCGGTGAGATCTGCGTGTCCGGCCCCGGCCTGGCCCGCGAGTACGTGGGCGAGCCGGAGTTGACCGCGCAGAAGTTCGTCACGGTCCCGCTCGACGGTCAACCGGTGCGTATCTACCGGACCGGCGACCTGGGCTTGCGTGACAGTGACGGGGTGGTGCACTTCCGGGGGCGGGCGGACCGGCAGGTGAAGATCCGCGGCTACCGGATCGAGCCGCATGAGGTCGAGGCGGTGATCGCCGGACTGCCCGGGGTGCGTACCGCCGTGGTACTGCCGCGGATGGACGAGGGTGGCGCCTGCGTCGGCATGCTCGGCTTCTACATTCCCCAGACACCCGACCCCCAGACACCCGACTCGGTACCCGACGGCGCGGGGCTGCGGGACATGATGCGCGAGCGCGTGGCCGCGTACCAGATCCCCGACCGGCTGGTCGCCGTGGACGCGCTTCCCCTGCATCCCAATGGCAAGCTGGACGGGGCGGCGCTGCTGCGGATGGCCGGTGACCCACCGGCACGCGCGGTCACCGTCGAGCCGGTCGGTGACACGGATGAGGTGACCCTGGCGGTACGCGAGGTGGTCGCGGCCATCCTGCGGCTGCCGCCGACCGCAGTACCGGACCACGAGTCGCTGTCCGCACTCGGGGCGTCCTCGCTGGACCTGGGGCGCATCGCGGCGCGGCTCGGCGAGCGGCAGGGCCGGCCGGTACCGTTGTCCCAGCTGTTCCGCACGCCGACGGTCGGCGGGCTGGCCGGCTGGCTGCGTGACTCGCCGGCCGTGCCGCCAGCCGCGCCGGATACCGCGGACGACCCGTGGGCGCCCGCCCCGCTGTCGTCGTTGCAGGCGCTGATGATCACCGAGTACCTGGTCGATCCGGACAAGCGCGACCTGAACTGTGTCTTCGCCTGGCGGGTGGCCGGCCGACCGGACCGGGCAGCACTGCGTACAGCGTTCGCCGCCCTGCACCACCGGCACCCCGCCCTGCGCGCCCGGTACGACCTGGCCGGCGGCGGTACCGCGACGCCGCTCGATGTGCCGCCCCCCGCAATGCTGGAGAGCCTGGTACGCACCGAGTCCGACGCGGTGGATCAGCTCGCCCGCGACTGCGCGCGCCCGTTCGCGCCAGATCGCGGGCAGGTATGGCGCCCGGTGTTCGTGGCCGTACGGGATACGCCGGTGACCTTGATCGGGGTGGCCGCGCACCACGTTGCCGTGGACGGGGGCTCGGGACCGGCGGTCGCCGCCGACCTGGCGGCCGCGTACGAGGCAGCGCGCCAGGGGCGCGAGCCCGAGCCGCCCACAGTCACCCTGGCGGGTATCGCAGCAGCCCGGGATGCCCACCTCGGCCACGTCGACCTGGGCTGGCAGCGCGATCTGCTTCGCCGAACGCTGACCGGGGTACCCGATCTGGCCTTTCCCCCGGTCGTCGGGGCCGAGGCCGCCCCGGCGGTCGGGCGGCTGTGCCGACCGATCGACCCGGCGCTACGGGCCGGTGTCGAGGCGGTCGCGGCGCGCACCCAGGTGAGCCCCTTTGTGGTGTACCTGACCGCCTACGCACAGTCTCTCGCCGAGCTGACCGGCCAGGTCGATTTCGGCATCGGTACGTCGTTCAACCGGCGCAGCCAGGAAGTTCTGTACGCCAGCGTGAGCTGCCTCATCGACATCCTGTGCCTGCGTCCAGCTGTCGGGCCGGAGCTGGCATCGGCGGCCGCCATTGCCCGTACCTCCGCCGCTGTGGCCGCGGCGTTCTCTGCCCAGGACGTGTCGATCCACGAGTGTGCCCAACTCGCCGGGGCACTCGGCGGCCGGCGCCAGCCACTGTTCCAGACCATGTTCCTGCTCCAGGACAACCCGGACTGCACGATGGCTCTCGACGGGCTGCCGGCGGGGTACTTCCGACCGCCCTACCCGGGCGTACCGAGCGAGCTGGTGACCGAGGTGTGGCCCGACCAGATCGGCGGTGCGACCTTGCTCGTCGGCTACCGGGCGGCGGCTGTAGGACGGGACTTCTGCGAGCAGCTGGCCGACCGCTGGCTGGCGCGGCTGGATGCGATGACCCGTCCGACTCTGCGGTAGCCGACCCGGCCAACTCTGTGACCTGCGGGAACCTTCCATTGTCGGGACGACAGGAATTGAGCCTGCGATCACAGCACGGTCGACTTCGCTCGGCGACCTTGGCAATCGTGCGTCTCGCCTGCTGGCGGCGCCTGTCGGCCGTGGTACGCAGCGCCGCTCTTGGGGGAGCTCTGCAAGATCGTCTCCCGGGATTCTCCCAGGATGCTTTACCGGCGTCTCACGGCCGCGGAGTCGCCTGGGCGTCAAGGCTTCCGTCGCTGGCCGTCCGCCTGACGCGGCGCGCCCGCACGACAGGAGCCGCGAGTCCCACAACGATGGCCGCCACACCTACCAGTACGCCGACGAGTCCGAACGTCACGTCATCGCGCTTCAGGTATTTGATGCCGATGGCAGTGGATCCGATCCCGGCACCTACTGTCACGACGTAGGCGGCGACAAGGTTGATGCGGGCCAGAACACGGACGGCTCGGTTCTGACTCATTCGTTGACTGTGACACCGTGTGCCGTTGCACCGGAACTGGCCGTCCGTACTGTGGGCTCGACACTGCCTGCTCGCCTGGCCGTGGCTTCCCGTCGCGCAGGCTTGCCCCCGACCGGGCCGCGCTCAGCCGGTCCAGGTGGAGCGCCAGCCGGACGAATCTCAACGTGGGGCGAGTAGCCCTGGCCGCCGGAGGCCGGACCGGGTCGTGGGCAGGAGGCCCCCTTCCGCCAGGTCCGGTGCGTGACCTTGCGGCGTTCGTCCCCGACCGCATCGGCCTCGATTGTCGCGGTGTCCGAGTCGGCGATCGGCGGCCCGACGGCAGCGCCGGTGCGTGGGTCGTACCCCTGGGTGTGTACCGCTCATGCCGGCACTCGGGTCACCGGGTTGCTCAGCACGCCGACGCCCCCGATCTCTATGCGCACGACGTCTCCTTCGGCCAGCGACAGGTCCAGGTCGGGCACGATACCGGTGCCGGTGGACAGGATCACGCCGTGGGGGAAGGTCATCGCCCGGAACAGGTGCTCGATCAAGTCGTCGAAGCGGCGGTGCAGCCGGGCCGTACTGGTGGCCGCCGACCAGACCAGTTCCCCGGCGCGGCTGATGGTGCAGGAGATTGCCAGGTCCGCCGGGTCAGCGACCTCCCAGATTGGCCGGATGCCGGGCCCGAGCGAGCAGGACCTGGCGTAGATCTTCGCCTGTGGCAGGTAGAGCGGGTTCTCCCCCTCGATCGTCCGGGACGACACGTCGTTGCACACGGTCAGCCCGACGATCTCGCCGCCCCCGTTGAGCACCAGGGCCAGTTCCGGTTCGGGCGTGTTCGACGGCGAGTCCGCCCGTACGCCGACCGGGTCACCGTTGCCCACCACCCGCCATGCCACCGACTTGAAGAACAGTTCCGGACGTACCGCGTCGTACACCCGCGCGTACACATCCCCGTCGCCGCTCTCTTCTATCCGTGCCTCCCGGGACCGCTCGTAGGTCACCCCGCCGGCCCAGACCTCGGTCAGGCCGTCCACCGGTGGCAGCAGCCGTGGCTCGGCGCCCGGAATCGGCGCAGCGCCCGCGGCCCGCTCCACCGCGACACGGATGTCGGCCAGTGGCAGGGCGAGCAGGTCGGCCAGACTCGACACGGCCAGCGGGTGAACGCTGCGATCGTCGCTGGTGATCCCGATTGCGGGCCGGTCAGCGCTGTCGACGTACCGGATGATGTGTGTCATGTCGCTCCTGTGGTCGTGACGGTCCGCCGGTGTCGCGCGGCGTCGCCCGAGAATGACGGGTCGATCCGCCTGACCGCCAGTGTGTGGGCAGTTTCCGCTCGCCACGGATAGGCTGCCCGGATGAGCAAGGTCGACGCCTTGAAGGCCCTACGGGAAGCCCGCTACGCAGCGCTGGAGGCACAGGCGTCGGCCCAGCGGCAGAGCGCTGCGGTGCACGCAGCCACGTCCGAGATCACGCCCTTGCCCGAGGCCGCGCTTGCCTCGACGACATCGGTTGCGACCGAGGCCGTGGCGGCCACGACCACTGCGCCCGCCGCTACCGCGAAGCCCACAGCCAGGAAACGGGCGCCGAGTGCGCAACGGGCCGCCGTTGACACCGCGCCTGCGGCCATCGCCGGGGGCGAGTCGACCATTCTTTGCGGACACCGCAACATGGGGAACAAGAGCTGCGCGCGGCCAGCCGGGCACGCCGAGAAGAGCCACCGCTACAAGTAGTCGACCGCCAGGCGCGGCGTAGCAGGCGACCCCGAAACTTGGTCAGCGTGTGGATGACGCCGTGCCGGCGGGCCGCTGACGGCGGCCAGGGCAGCCTCTCAGGCTGCCGCCGATCGATGGGGTCGCAAGGTGGATCCCACCAGGATGTCCCCGAGTCGAACGGTCGCCGAATGCCGTGCGTCCCCGATCACAGACACTGCTGACCGTATGTCACGAAGATCGTCTAGCCGGACGTTTGACCAACGTCCGAGACCGATCTGTCAGGGCCCTACTGGGCGAACGGCAAACCACTTGCGGCCCGATGCCGGACCACTAGGTCCAGTGAACGTGCCCTGGCGATCGAGGCGCCCGGTAGGCTGCCCGGGCCACAGAGAGCGGGTCGTGCGGGTCAAATGGAGGCTGCGATGGTGGTACGCACGTGGACGGGGTGGACTCGGACGGCCGACGCCGACGCCTACGCGGCGTACATGGACGAGATGGCGCTGCCCGGGTACACCGGCACGCCGGGCAACCGGGGTGTCCTGATGCTCCGCCGGGAACTGCCCGACGGGCGTACCGAGTTCACCATGGTCACCGCATGGGAGAGCTGGGACAGCATCCGGGCCTTCGCCGGGGACGAGCCCGAGCAGGCCGTGTTCTACCCGCGGGACGAGGCATTGCTGGTCGACCGGGACCTAACGGTGCGCCACTACGAGGTCTACGGCAGCGCCCCGTTCACCGGGCTGGACTAGCCACCCGGCATCGCAGGTACGCGACGCCCCTTGCCGATCCGGCGCTCGTCCAGCAGTTCCAGCTCGGATGAGCGGTACGGGCTCAAATCAAGGCACCCCACGAGGACTCCTTGACTCCAGCGGACGGCCCGTCAAGGACTCCACCGAGCAGTAACGCCCCCTGTCACAGCAGCGGCCGGCCCTCTGATCAGCCAACAATGCCGGACAAACCAGTCCCGCCACCGGCAGATCGAAGACCCCGGCCACCGCGCCCAGCCAGGTCGGCCGAGCGGGGCGTACCCCACCGGCGCCAGCGTTCTGCCCATCGCGGCGCGCCGCGGGGCCGCGGTGTCAGAGGCCGCGGGTCCCGAACCGACGAAGGCCCCCGCTCGGCCGGCTGGCCGCCCACGCCGACCGGCCGGTAACGGCCTTGCGGGAGGAGCGCAGCCACGGTGGGTTGAGCCGGGGGTAGCCCGGTCGCCGCAGGCGGGCCCGCAGGATCGCCGCCAGCCGCTCCGGACGCGCGCGCGACCAGGTCCGCGGTACGTCGGCCGTCGCACGTAGGCGGCCGGCCTCTGCCGGGACCAGCAGGCAGTGGTACCCGCAGTGCAGCGGAGCGGTCATGGTCGATCCTCTGGGTCGGGGTTCCTGGTCGACGCTAGTGCCGGATCCGATGCGGGGCAACCGATTTGCCTCCGACTAAGGGGCCAACAGCGAAGGGATGGCGGACGGCGCGGACAAGGTCAATAACAGACTGCCAATCGGCCGAACGTGTCCGGCACGCGCACGTCCGGCAACAACCCGTTCCACTCAACGTCGAACCAGTCCTCCTGCCAGTGGATCACTGGACGGCCGGGACACCTCGACCTGACGGGCGATCGCCGACGTACCCTCCCATCGATCGCAGCCAGAACCTCACCGACCACAGTCCGCTGAGCTCACTGCGGCTGCGGTCTACGGGGCACTCACCGTGGTCACATGCCTGCCGGCATGCGGACCCTCGCCCACCTCGACGGAGTCGCCGACCGACCGAGAGTCGCCTTCGCCCAGGCGACAAGGCTCGCCGCGGTCCACGACAAGATTCCCCGCCGCCGTCGCCACTGACCTGCTTCCGGAATCCGGGCGGTCTTCCGGTATCCGGTCGGTCGTACGCATTGCGGCGAGGCTGGCGGCCAGGCCGCGGGTGAGGCGCGGGGCGAGCCGCCGCTCGCCGAGGTGGATGAGGAATGCGGCGGCGAGCATCAGGGCGACCAGAGCGCCGAGAAGCGGATACGGGGGGACATGGGGGGACAGCCGCACGATCAGGTCCAGTCCGATGCCCTGGTGGATCAGGTAGAGCGGGTACGTGAGGCCGCCGGCCCGGGTGAGCCAGCGGTGGTCGAGCCGGCCGAGCCGGGTCACCGAGATCAGGAGCATGACCAGGAAGCAGCCGGCCACCAGCAGCGCGGCCAGTGACCAGCTCACTGGACGCTTGAGGACGTCGGCGTACCCCCGCGCCTGGCCGGCCAGCCCGTACTCGGCCAGCAGGAGTTCCAGGGCGAGCACGGCGTACAGCAGCAGGCTCGGGCCGAAGCGGTGCAGGAGCGAGAAGGTGATGCCGGCGGCGAAGTACGGCGTGGACTGGGCGTTGGCGAACAGGCCCGCCGGCAGCCCGGGCGCGGCCGGGGCGATGAGCAGGGCGAGTGTCCACAGGAGACAGAACGTCACGGCGCGCCGGTACGTCAGGCCACGCCAGACGATGACGGCGAAGCACACGTAGAACAACAGCTCCCGGGAGAGCGTCCAGTACGGCCCGTCGAGATCGCGCACGCCGAGCAGCGCCTGGCACATGGTGAGGTTGGCGAGGATCTGGGGCAGTGGCAGCGTCGGGCGCGGTCCGTGCAGGAGGCGCAGAACCGTGGCGCTCAGTAGGACGGCGAACACGTATGCGGGGTAGATCCGTACGGCCCGCGAGACGGCGAAGTCCCCGACGCGCCGGCCCCAGCCGCTTGAGCAGATCACGAACCCGCTGATGAGGAAGAACAGGTTGACGCCGAGCCAGCCGTAGTCAGCGCAGGCGCGCAGCCCGGCCAGTCGGCCGGCCGATCCGCCCCAGTAGTCGGGCTCCAGCGAGACGTAGTGGAACAGCAGCACGCCCAGCGCGGCGACCAGGCGCAGCCCGTCGAGGACAGCGACCCGGTGCGGTGCGGTCCGCGCGGCCGCGGCCGGCGGCGCCACCGGGGCGACCCGGTGCCTGGTGACGACCCTGACGGTCACGGCTGTCCCTCCCTACGGGCGCACGGGATCGACCCGGCGGACACGGGGGTCCGTGGCCGGGATGGTGGGCGGGGGACGCCGAGGTCAGGGCAGTGCCGGTGGCCCGGCGTACCCCCACGTCACGCCGTCGTCGGAGAGCCAGACGCCGTTGCTGGCGGGCCAGCCGGACTGCGCATACCCACCGGGTATCGCTATCGCCGCGGCACCCGGCCCGAGGGCCACCGGGCGCAGCGTCTGGCCCTCGTCGATGCTCTGCAGCACGATCGGATGGTCGGCCGCCTGGTCGCCCACCTGGATGGTGAGCACCCCGTCGGCACCTACCGCTGCGGAGATCCGGCCCTGGCCGACACCGGCCCGCTCGGCCGCGCGCTGCCAGGTCAGGCCACCATCGAGGGTCCGGTACACGATCAGCGTCCCGCCGACCTCGCCGACCGCGTAGGCGCTCAGGCCGTCGTAGGTGGCCACCGCGGCGCGGCCCAGGTCGGTGTGCGCGTCCAGCGGCTCGGAGAACACCTGCCGGTGCCAGGTGACGCCGCCGTCGTGGCTGACCTGGAGCACGCTGCCGACCGGCACCATTGTCTGCGGGTCGGAGTCCGTGTGGGTCGTGGAGACGGCGCCGGTGAGCCAGATCCCGGCCGCGGCGGGCAGCCCGGGCAGGGCCCGGCCCATGGCGATCGGGAGATGGAGTAGGAGTTGGCCGACGGCGCCGGTGAGCGGGTCGCCGGCGAGGACGGTACTGGCGTCGAGGTCGGCGAAGTCCAGCACGCGCCAGCCGGCCGGTACCGCCGGGAGTGTCGAGATCGTCATCGGCCGCCACTGCGCACCGGCGTCCGTGCTGGCGATCCAGTTGTGGTCCACTCCACCGTCGCCGGGTGTCTGGTACCAGACGAGGAGGGTATCCGCGGAGAGGGCGTACAGCTGGAAGAGCGCGTTGTCTGGGATGGGCGGCCGCCGCCTGGTCCAAGTCTGGCCGGCGTCGGCGCTCGCCGCGACCATGGGTGTGCACCCGCCGGGCTGGCAGTCGTCGTAGCTCAGGTAGAGGTGGCTGAGGTCGCCGGCGGTCATCGCTCCGATCCGCGCGTAGCGGGAGCCGGAGCGCGGCGGCGGCCGGGTCGGCTGCGTGGGCGGGATGTAGGCAGGGGTCGGAGCCACCACGACGCCACCGCCGTTCTGCAGGCCACCGGCCGGACGCAGCGCGACGCTGGCGCCGGCCACACCCGCCAGCACGGTGGCGACGGCCAGGCCGCAGGCTGCGCCACGCACCCGCCGACGCCTGCGGCGGCGGGCCCGCCGCACCACGTCGTCGAAGTTCACGGCGAACGCCGCGCGGCTGCGCTCGCGCAGGCCGGAGAAGTCGAGATCAACCACGGCGGACCGCCAACCGGCTGAGGGTGCCGATGCCGGCCCGCTCCGGTGGCGGATCGTCGAGCAGGTACTCAGCAAGCGCGCGGCGCCCCCGGACCAGCCGGGTCTTGACCGCCTCGACCGAGCACGCCATCAACTGCGCGACCTCGGTGACCGGCAGGTCGGCGATGTGGTGCAGGACAACCGTCTCGCGGATGGCAGCCGGCAGGCGCTGCAGCGCGCTGACCAGTGCCACATGGTCGGGTGACATCGGCGGCTGCGGGGTGGCGTGCGAGTCGAGCAGGCCGCGCCGCAGCAGGCGCTCGAAGACAAGGCGCCGGCGGTGCCGGGAACGGGCCAGGTTCAGCGCCACGGTGCGCAGCCAGGTCTCGGGACTGTCCAGTTGGGACAGCCGCCCGGGCCGGTCCAGCAGCCGGGCGAACGCCTCCTGTACCACGTCCTGCGCCTCCGCATGGTCGCCGGTCATCGCGTAGACCTGCGCCATCAGCCGACCGGCCGATGCCCGGTACACGTCCTGCACCTCATCGCGTTCCTCCGCCAAGATCTCTTCACCACCGTCCCGTTCACCTCTCCAGACGCGCTGACGCCCCGTCAAGGTGACATCGGATCAAGGAAAAGTCGCCGGGATGCTCCGGTGGACGGAGGGGTCGCCGCCCGCATGGGGTTACGGCTGGCGGGGCACGATGGACCGTCGTGAGCTGAGCGCTGCCGAGGCGGCGAGGGTGATCTGGCGGTGCACGTTGTTGTCTGCCGCCTCGAGTGGCTGGTCGCCGGGGCGGACGCGGACGACTGCGGCGACGACGGCGGTGCGGTCGAGGATCGGCATGGCGAGTTCGACCTGTCCCCCGGTGGTCCGGTGCCGGGCGTATCCCTTACTGCGTACGAGACCAAGTTCGGCGAGTAGCGCGGTGCGGTCGAGTTCGACGCCCGGCTCGCATGGCTCGGGTTCGGTTCGGGCCGGGGGCCAGCGGCCCGCTGCGGCCTTCTGCGCGATGAGTACCCTGCCGAGTGCGGTGCAGTGGGCGGGTCGACGCCGGTCGTCCCAGACCAGCTCGCGGTTGCGGTGCCCGCGGATGGTTTGCAGTACGACCACGTCCGGTCCGTCGAGGACACCGAGTGCGACGAGGTCGCCGGTGCGCTCGTGCAGCTCGACGAGGAACGGCAGCAGCCGGGGCCCGAGGCTGTTGTCGGCGCGGGCCTGCACGAGTTGGGCGAGCCGGTGCATCCGTGGCCCGATCTCGTATCCCATGTTCTGGGAGGAAACTAGATCATCGGAGATGAGCGCGGTCAGTAGCCGGTGGACGGTCGTCTTGGGGATGCCGGTGCGGCGCGCCAGCGTCGACATGGTCACGGGTGGTGGTGTGTTCGCGATCGCTTCCAAGAGGGCGATCGCGCGGCTGAGCGTCCTCAGCGAGTACCGCCGGGATCCGGCCAGGGCTGGCTGATCTGTCGTCATCGACGCTCCCCACCGACCGGACGGTCGGTCGGTGAACGAATGATGCGCGCATCTCGTTACGAATTGCAACCTTGCGACTACGGTGTGCACGTCACGCCAGCGTGTCGCAGTCCGAAAGTCGGCGGCCTACCGGGGCTGCGGCAGCCGCAGGCGTGTGCCTTGATGCGGCTGGACCAGGCTGGGCAGCAGCATCTGCCACATCACCGTCAGCCGGGACTCGATGTCCTTGCGGCCGGCGAGAACCTCGGACACGAGCTGGGTACCGGTGAAGCAGGCGACGATGAGCACGGCGGCGGCGTCAGGTTGCGCCGTGGCTATCAGGTGACCGTCCTGTTTGGCCCGTTCCAGAAACGTCCGGACTATCGAGATCCAGTTCAGGTACGGCTCGGACATCGGAGTGGTGAACGAGGCGTGTTCGATGACCAACCTGATCGCGGCCCGCACCCGCACCTCATCGACGATCGCCTGCGCGACGGCGTAGGTGAGGTCAATGAGACCCTGCATCCCCCGGGCGTACTCCGCGGCCGTCGGGGTGAGCTGGAACTGCTGGTCGATGATGACGCGGGCGAGTTCTTCCTTCGAGTTGAAGTGGAAGTACAGCGCGCCCTTCGCTACGTGCGCTTGCTCGGTGATCATCGAAAGGCTGGCATTGGGGTACCCGAACTGGTCGAAGACCGTGGCCGCGGCGTCGAGGATCGCCTCGCGGGTTCGCGCCGCTTGGTCCTGTCGGGACATCGCCCTCCTCGTCCCAGGGTGCGAGAATCTGTCCAGGCTACGGGTGGATGGCAGATCTGGCCAAGTCCTCGTCGGACAACGACAGTTGACGTACCGACCGCCCGGTCTGCTCGTTGCTCTGGTCGTGACGACACCTCCGCCCTACCGGCCGGCAATCGGACCGACGGCCGACGACGACAGGTTCGCCCGTACCGTCCCCCGCCAACTCGTCCACCGGGCGTCGGTGTCCGAAGTGCTGGTCACCGGCTGGCGCGTCGAAGACGATGACGTCTGCGCCGTGGACGCGCAGTGGCCACGCAACCACGGCTTCTACGTCCCTATCGAGGACACGTGGCACGACCCAGTGCTGGCGCTGGAGACCGTCCGGCAAGCCAGCATGGTGGCTGCTTTCCAGGCATTCGGCGCCGCGCCGGACACCGCATACCTGGTCCACGAACTGCGCTACACCGGCACCCCCGAGGGGCTACGCCTGGACGCCGCAACGCCGGAGCTCGGCATCCGCGTCGTGGGCACCGACATCATGCACCGCGGCAGCAGGCTACGCAGCATGTCCACCACCGTGCACCTAAGGCGCGGGTCGGTCGACGCGGGTACCGGCTTCGCCCGGTTCAGCTGTCTCAGTCAGCAGACCTACCGTCGGCTCCGCGACACGAGTACGGCGAGCGCCGCCCAAGTCCTGCCCGAGCCGGTGGATCTCGGGTCGGTCGGCCGGCACCGGACGCGGGACGTGATGCTCGCCCCGACCGGCGAGCCCGGAGTGTGGCTGCTGCGGGTCGATCCCGATCACCCAACACTCTTCGACCATCCGCTTGACCACATCCCCGGAATGGCGCTGGTGGAGGCCGCACGCCAGGCAGCGCACACGGTGAGCCGGGCCGCCGTGGTTCTGCCGGTTGAGCTATCCGCGCGTTTCCACGCCTACGTCGAACTCGACGGAGAGGCACTGGTCCGGGTCGCGGAGATTGTCGAACAGACCAGCACGCGACTGGTGGTGTTGTTCGTTGTCGAGCAACACGGCAAGATCGTCGCTGACGTACTCGTGCGCGCCCTGCTGCGGTGACCGTCGTCCTGGTCACCGGGGCAGCCGGTTTCGTTGGTCGCGCAGCGCTGCGCGGACTGGCCGACGCCCGCATACCGGCTCGCGCGGTTGTCCACCGGACCTCCGTTTCCGCCGACGCGACCGATGTGGTGACCGCTGACCTGACGGACCCTGGCTCCCTCGACGGGGCCTGGGACGGTGTCACGGCGGTCATCCACGCCGCCAGTCAGGTGGGCGCCGACGCCGTACTCTGCGATGCCGTCAACTATCGAGGCACCGCGCACCTGGTGGCCGCCGCCCAGCGGGCCGGCATAGCGCGCATCGTCGCGGTGAGTACCACCGGCGTCTACGGGGACGCCACCGCCGACTGCGCCACGGTGGATGACCTCGTCACCGCGCCGGTCTCCGCCACCAGCCGCAGCCGGCTGCGCGGCGAGACTCACGTGCTCGGGACGGGTGGTGTCGTACTGCGACCACACTTCGTCCACGGCATCGGCGACAGGTGGGTGATCCCGGGCATCGCCACACTCGTCACCACCGTCGGTGGCCTGCCCGCCGGCGGCGGCGCACCGCTGTCCCTGATCGCGGTGACCGACCTGGCGCGGCTGCTGGTCGCCCTGGCAACAGGCCCTGGCTGGATCCCCGGCCAGATCTACCACGCCGCCGACCCGGTACCCGTGACGCTTACGCAGATCGTCACCCAGCTGCGTGCCCGCCTCGGCCTCGACCTACCACAGCGGACGGTGCCTTTTGATGAGGCTGTCCGTCGCGCTGGCCACCACGCTCGCCGGGTGGGTCAGCTCGCCCTGCCCCACTGGTACGAGGCAACACACGTTTGGCGGGCCACCGGCCTGCCCTACCCCCCGGCCTTCGCCACCCGGCTGGGTGGGGCGGCCCACTGGTACCGGCAACACCTGGACCATTGACAGCAGCACCCCGACCCGGCGCCGTTGTTGAGCGGGTGGCCGGCAGCCCGATTGGCATCGTCGACGCCACGCCCAACGAGCAGGCCGCGATCCTCTCCCAGATGACCAACGTGTCGAAGGTTGTTTTGGGCAACTACACCTACTGGGTAGGCCTGATGGCCGGCGTGCCGGTCGTGAACGTCGCAGGTGGCGAAGACGACCCGGGTGCCGAGTTGGCCACCTACCTGCCTGACGCGACATTCCATCCACGCGCGGTCATCATGTCCGGAACGGCCGGCGCACAGAATTCGCAGATCAACGTCGGCGACGTGGTAGTAAGTGAAGGCGTCCCGCATCACCCACCACGGGACAAACGCTGCCTTGATCTGCGCACCGTAGTGCGGATAGTTCTGGTAGTCGGCGTCCGCGTTGATCGCGACGACGCCGAGCACCGTGAGCAGGAGCATCCAGGGCGTGGACCGCAGCGACCACAGTTTGCCCCATTCGGCGGCGAGAAGGTCGCGGAAGCGCACCTGGTACCGGATACGGGTCTGGTTGGTCATCGGTGGTCTCCTGCGAGGTATTCGACTTGCCGGCGGTCAGTTCCATGAACGCCTGCTCGAGTGAGGCGCTGTGGGTGGTCAGCTCCTGCAGCATGATCTGTGCACGGAACGCGATCTCGCTGATCTGCTCGGCGGACAGGCCCGTGATGGTCATTTGGTCGCCCGTGGCGTGGATCGTCGCGCCGGCCGTGGTGAGTGCGGCGGCCAACATGGTCGGCTGCCGGGTGCGTACGGTGACGCTCTCGCCCCCCGCCCGCGCGCTGAAGTCGGCCACGCTGTCCGCGGCGATCAGCTGGCCGCGACCGATCACCACCAGGTGGTCGGCGGTGTTGGCCATCTCGCTCATCAGATGGCTGGACACCAGCACCGTACGACCCTCGGCGGCGAGGCGGCGGAACAGGCGCCGTACCCACAGCACGCCCTCCGGGTCCAAGCCGTTGACCGGCTCGTCGAACAGCAGCACCGGCGGATCGCCGAGCAGCGCCGTTGCGATACCCAGCCGTTGCTTCATGCCCAGTGAGAAGCCCCCGACGCGGCGGTCGGCCACGGCCTCCAGCCCCACCTCGTCGAGGACCTCACGGACCCGCCGACGGGAGATTCCATTGCTGCGTCTCCGTGGTACCACCGCGGCGATCACACGCTCTGCTGCTCCGGGCAGCGTCATGGCTTCGTCCCCGATCGCTCGGCGGCGGCGAGGTCGCACTCGAAGTTTCCAACGGCCGGCAACGCTGGATGTTGTCTCCGGTCACCTGGTCCATCGTCGCGAGTGGCTCGTCGCGGTACCACCGCAGGTTCGGGTCGTCGACGGCTTCCGTGGGTACCTCCGCCTGCTGCAGGGCTTCCAGCACAGCGGCAAGTCGCCGAAGGCTACTATTTGCCGCGCTGTCAATATCGGCGCACATCCCTGGGAGACGCCGAACATGCCGATCACCGTGAACCGAACACCCGGCGATCCCACTCAGCTCTGGCGAGAGTATGTCGCCTGGCTCGCGGAGCACCTACCGCAGGGAGCCGCCCGGCTGAACCCGCCCGCCGACGAGGCGGCTATAGCCGACCTGGAGCGGTTGATCGGGCACGAGTTGCCCGAGCCGGTCAAGGCGGGCTGGCGCCTGCACGACGGGCAGCGCTGCGAGGACGATTTCGGTGCGGCGCTGGGCTTCTGGTGGCAACCGGTGGCCGAGGTCGCGCGCGAGTGGAACAGCTGGCGGGAGATCCGCGAGGACAACGACGAGGAGTTCTTCGAGAGTCTCGACGCCCCCCAGCAGTCGTACCCTCGACAGGCGATCAAGCGACAGTACAGCTCCCCCGGCTGGATCCCGCTGCTGCGCTGGCCGTTCGACGGCGACTACGTCGGGCTGGACGTCGACCCGGGTCCGGACGGTACCCCCGGTCAGGTCATAAACTTCGGCCGTGACCAGGAGAACAAGTTCGTCATCGCGGACAATTTCGCGGTCCTGTTGGCCTGGATCGTGCAGGAGGCGAAGGCGGGCCGGGTGAAGTTCGTCGACGGTGACGAGCCCGAACTCGAACATGAGGACGGGATCCTGGTCAACGCCCTGGAGGAGGCGAGCGGCGCGGAGTTCGACTGAGGGTCACGTCCCACCGCGAGGGATCCTGCGCTGATCGGGTGCTGGCGCGAGTCGCGCGAGTGCCTCGGGCCGCCGAAGATCGCCACGCCCGCCGGCGCGAGTGGCCATCGCGGAGTGGCGCGAGTGGCGCGAGTGGCGCAGCGATCGTAGAGACCGACGCCCGAAAATTACACCGGTCGTTGTGCCGAGGATCAACCCGAACAACCAACGACGAACGCCGCCCGGGAGTGGCACTCCGGGCGGCATCCCTCGTCCGCGGAACGTTTGCGCTGGTCAGATCCAATGGGGGAACTCTTGCTTGTCCCGCCGGGCGCACCCTTCTCAGTTCGCCACTGACCAGCTAAAACGCCGCCCTTTACCAGCACTTTCGTGGTCAGGGACGGCATCGTCATGTCCGGCTGTCTATGGCGATTCGCGGCCATGATTGGCTGTGCGGGCCGAATACGGGCCGAAGTTTCAGGCGCCCCGCCCCGGCTTGGCTTGGGGCTCGGCAGGCTTGACCGGCGGTGCTCCTGGCGGCCTGGCTGCGCTGCCGCAGTACCTCGTGCCCACCGTCAAGGCCAATCCCCCCGGCCGCCTCCATCGGCCGGCTCCTCAACCGCCACCGACCTCCTCGACGAAGTGACGACCCGTACTCGTCCGCTTCGACCTGTGGGACGGCAACGTCTTCGTCCTGCCCGCCGACGGCACATCACTATTGGTTTTCTGGGGGCGGTATCGGTTGCTGCGTTTTTGCGGCCTTGTTGTCGAGTGCGGCGACGGCTGTCGGATCGAATCCGAGCCCACGGAGTATCGCGGCCGCCTCCCGCCAGCTGTCGTGGGCACCCGCGTGGTCTCCGGCGGCGTACTGGCTCTCGCCGAGATCGTCCAGCATCTGTACCTGCGTCTCTGGAATCCAGAGCTTTCCTGCTTCCTCCAGGGCCGCTCGGAGAAGTTCGACCGCGTGGCTGTGGTCGCCGCGGAGGTGGTAGCCGACGGCGAGAGACCGGGTCGCCGCGTAGACGGTTTCTGCGTCGCCGGATTCCTGAGCCGTGGTGCGTGCCAGTTGGCCGTAGTGGACAGCTTGTTGCGAGTCGCCACTGACGCCGTAGGCAGTCGCCACGCCGGTGAGCGCGCTGGCCGTCATTGTCGGGTTACCCACCAATTTGCAGATCTCGAGGCTCAGTAACGCGTGGTGGAGCATGTCGGCCGGCCGGTTCTCGCGTCGGGCGATGGTGGTCAGCTCGCGGTTGATGCGGTCCTGCCCGGGTAGGTCGCCGACTTCGGTGAAGTAGTCCAGCGCCTGGTTCAGCAGTTCACGTGCGTTGTCGAAGAGGCCGAGCCGCCGGTAGACCTGGGCCAGGCCATGTCGGGTCCGGAAGTGCAGGGCCGCATCGCCGGCACGGTCGGTTGCCCTCAGCGCGAGTTCCATCAGTGGAACAGACACCTGTGGTGGTGTGCGCCGGTTCAGGTAGGGGCTGATCGCCCATACCAACCCGGCGGTGTACTCGTCGAATCCGTATGCGGCAGACTGGTGGACAGCCGCGATCAGAACATTCTCTTCAGCGGTGAACCAGGCGAATGCACCGGCTACGTCGGTGAGCACATCGTGCCGTTCAGGCTCCGGCGCCGACGGCAGTGCGATGGGATCCCGCCCGGGGATGATGAGTGCGCTTCCGGCGTGAGCGGTACGCAGGTAGTAGTCGAGGAGCCGGTGGATGGCATCATCCCGCTCGGCGGTCGGGTCGGTCGCGGCGAGTTCGGCGGCATACACGCGCAACAGGTCGTGGCAGCGTGTACCGACCGGGAGCGCGTTCGGTGAGGAGATGCGCGCGGGTCAGTTCGGTGAGGCACGCACGGGTGGGTTGGCGGGGCTCTCCGTTCAGGCTGGTCGCCGCGGCGACGGAGATGTCGGGTCCGGTGGCCAGGCTGAGAAGGCGGAAGAGGCGTGCTCCTGCTGGGGTCAGGCTCCGATAGGACCAGGAAAACACAGCTCTGGCGTTGATGGCGGGCTCGGGACCCGCGAAGGCATGCAGGCTTCCGTGGCTTTCGCGGATTTCTGCGGCCAACGCGGGAAGCGTGAATGTGGGGTGGTCGGCTGCACGGGCGGCGACGATGGCCAGAGCGAGCGGGAGTCCCGCACACAGGGTGATGATTTCGTCGACCGCGGCGGGATCGGCCGCGACACGGGTGACGCCGAGCCTGCGGGCGAGGAAGTCGTGTGCGTCGGCGGCGGGCAGCAGGTCCAGGGTGAGCGTGTGGGCACCGTGGGTGGCGACCAGGCCGGTGAGCTGGTTGCGGCTGGTGACGATGACCAGGCAGCCCGGATGGCCGGGCAGTAGTGGGCGCACCTGGTCGGCGTCGCGGGCGTTGTCGAGCAGGATCAGCATCCGCTGTCCGGCGATCCGGCTGCGATAGAGGGCTGCCTGCGTGTCGAGGGCGGCCGGGATCTGTGCGGCCGGAACGCCCAGCGAGCTCAGGAAACCCTCCAACGCCTGGCCCGGTGGTACAAGGTCATCTTTGGGATCGAAGCCGCGCAGGTTGACGTACAACTGGCCGTCGGGAAACCTGTCGGCGACCTGGTGTGCCCAGTGGACGGCGAGGGATGTTTTGCCGATTCCGGCCATCCCGCCGATTGCGGTGATCACCACCGTCTGAGAAAGATCGCGGGTACCACTGTGCAGAGCCAGCGCTGCCGCCAGTTCTGCGCGCCGGCCGCTGAAGGTGGAAAGATCTGCGGGAAGTTGGGCCGGCCGGGGCGTCTCAGACACGCCAGGATCAGGTCCGGGCGGCGCCAGGACGGCATCGCGGGCAGACCTCAACTCAGCGCCGGGATCGATGCCGAGGTCATCGGAGAGTCGGCGGCGAACCTGTTGGTAGATATCGAGTGCCTCGACCTGCCTGCTCTCGGCGCCCAATATCCGGATCAAGCGCGCGTGCAGGGCCTCGTCCAACGGCCCACGTTCGGCAGCTTGATACATCGCCGGCAGTAGCCGGGTCCGGATGCCGGTACTCAACGCGAGATCAGCGGCTTCCCGAGCCGTTGCGAGGTATTCGCGGTCGACGGCGGCGAATGCCGGATGGCTACGGGATTCGGCATCGATACCGCTGGCCGTCGGACCGCGCCAGAGCTCCAGTGCCCGAGCGAAGGGCTCCACCGCTGAGGCCGGCTCTCCGCCCCCGATCGCGGTACGCCCCTGGTGGATCAATTCGCGGAACCGCAGCAGATCCAACGAACTGGCGTCGACGACAAGCTGGTAGCCGCCGGCGGCCCTGATCAGCCACCGGCCCGGATCGCGAGAAGCCAACTCGGGCTGCAGAGCACGGCGGAGCAGTCCGACGCTGCGGTGCACCGTGTTGACGGCGCTGTGCGGTGGGTCTTCGCCCCACATCGCCTCGACAATGGCACTCAAGCTGACCGGCTGGCCGCCGTGGACAAGCAGGAGTGCGAGCAGGGTGCGTTGCTGTGGCGCGCCGAGGTCGATGTCATTGCCGTCGCGCCAGGCCCGAACCGGGCCCAACACCGCGAACCGCACGTGATCGTGTGACAGAACCGTCCCGCCTTGCCGCCACACCGGGCACTCGTTGAGGAGCCGCAACTGGGTGAACGGTACCTGCCGGTCAGCGCAGGACGCTGATCGCGGTGACCAGCATGTCCACCACGGCTGTCGGCTGAGAGACGACGACCGCATGGGAACCGGCGGTCTCCAGAAGGTGGGAACCTGCGCGGTCGGCCATGGCTCGCTGTGCCCGTGGCTCAACGCATCGATCATCGGCCGCGACGAGATACCAGGAGCGCAGGCTCTTCCAGGCGGCGGTGTGCGCCCGCTGTGTCAGACAGTCGTGCGTGATCGGCCGCTGGGCGCCGGCAAGTGTTTCCGCCAACTCGGCCGGCAGGTCCGCGGCGTACACCGCCGCGAAGGCGGCTGAATCGAGCAACAACATCTCCCCGTGGTCGTCGTACGACTCGGTGAGGTACCCCGACGGCCGGAGTGCTGCCGTCAGTTCCGTTGCGGGAAAGCGTTCGGCGATGTCCCACACGTTTTCACCGACGTCCAGCGCGTACCCGACGACATAGGCCAGGCCCACGGCATTGGTCACCTGCGTCGCGGCGGTGGAGATGACCGCGCCACCGTATCCGTGACCGACCAGCAGGACCTTCCCTGCGACTTCACGGATCGCTCGCGCGACCGAGTCGGCGTCGCCGTACAAACTCCGCATCGGGTTCGTCACCGACTCCACGGGAATGCCTTCGTCGTGCAGTTGTCGGGTCACCGGTGACCACACCGACGGCCCGGCGAATGCCCCGTGGACCAGGACAACGGTCACGTCCCGGCCGTCTCCGTCAGTCACGCGCGCGCCTCCAGGTTCGACCCCGTCAGGTGGCTCCGACGATTGCACGCACCGTACGGCCACGCTTGTGGACAAAGTGTGGGCACGCGCCGCCGTCAAGCCCACTGTTCGCCCACGGCAACGGCTTTACGGTACGGGCGGTCATCTGGCCAGCCCTAACGGAAACGCTGTGAGGTAGTCATGTCGAGTCGTACACCCGTCGTCTTCATCCATGGTCTGTGGTTGCACGCCACGTCTTGGAACCCCTGGATCGACCTGTTCCGCGAAGCGGGCTATGAACCGATCGCGCCCGGCTGGCCCGGCGAGCCGGCCACCGTCGAGGAAGCCCGCGCACACCCCGAGGCGGTCGCCGACCACGGCATCGACGATGTCGTCGAGCACTACGCGAAGATCATCGCCGAGCTACCCGCAGCACCGATTCTGATCGGGCATTCGTTCGGCGGCATGATCGCACAGCGGCTACTCGGGGAGGATCTCGCCCGGGCAGCGGTGGCGATCGACGCCGCCCAGATCAAGGGCGTCCTGCCGTTGCCACTGTCCGCCCTGCGAGCCACGCTGCCGGTGTTCAAGAATCCCGGCAACAAACACCGCGCGGTATCCCTGACTGCCGAGCAGTTCCGGTTCGCCTTCGGTAACGCCGTAACGCCGGAGGAGTCCAACCGGCTGTTCGCCCAGTGGATGATCCCGGCGCCGGGCAAGCCGCTGTTCGAAGCCGCCGCCGCGAACTTCGACCCGCACTCGCCGGCCAAGGTGGACACCGCCAACCAGATGCGCGGCCCGCTGCTGCTGGTCATGGGCGGGCAGGACCACACGGTTCCCGAAGCGGTCACCAAGGCCACGTTGAAGCAGTACCGGCACTCCAGCGCGATCACCGAGATCGCCGAGTTCCCCGACCGTGCGCATTCTCTGACGATCGACAGCGGCTGGCGCGCCGTCGCAGACCTCTGCCTGGCCTGGCTCACGCAGAACATGACATCCCCGTCATGACCGGAACGACCACTGTCCTCGAACCCGCTGCGCGGCGGTTCGCCGATGCCGACGCAGAGTTCTTCAGTCCATTCAGCGGACCGTCGGCCGCACCCGTGATCGCCGTCGAAGCCGAGGTTCCGCGCGAGGAAGGCGAGGCGTACGTCGGCAAGCACCGTGCCACGGACATCCCGGCGACTGGGCGGCCCCCCATCGGCCGAGCTGTCGAGCTCCGCAACGACACCCTCTGCCCCACGGACTAGCCCACCCGCTCACCTCATTCCCGGAGACAACCATGTCGAAAATCAGGACCATCCTGGTGGTAACCGCACTCGCCGCGCTCGCGGCAGTGGTACCCGCCGCTGTCGCCTCGGCCAGCCCGCAGTCCGGCCGCAGCGCCGCCACCAGCCACACCACCGCGCCAAAACCCACCCTCGTGCTGGTCCACGGAGCATGGGCAGACGCGTCGAGCTGGGCACCCGTGACCAGCCGGCTGCAACGCCTGGGCTACACCGTCCTCGTACCGCCGAACCCGTTGCGAGGACTATCCAGCGACGCCGCCTACCTCGACGCGTTCCTGCTGCAGCACACAACCGGGCCGGTCATCCTCGTCGGCCACTCCTACGGCGGTGCGGTCATCACCAACGCCGCCCTCGCCGACCCCGAGGTCAGGGCACTCGTCTACATCGACGCGTTCGTCCCGGACCAGGGCGACACCATCCTCGGCCTCCAAGGCGGCGGAGGCGACCCGACCGCCCTGTTCGATTTCGTCAGCTACCCGGGCGCACCGGCCGGCGACGCCGACCTCTACATCAAAACCACTCTGTTCCCGCAGTTGTTCGCCGCCGGGCTGCCGGCCGCCACAACTGCCGCACTTGCTGCCGCGCAACGCCCCATCACGCTCAGCGCCCTGACCCAACCATCCGGCGTACCGGCCTGGAAGACCCTGCCCAGCTGGTACTTCGTCGGCACCGACGACCAGATACTTCCGCCCGCCCTCCAGCTCACCATGGCCCAGCGAGCCCACAGCCACATCGTCCAGTTCCCGGCGCCACACCTGGCCATGCTCACCAAACCTGACGCGGTCACCGCGCTGATCATTGCTGCCGCCCACACCACGCGCTGATCGCCTACCACGGATCCCCGTCGCGCAGCATCGCGTGGCGGGGATCCTGGCCGTGCAATGAGTTCAGCGGTGCTGCCATCCAGGACAACGAAGTACGCGTGGTAGTCGGCCAATTACACTCTGGCTCCACTGCGGCACGCTTCGGTGTCGTTGTGCCGCAGCAGTTCACCTAGCCACCATGGCCCTCTCAGTCCGGTCTGACCGCAACCGTACGGCCAGCTCATCAGTTTTCGTTCACCCCGGCACCGGCCCGACCAGCTGGCCAGAGTGATCGCGGGATCCCGGGGGCGAGGTCCCGCGATCACCGTTTCAGGTCACTGGACGACGGAGCACACGAAGGCGGCCGTGCCGCAGACTCCTCTCGTGTCAGCGGCGGTCACCGTCACCGTGTACCACCCAAGCGTGGTCCCGGCGCCGGAGAGGGTGCCGTTGGACGCGATCGAGATGCCCGGGGCAGCCCGGTCGCGGTGTAGGTAGGTGAGAGTCTGCGCCGTGTCGGAGTCGACCGCCTGCATCGCGAACGACATGGCGGTGCCCTTCGGGCTGCTGTAGCGGAACGGGTTGACCATCCCGACCGAAGGCTTCAGCCCGTATGCGCCCGGCCGTGGCAGCAGCCATGAAAGTCCGGTGAAAGGTGCTCCTCCCTAGCTTGTTCTCATCCGGGCCGCACGGGTCCGGATGAACCAACCACGGGGCAAGGAGACCGGATGACACCTCGACGACGATTGCTGATGTACCTCGCGGCAGTGTTCGTCGCCCTCGCGGGCACCGCTGTGGTCGCGGGTCCCGCGTCAGCCGCGACGACGTACAGCTTCTGCTACATCGCCACGCCGACGGTGGAGAAGCTCAACATCTACAACGCGCCCTGCGACGGTGGGGGCGTCGGTGACGGTCAGGGCACAAGTGCGAAGGGGACGCTCCAGGCCGTGGCGTGGGTGGACTTCGAGAGCACCGGAGTCTGGCACTTCGCCATCCAGGACACGAACTGCGACAACGTCGGTGGCAACATTCAGTGGTGGAGCCACGACGGCGTGCACGAGTACTTGAACAGCGCGGGCTGCAAAACAACGCACACCAAGGACTGGGCAATGACCGACATCTCGGCGGCACACCAGCAGTGGTGGGTCCAGTGGGGCGGCCAGAACTCGCCCACTGCCCCGTTCCCGCCGGGCTGAGGTAGGGCCGGCTGCGGTGGTCCGGCCCATCGCCGGACCACCGCGGTACGCCGCCGTCGCTCCATCAAGGTCGGCAGGTACCGCCGGATCCTGCCCGAGCGCGTCGACCAGTACGTCGCCGAGCGCACCGAAAGGTGTGTCAACGACAGCTGAACCTGGGCTCTGGCACAAGTTCCGTGATCGACTAGAGTCGATCACGTCCGTCCAATGTGGATGGTGCTACGGTCATACTCCCGCTTCTGGCCGGTCTGGAGCTGGAAAGGGTCTACCTGAAGGGTCCTCAGGTCAGGATCGAGGCGAGGGCGCGGGGGGCGTGGTCTGTTGTCCGCGTTTTTTGGTACGAGTGACAGGGCGGATCAACGCGGACGTCTGGGACACCCGGACACCGCACGCTGCCCCCGGGAACGGTACGGGAGGCCAGCCATCGCGATCAGCGATTGGCTCTCACGCGTCTTGGCAGGTCTTACGGTCTCGTGTCAGTGATTAGCCGGAGAAGCGCTTCGGTCTCGAGTTGGCCGGCCCGGTACCCGGTGGTCTGGTGGATGGTGAGTGCTCGACATGCGTGCTCGACGGCGGCAGCGTTGTCGTGATGGGCGTGGAGCTGGGCGAGGGCGGTGAGGGCTTTGCCAGCGCAGCAGTGGTGTTCACTGCGTTGGGCGATCTGGAGGGCCTCCGTTAGCCAGGCGTGTGCTCGGTCTCGGCGGCCGGTGTCCAGTGCCGCCCGTCCCATGCTGAGCAGCGCTTCGATCTCGTACTGGAGGTTGGCGATGGTGCGGGCTAGGTGGAGTGCCTCGGTCGCCCGGTCGAGTGCGTGCGCGGGGTTGCCGCTGGCGCGCAGAGTTTCGGCGTTGATCGTGAGGGCGTATGCCGTCGAGAAGTCGTCGCCGATGCTGCGTGCGAGATTCAGTGCCCTCGGTGCGAGATGGCGGGCAGCGGGAACGTTGCGGCAGTGCAGATGCAGGCGAGCCAGGGATGCGGTGGACAGGGCCTCGCCAACTCGATCGCCGATCTGTCGGCACAATCGCAGGCCGCGGATGAGGTCGGTGCGGGCCTGCGGGTACTGACCCAGGAGTAGCCGGGCGAAGCCTTGGTTGACCTGGAAGATGCTGAAAGCAGAGGCAGATCCGGCATCCTGTATGAGGCGTTGCGCGCGGCCGAACTCGTTCTCCGCCGCCTGGAGTTCGCCGAGTAGCAGGTGGATCACGCCGGCGTTGTTAAGGGTGAGGGCCTCGGCGGCGGGTGGCAGTTGCTCCGCGACGTGGTGTGCCTGCAGGGCGAAGGCGATTCCGGTAGTGGGCCGGCCGGCGTCGGCGTGGGTGATGCCCAGATAGGACAGTGCTGTCGCGTGGCCGTGTGGCCAGTTGGCCCGCTGGCTGGCGTCGCGGGCGGCGGTGAGGTGCGGTAGGGCTTGGTCGTACCGGCCAGTGCAGCGGTACGCCCAGCCGAGGCTTAGCTCGCTAGCAGCGCGGCCGAGGTCGATGTTCTCGTGGAGCGCGGTATTCCGTGCGGCTTGTGCCGTGCGTAGCCAGTCGTCGTCGTAGCGGCGCAGTGCGAGGAATCCTCGAAGCTGATCGGCTAGCCGCCACGCGTACTCGCCGAGGCCGAATGGTGGCTGCACCACGATCGATACGAGGTTGGCCCGTTCGTCTTCCAACCAACCGATGGCGGCCGTACCGTCTGGGAAGGTACTGGCGGGTTCGGTCGGGATGGGCGAGTGCTCGTGCAGTGGCGCGCGTGCGGCATGGGGGTAGGCGGCAGCTGCTGCCGCTGCGGTGCGTTCCAGGTAGTAACGGAGTAGCCGTTCGGCGGCGGCCGTGCGCTCGCCCTCTGGGTCGGTGGAGGCCGCTTGTTGCGCGGCGTAGAGCCTGAGCAGGTCGTGCATCGTGTACCGGCCTCGGCCAAGGTCGTCCACCAGATGGTGGCGCAGCAGTGTTTGCAGGGCGGTGGTTGCGGCCGGCACGGTGGATCTGGCCAGCGCTTGCACAGCGAGCCAGGACAGGTCGGGTCCTGATGCTTCGCCGATAAGCCGCAGGAGATGACGGGCCGCCGGGTCGAGCGCCTGGTACGTCAGGTCGAATGCCGCGCGTACGGCGGTCTCCGGATCATCTGCTACCTGTAGAGCCGAGAGCCGGTCTCCACGGCGCAGTGTGTCCAGGTACCCGTCCACCGTCCAGCCGAGCCGTTCGGTGATGTTTGCTGCAGCGATGCGGATGGCGAGCGGCAGATGGGCGCACATGGCCGCCAGTTCGTCGATGGGGCCACCCCGGTCACCGAGCAGTGAGCGCAGTAGTTGAAGCGACTCGGCCCGTGGAAGGATGGGAACGGTGATTCCCCGTGCACCTTCGCGGGCGGTGAGACCACCGAGTGTGGTTCGGCTGGTGACGACGGTGAAGCAGTGCGTGCCGGCGGGCAGCAGGGGTCGGACTTGCGCGACGTCGAGCGCGTTGTCGAGGATGACCAGGACGTGTCGGTCCGCTGTGAGGGTGCGGAACAGTGCTGCGGCACCGTCCACGTCGACGGGTACCTGGGCGGGCCGCACACCGAGGCCCTCGAGCAGGATGCGCAGGGCCTGTAGCGACGTGACGGGCGCGGTACCGGAGTATCCGCGCAGGTTGACATACAGTTGCCCATCGGGGAACAGTGCCCGCGACTTGTGCGCCCAGTGAGTGACCAGAGCCGTCTTGCCGACACCTGCGCTGCCGGCCAACGCCGCGATCCGTGCTCCGGTGGGATCCCCGGCTAACGCGTCCAGGTAACCCAGTTCCGGTGCCCTGCCGACGAATCCGAACGTGGCCGGCGGCAGCATCGACGGGGCCGTTGACCCCAGCTCGGGCCGACCAGGTTGATCGGGTAAGAGACGTGTCGATGGGTTCGGTGCGGTGCCGGCCGTGCCGGCAAGCCGTACCGGCGACACGGACTGGGTCGTCGCCGCAAGCCACTCCCGCGTGAGCGCTGGGTCCTGGCGCAGAATCCCCAGACGCAGATCCCGCAGGGCCGTACCTGGGTCCAAGCCCAATTCGGCTGCCAAGAGGTCAGCCGCCCGGTCATATGTAGCCAGCGCCTCCCGTTGCCTGCCGGACAGATATAGGGCGATCATCAGCGCGCCCAGAAGCCGCTCGCGGGTCGGGTGGCGGAGGGTGAGCCCGGTCAGCTCGGGAATGAGAGTGTCGTACTTGCCGAGTTCGAGATCCGCTGCCACACCAAGCTCCACGGCGGAGATCCTCAACTCGTCCAGTTCTGCGCACATGCGTACTCGCTGTTCGGGCGAGAGGAGACCGGCCAGTGCGTCACCACGCCACAACCCGAGCGCATCCGTGACTGCTTGTCGTCGGTCAACTGGGTCGGTCAGCAATTGCGCCTCGTGCACCCGACAGGCGAAACGCTGCACGTCAATGGTGGCGGTCCCGGCTCGGATGATGTACGACGAACCGACGCTGTCGACCTGTACCCCGTACGTCGCCGCGCCCGCATCGGCCAGCCGGCGTCGGAGCCTGGAGACGTTGACGTGCAGCGTCGCGCGGGGATCACGGGGCTGATCGTGGTCGTCCCACAGCAGGTCAATCAGTGTGTCGACTTCCAAGGTCTTTCCCGCGTCCAACAGCAGCACCGCAAGCAGAAGTTGTTCGCGTCGCCGCCCAAGGGGAACGGGCTGGTCGCCGACACTTACTGCGACTGGCCCGAGCAGCGAAAACTCCACGCCCGCAAGGCTACCTGCCGCAATTCCATCGACCTGTCCCGTAGTCGCCACGGTGGACTCGCGTCCTGCGCGCCCCCACCGTGCGGGTTCATCCAGCAGTTGAGCCGAACTGTTGCCGGCCGACGCGTTCATCGGGTCAATAGCAGGGGACCTCGCCGCGCGGACGTACTGGTTTGGAACAGTTGACGCCCTACAGTTGCGGCTAATCCTCCGCTCGGGGATCGGCGCTCGATACTCAGCGGGTCGGCGACGCCAGCGCATCGCGTAGGGCGGCGCGGGAGGTGATGCCAAGTTTGGGAAAGATGCGGTACAGGTGAGCGCCGACCGTGCGGGGCGCCATCAGTAGTCGCGCGCCGATCTGTTTGTTGGTCAGTCCGGAGGCGGCCAACTCTGCGATCTCGCATTCCTGTGCGGTGAGCGCAGCGGCGCCGACGATCCCACTGTGCGCAGCACCCTGACCTGCCGCCCGCAGTTCGGTCCGGGCACGGGCGGCCCACGGCTCGGCACGGAGCCGCTCGAACGTCTCCAGCGCCGCCGACAAATGGGCGCGCGCCTCCCGAGGCGCCCGTCGCCGCCGCAGCCGCTCGCCGAACAGCAGCCGGATCCGGCCGTGGTCAAACGGCCAGTTGTCGGCATCCGGTACCGCGAGCGCGCGGTCGAAATGCTCCAGCGCCTCGTCGTCCGGTGCGACGATCGCCGCTGACGCGTGCGTCAGCAATGCCAGCCGGGGCGACAGCGCGGCGACGTTCGCCGACCGCATTGCGGCGGCGTGCGCTGCCGCCTCGGCTGGCCGATCTGCCCGGAACGCGGTTTCGACCATGTCCAGCGGGCAGGCCAACGCCAGCGGCGTGTACGGCGCCAGCGTCCCCGCCGGACTGACCGCCGTCAACTGCTGGTATGCGTCCTCGAAGTCGCCGCGGCCGAGCGCGGCGAGTCCGAGAGCGTGCCGGGCGGCGGTCTGCACTGACAGCACGCGCCTGGGTATCGCCCAGGTAAGCAGTTCACCAGCGAGAGCCCGGGCTTTTTCATAATCTCCCCGGGCGGCTGCCACCAGTGTCGGTATGTATCGTGCGGGACCCGCCGTGAGCTGGTAGCCACGGTCGGCGGCTAGCTGTAGTGCCTCCTCGGCGAGGGTGATCGCCTGGTCCCAGTCGCCGATGAGGTAATCATCGAACGCGAGGGTGTCCATTGCGGTGAGGGCGGCGGCGACCGCTCCGCCGGCGCGGCCGTCGCTGACCACCCGCCACAGTGCCGGTCGGCAGCCCCCGACTCGGTCGATAAACATGCTGGCTACGCCGATCCGGATGATTTCGCTCGGCGATTCCTCATCGACCAGCCGGGCGATGGCCGCGTCGAGTTCGGCCACCGCGGCCGGCTCGGCCCGCGCCGGGTCGGCGGTGATCGCGCAGTGCAGCCGCAGCGACGGCGGAATGTTGGCGGTGAATCGAGCGGCCTGTTGATATACGTCGGGCCACAGGTCGGGGCTGCCGGCGTACAGGCAGACGCGCAGCAACGTCTGGACCGCCTCGATGAACGCGGGGTCGGTGGCCGGGTCGGCCCGGTTGAGCGCGTCGACCAGCACCCGGTGGGCACTGCCCACGTCACCGTCGGCGTTGAGCAGCACGCATGCGGTTGCCATCGAGGCCATCAGTGAAGGGGCGGTCGCAGGGTCGGCGCGGCGGGCGTCGGCCAGCAGGTGCCAGGTGGTGCTGAGGTGACCGGTCACGCCCGCACCGACGTACGCCGCGGCAGCCAGCAGCCGTCCCTGATCGGCGCCGGCCGAACTGAGCATGGAGGCGCGGGTCAAGGCGGCCACGGCGGCCAATGCCTCGCCGCGTCGTAGTGCCCGGTCGGCGGTGCGCCTGAGCAGGCCCGCGATCTGTTCGTCCGGGCCCACTGCGGCTTCCGCGAGGTGCCAGGCCCGCCGGTCCTCGTCGTTCATCAGCAGGCTGGCCAGCATTCGGTGTGCGTCGCGCCGTTCGTTGTCGGTCGCCGACTCGATGAGCGCGGCCCGGATGAGTGGGTGCCCGAACACAAGCTGGCGGGAAAGCGGATCGATGTACGCCACCTGGGCGTGCTCGGCCAGGGCGATGTCGGCGTCGCGCAGCCGGTTGGCGTCAAGCACCCGCAGGTCACCTGTGCCGTCCAGAGCGGCCTGAAGCAGGAACTCGCGAGTCGAGGCTGGCAGCGCGGCCACTCGGCTGCCGAATGGATTGCGGGGCGGGCGGATCCGGTGCGCCAGCGGGACCGGCCGCAGGACGAGACGATCACCTGATTGCGAGCCGGCCGCCTCCGCGCACAGCTGCAGCAGGGCGAGCGGGTTGCCGCGCCCTTCGATCCGGATCTGTTGGAGGACTCGCTGGTCCAGCCATGGGTACTCGGTGCGCATCAGCGCGTCGGCGGCTGCGTCATCAAGCGGCGTCAACTCGTGCCGGGCGACGTCGGCGTACCGCTCAGTGTCTTCCTCTTCGGACCGCAGCACGCCGAGCAGCCCGGCGCGGCTGCCGGCCAGTCGCCGTGCCACGAAGCCGAGGACATGCCGGCTCGGCTCGTCGAGCCAGGGCAGGTCGTCGACGAGCACCAGAAGCGGTTGATGTGCGGCGTGGCAGCGGAGCACCATGAGTGCCGCGTTGGCCACCAGTAGCCGGCTGGGCTCGCTGCCGCGGCGGAAGCCCAGTGCGGTGTCCAGAGCCGTCCGGTGGTCGGTGTCGATATGCGGTTCCTGGCCGCGCAGGGGGTAGAGGAGTTGGTGTAGGCCGGCATACGCGAGGTCGGTCTCGGCGGCCACGCCGGCGGCGCGCAGCACCAGACGGCCGTCCGCGGCGGCCGCCGTGGCGGCCGCTTCCAGCAGCGTCGTCTTGCCCGCGCCGGCGTCTCCGGTCAGCAGGAGCGCACCGCCGTCCGCGGCGGCTCCCGTCAGGAAGGCACCGAGAAGGGCCAGGTCTGCGCTCCTGCCGACGATCCGGGCGGCGTCGCGGACCGCGGGGTGTGGGTCGCTCACGGCCGCGCCACTGTTACCGCGCCGCAGCGGACGCGAACGGGGCTGTGTCCGAGTCCAGCCGGAGCCAGCGACGGGTACTGATCGACAGTAGCGAGGTGGCGGAGGTGACGGGTTGGCCGACCCGTCGCAGTTCGAGTTCGGCGAGCCCGGTCCCGTCCACGAACCCTGGCGTACCGGCGCTGTACGTTGCCAGCAATCCGGCTCCCGTGCCGGCCATTCGCCGGGCCACCAGAGTCAGGACAGCCGTCGATGGACCGTCGAACAAGTGCAGGTCGTCCACGGCGAGCAGCAGCGGTCGCGCCGCCGCGATGTCCTGAACGAGGGTCAGGATCACGCTGCACAACAACAGCCGGTCCGACGCTCCGCCGGTCAGTCCGGCGATCGGTCGCACCTCGCCGCTGGCCGCCTCGCGATATGCGGCCAGACCAGCCACGATCTGGCGTAGACCGGACATTGGGCGCTGTGCCCGGCCTGGCGCGCCCCCGACCGATACGACAGCCATTCCCCGGTCGGCCGCGTCCCGGGTAACCGCACCCAGGGCTGCCGTCTTGCCGCCCTTGCGGTCGCCGCGCAGGAGTAACGCGCCGCCGCCGGCGGCCACCCGGTCGAGGAAGTTCCGGAGCACGTCGTGCTCCGGATCTCGCCCCGCCTCCGCGCTGAAGGCAATCGGCCGCAGCACTGTCGTAGCGTTCATCGGTCGCTCCTTGTCGAGTGTGCTGCCCATGCCTCTACACTCTGTCGCCGGCTGGGCCGCGCGTCATTGCCGCCAGCGAGCGTCCATCGGTGCGGTCAGCCGCGCCCCTCGGTACCGCTACCTGGATGGCCGCTTTCCGGCTAGCACCACTGCGCCCGGTGGGCCGCGGTGGCCCCGGCTGATTGCCGGATGTCCAGGCCCGCCATAATCTGCGGTCGTGCCCCTAGCTCCCGATTCCGGTGTCCGCCGCCGCGTCATCGTGGCCGACGACGACGTCCTGCTGCGTGAAGGGATCGCAAGCCTGCTCGGCGAAGCGGGCTACGACGTGGTGCTCCGCGTCGGCGACGCGGCATCACTGATCCGGGCTGTCCGGGCCACCCGGCCGGATCTGGTGGTGGTCGACATCCGGATGCCACCCACGCACACGTCGGAGGGCATCGAGGTCGCACACACCATCCGCAGCGAGTTCCCGCAGACCGGCGTACTGCTGTTGTCCGCGCACGTCGAGGTTGAGACGGCGATCGACTTCCTGCGCGGCGGGGAGGGCATCGGGTACCTGCTCAAATCCCGGATTATGAGGGTGG
This sequence comes from uncultured Actinomycetota bacterium, assembly GCA_963850915.1. GTDB lineage: Bacteria > Actinomycetota > Actinomycetes > Mycobacteriales > Micromonosporaceae > CAVTWH01. Next base: position 189,253 of record CAWKND010000007.1, read on the forward strand.
ACGACCTCGTCGATGCGCTAGAACGGATCGCGCTGGGCGGTACCGTGATCGACCCGGCGGTGGTGCAGGAACTCCTCGGCCAGCGACGCCGGACCGACCCGCTGGCGGTCCTCACCCAGCGCGAGCGGGAGGTACTGGCACTGGTCGCCGAAGGGCGCTCGAACAGCGGAATCGCCCACCGGTTGCTGGTCAGCGAGGGCGCTGTGGAGAAGCATGTCCGCAGCGTGCTGGCCAAGTTGGAGCTGCCGGCCACCGAGGAGGATCACCGGCGGGTGCTGGCTGTGCTGCTGTACCTGGACGCAGCCTGAGCGGTCAGGCCGAGATGGCGGTCGACCTGTCGCGGGTCGGCAGCCGCAGCGCGATCAGGTAGAACACGAGACCCGCGACGCCGCCGACGATCCACGAGATGTCGACGCCACCCAGCTGCCCGACCAGCCGACCGGTGTAGAACGTCTGGTCGATGAACGGGATCTGCACGGCGACGGCCAGCAGGTACGGGATGACGCCGCGCCACAGCACCCCGCCGTAGCGGCCGTGGGGTGTGAAGAACGATGCGATGTCGTACTGCCCGTGCTTGATCAGGTAGTAGTCGGCCAGGTTGATCGCGCTCCACGGAATGAACACGTACAGCAGCACGCTCAGGAAATTGCCCAGGTTGCCGACGAACTGGCGGTAGCCGAGCAGGGCACAGACGGTACCGGCGGCGATCAGCACCAGTGAACCGACCACCCGCATCCAGACGGTGCGCCGCACACGCTTGAAGCAGCTCACGATGCCGGCCAGTGCGAGCATGCCGGTGTAGGCGTTGGCGACGTCCGATCCGATCAGGCTGATCGCCATCACGGGCAGGATCCACCGGCCGGCGACCTGGCCAACGGCCGCGACCGTGGACGGCTCGTCGGGGAGCAGCCCGGTGAGGTACGCGCCCAGGATCGCCCAGGCGATCTGCGGGATCGCGCAGCCGAGTACGACCGCCCAGAAGGTCTTCACGCCGCTGACCGTCTCCGGCAGGTACCGGGAGTAGTCCGAGACGTACGGTGCCCAGCTGACCATCGCGATCACGAACACTCCGGTCGCGGCCATGAACAGCGCGAACGACGGCCGGTGGCCGCTGTGTGCGAGACCCGCCGGGGCGCCGTGGCGGGCGGCCTGGATTAGCAGAACCACGAAAGTGATGCCCAGGACGGGGGTCATCCACCGTTGGAACAGGTGGATCCAGTTGTAGCCGAAGATCGTCAGGACCACGACCGGAATGGCCAGGATGGCGATCCAGGCGGGCACGCTGACGCGACTGATCACCAGGTTCATACACTGCGCCTGGATTACCAGCTGGGCGGCGAGGAAGCCGAAGTCCAGCACGATCGAGGCGGCGAACACCAGCAGTGCGCCGTAGAAACCGAATTGCCCACGGCTCTGGATCATCTGCGGGACGCCTAGCCGCGGCCCCTGCACCGCGTGGAAACCGACGAACACCAGCCCGATCGCCACCCCGAGCACGATCGCGGCGCAGGCCCACAGGAAGTCCAGGCCCATGATCACCACAACGCCGCCAAGTACGAGTACGAACACGTTGCCGTTGTTGGCGAACCAGAAGGTGAACTGGTCACGTACCCGGCCGCGGCGCTCGTCAGCCGGAATGTGGTCGATCGAGTGCACCTCGATCTCAGTGAGGCTGTCCGGCTCGGGTCGACGTTTCTCGGCCATGGTGGTTCACACACTCCCGTCCACTGCTGCGATGCAACAGCATCGCAGCCAGCTCCGGTACTGTCTGTACGGCCAGCAGGGCGGCCGGGGTAGTGCTAGCGGTATTGCCACGCCCGGCGCAGCGGGAAGACTGGGAGAGTGCCCTTGAACTGCCTCATCGTCGACGACAGTGAGCAGTTCCTCGACTCGGCCACGCGACTGCTGTCCGTCCAGGGCCTGACCGTCACGGGCCGGGCGTCCACCGGCGCCGAGGCACTGCGGCTGGCTACCACGCTGCACCCCGATGTCGCGCTGGTCGACATCGAGCTCGGCGACGACGACGGTATCGTTGTCGCCCAACGGCTGTCGGCAGTGGTGCCGGCGACCACCGTCATCCTCATCTCCGTACGCGACCGAAACGAACTTGCCGAACTCTTGGCAGGCAGCGGCGCCGCCGGTTTCCTGCGCAAGGACGCGCTCGACGGGCGCGCCATCGCAGACTTGGTCGGCCAGCGGAGGCAGCGGGATGTCGGGCCCGAACCCGCGTAGGCCGGACGACCCCGACCGGCTACTCCAAGCGGAGACCGCATTGCGACGGGTCGCCACCCTGATCGCCGATGGCGCGTCGCCCACGGTGGTAGCGGACGCGGTGGTCGTCGAGGCCGGCGCCCTGCTCGCTCCGGCCCGGATCCAGCTGATCCGGGCGACCGCGTCAGCAGACCTGCACCGCACGATCGACGACGCCGCAGGCAACGGCCGCGCGGTCGCGGCGCCGGTCGAGGTGGCAGGTCGCGCGTGGGGAGCTCTGGTCGCGACTGTGGCCGGGCCGCACTCGCTGGCGACCGGCGCGGCCGATCGGCTTGCCGACTTCTCCCGCCTCCTGGCAACCACGATCGCCATCGCCCAGGAACGGGAAGAGCTGCGCAGCATGGCCGAGTCGCAGGGCGCGCTACGCCGGGTGGCCACGCTGGTGGCGCAGGGCGCCGACCCGCAGACCGTGTTCACCACGGTTGCCTTTGAGGCGTCCCGGATGCTCGGTCTCGGCGCAGTGAGCCTCATCAGCTACGACGCGGATACGCAGATGTACACCAAAATCTTCGGTACGCACGGGCAGCGCTCCGCGGTCACCGACGGTGGCAAGTGGCCGCTGGCGGAGTGCCCGGAGGGCGCGCTGATCCTCCAGACCAACGGGCCGGTCCGCATCGACGACTGGTCGAGCATCCCCGGACCAGTCGCTGCGCGGCACCGCGCCGGCGGGTTCGGGCAGGCCATCGCTGCCCCGATCATTCTGAAGGGCACGATCTGGGGCCACATCGCCGCGTTCGCCGAGGCCGACGACATCATTCCGGCAGGCGCGGAGATCCGCCTGGCCGACTTCACTCACCTGATGGCCACCGCGATCGCCAATGTGCAGGCCCGCAACGAACTGCGCGACCTCGCCGAAACCCAGGGAGCGCTGCGGCGGATCGCGACACTCGTGGCGCAGGGCGCCGAACCGAACGAGGTGTTCACAGCTGTAGCAGTCGAAACGGCCAAGGTCCTCGGAGTCCGGGCGGTCAGTCTGCTCACCTATGACGCCGAGAGCCAGACGTTCAGCAAGATATTCAGCACGGACGGGCACTCCACGTCGATGTCGGACGCCGGTCGGTACGCCGTGGACGACTGTGCAGAAGGCGCGCTGGCGGTGCGCTCCCGGCAGCCCGTCCGAGTGGACGCCTGGACCGACCCGGCCGGTCGCGGCCTGGCCCGGCCGGGCGGCGCCTTCGGTCAGGCAGTGGCGGCCCCGATTCTGGTCGAGGGCAACGTCTGGGGCTATATCGGCGCGTACGGCGAGGCGGGCGAGGTACTGGCGGCCGGCTGCGAGGACCGGCTGGCCGATTTCACGCAGTTGGTTGCCACGGCCATCGCCAACTTTCAGATTCGCGACGAACTGCGGAGCCTGGCCCAGCAGCAGGGCGCGGCGCTCCGCCGGGTCGCGACGCTGGTGGCTCAGCAGGCTCCGTCGAGCACGATCTTCACGGCGGTCGCCGGCGAGGCGAGCCGGGCACTGCGGGTGCGACGCGTCGATGTCGGCCGGTGTCTCGACGACGGGTCGGTCGCGCTGCTCGGTTCGACGGGCGGGCCGGGTCGGTTCTCCCGGCGGGGCGAGTACGTCGCCGCGCGGGTGCGGGCGAGCGGGCAGGCCGCCCGAGTGGACGACTGGACCGGGCTGACCGTACCGGGCACGGAAGCGGAGGAGTACCAGTCGGTGGTCGGTGCCCCCATCTTCGTCGACTCCGTACCGTGGGGGGTGATTGTCGTGCTCGCCGACGAGGTCCTGCCCGACGACACCGAGACGCGGCTGACCGACTTCACCCACCTGGTCGCCAGCTCCATCTCCAACGTCAACGCGCGGGACAGCCTGATCGCCTCGCGCGCCCGGATCGTCGCCGCCAGTGATCACACCCGCCGGCAGATCGAACGCAACCTGCACGATGGCATCCAGCAGCGGATGGTGGTACTCGGCCTGGGACTGCGGACGGTACGCGCCGGCGCGGGGTTGCCACCCGTCGCGGCAGAAGGTCTGGATCGGGTCGCCCGCGACCTGGACGCGGTGCTGGAGGAGATCAGGGTCTTCTCCCAGGGCCTGCATCCGGCGCTGCTGTCGCGTTCCGGATTGGGCCCGTCGCTGCGCGCGCTGGGACGGCGGTCCCCCGTCCCGGTCAACGTCGACGTCCCCGGAAGCGCTCGGCTGCCCGAACCGGTGGAGATCGCGGTGTACTACGTGGTTTCCGAGGCACTGGCCAATGCTGCGAAGCACTCCCGGGCCTCGGCGGTCACGGTGACCGTCGCCGTGGACACGGCCGCGGTGCGGGCCGGCATCTCCGACGACGGCGTGGGCGGCGCCGCCTTGGACGGCGGCTCCGGACTGATCGGGCTGGTCGACCGCGTCGAGGCGCTGGGTGGCCGGTTCGCGCTGGAGAGCCCCGCGGGGCACGGTACCCGGATCACCATCGAACTGCCCCTGGACAGCAGGCCGGCGACCGGCGCCCCGGCCTGACCGATTGCCACCTGTTGGCGACGCCCGGCCAAGACGACCCAAAGCCTCACGCACGCACGGGTTCGCGCGAAACCGGCATCGCTAATTCGGCGAGTACGTCCACGACGATTTTGCCGGAGCGGTCGCTGGTCGCCGCGGTGTGCGCGGCGGCAACGGTCTCCAGGGTGAAGTGCCGGGGGTCGACGATGGGGGCGAGTTTCCCCGCATCGGCCAGAACGGCCGCGGCGCGGAGGATCTCACCGTGGTGCTCCCGGCCGCGCCCCGTCAGCAAAGGCAGGAGCGTGAAGACTCCCGAGTACGTGGCGCCACGGAACGACAGGGGGGCGATGCTGTGCGTACCCCAGCCCAGGATGCTCAGCACGTGGCCGGTGTACGTGCGCACAGCCGCGAAGGAGTCGTCGACCGCACTGCCACCGACCGTATCGAAGATGATGTCGAAGCCCTCGCCGTCGGTATGCTCCCCGACGTAGTCGGCGACCGTGACGGCGCTACGGTCGATCGGGATGGCGCCCAGTCTGGCGATGGTCTCGACTCGGCTCGTCGAACTGGCGGCGAACACCTCGGCACCGTGGGCGCGCGCGATCTGGATGGCGATCTGCCCGACCCCGCCCACGCCGTGGATCAGCACCTTCTGGCCCGCCCGTACCTTCGCCCGGTCGACCAGTCCCTCCCACGCGGTGATGACCGCCAGCGGCAGCGCGGCGGCGGCCCGCTCGTCGAGCGCCCGCGGGCGTACGGCCAGCAGGCGCGCGTCCACAGCGGCGTACTGGGCAAGCGAACCGGGCTGGTCGCCAACCCCGCCGATCATCCCGTACACGCTGTCACCGACCGCGAGCCCGGTCTCCCCCGGTCCGACCGCGACCACCGTGCCGGCCATGTCCAGACCGAGGATCGCGGGCGGCTGGACCCGGGCATGGGGCGCGGCGCCGGCGGCTATCTTGACGTCCAGCGGGTTGACCCCGCTCGCAGCCACCCGGACCAGCACCTCGCCCGGCCCGGGTTCGGGTGTCGCGACGTCGCGCACCACCAACGCCCGACCGAACGCTTCGAGTACCGCCGCACGCATGAGCTCTCCTGTCATCCGTTCATCCATTCATCCGTTCATTTGCTCGCGTGCCTGGCCGCGTGGGGCAGTACACACCACATGTAGCAAGCGATCCGCGGGTCGTGACGCAGCTTGCCGGTCAGCGGGCGGCGACCGCGGGCCAGCACGAGCACGCCGGCCAGGAGGCCGCCGGCCAGCGGCCCGACCAGGTAGATCCAGATCGCCGGGTAGGTACCGGCCAGGACATCGGGTGCCAGTCCGCGTACCGGATTGAATCCGGCTCCGCTGACCGGCGCCAGAGCCACGATGAACGCCGCGAGCAGCACGCCCGCGACCACCGCAGTCCACCGCACGAACCGGCCGGCGAGTACCGCGAAAACCACCGCCAGCTGAGCGAGCGTCGCGAGCGCCTCGATCGCAGCACCCCACCAGGGCGAAATCCGGCCGCCTGGCGCGATGACCGCCCATTGCACTTCGGTCGCGGCGACCGCCGGCCCCCACAGCCGGGCCGCGGCAACGCCGAGGATGCCGCCGGCGACCTGCGCCACGACGTACCCGGCGAGGTCGGCCGGCCCGGTAACGCGCTGGACCCACAGGCCCAACGTGACGGCCGGGTTCAGGTGGGCACCGGACCGGCGACCAAGCGGACTCTCCGCGACGGCTACCACGACCAGGCCGGCCACGACCGCCACAATCATGACGCGGAGGGCGAACTCGCTGTACGGCCGGCCCGCGCGCACTGCCCAGTACTTGGCCGTTACCACCGCGAACAGCAGGATGGCGGTACCGGCGAACTCGGCCGCCCACTCGCGCAGGTGCCATCCGTCAACGGGCGGGACGGCCGGCGTCATACGGAGGCCCGGCGGATCAGGCCGGCCTGGCTGAGGAACGTCAGGTTGTCCTCCAGGTGCCAGTCCTCGACGATCCGCTCGGGACCGACGTGCTGGATGTCGAAGGCGATGAAGTCGATCTCCTGACCATCTCCGGCGACGCCGTCCAACACACCGGTGAAGTGGCCCCGGAACCGCAGCCGCACCGCCAGCCGGTCGCCCGCCACAAGCAGGTCGGACAGCTCGCAACTGAGGTCCGGTACCGCTGCCCGGAAGGCCGCCGAGGCCGCGACCTGTCCGGCGCGTCCCGGCAGCCGCCCGGCCGGCGGCGTGTTGTCGGTGAACGACGGCTCCACCGCCTCGTCGAGGTAACGCCGGTCGCCGGTGTTCCAGAACGTGTACAGCAGCTGTGCGATCCGTACCAGCTGGCGGGCGCGTGCCGGGCTGAGTCCACCATCGACGGTCAACCACGCCGGGCGGACCAGGTCGGGCGACTGATCGACCAGCGTGGCCTGGTCGGTGTCGCTGGTCACGGCTGTACCTCCTCGGCGATCCGCGTGGCGACGGGCGCCGCGACTTCGGCGTCGGCGGCCGCAGCCCGCCCGCCCGGGTGCATCCGCGCCACCACGAACGTCAGGAACAGCGCGATGGCCATGCCGTAGAGCACGTACCGGGTGGCGATCGCGTAGTCGTGGCCGACCGCGGCGGCGATCCGGTCACGTAGCTCGGCTGGCGCGGAGGCGCCTGCGTCCTGGCCGCCTGCGCCGGTGTCGGCGGCCGATTGCGCGATGTCACGCGCGGCCGTCTCGGGTACACCGAACTGCACGAGCGAGGTGGTCAGGCGGTTGACAAACACGGTGGACAGCACGGTGCCCAGTAGCGCGATGCCCAGCGCCGAGCCGTAGTTACGAATGGTCTGGGTGATGCCGGTGACCTCGCCGTATGACGCGCCGATCGCACGGTTCACCGCGTCGGTGGACGCCGGGCCGACGAGCAGCCCGAGGCCGGCGCCGCTCATCAGGATGTACGGCCACTGCGCCCCGAGATGCAGGTGGGTGACGCTGTGCGCCCACAGCGCGAACCCGACCGTGGACAGCGCCGCACCCAGGACCATCGGGCGCCGGGCGCCGCCACGGTCGAGCATCCGGCCGCCGATCTGCGCGAACGGGGCGAAGCCAGCGAAGAACAGCAGCAGGTACAGCCCGGCGCTGTTGGCGTCATCGCCCAAAGACACCTGCGCGTAGACGCTCGCGAAGAAGAAAACCGGAACGAAGGCGACCATCGAGAAGAACAGCACCAAGTTGTCCGCCACGAACGCGCGGTCGCGGAAGATGCGGACCTGGACCAGCGGAGCGGCGCGCCCGAACTCGTAGCGCGCGAACAGTGCCAGCACGATCAACCCGGTCACGATGCACGTCCAGGTGGCCACACTCCCCCAGCCCCAGTCGGTGGCCTGCTCGAAGCCGAGTACAGACAGCGCCATGCCGACCGTCACCAGCAGCGCGCCGGTCCAGTCGACGCGCTGTCGTCGTACCGTGTGCTCGGTCTTGGCGAACGCGAGCAGGACCAGGGCGAGGACCGCGATCGGGATGTTGATCCAGAAGATCGCTCGCCAGGTCCACTGGGTGAGGTAGCCGCCGGCAATCGGGCCAATCGCGGTCAGGCCGCCACTGACCGCGAAGAACACGGCCAACGCCCGGCCACGCCCGCGGACCGGGAACGCCGCCACCACGATGGCCAGCGCGGCCGGCACCATCACAGCTGCGGCAACCCCCTGCAGCGCCCGGAACACGATGATCCAGGCTTCGGCGAGCGGACCGGACGGCGTGGCCCCGCACAGCCCCGATGCGGCCGCGAAGCCTACGACACCGATGGTCATCATCCGGCGCGCGCCGAGCACGTCGGCCAACCGACCGCCGAGCGCGAACGTCGCGGCCAGCGCGAGCAGATAGGCGTTGACGACCCAGCGGGTTCCGTCGCGGCTGAGCGACAGCTGCGACTGGATGCTCGGCGCGGCGATCGCCACGATCGTCTGATCGATGAAGGTCATGGCCACGGCGAACAGCGTCGCGGTCAGCGCGAGGTTGCGGGTACGCGCACCCGGTTGTGAGGTCATGGCGGCCAGTCTCGGCCGGTCCGCGTGGCCGGTCATCTGTCAAATGGCTATCCGTGCCGGGCAGGCATTTGACAGATGCGATGCCGTGACCGGAGGGCCGACGCTGGCCGGGATCCTGATTCGGCTGCCCGAAGGAGTTCCATGTCCGCGCTGTCACAGCCGGTCGCCCATGCACGGCTGACGCCCAACCTCTTCGCCTCCGCGTTCGGGCTGGGCGGTCTGGCCGAGTGCTGGACCGTGGCGCACAACCAAGGAGCCGTGCCCGGCTGGCCGGCAGACGGGCTGTGGCTCACGTGCGCGCTCGTCTGGCTGGTGACCCTGGTGGCGTACCTGCGGTATCTGGCCGCATCGGGACGCCTGCGCACCGACCTGCAAGACCCGACGTTCGGACCATTCGTACCGCTGGCCAGTATCGTGCCGATGCTGCTCGGCAGCGCACTGGCCACACACGCGCGCACCGCCGGCAGCGTGGTCTTCGTGGCTGGCGCCGTGGCCACGGTACTGCTCGGCGGCTGGCTGTCCGGGCAGTGGATTCTCGCCGAGAACACGCTCGACCACTGGCATCCCGGCTACTTCCTGCCGACCGTGGCCGGCGGCTTCCTCGCCTCGGCCGGCTTCGCCCAAATCGGCCACCACGACCTGGCGGTGTTCATGTTCGGCTACGCGGCGGTGTGCTGGATTGCACTGGGCTCCATCATCCTGCTGCGCCTGTTCACCCGACCGCGCCTACCCGCACCGCTGCTGCCCACCATGGCAATCGAGGTCGCGCCGCCGGTGGTAGCGGGCGCCGCCTGGTTCGCGGTCAACGGCGGCCGGGCCGATGCCGTGGCACTGGGCCTGGCCGGGTACGCGCTCCTGATGGTCCTCGTCCAGGTGCGGCTGTCGCCGGCCTACTGGTCGCTGGCGTTCGGGCCGGGCTGGTGGGCGTTCTGCTTCTCCTACTGCGCCGCATTCACCGTCGCGATCCGGTGGCTCGCGGTCGGCCACGCCGCCGATGCGCAGGCGTGGGCCCGGGTACTGCTCGCGGTGATCACTGCAGGCGTCGCCGCGCTGGCCGGGCGGACCGCGTTTGCCCTGGTCCGCCGCACCTATCTGACCCGCCCGGTCCCAGCTTCCTAGCCGGACCAGCGGTACCGCCCCGCACCCGCGATCTGCCGGGGGTGGGCTCCCACTTCGGAAGGAGAACGGCATGTTCAACAGGCTCATCCGCGCCGCCCTGTCGGTAGGCGCCGCCGCGGTGCTCGTCGCGGCGGTCACCACCGCCGGCAGCGCGCACATCCCGGCCAATCCGCTGGTACGCACGACCGACGGGCTGGTCCGCGGCATCGCGATCGGAGCCACCGACACATACCTCGGCATACCGTACGCCGCACCGCCTGTCGGTGATCTGCGCTGGCGTCCGCCCGTCCCGGTCACACCGTGGACCGGGGAGCGTGCGGCCAGGTCCTACGCGCCGCACTGCGCACAGCCGGCCTCCGCTTTCGGCACAGCCAGCACCTCGGAGGATTGCCTGTACCTCAACGTGTTCGCGCCCGCGTTCCGGCCGGTCTCGTTGCCGGTGATCGTGTGGATCCACGGTGGAGCGTTCGACTACGGCGAGAGCGACGACTTCAACCCGGCGCCCATGGTCGCGCGCGGAGTTGTGGTGGTGACGATCAACTACCGCCTGGGCGCGCTGGGATTCCTCGCCGACTCGGCGCTGGCCGACCCGACTGGTGCGGCCGGCAACTACGGGCTGATGGACCAGCAGGCCGCACTGTCCTGGGTGCAGGCCAACATCGGCCGGTTCGGCGGCGACCGGGCCGACGTGACGGTGGCCGGCGAGTCGGCCGGTGGGCTGAGCGTGCTGGCTCAGCTGGCCTCGCCGGGCGCCCGTGGCCTGTTCACCCGCGCAATCTCGCAGAGTGGCACCTACAACATGACGCAGGTGTCCCGGACCGTCGCGGAAACCGCCGGCGACACGTTTGCCAGCGCGGTCGGCTGCGCCAATACGACCGCCGATTGCCTGCGCGCGCTGCCGGTCCAGGACATCCTGGCCCATCAGACACCAACCGGGTACCGGCCCGATGTGGATGGTGCGGTGCTCACCGAAACGCTGCAGGCGGCTTTCGCCTCCGGCACGTTCGCGCATGTACCGGTGATCCTCGGGACCAACCGCGACGAGTACACCCTGCTGCTGGCGCAGGCGCAGCAGAACCACGAGCCGCCGGTGAACTCCGCCGACTACACCGCCCTGATCAGCTACACACTCGGAGCCGACCCGACAGCCGCAGCGACCATCGCGAGCCGGTACCCGCTCGACGCGTACAGCAACCCGAACCTGGCACTCGCGGCGGTAGCGACCGACTCGATGTTCGCCTGCCCTGCACTCGCCACCGACGCGGCCCTGTCGCAGTACGTACCGACGTTCGCCTATGAGTTCGCTGACGAGCAGGCGCCCCAGCGGTATCTGCCGCCGACCACGTTTCCGTACGGCGCCGCGCACACCGCCGAGCTCCCGTACCTGTTCGACCTGACCGCACCCGAACCAGGTGCACTGACCGACCCGCAGCAGCACCTGGCCGCCCAGATGATCGACTACTGGACGACCTTCGCCGCCCTCGGACTCCCACTGGCAGCGGACGCGCCGCCCTGGCTGCCAGAGCGCCTGGCGCCCGGTACGGTGCTGTCTCTGGTTACGCCGCAACCGTTGCGAGACAACACGTTCGCCGTCGACCACCAGTGCGATTTCTGGTCCAGGGCGGCCTGACCGGCGGTTACGGGCAGGCGATCGCGAAGTGTCGCCTGCCCGTAACCGTGCCCCGATCCATGTTGTGTCCCGGCGCCGATTCACCTTCAGGGTCGTCAGTTCTGCCTGCGGCCAACTGGTGATGGTCTGCGGCCGTGACCACGGGGGTCAACGGCGTTCGATGGGCGAGTCGGATGACAGATGTGCGCGATCTTGGCGAGCCATAGGTTCGAGACGAGCGTCAGCCGGTTTGCCAAAGATCAGGTCCGGGTGGCGCGCCGTCCGCCGCACGTACCCCCGTGCGAGGCGAAACCAACGCCGAACGTTGGGCCGCTGTCCGGCGCTGCCCCCGATGACCCACGCCGCGAAGAGAGGTTCCGATGACCGCCAGGCTGTCTGCACGCCGCCAGGCCGCACGATCGGCCAGCTATGGGCCGGCTACCGACCGGGACGTAACCCGGGCTCTGGTACGGATGATCCAACCATCCGGCCGCATCGGAAAGCTGGTAGGCGGTCTACGGATCAGCGCACGCTGCGTCAGTGCCGCACCCGAGGCGGCCGTCGGCGGTGATTGGTTTCTGTCCATGCCTACCGCCAACGGCGATGTCGTACTGGCCGTGGGAGACGTCGCGGGACACGGCCTGGCTGCCGCCGCGACGATGATCCGGCTACGGTTCGCAATGGCCGCGTTCGCTGCCGAAGGTACCCCACCGGCGCAGATCCTCTCCCGCCTGAACAGTCTGCTGCGGGGCCACAGTGCTACCGAGACAGCGACCGTTGTGGTCGCCCGCTACAGCGCCGCACGCGCCGAGCTGTCCTTCGCCCGCGCCGGGCACCCACCAATCCTGCACGGCACAGCCCGAACCGGCCGCGTCCTGGCGCTGCCAAATCCGGACGGGCCACTGCTGGGACCATTCGCCAACGCCCAGTTCGACGAGCAGCGCATCCAGCTCCTCCCAGGCGACGTACTGCTGATGCACACCGACGGTGTAGTGCCACGCGGCCACGACGTCGATGAGACAACCCACGCACTCGCCACTCGGCTAACGGGTTCACTCGACCACCCGGCCCGGATACTGGACGGCATCGACTACCAGTGCGCAGGCGACGACGCCTGCGTTCTGGTGGCCGAATGCCGGTCATGACAGAACACCGACCTCACCTGCGCTGACTGTGGCAGCGCAGGTGCCGACCCGACAAACGTCGGCTCGCACTGCCCGCCACCAACCTGGGCGATGGGCTGCGTCCACTTGCTCCTATGTCAAGCACCGGCTGAGCAACGACTGCTGCGTCGCTGAGGCGTGGCTACTCTGTTGCGGTGCAGCTTCGCCATTTCGTTGAGGCGGACTGGCCGCAGGTGTGGACCATCGTGCGGTAGACAGGGCCGGGTTGTTGGTACGGGGAAGACGGGCACGAACCGTCCGGGTCCCGGCTCGCACGTAGCGACCGCAAGTTTCGTGGTCGATTCGGCCTCTCGCGGGCAGGGCTTCGGTACAGCGTTGTGTCGCTTTGCCGTGGACTGGGCCCGTGGCCGTGGTTACGCCGAGATGCAGTTCAACGCGGTGGTCGAGTCGAACCGGGCGCTGGTGGAGCTGTACCAGCGCCTGGGTTTCGCGGTGGTGGGGACCGTCCCGGGCGCCTTCGCGCATCCGACGCTGGGTCGTGTGGCCCTGCACGTCATGCACAAGAGCTGTGGCAGCGGACTGCAGCTGGCTGCACCCGCAGCTGCGCAGCATTTCCCGGGGCAGGAGGTCGGCCCGCCTGTTCACCCTTACCCACGGCGTCAGGCTGGTGGCGTTGCGGTGCGGCGGGATGGGCCGCCGCGCCGCCGCCTGGCCCGGTCCATCAACGGCCACGACACCTGAGTCACAAGGATTGACTACCGATCCAAGTCACCGCGGCTGGAGGTGTCGGCCAGCTCGGTACCGGACCTGGTCGGGTGGTGGTGGACGGTCATGGCGTCGCGGAGGGTGGTGATCAGACCGGCGTCGCGCAGAACGGCTGTGTGCCGGGATACGGCGGCCGCGGACACGCCGAGGCTTTGGGCGAGGCGACCGGTGGTGATCCCGGGGTTCCTGACGACGGCGTCCAGCACCGCCGCCCGGGTCGCGCCGAGCAGTGCCGCCAGAGCCGGGTCGACGGCGGTGGTCGGCGGGTCGCGTACCAGGACGGCTTCGGTGGCGGGGTAGTACAGCTCCAGCTTGTCGGCGAACATGACTCCGGAGTGGCCGGACTTCACAGCAAGAACCGAGGGACGCACCACCAGCACCCTGCCGTCCAGGTCGAAGTCGTACTCGCCGCTGGAGACGATACTCAGCACGCGGCCGTCCCAGCCGATCTCGGGATGCAACGTACTGAGCATGGCGCCGATACCTGAACTGGCCGCGCGAGCGCCGGCCTGGGTGGCTGCGGCCGCGACCTGGGATGCGATACGGCGTCGGTAGGGTTGCAGGGCAACGGTTTGCAGGTTCGCGACGGCCTCCCCGAGCGCGGTGAAGGCGGAGCCGTGGCCGTCGGCCAGCGCCCGGAGGAACGGGGTCAGCGCCCGCGCGCGAGTCAGGATACGCAGGTAGTAGCCCAAGCCATCGGGGTCGGTCGCGGCGACGGCTTTGGCGGTGGCGTCGGGTTCCGGCTGCACGACTCCGGCGAAGCCCGGCATGTTGGTCGGCGAGTACAGGTCGAACAGCCTGGCGGTGTCCGGGTTCCATCCCCGGGTCAGGCGCTGCCGCCACTGGGCCAGCCGGCCACTGCTGACCCGGTTGGCCAGCTGATAGCCCGCCCAGACCAGTTCGGCGTCCATATCCGGCGTTGCGGTGATGCGTACCCGGGCGATGTCTTCGGCGGTCAAATGAATGCGTATCAACCGTGCTCCCCGTCTCGCATCCCCACCCGGCTGTCTGGGCTTTTGCGGCTGCGTGCAAAGCCTAGCCGAGTCGCGGACAGCCGATGGAGCATGGTGGTCGAAAGGATCGGCGTCGCCGGGTGTGGCGCGGTCGCCGGCGGGTTGTGGTGTGTGGACAGTTCATGCCTGCGTACGGCTCGTCGAAGCGGCGTCATCGTCGCGCTCGGCTGCGCTGGCTCAATGCCACTGCGCGGGATACCCCGCACATCCCCAATATCGTTGAGGAAAGAGGAATCCCTTGCGGTTTCGAGCTCCATTTCATCGTGTACTCCAGGCATTCGCCGCTGTGACCTTGGCGGCGGTCGCGCTCCTCGTTCCGGCCAGCGCCGCACATGCGACCGTGGCGGGTACGAAGGTGACCCTGTTCACTACGCACAACGTCGGGATCTACACACTGCCGCAGGTCGGGGCGAAGAACCCCGTCGCGATCGATCTCCTCCCCGGCAACTCCATCTACGCCGCGTGCTGGATGTACGGCCAGTCGGTGCCCGGGGACAGCCAAACCACCTGGTACGAGATCTCGGGCGAGCAGACCGCCGGCGGGTTCAACCACAGCTGGAGCGGCTGGGCGTACGCCGATTACGTGGACAACGAGCATGCCGAGTATCCCGGCGGCGCGGGCGTGCCGTACTGCGGATCGATCACCAGCCCCGCCAACGGCGTCCCGGTCCCGGCCAGTGCCGGACACAACCTCGGCATGTTCTCCTGCCCGGCCGCGTCCAGCGGGTACTGCATGGGGAAGAAGAACGGTCCTGACCTCGCCATGGGATCCACCGTCCTGGTCCAGTGCTACCAGCGCGGGGAGAACGTCGCGGGCCTCGGCGACCTATGGTTCAACGTCGCCGCCGAGTCGACCGGGGCCCACTATTCCGCCTGGGTACTGGGCAGCTACCTGAACAACGGCGTCATTCCCGCAGGTCTCGGCCACTGTCCCAGCGTGGACTACACCTACTGATGCACAGGCCCGGCCGCGCTCCCGCGACCGGGCCCACCACCCTGTCAGCTCGGCGACGATCAGCCCCTGCTCGCGCAGCGCGAGCCACTGCCCACTTCGTGAGTGCTGGTCATCGAGGGCCTGGCGTGTGCCGAGGGCCTTCGCAGCACCACGGTATGCCGGCACCCCGGGCGGGCATGCCACCACAGGAAGCGACCAAAGGAGACGAGTGTGAAGCGAATCGGCGCCGACATCGCCACCGCCATGAGACGAAGCGTGGGATTGTTCCGCAGCAACGCCCTGACCCGGATCACCACAATGGCCGCCGTGCTCACCCTTGCCGGCGCCGCTCTCGCTGTCGCGCCGGCTACCGCAGCCCAGGCGGCCGACTCGGGTTGCGTCGAAATCGGCAAGCCCGTGTATTTCTACACCTACGTGCAGATCGGCATCATCGAGATTGGCCACATCGAGCAGGAATGGTGCCCGAACGGGCTGTCGGGAACGCCACGGGAGGCGGTAGGCAAGTGGACCTGGGGCGCCGCACGGTACAGCACCGACTTCTTCATGCAGAGCACCAACGAGGTCTGGCTGGAGAACGGTCCGAACACGCACACGCTACTCAGTTCGCCGCTTACCAAGCTCGCCAATTACTCGCTCAACTACCAGATCGATCTGCTGCCTTACCCCAAGCGGGTCGATGTCGCGGTGCATCTGACGTATCGGCACCATACGTCGGCCGGATACTTTCTCTGTGAGATCTATGCAGCGGGTGTCACCCACGACTACTCCACTGGCAACACGTCCGGCGGATCAGGCAACCGCTACTGCTGAACCCCGATCGGTAGCCGCATCCTGCGGTTGAACCGCGGCGTGGCCGCGCAGCGTGGCGGCCAGGCAGACATGCCCCTGGACGTCATTGACACGCTGCGCGGCCCCGCCCGGTTGGGCGATAAGGCACAAGGGCCACCGTTCCTCCAGCAGGTGGCACGGCCCCGGAAACCGCGAGCAGGACCGCCCGGGCGGATCGGCCGACAATCGCTGCCCTCATGAGCCGGCTGAGCGATCCGGCATGAGCGCCTCGACCGCATGACACACGAGGAGATGGGGATGACCAACGAGATCATGTCTGCCGGCGCGGGGCCGGACCGACGGGGACACAGTCTGGGGGTACGAATGGCAACGGCTCTCGCGTCGGCCGTGACCGCGCTGACGGCCACTCTCGCGTGGGCCGTTCCGGCGGCAGCGGCCACCGGCGGTGGCTGCCGCGACTACACCAGCCCCGACGCCAACGGGCTGCGGATCGGCCCATGCCTGTGGCCGAGCGACCAGATCCTCGTCCATGGGCAGTACGAGGTGCTGATGCGCTACACGCTCTACGTCAAGGGAGCAGCCCCCGGCCCCCTTGACTGGGGCTGCTCCCTCTACGAGAGCGTCAACCTCAGCGCCTGGCAGGAGGTCAAGCCGATCGGCTGCGCGGCCGGGGCCACCAGCAGCTTCGTGGCGACCCTCCCGGGCACCGTGGGGGGCATGCGGGCCCGCTTCTACGTGGGAGTCGGCTACTCCTGGAACGGCCGCTGGTACGACTGGGTAGAGACACCACTCGTCTACGCGCCCTGACCCCGCGACCCGGTCTGTACGACGCCGGGCTACCCGTAGCCCGGTGTCACATCCTCCCGAACGGGAGCGTCGGTGATGCCGTCGTAGACGTCCGTTCGCGCCCGGTGGAGACCGGCCGGGGCATCGAGTAATGGAGGCGGTGAGCCGGGCCCGCACCCCCGAGACCTGCGGCCGGCTCGTGTCAACACGCCTGAACCCCTAGCGCCGGGTTGCCCCTGGCAGATCCCTCCAATTGGGGAGGCGCACTCCCCACAGCGCTGGATGTTGTCGCGCGGCCGACCGGGAAGGTCCTGAGTTCATCGCGACGTACCTGTCCTCGGACGCCGGTGTGACCTGGGCGACACGGAGCTCGTACGCCGCGGCCCGCGGACAGAACTCGACGCCCACTGGATCTACCGCGGCCCCGCACACCGCCGCCACGGAGACACCTGCGCCCGCGCCGCCACGCCCAACCGGGCCGAGAACATGTACATCCGACAGGACACGATTGTGTCCCTGGACCGTCCACTGATACACCCACACAGCCGTCCAGCACCGCCACGACCGACATACTCCCGAGGGATGACGCCGCGGATACCGCGCTGAGCCGACGTGACGGTCGTCCCAGTCGACCTAGACTAGCCCGGTGCGAACCGACAAGGGTTGGCGCCGCTTCTACGCCAGCGGGTGGTTGGCATCGGCGGTCATGGGTGCCGTCGCCTTCCACCGTTGGCGCGTCTACGTGCGCGAGGTGGAGCGCCGCGCCGACGAGGCCGAGCGCACCCGTGACGTCGTGGCTCGGGAGCGGGCCATGCAGGAGCGTCTCAGGATCGCCCGTGATCTGCACGACAGCCTGACGCACTCCATCTCGGTCGTCAGGGTCCAGTCCGGCGTGGCCGCCCATCTGGCCCGCAAGCGCGGCGAGGAAGTCTCCGCCGCGCTGCTCGCGATCCAGGAGGCGAGCGCCGACGCTACCCGCGAACTGCGCGCCACACTGGAGGTGCTCCGCCGCGACGAGCCTGCTTCGATCGGTGTCGACGGGCTGCCCGGACTGCTTGACCGGTTCCGCACGTCGGGACTGACGATCTCCGCCACCGTGGAGGCCAACCTCGACACCGTTCCCGGCGACGTGGCGGCCGCGGTGTACCGGATTGTGCAGGAGTCGCTCACGAACGTCTCGCGCCACTCCGGGGGGGATACCGCGTCCGTCGTGGTCAGGCGTACGCCGACGGCGGTGACCGTCCTGGTCGAGAACCCAGGGCCGGCACTGGCGAGGCCGCCGGTGCCTGGCCTGGGCCTGATCGGGATGCGCGAGCGAGTCACTGCTCTGGGCGGGCTGCTGATCGCCCAGCCCCGGGTCTCCGGCGGATTCTGCGTCCAGGCCCGGTTGCCGATCGGGGTGCTTGCGTGACGCGCCGGCTGCGCGTCGTGCTCGTCGACGACCAGGCCCTCATCCGCTCCGGTATCCGGGCCTTACTGGACGCGGAGGACGACATCGAGGTCGTCGGCGAGGCCGCCGACGGGGCCGGGGGTATCGAGGCCGCTGTCGCGACCCTTCCCGACATCGTCCTGATGGATGTGCAGATGCCCGCGATGGACGGCATCGAGGCCACCCGCCGCATCGTCAACCATCCCCGCCTGACCGATGCGCGGGTCGTGATCCTGACCAACTACGGCCTCGACGAGTACGTCTTCAATGCCCTCCGTGCCGGTGCGAGCGGCTTCGTCGTCAAGGACACCGAACCCGAGGACCTGCTGCAGGCGCTGCGGGTCGCAGCCCGCGGTGACGCCTTGCTCTCGCCGTCCATCACCCGCCGGTTGATTGAGGAGTTCATCGCCCGGCCGCCCGACCTGGTCGGTGACGCCGCTCTGGCCATGCTCACCAACCGCGAGCGCGAGGTCGTCGTACTGGTGGCACACGGGCTGAGCAATGACGAGATCGCCGCACAGATGGTGCTCTCCACGGCAACCGTGAAGACCCACGTCAGCCGGGCGATGTCGAAGCTGCATGCCCGCGACCGGGCCCAACTCGTCGTCGCGGCCTACCAGTCCGGGCTGGTGGCCGGCCGCACCGAACCGATGCGGTGAGCTGCACGCCTTGCAGACCGGTCGAACTGAAACTCACCCGGTGCGCCGTGTTCGCGCTCAGTCGTCCTCTTCAAGGCTGTCCGCACGGATCAACCGGGCGAATTCACCTGGGCGGTGCAGCGGCAGTTGGTGATCGCCTTCCATGGTCAGTACACGCACGTTGGCGGGAAGGGGCCGGCTCGCCGGAACGGGCGCATCCTGGTCCAGGTCGCCGTACACGATGAGGGTCCGACATGCGACGTCGCGCAGGTCCGCCTCGACCGTCTGGTCTTCGACGACGTTGGCCAGGGATCGGGAGTACGAGCGCCAGGAGTGCTCGACCGTGGCGCGAGCGACGCCCGCCGGCACACTGCGAACGTAGAGCGGAGCCACCCGTCGGCTGATCGGCCTGAGCGCTTGGCACCACACGTGGCAGAACAGCCATGAGACGGGCCCGTACAGCAGGCTGCGGCGTGCTCGCGTACGGCCGATGACCTGCCGGGCGGCCGCGGCGGATTCGAAGACCGGCATGCCGACCAGGACCAGCCGACTGACGCGCTCAGGATGCCCAGCCGCCAGTCGGAGCGCGATGAGGGCGCCCATGGAGTGACCGACGAGAACGACTGGCTCGCTGATACCCGAGGCGTCCAGCGTCGCCACGATCGCGTCAACGTGGTCGTGGTAGTCGTAGTTGGCGATGGCCGGCCTGGGTGAGGCACCGAAACCGAGCAGATCGACCGCGATCGTTCGGCGATCCGGCAGGAGGCTGGCCACGCTGTGCCAGTACTCGGCGCTGCCGAGCATGCCGTGCAGGAAGACGACGGTTGCACCGGCACGGTCACCCCATTCGGTGGTGGCCAGCACCGGTGTGCCCAGCCGCAAAGCCGCAGCGGCGCTGGACCCGGGCGGCCTGGGGTTCACCGTGGCCATGGTGCTCCTTCGGTCGGACGGTTGACCGCCAAGGGCAGCCGACATGGTCGAGATCACTCTGCCTCGCGAGTCGCGCCCTCGTCATCCTGCTCGCGATGGCTTTCCCCGCTGCGTTGGCCGGTTGACCCCACGCCAGCGATTCATGCCACCGCGGTACTCGTCAGGTACACCCCGCGTGGTACCTCCCGCCGCCCACCGACGGCCCGGGGGGTAGGGCGAAGTGACGTCCGCGGGCCGATGTGCTCGCGGCCCTTGACAGCGACTCTGGTGAGGCCGCCGGACCAGGTACGCGCCTCCGAAGGGTGCCGTGCTCGCTGGTCCGGACGGCGCCTGGAACTACCGATCGTCGGAGGAAGCGTGGACAGCACAATCGAGACCGCACGCGGAGCCTGGACACGCCGCACCGCGCTCGGGGCGACCTGGACTTCACCATGACGTACGTGGGCCACGACGCGTTCTGCCGTGACACGGACCGCCTGCAGCCGCGGCGCTGAGGCGCGGCCACCCGAGCGGTCATCGGCGCGCTGATCACCAGCGCCGGTCGCTACCTCCGCTCGGGCATCGACGTCGGCGGAAGCTACCGCAGCCTCGCACCCCACCCCCTCGGTACCGGAGCGCCAAGGCTCCGCTCTGACAGGTGGCCTCCGGCGTGCCTCCGGGCCGCTGTTCTTCGCCTCGGCGAGGCAGTTGTGACCGACCCAGCCGCGCACACCACTGGCATCGGGATCAGTGCCGTCCCGACCTTGTTTATGCCCGTTCACCCACTCGATAGGACTCCACACGATGAAAGCCCTCGCCCAATGGTCGTTCCGCCACCGATGGATCGTGCTCGCTCTATGGCTGATTGCCCTGGTCGGCGTCCGCGCTGTGGACATGTCCACCGGGGCCGCGTACAGCGACAAATTCCAGCCACCTGGCACCGACAGCACCCGCGTGCAGCAGATGCTCGAGGCTGCCTCGCCCAGCGCCGGCGGCGACATCTCTCGCATCGTCTTCGCCACGACCGCCGGCAAATTGACCGACGCCGGCAACCGCGCACGGATCGAAGCCACCCTGGCTTCCGTCGCCCACCTGCCACACGTCGTATCGGTCACCTCGCCCTTCGAACCGCAGGCGCACGACCAGATCGCCGATAACGGCCGGATCGGCTACGCGACCCTCCAGTTCGACCAATTGGCGGAGGACCTTCCCAGCGACGCCGTCGGTACCGTCATCGACACCGCCCGTTCCCACGGCGGCGACGGGCTGCAGGTTGAACTCGGCGGCGACGCCATCTCCCAGCAAGCCCCGCCCAGCCTCGGCGGCCTCGGGTTCGGACTGATCGCCGCCGCGATCGTTCTCTTCCTTGCCTTCGGCTCGCTGGTGGCGACAGGACTTCCACTGGCGACAGCCATCGTCTCGGTCGGCACCAGCCTCGGCGTCATCGACATCCTGTCCAACTCCATGGCGATGCCCACCTTCACCACTCAGCTCGCCAGCCTCATCGGGCTCGGCGTAGGCATCGACTACGCCATGTTCGTCGTCAGCAGGTACCGCTTCGGCCTACTCAAGGGCGACACCCCTGAACAAGCCACCGTCACCGCGGTCAACACCTCGGGTCGCGCCGTCCTCTTCGCAGGCATCACCGTCTGCATCGCGTTGCTGGGCATGTTCGCCATCGGACTGACCGTCTTCAACGGCGTCGCGGTGGGGGCGAGCATCGCCGTGATCGTCACCGCGGCGGCCGCGCTCACTCTCCAACCGGCGCTGCTCAGCCTCTTCGGTACCCGGGTGCTCTCGCGCCGCGTCCGGCGCCAGTTCGCCGGCGGGAGCCCGGTCGCCACCACGAGCCGGATGTGGACGCGCTGGGCCGCAGGGCTGCGGCACCGCCCCGTGCTGCACGCCGTCGTAGGACTCGTCATCATCGCCGCCTTGGCCATCCCGTTCCTTTCGCTCCGGCTCGGTTTCTCCGACGCCGGCAACGAGCCGACCGCCGACACCAGCCGACGCGCCTACGACCTGATCGCCGAGGGATTCGGCCCCGGCTTCAACGGACCCCTGGTCCTCGTCGCCGACCGCGCGGACCCAGACGCCGTCAGCCATTTCCAGACCGTCCTGTCGGATCTCGCTCAGACTCCCGGCGTCGCAAAGGTCGGCCCGCCGAACTCGATCGGCTCCGGTCCCGACGCGATCCAGGTCGCCCAGCTGATTCCCACCACCGCGCCGCAGGACCAGGCCACCACCGACCTGGTGAAGCATCTGCGCCACGACGTCGTACCGCAAGCCACAGCCGGTACTGACATCCACGTCCGCATTGGCGGCGTGACCGCTGTCAACGTGGACTTCTCCCACACGATCTCCCAGCACCTGGCACTCTTCATCGGCCTGGTGATTGCGCTCTCGTTCATCCTGCTCGCCGCGGTTTTCCGAAGCCTGCTCGTCCCGCTGCTCGCTGCGGTGATGAACCTGCTCTCGGTCGGCGCCGCGTTCGGCGTCATCACCGCCGTCTTCGAGAAGGGCTGGGGCAAGAGCCTCATCGGATTGGGGTCGACCGGCCCGGTGGAGCCCTTCATCCCGGTGATCGTCTTCGCGATCCTCTTCGGACTCTCGATGGACTACGAGGTGTTCCTGGTGGCGCGCATGCACGAGATCTGGCAGCGCACCCGCAACCATCGCGCAGCGGTGACCGACGGTCTGGCCGAGACCGGACGCATCATCACCGCTGCCGCCGCCATCATGATCTGCGTCTTCGCCGCATTCGTCCTCGGCGACAACCGAGTCATCAAACTCTTCGGACTCGGACTGGCGAGCGCAGTCCTGATCGATGCGCTGATCGTGCGCACGCTCATCATGCCCGCGATCATGCTGTTGCTCGGCCGCGCGACCTGGGCGATGCCCGCCGTACTGAACCGATTCCTGCCGCGTCTCAACGTCGAAGGCGACGGCGTCCAGCAGCGGGGCAATCCCGAACTGGTCCCCGGCGAGGACCCGCCGGCGCAACTCCGAGGCCTGACGACGGCCGGGTCATCCTGGACCCACCGGGACGGTTGAGCACGAGTCAGGTGCCGTCGGCGGTCCGCGAGCCCCGCTCGTGGACCGCCGACTCGGTCCGCCTGTCGCCGCGGCTGGCGCCACGGAAGTTGCTGCTCGCCGCATTTCCTAGGCCCAAACTTCCGGCTCCCGGCCAGCGTTGGCGCGCGAGCGTGCGAAACACAAATCCACGCTGAGCGGGCGGCTTCACGCGACGGTCCCAGCCGTCGGCGGCGGCGGGGCAAAGGCGCCAAGCACGGTCGAGACCAGATACCAGCCCGCGTCGTCACCGTCGAGGCGTCCGGCCTCAACCTCGTCGGCAGCAGCGTGAACCAGGTTGAGAGCGACCGTCGCCAGCCACTCCGCAGGCAGGGTGTCGGCGAACGCTCCGGCGGCACGGCCGCGCTCGATGAGCCCCATCACCCGCTTCATGATGCGTTCGTGCGCGGCCGTGATCCGTTCGGGTGGGAGCTCGCGCCGGGCCGCCTCAAGGATGCGCCGGAACTGCTCGACAATCCGCCACGCCGTACTGACCAGCCGCGCCAGCGCCTCGACGGGGTCACCGGAGAGCTCGACGTCGTCGAGAACAACGTCGGCATTCAATATCGTCTCCTGGAAGGCTGCCTCCACCAGTTCGGCCCGCGAGCGGAAGCATCCGTAGAGGGTGATCCGACCGACACCCGCCTCCGCAGCGATGTCGGCGAGGCTCGCCGCTGGATCACGCCGCAGGCAGATCACGGCGGCGCCGAGGATCGCCGACATGTTGCGGTGGCCGTTGGCGGGCCGCGACCGTCCCTCACTGATTGCGCTGCTGGTCACGCAGGTCTCCATCAACTTGAACATGGATGTACGAGTAATGCCACTGTAGACACCACTCACCCACTTGCACGAGCCGCTGAGCCGAGCAGCGCTGTCCGTCGCGGGCGAACCGAGGTTGGTGACTGTTCATCCTGGCCGGACACCGAGACCCGGTGTCCTACCTGTCCTGCCGCGGGCGTTGCGACTCCGAAGCGGCGTGCGGCAGGCGGTCACCTCTCGGTAGCGAATCGCTCCGCATCCACAACCGTAGTGACGCGACTCACGAACTAATTCGTACACCGATGTTTGAATAGCCCTCGTCGTCAACCTAGCCTAGCTCGTACACGTATATACGAGTACGTGGTTGGCGCGTCGGTGAGGAGCGCAGGGTGGGTGTGCACTCAGTACGAGATCGGCCGCCGCGATTTTGTCGCGCCGGCCACGTCGACGAGGCCGGCGACAACACTCCGCGGGTGCTGCATTCCGTGCGGCCGGAGCACGCCGAGAATTCGCCGTACGTGTGGCGTTGGCCGCCTGTGCTGTGCCGCGTCACCACGGCTGCTCTGGCGCTGCTCGGGGTGGCCCAGACCGTTGTCGCCGGGAGCTTCCTGAGCGGTCACTACGACGCGCTGCGGATACACCTGGTGCTGGCCATGGTGATGGTCGGCGTCTCGGTGGCGCAGGCCGTCGGGGTGGTGCAGCTACACCTTTCGGGCGGGCCCCGATCGGTACTGGTCGCAGGTCTGCTGCTGCTCCTGCTGCTGGCGGGGCAGATCGCGCTCGGGATGGCTCGGGTCGTTGGTGTGCACACGCCGATCGGAGTACTGGTGGTGGTTGTCATCGTGCAGCTCACCGCGGCGGTGTGGCGCCGCCGATCACCCGCGCGGGTGCCGGCAGCCGGGCGGGTACTGCGGTGAATCGGCGCGGTGTACTGCGGATCGGTGCGGCCGCGGTGGGAGTCGGCGCGGTGGGAGCCGGCCTGCCGTTCGCTGGCCGGCTGCTCGGCCCCGGCCAGCCCGGGCACCTGCTACGCAGCCGGGCCCGACTACCCGCGCCGTACCAGGTCGAATTGCCGGTACCCGCTCAGCTCGCCCCGGTGCGGGACGATGCGGACGGATACTACTTCGAGATCACACAGCAGGTGGCACAGCTACGCATCCTGCCCGGCCTGACCACGCCCGCGTGGACGTACAACGGAACGTTCCCCGGGCCAACACTGGTGTCGCACACGAGCGGACGCACGGTGGTGCGGCACCGCAACGAACTTCCCGACCCGGTAGTGGTCCACTTGCACGGCGGGCACACGCCGATGGAGAGCGACGGGTACCCGATCGACCTGATCCTGCCGGCCTCCGGTGCCAGGGACAGCGGGTCGGACCTGGGCGACGCGATGGGATCCATGGGTGATACCGGCGACACGGTGGTGGGCGAGCGCACCTACACGTATCCGATGCATCAGCGGGGGGCGACGCTCTGGTACCACGACCACCGGATGGGGCACACCGGTCTAGCGGTGTGGCGCGGACTGGCCGGCTTCCATCTTGTCCACGACGTCACGGAGACGAGTCTGCGACTACCACAAGGGGAGCGGGACATCCCGCTGATGATCACCGACCGGTCCTTCGCGGAGGACGGCTCCTTCCTGTACCCGCAGGCGAGTGACGGCGGTGTCACCCGCGCGTACATGGACGGGGTTCTCGGTGACGTGATTCTGGTCAACGGTGCGCCGTGGCCGGTGCTGCACACCGATCCGGCCCGGTACCGGCTGCGTCTGCTCAATGCCTCCAACGCTCGCCGGTACCGGCTGGAGCTGGATCCCCAGCCGCCCGGCGGCGCGGCACTCGTACAGGTCGGCAGCGACGGAGGGTTGCTCACCCATCCTGTTGCGCACGACAGCCTGGAGATCGCCCCGGCGGAGCGCTTCGACGTGGTGGTCGACTTCTCCCGCTATCCGGCGGGTACCGGGGTCCGGCTGGTCAACCGGCTCGGCTCAGCCGGTACCGCCGAGGTGATGCGCTTCGACGTCACCGGCACCGACCGCGCCGACGATTCGGGGGTTCCGGCCACCCTGGCCGCAGTCGCGCAACTCAACCCGGAAAGTGCCGTGACGACGCGGACCTTCGCCTTCCGGCGGGGCCGCGGCGGCATCTGGAGCATCAACAATCTCGGCTACCAGCCGGGTCGCGCACTGGCCCGGCCACGGCTGGACGAGGTGGAGGTATGGCGGTTCGTCACCGACCTGCACCACCCGGTCCATGTGCACCTCAACCACTTCCAGGTGCTGTCCCGCAACGGCCGCTCGCCCGGCCCGTACGACGCCGGGTGGAAGGACACCGTCGACGTCCGCCCG
Organism: uncultured Actinomycetota bacterium; assembly: GCA_963850915.1. Classification (GTDB taxonomy): domain Bacteria; phylum Actinomycetota; class Actinomycetes; order Mycobacteriales; family Micromonosporaceae; genus CAVTWH01. The sequence continues at coordinate 215,281 of CAWKND010000007.1, forward strand.
ACCGAGGCGGTGGAGGTGCTGGTCCGGTTCACTGACTACGCCGGCACTTTCCTGCTGCACTGCCACAACCTCGAGCACGAGGACATGGCGATGATGGCCGACTTCGTCACCAGCTGACCGATGGATCAGCCAGGAGAATGCCAACCATGAGGATCGCCCTCGGGTGTGCGACGCCGTGGCGTCGGCGATCGGCTCCCGCGTCGGGCGGCTGCTTCCCAGGCGTGGCAAGGCCGTGCGCTGTACCGGGTGGGTCAACGGGGATTGTCGTCGCGGAGTACGTCGGCCAGGTACTCCGCGACTGCGCGAAGTACTCGACCCCCACGGCGCGGAGCGCGTCACGCAGGGGAATGCAGGCACCAGGCAGCCGGCGGCAGCGCGGGCGCGCGAAGCGTGTCGACCACCACCGGGCTGAGGAGTTCCGCGTAGCGGCGTAGGGCCGGCGCTCCCACCACCCGGGCCACCGCCTCCGTTGTGCCGATCTTGGCGTTGGCCTCCGGAAGGTCCGGCTTCGCCACGAAGATCGGGAAGAACGCGTGGTACGCGAGGCCGAAGCCCACGCCGAGTACGCCGGTGAGGAACGCGATGAGGTACAGCTCCCAGAGCCGGACGTGCCCGAACCAGGCGGTGACCAGATCCACCGAAAACTTTTCGGCAGCCTGACCGCCTGGCACTCTGCGCGTACCGCAATGCCCGCACCGGTCCCTATTTTTGCATGGGAATCGTCAGACCTTGACATTCGTCGATGGAGCTGGCTATGGTCCGAAAGCCTTTTCGGAGCCGCGCCAGCTGTCCACACCGAGGCGAACTCCCCGGTCTGGCCGGCAAAGCAGCGACACACCCCAGAGCGAGGTACGAGGTGCACAAACGAACTCTGGCGGCGGTCACCGCCGCCACCATGTTGGTCAGTGGCGCGGTGACTGCCGCGCTCGTTGGCGACGCGGGCGCGGCGACCGCGGCGACGACGCTGGTGGTCAACGCCGGCAGCACGTTGCGGCCCGTGACGCATGTCGCTTCCGGTTCTCTGTACGGGCTGGCGAACGACTCAACCCCAGCCGACCAGTACGTCACCCCGTTGCACCCCAACACTTTCGTGCAGATGGCCAAGGGCGGACATCAACAGGCGGCGGGCGATGTGAGCGTGGTGGCCGCCAAAGCGGCACGGGCCGACGCGAAGGTCGTCGACCGGCTGGCCGACTACTACGCCGGCTGGCCCTACCAGTTCAGCTGGAACAACTGGCTGACGGTGGTGGACCAGCAGGTCGCCCAGGTACGCCCCAGCAACCTCGCGTCCTACGAGTTGTGGAACGAGCCGGACGGTACCTGGTTGTCTGCCAACGGTACGTTCAACGACTTCTGGGTCAAGACCTACCGCGAGGTCCGGGCGCACGACACAACTACGCCGATCCAGGGCCCGAGCTTCTCGGACAACATCTCCGGAATGCAGAGCTTCCTGAGCAACGCCAAGGCCACCAACACCTTGCCGGACATCATCGCCTGGCACGAGTTGGAGAACCAGTCGAAGATCGCCGGTGACGTGGCCACGGTGACCGGGATCGAGCAGAGCCTCGGCATCAGCCCGCGCCCGATCGCCATCGAGGAGTACGCGGCCCCGTCCCAGGTCGGTATCCCGGGAGCTCTCGTCGGCTACGTCGCCAAGTTCGAACGGCTCGGCATCCACGACGCGGAATTGGCGTTCTGGAACCGATACGGTGCCCTCGGCGACCTGCTGACCGGTACCGGCGGCACGCCGAACGGGGCCTGGTGGCTGTACAAGTGGTACGGCGACATGTCCGGCAACATGCTCCAGACCACGCCACCGGCGCAGACCGGCATCGACGGCGCCGCCTCCTACGACTCGTCCACCAAGACCCTCAGCGTGATCGTCGGTGGTGGCAGCGGCGACTCGGCAGTCACCATCAACGGGCTGTCCAGCCTCTCCGGGTTCAGCGGGACCGTCAATGTGAAGCTCGAGTACACCCCGTCACCCGGCCGTACCGTGGCGGTCTCCGGGCCGACAACCGTGGGGCAGCAGAACTACTCGGTCTCCAACGGGTCAATCACGGTACCGATCTCGGGCATGAACTCCGCCTACGGGTACCACTTGGTGGTCACCGGGACGACCACCGGCAGCCAGTCGCCCTCGGCCAGCCCGACCGCGAGCCCGTCGCGTAGCCCCAGTGCCAGTGCGAGCCCCAGTGCCAGTGCGAGCCCCAGTGCCAGTGCGAGCCCCAGTGCCAGTGCCAGCAGTGGCGGCGGGGGTCGCGGGTGCAGCGCCAGCTATGCGATCGCCGGTTCCTGGGGCGGTGGTTTCCAGGGTGCGGTCACCGTCACGGCCGGCTCGTCGGCAATCAGCGGCTGGAAGGTCACCTGGACATACGCCAACGGCCAGACCATCACCTCGTACTGGAACGCCACGATCACCGGCAGCGGATCCGCGGTCGCCGCGACCAACATGAGCTACAACGGTTCACTCGCCGCGGGGAACAGTACCCAGTTCGGTTTCCTCGGAACCTGGAACAACAGCGCCAACGCCGTACCCGCCCTGACTTGCACGGCAAGCTAAGACGACCAAACGGTTCCGGCAGGTACCCACCCACAAGTGTGGCGGTACCTGCCGGATCGTCCCGACCTCCGACCCGGCCATCTTCAGGCCGCCGGCGCAACGGGCCGGTACCCAATTCCACTGATGCGGCATCCCACCCACTCGACATCAGGAAAGCGCTTGTCTAAGGTCATACGTGGGAAGCCGGGGCGACGAGTCAGGTGGCACTACGGTGCCTTCGATCGAAACCCTTGGAGTACACAGCACCATGATGAGAACACAGAAGCGGGCCATCGTGCTCGCCGCTGCGGCGGTTGTGGCCGTCGGCGCCAGCGTCGGCGTCGCCGGCATGATGAACGCGCAGGCAGCCTCGGCCGGCTGTCAGGCGACCTACACGGTGGCCTCCCAGTGGGCGGGTGGTTTCACCGCGAACGTGTCGGTCACCAACCTGGGCGACTCGGTTACCAGTTGGGCGCTGAAGTGGTCGTACACCGCCGGGCAAGCGGTGACGCAGGCGTGGAACGCCACTGTCACCCAGACCGGTAGCCAGGTAACCGCCGCCAACGTCAGCTACAACGGATCCATCGCGACGGGCGGCAGCGCGAGCTTCGGGTTCAACGGCTCGTGGACGGGCAGCAACCCGCTACCGGCCTCGTTCACACTCAACGGCACGACGTGTACCGGCAGCATCGCCACCGGTACACCGACGGCGAACCCGACGACGGCATCTCCGACGCCATCGCGTACCACGTCGAGCCCGACGCCCACCGCCTCGGCCACGACGCCACCGACGAATGGGGCGCTCTACGTGGCGCCGAACGGCAGCGACAGCGCCGCCGGCACGCAGGCGGCGCCGACCACCCTCGCGACGGCGGTGAGCCGGGTCGGCCCGGGCGGCACCATCTACCTGCGCGGCGGCACCTACAACTACTCGTCGACCATCACGATCGCGGCCGGCAACGACGGTACGTCGAGCGCCCGCAAGACGCTGTCGGCGTACCCGGGTGAGAAGCCGGTGCTGGACTTCTCCGCCCAGTCCGAGAACTCGGCCAACCGCGGCCTGCAGCTGATGGCGAACTACTGGCACGTGTTCGGCATCCAGGTCCAGCACGCCGGAGACAACGGCATCTACGTCGGTGGCAGCAACAATGTCATCGAGCGGGTCGTGACGGCGTTCAACCGGGACACCGGGCTGCAGCTGGGGCGGATCGCCTCCAGCACTCCGAACAGCCAGTGGCCGGCGAATAACCTGGTGATCAGCTCGGAGTCGCACGACAACATGGACTCCACAGGGGAGAACGCCGACGGCTTCGCCGCGAAGCTGACCACCGGCACCGGCAATGTGTTCCGCTACGACGTGTCACACAACAACATCGACGACGGCTGGGACCTGTACACGAAGTCGGACACCGGCGCGATCGGGCCGGTGACCATCGAGTACTCGCTGTCCTACGGCAACGGCACGCTGACCAACGGGACAGTCAACGCCAACGGCGACCGCAACGGCTTCAAACTCGGCGGCGACAGCATCGCGGTGAACCACACCGTTCAGCACGACATCGCCTACCACAACGGGCACGACGGGTTCACCTACAACAGCAACCCGGGCAACATGACCGTGTCGAACAACGTCAGCGTGGACAACGCCGAGCGCAACTTCCACTGGGAAGCGGGCAACTCGGTGTTCCGTGGTAACACCTCGTGCCGGTTCAACGTCAGTGGTACCAACGACAAGCTGGCCGGGAACGCGGACAGCTCCAACCAGTTCTGGACCGGCACTAACGGGTCGCGGTGCACCGCGTACAGCGGCGCTCTGGGTTGGTCTTTCGCCTCCGACGGCCACCTCGTGGTGACCTTCAACGGCACCGTCGTCAACCCCTGATCGCAGTGCGGGTCGCCCAGCCGGTGTGACCGGCACTTGATCCTCGCATGGGGTGTGGCGCGGTGGCCACCGGCCGCCGCGCCACACCCACCCGGGATGCTTCACTGACGCAGGGATCAGCTTGGGGCCGGCGCGCCCGCCGCACAGCGCCGGCACCCGACTTTTCAGAGCGCCAGTTTCTGGTTGTGGCCGCCCTACCTGGGTGGGTGTGCCAGCGTGGGTGGATGGCCAGGCCCGCAGACGTGATCCCGCCCATGCTCGCCACGCTGGGGCCGCTCCAGTCGGGTGCGGGGTGGGCGTCGGAGTTCAAGTGGGACGGGGTACGCACCGTTGGCTACCTCGGTGCCGACGCTGTCACCCTGCTATCCCGCAACAATGACCGCTGACTCCGGATCCGTGGCCGACAGCCAACGCATGGCGGCGGCCAGGACCGGGTCGCCGGGGCCGTCCGCGACCGGCTCGTCCGGCTCGATCCGGCCGGTGATCGGATGTCCGTCGGCGTCGGCATAATGCACGCCACTGATGATCAGGCGGGTACCGTCGCGCAGGACGAACGTCCGGTTGCCAGTGGTCATGCCGGCGGTGGCGGCGCCGAATGTGCGTACCGGTGACTGAGCCTGCAACGCGACCGCTGCGGCCTCGCCCGCGCTCGCGGTCCGGGCCGAGAGCAGTACCGCGATCGGTGTTCCTGGCGGGCGCCGGGATCGGCTGTGCACCAGGGCGGTTGGTTGGCGTCCCAGGCTCAGGTGATGCCGGTGGCGCCGCCACTGCCGGATCCGGCCGTCTCGGGCGGCGAAGGCGCCCAGCACACCAATGTCCAGCAGACCGGCGAGCACAGCGAGCATCGGCCACATCCCGCCGCCGGTATTGGCGCGCAGATCCACCACCCATCCCACGGGTTGCGCCGCGGCGAGGTCGTCAACCAGCCGGGCGCCGGTGGCGACGTAACCGCGGATGGCGGTACGTCCGCCGGTGGTTGGGGGCAGGCACAGGACGGCCACGCCGTCGGCGATGTCCCCCACCGGGCGGCATGGGACATCGACGGCGACGAGCGGCGCGAGCGTCGGGTCGGCCGGCGGGACCGTCCGTGGTACAAGGTACGGCGGGATGATCCGGCTGTGCGGGCCACCGGCCTGCTTGACGGCACGGGAGAGCAGCCGGTGAGTACCGGCGTAGGTGCGCGCGGCGGATGCCGTCTGCCGTGCCTCGCGGTGCAGGGCGTCCCAGTCGACGTCGTCGCGGTACAGCGCTTCGCGCCGGACGAGGCGCAGCGCCATGTCGAGGTACCGCTGGATCCGCTGCGAGCTGATCGGATCAGCCACGGGTCGGCCTCGCCATCAACAGCAACTCCTCCCAAATCGGTACGGTTCCCGAGGCCAGATGGAACAACGCGACCGCGGCCCCGCAGTCGCCCTCCAGGAACGACGCGTTGCGGACGGCGCCGACAGGTCCGCGATAGTACGGAGGACCCTGTGCGCGGCGCTCAGCAATCCAGGTGTACCAGTATCTTGTGTACTCGCCGGTGTCCATCCCGGTGGTGTCGGCCACTTCCGGCCGAAGTAGCACAGCCCCGAGGCATCGTGGCACAGGCAGGCGTCAACACACCGGCGTGGGTCACCGGCCGCGCGATCGACGCGGCCGCGGCACGGTGTGCGTAGGCTCGGCAGTGCTCGCTGAGCTGCGGATCATCGTCCCGCAGCGCGGCGTCGATCAGGGAGAGGGCGACCGCAGCGCCGGGATCGCCGTAACACCACGCGCTGCGGGTGCTCTGCCAGTGCCGCTCTGCGGTGACGCCGAAGACGGCCTGGTCATCGTCGGCGATCGTCATCGCCGGCAGCCACCGCGCCATCGGATCGAGCAGACGCCGGGCCGACGCGCTCGCCAGCCCGCTACGGGCCACTGCGGCCAGGTAGGCGATCACGCCCGGCGCGCCGTGGGCGACACCGAGGTCCCGGCGGCCGAGGACGTACCCCGGGCTGACCGCGACCCTGCGCGGGTTGGCTCGCCGGATGAACCGTCCGTCCTCGGCGCGACTGCCGATGACCGTTACCACGGCCGTGGTCACGGCCTCCCGTACGGCGGCCGACGGGCGACCGATGATGCCCTGCGGGAGGTCGACGTCGAGCAGCCCGGGTACGCCTCGGCGGAAGCGATGACGAAATCGTCGATCCAGCCGGCGTTGACGGGCTTGATCGCACCGTGCTCGGCGAGGCGGCCTGCGACCCAACCGAGCCGGGCCGCGCCCCCGAAGGCCCACGGTCCGACATCGGCACGGGCGCGGATGAGCGCCACCGCGTTGGCGAGATACTCCGTCGGATTGCCGGCCGGCCCTCCAGCCCGCTGCCGTTCCAGCAGCCCAAGGTCGAGATCGAGGTGCATCGCGAAGTCGTCGCTGGCACCGCCGAGCGCGAGTGCATCGTCGAGGAGCATCTCGCGTTCAACACCTCCCGATCAACGTCAGGGGCGCCCAGATTCAAGTGCCGATACCGGGTACGTTTTCACACGCCGCCGACATCTTGATGCCGTTGGGGGTCAAGGGTGCCCCGCCGCGGTCGGCCAGCCATACGTTGGGCAACTGCGCGCCTTGTGTTTGTGCCGTGCCCGCAGGTACCGGGACAACGCCCGGGGCGGTCTTCGGACCGAACCGGACCCGTCGGTCCTTGGCGCCCTTTGCCGTGAAAGTGCGCCGACTCGGTGGCCATGTCCACGTCAGTCACGAGGAGGTTGCCCACCTCGGACAGGCGGGCGCCGGTGTTGGCGTAGAGACGGATCAGCGCCTCGTCGCGCAGGTTGGCGAAGCCTCTCCCCCGGCAGGCCTCCAGCACCTTCGCCGGGTCGGCCTCCCGCATCACCGGGACCAGCTTGGTCGGGGTCTTGGGTTGGCGGATCCGATCCATCGGGCTGCGGTCGATGGCCTGCTCGTCGACCAGCAGCCACTTGAAGAACTGCCGCAGACCCAAACCCTCCACCAGACCGCAACCGCAGCCTGATCACCGAACACCCCGAGTCAACCCAACCGGGTGCAGTCCCATGTTCGGAGCCTGGCTCAGGACCAACGCCATAGTTGGGTGGATCCGCCATAGCAGTCGTACTGATCCACCGCGGCGAAGTTCGCCGTGCTGTAGTTGAGGACCTCCAGGCACTTGTGGCTGTAACGGTTCGAGATCAGGCCGGAGTAGGGGTTGAGATCCCACTGCTGGTTCACGCCGCCGTAGCAGTCGTACTGTCCTATCGGGGCGAAGTTCGCCGTGCTGTAGTAGAGATCCTCCAGGCACTTGCCGCTGTTGACGTTCTGGATCAGGCCGCTGTCGGTGTTGTAGTTCCATTCCTGGGTGGGGCCGCCATAGCACTGATACTGCCCGGCGGTTGCGAAGTTGGCGGTGGTGGAGTACGGCATCTCCAGGCACTTCCCGCTGTTGACGTTCTGGATGAGGGTGCCGTATCGCACCGTTCTCGGGGCCACTGCGGCAGATGCTGGCGCGGCGCTCAAAGCAATCAACATCATGGTTGTCACGGCAAGAACAACTCCTGGCCGGCGGCCTCGTGCGACTACGGTCATCGGGTTTCCTTCGTGGTATGAGGTGTCCCGGGCTGCCGACGGTGCGTACTGCGGGCACCGCCCGAGCCCGGCAACGGATGCTTACGTCCACTGACGCTATGCACTGGCGGCGACGTTGGAACCCGTGTAAATACCTGCACGGGTACGTGGAATGAGGCAACGGCGGACAACGCGAGTTCGGTGAAGCCAGACCCGGGCTCTCCTCCAGTGGGATCGCTAGTGCGGTGGCCACGAGCGAAGGCGCCGCAGCCGGCGCGGCCGCGAGGACGGCTCTGTTCAAGCCCGCTACTCCCACGCCACCGCGTCCATGCGCAGTCAGCTCCTGGACGGTCTGACGACGCTCTGGACGGCGGCGTTGGACGCCCGCCTGACGATGGCTCCAGGCTCCGGTGGCTGTACTCGACCGGCTGTTGACCGCTCGGCACCTAGAGGTGGCCGAGTGAGCCGGCAAGATCGTCTCCCAGGATTCTCCCGGGAGGGGCTCAACACGAGAACAGGGCAGGACTCCCCCGTTCGGGGAACCTGCCCTGACCTGCGGTTTTCCTTGTCGGGACGACAGGATTTGAACCTGCGACCCCTTGACCCCCAGTCAAGTGCGCTACCAAGCTGCGCTACGTCCCGCGGTCGTACGGATCACGCCCGTCCGACAGCCGGTTCAGCGTAGCGCACGGTACGGGTGAGGCGCGCAGCCACTCCCCGCTTGCCGCACAACGCTCCTGACGAGTCAGCACTCCCGTCACACCCGCTAGAGCATCCTAGGATCCTGGGGTGCAGGGGTGTGGCTGCGCACACGCGGTCGGGGTGTTGGAGTACGGAGAGTGTGGCGAAGGGTGAGCAGCTACCAGCTGCCCCCGCCACCACCGCCGCCACCACCGCCGGAGAAGCCGCCACCGCCGAAGCCGCTGCCGCCGAACACGCCGGAGCCGCTGGACGCGGTCGGCATCGTGTACGCGATGGTGCCCGTCGCCGTGGTGTTGAACGCGCCGATCGAGGCGGCGAAGTAGAGCATGCTCCAGTTCGGGGCGCCGGTGTACCAGTAGAGCCCGTTCGAGCCCGACGCGGCCAGGTCCTTGAACTCGCCCGCCCACCGGTCCACGAGTCCGAAGACCATCGCGTAGGGCAGGTACCGGGAGAAGATCTGTTCCCGCTCCTGGAAGGCGATCTGGGCGGTCTCGGCGGTGGCCACGTAGAGCCGGAAGCCCTGGACCCGGGCCAGCACAGCGCTACCCTTGCCGGTACGCGCCGGGAAGCTACCCGCGGCGAACAGCAGCGCGACCGCGCCGGCGACCAGGCCCAGCCCGGCCAGTCCGGCGCCGAACAGCAGGCCGAGCCCGACGGTGACCGCGACAGCGCCGATCAGTACCGCGATGCCCAGGCCGTACGCGACCTGGCGGGTGCGCTCCGGACTCTGCCGGTACCAGCCCTGCTGGACCATGTCGTTGTAGAGCGCCCGCTGCGCCAGCGCCAGTTCGGTGGCGAAGTGGTACTTCAGCCCGGAGAGGCGTACCGACTCGGCACCGTGGAAGATCGCGTCGAACAGCCGCCGCTCGTACGGCAGAAACTTGGGGTCGCCGTTGGTGAGCTTGACCAGCTCCCAGTCGCGGTTGCCGCGCGCATCCGGCGGTACCTCGACGATGCGCAGGTGCTTGCGGACGGCGAAGTCGACGATGGTGGCGGTCACGTCGACCACATTGGCCCGCTCGTCGATGAGCGTGCCGACCTGGCCGGGGCGCAGGTCGCCCGGGGGCGTGAACTCGACGGAGACCGGCGGCGCGCCGATCAGCGGCTTGCGCTGCTGCACGTTCGGGTCGTCGAACTCCGGGGTGAGGCCGGGCAGGATGCCCACGTAGCGCCGGTCCCGGCCGACCAGGTAGCCGATCAGCAGCGCCCCGCCGACGCCGATCAGCAGCAGCAGGATGCCGGCGCCGATGGTCCACGGATTGACGGTGAAGAAGGTCGCGACGGTACGCCGGGTGGTCAGCTTCGGGCCGGGGTTGGCCACCGCTCCTGCGGGCAGCGCCACCACCACGGTCAGCTCAGAGCCGGTGGCCAGCGTACCGCCGGTGAAGGTGGCCTTGCCGCCCTCGAGGGCGTGCGCCTGGCAGTTGGTGTGGCTGTTCTCCGGGCCGGAGTAACAGGCGGTGTCGGTCAGCGTCACGCCGTCGCCGGTCACCGTTGCCGAAGATTCGTTGACCGGTACCGGCCACTCGTTGCCGACCACGTTCCAGTACAGCTCGTCGTGGTCGGCGAAGGTGTTGATGGCGTACCCGACGGTGTAGCCGATGACGTAGGTGTGTACCCCGTTGATCGTCTCGTTCGGGTCACCGATCTTGATGACCTCGTAGTTGCCGCCGGAGGTACGAAACTGGGCCGGCTGCCCGTCCTGGGTGACCGTGAAGTCGCTGAAGTCGTACACCCGGTAGTGCTTCTTGTCGTAGACGAAACGGGCCGGGATCTTGCGGATGATGCCGTGCCGCTCGTTGTTGCCGAAGTCGTACTTGATGGTCTCGCTGACCGCGATGGCGCCGGACGCGTTGATCCGCATCGTCGTGTCGTAGCTGTCGATCTGCTCCTGGCCGGCGGCCGAGGCGGGTGCCGCGGCCGCGAGCCCGACCAGGGTGGCGAGCAGGACGGTGAGCGCCGCGGTGAACCGGACGGCCGGAGTGGATCGCATAGCCCTGAAGGTTAGGGGTTCACCGCCACCCGCACATCACCGCACCGGCCGGACGTCCGGTCACCGACAGCCGCACCGCCGCGCCCGGCCGGGTCCGGGCGCGGGCGGGTCAGCGGGTGGTGCCGTCGCGGCGTTTGCGGGGGCGTACCGAGATCTGTACCGGCGTGCCCTCGAAGTCGAACTCCTCGCGCAGCTTGCGCTCCACGAACCGGATGTAGCCGGCGTCGAGTGTGGCCGTGGTGAACAGCACGAACCGTGGCGGCGAAACACCCGCCTGGGTGGCGAAGAGCACCCGGGGAGCCCGCCCGCCGCGTACCGGGTGCGGGGTGGCCTGTACGAGCGCGGTGAGCCACTGGTTGAGGTGGCCGGTGGAGATGCGCCGCTCCCAGTTGCCCAAAGCCCGGCGCAGGGCGGGAGCCAGCCGCTCCACCGAGCGCCCGGTCTTGGCCGACACGTTCACCTTGATCGCCCACGGGATGCGCTTGAGCTCCCGGTCGATCTCCTTGTCCAGGTAGTAGCGGCGGTCCTCGTCGACCAGGTCCCACTTGTTGAAGGCGAGTACCAGCGCGCGACCGGCGTCGGTGACCATGGACAGGATGCGCTGATCCTGTTCACTGATCACCTCGGCGGCGTCCAGCAGCACGATGGCCACCTCGGCCGCCTCGATCGCCGCGTTGGTACGCAGCGAGGCGAAGTACTCGGTACCGCTGGCGGTGGCGACCTTGCGGCGCAGGCCGGCAGTGTCGACCAGCTGCCACACCTGGCCACCGATCTCGACCAGCGAGTCGACCGGGTCGACGGTGGTACCCGCGACCGAGTCGACGACCGCGCGTTCCTCCCGGGCCAGCCGGTTGAGCAGGCTGGACTTGCCGATGTTGGGCCGGCCGACCAGCGCCACCCGACGGGGCCCGCGATGGGTGACTCGCGGATCCGCGGCGCCGGCGTGGGCAGCCGGGCGAGTACCTCGTCCAGCAGGTCGCCGGAGCCGCGCCCATGCAGCGCGGATACCGCCCAGGGTTGGCCGAGGCCCAGCCCCCACAGCGAGTTGGCTTCCATCTCGATGTTGGTGTTGTCGGCCTTGTTGGCGACCAGGATCACCGGCTTGGCGCTGCGCCGCAGCATCTTTACGGCGGCTTCGTCCTCGTCGGTCGAGCCGACCACGGTGTCCACCACGAACAGCACCACGTCGGCGGTGTTGACGGCCATCTCGGCCTGCGCGGCGATGGCGGCGGCGCGGTCCTTGGCGTCGGGCAGCCAGCCGCCGGTGTCGACGACGTTGAACCGGCGGCCGTTCCAGTTGGCGTCGTAGGCGACCCGGTCGCGGGTTACGCCGGGCTTGTCCTCGACGACCGCCTGGCGGCGCCCGATGATCCGGTTGACCAGCGTCGACTTGCCGACGTTGGGCCGCCCGACCACGGCGACCGTGGGTACCGGCCCGCTGGCCGCGCCTTCTCGGCGGTGTCGACGTCGGCCGGCTCGAAGTCGTCTGCGTCGAAGTCGGCCGGATCGAAGTCGCGGATCGAAGTCGGCGGGGTCGAAGTCCTGGTCGAGGTCACTGTCGCTCACGCGGGTACCTCGGCGCCGGCGTGGGCCAGCAGCTCGAGCAGGCGGTGTACGACCTCGTCGATGCCCAGCTCGGTGGAGTCGAGCACGACGGCGTCCGGCGCCTGCAGCAGCGGGCTGACCGTGCGGGTGGAGTCGATCTTGTCGCGGCGGGCCAGGTCGGCGGCGGTGGCGGCGACGTCGCTGTCCTGTTCGGCGCTGCGCCGGCGGGCCCGGGCGTCGGCCGAGGCGGTCAGGAAGACTTTCAGGTCGGCGTCGGGGGCGACCACGGTACCGATGTCCCGGCCCTCGACCACGATCGAGCCACAGGCCGCGATGATCGCCCGCTGCTGGTTGACGAGGATCTCGCGCACCGCGGGAACGGCGCTGACCGCCGAGACGGCGCGGGTCACCTCGGGGCCACGGATCTCCGCGTCCACCGGGATTCCGTCTACCTCGATGGTCGGTGCTGCCGGGTCGGTACCGCTGACCAGGCTGGCCTCACCGGCCACTTTGGCAACGGTCGCGGCATCGCCCAGCTCGACACCGGCGCTGAGCACCGCCCAGGTCACCGCCCGGTACATCGCTCCGGTGTCCAGGTAGGCGGCGCCGAGCGCCTCGGCCAGCCGGCGGGAGACGGTGGACTTACCGGAACCGGACGGCCCGTCGACGGCTACCACCCACTGCTTCACACCGAACTCCTGACACCCGGGACACATTCCGACGTACCTATGATGCCCGGTCGGGTCGCCGGACCGCGCAGCGGAGCACCGCCGTGCGGCGAAAGACACCCTAGGGGGTAGCCGGGCGCGCAGGATCAGCCAGTCGCGGCGCGCCTTTTCCCGGTTCACCTGGTACACGGTGAAGCCCACGGCACCCAGGTGCCGGGTCAGTTCGGGCTCTACGGTGGTACACGAAGAGCCGCGGCAGATCCATCCGGTCGGCGTACTGCCACGCCTCGCCGTCACCCTCGGCGACCTGCAGATGCAGTACCCCGCCGGGGCGTATCACCCGGGCCAACTCGGCGAGTACGGCCGGCGCCT
>CAWKND010000008.1:0-223876 GCA_963850915.1 uncultured Actinomycetota bacterium
GACGGATCCCACTGCGGAAAGCGGTCCTCCAACGGCAATATCAGCACGTTGGCAAGCGGCGAGTATCCGGCGATCGGCGAGAAGCACGAGGCTCGTGACGATGAGCCAACTCGCCAGCCTCGTCCATCGCGTGCACAACAGAACAAGGCCGAGCAACCCGATCGCCATGAAAATATTCGACGTCCAGGAAAAAAAACCAAGAGCCTTGGATAGGATGAAAAACATTACAGTGTCCGATTCGATCTTACGGTACATCGCGACTTCCGCCAAGCCGCGTAGCGCGCTTTAGCATCGTCATTCGGCGGATAAAGCCCCGGAAGCTTCACTCCGTTCTCGACTTCCGGAACACCCAGCTCTCGTAGAGTTCATGTTCGGCGCCCTCGTGCGCCACGTAGTCCAGCAACCTGCGGGATGACGACGGCGCCGTCATCATCGGCGACGATCACGTCATCAGGAAACACCGCACAACCGCCGCAACCGATCGGGTCCTGCCAGGCGACAAAGGTCAGCTGATTGACGGAAGCCGGCGCCGCGACGCCTGCGCACCAAACCGGCAAAGCGCTCCTCAACACGCCGGCGCGGTCGCGCACCGCTCCATCGGTTACCAGCGCCGCGACATTGCGCTTTTGCATTCTGGCGCAAAGGATATCGCCGAATATCCCGGCGCCGGCCACGCCCATGGCGTCGGCAACCACGACGGCGCCTTCCGGCATCGCTTCGATCGCGGCGCGGGTTGAAACCGGATTGCCCCAGCTTTCGAGGGTGGCGAGATCCTCGCGCACCGGGATGAAGCGCAGCGTGAAACCGCACGCCCGACCACGCGGCTTCCGGCCGGGCACGAGCGGTTTCGGACCATTCATCCAGCAGCGCCGGATGCCTTTGCGCAACAGCATGGTGGTGATCGTCGCCGTCGACACCTTGCGCAGAAGTTCAAACAGTGCGTCGCTCATCGCCACCCCTTGAAGAGATCACAACTTCCTCAGCCAGTCGCCAATGCGCTGCACGGCTTCGTGCATCTCATCGCGGGCGCCGGCATAGCACAAGCGCAGAAAGTTCTGGCCGCGCTGCGGGTCGAAATCGACGCCCGGTGTCGCGGCCACGCCGGCTTCCTCCAACATGCGTTTGGCAAAAGCAAAACTATCGTTCGAAAAGCGCGACAGTCGGCATAGAGATAGAAGGCGCCGTCGGCCGGCAGAAACGAATCAAGCCCGCTTGCGGCAATCCATCGAGCAAGATGCGCCGATTTTCCTCGTAGCCGCGGCGCACCTTTTCGAGCTCCGCGCGATCGTCGAAGGCCGCGTCGGCGGCGATTTGTGCGAGCGTCGGCACCGAGATCGCCAAGTTTTGCTGCAAACGCTCGACCGCTCGAACGAGCGAAGGTGGCACGATCATCCAGCCGATCCGCCATCCGGTCATGCAAAAATATTTGGAAAAAGAATTGACGATGATCGCAGCGCGGCGAAAAGCGCGCGGCGCAATCCGCGCGGAAGGCATAATCGAGGCCATGATAGATCTCGTCGGAGATCACGGTAATTCCTGCATCATCGGCGGCGCGGATCAGCTCCTCGAGGACCGCGGCTTCCATCATGGTGCCGGTCGGATTGGCGGGTGAAGCCAAAATCACGCCGTGGAGCGGTTGCGCGCGATGGAGCGTCGAGGAGCGTTTCGCCGGTAATCGCCCATCGCGTCGCGGCCGTCGTTGCAATCCCGACCGGTTCGCAATCCAGCGCGCTGAGAATGTGGCGATAGGGCGGATAACCGGGCAGCGCGGTCGCGACGCGATTACCCGCTTCGAACGCAGCGAGAAACGCGAGCATGAAGCCTGCCGAGGAACCGGTCGTGACCACGACACGCTCCGGATCGATATCGAGCCCGTGCCAGTCGCCATAGGCCCGCGCGATGCGCCGGCGAAGCGGCTCCATGCCCAGCGTTTCGGTATACCCGAGGGGCGCCCTCGACAGAGCGGCACGGGCCGCAGCGATAGCGCTCGGAGGCGCACCCGCGGCCGGCTGGCCTACTTCCATGTGGATGATGCGGCGGCCTTGCGCTTCAAGCCGGGCCGCCGCGGCCACCACGTCCATGACCATGAACGGCGGCACATTGCTGCGCGCGGACGGTCGATAAGCTGCCTCGCCGCGCCCAAGCATCACTTGCCTTGAGCGGCACGGCTCAGTGGGCCGGAACCGCCCCGCTGCTGCCGTATTCGGCGGGCTTTCTGCGACCCGCCGATTGCAAAGGCGCTGGCGAAGTAGATCGGTCTGTTGACCGTCAACGGTCCGGCCAACTTGGCCTACGCTTGGCGGGCTGGGCAGAGTCCCAGCCGGCCGGACTGATTTGTCCCAGATGATAATCGGCAAATCTCCTAGCAAGATGCACCGCGAAGAGACCAGCGTCGCGCGCGCGCGAGCGCTGATTACCGCGGCGGTCGCGTGACAATCGCCGCCGGGCCGGCGCGTGCGCAGAGCGGCCGGTATCCCCATCATCCGCGATGCCGAAACCGAGCAGCTCCTTCGCGATTACACCGCCCCCATTCTGCGCGCCGCCGGACTGACGCAGCAAAACATTCACATCGTCATCATCAGTGAGAAATCGTTCAACGCGTTCGTCATGGACGCGCACCGCATCTTCGTTAATTCGGGCGCCTTGATGCAGGCGACCACGCCAAATCAGCTCATCGGCGTCTTTGCCCACGAGACCGGCCACATTGTCGGCGGCCACCTGTCCAAAATGCGCCAGGAACTTGCCACCGCGCAAACCGCCGCGATCGTCGCCATGCTGCTCGGCGTCGGGGCTTTGGCCGCCGGCGCAAAGTCCGGCAGCTACGATATGGCCAATGTCGGTATGGCCGCGATCAACGCACCGCAGTCATACCTGATGCACACCCTCCTCGCCTATCAGCGCGCGCAGGAGGAACAGGCCGATCGCGCCGGGGTGCGCTTTTTGACCATGACCGGTCAATCGGCGAAGGGCATGTACGACACTTTCAAGCGCTTCGCCGACGAGATGATGTTCACGTCGGCATATATCGATCCTACGTGCAGAACCATCCGATGCCGACGGAGCGCATGGCGGCGCTCGCCGAACTGGTGAAAACGCCCTACTGGGACAAAAAGGACCCGCCGGAACTGCAATTCCGTCACGACATGATGCGCGCCAAGCTCTACGGCTTCACCGAGAGAGCCGATGTCGTCTCGCGGCATTATCCTGCGTCCGACACCAGCCTGCCGGCGCGCTACGCCCGCGCCATCACGAGCTACCGCTTCGGCGACATTCGTTCCGCCCTCACCCAAATCGAAGGCCTCATTCAGGCAAAGCCCAACTACCCGTATTTCTATGAGCTTGAGGGCCAAGCCCTGCTCGAAAGCGGGCACGCGGCCGAAGCGATTGGCGCCGTTGCGCCACGCTGCAGAGCTTGCGCCGAACCCGGCGCTGATCCAGATATTGCTGGCGCAGGCCATGATCGCCACCAACAACCCGAAAATGGCGCGGAGGCGGTGCCACTGCTGCGGGCCGCCCTGGTCAAGGAACCGAAATCCCGGACGCCTATGAGCAACTCGCGATGGCCTACGGCCACAACAGCAACCTCGCCGATGCCGACTCGAGCAATACGGTGGTGCCCTTGCCGCTTCGTTGCGTTGCGGTCTTGCTCACCGTCCCGCCGGGAACGGTCGAGGTGACGTTGACGGTCTTGGTGATGGTCAACGCGCCGACCGGCGTCTGCGTGTTGCAGGCGGCGCAGGCGCCGCCCGTCGACGTGGGCGTGACGGCGTTGCCGAGGTTGTGGTCGCCGGTGTCCGGGTTGTTCACCACCGCCGCGTACGTGATCAGCGCGCTCTCCCCGACCACCAGGTCACCCGTCCAGGTCAGGGTGGCCCCGGTGAGCTGGGCGCCGCCGACGCTGGCCTGGATGCCGGCCGGGTCAACGGTGGCGTCGTCCAGCACGCCGGTGAGGTCGTCGGTGAAGCTGACCCCGGTCGCGTCGACGGCGCCGGCGTTGCTGACCGTGATGCTGTACGCGACGGTGCCGCCCGGCACGGTGGCGGCCGGCGTGGCCGTCTTGGTGATCCGCAGCTCGGTGACCGGGGTGTCGGTCGCGCAGACCAGGCAGGCGGCGCCGCCGGTCGGTGAGGTGACCGTGTTGGTCAGGTGGTGGTCGCCCTGGCCGATCTGGTGGACCTTGACGGTGTAGGTGACGGTCACCGCCGCGCCGGCCGCGAGCGCGCCGACCCACTGGACGAGCGGGCTGCTGAAGCTGGCCGAGCCGCTGGTGGCGCTGACCGTCTGGAAGTCCGCGTCGTCCAGCACTCCGGTGAGGTCGTCGCTGACCTGCACGGTGGGCTGGACGACGGCGCCGTTGTTGGCCACCGTCAGGGTGTACCGCACGGTGTCACCGGCCGCGGCCGTGCCGCGGTCGACGGACTTGGTCAGCGATAGCTGGGCGACCGGGGTATCGGTGGTACACGGCTCGGTGGGGGTACAGGAGGCGCCGGCCACCGTCGAGGTGACCGAGTTGACCAGGTGCAGATCCCCGGTGTCCGGCTTGTTGACCTGCACCTGGTAGGTGACAGTGACCACGTCGGTGGGGTTGAGCGCCCCGGTCCAGGTCAGGTTGGGCGTGGTGAAGGTGGCCAGGCCGCTGGTGGCCGAGGCGTCGACAAAGGCGGCGTCGTCGAGCACCCCGGTCAGGTCGTCGGTGAAGGTGGCCGCCGGCAGCGCGGTCGCCCCGTTGTTGGTGACCGTCACGGTGTAGGTGACCAGGTCACCCGCGTTGGCGGCGATGCGGTCGACGGTCTTGACGATGGACACCTCGCCGATGCGGGTGTTCGTTTGACAGTTGGGCGCGCCGGGGCAGTTGGAGCCGGGGATGGAGCTGACGATGGCGTTGGCGAGGGTGTGGTCGCCGGTGTCCGGGTCGTTGATGGTGGCGGTGTAGGTGACGATGGCGGCGGCGCCGATGTCCAGTGGGCCGGTCCAGGTCAGGTCGGTGCCGATCACCTGTGCCGTGCCGACGGTGGCGGCGATGTTGGAGACGACGGCGTCGTCGAGGATGCCGGCCAGCGAGTCGGTGAAGGTGGCCGCGGGCTGCGCCACCTGGCCGTTGTTGGTGACCGTCACCATGTACTGGATGGTCCCGCCGGGTACCGCGCTGCCACTGCTGACCGACTTGTTCATGGTGAGGCCGGCGATGGGGGTGTCGGTGGTGCAGGGCGTCGCGGACGTACAGGTGGCGCCGGTGGTCGGTGAGGTGACCGAGTTGGTGAGCCGATGGTCGCCGGTGACCGGGGAGTTGACGGTCACCGAGTAGGTGATGACGGACTGCGTGCCCGGGCTCAGGTCGCCGGTCCAGAGCAGCACGGCGGCGTTCATCGCGGCGGTGCCGACGGTTGCGCTGACGGTGTTGAAGACGGCGTCGTCCAGTACCCCGGACAGGTCGTCGCTGATCTGCGCCCCGACGATCGGGGTGGCGCCGGTGTTGTGCACGGTCAGTGTGTACGTGATGGTCTGGCCGGGGGCGGCGGTGGCGTCGCTGACCGTCTTGGTGATGGTCAGTTCGGTGATCGGGGTACTGGTGGTGCAGGTCAGGCAGCGCGCCCCGGGGGTCGTCGAGGTGACGGCGTTGACCAGCAGGTCGTCTCCGGTGGGCGGGGTGTGCACGGTGACGGTGTAGGTGACGGTGGCCGACCCCTCGGGGGCCAGCGTGCCGGTCCAGGTGAGGTTCGGGGAGGCGAAGCTGGTGGTGCCGATGGTGGCCGAGGAGTTGGTGAAGGTGGCGTCGTCGAGTACCCCGGAAAGGTCGTCGACCAGGGTGGCATTGGTCAGCGTGGTCTGCCCGACGTTGGCCACCGCCACCGTGTAGGTCACCACACCGCCGGCGGTGACCGGCCCGGCGCTGACGCTCTTGCTGATCGTCATGTCGGACACCGGCGTCTGGGTGACGCAGGGGGCGCTGGTCTGGCAGTCGGCGCCGCGCACCGTCGAGGTCACCTGGTTGGCGAGGATGTGGTTGCCCGGGTCGGGGTTCTTCACGGTGAACGTGTAGGAGATGACCGACGCCTGCCCCGGGCCCAGGTCGCCGACCCAGATCAGGTTGGGGGTGGTGAAGGTGGCCGTGCCGATGGTGGCCGAGGAGTCGGTCAGGTCGGCGTCGTCCAGCACGTCGCCCAGGTAGTCGGTGAAGGTGGCTCCGGCCAGCGTGGTCTGGCCGGTGTTGGTGACTGTCACCGTGTACCCGATGCTGCCGCCCGGCACGGTCGAGGTCACCGACGGCACCTTGACGATGGACATCGAACCGACCGGGGTGTCGGTGACACAGGGCGTTGCCGCCGGGCAGTTGGTCCCGGGCGAGGTGGAGGTCACCGAGTTGGTGAGCCGGTGGTCGCCGGTGACCGGGTTGGCGACCGTGACCGTGTACGTGACCGTCGCGGTGTCGCCAGCGGCCAGGTCACCGACCCAGGTCAGCAGCGGCGTGGCGAAGGTCGGTGTGCCGCTGGTGGCGGTGGCGGTGCCGAAGGCCGCGTCGTCGAGCACATCGGTGAGGTCGTCGGTGAAGGTGGCGCCGGGCACCGGGGTGGTACCGACGTTGGCGATCCGCACCTGGTAGGTCACCACGTCGCCTGGCGCGGCCGAGGTGCGGTCCAGGGTCTTGGTGATGGTCAGCTCCCCCACCGGCGTACTGGTGGTGCACGGGGTGGCGACCGGGCAGTCGCTGCCCGGCGTGGGCGAGGTGACGGCGTTGTCGAGGCGGTGGTCGCCGGTGTCGGGCCGCAGCACGGTGACCGTGTAGGTGATCACCGCGTTCTCCCCCGGGCCGAGGTCCCCGGTCCAGTGCAGCAGCGGCGTGGTGAAGGTGGCGGTCCCGCGGGTGGCGGTCGGGCCACCGGTGAGGGTGGCGTCGTCCAGGACGCCGGTGAGGTCGTCGGTGACGCTCACCCCGGTCACTGTGGTCTGCCCGCTGTTGCTGACCGTGATCTGGTACGTGACCGCCTCGCCGGGCAGCGCCGAGGTGACGTTGACCGTCTTGACGATGGCCAGCTCCCCCACCGGCGTGGTGGTGGTACAGGTGCACTGCACGCCCGGCGCGGTCGACGTGACCTGGTTGACCAGCTGGTGGTCGCCGGTGTCCGGGGCGCGCACGATGGCCGTGTAGGTGACCACCGAGGTGGCGCCGGGCAGCAGTGTCCCGGTCAGGCGCAGCAGCGGGGTGAGGAAGGTGGCGGTACCTACGGTGGCGTTGACGGTGCCGAAGTCGGCGTCGTCCAGGACTGCGGTGAGGTCGTCGGTGAACAGGTCGCCGCTCTGTGTCGCCTGCCCCGAGTTGGTGACCGTGACGGTGTAGGTGACCGTGCCGCCCGGCACCGTGCTGGCCGGGGAGGCGGCCTTGGTGATCACCAGGCCGGCCACCGTTGTGGTGGTGGCGCAGGTCACCGGGTCGCTGCGCTGCGCGGTGCAGTTGCTGCCGGGCGCGTTGGCGAGGACCAGGTTGGTCAGGATGTGGTCGCCGGTGTTGGGGTTGTTGACGGTCACGCGGTAGACGACGGTGGCGGTCTGCCCCACCGGTACGGTGCCGGTCCAGGTGAGCGTGGGGCTGGTGAAGGTGGGTGTGCCGAGGTCGGCCGAGGCCGAGTTGAAGGTGGCGTCGTCGAGCACCCCGGTGAGGTTGTCGGTGAAGGTGATATCCGTCAGCGGTGTCTGCCCCGAGTTCACGACGGTGACGGTGTAGGTGACCGGGTCGCCGGGCGCCGCTGTGGTCCGGTCCACGGACTTGGCGATCTGGGCGTCCCCGATCAGCGTGCTGGTGCCGCAGCCGGCGCCGGCCGGGCAGTTCGAGCCGGGCGTCGTTGAGGTGAGGACGTTGACCAGCCGATGGTTGCCGGTGTCCGGGTCCCGCACGGTGGCCGGATAGGTGATCGTGGCGACAGCGGCGACCGGCAGATCGCCGAGCCATACCAGCGTGTCGTCCTGCCGGGTGACCGTGCCGATGGTCGCGTTGACCGGGCCCAGGTCGGCGTCGTCGAGGATGTCGGCAATGTTGTCGGTGAACGTGGCGCCGGTATGGACGGTCTGGCCGACGTTGGCGACCGTGATGGTGTAGGTGACGGTCTGTCCGGGCTCGGCGGTCACCGCGTCGACGACCTTGGTGATGCGCAGTTCGGCCACCGGGGTGAGGGTGGCACAGCGCGGGTCGCCGCCGGCACAGTTGTTACCCGGCGTCGTGGAGCTCACCTGGTTGGTCAGCCGGTGGTCGCCGGGGTCGGGCTTCCGCACGGTGGCCCGGTAGCTGACCACCACGAACACCCCGATGGGCAGGTCACCTGTCCAGGTCAGGGTGGCGCCGGTGAGGTCCACGACGCCGGCGGTGGCGGTCACCGACCCCACCGTGGCGTCGTCCAGGATGCCGGTCAGGTCGTCGGCGAAGGTCGCGGCGGTGAGCGGTACCTGGCCGGAGTTGAGCACCACGATGGTGTAGTCGACGGTGCCACCGGCGCTGACCGCGGGCACGCTGGCCGTCTTGGTGATGGTCAGCGTGCCGACCGGGGTGGTCGTCCCGCACGGGCAGTTGTTCCCGGCCGTGGTGGAGGTGATGGCGTTGGTCAGCACCTTGTCACCGGTGTCGGGGTTGTTGACGGTCACCTGATAGTCGACGGTGGCCCCGGCCCCGGCCGCCAGCGTCCCGGTCCAGACCACGTTCGGCGTTGTGAAGGTGGCTGTCCCGACGGTCGCGGTGGGCCCGGCGGTGAGGGTGGCGTCGTCCAGGACACCGGTCAGGTTGTCGGTGAAGGTGGCGGTCGGGAAGTCGACCTGCCCGGTGTTGGTGACGGTCACCTGGTAGCTCACCACGTCGCCCGGCCGGGCGCTGCCGGACGAACTGGTTTTGACGATGACCAGCCGGCTGATCGGGGTGTCCGTGCTGCACGGGGTGCTCGCCACGCAGCTGGCCCCGGTGGTGGTGGAGACCACCGAGTTGTGCAGCAGCGCGTTGCCGGGGTCGGGGTTGCGCACCTTCACCGTGTAGGTGACCGTGGCGGCGGCGCCGATGGCCAGGCTGCCGGTCCAGGTCAGCAGCGAGCCGTTGAGGTTCACGCTGCCGGTGGTGGCGCCGGCCGAGACGTAGCTGGCGTCGTCGAGAACGTCGGCGAGGTTGTCGGTGAAGGTGGCGGCCGGTTGGTTCAGCTGGCCGACGTTGCTGACTGTCACCGTGTAGACGACATTGTCGCCGGGGGCCGCCTGGGGGACGTTGACCGTCTTGACGATGCGCAGGTCCGCCACCGGGGTACGCACGGTACAGGCCGGATTGGTTCCGGCGGCCGTACAGTCGGCGCCGGGCGTGGCGGAGGTGACCCGGTCGACCAGCAGATGGTTACCGGCGTCCGGCCGGTTGACCAGGACGGCGTAGATGACCGTGGCCTGCTGGCCGACCAGCAGGTCGCCGGTCCACACCACGTCGGTACCGGTCAACGTGGCCGTGCCGGGGCCGGCGGAGACGGCGGGCCCGGAGACCAACGTGGCGTCGTCCAGGACGTCCGCGATCGAGTCGGTGAAGGTGGCTGCGGTCAGCGGTGTCTGTCCGGTGTTGACGGCTGTCACGGTGTAGGTGACGGTGTCGCCCAGCGCGGCCGTAGCGTGGTCGCTGGTCTTCACCACGGTGAACCCGTTGACCAGCGTGGTCCGGGTGCAGCGCGGATCGGTGGAGCCGGTGGCGCAGTTGGAGCCCGCCGACGGGGAGGTGACGGAGTTGATCAGTGCTCCGTTGCCTGAGCCGCTGGGCAGCACGGTGACCCGGTACACCACCGTGACGACGGCGTCGACGGCCAGGTCGCCGGTCCAGGTGAGCAGCGGCGAGCTGAAACCGGCCGCGCCCGCGCTGGCCACCACGTCGACGAAGCTGGCGTCGTCGATGACGTCGGTGAGGTCGTCGGTGAAGGTCGCGCCAGGGATGGGGGTACTGCCCAGGTTGGTGACCTGCACCGTGTAGGTCACCGTGTCGCCCGGGTTGGCGGCTGGCCGGTCGACCTGTTTGGAGATCTCCAGGGCAGCGACCGGGGTGGTGGTGGCGCAGGTTGTGCCGGTCCCGGTCAGCGGGCAGGTGGAGCCCGGTACCGGCGAGGTGACCGCGTTGTCCAGCACCCGGTCGCCGGTCACCGGGTTGTGCACCGTGGCCTGGTAACCGACCGTCACGGCGGCGCCCGGCGCCAGGTCGCCGGTCCACACCAGATCGGTACCGACCAGCTGAGCGCCGCCCACGGTGGCGGTGATCCCGGAGACGTCGGCGTCGTCGAGGATCCCGGACAGGTCATCGGTGAGTACCGCGCCGGTCAGCGCAACCTGTCCGGTGTTGGTGGCCGTGATCGTGTACCGGGCGGTCTGGCCCGGCTGCACCGCCGTCAGATCCACCTGCTTGACCACCGTCAGCTCGCTGACCGGCGTGTCGGTGGTGCACTGCGGCCGGCCCGGGCAGCTGGCGCCCAGCGAGGTGGAGGTCAACGAATTGACCAGGTGGTGGTCGCCGGTGTCCGGGGTGTCCACCTGGAAGACGTAGGTGATCGTCGCGGTGGCGCCGGGCGCCAGCGGGGCCCCGCTGGCCCAGCTCAACAGCGGGGAGGCGAAGGTGACCGTGCCGTTGGTGGCACTGGACGTGACGAACGTGGCGTCGTCCAGCACGCCGGAGACGTCGTCCACGACGCTCAGCCCGGTGAGGTCCGTCTGGCCGGTGTTCTGCACGGTCACCGTGTAGGTGACCTGTTCACCGGGGGCGGTCTGGGTGACGTTGACGGTCTTGGTCACCGTCAGGTTGGCCACCGGCGTGTCGGTGATGCACTCCGGGGCGCCGGGGCAGTTCGAGCCGGGCGCGTCGGAGGAGAGCGAGTTGATCAGGTGGTGGTCGCCGGTGTCCGGGTCGTTCACCCGCACGGTGTAGGTGGCGGTGCCGATCCCGCCGACCGGCAGCGGCGCGCCGCCGGTCCAGATCAGCAGCGGTGACTGGAAGACGATCGAGCCGCCGCTGGCCACCGCGTCAAGGAAGGTCGCGTCGTCGAGCTCGCCGGAGATGTCGTCTATGCCGACCAGGTTGGGGTAGACCACCTGGCCGATGTTGGCGACGGTGATGTGGTAGGTGACGACTGCGCCCGGCGAGGCGACGGTCGGGGTGGCGGTCTTGGTGACGTGCAGTTCGGCGACCGGGATGTCGTTCACGCAGGCGGCCGACGGGCAGTTGTTGCTCGGCGTGGCGGAGCTGACGATGTTGGTCAGCCGGTGGTTGCCGGTACCCGGCTTGTGCAGCACGATCTGGTAGGTCACCGTGGCGACCGCGCCGGGGTCGAGGTCGCCGGTCCAGGTCAGTAGTGGGGTGGCGAAGTTGACTGCGCCGGTGCTGGCGGCGGGGGCGGCCAGGTCGCCGTCGTCGAGGACCCCGGTCAGGTCGTCGCTGAACGAGGCGCCGACCAGCCGGGTCTGCCCGGTGTTGGTGACCCGCACGGTGTACGTGACGGTGTCGCCCACGGCGGTGGAGCTGCGGTCGGCCGACTTGGCGATACTCAGGCTGGCCACCGGCACGGTGACGGTGCAGGGCGCGACCGGCTGGCCGGTCGGCAGTGGTCCCCGGCACCGTCGAGGTGACCGCGTTGGTCAGCCGGTGGTTGCCCGGGTCGGGGTTGCGCACGGTGGCCGTGTAGCGCACCGTCGCCGACGCCCCTGGGAGCAGCGTTCCGCTGAACAGCAGCTGCGGCGAGGAGAAGTTGACGTGCCGGTGGTGGCCGTGGGGGTACCGATGAGGGCGTCGTCCACCACGTCGGTCAGGTCGTCGGCGAACAGCGTGCCGGACTGGGTGGTGGTGCCGGTGTTGGTCACCACGACGGTGAACTGCACCGCCTCGCCCAGGTTGAGGCTGGTCTTGTCGGCCGTCTTGTCGATGCGCAGCCCGGCCACGGCGGTGACCGCCCGGCACGCCGGGTCGGCGGAGCCGGACGGACAGTTGGAGCCCGGAGCGGTCGAGACGACCAGGTTGGCCAGCTGGTGGTTGCCCAGGTCCGGATCGTTGATCCGCACCGTGTAGGTCACCGTGGCGACCGCGCCGACGGCCAGCGTGCCGGTCCAGGTGAGCAGCGGGGTGGTGAACGAGGCGGTACCGATGGTCGCGCCGGCGGTGCCGAAGGTGGCGTCGTCGAGCACGCCGGTGAGGTCGTCGGTGAAGGACACCCCGGGCAGGGTGGTCTGCCCGACGTTGCTGACGGTTGCCGTGTAGGTCACCACGTCACCCGGCTTTGCGGTGGCCCGGTCGACGGTCTTGACGACGCGCAGATCGGCGACCGGCGTGGTGGTGGTACACGCCGGGTCGGGCGAGCCGGCCGCGCAGTTGCCGCCGGAGGTGACCGTGCGGACCTGGTTGACCAGCCGGTGGTCGCCCGGGTCGGGGCTGCGCACCAGCACCGTGTACGTGACGGTGGCCGAGGCTCCGGCGGCGAGGGTACAGGTCCAGGTGAGGATCGGGGAGGTGAAGCCGACCGTTCCGCTGGTGGCGTTGGCGGTGCCGAAGGTCGCGTCGTCGAGCACCGCGGTCAGGTCGTCGGTGAACGAGGCGTTCGGGTAGCTGCCGGTGCTGGTGTTGGTCACGGTCGCGGTGTAGGTGACCGTACCGCCCGGGCTGGTGGTGGCCGGGCTGGCCACTTTGCTGACCCGGTAGCTCAGTGGCGCGTTGTCGATCAGGCAGTTGAGGATGGTCCGTGCCGGGATGGCGCCGCCGGGCACCGTGATCGTCGCCCCGGACAGGGTGATCCCCGGGACGGTCGCTCCGGTGGCCGCGTTGGTACACGTCACGCCGGTGGGACTCCAGGTACCCAGCGGTCCGGTCTCAGTGAGGGTGACCGCGGCGCCTGGGGTGACCACCATGGCCCGGGTACCGGTGCCGAAGTCCGGGTTGACGGTGGCCGGATTGTTGCCGGCGGTGGTGGTGACCGAGAAGCCCGGGTCGTTCGCCGGCGTGCTCGGGTCGGTGTCGATGTTGGTGCTGGTGAAGGTGAAGGTGGCGAAGCCGGGCGAAGACCGCTTCTGCAGGCAGAGCCCGGTGGTCTGCAGGACCGGCTGGTTGAGGTAGAAGTCGTCGGACTTGCCGGCCACGTCCGCGGTTTCGGTGACGGCCATCTTGAACTCCAGTGCCCCGGAGCGCGGGATGTTCGTGGGCAGTTGCAGCGCGATGGTCCGGGTGTCGCCCATCGGGAAGCTGGTGGCGTTGATGGTGGCCCCGTTGGCCGCGGCTGGCGGTCATGGTGCCGCCGAAGCCCTCGGACACCGGGGAACTGCTGACGGTGCCATAGAGCACGCCGCCGTACCAGATCTGCAGGACCGCCTGGTTGCCGCCGTTGCCGCCGAATCCGTCCCCGCCGTTGACGTCGACCAGCAGGGTGCTGGCCGGAGCCACCCCGGAGACGGTCTGACTGAGCACGTCACCGGCGAAGGTGGCCGTGTCGTTCCAGTTGCGGGCGGTCGGGGCGACCAGCTCCCAGCCGCCGGTGGTGGTCCAGCCGGTGGCGCCGGAGTTGAAGTTGGGGTTGCGGATCGGGTTGGTGACGCACGGCTGCGGGCCTGGCGGTACGGCGCGGTTGGCGTAGGAGCAGATGATCTGATCGCCGTTGGCCAGGGTGAACGGCTGCGCGACAAACTGGCCGACGCGCCGGTTGAAGCAGGCGGAGCTGCTGATCGCCCAGCCGGCCAGGGCGTTCTCGGTCACGGTCACGGACTGGCCGGCCACGGTGTTGCCCAGGGTGAGCGAGCCGTTCCCGCCGGAGGTGGTGACGGTGGCGTTGGCCGGCGTGGGGCCGCCGGTCACGGTATAGCTGAAGGTCGCGTTGCCACCGGACGCGCTCTTGAGATCTGTACGGTCGGCGCGGCCGCCCTGTTGTTCACCACGCAGGAGATCACGTCGCCGGCGGCCGGCCGGATCGTCGGCGGACTGGCCAGGTCGAGCGGGCCGTTGGGTAGCACGGTGGCCGAGCCGCCGGCGGAGTTGGTACAGGAGATGGATTCGCTGTAGGAGTGGAAGTTGGTGCTGCCGGAGGCTGCCTCGGTGAGGGTGTAGGTGCTGCCGGGGGTCACCGCGGTGACCCCGGTGACGCCGGTCCCGGCGGTGACCGTGCTGCCGGAGCCGGTGGTCGTGCTGGCCGCGGTGGAGTTGACGACGGTACCGCCGCTGTCTTTGATCTGGACGGTGAACTCATCGCTGTTGGACACCCGGGCATTGCCGAGTGCCTTGCTCAGCGAGATCGTGGCGCTGGGCGAGAGCACCGTGATGCCGGTGGTCCGGGGCGGGGCGAAGTTGGCGAACGAGCAGGTCGCCGAGCTGCCGTTGACGCTGGACAGGCCGAAGCCCTGAAAGCCGCCCAGCCCCCGGCCCCGGTTGGCCGGGGTGTCCCGGTCCACCACCCGGATGCTGAACCGGTACGCCTGTCCGCTGGTGACGTTCCAGGTATTACTGGTCCACGAGCTGGTGAAGCTCTGGAACTCGGCGACCGAGGAGTACCCGCCGCTGGGGGTGCCGGTGCTGGCCGGGTCGTAACCGGCGGACCAGTTGACGTAGGCGCCGTCGTCCAGGCCCTGCATGCACAGCCGGATCGGCCCGGAACTGGTGGCGTAGTAGGTGCCCATCATCTCCCAGGTGCGCAGGCAGTTGATGCTGTTCGAGCTGGGGTTGCACACCTGGTCGACTGAGTTGGTGATGACGTCGTTGCTGGTGACCTGGCTGGTGCAGTTGACGGGCACGCCCCGGCTGTCGGTGAGGCTGGTACACGGCGGGGTGCTGCCGTACGGCTCGGACGGCGCCCACACGCCGGAGACGGTGTCGCCGTCGTTGTTGCCGATCCAGTCGGGGTCGCGCACCCGCAGCAGCAGGTTGCCGCCGGCCGGGGTGAACTGGCCGGAGGTGACCGGGCTGAGCGTGCCGTTGAGGGTGGCCGGCGTGGCGCCCGTCGGCGCGCTGAGACTGATCGACACCGCGGCCGACGCTCCGTTGGCCAGGTTGGGCACCGTGCAGGTGACCGTCGGGGTGCCGAAGGCGCAGGAGCCGCCGGCCACGGTGGCCGAGTTGAAGGTCAGGCCGTTGGGGACGGTGTAGGTGAACCGGGCGTTGGTGGCGTTCGACGGTCCCCGGTTGACCAGGGTGGCGGTGAGCGCGCCGGCCGGGCCACCGGCGGTCAGGGTCGGGGTGACGAATTGACCAGGAACAGTTCGGCGCGGGTGCCGTCCCAGGTACCGGCGCCGGAGGCCAGGGTGCTGGGCAGCACGAACGTGGCCACCGCGGCCACCAGGGCGAACACGGTGAGCATGCCGAGCTGGCGTACGGCCGCGCGGCGAAGTCCGCCGACGGAGCGACGCCACGGCCACCGGGAGCCGTCCTGTCCTAGTCGCACCTTTCACACTGTATGACCGCTATACCGCCTGCATCATGTTTTGCACAATTATCCGACTGCCCCGCCGGCCACACCGGCCCCACGGGCACAACGACCCCGCGCGATGGCCCGGCCACACCGCAGCCCGCTCGCCGTACCCGCCGAGCCAGCCAACACCATCGCCCAGACCACGGCGGCTGCTTCCCAGGCCGGCAAAGGCCCTGTCCTGTACCCCGGTGGATCAACGGGCGTTGTCGTCACGGAGTACGTCGGTCAGGTACGCGGCGACTGCGGGAAAGTACTCGACTCCCACGGCGCCGAGCGCGTCACGCAGGGAACGCAGGCACCAGGCGGCCGGCTGCAGTGCCGGCGGCAGCGCGGGCGCGCGAAGCGTGTCGACCAGCACCGGGCTGAGGAGTTCCGCGTAGTGTCGCAGGGCCGCCGCTCCCACTGGTCGATCGTGTGCGACCAGTGCCGCCGCCAACGTGTTGAGGTGAGCGGCGTAGCGACGGTCGAGTGCGGCGAGGTCCCAGGCATGGGCGGCCGCCGCGGCGGCGTCGTTCTCGGAGAGGGCGAGCTGGCCGCGGTACAGGACCGCGCCGGTCGGTGCCCGGTCGAGCACTGTGGACAGCCGGTCGAAGCCGTCGGTGAGACTGATCAGGACACCGGGCGTGAGCAGGCCGAACCCGCTCAGCAGGGCGGTGCGGCGAAGCTGGTCACGGTAGGCGCGGTGGCTCTCGGGTACCTGGTAGATCAAGGTGTGGAAGTGCCCCTCCCATGGGCTGGCGGCGCCGGCGCCGGCACGCACCCGCTGGAAACCGCGAGCCATTTCGCCGTGTAGCTGGTAGGCGACCTGCCGTCCCTGGCGGGTGGCGACGAGATCACCGTCCACCCGCATCCGGGCGATCGCGGCTCGCGCCGCCGCTTCACCGATGCCGAGATCGCCCAGCAGCCGCACCAAGATCGGGCCGCTGAGCTGCGTCACTCTGGTGACCCCGAACAGAAACGGTACGAGCCGGGCGGTCGTGCCCCGGCTGGGGAACCGCCCGCCACGCTCATCTGTTATCCTTTCGCTCACGCCCGTGAGCCTATCTGCCAAACCTGGGAGCATTCGTGAGTACAGAGCCCTCGCAGCGGCGTACGGCGCTGCTCAACTGGGTTCCAACCATCCTTTTCAATATCCTGCTCCCAATCGTCACCTACTCGGTGCTGGTCGACTCGGGTGTGAGCGAGGTGCCGGCGCTGCTGATCAGCGGCGCCTGGCCCGCCCTCGAGACGGTCGTGTCCCTGGCGGTCCGCCGCCGGATCGACGAGTTCAGCATATTCACGCTGATCTTCCTCGGCTTGAGCGTGGTCGCGGTGCTCGGCTTCAACAGTCCGCGATTGATCCTGGTCAAGGAGTCGGCGGTCAGCGGCCTTTTCGGGCGGTACTGCTGGCCTCGCTGGCCTTCCCGCGTCCGCTGATGTTCTACTTCGGCCGCAAATTCGCCACCTCCGGCACCGCCGAGTCGGTCGCCTGGTGGAACGGACTGTGGGATTCCCCGGTTTCCGGGCCACCCAACGCATTATCACCACGGTGCTGGGCGTCGCGATGCTCACCGCCGCCCTGCTGCAGATCTGGCTGAGTTACCAGCTGTCAGTTAAGACCATGGTGGTGGTGTCCAACGTGCTACCCATCGCCGTGATCGTCACGCTGATCTTCTGGACCATGAGGTACGCCAAGGCGCGTCAGGCAGCCGCCCAGGAACGACAGGGCGCCGCAGCGGCACCGCCGGTGACCGTGGCGCAGTCCTGACCACCGGGCCTTGATCAAGCGGCCGGACAGCCTAGGCGGGGCTGGACGGTCAGTCGGGCGAGGCTCCGGCGGGCGATACGGGTGATCGGCAAACCCGCACAGGGGCCGTCGGTATGCGTCGGCTCAGGGGGTTTCGAAGGCGCCCAGGTCGGGGGCCGAGCCGTTGTACGGCAGGCCGACGTTGATGCCCTTGTCGATCAGGGTGCTGCCCGCCGCGAGGTGCAGGTAGGTCAGCGCGGGCAGGCTGCCGTCGGACTGGCGCGACGCGTCCCAGCCGGTCGTGGACACGCTCTGGAACTGGGCGTTCGACATGGTGACGCCCAGGTTCCAGGAGTTGTACGAGGCGCTCGTGCCGCTCATGTTGACGGTCAGCGTGCCGCCGTACGCGATGTTGTTGCGCAGGTTGCCGAGGCCGACGGCCGCGCCGCTGGAGTTGATGCCCAGCATGTTGAAGTCGGGGTCGTTGCTGTAGCTGGTGTTGTTGAAGAAGTCGTCGGCCACCGGTGTGGTGGTTGGCGTAGAAGCCGGCCGCCCGGTTGTGGAACGCCACCGAGGTGCCGCACGGTGTGCTTGACGCCGTCGGAGACGTAGACGCCGCCGTAGCCGCCGGCCTTGAAGCCGTTGCCGTTGCCCGCGCGGCGGTGGTCGGTCTCGGGCAGGTAGCCGTTGCGCCAGGCCCAGGAGTTCTCGATGGTCACCGACGAGTACGCGTTGATCAGGTCGAAGCCGTCGTCGGTGTTCCACCAGGCGCGGTCAGCCGCGGAAGACGTTGCCCGGGTGGCCGGCCGGGATGTGCGCGCCGAACCCGTCGGCGTTGTGCCCGGCGCCGTTGGAGCTGTACGGGTCGTAGTTGTCGTGCGAGTCGCGAGTTGAGCACCAGGTTGCCGCCGCCGTTCTGGATGAACAGGCCCGGGCCCATGTTGTTGTGCATGTTGAGCTTCTCGAAGGTGTTGTTGCTGCCGGAGATCCAGATGCCCCAGGACTCGTGGTTCAGGCTGTTGTTCTGCGCGTACGCCGGTGACCTCGAGGCCGCTGCAGGTGGAGGTAGCTGCCGGTGACGTCGAAGCCCTTGATCCGGCAGTTCGTCGGTCATGCCGGAGAAGTTGAGACTGCGCCTTCTCGCCCGGGTAGTTCCAGTAGCTGATCGGGCTGCCGGAGGTGCCGCTCTTGTTCAGCGTGATCGCGTCGACCGTGGCGGTCTGCGCTGGAGCAGCTGGTCGTCGCGGCGGTGTAGCTGTAGGTGCCGGCGCGGAAGTAGACGGTGTCGCCGGCCGCGACGACGCTCTGCGCGTGGGCGATCGACTTCCACGGCGCGGCCTGGCGTGCCGGCGGCGCTGTCGCTGCCGCTCGGGGAGACGTAGTAGACGCTGGCGGCCGCGTTGCTCGGCGGCGGCGACACTGACGCGAGCACGGTGGAGCTCACACGAGAGCGCAGATCAGCACCGTACGGGGCACATTTTCCGATGTTTCACACTACGCTCCGACCATGGAAAGCGCATTCCTAGCCAATACATCTAGGCTGGTCGATTGTACGGGGTGGGATCTGCGCATGTCAAGGGGGGCCGGGGTACAAGCCGGCCGGCGCGGCGGCCCGGTCGCCCGCCGGCGCCGGCCGACCCGCCGCCCGTCAGCGGCGGGCGGAGGAGGCGCTACTCGCCCGCGGCGGCGGTAGCCGCCAGCGGCATGCGGCTCTCGGCCGGGCGGGCCGCGGTCGCGCCGATGGCGAAGTGCTTGACGAACATCCAGT
This sequence comes from uncultured Actinomycetota bacterium, assembly GCA_963850915.1. Lineage (GTDB taxonomy): Bacteria > Actinomycetota > Actinomycetes > Mycobacteriales > Micromonosporaceae > CAVTWH01. Next base: position 18,917 of record CAWKND010000008.1, read on the forward strand.
AGAAGACGTTGAAGATCAGGAACGCGCTGACCATAAGCATGATCGTGTTCAGTGGGAACACGAACACGTTGTTGACGAAGTTCAGAGCGTCCGGCCACTGGCGAAGGAACATGAAGTTCTGGTTCACGACCAGGTCAAATGCGAGGACGACCAGGGAGACGCCGGCCAACCAGTACGTCGACCGGAGCAGGTCCTTGTAGCGGTACTCGACGCGCCCGGTGAACAGGTAGTAGACGTTCCCGATCAGGAACAGGAAATGGATACCGAAGTAGTGGAAGAACCGGAAGTGCGGGAGCGTGTAGTCCGGATCCATGTTGACGACGATGAACGACAACGAGCAGCCGACGAAGGCCCACGGCAGGACAACCTTCACGACGCCCGACAGGTCGAACACGAGGGCGGTCACGGTGATCCACTCCATCATGGCGCACAGCCCCAGGGGTGCGAAGTCGACCCAGTTGAAGCCGTTCTCCCGCGCGATCCAGAGCTGAAACGTGGTCTCCAGAGCCACCAGGAGCGCGGCGACCGTGTACCGGAAGGTCCGCCCGACCGCCGGTCGCTTCAGCCATCCCCGAAGCCGGTACAGCCCCAGCACGGTACCTATCGCGAGGACGAGCACCGTGATGTGGAGCCAGCCGAACAGGTGGAATGGCTGCCGGTACTTCTCGTCGAACAGAAATCCCATGGTCGCACTACCGTTCCAGATTATGTGTCGATCGTCCGGGTTTAGACGATTCGGACGTCTCGACCTGGAGTGGTCCGAGGATTGTTCATCTTTTACCCGCGCTTCCGCAACACCCCAAACGCACTGAACCAGGCCAGGGACCCGCCGTCACGGGCAGCGACCATGTTGATCAACGCCCGGTCCGTGGCGGATCGGGATGTCCCGGTGGTGGTGTTCAAGCGCCCCGGACGTGGGCAGGGGTTTCACCAGGGCACCACCCCGGCGTCGTCGAAGAAGCCGCCGGTCGGGCCGTCGTCGGGCAGGGTCGCGAGCTGGATCGCGATCGCCGCGCCCTGCTCGGGGGTGCGGACGCCGCGGAAGCCGTTGAGGTCGGTCGCGCGTAGCCGGGGCAGCCGGCGTTGATCAGGATGTTCGTGTCGCGCAGCTCCTTGGCGTACTGGACGGTGACGGCGTTGAGGAACGTCTTCGACGGCGCGTACGCGGCGGAGATCGGGCCGGTCGTCGGCGCCGCGGCGTCGGTCTGCCGGGTGAGCGAGCCGACGCTGCTGGACATGTTCACGATCCGCGGCGACGCCGAGCGGCGCAGCAGCGGCAGCATCGCGTTGGTGACGCGGATGACGCCGATCACGTTGGTCTCCACGACCGTCCGCACCGTCGTCGGGGTCGACCGTGGTGGGCTCCTGCGGCATGCCGCCGGTGATGGCGGCGTTGTTGACGAGCACGTCGAGGCGGCCGGCGCGCTCCTCGATCAGCCGGCGGCGGCGGCCACGCTCGCGTCGTCGGTCACGTCGAGCGGCACGCCGAACGCGTCGACGCCGGCCGCGCGCAGCTTCTCCACGGCGGCCTCGCGGCGCTGCGTCGTCGCGGGCGCCGACGCCGACGCTCCAGCCGAGGGCGCCCAGGCCGGCCGCGATCTCGTACCCGATTCCCTTGTTCGCGCCGGTGACCAGCGCGATCGTCTGTTCGCTCATGCCATCGATCCTGTCCGCGCCCGCGGCGGGCGGCCAAGACCGATCTGGGTGGGCGGCGATACCTGCCGGGTATCGATCCGGCGGTACGGTGGCGGCATGGAGACGCGGGAGCTGCGGTACTTCGTCGCCGTCGCCGAGGAGCTGCACTTCGGGCGGGCCGCGCAGCGGCTCGGGATCGCGCAGCCGCCGCTGTCGCGGGCGATCCGGCAGCTCGAACGGCGGCTCGGGGTGGCGCTGCTGGACCGCACCAGCCGCGCGGTCACGCTGACCGAGGCCGGGTCGGTGCTGCTGCGCGAGGGCCGGGCCGCCCTCGACGCGGTCGACGCCGCCGACCGCCGCACCCGCCGCGCCGCCCTGCCGCGACCGGCCAGCCCGGCCTGGTCCTGGTCACGAAGGCCGGAGCGTCCGGCGAACTGCTGGCGAAGCTGCTCGACGCGTACGCCGCCGAACCCGGCGCGGTCGCCGTCGACGTGCTGCTGTGCGGCATCGGCGAGCAGGAGCGGCTGCTGCGCGACGGGCGGGCCGACGTGGCGCTGCTGCACCGGCCGTTCGACTCGACGGCCGGGTTCGACACCGAGGAGCTGCGCACGGAGGGGCAGGTCGTGGTCCTGCCGGCCGGGCACCCGCTCACCGGCCGGGCCCAGCGTGCGGATGGCCGACGTCACCGCGCTGCCCGGCCTGCCGCTGCCGCGCTGGCCCGGCCCCGACGGCACGCTACCCGGACGGCCCCGGCCCGCAGGTGCGCGACCACACGCAGCTGTTCCAGCTGATCGCGCTCGGCCGGGCCTGCGCGGTCCTGCCGGAGTCGTGCCGCGCCCAGCTGCGCGACGACCTCGCCGCCGTGCCGGTGCTGGACGCGCCGACGGTGACGACGGTGATCGCCTGGCCGCCGCACAGCCGGTCCCGAGCCGTCGCCGGCCTGGTCCGGGCCGCGACACGGCAACCTGCCTCAGACCGTGGAACCCGGCTTGCCGCCATACCAGGGTCAGGGCTGACCGCAGTCCACGCCGGCTGAACCGACCCTCGGGCAGGCCGGCGGCCGCCAGCTCCTGCCACACCCGCGCGGTGACGAACGGGTAAGCGGCGCCATCAGCAACGTCTCCGCAGCACGTCCTCGATGTCGGCGGCCGACAGCACCGCGCCCAGCCGGGCCGCCATCCACCGTGCGTGCCGGGCGAACAGCTCGCGCAGCGCCACGTCGTCGCCGCCAGCCAACGCCGCGATCAGCTCATCGTTCCATCGCCCGCTCCGTTGCGATCCGACACCGACAGGTTCACCGCCGTGCCAAGGTTTCTGCCGGTCCCGGGTTGGCATCGGACAGCGCCCGAGCGCCGGCCGCCCATCACACGTCGCGGCGGTCCACCGCGAAGATCGCCACGATCGCGGCTGCCACCGCCCAGACGGCGTAGACCAACCAGGCCGCGCCCGTGCTCGGGACCCGGGCGTCCGCCGGCGCCATCTGCTCGGCTGACAGGTGGTACCAGGCACTGTGCGGCAGTGACCGCAGGATCGCCGCCGTCCAGCCGTGGCGGCCGCTGATCACAACCGGCAACAGCATCAACAGACCACGGTGGTCGACGATGGTGGTCGCGCTGTGCCGGACGATGGCGCCGAGGCCCAGGCCGATCAGCGCGCACACCGGTGCGAGCAGCGCCGAGGCCACGATGGCCCGCAGCGCGCCCGGGTCGCTGATCGAGAGGCCGGCGTGCCGGCCGGCCAGGATGGCCTGGCTGGCGGCGAACGAGCCGACCGACGACCACCGCGCCGTACCCGAGCATGACGGCCGTCACGACGGCGACCTTGGCCGCCATGACCGGCGCGGCGGGCCGGGACGGCGGCGAACGTGGTGCGGATCAGGCCGGTGCTGTACTCGCCGACGATGGTGAGGGCGCCGACGCTGCCGGCCGCGAGCATCAGGACGCAGGCGGCGATGTCGGTGAAGGCGTCGAACAGCGCCCAGTCGGCACGAAGCTGCGCGCAGCGACGTCCGGGCCGTAGGTCGGGAAGTTGCTGTAGTCGGCGTACGGCGGCGTTGACGTTGATCGCCGATGACGGCCAGCGCGCTGACGCCGAGCGCCCACGGCGTCGAGCGCAGCGACCACAGCTTGATCCACTCGGCGGCGAGCAGGTCGCGGAAGCGGGCCGGCGGCTCGGCGGCCGGGCCGGCGGATGGTGGCGCGTGATGCGGTCATCGGTGGTCTGCCTCCGGCGAGGTATTCGACGCTGTCGGCGGTCAGTTCCATGAAGGCCTCCTCCAGCGAGGCGGTGCGGGTGGTCAGTTCGTGCAGCAGGACGCGGTGGTCGAAGGCGAGGTCGCCGATGCGGGTCGCGCGCTCAGCCCGGTCACGGTGAGCGGCCGTCGCCGGCGCGCCGGACCGTCGCGCGCCGGCGGCGGTCAGCGCGGCGGCCAGCGCGGCGGCGTCCGGCGGTGCGCACGGTGACGCTCGGCCGGGTGCCGCGGGCGGCGAAGTCCGCGCACGCTCTCGGCGGCGATGCAGCTCGCCCCGGCCGATGACGACGAGCTGGTCGGCGGTGTTCTCCATCTCGCTCATCAGGTGGCTGGAGACGAACACCGTGCGGCCCTCGGCGGCCAGCCGGCGGAACAGGCCGCGTACCCACAGCACGCCCTCGGGGTCCAGGCCGTTGACCGGCTCGTCGAACAGCAGCACCGGCGGGTCGCCGAGCAGCGCGGTGGCGATGCCGAGCCGCTGCTTCATGCCGAGGGAGAACCCGCCGATGCGGCGGCCGGGCCACCTCGGCCAGGCCCACCTCGTGCCAGCACCTCGTCGACCCGGCGCGCGCGGGATGCCGTTGCTGCGGGCCAGCGCGCGCAGGTGGGCGCCGCGCGCTGCGGCCGCCGTGCACGTCGCTGCGCGTCGAGCAGCGCGCCGACGTGCCGCAGCCCGCGGGGGTGGTCGCGGAACGGGACGGCCGCCGACGGTGGCGGTGCCGCTGGTGGGCGCGTTCAGGCCGAGGATCATCCGCAGCGTGGTGCGTCTTGCCGGCGCCGTTGGGTCCGAGGAACCCGGTGACGTGCCCGGGCCGGACGGTGAAGGTCAGGTGGTCGACGGCGGTGGTGCCGCCGTACCGCTTGGTGAGTTCGTTGACTTCGATCACCGGCCACATGCCGTGGCCGCGGACGGCCCGGCGGCATCGGCGCCGCGGGCGACAGTCTTCGCGGCCCGTGGTCAGCCCCGGGGGCGTACGCCCGCGGGCCGATGCCCGGCGCGGCGCCGGCCTAGCATCGATCGCGTGGCCCGCACGCCCGCGCCACGTCGCGCGCGACCGCGCTCGGCCGTGGGCACGGTGCTGGCCTGGTACGCGGCGCGATCGCGTATCCGTTCGTGCTGCTGCTCGCGCTGATCGACCTGCACGGCAGCCCCGCCTGGCTGTGGTGCTGCTGCAGCCGGCGCGTCGTCATGGTCCTGCCGGCCGGCCTGCTGCGCCGCCGGCCGCTGGCCGCGCTCGTGCTGCTGCGTCGCCGGCTCGGTCGCCGTGACCCTCGCTGATCCGCGCTCTGGGCGATACGGCGTTCGTGCATGAGCCTGCCTGGTCGTCGCCGCCGTCGGCTCGTCGTCCGCCGTCGACCCGGCCGCCGGGTCGCGATCTCGGCCGCGCGGTCCTGGCGCTGGCCGCCCATGGTCGCCGACGCTGCGCTGCGCCGGCGTCGCCACGTACCGGCTGGCGGCAGCCGCGATGCCGACAACGCGGTCGTCCGGTGGTCGTCCTGACGCTGCGCTCATCGCCTGGCTGATCGGGTCAGCTCGATCCGCCAGCGCCGCGAGCACGCCGAGGCGCTGCGCGCCCAGGCGGCCGCCCAGGCGGTCACCGCCGAACGGCTGCGGATCGCCCGGGAGCTGCACGACATGGTCGCGCACAGCATCGGCATCATCGCCATCCAGGCCGGCGTCGGCAGCCGGGTCATCGACACCCAGCCGGCCGAGGCCCGCGAGGCGCTCGACGCGATCGAGGCGACCAGCCGGGAGACCCTGGCCGGGCTGCGCCGGATGCTCGGCGCGCTGCGCCAGCCGAACCGGGCACGGCGGCCGATCCGGTCGCTGGAACCCGCGCCGGGCCTGGCCGACCTCGACCGGCTGGCCGCGGCGACGACCGCGGCCGGGCGTGCGCGTCGACGTGCGCTGGCACGGGCGAGCGGCGGCCGCTGCCGCCCGAGATCGACCTGTCCGCGTACCGGATCGTCCAGGAGGCGGTCACCAACGTGGTCCGCCACGCCGGCACCGACGCCTGCCGGGTGACCATCGACTACCGGGCGACGAGGAGCTGTCCGTCGAGGTCGCTCGACGACGGGCCGCGGCGCGGACCGGCAGCGCCGGCACCGGCTACGGCCTGGTCGGCATGCGCGAGCGGGTCGGCCTGCTGCACGGCGACTTCACCGCCGGGCCGCGCCCGGACGGCGGCTTCCGGGTGGCGGCCCGGCTGCCGCGTGCCGGCGGCGGTGCCGATGACGGTCCGGGTGGTGCTCGCCGACGACCAGCCGCTGGTCCGGGCCGGCCTGCGGGTGGTCATCGCCGACACCCCCGACCTCGAGGTCGTCGGCGAGGCCGGGACCGGCGCCGAGGCCGTCCGGCTGGTCCGCGGACCTCCAGCCCGACGTCGTGGTGATGGACATCCGGATGCCCGGCATGGACGGCATCGAGGCCACCCGGCTGATCACCGCCGGCCCGGCTACGCCGCGCGTGCTCGTGCTGACCACGTTCGACGACGACGACTACGTCTACGGCGCGCTGCGCGCCGGCGCCAGCGGCTTCCTGGTCAAGGACATGGCGCTGGACGACATCCTCGCGCGCGATCCGGGTGGTCGCCGCCGGCGACGCCCTGATCGCGCCGAGCGTCACCCGCCGGCTGATCGAGGAGTTCGCCGGCCGGCCCGAGCCGGCGCCGGCACCGGCCGCCCGATCGACGGCATCACCGACCGGGAACGCGAGGTGCTGACCCTGGTCGGGCGCGGCCTGTCCAACACCGAGATCGCCGCCGAGCTGTTCATCAGCGTGGCCACCGTCAAGACGCACGTGTCGCGGCTGCTCACCAAGCTCGACGCCCGCGACCGGGTCCAGCTGGTCATCATCGCCTACGAGACCGGCCTCGTGACGCTCACGGGGCCCGTCTGAACGCGGTCAGGTGGTGCTCGTGTCCAGCTGGGAACCTTTGTGCTGGCCGGGACGCGCATGCGAGAGCGTTGACGGCCGGTCACGCCTCACCGAGAAGGTCGGTCATGTCGGTGGCGAGCGGGGTGCCGAGTGATAGGCGAGTTCGCGGGAGTCTGCCAGCGTTGGCGGGCTCCGTCGTGGTGGGCGGAGCCGCCGTGGCCGGCCCCGTCCGTCCGGCGTGTCTTGACCGCCACAGTGCGGCCGACGCGCCAGGCAGGTCGCGACAGAACCGGGTACAACGAGTTCTGCGATTTCGGCGGTTGCAGCGATGAGTCGGGGCTTCCTGGCGGGTCTGTTCTGGAGACATCTGACGGAGGAGGAACCATGGGCAAGGTCATCGCATCTATCACGACGTCGGTCGACGGCTACGTCACCGGTCCCGACGACGGGCCGCAGTACGGCCTGGGCAGAGGTGGCGAGCGCCTGCACTACTGGGTGATGGGCGGCCCGTGGACCTACGAGGGCGGCCACGACTTCGCTATGCACGGTCCCGACAAGCAGTTCTACGACGAGCTCGTCTCGACGATGGCGTCCGGTGTGGTCGGCCGTGGCATGTACGACGCGGCCGGCGGGTGGGGTGGGACCAACCCGTTCCCCGGGACCCTGTTCGTGCTCACCCACCGCACCGCGGACCAGCCGGCGGCGGAGGCCGGGTTCCGGTTTGTCCCGGACCTTGACACGGCGTTCGCCCAGGCGGCCGAGGCGGCTGGGGACGGCGACGTCGCCGTCGGTGGTGGCGCCGACGTCATCCGGCAGGCGTTGGCCGCGGGGAAGGTCGACGAGCTGATCATCTCGACGGCTCCGGTGATCCTCGGCGCGGGTAAGCGGCTGTTCGAGGGGTTCGACCGGGATATGGACCTTGAGGTGGCCAAGGTCTACAGCTCCCCGTATGCCACCCACGTGCGTTACACCGTCACGAGATAGCCGCAGTGTGGCGCAGCAGGCCGCGCTTAGACGTACGGTCATGCCGAGAAGCTGTTCGTTCACTGTCGATGGTCATGAAATCGCCATCGGCCTTCGGAGACGACATCCACCTTGCCGTCACTGACGCGGACAGCCGTCTCGTCGTCGATGAAGTAGATCGGGAAGTCCGCCCGCCCGACGATGCGATCAGCCCAGGCATCGTCCCGCTCCGGGAAATCCGGCGAGTACAGGTGCGGCTTGAGATACCAGTCGAAGAGGCCGAACGGCGGCTCCACGGTCGTCGCGCCGAGCACGTGCAGGTCCGCGGCGTCCCCGATGACGTCGGCGGAGTGTTCCGTGAGATTCCGGCTGAAGATCATCGATCCGGCGCTGACTCCCACGTAGACCCGGCTTTCCAGCGCCTCCAGGAAGCCATCGGCCAGGTTGTTGCCGGTGATGCTGCGCGCGAGGTGGTAGTGGCTGCCGCCCTCGACATAGACGACGTCGGCATGGAGCAGCCGGTCGAGCACCATCTGCCGGGGCAGGCCGTTCAGCTCCAGGACGTCGAACTCCCGCCAGCCAAGGCCGTGCAGCCGGTTCATGTCCGCGACAAACCACCCGTGGTCTCCGGGCTCGGCGACGGACGCCGTCGGGCACGTACACGATGTTCGCCGACCCGAACGGCTTTCCCAGCATGTCCCGCAGCGCATCCCGCAAGGTCTCGTTGCGCAGACCGCTCGACGTCAACAGGAGATTCACCGGGCGAGCCAACCAGGCTGATGAGGCGGGCGCAACGCACCTAGCGCGTTCGCTGTCGGCGCATCCGGACGGGCGCGTGTCAGTGCGCTGGGCGCCTACCGTGGGTTCATGGTCGTCACCGGTATCGCCGCAGGCGTTCCGTTCACCGCGCTTCCGCCTATGGGCAACGGGCCTGCCCCGCTCGTCGTGACCTGGCACATGATGGACGCGCCATGCACCGATGCCGCGTTCGCCGCTGCACTGCCGTTGGCCGGTATCGAGGCATGGCGGGTCCATCTGGGCATGCCGTGGTGCGGCGTCCGCGCCTATCCCGAGGGATACGAACTGTCTCGCCACGATCCGATGATGCTCTATGTGGATCCGGTGGTGCGCCAAGCCGTTGAGGAGTTCCCGGCCGCCCTGGCCGCCCTGCGCGCGCGGTTCCCAATCGCCGACGCACCGATCGGCGTCGTCGGCGGTTCGCTGGGCGGTGCGGTGGCTCTGACCGTGACCGCGAGCGGTGTCGTGCCGGTAGCGGCGCTGGCCGTGGTGAACGCGGCCATCCGCGCGTCATCCGTCGTCGCGCTCATCTCGGACCTGTCCGATCGGCCCTACCCGTGGAACGATGCCTCCCGGGCCGCCGCCGATCGGCTGGACTTCATCGCGCGCGCAGCAGATCTCGACGGTACGGCACTGCTGGTGGTCAGCGGCGACGAGGACTACCCCGTGTTCCGCAGCGACGCCGCGGCCCTGACGGCCGTGGTTCCCGGGGCCAGCCTGGCGACGGTACCCGGATTGGCTCACCCACTCGCCGAACGACCAGGCGAAGAACCGGCCCCACAGACACCCGAAGCGAAGATCGTCGACGAGGTGATCACCGCCTGGTTCACCACCCACCTCGCCCGGTAAGCACGTCGGCGGCAACCATGGTCAATGACGGACGACGGCCCGCCTAGGCATCCGCTGATGCCGCACTCCGTGGCGGCCACGCTCCTGAGAATGTTGACCGCTGGGCGCGGGTCTGCAAGTCATTGCTGTGTTGCGCCGCTGGCCGAGTCAAGCGCGTGTCGCGCCGCGATCCAGTGCTTGACGAACTCCAGGCCGCTGATCGGTGTCAGGTGCGGCTCGGCTTCGGAGCCCAGTTCCGTCTCGGGCACGACGCCGCCGGTCGGCGGGCATGAATGCCTGTTCATTGATGACGACTCGCAGTTAGTCGACGCGGCCCAGGAACTCGGATACCAGGGCATCACGCTCGACCGTCAGGCGCAGTGCACCGCTACGGGCGTGATCGTGTCTTTGGACGACCTCCTGCCCATCATTGAGCCTGGCGAATCACCGAAATAAGCGGCTAAGCCAGGAGGAGCAGACGCACGGATCTGCCGCGATCGCGTGCGTCCGCCTGTGCGTGCGTCACGGGCCGTAGCGCGGCTCGGTGGTGATCAACTGGTTCGGCGGTGGATGAACTGTGCGCGTCAACCAGGAGCGCGGTTGCGGTCAGACCGGATTCGGTGACGAGGGGGCGTCCGGTGTTGCGTAGGCGATTCCACAGGTCTGGCGAAAGGCGAGAAGGTGTACTGCGTCGGGCAGCCGGATCGGCGGATCGGCCGCCCGCATCGAAAGCAGGCCGGCAATAGCACCCCGGCGTATCGCGGCATCGATTGCCTCGCGGGTGTGGGCCGACAGACGATCCCAGCTCGCGGCGGCAGCGCAGAGATGGCAGGGGGCGCCCATCCGGTCGGGGAGGCTCGTCCCGCAACGTTGGCCGCAACCCGGGCAGGAGTAGTCGAACACCTCTTCAGTGTCGAGCCCATGTTCGTCGTCGCCAAGGGGTTACGTCCGTCCGCTCCTTGACTGCTTGATCACGTTCACGCTTAAATAAGTAGCCGCGACTCGGTCGTTGATCAAACGGTCATGCCGCGAGAAGTTGCACTCCTGCCTACGAGGAGACGGGCATCTACGGTGCTGTCGCGCGCCATGCGGCGGTGACGCACAGTTCTTCGTAGTCCCACCAACGGTCACGCTGCCCGTGGTGTAGCAGTTGGCGGACCCCGCGCATATCAGCATGAGGTGGAATGTCGAGTACGGCGAGCCCAAACATGCCGGCGCCGGTGACACCCAGTACGGCGAACTTGTCGAGGATGGCCTCGACACCGGCGGTGGGCCGGCCGAGTGGGCTGTCGTCTGCCAGTGTCACCCGAACGGCGCAGTAGCCGGAGGGCTGGAGCTTTTGCCGCACCCAGAGTTGGCCGTCCTCGCCCTGCTCGACCCGGTAGATGTCTCCCCTGGCAGCATCCAGCTGGGCCCAGGGTGAATAGAGCAGGCGAACCCGGTCGGGCGCCAGCCGTTCGGCGGCCGTACCGAGAGCCGTTGCCGGACCTCCGGACAGGCGGAACCAAACCTGGACCGTGTCAGACACCAGTTCACCTGGTGGCTCGTTCGTCGATGGCACAGCTCAAGCATCTCGTAGTTGTCCCGGTCGCATCCACGGCGCGGCCCGGACGGTCCGAATCCAATTCAGAGCCCCGCAGATGGCTGCTGCAATGGGCAGCCGACCATCCTCTTCTGCCGCTCCGGGCGGTGCTGGCGTTCATCGCACGCTGGTGACGCACGGTGATGTATGACTGCCTCTCCTGCTTCCGCTTCCGGTGTCGTACCTGCCGATCAGCTCGTCTTGCGCGCCGCGGTGTCCGCGTTCCTGGGCCGCTACCGCGGCCAGACCCGGTCCACACCGAGTCGGACCTGCGGGTCTTCCTCCGCTGGTGCACCGACCAGGACCTCGACCCGCTGGCCGCGGCGCGGGTCGACATCGAGCGGTACGTGCGCTGGCTGCAGGACGTCCGCCGCTACCAGCCCTCGACGGTCTCCCGGCGGCTGTCGGTCGTGGTCGGCTTCTACCGGGTCTGCGTCATCGACGCCATCCTGGACCACTCGCCGGCCGACTACGTCCGCCGACCCACCGTGCCGGCCGAGTCACCGACCCTCGGCCTCGGGCACCTGCAGTTCGAGGCCCTGATCACCACCGCCCGGCTGTCGGCCAACCCGAACGACTTCGCCCTGATCGCGCTGCTGGGCCTGCTCGGGCTGCGGATCTTCGAAGCCTGCGGCGCGAACATCGCCGACCTGGGCGAGGAACACGGCCACCGGGTGCTGCGCGTCCGCGGCAAGGGCGGCAAGGTCGTGCTCGTCCCGCTGCCACCCGCGGTGGCCCGGGCCATCGACCGCGCCGTCGACGAGCGCACCAGCGGGCCGATCCTGCGCAACAGCGCTGGGCGCGCGGATGGACCGGCACGCCGCGACCCGCCGGCTCAAGCACCTCGCCCAGACCGCCGGGATCCGGATGCCGAGGATGCACCCGCACATGCTGCGCCATACCTTCGTCACGACCATGCTCGACGCCGGCGTCAGCCTCCGCGACGTACAGATCGCCGCCCGCCACGCCGACCCAAGACCACCATGCGCTACGACCGGGCCCGCAAGAACCTCGACCGGCACCCCAACTACATCCTCGCCGCCTACATGGCCTCCGGAACCTGACCTCGGCGAACCGGCGACTGTGCCGAATTGAGTGCGTCGGTTGCCTGTGAGCCACCGCGCGAATCAGGTATCTCCCGGCGGTGAGATAAGCCGGTGAGCCTCCTTAAGATGGCAATCAGGCATGGCTCTGAGCAGGTCACGTTGGGGCACCGGTCGTGTCACCTGCTCGCCGAGTGCTTGATCGCGTCGCTGATATCAACCGGCCCAGGGTCTTCACGTCGTCGATCCACACGCGCCGGTACTGCTATCGCCCAGGGCCGTGCCGTCAAGCGCAGTCGCGGGGCGGACGTCGCATCGGCCACACCGGCGGGACTCCATCCGGCAGCTCGAGCACGCCTAGGTGAACGAACCCGAGCCGCGCGTACAGGGCCGCACTGCGCTCGCTGCTGGCTTCTATATACGCCGGTATGCCATCGCTGTCGCAGCGCTCAAGCGTCGGCCGCATCAGCGCGCTGCCGAGCCCCTGCCCCTGCAGCCCGGGCCTTACCCCGATCCAGCGGATGTAGGAGTGCGGCTCGGTGAGGTGATGCTCATGCATCGCCTTTTGGACGCGGATCGCGCGCGGCAGCTGCATCCCGAAGGCTTGGAGCCACCGCACCGCGGTCCGCCCGTCCACGGTCTTAGGCATCTCCCACCGGTCCGGCGGGAGCACCAGGCACCCACCGACCAGACCGCTGCCGCGATCGTCGGCGGCGGTGAACGCCAGCCCGTCCTGCGGCAGCACGTACGTTTGCAGTTCCAGCCTGAACATCAGTTCGCGGCGTGCTACCCGCCGAGTGCGCTGCGGCAACAGCGAATTAATCACCACGTCATCTACGAACGCCTGAGCCAGCGCCGCGCTCAGGGCCGGCACTTCGCTTGAATCCGCCCGTCGAATCGCCGCCATGCGCGGCACGATAGCGCCCAGGCAACCATAAGCTCAACCGTCCTGTGCATGATCGTCCGTGACGGAGGTGGGCTCGGTCGAGCGCTACATCGCGCCGGTCAGGGCCTGATCGACTACAGGGGCCAAGATCCCCGTCGTGCATCATCCGCGCGAAACGCAGCCCGCTGAACTGGGTACCTCGCTGCGGGTTCTCCGGCCGACTCAGCTATCACCTGGCGCTAGTGCCGAGTTGTAGCGTTCCCAGACAGTTGCCCGTTCTTCGTCTGTGGCCGCCGCGTGCAGCGCCGTTACCAAATGGTCGACCTCGGGAGTCATGACGGCGATGACGTCAGCGCCCTCGAGGTCGATGGTGGCAAACGTGTGAGTCGTGCCGGCGGGGATGGTCACGTGATCACCCGGTTGAAGAATCTTTCGTTCGGTGCCAATGAGGACCTCGAGTCGACCTCGAAGGACGACGAATCCCTCGTCGGACAGGTGATGGCGATGGGGTGGGGCTTGGTCTCCCGCGTAGTGGGCCAGGTCCCATCGCCGCATCACGAAATTGTTCACGGGCATGACGGTAGCCGCTTGATCAGCCGAGGTCGATACAAGCGCATCCTCATCCAGCCGCCGACCGTGCGCTGTGGCTCGGCGGTCGTCGTCACGGTTCGTGGCGGCGAGCCCGGTGCGTCGAACCGCAGCAGCGTGCGTCAGGTCGACGTGAGTAGGTCGAGGTCCTCCCCCGAGTGCCGACTGGCATGAATGTTTCACCGCCGCTGCCCTGACCTGACCCGCTGGCCGGCTGGTGACCAGCGGGTTGCTCACGTTGGCGACTTTCCGGGTGGCAATGCGGCGCGGTGGCGCCTAACGTTCGGGGTTGACGGGCTCATCGGCCGAGATCGATAGCTGCCGTACCCAGGGGCCTGCCCGGACGGGGAAGAAGGTGCGCGCAGATGGGGATATCACGGTGGTTGACCGCCGGCGTGGCGGTAACGGCCGGCCTGGCGGCGGCATCCGCAATGGCTCCGGCAATAGCCGGCAGCTCGCCGGCCGCGGCCGCCCAAGTCGGGTGTACCGCCACGGCGCACATCGACTCACAGTGGGGCAGCGGACCGTCCGGCGGTGAGATCGTCAGCTTTGCGGTGGTCAACACCTCTGCCGGCCCCGCCACCCGCTGGACGGTGACCTGGACGCTCGGCTCCGGCCAGTCGGTCAGCTCGGCGTGGAACGCCGCCGTCACCGTGTCGGGTACCACCGCCACCGCGGTAAACGCCCCGTACAACGGCACCCTGGCCGCGGGCGCGTCCACCACGTTCGGCCTGCAGCTCGCCGGCACCGGAGCAGTACCCACCCCGCTCTGCACCAACGACGCACCGGGGCCGGCCAGCAGCTCGCCGGCGCCCGGCGGGTCGGACGTGAACCTCGGCGTGGCCGACAGCCAGTCGTCGGTGACCCTACGGATCGGGGAGACCCTCGGCGTGACCCTGACCTCCGCGTACAAGCCGCTGACCGTCAGCGGCGCGGCGCTGACCCAGCTGTCGGCCAGTGGCGGGTACCCCACCGGCCAGCCGCTCGTGGCGCAGTTCCGCGCGGTGACCCCCGGTACCGTCACCGTCAGCACCGTGACCGACGACCCGTGCTTCCACACGTCCCCGCCGTGCGCGCGACCCGTCGCCCTCTGGACCGTGCAGGTCACCGTGCTCGGGACCTCGTCGCCCATCGCGACCCCCAAGACGGTCACCGTCACGGAAGCCAACAACCGGGCCAGTATCGGCCTGCACGTCGGCGACACCCTCAGGGTGAACCTGGCTGCCATGTATTGGCCGCCCACACTGAGTACCAGCGGCGTTCTCGGCCAGCTCAACGTGATCGGTGGCTACCCGAGCGGCCAGCAACTGCTGGCCCGCTACACCGCCGTCGCGCTGGGCCAGCTCGACATCTCCACGATCAGCGACGCGACCTGCCTGCACCAGGCAATGCCGTGCCCGTCACCGCAGCTGCCCTGGACCGTCCACATCACCGTCACCACCTGACCCGGGGCCGCCCTCGCACGTCCCCCCGGGCTCGACAGAGCGGGTCGGTCGGCTGAAATCCCGGCCGCCCGCTCCCCGCGTGCAGCAGGCGGGCTGCGGGCGAGTGCGGAGCCAGGGAGACCTTCGCCTGGCGTGCTGCTGCGCCGCCGGAACTGGACCGCGTCCGCGCGCGTCGTCAGCGCCCGGCCAGTCTGGTGCGGCGCGCACGGATCTGCCGCAGTTGGTGTGCGGTCGTAGGCCGAAGGGTCGTCACGGACGGCGAGCACACCGACGAGGTCGGGTTTCCAATGGGCTTGACGGAGCGGTGCGATGCGGCGCCCGCACGTTGGGCCCATGCGAAACGACTCGAACCGCAGCCGGTCGCGGCTGCCGGTCACCGCCGGATCGAGACTCCGCACGTCGATGGCTGGAAATACCCGGGTACGGGCAACCTCAGCCACCGCCAGCAGCCCCACCGTCACCGGCTCCGCGGTGGTGACAAAGCCAGAGAAGAACCGCGGATTTGCCACCGGTCCACCCCACCGGACACCCCGCCAGAAGTCTGCAGCACGAGACCGCCGTCCCGCGTCACCCAGACGGATGTACGTATCCGAACGTCGCCACCCCTGACATGGCGCTGACCCGACGGTCCATGCCCGACACCCCGTCAACCCTCGAACCGCGACCGTTAGGACCTCTTCGAGGAGGTGGGTGAGGAATAGGGATAGGTGGACGGCGCAGGCGGAGTTTGCGGTCAACAGGAGTGGCGCCCAGTGCAACGTTCTCAGTCGCGGAACCGTACCCCGCCCAGGGTGCCGCCCTTCCGCATGTCCGAGCACAGGTCTTGACAGCGCGGGAGTCCTCACCGCTATTGTGCTAACAACCTAGTTGAATGGCGCTGGTCGAGGATGATCGAGTTCCACCTGGAGACACGCTCGGGAGTCGCCCCGTACCTGCAGCTCGTCCAGCAGGTCCGCCGGGCGCTACGGCTCGGACTGCTGCGCGAGGGCGACCAGCTGCCGACCGTGAAGGAGGTCGTCGCCTCGGTGGCGATCAACCCGAACACGGTGCTGAAGGCCTACCGCGAGTTGGAGCACGAGGGGCTCGTCTCGCCCCGGCCGGGCCTGGGCACGTTCGTCACCCGCACGCTGGCCGACGACACCACCGCCGCGCATGGGCCACTCCGTGAGGAGCTGCGCCGCTGGCTGGCCAGGGCCCGTGATGCCGGACTCGACGACGAGAGCATCGAGGCGATCTTCACCACCACGTTCCGTACCCACGCTGAGGAGAAGGCATGACCGCCGTACTGGAAGCCGTGAACCTGACCAAGAGGTACGGCCGCCGCCAGGCGCTGTCGGACTGCACGCTGCACATCCCCGCCGGTCGTGTGGTCGGGCTCGTCGGCCCCAACGGCGCCGGCAAAACAACGCTGCTCCAGCTCGCCGTTGGTCTGCTGATCCCTACCTCGGGCAGCATCACCGTGCTGGGTGGCCGGCCGGGCTCCGGACCCGACCAACTGGCCAGGGTCGGCTTCGTTGCCCAGGACACCCCGACGTACGCCAACCTGACGGTCGCCGACCATCTGCGACTCGGCTCGCGCCTCAACCCGCACTGGGACGCCGGTGCCGCCCAGGGACGCATCGAGGCACTCGGCCTGGATCCCGGACAGAAAGCAGGCCGGCTCTCCGGCGGCCAGCGCGCCCAGCTCGCCCTGACCCTGGCCATCGCCAAGCGGCCCGAACTGCTCATCCTGGACGAGCCGGTGGCCAGCCTCGATCCGTTGGCGCGACGGGAGTTCCTGCGCACCCTGATGGAGTTCACCGCCGAGTCCGGGGCCAGCGTGGTGCTCTCCTCGCACCTGGTCGCCGACCTGGAGCGCGTATGCGACTACCTGATCGTGCTGGCCAACTCCCGGGTACTGCTCGCCGGCGACGTGGATGACCTGCTCACCAGCCACCCCCGGCTGATCGGCGCCCGCGGCGACGTGGACGCCCTGCCGCCCGCCGTCGACGTGATCCAGGCCAGCCACACCGACCGGCAGAGCACGCTCATCGTGCACAGCACCGAGCCGGTGGACGAGTCCGTCTGGACCGCCGAGAAGCTCGATCTCGAAGACCTCGTCCTGGCCTACATGGCCCAGGCCCAGGCCGCCGCCCGCCGCCCCGTCACCGCCGCCCGCTGACCGCCCAACCACTCACGACACAGGAGAACACCCGATGATCTGGTTGACCTGGCGGCAGTTCCGCGCCCAGGCGTGGATCGCCGCCGCCGCGCTCGCCGCGGTCGCCGTTGCGATGACCGTCAACGGCCTCGACCTCGCGCACCTCTGGGCCGACAGCGGCGCGGCTGGCTGCCATCCAGCCAGCGCATGCGGTACGGAGCTGAGCAGCTTCCTCGACTCCGCACAACAGGGCTCGACAGCGACGCTGTTCGGGCTGAGCCTGGCCCTCATGTACGTCGTACCGCCATTGATCGGCGCGTTCTGGGGCGCCCCGTTGATCGCCCGGGAACTGGAGACCGGCACGTACCGGCTGGTGTGGAACCAGTCCGTCACCCGGCAGCGTTGGCTCGCGATCAAGGTGGCTACCATCGGCCTCGCCGGCGTGGCGGTCACCGGGCTGCTGAGCCTGGCGGTCACCTGGGCGGCACAACGACTGGACCAGGCCTCGATGAACCGCATCGACCCAATGCACTTCGGCGGCCGTGGCGTCGTCCCGATCGGCTACACCGCCTTCGCCTTCGCTCTCGGTCTCATGGCCGGCGTGCTGATCCGGCGTACCGTGCCGGCGATGGCGGGCACCCTGGCCGTCTACACCGCCGCAGTAGTGGTGGTGACCACCAAGCTGCGCGCACACCTGTTGCCCGCCAAGCACATCTCGCTGCCGCTGACGGCGGACTCGATCCGTGAGTTCGGTACCTCCGCCGGTGGCACCGTGGTCCGGGTGCAGGGCGACGTAAACCTGCCGGGCGCATGGGTACTGCACAACGAGACGCTCACCGCAGCCGGTAAGCCGTTCACCGGGCCTGCCGATACACAATTCTGTAGCCGGGATGCGCCGCCCCGCGGGTGCCTGGAGTGGCTCGGCGCACAGAACCTGCACCAGGGCGTCGACTACCAGCCGGCCAGCCGGTTCTGGGCGCTGCAGTGGACAGAGACCGGGATCTTCCTCGCCCTGGCCCTGGTCCTGATCGGACTCACCTTCTGGCTGCTGCGCCGCCGCACCACCTGACCGCGCAACCCCGCCGGCACCAGTCCCGCCCCGAGCGCGCCATGGTCGTCGACCACGGCGCGTTCGGTGTGCGGCAGCAGCATTGGCAGAGCGTCACGCATCCGTATCTGCCCGGCCCGCCGGACGTCCGGGCCGGGTATGACGGCCGGGCGGCGCCGATTGGCCCTCCGGTTGCTGTGGGCTGGGTGAGGCCGCTGGAAGCGTGTTTCATAAGTTGGTTGGCTCATGAGACACCGCCCTTCTCGGGCGGCCTCACTCTCACACCCGTTCTGGTGTGGGGGTGGGGTTCCTGCGTCGTTGGGCCTGGTTTCACCCACACGCTGGTATGGGCCAGTGCCGTCCCCTCGGCAGACATTGATGACCGGGCCTCGTGCTTCGGGGTCCCGGATCTGGGTGTGGTGTTCCTTGGCCCAGATGGCGAGGTTGGTGGCGGCGTTGAGGTCACGGTCGGTCCGGTGGCCGCAGCTGAACGTCCGCTGCGACAGCGGCAACGTCGGTCCGACCGTGCGGCAGGCCGAACAGGTCTTGGTGGACGGAAACCAGCGGTCCACCAGGACAACTTGTCCGCCCCGCCAGGCCTGTTTGTAGCCGATGATCCGCGCCAACTCTGCCTAGCCGGCGTCCGCGATGGCTCGGCGGGCTCATCGCGCACTTCGTCTCCAAGAACGGCAACACCGACGACGTTCGCGGCTACGCTTTGGCATTCGTCAAGGGCGCAGTTTTCGGCGTGCTCGGAGGCTTCGGCGACAAGATCGCACGCTTCTTCCTCGATACAAAGGGCGGCTGGAGCATCATGGCCAAACTCAGTAGCTTTGGGGCACTCAAAAGATCCTCACGGCGGCCCTGACCTACATCAAGGCTATACATCCGAAGTAACCTGACGACAGTTGGTGGGATGCGCTAAGCTCCCACCACCTGTCAAGAACCACGGGATAGACGAAATGCCACGCAAATTCTCCTGGAGCCTGGCGATCCGTGGGGTTATCGTAGCAGTCCTGCTCGCCAGTGGATGGCTCACGCGACACCGCGACCTGAGTACGTACCTCTGGACAATCGCCGCGCTCGTCGCCATCACTCCACTGGCGCGCCTGTTCCGCCGACGAATGCAGGTGATCGACCCGAAGAAGGACCGAGGAAACTACACGGTCACACTCTTGTCACCGGGTGACATTAACAACCTCGTCGTATTGCAAACATCTCTTTCAATCACACGCAGAGAAGCAACCACAATTGCCGCCGCGACGCCAATCGTTATCGCGTCGGGTCTCTCGCATAACAGCGCACGCCGCCTCGCCTCCCGTCTACGAGCAAACAAAGCCCACGTCGCCGTAGACGTGGTTCCACACGGGCATTGAGGTGTTTTCGTGCGCGCCGCAGGGTGGAGGTCGACCATGTAAGTGGGTTGATCTTTGTTCGACGCAGGCGTCACGATTGGAGCTTCGACAACGTCTGACCCGTTGTCCGCTTGCTCCCGGGCAAGGACGGGTTCCACGAACCCCACTCTTAACCCTGCCGCGGCTGCTAGCGTCGCCGGGATGTTCCACACTCTGGGCGGCCCTGCACCAGAGTCAGGCGCAGGCGGGGGTCTGGCTTCTTGCAGGATGAGCGTCGCCCGAGTCGGAAGACTTCGTTTCAAGCTGGCACCAGCCCTGCTTGGGGTGGGGTGTGCCCTTCTTGTCTCGTTGACCGCATGTGGCGACTCTGACATCAAGTCGGCCACGCCGACTCACACGTCATTGCCCGCATCTGCCCCGGTACCAACCACCAGCACCGCTCCGGCTCCGCCGCCACAACCGCAGACCACGGAGTCGGGACTTTCGCCACAACCGGAAACTACAGGGCAGCCTGCTCCGCCAGCGCCGGAAACGACAGCCGCGCCATTGCAGCACTCCGGAGCCATCCAGGGAGGTGAGTTCTGCAAGCAGGACGAGGAGGGCTGGATCGGCTTCGACGCCAGCGGCGACGAGTACATCTGCCGGGACGTTGACCACAACGGCCACCCGCACTGGGTCAAGCCCTCAGCAGCCCCGGCACCGTCGCAAGCGGATGCCTCGGATGTCGTGCAGCGCTACTTCGCCGCGATCAACGCAGGAGACTACGCCACGGCCTGGGCATTGGGTGGACAGAACCTGGCCGGTTCATACCAGGACTTCGTCAATGGCTTCGCCACCACCCTGCAGGACACACTGACTGTCGTATCGGTTCACGGGCAAAGCGTGCAGATCAAGCTGGACGCGGAACAGACCGACGGCTCCCACCGCTACTACGCCGGCACCTACACCGTCAGCGACGGTGTCATCGTCAACGCCGACATCAAACAACGGTGACCCACACTCGTACTACGGCCCATCGACGGTGACGTTGGGGCCGCAGGGTTTGCGGCTGCTCGTTTCGGGTGAGATCGTGGCTACTGCCAGTTGATCGGTCGTCAGACCGACTGCATTCGTCATGCTGGTCAGATCGGATGCCCGCGCGTGAGCCCGCAATTTGCACGAGGAAAGTGCCTACCCCCAAGAAAGTCTGGATCCTCGACAAGTCCAGTTTCCCTACAGGACAGGCACTTTCGCTACGTCACACGCGGTACCACCAAAAGGTCATTGAACGGTCGTTGCGATGAAGAGCCGAGGGGCGCTGGCCCCCACGAACCCGACCAGGGTCCCGGCTGTGGCGGCGCCATCGGTGAAGTCCTGGCGCGCGATGATGTCCACCTGGCCGTCGCCGTCGTAGTCGGACAGGCCGATCGGCGCCCACCCGCCCCAGCCGGTACCGATGGTGGTCTGGGCAGTCAGGTGGCCGCCGTTGCCCGGTATCAGGGCCAGGACGCTGGTGGTGTCGTTACGGGCGACGATGTCCGGATGGCCGTCGCCGTTGTAGTCGCCGATCCCGAAGGGCGTGTAGCTGGTCCAGCCGACGTCCAGTTGTACCCGGGCGCTCTGGTTGAGGACGCCGCCGGATCCGGGGTACTTCCATAGGCTCCCGGCCGGTGTGCCGGCGTAGGCGAAGTCCTGCCGGGCGATGATGTCCGGCTGGCCGTCGCTGTCCCAGTCGGCGACGCCGAGGGGCGTGAAGCCGTCCCAGCCGGAGCCGATCTGTACCCGCTGGCCCTCGTTCATGAAGCCCCGGCCGCCGGCGCCGGGGTACATCCACAGGCTCCCCGCCGGTGTACCGGCGTAGGCGAAGTTCTGCCGGGCGATGATGTCCGGGTGGCCGTCGCCGTTGTAGTCGGCGACCCCGAACGGTGTGAAGCCGCCCCAGCCTGTGCCGATCACGACCGGGGCCGCGGTCAGCGGACCGCGGGTTCCGGGTCCCGGGTAGAGCCACAGGTCGCCGGTCGAAGTGTTGCTGGCAATGATGTCGGCGTGACCGTCGCCGTCCCAGTCGGCCACCCCGTACGGCGTACGGTTGACCGCGATGACGCAGGTCGGCTCACCGGGCTGGGCCGGCACGTTCACGCCGTCCCAGGCGGCTCTGGTCCGGTTGAACGCGGTGCAATCCCCCGGAGTCAGCTCCTTCGCCGCGGCCAACGTCCAGGTGCGGTAGGACAGATAGGAACTCGTCGACGTCTTCTTCAACATCGCCTTGTACAGGATGTTGATGGCCTGCTGGATCCCGCCGCCGGTCACCGTGCTGTTGTTGCAGGTAGCGGCGGTCGGATTGCCGTCGCTCGGGTTGGTGCCCTCGGCCAACAGGTAGAACCAGTGGTCGCCGACGGTGGCTGCGGAGTGCGGTTCCGACGACTCGGTCGAGCCGTCGTAGCAGGCGTAGTTGTAGAACGCGGTGGCACCAACGACATAGTCGAGCGCGTGGTACGGCGCGGGCTCGTTGGCGAAGGCGTTCGTGGCGGCCCCGAACACGTCGGCCACGAACTCTCGGGTACTCGGGGCGGAGGTACCACCCGGGGTGCTCGAGTCGATGCCGTGACCGAACTCGTGGGCGACCAGCGGGAGGTTGGCCAGCCAGTTGGGCAGCCCATAGCCGGCCGCCGTCTGGTGCCCGATCAGAACCGTGTCGTCGGAGAAGAAGTCGGACTGGCTGGGGAAGGTGGCCGGGACTCCGATCCTGATCGGCCACGCGCCGCCATGACCGTCGAGACCGTTGCGGCCCAGCCATTGCGAAACCATCCTGGTCTCGGTCTGGGCCGCGAACATCGCATCCACGCAGGCGGTTTCCTTGTCGACGGTACTTCCGTTACCCCACACGTTGCTCGTGCTGATGAAGAGCTGGTTGGTCGGGTAGTCCCCGCAGGACAGCCCGGGAATCGTCGGGTCGGTCAGGTAGTACTGGGAAGTACCGACCGTGCCCGTGTTGATGGTGAGCGGGTTCGGTCCGTTGTAGGCGCCGGTACCGACACCGGTGCTGGCATTTGCGGTCACGCTGGCGACCGATTTCGTCGCCAGTGTGACGGAGCCGGTCAGCGCGCCGGCTCGGAAGCTGTACGTGGATGTCCCCGGGGGCGGTATCAGGGTCATCGAACCGGTGGCCGACACCGGCTGATTCAGCCCGTCCGGACCGGTGATGGTGATGGACGTACACAGGCTGGACACCAGCCCGGACCACGACAGTGCGATCGTCTGCCCGACCAGAGAGGTCGATGGCGTAGCGGTCAGCGATCCCGACGACGCGTTGGTACAGGTAGGGGTGTCACCGCCGCCCCCGCCCACGGGAATCGCGGCCGCCGGTGGCGAACCGGACAGCGCGAACGCCGTCAGGGCCGACACGCCGACGACGCCGAACCGCCATCGCCAACTGAACACCCCCTTCACGCCCGTTGTGCCCTTCGCGCCCCTCGCGCTCCTGAACGAGCCGAACATGCGAACCTCCTGGTGAATTGGCTGGCTTTACCTGGAGGCGTTCCACCCCGTTCCATCCCGTTCCTTCAACGCGTCCCGGCCGGCCCGTTCACGCGGAACTCCGCACCAACCCCATCGCGCCCGGCGACGCCACCGGCCGGCCCGGCTCAGATCCGGGATTCGCGGTGGGCCGGGGATGTGGAAGCGTGGCCGGGCGGCGGTCGGTTAACTGACAGCACTGCAGCGGGGCGACGCGATTCACCCGGTTGCATCGACGCCGTCGGATAAAACTGGCCAAAATTGGACAGCGATCATGAGTGCCGTCACCGTACGTTGGATTGATGACCGTTGCGGCGACATCCCTGCTGGACCTGGGCATCAGGGCCCAGTCGGCGGACGGCGACCTGGCGGCGGCGCGCCGCTGGTTCGACGCCGCCTACCGGGAGGCAGAGCGTAACGGCGACACGGAGACGCTCGCAGCGGCGACATTGGGGCAGGGCGGCCTGTGGGTCCACGAACACCGCACCGCCGAGGCCGGCACTCAGTTGCTCGCCCGCTTGGGGCGCGCCCTCTCATTGGTGCCGCCGGATTCACCGCTGGCGATCCGATTACGTGCCCGGGTCGCGGCTGAGCAGGACTACCGCACGGGCCGGCACGACAAGATCATGACAGTCCTCGCCGAGGCGCGCGAACTCCCGGATCCGGCAATCCGGGCAGAGGTACTCAGCCTGGCGCACCACTGTCTCCTCGGGCCCGACCACGGCCCGTTACGCCGACAGCTGGCCGACGATCTGCTCGTCGAGAGCACCCAGACCGGTCGCCGGGTGGACGTACTAGTCGGGGTGATCTGGCAAGTGGTGGACATGTTCCTGGACGGCCACCCGCACGCCGAACGTCGGCTGGCCGAACTTCGTGCGCTACTCGGCCAGGACGATCACCTGGCCGCCCGGTTCGTACTGTCGGGGATCGACGTGATGGTGGCGACCCGGGCCGGCCGGTTCGACGCGGCCGAGGCGATGGCGCAGACCTGCGTCGAGATCGGCACGGCGGCCGGTGACGTTGACGCACAGGGCTGGTTGGGCGGGCAGCTGGTGGCGATCCGCTGGTATCAGGGGCGCCTGACCGAGCTGGCGCCGATGCTCGAGGAACTGGTGCACTCACCGACTCTGAGCACCATAGACAACTCCTCCTACGCCGCCTTGGCGGTCGCCGCTGCCCAAGCCGGGGACCGTCGCCGGGCGGCAGGCGCGTTGGCCACCCTGCGCGGCAGCCACCTGGCTCAGCTGCCCCGCTCGAGTAGCTGGCTGATCGCCATGAACGGTGTGGTCGAGGCCGCGTACCTGCTCGACGACGGCGAGACCGCGGCACAGGCGTACGAGGTGCTGACACCGTACGCACACCTGCCAATGATGGTGAGTCTCGGCGTGGCCTGCTTCGGGTCGACCCATCACGCTCTCGGCGTCGCCTGCCTGGCCACTGGCGACCTGGACCGCGCGGTTACCCACCTTCGTAAGGCGATCGAACGGAACCTGGCCCTCGGTCACTGGCCCGCGATGGTGCTGTCCCGTCAGCGATATGCGGCGGCCCTCGCCGCGCGCGGCGCGCCCGGCGACGCCGGCAATGCGCGCCGCGAACTGGCCAACGCCGACGAGGAAGCGGCCCGGCTCGGCATGCCGACGACAGCGCCGTCCCGGCTGGCCGGGACGGCACCCCAAGGCAGCCTCACCTGCGTGCGACAGGGCAAAAGCTGGGCAGTGGGCACCGAGCGCCGTTCGGTGAACGTGCCCCACTGCGTGGGCATGAAGCACCTGGCCGTACTGCTTGCCAACCCCGGCATGGAGATCGCCGCGGCCGAACTGGCTACAGGCTTGGACGCGTGGGACGCCGCGGCCGCAGCCCTGCTTCGCGCCCCTCAAGCGGTGCTCGATCGCACCGCGGCGCAGCAGTACCGCCGGCGGCTCTCCGAACTCAAGGATGAGATCGATACCTACACGCTCCGCCGGGACCAGGAGCGGGTAACCAAGGCCAGCCAGGAACGGGACTGGATCCTGGCTGAACTAGCCGCAGCCGCCGGCTTCGCTGGCCGTACCCGGGCGTTTCCGGATGACAGCGAGCGCGCCCGGCTCTCGGTGGGCAGGGCAATCAGGCGGGCCCTGGCCCGGATCACCGACGCGGACGCGGTGTTGGGCAACCAGCTGCGCGACGCCATCCACACAGGACGATACTGCTCGTTCCGAGCGTCCTAAGAGCGTTATTCATGCGGCGGTTGTCGATGGGTTGGCGGGCTGAGGGACTGTTACCGGCGGGCGCGGCCCCACCAGGGCAGGATCGGTGGCAGATCGGCTAGTGGTCGGTTGGGGGGTTTCGGTGGGGATGACTCGCCGTCGTCGCCGTTCCAACCCCGGCCGTACTGGTCGGGTAGGTTGCCCCAGCCCCAATAGGTGGTCGGTGCTGCGGGCATGTACCCGAGTGTGTCGATGGGGTCGATCTTGCGGTCGTGGATGGTGCACAGGTGTGCCCAGTCGTCGCCGAAGTCGAAGACGTAGGCGAACTGTTCACCCGGGGTGAGCCTGCTCAACTTGGTGATCGAGCTGTCGAGGCTGCCAGCCGGCGCGTCGCCGTCCCACTGGGCAAGCGGGGTGACCTCGATGCCGTCGGCCATGGTGAACATGTCCATGTGGGCCAGATCCCAGCGGGCAAAAGCTGTGTCGATGGCGCGGGCGAGTTGGGCGAACGTGTGCGACCGCGCCGCGGCGAAGATCCGCCCGGGCCGTGGCCACAGATCGACGCCCCGGCCCGACACCAATTCGACCTGGACTGACAGCCATGTTCGCGGCATCGGCTCACACCCCCATCGTGCCGGCGCTGAACCTATCCGGCGTTGATCGTCTTGTGATGTGTCGCAAATGGACACAGCAACCGGGCGCGGGTACGCCACTGAAGCTGTGACAACCCCACCAGCCAGCACGCCAGGCGCGGATCGAGCGTATGACCGGCCTGACCGGCGATCAAGTCGACGACCTGGTCGCACGCGTGGTCGCCCACGGGCTGTGCCCCTTCGCCGCCGCCGTGCTCTGCACCCGCGTCAAGCCATGATCGCCGTGCTGCTCTACCTGCGGCACAACCTGTCCCAGCCCTTGCTGGCCGAGCTGTTCGACTGTTCCCAGCCAACCATCTCCCGGCTGGTCACCGACTCATCCCGGTACTCAGCGAGGTCCTGGCCACCACCGTGCGGGCCAGAGCAGAACGTGAGCTGCGCTCGACCGTGTCGACCTCGAGACCGGGCCGACGGCAGCGGTCCGGGCTAACCGGAGGAGCGGGTGGCCAGTTCGTCGCGGAGTTGTGTCAGGCGGCCAATCTCGGCATCCAAGGTGGCGAGACGTCGGGCGACGATTCCGCTCGAAGATCGACAGGCCCCAGCGACATCGCCGCACAGCGGCAGTGTGCCGCCCTCGATCAGGTGCAGTCGGTCGGCGGAGGCCGCGACATCCTCGACGGTCAGGCCCAGCGCGAGAAGCTCGCGGATGATCTTGATGCGGTTCACGTCCGCCAGGTCGTACTCCCGATGGCCGGACGCCGTTCGGCGCGTGGCCGGCAGCAGCCCGCGTTGTTCGTAGAACCGCAGGGCTCGCGGGGTTGTGCCCGCCGCGGCCGCAGCGTCGCCGATCCTCATCTACAACTCCACAATGACCGTTCCAACGTGCCGTCCCTCGATTGTGTCCGACAACGCCCGGGGAGCGTTCTCGATGCCGGCGACGCGTACGTGGGGGAAGTTGATCGCACCCTGACGAAGCCACGATCCGAACTGCGCGGTCCAATCGGTGTCGACAGTGTTGTCGAGGCCGCTGATGGCGATGCGCTTGAGGATCAGCTGGTATGTGTCCAGCTCGATCGGGGCGGTGGTGCCACGGCCATCGGGGGAAAGCTGGCCGGCGAGCGCACCCACCAGAACGAACCGGGCACCTGGTCGTGCCACGACCAGCGCCGCGCGAAGCTGCTCGCCGCCAACGTTGTCCACCACGACGTCGATCCCCTCGGGTGCGGCCCGGACGAGTTGCTCGACGAGCGGCTCGCCACGCAGCAGGGCCGCGTCGTATCCAAGTTCGTTCTCCAGACGCGTCGCCTTCGCCGGCGAACTTGTGCTGCCGATGACCCGGCCGGCGCCGAGCAGGTGAGCGATTTGGGCCGCCATCGAGCCGACAGCGCCCGCGCCACCGGACACGAAAACCGTCTCGCCAGCCCGCAGCCTGCTCTGCAGGAGCGCCGAGTAGGCGGTCCGGCCCTGCGCGAGGTGGGCGGCGGGGTCGGGCAGCGAGTCCCCCAGTGGGCGGCATTGCACGACGGGGACCACAGCGAATTCACGCCAACCCAGCCAGTGGGAAACCAGATCTCCCGGATGCAGACCAGAGCCGGGCGGCGCGGAAACGACCTCGCCGACGGCAGCACCGAACAACGTGTCCCCAGGATGGATCGGCGGGAACGGCGCCCCCTCGACGCCACCGCCGAGCAGCGTCCGAAGCGCGGCGAAGACGTGGAAATACTTGTTGCGAACCAGTGCTTCGTCGGCGCCGGGCACAGGCATCGGCACCTCAACTACTTCGAAGTTGTCCGCTACCGGCAATCCAGCGGGTACGGAAACAAGGCGCACTTCGTGCGAACGAGACATGGCGCGACTCTATAATTTGACCTGCGCGTCAAGGGCAAGCCACCGTGGTCGGGTTGCAGGTCGACGCGGGTGACGCCGCTGAAGCCGGCTCCGAAGCTCATGAAGCCAGCAGATCGGGCAGACGGGATCACCGAGCATCGCAACGGTCGCCAGTTGCGGGCTGGTGAGTACCAGCGACCGGTTCGTGTTTTGCTCGGTGGTATGTTGCCGGCCGACCGGCCGGGTACCGCGCCGGCTGGTGCGGCGCCGGAACCACACCTGTCGCCGAACGCGGACCGGTCACCCACTGGGCAACGCGCTGCGTCCAATGTCGCGCGAGCTACCTCCAGAGCGTTTGATGTTTCAACGGTCCTGCCGGAACCCGGCTTTCACCCGGGGTGAGTTTGCGCAACTTGGTGGTCGGGCTGTCGAGGCTGCCGGCCGGGGGCCTGGTGGCGGGGCCAACGCGCTATCGGTCCGTGAGCTACCCGTTGACCCGGTACCAGGCCGTCGCAGGGCCGGCGATCGCGCCGGAGTTCAACGGCGCGCTGCACAGCAGAGCCGATCCCCACTGTACTGGCGGCGCGAACGCGTGCGCTCCGAAAACGGTGACGCTGACGATGTCGCCACGGCGGAAGGCGAGCACGTCTTCCCGTCCGGTTTCCAGCCATTGCAGGTCGCTGGCGTGGTCGAGGCTGCGCCGCAGACGCAGCGCCTGCCGGTACAGCGCGAGCACGGTATCGGGGGCGCCGGGGTGGGTGTTGGCGGCAGCGGCCTGGACGTCGGCCGCATAGTCGGCGAACCACGCGGGCTGGGGCAGCCACGGCCGGCCGGTGGAGAAGCCGAAGTTCGGGTCGGCCGATGTCCAGGGAAGGGGTATTCGGCAGCCGTCGCGGCCGTGCTCGGTGTGCACGGAGCGATGCCAGATCGGGTCCTGCCGTACATGACCGGGTAGCTCCTGCACCTCCGGCAGGCCCAGCTCCTCTCCCTGGTACAGGTAGACCGAGCCGGGCAGGGCGAGGGTCAGCAGCAGCGCCGCCGTGGCGCGCCGGGTACCGAGTTCGACGTCGACCCGGCCACGGCGGCGGGTACGGATGGCGTTGGCGTCTTGGCTGGCGATCGGTTCGGCTTCGACGATGCCGTACCTGGTGACCGAGCGATGCACGTCGTGACTGTTCAGCGCCCAGGTGGCTACGCCGTCGGCCCGTTTGAGTCCGGCCAGCGATTCGTTGATGGACAGCCGGAACGAGTCGGCGTCGAACGGCTGCAGCAGCAGATCGAAGTAGAAGACCTGGTTGAGTTCGCCGGGCCGGATGTAGTCGGCGACGTCGGCGGGGGGCAGCCACACCTCGCCGAGCAGGGTCAGCTCCCGGTCGTAGCGTTGGGCGATGCCGCGCCAGTGCTTGAAAATCTCGTGTACGCCGGGCTGGTTCCACAGGTACGGGTTGTCGCCGTCCGGGTCGGCCAGGTCGGGCAGGCCGTCGCCCTTCACCATGGCGTACGCGACGTCTATCCGGAATCCGTCGATTCCCCGGTCGAACCAGGTGGTCAGTACCTGCTCGAAGAGCCGCGGCACGTCCGGGTTCTGCCAGTTGAAGTCCGGCTGGCTCGGGTCGAAGCTGTGCAGGTACCACTGGCCGTCGGCGATCCGGGTCCAGGCCGGCCCGCCGAAAGTCGAGCGCCAGTTGTTGGGCGGCAAGGCACCGTCGGGTCCGCGCCCGTCGGCGAAGTGGAACCTTGACCGCTCGGGTGAGCCGGATCCGGCCCGCAGCGCCTGCACGAACCAGTCGTGTTGATCGGAGCAGTGGTTGGGGACCAGATCCATCAGGAGTTTCAGCCCGCGTTTGTGGGCCGCGGCGAGCAGGCGCTCGAAGGCGGGCAGGCCGCCGTAGCGGGGATCGATGGTGAGGTGGTCGGCGATGTCGTACCCGCCGTCGCGGTTGGGCGAGGGGTAGCACGGGTTGAGCCACAGACCGTCGACGCCCAGCGCCACCAGGTAGTCCAGGTGTGCGGTAACGCCGTCCAGGTCGCCGATGCCGTCGCCGTCGGAGTCGGCGAAGGACTTCAGGTAGATCTGGTAGACAACGCTGGATCGCCACCAGGGGGCGGCGGGTGGGCTGGCCGGTGTCGGGGGTGAGTCGCTCATCGGGGTTCCTTGCGTGAGGTTGTAGTGACGTTGGCGCCGTGCCGCGTTGGCGGCGCCCCGGTAGCGCGGCCGGCCGGGCCGTTCGGTGACTACGTGACCGTTGTGGGTAAGTACGACGGGGTGGTTACCGTGGGGTGGGGAAGGGTTCGATCAGCAGTACCTGCCAGATCTGGCACGGTGGCAGCTGGCCGAGGGCGAAGTCACCATCGACGCTCAGTTCGATGTCGGTCAGCCGGTCCGCGCCGCCCGGATCCGGGGTGGCCAGCCGGACGCGCGGGAGGTCGGTGCCCATCCGCCGGAGGCGTAGCGTGCCGGGGCCTGGGTCGGCGGGCGTTTCGCGGGGCGCGTCCCAGTGGGTGTCGTGCTGGCCGACGAGGTTGATCAGGTGTACGACGTAGCGGCCGTCGGGTAGCTGGGTGATGCGCCGCCACACGCTGCCGGCGGTGGCCAGCGCTTCGACCCCGACGGCCGGATAGCGCACGTCGATGTCGTCGTTGTACGTCTCGGCGAAGCTGGCGGTGACCTCGACGATGCCTGGGGCGAAGAGCAGCTCGCAGTGGGCGACAGAGAAGTCATACCAGCGGTGCAGCAGCTGCGCCGTGGAGTCCTCTACGGTGTGGTTGCGTACGTAGTACGGGTCGACGAGGATCCGGTCCGCCTCTCCGCACAGCAACTGGGTGGCGCCGTGGGAGAACAGCGTCGCCATGGTGAACTGGGTCGCCAGATCGGCCGATGCGGTCGGCGCGCTGTCGTAGACGTGTTGGTACGCCGCGATCACCACGGGTTTGCCCGCGCCTACCTGCCGGGCCCGGGTCGCGGTCTGGGCCAGGTGCTCCAAACCGAGGTGCGGCGACCAGACCTCGATGTAGACGGCGTCCTGCGGCGACGTGGCCGTCATCCACGTCGGGAAGTCGTTGACATTGTTGAAGACCAGCTTCGCCCCGGGCAGCACGGCGCGTACCTCGTCGATGATCCGACCAAAGCTGGCGGCGACGTCGACGCGCTGCCCGTCGGGGCGGTGTGCCTGCTTCGGGTAGCCGTACTGGTCGAGGTGGTAGCCGTCGAAGCCGACCTGTGCGGTGGCTGCGGTGAGGTCGGCGGTGAAGTGCGCCAACCAGTCCAGTGCCGCCGGATCGAGTATGAAGAGGAAGTCGCCCAGCGCGTACGCCTCTCCGGTGGCGGTCAGCAGCGCGTTGTGCTGCCACTTGGGCCATTCGGCCGGGCCGACCGCGTACACCGCAGCGTAGCCCAGCGCGTTGGCGCCGACGTGGTGGCAGGCGGCGATCAGCGACCGTACGG
Organism: uncultured Actinomycetota bacterium; assembly: GCA_963850915.1. Taxonomy (GTDB): domain Bacteria; phylum Actinomycetota; class Actinomycetes; order Mycobacteriales; family Micromonosporaceae; genus CAVTWH01. Next base: position 49,903 of record CAWKND010000008.1, read on the forward strand.
TGGCCAGCACGATCGGTTGGCCCAGCGCGTCGAGGTACTCCTCGCCGCCGCCCAGTAGGTCGGCGTGGCGGTAGGCCCAGTCATAGAACTGTACGTCGGTCAGGTGTAGCCGGCGCAGGTTGTCCACGAAGCCGGCCGGATCGCGCTCGGGCCGGTAGTCGACGACGAATCCGTACCGCAGCGCGGTAGGCGGCGCCGGCACTCACGTCCACGGCGGTACGTGCCAGGCCCAGTTCGACGCCGTAGCCGCCCGCTGGCAGTGCTGGCAGCAGGACGATTCCGTCGGCGTCGACCTGCGCTGTGGCGACCAGGTCGCCCAGACGCCACACGGTGAGGGCGGCCGGCTCGCTCAGTGCCCGGACCTCGATCCCGATCGGCTCGCCCGGGCTGAAGGTGACCTGGGTCGGCAGCAGCTCGGTCATCCCTTGACCGCCCCGGCGGTGAGTCCCTGCACGAAATACCTCTGGAAGATCAGGAAGACGACGATGACCGGGACGACCGCGATGAGGGACGCGGCGAAGACCAGCCCCCACAGGGTGGAGTTCTGGCCCTGGAACAGAGCGATGCCGATGGGCAGGGTGCGCTTGGTCGGCGAGTTGATGATGGTCAGTGCCCAGGCGAACTCGTCCCAGCTGGCCAGGAAGGTGAAGATGGTCGCGGTGGCCAGTGCCGGTTTGGCCAGCGGCAGGATCAGTCGGCGGTACCGGGTAAACGCCCCGGCCCCGTCGACCTGCATGGCCTGCTCCAGTTCGACCGGGATGGCTTGGAAGAACCCGCGCAGCAGGAACGTGTTCAGCGACAGCGACGAGCCGACGTAGAAGACCACCAGTCCGACCGTCGAGTCGATCAGCCCGAGGTACTTGGCGAGGAGGAACTGCGGGATGATCAGCATCATCGCCGGAACCATCAGGCCGACCAGCAGCACCTTGAACAGCACCTCGCGGCCCGGAAAGTCGAAACGGGCGAACGCGTAGGCCATCATCGAGCTCAACAGCAGGGACAGGACGGTGGTGGCCGCGGCCACGCCGATCGAGTTGACGAAGTACCGGCCGAAGTTCTCAGTGCTCCATGCGGTGGTGTAGTTGCTCGCCGTCGCCGGGTGCGGGATGAACTGCGGCGGGATCGTCAGCACGTAGGTCTGGCTCTTGAACGACGTGGAGAGCATGTACACGAAGGGCGCCACCATCACGGCCGCGCCGACGGTGAGGATCAGGTACCGCAGGGCGTTGGCGGGCAGCCGTCCGCGGCGGTGGCTGCGGCGGTGGGCTGTAGCGGTGGTCATCATGCGTCCTCCCTGCGGAATGCCCGCAACTGGATCGCCGAGAGGACGAACACGCCGACGGTCAGCAGCACCGCGATCGCCGAGCCATAGCCGAAGTTGAGGTTGCCGAAGGCCTGCTTGTACATGTAGGTCAGCAGCACCTGGGTGGAGTCGGCCGGCCCACCACCGGTCATCAGCAAGACCGAGATGAACACGTTGAAGCCGCCGATGACCAGCATGACCGTGACGAAGGCGGCGGCCGGCCAGATCACCGGCAGGGTCACCGCGCGGAAGCGTTGCCAGCGACCGGCCCCGTCCACCTCCGCGGACTCGAGCAGGTCCTTCGGTACGCCCTGTAGCGCGGCGAGGAAGATCATCATTGACCAGCCGATCCCCTTCCACACACCCAGCGCCGAGATGGCCACCATGCCGGTCCAGCGTCCGGACAGCCAGGAGGTGTTGTGACTCGTGACATGCGTGACGTCGTGCAGCGCCCAGTTGACCAGTCCACTGTCGGCGAACAGGTACTGGAACAGCAGCGAGACCACCACCCAGCTGGTCACCACCGGCAGGTAGAACAGCACGCGGTAGACCGCGCGGCCCGGTGCCCGGTTGTTGAGCAGCGTGGCGATGAACAGGCCGAGGATGATCTGCGGCGGCACGGTGACCGCCATGTAGAAGGCGCTGTTCTGCAGCCCTCGCCAGAACACCGGGTCGTGGAAGGCGGTGCGGTAGTTCGCCCAGCCGGTGAACTCGCTGGCAGCGCCGGCGACGACGTTCCAGTCGTAGAAGCTCATCTGGAAGGCGCGCAGCATCGGGTAGATGATCACGAGAAGGAACAGAGCGAATCCGGGGGCGAGGAACAGGTACGGGGTCAACCCGGCGCGGGTACGCCGGCCGCCGTAACGGTTGCGGCGCACCCGGCGGGTCCCACCGGCCGCGCCGGTGCGGCGCGGCTCGGTGGTCTCCAACACGGTGGTCATGACTTCCTTTGGGCTATCTGGTCAGCTGGTCTGCGTCAGCAACGCGTCGATCGCCTTGGCCGCGTTGTCCAGCGCCTGCTGGACGGTGGCGCTGCCGTCGAACGCCTTGGTGAGTTCGTTGGCCAGTGCGGTGTCGATCGCCGGTGCCTGCGGGACCGACGGCCGGGGCCGGGCGGTCTGCAGCTGCTTGATGAACGGGGCGAAGTCCGGTACTGCCGCGGCCTCCTGGCCATCCAGGCTTCTCACCACCGACATCTGTCCGGTCTTGGCCATCGCGATCTGGTAGTCCGCCGTCTGCGTGAAGGCGAGGAACTTCATCGCCTCGGCCTGGTGTTTGGAGGCCGTGGTCAGCACGATGTCCTCACCGCCGACGACCGAGATGGAGCCACCCGGACCGGCCGGAACCGACGAGTAGACCGGCTTGAAGTCGGGGTACTGACCCGACCAGATGCCCTGCATCCACGGGCCGTCCAGGACGTTGGCGTAGTTCGCCTTCGGCAGACCGTCGGAGGTCTGTACGGCGCCCTTGTTCCCGATGATCAGGTTGGGGATGGCGCCCTGCTTGTACAGGTCGACCAGCAACTGCACGCCGGCCACGCTCGCCGCGCTGTTCAGGTACCCGGTCGCCTTGGTCAGGTCGGGACTGGTCACCTCACCGCCGGCGGACCAGATCCACGGATATACGTTCCAGCCCTGCAGACCGCTGTCGGCGAAGACGGCGATCTTCTTGGCCGCGAGCAGACCCGCGTCGGCCTTCAGGTCGTCGAAGGTGGCCGGCGGTGCGGTGATACCGGCCTGCTGCAAGGCCGCGCTGTTGGAGATGAGTACCCGGGTGTTGGTGTCCAGCGGCAGGCCGTAGTAGTGCCCGTTCCACTTGTTGGTGGCCAGGCTGCCGGGGTAGGTGTCGCCCGCGAGCTTTTCGAAGGCCGGCATCTTGCCGTCCAGCTGTGCGAAGACCTCGAGGGCGGCGAACTTGGGTACCCAGCCGATGTCCGAGCGAACCATGTCGGGCAGCTCCCCGCCGGCCGCGCTGGTGGTCAGCTTCTGCAGCAGGGAGTCGTACGGAATATCGACATAGTTGATTTTGATGTTCGGGTTGGCCTTCTCGAAGGCCGGGATGATGGTGCCGCTCAACGCATCCGTTTGGGTCTTGTTGCCACCGTTGCCGTAGGTGCCCCAGAAGGTGAGTGTCACCTGCTTGCCGGAGTCTTTCGTGTCGCCTGAGCCGGAGCAGCCGGCCAGCGCGAGCGCGGCGGCGACCGCTATGCTCGTCAACTTCGTGGAACGACGTGCCATGGTCTCTCCTTGAAGAGGGGTGAAACGGCGGGGAAGGATCCGCCGGGTGGTGCGCTCGCCGGTGATGCGGCGAGTGGATGTGTCGTTGTCAGGAAGCGGTATACGGTGCGTGGCCGGCGATCGCCGGTCACGCACCGACGAACTCGGTGAGCTTGCTCAGCGACAGCAAGACGCCGTGGCGCAGCATCGTCGCGGCCGCTCCCCTGGCCCAGGTCTCGTCGGGAAGCGGACGGACCAGCACCGTGCAGTCGGCGGCGGTGGAGGAGAAGGCGTTCCGGGCCAGCTCGGCCCGCAGCGCGTCGATGAACAGGTCGGAGGCGGCCATCCCCTCGCCGGAGAGGATCACCAGCGGCGGGTTGAGCAGGTTGAGCAGCGCGGCGATGGCCCGGCCCAGCGCCACGCCGGCCTGGGTGAAGACATGGCGGGCGACCGCGTCACCGGCGTGTGCCTGCGCCACGACCTGGGAGATCCTGCTGACCCGCTGGCCGCCGGCCGCGGACATCGCCGCGGCGATGGCCGTGTCGCTGACCACGGACTCCAGACAGCCGCGCTTTCCGCAGTGACACAGCGGTCCGTCGGGGTCGACGACCATGTGACCGAACTCGCCGGCGGCCCCGCTGACTCCGCGCCAGAGCTGCCCGTCCAGAACCAGTCCGCAGCCCACGCCGGCGCCAACGGTGACCAGGGCGAAGCTCGGGAAGGTGCTGCCCGCGCCGAACCACTGTTCGGCCACGGCCAAGGTGTTGACGTCGTTTTCGATGACCACCGGCAGACCCATCCGGTCGGTCAGCATCTGTCGGAGGGGTACGTCGTGCCAGCCGAGGAACGGTGATTCGACGACGACGCCGGTGGCGCCGCTGATGTGACCACCGAGCCCGACGCCGACACCCAGCAGGCGATCCCGCTCGATCGGCGCGCGCTCCAGCAAGAGCGTGGTCATCTCCTCGATCACCGCGACCACGCCGGTGGGGCTGGTGTCGCGGTACTTCATCCGGTGCGCGGACTGGACTTCGGCGTGCAGGTCGACGACGACCCCGACGACCTCGCGGTCCATCAGCTTGATGCCCACGGCGTGGTGGCGGCCTGGATCGACCTGCAACGGGATCTGTGGGCGGCCGGGGACACCGGCTTCCCTAACGTTCTCCACGAGGTACCCGTGGCTGATCATCGGTTTGACGAGTTTGGTGACCGAGGCCGCGGAGAGCCCGGTCAGCCGCGCCGCGTCCCGCCGGGACAGCGGACCCCGGGTCAATACCGCCTCGAAGAGCGCGCCGAGGTGCTGCTCCCGGCTGCCGAACGGGCGTACCGGGGCCAGCCTGTCACCCGCGACAGACAGGTCGTGCTGATCCGCGTCTGCCTGCATCATGGGGCACTCCCGTCCAGAGCGTCGTCACGAGGAATGGGTGACGGCGGCGAGCGTAAGCCGAGTTGATTTCGGACGTCAAGTAATTCGCTCCACGAGGTTTCCAATTCGTTACACAAGGCGCCCTGCAGTGCGAAGACGGGAACCGGTTGCTTGACGACGCGAAGCAACACGGCTGAGACTGCACCACAGACACCGCGTCGCGACGCGCCCGGCCAGTACCGACGGCGTCCCATTCCCGTACCAGCAGCCCGGCATCTCCACCCGCACGAGGAGCGATCTCTGCAGACTGTCGGCTCGCGTGGCCCGGAATCCGCCGGCATCCCGGTCGGCGAAGCTCACCGCTACCCCGGGCTGACACCACCGCCCGAGACCGACGAACTGTGGCCGCTCACCCTGGTACCCGCAGCCGAGATTCCCGATCCTGCGCCGACCGTGATGGTCCACAAAGTCGGCGGCTCCAAGGTCCGACACACCATCGACCACTGGCACGCGGCGGTCAGCATCGCCACCGAAGACAGCCAGATCGGCGGCTTCGACTACAAGATCTCCGAATGTGACCCATGGCTGCTCGGACCACGGCTGATCGAACTCCCCGGCGACCGCCACCGCCGCACCGAGTTCACCAGCTTCCCCGTCTGCGGACTGCACATCGACCTGCCGGGCCGGACGGTGGGTATCTGGACAAGCCCGCACCCACCAGGGCCTCAGCACGGCCTGGCCGCAGCTGTGGCCGGGCTGGTCGTTGCAACTGTGGGACGACGATGCTCACCGTCAGGTCCAGGCGGCCCACGACCAGTTGGTACTGCCCACCGTGGACCTGGCCGCGCAGCGGCACGCCTACGGGGAGCGGCTCGACGACCTCTGGCACCTGTTCCTACCCGAATGCATGGCCACCCAGGAATGGCAGGACCACTACCGCACCCTCACCAAGGACCGCTACGACAACTGGTCGCCCCGAGTAGCCGTCAAACTGACCGCCGAACGCTACGCCGCCCTACGCGCCCAAGCCGTAGACGAACAGCCAACCGAGACAACCTGAGTACCGGCCGTCATCCTGCGTCAGCCGGTACCTTGCAGGCCCACGGCAGTACTACCAACTGAGCCTGCTCGGCAAATGTGGCCACGATCTATGGAACATCTCCCAACCGCCGGCCGGTCGGTGGCGTCCCGGACGCTGTGCGGGGCGGTGAACGAGCGGACGGCGTGAGCGCCCGGCGGCCACCCCCGCCCCCCTGTGCGGGTCGCCTCAGCTCGGGCGACGCAGCTGGTGGGTGGTGGTGCGGAGGCTGGCGCGGAGGTGTTCGTCCGCCCAGACGATGGTGTCGACCCGGCCGAAAGGTCCCCGACTACTGGTTCTGCTCGGTAAGTCGGTCCAGTTCGGGCAGTGCATCGACCGCGCCCATTTTGACGACCAGCCTTCGGGCGCCGTCCGCGACGCACGTCGTCCGTGCACTCCAGGATCTCTACAACGCCAGGCAGAGCAGGCGATCCAGTTGCGCTCTCGGAAGATGAGCGACGTGTAACGCCAGAGCTTCGCCGCCACCTTCGATCCCGAGGTGGCACAAGGATGCCAACGAGCTGGTGGAAGATGCCTGGGCAAGTGGGCTGCTGCTGACTGGTAGCGAAGTTGGTACACCCACATTCGGGGCAGCATCGCAGTACGTCCGTTGCCCGAGGGACATGATCTCCTCTTGTGGTGGCCCGTCCGTACGCTTCCTCCTGGTGCTCATCGGTCGACCCAGTTGGCGCTCACGTCGGTTGACGCGACGTAGCCGTCGAGCGAGAACGACATCCTGAGGACTGAGTCAGACAACGGCGCCGGTGCCGCAACGTGGTGCGGTACCGGCGCCGGAGTGTGGACGATCTGGCGGGTCAGGTCACCCCGACGTTGAGGTAGAAGTGGCCGATCTTGATCGATAGCGAGGCGCCGCCGAAGTGGTGAATGAGCAGCGCCAACAGGATGATCACTAGGATGCAGACGACGATCCAGATCAGGAACCAGACGAAACCTGGGATCCCGTAGCGTTCGAGGCGAGCCATTAGGCTCGCCTCCTTGCGTTCGCCGCTGCAGCACGCACTGCGTCACGTGAGCATGGCGGCTGCCGGCAACTACGCCCGGTGCTGGCGGACGTCTCCATTCGGCCTCCTTCATTGAGTTGTCCGGGGAGTTCCCTACCGAGGCGCTCTTCAAACAGGAGCGTGGGAGTGCCGGTCGTGGCGCTCCGAGGAACGCTTCTTCTCTCCGACGTACCCGCTGTTGATCTACCCATCCCGTTGTCGGCCGGTCCGGCGTGGACACCTCATCCCCTTACAGCCCCGGTGCTTCCTGGACTCAAGCCGTCCGGGGCTGATCTTGTCTGCCGCTCCCGGGGCCGATCGGGCTGCAACCGGCATCGCCCCGCGGCGAAGCGGAGGGGGTGATGACGGCGGACCGCAGTTCGGCCCCTGGTCGAAAGCGCGTGCGACTCGCGCAGTGGGCCGCCTTGGCAACTCCACGGCGGATCAATCACCCGACGGCGACCGTCGGCGCTGCTGTCGGCCCCGACGCGCTGTATTCGCCCAGCGCAAAAGACACAACGCCACCACGAGCCCGAGAAGCAGAAAAGCCGTCCTCGGCTCATGCCGAAATCCATCCACACACACGTAGACGATCCGCGGCAGGCCGGCAATAACTACAACCCAGCCCAGCCGTCGACGCCAACTCAATCGACTCACGGCCAGCCAGACCCGGGCAAGCCACCTAACCACACTCTCCACGGCCGAAGATCACCCACCCGCCGGGTGCTGACGTTGCCGCTGGCCTCGCCGCCACCGGCTCCGGCGACGCCAGCGCAACCACCATGCGACGCTGCCAAGAACGAATATCTCGATCCCCCACACCAGCCAGTCAGACCGGGACGACGCAAGCCAAATATTCACCTGCATCAACGCCGTGAACGCCACCGTCACCAGCACGATCGGCAGGCAGCCGATCTTGACCGCTGGTGTCGGCCCGGCCTCGCTCACCCGCGCACCTTAGCCGCCCAACAAGGAGGTCTGCCATGCCCCGACCAGCCAAAACATCCGACTGCAGGTCCGGATCATCGGACCCCACGCCGTAGTCGACAGGCTCTCCCCCACCATCTCCGCCCGCCACACGCACCGCGATATTGGTCCGTGACCTTGACGATCCATGCCAGCGGGGACATCATCGGCTCGCGCAACCAGCTGCGCGCACAAGGGGAGGCAACGACGTGGCGCTTGTTTCTCCACCGAAGCCCAGCGTCGGGCGCATCGGCTGGCTTGCGAACGTCGTCAGCATTGCTGGCCTGGTTGCCCTGATCTCCACGGGCTGCTTGTGGCTCTTCGGGGGTAAGGCAGTCCACGGCGACGTGATCGCCCTCGGAGGATTGGGATTGTCCCTGCTCTGCTTCGGCAATGCTGCGCGAGCGATGACGCGATCGGTAGATCGCCACTAGAAGCATGAGCGGGTCGACCTGCTACGGCGCCGCATCGTGGCGAATTTTGGACGGCCGTTCCAAGGGGGATTCTAAGCTGGTTCGTGTGGCTGACGTTGAGGTACGAGTGGCCGAGCGCGGTGATGCAGTGGAGACCGCGCGGGTGCTCGCCCGCGCTTTCTACGACGATCCGGTGTTCGGCTGGTTCTTCCCAGCGGAGGGATCGCGCCTTCGACGGCTGCGACGTTTCTTCAGGACCGAACTACGCCATAGCTCCCTTCGCCACGGCGCGGTGGAGGTGGCCTGCGTCGACGGTCGGGTGGCCGGGGCCGCTGTGTGGTTCCCGCCCGGCACCTGGCCGTCTGGGACCGGCGTGTCCGCTGTTCCCGGCCTTCTATTGGCGTTCGGCCGTCGGATCGTCGTCGCCTCGCAGTTTCAGTCCGCGGCGAGCCCCGCTCATCCGCGAGCGGAGCCGCATTGGTACCTCGCGTTCATCGGCGTTGATCCAGTTCGGCAAGGGTGTGGGGTCGGCGCAGCGCTGCTGCGCTCACGGCTACAACGATGCGATGAGGAAGGGCTGCCCGCCTACCTCGAATCCTCGAACCTGCAAAACGATCCGCTCTACCAGCACTTCGGCTTCCGCGTCGCCGACACCCTGGACCTGCCGGAGGGTGCACCCGTTGTCAACACCATGTGGCGCCCAACCAACGTGAGAGATGTTGCTGGTCCAGGTCATGCCTGATTGCCGCCCGACGTTTGACCAGCCGGACGCGATGATCATTCTGTTAGGGAATTCTTAGCGCCCTCGACCGGCATTCGGCCGGTCCCTCAGCGAGTCACTGGCCCGATGCGCGCGGCCGGGCACTCGGGCCACGTGCCGGGCCACCCCCGCTCCGATCCCGCGAGTGCCACCCGTGATGACATGCACGGCCGATGTCTGCACGTCGCGGATCCTTCCTGGTAGCCCGGCACGCGGCAGGCCGACCGTACGCGGCGGGCTACCTGTCCGGCGACGGTAGAATCACTGAGTGAGTCACACGGCGGCCTCCTCGATGATGAGCAGAGTCCTGACGCTGCTGGACACGGTCGCGGAGGCCGGCACTACCAGGCGTAGCGACCTGGCTAGAACGACCGGCCTCCCACAGGCGACGGTCAACCGGATCGTCGCAACGCTGCTCGCCCAGCGCCTGCTGGCCGAGGGATCCGACGGGCTGCGCCTGGGGCTGCGACTGTTTGAACTCGGTACCCTGGCTGGCCAGGCCGGTGTCACCCTGCTGGACGTTGCCGGCCCGTATCTGGTCGACCTGCACGGCGCCACCGGTTACACAGCGCAACTCGCGGTGCTGGACGGCGGCGCGGTGACCTACCTACTCAAGGTCGACTCTCACCGCCACCCCCGGCTCGACACGCGCGTGGCGGGACGATTCCCGCCGCACTGCACCGGGGCGGGCAAGGCCCTGCTCGCGTTCACCCCGCCGGAACTGGCCGACGACATCCTCGACCTGGTACCGCTGGACCCACGAACTCCGGCAACCATCACCGACCGGTCGCGCCTGTTCGCTGATCTACGCGCGACGCGGCGCCGGGGGTACGCCGTCGACCGGGGCGAGTTTCAGATCGGCATGACCAGCGTCGCCGCACCCGTCCAGACCGCCACGCGACTCCTGGCGGCAGTGACGCTGACAGGTCCGGCCGAGTCGTTCGACATCCTGCACGCCGCCCGCGCCGCGCGGATCGTCGCACAGATGATCAAGTCGAGGCTCCACGCGGTCACGTAATCTCTGCTCGCCGATCCCGACGGCCGGCATCTGCGCCATGGCGCCGCGCCGAGCCTGCCCGACTTCTACAACCAGGCCATCGACGGGATTGCCACCGGTGAAGGTGTCGGCTCCTGCGGCACCGCCGCCCACCGGCGACAACCGGTCATCGTCACCGACATTGCCACCGACCCGTTCTGGACCGACTTCCGGCACCTGGCCGACCAGGCCGGCCTGGCCGCCTGCTGGTCCACGCCGATCCTCGCCCGCGACGGTCGCCTACTAGGCACGTTCGCGATGTACCACCGCACCCCGCGCGTACCCCAGGACAGCGATGTCGCCCTCACCCGGGTCTTCACCAGCACCGCCGCCCTAGCCATCGAACGCCACCACATAGAACAGGAGAAGGCGGCCGCCGAAGCGCGCGCCAAGTCGGCCCACGACGAGCTGGCCAAGGCGCTACGCGCGGAACGCGACCTGCGCGCGGACGCCGAGCAGCGCGCCGCCGCGGCCGCCGAACTCGCCGCCCGGATGCGCGCCGCCGCGGTATCGCAGGCCGCCACGCCGCACCCCGAACGCTGCCAGCTCGGCGGCGCCGCCGGGTGCACCGCCCCGGCCGAAATCAAGATTGCTGATTCGTGGGGCGACGCGGCGTGGGGCTGCGCCACCCACGTCGAGGAAGCCCTCATCCATGTGCGGTCCGTTTTCATAGCCAGCGAAGAACTCGGAGGCCTGACCGCCTACCTCAATCGCTGACCGCGCGAGAGGCGATCACCCGCGCTCCCAACGGCTGGCCGAGTTCAGACAGCTCGAGGACTTGCACACCCAGGCCGACGGTGTGGCGGGCGATGACGGTCTGGCCCGCGGCGATCGTCGCGTCCGGGTTGGCGATGTGAGCGGGGCCTTGTATGGAGATCGACGCGCCGTGCTCGCGGACGAGGCAGTGTGGGTCGACGGTCGACTCGACGCTGAACCCGATCGGCCGGACTGCGGACGTACGTGCAGAGCCGAACCCGACTTCGCCCGCTCAACACTGGCGGACCGCGACGATAGCCGCGCGAGGCCACCATTGGATAGAGGCATGCCCGTTTGCGGCCCGATCCGGCGGCTAAGCCACGGCGATCGCGGTCACGAACCTCAGCTCCCCCGCAGGCCGTAGAACCACTTCGGCCGCTTCTGGCGGCCCAGTGCCTGCCTGCCACACGCAGGGAAGCTAGCAGGGCAACCGACCGAACGCGCCAAGATCGACGGGCACAACGTGACAGGTGTACGCGGCCGGCACCGCCGCATTGTGACGATGGTCGATGGGCGTGGAGGAAATCGAATTGGTGTTCCGCTTCGCGGAACGAGGGGTGGACAACGGTGGGGCGGCCGGGCTTACGGTGCCACTGGTCGGTACCTCGTCCGCCTGGTGTCCTCGGATCGGCGGGTCAGCCATCGCGTCGGTCGATGATGGTCGCCAAGTCGCCGGGGCCTCTCCTTGTCGTCAGGCCGCGCGAGGCGGGCCGGGACGCTCTGGGCGGTCAGCGGTGCGCAGTCGCCGGCGGTGGCTGTCAGAGGACGCCGCGCGTACATCGAGTTGAGGAAGTGGACGATGGGATACGACGATTGCGCTGGGGCGATGATCGGCCAGGCGCCTCGCCGGATTCCAAGCGGTGAGCCGTACCCGAGCAAGTGGACCATCGACGGCCTCATTGATCAGGCGGCACTGCGATTCCCGGACAGCACGGCGATCCGCTGGTCCGGCGGCACAATGTCCTACGCCGACCTGGCCCGGCAGGCAGGCCTTGTCGCAGGCGGCCTGCGCGCATTCGGGGCGTCTGCCGGCTCCGTTGTTGCGGTTGTCGGTGCTCGATCGGCTGAAGCGTGCGTGGCGATGTTGGGCGTGCTGAAAGCGGGCTGTGCCTTTCTTCCGCTCGATGACACGCTGCCGGTCGCACGGCTCGTCGACATGATCGAACTGGCGCGACCCGCTGTGGCGATCAAGCTGCCGCGGGCCGGTACCGCCGTCGACGGGCTGCTGCGCTGTGTGGATCTCAGCGATCTGCTGGCCGCAGCTGAGCCACCGCCCGAAGAGCAGTCCCAGCGCCGTGGCACCGACACGGCCTACGTCATGTTCACCTCTGGCTCGACGGGTCGGCCGAAGGGCGCTGTGGTGGCACACCGTGCCGTCACCAGACTGGCGTTCGGCAACAGCAGCACTCAGGTGACATCGACGGATCGGGTGATGCACGGCTGCACGATCGCGTTCGACGGTGCGACGTATGAGATCTGGCCCACCTTGATCAACGGAGCGACCGTACTGATCGTGGAGCGCGAGATGCTTCTGGCCCCGCCGGCCTTCCGCATGTGGATCCGCGAGGAGCGGCCGACGGTGATGTTCCTGACCACGGCGATCTTCCATACGATCGCGGCCACCCAGCCGGATGCGTTCGCGCCGCTACGAATCCTTCTGGTCGGCGGCGAGGTGTTGAACCCGGGTCTCGCGAGGGACGTACTCGTCACGGGAGCGCCCGGCAACTTCTTCAACGTCTACGGTCCGACCGAGAACACGGCGTTCACCACGACCCACCGTATCGACGCCGTCGTCGACGGGACCGCGATCCCGATCGGACGACCCGTCGCCCACACCACCTGCTACGTGCTGCAGCCGGACGGGACGCTCGCGCCGCCCGGTTGCGAAGGTGAACTGCACATCGGCGGGTACGGGTTGGCGGAACGGTACGTTGGCGATCCCGCCGCCACTGCGCAGCGGTTCACTACGGCTGCCCCGACGGGGACCGCCGAGCGGCTGTACCGGACCGGTGACTACGTCACCTGCGACGCGGACGGCACGCTTCACTACCGTGGCCGACGCGACAACCAGGTCAAGGTCCGGGGTGTCCGCATCGAGCTGGATGAGATCAGCCGCTTGCTGGTACAGCATGCCGATGTCGACGACGCGGTTGTCATCGCGGTGGAGGATGAGGCGAGCCGGTCGCTGGTCGCCTTCTACACCGGCAAGTCCGTGGCGCCGGCCCTACGGGAGTACGTCGGCGACCGGCTGCCGGCGCACTACGTGCCGACCGCCTTCCACCGGTTGGAGCAACTTCCGCTGACTGCCAACGGCAAGGTGGACCGCGAGGCCCTTGTCCGCCACCTAGCTGACCCGAACGCCACCGACGCGCCGACCGTCGTCGGCGATCCGCCTGCCGTGGTGGCCGCCGGCTGGGCAGCCGCACTCTGCACCGACGCGGGCGCTCCAGAGGATGACTTCTTCGCGGCCGGTGGCGATTCGCTGCGCGCCGCACGGATGATCACCCAGGTCATGGCCACCCTGCACATCGACGGAGTACACAGCCAGTTCCTGGTCCGGTCGCTGCTGCGTGCGCCCCGCCTGGACTCGTTCACCCGCGCCGTGACGGATGTCCTTTCCGGTGTCGACACTCGCCAACCGGAGATCGGTAGCGACCGCTGGCGTCGCGACGTCAGACTGCATCCCGCACCGGTGACGCGCACCGGCCCGCACCGCAGGACAGTGCGCCGGATTCTGCTCACCGGAGCCACCGGCTTCTTCGGCTCCTACCTCCTTCAAGCCCTCGCGACCTCCACTACGGCGGAGATCTGTTGCCTCGTTCGTGCCAGCGACGACGACGCAGCGGTCAAGCGCGTCCTGCAGGCGCAGGATCGCTACGGCCACCGAACCCCGATCCCTGCCAACCGGCTGCGGGTGATGGCGGGAGATCTACGTAAGCGGCAGTTCGGCTGGACCGAGGAGCGTTGGCGGCAAGTGGCCGACACGGTCGATGCCATCTACCACAGCGCCGCCCAGGTCAACTTCATCTACCCCTATGAGTGGCTCCGCGACAGCAATGTCGAGGGCATCCGCAACGTCGTCGACATCGCCCGCCGCCGCGGTACTCCCGTGCACTACATCTCCACCATCGCCGTACTGGCCGGATTCGGCTCAGCCGGCATCACGCGGGTCACCGAGGACACGCCGCTGGACTACGTCGAACGGCTGTCCATGGGGTACCCGGAGTCCAAATGGGTCGGCGAGGAGGTGCTGCGGTTGGCGGCCCATGAGGGCGTCCCCGTCAACATCTTCCGCCCGTATGAGATAACCGGCGAATCCGTCGACGGGACCTGGAACACCGAAGCGGCAATCTGCGCATTCTTCAAAGCACTCGTCGACATGCGTACCGCACCAGATCTCGACCTACCACTGGACTTCGTACCCGCCGACTACCTAGCCCGCGCCGTGATCCACCTCGCTACCAACGAGCCATCCACCGGACGGACGTATCACCTGACCAATGCCTCGCCCGCACAGCTGTCCACGATGGTGGAGCGGCTCAACGCGCGCGGGTACCGGATCGCCGTAGTGCCCTACGTCGAGTGGGTGCGGGAGCTCGTACAGTTCGCCGCCGGGCACCCCACCCATCCGATCGTCCCGTTCGTGCCCATCTTCACCGACCACGCCATGGCCCGCGACCTGACCGTGAAGGAGCTCTACCGCACCGGCATCTTCCCGAACTTCAACAGGAACCGCGCAGAACACGGCCTGCGGTCATCAGGACTGTCCTGCCCACCGGTCGACGCCCGACTCCTCGACCGCTACCTCGACTACTTCCGGCGGGTCGACTATCTGCCACCAGCACGCACTCAACCCGGCCACCTGAACGGCAGATGAGCGATCCCGGCAGCAGCCGACCCACATCCACAGATCCGTGGCCCGGGCCCGCAGCATGCAGCCGTCGCACGCGATGGAACGGCCTGAGGACAGGGCCCGTTGGCCGTCGAACATGGCGTTCCGCAGAACGGAACGACCACTTGCGCCGGCCCGGCAACCCGACCGAAGCTCGGGATGTTCTGGCCAGGACGCCCTCACCCACCCGACATCCCGGGACCTGAGCCCGCGGGTGTTACGTCCTACAACGGGAGCCTCATGACAATCACGCGGGTACCAAGCCAGAAGACCACCGTGATCAAACGGCTGTTCACCGGCGTCCTCGCAGCGCTCGCCGTCACAGTCGCGGCGACCCTGGCCCTCCCCCACGCCGCCTACGCCACAGCAGGCGACCTCGCATGCACGAGCTCATCGACGATCACCTACTCGCCGGGCCTCACCCTCACCACCACCACCCAGTACGTGACGTACTCGGTGCATTACAGCGGCTGCACCTCCACCAACGGCGCCACTGTCAGCAGCGCCACCATCGAAGGCAGCTACTACGCCAGCTTCAGCTGCCTCAGCCTGCCGTCCTCGACCGACGTGTCCGCCACCATCCCATGGAACGACACCACAACCAGCTACATCGAGGGCACCGGCACTTACACGAACGTCGGCGGCCAATCCCTCTACACCACGCTCGGAACCACAACGTCGGGCCGGTTCGCCGGAGACTCGTTCGTGGAAGCCATCACCGAATCCACGTTGAACCTCCTCACCTGCGCCACCACCGGAGTCACCACCCAGACGGGCATCGGCGTCGTAACTTTCGCCTGAAATCGGGGCCGCTGCCAGCCGGCAGCGGCCTCAACCCGCGCCGCCCGCATCGCGCTCAACCGAAGACCAACGCTCTACCAGCGTGCGCGGAGCGCACCGCCGAAGTAGTCGCGTTCGGGGGTACTGCTGAACGGGCTCCGGCCGTACCCCCGGACTGATTTCGGTGAATGTTTCATTGACGGCGGCCGTTGAGCGCCGGCACCTTCCTCGCGCGATGCCCGGGTGGCGCGCCGCGGGCGACCGGAGACGCCCAGGTCGGCCGCCAGGTCGCCGCACGCCGCCCGGGATCAGCCGCGGCCGGTGGGGCATTCGACACGACGTAGCGCTTGACATTCACGGGCATCGCTGTTGACAGCGGCCGGGGCGTCCCCGAACCTTGGGAGCGCTTCCATTCACCGTCTCCGATAGGAGCAGGCCCGCGATGAGACATCGCCGCACCGTCCTGGTGGCGCTCGTGATCGCTGCGACAGCCACCCTCGCCGCCCCCGCCCACGCCGCCGCCACGGATGTCCAGGTAACGGTCAACGCCCGGGCCGGCCTGGCCACGGTCAGCAGCACGGCGATCGGCACCAACCATGCCGTGTGGGACTCCCAACTCGGTACCGACACTGTCGCCGACCTGATGAAGAGCGCCGGCGTGCAGCTGCTGCGCTACCCCGGCGGCTCCTACTCCGACATCTACCACTGGCAGGACAACACCGCGCCGGGCGGGTACGTCGCCCCGGACACCGACTTCGACCACTTCATGGGTGGCGTACAGCGGGCCGGCGCGCAGGCGATGGTGATCGCGAACTACGGCACCGGTACGCCGGAGGAGGCGGCCGGCTGGGTTCGTTACGCCAACGTCACCAAGAACTACGGCGTGAAGTACTGGGAGATCGGCAACGAGCTGTACGGCAACGGCCACTACGGAACGAGCTGGGAGGCGGACAACCACGCCGACAAGAGCCCGGCCGGGTACGCCACCCTGGTCAAGCAGTACGCCCAGGCGATGAAGGCGGTCGACCCGACGGTCAAGATCGGCGTGGTACTCACCACCCCGGGCAACTGGCCGGACGGCATCGTGGCTGGCGGTGACTCGGGTACCTGGAACCAGGTGGTGCTCTCCATCGCCGGCCCGTACGTCGACTTCGGCATCCTGCACTGGTACCCGGGCGGCTCGACGGCGCCGGACGCGCTCGGCAAGACCGCGCAGATCACCGACGCGGTTTCCCTGGTACACCAACAGATCAGCAGCTACGCCGGTGGCCACCAGCTGGGCCTCGCGGTGACCGAGATGAACCCCGGGTACGGCCTGGACACCCAACCGGGTGCGCTCTTCGCCGCCGACACGTACGCCAGCCTGATCGAGAACGGCGTCTTCAACATCGACTGGTGGGACGTACACAACGGTCCGCAGGCGTACTCCACTGTGGACGGTCAGCCCGACTACGGAGACTCCGGGCTGCTCTCCAGCGGTACCTGCCTGTCCGACGGGACCACCTGCGAACCGGCCATCAACACGCCCTTCGCGCCCTACTACGGGCTGGCGATGACCGCGAAGTTCGCCGGGCCGGGCGATCAGCTGCTCCGGGCCAGTAGCAGCGATCCACTGGTGAAGGTGCACGCCGCCCGGCGCGCCAACGGCGACCTGGCGGTACTGCTGCTCAACGAGGATCCGGACAACGCCCGCCATGTGGCGCTGAGCTACGCCGGGTACTCGCCGGCGGCAACGGCTCAGGTACTCAGCTTCGGCAACGGCGGTACCCAGATCACCACCGCCACCGGCGCAGCGGCCGCACAGGACCTGCCGGCGTACTCGCTCACCACGCTGATCCTGCACCCCTCGAGTGCGCCGACCGCACTCGCCGCGCCCGGCCAACCCACGGCCGGCGCGGTCACCGCGAGCGACGCGACCATCTCCTGGCCGGCGGCGGGCAGTGGCGTCAAATATGAGGTGTACCGCCAGAACGGCACCACCAGCGAGCAGTGGGGTGAGACGACCGGTACCTCGTTCACCGTGCACAACCTGACGCCGGGTACCAGCTACACGGTCAACGTGCTCACCCGGGACGCGGCGGGACACGTGTCGTGGGCTTCGCCGCCGGTGACGTTCCGGACCGGTACGCCCGCCGTGTCGGACTGCGCCGTCGCGTTCGCGGACACCAGCGACTGGGGCAACGGCTTCGTCGCGAGCCTCGACATCACCAACACCGGTACGTCGGCGTTCGACACCTGGACACTGGCGTTCGGCTGGCCCACCGGTTGGCAGCAGATGACCGGCGGCTGGAACGGTACCTGGAGCCAGACCGGTACCGACGTACGGGTGAGCAACGCCGACTTCAATCAGGTGATCGCACCGGGGGCCACGGTCAACGTCGGCTTTGTCGGCGGGTACCAGGGTCCCAATGTGTTCCCGGGTCTGTTCACGCTCAACGGCAAACTCTGCACGACCCGCTGACGGCGCGGGCGCGACGACGCGCCCGCGTCAACGGACAGCGCCGCCCGGCTCCCCCGCCGGGCGGCGCTGCTCTCGTTTGCCGCCAACCTCAGCCGTGCCGGAACCCTCAGCCGTGCCGGACACCTAAGCCGTGCCGGAACCTCAGCCGTGCCGGGACTTCAGCCGTGGACAGCGAGTGGGATGGCGCCGGCCAGCGACCAGTCGTGGCTGATGTCGGCCGCGGTGCGCAGCAGCAGCGGCAGGTACTCCTCGGTCAGCTTCTCCACCGTCGTCTCGGCCGCGTGCACGGTGACGTTGACCGCCGCGACCACCCGACCCTCGCCGTCGCGTACGCCGGTGGCGACCGAGCGGATGCCGCCGGCCAGATCCTGGTCGGCCAGCGCCCAGCCACGGGCGCGTACCTCGCGCAGCACGCGCTCCAGCTCGTCCGGCTCCGGCCGCCAGCGGGGGGTGATCCCGGAGCGGGTCGGCTCGGCCAGTGCGGCGCGCAGCTCCGCCGGGTCGAGCGCGGCGAGCAGTACCTTCCCCATCGAGGTGGCCGCGGCCGGGAAGCGGGTACCGATGGTCACCGCCAGCGTGACGATCTTCGGTACCGCAACCCGTGCCACGTAGACGATGTCGCCCCCGTCCAGCTGTGCCATCGAGGTCGACTCGCCGGTCAGGTCGACCAGCCGGCACATGTGCGGCCGGGCCAGCTCCCACCTGTTCTGCGCGTTGACGTACGCCATGCCCAGCTCCAGAACCCGTGGCGTCAAAGCGAAGCCACGGTCGGCGGTGCGTACGTAGCCCAGCTCCTCCAGGGTCAGCAGGATCCGGCGTACCGTCGGCCGGGCCAGCCCGGTGGCGGCGGCGATCTCGCTGAGCATCATCGCCGGCTGCCCGGGTTTGAAGCAGCGCACCACTTCCAGCCCGCGCGCCAGGGCCTCGATGAAGTCAGGTCCCGCTTCGCGTGGCACTCGCACCTCTCCCCTACTGCCTGTCGCCGCTGCGTGGCCGCGGCTACCCGGCTAATGCTTCCATTGCGCGGAACCGGCGTCGTACTCGGTGTACTGGTACGGGTTGTCGAAGAGTTCGGTGGCCGGGATGTCCGGGTGCATGCCCCGGTCCCACGCCTCCTGCCCCATCTCGCCGATCAGGTACTCGACGGTCTGCTCGACGCCGTGCCGGGCCGCCGCGAGGTCCACGTCGACCAGCTTGCCGCCGCGTTTGAGTACCCGCCCGCCGACCATCACCGTGTCCACGTCGCCGCGCTGCGCCTGGAACGCCACGTGACCGTACGGGTTGAGGATCGGGAACATCACCGGCGACGCGTCGTTCTTGATGAGGATCACGTCGGCCTTCCTGCCCGGGGTCAGGCTGCCGATGTCGCTGTCCAGGCCGAGTGCCCGGCTGCCGCCCCGGGTCGCCCAGTCGACCACCTGTTCGGCGCGCAGGTGCAGCTGGGTCACCGTCTCCTGCTGGGCATGCGCCTCCAGATGCTCGCGGGAGCGGTCCGCGCCGAGGGTGGTACGCATGGCGGAGAACAGATCCCCGCTCCACCAGACGCTGGTGTCCATCGACAGCGAGACCGGGATGTCGTGCTGGCGCAGCATCCAGGTGGGCGGGTACCCCTGCCCGGCGCTCTGCTCGCTCTCGGTGGAGACGGAGACCGAGCCGCCGGTGGCGGCGATCCGGTGGTACGAGTCGTGGTTGAGGGTCGCGGCGTGCACGTAGATGTTGGTCGGCCCCATGAAGCCGTTCTCGTGCATCAGCCGGATGCCGTCGTCGTTGGTGGCGCCCCAGACTCCGGCGTGGGTGGTGACCGGCACGCCGAGTTCCCGGGCCACTTCGAAGGCGGCCCGCTCCGGGAAGGCCGGGTCGCCGGTGACGTCGAAGGCCAGCTGGAAGCCGAGCAGGTCGCCGGCGCCGTGCATCCGGCGGGTGACGAAGTCGCGGAACTCGGGCGCCGCCGACCACTCCCACGGCCCCTGCTGGATGTTGCCGTACGCCGAGCACGAACCGGCCCGGTACCGCCTGCAGCGCGTCGACCGCGGCGTCCGCGTGCTGGGTGGTCTGCAGCCCGTGTGACCAGTCGACGGTGGTGGTCACCCCGGCGTCGACCGCCTCCAGCGCGGCGAGCAGGTTGCCGGCGTAGATGTCCTGCGGCCGGAACAGCTTGCCGGACTCCAGGTAGTACCAGACGAAGTACTGGCTCAGCGTCCAGTCGGTACCGTAGCCGCGCATCGCGGTCTGCCACATGTGCCGGTGCGTGTCGATCATGCCGGGCATCACGATACCGCCGCTGGCGTCGATCTCCTCGGTGCCCTCGGGGACGGCGAGGCCGACACCGACCTCGGCGATCCTGCCGTCGACCACGAGGACATCCGCGCCGGGCAGCACGGTGTGCGTGTCGTCCATGGTGAGGACCAGTCCGTTGCGGAAAACCACCGGGCGGTCAGTTGCGCTCATCGCCGTCCACTCCTTCGGGGTACGGGGCCGCGCGGCAAGCACCGGACAAGCGTCCGCCAAGCGGCCAGAGTCGAGTGGCGCTAGTGTGAGCCGCCCTCCCGGGGGTGTCAATGCTTGACTGTACGCCCTGACCAGCGAAGACTCGATTGACGGACGGATGTCCGCTAGACGTACACAGCAGCCAGACTTGGCGGACCGAGGGAGGGCGATGAGCGGGGAGCGCGTGGGGCCGCTGTCCGGCCTGCTGGTCGCCGACTTCTCCCGGATCCTCGCCGGGCCGTACGCGAGCATGCTGCTGGCCGACCTCGGCGCCGACGTGGTGAAGGTGGAGGGGCCGGGCGGCGACGACACCCGCACCTGGTTGCCGCCGACCCGGGACGGGATCTCCACGTACTACCTCGGGGTCAACCGCAACAAGCGCTCCATCGCGCTGGACCTCAAGGATCCCGACGATCTGGCCGCCGGTCAGGAGCTGGCCCGGCGGGCCGACATCCTGCTGGAGAACTTCCGGCCGGGCGGGCTGCGCCGCTTCGGCCTCGACTACGACACCGTGGCGGCCACCAACCCCGGCGTGGTGTACGCCTCCATCAGCGGCTTCGGTACCGGCGCCGGCGCCGGCTACCCCGGCTACGACCTGATGGTGCAGGCGATCTCCGGCCTGATGAGCCTGACCGGCGACCCGGACGGCCCCGCCTACCGGGCCGGCATCTCGGTCTTCGACGTGATGGCCGGCCTGCACGCCAGCATCGGCATCCTGGCCGCACTGCACCACCGCGATGCCACCGGAGCCGGCCAGCACGTGGAGGTGAACCTGCTCTCCTCCGCGCTCTCCGGGCTGGTCAACCACAGCAGCGGGTACGTCGCCGGCGGCGTGGTGCCCTACCGGATGGGCAACGCCCACCCCAGCCTCTTCCCGTACGAGTCGCTACCCACGGCCGACGGCGAGCTGATCGTCATCGCCGGCAACGACGGCCAGTTCCGCCGGCTGTGCCAGCTCCTCGAACTGCCCGACCTGCCGGACGATCCGCGCTTCGCCCGCAACCAGGACCGCACCGCCAACCGCGAGCAGCTGCGCCCGCTGCTGGTCGAGCGGCTGGCCACCCGGACCAAGGACGAATGGTTCCGCGACCTGCTCGCGGCGGGCGTACCGTGCGCGCCGATCAACACCATCGACGGCGGCGTCGCGCTGGCGACCGAGTTGGGCCTGGATCCGGTGGTACCGGTCGGCGGGGTCCCCGGAATCCGCAACCCGATCACGTTCTCGGCCACCCCGCCCCGGTACCAGCTGCCCCCGCCGGCACTGGACGAGCACGGTGAGGAGATCCGCGCATGGCTGAAGAACTGAGCTCCGACAAGCTGAGGTTCGAGACCGGGCTGGGTACCTCCGATGCCAGCACCATCCGGCTGCTCGGGATGGATCTCGCCAGCTGACCTGATGGGCAAGGTGGGCTTCGGCGAACTGGCGTACTGGCTGGTCGCCGGGCGCCGACCCACCGTCCGGCGAGACCCGGGTGTTCGAGACGGTACTGGTGGCGCTGGCCGACCACGGCTTTACCCCGACCGCCATCGCCGCCCGGCTGACCTACCTCAGCGCCCCGGAGGCGCTGCAGGGCGCGCTGGCCGCGGGACTGCTCGGCGGCGGCTCCCGGTTCCTCGGCGTCACCGAGGATTGCGGCCGCTTCCTCGCCGACTCCCTTGCGGCGCTTGACGAACTCCCCACCGACGACGCCGGTTGGGACACCGTCGCCCGGCAGGCTGTCGTCGCCGCTCGCGAGCAGAAGCGCCTCATCCCCGGCCTCGGCCACCCGGTACACAAGTCGCAGGACCCGCGTACCCCCGTGCTGATCGCCATCGCGCCGAGGAGGGCCAGTACGGCCCGCACCTGCGGCCTGTTCGAGGCGATCGGCCGGGTACATCCGTCGATCCTCGGGCGGACCCTGCCGCTCAACGGTGCCGGGGTCTGTGGCGCCGCACTGGCCGACCTCGGGCTCCCGGTCGACCTGCTGCGCGGCTTCGCGCTGCTGGCCCGCGCGGCCGGGCTGCTCGGGCACCTGGCCGAGGAGCGGCGCCGCCCGCTGGCTCCGCTCATCTACAAAACGGTCGACCGCAACGCCGTCTACGTCCCCCCGTCTCCGTCCGGTCCCGCAAACCCCTGAAGTCCCGCGCTGAGAGGAGCGGCCATGGCCACCGTCGTCGCGGTCATCGCCTCCACCCACCACCCGTTCTACTACCGGGCCAGTACCGCCACCGGCGCGCAGCGCCCACCCTTCGCCGACGAGTGGGTCGCCAAGATCCTCGCCTTCCGCGAGACGCTGACCAGGGCCCGCCCCGACGTCCTGGTGATGGTCGGCTCCGACCACTTCCACCAGCTGTGGCTGGACAACATGCCGCAGTTCCTGGTCGGCAAGGCGCCGTTCTACGACGCCAACTGGTACAACGAGGAGCGCGAGTTCGGGCTGCCGAAGCTGTTACTTGCCGGCCAGGAGGAGCTGTCGGCGCACGTGCTGCGGGCCGGGCTGGACGCCGGCTTCGATCTGGCCTTCAGCAACGAACTGCGCATCGACCACAGCATCACCTGCCCGATCATCACCCTGCGCCCCGAGGCCGACCTGCCGATCGTGCCGATCTACACCAACATCTTCGCGCCGCCGCTGCCCCAGCCGAAGCGCTTCGTCCAGCTGGGACAGGCGATCCGGGAGATCGTCGAGTCCTGGCCGAGTCACCTGCGGGTGGCCATCGTCGGTACCGGCCACCTCTCCCTGGAACTGGGCGGACCACGGCAGTTCGGGCCGCACGGGCCGGATCCGGAGTTCGACCGGCGGGCGGTCGAGTGGATCGCCAACGGGGATCTGGACGGCTGCCTGGCCAACGTGACGCTGGACAGCCTGCACGCGCCGGGCAACGCCACCCACGGCTTCATGGACTTCATGCTGATGATGGGGGTCGCCGGGGCCGGCGCCAAAGCCGACCACGTGGACACCCTGGACCTGTTCCACACCATGGAGGCCTACTTCACCTGGTACCCGAACGGAGTCCCGGCATGAGCAAGTACCTGCTGGACAAGTTCCTCTACACCGTCGACCGCGATCCGGAGCTGGTGGAGCGGTACCGTGACGATCCACAAGGGACAGTCGTGTGGTGGGAGGCGGAGCGCGCCAACGCCGTACTGAACTGCCACACCGCCGA
Source organism: uncultured Actinomycetota bacterium (assembly GCA_963850915.1). Taxonomy (GTDB): domain Bacteria; phylum Actinomycetota; class Actinomycetes; order Mycobacteriales; family Micromonosporaceae; genus CAVTWH01. The sequence continues at coordinate 73,565 of CAWKND010000008.1, forward strand.
GGCGAGTACCTGGCTGAGGTTCACCGACGCCGAGCGGGAAGCGTTGGCAGCACACGACTATGAGCGCCTGTTCGAGCTGGGCGCGCACCCGTTCCTCACGCTGACGCTGTTCATCGCCATGTTCGAGCGCGACCATCCCGAGCCGCTCGACTTCCAGAAGCGGTACGCCGTGCGCCTGGCGCACTTCAGCCTGCCGTACCCGGACATCGCCACGTGATGCGCGCGGCCCACGTGAGCGTCTGCGGATCGGCGCCCACGGTCACCGACCATCCGGCGCCGGTGGCCTGCCCGGGCGAAGTGGCCGTCGCGGTCACCGCCGCTCCAATCACTCCACTGGATGTGTTGTGCGCCACCGGCTCCTCCTACTTCGGCGTACCGGCGACGCCGTACGTACCCGGCGTGCAGGGGGTCGGCCTGCTTCCCGACGGCTCCGCGGTCTGGTTCCCCACCACAGCGGGGATGCGGCCCGGGGACGGCAGCCTCGCCGAGCAGGCAGTGGTACCGGCGGGTGCCGTCGTACCGCTCCCGGCCGGCCTCGACCACCAGCTCTTCGCCGCGCTCGGGCTCTCCGCGGTCGCTGCCGCCCGGTCGCTGTACTGGCGCGGTGAACTCCAAGTTGGCGAACAGGTTCTGGTGCTCGGCGCCGGTGGCGTGGTCGGCCAGTGTGCGATCCAACTGGCCAAGCTCGCCGGCGCCCGCCGGGTGGTGGCAGCCGCCCGTTCACTGGCCGCCCAGGAGCGTGCCCGGCGGGCCGGCGCGGACGCGGTCGTCGCCATCAACGGAGCCGACGACACGGCCACCCTCAGCGCCCGCCTCCGGGAAGCCGTCGACGGGCCGGTGGACCTGGTGATCGACCCACTCTTCGGGGTACCAGCCGTCGCGGCGCTGCGTACCCTGCGCCCTGGTGGCCGCCTGGTCAACCTGGGCAGCTCGGCCGGGGAGACGGCGGCCGTGGACTCGGCGACGCTGCGCGGCAACTCGCTGCGGATCCTGGGGTACACCAACAACGAGCTGACGCCGGACCAGCGCGCCGAGAGCATCACGCTCATCGCCGAGCACGCGCTGGCCGGCCGGCTCACCGTCGACTTCGAGGTGGTACCACTGGAATCGGCGCCCGCCGCCTGGATCCGGCAGTCGACCGGTCAGGCGGCGGGGCGCATCGTCCTGTCCATGACCGGCTGAAGCGCTTTCGTTCTCGTTGCGCAGCCCGTCGTCCCACGGCGGTCAGGCTCCGCTGGTGCCCCGGTGGGTCAGGAGGCGACCGGCTCGGCCTGGAGCAACCCCGCGTTCTGCCGCTCCAGCGCCTTGACCGCGCCGGCCCGCCAGCTCTCGGCCAGCGACGCCGACATCGGGTCCGGGAAGATCTCCTCGTCTCCGCGCTCCACGCCGTCGAAGATGGCCCAGGCAACCGCCTCCGGCGTCGACTTCGGGATGTCCAGTCCCCGGGTCATGTCGGTGTCCACCGGCCCGGTCAGTACCGCAAACACCCGCACGCCCTGGGCGGCAAGCAGTGCGCGCAGCGACTGGGACATCGAGAACGCGGCCGCCTTCGAGATCGAGTACGCCGGTAGTACCGGGATGGCCGCGAGAGCGGCCACCGACAGCGCGTTGACGATGGCACCCCGGGACCGGGTCAGCAGCGGCAGGAACGCCTGGGTCACGCCGTAGGTACCGAAAAGGTTCACCGCGAGGTGCCGTTCCAGCGCGACCCGATCGCTGAGGTCGTCGTAGAGCGCCACGCCGGCGTTGTTGACGAGAATGTCCAGCGACTCGACCTGGTTGACGGCCGCCCGGGTGTGCGCGTCGTTGGTGACGTCCAGGATCAGTGGCGTGACCCGCTTGTCCGGGTGCGTCAACGGCTCGCGGGTACCGGCGTACACCCGCTCGGCCCCTCGGCGCAGCGCCTCCTCGACCAGCGCCTTACCGATCCCCCGGTTGGCTCCGGTCACCAGGATTGTCTTGCCTTCGATTGTCACTGCGTCCCCCAATGAGTACGGCCGCCCGCCTATCGGGCCGCCGAATGATGCAGACCCCGCAGCGGCCGCGGACTGGGCGACGGCGGAGCGCCCAGTTCGGGCGCCGGCCGGTGTCCATACTGGGAGTGCGATCGAACGGGGAGAGGTGACGCGAGCGTGGGCGTGTTGGCAGCCGACCTGATCACCCGGGCACAGGCCGGGGACGGGGACGCGTTCCGGGAGTTGACCGAGGGGTACCGGCGGGAACTGCAGGTGCACTGCTACCGGATGCTCGGCTCGTTCCAGGACGCCGAGGATGCCCTGCAGGACACGCTGCTGACCGCGTGGCAGGGGCTCGCCGGCTTCGAGGGGCGCTCCTCGATCCGTACCTGGCTCTACAAAATCGCGACCAACCGCTGCCTGAACGCGCTGCGCACAGCCAGCCGCCGCCCGGCCGTGCGGTGGGACGTACCCGGCATCGAGCCGCCTCAGCCGTCCCGGTTCGGCGACATCCTATGGCTGGAGCCGTTTCCCGACTCCGCCCTGGCCGGCGCGGTCGACGCGCCGCTCGGCCCGGAGGCCCGCTACGAGCAGAACGAAGCCATCTCGTTGGCCTTCGTGACCGCGCTGCAGGTACTGCCGAACCGGCAGATCGCGGTACTCATCCTGCGCGACGTACTCGGCTACCACGCGAGCGAAGTGGCGCGGATGCTCGACTCCAGCGTCGACTCGGTCAACAGCGCACTCAAACGGGCGCGCGCCAGCCTGCAGGAGCGGCTGCCGTCGACCGGCGGGCAGCAGCCGCCGCCCGCTCCCGGCTCACCGGCCGAACAGGCGCTGGTGGCACGGTTCGTCCGCGCGTACTCGTCCAGCGATGTCGAGGCACTGCTCGCCCTGCTCACCGACGACGTGTTCGTCTCCATGCCGCCGGTACCGCTGGAGTACCACGGATTGGCGGCCGCGAGCGGCTTCTACCGCAGCGTCATCCGGGCAGACCGCACCTACGATCTGGTACCGACGCGCGCCAACGGGCAGCCGGCGTTCGGCACCTACCTGCGTACGCCCTCCGGCGTCCGGCGCAGTACCGGCATGCTCGTGCTCACCCTTGCCGGTGACCGGATCCGCGCCATCACCCGCTTCGACGACAGCGTGCTGCCCTCGTTCGGGCTGCCACCAACGCTTGCCGACTGAGCGCCCGCTCAACCAAGGGTGTACCCGCCGGCTGCCACGCTTATCTCTTCTCCGCCGGGGAGGTGCACGGTTGCCGGCTCGTCGGTGTGGTTGAGCGCGATCCAGCAGCCGCCGCGGCTGAGCAGCTCGACACCTGGTGGTAGAGCTGTTGCGGGGCGGGTGATACCGGCCGCGTCCAGTACCTCGCCGAGCAGGTCGGTCAGGTCCGCTGGTTCGAGGCGGGTGGAGACGTACCAGGCATCCCGCTGCTGGGCATCCCGGTGTCGGGTGATCGCCGGGCTGCCGTCGGGGTAGGTCGCGATGGGCTGGGCGCCTTGCAGGGCAACGGTTTCCCGCCAGGCGGTGCCGACCGCTCCGGTGGAGAGCACGATGCGCGCGTCGGGCGGCTGCGGCTGCCACTGCTCCACCCGCAGCCCGAGCCGAGCGCGGAAAGCCCCCGGATGTCCGCCGAGCCGTACCCGCAGGCGCTCGTCGACGACGCCGCTGAAGTACCAGACCACCAGCGTGCCGGCGAAGTCGTTGAGCCGGGCCGCATCCGCGTCACTGACCGCGTAGAGGGCAGGCACCAACACCACCTGGTACCCCCGCAGCTCGGCACCCGGCGCCACCACGTCGATCGCGACACCCAGCCGTCCCAGGGCGCTGTGCACCCGGCGTACCCCGTCCAGGTAGTCGAGGTCCGCGGCCGGCAGGCCGGGCGACTGGAGTGCCCACCAGCACTGCGGATCCCACACCACCGCGACCGCGGCCGGTTCGCGGGCCGTGCCGGACGCGGGAAGTTGAGGCAGCAGGTGGCCGAGCGCCTCGACTTCACGGAAGGCCGGGCTGTCCGGTCCGGAGTGTGGCAGCATCGCGGCGTGCCAGAGCTCGGCGCCGCCCGGCGAGGCGCGCCACTGGAAGTGCAGTACCGCCTCGGCGCCTCGAGCCACGTGCGCGAGGCTGTGCCGGATCAGCTCACCGGGTGGCCGGGCGAGCATCCGATCGCGGGTGTAGACGAGATCTGCCGCCTGCTCCATCACCATCCACCGGCCGTCCATGCCTCCTGCTGTGGCGCGTGTTCCCGCTTGTGGCGCGGCCTTCCGTTGTGGCGTGGGCGATGCCGCGGGCCAGGTCGGCGGCGAAGGCGACCTCCTGCGCACCCTCGATTCCGGTGGTGCTCGGGTAGCAGTCGATGGACACGACATCGAGGTCGGCGGCCCAGTCCCAGACGTCCACCGGCACCCAACCGCCGAAGGCGAGGTTCGTGGTGACCGGGATCGTGTCGTTGACGGCGCGGAGAATGTCGCGCTGGACCCGGTAGTGTGCCCGCAACGCGTCGGAGAGGAAGCGCCGGTAGTCCAGCGCCTGGGTCGGGTTGGGCAGGTAGCGCGTGGCGCGTGGCGTGTGCACGTCGGCCCAGTCGGCGTACCCCTGGCTCCAGAAGGTGGTCGTCCACGCCTCGTTCAGCGCGGCCAGGTCGCCGTAGCGGCGCGCCAGCCAGTCCCGGAACTCCGCGTCCGCGAGCTCACAGTGGCAGCCGGTACCGTACTCGTTGTGCACGTGCCACATGGCCAGCGCCGGATGCTGCCCGTACCGGTCGGCCAGTGCGGTGGCTATCGCGGCACTAGCCTCGCGGTAGGCCGACGCGTGTACGCAGTAGGTATCCCGGCTGCCGTGGTGCAGGCGTACCCCCTCCGCCGTCACCGGCAGCGCCTCCGGATGCAGCCGGCTGAACCAGGGTGGCGGAGCGGCCGTCGGAGTCGCCAGGATGACCCGGATATCGTTGGCGTGTAACAGCTCCAGCGCACGGTCCAGCCAGTCCCAGCGGTACTTCCCGCGCACCGGCTCCAGGCTCGACCAGCTGAACACGCCGAGGGTGACCAGGTTGACGCCGGCCCGCCGCATGAGCGCCACGTCCTGCGCCCACACCGACTCCGGCCACTGCTCGGGGTTGTAGTCCCCGCCGTACCCGATCACGACACCTCCGGTTGCCTTTTGTTGGGACGATAGCCAAACTAGCCGGGTGAGGTCCAGCACGGCGAGCGACAACTGGGAGCACGCGCTCATCAGCGGGAACGGTGTGCAGGGCGCGCTGCTCTACGGCCGGCCCGGTACCGGCCGGGTCACCCTCTCCCACGAACGGCTGTTCCTGCCGGTGGACGAGCCGCTTGCGGCACCACAGACGGCGCCCGCGCTCGACGAGCTGCGCGCTGCCGTGCTCGCCGGTGACGGGGAGCGCGCCGCGCGGCGGGTGGTGCAGCTGGCCCGGGCGGAGGATCCGCGCTACGCCTCGCTGCGGCGCATCGATCCGCTGGTCGGCGCGGGTACCCTCACGCTCACCGGGTTGCCGGCCGGCGGGTACGCCCGCGGGGTCGACTACGCCACGGGAGTCGCCTGGCAGCGCAGCGGCGGCCTGACCCAGGAGCTGTTCGTTTCCCGGGCGGATGACGTGGTGGTACTGCGGCTACGCCGGATCGGTGGAGCGGTGCGGGCCCGGCTGTGGCTGCACGGGCTCGCCGATCAGCCACCCGTCCCCGTGCTGTTGCGTGCGTCAGCCCGGCCGGGCTGGCTGCGGTTGGCCGGTACGTTCCCCGGCGCCTGGCCCGGAGCGGTCCGCGGCTACACCGTGACGGCGCGCGTATTAGCCGACGGGGCACCGGCTGGCGGCCGGCCGGGCGGTGGCTGGTTAGCCGGTAGCCGGGCAGGCGGTCGCCGGGCGGTGTTGCGGGTCGGGTCGGTCCGGGAGGTATTGGTGCTGCTGCGAACCAGCGTGGCCTGCTGCGCCGGCGACGAGGCTGCGGAGTTGGCGGAGGCGGAGCTGGCGGAGCTGCCGGCCGACTGGGACTGGCTGCTCGCCGCGCACACGAGACTGCACCGACCCCTCATCGACGCGTGCTCGCTTCGCCTCCACACACCGAACACGGTAGATGCGTTGGGGGACAGCAGCTCCGCACCCACCAGCGAGGAGCTGCTCGCCGAGCCGGCGAGTCCCGGACTGGTACAGGAGCTGTTCCAGGCCGGCCGGTACGCCATCATCTCCAGTACCGGCACGCTTCCACCGACACTGCAGGGGGTGTGGAGCGGCAGCTACCACCCGGCCTGGCAGAGCGGGTACACGCTGGACGGCAACCTGTTCACCGCGCTGGCCGGGCTCGCCCCGACCGGTACCCCCGAACTGCTGCGCCCGCTCTTCGACCTGCTGGACGCGCACCGGGAAGCCTTCGCCGAGAACGCCCGGCGACTCTACGGCGCGCGCGGCGTACTGCTGCCGCCACACCTGTCCACGCACGGGCGGCACAACCACTTCGACGCGACCTGGTGCCTGACCTTCTTCACGGCCGGCGCGGCCTGGGCCACCCGGCTGTACGCCGAGTACTTCGCGCACACCGGCGACACCGACTGGTGGCGGGCACGGGGTTTCCCGTTCCTGGAATCAGCGCGGGACTTCCTGCGTGACTACGCGCCGGAGGGTCAATTCGCGCCGTCCTACTCGCCGGAGAACACCCCGGCCGGTACCGGCTCGCAGGCGGCCGTGAACGCCACCCTCGACGTGGCCGCGTACCGGGCACTCCGCGCGGACCTCGGTGAAGCGCCGGTGGGGCCGGGGTACACGGTGGCCGCCGACGGGACGCTGGACGAGTGGCTGTGGCCGGGGCTGGCCCCCAACCACGCGCACCGGCACGCCTCGCACCTGCTCCCGGTCTGGTACCCAGATCCGCTGCTGTTCACCGATCCGGCGCTGGTGGCGGCGGCCCGGGCGACGGTACGGGCCCGGCTGGCCTGGTGGCGGGGGAACGGCGACGAGATGGCCTTCGGCCTGGCCGGGTTGGGGCTCGCGGCGGCACAGCTCGGGATGGCCGACGAGTGCAGGGAGATCCTGGCGCTGCTCTCCGGGTACTGGCGTCCGAGCCTGGTGGCCACCCACAACCGGGGGGCGATCTTCAACGTCGACAGCTGTGGCGGGCTGCCGGCGATGGTGGTCCGGATGCTGCTGCGGCACTGGCCGGCGGCCAGCGGGGAGTGCCGGCCGTTTGACGGCGGCTGGCCGGGCGGTCGGCTGGACCTGCTGCCGGCCCTGCCCACCGAGTGGTCGCAGGGCGAGCTGCGCGGCGCGGCACTGGGTGCGCTGCGGGTGCCGCGCCTGGCCTGGGAACCGGGGCGGATCACGGTATCGCTGTACGCACGCGAGGCCACCACGGTGCAGTTGGGGGTACCGGCCGGTTTCCAGAAGCCCGGCCCGATCGAGCTAACGGCACGCCAAGTGGTTGACGTTTGTTTGGTTAGTCGGAAAACTAACTCCCATGCCATACCGCCCGCCCCTGGTGGCCCATGAGCTCTTCGTCGCCGATCCGGTCGAACTACCCGTCCGCCGGCCGGGCGAGTCTGGCCTGGCCGCCGTCAGCCGCGCCGAGCTGGTGGCGAGCGAGCCCGGCTCGGCCAGCCTGAAGGCGGTCACCGCTGACGGGCAGACGTTCTTCGCCGAACTCTCCATCGCCGGTCCGGGCATCATCCGCGTCCGGCTCGCCGCCGATCCGGATGCCCGGCCACGCAGCGCCCCCGCGCTCACCCTGGTACACCCCGGCAGTGACCCGGCCGGCCGGGCCGAGGTGAGCGCCGGCGTGCTGCGGCTGACCACGGCGGGGCTGGTAGCCGAGTTGACCCTGGACCCGTGGCGGCTGCGGTTCCGTACCGCCGACGGGCGGGAGCTGCTCAGCGGCAACGCCGGCGAGCAGGACATCAGCGGCCGGCTACGTACCCTCCCGCTCGGCTGCTCCAGCGTCGAGGGCCGGCGGGTCGCCTGGCATGAAAGCTTCACCGCGCCGGCGGACGAACACTTCGTCGGCTTCGGCGAGAAGTTCACCGGGCTGGACAAGCGTGGCCAGCGGCTGACCATGTGGAACTACGACGCGTTCGGCGCCGAGTCCGAGCGGGCCTACAAGAACGTGCCGTTCTACCTGTCCAGCCGGGGCTACGGCGTACTGGTCGACAGCGGCGCGGCCACCGAGTTCGACATGTGCGCCTCGACGCACAGCTGCGTACAGATCGTGGTACCGGACGACGTACTCGACTACTACGTGCTGGCCGGCCCGACGCCGGGCGAGGTACTGGCCCGGTTCGACGCGCTCACCGGGAAGCCGGCGCTGCCACCGAAGTGGGCCTTCGGTACCTGGATCTCGTCCGGCTTCTTCGTGGACACCCAGCAGGCCGTGCTGGAGCGCGCCCGCCGGATCCGGGCCGAGGGCATCCCCTGCGACGTGCTGCACCTGGACACCTACTGGCAGACCGAGGGGCACTGGTCGGACCTGCGCTGGGACACCGGCCGCTTCCCCGACCCGGAGGGGATGCTGGAAACCCTGGCGCGGCAGGGATTCCGCGTCTGCCTGTGGATCAACCCGTACGTCTCCGAGCACAGCCCGGACTTCGCCGACGGAGCCGCCCGGGGACTCTTCCTGACCCGGCCCGACGGCAGCGCGTACGTCGCCGACGTGTGGCACGGCAGCTTCCCGGCCAGCGGCATCCTCGACCTGACCCGGCCGGCGGCGGTCGACTGGCTGCGCGAGCGGCTGACCGGCCTGCTGCGCCAGGGTGTCGCGGTGTTCAAGACCGACTTCGCCGAGGGGGTACCGGTTGACGCGCACGCGGCCAACGGAATGACCGGCGAGGACCTGCACAACGTCTACAGCCTGCTCTACAACGACGTGGTGGCCGACGTGACCCGCGAAGTCACCGGGGAGTCGCTGGTGTGGGCCCGATCCACCTTCCTCGGCGGCCAGCGGCACAGCGCGCAGTGGAGCGGCGACTCCAACTGCGGGTACCCGTCGATGGCCAGTACCGTGCGCGGCGGGCTGAGCCACGGGCTGTCCGGGGTACCGTTCTGGAGCCACGACGCCGGTGGCTTCACCGGTACCCCCTCCCCCGACCTCTACGTGCGCTGGTGCCAGTTCGGTGCGCTGTCCCCGCTGCTGCGCCTGCACGGCACCACCAGCCGGCTGCCGTGGGACTTTCCGTCGACCGCGGCCCAGTCGGCGGTTGACGCGCTACGGCTGCGGTACCTGCTGATGCCCTACCTCTACTCGACGGCCGTGGCGGCGGCGCGCAGCGGCGAACCGATGATGCGGGCGCTGCTGCTGGACTCCCCCGACGATCCCGGCGCCTGGCTGGCCGACCTGGAGTACCGGCTCGGCCCCGAGCTGCTCGTCGCCCCGATGACCGACCCGACCGGGCAGCGCCCGGTGTACTTCCCGGACGGCCGCTGGATCGATTGGTGGAGCGGCGAGGTGGTGACCGGTGGCGGGTACCGCCCGGTGCGCCGGCCGCTGGAGCAGGCACCGCTCTACGTCCGCTACGGCGCGCTGATCGCGGTGACCGGATCGGGCACAACCGTTGGTACCGAACCGTTCGCCGCGCTGACGCTGACCAGTTGGGGAGCCGAGTCGACGAGCTGCCTGCTCTCCGACGTCGACGGCGACACCCACGTCACGGCGGTACGCGCGGGCGACGAGTTCGCGGTCACCATCGACGGGCCGGCCCGGATCACCCGGATCGAGTTCGCCGCCGTCGCGGGTGACAGCGCGCCGGCCCGGGTGACGGTGAACGGCCGCCCAGCCGAACTGCGCGCGGTCGACGGACTGCTCAACGCGACCGGCTGGTAGGCGGCGGCTGGCTGTTGAGAGCGGCAGAGACACCCGGGCCCTCAGGGACGGGAGGCCCGGGAAACGGCGTCACGTGGGGCGGATGATGCGCCGCTCCACGTGACGTCGAAACGTGACGTCGAACTCTCGGTGCAGTTGAACAGAATCGGTCAGCCCTTGATGGCGCCGATCAGCATGCCCTTGGTGAAGTGCCGCTGGACGAACGGGTAGGCGAGCACGATCGGCAGCAGCGTCAGGGTCACCACGGCCATCTGTAGGGACAGCGGCGCGATCGCCTGGTGGCCGAGGTACTGGCCGGTACCTGTGGTACCCGAGCCGGGCAGGTTGTTGCCCTGCAAGGTGTACGTGTAGATCACCATCTGCAGCGGCCACTGCCCGTTGTCCGGCAGGTAGAGCAGCGCGTTGAAGAACGTGTTCCAGTAGCCGACCGCGTAGAACAGCGTGATGACCGCGAGTACGGCGCGCGACGTCGGCATCACCACCGACCAGAGCACCCGCCAGTCGCCGGCGCCGTCGATCCGGGCCGCGTCGATCAGCTCCTGGGCGGTACCCGAGAAGAACGCCCGCAGTACCAGGATGTTGAAGACCGACACGGCGCTGGGCAGGATCAGCGACCAGTAGGAGCCGTAGCCGCCGAGCCCGGCGACCACCAGGAAGCTCGGGATCAGCCCGCCGCTGAAGAACATGGTGACCACCAGGATCAGCACGATGGTCCGGTGGGCGAAGCTGCGCGGGCGGGACAGGCCGTACGCACACAGGATGCTGACCGTCATGGACAGCAGCGTGCCGATCACCGCGATGGCCAGGCTGACCACGAGCGAGTGCACCACGAGTTGGTTGCCGAAGATCTGCCGGTAGGCGTTGAGGGTGATGCCGTGCGGTACCAGCACCATGCCACCGGCGATGTTCACCGACTCCTGGTTGGACAGGCTGGTGAGCACGATGGAGTAGAGCGGCACCAGCACCACGGCGAGTACCACCAACAGCACCACGCCCTTGCCGGCCCGGCCCGGTACCCCGGCGGGCTCCTCCCACGACGGGCGCTGCTGCTGCGCTGCGCGCTCGGCCCGGCGCTCGTTGCGGCGGGCCGCCGCCGGTGTCACAGAGGTCTCGATCATTTGCGGTACAACCCGTCCTCGCCGAACAGATGCGCCACCTTGTTGGCCGCCAGGATGAGGATCAGCGACAGTACCCCCTTGAACAACCCAGCCGCGGCGCCGTAGCTGAAGTTGTTGTTCACCACGCCGTAGAAGTACGCGAACGTGTCGAGTACCTCGGAGGCGTCCCGGCCCACCGCGACCCGCTGGACGAGCATCTGCTCGAAGCCGACGGTGAGCGCGTTGCCCAGCCGCAGTACCAGCATGAGGACGATGACGCCGCGCATTCCCGGCAGCGTGATGTGCCACATCCGGCGCCACCGCCCGGCCCCGTCGGCGGCTGCCGCCTCGTAGAGCGTCTGGTCGATGGCGGCCAGCGCGGCCAGGAAGACGATGATTCCCCAGCCGGCCTCCTTCCACACCGCCTGCGCGGTCACCAGGTACTTGAACGTGCCGGGGTCGGTCATCACGTTCCAGGTACCGAAGTTGTGCTTGCGCAGCAACGTGTTCAGTACACCGGCACCGCCCAGCATCTGCTGGAAGATGGTCACCACGAGTACCCAGGAGAAGAAGTGCGGCAGGTAGACGACGGCCTGCACGAAGCTGCGCATCTTGCTGCTGATCAGCGAGTTGAGCAGCAGCGCCAGCGCGATGGGTACCGGGAAGTAGAGCACCAGCTGCACGGCACTGATCACCAGGGTGTTGGTGAACGCGTGCCAGAACACCGGATCGTCCAGCAGGCGCTGGAAGTTGTCCAACCCGGACAGCGGGCTGTGCCAGAAGCCGGTGTAGATGCTGTAGTCCTGGAACGCCATGATGCTGCCGAACATCGGCGCGTAGCTGAAAACGCCCAGCAGAGCCAATGCGGGCAGGGTCATCACCAGCAGCGTCCGGTCCCGGCGCAGCCGCTGCCGCCAGGTGAGCCGGTTGCGCGGGATGACCCCGGCCGGCTGGGCGCCGCGCTGTGCGGGCACGGCTCGGGTGGCGGAGTCGGTACGGTCCGCCGGGTCGGCCCGGTCGGCCGGATCGGCGATGTCGGTCGGGTCGTCAATCACAACAGCAGCCTCGGCTCCGGGTCGGATCCCGGCGGTACCACAGCGGGCGCCGCCGGGGTCGTGGTCCGGGCAACGGGCCGCGACCCCGGCTGGCCGCTCACTGGCCGGTACCGTACTTGTCCCGGACTCCCTGGTAGAAGTCGCGCAACGCGTTGCCGCCCTGGGCTTGCCAGGTCTTCACGGCATCGGTGTAGGCGGAGATCGGCTTGCGGCCGACCTTCACGTCGGCGATGGTGTCGACCACCGCCTGCCCGATCGAGCTGTACTGAGCCGGCTCGGTCACGTTCATGCCGTAGAACAGCGGCTTCACCGCGCTCTTCACGGCCTCGCCCTGCCAGGCGCAGTAGTCCTTGGCCACCTGGACGAAGCCGCTCTTCACGGTGGTCGGCGACGGCGGGGTGGCCAGGAACTGGAAGCTGGTGGCCACCTCCTTGCTGCCCTTGTCGTTGAGGACCGGGTTACCGGCGGTCATCTGGTACTCGACGCCGTCGGTACCGAAGTTGACCAGCAGCCACTCGGCCGACCCGTACGGTGCGGCCAGGAAGTTGGCGATCGCCAGGCACTCCTTGACCTGGTCGGCGGTCAGCCTCTTGTTGAGGTAGCTGAACATGCTCGCGCCGTTGCCCAGCTCGATGCTCGCCTTCTTGGCCGCGTCCGAGGTCAGCAGGCTGAAGGCCAGCCGTCGGTAGGAGGGGTTGGCGGCGGTCCCCGACTTGGCGTCGTCCCCGTCCCAGGCTCCGGTACCGTCCGCGCAGATCAGTGACTTGCCGCTCCAGAAGCGCTGCTTGCCGTTCTGGTTGTTGGCGGCCACCGCGTCCGGGTGCATGTAACCCGCCTTGACCTGCTTGGCGTGCCAGTTGAGCGCCTCGACGATGCCCGGCGACTCGTACTTGTGCAGCAGCTTGCCGTTGTCGGAAAGGCCCCACTTGCTCGGGAAGTGGAACAGGTTGCAGGCGTACGAAGCGTCCGTACCGAACAGGTCGTCGAAGGCCCAGACACCGGCGCTCTGGCTGGTCAGCTGGGCGCCGAGCGCCTCCAGATCGGCCGTGGTCTTGATGTCCGAGCCCTTGATCCCGTGGGCGTCGAAGACATCCGCGCGGTAGAAGTAGACACCGGCGAAGACCGCGTTGGAGGGGTAGATCGGGATGCCGAAGAGCTTGCCGTTCCAGACTCCGCAGCGCCATGCGCCCTGCGCCACGTTGGCCAGGTTGGGGTACTCCTTCGCCTTGTCCCCGGCCAGGTAGGGCGTGAGGTCGGCGAACTTCGCCTCGACCGCCTCACCGAAGCTGAGGTTGTTGGTGTTCCAGCCGGGGATGTTGATCCAGTCGGGCAACTTGTCCGAGGCGAACAGCGGCGGCAGCGCGTTGCCGTAGTTGTTGCCGTCGGCGGGTTGGATCTTCAGGGTGGCGCCGAGCGCCTTGTTCACCGCGTCGTAGTAGCCGTTGCCGCTGGACGGCGGGATCGAGCCCCACAGCGGGGTCATCGTGGTGTAGCTGCCACCCTTGCCCGGGATACCGGTGACGGTCTTCACCGGGCTGGCCGGGTAGGCCAGGAAGCCGGGGTCGGAGACGGCACCGCTGGCGCCGGTGACGCTGGGGAGGTCCGGCTTCACCGAGGTGTTGGGCAGGTAGCTGGGGATCACCTTGGCCAGGTCGCCCGCGCTCGTCGAGCCGGGAGCCTTGCTGCTACTGGATTCGCAGCCGGCGATCAACGGGGCGGCGAACGCCGCACCGGCCAGAGTGGCTGCGGAGCGCAGCAGGACGCGCCGGGACAGCGCCGGTGGGAAATGCTCCGGCACCGGATCGGGCGATGTTTCGCGAGGCATGGGGGTACCACCTTCGGGGTGTGGTTTTGGAAGGGTCGACGGGCACGCGGCCTCGCGGAAAGGCGCTTGGGCTGCGGCGTCAGGTGGCCTAGGATTTAGTTGGTCTGGTCGCTAAACAAACGCACCAATCAAGCTAGACGATGTCGACAGACGCCACAAGACAGCGCCACTCCCCTCTCCGGCGTTCGGCCGACACCGGCCGGACCCGGGTATGCGGCATGATGAGGCGACCGAGCGGGAAGCGGGAACCACACAGTGATAGCCACCCACCTCGACCGCCAGCCGGCCGACTTCGCGGACGTCCGCGCCACCAACCTCGCGGTGGTGCTGGCCCACGTGCGGGTCAACGCGCCCTGTTCCCGGGCGGACATCGCGGCCGGCACCGGGCTCAACAAGGCGACGGTCTCCAGCCTGGTCGGCGAGCTGATCGGGCGCCGGCTGCTGCGCGAGACCGGCCTCACCGAGCGGCGTATCGGCCGGCCGGCCACGATGATCGTGCTCGACGGCTCGCCGTACGCCGCGCTCGGCCTGGCGATCACCCCCGAACACCTCAACCTGGTGGTCCTCGACCTGGCCGGGCAGCACCTGCTGTCCTGGCGCCGGGCCGGAGTGGGCGGCCTGGCCGGCCGCACCCTCAGCGCCGCCGCGATGCTGGTGAAGAAGGCGCTGGCCCGGCTGGACGCCGACGGGCGGCAGGTGCTCGGGCTGACCGTGGGGATCAGCGGGCTGGTCGGTACCGGTGGCGTGGTCCGGGTGGCCAGCAACCTTGGCTGGCACGACGTTCCGGTCCGCGAGACGCTGCTGCGCGCGCTGGGCGACCCGCAGTTCCCGGTCACCGTGGACAACGACGCCAACCTCGCGGCCCTGGCCGAGCACCGGTTCGGCGGGTACGCCGGGGTGCCGAACCTGGCGCTGCTCAGCGGCGGTACCGGCCTCGGTGCCGGGCTGGTCGCCGGCGGCGAACTGGTACGCGGCGGGCTGGGGTACGCCGGGGAGATCGGGCACCTGCCGGTACCCGGCTCCAGTGCGCCCTGCCCGTGCGGTCGGACCGGCTGCCTCGAGGCGGTGGCCAGCGTCTCCGCGCTGGTGACGGCGGCGGGCGGTGGCGGGGACGACCTGGCCGCCGAGGTCGACGACCTGGTCCGCCAGGCCCGGGCGCAGGATCGCAAGGTACTGCACGGTCTGCGTGAAGCGGGGCGCCACCTGGGCTATGGTGTCGGCCTGCTGGCCAACCTGCTCAACCCCGATGTCGTACTGCTCGCCGGCTACTACGAGCCGCTGGCGCCGTGGCTGCTCCCGGCCGCCACGGAGGAGGCACGCGCCCGCACGCTCGCCCCTGATTCGGGCGGGCTGCGGCTGGCCGCCGGTACCCTCGGCCACGAGGCGGCGGCCATCGGCGGGGCGACGCTGGTCGTGGACGCCATCGACGCCGGGCAACTTTCAGTCGCCGGCTAGGCATTTCGCTCCGCGAGGCCATCCGCACTTGACGATGCGCGGATCACGGGGCAACCTGTTTCGAAACCCCAATCGAAGCGCTTCGAAACTTACACGGAGCGCAATTCGAAGCGCTTCGACAGCCCGCCCGAAAGCACCCCTCCACCACACCCCGAGGTGGTACCCCGATGAGCTTCCGCGACCACCGGCTGCCGCTCGCCGACCGGATCGACGACCTGCTCAGCCGGCTCAGCTTGGCCGAGAAGGTGGCGCTGCTGCACCAGCACCAGGCGCCCGTCCCGCGGCTGGGCATCGGCGGCTTCCGCACCGGTACCGAGGCGCTGCACGGGCTGGCCTGGCTCGGCCCGGCCACCGTCTTCCCGCAGGCGGTCGGGCTGGCCAGCAGCTGGAGCCCGGAGCTGCTCGGCCGGGTCGGCGCGGCGGTGGGCGACGAGGCGCGCGGCTTCCACCACAAGGACCCGACCCGGGGCGGCCTCAACGTCTGGGCGCCGGTGGTCAACCTGCTGCGCGATCCGCGTTGGGGGCGCAACGAGGAGGGGTACGCCGAGGATCCGCTGCTCACCGGCGAACTGGCCACGGCGTACGCCCAGGGGTTGCGCGGCGACCACCCGCGTTACCTGAAAACCGCGCCGACCGTGAAGCACTTCCTGGCCTACAACAACGAAACCCGGCGGGAACTCACGTCGAGCAGCGTGCCACCCCGGGTACTGCACGAGTACGAGCTGCCGGCGTTCCGTGCCCCGATCGCGGCCGGCGCGGCGGTCGCGGTGATGGCCTCGTACAACCTGGTCAACGGGCGGCCGGCGCACCTGTCGCCACTCATCAACGACGAGCTGCGCGGCTGGACACCCGAGCACCTGCTGGTGGTCAGCGACGCGCAGGCACCGTCCAACGTGGTGAGCCCGCAGCGCTACCACCCGGACCATGTACAGGCAACGGCCGCGCTGCTGCGGGCCGGCGTGGACAGCTTCACCGACAACGACGACCGGGCCGAGCTGACCATCGAACGGGTCACCGAGGCGCTGCGACGCGGACTGCTCGACGAGTCCACTGTGGACGGTGCGGTACGCCGGGCGCTGTCGATGCGCTTCCGGCTGGGCGAGTTCGACCCGGCCGAGGAGAACCCGTACACCGGGCTGACCGAGGAGGTCATCAACTGCCCGGCGCACCAGGAGCTGGCGGCCGAGGCGGCGCGGAAGTCGGTGGTACTGCTCAAAAATGACGGGCTGCTGCCGCTGCCGGCACAGCCGGGTGTGGTGGCCGTCGTCGGTCCACTGGCGGACACGCTGTACGAGGACTGGTACAGCGGCACGCTGCCGTACGGGTACACGGTGCGCGACGGGCTCACCGAACGGCTCGGTACCGAGCACGTGCGCTACGCCGAGGGGCTGGACCGCATCGCGCTACGGGCCGGCGAGTCGGGGTACCTCACCCTCGACCCGGACGGTGGGCCGGTACGCGCCGGCCGCCCGACCGCCACCGGGGACACCTGGCTCGACGTCGAGGAGTGGGGGCAGGGGGTACTCGCACTGCGCGCGGTGACCGGCCGCCGGTACCTCACCGTGACCGCCGACGGCACCCTCGTCAACGAGGCGCTGCGCCCGGGTGGCTGGGTGGTACGCGAGACTTTCCAGGCACAGCAGCGGGGCGCTGGGATCGTGCTGCGGCACCTGGCCACCGGCGAGTACCTGGTGGTCGGCGCCGACGGCGTACTGCGCGCCGTACCCGGCGAGCCGACCGTGTTCAGCACCGAGCTGCTGCGCGACGGGGCGGCCGAGGCAACTGCCGTGGCACGTGGCGCCGACGTGGTTGTGGTGGTCGCCGGCAACCACCCGCTCATCAACGGCCGGGAAACGCAGGATCGGGTGGATCTGGCGCTGCCGCCGGCACAGGACCGGCTGATCAGATCGGTCGCCGAGATCAACCCGAACACGGTGCTACTGCTCACGAGCAGCTACCCGTACGCCGTCGACTGGGCGCAGCAGCAGCTGCCGGCGCTGCTCTGGTCGGCGCACGGCGGCCAGGAATCGGGGCGGGCGCTGACCGACGTGCTCTTCGGCGACGCCGCGCCGGCCGGCCGGCTGACCCAGACGTGGTACGCCAGCGACGCCGAACTGCCCGGGCTGCTCGACTACGACATCATCAGCGCCGACGCCACCTACCTCTACCACCGGGGTACGCCGCTGTACCCGTTCGGCCACGGGCTCACCTACTCCCCCGTGCGCTACACGGATCTGCGGCTGTCGGCCGACTCCGTCGACGCCGATGGCGCAGTCACCGTCACGGTCACCGTGACGAACGAGGGCGACCGGCCGACCGACGAGGTGGTTCAGCTCTATACCCGGCAACGGCGCTCCCGGGTCAAGCAGCCGCTGCGCCGGCTGCGCGGCTTCCGGCGGCTGCCGCTGCCGCCTGGTGAGCCGACCGAGGTCGAGTTCCGGCTGGCCGCAAGCGATCTGGCCCACTGGGACGTGACCCGGTCTCGGTTCGCGGTGGAGGAGGCGGAGCAGCTGGTACTGGTTGGCGCGTCGAGCGCCGATATCCGCTGCGGGACAACACTTCTGGTACGCGGCGAGCGGATTCCGGCCCGGGACCTGACATCGGGGGTACGGGTGGCCGACTTCGACGACAGTGGTGGCGTGGTACTCGTCGACGCGGATCCGGTGACCGGGGACGCGGTACGGGCCACCGTCGACGGCGGCTGGCTGTGCTTCCAGGGCGTCGACTGCACGGACGCCACCGAGCTGAGCGTGGCACTGTCCCGACCCACTCCCGGTCGGGCTGCCGTGGTGGCCCGACTGGACGACCCACTCGACGGGCCGGCGCTGGGTACCGTCGAGGTCGACTGCGACGGCGACCGGTACCACTTCGCCACCGGCACGGTTGCGATCAGCGCGACCGGCGTACGCGACCTGTTCCTGGTGCTGCCCGAGGCCGGTACCGCCGTCCGCGACCTGCGGCTGGGTCGGCGATGACCGAGCGCCGCGCGCCGGTGACCATCCTGGATGTGGCCCGGCACGCCGGAGTCGCGCCGAGCACCGTGTCGTACGTGTTGAGCGGCAAGCGAATGATCTCCCCCGGTACCCGGGAGCGGGTACTCGCGAGCATCCGCCAACTCGGGTACCACCCGCACGCCGGTGCCCGCGCGCTGGCCAGCAACCGGTCCAACGTGATCGCGCTCGTACTCCCGCTGCGCGCCGGCATGCACGTCCCGGTACTCATGCAGTTCGCCGTCTCGGTGGTGACCACGGCGCGCCGCTTCGACCACGACGTACTCCTGGTGACCGCCGACGAGGGACCGGCCGGGCTGCGCCGGATCGACGGCAGCGCACTGGTCGACGGGCTGATCCTGATGGACGTCGAGCTGAACGACGACCGTATCCCGCTGCTGCGCGAACTCGACCGGCCCAGCGTGCTGATCGGCTTCCCGGCCGACCCGACCGGACTGACCTGTGTCGACCTCGACTTCGCCCGGGCCGGCGAGGAGTGCGTGGCGCACCTGGCGGCGTTGGGGCACCGGCACATCGCGCTGCTCGGCGCGCCGGAGGCGGTGTACGAGCGCGGTACCGGCTTCGCCCGGCGCACCATGACCGGCTTCCTGGCGGCGGCCGGCCGGCTCGACCTGACGGCGCACTGGACGCCGTGCGAGGAGAGCGCCGCCGGTGTTGCCCAGCGGGTGGCGAAGCTGCTCGCCGACGACCCGGAGCTGACCGGTCTGGTGGTACACAACGAGGCGGCCGTGGACGCGGTGCTGGCGGCGCTACGAGCCGGTGGCCGGCGCTGTCCCGAGGACGTGTCCGTGGTGGCCATCTGCCCGGACGGGCTGGCCGAGCGCTCGCTGCCCGCGCTGACCTCGGTGCTGGTACCCGCCGAGGACGTGGGTACCCAGGCGGTGAGCCTGTTGATGCGCAAGCTGGACGGCGCGCAGGTACCCGAGGCGACGCTGCTTCCGCCCAGGCTGACGGTCCGCGACAGCACCACCCGCATCGGCTAAGAGGCGGGCGGCCGGCCCGAATTGCTCGGACCGGCCGCGGCCTTCTGTCGGGAAGTGCTGTCAGATTGCGGGGACCAGATCAGCTCACGGGAAACTGACGAGGTAGACGTTGTTGGTCGTCGAGTTCGCCGGGCCGCCGGTGTTGTTGATGATGTGCGAGATGGTACCGACGCCACCGAGCGAGACGACCGCCATGTCGTGGAACTTCACCCCACTGACCGCCGGTACCTCGAATGAGTGCAGCGACACCACCGCCGGGTTGACGTTGAAGTAGCAGTAGCTACCCAGCCCCCAGGCTTCGAAGGTGGTGACGTTCGAGGCCACCTTGATTGCGGCGTAACCGTTCTGCGAGCCGTTCATCCAGGCGGCCTGGTTGGGCGGGTCGTAGGGCATCTCGTTCTGGAAGAAGATGATCTTCCCGTTGGCGCCGTTCCAGACAACTTCGTTCTTCTGGTAGTGCTCCACGAACAGACCGGTGGCGAGTACGTTGTCGCCGTTGACGGTCAGCCCGTTGTCCGCCGTGTTGACGGTCCAGCCGATGCCGCTGCCGTGGTCGGCTCGCCACGCCCAGGTGTGATCGATGATGGTGTTGTTGGCGTTGACCACCAGGCTGTTCGTCGCCTTACCGGCCACCATTCCGCCGATCCGGAAGAAGACGTCCTGCACGGTGGTCGGGTTGCCCGAGTGGCTGACCGAGGTCTTGGCCAGGCCCACCTTCAGCAGCGTGTCGCTGTTGGTGGTACCGGCGTCGAAGAGCAGCCCCTTCAGCCGTACCCCGTCGACATCCGCGACGTCCATCGCGTTGACGCCACCGTCCGGAATGATGGTCGGGTAGCCGATGCCGAGAATCACCGTGTTGGCCTTGGTGACGTGCAGCGTCTGGTTCACGTGGTAGATGCCCGGCGTGAAGAAGACGTTGCAGCCGTTGGCGAGCGCGGTGTTGATGGTCGCCGCCGAGTCACCCTCGTGGGCGACGTAGAAGGTGCTCATCGGGGCAGACGTGCCCGGCGTCGAGCCGCTCGCCCAGCTCGGCCCGGATGCGTTGGTACGCAGGGACGGCAGGAAGACGCGGTACTTGCCGGACGAGTCGATGTAGAGGTACGGCACGTCCCGTGACACCGGTGTCGTGGCGAGCGTGGTGTACCGGGGACCGGCGGCGGCCGTGTTGAAGTTGTTGGCCGGAGCGCCGTTGACGCCGGAGAACACCATGTTCCAGTTGGAGCCGCTCCACGCGCCGATGGTGCTGTCCCGGGTGTACCACTGCTGCTGTGACGCGGATTCGACGGTACCGTCGACCTTCGAGTCGGCGAGGTAGCCGCCGCTGGCCCAGCCGTAGCTGGCCGGGTAGGCGTTGAGCCCGCCGATGATGTGCACGCGCCGCATCGGAGCGGCCTGGGCGACCGCCCACCGGTCCGCGCCGCCGAGCGTGTTGATCGACAGGTTCTCGACCGAGCGCCAGAAGTTCTGCGTCGCGTTGCCGGCATCGCTGGCGTTGAACGCGTCCACCGTCACCGCGCCGTTGATCCGTACGTCGTCCGGGTTCTGGCCGACGCCGAGGATCGAGGTGTTGAAGCCGATGTTCGCGCCGACGGCGTACGGAGTGGTGCTGGGCTTGAAGATCTCCGCATCACGCCGGGTGGCGAACTGCGCGGAGTTGGTGTCCTTCTGCGCGTTGAAGATGCTGTCCAGCGAGGCCTGGATCGCCGCGTCGGTCATCGTGTGGTCGTAGATGTGTACGTTGGCGCCGAAGTTGGGGGTGTCCGAGTAGGTGGGGCAGGTCCCGTTCGTCGGCGGTGGTGACGTCGGCGTGGTGGTACCCACCGCGAACTTCTGCGCGCCTGTCCCGTTGCAGTCCCAGATCTCCAGCCGCGTTCCGTTGGCGGTGGCGCCGCCGGGTGAGTCCAGGCAGCGGCCGGAGTTGGGGTTCTTCAACGAACCGTCGGCCTGGGCGACCCACTGCTGGGCGCCGGTACCGTTGCAGTCCCACAGTTGGATCTTCACACCGTTGGCTGTCCCGGCGCTGGTCACGTCGAGGCAGCGACCGATCGTGGTGAGCGCCGTACCGCTCCAGGTCCAGTGCTGGTCGGCGGCCGTGCTCTGGCAGTCCCAGAGCTGCACGGCCGTACCGTTGACACCGGTGTCGTCGCCGCTGACGTCGACGCACTTCCCGGCGGGGCCGATGATGGTGTTGCCGGTGACCGCGGCGGACGCCGTCGGGATGACCGCCAGGCCGAGCGCGGCGAGGAGGCCGGCGAGCGCGGTCAGCAGCAGAATTCTTCGGGACTTCACGGCTCTTTGGGCAAAGCGTGGCGTTCTCATGTTCCTACCTGTCGAGAGGAGGGCGCGACCGCTGCGGGCGGCGCGGGTGCGACCACAGGACGGCCCGATGCCCGGCGGGTGGACGGATCGGGAGGACGCGGACCCGACGCCGGACACCGGCGGTGTCCGATCGGGCCGCGAGCCGGGCAGCAGATTCGTGGGTACCGGTGGGCGCGGCAGAGCTGGCGACGGCAGTACGTGGTGGGCCCCGGCTTGCCTCAAGCCAGGACCACAGGGGACGGTTGTGCCGTCCGGCTGAGAGCGCTCTCACGGACTGGCGTTCATGTTGCGGACACGTGTCCGGCCTGTCAAGTAGCGATGGACGGCTATCCGTCGTGGGCAGAAAAAACGCCGCGCCGACGGCACCTGGGCCGCAGGCGCCGGTGTCGGGACCATCCCTCCGCGCCGGGTCGAAATAGTTGACCATCACTGCTTGACAGGCTGGAGGTGCGCACGCAACATGAAGGCCAGTCCGTGAGAGCGCTCTCTTCCAACCATCGAAGCCGACGGCTTCGCCGGTCCGTCCCCCGCCCGGCGCCCACCCTGCCACCGCACCGGATTCGTCCTCGTCTCGACCACTCCGGCCGTGTCGTGCCACCGCCGGAAACGTTTACGGCGGCCTTCCGACGTCGTGGTGGGCGCCCGGCCCAGCAGCTACGCACGTACCACCCGTATCGCGGCACCCGTCCCTGTGCCGCGCGACCCGAAGGAGTTGAGCATGCGTCTACCCTCGCCACGCCGAAGAGCAGCGATCGTCGCAGTCGTTGCGGTGCAAGCGATCGCCGTACTGATCGGCATCCAGCACGCCTCCGCCGCGACGGCCCAGCTGCCGTTCACCGTCACCAACAACTCCGGCCGCGGCGACGCGACCTACATCTACGTGATGGCCCGCAATCTGAACACCGGGCAGCAGGGGTACGTCGACTCCGGCGGTACCTGGCGGGCGTTCTCGTTCCCCGGGTCGATCCCGCCCGGCCAGCCCAACCCGGCCGCGCCGGACGTGTCGATCGGCGGACCGGGCAACGGCGCGAGCAAGGTGATCACGTTGCCGCCCAACCTTTCCGGCGGCCGGATCTACGTGTCGATGGGCGCCAAGCTGCAGTTCTTCCTGACCACCAACGGTCTCGTCGAACCGGCGTCGTGGGTGGCCACCGACCCCAACCACGACATCTTGTACGACTGGGCCGAGTTCGCCCGTGTCGGTAGCGCCATCTTCATCAACACCACCACGGTGGACATGTTCAGCATCCCGATGTCGGTCAGCGTCACGGCCTCCAACGGCAGCGACCCAGACGCAGGGCATCACGGCGGGGCGCACCAGCATCATGAACGCGATCTCCGCACTGGGCGGCGACTGGGCGCGGCTGGTCTACACCCGGCCCTCCGACGGGCTGCCGCTACGGGCGCTCGCGCCGACCCACGGGCTGCAGAACGGCGTCTTCAGCAGTACCTACCTCGACGCGTACATCGCCGCGGCGTGGTCCTACTACGCCAGCCACACGCTGACCGTGGACACCTCGCTGGGTACCTTCACCGGCAACGTCTCCGGTACCAACATGACCTTCAAGGACGGCTCCGGCAACGTGATCGGCACGCTGCCCCGGCCGAGTACCAACGAGGTCTTCGGGTGCAGCGGCGCCACCCAGCCGGGTGGGCAGCCGAACGAGACGGCGATCCTCGCGGTCGGCGCCCGGGTCTGCGCCGCCATCCACCGGGCGACGCTCTCCACCGCCAGCCGGGTCATGTCCGACCGGCAGCCGACCACCGACGCGACGAAGTTCTACCAGCAGAGCGCCTCGGACCTGTACTCGAAGACCATCCACAGCTTCGGCCTGAACGGCTTGGCGTACGGCTTCTCCTACGACGACGTCGGCGGCTTCGCACCGGTCATCGACCAGCCCGACCCGGCCTCCGGCTCGCTCACGCTGGGCTCGTTCGGTACCGGCGGCGGTGGTGGGGGAGGCGGTAGCTCCGCGACCACCATCACCGGACCGGGCAACAAGTGCGTCGACGTCAGCGGCGACGACACCGGCGCCAACGGTGCCGCGGTTCAGCTCTGGGACTGCCAGTCCGCTGCCGTAGACCAGCACTGGACCTGGAGCGGTACCGCGTTGACGACCCTGGGGCGCTGCCTCGATGTCACCAGCGCCGGTACGGCCAACGGCGTGAAGCTCCAGCTCTGGGACTGCAACGGTACCGGGGCGCAGCAGTGGGTCGCGCAGTCCGACGGCTCCATCAAGAACCCCAACTCCGGGCGGTGCATGGACTCCCCCGGCGGGGCGACCGCCAACGGAACCCGGCTGGAGATCTGGGACTGCAACGGTACCGCCGCACAGAAGTTCCACAAGAACTGACCCTCGCTGGCACACGGAAGCGGGTGCGGCCCAGGCCGTGCCCGCTTTCCTTGTCTCCCAGGCGTTCCGGGTAGGCACTCAGGACGGGTGGTCGACGACGACCGAGGTGAGTACCAGTCCGTCGGCGATCAGCCACCGGCCGCGCATGGCGGTGAGCGGTCGATCGCCGATCAGCGGACCGGTCTGGTGTAGTTCGGCGGTGAACGCACCCGCGTCGGCGTCGAACTCCAGCGTCGCCTCCTCGAAGCCCAGCCAGCGCTGGGCCAGCGGGTACCACGCCTTGTAGATGGACTCCTTGGCACTGAACAGCAGCCGGTCCCAGTGCACCTCCGGGTGTGCCGCCGCCAACTGGGCCAGCCGGGAGACCTCCACCGGCCGCGCGATCATCGCGAAGACATCGGCGGGCAGCGGCGCGTGCGACTCCGCGTCGATACCGACCGAGAGGTGTGCGGTGTCGGGTGTCAGGGCCGCGGCCCGGTACCCGTCGCAGTGCGTCAGGCTGCCCACGATGCCCGCCGGCCACAGCGGCTCGCGGTGCGGGCCGGTCAGGATCGCTGCCGGCGCCCGGCCGAGCTGGGTCAGGGCGAGCCGGGCGCAGTGCCGCACGGTGGCGTACTCGCGGCGACGCTTCTCGACCGCCCGGGCCACCGCCGCCTCCTCACCCGGGAGCAGCCGAACGTTTGTCGGGTCGCCGAACGATTCGGCCGCAGCGACCGTCGCCGGCAGAATCTCCCCGATCACCGCGGCGGCCTCCCTCGGTAACAGCATTGACGGTTGAGGCTATCGCGGGGTGCCGCCGTCGGAGTGCACCCAGTACGCTCAGCGACACGCCGCGCCCCTGCGTGTTTCTGCGCACTTGGTACCCGAGTACGCAGCTTCGCGCAAGTGACGGCGCCTCTTCCGCGCGTACCCAGGGGGCCGCCATGTCCACGCCACCCGAGCTCGCTCTGCTCGCCGATACCGTGCTGCAGCCCGGATTCGCCGGTCTGGTCGCGCCGGACTGGGTACGCCGCCGGCTGGGTCGCGGCCTCGGCGGCGTCGCCCTGTACTCGCGGAACATCGTCGACCGGGAGCAGTTGGCCGCGTTGACCGCGCAGCTGCGCGCGGAGAATCCGGATGTCGTCATCGCGGTCGACGAGGAGGCCGGCGACGTCACCCGGCTCGACGCGGGTACCGGCAGCGACCGGCCGGGCAACCTGGCGCTCGGGGCGGTCGACGACACCGTGCTGACCGAGGCGGTGGCCCGGGACATCGGCGCCGACCTCGCCGCGCTCGGCATCACCCTCAACTACGCGCCGACCGTGGACGTCAACAGCGAGCCGGACAACCCGGTGATCGGGGTGCGCTCCTTCGGCGACGATCCGCGACTGGTCGCCCGGCACAGCGCGGCGTGGGTACGCGGCCTGCAGGCGGCGGGCGTTGCGGCCTGCGCCAAGCACTTTCCGGGCCACGGCAACACCGTGGACGACTCGCACTTTCACGCGGCCCGGGTGGGCGCGAGCCGGGAATCCCTTGCCGCCGTTGAGTTGCCGCCGTTCGTGGCCGCGATCGGGGCCGGGGTACGCGCGGTGATGACCGGGCACCTGCTGGTGGACGCGTACGACGCGGAGAACCCGGCGACGCTCAGCCCGGCGGTACTTACCGGACTGCTGCGCGGGCAGCTCGGGTACACCGGAATGGTTGTCACCGACGGCATTGAGATGGCCGCGGTGGCCCGGCAGTGGGGGGTCGGCGGCGCGGCGGTCCGCGCGCTCGCCGCCGGCGCGGACGCGATCTGCGTGGGCGGTGAGTTCCACAAGGAGGGCATCGTCGGGCTGCTGCGCAACTCACTGGTGACCGCCGTGCAGCAAGGCGAACTGGCGGAGGAGCGGTTGGCGGAGGCCGCCGGGCGGGTGCGCGCGCTGGCTGACTGGCAACGGGGTGCGGCCGCCCGCGCCACGGTGGCCCGGGATCCGGGCATCGGGCTGGCCGCCGCGCGGCGGGCGGTGGTCGTGCGTGGCGAGCTTGCGTCGCTCTCCGGGCCGATACACGTGGTACGGCTGGAGACGCCGACCGGGATCGCGGTCGACGCGGCCATGCCCTGGGGCATCGCCGAACCACTCGGGCAGCTGCTGCCCGAGGTGACGGCACGGGCGTTCGCCGACGGGGACGACCCGGAGCTGTTGCTACGACAGGCGCACGGGCGGGCGCTGGTGGTGGTCGGCCGGGACGCGCGGCGGTACCCGTGGGCGGCCGCCATCCGGGCGCGGCTGGTGGCGCAGCGGCCGGACGCGATCGTGGTCGAGATGGGGCTGCCCGACCCGGGTCCGGTCGGCGCTGCGTACATCGCCACACACGGAGCGTCGCGGGCATGTGCACAGGCCGCAGCCGAACTGCTCGCCGGTCGGGCGGACTTCCAGCGGACCGGCCCGGACCTGCGCACACACTCAGACGATCTTTATAGTTAAGACTCTTGTCAATAGCGCCGGTACCCCCTACGGTGGCTAGCGAGCCCGGGGATCACCTGACCTGTCGATGCGACTGAGCTCGATACGTCTCGGTGCCCCGCGCCGTCATCCTGCCCGGCGTCGCGCGCCAGTGGCCGGTTCTGCTTGCTGTACCTGAGTTTCTGCTGTCGTGCCAGGCTTTGGGGGAGCTGATGGACGAACACGCGGACACGCTTCCGCCGTGGTCCCGTACCGACCTTGTACCGGAGGGCTCGACGGGCGATGCGCCGCTGACGCGGGATCAGGAGCGGCTGTGGTTCCTCGACCGGCTCGACCCGGGTGATCCGGCGCTGCACATCTCGACCACCAGCCGGCTGACCGGGCCACTCGACACCGACCGGCTGCGCCAGGCACTGGCCGCGGTCGTCGCTCGGCACGAGTCGCTGCGTACCCGCTTCGTGGAGCACGACGGGGTACCCGCGCAGCAGGTACAGCCGGCCCGCGCGGTACCGGTGGAGTTCTTCGACGCGACCGGGCCCGATCCCGAGGCGGCTGCCCGGGTGTGGCTCGGTGACCTGCTGGCCCGCCCCTTCGACCTGTCCGCCGGGTACCTGCTCCGGGTGGGATTGGTGCGGCTGGACGCGGACGAGCACGTGCTGTGCACGGTGGTACACCACATCATCGGTGACGGCTGGTCGATGGGGCTCCTCTACCGCGACCTCACCGCGGCCTACAACGGTTCTGTCGCAACGGATCCGCCACCCCCCTACCGGGAGCACGCGCGGGCGCAACGGGGACGCGCCGCCGATCCGGCGCTGCTGGAGTTCTGGCGCGATCGGCTGGCCGACCCGCCCGTACTCGCGCTCCCCACCGACCGGCCCCGGCCGCCGGTGAAGACCTCGACCGGCGGCGCTGTGCTGCGCGAGTTCACCGGCGCGCAGTGGCGGGCGGTACAGGACTTCGCCCGCGCCGAACGGTGCACACCGTTCATGGTCCTGCTGACCGCGTACCAGCTGCTGCTGTCGCAGTACACCGGGCAGGACGACCTGTGCATCGGTACTCCGGTGGCCGGGCGGGACCGGGTGGAGCTGGAGAACGTCTTCGGCTACTTCACCGGCGTAGTGGTCATGCGCGCCGACCTCCGTGGCGAGCCGACCGTCCGGGACCTGCTGCGCCGTACCCGCTCCGGCTTCATGCAGGCATTGGCGCACAAGGACATCCCGTTCGAGGAGCTGACCGCCGCGCTGGACCTGCCGCGCGACCTGAGTCGCAACGCGGTGTTCCAGACCACCTTCACCCTGCACTCCACGCACGATCTGGCCGCCGTCTCCGGCGCCGAATTCGGCGGGCTGCACGCCGAACAGTTCGACCCGCACGCGCCGCACGTGACCGTCGACCTCGCCGTCGACGTGGCCACCAGCGCGACCGCGATGGACGTCCTACTCTCCTACAACGCCGACCTGTTCGACGCGGCCACCATCGAGGGACTGGCGCAGCGGTACGCGGCGGTGCTGGAGCAGGTGCTCGGCTCGCCCGAGTCGGCGGTGAGCGCGCTACCACTGGTGTCCGACGCGACCCGGGAAGCGTTGCTGGCACAGGGAACCGGCGCGCCGCTGGGCGAGGTCACCCCGGTACCGGCGCTGGTGACCGCCGCGGCACAGGCCACGCCCGACGCGCTGGCGCTGGTCTGCGGTGCGGAGACGGTGACCTACCGGGAGCTGGTCGCCCGGGCGTCCGGCTGGGCGGATCTGCTGCGCGATTCGGGGGTACGCCCGGGGCAGCTGGTCGGGGTGTCCCTGCCACGGGGCACCGACCTGATCGCCGCCCTGCTCGGTTGCCAGCTCGCGCGCTGTGGCTACCTGCCGCTGGAGCCGGATCTGCCCTCGGCTCGTCACTCGGCTCTCCTGCTGGCCTCCGGCGCTGCTGCCGTGGTGACACCGGCCGGGCTCACCACGACCGGCGCCGTGTCCACTGTGGACGATCCGGCGTACGCCATGTTCACCTCGGGCTCCACGGGTACGCCCAAGGGTGTGCTGGTACCGGCCCGCGCACTCGCCGAGCGGGTGGCGTGGATGACCGGCGGGTACCAGCTGCGCCCCGGTGACCGGGTGGTGCAGTTCGCCGGCATCGGCTTCGACACGCACGCCGAGGAGATCTGGCCGACCCTGGCGGCCGGCGCCACGCTGGTACTCCTGCCCGACGGGGCACATTCACTGCCCGAGGTGCTCGCCGCCGACCCGGCGATCACGGTACTCGACCTGCCCACCGCGTACTGGCAGGCGCTGCTGGAGCTGGCGCCCGACTGGCCGCCCGCGCTGCGCCTGGTGATCCTGGGCGGCCAGCAGGTGGACGCCGCCGCTGTGGCCCGCTGGCGTACCCGGTTCGGTGACAGCGTCCGGCTGGTCAACACCTACGGGCCGACCGAGGCCACCATCATCGCCACCGCAACCGATCTCGGCGCGGCCGACGAGTCACGGGTACCACCGATCGGCGCTCCAATCGGCGGCGTGCGCGCGTACGTACTGGACCGGTACGGCCGGTTGGTGCCACCAGGCGCGGTCGGCGAGCTGTGCCTGGCCGGTACGGGACTCGCGGCAGGGTACCTCGGCGATCCCGAGTCGCCCGCGTTCACAACGGATCCGTTTGGTACCGGCCGGATGTACCGCACCGGCGACCGCGCCCGCTGGCGCGCCGGGCAGCCACCGACCCTGGAGTTCCTCGGGCGCGCCGACCGGCAACTGAAAATCCGCGGGGTACGGGTCGAGCCCGGTGAGGTGGAATCCATTCTTACTAGCTGCCCCGGGGTGAGGGCCGCCGCTGTGGTCGGGGTACAGGACACGCTCGTCGGGTACGTGGCGGCCGAGCTGCCGGCCGAGCAGGTACGCGAGTTCGCGGCCCAACGGCTACCGGCACTGTATGTACCGAGCGTGGTCGTCGTGCTCCCCGAACTTCCGTTGACCCGCAACGGAAAACTGGACCTGCGCGCACTGCCCGCACCGCAAGTCGCTGAGGACACGGATTTCCGGCCGCCCGAAGGGGACGCCGAGGCGCTGGTCGCCGAGGTCTGGGCACAGCTGCTGCACGTCGACCGGGTGGGCCGGGACGACGACTTCTTCGCGCTGGGCGGCCATTCGCTGCTGGCCACCCGGGTGGTAGCCCGGCTGCGGGTGAGCCTCGACCTCGACCTGCCGGTACGCGCCATCTTCGCCAACCCGACCCTGGCCGGCTTCGCGGCCAGCGTGGAGAGCGCGCTGATCGCCGAGATCGACCAGCTCTCCGACGCCGAGGCCGCTCGGCTGGCCGCCGACATCCCCCCTCCCGCGACCGATATCCCCGCCCACGCAACCGACATTCCTGTTCTCGCAACTTATTCCGGAGGAGCCGCGTGACCACGCCGGAGCTGGCCGAGCGCACCGCCGCGCTGTCCGACGCCAAGCGCTCGCTGCTCGCTGCCCGGCTGCGGCGTACCGCGACTCCGGTCCAGGAGCACATCCCGGCCCGGCCGGCCGGCGCCGTGGTACCGCTGTCCAGCGCGCAGGAGCGGCTGTGGTTCATGGAGCAGTTCGCTCCGGGTACCGCGGCGTACACGATCCCGGTGGTGGTACGCATCCGCGGCGCGCTCCAACGGCAGCTGCTGGAGCAGAGCCTGAACGCCGTGGTGGCCCGGCACGAGACGCTGCGGATGCGTTTCACCGCAACGCCTGACGGCGAGCCGGTACTGCACATCGAGGAGTCGCTACACATCCCGCTGCCACTGTTGATCGCGGCCGGCGACGACGGGCCGGCCCGCGAGGAGTGGGCGCACGAGACCGTCAAGGTACACCTGGCCCAGCCCTTCGACATCGCCGCCGAGCCGGTGCTGCGGGCGCTGCTGATCCAGCTGACCGGCGACGATCCGGTGGATGAGGAGCACGTCCTCATGGTGGCGCTGCACCACATCAGCGCCGACGGCTGGTCGGTCGACATCCTGGTCAACGAGATCGTCCGCGACTACGACGCCCGGGTCGCCGGTGCGCCGGATCCGCTGCCGGCGCTTGCCGTGCGGTACGGCGACTTCGCGCTGTGGCAGCGGGAGCGGCTGGCCGCCGGCGGCCGGGAACGGGACGTGGCGCACTGGAAGGCGGCGCTGGCCGGGGTACCCCCGTTGGATCTGCCCACCGACCACCCGCGCCCGACCGAGCAGACATACGCAGGCGCGGCGGTACACGTCAACCTCGACGGCGCGCTCGTGGAAGCGTTGCAGGGGTTGGCCCGCAGCCGCGGCGCCACCCTCTACATGGTGCTGTTGACCGCGTTCGCCGCGGTACTTGCCCGCAACAGCCGGCAGGACGACTTCGCCGTCGGTACCCCGTCCGCCGGCCGCAACCATCCGGACCTCGAGCCACTCATCGGCATGTTCATCAACATGCTCACGATGCGCGTCGACGCGGCCGGTGACCCGACCTTCGGCACCCTGCTGGAGCGGGTACGGGAACGCACGCTGGATGCCTACGCGCACCAGGATCTGCCGTTCGAACAGCTCATCACCGAGCTGAACCTGGTACGCGACGTTGGCCGCTCCGCGCTGTTCCAGGTGGTCTTCGCGCTGCAGAACTACACCTCGCCGGGGCGCGCCTCGACCAGCGGGATCTCGGTGTCCCCCTTCGGCTCCCGGGCGGTGGCCACCCGCTTCGATCTGGAGCTGGCGCTGCTGGAGGGCGCGGACGGCCTGTGGGGTTCGTTCACCTACAACACGGACCTGTTCGAGGCGGCCACCGTCGAGCGGCTGCGCGACCAGTTCACCGCGCTGCTCGCCGGGATCGTCGTCAATGCCGACCGGCCGCTGCGCGAACTGCTGCGGCTGGACGAGGCTGAACGGGAACTAGTCCTGCACACCTGGAACGCCACGGCCGCACCGTTTCCGGCCGATGCGACGCTGCACGGACTGATCGAGGAGCAGGTACGGCGCAGTCCCTCCGCGCCTGCGCTGACCTTCGAGGGCGCAACGCTGACCTACGCCGAACTCAACGAGCGGGCCAACCGGGTAGCGCACCGGCTGCGCAGGCTCGACGTGCGGCCGGGGCAACTCGTCGCGGTGTGCGCCGAGCGCAGCCACGAACTGGTGGTGGCGCTGCTTGGCGTACTCAAGTCGGGGGCGGCGTACCTGCCGCTGGATCCCGAGTACCCGGCCGACCGGCTCGCCTTCATGCTCGAAGACGCGGCCGCGCCGGTGGTCCTCACCACGGGATCCGCCCGTAAAGCGTTGCCCCGCACCGACCGGCCGATTCTCGACCTGGCGAATCCTCTGCTGTGGAAGGATCTGCCGGCCACCGATCCGGAGCCGGTCGCCGGCCCGGACGACGTCGCGTACGCGATCTACACCTCCGGCTCTACCGGCCGGCCCAAGGGGGTACTGAACGGGCACCGGGGAATCGTCAACCGGCTGCACTGGATGCAGCGCCGGTACGCCCTGGACGGCACCGACAGAGTGCTGCAGAAGACACCGGCCAGCTTCGACGTGTCGGTGTGGGAGTTCTTCTGGCCGCTGCTCACCGGCGCCCGGCTGGTACTCGCCCGGCCCGGTGGCCACAAGGACGCCGCGTACCTGCGCGACATCATCGTCGCCGAATCGGTGACCACCGCCCACTTCGTGCCCGCGATGCTCGGCCTGTTCCTCGCCGAGGACGGGATCGAGCGCTGTACCGGCCTGCGCCGCATCATCTGCAGCGGCGAGGAGTTGCCGGTCGACCTGGCGCTGCGTACCCTCGCCGCCCTCCCGGCCGAGCTGCACAACCTCTACGGGCCAACCGAAGCAGCCATCGACGTCACCTCGTTCGCCTGTACTGCCGGGAGCCTGGCCGGGCTGGCCCGGGTACCCATCGGCGCACCGATCGACAACACGCGCGTCTACGTACTCGACGAGCAGGGCGAGCCGTTGCCGGTCGGGGTACCGGGCGAGCTGCACCTGGCCGGCGTCGGCCTCGCGCACGGCTACCTCGACCGGCCCGAGCTGACCGCCGAGAAGTTCATCCCGGATCCGTTTGCCGGACTCGTCGGAGATCCGGGCCGGCTCGCCAGCGGTCGGATGTACCGCACCGGCGACCTGGCCCGCTGGCGGCCGGACGGCACCATCGACTTCCTCGGCCGCATCGACAACCAGGTGAAGCTGCGCGGGCTGCGCATCGAGCTGTCCGAGATCGAGGTGGCGCTGCGGGATCAGCCCGGCATCCGGGAGGCTGCCGTGGTGGTCCGCGAGGACACGCCCGGCGACAAGCGCCTGGTCGCCTACCTGGTCACCGATTCGTTGGACACCAAGGCTGTGCGCGCCGCGCTCAAGCAACGGTTGCCGGATTACATGGTCCCCGCCGCTTTCCTGGCCCTGGATGCCCTGCCGCTGACCCCGAGCGGGAAGCTGGATCGCCGCTCGCTACCCGCACCACAGGCCGGTCGGGACGCCTCGATCGCTTACGCCGCACCGGAATCAGCTACCGAGCAGGCGGTCGCCGCGATCTGGGCGGAGGTGCTGAAGATCGAGCGGATCGGCCTGGACGACGACTTCTTCGACCTCGGCGGCCACTCGCTGCTGGCCACCCAGGTGATCGCCAAGCTGCGCCGCACGGCGGGCGCGGGCGTCTCGGTGATGGACCTGTTCAAGAACCGCACGGTACGCGAACTCGCCGCGCTCGTGGACACGCCGGTCGACGCCCGTGGCCCGCGCTCGCTCCTCAACGAGCTGACCCGGCCGGTACCGGTGGCACAGCGGGTACGCAGCATCGTGTGCGTACCCTACGGCGGCGGCAGTGCCGTGGTGTACCAACCACTCGCCGACGCCCTGCCCGCCGGCAACCGGCTGTTCTCGGTAGCCATCCCCGGCCACGACATCGGCCTGGACGAGGCGGCACTCCCCTTCGACGAGCTGGCCGCCCGCTGTACCAAGGAGATCCTGGAGCAGGTCGCCGGCCCGCTGGTGCTGTACGGCCACTGCGGCGTGGGCTCGGCGCTCACCGTGGAGATCGCACTCCGGCTGGAGGCGGCCGGTCGGGAACTCGAAGCGGTCTACATCGGCGCCATCTTCCCGTTCGCGCGCCCACAGAGCCGGGTGTGGATGGCGCTGTCCAACCTGACCCGGATGGAGAAGCTGCGCTCCGACCGGGGGTACGCCAACTGGCTGACCTCCATGGGCGTGGACATGAGCGACGTCGAGCCGGGTCAGGCACGGCAGATCATCCGGAACATGCGCAAGGACTCGGACAGCGCCGAGGAGTACTTCACGGCGCTGATGCACACCGGTACCCAGCGCCTCAACGCACCGATCGTCAGCGTTGCCGGCGATCGCGACCCGGCCACCGAGTTCCACTCGGAGCGCTTCGCCGAGTGGCACTTCCTCACCGACGAGGCAGCGGTCGTGGTACTCGACGAGGCCGGCCACTTCTTCCTCAAGTGGCGGGCCACCGAGTTGGCGGAGATCGTGACCGGAGTGCACCAGGCCATCGACGCCGACCGGGCGCCGACCCTGGAACGATCCGCCCGCGGGCCGGATCCGACCTGGTGGTTGGAGGCCACCTCGGTTGCGGCACAACGACCGCGGACCACGGGGCCGCAGCCGAGCATGCCGCGCTTCCTGACCGTCGCCGCCGGCCAGTTCATCTCCATCCTCGGCTCCACCCTCACCGACGTTGCGCTGCCGCTGTGGGTACTGGAGAAGACCGGCTCACTGCTGAACTTCGCGCTGTTGGCAGTGGCCGGGCTGGTACCCGGGCTGGTGGTACTGCCCTTCGCCGGTGCCGTGGTGGACCGGTACAGCCGACGCGCGGTGATGCTGGCCGGGGATGTCGCGGCCGGGGGTACCCAGCTGCTGCTCGGGATCCTGCTGTGGACGGGGAGCCTGCACATCGGGTACCTGTATCCGCTCATCGCCCTGCTCTCGGTCTCGCTGACCTTCCAGCGACTGGCCTACGGCTCGGCCATCCCACAGCTGGTACCCAAGCAGTACCTGGGGCACGCCAACGGAGTCGTGCAGATGATCGGCGGCATCGCCACGCTGATGATGCCGCTGCTCTCGGTGGCGCTGCTGGCCTACATCGGGCTGGGCGGCATCCTGACCATCGACGTGGCCAGCTACGCCTTCGCCGTCCTCGTGGTGTGCTTCGTACGCTTCCCCCGCACACTGGCCTGGAAGCGGCGGGAGAGCCTCACCGCGGAGATCCGGGAGGGCTTCCGCTACTCCTGGGGCCAGCGCTCGTTCCGCGCCATGCTGCTGTTCTTCATGGTGCTCAACATCTTCCTCTCGCCGCTGTTCATGATGATGACCCCGCTGGTGCTCGCCTTCGCCGGCCTGCACCAGGTCGCCCTCATCTCGGTGGCGGGCGGTGGCGGCGCGTTCCTCGGCGGCCTGACCATGAGTATCTGGGGCGGCCCAAAGCACCGGCGGCTGTTCGGCGTGCTCAGCTGCACGCTCGGGCTGGCCGTGTTCTGCGCGGTGATCGGTCTGCAGCCCAGGCTCTGGGTCATCGCGATCGGCTCGTTCGGCATCTCGCTGTGGCTGGTACTGCTCAACGGCGTGTACACCACCATCGTGCAGGTCAAGGTGCCGCAGCGCTTCCACGGCCGGGTGTTCGCCATCAACACGGTGATCGCCTGGTCGACGCTGCCGATCGGCTGGGTACTGGTCGGCCCGGCGGGCAGCAGCGCACTACAACGGTTGATGCAGCCCGGCGGCGTGCTCGCCGGTACGGTCGGCCGGCTCATCGGTACCGGCGCCGGTCGTGGTATCGGGCTGCTGTATCTGCTGCTGTCCCTGGCAATCGCCACGGTGGTACTGGTCGCGCTGCGCCGGCCACGCATCAAAGCCTTCGACGACGCGGTACCCGACGCCGAGCCCGACGACCTGGTCGGCGTACGCGAACTGAAACGCCGCCGTGGGGAGGTGGCCGCGTGACAGGCTCATCCGCCGTTGCACGCGCGGCTGCGGCCCGGCGTGCACAGGTGCTGACCGTGCCCGAGGTGCTCGCCGCCCGGGCTGCCCGGCAACCCGAGCACGTAGCCATCTCCCAAGGCACGCAGTCGTTGACGATGGCGGCGTGGCAGACACGCACCGGCGCGGTCGCCGCCGGACTGGCCAGAGCGGGCGTACGCCCGGGTGACCGGGTGGCGCTCTGCTACGGCGGGCGGGACTGGATCGACTACGCGATCGCCTACACCGCAACACTCGCAGCCGGCGCCGTGGCTGTACCCGTCTCCGCCCGCAGTGCCCCGCCCGAACTCGCCTACGTGCTGGAGCACAGCGGTGCCACGGTGCTGTGTCACGGCGCGGGTGAGGCACCCGACTCCGCTGGCCGGCTCCGCCTCGACCCGGCAGCGCTGGCCGAATTGGCTGGCGGCCCGGCAGCGGAGCTGCCATCGGTGCGCCCCAACGACTCCGCGCAGATCCTGTACACCTCGGGTACCACCGGCCGACCCAAGGGCGTACTCGCCAGCCACGCCAACGTCACCTGGGGCTGCCGTACCGATCCCCCGCTACGCCGGTTGGCGCACTCGACACTGTTCCTGCACGCGTTTCCCATCGGTACCAACGCGGCACAGACCATGCTCGTCAACGCCCTGGACGCGCACCCGGGCATGCTGGCCACCGCGCGCTTCGTCCCCAACCACTTCGCCCGGCTGATCGCCGAGCACCGGGTCGGCAGCGTGTTCCTGGTACCGGCGATGGCCACCGAACTGCTGCACTCCGGCGCGATCCAGGGCCACGACCTGACTTCCCTGCGGCTGCTGGGCTCCACGGCCGCCGCACTCCCCCCGGCCACCGCCGCCGGTCTGGCGCGCCTGCTGCCTGACGCGACGCTGGTCAACTACTACACCTCCACCGAGGCGGCACCGGCGCAGACGACGATGGTGTTCGACCCGGCGCACCCGGACGCGCTCGGCCGCCCGGCCAACTCCGGCGACCTGCGCGTCCTCGACCCCACCGGCACTCCTTGCCCCGCAGGCGTTACCGGCGAGGTATGGCTGCGCAGCCCGACCACACCCAGGACGTACCACGGTGATCCGGCCGCGAGCGCGACGGTGTTCCGGGACGGCTGGATCCGGATGGGCGACCTCGGCTACTTCACCGACGACGGGCTGCTGTACCTCGTCGACCGGGAGAGCGACGTCATCAAGTCGGGCGCTGACAAGGTATCCACCGTCGCCGTCGAGTCCGCGCTGCACGAGCACCCGGACATCCGCGACGTGGCCGTACTCGGCCTGCCGCACCCCGTGCTCGGCGCCACGCCGGTGGCCGCCGTGGTCGCCACCCGGCCGGTGAGCCTGGCCGAGCTGCGGCCGTTCCTGGCGAGCCGGCTTGCCACGCACCAGCACCCGACCCGGCTGCTGGTGCTGGAGTCGTTGCCCCGCAACGCCGGCGGCAAGGTACTGAAGGCCCGGCTACGGGAGCTGTTCGCGACATCGGAGGGGACGCCATGACCACGGATGCCATGAGCAGGGACGCCATGGGCGGGGCACGCACTTCGCTGGCGCAGCAGGGCATCTGGTTCACCACCCGGGCGGCCGACACCGGCTCCGCCTACCACCTCGCGATGACGTTCACCGTACGGCCGGCGCTGGACGTACCGCGCCTGATGCAGGCGTGGGCCGCCGTGGTCGGGCGGCATCCGGTGCTGCGCTGCGCGGTCCGGGACGAGCAGGGGGTACCGGTCCTGGTCCCGGCACAACCGCCGGCCGTACAGTTCCGCGCGGTGGCGGCCGACGACCTGGATGCGACCGTGGCGAACCTGGTGCGCGCCGACTTCGACCTGACCGCTGGACCGCTGGCCCGGTTCGCCGCACTGACCGTTGACGACGGCAGTCAGGTGCTCGTGCTGGTCGTCCACCACCTGGTCTTCGACGGTACGAGCAAAGAGTTGCTGGCGCAGGCGCTCACGTCGGCGTACAACGTGTCGTCCACAGTGGACGGTCGGGTCAAACTGGAGGACCGGGCCGCCGCAAGGCAGGCGGGCCGGATCGCCGAAGGGCTCGGCGCTGCCCGGGACTTCTGGGCGGAGCGGTGGCGGGAGCCGGGTGACCTGGTACTGCCTGGATTCGAATCGACACCGGGCGGTGTGCAGCCGGGCTCCGCGATCGCGCTCAGTCTGCCCGGCGGTACCGTCGACGGTGCCACCCGGTTCGAGACCCTGCTCGCCGGTGTGTACGCCCTACTGACCCGGTACGGCACGGCGGATCCCGTGGTAGCCATCGACCTGAGTACCCGCGACGCGGACACGGCCGACCGGATCGGCTGCTGGGTCAACGAGTTGCCGGTCGCCGTCGTCGTTGACGCGGAGGCCAGCTTCCGTGACCTGGTCGCCGGTACCCGCGCCGCGCTGCGCGCCACCTACCCACACCGCGAAGTACCGCTCGGCCGCGCGGTACCCGGCCTGCCGCCCCGCCCCGCACTCGCCCCGGTGTCGGTCAGCTACCGTCGCCGACCCGCCGACTCGCCCCCCGGGTTCGCTGGCCATGACACCAGCGTGGACTGGCTGGTGTTCCCGCACGCCGTACGCAACGCCCTGCACCTGCACCTGGTTGACGGCCCCGACGGCGTCACCGGCACCCTCCAACTCCCCGCATCCGTACCGACGCCAGCCGGCCGGCGGATCGCCGAGCACCTCAACACCCTGCTCGCCATGGCGCTCGCCGAGCCGGACACCGCCATCGCGGACCTGCTCCTCCTCGGACCCGACGAGCGTGCGCAACTGGCCGCCGGCAACGAAACCACGCGCGAATGGCCCGCCGGTACCGTGGTGGACCTGGTGAACCGCCAGGCCGCCGCCACGCCCGACGCAGTGGCGCTGGAGCACGACAGTACCCGGATGACCTACGCCGAACTCGCCAGCGCGGCCCGACGCATCGCCAACGGCCTTGTCGCACAGGGCATCCACCCCGGTGACCTGATCGGCATCTGCGCCGAGCGCGGCCCCGCACTGGTCACCGGCGTACTCGGCGTCCTCACCGCCGGTGCCGGGTACCTTCCCCTCGACCCCGCGTACCCGTTGGCACGGCTGGAGTTCATCGCCCGGGACGCCGGAGCACGGCTGATCCTGGGCGATGCCGGCGCTCCGCTCCCCGGTGTCCAACCACTGGACGGCTTCCTGGACCTGCCGGACACCGACCCGGGGATCGCCGTCGCGCCGGAGTCGTTGGCGTACACCATCTACACCTCCGGCTCAACCGGACAGCCCAAAGGGGTACAGATCCCGCACGCGGCGCTGACCAACCTGCTCCACTCGTTCGCCGAGCGGCTGGACAGCAAGCCCGAGCACCGCTGGCTCAGCCTCACCTCACTCTCCTTCGACATCAGCGGCCTGGAACTGTTCCTGCCACTCATCTCCGGCGGCCGGATCGTCATCGCCCCGCAACCGGCCATCCGCGACGGCGCAGCGCTGCGCCGGCTCATCGACGGGCACGGCGTCACCCACGTGCAGGCCACACCCACCAGCTGGCAGCTGTTGCTGGCGGCCGACTTCCACGCACCGGGCGTCACCGCGCTGTGCGGCGGCGAGGCGCTCCCCCTCCCGCTCGCCACCCAGCTGCGCAGCCGGGTCGGCCGGCTGCTGAACGTCTACGGCCCGACAGAGACCACGATCTGGTCCACAGCGGCCGAGATTCCACCGGCACCGCAGCGGGTACCCCTCGGCGGCCCGCTCGCGAACACCACCCTGCACGTACTCGACAAGCGACTGCAGGCACTGCCCCTGGGCGTACCGGGCGAGCTGTGCATCGGCGGAGCCGGGCTGGCCCGCGGGTACCTCGGCCGGGAAGAGCTGACCGCACAACGGTTCGTACCACTACCCGGCACCGACGAACGGGTGTACCGCACCGGCGACCTGGTACGCCTCGGCCACGACGGCGAGCTGACCTACCTCGGCCGGCTGGACAGCCAGGTCAAGCTGCGTGGGCACCGCATCGAACTGGGCGAGATCGAGCAGACGCTGCTCCGCTCCCCCGGCGTCAGCCAGGCCGCCGTGACCCTGGACGCCGAGAGTGGTCCCGAGCCACGCCTGCTGGCCTACCTGGTCAGCGCGGTCGAACTGGACGAGCCGGGCCTGCGGGGCCTGGTGGCACAGGCTCTCCCGCGCTACATGGCACCGGCCGCCTACCTCCGGCTGCCGGCTCTGCCGCTGACGCCGAACGGAAAGCTCGATCGCCGGTCCCTGCCGATCCCCGCCGCCGTTGCCGCGCAACACGGTGGAAGCGAAGGCGGCAGCGACCTGATCGCCGCGGTGACCGCGATCTGGCAGGAGGTACTCCAGATCGACGACATCGCGCCGGACGACACGCTCTTCGACCTCGGCGGCCACTCGCTCACCATCATGCAGATCACCGCGCGGATCACCAAGAATCTCGGCGTCGACGTCCCGTTCGACGTCTTCTTCGACACTCCGACCATCGAAGGCATCGCCGAGTGCGTGGAAGAACTGTTAGCAGCGGGGAGTACAGCATGACGGGCACGGTGGCACAGCTGGTATCCCGGGCGAGCGAGGGCGACGTGACCGCGGCGGACGCGCAGTCGGGTACGCCGCTGGCGTCGCTGGGGCTGACCTCCCTGGGGTACCTGCGGCTGATCCAGTTGGTGGAGGAGCACTTCGGCGTGGTACTCGACCTCGACGGCGACGCCTCCTACCTCGACTCGGTACCGGCGCTGGAGAACCATCTGCGCGCGACGGGAACAGCACTCTGATGGAACGAATCCTGGAGTTCGCCGGCGCAACCGCACCGCCGCAGCCGCTGACCTGGGGCCAGTACGCCATCTGGGCGGCCATCGCCCGCACCGCGCCGAACGACCACTACTTCAACCTGCGCCGCCACCTCACGCCCCCGGCCCGCTGCCGACCACTCGGCGTGGATGCCGCACTCGCCGCCCTCGGCCGGGTGCTCGCACACCACCCGACCCTGCGCGGTCGGGTGGAGACCGTTGCCGGAGAACCGATCCAGGTGATCGACGCGCACGGCCGCGTCCCGGTGCCGGTGGTCGCCGCCACCGCCGAAGATGCCGAGGACGCCGCGGTACACCTCTCGCATGCCCTCACCGCCACCAGGTTCGACTACGCCCACGAGCCCCCGGTACGCCCCGGCCTGGTCACCGTCGACGGTGCCGTGGTCCGTATCGTGCTCGGCTTCAACCACCTCGCCACCGACGGATTCGGCGCGGATCTGGCCATCCGCGACCTCCGGCTGGCGCTGCTCGGGCGGACCCCACCGCCGGCCGGTGACAGCCTGGCCCTCGGCGCCGAGCAGCGTGCGGCCAGCGGGCGGCAGCGCAGCGCCGAGGTCGTGGAGTTCTGGGCGCGCAGCTACCGCGCGCTGCCCCCGACGATGTTGGGTACCGAGCGGGCCGAGCCGGAGCCGGTACGTTGGCGGGTCGGCCGGCTGCGCTCGCCGGCTCTCGCGCTCGCCGCCGGTACCCTCGCCCACCGGTACCGGGTCAGCGTCTCCACCGTACTGCTCGCAGCCACGGCAGCACTGGTCGCCGCGGACAGCGGTCAGCCACACGCGGCGATCCTCACCATCGTGAACAACCGGTTCACCCCGGCCCAGCAGAGTCTCGTCTCCACCCTCTCCCAGGAGGGTCTGTTCGTCCTGGACACCAGCACTGCCAACGAGTTCGGCAAGCTGCTCACCCCGGCATGGCGCTCGGCACTACGCGCCTACCGGGTCGGCCAGTACGACCAGGCGGCGCTGGACGACGCACTGAGCCGGGTCAGCGCCGAGCGTGGCGAACTCATCCACCCGCAGTGCTGCTTCAACGACATGCGCCCCGCCGACCGGACACCGGCTGCCGCCGCCGACTGGACGCAGGTACGGGAGGCGCTGTCCCGTACCGAGTTCAGCTGGGCGCCGTCCCAGGCGAAGGTGAGTTGCCGGCTCTGCGCGCACGTCACCGCCGAGGGCCCGGCACTGACCTACCAGCTGACCGGCGACACCCGGTACCTTCCGGCAGCCCGGATCGAGGCGTACCTGCGCGCGCTGGAGTGGCTCGTGGTCACCGCCACCGACCGCCCGGTACCCCTCGCCGAACTCCCCGCACTCCTGGCGGGCGTACCCGCGTGAGCCTGGCCGGCTGGGCCACTCAAACCTCCGTCGTCGCCGGGGGCGTACTCCCCTTCGAACTGCGCTGTGTCAACGGCTTCGCACCTGGCCACTACACGGTCACGGTGGTGGACGTGGCCACCGACCGGGTACTGCTCCAGACGACGGCGGCTGGTCCACAGTGGACACTCGCGATCCCGGCCGGCTGGCGGAGCTCCCTCTACCGGGCGGCCTTCTCCAGCCGGGGCGCCGACGAGCCGGACAGCCCGGACGCCGACGTGCATTTCGTGGTACGCGCGCCGACACCGCGCAGCGGCGCGCTGCTGTCCGTACCGTTCCTCACCTGGCAGGCGTACAACCGCTCCGGCGTACCCGGCGAGGGGCTCTACTACGCGGAGGAGCCGACCCGCGCCGACCGGGTCAGCTTCGACCGGCCGGGTGGCGGCCCACCACCGGAGCGCTGGGAGCACGGCCTGATCCGCTGGCTGCCCACCGCCGGATACCCCGTCGACTACTGCTCCAACGTCGACCTACACAGCCTTGACGAAAAGAGCGGCGACGGGCTTCTGGACGGGTACCGGCTGCTGATCGTCAACGGGCACGACGAGTACTGGTCGGCGCAGATGCGCGACGCCGTCGAACGGTTCGTGACGGCTGGCGGCAACCTCGCCATCCTCGCCGCCAACACGTCCTGGTGGCAGATCCGGCTCGGCACCGACCGGCGCACCATGACCTGCTACCGCGACGCGGTCCGCGATCCGTTGGCTGCCAGCGATCCGGCGCACGCCACCGTCGAATGGTCCAGCGCCCCGGTGCACCGCCCGGAGAACAGCTTCACCGGCGTCAGTTACGGCCGGGGCGCGGGTACCTGGGGTACCAACATGGGGCGGATGCGCGAGGAGAGCTACCGGGTACGCTTCGCCGACCACTGGGTCTTCGACGGGACCGGGCTCGCCGACGGGGACAGCTTCGCCAAGGGCGCGCTCGGCTACGAGACGGATGCCGCCGAGTTCGAGGAGATCGACGGGGTACCCCGAGCCACCGGCCGTGACGGTACCGCCCGCTCGTTCGTCATCCTCGCCACCGCGGATCTGCGTCACTGGCGCTCGTACGGGCAGGGCGGGTACGCCACCATGGGTACCTTCCCGCTGGGCCGGGGTACCGTCGTCAACGCGGCCACCGTCAACTGGGGCGCCGCCCTCGCCGATCCGGTGGTCGACCGGATCACCCGCAATATTCTCGACCGGCTCCTCGAACCGGCCCAGACCCGCTGGGAGACAATCGGTTCCGGCCAACCGGGTGCCGCGCTCGCGGCGTGCGACGGGATCCTCTTCACGGCCGGGGACGACGGAATCCTGCGCGCCCGCGAACTGTGCGGCCAGAACCTCACCTGGCAGGCGATCGACGAGGCGCCGCCGATGCGGGCGCTCACCGTGCCCCGGGAGGCGGTACCGGGGGTCCCGCTCGGGCTCTGCGGGGTGACCGTCGACGGCGACCTCGTCTACCGGGATCCGGTGCTGGACAAGTCCCCCTGGCGGACCATCGCCCACGGCGTACCAGCCGGCGTGGTCGGCCTCGCCTGCCTCGACGGCGGCCTGTACGCGGCCACCACGGCCGGCGAGCTGTGGCACGCACCAACAGCGGCACTCGGGGACGGCTGTCCGAAGTGGACGGTGGTGGACGAAGCACCGGGCGTGGTCGCGCTCACCGGCCTGAGCAGCCTGCTGTTCGCGGTCACCGAGGACGGAACGGTCCAGTGGCGCCGCCCGCTACCCGGCCCCGCCCTGTGGACCCCACTCGCCACCGCACCGGCGGGTACCACCGCACTCGCCGGCGCGGCCGGCATGCTGGTGGCCGGCGGCGACCAGCTCCATTGGCGGCCCGCCACACCCTGACGGCCGAGGCGCACTGTCGCGCTCACGACTCGAACACGACGCCGGGGCGCCTCCGAACTACTGTGCGGGGTCCATCGACCGCCGTTAGTAGGGACCGCCAGCATGCCGTACCCACGCCGTACCCCCGCTCTGTTGATCGCGGCGGTCGCCCTGACCGGACTGGTCGCCGGCTGCTCGAAATCCCCCGCTGCCAAGCCTTCCGGCGCGCCGGCCACCTCCGCCC
The DNA here is from genome assembly GCA_963850915.1 of uncultured Actinomycetota bacterium. Lineage (GTDB taxonomy): Bacteria > Actinomycetota > Actinomycetes > Mycobacteriales > Micromonosporaceae > CAVTWH01. The sequence goes on from CAWKND010000008.1 coordinate 117,028, forward strand.
AGCCGGGCCCGGCAGCCAGCAGCGCGACGCCCGCGGCCGCCGCGCCAACCTGCGCCGAAATCAAGAACGCGGCGGTACGCGGCCTGATCGACCCGTACTACTCGTTCGGTGACGCCGGGGCGGCGCTGGTCGACGGCGGCTACTCGGGCGACGGCGGCCTGGTACTGGCCGTGCAGCAGCCGTGTACCACCGGCGACCTCGGCGGCGAGATCGGCAACGTGACGGTCGGCACGATCATGAACAGCATCACCGGTACCACCGGGCGTACCTGGAATGTCATGCTGTGCAGCACATCCAAGGGCCACGTACTCTGCGTCGTGCACTTCGCCCTGGACGACCGCGACCCGATCGAGTCCGTCGCGGTGGCCGACAAGAAGCTGACGCTGGTCTACCTGACCCGCGCGGACGGCGCCGATCCGGCCACGGTCACCATCCGCCGCACCGCCGTCTACGCCGCCGACGGCACGATCCTGAAGGAGCAGTCCCACACGGACGCCCCGTACAGTTCATAACTGGCAAGACAAAGACGGCTCACTCCTCGCCGCGTTCCCGGCGCTTCTCCGCGAGCCGCTGCTGGATGAGCTCGTTCGCCGCCGCGATCGTCGCACCGGTCTCCGCCCACCGAGCCGCCCGCTCGGCCCGCTCCTGCGGATCGGGCAGTTGGTAGTACGACGTAGCAGCGGACGCGGGCTGGGTACCCGGTGGCTGGTTCAGCAACTCCTCGAAGCCGCTGTCCGTCGGCTGCCGACCAGACTTGTGCCGGAGCTTGGGATCGGACTTGTCGAAGCGCACCCGCTGATCCTTGGTGTTCACCTCGACCCCGACGACATCGCCGGGCTGCGGCGCCTCGAAGTGGACGGAGTTGTTCGGCTGCGGTACCCGCGCCCGGAACACCCGGCCGTCGGCGGTCCGTACGTCCACGATGTACTCCGACAGCGAGTAGTTACCGCCGTTACTGGACCAGGTGACGTGGGTGTCGACGACGGTCCCCGTCGCCGGCTGCCAGTCGTTACCGAACATCGGGACCTCCCGCACAGGACAGTTCAACGACCGAATTCTATCCGTGCGCCAACTTCGGTTGAGTCGTGTTCAGGACGCCGCGACGGGGAACTTGCGCTCGTCGCGGGAGAGGCGGGCGACGATGTCGTCCAGGAGCGCTTCGACATCCGGCTCCGCCGATCCCGGCCACTCGTCGATGAGCCGGTGCAGCGTCGCCCGCTCGGTGGCCAGCAGCGTCTGCGCGGTCGTGCGACCGGCCGGGGTCACGGTGACCGTCCCGCCGGCGACCTCCGCCAGCCCCCGGTCCCGCAGTTGGCCGGCAACCCGCTCGACAGTGTCGACGGGGGTACCCGAGGTCTGCGCCATCGCCGGGACCGTGCGCGTGCCGTCGGCCGCGACCCGGCTGAGCATCCACAGCTGTCCGGGCGTCAGATCCGAGCCCATCGCGCGGCCGAGCTCCCCGTAGGCGCGCAGCCGGTTCTCCCGGCCGATCGACCGCCAGACCAGGACCCGCAGCTCCTCCAGCGAGGTCCGGCTGTTCGGCAGGGCGAACACCTCGCCGATCTCCGGGCGGTCCGCCGCCGTGCGCAGCCGGACCTCGGGAATGAGCCAGGCAAGGGCAAAAGCCAGCAGCCCCACCGGTACCGCGGCGAAGAAGATCGTGTGGATCGAGTGGACGTACGCGCCGATGTACCAGTCCCGCACCGCGGCCGGGCACGCGTTGAGGGCGGCCGTGGCGCCGGAGAGGGACTGCGGCGCACACGCCCCGACCGCGCCGGCCGGAATCCCGACCGACAAGTGGTGGGTCAGCTGCGAGTTGAAGACCGTACCGAAGACGGCCACCCCGACCGAGCTGCCGATCGACCGGAAGAAGGTGGCGCCACTCGTGGCTGTGCCGAGATCCCGGTAATCCACGGCGTTCTGTACCGCCAGCACGAGTACCTGCATCACCATGCCCAGCCCGACGCCCAGCACGAACATGTACGCACTCGACTCCAGGCCACTGGTCGCCGCGTCCATCCGGGACAACAGGAACAGCCCGACGGTGAAAACGGCACACCCAACAATCGGGAACACCTTGTACCGGCCGGTCCGGCTGATCACCTGACCACTGCCGATGGAGGTGAGCAGCAGGCCGAGCATCAGCGGCAGCAGCTTCAGGCCGGACACGGTGGGACTGTTGCCCTGCACCACCTGCAGGTACAACGGCAGGTAGGTGATCGCGCCGAACATGGCGAAGCCGACCGCGAAGCCGACCACCGAGGTGGTCGCGAAGACCCGGTTGGCGAACAGCCGCAGCGGCATGACCGGCTCCGGTGCGCGGGCCTCGACCCACCAGAACCCCACCACGCAGAGCGCGGCGAGCAGCGACAGGCCGATCACCTCGGTCGAACCCCACGCCCACTGCGACCCGCCGAGGCTGGTCACCAGCACGATGCAGGTGGCCACCGTGGCGAGCAGCGCGATACCCAGGTAGTCGATGGTCGGCTTGACCCGAGCCGTCGTCCTCGGTAGGACCGCCACCACGACGATCAGCGCGACCACGCCGATCGGCAGGTTGATCAGGAACACCCAGCGCCACGACAGGTTGTCGACGAAGAAGCCGCCCAGCAGTGGGCCGGCCACGCTCGCGACGCCGAAGACAGCACCGAAGGCTCCCTGGTACTTGCCCCGCTCCCGGGGTGGGACCACATCCCCGATGATCGCCTGGGCCAGCACCATCAGACCGCCACCACCGACGCCCTGTACCGCGCGGTACAGGATCAGCTGCAGCATGTTCTGGGCGGTACCGGACAGCGCCGAGCCGATCAGGAAGATGACGATGCAGATGATGAAGAGCGTCTTGCGGCCGTACAGATCGCCGAGCTTGCCCCACAGCGGCGTGGTCACCGTCGAGGCGAGCAGGTAGGCGGTGACCACCCAGGACAGGTGCGCCGCACCACCGACATCGCGGACGATGGTCGGCAGCGCGGTCGCCACAATGGTCTGATCCAGCGCGGCGAGCAGCATCGCCAGCATCAGGCCGGTGAAGATCGTCCAGATGGCGCGCGAGGAGAGCTTTTCGTCCGTGGCCGGAGCCGTGGTCACCGCCGCTCCCCTCCCCTGCACCGTCTGGATCTCATGGTGCATTGGGCGGTGGCCGCCCGGCATGGCCGCCGGCGGAAATCACCCGGCCGGGCGGCTACTGCTTGAAGTAGTAGCCGGCTTCGAGGTCGGCGATGAGCCCGGGGTGTACCGGCTTCCAGCCGAGCAGGCGCTGCGTTGCCGTACTCGACGCCACCGAGTCCAGCGCGAAGAAGCGCGCCATCCAGCCGAAGTGCTCGACGGCCTGGTCGGCGGGGATGGCGACCACCGGCAGCTCGAGACCGTGCCCGATCGCCTCGGCGATGGCCCGGGTCGGTACCCCCTCCTCGGCAGTGGCGTGCCAGCTGGTACCGGCCGGCGCGGCGTCGACAGCGAGCCGGACCAGGTTCGCGGCGTCCAGCCGGTGTACCGCCGGCCACCGGTTGCTCCCGTCGCCGAGGTAGCCGGAGACGCCCTTCTCGCGGGCGATGCCGACGAGCGTGGCGATGAAGCCGTGATCGCCGGCGCCGTGCACGGTGGGCGCGAACCGGATCGCCGACGGGCGTACCCCGCGCGCGGCGAACGACAGTGCCGCGTGCGCGTTGGCGATCCGCGGGTGGCCGCTCGGGTCGGCTACGTCCTGCTCGGTCGCGGGCCGGTCGACCACGAGCCCGAGCACGCCCGAGGCGATCACGAACGGCGCGCCGGTACCCTCCAACGCCGTGCCGATCGCGTTGATCGCCGCCAGGTCGGTCTGCGCCGCGTCCGCCATCCGGGAGAAGTCATGGTTGTACCCGAGGTGCACCACGCCGTCCGACTTGGCGGCCGCCGCGCTCAGCCCGTCGAGGTCGTCCAGTTCACCACGGTGTACCTCGGCGCCCAGCGCGTCGACCGCCGCGGCGGCGCTGTCCGAGCGGGCCAGCCCGACCACCTGATGGCCGGAGTTGAGCAGCTCGGGGACGACGGCGGAGCCGATCCACCCGGACGCGCCGGTGACGAAGATACGCATGAGAACCTCCACGGGGTTGGCCCCTGGACGAGAGGCCGGTGATGTCACTTGATGACATCACACTAGCAGGTGATGTCATCAAGTGACATGACTAGACTCATGCCCGTGGTGCGGTGGGAAGGCGACGCGAGCGGGCGGCTCCGCGAGGCAGCGATGCAGCTCTACGTCGAGCGTGGCTTCGACCAGACCACCGTCGCCGAGATCGCGAAGCGGGCCGGGCTCACGGCGAGGACCTTCTTCCGGTACTTCGCGGACAAGCGGGAGGTACTCTTCGCCGGCTCGGCAGAGCTGGAGGAGCAGCTGGTACGCGCCCTCGAGGCGGCCCCGAAGTCCGCCTCCCCCATGCAGGCCGTATCGGCCGCACTCGACGCCGCGGCCACCGTGCTTGGGCGGCACCCCGAGTTCTCCCGGCAGCGCCAGTCCGTCATCAACGCCAACGCGGTACTGCGCGAGCGCGAACTGATCAAGATGGCGTCACTCGGCGCCGCCCTCGCCGCTGGCCTGCGCCGACGTGGCATACCCGATCCGGACGCGAGCTTGGCCGCCGAGAGCGGGATCGTCGTACTCCGGGTCGCCTTCGAACGTTGGGTCAGCGGGCCGGACCAAACCGACCTGGCACAGCACATGCGCGACGCGCTCACCCGGCTCACCACCATCACCACCGCCCGCTGATCCAAGGCGGCGATGTCCACCGGCGTTCTGCCGCCGTAGCGTGATCGGCGCGTAACGGCAGCCCCCGACGATTCCACTATGAGGCGTTCGCTCGCCGTTGTGGTTGCGCTGTTCTTGCCCTTGATGTCGCTGAGCGCCTGCTACCTCGGTCCTGATCCGGTGCAGTACGCGGCCCTGGCCATGGTCGATGGCCGGCCGTCGGCAGTCGTGGCCGTCTGCGGGCGCCCAACGGTGCACGTCGAGCTGTACCTGAACGACGACACCAGTGATGATGACCTACATCTGTGGTCGGTCAGGGTCACACTGCCGGACCAGGTACGGGACGTTGACGTGGAGCTGCTCGGCACGGTTCGACCCGGCTGGGAGATCACGTCCCCGGAAGCGGACACCGCCAACACCCGCATGGACATGTCGGACGTCAGGCCGCTGATGTCGATCGATCCCGGGCACCACTACGTCCTCGACTCGTCGGCGCCCGGCCCTGAAGGCGCGCGGGCACCCACGGTCAACTTCACCACGGCCGACCTACTCAGGATCGGGGCCGGCCAGGTTCTGGCCACGACTGGCTACAAGAGTTCCAGGCTCGTGCCGCGCGACGCGTTCATCAAGAAGCGCTGCGGCTGACACCCGCGATGCCACCAGCCGACTCACACCTGTGCCGACGACTCATGGGCGGAAGGTGCGGCGGTAGGTCTCCGGCGGTACGCCGAGCTGCTGGTTGAAGTGCCGGCGCAGCGTTGTCGCGGTACCCATGCCCGTCCGTGACGGCGATCTGTTCGATGCTCAGGTCCGAGGTCTCCAGCAGCTCCTGCGCGCGCCGTACCCGCTGGGTCAGCAGCCAGCGCAGCGGGCTCACCCCGGTGACCGCGTTGAAGTGCCGGGCGAGGTTGCGGGAGCTCATCCCGGCCCGGCGCGCCAGGTCACGGACGCTCAACGGATGCTCGACCCGCTCCAGTACCCACGGCAGCAGCTCGGCGAGCACGTGGTTCGGGCCGTGCCCGACGGCGGCCGGGATGTACTGGGCCTGACCACCCGGCCGGTGCGGGGGTACCACCAGGGTGCGCGCGAGCGCGTTGGCCACCGCGGTTCCGTGGTCGACGCGTACCAGGTGCAGGCACAGGTCCATGCCGGCCGCCTTGCCGGCCGAGGTCAGCACGTCGCCGTCGTCGATGTAGAGCACGTCGGGGTCGACCTCCACCGCCGGGTACCGTTCGCGCAGCAGCGCCGTGTGCGCCCAGTGCGTGGTCGCCCGCCGGCCGTCGAGCAGTCCCGCCTCGGCGAGTACGAACGCGCCGGTACACAGCGAGGCCACCCGGGCGCCGGCCGCATGGGCCGCGCGGACGGCCTCGACCAGCGCCGGCAGCGGCGGCTCGGCTACATCGCGGCAGGACGGGATGATCACCGTGTGCGCGTCGGCCAGCGCGTCCAGGCCGTATCGGATGCCGGCGGTGAGCCAGCCACCGACCTCGGCGCCGTCCGGTCCGCAGATGGTGAAGTCGTACCAGGGGTCGGCCAGCCCCCGGTCGACGCCGAAGACCTCGCACGCGGCGGCGAGTTCGAACAGCGGGGTACCGTCCGCGACGGCCAGAGCGACGGAGGTCATGTCCGGAACTGTACGGGGAACGTCGTTACGGACACTGGCCCTACCCTGCCTCGTGGACCAGACTTGGATCATGAACAAGCGAGTAGCGGTACTGGGCGCCAGCGGCCACACGGGCAGTTTCGTCGTAGCCGAGCTGCGGCGGCGCGGCATGACACCGATCCCGTGCGGACGCGGCACCGACCTGGACGCGGCGTTCCGGGACGCCGACGCGGTGATCAACTGTGCCGGCCCGTTCGCGGCCACCGCCGCTTCCACCATCGAGGCGGCGATCCGCGCCGGCATCCCGTACCTCGACGTCACCGCCGAACTCGAAGTGGTCGCGGACACGTTCGCCAACTACGCCGGCGCGGCCGTCCCGATCGTGCCGGCGGTCGCGTTCTACGGCGGCCTCGCCGACCTGCTGGCCACGGCGGCGATGGGCGACTGGCCGGCCGCCGACCAGCTCACCGTCGCGTACGCCCTCAGCAGTTGGCGCCCCACCGCCGGTACCCGGGCGACCGGGCTCGTCTCCGGCGCAGCGCCGCGACGGCCGGCGGCTCGTCTACACCGACCACGCGCTGCGGTACCGCACCGGCGACTCGCCCCGCACCGAGTGGAGCTTCCCGGCACCCGTCGGTACCCGGTCGGTCGTCGGCGAGTTCACCATCGCCGACCTCGCCGTCCTCCCGACGCACCTGGAGACCCCCGAGATCGCCACGTACATGTCGACCAACGCCCTCGAGGATCTGCACGACGCCGACCCGTCCGGCCCGGTCGCGGTCGACGCCGACGGCCGCTCGGCGCAGACCTTCCTGGTCGAGGTGGTCGCCCGGTCGGCTGATCTGGAGCGCCGCGCGGTCGCCAGCGGCCAGGACATCTACGCGGTGACGGCGCCCATGGTCGTCGAGGCGGCCGTGCGGATCCTCGCCGGGACGGGCGATGCGGCGGGCGTCGCCTCCGTCGGCGCGCGCTTCGACCCGAAGGACTTCCTCGAGCGCGCTCAGCCCGGAGCACCTGACCCTCGGCTGACCGCGACGGTCAGCCGCCCAACGGCCCGCTGCGGGCCGGTTGGAAGCCGGCGAGGATGGTCTGCAGTTGCGGCTGCGCGTCCGCCCACTGCGCGTCCGGGGTGCTGAAGTAGATGGAGTACGCCTGGTCGGGCGCCGTGATGAAGCCGCGGTTGAGAACGTGCGTGGCGGTACCGCTCAGGGTGTACGTGAACTCCCAGTCGGCCGCCTTGTCCCAGTAGTCGACCGACTCGAGGCGCACGCGGTGGTAGTTCTGGTACCCGCTCTTCCGGGCGTTCTCGTTGTTCTGCCAGTCCTGCAACGGATCCGGCTTGGGTTGCCGGCTCTGGTCGATGAGCAGCAGGCGCGCGTGATCCGGTGAGCGCCACAGCGCCCGGCCGTCGGAGTCGTGCCCGGCCGTCCAGCCGTCCGGTACCGGGACATGGAAGCCGGTACCGTCGTCCCGCATCGACCAGCCGGCCGGCAGGGTGAAGCCGCTGGGGGTGGTGCTCGGGGCCGGACTCGGACTGGGACTCGCCGACGACGCCGTCGCGCTGGGCGTTGCCGCGGCGGAGTGCATCGCGGCGGATGCCGGCGCGGAGGCCTTGGCCGGGCCGGCCGACGGGCCGCCGGTGCCGTGGATCAGCAGCGCCACCAACAGGAGTAGGGCCACCACGGACGCACCGGCGACGGCCAGAACAGCGCCGCGCCGCCGCATCGCCGGCCGCACCGGAGCACCACCGGCTGCCGGGAGCGAAGTCGGGGACGGCACGGGCGCCTTCGCCACAGTCGGCGCCGGCTTGGACCGCTGCGCCGGAACCACGACCGCGGCCGCGCCCGACTGCCGCGCCGGCGGCGCGCCCGAGGCCCGGTTCGACTGCTGCGCAGCCGGCGCGCCCGGGGCCGGGTTCGGCTGCTGCGCTGGCGGAATGCCCGGGGCTGGGCTCCGCTGCCCAGGCGGTGTGCCCGGGGCTGGGCTTGCCTGCTGCGCAGGCGGCGTGCCCGGGGGCTGGCTCGGCTGCTGCGCAGATCGCGTACCCGGGGGCTGGCTCTGTTCCGCAGGCGGCGTGCCAGGGACCCGGGTCGGCTGCTGCGCCAGAGGTGCTGCGGCGATAGCCGCGTCCGGGCTCGGCCGCTGCGCCGGAGGAGTGCCGGAGACCGGGCTCGGCTGCGCCCCCGGAAGCACAGCCGCCCCCGCAACGGCCGGTCCGGCCGCGGCCATCCCGGACACGGCCGGCTGGATGGCGGTGCGCGAGACGGCCGGCGGAACCTGCTCGTGCTCGCCGGAGTTGACCCACAGCGCCGTACCGTTCGGCGAGCCGGCGGACGAGCGGCCGGATGCCTTACGCAGCAACCGTTCCGCGTCAATTGCGGTCAGCCGCTTCGCCGGATCCTTGCGCAGCAGGCCGGCCAGTACGTTCTTCAGCGCGCCCGCGTGCTTGGGGGTGGGTACCGGCTCGGAGGCGAGCGCGGTGAGGGTGGCGATCGCGGTCGGGCGCGGGTACGGCGGGTGCCCCTCCACGGCGGAGTACAGGGTGGCGCCCAGCGACCACAGGTCGGAGGCGTTGCCGGCGGTACCGTCCACCGCCCGCTCGGGTGCCATGAACGCCGGTGAGCCGAACATCTGCTGCCCGGTCTGGGTGACGTGCGGGTCGCCGGGGACGGTGGCCAGCCCGAAGTCGGTGAGTACCACCCGGCCGTCGTCGGCGAGCAGTACGTTGCCCGGCTTGACATCGCGGTGCACCACGCCCGCCCGGTGCCCGGCGGCGAGCGCGGCCAGTACGCCGAGCCCGATGCGGGCCACGGTGGGCACCGGCAGCGGTCCCTCGGCGTCGAGTACCTGCTGCAGGGAGCGGCCGGTGACGTACTCCATGACGATCCACGGGTCGCCGTCGTCCGGGCGTACCACGTCGAAGATCTTGACCGCATTGGGGTGATTGACGCGGGCCAGGGCGCGGGCCTCGCGCATCGACCGGGTCCGCATCGCCTGCTGCTCGTCGTCGCTGAGACCGGGCGGGGGTACCAGCTCCTTGAGCGCGACATCCCGGCCGAGTACCTCGTCCCGGGCGTGCCATACCCGACCCATGCCGCCCTGGCCGGCCCGCCCGAGGATGCGGTACCGGCCGGCGATCAACGTCTCCTGGTTCGTCGCCATCTCCGCACAGTTACCCGCCCGGCCACCGGTTTACACACCCGGTCGGCGGGTGGCCGGGCAGGCTTTCAGCGCGCGCGACGGGCGCCGACCGAGTAGTGGTCGGCGCCCGGAAGCGCGCCCCTCAGCCTACCGACAGCGCGGTGTCGTCGACGACGAAGGAGGTCTGGTAGCTGGCATCCTCGACGCCGGTGAAGGTCACCGTCACGCTCTGCCCGATCCAGCCGGCCAGGTTCACCGTGCGTTGCTGGTACCCGGTGGCGGCGTTGAGGTTGGAGTAGCTGGCGACCGTACTGCCCGACACGGCCACGGTGAGCGTGTCGTACTTCGTCGTGGTCGTGGTCTCGGCGGTGTCGACGTGCAGCCAGTAGGTGAGGCGTCGCGGTCGTGCAGCCGGCCGGGATGGTGACGGTCTGGCTGAGCGTGTCGGTGGTGGCGGTGCCGTAGCCGTCCAGCCAGGCGTCCCACGAGCCGGTCGTGCGCCGGCTCCTTGGTGGAGTTGGCGATCACCTTGGTGCTGGCGCGTCCACGGGCGGCCGTACCGGTCTCGAAGCCCGGCGTTGCCGAGCAGTTGGCTGGCGGTGCAGCCGGTTCCGCCGCCGCCTCCGCCACGCCGGTACGTGCCGGCGCCGGCCAGCCAGGCGGTGGCGTTGAGGGCGAGCGCCGCGTCGGTACCGGCCGGGTCGTTCCAGCCGTTGTAGAGCGTGTTGCCGGACTGGCCGGTGCCGTCGTCGATCGGCGAGCTGTCGCCCCAGATCGCCACCCGGCCGGTGCCGAACGTACTGGTGGTGAAGGACGCGCCGGTCGTACCGCCACGGGTGGCCGTGGTCAGGTAGACCAGCCCCTTGACGGCCGGGTTGTCCGCCGGGTGCAGGGTCTGGGTGCTGCCGTCGCGCACGATGCTGCCGGTGACGTGCCCGAACGTGCCGTTGAGTACCGGGTTCGTGAGCTGTCCGTGATCGGCAACTCGGGTTGTTGGAGCTCACGTCGACCGACGTCGATCGCTGAACCCGAACGGGTCGGTGGCGTCGACGCTGTTGTTGGTCATCAGGTCGTTGGCGATCGCGGACGGAGTCCCAGCCGTCGTTGTTCCGGTCGCTGCCGGTGTGGTCGACGATCAGGAACAGGCCGCCGCCGTTCTGCACGAACTTCATGATCGCGGTCTTCTCGGCGGTGCTGAACTGGCATGTTGGGCTCGGGGATGCACGAACTCGTCGAAGTTCTTCAGGTCGAGCGCGCCGGTACCGCCGTAGGTGATCGTGTTGCCCGACGGCAGCGTCTTGAGGCTGTACTGCCCGGTCCGTTGCAGGGCCACGCCCCAGGCCGAGAGCGCGCCGGTCCAGGACGTCTCGCCGGTCGGATTCGGCGTTCTGCGCCAGCGGATCCGGCATGCTGGTGCTGATGATCCAGTCGGCGTTGCCGGCGGTCTCCGCCTTGGTGTTGTCGAAGAGCACCCGGTGCACGACGGTGGCGGCCGGGGCGACAGTGCCCCGTTCCGTGGTAGCCGCGGTGGCGGCCACCTGTCCGAACAGCGCCGGCCCGGTCACGGCAATGAGCAGGGCGGCGGACCAGATCGTGGCCCGCCGCCGTACAGTAATAGACATAGATCAATGTTACGAAGATCTGTGGCTCGGGCAAGGTCCGCCGCCGTTAACAGGTGTCAACGATTCGGCTGCGGATGGCCCGGTCCGGGCGTCTCCGGCCGCTCGGTACGGGTCGGGTTGCCGCGTACCAGCTCGTCGTGGATGCGCCAGCGGGCGGTGATGGCAGCCTGGCCGGCCGCCTCGTCGCCCTGCTCGATGCGGTGTCGCAGCAGCTCGCACGGCGATGCGGCGGTTGAGGCTGAACTGCCGTTCGGTGTCGACCACGACGACGATGCCCGAGGGCCGGTGGGTGGCCCGTACCGCCGTGCTGGCCTTGTTCCGGTGTTGACCGCCGGGTCCGCCGGTGCGGCAGGCGACGATGTCGACGTCCGCCTCGGCGAATGTCGAGTGGGCCGGCTCGACCTGGCACGGCTTGGGCGATGACGTACCAGTTCTTCCGGCCGCGCCTTGGTGCGATAGGGGCTGGGCGCCTGCCAGCACAGGGTTCCCGTCCACGTCGCGGCGAACGCCTCGGCGCCGGTGCCGGAGATCTGCACAAGCACCGACCGGTACGTGCCGGGCCGGTCACCGGGGACGGTCTGTACCCGCTGGGTCCGCAGGCCCTGCCGGCCGGCGTCGGCCTCCAGACGGCTGCAGCAGCTGGGCCAGCGCCCAGGCACACTCCTGCGGGCCACGCCCGGCTGACAGCAGCAGGTGGGTGCTCACCGGCGACTCCGCTCACGCCGGCGGTCTCGGCGGGTCCCGCTGCGGTGTCGGTACCGAGGTCGGCCGTCTTGTAGGTGACCAGCGGGACCGTGGTGGCCACCGGCGTGGCCAGGCCGTGGTCGACGAGGTCGGCGATCACCTGCTCGATGCGCTTGTACGCGGTGGGCGCCTCCTCGAAGAGCAGCTGCCGGTCGCCGCACACCACCAGCGACCCCACCGGCGTACGGCGCAGCTCCTCGACCGTGTGCTTGGCGCGGCCCCGGCGCAGGGCGTCGGCACGGGACATCTTGCGGCCCGCGCCGTGCGCCACGGAGTGGTTGGCCTCCGGCCCGGCGTGCGCGGCCACAAGGTAGGAGCGGGGTGCCGCGGGTACCGGCGATCGAGCACGTCGCGGCCGTCACCCGGCGCCGCGCCCTTGCGGTGCAGGTACACCCCGTCGCGGACCTCGACCAGGTTGTGGCACTGGTCGACGATCGGCTCGGTCGGCTCGGCCCCCAGCGCGATGGCGACCCGGGCGGCCAGCAGCCGCCGGTTGAGCGATCCCCAGCGCACGGCCTCGTCGTGCACCGCCAGGTAGGCGGCGGGATCAGCGGCCGGGCCGGCGCCGTGGACCTCGGTGTGCGCCCGCAGGATCCGCTCGCCCAGGCCCCGGGAGCCGCTGTGGACGATGAGTACCAGGTCGCCGGCGGCGAGCCCGAGACGGCTCGCGTGCCCCGGCTCGAAGACGGTCTCGATCCGCGCCAGCTCGACGAAGTGGTTGCCCCGGCCGACCGTCCCGAGGCCCTCGAGGTGACCGGCGGGAATGTCACCCGCCAGCGACAGCCCAGGCCGGGTCGTCGGCGTCCCGGTCGGGATCCAGCGGTCGGTCGAGGTCGGGGAACCGGGCGGCAAGCTTCTCGGGTACCGGCGCGCTTGAGCTTGATCGGGAACACGGCGATGCCGCAGCCGATGTCGGAGCCCACCAGGAACGGGTACAGCACCGTCGACGCCATGGCGGCGCCGATCGGGGCGCCCTTGCCCGGGTGCAGGTCCGGCATGCGCCGCGACGTGGATCATGCCGTCGAGCGCGGCGACCTGGTGGCACTGCGCGACCGCGTCGGACTCGATCCAGCTCGTCGGGGAGGCGAACACCGTGACGGTGGCCGAACCGTTGGCTGGGTTGGATGGGGGCAGCAACTCCTGCCCGGAGGGTTTTTGCGGCACGACGCTCTCTTCGCTGTTCGCGGAGGGGATCTGGACGGACGGCACTTCAGCGTGGCGCGGATCGGCGCGCTGGGCCGTGGATTGCGAGGCTGTCCGTCAGTACGTCATGGACACCAGGTTCCCGGAGCGCCCCACTGGCGGCAACCGGATTTCGGCGGTACGCCACCACAGGTGCGATGTAGCCCACGTACGCGCCGCTCGCGCTGCCGGTACCGGCCGGGCCAGGCATGCTGGGCGGATGGGATCCTACGACGGCCCGGTACTGGTGGCGCTGGCCGACGGTACGCCGTTCGAGGCCGAGGTCAGCCTGCATGACCTGGCCTGGGACGACGACCGGGTGGAGAGCGTGCAGTGGCTGGGCACGATGGTCGTCACCCCGCCGGACACCGTCCGCGACCACGTCGGCCAGTCCGTACAGCTGCGGCTGGGCTCGGGTGGCCACGCGGAGGCGCTGATCAGCGATGTGTCCCCGGTCGACCAGGGCGAGGCGGTGGACCTGCTCGGAGTCGGCCGCTCCCCGTTCGCCTGACCCTGTGCCGGTTGGCCCTGTCCCCGCCTGACCCTGTCCTCGGGTGGCCCTATCCTCGGGTGGCCCTGTCCTCGGGTGGCCCTGTCCTCGGCGGAGCCCCCGTCGCGGCAGGCTGCGGGAGCGGATGCGGCAGGGCCCCCGTCGGGGTGGGTCGCGGCAGCGGATGCGGCAGGGCCCGCGTCGTGATGACGCGGGCCCTGCCGGTACCAGGATGATCTAGTCGCGGCCGGTCACGGCGTCTTTCGCGTCGTGCAGCGCGTCCTTGACGTGCTCCCCCGCCTGCTTGACGTTGGCGTCGGACTGGTCGCCGACGCCCTCGGCCTGCAGGTCCTCGTTGCCGGTCTTCTCCCCGACCCACTCCTTGGCCTGGCCCTTGAGCTCCTCGGCCTTGTTGCTTGCCTTGTCTTCGGACGACACGGTCCCCACCTCCGGACGATTCGGCAGCCATTGCCGTTACCGAACCCCATGCCCGCCTGATCGCCGGCCAAACAGCCAACGCCGGCCAACCTTCGCCGGTACCGGCGTCAACCACCCCAGCAGTCCCAGCAGCCACACCCGGAATTCTTTGCCCACCAACGGTTCCAGCTGCCGTACGGCATTTGTCCACGCGCCGCACCCGGTGCGCCGTAGCGTGAACCCAGTACACCGCCGCCCCGGCCGACCGGCCGCCCGCGCAGGCGCGACCCGGCCCGAACCCGTTGGAGTTCGCCGATGGGTGTGAACGGGCGGTGCGAGGACTGGGGGTAGCGATGAGTCGTGCACAGTTCGGCTTCGCCGTGGGGTTCGCGGTCGCGGCGCTGTGGGCGGTTGCCGGCTTTCTGGTGATGGTCGCCGCGGTCGTGGCCGGGCTCATCGGCTGGGGCGCCGTCGGACTGCTCGACGGTCGCTGGAACACCAGCGATCTGCGGGCCCGGTTCTCCGGCGAGCGGCGCTGACCACGGCGCCCCGCCGCCGGTCATCGACCGACGAAGCAGTAAGCCCGCGGAAGCGCAGTAAGCCCGCGGAAGCGCAGTACGCCGGTGAAAGCGCAGCAGGCCGGTGAAAGCCTTGCCCACCAAGGAAATCGCCCACCAAGGAAATCCGCGCACCAAGGAAATCGCGCACCAAGGAAAGCCAAGCGGAGGTTTGCACCATGGAGAACGAGACCAGTACCCCGAAGCCGTCCTCGATGCCCGACGCGGCAGCGGGCGGGCGCCCCGGTACCGCGCTCAAAGAAGCACCGACCCGCGCACCCGACCGGATGGCACCGCAACCCACCGGGGCGTCCGTCGCCCTGGTCACCGACGCGGGTACCACGCGCATCGCGGACGGCGTGGTCGCCAAGATTGCCGGCCTGGCCGCGCGGGACATCCCCGGCGTGTACTCGATGGGTACCGGAATGGCCCGCCGGATGGGGCAGCTCAAGTCGATCATCCCGGGCAGTGAGGCGGCCAGCGCGATGCAGGGCGTCTCGGTCCAGGTGGGCGAGAAAGAGGCGGCGATCGACCTCGACATCGTGACCTGGTACGGGCAGAGCATTGTGGACATCAGCGACGCGGTACGCCGTAACGTGGTCGGCCAGGTCGAGGGGATGACCGGCCTGAAGGTGGTCGAGGTCAACATCCAGGTCGACGACATCCAGGTCGAGTCGGAGCAGCCGGCCCAGCAGCCACGGGTGCAGTGAGCGGTGCGGCGCGAGGATCTGGCGCACGCAGCAGCCGACGCGGCACTGGGCGTACCGGGAGTTGCGCGGCTGAGTCCGGGCGCCCCGGTCGAGGTCTCCACCCAGTACGCGGGCGGCAAAGTGGTCGGGCTGCGGCTGGGCGAGGAGCGGGCTGAGGTACACATCGTCGCCGACCGGGTACCGTTGCCGCCCATCACCGATCAGGTGGCCGCCGCCGTCGCCATGGTGCTCGCCGCGGCGGGTGAGCCGAAGCCGGTCACCGTCGTGGTGGACGACATCGTCGCGGCGGCGGTCGACCGGCGTACCCGGAGCTGATGCATGCGCGTCGTCAACCGGCTCGCCGGCATCGTCCTGGCCGTGGTGTTGATCGCGGTCGGCGCCTTCGTCATCGCCCAGACCGTGCTGTTCCTGGCCGGCCGGCCACCTTGGCTGCTGCCGCTGGAGTCGTGGCGGGACAACCTGTCCAGCACCGAGCTGGCCGACCGTAGGGTACTCGCGGTGGCGATCGTGGCGCTGGTGGCCGGGATCGCCGTACTGATCGCGCAGGCGCGCCGGCTCACCCCGACGCGGCTGCGCACGCTCGACGGCGCCGACCCGCACTCCGAGAGCCGGGCGCGGTGGTGGCTGCAGCGGCGTTCGGTCGAGCGGCGGACGGCCGCGGCGGCGCAGGCGGTGTGGGGGGTACACGACGTGAAGGCGCACGCGCACGGCAGACCCGCGGACTGGGAACTCTCCGTCACCGGGGACGCGGCCGCCGGCGAGGAGATGGTCGACGCGGTGGAGTCGGCGGTACGCCGGGAGATGGCGAAGCTCTCGGTACCGGCGGAGGTACCTGTCTCGGTGTCCCTGCGGCACTCCCGGAGGGTCGTGTGAACACCGCGAACCGGGTGCTGTGGAGCGTCATCGGCGGGGTGCTGGTACTCGCCGGAGCCGCCGGCATCCTGGCGAGCCAGGGCTGGCTGCCCGGCGTGGATCAGCACCGGCTGCTGTTCACCACGGACGCCGGGGCGACCTGGCACCGGTGGGGCGTCTGGGCACCGATCCTCAGCATCGCGGTTGGCGTAATCCTTGCGTTCCTTGGCTTCTGGCTGCTGCGGGCCGAGTTACGGGTACACGCCCGGCCCAGCCTGCCGGACACCAGCCTGCGTACCCCCACCGGCGCACCGGGTGCCGGCGGGCGTACCCGGGTGGACACCTCGGTACTGGCCCGCGCCATGCGCCAGGATCTGCAGTCCGACCCGTACATCAAGGGTGCGCACGTACGCATCACCGGCAAGCCCGAGCACCCCGAGGTTTCCCTGCGGCTGGAGGTCGAGAAGGACAGTGACCTGCACCCGGTACGCGAGCACGTGAACCGGGCACTGGACCGGCTCGCGGCGACCATGCCCGGTACCCCGACCATCGACGAGGTACTGGTCTCCGCCGCCCGTGGTGGCCGCCCCACCCGGCGCGTCAGCTGACCGCTCCGGGTGGGGCGCACGCTACGACGCGTACGCCTCGAACTCGGAGAGCTGCCCGGCCGGCCAGCCGGTGTTCCCGGTGATGGTCACCCGCAGGTAGCGCGCACTCGCGGCCGGGAACGTGATGGTCACGGTGTTCCCGGTCGCCGGGTCGAACGTGTACGTGGCGGTCGCCACCAGTGTGGTGAACGTTGTCCCGTCGAGGCTGCCGGTCAGCGCGATCGTCTCGGTACGGGTGGCCCAGGCAGTGGCCGGTGGCAGCTTCAGGACGACCCGGCTCACGCTCTGCGCGCTACCGAGGTCGACCTGGACCCACTGCGGGAACGCATTGTTGTTGCTCTCCCAGTAGGTGTTCTGCGTCGCCGTCGGCCGCGTTGCCCGATGGGTAGTCTGGGTGTGTGACGACTCGCTGGTTGCCTTGTTCAGCGCCAGGTTGCGTTGCTGGCCGGCACGCCGGTACCGGAGAGCGCCACCATCAGCGACGGGTTCGAGGCGTTGCTGGTGACCGTCAACGTGCCGGTGCGGGTGCCGGTCGCCGTGGGGTGGAACGTGACGCTGACCGTACAGGTCGCGCCGGCGCGCGAGCGTGCCGCAGTTGTTGGTCTGCGTGTAGTCGCCGGTTATCGCTACCGCCGAGACCGTGGCCGTGGCGTTGCCGGTGTTGGCGACCGTCACCGTCTGCGCCGCGCCCGCTGTGCCGACCGTGGTCGCAGCCGAACGTCAACGTGGTCGGGTTGGCGGTCAGCGTCGCCGAACCGGCCGGGGTCCCGGTGCCGGACAGCGGCGACCGTCAGTCGGGCCGTTGGTGGCGTTGCTGGTGACGGTGAGCGTACCGGTGCGGGTACCGGTCGCCGTGCGGGTGGAACGTCACCGTGACGGTGCAGTTCGCACCGGCCGCGATAGTCGCGCCACAGGTGTTGGCCGAGCGTGAAGTCGCCGGTCGCCGTGATCGACGAGACGTTCGCGGCGGCCGTGCCGGTGTTGGACACGGTGACGGATCTGCGATGCGCTGTTCGCGCCGACCGTCGTCGACGCGAAGCTCATCGACGTCGGGCTGGCCGGTGAGCGTCGCCGATCCGGTGCCGCCCGTGGTCGCGAACACCTCGAAGTCGGAGAGCTGCCCGGCCGGCCAGCCGGTGTTCGCGGTGATGTTCAGCCGGCAGGTAGCGCGCGTTGGTCGCCGGGAAGCTGATGCTCACCGTGTTGCCGGTGGACGGATCGAAGGTGTAGCCGGCCGAGCCGACGACGGTGGAGAAGTTCGTGCCGTCGGTGCTGCCCTGTACCGACAGCGTCTGGGTACGGGTGGCCCACGCGGTCGCCGGTGGCAGCTTCAGCGTCACCTTGCCGACGCTCGTGGTGGACCCGAGGTCGACCTGGATCCACTGCGGGAACGCGTTGTTGGCGCTCTCCCAGTAGGAGCTGGCATCGGCGTCGGTCACGTTGCTCGACGGGTAGCCGCCCTGCGTGGAGGAGGACTGCGTCGGCTTGCCCGCCGCGATGTTGCGTGGTGCCGGTGCCGGTCACGCCGGTGCCGGTCAGCTGCACCGCGATGGCGCCCTGGCCGTCGTCGCCGGTGATCGAGTAGACCGCCGACTGGGCGCCGGTCGTGCTGGGGTGAACGTGACGCGTCTGGTGGATGACGTCACCGGGCGAGAGCTGCTGGCCCTCGGAGACCGGCGTGGTCGTGTTGAACGCGCCGACCGGTGGCGCCGCCTTCGTCAGGGTCAGCGTGATGTTGCCGGTGTTGGTGATGTCGAACGTCTGCGTCGCGGTCTGCGCCGACCGTCACCGACCCGAAGGCGACCGGGTTCGGGGTGATGGACAGGTGCGACGCGCCGGTCACGGCGTGTGCCGGCTGATCGGTACGGTGACCGACCCGGCGTTGCTGGCTCACCGAGAGCGAGCCGGTCTGGTTGCCGGCAACCGTCGGCGTGTAGGTCACCGAGACCGCGACCGAGGCGCCGGCCGCGATGGTCGAGCCGTTGGCCGGGAAGCCGGTCGCGGTGAACGGTGCCGGCGGGCGCGGTGGAGCCGGTGATGGTGACCGCCGAGGTGCCGGTGTTGACGATGCTGACGCTGATCGTCTTGTGCGCACCGGTCGGTACCGTGCCGAAGGCCAGCGTCGACGGGGTCGCGCCGAGCCCGGGCTGGGTACCCGATGCCGTGCAGGTCGAGCGCGACGGTGCCGGAGTCGGTGGTGAACGACAGGCTGCCGGTGGCGCCGCCGGTCGCGGTCGGCGTGAAGCGTACCGGCACGCGACAGCGTCTGCCCGGTGGTCAGGCTGACCGGCAGCGCCGGCGGCGTGGCACCGAACGGCGCCGTGGTCGAGATCGCCGAGATGGTCACGGCGCGGGCCGCGGTCACGGTCACCGTGGCGTTGGCGGTGGCTGCCGACCGCGACGTTGCCGAAGTCGGTCGGGGAGCTGGTCAGCGCCGCTGTCGTGGGCCGGCCGAAGCCGAAAACCTTGCCGTCGCGGGTACCGACGAAGACCCGGTTGCCGTCGGTGGCCGGTACGGCGAACTTCGCGGCGGTGCCGATCGGCGCCGAGTAGCGCAGGTGCAGCTGACCGCCGACCGGCAGCGCGTCGTAGGCGCGGAGCTGGCCGTTGGCGCCGTTGGAGCCGTCGCTGTAGACGACCCAGACGATCGCCGACCCGGAGGTGGTGCCGGTGGAGGTGACGACCGGCGAGCCGGAGGTGTAGCCGAAGGTCGACGAGCTGGTCGCCGCCGAGGTGAGCACCGGCAGGCCCGCTGCCGTTGACGCCGTACTTCAGCGCGCGCAGGTAGCCCGGCGTTCTCGACGTCGTAGACGTATCCGCCGTCGCCGCCCCAGAACGCGGGGTGCCCCCACATGCCGTTGTACGGCCCGAGCGGCGGCCCGACCGACGCGTCCGTACCGCCGGCGCCCTGCGCGGTGCCGCCGAGGTTGTCGCGGTCGAGCAGGTAGACGCGGCCGTCCTTGCCGACCTGGACCAGCAGGTGCGGGTGGGCGGTGGTGCCGAAGCCGGCCGGCAGGGCCAGCGGGCCGCCGGAGCCGAAGTCGGTGTCGTCCTGGTCGAGCTTGGTGTTGTTGGTCGGGCTGAAGAAGTCCTTGGCGGTCAGCGATCCGTCGCGCGTTGACCTGCAGCCGGATCACCGACTCGGCGAGCGTGCCGGGCGGGCTGGTGCCGGGGCCGGGCGCGGGCGAGACGCCGTTGCCGGTGGCCACGATGATCCGGCCGGGGCCGTCGGAGACGAGGCCGCCGCCGGACTGCCAGATGCCGCCCTCGGCGTTGGACTTGCCGGCCTCGGTCGACCACAGCGTCGACATGGCCGGGGTGGTCGTCTTCACGCCGGCGATGTAGCCGACGTAGGGGCCGTAGTCGCAGTGGCTGGCGAACCCGGCGTAGACCACGCCGTCGAGCAGCAGCAGGCCCGGGCGCTGCGCGGCGGTCTCCGGGTTGAACGCGTTGGCCGGGTCGTTGCTCGGCGTGCCCTGGATGGTGACCGGCCAGCCGGTGCGCTCGACGCCGGTGGCCGGGTTGATCGAGTGCATGTAGAAGTGCGGGTGCGCGGCGTCGCGTACCGTCGTTGACCTTGGCCATGAAGTAGACCGCGTTGGTCGCCGGGTCGTAGACCGGCGTGCTGGTGATGCCGATGTTCGGTACCAGGTCGCCGCAGCCGAGAGTGGACGCCGGCCAGGCCGGCCCGACGCTGCGCGACCAGGTGATGGCGCCGGTCGCCGGGTTCATCCCGTAGATCCAGTTGTTCTCGGTCACCGCGATCAGCGTGCCGGCGACGACGATCGGCTGGGCGTACACCTGGCCGTTGAGGGTCGGTGGAGAACAGCTGGCCGAAGTCGGAGGCGGACACGGCGGACGGGCCGAGGCCGGGCTCGTTCTGGTCCCAGCCGGTGCGGCAGGTGTCGACCGAGACCGTGGTCTCGTCCGCCGCGGCCGGCCCGGCGAGAGCGACCGCCGCGGTAGCCGCGATCAGCACTCCCGCAGCCACTCCGGCAAGCAGCCGACCTGCCCGAAATCTGCGACGCATGACCTACTCCAGGGGGTGAGTGAGGCAATCCGTACCGAGATCGGAGCGACGATCATCGTTGGACCACAATGCAGCGAACCGTAACTTGGTCGATACGATCCCGCAAGATATTGACATCAGAAAGAAAAATGCAGACGCTTTCCTGTACGTCCGGCGCGAGGTTCTGGACCTGCGCCGCACCCACTCGAGGCCGGGAGGCAGCGGAAACTCGATCCGAAGATGCGCTCCGAGCGGTACGTCATCGAGGTCCCCGACGACCTCCTCGATGACCTGCGGACACGCCCGCGCCGCACGCGCCGGCCCGATCCCGCGCCCGGTCCGGCTTGGAGCCAGGGTGTGGACATCGGCCACCTGCGCGCCCTGCTCGACTACCGGGCGACCTTCGACTGGCGTACGCAAGAGCGGCAACTCAACCGGCTGTGGCACCGGCTCATGCGGGGCCTGGGCTACGAGCGGTACGGCGCGCACGGCGGCGACTTCGGCGCGGGCATCGCCACCCACCTTGCACTCTCCGAACCGGACCGGATGACCGGCATCCACCTGAGCACCCCGGAGTTGGCGCCCTACACCGGCCCGGATACGCCGCCGCTCACCGGTGAAGAGGCCGCGTACCTGGCACGCGTCGAGCGCTGGGAGGCCACCGAACGGGGCTACAGCGCCGTACAGTCGACCCGACCGCAGACCCTCGGGTACGCCCTCGCCGACTCACCCGCCAGGGACGGGTCAGTCCTTCCACCAGTCGAGTACCCGCAGCGCACGCAGCGTGTTCCAGCGGCTCGGCTGGCCGACTTCGCCTTCTATAGCGAAGTGGACGCTGCCGGGGTAGACGCGATCGAGCAGCCAGCGACCGTCGGGCTGCTGCTTCGAGCGGACAACCTCCACCGCCTCCGCCATCCGCGGCTCCGGCTCGGCGCCGGAGTGCCGGAAGTAGTCGAGTGCGCGCAGCACGTCGTAGTGCCAGTAGTACGGGAAGGCGAAGTCCAGGTACGCCGGGTCGGCCACGTCGCCTGTGCTCTTGCGGCGGAACAGGCCACGCTCCAGCAGGTACTCCTCGCCGGCGCGGCGGGCCTGCCGTACCTCGGCGGAGCCGCCGGTCGCCCGCTCGAACCCGAGCAGCCCGTCCAGCACGTCGATCGTCGAGTCGAACGAGGAGCGCACCGATCCGTTCTCGGCTTCGCAGTTCCAGCCACCGTCGGCCAGCCGCTCGCCGAGAATCCGCGCCACGATTCCGGAAACGTCCACCCCGAAGTACGCGCCGGTCTCGATCGTCCGGCCGTTGATGCACGGCTCGACCTCGCCGTCGAAGTACCGCTGGCCCTCATGCTCCCACCGGCCGTGCTCGGCGATGAGCGGGATCGCGCGGCGGGCCGCGTCAGATGCCGGGTCGAGCCCGAAGATCTGCAGCGTCTGCAGGGTGTGCATGGTCGCCGTCCAGGGCTGCCCCGGCTCGCCGCCACGATAGGACGCCGGGAAGCAGGCGCCGCCGGCCCACAACCCGTCGGCATCCTCGAGCGCCAGCAGCCGGGCACCCCAGCCCTCGTGCTCCACCCGCGCCCGTTCGGCGGCGACCTCGTCCGGCGGCGCGTCGGTGAGATCGCGCAGCACCTGCCAGCGGATGGCCGGGTCGGAGTCGAGCAGCCAATCGAGCACCGTCATCGCCGCAGCGTAACCGCCCGGATGGCGGAGTGCATGCCCTGCCGACCGGCGCGCTAGGGCGCGGCGAGCTGGTCGGTGATCTGTACCTGGATGGTGATGAGCAGTCGCACGCTGTTCTCCCGCACCCCGGTCAGCAGGGTCCGGTACAGCTCAGCACCGGCCCGGACGTACGCGATCTCCGGGTCCCGGCCCTTGAGCCGGTCGAGGTTCGTCTCGTCCCACGCCTCGTCCATGCCGGCGAGGAAGTCACGCCACTCCGAGTCGATCACGCCCAGCACGATGCGCCGCTGCAGCTCGAACCAGGCCTCTTCGCCGAATTGTTCGCGCCGTCGGTGCAGCGCGCCGCGGACCAGCTCCAGGGCCTGCGACTCCACGGTTCGACGCTCCACGGTCGCGCCCCGGCGCCGCTGCAGACCGGCACCTCGGTTGGCCGGGGTACCCGCACCGATCGCCAGCCGCTGCTCGCCGGCGGTCAACGCGAGGCGCTCCACGGTGTTGCCGCACAGGGCCGCCAGCCGACCGTTCAGCTCGTCCAGGTCATCGGGCGCGCGTACCGCCGCCGGTGTCCACTGCTCGACGTAGGCGCGTACGGTCTCCCGGGCGAAATCGTCGGTCAGCTCGGTCAGCCGGAGCCCGTCGAGTACCCGGTCGCGCAGCGTGGTCAGGCTCAGCCGGTACTCCTCCACCACGCCGTCCCAGCGCACGCCCACGGCGAGTGCCTCCACGTCGACCGCCGTCAGCAGGCGCTGGCGGGCGGCTATCCCCCGGCTCAGCATGGCGCCGCTCAACGGTTGGTCGCCGACCAGCGACGCGCCCAGGGTTGGTACCCCCTCGAGTAGGGCGTCGGTCCGGGCGAGATAGAACACCGCCTCGCCGGGCTCGCCCCGCCGGCCCGCGTGATTGGCCAGCCGCGTGTCACGTCGCTGGCTCTTGCTACGGCCGCAGCCGATCACCAGCAAACCACCGGCCGCCACGACGGCGTCGCGCTGCTGCGGACTGCCGTCTGTGCCGCCCAATGGCGCGTCGACGTGCGTGTGCCACGCGTTGACCGCCACCACAACCGAGCCCGGCGCGGCCGCGTCTTCGAGAATCCGCTCCGCCGCGGCGCGGTCGTGGGTGCTGACCGTACGCACCGCGATCCCGCCCCCCTCGAGCAGCGCGGCCAACTCGCCGGCCTGCTGGTCGCTGGCCACATCCACGAGTACCGGCTGGCCCCGGCGATGTCGTTCGACAACCACCTCGGCGACCGCCCGGGTACGCACCTCGTCGTCGCGGTACAGAACGTCCCGCCCCAACAGCAACCGGACCGGCCGGTCGGCTGGCACCGCCACCGCGTCGAGACCGTAGAGGCGTTGGTACGCCTCGGCATCCGCCGTAGCTCCCTCGGCGAGACCGGCCAGCGTCGGGTACTGGCGAAGGAAAGCCCGCTGCCGGATCTGTGCCTCCGGAATCTTCAGCCCGGTGATCTCGATCCGCTCCTTGGCCTGGATCGCCTGCTGAACGTCGCCGTTGTAGGTCACGGTGCTCTGCTTCACCGCGCCGGTAGATCGGTCCAGCAGCCGTACCTGCCCGTCCCGGACGAGGTAGTCCCGGCCGGCCAGGTAGAGCTCCTTCGCGTCCAGGGCGACCCCCAGGTGCCGTACCAGGTAGGCGTTCTCCGGCAGGTACAGGTTGTCCACGCCGACGGTGTCCTCGACCCAGGCGATACCGGCGAGGGTCGGCTCGGTCGACTCCCGCTGCCGATCGACCAGGTAGTGGACGCCGGGCTGGAGTAGCCGGGCGATGCGCGCGAACTCCACGAACCAGCGCGGCTCCGCCTCGGCCAAGCTGGTGACGTCGAAGTTCTGCCGGGCGTCATCGAGGAGCACGATGTCCGCTTCGTCGGCGACAGCGAAGTACCGGTCGGCGCACATCCGGTCCTTCGGCTCCAGTGCCCGGCCATCGGCCAGGTAGTCGAAGACGAACTGGGTCGGCGTGCCGTAGGTGAGCTCCGCCAGGTAGGCAGCGCGGCGCTCGGACTCGGGCGTGGCTACCGTGGTCAGCCCCGTACGCATGCCGAGCAGCGCGTGCACAGCGCGCGCCGCCGCGAAGTGCCCGTTGAGCGCGCGCTCATCGTGGACCAGCACGTGGGCACCCCGACCGGCGAGCGCCCGCAGGTGTGCGGCGAGCACCATGGCCAGCCAGTAGTCGTCGCCGGGGCGCAGCTGCACGATCCGTCCGCTGTGCAGCGCCGCGGCGGCGACCAGTACCGGGTCCGCGCACGGTACCCCGATGATCCGCCGGATCGCCTCGCGGACCGCGGCGAACGCCTCCGGAAGAATCGCGTCGAGCGACTCGCCACGGGCCACCCGGCGGCGCAGCGAGTCGTTGAAGTGTCGGAGCTCCTCGTCGGTACGAGCGTGCATCGCGCCGTCCAGCACACCGATCGGCCCGACGATCGCCGTCCACTCGAGCGCCCCACGGCGGCGCTGACTGACCAGTGCCCGACCGGCACTCGACGTCTCGGCCGGTACCACCTCCTGACCGGAGCGGTCCCGGTCGGCCTGTGCCATCTGGGCGAAGCGCCGTGCCTCGTCCCGTTCGCCGCGCGCGTCGTGAATCCGCCAGGCCGAGTACGCCGCCTGGGCGTGGCCCAGCTCCGCGGCGCTGCGGAACCAGCGCAGCGCCTCCTGCTGATCGTCTTCGCGCAGCAGTACACCGAGGGCGTACATGCCCTCCGCGTAGCCGCCGTGCGCGGCGATCCGGTAGTAGTCCCGGGCCTCACCGGCACGGTCGGACTCCTCCAGCAGCTGACCCGCCGTGTACGCCGCCTCGGCCTCGCCGAGCTCCGCCGCCCGGGCGAGCAGTCGCAGCGCTTCCTGCGGGTCGGGTACCCGCAACAGCCGACCCAGTGCCAGCAGGGCCAGCGGGTGGTCGCCCTGCGCCGCCAGCCGGTAGTAGCGTTCGGCTTCGTCGTCGCCGCGCGCGGCCAGTAGCCGGCCGGCCGCGTACGCGCTCTCCAGGTGGCCGAGTTCGGCGGCCCGGCGGTAGCTGTCCTCGGCCTCCTCGGTACGCCCCAACCCTTCCAGCACCGCCGCGTAGTTGTACCCGGCGATCGGGGCGCTGACCTGTGCGCCGTCCCGGACGGCGACCTGCAGTGCCAGTACCGCGATCTCGGTCCGGTGCTGTTCGTTGGCGGCCAGCCCGATGCGCAGCGCCTCCTCGCCGTCCCGCGCCGCGCCGATGGCCGCCTCCCACAGGCTCTGCGGCAGTTCGGTACCCCAGCGCTGACCGATGTGGTCGAGTACGTAGTCGAAGACGTCCAGCGAGTCGCCCTGGCCGAGCAGGAGTGAGCTGGCCGCGTACATCGGTCGCTGGGCCCAGTCGAGCGCCTTCTGGATGTCCGCCGCGTCCGGCGGCTCGACGCCGTGCTCCTGGGCGTACCGGGGCACGAGTCCGATCAGCAGGCTCCGCGGAATCGGCCGGTCGAAGCCGGCCCGGTGCCAGTCGGCGGCGACCATCACCACGAGCGCGCCGACCTGCTCGGAGATCATCCCGCTCTCCAGCCGCTCGACCAGGTCGGGGCCGGCCGCCAGGTACTCGGCCAGTCCCCACCGGTCGAGAGCTGCGATCGTACGCGGATCGGTGTACGCCAGCGCAGTCCGTTGCCGTTCGTCCATGCTGAACATCCGGTCGATCCGCAGTCGCTGGGCGCGCTGCAGAACCGGCCAGTACGGCGACTCCAGGCCGGCGTGCGGCAGGTGCTCGTCGAAGGCCTGGTTCCGGATGGTTGCCACGATGCTGGCGCCGGCCGGCGCGTCGTCGCCCTCCAGCAGGCCCAACAGCCGGGTGAGGCTGCCGCCGGTCAGGTAGCGCTGCAGGTCGTCCAGCCAGATCACGCTGTCGCGCAGGTCGATCCGCACGTCGAGGAGGCGGCTGAGTGCGTCCGCGTCCTCCGGGAAGATCAGCTGGCGGCTCGGGAAGTTGCGCCGGATCGCCTCCGCCGCCATCCGTGACTTGCCGGCCTTGGAGTCCCCGATCAGCAGTACGAACACCCGCTCGTTGAGGTACCGGTCCAGCTCGGTGTCCCGGTCGCGCGGCACGTACGGGCCGCGCTTCGGTTCCCGCGACGGGGATACCCGCAGCAGCGTCAGGTCGCGTACCGACGCGACCGTGGGTACGCCGCGCCGCGAGTAGAGGCGCAGGCTCTGGCGCAGCGTCGAGGTGTACTCGTCGTCCTGCTTGAAACGCTCGCGCAATTCGCTGACGACCAGCGGTACCGCCACGGCGACGGCCGCGGCGAGGCCGCGCCACCCGACGCCCAGCCGGAGCTGTTGGGTGACCGCCCATGCGCCGGCTGCCAGAATCGCCGAGACCAGCAGCCACGGCGCCCGCGCCAAGCCGCGACCATCCGAACGGCGCGGGCGGCGAGCCGCACCGCCGACCGGCGAAGGCCGCCGGCTGCCGTCAGGACCACGGCCGTCCCGCTTCGTCATGCCCGCGAGTCTTACACAGAGAGCTAAATGTCCACTTCAGCCAGTGACCCTGAGTCGACCGCCGTTCGTGCCATTCATCGATCGTCCGCGTCGGCAATCGGAGCGACACAGCCGGAAATGGCTTTCCCCGCCGCCCGCTGGACATCGCCGCGGGAACCAGCCGCCCGGGCAGTAGGCCCGGGCGGCTTGGATTCAGGCCCTGATGGGGGCGGGCTCTTCGACGGCGGCCGGGGTCGCCTCATCGGGTACCTTGGCGAGCTTGCTCGGCCACCAGATGTGCCGTCCGATGTCGAGGTTGAGCGCGGTCACCAGTACCGAGCGGACGATGATCGTGTCGAGCAGTACGCCGAACGCGACCGCGAAGCCGATCTCGGCGAACGCGGTGAGTGGCAGCGTGGCCAGTACCGTGAACGTGCCGGCCAGTACGAAGCCCGCCGACGTGATCACGCCACCGGTCGCGCCGAGCGCGATCAGCGCCGCCCGCCGGGTCCCGTGCCGCGCCGCCTCCTCGCGTACCCGGGTCATCAGGAAGATGTTGTAGTCGATACCCAGGGCGACCAGGAACACGAATACGAACAGCGGGAACGCCGTGTCAGCGCCGGCGAAGCCGAACACGTGCCGGAATATCAGCGCACTCCCGCCCATCGCGGCGCCGAAGGACAGCACGACGGTGGCGACCAGGATCAGCGGTGCCAGGATGGCCCGCAGCAGCAGCGCCAGGATGAGCAGCACCACCAGGAGCACGATCGGGATGATCACTTTCCGGTCGTAATCGGCGGCGTTGTGTACATCGAGGTTCACGGCGGTGTTGCCGCCGACCTTCGCGTCGGCACCGGCTATCGGATGTACCGCGTCGCGTACCCGGTCGACGGTGTTCAGCGCGGCCTTGCTGTCCGGGGCCGTGGTGAGCGTGCCCTGCAGGTAGGCGAGGTCGCCCTTGATCACCGGCTCGGTGACGGTGGCCGCGTCGATGCCGGGCACGCCGGCGAGCGCCGCGCGTACCGCCGGCGCCTGTGCCGCGTTGCTGATCACCACGACCGGGCTGCCAGAGCCGGCCGGGAAGTGCCGAGCGGCCACCTGCTCGCCGACGATCGAGTCCGGGTGCCCGCGGAAGGCGTCCTTGTCAGCCAGGCCGGTCGCGTTGAGCTGGAGGATGCCCAGCGCCAAGGTGGCGAGCACGAGGCTGGTGACGATCCACGTGGTCCGGGAACGGCGGCTGATGGCGTTGCCGACACGCGCCCAGACGCCGGTGCGGGTGGGTTCGGACGAGCCGTACCGGGCATGGGTCGGCCAGAAGATCCACCGGCCGACGGTGACCAGCATGGCCGGCAGCAGGGTCATGGTGACCAGTAGCGCGACCAGGATCCCGACCGCGGCGACCGGGCCCAGGCCCCGGGTGGAGTTGGTCCTCGCGAACAGCAGGCACAGCATGCCGATGATGACGGTGCTCGCGCTGGCGACGATGGCCGGCCCGGCCCGGTGCAGGGCGACTGCCATCGCCTCGTGCCTGTCCTCGTGCCGGCGCAGCTCCTCCCGGTAGCGCGCGATGAGTAGCAGTGCGTAGTCGGTACCGGCGCCGAACACGAGCACGGTCAGGATGCCCGCGCTCTGCGCGTTGACGGTCAGGCCGGCGTGCTTGGCGAGCAGGTAGATCACCGCCTCCGCGCTGGCCAGCGCGACGCCCGCCGAGATGATCGGCAGCAGCCAGAGCGTGGGGCTGCGGTAGGTGAGCAGCAGGATCAGTACCACCACGCCGATGGTGCCGAACAGCAGGGTGCCGTCGATACCCTCGAAGGCCTTGCTGGAGTCGGCCGCGCTACCGGCCGGGCCGGTGATGTGCACGCTGAGGCCGTTGGCGCCGCTCGTCGCGGTCGCGCGTATCGAGTCGACCAGCGTGCCGGCCTTGTTCCAGCCGTCCTTGCCCAGGTCGAGCGGGATGATCAGTTGACCGGCCTGGCCGTCGGCCGAGAACAGCGGACCGGTGACCTTGCCGTCCAACTCGGTCAGCTGGCCGAACGTCTGGGCATCCGCGGTGATCTTCGCGCGGTCGGCGTCGGTCAGCCCGGACGGGCGCTCGTAGACCACCACCGCGGGGATCGTATTGGGCGAGGCGAATCCGGCCTGCAAGGTGAGTACCTGCGTCGATTCGGCACTCCCCGGCAGCCAGGACTTGGCGTCGTTCTTCTCGACCCCGGTCAGCTTGCCGGCCAGCCCTCCGGCGAGTGCGACAACCGCCAGCCAGAAGACGATGATCACGTATTTCATCCGGCGTCCGGTGAGCAGACCGGTAATTGAGCTGGCCATTGCTGATCCCCCGTGTTCGAGCATTGGTCAATTCTCTCCGGCCACACCCGCCCCACGCGGCTATCGCCGGAGGTACCAGTATGACTGCCCGGTCGGTACCACGGCGTCCGGGGTGGCCTCCGTCATACCCACCGCCGCCCCGGCGGCCGAGGCGTCCGGCGGTGCTATGTGCCGCGCTACTCCACAGTGGCGGATCGAGCGTCCTCAGTGGATTCGCGGAGCCGGGCGACGGCGGCACCGGATACTCTCCGTTACCCGCACTGAGGTACGCTGCGCTGACCTGACGGCGGAGGCGAGTCGATGAGTTCGGTGGAGTTGCGCACGGACGTACCGCACTCGGCGCGGATCTATGACTACCTGCTGGGCGGGAAGGACAACTTCGCCGCTGACCGGGAAGCCGCCGGCACGATCACCGCGGACTGGCCCCACCTGGCGATCTCGATGCGGGCCAACCGCAACTTCATGGCCCGGGTGGTGCACCACCTCGCGGCCGACTTCGGCATCCGGCAGTTCCTGGACATCGGTACCGGGCTGCCCACCTCACCGAACCTGCACGAGGTGGTGCAACGGGTGTCGCCACGGTCACGCGTTGTATACGTGGACAACGACCCGATCGTTCTCGTACACGCCCGCGCGCTGCTGACCAGTACCCCCGACGGGCGCACCGCCTACATCGACGCGGACCTGCACGATCCGGCGGCGATCCTGTCCGCGCCGCAGTTCACCGAGACGCTCGACCTCACCAAGCCGGTGGCGCTGAGCCTCATCGCCGTTCTCCACTTCGTCGTCGACGAGGATGAGGCGCACCGCATCATCGACCTGCTGATGGAGCCCCTCGTACCCGGCAGCATGCTGGCGCTGTCCGTGGTGACCGCCGACAGCGCGCCGGAAGAGGTCAACCGTGGCGTGGCGGCGTACGTCGCCAAGGGCATCTCGGAGAAGGCCCGGAACCTGCGGGAGGTCCGGGGCCTGTTCCGCGGGCTGGACCTGATCGAACCGGGCGTCGTACTGGTCAACCACTGGCGCCCGGACGCGGCCGCCGCGGCTCTCGACGACGCACACGTCCACATGTACGGCGGTATCGCGGTCAAGTCCTGAGTGGACGGTGCGCCGTCCGACGGTGCGGGCTCAGGCCCGGTCGAGCTGCTTGAGGGCGTGCTTCAGGAACTCGGCGGTGTTCTCGGGTGGGTCGGCGGTGACGCAGAGCCGCTCCATCGCCGTGGCGTAGTTCTCCACGTCCTCGCGCTTGTCGAGGTAGAGCGCGCTGGTCAGCTGCTCGATGTAGACCACGTCGGGCAGGTCCTGGTCGGAGAAGCGCAGAATACTGAACGCGCCGCCGGCCGCCGCGTGCCCGCCGACGTGGAAGCCGACCACCTGGAGCTTTACGTTGGGCAGCTCGGTGGCGGCGATGAGCGCCTCGATCTGCGCGCGCATCACCTTCGGCCCGCCGATCGGCCGGTGCAGTACGGCCTCGTCGATGACCGCCCACAGCTGCGGTGGCCGGGGCCGGGAGAGCAGCTGCTGGCGCTCCATCCGAAGGGTGACCCGGCGGTCGATGTCCTGGGTATTGGCGTTCGCGTGGCCGAGCATGACCACGGCGCGGGCGTACTCCTCAGTCTGTAGCAGCCCGGGCACGAACTGGACCTCGTAGTTGCGGATCAGCTTCGCGGCTGCCTCCAGCCCCAGGTACGACTGGAACCAGCTGGGCAGGACGTCGCCGTACCGGTGCCACCAGCCGGGCGTGTTCGCCTCCCGGGCCAGAACCAGCAGCCGGGCACGTTCCTCTTCGTCGTCCACGCCGTAGAGGGTGAGCAGGTCGGCGACGTCGCGCTCCTTGAAGCTCACCCGGCCCAGCTCCAGCCGGCTGATCTTCGACTCCGAGGAGCGGATCTCCCAGCCGGCGGCCTCCCGGCTGACGC
Organism: uncultured Actinomycetota bacterium; assembly: GCA_963850915.1. GTDB lineage: Bacteria > Actinomycetota > Actinomycetes > Mycobacteriales > Micromonosporaceae > CAVTWH01. The sequence goes on from CAWKND010000008.1 coordinate 148,061, forward strand.
CCTGTGCCTCGCGCAGCCGGCGCAGGTGTGCGCCCAGCAGCATCCGCAGCGCCGTCGGCCCGCTGTTGGCCGCCGCATCCTGTCCGGCTGTAGTCACTCGTCCGACCTCCCACAGCCGCGAACAGGCCACCGCACCCAAGTGCGGATCGAGTAAGCATGCCATAACCACAGCGTGATGAGCGATGGCCAACAGTCCAAAGTCGCGGCCGGTGTCGCACCCGGCGGCGCGGTCCACGCCGCGAGAGTCCGGGAGCGGAACCGTCCACTGTGGACAAGGTGCGGGAGTCGCGGCTGGCGAACGCGGCTGGCGAACCTGGTTAGAGCAGGTGGTCGAAGTCGCCGTCCCGGGCTCCCGCGACGAACGCGGCGATCTCATCGCGGGTGTACACGAGGGCGGGGCCGGCTGGATCCCGCGAGTTGCGCATGGCGATCGCGCCGTCCGAGAGGGCGGCGAGTTCGACACAGTTGCCACTCGGGTTGCTGCGATTGCTCTTCTGCCACTTCAGGTCGCCAAGGTCGGCAGCCGGCATGCCATTGCGGGTCGGTTGCATCAAATCTCGCTTACCTGCTCATGCATCCAGCGGATGCGATCCATGCACGTGCATCCGCTCTTGCGGACGCACAGCACGACGCGGATGATAGCTCATGTGCGTTGGTACATGCCCGTCACTTTCCGCAACCGGAGGCCGGAAGCGATGAACGGCACGGTTTTCCACCGTTCGCCGCGTGACCTGGGTCCTTTGTGTCCGGTAGTAAGCAACCGCAAGCTTCCCAACGCACACTCTCGGTGACCGCAGTGCTAGATCCCTTCACTGTCTCGTCGGCGGCTCTCGGGCTCACCGGAACCGCGCTGGGGTGGCACTGGTACCTCAGTGCCCGGCGTGCCCACGCCCGCGCCGACGAGTTGCGCGCGGAGCTGCGGACGCAGCGCCACGCCGCCAATCACGACCCGCTCACCGACCTACCCAACCGGCGGGCGTTCTTCCAGATCGGCGCCGCGCTGGTGGCCGAGCCGGCCCGGCGACCCGCCGCGGTGGTCCTGCTCGACCTGGACAACTTCAAACAGATCAACGACCGGCACGGGCACGCCACCGGTGACCACGTACTCGCGACGATCGCCCGGCGGCTGTCCGGGTACGCCCAGGACAACCTGGTCGCCCGGCTGGGTGGCGACGAGTTCGCGGCGCTGTTCACCTGCCGCGCCACGGACGGGGTACGGGCCTACCCCGCCGTGGACTCGCTGGCGCAGCTGGTCGCCGAACCGATCCGGTACGCCGGGCATGCCCTCGCTGTCACCGCGTCGATCGGCCTGTCCCAGGTCGCCGGCGACGGGACCCTGGTACAGGCGCTACACGAGGCTGACATCGCCATGTACCAAGCCAAACGCTGCGGCGGGATGAGCAGTATGCCCGCCGCGGACCGGTCACCGAGTCGCGAATAGAGGAGGCCCACCAGCATGCCAGCCCCCACGGTCGAACCCGGTCGACGGCCCACCGGAGAAATCGCCACCACCGACAGCTACCGGCCGACCGACCCCGTCTGGATTTTCCGGGGCGGTGCCTGGCGACCGGGAATCATCGAAGCGGCGTCCAGTCGCGCCGCCACGGTGACCTACCGGCCGAACACCACCCGGGGTACCGGGGTGGACACGCTCACCGCCCGGTACATCGCCCGGCGCAGCGAGTTCGACTCGGTCCTCGACACCGCCGCAGCGCCGCGGCGGGTACCCGTTGGCGACCGGGGACCGCAGAGCCCGCCGTCAACCGCGCCACTGCGCCGCGCCTCGTAGCAGCCCGCGCGAGGGGCGCCGCGTCCCGTTTGTACCGGGGACGACGACGTGACCTGCGGCGCGGGTCGCGGGAAGTACATCAGCCGCGCCTTGTGCCCGGGGCCGCGCCACCCGCATGCTTGGGCAGCTGGGTAAGATCACCCAGCCGGGGCGGAGGGTACGGTGGGTGTCCAGCCAGCCGACATCGCTGAACGCTCGCTGCGGCACATCTTCGCCCGCCTCGACGGCGGCGCGGAGCGCGATGCGGTCATCAGTGACGAGGTACGGGCGTCGTGGCAGCGATGCGCGCTGAGCGGTCTGCGGCCCGAGTCGATCCGCGCCCGGTACGACCCCGATATTGACGACGCCAGCCGGCTGCGGTGGGCGGCGGGGCCGGTGTTGGCGGCGGTAACCGACGATCTACCGGACATACCGGTCGTGCTGCTGCTCAGCGATCGCCGCGCCCACACGGTGGCCCGCTGGGCCAAGACGGTGCGGACCGAGCTGTTCATGGACGCCTCCGGTGCCGCTACCGGCTTCATCTGCGACGAGCCGAGCGTCGGTACCAACTCGATCGGGCTCGCGGCGTACACCCGGGGGCCGGCCGAGGTCCGCAGCTACGAACACTTCGCCGACAGCCTGAGCCACCTCACCTGCGCCGCCCGGGCGGTCACCGATCCGGTCACGGGCCAACTGCTCGGCGTCGTCAGCATGGTCTCCGCCGAGCCGGCCTACGGAGCGACCGCCCCGGCACTCATCGGGCGCATCGTCCATGAGACCCAGTTGCGGCTGTACGAGGAGTCGGGCGTGCGCTCGATGCTTCTCAAAGACGCCTTCCTGCGCGCGCGACGCCGTACCAAGGGGCCGATCGCCGCGCTCGACGCCAACACGATGTTCGTCAATGCCGCCGGCGGCCGCCTGGTCGCGCCGACCGACCGCGCGACGATCTGGGACTGGGCCCAGCGCCTGCTGAAACCAGGGGGTACCGGTGAGGAGCCGCTCACCCTCGACACGGGTCCGTGCGCGGCACGCTGCACACCGATCCTCGACGGCCCGCACCTCGTCGGCGTGCTCGTCCGGTTCGGCGGCGCGCAGGAGACACCGCGCCGACCGAATCGCGTGGTCGAGTCGTGGTCCACCCTCACCGCGTCCGAACGTACCGTCGCCGAACTGGTCGCCACCGGCCTGACGAACCGGGAGATCGCCGCGCGGCTCTTCGTCTCGCCGCACACCGTCGACTACCACCTGCGGCAGATCTTCCGGAAGCTCGAGGTCACCTCCCGCGTCGAGGTCGGCCGGGTGGTCGCCGAGCGCTCCGGACACCGATCCCGCAACGGCTGAGAGCGCGCAGCGCCCGCCGGTACCAACTGTTGGTCGGTCTGTTCTTCGTCGGTCTGGCGGCGCCGGACTACGCGTTCACGTGGGGTGCTCGCGGCCTGCCAGGTCATAGCGTTGCGGCAGGCCAGCCCCCGTACCCGCGCGGCTGACCGCAGCCATTTTGACAACGTCGAAGGAGTACCCCGCATGACCGCACCGACGCCTGTGTTGTTCATCCATGGACTTTGGTTGCACGCCACATCGTGGAGTCCCTGGCTTGAACTGTTCACCCGCGCCGGCTATGACGCCGCGGCACCCGGCTGGCCCGGCGAGCCCGCCTCCGTCGGGGCGGCGCGCAGCAATCCGGACGGCATGGCCGACCAGGGTATCGACGATGTCGTCGCGCACTACGCGAAGATCATCGCCGGCCTGGAGGCAAAGCCGATCCTGGTCGGCCACTCGTTCGGTGGCATGATCGCGCAGAAGCTGCTCGGCCAGGATCTCGCCGCGGCCGCGGTGGCCATCGATGCCGCGCAGATCAAGGGTGTACTGCCGTTGCCGCTGTCGGCGCTGCGGGCCACCCTGCCGGTGTTCAGGAACCCCGCCAACAGGCACCGCACGGTCGCGCTGACCGCGGAGCAGTTCCGCTTCGCGTTCGGCAACGCCGTCCCGGTCGAGGAGTCCGACGCCCTGTTCGACAAGTGGGCGATACCGGCACCGGGCAAGCCACTGTTCGAGGCGGCGGCCGCCAACTTCGATCCGCACTCGCCGGCGAAGGTGGACACCGCCAACTCGGGCCGGGGTCCGTTGCTGCTGGTCATGGGCGGGAAGGACCACACCGTACCGGAAGCCGTCACCAAGGCAACGCTCAAGCAGTACCGGCACAGCGAGGCCGTCACCGAGATCATGGAGTTCGCCGACCGGGCCCACTCGCTCACCATCGACCACGGCTGGCAGGACGTCGCCGACGCCTCCCTCACCTGGCTGAAGGCCCAGGGCCTGTGATCCACGCACTGACCGAGCTGGCCGTACACGGTCCAACTCGCTGACCTTCAGCGCGCCGCCGACAACCACCGTCACGTCAGGAGACAGCTATGGATCTTCATCTGACCGGGAAGATCGCGGTCGTCACCGGAGCCAGCAAAGGCATCGGCCTCGCGATCACCCGCTCCTTGGCGGCTGAGGGGGTTACCGTTGTCGCCGGCGCGCTGCGGGGCAGTGCCGAACTCGACGTGCTGGCCGACCAGGCGGACGTACACCCGGTGCTGGTCGATCTGACCGACCCGGCTGGACCGGCGGCGCTGATCGGCACCGCCGTCGAGCGCTTCGGTGGCATCGACGTACTGGTCAACAATGTCGGCGCCGTCAAGCCCCGGCTGAACGGCTTCCTCGCCCTGACCGACGAGGACTGGGACTGGGCGTTCACGATCAACTTTTTCGCCGCGGTCCGTACGATGCGCGCGGCCCTACCGCAGCTGGCCTCCCGCACCGGCGCGTCGGTGGTCACGATCAGCTCGGTCAACGCGTTCCTACCCGACCCGTCGGTGATCGACTACAGCGCGGCCAAGGGCGCCCTCACCAACCTCTGCAAGTCGCTGTCCAAGGAGTTCGGCGGCCGGGTCAGGGTCAACACGATCAGTCCCGGGCCGGTACAGACCGACCTGTGGCTCGGTGACAGCGGCGTCGCCGCCACCGTCGCCGGCGCAACCGGTACCACCCCGGAGGCGGTCGCCCGGCAAGCCGCCGCCGATGCCTCCACCGGCCGCTTCACCTACCCGCAGGAGGTCGCTGACCTGGTCCTACTGCTGGCCAGTGACCGCGCCGACAACATCACCGGAAGCGACTTCCTGATCGACGGCGGGCTGGTCAAGACGCTGTGAACCGGCTCGCGGCGGTTTGACGCAACTAAACGGTTGCGATACTGTGGATAGCAACCAAGTTATTGCTATCCACGGAGGTACCCATGGCATTCCCCGACGCGATCGTGCGGACCGTCGAGCTGGCCCACCCACCGGCCAAGGTGTGGACGGCGATCACCACGGCCGAGGGCCTGGGCACATGGTTCGGCAACGGGGCCACCATCGACCTGCGCCCCGGCGGCGAGGCACAGCTGACCTGGACCGGCGGCGACCGGGCGCAGCTGCGCATCGAACGCGTCGAGGAGCCGGTGGTCTTCGGCTTCACCTGGGGCATTGACGGCCTCCCCGACGGCGATCCCCGCCGCACCTACGTCGAGTTCACGCTGGAGCCGACCGGCTCCGGCACCCAGCTGACCGTGGTGGAGTCCGGCTTCGCCCAGCTGCCGGAGGACAGCCACCGCAAGGCGTTCGACGGGAACACCCAAGGCTGGGCCAGCGAGCTGGGTGAGCTGGTCGAGTACCTCGATGCCGCCTGACATCGAGGCGACCGCCGAACAGGTCTTCATCGCCCTGGCCGATCCGAGCCGGCGCGGCATCCTGGCCGCGCTCGCCGCGGCGGGGCCGACCACCGCCACCGAACTGGCCGACCGGCTGCCGATAACGCGGCAGGCCATCGCGAAACACCTCGCCCTGCTGGCCGAGGCGGGGCTGGTGACGGCCGAGCCGGGCGAGCGGCGCCGGGTGCGCTACCGGCTCAGGTCCGCCCCCATGCAAGTGGCCCAACAGTTTCTGGCCGCGCTGGCCCGCGACTGGGATGGCCAGCTCGACGCCCTGAAGGCCCATCTCGACGGCTGACGGCACCGATCCACACACAGAGGGACGACAGTCATGAGCAACCACAGCTATACCAGGACGATCACGGTCGACCGGACGGCCGAAGAAGCGTTCGCCGCCATCAACAATCCGCGCGCCTGGTGGTCGGCGGAGATCACCGGTGACACGGCGAACCTCGGCGACGCGTTCGTCTTCGATGTTCCGGATGTCCACCGCTGCACGATGACGGTGACCGAACTGGTCGCCGACCGGAAGGTCGTCTGGCACGTGTCGGACTGCCACATCACGTTCGTCAAGGACACCGCCGAATGGGATGGCACGGAGGTCGTGTTCGAGGTCTCCACAAAGGACGACGGCCGGACCGAGATCCGCTTCACCCACGAGGGTCTGGTACCCGGTGTCGAGTGCTACGACAACTGCTCGGACGGCTGGAATACGTACGTCACCGGCAGCCTGCGCAGCCTGATCACGACCGGGCAGGGCGATCCCTACCGGCACGCCGGTACGTTCGAAACCGAACTGCGCAAACACCAGAACCACAAGGAAATGGCGACTTCATAAGGGGTACCGGACCCGCTGGCGCCGTCACTCCACCAGGTGCCCGGCACGGACGACGGGGAGCCGGGCTGCTCGCCGGCTCCCCGTGATCGCGTTGCGGTCCCGGCACTACGACGCCCGAAGCAGCGCGGGGTCCACGTCGGGAACAGCGCGTCTGGGGTTGTACCCGGCCGCAACGACCCGCATGACGAATCCAGCGACCTCCTCGAGCTGGCGGGCACCGCTGAGCCCACCGGCAATGGCGGTCTGCCCGCCGAGGTCCCCGATCAGCGCTGCGACGCGATCGAGTGCGCTGGCATCGTCACCGCAGATGGTCACCACCGGCGCCGACTCCGGCGGGCCGGTGAACGGCCACGCCGCGCCGGCGAACAGGTGCAGCGCCTTCACCACCTGCGAGCCCGGGGCCGAGCTGGCGACGAGCTCGGCGGCCGAGCCCGACGCGGGCAGCAGAACCCCGGTGGCGTAGTCGACCGGGTTCGTACAGTCGACGACTGTCTTGCCGGCCAACGAGCCCCCGGCTGCGCCGACGAGTGACATTGCCTGCGCCAACCCGTGCCAGGCGACCGCGACCACGACGATGTCGGCCCGGACCGCGAAGTCGGCGGGATCAACAGCCTCCGCCGGCTGGCCGATCTGGTCAGCAGCCGCGCTCGCGTGCCGGGGGTTACGCCCGGTCAGCAAGAGGGTGTGACCGGCGGCTGTCCAGGCCCGGCCGAGCGTCACGGCCAGGTTGCCGGTACCCAGGATTCCGATGTTCACAGCGTGCTCCTTTGTCGGGATAGGGTGCCTCCGAACGCTAAGCAGCCCGTTCCTACCGATTGGTAGGACCGCGGGCCTGTTGGGAAACAGTTGGTCGGAACGGTTTGGCAGGAAACAGTTCGGTAGGAATGCGAGGGGATACTGGTGGCCGTGATCGAGGAAACCTGCCAGACGTTCATCTCCGACTGCCACGTGCGAGCCTCGGCCGAACTCATCAGCCACGCCTGGGACCCGGTACTCCTCTCGGCTCTGCGCCTGGGGCCTACCCGCCGCAGCGAACTACTCGTACGCATCGGCGGCGTCAGCGACAAGGTCCTCACCCAGTCGCTGCACCGGCTGTCGACCCGGGGGCTCGTCACGAAGCTGGGCAGCGGCGATTCGGCGCGCCCGGAAGGCGCCGTATACCGGCTGTCACCGTTGGGCGAGTCGTTCGCGAACGGACCGCTCGCGCTGCTGGCCCAGTGGGCCGCCGACAACCACGCCGACCTCGTTGACGCCTTAGCCGGCTGACCCGCGAAGGCTGCGCGCACGGGTCGGTGGCGCTCGCAGCGCCCGGCGCGCGCTGGTCGGGCAGAGATGAGAATCTGCTGGGAGTGTGCGCGGCTGAATCGGCTTAATTCGCTCCATACCTGGCCAATTGCCGTACCTAGTGTTGCTAACCTTAGGCGTCTGGTCTGTGAAGAAACTTCGACTTTCGCGCGGCCCCCAACGGGGGCCGTTGCGTTGGTGGCTGCTGCTCATCGTCGTGGTGTTCGCCGTGCTGGCGGTCGGCCCGCCGCTGTGGGGCGACGGCGTGTTCGCCGGTACCGACCTGCTGGTCGGGGCGCCGCACACCGCATTCCTCGAGGACACGATCAACGCGGCCCTGCCGCAGGCTGACCTGTTCGCGGCGGCGGCCCGCCACGGCAACTGGCTCAACTGGAATCCGTACATCGCCGGCGGGGTACCGCTGGGGGCCACGCCGAATGCCGGGCTCGCCTCCCCGCTGATGCTGCCGTACCTCTTCCTACCCGCCTGGGCCGCGCCGGCGTACGTCAAGCTGCTGGAGATCGCCTGCGCGGTCGGCGGCTGCTACCTGTACCTGCGCCGGATCAAGCTCGGGGCCAGCGCGGCGCTGCTCGGTGGGCTGGTCTTCGCGAGCTCCGCGTTCATGATCGTCTGGACCAACTACCCGCAGACCCGGACGGCCGCGTTCATCCCGGCACTGTTCTGGGCGATCGAACGGCTCGTGCAGCGGCGACGCCCCTGGGACGCGGCACTCATCGCCCTCGCCCTCGCCGCGATGCTGTTGGGCGGCTTCCCGTCGGTGACCGGCTACGCCCTCTACACCGCCGCCGGCTACCTGCTCGTCCGCGCGTTCGCCGAGTACCGCCACGAGCGGCGCCGGCTGTTCGGTGTCACGGCCGGCGCGCTCGGTGGCATCCTCGGCGGGTTCGCGCTGGCCGCCGTCCAGCTGGTGCCGTTCGCCGCGTTCATGGGCAGTGCCTATGTCGGCGACCGGGTGCAGGGGCCGCACTCGACGCTGCTCCCGACCGAGCTGCTGACCACGGTGGCGCCGTGGGCGTTGGGTACCAGCAACCCGGACCGGCCACCGCTGTTCTTCGTGCGCGACAACCTGGTCGAAGGGATGGCGTACGTCGGCGCGGCGGCACTGGTGCTCGCCGTGTTCGCGATGACCCGACCCGGCCGCGCCCGGCGGCTGACCCCGGTCGGGGTACTGCCCGCCATCGTGGTGGCGACCCTGCTCTGGCTGGAGCTGATCTTCGTCGGCGGTTGGCCGCTGGGCGCCCTGGAGCACCTGCCGGTCTTCACCAACAACTTCATCGGCCGGGCCCGTAGCGTGCTCGGTTTCCTGGTCGCGGTACTGGTGGCGATCGGTTTCCAACTGGTGATCCAGCGGCTGCCGGTGCAACGGGCCGCCACGGCGACCAGGTACCGGTGGTGGCGTCCGGCCGGTGCCGGCACGGTCCGGTTGGCGATCCTCGGCGGGCTTGTCGCGGCCGTGGTCCTGGCCTGGCAGCTGGCCCGGCGTACCGCCCCGTCGACGAGTATCGGGCAGCGGCTGAGCAACCTGGACCGGCAGGTCGCTGATCGCGGCGGCTCTCGTCGTCGCGGCCACCGCACTGATCGTTCTCGCCCGGCGTGGGGGTACCCGGCTGCGGGCGGCCGCGCTCGCACTGCTCCCGGTTCTGGTACTGGGGCAGGCACTCGCGGTCACCACACCGTACTTTCCCCGCTCCGCCCGGCAGACCTACTACCCCCAGCCGAACGTGGTGCCGTTCCTCGCCGCGAACCTGGGCGACGAGCGGATCGCCAGTGCCGGCGGGCTGATGGAGGGCAGCGAGTCGGTGTACCGGGTACGGGCACTCGACGGGCACTCGTACCTCAACGGCAAGCTGACCGAGCTGCTCGCCGGCGTACCGGACGGCGGGACGCTGGTCTTCAGTACCGTGATCGGGTTCAAGCCGCTGCCGGATCAGGCCAGCTCGCCCATCCTCGACCGGCTCGGCGTCAAGTACTTCGTCACGCCGCCGACCGGCTGGCCGTTCGGGGTGTACCAGGACTTCGCGCCGTCCACCGGAACCGTGCAGTTGGCACCGGGCCAGCCGGTACGGGTCGCGGTGCCGGGGACCGGGCCGGTACGCGCGCTCGGCGTCAACGTGGTCGGCACCCTCGCCGGGGCCGGGCAGTTGACGGTGGTACTGCGTGACCAGGCCGGCAACGAACTCGCCACGGGTGTCCGGTCACTCTCCGCCGGGATGGGCTCCGACGCCACGTCGACCGAGTGGGCGCTGCCGGTCCCGATCGCCGGCGAGGACATCGCGGCGGACACCCAGGTGACCGCCGACCTCACGCTCACCGGTACCCCGCTGACGGTGAGCGCCACCGCGCCGGGTACGCCAGCGGTCGCCGAAGTACGACCGGGCAGCGACCGGCTGCGGCTGGTCTTCGCCGGCTCGGCCGTGGTGTACCAGCGCCTCGACGCGCTGCCCCGGATCCGCTGGGCCGGCCGGGACCTGGTGGTGACCGATCAGGCGCAGCGGCTTGCCCAGCTGGCCAGCGGCGCTGTCCCGGCCGACACCGTCGTGCTCTCCGCGCCGCCCGCCGAGCCCGCGCAGGGGCAACCGGCCAGCCTGGCTGTCGACAGTGACGGCGCCGAGTCGATCAATGTCACGGTGCAGGCGGCCGGCGCGGGATACGTTGTCGTAGCCGACGCCATCCAGGTCGGCTGGTCGGCCACCGTAGATGGGCACCCGGTACCGATCGTGGCGGCCGATCACGCGGTGGCGGCGGTGCCCGTACCCGCCGGAGCGCACCGGGTCTCGCTGCACTACACGGCGCCGGCCGGCAATGCCGGTGGCTGGATCAGCCTCGGCGCACTGTTTCTCGTCTTGTTCATCGGGGCAACACAGGTGCGGGCGTATCGCCGGGACCGGTTGTCTGCCCGCCCGCTGAAGGGAGCTGGCCATGTCGACGTCGGTGTTTCCGGTGATGGCGTTTACCGAGATGTCGAAACCATCCGCCCCGAACGACGAGTTGGAGGTGACCGTGGTCCTGCCGTGCTTCAACGAGGAGGGCCACGTACTGGCGGAGATCGATCGGATAACCCAGGCGCTTGACCGCAGCGGGCTGAGCTACGAGCTGCTGGTCATCGACGACAAGTCGACCGACGGCACCCTGGCGGTGGTCACCGAGGCGGCCGTGCGCTACCCGTCGGTACGGGTACTCGCGCTGCCCCGGCGGGCCGGCTCGGGTGTCGCCCGCCGCCTGGGTACCGAGGTGGCCCGGGGCGCCGTGGTGGCGTGGACCGATGCCGACCTGACCTACCCCAACGAGCGCATCCCCGAGTTCGTGGCGCTGCTGCAGCACCGGCCGGAGGTCGATCAGGTGGTCGGCGCCCGCGATGTCGAGCGCGGCAGCCACCGGGCGCTGCGGGTACCGGCGAAGTGGCTGATCCGCCGGCTCGCGGAGGTGCTCTCCGGCGCGAGCATCCCCGACCTCAACAGTGGCCTGCGCGCGTTCCGGCGCGAGGTGTCGCTGCCCTACCTGCGTCTGCTGCCCGACGGCTTCTCCTGCGTCACCACCATCACGCTGGCCTTCCTGGCCAACCACCACTACGTCGAGTACCTGCCGATCACGTACGCCAAGCGGGCCGGCCGGTCGAAGTTCCGGGTCTTCCGGGACGCGTACAAGTACATCCTCCAGGTACTGCGGATGGTGATGTACTTCGATCCGGTCAAGGTACTCATGCCGGTCGCCCTGACACTGCTGGGAATCGGCGGCCTGAAGACGGTGGTGGACGTGGCCCGGTACCACTTCCGGGTCACCACCAACGCCATGCTGCTGGTGGTGACCGGGCTCATCGTCGCCTCGCTGGCGCTGCTGGCCGACCTCGTGGTGAAATCCCGTGGTGACTGAGCCTGGGCGACGCCGCTCGGGGCTCCTGCGCCTGCTGTGGATTCCGTTGGTACTGCTGGCATCCGGCTTCGCCGCCTGGGCGCTGATCGCCAACTGGTCGGCCGCGGTAGCTGCCTTCGCCAAGCTCTCCGCCGCCGAGCTGACCCTGGCCGGGCTGGCGGCCGTCGGCTCCGCCGTGCTCGCCGGCCAGATGTGGTCCGGGCTGGCCCGGGAGCTCGGCGCGACCGCCCGCTGGCCGGTACTGGCCCGGGTCTTCTTCGTCGGCCAGCTGGGCAAGTATCTCCCCGGACCTGGCTGGCCGGTGGTCCTGCAGGGCACCCTCGGTGGCCGGGCGCAGCAGTCAGCCCGGAGTACGGCCGGCGCGGGCGTGTTCTGCGCGGCGCTGGCGCCGGTCGTGGGCGTACCGCTGGGGCTGCTGCTGGTACTCGCCGGCGCACCGGGACAGGTGAGCCGGCTGGCCTGGCTGGCGCTGCCGCTGCTGCCGCTGCTGGTTCTGTTGCGGCCGGCCGTTTTCAACCGGGTACTGGCCGTGGTGCTCCGGCTGGCGCGCCGCCCACCGGTGACGATCTCGTTGTCGCCCAAGGCTTTCGGCCGCGCGATCGGTTGGCAGGTGGCCGCCTGGCTGGCGATCGGGGCACAGACCGGGGTACTCGTCCACGGGGTGGCTGACCACAGCACGGCGCGGTTGACCATCCTCGGTGCCGGAGCCGCTGTGCTCGCCTACTGCGCCGGGATGCTCGCCCTGGTACTCCCCGCCGGGCTCGGCGTCCGCGAGGGTGTGCTGGTCCTGCTGCTCGCGCCCGGGCTGGGTACCGGCCAGGCGGCCGCCGTCGCGGTCTCCTCCCGGCTGCTGCTCATCTGCGCGGATCTGCTGCTCGCGGCGGTTGCCCTGCTGACCGCCGGGCGTACCGGGGCACTGGCAGACGGGTGGAGAGGGCGGACTCGGGCTGGACGAGCGCGATCAGTCCGGTACCCCGACCCGGTGCCCAGCGCTGTACCCGGGCAAACGGAGCGACCGCCAGACGAATGAGTGGACCGGCGAGCTGACCCGGCTGCAACAGCCGCCCGGAGCCCGCGGTACCAGCGGCGTTGTCCTTCTTCTCGGTCGACGCGGCGTCAGCCAGCCGGCGCCGGCTGATCACGTCGCGCCCGGCGTCCAGCAGCCGCCCCAGCGGCCAGCCGTAGTGCCAGATCGCCCGCTCCGGCGCGCCCGCCTCGGCGAGTACCTCGTCGAGCGTGGTCGCGGAGTACCGGCGGTAGTGGCCGACGAGCACATCGGACGGGCCGAAGGCCGCCGGATCGGCGGGTACCGAGAGCAGCAGGTACCCGCCCGGCTTCACCCGGCGCAGCCAGCGCTGTACCGCCCCGAGATCGTCGGCCAGGTGCTCCAGCACGTCGAAGGCGCACACCAGGTCGGCCCGCTCGTCGGCGGCCAGTTCGTCATCGGTGCAGTTGAGCAGCCGCCCGCCGGCCGGGATGATCCGCTGTGCGGCACGCTGGTAGGACCGGGTGTCCGGCTCGATGCCCAGGTAGCTGGCCTGCCGGGCCAGGCGGGTACCGATGGCGCCCTGGCCGCAGCCGATCTCCAGGATGTTCCCGGGGTTGATCGCCGCGACGACCGGCGCCACCGCGGCCCAGCGCAGCGCGGCTCGCGGCGTGAGCGGTGCCGCGGTGGTACTCATCGGACCGCCCGCCGGTCCGCGCCGTGGGCGACGACCGCCCGGCACAGCTCCTCCGTCACGGCGTACCCGGTGAACGACTCGCGCGCCCGCGCCTGGGCAGCCCGGCGCAGCTCGGCGACCAGCTCCGGCTCGCCGGCCAACCCGCGCAGGGTGGCGGCCAGTGCGCCGGGGTCGCCCGGTGGGACGTACTGCGCGGCGTCGCCGAGCGCGGCCCGCTGCGGCGGGGTGTCCGAGGTGACGATGGCGCAGCCGGCCGCGGCGCCCTGGAAAACCTTGGTGGGTACCACGCTGCGCCCCTTCCCGGTGTCGCCGAAGATGCCGAGGCACACGTCGTGCGCGGCGGTGAGCGCCGGCAGTTCGTCGCCGGGTACCCAGTCGAGCCAGCTGATCCGCGCCGGGCCGGCGAGCGACCGGCACTGCTCGTAGTCCTGGCCCCGCCCGACCAGCGTGAAGCTCACCCGTGGATCGTCGGCCAGTTGAGCGGCTGCCGCAGCGATCACCGGTACCCCCTGGAGTGGCGTGAACAGCCCGAAGAACAGCACCCGCAGCGGCTCCCCGATGGCCCGGCCGCCGCCGTCCGCCGTGAACCACTCCGCCGTCGCGCCGACCGGTACCACCACGTCCACCCGGGCGCGGCGCGGATCGGCGGGCGGCAGCCGGTCCCGGTTGGCCTCGGTGTCCAGTACGACGATGTCGGCTCGGCGTAGTGCGGCCCGGTCCAGCGCCCGCAGCAGCCACTGGAGCAGCCGGCCGGTGGCCCGGCGGTCGGCGGCCGTACCGGCGGCGGAGACCAGCTGGTCCAGGACGATCAGGCTGCCGGGGAAGAGCCGGCGGGCCAGCAGTACGTCGAAGTGGCCGAGGTAGCCGACGAGTACCACGTCCGGTACCCGGCCGGCACGAAGTACGGCGCGGGCGCGCCGGGTCAGCCGGGTCCAGCAGCGCGCCAGGCGGTACCCCAGCTGGGGTACCCGCCAGGGCTGGTGCAGCATCCGTACCCGGGCCGCGGTGGACAGCCCCAGTGGCTCGTTGAGCTCGACGACCTCGTACCCGTGCGCGCGCACCCCTTCGATCAGTGCCGCCACACGGGGGTGGGCAGCGGTGTCGTAGGTGCCGAACGCCAACCAGTACACGCTCGGAGAATACGTGCCGGTCCGGTGCCGCGTCGGGCCGGTCCACAAGTCAGTCGACCACCCGGCGGGCGAAGGTACGGGTGGCGGCGAAGCCGACCAGCAGTGCGCCGCCGCCGAGTACGGTCAGGCAGATCCAGGTCGGCAGGTGCGGTATCCCGGGCGTGAGTACCCCGCGCAGCCCCTCGCTCGCGTAGACCACCGGGTTGACCAGTACCACGACCTGCAGCCAGCGGATGTGGCCGAGCGCCGACCACGGGTAGTAGACGCAGCCGAGCATCGCGGCCGGCAGCAGCAGGAAGCTGAACATCGAGCCGGTCTTCTGCGGGTCGAGCACGGTACTGAGGAACAGCCCGATCGCGGGCGAGACCAGCGCCGCGCAGAGCAGCATGGCCACCAGCACCGCCCAGTTGGTGACGTGTACCCGGGGCGGGTGCCCGGGGGCGTGTACGAACAGCGCGATCGGGATCACCGCGAGCCCGGCCATGAGCGACTGCAGGGTACCGGCGAGCATCTTCTGCACCGCGATCCCCCACAGCGGCAGCGGCGCCAGTACCCGGTCGGTGATCTCCTTCGCCCAGCCGATCTCGGCGACCAGCGGGAAGATGACGGCCATCATGCCGGTCATCACGGTGGCCGTGGCGATCATGCCGGGTACCAGGATGGTGGGCAGGTCGTAGGCGCGCGGTACCGGATTGCCGCCGCCGAGGTTGGGCAGCACGAAGGCGAACACGAAGACGGTCAGCAGCGGCTGCAGGGTGACCCGGGCCAGCACGGTCGGCCCCTGCCGGCGCATCACCCGCAGCTCCCGGGCGAACATGGCGCGGAAGGTCACCAGCCCGCTGACCGGCCGCACGGCGGGGCGCGCGGGCCGCGGACCGGGCGCCGGAGCGAGGCGGGCGGGCGGTGGGCGCAGGGTCAGGTCGGTCATTCGCGGTACTCCCGTCCGGTCATGGTGAGGAACGCGCGCTCCAGGCTGGGCCGCTGTACCTGCGCGTCGCAGACCTGCCGGCCGGCCCGGATGCCGGCGGCGACCAGCTCGCCGAGCAGCCCGTCGGGGTCGCGGCTGTGCACCCGCAGGCGGGTACCGGAGATCTCGACTTTGGAGACCCCGGGATGGCTGCCGACGCCACGGATCGTCACCGCCGGGCCGTCGTAGTGGACCGTCAGTACCGTCTCGGTACCGGCGGCCGCGGTCAGCTCGGCGACCGTGCCACAGGCGAGGATCCGGCCGTGGTCGATGATGGCGACCCGGCCGCAGAGCTGCTCCGCCTCTTCCAGGTAGTGCGTGGTCAGCAGGATGGTCTGGCCGTCGTCGTGCAGCGCGCCGAGGATCTCCCACAGGTTCGCCCGGGTCTGCGGGTCCAGGCCGGCTGTCGGCTCGTCGAGGAAGAGCACCTCGGGCCGGTGTACCAGGGCACGGCAGATCATCACCCGCTTGGCCTGGCCGCCGGAGAGCTGGTAGACCATCGCCCGGCGGCGCTGGGCCAGCCCGAAGGCCTCCAGCAGCTCCCCCGCCCGCTGCCGGGCCGCCCGCGCGGAGAGCCCGAAGTAGCGCCCCCGGAACTCGACGTTCTCGGCGACGTTCAGCAGCCGGTCCAGCGAGTTCTGCTGGCCGACCAGGCCGATGCGGCGCTTGACGGCGACCGGGTGGCGGGCCACGTCGACGCCGTCCAGCTCGGCCCGGCCGCCGGTCGGCCGGACCAGCGTGGTGAGCATCCCGATGGTGGTCGACTTGCCGGCCCCGTTGGGGCCTAACAGGCCGAAGAACTCACCGCGCCCGACCGCCAGGTCGATGCCGCGGACGGCTTCCACCACGCCGCCCACGGCGGCGTAGGACTTGGCCAGCTGCTCGGTCCGGATCATCGCGCTCCTGTCGGTCGACTTCGGCTCACAACACCAAATCCAGCTGGTACCGGCTGAGCCACTCGTTGAGCCCGAGGATCAACTCCAGCTCCGTCTCCATCCGGTTGAGCGCTGTCGCGGCGGGCTGCGCCGCGAGTACCGCCTCGACGGCCGGTAGGTGCAGCAGCCCGCGTACCGGTGCGCCCGGATCGGCGAGTACCTCGCGGACGGCCGCGCACAGTACGCCGTGGTACGCCAGGTTGGCGGCGGTCGGCGTGGCCCGGTGGTCAGTGGTGGGGCCCGTGGCCGGAGCCGGGGCGAGGTCGTGGACGGCTGCCCGGAGCAGGCTCTTGGGACCGCTGCGTACCTTCGTCGACCAGGGCACGTTGAAGGCGTACCCGGCGAGTTGGTGGTCGGCGAACGGCATCCGGACCCGTACCCCGGCGGCGGCACTCATCCGGTCGGTACGGTCCAGCACCATCGGCAGGAACCGGGTCAGGTGCAGGTAGTCCAGGACGCGCATCCGGGCGTCGGCCGGGCTGTCCGCCGGATTGCCCGGCACGCCCGCGATCGCCTGGGCGTACTGATCCGCCCGGTAGCCGGCGAGGTCCAGCTCGGTGGCGAGATCCGGGTGCAGCAGCGCGGCGAACCGGTCGTGGCTGTCGATCAGGTCGGTCCACGGGAAGGTACCCGCGTCCGCCGCGCCCGCCTGCGCCCGCGCCCAGGCGTCATGCGCCCAGTAGTAGCCGCCGAACAGTTCGTCGGCGCCGTCGCCGGAGAGGGCCAGCCCGGTACGCCGCCCCACCTCCTGGAAGATGAGGTACACCGAGGTGTCGAACTCGCCGAGCGCGGGCGCGGCCCGAGCCCGGAGCGCCGCGCTCCGGATAGCGGGCAGGGTCAGCCGCAGCGGGTTGACGACCGCCTCCCGGTGCTCGGTGGCCAGCGCCCGGGCCAGTTGCGCGGCACCCTCCTCGTTGGCCGCTTGCGCGGCGGGCCGGTGGCCGGGCATCGCGAAGCGGACCGACAGGGAGCGCAGCGGCGTACCGGTCCGGTGCCGTACCCCGGGCGCGGCCAGCGCGGCGATGGCGTACGAGTCCAGCCCGGACAGCAGCGCCACCGGCTCCGGCCCGTCCCCGGTCCCCCGGCGTACCGCCCCGTCGAGCAGCTCCCGCACGGTACCGGCGGCGCTCCCCTCGTCGGCCGGGTGTTCGGTCGCGGTGAGCCGCCAGTAGCACCGGGCCTGTACGCCGTCCGGCCGGATCCGTGCCAGGTGGCCCGGGGGTACCTCGTGGATGCCCCGGTACAGGGCGGCACCCGGCGTCTTCCCGAAGGACAGCAGCTCGCGCAGGCCGGCCAGGTCGACGGCGGGCTCGAGCACACCACTGGCGAGCAGGGCGTCTGGAGTGGAGGCGAACAGCAGCCCGCCCGGTACCGGCGCGTAGTGCAGTGGCCGCCCGCCGAGCCGGTCGCGGATCAGTACGCACTCCGCTGTGCGGCTGTCCCACACGGCGATCGCGTAGTGGCCGTCCAGCCGCTCGGCCAGCGCGGTACCCCACTCCAGGTACCCGGCGCGCAGCACCTCTCCGGCGGTACCGGTGGGCAGCCGGTGGCCGCGCTGGCACAGCTGCGCCCGCAGCCGGGCCAGCTCGCCCAGCTCCCCGTCGTAGACCACGCACACCGGCTCGGCCTCGTCCAGCACTGCTGCGGCGGGGGTTGGCGCGTCCGGGGCCACCGGCTCGCGCTGGGCCAGCCGGGCGTACCGGCGGCTGTGCGCGACCGTCTCCACCGCGCCCCGGGACCGGATGGCGTCCAGCATCCGGCTGACGACGGCGGATGGCGGGACGGCTGCGTTGTCGTACCCGATGAGCCCCGCTATCGCCGCCATCCGCACCCTCCCGAGCCGTCCCACCAGGCCGTCGGCCCACCAGGCCGGCCGTTCGAAGCTGTGTGCTCAGCCGAGTTCGGTCACCGCGAACAGCCGGCCGAGGGTGGTGCGCACCTCGTCGAAGCGCTCCCGGGTCAGGTTGTCCGGGTCGGCCCGGCCCTGGAACAGGGCTTGCAGCCGCGGGATGCGCAGGCTGGCGGAGAGTTCGGCGAGGGAGAAGCAGGGCTCCCCGAAGCTCCGCAGGTGGGCGATGTAGCAGGAGTTGCGCAGCAGGTACAGCGCGGCCCGGACGAAGGGCACCCGGTTGGCCGCGAAGACGTCCGGCGGGAGGTCGAGCAGCGACAGTTTCAGCTGGTACTCCCGCCACTTGCCGGCGTAGTTGTCGGCCGGCGGGCGGTACAGGGCCAGCGTCTCGGCGAGTACCCCGCTGGGGTCGGCGAGGATGCGCCCCTCCCGGATCAGCGACAGCACGTACAGGTCGCCGTGCCGGCTCTGCCGCTGCAGCTCGTGGACCGGGCGTACGGTGACGACCATCAGGCCGCGCGAGTAGTGCGGGCCACCCTCGTCGACCAGTTGCAGCACGTCGAGGTCGGACTCCTCGGTGAAGTCGCCGCGCACCCGGCTGCCGTAGACCATCACGGCCCGCCACGGACCGGTCAACTGACCCAGGATCTCCCCGGCGGCCACCTCGGTGTCCATCCGTCCCCTCCCGCGCGGCGACAGTGCGGGCCTCCAGCCGCCCCCGCCGCCCGGAGCCAGTGTGCGGGAACGGTGATCGACGATCACTCAGGTACCGGTGGAGCGGTTCGCCGCAGCAGGCTCCGGTACCAGACGGTCAGGAATCGAGAAGCACCGGCCACCGGTGCGCAAATAGCGTTGCTGCCATGACTTCCATCGACTCCATCACCCTCGAGGTGGCCGATCCCACGGCCGCCAAGCACTTCTACAGCACCGCATTCGGCCTGGACGGTCAGGTACGCGTGCGGGCCTCGGACGCCCCGACGACGGGGTTCCGCGGCTTCACCCTGTCGCTCACCGCCGCGCAGCCGGCCACCGTCAGCGCCCTCCTGGACGCCGCGCTCGCCGCCGGCGCCACCTCGCTGAAACCGGCCGCCAAGTCGCTGTGGGGCTTCGGCGGCGTCGTACAGGCGCCGGACGGGACGATCTGGAAGGTGGCCACCTCGGCGAAGAAGGACACCGGCCCGGCCACCCGCCAGTTCGACGAGATCGTCCTGCTGCTCGGAGTCGCGGATGTGGCCGCCAGCAAGCGGTACTACGTCGACCACGGCCTCGCTGTCGGTAAGAGCTTCGGCCGCGTGTACGTCGAGTTCGCCGCCCCGTCGAGTCCGGTGAAGCTGGCACTGTACCGGCACCGCGCACTCGCCAAGGACGCCGGCGTCGCCCCGGACGGCAGCGGATCCCACCGGCTCGCCATAGACAGCGACGCCGAGCCCTTCACCGACCCGGACGGGTTCGCCTGGGAAACCGCCGCCCACTGAGCCTGCGCTACCCGGCGCCGCCGCTCCGCAACTGATGCCCGAGGCGTCAGCCCGCCGTCCAGGAGCGCAGTTTCTCGGGGTTGCGTACCGCCCAGACGTGCGTGATCCGGTCGCCGGCGACCTGGAACGCGTACACGGTCACCGTGCTGCCGTCCTGCTCGGCTACCAGGCCGGGCTGGCCGTTGACCGTACGCTCCACGAAGGTCATGTTGCTGGGTGCCCGGCCGAAGAGGTCGACCAGGTAGCTGGCGATCTGTTCGCGGCCCCTGATGGGGCGCAGCGCGGCGGCGGCCAGGCCGCCGCCGTCGGCGGTCACCGTGGCGTCGGGGTCCAGCAGCTCGATCAAGGCGTTGATGTCCTTGGCTTCCCAGGCGGCCTTGAAGTCGCGGACGATGCCGGCCTGCTGGGCGGTGGGGCTGGCCGGCGGCTGCGACGTCTGGAGACGCCGGCGGGCCGAGGAGGCCAGCTGGCGGCAGGCCGCGGGGGTACGGCCGACGATCTCCCCGATTTCGGCGAACGGGTACCGGAAGACGTCGTGCAGGATGAAGGCCACCCGCTCGGCCGGGGTCATCGACTCGAGTACGACGAGGAACGCCATGTTGATCGACTCGTCGAGGGTGACCCGGTCGGCCGGGTCGACCGGGGCGTTGCCCAGCCGGCCGCTGATCCACTCGGTACGTTCGGGCAGCGGCTCCGGGATCCACTCGCCCACGTACGTCTCCCGCCGGGCCCGCGCCGAGCCGAGCAGGTTGAGGCAGATGCGGCTGGCGACGGTCGTCAGCCAGGCGGCCGGGACTTCGATGGCCTCCTGCTGCTGGCCGGGCATTGCGTACCAGCGCGCATAGGTCTCCTGCACCACATCTTCCGCGTCGGCCAGGGAGCCGAGCAGCCGGTAGGCCAGATTGATCAACTGACGCCGCTCGCTCATGATCGCGCTCAGGCTCGGATCGGTCCCGTCGTGTCCTGTCCCGGATGGCGTGGTCATGGTGTCACCGACTCCCTCGGTCGCGGCTGCCGTCACCAGTTCGACAAGCCTCACCACTTCGACAAGGCAGCGCCCCGAACTGTGAGGTCGGCCCGTCGCCTCACACTCCGAGCGGCTGCGTTGTCGTACTGCTGAGACGAGCACACCCGCCAAGCACCATCCCACAGGACCAGGTGGGACCGGCTTCGCGGGGCAAGGAGGAGACCGATGAGTGACTTTCAGGCCATTGCTGACCGCGTCGAGATCGAGGCGCTGCGCGGCGAGTTCAGTGACGCGGCGATGATGCGCGACCGCGCCCGCCTCGCGTCGCTGTTCACCCCGGACGGGGCGCTGCGCATGCCGAACATCCCCGCCGAACTGATCGGCCCG
Organism: uncultured Actinomycetota bacterium; assembly: GCA_963850915.1. Classification (GTDB taxonomy): domain Bacteria; phylum Actinomycetota; class Actinomycetes; order Mycobacteriales; family Micromonosporaceae; genus CAVTWH01. Next base: position 168,967 of record CAWKND010000008.1, read on the forward strand.
GACGAGATCCGCGCCGGGGGTGAGCGGCTACAGGCCCAGTGGGATTTCTTCGTACAGACCACGCACCCGGGCACGATCCAGCTCGACGGCGACACCGCGACCGGCCGGACGTACATCCAGGAACTCGCGCGCACCCTCGACGGTCGCCAGGGGCTGAACTTCGCCATCTACCACGACCGCTACCGGCGTACCCCGGACGGCTGGAAGTTCACCGAGCGGGTCTACGAGGTCAGGTACCTCGACACCACTCCGCTGGCGGGCTCGGCGCCCTGACGCAGCCACCACCCCGCCAATTCACAACGAGGCAAGGAGACACCATGACCACCCAGACCCCCGCGACCACCTCCACTCTGGCCGGACCGTTCGCCGAGGCGGCGTCGGCACAGCGCCTGGAGCAGGCCGCCACCGCGCTCGCGGCGCACGGCTTCACCGTCGAAATCCTGGACGACGTCGCCGCCGCGCGCGTCCGTATCAAAGACCTGATCCCCGCGGGCGCCAGCGTGTTCACCTCGTCCAGCGAGACCGTCCGGCTGTCCGGCATCGACGCGGACATCAACACCAGCGGCCGGTACCAGGCAATCAAACCGCGCGTCCTGGCCATCGACCGGGCCACCGGCGCCGACGAAATCCGGGTGCTGCTCGCCAGCCCCGACGTCGTCGTCGGCAGCGTCGCCGCCGTCACCGAAACCGGCTCTCTGGTGGTCGCCTCCGGTACCGGAAGCCAGCTGCCCGCCTACTCCGGCGGCGCCGGTCGGGCGATCTGGATCATCGGGGCACAGAAGGTGGTACCCGACCTGAGCACCGCGCTGCGCCGCGTCGAAGAGCACGCACTCCCGCTGGAGAACGCCCGCGCCCAGGCGATCTACGGGCAGCCCAGCGCCATCAACCGGCTGCTGATTCTCAACGCGGCCAACCCCGGGCGCGGCTTCGTACTGCTGCTCCGCGAAGCCATCGGATTCTGACCTGAGGCTGTCGGCCCGCTCGCTGCTCGCCGGCGGCGCTACGGCCCGGCCGGGGTCGGGTCCGGGAAGTTGCGCTGCGGGCAGGTGGTCGGGCGGGCCGGGTCGTACCGGACGATCGCGTTCGCCAGCCCCTCCTGCGGGTTCGTCGGGTGCGGCAGATCCTGGTTGACCTCGACGAGCCCGTGCCAGCCGGTGTAGTTCGCGGTGTACAGGGTGCAGCCCTGGTGCTGGCTCGTACCGGGGATCGCGGCGGCCTGTGCCCGGGTCCGGATGAACGTCGAGGAGTCGCTCGGGTTGCTCTCCAGGAAGTAGAAGTACTGGTTCGGGTCCGTGACGTTGACCCAGAACTTGTCGCCGGCGTTGAGGAAGACGTCCGATACGCCGATCACGTCCTGGCTGTTGACGCTCGCGAAGGCCAGATCCGGATCGCCCGGCCCGGTGATGCCGTTGTTGTCCGGGGTGGGCAGGGTGGTGACCGTACTGCCCTGGATCTGTTCGACGTAGGCGGTACTGCCGGCCAGGATCAGCAGACCGGGGTGGGTCACCTTGGCGGTGTAGCCGCCGAGGGCCCGGTCATTGGAGTTGATGGCGATGAAGTCGGTGACTCCGGTACCGGCGTAGGTGCTGGACGCCAGCGGCAGCCGGCCGTTCGGTACGTAGAGGCTGAGGTCGTAGTTGCTGCCGGTGTCGGCGACCGCGACGATCGACCAGTAGGGCAGCGTGGTAGCGAAGTCGTAGCTCGCGGGGGTACCGGTGGACACGACCGTGTGGCTGGCCAGCGTGGTGTTCGCATATGCGGTCTGGGAAACCAGCAGGAGGAGAACCGCGGTACCCGCGACGATGCCGATGCGTGACCGTGTACGTGCCATGGGGAACCCCTCGCGTTGTGGTTGACCGCAGTGTTGCCGGTGGCGCGGCCGCACGCTGTCACCTGTCGCGAATGTGACCAGCGCCGATGCGTACGGCGGACACGTGGCGCGAGCGCCGGGCCGGCCTCACCCGGTCCGCGGCTGTACCGGCGGCGTCTTGCGCAGCGCCAACAGTTCGGTCACGGTGACGAACCGGAAGCCACGGGCACGCAGCCCGTCGAACATGGCACCGAGCTGGCGGATGGCGAGCAGCCGGTCGCTGGTACCGACGTCGTGGGCGAGCACGATCTGGCCGGGCCGGGTGTTGGTCACGATGTCCGTCACCTGCCCGGTCGGGTTGTGCAGGTAGTTGTTCTCGTGCATCTGCAGGGTCCACAGCACCAGGTTGTAGGCGAGCTTGTCGGCGGCCATCAGCGTGGAGCCGCCCAGATGCCCGTACGGCGGCCGGAGCAGGTTCGGTTCGCGGCCGGTGAGCTGGTGGATGGTGTCGTGGGTACGGGCGATCTGGTGCTCGACCGCGGTGGCGTCCAGCGTGGCCAGGTCAGGGTGCGACCAGCTGTGGTTGCCGACGTCGTGCCGGTCCAGCCGCCCGCGTACCACGTCCGCGTGCGCGGCCAGGTGCTCACCGACCATGAAGAAGGTGGCCGGGACCGCGTAGTCGTCGAGGATGTCCAGCACCATCGAGGTCCACTGTGGACCCGGCCCGTCGTCGAAGGTGAACGCGACCACCGGCTCGTCGGTCTGCACGTACCAGGTGACGTCCAGGCCGCCCTCGACCTCGTACTGCACCTTGTCAGCCGCTGGCGCGTACCCGCCGGACAGCGGCAGGTGAGCGGGGGGAAAGAGCCTGGGTACCTCGAGCACCCCGCCCGCCCCGACCGCAGCACCACCCGCCGCGATCAGCCCGCCCCGTAGAAACCGACGCCTGTCCATCGCCAATGCCATCGCCCCCGATCGCCGCATCGTGGGTCAGATCGTCGCACCCCGAGCTGAGAATCGGACGCCGCCGCCACGTGAGTGCGACGCTATTCGACGACCGGAGGACTCGGATCAGCAGGCGGCGCTACTCGAAATCGATTCGCATCACGACGCGGCGGGCGGTCGGGTGGCTGACCTCGCGGAGTCCGGCCGCCGCGAACGTGTTGCGGGAGCCGAAGTTCATCTCGCCCCACGACACCGTCTGGCCGGGCTTCGGAACCAGCGGGTACCCCTCGACGGCCTGCGCACCGTGCGCCCGCGCGTACTCGACGGCCGCCTTCGCGAGCGGGTGGGTCAGGCCCTGCCCCCGGTAGCCGGGGCGGATCGCGAAGCAGACGATCGCCCACACCTCCGGGTCGGCCGGGTCCTCGCTCCGCCCGGCCCAGGGCACCGATGATCCGCGCAGCCGGCGGTAGTTGGCCCGTGGCTCGACCGCGACCCAACCAACCGGCTCGCCGTCCAGGTAGGCGACCATGCCGCTGGTCTCCTCCGCCGCCGGGTTGCCGCAGTCGGTCTCCTCGCGCAGCCGGTGCGCCCGCTCCTCGACCGGCATGGCGTACCAGTCGCGGTCGCCGAGCTTGATCCGCTGGCACTGGCACTTCGCCGCGGCGCCCCGCCCGAACACCGCCTGCAGGTCATCCCAGCTCGCTTCGTTGGCGGGGACCACGGTTACGTCGCTTTCCGGCATGGGGTTGTGCCTACCACAGCGCCCTGACACTCCGGTGCGACGGCCCATGCCGCTAGGCAGGCGATCAGTCGCCCGTCCGGGCACGCGTGTCGACGCGGGCCGGTGCGAGCGCCGTGACGAACCGGCTGCGCCGCTCCCCGGTGAGGCGTACCCGGTCGCCGGGCTGGAAGAAGGGGCGGACCAGTGCCTCGTGCCAGACCGCGAAGCGGACCGGGTTCGCGCCCATCGGCGGCCCCTCCATCGCGGTACCCCGGGCCAGGTCCCGGTTGACCAGCCACGGGCGCAGCACGTCCGACGAGCCGTCGTCGACCACGACGTAGTAGTGCGTGGGCAGATCCGGGATGTCGAAGCCGGGGCGGGCGTTGTCCGCGCTGCGCTGCTGGCCGGCGACCGTGATGTCGAGGACCGTACCGGTCAGCGTGACCGGACGCTCCAGGTCAAGGGCGCTGCGGACGATCCGGTACCCGCTGCGCACGAACTGGATCACCGCGAGCAGGAGCAGCAGGCCCCACAGGTACCCACGGGAAAGGCTCGCGTTGACCACGAAGCCGGCGGCGGGCCAGAACAGCAGGCCGACGATCCCGCCGACCAGGCTGGCCCGGGCCGACCCGCGGCCCAGCAGGCGCAGCGCCCGCAGCCGTCGCGGGTAGCGCACCCGCACCTGGCGGCGCTGCCCGGTGTGCGTGGACCACAGCTCGTCGTGCCGGCCGACCGTCTCGAAGTCGAGTACCCGCACCGCATGCGGGCTGGTGTTCAGCGCCGCGCCGTAGGCAAGGTAGCGGTCCCAGATCGCCACCGCCCCGGGCGGCAGGTCGCGCAGCGGCTCGTGGCCACGCAGCCACGCGGCCACGCCCAGCCAGTGCGCGGTGGCCGCCCGCCCGGCCGCGGTGAGCCGATCCGGCGGCGGACCCGAACCGCCCACCGTGACGAAGGCGAGCAGCACGCTACCGACCATCGTCATGCCCAGCCAGCCGACGAAGATCAGCAGCTCGACTCCCCCGGACCGCACCAGCGGGGCGAGTACGGCAGCACTCACCAGCCCAGCGGTGAGCAGCGCCAGCGCGCAGCCGGGCTCGGCGGGCGCGACCAGCCCGCGGCGCCGGGCGGCGAGGACCACCTCCCGGACCAGCCGCTGCTGCCAGTACCAGCCGCCCGTGGCGTACGCCTCGACCAGCCGGGGTACCGGCGTCAACCGGGTACCCGCGAGCCGGCTCACCCGCTCGTACACCCGCCGTTCGAACGCGGGAGCATCGGCGGGCAGCGGTACCGGTGCCACCCGTACCAGGGTGTGCTCGGGCTCGTCGGCCACCTGGTGGATCTCCAGGATCCGGCGTGCGGCGAGGTCGAGCAGCGTCGCACTGGCTGCCTGCGGCGCATCCAGCACCCGGTTGACCAGCAGGTTCACCACGGCTGGCGGCTCGTCCCGCAGCTGGATCGTGGGTGGGCCGGCAGGTACCGTACGCAGCCGCGGCACCGACCAGCGGTAGGCGTAGTAGGCGACGAGTACCAGCGCCGCGATCGGGTAAGCCACCGAGCCGGACACCATGGCCGTAGCGTACGGGCAGCGCGCAAACACCGATGGAACTCGATACGTGGGCTCAGGTACGTGGGCTCAGGTACGTGGGCAACGGGGCAAGAACAGCCATCGTGTTTAGATTGGATCTATGGTGTCCACCGATCGACTTCTGGCCTTCGCCGCCGTGTCCTTCCTGCTGATCGTGATTCCCGGCCCCAGCGTGCTGTTCGTCGTCGGGCGCGCACTGGCGCAGGGCCGCCGTACCGCGCTGATCACGGTTGCCGGGAACACGACCGGGGCGTACGTACTGGTCGTGGCCGTGGCACTCGGCGTGGGGTCCATTGTGGAGCGTTCGGTCCTCGTGTTCACGGCACTGAAGCTCGTCGGCGCCGCATACCTGATCTACCTGGGCGTCAAGGCGGTACGTCAACGCGGATCGCTGCACGCCGCGTTCACCGGCGCGGGGCCGACGCGGGGCAGCCTGCGCACGCTCTGGGACGGGTTCGCGGTCGGGGTGGCCAACCCCAAGACGATCGTGTTCTTCGCCGCCGTACTCCCGCAGTTCGTGGACCGCGGCCAAGGGCACATCGCGGTACAGATAATGCTTCTCGGACTGGTCTTCAACCTCATCGCAGTCGCCTCCGACAGCGCGTGGGGACTCGCGGCGGCCACCGCGCGGAGCTGGTTCGCCCGGTCACCGCGGCGGCTCGCACTGGTCGGTGGGGCCGGCGGGCTCACGATGATCGGCCTCGGCATCGCCGTCGCCGCGACCGGCCGCAAGGACTAGCCGGTGCAGCTGGCGATCTTCTCCGACTACCTGCAGATCCATCTCCTGGACGACGGTGTCGGAGTTGGCCCGACCGACGAATGGGCGGACGACGGTCCGCTGTCCGCGCATCTCGCCATGACACCGGGCGGCGTCGGCTTCTTCACCGGCATCAACGGTCCGATCGTCGTGGTGATGGAGGTCCTGGACGGGCCGCCGGCCGACGACCGGCATGCCTTCACCGAGGTTGTCGAGAGCAGCATCCTGGTCAGCTCCGGCCGGCTGGTACTGACCGCACCGGTCTACGGCGAGGGCGATGGCGACCGCATCGATGTCCCCGCCGGCTGGCTGCGCCTGCGTACCGCACACGCCAGATCGCCGTTTGACGGCCCGCTGGATGACGAGGATGCGGATCCGCCGCGGATACGGATCCAGTGCTGGCCCGCTCCGCCCGCGGCTGCCGTACTCGTCAAGGGCTGGGATCCGGCCGCCGGCCGCGAGGTCGGCTGAGCGGGCGGACTAATCCGGTCGGTGATCAGGGGACCCGGCTGTTAGCGTCGCGGCATGTTCGCCACCGACCGGGTCCGGCTGCGCCCGCCCACGCCCGATGACGCGCCGAATCTGTTCCGCCTGCGGAGCGATCCCGAGCTGCACCTGGTCACGGCCGATGAGCCGTTCGTGCCGCGGCACGTCGGCCAGGTCCGGGCCGGGCTGGAGAAGCAGGTCACCGAGGCGCCCGACGGCCAGACCGTGGTGTCGCTGCTGGCCGAGACCGTCGCCGACGGCACGTTCCTCGGCGGCAGCTCGCTGTGGGGGATCGCTGCGTTCGAGCGCTGCGCCCACCTCGGCATCTCGCTGCTGCCCGAGGCGCGTGGCCAGGGGTACGGGACCGAGGTGATCCGGCTGCTCTGCCGGTACGGCTTCCGCAGCCGCAACCTGCGCCGCCTGGAAGTGGAGACGCTGGCCAACAACACGGCCATGCGGCGGACGGCGGAGGCGTGTGGCTTCGTCCACGAGGGTACCCAGCGGGAGCGTGCCTACGACGGCGACGGCTTCACCGACGTGGTGCTCTACGGCCTGCTCCGGCGCGACTGGACGCCGTAGCTCGGGACTCAACCCTCTTTCCAGCAGGCCAGGATCACGTTGGCGACGATCATCGCCACCCGGTCGCGGTCGTTCGGCGGCTGACCGAACCGGGCCGGCAGCCCGCCGATCGCGACCAGCAGCACCAGGAAGTCCTTGCGTACCACCGCGGAGCCGTCCGCGGTGGCGAAGGCGGCCGGGGCGGCGAGGTGCAGGTCGTTGCGGTACCCGAGGTCGCGCTTGCGTGCCTCGAAGAACGCGGTGGTGGCCGCCTCGTCGGGCAGCTGCGTGACGGTGAGCTGGAGCGCGCCGTCCGGGTACGGGTACACGCACGTCATCTGGGGCGCGACCCAACTGCCCCGGGGCGCGCCGGTGGTCGGCACGCCGACCGCCAGGGTGATGTCCTCCCGTGCGTCGTCACTGCAGATCAGCAGTGCCGCGGCGGAGGCGGGCGGCAGCGACGGAGCGCGCGCTGTCGCGGGCGCAGCCGGCGCCGCGGTGGTCGCGGCGGGCCGGTGGGCGTCGGCTCCGTGCGGTCCGGAACATCCGCTGGTACCGGCGGCGAGCGCGACCACGATCACCGCCGTGAACCGCAGGGGTGGAAGTATGCGCATCGCTATTCCTTCCGTGACGGTACCGATCGTGGCCGGGGTCTCCTGCCGCACGAGTCCCCGGCCACGATCGCTATTAGGTGACTACTTCGGGCTGCGTGGTAATGGTGTACGCACCATTTCCGCACCGCATATCTACGGCTTCTTGGGGTCCTCGCCGTAACCGTTGCACTGGCGGCCACCATTGATGCAGTAGCCCACCAGGTACGCCTGCCGGGCGGCGTTCCAGCCGTTCATGAAATCGAAGTGGAACGAGTAGCTGGCACCCGAGGAGTAGGCGAGCCCGGCCGTACTGGTACCGGCCAGCTGGTACGGGATCTTGATCTCCAGCATCGGCAGCGGTACCGGGTGGTCGGCCGGGCAGACGCCGCTCACCGGGAACGCCATGTGCGACTTGTGGTCCGCGGTGTCCAGGTGCACGCCGTCCCAGCAACTCGGCGCCTTGAGGTGGACGAGCAGCGAGGAGCCGGCCGGGCAGGAGGCCGGGAAGTCGTCGCCCTGGAACCCGGTGCACTGCCAGTCGCCCTGGAAGTGCGCCGCGTCCGGCGTGTGTACGTCACCGACCAGCAGCTTGAACCCGGCCGGGAACGGCTTCACCGTGCGGTAGTCCTTGACCCCGGACTTGTAGTACACCGTGACGATCGAGTTCGGTACCGGGGTGCCGTTCTGCAGCAGCGTCGGGAACCAGTAGCCGGACGCGTCCAGCGGGTCCTGACAGGAGCTGGGGCCGCCGACCAGGGACTCCGGTGTGGAGTTGGCGTTGGTCGTCGGGTTGCCGATGAACGTGTGATTGTGGGACGCACCGGCCTGGCCCGGGAAGACGATCGGGTCGTCGCTGAGCCGGTGGTTCACGGTGCAGTTCGCATGGGCTTCCTGGTAGGCCGCGTGGGGCGGGTTGTCCGCCGCCAGTGCGGTGCCATTTCCGCCGAGTGACAGCACCGCGGTCACCGCGAGGGAAATGACGGCGAGTGGTACGAGGACAACTGCCCGGCGCCGCGGATTCGCAGCACTGGATGGCGCCTTTCTGATTCTCACGAAGTCTCCCTTGGGACGTAGGAACGACCATCGAATAATCGATTAATGAGAACGTAGCCATCAAGTACCGTTATATCAATTGATTGCCATCAATTTGCCAATGTCCGGTCATTTGCCCGGACCCCGGTCGGCGCACGGATCGGCGGCACCGCGGGCCGTTCGCCAGGGTGGTCTGCGCCCCAAACGAACGGCCCGCGGCTCGACGCCGCACGGCTGGGGTGTGTGGTGGTCGGTGCCCGGCGCACCCCTCCGCCGGGCACCGACCGGTCACGGGTAGCTGACTACGTTGTGCGGGGTCACCGCGGACGGCAGTGCCGCGTCGCCGGTGTCGTTGATGACGTGCGTGATCGAGCCTTTGCCGAGCGACACGGTCAGCACGTCGTGGAACTTGACGTTGGCGTTGTTGGGTACCTCGAAGGAGTGGTACGCGGCGATGGACGGATCAGCCGTGAACACGCAGTAGCTGCCCAGTCCCCATGCCTCGTGGCTGGTGACCGTGTTCGCGACCTTGTAGGCGGCCCAGCCGGTGATCCCGTCGTGCGACCAGGCGGCCGCGCTCGGCGGGTCGTACGGCAGCTCGTTCTGGAAGAAGATCGTCTTACCGCCGTTGCCGTTCCAAACCACGTTGTACTGCTGGAAGTGCTCGACGAACAGGCCGTACGCCATGACGTTCTGGCCGTTGACGATCAGACCGTGCAGCGACGGGTTGGTGGTCCAGCCCGCCCCGGTGCCGTGGTCGGCGCGCCAGGCCCAGATGTGGTCGATGATGGTGTTGTTGCTGTTGACCACCAACGCATCGGTGACGGCGGCCGGACCGGCGCCACCCACGCGCAGGAACACATCCTGGATCGAGATCGGGTCGGCGGCGTGGTTGGCGCTCGCACCGGCCGGTCCCACCTGGAGCAGCGACGGCGAGTTGGTGGTACCGGCATCGAAGAGCAGGCCGGCCAGCTTGACCCCGTCGACGTCCGCCACGGTCATCGCGGTCGCCCCGTTGTCCGCGATCAGGGTGGGGAAGCCCAGGCCGAGTACGACAGTGTCCGCCCGGGTGACGTTGATGGGCGCGGTGACGTGGTAGACGCCCGGCGTGTAGAGCAGGTTCAGCCCGTGCGCCAGCGCGTTGTTGATGGTCGCCGCCGAGTCGCCCGGGTGGGCGACGTAGAACTGGGTCAGCGGCATGGACGTACCGGGAGTGTTGCCGTTGGCCCAGGTGACGCCGGAGCTGTTGGTACGCAACGACGGGACGAACACCCGGTAGGCGCCCGACGCGTCGGTGTACAGGTACGGCTCCTCCCGGCTGACCGGCGTCTGCGGTACCACGGTGTACGGGGGCTTCGGGAAGCTGTTGGCCGGTGCGCCGGTCACGCCCGAGAACACCACGTTCCACACGCCGCCGTTCCACCCGCCGACCTGGCTGTCCCGGGTGAACCACTGCTGCTGCGAGCACGGGCTGACGGTGCCGCTGATCCGGCTGTCGGCGATGTACCCGCCGCTGGCGTAGCCGCAGTTGGGCGAGGCCAGGGTCATGCCGCCGTGTACGTCCATCCGGCGGAACGGAGCCGCCTGGGCCACTGCCCACCGGTCGATACCGGAGACGGGAGTAATTGACATGTTCTCCGCCGAGCGCCAGAAGTTCTGCGTGGCGTTGCCGCCGTCCCAGCCGGCGTCGACGGTGATGTCGCCCTGGATCTTCACGTCGTCCGGGTTCTGCCCGAGCCCGGCGATCGAGGTGTAGAAGCCGATCTGCGCGTTCAGGTTGGTGTACGAGCCCGGCTTGAACAGCAGCGCGTACCGCTGCGTACCGAACTGGTTCGTCTCCTGCGTCGCGAAGACCTGGTCCAGGCTGGCCTGGATACTCGCCGACGACATCGACGGGTCGTACACGATGACGTTCGGGCCGAGCGAGCCGCCGCCGGTGACCGGTGGGCCGGACGGGCTCGCCGAGGGGCTGGCGGACGGGCTGGCCGAGTGGCTGGCGGTCGGGCTGGCTGTCGGCCCGGTACCGCTGTACACGGCGAACTCGTAGATCGAGTACCCGTACGCGGTCGCCCGGGTGGTGCCGTACATCCGGATGAACCGGCCGGTACCGCTGACCGCGATGGTCTGCGTGCCGCCGGTACCGGTGGTGGTCGAGTACAGCGACGTCCAGTTGTTCACCCCGTCGGGCGAGACCTGGAGCTGGAACGCCTTGGCATAGGACGACTGCCAGGTGATGACGACCTGGCAGACGGCGGTACTGGCACCGAGGTCGACCTGGAGCCACTGTGGATCGCTGAACGCACTGGACCAGCGGGTGGTGGCGCTGCCGTCCACCGCGTTGGCGGCCGACAGCCGGCTGGCCTCCAGCGAGGAGGCGGTGGCCGGCTTGTTCAGCGCGACGTTCGTGGTACCACAGCCGGCGGTCGCCGCGGTCGCGTCCGGGCTGAGTGCGGTGAGCGCGTACGCGACCAGGACGGTCAACACGGACATGACGACCGCGACGACGTACGGGCGTTTGCCGCGTCGGCGGGTGGTACTGGATGTGCTGGATGTGCCCTGCATGGCAACTCCCTGATGGGGTGTGGAAGTACGCGCCATCGCCGACGGCCAGGCGGCGATGGCGCGGGGTGAGCGGGCCCCTGAGGAATGACGGGGCCGGTGGAGCACGCACCGGTGTGGGTTGTCTGGACACTAGGTGGGGTGCCGGGCGGCGACAATCGGTTGCCATCATTTGCCAACGTCGATCCGGTGTCATCACTGCAAATCGTGGCAAGCAATTGTGAGTAGCCTGTGCCGCTGCTACGGTCGTCGGCCCGCTCCGGTCGCCTGCGCGCGTCAGGGGCGGGCGGATCGCGGATGGGTCTGCTAGCTTGTGTCGACCGCGACACAGTCCGAGGAGGTGAGACCCCGTGAACGCGACATCCATGTGGGCGCTCCCCCGCTCGTCTCGGTCAGGCGACTGACGCAGGTTTCGCCGGGAGCGCCGCAACCACCAAGGCACTCCGAAAGGCATCAACCATGCGCTCTCTGCAGTTCACCGCCGAGTCCTCAGCGAACGGCATCCTCGAACGCGACTTCACCGTGGCCGACGTCCCCGGCGTCCTGTGGTCACCGGCCGCCGCTGCGGCCGATCGTGCGCCCCTGGTGCTGCTGGCCCACGGCGGCGGCAACCACAAGAAGCACCCGGCGATGTCCGGGCGTGCCCAGCGCCTCGTGACCGGCTGCGGCTTCCACGTCGCCGTCATCGACGCGCCCGGCCACGGCGATCGGCCACGCACGGCGTACGACGAGGCGGAGATCGCCGAGCTGTACCGGGCGAGGGCGGCGGGCGAGCCGGAAGGCCCGATCGTCGTGCGCTACAACGCCCAGCTGGCGCAGGCCGCGGTTCCCGAGTACCACGCCACTCTGGACGCCCTCCAGGAACTCCCGGAGATCGGCGCCGACGGGCCGGTCGGCTTCTGGGGCATCAACATGGGTACCGCGATCGGCGTACCGTTCGTGGCCGCCGAACCCCGCATCACGGCCGCGGTCTTCGGCCAGCACTGGCCCGATGTGCTGGCCGAGAAGGCAAGGCAGATCACCATCCCGATCGAGTACGACATGCAGTGGGACGACGAGCACATCTCGCGCGCGGACGGTCTCGCGCTGTTCGACGCCTTCGCCTCGAAGGAGAAGTCGTTGCACGTGAACTCGGGCCGCCACAAGGAGCTGCCCCGGTTCGAGGTGGACAGCGCGGTCCGGTTCTTCGTCCGGCACCTCGGCGTAACGGTCACCGCGCCGGCCTGACCTGAGCGGTCACGGCGCCCGGCTCGCCAGTCGGGCGCCGTGACCAGCCCTAGCGGACCCGGTACCGCAGGTACACAACGCCGTTGCCGAACCGGCGCTCGTCCAGCAGCTCCAACTCAGCGTGCAGACCATCGGGCAACGCACGCGTCCCGCCGCCCACCACGACGGGGTTGAGGAACAGGCGGCACTCGTCCACCAGGCCAGCGGCGAGCGCATGCGCCGCGAGCCCCGGCCCCCCGATGGTGAGGTCCCGCCCCGCCGCCTCTTTCAACCCGCGTACGGCGTCCACATCGAACTCCCGCTCCAGCCGGGTACGCGCGCTGGCGACCGTCTCGAGCGTCGAGGAGTAGACCACCTTGTCGGCCGCCTGCCAGATCCGCGCGTAGTCATGCACGACGGCCGGGTGGTCGCCGGTTGTCGGAGCGGTCTCCCAGTAGACCATCGTCTCGTACATCCGGCGCCCGTACAGGTAGGTACCGACCGACCGCTCCTCGTCGTTGACGAATGCGTGTACCTCCTCGTCGGGGGCCGCCCAGTCGAAGTCCCCGTTGACATCGGCGGTGAAGCCGTCGAGCGAAGCAATTGCCGAGTAGATGAGTCTGGCCATTGCCCCATCCTGCCAGCGATCGTCAGTGCGCGGCCGAATAGTCCGGCAGCGTACGGACGGCGTTGCCTTGGGTAAGCCGCTGCAGGGCCATCATCGCCCGCATCAGTGGCAGCTGGGCGAAGGCATTACGGGCCCATCGGCCGGCCGAGGTCCTGGGCACCATGAGGCGCACATTGGGGCCGATCTGCTGCTTCTTGCCGACGAGTTCGCGGTGGCTCTGCTGGTAGCGGGGAAAGGCGGCCCGGTGGTCTCCGTTGGCGGCGGCGAGTTCACCGGCGAGCCGGTAGGCGCCGACCAGAGCCAGTTCCGCGCCGGCGCCGGAGGCGGGTGAGGCGCACCACGCGGCGTCGCCGACCAGCACCACTCGACCCGAGTACCAGGAGTCCATGTGGACCTGGCTGAGCGCGTCGAAGTAGAAGTCCGGATCGGCCATGGCCGCGGCGAGCAGTTCCGGGATCCGCCACCTTCTCGCGCCCGCGAAGGCGTCTCCGACCAGGCGCTTGTGCGCTTCGACGTCGCGGTGGTCGTAGGCCAGCGGGCCGGAGCGGAAGATGAAGTACGCCTTGGCTTGCGGATGGTTGCCGGAGCGGTAGATGCCGGCCATCTTGCCCGGCAGGTTGTACATCGTCACCCACCGGTTCTCGCCCAGCGCCGCATCGGCGTTGGCGAAGGCAAAATAGTGGCCCTTGTACCGCAGGTGCCGCGACTCGGGGCCAAAGGCCAGCCGGCGGACGTTCGAGTGCAGGCCGTCGGCGCCGATGACCAGGTCGAAGCGGCGGCTCCCGTGGTGCTCGAAGGTCACGGTCACGCCGTCGCCATCCTGCTCCAGCTGCCGGATGGAGTCGCCGAAGAGGTACTCGACGCCGGCGCCGGTCACCTCGTGCAGCAGCGCGACCAGGTCGCCGCGCATGACCTCGACCTCGGTGGCGCCGGTGATGTCGACGCGCGCGATCGCCCGGTCATCGGCGTCGACGAACTTCATGCCCTGCACGTCGGCGCCTGCCGAGCGGATCTGGGACATGATCCCCATCCGCTCAGCCACGTTGACGGCTTGGTCGCGCAGGTCAACACCGTTGCCGCCGGCGCGCAGCCCGGGTGCCCGTTCGACAACCGTGACCCGGAAGCCGTACCGGGCCAGCCAGTGCGCCACGGTCAGCCCGGCGATGCTGGCGCCCGAGATGAGAACTTGGTCATTCACAGGTGGCCTCCCCCGAGATACGATAACTGGAATACTCGTTCCAGTAAATTATGTGGAAGGGCCGTTCCAGATGTCAAGCTCGGCTGGGGGCGGACGGCGCGCGGATGCCCTGCGCAACAGGCAGCTCGCTCTGGAGGCGACCACCGCTCTGCTGGCTGAGCCCGGTACCGCGCCGACGGTCGAGGCCATCGCCAAGCGGGCCGGGCTGGGCGTGGGCACCGTGGTGCGCGCCTTCGGCGGCAAGGACGCGCTGCTCGACGCCGCGGTCGCCGGCCTGCTCAAGCCGCTGGTCCAGCGCGGTCGGGAGCTACTTCAGCAGTGCACCCCCGAGAATGCCGCCGAGAATGCCGCCGAGAATGCACTGCGTACCTTCCTGGCGGAGCTGATCGCGTTCCAGTCGGCGCACCACCCCATCCGCGACCAGCTCGACGGCCTCGACGTACCCGCCACCACGGCCCTGCGGGCGGAGCTGGTCACGGTGGCAGGCGAGATGATTACCCGGGCGCACGCCGCCGGAGCGATCCGGGACGACCTCGATCTCACCCTCACTACCAGCGTGATCGGCGAGACCGCGTACGCGATCGCACGGATACGACCAGGATCCCGAGCACTCACCGACGCGTACCTCACCGTCCTCCTGGACGGCCTGCGCCCACCGCGCCGCGAGGGTTAGCGAGGTCCGCAGGTGGCCAGGCGGGACCGGGCCGGGCCGGGACGGCCTCGTCAACGCCCGGCGGTGTGCGGGTCCCGGCCCAGTACCCGCAGGATCCGGTCCATCGGGTCGGTGTCGTCGGGGACCGCCAAGCCGGGGGCGAAGGAGCTGCCCGCGGCCAGCCGGCCAGGCCCGTCGGGTACCGCCAGCGCGATCGGCACACCAGCGGCGACCACGTCCGGATCCGGGTCGAACGGGAGTCCGAGCGTCGCCGCCACATCCCAGCCGTGTACCAGGTAGTCGATGAGGTGGAACCCGACCGCGGTACCGGCCGGAATGGCGCGCACCGTGCTGATCTCGGGGAGTACGAAACCCTGGTCCCCGTCCACCACACCAGCGAAGGCCGCCAGCACCTCGGCCGCGGCCGCACGGTAGTCGGCGACCGGGTCCGGCCCGAGCGCGGGTACCGCCCAGTCCGCCAGTTCGGTGCGAACTCCCCTGGCGGCAGCCGCAAAACCACGGTGCTGGACGGTCATGTGCCCGAGCAGATCACCCAGCGTCCAATTGGTACAGACACTCGGCTGGGACCAGTCCGGACCATCCGCGCCAGCGACCAGTTCGACGCTGTACCGCACGGCAACGGCGTTCAATTCCCGGAGACGGACGAAATCCATCCGCCCATGATCCGTGGCCGGCGCCCGATACGCCAATCGCTGCGGGGTAGGGGTTTCCCCACCATGAAGTCTCAGGACGGCCATGATGTGCGGCCCGATCTTGCGATACAGGCTGGGTGGCATGAGAGTCACCGAGCCCTCCGCGTACGCCGCCGAACTGGTCACCGTGACCAAGACCTATCCGGGGCCGCAGCCGACCCGTGCCCTGGACGGGGTGTCGGTCGGCTTCCGGCGCGGCTCCTTCACCGCCGTCATGGGACCGTCGGGCTCCGGCAAATCGACGCTACTGCACTGTGCCGCCGGACTGGACCGGCCGAGCGCGGGTCGGATCGTGCTGGCCGGTACGGACATCGGCCGGCTGCGCGAGCCGCAGTTGACCGTTGCCCGGCGCCGCCGTGTGGGCTTCGTCTTCCAGTCGTTCAACCTCATTCCGGCGCTGACCGTGCTCCAGAACGTGTTGCTGCCGAGCCGGCTGGCCGGGGTACGCACGGATCGACGGCGGGCGCTCGACGTACTGACCGATGTCGGCCTGGCCGGGAAGGCAACGGCTCGGCCGAGCGAACTCTCCGGCGGCCAGCAGCAGCGCGTCGCCGTCGCCCGGGCACTGGTCGCGCGGCCAGACGTGATCTTCGGTGACGAACCCACCGGCGCGCTCGACATCTCCGCCGGCCGGCAGGTGCTTGGCCTGCTGCGCCAAGCGGTCGACCGGGCGGGCGCCACGATCGTCATGGTGACGCACGATCCCGCGGCGGCGGCGTGGGCGGATCGGGTGGTATTCCTGGCCGACGGGCAACTCGCCGGCGACGAATCCCGGCTCACCGCGGCACAGGTGGCGTCGCGCATGGCCGAGTTGAGCAAGCGATGATCCGGACAGCGCTCGCCTCGGTACGGTTCCGTCTCGCCAGCTTCGTCGGGCTGTTCCTGACCGCCGGCCTGACCGTCGCGCTGCTCGCCGCCAGCGGCTTGCTCATGGCGTCGGCGTTGACCTCCGGTCCCGGGCCGGACCGGTTCGCCGCCACGTCGTTGACCGTTGCGGTACCGCGCGGCGTGACCTTGACGATCGACAAACACAAGAAGGGCAAGCACAAATCCAAGTCCAAGACCAAACCACTGACCGGGGCCGGGGTACTGCCACCCGAGGTACTCGCCACGGTCGCGTCCACCGCTGGCGTCAGCGGGGCGGTACCCGACTTCGCGTTCCCGGTGGACATCACCACCGGCACGGGTCAGGTGCTGCGCGGACCACATGGTACCGCCGTGATCGCGCACGGCTGGGCGTCGGCTGCGCTGACCCCCTACACGCTGCGTACCGGGGCGCCGCCCGGTACCGGGCAGGTCGTCGTGGACGCCTCGGTCGGTGGTCACGTCGGTGACCGGATCCGGCTGTCGACCAAGACCGGTACCCGTGAACTCACGATCTCCGGCATCACCCGGCAGGCCCTCGACAACCAGGGCGCGGTGTTCGTCACCGACTCGGATGTGCAAGCCATCTCGGGGCTCTCCGGGCCGACCGCGGTCGCGGCGTTCGTACCGCCCGGCGGTGACGTGGCGGCCGTGGCAGAACTGTTGCGCCCCAACGTCGGCGCGGCGCGGGTACTCACCGGGTCCGATCGGATCTCGGCGGACATACCGACCGGCCTGACCAGCTACACGCCGGCGATCTCGGTGTTCGGCATCATGCTCGCCGTTACCGGGTTCGCTGCCCTGTTCGTACTGATCGGCTCGGTCGGCATGGTGGTCACGCATCGGCTGCGCGAACTCGCCCTGCTGCGCACCGTCGGCGCCACTCCGCGGCAACTGCTGCGGATGTTGGCGATCGAGACCGCGGTGGTGGCACTCCTCGCCGGCCCGCCAGGCCTACTCCTCGGCGTGCTGGCGGCGGGCGCCGTGGCTGGCCGCTTCCGCGCCGAGCGGGTGGTACCACCGCAGTTCGTCGTTTCGGTCAACCCCTTCGTACTCGCGCTGGCGCTGGCGGCAGGCACGTTGATCGGCGTACTCGCCGCATTCGTCGCTGCCGGGCGGGCCACCAGGATCGCGCCGGCCGAGGCGCTACGGGAAACGGCGCTGGCGCCGCCCAACCGGGTACGGCCACGGCTGCTGGTGGCGGCCGTACTGGCCATCGGTGCGGGCTGTGTGCTGCTGTTCACCCCGCTCGGCGGGAACATGGGTGAGGGCATGAGCTTCATCTCCTGTGCGCTGCTGCTCTGCGCGGCCGTCTCGGCCAGCCCGTTGGTCGTCCGGTTGCTGAGCACGCTGCTGACGCCGGTGGCGAGCGCCGCCGGAGTCGTGGGCCAGCTTGCCGCGGCGGTGGTCCGGGCGAACACCCGCCGGGTCGCCGCGGTGGCGATGCCGCTCATGCTGCTGGTGGGGCTGATCGCCACCCTGTCGTCGACCAGCACGCTCATCACGCACGTCGCGGTGCGGCAGCAGGCGGCGCGAACGGCGGCAGCCGACACGGAGCTGGTGCCGGCCGGCTCCGGTGTACCACTGGCGGCGGCCACCTCGATCGCCCAACTGGACGGCGTACGCGGTGCGGCGGCAACGATCCCGACCATGGTCATGGTTGACCACGGCGGCAAGCCCGAGCACTACCCGGCGCAGGGCGTGGCCTGGACCGGCGCCGCCCCGCTCGACCTCGATGTCCGGCACGGCAACCTGGACAGCCTGGCCGCCGGTGAGATCGCCGTCAGTACCGTTGTCGCGGCCGCGCAGCACTGGTCGGTCGGGTCGCAGGCCGGCATCTGGCTCGCCGACGCGACGCACGTCAGCGTGCGGGTGGTCGCGATCTACGAGTTGGCGCGGGGCTTCGGCGATGTCGTCCTGCCCGCCCAACTCGTCGCCGATCACGACCCGCGGGGACTGGTACGCGACATCTACCTGGCCGGTACGCCGCCCACGGCTGCGGCGCTGGCGGCGTGGCCGGTACGCGTCGTGGACAACAGCGCTCCGGCCGGCCGCTCGGACGCGGCGACGCAGCAGGTGGCCTTCGCCGCGATGACCGCGATCCTCGTCGGGTTCATCGGTGTCGCGGTCGCCAATGCCTTCGCGCTGTCGATCAGGTCGCGCCGGCCCGAGTTCGGCGATCTCCGGCTGGCCGGTGCCACGCCCCGGCAACTGCACCGGATGGTCGACTACGAAACGGCGATGTCGGTGGCGATCGGGATCGGCCTCGGCGCGGCGGTGTCCGGCTGCGTCTTCGGGGTGTTCAGCATCGCCCAGAGCGGGAGTTGGCACTGGATCGGCGATCCGCGGGCGTACGCGGCGATCCTCGGCGGTACCGGACTGCTCGGTCTGCTCGCCGGTGCGGTACCCGCGCGGTTGGTCATCCGCCGGCACGGTCTGGCCGGCGACGATGTCTAGCCCCGGTGCCACGGTTAGGCTTCCGGGATGCGGATAGCGCTGCGGTCGCTGCTCGGTCGCGGGGCACGCGCCACCGCGTACCTCGCGACCGGCATCCCGATGGGTGTGGCGGCCCTGGCGTGGTTCGTACCGTCGGCGGTCCTCAACATCCTGCTGTCGATCACCCGGCTGGGGCCGTATGCCTTTCTGGCCAGTGCCACGGTGGCGCGCCGGTTGGCCGAGGTGGAGCGGCGCCGGAGCGGCTGGGTGTCACGGCGCAGCATCGCCGCCCCGTACCGGCCACTCGACGGGTCCTGGGGGGCTCGCGGCCGGGCGGTGTTCACCGAGCCCGCGACGTGGCGGGACGCGGCCTGGCTGGCGCTGCTCTTTCCCATCGCACTGGCCAGCCTGGTACCGATCGTCGGGTACGTGGTGACAGTCGGCCTGGTACTCGCCCCCGGCTGGCTGTGGGCGGTGCCCAACCCGCGCCCGCCGGCGATCATCGGCTTCTTCGTGAACTCGTGGTCCGGACGCTGCTACCTGACCCTGATCGGGCTCGCCCTGCTGCCCGCGGTGAGCTGGCTGACCGCCGCCGTCGCGGGCGGGCAGGCCCGGCTGGCGACCTTGCTGCTGCGCGCCGGATCCCAGCAGCGGCTGGCCGAGCGGGCCGAGCAGCTCACCGTGACCC
This sequence comes from uncultured Actinomycetota bacterium, assembly GCA_963850915.1. Taxonomy (GTDB): domain Bacteria; phylum Actinomycetota; class Actinomycetes; order Mycobacteriales; family Micromonosporaceae; genus CAVTWH01. The sequence goes on from CAWKND010000008.1 coordinate 188,398, forward strand.
GCGCCCGGGTGGTCGACGCGCAGGCCGCCGAGTTGCGGCGCATCGAACGGGACCTGCACGACGGGGCGCAGGCGCGCATCGTGGCCGCGGGCATGACGCTGGCCCTCGCCGACCGGCGGCTGCGCAGCGGTGAACCCGTCGCGGAGGACATCACCACTGCCCGCCGGCAACTGGACCACGCGCTGCTCGACCTGCGACAGCTGGTACGCGGCATCCACCCGCCGATCCTCACCGACCGTGGCCTGTACGCGGCACTGTCGGCGCTCGCCGCGGACAATCCGCTGCCGGTGACGATCCGGCTCGGCGACGACGTACGGCTGCCACCCGCGGTGGAGTCGGCCGCGTACTTCGTCGTCGCCGAAGCGCTCACCAACGCCGCCAAGCACTCCGGCGCAGCGCGCTGCCTGGTCGAGCTGGACCCGTCGGTACCCGGCAAGCTCCTGATCCGGATCACCGACGACGGAAAGGGGGGCGCGGACATCGCGGGGCCCGGGTTGGATGGGATCCGCCGGCGGGTCGAGGCGCTGGACGGCGCGTTGACCGTCGACAGCCCCGGCGGCGGGCCGACCGTGGTGGCCGCGGAGGTGCCATGCGCATCGTGATCGCCGAAGACCTGCTGCTGCTCCGCGACGGGCTGATCCACATCCTGGTCAACACCGGGCACACCGTGGTCGCCGCGGTGGACAACGCACCCGATCTCGAAGCCGCCGTGGCCGAGCACCGACCCGACGTTTCGATCGTGGATGTGCGGCTGCCGCCCGGATTCCGCGACGAGGGACTGCGCGCCGCGCTGGCCATCCGTGCCCGGCAACCGAAGGCAGCCATCCTGATCCTGTCCCAGTACGTCGAGCGGGCGTACGCGGTTGAGCTGCTGGCCGACCGTCGGGGCGCGATCGGGTACCTGCTGAAGGACCGGGTCACGTCGCTCGACGACTTCCTCGACGCGCTGGAACGGGTGGCTGCCGGGGGTACCGCGATGGATCCGGAGGTGATCGCGCAGTTGTTCGCCCGCAACGAAAACAACAGCAGGCTGTCGCTGCTGACGCCGCGCGAACGGGAGGTACTCGCCCGGATGGCCGAGGGCCTGTCCAACTCGGCGATCTGCGATGCCCTGGTGATCGCACCGGTGTCGGTCGAGAAGCACATCACCAGCATCCTGGCCAAGCTCGAGCTGCCGCCGTCCAGCGATGCCAATCGACGGGTCCAGGCCGTGCTGGCCTACCTCAACCAGTGAGCCGATCCGGCCCCCGGCTACCGTCAGTCGTCAAGGGGCCGGCAGTGGCCTGATGGAAGGGGAAACCATGTCGGAGCCGCGGCACGCGAGCCGGACCGCTGTGCTGGTCTGCCAGGGCCGTGCCGCCGCAGACGGACTGATCGCCGCGGGGCGTTTCGCCGATCCGACGGCCGCGCCGCTGCTGCGGCCTGACGAACGCGAAGCAGTCCAGTGGGTACGCGACGGCAAGACACCGCCGGAGTGGCGGCAGCGCGTCGACTACGAGTCGGTACGCGCCAGTGCCGAGGTGATCGTGCCGCGTACCGTCGCCATCGACGACGCCGTACGCGCACACCCGAGTCCCCAGCTGGTGATCCTCGGCGCTGGGCTGGACGGTCGCGCCTGGCGCATGCCGGAACTTGCCGGGGTGGCCGTCTTCGAGGTCGATGAACCGGCAACCCAGCAGGACAAGCGCGATCGCGCCACGGGACTGTCCGGTACCCCGCCGGTGTTCGTGGCCGTGGACCTCGGCCGCGACCCGCTCGGCGAGGCGCTGGCTGCCAACGGGTACCGCACCGACGTGGCCACGACCTGGATCTGGGAGGGCGTGGTGCCCTACCTGACCAGGGCGCAGGTGACCGCCACCGTCGGCGCGCTGGCCGCCTGCTCCGCGCCGGGCAGCCGGCTGATCGTGAACTTCCAACTGCCCTCGATCGGCATCAAACTCGGCCAGCTCGCCGCGCGGGCGTTGATGGCCTCCACCGGCCGGTCGAGTGTGTGGGCGCGCGAGCCGTGGCGCTCGACCTGGACACCCGATGCGATGGCCGGGCTGCTCGGTCGGTACGGCTACACCGTCAGCCGCGACATCGGCCTGCTCGACGCCGCAACAGCACTGGCAATGCCTGTCCGCCACGCCCGATCACTCAGCAACAGTCGCGTGCTGATCGCCGACCGGGCTTCGTAGTTGCCGGGCGCGGGCCCGTTCGCTGTCAGCGCACGGAACGGGGCTGATGCAGTCCCCGACAACCCCTAGCGTGGAGCCATGATCGTCGCAGGTACCGCCGCCGGTGTTCCGTTCACCGCCCTGCCACCCACCGGGGGCGGCGCCGCCCCGCTCGTGGTGACCTGGCACATGATGGACGCGCCCTGTACCGACGCCGCATTCGCCGCCGCGCTGCCGTTGGCCGGCGTCCCCGCCTGGCGGATCCACCTGGGCATGCCGTGGTGCGGCGCCCGGGCCTACCCCGAGGGTTACCAGCTGTCCCGCCAGGACCCGATGATGCTGTACGTGGATCCGGTGGTGGGACAGGCTGTCGACGAGTTCCCGAAAGCGTTGGCGGAGCTGCGGACGCGGTTCCCGATCACCGACGCGCCGATCGGGGTCGTCGGCGGTTCACTGGGCGGCGCAGTGGCCCTCGCGGTCACCGCGAGCGGTGCGGTACCGGTGGCAGCGCTCGCAGTGGTGAACGCGGCCATCCGTGCGTCGTCCGTTGTCGCGCTCGTGGCGGACATCACCGACCGGCCGTACCCGTGGGACGCCGCGTCCCGGGAAGCCGCCGATCGGCTGGACTTCGTCGCCCGCGCCGGTGATCTGAGCGGTACGGCGCTGCTGGTGGTCAGCGGCGAGCAGGACTACCCCGGGTTCCGGGCCGACGCGGCGGCGCTGGCCGACGCGGTCGACGGGGCGAGCCTGGTCACGGTACCCGGACTGGCGCACCCGCTGGCCGAACGGCCGGGCGAAGAGCCGGCGCCACAGACGCCGGAAGCGAAACTGGTCGACGACGCGATCACCGCGTGGTTCGCCACCCACCTCCCGGCGTGACGCCAGGACCGGGACCACGGCTACGCCGACGTGCGCCCCGGCGACCGGGTCCAGCGCCAGTTCTGCTCATCCGGTAGCGGCGCCGGCCCCGGCAGTACCGAGCCGGACTGTACCGAGCCAGCCTGGGCCAGCCCGTCGAGGACGATCGCGAGGTGCCTGCGCCGCAACACTTTCGTACGCTCCGGGTCGGGTACCCGCAGCGCCGCGCACGCCTCCAGTACCTGCGGCACATCGGCGGCGAGGAAGTCGGCGCGCAGCCTGCCGTGCGCGTGCGCCCGGGCGACGACGTCGCCGGCGAGCGCGTTGGCCCGCCCGGCGTCCCGGCCCATCTCCTCGGTCGGCGTGAAGGTGCCAGCCAGGTGCACGGTCAACGAGTGCACGTCCGCGTCGACCAGGCCGTGCAGGAACGTGGTGAAGGCGAGCCAGCCGTCCTGCTCCTCGGCGGCTGCCTGCGCCTGCGCGATGAAGGTACGCAGCCCGTCGTGGCAGAGCTGCCGGAGTAGGTGCTCCTTGCTCGGGTACCGCCGGTAGAGCGCGCTGATCCCCACGCCGGCCCGCTCCGCCACGGCGGCGATCGGCGCCTTCGCGTCGGCCAGGAACACCTCCCGGGCAGCCGCCAGGATCACCGCGTCGTTGCGGGCGGCCTGGTTCTTGCGGCCGGCTTGGCTTTTGGGCTCGGCTTGGCTTTTGGGCTCGGCTTGGCTTTTGGGCTCGGCCTGGCTTTTGGGCTCGGCCTGGCTTTTGGGCTCGGCCTGGCTTTTGGGCTCGGCTTGGCTATTCCCGCCGGCTTGGGGCTTGGGGCCGGCTTGGCGCTTCGCACCGGCTTCGGGGTTGGGGTCGGCTTGGACCCGGGGGCCGGCTTGGGTGCCGCGGACGGCTCGGGTCTCGCGGACGGCCAGTGCGGGCCCGGCCGGGGTGGTCGACGCGGCGGCGGCGGTTTCGCCCGAGGCAGCGTGCTGATTTGGCATAGGCAGACGGTACCACTGGAACGGATCGTTCCGCTCTGCTAGAGTGAAACGGAACGAAGCATTCCGTTCTAGGGAGACGACTGATGACCAGCACCGACATTCGCCCGTACCGCGTCGAGGTTCCGCAGGCCAAGCTCGACGACCTGGCCGACCGGCTGCGCCGGGCGCAGTGGCCGGACGAGCTGCCCGGGGTCGGCGACGCCTACGGGGTACCCGGTGACCGGGTCCGCGCGCTGGCCGAGTACTGGCTCGACCGCTTCGACTGGCGGGCACTGGAGCAGCGGCTCAACGCGTACCCCCAGTTCCTCACCGAGATCGACGGCACGGACATCCACTTCCTGCACGTCCGCTCGTCGCGTGCCGACGCGCTGCCGCTGGTACTCACCCACGGCTGGCCCGGTTCGATCGTGGAGTACCTGGACCTGATCGGGCCGCTGACCGAGCCGACCGATCCGGAGGCGCCCGCCTTCCACCTGGTCATCCCGAGCCTGCCCGGCTTCGGCTTCGCCGGCCCGACCCACGACACCGGCTGGAACCGGTGGCGCACCGCGCGCGCCTGGGCGGAGCTGATGAGCCGCCTGGGCTACGACCGGTACGGCGCGGTGGGCAACGACGGTGGCTCGATGATCTCGCCGGAGTTGGGGCGCCTCGACGGGGAGCACGTGGTGGGGGTACACGTCACCCAGCTCTTCTCCTTCCCCACCGGCGATCCGGCCGAGTTCGCCGGCATGAGCGCCGAGGAGCAGTCGGCAATGGCGAAGCTGCAATGGTTCTACGAGAACAAGTTCTCCTTCAACGCGCTGCAGAGCCAGCAGCCGCAGACGCTGGCGTACGCGCTGGCCGACTCGCCGATCGGCCTGCTCGGCTGGAACAGCCAGCTCTTCGACGAGAATGTGGACGCCGACTTCGTGATCGCGAACGTGGCGCTCTACTGGCTGACCGGTACCGCCGGTTCGGCGATCCGGTTCTACTACGAGGACGCCCACCACCCGGAGCCGGCCGACGGGCCAACGGTGGTACCGACGGCCCTGTCCATGTTCGCCGGCGACTTCGAGTCGATCCGCCGGTTCTGCGACCGGGACCACAGCAACATCGTGAGCTGGCGGTCGCACCGCGAACCGGGCGGCCACTACGCGGCGCACCTGCGAGCCGGAAATCCTCCTCGCCGACCTGCGGGAGTTCTACACCGGGCTGCGCTGACCAACGCCGGTACGTGGATGACGCGCGAGGGGCCTGGGCTCTTCGCGCGTCATCCACGTGCGCCGCGCGGCCGACCTGGCCGGCGCGGACCAGTGCCGGCTCAGCGCAGCCGGGGCGCCGCCGCCTTGTAGATGGCGATGACGGTGGCGATGAGGTGGTCCCAGTTCGAGTAGCCGAAGAGGTTGAGGCTGAGTACGCCCTTCGACGCCTGGATCTTGACGTCACCGGTCGGGCTGGCGTATGCCGGCGCGCCCACTCCCGGTACCGGGAACGAGCCCCGCTTGGTCTCGGCGTCCACCTTGGCTCCCTTGGCCCAGGCGAGTGTCACGTTGCCGTCGCTGCCGTAGTCGCCGCCGATGTGGTAGTTGCACGAGGTCGCGTCGCCACTTGAGCTGACCGAGGGGTTCATCGCGGTGAAGTTGTCCGTCACCGCGGCCAACATCTCGTCGTCGGTGACGTAGCCGCAGCCGGCCGCTGGCGCCGGCGGGGCTGGCGGCGGTACCGGTGACGCGGCCTGGGTTGCCGGCGCTGTGGGGCTGGGCGTCGGCGGTTGAGCGCTGCGTACCGCCGCCAGCTTGTCGAGGTCGAATTCTGCCTCGCAGGTGAACTGGGAGGATTTGTTCGCGACCTCGACCCCGTCCACGACGATGTTGCAGCGGACGGTGGACTCGGCGGATCCACCGCTCGCGGAGGCCGTCAGCGTCACCTGCGTCACGTTCGAGGTAGTGGTGATCTGCTTGCTCCACAAGGGATCTGGGCCGCTCGTGGAGTCCGACCCGGACGAGCCGTCGGCACCCGTGTAGCCGACGTTGACTTCGAACGAGATCCGTCCGGTGCCCTGGACGAGGTAGGTGACCTGGTGGGTGGCGGCGACCTCTGGGCCCCCGGGACCAGTCGAGGACTGGCAGGCGACGGTACCGCCGAGCAGCCCGACGGCGACCAGCGCCGCGAGAACACGGGAACAGCTGAACATTGTGGACCGTCCTTCCCCGCTGCCGCACCGGCCGGCGGCCAGCATACGGCGCGGATCGGTACGCCACAGTCCCGCGGCGAGATGGCAGCTACGCAAGTGGACGCGGACGGTGAACGTCGTCAACGCGCGTCCGCGCACACAGTGTCTCCGGTGCACACATCGGTGTCGCTTGTGCACATGCCTTCGGCTCTGACCAGCACTTCCGTAGCGTCGGCGACGTCGTGATCAAGGCGATGCGACACGAATCAGAAGGAGAAAGTCATGACTGATACGACTTCCGGACAGGCCGGCCCGACCATCGTTCTCGTACACGGCGCGTTCGCCGATGCCGCCAGCTGGGCCCCGACCACCGAGCGGCTGATCTCCGCCAAGGTACCGGTGGTGGCCATCGTCAACCCGCTGCGCGGCCTGAGCCACGATGCCGCGTACGTGGCAAGCGTCATCAACCAGATCCCCGGCCCGGTACTCGCCGTCGGACACTCCTACGGCGGCGCGGTCATCACCAACGCCTGCGTACACACGCCGAACGTGGTGGGCCTGGTGTACGTGGCGGCATTCGCTCCCGACGAGGGCGAGAAGCTCATCGACATCGTCGGCGGCTCCAAGGACAGCGTGCTCACCTCAGCCGTCGTGGAGAGCCAGTATCCGACCGGCGAGGGTACCGCGCCGGAGCTCGTCATTGACCCGGCCCGGTTCCGGACGGTCTTCACCGCCGACCTGCCGCAGCTGCAGTCCGATGTCCTCGGCCTGTCGCAGCGGCCGATCGCGGCCGGTTCGTTCGCCGAGGTGTCCGGGCCGGCCGCCTGGAAGAACCTGCCTTCCTGGGCTGCTGTCGGAATGGCCGACACCGCCGCCGGCACCGACGTCGTACTCGCCATGGCTCGCCGGGCCGGCGCGGACATCACCGAGATCGACGGTTCCCACGTCATCATGATCTCCCAGCCCGGTGCCGTCACCGACGTCATCCTCACCGCCCTCAAAGCCGTCAGCTGACGCCGGCTCCCACCTGAGCTCGGCTGCCGGCCTTCTCACGTCGTTCGACGGCGAGGAGGCCGGCACCGGGCGCTCCGCACAGTTCTCGCACTCCTTTCGCACACCCCTGACCTACGTTCACCTCAGCGACGACCGGCCGGTCGACCGGAGGTGAGAAGCCCGATGACCCTTCTTCTGGACAGTGAAATGGTGCCGCCGCAACGCCGGGTGGACGCGATCAACGCAGTGGTGGCGGCCACCGAGGTACCGATGACTTTCTTCGACAACTCCGGCGGCGATCCACGGTTGCGGCTGGAGTACTGGGCCACCGGTGCCGGTTCGCATGTTTCGCTCGCGGTGGGCGGCGCCTCCCGGTTCCGGCGAAGTGCCCGGCAGTTGGCGCTGGCCGGCCCGGCCCGGGTCGGTATCGCACTGCAGTTGGGGACCCGCGGATTCCTGACCGCACCGGGCGCAGACATGGTCACCGAACCGGGCCACCTCTACCTCGCTGACCAGACCAGGACGTTCGACCACAGGTGGGACGGGGTTGGTGGTACGAAGGCGTTCGTGGTGGACCACGACGAGCTGGGTTTGCCGATCGCCACGGTACGTGCGGCGGCGTCCCGGTTGCGGCACAGCCCGGTGTACAACCTGTTCCGTACCCATCTTTCGGGTCTCTGCCAACACGACGCCCACCCGCCACCCGGGCCGGCGCAGGCGATGGTCGGCGCGGCGACCACGGAGCTGCTCCGCGCGCTGATCACCACTGCAGCGGACCATGACGTACGCCACCACGGATCGCTCTACCTGAGGATCACCACGTACATCGGTCAGCACCTGACCGGCGCACCCCTCAGCCCGCAGCACATCGCGGCGGCACACAGCATTTCGGTACGGCAGCTCTACAAGGTCTGGTCCGACAACAACGACACGCCACTGAGCCAGTGGGTGATGACCGCCCGGCTCGACGGTGCCCGCCGGGAACTCGCCCAGCCGACCCCGCGCCCGGCCACCATCGCGGCAGTGGCCCGCCGATGGGGCTTTCCCGACTCGACACACTTCAGCAAGCGATTCCGCCGGGCCTACGGCCTTTCGCCCCGCGAATGGCGCCGGATCAGGACCACGCCCCGGATTCAGCCACCGCCACTACAACTCCACAACGCCGGCGTCCACAACGCCGGAAGAACCGTCTGACCGGCCGTCCCGCTCCGCCAGGATTGCCAGCACTCTGGCAATCTGCTGATGGTTCTCCACCTGCTGCTTTTCGTAGAGCGCCGCGTTGCGGTACTCCGCCCCGTGCAGCGCGAGCGTCTGTGTGTACCGCTCGCACACCGCTCGCGCGCGCTCGTAGTCACCCACGCCGACGTACGCCTCGGCGAGCATCCCCAGGATGGCGAACGCGTTCTTGGGTTCATGGAGGGAACGAGCCTCGACGGCAGGTTCGGCCAGCTCGATCGCTTCGGCGAAACGCCCCAACCGCACCAGGTGTTCGGCCAGCAGCTCGGCGATCGTGATCGCGTCGTACTCCATCCGCTGTGCCCGAGCGATGGGCAGTGCACGCTGGACGAGCTCGAACGACTCCGTCCACATCTTGCGCGCATTGAAGACCTGCGCCTCCAACACGGTCGCGATGACAACCATGCGCTGGTCGGCTGAGCGTTCTGCCGCAACGGTAGCCTGACGCATGTAGGCACTGGCTTCCACCAGGTCGCCGGCGCGCACCGCCGACTGGCCCATGTTCCGCAGGGTGTTGGCCTCCCCGAACAGATCTCCGGCCTGCTGGTAGAGGCGCAATGCCCGGCCGAGATGTACAGCGGCATCGTCGAACTGCGACATCGAATAATGCTTGACGCCGATATCGCGCTCCATCTCGGCGAGCAGCGTGCGGTCACCAAGGCGTTCGGCCGCCCGCAATCCGGCCAACGCATGCGGGTACGTGTCGCGCGCCGAGTCCACCGCCTGGTTCATCGGCCGCCAGTCCAGGACGATCCGAACGGCCGCGCGATCCATGCCGTGCGCGACGGCCAGCTGGACAACCGCGACGAGTACGGCCCGCTCCCGCAGGTACCACGCGGTGGTATCCGCCAGGGCATCAAAGCGTTCCGCCGCGTAGGAGCGCTCGGGCGGGCCGATGTCGTCGATCGCAGCCCGGCCATACAGTACGAACGCGTTGCGCATCGAGTGCACGTAGTGCTCGACCAGCCGCCGCTCCGCCTCGTCCCGCTCGCCGGCGGTGTCGAGCAGTTCACCGGCGTACACGCGGATGAGGTCGTGGAGAACGAATCGGCCGGTAACCGGCTCGCTGAGCATGCTCGCCGCCGTCAGTTCCCGGACGAATCCACGGACTGTGACAAGCTCGAGGCCGGTCATGCTGGCCACCGAGTGCAGTGACATCTCCGGGCCGGGGTGCGCCGCCAGGAGGCGGAACACGCGCGCCGCCCCGGGCGAGAGCGTGTCATAGGACCACGCGAACACCGACCGCAGATCACCCACCGACTCGCCGGTGGTCAACGTGTCGAGCAGTCCAGCGGCGGCGAGTTCGGCGGCGACATCCGCCAGCGTCAACCCGGGATTGGTCACCGCACGCGCGGCCGCTATCGCCAGTGCCAGCGGCAACCCGGCGCATGCGGCCAGGATCTGGTCGACGGCTGCCGGGCTTGCCGCGGCACGCACCTCGCCCACCCGGTTGGCCAGCAGTTGGCGGGATTCGCCGTCGTTCAGTCGATCCAGTACAACCAGCCGCGCACCTTCCCGGACGACCAGGCCGGAGAGCCGGTTGCGGCTCGTCACGATGACCAGACACCCGGCGGAGCCCGGTAGCAGCGGCCGCACCTGGTCGGAGTCACGGGCGTTGTCCAGCACCATCAGGATCCGCCGATCGGCGACAACGCTACGAAAAAGTGCCGCACGGGCGTCGAGGCTGTCGGACGCCCGATCGCCGAGGTTCACCTCCAACGACTCCAGCAGCATCGTGACCGCCGCCATCGGTTCGACAACACGGCCGCCCGGGTCGAACCCGCGCAGGTTGATGTACAACTGACCGTCGGGGTAGTGGGACTTGACCTGGTGGGCCCAGTGCACGGCGAGAGCCGTTTTACCGACGCCGCCCATCCCTCCCAGCGCCGTGATGACCACTGCCTGTCCTGACACCGCGGCGGCGAACTGCTCATCAAGTTCGCCGGCCACATCGACGCGTTCGGTGAAGCCCGCCACCCGGGGCGGCAACTGCGCCGGGCGCAGCGGCGCGACCCGAGCGGGCCGTACCGGCACAGTCGGTTCGTCGTCGGCGGCCAACACGCTGCGCTGGACGGCCCGCAGTTCCGCCGATGGATCGACGCCGAGCTCTTCGGCCAGCCGACGACGGATCTCTTCGAAGGACACCAATGCCTCGGCCGGGCGCCCGACCGTCACCAGCGCCCGGATCATCCGGGCGTGCAACGACTCGTCCAATGGAGCCGACGCCGCGATCGGACGGGCAAGGTCCAAGACCCGGTCGGCGGTACCGAGCGCCAACGCCAGATCGAACGCGTCCCGGGCGGCTGCGACGCGCTGCTGCTCCACCGCCACGAACTCCGGTCGCATGCGGGCAGTCTCAGGAAGGCCGACCAACGGAGCCTGCTGGGCCAGTTCGAGTGCGGCCACCAGACGATCGAGCGCTTCGGCCGGAGTATCCGCTCGGGCCTGGCGCAGGAGATCGTCGAAGCTTACGAGATCGCATGCTGCGCCGCTGACAGTCAGGCGATATCCGCCGAGCCCGCCCAGCAGCCACCGCCCCGGCTGCCGTACCGGTAGCGCAGGCTGCAGCAGTCGTCGCAGCTCGCCGATGTGCCGGTGAATCTGGTTGGCCGCGTACGACGGCGGGTCGTCGCCCCAGACCATGTCGATCAGCGCGGCCGTGGACACGACTTGACCGCGTGCCACGAGTAACGAGGCGAAGATCATCCGGTGGTGCGGCGGCCCGAGCCGGACTTCGACTCCGTCACACCACAGCCGAGGACCCCCGAAGACCTGGAGGCGAACCGCCGGATCGGCTGAATCTACCGCAGACGCCACAGCCCACCCTGTCCTATCGCCCTTCCGACCAGGACCTTAGCAAGCCGATATCGATACGGGCACGGCGCGGAGAGGGATAGCGCCGACCCCGTTCTCCGCAGATGGGGCGTCGGGCTGTGCTGGCCGTTTGGGGGGCTCATCGGGCGCTCCGGCGGTGGCATCATGATCCGACCGCCGCCTACGAAGGAGACACGACGATGTACTGCCGGTTCTGTGGTGAGGCTGTCGGTATCGGCGCCGAGCACGCGTGCCCGAAGCAGCCCGTGCGGTCGAACACCGTGCTGCCGCCGGGTACCTTCGTGCATGTGGCAGTTGCTGGGCTGGGGTACCGCGCTCGGATTCGTTGCCGCGATTGCGCCTGGCTCGGCGCGTACCACGAATATTCGGTGACCTACCACGGTCTCCAGTCCCTGGCGAACGGCACGATCTACCTGGAGGGCCTGGGTCAGGCAGAGTCGGCGGCTGACAACGGTGATGCGCTGGCCTTGCTGTTCAAACTGCTCGTCGTCGTGTGCCTGCTCGGCTGCCTGGCCTGGTACGCCTGGGCGCGTACCTTTCTGGCACGGCTCGGCGAACGGGGACGCCGGGCAGTGCCGCCGGCGCTGAAGGTGCTGTGGTGGCTCACATTCGCCGTGGCCGCGATCCTGTGCGTGACGCTGTTCGTCGGCTCCCGGACCGTGAGTCACCGGGGACGACTACCAGCAGATCACGCACTCGGTACTGCACCCCTGCGGTATCTCATGGTGGTCGGCACCCTGGACGCGGTCGCGGCACTGATCCTGGCCGTACTGATCCCGGTGGTCATGACGCGGATGCGCGGTGCTGCCCGTACGCCGACACCGACAGCCGCTGTCCAGGCGTAGCTCCGGCTGACCGCCGGATCAGGCAATGATGGCCGGCGGTGGATGCGGCTGGCTGGCCGGCGACGGGACGGACCCGCCGCCGGGCTACCAGCAGCAGCGCACCGGCCGCCGCCAGTACCAGGCCGAGCACCGTGACGACGATCGGCAGCACCGTCGGGATGCCGAGATAGACGGTGATACCGAGGATGCGGTGCAGGCCCCAGGGCAGCAGCGCCAGCTGGTCGTTCCACCAGGTCAGCGCGCGCTCCAGGCCGAGTACGCTGACCAACCCGCCGAGTACCGCCAGCGGCGTACCGGCACCGAGCAGCAGCCGGCCGAGCGTGGCGCGCACCCGCAGTGCGTACCTGTCGCGCAGTACGAACCAGGTCACCACGAACACCCAGAGGAACGCGGCGAAGGCGATGGTGATGTACGCCGATCGCAGCCGCGGATGGATCCAGAAGTCCAGCCAGTAGTGGCCGGGGCCACGGGTGTGCAGGACATAGAGCAGGATCGCGGTACGCAGCAGGGCGGCTCCGCCGACGGCGGCCCACAGGTGGTACCGGTCGCGCCCCCGGGTGAGCAGCCACAGCACCGCGCCGAACAGCAGCCAGGCGCCGAGGGTCAGCACGAGGTGTGCCGGGGCGGCGAACCAGGTGAAGATGAGCCGGCTCGCCACCAGCACGACAGCGGGCAGCAGCCAGACGACCATCCGGTCCAGCCGGGTCGGCGGCGGTTCGAGCGCGGCAACCCGCCACGGCCGGGTGGCGCCGGTCCACAGCGCCCACAAACCAGCCGCACCCGGGACCCGGCGACCGCTGCGGCCGGGGCGGCCGGTCCAGCCGAGGCCCGCCAACAGCGCCACCACGACGACCAGCAACATGCTGGCCAGGAAGGCCATAGTGGCGTCCCGGTTGTCGCGGGCCACGCCGAGGTCGGCGGCGGTGAAGTTGTACGCGGGCAGGTCGGTGTCGCTGCCGTAGCGGCGAACGTGTTCGGTACGGGCGGCCACGTACCGGTCACGCGCGTCCTGCCACGCCAGGCTCGCCTTGCCGCTGCCGGTGTCCAGCCACTGGGCGTGGCGCAGCACCATGGTGCGGTACGCGGCCAGCGTGGTGAGCAGGTCGACCTCGTAGTCCAGGGTGTCCACGAATCGCTTGCGCAGTACCGGATCGAGCCACGTACCGGCGTCGGTACCGGCGACCAGGTCGCGCATCTGGCGGGCGGTGGTGACCGCGTTCTCGCCCTGGGCGATCGCCTCGTCGAGGTGGTCCCGGCTGACGGCGTAGATGCTGTCCAGTACCGAGCTGTCGCCGGTGACGATGTCCCACTCGAAGATCCACATCATCGGCGGCGGCTCCAGCCCGAGCGCCTTCACCGACTGGCTGGCGAACGGGCCGATGTACAGCCCGTCGGTGATCGCCTGCCGGGACAGCGCCAGGGCGCGGCTGAGCGCGTCGACGGTCGCCGGGTCGGCGGAGAACGTCTGGCGGACGAAGTCCGCGCTCGCCTGGCTCACATCGGTGTCCGGGTCCCGGGCGAGCCGGGCGGTCAGGTACGCGTCCAGGTCGATCAGCTGCCACAGGCCGGCGCGCTGGTACAGCAGCCGGGGTCCGGCGTACAGCGGGCCGCCGGTCTGCGTCCAGTCCCACACGCCTTCGATGTGCGGGTTGGCGGCCAGCAGTTCCCGCAGGGCACGCTGCTCCAGGTCGCCGAGGTCGTTGGGCAGGCTGCCGAAGCCCTCGAATTCGCGGCGCGACTGGAACTCGATGATGCGCCGCTGGGTACCCACCTTCAGGGTCGGGTTGATGGCCAGGTAGCTGTAGAAGTCGCCGGCCACGAACTTGGTGGAGACGATCAGGTGCGGGTCGTCGAGGCCGCCCAGGACCGTCTGGTACGAGGCCGGGTTGGTGTGCAGATCCCCGACGGCGCCGACGCCGACCGTCCAGGTACGGAAGATGATGTCGTGGTTTGCTTGTCCCGCAACGGAAAGGAACGCGTGCAGCATGGCCTGCACGGCCGGTGGCGTGGTCACCGCGATCCGCGAGGAGTAGTCCCAGCCGGCCAGCTTGTAGTCCTGGCCGCCCTCGCCGATGCGGATCATCAACCCGTCGGCGAACGGCATACTGGCGAACAATTCGGTCAGTCCGGCCTGGTAGACGCTCCACAGCTTCGGGTCGGTCGCGTCCAGGCCGCCGGTCGTACGCCGTAGGTAGCTCTCCAGTGGCGGAGAGACGGCGAGCATGTCGCTGGCGAAGTACACCTTCATGCCCATGTCGTGGGCGTACCCCCACACCGGCGCGAACGCGGCGACCATCGCCCGCGCGCGGGCCACGTGCGAGTCGCCGGCCGGGTACACGGCGTGGCCGTCGCCGACACCCTGGAAGGTCACGTACTCCAGGAAACCCGGGATGACCACCCCGTTGTACCCGAGGGTGAGCGCGTGGTCGACGAAGTCGTGGAACTGCTGGGAAATGGTGGCCACGGCGGCCTGGTCGACCCAGGGCGCGGCGGGCAGCAGGGCGCTGGCCACCACGTCGCTGTTGAGCGAGTAGTTGGTACCACCCGCGAAGGCGGCCGGATCGGCGTTCAGCCCGACCGCGCCGACGTCGGTGAGGCGCAGCCCGAGCCGGGGCTGCTGCGGCTTGCCCAGTTCGGCGGCGGGAATGATCTCCTCGGCGGAGCGGATCCGGTCGGCGAGCGTGTACAGGCCCGCTGCCGCACCGGCCGGCGAGCCCGCGCGTACCACCAGCGCCTGGTCGGTCCGGTCCAGGGTGAACGCCTCACCGGTGGCGGCGAAGGTGGCGAGAAGCTGCACCAGCAGGGCGTTCGGGCCGGTCGCGGCGGCGCCCCGGGTGATGGTGGGCGCCGGCGCGCCGCGCTGGGTCAGTGCCGTGGCGACCGCGCGGGCGGCGAGCGCGAGCCGGGGGTCGTCCGGGATGACGATGGTACCGATGACCGGAGCCGGGACAGCCGGGCGTGCGGGCGCTGCCACTGGGTGCTCGACGGGTACCGCCGCCGGGGTGAAGGTCAGGCCCAGCGCGCTGGAGACGCCTGCCGCGACCAGGCCGCCGAGCAGCAGCAGTACCACCGCGACGGCCACCAGCGACAGCGGGCGGCGGCGACGCGGGGCAGCCGGCGGAACCGGCGGGTACGGGTGGGGGTCAGCGAGCACCCGGACATGCTAGGTGGTGCCATACGCCCTGACCAGGCGGGATATCGGGCAGCGCGAAAGCGCGGGGTGACCAGGAGTCGGTGCGGCAGATGGTCTCGTCGCCCGTGGGGGCTTTGCGGGATTGCGTACCGCGTGCAGACCGGTGATGAGGCCGTCGTCCCATTCGTACCGTGATGACCCTGTCTGGCCTGGGCAGGCTGGACCGAACGCGCCAGCGTCGGCTTCGGCAGCCGGTGGGGCCTGGTCATCGGCGGGGCGCCGACCATCGTGCTCGGCCTGGTCCTGCTCCCCTACCTACGCCGGCAGGACATCGCCGCCGGCGGTCAGGCTGAGCGGTAGCCCGACGCGGCCGGTGGAGGGTGCCCCGGTCGGGACACCCTCCACCACTTGTACTCAGAGCATCGTGCGGTCAGGCCACCTCGACCGGCCCGTCCGCGTAGCGCTGGTCCCCGATGCGCAGCCGCAGCCCGAACTGGAACCGCGGCACATCGGCCCCGTACGTGAGCGGCAGGGTCACCGTCCGGCGCGCACCGGCGGCCAGTTGGTCGAGGTGGCACGTGACGAGACTGATCTGCGACGGCGAGCCCTGGTAGTCGCAGCTCGACCAGGAGCCGCCCGAGCCCCGGGTGACTCCGGCGGGGAGGAAGAACACCACCGTCACCGGCCCCACGCTCTGCCCGCCGCCGTTCTCGGCGGTGAAGGTCAGTACGGAGTGCAGGCCGGTGAGCGCCTGTGTACCGGTGACCCGTACCCCGGTGCCGTCGCGCGGGATGATGAAGCTGGTACTGCCGCCCGACTGGCTGAACCCGGAGCCGTTCCAGTGGTACCGGCGCTGCTGGCGCAGCTGCTGGTCGGGTGTGGCACCACAGCACAGGCCGGAGTCCGCGACCACCAACCCCACATCGCCGCCGCCCGGCGCACTCACGCTGACGATCACCGGTACGTCGGGGCTGAACTGGAGCACCGTACCCAGGACCACGAGTGTGTTCCCGGGGGCGGTACGCAGCACCACCACCTGCGACTCGGAGGTCTCCCCGACCACGCAGTTGAGGAGCAGCACGATCTCGTCGTGGCCGTCGCGGTCAACATCGATGTCGAGCCGTTGGCCGATCGTGAGGAATGGCAGTTCCCTGCCTGACGCGCCAGCCGTCAGCTTGACGTTGCCGGCCGGGCAGGACGGGTCGTTCACCAGTGCCGGTACCGGGATGGTGGCGTTGTCGAGTTGGTAGCTGGCGGCTGGCGGGCCGGGCGGCGGCAAGGCTACGGACGACGCCCCGCTGGGCGAGGCTGACGGCGACGACTGCGAAGCGGTGGCCGACGGGCTCACCGGCACGGTCGGACCGGCCGGTGGGGTACCCCCGTTCTGGCGCAGGCCCGCGAAGGCGGCGATCGGAACCGCCACCAGTACCGCCACGACCGCCGCCAGCAGCGCGGCCCGTACCTGCCGCCGGTGCCGCACCGTCCGTACCGCCGCGCCGACCCCGGCCGGCTTGACCAGCGGCAGCCCCTGGGCACGGAACTCGTCGATCGAACCGTACAGAACTTCCTCGATGTCGTAGTCAGACATGGCGACGCTCCTTCCCTTCGGCGCTCAGCTGATGGGCAAGCGCTGTGCGAGCCCGGTGCAGGGTGGACTTCACCGTGCCCTCGGGTACCCCCTCCTGCTCGGCTATCTCCAGTACCGACATGTCTGCCAGGTAGCGCAGCACGAAGATCCGGCGCTGCTGCGCGGGCAGCGTCGCCAGTGCCTGGACGAGCGCGATCCGCTCGGGGCCGGGTCCCTCCACGTGCTGCTCACGCTGCCGCCGCAGGAAGTTCGCGGCCACCGTGCGGCGCCGCCACTGGCTGGTGGCCAGGTTCCAGGCGACCCGGCGTACCCAGGCGACCGGGTCTTCGTACCTGCTCACCGCGGTCCAGCGCGTCAACGCGCGACAGAACGCCTCCTGCGCGAGATCCTGCGCGTCGCTCAGCCGCCCGGTGAAGGCGAAGAGCTGGAGGGTGAGCGCGTGGAAATGACCGGCGTAAAACTCGTCGAACCCGGCCGGGGGTGGCCGATCCGCTGCTGCCCGCATACCTTCTCCCGGGGTAGTTGTCGGCCGCCCCTGTGTCGGCCGGCCAAGAGTTACACGCGCGGGCGGGCATAGGGGTTCCCAGAGATTTCGGCGTCCCGTTCGCCGATCGCGGGCCGGGACTGGAGCGGTCAGCCGGCGAGCCGACCGCGGAGGTACTCGACGATTTCCGTCCGTGCGGCCTTGGCCTGTGGCACCACGCCCGGCATGCTGAGGAACGCGTGCGTCGCGCCGGGGTGTTCGGTGAGCCACGTGGGTGTCCCGGCCTCCATGAGTCGTTCAGCGTAGGCGCGTCCCTGATCGGCTACCGGGTCGAGAGTCGGTACCACGACGAGTGCCGGGGCCAGCCCACTCAGGTCGTCGGCGTACAGCGGCGACACGGTACGGGGATCGGTTCCTTCCGGAACGGCCAATCGACGGAACATCTCTATCTGCGTCACGGTGAGGGTCGGGCTGTTGGCGTGCTCGCTCATCGACGGGTAGTCGAAGGCTGTCGAAGTCAGATCGACACACGGATTGACGAGTACCTGCGCCCGCAGTACCAGACCGCAGCTCCTGGCCCGGATCGCGGACAGAGCGGCGACCATCGAACCGGCGCTCTCGCCGAAGACGGCTACCCGGGCCGGGTCGATTCCCCACTGCGCGGCGTGCTGTACCACGTGTTCCAGCGCGTCCCAGCCGTCGTCGACCGCCGCTGACAACGGAGTCTGCGGGTCGAGGAGCCGGTGTTCGACGGACACCACCACAGCCGGCAGTTGAGCCGCGAGGCTGCTGTTGATCCAGTCGCTCTGTACGGCTGTGCCCACGAATCCGCCGCCGTGCACGTGCAGTACCAGCGGCAGGCCGACCGAGCCGGCATCCCGGCTGCCGCCGGCGCCCTGGCCGCTGGAGCCCTGGCCGCTGCTGGCGCCCTGGCCGCTGGAGCCCTGGCCGCTGGAACCGTGGCCGCCGCGCCTGGGAGAGGGCCGGTATACCCGGACCCGGAGCGTGCGGTGCGGCAGGCTCAGCTCCTGCCAGTCGATGGTGGCTCTCCGGTCGGGGAACCCGCTGACCACTCGGGTCAGCGCAGCGGCGCGCTTGCGGTTTTCGGCGTCGCGGAAGGACTCCAGCGCCTCGGCGGACATCGCCAACCAGTCCGGCTCGCTACGCAGGGCGTGTAGCAGCCGGATCCCCAGCGGTGGCCGCTGTGTACCGATGGTGGGGCTCATGGGTCCTCCTCGATCGCCAAGATTACGCTACTTCAGGTATCGATACCATCAGTAGCACAATTGGCTATCGTGTAGCAATGACCCGAGCACCCACGCCCAGCCGAGCGCCCACGCCCAGCCGAGCGCCCACGCCCAGCCGAGCACCTGGCCGCCCCCGCTCCGGGGTCGACGCCGTCGTGTTCGCAGCGACGCTGAGTACCGTGCACGAACTCGGGTACGCGCGCGCCACCGTCGAGCGCATCGCCGCCGCGGCCGGCATCGCGAAGACCACGATCTACCGTCGCTGGCCGACCAAGGGCGCGCTGATCACCGCCTGCCTGATCGACGCATTCGGCCCGGCGCCGCTGACCGGTAGCGACCAGGACGAGATCATCTCGACCGCCATCCGCTGGATCGCCGCGAAGATCGGCGAACCCGGCATCGGCGCGGCATTCGCCGGCGTGTTCACCGACGCCGTCAACGACCCCGCCCTGCGCCAGCTCCTCTCCACCCAGTTGCAGGACCCCTACCAGCTCACCCTCCAGCAGGCACTGGGCCAGCCGGAGAACCGGGTCCTCTTCCTCATCGATCTCGTCGTAGGAACCCTGCTCCACCGGCTGGGCATGACCGGCGTACCGATGGTCGACGCCGACGTGGACACCCTGGTCGAGACGGTCCTACGCATACCCCGATAGGCCGTTCGGCGGACCGCTACCCGGGCGGGGCCGCGACGGGGCGCCGCGCACGGGACAGCAGTGCGGCCACCGCGATCAGTACCGGCGCCGCCGCGAACGCGGCCCGTACCCCCTGCACCGCACCATTTCCGGCGCTGCCCACTGCGCTACCGACGGCGAAGGCGGTACCGATCCACGCGAACGCTTCGGTAGCTGTCCCGGCGGGGGCCGCACGATCGATGTCGCCGAAGATCCCGGCGAGCGCGGGTGGCAGGGCCAAACCGCTGATACCCAGCAGTACCAGCATCGCCGGCAGCGACCCGACGAGCAGTGGCGGCAGGTACCCGAGCGCGAGCACACCGACGACGAGCGGGATGCGTTGTGGCGCACCGAATCGTGGCCATCGGGCGACGGTCAGGCCACCGATGAGCGCGCCGGTCGCCTGCGCGGCGAGCAGCCAACCGGCCGCCCCGGCGGAGTCGCTCGCGCGCCCGTACCCGGCCACCGCGATGGTGGTGGCGCCCACCCCGGCACCGATCAGAACGGTGACCGCGGCGAGTACCCGCACCCGGGCGGCGCGCAGCGGGCCGGCCCAGTGCCGGGCGACCTCGACCCCGCGCCAGGCGCGTACCGCCGGTGCTGCGGCGAAGCCGAGTGCTCCGGCGAGCTGTGCCGCGGCGATGACCAGGAGTGCGCCGGCGGTACCGACCAACTGTCCGGCGGCCACGGCTACCAGGGGTCCGACGATGAAGATGAGCTCCTGGCTGGCGATGTCCACGGTGTACGCGCTGTGCAGGTACACCGGTGCGACGAGGTCCTTCCACAGCACGCGCAGGCACGCCTCCGGGGGTACGCCGAAGCCGGCGGCGAATGCCCCGGCGCACTGGAGGGCATAGCCGGGGCGGGCGGCGAGCAGCAGGTACCCCAGGGTGGAGACGCCGACAGCCGCGCAGATGACCGGGGGTTGACGCCAGCGGTCGGTGAACCGGGCGAGCATTGGCTGGCCGGCCGCGGTACCCGCCGTGTACCCGCCGACCAGCAGCGCGGCCCGGGAGACGGAGAGGTAACCGTTGGCGTACAACAGGATCGCCAGCGGCGCCGCACCCAACGGGAGCCGGCCGACCAGGCTGGTGGTGAGCACCCAGGGAACCTGCCGGGCGCGCAGGACGGCGGCGAGCGGCGAGGCCATCAGCCGGCCTGCCCGGTGGTCCGCGCGGCGATCTCGTTCAGCAGCACGGTTTTGCCGGCCGCATCCAGGTACGAGGCGCGGACGCCGTTCGCGGCGTGGCTTGCGACGCCGGCCCGGTCGAGCCCCGCCAGTGCGGCCACGGCCAGGTACTCGCCGGTGAGGTCGGCGCCGAACATCGGCGGGTCGTCGGTGTTGACGGTGACGGTGGGGCCGGCCTCGAGCATGGCGGCGACCGGGTGCGCGTCGAGCGTGGCCGCCCAGATGCTCTCCGGTCCCGTGGTCTCACCCGCGTGCGGCACGCTGCGCAGGCCGAGCGACCGCGCGCGGGCGAACACGTCGGCGGCGGCGAGCCCGACCACCGTCTCCGGTGCGGCGGAGCCGAGCAGGTGCAGGTGCAGCTCCACTTTGGGCAGGGTGGCGACGAACGATTCGAGGCTGGACATGACAGGGCGCTCCCGATGCGGAATGGGCGTGCGGACAGACTGCGGCTGTGGAGCCCGGGCCTGTCAGGGAGCGGAGTCGCCGCGCTCGTGGTCGTTGCCGTAGAGCGGGAGGTCGGGGGTCTGCCACTGGGCAAGGCGCGTGGCGGCGTCTGCCGCAGTCACCGCACCCATCGCCGACATGCTAGGCACGCTACCGCACGGCGGGATCCGGTCGAGGCACTGCCTAAGCGACGGCCGTGCGGCGGTGCTCAGCCGCCGGATGGCTCAGCTGGGGTCGGCTCCGTCAGCGACGCCCGCCAGGGCGCGGCTGGGAACGGGTCGGCGAAGTACTGCGTCTCGTGCGCGACGAAGCCACCCACAAACTCCATGATGCTGACCGAGTGGGTGGGCGCGCCGTCGTAGGTGATCACGCACTCGCTGATCCACAGCTCCCCGTGACCGCTGATCCGGCGGACGGCAAAATGCCGGTCGGCCGGGTGGCCGCCGCGCTGCGCCTGGATCTTCGCGCGAGTGCGGAAGCGCTCGCCGGACTGCGGGTAGTCCAGGATCGCGTCCGCGGCGTAGATCTCATGCTCGGCGTCTGTGTCCCCGCGCTCGGACGCGGCCCAGTGCTCCTCGATCCTGGCCCGGGTACCGGTATCGCTGTCTGTCGTCACGCTTCATTGTCCCCCGCCCTTCGGCAGTGAGCTGCGGCTTTGCGCAGACGGGCGGCCGTGCGGCGGTGGTCAAGCGCCGCGTTATGCGGCCGCCCAGGGCAGTGGGCCTGGCGGCAGGCTGGTGAGGGCGGCGCCGATGCCGACCGCGACAGCGCCGGCGGCAAGCCACTGGACCACGTCGCCCGGTGCGATGGCACCGGTGGGTACGCAGCGCAGCGAGGGCAGCGCCTCCAGCATCCCGGCCAGGCTGGCCGGGCTCCACAGCGAGGCCGGGAAGATCTTCACGGCGTCCGCTCCCCACTGGGTGGCCTGCCACATCTCAGTCGGCGTGATACACCCCGGCATGGTCGCGATCCCCCGCTCCCGGGCCGCGTCGATCACCGGCCGGCTCAGCGTCGGCGAGATGACGAACGCGGCCCCCAGGTCGGCGGCCCGCTCGACCTCGGCCGGCGTGTGTACGGTACCGACGCCGGTGGTGGCGTCGTCGTAGCCGGCGCACACCGTGCGGAGCTGCCCGATCGCCTCCCACGCACCCGGCGTCGTCAGGGAGATCTCGATGATCCGCAGGCCGGCGTCGAGCAGGGTACGCACCTGCGTGAGCGCGCTCTCCGCATCGCGTTGGCGGACGACCGCGACGACCCGGTGGCGCTGCAACGCTTCGAGAACTGGGCTACCTGTCAACGTCGGCTCCTGGTAGTAGTACCTGGTCACGTTCACGGGCCGTGGGTAGGCCCGCGATGTCGGTGGGTTCGCTGACCACGAGCGAGGCGACGGCCGCCGCCTCGCGCAGCGCGTCAGCCGGTGGCAGCCCGCGCAGCCACCCGGAGAGCCAGCCGGCGGTGAACGCGTCACCGGCTCCGACCGGGTCGACGACGGCGACGGCGCGTGCACCGACCCGTACGGTGCCGGCCGCCGTGGTGGCCGTCGCACCGTTCGCGCCGTGGGTCACCACGACCGTGGTGGTACGGCCCCGCAGCAGGCGCGCGGGTTCGTGCGGCAGCTCCAGGAGCTCCAGCTCCTCGTCGCTGACGAGCAGGGTGTCCATCCGGCCGGCGAAGCGCGCGTAGGAGCGTTGCCACTGCGCCACTTCGGCCAGGCGCAGCCGTACGTTCGGGTCGAACGCGACGTGCACGCCGGCGCCGGTGGCGACCGAGATCAGGTGGTCGACGAAGTCTCCGGCTGTGGGAGAGAGCAGCGCGGTGATACCGGAGACGAACAGCAGCCGGGCGGATGCGACCAGTTGCTCGTCAACGTCGCCGGGCGACAGCGCGGAGGCGGCGCTGCCGGTGCGGTGGTACGCGACGGAGACGGGTCGGCCGGCGGCCGGGCTGTCGCGCAGCAGTACACCGGTCGGCCGGTTTGGATCCTCGTGCAGGGCACGGACGTCGACCCCGTCGGCCCGCAGGGTGTCGCGGACCCAGCCGCCCGCGGCGTCGGTACCGACCCGGCCGCAGAACGCCACGGTGTGGCCGAGCCGGGCCAGCCCGATCGCGACGTTGCTCTCCGACCCGGCGACGCTGCGCACGAACCGGTCCGCGCGCCGCAGTGGCGTTCCCGCCTCGGCCAGCAGCAGGCCCATGGCCTCGCCGGCGGTCAGCGCGTCAATTCCCACCACCGGGACCCGCTACCAGTCGACTTCGTTGAGCTGCCGGGAGCGCACGAAGTCCTCGTCGATCTCGACGCCGATGCCGGTACCGTCCGGCACGGCCACCGTGCCGTCGGCGGCCAGGCTCAGGTGGTTGCGCGCGACTCCCCGACTCAGCCGGCTCTGCGCCACGTTGAACTCGACCCAGGTGGCGTGCGGCAGCGTGGCCAGGTAATGCAGGCTGTAGGCGTGCAGCAGGTCGGTGAGCCAGGAGTGGGTGACGATCTCCCGGCTGGCCGCGCCCGGCTCGGCCGCCAGTTGAGCGGCCACGGTCAGGCCGCCGCAGCGGGACAGGTCTGGCTGGAGGACGTCGATCGCGCCCTCGTTCATGAGCCGGCGGAAGTCCCAGATGGTCGATTGCTGCTCGCCGGCCGCGAATCGCAGCTGCGGGAAGTCCGACTTCAGCTCGCGGTAGGTACCCAGCTCCTCGGGGTGTACGAAGTCCTCGACCCAGTACGGGCGGATCTCGCTGAGCGTGTGCAGCATCGCCTCGGTCTGCGCCCGGTCGCGGGTGCGTACCCGTGCCCCGTCCTGCACGTACCAGCCGGGGTCGACCATCAGCGCGCAGTCCTCGGGTAGCGCCTGCCGGATCGCCGCCAGGTTGTCCCGGTCCAGCGCAGGGTCGACACCGAAGCCGCCCCAGCCGAACTTGACCCCGTGGAACCCGAGGCTCACGTACCTCGCAGCCGCCTGCGCGTTCTCCTCCGGAGTGGCCCGGAAAAGCGTGGACGCGTAGGCCGGCAGCCGGTCCCGGCGCCGGCCGCCGAGCGAGGCGGCGAGATCCACGCCGGCGGCCTGCGCGCGGATCGACCAGAGGCAGTTGTCGACGGCCGACATCGCGTGCATCACCACGCCACGGCGGCCGTAGTACGCGGTGGCCAGGTACAGCTCGTCCCACAGCGCTTCGGGCTCGAGCGGGTCCTTGCCGATCAGCTCCTCGGCCAGCGTACGGAAGCCGAGCGCGCCCATGCCCGCACCGCTGAGTACCTGCACGGCAACCGATCCGAGCGTCTCCACATCGGACCAGCCGACGATGCCCTCGTCCGTTGCCACCCGGACGAGCAGCAGCCGGTCACCCTGGTCGGTCGCCTCAGCCGCGCCGTCGTGCGACCCGTACGTCTCGTCGCCGCCCAGCAGGATCGGCGTGACACTGGTGATCTTCATCGGTCCGTCCGCTCCGCTTCGTCGAGCGCGCCGGGCAGATCCGACGGCCACGGGATACGGCGCTCCGCCAGGCACGGCCGGAACGCTTCGGCGTGCGGCACCATGAAGCGGGCGCCCTGCCGGTGGGTCTCGGTGGCCATCTCGTCCGCGTAGTCGTACCCGCGCAGCTCGCGCATGACCGCCATCTGGCTCACGTGCCGGCGGATCAGCGCGCTCTTCTCCGCCACGTGCTGCTCGGACAGCTCGACGAAGTGGGTGGGCTCGAAGCCGTACCCGTCACCCGGGTGTGTGTAGAAGACGCGCGTTGTGGCCGGCAGCGCGGGTACCGACGGTTCGAACGAGGCCAGGTTGACGAATAGCGCGGCGTCGGTGACCGCCTTCGCGGTGACCACGTGGTCGTCGTTGTAGTCGCTGGTCCAGTGGGTCAGTACCAGTTCGGAGCCGAGCCGGCGGAGCACGGCGATGAGGTCCCGGCGCAGGTCGGCGTCCTCGGTGAGGAACCCGTCCTCGCGCCCCAGGCAGACGTACTCCGCGTCGAACCGCTCCGCGACGCTGCGCATCTCCCGCTCGCGTACCGCCGCGGCCGCTTCGGCGTCCGGCCCGCCGAACGGCAAACCCTTGTCCCCGTTGGTGACGCACACGAAGCTGATCCGGTGCCCCAGCGCGTGCAGCCGCAGCAGCGTACCCAGGCAGCGCATCTCGTCGTCCTGGTGGGCGAACACACAGGTCACGTTCATGCCGCGCCGCCATTCTCAGCGGACGACGACGCGGACGCCGACGCCGACGCGGACGGCTGCGCCGGTGCGGGCAGCCGGGCCAGCGAGGTCGCCAGTCCACCGTCGACGGTCAGGAAGGTACCGGTGACGTAGCTGGCCTCGGCTGAGCAGACGAAGCCCACAGCGGCGGCGACGTCGTCGGCGGTACCGAAGCGGCCGAGCGGTAGCAGCGGCGCGACCTGGTCGAGGTGGCCCGCGCCGTACATGCCGTCCTCACCGCCGGTACGGATCCAGCCGGGCACCACGGCGTTGACCCGGATGCGCCGCGCCGCCCACTCGTTGGCCAGGGTCCGCACGATCTGGGCGAGCGCACCGTGGGCGGCGTTGTAGCCGACACAGTCGGGGAACGGGACGGTCGCGTGCAGCGAGCCGATCGCGACCAGGGACGCCCCGGCGGCCAGCGCGTCGCCCGTGACGAAGGAACGGAACAGGCAGAACGCGGCCACCGGCCCAACCGTCAGGCTCTGCACGACGCTCTGCCGGGACACCGCAACCGCGGCCGCGTGCTCCTCGTGGGCGACCGCGTGCACTACCGACGCGGTACGCCCCAACGCCTCCGCGCCGGCCCGTACCGCGTCCGGGAACGCGTCGTCGGCCGCGTCGGCCGCGAGCGCCTCGGCCCGGCCGCCGCGCGCCCGGATCGACGCGGCGGTCGTCTCGGCGCGCGCCGCGTCCCGGTCCACGCAGAGCACGACATCGTGGGTACCGCCGAGGCGGTGGGCGCAGGCACCCCCGATATCACCACCTGCGCCCACTACGACGGCCACCCGGTCAGACATCGTCGACCGCCTGGCGCAGCAGGTCGATCAGGCGGTTCATCTCCTCGGCCATCTGCGGGTCGACCGGCTGCCCGGTAGGGCCCCGCATGGCGTCGTTCGGGAACACGCCCTGCCGCACGAGGAGTTGCTTCTCCACGGCCACGAACAGATCGAGGGTGGTCTGCTGCGAAACCAGCAGGGCCAACGGACCGGCGATCCGGTACGCCCGGGCGTAGTCGCCGGCGCACAACGCTTTCCACAGCGCGGCCTGTGCCCACACCGTTTCACCGGCCGGCATGGTACCCACGGCACCCCGCCGGAAGCTGTCGATGAGGAACAGGCCGCCGGTACCCTCGAAGATTCGGGCCTTGCCGCCGGTGGCATCCAGCAGCGCGGTCACCCGGGGGCCGATCGGCGGCGCCTCGGGCTTGAACAGCACCCGGTCGCCGTACTCGGCGTGCAGGCGCGACTGCAGCGAGATCGACAGGGACGCGCCGACGTACCCGCTGGCGTCCTGCACGACCAGCGGTACGTCCGCCGCGTGCACGATCGCGCTGAAGTAGCCGAACAGCTGGTCGTCGGTGGCCGGGAACAGGGCCGGCGGGGTCGCCATCACGGCCGTGGCACCGCAGGCCGCGGCGTTCTTGGCATGCCGCACGGCGACCGAGGTGGACTCGGCGCCGACGCTGATCACGCAGTGCCCCCGACCCTCGGCCAGCTTGCAGGCCAGCCGGGCGACGTCGTCGCGCTCCTCGGAGGAGAGCCGCAGGACCTCGGAGACCATGCCGAAGACCACACCGTCGGCACCGTTGGCGAACAACCAGTCGAACTGCGTCTCCATCGCCGACCGGTCGATCGTCCCATCGGTGGCGAACGGGGTCTGGAAGACGGCCAGCACTCCGCCCAGGGCGGCGCTCATCGGGC
This sequence comes from uncultured Actinomycetota bacterium, assembly GCA_963850915.1. GTDB lineage: Bacteria > Actinomycetota > Actinomycetes > Mycobacteriales > Micromonosporaceae > CAVTWH01. The sequence goes on from CAWKND010000008.1 coordinate 215,101, forward strand.
GCCACGCCAGACACGCGGGAGGTACTGGGGCATCTGGCCCGCGCAGGGACGGCTGCGCGAACTCCGGGCGTACTGCACGGGTCCTCCTTCGGGGACGAACTTCTGTCAGGTGCTGTGTGGTGTCACCGGCGGGCGCAGGCCCAGGAGGCCCAGTGCGTCCCGCTGGCAGATGGCGTCGATGTCGGCTTCGGTGACGTCGGCGATGCCCAGGCGCCGGCACATCGCGGCGGCGTTGCGCAGTCCGGCGACGGTCCGCTCGACTGTGGAGAACGGGTAGTCGCTGCCGAGGAGAATCCGGTCGAGTACCCGGTACTCCGCCGCGCTGGCCAGCGCCTGGGCCAGCTGCCACGGCCGGGTGTCGAGGGCGGAGCAGTCGACGTAGAAGTGCTCGTGCCGGCGTACCACGCTGACGCACTCGGCCATCCACGGGTGGCCGAAGTGGGCGATCCACATGCGCAGGTTCGGGAACTTGCGGGCCGGCAGGTCCAACTGCAGCGGCCGGGCGTACTCGGCGATCGCGGCCGAGGTGAACGTGGTCCCCTGGTGCCAGATGACCGGGAGCTGCAAGTGGTCGGCGGCCTCCAGCAGGTCCAGGCAGGCCCGGTCGTGCGGGTGGAAGTGCTGGTACGTCGGGCCCAGCTTCAATCCCCGCAACCCCAGGTCACGTACCGCCGTTTCCAGGCGCCGCACCGCATCGGGCCGGTTCGGGTTCACGCTGGCGAAGCCGATCAGCCGGTCGTTGCCGCGTACCGCCTCGGCGACGTACTCGTTCGGTACCACGACACCGACCGGTTCGGCGTCGAAGGCCAGTACGACGGAGCTCTGGGCGGATGTCGACGCCTCGTGGTGCTGCTGCTCGGTGACGTCCCAGCTGACCTTGCCCCAGGCACGCAGCTCGTGCTCGGCCAGTGGCGGATGCACGTGTGTACCGTGCTGGCCCAGGTGGGTGTGTACGTCGACCGCGACGAGAGGGCTCATCGGTTCACCGCCCCTCACGCCGGCCGTCGCTGACCGTGCGCGCGATGTTCCGCAGCGCCTCGATCGCCTCGGTCAGGTGCGCGTCCATCCGGGCGGTGGGGCCGCTGATGCTCAGTGCGTGGGTGTACCGGCCCTGCGGGTCGCGGATCGCCACGCCCACGCACTTCAGACCGATCTCGGCCTCCTCGTTGTCCATGGCGTACCCGTTCTGCCGTACCGTTTCCAGGTCGGCCAGGATCGTCTCGAGGTCGAGCAGGGTGTTCTTCGTCAACGGCTTCGGCCGGTGCCGCTCGTACAACTGCCCGACCTGCGACTCGGGCAGGTGAGCCATGATGGCCTTGCCGAGGCTCGAGGTGAACCACTCGTCACGGTCGCCCACGCTGGCGCCGCGCCGAATGGAGTGCCCACCCTCGAGCGCCTCGACGACGACCACCTCGCCCGACTGGTGGACGGCCAGGTTCACCGTCTCGTCGAACCGGGCCACCAACTCCCGCATGTGCGGCAGGAGCCGGGTACGCAGCGGCCGGGCGGAACGGGCCGCGTGGCCGATCGCGATCATGCGGACGCCGAGGCTGTAGGTACGTGTCTCCTCGTCGCGCTCCAACCAGTCGTGCTCGACGAGCTGGCGCAGGTACCGCGTCGTCGTGGACGGCTCCATGCCGACCGCGGCGGACACCTCGGACAGGCTCTGCCTGGGCGCGCTGAGGAACGTCTCCACGATCGCGATGAGCCGGTCCCCGAGTCGAATCGGTGCTGTGTCGGTCATCTTGTCTCCATCATGGACAGTGCCGGGTGGTGCCCGGGCACGTCTGCGGACCGGGCCGGGTAGTGGCAGGCCACCAGTGTCGCCGTGCCGGCCGGCGTGTGCAGCATCGGATCGACGGACTCGCATCGGGTATCCGACTGCCCCACCGGGCAGCGCGGTCGGAACCGGCAGCCGGTCGTCGGGGTGACCTCGACCGCGTCGGTACCCTCGGCGGCGGCGGCCATCTTCTCCCGCTGCCGCTGCGGCTGTGCCACCGGTACCGCGTCGAGGAGCATCCGCGTGTACGGGTGCTGCGGCGCGCCGAACAGCTCCTCCCGCGAGGCCACCTCCACCAGCCGACCCCGGTACATCACCCCTACCTGCTGGGCAACGTAGCGGACCACCGCCAGGTCGTGGGAGATGAACAGGTACGTCAGGCCCAGCTCGCGCTGCAGCTCGCTGAGCAGGTTGAGGATCTGCGCCCGTACCGAAACGTCCAGCGCCGAGACCGCCTCGTCCAGTACGACGAAGTCGGGGCGCAGCGCCAACGCCCGGGCGATGGCCACCCGCTGTGCCTGGCCGCCGGAGAGTTCACGCGGCCGGCGCCCGGCGATGGTGGCCGGCAACTGCACCAGGTCCAGCAGCTCGCGTACCCGCGCCGCGCGCTCGGTACGCCCACCGACCCGGTGCGCCACCAGTGGCGCGGCGATGATGTCCGACACCTCGCGCCGCCGGTTGAGGGAGCCGTGCGGGTGCTGGAAGACAACCTGTATCCGGGACCGCAGCCGGCGCATCTCCCGCTCGGAGAGCGCGGCGATGTCCTGGCCGGCGAAGTGCACCGAGCCGCTGTCCGGGCGGTAGAAGCGCAGTACGCAGCGGGCCAGCGTGGACTTCCCGGAGCCGGACTCGCCGACCAGCCCGAACGTCTCGCCGGGCGCGATCCGCAGCGACACGCCGTCGACCGCGCGGATGGGGCCGCCGTGGCCGGGGAATGTCATCACGAGATCCGTGACGGTCAACAGTGCCTCGGTCATGCGGGTGCCACCGTCCGGTCGTCGCCGTCGCTGCTTGCGGTCGTGCGAGCAGGCACGGCGGCCTCGGCGGGCGCGTCGGGATCGTCGGCGCGGATGCACCGCACGAGGCTGCCGCCCACCTGACGCAGTGCCGGCTGCTCAGCGCCGCACAGCTCGATCGCCCGCGGGCACCGTGGCTGGAACGCGCAGCCGGGACCGACTTCGCCCGGCGCCGGTGGCTGCCCGGCGATCGCCGGTACCGGACGGTCCAGGTCCACGTCGAGGTCGATGATGGCGGACATGAGTGCCTGGCTGTACGGGTGCAGGGGCTGGCCGTACAGCGTCGGGGTGGCCGCCCGCTCGACGATCTGGCCGGCGTACATGACCGCGATGTCGTCGCAGAACCCGGCCGCCACACCGAGATCGTGGGTGATCAGCAGAGCCGCGACGCCGGTGGCCGAGCAGAGCCGGTCGAGCAGGTTCATGATCCGGACCTGGGTGGTCACGTCCAGTGCGGTGGTCGGCTCGTCGCACAGCAGTACGTCCGGGTCGCCGGCCAAAGCCATCGCGATCATCACCCGCTGCAGCATCCCGCCGGAGAACTCGTGCGGGTACGAGCGCAGCCGGTTGCGGGCGTGCGCTACGCCGACCTCGCCGAGCAGCTCGACCGCGCGCTCCCGGGCGGCGGCCCGACTGACGTCGGCGTGCAGCCGTACGGCCTCGGCGATCTGGTCCCCCACTGTGGTCAGCGGGTTGAGTGACGCTGCCGGATCCTGGTAGATCATCGAGATCCGCCGGCCGCGTACCCGGTTCAGTTCCTTGCGCCGCAAGGTACGCAGGTCCACGTCGCCGAGGTGCACCTGGCCACCGGCGACCCACAGCGGCCGGCGGAGCAGGCCCATGATGGACAGCGCGGTCAGCGACTTCCCGGAGCCGGACTCGCCGACCAGACCGAGCCGCGCGCCGGGGCGCAGGGTGAAGCTGACGCCGCGCACGATTGGGGTGGATCCGACGTTCACCTGCAGGTCGGCTACGTCCAGACCGGAGCGCTGGGTCATCGCGCACGCCCCGGTCCGAGCAGGCTGGCCCCGCCGAGCCGGTCGGCGGCCAGGTTCAGGCACAGCACGGTCACCAGGATGAATACGGCCGGTCCGACTGCGTAGCTGGGATCGTTGAACAGGAAGGCGTAGCCCTGCTGCAGCAGGCCGCCCAGGGACATCTGCGGTGGCTGCACACCGAGGCCGACGAAGCTCAGACTCGCCTCCAGGATGATCGCGCTCGCGGCGTTGATGACGGCCTGCGAGGCAAGGGCGGGCGAGACATTCGGCAGTACCTCGCTGAGCAGCAACCGCACCCGGCCGGTACCGCAGGCGACCCCGGCGGCGTAGTAGTCCAGGCTCATCTCCTGGATGACCACGGCCCGGGCCATCCGCGCCGAACTCGGCGACAGCAGCAGGCCGGTGATGATGATCAGTGACGGCAGCGACGCGCCGAAGGCGGCCACGCAGACCAGCGCGAACAGGATCTGCGGGATGGCCATGGCCACATCGGCGGTACGCATGAGCAGCTGGTCGGCGATGCCCCGGGTGGAGGCCGCGAGCAGACCCCACGCGGTACCGAGGACGAAGGCGATGGCGACCGCGCCCGCCGCAACGGTCAGCGAGAGCCGTCCGCCGTACAGCAGCCGGGCCAGCATGTCGCGGCCCAGCTCGTCGGTGCCGAGCCAGTGCTGTGCCGAGGCCGGGGCGAAGGCGTTCGCCGGGTCCGGCGTGGTCGGGCTGTGCCGGTCGATGACCGGCGCGAGCAGGCAGGCGGCGACGATCAGCCCGAATACGACGATGCTCACCGGCCGGCTACGCCGGCGCCAGGTACGCCGGCGAGGCGTGGCCAGGGTCGCGTTGATGGGTAGCTCAGCCATTGCTGTGCACCCGGGTACGCGGGTCCAGCACGCTGGTGAGGACGTCCACCGCGAGGGTCACCAGGATGAACATGGCGCTCACCAGCAGTACCACGGATTGGAGTACGGCGTAGTCGCGCCGGAAGGCCGCCTCGACGGAGAGCGATCCCAGTCCGGAGATGCCGAACGCGTACTCGACGATGACGCTTCCGCCGAGCGTGTACCCGACGATCAGGCCGATCATCGTGAGGCTCGGCAGGGCGGCGTTGCGCAGCGCGTGACGCACGATCACCTGGTACCGGGAGGCACCCTTGCCTTCCGCGGTGCGTACGTACTCGGAGTCGAAGGCGGTGATGAGCTCTCCCTTCAGGTAGCGGTACACCAGCGGCGCGGCACCAACGGCCAGCGCGATCGCCGGCAGTACCATCCCGCGCAGGTTCTGCACGGGATCGGTGGTGAACGGTGTGTAACCGCGGGCCGGTAGCCACCGCAGGCTGACGCTGAACACGAGGATCAGCAGGATCCCGGCCACGAACGGCGGGAAGGACATGCCCGCCGCGGCGAGCGAGGTGACCGCCCGGTCGAGCCAGCCGCCGGGCCGCTCGGCGGCGGCGACGGCGGCCGGCAGGGCCAGCAGGACCGACAGCACGACTGCCAGGAGGGTGAGCTCGAGCGTCGGTCCGATGCGCTGTGCGAGCAGGGTGGACACCGGCTGGTGGGAGAAGTACGAGACTCCCAGGTTGCCGTGCAGGATGCCGCCAACCCAACTCAGGTACTGGCTGACCAGCGGCTTGTCCAGGCCGGCCTCGGCCCGCAGCCGCTGGATGGAGTCTTGGTCGATGCCCTGCGAGCCCGCCAGCCGGGCAAGTACCGGGTCACCTGGCAGGGCCCGCAGGACAGCGAAGATGAGAATCGACGCCGCGATCATCATGAGGACGCTGATCACTACCCGTTTCACGATGTAGCGCATCGTCGATCTCATCCTTCCTCGTCGACTTCTTTGGTGGAGGGTGTGGCAGTTAGCTGGCGAAGCCGGCGTTCTCCAGGTGCGGGTTGCCGCCGCCGTCGACCCACAGCCCGACCACGTTGTGCTTGGTCGCGGTCACGGTGGCGAACTGCAGGGGTACGAAGATGGGCGCCTGCTGGTTGACCATCGTCTGCAGCTGGCCCCACAGCGCCGTACGGGCGGCCGGGTCCGCGGTACCGAGTGCCTGGTTGTACACCTGGTCGAACTGGGCGTTGTTCCAGTTGCACTCGCACCGGCCGGTACGGATGAACGAGAACTCGTCGGCCGCATCCGGCTCGTACGACTGGAAGTTCGGCACGATCATGCCCGGGAAGGACTTGCCGGCCGGGTAGAACTTGGCCGGCCAGGAGGCGATGTCGGTGTTCTGGATCTTCAGGTCGATGCCGATCTGCTTCAGGCTGGCCTGCAGGATCTGCGCGCTGGTGTTCCACTCCGGGTACTGGTTGGACGCACCCCACCAGGTGAAGCTCGCACCGGCCGTGATACCCGCCTGGGCGAACAGCGCCTTGGCCTTGTCCAGGTTGTACGAGTAGTCGGTGAGGGTGCCGCCGAAGTCGGGGTTGTTGGCGGTCAACGGGTTGTTGGTCGTGGAGATGACGCCCTGGTCGTAGTACGCGGCCTTCAGGATCGACTTGGCGTCGATCGCGTAGGCCAGCGCCTGGCGGGCCAGGGGGTTGTTGAACGGCGGGGCGGTCGTGTCGACTTCCCAGCTCACGTACTGGCCGATGACCGAGGGCTTGATCACGGCCAGGTTCGGGTTGGCCTCGATCGCGGAGACCTGGGACAGCGGCGCCGACCACAGCGCGTCGAGGTCACCGGATTGCAGTGCGGTCACCGCGGAGGAGGCGTCGGCCGCCTTGACCAGCTTGATGCCGTCCAGCTTCGGCGCGGTACCGAAGTAGCTCGGGTTGCGCTCCAGCGTCAGGTGGTCGTCGGCGACGAACTCCTTCACCTTGAACGGTCCGGTGACGGCCGGCTGGCTCTCCATGGTGCCGATCGCGCTCATGTCCACGATCTTGACCATCTCGATCGAGGACGGGAAAAGAGCGCTCGGCGTGGAGAGCGTGAACACCACGGTGTTGTCGCCGTTGGCCTGTACGTCGGCGATCGGCGCGACGTTGTTCTTCAGCTGCGTGGTGGTCTTCGGGTCCTGGTAGTACTTGATGGTCGATACGACGTTGGCCGCGGTGAGCGGGTCGCCGTTGGAGAACTTCACGCCCGGACGCAGCTGGAACGTCCAGGTCTTAAGGTCGGTCGACGGGGTCCAAGATGTGGCGAGGTCGGGCTCGATGGTCTTCTGGTCCTGGCCGGTCTTCACCAGCCCGTCCCACATCAGGCTGAACAGCACCTGTTCCCAGGCGTTGGCCTTGGTTACCGGGTTCAGTTCGGCGATGCTCTGGGCGGCGCCGATCGTCAGCACGCCGCCCTGCTTGGCCGTACCGCTTGGCGCGGTCGAGGCACCACCCGCTTGGGTGCCGCCGCATCCCGCTGTTGCGAGTAGGCCGATGACAGCTGCCGAGCAAAGGACCCAACGAGATCTCATGGGTCAACTCCCTCACTGGATTTCATTCAGTGGAAGTACATTGCGCTCAATGAAATCACCGGCCAACAGGGGCGTCAAGACTGCACTTCCGTCGTACGGCAGCTACGCAACGTGATCTCCAACCTGGCCGACCAGCGCGGGGCAGCCGCGGTCAGCCGCCGGTACAAGCGCAGCTGTTGCCTGGTCACGCCCGGATCGACGCGGAACCGTGACCCGACGGCGGCGCCGGCCGCTGGACTGCGCCGCAGGCGTACGACTGTGGTAGAACAGTTCGTCGGGGCCTTGCCAATCGACCACGTAGGAGCCCAGCTCCTCGACCGCGCCAGCGATGCGCCCAGCGTGCACGCCTGCGCCTCCCCTGCTACCCGACCGAACGGCATTTCATTCAGTGCCGATTCTTTTCGTTGAACGAAATCACGTGGTCAGGTCGCCGTCAACGCCGCTTCGGTAACGCACGCAGGGTATTCGTGCGCCCAGGTGAGCCGCGAGAGTCTTGACGGGCCACATCGATAGCTGCTTCTATTTGCTATGGATGGCAATGAGTTCCATTCAGTGAAAAGCAGCGATGCTTCCTCGCCCGCGCCCCGCGCCGGCAACAAGTCCCCGCCCTCCACCACGCCGCCCCGCTGATCGGTGCGCCGCGCCTCGCCCCGGGGATCACGCTGTCGCCGGCACCCACCCGAGGCGTGGGCACAACCACCACTCCCCAATCCGGCCTCCGGCCCGCGCCATGGGGCGCCGAGCCGCGCCGTGGGTTCACCCTGCCCACCACCCGCCGAACCACCCGAACCCCAGAAGGGACCCCATGAACACCAGTCGAAAGGCGGCCGGTAGCGGCCGCAGTCCGGGCGCGATCCGACGCGTACTGCTCCTGCTCGCCGCATGCCTGCTCGGGACCACCGCCGGCCTGTCTGTCGCCGGCAGCGCGTCAGCGGGCACGACCGCGACCTTCCGGCCCGGCGCGGGCATCAATGACGACAGCGGCAACGCGCTGCAGGCGCATGGCAGCGACGTCATTCAGATCGGCAGCACCTGGTACTGGTACGGCTCCGCGCCCCGCGACACCAACAACACGCTGCCCTTCGCCGCCTTCGGTGGCATCAACGTGTACTCCTCCACCGACCTCACCAGCTGGCACTACCAGGGCATGGCCGTCGCGCCCACGACCAGTGGAACGCTCTCCAACAAGCTGGTCGCCTACAACCCGCGGGTGCTCTACAACTCGGGTACCGGGAAGTACGTCATGCTGCTGAGTGAGTGCTGCGGCGACGGCAGCAACGGCCAACTGGAGACCGGGCACCTGGTGTACCTGACCTCCACCACGCCCACCGGGCCGTTCACCTTCGTCCGCGACGAGTGGCCGGCCACCGTCAGCGTCTACGACATGGGTACCTTCCAGGACAGCGACGGCACCGGCTATGTCCTGTACTCCGACGGCAACCAGGCCATCACCATCGACCGGCTCAGCAGCGACTACCTCTCGGTCGCGGCACAGGTCGCGCACTTCTCCAGCGGCCAGTGCGAGGAAGCGCCCGCCGTGGTGAAGAACAACGGCACCTACTTCCTGACCAAC
>CAWKND010000009.1:0-64884 GCA_963850915.1 uncultured Actinomycetota bacterium
GCGTGGACCCGCGGTGATCGACGGTCCACGCCACTGACCGACATCGCCGGGCATGCTCAACCTTGACGGAGCCTCACCCCGAGACAACTCAGGTCCACGGCTGGAGAGCGTCAGACCTCCGCCTCCTTCGGCTCCGGTTTCACGTACCCCCGGGCGACGAAGAACCGCTCGAGCAGGTAGCACCACCACAGCAGGATCAGGCCGGGCGCCACGAACACCGCGGGCATGAAGTTCCAGATGGCGACGCCCCCGAGGACCACGGCGATCCCGAGCAGGAACGTCAGGCTGGGCGTCGTCAGCCCCAACGTGAGCCCGTTGCGCACCTGGCGCCAGGTGGGGTTGGTGAAGCGGGCTGCGAGGGGGAGACACCAGAAGACCAGGAGCAGGAGGAAAAGTCCGACGACAATGAGCGGCACCCAGACCTGGGCCAGCCCGAGAGTGGGCAGGTAGGAGAGCGTGAGGATGCCCACGGCCGCGACCGGGACGGCCAGCAGGCCGATGACGGTCGCCTGCCTCCAGCTCTGCCGCAAGGCCTTCGTGGCGATGGCCCAGGGGCCTGCGTCCTTGCCCAGGACGTACCGGCGGCACACCTCGTAGGCGACCACCGTTCCCGCTCCCGCCGTCACGACAAGGCCGAGGCTCACGAGCCAGAACAGGCTGATCACGATGACGGAGCCGAGTGAGTCCAGGATGCGCCACAGTCGCGACGCGGGGTTGTAACGGAAGATGGTCGGGGCCTTTCAGTGTGCGGAGTTGCGGGTCCTGAGGACGGGGTCGGCCTGCCGCGGTTGGCGGGAGGCCGGCGCCATCAGCCCTTCACGGAGCCGATCATGAGACCGGACACGAAGTGCTTCTGCAGGAACGGGTAGACGAACAGGATGGGGACGGCCGCCACCATGGTGATCGCCGACCGCAGCGCGATCGGTGTGGTGACCTGCCCGCCAGAGTGCGCGCTGCCCGTGGCGGCCACGGAGTTCATGCCGGCGTTCATCGAGCTCGCCAGCAGCTTCTGCAACTCGTACTGCAGGGTGGACAACGCCGGATCGCCCGAGTTGTAGAGCAGGGTGTCCAGCCAGGAGTTCCAGCTGCCCACGGCCACGAACAGACCCACCACGGCCAGCGTGGGCTTGCACAGCGGCATCACGATCTGCCACCACATGCGGAACTCGCCCGCGCCGTCGGCCCGTGCCGACTCGATGATCTCCTCGGGGATCGACTTCATGTACGTGCGCAGGATGATCAGGTTGAACGCGCTGATGATCGTCGGCACCCAGTAGGCCTGGAAGCTGTTCAGCATGCCCAGGTCCTTGATGAGCAGGTAGTTGGGGATCAGCCCGGCGTCGAAGTACATCGTCAGCACGAAGATCAGGGTGATCGGGCGGCGGAAGATGAACTCTTTGCGGCTGAGCGCGTAGGCGAGCATCGAGGTGAAGAACAGGTTTGTCGCCACCACCACGACCGTCTTCAGGACGCTCATGAAGAACGCATGGTAGATCGTGGTCATGTTGAACACGACGTTGTAGTTCTGCAGCGAGAAGACCCGAGGCCAGATGCCGATCCCGCCACGGACGGCGTCGTTGCCGTCGTCCAGGGAGATGGCGAGCGTGTTCAGCAGCGGGTAGATCATGAGCGCCGCGAGGGCCAGCAGGAAGGTCGTGTTGAGCGTCGTGAAGATGATCTGCTCGACCGTCCGCTTGCGACGCCGTGACCCGCCTCGTGATGCGCGCCACGCCAGAGGCTTCGCGACAGTGGTGCGTGACATGAAGTCCTCCTAGAACAGCGTCTCTTGGTTGAGGCGTTTGGCCGCTAGGTTCGCCGAGCCCACCAGGATGACGGCGACGATGGTCTTGAAGATGCCCGCGACGACGGCGAGGCTGTAGTTGCCCAGCTGGTAGCCATAGCGCAGCACGAAGACGTCGATGGTCTCGGACTTGTCGGACACCAGGCCGTTGCCGAGGAAGTACGGCAGCTCGAAGTTCGTGGACAGGATCCAGCCGCTGTTGATGATGAGCAGCACGACGATCGTGGGCCTGATGCTCGGGAGCGTGATGCTGAACATCTTGCGATAGCGGCCTGCTCCGTCGACCTCGGCGGCCTCGTACAGGCCCGGGTCGATCGCAGTGATCGCGGCCAGGTAGAGGATCGTGTTCCAGCCCAGCTCCTTCCACAGGTTCGTCCCGGCGACGATCCCCCAGAAGTAGTTCGGCTGGGTCAGGAACAGGACCGGATGGTCGACGAGGTGCAGGTTCATGAGGCCCTGGTTGATGAACCCGCCGGAGGAGGGCAGCGAGAGCGCCACCGATGCCAGGCTCGCCACGATCACCCAGCTGAGGAAGTGGGGCATGTACGTGATGTTCTGCAGGATCCGCTTGACCGGCAGGTTCTTGACCTCGTTCAGCAGCAGCGCCAGGACGATGGCCCCGAAGGTCCCGACGATCAGGGTCAGGACCGACTGTCCCATCGTGTTGACCACGACCCGGCGGAACCGTTCACCGTTGACACCGGTGAACAGGTTGTGGAAGTTTTTGAGGCCCACCCACTGCTGGTTCCAGATGCTGCCGCGACCCGGCTTGTAGTGCTGGAAGGCGATCGCCCAGCCGTAGACCGGGACGTACTTGAACAGGATCTGGTACATCAGCAGCGGGACGGACATCGCGAGCAGGGCTCGCTGCGCCCAGACCCTTTCCCAGGTGATCTTGCGCTTGGGAACCTTCGCTGCGTTCTTTCGGGCCTTGCGCTTCTGGGCACGCGAGCTGCTCGCGGGCTCCGGGGCCGGTTCGAGCCCGGTGGCGGTCACAGGGGTGCTGACCGTGGTGTCCGTCATCTGTCCAACCTCGTCAGGAGCAGTGGGTGGTAATCGAGAACGCGTCGTGGTGGGGGGCGCACGCCGCCCACCACGACTGCTCGCAGACTGTTACCAGTTGGCCAGACGGTCCTTGATGCCAGCGTTGACTGCGTCCTCGTACACCTTGACGTCGACCTTGTGGATGGAGTCGACGTAGGCCTGCCAGTTCTTGTCGAAGTCGGCGGGCTTGCCGGCGATGACCTTCGGCAGGTTCTGCACGCTGGTGTCGGTCAGCTGCTGGTTGACCTGGTTGGCGTCGTCGGAGAGCTTGATGTTCCACGCCGGGTAGTACTTGGGGTTCTCCGGCGCCTTGTTCATGAAGTCAAGCCAGGTCTTCTTGTTGCCGTACTTCGCCATGAAGTTCTTGTCGTAGTCGCTCAGCGTCGCGTAGAACTCGGCGGGCTGGTCGTCGGGGCTGTAGGCGTTGCCGTCGGAGAACTTGCCCTGGTGCTTGGGCAGCATGTCGAGCAGCGCGTCGAGACGGTTGTGGGAACGCCAGGTGATGTCCTTGTAGTTGTTGCGCTGCTCATCCGTGCGGGAGAAGACGCCGTCGGCGCCGACCTGGTAGTCCTCGCCAGCGATGCCCCAGGAGAGCGTCTTCTGCCACTCCTCGCTGAGCATGGTGTCGAGGAACTTCAGTGCCTTATTCGGCTGCTTGCTGGAGACCGAGACGCCAAACCCCTGGTTGATGTTCATGACGGCGCGGTCGGCGTACCAGGGCGTCACCCCGTCGTAGACGGGCATGACGGGCACGTAGGTGTCCTCGTCCTTGTGGGCGCTCTGGAGCGACTGGGTGGCGGTCCCGAAGTCCCAGCCCTGGTCGTGCATGCCGAGGACGGTGCCGGTGGCCAGCTTCGCGGTGTACTGGTCGTACGTCAGGGCGAAGGACTCGCGGTCGACGAGACCCGCGTTGTACTGCTGGTTGAGGACCTTGTAGAAGTTCTTCGAGACGTCCTTGTCGGCGTAGATCGACGCGTGGTTGTTGCTGTCGACGATGACGCCACCGTTGTTCGGGGAGCCTGCCAGCAGCGCCGGCGGGTTGGTCATGCCCCACTCACGGCCCTTGGACGCCAGAATCTCGAAGCCGATGGTCGGGGCGCCGTTGGTCTGGGGGTGCTTCGCCTTGTAGTCCGAGATGAGCTGGAAGTAGCGGTCGAGCGTCATGTTGCTGAGGTCCGGGTAGCCGGCGTCCGCGAGCACACGCTTCTGGATCCAGAACGCGGGACCGTAGTAGGTGCCGCCGGTGACCTCACCGTAGAAGCGGTTGTAGTTCGGGAAGATGTACAGGCCCTTGTCCACCTCATCGCCCGAGTAACTCATCTTCTTGATGTCGTCCTTGACGTGCGCGGCGAGGTTGGGGTAGGCCCCCGTCTTCAGCATGTCGTCCAGGCGCCGGAGAGCGCCGCCCTCCAGGAAACGCTGCTTCAGGTCGCCGGTGCCGATGAGGTCGGGGTACTGACCGCCCGCGAGCATGACACCGATCTTCTGGTCCTCGTTGTCCGGCGTGACGATCTCGTACTTGAGGGTGACACCGAGCTTGTCCTTGAGCAGCTTGGTGATCTTGTTGTCCGGTGCAGGGGCCTGCTGGGCCGACGTGATCCAGACCGAGAGCGTCGTCGGGTTGCTGGGGCTCAGCGTGTCCGACTTGTCCGCGGGTTTGTCCGGCGAGCAGGCAGCCAGGGCGACGAGTGCCGTGGCCGCGGCGGCCACCGTGAGCCGCCGCCCGGTCCCGCGCAGGAGGCCGAGTCTGAGGTCGCGCTTCATGTATCTCCTCACTGAGAACTGTCCGGAGGTCTCTCCTTGGACGTTGGAGAAAATGTCCGGGCGATGTTGACCGGAAGCTGTGCGCTGCGGACGCAAATTCGGCCTCGCGTCTTAATCCCGGCGTGATTTTAGCGTTAAAGTAGAGAGGCGATCGGGTTCCGTCAAGCCCCGCGCACGAACCGAGACTCCGCCGTGACGTCCCGGTCCACACGCAAGGAGCCGCATGCGCCACACCCTCCAGAACGACGCCCCCGCCGACGGGTTTGCCGACTGCTACCTGCTCGGTAACGGTGCCCTGGGCGCCGCCGTTCACGGCCGCCCGGGCACCGAGCGTCTCGACCTCAACCTCGACACGCTCTGGTCCGGGGGGCCCGCCGCCCTCGGGGTCTGGTGCGACCCGGGAGACGTGGCGCCGCTGCGAGGCGCGCGCCGCGCTGGGAAGGCTGCGTGCGCCCGCGACGTTCGGCGGCGTCCGGGGAGAGTGGGCGGACGACCTCGAGCCGCAGGAGCTCGGGCATCGGCACCTGTCTCACCTCTACGGAGTCTTTCCCGGCAGCCGGTGGACCGCCGCCGAACCGGACGAGGAGGTCGAGGCGTCACGCGCGGCGCTCTCGCTGCGCCTTGCCGAAGGCTCCGGCTACACCGGGTGGAGCCAGGCGTGGGTGTTGTGTCTCGCCGCGCGACTGCGTGACGGGGCGCTCGCCGAGCGCGCGATCGCGACGCTGCTCGGCCCGCTGTCGTCCCACTCGCTGCTCGACCTGCACCCGCTCGAGGGGTGGCCCGGCGGAGCGGTCTTCCAGATCGACGGGAACCTCGGCGCGGTCGCCGGCATCGCCGAGCTCTTGGTGCAGTCCCACCACGAGGTCGTCACGATCCTGCCGGCCTTGCCGGGCGGATGGCCATCGGGAAAGGCACGCGGACTGCGCGTCCGGGGCGGTGACGCCGTCGATCTCGAGTGGCGGGACGGGGTGCTGTCGAGCCTGGTGCTCCACGCCTCGGCGACGCGCGGGGTGACCATCGACGTGCCCGGAGACGGGCCGGTGCGTATCAGGCGCCGGGTGTCGCTGCGCGCCGGCGAGACGGTGACCGTGGTGGCGCCGTAGGCCGGGGGTGGTGGCGCCGTAGGCCGGGGGGTGGTGGCGCCGTAGGCCCGGGGATGGTGCCGGCCCCCCACTGGGTCACCAGACGTTCTCCCCCGTCACGCTCGTTAGACGCACTTTGCCAAGCAACATTTTATCGATAATATGGCGGCGCCCCCGCGGTGTGGCCGGGCGGCGAGCCTCTCGTCAGAGGCTGCTGGGCTGGCGAAACGTGGCGCAAAGGAGAATACACATGGTGAGGATGGCGGACGTCGCCCGTGAGGCGGGCGTCTCGGTCATGACCGTGTCGAACGTCCTCAACGAGCGCCTCCCGGTCGGCGAGCCGACGCGTGCCCGTGTCATGGCCGCCGTCGAGGCTCTAGGGTACGAGGTCAACCTGACCGCGCGACACCTGCGCGCGGGACGGACCGACACGGTCGCCTTCATCGTGCCCAGCTTCCACGACTACTTCGGTGAGATCGCCGACCAGATCGCGCCGCTGATCGAGGCCGAGGGGCGGCACCTCGTCCTTGAGCGGACGAGCGCCAGCCCGGAGGATGAGATGGCGGCGCTGACCGTTGCGCGACTCCAGTTCTACGACGGCGTCCTGCTGTCCGTCGCCGGCCTCGACCGCGACCAGCTGGACCGCGTGCGCACCTCCAAGCCGATCGTGCTGCTCGGCGAGCGTGACGTGCCCGACCGCTTCAACCACGTCCGGCTGGCGAACGAAGAGGGCGCCCGCCTCGCGACGGCGCACATGATCGAGCACGGCTCGCGGCGCATCCTCGCGCTGGGCTGCACGTTCGACACCGCGCACATGATGACGTCGGACCGCCGCCTTGGCTGGGAGCGCGCACTTCGCGACGCCGGCCTCGACGTCGACGCACGCTATGTGGTGCCCGTCTCCGACTACACGTCGGCGGATGCACGCGATGCCCTGCTCGACGTCATCGCGTCCGGTCTGCCCTTCGACGGCGTCTTCGCCGTCACCGACGTCATCGCGCTCGGCGCCGTCGCGGCCCTGGCAGAGAGCGGGCTTCGTGTGCCCGTCGATGTCCAGCTCGCCGGGTTCGACAACCTCGACCTGGCGAGCTTCGTCCCGCCCGGCCTCACCTCCGTCGATGCGAACCATGAAGGTGTCGCCGAGACCGCGGTGGGTCTGCTGCACCGGCAGATGGCGGGCTGGACAGGCCCGGCCGAGCACGTCGTCGCGCCCGTCCGTCTCGTGGTGCGTGGCTCCACCCGCGGTGGCGCGTAGGGCCGTGCGCTCGCGTGCGGAACGCCGCGCGCCCCTCCAGCCCGAATCGGTCGAAGGAAACCATGCTGTGAGCACCTCTGCGCGCGCTTCCGCCTTGCGCGCCGTGCCCGCATCCCCGATCGCCGGGACGCGGCACCGGCCGCTGCCGATCCCGTCCGTGCGCCTTGTCGGTGGCCCGCTGGCAGCCTGGCAGCAGCGCAACGGCGAGGCCACCATCCCGCACTGCATCGAGCAGCTGGAGGTCTCCGGTGTCCTCGACAACTTCCGCCGGCTCCTCGGGGAGTCGGACGCGCAGTTCCGCGGCCTCGTGTTCGCCGACTCCGACCTCTACAAGGTGATCGAGGCCGTCGCGTGGGAGATCGGCCGCACCGGCACGCGCGCGTTCGACTCATGGCTCGACGACGTCATCACCCTGGTGGCACGCGTGCAAGAGCCGTCCGGGTACGTGGACACGTGGATCCAGGGCGTCGCACCGGAGAAGAAGTTCGCGGCGCTCGAGTGGACGCACGAGATGTACCTCGCCGGGCACCTCATCCAGGCGGCCGTCGCACTGGCGCGCGCCGACGGACGCACCGACCTGCTCGACGTCGCCCGCCGTCTGGCCGACCTGCTCGTCGAGCGGTTCGGTCCCGGGGGCGAGGACGGGATCTGCGGACACCCCGAGATCGAGACGGCCCTGGTGGAGCTGTACCGGCTGGCGGGCGAGCGCAGGTGGCTGGACCTCGCATCCAGAATGATCGACCTGCGCGGCCACGGCCTGCTGCCCGCCGGGTCGCTCGGAGCGCACTACTTCCAGGACCACCGCCCGGTGCGCGAGTCGACGGCCGCCGTCGGACACGCCGTCCGGCAGCTCTACCTGAACGCCGGCGTGACCGACGTGTTCATCGAGACCGGCGACGGCTCCCTGCTGCGGGCCATGGACGCCCAGTGGGACAGCGCGCACGACCGCAAGATGTACCTCTCGGGCGCGTTCGGGTCCCGCCACCGCGACGAGGCGTTCGGCGACGACTACGAGCTGCCGTCCGAGCGGGCCTACGCCGAGACGTGCGCCACCGTCGCCGACCTGCTGTGGACCTGGCGGATGCTGCTGGCCGACGGCGGCGCCGGCGCCGCCCGGTACGCGGAGACCATCGAGCGAGAAGTTCACAACGCGCTCGCGGCCGCCGTGGACGCGACCGGCACCCGGTTCTTCTACGCCAACCCGCTGCAGCAGCGGCGCGACCACCACTCGGAGGAGAACGCGCCCCGCGAGCGGGCGCCCTGGTACGCGTGCGCCTGCTGCCCACCGAACATCGCCCGCACCGTCGCTGCGCTGAGCGCCTACCTCGCCACCGTCACCGATGGCGCGCTCTGGCTCCACCAGCTCGCCGATGCGGAAATCGACCTGCCCGCCGAGCTCGGAACGGGCACGGTCCGGATGGTCACCGGCTACCCCGCCGACGGGCGGGTCGAGATCCGCGTCGAGGGCGACGTCGTCCCCGGCGCCGAGCTGTCCGTGCGCATCCCCGGATGGTCGCCGCGCTCCACCGTGGTGGGCCCCGACGGCGCTCGCGAGCGCGATGGCGACGGGTACGCCCGGGTGCCGCTGGAGCCGGGCGCCCGCTACGTGCTCGACCTCGACCTGACGCCGCGGCTGACCACCGCCCATCACCGCGTCGACGCGCTGCGCGCAGCGGTGGCCGTCGAACGGGGACCAGTTGTCTACTGCGTCGAGCAGGCGGACCTGGATGCACCGTTGGACGTCGACGACCTCGCGGTCCTGCCCGCGCCGATCACCGTCGGCGAGCGCGACACGCTCGTCCTGAGGTGCCGCGTGATCAACGCCGCGGACGGCCTCTACGGCCCCGACACCGCCACCGAGCTCGGCGACGAGCACACGGTGACAGCGATCCCGTTCTCGACCTGGGGCAACCGCGCCCCCGGCCCGATGCGGGTCTGGCTTCCGCGAGCCCCTCGCCGAGGCCTGCAATGACGGACCACGCAACTGATGGGAAGACAATGACGACGACCACGACCGCAGTGATCGACCTCGACCTGCCCGGCGCCACGATCAGCCGGCACGTGTACGGGCACTTCGCCGAGCACCTGGGGCGCTGCATCTACGGCGGGTTCTGGGTGGGTGAGGACTCGCCGGTCGCGAACGTGCGGGGCATCCGCTCGGACGTGGTCGAGGCGTTGCGGGCGATCTCGATCCCGAACCTGCGCTGGCCGGGCGGCTGCTTCGCCGACGACTACCACTGGCGTGACGGCATCGGCCCGCGCGAGAGCCGCCCGCGGATGGTCAACTCGCACTGGGGCGACGTGGTGGAGGACAACGCGTTCGGCACGCACGAGTTCATGGACCTGTGCGAGCTGCTCGGTGCGGACCCGTACGTGTCGGGGAACGTGGGGTCCGGGTCGGTGGCGGAGATGTCGGACTGGGTGGAGTACCTGACCCGGGCGGACGACTCACCGATGGCGGCGCTGCGGCGGGCGAACGGGCGCGAGCAGCCGTGGCGGGTGCCGTTCTGGGGCCTGGGCAACGAGGCGTGGGGCTGCGGCGGCAACCTGCGCGCCGAACAGTTCGCGTCCCTGGCCCGGCAGTACGCCACCTACAGCCGCAACCACGGCGGCAACCTGCTGTACCGGATCGCGGCGGGCGCGAACGAGGCCGACCTGCACTGGACCGAGACGCTCATGCGCTCGTTCGACGACCTGGCGGCGGACCCGGCCGGGTCGGCGGCCCCGTTCCAGGCCGTGTCGCTGCACTACTACACGATGGCCGGGCCGTGGTCGGACAAGGGCGACGCCACCGGGTTCAGCACCGACCAGTGGTACGCGACCATGGCCCGCGCCCGGGCGCATGGAGGAGCTGCTCACCCGGCACTCCACGGTCATGGACCGCTACGACCCGCACCGCAAGGTCGGCCTGGTCGTGGACGAGTGGGGCACGTGGTGGAACGTGGAGAAGGGCACCAACCCCGGGTTCCTGTACCAGCAGAACACGCTGCGCGACGCCCTGGTCGCCTCCGTGCACCTCGACGCGTTCCACCGTCACGCCGAGCGCGTGGTCATGGCGAACATCGCCCAGACCGTCAACGTGCTGCAGGCCATGATCCTCACCGACCCCGACACCGGGGCGCTCGTGCTCACCCCGACGTACCACGTCTTCGCCATGAACACCGGCCACCACGACGCCGCCGCCCTCGCGGTGCACCTGCGCGACGTCGAGACTCGCGCCGTCGACGCGACCGAGCTGCCGCTGGTCTCGGCGTCCGCGTCGGTCAAGGGCGACACCGCCCTGGTCTCGCTGTCCAACCTCGACGCCGAGACGGACCGCACCCTCGTCCTGGACCTGCGCGGCCGCGACGTCGTCGGGCACACCGCGCGGGTGCTGACCGCCAAGGCGCTCGACGCGCACAACACCCCCGAGCAGCTCGACGCCGTCGCCCCCACCGACCATGCCGGCGTGGTCCCCCACCCCCGGGGGCTCGAGGTCGACCTGCCCGCCCACTCCTACGTCACCGTGGCGCTCGAGCTGCGCTGATGGACCGACCGAACCTGAACATCCGCGACGGCGGGGCGGGGGCAGACTTCACCAACCCTGTCATCTTCGCGGACGTGCCCGACCCGGACGTCATCTTCGACGGCCGGTACTACTACATGGTCAGCACGACGATGTACTTCGCGCCGAGCGTCCCGATCATGCGCTCGAGCGACCTGGTGCACTGGTCCATCGCCGGGTACACCGCGGCGATCCTCGACGACGCGGACGCGCTGGCGCTGCGCAACGGCCAGGACGCGTACGGCCAGGGCAGCTGGGCGGCGAGCATCAGGTTCCATGACGGGACCTACTACGTGTCGGTCGGCAGCCTCACCACGCAGCAGACGTACGTCTACTCGACTCCCAACATCGAGCGCGGGCCGTGGAGCAGGTCGGTGCTCGACGGGTACGCCCACGATCAGTCGCTGCTGTTCGACGGCGACGACGTCTGGCTCGTCTACGGTGGCGGGTCGATCGACCTGCGCAGGCTGCGGCGGCACGACGACGGGACCCTTGCGTGGGACGGCCCGGCGACGCGGCTCGTCGAGGACGCCAACGTCGACCAGACCAGCGGGCTGAACGCCGAGGGCGCTCACGCGTACAAGATCGGGGACTACTACTACGTCTTCATGATCGAGTGGCCGTCGGGTGGCATCCGCCAGGAGGTGCTGTGGCGGTCGACGTCACTCACGCCGCAGTCGGCGGGCGGCGTGTGGGAGGGCCGGGTCGTGCTCAGCCAGGCCGTGACGGTCGGGGGCCGACCCGGGACCGGCGTGGCCCAGGGTGGAGTCGTCCAGACGTCCGACGGGCAGTGGTACGCCATGCTGTTCCAGGACGAGGGCCCGCTGGGTCGTTCGCCTCAGCTCGTTGGCGTGACCTGGGACGACGACGGGTGGCCGGTGTTCGCGCTCAATCCGCAAGCGGCCGCAGCGGCCGCACCGACGACCGGTGACGGGGCCGCCGTCGTCGCCTCGGACGACTTCGACAACCTCGTTGAGCGCGCGGGCCACTGGAACACGGCCAACGCCGACCTGCTGGCAGAGTCCGCCGAGAACGCATGGAACGGGTCGAACCTGGGGCTGCAGCTGGCAGTGGAACCACAACCCGGACAACCGGTTCTGGTCGCTCACCCAGCGGCCCGGACACCTGCGGCTGACCACGGGCATGCGTCGCGTCGAGCATCCTCGATGCGCGCAACACGCTCACCCAACGCACGCTCGGACCCACGAGCTGCGGCGCCATCTCGCTGGACGTCTCGCACATGAAGGACGGGGACGTCGCAGGCATCTCCGCCTACCAGCGCAAGTACGGATACATCGCCGTGACGATGGAGAGCGGGACCAAGAGCCTGGTGATGCGCCGGGCAGGCGGCGACGGCGTCATCGCCTTCACCAGCGCACCGGTGCCGCTGCGCGCGGACGTCGTCTACCTGCGCGCGGACGTCGACTTCCGGGATGCCGTCGATACGGCGTCGTTCGCGTACTCGTACGACGGCAGCAACTGGACGTGGCTCGGCGACACCCTGCAGATGCAGTACGACCTCGCGCACTTCACCGGGTACCGGTTCGCCCTCTTCAACTACGCCACTGCCGAGCCCGGGGGATACGTCGACGTGGACTGGTTCCGTGTCAGCGACACCACCGGGCCCGCAAACCCTACTCACCGACAGAGCGAAGGAGCCGTCCATGACTGAGCAGGCGACGTCAGCCCTGCTGATCGACGGACAGGCACCCGCCGAGGTGCCGCTGCATCACGTGTGGAACGAGTGCGTCGGTGCCGGCCGTGCCAACGAGGCGTTGCGGGCGGACTGGCAGGCGCACTTCCGCGAGGCGGTCGGGGTGCTGGGCGCGCGTTACGTGCGCTTCCACGGTCTCTTCCACGACGACATGTTCGTGTACCGGACGGACTACGGCGGCGGCTTCGGCCCGAACCAGCCGCTGCCCGAGCCGGTCTACACGTTCGCGTACGTCGACAAGGTGTTCGACGCCATCCTCGACGCCGGCGCTCGTCCGTTCGTCGAGCTCGGGTTCATGCCCCGTGGGCTCGCCACCCAGACCGAGACCCTCTTCTGGTGGAAGGCGCACTGCAGCCCGCCGAAGGAGATGAGTCGCTGGGTCGAGCTGGTCGACACGACGGTGCGGCACTGGATCGACCGGTACGGGATCGACGAAGTGCGGCAGTGGCCCTTCGAGGTCTGGAACGAGCCGAACCTGGTGCCGAACTTCTGGACCGGAACGCGCACCCAGTACTTCGAGCTGTACGAGGCGACCGCACAGGCGATCAAGGCGATCGACCCGCAGCTGCGGGTCGGCGGCCCGTCGACGAGCGTGTTCGTCCCGGATGCTCGCTACGGCGGCGAGTGGCACGACCGGTCGCTCGAGGTCGAGACCGCGGTGGCCGCCGACCCGGACGAGCTCGACTGGCAGCCGGTGTGGATCCGCGAGTTCATCGAGTACTGCGCGCAGCGGGGAGTGCCCATCGACTTCCTGTCGACGCACCTGTACCCGACCGACTACGCGGCGGACTCGCTGGGCAACCTCAACGCGATCACGCGTCACAAGGACGCCACCTATGACGACCTGCAGTTGATGCGCAAGATCATCCAGAACAGCCCCTACCCGGATGCCGAGCTGCACATCACCGAGTGGTCGACCTCACCGTCGAGCCGCGACGCGATCCACGACTCGCTCTTCGCGGCGTCGTACATCGTCCGGGCGTTCCTCAAGGGCGCGCCGCTGGCCGACTCGATCTCCTACTGGACCTTCACCGACGTGTTCGAGGAGGGCGGCGGCGGCATCGGCCCCTTCCACGGAGGCTTCGGGTTCGTCAACGAGAACGGCCTGCACAAGCCGACGTTCCACGCGATGGCCATGCTCCACCGCCTCGGTGACCGCCTCCTGGCCGAGCTGCCCCACGGCGCCATCACCCGCTCGTCCGCGACGGGTGACGTGTCGGCCATCTTCTACAACTACCCCGCCGAGATGGGCAGGACGGGGCTCGCGTCCCGCAACAGCTACGCCGAGACGCGAGCCCTCGCCGAGATGGGCCCCGAGCGCCGCATCCGGCACCGGGTCGAGGGGCTGCGCCCGGGCACCGAGCTCACCGTGGAGATCCTCGACTGGGAGCACGGGAACGTCGCCGAGGCCTGGTACCAGATGGGCGCCCCGCTCAACATCACGCGGGAACAGACCGCCGAGCTGCGCCACGTCGCCGACGGCCTCCACCGCAGCACGCTGACCGTCGGCGACGACGGCGTCCTCGACATCGACCTCACGCTGCCCGCCTGGGCGGTCGCCTCGGTCGCGCCGACGCTCCCCGGCGGCCAGCGTCCGGATCGGCAGGCGACGAGCTAGGCAGGGGATGTATCACATCGGCCGCAGTGGCGAGGCCGGGGTTGGAGGTGTGATGGCGAGTGGGTGGGGTTGGCCGGTCATGGCGGCGAGGGCGGTGGCGACGATTCGAGGGGACTCCACTTGGGCACGTACCAGGATCAGCAGGACAGCGAACACGAACGCCGCCCCGGGGACCGCGACGAGCGGCAGCAGTCGCGCGCGGGTAAACCGACGGGCGGGAGAACTTGTGGCCAACATGTATGACGACATGCCCCTGCCGTCGCCGTTCACACCTGACGCATCGCTGCCACCGGATCGCCGCAGCGACCGTTCTGCCCATGACCGCGTTGTCCGGTGATGCACACCGTGATGTACTCGGGCGTTCGCACCATCAGGAGGCATCGTGCACGGGCACCGCGACCATCCGCTGTCGGCGGCGCAGGAACGAATCTGGGTGGCCCTGCAGTTGGCGCCAGGCTCGCATGCGTACACGATCTCGTTGGCCTGGCGGCTCACCGGACCCCTGCGCCCGGTTGACCTGGGCTCGGCCCTCCAGTACGTGATCGACCGCCATGAGGCGCTTCGGGCAACCTTCCCGGTGGACGCGACAGGTCGGGCACACCAACGCATCTCGACAGCGCTGGAGATCGACCTTCCCCTCCTTGACCTCACCGGCGTGTCCGGTGCGGAACAGGTCAAAATGGTCCGGGAGATCATCGCCGATCGGCAGCGTGAGCCGATGAACGTGGAGATCGGTCCACTGCTGCGGGCCGCGGTAATGAAGCTGTCCAGTCAGGACCATGTGCTGTGCATGGAAGTACATCACCTCATCTTCGACGGCTGGTCGGTCAAGATCCTGTCGCGCGAACTGGGTGCGGCATACACGGCTCTCACCACGGGCCGGCCCCTCCTCGCTCCACCAGCAGTGCCCTACACGGACGTGATGCCCGACCGGACAGGCGAGCCGGAAAGCCTGGAGTACTGGTGCGACGTCCTCGCCGGAATGCCCGCTACGGAGCTCCCACCGGACCATGACCGACCCGCGACAGCCGCGTTCGACGGCGCATCGGTGGTAGCCACCATGGGCCCCGACGTCTGCGCGGCCGTCCGTGAGCTGTGCCGCCGCGGGCGGGTCAGCCCGTACATGGTGATGCTCGCCGCGTACCTGGCGATGATCTCGCTGCTGCTCGATCAGACCGACGTCGCCGTGGCCACACCGGTGTCCGGACGTACGGATCCGGTCAGCCTGGAGACCATCGGGATGTTCACGACGACACTCGTGGTGCGGGTCGACGTGCTTCCCGGAGAGTCCTTTCTCCAGTTGCTGGGCCGGGTCCGGGAGCGGGTGCTGCTGGCTCACGAACACCAGAGCGTGCCTTTCTCCGATCTCCTCGCCGAACTCGGGCTCTCCCGGCGACGGAGCGGGGCGCCGGTGACCCCGCTCAGCTTCGACCTCGACCTGGACTCGGACATTGGTGACACCGTGAACCGGTGGTCTGATGTGGACGTGACGACCTTCCGCAGCGACGAGGTGACCAGCGCCCGGTTCGACCTGGAGCTGTTCGTCGGGTTCGGTGAAACACAGCTGCGCGTGGTGCTCAGCTACGCCACCGAACTCTTCGACCGGGCCACCGTCGAGGCGATCGCAGACTGCTACACCCAGGTGGTTCGACGGCTGCTCGCTGAGCCCGGCCAGTGTGTCGACGCCGTCGAGTTGCTCACTGGGACCTAGGATCGCCCAGCGACACCATGATGCGCCGCTCCCCCCGGTAGGATCGCCGGCCGTGGGCCGCCCGCGTGTTGTCCACCAGCAGCAGGTCGCCACGGCGCCACGGCGCGGCGTACTCATGTGCCCGACTGTCCGCGATGAGGGCGGCCACCATCTCGTCCGGGATGGGCGCGCCGTCACCGTAGGACACTGACCGGGGCAGCAGACCGCCGAGGCTACTGTTGAGGTCGCGCCGGGTCTGCTCGTCCAGACAGTACTCGTGCCAGTGCAGGATCTGCGCGAACCAGACCTCCCGGCCGTCCCTGTCGTGGATCACCGCTGGGCGGGTCGAGCGGGTGGTGAGGAAGCCTCCGTCCCAGCTCGCCTCCACCCCTTCGGCCGCGCACCGGGCAGCCACCTCATCGCGGTCCGTGGTGCCGAACACGGTGGTCCAGGGCAGCCCGAGCCCGGGGAGGAAGCGTCGCACGTAACACACACCGGTGTCGGTGAACCGGCCACGGACCCCGGGATCCATCGCCGCCAGCACCGCCATGCCGTCCACAACGGTGGTCTCACCACCGTCGTCGGCCGGCCGTTGACACGCGAATGCCAGAGTCGCCGGGTAGGTGTGGTTGAACGAGTCCTCGTTGTGCCAGTACAGGTCAAGTTCGGCGGGGTACTCCACCGGCCGGACCACGTTCTCGTCGAGCAGTTTGCGCGGGTGCTCGTTGGTTGCGTACGGCGCGGCGAACACCTCGGCCACGGCCGCCGCCATCGCCCCGGGCGAGTCGACACCGCCGCCCCGCAGCAGTACCGCGCCGTGCTCGCGCAGGCCTTCACGCCAGGTATCCGGTTCCGTGCGCAGCCACTCGGCTGCGGCCGTGCCAGTCTCCACCACCAGCACACCGGTTCCACCGCGGCGCTGCACCCGTGGGCCGGTGAGCGTGGGTACGGCGTCCAGCGGAGCCAGCTCGATGTCGTCGAACGACAGCAAGTCGGCCCCGGATTCGTCAGCTGTGAACTCCTCCACCTGACCTGTGCTCCTTTCCGCGTTGGGGTTGGCCAACTCCATGATCAGCGCGACGATCTGGTCCTGCAGCCGGTCCGCCCAGCCACTGGCGCAGGCGTCGATCCGGTGGTGCAGCTCCAGTTCGGCGCTGTCGCCGTCCTCCCAGAGCCACACTGCCAGCGGGTTGGCGGCCGAGGCCCAGCCGCTGTCCACCAGGCTGACCGCCAGGTCAGTGGCCGCGTTGCCGTGGCTGTGGACGGTGTACTGGTGGACGATCTTCACGTCGAACAGACCGCCGTCCACGCGACCGCCGTGGCGGCGTACCTCGTCCACCAGCCGCTCGTACCCGAGCCAGGGAAGGTCGATGGCATCGGCGAGCGCGACCCGTACCCGGTCGATGGTGCTCGGCAGGTCGTCGACACCGGACAGATCTACCACCAGCGGTAGCTGGTTGCCGAAGTAGCCCACCAGGTCGGCCAGCTCCGCACGCTCCCGGCCGGCCAGGTCGAGGCCGGTGACCAGCAGGTCCTGCCCACAGGCGCGCCGTAGTGCCATCTGCGTCGCCGCGCTGACCACGGCGTATGCGGTGGTGCCGGCTGCGCGGGCTACCCGGTGCGCGCTGTCCCCCAGCGACAGCCGGCGCTTGCGGGCCGCGCCGGGCGCGCTCACCTCGGCCGGTACGTCCGTGGGCAGCCGCAGCCTCGGCGCTGCCAGCACCCGCTCCACCCAGCTGCGGACGATCTGCCGCTCCGCCTGTCCCCCGGGACCAGCCGGCACCAGCGCACCGGCAGCCCGTTCGTCCACCGGCAACGCGGGCAGCGACGCCGGTACCCCGGCGAGGGCGGCCAGGTAGTGCTGCCGGAACTCGTTCAGCAGCACCCGGGCCGACCAGCCGTCAAAGATGACGTGGTGAACGACGAAGACCAGTACCGCATGGTCCGGCGCACCGAGCAACGCCTCGCCTCGCGCCAGTGGCCCCTGTGCCAGCACCCACGGCTCCCCGAGCAGCTGCCGGCATCGCTGCCTGCCGTGTGCGCGCAGCCCCTCGCTGTCCAGCTCCGGCAGGTCGACGATGCTCAGTTGAGCGGCTGGGCCTTCGACGGCGTAAGGCTCGCCGTCCCGGGCCACCAGCACGGTACGCAGCGCCGAGTGCCGGGCCACCAGCTCCTGGAAAGCCGTCCGGAGGGCGGCTGCGTCGAGCCGACCGCGCAGCTCGATCAGGAAAGGCAGCACCATTCCGTCCTCGGACCGGCCGGCAACATGGTCGAACCACAGCCGACGCTGCCCCGGCGTGACGTGGCTGTGGCCCGCGCCCGTCCGCTCGTCGCCCGGTGGCGGCTCGGCCGGTGAACACAGCTCATCGATCCGGCCGGCCAGGTCGGCCACGGCGGGGTGGGTGAAGACCGTGGCGACCGGTATCCGGACGCCGGTGTGCCCGCTCAACCGGGTCGCCAACTGGATGGCGCGCAGCGAATGCAATCCCAGCATGAAGAAGTCGTCATCGGCGTCGACGGCGCCCAGCCCGAGGATGTCGGCGACGATGCCGGCGACCAGTTGCTCGGTCGGGGTGGCGGCCGGTCGGCCCGCTGGCCGGGCCTCGGACGCCGGCAGCGCCGGTAACGCGGTGCGGTCCAGCTTGCCGTTGGCGTTCACCGGTAGCCGGTCCAACCAGAGCACCCGGGTCGGGATCAGCTGTCGCGGTAGCTGCGCGGCGAGCCCGCGCAGCAGGGCGTCGGAGTCTGCCGGCCGGCCCGGCCGGGCCACGACGAACGCGACGAGTTCCGTGAGGCCGTCACGATCGGGCAGCGCCACCACGACGCTCTCGCCGACATCCGGCTGGAGGGCCAGTGCCGCGTCCACTTCAGCCAGCTCGACGCGGTACCCGCGGATTTTCACCTGGCCGTCGTCGCGGCCGAGGAAGACCAGGCCGTCGGCGCCCTGCTGGCGGGCGGAGTCGCCGGTGCGGTACATGCGGCTGCCCGGGCGGGCGGCGAACGGGTCCGGCACGAACCGGGCAGCCGTCAGCCGGGCGTCCCGCAGATAGCCGTCGGCCACCGTGGCGCCGCCGATGCTGAGCTCGCCCGGCTCCCCCCACCCGACCGGGCGCAGCTGCGAGTCCAGCACGTGGGCCGTGTACCCGGCCAGGCTGTGACCGATCGGCACAGCACCCTGGCCGTCCCACCGCCACAGCTCAGCCGCGCTGCTCCAGAGCACGGTCTCGGTGGGACCGTAGAAGTTCCACACATGCGCACCGAGTTCGCGAAAGCGCTGCGCGTCGGCGGGAGACATCGCATCGCCGCCGCAGACCACCCGGAAACCGGGGTCGGGGCGCCAGCCGGCGTCCATGACCAGGCGCCACCTGTGCGGCGTGGTGCTCATCACGGTGACCTGCCCGGCCTTCAGAAACGCGGCGAGCGCAGCGCCATCCGCGGCGACCTCGTCGGGCACCACGTGGAGGGTCGCCGCCCGAAGCAGGGCGCCGTACAGGTCGCCCACCACGATGTCCCACCCGAGCGCGGACACCCCGGCGATCACGTCACCGGGACCGATCGCGACCCGGTCGGCGAAGGCGTCGGTCGCCGCGAGCACCGCCGCGTGGGAGACCACCACACCCTTCGGCTGACCGGACGATCCGGAGGTGTAGCTGACGTAGGCGGTGGCACTACCGCCGCCGGGCAGCGCCGCGCAGGTGGGGACGCGAGTGGCCGGGACGGCCTGCGGATCGAGCGCCAGCGTCCGCACACCGAGGTCGCCTGCGACACGACGGTGCGCCGCGTCGGCGATCAGGAGTATCGGCGCGCAGTCGGTGACCAGGCGGCGCAGCCGGGCGGGCGGCGCGTCCGGACTGAGGTGGAGGTACCCGGCGCCGGCGCGCAGCACCGCGAATGTGGCGACAACGGCGTCGGCGTCCCGCTCGTGCAGCAGGGCCACCCGGTCGCCGGGGCGTACCCCGCCGTCCGCCAGCACGCTGGCGACCCGGCCGGTACGCTCCCAAAACTCCCGGTAGGTGTAGCTGGTCCGGGCGTCCCGCACCGCGACCTGATCCGGAAAGCGTTCGACCACGGCGTGCAGCCGCTGAACGATGTCCGTCCCGGGTGTCTCGGCGATCGGCCGGGTCCGGCGTGCCGGCGGAAGCAGCGGGGCGTCCGGGTCGATCAGCAGCCGGGCACACAGCCCGGGTAGCGCAGCGGCCAGCTTCTCGACCTGCGCGGTGTCCACCCGGTCGATCAGGTGCCGCAGCCGGAATCGCAGGCCGGCTCCGTCGGCGGCGACCAGCGCTGTGAGTGGCATCGTGTCATGCTGCTGGCGGGCCGGGGCGGCGCACAGGGTCACCCCGCCGAGCCGGACCGGCTCGGCCAGGCCCAACGCCAACCCGCCGAAGCCCCGCGGCTGCCCGGGTAGCGCCCGGTAGTAGACAAGCATTGTCTCGAACAGGGCGGTGGGGCCTCGCCGGCCCCCGCCGCAACGCTCGGCGATCAGTGCGAGCGGCAGCCGCTGGTGGTCGGTACCGTCGAGAACGGCGCGGTGCGCCGCGCGTACCAGGTCACGCAGGGTGCTGCCGTCGGCGAGCCGGCTGACG
Organism: uncultured Actinomycetota bacterium; assembly: GCA_963850915.1. Lineage (GTDB taxonomy): Bacteria > Actinomycetota > Actinomycetes > Mycobacteriales > Micromonosporaceae > CAVTWH01. Next base: position 20,099 of record CAWKND010000009.1, read on the forward strand.
ACGGGGACCTGGTTCATCAGCAGGCCGACCGTGGCGGCGAACCGGCCGTCCGTACGGCCTGTCATCGGTACCCCGACGGTGACCTCTCGTTGTCCCGTACACACCGCCAGCAGCGCGTGGTAGAGCGCCACCAGCACCGTGAACACCGTGGTCTGCTCGGCGCGAGCGAACGCGGTCAGCAGCGCCGTCGTCGGTCCGTCCAGTAACGCGTCCACCTCCCCGCACTCGCCGCCCGCGCCCCTACCCGGCCCCGTGCACACGAGCAGCCGGGACGGCGCGTGGCGCAGGTGCCGCTCGAAGTAGTCGGCGTCGGCGCGGGCCGCGTCGGAGTCCAGATAACGTCGTTGGAGGGCAAGGAAGTCGCCGTAGCCGACCGGCTCGCCGTCGACAGGTTGGCCGGCCAGGTCCCGCAGCAGTTCGTCGCAGAGCACCGTGAACGACGGGAAGTCGGCGACCGCGTGCGCCGCGCACAGCACCAGCAGGTGCCGGTCGCTGCGACGGCGCAGCAGCCCGACCTGGATCGCCGGCGGCGACGCCAGGTCGAAGACGATCCGGGTGTGCTGCTCCTGCCAGCGGTCCACCTGTTCATCGGACCAGTCGGTGCCGTCGGTCTCCGAGATTGTCACCGTGCCCTGGTGCACCTGCCGGTAGATCGCGTCAGGCTCGGCCGTGTAGCCGGTACGCAGCGCCTCGTGACGGCGTACCAGCCGCTCGAGCGCCGCCACGATCGCCTCGGTGGCGCAACCGTCCACTGACACCGACGCGCACAGGGTGGTGCCGCCCGGAGCGAGCTGCTCCAGCAGGTACATGGCCGACTCGGCCGGGCCGGCCGGCTGTGGCCCGGCGGGTGCGGCGGGCAGCGGATCGGGTGACGCCTCGGGTGGGGCCGCAGCAAGGACCGCGGCCGTCAGGTCCGCCAGCGAGGTGGCCGCGAGCGCCCGGCTGTGCGAGATCGGGCCGCCCGTCACCTCGGCCAGGTCGGCGAGCAGCGCCATCCGCTCCAGAGAGTCCAGGCCCGTGAGACCGGCGTCGTCCGCGCCGATCCGGTCGGTCAGGTAGCTGCCCACGAGCTCGGCCCGGTCAGCGGCGCTCGTCACGGCCAGCCTCGCGCGCAGATCCGCCAAGTGCGAGCCGGTGTGCTGCTCGCGGCTGCGGGTACCGATGAGCGGCAGCTCACCGGCGAGCTGACTGGTGCGCACCCGGCCGCGTTGGATCTTCCCACTGGTCGTCCTCGGCAACACTCCGATCCGGACGGTCGCCAGCAGTTCGGGTGGGTGCTCGGCTGCCTCGGCAACAGCCGTGTAGCAGGCACGCAGGGCTGCTTCGTCGGCCGTGTCGCACTCGACGACGACGGCGAAGCGGTCCAGGCGGTCGAGCGCGACCGCGGCGGCCAGCCCCACCGTCCGCGGCTCCAGCGCCCGCAGGGCGGCCAGCTCCAGGTCGGCCGGGTAGACGTTGCGGCCGTTGACAATCAGCAGATCCCGAACGCGGCCGGTGGGGACGAAGTGGCCCTGCGGGTCCAGTAGACCGGTGTCGCCGGTGCGCAGGTAGCGCCCGACCCGCCCCGGCACAACTGCGGCGAAGGTTTCCGCCGTGGCCTGCTCCGCCCCCCAGTAGCCGGCCGCTACGCCAGGCCCGCGCACGACGACCTCGCCGGCAACACCCTGCGGCGCCTGCTCACCGGCGGCGTCCAGGATGCGGATGTCGGTGTCGGCCACCGGCGCGCCACACGGCACGGCGCCGTCGCCGGCCAGGTCGTCCGGGGGGCACGGGGCGCAACTGACCAACAATGTCGCTTCGGCCAGGCCGTAGCACGGGCGTAGCGAGCCGGACGGGAACCCGTGCGCGCCGGCGGCTGCCGCGAACCGGGCAAGCGTGCGCCGCTGCACCGGCTCCGCGCCGACGAAGGCCACCCGCCAGCGGGACAGGTCCAGTGACAGGTCAGTGACCGGGGTCCTCGCCAAGGCGCGGGCGACACTCTCGAAGGCCGCGTTCGGGCCGCCGCTGACCGTGGCGTGGTAACGGCTCATCGTCTCCAGCCAGTGCAGCGGCCGGCGGGCGAAGTGGGCTGGGTCGAGGACGATGGCGCCGGTACCGATGAGCAACGGGGTGAGCAGGCTGCCGATGAGGCCCATGTCATGGTGCGGCGGAAGCCACCCCAGCACCTCATCCTGGGGCGTCAGCTCGAAGGTACGGCGAATCTGCTCGATGTTGTGCAGCAGACAGTCGTCGGTGAGGATGACGCCACGGGGCCGGCTGGTGGAGCCGGAGGTGTACTGCAGGGCGGCGATCCGGCCGGTACCCGGCACGGGCAGCCGCTGCGGGGCCGGGTTGGACTGGTGGGCCGCCGGGTCGATCCAGCCGAGACCGGGCAGCGCCGCAGCTGTGGAGGGGCCACGTCGGCCGATGATCAGCCGCGCTCCGCAGTCGGCCGCCGCGGCGGCCACCCGCTCGACCCGGTACCGGCCGGTCGGTGGCGGCATCGGAACCACGACCGCACCGGCGAGCAGGCAACCGAAGAACCACTCCAGGAACGCGGCCTCCGGCCGAGCGGTGAGGATCACCGGCTCGCCGCCGGCAGCGTGCTCGGCCAACACGTGTGCGGCGGCCTGGGCGCGGGTCCAAAGCCCGGCGTAGGTCAGCTCGTCACGCACCCCACCCTCAGCGCCGAGATACCGCACGATCGCGCGATGCGGCTCGGCCTCGACCCGGGCCAGCAGCGTGGCGCTGAGCGTCGCCGGTGACGTCGTCACCGCAGGGTTCCGGCGAGATGCAGGCCCAGCGCGGCCGGCGTCGGGTGGTCGAAGATGTGCCGGATGGTGACCTTGCCGCCGGTCCGTCGACCGATCTCGGCAGCCGCACGGATGGCGAGCAGTGACTGACCGCCGAGAGCGAAGAAGTCATCCTCCGGGGCCACCGGCCCGGGCAGCTCCAGGATCTGCCCGAATGCGTCGGCGACCTGTTGGACCAGGTCTGCGGCCGCGGCATATCCGGCAGCGTCGGCGGCGGACCCGACCGGGGCGCTCGAAGCGGTCGAACAGCGGCACGTCACCGGCGTGCCCCACCGTACAGTCCGGATCCAACGCCAGCCGGCGCAGCACATCGTGCAGCACATCCGCGAATCTCCGCACCGCCGTGGCGTCCAGGAAGCCGGGACCCGGCTCCAGTTCGACCTCGATGTCCTCGCCGACATCCCCGACGATCACGCCGAGAGGGAACTCCGGGTCGCCCCCCACCTGGTCGAGCACGGTGCAGGTGACGCCGTCGAGGCTCACCACGCGGTCGTCGCGGCCCAGGTAGTCGATGGTGATCTGGGGGGCCTGCAGGCCGGCACCGCCCGGCGCCTCCCGGCCGGCGGCCAGAGCATCGCTCAGCGGGGTGGTACGCCGGCTCATCACCGCGATCACAGCCTGCCGCGCCCGCTCGACCACGTCGACCAGCCGCGCACGGGGTCCACCGACCCGGATGCGCAGCGGCAGCGTGTTGAGGTGGTAGCTGACCTGCTCCCGCTCCTGCGGGGTGCGCAGGTCCAGCAGCGCCCCGACGAGCGTGTCGACGCCCCCGCCGGTGCTGTGGATGGTCACCGTCACCGCGGCGGCCACGACCATGAACACGGTTGCCCGGCACCGTCGCGCGGTGGCGCGCAGCGCTTCGGCGGTGGGCGCGCCAAGGCTGAACGATATCCGCGGCGGGGCGTCATCGCCGCGCTGGAGCGGCCGTAGCGGCGCCGGCGGGTACGCCAGTTCACTGCGCCAGAACTCCGCACCGGGTGCTGTTGTCTCGGCCGGTTGGATGAAGGGCACCGGGGTCAACGGCCCCACCCCGGCCGGTCGGGTGGCGCCGTGCCCTCGCAACTGCCGGTAGCGGGTGGCCAGATCGTCCAACACCACGCCCAGGGACGCCCCGTCGAAGACCAGGTGGTGGACGGCGAGGCCGAGATAGGTCACGTCCGTCGCGCAGGTCAGGACGGTGGCGAGGAACATCGGTCCGTTCTCCGGGTCGATGTCGTGCCACTGCGCGGCCAACAGGGCGAGCGCGTCGTCCTCATCGAGCCCGTTCCCGGCGAGTACCCGCACCTGCGCCGGGGCGGCGCCGAGCAGCAGTCGCGGGGCTCCGTCAGCCGGTACGAGGCGGGCGCCGAGCCGGGGATGGCGGCCGGCGACGTCCGACAGCGCGGCCGCCAGCGCCTCGACGTCCAGGGCGCCGTCGAGCCGGCCGGTCCAGGTCACCAACTGCCCGCGCAGCGTCTCGTGGATGGTGCCGTGCAGCCACAGACCGAGCTGCACGGCCGTCAGCGGAGCCTCTCCGGCACTGCCGAGGGTAGTGAAGTTGATCTCCGGCTCGGCCGCCCGCTGGCGGGCCCGCTGAATGAGCCTTGCCAGCGGTTGCGACGATTCAACCGTCACGTCGTTCTCCTGTCACGCATATGCCTGTGCCTGGATCCGGTAGAGCTCGGCGTAGGCCGGGCACCTGTCGATGAGCTCCCCGTGCGTACCCACGTCGAGGACAGCCCCCCGGTCGAGGACGATGACCAGATCGGCCGAGCGGGTACCGGACAGCCGGTGCGAGACGATGACCGTGATCGATCCATGATCGCGGGCGAGCGAACGGCCATTCTCGATGATCCGGTCGAAGAGAGCCGCCTCCGCGTCTGGGTCGAGGGCGGCCGACGGCTCGTCGAAGATCCGCAGCACAGGCCGGCTGCGTAGGTGCGCCCGAGCCGCGGCGATGCGCTGCCACTGACCGCCGGAGAACTCCACACCGTCGCCTCCGACCGGGGTCGACAATCCCCGGGGATCCCGATCGACCAGGTCTGCTGCGGCACAGCGCTGCAGAGCCCCGGTCAACGCCTGCTCGTCCGCGATCCGGTCGACGTCCCCCACCCCGACGTTCTCGCCGAGGGACAGCTCGTACCGGACGAAGTCCTGGAACGCCGCGGTCGCACCGGCCCGCAGCCCGGGAGCGGAAACCTCGTCCAACGGCTGGCCGTCGATGAGGACCCGACCCGACGTCGGCCGCTCCAATCCGATCAGCACGTTCAACAACGTGGACTTGCCGGCGCCGTTCTCGCCCACGAGGGCAACCACGGTGCCGGCCGGCAACTCGAGCCGGACGTCGCGCAGAACGTCCACCGGCGCACCGGTGTAACGGAAAGAGACCCCGTCGACAGTGATGCCGCCGGTCAGCGCGGTGACCGGCAACGGCTCGGCGCCACCGTCCGCGGCGGCCGGCTCGTCAAGGGTCACCCGCAGGTGCCGGCGCGCTGTACCAACCGCCCTGAGTACCCAGCCGAATGCGTCGTAGGCGTCCGCGATCGCCTTGAACAGCAACAACGCCAGCATGATGACCAGTACGAGGCGGGCGGGCCCGGGTCGACCCACCGGCCAACCAGCGACCAGGGCACACAGCGGCAACACGTACCCGGTACCGAACATCAGCCAGCCGCCGATGGTGACGAGGACACCCCGCCACCGCGCCTGGCGCTCCAGCCGGGCCGCGGTTGCCAACTCCGCCTCATGCCTACCGGCGAGGCGGTGCTTCGGGTCGAAGACGGCCGACTCCTGCGCCCCGGGATCCGACAGCAGCACGTCGAAGAGGGCATTGGCGCGCCGTCGACCGGCCGCCGCCCGCTCGGCGCCGCTCTGGGTGATCCGCTCGGCCCGGCCGGCTGCCCAGATCGCCGCCACCGCCGAGATCGGCAGCAGCAGCAGGCTCGGGTTCACGGTCAGCAGCGTGACCACCACGACCAGCAGCCGCACTCCGCTCTCCAGGCACTGGAAGACCACCATGGTGCTGGTGCCGATCCGGCCGCGGTCCCGGCGCAGGATCTGCAGGTCGTCCATGAAGTCCGGCGACGCGAAGTGGTCGATGCGGGGCCGTCCGCCGACCGCGCGCAGGGTCTCCACGTCGACCAGTTGCTTGGCCCGCTCGGCGAGTACCGCCTGCCACAGGAAGGCGAAGGTGTGTGCCACCAACGCGACCGCCAGGACGAGTGCGGCGCCGGCAGTCCACCAGACGACGGCCGTGTCGTCGCCGCGGCGCACCGCGGTGACCGCGGCGCTGATCAGTACCGCGACCAGTACACCGCCGACAGCGTCGAGCACGCTCACCACGATGAGGCCGGCGCAGATCCGCGGGGCGGCACGCCGGGGCAACGCCAACAGATAGCGCAGACCTGCCAGGTAGCTCATCGCGACTCCACTGCTTGATAACGGTCGGCCTGTGTGCGGAAGGCGTGTGCGTACCACCCGCCGGCCGCGAGCAACTCGCCGTGGGTACCTTGCTCGACCACGCGACCACCGTCGAGCACCACGATCTTGGCGGCCAGCCGGACCGCCGCGAATCGGTGCGAGATGAGTACGGTGGTGGTTCCGGCGACGAAGTCCAGCAACCTTTGGAAGGTTTCCAGTTCAGTGCGCGGGTCGAGGCTGGCGGTCGGCTCGTCCAGCAGTACCAGCTGGGCACCGCGACGCACCGCGTAGGCCGCCCGGGCCAGCGCGATGCGCTGCCACTGGCCGCCCGACAACTCGGCGCCGTCGTCCTGCCCCGCCGACAGCAGGGTCTGCGTGCCGTCCGGGAGCGCAGCAATCGCCTCGTCGAGGCCGGCCAGCTCCAGTACCTCGGCCACGAGCGCGGGATCCGGGTCGACGCCCACCGACACGTTGTCGGCCACGGTCAACGGGTACCGGGCAAAGTCCTGGCGCACCACGGCAATCCGGTGCCGCCACGCGGTCAGGTCCAGATCGCCCAGGTCGGCGCCGTCCACCAGGACCTGACCACGATCCGGCCCTTCGATCCCCTGCAGAAGCTTGACCAGTGTGGTCTTGCCGGCACCATTGGCGCCCACGACCGCGGTGACCTGGCCGGCGGGTATCTCCAGCGACAGGTCATCGAGAGCGGGCTGCCCTGCCCCCGGGTAGCTGAAGGCGACCCGGACGAAGTCCAGTCGGGGCGCTGCCCCGGTAGAGGAGTGGCGCTGGGACGGCAGTTCCACAGCGGGTGCGGCAGCGACCGCCGGTGCACCGGTCGGGCCGGCGGTCGCGATGGCCAGGCGAAGACCGGGCAGCGCGGTGGCTACCGCGTAGTCGGCGCCGGAGAAGCTGGCGATGCCCCGGGCCGCGAGAAGCGCCTGGATCATCAGCACGAATCGGGCAACCGAGACCTGACCGTGCGCTGTCGACCAGGCCAGCGGCAGCAGTACGGCGGCCACCGACACGGCGACCAGCACATTGGACAGCAACGCGGCGCGCATCATCCGGCGCCGGCGGACCACCACGACGGCCAGCAGCCTGCGCCACTCACGACCCAGCTCGGCGATGACGTGGCGCTGCAGACCGAACAGCCGCCACTCCTTGGCCGTCGCCGGTTCGAGTGCCAGGTCCACCAGGTACCCGGCGCGGGCGAGGGTCTGCCGCTCGTCGATGGTAGAGCTGACCGCGGCGGTGAACAGTGCGCGTGCCTGGCGGCGGCCGATCAGGTGGGTGCACAGGATGAGCAGTGGCGCCCACCACGAGTAGAGGGACAGCAGTGCGATCGCGCCCAGCGCGGTGAGTACCCGGGTGGCGATGGAGGCCAGACAGGTAAGGACCGTGTCGGGCGGGTACCCGCCGTCGACGATCGCGGTCACCCCGGCGGGTGCGTGCCCGGCCCGGGCGGCGGTGTGCCGGATGAGGCCTTGCCGTAGCCGGCCCTCCACGGCCACCCCGAGGTCGGCGGCGAGCGCGCTGGACGCCGCGGTCACCGCCTCCGCGAAGACCACCGCCAGGCCCAGCAGGAGGACCGCCACCAACAGTTGCCGGGTGTGCCCCAGCAGCGTCAGCAGCCGTACCGAGAACACCAAGACGGCGGTATTGGCGGCGGCGGCAGCCACGACGAGTACCACTGTGCCGATTGCGCGCAGCCGATGGTGGCGCACCGTGTACAGCAGCAGAGCGCTCATCGCCTGGAGATATGCGGCGCGCTCGGAGCGGGTGTCACCGGACATGGTCGGGGCCGGTGGCGAGGCTGGGCATTCTGCGTATCTCCTCGGTTGTCAGGCGGGCGACCTCGGCGAGGTGGCGCCGGTAGTAGAAGTGGTCACCGGGCAGCTGCACCGACCGGAATCGGGAGCTGGTGTGCTCCTGCCAGGCTGCGACCTCGGCCGCGGAGACGCCTTGGTCGTCGGTACCGCACAGGCACAGCAGGGGCGTCGGCAGGCGGGTGAAGGTGCGCTGGTAGGTGAGGCATAGCCGCAGGTCGGCCCGGATCGATCGAATCGTGATGTCCAGGACGTCCGGATCCATCAGGACGAGCGGATCGGTGCCGCCGAGACCGAGCATCCAGCCGGCCAGGTCCTCGTCGGGCAGGGCCTCGGCGGCCATCGCGCCGGGGAACGTCGGCCCCCCGCCCCGGCCGGAAATCACCAGCAGCTCCGGCATGGGATGGCCGTAGCGCATCAGCCAACTGGCCAGCTCGGCGACGAGCATCCCACCCATGCTGTGCCCGAAGAGGGCGAACGGACGGTCGATGACCGGTAGCAGTGCCCGGGCGAGGGTGGCGACCAGCAGGTCGGCGTCGGTGACGAGGGGCCGGTTCAGCAGGCCGCCGCGTCCCGGCAGTTCGACCGGCTGCACGTCGACCCAGCTTGGGAAAACACCGGGCCATTGGGCGTAGGTCATCGCGGAGCCGCCGGCGTGCGGCAGGCAGAACAGCGTCACCTCGGCGTGCGGGTCGCGCCGCTCCAGTAGTGGAAGAAAGGAGTTACGCCGCATCGACGCCTCCGGTCGGGGTGAGGCTGGAGTCCGGCGTGCCCAGCAGCAGCTGATCCACTGTGGTCTCGAAGGTGCGCGTGAGTCGGTCGATATCGCGCTCCTCGACCAGGTCCGCCAGGTACTCCAGGTGCAGGGCGAGCCCGCCGTCGGGCTGCGGGAGGGCGGTCACCGCGAGGGCGAACTTTGCCGTGGGGCGCAACAGTTGCACCGACTCGACCGCGAGGTCGGGCAGCTGCGGAAGCGCAGCGGCGGAGTCGTCGAGTTGGAAGACGATGTCCGGGATGACGCCCCCCAGCTCGGCACTGAGCTGCTCGAAGGGCAGGTTCTGGTGGGCGTAGGCGTCCAGTGCGCTACGCCGGACCCGCCGCAGCGCGTCGCGTGGGGTTTCGACCGCGGTCAGGTCGGTGCGCAGTATCAGGGTGTTGACGAAGGCGCCGATCAACGCCTCGGTCCCGGCCCGCTCACGCCCGGCGACGATGGTGCCGATGGCGATGTCCGCTTGGCCCGAGAACTCCCGCAGGACGAGCGTGAACGCGGTGAGCAGAACGATGAACGGGGTGACACCCTCCGCCGCGGCGAACGCGGCCGCCCGCTGATACAGGCCGGTGCCGACGGTGACGGTGCGCTGAGTACCGGTGGGGCCGGGCGCAGTGGGGCGGGGTCGGTCGAACGGCAACCGCAACAACCCCACACCAGCCAACCGCTCCCGCCAAAAACCCAACTCCCCCGCCAAAACCTCCCCCCGCAACCACCCCCGCTGCCACACCGCAAAATCCCCATACTGAACCCCCAACACCCCCAACACCTCATCACCCGACACCCCCCTCCCAAAACCCTCATACAACGCCAACACCTCACGCACCAACACCCCCGACGACCAACCATCAGAAGCAATATGGTGCACCGTCAACAACAACACATGATCATCAACCGCCAACCGCACCAACTCCCCCCGCACCACCGGCCCCACCGACAAATCAAAACCCTCAACCGCCTCCCCCACCGCCCAACCACCAACCACACCCCACCCATCAACCACCCCCGACAAATCCCGAAACCCCAACCGGAAACCACCATCCACCACCCGCTGAACCACCCGACCACCCACCACCGGATAACACGTCCGCAACACCTCATGCCGACGCACCACCTCCCCCAACGCCCACTCCAACGCCTCCACCCGCAACACACCCCGAAACCGCACCATATGCGGAATGTTGTAGAGCCCGCGCTGGCGGCTGGTCTGCTCGGCCAGCCAGAAGCGTTCCTGGGTGAAAGACAGCGGCAGGTACTCGTCGCGCAGCACGGGCAGCAGCGGCGGAGCGGCGGTGTGCCCGGCGGTGGAGCGGTCGATGACGGCGGCCAGGTCACGCAGGACCGGGTACTGGAAGGCGTCGCGGATACCCAGCTCCGCGCCCAGTTGTGCACTGGCCCGGTTGACCATCGTGGTGGCCAGTAGCGAGTGCCCGCCGAGGAGGAAGAAGTTGTCGGTGGCCGAGACCGCGGGGACGTCGAGCAGGCGCCGCCAGATCGCCGCCAGCTCCTTCTCGGTGGCGGTACGCGGTGGCCCGTCGTACCTGTTGGGCAGCGGGCGGCCGAGATCCGGATCGGGCAGGGCTACCCGGTCCACCTTGCCCGCCGCGTTGATCGGCATCCGGTCGAGGACGACGATGGCCGCCGGCACCATGTGCTCCGGCAGCCGCTGGGCCAGCTCGTCCCGGATAGCCAGCCGCAACTTGTGGTGCAGGTGGGTTCGCTGCGGTGATGGGCCCGCGGACGGAGCCGGGGCGGCCGGCGGGTAGCTGACCTCGATCTGCCGGCCGACGCAGTCGCCAGTCAACAGCACGAGGTCGAAGCAGCCGTCCAGGCGTCCCGGGGTCCAGGTGAGCCGCGCCTGTCGACCGTGCCGGGCGGCGAGGTCGAGCAGCTGCTGGGGATCGAGTCCGGACGGGACGGTGGCGCTGAACCGCAGCGCCGCCTCAGCGATGGTGGTACCGGCGATAGCGGCGCTGTCGGACGCCGCGTCCAGCACCGCGGCCAGTCGGCGTTCCCGCACCAGCCGTTCGTTGGCGATCCCGGACCAGGCAAGGACGGCGGCCGGGCTCTCGACGACCGCCTGCTCGATACCGGCCAGGGTCAGCTCGGGTGTCCACGCGACGAAGTCGGGTGTGACCCGTCGGACGGGAGGCTGACGGTACAGCACGGCGTCATAGCGGAAGCGGACCATCTCGTTGTCGGCGACGCCGGGGTGGAGTTGATGACGTACCTGGGCGATGCCGGGTACCGTCCGCGCCAGCTGCTCCAGGTACTGCACCGGGACCAGCAGCTCCCGCTCCCGGCTCATCGCGTTGTCGACCAGGCGGCCCAGCTCGGCGACGGTCGTTTCCGGCGCCGCCCTGCCGGCCTCGATCCACACGTGGGTCAGCCGAAGCAGTTCCGGGCTTCGCAGGTCGCCGAGGAAGACGGTGCCGGCCCCATCCAGCCGATCCATGGCCGCGACGACCACCTCGGTGAGGTGATCCAGGTGCGGCAGGTACTGCACAACCGAATTGGCCACCACCGTGTCGAACATGGCATCGCTGACCTTGCCCAGATCGGCGGCCTCGGCCTCGACGAGGCGTACCGGGAACGGCAGCGCGGCAGCGTCCACCGCGGCCCGCAGCTTGGCCACGGTGACCGGGGAGAAATCAACCCCGACGTAGGCCGTGAGCAGGTCGACCAGGCCGAACAGGATCAGGCCGGTACCGCAGCCGACCTCCAGCACCCGGCGTGGCCGCAACTCGGCGATGGCGGCGACGGTGGCGTCCCGGTAGGCGCGCATCTCGTCTTCGGCGATGGGCAGGAACGAGGACGAGTCGTTCCAGCCCGAGGTGTCCAGCGTGGCATCGGGCGACTCGGGAGCCTGCTCGACGTCGAAGACCCGCCGCCACAGGTCGATCAGCTCAGTGGTGACCCGCTCCGGGTGTACCTCCTCCACGCGTGGGGTCACGTAGGCGACCAGCCGGGCTTCACCGTGGCGCCGGTCGAGTTCGACGTGCGCCTGTCCGACTGTGGTGATCTCCTGCAGTGCGGCCTGCACCTCGCCCAGCTCCACCCGGAATCCCCGGATCTTCACCTGGTCGTCACGGCGGCCGTGGAAGACGATCGACCCGTCGGGGCGGTACGAGCCGATGTCACCGGTGCGGTAGAGCCTGGCCCCCGGTGTGGGGGCGTACGGGTCGGGGACGAACACGGCCGCCGTCTGGCGGGGCCGCCCCAGGTAGCCCCGGCCCACCGGAACGCCGCCGAGGCAGATCTCACCGGCCACGCTTACCGGCACGATCGCCCCCGATCCGTCGAGGATCCGCACGATCGCGTTGTGGACCGGCCGCCCGATACTCGCGGGGACACCGGGCAGCACCCGGGTGAAGGTGGCGTCGACCGCGCACTCGGCCGGCCCGTACACGTTCCACACCTGCACCTCGGGGTACCCGGCGAGCTGATGCCACAGCTCCTCGTCGATCTTCTCGCCGGCAACGATCAGGCGCCGCAGCGGGCAACCGGGCGCGAACAGCCCAGCGTCGGCGAGTTGCCGGACCTGGGTGGGTGAACACTGGAACAGCTCGACCCGCTGCCCCCGCAGGAGTTCGCTGAGCAGGCGCGGATCGCGACGGGTGAAGGCATCCGGGAGGATCATCGTCTCGCCCTGCAGCAGCAGGCACAGGTCTTCGACGAAGGCGTCGGAGGTGAAGTCGGCGTTGAAGCACCCGGTGCGGGCGCTGCCGTTCTCCGTGCGGTAGATGGTGTCGGCCAGCCAGTCGGCCAGGTTGACCAGGCCCTGATGCTCCACCATCGCCCCTTTCGGGACGCCGGTCGAGCCGGAGGTGAACATCACGTAGGCGAGCTGGTCTCCCCGATGACGCAATCGCGGCGGTGTCGGCTCCTGGTCGCCGGTCATCGGTATCTCGACCACCGCAACGTCCGCCACGGTGACCCGGTCGCCACCGGCTGCGGCGCGTACCAGCACCGAAGGCCGCGCCTCGGCGAGCATCCTGGCCACCCGGGGTTCGGGGTCGGTCGGGTCGATCAGCACGAAGGCGGCCCCGGCCTTGAACACGCCGATGATCGCCACGAACGTGTCCACGTCGCGCTCCGCCAGTACCGCCACAACCCGGTCGGCCTGCGCTCCGGCCCCGATCAGCCGGTGCGCCAAGGCGTTGGCACGGCGGTCCAGCTCGCGGTAGCTGATCCGGCTCTGCCCGGCGATCACCGCTGGTGTATCGCCACGGCTGCGTACCGCCTCGTCCCACAGATCGAGGGCGGTGCGCTCGATGGGCGGCCAGCTGGGCAGCGGCGACCACCTGACCAGCTGGGTGTGCTCCTCGGCGGCCGACAGCAGCGCCAGCCGGCTCACCTTCGTCTGCGGCGCCTCGATGCCGGCGTCGAGGACCCGCACGAACTCGTCGACAATGCGCTCGATGGTCGAGTCGTCGAACAGATCGGTGCTGTACTCCGCCCAGCCGATCAACTCGCTGCGCGTCTCATCGTGGTAATCCCAGAACATCAGGCCCAGGTCGGATTTGGCGGTCCAGGTGTGTCGGTCGATCAGCTCGACGTCGACATCGGGCAGCCGGCGGCGCGGGAACGGAGCGTTCTGCAACATGCAGTCCACATTGAACAGTGGCAGCGGTTGGCTCAGGTCACGGTCCGGATGAAGGTCCTGCACCACCTGCTCGAACGGGACATCCTGGTGGGCGTAGGCGTCCACTGTGGTGCGCCGGACGCGGTGCAGCGCCTCGCGAAAGGTCGGCTCACCCGCCAGATCGGTGCGCAGTACCAGGGTGTTGACGAAGAAGCCGATGACGGATTCGAGTTCGGGGCGCTGACGATTGGCGATCTGGGTGCCGATGGCGATATCGGTCTGGCCCGTCAGCCGGTACAGCAGCGTGTCGAACGCGGTGACCAGGACCATGAACGGGGTGACACCCTCCGCTGCGGCGAAGGCGAGCAGCCGGGCGCGCAGCGCGTCGCCGAGCGGAAACCGGATGGTCTTGCCGGCGCCGCTGAGCGCAGTGGGGCGGGGTCGGTCGAACGGCAACCGCAACAACCCCACACCAGCCAACCGCTCCCGCCAAAAACCCAACTCCCCCGCCAAAACCTCCCCCCGCAACCACCCCCGCTGCCACACCGCAAAATCCCCATACTGAACCCCCAACACCCCCAACACCTCATCACCCGACACCCCCCTCCCAAAACCCTCATACAACGCCAACACCTCACGCACCAACACCCCCGACGACCAACCATCAGAAGCAATATGGTGCACCGTCAACAACAACACATGATCATCAACCGCCAACCGCACCAACTCCCCCCGCACCACCGGCCCCACCGACAAATCAAAACCCTCAACCGCCTCCCCCACCGCCCAACCACCAACCACACCCCACCCATCAACCACCCCCGACAAATCCCGAAACCCCAACCGGAAACCACCATCCACCACCCGCTGAACCACCCGACCACCCACCACCGGATAACACGTCCGCAACACCTCATGCCGACGCACCACCTCCCCCAACGCCCACTCCAACGCCTCCACCCGCAACACACCCCGAAACCGCACCATATGCGGAATGTTGTAGGCGGAGCTGCCACCGGTGAGCTGGTCGACCAACCACAGCCGCTCCTGGGCGAAGGACAGCGGCAGATCCTCGCCCGGCCGCCGGGTGGCACGAGAGATCCGGTCACGCCCCGGACGTTGGTCGGCAGCCAGCAACTGGCGCAGCAGCTGCTCGCGGCGGGCAGACGTCGGCACGGTCACTCCTCGTTCTTGGCGGGGTAAATCAGGCGTACGAGTTGTCCTTCACGGAGCTGATGTTGACCAGGATCCGGCTGCCCGGCGCCCGCCTGGCGAGCGCGGCCACCGCCGCCAGCTGGTACCCGGTCTCCAATGCGACCCGGCGCCCCTCGGTCCGTCGGAACAGCTCGGCCGCCTCGGCCGCCTCACCGGCCGTGAAAGTCTCGGTGTCGATGAGCCCCTGCTCGTGGAAGTGCGCGACCGCCGCGGCCACGATGGTCGAACCGAGCCCGCCGATGTACCCGTCGCCCAACAGCCGGTCCAGGCCGTACGTGCGCAGCCTCGGGTAGAAGTCCTGCGCGTCGATCGAGTACTCGCCGGGCACCCCCGCGCTGACAATGGGGCAGTGCACCGACTCGGCGCACAACACCCGCGGTACCGGCCCGTCATGCAGCGAGTCCGCCAGGTACGCCCCGGCGATGCCGAGCAGGTTCGCGCCCCCACCGCAGCTGCCCACGACCACGTCGGGCGGACTGCCGGCCAGCTCGCGGCGCACCTCCATCCCCGTCATCGTCTGCGGGAGGATGAAGTAGTTGTAGACGCTGCCGAAGATGTAGCGCGCGCCAGGCCGCTCACGGGTGTAGGTGACCGCCCGGTCGGCGGAGAGCACCAGCGGGTCGTAGTGCCCCACCTCGTCCGCGCCCACCACGATCACCTCGGCGCCGGCGGCGCGCATGGCGTCCTCCCGGTCCGGGCGGGCCTGCGCACTGAGGTGGTCGAGGAAGCAGACCACCCGGACACCGAAACGAGCCCCGGCGAGGGCCAGGGCAATGCCCCAGTTGCCGGTGGTCTCGGTCGTGATGGTGCCAACCCCGGACCGGGCGCAGTGGTAGGCCACCCAGTAGGCGCTGTTCATCTTGTGGTTGCCGGAGGCCGTGGCTCCCTCGTCCTTGACCAGCACGGTGCAGTCTCCACCGAGCGCCCCGGCGAATGCGTCGGCGCGGCGCAGCGGGGTCGGCCGGTACTCCGCGTAGATCTCCCGCAACGGTTCCGGTACCGGCACCGTCAACTTCTCGGAGAGCTCCATCTCGGCCAGCGGCTCCGGCAGCACCTCCACCAGCCGCTCGTACTCGATGGCTTTGCGGCTCACCGGGTCCAGTACCCGGCCGGGGGCGACGGCACACAGGTTCACTAGTTCGTTGGCGATCACGACGACACGCTCCGTGCGGGCGAGACAGCAGATGACGGGGTACCTGTTGGCGACGACGCGGCGCCGGTGGCCGGGAGTACGGTCAGCAGCCGCCGTGGCGACTTCATCAACGCGCCGCGGCTGAAGACCATGCGGTGATAGCGCCCGGCCGCCCAACTCTCCAGCTGATCGGTGTGGTGGGGTGAGCCGGCGGCACCGGAGTTCCCGACCGGGAACGCCCACACCGATTCATCCGGCGCGGCCAGGTCGACGACGAACCGGAAGCTGACCGAGGTGCGCGGCGGCGTGTTGCTGTCACCGCGGCAGACGGTGTCGTCGGCGCCGGGCAGCGCCAGCCTGGGCGGCGCCGCCCAACCCGGAGTCCCGGCAAGCGGATGGGCGAACACGACGCTGTGCCACCGGCCCCACGTCCAGCCGGAACGCTCCGGGCCCAGCTGGCGGCCCAGGCCCAGCAGCGCAGCCCGGAAGGAGGCCAGGGCCGCGGGAGGATCCTGAGCCACCGCGTGCACATGCCGGCGCAGCAGATCCAGCCCCCAGTCGGTCAGCCACGCCTTGCCACCGACGAAGTGCGCCGCCAGCACGTCGCCACGGATGCGGACCGCGTCGCCAGCCAACCGGCGTAGCCAGGCCACGAAGATGGCCGGCTCGGTCAGGTCCCGGTACATCCGGCCGTGCCACTGCTCGAGGGATCGCGCCAGTGCCTCCTCGTCGCCGGTCAGCGGCGCGCCGCGCAGCGCCGGCAGCAGCACCGGCAGCAGTTGCCCGGCCAACGGTGAGAAGAGGTCCAACTGGGTACGCACGGACGCGACGACGCCCGCCGACGCCCCGGTGGCCAGCAGTTCACGGATCCTGTCGGCCCGTAGTGGGGCTTCCCAGTTGCCGTCCTCAGCCCCCGCGCCGGTGTCGTTGTTGGCGGCCACCACGAGGGTCTCGGCGTCGATGCGGCGATGCCGGGACCGCCCGACCGGCGGGGCTGTCGCGCTCCAGCCGTAGGTCAGGACCGGGCCGGGTACCGCTGTGCCCGTCTCGACGCGGCCCAGCCGTCCGGACGAGTCGGCGAACACCACCGACTGCGGAACCCCCTGCCAGCCGGTGAGCGCCGCGGCCAACGCCGCGCCCGAGTTGGCCGTGTTCACCGACGCCAGTACCCGCTGGTCGTACGGGGCGTTCCAGGCTGGACAGTGCAGGGCCAGGTCGTAGCGGCCGCCGTCGTCAGCGGGCAGGTCGAGTCCGAGCAGCCGCCCGCGGGAGGTACGGGCGGTCTCGACGGTGACCTCGGCCGCACCGGCAACCGCGAAGGAGACAGTTCGGGACTGTACCGCCTCGGTGTCGCCGGACCGGACGGCCTGATCGCCGTCCAGCCGCTCGACGGTGAGGGTGCTGGCGAGGGCCGGCGCAAAAGTGGTCGCCCAGGCCACCTTTCCGTTGTGACCGACGGTGATGTCGGGTACTCCGGGCAGGCTGGCGCCGATGACGTCCACCGCGGGCGCGACCAGGTGCATGGCCATCCAGTGCCCGGGCAGCCGGGCGTCCAGGTGCGGGTCGCCGGCCAGCACCGCAGTGCCGTCCGCGGTCGTTGCCGCCCACGCGTTCGAACCCTGTCCCGCGCTGGGCAGCACATCCCCGTGCCGCCGTACCAGCGCGACGAGCAGTGCGGCCCAGTCCGGGCCGGATCCGGGACGGCCGGTGATCGACGCCTGCAGCAGCGCCAGCACCCAGTCATGCTGCAGGCCGAGGCCCATCAGGAGGTGGACGGCGGTGGCGGTGCGCAGCGCCGTCGCCGCGTCGGGCGGCTGCGCGACCGCGTCGAGGCGCTGGTACTCCTCGACCTGCGGGACGAGTTCGGCAGCGCAGCGCGCACCCTCGGCGTACCAGGTGAACACCGCCATCACCTCCGCCGGCGGCTGGCGGATCGCCTCGTCGAGAACCTCCGGCAGGCCGAGCCGGTGGGCGAGCTGGTCGGCGCGTACCGCCGCCGGGCCCAGCAGCTCGGCCAGGCACCCACGCGCCGCCCGGTCGGCCAGCTCGATCTGGAAGCGCCGCTCCGCGTAGTGCAGCAGGCCCTGCGCCCGGTACAGGTCGGCACGGCTGGCCGCGAACACGTGCGGAACGCCGGCCGCGTCAGTGTGGATCTCCACCGGTGCGGCAAACCAGGGCAGGGTGACCCTTCCCTCCACCGGCCGGCCCGGTGCCAGAGCGGCGGCCCGGACAGGCGCCGGTTCGGGCTCCGGCGCCGGTCGGTCGGCCGCCCGGGCGGCGCGGGAGCGGATCAGTGCCCGCAGCGCCGCGTCCGTCACGACCCGCCCCGGAGCAGGTCCTCGAGCTGCTCAGGTGACATGTTCGCCACCTGTTCGGCCAGCGCCGCGCGCAGCAGCGCGGTCAGCTGCTCGACCGTCGGCCGGTCGAGGAACGCGAGCACCGGCACCTCGACGTCGAAGATGCTCTGCAACTGTTGGACGAGCTGAACCGCGCCCAGCGAGTTGCCGCCCGCCTGGAAGAAGTCCTCCGGGCCGGCTGGCCCGCGGATCGCCTCCTCCCACAGCTGTGCCACCAGTTCGTCCAACTCGTCGGGCTCGGCCGTCTCGGCGCTGGCGGCAGGTCCGGCGGCCGGTCGTACGGCAGTAGGGCTGTCGAGGATCAGCCGGCCGTCCAGATCCCGGCTGATCTTGTCTGCGATCACGAACCGGTCCGGCATCTGGTGCGCGGCGAGCCAGTCCGCCAGGGCGGTCCGCAGACCCGCCACGGTCAACTCGTCGTGGGCGGGAACCACCACCGCCACCAGCACCGCCGACCGGCCGCTGCCGACCAGCTCGATCGCGGCGTCGGCCACGTCGGGCGAGTTACGCAGCAGCGCCAGGATTCCTTCCGGCTCGATCCGCCGACCGTTCACGCTGACCTGGTTGTCGCTGCGGCCAAGGAAATCCAGCTCCCCGTCGGGCCGATAGCGGCCCAGATCGCCGGTGCGGTACCAGCGTGAGCCGGCCGGACCGGGCCGGAACGCGTCGGCCGTCAACCGGGGATCGCCCAGGTATCCCAGCGCCACACCCGGGCCGCCGAGGAAAACCTCACCGACGTCGCCGTCCGGTAGTTGCCGGTAGGCACCGTCCACAATGGAGATGGTGTCGGGCCGGTAGGGCCGGCCGATCGGGATGTCGTCCAGCGGCCCGTCCGGGTCCACCTCACCGGCTGTGACCACGACGGTGGTCTCGGTCGGTCCGTAGATGTTCCACAGGCTGAACCCGGCGCTCGTCGGGGGTCGCCGCATCAGCCGGTCCCCGCCGACGCAGAAGATCCGCAGCCGGTGGGCATCGCTCAGGTGGGGGCTGTCCAGGACCAGTTCACCGAGCGCCGTCGGCAACATGCAGAACTCCACACCGGAGTCCGCGACGAAGCGGGCGATCGCGTCCGGGTTGAACTGCTCACCCGGCTCCAGGCAGGCGGCGTACCCACCGGCGGCCAAAGGTACCCACAGGTCGATGACCGCGCCATCCCAGTCGGGCGGGCAGAATCCGGCCATCCCCCAGCCGGCCGGCAGCGCCAGTCGCTCGATGTAGACGTCCACGAAGTAGCTCAGCGAGTCCCGGGTGACCTGCACCCCTTTGGGCACACCGGTGGTACCCGAGGTGAAGCAGGCGTACGCGGGCAGCCGGTGGTCGGGGGTGCGCTGCCACGGGTCGGCCTCGCGCCGGTCCAGCGGGACGCAGGTCATCCGATCGGGTAACCGGGCGACCCCGGTCGCCGATACCAGCGCGTGACGCGTCCGGGTACGCCGGACCAGCAGGTCCTGGCGTTGCGGCGACTGGGCCGGGTCGACCACCACGTACCAGCCGCCGGCACGCAGGATGGCGAGCTGGGCGGCGACGGTCTCGACGCGGTCGACGGAGAACACCGCGACCGGTTCGCCAGCTCGCAGACCGGCCGCGGCCAGGTCCCGGGCCAGCGCCGCAGACCAACGGTCCAATTGCCGGTACGTCAGCCGGCACTGGCCGAAGGCCAGGGCCAGCTGCTCGGGGTGGACCCGCGCGTGTCCGGTGAATCGTGCGATCACATCGGGAGCGCTGGGACTACGACCTGTCATACAGACTGGCCTTCCGTGATCATGTGGTCGTTGAGTTCCTCGTCGACCTCCTCATCGGTCATCCGCAGCACCCGGGCGACGGTCGCCACCCGCGACGCCAGCCCTTCCGAGCCCGCCGCTGCGGCGAGCCAGGCAGCCAGCGATTCGATGCTCGGATAGGTGAAGAACGCGCCGATCTCGATGTCGAGGTCGAGCAGCTCCCGCACCCGGCTGAGTGCCTGCGTCACCAGCAGCGAGTTGGCACCGACCGTGAACAGGTTCGCGGTGACGTCGACCGTCTCGACGCCGATCAGCTGCGACCACACGTCGGCCAGGACGTACTCCAGATCGTTGCGGGGTCGCACGGCCGCGCCGCGGTGGCGCAAGGCTGTCTCGGTCAGGGCCGCCCGGTCCAGCTTGCCGTTGGCCAGTCGCGGCAACGCTTCCAGCAGATGGACCCGCTCCGGTACCAGATGTTCGGGAAGCTGTCCGGCCAGGAATTCCAGCAGTTCCCCATCCGGGGTGGGCACCGTGGTGACCGCGAAGCCGATCAGGGTCACGGCGTCGGGCCCGACCGTGACAGCCAGCACGCTCGCCTCGGCGACCGATGGATGCGCGGCGAGCACCGCGGCGACCTCCCCCGGCTCGACCCGGAAGCCTCGGATCTTCGTCTGGTCATCGAGGCGCCCGTGGATGATGAGCCGGCCATCCGGGTCGACACTCGTCTCGTCGCCGGTGTGGTAGCGGCGGGAGCCGTGACCGGTCGGATCGGGCTGGAACCGTAGCGCGGTCAGCCGCGGGTCACCCAGGTAGCCCAGAGCCAGCGCCCGGCCGCCGATCACCAGTTCGCCACGGTGCCCGAACGGCACCGGCTGCCCGTTCGCGTCGACCACCTCAGCCCGGGTGTGCGCCAGTACGGTACCCACGGTCGGAACCGGCTCATCGCCGACCACCCCGGCGCAGGCGCCGACGGTGGTCTCGGTAGGACCGTAGTGGTTAACCACGGTCAGGTCCGGGCGCAGCCGCCGGACGATGTCGACGAGGCTGCGGCGTACCGGCTCACCGCCCAGCACCAGTGTGGAACCGGGCAGGCAGGCACCGGCCATGGCGGTGGCCAGCAACGCGGCCAGGTGCGATGGTGTGATCTTGAGCAGGGTCACGGCCTTGTCGGTGACCAGCTCCGCGAACCGGGCTGCGTCGAGCCGGACGGCCGGCGGTATCTCCACCACCGATCCGCCCGCGGCGAGCACCGGCCACAGCGTCGTCATCCCCAGGTCGGCGGTGAACGCCGCGGGGCAGGCCGCGACCGTGTCCGGCGAGAGCCCCAGCCGGTCGACGATCGAGCGGGTGTACGCGGCGAGCGCGTCGGCCGCTACGCCGACCGCGTTGGGGATCCCGGTGCTACCGGAGGTGAACAGCACGTACGCCGACCCGGACGGGTGCACCGGCGCCGCGCTGTACCGGCTGACGGACTCCGGACCGGTCATCACCGCGACCGCGCCGCAGCGCTCCAACTGCATGGCACGGCGGCTTTCCGGAGCACCCGGGTCCACCGGAATGAAGGTGGCACCGCACTCCAGTACCGCCAGCGCGGCCACGACGAACGGGACCAGGCCGGTGATCGCCAGCCCGACGGTGTCACCCGACCCGATCCCGGCCCCGGCGAGCACCTCACCGGCGGCGGCTACCCGCTCGCCGAGCTGCGCGTAGGTCACCGGGCCGGCCACCCCGAGCAGCGCCGGGCGCATCGGGTGGCGCTCGATGGATGCGCGTACGGCGTGCTGAACCGGGCTGGCCGGGGAAGGCCCGTCCACGCCGGTCAGGGCCGCGCGAAGGGCCGCGTGTTCAGTCGGCCCGGTCCGTGTCAGCCCGCACAGCCGCTGGCCCGGCTGCGCCAACTGGCGCAGGATCACCGTCAGCCGTTCCTCGAGCCGGGCGGCGTCGGGGGCGCCACTGTCCACGGACAGCTGCAGGGTCACCCGGTCACCGCGGCGCAAGAGCAGCACGTCAGCCGGGCCCGGGTCCACACCGGACAGCTCGGGCTGCCGCAGGCGAACGCCGTCACCGGGCAGCGGCGGCAGGTCGGGGAGGCTGACCACGGCCGCGAGCAGGACACCGCCACCGGCCCGCACCGACCCCGCCTCGACCACCTCGGCAACCACGTCCAGCGGTGACTGCCAGTACCTGTTCCGTGCCGCCGCGACAGCCGCCGCGGTGCCGGCCACCGCGTCGGCCACCGTCATGTCGGACCCGTCCGGCAGGGGGCACGGCGCCAGCACATCCAACCGGCCGACCACCGGCTCCAGCGGGGCGATCGAACGGCCGGACAGCACCCGCGCCACCCGCCGGGGGGAGCCGTCGGAGGGTGCGGGCAGCGCCGCGCCGAGAGCCAGCGCCAGTACGTCGTCCGTGCCACCGGCCTGGCGCAGCGCCACACTCAGCTCCGGACCGCACTCGTGCACGAGGTCCGCTCCGGTGCCGTCGACGGCGGCCCGCTCGGACAACAGCGACACGGTGCGGGCACGTGCGGCCAGTACCGACCGGAACGCGTCGTTGAACCGTCCCGGGGCTATCCGGTCCGTCTCCTCCCGCTGCCACTGCGCCACGTCGAGCAGGTCCAGGTCGTCCTCATCGTCGTCGAGGCCGAGCAGGCCCGCGCGGACACGGTGCCAGAGCAGCCCCACGGAACAGACATCGATGAGCGCCGCGGGTACCGCCACGTGGAGTACGTCCCCCTCCACCCGCAGCGCCGCACGCAGCCCAGGACCCTCGCCGCCGTCGGCGAGTACCGGCGCCTGCAGGCCGGCGACGCTGGTTACCGCGAGCCGCAGTACGTCAAGCCGGCTCAAGCGCCGCCGGACCAGGTCGATCCGTTCCGCGTCGATCCCGGTGACGTCCACCCGCAGCTGCGTCAACTGCCGCACGATCCGGTCGTCGGCGGCGGCAAAGCGGGGCCACTGGGTGGGGATCAGCCCGGTCACGGCACCATCGGTCACGATGCACCCTCCGTCGCGGTCCCCACTCCGGCCATCGCCACCAGGACCCGCCGATCCCCACGGTAGGGTTGCCGGCCGTGCGAAACCGCCATGTTGTCGACCAGCACCACGTCTCCGGACCACCAAGGCTGCGCCCAGGCAGCCGCCTGGAACTGCGCCTCAATGAGGTGGACGGTTGCCGGATCGATCGGCGCGCCGTCGCCGTAGCGCACGGTTCGGGGCATCCGCTCGCCGTAGGTGGCCCGCAGCGAGGACACGACGCTCTCCGGCAGGGCGGCGGGATGAAACAGGTTGGCCTGGTTGAACCAGCACCGCCGGCCCGAGACCGGATGCCGCACGGTTGCCTGGGCGAGCTGGCTGGTGTGCAGCAGGCCGTCGTGCCAGCTCGCCTCGATACCCGCCGCGGCACAGCTCCGGTCCACCTCGGCCGGCTGGTCGGTCTGGAAGACCTCCTGCCAGGGCAGGTCGACATTCGGGTGGTACCAGCGTTCGTACCGCACGCCGCTTTCCGTGAACCGGTCGACCGCCTCGCCGGGGAGCCGGTCCAGCACCTCGTCGGTACGGGCCAGGGGTGTCTGTCCACCGCTGCTGGCCGGCCGGTCGCTGTAGAAGCCGAGGAGTAGCGGCCAACTGGTCGTGTAGGACTGCTCGCTGTGCATGGGAATGGCCAGATCCGGGCTGTACTCGGTCGAGGTGTAGACCTGGCCGTCGACGCGGCTGCGCGGGGTCGACCTGTTCGTGTAGTCGAGCAGCTCGTCGCCGGCGACCATGGCAACCGTGGCACCGAACGAGGCGGCGTCGGCAGCCATCCCGCGTAGCCGTACCGCGCCGTGTTCGGCCAGCAGCGCCTGGACCTGGTCCCGGTGGGAACCGACCCAGTCGTGAAGGTCGAGGCCGGCGAGTGTGGCGAGCACCGTGGGTGGGGCCCAGGGCCCGGACGCCGGCATGTCCACTCTTGCCGAACCGGTGGCGCCGGTAGGGGTGTCGCCGCTTCGGCGGCGTTCCCGTACAGCGGTCAGTCGGGTCGGGTCGTAGGAGTTGTCCGCGTTGTCAGCTGTCACGACGGCTGTCCCTCCTCGTCGGCGGCTACGATCATGTCCAGCTGCCGGTCGACCTCTTCGTCCGAGAGCTGAGAGAGGTAGCTGTCCAGCTCGCTGGAGAGCCAGTCGGCCTGCTCGGCGACGGTCGGTCGGACCAGCACGTCGGTCAGCCCGATCGGGAACGTGAACAGCTTGCGCAGCCGCGCGACCAGCGCCATCGCCCCCAGCGAGTTGCCGCCCAGGGCGAAGTAGTTGTCGTCCATGCCGATCGGCTCCACGCCGATGACTGTCGACCAGATCCTGGCCACGGTGGCCGGCAACAGACCCACCGGCTCCCGGTAGGGCACCGCCAGCCGGGGCCGGTTCTGCGTGGTGACCGGCGGTGCCGCGGTCTCGACGAGATCGATGATGTCCGTGTCACGGGCGGCGGTGAGCAGGTCGTCGGGGTGGTTGACCGCGACCACCACGCTGCCGCCCAGGTCGGCACGCAGCAGCCCGGCGGCGATCCGGGCGCCGTCGTCCGGGCGGATGGCGTCGGCCATCACCCGGCTGCGCCAGGCGGCCAGCGCCCCCATCCGGCCGGTATCGGCGGCCTGGCCGACCTCACGCCAGGCGCCCCACAACACGCTTGTGACCGACGCCGTACCGAACCAGTCAGTGGCTGGCAGGGCGTCCAGGAAGGCGTTGGCGGCGACGTGGTCCACCTGGCCGACGGTGCCCAGCACCGCGTCCAGCGCAGAACACAGCACGACCCGCTCGATCGGCTGGTCGGCCAGTACCGTGGCGAGCACCCGGGAACCGCTGACCTTGGGTGCGAGCACCGCAGCACACTCGGCGGCGGCCCGCAGCCTGATCAGGCCACCGCCGGGTACCCCGGCCGCGTGCACCACGCTGCGCACCGCGCCGAACCGCGCGACGATCTGGGCGAGCGCCGCGCGCATCGCGGATTCGTCGCAGCAGTCCGCGGCAATGGTGAGCACCTGCGCTCCAGCCGCCTGCATCGCCCGCACAGCGGCCAGCGCGGGATCCGCGGCGTGCCGGTCCGGTTCCGGTGGGTTGCGGCCGACCAGGGCCAGTCTCGTGGTGCCCGAACGGGCCAGGTGCAGGGCCAGTGATCTGCCGATGCCGCCGAAGCCGCCGGTGATCAGCACCGGGCCGAGGTCGTCGGGGTGCTCGACGTCGGGACAACTCGGCTCAGGCACCCTCGTCCAGGTACGCCGCCAACGCCCTCGACCGCGGATCGCCTGGATCTCTACCGTTTCCGGCTCGGCGATTGCGGCGACCAGCATCGCAGCCACTGCGTCCACCGCGGCGTCGCAGGCGATGTCGATGACGCACGTCGTCAGCCGCGGGTACTCCCGGCCAGCCACCGTGACCGGTCCGATCGCCAGCGCGGCCGCCGGGTCGGCGAACCCATCGCCGGGCAGGCTGAGCGCGCCGGCAGTCACCGATACCAGGCGCACCGGCCGGCCGGCCCGCTCGCCGACGGCGGCGACCAGCTCGAGGTGGTGTGCGAAGGGTGTCGCCGGCCGGGCCGTGCCGGTCAGGTCGAGGACGCCGTCCACGTCCAACTCCGCCGGCACCTCGTCGACCAGCCGGGCCGTGCCACCGGCCTTCCCGATCGCCGCGACCAGCCCGTCCCGCAGCTCGGATGCCGGTCCCAGCACCACCCAGTCACCTGGCGGCGTGGGTGGGCCGGGCGCGACCCGCTGCCAGCCGTCGACGAACAGCGCCGGGCCTGACACCGCCGGATCCGGCGCCCCGGCCGGGGACTGAGAAAGCGACGGGACCGGGGACGGTCGGACGGTGTGCTCAACGCCGACGAACGGTGCGCTCGGCAGTGCCACCCGGGCACCCGCTCCCAGCAATCCCGTCCAGTCGACCGTGGCACCGGCGACCCAGGCCCGGCCGAGTGCACTGGTCAGACGGGCGACCGGGTCGGCGTTCTCACGCGAGTGCGGCAGCGAGCCGATCACGCAGCCGGGATCGATGCGGCGGTTGGCCCGCAGCAGCGGTTCCACCGTCCCCGCCGGGCCGATTTCGACGAAAACATCGGCCATCTCCGCCAGGACGGTGACGACGTCGGCGAAGCGGACCGGCCGGCACAGGTGATCGGCCCAGTACTGCGGGCGCGCCAGGTCGGCCGGTGCCAGCTGCGTGCCGGTGACCGCCGACACGAACGGCAGCTGGGCCGGTTGCAGCCGCATCCCGGCGGCCATCCGGGCCAGCTCCTGCGCCGGGCCGGCCAGCTTGGCCGAGTGCGCCGCGGTGTCCACCGCGATCGGCTGCAAGCTCAGCTGTGTCTGTTCGGCGTGGGCCCGTAGCCGGGCGATGTCGGCGTCGGAGCCGGACAGTACACAGCTGTCGGCGGTGTTGATGGCAGCGACTTCCAGGCCGAACCGCTCGGCCAGGGCACCCGCCTCTGCGGCGGGCAGTGCGACCACCGCCATCTGGCCGGGCGAGGCAGAGTCCAGCAACTGTGCCCGGCACCAGACCAGCGCGGCGGCCTCGTCCAGGCTCATCACCCCGGCAATGTGGGCCGCCGCGTACTCGCCGACGCTGTGCCCGGCGACCGCCGCCGGGACGACGCCAACCGACTGCCAGAACCTGGCCAGCGCGACCTGGGCGGCGAACAGCGCCGGCAGCGCCACCGTGATGCGCCGCAAGGTGTCCGGGTCGACGTCCGGGCCCGCCACGGATACGCCGAGCGCCTCGAACGCGGCCCGCGCCTGGTCGTAGGGTTCGGCGAATCGTGACTGTCCGGCCAACCGGGCGGCCTCGGCGACCACGTGGCGACCCGCCCCGGAGAAGACGAACGCGACCCGGCCGTCCCCGCAGAACCGGCCGTCGTCGCCGGCACCGGGCCGCAACTCGGCGGCCGCCTGTGCGGCGTCGCCGGCCAGCACGACCCGGCGGTAGCTGCGGGCACGCCTGGCGGCGAGGGTACGTGCCGCTGCGGGTAGGTCCGTACCCAGGGCCGGGGCGAGCCTGTCGGCCAGTACCCCCAGCGCCTCAGGGGTGTCAGCGGACAGTACCAGCGGGATGCCGCCGGGGTGCTCGACGACCGGGCGGGGTGCGGGTGCCGGGGCCTCCGTGACGATCACATGGCCGTTGGTACCGCCCAGTCCGAACGAGCTGACACCGGCGATCCGTCGCACCCCGCCCCGCGGCCAGGCCACCGGCTCGCTCGCCAGCCGCAGCCGGGTGCGCTCCAACTCCAGACGCGGGTTCGGCTGGGTGACGTGCAGCGTGGCTGGGATGACCTCGTGCTCCAACGCCAGCACGGTCTTCACCAGGCCGGCCATGCCCGCGGCCACGTCGAGGTGACCGATGTTGCCCTTCACCGACCCGAGGTGGCACACCGGGTCCCCGGGCTGGCCGCCGATTGTCCGGGCCAACGCGGCGACCTCGATCGGATCACCCAACGGGGTGGCCGTGCCGTGGGCCTCCACATAGGACACTTCCCGAGGCTCGATACCGGCGTCGCGCAGCGCCGCCCGGATCACGGCGGCCTGCCCGGCAGTGGCCGGCGCGGCGTAGCTCATCCGGTCGGCCCCGTCACCGCGAACCGCCGTTGCCAGCAGCACGGCACGGATGGGGTCGCCGTCGCGGCGGGCATCGGCCAGTCGCTTCGAGCACCACCGCGCCGACACCGCCGCCCGGCACCGTGCCGGCGGCGGCGACATCGAAGGGGCGGCAGTGCCCGTCCGGGGAGAGGATCCCTCCGTCGGTGTGGTGGTAGCCGGAGTTCTGCGGGAACATCACCGATGCCGCGCCGGCCAGCGCGACGTCACACTCGCCGGTCAACAGGCTCTGGGCGGCCAGGTGGACGCAGACCAGCGACGTGGAGCAGGCGGACTGCACGTTCATCACCGGCCCGCGCAGGTCCATCGTGTAGGCGACGCGGGTGGCGATGTGGTCCTTGTCGTTACCCGCGGTCAGCCAGTACCGGCCGGCACCGCTGGCGGCCGGGCTGTCCAGCAGCCGGTTGAGCAGGTACGTGGGGAACCCGGCGCCGGCGAACACGGCGGTGGTGGCGGCGCCCGGCACCAGACCGGCATTCTCGAAGGCCTCCCAGGCGACCTCGATGAGCAGCCGGTGCTGGGGATCGATCAGCTGCGCTTCGCGCGGCGACATCTGGAAGAAGTCGGCGTCGAAGTGCTCGGCACGTTCCAGTACCCCTGCCGCCGCGACGAACTGGGCGCCGTCGTCGACGCGACGCAGCCGGGCCGGCGTGTCGACCTGTTCGGCGCTGAACTGGGTGATCCGCTCCGTACCGGCGGCAAGGTCGCGCCAGTACTCCTCCGGCGTAGCCGCGCCCGGGCAGCGCAACGCCATACCGACGATGGCGACGGCGAGCCCGTCGTCCGGGTCAGTCGCCATCGCGTCGCGACCGCAGTCGGGCCAGTGCCGCACGGCGCTGGCCGGGATCCGGCTCGGGCAGCTGCCCGGTGTCCTCGGGTGTGGCGGCGGACTCCAGGAACGCGGCCAGTTGGCGGATGGTGGGCTGGTCGAACATGTCCGCGATGGCGATCTCCCTGCCCAGCTCCTCACGTAGTCGGCTGTTCATTTTGACCAGGGAGAACGAGGTACCGCCCAGGTCGAAGAAGCTGGTGTCCAGGCTCGGCTCCGGGATTCCCAGCACTTCGCTCCAGACCCGGCTGACCAGTCGCTGCACAGTTGTCATTCGCTGGTCGCCGCCGCCGCCGGTGGGCCGCACGGGTGGTAGGCGCCGCACCTCGACCTTGCCGCTGGGCCCCAACGGGAGTTCCCGCAGCGCGACCAGCTGGTGGGGTACCGCGTACCACGGCAGCGTCCCGGCCAGTTGTGCGCGGATCCCGGCGAGGTCACAGCCCGGATCGGCCACCACGTACCCGACGAGGGTCTGTTCACCGGAGGGCGTGCGGGCTCGGATGACGACCGCGTCGCTGATGTCTGTGCACTCCCGCAGCCGGTGCTCGATTTCGGCCGGTTCGATCCGGAAGCCGTGCAGCTTGATCTGCCGGTCGAGGCGGCCGTGGAACAGCAGCCCGCAACTGGCGGTGGCGGTCACCCGGTCGCCGCTGCGGTACATGCGGGAGCCGGGTGGCCCGTACGGGTCGGGGAGGAACAGCTCCGCGGTTCGCCTGGGATCGCCGCGGTATCCACGCGCCACGCCGGCACCGCCGATGAACAGTTCGCCGGGTACGCCGAGCGCGACTGGCGTGAGCCGGCGGTCCAGGACCATGACGTGGGTACCGGGAATGGGGTGCCCGATCGGGACCGTGGCGTATCCGTGCGGCGCGTCCTCGACTGTCCAGGTGGTACAGCCGACCACTGTCTCGGTCGGCCCGTACTCGTTCACGATCCGGCAGTCAGGAAAGATCGTCTGCCACCGCGCTGCCGCATCGGCCGGCAGGCTCTCGCCACCCACGACGACCGAGCGCACGCGTGCCCGGGCCGCGACATCCAGGTCTGCGAGCAGGGTGAGGTGGGCCGGGGTGAGCTTGAGCAGGCCGACTTCGCCGAGTTCACCCATCGTGTCGAGGAGCCCGTCGAGGCCGTCCTCGGCCGGAGTGATCCTGACCTGGCCACCGGCGCACAGTGGCGCCAGGAGCGAGGTCACCGACAGGTCGAACAGCGGCAGGGTATGGGAAACGACCACCTCACCGACGCTCAACGGGTAGGCGTCGACCGTAAAGGCCAGGTAGGCGTCGAGTCCGCGGCGGGTGACCATGACGCCTTTCGGCGCCCCGGTGCTGCCCGAGGTGAACATCGTGTAGGCGAGGCTGTCCGGATGTGCGGGCAGGGCGTCCATCGGTTCGCCGAGGGCGATCGCGTCGGCGACGCTGATGGCGGCAGGAGCGCTGTTCCCGAGCAGGTTGGCGGGCTCTCCGTCGTGGAGCACGGTGGTGGCACCGGCCGCGGTCAGCATCTGGCCCAACCGGGCGGTCGGTAATTGTCGGTGCAGCGGCACGTACGCGGCGCCCGCCGCGTACACGCCGAGCATCGCCGCGACCATCTCGGGGCTCTCGGACAGGAGCAGGCCGACGTGGTCGTCCGGGCCGATGCCGCAGGCCCGCAGGTGGCCGGCGATGCGCTGGGCGCGGTCGATCAGCTCGGCATAGCTGAGGGCACGGGTAGCTGTGCTGACCGCGGGCGCGTCGGGGGTCTGGGCGGCCCGGCCACGGATGCGCTGCCACAGCGTCGGTGCACTGACCGGTCCGGGCGGCGCGGCCGCCGCGACGGTCGGGCACGATCCGCTCGTCGTCGAGGTGGTCTGCCAGGCCTGCGAGCATCTGTTCGACGGTGCCCAGCAGACCGGCGGCGTCCTCGCCTGCGAGCAGGGACTGTGGGGCCCGCAGGATGAGTTCGACGTCGTCGCCGTCGGCGACGGTCAGCATCATGGTGCGGGCCAGTGCGGGCAGTTCGGCGCGGTGAGGGTGGCGCCGTCCAGCGCACGTACGCCGGGCACCACCGCAAAGCCGAACTCCGGCAAGGCATCCGGAGCCGAATCGGGGGACCAGGCGGCGCGGGGCCGGGTCGGTGGGCGCAGTTGTGCGGCGGCCGCCTGCAGCAGGGCCCGCACGGTGGTGTCGGCCCGCCGGTCGGGGGTGAACGTCCGGTAGGAGAGGAACTGACCGGGTGCGGCCGCGGGTACCGGGCCGACCTGTCGTCGGTGGCGACCCAGATCGCCGGGGCCGGATCGGTCATCTCGCTCAGCAGCAGCCACCAGCAGGCCAGCACGCGGGCCGCGACCGGCACGTCGACCGCCGCCGACGCGGCGGGTGGTAGCGAGCGGGCAATCGTGCGCCGGTGGCTGGTCGGCGGCTCGTCGCCCGGCGGGCCGCCGCGCAGCAGCGGCAGCGACGCGCCCGTACCGGCAACCCGGCCGGTCGGTACGGTGGGTAGCCGGTCCTGCCACAGTGCGTACTTCAGCATCGGCTCAACGGTGTGGTCCGCGGCGGAACCGCCGGCGAGTTGGGCGACGAGGGCCTGCTGGAGCAGCCGCATGGTGGGCGCGTCGAACAAGTGCGCGGGCGCGCTGAAGTGGACCCGGCTGCCGCTACCGTCCGGGATCGCCTCGGCCCGCAGGCCGTCCCGGGCGACATGTGCGGCGACGACGAGCACAGCCCCGTGGCGTGGGTCGTGTCCGGGGCTCAGCCGAAACAGCGGTGATGCCTGAATCAGCGTCTCAAGGGCGTCGGTGGTGGTCTCCAGCGGTGTTGGCAGCAGCACATCGGCGCGGATTCGGCCTGCCTCGCCAGCCGGCAGGCGCCTTCCCCACCACTCCTGCCAGGGCGAGACACGAAACGAGCCGCCGTTCGCGGCGGTCAACTGATGGACTCTTCGTCCTCGCGCGGCAATTCGTGCGCGCCGGCCAGTGCCTCACGCAGAGAGCGTGGGCGCATGTCCGTCCACACCTTCTCGATGTGGTCCAGACAGGTGTCACGGCTTCCCTCGACCCCGACCGCCGCCCATCCCGAGGGCGGCTGACGGTCTGCCAGCCAGATCGAATACTGGTCCTCATCATTGATGACGACGAGGTACGTTCGGTCATCGACCGCATCTGACATCTGGATCACCTCCCCGGGCCAGAACAGTAGGTTGGTCATAAGTAGGTGTCAACAGATCGATGTCTCAGCTGCGTCGACGACCCGCGGCGATGCGCGCGAGACGCTCCTGCGCGGTGACCGGGTGGACTGGCGGCTGGTCGGCCACGCTCGCCGCCCGGGCGAGGACATCGCGCAGCGGCTCCGTCGGGGACGGTGGATGTTCGTGCAGCCGCCGTAGGGCGTCGACGAACCGGGCCGCGAACGCGGCATCGACGGTCGAGATCCGCGTGTCGACGGTGAACTCAAGGGCGTCGTCGTCCGTGAACACTCCCACGCGCAGGTCGTGCCGTGCCCGCCCGGTCGGCATCGGGAACGGGCGCACGCTCAGACCGGGTAGCTGAGGTAGGGCAGAGTCCGGGTACAACACCAGCCACAGGAGGTGTCCACCAGCCACGGACTGCGCCCGCGTGCCGACGATCTCCTGGTACGGGACGTCCTGCACCCCCCACGCCTCGTCGAGATCTTCTGCCACCTGGCGGACGAGGTCGCCGAAGGTGTCGGCGCTGCGAACGGCCGCCCGGACCACGGCCGTGGTGGCGTAGTAGCCGATGGACTGCCACTCCCCTGGGGTATGCCGCCCGAATCCGGGGGTTCCGACGAGCAGGTCCGCCGGTCCACCGGCGGCGGTCGTCGCGCACCCGCAGGCCGCCAACTCGAGGGCCAACCGGCCGGCCCGGGTGTCCTTGCGCAGCCCCGCCCACCCGGCCGCCGCCGGCGCCGGGAGCCGGAACGCGGCCGATCGTGCCGGCCACGCGGACCTCGGATCTACCGCACCCTCGGGCGCCGGCAGCACGGTGGGGGGCACGCCGGCCAGGGCGGCGCGGCGGCGGTCCACCCGCTCGCCCAGCGACGGCGTGGCCCGCCAGTCACGCTCGGCGGTCGGTGGCGGTCCGGCAACGACCGGCTGGGCCGGATCGGCGTAGTGGCGCAGCACCTGTTCACCGAAGATGCGCAGCGACTGGTCGTCGGCCACCAGATGGTGCACGGTCACCAGCAGGACGTGCCGATCCGGGCCGACCGCGATCAGGACAACCCGCAGCAGCGCCCCGCCGGTCAGGTCGAAGGGCGCTTCGACCAACTCGTCGAGGATCTGCTGCAGCAGTTCGTCCGACGCTCCAGGGGCATCGAGTACCGGAACATCGAGGTCTGTCGACTCGTCGGCGAGCAGTACCGGCAGCCCGCCTCGAACGTGGATCCGGGACCTCAGCAACGGGTGGGCGGCGACGACGGCGCGTGCGGCGGCTGCGAACCTGGCCCTGTCCAGGACACCATCGAGCCGGAATGCGCCGCTGAGGTGGTATCCGACGCTGGAACCGAAACGCCGGTCGATCAACCAGATCTGCAGTTGACGCCCGGTCAACGCGAACTCGGTCGGGGCGGCGCTGAGCAGCCGTAGCACCTCGTCCCGGCACTCGGCCAGTTGTGCACGCAGATCCTCGGTGAGAGCGCCGGCCGGTGCCCGGAATGCCAGCCGCCCGTCGTCGACTCGCAGGTGGACTCCGCGCCGGGCCAGTTCGGCGACGAGATGGGCCGCTTGCGCTGTGCTCACACGAATCCGTCCTCGACGTCCCCGCCCCCGTCCACCGCGGCCCCGATGAGCACGGTGGCCACCAGGTCGGTACGGGCCGCAAGGCCAAGCGCTGTGGTCACCTCACCGTCGGTGAAGCTGCCGATCTGGCACAGTCCGATCCCCAGTTGGCCGGCGCCCTGGCGCAGGAGCATCGCCATCGAACCGGCCTCCAGGGCGGCGTACCGTGCTGTGTCCGGACCGTACTGCGGGAGCAGCGCTGCGCTGTCCACCGCCAGGTAGAGCGCGGCGCCGGCGCCCTCGGCGATGTGCTGGTTGTCCGGGGCGTACCAGTAGGCGGCGAGGGCCACGTCGGCGAAGAGCGCGAGCCGGTGCTCTACCGGGTTGTAGAAGTACAGGCCTGGGGCCAGGCCGTCGATCCCGCCGGGACGGGCGTGCACGAAGGTGCGGACCGCGTAGCTGCCACCGGCGGAGGGGTAGCGGTAACCGGCCGGTGAACCGGTTGCCCGCAGTACTCCCAGCAGTTGCGCCAGTTGCCCGACCGGCACGCCGCCGGCGAGTCGGCGGGCGCTGTGATACTCGGTTTTTTCGTCGTCGCCGGTTTCGGTCAGCGCGATGCCCGGCAGGCCGAACAGCGTCATCCGCCGCGCCACCGCCCGGCGGATGAGCTGCGCGGCGTCGGCCGGGCCACCGACCGACGCGGTCAGGCCACCGTCGCCCAGCCGGCGCAGCAGGTCCTCCTCGAACATATGCTGGACGGCGGCGACGCTCGGAGTGCGCACCAGATCCTCGTGCGCGGGCCGGAAATCGAGCTCCTTCTCCAACCTGTTGGCCAGCCGTACCAGGTCGATCGAGTCGAGGCCGGCGGCGACCAGATCGGCATCGATGGGCAGCTGAGGGTCGCCGAGCCAGTCGCGAACCCGGCTGAGCAGGTACTCGCCCAGCGGGGAGTGCTGCTGGCGCACCAGCTGCGCAGCCGGCTGAGCATCGTCTGTGTGCCGGACCAGCTCAGCGAGGCGGCCGCGGTCCATCTTCCCGTTGGCTGTCAGAGGCAGCTGCTCGACCGCGACGAGGCGCGCCGGGACCAGGTAGGCCGGCATCACCGCGGCAAGCCGCTGGCGCAGCAGTTGCATGTCGGACCCAGCGTTCTCCGTCACCACGCACGCCACGAGTTGGCGTTGGCCGTCGCGTTCGCCCAGCGCGGCGGCGACCGCGGCACGAACCCCGGGCAGCCGCAGGAGCGCGGCCTCCACTTCGGCCAGTTCGACGCGGTGGCCCTGGATCTTCACCTGGTCGTCGCGCCGGCCAAGGAACTCCAGGCATCCGTCGCCGTGCCGGCGTACCAGGTCGCCGGTCCGGTAGAGCCGGCCGAGGTCGGGGTGTTCGACGAACGCTGCCGCGGTCAGCTCCGGTTCCCGGTGGTACCCCTCGGCCAGTCCGGTACCGCCGATGAACAGCTCGCCCACCGCCGCGACCGGGCGCTCCCGGCCTGCCTCGTCGAGCACGTAGAGCGCCTGGTTGGTGAGCGGAAACCCGTACGGCACGCTGGACCAGCCGCGATCGGGCTCGGCCGTGTCGTAGGCGACGGACCAGATCGCCGCCTCGGTCGCGCCGCCCAGGCTGATCACCCGGGCTCCGGGAGCGACCTGCCGGATGCGCTCAGGTAGCCCGAGCGGGATCCAGTCACCGCTGAGCAGCACCAGACGCAGGTCCGGCAGGCTGGCGCGGCGTACCTCGCACACGTCCATCAGCAGACCCATCAGCGCGGGCACCGAGTTCCACACCGTTACCCGCTCGTCGAGCATCCGGCTCAGCCATCGGGCCGGATCCTTGCCCGCCTGCCCGGGATCGGCACTGACGACGGTGGCACCCGCCGCCAGGGTCCCGAACATGTCCCAGACCGACAGGTCGAAGCCGACAGAGGAGACGGCGAAGACCCGGTCCTGCGCGTGCAGCCCGTACCGTTCGTTGATGTCGACGATGGTGTTGGCCGCGGCCAGGTGGCTGACCCGCACCCCTTTGGGGACGCCTGTGGAGCCGGAGGTGTAGATGACGTAGGCGGTGGCGTCCATCGGCACGTCCGGCAGTTCGCCGTCGACCGGCGCGGTCCCGCCTCGCACGTTGAGGACCGGTACCGCGGCGTCCAGCCAGTCCACCGGGGCGCCCGCCGCCTCCCCGGTGATGAGCGCGGCGATGCCGGCCCGGTGTGCCAGGTTGGCCAGCCGGGTCGGCGGCAGCAGCGAGTCCAACGGCAGGTAGCCGGCGCCTGCGGCGCACACCGCCAGTACCGCGACCGCGCGGTCCGCACCACCAGCCGCGTGTACCGCGACCAGGTCGCCGGCTCCGATTCCGAGAGCGCACAGCCGGTGGGCCACACCGTTCACGGCTGCGTCGAGCTGTCCGTACGTGAGGGTGCCGGTGGCGTCGACGACGGCCGGATGGTTGCCGTCGGGGCGGGCCCGCAACTGGTGCAGTGGCCGCACCGCAAGCTCGACACAGCGCTGGGTGCCGGCACGCAACGCCGCCACGTCCGGCAACCGGGCCGCGTCCGTACCTGTCCAGGTGGCCTTGTCCGCCAGCCGTGCCACCAGGTCGGCGAAGGTCGCGAACATCTCGGACACCATGCCCTCGGGGAACGCCCCAGCCACCGCGTCCCACCACAGCCAGCATTCACCCGCCGCCTCCGCCACCTGGCAGTCGACGAGAACCTGGGGGGTCTGGGACAGCGCGTAACCTACCCGGCCCAGCCGGGACATGCCGGCCCGGAAGTCGTCCTGACCGGGGTCCTGGACGTAGGTGAACACCACCGGCATGGCCGCGGGGAGGCCGGTGCGGTGCAGCTCGCGCAGTATCTCCACGCCGCTGACCGAGCGGTGCTGCAGGTCCTGCCACATCTGCGACTGGAGGGCAGCGGCCAGGTCGGCGAAGGTTCCGGTGGCCGGCAACCGTACGGCCAGCAGGCTGATGTCGGTGAAGGGGCCGACCACCCGGTTGATGTCCGGGTGCAGCGGGCGCCGATCGAACAGGGTGAGGTTGAGGGTGAAGTCCCGGGCAGCCGCCCACCCGCCTATGGTTTCGGCGAAACCGGCCATGACCGCCGAGGCCGCGGAGACGCCATGGTTTCCAGCATTTTCCCGGATCAGTGCCCACGTGTCCGCAGCTATGCGGGTCTCGAACCGGGCGAATTGGGCTGACCCGGCGAGGTCTGGGCGGCTGGGCAGCTGCGGCGCGGTGGGCAGGGTGGCCAGCCGCTCCCGCCAGTAGTTCCAGTCGGCGTCCCGGTCCGGGCCCTCTCGCTGGTTGTCGACGTGGGTCACGTAGTCGCGGAAGGTGATCGCGAGGGGGGCCAGGTCGGAGTCCGGGTGCTCGTACAGGTCCGCGAGCTCGCCGGCGAGGATGCGGAAGCTGAGTGCGTCGGCGATCAGGATGTCGAAGCTGATATGCAGGCGGGCCGTTCGTGAGCCGGTGTGGGCGGCCCGGATGTCCCACAGCGGCCAGCGGTCGGCGGGCAGTACCTGGTGCGACATCTCGGCCCGGGTGGCGGCCAGCAGTTGCGCTGCGTCCGGTCCGGTGGCGTCGATGAACGGCAGCCGGTACGGGGCGACGTCGGGCAGAATGCGCTGCCGGCCATCGGCGTCGATCACTGCGCGCAGCATCGGATGGCGCTGGACGAGTCGGTCGATGGCGGCCTGCAGCCGTGCCGGGTCCAGATTCTCGACGTCGAGTTCAGCGTAGCCGTGGCAGGCGGTCCCGCTGTCACGCCGCCCGATCCAGTAGGCCTCCTGGAGATCGGTGAGTGCGAAGGGTTGGCTCTGCTCGGCGGCGTTGGCTGTGACGAGGACAGCGCTCAGCTGACCGGAGTCGTCGCCGGCCTCCCCCAGCCGGGCGACGAGTCGCTCACGCAGCCGCTGGCGGCGATCCATCTCTTGTGGGTCCGGCACTGACATCCGTGGATTCCCTCCGAACCTCGTGCGACTATGATGCCTTGGGCATGATCACAGATCCATTCATCTTCGCCAACCCCCGCCTGCTCGGCACAGCGCGTTGGATGTCACTGTGACGAGGGCAGATATGCCTCCGCAGGGGTCCTGGGACGGCGATGAGATCCACAGCTTCTTCCGGGACGGCGCCGAGCACGCCGGTGCGGGGTTTGCCGCCCCGGCACGGGTCGAGACGGTCCTCGCCAGCGTGCGTGCTACCGGCACCTACACCCAGACCATTGAGGAACTCACGGTGGGCGCCCGGCTGGCTTGGCGCAACAGCGTGCACTGCCTGGGGCGCGCGTCCTGGGCGACACTCTCCGTCCGTGACGCCCGCCAGGCGCACACCGCCGATGAGGTGTTCGAGGTTTGCGTCGAACACCTGCGCCAGGCGACCAACGGCGGGCGGGTCCGGGCCCTGTTGACCGCGATGGCTCCGGACGAGCCGGACCGTCCCGGTCCACGCCTGCTCAATCAGCAGTTGGTGCAGTACGCCGGCTATCGCCAGCCCGACGGCCGGGTCGTGGGGGACCCGCTCACCGTCGGGCTCACCGAACTGGCCAGACAGCTGGGCTGGCCCGGCGGCAACTCCCCCTTCGACGTGCTGCCGCTGCTCGTCGACGCGGGTGACGGAGAGATCCGGTGGTACGAGACACCCCCGGACGCCGTACTGCAGGTGCCGCTGCGCCATCCCGACCTGCCCTGGTTCTCCAGGCTGGGGCTGCGTTGGTACGCCAATCCGGCCATCTGCAATCAGCGACTGCGCATCGGCGGGATCACCTATCCCGCGGCACCGTTCTCGGGTTGGTACACGGCGACCGAGATCGGCGCTCGGAGCCTGTCGGACACCGACCGCTACGACATGCTGCCGGCCATCGCCGATTGGATGGGGCTCGACCGGCGTAGCTCCCGCGGACTGTGGCGGGACCGGGCACTGCTGGAGCTGGTGACCGCCGTACTGCACTCCTTCGACGAGGACGGCGTGACGATTGTGGACCACCACTTCGCGGCGGCCTCGTTCGTCCGGCACGAGGCGCGTGAGCGGGCCGCCGGTCGTACCGTGCCAGCGTGCTGGCGCAGTCTGATGGCGCCGACCGCGGCCTCCACCACGGCCACGTTCGCCCGACACTATGTGGACGAGATCCGACTGCCGAACTTCTTTCCGCACGACGCGGCTTCGACGCAGCACTGCGTCACCTCGCGGCCAGCCGATTCACCGCGCTGAGCACTGCCAGGACGGCGGCTACCTCGGGTACCGGATCGATGCCGATCCCCCAGGCGTTGAGCGGCCCATCCGCACAGTGGGCGTAGCCCAAGGTCCGGGCCGGGCCGGTGCCCGCCGCACCGGTCGAAGGCACCACCAGTTGTGTGCCGCTGTCGAGCAGGGTGGCGGTGAGGCCTGCGCCGCGTAGGGCGGCGCTACAGGCCTGCGCCGGGCCCGGGCCGGCCCCCGTCCGGTGGAGGGCTCCAGCTGGTGTGTGGACGGTACCGGCGAACTCCCAGCCGGCGTCGGTATCGGAGCGTGTCTTCCAGTCGGTGAGAGTGACCGGCCGGCCATGGTCGCGGTAGTGCGCGCAGAGCAGTTCCCACAGGGCGTCGGGGGCCACCTCCCGGCCGGTCGCGTCGGTGACCTGCTGGACCATCCGGGCGAACTCGATATGCATCGGCCTGGGCAGCAGCAGCCCGAATTGGCTGGCCAGCACATGCCCGACGCCACCCTTGCCGGACTGGCTGTTGATCCGGATCACCGCGGTGTAGTCGCGCCCCACGTCAGCGGGGTCGATCGGCAGGTAGGGCACCTCCCACGGGGCCTGCCGGTCGGACTGGCCGAGTCCGGCCGCGCGGGCCGCGTGGTGGGCCAGTCCCTTGTCGATCGCGTCCTGGTGCGTCCCGGAAAACGCCGAGTACACAAGGTCGCCGGCGTACGGGTGGCGAACGGGTACGGGCAGTTGGTTGCAGAACTCGACGGTGCGGCGAAGCCCATCGATGTCGGAGAGGTCGAGCATCGGGTCGACGCCTTCGACGAGCAGGTTGAGCGCAAGGGTCACCAGGTCGACATTGCCGGTGCGTTCACCGTTTCCGAACAAGCAGCCCTCCACCCGGTCGGCGCCTGCCAGCAGGGCAAGCTCGGCGGAGGCGACAGCGGTGCCCCGGTCGTTGTGCGGGTGGATGGACAGGATCACGCTGTCCCGCCGCGACAATTCCCGGTGCATGTACTCGATCTGATCGGCGAACCGGTTGGGCGTGGTGGTCTCCACCGTGGTCGGAAGGTTGAGGGTGACCGGGCGCTGCGGCGTGGCCTCCCACAGTTCGACGAGTTCGGCGCAGATCTCCAGAACGTAGTCGGGTTCGGTGAGGTTGAAGACCTCCGGTGAGAACTGGAATCGCACGTCGGTCCCGGGCTGGAGGCGGCGCGCTCCGTCGAGCACGTCGCGGGCGGCGTCGAGGATCATGCGCCGGACGCCGTGGCGGTCAGCGCGGAAGACCACCTCACGCCAGACCGGCGCGGTGGCCGCGCACAGGTGGACCACTGCCCGCCGGTGACCGGCGATCGACTCGAAGGTGCGCTCGATGAGCTCCTGCCGGGCCGGGGTGAACACCACGGGCAGTACATCGTCCGGTACCGCGTCCCCGGTGGCCAGCCCCCGCACG
The DNA here is from genome assembly GCA_963850915.1 of uncultured Actinomycetota bacterium. Taxonomy (GTDB): domain Bacteria; phylum Actinomycetota; class Actinomycetes; order Mycobacteriales; family Micromonosporaceae; genus CAVTWH01. Next base: position 59,686 of record CAWKND010000009.1, read on the forward strand.
AAGTCGAAATCGGCCTTGCTGGCCGACGGGTAGCCGACCTCGATCTCCTTGATGCCGATACCGACCAGCAGGTCGAACAGGAGCTTCTTGCGATCTGGATCCATCGGCTCAGGTAGTGCCTGGTTGCCGTCACGCAGGTCGACGGAGGCCCACAGCGGGGCGGCGGTGAGGGTCACGTCGGGCCAACGCCGCCCGGTCGGCCGCGGGATGCGAACACGCTGCTCCGCCGGCCGGTACCGGCGGTAGGGCATCGGGCTGCTGCGCTGCCGGTTCCAGGCGGGTAGCCGCCCGGGGTCGGTGACCGGTTGGTCCTGCTCCGTCGGGGCGATCGGTTCGTCCGCCATGGCGTCACCTGTCTACAAGTCGGCCGCGCCACGGGCACGATCAATTGTCGGCGCCCGGCCGCGCAGCACTAGTCGGCACAGATCGATCCTCAAGATCCGGGCAGCATATCGACGTCGATGATCCGCCCGCAACGCACGCGACCGGGGAGTAGTCCGAATTCGGGCTGCGCGGGCCACCGAATCCCAGTAGGCCACCGTGGTCGCGCGGGTGCCATCCGACGGGCAGATCCCTCGACCACCATCCTTGGCCACGGCACCCCGGCTCACTGACCGGGATCCCGATAGGCGGATCGCCTCGGGGCGACAGCCGACGAGCAGCGTCAACGCCGACACCTACAATGTCCGGCAGGTTCGTAATCCTGGATCTTGGGGGTACCACGCGTGTTGACCATGCAGGACGCTCTGACTCGCTTGTCGGCCTACTGGACGGCCAACGGCACACTGACCGTGCAGCCGATGAACACCGAGGTCGGCGCCGGCACCCTCAACCCCGCCACGTTCCTGCGCGTCCTCGGCCCGGAGCCATGGCGCGTGGCCTACGTCGAACCGTCCGTCCGCCCGGACGACTCCCGCTACGGCGAGAACCCCAACCGGATCCAGACCCACACCCAGTTCCAGGTCATCCTCAAGCCGGAGCCAGGCGACGCCCAGGAACTCTACCTGGGCAGCCTCACCGCCCTCGGGGTCGACGTGTCCCGCCACGACGTGCGGTTCGTCGAGGACAACTGGGCCTCCCCCGCGCTCGGCGCCTGGGGGCTGGGCTGGGAGGTCTGGCTCGACGGCCTGGAGATCACCCAGTTCACCTACTTCCAGCAGGCCGGCGGCGTGAGCCTGGACCCGCCGTCGGTCGAGATCACCTACGGCATGGAACGAATCATGATGGCGCTGCAGGGCGTCACACACTTCAAGGACATCGAGTACGCCCCGGGCGTGCGCTACGGCGAAGTGTTCGGCACGGCCGAGTACCAGATGTCCCGGTACTACCTCGACGAAGCCGACGTGGCCGCCCAGCGCCAGCTACTGGACCTCTACGCCGCGGAGGCGCAACGGATGGTGGACGCCGGCCTGGCCGTACCCGCCCACACCTACGTGCTGAAGTGCTCGCAGGCGTTCAATGTGCTGGACTCCCGGGGAGCGGTGTCGACCGCGGAGCGGGCTGCCGAGTTCGCCCGGATGCGGCGGCTCGCCGGCGAGGTCGCACGGCTCTGGGCTGACGAACGCAAGCAGGCAGGCTACCCGCTCGGCGTGGCCGATAAGCCACAGCCGGGCCGCGCGGCCGCCGAGTCGCCGAGCCCGACGGACGACGCGGCACGCCAGCTCGTCTTCGAGATCGGTACCGAGGAGATGCCACCGGCCGAGGCGCGGCTGGCCAGCGAACAGATGACCCGGCTGCTCACCGATCGCCTGGCCGGCACCCGACTCGCCCACGGCGCTGTCCAGGTGGCCGTGACTCCCCGCCGCCTGGTCGCCTTTGTCGACGAGGTCGCGGCGCGTGAAGAGGACCAGGTCCGCATCGTCCGCGGCCCCAAGGTGAGCGCCGCACGCAAGCCGGACGGTTCGCACACTCCGGCCGCGACCGGCTTCGCCAGATCACAGGGGCTCGACCTGGCGGAACTGACTGAAATCGAGGTCAACGGGGTCCGGCACCTGGCCGCGACCGTACACGAGGCCGGCCGGCCGGCGCTGCAGGTGCTCGCTGAAGTCCTCCACGGCGTGGTCACCGGACTACGCTCCTCGAAGAACATGCGATGGCGCGACCCCGCACTCTCGTTCACCCGACCGATCCGGTGGCTGCTGGCGCTCTGGGGCGACGCGGTCATTCCAGTGGAAGTCTCCACCTTGGCTGCCGGGCGGGAGACCCGGATCCAGCGCACCGCCACGACCCCGGTCGTCGTAGTGGCCTCCGCCGACGACTACCGGACGGTTCTCAACGACTCCGGAATCGTGCTCTCCCCGCAGGCACGCCGAGAGATCATCGAATCCGAGGCAACCAGCTTGGCGGCGAAGGTAGGCGGCACCGTTGACCTGGTCGCGGAGTCCGCCCTGGTGACACAGGTGGTCGATCTGGTGGAGCAGCCGACGCCGCTCCTCGGTACGTTCGCCGAACGCTACCTGGAACTGCCCGACGCCGTCCTCACCACTGTCATGCGCAAGCACCAGCGGTACCTGCCGGTCCGCGACCACCAAGGGGTGTTGTCGGCGCACTTCGTCGTGATCGCCAACGGCGAGATCGACGTCGACCTGGTCCGCGCCGGCAACGAGGCGGTGCTGCGAGCCCGCTACGAGGACGCGGCGTTCTTCTACACCGCCGACAGGGCTGCCAGCATCGCAGACATGCAAAGCCGCCTGAAACGGCTCACCTTCACCGACAAGCTCGGCTCCATCGCCGACCGGGTCGCACGCATCGCCGTACTCTCCGCCGAGATCGCCACCGACGTCGAGCTCGACACGGACGAGCAAGCCATCCTCGACCGGGCAGCCGGACTGGTGAAGTTCGACCTCGGGTCGCAGCTGGTCACAGAGATGACCAGCCTCGCCGGGGTGATGGCCCGTGACTACGCGCTGCACGCCGGTGAACCGCAGACCGTGGCCACCGCGCTCTTCGAAGCCGAACTGCCCCGCAGCGCCGGAGACCAACTGCCGGTGAGCCTCCCCGGCGCACTCCTGTCCCTAGCGGACCGCCTGGACCTGCTGACCGGACTGACGGCAACAGTCGGCCTGCCCACCGGCAGCAGCGACCCGTTCGCGATCCGGCGCGCCGCGCTCGGACTGATCGCCGTCCACCGCAGCCAACCACGACTGGCCCACGTGTCACTACCGGCCGCCGCGGCGGCAGCCGCCAAACTCCTGCCAGTACCCGTTGCGCCCGACACGCTCGAGGACATCCGGGAATTCCTGGCCCGCCGCCTCGAACAGGTACTCACCGAGGAGGGCCGTCCCGTCGACCGGGTACGGGCAGCGCTGCTGCACGCAGACCGGCCGTACGCAGTGGACCAGCTGCTCACCCAGCTCGACCGACTGGCAGACGAGGAGTCGTTCCGCAAGCTGGCAGAGGCCTTCCAACGGGCTCGCCGCATCCTGCCCCCCAACACCCCGACCGACTACCGCGTCGAGGTGCTCATCGAGCCGGAGGAGCTGCGCCTGCACGAAGCACTCGGCCTCGTACGGGCCCAGCTGCCCGCCCGCCCCGACCTCGACCAGCTCGCCGCAGGCGCAGCCCACATCATCGAGCCGATCGGCGCCTTCTTCGACCAGGTACTGGTCATGGCAGAGGACACACAACTGCGCCAGGCCCGGTTGGGACTGCTGGCCTCCGTGTCCGCCCTTGCCGACCATGTGCTGGACTGGACCCAGCTGCGGCTCTGACTCACAGCACCACCCAAACGGTGCTGGTGGCGGTGCGATGTTGATCAATATTGGAAGAGTGTCCATGATCGGCGTCGCTTACCCAGCGTCGACCACAGGAGCCACGTGGACGCCGATCTGGGCACTCTTCACCAACATCGTCAACACGCTCGGCAATCTGCTCGCCGTACTCCGTACCGCACACCCCGCCGACAAACCAAGATCTACAGCGGCGGCGGCCTCCGACTCTGCGAATGCCGAGAATGACGTCCGCCCTGGTCACCGCTGGTTGGCACCATGGCGCCGCGATCATGGCCTGGAAAGCACGCCCATCGGTAGGTGGTGTCGTGGACGGTTGTTGGGCCAAGATGCCGAATCGTGCTGCTTCGATTGGCTTACCTCGGCGTGACCAACGCGCTGACGATGCTGCGGCTCCTTACGACCAGCGACCGGGCCAAGGATGTCGAGATCCTTGCCCTCCGCCACCAGATCACGATCCTCGAGCGACAGCTGAACGGCCGACGAATCCGCTTCACCACCGCGGACCGCGCCCTCCTGGCCGCGCTGCTGACCCGACTACCCCGCACGGTGCTCCACCAGATACGGCTGCTGGTATGCCCCGAGACCGTACTGCGCTGGCACCGCGACCTCATCGCCGCCCATCACGCCCGCATCTCCCGCCCAAAGAGGGTCGGCCGACCACGCACCGTCCGGTCCGTACGCACCCTGGTCCTACGGTTGGCCCGGGAGAATAACTCTTGGGGATACCGCCGCATCCACGGCGAACTCCTCGTCCTCGGCGTCAAGGTGGCCGCATCCACCGTCTGGGAAATCCTCAAGGATGCCGGGGTCGACCCGGCACCCGACCGAACCTCTACTGGCTGGGCGGCCTTCCTTGGCTCCCCGGCCGAGGTCATTCTCGCGGCAGACTTCATGGAGACGGTGACGCTCACCGGTGCCCGCATGTACGTCCTGGCCGTGATCGAGCACGCCACACGCCGAGTCCGCGTCCTCGGCGCTACGCCGCATCCAACCGCCGCCTGGGTCACCCAAGCCGTCCGGAACCTCGCAATGGATCTGCAGGATGCCAGCTGCCACGCCCGGTTCCTGATCCGCGACCGGGACGGCAAATATCCCCCGCTGTTCGACACCATCCTCGCCGACACCGGCATCCAGACCCTCCTCACCGGCGTACGGGTGCCCCGGATGAACTCGATCATGGAACGCTGGATCCAAACCTGCCGCCACGAACTGCTCGACCGCACCCTGATCTGGAACCAGCCACACCTACTGCACGGGCTACACCAGTACGAGCGGCACTACAACGAACATCGACCACACCGCGGCATCAACAACGCCCGCCCGTTACGGCCGCTACCTCCACCGATCAGCAACCCCGACACGCTGACGCACCTCAGCATCCGCCGACACGATCACCTTGGCGGACTGCTCCACGAATACAAACACGCCGCTTGACCTGCGCGGACGCATTTTCGGCATCCACACCGCC
>CAWKND010000010.1:0-1079495 GCA_963850915.1 uncultured Actinomycetota bacterium
GTCGAATTTCCATTGATTCCGACCGATGCGTGCGTCCATCATGGTCTCGGGAATGACGCCCTGACGCTGCGGCAAGACTGGCGGCATGGGCCGCGCTCAAGTGCGCCATCATCACCGAACGGGGATCACATGAAAACCAGTATCTCGACGTCTTCTCCCGTCCTGCTGGGCGGAGAAAACAGGTCAGGAACCACTCTGCTCAGTGTCCTACTTGACTCACATCCTGATCTTGCGGTTGGACCGGAACTGGATTTCCTTGAGCCGCCGAATCTTGGCCCCAACATTATTGAGGCATGCCGTCTGATACTCGACGGAGATCCGCGTGTACTAGGACCGGGAACAGACACGGCGGACCCGTACTGGTACCACGGCGCCCATTTCGCAAAACAGTGCCAACGATTTGGCATTGACTTCCCGGTGCTTCAGGATCTGGTCGACGCCACCATGAAAGAGACCGGGACGACGCTCACGGACTTTGCCGATCGTTGTCAACTGGTGGACGCCATCGGGAGCCATCGACTGGCACATGACGGCGTGCGCCGATGGGGGATCAAGCTCCAACGCAAGATTAACCGGATCGACGAATTCGCCGAGTACTGGCCGTCAGCACATTTCGTGCACATCGTCAGAGACGGCCGCGACCTGGCAGCCTCCCACCTGGTAACTGTGCCGTGGGGCTTCACCAGCGCCGCAGAGGCCGCTCGTGGGTGGGTCAGCGTCGTGCAGCGCCCACCAACGGTCGCTCCAGCCGGTCGCTACCTTGAAGTTCGCTACGAGGATGTCGTCACAGCGCCCGAACGTTCGCTGCGGCGAATCGTCGATTTTCTCGAACTACCGTGGTCCGACAGCGTACTCGAACACTGGAAGATCCCGCACACCCTGTTTGATGCACCGTGGGGGCACCCCGCCGCCGAAGCAGCGGCACGCCCGCTGTCCGACGCTCAAGTCGGCCGCTTCCGTAAGGACCTGTCAGCAGAACAAATCGCCGAATTCGAAACCATTGCCGGCCGGCAACTACAGCGTCTCGGCTACGATCTGCATCAGCCGGACGACGACATCACCACGGCGGCCTAGCGACGACGGAACATGCGCCGACAAACGAAGGTCATATCCACCATCACGCATCCAGCCGAGCGGTCAGTGTGGCGAAACCGAGATTTCGTCAGCTTGTGGTCCGGACAGAGCGTGTCGTACCTCGGGTCACAGGTCACCATCGTGGCGCTGCCCTTGACCGCTGCGGCCGTCCTGCATGCAGGGCCGGTCCAGATGGGAATTCTCGCCGCACTCAATCGAGTGCCCTATCTGATATTCGGACTATTCATCGGGGTCTGGGTCGACCGGCTCTCGCAACGCACCATCCTCATATTCGTCAACATTGCCCTGGCGGCCACCTTAGGTGTCATCCCGCTCGCCGCGGCCGGCGACTGGTTGAACATGACGACGCTCTACGCCGTCACCTTCACCGCCGGAACACTCGCCGTGCTCTTCGACATCGCCTATCTCTCGTTCGTGCCGGCCCTCGTCGATCCGCACCACCTTGTCGGGGCCCAAGGCATGGTGGAGACGACCCAGTCCTCGGCACAGTTGGCGGGACCGGTACTCGGCGGCTGGCTGATCCAGGTCGTCACCGCGCCGATCGCCGTGCTCTTCGACACCATCACCTATCTGATCGCCGCGGGGTCGGTGCTGCTCATCCGACCCGATCCACCGAGAACACCGCATCACGGGATCCGACCGAAAATCTGGACGCAGGTCGGACAAGGGCTACGCGTAGTCTTCGGGCAACCCGCGCTGCGGACAGTCACACTATGCACGGCGACATACATTTCCTGCTTCAGCGGATTCTCCACCCTGTTCCTTCTCTATCTCGTTCGCGACCTCCACGTCAGCCCCTGGCTGCTGGGCGTCGTCTTCGGCATCGGTGCCGCCGGCGGCCTGGTCGGAGCGGTCCTCGCCGGCACCGTCGCTCGACGGTTCGGAGCCGGACGCACCATGGCGTGGTCACTGGCCGTCAGCGGGCTCGGTGCCGCCACGGCACCGCTGATCGGGTCACCCGGGTCGTTCACCATCGCACTCGTCTCCGCGTCGTACGCGGTCGCCTGGTTCGGCCAGCAGATGTACAACGTCGTGCAGGTGCCTCTGCGGTATGTACTGACCCCCGAACACCTGCGGGGCCGCAGCATCGCGACGATCCGATCCGTGGTCTGGGGCGCGGTGCCCGGCGGCGCCCTCCTCGGCGGATACCTCGGCCAGCATCTCGGCCTGCCAACAGCGCTCGTCGCCACCGCCGCGGTCGCCTCGTGCGCATCCCTGTGGATCTTCCTCTCGCCGCTGGTGAGGCTCCAACGGATCACCGACCTCAGCGTGCCGCCAGCTGACCATCGGACCGGCGACTGAGCACCTGCAACCGTCGGTCGTTGTCAAGGCGTCATCTCGCACACGCGCCACCTCATGGGGGAAACGACAATGCCACTTCATCGCAGTTTCGACGTCTGCATCATCGGCACCGGTGCCAGCGGCGCCATCTGCGCGGCAGAAATAGCGCGCCGAGGACTGAGCGTCGTGCTCGTGGAACAAGGCGAGCTGGCGCCACGGGGCGCACTGCTCAGCGGCTCGATACCAACAGGTGAAGCGGCATATGCCAGAAGACCTGACGGTTCCTGGACAGCTGATGGCCTGGCGTGGACCGCCTGCGTCGTCGGCGGCGGGACCCGATTCTACGGCGGAATCGCGTTTCGGCTCAGAACCGTCGACTTCAATGCCGGTTCCTTCACCGTCACCGACGCCCTCGATCCCAAGTGGCCATTCGAATATCCGGTGCTGCGGCCCTACTACGACGAGATCGAACGCATGTTGCCCATCGCCCGAACCCCGCACCTGGATCCGAACGAACCCGCCGGCCCTGATCCCCTCATGCCGGCCCATCCCTACTCCGAATCCGGCGAACTGTTGGCCAAGGCCGGCTCCAGTGCGGGATTGCACCCCTTCCCGACACCGCTCGCGATCAACAGCGCCGGCAACGGCACCAGATGCGCCGACCTCGGGCCGTGTAGCGGTCACTCATGCCCGGTCGGGGCGAAAGCAGACGTGTTCGAACGGGTCTTGGCTCCCCTGTTCCATGACCAACTCGTCACCCTGATGTGCGGTACCAAGGCAGTGCGGTTGGCTGAGTCGACAACGGGCAACGTCGGCCCGTTGGAGATCATGGACATGAAGACGAACGCTCGGAGCTGGATTCGGGCCCGAACCTTCATCCTCGCTGCGAACGCGGTACAGAGCGCCGCCCTCCTGCTCCGCTCCACCTCAAAACACTCGCCAGCCGGCCTGGGCAACCGTACAGACATGGTCGGACGTGGCCTCTGCCTGCGGGCCTGCCAGTACGTCTCCGGGGTCCTCGACGGTCCCCGACGCACTCACAGCGGCCGATACTCCAGCATCTCGTTCACCGACTACTACCTCGATCCCTCATCGCCCTCCGGCATGGGCGGCCTGATCATCGAGGCCAACCACGCCGCGCCCGCCACGGCACCAACGCACCCGACGATCCGCCTCGAATGTTTGGTTGCGGACCAACCACGCTGGCGCAATCGGGTCCGACTAAGTAAGCACAGGGATGCGCACGGAATGGCCCGGGTCGTTCTTGACTACCGCATCCACGAGACGGACCGCCGACGCCTGACGAACCTGACCGGACAGGCCACCGAGCTGCTGCGGCTGGCCGGGACTCGAAACACCACGGTCGAACCCCTCGACTTCACACTCGGACGCGCTCACCTCCACGGCACCCTGCGATTTGGCACCGATCCGCACTCGACCGTCTGCGCCCCCGACGGACGAGTTCACGACCAGAACAATCTGTACGTCGCCGACGGCGGCCTCATGCCGTTCCCCGGCGCCGTCAATCCCACGTTCACCATTCAGGCCAATGCGCTGCGCATCGCCCGGAACCTGGCCGACGCACTCACCTGACCCAACCGCACAAGGAGCACTCCATGGCACTGGAGAACCAAACCGGAAATCAGCTGCAACTCACTCGGGCACGTCGGTTCACGGCAGCGGAAAGGTACGACATCGAGGCCAAGCCGCCGTTCGTAGCGCGATCCGCTCAAGGGGCATGGGTCGATGACGTCGACGGCAACCGGATACTCGACCTGACCTCCGCCAACGGAACCGTCCTGCTCGGCCACCGGCACCCCGCCGTGGTCGCCGCAGTCACCGATCAGCTCACCGGCGCCGGCGCGATGTTTCCCACCACACTGTCCACACTGCGTATCGACCTGGCCGAGCAACTGTGCTCACGCTTTCCGGTAGCCGACAAGGCGATCTTCTTCCGGACAGGCTCCGAAGGAACCACCGCCGCGATCCGACTCGCGAGAGCCGCAACAGGGCGCCCGATCATCCTGTCCAGCGGCTATCACGGCTGGCACGACTGGCATCTCGACTTCAAGGACATCGGGTTCGATCCACGAACCATGGTCATCCACTTCGGCTACAGCATCACCGCGTTGCGCCAGCTGCTCGCCGCACTGGCAGACCGCGTAGCGGGAGTCATCGTGACGCCAGAAGTGAGTTGGTATCCGACAAGCCACTTCGCGGCGATGTCCCGTGCGTGCCGCGAGCACCAGGTGCTCTTCATTCTTGACGAGGTGATGTCCGGCCTGCGGTTCGGCCCCGCCGGCGTCCACGGCACCGGCGGGGTCGATGCTGACCTGCTGGTACTCAGCAAGTGCTTGGGCAACGGTCATTCGATCTCCGCGGTACTTGGCCAGCGTGACATAGTCGACTGCTTCGACCGGGCACGACTTGCCGGCACGTACAACCGGGAGACCCTGTCGATGGCGGCTGCCATCGCGACACTTGCCGTCATCGATGAGGAGCCCGTGCACGAGCGGTGCCAGGCGAACGGAGAGCGACTGCAGCGGGGGTTTGCCGACGCCGCCGCTGACGCGGGATTGCCGGCCTGGATCGGCGGTCATCCCTTGATGTTCAAAATCGTTTTCGCCAGCGACGACATCGGCGCACAGGTAGCCGCGGAGGCCTTCCGCCGAGGCCTCTATCTGGAAGGCGGCGGTACCCAAATGATCAACTATGCGTTCGGCGCGGAGGAGACGGCGTTCGCCGTCGATGCCTTCGCCGCGGCGGTACAGCAGGTCACCGCCGGGCACCCATCGGCGTCCGACGGCGGGGCGATCGGCAGGGAACGCCGGGACCGGTACGCCTACGACTCCTTCGGAGGTGTGTTCGATGACGAGTCAGCGTCCAGGGCGGTCGACCTGGTACTCGCCGAAATGACGTCCCCAGTCCAATGACAGCCGGTGAGGGCGCTCGTCTGTCAGGGCGCCTGAAAACTGGATCTGGCACGCAGGCTGTGATTTCGACCGAAACGACGAACGCCCTGGTTCGGGAAACATGCTCCCGACCAGGGCGTTTGTTTCGGGTGGAGCTGAGGTCCCACCATAAGAACTCTCACACCACCGTCTCTGCCTGCACCTTTACTCTTCCACTGGCGGGGGATGGTCGTCGAGTGGGTTAACGCCGACGCCTTCCGGCCAGCTCGGACCGATCGCCGCAGTTGCGTCGTGATCGGTCGGGACTGCCTGCGGATGGCGGTCATCGTGACGGCGCCAGCAGTCGACGATCATGCTAGCCAAGGCCGTCACGGCCTGCTCGTGCTCGGCCCACTACGCCGCGGCTGCTACCAGCAAACCTGAACCGCCGCGCATGCCATCCATGAGGTCCGACCCGCCCGGCCGAGCCCGTGCCCGGCCAGATCGCCGCGGGCGAGCCGTACAGCGGGAAACCGGCGGGCGGCCCGACGCACAGGACGATGCAGCTCGACGGCACTGCCGCCGCCCGGCATGACTGCGTGCGGGCAATCCCCGCGCGGTCGCAACGCCGCACCGGGCTCAGGGCGACAGGCGTTCGGCAAGGTACCGGGCGACCGGCCACGCGCCATCGGAGGTATTCGAGACTACGGTATAGGTGATCTTCGAATCTGGATCGTGTGCGCTACGGAACGAGACGCCGGCGTCACACCCCTCCAGCATCACGACATCGCTTGACCGGTGCAGCCAGAAGCCGAGGCCGTAGCGCCTGGACTGCGATGGTACGTCGCTGCGCGGCCGCACCATCGCAGCCACCCAGTCCGACGACACGATCTTCCCGGACATCATGGCGGGCCAGAATGCGCCCAGGTCGCCGACGGTGGAGTAGATCCCCCCGTCGCCGCTGCCTCGCACCGGCAGATGGAACACGTTGGTCCGCGACACGCCCTCGATAGGCAGATAGCCGTAGGCGACACGTGCCGGAAGCTCATCGGAGCGCAGGTACTCGGTGCCGGGCATGCCGGCCGGGGCACACACCCGCTCCCGTACAAGATCGTGGAAGGGTCGGCCGCTCACCCGCTCAGCGATCAACGCGAGCACGACGTAGCCGCCGTTGCAGTAGGAGAACCGCTCGTCGGGTGCGAACTTGGTGGGATGCCCGTCGAGCACGGCCAGGTACTGCTCAGTGGACGCCAGCTCATGCACCGGCACGGTCATCACATAGTCGGTGATCTCATGACCGGCGTCTTCGTCGAAGTAGTCGCCGATGCCCGATCGGTGTGCCAGCAACTGTTCCACCGTAACCGCGTCGTCGATGAGCGGAAGGTCTTGGCCCAGGACGGAACGGACAGTCGTCGACAGGCGCAGGACATCCTGCTCGATCAGGCTGACCACGGTGAGCGCCGTCAAACCCTTGGCGCCGCTGGCAATGGCAAAGCGGGTGTCAACCGCATTGGCCAACTTCTGGCTGCGATTGGCCAGCCCGTATGCCTTCACGAATTCGATCTCGCCACCGCGGTCAACCGACACGACCCCGGCGAATCCGGTCTCGTGCGCGATTGCATCGACCGCTGTGGACAAGGGCACCATGCGGCGAGCGTATCCGTATGTTCCCCCTTCCGGGCGGCATTATCGACGGCGACAACCCACGGCCCCGGCCAGAACGACAGGGCCCAGACAAGCTCGCCGACGGATTCACTGCGCCGCAGTGGGTTGGATGCCGCGCCCGGACAGAGCGGCCAGTCCACCAACCTGGTCGACGTACACCGTTGGTGGCTGTTGGTCACCGTTGGTTTCCTCGCGTCCATGATCGCTGCGTGTTGGTGGCGGCGGGGGCCTTGGGTTGATGTGAACGCAAGACCGTCGTGGCGCGGAAGCCACCCGCCTCATGACACCCAGCGACATACGGAGTCGATAAGTGCCCCGCGCCCCGGATCGACGCCTACCGGCTCGACGACCTCGTACTCCACGCCATCCGCGAGTTCTACACCCACCGCACGTACATCATCAGCGACGCCATCGCCCAAGCCCAAACGGACTACCGCGCCCAGCTCGACAGCTACCTCACCGAACTCGCCACGATCAACACCCGCATCAACGAGCGCGAACCGACCATCGACACGTACCTCACCAGCTTCGAACAGAACAAGATCAACCAAGAGGCGGTGTCGATCCGGGTCAACAACTCACCGCCGAACTCACCGCCATGCGTAACCGTCGCGACGAACTCAACGCCCTCATCGCCACCCGGCCACAAGAACCCGACCCCGCCGTACTCGCCGCCACCCGAGACCAGGTCAACGAGATCATCAACGACGGCAGTGTGCCCGAACGCAAAGCCATGTGCGACGCACTCATCGAAGAAGTACGCCTCGACATCCCCGGAACCGCCACACCCGTCTTCCGAGTGCCGTTCACCAGTGCAGGAAACCCCTGCTCACAACCCTCTCCCTGGCAAACAGCCAGGGAGAGGGAGGAGTTCGCGAGCGTAGACCTAGGGTGGAGCTGAGGTCTCAGTATAAGAACTCCCACACCACCGTCCCTGCCTGCACTTTCACTCTTCCGCTGGCGGGAGATCGCCGTCGGACGGGTTGAGGCCCAGGCCGTCCGACCAACTCAGCGGCTTCGACGCCAGAATGTCGGGATCGGTGGGGGCTGGTGGAAGGTGACTGTCATCGTGGCGGCACCAGTGGTCCACGATCATGCCGGCCAGAGCTGTGACGGCCTGCTTGTGCTGCTCCTGGCTGATCGGAACGAGTTCTGGCTCCCCCATGACGAATCTCGGAAGCCGTGGCCGACCACGACGCAGCGGATTGGGGTCGGTCACGACAACGACCCAGCAGGCAAGACCACACCCCATCAACGATCACGGTCACGCGCGGTTCCGAGGCAGCCCTCCACTTCGGCGGCCGGGCCGGGCCGAGCACGCACTCATCGCGGCATGAGCGGATGGTTGGTCTAGCCCGCTCACTGGCTCGCCGTCGTAGTAACGGGCGGCGGAGTCTGCTCTCCAGCCGCCCGCGAACATCTCCATGGCCAGCAGGCCGGGTCGCGTCCACGGGGGTGGTGTACGGCGGGCCTGGTAGTGGGCGTGTCGTGAAGTAGAAGACGGTCACCGCGTAGATCCTTTAAGACGGCTAAGTCAAGATCAAACGAGAGCAACGCGATCACTGTACCCATGAGTACGACCTACGCAGTTCCTGCTGCAGCAGGCCGAGACTGCCAGTCCGGATCTTCTCCGGTCCCTGGCGAAGACGTTCGCGGACGCGTTGATGTCCGCGGCTGAGGCCGTATGGATCGGCAGGCGCGGCGGTTGCGGGCCGTGATCTTCTACCGGCCGCTGGGCACGGCCGATAGGCTCTCGCGGGATGTCGGCATCAGCTTGGACTCGAGCCATCCCAGGACTGCCAGTACCCGGCGGTTGTCGTCCGGTTCGCTGCGTAGGTCGAGTTTGGTGAAGATGCTCGCGATGTGACCCTCGATTGTCTTGGGGGTCAGGAACAGTTGGCGGGCGATCGCGGCGTTGGAGCGGCCCTGGGCCATCAGCGCGACGACCTCGCGTTCGCGCTCGGTGAGGGCGAGGTAACGGCTACGGGTACTGGCGTGGCCGAGCAGGTAGCTGACAACAGTCGGATCCAGGACGGTGCCGCCACCGATGACGGTACGCAGCGCGTCGACAAGCGTAGTGACGCCCGCGACTCGGTCTTTGAGGAGATATCCGAAACCTTCGGGATGGGTGCGGGCAAGAGTTGCGGCATACCGGGTTTCCATCGACTGAGACAGCAGGAGAATACCCAGTCGGGGCCAGCGCGCACGCAGCAGAATGGCGGCCTGCGCGCCTTCGTGGGTGAATGTCGGCGGCATCCGAATGTCGACAACTGCAGCGTCTGGCGGGTCATCTTCGACTGCCCGCTAGCAGCGCCTCCGCGTCGCCGACCATCGCGGTGACCTCGATGCCGGGCCTCCGCGAGGAGGCGCGCCAGGCCCTCCCGAAGGAGCACCGAGTCGTCCGCGACGATCACGCGCAAGGCAACTCCGCATGGATCCGGGTGCCGCCCGGCGTAGCCGCTGTCCACGAGGAGGCGACCACCGAGTGCCTCGGCGCGGTCGGCAATGCCACGCAGGCCGCGACCGGTGGGGTCGGCGCCGCCCCGGCCGTCGTCCGCGGACGCTGAGGTGCAGGCGTAACGAGCGTGACTGGGCCGCCAACGTGGATGGTGGTGGGGTGGCCGTGTTTGACCGCGTTGGCGATTGCCTCACACGCGATGAACCAGGCGGTCGTCTCCACTTCGGTCGGGAAGCGTTGCTTCGGTCACCGCCAGCGTGATGGGGATCGGGCTGCGGGTTGCCAGGTCGTCCAGCGCCCCGGCGAGGCCGCCGCTGGACAGTGCGCTCGGGTACAGGCCGTTGGCCAGTTCCCGCAGTTCGGCGATGGCGGCCTGGATCTCCTCGATCCCGTCGTGCACTGTCCGACGCAGTTGGGCGATGTCACCGTTGACGTTGGCGGCCCGTAGTTGCAGCGCGAGGTGCGAGCAGCCGCTGCTGGGCCCCGTCGTGCAGGTTGCGTTCGATCCGTTGCCGCTCGGCCAGTTGCGAGGTGGCGATGCGCGCCCGCGACTCGTGTACCTCCGATAGGCGTAGCGCGAGATCCGCCCGCAGGCCGGCGTTGTCCAGTTCGGCGGTGGCTTCGGCCGCGACGGCCCGCACCAGGTCCGGTTCGGTGCGGTCGTGGTGTATGCCACCCGCGCGACGGGACGGCCGTGTCGCACGGATGATGACGCTGTCGGTGGGCGGCTGCACGGCCTGCCCTTCGCCGGTGACCCAGGCCTGGCGGCTGGCGACTCGGTAGACGACGGTGATGGTGTCGTCCTTGAGGGCTTCGCGCAGCGCATCCTGCACCGTGACACCGGCAGCGGGATCGCGGACGAAGCGACGGATGACACTGAGGGCATCGAACCTGCGGCGGCTGAATCGCCGGTCCATCGATTCCTGGACGTACCGATAGGACGGCGCGACCACCGCCACCGCCACGAGAGTGGCCGCGACGGCGGCACCGCGCGAGCCGGCCAGGCTACCCAGCGCACGACCGGCGGTGTAGACCACGGCCGCGTACGCCGCGGCGAGCAGCACCGACATCACCAGGTAGGTCACCGCTCGGCTGACGATGCGATCAACGTCGTAGAGGCGGTACTGCGCCACTGACAGGCCTGCGGCGACCGGCAGCGCGATGACGAATCCGCCAGCGGTGACATCGAGTCCGACCGTGTTGTTCGCGTAGGAGAAGACGAACGTGGCAGCGACCAGCACCGGCACCAGCCCCGCGGCGAGCATCATCCACCACAGCTGCCGCCGTTGATCACCGACTGATCGACGCCACCGCGCCACCAGCGATGCCCCGCCGGACAGGACACCGAGGCCGGTCAGCCAGCCGACGACCCGGGTCGGGATGGCCAGTGGCCCACTCAGCGCTGAAACAGCCAACGGGTTGGACAGTTGTTGCAGCGGTTCGGTCATGTGGCCCGGGCGCACCAACGCGAGTGCGAACCAGAGCGCGCCGCAGCCGACCAGCGCCACCAGGGCGTACCGCCACCTGGCGGACACGGCACGACCTGTCGGCGTCAGGTGGAGGACCAGCCCGACGATCACGATCCACCAGATGAAGCTGATGTCGGAGAACTCACCGACCACCACTGCGGCCGGCAGGCTGCCCGGGCGGGCCACCCCGCCATAGGCGGCGTAACTGGTCGCCATCCCGCCCAACGCCAGGATGTCGCCGAAGACCAGGAACAGCCAGCCGACCGGGTTGCGGCCGTGTCGGGCGATCAGTGCGGCGCCCACTGTGACCGAGCTGATCATCGCGGGGATGAAGATTGCGGCGCCGCCATTGAGTTGCGTCAGGTCACGGCGACCGAGGCCGACCAGTGCGTGGTCGAACAGCAGGACGGTGACCAGCGCCGCAGGCGCCAGCAGCCAACCGGCCCACCCGGCCGACTCGACCAGACGCCGCCGAACCATGGCCGGAGCATGGCAGCTGCGGCGACGCCTGGCGAGAGGGAAAACCCTCCCCGCATACCCGGGTCCACTCCCTAGCCCGCCCCCCGCCGGCGAGCGCATCGTCGCACTGTCACCCAACTGAGAAGAGGTACCCATGACCACCCAGCCCCGGATGTCCCTGACCGCCGGCGCCAGCCTCATCGCGGCACCGTTCGTGCTCCTCATCGCCCGCACCCTCAACGTCCCGTGGCCGGGTGATAGCGGTGTCGAGAAGGTCGGCCGCTATGTCCAGCAGATCTCCGACGACCCGGCCCGGTCCGACGGCGGGGCCGCCTTGGTGATCGTCGGCGCGATCCTGCTCATCCCGGCAGTCCTTTATCTGGGCACGCTCGCCCGTGCGTCGATGCCACGACTGGGCTCGGTCGCCGTGGCGTTGACAGTCGTCGGATGCGCCGGCATCTGCGCGGTCGGCGCGGTCTCGGTGATCTCCGGGCAGATCGTCCAGCACAGTCCCACGCCGGTCGCGATCGAGATCACCCGACAGTACAACGAGAACATCCCCGCGGTAGACACCCCGATCCTGCTCGGCGTACTCGGATTCATCCTGCTCGCGATCTGCCTCTTCCGCAGCCACCAATCCCCTCGAACCGGCGCGATCCTCATCGGGCTGGGCGGTGCGACCACCATGATCACATCAGAAGGGCCGATCCGGGCGCTGCTCCTGGCCGCCACGGCAATCCTGCTCATCGGACAGGGCTGGCTGGCCATCACCAGCCGCACCAACCGCCGCCCCGGACCGAACCGACCCACCCGCCACGTCGGAAGCAGCGCTCCGCCCGCAACAATCGGGTAGCCCCGCGACGCCGTAAGGCTGGCAGACCGGCGACGTCACCATCGCATCCGTGTGCACCGAGCCGGCTCGACGCGCGCAGCGCGTCACTGCGTGTACTTGTTCGCGGCAGATCAGTGCACTGAGTCAGGGAGTACGGAGATCGGGCGGCAGGTTCTCGACTACCAGCTCTGCGGCCTCTTCCTCCGTTGCGGCGAGACCGATGATCCGCTTGTAGCCGGCGGAAAGACGTGATAGGCAGGGCCGCCGCAGGCAACTAACGGCAGATCGTGGGCGGGGGTGTCTGGCCAGCTCCACGCGGTTCGGAAGAATTTGATCGTGCCGTGCGTGGCCATCGGGAAAGGGAGCGCAGCGTCGGGTTCTCATAGGCGGCCTTGAAGACCGGATTCCCTGCCCGCCAGCCCTTCGCGTCGTCCAAGAGTGCACGCCAAACTTCGTCCGCCTCCGTCGCTGGCTCCAGCGAAGCATCTTTGCACAAGTAAGCGACGGCTCGATGAATGTGGACCTGGCCGGACTGACGCACTACTTTCGGCTACTTGAAGCGGATGGTGGAGGGCGAGCCATCTGCGATGGTGGGCCGCGACTCCGGTGCTACCGCCGCGACTTCCCTGTGGGTTGTGTCGTTGCCGCGCCGTTCGGGCGCCGTCCGATGCGGCGATGATCAAGAGGCTGGTACGCGCTGCGGTCAGCGGCCACTACGCCGCGGCGTGCTACCAGCAACCTGAACCGCCGCACATGCCATCCATGAGGTCCGACCCACGCCCGCGCTATCAGCCGAACGGCCAGGCGACCTGAAGGGACTCGAACCCCGCTCCACGGCGCAGATCCGCAGGCCACGCGCTTGCCGGCCGAGTTCCGGGCAGCACAAGAGTCGGACATTATTTACATAATGCCCGAAGTGGAGCTGAGGGGACTCGAACCCCTGACCCCCACACTGCCAGTGTGGTGCGCTACCAGCTGCGCCACAGCCCCGTGTACCGGCCGGGGCCGGACACTCGCGCAATAGTACACAGCGGCCGGTGGCCAGTCACATCCGGGCGGCAGACACATCCGGGCGGTGCCGGCTCGATCAGTTCTGGACCGGGTCGGCGGGGTAGTTGGCCACCGCTGCCATGAGTCCACCCTGGCGGCGCAGTACCAGTGGCCAGAGGTCGTCCGGGCGGTTGACGAAGGCGTCGCCGGGCAGTGCGTCGAAGACCAGCCAGGAGCCGCCGGTGATCTCCTCCTCCAGCTGACCCGGTGCCCAGGCGGCGTACCCGGCGAAGACCCGTACCCCGACGACCGACCCGGCGATGCGGGCCGAGTCGCTGGACAGGTCGACGGTACCCACGGCTCCCGACACCCGGTTGAAGCCGGACAGCCGGGTGACGCCGACGCGGGTACGGGCCAGGCAGATTGCCGCCTCCGGCTGTACCGGTCCGCCCTCGAACACCACGGCCGGTTCACTGGCCAGCGGCCCCCAACCCTCGAGTACCTCGCCGACCGGTACCTCGGTTGCCCGGTTGAGTACGACCCCGAGTGCCCCGCCCTCCTCGTGCGCCACCAGGAGTACCACGGTCCGTTCGAAGTTCGGGTCCTTCAACTGCGGAGTCGCCACCAGCAACCGCCCGGTCAGCGACTCCATCTCGCGCCCCCCGGTCTGTGGTTCTGGCTGCGTACCCCCACCCTGTGCCGTCACTCGTCCGCACCGACGCAGAAGACGTTGCCCTCGGGGTCGGTCAGCACGCTCCAGCCGAAGCCGGGTAGGTGCTGCTCGTCGACGACGCTCGCGCCGAGGTCGGTGAGGCGCGCCAGTTCGGCGGGCCGGTCGTCGGTGCGCAGGTCGAGGTGGACCCGGTTCTTGCCGGTGCGCGGCTCGGGTACCCGCTGCAGGCCGAGGGTCAGGGCGTCGTCGCTGGCCCCGCGCAGCAGCAGGTATCCCCCGCCGAAGTCGGCGACCACGGTGTAGTCCAGCGCCTGCGTCCAGAACCCGGCGAGCGCGCGCGGATCGGCACAGTCGATGGTCACCATGTTCGCGCGCAATGCCATGTCTGGCACCATAGCTTGCTCCCCGGTCTGCGGTTAGTGTCCCAGGCGTGAGTGGTGCGGCAGATGTGGCGGTAATCGGTGGATCCGGGCTCTACGCCTTGCTTGACGGCGCCCGTGAACACGATGTGGACACCCCGTTCGGAAAGCCAGCTGACCTGATCACGACCGCGACGGTGGCCGGTCGGACGGTCGCTTTCCTGCCACGGCATGGAAAGGATCACCGGTACCCGCCGCACAAAGTCCCGTACCGGGCGAATCTGTGGGCGCTTCGCGAACTGGGCGTACGGCAGATCCTGGCACCGTGCGCCGTCGGCGGGCTCCGCCCGGAGCTGGGTCCCGGCACGTTCGTACTGCCTGACCAGCTGATCGACCGCACCAGTGGCCGGATCCAGACGTTCTACGACGACCGCGCGGTGCACGTGAACTTCGCCGACCCGTACTGCCCGGACGGGCGGGCCGCGGTGCTCGCCAGCCGGGAGGACGTGGCGATCGTGGACGGCGGCACGATGGTGGTGGTCGAGGGGCCGCGCTTCTCGACGCGGGCGGAGTCGCGCTGGTACACGGCGATGGGCGGGTCCGTGATCAACATGACCGGCCACCCGGAGGCCGTACTCGCCCGCGAGCTTGCCCTCTGCTACACCGCGATCGCGCTGGTCACCGACTTGGACGCGGGGGTGGAGGGTGACCACGGGGTGACCCAGGAGGAGGTGTTCCGGGTGTTCGGCGACAACACGGCGCGGCTGCGGGAGCTGCTGCTGCGGGTGGTACCCACCCTGCCCGAGCAGCGGACCTGCGCCTGCGCACACGCGCTGGATGAGCTGTGAGCCCAGGAGCGGAGCAGGTCGACCAGGCCGTTGCCGACCTGCGGGCCGCGCTGGACCCGGCGGTCGATCAGGACTGGGGGGTACCGGCGGGCACCCTCACCTGGTCCTGTTGGCAGACCGCCACGCACGTGGCGCACGACCTGCTCGCCTACGCCGGCCAGCTCGCCGTACGGCCGCCGGATGCCTACCTCCCGTACGACCTGGTCGTCCGGGCGGGTACCCCGCCACGAGATGTACTGGTCGTGGTGAGCGCCTGTGCCGCTCTGCTCAGCAACGCACTGCGTACCGCCGATCCCGGTACCCGCGCCTGGCACTGGGGGCCGACCGACCCGAGCGGCTTCGCCGCGCTCGGGGTGAACGAGATCGTGGTCCACGGGTACGACATCGCCCAGGGTCTCGGGCTGCGCTGGCAGCCGCCGGCAGACCTGTGCACCTCGGTACTCGATCGACTGTTTCCGGATGCCCCGAGCGGTGACCCGGCGGCGGCCCTGCTCTGGTGCACGGGTCGGATCGCGCTCCCCGACCGGCCGCGCCGAACCGGCTGGGTTCCCCGGGCCGTGCTGGGCTGAACCGGCCGCTTGTGATCAGGCGGGTGCGGGGAGCCGTACCACGAAACGGCAGCCGGCCCCGATGTTGCTGACGGCGACCGCGCCGCGCTGGGCTTCGACCAGGCCGCGCACGATGGCCAGGCCGAGCCCACCGCCGGCGCCGTCGGTCTTCTCCAGCACAGGCGAGGGCGACACGGGGGTACGCGCGGCCTCGCCCCGGAATGCCACGTCGAAGACCCGGTCCAGGTCGCTCGCCGGGATCCCGCCGCAGGAGTCGCTCACCGCGAACCAGCCACCGTCGGCGTCCTGTCCCCCGGTGACCGTGACCGTACCCTCGACCGGTGTGTACCGGATCGCGTTGCGCAGCAGGTTCGCCACGATCCGGGACAGCTCCGGCTCGCTGGCGTGTACCACCGGCCAGCCGCTCTCCTCGGCCACCAGCCGGATGTGCCGGGCGGCGGCGACCGGCCCGGCCGAGGCGACCGCATCGGAGATCACGTCACCCAGCGGCACGTTGGCGAGGGTGAGGCGCAGCGCCCCGGCGTTGATCCGGGACAGTTCGAACAGGTCGTCTACCAGGCCTGCCATCCGGTCGGTCTCCACCCGGATCCGGCGGTGATATTCGGCCACCGTCTCCGGGTCGGTGACCACGCTGTCCTCCAGCGCCTCGGCCATCGCCCGCATCCCGGCGAGCGGGGTACGCAGGTCGTGCGACACCCAGGCGACCAGGTCACGCCGGTTCGCCTCGGCCTGGCGTTCGCGGGTACGCGCCTCGTCGGCCCACATCGCGTCCCGGGCCAGGCGCCGCCCGAGCCACCAGCCGATAGTGAGGCTGACCAGGCCGGCGAGGCTGATCACGATGAGCAGTACCCGCAGGTCGTGCTTGTTGAGGAACATCGCCTGGGCGACCCCGACCACGCCGGCCAGCACCGCGAGCACGGTGATCGACAGCAGTGCGCAGATGTGAACCGTGATCGACCAGCCGCGCATCCAGCGCAGTACCAGTGCGCCGGGGATCGCGATCAGCAGCGCGGCGACCAGCGCGATGGCCGCCATCGAGGCGATGTCCCGCCAGCTCACGGCGCCTGCCGCTCGTAGCGGTACCCGACGCCCCACACGGTGACGATCCGGGTGGGCCGGGCCGGGTCCCGCTCGACCTTCTCGCGCAGCCGCCGGACGTGCACAGTGACGGTTGACTGGTCGCCGAAGGTCCAGCCCCACACGGCTTCCAGCAGTTCGGTGCGCTTGAACGCCCGACCGGGATGGCGTAGCAGGAAGACCAGCAGGTCGAACTCGCGGATGGTCAGCGCCAGTTCAGCATCGCCGAGCCGGGCCACCCGGCGGCCCACGTCCACCACCAGGTCGCCATCGGTGAGTACCGCCGGTTCGGCGGGCGGGCGCGGGGCGGCGCGGCGCAGTACGGATTGGACGCGCAGTACCAGTTCGCGCGGCGAGAACGGCTTGGTCAGGTAGTCGTCGGCGCCCAGTTGCAGGCCGAGTACCCGGTCGGACTCCTCGCCGAGCGCGGTCAGCATGATGATCGGCACGTCGTTGCCCACCTGCGCGCGCAGTTGCCGGCACACCTCCAGCCCGGAGATGCCCGGCAGCATCAGGTCGAGTACCACCAGGTCCGGCCGCTGGGCTGCGAAGGCGCGCAGGCCGGCCGGCCCGTCAGCGGCGAGGGTCACCGCGAAGTCGGCCCGCTCCAGGTAGCGGCGCACCACGTCGCTGACGGTGGGATCGTCGTCCACCACGAGTACCCGCTGACCCATGTCCGCAGCGTACGACTGCCGTCGCCGGCTCGACCCGGCCACCACCGGACCGTCAGCCTTCCGTAAGCGCCTCTACTGGCCGGCCCCGGACATGACGCAGGTCACGCCGTTGAGAGTGATCTTGGAGGGGGTGTCGTTCTTGCCGGTGTAGTGGCCGAGCAGCCCGGTGGAGTACGACTTACCGGCCTTCAGTACCGGCGCCCAGTTGCTGTCGGTGATCGTCACGTGCCGCCCGTCCTGCACGTACTTGCCGGGTACCACGCCGTCGACGCGCTGGTTGCCGGCGAAGTCGAACTCCACCTTCCAGTCCTGCGCGTCCAGGGTGCCGTCGATGGAGATCGAGACGGTCACCAGGAAACCGATCTTCCAGTCCGAGTTGACCTTGTACCCGGCGGTGCACTTCAACACCGGCGTCGGGGGCGACGGGGTGTGCGAGGCCGACGGATGCAGGCCGGCCTGGTCGGTGGTACCGCCGAGCTTTCGGTCCTTGGTGGCCAGCGCCGCACCGCAGCCGAGGATCAGTACACCGAGAATGGCCAGCACCGCGATCAGCCCGGTCCGGCGCCGCCGCCGTGGCGACAGCTGCGGCGGCACCGGCGCAGGTACGAAGATCATCTGTGGCGGTGGGGGCGGTAACACCCGGGTCCCGCGCGGCCCGGACGGCGGCGGCACCGGGACCGGCCGCGTGGTCGACGCCGGACTCGGGCGCGGCCGATCGTGGTGCGCGGCGGCCGTGGACAGCGCACGCAGCCGCAGCGCCAGCACCGCCGCGTCCGGCCGCGCCGCCGGATCGGCGGCAAGACACAGTTCAACCAGCGCGGGTACGTCGCGCGGCAGCCCGGCCACGCCGACCGGCAGCCGGCCACCGACCGGAGTCTGCCCGGTGAGCAGCTGGCAGAGCAGGACACCCAGGCAGTAGACGTCGGCGGCGGGCCGCGCGGGCGCGCCGGCCAGCCGCTCCGGCGACAGGTACGCGGGGGTACCCAGCAGCTGCGAGCCCTCGTGCTCGCCCTCGATCGCGGAGATCCCGAAGTCGACCACCTTCACGCCGCTGTCGGTCAGCATCACGTTGCCCGGCGTCACGTCCCGGTGTACCAGCCCGCGTGCGTGTGCGGTGGCCAGCGCGTCGGCCACCTGCGCGGCGATGTCCAGAGCGGAGCGCCACGGCAGCGGCCCCTGCGCCAGCCGGTCGGCCAGCGACACCCCGTCGACCAGCTCCATCACCACGAACGGAACGGTGACCCCGTCCTCGCCGACCGACTCGCCGTAGTCGAAGACGTTGGTGATCCCGGGGTGCGACAGCCGGGCGACCGCCTGTGCCTCGCGCCGGATCCGGTCCCGGAACGCCGGTGCGGTGGCGAAGTCACCGGCGAGTACCTTCACCGCCACCTGCCGCCCGAGTACCTCGTCGTACGCGCGCCACACCACCGACATCCCGCCCGCCCCGAGGCGTTCGATCAGTCGGTACCGGCCGGCCAGCGTCGTCATGATGCCCCAAGTGTGCCGCATGCCCGCCTCCGTGTATCCGGACCGCCGACGCATCGGTAGCCGACCCTCACCGGGGCAGGCGGATTGCCTTTGCGCCCGACGGTTGGGCGTTCGGGGGAGCCGGCGCATCGGCCGTTCCGGCGAGGCCGGTCGCGATTGTGTCGCTCCTGGTCACGCCGGGCATTCGCGGGCTGTGCCGGGCACTGCGGTCACCTATGATCCGCGAGGTGACCGCCCCGTCGACGTACCACGAGCCGACCTACCCCGAGCTCCGGCTGGAGCCGGAGGACGCCTTCCCCGAGCTGGCCGACCTCCGGTTCGCGATGCGCGGCGGGGACTGGCGTACCGTCTCGGGCTTCTTCGACCAGCTGCCCGATGACCATGCCCGGGCGATCGCGCTGACGATCGCCGGGGACGTACCGGAGACCGAGCAGTTCGTCACCGACGTGGTCACCCGGGAGCCGGGCTCGGCGCTGGCCCGGGCGCTCTACGGGCAGCGGTACGTGGGGCTGGCGTGGGAGGTGCGTACCAGCCAGCGGGCCAAGAACGTCAGCAAGCAGCAGTTCGCCACCATGCGCGAACACCTGATCACGGCGGAGCGGGTACTCATCGATCTGACCGCCTGGCGGCCCGACTACGCCCTCGGCTGGGCGGTCCGGCTCACCACCTCGATGGGGCTTGAGCTGGGCATGAACGAGGCCAAGCGGCGCTACGCGCAGCTCGCCAAGGTCCGGCCGCACCTCTACAACGCCCAGGCGCGGATGCTGCAACTGTTGTGCCCCAAGTGGTGTGGTACCTGGGAGGAGATGTTCGGCTTCGTCCGGGAGTGCGTCCGCACGGCACCGGACGGCAGCCTGAACCCCGCGCTGATCGCCGACGCGCACCTGGAGCGCGGCTACGAGATGAAGGCGCCGGAGCGCACCCAGTACCTGCGCCAGCCGGCCGTCATCCGGGAACTGCAGGACGCGGCGCGGCGCTCGGTACTGCACCCCGCGTTCCGTCGGGTGTACGGGTGGGTCGGCGCGCACTCGTGCTTCGCGGCGGCGTTCAGCCTGGCCGGCGAGTACCGGATGGCGGCCGTACACTTCCGCGAACTCGGCGACCTCGGCAGCCGGTACCCGTGGAGCTACTACGGCGACGCGCAGCGGGTACTCGCCCAGCACCGGGCGGCGGCGCTCGGCGTGGTACCGGCATGATCCGGGAAACCGAGGTCGACGGGGTACCCACACTGGTCGCCCCCACCCAGGGCCCGATGCACGCCGGGCTGGTCTTCCGGGTCGGCCGCTCCGACGAGACACTGGCCACCGCCGGCATCACCCACCTCGTCGAGCACCTGGCACTGCACCGGCACGGCCTCACCGACTACCACTTCAACGGCTCCACCGAGTCGGTCTACACCAGCTTCCACATGCAGGGCAGCGAGTCCGATGTGGTGGCCTTCCTGGCCGGCGTCTGCGAGTCGCTCCTCGACATGCCGATGGACCGGTTGCCGGTGGAGAAGGAGATCCTGCGTACCGAGGCGGCCAGCCGGCGCTCCGGGGTGAACCGGCAACTGCCGCTGTGGCGCTACGGGGCGGCCAGCTACGGCCTGGTCAGCTACCCCGAGTGGGGGCTGACCGGGATCGGGCCGGAGCACATCCAGCACTGGGTACGCAGCTGGTTCACCCGGGAGAACGCGGTGCTGTGGATCGCCGGGGCGGGCGTACCGGCGGGACTGCGACTGCGCCTGCCCAGCGGGGTACGCCGGCCGGTACCCGCGGTCACCTCGGCGCTGCCGCGTACCCCGGCGTACTACAGCGACGGCGAGGGCGTGGTGATGGACGCCGTCGTCAAGCGCTCGACGGCCGCGTCGCTCTTCTCCGGCGTACTGGAGCGGGAGCTGTTCCGCTCGCTGCGCCAGGAGGGCGGGTACTCCTACACGGCCACCACCGACTACGACCCGCGTGGCGACGGGTACGCCGTGCTGACCGCGTACGCGGACGCGCTGCCGGAGAAGCAGGACGCGGTACTCGGCGGCTTCGTCGACGCGCTGGCCCGGATGCGGATCGGCCGGATCGAGGCCGGCGACCTGACCGCGGTGCGGGGCAAGCGCACCGAGTCGTTCAGCCACCCCGAGGTACACGCTGCCCGGCTTGCCGGGGCCGCCACCAACCTGCTCTCCGGGCACCCCAACCACAGCCTGACGGAGTTGCGCGCCGAACTCGACGCGGTCACCATCGCCGATCTGCACGCGGTCGCGCAGGAGGTGAGCGGGAGCATGCTGCTGCAGGTACCCGAGGGCCACCGCGCCGACTGGGCCGGTTTCGTCGCGGCGCCCACCTACTCCGAGTACCGGGTGGACGGCGAGCGCTTCCGGTCCCGCGAGTCCGACAAGCTCGGCCTGGTGGTCGGTACCGACGGCGTCAGCCTGGTAGACGAGGAGCACGCGGTGACCGTGCTGTTCAGCCAGTGCGCCGGCCTGCTCGCCTGGCCGGACGGTGGCCGGCAACTCGTCGGCCAGGACGGCATCGTGATCCGGCTCGAGCCGACGCTGTGGCAGATCGATCCGCGTGCGCTCGGGTACGTCGACAGCCGGGTACCGCGCGGGCTGGTCGCCCCGATGCCGGCCCGCGCGCCCGAAGCGATCCCGCAGCCCAAGCGCAAAGTCGCCGCGAATCCGGCGACCAACGCGGCTCCGCCCGCCGCACGCAAGCGCGGCACGATGGAGATCGTCGGGATCGTCATCCTCACCGTCGTCTCGGTGTTCTGCACGGCCGGCGGGCTGCTCGGCACGCTCGGCGTGTTCAGCGACAGCAACTCCGACAGCGCCGAGCGCAATGTCATCTACGCCGGCTGGGCACTGACCGCGATCATCATCTTCGCCCTGGTACTGCTGGTCCGGCGCGGCCGGCGATAGCTACCCGATGATCCGTTTGCTGCTCGCGTGATCCACCGGGGCAGTCAGCCGGCTGGGAAACTCCTATGATCCGCCGATGACCTCCCCCCGTACCGTCCTCGACGGTCTTGACGATGCGGGCGCCTACCCCGAGATCAGGCGGCTACGCAAGGCCGTCGGCGTCGGGAGCTGGCGGCCGATCGCCGCGATGTTCACCGAGTTCACCGACGACCACGCCCGCTCCTGCGCGGTCAAATCCGCGGCCGAGGTGGCCGGCAGCGAGCGACTGTTCCGGGCCGCGGCGCGAAGCGACGGGGGTACCCTCGCGCGGCTGCTGCTGGCCGCCCGCAACGTCGAGCTCGCCTACTTCGCCCTGGAATTCGGCGAACGCCTGAGTTACGAGCAGGTACGGGTGTTCCGCGACCGGCTCGCCCGGGCCGAACAGGAGCTCATCGACGTCTGCGCGCTCGAGCCGGACAACGTGGTCGCCTGGGAACTGCGGGTGGCCACCGCGGCCGGCCTGGAAATGGACGCGGGCGAGGCCAAGCGGCGCTGGGACCAACTGACCGCGCGCAACGCGCAGCTGTTCCCGGCCCAGTTCCGGCGGCTGCAGGCACTCTGCCCGAAATGGGGCGGCAGCTGGGAAGCGGCCCTCGACTTCGCCCGTGAAGCCAGCGCCGCCGCGACGCCGGGCAGCCTCACTCCGTCGCTGATCCCGGCGGTACACCTGGAGCGCTGGCTGTCGGCCGACTGCGACGTGGACCTCTTGCGTACCAAGGAGGTACAGCGGGAGGTGGCCGATGCCGCGCAGAAATCGGTACTGCACAAGGATTTCCAGCAGGTGTACCGGTGGGTACAGGCGCACGGTACCTTCGCGCTCTACTACAGCCTGCTGGGCCAGGCCAAGCAGGCCGGCGCGCACTTCCGGGCGATGAACACGCTCGGCAGCACCTACCCGTGGGCCTACTTCGCCGAGCCGGTTGCCGTGCTTGCCGCGCACCGCAACGCCGCGCTCGAGAAGGGCTGACCCGGTGATCAAAGAGACCGAAGTCGACGGCGTACCCACCTTTCTGGCCCCGACCGACGGTCCGCTCCGTGCGGGCCTGGTGTTCCGCGTCGGGCAGGCGGACGAGACCCTGGCCACGCACGGCATCACGCACCTGGTCGAACACCTGGCCCTGCACCGCCTCGGGCTGGCCGACTACCACTACAACGGCGCCACCGGGCTGATCAGCACGCACTTCTTCATGCAGGGCGGCGAGGCCGAGGTGGTCGGCTTCCTAGCCGGCGTCTGCGAATCCCTGGGCGACCTGCCGGTGGACCGGCTGGTCACCGAGCGGGAGATCATCCGCACCGAGGCGGCCGGCCGGGACAGCGACACCGCGCCGAAGATGCCGCTGTGGCGCTACGGCACGGTCGGGTACGGGCTGGCCAGCGCCCGCGAGTGGGGCATGTACCGGCTCACCGCCGAGGACGTACGCGGCTGGGCCCGGCGCTGGTTCACCCGGGACAACGCCGCGCTGTGGCTGGCCGGCGACGGCGTACCGGCCGGGCTGCGACTTGCCCTGCCCGGTGGCAAGCGCCGCCCGGTACCCAAGGCGGTCAGTACCCTGCCACGCACCCCCGCGTACTTCATCGAGGGCCCGCTCGGTCTCGTGGTGGACAGCGTCGTACCGGCCGGGCTGGCGGCGCAGGCGTACACCGGCGTACTGGAACGGGAGCTGACCCGGGCACTGCGCCACGAGAACGGGTACTCGGCCACGGTGCTGGCCCGGTACGCGGGGCGCGGCGACGGGTACGCCACGGTGACGGCGGCCGCCGACGCGCTCGCCGAGAACCAGGGCGCCGCGCTGGGTACCCTCGTGGACGCGCTGGCCCGGCTGCGGCTGGGCCAGATCCGTGACGAGGACCTGGCAGCGGTACGCACCGCGCTGGCCAGCGAACTCGCCGACCCACGGCTGGCGGCACAGCGGCTGCCGGACTGGGCGACCAACGCGCTCATCCGCCAGCCGAACCTGTCCGTCGAGGAGCTGCTGGCGCAGCAGGAGGCGGTGACCGCGCAGAGCGTCAGCGAGGTCGCGGTGGCCGCCGCGCAGACGGCGCTGCTGCGCCTGCCGGAGGGGTACACCGCCGAGTGGGCCGGGTTCGTCGCCGCGCCGGCGTTCTCGGCGACCGCGGTGGACGGCGACGAGGTACTCAGCTTCGAGGAGCAGGACAGCCTGTTGGTGGTCGGGGCGGACGGGGTCAGCATGTTGACGCCGGCCGGCCCGCTGACCGTCCGGTACGCCGACTGCCGGGCACAGCTGCGCCGGCCGGACGGGGCGCTCACCTTCATCGGTACCGACGGCATCCGGGTACCGGTCGAGCCCACCCTGTGGCAGCTCACCCCGGCACAGCTGACCCTGCTGGACACCGGCGCTCCGGAGCCCGTCCGGGTACCCCTGCCGGCCCGGGAACCGGCCGAAATCCCGCAGCCCGACAGCAAGGCGCTGCGTACCAAGAAGTCCCGTGCGCCGATCGTGTTCCGCGAGCCGCAGACCGAGCAGCCGCCCGAGGTCGAGACCCTGATGTGGGACCGCACGAAGACCGAGCGCAAGGAGCGCAGCCAGGCAACCCCCAAGCCGGTCGCGGACCGGCGGTCGAAAGCGCGCCGCTCGATGCGCCGGCGCGGCTTCGCCACGCTGGCGCTGGTCAGCATCACGGTGCGGTCGATCGGCTGGGGACTGCTCTACGCCTCGATGTTCGCGGCGGTCTGCACGCTGGCCAGCGCGGTGTTGTTCATGGTCAAGTACGACGCCTACAAGAACAGCCGCTGACCGCTCAGCCGGCTGGCGGGGAAACGCGAGCGGCGCCGCCCCACTGGTGGGGCGGCGCCGCTACCTGCATCCGGTGGAGATGCCGGGAATCGAACCCGGGTCCTCCGCCGTGTTGCCAGGACTTCTCCGAGCGCAGCTCGCTAGGTCTTCTCGGCCCTACCGTTCACGCGAGCGAGACGGTAAGACAGGCCCAGTCACGTTTAATCTCACCGCACGGCCCCCGCGACGAGGTCCGATTGGCCAGCCTTCTAGCTGACGCCGGCTACTGGGACGAAGGCGTTCCCAGGCCGACGGACTAGCTACTCGCCTCAGGCGGCGAGAGCGTAGTCAGCGCGATTAATCTTGGCGCTTATTGTTTTCCGACGACGATTAACGAGACGGCGTCGGCTTCCTCGGCTCGCTTCTCCTGCCTCAACGTACGGAGTCGAAACCAGTCATCCCCTTACGACCACGCCGGTGGCGCGGTACCACAAGACTAGCGCTCCGGCGCACCATCGTCATCCCGGTTCCCGCGCCACCCGTTTGCGGGGCGCGGCGGGCTCAGGTCGTGGTCACGCTCACCGAGCAGGCGGGTACGGCCTGCGGCTGGTCGGTCGGGCCCCACGTCGCCTGGAAGCCGAAGTAGGTGGGCGTGGCCGGGGCGAGCGCGCCGTTCCAGGTGGCGTTCGTGAACGTCACGCCGGTCGCCGAGCTGGCGGCCAGCGTCGCGCTCCAGACATTGAAGACGGAGAGCGTGAAGCCGCTGGTACCGGTGCAGGTCAGTTGGATCCGCCAGCCGGTCACGCCGCTCGCGTGGGCGGTGAGTTCGACGCTGACCTGGATGTTGTTGGGGCCCCAGTGGTTCTCGATGCTCGCCTGCGCGGTCAGCACCGGTCCGGCCTGTGCCGGCGCGGCAGTGGCCTGGCTGGCCGAGGGCGCCGGGGCAGCTGAGCTGCCCGAGGGCACCGGGCCGCCGGACGGGACCGTGCTCGGCGAGGTACCCGGGTGGTTCGAGGAGCCGGCCGGCGTGGGTACCGGCGTGCCCGTACCCCCGTCTGCCCCGCCCTGGATCGCGACGTCGGCGCTCGCCGCGCCCACCGGCGGGGTGCTCCCGGTCCGCGACGGGCTGGTCACCGCCCACGCCACGCCGACCACGAACACCACCACCGCGAATGCCAGCAGCCCGACCAGCCAGGGCGACAGCCCGCCGCTGTCCCGCGGCGTCCGCAGCGGATCGACCAGGTCGACGGGGTCGAGGTCGGCCGGACCGAGGTCGGCTGGAACCAGGTCGGCTGGAACCAGATCGGCTGGGTCGAGGCCCGGATCCAGGTCGGCGTCCACATCCGGGAGGTGCGCGGCACCGCCGGGGCCGGCAGCGGGGTCGCCGTGTTCCGGAGCGGCGCGATGTCTTGCCACGAACAGCCCTCCCAGGCACCCCGAGCACGGGGGCCGCGGACGGTGCCGCCCCCGCCGCGAGGGTAGCCGCTGGAGTCGGGGCGCGTAATCCGCCGACGCAGCACCAGTCGGGGCGTAACAGGGGACGGGACCGCAGGACTAGCGCATGCCCTTGCTGCGCCGGCCCAGTACCTTGGCGATCTCCTTGTCGGCGTCCCGCTTCGCCATGTCCTGGCGCTTGTCGTACTCCTTCTTGCCCCGGGCCAGCGCCAGCTCCACTTTGGCCCAGCCGTCGGCGAAGTACATCGACAGCGGCACCATGGTCAGGCCGCCCTCGTTGACCTTGGACAGCAGCTTGACCAGCTCCGCCTTCTTCAGCAGGAGCTTGCGGGTACGCCGTGGCTCGTGGTTGGTCCAGGTGCCGTGGGCGTACTCCGGGATGTGCAGGGCATAGAGATACAGCTCGCCGTCGCGCTCCTGGGCGAACGCGTCGATCAGCGAGGCCCGCCCGGCGCGCAGCGACTTGACCTCGGTGCCGACCAGCGCGATCCCGGCCTCGTAGGTGTCCAGGATGGCGTAGTCGTGACGGGCCCGCTTGTTGGAGGCGATCAACTTGCGACCCTTCTCCTTGACCACCCGACTCACCTCCCTCACCCCAGCACGCGACATCAGCCGCGCAATGGTACCCACCGGCAGGCTCGCCCCGCGACCGAGATCAGCTCAGCACAGGCAGCTGGGCAGCCAGGCCAGCGGCTGTACCGGGGTGCCGTTGAGGCGTACCTCGAAGTGCAGGTGGTACCCGGTGGAGGCGCCCGTGGAGCCGACCAGTCCGATCTCCTGCCCGCGCTGCACGTGATCACCGGCGGCGACCAGGAACTTGGACTGGTGGGCGTAGCAGGTGGTCAGGTCACGCCCCTGGTACAGGCCGTGGTCGATGCACGTGTAGTTGCCGTTCCCGCCCCGCCACCCGGCCCACACCACGGTACCGGCCATCGCCGCGTAGATCGGGCTGCCGCCGGCGATCGCAAGATCCACTCCGGCGTGCAGCTGCCACACGTGGTAGTACGGGTCGTACCGCATGCCGAAGTCGCTGGATTTCCAGGCGCCCCGGACAGGCATCAGCAGGATCGCTCCCGGCCGCAGTGGCGGCGCCTGGGCAGCCGGCTTCGCGCCACTGCTCCTGGCCAGCGCGGCGAGCTGCGCCTCGATCTGGGCCGCCTCCGCCTTCAACGCGTTGTAGTGCGCCAGTACGGCGTCGCGCTGCGCGTTGGCGGTGGTCAGCGCCGCCTGCTGCTGGGTGATCAACGCCTGTACCGCGTCCGTGTCGGCCTGCGCCTGGGCCTGCGCGGCCTGGGCGGCGACGAGCGCGTCGCGGGCGGCGTCGGCAGCCTGGGCGGCAACTGCCCGAGCCTGGTGGGCGGCGTTGGCCGCGGTGGAGGCGGCGCCCCGCGCGCCGACGAAAGTCTCCAGTGCCTGGGTACGCGCACCGGCCAGCTGGTCGAGGTAGCCGACCGCGTCCGCGAGCGAGCTGGCGTCACTCGACTCCAGCAGGGCGTTGAAACCCAGCAACCCACTTCCCTGGTACGCCTGCGCGGTCAGCTCACCGACGGCCTGTTGCGCGGCGGCCACGTCAGCGTCGGCCCGCACGAGCGTCACATCGGCGGCGGACGCGGCGGCCTGGGCGGCTGTCGCGTCGCGCTGTGCCTGGCGGGCACCGACCTGGCGGGCGATGACGGTACCCCGCGCGTCGGCGAGCCGCGCCTGGGCAGCCGGGAGCAGTGCGGTCGCCGCCTGGTACGCGGTGAGCGCGTCCTGGGCGGCGCCGGTCACGTCCTCGTACTGCGCCTGGGTAGCGGCCAGTTCCTGGGCGACCCGGTCCTTGTCAGCGTGCGGGTCGCCATGCGGGTCGGCGAGGGCCGGGGGCGCGATCGTGAGGGCAGCCATGGTCAACAGCGCCGCCACGGTACCGGCGAACAGAACTCTCCGCACTATCACGACACATAGGCTACTCAGCCCACTTGGTACACATCAACCACTCTCGCCGAATCTAGGCACAATGGCACACAAACGAACTCCCCACCCGGGCGCAGCCGGATGGGGAGTTCGTCGGTACAGGAGCTGGTGTCGGGCGGCTACTTCTTGATGTAGAAGCGCAGGGTCACCCAGCCGGTAATGCCGCTGACCAGCGCGCCGATGGCTATCAGTACCGGCACCATCCACAGCACGGAGTTCCAGTGCACCGGCAGGATCAGTGAGGTCAGTGAACTCAGTGATCCGTCGATCAACCAGATCTTCGCCGCAATCAATGCCAGCGAGGCGACCACCGCCCCAATGACGCCGGCGAACATGGCTTCGAGTACGAACGGCGCCTGTATGAACCAGTTGGAGGCGCCGACGAGTTTCATCACGCCGACTTCTCGACGGCGGCTGTACGCGGCCACCTGGATGGTGTTACCCACCAGCAGCAGCGCCGCGACACCCTGGACGATGGCGACCACCAGGGCAAGGGTCTTCAGCGAGTTGAGTACGCCGAACACCTTGCCCAACAGATCCCGCTGGTTGATGATCCGGCTCACCGCTGGATCCGTGGCGTACTCGGCCTGGATAGTGGAGAACTTCTTCGGGTCGGTCATCTTGATGCGGAACGACTCGGGCAGCGCTTCGGGCTTGGTGGCGTCCACCAGGTCCGGCGCGTCCTTGAACTCGGTCTTGAACTTCTCGTACGCCTGCTGCTTGGTCTCGTACGTGATCGGCTTCTTGACCAGCGGGTCGGACTCCAGCTTGTTGCGCAGTGCGGTGCGCTGGTCGTCCGTCACGTCGCTCTTGAGGTAGATGGCCACCTCGACCTTGGCGCCGTAGTAGTTCTCCATCTCGCTGACCTGCTTGAAGAGGATCAAGCTGGCCCCGAGCATGGTCAACGACACCGCCATCGTGATGATCATGGCCACGGTCATCGTGACGTTGCGCCACAGTCCGACCATGACTTCGGACAGCACGTATTTAGCGCGCATCGTTCAGGGGGTCCTTCCAGGATTTTCCACGCTGGGGGCAGCCGGGATGGGGTCGGCTCAGCCGTAGACGCCGCGGGGCTGGTCTCGTACGATCTTGCCGCTCTCGATCTCCACGACCCGGCGGCGCATCTGGTTCACGATGTTGGAGTCGTGGGTCACCATCACGACCGTTGTCCCGGTGCGGTTGATCCGGTCAAGCAGCCGCATGATCTCGATGGAGGTGTCCGGGTCGAGGTTTCCGGTGGGCTCGTCGGCCAGCAGGATCAGCGGCCGGTTCACGAACGCCCGGGCCACCGCGACGCGCTGCTGCTCACCACCGGAGAGTTCGTGCGGGTACCGGTGCTCCTTGCCGCCCAGCCCGACCAGCTCGAGCACCTCGGGTACCACCCGGCGGGCCACGCCCTGCGACTTGCCGAGTACCTCCAGCGCGAACGCCACGTTCTCGTACGCGGTGCGGTTGGGCAGCAGCCGGAAGTCCTGGAACACGCAGCCGATCTGCCGCCGGAAGCCGGAGATCCGCCACGACCGGATGGTGGAGATGTCCCGGTCGTTGACGATGACCTTGCCCTTGGTGGCTGGCAGCTCGTGCAGCAGCAGCTTGATGATCGTCGACTTGCCGGAGCCCGAGGGACCGATGAAGAAGACGAAGTCGCCCTTCTCGATCGAAACCGACACGTCGTCCAGGGACGGCCGGGCAGCCTTCGGATACGTCTTGGTCACATGCTCAAGCTGAATCACGAGTCGGAAGTGTACGCGGTGTAACCGCTGCGCCCAACGCCCCGCGAGTGCTATCCGAGGATTGCGGCTAATGACATGCTCCGCCGGCTCGGTGGCACCGGGTGACTCGTTGTCCGAGATCAAGACTTGCTCGAGTACAGCGAAATTCATATCTTCCCGATGGACTTTAAGCAAGCCTTCAGCACGTGGAATGGCGCCATTTGGCGAGTACCTTCCAGCGTGTCCTAGCATTTGGACGGCGCTTGACCCGGTACCGCGGCCACCCGCAAGCTCGATGCATGCGGCGGTACTCGCTCTTCCTCACCGCTCGCGTGCACGTCGACCTGGTCCGGCACGCGAGCGCTCGCTGTTGCGGCTGACCTGACGCCGCCCCGGCGTCCGCCGCATACCACGCAATCCCCGCACACTCGTCACCCAACGTGATCCGCGCCGCGCGCTGTCCAGCGCCCGGCTGCCACCCGTACCCCCGTAAACGTCCACGCCCCGCGCGGACGGGTGAAACGCGCCCAGAAATAGCCAGAACAGAGAGAGGCAGTCATGTCCACCATCTCGTTGCCGCGCCGCGCCGACCAGGCCGACGCGATCCGGCCGGCCGTCGAAAGCCGCCCCGGCCGCACCCGACCACCGCGAAGTACCGGCCGGCAGCGCGGACTGAGCCGCCTGCGGCTGCTCTCCCCGGTCGCCCTGGTCGCCCTCTGGCAACTGGCCAGCAGCACCGGCCTGCTCCCCACCGACCTGCTCGCCTCCCCGCTCACCGTCCTGCGTACCGGCGCCGACCTGGCCGGCGACGGCACGCTCGGCAACGCCCTCGCGGTGTCGCTACAGCGGGTGGCGATCGGGTTCGCGGTCGGCGGGCTGGCCGGCGTCCTGTTCGGGATCGCCACCGGGCTGTCCCGCTGGGCCGACGCGCTGCTCGACCCGCCGCTGCAGATGCTGCGCACACTGCCGCTCTTCGCGCTGACCCCGCTACTGATCCTCTGGTTCGGCATCGGCGAGCTGCCCAAGCTGGTACTCGTCGGGCTGGCCAGCGCCTTCCCGCTCTACCTCAACACATACGCGGGCATCCGGTCGGTGGACGGCCGGCTGCTGGAGCTGGCCGCCAGCCTGCGGCTCAGCCGCTGGGAGCGGATCCGGCACGTGGTACTCCCGGGCGCGCTGCCACAGGTGCTCGTCGGGCTGCGTACCTCGCTGGGTATCGCCTGGATCTCGCTGGTCGTGGCCGAGCAGGTGAACGCCAACGCCGGACTGGGGCAGATGATCCAGGACGCGCGCGACTTCCTGCGTACCGACGTGATCGTGCTCGGCCTGCTCATCTACGCCCTGCTCGGCCTGGGTACCGACGCCCTGGTCCGGCTGATCGAGCGGAAGGCACTGGCATGGCGCTCCTGAGTCAGGTCCCCCCGGCCGATCTGGCCGGGATCACCGAGGCGCCGGTCACGGTGACCGGGCTGCGCCGTGCGTTCGACGGGCGCCCGGTACTCGACGGGGTGGACCTGTCGATCGCGCCGGGCCAGTTCGTGGCGCTGCTCGGGCGCAGCGGCTCCGGCAAGTCCACCCTGCTGCGCATCGTGGCCGGGCTCGACGACGGCTACACCGGCGTGGTGCGTACCCCCGGCAGGTCGGCCGTGGCGTTCCAGGATCCGCGGCTGCTGCCGTGGAAGCGGGTACTCGCCAACGTCACGCTCGGCCTGCGCGCTCCGGCCGGAGCCGGCGAGGCGGCACTCGCCGAGGTGGGGCTGGCCGGGCACGCCGACGCCTGGCCGCGCACCCTCTCCGGTGGCGAGGCACAGCGCGCCGCACTCGCCCGCGCGCTGGTACGCGACCCCGACCTGCTGCTGCTCGACGAGCCGTTCGGCGCCCTGGACGCGCTGACCCGGATCACCATGCACGACCTGGTACTCGACCTGTGGCAGCGGCGCCGGCCGGCTGTGCTGCTGGTCACCCACGACGTCGACGAGGCGCTGAGCCTGGCCGACCGGGTACTTGTGCTGGCCGACGGCCGGCTCACCGTCGACAGCGCCGTCGACCTGCCCCGCCCCCGGGACCGCGCCAGCGCCGGCTTCGCCACGCTGCGCCGTACCCTCCTCGCCGCACTCGGAGTGAACTCATGAAGAAGATCCTCGCCCTGGCCAGCGCCGCCCTGCTCCTCGCCGGGCTGGCCGGCTGCTCCGGGAGCAAGGCGGCGGCCGGCGACAGCAAAGACAGTGATCTCAAAGGACTCGTCCTCAAAGTCGGCGACCAGAAGGCCGGCGCCAGGCCACTGCTGGCCGCGGCCGGGCTGCTGACCGGTACGCCGTACACGATCGAGTGGAGCAACTTCAGCTCCGGTCCGCCGCTGCTGGAGGCGGTCAACGCGGGCGCGGTCGACCTCGGTGGGGTCGGCGACGCACCGCCGATCTTCGCGGCGTCCGGCGGCTCGAAGATCACCATCGTGGGCGCCAGCCTGTCGAGCCCGACCGGCTCGGCGATCCTGGTGCCGAAGAACTCGACGATCACCGACCTGGCCCAGCTCAAAGGCAAGAAGGTGGCGGTGGCCAAGGGCTCCTCGTCCAACGCCCACCTACTCAACGCGCTGGCCAAGGTGGGCCTGACCTTCAACGACATCACCCCGGCGTACCTGCAGCCGGCCGACGCGCTCGCCGCGTTCAGCAAGGGCAGCGTGGACGCCTGGGCGATCTGGGACCCGTACACGGCGCTGGCACAGCAGCAGGTCCGGGGCAAAGATCCTGGTCGACGGTACCGGTGGGCTCCAGTCGGGGCTCGCGTTCACGGTGGCGGCACCCGGCGCGCTCAAGGACCCGCGGAAGGTACGCGCGATCCGCGACTACCTGTCCCGGCTGGCGCAGGCGCGCGAGTGGACCCGTAACCACCACGACGCCTGGTCGACCGCCTGGGCCAAGGAGGCCGGCATCCCGCTGGACGCCGCCAAGTTGGCGGTACAGCGCGCTGACCAGCACGAGGTACCCCTGGATGACAGCCTGGTCGCCGCCGAGCAGAAGACAGCCGACGTGTTCTTCGCCGCGCAGCTGATCCCGGCCAAGGTCGACATCGCCGCCATCACCGACCGCGAATTCAACGACACCGTCCCGGCCTCGTCGTGACCGCCGCCTCAGCGAAGGAGCAGACATGAGCATCCACCTGCACTGGTTCCTACCGACCTCCGGAGACAGCCGGGGGATCGTCGGCGCCGGCCAGGGCGAACCGGGCGGCCGTACCAACGTGACCCGGCCGCCCTCCATCGACTACCTGGCCCAGATCGCCCGCAGCGCCGAGCAGCTGGGCTTCGAGGCGGTACTCACCCCGACCGGTACCTGGTGCGAGGACGCGTGGCTGACCACGGCCGCGCTGACCCAGCTGACCACCCGGCTGAAGTTCCTGGTCGCGTTCCGGCCGGGACTGGTCACGCCGACCATCGCCGCCCAGATGGCCGCCACCTACCAGCGCCTGTCCGGTGGCCGGCTGCTGCTCAACGTGGTGACCGGCGGGGACGCCCGCGAGCAGCAGCGCTTCGGCGACTGGCTGGGCCACGACGAGCGGTACGACCGTACCGACGAGTTCCTGGCGATCGTCCGGGGCGCGTGGAGCGGGCAGCCGTTCGACTTCTCCGGCGAGCACTACACGGTGGCCGGCGCCACCGTACTCGCCCCGCCGGACCCGACCCCGCAGGTGTTCTTCGGCGGCGCTTCGCCTGGCCGCCCAACGGGTGGCGGCCCGGCGGGTGGACACCTACCTCACCTGGGGCGAGCCACCCGCCGACGTGGCCGCAGCGGTTGGCCTCGGTACGCGGGTTGGCCGACGCTGAGGGTCGCCGGTTGACGTACGGGATCCGGCTGCACGTGATCTCCCGGGACACCGAGGCAGAGGCGTGGGCCCAGGCGCAGCGGCTGCTCGACGGGCTCGACCCGAAGCAGATCGCCGCCGCGCAGGAGCAGTTCGCCCGGTCGGAGTCGGTCGGCCAGCACCGGATGGCCGCACTGCACAACGGCATCCAGCTCGCGGCTGGAGATCTCGCCGAACCTGTGGGCCGGCTACGGGCTGGTACGCGGCGGCGCGGGGACAGCACTCGTCGGCTCACACGAGCAGGTGGCCGCCCGCATCGCCGAGTACCACGCCCTCGGACTCGACCACTTCATCCTCTCCGGGCAGCCGCACCTGGAGGAGGCGTACTGGTTCGGCGAAGGGGTGATCCCGCTCCTGCGCGCCCAGGGCCTGCTGGGCTCGCCGAAACCGGAGCCGGAGCTGCTTGCGGCGTAAGGGAAACAGCCCGCGCGGGCGTACCGTAGCCGCTCCCCCGGCCCGGTGCGCCCGCGCTTTCCGTTATCCCCCAACAAAGGGCAACAGCTAGCGGGACTGCCAGGCCTCGTGGCCGGTGGTGAGCCGGCGGACGTGTGCGGGCAGCTTGCCCTTCGCCACGTCGGCCAGGCTCACCTCGTCGAGTACCTTGCGTACCGAGGCGCGTACCGCGATCCACAGCTCCTGCAGGTGCACGGCGCTGCCGTCGTACGCCGT
The DNA here is from genome assembly GCA_963850915.1 of uncultured Actinomycetota bacterium. Lineage (GTDB taxonomy): Bacteria > Actinomycetota > Actinomycetes > Mycobacteriales > Micromonosporaceae > CAVTWH01. Next base: position 34,152 of record CAWKND010000010.1, read on the forward strand.
CTCCTCCGGCCGCATCCCGCGTACCCCCGCCAGTGGCCCGTCGGTGGCCCGCAGCACGTCACCGATCTTGGTCTCGGCCGGGTCGCGGGCCAGCGTGTAACCGCCGTCCACGCCGCGCACGCTGTGTACCAGCCCGGCCCGGCGCAGGTCGCCGAGGATCGTCTCGAGGAACTTGCGCGGCAGGTTCTGCTCGGTCGCCAGCGCCTGGGCGGAGACGGTGGCCGGGTAGGAGGCGGTCAGCGACAGGCACGCGCGTACCGCGTAGTCGCCCCGAGCCGAGATCTGCATCTACTCGCCGTTCCGGGTCACTGGCTGGCGGCCATTTCGCGCTGCTTGCGCCAGCGGATACCGGCCTCGATGAACGAGTCGATCTCGCCGTCGAAGACCGCGGTGGGGTTACCGGTCTCGAACTCGGTGCGCAGGTCCTTGACCATCTGGTACGGGTGCAGCACGTACGAGCGCATCTGGTCGCCCCAGGAGCCGGCCACGTCACCGCGCAGCTTGTCCATGGTGGCCAGCTCCTCGGCCCGTCGAACGGCGAGCAGCTTGGCCTTCAGTACGTTCATCGCGGAGGCTTTGTTCTGCAGCTGGGAGCGCTCGTTCTGGCAGCTCACCACGATCCCGGTGGGCAGGTGGGTGAGGCGGACAGCCGAGTCGGTGGTGTTCACGCCCTGGCCGCCGGGGCCCGACGAGCGGTAGACGTCCACCCGCAGGTCGTCCTCGGCGATCTCGATCTCGTCGGTCTGCTCGACGACCGGTACCACCTCGACGGCGGCGAAGCTGGTCTGCCGGCGCCCCTGGTTGTCGAACGGGCTGATCCGCACCAGCCGGTGGGTACCGCCCTCGACCGAGAGGGTGCCGTAGGCGTACGGGGACTTGACCGCGAAGGTGGCCGATTTCAGCCCGGCCTCCTCGGCGTACGAGGTGTCGTAGACCTCGGTGGAGTAGCCGTGCCGCTCGGCCCAGCGCAGGTACATCCGCAGCAGCATCTCGGCGAAGTCGGCGGCGTCCACGCCACCGGCCCCGGAGCGGATGGTCAACAGCGCCTCGCGGGAGTCGTACTCGCCGGAGAGCAGGGTACGCACCTCCAGCTCCTCGATGGACTTGGTCAGCGCGGTGATCTCCCGCCCGACCTCCTCCAGGCTGGCGGCATCCTCCTCGTCCTGCCCCAACTCCAGCAGTACGAACGCGTCGTCCAGCCGGGCGCGCAGCTTGTCCAGCCGGGTCAGCTCGCCCTGCACGTAGGAGAGGCGGGAGGTGACCTGCTGCGCCTTCGCCTGGTCGTCCCACAGGTTGGGGACGGATGCGGCCGCTTCGAGCTCCGCCTTGTCCCTGCGCATCCTGGGGATATCGAGAACCGTCTCGATGTTGCGCAGGGTGGCGTCGAGGTTCTTCAGTTGTTCGGCGTAGTCGACAGCAGTCACGGTGCAAGGGTACGCGGATCGACCCCCGTACCCACCGTCCGGCCCGGCGGTGCCGGCTACCCGACGGGCGGCTGGCTCGGCCAGGACGGCGCGGTCACGCTCTGCGGCGGTGCCGGCGGCGCGGCCGGAGCCGCCCAGCCGCCCGGAGCGGGTGGCGCAGAGGCGGGCGGCGCGGACGCCGGGTAGCCCGGCTGCTGCGGGTATGCCTGCTGGGGGTATGCTGGTACTGCTGCTGCGGGTAGGGCTGCTGGCCGTACGCCGGCTGCGGCGCCGGTGGCTGCTGGGAGTAGCGGCTGCGGCTGGGGCGGCAGCGGGAATGCCTGCGGCGCGGCCGGCGCGGTGGCGAAGGAGCGCTGGCCGCCGATGGCCGCGAGCCAACAGGCGACCGCCAGGGGTACCGCCTCGGCCACGAAGATCACTAGTCCCAGCACGGTGCCGTGCAGCGACAGCAGGGTCTTGGCCAGGTGCACGTTGCGGGTGAGCTGCTCCTCGGCGTACCCGAAGCCCCAGCCCAGGGGCAGCGCGGCGAGCCCGATCGAGTACCCGCGCCGGCGTCCGGCCCCGTACCACCAGCCAGGCGAGCGCCAGGCAGGTCAGCGAGGCGGCGTAGACCAGGGAGAACAGCGCGATGCCTTCGACGTGGGCGCGGTTCATCGCCGGGATGATCAACAGCTCGACCACGGCTGTCCCACCGGCGAGCACCACCCCGATCACCAGGCGGAGCGCGGCCGGGCGCAGGAATATCAGCGCCAGCGCGCCACCGATCACAAATGGCACCGTGTACTCGACCCAGCTGCTGAACGGGAAGACGAAGCTGAGGTCCTGGGTGTAGTCGACGTGGCCCCAGACCAGCGAGTTGATCGGCCAGTGCAGCAGGACCATCAGGAGGAAGCGCCACCCCGACCGCGAGCCCGACGGCACCGATCACCCGACTCATCGGAAGCCGGCCGGCCGGCGCCATCGGACGCGGGGACACCTGCCCGAACGGCGCGGGCTGCGGAAAGACCTGCCCCTGCGGCGGGTACTGCCCCGGCGCCGGATACTGCGCCTGCTGCGGGTACTGGCCCGGGCGGGACTGCGGGTACTGGGCGGGCGGCGGAGGCTGCTGGCCATAGGCGGCGGGCGGCGGGGTCCCCGGCCCGGGCGGCTGGTGCTGCGGGTAGCCGGACTGGTAACCCTGGGGCGGGGGCAGACTCATGCCCACACCCTAACGGCGCCAATCGATCCGTGTACCCCCGGCGAGCGCTGTTACCGGGTGGGCGCGGTGCGCAGCCAGGTGAGCGCGGCCTTGTGGTAGCCGACGGCGAACTCCAGGGCGGCCGCGGCGTACGCGTCGCCCTCCTTCTTCAGCTCCTTGGCCGTCTCCCGGGCCTCGGCGAGTGCCGTGGTGTGCCAGGCGGTGGCCTGGTCGTACGCGCTCTTGCAGCGGCGTACCGGCGTGGTAGCGGCCGAAGGCGGCGCGCAGTGCCACCGGGTTGCGGACGATCTCCCGGCCCGGCTCGGCCGCCATCCACTTCGCGAAGACCCGCTTGCCGGCAGGTGTGATGGCATACGGTTGGCTCGACCGGGGACCGGGCTTGCCGAGCTTGACGTAGCCCGAGTCGGCCAGGGCCGGCAGTTCGCGGTAGACCTGACTACGCGTCATCGACCAGTAGGACCCGAGCCGGCGCTCCGCGGCGGCCATCAACTGGCCCCCGGTCATCGGCCCCTCGTGCAGCAGGCCGAGTAGCGCTGCCGCTGTTGCGTTGACACCAACGTCCGCCATAAGCCCAGGTTACACCGCTCTCCACTGTGGACTATGCAACTTGCGGACCTTGCTCGCATGACGTCACAGAGCATCCCGTTTCATACCTACTCGGTAGTTTCGGAATATCGGCTCTGACCTGCGCATTTGGTACCCCCGTTCGGTGCCCGGCTCTTGACTGTGGATCCGCCACGTCCTAGGTTGCAGCAATAGTTAGTCAGCTTGCCTTATAGAAATTCATCTCCGTATGGATCATCTCCGCCCGCACCCGACGCGGGTGGCATCGCGCACGCTCCGGGAGGAGTCCCCCATGAGAACGACCCGCCACGGCCGGCTACTCGCCGGCGCCGGCGCGGCGCTGGTCCTCGCAGCCCTGGGCAGCGGTTGTACCCCCGCGCCCAAGCAACAGACCATCGCCTCGCCCGGCGTCACCGCCTCCGGCACCATCGAGTTCTGGCACTTCTTCACCGACCGCGAGCCGGCCGCGATCGCCGCGCGTGGTCGCCGACTTCGAGGCCAAGTACCCGAAGATCAAGGTCGTCGTCAAGGCCGGCCAGGACGACGACAAGATGACCCAGGCGATCGCCGCCGGTCAGGGCCCGGACGTCGGGCTGTCCTACTCCACCGACATCGTCGGCAAGTTCTGCTGCCACCGGCGCGTGGCAGGACCTCAACCCGTACATCAAGCGCGACAAGGTGGACCTGAACCAGCATCCCGGCGCCGGTCCGGCAGTACACCGAGTACGAGGGCAAGCGCTGCACGATGCCGTTCCTCGCCGACGCGTACGGCTCTACTACAACAAGACGATGTTCGCGGCGGCCGGCATCGCCGACCCGCCGAAGACGCTCGACGAGCTGACCGCGGACGCGAAGAAGCTGACCCAAGCTCAACACGGACGGCAGCATCAAGGTCGCCGGCTTCGACCCGCTCTACGGCTTCTACGAGAACTCGGCGGCGCACTTCGCGCCGATGGCCGGCGCGCAGTGGCTGACCGGCGACGGCAAGTCGGCGATCGGCACCGACCCGGCTGGAAGACGCTGCTGCACTGGCAGAGGGGCCTGGTCGACTGGTACGGCTACGACAAGCTGACGAAGTTCCAGGCCGGCTTCGGCGACGAGTTCAGCGCCGACAACGCCTTCGAGAAGGGCCAGGTCGCGATGAACATCGACGGCGAGTACCGCATCGCCTTCGCTCACCGCCGACCACCCCGAACTGCAGTACGGCGTGGCCCCGATGCCGGTCGCCGACGACCACCCGGAGCTGTACGGCGTCGGGCTACATCACCGGCAACGTCATCGGCATCTCCCGCAACTCGAAGAACCCCGAGGCCGCCTGGGAGTTCATCAAGTACCTGACGACCGACACCAGCGCGGTGGTGAAGCTGGCCAACGGGATCAAGAACATCCCGACCACCACGGCGGCGCTCAACTCGCCCGACCTCCAGGTGGACCCGGACGTTCAAGACGTTCATCGACATCTTCAGCCAACCCGAAGACGTCGACCACGCCGCCGTCCGGCGGCGGGTACCGCCTACCAGGACGACATGCAGAAGTTCCTGGACGACTGGCAGGCCGGCAAGGTACGCCGACCTCGACAAGGGCCTGACCGACCTGGACAAGCAGATCAACGAGCACCTGGCGCTGGGCGGCTGAGCATGGTCGCCGCCACCGCTGTACGCCGCCGCGGCCGGGTACCTCCCGGTCGCGGCGGCGCGCCGACTGCGTGAGCGGCTGGTCGTACTGTCCATGATCGGCGCCGGCCCTGGTCGGCATCGCGGTCTTCTTCGTGTACCCGCTGGTCGCCGCGGTGTACTTCTCGTTCACCAAGTTCAACATGTTCACCCCGCCGGCACTGGTTCGGGCTGGGCAACTACCGCTACCTGCTGCACGACCCGTAGGTGCACCAGGCGGCCGGGAACACGCTGTGGCTGGTAGTGGTGATGGTGCCGGCGCAGATCCTGTTCGGGCTCGGCGCCGGCGCGCTGCTGACCACGCATGCGGCGCGGCGCGGGCTTCTACCGCACGCTGTTCTACCTGCCGGCGCTGGTCCCGACGGTGGCCGGCACGCTCGCCTTCGTCTACCTGCTCAAGCCGGGCACCGGGCCGGTGAACCACGCTGCTGTCGCAAGGTCGGCATCGACGGGCCGCTGTGGTTCAACTCGCCCACCTGGGCCAAGCCGTCGCTGGTGCTGCTGGCGCTGTGGGGCATCGGGAACACGATGGTGATCTTCCTGGCCGCGCTGCTGGACGTGCCGGTCAGCCTGCACGAGGCGGCCGCGCTGGACGGCGCCGGACGCGTTGGCCCGGTTCCGGCACGTCACGCTGCCGACGATCCGCCCGGTGCTGCTGTTCTCCACGGTCACCGGCGTGATCGCCACACTGCAGTACTTCACCGAGGCGGCGGTGGCCGCGTCGGCCGCCTCCGGCCAGGCGACTGTCGGCGGTGGCGGGAGCCTGCAACTTCGGGTACCCGAAGGGGTCGACGGTCACCTATCCGCTGTGGCTCTACACCGGGTTCCGGGGCAGCGCTGCTCGGCTACGCCAACGCGATGGCGGTGGTGCTGTTCGTCGTCTCGTTCGCGATCATCGCGATCCTGCTCAAGCGCTCCAAGTCGTTCGCGGGAGGACCCGACATGACCGCACTCCCGGCTCCTGCTGTGACCGGTGCGGGTGCCGCCGGTACCCCCGCGATTCCGGCGCAACGGACCACCAAGCCGGCCGCCAGCCGGCGCGGCGGCTGGCAGCGCGACCGGCTGCTGGTCGTGGTCGCCCGGCACAGCATCGCGATCGCGCTGGTGCTGATGTTCCTGGCCCCGGTGGTGTTCCTGGTGCTGACCTCGTTCATGACCAGCCACCAGTCGCTGACCAGCAACTACTGGCCGACCACCTGGCACCCGGAGAACTACGCCGAGGTGTTCCGCAAGACCCGGATGCCGCGCTACCTGCTCAACACGGTGATCTACGCGGGCCTGGCCACGCTGTTCACGCTCGTCTCGTCGAGCGTGCCGGCCGCGTACGCGCTGGCGAAGCTGCGGTGGCGCGGGCGCAACGCCACGTTCCTGGTGATCATCTGCATGATGCTGCTGCCGCCGCAGATCACCACGGTGCCGCTGTACCTGATGTGGGCCAACTACGGCCTGACCGGCACGCTGTGGCCGCTGATCCTGCCGTGCCTGTTCGGCGACGCGTTCTCCATCTTCCTGCTGCGCCAGTTCATGCTCACCATCCCGGGCGAGTACCTCGACGCGGCCCGGGTGGACGGCTGCGGCGAGTGGCGCACGCTGCTGCGCGTGGTCGTGCCGATGGCCCGCCCCGGCATCGCGGCCGCCGCCATGTTCCAGTTCTTCTACGCCTGGAACGACTACTACGGGCCGTACCTCTACACGAGCGAGAACCAGGACAACTGGACGCTGTCGCTGGGCCTGGCCTCGTTCCGTACCGTGCACGCCGTCGCCTGGAACCTGGTCAGCGCGGCGACGGTGCTCACCATCGCACCCGTCGTGGTGCTGTTCTTCTTCGCCCAGCGCGCCTTCGTCCAGGGCGTGACACTCACGGGCGTCAAGGGATGACCCGGGAACAAGGGATAGTACATGAAGATCGCGGTCGTCGGCGGCGGGTCGACGTACACGCCGGAGCTGGTCGACGGGTTCGCCCGGCTGTTCCCCGACGTCGCCGAGCTGGTCCTGGTCGATCCGGCCGCCGAGCGGCTGGAGGTCGTCGGCGCGTTCGCCGCAGCGGATCTTCCGCCACCACGGCCACCCCGGCCGGGTCACCTGGACCAGCGACCTCGACGCGGGCCTGCGCCGACGCCGAGCGTGGTGATCATCCAGCTGCGCGTCGGCGGCCAGGCACGCCCGGATCACCGACGAGACGTTCCCGCTGGAGTGCGGCTGCGTCGGCCAGGAGACCACCGGCGCGGGCGGGCTGGCCAAGGCGCTGCGTACCGTGCCGGTCGTGCTCGACGTCGCCGAGCGCGCCCGCCGGCTGGCCGCCCCGGGCGCGTGGATCGTCGACTTCACCAACCCGGTCGGCATCGTCACCCGGGCGCTGCTCGACGCCGGGCACCGGGCGGTCGGGCTGTGCAACGTGGCGATCGGCTTCCAGCGCCGGTTCGCCCGGCTGCTCGGACGTCGACCCCGGAGCGGTGATCCTCGACCACGTCGGGCTCAACCACCTGACCTGGGAGCGGGCCGCCTACGTCGACGGCGTCGACCGGCTGCCCGAGCTGCTCGCCAGCGCACCTGGCCGAGCTCGCCGACGAGGTGGAGCTGCCGCCGGGAGGTCCTCACGGCCTGCGGCAGCGTGCCCGTCGTACTACCTGCGCTACTTCTACTGCCACGACGAGGTGGTCACGCGAGGAGACGCGGCGCGCAGACGCGCGGGCAGCGGGTGGCGCGAGATCGAGGCCGAGCTGCTGGAGATGTACCGCGACCCGACCCTCGACGACCAAGCCGGAGCTGCTCGGCGCAGCGCGGCGGCGCGTTCTACTCGGAGGCCGCCGTCGGGCTGGTCGCCTCGCTGCTCTCCGGCGACGGGCTGGTCCACTCGGCGAACGTCCGCAACAACGGCACCCTGCCGTTCCTGCCCGACGACGCGGTCATCGAGGTGAGCTGCGCGGTGGACACCGACGGCGCCCGGCCCGCGCCGCTCGCCCCGGTGGCGCCGGAGCAGGCCGGCCTCATCGCGCACGTCAGCGGGTACGAGCAGCTCGCCCTGGAGGCGGCCATGCACGGTGGCCGCGACCGGGTCTACCGGGCACTGCTGGCGCACCCGCTGGTCGGCCAGCACGACCTGGCCGACCCGCTCACCGACAAGCTGCTGGCCCGTAACGCCGCGTACCTGGCCGTGGGCCGCGATGAGCCGGCTCTTTCTCGCGATCGACGGCGGTAACTCGAAGACCCACGTCGTGCTCGGCGACGAAGACGGCAACGTGCTGGCCTTCGTCCGCGGGCCCGGCTCCTGCCACCAGGTGATCGGGCTGCCGGCCGCGCTGGCGGTACTGCGCTCGCTGGGTCGAGCAGGCGCTCGCGCAGGCCGGGCTGCCCGCCGGTACGGTGCTCGACCGGGCCGAGGTGTACGTCGCCGGTGCCGACCTGCCGGTCGAGGTCGACCTGCTCAGCAAGGCCGTCGGCGAGCTGGGCTGGGCACGTGAGCTGCGGCTGGACAACGACCTGTTCGCGCTGCTGCGCGCCGGCTACGGCCGCTGCCGACGCGGTGGGCGTGGTCTGCGGCGCCGGGATCAACTGCGTCGGCCGGCGCGCGGACGGGCCGACCGCCCGGTTCCCGGCGCTCGGCATGCTCTCCGGCGACTGGGGCGGCGGGCACCACCTGGCCCAGCTGGCGCTCTGGCACGCGGCCCGCGGCGAGGACGGCCGCGGGCCGGCGACCGCGCTGGCCGCCGCTGTCGCCGAGTACTTCGACCGGCCGACCGTCGAGGACGTGGCGGCCGGCATCCACCTCGGCGAGCTGGACGCCGGCCGGCTCGACGGGCTGTCCCCGGTGCTGTTCAGCGTCGCCGAGGCCGGCGACCCGGTGGCCCGCTCGGTGGTCGCACTCCAGGTGGACGAGGTGGTCGCGCTGGTCACCATCGCCGCCAGCCGGTTGGGGCTGCTGGATCGGGACTTCGAGGTGGTACTGGGCGGAGGGGTACTCGTCGCCCGGCAGCCGCTGCTGCACGACGGGGTACTCGCCGGGATCGCCGCTGCCGCACCGGGCGCACGGGTCGCGGTACTCGCCGATCCGCCGGTCGCGGGCGCGGCACTCCTCGCGCTCGACGCCTGGGGGGTCACCGATCCGGCCCGGGAAGCAGCCCTACGCGCCGCCGTCCGGCTCGCTGCCAACTGACGGCGGCCACGAGTCGCGGCACCCGGGCGGGCACGGGTCGCGGCACCGGGCACGGATCGCGGGTCGCACGCCTCGCGGTCGCGGGTCGCTGCGCAGGTACGGGTCCCGGAACAGGGCACGGCCACGGATCGACCGGGACGGGCCTGGTCGCGATCTTGCGCGTAGCGGGCCAACGGACACCGCCGTAGGCCCGCTACGCGCAAGATCCATGCGAGCCAGCCGGCGGCTACGGGAAGCTGGGGAGGGGCTGGCCGATCAGCGAGCCGTCCAAGGGTGAGCTCGGGGTCGGCGCTGCGGTACCCGGCTTCGAGCCACCGGGCGTCGGGGCGCTGGTGGGCTTCTCCGCCGACGGGGCCGGGGTGGGCGTACTGCTCGTCGGCGTGGGCGGCGCCGGGCTGGTGGAGACGGCGGTACTGGCCGGCGGCTGGTTTGTCGGGTTGGCAACCGGGCCGGGGCCACTGAACGCGCCGGTGAGCGCGAGCGCACCCACGCCCAGCAGGCCGAGCAGCACCAGCACCGCGACAGCGACCCCGATCAGCAGCGGCGCCCGGGACTTGTCCCTGCGCTCGGGTGCGGCGGGCGGCGGGTACCCGACCGAAGTCGGGAAGGCTGGCTGCGGTACCGGCGAACTGGCCCGCCCGGTGCCCGCAGCGACCGGCGCCGCGACCGGACGCTGCGCGACCGGTGTCGCATTCTGTTGCGGTGCGCCCTGGACGGGAGCGGCCGGGCGAGACGCCGGCGGCGTGGCGGCGGCGCCGCTCAACGCCAGCGCGATGTTGGTGGGTGGCTCGGTACTGAGCGCCGAGGCACCCGTGTCCCGGCCGGGCATCGGTACCGCCACCAGCCGCTCGGGCGCCGCTGACTCGGGGTTCTGTCGGGCCGCCGGTACCCAGGCCACCCGCTGCAAACCCAGTACCGGCGCTGTCTCGTCGGCCTCGCGCAGCCACCAGGTCACCGCGTCCGGGGCCAGCGGAGCGGGCGCGACCAGCCCGGAGAGGCTCGGCAGCAGCGCCCGCAGCTGCCCGGTCAACGCGTGCGCGGCCGGCCGGTGGTGCGGGTCGAAGGCCAGGCACTGCTGGATCACCGGCCAGAGTGGCTCGGCCAGGCCGGGTGGGGGTACCGGCACGCAGGTCAGGTGGCGGCGCAGTACCTCCTCGGAGGTACCGCCCCGGTACGCGCTGCGGCCGGTACACAGCTCGAAGAGCACCATGCCCAGGGCGTACACGTCGGCGGCCGGGCCAGGCGCGTTGCCCAGTACCACCTCGGGCGCAACGTACTCGGGAGTGGCATAGGTGGTCTGCCCCACCTCGCCGATGCGCCGGGCCACCCCGAAGTCGACCAGGCGTACCCGGGTGCCGTCGACCGGTACCACGACGTTGCCGGGCTTGATGTCGCCGTGCTGGTACCCCTGCCCGTGCAGGTAGTCCAGGGCGTCGGCCACGGTGGCCACCACCTCGGCGGCCGCCATCGGTGCCAGTGGACCGCCGGTGCGTACCCGCCGGCGCAGGTCCTCGCCGTTGACCAGGTCGAGTACCAGCGCGTACCCGTCGGGCTCGGCCAGCAGTTCGCGCAGCCGCAGGATGTTCGGGTGCCGCAGGTGGGCGAGGATCTCCGCCTCGCGCAGGAAGGCGATCACGCTCTCCGGGTGGGCGGCGGTCTCCGGGCGTAGCCGCTTGACCGCGACCGGCTCGCCGTTGCTGGTGTCGACCGCGTGCACGACGACGCCGATGGCGCCGCGGGCGATCTCCTCGCCCAACTCGTACCGGCCGGCTCCGATCGCCACCATCGCGCACCTCCCCATCGACGCCGCGGACCGGCGTGCCAGCCTGATCCGCACCAGTGACAGTAGGCGGCGACCGCGAGCGGCCGCGCTGTGGCCGGGATCGATGGCACAAATCCGGGAGTGGGCGTTTGACCTGATCGCCACGGTCGGGCAGATTGGCCGCCGTGACCTCCACGTTGGCCGACTGGCTGGGCTCGCTCGACGCCGAGGGGCTGGCCCGGCTGCTGGCACACCGCCCCGAGACGGCCCGCCCGCCGCTGCCGCGCAGCCTGCGCGAGCTGGCCGAGCGGCTGGCCTGGCCGACCGGCGCGCAGGCGGCGCTGCATTCGGTACCGCTGCCGGCCACCCAGTTGATCGAGGCGATCCTGGGGACGCAGCCGCCCACCCGGGATGCCGTGGCGGAGGCCCTCGGGGTGGACGTGGACGCGCTGGATGCGCCGCTGCGGCCGCTGCTCGACCGGGCGCTGGTCTGGCCGGACGGGGAGAAGCTGCGGGTACTTACGCCGCTCGCCGAGGCGACCAGCTGGCCACTCGGGCTGGGCCGGTCGGTGGGCGAGCTGATCGGCCGCTGGCCGGCCGCCGAGCTGGCGGCGCTGGCCAACAACCTGGGGGTACCGGCAGCCGGGCGGCGGGCGGACATGCTGGCCGCGCTGACCGGCTGGTACGCCGATGCCGAGCGGGTACGGGTGCTGGTCGCCGGCGCACCGGAGGCGACCGTAAACCTGCTCGCCGAGCTGACCTGGCACGGTCCCGAGGTGCAGGTACCCGGCCTGCTGCACGGCGGCTCCGCCGAGCGCATCCCCGGCCCGGTCGGCTGGGCGGTACGCCACGGGCTGCTCGTGGTGACCAGTTGGCACGAGGCGCAGGTACCCCGGGAAGTTGCCCTTGCCCTGCGTGGCCCCGACTGGCGGCCACCGCTGGACCTCGCCCCGCCGGTCGTACCGCTGGTCGCCGTCGAGCCGGCCGCGGTGTCCCGGGAGGCGACGGCCGCCGCGAGCGCTGCCCTCGACCAGATCGCCGCGGTGGGTGCCGAGTGCGGGCGCACGCCGTTGGCTGTCCTGAAGACCGGCGGCATCGGCGTCCGCGAGCTGCGCCGGTTGGCCAAGGCCCTGGGCGCCCAGCCGCACGATGTGTCGCTGTGGCTGGAGCTGGCGCTCGCGGCCGGGCTGCTGGCGCAGGACCCGGAGGGGGTACTGCCCACCCCCGGGTACGACAAGTGGTGCGCCGCCGAGCCGGCCGAGCGGCTGGTCACCATCCTCCGCGCCTGGTGGCGGCTGCGGGCGCTGCCGAACTGGCCGGAGCGGGAGGCGCCGCCTGCCGCGCTGCGCGTGGACGGGCTGGGTGCCCTGCTGGTACGCGCCCGCCAGGAGGTACTCGGGCTCGCCGCCGGGTACCCGCCCGGCCAGGCCGTCGCCGACCTCGGTGCGCTCGAGTCGGCGGTCGCCTGGCGGCTGCCGGTACTCCTGGTGGGGCTGGCCCCGATCGCCGAGAACCTCGCCGCACTGTGGCGGGAGGCGCGGCTGCTCGGGCTGGTGGCGCACGACAGCGCCAGCGACTTCGGCCGGGCGCTGGCCGCCGGTGACCTGGACGCGCTGCTGGCCACCGCGCGCCAACTCCTCGAAGCCCCCACCGTCACGGCGATCTTCCAGGCCGACCTGACCGTGGTGGTACCCGGCAGCCCGGCCGCCGCGCTCGCCGAACTGCTGGACGCCAGCGCCGACCGGGAGGCCCGGGGCGCCGCCTCGACGTGGCGCTTCACCGCCGGGTCGGTGCGCCGGGCGCTGGACGCGGGGTACGACGCCACCGAGTTGACCGGTGCGCTGGCCGCCGCCGCGGTCGGTGGCGCACTGCCGCAGGGGCTGACCTACCTGATCGCGGATGCCGCCCGGCGCCACGGCCAGCTGCGGGTACGCGCCGTGCAGTGCGTACTGCACGCCGAGGATCCGGCGCTGCTGGCCGAAGTGGTGGCCACCCGGAGCCTGGCACCGCTGCGCCTGTCGGTACTCGCGCCGACGGTACTGGGCAGCGCCGGTACGGTCGACGCGACGCTCGCCGCGCTACGTTCCGCCGGGTACGCCCCGGTGGGCGAGGACTCCGACGGTGCGCCGGTACTCGACCGGCTGCCGCGGCTGCGCGCGCGTACCCCGAAACAGCTGCGGCGTACCCCACCCGACGATCACCTGGCGCTCGCCAAAGCCTTGCTGGGCAAGGGGAACAACCTGTTCGGCGAGGCGGTCGCGCCGGTGCTGCAGCTGCGGCGTACCGCGCCCGACTCCCCGACCACCCTGCAGGTGATCGCCGAGCACACGGCGCACCTGCCGCAGCAGGAGCGGCATCTGCTCGCCGAGGCGATCGACCACGACGAAGAGCTGGAGATCGGCTACCTGGACAGCACGGGCAAGAGCACCCGCCGCGTCATCGAGCAGCTCGAGCTGGACGGCGACTCGATCGTGGCCTGGTGCAGGCTGCGCGACGACGAACGCCGCTTCCTGCTCGCCCGGATCACCTCGGTCGAAGCGGTCTGACGCCGGGCCGTTGCCGGCCTCGGCGCGCGTGGCCTCAGCGCGCGTGGCCTCAGCGCGCGTGGCCTCAGCGCGCGTGGCCTCAGCGCGCGTGGTCCAGCACGATCTTGCCGAAGACGTCGCCGGCAGCGAGCTTGCCGAATGCCTGCTCCACTTCGGTGAAGCCGAAGACCGAGTCGACCACCGGCCGGATGCCGCGATCCGCGCAGAGCTGGGCGAGGGCGGCCAGTTCATCCCGGGTACCCATGGTGGAGCCGACGATCTCCAGCTGCAGGAAGAACACCCGACGCAGGTCAACGCTTGCCACGTTCCCACCGGTCGACCCGCAGACCACGATCCGGCCGCCCTGGGTCGCGCACTTCAGCGAGTGCTCCAGCGTCGGCGCGCCGACCGTCTCGATGACCACGTCCACCCGCTCTGGCAGCCGGGCACCCGGCTCGACGGCGGTCGCGCCCAGCGCGTCGACCCGCTCCCGCTTGGCCGGGTCCCGGCTGGTGACGTAGACCCGGGCGCCGAGCGCCAGGGCCAGTACCGTCGCCGCGGTGGCCACCCCACCCCCGGCCCCCTGTACCAGTACCGAACCGTGCTCCGGCAGCCGCCCGCGTACGGTCAGCATCCGGTACGCCGTCAACCACGCGGTCGGCAGGCACGCGGCGTCCACAAAGGACAGTGCGGCCGGCTTGGGTACCAGGTTGCGCCGGGGTACCGCCACCTGATCGGCCAGCGTCCCCGGGTACCGCTCCGACAGCAGCGTGCGCTTCGGATCCATGGTCTCGTCCGGATCACTCCCGGCAGTCGCAGCCGGGTCGCCGATGACCGCGTGCACGATGACCTCGTTGCCGTCCGGGTCCACGCCGGCCGCGTCGTTACCGAGGATCATCGGCAGCTGGTCGGCGCGCAGCCCGACGCCGCGCAGTGACCACAGGTCGTGGTGGTTGAGCGCGCTGGCCCGGACCGTCACGGTCACCCAGTCGTCGGCCGGGTGTACCGGCTCGGGCTGCTCTCCGAACACCAGCCCGGCCAGCGGGTTCTCCGGATCCAGTGACTCGGCGTAGGCAGCGCGCATCCCGGCACGCTAACACCGCCCTCCCGCCCACACGGGTAACGCCGGTCACTCCCGAACACGGATCTTGCGCGGAGCGGCCCTACCACCGCGTGGATAAGGCCGCTCCGCGCAAGATCGCGAATCGCCCGCCCGCACGTCGTGATCGCGAAGAGTTTTGGGGGTCAGGGCACCCAAAACTCTTCGCGATCATGGCGGTCTCCGCGGGAGGAGCTGCCCGACCGCTCCGCGCGAGAGGATCGCCCGACCGGATGCGCCGGGTAGGCCGATCACCACGCGCGGGTGCCAGCTCAGGGTCGGATCACGCCGTCCCGGCGGGCCGCCTCCGCCACTGCGGCGGCAACAGCCGGCGCGACCCGGGGGTCGAGTGGGCTCGGCACGATCGCGTCGGCGCGCAGGTCGTCGGCGACCAGGGCGGCGATGGCCTCGGCGGCGGCCAGCTTCATCCCGTCGGTCACCGTGGTCGCCTTCGCGTCCAGCGCGCCACGGAAGATGCCGGGGAAGGCCAGTACGTTGTTGATCTGGTTGGGGAAGTCGCTGCGCCCGGTGGCGACCACGGCGGCGTACCGGGCGGCCACCTCGGGGTGTACCTCCGGAGTGGGGTTGGCCAGCGCGAACACGATTCCGCCGGGCGCCATGCCGGCCACCGCGTCCTCGGGGATGCTGCCACCGGACACCCCGACGAGTACGTCCGCCCCGCGCAGCGCCTCGGCGATACCGCCGGTACGCCCACCCGCGTTGGTGATCCCGGCCAGGTGCTGCTTGGTACCGGAGAGGCCGGCCCGGTCGCCGTGGATGATGCCCTGCGAGTCGCAGACGATCACGTCGCCCGCGGTGACTCCGCCGGTGATCAGCATGCCGGTCACGGCCACCCCGGCGGCGCCCGCGCCACTGACCACGACGCGCAGCTCGCAGAGCTTGCGATCCAGCAGCGCGGCCGCGTTGCGCAGCGCGGCGAGTACGACCACGGCCGTACCGTGCTGGTCGTCGTGGAAGACCGGGATGGGCAGCGCCCGGTCCAGCCGGCGCTCGATCTCGAAGCAGCGCGGGGCGGAGATGTCCTCCAGGTTGATCCCGCCGAAGGACGGCGCGAGCGCGGTGACCGTGGCGATGATCTCCTCGACGTCCTGGGTGGCCAGGCAGATCGGCACCGCATCCACCCCGCCGAACTGCTTGAACAGCACGGCTTTGCCCTCCATCACCGGCATCGCGGCGCGTGGCCCGATGTTGCCCAGGCCGAGTACGGCCGAGCCGTCGGAGACGATGGCCACCGTGTTGCCGACCCAGGTGTAGCTGTGCACCAGCTCCGGGTCGGCCGCGATGGCCTCGCAGACCAGGGCGACGCCCGGGGTGTACGCCAGGGAGAGGTCCTCCCGGGAAGCGAGCGGAACGGTCGGCGCGATCGCCATCTTGCCGCCCCGATGGAGCGCGAAAACCTCGTCCCGAAAAGACACCTGGAAAGACATCAGAACACCCCTAAAGCGACGCTGCTTCGACGGTCTGGAACTCGAAGGTGACGGCTCATCGTCCCGCGAGAGGACGGGACGGAGAGAACAAAGATCAGGTGCGCCGGAGCCGGCGCCGCGGTGGTCCGGCGGCATCGGGTCCGGGAAGCTCGGGGGTCACCCGGAAGAAGGCTGAGCATAGTGCCGGGCAAGCCGGATGCGGCCGGTCCCGGCCCGAAGTGAGCAGTTTCACCGCACCGGGGGTACCCCTGGCAGGTGGCCCTCGTCAGCGCACCGGGGGTACCCGGGAAAGCCGTGGCCACCAGCGCAGCAGCACCCGACCGACCACCTCGGCCGGCCCGTAGCGGCGGGAATCGGCGGACAGCTCGGCGTTGTCCCCCTCGACCCACCACCCACCCTCGACCCGGCGCACCGCGCGCTTCACGAACAGCCCACCGGCCCCCGGAAGGTCGTGCCCCGGAAACCGGCACACCACCACGTCCCCCGGGCGTACCCGCCGGGTGCGCCGGACCAGGATGGCGTCCCCGTCGCGCAGCGCCGGCGCCATCGACGCCTCGTTGACCAAGGCTGTGAACAGCGGCGCGGTGAACAGTGGGTGGTACACCGGTCGGCCTTCCAGGCGCAGGAGTAGGGTCGAAATCGCTTGTAAGCGATCATCGCAAAGTCCCAGGAGGATCCAGATGCGACTGCCACGCTTCCTGACTCCCCGCACCGTCGTTCGCGCACACTGCGACCTTCCGTGCGGTGTCTACGACCCGGCGCAGGCCAAGATCGAAGCGCAATCGGTCAAGGCGATCTGCGAGAAGTACCAGGCGAACACGGACGCGGAGTTCCGTACCCGCGCACTGATCATCAAGGAGCAGCGGTCCGAGCTGGTCAAGCACCACCTCTGGGTACTGTGGACCGACTACTTCAAGCCGGCCCACTTCGAGAAGTACCCCGAGCTGCACCAGCTGTTCAACGAGGCGACCAAGCTCGCGGGTGCCAGTGGCGCCAAGGGCTCGGCCGACCCGGCGACGGCGCAGTTGCTGCTTGACAAGATCGAGGAGATCTCCAAGATCTTCTGGGAGACCAAGCAGGCGTGAGCCCTGATCCGAGCGTGGCGATCCGGCCGGTACGTCCTGAGGATGTACCGGCCGTCGTCGCCATGGTGCACGAGCTGGCCGACTTCGAGAAGGCCAGTGACCAGTGCACGCTCACCGAGGAGCAGCTGCACGCGGCGCTGTTCGCCCCGACCGCGGCGCTGTTCGGTCACGTGGCGGAGGCCGGCGGCCAGCTCACCGGGGTGGCGCTGTGGTTCCTCAACTTCTCCACCTGGGAAGGCGTCCACGGGATCTACCTGGAGGACCTCTACGTCCGCCCGGCCGCCCGCGGCTCGGGTACCGGCCGGGCCCTGCTCGCCGCCCTCGCCCAGGTCTGCGTACAGCGGGGCTACAAGCGCCTGGACTGGTGGGTACTGGACTGGAACCCGGCCCGCGACTTCTACCACCGCATCGGCGCCAGCGCGCTGGACGAGTGGATCCCGTACCGGCTGGCCGGCCCGGGCCTGCTCCAGCTGGCCACCGAAGGCTCCATGCCCGCCGACGAGCCGCCAGCCACGAGCTGAGCCTGGTCTCCGCTGCCACGCGGGCCCGCTGCCAATTCGGTATAGAAGGCGACTCTGCCGGGCGGGCACCCACCGCCTAGAGTCATTGCGGGGGGTGGCTCGGGGGTGACCGCATTGATACCGGACGCGGCGGAGACGCGACGTGGCGACGTTGTGGTGCTCGTCGTCCCCGCTGACGGTGGCTACCTCTCGGTACTGCGCACCGCCACGGCGGGCCTCGCCGCCCGGCTGAAGTTCAGCCTCGAGGAGATCGAGGACCTGCGCATCGCGGTCGACGAGGCGTGCGCCATGCTGATCAACCTCGTGGGTACCCGCACCGAGGTGACCTGCCAGTTCGACATGACGGTGGACGCGGTCACCGTCTCCGTGTCGGTACCGGTCTCCCGTCAGGTGGCGCTGCCCGGCGAGGGTTCGTTCTCCTGGCAGGTACTCAGCGCGCTGGCCGGTGAGGTGGCTGCCGAGGCGGGCGCCGACCAGTTGACCATCCGGCTCACCAAGCGCCGCGCCCCCGCCTGACGGCGCTACTCGTCCCGCCCCGGCAGGCCGATGCCCAGCTCGGCGCGGGTGGCGGGGGCGAGCAGCCCGATCACGCCGAGGATCACCACGACCAGCAGCGGTACCCCCACCCACGGCGTACCGCCACGGGCGATGTACCAGCCGATCGGGATGAGCAGCAGCTGCAGTACCAGCGCGGGTCCCCGGGCGCCGCGACTGCGCTTGGCCAGCAGCCGGGCCAGCGCGGCGAAGAGTACGGCCAGCAGCACCACGACCACGACGGTGCCGATCGCACTCGCCGTACTCACCGCCGACTCGGTCAACGCAGCCGCGGCCAGCAGTACCGCCACCGCCAACGCGCCGAGCGCCTCGACAATCAGTGCACCGATCGCCACCCAGAGGGTGATCGGCGGTGCGGTCCTGGTGTCACTCACGCGGGTGAGGTTATCGCGGGGCGATAGAGTGCCAGCCATGCGGGCGCTCCTGGTGGTCAACCACAAGGCAACGACCACCAGTGCCCGGATCCGGGATGTGCTGGTCCAGGCGCTGCGCAGCCAGACCGATCTACGGGTCGAGCACACCCGCCGCCGGGGGCACGCCGCGGAACTGGCCCGCAAGGCGGTCGCCGACGGAACCGACGTCGTGGTCGCGCTGGGCGGTGACGGCACGGTCAACGAAGTGGTCAACGGCCTTTTGACCGACGGGATCAAACCCGACAACCCCGCTTTCGCGGTGGTACCGGGCGGCTCCACCAACGTGTTCGCCCGCGCGCTCGGCCTGCCCCGGGACTGGGTGGAGGCGACCGGCGTGCTGCTGGAAGCGTTGCGGGAGAAGCGGGAGCGGCCGATCGGGCTGGGCCGGGCCAACGGCCGCTACTTCACGTTCTGCGCCGGCATGGGACTGGACGCCGAGGTGGTACACCGGGTGGAGCGGGCCCGGCTGCGTGGCCGTACCTCCACCCCGCTGCTCTACCTGCGCGCACTGAGCTCCCAGTACATCCTGGACACCAGGCGTGGCGAGGCACCGATCACCCTGCAGGTACCGGGTGAGGAGAGCACGTACGAGCTGGCCAACGTGATCGTGCAGAACACAGCGCCGTGGACCTACCTGGGCAACCGGCCGGTACACGCATCCCCGGACGCCTCGTTCGACCTGGGCCTCGACGTACTCGGCATGCGCTCGCTGCACCTGCCGTCCACGACTCGCACGATGCTCCAGCTCGTTTCCCGCCGTACCACCGACGAAGATGACGCGCAGCGACTGCTCGGCCCGCACGGTCGCCAGGTTGTCCGGGCCCACGACATCGCCGAGTTCACCCTGCGTGCACCCACCCCGATGGCTTTCCAGCTCGACGGCGACTATCTCGGTGAACGGGACGAAGTGCATTTCGCCAGCGCACCGGCCGCACTTCGGGTAATCTGCTGAACTTGGGTCGTCGGCACTCGATTGGCAAACACCACGAGTAATCACGCGACACATGTCGAATATGCTGGTGTGTAGCTACGCACCGTATTAGATTAACTACTGGTTGTTGCGAAGCATGATCTGGAACGCTCGACGCAAGCGGTGAGGTCGCTCACCCGTACAGGCTTTTTCCGTTCTCCCCTCTTGACATCACGGGAGTTCGTGAAAGTATTCACAAGCACACCGAGTTACGGCCACGTTGCCTGCTCACGCGTTATCGGTCATTCCGGGCCTCACTGCCGGTGACCGTGCCGCGAGATGCATAGAGAAGAGCGCAAACACCGCAATCGATCTGAGGAGTGTTGCCGCCATGGACTGGCGTCACCGTGCTGTCTGCCGCGACGAAGACCCCGAGCTGTTCTTCCCGATTGGGACGTCCGGCCCGGCCTTGCTTCAGGTCGAGCAGGCCAAGGCGGTCTGCCGGCGCTGTTCGGTCGTTGACGAGTGCCTGCAGTGGGCGCTGGACAGCGGCCAGGACGCCGGCGTCTGGGGCGGGATGAGCGAGGAAGAACGCCGCGCCGTTAAGCGCCGTGGCGGCGTGCGCGTACGCGCCTCACTCTGACCAACCGGGACCGCGAACCCGAGAAACACCTCACTGACACCCCGTGGACTTCAGTTCCCCGGGGTGTCTGTCATTCCCGGATACCGCTTCATCCACCGGCTGTGGTTACACGCGGTAACTTTCACGCCAGGCATCTGTCGTGGGGCCACCGGTCACTCTAAGTTGCAAAGGCAGCGCAGCCGTCGGCCCGGTACAACACCGCGCGGACCAGCTCCGGGCTCGACCCGAGCGGCGGTGCCACGCTCATCACGCCCGCCGCGCGCGCCTGCTCGACCGC
Source organism: uncultured Actinomycetota bacterium (assembly GCA_963850915.1). Taxonomy (GTDB): domain Bacteria; phylum Actinomycetota; class Actinomycetes; order Mycobacteriales; family Micromonosporaceae; genus CAVTWH01. The sequence goes on from CAWKND010000010.1 coordinate 54,402, forward strand.
CCGGTCGTAGAGCCGGCCGGGGGCGAGGAAGTAGCTGGCCAGAGCGACCCGCGCCGCACCACCGGCGCGCAGCGCGTCGACCGCCTCGGTGACACTGCGACCGGCCCCGGAGGCGTATCCGGCGAGTGCCGGTACGCCCAGCGCGGCGCCCAGCGCGGTGGCCGCCACGTCGACGGTGTGCAGCGCGTCGAGGTGCCGGGAGCCGGCGCCCGCAAGCACCACCCCGTCCACACCACCGATCACGGGCGCGCGGTTGATGAGCGCGGATACCAGTAGGTCGAGGATCTCGGCGTCGTCGACTGCCCCACCGACAGGCCCCAGTACCGGCGCCAGCAGCACACCGGTCGCGCCGTCCGCCCGAGCGCGCGCCACCTCGCCGGGTACGTCCACCCGACCGTGGTAGGCCTCGGTCAGCAGCAGCGGTACCACCACCGCCGCCCCGCCGACCTCGGCCAGCGACGCGGCCAGCCGTGGCCCGGCGAAGTCCAGGAAAGCGGCGAGTACCCGCTGCCCCGGCCGGGCCGCCGCCACCGCGTCGCGCAGCGCCAGCGTGGCTCGGGCAGCAGCCGGATCCCGACTGCCGTGCGCCACCAACACGATCGCCTGCGCGCGGCCGGCGGCCGGTGCGCCACCGCCGACCGCGGTCGCCAGGAAGGCACCAGCGATCGCCGGCGCGTTGCTGGTCGGCCCGCTGTCGGTCGGCAGTGCACTCGCGCAGGCTGGGGCAGGGGTCACGCCGGGTGCAGGCCGCACTCGGTCTTGTCGAACATCGCCCAGCGACCGGCGCGGGCGTCCTCGCCCGGCTTGGTCCGCCGGGTGCACGGCCAGCAGCCGACCGAGGCGTACCCCTGACCGATGAGCCCGTTCACCGGCACGTTGTACCGGGCGATGTAGGCCTGCACCTCGGCCTCGGTCCAGTAGGCCAGCGGAGCCAGCTTCACCTTGCCGCGCGCCCGTTCGAAGCCGACGACCGGCGTGTTGGCCCGGGACGGCGACTCGTCACGGCGCAGCCCGGCGGCCCAGGCGTCGTAGTCCTCCAGCGCCTCGCGCAGCGGCTCCACCTTGCGCAGCGCGCAGCACTCGTCGGGGTCGCGGCCGAACAGCCGGGGGCCGTACGTACCGTCCTGCTGGCCGACCGTCAGCTTGGGCTTGATCGAGCGCACGTTCACCGGCATGGTCGCCGCCACGTGGTCACGGATGTCCAGCGTCTCCTGGAAGTGCAGGCCGGTGTCCAGGAAGATCACGTCGATTCCGGGGGCGACCTGCGACACCACGTGGATGAGTACCGCGTCGGCGAACGAGCTGGTGACACAGAACCGGGTACCGAACTTGTCCAGCGCCCACTCGACGATCCGGTGTGCACTGGCACCTTCGAGTTCGGTCGTACCCTGCTGGACCAACTGCTCCAGGCGCTCGGTCTCCGGACGAGCCAAGGTGATCAGGCTCACGGGTCACACCACCATTCCAACGAATTTCACGGTGAACACTCGCGTGCAGGAGCGGCACTCCCAGGTGCCATGTGTCTCGCCATGCGGCCACAGGTCGGTTTCCCCGCAGTAGGGGCAGTACTGCGGCGCGATTCGCTCACTCATGCGCCGACCCGCAAGCTCTCGACGACCTCATCGCAGTGCCGCCTCTTCTGCCCGGGTGACCCAGGCCGCGAAGCTCTCGCCGTCGGTGCGCTGGTCGGCGTACTGGCGGGCGAGCCGCTCGACGTAGTCGTTCAGGTCGGCCGCGGTGGTCTTCAGACCGCGCAGTTTGCGGCCGAAGTTGGCCTGGTCGGAGCTGGCCATCGTGAGGCTGCCGCCCAGGTGCACCTGGAAGCCCTCGACCATCTCGCCGCCGGGGCCGGGTACCAGCTGGCCCTTCAGCCCGATGTCGGCGATCTGGGTACGGGCGCAGGCATTGGGGCAGCCGTTGACGTTGACGGTGATGTCCACGTCCAGCCCAGCCAGCCGGCGCTCCATCTCGCTGACCAGGTCGGCCGCCCGGCCCTTGGTCTCGACGATGGCGAGCTTGCAGTACTCGATGCCGGTGCACGCCATGGTGGCCCGGCGCCAGGACGAGGGGTTGGCCTCCAGCCCGATCCCGCGCAGCGAGCCGACCAGGTCATCCACCCGCTCCGGCGTCACGTCGAGGACGAGCAGCTTCTGCTGGGCGGTGAGGCGTACCCGGTCGGAGCCGTGCGCCTCGACGATGTCGGCGAGCTGGTTCAGTACCGAGCCGCTGACCCGACCGGCGATCGGTGCCGCGCCCACGTAGAACTTGCCGTCCCGCTGCTTGTGGATGCCCACGTGGTCGTACGCCCGCTCGGGCAGGGTCGGGGCCGGGCCGTCGATGAGCTTGCGGTGCAGGTACTCCGTCTCGAGGATCTCCCGGAACTTCGCCGGTCCCCAGTCGGCCATCAGGAACTTCAGCCGCGCCCGGCTGCGCAGCCGCCGGTAGCCGTAGTCGCGGAAGATGCTGATCACGCCGAGCCAGACGTCGGCGATCTCGGCCAGCGGGATCCACGCGCCCAGCCGCTTGGCCAGCATCGGGTTGGTGGACAGGCCGCCACCGACCCACAGGTCGAAGCCCGGCCCGTGCTCCGGGTGTACGACGCCGACCAGCGAGATGTCGTTGGCCTCGTAGGGCAGGTCGGGCAGCCAGCCGATGGAGGACTTGAACTTGCGCGGCAGGTTGGACAGCGACGGGTCGCCGACGTACCGCTCGACGATCTCCCGGATCGCCGGGGTGGCGTCGATCAGCTCGTCCTCGGCGATCCCGGCCACCGGGCTGCCGAGTACGACCCGCGGCGAGTCACCGCACGCCTCCGTGGTGGAGAGGCCGACCGCCTCCAGCTCCCGCCAGATGGTCGGGACGTTCTCGATCTCGATCCAGTGCAGCTGGATGTTCTGCCGGTCGGTGATGTCGGCGGTGTCCCGGCCGAAGCGCTCCGAGATGCTGGCGATGGCCCGCAGCTGAGCCAGGTCGAGCTGGCCGCCGTCGACCCGGATGCGGAGCATGAAGTACGAGTCGTCCAGCTCCTCGGGCTCCAGCACGGCGGTCCGGCCACCGTCGATCCCGGGCCGGCGCTGCGTGTAGAGGCCGTACCAGCGCATCCGGCCGCGCAGGTCAGCCGGGTCGATGGAGGCGAACCCGCGGTGGGCGTAGATGTTCTCGATCCGCGCCCGTACGTTCAGCGGGTTGTCGTCCTTCTTGCTGCGCTCGTTGGGGTTGAGAGGTTCGCGGTGGCCGAGCGCCCACTGCCCCTCGCCACGCGGGCGTCGCGCGGGAGCCGATGGGGTAACCGTCATTGCGGGCGTCCTTCAAGATCGTGGACGCGCGAAGCACAACCCGCTCAGCGGGTCAGGATCCAGGCAGACGGCCCGGCGCTTCACGCGCCCTTAACAATTCGGGGCGGTGGCGTCAGGCCTGACACATCGCGCTACGTACACGGCCGTAATCCACGTGGCGACGAGCCACGAAGCGGCGGTGTACGACGGAGGTCACGGTTACTAGGTTCGCACAGCGCGCGGTGCGGTACCAGCGTGTCGGTCACCACTCCCACCTCGTGGGAGTGGTACGTGGCCATCGACGGCGCCAACCACCCGGCCACTCGCTCGTTAAGAGAATGTGTACGCCCCCTCGCGCTCGACCGTTTCGGCCGCCCCACCGCGGCCGGCCCCCTACCGTGAACCCATGGGCGAGGTGACCCTGGTGCCACCGGCGCCGGTACCCACCGCGCCACCGAAGACCGGCGGCCGCCCGTGGACCGGCCGGGTCTGGCGTGTCTGCGCCCGCTTCTACTGGGCCTGGCCGGCGCTGTTGACGCTGGTCCTCGGCTTGTGGCGGGCGCGCCGGCCGGCGCTGTGGGCCGACGAGCTGGCCACCTGGGGAGCCGTCCGGCTCAGCTGGGGACAGCTGTGGCAGCTGCTCGGCCACATCGACGCCACGGTCGGCCCGTACTACCTGGGGCTGAAGCTCTGGACCGAGGTTGCCGGTACCGGAAATCTCGCTCTTCGACTGCCTTCGATCGTGGCCATGGCCGTGGCCGCCGGGCTGGTCGCGGTGCTCGGCGCGGAGCTGGCCGACACCGCCCGGCGGCGCGCCGGCACGCTCGCCGGGGCGCTCTTCGCGATCGTCCCGGCCACTTCCCGGTATGCCCAGGAGGCGCGGCCGTACGCCTTCACGATCCTCTTCGCCTGCCTGGCCACCCTCGCGCTGCGCCGGCTGCTGGCCCGCCCGGGTCCGCTGCGCGCGACCGGGTACGCCCTGTGCATCGTCGCGCTCGGCGCCGCGCACCTGCTCGCCGTACTGCTGCTCGCCGGGCACGCGGTCGCCGTGGTGCAGGCGCGGCGCCGGCCGGCGGTGGTCGCGTGGGCGGTCGGGGCCACCGCGGCACTGGTCGCACTGCTGCCACTGGCCATCCTCGGCGCCCACCAGCGCAGCCAGATCTCCTGGATTCCCGAGGTCACCTGGCGGTCGCTGCTGTCGGTACCGGACACCATCTTCGTGGCAGCTGTGGTCGGTGGGGCGGTCGTGGCGTTGGCGGTGCTCGCGGTCGATCGCCGACCGGCGGCCGTGCTGCTGACGGCGTGGGCGCTGGTACCCCCGTTGGCACTGTTCCTGATCGCCCAGGTGCAGTCGGTGTTCTGGGCCCGGTACCTGCTGTTCACACTGCCGGCTTGGGTACTGCTGGCCGCCCGTACGCTCGGCCGGCTCAGTCTCCGCCGGGCAGCCACGGTACTGGCCGTGGTGGCCGCGCTGGGCTTCGCCAGCCAGCTCGGCATCCGGGTACCGGCCGGGCACAGCCACGCCACCTCGGCGGCGGGCGCCATCATCGCCGCCAACGAGCGCCCCGGCGACGGGCTGGTGGTGGCGCTGCACGAGTCCCCCGAGCCGTGGGAGGCACGGGACATCGTGGCCCGGTACGTGCCCGCCGACCGCCGGCCGGTGGATGTGTTCGCGGTGACCCCGCAGCGGACCGACGGCCAACTGCTCGCCACCGAGTGCGCCGACCTCGCCCGCTGTCTGGACGCGGTCGATCCGGCGCGCATCTGGGTCATCCGGTTCGAGACGCAGACCGATCCGCTGGCCAACCTCGGTCAGCCGAAGGAGGAGCTGCTCCGCGCCCGGTACCACACCCAGCAACTCTGGCTGGTCCGCGGCCTCACCGTCGCCCTCCTGGTCCGCAACTGACCTATCTCTGGCGGGCCAGGGGTACGTCGAGGGTGACCTCGGTACCGCCTTCGGGGCGGGTGTGCAGTTCGATGGCGCCGCGCAGTTCGCCGGCCACGAGGGTACGCACGATCTGCAGGCCGAGCCGCTCGCTGGCCTCCAGGTCGAAGTCGTCGGGCAGCCCCTTGCCGGTGTCCACCACGCTGACGTGCAGGCGCTTGCCGACCCGCTCCGCCCGGACGGTGACCGAGCCGCCGGTGGTACCCGGGGCGAAGCCGTGCTCGACCGAGTTGAGCAGCAGCTCGTTGAGGACCATCACCAGGGGCGTGGCGATCTCGGCGGGGAGTACCCCGAAGGTGCCTTCGCGTTTGATCGTGACCCGCGCGTCGGTGGCGGCGACATCGGTGGCGCCGAAGGCCACCCGGTCGACGATCCCGTCGAACTCCACCACCTCGTCACTGGACATCGAGAGCGTCTCGTGAACCAGCGCGATCGAGGCGACCCGGCGTACCGACTCCTCCAGCGCGGCGCGCGCGGCCGGAGCCCGGCGGGCCTGCAGGCGCAGCAGCGCGGCCACCGTCTGCAGGTTGTTCTTCACCCGGTGGTGGATCTCCCGGATGGTGGCGTCCTTGGTGACCAGTGCCCGGTCCCGGCGGCGTACCTCGGTCACGTCCCGGACCAGCACCAGCGCTCCGATGGGTACGCCGGCCGGCATCAACGGCAGGGCGCGCATGAGTACCGTGGCGCCCCGCGCGTCGATCTCCTTGCGTGGCGGACCGTCCCCGCGCAGCGCGGCGAGGATGCGGGTACTGCCCTCGGAGCCCTCCAGCGGATCGTCGGCCAGCCGCTTGGTGAGCGCCGCCAGGTCCTCGCCCAGCAGGTGGGCGGGGTGTCCCAGGCGACGGTAGGCGGACTGGGCGTTCGGGCTGGCGTAGGTGACCTTGCCGCTGGCCTCCAGCCGGATCAGCCCGTCCCCGACCCGGGGCGCGCTGGTCGTCTCGCCGACGTGCCGGGCCTGCGGGAAGGTACCGTCGGCCACCATCTGCGCCAGGTCGTCGGCGGTGGTCAGGTAGTTCAGTTCCAGCTGGCTCGGGGTACGCGCGGTGGACAGGTTGGTGTCCCGGCCCACCACCGCGATCACCCGGTCGCTTCCCTTGCGGCGTACCGGAATCGCCTCGTGCCGGGCCGGCGTGTCCCCGTACCAGACCGGGTCGCCCTCGCGCCAGATCCGCCCCTGGGTACGGGCGATGTGCAGGTGCGACACCTCGGGACCGTGCGAGGCCTTGCCCACCTGGTCGTCCTGGTATGCCGTGGAGGCGGTGTTCGGGCGTACCTGCGCGACGCAGACGAACTGCAGCGTGCCGTCCCGGACCGGTACCCACAGCAGCAGGTCGGCGAAGGACAGGTCGGCGAGCAGCTGCCAGTCACCGGCCAACCGGTGCAGGTGTTCGATGTCGAGGGCATCGAGATCGGCATGCTCTTCGACGAGATCGCGCAGCGTGGACACGCCCTCCAGCCTGCCATGCCGGGCAAGCAGGTTGGCACTGTAGCGTCCGGGGTGTGCGCCGTACCGCAATCCTTCTGCTACTCGCCGGGCTTACCGCTGCCAGCTCCGCCGGGTGCGGGTTTGTCGGCGCCGGCGGCGTCAGCCACACCAAGCCGAACGGGTTCGTGCTGCGCGGGCACGTGAGTACGCCGGTGCCGGCCGGCAACCCCGACACCGACGGCGCAGCCTGCACGGCGCCGGCCGGCCTGCCCGACATCAAGGCCGGCGCGCCGGTCCGGGTACTCGACGCGGCGAACACGGTGATCGGGCTGGGCAGCCTGGACGACGGGGTGGTCGCCCACCCGGGCGGCGCCGCCGACTGCGAGTTCGGCTTCGAAATCCGCGCGGTACCGGGTGGTGTGGACACCTACGCGATCGTGGTGGGTACCCAGCCGGCGCACACCTTCCCCGCCACCGAACTGCGCGAGGACAAGCCAGCCGTGATCACGCTCACCGGCTGACCTGCCCCCCTACCAACTACCGGGTGACGGTTACCTTCTTCAGGCCGCGTGGGGCGTCCGGGTCCTCGCCGCGGGCCAGTGCCAGGGCCAGCGCGAGCTGCTGCAGCGGCAGGATGTCCAGCAGCGGGGCGTACCGCTCGTCGACCGGGGCGCTCGGGATGCGGGCGCTCGCACCGGGTACGTCGTCGGCGCCGACGGTGACCACCTCGGCACCGCGCTCGCCGAGTTTGCCGATCACCTCACGCATCGAGTCACCGCCCGGGCCACTGCCCACCACGGCGAGTACCGGCACGTCCGGTGCGGTCATCGCGAGCGGCCCGTGCAGCAGGTCGGCGCCGGAGAAGGCGAGTGCGGCCAGGTACGAGGTCTCCATCAGCTTCAGTGCGGTCTCGCGGGCGGTCGGGTAGGCGTACCCGCGACCGGTGGTCACCACGCGCGCGGCGAACCGGTACCGGGCGGCCAGCTCCCGTGCCGTCGGGTCGGCGAGTACCGTCTCCGCCTGCCCGGGCAGCGCCCGCAGCTGTACCAGCTCCTCCTCGGGTACCGCCCCGCCACCGCGTACCGCCTCCACGAGCAGCAGCAGCGCCAGCAGCTCGGCCGTGTACGTCTTGGTGGCGGCCACCGCGCGCTCGTGCCCCGCGGCCACGTCGATGTGCAGTTCGGCCGCGCTGGCGAGAGGCGAGTCGGGGTTGTTGGTCACCGCGAGAGTGTGCGCACCCGACTCGCGGGCCCGCTTCACCACCTCGACCAGGTCCTCCGAGCCGCCGCTCTGGCTGACCCCGATGACCAGCGCGCCGGACAGGTCGGGCCGGGCGCCGTAGACGGTGGTGGCACTCGGGCTGGCCAGCCCGGCCGGCAGCCCGAGCCGGATCTCGGTGAGGTACGCGGCGTAGAGCGCTGCGTGGTCGGAGGTACCCCGGGCGGTGAACACCACGTGCTTGGGCTGCCACGCGACGATCTGCCGGGCGACGGCCGCGATGCCGTCCAGCTGGGCCGGGTCCAGCAGCCGGGCGTACCCGGCCGGCTGCTCGGCGATGTCGGCTGCCATTCCGGTACCACGCTCAGTCATGCCCGCTCCTCCGCTACCGCGCACCACACGCGCGTTCCGTGCGCAGTCTTGCACACAGCACCGGCAACTGAACACTTTCGCGCAGCCGGTGTGACAGAGACGGGGCGCTCCGCGCAGTGATCGCGATCAGATCGGCAAAAGCGCAGTCTGACTACACTTTTGCCGATCTAGCCGCGATCTCCGCCGGACACGCCTCGGGCGCCCAGCCGACTGTGGCTGGGCGCCCGAGGTAGGTAGAGCGTTACGCGTTCGCGCGTACCCCGTCGTCCAGGGCTTCGGAGCCCTCGGCGTCGACGCCGAGCAGCGCCGCCTCCGCCTCGACCTCCTGGGCCGCGACCTGCTCGCCGGCGGGCTGGGCCGGCGCGTCGGTCGGCAGCGAGCCGCGCAGCGCGACCTGCTTGATGAAGAAGGCCATGATCGGCACGAGTACCGCCACGAAGACCGCCCAGAAGAAGACGCTCCCGGTGGCCGTGGCGATGCCGTGCAGCAGCGCGTTGCGGACGTTCTCCGGCAGTAGCTTCAGCTGGCTCTGGGTGAGCCCGGCGGCACCGCCACCACTGGTCAGCTTGTCGGCGGCGCCCGGACCCAGGCTCTTGCCGATGTCGCTCTTCAGGCCGTGGTTGAAGATCGCGCCGAACAGCGAGATACCGAACGAGCCGCCGATCGAGCGGAAGAAGGTGGCGGCCGAGCTGGCCACCCCGAGGTCCTTCTGGGAGACGCTGTTCTGCGAGATCAGCATGGTGGTCTGCATCAGGAAGCCCATGCCGGAACCGAGCACGACCATCATCAGCGAGACGGTCAGCTTGGTGGTACTCACCGTCACGGTGGAGAGCAGGCCCAGCGCGACCGTCATGATCACGCCACCGATGAACGGGTACCACTTGTAGTGCCCGGTCTTGGTGATGGCCTGGCCGACGACCAGCGACACGACCAGCATGCCGCCCATCATCGGCAGCAGCAGCAGGCCGGAGTTGGTGGCCGAGGCGCCCTGTACGACCTGCTGGAACAGCGGCAGGAAGTTGATCGCGCCGAACATCGCGAAGCCGAGCAGGAAGCCGACCGCCGCGCTGAGCGTGAAGTTGCGGTTCTTGAACAGGCCGATCGACAGGATCGGTTCGGGTGCGGAGCGCTCCACGAAGCCGAAGGTGACCAGCGTGATCACCGCGAGGGCGGCCAGGCCGATGATCTGCACCGAGCCCCAGGCGTACTCGTTGCCACCCCAGGTGGTGATCAGTACCAGGCTGGTGATGCCGACGGCGAGCAGGCCGGCGCCGGTCCAGTCGATCCGGTGCTCGGTACGGTGCTTGGGCAGGTGCAGCTGGGTGACAATGAGGAACAGCGCGACCACGCCCAGCGGCAGGTTGATGTAGAAAGCCCAGCGCCAGCTCAGGTTGTCGGTGATGAAGCCACCGGCGAGCGGGCCGCCGATCATCGCGGCGGCCATCGCGGCGGCCATGAAGCCCTGGTACCGGCCGCGCTCGCGCGGGGGTACCAGATCGCCGATGATCGCCATCGCGCCGACCAGCAGACCACCGGCGCCCAGGCCCTGGATGGCCCGGAAGGCGATGAGCTCGGTCATCCCGTTGCCGGTACCGCCGAGCATCGACGAGCCGGCCATGCCGGAGAGCGCGGAGCCGATCAGGAAGACCACGATCGAGGTGATGAAGACGTTCTTCCGGCCGTACAGGTCACCGATCTTGCCCCACAGCGGCGTGGAGACGGTGGTACCCAGGACGTACGCGGTGACGACCCAGGACAGGTGCTCCAGGCCGTGCAGTTCGCCGACGATGCGGGGCATCGCGGTACTGACGATCATGTTGTCGAGCATTGCCAGCAGGATCGCGAGGAGCAGGCCCGGTAGGACCACCATCACCTCGCGTCGCCGTGCTGGTACGGCTTCCGTTACTGCCACGGGTACGCTCCCCCTCGTTCACCACTTACCAGCCGCCCGGCTAGCAAACTTACTAGTCGTACGGTAAGCTACTTACTAGCCGGCCGTCAAGTTAATTTCGTCTCAGCGAGGTACTCCGTGAGAGAACAGAGCGACACGCGTCAACGGATTCAGGAGATCGCCCTGGATCTGTTCACCGATCACGGATACGAGGCCACCTCACTGCGGGAGATCGCCGAGCGGTTGGGCGTCACCAAGGCCGCGCTGTACTACCACTTCAAGACCAAGGAAGACATCGTCGCGAGCCTCATGGAGGACCGCGTCCACGCCATGGAGGAGCTGCTGGCCTGGGGCCGTGGCCTGCCGCCCGGCCCCGAGTCGCGGGAGGCGATCGTCCGTCGGTACGCCGCCGAGATGGACGCCATGAACCACCACAAGGTGATGCGGTTCATGGAGCGCAACCAGACGGCGCTGCGCGATCACCCGAAGAGCGAGCACGCCCGCGACCTGATCCTCGGCATCATCGAGCTGATCACCCCGGCGGGCGCCGACCTGACCACCCGGGTACGCCACGCGATGGGCATGTTCGCACTGCACGCGACCTGGTTCCTGGTACCCGACTCGGATGTGACCGACGAACAGCGGCGGGCCGCGGCGCTGGCAGTGGCACTGGAGCTGACCACCGAGCCGGCCGGTACCGCCGCGCACTAATGGTCGGCGGCGACCGGCAGGTCCAGGCGTAGCGCGAGCAGCAGCACTCCCTCTACCGGCGACCAGTCCCTGTCGGGGGTACGCCGGAAGTCCAGCCGGGCGTAGAGCCGCTGGGCATGGTGCGAGAAGTCGCGCACCGAGATCACCACAGCACTGCAGCCGTCGGCCTGGGCACGCTCGACACAGGCCCGGGCCAGCGCCTCGCCGACGCCCCGCCGCTGTGCGTGAGGGGCGACCGCGAGCATCCGGAACTCCGCCTCGCCGGCACTCGCCAGCCCGGCGTACCGGCTGCCGGACAGGACGTAGGTGACCGCGCCCAGTACTCCACCCGATTCGGAATCAACTGCGCACAGTACGAGGCTTTCGGCGGCTCGGGTGGCCACGTCGGCCAGCGTGTCCGCGTAGCTCTCGCCCGCTTCGAGCTGCCCGTCCGCCCGGAAGGCGTCGACCGACAGCGCACCGATGGCCGGATAGTCCGCCGGCAGCGCCGTCCGGACCAGGACTTCGCCCATAGCCGGGGGACCTGACGCGCTATCTACTCGACGACCGCGATCAGGTCGCCTTCCTGTACCACGTCGCCCTCGTTCACGGCGATCTGCGCGACCACACCGTCGGACTCGACGACCACCGGGATCTCCATCTTCATGGACTCCAAGATGACCAGGGTGTCACCCTCGGACACCTCGTCCCCGGCGGCGGCGACCACCTTCCAGACGTTCGCCACCATCTCGGCACGGATCTCCTCGGCCATGTGACGACCCCTCCCGTCGCGACCGCGCCGCGCGCGGTATGTGACCCGACAGCGGTATCAAACCACGGATCACCGGCCGGTACCCCACCGGCGGTCGCAACCGCGCGGACGGGGTACCCGGCCGGTTGCCGCTAGCGGGCCCAGGGCGGCTCGATGACCTGCCCGTTCAGCGTGGCCAGTACGCCGGCCGAGGAGCAGACCAGCAGTACGGCCGGCTCGGTACCGTCGTTGCCGACGCTCACCACCTCACCCGGCTGTACCGCCAGCGCGTCCCCGGGCGACAGCCGCAGCGCCTGGCCGTCCACCGTCAACAGGGCCTGGCCGGACTCCACGAAGAACAGCTCCTCGCGGTCGAGCGTGTGCTCGTTTCCGGCATACCCGGGGGCCACCGTCGACTGCCACATCGCGAGTTCGGTACTGCCCCGGCTGGGTACCGCCAGCGGGCGGGCGACCAGCCCCGGCGTCTCGATGACCCGGGACTGCGTACCCCACATGACCGGCACAGCTCCACCTCCAACTAGTCAAGTAGCTTGTCTAGTTACAAGGTAAAGCAGCTTGACTAGAATTGGCAAGATGACCGCCGGCGACATCACCGCAGACTCCGAGCCGACCCCTGGTGACCTGGGCATCCTGCTCGCCATGGCGTTCCGGGCGATGACCGACTCGGTACACGCCGGGCTGGCCGAGCAGGGGCATCCGCAGCTGCGCCCGGCACACGGCTTCACCTTCCAGTACCTGGCCAGCCGGGGCGGGGCGACCGCGGTGGAGTTGGCTGCCCACCTGGGCATCACCAAGCAGGCCGGGGTACAGCTCGCCGAGGAGCTGGAGCGGCTGGGGTACCTGCGCCGCGACCCGCACCCGTACGACCGGCGGGCCCGGGTACTCACGCTGACCGAGCAGGGCTGGGCGAGCATCCGCGCCGCCGGAGTGCTGTGGCAGCGGGCGGAGCGGCACTGGGCCGGGCTGATCGGTCGCGGCCGCTTCGACCAGCTGCGCGCGGATCTCCACGCGTACGTGGAGGATGCCGGGCCGGTACCCCTCAAGCCGGTCTGGTGACGCCCCACCCGGACCGGCCCGCGACGCTCGCTAGAATCGGCGCCATGGCAAAGAAGTCGCGTAAGAAGAAGGCCCGTAAGAAGAGCGCTGCCAACCACGGCAAGCGCCCCAACTCCTGAGCAGCGCCGGCGAGCCGATCGCCGGCCCGCCCAGCCAAGCTCCAGACCGCAGCACAGCTCCAGACCGCGGCGCAGCCCTCAACCGCAGCGCCGCATACGCGTAGCGCCCGCGCCGACCAGAGGTCCGCGCGGGCGCTTTCGTGTGTCTGACTTGCGGGTATCTGAAGCGTGGGCTACTCGGCCAGCAGCTCGTGTGACTCGGCGTCGATTACCAACTCGGAGAGCTTGGCGCGCAGCCGGTCACGCAGCGCCGACGGCGCCTTCTCAGCGCCGCAGCAGCGCGCGACGAGCTGCTTGACCTCCTGCTCGATACCGAACTCGCGCAGGCACGGCGAGCACTCGTCGAGGTGTACCCGGATGGTGTCCCGGCGCGCCTCGGAGCACTCCAGGTCGAGGTAGAGATACACCTCGGTGAGTACCTCCCGGCACCCCTGCTTCATCTCGTCGCTCATGCCGACTCCCCCAGCGTCTCGGGAAGCAGCGTTTCGGGGCGCTCGCCGTCGGCGCGTTCGGTACCGCGCGCGAAGCCGCGCCCGACCGCGTAGTCCTCCAGCAGCGCCCGCAGGTTGCGCCGGCCACGGTGCAGCCGGGACATCACGGTACCGATGGGGGTACCCATGATGTCGGCGATCTCCTTGTAGGAGAAGCCCTCCACGTCGGCCAGGTAGACGGCGAGCCGGAAGTCCTCGGGCAGCGCCTGCAGCGCCTCCTTGACGTCCGAGTCGGGCAGCTTGTCCAGCGCTTCGGTCTCCGCCGAGCGCAGGCCCCGGGAGGTGTGCGACTCGGCAGACGCCAGCTGCCAGTCGGTGATCTCCTCGGTGGGCGCCTGGATGGGCTGCCGCTGCCGCTTGCGGTAGGAGTTGATGTAGGTGTTGGTGAGGATCCGGTAGAGCCAGGCCTTCAGGTTCGTACCCTGCTCGAACTGGTGGAACGCGGCGTACGCCTTGAGGAACGTCTCCTGGACGAGGTCCTCGGCGTCGGCCGGGTTACGGGTCATCCGCAGGGCAGCGGCGTAGAGCTGGTCGACGAAGGGCATCGCGTCGCGCTCGAAGCGCCCGCGCTGCTCGTCCGCCCGATCCACCTGGGTCGGCGCTGATCGCACCATGTCCCCCGTCACCGTCGCCTTGACCGCCAATCCGGTGCTCGTCTTCTCCCGGGTACGCGTGCGCACCCCCGCGCCCGCTCCGGTCCGGAGCCCGGTGACCGTGCCTGTCTTGGCACCGCCGTCCACCGCGTTCCGTCCCGCCGAGGATACGCCGGGCGCCTGGGCATTCCCGAGGGAGCCGGGAACCGGCAGCCCGCCCGCCGACCACTCGGGCGCGTGCAGCAGGGTACGTACCCGCTGTGCCGTCGATCGCTGCGGCAACCGCATCTCGATACTCACGAAGATCCTTCCGGCCTACCAGGGCGCTGAATCGCCAGCTGTCGTCCGGGATGTTGAAACGCCGCCACGGTGCCGGGCATTCCACGGCACGGGGCAGACGCGCTCCCCGCTACCCGGTCCCGGTGCTCGCGCACTGGGACCGGGAAGGGCCTGGGAGGGTTGGGCCGGATCGCGGTCCGCCCGGTCTAACGACAAATCACCGCACAAGTCGTGGGCCCGGCGTACCTGCCCCGACTCCGCTTACCTCTTAAGTCGTGGCATAGTGGCCCAGCCGTGGCGTACCAGCCACTCGACCACCAGCTGACCGATCGCCGTCGGATCTTTCCGCAGGCTGTGATCCTCGCCCGGCCGGATCAGCACCTCGATCCCGGGCGCCGGCTCGGGTACCCCGAACGGGTCGCGGGAGCCGTTGACCACCAGCGCCGGCACCCCCGCCTCGTGCAGTTCGGCGACCCGCGAGCGCTCCGGCTTCGCCGGCGGATGCAGCGGGAAGGCGAGCGCGACGACTCCCACGGCACCGCAGCGCAGGGCCGTACGGCAGGCGACCCGGGCGCCACTGGAGCGGCCGCCGACGATCAGCGGCCAGTTCTCGGGCATGGTGGCGGCGACCGCGAGCCAGGCCGCGTCCAGCTTCGGTGCCGGGCCGGGCGCGCGCTTGCCGGCCACCCGGTACGGCTGGGTGACCCTGGCCACGGCGACTCCCGCGGGCAGCACCGCGTCGCGTACGCCCAGCAGGTCCGGGGCATCGACGCCACCACCGGCACCGTGCCCGAGCATCAACAGCGCGAGTACCGGCCCAGCCGGCCGCTCCAGCTCCACCCGGGCGGTACCCGCCGGGGTCTCGACGTCGGTCACCCCTCCATCATGGGGCTCCCGGCTCAGCACCGGGCGACACTCAGCGCCGGCCGCAGCGACCGGCCGCAGTCAGCACCGGGCTGACCGCATGGACCCAGGCCCGGCGTCCGAGCGGTGGACGACCGGGCCGGGGCGCACATGATCGACTGATCGACGGACGGCAACGGATTCCGTCGCGTACCGCCGGATCAGTGGTTGGGATCACCCGCTGTCGCCGCCCGAACACAGCTAAACCGGGTACGGGCGGCGACCAGCGGGTGACCATTCAACGGATTCCACGGCGACGGGCCCCACCCCGCCGGCCGGTCAGCCCGCCGCTGCCACCAACGGATCACGGGACAGCGGAGTGAGCGGTAAGAGGCCACCGCGGGACGCACCAGTGCGCCACGCGATGAGCATTGCCCGGCGCTCGCGGGGCGTCGTTGCCCCCCAGACACCGTGACAATCGCCGACCTCCAGCGCCCACGCCAGACAGGCGCCCTGCACGTCACAGCTGCGGCACAGGGCCACCGCCGGATCGACAGGTTCGCTGGCGGCTGGAAAGAACGTCTCCGGGTCGACCGACTGGCAGAGCCCCCTGGCCCGCCACGAAACGTCGTCCTGTCGTTCATTGAGTGCCCGGAGCAATCGCGGGTCGCGCCGTGCTGCCGCGACCTCATGCGGGCGTGGCATCCTCGCCCGAGTCATGCACCCACCTCCCCCGTGGGGCCGGGTGATCGAGATCTACGACGGGTTCCGTAGCTTCGCCCGGCGCTGTGTTCTATCGCACATGCGACCGAGAAGACAAGGGTGTTCTGAGAGTTAACACCAAAGTCACACATCTAAATCAGGAAAGAAGGCGTCGAAAAGCGTCGGATCGACCTCCGTCTTCACACGCTTCACCAGATCCGGACCGTTGTTGCGGACATTGCCGACAGCCGTCCCGACCGGGCGCAGTTCGATCGCCGCCAGCTGGTCCGGGGTGGGCGGGCGGAGGAGCTGCGGACCCGGCGCCGCGGTCAGCCATTCGGTCCACCGCTCGGGCGGCAGGAACAGTGGCATCCGGTCGTGCACGAAAGCCAATTCGCCGGCCGCGGCCATCGTGACAATGCTGCAGGTGGTCAATTGGCCGGCGGGGATTTCGGGGGTACGGCCCCAGACTGCCCAGAGGCCGGCGAACGCGAGTACCCGCCCGTCCCGGGGGGCCAGGAAGTACGGCTGTTTCCGGCTCCCGTCGCGGCGCCACTCGTACCAGCCGTCCGCCGGGATCAGGCAGCGGCGGGTGGCGAACGACCTGGCGAAGGCGGCGGTGGTGGCGACCGTCTCGGCGCGCGCGTTGATCATCCGGCCGCCGTTGCGGGGCTCCTTCGACCACGCCGGTACCAGCCCCCACTTGGCTGTCCGGAGTACCCGCTGGCCCGCGCTCGTCTGCCGGACCAGCGGTACCGGGTCGGTCGGCGCCGCGTTCCAGGTGGGCTCGAGCGGGCCGGCCTCGTCCACCGCCTCGAACAGCGCGCTGAGATCGATCGCCGTACGGGTCGTCGCGTACCGGCCACACATGGCGGGAAATGTAATCCACCGACCGCCGGGTGTGCCGTCCTGCCGGCAGGTATGCCGTCCCGCTGAACCGAATGTCGGACCGAGCCGGCAGACTGTACCCGTGCCGAAGACCACGCCCGCCCCGCTGCCCTGGACCGCGCCCACCGCTACCGGGCCGGTCCACTCGACCGTCCGGCTGCCCGGCTCCAAGTCGATGACCGCGCGCGCCCTGGTGCTGTCGGCGATCTCGGTCGGCCCGTCCACCCTCACCGCGCCGCTGCGCGCCCGGGACACCGAGCTGATGGCGGCCGGCCTGCGCGCCATGGGCTGCCACGTGATCACCGACGAGGAGCAGTGGACGATCCGCCCCCGGCCACTGGTCGGGCCGGCCCAGGTCGATGTCGGGCTCGCCGGTACGGTCATGCGCTTCCTGCCGCCGGTCGCCGCGCTCGCCGACGGGGAGGTCACCTTCGACGGCGACCCGCACGCCCGCACCCGCCCGCTCGGCGCGCTGATCGGCGCACTGAACCAGCTGGGCGCCCGGATCGACGCGTCGGACACCGGCGGACTGCCGCTGGCCGTGCACGGCACCGGGGCGCTCGCCGGTGGCGAGGTCACCATCGACGCCAGTGCCTCCAGCCAACTCGTCTCCGGGCTGCTGCTGGCCGCGCCCGAATACGACCGGGGCGTGCTGGTACGGCACGTGGGTCCGCCGGTACCGTCCGCGCCGCACCTGCGGATGACCGTAGCGATGCTGCGGGCGGCCGGAGCGGCGGTGGACGACGGTACCCCCAATGTCTGGACCGTCGAACCGGGCAGCCTCACCGGCCGGGCCTGGCAGATCGAGCCGGACCTCTCCGGTGCCGCGCCGTTCCTGGCCGCCGCCCTGGTCACCGGCGGCTCGGTGACCGTGCCCGACTGGCCGCGCAGCACCACCCAGCCCGGTGACCAACTGCGCGCGCTGCTGACCGAGATGGGCGGGCTCTGCGTGCTCGGCCCGGACGGGCTCACCGTCACCGGCAGCGGCACCGTGCACGGGCTCACCACCGACCTGTCCGAGGTCGGCGAGCTGACGCCGGCGCTGGTCGCGCTCGCGGCGCTGGCCGACTCGCCGTCCCGGTTCACCGGCATCGGGCACATCCGCGGCCACGAGACCGACCGGATCGGCGCGCTCGCCCACGAGCTGGCCGGGCTCGGCGCCGGGGTCGAGGAGCTGGACGACGGGCTGGCGATCTACCCGAAGGCGCTGCGCGGCGGGGCTTTCCAGACCTACGCCGACCACCGGATGGCACACGCCGCCGCGATCATCGGGCTGGTCGTACCCGGGGTCGAGCTGTCCGACGTCGCCTGCACGTCCAAGACGATGCCCGAGTTCCCCGAGCTGTGGACCGAGCTGGTCGGCGCATGAACCCAGGCGGCGCGCGCTGACCGGCCGGAAGCGGGAGTACGACGAGGACGACGTACGGGTGCGTCCCGGCGGGTACTCGCGCCCGCGCACCCGTACCCGGCCCCGGCACTCGGGCGCTGACGAGGGCTTCGTGGTCGCCGTTGACCGCGGCCGCTACACCTGTGACGTCGCCGGGCACCCGGTCACCGCGATGCGCGCCCGGGAACTGGGCCGTCGTGGCGTGGTCGTCGGCGACCGGGTGGCACTCGTCGGCGACGTGTCCGGCGCGGCCGGCTCGCTGGCCCGGATCGTCCGGATCGAGGAGCGCACGTCGGTACTCATGCGCACCGCCGACGACGACGACACCACGCCCGAGGGGCGGCTGGAGCGGGTGGTGGTGGCCAACGCCGACCAGCTCGTCATCGTCAGCGCGCTGGCCGATCCGCCGCCGCGCAAGGGTTTCATCGACCGGTGCCTGGTAGCCGCGTACGACGCCGAGATCGATCCGCTGCTGCTGCTCACCAAAGCCGACCTCGGCGACCCGGCCGAACTGCTGGACTACTACGCCGAGCTGGACCTGCCACACGTACTCACCCGGCCGGGCGGCGACCTGGGGCCACTCCTCGAGGAGCTGACCGGGCGCATCTCCGTCCTCATCGGACACTCGGGCGTGGGCAAGTCGACGCTGGTCAACCGGCTCATCCCGGGGACCGACCGGCGGGTGGGCGTGGTCAGCGCGATCGGCAAGGGCCGGCACACCTCAACGAGCGCGGTGGCGCTGCCCCTCGTGGGCGACCGGGGCTGGATCATCGACACCCCGGGTATCCGCTCGTTCGGGCTGGCCCACGTTTCGGCCGACAGCCTGCTGCACGGCTTCCCGGATCTGGTGGAAGCCTCGGTCAACTGCCCGCCCGGCTGCGACCACACCGGCAGCGACGGGCAGTGCGGGCTGGACGCGCTGGTCGCCGCGGGCGGTGCCGACCCGCGCCGGCTGGCCTCGTTCCGCCGGCTGCTGGCCTCCCAGTCAGGCGCGGTCGACCCGGCGGCCAGCGAGGCCGAAGAGGGTGCGGCAGCGGAAGATCAGGAGCACTAGACCGTGACGGGGCCACCGGTACGCCAGTAGACACCGTTCTCGCGAGCCAGCAGACCCTCGTCCACCAGGTACCGGCGCAGCGCGGCGTAGTCGTCGTGCCAGGCGCGGAGCACCGCGTTCACCTCGGCCTCGGGATATTTCACGCCGGGCTCGAAGGCGGCTGCCAGGTGCTCCAGGATGATCCGGCGCTTCGCCTTCGGCATCGGGATCTGTTGCAGCCGGCCGTCCCGGATGAAGGTACGCAGCACGGCGGCCTTCTGCCGGTCGGGATCCAGCGGCTCCGCCGCCTCGGCCACCGGCGCGTACTCCCGCGCGGTCTCCTTGAACACCTCGGCGTGGGCCACGAACCGGCCCGCGTCGACGGTCACCAGCCCGCCGCTCTCCAGCCGGCGCAGGGCACGGGTCACCGCGCGCTGCTCCAGCCCCGAACGCTCGCCGATCTCGCTGGGCGTACCCCCGCCGAGTACCACGGCGGCGTACACCCGCAATCGCTCCTCCTCGGCCAGCAGGCCGACCAACGCCTCCGGTCGCACGCCCCGACCGTAGCGCCCCGGCCCTGGCACGGTGAAGCGGAGGCCGGCGCGCGGGTGGGATCGGCGCCCGCCGGGAGTACACGATCGACTAGGTTTCCGCACATGGCCCGGTACTCCGACGATCTCGCCCTCGCCCACGTGCTCGCCGACACCGCGGACGCGATCTCGATGTCCCGATTCCGGGCGCTCGACCTGCACGTACGCGAGAAGCCCGACCTCACCCCGGTCTCCGACGCGGATACCGCCGTGGAGAAGGCGCTGCGCGCCACGCTGGCCCGTACCCGCCCGCGCGACGGCGTACTCGGCGAGGAGTTCGGGGCCAGCGAGGCGGCGGCCGGTCCGGGCTCGCGGCACTGGGTGATCGACCCGATCGACGGCACCAAGAACTTCATCCGTGGCGTACCCATCTGGGGCACCCTGATCGCGCTCATGGAGGGCGACAAAGTGGTGGTCGGACTGGCCTCCGCCCCGGCGCTCGGGCGGCGCTGGTGGGCCGCACTCGGTCACGGAGCGTATGCGGGTCGGCACACCGCCCAGGCGACTCCGATCAAGGTCTCCGGTGTCGAGCGGCTGGCCGACGCGTCGTTCTGCTACGCCAGCCTGCCGGCCTGGGAGGAGATCGGCGCGCTGCCCGGGATGCTGGAGATCATGCGGCACACCTGGCGCAGCCGCGCGTACGGGGACTTCTACGGATACATGCTGGTCGCCGAGGGTGCGGTGGACATCATGGTGGAGCCGGAGCTGTCCCTGTGGGACCTGGCGGCGCTGGTACCGATCGTCACCGAAGCTGGCGGTACTTTCACCGATCTGTCCGGGTTGCCGGGACCGTCCGGTGGCAGTGCGATCGCCACCAACGGGCGACTGCACGACGAGGTCCTCGACCGCCTCACACACGGACGGTGATGTCGGACCGGGTGATCTAGCCCGGCTCGGTCTATCCTTCGCGGGTGGCATTCTCAGGTTGGCTGTTCCTCGCGGCCATGATCGGCGTCTACGGCGTCGCCAACCTGCTGCAGTCATACGCCGCCGCGCGTACCCCCACCCAGCACCGGCTGACGCCCGGCCTGCTGCTGCGGCTGGCCAGTCACCGTACGTACCTGGCCGGGGTGGTCTGCCAGTTCCTCGGCTTCCTGCTCGCCTTCCTGGCCCGGCGTGACCTTCCGCTGTTCCTCGTCCAGTCGGCGGCGGCGGCCGGGCTCGGCGTCACCACCATCCTCGGCGTGCTGATACTGAAGTGGCGGCTGCCGCTCGTCGAGGTACTCCTGCTGGTCGGGCTAGGGGCGGGGGTGGCCGCGCTGGTCATCTCGGCCGAACCGGCACCGGGCAACCGGCTCACCTTCACCGGCGAGATCATCCTGACCGTCATCTTCGGTGGTATCGCGCTGCTCGGCCTCAGCGCCGTCCGGCTGCGCGGCCCGGCCGGTTCGGTGGTACTGGGCCTGCTGGCCGGGCTGGCCTTCGGCGCCGCCGCGGTGACCTCCCGCCCGCTCGCCGGCGACCACAGCTTCCGCGAGTTCACCACCGATCCACTGCTCTACCTGCTCATCGCGTACGCCATCCTGGGCCAGCTGCTGCTCGGGCTGGCCATGCAGCGCGGCTCCACGACCGCAGCGGTGGCCGCGATGGACGCCGCCTCGGCTGTCCCGGCCGCGATCGTCGGGCTGCTGTTCCTCGGCGACCGGATCGAGCCGGGGCTGGAGTGGCTGGCGGCGCTGGGCTTCGCGCTCACCCTCGGCGCGGTACTCGGGCTGACCC
Source organism: uncultured Actinomycetota bacterium (assembly GCA_963850915.1). GTDB lineage: Bacteria > Actinomycetota > Actinomycetes > Mycobacteriales > Micromonosporaceae > CAVTWH01. The sequence continues at coordinate 75,691 of CAWKND010000010.1, forward strand.
GGTACGCCGAGCCCCAACTGCACCAGGCGCAGCGCGACCCGGACGTGCCCCCCGCCGAGGTGCCCCCCGCCGTGCTGCCCGAGGTCCGGACTCCGGTCAGCGGGGTGCCGATGGTACGGGCGGGTGGCAGCGGGTACGCCCACCCGAGCCCGTTTCCGCGACCGGCCAAGATCGCCACGCGAGGGGCACCGGAGGCACGTTAGGCTCGGCCCCGGGGGCGTGCGGTGCGTCCCGACGCGACCCGAAGGACGACGATGTCTGACGCAGCCCAGGCTGTTTCCGATTCCGACCCGACTGGGCTCGGCGGGACCGATCCGGCGCCCGCGAGCGGCGCAGCCGCAGGCGGTGCACCCGCGGGCAGCGCACCGGCGCTGGGCGCCGAGTCGGTGGCGGCCAAGCTGGCCACCGGCACAGCCGACGATCTCGCGGTGGCGACCGAGGCGGCCATCGTCGCGGCGCAGGCCGGCATCGCCCGGGTACGCAGCGGCAGCGCCGGCGGCGCGATCGAGCTGCTGGACGCCTTCGACGAGGCGACGACCGGGCTCGCCAACATCCGGGACATGGCCGACCTGATCGGCAAGAGCCACCCCGACGAGGCGATGCGGGACGCTGCCGACGCGGCGCAGCAGGCAACCGACAAGGTACTCACCGAGCTGTCCGTGGACCGCGCGGTCTACGACCGGCTGGCCGAGCTGGACGTCACCGGTGAGGACGACGTCACCCGGCACTTCGTGGCCCGTACCCTGCGCGACTTCCGGCGCTCCGGGGTGGACCGGGACGACGCGGCCCGGGCGCGGGTACGCGAGCTGCAGGAGGAGCTGGTCACCATCGGCCAGGCGTTCGGGCGCAACGTACGCGCGGACACCCGCACCGAGCTGGTACCCCCGAGTGCCCTGGACGGCCTGCCGGAGGATTACCGGCTGGCGCACGCCCCCGGCGAGGACGGCCTGGTCCGGATCACCACCGACTACCCGGACCTGATCCCGTTCATGGCCTACTCAACCGACCCGACCGCCCGCGAGGCGCTGTGGCGGGTGAACCGGCAGCGGGGCTTCCCGGCCAACGTCGAGGTGATCCGCGAACTGCTCGGCAAGCGGCACGAACTGGCCACCCTGCTGGGCTACCCGAGCTGGGCGCAGTACATCACCGAGGACAAGATGATCGGCAGCGAGCGGGCGGCCGGCGAGTTCATCGCCCGGATCTCGGCCGCCGCCACCGAGCGGGCCGCCGCCGACTACGCCACCCTGCTGGCGCGCAAGCAGCAGGACGAGCCGGACGCCACCACCGTGCTCCCGTGGGACGCCAGCTACCTGCAGGACCGGGTGAAGGCCGAGCAGCTGGACTTCGACACCCAGGCGGTCCGCCCGTACTTCGAGTACCGGGCCGTCAAGGACGGGCTGATGGCGCTGCTCAGCCGGTTGTTCGCGATCACCTTCACGCCCCGGCCGGACGTACCTGTCTGGCACCCGAGCGTGGAGGTCTTCGACGTCACGGGGACGGCCGACGAGGTACTGATCGGGCGGATCTTCCTCGACATGCACCCGCGGGCCGGCAAGTACAACCACGCGGCGATGTTCACCATGGTCAACGGCAAGGCCGGCCGGCGGGTACCGGAGTGCGCGCTGGTCTGCAACCTGCCGGAGCCGGGCGAGCAGCCGGCGCTGCTGCAGCACTCCGACGTGGCCACCTTCTTCCACGAGTTCGGGCACCTGATCCACCACATCTTCGCCGGCCACGGCCGGTGGGCCGGGATCAGCGGGATCAGTACCGAGTGGGACTTCGTGGAGGCGCCGTCGCAGCTGCTGGAGGAGTGGGTACGCGACGAGGAGACGCTGGCCGGCTTCGCCAAGCACTACCAGACCGGTGAGGCACTGCCGGCCGAGACGGTACGCCGGCTGCGCGCCGCCGACGAGTTCGGCAAGGGGCTCTTCGTACGGCAGCAGATGTCCTACGCGGCGCTGTCGCTGGAGCTCTACCGGCGTGATCCGGTCGGGCTCGACCCGCTGGCGGTGGAGCGCGAGACGATCGAGGCGCACACGCCGTACAGCTACGTCGACGGTACGCACATGCACCTGTCCTTCGGGCACCTGGACGGGTACTCGGCGATCTACTACACGTACATGTGGTCGCTGGTGATCGCGAAGGACCTGTTCACCGTCTTCGACAGCGCCGGCCTGCTCTCCACGGAGGCGGCCGGACGCTACCGGGCGCGGGTACTGGCCCCGGGCGGTTCGAAGCCGGCAGCCGAGCTGGTCGCCGACTTCCTCGGCCGCGAGTACACCTTCGACGCGTACCGCGCCTGGCTGAACTCGGACTGACCCGCTAGCTGGAGATCCGGTTGCGGGCGCGGCGGCGCCACGGTACCTGCACCATCCGTGGCTCCTCGTACTCCCAGCGGAACCCGCCGAAGTCCTCCTCCACCAGCTCCGGTGCCTCATCCAGCGCCGGCGTCCCGTCCTGCGCCGGCGCGAAGTCGACTGCGCCGGCCAGATCGGCTCGATCAGCGGCACCGACGAGGTCGGCTCGATCAGCGGCGCCGACGAGGTCGGCTCGATCAGCCGCGCCGACGAGGTCGACCCGATCAGCCGCGCCGACGAGGTCGGCAATGGCCGGCTCGGGCGGCGGCGTGCCCCAGGCGGCCGTGGCCGGTCGGCTGTCCACGTTCAGGGTCGCCCAGTCGGCGGTCGGCGCCTTGTGCAGGTCGGTGACGACGGCGAACGGGGTCTGCTCGCGACCCTGCCCGAGCGGGTTGCCGGCGCACGCCGCGGCGAGGCGTACCACCGGCAATCCGGTGTCGTGCCCGAGGACCACCCGGCGCCGCTCGTCGGCGGCGACCAGCACGGTCCCGCCGAAGCGGCTGACCAGCGGGGCCGGCAGGGTCAGCCGGACGGCGGCGGAGAGCTCCTCGGCGACCGCGCGCGGCCGGCGCGGAGCCAGCCGGGCCGAGACATTCGACGGGTACGCCGAGCCGGCGCCCGGGCCACCGAACGCGGCCACCTGCGCCCCGGCCACCCGCGCGAACCAGTCCGGCTGGCGCAGCAGCCGACCGAACGCCCCGCAGACCGAGGCGGCGCAGAGCCGGCCCAGCCCCAACTCCTCGATCGCCACCTGCGCGGCGGCCGGGTGCCAGCGGCCCGCGGCCGGGTCGGCACCGAGCAGCTTCGGGGCGACCCGGGACAGCCAGCGCGCCGCGGCACCGGGGTACACCTCCCAGACCGGTACCGCCCGGGCCTGCGCGACGCTGACCGCGGTGGCGCTGACGTACAGGTACCAGGGTTGGGTGTCCGGTTGGTCCGGCGTGGTTGCCGGGGCGGCGGCGAAGAAATCCGCGCACCGGGCGGCGGCCAGCGCGGGCAGGTCGGTACCCGCGTCGATCAGCTCCACCCGCAGCGGGTACCGCGCCCACAGCTTGTCCGGGCTGACCTGTTCGCGACCGGGATTGGGCAGGTAGTCGCTCTTCGCCGGCGCGGGCGGGTGCCAGCCGGGCAGCTGCTCGGCAGCCGGCACGGCGCGCCGGGCTCGACCGGGCGGGTCGACGCAGCTGCGCAGCCACAGTTCGACGCTGGCCAGCCGCCAGAACACGGCCGGATCGGCACTGGCGGCGCCCGCCTGGTACGCGCGGTGGGCGGCGAGTACCTCCAGCTGGTCGTACCAGCCGCGAGCGCCGAACGAGGCGGAGAGGAACACCTCGCCGAGCAGTTCCTGCAGGTGAGCCACCCAGTCGGGCATGCTCAACTCGGGTGCCACGGGAAGCGGCGGGAGCGCGCTCGGGGTCGGGTCCAGTGCCCAGAGGGTACGCAGCAGCTCGGCGTCGAGCAGGGGCAGCCGCACCGCCACGCCCGCCCCGACGGCCGCCCGGTCGGTGAACTCCAGCGCGGCCGGTAGCCCGTCGAGTACCCGCCCGCGCAGCCTCTTCGCCACCGGAACAGCAGGTACCGCGGTGCCGACCCGCTCCACCCAGGCGGAGTTGAGCAGCCCGGTCACCGGGTCCGCCAGCCGGCCGGCCGAGCGCTGTACCCCACGGGTCAGCGCCCGCCACAGCCACCGGGCCGCCTCCGCCGGCTCGTGCCACAGCTCGCGCAGCAGCCGACCGTACCGGCGCCGGTGCCACAGGTCGCGTACCCGTACCGGCAGCGCCCCGGCCGCCCGCAGCGCGCGTACGCCGGTGATGTCCAGCAGTACCGTCGCGTCCTCGCCGGCCGCCCGGATCGCCTGGTACTGCGCGTAGGTGGCCGGCCCGGGCAGCGGCTCGACCAGGTCGCCCAGGAGTGCGGCCAGCTCGACCGGGTACGCCGACTCGGGCTGCGCGAGTACCGGCCGGCCGTCGGCGTACCCGGCGAGCGCCGCCGGTACCGCCACCCCGTCGCCGAGCCGGTCCCGGACAGCCCGGTGCAGTTCGGCTGCCACCAGCGCGCGGGCCGCCTCGTCAACCGGGTGGGTACGCCGGTCCAGCGCGTCCAGGTCGGTACGCAGCCGGCCGTACCGGCGCCGGGTGAGAGTGCCGTCGGCGGCCACGGTCACCGCCTCGCCGGGCAGTACCCGGCTCACGCCGGCGTAGAAGGTGCGCGGCTGCGTCGCCCGGTCGCCGTGGCGCAGGTAGCCCAGCACCGTCACCTCGTCCGCGGCCGGCGTGATCAGCTTGGTCGCGAGCAGCGCCGGGATCTCGCTGGCCACGATGAGCGTGCCACCCGGGCCGGTTGGCTGCGCGAGGGCGGCGGATTCGGGGGCGGCAGGCTGCGGTGCGGGTAGCTGGGCGAAGAAGAGCGGGGCGATGCCCAGCTCGTCGCGGACCAGGGTGAGGGTGTTGCCGGCCAGGTCAGCGATGATCATGGCGTACCGGCCGGTGCACCGGGCCAGGCCGGCATCGCCCCAGGCTCGCCACGCGGCGAGTACGAGGGCAGCGTCGGTGGCGTCCACCTCGTCGGCCGGCCAGTACTCCTCGGCGACCAGTTCGGCGCGCAGCTCGGTGGCGTTGTCCAGGCTGCCGTCCAGGGCCAGGGCGTACCGGTCGTCGGTGGCTGGCGCGGCGGCGCCACGGGTACCGGCGCGCTGGGCAACGCCGAGTTGATCACCAACTACAGTTCCGGGGTACCGGCCCCGGCGCGCCTGTGCCCCGACGAGCTGGCGCAGCAGCCGGCTGCCGGTTGTTGAGTCGCGCCCGATGTATCCCGCTACACCACCCATGGGGTACCCCGTCCGTGAAGTGGGTTTTGCCGCGTTCAGAGTGGCATAGCGGCATCTGCCGTGTTGGCGGTTCGCAGCGGCATCCGTCCTGAGTACCCCCACAAATTCGTTACCGGAGGTAATCGCCCGGGGCTGCGCCGCTGCCACCTCTGTTCTCACCATGCGTGAACGCTGCAACTACACGCCGTGTTGAACCGGACTTTGGGGGAAATTGGACCCAGCCCGGGGGGTGGCGCGTTTCCGCAGCGTATGTATGGTGCAAGAGTCCTGGTACCCAGTCGTCCACCCCCGGGCGACACCAGGCGCCGCTGAGTCGCCGCACCCAGGCGAACCGGGGAACCAATCGCGGGCGTACCTGTCCGCAGGGGTGAATCCGCTACTCGCGGTAGGGCACCATCTTCCGGCCCGAACCCGTCAGCTCACCCGGTAGGCGGTGAGGTGCGTACGGCGTGTACCCCGCGCCTTGCCCCTCGCTACTGGAAGAAGGAGCTCCGTCTTGGCACCCCCCGCCATGACGAGGCTGCGACGTACCGCGCTGACCACTTTCGGCGTCGCCGCGTTCGCAGTCTCCTTCGCGCCCGGCGCGGCTCATGCCGCACCCAGCGCGAGTGACCTGCAACAACAGATCGATGCCAAGGGCAAGCAGCTGGGCGGCGTGATCCAGCAGTGGGACGGCCTCAACGACCAGTTGACCAAGACCACCGCCCAGGCACAGACCATCCAGAGCCAGCTGGCGCCGCTGCAGGCCCAGGTCGACGCGGCCGGTACGGCCGTCGACGCGCTGGCGGTACAGAGCTACGAGGGCGCCAACTTCGGCGGACTCACGGCGCTCATCACCGCCGGCTCGCCACAGAACCTGATCGACCGGCTCAGCGTGCTGGACAACCTGGGCGCCCAGTCCAAGCAGCAGCTCGCCGGCTTCCAGAGCGCGAAGCAGCAGCTCACCGACCAGCAGACGCAGCTGAACCAGGTACTCGCCCAGGAGCAGGCGCAGAAGGCCACCCTCGACGCGCAGAAGGCGAAGATCCAGGGCGAGATCGACGCCCTGCAGAAGCAGCGCGACCAGCTCGCGGCGGCCACCGCGGCCAGCAAGCCGGCGGCCAGCAAGCCGGCCGCGGCCGCGCCGGCCAAGACGACGACCGCGCCGGCCGCCTCCAGCAAGGCGCAGATCGCGGTCAACGCCGCAATGGCCGAGCTGGGCCGCCCGTACGTCTTCGGCGCCGCTGGACCGAGCACCTTCGACTGCTCCGGCCTCATGCAGTGGGCCTGGGCGAAGGCGGGCGTATCGCTGTCGCACTACACCTTCACGCAGATGAACAACGACACCAAGCCGATCAGCCGCAGCCAGCTGCAACCCGGTGACCTGGTGTTCTTCTACGACGGCGACCACGTGGGCATGTACATCGGCAACAACCAGGTGATCCACGCGCCGCAGCCGGGCGAGGTCGTCAAGATCTCCGACATCGACTGGATGAACGGCTACTACGCCGCCGGCCGACCTGGCTGAGCCACCGACTACACCCCGCTCCTCCCCCAGAGAGTGCGGGCACCCACCCCGGCGATCCCGGGTGCGGGTGCCCGCACTTTCGCTTTCCGGCTGCCTTTCGGCCGGCTGTCGCGCGGTCAGCTCACGGTTTGGGGGTGGACTGGATGGCCCAGGCCGTACCGTTCCAGCGTTCGGCGAGTGCCGTGTAGGAGGGGTTCAGGTCGTACCCGACGGCGGTGCAGGCCGAGGCCGCGGTGCACGCCACCCCGAACAGGTAGCTGGCCGTGGCGCCACTCGGGTTGGGGCTGGACTGGATCGCCCACGTCGTGCCGTTCCAGACCTCGGCGAGCGTCTCGTACGCGCCGGGGCTGGTCTCGTACCAGCCGACGCTGGTGCACGCCGAGGCTGAGGTACAGGCCACTCCATTCAGGAAGCCGGCGGTGGCGTCGCTCGGCTCAGGGGTGGACTGGACGGCCCAGCTGGTGCCGTTCCAGCGCTCGGCCAGCGGACGTACGCCGGCGCTGGTGGTGTAGTTCCCGACTGCGGTGCACGCCGACGTCGAGGTGCACGCCACCTCGTACAGCTGGCTGGCCGTGGCGCCGCTCGGGGTGGCGGTGGACTGGACGGCCCAGGCCGTACCGTTCCAGACCTCGGCGAGGGTCGCGGAGGTACCGGCGCTGTTCAGCGAGTACCCGGCGGCGGTACAGGCCGAGGCTGCGGTGCACGCCACTCCAATGAGGATGCTGGAGGTGGCGCCGGTCGGGGTGGCGGTGGACTGGATGGCCCAGGCAGTGCCATTCCAGGCCTCGGCGAGCGCCTGGTAGCCACCGGCGCTGGTCAGCGAGTACCCGACAGCGGTGCAGAACGACGCGGAGGTGCACGACACGCCAAGGAGGAAGCTGGCCGTGACGCCGCTCGGGTTGGGGGTGGACTGGACGGCCCAGGCCGTACCGTTCCAGCGCTCGGCCAGCGTCACGGGAACCCCGGCGCTGCTCACGTAGTGGCCGACGGCGGTACAGGCGGTGGCGGACGTGCAGGCCACCCCTTCCAGGTAGCTGACCGCCGCGCCGCTCGGGCTGGGCGTGGACTGCACGGACCAGGCCGTACCGTTCCAGCGCTCAGCCAGCGTCACCGAGGCGCCGGCGCTGGTCACCGCGTCCCCGACGGCCGTGCAGGCCGAAGCCGAGGTGCAGGACACCCCCCAGAATTCCGTTTCAGTCGCGGTACCCGATGGCGGCCGCTGCTGTGTCGGGGTCGCCGCGGCCGCCGGGGTCACCGCGGAGATCGCCCCGAGGCCGAGAACCACTGCTGCCAGTACCGCCGCGTACCTGCCCGGCCGCCAGTTGAAGCCAAAGCCGATCAACTTGTACCTCCCGAGTCTGTGGCCATGCATGGATTTAAATCAGTCCCCGCATGTACAGACACGGCCCCGCACGACGCCTGGTTCGATGCCCCGCCGCAGAGTGCAGGCACCCGCACCCGTAGTGATCGGGTGCGGGTGCCGCGCGTCGTTCTCGGCCGCCTCTCGGCCGACGGTCGGCTCAGCGATGGGTATTTGGCTTAGCCGGTTTGGCTGGCTTGGCCGGTACTGCGGCGTTCGGCTTGGGCGCCGCCGCCACGGCCGGTGGGGCGACGTTCTGCGGAGCGCCGACGACAATCTGCGACGGCGGCGTGAAGTCCCGGGCCGGTACCCCCTGCAACGCGTCGTGAATCGTCAGGGTGACCGCGTCGATGGGCTTGTTGTACTGCCAGTCGCCGGCGACGTCGAACGGGTTGTCCGGGTCGGCGACGAAGCTGGCCCCGGCCAACTGCGGGGTGAACCCGATGAACCAGGCTGCCCGGGTGTCGTCGGTGGTACCCGTCTTGCCGGCGAACGGCCGGCCGGTGCCGACCTGCCCCTGCGCGTTCGGCGCCGTGGACCAGCCACCGCACCCGCCGGTCTTGGCGGTATTGCTGACCGTGCAGCGAGCGGCGTCGGCCGCGCCCCGGGCCGCGTCCTGGCTGACCGCCTGGGTACAGCGCGGCGCGGAGACGAGGACGTCACCGGGGCCGTTCGGGTTGGGCATGGTCGCCGGCTGGCCGTCCGCACCGGTGATCGAAAGTACCGGGTCGGGCTGGCAGTAGACGCCGTCGGCGGCCACCGTGGCGTACGCGTTGGCCATCTCCAGTGGCGTGGTGTCCGCCACGCCCAGGGTGAAGGCGCCCCAGGTGTTCGCGTTCTGTGGCAGCGCCTGGGTCGCGTCGACCGGCGTGTGCCAGGTGAGCCCGAGCCGCTGTGCCATGGCGACCGCCGCGCCCGCGCCGATCCGCTCCTCCACCTGTACCCAGTAGGTGTTCACCGACTTGCCGAAGCCCGAGTACATCGTCTGTACGCCGGTCATCGCGGCGCTCGCGTTCGACGGGCACCAGAAGTCACCGCAGGACGAGGAGGTACCCGGGTCGGTGAGGTAGCCGGTACCCAGCTTCATCGGCGCGTAGATCGCCGTGTTCAGGGTCAGCCCCTTCTCCAGGGCGGCCAGCATGGTGAACATCTTGAACGTGGAGCCGGCCTGGTAACCGTTCACCGAGCCGCCGCCGAGCAGCATGTTCACCGTGTTCGGATAGTTGCCGGGGATGCCGGCCTTGCGCTTGTTGGGGTCGGTACTCGGGGCGTTGTCGCTCTGGTCCAGCGAGTAGACCCGGTTCACCGCCATCGACTTGATCAGGCCGGTACCGGGCTCCACCATGACCAGGCCCAGGGCGTACTTGTCGTTGGTACCGGCGTCGTTGAGGATGTGCTTCATCCCGGACGCCTGGATGAGCGGGTCCAGTGACGTGACGATGTTGTAGCCACCGGTACGCAGCTTGTCCAGCCGGGCCAGCGGGGTGTCCCCGAACGCCGGCTGCTGCATCCACCACTGCTTGAACTCGTCGCAGAAGAAGCCGTAGTCGTTGTGCTGCTGGCTCACCGCTGCGCAGTCGTTCGGCGGGTCGCTCAGGTTGAGCGTGATCGGCTGCGCCTTCGCCTGCGCGGCCGCCTGCGGCGAGAGGTACCCGATGGCGGCCATCCGGTCGATCACGTAGTTGCGCCGGGTCAACGCCTGGTCCGGGTCGGCGACCGGGTCGTAGGCGGTGGGCGCCTGCGCCATCCCGGCGATCATCGCGGCCTCGTCGAGCGTCAACTCGATGGGCGCCTTGGAGAAGTAGATGTCGGCGGCGGCGTAGATTCCGTACGCCCGGTGGCCGAAGTACGCGACGTTGAGGTACCCCTCCAGGATCTGTTGTTTGGTCATCTTCTTCTCCAGATCCACCGCCAGCTTCATCTCGCGCAGCTTGCGGGCGGTGTTCTGGGCGGTCGCGTCGACCACGGCCTGCGGGTCCGGAGCGGCGTCGCGCAGCTGGTTGCGGACGTACTGCATGGTCAGCGTGGAGGCGCCCTGGGAGACCTCGCCGGCCTGGTTGTTGGCGACGAAGGCGCGGATCGCGCCCTTGGGGTCGACGCCGTTGTGCTGGAAGAACCGGCTGTCCTCGGCGGCGACCACCGCTTCCTGGATGTACGGCGAGATCTGCGGCAGCGGGGTGTACTTGCGGTCCTCGGCATAGAACGACGTGATCAGCGTCTTGCCGTCGGAGGCGTAGATGTACGACGTCTGCGGCGAGGCGACGATGGACAGGTCGCTCGGCAGTTTGGCGTAGTCGTTTGTACCGATCTTGGCGACCATCCCGACGGCGGCGGTGACCGGGAAGGCCACGGCGGCGACGATCACGCCCGCGATGAGACCGGCTCGGATCAGCGGAATGCAGCGACCTGCGGCGCTGAGGGGTTGGCTTGCCATTGCCCCAACATAGGGGCAATCAGCGGCTTACATGACAGATATTCACGTTCTGCGCACATCGGATTTTCGGCCCAGCGCGGTCCGGATCACGGGGCCGGGCGGATACCCACCTCGCCGGTACCTATCCGCCATCCGCCTGGGGAGCGAGGGACGGGGAGCGACGCTTGACGGGACAATACGAGTTTTCCTCATCTTCTCGGGTGATGAGCCGTATATCGGCCTTATGGTGGGCGTACCGCCACGAGAGGAGCCCGGATGTCGCACCGCCGGTACGCCGCGCTGCTGCTCGTGGCGGTGCTGTCCGGCTGCGGTACCGCCGGCTCCCCGGCCGGGCCGGGTGCTGTGCCGCACGCTGATTCTGCGCCGGCCACGCCTGGCCCGCAGCGCGAAGCCAGGCCGGTACCCCCACCGGTACCCAAGTCGCCGGCTCGGGCGAAACCGTTGGTACCAAAGGGATCTAGCGGGCTGCCGGGGCCGGATGGGCAGTCGGGGCCGGTGGGGTGTCCGGGGTTCGGCGGCGGCGCCGGGCGGCCCCGTCCGGTCGAGGCGCTCGCGGACTGCCCGTCACCGAGCATCAACCCGGCCGTGCTGCGTCGCGCTCTGCCGCGCTTCACCGACCGCAACCGTGCGGTGGACACGCGCATCACGCGTCCGGGCGGCCGCCGATCAGGTCCTGCAGCCGGATCTTCAGTCGTATCAACGGTTCCCGGTAGCGTGCCTCGCGGCGCTGCGCCTTGGCCATCTTCTCCGCGCCCCGCCGCCGGTCCGGACGGTACCGCCAGCGCGCCCACGGCGAGTGCGGGCGCCCCACCCGGACCGCTCCGACCAGCATGAGTACCGGGACGAACAGGCCCAGCAGGCCGGTCCAGAGCTTGCCCTTCAGCAGGGTGGTACCGGCCAGCAGCACGGTGATCAGCAGCGCCACCGTGGACGTGAGTACCGTCGCCGCCAGGTTGGGCCGGCCGTCGTCGCCGGCCACCCGGGCCAGCCCGATGTCCGGGCGCAGGCCGACCAGCAGCAGCCCGGTTACCGACAGCGCCACGAACACCGCGTCGATCGACGAGCGGCCGGCCGCCGACCAGTAGACGTCCTGCAGGTGCAGGATGAGCGCGAACTCGTCGAGTACCAGGGCAGTGCCGACGCCGAAGACCGCCGCTGTCACACAGAGCCCGACGGTCGCCCGGTCGGGCAGCGCGAAGCCGGCCAGGCCGCCGAAGACCATGAAGACCACGCCGAAGACCGCGTGATGAACGTGCACCCCACCCGGCTCCACATTGCCGGGCCACCAACGCACCCGGGCGCGGATCAGGCGTACCGAAAGCCGGATGAAGCCGAACCCGACGATCACCGCCACGAAGAAGCAGAAGAGCGGGAGCCGGTTGTTGTCGACGATGGTGCGGTGAAACCAGTGCGACATCACCACTCCCCCGATCGCCAGTATGGCAAGCAATCCGGCCAGCCGTGGCGGTCTCGGGCCGGGCGGTCCACGGGGACCTGCTGATACCGCCACGGACGGGCGAGACGGTTGCGACACGCCGACTCGTCCGGGGCAATTGCCCAACAACTGTAGTCAACCGCCACATGCGTACCAATAATGCGGTTATGCAGCAGCGACCGGCCAACTACCGGCCCGGGCTGGACGGTGTCCGGGCCCTGGCCGTGCTGGCTGTCGTCCTGTACCACCTCGGCACCACCGGCGGCCCGCGCACGCTGCCCGGCGGCTTCCTCGGGGTGGACGTCTTCTTCGTCCTCTCCGGCTACCTGATCACCAGCCTGCTGGTCGCCGAGTACCGCCGGCGCGGCCGGATCGGGCTCGGCCAGTTCTACCTGCGCCGCGCCCGGCGCCTGCTGCCCGCGCTCTACCTGCTGCTCGGCGCCGTGGTGATCGCCGCCTGGTGGCTGCCGGCCCAGGCGCACCGGCTACGCGGGGACGTACTGGCCGCGCTGGCCTACGTCACCAACTGGTGGCTGATCTTCCAGAAGACCTCGTACTTCGGCGACACCAACCCGCCGCTGCTGGACCACCTGTGGTCGCTCGCCGTGGAGGAGCAGTTCTACCTGCTCTGGCCCTTGCTGCTGATCGCGCTGCTGTGGCTGGTCCGCGGGCGTACCGGGCTGGCGCTGGCGTTCGCGCTGCTCGGCGCGGCCGGCTCCACGATCCTCATGGCGGTGCTCTACTCGCCGTGGCAGGACGCCTCCCGGGTCTACTTCGGTACCGACACCCGGGCCGCTGCGCTGCTGGTCGGGGCGGCACTCGCGCTCGCCCCGATCCCACGGGACTTCTTCGCGATCGGCGGCCTGGTCGGCCTGGTGCTGCTGGCCGGCTTTGTCTGGTGGGTACCGGACAGCAGCCCCGCCCTGTACCACGGCGGCTTCCTGCTCGTGGCGGTCGCCGCGGCGCTCCTGGTCGGTACGGCGGCCCGGCCCAGCCTGCCGGTGGCGCGGGTACTCGGGGTGGCGCCACTGCGCTTCCTCGGGCTGCGGTCGTACGCGATCTACCTGTGGCACTGGCCGGTACTGGTGGTACTGGGGCCGGGGCGGCTTGCCGAGCCCTGGTTCACGATCGTCCGGCTGGCGCTCATCCTGCTGTTCGCGCACCTGTCGTACCACCTGGTCGAGCTGCCCGTCCGGCGCGGCGCGCTGGGTCGGCTGTGGCGCCGCCCGGCCCGCCGGTGGGTACTCGCCCCGCTGGCACTGCTGCTCGTCGCGGCGCTGGGCTGGCAGTTGGTACGCGTCGGCAACGCCCCGGCGCCTTCGGTTGCCGTGGACGCGGGGCCGGCCCCCAGCCTCGCGCCGATCGTGGCCACCAGCGCCCCGACACCCGCCCCCGCGGTGACCTCCAGCGCGCCCCTACCACCACCGTTCTCCGCCCCGATCCGGGTGGCGGTCTTCGGCGACTCGCAGGGCATGACGCTGCTGCTGAACAAGCCGGCCGACGTGGCGAAGTACCTGACCGTCAGCGACCAGAGCATCGAGGGCTGCGGGATCCTCACCGACCGGATCGTCAGCCGCAGCGGCGAACGGCGGGACCTGTCCACCGGTACGTGCGCGAACTGGCTTGGCACCTGGACTTCCCGGGCCGCGAAGGTCAAGCCGCAGCTGGCTCTCGTGATGATCGGGGCGTGGGATGTCTTCGACAAGGCCGGTCCCGGGGCGGCGCTCCCGTTCGGTACCCCGGCCTGGGACGCGCACCTGACCCTCGCGCTCTCGGGCGGTGTCAACGCCTTGCGCGCCTCCGGGGCACAGGTCGTACTGTCCCTGCTGCCGTGTTACCGGCCGATTCCGGAGAAGGGCTCGGGGTACTGGCCGGAGCGTGGCGACGATGTGCGTACCCGGCACATCAACGATCTGCTGCGCGCGATGGCCGCCACCGACCCGGCGCACATCTTCACCGTCGACCCGCCGGCACAGTTCTGTGGCGCCCTCGCGGCCAACCGGTCGTACCGCTGGGACGGGCTGCACTACTACAAACCCGGTGCGGCACTGTACTTCCAGACAGTCATCCCCCAACTGCTGGCCATCCCGGGCCCGGGCGGGAGCTGACCCGGCGGTGCACCCCGCCCGGTGGTGGCCGTGGCTGCTCGGCGCCTGCGCTGCGCTACTCGCGCTGGCTGCTGTGCTTCTCGCGCTGCCTGCCCTGGCCGGCGTACCGGCCCGGTTCGAGCGCTGGGTACCGGCCGGCGACCGGCCGCTCATCGAGGCGTGGCGGCCACCGGCCGGGATGCCGGCAGCCGGTGCGGTGCTCGGGGTGGACATCCCGGGACCTGTCTCCGGGTTCACCGCCCGTACCGCCCAGCTGTACCTGCCGCCAGCCGCCCGTACCCGGCACCCACCGGTACTGCCCGTGCTGCTGCTCCTGCCAGGTTCGCCCGGGGATCCCCCGTCGGCCACCGCGCCGGCTGCTCCACCCGACCTGCCGGATTCGCCGCAGGACTGGATCGCGCCCGGTGGACTGGCCGGGATCATGGACACGTATGCCAAGGCGCACAACGGGTTGGCGCCGATCGTGGTGGTCGCCGACCCGTTCGGTACCGGACCGGACAACCCGCTGTGCGCCGATTCGGTACTGGGTAACGCGTACACGTACCTCTCCGTGGACGTACCCGACTGGGTACGCCAGCACCTGCCCGCGACGCGTAGCCGCTCCTGGGCGGTGGGCGGGTACGCCGCCGGGGGTACCTGCGCCGTCCAGCTCGCGCTGCGCGACCCGGTACAGTTCCCCAGCTTCATCGACCTCGCCGGCCAGGACGGCCCGACGCTCGGCAGCCGCCAGCTGACGCTTGACCGGGTCTTCGGTGGCGACCCGCTCGCCTACGCGCGGGCGAACCCGGCGGATATCGTGGCGTGGCAACGGTTCCCGCAGCTGTCCGGGTTCCTGGCGGCCGGGCGCGACGACGTCCCGTACAACGGGCAGACCCGTACGATGGCCGCCATCTGCCAGCTCGGTGCGATCCCGATCCAGTTCTACTCGGTCAGCGGTGGCCACGACTGGCGTGCCTGGCGGAGCGGACTGGAGCTGAGCCTGGACTGGTTGGCGCTACGCCTCGGCCTGACCTGAGCGCGCCTCCGCCAGATGGGCCAGCGCGTCGGCCAGGTTGTCGGCGCGGGAGCGCATCGAGTCGAGTACCAGTCGGGGCTCCGCCCACTCCGCGAAGCCGGACCGCCGCGACTCCAGCGACTCCCAGGTCGGCTCGGGGAAGCCCGGAATGTTGCGGCGCCGGGCAGCCAGCCGGCGCCGGTGCTCGGCCGGATCGGCGCAGCGCACCTCGACGAAGACCAGCGGCACTCCGGTACGCGCGGCCAGGCCGCGCCACTGCTCCCGGGCCGGCTCGACGTCGTTGACCGCGTCCACCACCACCGGCCGGCCGACCGCCAACTGCTCGGCCGCGAGTACCTCCGCGACCATATAAGCAGCCAGCCCGGTCGGCTGGTCCCGACCGACACCGGCGGTCCACATGGCCGCCTCGATCGGGTCCACCGACAGGATCGCGGCCGGCAGCGCCCGGGCCAGGTCCTCGGCCACGGCGCTCTTCCCGGCACCGGGCAGCCCGGCCATCACCACCAACACCCGCCGAGCATCCCACCCGTCGCCGCCCGCTGCTGACCCGCTTCTCCCGCTGCATCGCAGCGGCGGGCGGTGGACGCCCGCGCGCCGCGGCCGCATGCTGGCGGGGCGCGGATCTCAGGGCGGGATCTCGGGGCGGGCGGACGGAGCGCGGATGGACAGGCGAGCGGGCCGGGTGCTGGCCGCCGGTCTCGCCATTGCCGTGGTACTCGCCGGCTGCACGCCCGCGCACCACGCCACGCCCGCCCCCTCGCCGTCGTCCGGTGCTGTGGCGGGCGCTCCGCCGGCGGACGCCGCGTACAACGCCGATCCGCCGGTGGTGGCGGTGGACGGGCTGCTGCACACGTTCGCCCGGCAGGGCCCGACCGACCGGGGCGGCGTCTACGCGGTCAGCTCCAGCTACGAGATCCGCGCGCAGACCGGCCGGGTGGACACGATCGTGGTGACCCGGCGGGCCGACCAGCGGGTGGTGCTCGTCCAGGCGCCGCCCACCAGACCCGCCTACCGCACCACGTTCGCCGGGGTGTCCGGCGACATCCTGGTACTCGGCTACGAGACCGCCGACCACCTCTCGGCAGCCCAGGCGCTGCTGGTCAACCTGGCAACCGGCGCGTCGACGACGCTCGACAAGGTACCCGGCGCGCTGCCGATGTCCTGGTCGACGGCGGCCGGCGCGGTGGTCGCCGGCCGGTACTACTACCTCGCCACCGCCGTCAACCAGGAGCTCGACTGCGTGGCCGAGATCGACCTGGCCACCATGCACGGCCGTACCGTCGAGTGCGGCAAGTTCGGCGAGTGGCTCAAAGACGTGCACCCGGCCGATCACGGCGCCTCGTGGCTGCACTTCCACGGCTCCTCCTACCTGGTCTGCCGGGACGGTCGCGCGGTGTACAACGCGATCGCGGGCGACTACGCCGGCGGGGTTGCGGTCGGGCCGCCAGCCGACTGTGGCACCTTCGACACCACCACGGCCGCCGGCTGGCAGGTGTGGGGCAGCGTGCCGTCGGGTACCGACTCGCCGGGCACGGAAGTGTTGGCAGCCACCAGCTCCGGTACCACTGTCCACTTGGGACAGGCGGATCCGCGCAGTCTCGTGGGGTGTGGCGGGTACGCCTGGTGGTTCGCTGACGCCGGCCACCAACGGATCCTGCGCTGGCGCCCGGGAAACAGCACGATCGAGCTGGTGTACCACGACACCGGCGTGCAAGCGCCCACCGTCAGCGCGCTCGGCTGCGCCGACGACATCCTCAGCCTGACCCTCGACTACGGCCCCGCCGACCTCCCGGTGATCGGCCTGGCCGCACTGGGCTGACGCTCCGCGCCCGACGTGTCCGCTGTCTCAGCGCCGGGGAGTATGCGGTCGAGCCCGGCACGCTAGCCTCGGACGGATGCAGCCTGTCACGATCATCACCGGCGGTAGCCGGGGCATCGGTGCCGCAACCGCGCTCCTGCTGGCTACCGAGGGTCACCACCTCGTCCTCGGGTACCGGCAAGCCGCCGACTCGGCCCGCCGGGTGGCCGACCAGGTGGGCGGTGGCGGTACCCGCTGCCTCACGGTGGCCGTGGACACCAGCGACGAGGCTGCCGTACTGGCTCTCTTCGACGCCGCCGAGGCCGAGTTTGGGCAGGTCACCGGCCTGGTCAACAACGCCGGCGTCACCTCGCAGGCGAGCCCGCTGGCCGGCACGCAGGCGAGTGACCTGCGCCGGGTTATCGACGTGAACGTGATCGGGGCGCTGCTCTGCGCCCGCGAGGCAGCCCGCCGGTTCAGCAGCGGCGGTGCGATCGTCAACATCTCCTCGGCCGCCGCGACGCTGGGCAGCCCCGGCGAGTACGTGCACTACGCCGCCAGCAAGGCCGCCATCGACACGGTGACCATCGGACTGGCCAAAGAGCTTGCCCCGCAAGGCATCCGGGTCAACGCGGTGGCGCCGGGCATCATCAGTACCGAGATCCACGCCAGCTCCGGCGACCCCGACCGGGCAATGAGGCTCGCCGGTACCATCCCGCTCGGCCGGCCGGGTGAGGCGCCCGAGGTGGCCGCCGCCATCGCCTGGCTACTGAGCCCGGCCGCCTCGTACACCACGGGCACGATCCTGCGCGTCGCGGGCGGCAGATAGCCCGACCGGCCGCTCAACCTTCCGCCTCCGGCCGTCTTCCTTGGTCACGGCGCCCGCGGTCGGCGTCCTCGTGTGGTCCGCGGAGCAGCTCCGGGTTGGCGTCGCCACCCTGCCGGGACGATCCGGGCCGAGCGCACCGTACCCATGACGCCCAAGCAGGAGATCGACGGACTGCTCGACCCCGGCCTGCGCCTGCTGCGCGTGGCCGCCAAGGAGGCAGAGCCGCCGGTGGCCGGGCTGACCAGCGTGGTGCTCGGCGTACCGGCACCCGTTCCAGCGCGGGGTCGGCATGGCGGTACACCCACCCGCCTCCGACTCGACCAACGCCGCCGGCAAGCGCAGTACCTACGTCCCCTGGCTGCGGGCCGATCCGGCCGGTGCGCTGTCCCGGCGTACCGGTACCCCGGCTGTGGTGGAGGACGACGCCAACCTGGGTGCCTTGGCGATCCGCGACTGCGCCGGATCCTCGGCGACCTCGGGCGCACCATCGGCCGGCCGCTGGCAGACGTGTGCAGCATGCTCAACCCGGCGGCCATCGTGGTGGACGCAACCGTTGGGGCGGCAGGGGCGTACATCAGCGAGGGGATGGCCGGGTCGGTGGCCCGGCACGCCGCACCCGCCACCGCCGCGGCTGTGCGCATCCTGCCGGGTACCCTCTGCGCGCACGCCGGACCTGCTCGGTGCGGTGGCGTTGGTCCGCGACGAACAGGACCATCCGCGCCAGCATCACATCTGACCGGTACCCGGCCGGAACGCCTGCCGGCAAAGCGTTCAGGCAGTAGCGTCACCCCGAGCGGCCGCTGACCCGCACCTCGTCGTCGAGGCACCAGACCGATATCCGTTACTACCCGTGCTGCGCACTGCGCAGAGGGAGGTACCACCGTGCCCTACATCAAGGTTGGCGAAGAGAACTCCGGCGCTATCGAGATCTACTACGAGGACCACGGCGTGGGTACGCCCGTTGTCCTCAGCCACGGCTACCCGCTCGACGGGCGCGCGTGGGAGAAGCAGGTACCGGCCCTGCTCGACTCGGGACACCGGGTCATCACCTACGACCGGCGGGGCTGGGGCAAGTCCAGCCAGCCCACGTTCGGCTACGACTACGACACCTTCGCCAGCGACGTCAACACGCTCATGGAGGTACTCGACCTTCGCAACGCCGTCCTCGTCGGCCACTCGATGGGCAGCGGGGACGTCACCCACTATCTCGGCAGGTACGGCTCAGAGCGGGTCAGCCGGGCGGTACTCGTCTCACCGATCCCGCCGTTCCTGTTGCAGACCGCGGACAACCCCGAAGGGCTGCCGCACGACATGTTCGACGGCTTCATGGTGACCGCGCGGGCGGACCGGCCGGCGTGGCTGAAGGGCTTCCTGGACAACTTCTACAACATGGACGTCTTCGGCGGCACGCTGGTCAGTCCGGAGGCGTTCCAGGCCAGCTTCAACACCGCCGTGGCCGGCTCGCCGACCGCGGCGGTCGCGTGTATCGGTACCTGGCTCACCGACTTCCGGGCGGATGTGGCGAAGTTCGACGTACCGATCCTGGTGATCCAGGGCGACCAGGACCGCATCCTGCCCATCGGCAACACCGGCGACCGGCTGCCCGCACTGATTCCGGACCTGGAGTACGTGGTGATCGGCGGCGGCCCGCACGCCATCGCGTGGACACACACCGACCAGGTGAACATGGCACTGCTGGAGTTCCTGAAGTAACACAAGGGAAAGCGCTCCCCGCCGGGCGTACCCGACGGGGAGCGCTGGTACCGCCCAACTCCAGCCGGACAGCCCGGCCCCGTAGGGGTAGAGCGGGTTCCGTAGTGGTCGGTACCGGCAGCCCGGCATCGATCTTCGCCCGGATGTCCGCCCGTTCGGCGTCGGTGGCACCGAGGTCGTACGGCAGGTCCCAGTTCTCGTTGGCGTCAGCCAGATTGTCGCCGCCACCCGGCTTCAGGATCTGGTCCAGGCTGCGCGGCAGCTGCCAGGGCAGCTTCCCGCGCGGCGTGTAGTCGCCGAAGAGCAGGCTGGCGGTTGCCGGCCCGACCTCCTCACCACCGTTGTAGAACATCTGGAAAGCCTTCTCCTCCAACGTCATCCGGCTGAGCAGGTCAGCCGACCCGGGTCTCCACCGGCTGCCGCCAGTCCTCGTACGGCTCGATAACGCCGTCCTTGTTGAGATCGCGGGCACCGTCGATGAGGTTCACGCCGTCGGCGACCGTCTCGACATCCGGCAGGTACACGCTGAACGTACGGATGTTGGAGGTGGTACGCGTCCCCGAACCGGAGACCGCCACCACGAACCACTTGTACGTCCACCGGTCGGTGATGTCCCAGCTCGGTGTGTAGCTGGTACCGGTCGGCTCGGCCACCTTGGTGTACAGGTCGAGCAGGTTGCCGGAGGCGGTGAAGCCGTAGTCGCTCCGGCTGATGTTGAGCCACACCTCGTAGTGCGCGGCGCCCGAGACAGCCGCCCAGGAGAGCGCCGGCCGGCGGGTGGTGGTCGATCCGGGGGAGCGCTCTCCCCGGAGAGAGCGCACGCCTAGACCGCTGTCAATACCGTGCCGGTTCCGGAACTTACAGCGGGTCCCCGAGGGTCAACGGAGGCCTGGCTACAGCACTGGCAGGAGCGGAGTAGGCGCCAGTCGGGTACCACGTCCGTCGATATTGACAAGTTTCTTTCGAGTAGGTACACATCTGTGAGAGCGCTCTCATAGCTACCCACTCCCGCCTGATGTTCCGGCCCGTCCAGGAGTCCATCCCGGCGTCCGGCGGTGCCTGGGAAGCGGGAACGCCCGCCCTTCGAGGAGAAGAGGTGCCCGCGATGACCACCGTCCCCACGACAGCCATCCCCGACCAACACAAACGGCACGCCCGCAAGCGCGTACTGCTGACCGGCGTCGCCCTACTCGCCCTCGCCGCGGCCTCGGCCGCCGCCGCCCCCGACGCGGCCGCGTCCCTGCCCGCTCCCCCGTCCGGCTGGACCCAGGTCTTCGCCGACGACTTCAGCGGCGCCTCGGGTACCGGCCTGAACACCGGGAACTGGCTCTACGACACCGGCCACGGCTACCCGGGCGGTGCCACCAACTGGGGTACCGGCGAGGTCGAGTCGATGACCACCAGTACCCAGAACGTCTACCAGGACGGCGCCGGACACCTTGTCATCAAGCCGATCCGGGACGGCTCCGGCAACTGGACCAGTGGCCGGGTCGAGACACAGCGCACCGACTTCGCCGCTCCCGCCGGCGGCAAGCTGCGCCTGGAGGCGTCGCTGCAGCAGCCCAATGTCAGCGGCGCGGCGGCGGCCGGCTACTGGCCGGCGTTCTGGTCACTGGGCCAGGCTGCCCGGGGTACCGGCGCCAGCGGCTGGCCGGGCATCGGCGAGATCGACGTGATGGAGGACATCAACGGACTCAGCTCCGAGTTCGGCACCCTCCACTGTGGAGTATCGCCGGGCGGTCCGTGCAACGAGACCACCGGAATCGGTAGCGGCCAGCGGGCCTGCGGTGGTTGCCAGACCGGCTTCCACACCTACGCCATCGAGTACGACCGCAGCGTCTCGCCCGAGCAGATCCGCTGGTACCTGGACGGCAACAACTTCTTCACCGTCAACGCCAACCAGGTCGACGCGACCACCTGGAACAACGCCACCCACCACGGGTTCTTCATGATTCTCAACGTGGCGATCGGCGGCGGGTTCCCGGCCGCGTTCGGTGGTGGCCCCACCGGCTCAACCGCGTCGGGCGTACCGATGCTCGTGGACTACGTGGCGGCGTACACCAGCGGTGGTGGCGGAACCACACCGCCGCCGCCTCCGCCGGGCGGCAAGTCCCTCACCAACGCGAACGGCCTGTGCCTGGACGTCCGCTCGTCCGGTACCGCGAATGGCACGCCGGTACAGGTCTACACGTGCAACGGCACCGGCGCCCAGCAGTGGACGTACGTGGAGGCGGGCAGCACCCTGCACGCGCTGAACAAGTGCCTGGACATCTCGGGCGGCGGTACCGCCAACGGCACCAAGGTACAGCTCTGGGACTGCAACAACACCGGATCGCAGGTCTTCATCCACCAGTCGAACAACTCCTACTACAACCCGCAGTCCAACAGGTGCCTGGACGATCCGAACGGATCGAGCACACCGGGTACGCAGGTCCAGATCTGGGACTGCAACGGCAGCGGCGCCCAGCAGTGGACGCTGCACACCTGAGTCGTCCCAACGAAATGCAGCGCCCCCGCAGCGATCCTGCGGGGGCGCTGCCCTGCTCAGCCGACCTGCGCCTGCTATCCGCGCTGTGTCACAGAAGCCTTGCGCCACAGGCAAATGCCCAGCCACACCAACCCGACGCCGGTGACGACGCCGGCAGCGATCCGGATCGGCGCGGCCGCATAGAACTGCGGAATGAACACCACGAAGCCCAGCGCGTACCCGAAGGCACTGAACCGCGGCAGTACTTCCGAACGCCAGATCCCCACTGTGGCAAGCACAGCGCCCACACCGAGCAGTACCAGCCCGAGCCCGAACATGGTCAGCGCGACCGGCTGGCCGCGAATCGTGTCGATCAGATCGAGGAGGCCGTCCGCGTGCTTCGACGCGATCGAGTGCAGTCCGAAGTCCTCCGCGCCGTAGTACGGCAGCGTCAGGCCGGCCCCGATCCAGCTGGTCACCACAGCCCAGAAGGCAAGCGACTCCGCCCGGGTTCGCGCCAGCACCGCCCAGATCCCGAGCAGCCCCAGCGGTACCAGGATGAATCCGATCATCGCGAACAGGTGCGCCGCGACCCAGGCGTCGGCGCTCATCGACCGGGTCGCGCCAGCCACGGTGGTCTCGTCGTGCCACGGCCGCACCGCCGGGTACAACACAAACAACACCCCGGCGACGCCGAGCGCGATCGCCGCGGCCCGCACCCGCTTGCTGGTTTTCTCCCTGGTACCGGCGGCAGCGCCGTCGTCCTGTGCTTCGAGAGTCATTTCCCCGTCTCCCATTTAGTTCTTCGCCAAAACCATTCGAGATCTGAATGATTGAGCTAAGGTACCATCATGACCATGCAGGGTGTCAAGGGCGAGGACGGCCTCCCGACGACTGTGGTGTTCCGGCTCGGCACGCTGGGATCCATCGCCGCAGAGCGATTCGCCGCGAAGATCGAGAAGCTCGGCCTCAAGCCCAAGCACGCCGGCCTGCTCACCGCACTTGCCGCCGGCGCCGCCGACTCGCAGCAGGGGCTGGCCGTGAAGCTCGGCGTGGCACCGAGCCTGATGGTCACCCTCGCTGATCAGCTGGAGGCACTCGGCGCCGTGGCCCGGGTACGCGACCCGGCCGACCGCCGCAGGCAGGTACTCACCCTCACCGACCACGGCCGCAAGCTGCTCGCCGAGTGCGCGGCGCTGGCCCGAGCCCTGGACGACGAGATCACCGCCGGCCTGTCCGCCAGCCAGCGCAGCGCGCTCGCCCACAGCCTCGGCATCCTCGCCGAATCAGCAGGCCTCCCCACCAGCTGACGGCCCGCCCGTGTCGCCATCCGCGACCAAGGGGCACGCTGAGCAGCCGGCAACCGCGCCATCCGCGCATTCATACCCTTGAACTTTCGGTGGGCGCATCCGTACGCTCCGGCCAACATTTACTCCCCCAACCCCCCGGGAGAACCGATGCGCCACATCAGCCGCATCGCCAGCACAGCCTTCGCGGTCACCATCGCGATCGGCGTGCTGGCGTTCGCCAGCCCAGCCTCCGCAGCAGCCCCCGCCGCGGCCGGCACCCACATCAAGTCCTGCGCCACCGCGAAGGCCGGGTCTGCCAGTTGCTTCGCGATCCTCCGAGCCCGAGGTGGTGGCGTCTCGCCCGACGCAGCCAGCCCGACCGGTTACGGACCGGCCGACCTTCAGACCGCGTACAGCCTGACCTCCTCGTCGGCCAGCCTCGGCGCGGGTCGGACGATTGCGATCGTCGATGCGTACGACGACCCCAGCGCGGAAGCCGACCTCGGTGTGTACCGCGCGTACTACGGCCTTTCGGCGTGTACCACGGCGAACGGCTGCTTCAAGAAGGTGAACCAGACCGGCGTACAGGGCAGCTACCCGACGAAGAACGGCGGCTGGGCCGAGGAGATCTCACTGGACCTGGACATGGCCTCGGCGATCTGCCCGAAGTGCAAGATCCTGCTGGTGGAGGCGAAGACCTCGTCGTTCGCCAACCTGGGCACCGCCGAGAACACGGCCGCTTCGCTCGGCGCCACCGTGATCAGCAACAGCTACGGCGGCTCGGACGCGGCCGACACGACGTACGGCCACTACTACAACCACCCCGGCGTCGCGATCACCGTCAGCTCCGGCGACGACGGCTACGGTGCGTCGTACCCGGCCACGTCGCACTATGTGACCGCGGTCGGCGGTACCACGTTGACCCGCAACAGCAGCACCCGTGGCTTCACCGAGACCGCCTGGGCCGACGCCGGCAGCGGCTGCTCGACGCTGAACATGGCGCTCACCGGCGCGGCGAGCTTCGGTACCGGCTGCACCAAGCGGGCCGAGGCGGATGTCTCGGCGGTTGCCGACCCGGCCACCGGCGTTTCGGTCTACGACAGCTTCAAGTACCAGGGCTACGTCGGCTGGCTGACCTTCGGTGGTACCAGCGTCGCGGCGCCCCTGATCGCCGGTGTCTTCGCGCTCGCCGGCAACGCGGCGAGCATCGACAACAACTACCCGTACACCCACTCGGGCTCATTCTTCGACGTGACGAGTGGCTCGAACGGCACCTGCACTACGACCCAGTGGTGCCATGCCCGGGCTGGCTGGGACGGTCCGACCGGCCTCGGTACCCCGAACGGAATCGGCGGCTTCTAAACACGGCCGTTACGCGGACACAGAAGCGCCCTCTCAGCGGAATCCTGAGAGGGCGCTTCTCTTCGTAGCGGGGACAGGATTTGAACCTGTGACCTCCGGGTTATGAGCCCGGCGAGCTACCGAGCTGCTCCACCCCGCGTCGGCTTGTTTACCTTAGCGCACCGCAATCCCAGCTGCAAAAGCGGTCCGCCCCGCGCGCCCAAGCTGGGCGCGCGGGGCGGGTAGCTCACCCGGACGGCGACGGGGTCGCCGACGGCGAGCCGGTCGGCGAAGGCGACGCAGAGGGGGTACCGGTGGCACCCTGTGCTGCCCGTGCCGCCTGGTACGCGTTCAGCGCGTCGTTGACCTCCTGCAGCGCCTTGCCGTACGCCGCGAAGTCACCGGACTTCTGGGCAGCCGCCAAGTCCGCCATCGCCTTGTCCAGATTGGCGAGCGCGGCGTCCACAGCAGCGCTGTTGCCGGTAGTCGGTGGCGGCGTACCGCTTGTTGGCGGCGGATTCGCATTCGAGGGCGTACCGGCAGCAGCGGCAGCGAGCAGCTGTTTGACCGCGCCGTCCAGTGTCGCGTCGAATCCGACGTACTGTCCGAAGCTGAGCAGGACGTACTTCAACTGCGGGAACGTGTTGTCCCCGTGCGTCTTCACGTACAGCGGCTCCACGTAGAGCATTCCGTTGCCCACGGGGAGCGAGAGTAAGTTGCCGTACTCCAGGTCAGCACTGCCTTGGAGCAGGGTGATCTGGGATCTCACCCCGTTGTCGTTGGTCATCTTCTGATGAGCCTGGGTGGGGCCGGCGATGTTGCTGTCGCTGGGTATCTGGATGACCTTGAGCTGTGGCTTGCCGTCGGCGTCGTAGTACCCGCTGATCAACGCGGACAGTACGTTCTGCCGGTTGCGTGGGGTCATCGCGGCGGTGAGCTGGAAGGTCGAGGTGCTCTGCCCGGGGAACTGGGCCAGCAGGTAGTACGGGGCCTGCTTGACGCCGGTACTGCGGCCCGTCGTCGAGTCGGCCGGGTCGTCGGGTACCTGCCAGAAGTCCTGGCCGGAGTAGAACTGGCTCGGGTCGGTCACGTGGAACCGGGTGAGCAGGTCGCGCTGCACCTTGAACTGGTCCTCGGGGTACCGGAAGTGGGCCCGCAGCTCGGCCGGGATCTCCGAGGACGGCTTGATCAGGTTGCCGCCGAAGGCCTTGTTCCAGACCTTGATCACCGGGTCGGTGTCGTCGAAGTTGTAGAGCGTCACCGCGCCGGTGTACGCGTCGACCGTGGCCTTCACCGAGTTGCGCAGGTAGTTCACGTTCTCCTGGGCCTGCGGCACGGTGCCTTCGTTGGTCAGTGCGTCACTGGTCGCCGAGCGCAGGTCCACCTGGTCGGAGTACGGGTAGGTGGTCGCGGTGGTGTACCCGTCGAGTACCCACACGATCTTCCCGCCCACCACGGCCGGATAGGGATCGCCGTCCAGTTTCAGGAACGGCGCGATCTTCTCCACCCGGTCGCGCGGGTCGCGTACGTAGAGCACCTGCGAGTTCTTGTTGAACACGTTGGAGATCAGGAAGTTGAACTCTTTGAACTTGTACCCGTAGAGGATCCGGCGCCAGTACGAGCCGACCGAGACCCCGCCGTCGCCGTTGTAGGTGACGTACTGGTCGCCGGGCTGGGCGGTGGCGGCCGACGGCGCGGCCGGGCTGGCCGAGCCGGACGGGTTGGGCGAGCCGACCGAGGCGGACGCGCTCGGCGTCGGCGCCGGAGTGGTCGTGCTGTCGGCGTCCTGGCCGGTGGGGTGGTCGTACTCGGTGTCCCCGTGCCCGGCGGCCTTGCCGGTCACGACGTAGGAGCCCATCCCCTCGCCGAAGTAGATCCGCGGCTGGTTCACCTGGATCAGGTCATTTGCCGCCTGGCAGCCCTGCTGGGCGGCCTGCGAGGTCGAGCTGGCCTGCGCGTCGAAGAACCCGGAGACGAAGTACGGCTGCCCCAGGCACACTGTCTCGTTGGCCGGTGCCGCCACGAACCCGTACCCGTGCGTGTAGATCGTGTGGTCGATCTGCCAGTTGTTGGACTGCGAGGGCAGCTTGGAGTAGTCGAGTTCGCGGACGCCGACCACGTAGTCCTGCAGCTTGCCGCCCAGCGTGTACCGGTCGATGTCCAGCTTCTGGGTGAAGTCGTAGAAGCCACGTACCTGCTGCAGCTGGGTGTACGTGTTGGAGACGATCGACGGGTCCAGCAGCCGGATGTTGGCCACCGTGTTGGCGTCCGAGGCCAGGTTGGGCGAGGGGGTGAGTGCATTCGCCGCGTACGACGTGGGTTGCACGTTGGTCAGGCCGAACGCGGCCCGGGTCGCGTCGATGCTGCGCTGGATGTAGGGGGCTTCCTTGTCCCGGATGTTCGGCTTCACGGTGAATGCCTGGACCGCCGCCGGGTAGATGCCGCCGATCGCCACCGCCGAGATGACCAGCAGGCCGACCGCGATCCCCGGCCAGACCAGGTTGCGGATGAACGCGTTGGAGAAGACCAGGATGGCTATCGCCACCACGACCGAGATCCAGGCGAGGATCTCCTTGGCGGGCAGCAGCGCGGTCACGTCGGTGT
Source organism: uncultured Actinomycetota bacterium (assembly GCA_963850915.1). Classification (GTDB taxonomy): domain Bacteria; phylum Actinomycetota; class Actinomycetes; order Mycobacteriales; family Micromonosporaceae; genus CAVTWH01. The sequence goes on from CAWKND010000010.1 coordinate 102,775, forward strand.
AGCCGGCGCCCCACAGGTTGGTACCGCCGTTCTTCGCCAGCAGCAGGCCGCGCTTGTCGAGGACGTACGCGACCGCCTTCAGCAGTACGAACGCGGCGACCAGCGAGCTCAACTGGGCCCGGGCGGCGGTGGTGATCCGCTCCCCGGCGCCCTGCAGGCGTACCCCGCCGAAGACGTAGTGCACGGCCAGGGCACCGAGCAGGCTGAGGACGACCGTGGTGAAGCCGACCCCGACGAGGTACCGCCAGAACGGGTAGCGGAAGACGTAGAAGCTCAGGTCGATGCCGTACTGCGGGTCCTTGGTACCGAACGGCTCCGAGTTGTGGAACAGCAGCCACTGCTTCCAGTGCCCCTGTGCCGACAAGCCGGCGAACAGGCCGATCAGCGCGGCGAGCAGCCCCATCCAGATGCCGAACCGGGGCGCGATGACGGCCCGGTAGCGCTCCAGTGACTGCTGCTCGGGCGAGTGGAACCGCAGTAGCGGCCTGGTCCGGAAGGCCAGCCACAGGTTCACCCCGAAGACGCCACCGACCACCACCCCGAAGACGGCGAACAGGCCGAGCCGGGTCCACAGCTGGGTCGTGTAGACCTGCGGCTGCTTCACCTGCTGGAACCACAGGTAGTTGGTCCAGACGTCGTCCAGCCAGCCGAGCAGCAGGAAGAAGACGACGACGGCGGCCAGAACGATCAGGGTCACCCGGGCTCGACGATTCATCCGGGGCAACGGGGTACGCATTACCACGCGGCCAGCCTACGCAGTCCAGCTGTGAGCCGGCGTGCTGGCCGGGGCAGCCGTGGCCGACTTGGTGCGTGACCGGGTGCCGAGCTACTTGGTGCAGGGCGTCGGCGTGCCGTGGTTACGCAGCGTCTGCAGTGCGCCCAGCGCGTCGTCGAGCGTGGAGACCTTCACCAGTTCGAGACCCTTGACCGGGTGGGCCAGGGCTTCGGCGCAGTTGCCGGCCGGTACCAGGAAGATCGTGGCGCCGTCCCGCTTGGCCGCCACCATCTTGTGGTCGATGCCGCCGATGATCCCGACGTTGCCGTCCTCGTCGATCTCGCCGGTACCGGCGATCTTCAAGCCCCCGGTCAGGTCCGCCGGCTCGACCTTGTCGACGATGCCCAGCGCGAACATCATGCCGGCGCTCGGGCCGCCCACGTTGGCCAGCGAGATGTTCACGGTGATCGGGCTGGGCTGACTCTCCTTGATGGTGATCCCGACGCGGGGCGTGCCGCTGTCGTCCTTGGCCGCGAAGGTGGTCGTCCCGGCCACACCGCCACGGGTGTACCCGAAGGTCAGGTCGGTACCGGCCGGCTTCGCCTTGATCAGCTCGGTGAGCTTGCTCCCCGAGGTGACCGGGGTCCCGTTCACGCTGGTGATCACGTCACCGACCTGCAGGTGCCCGGTGGCCGTACCGCCGGCGGTGACCTCGCCGACCGAGACGATGACGGGGTAGCCCAGCTCGCGCAGGGCGGCCGTGGTCGCCGAATTCTCGGACTGCTGGAAGTCCTCGGCGTTCTGCTGGTTGACCTGGTCGGTGGTCTGGTCCGGCGGGTAGACCACCTCGCGCGGTACAACCGAGTCGTCACCCGCGATCCAGCCGCGCAGCGCCTGCCACAGCGAGATGTTGTCCAGGACTCCCACGGTGACCATCCGGAGCTGGCCGGCGGAGGTGGAGGTCGGCGCGCCCTGGACCGAGATGATGTCCTTGCCGCCGTCCTTGCCCAGCGTGTCCCAGGTCGGGCCGGGGCCCAGCTCGACGTAGGGCACCTTGACGTTCCACGCGAGCACGGCCAGCACGATCAGCATGACCGTACCCACGAGCAGCGTTGCGCCCCGACGTCTCATTCGGCGAAGCCTACCGACCCAGACTGACGGTTCGCTGCATGCCTCCTGGGCGTCATTTCCCACCCGAGGCTCCCGCCCGGGGCGACCCTGAGAACCAGCTGGGGACGGACCCGGGTTTCACCCCTGGGCGAACGGTGCGCAGCGGCGGTCCGCGCGCCGGTCACGTACCGTTGGCTACGTGCCTGACGTGCCTTTTGGCTTCTCGATGCCCGGCGGGGTACCTGATCCCAACGACCCCGCGCAGCTCCAACAGTTCCTGGGACAGCTCCAGCAGCTGTTCGCCGGCTCGGGCGATGGCGGCCCGGTCAACTGGGACCTCGCCCGGCAGGTGGCGCAGGCGTCCCTGACCGGTGCCGGCCCGACCGGCCTCGCCCCCGGTGGCGGTATCGGGTTCAGCCTGCCCGGCATGCCGCCGGGGATGAGCTTCCCGGGCGTCCCCGGGCTGACCCCGGAGCCGGGTACGCCCGGCGTGCCGGCAGTCGGGCCGGACGCCGACTCCGGTGAGGAGCCGGTCAAGCCGCCGGGTGACCCGCGGGTCAACGAGGCCGAGCACACCGCCGTCCACGAGGCGCTGCGCCTGGCCGACATGTGGCTGGACCCGGTCAGCTCGCTGCCGTCGGGCATCACCGCGATCGAGGCGTGGAGCCGAGGGCAGTGGATCAGTGCCACCCTGCCGATCTGGCGCAAGCTCTGCGACCCGGTGGCCGGCAAGATGGTGTCGTCCATGAGTGAGCTGGTACCCGAGGAGATGCGCGCCCAGCTCGGCCCGATGCAGTCGATGGTCACCACGCTCGGCGGAGCGCTCTTCGGCGGGCAGCTCGGCCAGGCACTCGGCTCGCTGGCCGCGGAGGTCCTCTCGGCCGGTGACATCGGCCTCCCGCTCGGCCCCGCCGGAACAGCCGCGCTGGTACCCGCCAACATCCAGGAGTACGGCCGCGGCCTCGATGTCGAGCCCGAGGAGCTGCACCTCTACGTGGCGCTGCGGGAAGCCGCGCACCAGCGCCTGTTCGGCCACGTCCCGTGGCTGCGCGGGCACGTACTCGGCGCCGTGGAGGCGTACGCGGCCGGGATCCGGGTGGATCGCGAGGCGGTCGAGGAGGCGATGGGCCACTTCGACCCGAGCAACCCGGAGTCGGTACAGGAGCTCTCTCTCGAAGGCGCGTTCACGCCCGAGGACACGCCGGCTCAGCGGATGGCGCTGGCCCGGCTGGAGACGGTACTCGCGCTGGTTGAGGGGTGGGTCTGTCACGTGGTCGACGCGGCCGCCGCCGACCGGCTGCCCAACGCCGGCAAGCTGGCGGAGATGTTCCGCCGCCGCCGGGCCGCCGGCGGGCCGGCCGAGCAGACCTTCGCCGCGCTGGTCGGGCTGGAGCTGCGGCCGCGCCGGCTGCGCGAGGCCACCGCGCTGTGGGCGGCGCTGGAGGCGCACCGCGGCATCGAGGGGCGGGACGGCGTCTGGGGCCACCCCGACCTGCTGCCGGCCGAGGAGGACTTCGCCGATCCGGCCGCGTTCGCGATGGCCGAGCTGGACCTGGGCTCGATCGAGGACTTCCTGGCCAGCGCCGGTTCGCCGGCACCCGGCGAGGACGGCAGCCCGGCCGCCGAGCCGCCGCCGGCATCCGGCGAAACCACCCCGGAGGATGACTCAGGCACAGATCAGGACAAACCCGCCTGACCTTTGTGGTACTCCGCCTGCCGCGCCCTGCTCACCCACCGGTGAGCAGGGCGCGGGTCGCTTCCCAGCCGTCGAGGGCGAGATCGAGCCGGGCCAGTTGCCCTGGATCGGTGAGCCGGTGCCACCCGGGGGTACCCGCGACCAGCCGGCTCTGTGGCGCCGCCGCGGTCACCTGCTCCGCCGTCAGCTCGTCCAGCCCGGCTTGCGGCAGCCAGTCGACCGGTGGCAGCTGTGCCGCCAGCCCGAGCAGGCCGGCGTCGGGGCCGGCCGCCGGCGCGACCGCCACCGGCCGGCTGGACAACGGGCGGAGCAGCTTCGCCAGTACCAGCCCGGGTACGTCCGGGGCGTCCGCGGCGAGTACCGCTGCCTGCTCGTACCCGTCCGCAGCGGCGGCCGCCAGGATCGCCGGTACGGTCAACGTCGCCAGCTCGTAGACCGGCATGGTCGGCCAGCGAACCGCGTCGGCGAGGGCCCGGTCACCGGGTAGCACGGCGAGCGCCGGATCGGCCGCCTCCATGTTGACCAGCAGATCCGCGATGTCCTCGGCGAGCGCACGGCGCCAAGCGTCGGGGTCGGTACCCGGTGGCGACCACCGTGGCGGGCTCAGCACTGCGACAACGAGGCGGCGGGTCACCGCCTAATCCTCGTGTACCGCCTGTCCGGCCATGGCCGCGACCCCTTCCAGGTAGCCGCGCGCCCGCTCCGCCTTGGGATAGCGGGACACGGTGCTCCAGAAGGTGGCGTTGTGGCTCGGCACCAGCAGGTGTACCAGCTCGTGCAGCAGCACGTAGTCGATCACCCAGTCGGGCATGTCCATGATCCGCCCGGAGATCCTGATGGTACGGTCGGCCGGCGTGCACGAGCCCCACCGGCCGTTCTGGTTGTCGACCCAGCGCAGGCTCACCGGGCGCGACTCGTCGGGTAGCTCGGGCAGGTAGCGGGTGACCAGGCGCTGGGCACGCGCGGCAAGCTCGGCGTCGGTACGGAGTGTGCGCTGGTCGCGGGCGTCCAGGCGCTGCAGCATCCGGTCGACCCACTCGCGCTCCTCGGCGCGGGAGAACTGCGCCGGGATGAGGACGACGACCCGGCTACCTTCCCGGTAGGCGGACACCGTACGCCGGCGGCGCTGGCTGCGTCGCACTTCGATCAGTGGCTTCCGGGCAGGAGGCATCACAGCATCCGGGGGACCCGGTGAGCCGGGGGGATTCCGCTCACGCTCGCAAGGTAGCCAACGGTTGCCACCCCTGCGCAAGGCTCAACTTGGTCACGCCGCCCGATTGGCACGTGTTTTCCGGCGAACACCCTAAAGATTCCTGCGGCGATCCGCGGCTATCATGTTCATCCGGGGCATTCGCCCGGCGTGTCCTGAGCGGAAGACCCCACCTCCGGGGAGTACCCCGGGCAGACTCGACAGCGAACAAGCGCGGCTGCACGTGCGCGACTCGCGCGCCGCGAACTCAACGCAGGAGGTCATCGTGGCCGAGCAGGCCCAGACGCAGACGTACAACGGCTACTGCGTCAAGTGCAAGGAGAAGCGCGACTTCGACGGTCACGTGGAGATCTCCAAGACCGGGATGAGGATGGCCAAGGGCAAGTGCCCGGTCTGTGACACCACCATGAACCGCATCCTCGGCAAGGCCTGATCTTTTCTTTCGATCATCGGTACCGGCGGGTCGGCACGCGCTGACCCGCCGGTCCGGTGTGTGCGGGCGCCTGGGTCAGCGTCGCAACACACCGTGCGTAGTGTCAGGTACGCGACAGGTTACGGCTGGGGCTGTGGATAACCCGGCGTGTCCCTGTGGACAACCCGGTGGATCGCGGGCTCGCCTGTGGACAACTCTGGGGGTACCCGCGCCGGAGCGTGACAGCCTCCCGGCATGACCCGCCCCACCCTGCTGCCCGGCCTGCGCCTGCTCTGGCGCGACAAGCACCACCTGCAGGTCGGTACCGACCCCGAGCGCGCCCTGGTCCTGGAATTTCCGATACCGGCGGTGGCCCAGGTGCTGGAGTTGCTGGACGGCTCCCGCTCCGAGGACAAGCTGCACCGCGACGCCGCGGCGCTCGGCATCCCCGCCACGGCCACCACCGACCTGCTCGCCAGCCTGCGCGTGGTCGGGCTGGTGGTCGGCGCGCACACCCTCCTGCCCCAGCAGTTGCCCGAGCCGGCCCGCCGGCGCCTCGCCACGGAGTTGGCCGGACTCGCGCTGCAGCCGGCCCGGGACGAGGCGGACACGCCCACCCCCGCGCAGGCACTGCGCCGGCGGGCGGCGGCGCGGGTACTGGTCAACGGGCACAGCCGGCTGGTGGTACCCATCGCGGTCACGCTCCTGGCCGCCGGGGTCGGGCAGGTGGTGCCGGTACTCGCCGGCCAGGCCACCCTCGCGGACGCCGCCGTCGGCGGGCTCACCCCGGCCGACGCCACCCGCAGTCGGGCGCAGGCAGCCGTGGACGCGCTGTCCCGAACGGTGCCCGGGGCCAGGGTCGGGGCGTTGACCCCGGACCGGGCCACCTTCATCGTCCAGGCCGGCCAGGCCCAGCCCGCCCGACTCGCCGCGCTGGCGGCAGCCCGCCGGCGGGTACCCACCCTGGTCGTCGACGTACGCGACGGCGTGGCTGTGGTCGGCCCGCTGGTACCCCCGTCCGGCTCGCCTTGTCTGCACTGCCTTGACCTGCACCGATCCGACCGCGATCCGGGCTGGCCCCGGCTCGCCGCGCAGCTGGCCGGCGGGGCCGACGCCGCGCTCGCGTGCACCGTGACCACCGCCCTGGCGGCCACCGCGTACGCCGCCCACGAGGTACTCGCCAGCCTCGACGGGCGCCGCCCGGAGACCGTCGGAGCCACCGTGGAGATCAGCGCACCGGGGCGGGAACGGCGTCGCCGCTGGCCACCGCATCCCCGGTGTGACTGTGCACGCGCCGGTAGACGGCAACACCAGCGCGACGGATGAGGTTCAATGATCGGGTGACCGACATTCCGCGCCGCGCCGTTTCCCGCACCGCGAAGCTGGCCGCGCTCCCGCTCGGCTTCGCCGGCCGGGCAGCGCTGGGGTTCGGCAAGAAGGTCACCGGGATGGCCACCGAAGTGATCTCCGCCGAGGTCCAGCAGCGTACGGCCGAGCACCTCTTCAGCGTGCTGGGCCAGCTCAAGGGCGGGGCGATGAAGTTCGGCCAGGCCCTGTCGGTCTTCGAGGCGGCACTGCCCGAGGAGCTGGCCGGCCCCTACCGGCAGGCGCTCACCAAGCTGCAGGAGGCTGCCCCGCCGCTGCCCGCCTCCAGCGTGCACAAGGTACTAGCCGAGCAGCTCGGAGCCGACTGGCGGGAGCTGTTCGTCGAGTTCGACGACGTACCGGCCGCGGCGGCGAGCATCGGGCAGGTACACCGGGCGACCTGGAAGCGCGGTACCGAGCAGGTAGCCGTCGCTGTGAAGATTCAATACCCGGGTGCCGGGCCGGCCCTGCTCTCCGACCTCACCCAACTGTCCCGGCTGGCCAGCCTGTTCAAGATCCTGCAGCCCGGCCTGGATGTGAAGCCGCTCCTCACCGAGTTGCGCGCCCGGATCACCGAGGAGCTCGATTACGAGCTGGAGGGGCGCTCCCAGCGCACCTTCGCCGACGCGTACCGCGACGACGGGGAGATCTGCGTCCCCGAGGTGGTACACGCCTCGCCCCGGGTACTCGTCACCGAGTGGCTGGAAGGTACCCCGCTGTCCCGGATCATCAGCGCCGGTGACGAGGAGCAGCGCAACCACGCCGGCCTGCTGATGGCCACCCTGCACTTCTCCGCGCCGGCCCGGGCCGGGCTGCTGCACGCCGACCCGCACCCGGGCAACTTCCGGATCATGCCGGACGGGCGGCTCGGCGTGATCGACTTCGGCGCGGTCGCCCGGCTCCCCGGCGGGCACCCCGAGCCGATCGGCCGGCTCACCCGGATGGCGCTGGCCGGCGACGCCGACGGGGTACTCCACGGGCTGCGCGAGGAGGGGTTCGTCCCCGCCGACCTGGAGATCGACGCCGACGAGGTACTCGGCTACCTACGCCCCATGCTGGAGCCGATCGCCGAGCCCGAGTTCCAGTTCACCCGCGCCTGGCTCCGCTCCGAAGCCGCTCGACTGGCCAACCCGCGCAGCCCCGCCTTCCAACTCGGCAAGCACCTGAACCTGCCCCCGTCGTACCTGCTCATCCACCGGGTGACGCTCGGCTCGATCGGCGTGCTCTGCCAGCTTGAGGCGCGGGCGCCGTACCGGCTGGTGGTCGAGAAGTGGTTGCCTGGGTTTGCTGCTCCTGCGGCTATTGGTTCTTGATTCTCTGCTCTTTGGTGGGGCGGGCTGGCCGGGGGTGACCACTCCGGGCGGTCAGGCTTGATCCCTCCGTGGTCACCCCCGGCCGGCCGTGGGCAGCCGCGTCGGCGGAGGCGATCGTCGCGGGCGTGGACGATGGCCAGCGGCGTACCCTGCCCGGTCAGACGCACGCCGTGGACCCGGCGGTACTCGCACCGTACTGATCGACTCTTCGGCTGAGCTCCACCCGCGATCTCGACCAGTGGGCGGGAAGCGTTGCGGCGCAACGGATCCATGGCATGGGCAGGCGCCCGCCACCGGATCGGTGACGGGCGCCTTGGTGTTGGTCGGGCAGATCTGTTACTCGCCGAGCCAGCGGTTGGTTTCCTGGCGGGCACGGAGGGTGATCTGCCGGGCGGAGCGGTAAGCCTCAGAAGTGGTTTCCTGAGGCCGCCGCATTCGCGCGCGACTCAGAGCTTCGTGGATGAGTTGGATACCAGCGGTCATGGTGGTGGTGCTCCTCGCTCGGGTGTTCGTCATACGGATGAAGTTCTCGGAACGTGCGGGCCGGGTCGGCTGCATCGGGTGCAGCGCTCGGCTGGCGTTCGGGGTACGGATGCTGGTCATGTCGTCACGCCGCCACGTTCAGGTCGGCCGCGACCCGGGCCGCGACCTCAACCCGCCGCAGCTCGTCCAGCGCGACATCCTCCTTGCGAGGCCGGCCACGAGGCCGCTTCCGCGGCACCACGGCACCCCGCTCGAAGATCTCGCCGCCCCAGACACCCCACGGCTCCTCCCGCTCGACGGCGCCCGACAGGCACTCGAGCCGAACCGGGCACTCCCCGCACAGGGACTTGGCCAGCTCGAGTTCGGTCGGGACATCGGCGAACCACAGGTCAGCGTCGAACCGACGGCACGGCAGCTCCGAACCCAGGTCGACAGTCATGTCGACAGGGGCAAACGCCAGAGTCATCCCGGTCACCTCTTCTCTCTCTCGTGCGATCTCTCGCTTCGTGCGCTCCAGGTTCATGCGAAGGTCTCGCTCTCCCCCGCTTGCTTGTCTGCAGCAGATCTTTGCCAAACAACGAATAAGGCCGCGGATCCCGGTGTACGGGTTCCGCGGCCTCGAGGTGAGCCGGCTGGTCTGTCTAGACCTGTCGTTCTCGAGGTGGGATCCCGCTGGCCTTACCGCCCTTGCGTGCGGAGGCGGCCATTCCGGAGTTCGGAGCAACGAATCCATTCGTCCCGTGATCCGGCGTGAGTGCCAGCGCGAGCTGGACCTCCCGCGAAACCGGTACCTGGGTGTGAATGGACTGGACGGATTCCTGGGTGGTGCGTGGCTTGCACGCGCGCCAGACAGCCGGCTGGCCCACGACGGACGCGTGGGCAGTGGCGGTCGACGGCACCAGAGCTGACGCAGGGGTCAGCACCGACGGTCGCTGGTCGAGATATGTCTCCATGGGTGCCACCTCCTACCTGCTCTAGAAGAGTGCGGGCGCACGGATTGCCGCTGCTCGCTTGGTGTGTAAGCAGGCTAAGCCTGCTGCCCGCGACGGGGCAAACGAATTACGGCGGGTTTTCCAAAGTTTTTCTGACAGCGAGATCGTCGACCGCCGCGCCGCCGATCAGGGCGAGTACATCGGCGCCGTAAAGTCCCAGTTTGCGGGGGCCGATCCCGGCAATCTGGATCAACTCCTCGGTCCGCGTTGGTTTCCGCTCGGCGAGCGCGACCAGCGTCGCGTCGGTGAAAACCACATACGCGGGTACCCCGGCGGCGGCCGACACCAGCTTCCGCCACTCGTACAGCCGGGTGTGCAGTTCGTCGTCGAGGTCGGACGGGCAGTCGGCACAGCGCCCCAACTTGCGGTCGGCACCGGCGAGCAGGGTGGCGCCACAGATCCTGCACGAGGCCACCAGGATCCGTCGCCGCGCTTCTTCCCGTACCTTGCGGCCCGCCCCTGCCTGTGCCGGACGGCCCGGCTGCTGCACGGCCAGCGGCAGGAACCGGCTGGGCCGGCGGGGCCGACCACCCGGCGAGCGGGCGGCGGCGTACGACAGCCACAGCCACTGGCGGGCCCGGGTGATGCCCACGTAGAGCAGCCGGCGCTCCTCCTCCAGCGCGTCGGGGGTACGCGCGTAGCCGGTCGGCAGCGTCCCCTCGGCCAGCCCGACCACGAAGACGGCATCCCACTCCAGCCCCTTCGCGGCGTGCAGGGACGCCAGCGTCACCCCGTCAACCGTCGGCGCGTGCTGTACGCCGGCCCGCCGCCCCAGCTCGTCGGCGAACTCGCCGAGCGTGCCGCCGATCTCCTCGGCGAGCCCGGCCAGCGCGGCGAGCGCCTCCCAGCGCTCCCGTGCCGCCCCGCCCGGCGGTGGCTGGTCGACCCGCCAGCCGATCGAGCCCAGTGCCTCGGCGACCGCTTCGGGCAGCGGCGTACCGGCAACCACCGACCGGCTGGCGACGCGCAGCGCGACCATCGCCTGGCGTACCTCCGGCCGGTCGAAGAAGCGCTCGGCACCGTGCACCACGTACGGGACGGCAGCCTCGGCGAGTGCCTCCTCGTAGGACTCGGACTGGGCGTTGGTACGGAACAGCACGGCGATCTCCCGGGCCGGCGTACCCGCGGCGATCAGCTCGACGCAGCGCTTCGCCACGGCTGCCGCCTCGGCCGGTTCGTCGGGGCACACCCGCACGTCCGGCTCCGGGCCGGGTGGCCGCTGCCCGCGCAGCTCCAGCCGCAGCCGGGCCTCGTTACCCCGGGCCTGCCGGATGACCGCGTTGGCCAGCCCGACCACCTGCGGGGTGGACCGGTAGTCACGGACCAGCCGGATCACCACAGCGCTGCGGTAGCGGCGCGGGAAGCCGATCAGGTAGTCGGCGGAGGCACCGGTGAACGAGTAGATCGTCTGGCTGGCGTCGCCGACCACGGTCAGGTCGCTGCGGCCGCCGAGCCACGCGTCGAGCAGCCGCTGCTGCAGCGGGTTGACGTCCTGGTATTCATCCACGGTGAAGTGCCGGTACTGCGCGCGTACCTGCTCGGCGACGTCCGGGTGCTCCTCCATGGCCCAGCACGCGGCGCGCAGTACGTCCTCGAAGTCGATCACTCCACCGGCGCGCTTCACCTGCTCGTACGCGGCGAACACGCGGGCCACCGCAGCAGCCTCCAGGGGCGGCTCGCGGCCGGCCTTCGCCGCCGCCACGGCGTAGTCGCCCGGCTCGACCAGCGTCGACTTCGCCCACTCGATCTCGCTGGCCAGGTCACGGGTGGTGGTGCGGTCGGCGCGCAGGCCGGCCCGCCCGGCCGCCAGCGTGATCAGCCGGGCCTTGCTGTCCAGCAGCTCCGGCATGGGCCGGCCGGCGAAGATGCGCGGGGCGAAGAAGCGCAGCTGGCGCAGGGCGGCGGCGTGGAAGGTACGGGCCTGCACGCCGGCGACGCCCAGGCCGGCCAGGCGGGCGCGGAGTTCGGCGGCGGCCCGGGCGGTGAAGGTGACGGCGAGCACGTGCCGGGCGGCGACCTCACCGGTCAACGAGCGGTGCGCGATGCGATGGGTGATCGCCCGGGTCTTGCCGGTGCCGGCGCCGGCCAGGATGCAGACCGGTCCGGCCGGGGCGGTGACGGCGGTGCGCTGCTCCTCGTCCAGCCCGGCGAGCAGCCGGCCGGCCGCGCCGGAGTCCGGTACCGCTGAGTTCCCCACCACAACTGGAATCATCGCAGGCCCGGCTGACGTTTACTGATCACGAACACGCCACCCGTCCCCTCGGAGGTCCTCCCGCGATGTTGACCATGTACTCGACCACCTGGTGCGGCTACTGCCACCGGCTGAAGACCCAGCTCGACCGGGAGGGTATCGGCTACCAGGAGATCAACATCGAGGAGGACGTAGCCGCCGCCGAGTACGTGATGTCGGTGAACGGCGGGAACCAGACGGTACCCACGATCCGGTTCGCTGACGGCTCGGCGATCACCAACCCGTCGATCGTGCAGGTACGCGAGCACCTCGCGGCCGCCAGCGCCGCCTGATCCCTGGGGAGGAGTCCGGGTACACCCCGGGGACGATCCGGTTCCATCCGTCGATGGACGCGTACCGGATGTCCCGTCGCGCACGCTGAATCAGCCCGACAGGGCTGGGACAGCGGTCACTGGTCCCCGGGACACCGGGACGGCCAGGCTGTTCCTACACCACAGCGGCCGAAAGGCCCCATCGGAAGGTTCAGCCATGCGCAAGCTCCTGGTCGCCGCCGCGTTCGCCGTCTTCGGCACGCTCGGTCTGCTCGCCCTCAGCGCCGCCAGCGCCTCGGCCGCCGAGCCGACCAAGCCGCCGGTCATGCACTGCTACCAGATCGGCGGCCACGGTACGCCGTACATGTGCACCGCCGGCTGAGCCGGGATCACAACCAGGAACCCGTGGGGGTACCGGCGCGGGTGGTACCGATCTTTCGATCGGTACCACCCGCGCGCTTTTGCGGATCCGCTCCGTCAGATCAGGCCGTCGAGCCACTCGATCAGCAGGAAGTGCGCGATCGAGGAGGCCATCGGCAGGCCGAAGTCGTCGCGCTCGCCAGCCAGTACCGCGCGGATCTCCGACCGGTCGAACCAGCGGGCCGCCGCGATCTCGTCCAGGTCCGGCAGGACCGGCTGCTCCGGGTCGGCGACCGCGTGGAAGCCGAGCATCAGCGAGCCCGGGTACGGCCACGCCTGGCTGCCCGAGTAGCGCAGCTGCGCGACGCGTACCCCCACTTCCTCACCGACCTCGCGGATGACCGCGGCCTCGGCCGACTCGCCGGCCTCCACGAACCCGGCCAGGCAGGAGTAGCGCCGGGCCCAGCCGGGGCGGGTCCACGCCGCGTTGTGCCCGAGCAGGCAGCGCCCCTCGTCACCGGCCACCCCGTCGTGCACCAGCACGATCACCGCCGGGTCGGTACGCGGCCAGGTCATCCGCCCGTTCGCCGCCACCCGCGCCCAGCCGGCGTCGGCCATCGTGGTCGGCCCGCCGTCCAGTGGCGAGAAGGTGTGCCGGCTGTGCCAGTTGGCCAGCGCGATGGCCGTGATGAACAGCCCGGACTCCAGGTCGGAGAGCAGGTGCCCGACGTCGCGTACGGTCACCCGGCGGGCGTCCTCCTGGTCGAGCACCGAGGCCATCACCGCGAAGTACGGCGTACCGTCGTCGTCCTCGCCCAGGAAGATCCGCTCGCCGGCCGGTGCCGATCCGGCGTCGAGGAGCAGCAGCCGCTCGCCGACCAGCAGCGCACTGGCCGTGTTGGCTTCGGTACCGCCGTCGACCACGAGTACCTTCGCCCGCTCCCAGGCCGCCGCCAACCACTGTGCGTCGGTGCGCCGGTGCGCCTGCCGGTGCAGGCCGGAGCGGGCCATCGGTGGGGTGCGATGGGCCGTGGGGTGACTCACGCGCCCGAACTCCGTCCCGCCGCGCCGCTGCCAGCCGCAGCCGCATCAGGAGCCGGCGTCGCGCGCTCGACCGGGCCCAACACCGTCAACGAGTCCTCGATCTTCTCCGCGTCACCGAGGATGACGGTCACCCCGCCAGACGGTGCCAGGAAACGGGTGGCCGCCGCGGCGACATCCTCCTGGGTCGCCTTGGCCAGCCGGGCCGCGTGCTCGGCCAGGAAGTCCAGCCGCAGGCCGTAGCCGGCGTAGGTACTGGCCAGCCCGGCCAGCCCGGCCTGGGTGGACATGCCGAGCTGGAGGGTGCCGAGGGCGTACTGGCGGGCCTGCTCCAGCTCCTCCGGCTTCGGTGCGACACTCGCCAGCCGGCCCAGCTCGTACCAGGTCTCCAGCAGTGCCGGGGCGGTCACCGCGGTGGCCACCTCGGCGGAGAGCACCACGGAGGTACCGGCGACCGAGTGCTCGATCACCGAGTGCGGCCCGTACGTGTAGCCCTTGTCCTCGCGGATGTTCTCCACCCAGCGGGACGAGAAGTAGCCACCGAAGATCAGGTTGGCCAGCTGCAGCGCGGCCTGCTCCGGATCGGTCCGGCGTACCCCCGGCAGCGCCAGCCGCAGCGAGGACTGCACCGCGCCCGGCCGGTCGACGAGCAGCAGCGGCCCCGGGCGCAGCGCCGGCGCCGGCGGCAGCTCAACCTGTTTGCCACCACCGTTCCAGGTACCCAGCGCCGCCTCGGCCGCGTCGATCGCCTTCTCCGGCGCCAGATCACCGACGATGACCAGGGTGGCACCGGCCGGATGCAGCCGGGACGCGTGCAGTTCGCGCAGCGCGGCCGGCTTCACCGCGCGTACCGAACCGGCCTCCGGGGTCTGTACCGCGTAGGGATGGCTGCCGTACATCCGCTTCAACAGCGCCACCCGCGCCAAGTGCGACGGCTGGCTCTGCGCCACCTGGATCCGGTCGACCAGCCGGTCGCGCTCGGTGGCCACCTCGTCGGCCGGGTACTCCGCGTGCAGCAGTACGTCAGCCAGGATCTCCAGTTGCCGAGCCAGCCCGGTGACCAGCGCGTTACCGCTGATCAGCAGGCGATCCGGGTCGGCCGCCGCACCCAGTGCGCCACCGACCTTCTGCAGCTCGGCGGCGATGTCCACAGTGGACAGCGTTGCGGTACCCGAGAAAATCGTCTGGGTGAGCAGGCTGGTCCGGGCCAGGTGCGCCTTGGCGAACGGCACCCGCAGCCGGATCTCCACCAGCGGCACCGAGGAGCGCCGGATGGCGATCACCGTCAGTCCATTGTGGAGCGTCCGCTCAGCCTGCTTGGGCAGGGTGAGCTTGCGCGTCGGGCCGAGGGCGGGGAGCTTCTTCATCGGGTACCTACCTGAACCTCGACAGTGGCCCGGCGGGCCGGGCGCAGGCTTGCCGCGGCCGCCACGATCTGTGCCTCGGTCACCTCGCCGAGCAGCCGGGGCAGTTCGTTCATCAACTCCGGGGTACCGCGCTGCTGCTCCAGGACGGCCATCCGCAGCGCCCTGTTCAGCACGGCATCGCTCTCCCGCAACAGGTGCGTGGCCATCCGCGCGACGGTGCGGGACAGTTCGCCCTCGTCCAGCCCGTCGGTGGCGATCTTGTCGCACTCCTCGGCGACGGTGACCAGTACCTTGTCCGGGTCACCCCCCGGAGGCAGGTGCGCCTGCAGCAACAGGGCGGTGGGGTCGCGCACCTCGTAGGGCTCGCCCATGAAGCCGATGTACCCGCCGATGCTGGTCGCCGTCCGGTCCCGCTGCACCAGCCGCTGTACCAGCCGGGACGCGTCGCCGTCGGTGAGCACCTCGGCGAGTACGACGTAGGGCAGGTAGCCGGCGAAGTCGCTGATCGGGTCGGGTACCCGCCAGGCGCTGGCCAGCGCGGCGAGCGGGGCCAGCGGGTCCACATAGGACTCCCGCCGCTCCGCCTTCAGGTCGGGCTCGGCGAACTTGGGGCGCTTGGGTGCCTTGCCGGCCGGTACGTCGCCGAAGTGCGCCTCGACCAGCTTGGCCGCCGCGTCGGTGTTGAAGTCACCGCTGACCGCGAGTACCGCGTTGCCGGCCGCGTAGTACTTGGCGAAGAACTCGCGGGCGTCCTCGACGGTGGCCGACTCCAGGTCGACAAACGAGCCGTACCCGTCGTGCGCGTTGGCGAACGTGTCGAACATGACCGGTGGAAGTTTCAGCCACGGGAAGCCACCGTACGGCCGGTTCAGTACATTGACGCGAATCTCTTCTTTGACGACGTCGACCTGGTTGCGCAGATTCTCCTCGGTCAACCGTGGACCGCGCATCCGGTCGGCCTCCAGGAACAGCGCCCGCTCCAGGGCGTTGGCCGGCAGCGTCTCGAAGTAGTCGGTGTAGTCCAGGTGGGTGGAGCCGTTGAAGGTACCCCCGGAGCCCTGCACGTGCCGGAAGTGGGCCAGCTTCTCCAGGTTCGCCGAGCCCTGGAACATCAGGTGCTCGAAGAGGTGGGCGAAGCCGGTACGCCCCTCCGGCTCGGATCTGATGCCCACGTCATAGACGACGGCCACTCCCACCACCGGCGCGGACGAGTCCGGCGCGAGTACCACCCGCAGCCCGTTCTTCAGGGTCAGCCGCTCGACCGGGTATCTGGTGGCCGGGATCCGGCCGGCCGGGGCTTTGCCGGGCTTGGCGGTGCCGGGCTTCGCTGTGCCGGACTTGGACTTGCCGGGTTCCGGCTTGCCGGGCTTGGACTTGGGCGCGCGCTTGGCGGGTTCACGGGAAGGCACCCGTTGACGATAACCCGCGCCCGCCCGGCCGATGCCAACCATCGCCCCGTTCCGGCCACTCCGCGGTGTCCCGAATCGTCGCTGGGCGAACGGCCGGACATCGGGGGCGCCCGATGTCCGGCCGTTCGGGTGGACTCGCTACGGGTACACGAGATCCTTGGTGATGTTCTTGTGCCCGGTGATGTTGACGACGGTGGCCGTGTCGAAGCTGGTACCGCCGTACCAGCCGGTCGAGCTGGTCGGGCCGTCCGCGTACACCAAGAGCTTGATGTTCTGCGGGCTGAGCAGGTTGAGCTGGTACGCCCCGTCGGGACTGGCGTCGAACACGCCCATCACGTCCCCGGTCGCGGCGTTGTACGCGACCACCCTGGCAAACTGCGGCACCGTACTGCCACCGCCGGTGCGTACCACGCCGGACATCGTGATGCCGCCCTGCAGCTGGATGTTCTCGGTGGCCGTCGAGCCGGAGACCACCGTCACCGGGGTGGTGGCGTTGCGCCGGTTGGCGACCCCGCCGGTCCACTGGTCCGGCAGGCTGCCGGCGTTGCTGACCAGGAGCGGCCAGGCGTACGGGCCGAGCCCGTCCATCGTGTAGTCCCCCTGCGCGTCAGTCAGGGCGCTGACGTGTCCGGAGCCGCTACCCGGATCGTCGGTGAGCAGCGACACGACGGCATTGGGGACAGGGCTGCCGGACGGGCCGGTGACGGTACCGGTGATCGAACCCGCCTTGTCCATCAGGATCGTCGGGCCGGTCACCGTACGCCCGGCGCCGACGTAGACCTTGGCCGCCAGCGTCTGGCTGCCGACGCCACCGTTCGGGCCGACCCACTGGTCGCCGTAGCCGGTGCCGTTGTGATCCAACGCGTAGAGCGTGAACGGGCCGTCAGCCAGCGGACCGATGTGCATCACGCCCTGCGCGTCGCTGCAGTTGCCGAAGCCGTCGGGCACGATCGCGTCGGTTGCGGTGAAGCCGGCGACGCAGA
This sequence comes from uncultured Actinomycetota bacterium, assembly GCA_963850915.1. Classification (GTDB taxonomy): domain Bacteria; phylum Actinomycetota; class Actinomycetes; order Mycobacteriales; family Micromonosporaceae; genus CAVTWH01. The sequence continues at coordinate 119,733 of CAWKND010000010.1, forward strand.
TGTTCTCCAGCGGCGCCCCGGTGACGTGGTCCTTGATCGTCACGTCGATGGTCGCGCCGGGCTGCAGTGCGACGGTGTTGGTCGTGGTGGCCGCGGCGACCACCGTCACGGGTATGTCGTACGCCGAGAAGTGGTGCGTGTCGTCGATGTAGACGTTCAGCGTCTCGGCACCCTCGCGTACCCCGGTGAGGGTCAGCGAACCGGTGGTGGTGCAGCCGTAGCTGTTGTCCGCCTGGGCACAGAAGTTGGCGACCTTCTTGCCGGAGACCGCGTCCTTACCGAGCACCACCAGCGTGCCCGTACCCAGTTGGGTCTCGTTCACCACGGTGGCCGCGCCGCCGGTGACGGCGAAGAACGCCGCACCCACCTCGGTCGGCTTGCCGTGTGCGTACTGGGTCGTGCTCAAGTCCGGGCTGGTGAAGCTCACCTCGTACGACCCGGCGTAGACCGGTCCGAGCGAGTAGCTGCCGTCAGCCGCCGTGGTGGCCGACTGGTTCGATCCGTACTCGGCGGCGTTCGCCGTCACCGAGGCGCCGGCGACCGGGCTGCCGTCCGGCGCGGTGTACCGGCCGGTGATCGTCCCGGTCGGCAGCAGCTGCTCGTCGACGGTCTGCGTCTGCCCGCTCACCACCGTGAACGCGGCCGCGTCCTGGTAGCTCAGCGCGTGGTGGGCGTACTCGTAGGGCAGGCCGGGCGGGAAGTAGGTGATCCGGAAGGTACCGGGCTGCAGGTCGAAGCTGTAGTGCCCGGCCGAATCGGTGTACGCGTTGGCGTTTGCGCCGTTGTCCGCCTGGGCGCTCACCTGGGCACCCGCTACCGCCGCCCCGGAGCTGTCCGTCAACGTGCCGGCGATGGTACCGGTGGGCAGCGACTGCTCCTCGATGTCCGCCTCCGCGCCGGCCACGACGTGCACCGTGTCGGCGCTGTTGAAGTCGGCTTTGCCGTGGTACCACTGGTATCCGCCGGTCTGACTGAACTCGATCTTGTAGTCGCCGGGGGCCACGCCCTGGAAGTTGAAGGCGCCGAAGCCGTCCGTGCCGGTGTAGTCCACGAACCCCCAGCTCGTGGTGTACAGGGTCACCCCGACGTCGATACGCCCCTGGCCGCCACTGGTGAAGTGGCCGGCGATGGAGCCGGTACCGGGCGGGTTGGACGGGCTCTGCGACGGGACCGGACTGCCCGAGTACCAGCTGTCCGAGGGCACCGGGTTCCCGGAGTTCCAGGTCTCCGACGGGTACGGGCTGGGCGAGTAGCCCCCGGAGCCACTGGGCAGCGGGGAGCCGATGGGGGAACCGGTCGGGTAGCTGGACGCGGTCGGCGCGCCGGAGGCCAGCGGGCCGGGGGTGGCGCCGGGGCTGGCCAGTGCGGCCGTTCCGGCGAGGGCGACAATCGCGGGGATCGCCAGCGAGGCCAGGGCCAGGCGGGCGCGTGGGGTCAGACGCATGTGGGGACTCCGGCGAGGATTCACGGGCCGGGGAAGACGTTCCCCGGGCGCCGACGCTCACCATAGGAGTCGGTGGATCCGTTCGCTGCCCCGTCGGGCCAATTCCGGGTGCCGAACGATGGCCGGAACCGGCCAACGGGTAGGGCTTGTCAGGTGGGGCGGACCGAGTTCAGCACGCTGTCCACCACCGGGTCGAACTGCGGGTGCGTACCCGGGATGGAGATGTAGAGAACGGCGGCGTTCGGCCGGCCCACGTTGATCAGGGCCAGCCCGACCAGTTCACTCGTCGCCTTCAGCCCCTGCTCGTGGAAGTGCAGCCGGAACTTGGCCACCCAGGCCGGCCGGCCGCCGAGGATGGTCACCTCGTCCCGCATCATGTCGATGGTGTTGGGCTGCGGGTAGTAGGAGAGCCGGACATCCGCGAGCACCTGGTGGCCGGTGCAGTTGAGGTCGAGCGTGAGCGCGTCGTTGGCCGCGGCCGGGACAGAGCCGGACAGGATCGAGGCGTGGTACTCGTTCAGCGCGCCGTACTCGTCGGTGTACTCCTCGGTCACGAAGTGCTGCCCGACGCCGTACCGCACGTGCAGGTCACCGGCGCTCCAGCTGTCGTTCCACGGTAGCCACGGGGCACCCTGCCGGGCGTAGGAGATACCCGAGTCGGTGTCGGTTGTCCGGGCCCCCGGCGGCGGCGCCGGTACGGGCGGCAGGTTCTGCTCGTCGGCGGTGGGCGGTGGGCACGCCTCGGCCAGTGGCGGGAGGACATCCTTCGGGCCGCCGGCGAGCGGGTTGCGCAGCGGGCTGTGCCCGGTCATCACCAGCGCGAGGATGATCACGAGTCCGACGGCGGCGATGGCGGCGGCGGTACCCCCGAAGATCTTGAACATCCGCCGGCGCTGGCGCACCGTCTGGTCGGGCGGCCCGATGGTGAGCACGTCGGGAACTGGTGCCCGGCCGCCGAGCTGCGTCACGTTGCCCGAGCGGGACCAGCCCGGCCCCAGGTCGATAACCGGCTCGGCGCTGCTCGGCTGCGGCAGCGGGCGGCCGGGGAGCGGACCGGGGGGTGCACTACGGGGAGGTACCGGCGCGGGCGGGTACTCGACCCCCACCGACGAACCGGACCCCTGCTCGGGACGCGCCCAGGGCGACTGCTGCTCAGACATCAGGGCCAGTCTCCCTCACCGACCTGGGCCCCGTCACCTGGCGCCTGCCCCGCACCGACCTCGACGACATGACGACCCCGGTCAGCCGGTGGGCAGCTTGGCCACGAGTGCGGTGAGCCGGGCCTCGTCGAGCAGGTCGGCCGGGCGTACCGTCACGCCTTCGCGTACGTAGTGGAACGCGGCGCGTACCCGCTGCACCGGGCAGCCGGCGAGCTGCGCCCAGGCCAGCCGGTACGCGGCGAGCTGGATCGCGGCGGCATCGGCCTCCCGGCCGGTCGGGCGCCGCCCGGTCTTCCAGTCGACGACGTCGAAGCCACCGTCCGGGTCGGCGAAGACGGCATCCATCCGACCCCGGATGACCACGCCGGCCACCGTGGTCGCGAACGCCACCTCGACCTCGACCGGGCTGCGCTCCCCCCACTCGCTGGCCAGGAAGCTCTCCTTCAACTCCTCCAGGGCCGCGTCCGGCGCCGCCTCCTCGTCGGCAGCACCGGGCAGTTCGTCGATGTCGAGCAGCCGGTCGGCGCCGTACCGCCGCTCCAGCCAGGCGTGGAAGGCGGTACCCCGGCGGGTGTGCGGATCGGGGCGGGCCGGCAGTGGCCGGCGCAGTGACCGGGCCAGCCCCTGCGGGTCCCGGCGCAGCGCCACCAGCTGGGAGACGGACAGGTGAGCCGGCAGCGCCACCGCGATCGGCGCGTCCGGATCGGGGGTGAACGCGGCGCGCTCGGCGAGCAGCAGCTCCACGTCCTCGGCCCAGCGCCCGGCCACCTCGTCGTCTGCGGCGACCTCGAACTTCTCGACGGCGGGCGCGGAGCGGACCAGAGCGGCCGCGGCCTCCAGCGCGGGGCGGCGGGTACCCAGGTAGTCGATCGGCCAACTGGCCTGCGCCACCTGGTCGTTGAGCGGGTTGGTGGCGTCGTCGGCGGGGGCCGGGTACCACTGATCCACCTCGCCCACCCCGTCGGCGCAGGCGGCGCGGATCTCGGTCAGGAACGGCGACGGGCCGCGCGGCCGTTTGGTCCCCTCCGACCACCAGGAGCCCGAGCAGAGCAGCAGCCGGCGCGGGCGGGTGACCGCGACGTAGGCCAGCCGCCGCTCCTCCCGGACGTCGTGCTCGGCCCACTTGTCCTTGAACCTCTTGACCGCGCCGAGTACGCCCTTCTGGTCGCTGACCCCGGCGAGCGACAGCTCGGGCAGGCCGATGGCGTCGCCGCGCAGCGGGAACGGCAGGCTGCCCGGGCCGTTGAGGAAGTGGTCGGCGCTGCTCACCCGGCCCGGGAACACGTCCTGGCTGAGTCCCGCAACGGCGACGATGTCCCACTCCAGGCCCTTGGCGGCGTGCACGGTGAGGATCTGCACCGCCCCTTCGCGTACCTCCGCCTCGCCGGGGGCCAGGCCGCGCTCCTCGGTCTCGGCCGCCTCCAGGTAGGCCAGGAACGCCCCGAGGCTGGCCCCTTCGGCCTCGGCGTGGAAGCGCGCGGCGACCTCGCCGAAGGCATCCAGATGGGTACGCGCGAGGCCGGCGTCAGCACCGCCGGTGGCCACCTCCACGTCCAGCCCCATCGACCGTTCGATCTCCGCGACCAGCTCGGGCAGTGGCTGGTCAAGCCGGCGGCGCAGCCCGCTCAGCTCCCGACCCAGCGCCGCGAAGCGGTGGTACCCGGCGGCCGAGTAGCGCTCCTCCTCACCCAGCTGGTCCAGTGCCTCGGAGAGCGCCGACTGGTCCAGCGCGTCGGCATCGTTGCCGCGGTAGCGCTCGCTGGCCAGTTCGCGCGCCCGACCGTAGAGCGCCACCAGGTCACGCGGTCCGATCCGCCAGCGTGGTCCGGTGAGCAGGCGCAGCAGGGCCGCTCCGTCGGTCGGGTCGGCGAGGGCCCGCAGGCCGCTGACCACGTCGCGTACCTCCGGCGTGTCCAGCAGCCCGCCCAGCCCGACCACGTCCACCGGCAGGTCGCGTTCGCGCAGTGCCGCCTCGATAGCGGCGATCTGGCTGCGGGCCCGTACCAGCACGGCAGTCGTCGGTGTCGCCCCCGGGTCGCCCTCCTCCCGCCCCGGCAGCAGCCGTACCGCGTCCGGCCCGCGCCCGTCGTGTGCCCACGCGGCGGCGATCCGGTCGGCGATCCACTCGGCCTCGGCGAGCGTGCTGGGCAGCAGCGCGCAGTGCACGGTGTGCGCGCCGGCCCGGTCCTTGACCTCGGGGGCGGCGGAGAGCTGGGCCACCCGGGCGCCGTACGCGCGCAGCGGGGTGGAGAGCGCGTTGGCGACCTGCAGGATCTCCGGCCGGTTGCGCCAGCTGGTGGCGAGCGAAAGTACCCGCGCCGGCCGGCCGTCCCGGTGCGGGAACACCTCCGGGAACCGGTCGAGCGCGTCGGCGGAGGCACCCCGCCAGCCGTAGATCGCCTGGCACGGGTCGCCGACCGCGGTCACCGGGTGCCCCATGCCGAACAGCGACTGGAGCAGGACGACCTGGGCGTGCGAGGTGTCCTGGTATTCGTCGAGCAGTACGGCCCGGAACCGGTCGCGCTCCACCACTCCGACCTCGGGGTGGTCGCGGGCTACCCGGGCGGCGCGAGCCAGCTGGTCACCGAAGTCCATCGCCTCCAGGTCGCGCTTGCGGCGGGCATATTCGCGTACCAGCGGGAGTAGCGCCAGCCGGGCCCGCTGCCGGCCGAGGATCTTGGCGACGTCCGCCATCTCCTTGCCGGGCAACGACTTCACGTCATGGTGGAACCGGCCGGTCCAGGTGGCCAGCTCGGCCTCCTCGCGCAGGTGCTCGGCGAGTTCACCGGCGAGCTGCAGTACCGCGCTGGTGACTGTCCCCACGCCCAGGTCCACGTCGGCCATGTCGCCGTCGTACTGGCGTACCACGGCGTCGGCGAGCTGCCAGCAGCTGGCCTCGGTGAGCAGCCGGGTGGTCGGCTCGTACCCGGCACGCACCCCGTGCTCGGTGACGATCCGGCCGGCGAACGAGTGGTACGTGGAGACTGTCGGCTCGCCGTCCAGCAGATCGTCGCGCCCCAGCCGGTTCACCAGCTGTGCCAGCCGGGCCCGTACCCGGTGGGCCAGCTCGCCCGCGGCCTTGCGGGTGAAGGTGAGGCCGAGGATCTGCTCGGGCCGGATGTGGTTGTTGGCGACCAGCCACACCACCCGGGCGGCCATCGTCTCGGTCTTGCCGGAGCCGGCACCGGCGACGACGAGCAGCGGCTCGTGCGGCGCCGCCGAGATGATGTCGACCTGCTCCTGGGTCGGCGGGTAGAGCCGCAGATCCTTGGCCAGTTGCGCCGGCGTGAACCGCGGCCCGGCAGTTGCGAGTGTCATGCGTCGACCCGCAAGCTCTCGACGGAAATCATTCGGCCCCGCCGTCCCCGTGTAGTTGCCGGCCCTTGCCGCTGACCGGGCAGGAGTGGCGTACCGGACAGCTGCGGCAACGCGAGTTGACCACAGCGCTGAACGTAGAAGCCGCCATCGCCGCCGCTGTCTTGCGTACCAGTGCCGCCGCCCAGGTCGGATCGGCCGACTCGGACAGCGGCGGCTGGCTCTGCTCCTTCACCCCGACATGGTCGGTACCGAGCTGTACCAGCGACGCGCCGCCCGGCTCCAGCCCCACCTCCGGGAACGCGCCCGCCTCGACCGCTGCCTGGTAGGCGCCGAGTTGGGGATATTCGGGCAGCTCGACGGCGGTGGGCGAGGCGCGGCCGGTCTTCAGGTCGATCACCACCAGCCGACCCTGGTCGTCGACTTCGAGCCGGTCCACCCGGCCCTTGACCCGGATCCCGGCGTCCAGGTGTACCGCGAAGTCCTGCTCGATCGCGGCCAGCCGGCGCGGGTTGGCGGCCAGCCAGGAGACCAGCTTGTCGATCATCTGCTCGGCGCGGCGGCGCTGCGGCCCGGCCAGCCAGCGCGCGGAGAGTTCGATCTTGCCGAACTCGGCGTCCAGGTAGGCGACCAGTTCGTCCCGGGCGCCCGGATCGGTGGCCTGCTGGGCGATCTCGTGTACCAGGTCGCCAACGCTCTGCTCCGGGCTGCGCGTACTTCGAGCCACCGTGCCGCTCCAGCAGCCAGCGCAGGCTGCACCGCTGCACACTCTCCACAGTGGACGGTGACACGGTGACCACGCCGTCGGCGTCCACCAGCGGCCGGTCGTCGGAGAGCGGGTTGAGTCCCCACCACTGATCGGGATCGGCACCTGGTACCCCGGAAGCGGCCAGCCGGGCCAGGTGCGCGGCGGCGGCCCGGCGCCGGTCGGGCGGTGTGGCGGCATCGGCGACGGCGACCCGGAGTTCGGCGACCAGTGCCGGGAGCGTGAGCGCCCGGGGCAGCCGGGTGGCTACCGGCTCGCGGGTGGCCGCGTCGCCGCCCTCCAGCTCGTAGAGGAAGCGGGACGGCTGCTCCTCACCGTCGCCGGAGTGCACCGCGGTCACGATGAGGCGCTGCCGGGCCCGGGTCACCGCGACGGAGAACAGCCGGCGCTCCTCGGCGAGCAGTGCCGCTGTCTGGCTGACCGCGCGTACCAACTCGCTGCCGGTGCGTGGCTGGGGTACCCCGCCGACGAGTACCGGGGCGGTGTCGGTGGCGGGTACCGGACTGGGGATGGCCCGACCGGAGACCAGGTCCACCAGCTGTTCGGCGCCGAGTACGCTGCCGCGCAGCCGCAGGTCGGGCCAGACGCCCTCCTGTACGCCCGCGACGGCCACCACGTCCCACTCCTGGCCCTTGGCCGCGTGCGCGGTCAGCAGGCGTACCGCCGACCCCCGATCGGCGGTGCGGGCCAGCGTGTCGGCGGGCAGCTGCTGGCCCTCCACGTGCTCCAGGAACACCTCCACCCGGGCGCCGGGGAGCCGGTCGACGAAGCGTGCCGCAGCGTCGAAGAGGACCAGGATCGCGTCCAGGTCACGGTCGGCCGCGGCACCCCGGTAGCCACCCCGGCTGCTCGCCGCCGCCCAGCGCTCGGCCAACCCGCTGGCCTGCCACAGTGCCCACAGCACCTGCTCGGCGCTGGCCCCGGCCGCCGCTCCGCTCGCCACCGGGGCAGCGGACGGCGCCGTACCAGCGAGGCCGGCCGCCTCCCGCACGGTGGCCAGCAGCCGGGCAACGGCCTGCGCCGGGCGCGCCCAGCGCCGGTCGATGGCGATCAGCTCGGCCGGCTCCAGCAGCGCCTCGACCAGCAGCAGGCCGGACGGGCGCCGGTCACCACCGGCCAGCGCGATGGCCCGCAATCCCTGGCGCAGCCGGCGTTCGCTGAGCGGATCGGCGCCGCCGAGTGGCGAGTGCAGCAGCGCCACGGCCGCCTCCTCGTCCAGCCGGCTCGGGTCCAGCGCGCAGCGCAGCGCGAGCAGCAGCGGGGCGACCCCCGGCTGGTCACGCAGCGGCAGGTCGTCGGCGTGCGTGGTGGTCGGTACGCCGGCCTGGGCGAGCGCGCGCTGCAGGCTGGCCAGGGCGAGCGTGGTGGAGCGCAGGATCACCGCCATCCGGTGCCACGGCACACCGTCGCGCAGGTGCGCCTCGCGCAGCCGGTGCGCCAGATAGTTGGCTTCGCTGGCAGCGGCCCGGAAGGTGTGTACCTCCACCACTCCCGGCTCGGCGTCGGGCAACGGGTACGTTTGCCGGCGCGGGGCGCCGCCGCGCTGCCGGGGCGCCACCCGGGCGGCGGCCGTCAACAGTTCGCCGCCGGCCCGGTGTGAAGTGGTCAGCAGCGCGGTCGGGGCCGGTGTGCCGGCGGCCGTCGGGAACAGCTCCGGGAAGTGCCGGACGACGTCCGGGTCGGCGCCGCGGAACGCGTACGTGGAGGAGTCCGGATCGGCGAACGCGACCAGTGCCGCTCCCCCGCCGGCGATCAGGCGCAGCAGCTCGACCTGGGCCGGGTCGGTGTCGGCCAGCTCGTCGACGTAGACGTGGGCGAGGCGCCGGCGCTGGGCGGCGAGCAGCTCGGGCTCATCGTGCAGCAGGGCGGCGGCGGCGCGTACCAGCTCGGCGCTGTCGTACGCGACGCCGGCCCGGCCGGTCGCGTCACGCAGCGCCATGACCTGCTCGTATTCCCGCATGAACCGGGCCGCGGCGAGCCACTCGGGCCGGCCGGTCGACCCGCCGAGGTCGGCGAGTTGCCGAGCCCCGACACCCCGCTCGGCGCAGCGCAGCAACAGATCCCGCAGCTGCCCGGTGAAAGCCCGGGTGCCCAGCGCGGGGCGCAGCGACTCCGGCCAGTGCGCGGCGTCGCCGGCCAGCATCTCCCGGATCACCAGGTCCTGCTCCGGGCCGGTGAGCAGCCGGGGCGGCGGCTCACCCTGCTGGGCGGCGGCCAGCCGGAGCAGGCCGAATGCGTAGGCGTGGAAGGTGCGTACCAGCGGCTCGGCGGTGGCCTGGCCGGCATGGGCGATGCGCCGCTCGATCCGGTCGCGCAGCAGGCCCGCGGAGCGCCGGCCGAAGGTCAGCACCAGCACCCGGTCCGGGCTCACCCCGGACGCCACCCGGGCGGCCACCGACTCGACCAGCGTGGTCGTCTTGCCGGTCCCCGCGCCGCCGACCACGAGCAGCGGACCGGCGGTATGCGCGATCACCGCCTGCTGCTGCGGATCGGCGCGTAGGCCCGGCCCGACCGACTCGGAGGAGTCGGCGGCCGGTGCGGGGCGCACCAGGCGGTAGTTCACCCGGACATCACAGCACGCCCCTACGACAGTGCGGCAATCGCGGCGTCGACGGTGGTCACCACGGTCAGCGCGGCGAGCGCTTCGGTCCGGACAAACCGCGTGGGTACCAGCCCGGCAAGCCACTCCAACAGCCCGGTGTAGAAGCCGTCCGGGTCGAGTACGACCACCGGCTTCCCGTGCTGCCCCAGCGTTTTCGTGGTCCACACCTCGAACAGTTCGTCGAGCGTACCGATGCCGCCCGGCAGGATCAGGAAGCCGTCCGCCTTGGCCATCATGGCCACCTTGCGCTCGGCCATGTCCGCCGTGGTGAGCAGTTCGTCGGATTGCGTGTCGGCGACTTCGAGGCGTACCAGTGACTCGGGGATGATGCCGAGCGTGTGGGCGCCGCCGGCCCGGGCGCCGGCCGCGACGGTACCCATCATCCCGACGCGTCCACCACCGGAGACCAGGCTGTGGCCGGCGGCGGCCAGCCGCTCCCCCACCTCGCGCGCGAGGTCCAGGTAGCGCTGGTCGACGCGGGTGGACGAGGCGCAGAAGACACAGACGGCGGCCATGCCTACTCCGGCTCGGGCTGCGGGTGGGCGCGCAGCGCGGTGTCCGACTCGACGATGTGGCGTACCGCCTCGTCGACGTCATCGGTCAGGCAGAGCAGGTCCAGGTCCTCGGCACTGATCTTGCCGTCCGCGAGCATCGTGTCGCGCACCCAGTCCAGCAGCCCCTGCCAGTACGCCACGCCCATGAGTACCACCGGGAAGCGGGTCACCTTCCGGGTCTGTACCAGGGTCAGCGACTCGAACAGCTCGTCCATGGTGCCGAACCCGCCGGGCAGTACGACGAAGGCCTGCGCGTACTTGACGAACATCGTCTTGCGCGCGAAGAAGTACCGGAAGTCGATGCCGAGGTCGACCCACTCGTTGATGCCCTGCTCGAAGGGGAGTTCGATACCGAGCCCGATGGAGCGCCCGCCGGCCTCGGTGGCGCCCTTGTTGGCCGCCTCCATCACGCCCGGCCCACCCCCGGTGATCACCGCGTACCCGGCCCGGGCCAGCGCCCCGCCGAGTGACTCGGCCATCGCGCACTCCGGGCTGCCGGCGCGGCTGCGCGCCGAGCCGAAGACGCTCACCGCGGTCGGGATCTCGGCCAGCGTGTCGAAGCCGTCCACGAACTCGGACAGGATGCGCAGTGCCCGCCAGGCGTCCTTGGTCTTCCAGTCGCCGCGCAGGTTGGAGTCGAGCAGTCGCTGGTCGGCGGTGGTCGAGCGGGCCGCCGGGCCGCGCATGGTGATCCCGCCCTCGCGGCGCTCACGATTGTTGTTGGACACGCAGCACACGCTATCCCGTTACGTGGCGGACATCGCTCAGCCGACTCGCGGTACCTTGCCGACGAAGGCCCCGGAGCGGTCCCCCGGTAGCCCGCCAGAGCCGGCCGTCCTGTCGTCGAGCCCACCAGCCGCGTGGCCGGCCGGGGTACCGGCCGGCCACGCTGGTCTTCCGCTCGGACAGCGCTAGTAGATCGGGTTCCAGCCGTCGCTGCCGGCGAGGTACGCCTGCGGGGTGAGCGCTGCTGCCTGGGCATCCGTCAGCTGCGGCCGGTCGGTGGTGACCGTCGCTCCGGCGCCGGTGTTGTGGTACTCGAAGAACCGGGCGTCCTTCCACGAGAAGCCGGACATGTCCGTCCACGGGCTCGGGCCGATGTGTGCGCCGATGGTCGAGTCCCGGTACACCACCTGGGCGATGGCGTGCACGTCACCGCTCGGGTGCCAGGGCCGGCCCAGGTAGACCGAGGCGGCCGGCGCGTCCGAGGTCAGGTTGCAGTGCGAGAAGAGCAGGCCGTACGGGTTGGTGTCGGTGGTCGAGGCCGCCGTCACGTACCCGTTGTTGCTGGTGGAGCCGCGGTTCAGCGAGTGGATCTCGCAGTGGTCGAAGACGCCGGTACCCCGGCCGAAGATGAAGTCGACGTCCCCCTCGACATAGCAGTTGCGCAGGTACGCCCGGCCGAGGGCGGCGGTACTGGCGCTGTTGAGGTAGAGCGTGTCCTGGTTGCCGAGGAACCGGACGTTGTCGAAGATCAGCCGGTCGGTCCGGGTGAGTACCGCCACCGCCTGCTGGTTGCTGATCTCCGGGTGACCGGCCTCGTCGAACGAGTTCGAGAAGGTCAGGTTCTTGGCGATGAAGTCGTGCCCGTCGATGGTGACCGAGGCGCTGCCCGAGGTGCCGTAGGTGCTGCCGTCGGACTTGGTGGTGCCGCTGGCGTTGTCGTAGGTGATCACCACGTCCTTGGCGTTGCCGGTCTGGCCGAGCAGCGTGATGAAGGGCTTGTCCGAAGGGATCGAGACGATTTCCTTGTACGTCCCCGGCTTCACCACGATCGTCACCCGGCTGGAGTTGCCCGACGGTACCGAGTTGACCGCCGCCTGCACGGTGCTGTAGTTGCCGCTGCCGTCCTTGGCCACCACCTTCGACCCGACCGGGATCGAAGCACTCGGCGACGCCGACGGTGAAGTGCTCGGGGACTTGGAAGGTGAGGCAGACGGAGAGGCCGTCGGGGAGGCCGTCGGGGAGGCCGACGAGCTGGCGGTCGGCGGGGTGGTGGTGGGTGGCGTACTGGCACCTGTGGTGACCGTGACGTCGTCGAAGTTGGCAGTGGCGTACCCGGTCTGCAGCCCGATCCGGCCGGCCGCGACGGCAGTACTGACCCCGCTGGCCACCAGCGCCCCGTCGACGTACCCCGACACGGTACTGCCGGCGACCGTCACCGCGAGCGTGTACCAGGTCCCGATCGCCACCGTCCGGCTGGCGCTGCCGAGCACGGTCACCGTGCCACTGCGTACCACCTGCAACTGCACGGTGTTGCCGGGCAGCAGGGCCAGCCGGTAGAACGTGGTGGAGCCGGACGGCACGGGCAAGCAGCGCCACGAAACCGTTGCTGGGCAAGGCGAGTGGCTTGACCCGCGCCTGTACGGTGACGTCCGTCCAGCTGGTCGAGCCGGCGAACATGCGGGCGTTGTCGGTACTCGCCTTGGACTGCTGGAGCACCTTCGAGCCGTCGGTGACCACTGTCCAGGTACCGCCGGACTTGGACCAGCCGCTGGTGTTGCCGTCCTCGAAGTCGTCGCCGAAGAGGGTACTGGCGAAGGCGAACTGGTTGACGCCGAAGACGAGCAGGACGGCGAGGAGTGCGGCGACTGCGGCGCCGACGACCGCGGTGCGTCGGCGCGGCCGGGGTGTGGTGGCGCGGGAAATGGTCATGGCAAAGCCTTCCGTGACTGGGCAGCGCGGACGGGGGGATGTGCACGTGCGTGCGGTGCCTAGGAAAGCGCTTTCCTAGGCACCATAGACCCCCGCCAATGTCGAGTCAACGAATTGCAACAGGTCTGCAAACGCCTCGTCCGCGCACCGGGGTCAACCGTTGGGCGGAGCCCGCACCGTTGCATCAGCCGGACGTGGGCCGCGTGCCGTTGAATCAGCCGGCAACAAGCCACGCACCGCTGGATCAGCCCGGCAGCCCGGCACAGCTGCCGGGCGGCCGGATCAGCTGCCGGTCAGCCAGGCGCGCAGGGTATCCGCGCCGGCACGGATCTTCGGCAGTTCGACCCGCTCTTCGCGGGCGTGCGCCAGGTTCGGGTCGCCCGGGCCGAAGTTGAGCGCCGGGATACCCAGGCCGGCGAAGCGGGCCACGTCGGTCCAGCCCCACTTGGCCAGCGGCGGCTCACCGATCACCTCGAGGAACTCGCGGGCCGGCGTGGCGGTCAACCCGGGCAGCGCGCCGCCGGCCGCGTCGGTCAGTTCGATGTCGTACCCGGCGAAGACGTCCTGGAGGTGGGCGAACGCCTCGTCCACCGAGCGGTCCGGGGCGAACCGGTAGTTGACCTCGACCTCGCACCGGTCGGGTATCACGTTGCCGGCCACGCCGCCCTGGATACCGACCGCGTTGAGCCCCTCGCGATATTCGCAGCCGTCAATGGTGACGACGCGCGGCTCATAGCCGCTCAGCCGGTCGAGGATGCCGCCGGCCAGGTGGATGGCGTTGACCCCGCGCCAGGAGCGGGCCGAGTGTGCGCGCTTGCCGGTGGTACGCACCGATGCCCGCATGGTGCCCTGGCAGCCCGCCTCGACCAGCCCGTACGTCGGCTCGAGCAGGATCGCGAAGTCGGCGGCCAGCAGCTCCGGCTGGTCCCGGGCGATCTTGAACAGGCCGTTGCGGGTGGACTCCACCTCCTCGCAGTCGTAGAAGAAGTACGTGACGTCGTAGCGCGGCTGGTCGACGCCGACCGCGAGCCACAGCGCCAGCGCTGTCCCCGACTTCATGTCCGAGGTACCGCAGCCGGAGAGCACGTCACCCTCGAGCGTGGACGGGAAGTTCCCGGCGATCGGTACCGTGTCCAGGTGCCCGGCCAGCACCACCCGCTGCGCCCGGCCCAGCTCGGTCCGGGCGACCAGGGTGTTGCCGTGCCGCTGTACGGCCAGCCACGGCGCCGCCCGCAGCGCCGCCTCGACCGCGTCGGCGATCTCCAGCTCGTTGCCGGAGACCGACTCGATGTCCACCAGGGCCCGGGTCAGCGCGACCGGGTCGGCGAGCGTTTCCGGGGTGAGAGTGCGCGGGTGCGGTACGGCCATGGGTGTTGACCTTAGTAGGGTGCACCGGTGCCCGAATTCTTGACCTCGGCTGCCTGGGGCAGCGGTATCGCCACCGTGACCGGCGACGACCAGATGCTCGACGTCTGGTACCCGACCGGCCGGCTCGGCCTGGGTACCGCCCCGGACCTGGCTGCGCTGGAGCCCGGCGCACCGCGCATACTGCCGGCGACCCGCAGCGTGCCGGTGGATGCGGCGATCGAGTCGCTGGCCGACCAGCCGGTGGACGCCGCCGATGTCTACCTGCGGCTGCACCTGCTCTCCCACCGGCTGATCCAGCCCCACCAGGCCAACCTCACCGGCATCTTCGGACTGCTGGCCAACGTTGCCTGGACCTCGGCCGGCCCGTGCCTGCCCGAGCAGGTGGACGCGCTGCGGCTGCTCGTCCGGGCGACCGGCGCGACGCTCAACGTGTTCGGCATCGACAAATTCCCGCGCATGGTCGACTACGTGACGCCCACCGGGGTACGCATCGCTGACGCCGACCGGGTACGCCTCGGCGCGCACCTGGCGCCCGGTACGACCGTGATGCACGAGGGGTTCGTCAACTACAACGCCGGTACCACCGGTACCTCCATGGTCGAGGGGCGTATCTCCGCGGGCGTGGTCGTCGGCGACGGCTCCGACCTGGGCGGCGGTGCCTCCATCGCCGGTACCCTCTCGGGCGGCGGCAAGGAGGTCATCTCGGTCGGCGAGCGCTGCCTGATCGGCGCCAACGCGGGTGTCGGCATCTCGCTCGGCGACGACTGCGTGGTGGAGGCGGGCTGCTACATCACCCCCGGCTCCAAGATCACACTGCCGGACGGCCTGGTGGTGAAGGCGGTCACCCTCTCCGGCTCGAGCGGCCTGCTGTACCTGCGCAACTCGGTCACCGGCACGCTGGAGGCCCGGCCACGCCAGGGCCACGGCATCACGCTGAACGCCGCCCTGCACAGCAACACCTGACCCTGCGCGCGCCGGCCCGAGTCGCATCCGGCCGGGCTGGCGCGACCGACGTCGGTTCGCCGAGCGGTAGCTCGGCCAGCGCCTGGTCCCAGCGGAGCGGCGGGTCAGTCCTCGGGCGCCGCGAGCACGCTCGGCGGGCTGATCCGGAAGCGGGCCTCGACGCTGGCCCTGGCCTCCTGCCGCTGCGGCTCCAGGTCCAGCTGGGGCGGGCTCTGCGAGTTGGCGGAGAAGCCGAGCGACACCACTTTTCCCCCCATCAGCACCGGCCGGTCCCCGGTTGAGTGGAGGTCGGCCAGCTTCTCCAGGCCGGTGACCCGCGCGCCGAGCGCGTCCGCGTACTCCCGGCCGCGCTCGATGGCCGCCCGGATCGCCTGCTCACGTACCTCGCGGTGGATCGGGCTGCCCGGCCGCAGGCCCCACCACGGGCCGCTGATGGTCACCTGGTCCTGGCCGGCGAGCGCGATGATCATCTCGCCGAGCCGGCCGAAGTCGGCCACCATCACGGTGGTGGTGAGGCTGCCGGTGTGCGCGGTGACCTTCTCGCCGCTGGCTCTGCCCTTGGTCTCCGGGTAGACCTGTACCGCGCTGGTCTCCCGCTTCTCCACCGCGTCGGCGTACGTGTCGAGGAGCTGGCGTACCCACTCCTGCCGGCTGGCCAGCCGGCGGAGTACCTCGTCGCGGCTGCGGTCCCGGGCGCCTACGGTCACCGAGAAGCCGGCGATCTCCGGGTCCACTTCCGCGAAAGCCTCACCCCGTACGACAACGACCGGCTCGTCACTCATGCCCGAACGGTACCGTCTGCCGCCTACCGCGCCGCCCGGTCCGCTCTGGGCGCAACGCCCTCGTACTTTTGGCCGACCATACCCCCGCTGAGCAGCGTATTTGGCTCTTCGCATGCAAGAAACGCGGCAAATTGCGCATAAGCTAGACGAGCTGGCGCACCCCGCGTACCGCACAAAAGCTTCAAACTGTTCGGCCCGCCCCCCGGAGCCGGACACGGCCGAACCGGGGCCGGGCGGATCCCCCAAGAGAACCCGCCCGGCCCCGGTTGGGCGAAAGCTAGGAGACGGCCAGCCGGTCGACCGCGGCGGCGACCCGTTCGTCGGTACCGGTGAGCGCGACCCGCACGTGCTGCGCGCCGGCCGGCCCGTAGAAGGCGCCCGGCGCCACCAGGATGCCGCGCTCGGCCAGCCAGCCGACGGTGGACCAGCAGTCCTCGCCCCGGGTGGCCCACAGGTAGAGCCCGGCCTGCGAATGCTCGATCCGGAACCCGGCGCCCAGCAGCGCGGCGGAGAGCGCCGTGCGCCGGGCCGAGTACCGCTCGCGCTGTACCGCCACGTGGTCCTCGTCGCCCAGCGCAGCCACCATCGCCGCCTGTACCGGCCCCGGCACGATCATCCCCAGGTGCTTGCGCAGCGCCAGCAGCTCGCCGACCAGCTCGGGATCGCCGGCCACCAAACCGGCCCGGTAGCCGGCCAGGTTGGAGCGCTTGGAGAGCGAGTGCACCGCGAGTACCCCGGTGTAGTCGCCGTCGCAGACCGAAAGCACCGACTCCGGCTGCGCCGACCAGCCCAGCGGCAGGTAGCACTCGTCGCTGACCACCACCGCGCCGCGTTCGCGCGCCCACTCGACCACCTTGCGCAGGTGCTCGGCCGGGAGTACCTGCCCGGTCGGGTTGCTCGGCGAGTTGATCCAGATCAGCTTCACCGGCGCCGGTCCGAGGGCCACCACCGAGTCGGAGCGGACCACCTCGGCACCGGCGAAGCGCACGCCGACCTCGTAGGTGGGGTAGCAGACCGACGGGATGACCACGGTGTCACCCGCGCCGATGCCGAGTAGGACCGGCAGCAGCCCGACCAGCTCCTTCGAGCCGATGGTGGGCAGCACACCGAAACCGGGCTCGGCAGCACAAGCACTGCTTACCCAGCTGGTGATCGCGGCGCGCAGGGCGGGGGTACCCGCGGTCAGCGGGTACCCGTGCGCGTCGGCGGCGTCGGTGAGCGCCCGTTGCACCAACGGCGGTACCGAGTCCACCGGCGTACCGATGGACAGGTCCACGATCCCGCCCGGATGCGCCGCCGCCCGCGCCTTCGCCGGCTCCAGCACGTCCCACGGGAAGTCGGGCAGCGCGGCGGAGCGGCGCCGGTGTGCGGCGACCGGCACGCTCAGTGCTCCGCCTCGCGCGGCGGCTGGGCGGCGACGAATGCCGCGTCCTTGGCCACCTTGCCGATCTTGGAGGCACCCCCCGGCGAGCCGAGGTCCTCGAAGAACTCGTAGTTGGCGGAGACGTAGTCCTTCCACTGGGCGGGTACGTCGTCCTCGTAGAAGATGGCTTCGACCGGGCAGACCGGCTCGCAGGCACCGCAGTCGACGCACTCGTCGGGGTGGATATAGAGCATCCGGTTGCCCTCGTAGATGCAGTCGACCGGGCACTCTTCGATGCACGCCTTGTCGAGCAGATCCACGCACGGCTCGGAGATGATGTACGTCACGGGTTTTCCTTCCCTCACTGCTCCCGCTGCGGGCGCGACCATTCGTACGCGACCCCGCGGGGATCACCCACGGCGGTTCAGAGCCTAGTATCCCGGCGGGGAGGAATCGACAAGTGATCGGGCCCGAGGACATTGGTCACCGTGTGGTGATCCGGCGGTTCGTCGGGGTACGCGACGGGCGGCCGACGTACACCGACGTGCTGGGCGTCCTCCGTGACTTCGGGGATACTGCCCGGGTGGCCGCAGACCGGGGTGAGGTACTGGTCCCGGTGGCCGAGATCGCTGCCGCCAAACGGATCCCGCCGCGCCGCACCCCGGCCGGTACGCAGATCGCGGCGCTGGAGCGGATCGCCAGTGCCGCCTGGCCGGCCACCCACACGGCACACCTCGGCGACTGGCAGTTACGGGCGGCTGGCGGCTGGACCGGCCGGGCCAACTCGGTACTTCCGCTCGGCGATCCGGGGCTGCCGCTGGACGAGGCGCTGGTCGAGGTGGCCGCGTGGTACGCCGGATTCGGTCTGCCGGCCCGGATCAACGTGCCGTTGCCGCTGCGTACCAACCTGGACCGGGCGCTGACCGAGCGGGGCTGGAGCCGGTCCGCCCGTACCCTCGTGCAGGCCCGCCCGCTAGCCGGTCTGGATCCCGGGTCGAGCGCCACTCCAGCCCGCGACGACGGGTCAAGCGATGCTGTAGCGCTGGACGGGGAGCCGTCAGCGGAGTGGCTGCGGATGATGGCCGGCGTGAAGGGCGAACTGCCGGCGGTGGCCCGCGGCATCCTCACCGGGCCGGAGCTGCTCCGGTTCGCCGGTATCACGGACGATACCGGCGCGCTGGTGGCCATCGGGCGCGGCGCGGTGAACGAGGGGTACCTGCAGCTGTCGCTGATCCAGGTGCTCCCCGCCGCGCGCGGGCGGGGGCTGGCCCGGCAGGTGATCCGCGCGCTCGCCGGCTGGGCCGCAGAGACCGGCGCGCAGCACGCGTACCTCCAGGTCGAGGAGGTCAACACGGCGGCCACCACGCTCTACGCGAGCCTCGGCTTCACCACCCACCACAGCTACTTCACGCGCACCGCGCCGGCTCTGACCCCCGGGCCGGAGAAGCGTCCCGGCCCGGAGCAGCAGACCAGCTGCTAGCGGCGGACGACCTTGCGCGGCCGGCCCTTGTTGGCCTCGGCGTAGCGCTTGTAGGCACGGGACTTCGGGTCGCGGCCGAGCATCATCGCGACGAGTACCCCCAGGACGGCGCCGATACCGGCGAAGAGCAGGTAGTGCCACGCCTCGGCCCAGACCAGGTCGCCGCCCTCGGCGAACGGTGCCGAGCCACCCGCGAACGGTCCGAGCAGCAGCGAGAACACCAGCCCGATGAGTACGGCCACGGTCAGCTCGCCGAACACCCGGGGCATCAGCTTGCGCTGCGCCCAGTACCAGCCGGCGTAGACCATCACCAGCCCGACGGAGATCACGTAGATCAGGCCGATGACGGTCTGCCCGTGGTCGCTCTTGCTCTCGAAAAGCCAGACGATCAACCGGCTCACCGCGTTGAGCACGAACAGCACGCCGGCGAGTACGCCGACCTGACGCCACTGACGCAGCCGCTGCATGGATCTCCACCTCGTACCGAACGGGATTTGTCGCACACGATAACCCCGCGTACCTGGCGTGAGAAGGTCAGCGGACTGAAGATTTCCTGGTAATGGGTCCCCCGGCAATGGATCCCTTGGCAATCATCCGGTAGGCGGCGATGGTCCAGGTGGCGCTGCCGGCGAGTACCGCCACCAGCCCCATCCAGGCCACGCTCGGCAGCAGGTTGGAGCCGTTCGGGCGGGGCATGGTGGCCGCGATCATCACGATGAACCAGGCGACCCCGGGCAGCAGGGACAGGCCGGTCCGGCCGGTGACGACCCGGGTGAACCAGATCAGCCCGAGCGTGGTCAGGACGGCCAGGACCGGAGCGAGCGGGAGCGGGACCCGACCCCAGTAGAGCGGGCTCAGGAAGACCTCCCAGAACCCGGTCGCCACGCTCAACAGGATGCCGACGACGGTACCGGCGACGACCAGCGCGCGATCGACGGCGGGTGGGATCGGTCGGGCGGCTGGCGCGGGTACCAGGGCGGGGTTGTCTGGTTGTGCCGGCGCGGCGGCCGGCGCCGGAGCTGGCGTCGGCGTCGCGGCCTCGGGCTTCTTGCGGGGGGCAGCCTTCGGTGACTGGCGGGGGGCGCCCGGCCGGCCGGGGCGGCGACCCGGCGGCGAGCGGCGAGCGGGTGGCACGTGGCTACCCGTCCAGTCCGGCGAAGAGATCGCTCTCCCAGCTGTGCGGGCCCTCGCCCGGGCCGCGCTTGCCGCGGGCCAGCCGGAAGTATTCGGTGCCGAGGAACTCCTCGCTGAACTGGCCGGCGAGCACGTAGAGCCAGGAGTTCGCCGGGATCTGGGTGGCGTGCGCGCGCAGCGCGGCCAGCTTCGCCTCGGTGTACGCGCCGCCGTCGATCCGGGCCGCGATCTCCTCGTCCGGGGTGGCGAACGGGATGTCCTCGATCGTCTTGGCGTCCCCGAACGGGTTGTCGTCGGAGTCCCGGAACGCCTCCAGCCCGGCCTCCAGCAGGCTGCGCGGGATGGCCGTCCAGTAGATCTTGTCCGGCCCGAAGCCCTCCGCGTCGGCGAGTTCGGCGGCGCGCATGGCCGCCCGGTGCGCCTGGATGTGGTCGGGGTGGCCGTAGAAGCCGTTCTCGTCGTAGGTCACCACGACCTGCGGGCGTACCTCGCGCATGATCTCCAGCAGCTCAGCGGCGGCCGCCTCCAGGTCGGTACCCCAGAAGGCGCGCGGGTGCTCGTTGGCGGGCGTCCCCATCATCCCCGAGTCGCGGTACCGCCCGGCACCACCGAGGAACCGGTGATCGGTGACGCCCAGCTCGGCGCAGGCGTTGGCCAGCTCGACGATCCGGTAGCCGCCCAACTGATCAGCCTGGGCCGCCTCCAGCTGCGCCAGCGCCGGTACGTGGATCTCGCCCTCTTCGCCGATCGTGCAGGTCACCAGCGTCACGTGGGTACCGGTGGCGGCGTAGTGCGCCATCGTCGTGCCGGTCTGGATCGACTCGTCATCGGGGTGCGCGTGCACGCACATGATCCGGCGGGCGGGCAGTCCCGACGTGGGCGCCCCGGCTTGCGCTGCGGTCACCCGCACACCATACGCGGATGTCACACAGTGGACCCCTCGGTGGGCGGATCAGCCGGCATGATGAACGGATGGACTATCCCGAACTCGCCGCCCGGACCGGCCGCTTCGCGTACGGAGCGGCACGCGAGGTAACCGTGTCGGCAGACGGTTCCCGGGTGGCATACCTGCGTTCGGGTGGGCCGGAGGACCCGGCCGACGCGCTCTGGGTCTACGACGTGGCCACCGCGACCGAGCGCCTGATCGCCGACCCGGCCCAGCTGCGCGCCGGCGCCGACGCCGGGGACCTGCCGGAGGCGGAGCGCGCGCTGCGCGAGCGGCTGCGGCTGACCGCCGGCGGGATCGGCTCGTACGCCACCGACCCGGCCGGTACCGTCGCCGCGTTCACCCTCGACGGCCGACTCTTCCACGCCGACCTGCGCCCCGGCGGCACGCTCACCGAGCTGGCCGCGGCCGGCCCCGCCGTCGACCCGCGCCCGTCACCGGACGGCACCCGGGTCGGCTACGTCACCGGCGGCGCGCTGCACACCGTCGGACCGCAGGGCCCCGACACGCTGATCGCCGGCGAGCAGGGCATCGACTGGGGGCTCGCCGACTTCATCGGTGCCGAGGAGTTCGGCCGCTACCGGGGCTACTGGTGGGCGCCGGACGGCGGGTCGCTGCTCGCGGCGCGGG
This sequence comes from uncultured Actinomycetota bacterium, assembly GCA_963850915.1. Classification (GTDB taxonomy): domain Bacteria; phylum Actinomycetota; class Actinomycetes; order Mycobacteriales; family Micromonosporaceae; genus CAVTWH01. Next base: position 140,895 of record CAWKND010000010.1, read on the forward strand.
TGGACGAGGCGCGGGTACCCCGCTGGACGGTGCACGACCCGGCCAGCCCGGAGCAGCCGCCGCGTACCCAGGCGTACCCGCACGCCGGCGCGCAGAACGCCGAGGTCACCCTGCACCTGCTGGACCTCGACGGCGGCTGGGTGGACGTGCACTGGGACCGGGAGACCTACCCCTACCTGGTCTCCGTCTCGTGGACCGAGCTCGGCGGGCCGCTGATCTGCGTACTGCGCCGGCTGCAGCAGCACGGGCTGGTACTCGCCGTCGACCCGCGTACCGGGGAGACGCAGGTACACGCCGAGTTGACCGATCCGCGCTGGGTGGAGCCGATCCCGGGTACCCCGGCGTACCTGCCGGACGGCCGGGTACTCGTCGGCGGCGAGCTGGCCCACGACGGGTACGACGCGCGCTGCCTGTTCGCCGACGGCACCCTGCTCACCCCGACCGGCCTCTATGTCCGCCGGGTCTGCGGCCAGCTCTCCCGGCCCAGCGCCCCGCCGGTGACCGATCCGCGCCCGGCCGGCGAGCGCAGCGGCCGCGGTGGCGGACTGGACCTGCTGGTGGAGGCGAGCGAGGGCGAGCCGAGCGAACGGCACCTCTACCGGATCACCGCGCTACCCGGCGCCCCCGCGGTGGAGACCGTCCGGCTGACCCAGCAGCCCGGTTGGCACACCGGCGTCGGGGGCGGCGACACGCTGGTCATCGGGTCGATGTCGCTGGACCACGGGGGTACCCGCTGGCAGGTACTGCGCGGCGGCGCGTTAGTCGGCGAGCTGCCCAGCCACGCCGCCGCACTGCCCACCGCACCCCGACCGGCACTGGAACGGGTCACCGACCGCCGGCTGCCGACCGGCGTGCTCTACCCGCGCAGCCACGTCGCCGGTCGCCGGCTCCCGGTGCTGGTGGACATCTACGGCGGCCCCGGGCACCAGGAGGTGGTCGCCGTACGCGGCCGCTGGGCCGCCCGGCAGTGGTGGGCCGACCAGGGCTTCGCCGTGGTGGTGATCGACAACCGGGGTACCCCCGGCGTGGCCCCGAGCTTCGAGAAGGTGATCCACCGGCGGATGGCCGACGTGGTACTCACCGACCAGGTCGACGCGCTGCTCGCGTTGGGGGACAAGCACTCCGACCTCGACCTCGGTCGGGTGGCGATGCGCGGCTGGTCGTTCGGTGGCTACCTGTCCGGCCTGGCGGCGCTGCGCCGCCCGGACATCTACCGGGCTGCCGTGGTCGGTGCGCCGGTCACCGACTGGGCGCTCTACGACACCGCCTACACCGAGCGCTACCTCGGCCTGCCCGGCGACGGCTCCGACGTGTACGCCCACCACTCGCTGCTGGAGTTGGCCGCCGAGGTACCGCTGCGCCCTGAGGACGCGCGCCCGATGCTGCTCGTACACGGGCTGGCCGACGACAACGTGGTGGCCGCGCACACGCTGCGGCTGTCCGCCGCGCTGCTGACCACGGGACGGCCGCACTGGGTGATCCCGCTGCCCGGCGCCTCACACATGGCGGCGGGCGGGGTGGCCGAGCGGCTGCTGCGGGTACAGCTGGACTTCCTCCGCCAGCACCTGAGCTGAGCCGGCAGGTTTTGTCGGTCGGCGCGCGTAGCGTGGCCGGCATGGCGCACACGTTGACCGATGACGAGGTGGCGGCCGCACTGGCCGGGCTGCCCGAGTGGTCCGGTGACACCGCGGGCATCCGGCGCACCGTGAAGGCCGAGTCGTTCCTCGGCGGGATCGCCTGGGTCGACGCGGTGGCGCGGGCGGCCGAGGCGGCCGACCACCATCCGGACATCGACATTCGCTGGCGCACCGTGACGTTCACGCTGGTAACCCACTCCGCGGGCGGAGTGACCGAGCGCGACGTGGCGATGGCACGGACTGTCGACGAGATCATCAACGGCTAGGGTCGGACGGTATGACTCACTTTGACGCGGCCACCGCCGCGGTCGAGGCAGCACTGGCCGCCGGGGCGCGCTACGCCGACGCGCGGGTGATGCACCGGCGCTACGAATCGATGCAGGCCCGCAACGGCGAGATCGAAGAACTGTCGCAGAACGAGGACGCCGGCATCGGGGTACGCGCGCTGGTCGGCTCGGGCTGGGGCTTCTTCGCCGTCCCCGACCTCAGTGACGCCGCCGCCAGACGGGCCGGTGAACGCGCCGCCGAGGTGGCCGCGGCGTCGGCGACCGTACCCCCGGCCGACGTCACCACCCTCCTCGCCGGTACCGCGAGCGTGGCCAGCTGGGCCAGCGAGTGCGCGGAGGATCCACTCTCCGTCGCGCTCTCCGAGAAGGGCGACCTGCTGGTCGGGGTGACCGACGCGGCGCACCGGGCCGGCGCCGACCAGGCCGAGGCGCTCTACCAGATCTGGGACACCACCAAGTGGTTCGTCTCCTCCGAGGGGCACCGCATCGACCAGCACATCCGGGAGAGCGGGGCGGGCATGTCCGCCACCGTGATCGGTGACGGCGAGACCCAGCGCCGCTCCTACCCGTCCTACCGCGGCCAGTACGGCACCCGCGGCTGGGAAATGGTCCGCGAGATCGACATGGCCGCGCACGCCGTCCGGATTGCCGAGGAGGCGCGGGCGTTGCTGACCGCGCCCGCCTGCCCGGCCGGCGAGACCACCGTCATCATCGGCGGCGAGCAGATGGCCCTGCAGATCCACGAGTCCGTCGGGCACGCCATCGAACTCGACCGCATCCTCGGCTGGGAGGCCGCCTACGCGGGTACCTCCTGGCTCGACCTGGCCAAGCTCGGCCAGCTGCGCTACGGCTCCGAGCTGATGAACATCGTCATCGACCCGGGCATCCCCGGCGCACTGGGCTCCTTCGGGTACGACGACGAAGGTACGCCCGCCGCCCGTCGGTACGCCGTCCAGAACGGAGAGTGGGTCGGGGTACTCGCCGGCCGGGACAGTGCCGCTGTCGCCGGGCTCGACTACGCCGGCTCGGTACGCTCCGACGGCTGGGCGCGGCTGCCGATGGTACGGATGACCAACGTCGGGCTGGAGCCGGGACCACACACGCTGGAAGAGATGATCGCGGCCACCCAGGACGGCATCCTGATGGATTTCAACCGCTCCTGGTCGATCGATGACAAGCGGCTCAACTTCCAGTTCGGCTGCGAGATCGGCTACGAGATCAAGGGCGGCAAGCTGGGCCGGATGCTGCGCAACCCGACCTACACCGGGATCGGGCCGCGCTTCTGGCAGTCGATGGACATGCTGTCGTCGGAGAGCGTGGCCTGGGGTACGCCCAACTGTGGCAAGGGCCAACCCGGGCAGACCGGCCACACCGGCCATCCGGCGGCACCCGCGCGCTTCGCCGGGGTACGGGTAGGGGTGCGCGGATGAACCACGAACTGGAGCTCAGCGCGCAGGTACTGGAGCTGGTGCAGAGTGCCGGCGGGACCGGCGCGCAGGCGGAGGTACAGGTCAGCGCGGCGACCACGGCACTCACCCGGTTCGCCAACAACTACATCCACCAGAACCACGTGGACGAGACGACCAGCGTGCGGCTGCGCCTGCACGTCGACGGCCGGACAGCCGCCGGGTCAACCACCCTCACCACCCCGGAGTCGCTCGGCGCACTGGTCGAGCGGACCATCGCGGCCGCCCGGCTCGCGCCGGTCGACCCGGGCTGGGCTGACCTGACCCCACCCGACCCGCTGATCGCGGCCGGCACCGTGGACGAGGCGATCGTCAACGCGGTCGCCGCCGACCGGGCCGAACGGGTACGCGCCTTCGTCGACGCGGGCGAGGGCCTGGTCACCGCGGGCTACTGCCGGACGACACACCTGCAGTCGGCCTTCGGTAACTCGCTCGGTCAGGCGATCCTCGGTGCCACCACGGAGATCGCGATGGACGGCATCGCCCGCACCGGGCGCAGCGACGGCTCCGCCCGGCTGGCCGGCTCGCACCTCTCCGCAGTGGACGGTGCGGTGCTGGGTGCCCACGCGGCAGCCAAGGCACGGGCCGCGCTCGACGCCGAGGAGTTGCCGGCCGGGCGGTACGAGGTCGTACTGGAGCCGACCGCGGTCGGCGACCTGCTGCAGTGCCTGGCGTTCTACGGCTTCAACGGCAAGTCCGTCAACGAACGGCGGTCCTTCTTCGAGCCGGGGATCCAGCAGTTCGACGGCTCGGTGACGATCGTCGACGACTCGGTGTCACCGGGCATGGTTGGCCTGCCGTTCGACAGCGAAGGTACGCCCAAGCGCCGCATCGAACTCGTCCGCGACGGGATGAGCCGCACCCCGGTCCACGACCGGCGCACCGCCAAGCGGGCCGGCGGGCACACCGTCTCGACCGGGCACGCGCTGGCCGACGCCGCGAGCATGGGCGCCATCGCCACCAACCTGGCACTCCTGCCGATGCTGGAGGAGCTGCCGTCCGAGGTGGACGGCGCGCCGGCCGACTCGTCAGTGGCCGCCCTGATCGCGGGGGTCAGCCGCGGCATCCTGGTCACGGATCACTGGTACACCCGGGTACTCGACCCGCGGACACTGGTGATGACCGGGCTCACCCGCAACGGCGTGTGGCTCATCGAGGACGGCGAGATCACCCGGCCGGTACAGAACTTCCGGTTCACCCAGTCCTATCCGGAGGCGCTGGCCCCCGGTCAGGTACTCGGCATCGGCAGCCACCTGGTGACCCTGCCGCACTCCTGGGACGGCATCTCCTACCGGGCGCCCGCCCTGCACCTGGCGAGCTGGAACTTCACCGGCGGCGCCTCCGGCTGACCGGCGTACGCGCAGACCGGGCCGGCACGAGTACAGCTCGTGCCGGCCCGTCGCGTCAGGTGTCGCGACGGGCCGCCCGGCGGGCGGTCCACCGGCTGAGCAGCGGGCCGGTGAGGACCAGGGTGAGCCAGAAGAACTTGGCCGCGTCGGGGCTCCAGAACGCGATCGGGATGGAGAGCAGGAACACCGCGGCTACCGCGACCGACCCGATCACCGCGCCGCCGGGTGCCTGGTCCGGAGCGGATTCGCGCAGCAGCCCGGCCCGGCTGCAGTGTGCGGCCAGCGCGGCGAAGGTCAGGCCGACAAAGGCGACCGCGGCGGCGTAGACCACCGTGCCGAAGGCGTACTGGCCCTCGTCGCCGAGCACCCGGGTGGCGAACGGGAGCAGCACGATGCCCATGAGGTAGAGCAGGTTGAGCTGGATCACCCGGTGGTCGGCTGCCCGTACCCGCTTGAAGTAGCTGTGGTGGACCATCCAGAAGCGGGAGATGACGAAGAAGCTGATCAGGAAGTTCAGGTAGTCCCACTCGAAGTGGTTGACGAACGAGTGCCACAGCTCGCTGTTGGAGGAGCCCTCCGGTACCGGCAGCTCCAGCGCCAGCAGGGTGAGCGCGATCGCGAATACCGCGTCGGAGAAGAACACCAACCGTTCCAGCCCGTGATCGGTGTCGTCCTCGGGCGGGGCTTGCGTGGAATCGGTCACGCGATCAAGTTACCGACAAGAGTGAAGTCAGCCACACACGCCCCCAAGTGTGACGTCACGGCTTTCCCCGGCGGGATTCACAGGCAAGACTCCCATCCGCACGCCGCCCGTAGCCTCGGCGTAACGTGTGGCTCGCGGGCGTACGTACCACCTGGTATGCCCCATAAACGTATTTCAAGCTCGTCAGGGAGCGAAACGACGATGACCATAACGTCGGACAGACCCTCTTCGGCCTCTCCGCTCGCACCGAAGCCGCGCGCCGCCATCTCGGCGAAGACGCTGCGTACCGACCGGTGGTGGCTCGCCCCACTGTTGACGGTCACCGGGTTGACCCTGTGGCTCGCGTACGCGACGTTCCGCGTCTTCATGCAGGCCGACTACTTCAAAGAGGGCCCCGGCTTCAAGTACCTGACCCCGTTCTACTCGCCGTGCGTGTCGAAGGGCTGCGTACCGGCGTCGGCGGAGTTCGGCCGGTTCCTGCCCGACCACTGGTTCATCCCGTTCGCGGCGATCACCCTGCCGTTCCTGCTGCTGTTCCGGCTGACCTGCTACTACTACCGGCGCGCCTACTACCGCAGCTTCTGGGCCTCCCCGCCGGCGTGCGCGGTACCCGACGGGCACAAGCGGTACACCGGCGAGACCCGGTTCCCGCTGATCTTCCAGAACGCGCACCGGTACGCCTTCTACGCCGCCGTGCTGATCTCGCTCATCAACACCTGGGACGCGATCGTCTCCTTCGACGGCACCAAGGGCTTCGGCTTCGGGCTGGGCAACGTCATCCTGGTCGCCAACGTGGTGCTGCTGTGGTCGTACACGCTGTCCTGCCACTCCTGCCGGCACATCACCGGCGGCCGGCTGAAGCACTTCTCCAAGCACCCGCTGCGGTACCGCTTCTGGATCTTCGTCTCCAAGCTGAACACCAAGCACATGCTGCTGGCCTGGACCACCCTGGGCACCCTGGCGCTCACTGACTTCTACGTCATGGCCGTCTCCGCCGGCTGGTTCTCCGACCTCCGATTCATCGGCTGAGGAAGACGACAATGGTCAATATCGAGAAACACTCGTACGACGTCGTCGTGATCGGGGCCGGCGGCGCCGGTCTCCGCGCGGCGGTGGAGGCGCGCCTCGCCGGTAAGCGGGTCGCCATCATCTCCAAGTCGCTGTTCGGCAAGGCGCACACGGTCATGGCCGAGGGTGGCGCGGCGGCCGCGATGGGCAACGTGAACTCCGGCGACAACTGGATGGTGCACTTCCGGGACACCATGCGCGGCGGCAAGTTCCTGAACAACTTCCGGATGGCCGAGCTGCACGCCAAAGAGGCCCCGGACCGCGTCTGGGAACTCGAAACGTACGGTGCGCTGTTCGACCGCACCAAGGACGGCAAGATCTCGCAGCGCAACTTCGGTGGCCACGAGTACCCCCGGCTCGCGCACGTCGGCGACCGTACCGGCCTGGAGCTGATCCGTACCCTGCAGCAGAAGATCGTCTCGCTGCAGCAGGAGGACAAGGCGAAGTACGGCGACTACGAGGCGCGGCTGAAGGTCTACGCCGAGTGCACCATCACCGAGCTGCTGCTCGACGATGCTGATTCGAAAGGCGGCGCTGGCGGACAGCGGCGGATCGCCGGCGCCTTCGGGTACTACCGGGAGACCGGCGAGTTCGTGCTGTTCGAGACGGCCGCGATCGTGCTGGCCACCGGCGGGGTCGGCAAGTCGTACAAGGTGACCAGCAACTCCTGGGAGTACACCGGGGACGGGCACGCGCTCGCCCTGCGGGCCGGGGCCACGCTGATCAACATGGAGTTCCTCCAGTTCCACCCGACCGGCATGGTCTGGCCGCCGTCGGTGAAGGGCATCCTGGTCACCGAGTCGGTACGCGGTGACGGTGGGATCCTGAAGAACGCCGAGGGCAAGCGGTTCATGTTCGACTACGTACCGGACGTGTTCCGCAAGCAGTACGCGGAGACGCCCGAGGAGGCGGACCGCTGGTACACCGACCCGGACAACAACCGGCGCCCGCCGGAGCTGCTGCCCCGCGACGAGGTCGCGCGCGCCATCAACTCCGAGGTCAAGGAGGGCCGGGGTACCCCCGCGGGCGGCGTCTACCTGGACATCGCGTCGCGCCGCTCGCCGGAGTTCATCCTCAAGCGCCTCCCCTCGATGTACCACCAGTTCAAGGAGCTGGCCGACGTCGACATCACCAAGGAGCCGATGGAGATCGGCCCGACCTGTCACTACGTGATGGGTGGCGTGGAGGTCGACCCGGACACCGGCGCGGCAGCGGGCACGGTACAGGGCCTGTACGCGGCCGGTGAGGTCTCCGGCGGGATGCACGGCTCCAACCGGCTGGGCGGCAACTCCCTCTCCGACCTGCTGGTGTTCGGCAAGCGCGCGGGTGAGTACGCGGCGGCGTACAGCGAGACGGTCAAGCCGAAGATCAACCAGAAGGATGTCGACGCGGCCCAGGCCGCGGCGCTGGCCCCGCTCAACCGCGTGGGCGGGGAGAACCCGTACACCGTCTGGCACGCCCTGCAGCAGGTGATGCAGGACCTGGTCGGGATCATCCGGCGGCAGGGTGAGCTGGAGGAGTCGCTGACCCAGCTGCAGAAGCTCCGGGAGCGGGTCGGCAACGTGACCGCCACCGGTGGCCGGCGCTTCAACCCGGGCTGGCACCTGGCCCTCGACCTGCGCAACATGCTGCTGGTTTCGGAATGTACGGCCAAAGCAGCCCTGGAGCGCGAAGAGTCCCGGGGCGGGCACACCCGCGAGGACTTCCCGACCATGTCGCCCAAGTGGCGGCAGGTCAACCTGGTCTGCACGCTGACCGGTACCGGCGAGGTGGAGCTGACCCACCAGCCGGTACCCACGCTGCGGCCGGAGCTGCTCGGCCTGTTCGAGCTCTCCGAGCTGGAGAAGTACATGACCGAACCCGAGCTGGACAGCTACCAGCCGACCGAGGAGGCGAAGTAATGGGTGCCAACCGCCACTTCAAGGTCTGGCGCGGTGACCAGGCCGGTGGCCAGCTCGAGGACTACACGGTGGAGGTCAACGACGGCGAGGTCGTCCTGGACATCATCCACCGGCTGCAGGCCGAGCAGGCGCCCGATCTCGCGGTGCGCTGGAACTGCAAGGCCGGCAAGTGCGGCTCGTGTTCGATGGAGATCAACGGCAAGCCGCGGCTTGGCTGCATGACCCGGATGTCCACGTTCGAGGAGTCCGAGACGGTCACGGTCACCCCGCTGCGTACCTTCCCGGTGATCCGGGACCTGGTCACCGACGTGTCCTTCAACTACCAGAAGGCACGCGAGATGCCGGCCTTCGCGCCGCCCGCGAACCTCGCGCCCGGCCAGTACCGGATGCAGCAGGTGGATGTCGAGCGGTCCCAGGAGTTCCGCAAGTGCATCGAGTGCTTCCTCTGCCAGAACACCTGCCACGTGGTACGCGACCACGAGGAGAACAAGAAGGCGTTCGCCGGTCCGCGCTTCTTCATCCGCGCCGCCGAGCTGGACATGCACCCGCTCGACGCGAAGGACAACCGCAAGGACTTCGCCCAGGAGCAGCAGGGACTGGGCTTCTGCAACATCACCAAGTGCTGCACCGAGGTCTGCCCGGAGCACATCAAGATCACTGACAACGCGATCATCCCGATGAAGGAGCGCGTGGTCGACAACCGGTTCGATCCGCTGGTCTGGCTGGGGCGCAAGATTTTCCGCCGGGACGAGCTGGAGACGCCGGCCGAGGAGATCCACACGGTGATCACCGGGCCGGAGGTACCGGGGATGAGCCAGGGGGCCGCTCCGGAGGTACACGCCTGGCACGTCAAGCCGCCGGCACCGCAGCACTCGCCGATCGGCAACGGCGGACCGGGCGCGCAGGTCTCCGAAGTCGCCTCGGACCGGCCGGCCGCGTCGTCACCGTACGGCGATGACATGACCTTCCCGCTGCCCCCCGAGTCGCTGACCTACCAGCACCCGCGTACCGACACCGGTACAGGTACCGGCGACACCCACTGACCGCTCCGCGCCTCCCGCGACCCCCGGCCTGCCGGTCGGGGGTCGCGCCGTGTCAGGCGTAGGTGGCCAGGCGCTGCAGGGCGTCCCGGTAGCGGTTCGTTGCCCAGTCCTGTACCAGCCCGGTGGCGGGCCCGCCGAGCTTGGCGAACCAGGTCGCCGGCCGGCTGAACGCCCGGATCTCCAGCCACACGTCGTCGTCGACGAGGCTCACCTCGAACGCCTCCTCGCCGGACTCCGGGTGACCGGGCAGCGTGCCGTACGCGTACCCGAAATGGTTGGGCTCCTCGACCACCCACACGACCCGGCAGGGCGCCCAGATCCGCAACCGCCCGACACCGATGCCGATCGTCATCTCGGTGCCGAGCGCGACCCGCGCCGTCTCCGGGACCACCCGCAGGCCGGCGCGGCGCTGCATGTCGAAGCCGCGCAGCCCGTCGACCGCCGCGGCGAAGACGCGCGGCCCACGGCCGATCCGGGCACGGGCGACAATCCGCCGGTACCCGCCGGGCAGGTCCCGATCCCTGGTGGCCCCGACTTCGGGGTACGTCAGCTCAGTCACGTCCACTCCTTACCCCACCGTCGCCCGGCTCACCCGAGTTCTCTTTGAGGAGCGGGCGCAGGGCGGCGACGATCGGCGCGTCAGCCGGCAGCCAGTCGACTGTGTCCAGTGCGTCGGCGCCGAGCCAGCGCAGCTCGGCGTGTTCGAGCTGGCGCGGCAGCGCGTCGCCGACCAGTTCGGCCGCGTACACCCGCAGGATGGCCCAGCCGTGGCCGAGGGGTACGTCCCCGCCGACCCGTGCGCCGACCGTGACCAGTACCCCCAGCTCCTCATCGCACTCCCGGATCAACGCCTCGACCTCGGACTCCCCCGGCTCGACCTTGCCACCCGGAAACTCCCACCGCCCGGCCATTTCCGGTGGCTCGGCGCGGGCGCCGGCGAGTACCTGTCCGCTCCGGATGATGGCTGCCCCGACGATGACGCGTGGTACGCCGCGATCACTGTGCACGGGGACCCACCCTGCCAGATTCCACTAGAGAGGTGTCCACTGGTGCCCCGAAGGTCACCCTAAGCGCAAAAAGTGGCCGTGGACACAGCGTGGGTGGACGACAACACTGGAGGCACCGACGACAACGGTTCGGTGACGGAACGGCCACAAGCCGGCAACGACGCCTGGAGGTGGGCCAATGCGTGTCCCGTGGCGGGACGACTCCCGGACAGATTACCTGACCGATGCCATGACGATCCTGGCCGCGTGGAGCCGTGACGATCGGCAGATCAAGCGGGTGTTCCAACTCGACGACGCGCAGCACGTCGCGCTCGCCGAACGCATCCGGGTAGTGGCCGAGTCACTCCAACTGTTCCCGAGCATCCGCCGGCTCGACGGGTACACCCAGGTGATGGTGAGCTTCGCGGCCGGCGGCGTACTCACCGCCGGCGAAGTCACGCTCGCCGCCCGCATCGAGGACGCCTTCCGCTCGGTCACCGCTCCCTGCTGATCCCGCCGCCCTCCGCACTTCGCTCTGCCGGGTGCGTCACCCCATCCGGTTGTGCCGCAGCGTTTTCCCGCGCGTCCGGAGCTGGGCTGCTGGGATCGGGGAATGCTCGCCGGTCAGGTACGCGCACCGTCCGCCAGCGCCACCCGTACGGCCGGCCGCGTGTGGCACGGGGCGCTGGCCGCACTGGTACTGGCGGCGCTGGTACTGCAGGCCGTACTGGTGATCCGCAACGGCGGCGACGTGAACACCACCGCTCCGCCACAGCCGCACACGCCACTCGCCCGGGTAGCCAGGATGTGTACCTACTTCACCATCCAGAGCAACCTCATCGTCCTGGTCGGCGCGGTCACCCTCGCGCTGCGCCCCGCACCGGACGGTCGACTCTGGCGGGTCGTCCGGCTCGACGGGCTGCTCGGCATCGTGGTGACCGCGCTGGTCTTCGACCTGGTACTGGCGCCACGGGTACAGACCATCGGGGCCGACCGGTTCGCCGACGCCGGGCTGCACTACGTATGCCCGGTACTCACGGTGGTGGGCTGGCTGCTCTTCGGGCCGCGCCCGCGTATCGACCCGTCCACGGTCGGCTGGGCCCTGGCCTGGCCACTGGCCTGGCTGGTGTTCACCTTCGGCAACCAGGCGGTCAGCCACTGGTGCCCGTACCCCTTCCTGGACGCCGGCGCGATCGGTTACCCGCTGGCGACGCTGATCGCCACCGGACTGGTCCTGTTCGGCGTCGCCCTGTTAGGCGTGTTCGCCTGGCTCGACCGGCGCCTACCGGCCGCCCGCTGAACCGCCGGCTCCCCGCTGAGCCCGGTGGCTGTCTGCTCGGCCGGTGGCGTCGCGGCACGCGGCGGCGCACTCACTGCGGGTGAAGTGACGGTCGCCGCACGCATCGAGGACGCTTTCGACCAGGTCACCGCGATCCGGTAGGCCTCCACGCTCCATGCCGGACGGTCGATCGATACCGGCCGGACGGCCGTTGCCCGCGGCTGCCCGGCGGCGCATACTTCCGGCGTTGATCGACAACGCGGGGGCGTCGTCCACACGATCGTCCCGTCACCCCTGAAGGACGAACGTGCGCAAACTCCTCCCCGCGGGCGCCGCAGCCGTGGTCCTCACCGCCGGGCTCGCCCTAGTCGCGATCTCCGCCAGCCCCGCAGCCGCTGCTGATGCCCCGCGCCAGGTGGCCTACGTCAACAGCGACGGCGCCCTGGTGGCCGTGGACCTGCTCACCAACACGCGTCACCAGATTCTCAGTGTCGCCGGCGTGAACCAGACGGTTGCCGCTCCTGACGGTCGCCGCGTCTACGCACTCCGCACTACCGGGGTCGTGACGGTCATCGACGCCACCGCGAGCCAGCCAACCACCAACATCCGGGTGGGCGCCGGTCCCCAGGCCATCCAGATGGCTCCGGATGGCCTGCATGCCTACGTAGAGAACGGGACGGGCGCCTCGATCTCCGTCATCGACACCTCGACGAATACCGTGACCAGTACCTTCACCGGCTTCGCCGGGGCAGCTGCGGCCGTGATCTCCCCCGACGGGCAGCGGCTGTACGTCTTCCAGGTGGGAGCCGTTCGAACGGTGTCGGTCGTGGACACGGCCACCGGCGCCGTATCAGCGACCATCACGGTGCCCACCACCGCCACTCGGATGGCGATCAGCGGGGACGGCGGCCACGTGTACCTCGCCGGGTCGACCACTGCCGTCTACGGCATCGACACGACGACCAACACGTTGAGCCAACTCGCAACACTCAGTCAACCCGGCACCGGACTGGCGATCTCCCCCGACGGGCACCGGCTCTACGTCAACACGTCCAACGAGGTGGTCGTCCTCGATACCGCGACCGGCAACGTCGACGCCACCATCCAGGAGAGCGGGGTGACCGGCCAACTGGCCCTGTCCGCCGATGGCAGCACGCTCTACGTACCGGCGCCCAACAACGACTTCGTCGCGGTCATCGACACCGCCACCAACAAGGTCAAGGACAAGGTCATCACGGTAAATGACGCGTCCTCGGTCGTGCTGCTGACCGTCCCGGAGTTCGTTCAGCCGACCGCACGCCTCTTCGTGGCGCCCGTGACCGGCACTGACGGCACGGTACAGGTGGACGCGAGTGCCTCGACCGGCTTCGCGTTCACGTCCTTCCGCTTCGACTTCGGCGACGGCACGGTTGTCCAGCAGTCAACCGGTCCTGCCGAGCACACGTACACGGTCGGTGGGGTGTACACGGTGACGGTCACGGTCACCGACGTGCTCGGCCGGACCAGTACGGCCACCGGCTCGGTGACCATTGCACTGGTACAGGCCAGGACCAGCCTGCTCGCCGCCGACGGGCGGTACGTGACCGCGGAGAGCGCGGGCAACCAGCCGTTGATCGCCAACCGCACTGTGAGGGGCGCGTGGGAGACCTTCGACCTGGTCGGGCTCGACGCTGACGACGTCGCGCTGTTCTCCCTGGCCAACGGCGAGTACGTCGGAGGAGACCCGAACGTCGGCACTGACGTCATCATCGCCAACCAGCCCAACCTTGCCGGCGCACTGATCTTCCACGTGGTTCACGGCGCCAACGGGGCATTCGCCTTGCAGGAAAAGCAGACCGGCGGGTACGTCAGCGACAACAACGGCACCGCTCCGTTGTCGTACAACCGCTCCGTCATCGGACCCTGGGAGCAGTTTCACCAGACCGTCGCCGGCGTGACCGGCAACTTCCGGGCCGGCGCCAACGGCAAGTGGGTCACGGCGGAGAGCGCCGGTGCCAAGCCGCTGATCGCCAACCGCACCAGCCCGGGTCTCTGGGAGACGTTCGACGCGATCGACGCGGGAGACGGCTACCTCGCCTGGTACTCCGAGGCCGACGGGCGCTTCGTCACCGCCGAGTCGGCCGGTACCCAGCCGCTCATCGCCAACCGGTCGACCATCGGTGACTGGGAGAAGTTCACCCTGCTGCACAACGCCGACGGAAGTACCAGCCTGCTGGCGCACGCCAACGGCAAGTACGTCACCGCGGAGTCGGCCGGTAGCCAAGCACTGATCGCCAACCGCAGCACCATCGGTACCTGGGAAGAGTTCAACCCGACCTCGTGACCCGGTGCGATCGTCACGGCATAACCCGCACTTGATCTATCTTCTGATACCACCCGTTGTGCTCAACCGTTTCGCTCCAATAAAGGATGCACATGCGCACCCCTCCGACCGCTGGCGCCGTAGCCACACTCCTTGCCGGGCTGGCATTCGCCGTGGTACCCGCGGCGTCGGCAGTGGCTGCGCCGACGACTCCCCGGCCCGTCGCCTATGTGCTGGCCTCGGGCCTAGAGGCGATCGATCTACAGAGCCACACGATCACACAAGTTCCCGGCACCCCGTACGCGACAAATATCCTGGCCCGCCCGGATGGGAAGTTCGTGTACGCCGCGTCCAGCACGACGCTCGCCATCGTCGATACCTCGACCAGCCGGGTCGCCAAGACAATCGCGCTCGCTGGGGACCTGGAGGGAATGACCATGTCGCCGGACGGCCGCAAGATCTACCTCGGCAACTGGACCGGCAACTCTGTCAGCGTGCTGGACACCACCACCAACACAATCACCGCAACGATCACCAATATCCCCAACCCGTACCGGGCCGCATTCTCACCCGACGGTCGCTACCTCTACGTGACCAACACCGACGCGGCAACCCCCGTCGACGGCTCCGGCTCGATCACGGTCCTCGACACCACAAACGACACGGTCACCGCCACGATCGCCACACCTGCCCAGCCGTTCCTTATCACGGTCAGCCCGGACGGTGGTCGCGCGTACGTGGCGACCGGCTACGGCAAGATGGCGGTACTCGACCTCACCGCCCGTACGGTGCTGAGCACGCTCGACCTCGGTAACTGGGTGACGGACGAGGTGATCACGCCGGATGGCAAACGCGTCTACCTGACCGTTGACCAGGAGGTTCAGGTCTTCAACACGACCACCGGCGCGTTGATGGCCCCCATCACAATCGGGGATTCTCCGGCCGGCCTCACGGTCAGCGCGGATGGCAGCCAGGTGCTGGTCGCCCGGCTGGGTGCGGCCCGGCTGTCGGCGATCGACACCGCCACCGACACGCTGCTCGGCGCCGGCTCGGACATCAACACCGGCGCCGGACCTTACGACGTTGTACTCACCACGGTCCCGACCATCACGGGCCCCGCCGCGCACCTGACCGCCGCCAGCTTCCCCAGCAGCGGGGTTGCCACGGTGTCCGCCGATGCCAGCGCCTCGGCCGGTGGTTTCGCCGCCATCGTCACCTACTCATTCAACTTCGGCGACGGTACGGTGCTCACCCAGTCGACGCCAAAGGCCACGCACGTCTATGCGACCGCCGGCACGTACACGGTCAAACTGACGGTCACAGACGGGCTTGGGCAGACAAGTCAGGCCAGCGCGCCGGTCACCGTAGAGATCGCTGTGCAGACCGTAGCGCTGCTCGCGAGCAACTTGCACTACGTCACCGCGGAGAACGCGGGCGCATCCCCGCTGGTGGCCAACCGGACCCAGATCGGGCAGTGGGAAACCTTCGACGTCATACCCCTCGGCTATTACGAGGTCGTGCTCCGCTCGCACGCCAACTCGGCCTACATCCGGGTCGACGGGACCCGGGGCAGCCAGCTCATCGCCGACGCCCAGACCATCGCCACGGCAACGCAATTCGAGCTGGCACCTGATGGCGCCGGACAGTTCCTTTTGCGTTTGTCCGCGACCAACCGCTACCTCAGCAGCAACAACGGTACCCAGCCGATGACAGCCGACCGCAGCGAGGTCGGCCCCTGGGAGAAGTTCTACCTGACCGATCTGACCACCCCTGTCACCGAGCTTCGGGCGAAGGCGAACGGCCACGTGGTTACTGCCGAGGCGGCAGGGGCGAAGCCGCTGATCGCCAGCCGCTCGACGGCTGGGCTATGGGAGTCCTTCGACGTGATCGATGCCGGCGACGGGTATGTGGCGCTGTTGTCGCACGCGGACAACCGCTTCGTCACCGCCGAGAACGCTGGCAAAAACGCACTCATCGCCAACCGGCCATCAATCGGTGACTGGGAGAAGTTCACCCTGCTGTGGAACCCGGACGGCACGTTCAGCCTGCTGGCACACGCCAACGGGAAGTACGTGACAGCCGAGAACGCCGGCAACTCACCACTCATCGCCAACCGAACGGACATCGGCGACTGGGAGAAGTTCAGCAACTCGTAGCTGGCGGGGGCCGGCCGTACCTCGTGGTGCGGCCGGCCACTCCGCCGGGCTCAGCCGACGCCGGCCGCCCGTGCCGCGTCGACAGCTCGGCGTACGCCGATGACCGGGTCGCCGTGGCCGGGGAGTACCCGGCTCGCGATCCTGGACGCCGCGCGGGACCTGCTGCTGTGCGACGGGTACCGGGCCACCACGGTCAAGGGCGTCGCGCAGCGGGCGGACGTGTCGGCCGAGACGATCTACAAGACCTTCGGCACCAAACCACGCCTCATGAAGGCGGTCTACGACGTCACGCTCGCCGGAGACGATGACGAGGTACCCGTCGGCCAACGCCCAGTCATCCGCACGATCCGGGGCACGCCGGGGCGGTACCCGAAGATCGATCTGTATTCGGGTTTCGTCACCGATCTGATGGAGCGCCTCGGTGGGCTGCTCGCGGTGCTCGCCGAGGCCGACCAGGAGCTGGCCGAGATCCGCGCGACCGCCGACGACGAACGGCTGACCGGCGTCGGCGCCTTCGTCCGCCACCTAGCCGACGAAGGTCACCTGGCCGTGGAGTCGGTACCGCACGCCACCGACGCGGCCTGGGTCCTCACCTCCCCCACCCTGTACGCCCAGCTCGTGCACGCCCGGCGCTGGCCCCCCGCCCGGTACCGCCAGTGGCTGGCAACCATGCTGTCGGCCGCGCTGCCGGAGCCGCCCGCCGCCGTCGACGGGCACCCGGTCACGGTGGCGGCCACCTAAGCTCAGATTCATGCTCATCGTCATGACCGGGCTGCCCGGCTCCGGCAAGACGGTGCTCGCCGAGGCGCTCGGAGTCGCGCTGCCCGCCGCGTTGGTCTCGGTCGATCCGGTCGAGTTGGCGCTGTGGCGCGCCGGCCTGCCACACACGACAGGCGTAGGCATCGCGTCGTACGCGGTGGCCGCAGCCGTTGCGGAGCAACAGCTCCGGCTCGGGCACCCGGTGATCGCCGACGCGGTCAACGCCGCGCCGCACGCACGGGAGATCTGGGAGCGGCTGGCCCGGGGGTACGACTGCCCACTGCGGATCATCGAGGTGGTGTGCTCCGACGCCGAACTGCACCGGCAGCGCATCGAGAAGCGCGCGGCGGAGCAGTCCGGGCCTACGCCTGGCCAGCCGGCCGTGCCCCTCGTCAGCTGGGCGGACGTCCAGAAGGCCGGTCGGAGTTACCGCCCGTGGCCAGCGAACCGTACCGTCATCGACTCGGCCGCCGACCTGGAAGCCAATCTGAAGAAGCTGCTCCGCATCCTCGCCCTCGACTGACTGCATTTTCGGTCGCGGCGTCCGGCTGGCAAGCCGGCCGCCGCGACCTCGCACGTCAGACCAGGTAGACGGCGTGCAATCGTCAGACGAGCGTCACGCGGGTCGCTTCCCGCTTGCCTTGGGTGAAACCGGCACGGGCGGCGGGGGCGCGGGTCGCCGGGTCCATCTGGTTTGTACCCATGGCAGCTTCGGAGTCGGCGTCCGGTGTGATCACCTCGACGTGGCTGCCCTGCTCGCGCAGCGCCTCGACCTGGCTTGCCAGGTCTGCGCCCGGGAATCTGCGCAGGCCCTCGAACTGGCCTTCCGGTAGTGGCCCGCTCCGCCCGCCGAACGGCGAGAGCACCACGACGTTGGCGTACCCCGAGGCAAGGTCGGCGTTCTCGGCGGAGCGCACGCCACCGTTGATGTAGCGGGTGCCGTTGATGCTGTACGTGGGGCCCGCACCGGGCAGCGCAGTGCTCGCGGTGACCGCGTCCACCAGCTCGACGCCGGAATCGCGGTCGAACGCAGCCAACTCGCCGGTGTGCGCGTTGACGGCCACCACGATCATCGGCCGGTGCCGGCCATTCCGCGCTGGGCAATCGGGCGGCGACCAATGCGCGCCGCTGTTCCGTCACCGCAGGTCCGAATGTGGAGTCGCGCTCCAGCCCGAACGCGCCCATCGCACGCTGGAGATCGGCTGCGGAGGTGGCGGCCGCGCCGATCTCGCGCATCCGCTCGAACACCGTGGCCATCGGCGGGGACGCCGGCTGTTCCCGGTTCTGTCCGACCGGCGGGGACGGCGGTTGTTCCCGATTCTGTCCGACCGGCCGGACCGGCGGGGACAGTACCGAGGCCAACAATTCGGCCGCTGTCCTACCGCTGCGCACCTGCGCTGCCGTCGTGGAACCGGACGAGGTGCCGATCACCAGATCGGCTTCTGTCAGATCGAGACCAGCTTCGGCCAGGCCGGCGATGATGCCGATCTGCCACGCTTGGCCGGCAGCACCGCCACCACCGAGAACCAGAGCAATTTTGTGAACCATGGGTGTCGCCTTTCAGGAGTGCCTGGTTGTCGAGGCGCTCCCGGCGATACCTACGTCAATCGCCCGACCGTGACGGCAAGAGGGAGCACCCACATCGATACAGCGTTCATGGGTCTCACCTCCTCGGACGGCGTCACGTTCGACTGCAAGCTACCACCCGTCTTCCTGCCGCGTGGTCATGACTCCAGCGACGCCCTGGTGCGGGCCGCTCGTAGCATCCCGAGCCACAGCTCGCCCTGCTCGATCGCGTCATCCAGGGCTACGTGCGTGTGCCGAGCCGGGCCGAACCAGGCACGCGGCATGGAGCGCTTGGTCGTACCGCGGAACTCGGTGCCGAGTACCGCCATCGCAAAGGTCTTCAGGTCGAGCGCGGAGTGCGAGAACGGGCTGCCGCCGGTGAACCGGATCAGGTACCAGTAGACGAACATGAAGTCGTACGCGGCCGGGTAGCCCACGAACACCGGCTTGCCGGGGAGCGCTTCGAGCCAGGTGCGGTACCCGTTCAGCGCCTCGGCCGGATCGCGCGGCTCGGATCGGCACGCCTGCCACGCCTCCGGGTTCTGTTCCCACCAGGCCATCGTGTCCGGATCCGTGATCGCGTCAGGAAGTGTCGCGAGGTTAGAGGTGTAGGTACCGAGCATCGTCCCGTCGGCGTCGAACGCGGCGGAGGCGAAGCTCAGCATCGAGTACCGACCTGGAATCGGTCCGTCCGCCTCGATGTCGGTACTCACGTAGATCTCGGCCATGCGCGGACTGTAGCCGGTGGAGAGCGACCCGCTCAGACATTAAATCTGAAGTCGACGATGTCGCCGTCCTGCATGACGTACTCCTTGCCTTCGATGCGCACCTTGCCAGCCGCCTTGGCGGCGGACATCGAACCGGCGGCCATCAGGTCGTCGTACGAGACGATCTCGGCCTTGATAAAGCCGCGCTGGAAGTCGGAGTGGATCACGCCGGCGGCTTCGGGGGCGGTCGCGCCGATCGGGATGGTCCAGGCCCGGGATTCCTTGGGGCCGGCCGTCAGGTACGTCTGCAGGCCGAGCGTGCCAAAGCCAACCCGGATCAGTTGGTACAGGCCAGGTTCGGGTTGACCGATCGAGGCGAGCAGTTCGCGCGCTTCATCCTCGGGCAGGTCGATCAGCTCCGACTCGATCTTGGCGTCCATGAACACCGCGTCAGCCGGCGCCACCAGGGCGCGTAGCTCCTCGAGGAACGCCTCGTTGGCCAGCTCCTCCTCGTCGACGTTGAAGACGTACAGGAAAGGCTTGGCAGTCAACAGGTGTAGGTCGCGCAGCTCGTCGACTTCGATGCCCGCCTTCGCCGCGCCGGCGTACAGAGTGACTCCGGTGTCGAGCAGTTTGGCGGCCGCGGACGCGGCGGCGAGCATGCCGGCCCGCTCCTTCTTGAGCTTGGCCTCCTTCTCCAGCCGGGGCAGCGCCTTCTCGAGCGTCTGCAGGTCGGCCAGGAGCAGTTCGGTGTTGATCGTCTCGATGTCGTCGCGCGGCGACACCTTGCCGTCCACGTGCACCACGTTGGGGTCGGAGAAGGCGCGTACCACCTGGCAGATCGCCGACGCTTCCCGGATGTTTGCGAGGAACGCGTTGCCCCGGCCCTGTCCCTTGGATGCCCCGCGTACCAGCCCGGCAATGTCGACGAACGAGACCGGCGCCGGTACCACCTTGGCCGAGTCGTACAGCTCCGCCAGCTTGTCCAGCCGGCCATCGGGTAGCCCGACCACGCCCACATTGGGCTCGATGGTGGCGAACGGGTAATTCGCCGCCAGCACGTTGTTCTTGGTCAGCGCGTTGAACAAGGTGCTCTTGCCGACGTTGGGCAGGCCGACGATCCCGATTGTCAAAGACACGTCAGCAGCTTACCGATGCTGCACCCTGGGGCCGGACGGCCGGGCGCAGCCGCTGGGCACATCGATCCTCACGGCTCTCGTCCATAAACTATACTTTACGATACGATCCACTGCGCATAAGGTGCAGTGATCGATTGCTGGTCGGTTTAGCAGGAGTTGGCTTATGGTTGCGCGTCCCGCAGCACGCAAGGCGAGAGCCTCGCTCGACGTTCGCCTCTCCGACTTCGGGGCCGCGGAGCGGTACACGCCGCCCCGGAGCGGCTGGATACGGGCGATCCGCGACGCGCTCGGCATGTCCGCGGCAGATCTCGGCCGCCGGATGAACGTGACGGGACCTGCGGTCAGCGCACTGGAACGCAGTGAGCGCGACGGTACGGCCCGGCTCGAGACGCTACGTCGGGCTGCGGCCGCGCTCGATTGCACTCTCGTATACGCGTTCATTCCAAACTCCGGCCTGGAGCAGACCCGGCACAAGCGTGCCGAGCAGCTCGCCCGTCGCCAACTCGCGCAGGTGGCGACCACGATGGCGCTGGAGGACCAGGCCGTCCCACTCGACCGGCGCCGCATCGACGATCAGGTGGAACTCGTACTGGAGTCGGGTCGGCTCTGGAGTGAGGATCGGTGACCGACCTCTTCGCCGGGCCGGAGGGCGCCACGCCGCTCGATCACGACGACCAACGTGGCCTGCGGAGGTCGGACATCACCTTCCGGCACGAACTCAACGCGGCCGAGGCAGACAACATCGGCGCGGCGATCAACTGGGCATTCGCCCAGCGCCGCGCACTACCCTCACTGCTGACGCAGCCGGCGACCAAAGGGCTGCACAGACGGATGTTCGGCGACGTCTGGAGCTGGGCCGGGACCTTCCGCGCCGGCGAGACGAACATCGGCGTAGCCGCTTACCGGATCCCCACCGAACTGGAGAGCCTGCTGCAAGACGTGCTGGCCCAGACTGCGGACCCATCGCGGCTCACCTGGCCGGCAGACGAGGTCGCCGTCCGCTACCACCATCGCCTGGTGGCGCTGCATCCCTTCCCGAACGGGAACGGCCGGCATGCCCGGTTGGCCGCAGACCTGGTCGTGGTGGCTCTGGGACAGCCGCGATTCAGCTGGGGCAGCGGCGGTCATCTCACCGACGCCTCAGCCGCGCGGAGCCGCTACCTCCATGCCCTGCGGGAAGCCGACCGACACTTCACCTACGACGCCCTACTTGCCTTCGCGCGATCTTGAACCCACTCGTTCGTGGCCGCGTCCCCTGAACCGAGCGGCTAGTGTCGGCGGATGGGTCTTGCCTATGACATCGCCGGGTCCGGGCCGGCTGTCCTACTGCTGCACTCGTCCGTGTGCGACCGGCGGATGTGGGATCCACAGTGGAGTCTGCTGGCCGAGGCGGGCTACCGGGCGGTGCGCTGCGACTTCCGTGGCCACGGCGAGACACCGGCGCCGACCGGACCGTTCAATGCGGCCGACGACGTACGGGATCTGCTTGACACCCTTGGCATCGGTACCACCATCTTGGTTGGCTCTTCCTACGGCGGCCGGGTCGCGCAGGAGGTCGCCGCGCGCTGGCCCGACCGGGTCTCGTCCCTTGTCCTGATCTGCGCCGCCACCCGGCTCTTCCCGGCGACCGAGGCGATCACGGCGTTCGGAACCCGCGAGGACGAGCTTCTCGAGGCAGGCGATGTCGCGGGCGCGGTGGCGCTGAACGTCGACACGTTCCTCGGCCCGCGGGCGTCCGCCGAGACCCGGGCCGCGGTTACCGCCATGCAGCGGCTCACGTTCGATATCCAGATCGCCGCCGAGGACGCCGCGCAGTCCCGCGACTCGGACTTCGTCCGTAACTCCGACTTCGACCTGTCTGCCGTCACCGCGCGGACCGTCGTTGTCTCGGGCGACCACGATGTCGACTACTTCCAATTGACCGCCGACTATCTGGCTCGCGCTATCCCGGGCGCCACCCGGCTGGCGCTGCCCTGGGCTGGTCACCTGCCGACCCTGGAGGATCCGGCCGCGGTCAACCCACTGCTCCTGGAGTGGCTGGCCGGCTGACCGCCCACCTGCCGGTTGGTACGACACCCGGTTGGCACGCCACTCGGGCGGGGGCGGCTCGTTGGACCTGTCGTGATCGGAAGCCGTCGCACCCTCCCCACGACCACCGAGTCCCGCGAGTACGCCGAGCGCCTGCAGCGGCTGAGCGGGGCACGCTGGAAACGGCTGCTCAGCGTGCAGGCCCCGTACCGGTGGAATGTTCGCCGGCTGCGGCTGGGCTGGACGCTCGATGTCGGGTGCGGCATCGGCCGCAACCTCGCCCACCTGGACGGCCACGGTGTCGGGGTGGATCACAACCCGACCGCGGTCGCGGCGGCCCGAGCCAAGGGGCTGCTGGCCTTCACGGTGGACGACTTCCACTCCTCCCAGTTCGCCGACGCGGGTGCCTTCGACTCGCTGCTGGCCGCGCACCTGATCGAGCATCTGGAGCCGGCGCAGGCCCGGGACATCCTCGGCGGGTACCTGAAGTATGTGCAGGCCGGCGCACCGATCGTGTTCATCACGCCGCAGGAAAAGGGGTACGCCAGCGACCCCACGCACGTGACCTGGAGCGACTTCGCGCAGCTGCGCCGGCTCGCGACAGATCTCGGGCTGGAGCCGGTACGGGAGTACTCCTTCCCGTTCCCGCGTGGCGCCGGGCGGCACTTCGCGTACAACGAATTCGTCCTGGTCTCCCGCCTGCCCTGACCGCGGCGCCCGGCCCTCCGCTTGCCGGCGGACTCCGGGCAGAAGCCACACGCTCGTGTCCGAAACCCGCGAGCGGTGGGCCGGATCTCGGGGCACGATCGGTACATGACCAGCTACCACCTCGACTTCGAGCGCTGTTACCGGGCAGCGGACAGCCGCGACGCCCGCTTCGACGGGTGGTTCGTCACGGCGGTCACCTCGACCGGTATCTACTGCCGGCCGTCCTGCCCGGCCGTCACCCCGAAGCGCAGCAACGTGCGCTTCTACCCGACCGCGGCGGCGGCCCAGCGCGGCGGGTTCCGGGCGTGCAAACGGTGCCGTCCGGACGCCGCACCCGGCTCGCCGGACTGGGACGTACGCGCCGACGTGGTTGCCCGGGCCGTTCGGCTGATCGGCGACGGAGTGGTGGACCGGGAGGGCGTACCGGCGCTCGCCGCGCGGCTGGGGTATACGACGCGGCATCTCAACCGGATGGTCACCGCTGAACTCGGCGCCGGTCCGCTGGCACTCGCGCGGGCACAACGGGCGCAGACCGCGCGGATCCTCATCGAAACCACGGACCTGGGGCTGGCCGAGATCGCCTTCGCCGCCGGCTTCGGATCGGTACGGCAGTTCAACGACACGGTGCGGGAGGTGTTCGCCGCCGCGCCCTCGCAGCTGCGCACGGCGGGGGCAGCGCACGCCGCTCATGGCGTGCCCGGGACGGTGACCGTGCGCCTGCCGTACCGCGAGCCACTGCACATCCCGGCGCTGCTGGACTTCCTGCGGGTACGCGCGATCGCCGGCGTGGAGGAGGTCGGGCCGGACTGGTATGCCCGTGGTCTGGCCCTCCCGCACGGCGCGGGTACGGTCCGGCTGCGCCCGCTGCCCGGGTACGTCGAGGCGGCGCTGACCCTTGCCGACCTGCGTGACCTCGCTCCAGCGGTGGCGCGCTGCCGGCGGCTACTGGACCTGGACGCCGACCCCGAGTCGGTGGACAGCCGGTTGGCAACGGATCCTGCGCTGGCCGAGACGGTACGCAAGGAGCCCGGAATCCGGGTGCCGCGTACGGTCGACGGCTTCGAACTAGCCATGCGCGCGGTGATCGGCCAGCAGGTATCCGTCGCCGGCGCCCGGGCAACGCTCAGCCGCTTGGTCGCCGCCCTCTCCCCGGCCGACTCCGCTGCCGCGACCGACTCCGCTCCGCGACCGACTCCGCTTCCGCGACCGACTCCGCTTCCGCGACCGACTCTGCTGCCGCGACCGACTCTGCTGCCGCGACCGCTTCGGCGGAGCCCGACGCCAGCGCCGACGTGCCGGCGTTGCGAGGGTTTCCGAGCGCGGCCGAGGTGGCTGCGGCGCCGGACTCGGCGCTGGGCATGCCGGCCAGCCGGCGGCGCACGGTGCGCGCCGTCGCCGAGGCGGTGGCCAGCGGCGGGCTGCTGCTCGACGGCGGCGCCGACCGTACCGAGACGGAGGCGGCGCTGCTGGCGCTGCCCGGTATCGGGCCGTGGACAGCCAACCTGATCATCATGCGGGCGCTCAGTGACCCGGATGTCTTTCTCCCCACCGATCTGGGGGTACGCCGGGGCGCAGCCGCGCTCGGACTCCCGGATGACCCGACCCAACTCGACGAACACGCACGGCGCTGGCGACCCTGGCGGTCGTACGCCGTGCTCCGACTCTGGAGGCAGCACTCATGAGTACAACCATCGACACCCCGGCCGGCCCGTTCACCATGCTGCTGCGCGGCGAGGCGGTGCTGGCGTCCGGTTTCACAGATGACGAGAACGCGTTGTGGGAGCTGGTCTACCCGGGACTGCGGGGTGACTTCGACGAAGTTGCCGGGCCGGCGAGCAAAGCGGTCGCCGCTTACTTCGACGGAGATCTCTGCGCGATCGACAGCGTGGAGGTGGTACAGCACAGCGGCGGCGCGTACCTGAACTCGGCGTGGGAGGTGTTGCGCGAGGTCACGCCCGGTGTACCCATCACCTACTCGCAGTATGCCGAGCGCACCGGACGCCCGGCGGCGAT
The DNA here is from genome assembly GCA_963850915.1 of uncultured Actinomycetota bacterium. Taxonomy (GTDB): domain Bacteria; phylum Actinomycetota; class Actinomycetes; order Mycobacteriales; family Micromonosporaceae; genus CAVTWH01. The sequence continues at coordinate 165,992 of CAWKND010000010.1, forward strand.
CCGGGCAGCGGCCCAGGCATGTGCGCGCAACGCGGCCGCGCTGTTCGTACCGTGCCACCGTGTTGTCAGGACCGACGGGACCCTCGGTGGTTACCGCTGGGGCCTCGATGTGAAGCGTTACCTGCTTCACTACGAAGAAACTGGGTCGTGAACCGTCGTAGCCCCAGGCTACGTTCTTAACGTGCCGGACTCCCCCATAGCCGTCGTGCCGACCGCCGCCATCCGCAGCCTGTGGCGCATCCGAACATACGTCCGTCCATATCTCCGTCAGATGACCTGGATGCTGGTCGCCGCGCTGTTGGCGACCGGCGCCGGCATCGTCGTACCGCTGGTGGTGCAGCGCGTAGTCGACGGGCCGGTGCACGACAAGAACTCCGCCGGCCTGGTCGAGCTCGGCGCGCTGGTGCTCGCGCTCGGCGTGATCGAGGCGGTACTCATCCTGATCCGCCGCTGGACCCAGTCGGCAGTGGCGCTGGGCATGGAGTACACCATGCGCAACGACCTCTACGCGCACCTGCAGCGGCTGCCGGTGGCCTTCCACGACGGGTGGCAATCCGGCCAGCTGCTCTCCCGGGCGACCACCGACCTCAGCATCATCCGGCGGTTCACCTCCTTCGGATTGATCTTCCTGATCGTCAACATCGGCACCTACGTCACGGTGGCCGCCCTGCTGCTGCACCTCTACTGGCCACTCGGCCTGGTGGTGGTCGTCAGCGCGATCCCACTGTTTCTGGTCAGCCGCGCGTTCACCCGGCAGTACCTCAGCGCCTCCCGGCAGATGCAGGACGAGCTGGGTGACCTGGCGACCGTGGTGGAGGAGTCGGCACAGGGCATCCGAGTGATCAAGTCGTTCGGTCGGGCGCAGTACATGGCCGGCAAGTTCTCGGCCGGCGCCCTGCGGGTACGGACCACGGCGGTCCGCAAAGCCGGGATGACCGGCCGCACCTGGGCCGAGTTCGACCTGGTCCCCAACCTGACACTGGCGATCGTGCTGGTGGGCGGCGCGTTCGCGGTGGGCGCCGGGCACATCACGGTCGGTGGCCTGGTTGCCTTCGTCTCCCTCCAGCTCATGCTGGTCTGGCCGATCGACGCACTGGGCTGGATCATCTCGAACGGCCAGGAGGCGGCGACGGCCGCCGACCGGATCTACGAAGTGCTCGACGTGCAGCCGGCGATCGTGGACAGGCCGGACGCCCTCACCGTCGAGCCGGCCGGCATTCAGGGCCGGGTGCGCTTCGAAGGGGTCAGCTTCGGGTACCCGTCGGCGACCCAGCAGGTGCTGCGCGGAGTCGACCTGGACATGGCCCCGGGCGAGACGGTGGCCCTGGTCGGGATCACCGGCTCCGGCAAGACCACCCTCGCTTCGCTGATTCCCCGGCTCTACGACGTCACCGGCGGGCGGATCACCCTCGACGGTCGGGACATCCGCGACTACCGGCTCAGCAGCCTCCGCAAGATCGTCGGAGTCGCGTTCGAGGAGCCGACGCTCTTCTCCATGTCGGTCCGGGAGAACCTGACCCTGGGCCGGCCGGACGCCACCGACGCCGACATCACCGAGGCACTCGCTGTCGCCCAGGCCGACTTCGTCCTCGACCTGCCGTGGGGGCTGGACACCCGGGTCGGCGAGCAGGGGCTGTCCCTCTCCGGTGGCCAGCGGCAGCGGCTCGCACTCGCCAGAGCAGTGCTGGGCAAGCCACGGGTGCTCGTACTGGACGACCCGCTCTCCGCGCTCGACGTACATACCGAGGCACTGGTCGAGGAGGCGCTCGGCCGGGTGCTGGCCGGGACGACCGCGCTGATCGTGGTGCACCGCCCGTCGACGGTGGCCCTGGCCGACCGGGTGGCGCTGCTGCAGGACGGCGAACTGGTCGCCGTCGGTACCCACTCCGAACTGCTCGCCACCGTGCCCGACTATCGCGCGGTGCTCTCCGCCGCCGCTGCCGACGAGGAGGTCTCGGCGTGAGTATCGACGTACGGCAGTGGCGCGGTCAGGCGACCGACGATGACGCCGAGCGCACCACCGCAGAAGGTGGCTCAACAGTCCGGTTGCGGGCGGGTTCACGGGCACTGCTGGCCTCCCTGATGCGTCCGCACCGCAAGCTGATCTGGGTGATGCTCGGCCTGCTGCTGGTCCAGACGGCGGCTGGCATGGCCGGCCCCTACCTGGTCAAGCTCGGCATTGACAAGGGCATCCCGCCGCTGTTCCACACGCCTCGTGACGCGCACGTACTCATCGAGGTGGCGATCGGCTTCGCGGTCGCGGCGGCCGCCGAGTTTGCCGGCAAGATGTGGTTTGTCACGCTCTCCGGCCGGGTCGGCCAGGCCATGCTCTTCCAGCTGCGCGGCCGGGTCTTCGCGCACTTCCAGAAGCTGTCCATCGGCTTCCACGAGCGATACACGTCGGGCCGCATGATCGCCCGGCTGACCAGCGACATGGATGCCATCTCGGAGTTGATCGACGGCGGCATCGACGACCTGGTGATCTCCGCACTCTCCGTGGTGAGCGTCGCCGTGGTGCTGCTCATCCTCGACCTGCCGCTGGCCCTGGCCACGCTGATCTCGTTCCCGTTCCTGCTGTGGCTGTCCCGCTGGTTCCAGAAGTCCTCGGCGCGCGCCTACCGGCGTACCCGGGAGGCGGTCGCGCTGGTGATTGTGCACTTCGTGGAGTCGATGGGCGGGGTACGCGCGGTGCACGCCTTCCGCCGCGAGCCGCGCAACCAGGAGATCCTGGAGGCCGTCAACAAGGACTACCGGGATGCCAACCTGGACGCCTTCCGGCTCATCGCGCTCTACTCGCCCGGGATCAAGCTGATCGGCAACGTGACGATCGGGCTGGTGCTCACCTACGGCGGCTGGCGGGTACTGCACGGGCAGACCGATGTCGGAGTGCTCGCGGCCTTCCTGCTCTACCTGCGCAAGTTCTTCGAGCCGATGCAGGAGCTGGCGCAGTTCTACAACTCGCTGCAGTCGGCGACGGCCGCGCTGGAGAAGCTGTCGGGCGTGCTCGACGAGCGGCCCGGGGTACCTGAGCCGAGTCAGCCGACGCCGCTGGCGAGTGCGCGGGGCCGGATCACCTTCACCGAGGTGGGCTTCGGTTACCGGGCCGACCGGCCGGTGCTGCCGACCTTCGACCTGACCATCCCGGCGGGCCAGACGGTCGCCGTCGTGGGTGCGACCGGAGCTGGCAAGACGACGATCGCCAAGTTGGTCGCCCGGTTCTACGATCCGACCGCGGGAGTGGTCAGCCTCGACGGAGTCGACCTGCGGCAACTCTCCGAGGACGACCTGCGCCGCGCGATCGTGATGGTCACCCAGGAGAACTTCCTGTTCTCGGGTACCGTCGCCGACAACATCAGGTTCGGCAAGCCCAGTGCCACCGACGAGGAGGTACGGGCGGCAGCCGAGGCGATCGGCGCTGATACTTTCATCCGCGCTCTGCCCGAGGGGTACGACACCGATGTCCGCAAGCGCGGTGGCCGACTCTCTGCCGGCCAGCGCCAACTGGTGGCCTTCGCGCGCGCGTTCCTGGCCGACCCGGCGGTGCTCATCCTCGACGAGGCGACCAGTTCGCTGGACATCCCCAGTGAACGACTGGTGCAGCGGGCGCTGCGGACGATCCTGGCCGAGCGTACGGCCATCGTCATCGCGCACCGGCTCTCCACTGTGGAGATCGCCGACCGGGTGCTCGTCCTGGACGCCGGTCGACTGGTCGAGGACGGAACGCCGGCGAGCCTGATCGAGGGCGGCGGCCGGTATGCGACCCTCCATCACCAGTGGCGCGACTCCCTGGTGTAACTCGGGAACCGGCGGGTCGACAGAACCGGGACAGCGCCGGAGAATCTGCCGATGGAGCAGAAGATCTCGCTGTCCGCCATGCCGATGCCGCTGCGCTGGGGCACCGCCCCGGAGCGCTGTGACACCGACGGTGCGGGGCGGCTGCGGATCACCGCCGGTGCCCGTACCGACCTGTTCGTGGATCCGGGCGGCGACGGTACGGTGCTCAACGCTCCGCGCCTGACCGGCTTGCCACCCGAGGGCGACTTCCAGTTCTCCGCCAAGGTGAGCGTGGACTTCGCCGGGGTCTACGACGCTGGTGTCCTGCTGCTCTGGGCCGATGACACGCGCTGGGCCAAGCTCTGCTTCGAGCACTCCCCGGACGGCGAGAACATGGCCGTCTCCGTGGTCAACCGGCGCTGCTCCGACGACGCCAACGGCTTCGTGGTCGACTCCGCCACGATCTGGCTGCGGATCGCGCGCCTGGGCCGGGCGACCGCGTTCCACGCCAGCGCCGACGGTCAGCGCTGGAAGTTCGTCCGCCACTTCGACCTGGGTACCGAGTCGGTGCAGGTCGGCTTCGCCGCGCAGGCGCCACTGGGCGACGGCTGCGCCGCCACGTTCGAGGAGATCTCCTTCACCTCGACGCGCCTGGCCGACCTGCGCGACGGCTCCTGACCCGGCTCGCACGGCTCCTGACCGCACGGCTCCGACGCGCATGGTTCAGGCCACCCGGATCGGGGCGCGCAGTCCACAGCCCCGGCGCTGGAGGTAGGCGCGCTCCACGGTGCGGCGTACCCCGGTCGGATCCTGGCGCAGCCGGGACGGCGGGAACTGCAGGATCAGCGCACCGTATTCAGCTAGCAGGCCACGGCGCGCCTCGGCGTGCTCCCACTCGTCGGGCGCCGGGCCGCCGCCGTAGCCGTCGATCTCCAGTCCGAGTGCGGCATCGGGGATCCAGCCGTCGGGCGCGGGCAACGGCCGACCGTCGACGCCGCGCAGCCGTGGGTTCCAGACGATCCGTGGCAGCAGCCGCGACTGCAGCAGGCTGGTGCGCAGGTCGCCGGCGCCCGGCGGCTGGCCGGGCTCCAAGCTGGCGGTGCCGGCCAACTCGGCGAGCGCGGCCCGCAGCGCGCGGGTGCCGTTGCGCTGCGACCCGGACAGCTCCGCGCGGAGCGTGGCGACCGTGGTGAGGCCACGCCCGACCGCCTCGGCGACGATCACCCGGAGCTGGGCGGGGTCGGCGCCCCAGCGCGCCGCGTCGGCCACCGCGCGGGGCAGCGGCGAGAACGGCAGGCGCCGCAGGTAGCCCGGGACGACCTCGCGGCTGGTGCGGTGCAGCAGCGCGAAGCCGGCCGAGCTGACCTGCCGGTGGTGCGGTACGAGCAGGTGGATCCGGTCATCCGGGGCGAGCCGGCGCAGCCCGTGCAGTCCCAGCGCGGTGACTCCGCCGAGCTGCGCGTCAGCGCCCGCGTAGAGGAGTGCGGCGACCTGTCGTTGGCGGGTGTCGGGCGGATCGGAGAACAGGGCATAGACGGCCGGGAGCAGCCGCTGCCACTCCCCCGAGCGCAGCCGGCGCTGGATGGCACTGGCCGAGACACCGGCCCGGAGTAGCTGGTGACGGTGCACGACCTGGTACTGGATGGTGGTCAGCGCATCGAAATTCATGAGCATGACTCTGGCCGGTACCCGGGAAATGGCGCAACGATCGCGTTTCCGCCTGTGGATAACCGACCGAGATCACGGCGGCGCTGTGATCGGTTTAGAAGTCGCCTCCACCGAAGTCGCCGCCGCCGTCGAAGCCACCACCGTCGCCACCGTCATAGCCGCCGCCGTCATACCCACCGCCACCGTCGTAACCGGCGTCCTGGGCCTGGTCTTGGCCTTGGTCGTAACCCTGGTCGTAGCCCTGGTCCTGGCCCTGGTCGTAGCCGGCGTCGTAACCCTGGCCGTAGCCGCTGTCGTAGCCGCCACCGCCGCCGAAGCCGTCGAACAGCGCGTCGTAGAGCAGGATCCCGCCGAACACACCAGCGCCGGTGGAGAGCGCGGACTTCCACCACGGCTCGGAGTACCAGCCGCCGGGGACCGGCCGACCGCCGTAGGCGCCGCCCGGGTAGTAGTAGGGCGTACCCGCGCCGGCCTGCGGCGATGCCCGGTATTCGCGCCCCTGGACCTGCACCGCGCGCTCCTCGCGGATCTGCCCGGCCTGCCGCTGCCCGACCAGCGCCGGCAGCTCCGGCCCCGGGTCCAGGCCCATCGTGGTGCGCGCGGCGCGCACGTAGGCCAGGCCCTCCAGCGCGGTCTCCCGGGCCAGCTCGAACTGCTTCACCGTGGTGGCCCGGTCGAGCTGCCCACCGGCCGCGTTGTAACGCTCACCCGCGTCGACCAGGGCCTGCTTGGTGGCCGGCTCGTCACCGGCCGGCAGGTTCATGACCTGCCCGCCGAGCCGCTCGTACCAGCGCAGCGCCTCCTCGCGGGCGTCGGCCAACTCCTGCTCTCTACGCTTGCGCGACCACCACATGATCCCAAGGTACCCGGTTCTGTCATACGCATGCCGCACCATGTGGACCATGACCGTGGCGCTCGTCCTCATCGCCCTCGTGGTCGGCGTCGCCCTCGGGTGGCTGGCCGCGCGGGCCCGCTCGGCCGGCGACATCGCCCGGCTGGACGCCACCCTGCGCGCCACCCGGGAGGGCGAGGAGCGGCTCAGCCAGTCGCTGCGCGCGGTCACCCACGAGGCCAACCGCGATCAGCACGAGAGCCTGGCGCACCTGTTGCGGCCGTTGCAGGAGACAATCAACAGGTACGAGCGGCGGATCACCGAGCTGGAGGCCGACCGGGTCGACGCCTACGCCGAACTGCGCACCGAGGTACGCACCATGCAGGGGCTCGGGCACGCCCTGCGCGGCGAGACCGCCCAGCTGGTGGCGGCACTGCGCGCCCCACAGGTACGCGGGCGCTGGGGCGAGCACCAGCTGCGCCGGATCGTCGAGGCGGCCGGCATGCTGGAGCACTGCGACTTCGAGGAGCAGGTGACCGCCCGGGCCGACGGGCGTACCGTCCGCCCCGACCTGGTGGTACGCCTCTCCGGTGGCCGGCAGGTGGTGGTCGACTCCAAGGCACCCTTCGACGCATACCTGTCGGCGATGGAGGCGCGCGACGAACGTACCCGCGACGACCACCTCGACATGCACGCCAAGCACCTGCGGGCACACGTGGAGCAGCTGGCCGCCAAGACCTACTGGGAGGCGTTCGAGCAGACCCCGGAGTTCGTGGTGCTGTTCATCCCGGCCGACACGTTCCTGGACGCCGCCCTGCAGCGCGACGCATCGCTGCTGGAGTACGCGTTCGCCCGCGACGTCGTACTCGCCACCCCGGCCACGCTGGTGGCGCTGCTGCGTACCATCGCGTACGCCTGGCGGCAGGATGCGTTGGCACGTAACGCGGTGGCCGTACACACGCTGGGGCGGGAGCTGTATACCCGGCTCTCCACCATGGCCGGGCACTTCGCCCGGGTCGGGGTGTCGCTGGGGAGTGCGGTCACGGCGTACAACAAGGCGGTCGGGTCACTGGAGTCACGGGTACTGGTCAGCGCCCGCAAATTCGCCGAGCTGGGCATCTCGCAGGAGATGGTGCAGCCGCCGCCCCAGGTCGAGCTGGCCCCCCGGCAACCGCAGTCCCCCGAGTTGGCCGACGATCTGTTCAGCGCGCTACCGCCGGGCGAGCCACCGCACCAGGAGCAGGATCTGCAGTAAAGGGTGACAGTACGGTGTCGGGAAGGGGCAGCAGGGTGGGTCTCATGACGACAACGGATACCCACCGCGCCACGTTCACCGACGCAGCGACGGCGACGGCAACCGGCGGCAGCACGGTGACCACCGGCCTCGACTGCCTGGCCGAGACGCTGGCCTTCAACGCCGACTTCGAGGCCACCGCCGCGCGCCGGCCCGATCGTGCTGCCGGACTCGACGCGGCAACCCTGGAAGCCATGCGGCGCAACAGACTGGCCGGCGACACCCCGCCCGACCGACTGGCCGAGGGGCGCGACCGCACGATCGAAACCGATGACGGCCCGATCCTGCTGCGCTGCTTCACTCCTCGCGAGGTCACCGGCGTTTACCTGCACATCCACGGTGGTGGCTGGATGTTCGGCTCGGCCGACGGGCAGGACGCGCGGCTGTGGGAGCTGGCCAGCGCGGCGAGGCTCGCCGTGGTGAGTGTGGAGTACCGGCTGGCACCCGAGCACCCCTATCCGGCCGCGATCGAGGACTGCCTACGCGCGGCACGCTGGCTCGTCGAGCACGCGGAGACCGAGTTCGGTACCGGCCGGCTGCTCGTCGGCGGTGAATCGGCTGGGGCATACCTGTCCGTCACCACCCTGTTGCGCCTGCGCGATCTGGGGCTGCACAACGCTTTCCAGGCGGCACAGCTCATCTTCGGCCCGTACGACCTGTCGATGACGCCGAGCCAGCGCTCGTTCGGATCGCGGAAACTGTTGTCCAACACCGATTCCCTGCGCGCCACCTATGCCAGCTACGCCCCCGGCCGGGACGAGAGCCAGCTCCGCGACCCCGAGCTGTCACCGCTGTATGCCGACCTGTCCGGACTGCCGCCCGCGCGGATGGTGGTCGGTACCGAGGATCCGCTGCGGGACGACACGCTCTTCCTCGCCGCGCGGTGGCGGGCAGCCGGCGCGCCGGTCCAGGTCGAACTGGTGGCCGGCGCGATGCACGGCTTCACCCTGTTCCCGCTGACCGTCACCGCCCGGGAACACAGGCATCAGGCCGAATTCCTTGGTACCGGAGGAAATGGAGGGGCTGGATGACGCGTACCGACCGGCTCTACGCACTCGTTGAAGAGTTGCGCGCCGCGGCGCCACGGGCGCGTACCGTCCCGGCGCTCGCCCGGCACCTCGAGGTCAGCGAGCGCACCGTACAGCGGGATCTCCAGGCGCTGATGGCTTCCGGAGTACCGGTACGCAGCGAGTCCGGTCGCGGCGGCGGGTGGTACGTCGACCCGGCGATGACTCTGCCTCCGGTCAACTTCACGGCCGCCGAGGCGCTCGCGGTCACCGCAGCACTCGCCGCGGCCGAGCACGCGGCGCCGTTCGCCGGCGGTGCACGCTCGGCGATGCACAAGGTGACGGCAGTTCTCTCCGGGCCGGCGTCCGTTGCCGCGCGTGATCTGGCCCGGCAGATCGTGGCGATGCCCTCGCGCACGGATCCGGCTGTGCGCGGTGCCGTGGAGGAGGCGATCACCGGCGGACGGGTACTGCGCCTGGAGTACGCGGGCGCGGACGGCCAGTCGACCCGGCGGGAGGTCGAGCCGGCCGGCCTGCTCACCGCTCAGGGGCAGTGGTACCTGATCGCCTGGTGCCGGATGCGCCGTGCGCCAAGAGGTTTCCGCCTCGACCGGATCCTCGGAGCGAGCCCGACCGAGGAGACCGCACCGGCCCGCCGGCTCACTGACATGCTCGGCCCGGCTGGCGAGGGAGCCGGGGCGCCCGCTGCCCTGGAGTCGCTGATCTAGCCGGTCCCTGATCTAGCCGGTCCCTGATCTGGCCGACAACGGGGCGGATCGACAGACGTCGACGCCGGCCCGCGAAGTGCGGGCCGGCGTCTGGGAACGCGGTGAAACTGGCTAAGCGGTAGCGACTAGCGGAAGGAGCGGCGCGGCCGGCGGGACGCCGAGCCGGTACCCCGCTCGGAGAGGTGTACGGCTCCCCGGCCACCGGACGCCGGCTGCGCGGCCGGCTGTGCCTGCCGGGAAGCGCCCTGACCCTGCCGGGTCGACTGACCCTGCCGGGCAGCGCCCTGTCCCCGGCCAGCGGTCTGACCGTGCCGGGCAGCGCCCTGCCGAGCGGCGCCCTGCCGGGAAGTGCCTTGCCGGGACTCGGACTGCGGTGCTGCGGGTGGCAGCATCGGCTCGCCGGACGGGGCGCGCGCGCCGGTCACCCGGACCAGGTGCGCGTCGCCGGGGCGTACCCGGCTGGTCTCCGGCTTGATGCCGACGGAGGCCATCATGTGGCCACCTCGGCCCGCTGCTCCGGGAGCACCAGCGTGACCACGGTGCCGGAGTTGCCGGCGCGCGCGGTACGGCCACCGCGGTGCAGGTAGTCCTTGGCCTCGGTCGGCGGGTCGACGTTCACCACGAGGTCGATACCGTCGATGTGGATGCCGCGCGCCGCAACGTTCGTCGCGATCAGCGCGTCCAGTGAGCCGTCTTTCAGCCAATCGAGCGCACGGGTACGCGCGTTCTGGCTCTTGCCACCGTGCATGGCGGCCGCCCGTACGCCGACCCGGGCAAGCTGCTTGGCGAGTCGGTCCGCGCCGTGCTTGGTGCGGACGAACATGATGACCTTCGAGTCACCGGCCGCGATCTCGGCGGTGATCGCCTGCTTGTCGTCGGCGTCCAGGTGCAGCGCGTGGTGCGTCATCGTCTCGATGGTGGCCTGGGCGGGTCGACGGAGTGCAGTACCGGATCGGTCATGAAGCGGTGTACCAGCTTGCCGACGTCGCCGTCGAGCGTGGCCGAGAAGAGCAGCCGTTGCCCATCGGGCGCGACCTGGTCCATGATGCGCGTGACGACCGGCAGGAAGCCCATGTCGGCCATCTGGTCGGCCTCGTCGAGGACCGCGAGCGTACCGCGGCGAGGTTGGCAGGCGCGCCGGGCGATCAGGTCCTCCAGCCGGCCGGGCGTGGCGACCAGGATGTCGACGCCACGGCGCAGCGCGGCGGTCTGCCGCTCGATGGAGAGCCCGCCCACCACGGTGGCGACCGCAGGTGTCAGCGCTGGGCGTACGGCGTGAGCGCGTCGGCGACCTGCTGGGCGAGTTCGCGGGTGGGTACCAGCACCAGACCGGTCGGGCGACCGGGGGCGGCGGCCCGAACTTCGCGGCGCGGGCGACCAGGGCCAGTCCGAAGGCGAGCGTCTTGCCGGAGCCGGTACGACCGCGGCCGAGTACGTCGCGACCGTCGAGCCCGTCCGGCAGGGTGGTCGCCTGGATCGGGAAGAGTTCGGTGAGACCGTTGCGCGTCAGCGCATCCACCACGACTTGGGCAGGTCGAGGTCGGCGAACGTACGCGGAAGTGTTGCGGCGTCCCGAACTGTCGGGGCGGGCAGGGCGGTAATCATGGCGGGAGGGCTGCGAGGTGCGGGCGGCGGGGGCGCGGTTGGCTGTCCCGCTGCGGCGCGCCCGCGCTCCGGAAGCCCGAGGTCGGGGGAGCCGGCCAGCCGGACGTGGCGGGGCGGCGACGGCGGGCAGGGTTGGGCGAAGTCAAAACAGAGCCTTCCTGGCGTGGGTTTCGGCACGCGTCAAGGAAGCTCAGTTAATGAGATTTCACAGGTACGAGCCGCGACCGCGAACTGCGGTCCGAATCGGTCAGTCGCACACACAACGTAGGTGGCGACACGACCGTCAGCGCAAGTGTACCCCGGCCAAGGTCGAACCGTCGCGCCTGAAGCCCGCGACGGGTCCAACTCACGAAGAGCGGGCCGCCCGCATGTCCCGCTTGAGCTCCTGGGGCAGCGAGAACGTCAGCCGCTCCTGTGCCGTGGTGATCTCTTCCACATCGGCGTACCCGTGCTCGGCGAGGAGCGCCAGTACGTCGTCCACCAGGTCCTCGGGCACGCTGGCACCGGAGGTGAGCCCGACCGTCTCCACGCCGTCGAACCAGGCCGGATCGATCTCACTGGCGTAGTCGACGAGGTGGGATGCCTTCGCCCCGGCGTCCAGCGCCACTTCGCGCAGGCGTACCGAGTTGGAGGAGTTCCGCGAGCCGACCACGATCACCAGGTCGCAGCTCGGCGCGATCTCCTTGACCACGTACTGCCGGTTGGACGTGGCGTAGCAGATGTCGTCGGAGGGCGGCGACTGCAGCATCGGCAGCCGGGTCTTCAAGCGCGCCACCGTCTCCATCGTCTCGTCGACGGAGAGCGTGGTCTGGGACAGCCAGACGACCTTGTTCGGGTCGCGCACGGTCACCTGGTCGACGCTGTCCGGCCCGTCCACCAGCTGGACATGGCGCGGTGCCTCGCCAGCGGTACCGACGACCTCTTCGTGCCCTTCGTGCCCGATGAGCAGGATGTCGTAATCCTCGGCCGCGAACCGGCGGGCCTCCTGGTGCACCTTGGTCACCAGCGGGCAGGTCGCGTCGATGGCCCGCAGGCTGCGCTCGCGCGCCTGCTCGTGTACCTCGGGCGCCACCCCGTGCGCGGAGAAAACCACGGTGGCCCCCTCGGGTACCTCGTCGTTCTCCGCTACGAAGATCACGCCCTGGGCCTGCAGCGTGGTGACCACGTGCTTGTTGTGCACGATCTCCTTGCGCACGTAGATCGGCGCTCCGTAGAGCTTCGAGCGCCTCCTCCACGGTCTGGACCGCCCGGTCGACACCGGCGCAGTAGCCGCGGGGCTTGGCGAGGAGCACACGCTTGGTCACCCCACCCATGCTACGGGCCGCCCCGGAGCCCCCTGCCCTGCGAGCATGTGGAGATGTCGTGGACCCGCTTGATCCACCTCACACTCGGCGCCCTGCTCGCGCTGGGTGGCGGTGTCGTGCTGCTGACCGAGGTGCCGCTCGCCGCTGGCCGGGTACCTGGTGATCAGGCGGGGTTGTGCTGGTCGCGGCGGGCTGGCGTTGGTCACCGCCGGCCTGGTCGACCGGCTGCGACCGGGCCGGCTCGGCTGGTCGCTGGTCTCCTCAGCGCCTTCATGGGTACCGTCGCCAGCTTGCTGATCGGACCGTGCACGGTATTCAGGCGCAGTGTGGACGTGTATCACTTCTTCGGCTACCCCTAGTCGTGGCTGGAGCGGCACGAATGGTACGACGCGCTCGTTGAACGCCACGTCGCAGGGCGCAGAATGGCAGGTCAGCGCTGCGCCGATTCGTGGCCGACCTGGTGTTCTGGGGCAGCGTCGGAGTACTGGTCAGCTTCCTGGTCCGGCTGCTGCGCCCGCGCCGCGAGGTGCCGCCGGCCGGAAAAGTCGGAGCCTCCGCCTAGGCTCATCCCGTGACCGAGCAACCTGGCACCGCGCAAGCTGGCACCGGGCAACCGAGCCCCGAGGCGGCGAAGAGCACGGCGGAGCAGCCGTGGCCGGTACGCGTGGTGAGCCAGAAGATCTCGGCGTGGATCGCCAAGCTCGGCTGGGTGTGGGTCGACGGGCAGGTGGCCCAGATCACCCGCCGCCCCGGTACCCAGGTGGTGTTCCTGACCCTGCGCGACCCGTCCGCCGACCTCAGCCTGACCGTCACCACCAACCGTGACGTCCTTGACATCGGTGCGCCCAACCTGGCCGAGGGCGCCCGGGTCGTACTGCACGCCAAGCCCGACTACTTCGCCGGCCGGGGCACGCTGTCCCTGCGCGCCGACGAGATCCGCCAGGTGGGCGTCGGTGAGCTGCTGGCCCGCATCGAGAAGCTGAAGAAGCTGCTCGGTGCCGAGGGGCTGTTCGACCCCAGGCGCAAGCGCCGGCTGCCGTTCCTGCCCGGCAAGGTCGGCCTGGTCACCGGCCGGGCCAGCGCGGCCGAGCGGGACGTCCTGGAGAACGCGCGCAAGCGCTGGCCGGCGGTGCAGTTCCGGGTGATCCCGGTGGCCGTGCAGGGGCCAACGGCGGTACCGCAGATGATCGACGCGATCGAGCTGCTCGACCGGGACCCGGAGATCGATGTGATCATCCTGGCCCGGGGCGGGGGCGGCGTCGAGGACCTGCTGCCCTTCTCCGACGAGGCGCTGTGCCGGGCGGTGTTCGCCGCGCGTACCCCCATCGTCAGCGCCATCGGGCACGAGGCCGACACGCCGCTGGTCGACTTCGTCGCCGACGTACGCGCCTCCACGCCGACCGACGCCGCCAAACGAGTGGTCCCCGACCTGGGCGAGGAGCTGCGTGGTCTGGGCATCGCCCGAGCCCGGCTGGACCGTGCGGTCGACAACCTGCTGGAGCGCGAGCGGCACCGGCTGGACGCGCTGCGCAGCCGGCCGGTACTGGCCCGGCCGGAGGTACTCGTGGAGCAGCGCTCCACCGAAGTCACCGGGCTGCGTGGCCGGGCCGCCCGCTCGCTCGGGCACCGGCTGGCCCAGGGCGTCACGGACCTCACCCACACGCTGGCCCGGCTCCGGGCGCTGTCCCCCGCGGCCACGTTGGAGCGCGGGTACGCCATCGTGCAGCACGGCACCGCCGTACTCCGCGACCCGGCACAGGTGGCGGTGGGCGACCCGCTGCGGATCCGGCTCGCCGGCGGCGAACTGGGCGCTACGGTGGCCCAGCCATGAACACCGTCGCGGTCGAGTGGCGACGCGGCGCCCGGACCGCCGACGGCGCTACGGTGAGGACGCGGTCGGGTGGACGCGGTTGTGAGGGCGCGGTCGTATGGAAGCAGTCGTGAGGATGCGCGCGTGAGCAGCGGGACCGGCAAGGGCCGGGAGACGAGTCGAGGCGGGGACCGCGTGGCGGGCAAGGACAGTGGGGCCGGGGCGAACGCCCCAGAGCTGAGCTACGAGCAGGCGCGCGCCGAGTTGGCTGGCGTGGTTGAGCGGCTGGAGGCCGGTGGCGCGACGCTGGAGGAGTCACTGGCGCTCTGGGAGCGTGGTGAGCAACTGGCCGCCATCTGCCAGCGCTGGCTCGACGGCGCCAGCGCCCGACTGGCCGCCGCCCGCGACCAGCGCCCCACCTGAAACCCGCGCCCCACCTGAGACCCGCGCCCCACCTGAGACCCGCGCTCGGCGTAAACCAGCGCATTCGTCCAAGCCGCCGCCGAAGCTGGCAACACCATCCGGCGCGATCTGACGCGCGTCAGGCCGGGGCGAAGGTCCGCGCGGCCCGCACCAGGGCCGCCACCCCGACCCGCAAGGTGGGCTCGATGACCGGGGCGTAGAGCGGGGAATGGTTGGACGGCACGCTCTGCAGGACCTGTTGCATGGCGCTCATCTCGGTGGCGCCGTCGAACAGGGCCGGGTCGGCGCCGCCGAGAAGCCAATAGGCGCAACGCGCCCCGGCCGCGGTAGCCAGCCGGCCGACGTCCTCGCTGCCGGTACCCGCGCCGGGATCAAGGGTATGGCCGGCGCCGAACTCGGCCTCGAACGCCGCCCGCAGGCGCTCCACCGCGCTCGCGTCGTTGATGACCGGAGGGAACGACTCGGTCTGCGAGATCTCCGGTGGCTTCGGCGCGGCGGCGGTGACGGCCTCACCGGAGACGATCCGCTTGATGGCCGCCATCACCTTGTCGCGCACCGCTGGATCGAGGGTGCGCAAATTCATCAGCATCTCGGCCCGATCGCCGATGACGTTCTCCTTGGTCCCGGCGTGCAGCGCACCGACGGTCAGCACGGCGGTCTCGGTGCCGGCAATCTCACGAGACACCACGGTCTGCAGCCGCATCACCGTGGCCGCGGCCATCACCACCGGGTCGATAGAGGCTTCGGGGCGGGATCCGTGGGCGCCGCGCCCGTACATGACCACCCGCATGCCGTCCGAGGCCGCGAACGACGTACCGGCACCCAGACCGATCATCCCGCCCGGAAGCGGCGCGACATGCTGCCCCAGCACCACTTCGGGTGTCCCGACCCGATCGTATAGACCATCATCGACCATGGCTTGAGCGCCCGTGCCGAGTTCCTCGGCGGGCTGGAAGACCAGTAGCAGGGTGCCGCGCCAGCTCTCGTCGTCACCGGCCAGCGCCCGCGCGGCACCGAGCATGCACGTGACGTGCATGTCGTGGCCACAGGCGTGCATCACCGGCACTTCCTGGCCACTTTGATCGGTCGCTCGGACGGTGCTGGCGTATTCCAGGCCGGTCTGCTCGGCGACCGGCAGCGCGTCCATGTCGGCGCGCAGCAGCACAGTCGGGCCCTTCCCGCGGCGCAGCACGCCCACCACACCGTTGCCACCGATGCCCGTGGTGACGTCGTACCCAAGGGTGGCAAGGTGCTTCGCGACGACCCCGGCAGTGCGGGTCTCCTGAAGCGACAGCTCGGGATGGGAATGGAGATCCCGGTAGATCCCGGTGAGATCGTCGATGTCAAAGTCGATTCCGCTACTCACTGTACTCACTGTGCTCACTGTGCTCACCGGCCTCCCCGCTTGCCATCACCGCAATTGCGGTCTCTGCCCGAATCCTAGGTACAAATGCATGGGTGGCCGGCATAACAGCGGATTCCGCCCCCGTGCGAGCAGAGCGCTTTCCCGCTGGCACAGCGGGTTCGGGTCCCGCAGCCCATCTGGTAGTCGGGGCCTGGTACCCCAACCAGGACAGGTAGCGGCGGATCTGCCGGGCGCTGCCTGTGCACTGCCGATAGTCGCCGTCGGGCATGAGCGTCTGTTGCTACTCGAATCATTGCGCCCCAACGGTTCCGCGCGTTCGTCCGGCCACGGGACCGGCAGGTCGACAGATAGACCGGCATGCAACCCGTACTCCTACGCTGCCCTCGCCGGTACACCGAGATTCATCGATCTCGCGGACGGCCGGCACCGACAGGGGCTGGACAGATGCGCAATCGTTGGAGGATTCCCCGTTCGTTGATGGCACTCGTGGTGATCGCGGCCAGCGGGATCGCGGTACTCGTCGGGGCGGGCCCCGCCTTCGCCGGTACCTGCACCAAGCAGACCGGCGTCTCGGTCACCGACGCCGGCTGTTCTACCAGGACGCCATCGGCTCGCCGCCACTCGGCCACTCCGATGTGTACAAGGCGCCACTGAACGGCTACTACGAGATCTACCGCTGCGACTACTTCAGTACCGGCTGCGACCAGTCCCCGGACACCTGCTGGGCCGGGCTCGGCGACACCGCCACCACTACAGCGGGTGGATCGAGCAGTACAACGTGGCACCGATCATGGCGACCGTCCTGGCCAGTTTCTGCTCGGGCAACCACTGACCGGGTCCGAGCCGGGCGGCCGGCCCCGCGCGCTGCGGGGCCGGCCGCGCCGGTCAGATCTTGGCGTTGAGGATCTGGTACACGCCGGCCGGGGCCGGTACCGAGCTGGCCGGCGGTGTGACGGTGGCGTGGCCGAAGTCGGAGAACTCGATGTCCCCGTTGATGGTCGGATCGATCGCCGTCCCGTCGGTCCTGAAGCTGGTGAGCTGGCCGGCGCTGTTGACGACGGCGGTGATCGGGACGGCCTTGACCTTGTCGCCGTACTTGTTTGCGAGCGCCGAGTCGACGACCAGGCTGCGGTCCCCTGCCGTGGTCAGGTCGATGGTGCCGGTGAACGTCTTCCCGTCGGTGGTGGTGACCCCGCTGATCGCTTTGAACGCGGCGGCCATGCCAAGCGGGTCGGCCGTGTCGGGGTCGATGGCGAGCGAGTTCTTGTTCGGCACCTTGGACAGGTCGACCTGCATCCACTGGGTCGGATCGATCTTCAGCACCTTGTCCTGGGCGGTACCCAGGTCCAGCTTCACGTAGAGGTTTCCGCCGGACAGCAGCGTCTCGTAGCTGATCTTCAGTGCACCCTGGGCGTACCCGGCAATCACGTCGGCTGCCTTGTTGGGTACGTCGACGGAGCCGGTGTCCAACTGCTTGCCATTGCTGGAAACCGTGAACTTCTCCGAGGTGGAGTTCAGCGCGGTCATAGCCTTGGAGAGGGCGTCCGCCGGTGCCACCAACGGCGCGGACGAGGCCGCCGGGGTACCCGACGAGCCGGTGGACGAGGACTTGCAGCCGGCCATGGCGAGACTGGTCACCGCCAGTACAGCGACGCCGACGACGGCGAGGTGTGAGGACTTCACGTGTGTTCCTTCCGGGGTTGGTCGGCGTACGACCCCGGCGTGCGGGGCGCCAACACCCCGCACGGTACGAACCTCGGGCAAAGCGGTACGGCCGGAAGGCCCTCAGTGCAGGGCGGTGGCCAGTTCGCGGAGCCGGTCGAGGCTGGTCTGTCCGATCAGGACGGTGGTACGGGTGTCCGCCACGCTCACCAGCGCGGCGTTACCGGAGCCGAGGGACGGGTACTCCCGCCACTGCTGCCCGCCCACGCTGACCAGGTTCCCCGGCTGTGCGTTGGCGCCCAGCTCCTGCTGGAGTACCGCGTCCGAGGGGCCGCTGCTCTCCACCAGCTGTACGCCGGCTCCGCCGGGTGCGTGGTAGACGACCCGGAGGACAGCACCGGCAGTCGCGTCCGAGGTTCCCGGGCTGGCCGGTGGCGTGTACGTCGCCGCGTTGGCGCTCCAGCCGGCCGGCAGTGGCTGCGGCTCCAGTACCGGGAAGGCGTTCGCGTGCCGGGCGGTGGCGTACGTCTCCGACACGTCGATCGCGATCGGCTTGTCCCCGCCGAAGAACACCTGGTACACCCCGACGAGTACCAGGATCGGCAGCAGCAGCGCGGCCAGCGACAGCACGATGTCCCGGGTACTGCGTCCGGCCCGGTCGGCCTGCGCCGGGGTGAGCTGGGCCGCCGGCGTGAGCTGATCGGCAGGCTCGGTGGTGGCAGGCTCAGTGGTGGGTGGCGCGGCAGGCGGCGCGGGTTCGGTTCCGGACACGCACCTATCGTCGCCTACCCGGCTGAACCAGCCACACCCGGCCGCCCCAGCCGTCGGCCGCCCAGCCGCCGGCCGCCCAGCCGTCAGGCGCCCCAGCCGCCGGCCGCCCAGCCGTCAGGCGCCCCAGCCGCGGCCGCACCGGGCGCCAAGGCGGGCCGCTGTCAGCCCGGTCACACGCTCCGCCGTCCCCAACGGAGCCGGGCCATGCCAGGATTGGGCCAGAGGTCGCCAGCGGCGGTGACGCGCGCGACGGCCGGTACCCGTGCGCAGCGAGAGGCCCGCCGATGACCCGCAGCCCGCAGCAGCTCGACCGCAACCTGGCCCTGGAGCTCGTCAGAGTTACCGAGGCGGCGGCGATGGCCGCCGGGCGCTGGGTCGGCCGGGGCGACAAGGAGGGCGGCGACGGGGCAGCCGTCGACGCCATGCGCAAGCTGATCAACTCGGTGTCCATGCGCGGGGTGGTGATCATCGGCGAGGGCGAGAAGGACAACGCCCCGATGCTCTTCAACGGCGAGGTGGTCGGCGACGGCTCCGGGCCCGAGGTGGATGTGGCGGTGGACCCGGTCGACGGTACGACCCTGATGAGCAAGGGCATGCCCAACGCCCTGGCCGTACTGGCTGTCGCCGAGCGGGGCGCCATGTTCGACCCGAGCGCGGTCTTCTACATGGAGAAGCTGGCCGTCGGGCCGGACTGCGCCGACGTGGTGGACATCGAGGCGGGGGTACGCGAGAACCTGCGGCGCATCGCCCAGGTCAAGCGCTCCAGCGTGGCCGAGGTGACGGTGTGCATCCTGGACCGGCCACGCCACCAGCAGTTGATCGAGGAGGTACGCGCGGCGGGCGCCCGGATCCGGTTCATCTCGGACGGGGACATCGCCGGGGCGATCAGCGCCGCGCGCGAAGGCAGCGAGGTCGACGTACTCATGGGCATCGGGGGTACGCCGGAGGGGATCACGGCGGCCTGCGCACTCAAGTGCATGGGCGGCGCGATCCAGGCCAAGCTGTGGCCGCGCGACGAGGCCGAGCGGGAGAAGGCGCTGGCCGCCGGGCACGACCTTTCCCGGGTACTCAGCACCGACGACCTGGTCACCGGGGACAACTGTTTCTTCGTAGCCACCGGAGTCACCACCGGCGACCTGCTCAAAGGCGTCCGGTACCGGTCCGGCGGGGCGTACACCCAGTCGATCGTGATGCGCTCCAAGAGCGGCACGATCCGGGTGGTCGACTCCTTCCACCGGCTGGACAAGCTGCGCGAGTACTCGATGGTCGACTTCGACGAGCCGGCTGGCGATTCCGGCGCCGGGGCAGGCGTACTCCCAGACAGTGCGGGCCTGCTCTGACAGCGCATCCTCCACGGACAGCGCATCCCCGCCGCCGAGCGATCGGCGTCGGCCTCGCCGTGTTCGGTGGCGTCGGGGTGGCCGCCCAGTCCCGGATCAACGGCGAGCTGGGCGACCGGCTGCACGACGGGATCGCGGCCGCCACCATCTCCTTCGGCTCCGGCCTGATCCTGCTCCTGGTGATGACGGCGCTGATCGCCCCGATGCGGCGCGGCCTGGCCGCGACCCGGGGCGCACTCCGGCACGGAACCCTGAAGCCGTGGCAGTGCCTGGGTGGCGCGTGCGGCGCCTACCTGGTTACCACGCAGGGAATCACCGTCGTGGCGCTGGGCGTCGCGATCTTCACCGTTGCGCTGGTCGCCGGCCAGTCGATGGCCAGCCTGGTGGTCGACCGGCTGGGCGTCGGGCCGGCCGGGCCGCAGCCGCTGACCGCCAGCCGGTTGGCCGGCTCGCTGCTGGGCATCGTGGCTGTCCTGGTCGCCGTCTCCGGCCGGCTGGGCGACCTCGGCGCGCTCGGACTCGCCGCGCTCCCGGCGCTGGCCGGTGTCGGGGTCGCCTGGCAGCAGGCGGTCAACGGGCGGGTACGTGAGGCGGCCGGCAGCCCGCTCGCCGCGGCGGCGGTGAACTTCGCCGTGGGTACCAGCGCACTGGTCCTGGTCTTCGCCGTTGATCTGTTGATCCGCGGGCTGCCGAGCGGGGCGCTGCCGCACCGGCCGGTGCTCTACCTCGGCGGCCCGATCGGGGTGGTGTTCATCGCCATCTCGGCCGCCGTCGTGCGCGACACCGGGGTGCTGCTGCTGGGCCTGGCCATGGTCGCCGGCCAGCTCGCCGGCGCGCTCGCCATCGACCTGCTCACCCCCGGCGGGGTACGCCCGGACGTGGCGACCTGGCTGGGCGTGGCGCTCACCCTCGGGGCAGTGCTGCTGGCCGGGGTACCCACCAAAAAGCGCGAGCCTCGCGCGGCCGAGCCGGTGCCGCCTACCATCTGAAGATGATCGTCGTGGCCGGCGAAAACGTGGTCGACCTGATTTCCGCCCCTGCAGGTGCCCTCGGACCAGGCAGCGACCTGCTGCGCCCGGCGCTGGGCGGCGGGCCGGCCAACATCGCTGTCGCCACCGCCCGGCTGGACGCCCCGGTGGCGATGGTCGCCCGGCTGGGTGCCGACGCGTTCGCCGACGCGTTCGTCGCCCGCTTCGCCGAGGCCGGCGTGGCCACCAAGTACCTGGTCCGCAGCGCCGACCCGTCGGCCCTGGCACTCGCCTCGATCAGCCCGGACGGCTCGGCCCACTTCGACTTCTGGCTGCGCGGCGCGGCCGACTTCGGCTGGCTCCCCGGTGAACTGCCCGAACTGCCGATCGGGGACACCCTGCACGTCGGTTCGCTCGCGGCGTTCCTGCCGCCCGGGGCGGACGCGCTGCTCGACTGGGCGGCGGAGCACCGGCGGCGCGGCGTGGTCACCTGCGACCCCAACCTGCGCCCCGAGTCGCTGCCCTATCTGGATCGGCTGCCGACCCTGCTGAGCTGCGCGCACGTGGTCAAGGTGAGCGAGGACGACCTGCTGCTCGCGTACCCGGACGAGGAGCCCGAGCACGTCTGCCGGCGCTGGCTGGCCACCGGCCGCGAGCTGGTCATTCTCACCCGGGGCGGGCGCGGGCTGACCGGCTTCGCGGTCGGCCAGGAGGTGAGCGCGGCACCGCCGCTGGTCACGGTGGTGGACACCATCGGCGCCGGGGACACCACGATGGGCGCCCTGCTCACCCTGATCAGCCGGATCGGTCTGGTGGGGGTACTCGCGGAGCTGGCCGAGTCACTGCACTTCGCGGCGACAGCCGGCGCGCTGGCGTGTACCCGCCCCGGCGCCGACCCGCCGACCGCCGACGAACTGGCGGCGGCGCTGCTGGTGGCGTGAGGCGGGCCTTGCGGGCACTGGGGTCAGGTGCGCCGGTGGGTCAGGTGCGCTGGCGGGAGCGGTAGGCCCTGGTCTTGTTGCGGTTGCCGCAGACGCTCATCGAGCACCACTGCTTGGAGGAGTTCTTCGACTGGTCGTAGAAGACCCACTGGCAGCTGTCCTCCCGACAGAGCTTCAGCCGCGACCAGGTACCGTCGCCGGCCGCGAGTACGACCGCCGCGAGTACCTCGCCGAGTACCCGCCGGGCACCCTGCTCAGCCGAGTCCAGCCGTACCCCCGTCGCCCCGAACCGGGCGCGGAGCTGGATCTGCCCGGCCAGCTCATCGAGGAGTTCGGTGTCCGTGCTCACCTGGTCGTGGTGGGCCTGGGCGGCGGCGCGCAGCGCGTCCCGGAGCGCCCGTGCCTGCTCCAGCCCGGCCGCGTCGAGGCCCGCATCGGAGTGTTCGTGCTTGCGCAGCCAGGAGCCGTACTTGGCCAGCGTGCCGAGATCGTCGGAGCCGCTCTCCACGTCGACCGAGTTGAGGAAGGACTCGACCAGCGCCAGCGCCGGTGGCATCTCACCCATCGCCCACCCCCTCGTTTCCGTCCCCGCTCGACCGCGTGCGCCAACACCGGCTAACCGAGTTGACTGGTGCGCGTCACGGTACTAGCTTAAGTGAGTAACCAGCAATAGAGCTTTGGTAGTGTCGAAGGAGTCGACCATGAGTTACCCGGTATTCCAGTACGCGCTGCTCCGCCAGAAGGAACGGGACCTGGAGCTCGAACTGCAGCGGGAGCGGCTGGCGGCCACGGTGAGTCGCATGCGGCCGCCACTGCGACATCAACTGGGCGCGGCGCTGGTACGCCTCGGCGCCCGGTTCGCTGACAGCGAGCCCCCGCAGTTGACCCGACGCCAGACGCCCTGCCACACCGCATAGCCATCCGTGAGCACGTAAGAAGGTGCGGCTTTCTTACGTGCTCACGCTCCAGCGCACGGAGCGTCAGCCGTCTTCGGACGAGTGGCCGGGGAAGAGGTGGGCGTCCGGGTCGATGACCACGGCCGCGTTGTTGATCGCGGTGGCCGCCTCGCCGAAGCCGACCGCGATCAGCCGGACCTTTCCGGGGTACTCGCAAATGTCGCCCGCCGCGAAGATGCGCGGCTGATTGGTGGCCATCATGGTGTCCACCACGATGTGCCGCTTCGCCAGCGTCATCCCCCAGTCGGCGAGCGGGCCGAGATCCGCGGTGAAGCCGAGCGCGGCGACCACCGTGTCGGCCGCCAGCCGGCGCGGATCGGCGCCCTTCACCACGACCTCGGCGTGGGTGACCCGGGGATCGCCGTGGATCCCGGTCAACTCGGCGTTCACGATGATCTCCACGCCCAGCGCCTGTACCTTCGCGACGGTACCGGCGTGCGCCCGGAACTTGTCCCGCCGGTGTACCAGCGTCACCGACGCCGCGACCGGGTGCAGTGACAACGCCCAGTCGAAGGCCGAGTCCCCGCCGCCCACGATCACCACGTGGTGCCCGGCCAGGTCATCCAGGTGCGGTACGAAGTAGACCAGTCCCGCGCCGCCGAACTGGGCGGCTGACGGCAACGGACGGGCGGTGAAGCTACCCAGTCCGCCGGTGATGATCACCGAGCCACAGAGCAGCTCGGTACCGTCGGAGAGGGTGACCAGCGGCTTGCCGTCCACATAGGACAATTGCTGCGCCTGCACGCCGAGGTGGTACGCCGGGTCGGCGGCGCCGGCCTGTTCGACCAGATTCTTCACCAGGTCCCGGCCCCGGATGGCAGGGAAGCCGGCGACGTCGAAGATCATCTTTTCCGGGTACATCGCGGTCACCTGGCCGCCCGGTTCGGGCAGCGCGTCGATGACCGCCGTGGACAGGCCACGGAAACCCGCGTAGTAAGCGGCGAAGAGGCCGGTGGGGCCGGCCCCGATGATCGCCACGTCGACCTGGCGCAAATCAACTCACCGCCGTCACAGCGACCGCCGTCGTTTGGCGGTCAGGTGATGCCACAGTACGGGCGGCGCCCGGTCCGGACAACGACCGCTCGACCGGTACCCGAGTCAGTCCGGCCGCAGCTCACTCGACCCGCAGCTCACTCGACCCGCTGCTCACTCGACCCGCCGCTCACTCGACCCGCAGGCGGTAGCCGCGCTTCACCACGGTCTGTACCAGCTCGGCGGTACCCAGTGCCGAGCGCAGCCGGGTGACCGCCATCTCGACCGCGTGCTCGTCGGCGCCCCTGGGCAGGGTGGCCAGCAGTTCGCCGCGGCTGAGTACCCGCCCGCCGCCGGCCGCCAGTGCCCGCAGTACCGCCATCGGCGCGCTGGCCAGCGGGCGCAGCCGCCCGTCCACGAGTACCGCGTGCCCGCGCAGGGCGATCTGCCGCCCGGCGACCTGGAGCGTGACACTGCGCCCGGGCAGCTCCTCGACGACGGTACGGGCGAGTGCGCCGAGCCGGGAACGGACCGGCATGACCACCGGGACTCCCTTGTCCCGCAGGGGCCCTGCGGTGACCGGACCGACGCAGGCCGCCACCACGTCGGCGCGCAGGGCGTCCAGTACGGCATCCGTGTCCGCCCCAGCCGCGGCCAGCAGCGCGTGCACGGCGGGTGCGGAGGTGAAGGTGACCGCGTCGAGTTGCCGGGCGACCAACAGCTCCACCAGGCGGCGTACCGGCGCTGTTTCGGCGGGGGGTGCCCAGCGGTACACGGAAGCCTCGACGACCTCGGCCCCGGCCCGGCGCAGCGCGGCGATGAACTCGTGCTGGTCGTCGCCGTGCAGCTGGACCACGATCCGGTCGCCGGCCACCCCGCGCTCCAGCAGGTGGGCGAGTACCTCGGCGCAGCTCTCCGACTCCGGCGACCACTGGTCGGCCAGGCCGGCCGCGCGCATCGCGCCGCGCGCCTTGGGGCCGCGGGCGATCAGGTAGGCGCCGGCCAGCGCCGCGCGCAGCGGCTCGGCCAGCCCCCAGCCCTCGGCCGCCTCCAACCAACCCCGGAACCCGATGGCGGTGTTGGCGACCACGATGGTGGGTGGCTGCGCGACCAGTTCACCGGTACGCGCCCGCAGTTCGGTGTCGTCGGCGATCGGGATGATCCGCAGTACCGGTGCCACCAACACCTTCGCGCCCCGGCGCTGGAGCAGGACGGCGAGTTCGTCGCGCCGCCGGTCGGCGGTGACCGCGACGGTGAAGCCGGCCAGCGGTTGATCCCCGGCGGCCACTCTGTCCTCGGCCGCGTCTGTCCTCGGCTGCGCTGTCCTCGGCTTCGGCAGCCGGCGGGCTGCCCGGGACCGGCTCTCCGGAACAGGATGGCGGCCGGTCGGCCGGTGGACCGTTGTTAGCCACAGACTTCATTCCCGGCCTCACTCCCGCCGGCCCACTTCGACGACACCGGACCGGCAGCGTACCGGAAAGGTGCGTACCCGTACCCCCGGCTGATCCAGGCACTCCCCGGTACGCAGGTCGAACGCCTGCTTGTGCATGGGTGAGCTGACCGTCGGTGCGCCGGCCCGGGAGCCGACGATGCCCCGGGACAGCACGCTGGCACCCGAGCACGGATCCAGGTTGTCCAGGGCGTACAGGGTGCCGTCGTGGGTACGGAAGATGGCCACCGGTACCCCGTCGATCAGCGCCGCCACCCCGCGCTCGGGCTGCAACCGTTCGTACGCGCAGATCTGCGTCCAGCCGCCCGCCCCGGTCATCGGGGCATCCCGAGGAGTACCGGCTCGCGGCGGCCGTCGGTACTCCGGGCCGGGCCGGCCGGGACCGGCTGGCCGCGCTCAGTCTCGAAGGTGACCGTCGGGTCCGGGGTACCCGGGGCGTTGACGAAGGAGACGAAGCGCCCCATCCGCTCCGGGTCCTCGATGGTCGCCCGCCACTCGTCGGCGTATCCGTCCACGTGCCGCGCCATCGCCGCGTCGAGATCGGCGCAGATGCCCAGCGAGTCGTCCACGATCACCGCTCGGAGATGGTCGAGCCCGCCGTCCATCGTCTCGATCCAGCCGGCGGTGCGCTGGAGCCGGTCTGCCGTGCGGATGTAGTACATGAGGAATCGGTCGATGGTCCGTACCAACGCCTCCGTGCTCAGGTCCGTGGCGAACAGCTCGGCGTGCCGGGGCTTGAAGCCGCCGTTGCCGCCCAGGTAGAGGTTCCAGCCGTTGTCGGTGGCGATGATGCCGAAGTCCTTGCCTCTCGCCTCGGCACACTCGCGGGCACAACCGGAGACCGCCGACTTGAGTTTGTGTGGCGAACGCAGCCCCCGGTAGCGCAGCTCCAGCGCGATGGCCAGCCCGACCGAATCCTGTACGCCGTACCGGCACCAGGTCGAGCCGACGCAGGATTTGACGGTACGCAAGGCTTTCCCGTACGCGTGCCCGGACTCGAAGCCGGCGTCCACCAGCCGACGCCAGATCAGTGGCAGCTGCTCGACCCTGGCCCCCAACAGGTCGATGCGCTGTCCCCCGGTGATCTTCGTGTACAGGCCGAAGTCGCGGGCCACCTCGCCGATCACGATCAGCTTCTCGGGAGTGATCTCGCCGCCCGGAATCCGGGGTACCACCGAGTAGGTGCCGTTGCGCTGGATGTTGGCCAGGAAGTGGTCGTTGGTGTCCTGCAGCGCGGCCTGTTCGCCATCGAGGATGTAGCCGCCGGTACCAGCAAGGGCAGAGGGACCGGCCAGGATCGAGGCCACCACGGGCTTGCAGATGTCGCAACCGCGCCCCGTCC
This sequence comes from uncultured Actinomycetota bacterium, assembly GCA_963850915.1. GTDB lineage: Bacteria > Actinomycetota > Actinomycetes > Mycobacteriales > Micromonosporaceae > CAVTWH01. Next base: position 192,205 of record CAWKND010000010.1, read on the forward strand.
CGACTTCGGCGATCAGCTCGGAGAAGGTACGGATGCCGCGCACCTGGATGATGTCGAACAGATCGCGCCGGCTGTAGGCGAAGTGCTCGCACAGGTTTCCGGAGGTGGCCACCCCGGCCTCGCCGAGCAGCTGTTTGAGCAGGGGTACACAGGAGCCGCAGGTGGTACCGGCCCGGGTGCACTGCTTCACCGCCGCCACGTCGGCGCAGCCCTGCTCGCGGATTGCGGCGACGATCGTGCCCTTGGTGACCGCGTTGCAGGAGCACACCTGCGCGCTGTCCGGCAGCCCGCCGGTCGAGCCGGTCGCACCGGCCGGTGCCAGCAGCGACAACGGTGGCCCGGGCAGCGGCCCACCGAGGCAGGCGCGCAGTACCGGATAGGCGCTGGCGTCGCCGACGAGTACCCCGCCGAGCAGGGTTCGGGCGTCGTCGGAGAGCACCAGCTTGGCGTAGACGCGGGTGGCCGGGTCGACGAAGGTCACGTCGAGCGGGCCACTGGTCTCACCGAACGAGGCGACGTCCACCCCGAGCAGTTTGAGCTTGGTGGAGGTGTCGGCGCCGGGGAAGTCGGTGACTGTGCCGGTGAGCCGGTCGGCGACCAGGTCGGCCATCGCGTACCCGGGGGCCACCAGGCCGTACACCCGGCCGTCCAGCGCCGCGCACTCGCCGACCGCCCAGACGGCCGGATCGCTTGTCCGGCAGGCACTGTCGACGGCCACCCCACCACGCGGGCCGAGCTGCATGCCGGCCGCCCGAGCCAGTTCGTCGCGCGGGCGGATACCGGCGGCGAAGACCACCACGTCGGTCTGGATCACCCCGCCGTCCTCGAAGACCACCTGGCGTACCGAGCTGTCCCCGGTGACCCGGGACGCCGCCCGGCCGGTGTGCACGGTCAGCCCGAGGTCTTCGATGTGCCGCTTCAGCATGGCGCCGCCCGCCTCGTCCACCTGCAACGGCATCAGCCGTGGTGCGAACTCGACCACGTGCGTCGTCAAACCGAGGCGCCGCAACGCATTCGCCGCTTCCAGGCCGAGCAGCCCGCCGCCGATGACCACGCCGGTACGCTTGCCGGCCGAGTAGTCGGTGAGCGCGGTGAGGTCTTCGATGGTGCGGTAGACGAAGCAGCCGGCCAGCTCCTTTCCGGGTACCGGCGGCACGAACGGGTACGACCCGGTGGCGAGTACCAGCTGGTCGTACTCCAGCGCCCCGTCAACCGTGGAAACCTTGCGCGCGGCCAGGTCCAGTGCCAGCGCCTGCTGCCCCAGCCGGATCTCCGCGCCGTCGGGTTCGGGCAGCGTCAGGTCCTCGCCGTCGAACCAGGAGGTCAGCCGGACCCGGTCGTACGCCGGTCGGGGCTCCTCGGCGAGTACCGTGACCCGCCACTCGCCGCCGGAGTCCCTGGTACGCAACGACTCCACCAGCCGGTGGCCGACCATGCCGTACCCGACAACCACAAGCCGCTTCATCCGCCGCCCTCCTCGGTTCCGGCCAGCCACCGGAGGATTCCGGTGACCGACTCCACGCAGCTACCACAGCCGGTGGTGGCCCGGGTGCGGGCCGCGATCTCTTTCGTGCCACGGTCGCCGGCCCGGAAGCCGGCGACGATCGTGCCCTTGCTGACCGTGTTGCACCGGCACACCACGGCGGCGTCGGGCATCAGTGCCGGGGACGCCTCGGGTGCCTCCGCGCCGGTACCGGCGACTGCGCGGCCGAGCAGCAGCGAACGCAGGTCGGCCGGGAGTACCCCACCACGGTCGAAGAGTTGGCTGACGGTACCCACGGATGGGTTGTCTCCCAACAGGATCGCCCCGGCCAGCCGGTCGTCGCGGATGACCAGTTTGGCGTAGGTACCCCGGCGCGGGTCGGTGTAGGTGACCTCGTCGGCGCCCGGCAGGCTGCGCGCCGACTCGCCCATCGTGGCCAGGTCGATGCCGGCCGCCTTGAGCCGGGTGAGTACCGGCGCGGGCCGGTACCGGGCGAGCGGCCGGACACCGCTGATCACATCGGCCGCCACCTGCGCCTGTGCCCACGCGGGCGCGACGAGTCCGCCGGTGATCCCGTCGTGCTGGGCGCAGTCGCCGATCGCGAAGATCCGTGGATCGCTGGTGACCAGCCGGTCGTTGACCACGATGCCGCGCTCGACCCGCAGCCCGGCCGCCTCGGCGAGCCCGGTCTCGGCGCGTACCCCGCAGGCGACCACGAGCAGGTCGGCATCGAGCCGTGCCCCGCCTGCCAGTACCAGCTGGATTCCGTCCGGCAACTCGTTGACACGTACCGTCGCCGCGTCGAGCCGAGCCTGGATGCCCAGTCCCGCAAGCGTTCTGGCCAGCATCGTACCGGCCGGACCGTCGAGTTGCCGGTCCATCAGGTGACTCTTGCCGTGCAGTACCGTCACATCGAGCCCACGCGCCACCAGTCCCCGGGCGGCCTCGAGGCCGAGTAGCCCGCCGCCGAGTACCAGCGCCCGACTCGACCCGGCCGCCAGAGAAAGAATGCGGCGGCAGTCGTCGAGGGTACGGAAGGTCGCCACCCGCTCGGGCAGGCTCCCGTCGTCGCGCACCAATCCCTTGATCTCCGGCAGCGCCGCCCGTCCGCCGGTGGCAAGCAGCAGCCGGTCGTAGGGCACGAGGCCACCGCCCGAAGTGGACACGGTCTGCTCGGAACGGTTGATACCCAACGCCGCCACGCCGAGGCGCAGCTCGACACCGCGCCCGGTCGGCTCGGCGAGTGCCACATCCCGTTCGGCCGCCTTGCCGGCGATGACGTTGGACAGCAGGATCCGGTTGTACGCCCGGTGCGGCTCCGCTCCGAGCACCACGACTTCCAGGTCGTCCCGGCGGGTACGCAGCTCGGTAGCCGCCCGGGCGCCGGCCATCCCGTACCCGACGACGACGACCCGCATCACGGGACACCCCGCATCACGGCACCCGCTCCAACCGCGCGGCGCACACCTTGAACTCGGGCATCCGGGAGACGGGGTCGAGCGCGTCGACGGTCGCCGAGTTGGCCCGCGCCGCACCGCCCCAGTGGAACGGCGTGAACAGCGTGTCCGGCCGGATCGTCTCGACCACCCGGGCCGGGCACTCGACCACGCCGCGACGGGTCACCACCCGGACCAGCTCGCCGTCCACGATGGACTCGGCTGCTGCCGTGTCCGGATGCAGCTCCACGAAGCCGTTGGGAGCAGCCGTGTTCAGCGCCTCGATGCGACGGGTCTGCGCACCCGACTGGTACTGGGCCAGGACCCGGCCGGTGGTGAGGTAGTAGGGGTACCCGGCATCCGGCTCCTCGGCGGCCGGGCGGTGCTCCACCGGTACGAACCGGGCCCGCCCGTCCGGTGTCGCGAAGGCCTCCGCGAACATCGTCGGCGTACCCGGGTGGCCGGGCGCCGGGCAGGGCCAGAACACCCCGTCCCGTGCCTCGATGTCGGGGTAGGTGATCCCCGAGTAGTCGGCCTTCCCGCCGGCCGACGCGCGGCGCAGTTCGGCGAAGACCTCGACCGGCTCGGTCGACCAGTTTCCCGGCGCGCCAACCAGCTCCGCGAGCGCGGCGAGGATCTGCAGGTCGGTACGCACCTCGGGCGGCGGAGGCCGCAGTGCGATCCGGCGCAGTACCCGCCCCTCCAGGTTGGTCATCGTGCCCTCCTCCTCGGCCCACTGCGCCGACGGGAGTACGACATCGGCGAGCGCGGCCGTCTCGGAGAGCACGAAATCGGTCACCACCAACAGGTCCAGCGACTGCAGCCGGCGCTGTACCCGGCCGGCCCGGGGCGCCGAGACGACCGGGTTGGAGCCGAAGACGAGCAGCGCCTTCGGTCCGGCCGGGGTGCCCAGCACGTCGAAGAGCTCCATCGCGGAGAGTCCGGGGCCGGGCAGCGTCTCGGGCTCCACCCCCCAGACGCCGGCCACGTGCGCCCGGGCGGCCGGGTCGGTGATCATCCGGTACCCCGGCAACTGGTCGGCCTTCTGCCCGTGCTCCCGGCCACCCTGCCCGTTGCCCTGCCCGGTGATGCATCCGTAGCCACTCCCCGGGCGACCCGGCAGTCCGAGCGCGAGTGCCAGGTTGATCCACGCGGAGACCGTGTCGGTACCCTTGCTGTGCTGCTCGGCCCCGCGCGCGGTGAGGATGATCGCCCGCTGCGCCGAGCCCAGCAGCAGCGCCACCTCCCGCAGCTGCCCGACAGGTACCCCGGACAGCCGCTCCACCCGCTCCGGCCAGTAGCCGGCCACGGTCTTGGCGACCTCGTCGAAGCCGCTGCTCCGGTTGTCTACAAAGGTCTTGTCGACCAGCCCTTCGCTGATTGCCAGGTGCAGCAGGCCGTTCGCGAGCGCCAGGTCGGTACCCGGCCGCGCCTGCAGGTGGATCCGGGCCTGCCGGGCAGTCGGCGTGGCGCGCGGGTCGACCACGACCAGCGTGCCGCCGCCCGCGCGCTGCTCGGTCAGGTAACGGGCCAGTGGCGGCATGGTCTCCGCCGGGTTCGCGCCGACGAGCACGAGTACGTCGGCGCTGCCCAGCTCCGCCAGTGGGAACGGCATTCCACGGTCGACTCCGAAGGCACGGTTGCCGGCGGCCGCCGCGGACGACATGCAGAACCGTCCGTTGTAGTCGATGAAGCGGGTACCCAGCCCGATCCGCGCGAACTTGCCCAGCGCGTACGCCTTCTCGTTGGTCAGCCCGCCACCACCGAACACGCCCACCGAGTCCGCCCCGTACCCGGCCCGCAGCCCGGTCAGCGTGGCGGCGATGTACCCGAGCGCGGCATCCCAGGTCACCGGCTGCAGCTGCGCGCCCTTGGTGGCCCGCATCAAGGGACTTGTCAGCCGCTCCGGGTGGTCCAGCAGCTCCGCCGAGGTCCAGCCCTTCTGGCACAGGCCGCCCCGGTTGGTCGGGAAGTCCCGTGGCGCGACGGTCACCCCCTCGGGGCCGGAGCGCAGCGTCATCCCGCACTGCAGCGCGCAGTACGGGCAGTGCGTGGCGACCTCCGGCATTTCTCAAGCCTCCGGGAAGGGCGTTTCGGCAACGGTTCCCCCGCGTGTCCGGGCGGGGTCGGCCGCCTCACGAACGCACCGCCACGACGGTGAGAGCTGCGCAACCACGCCGACCCGACGACCGGCGGACCAATGGGCGGGACGCGCCGCCGCCGCCCAAACGGTTGACAGCCGGCGCGCGTGATGTTGTAGTTAACGGACTCATTAATTAACAGAGTAGGCAATCACATGATCAACGACACGTTGAGCATGACCTTCGCGGCCCTCGCCGACCCGACCCGGCGCTCGATCCTGGCCCACCTCGCGCGCGAAGAGGCCACGGTCAAGGAGCTGGCGGCGCCCCACGCGATGAGCCTGCCGGCGGTCTCCCGGCACCTGAAGGTGCTGGAGAACGCGGGCCTGATCGTGAAGAGCCGGGACGCGCAGTGGCGGCCGTGCCGGCTGGAGGTCGCCCCGCTGCGCGCTGTCGACTCGTGGATGGCGACCTACCGCGAGTTCTTCGAGCAGCGCTTCGACGCCCTCGAAGCCCACCTGAAAACCCTGGTAGAAGGCCCATCAGGGCAACAGAGCCAAGCGAGCCAATCCGGCCAATCAACCACGGAGGAACCAGCATGAGCGCGGTGACCAAGACCGAGCGCGACTTCACCATCGTCCGGCACCTCGACGCCCCCCGGGAGCTGGTCTTCCGGGCCTGGACCGACCCCGACCACCTGCACTGGTTCACCGGCGCCGAGCCGGGTGAGCAGCCGACCACCGTCGACCTGCGGGTCGGTGGGGCGTGGCGGTTCCACATGGTCGAGAACGCCGAGCGCTCGTACGTCACCGGCGGCATCTACCGCGAGATCGTGCCACCGGAGCGGCTGGTCTTCGTCTTCGGCGCGGTCGACGGCTGGCCGCCGCTGGACCCGACCGACGTCGGGGACAACCCGATCGTCACGATCACCCTCAACGAGGACGACGGGGGTACCGAGATGGTCTTCCACTGCGGCTTCCCCGACGGCACCAGCGACGAACGTATCCAGGAGTGGTTCGCGCTGGGCATCTTCGGTGGCTGGAGCGAGACCGTCGCCCGGCTCGACGAGGCGGCGCTGACCGCGGTCGCCTGAGTCCCGTCCCCGTCCGGCCCACCGCGCTGTGGGCCGGGCGGGCCGGGCACTCAGACGCCGCTGACCACGGTGCCCCGGCGCAGGTACACGACGGCGGTGACGAGCAGGCACAGCACGTACATGCCGACGAAGAAGGAGAACGCGGTACCGATCCCGCCGGTCGCCTTGATGGAGTTGCCGATCGCCTTCGGCAGGATGAAGCCACCGAGCGCCCCGAACGCGCCGGCCATCCCGAGCGTGGCGCTGCCCTCGCGGCGAGCCCGCAGTAGCAACGCTTCCCGGTCGTCGGGCCGGTCGCTGATCGCGCGCTGCGCCTGCCGCCGGTAGATCGCCGGAATCATCCGGTACGCCGAACCGTTGCCAGCGCCCGAAAGCGTGAAGAGTACGAGCATCGCCGCGATGAACCCGCCGAGACTCCGACCGTCGGCAGCCCGGATCGCGCCCACCGTGACGAGCGCCATGCAGCCGAACACCACCGCGGTCAACCGGGCACCGCCGACCCGGTCGGCCAGCGCGCCACCCAGCGGGCGGGCCAGCGAGCCGACCAGCGGACCGAGGAAGGCCACCGGCAGCAGCAGGCCGGTACCCAGGAAGTGGAACTTCTGCGCTACCGGGAACTCGAACGCCATCACCGCCGGGAAGGCCGCCGCCAGCCCGAGAAACGACCCGAAGGTACCGATGTAGAGGAACGACATGACCCACGCGTGTGGCCGGCGCAGTACCGCGGCCTGCTCGCGCAGCGACTGCCGGCCGATGCGCAGGTTGTCCATGAACAGGTAGGCGCACACCGCCGCCACGATGACCAGCGGGAACCACACCGCCGCCGCCACGAACATACCGAAGTGGAAGAAGATCAGCATGGGTACCACGAACTGCATGCTGGACAGCCCGATGTTCCCGCCGGCCGCGTTGAGGCCGAGCGCCGCACCCTTGACGCGCTCCGGGTAGAAGTAGGAGATGTTCGCCATCGACGAGGCGAAGTTCCCGCCGCCCAGCCCGGCCGTGGCCGCCGCGACCAGGAAGCACCAGTAGGGCGTACCGGGATGGGTCACGCACCAGGTGGCCAGCGTGATCGGGATGAGCAGCAGCAGCGAGCTGACCGTGGTCCAGGTACGCCCACCGAAGCGCGCGACCGCCACCGTGTACGGCACCCGCATGATCGCGCCGATCAGGTTGGGGAGTGCCACCAGCCAGAAGATGCCGGTCGCGTTCGCCTGCACCTTGGGGTCGAGGAACGGGAAGTCGCGCGGGTGGGTACCGGCCACCACCACCAGCACGCTCCAGATCACCCAGACCGAGAAGGCCAGGTGCTCGGAGAGGATGGAGAAGACCAGGTTCCGTCGGGCGATCCGGCGCCCCGTGCCGGCCCAGAAGTTGGCGTCCTCCGGGTCCCAGTGTTCGATCCAGCCGGCCCGGGTACCGGTCGCTCCGGGCGGCTGCGCGGTCAACGTTGCTGTTGCACTCATGCCCGCAGACCCTCCGGGCAGCTCGTTGCCCGTCGATGTCCGCCCGGCCACTCCCCCGGTAAATATGGCCGCACAGCGCCGGTCCGGCACTCGTGAGGTGGACCCGACCCCAGGACGCGCTAGGCCTCCGCCGCCGGTACCGCCGCGGTCGCCGCCACCACCGCACTCTTGCGCCGGCGCCGGAAGGCGATCGCGGCCACCATGCCGCCGAGGAACCCGAACAGGTGCGCCTGCCACGAGATGTTCGGATCGGTCGGCAGTACCAGCACGATCTGCGCGCCGTAGAGCAGCCCGACCAGCAGCCCGACCGCGATGCCCCACAGGCTGCGCTCGACGATCCCGCGTACCAGCAGGTACCCGAGGTAGCCGAAGATGATTCCGCTGGCGCCCACGATGATCGTGCCGTCGGCCCCGGTGAACCAGGCACCCACACCGCTGAACAGCGCGATGACCGCGGTGATGCCGAGGAACCGGCCGAGCCCGACGGCCAGCACGAACGTACCGGTGATGATCAGCGGTACCGCGTTGCCGTAGAGGTGGTCGAAGCTCGCGTGCAGGAACGGCGCGAACAGGATGCCGTCCAGCCCGTCCAGCCGGTGTGGCTTGATCCCGCCCAGTTGGTCGAGGCGGTGGTGCAGGCGCCGGTCGATGAACTCGATGGCGAAAAGCACCGGGATGAAGAAGCACATCCCGACGAAGCCCCGCCCCAGGGCGGCGTAGAACGGCATGGTGCCGAACTGGTCGGCATCGGTACCCGCGTCATCGCTCACGGCGAGATAAGTACCAGGTAGATCGCTCGCGCGCCATGGGCCGTACCGGTCACTCGGTCGCGTCGAGGCGCTCCCGTGCCGTCTCGCCCTTCCGCCCGACCGGCGCCTGCTCCCCGGCCCGGGCCAGTCCGAAGCGCGGCATGTTGACGTACATCGCTTCGTACGCGCCCGGTGCCACCCGGTACGTCTCGTGCCACAGCCCTACCTCGCCGGAGCGCCCGACTGTCTTGTAGAACTTCTTCCAGGCCCGCTGGTGCAGCTCGTTCTCGGCGTGCGCGAAGCGCTCCAGGTCGGCGAAGGTACGCCAGATCTGGATGAACATCGGGCCGCGTCCGGTGACCACCAGCCGGGAGTCGAGCATCCCGCTGGCCGGGTCCTTGCGCAGTGCCTGATCCATCGTCCGGCCGGCCATGACGGTGGACATCCACCGGTCGGGGCGCCACACCTTGTTGATGTGCAGGCCGACCAGGAAGACCACGTACTCGCCGTCGATGAGCGCCGTTGTCCGGCTGGGTGCCTTGGCCATGAGCAACTCCTAATAGATAGTTAAACTATCCGTAATGGATAGTGCTACTATCCATCAAGTCCGAGCACGGCGCAAGGGGTATTGATGAGAATCGGGTATTCATGAGGATCGGCGATCTGAGCCGGAGCAGCGGGGTACCGGTCCCGACGATCAAGTACTACCTGCGCGAAGGGCTGCTGCCCGGGGGGACAGCCACCGCGACCAACCAGGCCGAGTACGGCGACGAGCACGTCCGCCGGCTGCGCCTGATCCGGGCGCTGGTCGAGGTGGGCGGCTTGTCGGTGGCGGCCACCGCGGAGGTACTCGGGCACCTCGACGACCCCACTGTCGCCGGCCACGACCTGCTGGGCAGCGCACACCGCGCGATCAGCCCGGCGCCCCGCGGCTCCCGGGACAGCGAGCGCTGGCGCGATGCCCGGGCCGCCGCGGCCGCACTCGTCCAGCGCCACCACTGGCGGATCGAGGAGGCGGCACCGGCACTGGACTGGCTGGCCGACGTACTCGCCGCGCTGGACGCGCTCGATCAGCCGCACTTCATCGCGGCGGCGGACGACTACGCCCGGATCGCCGAGCGGTTGGCCGCCGTCGACCTGGAGCTGGTCGCTACCCGAGGAGCGGACCAGCCGGCCACGCTGGTCGAGGCAGTGGTGATCGGCACGGTACTCGGCGAGGCGATGTTCAGCGCCATCCGGCGCCTGGCGCAGGAGAACGCCTCAGCCCAGCGGTTCGCGCCGGGCTGAGGCGTTCTTTTCGGCCAGTTCTAAACCAAACCGATTCGCTAGTACCGGATCCGCTAGTACCAGTGCGGCGAGCGCGACTGCCAGAGCGTCCACGCATTGCACGGCGTCTGGTACCGGTTCTTGATGTAGTCCAGTCCCCACTTGATCTGGGTGGCCGGGTTGGTCAGGTAGTCCGACCCGTACGCGGCCATCTTGCTCGCCGGCAGTGCCTGTGGGATGCCGTACGAGCCGGAGGACTTGTTCTTCGACTTCTCGTACCAGCCGCTCTCCTTGGTCCACATGGGTTCCAGGCAGGCCATCTGGTCCAGCCCGTACCCCCACTGGAGCATCAGCGCGCAGCCGATCGCCCGGTTCCCGGTGTACTCGGCGCACGAGGTCGGGATGGGGCCGAAGGCCGGGGTACGGGTCGAGCCGCGACTGGCTCCGCTGGAGCGCGCGGCGGCATCGGCCGCAGCAGCCGCAGCAGCCGCGGCCACCGCTGCCGCGTTGGCTTTCGCCTGCGCGTCGGACTGCGCGTCGCGCTGCCCCGCGGTGGCCTTGTGGAAGGCGTTCTGCTGTGCCTTGAGATCACGCATCTCGCCCTGCTCCTGCAGGGCGGTGCGGTAAGCCTCGTCGCTGGTGCGCTGCTCCTGCCGGTTCACACCGAGCGCGACACCACCGATCAAGCCCAACATCAGTAGCCCGACAGCGAGCGTACGGACGCCGAGCCGTTTGCAGAGCCGGAGCACGAAGGATCCCTTCGCCGGGGACAGGGACCGGCACCGGACCGCTCTGAGGTCCTGGTACCGGCAGCGCCACCGGCAAGGTGAGCCGATAGGGCGGTGTCAATCCGTTGGCACACGGTGACCCGGCGGACCGGTGTGGTCCGGCGGGGCACAGTGCGCCAGTGGGGCAGACGTCCACCCGTGAGGCGCTCGACCCTCACCCTGACGGACGAGGCCGCGTGATGCCAGTCGAACGCCCCACCTTGGTGAAGCTCGGCACACCCCAAACGGGTACAGACCGCCTATTGCGGGAGATCCTCCAGTAGATCTGTGACCACCTCGGCGATGGGGGACCGCTCCGAACGGGTGAGGGTGACATGGGCGAAAAGGGGATGTCCCTTCAGCGCCTCGATGACCGAAACAACCCCATCGTGCCGGCCGACCCGGAGGTTGTCGCGCTGCGCCACATCGTGGGTGAGTACCACCCGCGAGTTGCTGCCGATCCGGGACAGCACCGTCAGCAGTACCCCCCGCTCGAGCGACTGTGCCTCGTCGACGATCACGAACGCGTCGTGCAGGCTGCGCCCCCGGATGTGGGTCAGCGGGAGTACCTCCAGCATCCCCCGGGCGGCGATCTCCTCCCGCACGTTGTCGTGTACCAGCGCGCCCAGCGTGTCGAAGACGGCCTGTGCCCAGGGCGACATCTTCTCCGCCTCGCTGCCCGGCAGGTAGCCCAACTCCTGGCCACCGACGGCGTACAGCGGCCGGAACACGATCACCTTCTTGTGCTTGCGCTGGTCCATCACCTGCTCCAGGCCGGCGCAGAGGGCCAGCGCGGACTTGCCGGTACCGGCCCGGCCACCCATCGACACGATCCCGATCGACTCGTCGAGCAGCAGGTCCAGGGCGATGCGCTGCTCCGCGGAGCGGCCGTGCAGCCCGAACGCCTCCCGGTCTCCCCGCACCAGCCGTACCGACTTGTCCGGCAGTACCCTCCCCAGCGCCGAGCCGCGCGGCGAGTGCAGTACCAGCCCGGTGTGGCAGGGCAGCCCGGCCGCCTGGTCGAGGTCGACCGCCTCGCCGTTGTACAGCGCCTGGATCTCCTCCTCGGAGATCTCCACCTCGGCCATCCCGGTCCAGGTCGGATCGATCGCCTGGCCGTGCCGGTATTCGTCGGAGGCCAGCCCGACGGCACCGGCCTTCACCCGTAGCGGCATGTCCTTGGTGACCAGCGTGACCGAGCAGCCGTCGGCGGCCAGGCCCAGCGCCACCGAGAGGATCCGGGCATCGTTGCTGTCGTTGCGGAAGCCGGCTGGCAGCAGGCCCGGGTCGGTGTGGTTGAGCTCGACCCGGAGAGTACCGCCGGCTTCGTTGACGACCACCGGCTGATCGAGACGGGCGTGCCGGACGCGCAGGTCGTCCAGCATGCGCAGGGACTGGCGGGCGAAGTAGCCCAGTTCGGGGTGGTTGCGCTTGCCCTCCAACTCGGAAATAACCACGAGTGGAAGCACAACATCGTGCTCGGCGAAGCGGAGAAAGGCTGCGGGATCGGCGATGAGGACCGAGGTGTCCAGGACGAAGGTGTGGGGTCGCTGGTCGCTGGTCGAGGTGCCGTGATTGGACACAGGCTGGCTCCGGAGGGGCTGCACCCGCACGCCCCGTGATCCGCCACCACCGTGCCCGGTGACGGGGGGTCGGGTGCGGGCCCCCTGCCAAAAGGGTTCCGGGCCTGCCGGTTGGCCCGGGAAGCCCCCGTGCCATGCCTAGACGCTAGCCGGCAGATGCCAACGCGGCTAGCACCCGGCTGGTAACAAAGTGCTGTGGGCTCGGCGAGCCAGCCGGCCAAACCCGTTGGGGTACAGACAATCTGGGGTTTGGGCTAAGCCGCGGCGCTGGACAATCGGGCGCATCCGGACAGGGTCAGGGGCGCCCGGCCGGGTTGGCACCTCCGGCCGAACGCCCCTGTCGGGCGCCGCAGACCCCCCGGCCGCGGCGCCCGTACCACCGGTGGGGACCCGCCGTGGGGGCGGTGCGTACCTCGCGGTAGCGCACTGACCCGGCCACCACGGCGTACCGGTGGCGTTGCCCGGTCAGCCGCTGACGTAGTCGTCCTGGGCGTGCCGGCCCAGGGCCGCCGAGCTGGCATAGGTGGTACCGGGGACGTCCCCGTCCCGGTCCGGCAGCTCTACACGCACGCGTTCACCGTGCATCATCGAGAACGAGCCGGGCTCGTCTTCGGTCACGCTGTACTGGCGCGGGGCCGGTACCTGTACGCCCGCCTTAGCCGATGACTGGGCAGCCGATGACTGGGAAGCCGATGACTGGGCAGCAGGTGCTGCTTCCAGTACGTACCCGGTGTGGGTGTCCCGACGGATCCGGTTCCAGCACGCCCGATCCCCGTCGAAGTACCCCTGCCGGTAGCCGTACCGGTAGCCGAAGCGGTACCCGACCCGGGCGTGCAGCCGGCCGGCCAGGTACATCGATGAGCCGAGCAGTACCGTCAGGAACACCGCGAGAACCGGGTTCACCGGGCCACCTCCGGGGGATCGTCGCGTCAATGGGACGACCAACGCGCTCGGCAGTGATCACCGAACGCTTTGGGCATGTCACACACCGTAGCCCTACGGATCGAAGAACTTGCATCATCCGTTCGCCTGATTCCCTATCCACGATGGATGGAGTCCCACAGGTCGACTGGCCAGGGGGTGTGGCCGCCACGGCGGCGCGACCCTTACCCGACCGCGCGGGTCATCCGCCGGCGCACTCCACCCCGGTTGACGTCCGACGATGCACGTGCATCGGCACGCGTAAATCGGCGATTGGTCCCGCACATGGGACCGATCGGTAGTCGATCCGGAGGCGACTACCGGGGGCCCGGCGCAGGGGTCGGTCAGGCGCCGAAACGGCGCTGACGCATGGCATACGAGCGCAGTGCGCGCAGGAAGTCGACGTGCCGGAAGTCCGGCCAGTTGGCGTCGCAGAAGTAGAACTCCGAGTGCGCCGACTGCCACAGCAGGAAGCCGGACATGCGCTGCTCGCCGCTGGTCCGGATGATCAGGTCCGGGTCGGGCAGGCCACGGGTGTAGAGGTGCTCGGCGATGTGCTCGACATCCAGTACGCCGGCCAGCTCCTCGATGGTGGTACCGGCCTTGGCGTGCTCCTGCAGCAGCGAGCGCACCGCGTCGGCGATCTCCCGCCGGCCGCCGTACCCGACCGCGATGTTGACCTGCGCCCCGCCGGTACGCCCGACGGTGCGCTCCTCGGCCGCCTTCAACGCCTGCGCGTGCTGGGCCGGCAGCACGTCCAGCGAACCGACCATCCGCAGCCGCCACGGCTGCCCGTCGGCGGCCAGCTCGGTCGCCAGGTCCTCGATGATCTGCAGCAGCGGGTCGAGCTCAGCGGCCGGCCGGGACAGGTTCTCGGTGGAGAGCAGCCAGAGCGTCACATGCCCGATGCCGGCGGCGTCGCACCAGCGGAGCAGTTCCTTGATCCGTTCCGCGCCCACCCGGTGGCCGTCGTTGGGGTCGACGTAGCCCATCTCCCGGGCCCAGCGCCGGTTGCCGTCGCACATCACGCCGACGTGCCGTGGGCGGATCTTGCCGACGAGCGAGCCGGTCAGGCGCTTTTCGTACACGGAATAGACCAGGTCACGCACCTTCACTCCAGGCAGCCTATCCACGTTTGCCGGCGCCGGAACCCGGACGTCACAACATCTACAGAACAGCAACGTCACTTCACGTTCGCTGGCCGCGCTTTCCCACGCTGGGTAAAGGCAAGATCACTCAGGGGTACCGTCAGCCAGGGCGAGGCGCGCCTTCAGCCCGTCGAGTTCGGCCCAGAGTACGGTCGGCAGCTTCGCTCCGAACTTCTCGAACCACTCCACCACCGACGGGATCTCCGCCCGCCACTCGTCCACGTCGACGGCGAGCGCCGCGGCGACATCTTCGGCCGGCGTGTCCAGCCCGTCGAGGTCGAGTGCGCCCGGTGCGGGCAGGTACCCGAGCGGCGACTCGACCGCCGCGCCGTGCCCGGCAACCCGCTGTGCCACCCACTTCGAGTACCCGGGAGTTCTCGCCGAAGCCGGGCCACAGGAACCGGCCGTCGTCGCCGCGCCGGAACCAGTTCACGTAGAAGATCTTCGGTAGCTTCCCGGGGTCGCCGTCGAGCCCCTTGCCCATCTCGATCCAGTGGTGGAAGTAGTCGCCCGCGTGGTACCCGATGAAGGGCAGCATGGCCATCGGATCGCGACGCACCACACCCACCTCGCCGGTCGCGGCGGCCGTGGTCTCCGAGGAGAGGGTGGCGCCGAGGTAGACGCCGTGCACCCAGTCGCGCGCCTGGACGATCAGCGGGATGGTGGTCTTGCGCCGGCCGCCGAAGAGGATCGCGTCGAGCGGTACCCCGTGCGGGCTGTCGTACTCCGGCGCCAGGATGGGGCACTGGCTGATCGGCGTACAGAAGCGCGAGTTGGGGTGGGCAGCCGGCTCGGTGGAGTCGGGGGTCCAGTCCTTGCCGTGCCAGTCGGTCAGGTGGGCGGGCGGCTCCCCCATCCCCTCCCACCAGACGTCGCCGTCGTCGGTACGCGCCACGTTCGTGAAGATCGAGTTGCCGCGGGCGAGGGTACGCATGGCGTTGGGGTTGGTCCGCCAATCCGTCCCCGGCGCGACGCCGAACAGGCCGTACTCCGGGTTCACCGCGTACAGCCGGCCGTCCTCGCCGAAGCGCAGCCAGGCGATGTCGTCGCCGAGCGTCTCCACCTTCCAACCCGGGATGGTCGGCTCCAGCATGGCCAGATTCGTTTTGCCACAAGCACTTGGGAACGCGGCGGCAACGTAGCGCACGTCCTGCTCCGGCGAGGTCAGCTTGAGGATCAGCATGTGCTCGGCGAGCCAGCCCTCGTCCCGGGCGATCGCGCTGGCGATCCGCAGCGAGTAGCACTTCTTGCCCAGCAACGAGTTCCCGCCGTACCCCGAGCCGTACGACCAGATCTCCCGCGTCTCCGGGAAGTGCGAGATGTACTTGGTCTCGCTGCACGGCCACGCGACATCGGCCTGCCCCGGCTCCAGCGGCGCGCCGACCGAGTGCAGCGCCGGTACGAACTCGGCGTCCTCGCCCATCCGCTCCAGCACGGCGGTACCAGTCCGCGCCATGATCCGCATCGACGCCACGACGTAGCCGGAGTCGGTCAGCTCGACGCCGAACATCGGCTGCTCGGCGTCGAGCGAGCCCATGCAGAACGGGATGACGTAGATGGTGCGCCCGCGCATGCAGCCGCGGTACAGCTCGGTCATGGTCGACTTCATGGCGGCCGGGGAGACCCAGTTGTTGGTCGGCCCGGCGTCGTCGGGGTCGGCCGAGCAGATGTAGGTACGCTCCTCGACCCGCGCGACGTCAGTCGGGTCGGTACGCGCCCAGAACGAGTTGGGCCGCTTCGCGGAGTCGAGCGGTACCAGCGTGCCGGCCCGTACCAGCTCCCCGGTGATCCGCTGCCACTCCGCCTCGGAGCCGTCGCACCACACCACCCGCTCGGGGGTGGTCAGCTCGGCCACCTCGCGTACCCAGGCGAGCAGGCGGGGGTGCGTGGTCGGAGCGCTGTCCAGCCCGGGGATCACAGTGGACGCGGTCATCGAAACTCCTCGTTGTCGGCGCTGACAAGTCGGGGGGAATGGGAGAGTCACGAGAGTGCGGTGGATTTGCTTCAGACTAGGCCTGAACCTTGGTTAAGGAGACGGAGGACCTTGTGAAGAAAGGCACAAGTACCTAAGAATTTCCGGCCACTTGCTCATCCGAGCGCGAATTCCACGCTCTTCGGTCACCAACGCGCACCGACCCTCGCGCCCGGTGGATCTGAGGTGGTGTCGCATCCGTGGCTGCCAACCCCGGCCGGATAGCCGCCACCGGTGCGACATCACCACCTCCGCCGGCATCGGCTCGCGGCGCAGGTACGGCCGAGTCGGGCTTGTGGCGGGCGGGTGGACCGGTACGCTCGGCGCGTGTCCGAGTCCGCCGCCCCGCCCGCGCAGTCCCCACCTGGAGACGAGTCGCTGCTGACCAGGCTCTGGGGGCGTTTCGGGCACCTGGTACGCGAGGTGGGCAAGTTCGGCATCGTCGGCGGCCTGACGTTCCTGATCGACTCGCTGATCTTCAACCTGCTGCTGGACAGCCTGGGCATCTGGGCCAAGGTCGTGTCCACCGTGATCGCCGCGACGCTGGCGTTCCTGGGCAACCGGTTCTGGACCTGGCGCGACCGCACCGGTACCAACATGCGCCGGGAGTACCTGCTCTACTTCGTCTTCAACGCCATCGGCCTGGGGCTGGCCTTCCTCTGCCTGTTGCTGTCGCACTCGGTGCTCGGCTCGGTCTGGCCGGACGTGTTCCACACCCGGCTCGCGGACAACCTCTCCGCGCAGATCGTCGGTACCGCCGCGGGCACGGTGTTCCGGTTCTGGGCCTACCGCACGATCGTCTTCGCCGGACCGAAGGTCAGCCCGGACGAGGCGCTCGACGCCACCTCACTCGTCGCGATCGAGTCGGAGACCGCCGACCACCCTGTGACGCATCACTCTCTGTAACGCAATTCCGAGGTAAGGCCCGTACGGTAGCTCGGTGCCAGTGCTCCCCGGTCCGGTGAATCGGCTGCTCCGCGCCCCGCTACGGGCTCGAGTCAACCGTGAGATGGTCGTCTTCGCCGTGGTCGGCGCGGTTAACACAGTGCTCGACTTCGGGATCTTCTACCTGCTGATCTCGCTGGGGCCGCTGAAGGCCAATGTGGTCTCCACGATCGTGGCGACCACCTCGTCGTACCTGATGAACCGGTACTGGACCTACCGGGACCGGGTCGGCGGGCAGGCGGTACACCGGGAGTACCTGCTGTTCTTCGCCTTCAACCTGGTCGGCCTCGGTATCCAGGAGGTCATCCTCGGGCTGGCCCGCTACGGATTCGGCTTCGACGAGGGCGCGCACTCGGTGGCGCTGCTGCTGTTCAAGCTGGCCGGCGTGGCGGTGGCCATGGTGTTCCGGTTCTGGGCGTACCGGACGTTCGTCTTCCGCCAGGTCACCCCGCCGGAGGCCGCCGCGATCCTGCTCGACGCTCCGGTCCTGGAGCTGCCGGTGCCGGCGGTCCTTGATATGCGGACAGCCGAGGTGCCGGCGACGGGCGCACGGGGCTAGCATCGGCCGGCGTGACGCTCTCCGGTACCGGCACCGACGCCGACCTGTTCTACGAGGACCTCACCCCGGGTCGCCTGTTCGACCTCGGTGACACGGTGGTGGACGGGGCCGAGATGCTCGCCTTCGCCCGCCGCTTCGACCCGCAGTGGTACCACGTGGACGAGGCACTGGCCGCGGAGAGCGCGTACGGCGCCCCGATCGCCAGCGGCTTCTTCACCGCCAGCCTGTTCATGCGGGCGTATGTCGACCATCTGCTGTCCCGGGCCGCGGCGGCCGCCTCCCCCGGCCTGGAGGAGCTGCGCTGGACGGCACCGGTGTACGCCGGCGACCACCTGGCTACCACCGTGGAAGTGGTCGAGCGTGGGCTGTCCCGGGCCCGCCCCGGCTTCGGTACCGTCATCCTCGCCGCCGTGATGACCCGGCTGGGCCCCGGCGGCGACCCCGAGGGCGACGTGCTGCGTACCCGCTTCCGCGGCTGGTTCGCGCTGCGCCCCGCCGCCCTCAACTGAGCGCTGTGAAACACGGAAGGCCCCCGCGACAGCGGGGGCCTTCCGGACGGTACGAACTACTTGTCGTCCGCGTCGGCCTTGTCCCGGTTGCGATCTCCGGCCTTGTTGACCTGGTGGATGATGGCTTCCCGGTCCTCGTCGCCGAAGGTGTGCGCGTCGTGGTAGTTCTCCACGAGGTGGTACAACTCGCTCTGGATCTTCTCGACCCGCGGGATCTCGCTGAGTACGACCTGGCCACGCTCACCGGCTGACTCGATGGTGAGTGTGCCGCAGCCCAGCAGCCGCTCGAAGAAGCTGTGCTGGAACGACACGTCGTTGACCCGGTTCAGCGGGATGTCACGGCCCTGGCGGGAGAAGACGCCGGTACGCATGATGACCCGCTCGTTGGTGAACACGTAGTGCGTCGTACGCCAGCGCAGCCACGGAGCCACGGTCAGCCAGATGATCAGGACCAGGCCGACGGCGGCCAGGACGTAGAACCCGATGAGGGTACCGCCCCCTGACGGGACCATGAAGAACCCGGCGATGCCCAGCCCGATGACGACCAGCACGGCCAGCACGATCGGCCAGAACAGGGCCTTCCAGTGCGGATGAAGATTGAGCTCGACCTTCTCATCCTTGGTGAGAACGTCCTCCGGAAACCCCACTGGCACCTCCTTCAATCACAGCGTCTACTTTCACAAATGCCGCTGTGACGGTAGCGGCTGAACGCCACTTCCGGGGTCACCTGATCGGCTACCTGACGTGAATGACGTCGCCGGCCGCCACCGGACGCCCGTCGACCAGCAGCCGCCCGTCGCCGTCGACGCCGGTCGCGGTACCGGTGAGGACCTCCGCGCCGGGCAGGCTGACCGTAACGGTGCGCCCGATCGTCGCGCATATTCCCTGGTACGCCGCGCGCAGCCCGCTCCCCTCCGGGTCACCACCGCACGCCTGCCAGCGCTGGTACCAGCCGGCGAACTCGTCGAGGATGCCGACCAGCAGCGCCTGCCGGTCAAGCTGCGCGGCGCCGGCCAGCGCCAGTGAGGTGGCGTCGGGCCGGGGCAGCTCGTCGGCGCGGAGCGTCACGTTCAGCCCGATGCCCACCACGACACCCCCACCGGGTACCCCCTCGGCCAGGATCCCGGCGCACTTGCGGTCGTCGACGAGCAGATCGTTGGGCCACTTCAGCCGCGTCTCGAGCCCGGTGAGCCGGTGTACCCCACGGGCCAGCGCCACACCCGCCAGCAGCGGCAGCCACCCGTACCGGGAAACCGGCACCGTGGGCCGCAGCAGCACGCTCACCATCACCCCCGCCCCGGCCGGCGACTCCCACACCCGCCCCAACCGCCCCCGCCCAGCAACCTGCCGCTCCGCGATTACCACCAGCCCTTCCGCCGCCCCGGTCCGAGCAGCGGCCACCGCATCCGCATTGGTCGACCCCGTGACCTCCGAGTGCGCTACCCGCGTCCACAGCCCCCCCGCCCCCACCAGCGCGCCGGTCAGCACATCAACATCCAACGGTTCCCGCGAAGACGACACCACAACGCCAACCTACGGTGCCCCCCACGTACCACGAGACGACCCAAGCCGCTACGCCACAGAACCGCCGGCAGCCACGACCACAACGACTCGGCGGGCCAGCTGGCCGGACGCAGACAGACAAACCGCTACGACGAAGGCGCCGCCGGAGCGGGAGACAACGACGACCGCCACTCCGGCGGGTCGGGCGGCCAGCAGTCAACGACGACCGCCACAACGACGGGTCGGGCGGCTGGGGTGCCCACGGAGGGATCAAGCCTGACCGCCCGGAGTGGGCACCCCAGCCGCTCGACCTAACCGCAACCAGGATCGGCCAGCATCCGCCCGACCCAAACCGCAACCAGCCGCCCGACCTAGATGAGCAACCCGCCGTGGGCCAGGCCACAGCGCCAGAGACAGCAGCAGCTCACTAGCATCACCAGAGTGACCGAGGCGCTGACCAACATCCACACCACCGCAGGCAAGATCGACGGCCTGCGCTCGCGGACCGACGAGGCGGTACATGCCGGTTCGGCGCGGGCGATCGAGAAGCAGCACGCCCGGGGCAAGAAGACCGCGCGGGAACGGATCGCGCTGCTGCTGGATGAGGGCTCGTTCGTGGAGCTGGACGAGCTGGCCCGGCACCGCTCTACGAACTTCGGTCAGGAGAACAACCGGCCGTACGGCGATGGGGTGGTCACCGGCTACGGGACTGTGGACGGCCGGCCGGTTTGCGTGTTCGCCCAGGACTTCACGGTCTTCGGCGGCTCGCTCGGCGAGGTGTTCGGGCAGAAGATCGTCAAGGTGATGGACCTGGCGATGAAGACCGGCTGCCCGGTGATCGGCATCAACGACTCGGGTGGCGCGCGTATCCAGGAGGGGGTGGCCTCGCTCGGCCTGTACGGCGAAATCTTCTTCCGCAATGTCCGCGCCTCCGGCGTCATCCCGCAGATCTCGCTGGTACTCGGCCCGTGCGCGGGCGGCGCGGTGTACTCGCCGGCGGTCACCGACTTCACCGTCATGGTCGACCAGACTTCGCACATGTTCATCACCGGGCCGGATGTCATCAAGACGGTCACCGGCGAGGACGTGGGCATGGAGGAGCTGGGCGGGGCGCGTACCCACAACACCAAGTCCGGCAACGCGCACTACCTCGCCACCGACGAGGACGATGCCATCGCCTACGTCCAGGCGCTGCTGTCCTACCTGCCCGCCAACAACCTGGACGAGCCACCGGTCTTCGACGCGCCCGCGTCCCTCGAAGTCGGCGACGAGGATCTGCTCCTGGACACGCTGATCCCCGACTCGGCCAACCAGCCGTACGACATGCACCGGGTGATCGAGCACGTCGTCGACGATTTCCTGGAAGTACAGCCGTTGTACGCGCAGAACATCGTGGTCGGCTTCGGCCGGGTGGAGGGGCGCCCGGTCGGTGTGGTGGCCAACCAGCCGATGCACTTCGCCGGCTGCCTGGACATCGCGGCGTCGGAGAAGGCGGCGCGCTTCGTACGCACCTGCGACGCGTTCAACATCCCGATCCTCACCTTCGTCGACGTACCCGGCTTCCTGCCCGGTACCGACCAGGAGTGGGACGGCATCATCCGGCGCGGTGCCAAGCTGCTCTACGCCTACGCGGAGGCCACCGTACCCAAGATCACCGTGATCACCCGCAAGGCATACGGCGGCGCGTACGACGTGATGGGCTCCAAGCATCTCGGCGCCGACCTGAACTTCGCCTGGCCCACCGCGCAGATCGCCGTCATGGGTGCGCAGGGCGCGGTGAACATCCTGTACCGCTCGGAGCTGCGCGAGGCTGACGACCCGGTGGGGCTGCGTGCCCAGTTGATCGAGGAGTACGAGGACACGCTCGCCAATCCGTACGTGGCGGCCGAACTCGGGTACCTCGACTCGGTGATCGCCCCGTCGGCCACCCGGGTGCAGGTGGTACGGGGGCTGCGCGCGCTGCGTACCAAGCGCGAATCGTTGCCCCCCAAGAAGCACGGCAACATTCCCCTGTGACAGAAAGTCCTGGGCGGCCAACATTATTCGGACAACCGAGGGGCGGCGGCAGCTGTGGATCTCGTGCCAGGATCGGGTTCTGGGGAGGACTCACTCTCGGAGGTGCCCATGACCGCTGCCTTTGCGCACGCTGTCCCATGGACGGAAGAGGAGTACCTCGCACTCGGAGAAACCGTAGATCGCGTGGAACTCTTCGACGGGAGCCTGATCGTGAGCCCGGCGCCGACGTTCGGCCACCAACATCTGTCCCGCCGCCTCGCCAACGCGCTCGAACCCGCGGCCCAGCCACGCGGCTTGCAGGTCTACGAGGCGGTTAACATCCGGCTGCGTACTGGCAGGCTGTCGATCCCCGACCTCGTGATCACCCCGGAGACACCGATGGCCACGGTGCTCCTGAACGCGGTGGACGTTCGATTGATCTGCGAGATCACGTCAACCAACGCCGCTACCGACAACGTGCTGAAGATGCACTACTACGCGGCCGCGGGCATTCCCTGGTACCTGCTCGTCGACCCCGGCAACCCGACGCTCAGCCTCTACCAACTGGACGGCGACCACTACGTACTCGACCAGAAGGCCGGTCCAGGTGAGCTGCTGCGCTTCACCGAGCCGATCGCACTCGACCTGGACCCGGCTACCCTGACCGCCTGACCGCGACGCCTGATCGCGGCCCGCGCTCAGTCGGGCGTCATCAGCAGCTGGTAGCCGAGCCAGAGGCCGCCGACCGAGCCGGCCCAGAAGACCAGCAGCCAGAAGAACATCGGCAGCTTGGTACTGCTGCGCAACGCATGCGGATCGGAGCCTTTCCACTGCCCCCGCAGGTAGATGCCGGTGATGCCGGCCACGTCGCGGACGCCGCCGATCAGCAGGAACCAGATGAGCACGTAACAGAACGCGGACTGGGTCGACGCGGTGGTGGTCCACGCGACGAAGAAGGTGGCGATCAGCAGCAGGCAGACCACCACCGGGCCGAAGATGCCACGGCTGGCGAGCAGCATCAACACCAGACCGGCCCGGATCAGCCAGAGCAGCAGGTAAGCCGAGCCGTGCGCGAGCGTCTCCGCGCCGAGCAGGCCGGCGACCGTCGGACCCAGGTACCCCAGCAGCAGCGCGACCAGGCCGCCGAAGCCGGCCAGCGACCGGCCCGGCGTGGTCCCGCCCTCGCCGCTCCACTTCATGGTGATCTTCTTCAGGCCGTGCCCCGACGTGACCATGCCGGACGCGTGCCCGCCTTCGTGCACGGTCACCACGAAGAACTGGGTGACCCGCCAGAACAGCGGGATGATCACCAACACCAGCGCGGCCACCCCGCTGGCCACCGCGACCCAGTGCGGTGCAGCGGGACCAGCGTGCGAGGGGGGCACACCGCCAGGGTGAAGGCAGCGTTGCGAGACCGCAATACCACACCTGACAACACGTACCTACCAGACACAGCCCCACTGGGCACAGTGGACAGTCGCCTGTGGAGCGGCGGCTCAGTGCGGACAGTCGGGGCGGCTCAGGTACGGGTAGTCGGTGGCGAGTTCGGTGCAGAGCCGCTCGATCGCGTCGGCGGGGCGTACCTGCCACTCGGTGATCGCCCGATCGGCGCCGGCGGTGTAGAGCCGGTCACCGGCCGGACTCCAGGCAACGGTCAGCACGTCGAGATCGCTGCCACCGCTGAGTACCGCGGAAGTGGTCTGGTGCTTGACATCCCACAGGGCCACCGTCTGGTCGGTACCACCGATCGCCAACCAGGCCCCGTCCGGGCTGAACGCCAACGCGGTCACGGTACCGGTGTGCAGGCGTACCGGCTTCGTGTGCGCCTCGCCGGCAAAGCTCCACAGGGTGGTACCCCCGTCGTTGTCCCCCACCGCGATCGTT
Organism: uncultured Actinomycetota bacterium; assembly: GCA_963850915.1. Classification (GTDB taxonomy): domain Bacteria; phylum Actinomycetota; class Actinomycetes; order Mycobacteriales; family Micromonosporaceae; genus CAVTWH01. The sequence continues at coordinate 215,565 of CAWKND010000010.1, forward strand.
GCGCCGTCCGCGCTGAGCGCGATGTCGGTGGAGTCGACGCCGACCGGGATGATCCGCCGGCCGCCGGTGGCCAGGTCAACCACGGTGACCAGGCCGTCCCGGCTGTTCACCAGCAGCGACCGGCCGTCCGGGCTGTACAGCACCCGACGGATCTCGGCCCCGAAGGTCATCGGCGGCCGGGCCGGAGTGCCGTCCGGACGCCAGAAGCGCACGGTCTTGTCGGCGCTGCCGCTGGCCAGGACCCCGTCCGGGCCGTAGGCAAGGGTGTACACCTGGTCGGTGTGGCCGGTCAGTACCCGCAGCGGCGCGAAGGTGTGCGCGTCCCAGAGCCGGATGGTCTCGTCGTCACTGGCAGACGCGAGTACGTCCGGCCCGTAGGCGAGCGCGGCGACCCGGTTGGTATGTCCGGTGAGCGTGGCGAGGCGTACCCCGCTGGCGCTGTCCCAGATTGACACTGTCTTGTCCCGGCTGGCCGAGGCGATCCGGGTGCCGTCCGGGTTGGTGGCCACCGCCGCGATGTTGTCGGTGTGCCCGATCAGCGGCAGGTCGGCGGTGTCGTAGGTGAGGATGGTCGTGTCCCGACCGGCGGTCGCGACGCTGTTCCCGGCGGCGCTGACCGCGACGCCGTACAACTCGGCGGTATGCCCGGCGAGCCGGCTCAGGATGGTCGCCGTGGACACGTCCCAGACGATCGCGAAGTTGTCGTTGCCGCCGCTGACCAGCCGCTGGCTGTCGGCGCTGAAGGCGAGCGAGCGGACGTACCCGGTGTGCCCGCGCAGCCGGGTGGACTTCCCGGTCGCCACGTCCAGCAGCGTCGCGTCCGGGTCGTCGCCGCCGGTCGCCACCCGGGTACCGTCCGGGCTGAACGCGACGGCGGTCGCCTCATAATCCAGGTGGTAGCTGGTGACCGTGGTGGCGTCCGGCCCCCAGACGGAGACCGAGTCCTCGCCGTCGACAACGGCCATCCGCCCGTCCGGCCCGTACGCCACGTCGGCGCGCTGGCCGCCGGTTGCCGGGAGAGTCGGCAGCGGCTGGCCGCCGGGTACCGCCCAGCGCTGTACGCCCGGGTCGGCGCCGATCGCCGCCAGCGTTGACCCGTCGCGACTGAAGGCCAGGCCGGAGACGCGCTGCTTCGGCATCTTCAGGCGGGTGAGCAGCTGGCCGGTACCGATGTCCCAGAGCAGGACGGTGCCGTCGAGGGTACCGGCGGCCAGGTACCGCCCGCTGCTGGCGACCGTCCGGATCGCCCCGTCGCCCGGTTCGAGTACCCGCACCTGCCGGTGGGTGCGGTTGTCCCACACGATGACCCGGCCGTCCTGTCCACCGGAGACGACGAGTGTCCCGTCGTCGCTGAACACCACGTCCTTGACCTCGGCGGTCTGCTGGAGCCGGCTGGTGTACGCCGGCCGGCTGGTCACGCTGAGCAGTGCGCCCCGGGCCGCCACGGTGGGGGCCGCGCGGTACGCCGCGAGGCTCAACGTCATCGCCTGCGCCACATCGGTCGGCGCGACGCTGAGTGCCGTCCGGGCCTGCCCCTCCGAGGTCGCCTGGTGGGCCTGGGTGACCGCGGCGCGCCACAGCCCCACGGTCGCGCCGGCGCCGGCGAGTACCAGCAGCAGCGCAACAGCCAGTGAGACGGCGAGTACCCGTTGCAGTCGCGCGCGCCGGCCGACGGCTGCCCGCTCGGCGGCGTCGGCGGCGAGGCTGGCGTCCAGGAAGTCCTGTTCCGCCCCGGTCAGCGCATCGCGGTGCTGATCCGCGGCGGCCCACTCGCGGGCGATGGCCAGCCGGGTACCGCGGTAGAGCGCGCCCGCGTCCCGGTCCAGCGAACGCCACAAGCGGGTGGCCTCGGTGAGCTGCCGCTGCACCCGCAGCCCGGCCCGGTCGCCGGCCAGCCAGGTGTGCAGCCGGGGCCAGGCGCTGATCAGCGCCTCGTGGGCGATGTCCACCACGTCGTCGTTGACCACCAGCAGGCGCGCGCCGACCAGCTGGTCGACGACGTACGCGGCCCCGGGGAAGTCCAGTTCGGCCCGGCGTACCCGGCGGCGGGTGTCGCCGGTACCGTCGCCGAGCGCGGTGAGCCGGATCAGGATCTCCCGGGCCACCCGCTGCTGGGCCGGGTCGAAGTCCTGGTAGACCCGTTCGGCGGTACCCGCGATGGCGCCACTGATCCCACCCGCCGCGCTGTACCCGCTCAGCGTCAACACCGCCGAGCGGCGTAGCCGCCAGGTCTCGTGCAGCGCGTGCGAGAGCAGCGGCAGCGCGCCGGACTGGCCCTTGGCATCGGCCAGTACCTGAGCGACCAGGGCCCGCTCGACGGTCAGCCCGGCGACCGTGGCCGGCCCGGTGACGGCCTGGTTCAGCTCCTCGTCGGACATCGGCCCGACCAGCACAGTGGCACCGGACAACCGGCTGGCCAGGGCGGGCAGCAGCAGGCAGCTGGAGAGGAAGTCGGCGCGTACGCCGAGGACCACGCTCTTGTCGGCGGACAACTCAATCAGCGCGGTGACGAAGCGCTCCCGCTCGTGCTGATCCTGACAGAGGGTAAATACCTCCTCGAACTGGTCGACAACCACCAGCCGGTGCCGGTCGCGTACCAGCTCGAGCTGGCGTACCGGACGCTCGCCGGGGGTGAAGACGACGGCCGGCCGATCCGGCAGGGCGGGTACCAGCCCGGCACGCAGCAGCGAGGACTTCCCGCTGCCCGAGGGGCCGGCGACGGTCACGAACCGCCCCTGCTCCAGCTGCCCGACCAGCTCCTCCACCAGCCGGGTACGGCCGAAGAAGCGCCCGGCATCGGCCGTGTCGAAGCAGGTCAGCCCCTGGTACGGCGCCTCGGTGTCGGCCCGGTCCGGCCTGTCCCGCTGGGCTGCCCGGTCGGCGGCGACCTGCCGCCAGCGCGCCTCCCACTCCTGCTCGTCACCGCCGCAGGCGCGCACGTACGCCAGGGTGAGCGCGAGCCCCGGCAGGTGCCGCCCGCCGGCCGCGTCGGACAACGAAGTGACCGAAAAGCCGGCTGTCGCCGAGAGCTGGCGATAGCTGGGCGTACCCGCTTCCCGCCTGAGTTCCCGCAGCTCAGCCGCGAACTCCTGGAGCAGCCCACCCTGCGGATCGAGTACCCGTTCGGGTCTTGGCACGCTCGCTCACCTCGTCAAACCGTAGGGAGGAGAGGCTACGCAGGCGGAGCCGCGCCGGACAACCGGACAACCGGCTGAACAGCGGGTTGTCCGGTGCCGCGACGGGATGGTGGACAACACCGGCGCCGGGTGGACTGACCTGCGCGTCTCGACGCGTAGTGCCCGGCCGTCCGGCGAGCCCCGGTTCGGGGGGCCGGGCACGCCGGCCGTAGCGATCCGCCTCGAACACGGGGGGAGGCGGATCGCTGCGGCGGGGCTCTGACTGATGCCGTGCTCAGCCCGGCAGGTGGGTCCGGAGATGGGTCCGGAGATCAGGTCGGCAGGATCGGGCGCAGCAGCAGGTAGCCGCCGACCGCCAGGGCCGCGAGGGCGACCAGGAAGAAGACCCCGACCCAGAGGATCGCCGGGAGTACGGCCACGCCCGCCAGCTGGTCGGCATCGGAGTCCCGGGCCCGCCCGCGGCTACGGTGGCGCTGCAGTTCGAAGACCGGGCGTACCCCGCCGACGAGCAGGAACCAGACGCCCGAGTACGCGAAGGCCAACTGCACCCAGTCCGGGGCGTACCAGGTCACCAGGAAGACGAGTACGCCGGTGACCACGACCGCGAGCAGCCCGTACAGGTTCCGGATCATCACGAGTACGGCCACCAGCAGGACCAGCGCCAGCCACAGCACGATGGTGGCCCGGCCCATGGTGAGCAGGACAGCCCCGGCCAGCCCGATCAGCGGTGGCGCCGAGTACCCGGCGAAGAGGGTCAGCACCATCCCCGGCCCGCTCGGCCGGCCCTTGCTGAGGGTCAGCCCCGAGGTGTCCGAGTGCACCTTGATGCCCTGCAACCGGCGGCCGGTGAGCACCGCGAGGAGGGCATGCCCGCCCTCGTGCGCGATGGTGATCGCGTTGCGGGCGACCCGCCACGCCTCGTTGAGCACGACGAGCGCCAGGGCCAGCACGAGGGTACCGACGACGGTGACCGTCTCCGGGCGGGTCTGCGGGCCGAAGAAGTCACGGAGGGAGTCCAGCACGCTCACACGGTACGGCGCCGTATGCTCGGCCGCATGCAGCCAGAGCCCGCCTCCCGACCCACGGAGCAGCCGGCCGGGCAGCAGCCGGCCTTCCGGGTCGTACGCGGCACGCCCACGCCCCAGGAGCTGGCGGTACTCGTCGGGGTACTGCTCGGCCGGCGCCCCGAATCGGCTCCCGCGCCGGTCGCGCGCTCCCAGTGGCGCGCGTCGGCCCGCCCCGTCGCGCCGGGGGTACGCCCCGGCCCGGGCGCCTGGCGCGCCTCCACGCTCCCCCGCTGAAGACGCCTGCGTCTCCGCGCTGCCCGGCGTGGGCCAGCTAGCCGCCGCCCGGACAGCAGGGCGCCGCCGGTCCCGTGCGGAAGCCGGCGGCGCGAAACCGTCCACTGTGGAGGGTCAGACGGTCGGCGGCTCGTCCTCGACAGTGGTGACCAGAGCGCCGACGGCCGCGCCGGTACCCACCGCGTCCGAGACCCCAGCCTCCGGGGTACCGGCTGCCGACCCGGCGGCGCCGGGCTTCTTGCGCCGCCCGGGAATCGGGATCGGGATGGGGATCGGCGGGATGTTCACGTTGGGCAGCCGCGGGTGCCGGTGTGCCCGCAGGTCGGCCGCGCGCTTCTCGGCGTTGGCGTAGTCGGGCAGCTCGCTGACGAGTGCGCGGGTACATGTCTTGCACACCAACGCATGCGGCGTGACCGGCTCCATGCAGTACGGGCACTGCCGCTCGTCGTAGTTGCGCATCCGGGTAACCCCCGTGACGCTCATGATCTTCACCACCAGGAAGAGAACCCCGGCAAGCATGAAGAAGCTCAGCAGGTCGGTCAGGAAGCTGCCGTAGTGAACCTTGGTGCCGCGAAGCGTAAAGATCCACTCGTGGAAGTCCGGCTCACCGAAGACCGAGGCGACCATCTGCATGAGTACGTTGTCCGCCAACGACTCCACCAGTTTGGAGAACGCCGCGCCGATCAGGAATCCGAGGGCCAGGTCGAAGACGTTGCCGCTCAACGCGAACGCCTTGAACTCCTGCCAGAGCTTCTTCATGCGCGCATATTAGAGACGCCGGCCGGCGGAGGGAATCCGTCAGTTGGTGCTGCCCCAGATCTCCACGTTGCTCAGGCGTACCTGGGAGGTGGGGGCGGCGCTGGTCAGCGACACGGACGGGTAGATGCCGAGTACCACGTGCCCGACCCGGAACGTCCGGGCTTCGTCCACACAGTCGCCCCGGCCGATCTGCCGACCATCCCGGAAGAAGCTGAAACTGTTGTCCCGCAGTACCACGCCCACCCGGATGCTCTGGTGGGTGGCGAGCGGCGAGGGTACCGGGTCGCAGACCGGGGTGGCGGTGCTCGGCGTCGGCGAACCGTGCACGATCGGGTGGTAGCCGTCCGAGCACACCCGCACGGCGTACCCGGCGATGTCGAAGCGCAGCCAGATCGTGGCGCAACTCGCGGCATCCAGCAGCTGCACGTTCACGAAGACCGCGGTGTCGTAGAGAAGTGTGTTCTTCGGCCCCGGGCAACGGAACGGCGCGTCCGAGCCGCGAGTGACCACCAGCCCGGTGGCGCTCCCCACGCAGCTGGCCTTGTTGTGGTCATCGTTGACGTTCTGCCAGTCGACCGGCGGACTCAGCGTGTCTGTCTCCACCTTGGTCATCCCGGCCAGCATGGCGTCGAGCGGATCGGCCGAGGCGGTGGGCGAGGGTGCGCCGGTGGACGGCGGGGTGCTGGATGGCCCGGTGGAGGAGGACAGCGCACCGGTGGACGGCTTCGTTGCCGAGTTGGCGGCCGCGTGTCCGAACGGCAGCGGTACGGCACCGATCGCGATCGCCACCGCGAGGGCCAGCACGAGTACCGCCCCGACCACCCCGGCCAACACACCCAGCCCGCGCCCGCGGCCGGGGCGGCCCACCGCCTCAGTCGGGACAGCGTCCGGGCCGGCCGGCCGGGTCGGCCGCGCCTCGGTGACGGCGGGCGGGCGGAGCGCGGGCGGGACCGAGATGGGGGTACCGGCGCCGGCCGAGGTGAGCAGGTCCAGCAGTGCCCGGGCGGTAGGGCGATCGGCAGGGTTCTTGGCGAGCGCGTGCGCCACCAGCTCGCGCAGGCCCGGCGGGAGGCCATCCAGGTCGGGCTCGTCGTGCACGATCCGCATGGCCACGCCGGGCATCGAGTCGGCCCGGAACGGTACCCGGCCGGTACCCGCGTAGGCGACCACCGCTCCCCAGGCGAAGATGTCGGCAGCAGGCGTGAGCGACTTGCCGCTGTCCGCCCCGAACCGCTCCGGCGCCATGTATGCCACGGTGCCGACGACCTCGTTGGCATCGGTGAGGGTACTGGCGTCGGCCACCGGCCGGGCGATTCCGAAGTCGATCACCTTCAGGCTGCCCTGGGCCAGCAGTACGTTGGCCGGCTTCAGGTCCCGGTGGATGACGCCGGCACCGTGGATCGCGGTGAGCGCGGTCGCCACCCCGATCGCCACGCTGTGCAGCTTCGCCGGGGCCAGTGGCCCGTGCGTGGCCACCACGTCGGCCAGGCTCGGCCCGTCGACGTACTCCACGACGAGGTACGGCGGGTCGCTGTCCGGATCGGCACCGAGTACCTCGGCGGTGCAGTACGGCGGTACCTGCCGGGCCTGGGTGACCTCGCTGCGGAACCGCCGCCGGAAGCCCGGCTCGTCGGCCAGGTCGGCGCGCACCGCCTTGACCGCCACCAGCCCACCGGCCGGCGAGCGGCCCAGGTAGACCACGCCCATCCCGCCCTCGCCGAGCCGGCCGAGCAGCTCGAACCCGCCGAGCGTCAACGGGTCGGCAGCACGCAGCGGACGGGCGCCGGCAACCGTCATCGCTCCCCCTCGTGGCCTGCCCGGTACGCCGGCTGGCGGCTGGCTCACCGCTACGCGTCCGGGCCGGGTGCAGGACCGCATCGTACTGGGCAAAGCCAAGCCTGTGGAGCCCGCCGCGGGCGTCCGGTCGCGTAGCGTTGTCCATCGTGACCTCAGCTGCCCCGCCCCGACTGGTACTCGCCTCGGCCAGCCCGGCCCGCCGCGCCACCCTGCGCAGTGCCGGAATCGCCGCCGAAACGATCGTCAGCGGTGTGGACGAGTCCACTGTGGAGGCCAACTCGGCCGCGACACTGGCGCTGACGCTGGCCCGGTACAAGGCGCAGGCAGTGGCCGAACGGCTGCGCGGTACCCCACAGGCCGGTACCGGTCGGCTGGTCCTGGGCTGCGACTCGGTACTCGCCTTCGCCGGCGAGATCCTCGGCAAACCCCGGGACGCGCGCGACGCCAGCCAGCGCTGGCGCCGGATGCGGGGCTCCAGCGGGGTACTGCACACCGGGCACTGCGTGATCGCGCTCGACTCCGGCAAGCACGCCGAGGCGGCCGCGGCCACCACCGTGCACTTCGCCGACATCAGTGACGCCGAGATCACCGCGTACGTGGCGAGCGGGGAGCCGTTGGAGGTGGCCGGCTCGTTCACCATCGACGGGCGGGGCAGCGCCTTCGTGGAGTCGATCGAGGGCGACCCGGGTACCGTCGTCGGGCTGTCGATGCCGCTGCTGCGCCGGCTGCTGGCCGAGCTGGGCGTGGCAATCATCGACCTGTGGACGCCACCGCCAGGCCCGGATCCCCGGGACTGAGCAGCCCGGAGGCCGGGGCTAAGGTCGGACGCATGAGTGCGAAGACCGAAGGCCTCTCCGACGAACTGCACGCCTACCTCGTCGCCCACGGCTCCACCCCGGACCCACTCGTGGCCGATCTGATCAAGGAGACCTGGGCGGTCCTGCCGGACAACGCGCAGATGCAGGTCGCACCCGAGCAGGCCCGGTTCCTGACCCTGTTCACCCAGCTGATCGGCGCCCGGTACGCCGTGGAGGTGGGTACCTTCACCGGCCTGTCGTCCATCTCGATCGCCCGTGGCCTGCCGGTCGAGGGGCGGATGGTGTGCTGCGACATCTCCGAGGAGTTCACCTCGATCGCCCGCCGGTACTGGGTCCGGGCCGGCCTGGACGACCGGATCGAGCTGCGCCTCGGGCCGGCCGCCGAGACGCTGCGCGCGATGCCCGCCGAGCCGCACATCGACCTGGCCTTCATCGACGCCGACAAGACCGGCTACCCGGCCTACTGGGCGGAGCTGGTACCCCGGATGCGGCCGGGCGGCACGATCCTGGTGGACAACGTGTTCCGGCACGGGCGGGTCCTCTCCCCCGAGCCGGACAACGCCGACGACCTGGCGATGATCGCGTTCAACGACATGGTGCTCGCGGACGACCGGATGGACTCGGTGATGCTGCCGATCGCCGACGGCCTCACCCTGGCGCGGCGGCGCTGACCGGAGTCACCAACGGCTGCCCGGCCGCCGGCTCGGCGCCGGGCAGCCGACGGGCCAACGGGGGTACCAGCAGTGCGGCGCCGAGTAGCAGCACCGGTACCAGCAGGAAAGCCGGGCGTGCCCCCACGTGGTCGGCGACCGCGCCGAGCAGCAGCGGGGATATCCCGAAGGCGATGGCCATCCCGTACGACGACCGGGCGGCGGCCAGGTCCGGGCGCCCGCCGGAGGCCCGCAGCGCCATGGAGATGCCCAGCGGGTAGTGCATGCCGTTGCCCAGTCCCATGATGGCCAGGCCGGCGACGGCGAGTACCGGCTGGGGAGCGCCCCAGAACAGCACGAACCCGAGCGCCGACACGGCCAGCGCACCGAGCAGCAGCCGCGGCGCCGGTACCCGCAGCGCGATCCGGCCGCCGACCACCCGACCCACGCACATGCCGGCGATGATCCCGGAGACCGCGGTCGCCGCCGAGCCTGCCGACATCCCGGTGTGTTCGCGCAGCACATCGCCCGACCAGAGGTTGAGACACACCTCCACCGACCCGGTCAGCGACATGAGCGCCCAGGCGATCCAGAAGCCGACCGGCAGCCGCCCGGCGACCGGTCCGCTCGCGGCACTGGGCAGGCTCAACTCGCCCGCCACCTCGTCCCGCGGCCGGGGGCTACCCGAGTTGGCGCGCGGACCGGACGGGAGATGGATACCGCGCGCCCGGGCCACCGCGCCACAGGCGAGCGCCAGTACGATCACGACCGCCGCGGCCGGCCGCCAGGTCCAGCCGGCGGCCACCGACGCGCCGATGGCCAGCGGGGCCAACGCACCCACGCCACACGCGATGGCGTTGGCCTCGGCGATCACCGTCGCCGAGCCCTCGGGCCGCTCGCCGAAGGTGGCGACCACGCCGGAGACCAGCGCGACGCCGAAGATCGAGGCGAGCAGGGTGAAGGTGAGGGTGGCCTCGATCGGCCGGAATAGACACAGCCCGGCAACGCTGGCCGCCAGCCCGCCGAGCCCGACCCAGGTGGCCCGGCCGCGCCCGATCCGGCGGGCGAACACCGGGAAGAGCGAGCCGGAGATCAGCGAGCCGACCGCCATGGCCATCCCGTGCAGTCCGGCCACTCCGCTGGAGACGTGCTGCTCGTCGCGGAGCAGGGCGATCGCGGGGCTGAAGGTGTAGAGGAAGTAGGCGTAGATCGCCAGTTGCCCGTAGGTCAACCAGGTGACGGAATCTCGGACAACGCGCGGCACTGACCCCACGGTACAAGCGCGGGGTCAGTGCCGGTCGAAGCTGTGTTCCACCTAACGGACACTCTTGGCGAACGCTCGGGCGGCCCAGGTCACCGCGGCGACGGTAAGGACCGAGAGAATGACGAGGGCTTTCCATACGTGCGGGTCGCCAGGGTCGCCGTGGAACAGTGCCCGGGACGCGTCGGTGGCCCAGGAGAACGGGTTCCAGTTGGCGATGCCCTTGAGCCAGCCGGGCGCGTACGTCAGCGGCAGCAGGATTCCGGAGAGCAGCAGGATCGGGATGCCGACCGCGTTCATCAGCGGGGCCAGCGCGTCCTCGCTGCGCAGCTTCAGGGCGAGGGCGTACGAGACGGCACTCAGCATGAGCGTGATCAGCCCGAGGATGGCGAAGGTCAGCAGTACGTCCACCAGCGGTACCGACAGCCCGAACGGGATGGACAGCACCGTGATGATCACCGCCTGGACGACCAGGGTCACCACGTCGCGCAGCGAGCGCCCGAGCAGCAGCGCCAACCGGCTCACCGGAGTCACCCGGCTGCGCTCGATCACGCCCGCCCGCAACTCGCTGACCAGCGCGAACCCGACGAAGAACGAGCCGAAGATGGCGAGCTGGATCAGGATGCCGGGTACGAAGATGGTGTACGCCTCGGCGTTGCTCTTGACCTGCAGTGCGCTCTTCAGCAGCGGGCCGAACAGGAACAGGTAGTAGAGCGGCTGGATGATCCCGACGATCAGCCAGACCGGGTTACGCAGGACCAGCAGGCTCTGCCGCTGGAAAATCAGCCAGGTGTCACGGGCGGTCTTCATGGATGCTGCCTTTCAGGGATGCACGGCTCGGCGCGGGGCGGGGGCGGGGCTCAGGACTCGCGGAGTGAACGACCCGTTTTGGTCAGGAAGACGTCGTCCAGGCTCGGCCGGTGCAGCTCGATCGCGTTGATCGGGATGTGCGCGCCGTCCAGCGTGCGCAGGATCTGCGGCAGGGCCAGCGCGCCGTCGTCGACGTACAGCCGAAGCTCCCTGCCGTCGCCGTTGTCCAACTGCCGGACGTAGCTCTCGGCGCCCAACAGCTCGGCGGCCTTGGCGATGTTGCCCTGCTCGCCGGCCGGGTCCGCCGCGCTGCGCAGGCCGAGGGTGACCACGTCGCCGGCGACTTCGCGCTTGAGCTCGTCGGGCGTACCCAGTGCGACGATCCGCCCGTAGTCCATGATCGCGATCCGGTCGCAGAGCGCGTCGGCCTCGTCGAGGTAGTGCGTGGTGATGAAGATCGTGGTGCCCTCGTCGCGCAGCCGGCGTACCTCGTCCCACATGTGCGCCCGGCTCTGCGGGTCGAGCCCGGTGGTCGGCTCGTCGAGGAAGACCAGCCGCGGCTCGTGGATCACGCCGAGCGCGACGTCGACCCGGCGGCGCTGGCCACCGGAGAGCGTCTTGCACTTGCGGTCGGCGAACTCGGTCAGCTCGAAGGCCGCGATCAGCTTGGCGGCCCGCTGCTGCGCTTCGGGCTTGCCGATGCCGTACAGCCGGGCCTGCATGATCAGTTCTTCGCGCGGGCTGACCTCGTCCCAGGTGGTACCCCCCTGGGCCACGTAACCGATGCGCCGGCGTACCTCCGCCGGCTCGCGCCGCAGGTCGGCACCGGCCACCGTGGCGGTACCCCCGTCCGGGGTGATCAGCGTGGCCAGCATTCGCAGCGTTGTGGTCTTGCCCGCGCCGTTGGGCCCGAGAAAGCCGAAGATCTCGCCCTCGTGTACCTCGAGGTCGACACCGCGCACCGCCTCGACGACGCCCTTCCTGGTCGGATACGACTTCTTCAGATCCGTGGTCTCGATCATGCCTCTCCCCTGCCGCGCTATATCGCGATACAAGCTAACGCGATATAGCGCGTCTCGTCAATCATTCGTCCCGACCGAACCTCAGGCGGCCCTGGCCCGGGACCCAGGGCCGCCCTGGCTCGGGACCCGGCGGTGCAGACCGGACGTGCGGATGAGCGAGTGACCTGGACAACGCCACCAGCCCGGCTCCATCGGCCGGGTTTACACTCCCCGGCATGCGCAAGGTGCTGATCGCCAACCGGGGCGAGATCGCGGTACGCGTCATCCGGGCCTGCCGCGACGCCGGGCTGGGATCGGTAGCCGTGTACGCCGACTCCGACCGCGACGGCCTGGCCGCCAAGCTGGCCGACGAGGCGTACGCGCTGGGCGGCGACACCTCCGCCGACACGTACCTGCGCATCGACAAGCTGCTCGACGTGGCCATCCGGGCCGGTGCCGACGCGGTGCACCCGGGCTACGGGTTCCTCGCCGAGAACGCCGACTTCGCGCAGGCCGTACTCGATGCCGGGCTGACCTGGATCGGCCCGACGCCACAGGCGATCCGGGACCTCGGTGACAAGGTGACCGCCCGGCACATCGCCGCGCGGGCGGGTGCGCCGCTCGTACCCGGGACCGCCGAGCCGGTCAGGGACGCCGCCGAAATCGTCGCGTTCGCCGAGGAGTACGGGCTGCCGGTGGCCATCAAGGCGGCGTTCGGTGGTGGCGGTCGCGGACTCAAAGTGGCCCGCACCATCGAGGAGATCCCGAGCCTGTTCGAGTCGGCGACCCGCGAGGCGGTGGCCGCCTTCGGCCGGGGCGAGTGCTTTGTGGAGCGCTACCTCGACCAGCCCCGGCACGTGGAGGCGCAGGTACTCGCGGACACCCACGGCAACGTGATCGTGGTGGGTACCCGCGACTGCTCGCTGCAGCGCCGGCACCAGAAGCTGGTCGAGGAGGCGCCCGCGCCGTACCTGACGCAGCAGCAGCGCAGCCAGATCCACGAGTCGGCGAAGGCGATCTGCCGGGAGGCCGGGTACCACGGCGCCGGTACGGTCGAGTACCTGGTGGGGCGCGACGGTACCGTCTCGTTCCTGGAAGTGAACACGCGACTGCAGGTGGAGCACCCGGTCACCGAGGAGACCGCCGGCATCGACCTGGTACGCGAGCAGTTCCGGGTGGCCGACGGCGAGAAGCTGCGCTTCACCGAGGACCCGACGCCCCGTGGTCACGCCATCGAGTACCGGATGAACGGCGAGGACCCGGGCCGCAACTTCCTGCCCGCTCCCGGTGTGGTGACCGAAGTGCGCTGGCCGGCTGGGCCGGGGGTACGGGTGGACACCGGCATCGAGTCGGGCAGCGTGATCGGCGGCAACTTCGACTCCCTGCTGGCCAAGGTGATCATCGTCGGGGAGACCCGCGAGGAGGCGCTGGAGCGCTCCCGCCGGGCACTGGACGAGCTCAGCATCGAGGGAATGGCCACCGCACTGCCGTTCCACCGGGCGATCGTGCGCGACCCGGCCTTCACCAGCGCCCCGTTCACCGTGCACACCCGGTGGATCGAGACCGAGTGGGCCGGCGGGGTACCCCCCTTCACCGGCGGCGCCACCGCCGAGCCGGCCGCCGAGCGCAGCACCGTGGTGGTCGAGGTGGGCGGCAAGCGGCTGGAGGTTTCCCTGCCGGCCGGGCTGGGTATGACTTCTCTAGCCCCTGCCGCGTCGAAACCAGCCCCCCGACGCGGCGGGGGCGCAAAAGCCTCCGCGGCCGCGAGTGGCGACGCGCTCGCCTCCCCGATGCAGGGCACCATCGTGAAGATCGCGGTGGCCGACGGTGACACGGTCGCCGCCGGCGACCTGGTGGTCGTACTCGAGGCGATGAAGATGGAGCAGCCGCTCACGGCACACAAGGCAGGCGTGGTCTCCGGCCTGTCCGCCGCGGTCGGCGAAGTGGTCGCTGCCGGCACCACCATCTGCGAAATCAAATAATCCGGGGGTACCTCCTCCCCCGCCCCATTCCCTCCCCGTCCCGGAAACCCCGGGGAGCCGCGCGCCCCGCCGCCGCCCCTTTCCCGTCCCGCGTCCTGCCCCGCCGCGTCCCCCCTGCCGCGTCCCGCCCGCGCGTCCCCCTCCGCCGCACTCGTTGACCTCGCGACCGAGCCGACCCACCATGCGGGAGAGCGCCTGGTGATCATGGAGTTTGCGCTGTTAAGGCGCGCGAAATAACAGCTCCAACTCCATGATCTCTTCCAGCTCCCCTCCCACGACGTCAACCAAGGTTGACTTTAACCTGCCCGTCAACTTACATTGACGGCATGAGCTTGATGGCGCTCCTGACTGGCGGAATTAGTTTGGCACCGAATAGTACGGGTGCTAACGTCCGCCTGGTGACGCCTGAGGAGATGCGTACGAGCATGTGCGGCGACCCGCTGATCCGGCTGGTACCCATGGCCGGAAACGTTGTCGCACAGCGCTTCGGCCGGATCTTCGGCCGCCAGTCGGGGTTGACGCCGGCCGGGGCGGCAGTGCTGACGATCCTGCAGTGGGGCGCCGGTCGCACCTTCGAGCGCGGCGAGCCCGGCCGGGCCACCCCCGCCGACATCGCCCGGCGTGGACTCATCGCCCCGGCCACCGTCACCGGCATCGTCGACACCCTGGAGAAGGCCGGCTACGTGACCCGGGAACGGGACACCACCGACCGGCGGGTCACCTGGGTGGTCATCACCGACGCCGGTCGGGACCGGGTACACGAGATCGGTCGGCAGACCGCCGGCCTGATCAACACCACCACGGCTGAGCAGGACCCGGAGAAGGTCGAGATCATCCGGGAGTTCCTGATCGAACTGATCATCAATCACCACGACAAGGAGTGAGCCATGCCCGAGTCTGACGGCCCGTACGCCGTCGAAGTCGTCGACCTGGTCAAGCGGTACCCGAAGCGGGATGTCAACGCCGTCGACGGGCTCAGCTTCGCGGTGCGTACCGGTGAGGTCTTCGGTCTTCTCGGCCCCAACGGCGCAGGCAAGAGCACCACCGTCGGCATCCTCACCACCCGCCTCAAAGCGACTAGCGGCACGGCCCTGCTCTCCGGCATTGACCTGCTGCGCAACCCGGTCGCGGCGAAGGCGCGGCTGGCCGTGGTCGCGCAGCGCCCCAACCTGGACCGCTCGCTCACCCCCCGGCAGAACCTGGCCTTCCACGCGGCCTACCACGGCGTCGGCCGGGCCGAGCGGAATGCGCGGGCCGCAACGCTGCTGGAGCAGTTCGGGCTGGAGAAGCAGGCCGACGTGAAGGTCGACTGGTACTCCGGCGGGATGGCCCAGCGGCTGATGATCGCCCGCTCGCTGATCCACGAACCCGACGTGCTCTTCCTCGACGAGCCGACCACCGGCCTCGACCCGCAGGCCCGGCTCTTCGTCTGGGACCGCATCCGGGAGTTGCGCGAACGCGGCGTCACCGTCGTCCTCACCACGCACGACATGGACGAGGCTGCCGACCTCTGCGACCGGGTGGGCATCGTCGACAAGGGCAAGCTGCTCGCGTTGGACACGCCCACCGCGCTGACCCGCGGGCTGGACGGCCAGTCGGTCCTCGACCTCACCGTCACCCCGGCCGCCGGCGACACCGTCGACGAGCTGATCGCCGCACTGAGCGAACTGCCGGGCGTGGAGAAGGCCGAGCGCGGGGTGAACGCGGCACCGTCGTTCGGCGGCGGCGCACCCGGCGGCTTCCCGGGAATGGGTGGCGGAGCAGGCGCGGCCGCGGCGATGGCCGCGCTCGCGACGGCCACCAAGCCGAGCGAGTCCGGACCGGCGAAACTGCGGGTGTACGTCACCGGCGATCCCGCCGCACACCTGGGTCCCGTGGTGGCCGCGCTGACCGCGCGGGACGCCGAACTCTCCGACGTGCACATGGGCCAGGCCAGCCTCGAAGACGTCTTCATCAACCTCACCGGAAGGGGACTGCGGTGACCACCCTCGACACCGCGCCGCGGCCGACCGCGACGCCACCAGCCCGGCCGGAGCGCGCCGGAGTCACCGGAAAGGCATTCCTGGCCATCCTCTGGCGGGACCTTTTCGTTGGTGGCAAAGAGTTCTGGATCCTGCTGCTCCAGGTGGCGCTGACCCCGCTGTTCATGCTCTTCATCTTCGCCAAGGTGCTGACCGGGGCCGGGTACGTGACACCCGGCTACGGGCACCTGCTGCTCGCCGGAAACATCGCGCTGGCCAGCTTCCTGACCGCGCTGCAGAGCATTTCGTTCCCGCTGGTCATGGAGTTCGGCTGGACCAAGGAGATCGAGGACCGGCTGCTCGCCCCGCTCCCCGTCGACCTGGTAGCGGTGGAGAAGATGGTGGTCGCCACGCTGCGCGGGGTACTCGCCGCGATCATCATCTACCCGATCGGGGCACTGGTACTCGGTGGTGCGCCGTGGAATCCGGCCGGGCTGCCGCTGCTGGCGACCGTACTCATCCTCGGCGCGTGGACCGGCGCGGGCATCGGCATGACCATCGGTACCCTCGTGCCGCCCTCGAAGATCTCCTTCCTGTTCGCGGCGATCATCACCCCGTTGATGTTCACCGGCGCCACCCAGTACCCGTGGCAGAGCCTGGACGGGCGGCGCTGGTTCCAGGTCATCACCGCGTTCAATCCGTTGACGTACTGCGCGGAGGGGGTACGGGCGGCGATGATCCCGCACGAAGTCCCGCACATCGCCACTCCACTCTGCGTGCTCGCTCTGCTGCTCTCGTCTGCGATTTTCGTTGTTACTGCTGTGCTTTCGTTCCGGAAGCGGTCGTTTGCTGGCTAGGTTTGTCGGTGGTTGCGCTTTGGGATTTGGGGGCGGGGTGCCCACTCCGGGCGGTCAGGCTTGATCCCTCCGTGGGCACCCCGCCCCCAAATCCTGTTCGTTGTCCCGGTCCGCGAGCCGGTTGTGGGGCATCTACGGGTGTACTGGTCTCAGATTGGCACTTCGCAGGCTTTGGTCAGTTGGCTTAGCGCGTCTTGTTGGGGCAGGCGGTTTTCTGGGTTGTTGTTGCGCCAGCGGAGGGTGATCTCGCCGGCGGCTTGTTCTTGTTGGCCGATTATGGCTAGGGCTGGGGTCCTTCGGTTCTCTCGGATTCTGGCGCCTAGGGTGCCGTCTTCTCTAACCTCTGCTCGTAGGCCCTGCGCTATGCACTGTTCTTTGAAGGCTTGTGCTGTCTCGATTTGTGCCTCGCCTACTGGGAGGACTGCTACTTGGGTGGGGGCGTACCAGGCTGGGAAGTTGCCTTCGTGGACTTCTATGAGGTGGGCGAAGAGGCGTTCCAGGCTGCCGATGATGCTGCGGTGGACCATTACCGGGCGGGACCTTCCGCCGCTGCTGTCTGCGTAGGTGAGGTCGAAGCGTTCGGGTTGGGCGAAGTCGACCTGCACTGTGGAGAGGGTGGATTCGCGGCCGGCCGGGTCGACGATCTGCACGTCGATTTTCGGGCCGTAGAAGGCTGCCTCGCCCGGGGCTTCGACGAACTCCTTGTCCTGCAAGGCTTCGCGGAGGAACTGTTCGGCACGTTGCCACAGTGCGTCGTCGCCGACGTACTTCTCACTCGCACCGCGTAGCGAGAGACGGTAGCTGGCTGCCGGTACCCCCAACGCCTTGTGCGCCTTGTCGATCAGCGCGAGTGCCGCCGCGACCTCCGCGCCCACCTGCTCGGGCGCGCAGAAGATGTGGGCGTCGTTGAGCCAGATCGCACGTACCCGGGACAGCCCACCGAGCACGCCCGAGCGCTCCGCCCGGTACATGCCACCGAGCTCCGCCAGGCGCAGCGGCAGTTCCCGGTACGACCGACCGCGCGACCGGAACATCAGCGCGTGGTGTGGGCACAGGCTCGGGCGCAGTACGAGCTGCTCCTCACCCGACACCGACATCGGCGGGTACATGTCGGCCGCGAAGTTGGTCCAGTGCCCGGAAATCTCGTACAGCTCGCGATGCGCCATCGGCGGCGAGTACACGTGCTGGTAGCCGGCCCGCCGCTCCACCTCCTGGATGTAGCGCTCGATCGCGCCCCGGGCGGCGGCCCCGGCCGGCAGCCAGTAGGGCAGGCCCGCACCGATGAGCGGATCGGAGCCGAACAGTTCGAGTTCCCGGCCGAGCTTGCGATGATCGATCATGGCTGTACTCCTTCGCCACGGAGGCACCGTGGGACAAGGGGCACCGCACGCCAAGAAACCCCGGGCGCGGTGCCCGGGGCGGTTGGCTGAGATCAGGTCAGCGCGGCGCGTCGCCGGGGGTACCCGGCGTGGTCGTGCGCATCAAGCTGGCCATGCCCGGCACGCTAACCCTTCCGGCCGAGCGCGGCGAGCGATTATCGGGGCCGCAGGCTGATTCCGGCGTCGGCGAGGACCCGGGCCACGAAGTCGCGCTTGTTTGCGGTGTACCCGGCCAGGTCGTCCCCGTGCGCCGTGGCGAGCCGGAGTTTGAGCGCCTGGTACTCGTCGCGCAGTACCGGGTCGGCGCGCAGTGCGTCCCGGAAAGCCAGCCGCTCCTGCCACAGGTCGCTACCCGGCTCGGTGAGGTGCAGTCCGTGCGTACACAGCTCCCGCTGCGCGATGTCGGGAGTGAAGAACCACAGCGCACGCGGCCGGTGGAAGGCATGCCCGTACCCGTGGGCAGCCAGTACCGCGACGGCGTCCTGTGCCTCGGTCAGGTCGCGTACGCCGGCCATCATGTCGATGATCGGCTTGGCGGACAGCCCGGGTACCGCCGTCGAGCCGATGTGCTGGAACCCGCCCGACAGCCACGGCGCGAGTACCCCCGCCAATCGCTCCCGCTCCGCCTCGAACCGGCGCGGCCACTCCGGGTCGTACGCCACCACGTTGATCGACACCCCACCAGTCTGCCAGCACCTGCCGACCGGGCGCTGTCCGCCGATCCCGTGCCGCACAATGACGTGGTGGTCCGGATGACCCGACTGCGGTCGGTCGACATGAACGCGCTGGGGCGGCCGAGCCGGGTCTGCGCACAGAACCAGCGATGGTGGACGCCGCCGGCCCGGTACGCCAAGCACGCGGCCGTCGTCACCGAGCTGTACTCCCTGCACCTCGCGCGAGGCGCGCCGGTACCCGCCGAGACATGGTGGGTACGACTGCTCCCGTCGGAAGGCATCGCCGTCCCGCAGTTTGGCACCGTCGCCGCTTCGGTCAGCTACGGCGATGGCGAAGTCTGGGGCATCCCGTTCGACCCGGCAGTCTTCGAATTGCCCGATGCACACCGCCGCCGGGCCATCCTCGACCAGACCCAGCAGCATCTTCTCGCCCTTGCCGCGCAACGCAACTGGCCCGAGCAGCCGTTCGCCGAGGCCTACCAGGCTTGCCTGGCCGACGATCTGCGGCTGGAGTTGCTGGGTGCGGCGAAGTCGAGCCCGGACCGGCGACTGCGGGCACGGCTGCGGTACACCGTGGACGGCAACGGCGACGGCTGGACGGTGGTCGAGTTCGTGGACGGGCGCGGCGAACTGGTCGGCAGCAGCGATCCGTTCGACAGCCCCCATGAGGCCCGCTTCTTCGGCCGCGCAACGAAATCACTGCGCTGGTACGGCAACACCTCGGTGCTCTTCGAACCCTGGTGGGGCTGGGGGCCGGACGAGCGCAAGCAGCGAACCGTTGCGGCGCCAGCAATCGGGGCGAGCTAGTTCGGCGCTTGGATGTCGGAGCTGGCGGCGATGCTGACCTGTACCCGATCGCCAGCCAGCAGCGTGTACCCCAGTTCCCGGCAGCGCCGAGGGCTGCACAGCTTTTCGACCGGCTGACTGCGCTGCGCGACGATATCCAGTGCCGACAAGCCATTCACCCGCTGGAACCACGCCAGGTCCGGCACGGTGAAGTCGACCGTCGCCACCAGCTCCCACTCGCCGAAGAGATTGTCGGAGAACGTACCGGACTCCAACCGGGTACCGGTCGGGAACTTCAGGTCGGCATCTTTGGCCACCGCTTTGAGTGACACGGAGTGGGGGCTCGTCTCCCGGTCGAGTTCCAACGGACCGCCCAGACAAACCAACGCCGGTAGAGCTACACATCCGACCATGCCCAACGCCCACCACAGCGCCCGCCGGGGCCGGCGAACCCGTTTCCGCGCTTCCGGATCGGGCGCACTGCCGACGAGCGGCCGGCCGGCAGGCGCCGGCTCCTCGGACATGGCCACAGGCTACGGGTTGGCGACGGCGGCCGACTGCCGCGCACCCGAAGCCTCCACAGTCACCGCAGCAGGCACCGCCTCAGGAGGACTCGTGGAGCATGAGTTGCCTTGCGGCTTCAGCGATCGAGCCGGACAGCGACGGGTAGATGGTGATGGTGTGCGCCAACTCGTCGACGGACAGTTGGCTGGCCACCGCCATCGCGATCGGCAGGATCAGTTCGCTGGCCCGGGGTGCCACCACGACACCGCCGAGCACGGTGCCGGAAGAGGCGCCACAGAACAACTTCACGAAGCCGTCGTGGATGCCGGCCATCTTGGCGCGGGCGTTGCCGTCGAAGGAGAGCATCACGGTACGCGCGGAGATGTTCCCGGACTCGACGTCCTTCTGGGAGACCCCGACCGAGGCGAGTTCCGGATTCGTGAAGACGTTGGCAGCAACCGTCTTCAGCTTCAACGGTGCGACCGCGTCGCCGAGCGAGTGCCACATCGCGATCCGGCCCTGCATGGCGGCGACGCTGGCGAGCGGGAGCAGGCCGGTACAGTCGCCAGCCGCGTAGATGCCGGGCACGTTGGTACGCGAGACGCGGTCCACGGCGACGTAGCCACCGGGGGCCACCTGTACGCCGTACTCCTCGAGCCCGAGGTCGGCGGTGTTGGGTACCGAACCGACCGCCATCAGGGCATGCGAACCGGCGACCGTCCGTCCATCCGCGAGGGTGACCAGCACGCCCGAGTCGGTACGCCGCACCGACTGGGCGCGGGCGTTGTTGAGGATGGTCATCCCCCGGGACCGGAACACCACCTCGATCGCGCCGGCGGCGTCGGCGTCCTCGTGCGGCATCACCCGGTCGCGGCTGGAGACCAGGGTCACCGGTACCCCCATCGCCAGGTACGCCGAGGCGAACTCGGCGCCGGTGACTCCCGACCCGATGACGATCAGGTGCTCGGGGAAGTCGGGCAGGTCGTAGATCTGCCGCCAGGTGAGGATCCGTTCGCCGTCGGGGCGGGCGTCGGGCAGCACCCGTGGCGTGGCTCCGGTCGCGATCAACACCGTGTTGGCGTCGATTGAATACGGTGCGTCACCGTGGAACGGGTTGATCTCCACGGCGTGGGTGTGACCGAGCGTGTCCGGGCCGAGTCGGGCTGTGCCGTGCACCATGGTCACCCCGGCCTTCACCAGTTTGGCGAGGATGTCGCCGGACTGCGCCAGCGCCAACCGCTTGACCCGGTCGTGTACCGCCGGCGCGTCCACGGTCACCGCGGCCAGCCCGCCGGCGTGCACCCCGAACTGCTCGGTGTCGTGGTAGCCGATGACCACGTCCGAGGAGGCGATGAAGGTCTTCGATGGTACGCAGTCGGAGAGCACGCACGCTCCCCCGGCGCCGTCCGCCTCGACCACGGTCACCTCGGCGTCCAGTTGCGCGGCGACCAACGCCGCTTCGTACCCGGCCGGTCCGCCGCCGATGATCACTACCTGGCTCACCGCTCACCCTCCGCCATTTTCGACACGCTCCCTCGTATTCTCTCTCACCCGCCCGGGGCGCTATCGTCATCGCCGTGCGTCACTACGCCGCCTACGGCTCCAACCTTGATCCCGCGCGGATGCGGGCATACTGCCCACACTCCCCCATGATGGGCACCGGCTGGCTGGAAGGGTGGCGACTCACCTTCGCCGAGGCGGAAATGGGGTACGAGGGCGCGGTCACCACCGTGGTCGAGTCCCCCGGCGACCGGGTCTTCGTCGCGCTCTACGACGTACACGCCCGGGACGCGGAGAACCTCGACGAGGTGGAGGGCGTCACCTCCGGCATCTACCGCAAGCTGCACGTACGGGTGGCCACCCTGGACGGCGACGAGACCGGCTGGGTCTACGTCTTCAACGGGTACGAAGGCGGCCTGCCCACGCAGTGGTATGTGACCGAGATCGCGAACGCGGCGGAGAAGGCGGGCGCCCCGGTCGACTACGTCGAGCAGCTGCGCAACCGGCCCACCCGCACCGCCTCCCCCTGAGGGACCAGAGCCAGATCAAGGCTCAGAGCAGGGGGTACTCGCCGGTCGGCGCCCGCGCCACCAGAGTCGCGGCGTGCAGTAACTCGACCAGCTCGTCCCGCTCGGGCGACTCCAGCGCGGCGAAGGACTGCCCGACGATCCGGTCGGTGAGCGCCTCGGCCCAGATCCGCTTGCGCAGCAGCAGCCCGGCCGGTGGGTAGGGCGGCTGCCAGCCGAACGCGATCGCCCCGGCCTCGCCGTCCTGGCCGGCCAGGATCGCCTCCAGCGGGCTCATCCCAGCGGCCCGGATGGCCAGCAGGTACGCCCCGGCCCGGTGCTCCCGGAGCAGGTGCAGCAGTACCGCCGCCCGTGCGCCCGGCCCGTCCTCGGGCGCTGACATCGCCCGCCACGCGGCAAACAGCGGGAGCCCCGAAGCGTCGGCGGCTCGTACCACCCGCTCGGTGAAGTCGACCAGCTTGGCCACGCCGTGGAACATCTCCAGCCGCTCCCGCCCCCAGCGGCAGCACTCCTCCCGGTGGTGCCGGGCGATCAGTAGCGGCGACGTCACCCGCCGGGCCGCGACCCAGCCGTCGTAGACCGCCTCGGCATCGATGAAGCCGATCGCCGCGCCGATGATCGCCGGGTCGACGTCACCGAGTACGCCGCCGCGGCCGGCCACGTAGAAGGCCCAGCCGGTCAGCCCCAGTTGCCGGGCGCGGCGCAGCGTCTTCGGATCCTCGGCGAAGGCACCGCCGAGTTCCTGGATCGGTCGCCGGCTCTCCGCCGCCGTCTGCTCCGGCGTCACGCTCACGATTGTGCCGCGCAGCGCGGCTGTGCGACATGTCCGTTCGGTTCACCCCGACGGGGGTACGGCTCGTGCTGCCACGGTCACTCCACGCTGTGCGGACTTCCGGCGGAGTACCGCCCGGCTCACTGCGACCTGCGCCGAGGCATGCTCCCGCTGTACCTCCGCCAACCGCTGCGCCACCTCCTCGAGCGCCGCCTCGGCCTGCCGGTACCCCTCCTCGGCCTGGGTCAGCTCGTCCTGTGCCACCCGCAGCCGCTCCTGCGCGGCAGCCACCCGGGCCGCCCGCCCACTCCGCGCCTTCTCCGCCGCCGCCCCGGCCGCCGCCTCCCGATCGGCCTTCCGCCCGCTCCCGGCCTCGCCCCGCTCGGGCTCGACGGTCTCGTCCTGGCCCGATTCAGCCGACGAGGGAGCAGTTGCGCCGGTCACCACCCGGAGAGCCGGCCTCTCGCTGCCGAGAGCTGGTACCTCGCCGAAGCCGGCGTAGCTCGCCGGCCGCACCAGCCGCCCGGCCCGTACCGTGCGCCCCACCTCGACATCGGAGAGTGCCGCGTTGAGCGTGGCGACCACCTCGTCCAGTGGCAGGTTGTCGCTCGCCGGCCGGCCGGCGTCGCGGGCCAGGCTGCGCGCCTGGGCGGCCAGCGCGTCCACGACGGCGCGCCGCCGGGCGGAGAGTTCGCGCAGCTGGGCGCCGCGCAGGTCGTGCTGGGCCGAGCGCAGCTGGTCGCCCAGCTCGAGCAGCTCGGTGACCTGGTCGGGGCGCTCGATCGCGAGCAGATTCACCAGCCACGCGGCGACGGTCGGCCGGCGCAGCCCGGCGATCTCCTTCGCCAGCGCCTTGTCGCCGGCCTGCCGGACCTGCGCGACCTGCTCGTCCCGGGCCGCGGTGAAGCGCTCGGGCGGCAGCGCGTACAGCCGCGTGGCGATTTCGTCGACCTCCGCCCCGGGCATCGGTGACTCAGGCGTCCACGCTGGTACCCGGCTCCAGCCGGGCGTACTCGGCGCCGCCCAAACCACCGACGAGTCGGGCGGTCAGGTTGGCCAGCGCGTCGTTGGCAAGCGCGTCGTGCAGGGCGTACGCCCGCCGGGGGCGTACCGCCCGGATGAAGTCGATCGACTCGGAGGTCTTCAGCCACGGTGCGGTGATCGGCACGAAGAGGGTGTCCACCTGTACCCCGTCGGGTACGTCGAACGAGTCGCCCGGGTGGTAGATCTTCTCCTCCACCAGGAATCCCAGGTTGGGAATGTCGTCCAGGTCGGGGTGGATCACCGCGTGCCAGCCGCCGTAGGCGCGTACCCCGAAGCCGGCCGCCTCGAAGGCCTGCCCCGACTCCACCACGGTCACCACGTCACCCAGCTCGGCCAGCTGCTTGGCTACCGCGCCGTTGGTGTAGATCTTCATGTTCGGCCGCTTGGCCAGCGCGTCGGCCACGGAATCCGGATCCAGGTGGTCGACGTGCTCGTGCGTGATCAGGATGGCGTCCACCCCGTCCAGCGCGGCCCGCTCGGAGAACGAACCGGGGTCGATGACCAGCACCGCGCCGTCCCGCTCCAGGCGTACGCAGGAGTGCGAGTACTTGATGAGTCTCATCGACGTGACCTCCTCGTCGCGCATTCGTGACTGCTCCGGTGCCAGTCTGCCGGAACCTGGCGCCTAGCGCGGTGCGTCCCACCCGCGAGACACACAATTACGGGGACTTCAGGGGGCACGAGATGAGTGGTCATGGCAAGTGGCGGCTGGCCGCGGTGCTGGTGACGGGTGGGGTACTCGCCACCGTGGCACTGGCCGGCTGCTCGTCCTCCGGCAAGAGCAGCAGCAACACCGCCACCCAGTACCAGGCCAACGGCCCGCAGGCGGACAACGGCAAGGCGGCCGCCGGTACCGACGCGCAGGGCCAGCCGGGGCAGGTACTCGACCCCACCGAGATACCGGTCTCCGCGGCCCGGAGCGTCATCTACACCGGGGACATCACCGTCCGGGTGTCCAACGTGGACGATGCCGCCCAGCGGCTGGCCACCCTGGCCGACGGCGTGGCCGGGTACGTCAGCGCCGACCAGCGCAGCATCGACTCCGACCAGTCCAGCGCCGCGGTGACGCTGCGCATCCCGGCCGACAAGTTCCAGGACACGCTGGACGCGATCACCAAGCTGGGCAAGGAGCAGGGCCGGCAGATCAAGTCCGAGGACGTCACCGCCCAGGTGGTCGACCTGGACTCCCGGATGAAGACCCAGCAGGCCAGTGTGGACCGGGTCCGCGCGCTGCTGGCGCAGGCGACCACCATCGCGGAGATCACCAGCGTGGAGGGCGAACTGACCCGCCGCGAGGCGGATCTGGAGTCGCTCAAGGCACAGCTCGCCGCGCTGAAGGACCAGGCCGCGCTCTCCACGATCACGGTCAACCTGCTCGGCCCGGCCGCGAAGGTGACGACCCCGAAGAAGTCGCACACCGGCTTCCTCGGCGGCCTGGAGGCCGGCTGGCACGGCTTCGTGTTCGTGCTGCTGGTACTCGTGACGGTGCTCGGCGCGCTACTGCCGTTCATCATCGCCATCGGGGTACCCGCGTGGTTGATCTACCGGTTCGTCCGGCGGCGCAACCGGGCGCGCGCCGCGGCCGCACTGGCGGCCCGCCCGGCGGTCCAGGTCGGAGCCGGGAACCCCGGCCCGCCGCAGGCCCCGCCGGCGAGCTGACTCAGGGCCTGCGAGCTGACCGAGGACCGCGAGCTAACCCAGGAGAAGCACCACCTTGCCGCGTACGTGGCCGCCCTCCACCTCCCGGTGGGCGGCGGCCACCTCGGCGAGGGGGTACGGGTGTACCGGCATGACCAGCGCCCCGCTGGCGGCGAGCGCGAGTACGTCCGCCAGCCGCTGGGGCGATCGGGGCGCCGCCGCACTGCGCGCGCCGTACTTCTCGGCACCCGCCGGGTCGACGATGGTACCCACCCGCTCGGCCGGTACCCCGGCCGCCAGTGACTCGGGGATGGCGTCGCCACCGATCGCGTCCAGTGCCACGGTGACGCCCTGCGGCGCCAGCGCCCGTACCCGATCAGCCAGGCCGGGACCGTACGCGACCGGGATCGCACCGAGCGAGCGCAGGTAGTCGTGGTTGCCGGGGCTGGCGGTACCGATGACTGTCGCCCCCAACTCGCGGGCCAACTGCACCGCGACCGTACCCACCGCGCCGGCCGCCGCGTGTACCAGCAGCGTGTCCCCGGCCCGCACGGCCAGGCTCTGCAGCGCCCCGGACGCGGTCTGCCCGCCGGCGATCAGCGCGCCCGCGAGCTGCAGGTCGAGTCCGGGCGGCTTGGCCACCACACCCTCGGCGGGTACCACCACGAAGTCGGCGCTCGCCACCCCCGACGCCGAGCCGACCACCTCGGCACCGACCGCGAGCCCGTCGACCCCCTCGCCGAGCAGGTCAACGGTGCCGGCGTACTCGTTGCCGGTACCGGCCGGGAACGTGACGGGCAGGTACGCGGCCAGGTCGCCACGGCGGCGCTTGATGTCGAACGGCTGCACACCTGCGACCGCGACCCGGATCCGTACTTCACCGGGGCCGGGTACCGGCGCCTCGACCTCGGTCAGGTAGAGCACCTCGGGGCCGCCGTACCGATCGAACCGCACCACGCGCTGTGTAGGCATCTGCCCAGCATGATCGAGCGCGGACCGGCGCACACCCCGGACTTCCGACCTAGGTCGCTCGCTACAGCAGCGGCGCGGCCAGCGCGGCGAGCGCGGTGTGCGTCATCACCCGCACCCCGCAGCCGATCGCCCGCTCGTCCACGTCGAAGGCGGACTGGTGCAGGTCGTACGGGACGAGCTGGTCCGGTGCGCCGACGCCGAGCCGGATCATCGCGCCGGGTACCTGCTCCAGGTAGAAGGAGAAGTCCTCGCCGCCCATGCTCAACTCGGCCTCGACCACCTGCTCCGGCCCGACCGCTGTACCCGCGGCGTTGGCGACGATGGCGGTCGCCAGCCGGTCGTTGACCACCGGGGGTACGCCCCGGATGTAGTCCACGGTGACTTCCGCGCCCGTTCCCGAGATGACGTCCCGGACCAGCGACTCCACCAGTACCGGCACGTCCAGCCAGGCGTCCCGGTCGAGTACCCGCACGGTGCCCTTCAGCACGCCCTCGATCGGGATGGCGTTCGCCGCCTCGCCGGCCCGCGCCGAGCCCCAGACCATGGAGACGCCGGCGCGCGGGTCGACCCGCCGGTCGAGCAGCGCCGGTACGTCGACGATCACCCGACCCATCGCGTGCACCAGATCGGCGGTCAGGTGGGGCCGCGCGGTGTGCCCACCCTTGCCACGCAGCGTGACGGTGACCATGTCGGCGGCGGCGGTCAGCGGACCGGAGCGCACCCCGACCTGGCCGACCGGCAGCTGCGGAGCGCAGTGCAGGGCGAAGATCGACGTCACGTCCTTCAGCCCGCCGGCCGCGATGACCTGCGGCGCGCCGGACGGGAACATCTCCTCGGAGGGCTGGAAGAGCAGGCGTACCCGGCCGGCCAGCTCGCCCCGCTCGGCCAGGCGTACCAGCGCCCGACCGGCGCCGAGCAGCACCGTGGTGTGTACGTCGTGGCCACAGGCGTGGCAGGCGCCGTCGACCGTCGACCGGTACGGCACGTCCTTGATGTCCGGCAGCGGCAGCGCGTCGATGTCGGCGCGCAGCGCGATCACCCGGTCGTTGTTGCTGTTGCCGGGGATGTCGCAGATGACCCCGTTGCCGCGGGGCAGGAAGCGGGGCGACAGACCGGCCGCCGCCAGCTCGCCGGCGACCAGGGTGGCGGTCTCGAACTCGTGACCGGACAGCTCCGGGTGGGCGTGGATGTACCGGCGCGTGCGTACCAGCCGCGGCTCCTGCTCACACAGCCAGCTGTCCAGCTGGGCGGGCAGGCGGTAACCACCCGGGATGATCGCGGGCTCGGGCTCGTCGGTGTCCGGGGAGATGGTCAGCGCACTCGTCACGGCGTCTTCTCGATCTCGGTTGGTCCACGCTCGGTCAACGGGAGGGACTCGGCAAGCGTAGACCCCTGATGGTCACGCTGCGCAACATCATTCCCGTATCGACGGCATAGCTGTGTGTCACGTAATTCCTGGTCGTCACGGCTTGGAATGAGGACCATTCACGTGCACACCTCCCTCAACGGGTTACCGTCCGCAAGGACACGCCCGGCCCGGTACGGGTTGGCCAGTGGCACATGTCACTCGCCGGTAACCTCTCGATCTGTGCATACCACGCAGCGCGCGGACGAAACGCGAAACGGCGAACTGGGTGGTAGCGGGCTCGCTGCCGGCGCGCCCGGTCGGCCCGGTATGCCTGTCCGACCGGCCCGAGGGGTGGGATCGACCGGGTTGACATGGCCTCGCGGCTTTCCCTTCGGGCGCAGACCTTGCAAGATGGGGACGATGCAGCAGTACCTGCACGCATGTGATTCCGGCCCGCACCACACGGTGAGACAGACGGTTAGAAGCCTGTGACGACTCAGACCTCGGCGTGGCAAGGCGACCAGTCCTACCCCACGCAGCCCGGCCGGGCTGTACCCGGCACCGTGGTGGGCGGCCGTTACCGGCTGCGCACGGCGATCGGTACCGGCGGCATGGGTACCGTCTGGCAGGCCAGCGACACTGTCCTGCACCGGGACGTCGCGGTCAAGGAGGTCGTCCTCCCGCCCGCCATGGCCGGCGCCGACCGCAACGCCATGTACCAGCGCACCCTCCGCGAGGCACGGGCCGCGGCGGCGCTGTCGCACCCCAGCGTGGTGCAGGTCTACGACGTCGTCACCGAAAACGACCGGCCGTGGATCATCATGGAGCTGCTGCAGGCGCGCAGCCTTGCCGAGATGATCATCGCGGACGGACCACTCGCGCCGCGCGCCGTCGCCAAGATCGGTGTGGCCCTGCTCGGCGCGCTCGAGGTGGCGCACAGCGCTGGCGTACTGCACCGCGACGTCAAGCCGGCCAACGTGCTGATCTGCACCGACGGGCGCTGCGTACTCACCGACTTCGGGGTGGCCCGGATGCCGGCCGAGAGCAACCTGACCACACCTGGCATGGTCCTCGGCTCGCCGCACTTCATCTCGCCGGAGCGCGCCGTGGGCGGCGCCTTCGGACCGCCGAGCGACCTGTTCTCGCTGGGCGTCACGCTCTACACCGCCGTCGAGGGGCGGCCGCCGTTCGACCGGGGCGACCCGTTCGACACGATGCGCGCGGTGGTCGAGGAGGAGCCGGCCCGGATGGTACGGGCGGGCACCCTCGCCACCACGCTGACCGGGCTGCTGGAGAAGGATCCGGACCGGCGCTGGGATGTCAACCGGGCCCGGGCGGCGCTGCGCGACCTGCTCGACGGGGTACTCGCCAACCGGCAGGTACACCACGTCACAGACCCTTACGCAGTGGTACCCCCGGCTCCGCTGCCGCCCCGGCACGAGCCGCCGTTGCCCACCGGCCGGGTCGGCGGCCGGGCCATGCTCAACCCCGGTGCCGCCGGCTCCGCTGGCTACCCTGACGCGGCCGAGGACGAGCCGGAGTTCGTCGGACCGGCGTTCGACCCGGTCGAGGCGCGCGGCCCCCGCCGCCGGCCCGGGCCGCCACCGCAGTGGAGCCCGCGCAACGCCCCGGTCTTCGGCGTCACCGACCCGGAACTGGCCAGCCTGGCCACCGCCGGCCGGCCGGCCGGACCCGGCGGGTTGTTCGGCAAGACCGCAAAGGCCGGTGTGGTCGGCAAGCTGCGCGGCCTGCCCCGGCTGGCCCAGGTCGGCATCGCCGCCGGCCTGGTGCTCGTGGTCGGGCTCAGCGTCTTCGCGCTCACCCGGGGCGGCACGCCGGCCACCCAGGCGGGCCCTGGTCCGAGCACCCAGGCCAGCTCCAGCGCGCCGCTGATCCCCAACCCGCAGCAGTACGTCGACGGCGCCCACCGATTCACCCTCAACGTGCCGGCCGACTGGAAGCAGACCACGGGCGGCAGCTACACCGACTTCACCGACCCCAACGACAAGGGCCGGCGGCTGCGGGTCAACGTGGAGAGCGCCGGCTTCAGCGCCGCCGACTTCCTCGGGGTGGCCGAGAACAACCTGGAGAAGAACCAGACCTCGTGCCCGGCGCCGTACACCCAGAAGGCGCTGAACAGCGACGTGACGCTGGCCGGGCGGCCGGCCGCCGAACTGGAGTACACCTGCGGCAGCGGCGACACGATGCGGCACGGCATCTGGCGCGCCACCGTGGTGGACAAGCACGCGTACGAGTTCTTCCTGACCGTCCCGGACAGCGAGTTCGCCGCCAGCAAGGCCATCTACGACGAAGCGGTACGCAGCTACGCCCTCACCCTCCCCCCGTCCTGACCGGCCCGTCCTGAGCGCTCGTCCCGGGTGCCCGTCCTGACCATCAGGGCCGGCTTCGCGGGCGGTCATCCGGGGCGGCGTGCTAGGAAAAGGGATGAGCGGATCCCACCCGGCCACACCCAGCACCGCCCAGCCCCGCCACGCCGCCCCGGAGCCGGCCCTGCCCGGGCTCACCGTGCCCCTTGCTGAGCTGCGTGAACAGGCGCTGGCGTGGCTGGCCGACGATCCCGACCCGGTCACCCGCGACGAACTGGCCAGCGTGGTGGCCGACCTGCCGGGCAGCGCCGCCGACCTCGCCGAGCGGTTCGCCGGGCCGCTGACCTTCGGGACGGCCGGCCTGCGCGGGCCGCTGCGCGCCGGGCCCAACGGGATGAACCTGGCGGTGGTACGTGGGGCGGCGGCGGGACTGGCCCGGTGGCTGGATACCCAGGGCAGCGCGGGTCCGGTGGTCATCGGGTACGACGCCCGGCACGGCTCGTACTCCTTCGCTCAGGAGACCGCCCGGGTGGTGACCGGTACCGGTCGGGAAGCACTCCTGCTCCCCCGACCACTGCCCACGCCGGTACTCGCGTACGCCGTCCGGGCGTACCGCGCGGTGGCCGGCGTGATGGTCACCGCGAGCCACAATCCGCCACAGGACAACGGTTACAAGGTCTACCTCGGTGCCGCGCTCGGCGGTGAACTCGGCGCCGGCGCGCAGATCGTGCCGCCCGTGGACGGCGAGATCGAGGCGGCCATCCGAGCCGTCGGGGCACTCTCCGACGTAGCGCTCGGCGAGCCCGGGCGGGCACTCGGGGACGAGGTGGAGAACGGGTACCTGGAGGCGGTCGTCGGCGTGGTCGATCCGCAGCAGCCACGGCAGCTGGCGGTGGCGTACACGCCGCTGCACGGGGTGGGCGGCGAGGTACTGGTGACCGCGCTGACCGGGGCCGGCTTCACCGCGCCCGAGGTGGTGGCCGAGCAGGCCGAGCCGGATCCCGACTTCCCCACTGTCGCCTTCCCCAATCCCGAGGAGCCGGGCGCGATGGACCTGGTCTGCGCGCTGGCCAGCCGGGTCGGTGCGGACATCGCCCTGGCCAACGACCCGGACGCGGACCGGTGCGCGGTGGCGGTACCGGTCGGGGCGGGCGGGTGGCGGATGCTGCGCGGGGACGAGGTGGGCATCCTGCTCGCCGATCACCTGATGCGCCGCGGGACAGCCGGCCTGTACGCAACCACGATCGTCTCGTCGTCACTGCTGAAAGCCTTGTGTACCAAGCGCGGGCGCGACTACGCCGAGACGCTCACCGGCTTCAAGTGGATCGTGCGCGCCGGGGCGGAGCTGGCCTACGGGTACGAGGAGGCGCTCGGCTACTGCGTCGACCCCGGGCTGGTACGCGACAAGGACGGCATCTCCGCCGCCCTGGTGCTGTGCGAGTTGGCCGCCGGGCTGAAGGCGGAGCTGCGTACCCTCCCCGACCGGCTGGACGAGCTGGCCGCCGAGTTCGGCGTGTACGCCACCGACCAGGTGTCGATCCGGGTCACCGAGCTCTCCGACATCGACGTACTGATGGCCAACCTGCGGGCGCAGCCGCCGACCGCACTGCTCGACGAGCCGGTCTCGGTCGAGGACCTGCTGCCCGGGGCGGATGTGCTGATCCTGCGCGGCTCGGGTACCCGCGTGGTGGTACGCCCGTCGGGGACGGAGCCGAAGCTGAAGGCGTACCTGGAGGTGGTGGAGCCGGTGGCCGACGGCGCTGTGCCGGCGGCGCGGGAGCGGGCAGCCGCCAGCCTCGCCGCGCTACGCACCGAGGTGGAGTCGGCCCTCACTCTCTGACTCCCGCGCAGCGACGGGGTAGAAGCGCGACGCCACATCCCACGTCAGCTCGCGCACGGTGGCGATCTCGTCGGGGCGCAGCCGGCGCGCGGCGGCGTCGAGCATGGCCGCCGAGTCCATCGGCCGGTACGCGGTCTTCGAGACGCCACCGGACAGGCTCCAGGCGTGTGCCCGCCGGTCGTCGCCGCCGCCGGTACTGGCCTGCTCGACCGCGCGCCGGGCCCGGTCGTCGAAGGCCAGCCCGAAGTGGCGGTACAGAGCCGAGAACGCGGGTACCGGCTCGGTCGCGAAGTCCTCGTAGCGGCAGATCGCCAGCCCCGGTACCGCCCGGTAGTGCCGGTCCACGATGCCGTAGCTGGTACGCCACATGAGCGCCGCGGCGCGTACCGGATCCGTCTCCCGCGCCGCTGCCCGTACCTCGTCCAGGTGCTCGGGGCCGACCAGGTCGCGTACCAGTTCGGGCTGGGCGAGCAGCTCGTCGAAGCGCATCCGCCAGTCGAGTTTGCGGTAACTGCCGACGATCGCCACCGGGTCGCGGACCAGTACCACCGCGCGCAGCCCGAAGGTGCGTACCAGCCACGGGGCGGCGTACAGCGCGAACGGGTCGTCCAGCATGGGGCGCCGGCCGCGCAGCCGACCCATCGCGAAAGCGTGGCCGTACTTGACCATCCGTGCCAGGTCGTAGCTGCTCCTGTTGCGCCGCAACTCTTTCCGGTAGTTGTACCGCAGGCTCAGGGTGCGCCCGAACGCTTCCCGCCACTGTGCTGGGGAATCCGGGCAGAGGTACTGGTACTGGTGGGTGACCTCGGCGTCGAGTACGCCCGGCGAGTGCCCCGGCGGGTGGCCCGGGTTGAGCGGCTCGTTGAGGTACACCACCCGCCCGCTGGCCTCGACCATCTTCCCGACCCAGCTGGTACCGGTGCGCGCCATCCCGGTCACCAGCAGCGCCGGCCCGGTCACCGTCGCCCCGCTACTTCGGCCGGGACTGAGCGGCGGCGCCAGGACGGCTGGCGGCCCAGCCAGTCGGCGAGCCGGTCGTCGTAGGGGGCGAAGTGCTCGGTCAACTCCTGCCGGATCGGCTCGGGCATCGGCGCCGAGCGCGGGCGGGCGTTGTGCTGCTCGAACCGCACCTGCCCCAGCTCCGGATCCACCGCCGGCAACTCCAGGAAGTCCAGCACCTCTTGGTAAACCGGCTCCGGGTCGCGGAAGAAGTCCTCGCTGTCCACCACGTGGATACGGTCGCGCCCGAGTTCGTCGGCGAGCCGGCGCAGGTAGTCGACGTACTGGCCACGGGCCCGGTACGCGTGGTGCTGGTGGGAATGGCTGTGGTAACCGGAATCGGCGGCCAGCCGCTCGTCCTCACCCGCCAGCCGGCGCGGCTCCAGGGCGAGCGCGGCGGTGAAGTCGGTGACCGTCTCGTAGCCGCGGGCCACCTCGTGCGCGTGCTGTGAGTAGGCGCGCTCCACCGGATCGCGGGTCAGGCAGATCACCCGCACGGCCGGCAGGTCGGCGGCGATCCGTTCTGCGGCAAGGGGATGGTACATGTAGTAGGGGGCCGACTCGAAGGTCAGCGGGGCCACCCCGATCCGGTCCTCGACCGCGCGAGCGGTACGCAGCAACGGAAAGTGCGCCAGGTACCACGCCGGGCCGCGGGCGTAGTCGGTGTCGAAGTAGTGGACTCCCTTGTGCAGTACGGCTTTCAGCACGGCCGGGTGCTGGGCGAGGGCGCGGTGCAGTGAGGTGGTACCGCACCGCTGGCCGCCCGCGATGAGGAACGCGGGGGTCATCCGGTGCCGCGCCGTCGCCTGGCCGTACGCCCGCGAACCCAGGTGTGCCAACCGCTTCAGCGCGGGCGGCAGCGCCGACCTGTCCACCTCTAGTCTCCTTCCACCCAACGAGCCTGGTCGATCTCCGAACGCACCGCCGGCAACAGCCAGTCGCCGACCGCGGCCAGCCGCTGCCGGCTGGTGTCCAGCCGGTCGGCGAGGTAACGCGCGCCGAGATCGAGCAGGTAGAGCAGTGCCGTGAAGCGGGCCGCGGCCGGACCGACGCCGAACGGGGCGAGCAGCCCGGCGGCCCGGTGCGCCAACGCGTCGGCGGCGGCTCTGGCGGGGGTACCGGCGTCCACCTGCTCCTGCAGCCGCCAGTGCAGCGCATCCAGCCCGACCGGTACCCCGGTGGCGAAGCGCTCCCAGTCCCACACGAGCACGGTGCTGCCGGTCGCGTGCGTGTTCCACGGCGTCCAGTCGCCGTGCCAGGCACCGAAGGTGAGGATCAGCTCGTCGGCCTTGGCGAAGGCGTCCCGTCCCGCCTGGTGTAGCGCCGCGCCGAGCGTGGGGTCGGGTACCCCCGGCCGGTCCACGATCGCGTCCAGTCGCCGGGTGAGCTGCTGCCGGTACCCACTGGATCCGAACGCCCCGCTCGTCAGCCCGGTGGCGGCGGCGACCTCGACCATCGCCCGGCAGACCGCGTCTTCGGCCTTCGCCGCGACCGGCCGCCACACCGGAAGTGCCTGCTGCACAAGGAGTTCATGCCCGCGCCAGGCGCCGCTGTGGCGCAGCTGTGGCACGGTGACCTGGCGCAGCCGGGCGGCGGCCGAGCGCGTGCAGCGCGTGCGCCTCGGCCCGGACCAGCCCCCGGGTCAGCTCGTTCACGCCCAACTTCGCGAAGCCGAGCGGTGCGCCGGCAGCGTCCAGCAGCTCGAGTACCGGCTTGCGGTTGGCGCGTAGTGCCCCGCCGACGTGTACGCAGCAGGTGACCGGCTCGCGAAGCAGCGCGCTGAGGTACCCCGGCAGGCTGTCCCCGGCGCCGCGTACCCGCACCCGGTCCCGTAGCGCCGCCCCGCTGACCCGCAGCACCCCGCGTACCGCCGCGTTGCGTACCCGCTCGGCTGACCGCGCCGGCCGGGGCAGGTGCCGGACCGGGGCGACGCGCAGGTGCGCGGGCGCGGCCGGCAGCGCGAGCCGTGGTCGGCGCGCGTTCGGGAGCAGCAGGTACTCGGCCGCCGGTGCTCCTGGCTGGCGCGCGCCACCGGGCAGCGCTCCTGGTTGGCGCGCGGCGCCGGGCAGGTCGAGCTGGTAGGGCTCGGGATAGAGCAGGCGGAACAGCTCCGCCAGCTGGTTCTCGCCCATCCCCTCCCCCGCCGCCGCCGGTACGCGCCCAGCCGGGCGCCGTACCTGTCCAACGCGGCGACGGCCCACCCAACCATCACCCAAACGGACAAAACCGGTCGGGCTCCAAGGGATCTTGCGCGTAGCGGGCCTACCGGGGTCGCGAATAGCCGCTACGCGCAAGATCGCGGAGGCGGTCCCTTGCTGCGCGAACTCAGAAGCGGGGCATGCCGCCGAACTGGCGGTCACCGGCGTCGCCGAGGCCGGGCACGATGAAGGCGTGCTCGTTGAGCCCGTCGTCGATCGAGGCGGTGACCAGGCGCAGCGGCAGCCCGGAAGCCTGCAGCCGGGCGATGCCCTCGGGCGCGGCGAGTACGCACAGGATGGTGATGTCCGTGCAGCCCCGGTCGGCGAGCAGCCGGCAACAGTGGATCAACGAGCCGCCGGTCGCGCACATCGGGTCGAGTACCAGCACCGGCAGTCCGGACAGGTCGGCCGGCAGCGACTCCAGGTAGGCACGGGGCTCGAAGGTGTGCTCGTCGCGGGCCAGCCCGACGAAGCCCATCGACGACTCGGGGAGCAGCCCGAGCGCCGCGTCGGACATGCCGAGACCGGCGCGCAGGACCGGTACCAGCAGCGGCGGGTTGGCCAGCTTGGTACCGGCGGTGACCCGGATCGGCGTGGTGATCGGGTACTGCTCGACCGGGATCGACCGGGTCGCCTCGTAGACGAGCATGGTGGTCAGCTCGTGCAGGGCAGCCCGGAAGGTACCCGAGTCGGTGCGCTGGTCGCGCATGGCCGTGAGGCGGGCCTGCGCCAGCGGGTGGTCAACCACGAGTACGTCCACGGCAGCCATGGTAACCAAGATCACTGTCGGTACGGGCGGGTAGGCTTCCCCTATGTCCGTGACGGCGACCCTGTCCGAGGTCACCCGCTCCGATGCCGCACTGCGCACTTTCCTGCACGGCCTGCCCGGAGTCGACGCGGTGGGCGCCCAGGCGCGCGCCGCGACCCTCGGTACCCGCTCCATCAAGACCACCGCCAAGGCGTGGGCGATCGATCTCGCCATCCGGATGGTCGACCTGACCACGCTGGAGGGCGCCGATACCCCGGGCAAGGTGAGTGCCTTGTGCGCCAAGGGTCGCCGCCCCGACCCGAGTGATCCGGAGTGCCCGTCGGTGGCCGCGATCTGTGTCTACCCGGCGATGGTGCCGACCGCCGCGCAGGCACTCGCCGGTTCCGGCGTACACCTGGCCAGCGTCGCCACCGCGTTCCCGTCCGGGCAGGCACCACTGGCCATCAAGCTGGCCGACGTCGAGGCCGCGGTCGCCGCCGGGGCCGACGAGATCGACATGGTGATCAACCGGGGCGCCTTCCTCTCCGGCCGCTACCTGGAGGTCTTCGAGGAGATCGTCGCGGTGAAAGCGGCCTGCGGCAGCGCCCACCTGAAGGTCATCCTGGAGACCGGCGAGCTGGCCACCTACGACAACGTCAGGCGGGCCAGCTGGCTCGGCATGCTCGCCGGCGGCGACTTCATCAAGACCTCAACCGGCAAGGTCGTGCCGGCCGCCACCCCGCCGGTCACCCTGATCATGCTGGAGGCGGTCCGTGACTTCAGAGCGGCCACCGGCCGCCAGGTGGGCGTGAAACCGGCCGGCGGGATCCGCACGAGCAAAGACGCGATCAAATATCTGGTACTGGTGAACGAGACCGCCGGCGAGGACTGGCTGCACCCCGACTGGTTCCGGTTCGGCGCCTCCACCCTCCTCAACGACCTGTTGATGCAGCGCTCCAAGCTGCGCACCGGCCGCTACGAGGGCCCCGACTACTACACCCTCGACTGAACCCGGACGACTGGACGAACCTATGGCGCTCTTCGACTACGCACCCGCCCCGGAGTCGGCGTCCATTGTGGACATCCGCTCCTCCTACGGACTCTTCATCAACGGCGAGTTCGTCGACGCCAAGGACGGCGGCGCTTTCAAGACGGTCAACCCGGCCACCGAGGAGACGCTGGCCGAGATCGCGAGCGCCGGACCGTCCGATGTGGACAGTGCGGTCGCCGCCGCCCGCCAGGCCTACCAGCGGGTCTGGGGACCGATGCCCGGCAAGGACCGCGCAAAGTACCTCTACCGCATCGCCCGGCTGATCCAGGAGCGCTCCCGCGAGCTGGCCGTACTGGAGTCGATCGACAACGGCAAGCCGATCCGCGAGTCCCGCGACGTCGACCTGCCGCTGGTCGCCGCGCACTTCTTCTACTACGCCGGCTGGGCCGACAAGCTCCAGTACAGCGGACTCGGCGCCGACCCGCGCCCGCTCGGCGTGGCCGCGCAGGTCATCCCGTGGAACTTCCCGCTGCTCATGCTGGCCTGGAAGATCGCGCCCGCGCTGGCCTGCGGCAACACGGTCGTCCTGAAGCCGGCCGAGACCACCCCGCTCAGCGCGCTCGCCTTCGCCGAGATCTGCCAGCAGGCCGACCTCCCGCCCGGCGTGGTCAACATCGTCACCGGCGCTGGCGAGACCGGCCAGGCGCTGGTCGAGCACGCCGATGTCGACAAGGTGGCCTTCACCGGCTCCACCGAGGTCGGCCGGTTGATCGCCCGCGCCGTCGCCGGCACCCCCAAGCGGGTCACCCTGGAGCTGGGCGGCAAGGCGGCCAACATCGTCTTCGACGACGCGGCGATCGACCAGGCGGTCGAGGGCATCGTCAACGGCATCTTCTTCAACCAGGGGCACGTCTGCTGCGCCGGCTCGCGGCTGCTGGTCCAGGAGTCGGTCGCCGATACGCTGCTCGACTCGCTCAAGCGCCGGATGGCCCAGCTGCGCCTCGGTGACCCGCTCGACAAGAACACCGACATCGGGGCGATCAACTCGGCCGCCCAGCTGGAGCGGATCAGGGAGCTGTCGCTGGCCGGCGAGCAGGAGGGTGCCCAGCGCTGGTCCCCGCCGTGCGCGCTGCCCGAGCGCGGATTCTGGTTCGCCCCAACGATTTTCACCGGCGTCACCCAGGCACACCGGATCGCCCGCGAGGAGATCTTCGGCCCGGTACTTTCGGTGCTCACCTTCCGTACCCCGGCCGAAGCGGTGGAGAAGGCGAACAACACGCCGTACGGGCTGTCCGCCGGGGTGTGGACCGAGAAGGGCTCCCGCATCCTCGCCATCGCCGACCAGCTGCGCGCCGGAGTGGTGTGGGCCAACACGTTCAACAAGTTCGACCCGACCTCGCCGTTCGGCGGCTACAAGGAGTCCGGGTACGGCCGCGAAGGTGGCCGGCACGGTCTGGAGGCCTACCTTGCCCACTGACGCGAAAGCCACTGACGCGAGCCCCCGGGTGGACGTACGCAAGACGTACAAGCTGTTCATCGGCGGTGCTTTCCCACGCAGCGAGTCGGGGCGCACCTACCCGGTACACGACTCGGCCGGCGAGTTCCTGGCCAACGCGGCGCGCGCCTCCCGTAAAGACGTGCGCGACGCGGTACAGGCGGCCCGGGGCGCGGTGAAGGGCTGGGCCGGTGCCACCGCGTACAACCGGGGTCAGATCCTCTACCGCATCGCCGAGCTGCTGGAGGGGCGGCGCAGCCAGTTCGTCGAGGAGCTGCGCCAGGCCGAGGGCGGCGGCAAGTCCAGGGCCGAAGCGCAGGTGGACGCCGCGATCGACCGCTGGGTCTGGTACGCCGGCTGGGCCGACAAGATCGCCCAGGTGTACGGCAACGCCAATCCGGTAGCCGGCCCCTACTTCAACCTCTCCGCACCCGAGCCGACCGGCGTCGTCGGCGTGCTCGCCCCGCCCGACTCGGCACTGCTCGGCCTGGTCAGCGTGCTGGCCCCGGTGATCGTCACCGGCAACACGACGGTGCTGCTCGCGGCGCCCGACAAGCCGCTGCCGGCGATCACGCTCACCGAGGTACTCGCCACTTCCGACCTGCCCGGCGGCGTGGTCAACGTACTCACCGGCGACCCGACGGAGACCGCGTCCTGGCTGGCCAGCCACATGGACGTCAACGCGCTGGACCTGACCGGCGCGGTCGAGCCCGGCTTCGCCACCGACCTGGAGCGCACCGCGGCCGACAATCTCAAGCGCGTACTGCGCCCGGCCCCGGTCGACTGGGCCGCCGACCCGGGTACCCGCCGGATGACCGCATTCCTGGAGACCAAGACCGTTTGGCACCCGAAGGGCATGTGACTGTTACCGATGTCCGATTTGGCAGATCACCCCCGTTTCTGACACCCTCAACCGATGCCTGAGCTCCCCCCACAGACACTCAGGGCTGAGTTGTGCTACCCGGCCGCCCCGGCCCTCGACGCTGGCGCACTGCTCGCCGGCGTACGCCGCTACCGCCCCGACGCCGAGCTCGTCGACGGCGAGCGCGGCGCGATCCTGCTGCACTACCGCGAGATCGGCGACGAGTACCCGGAGAGCCGGTCCGCTCCGCTGGTCAACGCGATCACCACGCCGGTCGCCGACAGCACCGGCCGTGATCTGTCCCAGACCAGCTGGGCCCAGGCAGGTCCGGCGCTGGGCCGCTGCGGGTACTCCCTGGTGGTCACCGAGTTCCTCGGCCGCGAGGTGGACAGCGCCACCCGGGTCGCCGCGTTCCACGGGGTACTGCGCACCGTGATCGAGGTGACCGATCCGCTGGCCACCTGGTGGCCGGCGAGCGGGCACGCGCTCGCCCCCGAGGTCGCCGCCGAGCAGCCGCTGCGCGGCGCGGTGAACGTGCGCCGCTTCCCCGATCCGGATGATCCGGACGTCTGCCTGGTGGACACCCTCGGGCTGGCCCAGCTCGGCCTGCCCGACCTGCAGTGCCACTCGCGCTATCTGAACAGTGACCTGGTGGCCGAGCTGTTCGCCCAGGTCGCCGCCGAGATGGTCAGCACCGCGACGCCGCCGTTGGCCGCGATCCGTGGGATCACCCGGTACCAGCGCTGGCCGGTCACCTCGGCGACGCCACTGGTCGGGCCGGCGCGACCGGTACTCACCGTGGATCCCGGCGAGCCGTTCGTGGTGGTCACGCACACCCGAAGGGGTACGGACAGCCGCCATTCGGCCTACGACTAGCCTGTGCGAGAAGTCACTTACCCGACGACGGAGGTCACCGTGGCCCGCCAGCAGTCCGACGAGTCGCCGACCGACACGGAGCTCGACTCCGCGGCAGAGTCGCCCCGCGCGGCCAGCGTGGACGCGCTCTGGTCGACAGCGCACATCGATGTCGTAGAGATCGCGCTGCCCGGTGGCGTCGGGTACACGCTGCGCGCCTACCGCAGTGACGAGGACGTCGAAGGTACCGACACCTCGGAGCGGGAGGCCGACGCCTTCCCCGACCGGCACCGCACGACCAGCATCTACGACCACGACGAGAAGGCCATCCGGGACGAGGACGAGGCCGTCGACGACGACACCCGGGTACACGACTTCGGTACCGACTTCGCCGCCGCCGACGCCGAAACTGGTGAGCTGGACCCGGCCGAACTCGACGACGAGGCAGACGACCTCGAGGACGACGATCTCGTCGCTGACGACCTCGACGCTGAGTCGGATGTCGACAGCGACGAAGACGACGAAGACGAGGACGAAGAGGCCGACGACGAGGCGGATGCGGACGCCGGGGACGACGACATCCAGGCCGAGGAGATTCCGGTCTTCCTCGGGTACCGGGGCAAATTGCTCCTCTTCCGTTCGCCCGAAGGCCTGGTCAACTTCGTCAAGTCCGATGCGCCGCACGACATGGAGCAGCTCGCCACCTGGCCGGAGCTGGCCGAGAAGCTGACCGTCGAGGACTGCGAGCCGCTGCCCGAGGACACCTACGAGCTCGATCTCGTGGTGAGCAACCTGCGCGGCAGCCGCGACTCGTGGGATGCCGACCTGCTGATCCGCGCCGGTGAGGTGGCCCGCGACATCGGCCGCTCGTTCGAGATCGAGGCCGTGGAGAACGCGCTGGCCCCGGGCTCGCCGCTGGACGACCTCGACGATGCCTTGCGAGCCAGTATCGCCGGCGGCATGGGCGGCTTCTTCGCCCGCCGGAAGCTGAAGAAAATCGGCACAGAAGCCGCACCGCTCGGCTGGCGCACAATTATCGGCAAGATCTCCGGCGTCGTGGACTGGCGCGACTGACGCCCGGTAGGGAAGCATCAGTGCTGGCAACACACGAGATGGTCCAGGGAGGAGGACGACGCCGTGGCGCTCGTGCGGGTGTATTGCGGTCTCGCGTCGACGCAGGCAGTAGGTGATCGACCCGACCCGTCGCAACCGTGGCTCACGGTGGCCGTCGTGGACGACTCGGGGCGGTTGCTTGATGTCTGCGGCATCACGGACGACCCCGCTGGCTACGTCGAACTCGGCGCCGTCCTGGCTGAGCGCTCCGGTGGCTTCGCCTCGGTAGCGGTCGCCGCCGACCATGACGAACACACCGTGACCATGCTGCTGGCCGCTGCCGGCCGGGCACTGGCCATCGCCGACGAAGACTCGCTTGACGACTACGCCGACCGGTTCGGCGACGACGAGTCAGCCGAGGAGCTGAACGCCCCGCTCGCCGAGCGCCGGGCCATCGGCATCGCCCGCGCACTGCAGGCCGGCGCGCTCGCCGCCACGGTGCAGGGCGCCCCCCGCGAACTGCTCGCTCTCAAGCCGGTACTCGCCGCGCACGGCGCACTCGCCACCGGCCGGCAGGCCGCCGCGGTGGCGCTGCGCGAGGTACTGCGCGAGCTCTACCCCGCCGCGCTGCGCGCCTACCCCGACCCGACCGCCTCGATCCCGCTGGCCATCCTGGACGCGCTGCCCGAACCCGGAC
Source organism: uncultured Actinomycetota bacterium (assembly GCA_963850915.1). Lineage (GTDB taxonomy): Bacteria > Actinomycetota > Actinomycetes > Mycobacteriales > Micromonosporaceae > CAVTWH01. Next base: position 257,108 of record CAWKND010000010.1, read on the forward strand.
TGCTGGGCGGCGGCGCACCCAACCGCACCCGGGACGCGGCCGTCATCGCCGCGCTTGCCGACTCCGGCCTGGCCGACGCCAACCGGATCAGCGAGGCGGTCACCGCGCTACGGGTCGCCATCGCCGAGACGCCCCGACGCACGGGCATCGGCAAGAGCCTCACCACCGCCGTCGCCGAGACCATCCGCCAGTCGGTCGCCGCGGTACGCGCCTTCGACACCGCGATCGGTGCCGTGGTCGGCCTGCTCACCGAGAAGGCCACGCCGGCACCGGCCACCCTGCCCGGCAGGCCGCTCGGCGACGCTACCGGGCCGGTACCCCTGCGCGCCGTCCGCGAGCCCGCTGCCCCTGCCCGGATGCCCGCCGCCGCGCCGGCTCGGACGCCTGCCGCTCCGGTCCGGGAGCCGGTCGAGCCGGGCCGCCCGAGTTCGGGACGGCGCCCCCGGGTGCACACCGCACCAACCTCCGGGATCCCCGCGTCGAACCCCAGGGTGCCGATCCCGACCTCGTCGATCCCCGCGTCCGGCATCCCCGGCTCGGGCATCCCCACCTCCGGCATTCCCGCCTCGGGCATCCCCACCTCCGGCATTCCCGCGTCCGGCATCCCCGCTTCCGGCATACCGGCAGCCGCCAGTGCCTCGGCTCCGCCGGCGTACAACCGGCCGGCCCCGTTGCCGAAGCGCCCGGTGACCTCGGCCAACCCGCTGACGCCGCCACCCGCCTACGGCGGCATCCCGGCACCCCGGCTCTCGCCGGAGGTGGCCGCTCCGGGCAGCCGTGAGGAGTGGCCCCTCAACCCGGCCGCGCAGAGCGACCGCAGCGGCGAGTTCGCGCTGGTGATCGACCCGCTCAGTCCCACGTCCTACCCGAGTGGACTGCAGCCCCTGGTGGAGACCGGCAACGACACGCGGTGGCGCGAGCCGGCCAACGGCCACGAGGCGGCGCCGACCCGCGACCGTGACCCTCGCGCGCGTGACCCGTACGCCCGGGACTCCTACGAGCGCGACGCGTACGCCCGGGACTCCTACGACCGGGACTCCTACGACCGGGACTCGTTCGACCGGGACCCGTTCGAGCGGGACACCTTCAACCGGGACACCTTCGACCGGGACCCGTTCGAGCGCGACCTCTACGATCGTGACCCGCTGGCTGACCGGGACGGCCGCGAGCGCATGCCGCTGCGCCGTCCGGCTCCCGCCGCGCCGCCCGTCGCACCCCCGGCCGCCCCGGCAAATGCGCGGGAGGACCGGGTCCCACCGCCGTGGCTCGCCGACGACCTGCCGCCCGAGCCGGCCATGCTGCGCCTGGTCGAGCCGGCTCCGCTGGCCGACCCGGCCCTGCGGGCGGCTACCGAGCCGCTGCGCGGACGCACCGCGCTCGACGGCGACCGGCCGTTGGAGGACCGCTACGAGCGGGCCGGGCGCGGCGCACCGTCACTCCGGCTGATCGGCGGCTCCGCACCGGTCGACGACGAGTCCGACGGTGACTTGCTGATCTTCTCGCAGATCCAGTCCGCCTGGTTCGCCGACGTCGACGACATCGAGACGCCGGCAACGGTCTGGGACGACAATCCGGCCGACGCCGGCTGGCTCGCGGCGGAGAAGGCGGCCAGCCCGATCCTCGGCGACGCCACCATGGCCGGCCTGCCGCGCCGGGTACCCCAGGCCAACCTCGTACCCGGGTCGCCGCTACCGGCTGCCAGCCAGCGTGGCCCGCGGGTGTCCCGTGACCCGGCCGCCATGGCCACCCACGCCACCGGATACTTCCGCGGCTCACGCCGTGGCGAAGAGTCACGCGGCTTCTCCATCGGCGGGCGCCCGGGTCGGGAGTCGGCCGGTGGCTGGGACTTCAGCCGGGACAACTTCGAGGCCGACCGGGACGAACCCTACGAGTACCGCTCGGCGGCCCGCCGGTAACAGTTCCGGGTAGCGCCGGCGAGCTGGCGCCCCACCGCACAATCAGCCGACTGGCCCAGCCAGCCGAGCAGGCGCGTCCACGCGTCGATAGTGAACTTCGACCAGTCCGGGGTTGCGCGGGTCATCCTCCCGCGGGGCCCGGCCTGGCCGCAGAAAAAGTGAACACGATTCACGTCAACACGATCAGCACAACACCCGTGCACGTCGCCGCCACCGCGGCGCATGTGCCGGGGCACAGCATGGAGGTACCGCAGCATGTCCGTACCCGAGCCGACGTCCCCCGTACGCCAGGCCGCCGTACGCCGCACCACCGGGCTGCCGCGCCGTACCCTCCTCGGCGCTGGCTTCGCCGGTACCATCGCCGCCCTCGCCGGCTGCGCGGACCAGCGCATCGGCACGCAGGACAACCTGCCCTCCGGCCCGGACCTGGTGGTCGGCGCTTGCCTCGAGCTGACCGGCGCCAACGCCGTTGTCGGTGGCTCCGCCCGGCGCGGGCTCCAGGTCGCACTGGACGAGATCAACGCGGACGGGCTGCGGATCGGCGGTAAGCGCCGCAAGATCCAACTGCTCATCCGGGACACCCAGAGCGACCCGGCCGCGGCCGCCGCCGCCATCGACGAGCTGATCACGAGTGACCAGGTGGTCGCCGTCATCGGCGGGGCCATCGCGGCCACTTCGACGGCCATGTCAGCGGTCGCGGAGAAGCGTCAGGTACCCATGCTGTCGCTGGCCGCCGCGGACAGCATCGTCAAGCCGGTACCGCAGCACCGCTACGTCTTCAAGCTCGGCCCGGACGCGTCCAGCGTCGCCGACCTGCTCATCGCGCAGCTGCACGCGGCGAGGATCACTACCATCGGCCTGCTCGCCGAGGGCAGCGAGCACGGCGACGCCGGCTTGGCCGCGGTGACCGACGCGGCACGGCAGGCCGGCATCACCATCGGCCCGAAGGCCCGGCTCCCGCTGAACAGCGCGGACTACAGCGCCGAGGCGAACCAGATCCTGAGCGGGCGGGTCAAGGCCACGATCATCTGGTCCCAGGCGCCCACCGCGCTGGTCGCGGCGACCACGCTGCGCCACGGCGGGTACGTCGGCGACCTGTACTTCGACACCGGTGCGGCTGCGGACGACGCCATCGACCTGAAGAACAACCCGGTGATGGGCGGGGCGATGTTCGTCGCGCCGCAGATCCTCTCCGCCGACGCGACGATCGCCAACAGCACCACCAACTACGCGCGGCAGGTGTTCTTCAACGACTTCAACCGGCAGTACGGCCCGATCTCCAGCTACGCGGTCTTCGGTGCGGACGCACTCCGGCTGATCGGTACGGCCGCCGAACGGGCCGTTGACCCGACCCGGCTACGGCTGCGCAACGGACTCGAGTCGGCGCCGTTCTACCTGCTCGGCGGCGCGTACACGTTCTCGACCATCAACCATGGTGGGGTGGAACCGGATCAGCTCAGCGTGCTGCAGCTGGAAGCCTCCGGCTGGTCGCGCCTCTGATCCGCCCGGCCCGCCCGGATTGGTTACCCGGGCCACAGCGCAGTCCGGCCGGCCCTGGGTAGGGCCGGCCGGGGGTGCGACGGGTCAGGCCGGGGCGCCCGTGCGCTGCCGGCGCATGGTGAGTACGTACTCGACGAGCGAGATGAGTACCTGCTTGGTCGACTCGCGGCTGCGCGCGTCACAGGACACCACCGGTACCTCGGGGCCGATGGCCAGTGCTTCCCGCACGTCCTGGGCGCCGTGGTACTGCATGCCGTCGAAGCAGTTGATGGCCACCAGGTAGGGCAGCCGCCGGTGCTCGAAGAAGTCGATGGCCGCGAAGCAGTCGGCCAGCCGTCGGGTGTCCACCATCACGACCGCGCCGATCGCGCCGCGTACCAGCTCGTCCCACATGAACCAGAAGCGGGTCTGCCCGGGGGTACCGAACAGGTAGAGGATCAGGTCGCGATCGATCGAGATGCGGCCGAAGTCCATCGCCACTGTGGTGGTGGTCTTGCCGGGAACCTGTCGGATGTCGTCGACGCCCTCGCCCGCCGAGGTCATGATGGCCTCGGTGGTCAGTGGCGTGATCTCGGAGACCGAGCCGACCAGCGTGGTCTTGCCCACGCCAAATCCGCCGGCGATCACGATCTTCGCCGACGTCACCCGCCCGGACGATGGGCGGTGCGCCATGTCAGAGCCTGCGAAGTCCACTCAGCACCCTCTCCAGCAGTTCTGTGCCCACCGAGTCGTTCGCGTCGAACGACGTCGGCTCATAAATCGCCACCATTCCATCGGCGGCCATGTCTGCGATAAGTACCCGGGCCACCCCGAGTGGAAGTTGCATCCGGGCTGCGACCTCGGCCAGGGACTGCAGCCGGCCGTCGCAGAGCGCCGCGATGAACTGGTGCTCCCGACCATGCCCGCCCGTGCTGTCCTTGCCGGCGGCGGTGCGCCCGCGCGCGGTCGTCTCGACCAGCGCCTCCAGCGCGATGTCCAGGCGTGGACGGGTGCGCCCACGGGTGACGGCATAGGGCCGCACCAGCGAGCCGGTTGGCTCGTCGCGGTCAACCATCGCCGTTCACCTCCTCGTTCACCTGTACGTCATCCCGTCGTGTGCGGCCAGTCTGCCGCGAGTCGGCCCGATCCGACAACCGTTGTCCCAGGGCTGGGCGCGGACCGCGAATTACCGCCGATCCGCCCCGCACCCCGGTCAGCCCAGCATCGATGCGGCACCGCGCGAGGCCGGCGTGAGCGCCTCGCCGACCCGGTCGACCAGCAGCGCCATCTCGTACCCGACCTGGCCGACGTCGCAGGTGCGCGAGGCGAGTACGGCGAAGGATGAGCCGTCCGAGATGGACATCAGGAACAGGAAGCCGTTGTCCATCTCGACCACGGTCTGCAGTACCGCACCGCCCTCGAAGCAGCGGGACGCGCCCTGGGTCAGGCTGACCAGGCCGGAGGCGATGGCGGACAGCTGGTCCGCCCGGTCCCGGGGCAGGTCACGCGAGGCGGCCAGGAGCAGCCCATCGGCGGACACGGCGACCGCGTGCGCGACCCCGGGTACCCGATCGGCGAAGTTGGCCAGTAGCCAACCAAGATCCTGTGTGGGGCTGCTCATGCTTCCTGCTCCTTACCGCTGTGCGGTGGGTTACCGGAGGTGGGGCCGCCGCCGTCGGTACGGCCGCGCTGAACGCCCCGGTGGTACGCGGACAGCAGGCCCCGTACCTGCTCCGGCGAGCGCTTCTGCACGCCGGCGTTGGGCTTCTCAATCCCGCCCGGCACGAGCTGTGCCATCGGGGTGCGTCGGGGCAGGCCCGCTTCGGTGGTCACATCGACGACGGGTTCGGCCGCCGCCTCGGCCGCCAGCCAGCCCTGGTCTGCGGCGGTACGCCAGATCGCCTCGGGGGCGGGTACCCGGTCGGGCAGCGCGGTGCGCTCGGACGCGGCCGGTGGGCGCGGGGCACGCTGGCCACGGCCGGCTCCGACCACCTCGGCCGGCGCCTCGACACTGACCCGGGCGGGTTCGCGCGGGGTTGCCGGGCGACGATTGTCGGCTGGGGCTGCCCATTCGTCCTGGGCGTCGGCGGCGAGTACCGGCTCCGGTGTGCTCGCCGTGGCCACCGGGGCGGGTGCGGGCCGGGTGGCCGGCTCAGTGGAGTCGGCCGCGGCTGTGGACGGGCTGCCGAACTCGAAGTCGAAGCTGGTACGGAACCAGGCCGACTCGAGCTCCCGGAAGATCGGCAGCTCCATCGTCTCGTCGGGGTACCGGGGGGCCTGCGCCGGGGCCGCCGACTCGGGAGTTGACTCCTCGGGAGTTGACTCCTCGGGCGTCGACTCCTCAGGCACGGCTGGCGGGGCGTATCCGGCGGGGACCGCGTCACTCTCCCGCATCATGTCCTCGGCGCGTACCCGGGGGATCTCCGAGGTGATGTCGAGTGCCGCGACGACCCGCTCGGGTACCGCCGGGGCGACCTGCTCCTCCTCGACCGGCGCACTGCGCATCGGGCCGGGTGGTGGCCACGAGGGCAGCGCGGGAGCGGGCGGAGCCGAGGTCGGCATGGCCGCGGCTGGCGGCGCCGGGTACGCCGACGGCGTGCTGCCGGGTGCACCCGGGTACAGGGTCGACGGGTACTGCGCGGACGGGCTGACCGGCGCCTCGACCGGGTCGGCGTCGATCGCCTCGGCCGCCGCCATCCAGGCCGCCGACCGGCTCGACGCCTCGGACACCTCGGGCGAGCTGGGCGTCTGGCGGGGTACGTTCGGGCGCGCCGGGCCGGTCTCGTCATCGCCGGACGGGATCGGCTCGTTCTCGCCGGGGCGCCGGTAGGGCAGTCCACCCAGCGGGGTACCACCGTTGGCCGGCGGGTAGTTGTCCCCGCCGTTGTGCGGCGGGAAGGGGCTGTCCGGGCCGCCTGGGCTGCCCGCGCCGGTCAGGTCGGACCAGGACGGCAGGGTACGGCCGGTGCTCGGCGCGGCGTGCGCGGCCGGGTCGAAGGGGCTGCCGAAGCTGCTCAGCCCCTGACCGGTGATCCCGAAGCCACCGGCCGGGCTGACCGGCCCGCTCTCCAGGGCCAGCGGCGCGAAGCCGGAGCGTGGATCCTCCGGCTGCTCGTCGCGGCCGGCGGGCAGGCCGGCGAGCGGGCTGCGACCGGCCAAGGCGCGGGGCACGAGTACGGCGGTGGGCAGCAGTACATCGGCGATGGTGCCGCGTTCGAGGGCCGGGCGCAGCTCGACCTTGACCCCGTGCCGGACCGCCAGCCGGGCGACCACGACGAGGCCCATCATCCGGGAGACGGCGACGTCGACCATGGGCGGCGTGGACAGCCGCTCGTTGAGGTCGGCGAGCTGGTCGGAGGAGATGCCGATGCCGTGGTCCTCGACGTACAGGACGGCCCGGTCACCGACCCGGCGGGCCTCGACAACGATGGTCGAGTCGGGCGGCGAGAACGCGGTGGCGTTGTCGAACAACTCGGCGACCAGGTGCACCAGGTCGTTGACCGCGTGCGCGGCGATCTCGATGTCCCGGTCGATCACCCCGAACTCGATCCGGGTGTAGTGCTCGACCTCGGACTGGGCGGCGCGGAGCACGTCGATCAGGGCGGCCGGCTCGCGCTGCACGCGGGTGGAGTCGGCGCCGGCGAGTACCAGCAGGTTTTCGTCGTTGCGGCGCATCCGGGTGGCCAGGTGGTCGAGCTGGAAGAGCTCGGCCAGCCGGTCCGGGTCCTCCTCGCCGCGCTCCAGCCGGTCCAGGTGACCGATGAGCCGGTCGACCAGGATCTGCGAACGGCGGGCCAGGTTGACGAACATGGTGGCGACCGAGGAGCGCAGCGCGGCCTGCTCGGCGGCGGTACGGACGGCTTCCAGGTGGACCGCGTTGAACGCCTCGGTCACCTGCCCGAACTCGTCCTTGCTGCGTACCGGCAGCGGGTCGGCGATCTGCTGGGCGACCTGGTGTGGCGAGAGCGCGGTGTTCAGTGACGGGTCGCGCAGCCGGGCGACGGCCTGGGGGAGGCCGTACTGGGCGATGGCCAGCGCGCCGTGCCGCAGGTCGCGCAGTGCCCGGTTCATCGAGCGCGCCACCGACCAGGCGATCAGTACCGCGATGAGTACCAGGCCAAGCAGCAGGCCGGCCTCGACGAGTACCGAGCGCTGCTCGTTCTGGTGCAGGATCCGGGCGTCGGCGGCGACCTGGTCATCGAAGTGCTGCTCGGCGGTGCGCAGCTTGACCATGTGCGAATCGACCAGGTCATCCCAGTTCTGCCGGTTGACCGTCATCACCGCGGTCGGGTCGATACCGGCGAGTACCTGCTGCTCGATGTTGGCCAGCTGGGTGCTCGTACCGTCCTCGGTGGCCTTGGTGAAGTAGGCGCTGTCGTCCGAGCCCTGGGCCAGGTTGTTGAAGACCACCAGCGAGTAGCGCTGCTGGACGATCGCGGTGTAGATGTCGCTCAGCTGGGCAACGTTGGGCTTGCCGGAGAAGAGCAGGTCATCGACCTTGATCCGCTCCTGGGCCAGCGCCTCCTTGTAGCTGGAGACCGCGTTGGCCGTCTGCATCGCCTGGTTGACGTCGCTGTCGGCGGCGAGCAGCGTGCTCGACTGCCGGACGGAGAGCAGCCCGTCGATGATCGACTCGTACCGCTTGACCACCGTGTCCTTACCGGCGGTCTGCTGGGTGGCCTGGTCGCGGATGGCGTTGAGGTCGGCCAGGCCCTTCTCCACCGAGTCGAGCGTGTTGGTGAACCCGCTGCTCAGGCCGGAGAGGGCGGCGCGCTGTGCCCGGTAGGCGCTGAGCGCCTGGTCGGTCGCGGCGAACAGGCTCTGGTAGTGCTTGGCCTCGTCGGCGCGCGCGTCGGGGGTCCCGTTGGTATCGCCGAGGACCGTGTTCGCCGAGGCCCGTTCGGACTGCAGGGCGTCCGACAGGCCGCCGATCCGTTGGGTCAGCGCGGCGACCGCCTGTACCCGGGAGGCGCTGCTGGCCCCGCTGATGTTGGTCAACAGGGCGCTGAAACCGATGAATACCGTGGCGATCGTCGGGACGATCATGATGAGGCCCAGTTTGACCCAGATCGGCCGGTCCCGCAGATAGCTACCCAGGCCGCCCCTGCCGGTCGGGGTACCGCCCCCAGCCGCTGGTCGTGTGCTCACCTCATCCACCCTCCGTGCTCGCGGCGGCTCCCGTTGCACGGGCACCGCCGATCGTCCGACCCGGCGAGGGCGGACCTCGGAATTCCACCACGCCCGGCAGGAAAGAGAAAGCCCGCGGGGTGACCCGGCACCAACGTGATGCGATGGTTACAGCACGGTGCAATCAGCTAAATACGGAGAGTTAGGACAGGCCCGACAACGGGCATCCCGGCGGCGTCAGCCCTGGGTCAGCAGCTTCGCGTAGGCCGGCTTGACCACCTCGTTGATCAATGCCAGCCGCTCGTCGAACGGGATGAACGCGCTCTTCAGGGCGTTGATGGTGAACCACTGCAGCTCCGCCCAGCCGTACCCGAAGGCGTCGACCAGCAGCGCCATCTCGCGCGACATGCTGGTACCACTCATCAGCCGGTTGTCGGTGTTGACCGTGACCCGGAAGCGCAGATCCCGCAGCAGCCCGATCGGGTGTTCGCCGATCGACGCCGCCGCGCCGGTCTGCACGTTGGACGACGGGCACAGCTCCAGCGGGATGCGCTTGTCCCGCACGTACGCGGCGAGCCGGCCGAGCTGGCCACTGCCGGAGACATCGTCGACGATGCGTACCCCGTGCCCGAGCCGGTCCGCCCCGCACCACTGGATCGCCTGCCAGATCGACGGCAGCCCGAACGCCTCGCCGGCGTGGATCGTGAAGTGGAAGTTCTCCCGCTGCAGATACTCGAAGGCGTCCAGGTGCCGGGTGGGCGGGTAGCCTGCCTCGGCCCCGGCGATGTCGAAGCCGACCACGCCCCGGTCGCGGTACCGCACCGCCAGCTCGGCGATCTCCATCGAACGGGCGGCGTGCCGCATCGCGGTCAGCAGCGCCACGATCCGGATCGGCCGGCCGGCCCCGGCCGCGTCGGCGGCGCCGTCCCGGAACCCGGCGAGTACCGCCTCCACCACCTCGTCCAGGCTCAGTCCCCGGGTCACGTGCAGTTCGGGCGCGAACCGTACCTCGGCGTAGACCACACCGTCGGTGGCCAGGTCGGTGGCGCACTCGTAGGCCACCCGGCGCAGTGCCCCGGTGGTCTGCATGACACCGACCGTGTGGACGAACGTCTCCAGGTAGCGCTCCAGCGAACCGGAGGTGGCCGCCGCGGTGAACCAGCGGCCCAGCCCGTCGGCGTCGCCGGCCGGCAGCTCGTGGCCGGTCTCGGCGGCCAGTTCGACGACGGTACCGGGGCGCAGGCCACCATCCAGGTGGTCGTGCAGCAGCGCCTTGGGGGCCCGGATGATCTCGTCCTGCGTCGGTGCGACCATGAGCAAACAGTACCGACCCGCCGCGCGCCGGTTCCGGGGATCCGGCGCTCTCCCGGAAGGACCCGATGCAGCCGGAGATCGTGGCACTGCTGCGCTGCCCGGTGTGCGCCCGGCCGGTCGACGCGGGGCCGAGGGGCGGGCTGGACTGCCCGGTCGGGCACCACTTCGACGCCGCGAAGCAGGGCTACGTCGACCTGGTCACCGGAGCGGTGACGCACGAGGGAGACAGCGCCGCGATGGTCGAGGCACGCTCCCGCTTCCTGGCCGCGGGTCACTACGACACCGTGGGTACCACCATCGCCCGGCACGCCGAAGTGGGGCTGCGGGCGGCGCCGACCGTGGTGGACGCGGGCGCGGGTACCGGCTTCTATCTGGCGCGCGTACTCGACGGGTACCCGGAAGCCCTGGGTCTGGCCATGGACGTCGCCAAGCCGGCGCTGCGCCGGGCGGCCCGGACGCACCCCCGGGCGCTGGCTGTCCGCGCCGACGTGTGGCGTGGCCTGCCGGTCGCGGACGGGGTGGCCGGCGTCGTCCTCAACGTGTTCGCCCCGCGCAACGCCGCCGAGTTCGCCCGGGTCCTGCACCCGGACGGGGAGCTGATCGTGGTCACGCCGGCCGCCGACCACCTGGGCGAGCTGGTGGACGCCCTGGGGTTGCTGACCGTCGATCCGGAGAAGGACCGCCGGCTGGAGCAGACCCTGGGCGACCGGTTCGTCCTGGCCGCCCACGCCGATCTGAACCAGCCGCTGCGACTGTCGCACGACGACGCGTTCACGCTGGTGGAGATGGGGCCGAGCGCCTGGCACACCGATCCGACGCAGCTCGCCGCGCGGCTGGCGCCACTCGACGGGCCGATCGAGGCGACCGCCCGGATGCGCCTGCACCGCTATCGCCTGCGCTGATCCGCGCCGTCCCCCGTCCCCGCTCCGTGCAGACGCGCGCTGACGTCAGGTGGACAGGTCGACGTCCTCCCAGCCGGGGGGCGCCTCGTGGTTGGGGCCGCGGAAGAGTACCGCCCACTCCAGTGCCCAGCGCCGCTGGCCGATCGCGTTCGAGTCGATCAGCCCGGGCAGCTGCGCCTGCCGGCGCTCGGCCTCCTGGTAGGACCAGTCCAGGCAGTAGTACAGGTCGAGTAGCGCCGAGGCGTCCCGCGGGTCCCGGGGCGAGGCGAGGGTACGCGACTTCCAGGCCGGGTACGTCTCGCCGGTACGCAGGTCGGGGAAGAGCGCGACGAGGTTGCCGGCGCCGGGCGCGGCAGGGTCCAGGTTCTTCAGGATGGACAGCAGCCAGGCCAGCGCGGCGAGCGCCTCGACGTGCAGCGCGAACGACTGCACGTCGCCCTGGCCGGAGCCGACGAACTGCCACTCGGGTGGGGTCAGCTTCTCCAGCAGGTGGGCCTCGAGCAGCCACTCCATCGCCTGCTTCTGCGACATGCCGAAGCTGCGCGCGAGTACCACGTTGAGTACCGCCGCGCGCGCCTCCAGCTCCGGCCGTGGCCGCAGCTCGACCAGGTCGTCGGCGTCCCAGACCAGCGGGAACGTCGACGGCGGCAGGGGCAGGCGAAGCCGGTACAGCTCTTCCAGGGTGTTCGAGCGAACAGCTTCGGGATCAGGCGCGGGTACGAGCATCGAACCTCGCTGACCAGTGAGCAGGGCGGTTGGAGTGGATCCTTGCGCGCCGCGTTCGCGTGGTCAACTGCCGCCCGACATAGCTCGCATAGCGGACCGGCCGGCTCACCGACCCTGGCGGCGTAGGGGTAGCCCAACCCCGGTCGGTAGGGGTAGCACCAGGGCGGTTTGGGGGGCATCCCGGATGGCATCGGCGGCACGGAACCGGGCAGGCTCAACCGGACACCAAATCAGCATTCCGGCACACTGGGGGCGGACGGCATGGCCGAAAACAGGACTATTGGGTTGGGGCGCGTCGCGCGCGTCGGCAGCTGGAGTTTCCGCCATCCGTGGTACGCGCTGGCGATCTGGTTACTGATACTCGTCGCGGGGGTGTTCTCCGCGGGCAAGGTCTTCGCCGGCATCGGGGACAGCCACGGGCCGAAATCGATGGAGTCGGTCCAGGCGTACAACGTGCTCGACCAGGGCAGCAAGGACGGCGGTACGGTCGTCGGCGTCATCGACCATGTCGACCCGCACGCGGCGGCGGTACAGCAGCAGGTGACCGCCAAGGCACAGCAGCTGTCCGGCATACCGGGAGTACTCGCGGTGACCACGCCGTACACGCCCGGCCACGATGACCTGCTCGCCACGGACGGCAAGGCGCTGGCCATCCAGGTGAAGCTCGCCGACATCTCCGACGACGGCACCCGGACCGACCTGATCCAACGGGTACAGGACGACCTGCACGGCCTCGCCCCGGCACTGACCGGCGCGGGCGTACCCGGCGCCACGGTCAGCGTCGGCGGCGACCCGGTCATCAACGTGCAAGCCAACGACCAGGTACAGCACGACCTGTCCCTGGCCGAGGAGATCTCCCTGCCGCTGACCCTGATCATCCTGGTGTTCGTGTTCGGCGGGATCATCGCGGCGTTCCTGCCGGTCCTCGCGGCGGTGGTCGCGGTCACCGGCTCGATGGTGGTACTGCTGACCTTCGCCCAGTTCACCTCGCTCAGCTCCGACTCGGTGACCGTGGTGACGCTGCTCGGACTCGGCCTCTCCATCGACTACGGCCTGCTACTGGTCGCGCGGTACCGGGAGGAGTTGACCGCCGGCTTCGCCCCGGATGCCGCGGTGGCCCGGGCGTGGGCGACGGCCGGCCGTACGATCATGTTCTCCGCCCTGACCGTGGCCGCCGCGCTCACCGGCCTGATGATGTTCGGCATCGGTGACCTGGCCGCACTCGGCGCCGCCGGGGTGGCGATCGCGCTCACGTCCATGCTGGTAGCGCTCACTTTCACGGCTGCGCTACTGGGCCTGGCGAAGAAGCGGATCAAGCCGTCCAAGCGCGCCCAGCGCCGGGTCGCGGCCTACGGTACGGCCGCCGAGACCGGGTTCTTCGCCCGCCTCGCCCGCGTCGTACAGCGCCGGCCGCTGCTCATCCTGATCCTGGTCGCGGGCGCGCTGTTGGCCGGTGGTACCCCGCTGCTGTCGGCGAAGTTGCAGCTCAACGACTTGTCCGGGCTGCCGCGCTCGCTGGAGTCGGTACGCACAGCCGACATCCTCGCCGACCGCTTCGGCCAGTCCGCCGAGCCGGCCGTCACCGTGGTCGCCCGTACCGACGCCGCCAGCCTGGACACCTGGGCCGCCGGCCTGCACCTGACCGACCTCAGCAAGGTCTACCCGGCGCAGCAGGTCGGCCCCAACCTGTCGCTCATCAAACTGGACGCGCCGGGCGAGCCACAGGGCACCGCCGCCCGCGACCTCGTCGACGAGGTCCGCGCGCACCGGCCGCCGGGTGTACAGAACTGGGTCACCGGCAACGCCGCGCTCCTCAATGACCTGCTCGGCCGGCTGATCGACCGGCTACCCCTGGCCATCGGGGTCACCCTGCTCGCCATGGTGCTGCTGCTCTTCGCGATGACCGGATCATTGGTGGTACCGGTGAAGGCAGTGCTCATGAACGTGTTCTCGCTGGGCGCCACCTTCGGCGTGGTGTACGCCGTGTTCGTACACGGGTTCCTCGCCGGGGTACTGCACGTCAACGAGGTACCCGGGCTCGATCCGTTCACCATCGTGGCCGTGTTCGCCTTCGCCTTCGGCCTCTCGATGGACTACGAGGTGTTCCTGCTCGCCCGCATCAAGGAGTACGTCGACTCCGGCATGCCGACCTCGCAGGCTGTCCGCCGTGGCCTGCAACGGTCGGGCCGGATCATCACCTCGGCGGCGCTGCTCATGGTGATCGTGTTCAGCTGCTTCCTGGCTGGCCGGATGGGTAGTGTCCAGCAGATCGGCCTCGGCCTCGCACTCGCCGTCGCGATCGACGCCACGATCGTGCGCTGCGTACTGGTACCGGCCACGATGACCCTGCTCGGCCGCCTCAACTGGTGGGCCCCGGCGCCCCTCCGCAAGCTCCAGCACCGGATGGGCTTCGGCGAGCGAGTACTCCCACCCGCCCCCGACACGCCCGAGGTCCCATCACCCACTCCGGTGGGTGCGCTCATCGGGGGCTGACCTGGAAGAGATCATGGGGTTGGAGCTGTTATCCGTTGCGGGATAACAGCTCCAACTCCAATATCGCCATGTCCCGTCTCACGCACCGCCTGCTCGACGCACGCAACCCGCCCGGCGGCCGGGGTTATCCACAGGCGCGGACTCGGGACTGGCGGGCGCTTTCGGGATGGGCCACTCTCGGTCGGGTGTCCCGCCTGCCTGCCCGACCGCGTGCGCTGTGCGACGGGCCGTTTCTGGGCAGCGCGGCGGTCGCCGCCGGCCTGGTCACCAAGGCGCAGCTCCGCTCCACCGCCTGGCACCAGTTGTTTCGAGGTGTCTACGCGGACGCCCGGCTGACCGTCGACCACGAACTGCGCATCCGGGGCGCCCTGCTCCTCACCCCATCAGGCATGGTGATCGCCGGACGTTCGGCAGCGCATCTTTACGGAGCCCCGCTCGCGGCAGCAGACGACGAGGTCACGGTGGCCGGATCGGTGGCCTGGGGTGGACGGGTGGGCATCCGATCGCTAAAACGCAGCCTGCGGCCGGCCGACATTCGCACCTACCAAGGGATTCCGGTGACTACGCCGCTCGCGACGGCCTACGAACTCGCCCGCTCCCTGCCACTCAAGGAGGCCGTGGTCTGGCTGGACGCTCTCGGTCACGCACGCGCACTGCGCCCGGCCAATCTGCGCGCGCACTGCGCGACGCACGAGGGTGAGCCGGGCTGGCGGCGGGCGACTCAGGCGATTGGCCTGGCCGATCCACGGGCCGAGTCGCCACCCGAATCCCGCGTCCGCCTTTATCTGACGCTAGCCGGGTTGCCACCACCCGTGCCGCAGTACTGCGTGGTCCACAACGGCGAGTTCGTGGCCAGGGTGGACCTGGCGTGGCCGGCGCTGAAAGTCGCCCTGGAGTACGACGGGCAGTGGCACGCCGACCCCGGCCAGCTAGCCCGGGACCGCCGCCGTATCCGCGAACTCAACGCCCTCGGCTGGTACGTCTACCCCGTCACCAGCGCCGATCTGCACAACCCAACGGCACTGATCGCCCAGGTGGCCGCCATCCTCGCCGGCCGTTCGAGATGATATTGGAGTTGGAGCTGTTAAACCGCAGCGAATAACAGCTCAAACTCCAAGATCACCCAAAAGCCGAGCCCCTCTAGTCGCGGCCCGCGAGGTCGGGGGCGAAGGCGGGGAGGCAGACGGCGACGTACTCGGCGCCTTCGGATTCGCTTGTTGCGTAACGGATCCGCTCACCCGCCCGGGTGATCACGCCCTGTCCGGCGCCGACCGTCAGTACCTCCGCCTCGGTCTCCACCAGTACCGTCCCGCGCAGGACAACGGTGTACTCGTCGAAGGCGGGGCGCTGGAACGGCTCCGTCCAGCCGGCCGGGGCGACCATGTGCGCGATCGACAGCTCGGATGAGCCGGAGTTGACCCGACCGACGTACTCGTCGATGGTTTTGCCACCGGGTACCGGAATCCGGGTCGGGGTGGTGATCAGCGTGGCCATCAGATGATCCTTTCCAACACCAACGGGGCCGGTACCAGCCGGGCCGGCGCGACCACCACGGCGCCTTCGGCGTCGGCGCGCGCCGCCTCGAGCCGGGACGGGTCGTCGGTACGCAGTTCGTAGAGCACGTCGCCGACGGCTACCGGATCGCCAGGTCGCTTGTGCAGCAACACGCCCGCGGCGGCGGAGACCGGATCCTCCTTGCGGGCCCGGCCGGCGCCCAACCGCCAGGCGGCGACGCCCATCCCGTAGGCGTCCACAGTGGACAGATAGCCGGCGGTGGTGGCGCGTACCACCTCGGTCTCCCGGGCGACCGCCAGCGGCGCCGACGGGTCGCCGCCCTGGGCGCGGATCAGTGCCCGCCAGGAGTCCATCGCCCGGCCGTCGGCGAGCGCGTCCGCCGGGTCCACATCTATCTTGGCCAGCGCCAGCATCTCCCGGGCCAGCGCCAGGGTCAGCTCGACCACGTCGGGCGGGCCGCCGCCGGCGAGTACCTCGACCGACTCAGCTACCTCGATGCCGTTGCCGATGGCCAGGCCGAGCGGGGTGGACATGTCAGTCAGCAGGGCAACCGTCTGTACCCCCTGGGCGTGCCCCAGGTCGACCATGGTCCGGGCCAGGTCGCGGGCGTCGTCCAGGTGCTTCATGAACGCACCCGAGCCGACCTTCACGTCGAGTACCAGCGCGGCCGTACCCTCGGCGATCTTCTTGCTCATGATCGAGCTGGCGATCAGCGGGATCGACTCGACGGTCCCGGTCACGTCACGCAGGGCGTACAGCTTGCGATCGGCGGGTGCCAGTCCCTCGCCGGCCGCGCAGATCGCGGCGCCTACCGACGACAGCTGCGATAGGAACTCAGCGTTGGAGAGCTGTGCCCGCCAGCCGGGGATCGCCTCGAGCTTGTCGAGGGTGCCCCCGGTGTGCCCGAGCCCGCGCCCGGACAGCTGCGGTACCGCCGCCCCGCACGCCGCCACCAGCGGCGTCAACGGCAGTGTGATCTTGTCGCCCACCCCGCCGGTGGAGTGCTTGTCGACGGTCGGCCGGTCGACTGTGGACAGATCGAGCCGCTCCCCCGAGGCGATCATCGCCGATGTCCACCGGGAGATCTCCCGTGGCGTCATGCCGCGCAGCAGGATCGCCATGGCGAGCGCCGACATCTGCTCGTCAGCCACCTCGCCACGCGTGTACGCGGCCACCACCCAGTCGATCTGCGCCTCGGAGAGGATCCCGCCGTCGCGCTTGGCCCGGATCACGTCGACCGCGGCGAAGCCGCTCACTGCGTGCCGTCCCCGACCCAGCGGGTGGGGATCTCGACGGGCGGCTCACCCTCGCCGGCCCAGGCCAGCTCACCGTCGGCGGCAACGACCACGATCCGGGGGGTACGGGCCCGGCCCCAGACCACCGCCTCCTCCGGAGTCGACCAGTTGGGCGCCTCCTCCAGGATTCCGGTACGTTCGCCGGCTGAGCCGCTGGACCGCTCCCAGTAGCCGGTCCACACCCGGTCGGCACCGGACATGTCGGGGTGTACGAACGCTGTTCCGCTGCCCAGGTAGCCGCGCAGCCGCTCCGGTACCGACACGCCCGCGACCATGTCCAGGTCAGCCGAGTCGAAGGCGTACGGCAGCAGCTCCGCCATGCTCCGCGGCTCCGGCCGGGCGTCGATCAGGCACTCCGGTCCGCCATGCTCCCAGAGCAGCTGGCGGCAGCGCCCGCACGGCATCAGCGCCTCGCCCGAGGCGTCGACGCAGGCCAGTGCCACGATCCGGCCGCCGCCGGTGGCCTGCAACTGGGACACCACGCCGCACTCGGCGCACAGCGTCATGCCGTAGGAGGCGTTCTCCACGTTGCAGCCGATGACGACGCGCCCGTCGTCGATCAGCGCCGCCGCGCCGACCGGGTACTTCGAGTAGGGGGCGTACGCCCGCTGCATCGCGTCGATCGCCGCCGCCCGCAGCTTGGTCCAGTTGACCGGTGCCTCAACCCTTGACATATGGCTTCCCATCCGCCGCCGGTGCGCGTACCCGCCCGACCAGGCCGGCCACCGCGATGATGGTCGCGATATACGGCAGCATGCCGAGGAACTCGTTCGGGATCGGGCTGCCGATCACCGCGAGCAGCTGGGCCAGCTTGCCGGAGAAGCCGAAGAGCAGCGCCGCGAGGGTCGCGCCCACCGGGGTCCAGCGCCCGAAGATGACTGCCGCCAGGGCGATGAAGCCCTTCCCCGCCGACATATTGATGTTGAACTGGCCCACGTTGCCGACGGTCAGGAACGCCCCGCCGAGCCCGGCCACCGCCCCCGCCATGATCACGTTGCGGTACCGCGTGCCACGTACCCGGATACCCACCGTATCCGCCGCTGTCGGGTGCTCGCCGACCGCCCGGGTACGCAGCCCCCAGCGGGTGTGGAACAGCCCGACGTGGACCACGACCACCAGCACGATGGCCAGGTAGAGCAGCACGTTCCCGTTGAACAGCGCCGGCCCGACCAGCGGGATCTTGGACAGCCCGGGGATCGCCCAGTCCTTGAACCGGGGCGGGTCGTTGTACTTCTCCGTGTTCGACTGCATCAGCCGCAGGTAGAGGAACGTGGTCAAGCCGGCGACCAGCAGGTTGAGTACGACGCCGAGTACCACCTGGTCGACCAGGTACCGGATGGCCAGCACAGCCAGCAGCGCGCCGATCAGCGCACCCGCGACCGCCGCCCCGATCAGCCCTGCCCACGCCGAGTCGGCCATGGTACCCATGAGCGCGCCGAGGAACGCGCCGCCCAGGATCTGCCCCTCGATGGCCACGTTCACCACGCCGGTACGCTCGCCGATCACGCCGCCGAGCGCGCCGAAGACGAGTGGGATGGCGACGAGTACCGAGCCACGGGTGATGTCGCCCAGCGGCGCCGTCTTGCCGGCCACCTGCCAGCACAGGAACGCCATCACGAAGCCGAACGCGCCGAGGCTGGCCAGCCAGCGCAGCCAGCGGAGCCGGTACGCCGACCAGCAGTACAACGCCGCAGGCCGCGCAGAGCAGGCCGAACCCGATCGCGCCGGCCTTGGCCGGGATCGGCAGCGCGGTGCCCTCGATCGTGGTGGAGAAGGTGAACCGGGCGTCCACCCCGCTCTTCGTCAGCGCGCCGAACAGCACCGCCGAGGCGAGGCCCAGCACGACCAGGGTGATGCCGACCTTGCGGGGCCGGCTCCACCAGCTCGGCGCCGCGATCACCGCCGGTGTGCGCTCCGCGGTCAGGACGGACACGCCTACCACCCCTTCGCCATCGTGCCGGCCACGCCGGTCGGCCGGCCGCGAAGCCGGAAGATCTCTTTCACCAGCGCGGGCGCGGCGATGAAGATGACGATCACCGCCTGGATCACGGTGACCAGGTCGATCGGTACCTGCGCGGCCAGCTGCATCCGGTTGCCGCCGGCGTTGAGCGCGCCGAAGAGCAGCGCGGAGAGCACCACGCCCAGCGGTTTGGAGCGGCCGAGCAGGGCGACGGTGATCCCGTCGAAGCCGATGTTGCCGGCGTACGCGGGCGTGAGCGCGGTGGCCGGGCCGAGCAGCTGGACACCGCCGCCGATCCCGGCCAGGCCACCGGAGATCAACATGACCAGCAGGTACGTCCCGCCCACGCTCATCCCGGCGGTCCGGGCGGCGTCCGGGTTCAGCCCGACGGCCCGCAGTTCAAACCCTTTCGTGGTACGCGACAGGTAGAGCGCGAGCCCCACCGCGAACGCGATCCCGAGCAGGATGCCGATGTTCCAGCGCAGCCCGAAGCCGAGCGAGGTGAGTTCGGCGTTCCCGTCCACGTTCTTGCTGATGGCGTCGGTACGGTGCGGCGCCTGTACGCCCTTCTGCTTGATCAGCCACAGCAGGAAGTTGATGGCGATGTAGTTGAGCATGATCGTCACGATCACCTCGTGGGCGCCGGTACGCGCCTTGAGCAGGCCGGCGATGCCACCCCACAGGGCGCCGCCGACGATCGCGCCGAGGAGCGCCAGGATCAGGTGCAGGACCACCGGCAGGTGCAGCTCGAAGCCGATCAGGCCGGCGCAGATGCCGCCCATCACGGCCTGCCCCTGGGCGCCGATGTTGAACAGCCCGCCGCGGAAGGCGATGGCCACCGCGAGCCCCGTGAAGATCAGCGGAGTGGCCGCGGTGAACGTCTCGGAGAGCGGGTAGAAGACCGCCGCCCAGGTACCGGTGCCGTTGATCGCGGCGGAGACGTCGGCCGGGTCGACGATCGCCCCCTCGAACAGGTTGGTGTACGCGTCGGAGACCGCGTGCCACGAGTCGCTGAGTACCGTGCCCGGTGCGGAGAAGAAGTAGCTGAACTCGCCGAGCAGCCCGGGGCTGGAGACGACGATCAGCACCGCGCCGACCACGAGCGCCAGGAAGATCGCCAGGATGCTGACGGTGACCGTGTTCGCGGTGGTGATCTGGCGCAGGATGCGGGTACCCGAGCCGGGCTCGGCTGGCTCCCCCGCCGCACCGGCAGCAGCCGCGTGCCGCCCCCCACCGCCCGGAGCGGCCGGTGCGCCTCCCGGGGTAGCCGCGGCGTGTTCGCCGGGCGGGAGTTCGTCGGGTCCGGGTGTCGGGTCGCTCATGACTCGTCCTCACGGGACTGCGCTGCCGCCGGTCCGGGCGCGGATCCGGGCGGCGCTGACGGGGCGGAAGGGGCGTTCAGGTCAGCGTCGAGCAGCGCCGCACCGGCCTCGGCCAGGGCCGCCGCCTCGGGGGCCGCGTCCGGGTCGGTGATACCCGCCATCAGCAGGCCGATCCGCTCCCGGGGTGCGTCCGCCGGCACGGTGTCCAGGATCCGGCCGCGGTACATCACGGCGATCCGGTCGGCGAGCGCGAGCACCTCGTCCAACTCGCTGGAGACCAGCAGTACGGCGGCGCCCCGGTCGCGCTCGGCGATCACCCGGGCGTGGATGAACTCGGTGGAGCCGACGTCCACGCCGCGCGTCGGTTGGGCGGCGATGAACAGGCGCAGCTGCCGGGACATCTCCCGGGCCACGATCACCTTCTGCTGGTTGCCGCCGGAGAGCGTGTCCACGGAGGCCTCGTGCGAGGGGGTACGCACGTCGAACTCCTCGATCCGGCCCCGCGCGGAGTCGTTGATCACGTTGGGGCGCAGTACGAACGAGCCGCCGAAGGGGTCCCGGTCGTAGCTGTCCAGCACCAGGTTCTCGGCGACGGTGAACTCCTTGACCAGCCCGTCGACGCTGCGGTCCTCGGGTACGTAGCCGACCCCGGCGCGCAGTACGTCCTTGGTACGCCGGCCCACCAGACTGGCCCCGTCCAGCTCGATGGCGCCGCCCAGTACCGGACGCAGCCCCATGATCGCCTCGACCAGCTCCGTCTGCCCGTTGCCCTGTACCCCGGCGATGCCGAGTACCTCGCCGGCCCGTACCGCCAAATCAACGCCGTCCACCGCGGCCTGGCCCCGGTCGTCCAGCACTGACAGCGCGGTCACCGCCAGGGTGACCGGGCCGGGGTTGGCCGGCTCCTTGTCCACCCGCAGCTTCACGGTGCGGCCGACCATGGTGGCGGCCAGCGACTCCTCGCTGGCGTCCGGCCGGGCGCTGTCCACCACCCGGCCGCGGCGCACCACGGTGATCCGGTCGGCGATCGCCTTGACCTCTTTGAGCTTGTGCGTGATGAACACGATCGACTTGCCGGCCGCCCGCAGGTTGCGCATGACCTGGAGCAGCTCGGCGGTCTCCTGCGGGGTGAGTACCGCCGTCGGCTCGTCGAGGATCAGCAGATCCACCTCGCGTACCAGCGACTTGATGATCTCCACGCGCTGCTGCAGGCCGACCGGCAGGTGCTCGACCAGGGCATCCGGGTCCACCGGCAGCCCGTAGCGCTCGGAGACCGCCAGTACGTGCCGGCGCGCCGCCGCGCGGTTGAGGAAGGCGGCCGGGCCGGTGGTCTCCTCGGCGCCCAGCATCACGTTCTCCGCCACCGTGAAGACCGGGACGAGCATGAAGTGCTGGTGCACCATGCCGATGCCGGCCGCGATCGCGTCGCCGGGGCCGCGCAGCCGCAGCTCCCGCCCGTCGACCAGGATCTGCCCCTCGTCCGGCTGGAGCAGGCCGTAGAGCACGTTCATCAGGGTGGACTTGCCCGCGCCGTTCTCGCCGAGCAGCGCGTGGATCTCCCCCGGCTCCACCACCAGGTCGATGTGGTCGTTGGCGACCAGGTCGCCGAAGCGCTTGGTGATGCCCCGCAGTTCGAGTCTCACCCGGTGGCCTCCTCGTCGATGCGCCGGTGTGCGCGGGGCGGGACCGGCCCGCCTGCCGCTGGTACCGGCGCCCGGCCGGTGCCGGTACGCCCACGTGCGGGCGCTACCGGTCCGGACACGAGCGTTGGCCCCGGCGGCGGGTTGGCCGGCCGCCGGGACCAACGCTGATCACGCCTTCTCGCGAGATCGTCTCACGCGGACTGGCGCTGGGGTACTGCTACCTACCGTTACAAGAACCTGCCGCCACGTGAACCTACCGTCACGAGGCGGACGGCGACGGCGCTGCCGAGGCCGGCGCCGACGGTGGTACCGGCTGCGACTTCGAGGTCACCGTGATCTTGCCGCTGACGATGTCCGCCTTCAGCTGGGTGATCTCGGCCTGCAGGTCGGCCGGTACCTTGCTGTCGAACTGGTGGTACGGGGCCAGCTGTACGCCGTTGTTCTTCAGCGTACCGATGGAGCCCGCGCCGCCCTGGAAGGTACCGTCGGCGACCTTGGAGACGGCGTCCTTGACGGCGTCCGAGATGTTCTTGACCACGGTCGACAGGAACACGCCGCAGAACTTCTCGGCGCTGACACAGCCGTCCTGGTCGACCCAGATCACGCTGAACTTGCCGCCCGAGTCGAGCGCCTGCTGCGCGGTGCCCTGACCGGAGAAGCCGGCGACCGGCATGATCACGTCAGCGCCCTGGGCGACCATGGCGGTGCTGATCGACTTGCCGCCGTCGGTGTCACCGAACGGGTTGTTGCCGGGTACGAAGCTGCCCGTCTGGGTCTGCTTGTTCCAGCCCAGTACCTGGACGGACTTGCCCTTGACCTCGTTGTAGTGGGCGACGCCGTCGACGAAGCCGTCCATGAACACGGTCACCGGCGGGATGTTGAGGCCGCCGTAGGTACCCACCTTGCCGGACTTGCTCATCCCGGCGGCCAGGTAACCGGCGAGGTAGCCGGCCTGGGCGGTGTCGAACTGCGCCGAGTAGACGTTGGCCAGCGGGATCGAGGCGTCCACGATGGCGAACTTGGTGTTCGGGTTGGCCGTGGCGACCTTGGTGAGGGCGTCGCCCATCAAGCCACCGACCGCGACGATGACGTCACACTTCTGCGTGACGAAGCCACTCAGGTTGGGCTCGTAGTCGGTCTCCGCCTTGGACTGGACGTAGTGCACGTCGATGTTCTTGTTCGCCGCGTTGGCGTCCTGCATGCCCTTCCAGGCCGCGGAGTTGAACGACTTGTCGTCGATGCCGCCGGTGTCGGTGACCATGCATGCCTTGGTGGCCTTGCCGGCGGTGGTACCGGTGTTCTTGGCCGGGGCCTTGCCACAGGCGCTCAGTGCCAGGCACCCTACGGCCAGCAGACCGACCATCTTCATCCCACGCGAGGTGCGCAAGACGTCTCCTCTCCCACTGTGTCGTCGCCGTTGTGCGGCGCTCTCAACGAGCCGGAGCGTACGCGCGGCTACCGGCTAGCAGTGTCATATCGTGGCTGGCCCAGCCAGGCCGTTACCCGCTCGTAACTGGCTCGTGTCCTGGGTCACGAATCGGCTCCGAAAACTCTTCACCTCTGAGTTACCTACCTCACTCTCCCGGTCGGCAGCGGGCTGACCCACTACTCACGCTCCACTGGGGACAGCGATCACACCATCGATGATCTTCTGCTTGTCGCTGTCCAGTCGAGGCTCCAACGGGTCGATCAGCGGGCCGGACTTGGCGTACCCGACGCCGCCGGTACGCAGGTCCTCCCGGTGTACCCCGGCGGTGAACCGGCCGGCCGCGACGCCGGTCAGGAAGCCGGTGACCGAGGTGTCCACCCGCTGCAGTACCGACGTGAGCACCGCGCCCTGCAGAGCCGGCCCGATCTGCGCGTAGGTGTCGTACCCGGAGCCGACGGCCAGCGCGTCGTGCTCCTTGGCGGCGATGAACACGCCCACCCCGGAGGCGCCGGCCACCTGGAACACCACGTCGGCACCGCCCGCGTAGAGCTGTTCGCCGGCCGAGCGGCCGAGTTCGGCGGTGGCGAAGCCGGGGCCGCACTGGGCCGGGTCGGCGCTCAGGTACGCGCTGCGCACCTGGGTACCGGGGCGGGCGGCGAGCACGCCGGCCCGGTACCCGACCAGGAACTCGCGTACCGAGGGGATGTCACAGCCGCCGACGAAGCCGACCACGCCGCTGCGGGTACTCAGCCCGGCGGCCACGCCGCCCAGGTACGCACCGTCGGCGTCGGCGAAGACCAGCTCGGCCACGTTCGGGGCACTCACCGACGAGTCGTCCACGATCGCGAACCGGGTCCGCGGGCACGCCTGCGCCGCGCGCGCCAGTGGACCGGTGGCCGGGTCGGGGCCGGCGTAGAGGTACCCGACCGCGAGTACCGGGTCGTACCCCGACTGGCACAGGATGATCAGCCGGTCGTAGCGGTCCTCGTCGCTCTCCTGGGTACGCGCGAAGAACTCCCGTACCGTGCTGACCCGCCCACCGAGCTGGCGCTTCGCGGCGGCGACACCCTTCTGTGCCAGCGTGTTGACCGGGTTGCCGACCACGCCGCCGACGTCGTAGGCCACGCCGATCCGGAGGCCGGCCGCCGGGGCTGCGGAGTGGCCACAGCCGCCGGCCGCGACGACCAGCAGCGCCGTCGCGGCAGCGGAGAGCAGTCCCCTGACCAGCAGTCCTTTGGCCACGAACCCGATCGTAGAGTGATCAAAGGGAAGACTCGGAACAATGAGGAAATATCAGCTCCCCTGGGCGTGCGGCACTGCCGACGCCGGTAGAGAGCCGCGGGCGGGCCCGGCTCAGTCGCAGGACCAGACCTGGAAGGTCGGTCCGTCGCCGGGGAGGGACCCGGTCCAGGCCGCGCCGCCGTAGAGGTTCGTCGCGGCCGAAACCACGGGCAGGGGTACCGGTGCCCCGCTCGCTCGGCGGGCGAGTACCAGCAGCCGGGCGGTCGAGGTCTCCCGCCAGTACGCGACCGCGTCCGCCGCCACGTGCGCGAAGCGCAGCCCGCCGTGCCGCAGTGCCGCGCTCCCGGCGCAGCCGCAGCAGGTCGGTGTACCGGCGCAGGGTCGGCTGCTGTTTCATGGATTGAAAGGGCTTGCAAAAATCTTTCGCAAACTGTTGCTTGGGCTCTACAGTGCCTCCATGCCCACTGAGACTCCACGAGCTCGGCTCGCCGACATCGCCCGGCAGGCGGGGGTCAGCGAAGCCACCGTGTCGCGGGTACTCAACGACAAGCCGGGGGTCAGCCCGGACACCCGCCAAGCCGTGCTGACCGCCCTTGACGTGCTCGGCTACGAACGCCCGGACCGGCTGCGCAAGCGCAGCGCCGGCCTGGTCGGGCTGGTCACGCCGGAGCTGGAAAACCCGATCTTCCCGCTGTTCGCGCAGATCATCGAGTCGGCGCTGGCCCAGCACGGATACACGCCGGTGCTGTGTACCCAGACGCCGGGCGGGGTGAACGAGGACGAGTACGTGGAGATGCTGCTCGACCGCGCGGTCGCCGGCATCATCTTCGTCTCGGGGCTGCACGCGGACACCACGACCGATCCCGACCGCTACCGCAAGATGATCGACCGTCCACTCCCGATAGTGCTCGTCAACGGCTTCGTCGCCGGACTTGACGCGCCGTTCATCTCCTGCGACGACCGGCTCGCCGGCGAACTCGCTGTCAACCACCTGGCCTCGCTCGGCCACGAACGGATCGGGCTGATCTCCGGGCCCGAGCGCTACCTGCCGGTTCAGCGCAAGCTCGCCGGGTACCGCAACGCGATGCGCCGGCTCGGCCTGCCCGAGCTGGTGGAGCTGTCGCTGTTCGGGGTGGAGGGCGGGCACGCGGCCGCCGACCGACTCCTGGAGCGGGGGGTCACCGCGCTGGTCAGCGGCTCCGACCTGATGGCACTCGGCGCCGTCCGGGCGGCCCGGGCGCGCGGGCTGTCGGTACCCCGGGACCTGTCCGTTGTCGGGTACGACGACTCCCAGCTCATCGCCTTCACCGATCCGCCGCTGACCACGCTGCGCCAGCCGGTACGGGCCATGTCCAACGCGTCGGTACGCGCGCTGGTGGACGCGATCAACGGCCAGCCCAGCCCACACTCCGAGTACGTGTTCGGCCCGGAGCTGGTGGTACGCGGCTCCACCGGCACGGCACCCGGCATCAAGACCGCTGTCCACCGGGAGCGACTCAGCCCGGTCTGACCCACCCGTACCCCCGAAACCACCGCAACCGACGGCCTGGACCCAGGTACCCGACGGCAGCTGGTACCTGCACCTGTTCGACCCGGCGCAGCCCGACCTCAACTGAGCCGCGCCGCCCCGGCCGGTTTCTCCCGGCCGGGGCGGCTGCTGCTCGGTGGCCGCTACTTGGCGGCCGCTAGTGCTTGGTGGCTGAGAACTATTCGGTCGCGGCGAGCTTCGCGGCGATCCGGGCCATTCCGGCCTTGACCTCTTCCGGGCTCGGGGCCGCGAGGTGCACGTGCTCGGCCTCCTCGTCGGCCTCGAGGTCGTCGAGTTCGTCGTCCAGCTCCTCGGCGTCCTCGTCGTCCGCCTCTTCGTCCGCCTCTTCGTCGTCTTCAAGATCGAGTTCGTCGACGAAGTCGGTGTCCTCGTCGCCGTCCTCCTCCTCGTCGGCCTCCGCGACGGAGGCGGCGATGGCGGCCCGGATCTCGTCCGTCGAGGTGAACGGGAGCAGCGGTTCGACCACCGCCATCAGCTCCTCGTCGGCGACGATCTCCTCGGCGAGAGCCAGCGCGTGCGCCCGCTCGTAGGGGCCGACAACCACCGGCTCCCAGCTCTCCTCGTCGGTGTTCGGCCCGAAAGTGATGATCCACGGCAGGCCGACCATCGGGGAGTCGTCGGCTAGATCCAATGTCATGATGAGACCCACGCCAACATCATGCCCTGCCCCGCGCCGGGCCGCGCGCATTGGCCCGGAAAACGCGCTTACTTCCGCGTCGGGTCCGGGTCCCCACCCGGGTCCGGGTCCCCGCCCCGGGCCGGTTGACTGCCGTGGGCTGGCCGGTTCTCCGGGCGTACCCCGGTGGCCAGGTCCACCACCTGACCGCGTACCCCCGTGGCGGCCAGTGCGGCGCCGAACAGCAGCAGCTGGCTGAACAGGTTGAGGAAGAGCAGCAGCCCCACCGCCCAGCCGGCCAGCTGGTACGCGGGGTTGTGCTGGGTGTGCTGGATGAGTACCCGGCCGAAGCCGCTGAGCAGGCTCAGCCCGAGCGCCACCAGGACGACCGAGGGCAGCAGCCGCCGAGGCGGGATGCGCAGCCGGGGTACCGCCGCCAGCAGGCTGGTCGCCACCACCACGTTCAACAGGAACGACAGCACCTGCCCGGTGACCGACAGGGCGGTGTGCGACAGGTCCTGTACCAGCACGCTCACGTCGTCCGGCGCCAGCCGCGTCACCAGCGCCCGGACGATGCTCTCCACCCCGGTGGTGACCCACAGCGAGAGCGCGACCAGCAGCCCCAGCGCGAACAGCATGCCGAGGTCGATCGCGCGCCGGACGAGCACGTTGCCGGGCTGCTGCTCGATCCGCCAGATGGCCCGCTGCGAGGAGCGCATCCCATCGATCCAGCCGACCCCGGTGAGTACGAAGCCGATCACCGAGACGACGGCGACCGCCTGCCGGGAGTCGCGGATGTCGGCGGTGTTCAGGAACGGCAGGTTCTCCGCCAGGTAGGTGTTCACCGCGTGCAGCAGCTTGGTGTCCCCGGCCAGCAGGAAGCCGAGAATGGAGTACGCGAGCAGGGAGAGCGCGAGCGCCGCGAAGAAGCCGTAGTAGGCGATGGCGGCCGCCAGCCGGGCACCGAGTACCTCGCTGTAGCGCTCCTTGGCCTCCCAGACATGGTCGAAGACCCGTGAGTTCCGGCGCCCCCACGCCACCCCCGAGTCCCACCACGCCTCGATGCGGCTGATCACGCGAGCAGCGGAAAGTCCCGTACCGGGCGCCAGCGACCGTCGTCGCCGTGCACGTAGGAGGTGAAGTGGTCGATGTCGAAGTGCGCCGAGTAACCCGCCATGTCCTCGAAGGCCGCGTCCAGCCCGGCCGGTTCGATGTCGTGGGCCACGGTGATGTGCGGGTGGTAGGGGAAGTTCAGGTCACGGGCGAGCGGGCCGCTGCGGACCGCGCCGGCCAGCAGTTCGCAGTCGCTGATGCCGAGCGCCACGGCCACGAAGACCACGTCGGTGACCGGCCGGAAGGTACCTGTGCCGCGCAGGTGCATGGCGAAGGCGTGGTGGGTACCGGCCACCTCCGTCAGGTGCTTCTCGATCTCGGGCAGCATGTCGGCGGGTACGTCGGTGGGGCCGAGCAGGGTCACGTGCGACGGGATCAGCGCCGCCAGTGGATCACCGGAGCGCTCCCGGGCAGCATCGATCTGGGCACCCCACGGCTGTGGGATGCCAATTGCCACGCCGATGCGTACCAACTCCGTCGCGCCAGCCTCCCTCGGCACGAACGCCTACTCTGCCGCGCTGGCGGGCCGGAGGAACCCGATCTTGTCGTACACGTCGGCGAGGGTGGGGGCGGCGACCGCGCGCGCCTTCTCCGCCCCGATCGCGAGCAGCTTGTCGAGCTGGGCGGGGTCGTCGAGGTAGCCCTGGGTGCGCTGCTGGATCGGGCCGGCGAAGTCGGCGACCACCACGCCCAGGTCCTTCTTCAGGTCGCCGTAGCCCTTGCCGTCGTAGGCGGTGACCAGCTCGTCGATGGCCCGGCCGGTGAGCGCGGAGTAAATGGTCAGCAGGTTGGAGACGCCCGGCTTGTTCGCCGGGTCGAAGATGATCTCCCGGCCGGTGTCGGTAACCGCCGAGCGGATCTTCTTCGCCGACTTCGCCGGGTCATCCAGCAGCTCGACGATGCCGGCCGGCGAGGAGGCCGACTTGGACATCTTGGCGGTCGGCTCCTGCAGATCGGTGATCTTGGCCGTCGCTTTGAGGATGTACGGCTCGGGTACGGTGAACGTTTTTCCGAACCGGCTGTTGAACCGGCCGGCCAGGTCCCGGGTCAGCTCCAGGTGCTGGCGCTGGTCCTCGCCGACGGGTACCGCGTCGGCCTGGTAGAGCAGGATGTCGGCGGCCTGCAGGATCGGGTAGGTGAACAGCCCGACGCTGGACCGGTCGGCGCCCTGCTTGGCCGACTTGTCCTTGAACTGGGTCATCCGGGACGCCTCACCGAACCCGGTGATGCACCCCAGTACCCAGGCCAGCTGGGCGTGCTCCGGCACCTGCGACTGGATGAACAGCGTGCAGCGCTCCGGGTCCAGCCCGACGGCGAGCAGCTGGGCGGCGCTCACCCGGGTGCGCTGGCGCAGTACCGCCGGGTCGTGGCCGCTGGTGATCGCGTGCAGGTCGACAACCGCGTAGAAGGCGTCGTGGCTGTCCTGCAGGGCCACCCAGTTGCGTACCGCGCCCAGGTAGTTGCCCAGGTGAAACGAGTCGGCGGTGGGCTGGATCCCGGACAGGACCCGTGGGCGACCTGGTGACATGGTCGTCATTCTCTCAGGTGTGCACGTGCCGCCGCACGAGCAGGTGCAACCTGGCGCCGCTCGCAGCAGTCCGACATCATGAGGTTCTCGCCGACGGCGGGGCAAGACGGCGGGAGTCCGGCGTGGCCGAGGAGCTGGAGGCGCGTGAGGCGGTACGGGAGGCGTACTCCGCCTACTACCGTCGGCTGGTCGCCGCCCTCTACGGCATGACCGGTGACTACGCCGAGGCACAGGACGTCGTGCAGGAGGCGTACGCCCGGGCGCTGGCCCGCTCGAAGACCTTCCTCGACGTGGCCGACCCGGAGGCGTGGCTGCGTACCGTCGCGGTGAACATCGCCCGTACCCGCTGGCGCCGCCGCAAGCTCTTCGACACCCTGGTGCGTACCGGCCGGGTGCTGCGTACCCCGGAGAGCGTGCCGGGCGCCGACCCCAACCGGGTGGCCCTGGTCGCCGCCCTGCAACAGCTGTCCCGGCCCACCCGGGAGGCGATCGTCCTGCACCATCTGGCCGACATGTCGGTCTACGAGGTCGCCGTCGCACTGGGCGTCCCCGTCGGTACCGTCAAAGCCCGCCTCTCCCGGGGCCGGGCGATCCTGGCCAAGCTGCTCAGCGACCTGGCCGACGAGCCGAACCGGGCCGCGTCACCCGCCCCGCTACCCGCCCCACGGGCAGCACCGCTCGACGTCCGGCCGGTCCTGGAGCCGCCGGCGCCGGCACGGCGCGAGCCGCTGGCTGGGCGCGAGCCGCCGGTCACCGGCGTGGTGCGGGGGCAGCGCGATGGCTGACCCGCTGGACTTCGCCGGGCTGCGTGACGAGATCGAGCTGGCCACCCGGATACCCGAGTTCGAGCTGGTGGCCAAGCGGGCCCGGCAGATCCGCCGGCGCGGACGGCTGGCCGTGCTCGGCTCGGTACTCGGCATCCTGCTGATCATCGGGCCGGCCGGGGTGGCCAGCGTGCTCGCCCAGCCGACCACCGGGCCGGCCGGGCCGGACGTGGTGGAGGTCGGGCCGGACCGGCCGGAGGACACCGCACCGGCGCCGGTCTCCAGCGTGCCGCCACTGGTCACTGTGGAGGCCGTCGACGGCGTCGACCTGGCACACGCGTACGCCCTCGTGGACATCTGCTACGACGACACGTGCAACCTGCAGCTGGTGCCGGTACGCGCGGCGGACGGGCCGAGCGTCGGGCCAGCGAAGATCAACCTGCTGCGTACCGAGCCGACAGATGTCCTCTTCGACATCACCCTGCGCGCCCAGACCGACCGGCGGATGCTGGTCAGCGCCAAGACCTCGGCCGGCCGGCGCATCTACGACCAGGTCGACGTCGGCAACACGGCACCGTCGGTCGCCAGCGCGCCACCCCCGTCCGGGCTCTGGCCGGTACAGCCCGACACGGGCGGCGTGGTGTCCGTGTTCGACCTGCTCACCGGCCGGATGCAGGCGCTGCCGGCGCAGCCGGGGCTCAGCTCCGCCGTGGTGGTACCCGGGATCGCGGCCGGCCGGGGCATCTGGGTCACCGGTACCGACCCGGTGAGCGGCGAGCCCGCGGTGGCCGTGAGCCACGACGGCGGCCGGCACTGGAGCAGCAACGACCTGGCCCTGCCCGGCGCCACCGAAGCCGAGCTGGCCAGCTACGACGGGCAGCACGGCTACCTGCTGGCCCGTACCCCCACCGGCTTCCGGCTGGCGGTCACCAGCAACGGCGGGCTGAGCTGGCAGGTCACCCCGAACGCACTGCCCTGGCCGATGGATGTGGCCCTCGGCGTCCCCTACGGCCTGGCCGTCCGCCCCGACGGCGCAGTACTGGCCTGGGTCGGTACCACGCCCACCATCTCCTACCTGCAGAGCGGCGACCACGGAGCGAGTTTCCACGCGCTCGACAACGGGCCGGGCGGCGAGCTGTACCCGCTGCCCGACGGGTACGTGACGGTGGGTCCGACGCCGAAGCTGTCCAAGGACGCCGCCACCTGGACCGCCGCCAAGCTCCCCTACCTGCTGCGCTGACCCGGGAGCGGCAGCGGTGCCAGGGCCACCCGGGCGACCCGACGCCCCTCGATCGCGGCCACCACGAGACGGTGTGCCGCCCCGTTCGGCGCGACCTCGTCGCCGACGGCCGGCAGCCGACCCAGTCGTGCCATCAGATAGCCGGCCACCGTCTCGTACGGCCCGGGCGCCAGTACCACCCCGGTCAGCTCCGCGTAGTCGGCCAGGTTGAGCCGCCCGTCGACCTCGTCGGGCAGCCCGCCGTCGGGTGGTGGCGGTTCGGGTGCCGGGTCGTACTCGTCGCGGATCTCGCCGATCAGCTCCTCGATCAGATCTTCCAGCGTGACGATCCCGGCGGTACCCCCGTACTCGTCCACCACCAGCGCCAGCTGCTGCCCGTCGCGCCGCATCTCGGCCAGCGCGGCGAGTACCGGCTTGCTGGCCGGCAGCCGGGCGATGTCCCGGATCAGCCCGGCGACGGTACCGACCGGCTCGGCGAGCAGGACGTCCCGCAGGTGTACGAAGCCGACCACCTCGTCGGGGCCGCCGTCGGTCACCGGGAACCGGGAGTGCCCGGCCGCGCGCAGCAGCGCCACCCCGTCGACCACCGGCAGCGCCGCGTCCAGGAAACGCACCTCGGTACGCGGCACCATCACTTCGCCGATCCGCCGAACGCCGGCCGCGAAGACGTCGTTGATGATCCGCCGCTGCTCCCCGTCCCGGGCCAGCTCGCGCAGGCCGGCACTGGTCAGCTCGCGGGCCGGTCGGCCCGGGTTGGCCGCGGCTGCGGGATTGCCGGCTCCGGCCAGCCGCTGGCCGGCCCAGGAGGCGGCCGCGTCGGCGAGCCGGAGTACGCCCCGGGCCACCACTTCGCGCGCCGGCCGCGCAGGACGGGCCGACCGGAGGGTACGGGCGGTGCGGGTCTGCCTCGCGCGTCTGGCGGGCGGCTCCGGCCGGCTCATGAGCGAAGTGTACGGAGCGGAGTTGACCGATGCCGTCAGTCCACGCGGCGCCGGCTTGTCCACACGACGTCGGCGGTCCACATGGTGTCGGCCGACCGGGTCCAGCGCAACTTTCCGGCCCCGGCACAGTCGATCGTGGACACCGCTGCGCGGACACCGAGCTGCGAAGCGCAGGCTATGCGGGAAACGGCTGTCGATGGGTGCCACCAGAACCCCGCGGAGGACCAACGCGACTATGGGGCGCCGTTGGTTTCTGTCGAATTCTGTGTAACCATGTCGAGGTCAACTGGGAAGGACAGCACGTGCTCGCACAGCAGCGACAGACCTCAATCCTAGAAGAAGTGAAACGGCACGGCGGTGCCCGGGTCGCGGATCTGGTACGCGAGCTGGGTGTCTCGGACATGACCATCCGACGGGACATCGAGGCGCTCGCCGAGCGGGGACTCGTCGCGAAGGTGCACGGCGGGGCGGTCGCCCTGGACCGGGCCACCGACGAGCCCGGGTACGCCACCAAGTCGGCACAGCAGCAGGCGGAGAAGATGGGCATCGCCCGGGCCGCCGCCGCGCTCGTCCAGCCGGGGCAGGCGGTCGGCATCTCCGCCGGTACCACCACCGCCACGCTCGCCTACGAGCTGCTCGGTACCGCCGAACTCACCATCGTCACCAACTCCATCCCGGTCGCCGACGTCTTCTACCAGGGCGGCCGCCCCGACCAGACGGTGGTGCTGACCGGCGGCACCCGTACCCCCTCCGACGCCCTGGTCGGCCCGGTGGCCCAGGAGGCCCTCGCCCGGATCAACCTCGACCTGCTCTTCCTCGGGGTACACGGGATGAACGCGCGGACCGGCTTCACCACCCCCAACCTCGCCGAGGCAGAAACCAACCGGGCACTGGTCGCCGCCGCCCGGCAGGTGGTGGTCCTCGCCGACCACACCAAGTGGGACCTGATCGGCATCGCCACCATCGCCCCGCTCAGCGGCGCGGACATCCTGATCACCGACCCGCAGTTGCCCGAAGAGGCGCAGGCCATCCTCCGTGAGCACGTCGGCGACCTGATCATCGCCGAGGTGTCGGTGGCGCTGCGATGAGCGGCGCGCGGTGCCGGGCGCGGTGATGAAGAAGGTGGCACCGCGATGAAGAAGACGATCACCTGCCTATCCGACGGCCGGGAACTGATCTACTACGACGAGCGGGACGACGCGGTACGCACCGAGGTTGACCTGCGGACCCTGCCGGAGCCGCCAGCCGCTTCGCAGCTGCGCTACGACCCGTTGGTGGACGAGTGGGTGGCCATCGCCGCGCAGCGGCAGAACCGCACCTACCTGCCGCCCACCGACGACTGCCCGCTCTGCCCGTCCCGACCCGGGCACAGCACCGAGATCCCGGCCCCGGACTACGACGTGGTGATCCTGGAGAACCGGTTCCCGGCCCTTTCCGACCGGGTACCCGCAGATTTTGTGGAAGAGCCCGGGCTGCGCCCCGGACTGGGGCGCTGCGAGGTGGTGGCGTTCACCGCCGACCACAACAGCTCCTTCACCAACCTCTCGCCGACCCGGGTCGGCACGGTGCTCGCCGCGCTCGCCGACCGCACCGCGGAGCTGTCCGCGCTACCCGAGGTGGAGCAGGTCTTCCCGTTCGAGAACCGGGGCACCGAGATCGGGGTCACGCTCACCC
Source organism: uncultured Actinomycetota bacterium (assembly GCA_963850915.1). Lineage (GTDB taxonomy): Bacteria > Actinomycetota > Actinomycetes > Mycobacteriales > Micromonosporaceae > CAVTWH01. The sequence goes on from CAWKND010000010.1 coordinate 290,896, forward strand.
ACCCGCACGGGCAGATCTACGCGTACCCGCTGATCCCGCCGCGTACCCGCGCGATGCTCGCCGCCGCCCGGGCCCACCACGAGCGCACCGGACGGCAGCTGGCCGCCGACGTACTCGCCGCGGAGCAGGCCGGCGAGCGGGTGATCACCCGGGGTACCCACTGGACCGCCTACGTACCCGTGGCCGCCCGCTGGCCGTTCGAGGTGCACGTCATGCCGCACCGGGAGGTACTCGACCTGGCCGGGCTGAGCGAGCCGGAGGTGGCCGACTTCGCCACTGTCTACCTCGACGTACTGCGCCGCTGCGACGCCCTCTTCGACGCCCCGCTGCCCTACATCTCGGCCTGGCACCAGGCGCCCACCCGGCACCCGGACCGGCACCTGCTCCGGCTGCACGCCCAACTGACCAGCGTGCGCCGCGCCCCTGGCAAACTGAAGTACCTGGCCGGCTCCGAATCCGCGATGGGCTTCTTCGTCAACGACATCGCCCCGGAGCAAGCCGCGGACATGCTGCGGTCGGCCGGATAGCCACGGGAGGACAGCTGTGAAGCTTTTGGTGACCGGCGGAGCCGGCTACGTCGGGAGCGTGGTGAGCCGGCTGCTGCTGGACGCCGGGCACGAGGTGGTCGTGCTGGACGACCTGTCCACCGGCGACGCCGTCGGGGTCGCCGAGGGCGCGACGTTCGTGCAGGGACGGGTACACGACGCGGCGCGGGAGGTGCTGGACCCGAGCTTCGACGGGGTACTGCACTTCGCCGCCTTCATCGCGGCCGGCGAATCGGTGGTACGCCCGGAGAAGTACTGGGACAACAACCTGGTCGGCAGCCTCGCGCTGCTGGCGGCGATGCGCGCGCACCGGGTACCCCGGATCGTCTTCTCGTCCACCGCCAACGTCTACGGCGACCCGGACGAGGTACCCATCCCGGAGACCGCGGCCACCCGCCCGCCGAACCCGTACGCCGGCTCCAAGCTCGCGGTCGACTTCGCGCTGCGCGACGAGGCGGTGGCGTACGGCCTGGCCGCCACCTCGCTGCGCTACTTCAACGTCTGCGGTGCGCACCTGGCCGGGGACGTGAAGATCGGCGAGCGGCACGACCCGGAGACCCACCTGATCCCGATCGCCCTGCAGGTCGCCGCCGGGGTACGGGAGAAGCTGCAGCTCTTCGGTGACGACTACCCGACGCCCGACGGTACCTGCGTGCGCGACTACATCCACGTCAGCGACCTGGCCAGCGCGCACCTGCTGGCGCTGGAGTCAATGCACCCCGGTAGCCAGCAGCCGGGCAGTCACCGCGTCTTCAACCTGGGCAACGGGACCGGCTTCTCCAACCGGCAGGTGGTCGAGGTGGTCCGCGAGGTCACCGGGCACCCGATCCCGGTCGAGGTCGCCCCGCGCCGCGGCGGTGACCCGGCCATCCTGGTCGCCGCGAGCGAGCGCGCCCAGACCGAACTCGGCTGGCGCCCGCAGCGCGCCGACCTGTCCACCATCGTCGCCGACGCCTGGGAGTTCTACCGACATGTCCACGGATGAGCGCGCCCCTGCCATCTTCGCCGCCCCCGGCCGCGTCAACCTGATCGGCGAGCACACCGACTACTGCGAGGGCTTCGTACTGCCCTTCGCGCTACCCCAGCGCATGGTGGTCGAGGTACGCCCGGTGGACGCTCCACAGTGGACGGTGCGCTCGACCCAGTTCCCCAGCGAGGAGACCTTCGGGCTGGACGCGCTCACGCCCAACGCGGTGAAGGGCTGGGCCGGGTACGTCGCCGCGATCGTCTGGGCGTTGCGGGACAAGGGATTCGTGGTACCCGGTGCCGACTTCACGTTCAGCTCGGAGGTACCGGTCGGCGCCGGGCTCTCCTCGTCGGCCGCCATGGAGTGCGCGGTACTCACCGCACTGTGTGACCTGGGCGGGCTGGACCTGCCGGTGGACGAGCGCCCCCGACTGGCGCAGCGCGGCGAGAACGAATACGTCGGCGTACCGTGCGGCATCATGGACCAGGCCGCGTCCACCCTGTGCCGGGCCGGGCACGCGCTCTTCCTCGACTGCCGCAGCCTGGCCACCGAGCACATCCCGTTCGACATCGCGGGCGAGGGCCTGGCCATCCTGGTCATCGACTCACGGGCACCGCATAGGCACGTGGACGGCGAATATGCCGCCCGCCGGCGCTCCTGCGAGGAGGCGGCAGCGCTGCTGGGTATCCCGGCGCTGCGGGACGTCACCGACCTCGACGACGCGCTGTCCCGACTGCCGGACCCGGTGATGCAGCGGCGGGTACGCCACGTGTTCACCGAGAACCAGCGGGTACTCGACACGGTGGAGCTGTTGCGGGCCGGCCGGTACGCCGAGATCGGGCCGCTGCTGACCGCCTCGCACGCCTCCATGCGCGACGACTACGAGATCACGGTGGCGGAGGTGGACACCGCGGTCGAGGCGGCCCTGGGCGCGGGGGCGTACGGCGCGCGGATGACCGGTGGCGGCTTCGGCGGCTGCGTACTCGCCCTGGTCGACACGGCGCGCTGCGAAGCCACCGCCACGGCGGTACGCAAAGCCTTTGCGGACAAGGGTTTCGGCGAGCCGAACACGTTCATCGCCACGCCCGGCCCGGGCGCCAGCCGGCTGTCCTGACCGGCGCCGCTGCCGCCGCCGAGGCTAGGCTGGCCGGAACGGACGAGCGGGAGGTCGGATGAGCGGGCGGGCACTGATCCTCGGCGGCGGCGGGGTGACCGGGGTGGCCTGGTCGATCGGGCTGCTCACCGGGCTGGCCGAGGCGGACGTGGACGTGCGGTCGGCAGACCTGATCGTGGGTACCTCCGCCGGCTCCAGTGTGGCCGCGCAGCTCACCTCCGGCCGGCCACTCGACGAGCTGTACGCCGCGCAGTTGACCGCCAACAGCGCCGAGATCCCGGCCAACCTGTCCCGGCTGAGCCTGCTGCGCTGGGCCTGGGCGGCGGTGACCACCCGTTCGCCAGAGGCGTTCGGGGCCCGGCTGGGCCGGGCGGCACTGCGCGCGCAGACCATCTCCGAGGAGCAGCGCCGGGCAGCCATCGCCGCGCGCCTGCCGAGCACTGAATGGCCCGAGCGCCGGCTGCTGGTGACGGCGGTGGACGCGGAGAGCGGCGAGTTCCGGACATTCGACCGGGACAGCGGGGTCAGCCTGCTCGACGCGGTCTGTGCCTCCTGCGCCGTACCCCTGGTGTGGCCACCGGTGACCATCGGCGGACGGCGGTACATCGACGGCGGGATCCGCTCCGCGGCCAACGCCGACCTTGCCGAGGGGTACCAGCAGGTGCTGATCGTGGCTCCGGTCAGCGCCGGCGGCGGACCGATCACCTCGCCCGGCAAGCAGGCCGAGCAGCTGCGCGCGCAGGGTGCGAGGGTAGAGCTGGTCAGCCCGGACGCCGCCGCGAAGCAGGCGATCGGCGGCAACTCCCTCGACCCGGCCGCCCGCCCACCGGCGGCCCGGGCCGGCCGCGCACAGGCCGCAGCCGAGGCGGAGCGGATCGCCGCGCTCTGGACGACCGCCTGATCAGTACGCGCCGGAGCCGCGGCAGACCGCGACGATGGTACGCAGCATGATCACCAGGTCCAGCGAGAGCGACCAGTTCTCCACGTACCGCAGGTCCAGCCGGACCGTCTCCTCCCAGGACAGGTCGGCCCGGCCGGAGACCTGCCACAGGCCGGTGAGCCCTGGGCGTACAGCCAGCCGGCGGCGCATGTCGGAGGGGTAGACGGCGACCTCGGCGGGGAGCGGTGGCCGCGGGCCGACCAGCGACATCTGTCCGGACAGGACGTTGAACAGCTGCGGTAGCTCATCCAGCGAGAACCGGCGCAGCCAGCGGCCGGCCGGGGTGACCCGCGGGTCGTCGCGCATCTTGAACATCACGCCGTTGGAGTCGCTCTGCGCGTGCAGCTCGGCCAGCCGCTCCTCGGCATCGGTGTGCATGGTGCGGAACTTGTGCATCCGAAACTCGCGGCCGTGCTTGCCGACCCGCGTCTGGTGGAAGAAGACCGGGCCGGGCGAGCCGGAGCGTACCGCCAGTGCCAGCGCCGCGAGTACCGGCGACAGCAGTACCAGCAGCGCGAACGCACCTACCCGGTCCACGATCGACTTCATCACCCGACCGCCACCGGCCAGCCTCGGGTGCTCGACGTGCAGCAGCGGCAGCCCGTCCACCGGCCGGATGGTGGTCCGCGCGCCGGCAACGTCCATCAGCGAGCTGGCCACGATCAGGTCGATGTCGTCGCGCTCCAGCTTCCAGGCGAGCCGGCGCAGCGCGTCGCCGTCCAGCTCCGGGCAGGTCAGCACGATCACCGTGTCGGCGTGTGCCGCCTCGACGGCGTACGACACCTGGTCGAGCGTGCCGTAGATGGGCAGCCCCACCTGGCCGTCGTGGCCGGCCGGCAGGCAGCAGCCGACGATGTTGAAGCCGTGGAACCGTTCCCGGCGCAGCTGCCGGGTGATCGAGACGATGGCCAGCTCGTGCCCGACCACGATCACCCGGCTCAGGCACTCGCCCCGTTGCCGGGCGTGGTGCAGGTGCTTGCGTACCGCGAAGCGCAGCAGCAGGCAGCCGAAGGTGGCCAGCGGCAAGGCCACGCCCACGTACCCGCGGGCCAGCCGGATGTCGGCGAGGTAGGACGCGCCGGCGGTCAGCGCCAGCAGAGCCATCCCGGCCCGGAGTACCCGCTCGTACTCGTCGGTACCCACGAACAGCAGCCGCCGGTCGTACGCCCGACTCAGCGCCAGGGCCAGTACCAGCGCGAGTGGCAGTACCAGCGACAGCGCCAGGTACCCCCGGTTGTACGCGGTCACCGCGTCGCCGAAGCGCAGCGCGAACGCCAGCCCGCCGGCCACCAGCCCGACCGAGACGTCGCCGAGCGACACCAGCCGCACGTACCGTGCCTCCCACGCCTGCCGGGCCGGGCCGAACGCGTGCCGGGCCCGTCCCCGGTTCACCGCGCGCCGGGCCGCCTCCCGCATGCCGGGGCCGGGCAGCTCCTCGGTGATCCGCCGCCGGGTCGGGCGGGGCGGCTGGTAGGTACCGGCCGGCGCCGGGCTGACCGGGGCCGAGTCCATCTCGAAGCGCTCGCCGAGCTGCTCGATGGTGCCCAGGCCGGGCAGCGTGTCATCCTGCGAGCCGGGGAACTCGCCCAGCTCCCAGCGGCTCTTCTGCGGTGGGGGTACCCGCCGGGTCTTGCCGCGACCGGGCCGGCTCTCCTCGGGCAGATCGAGCGTCGGGCCGGTGAGTCCGGTCGAGCCGGTACCCGCGTCGGCAGCCGGACGCATGCCCGGAGTCTCCTGGAGCCCGTGCTCCAGGAACCAGAAGTGGTTCGTTTCGTCGGGTAGCGCCGCCACCGTGGTCCCCTCGCCTAGCGAGTCGGTGACGGCCGCCGTTCCGTCGCCCGCTCTGTCGGGGACAACGCGCGAATCAGAAGGATGTGACGCCCAGATGAGCTGAATTCGTACTTATCCGGACGGATGAGGCCGGGTCCACCGGACGGCGCGCGCCGCCAGCCGGGTGGCGGCGGCTACGGGAGGGTCGGGTGGTACGCGTTCTGCGTCCACTCCAGACCCTTGGTGATCAGTGCCTCGGTGGCGTCGGCCGCGCGGTCGAGCAGGAAGTCCAGCTCCTTGCGCTCGGTCGCGGAGAAGTTCGACAGTACGTAGTCGGCCGGGTCCTGCCGTCCGGGCGGCCGCCCGATACCCACCCGTACCCGCAGATAGTCCTTGCTCCCCAACGACTTCGACATCGAACGCAGGCCGTTGTGCCCGCCCTCGCCGCCGCCCAACTTCAGCCGCACCTGGCCGTACGGGATGTCCAGCTCATCGTGCACGGCGATGACCTGACCCAGCGGGATCTTGTAGAACTGGCAGAGCGAGGCGACCGGCCCACCCGACAGGTTCATGTACGTCAGCGGCTTGAGCAGTACCAGCTTCGGCCCGCCCGGGGACAGGAAGCCCTCGGCCACTTCGGCGCTGGCCTTGCGGGCCCGGCCGAAGCGCGCACGCAGCCGGCCGGCGAGCAGGTCGGCGACCATGAAGCCGACGTTGTGCCGGTTGCCCGCGTACTCCGGCCCCGGGTTGCCCAGCCCGGCCACCAGCCACGGCTCGCTCATCTGACTCCTGTGGGACTGTGGGACGAAAGAGGGGGTACGCGCAGCGCGTACCCCCTCCCGTCAGTCGAAACTCAGGCGGCTGCGGCCTCGGCGTCGCTCTCCTCGCCAGCCTCGGCGACCTCGGCGGTCTCCTCGGTGGCCTCGAGGTCGGCGGCGCTCGGCGCGTTGGTGATCACGACGAGTACCGTCTCCGGGTCGGAGGCGAGTTCGGCGCCCTCGGGCAGCTGGACATCGGCGGCGGTCACGTGCTGGCCGGCCTCCAGGCCTTCGATCGAGGCCTCCAGGTTGTCCGGCAGGTTCAGCGCGTCGGCGGTGATCGAGAGCTTGACGACCTCGGTCATCACCAGGGTGTCGCGGGCGGCCTGACCGACCACGACCACCGGTACGTCGATGGTGACCCGCTCGCCGCGCTTGACGATCAACAGGTCCACGTGCTCGAACGTGTCCTTGATCGGGTCGCGCTGGATCGCCTTGGGCAGCGCCAGGTGCGTGCTGCCGTCGGAGATGGCGATGTCGAGTACCTGGGTCAGCCCGCCGTGCCGGATGGCGGCGGCGAACTCCCGGGCGGGCAGCGAGATGTGGGTGGGGGCTTCGCCGTGCCCGTACAGGACGGCGGGTACCTGGCCGGCCCGGCGGGTACGGCGGGCACCACCCTTGCCGAACTCGGTACGCGGCTCGGCACTGATACGGACCTCGGACACGGGGAAACACCCTTCGTTTAGCTGCTGTGCTGCTCTACCTGCGTTGACCAATGTCGCGGTGCCGGGCGGGGCGCGAGCGGGCGCGCGGACACGGGGCCCGGAGCACCGCGTCGATCACGGCACCGAGACGACCCAAGTACCTGGCCGGCTGGCGCCCTCGCCGTGGCAACCGCACTAGCCTACCCGAGCCGCCCCGGTACCCCCGCAGCGGGTGCCCACCGTCACCCGGCCGCCGCCGGCTCAGCCGCCTGGCGCACGTCCCAGCCGGGCCGCCGTGGACACCCTCTCAGCCGAGGCCGCCGTGGACGCTCTCAGCCGGGCCGCTGTGGACGCCCTCCCAGCCGCGGACCCGCCGTGGACGCCCTCTCGGCCGAGGCCGCCGCGGACGCTCTCAGCCGACGTCGCCGTGGACACGCTCTCGGTCGAGGCCGCCGTGGGGCGGGTCAAAAGCGGCGTGCTCAGCCGAGGCCCGCCCGGGGGCGGGTTGAAAGCGGCGGGCTCAGCCGAGGCCGAGGAGCGGCGATCTCAGCTGAGGCCGCCGAAGAGGGTGGTGACCGAGCCGTCGTCGAAGACCTCGCGGATGGCCCGGGCCAGCAGTGGCGCGATGGAGAGCACAGTGATCTTGTCGATCCGCTTCTCCGGCTCCAGCGGCAGCGTGTTGGTGACCACGACCTCGCTGATCCGGCTGTTCTTCAGCCGCTCGGTCGCCGGGTCGGAGAGGACCGCGTGGGTGGAGGCGACGATCACATCCGCGGCGCCGGTGTCGAAGAGGATGTCGGCGGCCTTGCAGATGGTGCCGCCCGTGTCGATCATGTCGTCGACGATCAGGCAGACCCGCCCCTCAACCTCCCCGACCACCCGGTTGGCCACCACCTGATTGGGCTTCTGCGGATCGCGGGTCTTGTGGATGAAGGCGAGCGGGCAGCCGCCCAGCCGGTCGGTCCACCGCTCGGCGACGCGTACCCGGCCCGAGTCCGGGGCCACCACGGTCATCGGCCGGCCGCGGTAGCGCTGCTGGATGTGCTCGGCCAGGATGTCCATCGCGAACAGGTGATCCACCGGGCCGTCGAAGAAGCCCTGCACCTGAGCGGTGTGCAGGTCGACGGTGAGGATCCGGTTGGCACCGGCGGTCTTGTACAGGTCGGCCATCAACCGGGCCGAGATCGGCTCCCGGCCCCGGTGCTTCTTGTCCTGGCGGGCGTACGGGTAGAACGGGACGACGACGGTGATCCGCTTGGCCGAACCGCGCTTGAGCGCGTCGACCATGATCAGCGACTCCATCATCCACTTGTTCACGCCGTGGGACATCGACTGCACCACAAAGGCGTCGCAGCCGCGTACCGACTCCTTGTACCGCACGAAGATCTCGCCGTTGGCGAAGTCGTACGAGTCGGTCGGGGTGGGGGCCACCCCGAGTACCTCGCCGATCTCGTCGGCCAGCTCCGGGAACGCACGCCCGGAGAAGAGCATCAGCGTCTTGCTGTTCTCGACCTTGATGCTGTTGCCCATCGGCGCCGCACTCCCCTGATCGTTCCGCCCAACCAGCCTAGTCAGCGCTGTTGTCGGCCGCCGTGGCAGGTCGGTAGTTGTGCTCGCGGGCACTCGCGGCGGCCTGTGCGGCGGCCGTACCCGCGCGGTTGGCCTCCACCCAGCCCTCGACGATCCGCTGCGGCGCGTGCGAGTAGGACAGGGCACCCGGGGGTACGTCCCGGCGGACCACCGTGCCCGCCCCCGTGTATGCCCCGTCGCCGACCTCGACCGGTGCCACGAACATGTTGTCCGAGCCGGTACGGGCGTGGCTGCCGATGACCGTGCGGTGCTTGGCCACCCCGTCGTAGTTGACGAACACCGACGCTGCACCGATGTTGGTCTGCTCGCCGATGGTCGCGTCGCCGACATAGGACAGGTGCGGGACCTTGCTGCCGGCGCCGATCTCGGAGTTCTTCGTCTCCACGAAGGTACCGATCTTGCCCCGCTCGCCGAGGACCGTGCCCGGCCGCAGGTAGGCGAAGGGTCCGACGCTGGCGCCGGCTTCGATCCGGGACTTCGACCCGTGGGTACGCACCACGCTCGCCCCGGCGCCCACGCTCACGTCGCTGAGAGTGCTGTCCGGTCCGACCGTGGCGCCCTCGGCAACCGTGGTCGCCCCGCGCAGCTGCACGTTGGGCTCCAGCACCACGTCCGGGGCGAGCGTCACCGTCACGTCGACCCAGGTGGTGGCCGGGTCGAGCATGGTCACCCCGGCGCGCATCCAGTCCCCGTTGATCCGGTCCCGCAGCAGTCCGCGCAGCTGCGCCAGCTGTGCCCGGTCGTTGGCGCCGAGCGCCTCGGAGGGGTCCGGGGCCAGTACGGTCGCCACCGCGTGCCCGGCACCCAGCAGCAGCTCGAAGACGTCGGTGAGGTACTCCTCGCCCTGCGAGTTGCCGGTGGACAGCTTGCCCAGCGCGTCGCGGAGCGCGGCTGCCTGGAAGGCGTACGCCCCCGCGTTGATCTCGGTGACCAGGCGTTGCTCAGGGGTGGCGTCGCGCTCCTCCACGATGGCCGCGAAGTCACCGTCGTCGTTGCGCACGATGCGGCCCAGCCCGAACGGGTCGTCGACCTCGGCGGTGAGCAGCGTGGCACTGGCGCCGCTGCGGGCCCGCAGGTCGACCAGGCGCCCCAGTGTCTCGGCGGTGACCAGTGGCAGGTCGCCGTTGAGTACGACGATGTCGCCGTCCGCCTCGGGTACCGCCGCGAGCGCCACCCGTACCGCGTGGCCGGTACCGTTCTGCTCCGCCTGCAGTACCGGGATCGCCGCCGGCGCGATCTGCGACAGGTGCTCGCGTACCGCGTCGGCACCCCGCCCGACGACCACTACCGTGCGCTCGGCGCCCAGCGCCTCAGCGGCTGCCAGCACGTGGCCGAGCAGGCTCCGACCGAGCAGCGGGTGCAGTACCTTCGGCACCGCCGACTTCATCCGCTTGCCCTCGCCCGCCGCGAGTACGACCACGGTCCGGCTCATCGCTGGCTCCCCTCAGTGGACTCCGGTCATGCTATCCGCGCCCCTGATCGGGCCAGCGGGCGTCCGCCACATCAGGAGCGGCACGGGGAACTTGAGGGCGAAACGGACTTTAGGGGACAGCTCGGCCGCCAGGACTCGAACCTGGAAATCACCCTCCAAAGGGGCGAGTGTTGCCAATTACACCACGGCCGATCGTCGCGCACGGTCAGCGTAACCTGTCCTCCCGGTCGGTCATCAAGCCGGAAAGCACCTGCGGCAAGGCTGAGATGATGCCCTCGATCCGCCAGTAGAGCTCGCGCCCGCGCGGCACCTTGACGACGAGGCAGCCGCGATAGTCCGCCCCGACGTTGCTCCGGGTCGTCGGTTTGTGGCGCTTGAGCGTCGCGCGCTGGAAGCGCTCCGGAGGTAAACCCAGTCTGGCGGCCCACCAGCCTTCGGCGGCCGCAACGTCCGCGGACTCGTGAATGCTCAGCCGGTAGTTGAGCGCCGCCCGGCTGAATCCTTCCTGCTCCAGGAAAGCAAGGAAGGCCAGCAGCAGTACCGGATCGCTGTTGGTGAAGATGATCTCGCAGTCGTTGGGGCGCCAGGGTTTGGCCTTGGCCCCCTCGCACCAGTAGGCCACCGCTCCCATCAGCGCCAACTCCCGGCTGCTTACCGCACCCAGCCACGCCGCAGCGGCGGTTGCGGCTGCCGCCCGCCGGGCATCCCGCTGAGCCCGGCGGGCAGCCCACTGCGCATCGGTCATCACCTTGGCGTGCTCGGCCTTCCGGCGAGCGCGGTCGGTGTCCCTGTCGAGGGGGAGGTGCTTGACCCACAGCCACGCGGTCGAGGTCGCCACCCCCAACTCCAGCGCGATGTCGTTGACGGACCAACCCGCGCCGCGCAGCTCGACCGCGCGCGCCCGGATCGCGTCCTTGGCGGTCGGCCGCCGGGTCCACCCGGGCGCCGGGATGCCCCGCAGCCACTGGGTGAGGGTGTGTTTGGTGACACCCAGCCGGGCCTGGATCTGCGCGACGGACAGCTCCTCCTCGACCCGGAGCCGACGGGCCTCAGCAGCGCTCATGGCCACAGTCTCGTACATCAGTACGACAGAACTTCGACAAGCCTGCAAACGCGAGCCCCTGTCAAACTACGGTTCCGTAAGTTACGGTTGCGTAGGCGTAACCAACGATCTTGACATGAGGTGCATCGATGCCCGCTGCCGTCCTGGACTCCCCTCCGACCCAGTCGGAGCAAGGCCCCAAGCCGCTGACCGAGGGCAAGCAGGGCACCGGAATCCTGGTCGCACTCTGGGCATTCGTCATCATCCCGTTCCTGGCGCTTATCGCCGCCGTACCGGTCGCCTGGGGTGGCTTCCTCACCTGGACCGACGTGATCATCGGCGGCGTCTTCTACGTGTTCGCCGGGGTCGGTATCACTGTCGGCTTCCACCGCTACCTCACGCACGGCTCATTCAAGGCCAAGCGCTGGCTGCGGGTACTCCTCGCGGTGGCGGGCGCGGCGGCCATCCAGGGCTCACCCACCCAATGGGTCGCCGACCACCGGCGCCACCACGCGTTCTCCGACGTCGAAGGTGACCCGCACTCGCCGTGGCGCTTCGGGGCCAGCTTCTGGGGCCTGACCAAGGGCCTGTTCTACGCGCACATGGGCTGGCTGTTCCACCGCGAGCTGTCCAACCGGGCCCGGTTCGCGCCGGATCTGGTGGCGGACAAGGACATCCAGAAGGTCGACAAACTGTTCGTACCGATCGTGATCAGCTCGCTGCTGCTGCCCACGGTGATCGGCGGGCTGGTCACCATGTCCTGGATGGGTGCGCTCAGCGCGTTCTTCTGGGCCGGGCTGGTACGCGTCTCGCTGCTGCACCACATCACCTGGTCGATCAACTCGATCTGCCACGTGGTCGGCGAGCGCCCGTTCGACCTGCGGGACGGCGACAAGGCCGCCAACTTCTGGCCGCTGGCGATCCTGTCCTTCGGGGAGAGCTGGCACAACCTGCACCACGCCGACCCGACCTGCGCCCGGCACGGCGTACTGCGCGGGCAGGTGGACATCTCCGCCCGTACCATCTGGGTCTTCGAGAAGTTGGGTTGGGCGCACGATGTGCGCTGGCCCAAGCCGGAGCGGATCGCCAAGCTCACCGCCCAGCCGCGGTGAACCGTCCCGGTGGCCCAGGGGCGCGCAGCCGCAGGCCGCAGCTGACACGATGACAGCGTGACGGAGAGCCCACGCGCAGCCCCGGCCAGCGTCAAGGCACCCCGGGTACGGATGCCCTCGGCGGTACGCCGCGAGCAGCTCATCAGCGTCGGGCGGCAACTCTTCGCCGAGAAGGGCTTCGACGGTACCTCCATCGAGGAGATCGCCGCGCACGCCAAGGTCTCCAAGCCGGTGGTGTACGAGCACTTCGGCGGCAAGGAGGGGCTCTACGCGGTCGTGGTGGACCGGGAGGTACGCAGCCTGCTGGACATCATCGCCAACGCGCTCACCGCCGGGCACCCGCGGGAGCTGCTGGAGCAGGCCGCGCTCGCACTGCTGGACTACATCGAGGCCGAGACGGACGGCTTCCGGGTACTGGTCCGCGAGTCCCCGCTCTTCGCCGCGACCGGCAACTTCTCCAGCGTGCTCAACGACATCGCACACCAGGTCGAGCACATTCTGGGCGCCGAGTTCAAGCGGCGCGGGTACGACCCGAAGCTCGCCGAGCTGTACTCCCAGGCGTTGGTCGGGATGGTCGCGTTGACCGGGCGCTGGTGGCTGGAGGTACGCAAGCCACGCAAGGAAGCCGTCGCCGCGCACCTGGTCAACCTGGCCTGGAACGGGCTGTCCCACCTGGAGGCCAAGCCCGCCCTGCGTACCGCCCGCAAGCCGCGCTGACAGCGCAGTGCGGGCTACGCCGGGCGCAGGCCGTGCCGGTGCGCCTCCTGCGCGTCGGCCGCCTCGCCGGTCGCGGTCTTGCCGTAGAGCCCGGCCGCGAAGAGCAGCATGCCGAAGAGGAACGACACCACACAGGTACTGACGGTGAAGTTCAGGAAGTTCGCGCTGGTGCGCTGGAGTACCAGCATCACCAGGCCGGCGACCAGGAACAGCAGGCCGCCCAGCAGGTTGATGTAGTGGTCGATGTTGCGGCCGTACACCGCTCCGACGGCGATCACCGCGCCGGCCACGATCGACAGCAGGCTGAACGCCATGTTCGTGTGCAGGCCGAGCGCCGTGATGTTCTCGTGGTCGGCGAAGAAGCCGTGGCCGGTGCTCTGGGTGGTCCCGACGATCCCGAAGAGCAGCAGGTAGGCGCCGATCAGGAAGGCCAGGGCACGGTAGGCCGACCGCAGTGGGTGGTTTACCGGAATGTGGGCCATGCTCCGATTGTCCAGCCCGACCGGGCTACCCGCACGGCAACTGGCCCAACCCGGCCACCCGCGCGGCGCGTACCGCGCGGGTGACAGCGGGAACTGAGGTCAGCGGGCGGCGGGCTGGCCGGCGGGGCTGCCCTCGTGCCGCAGCGCCTCTTCGGCGGCGGACTCGTGCGCGGAGCCGCTCTTGCCGTACAGGGCGGCGGCGAAGAGGATCATGCCGACCACGAACGAGACGATCACGTTGCTCATCGCGAACGCGAAGTAGTTCAGGTCGCTGCGCATCACCGCGAGTTCGGCGATGCCGACCACCATGAACCCGAAGCCGCCGATCATGTACACCCATTTGTCGACGTTGCGGCCGATCGCCGTGGCGACCAGCAGGATCACCCCGGCCGCGATGGACAGCAGGCTGAAGCCCAGGTTGGTACGCAGCCCGAAGACGCGTTCCACCTGATCCTGCTCGAACAGCGCACCACCCTTGGTGGTGAAGTAGCCGACGATGCCGAAGACCAGCACGAAGAGGCTGGCCAGTACGGACAGCGCACGGTAGAGCGGGCGCAGCGGGTGGTTGATCGGAATGTGAGACATGGGGGTGGTCCCTACGTTCGCCGGGGGTCGGAGAGCTGCGGACGCCCCGCTGGAGTGCCCACCGCCGCATTCTCGCCTACGCCCGCCGATCTGCGCTGCCCACCCCGGCCCCGAGTGGCCCAGCCCGCACCGCCGCAGCTCACCCGGCGGAGCCGGGGCGTGGGGTCAGCCGGCGCCGACCTGCTCGGCCAGCTCCAGCCAGGCCTCCTCGGCCGCTGCCCGCTCGGCGCCCGCCTGGCGTAGCCGGGCATCCAGCTCGGCCACCTTGGCGTAGTCGGTGGCGTGCGTGGCCAGCTCCTGGTGCAGCTTCTTCTCGGCGTCGTCCAGCCGGGTCACCAGCCGCTCCAGCCGGCTCAGCTCCTTGCGCGCGGTACGGGCCTCAGCCGCGCTCAGCCCGGCCGCGACCGGCTTGACCGGCTGCCCGGCAACCGCTTCGGCAACCTGCGCCGCGTCGCTCGCGTGTACCCGCGCCAGGTACTCGTCCACCCCACCCGGCAACTCGGTGAGCTTGCCGTCGCCGAGCAGTGCGATGGTCCGCTCCGTCACCCGCTCCACCAGGTACCGGTCGTGGCTGGCCACGATCATCGTGCCCGGCCAGGTATCCAGCAGGTCCTCCAGCGCGGCGAGGGTATCGGTGTCCAGGTCGTTGGTCGGCTCGTCGAGCAGCAGTACGTTCGGCTCGCCGGCGAGCAGCCGGAGCAGCTGCAGCCGCCGCCGCTCGCCACCGGACAGGTCGGACACGTGTGTCCACAGCCGCTTGTCGGTGAAGCCGAAGACCTCGGCGAGCTGGGCGGCGGAGAGTTCCCGGTCGCCCAGCTGTACCCGCTTGGCCACCTCCTCCACCGCCTCCAGCAGGCGCAGCTGCCCGGGTAGCTCGGTCAGCTCCTGGGACAGGAACGCCGGGCGGACCGTCTGGCCGGAGATGAACCGGCCGCCGGCCGGCTTGCTCAGCCCGGCCAGCAGGCGGAGCAGGGTGGTCTTGCCCGCGCCGTTGGCGCCCAGCAGGGCCAGCCGGTCACCGGGGCCGACGTGCCAGTCGACGCCGGTGAGGATCGGCTTCGGACCGGCGGTGAGCGTGACGTCCTGCAGCTCGAAGACCTGCTTGCCGAGGCGGGCGGTGGCCAGCCGGCGCAGGGACACCGAGTCGCGGGGCTCGGGTACGTCGGCGATGAGCGCGTTCGCCGCGTCGATCCGGAACTTCGGCTTGCTGGTCCGGGCCGGTGGACCCCGACGCAGCCAGGCGATCTCCTTGCGCAGCAGGTTCTGCCGGCGCGACTCGACAGCGGCGGCCACCCGGAGCCGCTCGGCTCGGGCCAGCGTCCAGGCGGCGTACCCGCCCTCGTAGATCATCACCGTCTCGTCGACGACTTCCCAGGTGCGGGTGGTGACGGCGTCGAGGAACCAGCGATCGTGGGTGACCACGGCCAGCGCGCCGCGGAGCGTCAGCAGGTGCCCGGCCAGCCAGTTGACCCCGGCCACATCCAGGTGGTTGGTGGGCTCGTCGAGGACCAGCAGGTCGGCGCTGCGTACCAGCAGGGCGGCGAGTGCCACCCGGCGGCGCTCGCCACCGGACATGGTCGCCACCGGCGAGTCCAGTCCCAGGTTGGCCATGCCCAGCCCGTCGAGTACCAGCCGGATCTGCGCCGACCCGGCCCACTCGTGCTCGGCCGCGAACTCGACCGGCAGCCACTCCTCGCCGAGTACCACGCCGCGTACCGTCGCCCCGGCAGCCAGCTGCAGGTTCTGTGGCAGGGAGAGGACGCGCAGGTCACGCCGCTGGGTGACGCGCCCGGAGTCCGGCTCCTCGACCTTGGTCACCAGGCGTAGCAGGGTGGATTTGCCGGCACCGTTGAGGCCGACGACGCCGATCCGGTCCGCCTCGTCCAGCCCGACGGAGACGTCGGTCAGCAGTTGGCCGGCGGCGCCGTAGCCCTTGCTGACCTTGTCCAGATTGACGATGTTGGCCACCCGCCAACCCTACCGACCGCCCGGCCCCAACCCGGCATCCACGCCACCATGATCAAGCCCGCCCCGCGCGAGGACGGCCGACACGATCAAGCCGGGCCCGAGCGCGAAGACGGGCCGACATGATCAAGCCGGGCCACGCGGAAGAGGGGCGCGCGAGGCGCTCAGACCACCCGGGCGCCGGCGACCGGGCCGGTGGCGGTCAGGGCGGCGCGACAGGTACCGGACTCCTCAAGCGCCCCGGCGAGCGCTCGGGCGTGCGAAGCGTCCCGGGCGAGGAAAATACAGGTCGGACCGGAGCCCGAGACGAACCCAGTCAGCGCTCCACCCTTGGCGCCAGCGTCCAACGTCTCCACCAATGAAGGGCGCAGCGCCAGCGCCGCAACCTGCATGTCGTTGGCGAGGCAGTCGGCGAGCACCTCGGGGCTCTTCTGGCGCAGCGCCGTCAACAGCTCGTCGGGGTCGGGCAGCGGCGGCTGGGCTTTGCCGGCGGCGCGCAGTTCGTCGAGGTGGCGGTAGACCTCGGGGGTGGACAGGCCGGCGTCGGCGACCGCGAGTACCCAGTGCCAGGTGACCGGGCGGACCAGTACCGGGCTGAGGATCTCGCCGCGCCCGGTACCGAGGGCTGTCCCGCCGAGTACCAGGAAAGGCACGTCAGAACCCACCTCGGCGCCGATCTCGGCGAGCTGGTCGCGGGGCAGGCCGGTACCCCACAGCGCGTCACAGGCGACCAGGGCGGCAGCCGCGTCGGCACTGCCACCCGCGAGCCCGCCCGCGACCGGGATCTGTTTGCGCAGGTGCAGCCGGGCGTGCGCGGGACTGCCGGTGGCGGCGGCCAGCGCCCGGGCGGCGCGCAGTACCAGGTTGGACTCGTCGACCGGCAGCTCGCCGGTACCCTCGCCCTCCATGGTCAGGGTCAGCCGATCGCCGCGTCGCGCGGAGACCTCGTCGTAGATCGAGATGGCGTGGAAGACGGTGGTCAGCTCGTGGTAGCCGTCCGCGCGCACGGGGCCCACCCCGAGGTGCATGTTGATCTTGGCGGGTACCCGGACCCGGACGGCGCCCGAGGTACCGAACCGGGTGCGCCCCTCCTCCTCGAAGAGCGGCTCAGTCATCCCCTCGGGCCTCCCGTGCGATCGCCGCGAACTGCTCGACTGTCAGTGATTCTCCGCGCGCCCCCGGGTCGACGCCGGCCCGGAGCAGGATCGCCGCGGCCCGGTCGGCGCCGCCGGCCCAGCCGGAGAGTGCCCCGCGGAGCACCTTGCGCCGCTGGGCGAAGGCCGCGTCGATCACCGCGAAGGTGGCCGGCCGGTCGGCGCCCGCCGGCGGCTCCCGGCGGGTGAACGCGACCAGTCCGGAGTCGACGTTGGGGACCGGCCAGAAAACATTCGGGGGTACCCGCCCGGCCGCCCGCGAGCTGGCATACCAGGCGAGCTTCACCGACGGTACCCCGTAGGTCTTCGAACCAGGCCCGGCGACCAGCCGGTCGGCGACCTCCTTCTGCACCATGACGAGCCCGTGCCGCAGTGTCGGCAGCACGCTGAGCAGGTGCAGCACCACGGGTACCGCCACGTTGTAGGGCAGGTTGGCGACCAGCGCGCTCGGCGCCCCCAACTCCGCCGGGTCGACCCGCAGCGCGTTCGCGCGTACCACCGTCAGCCGGGGATCGTGCCCGGCCGTCTCCGCAAGCGCACCCGCGAGTACCGGATCGATCTCGACCGCGACCACCCCGGCGCACGCCGGCAGCAGTCCGAGGGTGAGCGAGCCCAGGCCGGGGCCGACTTCGAGCACCACGTCGGCCGGGTCCAGGCTGGCGGCGGCGACGATCCGGCGCACCGTGTTGGCGTCGTGCACGAAGTTCTGCCCGAGCGACTTGGTCGGCGCCACCCCGAGCCGCGCGGCCAGCTCGCGGAGCTGTACCGGCCCCAGCAGCGCGGTCACCGGCTGTCCGTCCGACACATGAGGACACGGGCGGTGTTCACCAGGGACCGAAGACCCGCTCGCCGGTGGCGGCGATGCCGGCGCAGAGTTCGTCGAGGTCGCGGCCCGTCGTCTCGGCGAGCGCGCGGACCGTCAACGGGATCAGGTAGGGGCTGTTCGGCCGGCCCCGGTAGGGCGTCGGGGTGAGGAACGGCGCGTCGGTCTCCACCAGCATCTGCTCGGGCGGCGTGACCTTGGCGGCGTCCCGCAGGTCGCTGCGCGTTCTTGAAGGTCACGGTACCGGCGAAGCTGAGTACGTAGCCGCGGCGCACACACTCCCGGGCGTACTCCTCGTCACCCGAGAAGCAGTGCAGCACAACGGTTTCCGGCGCACCCTCCGCGTCCAGTACGCGGAGCACGTCGGCGTGCGCGTCCCGGTCGTGGATCATCAGTGCCTTGCCCGTCGACTTGGCCAGCGCGATGTGTACCCGGAAGCTGTGCTCCTGCGCCGCCCGCCCGGCCTCGCCGGTACGGAACGTGTCCAGTCCCGTCTCGCCGATCCCGCGTACCCGCGCCAGCCCGGCCAGCGCCTCGATCTCCCGCAGCGCCTCGTCCAAGCCAGCCCCCAGGCGCGGTGCCTCGTTGGGGTGCAGTGCCACGGTGGCGAGTACGGCCGGCTCGCGGGCGGCCAGTTCGGCGCCCCAGCGCGACGAGCCGACGTCGACGCCGACCTGTACCAGCCGCGTCACCCCGACAGCGGCGGCGGCCGCGATGGCGGTCGACTCGTCGGTGCCGACCTCCTCAAGCGACGATGTCGAGGTGGGTGTGGCTGTCCAGCACCGGAACGGCGAGCGGCTCCGGGGCGGGCGGCGCCTCGCCCTCGCGCCGGCGGGTGGTCTGCTGTCTCATCGGGTACCAGCATCACACAGTGCCACCGCCGCATCGACGCCAGCGCCGACAGTCGACGATGTGCCGGTCACGCCGTCACCGGGTACCGGCTGGGCACGCAGGTTTCACTCCGCGTTTACCTGGCCTGTAGCCGGCCCACCTAGGTTCGGGTGGTGACCCTGACAGACGCGGCATCCCCGGAGCGGGCGGTCGCCGACCGGCTGCGGGTGCTCGTCGACGGGGTCGCCTACCCGGCCGAGCCGGTTGCCCGCGGCGCGGCCTTCGAGATCTTCAGTGCTACCCCCGGCCCCGGCTTCCTGGACAACCCACGCCCCGGTGCCCGGCTGCGCTACCGGCGGTTCGTCCCGGCCAGCGAGGTCGCCGTCGTCGAGGGCAGCGCACCCGAGCCCGAGGACGGGCAGCTGCTGGCGCCGGTGGCCAGAAGCCTCTCCTGGGAATCGATCCAGCGGTTGAGCCAGTCCCCGGCGGTCGGCCGGCGCGCGCTGCTCGACGCGGTACGGGGCAGCGCGACGATCCGCCGGGGAACCCGGATGGTGAAGCCGCTCAGCGGTCGCCAGCTGGCCCAGCAGCTGCGTGGCGCACTGCCCAGCGGCTTCTGCTACCGCGAGCACGACATCGCCCACCTGCGTACCCCCACCGACCTGGCCATCCTGGACAGCTGCGGTGACGAGCCCGGATACGTGACGTTCGCGCTGCGCTGGCGCGCGGTGGATCCGGTCGACTACCAGGTCCCGGACACCGCCAGCTACCCCGGCCTGTGCCAGATGCCGCCCCGCGACCGGCTCGGCTCCGCCGTGCTGGGGACCGGATTCACCCCGTCCGGCCAGCACCTGGTCCCCGAGTTCGTCACCGCCGACCTGGCCGACCTGCCGCTGCCGGCCAACGCCAGCCTGGTCGCGTTCACCGCCGACGGCTCCGAGGTCATGCTCTACAGCTACCAGCCGGAGCAGCGGGCCTGGACGCGACTGTTCGGACCGCAGTGGCGGCACCTGTTCACCGGGGTACCGGGCGTCTCGCCCGAGCAGGAGTACTTCTCCATCCCGCAGGTCATCACGCGCCTGCTCGGCCAGCACGGTTCGCACCTGCTGGAGGCGGTGGCCGACCCGCCGGCCGAGTTCCGGGTACTCGCCCGGACCAGGGCCGCCCGCTACCCGGTGAGCACGCTGGTCCGCCGTACCGTCCACGTGACCTGGCGGGAGACGGCGTGCACCGTGGTCGCCGAGGACACCGACTACCTGCGGCTGCGGTTGTCGCGCCCGGACGCGGCGGCGATGGTACGCACCGGCTCGGTCTGCGTGGAGCGCGGCGTCTACGAGGTGTGGGCGCCGGCGGTCGAGGTCCACGACGTGCGGCAGATCGACACCGAGTACGACATCAGTTCTCCAGCGACAGCCACAGCTTGAACCGCAGCGCGTCCGGGTCGATGCGTACCGGCTCGTACGCGGCCTCACCCATCGCCCAGTTTCCGTTGAAGGACATGTGGTAGAGCGGATCGCCGGCCGCGTCGTACGCACCCTCCCCCCACGACTCATCGGCGCCCGCCTGGTCGAGCACCTTCGCGTCCAGACCCAGCCGCTGCGCGACCTCCACGACCGTACGGCCGGCCCGCGCCCACCTGAACTCGTACACCTGGGCGCCCACCACCGGGGTCGCCTCGATCCACGCCACCACGTCGGCCGGGTAGTGGTAGAAGTGGAAGTAGTCGGCCAGTTCGTGCAGCTCGTCGCGGTGCTCCAGCAGCCAGGAGCCCAGCTCCTCCGGGGACCGCTGCGACACCGGTACGTGACCCGAGTACTCCAGCGGCCCGGAGGCGCGGGCCGTACCGTCGCCGGTTTTCACCAGAAAAATCTGTCGCGGGTCGCTGTTGTGCTGCAACACCAACGTGTCCTTCTGACCGAGCCACTCCCCGGGTTGCCGGGTGAACTGCGCCGGGTGTTCCGGCGGCGCGGACGCGTTCAGCAGGAACCGTTCGCCCTCCCAGCGCACCGTGATCTCCAGGTGATTCCGGGTGGCGCTCAGGGTCGGGGCGCCGGCGCGCTCCTTGATGTCCCGCATCCACCAGCCGGCGACCTGCAACCGCCTGGCGAAGGCGTACAACGCGGTCGGGGCGTCCACGCCGGCCGGAATGGGCAACTCGATGGCAACGGTGATCCACTGCTCCGCGCCCGATCCAGCTGGCGCCGGCCCGCTCACGTCCCGGGGCTGGCAGCCAGGTACCGCGACGGCCGCCATGTCGAGCAGCCACTCCCGAAGGCCGGCCAGCCACTCGCGCAGCCGCTCCGTACCGTCCGAAATGGACGCATCACCCGTGCCGGCCATCGCTCCCCCGATCGTTCACCCCCAAGATCGTAGCGACAGTGCCGGGCCGCAGTGGTCCCCCGCTGAGCTGCCCGGGCCGTGGGTGGCACGGCCGGGACAGCTTTCGCGGGTGCGGCGACGCTCAGCCGGCCAGCCGCTCCAGCTCCTCGTCCACAATGGACGGATCGAGCTTCTTGAAGACCGGCTTCGGAGTCGCCAGCGCCCGGCCGGTCTCGATCGGCGTGGAGGTCCAGCGGGCACCCTCGGTGTAGTCACCGGTCAGGATCGGGTACGCCGGGCCGCCGTCCAGGTCCTCGACCTCGACGATGGCCGGCATCGGGGCGTGTACCCCGGCGCCGCCCAGCAGCTCGTGGATGCGCTGTGCCGAGTGCGGCAGGAACGGCGTGAGCAGCGTGTTGCAGTCGCTGACCACCTGCAGTGCGACGTGCAGGATGGTACCCAGCCGCTCGGGGTTGTCTTTGATCTTCCAAGGCTCCTGGTCGGAGAGGTACTTGTTGGCCTCGCCGACGATCCGCATCGCCTCGTTGATCGCCTGCTTCTGCCGGTGCCGACCGATCAGCCCGCCGACCACGTCGAAGCCGTTGCGCGCCGAGGCGAGCAGGGTCTCGTCGGCCTCGGTGAGCGGACCGGCCGGCGGGATGGCGCCGAAGTTCTTGGCGGCCATCGCGACGGAGCGGTTGACCAGGTTGCCCCAGCCGGCGACCAGCTCGTCGTTGTTCCGGCGGAGGAACTCCGACCAGGTGAAGTCGGTGTCGGTGGTCTCCGGGCCGGCGACCGCGATGTAGTAGCGCAGCGCGTCGGGGTCGTACCGGGACAGGAAGTCACGTACGTAGATGACGACCGACCGGGACGAGGAGAACTTCTTCCCCTCCATCGTCAGGTACTCGCTGGAGACGACCTCGGTGGGCAGGGCGAGCGCGCCGTACTCCCCCGGCTTGCCGCCCTTCGCGCCCTCGCCGTTGTACCCGAGCAGCTCGGCCGGCCAGATCTGGCTGTGGAAGGTGATGTTGTCCTTGCCCATGAAGTAGTAGGAGCTGGCGTCGGCGGCCTCGGCCGACCACCACTGCTTCCAGGCCAGCGGGTCGCCGGAGCGGCGGGCCCACTCGACCGAGGCCGACAGGTAGCCGACCACCGCGTCGAACCAGACGTAGAGGCGCTTGTTCGGGTTGTCCTGCCAGCCCTCCAGCGGTACCGGGATGCCCCAGTCGATGTCCCGGGTCATCGCCCTGGGCCGGATGTCGGCGAGCAGGTTGCGGGAGAACTTCAGCACGTTGGGGCGCCAGTCACTGCGCCCGTCCAGCCACTCGCGCAGCGCGTCGGCCAGCGCCGGCAGGTCGAGGAAGAAGTGCTCGGTCTCGATGAACTCCGGGGTCTCGCCGTTGATCTTCGAGTGCGGGTTGATCAGGTCGACCGGGTCCAGCTGGTTACCGCAGTTGTCGCACTGGTCGCCGCGGGCCGCCTCGTACCCGCAGATCGGGCAGGTCCCCTCGATGTACCGGTCGGGCAGGGTACGGCCGGTGGACGGGGACACCGCTCCACGGGTGGTCTGCTTGATCATGTACCCGTTCTCGTACACCTGCCGGAACAGCTCCTGCGCCACGGCGTAGTGGTTGCGGGTGGTGGTCCGGGTGAACAGGTCGTAGGAGAGCCCGAGTGCCTGCAGGTCCTCGACGATCAGCCGGTTGTACCGGTCGGCCAGCTCGCGCGGGGTCACCCCCTCCTTCTCCGCCTGTACGAGGATGGGCGTGCCGTGCTCGTCGGTACCGGAGACCATGAGCACGTCGTGCCCGGACATCCGCATGTACCGGCTGAACACGTCGGAGGGCACTCCGAAGCCGGAGACATGACCGATGTGGCGGGGGCCGTTGGCGTAGGGCCAGGCGACCGCGGCGAGAACGTGACTCATGAGGTACCAGCGTAGTGACTCGCCCGTGGCCGCCGCGATCAGTTACCTCTCGGGGCGCAAACCCTCCCGACACACCCATAGCCTCCAGACCGGGACAGACGTGGCGTTGTGCAATGGAACGGTGAGTACCCTCCCCCAGGACCAGCCGGACCCGACGCCGCCCCCGGGCGCCGCGCCCGCCGCACCGCGAGTTCGCGACCTGGCCTTCCCGCCGGACGGCTGGACGCCACGACCGGCCGCGCCAGCCCGGCGGGTGCGCCCCCACGATCAGCCGCCGCCGGGCAGCCGCCGGTCGACAACCGCCTACCGGTCGGCGGCCGCGTTGCCGGTGGAGGAGGAGTCGCTGATCCCGTGGCCGATTCCGCGGATGCGGCAGGCCCGGCCGAGCCCGCCACGAAACCGGCGGGAGATGCGTCGCCGGCGCCGCTCGCGCAACCGCGGGCCGGTACCCGGGCTGCTCGGACTCCTGCTGTTCGCGCTGCTCGGCGGCTTTTTCGCCTGGGTCAGCGCGGAGCCCGCCTGGCTCGCGGTCGGGCACGGGACACACGCGAGCGCCGCTGTCACCGGCTGCACGGGACACGGCATCGGCCGGGAGTGCCGGGCGGACGTGACCGGTGCCGGGCTCAACGCGGCCGGCCTGCGGCTGGTCGGCGCCGATGCGAAGACCGGGCAGCGGGTACCGGTCCAGGTGGTCAGCAACTCCGCGCGGGTGGCGTACGCCGATCCGGGTACCGGGCTGCTGCTGCGGGCCCTGCTCGGGCTGCTGCTGGTACTGGCCTGCGGGGCCGGTGCCGTGTGGGCCACGGGGGCGACCCGGTTGACAGGGGCCGGGCGGCTGCTCGCCGTACCAGCCTCCTTCGGGGTACCCCTCCTCCTCGCCCTCGGGTTGCTCGCCGCCGCGTACTAGCGGGCAAATTGGCTTGCCGGTGCCCGTAACGTGGGCAGGCGTGGCAGACCTGACAACGCGGCCGTACGAGCCGAGCGACGCGGCGGCGTTCACCGACCTGATGAACACCATCGAAGTGGCCGGCGGCGGTCGCGCGGCGTTCACCGCCGAGGAGACCACCGCCATGGTCAGTGGGCTGGTCCACGACATGGCGACCGACACCCGGCTGACCTTCGACGGCGACGGCGCGCTGGTAGCCGGCGGGATGGTGGCCACCCCACCGGCCGGCGGCTTCCGGCTCGACATGATCGGCGGCATCCACCCCGACCGGCTCGGCGAGGGGCTGGGCCGCGAGCTGCTGGCCTGGCAGGTCGAGCGGGCCACCCAGATCCATGCCGCCGTGGCACCGGACGCGCAGTGGCAGGCCGAGTTGGGTGCGATGCTCGGCGACGAGATCTCGCCCCGGCTGTACCGGCGCTTCGACTTCGCCCCCGTGCGGTACTTCTTCGACATGGTCGCGGATACCGCCGCCGCCAACCCGGACGCGGTACTCCCCGAAGGGCTGCAGCTGGTACAGCCGGCCGAGGAGCACGCGCACGCGCTGTACGAGGCGCACATGGAGGCGTTCACCGACCACTGGGGCTTCCAGCGCGGCTCGTACGAGCGGTTCCGCACGCTGGTACTCGACAACGAGTCGTACCGCCCCGACCTGTCCCGGCTGGCACTCGACGGTGACGAGATCGCCGGCTACCTGCTCGGGTACAACGACGCCGACCCGGAGCGGCTCTACATCGGCCAGATCGGTACCCGCCGCCCGTGGCGCGGCAAGGGCCTGGCCAGCGCGCTGATCGCCGAGGCTTTCACCGCGGCGGCGAAGGACGGGCTACCCCGGGTGTCGCTGGGCGTGGACGCCGAGAACCCGACCGGCGCCGTCGGCGTCTACGAGCGGGCCGGCTTCGTCAAGGAGCACAGCTTCGTCGCGTACCGCCGCCCGATCGGCTAACCGGCAAGATCGCGGCGAGATCGGCGGAAGTGCAGTCAGGCTGCACTTCAGCCGATCTCGTCGTGATCATGACGCGCTCACCCCGGCCTCCGCCTCGTGTCTGGCCAACGCCTGGGCGAAGACGGCCGGAGTCAGCGCCAGCAAGGCCGTCCCGAGCACGCCGACGCGGATGGCCGCCGCGACCAGCCAGACCGATGGCAGCCCCCAGCCTGCGGCCACCACACCACCGAGCGCCGCGCCGATCGGCATAGCCCCCCAGGCGGCCAGCCGGTAGGCGCTGTTGACTCGACCGAGCAGCCGGTCCGGGATGATCCGTTGCCGCATCGAGACAGTGGCGACGTTCCACAAGGTGGCCGAGAAGCCGGCGACGGCCAGCAGCAGAGCCATCAGGTACGGGCTGCGCACGAAGAGCCCGACAGTCAGGCTGACCAGCGCTCCGACGGCCGAGGCGCTGAGGATCGCCCGGCGGGTACCGAGCCGGGCAACCACCCGCTGGCTGACCAGCCCGCCGACCACCCCGCCCAGCGCCGAGCCGGCGAGCAGCAGCCCGAACCAGCCGGTACCCACGTGCAGTGTCCGGGTCGCGAACAGCACCAGCGTCGAGTTCGCCAGCTGGCCGGCCAGGTTGGTGGCGGCGAGCAGTAGCGCGAGGGTACGCAGCAGCCGGTGCCCGGCCAGCCAGCGCAGCCCCTCGCCGATGTCCCGGCTGATCGACTGCCGGCTCGGCACCGCGCCAGCAACCGGGCCGGCAACCGTTGGCGCCAGGCGGATCCGGGCGATCAGCAGCGCGGAGATGGCGAACGAGAGCGCGTCCAGCCAGAACGGCAACGGCGCCGCCGCCGCGAACAGCAGGCTGCCCACGGGCGGGCCGAGGAACGACGACGCCACGGTCTCGGTGGCGTACTGCCGACCGTTCGCGGTCTCCAGCTGCGCCTTCGCCACCACCCGGGGCAGCATCGACTGCGCGGAGTTGTCGAAGACCGTCTCGGCGACCCCGAGTGCGAACGCGGCCGCGTACAGCAGCCAGATCCGGCCGCCGCCAAGCAGTGCAGCCAGCGCGATGCCCAGTACGACCACGCACTGCACGCCCTGGGCGAGCCACATCAACCGGCGCCGGTCGTACCTGTCGGCCAGCGCACCGGCGTGCAGCGAACACAGCAGCCACGGCAGCGTACCGAAGGTGGCCACGCCCGCGACCAGCTTCGGATCCGAGGTGAACGAGATGGCCAGCAGCGGCAGGGCGGCGTAGAAGGCGCCGTCGCCGAGCGCGGAGATCGCGCCGGCCGTCCACAGCCGACGCCAGTTGGCACCCAGGGAAGTACGCACCGCGACAGCCTGGACCGGCCACTGGAGCGGCGGCCACCATTTAGTCCACACTAAACGGATGGCGCTGCGCATTCGGCTCACCGAGGGCGACCTGGGGCGGGTACGGTTCGCCCTCTCCCCGCTCTACGAGGTGGTCGCCGGGCTGCGGGTACTTGCCGAGCCGGGGGCATTCGCGATCCACCTGCCGTGGGCGCGCTGGGCTGCGGCGCGGGTACCCGACGACCCGGACACGGTACTGCTGCGCAGGCTGTTGGCGGGCGAGGCGACGCCGGTGAACCTGTCTCCGCCACCGGATACCCGGCTGCCGGACGTGACCCACGAGCTGCGCCGGGTACGGGCGGCGCGGCCGGAGCGCTTCGCTGAGTCGTTGACCTCGATCTTCCCCGGCGCGTCCTGGACCCGGCCGCTGCTCGCCGACCCGCAGGCCGCCCTGGCCCGCGCCGCCCGTGGCCTACGCCAGTGCCACGACGCGTTGATCGCCCCGCACTGGTCGCGGATGCGGGCCGTACTCGAGGCCGACATGGGCTACCGCGCCCGCCAGCTGGGCGAGCACGGACTCGGCCCGGTGCTCGGTGGACTGCATCCGGATGTGCGCTGGTCGGAGTCGGGCGGCGTGATCCTCTGGCCGAACTGGGCCGCGCGACCCGAGGATCCGACCGAGCTGTCCGGCCACCGGCTGGTGCTCTGCCCGTCGATCTTCGGCGCCGCCGGGGTGGTGGCGGCAATTCGGCCGGCAGGCGATGTGGTCGCGCTGCGGTACCCGGCCCGGGGCGCCGCGACACTGTGGGAGCGCCCAGCCACGCCACCGGCGGACGCGCTGGTACGCCTGCTCGGCGGGACCAGGGCGGGGCTGCTCGCGGCGCTCGGCGTACCGGCCACCACGCCGGCGCTCGCCAGCCAGCTCGGCGTCACTCCCGGCGCGGTCGCGCAGCACCTGGGCGTATTACGCGACGCCGGACTGGTGGCCACCGAACGTACCGGCCGCAGCGCCCTGCACCTGCGGACCGCCCGTGCTGACGCACTGCTGGCACCCGGGTCGGGTCAGGAGACCACCAGGTTGTAGACCTCCCGCCGGGGCAGGCCGTACGCGTCGGCCACCAGCGTGATCGCGTCCCGCCGGCTGGTACCCCCGTCCTGGGCGGCGGCCACTTCGGCCCGCAGCCGCTCCTCGGTCGGCCGCTCCGGTACCACGACAGGTGCACCCCCGACGACCAGGGTGATCTCGCCGCGGGGCGGATCATCGACGGCGCCGGTCGCGAGCGCGCCGAGCGTGCCGCGGCGTACCTCCTCGAAGGTCTTGGTCAGCTCCCGGCAGAGCGCGGCCGGCCGGTCGGCGCCGAACGCGGCGGCCAGGTCGGCCAGCGTGTCGGCGATCCGGTGCGGCGCCTCGAAGAAGATCAGCGTGCGCCGCTCGCCGGCCAGTTCGCGCAGCAGCGTGCGCCGCTCGGCCGGCTTGCGCGGCGGGAAGCCCTCGAAGGCGAACCGGTCGCTGGGCAGGCCGGACAGGGCAAGCGCGGTGGTCACCGCGCTCGGGCCGGGCGCCGCGCTGACCGGGATGCCGGCGTCCAGCGCCGCGCGGACCAGCCGGAAGCCGGGGTCGGAGACGCTCGGCATGCCGCCGTCGGTGATCACCGCGACGCATGAGCCGCCGCGCAGGGCCTCGATCAGTTCGGGGGTACGCCGCTCCTCGTTGCCCTCGAAGTACGAAACGATCCGGCCGCCGACCTCGATCCCCAGCTCCCGGGCGAGCCGGGTCAGCCGCCGGGTGTCCTCGGCGGCCACCACATCGACGCTCGCGAGTGTCGTTTTCAGCCGCTCCGAAGCATCCGCGAAGTTGCCCAGTGGCGCGCCGACCAGTACCAACAGCCCACTCACAGCAACCTCGTACCCGTCTGTCGCGCGGCTCGGGTGTTCCCGCCGCCCCCTCGCAGCCTACGATCGCAGGCGTGACTTCGGCCGCCACCACGCTCCTGCCCCCGCCGTCCGCCCCGGAACCGCCGGAGGTACCGGAGGCGACCTCGCGGGTACCCGACGCGGTGCGTCGCCGGCTCGCCCCGCCCATGCCCGCTGACCGGCTCTTTTCCTGGGCCGCGACCGGCGTGGTCGTACTCATCGCGGCGATCCTGCGGCTGGTGAACCTCTCCCACCCGCCGGAAAAGATCTTCGACGAGATCTACTACGCGACCGAGGGGCACGACCTCATCACCCACGGCATCGAGTGGGACAGCGACGGCAACACCGGCGCCTTCGTCGTGCACCCGGCGCTCGGCAAGTGGATCATCGGATTCGGCGAGTGGCTGTTCGGGTACAACTCGTTCGGCTGGCGCATCATGCCTGCTGTCTTCGGCATCATCTCGGTGCTGATCATCACCCGTACCGCGCGCCGGATGTTCCGCTCCACCCTGCTCGGCTGCTGCGCCGGCCTGCTGATGTCGCTGGACGGCATGCACCTGGTGATGTCCCGCTCGGCGCTGCTGGACATCTTCCTGAT
Organism: uncultured Actinomycetota bacterium; assembly: GCA_963850915.1. Classification (GTDB taxonomy): domain Bacteria; phylum Actinomycetota; class Actinomycetes; order Mycobacteriales; family Micromonosporaceae; genus CAVTWH01. The sequence goes on from CAWKND010000010.1 coordinate 319,379, forward strand.
GTTCTTCATCCTGGCCGCCTTCGCGTGCCTGGTGCTGGATCGCGACCAGCGGCGCGGGCGCTGGCTGGCGGCGCTGGAGGACGGCCTCGACCCGAGCAGCGCCGGGCGGCGCGGCCGGCCGCCGTTCCGCTGGCCCGGTTCGGTGCCGTGGTGGCGGCTCGCGGCGGCGGTGATGACCGGCTGCGCGATGTCGGTCAAGTGGAGCGCGCTCTGGTACATCATCCTGTTCGTCATCCTGATCTACCTCTGGGAGGTCGGCGCCCGCAAGAGTGCCGGGGTGACCCACCGCTGGCGGGACACGCTGCTCGACGAGACCGGCTGGGTGGTCGCCTTCCTGGTCATCGTCGTCGTGGTCTACCTGGCCAGCTGGACCGGCTGGTTCCTCACCGACCAGGGGTACGACCGGCACTGGCTGCGGGCGCACGGCGACCACGAGCCACCGTTCCTCGGCGCGTTGATCAACTTGTACCATTACCACAAGGACGCGCTGTACTTCCACGATCACCTGACCGCCAAGCACCCGTACCAGTCGTGGCCCTGGCAGTGGCTGCTGCTCGGCCGGCCGGTAGCTTTCTACTGGTCGAGCAACGGCCCGTGCGGCGCCGGCCAGTGCGCCTCCGAGGTACTGCTGCTGGGTACCCCGCTGCTGTGGTGGTCGTTCCTGCCGGCACTCGTCGCGCTCACCTGGTTCGGCATCAGCCGGCGCGACTGGCGGGCGCTGGCTATCGGGCTGGGCGCTTGCGCCGGCATCCTGCCCTGGTTCAACTGGGAGCTCGACGACCGCACGATGTTCTACTTCTACGCGCTGCCCGCCGAGCCGTTCCTCATCCTCGCCGTGGTCTACGTGCTCGGCTGCTTCATGGCGGCGCCCAGTTCGGTGGCCGCGCTGCGCGCACCGGCGGCCAGGCGTCGCTTCGATCCGGCGGACCGAAGACTCTATGCAGCGATCGGGGTAGGGGTCTATCTCGTCTTGGTCGCATTCACCTTCGCGTACTTCTATCCGATCTATGTCGGGAGCACGCTGACCTACACCGAGTGGTTCCACCGGATGTGGCTGGGCTCGCGCTGGATATGACGCCCGCCCGGGTGTCCACGCACTAGGCGGGGACACCCGGGCGGGTGGTCCAGTAGTCGAGGTCGGCGGCGCTGCCCCGGGTGTGCGGGTGGTTCGCGCCGAGCAGCCGGGCGCGGTCGGCGTGCAGTTCGGTGTAGAGCGCCACAGCCGTGGTGACGTCGCCTGCCTTGCCGGTCCAGTGCGCCAGCCGGTGCCGCAGGCGCAGCGTCTCCGGGTGCTCCGGGCCGTGTACCCGGTGCGCGGCCAGGGCGAGCGCGCGGTACCGGTCGGCGATCAGTGCCGGACGGTGGGACAGCCGCTCGGCGTCGGCGGCCACCTCGTCCTGCCTCGCCAGAATGCGCAGGTCGGCGGGGACCGGTGGCACCCCGGCCGCGCTGCGGAACAGTGCCACGGGCGGCGGCTGGGCCGGCTCGGTGTAGGCGACTCCGTCGCCCAACTCGCGTGCCAGGTCGCGTGCCAGGTCGATCGGGCGCAGCAGGTACGGGCGCGCGTCGTCCTGCCGGTACACCAGGTCGAGCAGGGTACGGGCGAGCGCCGTACCCGGGCGGCCGGGCGGTGCGTACCCGGCCAGCCGGTCGGCGAGTACCACCAGCGCCGTACCGTCGAGGACAGCGGCGCAGCGGCGGCGTACCCGGTCGGCGTCCGCACCGGCCAGGTGCCCGTCGACCACCAGGACCCGTACCCCCGCCCGGCTTGTCGAAAGCGTCCGGGCCACCCAGCGCAGCGGCAACCCGCCGGCGCGCCCCCGACGCTGGCCGGGCAGCGCCAACTCGGGCTCGTCGACCGACCCGGCCGTGCCGGACCCGTCGACCAGGTGCCCCGCGACGTAGACCAGCAGCAGGTCGGTGGCGTGCCCGGCGGCCTGTACCAGGTCCGCGCCGGCCTGCTCGACACCGACCGGATCGAGCACGATGCGTACGTTCACCGGCGCGATGCCACCCAGCCGCGGGTCGGCGAACGCATCCGCGAGTGCTGGCAGGGTGTGCCGGACGGCCGGCAGGTCGGGCAGGTCGACCCGGCCGTAGCGGGCCGTGCCGAGCAGCACCACCCGGGACCGGTCGCGATCGGGGAGGCGGAGCACGCGCCCTCCCTCCCGGTACCGACCCGGGTGGTCGGTACGGCCGGAATCTAACCGTGCGTCCAGCCCCCGGCAAGCCCGGTTCAACCGGCGTCGATGCAGTTCACGCCTGCGTGATCGGCCGCGGACGATGCGTGCCGGGACCGGGCTCACTATCCTGAGCGGATGAGCCTGTCCGCGGCCGACATCGCCGAGGTGCTGCGCGCGCGGCTGCCCGGGTTGAGCGTGAAGAAGCTGCACAAACTCCTCTACTACTGCCAGGGACACCACCTCGCGACCTTCGGCGAGCCGCTGTTCGCCGAGGCGGTATCGGCCTGGGACATGGGGCCGGTCGTCGGTGAGCTGTGGTACGCCGAGAAGCGGGGTCACCAGCGACCCGACGGGCACGCCCCCGACCAGGCAGCACTGAACACCATCGGCTACGTACTCAGCCGGTACGCCGCGCTGACCGGCGAGGATCTGGAGCACCTCACGCACAGCGAAACGCCGTGGCAGCAGGCAGACCAACTGCGCCAGCCGGGTGGCAGTACGCGCATCGAACGGGACTGGCTGCGCGCCTACTTCCGCGCGGACGGCGCCCCGGACACCCCGGCACCCGACCCGGTCACCGCTTCGGCCTGGCTGCGGGACGCGCCGGCCCGGCTGGCCCAGCCGGTACGCCCGGACAGCCGCGAGGAGATCCGAGCCAGGCTGGGCCGTGCAGCCTGAACCGCTACGGCGCACCCCCGACCCGCCACTGTGGACACTGCTCGGTTTCCTCGAGCGGCTGGACCAGTGGGTGGCGCGGGAGTCGCCGGCCGACGAGGTACGGCTGCTGGTGACGGCCTGGATCATGAGCCGGTACGACGACCCCTACCAGGGGGTACGCCGGGAGGGAAAGTTCCCGAATCTGTGGTTCGGGCCGGTACCCGAGTCGCAGGACCGTACCGGCCGGGTGGTCGCCTGCTCGTACTGGATCGACGAGGTCAACCACACCGTGCGCTGCGACAGCTTCGACACCTTCTACCTGCCGCTCTGACCCTCCCCCGGGCGCCGCGCCGGGGCGGATCAGCTGCCTTCGTACCGGCTGCGCGGCTCGCTGGGCAGGGTCGCGGCGAGTGCCGCCACGGCGACGAGCAGCCCGAGAATCGTCAACGCGCGTACCCCCGGCAGCAGGTACTGACCCCAGGACGGCGGGGCGGGCATCGAGTCGGGGATGAGCAGCAGGACGTAGATGAGTTGGCCGGTCGTCAGCACCGTACCCGGCAGGAGCAGTAGCAGGCTGAGCGCGCCACCGGCAGCGGCTGTCCGGCGGCGTACCGCCCCGTCCTGGTACAGCCGGCCCACCACGAACGCGCCGCCGAGCCATCCCAGTACGCCCAGCAGCAGGTACCCGAGCACGGTGAAGGTCTGCACGCGGGCCGGCTCGGAGCGCCCGATCTCGATGACCACGCTGTCGTCGGGCTCCGCGTCGGTCAGCCGGTCGCCATCGGTGTTGGCCGGGTAGACCCGCACGGACAGCCGGTCCTTGGTACCGACCATCCCCGCGCCGACCAGGTCCGAGCTGATCCGCCAGCGGTCGAGCAGGAGCAGGCCGCGGATCTCGGTCAGCTGCTCAGGTGCCGGGTCGCCGTCGGTGATCAGGAATTTGATGTACCCGCCGGAGTAGCCCGAGGCGCCCAACAGTCGCGCTCCGGTACCCGGCTGGTCGTACCCGAACAGCACGTCGTGCTTCTCGACGATCAGCGGCGTGCCCCGGGGTACCACCGACCGGGCCAGCATCGCGGCGGTCGAGTCGTCCGGCAGTGGCGGCGCTCCGTGCCAGCCCAGCCAGCCACCGAGCCCGGCACCCAGCGCCGCCGTGGTCAGCGCGATCAGCAGGATGGCGACGAACGCACTCACGGTGCGCTTCCCGGCCGGGGTCGGCGCGCCGCTGGGCCGCTCGACCGGCTCGTCCGACATCGCCCCGCCACCTCCGTACCCGCCCCACCGCGGACCAGATCATATGCGGCCGGGGACGGGTCGGGACGGCTAGGACTTGTTGAGGCGCAGTACCTGGACGAGGTCGATCTGGGCGTCGTGCATCGAGCCGGTACCGGTCATGTCGTAGGTCTTCGAGCACTTCCAGCCCGTCCGGCAGGTGTCCCCGGCCCGGGTCGCCGATCAGTGCCTCGGCACCGCGCGCCACCACCCGGCGCAGGAACGGGAGGACCTGTGCCGCCAGCTGGGTGTTGTAGAGCACATCCCCGACGAGTACCACCTCGGCGTCGCCGCCGTCGCCGCCCAGCATGTCGCCGAGCTCGGTCCGGATGGACACGTTGTTCTCGAGGGCGTTGAGTTCGATGGCGGCCATCGCGTAGGGGTCGATGTCGTTGGCGACGACCGAGGCCGCGCCGGCCATGCTCGCGGCGATCGCGACCAGTCCGGAGCCGGAGGCCAGGTCGAGTACCCGCTTGCCGGCCACGGTCTCCGGGCGGTCCAGCAGGTAGCGGGCCAGCGCGCGGCCACCGGCCCAGGCCGAGGCCCAGAACGGGGTGACCAGCTTGGCGCCGGCCTCCGCCTCCATCCGGGCCCACCAGACGATGGCGTCCTCGGCGAGGTAGAGCTGGATCTCCGGGACGAGGGGTACCGGCTCGATGGCCAGCCGGTCGAGTCCAGGGGAGTTGCCGGGACGTACCTTGAGTTTCAGGTCGGCCATTGCGTGCGTGGTCGCTGGCATGTCAGACACCCCTCTTTCGATCATGGTCAATGGATCATGGTCAACGCCCACCCGACGGTTGCCGGGAAGGGCGTCATGCTGCTGCGCGATGCTGCCGCCCGGCCGGACCCCGGCGGACAGCATCCGGGGCATGCGGTTGCGCTCGGCTCGAACACTGCCCGGCAGCCCGCAGCCGTGGCCCTGTCTGCCAGGTCAGTGCGGGTGTCGTGGCCTGCTACGCGGTACCTGGGAGCCAGCGGCGTGGAGGACGGTGCCACGCCAGCTGCTGCGGCGCCCGATGCGCCGCCGAATCGGCCGGCCGGGCAGTTTCTGACCGTGGGCGTGGTGCCCCCGGCGTCAGTACTCACCAACACCGTAGCTCGTACGCCTGGGAGGGGCGGTGTGCCGGGCCGATCCGGCTGCTTGACAGATAGTCTGCGCGCAGATAATCTATGCGCAGTTCAAATGCCGACGAGCAAAAAACCGGGGAGAAAACCATGTGGGAGTACGAGTCCAGCATCGAGACCAGCGCCGGCCCGGACGCGGTGTGGCAGCACTGGTCGGACATGGCGAGCTGGCCGCAGTGGAACGACGGCATCGAGAAGATCCAGATTGACGGCGCGTTCGAGGTCGGGACCACGTTCACCATGACCCCGCCCGGCGACGATCCGGTATCCATGAGTCTCGTGGAGATCGTGCCGGGCGAGCTGTTCGCCGATGAGATGGACGCCGGTGACTTCGTCGTGCGTACCGTCCACCGGCTGGAGCCACTTGCCGACGGGGGTACCCGGATCATCTACCGCACCGAGATCACCGGCCCGGCCGCGGCCGAGATCGGGCCGGAGCTGGGGCCGGCCATCACCGCCGACTTCCCGGACGTACTCGCCGCCCTCGCCCGGACCGCCGAGGCCTAGGCGATGCCGCTGGAGCCGGAGTCCAGTCCGGGGTTCCTGCTGTGGCACGTCACGCTGCGCTGGCAGCGTGACGTCGCCGCGGCACTAGCGCCGCTCGACCTCACCCACGTCCAGTTCGTCCTGCTGGCCACGGCCTGGTGGATGAACACGCACGGCGCCGACCCCAACCAGCTCAGCCTGGCCCGGCAGGCCGGTACGGACGTGAAGATGACCTCGCAGGTACTCGGCAGGTTGGAGGCCAAGGACCTGATCACGCGGGTGGTCGACGCCACCGATACCCGGGCAAAGAAGTTGACTGTCACCGATCGCGGCGCCGCGCTGGCGCAGCGCGCCATCGCCGCGGTGGAGGCGGTCGACGCCGCGTTCTTCGAACCCGTCCCGGACCGCGCCGCCCTGCTGGCGATGCTGCGCCCGCTCGCCGGCCGGCCGGGCAGCTGACCGGCGCGCAGCTGACCGGCTGGTGGCTGTCAGGCTGGTGGCTGACCGGCGGTCGCTGTCGGTGTGGTCGCTGTCAGGGTGGGCTGGCAGACTCCAGTGGTGACGACCCAGCAGCTCATGCTGCCGAAACGCCTGGAGGCGGTTCGGCGTACGGGGCTGCTCGACACGCCGGCCGACGAGCCCTTCGACCGGCTGGCCAGGCTGGCCTGCCAGATACTCGACGCCCCGTTCGCCTTCGTGACCATCGTCGACGAGCGCCGCTCCTTCTGGAAGGCCTGCATCGGCGTCAACGCCACCTCCCCCGCCGAGCGGCAGAACACCGTGCAGGAGTCGTTCTGCCAGTACGTCATCGCCGCCGATGATGCAGTGATCATCGACGATGCCCGGCTCGACCCGATGACCGCCGCGAACCCCTCTATCGAGTCGATGGGCGTCATCGCCTGGGCCGGCTTCCCGGTCCGCTCCCCCGACGGCTACGTGCTGGGTACCTTCTGCGTCGTCGACACCCAGCCCCGGCACTGGCAGCCCGACCAGCTGCGCACCCTGGAAGTACTCGCCCAGGCGGCCAGCGGCGAAGTGGCGCTGCGCATCTACGCCGACGACGCGCAGCGCAACGCGGCCCGCGCCACCCTGCTGGCGGCGACCCTGCAGGAGAGCCTGCTGCCGCCGACCCTGCCCGAGGTCGTGGGCCTGGACCTGGCCGCCGTCTACGTCCCGGGCGGCTCCGGGGTCGACGTCCTCGGCGACTTCTACGACGTGGTACCGCAGCCGCGCGGCTGGGCAGTGTTCGTCGGCGACGTGAGTGGCAAGGGCGCCGACGCCGCGAAGACGACCGCGCTGGCCCGGTACACGCTGCGCGCCAGCGCCGTGCGGCACAGTTCGCCGGTGCCGGTACTCGCCGAGTTGGACCGGGCGCTGGTGCACTGGTACGAGCAGGCCGGCAAGTCGGGCTTCGCCACCGTCGCGTACGCCACGCTCACCCCGACTGCCGACGGCACGCTGGTACGCCTGTGCCTGGCCGGTCACCCGCCCGCGTTCGTCAAGCGGGCGGACGGCAGCGTGCACCCGTTCGGGCTGCTCGGCACGATGCTCGGTGCGCTGCCCAGCCTGCGGCTCTCCATCGCCGAGACGACGCTGCACCCGGGCGACAGCCTCGTCCTCTACACCGACGGGATCACCGAAGCCCGCCGTGGCCGGCGACTCCTCGGCGAGGACGGCTTGGCGCGCCTGCTCACCACCCTCGACCAGGGCAACGCTGCCGACCTGGCCACGCAGCTGCGCGACGCCGTCCTGGCGCACGCCGACAGCCCCGCCAACGACGACATCGCCATCCTCGTCATCCAGGTACCGGCCTGACTTACCCCTGCGCCTGACTCACTTGGCGAAGAGCGACCGCAGGTGCCGGCCGTTGGCCACGAACGCGACGCCGAGCAGGAGCAGCCCGCACGCGCCCTGCTCGACCTTCAACCACAGCGGAAAGTCGCCGGGGATCGCGATGATGACGGCGATCGCCACCAGCATGAGGCCGGAGGCCAGCCGCAGGCGCAGGTACGACCGGCTGGAGCCGCGGGCGGTACCGGCGGTGAAGAGCATCATCAGCGAAGCGGTGCCGAGCACGATGATCGCGCGTACCCAGGCGGCCGGGGTCACCAGCGTGGAGTGGTGACGTAGCAACACAATCGCCACCACGGTGAGCGCGCTGACGCCGAGGTAGCAGCCGACGAGCAGCCGCAGGGTACGCAGCGCGGCCCGGCTCCGCGGATGATCCAGACTCGGTTGATCCAGACTCGGTACCGCCATGATCCCTCTCCCGTCGATCGGCTGCACAGAGCCTGCGTCCTCGGGTACCCGCAGCACATCGGCGCCGGAGTGGAACTCCGCCCTGCCAGCCGCTGCCAACCAGGGTCGCGGGCCACTGCACCCCAGGGTGTACGCCGCCGGCTGCACCCTGGGTTGGATGCCGACCGGAGGTGCTCGCCGTACTGTTCTTCGGGTGAGTACGGACTCCGCGACCGCTCCCACGCTCGCCATGCTGAGTGCGTCGCGGGCGCAGCGGGAGGCGGTACTGCGCTGGCTGCGGCCGCTGGTACCACTCGTGGTGGGCGTGGTGATCTGGGCCGCGTTCACCACCAGTCCCGGCCCGGGACTGGGCGGTCGCGAGCTGGCCGTGTCGATCGCCCTGGCCGGTGTCGTACTCGGTGGAGTGGGCATACTGGTCACGCTTCGGCGCCCCGGCGCACCGCACCTCACCTTCGTCGCCGTACTCCTGGCCGCCTCGGCGTGCCTGGTCTGGCTACAGCCGGACGGGGCCGGCATCGCCGGGATCTTCGTCGGCGTATCGCTGCTCGCGCCGCTGCTCCGCGGCCACCTGTCGGTACCCCTGACCGTCGTCGCGCTGGTGTTCCTGGGCGTCGTGGTGGCGATCGGCAGCCACGGCTCGGTCACCGCGGCGCTGCTCGACGCCGTCATGATCGGCGCGTTCTACGGGGTGATGTTCCTTGCCATGCGCCTCGGTGAGGCCAACCAGCTGGCCGAACGCCTGCTCGTCGAGCTGGAGCAGAGCCGCGCGGCCGAGGCGGTGTCGGCCGGGCTCGCCGAGCGGCAGCGGCTGGCCCGGGAGATGCACGACGTACTCGCCCACTCGCTGTCCGGCCTCATCCTCCAGCTCGAGGGCGCCCGGATGCTGGCCGCCGAGGACCCGGCCGATCCCCGGCTGCCCCAGGTCATCAACCGCGCCCACCAGCTGGGCCGGACCGGGCTGGCGGAGGCGCGGCGGGCGATCGGGACGCTGCGCGACGACGAGCTTCCCGGCCCGGAGCGGCTGGCCGCGTTGGCGGCGCAGTTCGAGCAGGACAGCGGTACCTGCTGCCGGCTCACCGTGGTCGGCGCGGCGCAGCAGCTGGGTACCGAGACCCGGCTCGCGCTGTACCGGGTCGCCCAGGAGGCGCTGACCAACATCGGCCGGCACGCCCAGCCGGAGCGGGTTGAACTGCGCCTGGCGTACGAACCGGCGGCCACCCGGCTCACCATCGAGGACTTCGCGGCGGACAGTGGCAGCCGACCGGCCCCGAGTGGTGGCAGCGGTGGCTACGGCCTCACCGGCATGCGGGAACGCGCCGAACTGCTGGGCGGCACCCTCACCGCCGGTGCCACGGCCGGCGGCTTCCGGGTCGAGCTGGTCGTACCCCGATGAGCCGGCCGATCCGCGTGCTGATCGCCGATGACCAGCGGGTGGTACGGGAGGGGCTGACGCTGGTACTCGGGCTGCTCCCCGATGTGGAGGTGGTGGGTACCGCCTCCGACGGTACCGAAGCCGTTGCCCTCGCCCAGGAGCTGCACCCCGACATCGTGCTGATGGACCTGCGGATGCCCCGGTGCGACGGTCTCGAGGCGACCCGAGTGCTGCGCGAGCGGGTACCCGAAATCAAGGTTGTCGTCCTCACCACCTACTCCGACGACCGCTCGGTGATCGACGCGCTCCGCGCCGGCGCCCGCGGCTACCTCACCAAGGACGCGGGCGGAGCGGAGATCCGCCAAGCCCTCCGCCGGGTCCTCGACGACCAGGCCGCGATCGACCCGGCTGTGCAGCACCATCTGATCGACGCCATCGCCGCCACGGCCCCGGTGCAGAGTCCGCTGGTACCCGCACCCTTTCCCGACGGCCTCACCCGCCGCGAAGCGGAGGTGCTGTCGCTGATCGCGGGCGGCCTGTCCAACACCGAGATCGCCGAACGCCTCGTGATCAGCGAAGGTACCGTCAAAAGCCACATCAACCGGCTGCTCGCCAAGATCGATGCGCGTGACCGCGCCCAGGCTGTCGCCTACGCCTACCGGCACGGACTGGTCTGATTACGAGGTAACCACCGCGTTCAGGGTGTTTGTCCCGAGGCGACGAGCGGCGACCAACCACGCGTGTACCGACGCGGAGCGGATCCGGGGCGCGGGCATATGCTGCGCGGGATTGTTCCCTACCCGGGCGCTGGCGCGGGCGGACCGTTTACGAGGGAGTACCGCCCGTGGCTGGACAACGGATGTCGGTGCGCGACGCCGACTGGTTGGCGTACGACCATCTGCGGGTTGTCGGGCCACTGCGCGGGGTGACCGCCGAACAGATCCGGGCGACCCTGGTGGAACTGCACCGCCGGCATCGGGACCACCCGTCCGTGTGCGCCATCGATCCTGTGGCTCGGCGCTGGGTACCATCATCCCCGGCCGACTACGCCCGCCTGGTCGAGCAGGACGTCGCCGAGTCACCGCCCGGCCCGGATCCAGCCGCCGCGGTACTCGCTGCCCTGCTGGCCGCACCCCTGGCCGGCCGGCCGCTACGGGTGGTCGTCTGCGGCGACTTCGTGGGAATCCGGATGAGCCACGGCGTCGGCGACGGCCGGGTATTCAACGCGCTCGTACCCGAACTGTTCGGCGCGGGCGCGGCGCAACGACCGCCGCGCCTGGCTTTCCGCCGCCCCAGCCGGCTGCCGCTGGCCAAGGCGGCGCTGCGCTACTTTGGCCGTGATCCCCGCCGGCTCGGCCGGCTGGCCACGGTGCCGCGTCCCGTACTTCCGCAGCCGCCGGCGGAGCAGCCGCGGCGGCCGTGGCACCCGGATCTCGCCACCTACTACCGGCGCTCTGATGGTGACCTGGTCGCGTCGGTACGCGCCTGGCGGGACCGCGAGCTGCCCGGCGTCTCCGCCGCCGCGGTGCTGTTCGCGGCCACCTTCCTCGCCTTCGACGAGGCCGGCCTGGGCTCGGAGAACCAGGGCGTGATGGTGCTCGTGGACGCCCGCCGGTACCTGTCCAAGTCAGCCACGGTGGACGGCAACTTCGCCGCGGCGCAGTACCTCCTGCCCGCCGACCCACGCGACCCGCGGGCGATCTACGAGGCGATGGGTGCCGCAGTCTCCGCCGGCCGCCCGCTGACGTCGCTCGGCCTACGCGACCTGCTCGCGTGGCGGGGGCGGCACACGACGCCCGCGCCGCCGGACTCGGTACGGGTGCACCCGCACCCAGAGCTGTCCCTGACCCACATCGGCCGGATGGACGGCTACGGCAGGCTGCCCTGGGCTGTCCCGGCCGGGGAACGCCAATTCATCAGCGCACCCACCCCGGGCGGCCCCGAGGGGGTGACCATCTCGTTCGCCGAGATGGGCGGCGCGATCCACCTCAACACGGCCTTCCACCGGTCGACCTTCGCCGAAGAGCCGGTCCGGCGCGCCATCGACCTGGTCTGCGCCGACCCTGTCACGCTGCTCGCCGCCGCCCGCCAGGGTGGCCAGCTCATCCCGCCCGAACATCGCTGACCCCACCACCGGCGCCTGGGCAGCGCCGAGGTACGCCGGCGTACCCCAGCTGTCCCGCCGTCCCCAGGCTTATGCACCCGTAACGGATCTTGCGCGAGACCACGTACCTTTGGTACTTCCGCCCAGCGACCGGACCATGTCCCCCTATCCGGACGGTCGATCCGATCGAGCTTTTGCGGTACTCCGGAGGACCTGCGTCCTCCGATAGGGTGTGTCATCGGCTGGCTTGATCACCAGCTGTAGTGGCGTTGATCAACACTCGTCACCACGAGCCGCCGGCGTCCAGCTCGGGCACGGCGTTGAATACGGACACCAACCACCGGGCCTCGACGGTGGTCCCCCTATGGTTGGAGGTTGGCATGTTGCCGGAGACGGTGGCGCTACAGCCACGTATCGCTGGGATCGGTACCGCCAACTCGAAGTCTGTCTACACACAGCAGGACGTTCTGGAGCGCTACGGCATCGCCGACCAGCGGGTGATCTCCATCTTCGAGAACAGCCACATCGACCAGCGCCACCTACTGCTGTCCGACCTGGACGACAACGGCAAGCCGGTCGACGAGGCCCAGGGCCAACTGCTGGCCAAGCACCGCTCACACGGGATCGAGATGGCCGCGGACGCGCTGCGTGCCGCGCTCGCCGATGCCGGCATGGAGCTGTCCGACGTCGGGTACCTGTGCTGCGTCACCTCGACCGGTTTCCTCACCCCCGGCTTCAGCGCACTGCTCATCAACGAACTCGGTATGCGGCTGGACACCCACCGCGCCGACGTGGTGGGCATGGGGTGCAACGCCGGCCTCAACGGGCTGAACGCGGTGGCCAGCTGGGCCCAGGCCAACCCGGCCAAGGTAGCCGTGATGATCTGCGTCGAGGTGTGCTCGGCCGCCTACGTGTTCGACGGCAGCATGCGTACCGCGGTGGTGAACAGCCTGTTCGGCGACGGCGCGGCGGCGATCGTGCTGACCGCGGACCCCGGGGTACCGCGCGGCCCCCGCATCGTCAAGTTCTCCAGCCGGCTGATCCCCGAGGCCATCCAGGCGATGCGCTTCGACTGGGATGACGACCAGAACAAGTTCAGCTTCTACGTCGACCGCGACGTCCCCTACGTGGTCGGCGCGCACGCCGAGGAGGTACTCGGCGCCCTGCTCGACGGTACCGGCCTGCACCGCACCGACATCGCCCACTGGATCGTCCACTCCGGCGGCAAGAAGGTCATCGACTCGGTACGGGTCAACCTCGGCCTGACCGCGGACGACCTGCGGCACACCACCGCCGTACTGCGTAACTACGGCAACGTGTCGAGCGGCTCGTTCCTCTTCTCCTACCAGCAGTTGGTGGATGAGGGGCGGATCGTCCCGGGCGACCGCTGTGTCTTCATGACGATGGGACCGGGATCGACCATCGAAATGGCGCTGCTCCAGTGGTAGCGCCGGTGACCTCGTCGGCCGCTGGCCGGCTGGCAAGTTCTCACGAGTCTAGGGATGGTTCCGTGTCGAGTTTCTCCTCTCTCACCGACGTGTACCTGGCGGTCGACGGTGGTGCTTCGCTGAGCAAGTCGCTCATCGCCTCGGTCAGTGAGGCGTGCGCCCGGATCGAGGCGGGCGAGGGCAAGAACCTGACACTGCTGGTACACATCGACGGCTCGATGCCGGGCGCGGCCGAGCCGTGGCCGCACGAGACCGAGATCCACCTGGTCAACCAGTGGGAGCGGGCGCTGCGCCGGCTGGAGCGGCTGCCGGCACTGGTGCTGGCCGTGGCCAACGGCGCCTGCCGTGGGCCGGCGTTCGAGGTACTGCTGGCCACCGACTATCGGGTGGCCGCCACCGACCTGACCCTGGAGACGGTACCGGTGGCCGGCAGCTCCTGGCCGGGCATGGGCCTGTACCGCATCGCCAACCAGCTCGGCGTGGCCGCCGCCCGCCGGATGGTGGTACTCGGCTCGACCCTGAACGCGGCTCAGGCAGCAGGGGTCGGCCTGGTGGACGAGGTAGCCGAGGACACGCTGTCCCGGGCCCGCGCCGTGCTGGCCGCCAGCGCCGGTACCTCCGGCCGCGAGCTGGCCATCCGCCGCCAGCTGATCATGGAGTCGGTCACCACCACCTTCGAGGATGCACTCGGCCCGCACCTGGCCGCCTGCGACCGCGCGCTGCGCCAGGTCCGCACCGGCGTCGACGGCTGAGCTACCCCGCTCAGAAGCACGAACGGAACCAAGTAGGCGCCCCGCCCCGGCAGCACCGCGCCGGGCCGGGGCGTCCTGCGTCCAGGTACCGGGGGGGGTCGTCAGCGCTGGCGGAAGTGGGCCTGCACGCCCGCGCCGTACGGGGTCGGGTCGCCGGCGTAGTCGGTGATCAGCCCGTTGCCCTCGCCACAGCCCCACACATTCCAGGTCCAGGCCAGGTAGTTCACCCCGTGCTGGTCCAGCCAGTCCATCAGTGGTGCTATCTGAGCGGCGGAGCAGTCCATCTCGCCGATCTCGGTAGCCACCACGGGTACCCGGGTGGCCAGCTCCCCCACCTGCCGTTGCCAGCAGTCGCTGTCCGGACAGGCGGTGTCCGGGTACCAGTGCCAGGCGGCGGCGAGGTTGCCGGTCGGGTCCTTCGGCTCGTGCGCGAGCCACCCGGTCAGGTCCCTGGCGTAGCTGTCCGCGCTGGCCAGGATGACGTTCTGGGCGCCGGCGGCGCGTACCGCGTCCACCATCTGCTGCATGCCGGTCGCTTGGTACCCGAGGCCCGGGCAGGCCGAGCCGCCGGACAGCCAACAGCTCCACGACTGGCGCTCGGACATCACCCCGGTGTCCCCCGGGAACGGCTCGTTGAACAGGTCGAAGACCACCGACTGGTCGGTACGGAAGGTCTGCGCCACCGAGCGCCAGAAGGTCGCCGCCACCACGTCCGGTACCGGCTTCTGGCAGAGTGCGGCGGCGCTGGCGCACTGGGACGAGTCCCCGGTCCACGCGCCGTCGGTCCAGTGCAGATCCAGGATGGGTACCATGCCGTCCGCCTCCAGCCCGGCGACCAGCGCGACCACCGCGGCGCGGTACCGAGCACCGGACGGGCTCGCCCGTACCCCGTTGCGGGACAGCCAGCAGTCCTCGTTGAGCGGCACCCGTACCGCCTTGACGTTCCACGCCGCGATCGCCTGCAGCGCCGGCGCGTCCATCGGCCCGTCCCAGATGCTGTCCCCGCTGACGCAGCTGTACTCGCCACCAGACCGGTTCACCCCGAGTAGCTCCGCCGGCCGGCCGGTCTGGTCCACGATCTGGTTACCGGACACGCGTAGCGCCGGGGCGCGGCTGGTGGTGGCCGGCAGCGTGGTGTCGGCGTCGACATCGGCCGCGCAGCTGACGCCGTTGAGGCTGAACTGCCCCGGCGCGGTACCCGGGGCGCCGGTGGCGTCGAAGCCCACCGTGACCGCGCCGTTTGCCCGCACGCCGCCCGGAAGCACGGCGGTGACCTGGCGGGCCGACTGCGACCAGGTGGCGTTCCACCCGTCGGCGAGCTGCTGGTCGGCACCGCTCAGGGTGAACGCGATGGTCGGCGCCACCAGCCGCGGGCCGGAGGTGGTGACGGTGACGTCCGCGGTGAGCCCGCCCAGCACGGCTCGCAGCACGTACCGCACCTGGCAGGCGCCCGGCACGCCCGATCCTGCGGCTCCCTGACCGTCGCCGGTCCGGCCAGGACCGGTGCTGCCGGTGCAGCCGGCCAGCGACATCAGTACGGCGCAGGCCAGCAGTCGCACGCTCCGTCCACCTCGACGCACCATTTGACCTCGTTCCGCCGTGCTGTCGCGCCCAGTTCGCCGCCGGCCCCGAAGCTTAGCGTTCCTAATCGTGAGTTCCTTGGGAGTCGTACGCCGGCTGGCATGGCCACTCTGGACCACCCCCTGCCGGCAACGACATGCCCGCCGGAGCCGGCCCGACCCGGGCAGATCGGGACGAGGTACTGAGAGTCGCCCGTGTGGTCGCCGCGCTAGCGTTCAGGCATGGCGATTGAGGCGGTCGGTGCGCTACGCGAACCGGTACGCCGTGCGGTTTACGAGTACGCGACGGGCCGGGGGGAGCCGGTCGGCCGTGACGAGGTCGCCGAGGCGGTCGGGATCGGGCGCACCCTCGCCGCGTTTCACCTCGACCGGCTCGCCGATGCCGGGCTGCTGGAGGTGTCGTACGCGCGGCGGTCCGGGCGGACCGGTCCCGGGGCGGGCCGGCCGGCCAAACTGTACAAGCGCTCGGTTGCCGAATTTGAGGTGAGCTTGCCGCCCCGGCGCTACCGGTCGGCGGCGGATCTGCTGGCGGAGGCCGTTGACCGGTCTGGCGCTGACCAGGTGCTCTTCGAGGCGGCCCGGCACCGCGGCCGGTCGGTCGGGCAGGCGGCTGGAGACGCCGGACTGGTCGAGGTGCTGACCGAGCAGGGGTACGAACCGCTGCCGCGCGACGACACGATCCTCCTACGTAACTGCCCGTTCCACCTGCTCGCGCGCGACCACCCGCCGCTCGTGTGCGGCATGAACTTGGCTCTCCTCCAGGGTCTGGTCGAGGGGCTGGGCGGGCCGGACAGCACGGCCCGGATGGACCCGGGTGCGGACGGCTGCTGCGTCGTCATCGAGGCGCATTCTAAAAACAATCGTTCTTGACATAGAGGTTCACAGCGTGATGTGCTCTGCTCCATGACCGAGCACCACCTCGCCCAGCTGAACATCGCGCGGACCCGCTTCCCGATCGCCGATCCCGAGATGGCCAGCTTCGTCAACCGGCTCGAGGAGATCAACGCGCTGGCCGAGCGGGCGCCCGGGTTCGTGTGGCGACTGGTCGACGCGGACGGCGCCGATGCGACAAGCCTGCGTCCGTACGGGCCGGACGTGCTCGTGAACATGTCGGTGTGGGAGTCGGTGGAAGCGCTGTACGAGTACGCGTACCGGAGCGCCCATCTCGACGTACTCCGCCGCCGGCGGGAGTGGTTCGACCACGAAGGGCTGCCCGAGCACGCGGTGCTGTGGTGGGTACCCGCCGGTACGCTGCCGACGCTGGAGGAGGCGCGCGACCGGCTGGACCTGCTGTCCCGGCACGGCCCGACCCCGCGGGCGTTCACCTTCCGGGACCGGTTCCCGCCAGCAGTACCGGCCTGAGCGCGGAAGCGGCGTAGGCGGCCTGCAGGCGCGCGGTTTCATCGTCGTTTCATGTCCGGCACCTACGGTCTGGGCCCATGAGTGAAGTACTGGCGGTGGAGGCCGTCGACCTGACCAAGCGGTACGGCCCGTTGACCGCTGTCGACCACATCACGGTCCGGGTCGCCCAAGGCGAGGTCTACGGGGTACTGGGCCCCAATGGCGCCGGGAAAACGACCTTCCTGCGAATGCTGTTCGGCCTCATCCGGCCGGACAGCGGCACACTGGAGGTGTTCGGCCGGTCCTGGCAGACCGCCGGTGTCCGTTCGCTGGAGGGCGTTGCCGGGTTCATCGAGAGCCCCAAGTTCTACCCCGGCCTGACCGGCCGCCGGAACCTGCAACTGCTCGCCGGGCTGGATGGCGGCGCCCCCGACGGAACGCCGCCTGGTCAACGACGCCAGGCACGAATTACGTACGCCGCTGACCCTGCTCGCCACCGAACTCGAACTCGCTCTCCGCCGCCAACGCACCGCCGCGGAGCTCGAACAGACCATCAGGGCCGCCGCCGCCGACACCGCAGACCTGATCGCCCTCACCGACACGCTGCTCACCATCGGCGTCCCGCCACATCCAGATCCACAGGCACCAGCCATCAACATCAGCAACCTGCTCGCCGAACTGGTCGACCGGTACCGGGCCGCCACCGCGACGAGCCGGACCCTCGACTCGCGCATCGAGCCCAACATCTGGATGCAGATCGATCCCGCACGGTTGAGCCAGATCATGACCAACTTGCTCGACAACGCCGTTCGGCATGGCGCGGGAACCATTACCACCACGGCGTACCAGACGCCGACACTCATCAGCGTCGCCGTCCACGACAACGGCACCGGCATCGAGCCCGCGTTCCTGCCGCACGCGACCGAACGCTTCAGCCGCGCCGACGCCTCACGTACCTCACCCGGCACCGGCCTCGGATTGGCCCTCGTCGACACCATCGTCCGTACCTACGACGGCGAACTACGCATCTGCTCCGCCGGCGTCCATCACATCGCCAGCCCGCGCTTCGACACCGCCTGCAGCCACCCACCATCCGGAACCAGCGTCTCCATCGCTTTTCCGAACCCGGAGACGCGAACTCGACGGCCATGACGCCTTCGGCTGCCTCAGGTGCTGTGGCAGGCGATCCGAGACCGGGCCAACGAGATCATCAACAACGGCGCGGGTCCCGAACGCAAGCTCATGTGCGAGGCAGTTACCCAGAAGCCCCGCGCACCATTTGGGCTGCGACGACTCAGGAAACGGCGGCGTTGACGAAGATCGACCTGCCGCCGGTCGAGTTGACGAAGACCGCGCCGTAGTACGCCGAGCGGGGTGCGGTATAGGTCAGCGTCTTGGCCCCGTTCAGCACGGTGCGCGCTACCGCGGAGCCGCGCGGCTGCACCCAGCTGCCCGCGTCCGCTGGATCACTGGCGAACAGTAACGCCTGGATGCCGATGGGCCGGGAGAATGAACGCAGACCGGAGGCGGTGTTGGCGATCGTTATCGTAATCGTCTGGCCCTGCTGTGCGTAGACATCCCGAACCGCGATGAACTTCGATCCTGACGTGTCGATCTGGGAGACACCGGCCGGCAACATCGAGCTACCCTGCGCGAGCATGACCGTGTACGACAGCGGCACCGTCGTCGAGGTGGGGGACCGGTCGAAGAAACTGGCGATGGTGCCGTACGCGCCGAACGGTGCGCGCCCCGGGTTTGAATCGATCACGTCGAACTCGATGATGGAGGCGTGCTCACCGCTGTAGGTGCTCTGGTACAGGTCCGTAAAGGTACCGTCACCGTTGTCGGCCACCGGGCCGGTGAACACGTCGCCGTGTAGGGCCGGCGCGATGACCTTCTCCCCCACGGCCGCCCAGTACGGCGTGTCGGTGTGGAACACCCACGACCCGGCAAGGGTGTCATCGACGCTGCCGTCGACCCGGGGGGCGTAGTCATCGAGGAAGCCGTGCGGTGCAGTCGTGTCGGCAACGGCCACAGCCGGTAGGGCGGCGACCGCGACGAGCGAGGCGACGGCCGCGGCGAGAACCGCACGGACGAGCCGCGTCGGGATGGTGTTCATGGGCGCCTTTCGGAGGGGTGGATGGCGGCGTCCGCGACCAGGGCGTGACGCGCGTCCGGCCGGAGCCGTCCGACGCAGAGATCAATGTAGTGACGGTCGTCAACTCCGTCCAGCGGGCGGCCGACCGCCCTCGTGACCGGGCGCGTCGCGCACCGCCCCACCGATCTCGTCGTCAGCGCTGGCGGCACCCTGCGGTATCCCCGCCGTTCTCGACCAGTGCGCGAAGTCGGCGGTCCGCGTAGTGCTGGCAGAACAGATTCAAGGACAAGCCATCGCTCGTACGTCGCGGGCGCCATGCAGAAGTCCCTCGACCGACCCTACTGACGTGCAGAAGGCGTTACGGCGCTCCAGCCAGCGGATCACGCCGGAGACCTACGTCCATTGGTGGCCCAAGAAGAAGCGCCGCCGCAATGTCGTCGGCACGGCCCTCCGGGAGGCAACGGCACGTGCCGGCCAAGATCAGAGCTGAGTTGGGCTCTGGCCGGGCCAGATGATCTTTGGGACGCGTTTCCGCTGGTCAGGATGTTAAGGGTGGAGCTGAGGGGATTTGAACCCCTGACCCCCTCGATGCGAACGAGGTGCGCTACCGGTCTGCGCCACAGCCCCTGGAGCCGGTACGCACGCAGCTGGTACTGACGAGCGGACCGGCGACAAGGCTAACAGGTGGGAGACCGTACGCGCGAACCAGTACCCGCACTAGTACGACGACGCACGTGACTCGTACGCCCGTCCCCGCACCACGCTGCGCGCAGAGCTGTCCACGTACCGCTGGGACAGCTTCAACGCCTCCCGCGACGCGGCGGCGCGGGCAGCTGCCGCACGCCGCAGGGCCTCACGCCGCAGGGCCAGCCGGCGCGCCTGTTCGGCCTGCAGTTCGGCCTGGCGGCGAGCCAGCCAGACCTCGCGACGGGCAGCCGCGCGGCGGCGGCGGCGGTCGGCGAGCGCCCGGTTGCGCAGGTGCACCAGGTAGGCGACCAGCAGCGAGCCGGAGACCACGCAGCTGACCCCGAAGCCGGGACCGACCACGGCGAGCCCGATCAGCTCGATCACGTTGAACAGCACCAGGGCGGCGAGTACCCGGCGGCGGCGGTACACGGCGGGGGTGTGGGTACGGACGCGCACGGGCGAGCGGCGGCGACGGCGGGACGGGGGCGCCGACGTCGGCACAGCGGAGATCGGCATGGCCGAGACCGGGACGCGCGCACCCGGCACGGGCGCGACGAACGTGCGGACGGGTACCAGGCAGATCAGGCTCGGCGGGTTGACCGGGCGGCGTCCGGGCACGGTGCGCTGACGGCGCCGGCGGTTGATCACCCGGGCCGTCGACAGCGTCCGCTCCGCCACCAGCCGCTCGGTGGCGTCGTACCGGCGTACCAGTGCCGGGGCGAGCGCGAGCAGCCCGGCCGCGGCGAGGACGGCGAGCAGCACCGACGTGGGCACCCGCGACACTCCCGACTGGACTTACACAGTTGTAGTTCGAGGGTAGTGTGCACGCAGCGTGAACCCGGCGCGCCACTCCGAATGCGCTGGTCAGGCCTGAAGCGCGAAGCGTGAGATGGAAGAGTCAGGTGGTCCGGTCGAAGCCGCTGCGTACCCGGTGCCAGCGGGCCAGCAGGCCACCCTCGTCGACCACGTCCTCGACGCTCAGCGCATACCCGATGTGATCTCGCCACGCTCCGTCGATGTGCAGGTACTTGGCGTGGTAGGACTCCTCGCGGAAGCCCAGTTTCTCGGCCACCCGGCGGGACGGCGCGTTCTCCGGCCGGATGTTGACCTCGACGCGGTGCAGCCCGCCGGCCCGGAAGGCGTGGTCGACGGCGAGGGCCAGCGCGGTCGGGACGATCCCGTGCCCGGCCACCCGCGAGTCCACCCAGTAGCCGGCGTAGCAGGAGCAGAACGCGCGCCGCACGATGCTGCCCAGGGAGAGCTGCCCGACCAGCCGGTCGGCGCGGGATCCGGGGGTACGCACGCAGACGGCGAACGGCATGGCCGAGCCCTCGGCGGCCGTACGCTTCATCTCCCGCAGCACGTAGCGGTAGGCGATCGGGGAGTTGAGTTCGTGCCACGGACCGGGGGGCGAGGGCTCCCACGGGGCCAACCACTCCTGGTTGAAGCGGCGGATCTCCGACCAGGCCTTGGCGTCGCGGCGCCGGTAGGGGCGCAGCACCACATTGCCGTCGGAGAGTACGGCCGGCCAGCCGTTGCTCCTCATCGGCGCCGGTCCAGCATCAGGACGTCCACGGTGGACCCGGCCGGCGCGGTGCTCACCCGCTCGCCCAGCACCATCAACGCGTTCGCCTGAGCCAGCCCGGACAGCGTGTACGGCCCGCCCGGCAGCGGCTGCACGGTGTACCCGCCGCCGCGCCGCTCGGAGACCCGGGCCGGCCGGAACTCGCGCATCCCCGGGATCGACTTGACGGTGTCCAGCAGGTGCCCGCGCACGCTCGGCCGGAACACCGGCTCGGCACCGGCGAGCACCTGGATCACCGGCCGGGCCAGTACCTCGAAGCCGACCATCGCGGCGCCCGGATCGCCCGGCAGGCAGATCACCGGTACCTCCTCGGGGCCGATGGTGCCGAAGCCGAGCACCGGGCACGGGTAGACGGAGAGGTCGGTGAAGGTGACCGAGCCACGGGACAGGATGCGGCGCACCATGTCGCCCGGGCCGGTGCCGGTGCCACCGGTGGTGACGATCAGATCGGCCCGCAGCGTCTGGTCTTCCAGCAGGCCGCGCAGCCCTTCCGGGTCGTCGTCGCAGATACCCACGCGGTACGCGTGCGCGCCGGCGTCGGCCGCGGCGGCGGTGAGCGCGTGCGAGTTGACGTCGACGACCTGCCCCGGCTGGCTGGTCCGGCCGGCGTCGACCAACTCGTCCCCGGTGGCCAGCAGCACGACGCGGGGGCTGGGACGGACAACGACATGACTGATCCCGGTACCGGCGAGCACCGCCACGAGCGCGGGTGTCACGAACGAACCGGCGCTGGCCAGTACCGCACCGGCCGCGAGCTCCTCGCCGGTACGCCGGATGCCCTGGCCCTTCTTCTGCCCGTCGTAGACCTCGACGGCGGCCATTCCGGTGTCCGTCGCGGAGGCCGGAATGATCACGTCGGCGGCGGCCGGCAACGCGGCTCCCGCGGCGACCGCGAAGCACGTGAACGGGGTCAGCCGTACCGGCCGCCAGCTGGAGGCGGCCAGGTCACCGACCACGTTCAGGCGTACCGGCCGGGTCGGGCTGGCCGCCGCCACGTCTTCCCAGCGCGCCGCGTACCCGTCCATAGCGGCCAGGTCGAACGCGGGCAGCGGGCCACCGGCCGTCACGTCCTGGGCCAGTACGTTGCCGTAGGCCTGGGTGAGATCGAGGTCCAGTGGCGGCAGCGGGCGCAGGCCACGCAGCACCGTACCCAGGTAGTCGGCGAGCGGAGTCAGCCCGGAGGCAGCATCCAGGGACGACGACGCCGATCCGGAGACCGTGTCGTACTCAGCCGTCGTCCACATTCGCCGCACGTGTGTCGTTCCCGTCCTAGGACCCGATGCCGGGCATCTCATTCTTGACGAAGTCGGCCAGCCAGTCGCGGAACGCCGGGCCGAGATCTGGACGCTGGCACGCGAGCTGTACCACTGCCTGCAGGTAACCGACCGGTGCGCCGGTGTCGTACCGCACACCCCGAAAGACCACGCCGTGCACGGGCGTACCCTCGCTGAGCAGCAAAGCCATCGCATCGGTCAGCTGAATCTCGCCGCCCGCACCGGGCCCCGTCCGGCGGATCGCGTCGAAAATCGTGTTCGGCAGGATGTACCGGCCGACGACCGCCAGATTGGACGGTGCGTCCTCGCGCTTCGGCTTCTCCACCAGTCCCGTGACGGCGACCACCTCGGCGCCGAGTTCGCTGGCGTCGGTGACGGACGCGACCCCGTACCGGGTGACCTCGTCCCACGGCACCTCGATGAAGGCGAGCACGATGCCGCCGGTCTCCGCCTGGAGATCCAGCATCTGCTCCAGCAGCGGCGCGTCCTCGGCCATGAACTCGTCGCCGAGCAGCACCGCGAAGGCCTCACCGCCCACATGCGACTCGCCGTACGACACCGCGTGCCCGAGCCCCAGCGGCTCGGCCTGCCGGCAGGTGTAGATCTCGGCGAGCTCGGCCGGGCGGCGTACCGCGGCCAGCCGCTCGAAGTCGCCCTTGGCCTCCAGCCGCTGCTCCAGGTCGGGGCGGCGGTCGAAGTGATCCACCATGCTGGTCTTGCCGCGCCCGGTGACCAGCAGGACATCGGTGATACCGGAGCGGGCCGCCTCCTCCACTATGTACTGCAGCACCGGCCGGTCGACCACCGGCAGCAGCTCCTTGGGCACGGCCTTGGTGGCCGGCAGGAACCGGGTGGCCAGACCGGCGGCGGGGATCACCGCTCGACGGGCCCGGTTGGGTCGAGTCGGGGTAGCGGGCGCTGATGCTTGGGCAAACTCCGGCATAGCGGGAGACTATCGGCCTCGGGGCCGGCGCGGAGCCGGTGGGCTCCCAGACCCGCCGCCGGCTGGTACAACGAGTACCCGCCCGTCGTCCACCCCGGACTCGGCGCGGGCGACCGCGCCGTCGACAGCTACCGCGTCCTCGACCGTCTGTGCTGCCGGAGCAGGGGCGTCTGCCGGCTCGGCGACCGGGACCGGTGCGGCGATCGAGGCTGGTGCGGCGACCGGGGCTGGTGCGGCTGGTGCGGTGAGCGGGGCTGGTGCGGCCCGGTAGGTGTCCCGGCCGGCTGCTTTGGCGGCGTAGAGGGCGTCGTCGGCGGCGCCGAGTACGGCCGCGGCGGTACTGCCGTGGTCGGGGTACACCGCGACGCCGATCGAGACGCTCACCGGTACCCGCAGCGCGCGTACCTGCCCCGCCCCGGGTACCCGACGGGCGGTCACCGACATCGACGGGTGCCGGATCGCCGCGCCCAGCCGCTGCGCCAGTGCTGCCCCGCCAGCCGCGTCGGTCTCCGGCAGCAGTACGACGAACTCCTCGCCGCCCTGCCGGAACGCCAGGTCCACTTCGCGGATCTCGGTACTGAGCCGGCGGGCGAACTCGGCCAGTACGGCGTCCCCGGCCGCGTGCCCGTACGAGTCGTTGACCCGCTTGAACCGGTCCAGGTCGAGGGCGAGTACGCACAGCTTGTGCCCGAACCGGGCGGCCCGCTCCAGCTCGCGGCGCAGCGCGTCGCCGAGCATCCGGTAGTTGGCCAGCCCGGTGAGCGGGTCGGTGTTCGAGAGCCGGCGCGCCTGCTCGTGGTGGCGTACGTTGTCGACGGCCACGGCCGCCTGACCGGCGAAGGTGGAGAGCCGGATCAGGTCGGCGTCGTCGAACTCGTCGGCGCCCAGCCGGTTGTAGAGGGCCAGCACCCCGCGTACCGGTGGCTCGGTGTCCTCCGGCTCGGCGACGCTGGCCGGCGCGGCGAAGGGTACGGCCATGTAGGTACGGCAGGTGGGCTCGCCGCGTACCAGATCGGGTCCGTCCCGACCGATCCGCCCGCGCCGCGGCAGCCCGGTCGCGGCCACCCGGCCGAGCAGCCCACGCTCCACGATCGACAGCCGGGGCAGCGGCTCGGGTACCCCCTCCCCCACGTGCCCGACCAGCTTCTTACCGTCCTCCTCGACGAGCAGGACCAGCCCGCCGGTGGCGCCGGTCGCGGCGATCGCGGTACGCAGGATGACCCGCAGCATCCGCTCCTGATCATGGGTACTGGACAGCGTGTCGCCGAGCAGTCCCAGGTTGCTGCGCAGCTGGTCGCGGCTCGCGGTGACCGCCTCCACCGAGGACTGCATCTCCCGGGCCATCCGGTTGAACGTCTCGGCCAGCCGGCCGACCTCGTCGCGACTGTGCACCGGTACCCGCGCGGTCAGGTCGCCGCCGGCCACCCGGTCGGCCGCCCGGGACAGCTCGGCCAGCGGCCGGGCGGTGCTCTGCGCGAGCCGGGCGGCGGCCACTACGGCGACCAGGGCGGTGAGCACAACCAGCAGGGCGAGCAGCAGGTACAGCGAGTAGGCGCTGGCGGTGGCGACCGAGACGGCCAGCGGGAGCGGCTGATCGGCGACCGGATCGATGCGGCGTACGTACCGGCCGTCGGCCCGCCCGATCTGCGAGCCGCTGGTCAGCCGCTGCGCCTCGGCGCGGATCTTGGTGGCCCGGTCGGCCCGTTCGGTGGAGAGTGCCGCATTGCCCGGCTGCAGCAGCGTGATCGACGCGCCGGCGGCCGCGCCCAGCCGCGCCAGCAGGTCGCTGTTCAGGGTCAGCATCGCGGTCGCGGAGCCGAGCTGCTTGCCGCTCGGGTCGACCAGGTTGACCTGCGCGCTGATCGCGGTGAAAACATGATTCTGGGTACCGGCGGCGGCCGGCCGGTCGCAGTCGGCCCAGGGCAGCGCGGGTACCGTCCCGCCGGCCCCGCGCCGTGCGCCGTCCGTGGTGGAGAGCACGACAGCATCGGCCAGCCCCTGCCGCACCACACTCTGCGCGATGCTGTCGGGGGTGCTGTTACCGCTCCCGGACGCGCTCAGCACCGCGGCCGACTGGGCAGCCGTGCGCAGGCGCTGGCACAGTGCGTCCATGCTGGTACGCACGGCGCTGGTGGCGAGGGCGAGGCGATCGTTGGAGCGGGAGTGGTTGACCGCGGTGACCGTGCCGCCGACGAACGCGGCCCCGACGAGCACCGGACCGAGGACGACCGCCAGGAACGCCGCGGTCAGCCGAGCACGCAAGGTCACGGTCGTACCTCCCCGTAACAAGTGACTCTCAGATGTCATGCTGTCACACTCAGTACCCAACTGAGTGGTGTCCCGGAAGGTGTGGCGTGTCCGAATTACCGGATCCCGCGTCGAACCCGCCCAGCTCTAAGCAGCAGCTCCGCGCCGAGGTACTGCGCCGCCGGCGCAGCCTGGACACCGCCACACTCGATCGGCAGCTGCTCGACGCCTTGGCGCCGGTACTCGCCGGCGCCCGCACCGTCGCGGCGTACGCCCCGCTGGCCCGCGAGCCGGGCGGTCCCGAGCTGCCCTCGGTAATCGCCGCGCAGGTTTCGCTCCTCCTGCTGCCACTGCTGCGCCCGGACAACGATCTCGACTGGGCCGCCTACACCGGCCCACTCCCGCCCGGCCCTGGACTGCGCGAGCCCGCCGGCCCGCGACTGGGCGTGGACGCGCTGGTCGGCGCCGACCTGGTGCTGGTACCGGCGCTCGCGGTGGACCGGCGTACCGGCGTCCGACTGGGGCGGGGCGGCGGCTCGTACGACCGCGCACTGGCCCGGGTACCCGCCGGTACCCGGGTGATCGCCCTGCTCTACCCCGGGGAGCTGCTCGAGGGGGTACCCGCCGAGGCACACGACCGCCGCGTCGACGCGGTACTGACCCCGACGGGCCTCCACCCTGTGATCTGCAGCTGATCATGCTCCGGGTGCCGCCAGGAGTGGACGAAACCCCACTCGATGACGCACCATTGCACCGGATTCCTGGCACTCAGTGTTGCTGAGTGCCAGTGTCAGATCCGGGAGCGACCCAGTGGGAGGGTGACGTGCCGACCTATCAGTACGCGTGCACCGCGTGCGGCCACCAGCTCGAGGCGGTGCAGTCCTTCGCCGACGAGCCGCTGACCGAGTGCCCGGTGTGCGAGGGCCGGCTGCGCAAGCTGTTCTCCTCCGTCGGCATCGTCTTCAAGGGCTCCGGCTTCTACCGCACCGACTCGCGCGCGGGCGCCGGCGGCTCGGCCAGCGAGCCGGCCAAGCCCAGCGAGTCCAAGTCTGCTGACTCCGCCAAGTCCGACGCCGGCAAGTCGGAGTCGGGAAAGTCCGACTCGGGCAAGTCTGAGTCCAGCAAGACCACGACTGCTCCGGCGCAGGGACCGTCGACGACCTCGGCCAGCAGCAAGTCCTCGGCCGGCAGCTCCAGCGGCTGAGCCCGCCAGCCGGGCGGCACCGACCCGGACCGGCCCAGGAAAGCCGCTAACTACGCCAAATCCCCCCTACCGTCGCGTAACGTGCTGAGCTGACGGTGGTTGGGGGTACCGGATGCTCAAGGGTTTCAAAGAGTTCATCCTGCGCGGCAACGTCATCGAACTCGCGGTCGCCGTGGTCATCGGTGCCGCGTTCACCGCGGTGGTCAACCAGTTGGTGGCGTCGTTCCTGAATCCGCTGATCAGGGTGATCCTCGGCGGCCAGGAGGCCAGCGGCAGCTTCACCATCCGCGGCCAGGTCTTCGACTACGGCAAGTTCATCAACGCGGTGATCGCGTTCCTGCTCACCGCGCTCGCGGTCTACTTCTTCGTGGTACTGCCGATCAACCGGCTCAGCGCCCGGCGGGCGCGCGGCCGCGAGCCGGAGCCGGAGGAGATGAGCGACGAGGTACGCCTGCTCACCGAGATCCGCGACGCCCTGCGGGAGCGCCAGTAGCCCCCGTTGCTTCCGGTGCTGTCACTCCCAGTGCGGCGGGCGCTCGTCGAGCAGTCGGCGGTCGTTGCTGGCGGCGTCCTCGCCCCAGCCACGGTCGGTGTCGTCCCGGGTCTGATCCGGGAGTACCGGCTGCTCGTCGTCTGCGAGCACTACCTCGCGCTGCTCAGCGTCGGCATGACGGTCCACAGCTTGGCAGCGTAGCCGGGTCCCGGGCAGGTACCGTCATCGGCGTGAGCGCAGACGACGAATGGCGCCGCCCGACCGAGTACGGCACGCCCGGCGAGGGCCCGCTGACCGCACCCGAGCCGCCGCGCTACGCGGGTCCACCGCCGACCAGCGCGCCACCGGCCGGCTGGCGGCCACCAACGGTGATCCAGCCAGCCGACCCGCGGCCACTGCCGGCGCAGAACGTACCCGCCATCGAGGCCGGCGAGCAGCAGGCCCGCACGGTCACCCTCGGCGTGGGCATGGTCGCCGGTACCATCCTGCTGGTCGTGCTCTTCGTCCTGTGCGGTCGCGCGCTGCTCTGAGCTACTTTGTCGTTCCCCAGGCGGCCTTGGCGCCGGCGTCGCCGGTCAGGTAGACGTACGTGCCGGCCGGGATCACCGCGGCCACCGCAAGTACCGTGACCAGCAGCGGTACGACCGCGTGGACGGTGAACTTCTCCCGCCGCTTGCCCTCGTGCACCGCCACCATCGCCAGCGCCAGTACGCCCAGCACGATCGTGAAGATCAGCAGCAGGCCGGCGTAGTGCTGGTGCTTCATCACCTCGGCCGGTACCTGGCCGCCGCCGAACAGGTCGTTCTCCAGGTTCCCGCCGGACTCCCGGGCGGCGAAGACGGCCAGTGGCGCTGCCACGGCGAGCGCGACCACCGCCCAATCGAGCTTGCCGCGCAGCCGGGGTACCAGCGCGTACCCGAGCGTGACCAGTACCAGCAGCGGGACGAACACCACCGCGGCGTGCACGATCAGCGGGTGGGCCGGGAGCCCGAACAGACGATTGAACATCAACGCCTCCAGTAGTGACCGACTAGACGTGCATACGGTGCCGGACCGGGCCGCGGTTCACCAGCACCACCGGTTGGATGCGAGGTTTCTGCCTGTTGGATGCCGGTGCTTCGCCGTGATGCAATGGCCAGGTGTACACCGGCCAGCAGCGACACCCCGCGACCGCTTCCGGCGGCCCGGCTGGCGTGGCTGCGCAGCCGGCCGCCCCTGACCCGATAAGCCAAGTTGCGCCGCTGCGGCCGCCTGGTCCGGCCTCCCCGGAGAGTCTGCTGCGCGCGCAGGGCATGCGGGTGACCAAGCCGCGCGTCGCCGTGCTGGAGGTGCTCGCCGCCGGCGGCCACCTGGAGGTCGACGAGGTCGCCGCACGGGTACGCGGTCGCCTCGACTCGGTCTCCACCCAGGCCGTCTACGACGTCCTCGGTGCGCTGGCCCGAGCCGGCCTGGCCCGGCGGATCGAGCCGGCCGGCAGCCCCGCCCGCTACGAGGCGCGCGCCGGTGACAACCATCACCACGTGGTGTGCCGTGGCTGCGGCACAGTGGCCGATGTCGACTGCTCGGTCGGCCAGGCCCCCTGCCTCGATCCACGCACCGCGCACGGCTTCGAGGTGGACGAGGCCGAGGTCACCTTCTGGGGTCTGTGCCCGCGCTGCCAGGCGCTACGCGCCACCGACTGAACCGCCCGGCGCTTCCCCGGCCGACCGCGGGGCGCGCAGCCGGCGCCGGCCGTGGCAGTCTGGAGTGCGTGGCGGAGGAGAGCGATCTGGGGCTGTTCGGCCCCGACTCGGTGAGCTGGCGGCTGCACAAGGAGCCGGTCCTGCTGCTGGCTGGGCTGCGCGCGCTCTACCTGCAGGCACTGCACCCGCGGGCGGTGGCCGGCGTGGTGCAGAACTCGGCGTACGAGTCCGACCCGTGGGGCCGGCTGGAGCGCACCGGGACCTACGTGGCCACCACCGTCTACGGGACGACCGCCCAGGCACAGGCTGCCGGCCGACGGGTACGCGCCATCCATGCGCGGCTGCGCGCCACCGACCTGCGTACCGGCGAGGTGTTTCGGCTGGACGAGCCCGACCTGCTGCGCTGGGTACACGTCACCGAGGTGGAGTCGTTCCTGACGGTGGCGGTACGGGCCGGGGTCGAGCTGTCCGGCGCCGAGGTGGACCGGTACTACGACGAGCAGCGCTTCGCGGCCGCGCTGGTGGGGCTGGACCCGGCGACGGTACCCGGCTCGGCCGCCCAGGTGGCGCAGTACTACCAAGAGGTACGCCCGCTGCTGACGCTGACCGCCGAGGGCATCGCCGCCGCCCGCTTCCTGACCAGTCCACCGATGCCACACGGGCTGGGCTTCACACCGCTACGGCTGGTCTACCTCTCCGGCGCGGCGCTGGCTGTCGGCCTGCTGCCGCCCTGGGCCCGGCGCCTGTACGGCCTCGCCGGCCTGCCCACCACCGACCTGTCCTCCTCGGTGTCGGTACGCGCCCTGCGCTCGGCCGTTGCCCTGCTGCCCCGGCGGCTCTCCCAGGGCCCGATCTTCAGGGCCGCCATCGACCGCGCCGAAGCCGCCCGCGCCGCCGCCTGAGTCCTGCCCGCCCGATCTCCCGCCGAGTGCCCGCCCTGAGTTCTGCCCGCCTTTCCGGCGCTCGCCTCTCGGCCGCCCGCCTGTCTGGCGCAGCCGTCAGATGGCGGAGGGCTGCTCGCTCGCGACCGGCAGGTCGGCGGAGTGTGACCGGCCGGCGATCCGGAATGCCGGTGCCAGGGCGATCACCCCGATCGCGAGTACCGCGGGTAGCCCGAAGGCCCAGCGCAGGCTGGTCGCGTCGCCGACCACGCCGGTGAGCGCCGCGCCGACGACGAAGCCGACGTAGTTGAAGAGATTGACCCGGGCGATGGCGACCCCACTGTTGGTCGGGTCGAGCGCGCCGGCAGCCGAGAACGACAGCGGGACGACCACGCTCAGCCCGAAGCCGAGGATCCCGAAGCCGATGATCGCCAGTAGCGGCGCCGGGGCCAGCGCGATCACCACCAGGCCGGCCACCCCGACCGCACCGCCGACGGCGACCGGGACCACCGGGCCGAACCGGTTCACCACCCGGTCGGCGAGCAGCCGGCCCACCAGCTGGCAAGCCAGGTAGGCGGCCAGCCCGAGCGGGGCCACGCTGTCCGCCGAGTGCAGGACGTCCTGCAGATATTTGGTGGACCAGTTGGAGGTGGCCGCGTCGGCGATGTAGACGATGGTCACGGCGAGCCCGACCAGGACGATCGGCCGCCACGGGATCTGCGGGACGCTGCCTGCGGCAGGCGCCTCGGCGGTCTCCTCCGCCCGGTTGAGCAGCCGGCCACCGAAGATCAGGTCGACCACCAGGCCGACCACCGCCACCAGCGCCAGTCCGCCGGCCAGGGACCAGTCCACGGCGTGTGCCAGCGCGGTGGTCAGCGAGCCGAGGATGCCGCCGACGCTCCAGGCGGCATGGAAGGAGGCGAGCAGGCTGCGCCGGTAGCGGCCCTGGACTGCGACGCCCTGCATGTTCATGGTCGCGTCTACCGCGCCCAGCAGCAGGCCGACCAGGGCGATGGCGGGGTACAGGGTGGCCCGGTTGGGTACCAGCCCGACCAGCAGGATCGCCACCGGTACCAGCGGGCCACAGATCCGCAGCAGTACCGCACTGCCCAGCCGCGGTGCCAGTACCCCGGCCAGCACACTGCCCACACCGGCGATCACCGGTACCAGCGGCAGGATCAGGGTCAGCTCGTTGTCGGAGATGCCCAACTTGTGCTGGAGCGTGGGTACCTGCGTGAGCAGCCCCGCAAAACAGAGTCCCTGGACGAAGTAGAACGCGCTGGTACCCACGCGGGCACGCTGATCGCGGATCTCCACCAATGGACTCCAATGTGAGGCTGGCTCAGATTTGCGGATCCTCTCGCGTTTCCACCGCCGCCCGCAAGACCCCGGCCCACGGCTCCTTACCTGGCAACCCCGCCCCCTCGGGGCAGCTGCGCCGGAAGTCGCACCACGAGCAGAGTGCGCCTGGTCGGGTGGGGTATGCCTGGTCCGGATCCGCCCCGGCGGCCACCGACTTCTCGGCGTCGAGGATGTCCCGGGCGGTCGCCTCGGCCCGGGACAGGTGTCGAGCCAGCGACTCCTCGGTGTGCCGGTGCGCGGCCACCGTACCGGTCGGCAGGTGGTGCAGTTCGACGGTGCTGCAGGCCCGGCGGAACACCCGGCTGGCGGCAAAGGCGTAGAGCGCCAGCGCCCGGGAGCCCCGCGCGTCGTCGTCGGAGAGTTCGGAGCGGCCGGTCTTGTAGTCCACGATCACCAGCTCGTCGCCGCGCCGGTCGATCCGGTCGGCCCGCCCGTTCAGCGCCAGCGTTCGGGTCTTGGCCGCCACGTAGCGCTCGACCCCGACCGGATCGTCGGCCGGATCGAGCCCGGCGACGTACGCCTCCAGCCACTCCAGCGCCTGCGCGAACATCGCCCGCTCCTGGACGTCGTCCCGGTAGCCCTCGGCCACCCAGGTCGCCCGCAGCAGCCCGGGCAGTGCCTCCACGCTGCGCTTCTCCGGCGCCAGCAGGTACCACGAGCGCAGGGCGGTGTGCACACTGGCGCCCAGCGAGTTGTGCGCCCACGGCGGGCCTTTCGCGGGCGCGGGGCGGTCGACGTAGCTGTAGCGGTAGCGCCGTGGGCAGTCGTCGAAGGCGGCCAGCTTGCTCGGCGTGCAGACGAAGAGCCGGTCGGGCATCCCGTCGAAGCCCAACTGCTCCGTTTGGGCGGTTGCCCGGGCAGCGGGCGCAGATTGCCGGGCCGGCCGGGGTTGCCGGGGCGGGGTGGCGCCGGGGAGGGTGGAATCGCGCACATGGCAGATCCTGCCATCGGGGTGCGACACTGGGGGACGGCGACACGACGCCGGCCCGGCTCCCGCAGCGGCCGGCGGCCAACAGGGACAAGGAGATCTGGTATGGGCCTGATGCGCTGGATGCGCGGTGGCGACGAGAATTCGTCGAGCACAGCCGCGATCTCTGCTGGGCTCTCCGAGATCGACGGGCTGTTCCGGCCGAGCAAGCACAAGCAGACCGAGCACATCGCGGAGTCGAAGCGCAAGCGCGTCGACGTGGCCAACGGCTCCGACGTCGACCTGGAGAGCGGCCGGGCGGTGATCCGGAGCGTGAAGTCCAACGGAACCGCGGCGGCGAGCAACGAGCGGACCCCACGGGTACACGTACCGCAGCGGCGCAACTGGTGGCGTCGCCTGCGCACCGACATGCACCGCCGCAAGCTGGCCCGGGCCAGGTCACACAGCAGCCACTAGCCGCTAGTGGTGTGAGTCGACGTACGCGGTGACGAACGCGGCCACCGAGTCGGCGATCAGCTGCACGGCGATGGCAGCCAGCAGAAGTCCGGCGATCCGGGTCAGCACCTCGATGCCACCCGGCCGGAGAATCTTCACGATGAACCCGGAGAAGCGCAGCACCAGCCACACCACGAGGAGTACCAGCGCGATCGCCACGGCGATGGCCAGTACGTCGCCGAAGTGGTGGGCCTGCCGGACGAAGAGCATGGTGGCCACGATGGCGCCCGGACCGGCCAGCAGCGGGGTACCCAGCGGTACCAGGGCGATGTTCGACGTGGCCTGCTGATCCGGGCTGTCTGCCTTACCCGTCAACAGCTCCAGTGCCACCAGGATCAGCAGCAGGCCACCCGCGCCCTGCAGCGCAGGCAGGTCGATGTGCAGGTACTCCAGGATCTTCTGCCCGGCGACGGCGAACGCCACGATCACGCCACCCGCCAGCGCCACCGCCTGCCAGGCAGCCTTGTTGCGCTCCCGCTTGGACAGCGGAGCGGTGAGGGCCAGGTAGATGGGGACCATGCCGGGCGGGTCGACGATGACCAGCAGGGTGACGAACACGGTGCCGAACAGCTTCATGTTCACGCCCGAGAGATAGCACGTCGATCATCGACGGCGCAGCGCAACCCCTGGCAGCGGAGCCAGACGGGTCAGGCGTCGCCGGCCCGGGCCTCTTCGGCCAGCCGGGACAACCGCGCCTCGACCGCCTCCGGCTCGTACATCTCCTCGACGATGCGCAGGTAGAGCTCGTTGGGGTTAGGCAACGGCTTGACGGTGCGCAGTGCCTGGTCCTGCCCGGCTGATTCGACGACGAAAGTGCCGTAGTTCAGCAGGCGACCAAGGGGTGACTGCTCGTATTTCATGTCGGTGACCCGGGCCAGCGGCATCATCCCGACGGTACGGGTGACCAGGCCATTGACGACCATGATCCGCTTATTGGTCAGGATGAACCGGTCGTACCACCAGTCCATCAGCTTCCAGCCGACATAGACCATGATGCCGATCCAGATGAGCACTGTGACGGTGACCAGGGTGTCCTGGTGGTGCCGGTGCAGAAAGCCGGCCAGCCAACCCATCAGGAAAGTCGCCGCCGCCCCGATCAGGAACTCCTTGACCAGGTGGATCCAGTGCTTGTTCCACTCGCCGCGAAACTTCTCGGTCGGGAACAGGTAGCGGCGGACGACCGAACTCGGCTCTTCCTCGATCGACCGGGGCGCCGCGCCCTGCAGGCCGGCCAGGTCACCCGCGGCGAGCGGGGAGAGGAACTCCTCGGTGTCGTCGGCCGGGGCCGGCCGCGGGTCGCCCTCGCCGTCCGGGTCTCCGCCGCCGAACCAGCGGCGCCAACCCCCTGAACCTCC
This sequence comes from uncultured Actinomycetota bacterium, assembly GCA_963850915.1. Lineage (GTDB taxonomy): Bacteria > Actinomycetota > Actinomycetes > Mycobacteriales > Micromonosporaceae > CAVTWH01. Next base: position 353,192 of record CAWKND010000010.1, read on the forward strand.
GGAGCGGTTGTCCGCCATCGGACTAGGAGTTGACCAGGTTGGTGAAGAACGTGGAGAGGCCCTCGCCGATATCGACGACGCCGTTGCCCAGCTGCCGGAACACGATGGCCGCATTGGCCGGCTTGGACACCACGAAGAACACCAGGAAGGCAAGCAAACCCCAGGTCAGGATCTTTTTGACCATCGTGGGCCTTCCTCTCCCGGCATTGCCTGCCGCGCCACTCGCGACGAAACTTAGGGTATCAGTTCCAATTCTCGCAGTGAATCTCGATGAGATAACCCGTCCGCCGTGTCCCATGGTGCACCCTCGCGTCGAATTGGGCAAATACGGGCCGAAGCGGGCCTGTCGGGTGGTTCACCCCATCGAGGGAAGATGCGGGCTTCGCGCGCCGTACACGAGGTCGCCGGGCAGCCCCTGACCCAGGTCGTGCAGGTGCCACTCCTCAGCGAGGAGGTACCCCGCCGAGGCCGGCCAGGCGATGGCGAAGAGCCACAGCCCCTGCGCCTCGCCGACGAAGGCGCTGCGATCCGTACCGTCGCCGATCGACCACAGCGGCATCGGCCAGCCGTCCACCCGGATCTTCGCGTGCGGTACCTCGTGGTCAAGTTCGGCCGGTAGGTGCTGGCCAGGGTCGGGGCCGATCAGACCGGCGAGGCGGGTACCCAGCCCGACGCCCGGCTCCTCGGCGACCAGGAGCAGGTCGGCCGGGCCGGCGGAGACGGGCGCCGGCCCGCTCAGCGCGACGACGGTTGCCCGGGCGCCGGCCCGGTCGTCGCCGGCCCAGGCCAGGCCGGTGACCAGCCAGCCGGTCGGCAAGGGCCAGGGCACCCAGACGGGGGTACCGCCGGCTCGCCCGACCACCCACGCCGCTACCTCGTCGTCCACGTGGGCCGGCGTGTGCAGCGGGGGTACCGGACCGCAGTCGGCACAGCGCCACGCGGAGTCCATCAGGTCCGGCGGGCGTACCACCCCGCCGCACCGTGGACAGCTGACCGCAATACCCACCCGCTACCCCCGGCTCTCCGTCGCCAAGTCGACCCCGACCGCGTCGACCCCGACAGCGTCGACCCCGATCGCTTCGACTCCCACCACGCTTACCGAATCCGTGCCGGCAACCGGGGCAACCGGGGCAACCGGCTCGGCCGGGTGCAGGTCGGCGTGCTGGCGGACCCAGGCGTGCATGGCGATACCGCTGGCCACGCCCGCGTTGATCGACCGGGTCGAGCCGAACTGGGCGATGAACAGCACCTGGTCGCAGGCGGCCCGAGCCTCCTCGGACAGCCCCGGCCCCTCCTGGCCGAACACCAGTACGCAGCGGCGGGGCAGCCGCGCCTCCTCCAGCAGCCGGGCGCCGGGCAGGTTGTCGATCCCGACCACGGACAGCTGCTGCCCGTGCGCCCAGCCGACGAAGTCACCGATCGTCTCGTGGTGGCGTACGTGCTGGTACCGGTCGGTGACCATGGCGCCCCGACGGTTCCACCGGCGCCGGCCGACCACGTGTACCTCCGCCGCCAGGAACGCGTTGGCGTTGCGTACCACCGTGCCGATGTTCAGGTCGTGCTGCCAGTTCTCGATGGCCACGTGGAATTCGTGCCGCCGGGTGTCCAGGTCGGCCACGATCGCCTCGCGCAGCCAGTAGCGGTACCGGTCGACGACGTTGCGCCGATCGCCGGCGGCGAGCAGGTCCGGGTCCAACCGTGGGTCGCTCGGCCACGGTCCCGGCCACGGCCCCACGCCGACGCCCGCCTCGTCCTCGTCCCGGGTGACCCGCGGCGCACCGGCATCCGGCCCGGTCGGCAGCGGTTCGCCGGCTGGCTGGTACGGGCGCGTCACCGCGCGCTGGAAGGTGTCCACAGGCCGGCAGGCTACTGGGCGAACGCCGCGCGTAGTTCGGCGAGGAACCGCCACTGGACAGAGGTGAGGGCGGGGCCGCCGGTATCGAAGACGGGATCGGTGTTGGCCACCTGGCAGACGCGCGCGGCGATGGACTCGATCCAGTGCTGATAGGCCTCGGTGTCCTCGCGCCAGGCGCCACCGGTGGCCAGGGCGGAGGCGGCCGAACCGCAGGCGGCGAGGATGTCGGCGCTGGGCCGGTACCGGCTGGCCGGGTCCTCCAGGTAGATCGCCCCGACCACGTCCCGAACCAGCAGGCTTGCGCAGCAGCGCCCGGCGGCGATGGCACCGAGGCCGGCGAGGGTACCCGCGACCGCGTCCCGGGAGCCGGTCTCGCCGACGCCGGTGGCCGCCACCGCCACCTGTCCGGGGAGCCGGACCAGGGCGCACCACGCCTCGGAAGGGAACGAGTAGGGCAGTGCTGCGGTGTGCTGCCTGGAAGATCCATGGCTCGGCATGCACGGCCTCCTCGGAAGCCGGCCGCCCTGTCGCGACCGCGCGGGAGATTACCGTGAGCATATGCCTGACCGGGCCCACTCTCTAGCCGAGCGGCCGGTTCCCGGTCCGGCGGAGCCGGCAAAACCGCAGCACAGCGCCCTAGTCGCGGATCTCCGGGAAGCTCGGGTAGGCGGGGCCGGCGTACGCCTGCTTGGGCACCATCACCCGGCGCCGGAACACGCAGACGAGCGTGCCGTCCTGGTTGTACCCCTTCGTCTCCACGGTCACCACGCCCCGATCGGGCTTCGACTCGGACTCGCGGGTGGCCAGCACCCGGGTCTCGCCGTAGATCGTGTCGCCGTGGAAGGTCGGTGCCACGTGGCGTAGCGACTCGACCTCCAGATTGGCGATGGCCCGGCCGCTCACGTCGGCGACCGACATGCCCAGCAGCACGGAGTAGATCAGGTTGCCGACGACCACGTTGCGCCCGAACTGGGTGGATGTCTGTGCGTAATGGGCATCCAGGTGCAGTGGGTGATGATTCATGGTGATCAGGCAGAACAGGTGGTCGTCCGACTCGGTGATCGTCTTGCCCGGCCAGTGCCGGTAGACCGCGCCGACCTGGAACTCCTCGAAATACCGACCGAACTGCATTGTTCGACCCCATTCCTCTCGGGCGCGCGCTGACCGTGACTGTCAGTTACTGTCAGTTACGGCGCATCGGCGCCGTACGAACCCCGGAAACAGCAAAGGTACGGCCTGCGCCGTACCCGACCACCTCAACAAAACTGTCCGTAGACGCAATGAACGGCGGGGCCCTCCCCGGCACCCGCCGCCCACGCTCTGTGTCACTCATTGTGAGGTTAGTTGGCGGCGACAACAAAGAGATACACATCACAGTTACACAACCGTAAGCTTGCCTCGCCGGAGAGTAGGCAGCCCGACACGATCTGCGAGCACCCGGCGCCGGGATGAGGGCACCGGGACACCAGACGCGCGCTGTATGGTCTGCGTCCGATGGAACAACTCTCGTCAGCCGGCCTGCGGGTCAGGGTAGCCGTCACCCTGGCGGTCGTCGCGCTTCTCTTCTACGGCACCCTGTACGGCCAGGACGATCTGTTCCCGTTCGGCCCGTTCCGGATGTACTCGACGGCCGACAAGCTCGACTCGCCGGTCGCCGACACCCGGTTCGAGGGGGTACAGGGCGACGGGGTGGTAGTCCCGTTGAACCAGGACAACACCGGGATCCGGCGCGCCGAGATCGAGGGCCAGTTGCCGCAGATCCGGCTCCACCCAGACCTGCTGCGCTCCGTCGACGAGGCGTACGAGCGGCGCAACCCGGGCGCGCCGAAGCTGGTACTCGTGCGGGTGATCGTGCGCTGGCACGCGCTGCACAACGGTAAGCAGACCGGGGCGTACACCGACGAGACCGCGGCCACCTGGAGCGTCCCGTGATCCAGCGTGCCGTCGGGAACACAGTCGAAAAGGTGACCAACTGGCTGACCGAGCCGGTACCCAAGGGTCGGGTGGCCGCCTTCCGTACCGTGATCTACCTGTTCGTGGCGGCCGACCTGGTCTGGTTCACCCCGTGGGTACGCTCGCACGCCGCCATCCCGGGCAAGTACTACCAGCCCCTGTTCGTCGGCCGCCTGCTGCACCTGCCCACGCCGACGGCGCTGCTCGTACACACCATTTTCTGGACTTTGATCCCGCTCGCGCTGCTAGCCGCCACCGGGCGCGCGCCCCGCATCCTCGGCTGGGCCGTCTTTGCTCTGTATTTCGAGTGGATGATCATCGCGATGAGCTACGGCAAGGTCGACCACGACCGGTTCGGCCTGCTCGTCGCGCTGGCCGTGCTGCCCACCTGCGGCCCGGCCCGGCACGGCGACCCGACGCTGACCCGGAAGGGCGGCTGGGCGCTACGCCTGGTACAGCTCGGCGTCGTCGCCACCTACTTCCTGTCGTCCTGGGCCAAGATGCGCTTCGGCGGCATCGAGTGGTTGACCTCGGCCACCCTGCAGCGCGCGATCATCCGGCGCGGCACGATCATCACCCACCCGCTGGCCGCGCACCCGTGGATCCTGGTGGTGAGCCAGTTCGGCATCGTGGCGTTCGAGTTGAGCAGCCCGCTCGTCTTCTTCCTCAAACCCCGGCTGCGCTACGCCATGGTGACGTTCTTCTACGCCTTCCACCTGATGGTGTTCGCGACGATCACCATCTCGTTCGCCCCGCATCAGGCCGCGATGTCCAGTTTCCTGCCGCTGGAGCGGGTCCGGCCGGTGCTCTGGACGCGCAACCGCTGGCGCCGCCGGCATGGCCGCGCGCCGCTGCCCGGCTGGCCGCCGGTCGCGGCCACTGACGACAAACCCGAGCCGGCGGTACCGGCCGTGGCCGGTTCAGTGCTCCCGGGGGGTACCGAGCCCTAGCTCGTCGCGCTTGGCCTGGGGCAGCGAGCAAGCGGCTGTGCCACCCGGCAGCCGGTGCCGGTTGCGGGAGATCCACCGGTACGCCGGCCAGGCCAGCCAGAGGACTGGGCGGCGGCCGAGCAGCCAGCCCAGTGGCCGCCAGAAGGAGCCGGCGTCGCGCAGCAGCGCGCTGATCGCCTCCGGGCCGGCGAGCGTGGCGCCGCCGTCCGGGATCCACTGCACGGCCGCGTCACAGTCGTCGACGGTGAGACCCAGCGCGGCGATGTCGGTGAACTGCCAGGCCGCGACCCTCGCACGGGTCGGGATGTGCTTCTCCAGGAAGCGCGCACAGGAACTGCAGAACGAGCAGTCGCCGTCGTACAGGAAGGTGGCCACGTGTCGAGTGTGCCGCAACCTGGGCCTGCCCCGCTGCTCTCGCTTACCCGCTGGGGTGGGTTCGGCCACGCTGCGCGCCCGGGCGGCCGGTACCCGGGAATACTGCCCCGGAAGGGGTGGTTGTGCACGACGCCATCGCAACCGATGTCATCGATCGAAACGGAGAATCCATGGCTACCCAGACGCTGACCGCGGCGAACTTCGGCGAGGTTACCGGCGGCGACGGAATCGTTCTCGTCGACTTCTGGGCGGAGTGGTGCGGTCCGTGTAAGCGGTTCGCTCCCACCTACGAGAAGTCCTCCGAGGAGCACCCCAACATCGTCTTCGGCAAGGTGGACACTGAGGCTGAGCAGGAGCTCGCCGCGCAGTTCCAGATCCAGTCGATCCCGACGATCATGGCGATCCGGGACGGTGTGATCGTCTTCGAGCAGGCCGGCGCGCTGCCCCCGTCCGCACTCGAGCAGCTGATCAGCGCTGTCGAGGGGCTGGACATGGCAGAGGTACGCGCCCAGGTCTCCGACCAGACCGCCTGATCTTTCTTCCTCCACAGCCCGGCGCGATCCTTTCGTGCCGGGCTGCTGGCTATGCGGGGTCGAGGTCGATCCGGATGGTCATCGGGGTACTCGCCATCAACCGGCCGATCGCCGCGTCCCACTGGTACGGCAGGGTGCGGCCACGGGCGACCGGGTCGTCCTCGGGTAGCGGCAGGGCGGTACCCGAGCGCCACACCCGGTGCACCTTGACCCGTACCCGTGGCTGGGCGAGCAGGTTGCGGACGTAGTCGGCCTGCGTCCCGTGCGCGGCCACCAGCCAGAACGTGTCTGCGGTCGGGCCGTCGGTCAGGCCGTTGCCGACCGGTGTGTAGCGCGGCTTGCCAGAGCGCCGGCCGGTCGTCTCCAGCAGTACGAACGCCCGGGGCGCGAAGCCGTGCCGCAGGCCGAACCGGACCAGCCGGTTGTTCACCCACTCCAGGGTGGTCATCACGCGGTACTTGCGGGTGTGCACGCCCTGTTTCTAGTCCTCGCGTCTGCACACTTCCAGTCCTCGCGTCGCCGGTTCCAGTCTCGCCTCTCGGTCGGATGAACCGGGTTGACCCGTGCTCGTACAGGTGTGCTAATCTTCGCCATGCGCTGGGATGGTCAACGGATTGAGCCGGAGGCCGATGCGGCGCGGGCGGCCCCACCCTTGCCGCTCGCGCCGCCCCTGGCGTCCAACCCCGCCACCGCTCCCGCTTCGCAGGCGGCACTGCCGTTGGTGATTCCCGGCGCGGTGGTACGCACCTTCGACACCCCTGGCTTCGCCGGGATGACGTTCTACGAGATCCGGGCAAAGTCGATCATCAACAAGGTGCCCGGCACCTCGAAGGTGCCGTTCAGCCGCACGATCAATCCCTACCGGGGCTGCTCGCACGCGTGCACCTACTGCTTCGCCCGCAACACCCACACCTATCTCGACCTCGACTCGGGACACGACTTCGACTCCAAGATCGTCGTCAAGGTCAACGCAGGCGAACTGCTTCGCCACGAACTCGCCGCGCCGCGCTGGTCCGGCGAGCCGATCGCCATGGGCACCAACGTGGATGTCTACCAGCGGGCCGAGGGGCGTTACCGGCTGATGCCACCGATCCTGGCGGCGCTGCGCGACTTCGCGAACCCGTTCTCCATCCTCACCAAGGGCACGCTGATCCTGCGCGATCTGCCACTGCTCCTCGAGGCGGCGAGCGTGACCCAGGTCAGCCTCGCCGTCTCGGTGGGCTGCGTGGACGAGGGCGTCTGGCGGGCGGCCGAGCCGGGTACCCCGTCACCACGGCGTCGACTGGACGCCGTCCGGCAGCTCACCGACGCCGGCTTCGACGTGGCCGTACTCATGGCGCCGATCCTGCCCGGGCTCTCCGACTCCACCGAGTCGATCGAGGAGACGGTGGCCGCGATTGCCGAGTCTGGTGCGATCTCGGTGACGCCGCTACCACTGAACCTGCGCACCGGCGCCCGCGAGTGGTACCTGAGCTGGCTGACGGCGAGCCGGCCGGAGCTCGTACCCCGCTACCGGGAACTGTTCGGGCGGGGCGCCTACTCCCCCGAGTCCTACCAGCGGGAGGTCACCGCGCGGGTACGGCTGGCTGCCCGGCGCTTCGGCGTGGGCTCGGCCGGCCCGCGGCAGGCGCGGCTGATTCCGTTGCCGGACAAGGCAGAGCCGCCCGTCCAGCTGACCCTGCTGTGAGACCGGATGCCCAGGCCGGTTCACGAGGTAGCGTCGAAGGGTGCGTACCCCCGAACAGATCCTGCGCGACTCGGTGACCATCGCAGTCGTCGGTGCTTCCCGGCACGAGGGCAAGACGGCCTACGCGGTACCGCTGCAGATGAAGCTCAAAGGCTGGCAGATCATCCCGGTCAACCCGTACGCGGACACGATCTTCAGCGAGAAGTGCTACCCGACGCTGGCGGACATCCCGTTCCCGGTCGACCTGGTCAACGTGTTCCGGCCCAGCGAGCAGACCCCGCCGGTGGCCCGGGCTGCGGTCGCCATCGGCGCCAAGGCGCTCTGGTTGCAGCAGGGCATCGCCTCGGCGGAGTCGCGGGCCATCGCCGAGGCGGCCGGACTGGACTACGTCGAAGACCACTGCATCGCGGTGGAGCGGGCCATCCGCGCCCTCACCCGCAACTAGGCTCTGCGCTCGCCCGACCTGCGCTTTCGGGCGATATTCAGGCTGGTACCAGCCGGATACTCTCGCGTTGTGCCCCCGCCCGATCCCCGCCGCCGAGCCGTCGTCAACGGCCTGATCGGGCTGGCCGGGTTGGCGCTCGGCGCCGCTCTGGTGCTGTTCGTGGTGATCGTCGAGCACCGCAGCCTGCGCAGTATTTTGCCACTACCAGTGCCGCTGATTCTTCAATGCGTGGCTGCTGCCCTCGAAGCGCTGGCTGGACCGGGCGCAGGGATACGGCGGCGGCCGCTCCTATGACCCCAAGGAACCCCGGGACGTCGCGGTGGCTCCAGGACCGACACCGTACTTCGTGGTCCCGGCACGGCGCGATGCCGGGTTGTTCTGCGGCTCGCTCTGGCTTGCCGCCGGCTGCGTGCCTACGCGACCGGCTGTCGGTGCAGCCGTCGTCGCACCTGGATCGTCGCTGCGCTCTTCGCCCTGGCTGCGCTGTACGTGACGGTGATAGCTGATGCTCGGGCGGCCCGACATCCGGCTCTATCCCGACCGGGTGCGAGCTGCGCGGGCTTCTGGCGACCCAGGTCGTGCCGTGGGAGGCGTTCAGTACCAACGTCACGCCGTGGACATCCGTACCGCTCGGCGCATACCTGCGTTCGGAGTTTCTCTGGTTCCCGGTCGCGCGTCCGGAGCTGGTGACCGGCGGGCGGCGGAGCACCCGGAAGCTGTTCGGCGTGCCGTACCGGGGTCTGGCGGTGGCGCCGAAGTACCTGGCGGACGCGATCGTCGAGTACATCACGCAGCCGGAGTACCGGGCCGGGATCGGTACCGAGGCGGAGGCGCGGCGCTTCCGCGAGCAGCGGGCGCAGCGGGTCGCCGCCCATCCGCTGCCGGCAGCCGCCAACTGAGGACAGTGCACTGAACGTCGGATGGTGCGTGGTTGGTACAGCTGTCTACTGTGTACCAGCCCCCACCCGCCCCGCCGACTGGAGCGCGCATGAGTGACCGGTACATCGCCCCGCACAACGTGATCAGCCGTGCCGGTGCCGGTGTGGTTGGCGGGATCGCCGGTGGCGTGCTGCTCGGGCTGGCGCTCTGGGCCCTCGGCGACCTGGACGACATGGGCCGGCTGGCCGGTGCGCACACCATCGCCGCCTCGTGGGTACTGCACGTGGTCATCTGCGCGGTGGCCGGTGCGCTGTACGGGGTGCTCTTCGGTCGGGTGGTGGCCGGGACGGTACCGGCGATCGGCGTCGGCATCGTCTTCGGTGCGCTGCTGTGGGTCGTGATCCGGCTGGTGGCGGTACCGGTGGCCACCAGCGGGCGGTACTTCGCGATCGACACGGAGCTGGTCAGCCTGGCGGCGTTCGCGGTATTCGGTGTCGTACTCGGACTGATCTACGCCGAGACCGGCCCGAAGCGCAACTGGCGCCGCTACAGCCGCCAGCAGCTGGATGTGGTCTACGCGGTGCCCAAGGCCCGGCGCTCCCGCCGCCGTCGCCGCGACGATGACGACTAGGCCCGGTACTCGCGCAGCAGGCCGCGGGAGATGATCGTCTTCTGGATCTCCGAGGTACCCTCGCCGATCAACAGGAACGGCGCCTCCCGCATCAGCCGCTCGATCTCGTACTCCTTGGAGTAGCCGTAGCCGCCGTGGATGCGGAACGCCTCCTGTACCACTTCGACGCAGTACTCGGAGGCCAGCAGCTTGGCCATCCCCGCCTCGACATCGTTGCGCTGCCCGGAGTCCTTCAGCCGGGCGGCGTTGACCACGAGCGCGTGCGCGGCCTCGATCTTGGTGGCCATCTCGGCGAGCTTGAACGCGATGGCCTGGTGCTGGTAGAGCGGCTGGCCGAAGGTGTGCCGCTGCTGCGCGTACCCGATGGCGAGTTCGAACGCGCGCAGCGAGATGCCGCAGGCGCGGGCGGCCACGTTCACCCGGCCCACCTCGATGCCGTCCATCATCTGGTAGAAGCCCTTGCCGGGGACGCCGCCGAGTAGCGCCGCCGCCCCGACAGCGTGGTCGTCGAGGATCATCTCGGTGGTCTCGACCCCCTTGTACCCCATCTTCTCGATCTTGCCTGGGATGGTGAGTCCGGGCGCTGTCTCGCCGAAGCCGGGCTCCTTCTCCAGCAGGAACGTGCTCATGTTGCCGTAGACCGATTCTGCGCCGAGCTCCGTCTTGACGAGCGTCGCCACGACGGATGAGTACCCGCCGTTGGTGAGCCACATCTTCTGTCCATTGAGGACATAGCCGTCGCCACGCGGTACCGCCTTCGAGCGGATCGCTGACACGTCGGAGCCACAGCCCGGCTCGGACATGGAGAAGGCGCCCCGGACTTCGCCGGTGGCCATGCGGGGTAGCAGGCGCTGCTTCTGCTCAGCCGTCCCGTGCTGGGTGACCAGGTAGGCCACGATGAAGTGGGTGTTCACGATGCCGGAGATGGACATCCAGCCCCGGGACAGCTCCTCGACCACGAGGGCGTACGTGAGCAGGGACTCGCCGAGGCCGCCGTACTCCTCGTCGATGGTCAACCCGAACAGGCCCAGTTCACGCATGCCCGCGACGATGTCGGCCGGGTAGGTGTCGGCGTGCTCCAGCGCCTGGGCGTGCGGGATGATCTCCTTGTCCACGAACGCCCGGACGGTCTCCAGGATGGCGCGCTGTTCGTCGGAGAGACCAGGCGTCCGGGCCAGTCGGGGCATCGATGCCTCCAGGCTTACTGAGCGGTAATTAAGGCGAGTATTCCGTGGTCGGAGCTGCCCGAACAGCCGGTAACAGCCGGCTGTTCTTGTGAAAACACTCACGGGCGCCGGTGCGGTACCCTCAGCGGCACCTGAGGGAAGGAACGTCCATGAGCTACCAGGACCCGTACCAGTCCGGGTACGGGCAACAGCAGCCACAACCCGAATACGGGCAACAGCCACCGCCCGAATACGGGCAGCAGCCGCCCCCCGGTTACGGGCAGCAACTGCCCCCCGGCTACGGCCCCCAGCCGGGGTACGACCCGGCGTACAACCAGCCCTACTCGGGCGGCCCGAGCTACCCGGTAACCGGGGTGCCCGGACAGGTACCGGCGCCGTACATGGGTCCCATGGTCATCGCTCCGCCCGCACCCACCAACACGATGGCCATCCTGGCGCTGGTGTTCGCGTTCGTCTTCCCTCCGCTGGGCATCGTCTTCGGCCACATCGGTCGCAAGCAGTGCAAGGAGCGCGGCGAGCAGGGTGACGGACTGGCCCTGGCCGGCATGATCGTCGGCTACATCCACACCGGCATCTGGGTACTGCTCTGCGCCTTCTACATCATCTTTGCCGTGATCCTGTTCGGCGCCGCGTCGACCTCCTCGAACAACTACGGCGACGTCATCCGCCTGGTCCTCGGCGGCTGACCGCAGCACACTTACCGCCGGCGGGGAGTCGGGTTTGGAGGCGACCACGACCCCGCCGGCGAAGTCAGCTCAGGCTGGCGGCGTGAAGCTCGTCGTCCGCGCCAGCCCGGCCGCCCGGCCCTTCGCGGCGATCACCAGCGCCATCTTGCGGGACGCCTCGTCGATCATCTCGTCGCCGAGCATCACCGCGCCGAGCCGGCCGCCGCGCTCCGAAGTCGCGTGGTCGTACGCGTCGAGGATCAACTCGGCGTGGTCGTAGTCGGCTTGGGCGGGCGAGAACACCTCGTTGGCGGCGTCGATCTGCCCGGGGTGCAGTACCCACTTGCCGTCGAAGCCGAGCGCAGCCGCGCGCAGGGCCACCTCGCGGAACGCGTCCACGTCCCGGATCTGCAGGAACGGGCCGTCGATGGCCTGCAGGTCGTAGGTGCGGGCAGCCATCAGGATGCGCATCAGGATGTAGTGGAACGGGTCCCCCGGGTACTCCGGGATCAGGGCGCCGACCACCAGTGACTTCATGTTGATCGAGGCCATGAAGTCGGCCGGCCCGAAGATGATCGTCTCCAGCCGGGCCGACGAGCCGGCGATGGCGTCCACGTTGACCAGGCCCTTGGCGTTCTCGATCTGCGCCTCGATGCCGATCCCGCCGACCGGCAGGCCGACCGCCTTCTCGATCTGGGTGAGGGTGAGGTCGAGCCACTGGACGTGCGCCGGCTCCTGCACCTTGGGCAGCATGATCGCGTCGAGGTGCTCGCCGGCGCCCTCCACGATCTCCACCACGTCCTGGTACGTCCACTGGGTGGTGAGGTCGTTGACGCGTACCACCCGGGCCTTGCCGGTCCAGTCTCCCGTGGTAAGCGCGCTCACGATGTTCTTGCGGGCGGCCGGCTTGGCCAGCGGCGCGACCGCGTCCTCCAGGTCCAGGAAGACCATGTCGGCCGGCAGCCCCTGCGCCTTGTCCAGCATCTTGCCACTGGAGCCGGGGACGGCGAGGCAGGAGCGGCGGGGGTGGCCGGCGGTACCCATGGGCGTCTCCTGAGGGATGGTTGGCGGCGGACCGTGTGCTATTGCGGGGTACGGTAACCTCGCGCCGTGGCCGACGAGAACGAGTCTGTGAACGAATTCACCGCATCCGACTACACAGCGGTGGTAACCGGCGCCAACTCCGGAATCGGGCTGGCTGCGGCGGTGGCCCTGGCCCGGCGCGGCGGGCAGATCGCCCTGGTGGGGCGGGATCAGCGCCGCCTGGACGACGCTCTCTCCACGGTACGGGCGGCAGCCGCCCCAGGCAGTACGGTCGAGCAGTTCCGCGCCGACTTCGCCGACTTCGCGCAGGTACGGAAGCTGGCTGAGCAGCTTTCCGGCCGGTACCCCCGGATTGATCTGTTGGCCAACAACGCGGGCATCGTGGTGCCGAGCCGGGTGACCACCGTGGACGGTCACGAACTGACCATCCAGGCCAACCACCTCTCGCCGTTCCTGCTCACCAACCTGCTGCGCGACCGGCTGGCCGGCGGCCGGGTGGTCAACACCGCGTCGGCCGCGCACACCGCCGGCCAGCTCGACCCGGCCGACCTGGACAGCGACAAGTTGCCCTACAAGGCCTTCAACATCTACGGCGGCAGCAAGCAGGCGAACATCATGTTCGCCGCCGAGGCGGCCCGACGCTGGCCGGAGATCTTCTCGACGGCGTACCACCCGGGTGTGGTGCGGACCCGGTTCGGCCGGGACAGCAAGATGATCGGCACCTTCTACAAGCTCGCGTTCTTCCTGCGCAGCCCGGAGAAGGGCGCGGACACGCTGCTCTGGCTGGCCACCGAGCCGACCGGGTCGCTGACCAACGGCGGGTACTACTTCGACCGCAAGCCGGCCAAGCCGAGTGCCCCGACCACCGACCCGGCCCGCGCGGCTGCCCTCTGGACCGCCAGCGAAGCGGCCGTCGGCCTGACCTGAGCGTCAGCTGGCCGGGCGCGCCCCGGCCCACGTCAGCTGGCTGAGGCCTCCACGGGAGCGCGACCGACGGGGTTGAGTAGGCGGCGGCTGCCGAGCACGACCACGACCACCCCGACGACCAGTACGGCCAGGCCGGGCCACTGGCGTACCGGCGGCGTCTGGTGCAGCCACAGCCAGCTGATCAACGCCGCCCCGGGTACCTCCAGCAGGATCAGTACCGCCACCGTTGTCGCGCTGATGTGCTGCATGGCGTAGCTGAACATGGAGTGCCCGAGCAGCTGCGGCCCGAGCGTCATGGCCAGGATGGCGAGCCAGGTGGTGGCGTTGAAGTGATGCAGCCGTACCCCCGCGAGCAGGCACACGACCAGTAGCAGCGCAGCGCAGACGGTGTAGCAGATGGCGGTGTAGCTGGTGGTGGTGAGCTCGGTACGGGCCCGCTCGCCGAAGGCCGTGTAGATCGCGGCGCAGATGCCGCCGATCACGGCGAGGACGTCACCGGCGAACGCCCGCGGCGAGGCGGCCAGGTCGAAGCCGCTGGCCAGCGCCGCTCCGGCCACGGCGAGCCCGATGCCGACCCAGACCTGTGTCGGCAGCCGGCGCCCCTGGCCGAGCGCGATCAGCCCCTGCCACACCGGCTGGGTGGCGGTCAGCGCGGTGGCGGTGGCGACGGCGGTGAGCTTCACGCTCGGTACCCAGGTGCCGAAGTGCGCGGCCAGCGAGACGCCGGCGAGTACGCAGACCAGGAGCGTGCGCCGGCTCATCCCGCGCAGCTCCCCGCGCCGGGTACCGGCTGCCGCGGGTACCACGGCCACCACCGCGAAAGCGTTGCGCCAGAAGGCGATCGCCAGCCCGGAGGCGGCCGCGTACGCGATCAGCGGGCCGGAGGTGGAGATCGCGGCCACCGCGACCACGAGGGCGGCGACGGTGAGGAGTTGGGCTCGGCGCACGCCCATGATCCTGACACGCCACTTTGGGTAGCTGTCAGTCAACGGTAGGTAAGACGAGGGTGTACGCAAGGTAGCCGCTCAGATACACTCAGCCCCGGCGTACACGGTCGGCGGCGACCCCTCCCCAACCGCTCTGCGGTCTGTCTCCGCCGACCGGGTACTAACCCGCCCTGACCTCGCCTGGACCTAGCTCTGGTCGTCCGGGTTGGGGTGCTGGTAGTCCAGGCGCTCCGGCGGCAGCGGGTACGCATCGTCGTCACCGTACGGCGAACCCGCGCCAGCCAGCCCGAACGAGACCTCGCCAACCGGCAGCCGGCCGTGCTCGTCGACGTCGGCCGCCTGTGGCGGAGCCGGTTCGTGGTGCCACGTGACACCGGCCGGCACAGCGCCGGTTGGCGGGCGTACCGGCGGCGCAGCCAGCGCAGCTCGCTCCGCCCGCGCCTCCAGTACCGGATCGGGGCGGGCGACGCCACCCAGTCCCGAGTCCTCGCGGGCGATCTTCTCCTGCAGGCGCAGGATGCCGTGCAGCAGCGCCTCCGGGCGCGGTGGGCAGCCCGGGACGTAGACGTCCACCGGGATGAGCTGGTCAACGCCCTTGGTCACCGAGTACGAGTCCCAGTACGGGCCGCCACAGTTGGAGCAGGCGCCGAAGGAGATCACGTACTTGGGCTCGGGCATCTGGTCGTAGAGCCGCTTGATCGCCGGCGCCATCTTGTCGGTGACGGTCCCGCTGACCACCATCAGGTCGGCCTGGCGCGGCCCGTGCGCGAACGGGATGACGCCCAGCCGGATGAAGTCGTGCCGCCCCATGGAGCTGGCGATGAACTCGATCGCGCAGCAGGCCAGCCCGAAGTTGAAGACCCACAGCGAGTAGCGCCGCCCCCAGTTGAGGACGAACCGGATCGGATCCCCCAGTACGCCGGGCACTTCCGCCATGCCTCGCAGCGTACTGCCCTGCCCGCCGGAACATCGCCGGCCGGGCCAACGGCTACGGCGACTGCAGCAGGCTGAGGAACTCGACCAGCAGGCGCTCGCGGAGGGCGGGTGGGGCGGCGGCCAGGATGGTGTTCACCGCGGCCATCCGGGGCGGCCCGGCGCCGGGCTCGCCCAGACCGAACTGCTGCGCCAGGCCGGCGACGAACTCCGGGGTGAGGTCGTCGGGCGCGAGGTGCGCGGCCATCGCGAGTACCTCGGGCGGCAGCGCGACCGGCCCGGCGGCGCGTGCGGCCTCCGCCGCCTCCAAAAGGACAGTGCCGAAATCGGCTGCCCGGGGCGCGACGGAGGCGGTCACCGACAGGTGGATGCTGGCCGGAATCTCGCGGTACCCGTGCTGCGGCTGCACGTGCCAGCCGCGTACCGCCAGCTCGTCGGCGAGTACGAACAGGTCCAGCCCCGGGTCGGTACTCACGAAGCACACCACGCTGGAAGCCGGCTGTACCAACAGCTCCAGACCGTCCACTGTGGACACGGCGGTCGCCAGCGCGGTGACAGCCGACCAGGTCTGCCCGGCCAGCGCCAGGTAGCCGGCGTCGCCGAGGTGGCGCAGGGTCGCGAAGGCAGCGGCGATCGGGCCGCCCGACCGGGTGGAGGAGATCACCGGGTTCACCATCGTGTACCCCGGCCAGTCCGCCCACGCGAAGTACTGCGGGCGGCGGTACCCGGCGTCCTTGTGCAGCAGCACCGAGACGCCCTTGGGCGCGTACGCGTACTTGTGCAGGTCGACCGAGAGGCTGGTGACGCCGGGCAGGTCCAGCCCGAACTCGGGTACGGCAACACCGAGCCGGCGCAGGTAGGGCAGGATCCAGCCGCCGAAGCACGCGTCGACGTGGCACCGTACCCCCCGCTCGGCGGCGACGGCGGCCACCCCGACGACCGGGTCGACCACGCCGTGCGCGTACGACGGGGCGGAGACCGCGACCAGTACCGTGTCCGGGCCGAGTGCCTGGGCCATGCCGGCGACCGAGGGGCGCAGCGTGACCGGGTCGACCGGGACGATGTCGAGGGCCACCCGCAGGTACGCGGCGGCCTTGGCGAAGGCGGCGTGCGCGCTGGCCGGGATCACCAGCCGGGGCACGGTGACCTCGGGGCGCGAGTCACGGGCCGCCTTCACCGCGAGGATCAGCGACTCGGTACCCCCACTGGTCACGTTGCCGACCGTGCGCGCGTCGCCGCCGAGCAGCTTGGCCGCCGCTGCCACCAGCGCGTTCTCGGTCGCGAGCAGGGACGGGAAGGCGGTCGGGTCGAGCCCGTTCACGCTCGCCGAGCCGGCGTACGCGGTCATCGCCAGCTCGTCGAGGCCGGGGACGGCCGGGTCGTACACGTAGGCGAAGAGTTGGCCGCCGTGCGTGGGCAGGTCGGCGGCGCGCAGTTCGCGCAGCTCGGCGAGGACCTGCTCGGCCGGTACCCCGTCGTCCGGCAATGCGTCGATCATGCGCTCGACCCTAACCGCCCGCCGTGCGCCCGGCGGCGGCCATGCCTTATGGATCTTGCGCTCAGCGGCCCTACGCCGCATCCGATAGGCCCGCCAAGTGCAAGATCCCCGCGACGCGAGCTAGGCCGCTGGCGCTGGCTCGGCGGGCGGGGTTGGCGCGGCGGCCGAGGCGGCGGCGAGGCGTTCGGCGGTCAGGTCGTAGCCGCGGAGCAGGAGCAGCGCGCCGGCCACCACGACCGCGGGCAGGACGGTGAAGGCCAGCACGATGCCGAGTCGGGCGGTGCCGGTCTGCGCGTGCGCGGTGCCCGAATCGGACGAGACGTAGCCGAAGAGCTGGAGCATCAGGCCGAGGAGGCCGGGGCCGAGCGCCAGTCCGAACGTCTCGCCGGCGGTCCACAGGCCGGTGAAGACGCCGGCCTGGCGGCGGCCGGTGCGGGCCGCGTCGTAGGCGACGCAGTCGGGGAGCATGGCGAGCCCGAAGACCTGCTGGCCGGCGTACCCGGCGCCGATGAGCGCGGTGAACAGGTACGCGGCCACCGGTACGTGCAGGATCGCCAGCAGTACCGCGCCGAGTGCGAAGAGCAGCGAGGCGAGGACGTACCCGCGCAGCTTGCCCAGGCGCGTACCGACCCGGGTCCACACCGGCATCACCAGCAGCGCGGGCGCCACGAAACACACGAACAGCAGCGTCTTGGCCGCCTCGGAGTGCAGTACCTGCTCGGCGAAGTAGTTGACGCCGGCCAGCATGGTGGCGATCCCGGCCGCCTGGATGACGAAGCAGCTCAGCAGCAGTACGAACGGGCGGTTGCGACGGGCCACGCCGAGCTGGGTACGCAGCGACGGTTCGCTCTCGGTCAGCGTGCCGATCGGGGCGCGCCGGGTCCCCAGGAAGGTACCCAGCGTGCCGGCCACGATCAGCAGCGCGACGAAGAGCCCCATCCAGCGGTGCCCCGGAATGCCTTTGCCGCCCGCGTTGACCACGATCGGGGCGAGTCCACCGGAGATCAGGATGGCCAGTGCCAGGACCGCCACCCGCCAGGTCATCAGCCGCGTCCGCTCGGCGTACCCGTCGGTCATCTCGGCCGGCATGGCCACGTACGGCACCTGGAAGAACGCGTACGCCGTGGCGGTCAACAGGAACAGCACGGTCACGTAGACGGGTGCCGCGCCCGACGTGCCGAACGGGCCGGCGAAGAGCAGGGCGAAGAGTACGGCGACGGCGAGCCCGGCACCGAGCAGGTACGGGCGGCGCGGGCCGAGGCGGCTGACCGTACGGTCGGAGATGCGCCCGGCGACCGGGTTGACCAGTACGTCCCACGCCTTCGGCAGGAGTACCAGCAGCCCACCCACGCCGGCCGCCACGCCCAGCGAGTCGGTCAGGTAGGGCAGCAGCAGCAGCCCGGGTACCGTCCCGAACGCCCCGGTCACCAGCGACCCCAGCGAGTAGCCGACCCGTACGCCGGTGGGCAGCTCAGCAGCGGGTGGGGTGGTCATGAGCTGGCACTCTAGCCGGGCTCGGCAGGCAGCCACAGGGCCTGCCGGAGATCCACCCGTTCGCCGCGCAGGGCGGTCCCCTCGGCGCGCAGCCGGGACAGCGCCTCCCGCTCGTGCCCCGGTACCACCCGGCCGGTGGCGTTGACCACCCGGTGCCACGGGACTCCCCCGCCGTAGCGGCTCATCACCGCACCGACCTGTCGCGGCCCGCCGCGCCCCAGCCAGTCGGCGATCGCCCCGTAGGTCAGCACCCGCCCGGCGGGGATCCGCTCCACCAGGTCGAGTACCGCTTCGGCGTAGTCATCGGGGTCAGTGTTGCTCGCGGCCACCAAGATATGGGATCACGGCCGTACGACAGCGCGACAGCCCAGCACAATGGGGGCGTGCGTCCCGAGGTAAGCAGTGCGAAACGGCTCGTCGTCAAGGTGGGTTCGTCCTCGCTGACCACGGCCGGCGGCGGGCTCGACCGCGACCGGGTGGATGCCCTGGTGGACGCGGTGGCCGGCTGCGCCGCCGAGGTGGTACTCGTCTCGTCGGGGGCGATCGCCGCCGGACTGGCGCCGCTCGGGCTGACCCGCCGGCCACGGGACCTGGCCACCCAGCAGGCTGCCGCGAGTGTCGGCCAGGGGCTGCTGATGCAGGCGTACACCGAGGCGTTCTCGAAGCACTCGCGCACGGTGGGGCAGGTACTGCTGACCGTCGACGACGTGACCCGGCGCGCCCACTACCGCAACGCGTACCGCACCCTGCGGCGCCTGCTCGACCTGCGCACGGTACCCATCGTCAACGAGAACGACACGGTCGCCACCGAGGAGATCCGGTTCGGCGACAACGACCGGCTGGCCGCGCTGGTGGCCGCCCTGGTCCACGCCGACCTGCTGCTGCTCCTCTCCGACGTGGACGCGCTCTACACCGGCGATCCCGCCGATCCAGCCTCCCGCAAGGTAGAGCTGGTCGCCTCTGACGCCGACCTGGCCGGCGTCAGAACCGGTCGGGCCGGGCGCGCGGGGGTTGGTACCGGCGGCATGGTCACCAAGGTCGAGGCCGCCCGGATCGCCACCGGCGCCGGCATTCCGGTCATCCTGACCGCCGCGCCGCTCGCCGCCGCGGCCCTGCGCGGCGACGAGGTGGGCACGCTCTTCCAGGGGGTACGCAACCGGCCGGCGGCCCGCCTCTTCTGGCTCGCGCACGCCACCTCGCCGCGCGGGCGACTCACCCTCGACCTGGGCGCTGTCCGCGCGGTGGTCGACCGGGGCGCCTCCCTGCTGCCGGCCGGAGTGACCGGGGTGGACGGCAGGTTCGCGGCCGGCGACCCGGTGGACCTGGTCGACCCCGATGGCCGCCCGATCGCCCGTGGCCTGGTCAACTACGACGCCGCCGAGCTCCCCGGTCTGCTCGGCCACTCCACCTCGGAACTCGCCGCGACCCTCGGCCCCGGGTACGAGAAGGAGATCGTCCACCGCGACGACCTCGTCCTACTCCCCTAACCCGCAGCACGACCTCCCCTAACCCGAAGCACGACCTCCCCTAGCCCGAAGCACGAGGGACGTCAGTCCGTGGGCAGGCGGGCCTGGTACGCCTCGCGGACGACCGCCCAGGCGTCCGCCACCGGCCCCAGGTGACCGAGCTTGTCGGGGTTGATCACTGAGCGGATCGTCTGGACCTGTCCGTCGAGGACGTCGAGTGCCAGGGTGTTGAGTACCTTGCCGTCCCGATCCCGCAAGATCGCCCCCGGCCCGCCGTTCACCTGGTGCGGCTGCACCTGGCCGCCGATCCGGCCGAACGCCGAGGCGATCGCGGCGAGCAGCCGGGCCACCTTCTCGGCGCCGCCGATGCCGCCGCCCCACTGCGGGGCCTTGCCGCCGCTGTCGCCGACCAGCTGAACGTCCGCGGCGAGCAGCTCGCGCAGCCGGTCGACGTCGCCCTCCCGGAAGGCGTCGAAGAACCGCCCGGCGAGCTCCTCGCGCTCCCGCCGGTCAGCCTCGAACCGTGGCCGGCCCGCGTCCATGTGCCGCCGCGCCCGTACCGCGAGCTGCCGGCAGGCCGCCTCCGACCGGTCCACCGCCGCCGCGACCTCGTCAAAGCCGAACCCGAACACCTCCCGCAGTACGAAGACCGCCCGCTCCAGCGGGGTCAGCCGCTCCAGCAGCAACAACGCCGCCATCGACACCGAGTCGGCCAGCTCCGCCGAGCGCTCCGGATCCGCGTACGGGTCGGAGAGCAGCGGCTCCGGGAACCACTGCCCCACGTACTCCTCCCGCCGGAAACGGGCCGAGCGCAGTACATCGATCGAGATCCGGGTGACCACAGCCGAGAGGAACGCCTTGGTCGACGTTGGCTGGGTCGGCGAGGCCTGGTACCGCAGCCAGGTCTCCTGCACCGCGTCCTCGGCCTCGCCGACGCTGCCGAGGATCCGGTAGGCGATCGCGAACAGCAGCGGCCGCAGCTCCTGGAACTCCTCAGCCCTGGTCACGCCCGCCTCCTTCTCGGTCTGGCGCACGCCGGTCCGCCTCTCCCGCCGGCCCATCGCTCAGGGCGGCCTCTTCTCCCGCCGGCCCACCGTTCCCGCCGGCCCACCGTTCGCCGCCCGGCCTCCTCTCCCGCCCGCCCACCGCTCTGGCCGGGTCACGCGAGGCCTTCTTTGAAGCCTTGTCGCCAGGACGGGTAGCGCAGCTGCCAGCCGAGTTCCCGCTTGGCCTTGGCGTTGGCGAAGCCGCGCCCCTCCGTCATCATCGTCACCGCCACGTCGCCGGCCAGCAGCCGGGCCAGCCACCTGGGTACCCGCATCGGTGCCTTCGCCCCCGCGCACGCTGCCAGGTAAGGCAGCCACTCACTGGCCGGCGCCGGTTCGTCATCGACGATGTTGAACACGCCAGTCGCCTGTTGCTCCACGGCCAGTACGGTCGCGCTGGCCGCGTCGTCGAGGTGTACCCACGAGCTGTACCCGGTACTCCCCCCGACCAGCGGGAACTGCCGCTTGCGTACCAACTCGACCTGGTCGTCGCTGGCGCCCGGCCCGTAAAGCCCGCCGTACCGCAGCACCGCGCCGCCGGCCTTGCCGACCACGTCCTCGACATGCGCGAGCGCCGCCATCCCCGCCTGCGCCGCCGTCCCGGTCATCGGGTCCAGCGGGTCCTCCTCGGTCTTCACCCAGCCGCCCCGGCGGATCCCGTTCCAGTTGGCGTACCCCTGTGCGACAAGGGGTACGCCGGTCGCCTCTGCCGCGGCCAGCAGGTGGTCGGTCCCCTCGGTACGCAGCCGGATGGTGGGGGCGAACCAGCGGTCCATGTGCTTCAGATCCGGCTTGCCGGCATGCGCCATCGAGATCGCGGTCATCTGGTGCACGATCGCGTCCGGCCGGGCCTTGGCCACCGCCTCCCCGACTGACACCGCGTCCAGCCCGTCCATCACGACACCGGCCGCGCCCAGCCGCGCCAGCAGGTCCAGCTTGGCCGCGCTCGTCGTCGTAGCCGTCACCTGGTGACCGCGGGCCACCAGTTGCGGTACCAGCCGCCGCCCGATGACCCCGGTTCCGCCTGCCACGAACACCCTCATGATCATGTACCTTTCCCGATTCCGGTGTCTGCCTCTCGACCACGAGACGCGACAGCCCCGCCGTCTGTGACACGGGCGGGGCGTTCCACAGGGTGACAACCGGTTCGGAGCCGGCGGTCGGGCTGGCTACCCTGGCAGGCATGAGTGCTGTGCTGGAGGCTGCCGGCCGGGCCCGCGAGGCCGCCGTCGAGCTGGGCTGTGCGACCCGGGCGGTCAAGGACGCCGCGCTGCTGGCGATGGCGGACGCGCTGGTCGACGCCGCACCGGAGCTGATCGCCGCCAACGAGCGGGATCTGGTGGCTGCCCGCGAGGCGGGGATGGCCCCGGCCCAGCAGGACCGGCTGGCCCTCACTCCGACCCGGATCGAGGGCATGGCGACCGGGCTGCGCCAGGCGGCCGGGCTGCCCGACCCGGTGGGCGAGGTGGTACGCGGCTCGACCCTGCCGAACGGGTTGGAGCTGCGCCAGGTGCGGGTACCGTTCGGCGTCGTCGGGATCATCTACGAGGCACGCCCCAACGTGACCGCCGACGCGGCCGGGCTCTGCCTGAAGTCGGGGAACGCCGTACTGCTGCGGGGCTCCTCGTCGGCCGCGCACTCCAACGCGGCGATCGTGGCGACCCTGCGGACGGCGGTGGAGAAGGCCGGGCTGCCCGCCGACGCGATCCAGCTGCTGGACTCCTCGTCCCGCGAGTCGGTCAAGGAGCTGATGCGGGCACGCGGGCTGGTGGACGTACTCATCCCGCGCGGCGGGGCGGCGCTGATCCGGACAGTGGTGGAGGAGTCGACGGTACCGGTCATCGAGACCGGCGTCGGCAACTGCCACATCTACGTCGACGAGGCCGCCGATCTCGGGATGGCACTGCGGATCCTGTTGAACGCCAAGACTTCCCGCCCCTCGGTGTGCAACGCGGCCGAGTCGCTGCTGGTACACGCGGCGGTCGCCGAGCCTTTCCTGGCCCTCGCGTTGCCGGCGCTGAAGGAGGCCGGGGTCACCGTGCACGGCTCGCCGGCGGTCGCCGCCTTCGACGCGGCGGTCGTCCCGGCCACCGAGGAGGACTACGCCGCCGAGTACCTGTCCCTGGACATCTCGGCCGCCGTCGTCGACTCGCTGGACGAGGCGGTGGCGCACATCCGCCGGTACTCGTCGGGCCACTCCGAGGCGATCATCACCAACTCGCAGCCGGCCGCCCGGCGCTTCGTGGCGACCGTGGACGCGGCGGCTGTCCTGGTCAACGCCTCCACCCGGTTCACCGACGGTGCCGAGTTCGGCTTCGGCGCGGAGATCGGCATCTCCACCCAGAAGCTGCACGCGCGGGGCCCGATGGGGCTGCCCGAGCTGACCTCCACCAAATACGTGGTGACCGGCGAGGGCCAGATCCGCTGACCCGGCGCGCGACCCGGGCCGATCCCCCATAGGGTGGGCGCTATGTCCGACGTGTCGCTGGATGATCCCGGTACCCTGATCCGCCAACTCGACCGGGCGACGGAACGGTTGTTCGCCACGGTACGCGAGCTGGATCCGTCCACTGTGGACGATCCGTCGCTGTGTACCGGCTGGACCCGTGGTCACGTACTGACCCACCTGGCGCGCAACGCCGACGGTACGGTCAACCTGCTCAACTGGGCACGCACCGGGGTACCCACGCCGAAGTACGCCAGCGAGGAACAGCGCGACGCGGACATCGAGGCGGGCGCCGGACGGCCACTCGCCGACCAGTTGGCCGACCTGGCCGCCACGGTGGATCGGCTCAACGCAGCCATTTCCGGAATGGCGCCGGAGGACTGGGCGGCCCCGGTCGGTGGGAGTGGCCGGCCGGCCGTACACACGCTGTGGACCCGGGTACGCGAAGTCGAGGTACACCATGTGGACCTGGCGGCGGGGTACACCCCGGTGGACTGGCCGGCCGACCTGGTGCCGCAGCTGCTCGCGGAGGCCGTCGCCGACCGCACCGGGCTGGCCGCGCGGCTGGTCGAGACCGGCACCGGCACGGTCGTGCACGACGGCGCGGCGTCGCCGGTGATCAGCGGCCCGGCGGCCGCGCTCGCAGCGTGGCTGATGGGGCGTACCGACGGCGGTGACCTGACCATCGAGCCGCCGGGTCCGCTCACCGCGCTCTCCGACTGGCGCTGACCGCTTGCCGCGCCGCTCGTGCTAGAAAGGCGGGTGCTCAGCGTACGGATCGGGGACGTGACCATCGCCTATCGCGACTCAGGCGAGGTGGGCGCGCCGGTGGCGGTCCTGCTGCACGGCGGTGGGAGCACGTCGGCGACCTGGGACCGGTTCACCCCGGCGCTGCGCGAGGCGGGGCTGCGGGTGATCGCGCCCGACCTGCGCGGTCACGGGGCGAGCGGACGATCCCGGCGGTACCCGCTGGCGGGCTACCGCGACGACGTTCTGGTACTGCTGGATGCGCTGGAGTTGGGCGACTTCACCCTCGTCGGGCACTCGCTCGGCGGGTACGTGGCGAGCCTGGTGGCGCAGGCCCGACCGGCGCAGGTGACCCGGCTGCTCCTGGAGGACCCGGCTCCCCCACCCCGGAGCGCCGCCGCCGCACCGAGTTTCTCGCCGCTGCGTACCGCCGCCCTCGGGCTCAGCCTGCTCGCCGGCGGCCGGCGCAGGTACGACCGGCGCGCCCTGCTCTCCGCGATCCGCCAACTCCGGGTCCCGGACAGCGCATGGTGGGAGGCGCTCGGCAAGGTACCGGCGCCGGCCCTGGTGATCTCCGGCGGTCCGCGCAGCCACGTGTCGCCGCAGCGGCTGGCCGAACTCGCCGAGGCGCTGCCCGCGGGGAGCTTCACGACCGTACCGGTCGGGCACCGCATCCACAGCCTGGCGCCGGAGGCGTTCGCCGCCACCGCCCTACCGTTCCTCACGGCCGCCGGCTGATCCCGCTCTGCGGTTCCTCACGGCAGCCGGCTCATCCGGGCCGGCCGGACCTCACGGCAGCCGGCTCATCCGGGCCGGCCGAACTCATGGCAGCCGGCCGATCCGGCCCCGCCGTTCCTCATCGCAGCCGGCTGATCCGACCGGACCGGGAGGCTAGCTGAGCCGAGCTACCGGACGGCGCGGATCGCGGCCAGGGTGGAGTGCACGTCGAAGGTGGGACCGTCGTCACTGGGCCAGCCGCCGTCGGTGCGCTGGGTCTCGGTGAGCCGCTTGCGGGCCGCCACCAGCAGCCAGTCGTCGGCGGACATGCCGACCCGGCGCAGGGTGGAGGCCATCCAGGCGACGTCGGCCGGGGTCATGTCGGGTACCCGCTCACCCAGTACCACCTGGATCTGCGCCGCCTCGTAGTACCAGCCGGCCTGGTAGAGCAGGGCGGCGCCCAGCCACCCGGCAGCCAGGTAGGACGGCCAGGTCCCGTTCTCCCGCACGGTGGCCCGGAACGCCTGGGTGGCCCGGCCGACCACCTCCGCGGACGTGCTTGTGTCAATCGCCGGCGCGGACTCGGCCGAGCCGCCGATGAGCAGCGTGAACGCGGCGTTGACGGTGAGGTACAGGCAGGCCTCCGGGTCCCCCGGCATCGCCCATGGTGGCGCGAAGTCGGCGAGTGCCCGGCTCTCCTCCCAGGTACCGTCCGGTCGCTGCCGGCTGGCCAGCCAGGCGAGCGCCCGGCGGGCGGCCGGGCGGCCCAGCGCGTCCAGGTCGTCGAGTTCGGCGAGGCGGAAGCAGGTGGCGTCGATGGACGCCACGTCACCGGCCCAGAACGCCGGCCAGCCACCACCCGCCGTCTGACCCAGCTCTGCCTTGTCCACCACTTCGGGGGCGGGGGCGTGGCCGGAGCGCAGCCAGGACAGGCGCGCCCGGTCCACACTGTCCCCCCGGGCCACCACGAAACCGATCGCGGCGTCGATGTCGACCATGTATGCAGGCTACCCAGCTAGTCCAGACTCGGTTTCCTACGACCGGTCAACGAATGTGACCGGTCAGTAGATTGGCAGGTCAGTAGATGGGCAGCGACGGGTCGACGTTGCGTACCCATGAAACCACCCCACCTTGGACGTGTACCGCGTCCTTGAACCCGGCCGACTTCACCGCGGCGAGTGCCTCGGCCGACCGGATGCCGGTCTTGCAGTACAGCACGATCTGCCGGTCCTGGGGCAGCGTGGCGAGTGCCTGTCCGGAGAGGATGTCGCCCTTGGGTACCAGCCGCGCGCCCGGGATCGACACGATCTCGAACTCGGCCGGCTCCCGCACGTCGATCAGCTCCACCGACTTCCCGGCGTCGAGCCACTCCTTCAGCTCACCTGTGGTGATCGTCGAGCCGGCAGCCGCCTCGGCCGCCTCGTCGGAGACCGAGCCACAGAAGTCGTCGTAGTCGATCAGCCCGGTGATCGTCGGGTGCTCGCCGCAGATCGCGCAGTTCGGGTCCTTGCGTACCTTGATCTTGCGGTACGACATCTCCAGGGCGTCGTAGACCATCAGCCCACCGACGAGCGGCTCGCCGATGCCGGTGAGCAGCTTGATCGCCTCGGTGACCTGGATCGAGCCGATGCTCCCGCAGAGCACGCCCAGTACGCCGCCCTCGGCGCAGGACGGCACCATGCCGGGGGGCGGCGGCTCCGGGTAGAGGCAGCGGTAGCAGGGGCCGTGCTCGGCCCAGAACACACTGGCCTGGCCGTCGAAGCGGTAGATCGAGCCCCACACGTACGGCTTGCCGAGCAGTACGGCGGCGTCGTTGACCAGGTACCGGGTGGCGAAGTTGTCGGTACCGTCGACGATCAGGTCGTACTGCTCGAAGATGCCGAAGACGTTGTCGTTGTTCAGCGCCTCGTTGTGGATCACCACGTTGACGTACGGGTTGATCTCCTTGACCGAGTCCCGCGCCGACTCCGACTTGAGCCGGCCGATGTCGGACTGCCCGTGGATGATCTGGCGCTGCAGGTTGGACTCGTCGACCGTGTCGAACTCGACGATGCCGAGCGTGCCGACCCCGGCCGCGGCGAGGTACATCAGCGCGGGCGAACCGAGGCCACCGGCGCCGACACACAGCACCTTGGCGTTCTTCAGCCGCTTCTGCCCGTCCATCGCGACGTCCGGGATGATCAGGTGACGGCTGTAGCGGCGTACTTCGTCGATGCTGAGGCTGGCAGCGGGCTCGACGAGCGGCGGCAGCGACACGGATGGCCTCCTGGGGACGAATCTCGGGACCATTGTTGCTCGTCTGCGGCCGGATGTGTCGTGACGTGAGACACCGGCCCGTCCTGTGGGATGCCGGAATAAACCGCCCGCCCGTTCCAGCATCCTGGCGAGCGATCGGTCAGGGCAGCGGGCGGCCCTGGTAGAGGCTGCCGGACAGGTACGGCCAGGGGTTCGCGACGCAGCCGTCCAGGCCCAGCGACTGCTGCTCCATCACGGGCGCGGGCTGGCCGGCGCCCGGGCAGGCCTGGTTCGGGTAGCCGAGGTCCCGGCCGACCTCGTGGTTGAGCGCGAACTGCTGATAGCTGGCCAACGGCGCGCCGTAGTCGGGGACCGCGGTCAGCCAGCGGGCCAGGTTGATCACGATCTGTCCGGGCAGCCGGCAGGAGAGGAACTTCTGGACGTGCAGGCCACCGGTCACACAGATCGCGTCGGTGGTCGCCGGGGTGGCCAGGTAGATGGTGACTTCGTTGGCGGAATTCTGGGGTACCCGCTGCAGCCGTACCGTGCCACCGGCCGTCCAGCCTTTGGCGTCGCCGAGGATGCTGTCCACCTGCGCGGCGAAGGCTTTCACGTCCACGCCCGCCCCGTTCTCCACCGCCACCCGGTACCGGCGGACGTTGCCGGCACTGCCCAGTACCGCTCCGGTACCGGTGGCGAAGGCGAAGGTGCCGGCACCCTTGTCCGGTACGTTCGCGGCCGGCTGCGTACTCCCGCCCGGGCTCGGGGCGGCACTCGGCGCCGGTGACCCGCTGCCCGACGCACCGGGCTGCACCGAGCCCAGTCCGGCAGCCAGTCCAGCGCCGACCACCGGCTTCGCCGTGTCCCCCGGCAACCAGCCGCGTACCACGGCCACACCAGCGGCCACGCCCACGATCAACACGAGCAGGCCGACGAGTACCCCCACGTTTCGTTTGTGTCGTCGCTGTTGGGAGAAGGCCTGGCTGCGCGCCTCCAGCAGCCGGGGATCGCTTGCGCGGGGATCCGGCGGCCGTCCGTTCGGCGGCGCCGCGCCGCGCGGGCCCATCGCCGCCGGCCGCCCCTCGGACCGGGCCCGGTCGCCGGCCGCCCGACGGTGCCCACCGTCGGTGTCGGTCCGCCGGTCACCCGCCGGGTACCCGACCCGGCGGCCCGGATCCGTACCGCTCTCCCGATCCGACCAGCCGGCTGCCGCCCGGTGCCCGCGACCGTCTGTCGGGCCCACGCCGCCGAGCCGGCCCCGGCCGTCGGTCCCGCTCTCACCGAAGGCCGCCGCTCGACGCCGCTCGTCGGTTCCACCGGTACGGAAACGCTCCGCCTGACCGTCCGGCGCGGGGTACCCGAAGGCGGCGGCTCGCCCGCGACCGTCGGTCGAATCCGGCCGGTCGACTCGCTCCGCGACCATCGGTCGAGTCTGGACGGTCGATTCGTCCGCGACCATCGGTCGAGCCGGACCGGAACCCGGTGCCGCCCCGACCATCGGCCGGGCCAGTCCCGAAGCCGGAGCGAGTGCCGCGGCCATCCGTCGAACCAGACTCGAAGCCGGTGGCGCCCCGACCATCGGTCGAACCAGCCTCAAAGCCGGGGCGGCTACCGCGGCCATCCGTCGAACCAGACCGGAAGCCGGTGGAGACCCGACCCGTGGGTGGGCCGGAGCTGGGCGGCGCGGGTCGGGCGCGGCCATCGGGCCAGTCTGAGCTGGGCGACGCGGGGCGGGCGCGGCCATCAGTCCAGTCTGAGCTGGGCGGCGCGGGTCGGCCGCGCCCGTCGGTGGAGTCTGAGCCGAATGGCGATCGTCGGCCACGGCCGTCGGTCGATCCGGAGCGAGGGCCGGCGGTCCAGCCACGACCATCGGTGGAGTCCGGAGCCAGCGGCGCGGGGCGGCCACGGCCGTCGGTGTTGTCCGCGAGCGGTGCCGGTCGGCCACGGCCGTCGGTGGATCCGGAGCCGGCGGATCGCCTGCGGCCGTCGGTTGAGTCAGGGCCGAATGCTGAGGGCCGGCCAAGGCCGTCGGTTGAGTCTGGGCCGAATGCTGAGGGTCGGCCACGGCCGTCGGTTGAGTCTGGGCCGAATGGCGAGGGTCGGCCACGGCCGTCGGTTGAGCCGGAGCGTCCGCTGCGCGGTGGGCGGTCCCGCCAGTCGGCCGGGTCCACGCGGTCGCCGCGGGACCGGGCGCGATCCCGGTCGTCCGGGTCGAGTTGGGCGCCGCGCGAACGCGGGACACCCCAGGCATCCCGCTCGGGGCCCCAGTCGTCGGGGCCCCAGTCGTCGGGGCCCCGGTCGTCGGGGTCGAGGCGTTCGCCGCGGGCGCGCTGCTCCTCCCGGTAGCCGGGCGGGTAGCTGCGCGCGGGCTGATCGTCCGGAGCCGGCGAAGCCCAGCCCCAGTTGGGCGCGGCGTCGGCGGGTTCGTCCCAGCGCTCCGTCCGGCCCGGCCGCGCGCGCGGCGGCGGGGACGAGTCGGGGGTACCCCGGCGGGGCGGGACGGTCGGCATCGCGGGTCAGCCTAGCGAGTACCGGGTGCTGTCAGTAATGCCCCGGCGGTCCCTGGTAGAGCTTGCCGTCGACGTACGGCCACGGGTTGGGGGTACAGCCGTGCAGGCCGAGGGTCTGCTGCTCCATCACGGGAGCCGGCTTGCCGTTGCCGGGACAGCGTTCGTGGCCATGCCCGACCTCGTGGCCGACCTCGTGATTGATCATGTACGTGCGGTAGGTGTCCAGCGGTACCGAGAGGTCGCTGTAGTGGTGTACGGAGAGGTACCAGCGATCCAGGTTCAACACCACATGCGAGGTGTACCGGCAGGAGGTGTAGGTCCCCGTCCCGGTCACCCCACCCGACAGGCACATGGACTTGGTCGTCTGCGCGGTGGCCAGGTAGATGGTAAAGGTCGCCGGCGCGGTACCGGCCACCCGCTGGAAGCGCACGTTCCCGGAGGCGATCCAGCTGCGCCCGTCACCCAGCGTCGCGTCGACCTTCGCGGCCACCGAGTCGAGGTCGATGGTGCCGACGTTGCTCTCCACCGCCAGCCGGAAAGTGCGTACGGTACCGCCGCTGCCCAGTACCGACCCGGTTGTCGTGGCGTACCGCCAGGTACCCGGCCCGGAGTGCGGGAAGCTCGCTGGGATCTCCTCGACATCGGCCGGTATGGCACTGGGACTGGCACTCGGGCTGGGACTCGCACTCGGCGAAGCGCTGGGGCTCGGTGACGCGGGGCCGGGGTACCAGGCGGCGGCCGCCGTGGAGCCGCCGGTGGTCAGTCCGATGGCGACGGTACCCGCGCCGAGCAGTACGGCGATCGCTGCGAGGAGGAAGAGGGTGGATCTACCGCGCACTCGGTACCGCCGCGCCGGCCTCGTCCAACAGGGCGAGTACGGCGCGCGCGGTCAACTCGGGTACTTCCAGCTGCGCAACGTGCCCCACGTCGGGAAGCATAAACAGCCGGGCGTCCGAAATCAGCCCCGCGACCTGGGTGGCGACCCGCGGGTCGACCAACTTGTCACGTTCGCCGGCAATGACCAGTGTCGGTGCGGTGATCCGGCCGGCCAGTCGCCACAGCGAACCGGAGCCGGGAAGGTACGCCCGGACGAAACTGCCCACCAATCCCCGCAGGCTGCGCATATACGCATCCATGTACCACGGCAGGTCGTACCGCAGCCGGGCCTCCACTTCGGCCTCGGCGAGCCGGTGTGGCCGGATCCGCGCCTCGTCGCCGAAGCACACCGTCATCACCTGCCGGGCCAGCTCGGCCGGCTCGATCAGGGCCAGCCGGCGCCGGGCCAGTTGACCCGCGCCGGGCAGCAGCACCAGCGGTACCAGCCGGCCCTGTACCGAGCGGCGCGGATCGAGGAACGGCAGTGCGGGCGAGATCAGCACGAGGGTACGCACCAGGTCCGGGCGCAGCGCGGCGACGCGGGTGACGATGGCGCCGCCGAGCGAGTTGCCGAACAGGTGCACCGGCCCGCGCCCGGAGACCTCGATCCAGCGCACCACCCGGTCGGCCATGGCCGCGACCGTGTAGCTGCGGGCCGGCGCGCTGTGCCCGAAGCCGGGCAGGTCGATCGCCTCGCCGGCCAGCCGGTCGGAGAGCAGGTCGGCCAGGTCGGTCCAGTTGGTGGACGAGCCGCCGAGGCCGTGGATGTAGAGCGCGGGCTGGGCGTCCGGCGCGGTGGCCGGGGTGTCGCGGACGAAGGTCACCGCGCCGTCGAACTCGACCCGCCGGCCCGGCCAAGGTGACGGCGGCGGGTCTTTCGGGTGTACGGAGTCTGACGCGGCGATGTCGGCAACCTTCACCGCTCCAGTGTGCCCGGCTCTCTATCCACCTGCGAACTGCTCGGACCGCACTGCGCGGTCTACTCGCGGCACTGATTACGGGCAGCGCGCGGACTATGGAGCCGGCTGTTCAGCCGAGCAGGCCGCCGACCCGCCGGTTCACCGCGGAGAGGGTGGCGCGTACCACGGCCTGTCGCGGGTCTCCGCTGATCAGGGCGCTCCCGGTCAGTTGCTGGATGTAGCCGCCGACCATCAGCAGTACGACCACGACGGCGACCTCGCAGCTGCCCAGCGGTACGACCGCGGCGTGCTCGACGTAGAGGCGCCCCGGCTCGGCCAGGGATGCGGCCCCGAGTAGTTGGTCGATTGCCGAGGCGGTGGCGACCGCGGCGAGCCGCAGTACGTAGCCGTCGACGGCCGGCCCGTGGGCGATACCGACCACCGGACCGTGCCCGGTCGCGTTGAGCCGTACCTCCACGGTCGCGTCGATGCCGAGCGTGCGTACCTGCACCTCGTCGAGGACGACCCGAGGCGGCTCACCGGGGCGGACGAAGCGCTGCTGCAGCGGTGCCGGGAGCGGGTCGTCGCTCACCGGATGTGCCCGTCCGTCGGTCGAGGAGCGCAGCCGGGGTACCGCCACCGGGTGCCGTGGCCCGGCCTCGTGCAGCGCTTCCCGGCTGGCCGCGAACGACTCCGGCTCATCGGGCAGCAGGCCGCCGGAGCTGAGCGCCCCGGAACTGATCCCAACGACGTTGGAGCCACCGGAACCGGCGCCGCCGGCACTGGAGAGGCCCGTGGCGACCGGCCCGCCGAGCTGGTCGGTGGCGCTGGTCGGCAACGGGATGCGTGGCGCGGGAACGGAGCCGGCGACCGGCATCAACTGCGGCGCCGCAGCCGGCGACTGGGGCAGGGGAATCGGTGGCTGTGGCTCGGGCGCCGGGGCCGCGGGCAGGCTCGGCGTGCCGGTCGAGCTGCGCCGGGGCTCAGCCGCCAGCCCCATCTTCAGCTTGAGGAGCCGGGCGACATCGCGGCTGACCCGCGCGCCGTCGGCGTCGTCGAAGAGGTCAAGCCGCAGCGTGTGTACCCCGGAGGCATTGCGCTTGATCTTGGCGTCGCGTACCCCGGAGACCTCCCGGACCGCCTCGACCACCGCCTCGAAGTCGAACCCGTCGGCGCTCGCCGGCGGTTCGAGCTGGTCGACCCGCAGCCGGTCGGCGATCCGGGCAAGCGCGGCCGGCCCGTCCTCGGACCCGTCGTCGAGCGCGACGCCTGGGATCTCGGGTACGTCAGGCGGTGCGGGTATCCGCTGGGGCAGGACGTCCGCGGCGTGGTCGGGGGTATCCACCCCGCCATCTTGGTCGGTCCGCGCCAACATGTCAGCCGGACCCCCCTGTCTGGCGGTCGAAGCGCTGGCCACGGCCGGCGCGTCCGACCGCTCGGGGGCACCGCGATCAACAGCCACCCGGCCGGCTACCGCCCGGTCAACGCCAGCCCGATCAACACCGGCGCGGTCGACGCCAGCCCGATCGACGCCAGCCCGATCAACACCGGCGCGGTCGACGCCAGCCCGATCGACACCAGCCCGATCGACACCGGCGCGGTCGACGCCAGCCCGGTCGACACCAGCCCGATCGACACCAGCCCGGTCAACGCCCGGACGGTCGAAGGCGGCGCCGTCGAACGGGGAACTGTCGTATGCCGACCTGTCGAGTGGCGGGCGGTCGAGTGGCGCGCGCCCGGCCGGCGCGTGGTCGAGTGGCGCGCGGTTGCTGGCCGAGCGGTCAAGACCGCCGGTATCCAGACCAGCGAAGTCGGGGCCGGCAAAGTCGGGACCAGCAAAGTCCGGCCTGACGAAGCCGGAACCACCGAGGCTGGAACCACCAAAGTCGGAACCGCCGAAGTCGGAACCAGCAAAGCCAGAACCGCCAAAGTCGGATCTGGCAAAGTCGGAACCGCCGAAGTCGGGTCCAGCAAGTTCGGAACCAGCAAAGCCAGAGCTAGCGAACTCGGAGCTAGCAAAGTCTGGCCTGCCGAAACCGAGGGAGCCGGAGCCGGAGCCGGAGCCGGAGCCGGAGCCGGAGCCGGAGCCGGAGCCGGAGCCGGAGCCGGAGGAGTCTGGCCCGGAAAGGTCCGGCCTGGCGAAGTCGAGCGGCGCGCGGTCGAGGGGCGTGCGGTCGTGACCAGCGCGGTCACGGGGATCGGCGGCGGTTCGTTCAGCGGCTGCCGAGTTCCAGGCGGGTGGGGCGCCCAGGCCCGCGGATTCGACCCGCGCGACCGGCGGCTCATCCGGAGTGGGGGCCAGTGCCCGCTCCACGTCGGAGCGGTCGCGCGCCGGTACCTCGACAGGCGGCGCCTGCTCCATCGCCGCGGCGTACTCCGCCTGTACCGCCGCCCGGTCAGCGGCAACGGCAAAGGAACGGGCAGCGGACGCGGCGGCGTTCGACGCCTGGGATGCCTGGGCGATGCGCGCGGCCCGCTCCGCGAGGGCCATCGCACCCGGATCAACGGCCGGAAAATCCTGCGACGGTCGCTCCGCAGCGGGTTCGGCAGCAGGTGCGGATTCGGCTGCCGGTACGGATTCGGCAACCGGGTGGTACCCGTTGGTCTGGCGCTCACCACTCCACGGCGGGACCCGGTCGGCAGCCGCCTGCGCGTGCTGCTCGACCTCGGGCGGCCGGTAGCCCCCGGGTGGCTGGCGCTGTGCGGGCGCGACCGGTGCCGAACCGCGCGCGCCGTTGGTCGGGGGTACGGAGGCGACTCCGGTGATCCGGCCCATGACGGGTGCCGGGCTCACCGGCGCGGCGCCGTAGGCGTCCAGGTCGAGCGGGCCGACACCCAACTCCTGAGCCTCGTAGGCGCTCATCGGAGAGTCCCGCTCCGGCTGGCCGCCGTTGACCGGTGCCGTACCGCCCCGGGTCGGCTCGGGCGCACCGTAACGGTGATCGTCCACATCGGAGGGTGCGGGCTCGAGCAGGTCGGCATAGTGCGGGCGTACCTCCGCGCGCCCGCGCGGACCCGGCGCGGTCTGCCAGGGTGCGGCGCTCCAGTCGGGCTGCTCCGACCAGCGCCGCTGCGCGGCCCAGCGCTCCTGCGCCGACCGGTGCTCCTCGGCCGACCAGTCCTGGCTGGAGCCCCCGCTCTGCCCGGCCGGCCGGGCCTGGGGGGCGCCGAAGGAGCCGTCCCGGCCGTTCGCGTGCGGGCTGCCGGCGGGGTCCGCACGCTCGGCGGACCACGGTTCGGGGGGGCCGTACTGGCGCTCGGGGGACCACGGGGAGGGCTCGCGGAGCGGCTCGGGGGCATCGACGCGTAACGCTGCGGGGCCGCTCAGTGGATCACGGCGCGCCCCGTTCGGCTCGACAGTGGCGCCGTTAGCGGTGGACTCGGCTGGCCCGTACGGCTGGCCAACGGTACGGCCAGGAGCCGTACCGTTGGCAGTGACCCAAGCTGGGTCGCTGCCGGGTTGCCCTGTCTCGTCCACCGCGCGCTCCTCGGTCGTCTCTGGTGAGGCTACCGTGTTCAGCGAGACCCGTTAACTGGCTGATGCGACCCAGTTCATGCCAGTGTTCCAATTCGGAGGTGGCGATGGCGGCGACGAACAGCGCTCAAACGGCTGGG
The DNA here is from genome assembly GCA_963850915.1 of uncultured Actinomycetota bacterium. Classification (GTDB taxonomy): domain Bacteria; phylum Actinomycetota; class Actinomycetes; order Mycobacteriales; family Micromonosporaceae; genus CAVTWH01. The sequence goes on from CAWKND010000010.1 coordinate 387,752, forward strand.
CGCCCCGTGCGGCTGCCCCGCTCAGCACGGCGTAAGCAACTGCTCTCCGCTGCTCAGGAGGTCTTCGTCGCGCACGGCTACCACGCCGCCGCGATGGACGACATCGCCGAGCGGGCCGGAGTTTCGAAACCCGTTCTGTACCAACATTTTCCCGGCAAGCTCAAGCTCTACCTCGCGCTGCTGGACACGCACTGCGACGCGCTGGTGGAGAAGGTCCGCGGCGCGATGGCCGCCACCCCGGAGAACAAAGACCGGGTCAGTGGCGCGATGCGCGCGTACTACGAATTCGTCGATCACGAATCCGAGGCGTTCCGACTGGTATTCGAGTCGGACCTCAGAAACGATCCACAGGTACGCGAGCGGGTCGACCGGGTCGAGCGGGAATGCATCGAATCGATCGCGGAAACAATCATGGTGGATACCAACGTGCCCCGCGGCCCCGCCGAACTGCTCGCGGCCGGCCTGGTCGGCGCGGCCGTGACCTCGGCCCAGTTCTGGCTGGCCGGTGGCCGGCAGGTACCCAAGGAGTTCGCCGAGGCGCTGCTGGCCACCCTGGCCTGGCGTGGCATCGGCAGCTTCCCCATGGTCAACGAGCAGGCCGGCTCCATCGCGGCCAGCAGCGAGCCGACCCCCTGAGCCGCCGCCCCGCGTCCCGGCCGGCACAGCCCGCTGATCGGCTACGCTCAGAGTCGGCATCGCATACGAGGAGGACCACGGTGGAGGTCAAGATCGGCGTACAGTTCGCGCCTCGCGAGTTGTCGCTGGAGAGCGCTCAGACGCCAGCCGAGGTGGAGGCAGCCGTCACCGACGCGATCGAGGCGGGCAAGGGCACTCTCAACCTGGTCGACGACCGCGGCCGGCGGGTACTCGTCCCGATCGACAAGATCGCATACGTGGAGATCGCCGAGGCGGTTCAGCGGACGGTCGGCTTCACCGCTTCCTGACCGCGCTTTCCAACTAACCGACTAGCCCGACGCCCCTTGGCGAAGGGCTAGTTGTTCAGCCCGACTTCGGCCATCCGGGCGGTGTGCTCGGTGGTCAGCCGCTTGAGGAGCGACTGCACGCCGACCTGGTCGCCGGTACCCATGATGATCAGCACGGCCAGCGCGGGGCGCTCGGCGGCCACCCGCTGCGCCTGCGACAGGCCCTCCCCGACCAGCCGCCGTGCCCACATCGACATCCTGTTGGCCACCTTCGGGTCGGCCTGGATACCCTGCCGGATCTCCTCGGCGGCGAACTCGGCGTACCGGCTGTCGTGCAGTACCTCCAGCACCAGCTCCCGGTCGGCCGGCTCCAGGAAGGCGGCCACCTCGCGATAGAAGTCGTCGGCGATGCTGTCCCCGATGAACGCCTTGGCCAGCGCCTCCAGCCAGTCCTTCGGCTCGGTCTGCAGGTGGTAGGCGTCGAACGCGTCGGCGAACGGGGCCATCGCCGCCTCCACGTCGATGCCCATCTCGACGAGGCGCTTCTCGAGTGCGCGGTAACTCACGATTTCCGCGGCGGCCATCTCGCTGAGCACCGCCCGACGCCGCAAATCAGGAGCAAGTCTCGCATCAGCGGCCATTCGGTCGAATGCCTGCAACTCAGCAAAGGCCAGCAGAGCGAGCAGATCTACCACTCCGGCCGCAGCCGCATCATCGGACACAGGCCCACGCTACCCGTACGGGGCAGCGCGCACTCGTCTGCTGGTACAGGCACCGACGTCAGGTACCATAGAGGCATCACCACGGTGCTTTCCGTAATCTTCCGTGGTATGCGCGACTTTGGTTCGATCCGAGGCGCCCTTGTTCGGGGCCGAGGTCGAACCAAGGTCGGAGGCCCCGGCACCCCGCTGGCGTGGCCCGCACAACATCCATGAGGCGTCCTGCGGTTCGTTAGCGATGGGGCGCACCGGCAGAAGGACACCCCACAACTCTCATGACAGTCGATACTTTCCCCACGGCGGACGATAAGCCGTTGGTACCCGTACGCCCCGACAGCCCCACCTTCGCGGAGCTCGGCGCGCGCCCGGAAACGGTGGAGGCGCTGGCCGCCATCGGCATCGTGCACTCGTTCGCCATCCAGGAATACGCGATCCCGATCGCGATCCGCGGCACCGACATGATCGGCCAGGCGCCGACCGGAACAGGCAAGACACTCGGCTTCGGCGTACCACTGCTGGAGCGGGTCAAGTCGGCCGCCGAGGGCGCCGACGGGGCACCCCAGGCGCTGGTCGTGGTACCCACCCGTGAGCTGGGACTGCAGGTCGCCCGGGACATCGCGGCCGCCGGGCGTACCCGGGGCATCCGGGTACTGCCGATCTACGGCGGCGTGGCATACGAGAAGCAGACCGAGGCGCTGACCACCGGCGTCGAGATCGTCGTCGGTACCCCCGGTCGCCTGCTCGACCTCGCCAAGAGCCGGCAGCTCAACCTGAAGAAGGTCCGCTCGCTCGTCCTCGACGAGGCCGACCGGATGCTCGACCTGGGCTTCCTCGACGACGTCGAGAAGATCCTGGCGATGCTGCCCGAGGACCGGCAGACCATGCTGTTCTCGGCCACCATGCCCGACCCGATCGTCACGCTGGCCCGGCGCTTCCTGCACACCCCGGTCACCGTGCACGCCGGGCACAGCGCGGAGACCGGCGCGTCGCCGCTGACCAAGCAGATCATCTACCGCACCCACTCCCTCAACAAGATGGAGATCGTGGCCCGGATCCTGCAGGCCGAAGGGCGCGGGCTGACGATGATCTTCACGCGTACCAAGCGCAACGCCGACCGGCTCGCCGAGGATCTCGACTTCCGCGGGTTCGCGGTCGCCGCCGTCCACGGCGACCTCGGTCAGGGCGCGCGCGAGCGGGCGCTGCGGGCGTTCCGGGTCGGCAAGATCGACGTGCTGGTCGCCACCGACGTGGCCGCCCGTGGACTCGACGTCACCGGCGTCACGCACGTGATCAACTACGACTGCCCGGAGGACCCGGACACGTACACGCACCGCATCGGGCGTACCGGCCGGGCCGGCGCGACCGGCGTCGCGGTGACGTTCGTGGACTGGGAGGACATGCCCCGCTGGGTCCTCATCAACAAGTCGATGCAGCTGGACCTGCCGGAGCCGCCGGAGACCTACCACACGTCCCCGTGGCTCTACACCGACCTGGACATCCCGACCACTGTCGGAGCCACGCTGCCGACCGCGTCGCGTACCCGGGCCGGGCTCTCCGCCGAGGTCGAAGAGGACCTGGGTGGACCGGGCAAGTCCCGTCGCCGTACCCCCACCACGCCCACCCGCTCGGCCGGCCCGCGCGGCCGTACCCACACGGGTGCCGGCCGGGGCAGCGACCGCGGTGAGCGGCCGGTGGTCGAGGAGGCCCGCGACGGCGGTGCCGACTCCGACAGCGCGTCCGCACCCCGGCAGCGGCGTCGCCGCCGGGCCGGCGAGGTACTGGCCGAGGGCAGCGCACCGGAGACCGCGGCGGTGACCGGCGCGCCGGAGTTTGTCGAGCCCGCCGCTGACGGCGAGGCTCGCACCGGGCGCCCACGTCGGCGCCGGCGCCGTGGCGGCGGTGGTCGCGGCACGAGCGAGGCCGGCGCCAGCGAGACCGGCGCCAGCGCGCCGGCCAGCCCGGCAGAGTAAGCAGCAAAGACGCCCCGGCCACCGGCCGGGGCGTCGCTCGAGAACCACAAACCCACCCCCCGGGACGTACGGCGGCGAGGAGGGGCGGGGCGTGGAGACGGTACACAGCGTCCTCGCCACGCTCGCCCGGCGGTACGCGTTTGCCGAGATCGCGGCGCTGGTCGCCGGTGGCGCTGGCAGCTCCTGGCTGACCATCCGGCAGGGCGCCCGCATCCACCAGCTGTGCGCGTTCGGGCAGCGCCTGCTCGACCTGGACGCCGAGGACTTCGGCGAGCCCGATCCGGCCCGGGACGCCAACACCGACGCCAGCTTCGCCGGCCGCTCCAGCGGCGACGCGGTACCGGCCGGGCTGCTGGAGCGCGCGCTGGCCTGCCGGGTACCCCAGTCGGCCGGCGAACCGCACCGCGGTGCCCTGGGCTCGCTCCGTGCCCCGTTCGCCCTGCTACTGGAGGCGATGGCGGTGCGCTGGGAGCGCCGGGAGACCGCCGCGCTCGTCGGCATCGCGCACCTGAGCAGCGAATACCTGCCGCTGCTGACGTGGGAGTCGGTACTCGGCCACGCCGGTGACCCGCTCCGGCTGCCGGCCCAGGTCAGCGGCGAAGGCAGCGCGTGGGGCAACCACGACGACCGGGACTGCGCGCACTCCGGTGCCGAGCGGTCCGCCGCCAACCGGGTACTGCACGTGGCCGACGAGAACGCCCGGGGCTGGACCGACTACCTGGACCGGCAGCACAGCATGGTCTCCCGGGCGCTGGGCACCTGTGCCGGGCGCTGCCACCGGCCGTGCTCGGTGTTCACCCGCAACCCCGTCGAACAGCAGCGCGGGCTGGAGCACGCGTGCAAGACGGCGTTCGCGTTCGCCGAGTGCGACCTGGTGAAGCTGCGCCACCACTCGCCGGTCGGGCACGGCTTCGGGGTACCGTCGCCGCGCGAGGTGAGCGCCGCGTGGGCCCGCTCGCGCAACTTCCTGGGCAAGCACGAGCCGGCCGCGCTGGCCGACGACGGCTTCCCGCTGCCGGGCCTGCCCAGCCTGTTCAGCGCGCTGGCCGGTACCCGGATCCAGCCCGACACGGTGCTCGCCGACACGGCGACGGCGGTGGTCGCGGCGCTGGCCTGACAGTCGTGCTCGCCGGCCGGCCGTGCATGCTTCGAGCGATGGCCGTACCACTGGAAACCGCCCTGACCGAGATCCGCGCCGCCCTGCTCGACCCCGGGCTGCGCCGCGCGGTCGCGGCCGGTCGGCGGCGCGGCGCCCAGCCCCGGTGGGTACGCGCCGAGCTGCGCCCGGTCCGGTTGAAGGCCGGCGACCGGCTGCAGCTGGTCACCTCCGACGGGCAGCGGCCGACGACCAGCAACGCCGAACCGGGGGTACCCGCCGAGGCGATGGTCGACGAGCTACTCGCCGAGGCGTTCGGCAACTGGCACGTGGAGACCGCGACGCAGACCCTGCAACTGCGCGTCACCAAGAAGGGCGAGGCGCAGCTGCACCGGGCGGGAGCCGTTGTGTCCCAAGCGGTCCAGGCCGAAGGGCACGATCGGGAGAAGCAGCACCTGCTGGCGCCGGACGATCCGCTCTTCGACGCGATCGGGGGCAACGCGGCCAAGCGGCGTCAGGTGGACGCGTTCCTGCGGGCGCTGGCGGCGACTGTCCCGGTGACTCCCGGGGCGGTACTGGACGTGGTGGATCTGGGCTGTGGCAACGCGTACCTCACCTTCGCCGCGTACCGGTGGCTGTCCGGTCAGGGCGTGCGGGTACGGATGACGGGCGTGGACGTACGCGAGGACCAGCGGCAGCGCAACACGGCACTGGCGGAGCAGTTGGCGTGCTCGGACGACGTGCGGTTCGTCGCCGGTACGATCCTGGACGCCCCGGTCGCGCAGGCCGATGTGGTACTCGCGCTGCACGCCTGCGACACGGCAACCGACGAGGCACTGGCCCGGGCGGTCGGCTGGCAGGCGCGGTACGTACTCGCCGCCCCGTGCTGCCACCACGACATCGCCGCCCAGCTCCGCAGCACCACCGGGCAGCCGCTGATCGCGCAGCCGATCCTGCGCGAGCGCTTCGCCGACGTACTGACCGACAGCCTGCGTGCCGCACTGCTGCGGATGGCCGGCTACCGGGTGGAGGTGGTGGAGTTCATCGACTCCGCGCACACGCCGCGCAACCTGCTGCTGCGGGCCACCCGTACCGGGGCGGCGGCCACCGACGCCAATCGCGCCGAGTACGCCGCCGCCGAGTACGCCGCCCTGGTGGGGCAGTGGCAGGTGCGGCCGAGGCTGGCCGAGCTGATCGGCTACTGAGCCCAACCGCGGGGGCGGCGGCTACTGCAGGTAGCCCTCGACCTCGCTGGCCGAGCGGGCCTCCTCGGCGTCCGGATCGCTGCCGTTGGCCCGGTCGGCGCGGCGCCGGCGGAGCAGGTCCCAGCACTGGTCGAGGGCCACCTCCAGGTTGGCCAGGCGGCTGCGCTCGTCGTCCGAGGAGACCTCGCCGCGCTGTGCCTTACCGCGCAGCGTGTGCTCCTCGTCGACCAGGGTCGTGATGCGGTGCAGGATCTCCTTGTCGTCCATGCGCATCAGCCTGCCACCCCGCCCCCGGCCGGTGGGCGGCGACCCGACTCCTGCCGGGAAATGCCGTTCGCGACCTGAGGTGCGGCTGAGTCCAGCCTGTGGGCCCTTGTCCCGTACCGGCGGCAGGCGCACGCTGGTGCCATGGCCGAGAACACCCCAGACCGGGACGGTACCGAACCGGTCGAGTACGACAGCACCGTGGTCCCACCGTCCACTCCAGCGGACACCCCAACCGACCCCGGGCCGACGGCCACGCCCGCGGCCACACCACCGCCACCCGCGTACGCCGCGCCGCCGCCGCCGGTCGGACCACCGCCCGTCGGACCACCGCCCGTCGGACCGCCGCACCGGGGTCCGGGTTGGACGGGTGGGTCGGGTTGGCGCCGGCGCGGGCGGGTACCACTGCTGCTCGCCGCCCTGATCGGGCTGATCATCGGCTGCTGCGTGGGCGGGCTGGGCAGCGCGGTACTCGTCGGCGTGGTCGGCCATCACGCCCGGTACGACCACCCCGGCTTCGAGCGCGACAGGCGACACGGCCCGCCGAACTTCAACCAGCAGCCCCAGCGCCCCGTGCGCCCGGTGCCACGCCCGTCGAACAGCTGAACAGAGTTACTGGTACACAACGGAATCGCACCGGCTTCGGGGTAACCCGGCGCCGGTGCGACCGCGTCAGGCGCGGAAACGGAACAGCCGCAGGCTGTTGCTGACGACGAAGACGCTCGACAGGGCCATCGCGGCGGCGGCCAGCATCGGCGTCACCAGTCCGGCGGCGGCCAGCGGCAGCGCCGCTACGTTGTAGGCGAAGGCCCAGAACAGGTTGCCCTTGATGGTCCGCAGGGTGGCCCGGGACAGCCGGATCGCGCTCGCGGCCACCCGCAGGTCGCCGCGCACGAGGGTGAGGTCGCTGGCTTCGATCGCGACGTCGGCGCCGGTACCCAGCGCGATGCCGAGGTCGGCCACGGCGAGCGCGGCGGCGTCGTTCACCCCGTCGCCAACCATTGCCACGGTACGCCCGTCCGCCTGCAACCCTTGCACCACAGCGACTTTGCCAGCGGGCAGTACCTCGGCCACCACGCGCGCGATACCCAGTTCGGCAGCCACCTGCTCGGCGACTCCCCGGCTGTCCCCGGTCAACAGCACCGGCTCCAGCCCGAGGCCGCGCAGCAGCGCCACCGCCGCCGCCGAGCCCTCCTTCACCGGATCGGCGACCGTCACCGCCCCGCGTACCACCCCGTCCACCGCCACCAGCACCCGCGTCGCCGCTCGCCCATCCGCCGCATCCACTGAAATCGCCGGCTCGTTTGCTTGGGGCGCAACGGGTCCGGTCGTGGGGAGGGCAACACCTCGGGCAGCGAGCAGGGCCGGGCGGCCGACCAGTACGGCGTGGCCGTCGACCACGCCCTCGGCACCGAGCCCGGGCAGCGCCTGGAAGTCTTGCACCGCGGGCAATCCAGCCGCGGCGTCGGTGTCGGGAAGGGCGGCGAGTGCGGCGGCCACGATGGCGCGGGCGATCGGGTGCTCGGCAGCGTGCTCCACGGCACCGGCGAGGCGCAGCCAATCGCTGTCATCGGGGACGGCAGAACTGGTGTGCAGCACCGTCATCCGGCCGGTGGTCACGGTACCGGTCTTGTCGAGTACCACGGTGTCCACCCGTTTGGTGGCCGACAGTACCTCCGGGCCGCGTACCACGATGCCGAGCTGCGCAGCGCGGCCGGTACCGACCAGGAGTGCCGTGGGGGTGGCCAGTCCGAGTGCGCACGGGCAGGCCACGATGAGTACCGCCACCGCCGCTGTCATCGCGCGCCCCGGGTCGGCACCCGCCACCAGCCAACCGGCCAGGGTCAGCACGGCGAGTACCAGCACCACGGGTACGAACACGCCGGCCACCCGGTCGGCGAGCCGCTGTACCGGAGCCTGGCCGGACTGCGCCTCGCGTACCAGCCGGCCGAGCTGAGCCAGTTGGGTGTCCGCCCCGACCCGGGTGGCCCGTACCACCAGCCGGCCGCCCGCGTTCACAGTGGCGCCGCTGACCAGCGCACCCGGCCCGACCTCGACCGGTACGCTCTCGCCGGTCAGCAGGCTGGCGTCGATGGCACTGGACCCGTCGACCACCACCCCGTCGGTGGCGACCTTCTCGCCGGGGCGTACCACGAACTCGTCGCCCACCCGCAGTTCGCCGACCGGGACGCGGCGCTCCTGCCCGTCCCGCAGCAGCGCGACATCCTTGGCCCCCAACTCGAGCAGTGCGCGCAGCGCCGAGCCGGCCCGGTGCTTGGCGCGCGCCTCGACGTACCGGCCGGCGAGCAGGAGCGTGGTGACGGTGGCGCCCACCTCGAAGTACAGCTCGCCGCCGGTGAAGATCGCGATCAGGCTCCACGCGTAGGAGACCAGGGCGCCCAGGGAGATGAGCGTGTCCATGGTGGCCGCGGCGTGCCGGGCGTTGGCCAGTGCCGCCCGGTGGAACGGCCAGCCGCACCACAGCACCACCGGCGTGGCCAGCGCGAGGACCAGCCAGCGCCAGCCGGCGAAGTGCAGCGCGGGGAGCATGGAGAGGACGACCAGCGGCATGGTCAGCAGCGCCGCCACGAGCAGCCGGATCCCGTTGCGGTCCGCTGGGGCCGGCGGCGGGGCGAGGCTGGCGCCGTACCCGGCCGCGCTGACCGTACCCACGAGGTCGTCGACGCTGACCGTGGCCGGGTACTCCACCCGTGCGCTGGCCAGCGCGTAGTTGACGGTGGCCGTGACACCCGACAGCCGGTTCAGCCGGCGCTCGATCCGAGTGGCACAGGACGCGCAGGTCATCCCCTCGATCTGCAGCTCCACAACAGCCGTCGGCGCCGTCACCTCGGGGGCAGCCATCACGGCACCACCAGCGTGTACTCGGCGGTGTGTACCTGCCCGGCGACCTGGAAGTCCAGGTACATCCGGTAGGTACCCGGGCCGGGGGCGGCCAGCCAGAACTTGACCGCGCCCGAGTCCAACGCCGGCTCCGGGTGGATGTGCAGGTAGCCGAGATCGCCCTGGCGCAGCACCACGAGGTGGCCGTACGCGCCCAGGTAGGGCTCCGGGACGACCGGCTGGCCGGCGCGCGTGATGGTGAACAGGAACGGTTCCGCGGTACCGACGGTCGGACTGCCCTGGTAGGCCACCGTGTACCCGGCGACCTCGCTCGTCCGGGCCGGTGCCGGCAGCGGCTGGACCGTCACGGGACCGGCGACGCTGAGGTCGACGGCGAGGACGGCGGCCACCGGGGTGCCCTTGGCGTCCAGCGCGGTGAAGTCGGCGTACGCCCGGTAGGTACCCGGCTGGGCGAGGGTGAGCGGGACGCTCCAGGTACCGTCGGCCGTCAGGGTCGGGTGCAGGTGCTGGTACCCGCTGAGATCGTGCCTGGCGATGATCAGGTGCAGCAGCTTGTCGCGCTGCACGACGTACCGGGTGACCGGTTTTCCGTCGGCACCGACGATCTGGAAGCTGAAGACGGCCGGGACTCCCGCGGCGAAGGTGCTCGTCGCCGGGCGCAGGGTGAACCCGCCGGCGCTCGCCGCGGTCCCCTCGATCGGTACCGCGGCGCCGCTCATCCCCGCCATCCCGTCCCCGGTGGCGTGCACGTGCGGCGCGTTCTCGCCGGTCAGACCGTTCGCCGCGACCGGCCCGGCGGCGGCCGGCACGGGCGCGCGGACCAGCCAGGTGGTCACCCCGGCCGCGACCAGCGCAACCGCGACAATCGCCAGCCAGCGGCGGCGCGGCAGCGGAAGCATGACGGCGCCTAGCCGGCCGCGAGCTGGTAGCCCGCCTCGTCGACGGCAGCCTGGATCTCGGCGCGCGGCAGCGGGCCGTCGCTGGCCACGGCCACCTCGCCGGTGGCGAGTTCGACGCGCACCTCGCGCACACCGGGCAGCCGGCCGATCTCGGCGCTCACCGCCGAGACGCAGTGCGCGCAGGTCATTCCGACGACGTGGTAGGTCTCGGTGACAGACATTTGGGGGGTACCTCCTCGCGGTTGTTCAAACGCGGCGGCCCGCGCCGTGGAGTGTGCGGCGGCAGCAGGCGCTCAGCGGCATCCAGGGCTCTGGGCCGGCAGACTCAGGGCAGCTCAGGCGAGACTCAGGGCAGGCTCAGGAGCGGACCAGGCGGGCGATGGCCTCGGATGCCTCTTTGACCTTGGCGGCCGGATCGCCACCGTCCCGGGCCGCATCGGCTACGCAGTGCGCGATGTGCCCCTCCAGCAGGCCGACCGCGACCGCCTGGAGCGCCTTGGTGGCGGCCGAGATCTGGGTCAGGATGTCGATGCAGTAGGTGTCCTCTTCGACCATCCGGTGCAGTCCCCGGATCTGCCCCTCGACCCGCTTGAGCCGGGCGAGCAGCTGGGGCTTGTCAGCCGCGTACCAGTATTGGTGCTGGTCACCGTCGTGTTCCACACTGGTACCCTACCCCCCCAGGGTATCCGCCGCAACTTTCCGGTGCGGGTACTCGTTGGTCATGACGTGCCGTTATGCCGGATCAGTCCGCTCCGTACCGTCACCGCGACCCTCACGCTCCTTGTCGCCGGCGCGCTGGGTGTTGCCCTGGCGCCGCCCGCCGCCCGTGCCGAACCCTCCTCCTCCGACCTGACCCAGCAGCTCGCCCAGGCCAACCAGCAGCTGGACAGCATCGTCGAGGCGTACGACCAGGCCACCGACCGCCTCGCCGACCTGCGGCAACGCTCGGCGACGGTGGCCGCCAGCCTGGCACCGCTGCAGGCGCAGGCCAGCGAGTACGACGTCCAGCTCGGCGCCCTGGTCACCGGCTTGTACGAGCAGGGCGCCTCGGCCGGGCTCAGCGCGCTACTCGGCGCCGCCACCCCGGGCGCCGTCCTGGACGACCTCGGCACCATGAGCTACTTCGCCTACCAGCGCAGCCAGCTGCTCAGCGGGTACCAGGCGGCGAGCCAGGCACTCAACGCGCAGCAGGACACGCTGGATCTGCTCGCCGCGCAGGTACGCAACCAGCTGGCCGGGCTCAGCGCGCAGCAGGCCACCATCGAGGCGCGGATCGCCGCCCTCCGCCAGCTGCGCAGCAAGGTGTACGGCAGCAGCCGACCCAGCCCGCCCCGGGTCGACTCGTTCGTGCCCGCGTACCAGGCCGGGCCGGCCGGCGTCGCAGTGCAGTACGCGTTCAAGCAGATCGGCAAGGCGTACCAGTACGGCGCGGACGGCCCCAACACGTACGACTGCTCCGGGCTGGTGATGGCCTCCTGGCAGCAGGCCGGGGTGAGCCTGCCGCACTCCGCCGCCCAGCAGTGGCGGGTGGTCAGCCACATCTCGGCGAGCCAGTTGCAACCAGGTGACCTGGTCTTCTACTACTCCGACATCCACCACGTGGCGCTCTACATCGGCGGCGGTCGGGTGGTACACGCGCCCACCTGGGGACAGTCGGTGACCACGGCGCCGGTCGGGATCGCCTCGATCTACGGGTACGGCCGGGTAAAGCTCTGACCACTGATCGGGCTTCATCGGGGAGGAGACGCATGCGGCCCGGCTGGTGGCAGCGGCGGCGACGCTGGCTGCCGCACGGGATACGCGTGGTACTTGCGCTGCTGGCCTGCATAGCCGGGTACTACGCGCTGCCGTACGACCGCCAGGGTGCCAGTGCCGTCGGTACCGTCATCCTCGCCCTCGGCGTCACCGCCATGGTCATCCTGATCACCCGGCAGATCCGCTCCCACCTGCTGTACGGCGGGAAGGAGACGGCGGTGGAGTCGCTGATCCTCGCGCTGTGCCTCGCGGTGATCGCGTTCGCGCTGCTCTACCTGCACCTCGCCAAGCAGTTCGACGGCCTGGCCACCAAGACCGACTCGCTCTACTTCACGGTGACCACGCTGGCCACCGTCGGGTACGGAGACATCCACCCGGTCGGGCAGTTCGCCCGGATCGTCGTCACCATCCAGATGGCGCTCGACCTGATCTACGTCGCCACCCTGGTCACCGTCGTCGGCGGCCTGGTCACCGAGCGCGCCCGGACCCGCCGGGAACAGGCCGATCAGAGCCACTCGGCCTGACTCGCCGCGCCCGCCGGCTCCCGCCACGCCCGGGGCTATGGGTGGCGCGCCGGGACGGCCATGCTTCCCGCCGGCCGGGTCGGGGCACGATAATGCCGGGAACAGCAGCCCGCCCGGGATGGCCGACCAGCCGGGAAGCGCCGCCGGGGGCGAGCTGTCATGCTGGGCAGGCCGCCACCGGGTGCGCGGCGGGCCAGGTCTGGCCAGGTCAGGGTGCGGAGGACAGGCGTGCGGTTCGGTATCAGCCACGTGCTGGATGCGATTGAGCGACAGGTGGGTACCGACCCCGCCGCGGACAGTGCCGTCCTCGACCTGGGTGAGGTCATCCGGATGGTCGACCTCGACGGCGGCCGGCCGGCCCAGCTGATCCGGCTCGGCCTGGTCATCGACGCGGTCGCCAAGCACCTGGGCGACTCCTCCGCCTCGGTCTACGTGATCGCCGACCGGGTACTGCTCTCCGACACCGACCTCACCGCCAACGAGAAGATCGTGATCCGGCGCTGGTCGGACGACGGGCTGATCGAGGTCATCGGGACCGGCGGACCACCGGCGGCGGTACGCGCCCGCGAGGTCGCCGCACTCACCGGACTTCCCCTGATCAGCCGGCAGTCCAGCGGCTACCCGGGGCTGACCTACGCGCCCGGTCCACACGCCGGCGGAGCGCAGCTCAACGTGCGTACCCCCGGCCCCGGCCCGGCCTTCCCGGCCGCCGTACTCGGCCGGATGTGGCGCTGCCCCGAGCCCGACTGCCCCAGCTTCGGCGGCGCCCACGACGGGCAGCCCCCGGCCCACCTGGGTGGCGGCAAGCCGCGCTGTCCCCGGCACGGCGCACCGCTGGCCGACCTCGGTGGCCGGCCGCGCGAGGTGGCGTGCGCGATCCGGGTCAAAGGCATTGTGTGGCACCGCTTCACGGTCAGCGAGTCGACGCCCGTGGTGATCGGCCGCTCCCCCGACGGCGACGGCATCGGCGTGGGCATGGCCCTCGACGAGCGCGGCCTGCGCTGGGTCAGCCGCGCACACATCCGGCTCGACCTGCGCGGCAGCAGCCTCAGCGTCACCGACACGAGTACCAACGGCAGTACCGTCATCAACCGGTCCGGCCCGGGCGACCGTGGCCAGCAGACCAGCCTCGGCCGGGGCGAGAGCGCGCCGATCACCGAGTGGTCGAGCGTGGTGCTCTACGAGGACCTGGAGATCGGGTACGCCACCCGCTCCCCGGGCGCACCCACCGACGGACCCGCCGGCTCGGTGATGGCCGAAGCCCCCACCCAGGCCATCCGCCTCCCCGGCAACTGACCCCAGCGCCGCCGCCAGGTCCGCACCCACACTCCCGCGTCGCGGGCGCCCGCCCGCGTCCCGGGTCTGGCCGGTTCGCGCACGCCCACGGGTCCGCGCACGCCCACGGGTCCGCGCACGCCCGCGCGGGTCCGCGCACTACGCGCGATCCGGGGCGAGATCGCGCCTATGGCTGTTATCCACCAAGGAATTACAGCCATAGGTGCAACATCCCCAGCCGCCTGGCCGGTGCGCCCCGCCCCGGCCAGCCGGGGGCCGGTTAGTTGGTCTTCTGGCGGAGGGCGATGGCCTGGAGGAAGACGTCGGTGATCTTGGTGGCGTCGGCGACCACGAAGTCGGCGCCGCCGACCGGGGCGACGATCTGGTCGAGTTCGCCCTTGCTGACCGCGTCGCCGATACCGATGATGATCACCTGTACCGGCTTGGCCGGGTCAGCCACCGCCTTGAGCTGCTCGGTGAGCTTGTCCAGGGTGATCCCGCCCGGGTTGTCGTTCTGCCCGTCGGTGAAGATGACCACCGAGTTGACCCGGCCCGGATCCCAGCCCTGCTGGACCGCCTTGTACCCGGCGAGCGTCGTGTCGTAGAGCCCGGTGTCGCCGGTCGGCTTCGGCTTGATCTGGGCCAGCGCGCCGACGGCAGCCGTGCGCTGTACCGCGAGCGGGCCGATGGGTACCAGCTCTTTCCACGGCTGGGTACCCACCATGTTGGTGGAGAAGACCCACAGCCCGACCGACCAGGAGTCGTCGAAGAGCGACAGACCACGCCCGGCCGCGTCGATGGTGACCTCTTCCCGGGACTTGTTACCCGCCGTCGGTACCTTCTCCAGCATCGAGCCGGAGACGTCGACGATGGCCAGCATCCGACCGGACTGGGTCACCGCCTGCCAGGTGTTGAGTACCCGGTCGATACCGGCAGCGGCTGCCGCCGCGGTCGCGGCGGTCGGCGGGGTGACCGTGGTCGGCGCACCCGGGCCGGCGTGCGCGCCGGTACCGAAGCTGCCGTCCGGCGCACGCAGGTTGACGCTCGCCAGCGCGTTGTGGAACGCCGGACCGGAGAGCTGTGCCAGCAGGTCCTTGGCGAGCTGGGCCTTTGCCGGATCGGCGCTGGCCAGCGGGAGTACCACGTAGGGGTAGTCCAGGGCGGTGGCGGCCGGCTGCAGGTAGATGGCGGCCAGCGGTACCGGCGGCTGGCTGGCGTTGTACGCGAGTACCGCCTGCTCGGTCAGCGGCGCGGCGCCCAGTCCGGAGGCGATGCTCGCCGGGTCGGCAGCCTTCGGGAACTTGCCCATCAGGTCGGCCCGGATGGTCGACTGGTTCTGTGCCAGCGACCGCAGCGCGGCCACCGTGATCTGGTCGGCGTTGGGTGCGGCCTGGGCCACGCCGGCGAGTGTGAGCAGGCCGGACAGGCCGGCCGCGTCCCGGGACGGGTTGACGATGCCGGTCTTCACCGAGTTGCTGGTGGTGATCTGGGTGAGTACCGCCTGCCAGGTGACCGGCTTGTCCGGCCAGCCCAGCTGCTTGGCGATCGGCTCGGGGGTGGCGAAGACGACCGGGCTGCTGGCGATCGAGGGCGGCGCGACGGTGGTCGACTGCTTCGTGGCCGAGGCGACCCGGGCCAGCCAGAGCGAGGAGTCGGGTACCCACACGTCGGGTACCTGCGACTTGCCGTTGGCCTGGCCGAGCCCGGTGAGGGTGGCACCGGCCGCGCCGGCGAGGGTGGTGGACACGTCGGCCGGGTCGGCGACGACCACGTTGACCGCGATGCAGCGGCCGGTGGTACGCGCCTTGGCCCAGGCCGAGCCGGTGCTCTGCAGGGCCGGTGCGATGTCCGCGGAGGCTGCCACCGTCAACGTCAGCGGGCTGCTGCCGGTGCAGGTGGCGCGGTTGAGGTAGCGGTACCCACCCCAGCCGGCAGCGCCCACCAGGAGTACCGCCAACAGGGTGAGCAGGATACCCAGGGCCCGGCGAAGCCCGGAAGTGTTGCGATGGCGTCCAGTCACCGCACCATACTCAGCAACCCACCCTGGTTTGGCCACGGCCGTTTGGTCCAAAGTTACCGATCAGCAACAACGGCCGGGCCAAACTTGCACGCTGCGTAGTGACACCAGGTGAGAGCAGTGATCGTCGACAACGCTCTGTGACCGGGATCACGTACAGTGATCGCTGGTTGGGTTTGCCCCTGAGTTCGCTCAGGGTCGATGGACCAGGGTTGGGCCGGGGTCGTTCCCGGATTCGGCGAGCCGGGCCGGCTGCCAGCCTGAGCGGTATGAGATTGACGAAAGTGCTCGCCGTGACCGCCGCCGGACTGCTCGCGACCACCGCACTGGCCAGCTGCGACCTGGCCCAGTCCAGCACCGAGACGCACGCGTACCAGGTCGATGGGCAGGTCACCCGTCTGGTGCTGACGGCGACCGCCGGCCGCATCGAGATCACCACCGGGGACGGGCCGATCAGCGTGAGCGAGACCTACCGGTACAACCGCACGGCGCCGACCACCCGGCACGAGACGGCCGGCGGCACCCTCACCCTCACCGACGACGAGTGCGCCGGCCAGCACGTCGGTCACTGCGAGATCAACTACTCGATCCGGGTACCGGCCGCCACCGCCGTGCAGATCACCACCGCCGCCGGCACGGTGGACGTCTCCGGGCTCGCCGGTGACCTGACCGTCACGTCTGACGCCGGCCGGATCGACGGTACCGGGCTGAGCAGCGCACACACGACCGCGCGTACCAACGCCGGGGTGGTCAGCCTCGCCTACCGGCTGGCCCCGCAGGCGGTCACCGCGCGCTCCGACGCCGGATCCGTATCGGTGCTGGTACCGGCCGGGGACGCGTACGCCGTGGATGCCGGTACCGACGCCGGCAAGGTCACCGTCGAGGTACCTCGGGACGCCGCCTCGACCCGTACGATCAGCGCGCACTCCGACGCCGGGAAGGTGGAGGTGGGTACCACCACCTGAACCCGCTCCGTGCCCAACTGATCACGGATAGTCTCGCGCGGTGGGATCCTCGTGGCTGACCCGCCGGCTGCCGATGCTGCGGGAGTTCCTGGAGCAGGAGGCCATCGCCGGGGTCGTCCTGATCCTCGCCGCCGTGACGGCCCTGGCCTGGGCAAACTCGGCAGCCGGCGACACCTACACAACGTTCTGGGAGCACCAGCTGACCATCGGGCCGGTGCACGAGGACCTGCAGCACTGGGTCAACGACGGCGCGATGGCACTGTTCTTCTTCGTCGTCGGGCTGGAGATCAAGCGGGAACTCGCCGTCGGTGAACTGCGCGAGTTCCGGGCGGCGCTGCTGCCGGTACTCGCCGCACTGGGTGGGGTGATCACGCCGGTACTGCTCTACCTGCTGATCGCGCCGGGTGGCGAGGCACGGCACGGGTGGGGCGTACCGATGGCCACCGACATCGCCTTCGCGGTGGGGGTACTCGCGCTGTTCGGGGCGCGCTGCGCGGACGGTACCAAGCTGCTGCTGCTGTCCCTGGCGATCGTCGACGACATCCTGGCCATCCTCGTCATCGCGCTGGTCTACTCCGAGCACATCGACCTGCGCTGGCTGGCGGTGGCCGGGGCGGTGCTGGTGGTACTGGTACTCATGCGCCGGGTGGCTGCTTCGCCGTGGTGGTACCTCCTCCCGGGGCTGGCGCTGTGGTTCGCGGTACTGGAGTCGGGGGTACACGCCACCCTCGCCGGAGTGGTCCTCGGCCTGCTCACGCCGGCCGGGCCGGTACGCGGCAAGCCGGTACTGGAGGAGCTCGAGCACACCCTGCACCCGCTCAGCGCGTACCTCGTCGTACCGCTGTTCGCGCTGGCCAACGCCGGGGTGGACCTGCGCGGTGGGGTACTCGGGCAGGCGCTGCGCGAGCGGTTGACCTGGGCGGTGGTCATCGGTCTGGTGGTCGGCAAGTCGGTCGGGGTCACCGCTGCCGTGTTCGGGGCACGCCGCGCCCGGCTGGGTACCCTGCCGGCCGGGATGCCGCCCCGACAGGTACCCCCGGTCGCTGTCCTTGCCGGCATCGGCTTCACCGTCGCGCTGTTCATCGCCGACCTCGCCTTCACCGACGAGCGTCTGGTGACCGACGCGAAGGTCGGGATCTTCCTCGGCTCGATCGCGGCCGCGCTGCTCGGCGCCGCGACGATGGGCGCGGTCACCCGGCGCCGCTGACGCTGATCGCCCCGGGGAGGAGGGTTCAGGTTCCGGTCACCACGACCAGCCGGTCGCCCGCGGCGAGGGTGCTGACTTCGTTGAAGCGCAGCATTTTCCCGTCCCGGATGACGGCCAGGATCACATCGGCGCAGGCCGCCGGGGCGAGCCCGACCTCGTCCGGGCGTACGGCGCGCTCGCCCACCTCCAGCCCCTGCCCGAAGCGCAGCAGGTCGAGGAGTACGTCGCTGACGCTCGGGCTGATGGTGGCCGCGCCGAGCAGCCGGCCGGCCGCGTCCGAGCTGGCCACCACCGAGTTGGCGCCGCTCTGCCTGGCCAGCTCCACGTGCTCGGACTCGCGCACGCTGGTGGCGACCACGGCTTTGGCGTTGAGCCGGCGTACCGACAGGGTGACCAGTACCCCGGCGTCGTCCTGGCCGGTGGCGACCACCACGGCGCCGGCCGACTCGACGAAAGCCTGACGCAGCACGGCGATCCGGCTGCCGTCGCCTTGCACCCCGGTCAACCCGGCCGACGTCGCCTCGGCGACGGCAGCAGCGCGCCCGTCCACCACCACGATCCGGTCGGCCGTGACCCCACCGGCCAGCAGCGTGGCCACCGCCGCCCGGCCCTTGGTGCCGTAGCCGATGACCACCGTGTGCCCGCCGTTCATGTGCGCCCTCCACCGGTTGCGCCGCCACAGATCGTGGGTCCGGCCCACGAGCACTTCGACGGTGGTACCCACCAGGATCACCAGGAAGACGACCCGCAGCGGGGTGATCACCAGGATGTTGACCAGCCGGGCAGCCGCGGAGACCGGGACGATGTCGCCGTACCCGGTGGTCGACAGGCTCACCGTTACGTAGTAGAGCGCGCCCACCGCGTCCGGCGGTCCGTCCGTGCTGTTGTCGTGGTAGCCGGCCCGGCCGAGGTACACCACCACCCAGGCGAGGGCCAGGACGCCCAGCGCGACGGCGAGCCGGCGCAGCACCTGGTTGACCGGGCCGATCCGGCGGTGCGGCAACCGGACCGCGTCCAGCTCACCGCCCCGGTCGCCGTCAGCCACCAGGCCAGGGTACGGTCCCCGGCGGCGCCGCGCTGGCGGAGCGAGGTGAAGATGGTGGCGTGCCTACCGAACTTTCCCCTGTACGGATCGCCGAGCCCGCTGACATCCCCGCCATCGTGGCCACGCTGACCGACGCCTTCCTCGCCGATCCGTTGTGGGCGTGGTCTTTCGGCGATCCCCGGCAACGGCCGGCCGAGTACGCCCAGTGGTGGCGGCTGTTCGTCGAGGGCGCGGTCGGCTACGGCAGCGTGTACCTGACGCCGGGCGCCGGCAGCGTGGCGATGTGGCTGCCGCCAGGCGCTGTGGAGATGGCGCCGGAGGTGCAGCACGCGCTGCCGGCCACCATCGAGCGGCTGGCCGGGGCGTACGCCGCCCGGGTGACGGCCACCTGTGACGCGCTGGAGGAGCACCATCCGGAGCAGCCGCACTGGTACCTGTCCATGCTCGGTACCCGCTCCGACGAGCGCGGGCGCGGGCAGGGCATGGCGCTGCTGCGGTACTGCCTGGGCGCACTGGACGCGGCCGGCCAGCCGACCTACCTGGAGTCGAGCAACCCGGCGAACAACAAGCGGTACGCCGGGGCGGGTTTCCAGCCGCGCCAGGTGTTCACCATCGGCGCCGACGGCCCGGAGGTCACCACGTTCTGGCGCCCGGCCGGTGGCTGACTGAGCGCTCAGTCAGCCGGGCGCTGTACGGACTCGGCTGGGATCGGCTCGGCTGGTGCTGGCTCGGCTGGGATCGGCTTGGCCGGAGCCCGTTTGGCCGGGGTGCGGCGCGCAGGTTTGGTGGCGACGGGCTCGATCTGATCGATCGGCTCGGCTGACCCGGACTCACTCACCTCGGACTCGCTCGACTCCGACTCGGCTGGGTCGGGCTCGGCTGGGTCGGGCTCGGTGGCTCGGTTGGCTCGGGCTCGGTTGGCTCGGGCTCGGTTGGCTCGGGCTCGGTTGGCTCGGTCGCATCGTCAGGGACGGTCTTCGGAGCTGGATCGGATGGGGCCGCCCTGTTTCCCGGTGCCGCCCTGTTTCCCGGTGCCGCCCTGTTTCCGGGTGCCGCCCTGTTTCCCGGTGCCGCCGCCAACGGAACGGTGATCGCGGCCGGTTCGGGCGACGCGTCCAGATTAACCGTGTCGCCCGCGGTCGCCGGGAACTCCGCCTCGGCAGCGCCATGCTCCGCCGCAGCGGCGGCACGCTCGGCCTCGGCAGCCGCGCGTTCGGCTGCGGCGGCCTGTTCTGCCTCGGTGGCGGCGGCGACGGCGGCGGCCACCCGGTCGAGGAGTTCTGCGCGGTTGCGCAGCCACGAGGGGAGCCAGCAGCGCACCACGGCCGGCCAGCCCATCACGCTGTGCAGCAGCTCCGGTGCGCCGTCCCGGTCGGCGACGGTGGGGCGGGCCGCCCAGCGCGGCGAGTCCAGCAGTACCGCCACCTGCCAGCCCGGTGCGCCGGGGGCGCGTACCGCCACGTCGACGGTGAAGTCGGACAGGCCGTACCCGGTCTGTACCTCGAAACCGCGCTCCTGCAAGGCGAGCGCCACCTCGTCACGTACCCGGTCCCGGGAACCGGCCCGGCTCGGGTTCAGGTCACCCAGCCGGCCCGCCCCCTCGGCGGCCAACTCGCAGTACGCCCGCAGGTGTGCGGTACCGACCGCGGCGGTACGGGAAAGGTCGATGTCCTTGGGGTCGAAGCTGGCGAACAGCAGGACCTGGCGGCGGGCCCGGGTGATCGCCACGTTCAACCGGCGCTCGCCACCCACCTGGCTGAGCGGGCCGAAGTTGAGCGGCAGCAGGCCGGTCTTCGGGTCCTTGGCGAAGGCGAGCGAGAAGAGTACGACATCACGCTCGTCGCCCTGCACGTTCTCCAGGTTCTTGACGAAGATGGGCTCGCCGTCGGATGCGGCCAAAGCCTTGCGTACCAATGGATCTGTGCTCTCCTCCAGCAGGTTGAGGATGAGGTCGCGCTGCTGCAGATTGAAGGTGACCACGCCGATCGAGTCCTCGGCGGTGGCTGGATCGGCCAATCTGCGGGAAATCTCGGCAACCACCGCCTCCGCCTCGGTCATGTTGACCCGGGTCGAGCCGCGGTCGAACCGGCCGTCCACCCGGCGCCAGCCGATCCCGGCGCTGCCGCCGGTGGCCGGCGCGGGCAGGCTGGAGAGGCGGCCGTCATAGTAGAAGCGGTTGGAGAAGGCGATCAGCGCCTCGTCGCGACTGCGGTAGTGCCAGGAGAGCCAGCGCTGCGGGATGCCCGACTCGACCGCCTCGGACAGGATGCTGTCCAGATCCTCCGGTACGACAAGAGGTTCGCCGTCGTCGTCGAGTGCGGGGGCGGTCTCGTGCTCGCTGTCGTGTGAACTCTGCATGATGCTCGACGGCGGCATCTGCTTGGAGTCGCCCACAATCACCACCGCGCGACCCCGGCCCATCGCACCGATCGCCTCCGCCACCCGGATCTGCGACGCCTCGTCGAAGACGACCAGGTCGAAGGTGGCGGCGCCGGGCGCCAGGAAGTACGCGGCCGAGGCCGGGCTGACCAGTACGCACGGGGTGAGCGCGAGGATCTCGTCGGGGTAGCTCTGGAACAGCTCCCGGAACGCCTTGCCACCGCGCTTGCGGCGCAGCTCGGTACCCAGCTCCGCCAGCCGGTTCTGGCTCTGCGCGGCCAATCCGCGCCGGTTCACCAGGACTGCCGGCAGCTGCTCGGGCAGCGCCGCGCGCAGCCCGTCGGCCGCCTCGGCGTACTGGGCCACCCTTGCGTCGTGCTGCTCCGGGTCGAAGTAGGCGAGTCCGCCGGCCTGCTGCCGTTCGCCGAGCGCGACAGACGCCACGCCACGGTGGTACGCGGCCTCCACCGCATCGCCGTCCAGCCCGCCCGCGAGTACCGTGTCCCGCAGTTCGCGCAGGCCGGCATCGGCGAGTACGTCGGTGAGGCCGAGCAGGGTTGCCCAGCGGTGCAGCGGGTACAGCCCCTCGGCGGCCAACTCGGCGAGCCAGGCGGCACCGTCGCGCTGCCAGGCGACCGCCCAACCGTCGCCGGCCGCCCAGCGGGTCAGCTCGACGTCGGTCGCCTGTACCGTCGCGATCCACGCCCGCCAGTCGGTGGCCACCCGCTGCAGTACATCGAGCTGGCGGGGCGAGATCGGTGCGGTGCCACCGGTACCGGTGAAGAAGTACCACGCCTCCGGGTACTGGGCGAGCAGTGCCCGGCTCGCCACCGTCACCTGTACCGCATGGGCCACAACGGCTTCCGCGTCCGGGTTCGTTGGCAACCAGCCGGCCGGCAGGCGCAGCCCGCCGACCTGACCGGCGCGCTGGTAGAGCTGTCCGGCCTCGGCGCGCGCGGCGACCAGCCGGTCCAGCAGCGCCGGCAGGGTCTCCGGGTCGAGCGTCGCGCCGGGGCGCAGGTAGCCGCCCAGCTTCGCGGCGACGACGGCCAGGTGCTTGCGCTTGCCGAGGAACTTGCCGGCGGCCTCGTGCGCCTCGCCCTGCCAGGTCGCCAACTCAGGGGCGGCAAGGATTTCCGGGCGGAGGAGTGCCCATTCGGCCGCGTAGCGCGACTGCAGCCCGAGCAGCTCCTCGCGCAGCCCGGCAACCGCCACATCCCAGCGGGGATCGCTGGCCCGCTGGGTCTGCGCCAGATCGGGCAGCAGGCCGGCGGCGGCGTACCGGGCGGCCGGTACCAGCTCGGCGACGCCGTCCGGGGTGCCGAGCGCGGTGACCATGCCGGCGAGTACCGGCTCGGTGGCCAGCGCCGCGCGCGCCTGCTCCAGGGCGGCGGCGACCTGGACAGCCGCTTCGGCGTGCAGATCGGAGACGTCCCGCCGGCCACTGATCGACCACGGGTGCAGTGGCCGCAGCCGGACCGAGCGCGCCGCGGCCGGCAGGTCCCGCAGCGCCTGTTCGACGCCGGCGCGCTGCTCGGCGGTGGCGGACAGGTACATGACCGGTACCGGCGCGACCGGGCCGGGGCCGTAGGCGAGCTGTGCCTCGTACGCCGACCAGAGGCTCAGCCCCGCCGCGTTGGGGGTGTGTACCTGCGCCGGGTAGCCGGCCAGCGGCGCCAGCCTGGTCCGGTACTCCGCCTCGGCCACCCGCCAACTCAGCTCGTCGGTACCGGCGGGTACCTCCATGGCAGTGCGCAGCTGCTCCCGGATCTCCCGCATGGACTGCTTGCGCCCGTGCAGATCCAGCGCGAACGGGCCGACCCCGATCTGGTGCAGCCGGCGCTTGACGACCTCCAGCGCGGCCTGCTTCTCGGCGACGAAGAGCACCGTGCGGCCGGCGACCATGGCGCGCGCGATGAGGTTGGTGATGGTCTGCGACTTGCCCGTCCCGGGCGGCCCTTCAAGGACGAAGGTGTGCCCACTCTCGGCGAGTACGATCGCCTGCATCTGCGAGCCGTCCGCCGGAATCGGCAGGTGCAACCCGGCCTCGTCGATGACAACGGAGCCGGCGGGACCGGCGGCCTCGGCGGGCGCCGGGTCGGTGAAGCGGGTGGCGCCGCCCTCGACCAGGTGGCGTACCACCGGGTTGGCGACGAACGCGGACCAGTTGTCGGTGAGGTCACGCCACATCTGGAAGGTACTGAACTGCAGCAGCCGCAGGCTGGCCCGCTCGTCCAGCCGGTAGTTGAGCCGGTTGTCGACCAGGCGCGCGTGGATGCCGGCCAGCGTGCGGGTGATGTCGATGCCGTGCTCGTCCAGCGCCGGCCGCTCCAGCTCGGGGATCTCCACCCCGTGCTTGACGCGTAGCCACTCGATCAGGCAGTAGTTCGCGGTGGCCAGCTCGGCGCCGTCAACGACGAGGGCGTACGGCTTGCGACCGGTACCGCCCTCGATGCGTACCGGCAGCAGGAACAGTGGCGCGTGTGCCTCTGTCCCGTCAGACTTGTTGTGTACCAACGTACCCAGCGTCAGGTACAGGTAGTTGCTGCCGGTCTCCTGGAGCATCGTCCGGGCGTCGCGCTGCAGCCCGCGCATCAGCGCCACATACTTGGCGGCCGTCACCGAACCGTAGATACGCCGGTCGGCGGCCAGCTCCTTGGCCAGCTGCTCGGCCGGCAACTGTTGGGCCCGTTGGGTTCCGGTCAACTCCTGCATGCCGGTCAACTCGTCCTGCGGGACGATCTGGATCGGCTTCCCGTCGTGTACCAGATCGTCGAGCAGCGCCAGCGAACCGGCCGGTACGTGCAGCTCCAGCCCGCGCCCACGGGTCGGCAGGTTGAGCAGCGGGTTGCGCAGACTGAGGTCCAGCAACGACTTCTTCCACCGCTGTACCCGCGCTGGCGAGTCGTCCCCGGCGATCGGCGCCTCGTCCTCGACCGTGGCGGCCTGCTCGGTGAGCAGCTCGCGGGCCGCCCCGGCCGGCAGGTCGATCGCGCCGGCCGCGACCATCGGTGCGTCGGGTACGGCACCGGCCGGCAGTACCATGGTGCGCTCGTCGGAGAGCGGGATCCCAGGCGCGGCAACGGTTGCCGCGGCGGCCGGGCCGGTCGCCGGCAGCGGCTGGATACCGGAGCGGTGCGCCAGGTGTACGTCGACCACGCCCGCCAGATCCTCGCCGCGCTCCCGGAAGTAGGCCAGCGCCTGCTCCACCGCGACCGGGAACGGTTGGGAGAGCTTGCCAGCGCCGATCGAGGTCAGCTCGACCGGAACGGCGCGACCGGCCCGGACCATCGCCAGGATCAGGTTCCCCTCGGTGACCGCGGGCGCCGACAGCCGCTCGTCGGCGAGCAGGAACCCACCGAAGGCATGCGTACGAGTCAGCCACACCAACGGATGCAGCCCGGCCGCCTCCAGACACGCGGCGTACGTGACCGCGAGGTCGACACAGTTGCCGGCGCGCCCGTCCAGGACAGCGGCTGTCCCCCGTACCTTCTGCCCGGTCAGCTCGAAGGAGGGCGGCAGCTCCTGGTAGGCCAGGCCCAACTGGCGCAGCGCCTCGTAGACGGCACCGGCGATCTGGCTGGCCCGCTGCGCACCGGCCTGGTAGCCCTGCAGCGACGCGGAGCCGGTACGGCTCAACAGGATTTGCGCCGCCGAGCGAAGAATCCCTTGTACCGCAGGCGTATTCGGCTGCACGAAGGCGGCCAGCGAGTCGTACAGGGCGGGCGCGTTGAACCACTCGTTGTGCGCCAGTACCCGGGACGGCGCGGCCAGCTCCAGCTCCTCGCGCCCGGTGGCGGCGACCGCGAGCCGGTAGTCGACCGGGTACGCCTCGTCGGTGGTACGCAGCGCCTCGGCGTCCGGCCGCAGCTCGGCGAACTCCTCCCAGCGCACCGTGCCACCCGGCGGGACAGCCGCCACGTCCCGCCGCCACAAGCCGGTGACCGGCCCGTGCGCGCCGATCAGCTGCAGCGCCACGTGCAGTTCGGCGAGCGGGGTACGCCCGGTGTTGGTGACCAGTACCTGCCGCACGAGGGGTACCCGGTTGTGCACCAGGGCGTAGTTGATCGCCGGCTGGACCAGCAACTCCACCAGAATGCCGTCGCCGGCCCCGGTGAACTCCGCGAACACGCCGCCCATGACACTCCCGTCAACTCGCCCCGGCTGACCAGCTAACCACGCCGGAGCCAGTTCGCCGAGGCCGAAACGGTCCTACCCGCCGGTCCGCGCGGCTGCGACTTCCGCTTCCGGCGCCACGGTGGTCGCGACCGGGGCCGGCCGGGGCCGGCGAATCACCAGGCCGAGCCCGATCAGGACGACGAGGGCGGCAACCAGTTCGGGGGTACTCACCGGCTCGTCCAGCAGCAACCGCGACGCCGCCAACCCGAACACCGGTACCAGCAGGCTGAACGGCGCCACCCGGGCCACCGAGTAGCGGCCGATCAGCCGGTTCCACAATCCGAAGCCGATGATGGTGGACACGTAGGCGATGAACGCCACGGCGAGCAGACCATGCCAGGACAGCCCGGTGATCGCGCGCTCCACAGTGGACAGACCGTTAACGGCGGTGGCCAGACCGAGCAACGGCAGCGGGGGTACCAGGCTGGACCACACCAGCAGCGACAGCGGCCGGGTCTCGTTGCTGGCCCGTACGATCACGTTCGCCACCGCCCAACTCGCCGCCGCGAAGATGGTCATCCCGAAGCCGAGCAGCAGCCGCCCCGAACCGCTCGTGCTGGTGCCGGTACTGAAGAACGCCAGCAAGCCGATACCGGCGGAGCCGACGAGTACCCCCACCCACTGCACGGGCGCCGGTCGCTCGCCCAGTACAACGGCGGCGAGCAGTACAGAGAACAGCGCCTGTGCCTGGAGTACCAGCGACGCCAGCCCGGACGGCATACCCACGTGCAGCGCGCTGAACAGCACCCCGAACTTGAACACCCCGAGTACCAGCCCGTACCCGAGCACGTAGCGCGCCTTCGCGGTCGGCCGGGGCAGGAAGAACACCAGCGGGATCGCGGCCGCCACGAACCGGAGCGCGGTGAGTACCAGCGGCGGGAAGTCCTTCAGCCCCACCTCGATGACGACGAAGTTCACGCCCCAGATGAAGGTGACGAGGACGGCTTGCAGCTTGTGCACGGGTCGCATGGGTTTACCGTGCCGTGGCGGTACCCTGAAGGTCTAGTTCATTGTCCTTCATTCTGGTTGTAGCATCGCTTCATGGATCTGGATGTGCGCCGGCTTCGCGTGCTGCACGAGGTGGCGCTGCGCGGCGGGGTGACCGCGGCCGCCGCCGCCCTGCACGTCACCCCGTCGGCCGTCTCCCAGCAGCTGATCCAGCTCGCCCGGGAGGCCGGCTGCGAGCTGCTGGAGCGCTCCGGGCGCGGCGTCGTGCTGACGCCCGCGGGCCAGATCCTGGCCGGCCACGCCGGCCGCATCCTCGGCTCGGTCGAGCAGGCGGTGGCCGGACTGGCGGCCATCCAGCGCGAGGTCGGCGGCACCGTACGCGTCGGCTCGTTCCCTTCCGCCGCAGGTGCTCTGGTCGCTCCGGCCGCCGCCCGCGCCGCCGCGACCCACCCGGATCTCGACGTACGCGTGGTCGAGGCGGAGGACGCCCAGAGCCAGCTCGACCTGCGCTCGGGCACCCTCGACGTGGCGATCCTGCAGGAGTACGACCACGTCCCGCGCCCGCTCCCGGCCGATCTTGACCGGCACGACATCGCCACCGACCCGATGCACCTGATCACGCCACTGGCCTGGGGCCGGGCCACCAGCCGGCTGGCCGACCTGGCCGACGTGCGCTGGGTGTCCAGCGCCGCCGACACCCCGTGCGGCCGGTCCACCCTGCACGCCTGCCGGCTCGCCGGTTTCGAGCCGGACATTCGACACCGGGCGATCGACTTCGCGCTCACCCTCGACCTGGTCGCCGCCGGACTGGGCGCCGCGCTGGTACCCGCGATGGCCCTGCGGCATGTACCGGAAACCATTGCGGTACAACCGTTGCGGGACCCGCTCACCGAGCGGCGCATCTTCGCGGTGACCCGGCCACGCGGTGACGGCCCACTGCGCCCAGCCGTCGCCGCCCTCCTCGCCGAACTCACAGTTCAGAATTCGCCGGAGCCGATCATGGCCAGCGTTTGATCACCTCAGTCTCGTAGACCACGAAGAACCCGGAGTGCCGGGCGAGCATGTGTCGCTCGATCTCCTCGCGATGCCCGTCAAAACGCTCCGCTCGTACGGCGACCGGCAGCTCGGCGCTGCTCAGGCAGAAGACCGTTCCGGCGTACCGGCGGATTACCTCGAGTGCGGCGGGCTGGCGCCGGATCCGGTTGTCCTGGGTCAGCAGTTGCCAACCGCGGCTCAGCCCGAAGTCGATCCACTCGGGGTCGCTGACCCGCTGGCCATCGTCAGGAAAAATGGTCGGCGAGGACGTGGACGATCCAACCTCGTTCGATGAGCATTCGCGGCGCACCTCGACCGAGACAGCGGTCCGCGAAGAACTCAGGCGGCGACTCGGATGAGTGCTTCGACCTGGTCAACGGTCAGGCCGTACTCGTCGGCGACGGCATCGGGCTGCTCCCCCGCTCTCCACATACCGAGTACGGCGTCGACTGGAACTTGGGCCGGAATCACGATGGGCGCTCCCCAGGCGAACCGGGGATCAATGACGACTTCGGCCACCGCCGGGTCGTAGCGGCGCAGCGTCAGCCGCAGTGGAAACTCGTCGGCGCTGTCGTCGTCCCAGACGATGTAGCGCAGATAATCGTCGATGACCTGCCGGATGGGCAGCTGACGGTCGCCCGCGCGAGCCAACTCGTCGGTGTCGAGGAAGTGCACGAACACGTCGACGCCATCGGTCGCGATCCGGCGGGTGGCCAGCCCGTATTCGGTGCCGAACTGCTGGCGGATCTCGGCGGCGGCGTCCCTGATCTTGTCGGTGCCCAGGTTGAACCCGCGGAGTGCACGGAGGACATATGCCTCGACCAGCGCCACGAAGGGTACCGACGGCCACCCCCGGCGCTCCGGCGCGACGGAGTGCACCAGCGGTGAGCCACCCGCGTCCTGGTGCAGCCAGCGGTGCATGGTGCGCTCGGGGATCTGCAGGTGCAGCGCCGCCTCGGCCGGCGTGAGCAGCGGTGTGGTGAAACGGTCCAGCACGGCGATCCTCCCTCCGCATCAGCCTTAGCGACAGGCAAAGCATGGCACGATCGCCCGGCACCACGGTCACCAGCAACTGAGAAAGTCACGCCGATTTTCGCGCCCACGAGGTCGGCTCAGCGGTACTCGGCGACGACCTCGATCGGGCCGACGAGGTTGGCGTTGAAGGCATCCAGCTCCTCTGCCGGGATCCAGTACTCCAGGATGTCCCGGCCACCGACCTGGTGCACGGCGTACCTGTTCAGGTACTCCCGGCGTACCTGGAAGCGGGTCACGTACCCGACGCCGGACGCGGGTACGTTCCAGTCCCGGGCGATCATGGTCGCGTACTCCTCGTTGAGTACCGGGTAGAAGATCGGCTGCTCGGGCAGGCGCGGCGGCCACGCCCGCCAGCCGGCCGCCTCGACCAGGGCCAATTCCTCCGGCCCGGTCGGCCGCCACAGCGTCACCGTCTCGGTCACCACCTGCTCAGTCACCCCGTCATGCTCAGTCACCCCGTCATGCTCGCTGCTCGGCTCCCTGCTGACCAGCGGAATCGGCCGAGCCGGCGAGTCGGGCCGACCGGGCGGCGGAGCGGGTGGCGCTGCGGCTGAGCAGCTTCAGCGACGTACCCATCAGCCTGTCCATGCCCCGATCGGACAGCACCCACCGCATGCCGATGGCGAACCCGGCCAGCCGGCCCACCGCGTAGCGGGTGCGCGGCCGGCGCGCGGTCACGGCCTTGGCCACCGCGTCGGCGACCACCGAGGGCGGCGACAGCTGGCCGTCCGGTTCGGCGGTGAAGAAGCCGGCCATCATCCGCGCCTGCTCGGCGTACGGGCCGTGGCCGGAGGTGGCGAGCAGGTTGTCGCCGGCGATGCCGGACCACTCGGTGGCGATGGCGCCCGGCTCGATCACCACGACGTGGATGCCGTGCGGGGCAAGCTCCATGCGCATCGAGTCGGAGAGGCCCTCGACCGCGAACTTGGTGGCGTGGTACCAGCCGCCCAGCGGTTCCCAGACCTTGCCGCCGATGGACGAGACATTCACCAGGTACCCCGAGCCCTGGCGCCGCATCTGCGGGAGTACCAGCTGGGACAGGCGCGCCAGCCCGAACACGTTGACCTCGAACTGCCGCCGCGCCTCGGCCAGCGCCACCTCCTCGATCGCGCCGTAGGAGCCGTACCCGGCGTTGTTGACCAGCACGTCCACCCGGCCGGCCTCGGCGAGTACCCGGTCGACCAGGGCGACCATCGACGCGTCGTCGGTGAGGTCCAGGGCGACCGGCCGGATCCCGACCTCGGCCAGCGGCGCCATCCGGTCCACCCGGCGGGCCGCCGCGTACACCGTGTACCCGAGGCTGCGCAGCTTGCGGGCAGTGGCTTCGCCGATGCCCGAGGAGGCTCCGGTGACGATCGCGACCTTGTCGTTCATGATCTCCCCCAACACTTCATATCCAACTGGTTGGTTACACCGTTGCACAGGAACACGCAGGAAGTCAACTGAACAGTTGGTTACTGTAGAGTGGGTGCGTGCCCCGTGACTCCGCCGCCACCAAGAGCCGCATCCTCGACGCGGCCACCGCCGAGTTCGCCCGGTACGGGCTGGCCGGCGCGCGGGTGGACCGGCTGGCCGACCGCGCCGGGGCCAACAAACAACTGATCTACGCGTACTTCGGCAGCAAGGAAGGGCTCTTCGACGCCGCCCTGCAGCTGCACATCGAACGGCTGCTCGACGCGGTCCCGTTCGACGCGTACAACCTCTCCAGCTACGCGGTCGGCCTGCTCGACTTCGGCCGGCTGCACCCCGAGCTGCTGCGCCTGCTGCACTGGCACATGCTGGAGCGCCCGGGCGAGCTGGCCCGCATGGAGCAGACCATCTCCTCCATGGAGCGCAAGCTGACCGCGCTCGCCGAGGCGCAGGCCGCGGGCAAGGTCGACGCCACGCTGGCCGCCCCCGAACTGCTCGCGGTGCTGCTCTCGATCGTGCACGGCGCCGACACCGACTCACCCACCGAACCCGCCGCGCTCGCTGCCCGCCGGGAGAGCATCGCGCTCGCGGTCCGCCGGCTGACCACCCCCTGAGCGCGGTTGCGCCCGCCGGTATGCTCGCCTCCGCGTGATTTCGACAATCCGGAGCGAGGGGTACCCCGATGGACGACACCCGCTCGACCCTGCCGGTACTCATGTACCACTCGGTCTCCGACGTCGCCGACGGTCCACTGCGCTCGCTGGCGGTACCCCCGGCGCGCCTGCGTGAGCAGCTGGCCGCTCTACAGGACGCCGGCTTCGCGCTCACCGGGCTGACCGAGGCGCTGCACCGCAAGGCGGCGGAGCCGACCGCGAAGATCGTCGGAGTCACCTTCGACGACGGCTACCTCGACTTCCTCACCGCCGGTGTCCCGGTACTCCACGAACTCGGCGCCGGCGCCACGCTGTACGTGTCGGTCGGCCACATCGGGCACTCGGCCGCGCATATGGCCACCACCAACACGTTCGGCCCGCTGCTCTCCTGGGATCAGGTACGCGAGGTGGGCGCGGCGGGCGTGGAGATCGGCAACCACAGCCTGATCCACGAGCCGATGGACGTACTCACCCGGGACTCGTTGGAGCGCCAGGTGAGTACCAGCAAGGAGCGGCTGGAGCAGGAGTGCGGTACGCCCATCCCGTCCTTCGCCTACCCGCACGGGTACAACAACCGCCGGGTACGGGGCAGCGTGGCGCAGCACGGGTACACCAACGCGTGTGAGGTCGGGCGGCGCCTGTACCAGCCGGGTACCGACAATGTCTTCGCCATCCCGCGGCTGCAGATCACGCCTGACCACTCCGGGGCGCAGACGCTCGACGCGGTACTCACCGGCGGCCCGGCCCTGGTCTCGCACCTGAAGCGGGCCGCCCAGCCCGGCTGGCGGGCCACCCGCTGGACCGCCCAGCGCGTCCTCGGCAAACGCCTCACCTGAGCCGTCGCCCACCGCCGCCCGCAGCCGCAAACCCTTGTGGCGCACGGAAAGCGGCCGGCAGGAGACCAGCGGTAGGAGAAAGCGGCTAGCGGGAAGCCTTGCGGCGCAGGCGGCGGTCGCGCTTGCGGCCGGCGAAGTAGGCGCGCGGGCCGGCGATCATCCCGCGCCGGTTCTCGCCGAGCAGGTCGGTCGGGAAGTCCTCTTCCAGCGTCGCGGTCCGCAGCCCGTCGTCGCCGAGTACGTCCCGCAGCGCGGTGGGTACCAGGCGCAGCAACGGAAACAGCACCAGCGGGTTGCGCCGGATCAGGCTCGTGTACGCGGCGGTCAGCCCTGTTCCGTAGCCGACCATCTGCTTGCGCAAGCCTTCCAGGTCGCGGCGGTGGTAGTGGCGCATGATCGCGGTGGGCTGGTAGGCAATGGTTCCGCCGCCCCGCAACACCTGCGTGAACGCCAGCGTGTCCTCCGAACCCATCGCCGGGGTACCCGCTCCGAGCGCCGTGTCGAAGCCGCCGATCCGCTCGATGACGCCGGCGCGGAACAGCATGTTGGCGCCGGTTCCGAAGGGCGGCAAGGGATACAGCGGGCTCTGCACTCGTTTGGTGGCCGGCGAGAAGACCGCCGGAGTGAACCCGCGCCCCTTGCTGTGCCCGCCGAACTGCTCGAACCACAGCTGTGCCCGGGTCTCCAGCTCGGCCGGCACGATGACGCCGGAGACCACGTCGGCCTCCGGGTGCTCGGCCAGTGCCCGCGCCAGTTCGGTCAACCAGTGTGGATCGGCCACCTCGTCGTCGTCCACCCAGGCGAGGATCTCGCCGGGGGCGGCGGCCACGGCCACGTTGCGCGCGTGCGAAAGCCCGGGCGTCGGCGCCAGCAGATAGTCCACCGGGCCGCGTTCGGCGAATTCGCGGACCACCCGCTCGGTCGCGTCGCTGGTCGGTGCGTTGTCCACGACCAGAACCCGGAACCGGGGGTACGCCAAGGCAAGCAGGCTCTCCAGGCAGAGCGCGAGGGGCTCGGGGCGCTCGCGGGTACACACCACGACGGTGATCGGCGGCGCGTCCCGGAGTACCTCCCGGCGCTTGGCCAGGAACGGTGGCTCGACGGCCGCCGCCACTCCCGCGACGGGCAGGCCGAAGACGGGGCTGCCACCGGCGGCCGCGATGCGCTCGGCCAGCGGCTGGGCGTACCCGGCCTGGACCGCGGTGGCGATGTCGGTGGGGCTCAGCCCGGCATCGGGTACCGGCAGCCGGACGAAGCCCAGTGGCTCACTGAACACCCGGATCAGCAGCCATACCTGCTCGACCCGGCGACCCGCACTGTCCCAGGCGTCGATCGAGGGCAGCGCCTCGCTGAGTTCGAGATCGCGCACCAGCGCCGGCAGGGTACCGACCGCGGTGGTCGCCGTCGCCGTCGCCGTCACCGGGTCACCGCCTCGGCAGAAGCCGGCGCCTCGTCACTGGCCACCGCTTCGGAAAGGGACCCGTCCGGCCGCTCCACCAGCGGCATCTCCAGGGTCGGCGAGGCCAGCGCGGTGACGGTCAGCGTCGATCCGGTGAGTGCGCTGCTGACCCGCTGGGCCGGTACCGTCACGCCGGGGCCGGAGTGCTCAGCCGGGCGGGCGCCGAGCAGTTCGCTGGCGAGCGAGGTGTCTTCCAGGTCCTCGGCGTCGTCCAGCACCGGGTTGGCCTGCGCCGGGAACGCGGGAGCGAGTTCCACCGGCTTCGGCCGCCGGCGCGGCATGCTCTCCACCAGTCCCCCGGTAGCGGCGGCGGCCACTCCGGCGAGCACCGTACCGGCCCGGACCACGCCTGTTCCCTGGCGCCGGCGCAGCGTGTCACCGAAGCCGCGAACCACCGCACGGGGCAGCGTCTTGGTCAGGTAGCCACGCTCGGAGCCCAGGCTCTCCCGGCCGTCGTTGAGCTTGGCCAGCTCGACCTTGCCCCGGCCCTCCTGGTAGCAGCGGTGCAGGAAGCTGCCGAAGGTCGACTTGTCGGCGGGTACCGGGTGGTCGATCAGTGCGTCGGGTACGTAGATCCACCGACCGCCGCTGACGCCGCTCATCCGGATACACAGGTCGGTGTCCTCGGGGCGGGCCCGGTCACCGAGCTTGCCGAAGCCGACCCGGAACCCGTCGACCGCGTCGAAGACGCTGCGGCGTACGGCCATGCTCGCCGACCAGACGTTGCGTACCTCGGCGCGGGTGGTGGGCAGCCCGGTGTACGCGCCACCGACGGCCCACAGGAACTCGTCGGGGAACCACACCGGCCGGCCGGTCTCCCAGGCGGGCTGGATCGCGCCGCCGGTACCGACCACCGACTCGTCGTCGAACGGCGCGACCAGGCCGGCGAGCCAGCCCGGATGCGCCCGCGCGTCGTCGTCGAGCAGGGCGACGATCGGGGTGGTGGTGTGCTGCACGCCGGTGTTCCGGTTACCCGACACTCCGCGCTGGTAGGCGTTGCGCAGCACGGTGGCCTCGGTGATCTCGGCCGCGGCGCGTTCGTACAGCGCCTCGTTGTGGTCGACGACGACCACCACCTCGACCGGGGCGGGCTGCTGGGTGATCGCGGAGGTGACGGCGGCGCGCAGCTGGTCCCAGCGGCGCTCGGTGTGGCACGGGATGACCACACTCACTTCAGTGGTCATCGGATTACCGCGGTTCGCCGGCCGCGACGGGCGCCTCGGCGCGCAGGTGCCGCTGCACCGGGAGGGCAACGGTCGGCGCGGCCCAGGCGGGTACCCGGTGGAGCGACTCGACCGTTGCCGGCGCTCGTACGGCGGTGACCGCGCGCTGCTGTTGCGGGACCGGCGGCGACTTACGCTCGCGGCGCAGCCGGCCGAACTCTGCAAAGATCGTGCGCAGTACCCGCCTGCCGTCGCTGAACGCGTTCAGATTGCTGACCCCGTGCAGCCGGCGCGCCTCGATCGAGGGCACCTCACGGATGGTCAGCTTGTGCGCGGCCACCCGGATGTTGATCAGTGTCTCGATCTCGAAGCCGTCGCCCCAGAACTTGCTGCCGTCGGCCGGCGCCGGCGTGGTGATGTCCGGCAGGTCCATGGCCTGAAGCGCACGCCGCCAGAACGCGTTGTACCCGTAGCACAGGTCACTGAAGTGGCTACGGAAGAGTATGTTCACCACGCCGTTGAGCCCGTGGTTGCCGAACCGGCGCAGGCGGGTGATGTCGTGGCTGTCGCCGCCGGGCCGGAACCGGGAGCCCTTGGCGTAGTCCGCACCGTCGACGAGCACCTGGACGAAGTCGGGAATCTCCGCCGGGTCGGTCGAGCCGTCCGCGTCGATCATGACCACGATGTCGCCTGTGCACCGGGCGAAGCCGCAGGCGAGCGCGTTGCCCTTGCCTTTGCGGGTCTGCGTCACCACGACGGTGTCGGGACGCAGCTGGAGAGCGACGGCGACCGTGTCATCGACGGAGCCGCCATCGACGAGGATGACCTGGTCAATGTCGTGCGGTAGCCGAGCGAATACGTAAGGTAGGTTTTTAGCTTCGTTGAGTGCCGGAATGACTACGCTCACGGTCGGTCGCTGAGCGGTCTGTCCGGCGGATGACACCCCGAGTGGGAGTGGGTTGGTCATCTGGCTAGTTCCTCTACCTCGATCGCACCCGGTGCCGAAGCTGGCGCACCAGCCCTGAGCTGTGAGATTGCCCAAGAGCCCGAACGCTAGCAGCCGACGAGATCAGCCAATTCCCCTGAATAGTTGAGATTTCCTGGCCGGTCCAGCGGAAGCAGTCAGCCGAGCATTCGGATACTCATACCTGCAACAGGATATGGCCTGGCGGGCCGCCTGTAGGGGCGCCACACAATTCCCACACCCCCACACGTGGTTTTCCCCACACGGAAATGCAAATGGTCGACAATCGTGCCGCCAGTGAACGCGGCCAATCGAACATTTCTGACTCGGAGGGTCGTAGGGGAAATTTCGGGCCGCGACCGTACCTGGGGCAACGATGAGATCTGTGTCCAGAACCGCCGGGACGCACTAACCGGCTACATGTTGCTTGCGGTCCAGGCTGCCGCCGGTACCGGCCGGCACGCTGGGGGCACGGACCCGGCCGCGAACGATGCGCCCGGTATCTCACGGATTGCCGGTGCCGTACGCCCACAGCTCGAACAGCGTCGCGTAGTAGATCCAGCCGACGAAGCCGCTCACCACGGAGTTGGCCGGCGGCTGCAGCGGCGCCTTCTGGCGCACCTTGGCCACCACCAGGATCCAGCCGAGCGTGGCCGTCCAGAGCAGCTGGATCACCGCGGTCACCGCATAGCAGAGCAGGTACAGCGGCAGGAACAGCGGACCGAAGATCCGCGCCTGCAACAGGTGCATCCGTTCGTGCTGGCCGGCGCCGCCCAGGTTGAGCGTGCCGTGCGTCTGCAGCACGCTGTGCCCGAAGCCGCCGCGCCGAGTAGGGCTTGAAGCTGACCCAGCTCCGGTCGGCCGAGTCGGTCCGGGACGGGCTGCCGAAGAACCAGAAGATCAGGTTGCCCAGCACGAAGCCCCAGACGGTGTTCACCGCACTCCAGGTCATGTCCACCACGAGCAGGAACCAACCCAGCGGGCTGCCCAGGTCGTAGCTGGTCAGGATGCCCGCCTCCAGGCCGTAGCCGAGCCCGAAGACGGCAACCACAACCACCAGCCAGGTGTACCCGGACAGGTGTCCCGTGGCGCTGAGCACCCCCGCGACCACACCGACCGGTACGCCCGCCCAGAGGACGACGGTGAGCAGACCCTTCAGCCAGCCTGGCATGGCGCCTCCCTGCCTAGGCACACATTGACGCAGTGGCATGCGGTGCCGCGCAATCGAAACCCCGACAGATGCCTTCGGCATCAGCTGACCGACAGGGGGACACGGGTGACCCGTTCGGGTCGGCTCGACCGACCGAGTCCGCCGTTCCGGTCACCTTTCAGCCGACCAGAGGGTGGCGGAACCGGCCGTACGATGGCGATTCATCGATTGGGATTCTGCCGCGAGGCCGCCAGCAGCGGTACCTCGATTCGACGCAAGCGTGCGCGGAGCCGGCGTCGACCAAGGCACTGTTCATGATCAACTGGGTGCCACGGCGCGCCGGTCGGATGGACGGTCGGTGACCAGCTCGGTACGCTGGTGGCCGTTTGTTCAGGGAGATTGACAGCGCATGCAACCCGCCCCCACGCCCGCCCGGTCCTTGTCGATTGGCAGGGCACGGGTGGTCCATCGCCGCGCTCGAGGGAGCCGCCGGCCGAGCTCGACCGGCCGCTGACCGGTGCCGGTCCCCGCACCGCGGCGCAACCCCAAGCCGCCATCGGGCGGCTGTCGCGCGCCAGGCGTCCGCGCCCGAGGCCCGGTCCGCCGGAGGGCGCGCCGGATCTGACGGCTGGTGGCTGCAGGCCGTTCCGGTAGCACTCGATGACCGCGGTGATCGTGGCCATCGGCTCGGGCCGTGACCTGATGAACGACGAATACGCCACGGCATACCTGAACCGGTTGTCATGGCGCGACTTCGGCAGGTTCATCCATAACTGGAATGACGTCGAGGCCGTCTACGAACTCCTGATGCGGCTGTGGACCGATGTGTTCGGTGACTCCGCCTACGCACTGCGAGCCCCGTCGATCATCGCGATGGCGATCACCGCGGGCGCGGTGACGGTGTTCGGCATGTGGATATACAGCAAGCTACTTGGCGTAGTGGCGGGACTGATCTTCGCCGTGCTGCCGTCGGTCTCCGTGTACGGACACGAGGCCACCCCGTACGCGTGGATAGCCGCCGTGGGAACGCTGTCGACCCTGGCACTGCTGTACGCGCTGGCCGCCCCGTCCGTACCCGGCCGCTGGGTGCTCTACGGCGGATCGATCCTGGCCCTCACGCTGCTCTACGCCCCGGCCGGGATGGTCGTCGCGGCACACGCGTTGATCGCGTATCTGGCCAGGCGGCGGGTGCGGGCGGCACTCACGGCGTGGCTGGTGACCGCCTCGATCGCCGCCATCGTCCTAGCACCGTTCCTGCACCTGGTCGCCTCGACAAGTTTCGACATGAGCTGGGTAACGAGCACCTGGCGGGACGTCCAGTACTACCCGATCGGGCTCTTCGACTCGGAATTGATCTCCTGGGGCGTGGCCGGGCTCGCCGTCGTCGGGGCCGCACGACTGGCCCAGTCGCGCCCTGGCGTCGCCGCGCCACTGGTGGCCCTGGCCCTGATTCCGCCGGTACTGGCCTACCTGTCCAACAGCCACGCGCATGCCTTCCAGTCAGCCGGCGACCTGCTGGTCGTACCGGCGTGGCTACTGCTCGCGGCGGCCGCTTTCGCCGTCACACCGGGCCGCCCGGCCCACGGCGTACCGCTGTCCGCCCTGGTCGCGGCTCTGGTCACCATGGCCGTACTCAGCCTCGCCGGGATGGGCAGCCAACGTGCCGCCCGGCAGAGCCCGGTCGGAGGGCGAACCGGACTTCCGCTCCGCAGCGGCCGTGGTGGACGCCGACTACCGACCCGGCGACGGGATCGTCTACGTCGGTATCGATCGCAACGGGCGGATGCCGTTCAGCTACGAATTGCGTCGAGGCGAAGCCCGATCGACGTCTACGCGGCCGTCTCGTCGGCGGCCAACGGGTCGCTGGACGTGGTGCCGTGCGCCGACCCGGTCGCCTGCCTCGGTACCACACGCGCGGGTCTGGCTGGTGATCAGCAACGGCAGCGAGGACAACTTCGCCGAGCTGTCACCCGCGCAAGCCACACCACTCCGGCAGAACTACACCGTGACGATCACCGCGGTCCGTACCAATGTCCGGGTCGTGTTGCTGGTCCGTAACTCCGACCGCGACAGGGTAGCGGCGCTCTGCCGCCCGTACTTGACCCGACCGGACAGGCTTTGGCCGAAGGAGACTCGACTCAGATGCAGCCCGCGCCCCCGCCGACGAGGCCGCATTCCGCCGACCGGCGAGGCGCCCACGCAGACCATTCCCGCCGTGCTCGAACCACTCGACGACCTGGACCATCCGGCCGAACCAGCTGACGCGACGAAGCCAGCTGACGCAGCGGAGCCGGCTGACGCGACCGAGCTGATCGACCCAACCGGGCTGATCGACCCAACCGGGCTGATCGACCCAATCGGGCTGACCGACGCGACCGACCCCGCTGACGCGGCCGAGTTGGCCGATGCAACCGTGCTCACCGTGCTGCCCGGATGGACCGGGCCCGCTGACCTGGACGAGCCGGCCAAGGCCGCGGACGGACTGCCCCCGCGCAACCGACCAAGTCCACGAAGCAGCCGCGGCGGAGCGGGCGGCCGCGGCGCGCGCCGCCGCACAGCAGGAGGCGCTGGACCGGCTGGCGCTGGACCGGCTGGCGGCGGCGGGCGGCACGCCGTGGTGGTGGTTCGCCGTACCGGTGGCTCTGCTCACCGGGCTGATCACCCTCATCGGGTCCGGCCGGGAAATGTGGAACGACGAGTACGACACGGTCTACGTCACCCGACTGTCCCGGCACGACTACGTACACCTGCTGCACAACCAGGACATCGTGCACACCGTCTACTACACGCTGCTGCGGCTGTGGACCGAGAGTCTTCGGCGATTCGCTGCTTTCGTTCCGGGCGCCTTCGATGATCGCGATGGCCATCTCGGCCGGCGGCATCACGGTTCTCGGTCGGCGCCTGTATAGCCCGGCGCTCGGCCTGGTCGCCGGACTGATCTTCGCGGGCCTTCCGGCGGTATCCCGGTACGGCGAGGAGGCCCGCTCGTACGCCTGGGTCAACGCGATCACCGTGCTGTCCACTCTGGCCCTGCTCTGGGCGGTGGACCAACCGAAGTCCCGGCTGCGCTGGATCCTTTACGGCGTATCCGCGCTGGTCCTGGTCTACCTGCATTTCGCGGCCGCGATGGTGCTGCTGCCACACGGCCTGATGGTGTGGTACGCGTGGCGCCGGTACCGGGCGAATCAACTGCTGCGCTGGACGTCACAGCGGCGCCGTCACGGTGTCTGGCGGCACCGCTGCTGCTCTTCGCCTCCACGCAGAGCGGCCAGGTCGACTGGGTCACCAACAAGTTGACCGACGTGCGCTTCTACCCGGCGCGGCTCTTCGGCTCCGACGTGGAGTTCTGGGTGCTCGCCGTACTCGCCGTCGCCGGTACGCTGCGGCTGTCCCAGATACGCCCCGAGCTCGTCGCGCCGCTGCTTGCCTGGATCCTGGTACCCCCACTCTTCGCGTACGCCACCAACAGCACGCGCACCTCTTCCTCCCCAAGTACCAGCTGTTCACCGTACCGGCGTGGGCTGATATTGGTGGCTTTCGCTTTTGTGCCGGCCACCGGTACCAGGCGCCGGGTACTGTCCGCGTCGGCGGTGGCCGCCGCCCTCGTCGGCGTGCTCGTGCTGACCCTGGCCGGTCTGGGCGACCAGTTCGTCGCCGGCGCAGCCCGGTGGACGGCGAGCCCGACTTCCGTGGCGGCGGCGGCCGTTGTCGACAAGGGTTACAACCCGGGGACGGTATCGTGTACGTCGGCACCAACCGCAGCGGCCGCATCCCCTTCATGTACGAACTGCACAAGGCGAAGCCGATCGACGTCTACGAAGAGGTCACCTCCGCTCAGGCCGGATTCTTCGGTGGCCGGGACTGCGCGGATCCGGTGAAGTGCCTCGGCAAGACGCCGCGGGTCTGGCTGGTCATCACCAACCACAGCGACTACGACTTCGCCGGACTGCCGGACGGCGAAGCCAAGCCGCTGGAGAAGGACTACACGGAGACGAACACCGCGCAACTCACCAACATCCGCGTCGTCCTGCTGGTCCGCAACCCGGGCGTGTAACGGGCCGCACCGCCGGTTCCCCGAATCGGGGTTGCCGGGTGCGGTCCGGTGCTGTCACCATCGGACCATGATTCTTTCTTGTGGAAAGGGCGCTGACGCCCTCGACCGGTGACCGGGCAGGCACGACGCGGCGCCGTCGTGGACCCGCCGCGCACCGAAGTCCCCACCAACCCGACACCAACCACCGCAACGGATCCAGCACTCGCCGCGTGGCGCCGGGTCGAGGTGATCCGCCGCGAATGGCTCGCCGTGGGCCTGGCCACCGAACGGGCCGATCGGCCGGCCACCGAGGAGAGCCTGGCGGCGCTCTACGCCCGGCACGGCCGCGGCCGACCCCGCTTCGTCTGGGTCGACTCGCCGTTGGCGGCCCGCAAACACCTGACCGGCCTGCCGACCCACGAGGACCTGCGGCGGTGGATCGTCGGCCGGCCACCACCCGGGGTACCCCCGATCGCCAGTGATCTGGCCGCCGGCCTGTCCCGGCTGCGCAGTTCGCTGGCGGATGCCGTCGTCCAGCCGAGCTTCGACCGGCCGCCACCCAAACGCAAACCCCACGAGCCGTGGCCGATCCTCCCGGCCGCGGACGCGTTGCGGCTGGGCGTGCCGTTCTCCGAGATGATCCGCCAGGGGGTACGGGAAGCCTTACGCACCAGCCTTTCCGAGGGCTTCGCACTGCCGGTACGCACCGCGCTCGCCGGCAGCGGGCCGGTACAGGTCGGGTGGTACGGCCAGCAGGAGGCGTACTGGATCGCCGTCTTCGACGGGTACCGCCGGCTCGGCCTGGCCCACTACCCGCGCGCCGACAGCGAGCACTTCGAGTACTGGGCGACGCTGGCCCGCTCGGCTGGCTGGTGGTGGCCGGGCGAACAGTTCTGCGTCGTCGTCGAACGCCCGGCACTCGTGCACACCGAGCCGGTACCCGGTGCGTGGCACGAGCAGCTCCGGCTGCGCAGCGGTACCGAGCCGGCCGTCGAGTACCGCGACGGCTGGCGCCCCGACCTCAACACGTTCGCCGGCCGCGGCCCCCGTAGATAGCTCCAGCACGGGGCTGGCCCGGGAGCGACGCTTCCGGGCCGGCCCTGCGACCCGGCGCCGCAGGCGGGGACTACCGTTGCCCGGTGGACTCAGCTGACCTGCGCTCGCTTCGGGAGGGCGATCTCGACGCCCGCGAGGAGAGCCTCTACCGCCTGCTCGACCGGGCGCGGCGGGCCGACGACGAGTCCGCGACCGCCGCGCTGCGTACCCTCGTGCGCGACTACCCGGATTTCCATCGCGGGCTCTACAGCGTGGCGCTCAACCACGCCGCCGTGTTCGGGGATGCGAGCCTGCAACCGGCGCTGCTCGCCGCGCTCGCCGACACCCGGTACAACTGCCAGGCCTGGGCGGCGATGGGCTGCACGGCGCTCGGCATCCACGAGGCGGTACCCGGCCTGCTGGCGCTGCTGGAGCGCGACGACTGGCTCTCCCGCGAGCAGGGCGTCATCGGCCTCGGTGAGCTCGGCGACGACACCGTGGTACCCACGCTGGCGGCACTGTTGAACGATCCCACCGACTTCATGCGGGAGCGCGCGGCCGAGGCGCTCGCCACGATCGGGAGCGACATGGCACTCGAGGCGCTCTGGGACGCCTTCGACCACCGCACCTTCCCGCGGATCGGTTACGTGGCAAGCGCGCTGGCCCTCTTCACGCCCGAGGTCATCCCGCGACTGTTGGTGGCGGCCGACAGCCCGGAGCCGGACACCCGGTACTGGGCCGCGGTCGCGCTCGGC
The DNA here is from genome assembly GCA_963850915.1 of uncultured Actinomycetota bacterium. Lineage (GTDB taxonomy): Bacteria > Actinomycetota > Actinomycetes > Mycobacteriales > Micromonosporaceae > CAVTWH01. Next base: position 429,512 of record CAWKND010000010.1, read on the forward strand.
TCGACCGGGGACGAGCAGGTGATCCCGACCCTGGAGCGGTTGTTGCAGGACAAGGGAGTCACGGTGTTCGACGGCTGGGTCGGCGTGGCCGCGAAGAAGGCACTGCGTACCCAGCGCCGGATCCAGGCGGCGATCGCCAGCCGGGGCGCCCCGGAAAGCGCGGAGGAGAGCGCTTCTGACGGGGGTACCCCCTAGGTTTTGTTGTGTAGCGCGGCTTTGTCGGCGGCCGCGCGGCCGGAGTCCCAGCCTTCCAGGCTCTCCACCCGGCTGCCGCGCCCACGGACGGTGTTCGGGAAGACGCGCTGCAGGCTCTCCCGGACCTCGCGGTCGCGGGCGGCAAGAACAGGCAGGAGATCGGCGGTACCGGCAACCTCGGCCACCGCCGCGTCGGCGGCACTCGTCAACCGCTCCCCGATCCGCACCGCGAAAGCAACGAGGAACGACTGGCGGAACGTTTTGAGGCGCGCCCGACCGGCCTTCCCACCGGGCGGCTCGCTGCGTGCCATCGCCCGGTGCGCCTGGACGAGCAGCGAAGTGTAGAGCAGGTCGACGGCGTCGATGTCGGCGTCGTAGCCGAAGACCGTGGCGAAGCCGAACTCCGGCGACCACACCGTGGCGCACCGGTTGGCCTCCGCGACGGCGTGCAGGAGGGCCGCCTTCTCCCCCTCGTACGGGTGGTCCACGCCGATCCGGCTGGCGAACGGTACGACCGTTGTGCTGTCCGAGCGCGCCGCGACGAGTGCCTCGTCGATGCTGTACCGGCTCACCAACTCCTGTGCCTTAGCCGTGTACGCCTCCGCCTCCGCCGGGAAGGTACTCGACTCGGCCTTGGCCAGCAGCGCCCGGACCCGCTCCAGCAGCCGTACCTCACCCGGTGAACGGTTGGCGTGCAAGGCTTTGGTGGAGCCGGGAGGCGGGATGAGCACCTCGATCGCCGGTAACTCGGACAGGATGGCGAGCAGGGTCAGCGCGATGTCGAGGACAGCCACCCGGTCGAGTCGCCAGCGGGTACCGGCTTCGGTGAAGTAGCTGCCGGTACCGCTCCACCAGCGTTGCGCACCAAGCGATTCGGCCTGTGCCCGCCACTGCTCGTCGACGGCTGTGTCGGGGAACCGCGCCAGGTGGGCCGCTACCGCGTCGGTCACCAGGTGGGCGTGCGTCAGGTGTCCGCGCCGCGCGACAACCCGGTGCAGCTCCACCGGCTGCCAACCACCGCGCCACAATCTGGCGCACGCCTCCTCGAGCACTGCGAACAGCACCGGATCGACGTCGCTCGGTGGGGCGACCGCGAGCACGTCCAGGCCGGCCTCGTACCCGACCGTCCCGTCGAGTACCCCCTGGATTGTCTTCCGCACCGTCCCCACCGACCCAGCCTACGGAGCCCGGCGGGGCTGCCGACGGCGGCCGGCCGCGCTAGGGTCGGGCGGTCATCCACAGATGGTGAGGTATCAATGTCCGACCCCTGGCGCGGCGACGCTTCCCGGACAGCGGAGCTTTCCCCGGTACCGCAGCCCAACCGCAACCGGCTCGTTGTCATCGTCGGTGCCGGCGCGGCGGTAGCGGTGATCGCCGCCGCCGTGGTCTGGGCCGGGCTGACCTGGTCCAGCCCGGCCACGCACAACACGGCGCAGGCTCCGGGCAGCGACGCGCAGCCGGTCGCCATGTCGGCGTGGCCGACCGACTCGGCCAGCCCGAGCGCCTCCGCCAGCCCGTCGGCCAGTGTCTCGCCGTCGGCAACACCGTCGGCGTCCGGGAAACCCTCCACCGCGGCCCCGGTCATCCCGGCCGGCCCGACCCTGTGCGGTGCCTCGTTCGCCACCGCCAGCGGCCAGACCTACCTCGGCACGCTGCAACAGGAAGAGACGATGATCGGCGGGCTGCGCTCGGTGCGGGTGTTCTACCCCGGCGCCCCGAGTGCGTGGCCGGGGAACGCCGGCAACGTCAACCGTACGGTGATCGTGTCGTTCAAGTTCACCCCGACAGACGTGACCGCGGGCAAGGAAGACACCGCCATGCGTACCTGGTTCGCCAGTGCGCCAAGGGATCGGGACGTCTACTGGGTCTACTACCACGAACCCGAGGACCAGATCGCCAAGTCCGTCTTCACCGCTGCCGACTACCGGGCCGCGTGGACCCACCTGGCGGCGCTGGCCCGGGCAGCCGGCAATCCACGGCTGCACGCCACGCTGGTACTCATGCAGTGGTCGGTCAACCCGTCGAGTGGCCGCAACTGGAAGGACTACTACGCCGGTGACAACGTCATCGACGTCATCGGCTGGGATGTCTACAACCTCAACGACACCAAGGGCACCTACTCGACCGCATCGGCACTGATCAATCCGGTGATCGCCGCTTCCAACTCGGTACACAAACCGTGGGGAGTCGCGGAACTGGGCAGCGCCAAGGTCCCGTCCGACCCGTCGGGTACCGCCCGCGCCGCGTGGCTCTCCTCGGTGGTCACCGCACTGCGCCAGGGCAAGGCGCTCTGGGCCGCGTACTTCGACCTCAACTGGGACGCCAGCCACGACTACCGGCTCCGCGACACCGCAAGCGAAAACGTCTGGCGTACCTTCTGCAACTCCTGATCGCTGCCGCACGCGGCCCGCGAAGGAGAGGTGACCGATGAAGATGCACCGCGATCAGGTGGACGTATCGGTCGACACCGTTGCCCTGCTCGTGGCCGATCAGTTCCCGCACTGGCGCGACGAGCCGGTACGGCCGGTGGCCTCGGGGGGTACCGTCAACGCGCTCTTCCGCCTCGGCGACAAGGTGGTCCTGCGGCTGCCTCTACTGCCCAGCGCCGAACAGGCGAAGCGCCACGCGCTCCAGCAGGAGCAGGACAACGCCCGGCGCCTCGCCGGCGTGGTCAGCGTCGAGGTACCCCGGCCGCTCGGGCTCGGCCACCCCGGCGTCGGGTACCCGGGCTGGTGGTCGGCGTACCGGTGGATCCCCGGCCGGATCGCCGATGTGGCAAGCGTCGCCGATCCCGCAGGCTTCGCCCGCGACCTCGCGCGCTTTGTCCGTGACGTGCACGTGCTGGACACCGGCGGGCAGACGTGGGACGGCCGTTCCCGCGGCGGCCCGCTGACCGGCCTGGACGGCAGGGTACGCAGGGCGCTGGTCAACAGTGCCGACCTCATCGACACCGGCCCCATCTCCCAGGCCTGGGAGAAGTGCCTCGCTGCGCCGGCACGCACCGGTACCGACGTCTGGATCCACGCCGACCTCATGCCCGGCAACCTCCTCGTCCGGGACGGCCGGCTCGCCGCGGTGATCGACCTCGGCTCGTTGTGCATCGGCGATCCCGCGGTCGACCTGATGCCGGCGTGGAACCTGCTCGACGGCGCCGCACGCGCCGCCTACCGCGCCGCGCTCGACATCGACGACGCCGCCTGGCAGCGCGGCCGTGGCTGGGCCCTGGCCCAGGCCATCATCGCGCTGCCGTACTACGTCAACACCAACCCGCACATGACCGCGGTGGCCCGGGCCACCCTCACCGCTGTCCTCGACAGCTGACTGCTCAAAGGGCAGCGGCCAGCCTGCCGTGCCTGACGTGCGGTCGCGCTACGTTGCCAGATCTGCGGCGGTACACCGTGTCATCCGAGCGCGCGCCAGCCGACCGCGCCCCACCGCGTCGGCTGCGAAACTCGCTGTCCGGTTGCTGGTGCACGGTGATAGACAGCCGGAGTGGAAAACACCCTGGCGTTCCCCGATCTGCTGCGGCTGATCGACGAACGGTCGTCCGCCTTCCGTGCCGCTGTCGCCGCCGCGCCCAGCCTCGACGTGCAGGTACCGACATGCCCCGAGTGGACGCTGTTCGATCTGGTGCAGCATCTGGGCGTCGGGCGCCGCAAATGGGCCGCCATCGTCGCCGCGGGGCCTGCCGACGCTCCCCCGGACAAGTCCGTATGGGAGGACGGCCCGGCTGCGCCTCGGGAACGCGAGGCGCTGCTGGCCTGGCTGGCCGCATCGACGCAGGAGCTACTGGACGCACTGCGGGAGGGCGGCCCGGATCGCGCCTGCTGGACGAGGTGGGGGGATTCGCAGACGCCGCAGACCTGCGGTGGCGTCGCCCGGCACCAGGTCCAGGAAATCGCGGTACACACCTACGACGCACAGGTCACTGTGGGCGCACCGCAGTCGCTACCGGAGGACGTGGCACTCGACGGTGTCGAGGAGTTCCAGTTCACCTGCGTCGCAACGACGGTCGCCTGGCCGCACGAGCCTGCTGTCGTCGATTACCACGCCACCGAGGGCCGCTCCTGGCGCCTCTGGCTCTCCGGCGACGGAGCACGGATCGCTCGCCTGGCCGCACCCGGTACCGTGCCCGCCACCGCTGCCGGCGAGGACCCGGAGGTGGCCGACGTGTCGGCGTCGGGTACGGCCAGTGAGCTCGTCCTCTGGTTCTACGGCCGCATTCCGACGGATTCCCTGAAGCTCGACGGCGACCTACGCATCCTCGACCAGCTCATCGCCTGGGACCCGGACGAGTAGGGCGTAGCAGCCGCGCTGAGCACTCGAGGCGTCCGAATGACCTGATTCATACAGATGCCGAGCGTTGTCTCCTGGTTGACACTCGTCGAAGGGGAATTGACGCATGCTGTGCGGGTCGCGCCAAAAGCCCGGTGCGCAGAAGGGAGCCCTCCATGCCGTCCGCGCAGCAGCCGGCCGGTGCGTTCGGGTCACTACCCGACCCGGGGCGGGCCGGTACCCTCGACGATCTTGTCGAGCAGCTGCGGTTGTTGAAGGTGTGGGCCGGCGATCCGTCGTACGAGTGGATCAAGGAGCAGGTCAACGCGGCGTGGACGGCATCCGGCCGGCCGGCTGGGGAGCTGGCCGGCAAGACCACCGTCGTGGACTGCTTCCGACCAGGTCGGCGGCGACTGAACACCGACCTGGTGGTGGCCGTTGTTGCCGCGCTGCACCCGGACGCCGGGTACGTGACGCAGTGGCGGCAGGCGCTGCAGGTGATCGGTGGGCGCGCGGAGGCGGCGGCGCAGGTACGGGTCCAGGACGCGCTGCCGCCGGACCTGGCCGGGTTCACCGGCCGTAACGCCGAGGTGGAGCGGCTGTGCCGGGCACTGCGCAGCGCCGCCAACGGCGACCCGTCAGCGGTGTCGGCGATCGCCGGGATGGCCGGGGTCGGCAAGACCCAGCTCGCCGTCCACGCCGCCCATCTCTTCGCCCAAGAACAGCCGCCGGACCGGGTACTCTTCGTCAACCTGCGCGGGTTCCACGCCGACGCCGGTCAGCCGCCGGCCGACCCGGCCGCCGTACTCGACGGCTTCCTGCGCCTGCTCGGCATGCCCGGCCAGCAGATCCCGCACACCCTGTCCGGCCGTACCGCTGCCTACCGTCAGCGCCTTGCCGGCACCCGCACGCTGGTGGTGCTGGACAACGCCGCCGACGCCGAGCAGGTACGCCCGCTGCTGCCCGAGGTCGTCGGCTGCCCGGTACTGGTCACCAGCCGGCGTACCCTCGCCGCACCCCAGCGCGCAACGCACGTGTCGGTGGACGTGTTCACCCCGGACGAGGCGCTCGGGTATCTCGCCCGGGCGGTACCCGATATCCCGGTCGGCGCCGACCGCGGCGCCCTGGCCCGAATCGCCCGCCGCTGCGGCCACCTGCCGCTGGCGCTGGGCCTGGTCGCCGCGCACATGCGCGGCAAGCCGGGCTGGACGCTGACCGACCACGCCGACCGGCTCGACGAACGCCGCCAGCGGCTTCACCTGGACAGCGGGGTGGAGCTCGCCCTCGACCTGTCCTACCAGCACCTGTCCGGCGACCGGCAGCGGCTGCTGCGGCTGGTGGCGCTGCACCCCGGCCAGGACTTCGACGCGTACGCCGCGGCAGCGCTGGCCGGTACCGACCTGCCGACCGCCGGTACCCAGCTGGCTGATCTGTGCCGGGACCAGCTGCTGCAACTGGCCTCAGCCGGCCGGTACACGCTGCACGATCTGGTCCGCGCCTACGCCACCGGCCGCGCGAACGACGAGGACCGCCCACCCGACCGGCGCGCCGCCCTGACCCGGCTGTTCGACTACTACCTGGCCGCCGGCGGGTCGGCGATGGACACCCTGTACCCGGCCGAGGCGCACCGCCGACCCCGGATACCCGCGGTGGCGAGCCCGGTACCGGTGCTGAGCGACCCGGACACCGCGCTGGCCTGGCTGGACATCGAACGCCCGGTCCTGCTTGCGGTCTGCGCGCACACCGCCGGGTACGGCTGGCCCAGCCACGCCACCCGGCTGGCCGGCACGCTGTACCGCTACCTCGCCGGCGGGTACCACGCCGACGCGCTCGCCGTCCACGGGCACGCCCTCACCGCCGCGCGAGGCGCAGCCGACCGCGCCGGCGAGGCCGACGCGCTGAGTAACCTGGGCGCCGCCCACCTGATGCTCGGCGGGTACGGTGCGGCGGCCGCGAACCTCGAGCAGGCCCTGCACCTGTACCGCGAGGTCGACCGCCCGGTTGGGCAGGCCCGTGCGCTGATCAATCTCGGTGTAGTGGACGCGGCGCGGGGCCGGTACCGGTCGGCCACGGAGTACTACGAGCGGTCCCTTGCGCTGTTCCGGCGAGCCGGCGACACCACCGGTGAAGCGCACGCGCTGGGCAACCTCGGCGACCTGGAGGCGCGGCTGGGCCGCTCCGACCCGGCCATCACGCATCACGAGCGGGCGCTGACCCTGTTCCGGCAAGCCGGTGACCGTACCGGTGAGGCATGGGTGTTGAGCAACCTCGGCGAGATCGACATCCGGCTTGGCCGCTACGCGACCGCCGACGACCATCTGCAACAGGCTCTGCACCTGTACCGGCAGCTCGCCAACCGGACAGGCGAGGCCGCGGTACTCGACAACCTCGGCGTACTCGGCACCCGGCTCGGCCGGCCCCGGCAAGCCGTCTGGTACCACCAGCGGGCACTGGTTGTCTTCCGCGAGACAGGTGACCGGGAAGGCGAAGCCGGTGCGCTCAACGGACTCGGCGAAGCCGCCCGTGCCCTCGGGCGGCCGGCCGAGGCACTGGCCCAGCACCAGGCCGCGCTCGGCGTCGCCGGCAGTACCGGGGACCACGATGCGCAGGCCCGCGCGCACACCGGCATCGGCCACGCCTACCACACCCTGGCCAACCCCGTTCGGGCCGGCGACCACTACCAGCACGCCCTGGCCCTGTACACCGAACTCGGTACGCCCGACGTGGAGCAGGTCCGTACCCACCTCGGCGTCGTCACCGGCGCCCTGTCCGGCCAGCGCCGCTGACGCGAGCGGGCGGCGCCCCACACGCTTGTCGGCGTGTGGGGCGCTGGCCCGCGATCCTGCTCAGCCGCAGTTGAAGACCTTCGGCGGGTCCCAGTTGGTACTCCACGTGGTCGGGTTCGTGGTGACGCAGTCGTACCGGTAGTACGGGGCGAGGCCACCGGAGATGGCGGCGACGAGTACGCCGTTGCGGTACACGTCCAGCTCCACCTGCCGCCCCTCGGGATGGGCCGGGGTCGGGCAGTTCTCGCCGCTCGCATCCGCGATGATGGCGGCGACCGGCTGCTGGTACAGGTCGTGAATGATGACGCAGTGGTTCGGGGCGGTGGACGCGGGTGCGGCCGCGTTGGCCGACACCCCCGCAACCAGGGTCAGCCCCATTCCGGCCACGCCGATGACCGCGATCCGGACCGCGGTCCGCAGTCTGGTTTTGAACTTCGTTTGCATGTACGCCCTCCTGATGTGGTACCGGGCGGCTGACTGCTCGCCCTGGCAACCACACTCCGGCGCCCAACCGGCACGCGCCCGCATCCCGACCGATCCCGAACGGACGGACGCTCACGGCAGGATCCTAGATCGGCCAAATCGGCCCAGGCCCAACCTGGGCGACCATCACGCGCTCGGTGGCGGCAGATCCGGACGTGGGATCGGGCGCACCTACCGACAGCCTCCGGGTACCAGGGTCGATGGCTTCAACGGGGTGGGAGGCGGTGCAGCGTCAAGGCGGTCACTCTGCCGGCGGCCAGCTCCGCGGTCATATAAGTGGCGTGGGGTTGTGACCGGCGGTCGGTGGGCGAGCCCGGATTGAGCAACCGCAGACCGCTGGAAGTCGTGGTGTCCCAGGGGATGTGGGAGTGGCCGAACACCAGCAGGTCGCAGTCGGGGAACCGGGCAGCGCATCGTTGCTCCCGGCCGGTCTTCCCACCAGTTTCGTGGACAACGCCGACCCGGACGCCGCCCAACTCCGCATGGGCGGTCAGCGGCAGCCGTGCCTGCAGATCCGGGCCGTCGTTGTTGCCGTGCACCGCCAGCAGCCGACAACTGCGTGACTCGACCTCGTCCAGGAGCGCGACCGATACCCAGTCGCCGGCGTGGATGACTACGTCGGCCGCCTCGATTTCGCGCCACAGGGCGGCGGGAAGGTCCCGGGCCCGGCCGGGCAGGTGCGTGTCAGCGGTCAGCACGAGTCGCATCCCACCATTGTGCCCACCGCACGCGCCGCGGCCAGGCCCGTCAGGTACCGGGGGCCGCCGACCGGAACCGATGCTCGGCTGGTCTACACCCAGGGCGTGCCTTTGGTTGCGTCATGGAGCCGTCGCAGCATCGGTGGGCGGGGTACGCGCGCCCGAGCCTGGCGGCAATCTTTAAGCTCGTCCGTGCGTTGGCGCCGGCTTCCTTCTAACGTCCGGCAACAACCCGTACACGGTTGTCTGAGAAAGTCTGGGGTGCGACGTCCGCGGGAGCGTGGCTCGGACCGGACGGTGAGCTGGTCGAGGCCCCAGTATCGACTGCGGCCACTACCACGGACGCCCGTGTTACCCGTGTCGACCAGCCGCGGTGACACCCTCCATGGTGTCGAGTGCTGCCATGAGAGCCGCACCCAGACCGCCCTCGGCCTGTTCCGACCAGACGAAGACGGCCGCTGTCATCGCGGCCAGCGCCGACGCCGCGGCGACCCGGGCCGGCAAGAGCGCGGTCCCGTCAGCGATGAGCTGCGGCGCGACCAGGTCTTCCGTGCCCGCATTGTTGCGGATCGCCGTCGCGCGCAGCGACGGCGAGCCGGCCACGATCCGGACCCGCCGGCGCACCAGGTCACTCTCCGGCTCCGGCAACGCCGCGCCACGCCACTCGCAATCCACCCAGGACACGCAGGCAGCGGGGTCAGCGAGAGCGGCTGCTCGCGCCACGGCCGCCGCGATGACCGGGTCGTACGGATCGTCGAGCACGAGCAGCTCTTTGGCCGGGAAGTGCCGGAAGAACGTCATCTCGGTGACCCCGGCCGCGGCCGCGATCTGCGCCACCGTGGTCTGGTCGAAGCCCTGCGCCTCGAAAAGGCCCAGCCCGCACTCCAGCAGTCGGGCCCGGGTCCGCTCCCGCTTGCTCATGGCGTAAAGTTAGCCACTAACGAAACCGTCCGCAACTCCGTGCCGCGCCCGACAGGTCGACGCAGCATCCAGTCGCAACGGTGACCGTTCGCCTGCGTCGGGTACACGCGACCGAAGTCTCTTGGGGGGTGGCCATGATCGGGCGGCGTCGGGAGCTCACCGAGATCGGGCACCTGCTCGACCGGGCCGCCGCCGGCAGCGGCGGGCTGCTCGTCATCCTCGGTGCGCCGGGCTCCGGCCGGTCCACGCATCGCCGACGCGGCCGCCGGACTCGGTCGGCAGCGCGGGTTCGAGGTGGTGCGCGCGAGCGTGACCGGGGCCGATTCTCGGCCTGCTCGTATGGGCGCAGGTAGCTACGGGACCTGGGCAGGCGCCGCTGACGAGTTGGCGGCCGACGCCGCGCGGCTCGACCTCGACCGTGCCGCTCGACGGCTCGCCTCGGGTACCCGGCGGCTCATCGTGGTCGACGACATCGACCGGGCCGGGCCGGCGGCGATCGACCTGCTGTCGATGGTTGGCTCCCGGCTTGCCGGGGGCGGCTCTACGGCCCTGGTTGCCACGACCGGCGTACCGCTTGGTCTGGCTCCCGAAATGCGGCTGGCCGGTTTGACCGAAGGAGAACTGGCCGACTTCCTGGGTGGCGTACCCGACGGGTCGGGGCAAGCGCTCTGGCTGGCATCCGGCGGTCTGCCCGGCCCGGCCCGGGTACTCGCGGTCGAGTTGGCCGGTCTCCGCGAGGGTGACGATCCGTTGGTACACCTCGCGCTGACGGTCCCGTCCCGGGCAGCGTTCCTGGACATCGACGCTGGGCTGATCGGGCTGCTGGAGGCCGCGGCCGGACGGGCAACCGGCGACCTGACCCGGGCGCGGGTACTCGCCCGGCTCGGGTACGAGTTGCTCGGCGACGCCTCGGCCGGCCCGCGTCGGCGCGAACTGGTCGACGAGGCGTTGCGGCTGGCACGCGACTGCGGCGACCCGCGCACGGTCGCGGTGGTGCTGGACGCCCGGCTGCACGCACTGTGGGATCCGGCGGCTGCCGATGATCGGCTCGCGACCGCTTCGGAGATCGTGGACTTGGCCCGGGCGGCCCAGGACGGCGACGCGGAGCGGCGCGGGCTGTTCTGGCGCTTCGTCGCGCTGATGGAGCTCGGTCAGGTGGCGTCGGCCGAGTCGGCGCTCGCCGCGTTCGCCCGAGCGGCCGAGAGCCGCCGGCGACGGTGCGGCCGGCGTGATGGTGGCCTCCCGGCACGCGATGCTCGCCGTGCTGCGCGGCCGGTTCGATCAGGCGACCAGGCTGGTCGGCGACCTGGCGGCGGCGGGCCGGCGGGCCGGTCTGGTCGACACCGACCGGTTGGTCGAGGCGGTGCGCGGAGGCATATACCGGGAGATGGGTACCCGGCGCGGACGCAGACGCCGCCGTCGAACGACTGCTCGACCTGTCGCGCCGGCTTCCCGGGCACTTCTTCGAGGCGACGGCCGCCCGGATCCTGGCCGAACTCGGGCGTACCACTGAAGCAGGCGTCGAACTGGAGCGCCTGCTGCCGCGATTGTTGGCCGGGTCGGGGCCGCGTTGGCTGGGTGCCGTGACAGACCTGTCGGTTGTGGCCGCCGCGACCGGGGACGCGGCCGCTGCCACCGCGTTGTATGACGCGCTCCTGCCGTACCAGGGAAGGTTGGTGGTCTGGGGCGGCGCCAACACCGTGACCGGACCGGTGTGCCGCTACCTGGGTCTGCTGGCGCAGCGGCTGGGCCGCCCGGCGGACGCCGTCGCCCAGTTGGACCGAGCGCTGGCCTGGGAGGAGGAGACCGGGGCGCTGCCCGGCCTGGCCCGGACCCTGGCCGCCCGGGCGGCGGCGCTGGTGGCGCGGTCCGGCGAGGGCGATCTGGATCAGGCCGAGGCCGACCGGCGCCGGGCCCGTTCGATCGCGGAGCGCCTCGACATGCGGATGCTGCTGGATTCGCTGACGCCGCCGGCCGACGAATGGCGGCTGGGGCGCGACGGTTCGGACTGGCTGTTGGAAGCGGGCGGCGAACAGGCCCGCCTGCGTGACGCGCGCGGCCTGCACTACCTGCGTGCGTTGCTGGCCGCGCCCGGACAGAGACGTCGCGGTACTCGACCTGGTCGCCGGCGGTGCCGGCCTGCGCGGTCCGACACCGGTCCGGCCCTCGACACGGTCGCCCGGGATGCCTACCGCGCCCGACTCGCGGCGCTCGACGCGGAACTGGACACGGCCGACCGGATCGGCGATCCACAGCGGGCCGAGGCGGCGCGGGTCGAGCGCGACGCTCTGCTCGACGAACTGCGCCGGGCTACCGGCCTCGGCGGCCGAGCCACGCTCAATGGACCTGGAGGCCGAGCGGGCCCGGGTCAACGTCACCCGTACCCTCCGGGCCACCATCGACCGGATCGCGGCCGAGCGCCCCGCGGGCCGCCGCTCACCTCGACTCCTCCGTGCACACCGGACGGCTCTGCCGCTACCAGCCCGCGCACGGCGGCCCAGCACGCTGGCACGTCTGAAATTCCAATCCGCTCCCCGTACGGATTGTTCGCTCGCGATTTACGCCTCCCGGACGACAGCCCCACCAGGGGACAAGCGTGCACATCCGCATGTCTCCCCGGTTGGCACAGGCTGACAACCCTCTGGAGGAAACCTCATGCGTCGATCATGGCTCGCCATCCTCACGCTGACGCTCGTACTGACGACCGGCTCGGCCTGCGGCCCGTTCGACGGGACGTCCAGCAACGCCGGCGGTAGGCCGACCGCCCCGGCCACCGGCGCGAGCCCGGACGCCAACGGCACACCGCCGCCCAACCCGGCCGGCACGGCGACCGCCACCGGCGACGACGAGGCCCGCTTCTGCGCGCTCGCCAAGCAGAAGGGCGCGGAGAATCTTCAGGTGTTCGACGCGCAGTCGGCCACGCCGGAGCAGCAGCGCCAGGTGCTGCTCAACATCGACGCGCTGACCTCGGCCGCCCCCGGCGAAATCCACGCCGATTTCGTGCTCTTCGACGAGTTCGAGCACAAGCTGTTCGACGCCGGCGGTGAGGCCAACGGCGAGCTGGCCCAGGAGGCCGGCGGGCAGGAACTGCGGGACGCGCTGACCCGCATCGCGACCTACCTCGACCAGCACTGCGGCATCCACAGCTGAGAACCACCGCGTACCAAGGCCGGCCCGGCAGTGCCATGCCGGGCCGGCCTTCGCCATCCGGTGCCCGGCATGTTCCAAAGCAATCCCGCTGAGCGTACGGATTGTTCGCTCGCGATTTACGCCTCCTGGATGACCGCTCAACCAAGGAGGACAACATGCAGATCCAAGGCGTTTCATCGATGTTCGCCGGACTGGCCGGCGACAGTCTCGGCGAGGACGACCAGCGCCCCCCGCTCGTACTGCTGCACGGGCTGACCTACGACCGCCGGCTGTGGGGGCCTGCCCTGCACGAGCTGCGTACCCTCGACCCGGGCCGGCGGGTGCTCAACCTCGACCTGCCCGGCCACGGCGAATCTCTCCGGCGGGACTCGTACCGGCTGGACCAGTTGGCACAGGTCATCCGCGAGGCGATCCAGGAGGCCGGGCTCCGTTCGCCGGTGCTGGTCGGGCACTCGGCGGGCGGCGCACTCGCCTCGATCTACGCCTCCCTGTACCCGACAAGCGGCGTGGTCAACGTTGACCAACCACTGGTGACGGAGCCGTTCGGCCAGCTGCTCCGCGCGACACGAGGCGACGCTGCGCGGGCCGGGCTACACGCGCGGTGTGGGACATCATGGCCGCCAGCATGCACACCGAACTGCTGCCACCGGACGCCCAACAGCTGCTGCTGGCGATCAGCGACCCGCGCCAGGACCTGCTCCTGGGCTACTGGGAGGACGTGCTGACGACCTCGCCCGCCGAGATGACTGACCGCATCACCGCCGGGCTGGCGGCACTGCGCGCAACCGGAGTGCCGTACCAGACGGTCTTCGGGCAGACCCCGAGCGCCGAGTACCAGTCGTGGCTCGCCGGCATGCTTCCCAACGCGGTCAACACGGTGCTGCCCGACAGTGGGCACTTCCCGCAGCTCGCCCACCCCACCCGGTTTGCCCGCGTACTCGCTGACACCGCGCGGTGGCCCGAATGACAGCGTCGATGTCGACCGCAGACCCGAGGCTTCTGGTCCAACAATGGTTCGGCGTCGCCATGAACAGCGGCTCCGCGGAAGCGGCACGATCGTTCGCCGAGCGCGTGTTCGCCGAGGACTTCCGCGACCACGACGGCATCGACGGCGGAACGAGCACCCGGTCCGCGTTCCTCGAAGCCGTAGTGGACAAGGTGTTCGGCGCGTTCAGCGATATCACGGTCACCATCGAGCAGTTGTTCGGCGAAGACGACCTGGTGGCCGTGCGGTACCTGTTCGAAGCAACCCACACGGGTACGTTCATGGCGCTCCCAGCCACCGGACGCCGGATCCAGCACACCGAGAACGAGATCTACCGAACCGCTGGCGGTCGGGTGGTGGAGAGCTGGGGCGAGGGCAGTTGGCTGAGCACGATCCGCCAGTTGACGAGTGCCGAGGCAGCCCGATGAGCAGCCCCGAACGCCCGTACACGCAGGAAATGGTGATGATCCATCGAGTGTTCCGGCGCGAGCTCGGCCTGCTCCCCGACCTGATCCGGCGCGTAGAGCCGGGAGATACGGCACGGGTGGCACTGCTCGCGGACGCGGTCAACGACCTGCTCAGCGGCTTGCACGTGCACCACACCGGCGAGGACGCGCTGCTGTGGCCGAAGCTACTGGTCCGGGCCGAACCGGACGGCGCGCTCATCGGGCGGATGCAACTGCAGCACGAGCAGGTGGCGGTGCGGGTCGAGTCGGCGGGGAAGCGGCTCGGTGAGTGGCGCGACACGGGGTGATCCAGCGGCCGGCGACCAGTTGGCCGATGATCTGGCGGACCTCTCCGAAAAGCTCGGCCAGCACCTCACCGACGAGGAGGTACACGTCCTGCCGCTGGTAGCCGAACACATCACCGTCGAGGAGTGGGCTGCTCTCGGCGAGCACGGTCTGGCCACCATGGGCAAGAAGAAGCTGCTGATGACCCTCGGCGCGATCCTGGAGGACGCCACCGCCTTCGAACGAGCCCACTTCCTGGCCAAAGTGCCGTTCCCCGGACGGATGGCGTGGCAGCTGATCGGCCGACGCAGGTACCGCCGAATGATCCGACGCCGTCGCACAACCTGATCGCCCCACCTTTGGCTGCTCCGTTAGCTTTCGGCGTACCAGACGAACTCCTACGCGGCCAACTCGGACAAAAGCACGCGACCGCGTCCGGTCCGGGGGTGAGCACCGTGCTCACCTCCGGACCTGTGCCCACCGCATGCCCCCAGTTGGCGCCTGTTGACAAGTTCCGTAGCCTCGGCCAGTGCGGCCGCATCGAACTCGCTGCGTATACGTGGCGGTCCGGAACGGGCTCCGCCCGTTTCGCCATAGTCGGTATCGGTGGATAGGCGGCGCCTTGGCCAGCCGGGGGCCACTGCCGTCGCCGTGTCATAGGTAGTCGAAGTGGCGGATCCACCACGACGGCGGGTCCAACTGTTGGTGGGCGTAGTACTCGGCGAGGCGGCTGACTCCGTCGTAGGGCCGCCGGACTGGGTCTTCTGGAATCAGGGTGTAGCCAAGGTTGGCCAGTGCGCTGCTTACGCGGCGGGCGTCGTCGGGATGGAGCAGCTCAGCGGCCTCAGCGTCGTCCCAGACGCCCGGGTTCTCGACCGAAAGTACGGCCAGGTCGCAGAAGTTGCTGATCGAGACCACGAGCTGTATGCCAGTCCTGGCCGCCGCCGCGGGGACCTCGATCCCGCCGTGCAGGCTCGCGTCCTGGATGTGACGGTCGACCTGGCACTGGCAGTTGAAGTCGATGCCCAGTCGCTGCGCCAGCCGGTTGAACCTTCGCTCGCGTCAGGTCGTGGCGGTAACCCGCTGGCGCTGCAAACAATCAGCGTCGTCGAGAGATCGCAGCAGGTCCCGCAGGCGACCGTGGTCGAGATCCATCGCGCCACTGTGCCCTTTTTCGGGCTGAGTTCCGTTCCAGTCACCGGCCCGGCGTCATCGATCACGGAGTCGACTCACAGCCAGCGCTTGCTTGCGTCAGCCGACGAGGTAGCTCAAACTCCTCCGCTTCAAGATCGAAGGAATCGGCAGACTCATCGTCGCCGGTCTGCTCGTCGCGGACAACGCCTCTTACCTATGGCCTTCGCGATGAGGGCAACGAGCGCCGTGATGACGGTAGTAAGCCGAAACAAGTCCGTTACCGCCCAACGGGTCAAGGTCGGATACCAAACAGCCACTTGTCAGCTACGCACGGCCACCATGCGCCCCCGCGCCAACGAGCCGAGCGACGCCCATCGATCAAGCGTCGATCAACCAGTGGCAACTACCCGGACTGCTATAGGGCCGCCAGCTCGTTACCCTGATCGCGGTCGCGGGACGTTACTGACCCGGCCCTTTCGGAATTGGTTGTTGATCTCTTTGGCCTGTCCCGGGTGATCCGGTCGGTGACCTGGAAGCCGGCCATGCGGGCGAGTTCCAGGTGCCGGGTGTCGACACTGGCTTCCACCGGCTCTACGTGGGTCGCGGTGGCGCTACGGCCGACGGCCCACCCGTACCCGATCAGCAGGGTTCCATGGATCTCGTGGTCGCCTCCGAGTGTCCTCCCAGACCCGCCGTGTGGCGGCGTTCGCCGGCCAGCATGAGTCGCTAGACGTGATCGGCCAGACGCTGTTTCAGGCCGCGCATGGCCTCGTTGTGGGTCATGCCGGTAGCGATCTTCGCGTTTGTAGTAGGCGCGGCCTCTGCTGGCACTCATGCGGACATGCGTGAGCGCGACGATGTGCAGGGCAAGGGCCAACTGTCGGTCACCGCCTTGGGGCAGGCGTTGGCGCGACCGGTCCGACGCTAGCGACCTCGATGGGCGCGACGTCGGCGCAGAGCGATGAGCACGCCCAATCCAGCCACTGCGGCCAGGACGAGCCCCCAGACCCAACGGGCTGGGTCGGTCCCGGTCGGCTTCCCGACGCTCTGCCAGGCGACCACTCGCGCGTCGCTCGCGACCGGTGCTCCGTTGGTGCCGGCAGCCGTCACGGCCGCGGAGGAGTCGGCATCTGACGGACCGGATGCGGGAGAACCCGACTGCGCGGCTGGGAGCGTTGCGCCGGGCGTCTTGTTACCGCCGGAACCAGGTCCGGCGGTGCCGCCGCCACCACCGGCGCCTCCACCACTGCCCCCACCGGCGGGCGGCGGCGTGTAGCCGTAGCATCCGGGCGCCGCGTGGTACCCGCCGGTGACCGTCGCCATTCCTTGCGACGCCACGGTCACCCACGCTGCGTTGGCGGTCGGTATCAGCACCGTGCCCGAGTGCGCCGGATTGACGTAGAGGACATCGTTCGAGAACCCACCGGCCGCGGTGACCACGAAGTGTGCGGAGCCGCCGGCGTCGTGTGTGTCGTTGTCGCGCCCGTTGTGCAGCGCGACATCCAGACCACCGTCGCACCTCGAGCTGATCGTCGCGGCGGCTTCGGCACGCACAGACTGACCTGCATCGTGTCGGCGAACGTGACGTCGAGGGGACCACCGTCGGAGCGGCTATCCCAGTGCACCCGCATGGTGAACGTGAATCTGGTCGCCGCCGACGTGTCACCGAACTTCGCATACGTACGGTGCTGCGAGTCGACCGGACTGCCCACCGGCGTCGACTCCACCACCTCGTTCGGACTTGGGCTGACGCTGAGGGCGGTGAGGATGCCCGGGCTGTCAACGCTGGAGTCGACGTACCACCACACAGTCCGCCCGGGCTGCGCCTGGTCGCAGGCGTAGTCGCGGGAGGTGAACGAAAGGTCCTGGCTGGCCGAGGCAGGGCTCGCAAGGGCGAAAGTCGGGCAAAGCAGCAACACCACGGCCGCGGCCCGGCCGATCCGTTCGAGACGCATGCACAACTCCCGTCGACGCGCGCAGACTACCCGAGAAGATCCCCCCGGCAGTCCCCGGACGCGTTGATCGTTTCCAGGCGGGTGCCGGCGTGTGGCGTCGCCCAGGGCCGCAAGTCAACGGTGTTGATCCGGGTGCTGGAGGGGAATCTGGTCGTGATCGACCGGGTGAGATCGATGCCAAGGGTCGCGAGCACGGCGTCTCGGTGGCCGACGTCGAGCGGGGACTACGTCTTCGGCTGGCTGCTGGCCGGCCTGTTCCGGGACAGCCCGTACGCCCAGCGGCTGATCCTCAAGGGCGGCAACGCGATCCGCAACGTCTACATCGCTGCGACCCATTCTCGGCCGACCTGGACTCACCGCTCCCGACATGGTCGATCCGCAGGCCCTGCTGGCCGCGCCCACGAGGTGTGCCGGTACGTCGAGGCCCGCACCGGCGTGGTCTTCGACCGGGGCCGGACCCGGCTGCACCGTTGGCGCTGGCGGTCATCTGTGGGGCTACCGGCCCTCGGCCGTCAACCCACCACCATCGGGATACCGCACCGTACCCAGACACGCCACCCATCGACACCTGTCACGCCCGACACGCCGACACGCCGCAGAGATCTAAACCCGACGATTCAACCTCTGTACCCACGCGGCGTATGGCTCGTGTACGCACGATCGCCGAACTGCTCGGCGAGCAGACGGCACGACTCAGGACGGTTGATCAGGCATCGGCACCTCCTGGCAGCGGCCCCCAAGATCCACCGATCGTTGATCGCCGTGTGATCGGCGCACGCCAACAGCCGGTCCCAGGACCCTTACGCACGCACAGGTACGCCCGACCACCCGCCCGTACCCGCTGGCAGGTACCCTGGGGCGTCACGCCCTCGTAGCTCAGGGGATAGAGCATCGGTTTCCTAAACCGTGTGTCGCAGGTTCGATTCCTGCCGGGGGCACAGTTTTCCCTGCACCGGGTGGCGTTTGTCCAGTTCAGGTCATTGGGCGCAGCGGGGTCGACGCCCGAACCCGGTGACCGGGTGCGGAAGATCAGCCACTGACCGCCTCAGACGTCGATTTGCGAGCCGACGATCAGTGTCCGGTCCCTCGGCAGGCCGAACTCGTCGGCCGCGTCGGCGGTGATGTGCGAGGTCGCGATGAACAGTCGCTTGCGCCATCTCGCCAGCGTCGGCTGGTCACCGGCACGAAGCTCTATCTTCGAGACGAAGTAGTACGCGGCATCCGGGTCGATCTCGCCTTCGGTCTGTTCGGGTTCGAGCAGCCGCAGCGCCGCTGGTACGTCCGGCGTCTCCGTGTACCCGTAGCGGACGGTGATGTGGGTGATGCCGTCGTCGGCGAAGCCGAGGTCGTCGACCACGATCCGCTCGGCCACCGGTACGCGCGGCGTGAGCGCCGTCTTGAGCGACATGATCACGACGTGCTCGTGGCGCACGTGGTTGGTCTCGACGTTGGCGCGCAACGCCAGTGGGACGGTCTGCTTGCCCCGGTTGAGGAAGACCGCCGTACCGGCGACGCGATCGGCCGCAACGGTACCGTCGCGCAGTGCGGCGATGAATTCGCGCAGCGAGCCCTCACGGTTGGTGCGGTTCGCGGTGACGATCTCACGCCCCCGCTGCCAGGTCGTCATGACAGTGAACGCGGTGAGCCCGATCAGCAACGGTAGCCAGGCGCCGTGTACGAACTTGGTCAGGTTGGCCGCCAGGAACAGCCCGTCAACGGTCAGCAGGACGGCGGCTCCGGGTACCAGCAGCCACAGCGGGGTTCGCCACCGGGCGCGGGCGATGAAGAAGAAGATCAGCGTGGTGATGGTAATGGTGGCGGTGACTGCCGTTCCGTAGGCGAATGCCAGCCGCGCGGAGCTGCGGAAGGCGAACACCAGGACGAGGACCGAAACCGCCAACAACCAATTGATCCACGGTACGTAGATCTGCCCGGCCGTTTCTTGCGAGGTGTACGCGATGCGCAAGCGTGGCAGGTACCCCAGTCGGGCCGCCTGTGCGGTGACCGAGAACGCGCCGGTGATCACCGCCTGCGAGGCGATCACCGTGGCGGCCGTTGCCAGCAACACCATCGCCAGCCGTGCCCAGCCCGGTACGAGCAGGAAGAACGGGCCACGTACCGCGGCCGGATCGGCCAGGATCAGGGCGCCCTGGCCGAAGTAGCTGAGCACGCAGGCCGGGAAGACCAGCCACAGCCAGGCCAGTGTGATCGAACGACGGCCGAAGTGACCCATGTCGGCGTAGAGCGCCTCCGCGCCGGTGACCGCCAACACGACCGCGGCCAACGCGAAGAAGGCGATTTCGAAATGGTGGGCCACGAAACCGATGGCGTACGTGGGCGACAGCGCCTTGAGAATGCCTGGGTGCCTGGTGATCCCGTAGACCCCGGTGGCGCCCATGGCGGCGAACCAGGCGATCATGACCGGCCCGAAGACCCGCCCGACGGCAGCGGTACCGCGGCGCTGCACCGCGAACAGGACCACGATGATGACCGCGGTGATCGGCACAACCCAGTCCGTGAGCGACGGCTGAACGATCTTCAGCCCCTCCACTGCGGACAACACCGAGATCGCCGGTGTGATCATGCTGTCGCCGAGGAACAGCGCCGCGCCGAAGATACCCAGCACGGCGAGGCCGACCGCGACCCGGCGCCCGCCCGGGATGGTGAGCCGGCGCAGCAGCGTGATCAGCGCCATGATGCCGCCCTCACCGTCGTTGTCGGCCCGCATTGCCAGCAACACGTAGGTGACGGTCACGATGATCACCACGGACCAGAACACCAGGGACACGACGCCGAACACGTTGCCCGGGTTCAGCGGTACCGGATGTGGGTCCTCTGGGTTGAAGACCGTTTGCAGCGTGTAGATCGGGCTGGTACCGATGTCCCCGAACACGACGCCGAGCGCCGCCACCACGGTGGCCAGTCGGACCAACTCGCGACCGGTACCGCCGCCGCGATCTGTTTCGGCGGGCGGGCCGGCCCGGTGCGGTTGTGCGGCCACGGCGACCCCTTCGACGGTGACTGTGCCTGCGGTGCACAGCGACACTACCGACCCCTGGCTACGGAGTGGGTGGCAACCGGCATCGACAGCGGAACCGGCGGGCCGATCCGGAGTGTGGGCAGCCGTTACGCCACCAGCAGGGAACGGAGCAGGCCGAGACCGGCCGGGATGTCAGCGGCTTGGATCATGCCGTACCCGAGAAGGATTCCGGACCGCGGCGGTGACGTAACCGCGAAGGTCGACAGCGGGAGAATCGCCGCACCCAGGGTACGGAGTTCCTGGGTGATCTCGACGAGTTCGGCCACCGTCAGGCGGTCACTGACGGCGGCCACGTGCAGCCCAGTGGCCGACGGGATCGGCGCGAACCAGGAAGCGAGGTCACTTCGTAGCGCACGCATGATTGTTTCATGGCGCTGGCCGTAGGTGTGGCGCATGCGGCGTACGTGGGCGGCCAACGCGCCGCTCGCGATGAATTGGGCCAGCGCGGCCTGGTCGGGCACGTTGGTGTGCCAGTCGCTCGCGGCCTTCGCCTTGCGCAGCGCGCCGCGCAGCGTGGGCGGAGCAATCACGAAACCCAGCCGGAGCGTCGGGAGCATCACCTTCGAGAACGATCCGACATAGCAGACTCGGCCACCCCGATCGAGGCTCTGCAGCGGCTCGGCCGGGCGGCCGGCGAACCGGAACTCGCTGTCGTAGTCGTCTTCGACGATCACGCCGCCGCTCCGCTGGGCCCACGCGAGCAACGCCATCCGCCGGCTGAGCGACATCGGCATGCCGAGCGGATATTGATGGGACGGCGTGACGTACACCATGTCGGCGGTTGCCGGGATGGCGGCGACATCGATCCCTTCCGCGTCCACCGGCACGCCGACAACCTCGGCACCGTGTGACCGGAGCAGATGCACCGGCGGCAGGTAGCCGGGATCCTCGACCGCCACGACGCGCCCCGGCGGCAGGAGTACCCGGGCCAGCAGATCGAGCGCCTGTTGCATGCCGTTGGTCACGACGACGTCGTCCGGGTCCGCCCGCACGGCACGGGAAACGCCGATGTACCGGGCGATCGCCGCACGGAGACCGAGCTCACCGGCCGGATCGGCGTACGTGCCGGTACCGACCGCACTTACCCGAAGTTCGCGGGTCACCAGCGCGCGCCACGTCTGATACGGGAACAGTCCCGCGTCCGGCATACCGGTCCGGAAGTCGTAGCGCCAATGCGCGGTGAGGTTCGGCGGATCGGGGAGCTCGTCCCAGATCGCACGCGGTCGCAGCGGCCCCGATGCGGCGAGGGCGCGGCCCGGATCGTCAGCGTCGCCCGGAGCGGCCGTGCCACGTACGCCGGCCGTGGGGTGAGGCGTGCCCGTCACGTACGTGCCGGCGCCGATGCGGCCCGCGACGAAGCCTTCGCCGGACAGCCGGTCGTAGGCCGCGGAGACCGTGTTACGCGACACCGCGAGCCGGGTCGCGAGTTCCCGCGTCGGCGGCAGCGGTTGGCCCAGTCGCAACCGGCCGTCGAGGATCGCCTCGCGGACCTGCCGGTAGATCTGTCCGACGAGGTCCCCGCCGCCGTCGAGCGAGACGTGCAGGTCCACCCATCACCTTTCGACAACATTGGCCCGGCAGAGGTACTTCATTTTGGCACTTCAGCAGATCCGCTGTGGTCCCTAGCGTCGGCGCTGACGGTCGCCGAGCCACGGTGACGGCGGGACGAGTGCCCGTCCGCGGGCACATCGGGAGTGTGAGATGAGACGGATACTGAAGTTCGGCGGAGTCGCGGTCATGGCCGTGACCGCGATCATGGGCGGCAGCCAGGTCGCCTCGGCGTCGTCGCCATGCGAACCTGTTCGCGCGGTGATCGTTGATGCCGGGACCACAACGAATTGCAACAGTCCCAACGACTTCTGCGCGGCCGGTACGGTTCACGGCACCGCGGGACTCAACGGCACCACTTACTACACGATGGACGGTGGCAAGAGCGGACCGGCGAACGCGCCGACGTACATCATGGCGACGGGCATTCTCGTCTACACGACGCGGTCAGGCACGTTGACCGTGCGCGAGACCGGAGTGAGCAATGCCGCCGCGACCGCCGACAGCGGTACCACCGCATCGGTCGAGGACATCCTCAGCGGTACCGGCCGATTCGCGCACGCGACCGGGCACCTGTTCATCAACGGCAATGCCGCCAATGGTCAGTTCGTCAGTCAGGTGAGCGGTCAGATCTGCCATTCGTGACGCAGCTCCGCCCAATAGCGGCCGCCGTCGGGCTCGTCTCGTCGGCGGCCCGCGCGGACCCGCCTCACCTTCCTCCCTCTCCGGTTGGTCAGCTGGTTCCCCCTGGCGCGCGCGTCGTTGGCTGCTGCCCGTGTCGGGTGGCCTCCAGCAGGTCGACGGCGCGGGTCGCGCCGTCGCGCGCGCGGATGTCGGTCCCGAGCCGGACGGCGGCGGCGCGGTAGGCGCCGTCGGTGAGGAGTTCCGTGACGGCCGCGCGGATGGTGCCGGCGCTGGCCGACTTGGGCAGCACCCGCCCGGCGCCGTGCCGGACCAGTGCACGGCCGATCGCCGACTGGTCCATGAGCGGGTGCATGGGCAGGACGAGCAGCGGGATGCCGTACGAGAGGGCGCGGGCGGCGGTGCTGTGACCGCCGTGGCCGATCACCAGTGAGGTACCCGGCATGATCTCGCCGTGGTCACGGTGCCGGTGGATGGTGGTGTTGGCGGCTGCGCGCAGGGCGGTGGGGTCGATGGTGGGGCCGGTGGTGACGATCGCCTCGACATCCAGACCGTCGAGGGCATCGAGGATTCGTTGCAGCGCCTTGTCCTGACCGGGGAACCGGGTGGTGCTGAGGCTGACGAGTACACGCGGAGGTCCGGCCGGGGGCTCGGCGGCGCGGGGGGTGCCCTGCCAGACCGGGCCGGTGTGGTGGACGTTCGCGGGAAGTTGCGGTGCTTCCGGCGGTTCGAAGTCGGCGCGCGTGGTCACCAGGCTCAGCGCCGGCGACCGGAGTACCGACTTCATCCGGACTCCGCGCAGGCGCATGATCGCGCCGACCGGGCCGTACGCCTCCCGCTCGAAGAAGCTCCACAGGGTGTGCACGAGCGACACCGTCGGCAGACCGGCGCGGACGAGCACGTCGATCGCGCCGAGCAGCAGGCAGTCCACGATCACCACGTCGGTCGGTTCGGCCTGCGCGAGCCGGAGGGCGTCCGCGCCGATACCCCGATCGGCAAAGACCGCGGTCAGGTCGCGGAGCGCGGACACGGTACTGCGCGGCGCCGCCGAATCGTACGGCCGACCCTCGTGTACCGCCTCGAACCGGAACCCGGCCCGCGTGACGGCGGCGCGCTGCGGCTCGTGGCCGAGGAAGCGCACGCTGCCGCCGCGCCGGACTATTTCCTGGGCGATGCCGAGCGCCGGTGGCAGGTTGCCGCCCGCGTCGACCGTCACGAAGAGTGCGTCCACGACTGTGCTCCTCTCGGTTCGTCGGTCAGTCGCCGGTTCCGTCGGTCACCCGCCGGGTCCGTCGGGCAGCCGCCGGTTCTGTCGGTCAGCCGCCGGTTCCGTCGGTCAGCCGCCGGCAAGGAGCGCCGCGACCAGGGTATTCATCCGTACCTGCGTGGTCTCGACGTCGAGTCCCCGGTCGCGGCGCAGCAGTTTCCACGTGTAGAGATCGGTGGCGACCGCGAGCAGGTCGACCAGCGCATCCCGCTCGGTCGGCGCCCGTTCGTCGAGTTGCGGCTGGAAGACTTCCTCGACCCAGCGGCGGTGTAGCAACTTGCCGGGCCCGACCACGGCCGCGATGCGCGGGTCGTGCTCCTGGCCGAGCAGCCGCAGGACGAAGTCGCCGCGGCGCTCGTAGTGGGCGACGACCGCCTGGATTGCGGCGCCGATGTCGCCGACCGGCGCCCGGCGCTCCTCTTCGACGTCGGTGGAGGCCAGCTTGACCGCCTCGTCGAGCAGCCCGTCCCGGCTGCCGAAGTGCCGCAGTACGGTCTGCACGCTCGTACCCGCGCGGGAGGCGACCTCGTCGAGGGTGATCTCGATCGTCATCTTCTCCTCGCTCAGCTCGAGCACGGCCCGCAGCACGCGCAGCCGCGTTGCCGCCTTCGCGTCGGCTCGGGCCCGCATGGTGTAGGTGCGCGGGACGTCCATCAGCGTCACGGTATGCGGACCAAAATTTAATGTCAACACCGATTAACACCAAATCGCCACGGTACCCGACCAGCCGGCATCTCATGAGCGATCGCCAAGCCGCGGGTCCAATTCGCGCCAAACGCCTGATCATTGAGGTATGACCGGTTAGCGCGTAGAGTCCAGATGCCGCTCCGGTCCCCGGTGGCCGGCAGTGCCGGAAGATCGTGCG
The DNA here is from genome assembly GCA_963850915.1 of uncultured Actinomycetota bacterium. GTDB lineage: Bacteria > Actinomycetota > Actinomycetes > Mycobacteriales > Micromonosporaceae > CAVTWH01. The sequence goes on from CAWKND010000010.1 coordinate 454,187, forward strand.
CACGCACCTGGCCGACGTGCCGGGCCGCGAAAGCGTCGTCTGGCCTGCCGAAATCTCGGGCACCACTGGTGCTGACCGTGCCTTCGAAGTCTTCGGCGTGCCCTCACCTAACTCGTCACTTGACGACGGCGATCGTTGGCAGCAAAGACTTTCGGCCGTCGCACGCGATAGACGCCCACTCGAGGCGGATCGAAACGAGCCAGGCAAGATCCAAAAGGAGTTCCGATGACCCCGTTGCGGAAGACCGCGCTCGTCGCTGGAGTGATGTACCTGCTCAGCTTCGTCTCGATCCCGACCCTCGCCCTGTACTCCGGCCTGCGGGACGCGGACTACGTTGTCGGCCCCGCCTCGGGTACCGGCGCGATCTGGGGTGTTGTCCTGGAAACGATCGTTGCCCTGGCCGGCATCGGTACCGCGGTCGTGCTGTACCCCGTGGTCAAGCGGCAAGGTGAAGCGCGCGCCCTGGGTTTCGTCGGCGTCCGGGTCCTGGAAGCGGCGACCATCTTCTCCGGCATCGTGGTCGTGATGTCTATGGTGACCCTGCGGCAGGACGGCGCCGGATCGGATGCGCTGACCACCGGCAAGCTACTGGTCGCCATGCACAGCTGGACGTTCCTCGCCGGACAGGGCTTCCTGCCGGCCGTGAGCGCCGTACTCCTGGGCTCCCTGCTGTACCAGTCCCGCCTGGTACCCCGGGCGCTTCCGGTGCTCGGATTCATCGGAGCGCCGCTGCTCGCCATCTCGTTCTTCGCCACCCTGTTCGGCGCCTGGGACCAGGTGTCCCCGGTGTCAGGCGTGCTGACCATCCCGGTCGCCGTGTGGGAGTTCTCGCTCGGCGTCTACCTGGTCGTCAAGGGCTTCAAGCCCTCCCCCATCACCGCTGGCCCGGCCGCTACAACCCCGCCCGCCGACCGCGTCCCCGCTGGGCAGAACGCCTGACCCGGACAATCAGCGGCGGGCAGTCGGGTACTGGGCGGGGAGCGCTAGCCTGGGACACGTGTCGACGCCATCGGGTGCACCGCAGTCCAACCTCGATCTCGAGTTGCTCAGCGCCGAGCTGCGCCGGCACAGCGACGATCTGACGCTGTACGCCGGACTCATGCTCGGCGTGCTCTCCGCCGCGCTGCCGCCACACCTGGTCCGGGTACGCCACGAGGGGAAGTGGAAGGCGAAGCTGGCTGGCCGGGAGCCGGCCGTACTCGGCGTGTCGGTACTGCTCGGCAACCACCGCTACGAGCTGGACCGGGCCGAGTTCGCGGCGCATCCGGTGGCCAAGGTGATCCACGAGTCGGGTGGGGTTGCCATGTCCACCAGCGTGGTCAACCCGGACGAGTGGTCCCGGCAGCTCGCCGCCGACCTGCTCGCCGTGGCCGCCAACAACGCCGCCGCCGTGGCCGCGCTGCAACGGCTGACGGCGCTGTGACCCGCCCGCCGCTGCCCGCGCCCGGCCCCGCGAACGGGGCAGGCGGGCTGACGGCCGACCAGATCGCCGAGCTGAGCAGCGCGGAGTTGAGCGCCGGCCGGCTGCCGCTGCGGGCCCAGTGGCGCCTCGCCGAACAGCGGGAGCGGCGCGAGCGCGGCGAGCCGGGGAGCTTCACCTCCAACCTGACCACCGACGAGTTCGCCGCGATCCGGTCGGTCGGCTTCGCCCCGGTCGGTCAGGTGATGGGCAGCGTGGTGATCAACGTGGGCTGGCTGTACGCCTCCTGCGGCTACTACGCCGGTGGCGGGTACGGGTTCGGGATGTCGCCGGTGGTCAGCGTCAAGGCCAGCCAGCAGATCATGAACCAGGCCCGGTTCACCGCCATCGACCGGCTGCGCCAGGAGTGCGCCGGGCTCGGTGGTGACGGGGTGGTCGGTGTCTGCCTGACGGCTGGGTACCTTCGCGGACACCGCGTGGGAGTACGTGGCGACGGTACCGCCGTGCGGGCGGACGGGGACGTGCGGCCGAAGAAGCCGTTCACCTCCGACCTCAGTGGGCAGGACTTCGCCAAGCTGCTGCGCGCCGGCTGGATGCCGGTCGGCTTCGTCCAGGGCGTCGGGATCACCTTGCGGCACAAGGACTGGACGCAGTCGATGCAGCAGCGTTCGTTCCTGAACCAGGAACTCGTCGGCCCCACAGCGCTGGTCTCCCAGGCCCGCAAGGCAGCGCGCAAGACCCTCCGCAACGACGCCGCGCAGCAGGGCGGGCACAGCGTGGTACTGCGGGACATGTACCTGAACATGTACGAGACTCGCTGCCGCTCCAATACCGAGGGCGAGGACAGCTGGCCGAGGCGTACCTCTGGGGGACAGCCATCGTGCCGATCGGCGCCCGCCACCCCGACAAGCCAGAATTCCCACTCCCCATGCTCCGCCTTGACGCGAAGAAGAGCGACGCGAAGCGAAGCGAGCCGGCCAGCAACAACAGAAACAGAGGAAAGCCGATGACCCTCGACCCCACCGCGTGGGCCTGCCGCAGGACGCGATGACCCGGCTCGAACGAGCTGAAGCCGGACCGCAAGGGCCACATCTTCACCTCCGACCTCACGGTCAACGAGTTCCTGCTGGTCAAGCAGGCCGGCTTCACCCCGCTCGGCCTGGTGCTCGGCACGTCGGTCTACCACTGCGGCTTCCAGATGGGGCGGTGGAGCAAGAACCAGGAGCTCGACGTCCTGTCCCAGGCCATGTACCACGCCCGCGAACTCGCGATGACCCGGATGCAGGCCGAGGCGGACGTGCTCGGCGCGGACGGCATCGTCGGCGTGCGGCTGGAGGTGGAGTTCAAGGAGTGGGGGTCGGACGCGGCCGAGTTCCTCGCTGTGGGCACGGCGGTGAAGGCCGACGACGGCAAGAAGTGGCGCAACGACCACGGCCAGCCGTTCACCTCCGACCTGTCCGGGCAGGACTTCTGGACGCTGCTGCAGGCCGGGTACGCGCCGCTGGGCATGGTGATGGGCGTCTGCGTCTACCACGTGGCGCACCGCACCTTCGGCAACATCCTGTCCAACCTCGGCCAGAACACCGAGCTGCCACAGTTCACCCAGGCGCTCTACGACGCCCGTGAGCTGGCCATGGCCCGGATGCAGAAGGAGGCGGAGCAGCTGCACGCCGAGGGCATCGTCGGCGTCCAACTGTCGCAGCGCAACCACTCGTGGGGTGCGCACACGACGGAGTTCTTCTCGATCGGCACAGCGGTACGCCCGCTGCGCGCCGACCACGAGATCGCCAAGCCGCAGCTGGTACTCAGTCTGGATGTCTGAAATCCAGTAGCGCCAAGTCATACAGCTGCGGGTTGACCAGCCGGCCCAGTCGCGGCGTCAGTACCTCGACGATGACCAGTTCGGTGAGGAACTGCACGGTACCCGAGAGCAGGTGGCTGGTACGCCCGTCGGCACTGTACGCACGTACCCCGGCCGAGATGTGCACGTGTGGCTGCAGGGTGCCGGTGTCGTCGTCGTAGGCGAGGGTGCCGGCGCCGACCACGTCAGCCCCCGTCAGGTGGACAGGTGTCCACAGTGGAGCTTCCGGATCGGTGACCCGGGCGCAGCTGCCGACAATCTCGAGTTCGCGCATTCCACCGATGAACATCGGCAGGTAGCCCTGGCGGATTCCGTTGCTACGGCAGGCTTCGCCGAGTGCGGTGAAGAAGTCCTCGCCGTGGTCGAAGGCGACCATGACGGTACGCCCGATCCCAACCTCGCTACTTCGCATGTGGCCCCCGCCCACTCGCCAAGGGGAACACATTAGCGACCGTAGATGACGTGCGCATTGCGCGCGGTCAAGGCCGGGCAGGGGCGAGGACGGGCAGGGGCGTACCCCGGGAGCCCCGACGGCTCCCGGGGTACGCGCTTGTTACGGGAAGCTGACCAGGTCGGTGACCTGGTGCCCCGAGTTCACCGCGGCGCCCGTGTCGTTGATGACGTGACTGATCGTGCCGACGCCGCCGAGTGACACCGTGACCATGTCGTGGAACTTGACGCCGGACACCGCCGGTACCTCGAACGAGTGCGCCGCGACGACACTGGAGTTGGTACTGAAGTAGCAGTAGCTACCCAACCCCCACGCCTCGTGCGTGGTCACCGAGGCGCCCACCTTGTACGCCGCCCAGCCCTGCGTGCTCCCGTTCATCCAGGACGACTGGTTCGGCGGGTCGTAGGGCATCTCGTTCTGGAAGAAGTACGTGCGCCCGCCGTTGCCGTTCCAGATCACCTGGTACTGCTGGTAGTGCTCGACGAAGAGCCCGTACGCGGTGACGTTGGCGCCGTTGACGATGAGCCCGTTGGCCGCCGTGTTCGACGTCCAGCCGACTCCGCTGCCGTGGTCGGCCCGCCACAGCCACATGTGGTCGGCGATCACGTTGTTGGAGTTGATGACCAGGCTCTGGGTGGCCTTACCGACACCGGCGCCGCCGATCCGGAAGAACACATCCGACAGCGTGGTCGGGTCGGCACTGTGGTCGGCGGACGAGCCCGACGGGCCGATCTGGGCCAGCAGAGCCGAGTTCGTGGTACCCGCGTCGAACAGCAGCCCGGCCAGCTTGACCCCGTTGACATCCGCGACGTTCATCGCGGTGACGCCGTTGTCCGCCACCAGGGTGGCCAGCCCCATGCCCAGGATGACGGTGTCCGCCCGGGTGACGTTCAGGGTCTGGCTGAGGTGGTAGACGCCCGGGGTGACCAGCAGGTTCAGCCCCTGTGCCAGCGCGGCGTTCATCGTGGCCGCCGTGTCGCCCGGCTTCACGATGTAGAACTGGTTGAGCGGCAACGACTGACCGGCCGGGTTCCCGCCGCTCCACGTGGTACCGCTGGAGTTCGTGCGTACCGACGGTACGAACACGTTGTAGTTCCCGGAACCGTCGACGTAGAGGAACGGCTTCTCCCGCTCCAGCGGCGTGGCGCCGACCGTGGTGTAGGGCGGGCTCGGGAAGCTGTTGCCCGGAGCGTTCCCGTCACCGACAAACACCATGTTCCAGTTGGAGCCGGTCCAGCTGCCCCAGGTGTCGTTGCGGGACAGCCACTGCTGCTGCGAACCCGAACGTACCTGACCGTCGACCGCGGAGTCGGCGAGGAATCCGCCACTGGACCAGCCGCCGTCGTCGAGCTGCAGGTTGCCCTTCACGTGTACCCGGCGCATCGGCGCCGCCTGGGAAACGGCCCAGGTGTCGGTACCCGACGGCGGTGCTATCGCCAGGTTCTCCACGTCCCGCCAGAAGTTCTGGGTGGCGTTGCCCTGGAACCAGTCGGCCTCGGCGTGCACCTGCGCCGTTGATGGTCACCGCGTCCGGCAGCAGCCCGAGCCCGGAGACCTGGGTGTAGAAGCCGACGTTGGCGTCCACGTTGTAGGTGCCCGGCTTGAACAGCAGGGCGTACCGCTGGGTGCCGAACTGGTTGGTCTGCTGCGAGTTGAAGACCGAGGTGAGCCGGCTCTGGATGGTGGAAGCCGACATCGACGGGTCGAAGACGAAGACGTTCGGGCCGAAGTCGGGGGCACCCCCAGTGGGCGGCGGTGACACCGGCGGCGTGGTCGGCGGTGTACCGCCCACCGGTACCAGCGAGAAGGACTGCGCCGCCGTGCCGTTGCAGGTGTACTGCTGCAGCTGCGCGCTGTCCGCCGTGCTGGCGGACGGTACGTCCAGGCACTTGCCGCTGTTGCGGTTGACGAAGTGGTAGCTGCCGTCGGACTCGGCGACCGGCTGCCACTGCTGGTTGTTGCCGCCACCGTAGAGCCACAGCTGGATCGGGGCGGCGTCGGCCGTGGAAACGTCCTGTGACGTCCCAGACCTGGGCCTGCGCGTTGTGGTTGCCGACCTGGTAGTAGCCGCCGCTGGTGGCGCTGAACAGCCACTGCTGCGCGGTGGTGGAGTTGCAGGTGTACTGCTGGACCGCGGTGCCGTTGGCCGTGGCGGCCGCCCGCGCGTCCACACACTTGCCGGAGTTCTTATTTACCACCGTGTACCAGGTACCCGTGGTGACATCCGCGTGTGCCTGTGGCGCTTCCAGTACCACCCCGATGGCGGTACCGGCGGCCAGCACCGCGACCGCCCCCATTACCAGTGCCCGGCGCCGGTGCGGGAGGCGCACCGTCGGTAAAGCTTGCGTCATCGGATTTCCCCTAGGTGTGTTGGGACTGAGCTCGGTTGGGAGGAGGCGGGATCAGCCGTGGTACGCGGCGACGACCCGGGTGAAATCCCAGGCGTTCTGCGAGATGCCACTGCAGGTGTCGTCGTTGGGGTAGCCGCCGCCGGCGCACGGCCGGTCCCGGTTGGCCGACCAGTAGGTGAACCGGGCCAGGTGGTGCTGCTGGGCGTAGGCCAGGATCGTCTGGAAGTTCGCCACCGTAACGGTTTCCCCGGAGTCGGTGATGCCGTTCATCGAGGAGATGCCGGAGTGCCGGTACGCCTGGTCGTCGGTGTACCCGTAGCCCGATCTTGAGTACGTTCTTCAGGCCCTCGGCCGCCTGCAGCGTGAGCGTGCCCATGTTCTGCCCGGCCGCGCCGAAGTCGAACGGCATGATGGTCCACGCGTCCACGGTCAGCCCGGAGCTGTGCGCCCGGTTGATCATCGACGAGTCCGGCCCGGTGGTGTCGCTCGGGAAGGTGACGTAGACCGAGACGCCGGAGTTGTTGGCCTTCACCGTCTTCAGCGCGTCGATCACCCGCTGCTGCTGGGTGGCGTTGTTGTAGACCGAGCCCTCGATGTCGATGTCGATCGCCTTCAGGCCGTAGGCGTTGATGACTTTCTGGTACGCGCCGGCCAGGTCAGCCGCGCTGCTGCAGCTGGACTCCAGCCACGGACCGCTCGCCCCGCCGAAGGAGACCACCACGTCACCACCGGCGCCCCGGATGTTGTTGATGACGGTCTGGTCGTTGCCGCCGGTGAGCGGCCGGCCGCCGTCCCACATCGGGTTGCAGTAGCCATTCGTGAGCATGAATGCCATCGTGAACCACTTGATGCCGGTGGCGGACATGATGGTGCGCGGGTCGGGCAGGTTGCCCCAGCCGAGGTACGCGTACGGGTCGGCGCCCATGAACGAGCCACTCGGCGGCGGGCTGCTGCTCGCCGGCGGGCTGGTCGGCGGGGTGCTCGAGGGCGGCGTGCCGAGGGCGGCGTGGTACCACCCGGCAGCGTCCACTTCTGGTTGGCTCCGGTACCACAGGTCCAGATCTGCAGCGGCGTACCGTCGGCGGAGCTCGGGCCGGTGGCGTCCAGGCACTTGCCGGAGACCGGGTTCACCAGTTGTCCGTTGGTGGCTGTCCACTTCTGCGCGCCGGTACCGTTGCAGTCGTAGAGCTGCACCTTGGTGCCGTTGGCCGTACCGGCAGCCGTCACGTCCATGCATTTGCCCAGTGCCTGCAGGCTGCCGTCGGCGGCCACGGTCCACTGCTGCGCGGCGGTACCGTTGCAGGTGTACAACTGGATCTTCGTGCCGTTGGCCGTACTCGCCGCGGCCACGTCGACACACTTGCCGCCGTACCCGGTGATGGCGCCGCTCGTCGCGGCCTGCGCGGTGGTGATTCCGATGACGCCGACGGCGATTGCCGCCACTGCGGTGAGCCCGACGGCGATGAGCTTGCGCCGGGACTGGCGCAGCATCGATTGCCCGAGGTTCATGGGGGTTCCTCTTCTTGGCGGGACGATTTTGGTGGGCCGGTTTTGTTGGTGGGCCGGCGTTCCGGGGGGACAGCCAGGCCCAGGGACGACCTGGACGGGGTAGGCGCGGCCGGGCACCGCGCGTCTGTTCAGAAACTTTACTGATTGATCGGAGGCTATGCCGCGTCAGTTAAAGAGTCAATATAAGCGGTTAATAAACCCGTTGAGCTGCGCGAATGCAATTGGAGAGCGCTTTCCCGGGTGTGTCTGCTATTGACAGCCGGGAGCCCGTCCGTGTTTCCTCCCTGGTACCTGCCGCCGAGACCACCGGGCGGTCACGCGGCGGGCCGGCGGTAGTGACTCCACGTGTGACTCCACTGTGGACAGTCGCTCCGGGGCCGTCGGGTTTTCTCCGGCGTGCACACCCACCGGCGCCGGCCAACCCCCACCGGGCTCCGTACCGTGACCCCGCAGCGCGGCCCACACGTGCCCCCGCATCGTGTGGCCCCGCACCGTTGCCGGCTCCGGTCTGCCCCGCCCAGGAAGGACCCCCATGTCCGGCATCCCCCTGCGCCGACCACGCACGCGTGCGTGGCTCATCGGCGCCGCGGCCGTCCTCGTCGCCAGCGTCGCGCTGCTGCCCCTGCGGCACGCCGACGCCGCCACCGAGTCGGTCAACATCTGGCTCACCACCACCAACGACTCCGGCGGTCGCAGCGTGACCCGGGGTCTGCAGCAGCAGACGGCGATCTCCTTCGCCAGCTCCAGCGCGTCCGCGAACCAGACCGTCACTGTCAACGAAGGCACCACGTACCAACAGTTTCTCGGCGCCGGCGCCTCGTTCACCGATACCGCCGCATGGCTGCTGAACTCCAGTGGCGCGCTGTCGGCCACCACCCGCAACGCGGTGATGACCGCGCTCTTCTCCCCCACCAGCGGAATCGGCCTGGACTTCACCCGCAACCCCATGGGCGCCTCGGATCTGGCCCGCTCCAACTACGTCTACGACAACACCTGCTGCGATCTGACCGACTTCTCCATCAGCCACGACCTCGCGGACGTGTTGCCACTGACCAAGCAGGCGCAGCAACTCAACCCGAACCTGAAGATCATGGCGACCCCGTGGACCGCGCCGCCGTGGATGAAGGACAACAACGCGTACTCGCAGGGTTGGCTGCAGTCGCAGTACTACGGCCTGTACGCGCAGTACTTCGTCAAGTACGTCCAGGCGTACCAGGCGCAGGGGGTACACATCGACTACGTGTCCCCGCAGAACGAGCCGACCTGCTGCGCCGGGTACCCCTCGATGCAGTGGAACGCCAGCGGGCTGGACTTCTTCACCGCCAGCAACCTGCTGCCCGCCTTCCACGCCGCCGGGCTGACCACGAAGGTACTCGTCCACGACTGGAACTGGGACGGCTACAACACCTGGGCCGCACCACTTCTGGCTGACACGGCGATCCGCAACGACTCGCTCTTCGGCGGGATCGCCTGGCACGGCTACGGCGGCGACGTCTCCACCCAGACCACGGTGCACAACCAGTACCCCGGCGTGGACGCCTTCGACACCGAGCACTCCGGCGGTACCTGGATCGCCAACCAACAGAACGAGGACATGAACAACATCATCAGCTACCTGCGTAACTGGGGTCGCACGGTGGACAAGTGGAGCCTCGCGGTGGACCAGAACATGGGCCCGCACAACGGCGGCTGCGGTACCTGCACCGGACTCGTCACCGTCCACAATGGAGACTCACGCTCCGGGCAGGTCGACTACACCATCGAGTACTACGACATGGGGCAGCTGACCAAGTTCGTGAAGCCGGGCGCCACCCGGATCGACTCCTCCGCCAACAGCGCCATCCCGAACGTGGCGTTCAAGAACCCGGACGGCTCCAAGGCACTGGTGGCCTACAACGGAAGCAGCAGCAGCCAGTCGCTGAAGGTCAACTGGGGCAACGAGTCCTTCACCTACACGATCCCGGCCGCCACGTCGGCCACCTTCACCTGGTCCGGCGTACCCGGCTCCGGTGGTGGCGGCGGTACCGGCCACACCGGCCCGATCGTCGGGTACGGCAGCAAGTGCGTGGACGTGGCCGGCGCCAGCTCGGCGAACAGCACGCAGGTACAGCTCTACACCTGCAACGGGACCGCCGCGCAGACCTGGACCGTGGGTACCGACGGCACCATCCGCGCGCTCGGCAAGTGTCTGGACGTGGCGTCCGCCAGCACAGCCAACGGCGCGAAGGTGCAGCTCTACGACTGCAACGGCACCGGCGCCCAGCAGTGGACTGCCACCAACGGGCAACTGGTGAACCCGGTCTCCGGCAAGTGCCTGGACGCCACCGGCCCGAGTTCTGCCGACGGTACGCCGCTACAGATCTGGACCTGCGGTACCGGCGCCAACCAGAAGTGGACCCTCCCCGCGTAACCACCCTCTTCATGATCGCGAAGAGTTTTGGGGCCCAGGACCCCCAAAACTCTTCGCGATCACGGAAAGCCGCCCCGAGCGCGCCACAGCACAAGCGGCTAGGCGGGCTGGCTGGATTGGCGCTCCAGCAGGGCGTGTAGCTGCTTCTGCTGGTCGCTGATCTGCTGGGCCAGGGTGTGGATACTCTCGGTCAGCTCGGTGTTGTGCTTCAGGTGCTTGGCCTGCAGCGCGTAGTCGTGGTTGGCCTTCGCCTGCTCCAGGCCCGCCTGCCGGTTCTGCCCGATCATCACGAAGGTGGACAGGAAGATTGCCTCCAGCGACACGATCAGGGTCAGCGTGGGCCACGGATTGCGCTCCAGCAGGAGCATCCAGACCGCGAACAGCACGATGTGCAGGTAGACGAAGGCCATCGAGCCGGCGAACTTGGTGATCTGGTCGGCGACCCGCAGCTGGAGGTTGTCGGCGCGGGCGGCCAGGTGCTCGGCAACGACGGGGTGGGTCGGCTCCAGGGTGGTCGCGCTCATCGCTTTCCTTCCAGGGGGTCTGGCCAAACAACAGCCGGGGGTACGCACAGTAAAGCGGCACACTGGTTGCCATGCGCGCTGTGGTGTACGACGAATTCGCCGCCCCGCCGTCGGTACGGGAGGTACCCGACCCGACTCCCGGACCGGATGCGGTGGTACTGCGGGTACGCGCCACCGGGCTGTGCCGCAGTGACTGGCACGGCTGGCAGGGGCACGACTCCGACATACACCCGCCGCACGTACCCGGGCACGAGTTCGCCGGCGACATCGCCGCGCTGGGTAGCAACGTGACCGGCTGGCACGTCGGCGACCGGGTGACCGCGCCGTTCGTCTGCGCGTGTGGCCGCTGCCCCGAGTGCCTCGCCGGCGACCAGCAGGTGTGCCGGGCGCAGAGCCAGCCGGGCTTCACCCACTGGGGCTCGTTCGCGGAGTACGTGCTGGTGGAGAACGCGGCGGTGAACCTGGTCGGCCTCCCCGACGAGTTGGAGTACGGTGCCGCCGCGGCCCTGGGCTGCCGCTTCGGTACCGCCTTCCGCGCGGTACTGGATCAGGGGCGGGTACGGGCCGGCGAGTGGGTGGCGGTACACGGCTGCGGCGGTGTCGGGCTCTCCGCGGTCATGATCGCCGCAGCTGCCGGCGCGCGGGTACTCGCCGTCGACGTCAACCCGGGTGCACTCGCGCTCGCCCGCGATTGCGGCGCCGAAGCCGTCCTGAACGCGCGGGAGGCTGGCGGCCCGGAAGGGCGCGGGCAAGCGGACGACCCCGAGGGCGTCGGGGCGGCCGTCCGGGAGCTGACCGGCGGCGGTGCGCACCTCTCCCTGGATGCGTTGGGCAGCCCGGCCACCTGCGTCGGCTCGCTGCGGGGCCTGCGCCGCCGCGGCCGGCACGTGCAGGTCGGCCTGCTCCCGGCGGCAGCCGGCCGGCCGGCGCTGCCGATGGAGTGGGTGGTCGCCCACGAGCTGGAGATCCTGGGCAGCCACGGTCTGCCGGCGCACCGGTACCCGGCGCTGCTCGGGCTGGTCACCGCCGGCCGCCTCGACCCGGGCCGCCTGGTCACCGGCGAGCTGTCCCTCGCCGAGGCGCCGCGGGCGTTGCAGGAAATGGGTACCGGCGCCCCGGCCGGAATCCGGCTGATCCGGCCGTGATCAAGGCGACCCGGACCGGCCGTGATCTCGGCAACCCGGACCGGCTGGCCGAGGGTGGCTGCCGGCCGGAGCCACTAGAGTGCGAGGCTCACCGCGCAACGAACCGGCGGAATCGGACAGATGGAGGGGCAACCATGGCAGCCGCACTGGCACAGCGCGAATTCCAGGTACTCCTGGTCGAGGACGACGCCGGTGACCTGGCGATGGTCGAGGACTTCTTCGACACGCACGCGCTCCCCTGCCGGCTGCACCACGCCGACGACGGAGTCAGCGCGCTGCGTTTCCTGCGCGGGCAGGAAGAGTTCGCCGACGCGCCGCGCCCCGACCTGATCCTGCTCGACCTGAACATGCCCCGGATGGACGGGCGCGAGCTGCTGAGCATCCTGAAAGACGACGACTCCGACTGGAAGACCATCCCGGTCGTCGTGTTCACCACGTCGTCGGCGACCGAGGACATCACCGCGAGCTACTCCCACCACGCCAACGCGTTCGTCACCAAGGCGCTGGACTTCGACGGCTTCCAGCACGCACTCGCCGAGATCCACAAGTTCTTCGGCGAGGTCGCCAGCCCCCCGATCGCCTGAGCGCCGGGCAGCGCAAGCATCCGAAGGACGGCACCCGGGGCGACCGGCGAACGGCCGCCCCGGGAAAGAAATCAGACCGGGTAGAGCCGGCTGACCGTCTCCGCGACGCAGCACGGCTTGTCCGAGCCGTCGGCCTGCACGCTGACCCGAGCGACCAGCTGGTACCCGCCGGCCACCGGCTCCATCGACACGATCTCCACGCTCGCCCGCACTGCCGAGCCGACCCGGAGCGGCGCCGGGAACCGGCACTTGTTGAGCCCGTAGTTGATCGCCATGCGTACCCCGTCGACCCGGTACAGCGCCTGGGTGAGCGCCGGGATCAGGGACAGCGTGAGGTACCCGTGCGCGACCGTACCGCCGAACGGGCCGGCCGCCGCGCGCTCCGGGTCGACGTGGATCCACTGGTGGTCGCCGGTCGCGTCGGCGAAGGCGGTCACCCGCTCCTGGTCGACCGGGAACGGCTCGCCCGGCCCGATGTGCTCGCCGACGGCAGCAGCCAGCTCGGCAACGGATGCGAAGACTCTCATGCCAGGTGACCTCCGATCTTGGTGTACCCGCGCAGCAGGTCCCGCGAGATGATCAGGCGCTGCATCTCGTCGGTACCCTCGTAGATCCGCATCAACCGCACCTGCCGGTACCACCGCTCGATCGGCAGTTCCCGGGTGTACCCCATCCCGCCGTGGATCTGCATGACCCGGTCCACCACGTTGTTGACCATGTTGGCGCCGTAGAGCTTCGCCATCGACGACGAGTGCCGGTGGTCCCAGCCCTGGTCGACCACCCAGGCGGCCTTGTAGACCAGCCAGCGCGCGGCCTCCAGTTCGGTCTCCGAGTCGGCGATCATCCACTGGATGGCCTGGTTGGCGCCGATCGGCTTGCCGAAGGTCTGCCGGGTGTTGGCGTAGTCGACGGCCATCTGCAGGGAGCGCTCGGCGATGCCCAGCGCGGCGGCCGGGATCAGGTACCGGCCCCGACCGATCCACTGCATGCCCAGTTCGAAGCCCTTGCCGATCTCACCGAGGATGTTGCGCGCGGGTACCCGGACATCCTCGAAGATCAGTGACGCCGGCCCACCCTCGCCCATCGTCTGGATGAACTCGGAGCGCCAGCCCATCGCCCGGTCCACCAGGAACGCGGTCGTACCCCCACCGCGCGCCCCCTTCACCGGGTCGGTGACCGCGACCACGATGACGAAGTCGGCGTCGTGCCCGCCGGTGATGAAGGTCTTCTCGCCGTTGAGGATCCAGTCGTCGCCGTCCGGGCGCGCGGCGAACTTGATGTTCGCCGCGTCCGAGCCGGCGCCCGGCTCGGTGATGGCGAAACAGGACAGCCGCTCGCCTTCGATGGTGGGGATGAGGAACTCGGCCTTCTGCTCCTCGTTGGCGAAGTACAGGATGTTGTCGGCCTCGCCGCCGAACCGGAACGGCACGAAGGTCTTGCCGACCTCCTCGTGGATCAGCGCCTGGGTGACGTTGGGCAGGTCCATACCGCCGTACTCGGCCGGCGTGGAGAGCCCCCAGAAGCCGAACTTCTTGGCTTTCAGCTGGATTTCCTTGACCTCGTCGAGGGTGATGCCGGGCTCGTGCCGGCGCTCCCGGCGCAGTACCTCGGCCTCCAGCGGCATGATCTCTTTACGGACGAAGTCGCGCACCGTGTCGCGGATCGCCTTCTCCTCGTCGGACAGCGAGAAGTCCATGTTGCTGTTTCTCCCTCGGTTAGTCGCGTTCCACAAGTAGTGCGGTGCCCTGCCCCACGCCGACGCACATGGTCGCCAGCCCGCGCCGGGTATCAGTTCGGGTCATCCGGTGCAGCAGCGTGGTGAGGATGCGGGCGCCGGAGCAGCCCAGCGGGTGGCCGAGCGCGATCGCGCCGCCGTCCGGGTTGACCAGTTCAGGATCAAGACCAAGCTCGTCGAGTACGGCCAGCGCCTGCGCCGCGAACGCCTCGTTCAACTCGACGTCGGTCAGCTCGTTGAGGCGCCAACCGTTGCGCTGCAAGACTTTCCGGGTCGCCGGTACCGGCCCGACACCCATCACGTCCGGGTGCACCCCGGCACTGGCCCCGCCCACGTACCGGCCCAGCGGCGTGATGCCCAGCTCGTTGACCAGTTCCCCGCTGGCCAGCAGGAGAGCGGCGGCACCGTCGTTGAGCGGCGAGGAGTTGCCGGCGGTGACCGTACCGTCGGTACGGAACACCGCGCTGAGTGCGCCGAGCTTGGCCAGCGAGGTATCGGGGCGGATGCCCTCGTCGGCGTCGACCACGGTGCCGTCGGGGCGGGTGACCGGGAGCAGTTCGGCGGCGAAGGTGCCGGCGTCCCGGGCAGCGGCCGCCCGCTGATGGCTGCGCAGCGCGAAGGCGTCCTGGCGGTCCCGGCCGATCCCGTACCGCTGCGCCACCTCCTCAGCCGTCTCCCCCATGCTGAGTACCCCGTGCCGCTGCGCCATCGCCGGGTTGGTGAGCCGCCAGCCGAGCCGGGTGTCGGCGAGCTGCATCGCACCCGGCAGCCCCTCCTCGGGGCGGGGCAGCACGAACGGTGCCCGGCTCATCGACTCCGACCCGCCGGCGAGTACCAGATCCGCGTCGCCGGCCGCGATGGCGCGTGCTGCCGCCGTCACCGCCTCCAGCCCGCTGGCGCACAGCCGGTTCACGGTGGCGCCCGGGACACTGTCGGGCAGCCCGGCCAGCAGGACCGCCATCCGGGCAACGTTGCGGTTGTCCTCGCCGGCCTGGTTGGCGGCGCCCCAGTAGACGTCGTCCAGCCGGGCCGGGTCCAGGCCGGGCAGGTCGGCCAGCAGCCCGCGGATGACCTGGGCGGCGAGATCGTCCGGGCGCACCGTGGACAGCGCGCCGCGCAGCCGGCCGATGGGGGTACGCCGGGCGGCGAGGAAGTGGACCGTGCGCATGCCTAAAACTACCGCTGTCAGTTTTCCGCCGTCCACCCCCGGGCACTGAAACTTACGATCCCCGGTGACCTGCATGTCTCCCTGGTCAGCGTGGTCCAACCCGGCTGGCGGCCAGCCCGCCGGTACGACCCTTGCCGGGCCGGTACCCCTTTCATAGACTCCGCTCAACACACTGCGGAGCCGGTGTGTACCAACCAGTCAGGGCACCGGGGCAGGCGTCTTCGCCCTGGAGACTGGTCGCCTTACGGCATCGCCGGAGCTTCGGCGTGCGCCGTCACCCCCGCTCGCCGTCCGGGCCGAGCGAACGACAAACCTTCGGCATGCCCCGCGTACGGCCCCCGCCGTGCTCACGAGGTGCCTCGTCGGCGCCGTCCGCGCCGCTGAGCCGTGAAACTAGGAGATACCAAGCAATGAACTTCAACCCACGTCGATTCGGGCGGCGCCGCATCGCGGCAGTCGCTGCGGCGACCCTGGTCGCGGGGGGTGTCGCGGCCGTCACGATCGCGCCGGCCCAAGCCGCCTCCTCGACCTGCAGCGTCGCCTACACCGTCCAGAGCCAGTGGCCGGGTGGCTTCACCGGCAGCGTGACCATCACCAACCTCGGCCCGGCGATCACGAGCTGGACTCTCGGCTTCGACTGGCCGGCCTCCGGTCAGGGCGTCCAGCAGGGCTGGAGCGCCACCTGGACGGTCTCCGGGCAGCACGTCTCCGCGGCCAGCCTGAGCTGGAACGGCGCCCTGGCCACCAACGGCAGCACGAACATCGGCTTCAACGGCATGTGGACCAGCGCCAACCCGGTACCCACCGCGTTCACGCTGAACGGCGCGGCCTGCAACGGCGGCACCACCAGCAGCAGCCCGACCGCCTCGCCGTCGGCTTCCAAGTCGGCGTCGGCTTCGCCCTCGGCCAGCGCGTCCCGCAGCGCTTCGGCCTCGCCGAGCGCGTCGCACAGCGCCTCGACCTCGCCCAGCGCGTCGCACAGCGCCTCGCCCAGCGCGAGCGTGTCGACCAGCGTCCCGCCGCCCTCCGGTACCCACGTGGACAACCCCTACGCGGGTGCGGTCGGCTACATCAACCCGGACTACGCCTCCGAGGTCACCACCGCCGGTGCCGCCAAGGGTGGCACGCTCGGCGCCCAGATGACCAAGGTCGCCCAGTACTCCACCGCAGTCTGGCTGGACCGGATCGCCGCCGTCTCCGGTGGTTCCGGCGTCACCCGTACCCTGCAGGGGCACCTGGACGCGGCACTGGCCCAGCAGACCAGCAGTGGCAAGCAGGTGGTCGCCGAGTTCGTCATCTACGACCTGCCCAACCGCGACTGCTCCGCGCTGGCCTCCAACGGTGAGCTGCTCATCGCCAACGACGGGCTGAACACCTACAAGAGCCAGTACATCGACCCGATCGTGGCGCTGTTCAGTCAGCCCAAGTACGCGAGCCTGCGTATCTCCACGATCATCGAGCCGGACTCGCTGCCCAACCTGATCACCAACCTGAGCTTCGCCAAGTGCGCCGAGGCGAACTCGACCGGGGCGTACATGAACGGTGTCGCGTACGCGGTCGGCAAGCTGCACGCTCTGCCGAACGTGTACACCTACATCGACATCGCGCACTCGGGCTGGCTGGGCTGGGACAGCAACCTCACCCCGTTCGTCAACCTGCTGGGTACCCTGGCCGGTCAGACCACGGGCGGCTTCGGGGCGTTCGACGGGTTCATCTCGGACACCGCCAACACCACCCCGGTCACCGAGCCGCTGATGACCGCGAACCAGTCGATCGGTGGCAACCCGGTCCGCTCGGCCACGTTCTACCAGTGGAACCAGTTCATCGACGAGAGCACCTTCGACACGGCGGTACGCTCCGCCCTGATCGCCAAGGGCTTCCCGAGCACCATCGGCATGCTGATCGACACGTCCCGCAACGGCTGGGGCGGCAGCGCCCGACCCACCACGGCGAGTACTTCGACCAGCCTGGAGACCTTCGTCAACGCCACCCGGATCGACCGTCGACCCGGCCGCGGTGACTGGTGCAACCAGGACGGTGCCGGCCTCGGTGCCCGCCCGGTGGCCAACCCGGCCGCCGGCTTCGACGCCTACGTCTGGATCAAGCCTCCGGGTGAGTCCGACGGCTCCAGCTCCCTGATCGCCAACGACCAGGGCAAGGGCTTCGACCGGATGTGTGACCCGACCTACGGCGGCAACAGCCTGAACAACAACGAGCCGACCAACGCCCTGGGCAACGCCCCGATCTCGGGTGCCTGGTTCGAGGCGCAGTTCGAGCAGCTCGTGCAGAACGCGTACCCGGCCGTCTCCTGACCTCCTGGTAAGCGCTCAACGTGGCGCCCGGTGCGATCCAGCACCGGGCGCCACGCCCTTTTCCCGGGCTTGTTAGGGGGTGCGAGTCGGGTCGGGCAGAATGCAGCGGGACCGTGGGAGGGATCGCATCGTGGTGACGAGCATCAACCAGCGCATCGCCGAGGAGCTGGGGGTACGCGAGCGGCAGGTCACGTCGGCTGTCGAGCTGCTCGACGGCGGGGCCACCGTGCCGTTCATCGCCCGGTACCGCAAGGAGGTCACCGGCGAACTCGACGACGCCCAGCTGCGTACCCTCGAGGAGCGCCTGGGCTACCTGCGCGAACTGGAGCAGCGGCGGGCCGCCATCCTGGAGTCGATCGAGTCACAGGGCAAGCTGGATGACGCGCTGCGGGCGCAGATCCTCGCCGCCGACTCGAAGGCCCGGCTGGAGGACATCTACCTGCCGTACAAGCCGAAGCGCCGGACCAAGGCGCAGATCGCCCGCGAGGCCGGGCTGGAGCCGCTGGCCGACGCGCTGCTCGCCGACCCGACGCTGGACCCGCAGGCGACCGCCGCCGGCTACGTCAACGCCGAAGCGGGGGTCGCGGACGCCGCGGCGGCGCTGGACGGGGCGCGGGCCATCCTGGTCGAGCGGATGGGCGAAGACGCGGACCTCATCGGTACCCTCCGCGAGCAGGTCTGGACCCGGGGCCGGCTGGTGGCGAAGGTACGCGACGGCAAGGAGGCGGCCGGCGCCAAGTTCTCCGACTACTTCGACTTCGCCGAGGCGCTGAACACGCTGCCGTCGCACCGGGTACTCGCGCTCTACCGGGGCGAGAAGGAGGAGTACCTCGACCTCACCATCGAGCCCGAGGAGCCACCCGCACCCGGTAGTCCGGTCGTCCCCAGCAGCTTCGAGATCCTGATCGCGCAGAAGTTCGGTGTGGCACAACGGGACCGGCCGGCCGACAAGTGGCTGCTGGACACCGTGCGCTGGGCCTGGCGTACCCGCATCCTGGTACACCTGGGTATCGACCTGCGCGGCCGGCTCCGGACGGCGGCCGAGGACGAGGCGGTACGGGTGTTCGCCGCCAACCTGCGTGACCTGCTGCTGGCGGCACCCGCCGGTACCCGCGCCACGATGGGGCTGGACCCGGGGCTGCGTACCGGTGTGAAGGTGGCCGTGGTGGACGCGACCGGCAAAGTGGTCGCCACCGAGACCATCTACCCGCACGAGCCGGCCAAGCGCTGGGACGAGTCGCTGGCCATCCTCGGCAAGCTCTGCGCGGCACACAAGGTCGAGCTGATCGCCATCGGCAACGGCACCGCCTCGCGCGAGACGGAGAAGCTTGCCGCCGAGCTGATCAAGCTCGCCCCGCACCTCAACCTCACCAAGGCGGTCGTCTCCGAGGCCGGCGCGTCCGTCTACTCGGCCAGTGCGTACGCCTCGCAGGAGCTGCCGGACATGAACGTGTCGCTGCGCGGCGCGGTCTCCATCGCCCGCCGGCTGCAGGATCCGCTGGCCGAGCTGGTGAAGATCGACCCCAAGTCGATCGGCGTCGGCCAGTACCAGCACGACCTCGCCGAGGGGAAGCTGTCCCGCTCGCTCGACGCCGTGGTGGAGGACTGTGTCAACGGCGTCGGCGTGGACCTGAACACCGCGTCGATTCCTTTGCTGGCAAGGGTCTCCGGGATCAGTACCGGGCTGGCCGAGAACATCGTGGCGCACCGCGACGCCAACGGCCCGTTCCGCAGCCGCTCGGCCATCAAGACGGTGGCGCGGCTGGGCCCCAAGGCTTTCGAGCAGTGTGCCGGCTTCCTGCGCATCCCAGGTGCCGCAGATCCACTCGACGCGTCCAGCGTGCACCCCGAGGCGTACCCCCTGGCCCGGCGGATCGTCGCGGCCGCCGGTACCGATGTGAAGTCTTTGATCGGCAACGGTTCTGCCCTCCGCACGCTGAAGCCGGCGCAGTTCGTCGACGACACCTTCGGGCTGCCGACGGTGACCGACATCTTCGCCGAACTGGAGAAGCCGGGCCGGGACCCGCGGCCGGCCTTCACCACCGCGACCTTCGCCGAGGGGATCGAGAAGCTCAGCGACCTGACCCCCGGAATGGTGCTGGAGGGCCAGGTCACCAACGTGGCCGCGTTCGGTGCGTTCGTCGACATCGGCGTCCACCAGGACGGTCTGGTGCACGTGTCGGCGATGTCGCGCACCTTCGTCAAGGACCCGCGCGACGTGGTGAAGTCCGGCGACGTGGTGAAGGTGAAGGTCCTCGAGGTCGACATCCCGCGCAAGCGCATCTCGCTCACGCTGCGGCTGGACGACGAGGCCACACCGGCCAACCCGGCCGACGGCGGTGCCCCCGGCGGGCAGTCGCGCGGCGGCCAGCGCGGTCCGGGCGGTCAGGGCCGGGGCGGGCAGGGCGGCCAGAGCGGTCAGCCCCGAGGCGGCTCGAGCGGGCAGGGCGGTCAGGGTCGCGGCGGCCAAGGTGGCCAGCCGCGCAGCGGCCAGGGCGGCCAGCAGCGCGGTGGGCGAGGTGGTCCGGCCCCGGCCGACACCGCGCTCGCCGAGGCGCTGCGCCGCGCCGGCTTGGCCCCCGGTAACTGACAAATCCCGAGCCGAGGCCAGTCGATCTTGCACTTAGCGGTCCTACCAGAGCACGGATAGGACCGCTAAGTGCAAGATCCCCTGGTACCCCCTATGCCGCGCTGACCTGCCCGCGGCGGGGTACCAGGTCGGCGGCGGCGCTGCGCCAGTCGGGATAGTCGAAGGTGAAGCCGGACTCCAGCAGCCGGCCGGGTACCACCCGACGGCTCTTGAGCAGCAGCTCGGTGTCGGAGCGCATGGCGTACGCGCCGATCTCCGCCATCCACCGGGTCGCCGGTAGCCCAACCGGCATGTGCCAGGCGGCGCGGAGCGTGCGCATGAACTCCCGCTGGGGCAGAGGACCGGGCGCGGCCAGGTTCACCGCGCCCTCGATGTCCGCCCGCCCGATCAGGAACTCGACCGCGCGCACGAAGTCGCCGTCGTGGATCCACGAGACGTACTGCCGGCCGCCGGCGACCGGGCCGCCGAGGCCGAGCCGGGCCAGCCAGCTCAGTACGTCGAACACGCCGCCGCGATCCGGGCTCATCACCATCGCCGAGCGCAGCGCCACCTTGCGGGTACCGGGCGTGTCGGCCTGTTCCTGCTCCGCCTCCCAGTTCCGGGCGATCTGGATGCTGTACGCCCAGTACCCCGGGACGCCGCTCTCGTCACCACCGATCACTCCGGTGCGCTCGTCGTTGGCCGCGTCGTACCGGTGGGCGTAGATCGTGGCGGTGCTCATCTGCAGCCACAGCTTCGGCGGGCGGCGGGCAGCCGCGATGGCCTGGCCGACCACCCGGGCCGACTCGACCCGGGAGTTCATCATGGCCGCCAGGTTCTCGTCGGTGTACCGGCAGCTGACGCTGCGCCCGGCGAGGTTGATGACCACATCGCTGCCGTCGACCACGTCGGTCCACCGACCCGCCGTCGTCCTACCGTCCCAGGCGACCTGGCGTACACCACGCGGCGAACGGGTCAGTACCACCACGTCGTGACCGGCGACCGTCAACGCACGGTCCAGTACGCCGCCGACCTGCCCGGTACCGCCCGGAATAACGATCTTCACGCATCGAGGCTAACCGGTGCCGCGCTCAGTACTCGTCGCCACCCACGAAGTGCCGCTCCAGCCGGTCGGCGGTGGTGGTGACCAGGGCGAGCGGGCGCTCGAACTCGTTGATGTTCAGGTTCTCCAGCGGGACCGCGTGCCGGACGGTCAGGATGTGCCCGGCGACCAGGGCCATCCCGCCGACCACGGTCTGCCCGACCTCGGCGAGTACCCGGGGCAGGTCGATCTTGCCCAGTTCACCGAATGGCGACTCGATGACCAGCCACTCCTCGGCGCCCTCCATCAGCATGTGGCGCTGCAGGAACACCACCTGCGAGCGCAGATCGCCGACATCGAAGATCATCTTTACCCAGCCGGGCTGCTCCTCCGAGACGGTGTAGTGGGAGCGCACGTACGAGAGCAGGTCAGACCAGGAAGCCACGGTGTCCCCTTCAACCGGTACCCGGCCGGCCACCGGGTAAGCCGGCTCACATTAACCGGGACACATCCACTGTGGATAGTGCCCGGACGGGGGTCAGCAGGGGGCGGTACGGGTAGCGCCACGGTAACTCGTCGCGCACGATGGGCACACGGCACCGTCACCCCGACAGCGGTACCGGCGGAGGGTTCGGTGGCGGCGACGACAACCAGGCCACGCCCGGGCTGGCAGCGAGCTGACGGGCAGTGGGCCGAGGGACAGTGGTCGGGTGAGCCGTTGCCGCTCGGGCTGGCCGAGGAGATCCGCTCCCACCTGGGTACCGTGACCGCCGAGCTGATCGAGGCGATCCGCGCGGAGATTCCCGAGTACAACCGGCCGCGCGACGAAACCTACGTGCGCGGCGTGGCGCTCGGCGTCGAGCAGGGCCTGCGCTGCTTCGTCGACCAGTTGGCAAAGCCCGGCGAGCCGGCGGCCGACTGGTACGAGGTGTTCCGCGCCATCGGCGCCGGCGAGATGCGCGCGGGGCGCAGCCTGGACGCTTTGCAGTCGGCGCTGCGACTGGCCGCCCGGGTGGCCTGGCAGCGGCTGCTCGTGCTGGTCGACCCGGCGCGGGTGTCGCCACTGGTGATCGGGCGGCTGGCCGAGGCGACCTTCGGGTACCTCGACGAGATCGCCAAGGCGTGTGCCGACGGGTACGCCAGGGCGCAGGCCGCCGAGGTCGGCGAACTGGAGCGGCGGCGACGCCGGCTGGTCGAGCTGTTGCTGGCCGACCCGGCCGCCTCCGCCGAGGAGATCGCGGCGGTAGCCGACGCTGCCCAGTGGGGGGTACCCCGGCGGCTGCTCGTGGTGGCCCTCGTGGCGGACGCGCCGGGCGCCGGCCGGCCGGTACTCCCGCCGCAGATCCTGGTGAGCCTGGACCGGCCGGTACCGTGCCTGGTCGTACCCGACCCGGAGAGTCCCGCACAGCTGCGTGCCCTGCTGGCCGGCGTGGCCGGCTGGCTGCTCGCGGTCGGCCCGCCGGTATCCCCAGCCGACGCCGCGCACTCGCTGCGCTGGGCCAGACACGCGCTCGACCTGGCCCGCCGGGGCGTACTCGACGCCGGCGCGGGGACCGTCTGGTGCCAGGAGCACCTCGCCACGCTCGCCATCTTCCAGGACGAGCAGCTGCTCACCGTGCTCGCCGAGCGCAGCCTGGCGCCGCTGGAGGAGATCCGGGCCAGCCAGCGCGGCGTACTCGCCGACACGCTGCTGGCCTGGCTGCAGTGGGACCGCAACGCCACCGAGGTGGCCAGTCGGCTGCACGTACACCCGCAGACCGTCCGGTACCGGATGCGCCAGCTGGACCGGCTCTTCGCCGCACAGCTGCGCGACCCGGAGGAGCGACTGGCGCTGGAGATCGCGCTCCGCGCCGACCAGGTCCGCCGCGTCGCCCAGCCGACCGACCCGGCCTGACCACGCCAGCCCGCCGCGCCGCCGGGCCGACCGACCCGGCCTGACCACGCCAGCCCGCCGCGCCGCCGGGCCGACCAACCCGGCCTGATCGCACGAACCCGCCGCGTCGCCCAGCCGAGCGACCCGGCCTGACCGCGTCAGCCCGCCGGGCCGACCGACCCGGCCTGATCGCGCCGCGACGGCGACCGGAGAGCTGACCCGGCAGCGCGATCAGACCGACCGACCGGGCAGACCAGCCGGCCGGAGCGCCGCTGCGCGCGGCCTCGCTCGTTAACGGGTTGTCACGAGCGCTGGAGGGTGTCCGATGTCGAGCAACGCGCTGTCCCGCCGAAGTGCCCTGCGGCTGGGCCTGGCCGCGCTCGGGGGTACGGCGCTGGCCGGCTGCTCGCCGCCGCCGCCGTCCGGCAGCACACCGAGCGGGTCGCCGAGCGCTTCGCCCAGCACGGCGCCGAGCCCACCGAACTACGGCACCGCGCCGCTGACCGGGCTGCCGGCGAGCGCCGCCGGCATCGCCACCCGACCCGCCGTCGTGGTCGACCTGTACCTCGACGGCAGCGCGCCGGCCGCCACCGGGCTGGCCGCCGCCGACGTGGTGTTCGAGGAGGTCACCGGGCGCGGCGCCCGCCGGTTGATGGCGGTGTACCAGTCCACCGACGCACCCCGGATCGGTCCGGTCGCGGATACCTGGCCGTCGGACATCCGTACCCTGCCGGTACTGCGGCCACTGGTCGCGAGCCGGGGTGGGCCGCAGAAGTTCACCAACGTACTGGGCTCGACGGACGGGCTCACCGACGTGTCGTACCCGGGCCGGTCCAGCGCGTACACCACGCAGCCGGGCGCGCCCTCGCCGTACAACGTGTACACCTCGACCGCCGCGCTGTACCGGCTCGCCCCGGCGGGTGCGGCGGCGCCACCTGGCGTGCTGCCGTTCCAGGAGGGCGGACTGCCGCTGGCTACCACGGGTACCGTCGCCGCCCGGCAGGTGTCGGTCACGGTACCCGGCGAGCCGGCGCGGGTGTGGAGCTACGACGCGGGTACCCGCCAGTGGCACCGGGCCGGTTCGGCGATCGCCTGCGCCAACCTGGCCGTACTCGTGATGCCGTACCGCTCGGTGGCCACCAGCAACCACGGTGGCTCGATCCGTACCGCCGAGGTGTTCGGCTCCGGCGCGGCCTGGGTGGCGGCCGGAGCGTTCGCGGTGCACGGCTCGTGGAGCCGCAAGGGCGCGTTCGGCGCGTCCCTGGTCCTCGACGCCAGCGGCTTCCCGGCCCGGGTCGTCCCCGGCACGACCTGGATGCTCTACGCGCCAACAGGTTCCACGGTGGTCATCGCCTGAGCAGCAAAGCAAGAAGCGCAGGGGCTAGCGGCGGCGCAGCCGGGACACGGCCGAGGAGAGCAGCAGCCGGGCCGCGAACGGGGCATCGTGCAGCAGGTACCGGCTGGCCAGCCGGCGCGGCTCGGAGACCAGCCGGTGCAGCCACTCCAGCCCGCTGCGCTGCATCCACTGCGGCGCGCGGGAGAGGGTACCGGCGGCGAAGCCGATCGCGGCGCCGCAGCCCAGGAACCAGGCGGCCGGCAGCAGCGGGCGCAGGTCGGCGATGACCCGCTCCTGTTTGGGGAAGCCGAGTCCGACGAAGACCAGGTCCGGCTGGGCGGCGAGGACCCGGGCGCGCAGCCGGGCCACTTCCTCGGGCCGGGTGTCGAAGCCGTAGCTGGGGCTGTGCCAGCCGGCCACCACCAGCCCGGGGTAGCGCCGGGTCAGCTCGCGCGCGGCCGCCGCGGCGGTACCACGCGGGCCGCCGAGCAGGTACACCGAGCGGCCTTCGGCGGCCAGCCCGGCCGACAGGCTGAGGATCAGATTGGCGCCGGCCACCCGCTCCGGCAGCGGCGTGCCGCGCAGCCGGCTGGCCCACAACAGGGGGGTACCGTCGGCCACCACCAGTGTGGCGTCGCCGATGTGTACCCGCGCCTCGGGCAGCCGGTTCACCTGCCGCAGGATGTCCGCGTTCGGGGTGATGATGCGCCCGCCCTCGCCGTGCCGGACGGCGGCCACCACGTGGGCCACCACCTCAGCCTCGGTGAGCCGGTTGAAGTCGACAGAGAGCAGCGGGATCCGCGGTGCCAGGACGGTTGCCATAGACGAGCAAGGTACCGCCCGATCAGTCACAAACAGCCGCGTTAGCCGCACAACACAGCGGACATGTCGCTATCTGGACTAGCCGTGTCCACATTCTATTAACATTCGTTAGCCCTTTAAATGCGGCAGAATCCGGCAGGGGTCGGTCTGCGCCCACAGGTGGGGGGAGTACCCGCGCGTCATGGTTTCGGTGCTGTTCATCGGCGGGCTGGGGCGCAGCGGGACGACCCTCCTCGAACGCGTACTCGGTGAGCTGCCCGGTGTCACGCCGCTCGGCGAAGTCGTCCACCTGTGGCGCCGTGACGTACAGGATGACGAGCGCTGCGCCTGCCGCCAGCCGTTCCGGAGCTGTCCCTTCTGGACAGAGGTCGGCGAGCGCGCCTACGGCGGCTGGGCCAACCTGGACGTCGCCCGGGTACTCCAGCTCCAGCAGGAGGTGGACCGTACCCGGTTCATCCCGCGGCTGGCCGCCGGTACCCTCGCCCCGGACATGCGGGCCGCCGTCACCGAGTACGTCGCGCACTACGAGCGGGTGTACGCCGCGGCCGCCGAAGTCTCCGGTGCCCGGGTGGTCATCGACTCGTCGAAGAACGCCTCCCTCGCGTACTGCCTGCGCTGGTCAACCGCGATCGAGCTGAAAGTGGTACACGTCGTACGCGACTCGCGGGGCGTGGCGTACTCGTGGACCAAGCAGGTGGCCCGGCCGGAGAGCGACGGCGCCGACCAGATGACCCGCTACTCCCCGACCCGTTCGGCACTGCTGTGGAACGCGCACAACGCCGCGTTCGCGCTGCTCGGCCGGCGCGGAGTCGAAGTCCGCCGGCTGCGGTACGAGCAGCTGGTCGCCGAGCCGCTGGCCACCACGGCGGAACTGGCGCGCTGGCTGGGTGTCCCGGCCCGGCTGGACTTCCTCAGCGACACGACCGTACGGCTCGGCTCCTGTCACAGCGCGGCCGGCAACCCGATGCGCTTCACCACGGGAGCGCTCGCGCTGCGCCGCGACGACGCCTGGCGTACCCAGCTGCCGCCCCGGCAGCGCCGGCTGGTCGGGGCGATGACCGCGCCACTGCTCGGCCGGTACGGGTATCACCTGACCGACGCGAGCCTGACCGCCGAAGGCCTCACCGCAGAAAGAGCGTGACCGTGACCGAGTGGCCAGCCGTCGGCGTGGTACTGCCGACGCACAACCGACCCGAGCTGCTCCGCGAAGCGCTCGACTCGATCCGGGCACAGGACTACCCGGGCCCGGTGGAGATCGTGGTGGTCTTCGACCGGGCAGCGCCGGACGCCTCGCTCGCCGACCCGTACGCCGACCGGCCGGTACGGGTGATGGCCAACGGGCACCGTACCCCCGGACTGGCCGGCGCCCGCAACACCGGGGTACTCGCGCTGAACACCGAACTTGTCGCCTTCCTCGACGACGACGACGCCTGGTACCCGGAGAAGCTGACCCGTCAGGTACTGCGGCTGCGGGCGCAGCCGGCGACCGAGATGGTGACCTGCGGCATCGAGGTGCACTTCGGTACCGACGTGCACGAGCGGCTGGCGGGAACAGACCTGGTCCGCCACGAGGACCTGCTGCGCAGCCGGATGGCGATGCTGCACTCGTCCACCTTCGTCATCCGCCGCACCGCCCTGCTGGACCTGGGGCTGCTCGCCGAGGACGCGCCGGGCAGCCACAACGAGGACTACGACCTGCTGCTGCGCGCGGTACGCCGGCAGCCGATCGCGCACGTGGACGCGGCGCTGGTACGGGTCCGCTGGGGCGCCACCTCACTCTTCGCGGCCGAGTACGACACGAAGATCGCCTCGCTGGAGTGGATGCTCGACCGGCACCCCGAGTTCGCCGGCGAACGGGCCGGGGTGGCCCGCATCTTCGGCCAGCTGGCCTGCTGGAACGCGGCCAAGGGGGCGAACGGCGAGGCGCGCCGCTGGGCCCGCCGGGCGCTGAAGGCCCGCTGGCGGGAGCCGCGCGCGGTGATCGCCCTGGCCGCCGCCGCGCACGTGGTGAAGGTGGAGACCGTGGTGACCGCGCTGCACCGCCGCGGCCACGGCATCTGACCCGCGCTACCGCCCCGAGGACTAGGCGGCGTCGACGATCATGGCGGCACCGACCGTGCGGTTGGTCTGCTCGTCGATGATGATGAAGCCGCCGGTGGTGCGGTTGCGGCGGTACTCGTCGGCCAGCAGCGGCTGCGTGGTGCGCAGCCGGATCCGGCCGATCTCGTTGAGCGCCAACGACTGCGCGGTCTCGTCCCGGTGCAGCGAGTTGACGTCGAGCCGGTAGTGCAGGTCGCGCACGATGGCCCGGGCCGACCGGGTGGTGTGCTTGATGGCGTACTTGTTGCCGATGGCCAGCGGCTTGCTCTCGTCCATCCAGCAGACCATCGCCTCGATGTCCTGCGCGACGGCGGGTGCGTTGTTGGGGCGGCAGATCATGTCGCCACGGGAGATGTCGATCTCGTCGGCCAACCGGATGGTCACCGACATCGGCGGGTACGCACTCGCAACCGGCCCGTCCGCCGTCTCGATGTCGGTGATCTTCGTGGTGAACCCGGACGGCAGGATGAGTACGTCGTCCCCCGGCTTCAGTACCCCGGACGCCACCTGCCCGGCGTACCCCCGGTAGTCGGTGACGGTCGCCGACTGCGGCCGGATCACGAACTGCACCGGGAACCGTACGTCCACCAGGTTGCGGTCGGAGGCGATGTGTACGTGCTCCAGGTGGTGCAGCAGCGACGGCCCCTGGTACCACGGCATGTTCGCCGACCGGGTGACGATGTTGTCCCCGCGCAGCGCGGATACCGGCACGATGCTCAGGTCGGTGATCTCCAGTTTCGCGGCGAACGCGGTGAACTCGGCCGCGATCTCGTCGAACACCTGCTGCGAGTAGTCGACCAGGTCCATCTTGTTCACGCACAGCACCAGGTGCGGTACCCGCAGCAGCGAGCAGAGGAACGCGTGCCGGCGGGACTGCTCGACCAGGCCCTTGCGCGCGTCCACCAGGATCAGCGCCAGGTCAGCCGTTGACGAGCCGGTCACCATGTTGCGGGTGTACTGGATGTGCCCGGGGGTGTCGGCGATGATGAACTTCCGCCGGGGCGTGGCGAAGTAGCGGTACGCCACGTCGATGGTGATGCCCTGCTCCCGCTCGGCGCGCAGGCCGTCGGTGAGCAGCGCCAGGTTGGTGTAGTCGTCGCCACGGGAGGCCGAGGTCGCCTCGACGGCGGCCAGTTGGTCCTCGAAGATCGCCTTCGAGTCGTACAGCAGCCGACCGATCAGGGTCGACTTGCCGTCGTCCACCGAGCCGGCGGTGGCGAACCGGAGGAGATCCATTAAAAGTAGCCTTCCCGCTTACGGTCTTCCATGGCCGCTTCGCTGGCCCGGTCGTCACCCCGGGTGGCGCCGCGCTCGGTGATCCGGGTGGCCGCCACCTCCTCGATGACCTTGTCGATGCTGTCGGCGTCGGAGCGGACCGCCGCTGTGCAGGACGCGTCGCCCACCGTGCGGTACCGCACGTGCGCGACGAACGGCTCCTCGCCGGCGCGCAGCGGCAGGTACTCGTTGATGGCGTAGAGCATGCCGTCCCGGTCCACCACTTCGCGGTCGTGCGCGTAGTAGATCGACGGCAGGTCGATGTGCTCGTGGCCGATGTAGTGCCAGACGTCGAGTTCGGTCCAGTTGGAGAGCGGGAAGACCCGGATCGACTCGCCGGGGTGTACCCGCCCGTTGTACAGCGACCACAGCTCCGGGCGCTGGTTCTTCGGGTCCCACTGGCCGAAGTCGTCGCGGAACGAGAAGACCCGCTCCTTGGCGCGCGCCTTCTCCTCGTCGCGCCGGGCGCCACCGAACAGCGCGTCGAAGCGGTACTTCTCCGCCGTCGCGAGCAGCACCGGGGTCTGGATCCGGTTGCGGGTACCGTCGGCCGCCTCGCGTACCGCCCCCGCGTCGATCGCCTCCTGCACCGAGCCCACGATCAGCTGGATGCCGGCCGCCGAGACAGCCCGGTCCCGGTATTCCAGGACTTCCGGGAAGTTGTGCCCGGTATCCACGTGCAGCAGCGGGAACGGGATGCGCGCCGGGGCGAACGCCTTGCGCGCCAGGTGCAGCATGACGATCGAGTCCTTGCCACCGGAGAAGAGCAGCGCCGGCCGCTCGAACTCGGCGACCACCTCGCGCATGATGAAGATGCTCTCCGCCTCGAGCGCGGCCAGGTGCGATACCTGCAGGTTCGGCGTGGGATTCGGTGTGGTCATGCGAAATCCTTCACGAGTGCCAGGATCCGGTCAGCGAGATCCACCCGGCAGACCACCAGGTCGGGCAGCCACGGGTCGGCGTGGTTGTAGGTGAGCGGGGAGCCGTCCAGCCGGCTGGCGAACAGGCCGGCGGCGTGCGCCACGGCGACCGGAGCGGCCGAGTCCCACTCGTACTGGCCACCGGCGTGGATGTAGAAGTCGACGTCACCGGCGACCACAGCGCTGATCTTGGCACCGGCCGACCCGAGGGGTACCCACTCGGCGTCCAGTTCGCCGGCCACGGCGCGCAGGAACTCCGGTGCCCGGCTGCGGCTGGCGACCAGGCGCAGCGGCCCGTCGAGTACCCGTGCGGGGTAGGGCGGGGCCGGGTCGGTACCGAGCACCACACCCTGTGCCGGCAGCGCCACCGCACCCGCGATGAGCTGCGTGTCACTCGTCGCCTTGGCACTCCACAGAGCCACGTGTACGGCCCAGTCGGCGCGCCCTGCCTCGCCGTACTCCCGGGTACCGTCCAGCGGGTCCACGATCCACACCCGCTCGGCGGCCAGCCGCTCGGGCGCGTCGCGTACCCCCTCCTCGGAGAGGACCGCGTCGGCCGGCCGGTGCGCCGCCAGCTCAGCCATGATCAGGTTGTGCGACAGCCGGTCCCCGGCGTCCTTCAGCGCATCCGCGTCGGCGAAGCCCATCCGGTCGCGCAGCTCGACCAGCAGCCGGCCGGCCCGCCCGGCCAGCCACGCGGCGAGGCCGGCGTCGTCGGTGGGTGCGGGCTCGTCGGCGCCGGGCGCGACGAACCGGTCCAGGTTCGCCGTTTCGGCGCTACCCAGCCCAGCGGGGTTCATGAATGGCTCCATCGGGTCGTCACAAGGGCGGCGGGCACCGGCGCAACGCCGCGACCAGGCATCCGGGTCTGGTGCCCCCGAGGATAACCAGCACCCCGGAGTGCCAACCAGTTTGGCACACAAGGTGGGACGGACCCCACCGGCCTTCGGCGCGAAATAAACGAACGCATTGTTACAGCAGCAAACCGGTCAGAGCAGGCATTGCGCCCGAAGAGCCGAGGTCTTCGCCGGTACGCCGTTCGTTGCCCGCGCACCGTCCATCGCCCCGCCCACCCATTGCCAGCCACGAATGAACAACGGGTTAACGGCTCAGAGCGTGACGTGCTCCAGCACCGTGGTGACCCGGCGCAGCTCACCGTCGTCGGGCAGGACCCCGATCCCCGGCCCGGTGGGTACCCGCAGCGCCCCGTCCTCCAGCACGAACGGCTCGGTGATGTCCCGCGCGAAGTACCGGTCCGATGCGGAGGTGTCGCCGGGCAGCGTGAAACCGGGCAGCGCGGCGAGCGCCACGTTGGCCGCCCGGCCGATCCCGGTCTCCAGCATCCCGCCGGCCCACACCGGGACGCCGTTGGCAACACAGACGTCGTGGATCCGGCGCGCCTCCAGGTAGCCGCCGACCCGGCCGGGCTTGATGTTCACGATCGCCGCGGCACCCAGCGCGATGGCATCGGCCGCGGCCCGGGCCGAGGTGATCGACTCGTCCAGGCAGATGGGGGTACGCAGCAGCTTCGCCAGTGCCGCGTGGCCACGCAGGTCGTCCTCGGGCAGCGGCTGCTCCATCAGCAGCAGGTCGAACTCGTCGAGCTGGGCCAGCTGCCGGGCATCCGCGAGCGTGTACGCCGTGTTCGCGTCCACCTGCAGCAGGATGTCGGCGAAGCGCTCGCGGACCGCCCGTACCGGTACCACGTCCCAGCCCGGCTCGATCTTCAACTTGATCCGCACGTACCCCTGGGCCAGGTAGCCGTCCACGGCGTCCAGCAGCTCGGGGATGGAGTCCATGATCCCCACCGAGACGCCGGCCGCCACGGTCGGGCGTACCGCGCCGAGATAGCTGGACAGGGGCATGCCGGCCGCCCGCAGCTGCGCGTCCAGGATCGCCGTCTGTACCGCCGACTTGGCCATCGGGTGCCCCTTGACGGCGGCGAACGCCCGCTCCACCGAGGTCGCGTCCCAGTCGCCGCGCCCGGCCAGCGCCGGGATCAGGAACCGCCGGGTCACCTCGTGCGCCGCGTCCACGTACTCCGCGCTGTAGCCGGGTGCTGTGCCGGCCACGCACTCGCCCCAGCCGGCCACCCCGTCCGCGCCGAGCGCCCGGACGAGCAGTACGTCCCGGGTGTGCTCGGTACCGAACGAGGTACGGAACGGCGAGACCAGCGGCAGCTCCAGCCGGTACAGCTCGAACCCGGCGAACCTCACGCGCTACCCCCAGCTCGCAGTACGTAGCTGCCGTCCACGGTCACGCCCGCCACCCGGTACCCGGCGGCCAGCGCGCCGCCCAGCGCGGTACGCAGCTCCCGCCGCCAGAGCGTCGCCAACTCCGGCTCGACGGCGCGCAGCTTCTCGACGTCCTCCGGCGTACCCACCAGCAGCTCCTCGGCGCCGGACAGCTCGTCCAGCGACCGGGACACCGGTGTGTCGCCGTCCGAGGCGAGCAGCACCGGCCCGGTCGCCGCCAGCTCGGGCAGCGGAGCCTGGGCGGCAGCGACGGCTCGCGGCGAGTCCAGTCGCCACACGGCGTAGAGCCGGTCGGTGGCGTCACCGGTGTTGATCCCGTCGTCCATCGGCCCGTAGAAGTCAGGCAGGTACCGGCTCGCGTGGGCACCCAGCTTCTGCAGGTTGAAGTACGCGTTCCGGCGGATCAGCGGGTCGAAGGTCCAGTGCACCTCGTTGATGCCGCGGGCCAGGGCCCAGGCGCGCTGGTGCTGTTTGATGGCGTACCCGACGCCGCCCCGGTCACTGGAGAGCACCCCGGTGATGTGCGAGTGCAGGTGCACTTCACCGATCAGGCCCTGGCCGCCCGCGCGCGCCCCGGTCGCCGGCTCATGCCGACCGAGGAACGTCCAGCACGCGCCGACCAGTACCCCGTCGCGGTAGGCGCCGACCACGTAGTTGCCGCTGTGCGCGAGAGCGCGTACCAGCCCCGGGTCGGCGACCTGGTTGACGTTGCGCGCCTGCCACACGTCCTGCAGGAGGGTACCGAGGGCGGCGATCTGGGCCACCGTGGACAGCTCCACCACGCGTACCCCGGCCCGGGCCGAGGCCGCCGCGGCGCACGCCTGTGCGTCCGCAACCACCATTGTCACGCCGCCTAGCCTGCCGCATGCG
The DNA here is from genome assembly GCA_963850915.1 of uncultured Actinomycetota bacterium. Taxonomy (GTDB): domain Bacteria; phylum Actinomycetota; class Actinomycetes; order Mycobacteriales; family Micromonosporaceae; genus CAVTWH01. Next base: position 486,719 of record CAWKND010000010.1, read on the forward strand.
CCTGGTACGTCAAGCTCCGACCCACCCCGGTTCGCCCCGGCAGCCCCCTACCAGGGCACGACGCCGTGCCGGTCGACGAACGTACCGGTCGGCCCGTCCGGCCCGAGCAGGCTCATCGCGACGATCGCGGTCGCCCCCTCGGCCACCGTCTGGTACCCCTGGTTGTGGTTCAGATCGGTGGCCGTGTACCCGGGGTCGACACAGTTGATCCGCATCCCCGGGTACGCCTTGGCGTACATCGAGGTCAGCATGTTCACCGCCGACTTGGACGAGGGGTACGCCAGCGCCACAAAACCGGACTCCATCCGGGCCGGGTCGGTGGTGACCCCGAACGAGCCCAGTCCGCTGGACACGTTGACGATGACCGGCGCGGCCGACAACTCCAGCAGCGGCAGGAACGCCGTGCTGACCCGTACCACCCCGAAGACGTTGGTGTCGTAGACCCGCAGCAGGTGCGCGGCCGTCATCTCGCCGACCGGGATCGGTCCGCCGGTGATGCCGGCGTTGTTCACCAGCACGTCCAGCCGCCCCACCTCGTCCCGGATGTGCCGCGCGGCGGCGGCCACCGAGGCGTCGTCGGTGACGTCCAGCTGGAGCGCGATGCCGCCCAGCTCCTTGGCGGCCAGCTCACCGCGCTCGGGGTCACGCGCGCCGACGTACACCGTGTGCCCGTGCTCGATGAGCTGCCGGGCGGTCTCCCGGCCGAGGCCCTTGTTGGCCCCGGTGATCAGCGTCGTTGTCATGCCCACGACCCTGCCCGAGCAGGCCCTGGTCGGCCAGTCGCCTGGACATCCTGGGACCGGCGGTACCACCCTGCCGGGGCTCGGGCGCGGCAGACTGGAAGGCGTGAGCGAGTTGGGGGCCGCACTGCGCGGCTGGCGGGACCGGGTGGGCCCGGACGCGGTCGGGCTGCCGGCCGGTGGGGCGCGCCGGGCACCCGGGCTGCGGCGCGAAGAGGTGGCAATGCTCGCCGGTGTCTCGGCCGACTACCTGACCCGGCTGGAGCAGGGGCGCGCGGAGAGCCCGTCGGCGCAGGTACTCAGCGCGCTGGCGCGGGTACTCCAGCTGTCCGGGACAGAGCGGGACTACCTGTTCGAGCTGGCCGCGCTGCCGGTACCCAGCTCGGGGCGGATGGTTACGCACCTGACCCCAGGGGTACAGCGGCTGCTGCGCCGGCTCGACGAGTTCCCGGTCAGCGTGCACGACGCGATCGGTACGATCCTCGCCTGGAACAGCACCTGGGCTGCGCTGATGGGCGACCCGTCCGGCTGGCGCGGGCTGGCCCGCAACATCACCTGGCGGTACTTCACCGGCCAGCCCAGCCGGGTGGTCCGCGACCGGGCGCAGGACGCCGCGTTCGAGCTGGCCTCCGTCGGCGACCTGCGGGCGATGACCGCCCGATACCCCAACGACGAGGGGGTACGCAGCCTGGTCGCCGAACTGACCCGGATCAGTCCCCGCTTCACCGAGCTGTGGACGGGCGGCGGCGTGGCCGCACACGTGAGCCACCGCAAGGCGATCGAGCACCCCGAGGTCGGCCGCCTCGAACTGGACTGCGACGTGTACCTCGTGCAGGGCGCTGACCTGCGGATCATCGCGTACAGCGCGGAGCCGGGCAGCGAAGCTGCCGAGAAGCTGGCGCTGACCCGGGTCATCGGCCTGCAAGCCATGCACTGAGCCAGCTCCGGCGTCTCACCGGCGGCGACCGGCTGGCGTCTCACCGGGGCTGGTCCTGTCGGAGGCTGGTCCTACCGGGGCTGCCGAGGACTGCATGGCGATGTGGCTGGGCAGCCCCACGCCGGCGACCGTCAGTTGGACGTACGGTGCGGTGAAGGCGACCCAGAAGCGGTACTCAGCCGGCGGACTCGCGTTGCCCGCTGCGTCGAGCGCGTACACGGTGAGGGTCGTCGGCCCGGCCTGCCTCGGCGTGTACGAGACGACCGCCGAGCCGCCCGGGTGCTTCGCCGGCACAACGGCGCTCGTACCCCGGCCGTCGCTGTAGCGGAAGTAGACAACGTCCCGGTCACCACCGGCGTCGAACCGGAACTTCCCCGCTACGCCCTGCCCACCCGACTGCTGGTTGCCGCTGATGTACGTCCGGGAGGTGACGATCGGTGCCGACACCGGTGGCGTCCGGTCGATGCGCAGGTAGCAGTTCTTCGTCCAGGCGGAGTAGTCCTGCTGGTCGTAAGCGCGCGCGGTCCAGGCCAGGACAGTGCCTTCGGGATACCCGCTGAGGTCGATCCAGCTGTTGCGGAAGTTCCCGTTGACCCCGGAGCCGTCGTACTCGCGCCGCTGCTCCTCATGGCCGACCGGCCAGATCGCGAACTGGCCGGTCAGGTAGTCCTGCACATCGACGTCGGTCGCCTGGGCGGAGAGGGTGACGGAGGAGTTGACCGTGGCCGGTCGCGTCTGGCTGGCACAGCTCTCGGCCGGGTCGATCAACGCCGGACCGCTGACCGTCGGCGTGTGGTTGGTGTTGACCTGCAAGTCCGCTCGCGCGTTGACGTTACGGAAGAGCGTCGGGTCCGCTTCATCGCCGGTGGCGAGCCGTACCTCGACAGTGATCGACCGGTCGTGCCGGGCCAGCGCGGCGTCGACCGCGCCGAGGATGTCGAATCCGAAATACCCGGGGCAGCCCCAGCTGTTGCCGGTTGTCGCCGTGGCCAGCCGCTCCAGCTCGCTCGGCGACCGTTGCCACGACGTGTTGGAGGTGATCGCCGAGGTGCGCCACATCTCGACCGAAGCGGTGCTACCGCACGTCGTCACGTTGCTTTCCAGGAAGCTCACGGTGGCCTGGTGGACGGCCTCGCCGCGCAGGCTCGTCAGGTCGAAGGTCAGGTACAGCCGGGACGTGTGGGCCGCGCCCCCGTCCAGCCGGGTACCCAACGGCGCGTCACCCACCGGATTGAGGTAGGACGCCTTCGGGCTGTGCGAGTCGGTGTACGCCCACGTCGTCGCTTGCAGTGAGCCGTAGCTGGCCGAGGCGGGCTGGGCGACGGCGACAACGGCCGTACCCAATACCAGCGCGAGTAAGGCTGCCTGAGTGGCAAGGCTGCGGGGACGTTTCACTGATTCCTCCGTGTCCGCTGGCAGTGGGGGAACTGCCCGGTACATCGATGCTAGGAACCATTGAAGACGGTCGCTGACCCGTTTCGGCGGGGCAGAGGACTTACAGCCGACCGGCGTCCCCGACTGGCCGTCCGGCCCGTCGCGGATCGGGCGATCGTGGGAACCGCTGCCGGACGCACCGCCACTGCCGGGGGCGCGTCTACCGGGGGCGCAGCGTCCAGATGACGCGCATGGTGGCGGTGACCGCGCCGTCCGCGCGACGGATCTCGATGTCCACCGCGAACTCCGGGCGCTGCCCGGTATCCAGCTCCGCCACCACCTCGGCGCGCGGCCGGCCCAGCGTCGCAGTGGCGGTGACCTCGCCCATGGCCAGCTTCTGGTACCCGATCTCGGCCCGTACCGCCAGCGGTACCGCCCGGGCCAACTGATCGTTGAAGGTGGCCAGTACCACCGCGCCCGCTGCGGTCTCACCGAGCGCGAAGAGCGCACCGGCGTGCGGTCCGCCCACGTGGTTGTGGTTCGCCTCGGCGTCCGGCAGCTTCACGGTCACCTGGGCACCCGCCCCGTGCGCGCGCACCTCGACGAACTCGACGCCGAGGGTGCGCGCGAACGGGACGGCCCGCAGCATCCCGGCCGCCAGCGCAGCCGGGTCGAGGGTGTCGGTCATACCCTCACGTTACTCAGCAGTAACTGGCTAGAACAGGTGCCCGATGGTACGGACGATGTCGACGTAGAAGTTGCCGTCGATCTCCCGGAACACCTGGAACGGCTCACCGGGGCTACCGAAGAACGGGCGCAGCGTCCAGGCGAGCTGGGTACCGACGAAGCCGAACAGCAGGATCCAGATGTACAGCAGGCCCATGCTGGCCGGCCGCTCGCCGGGTGGCAGCTGCGGGGCGGGGGTACGCACCGGCTGCGGGCGGAGCAGTCCGGGAATCTGCGGCGTCGTGTTGACCACGATCTGCTGACCGTTCGGCAGTACGGCCAACTGCTGTCCGGGCTGCAGCACGTGCTGTGGCGGAGCTGGTGACACGGGCGCTGCCGCCGGTACCCCCGGGGTGTTGCCGTTGACCCCGGCCTGCTCCGCACCGACCGAGACGGCGACCGGCTCCGCCACCGGAGCGGCGACCTGGGCCGGCACCGGCGGCGCAACCGGAATCATCGCCGCCGCCATGGCCAGCCGCTGGGCCTGCATGTTCGCGTTGAGCGCGGCCATGCCCTGGGTCAGGAAGCGCAGCCCGACCATCGCGGCCAGCGTCAGGATCGCCACGTTCAGGACCTTGTTGAACGAGTAGTTCCCGGCAGTGACCAGGAAGAACAGGCTGATCGGCGCGAACGCCAGGGTGAGCGTCGCGGTGACCGTGATGGTCACCAGCACCAGGGCCAGCGCCTGGCGTACCGACAACCGCGCCCCGAAGACCAGGTTGAACAGGTAGAGCGTGGGCAGGCAGATGGCCAGCGTGATGAGGAACAGCAGCGGCAGCTTCACCGCCGACACCACAGCCTGCAGCGCACTGTGCGAAGCCCCGAGTACAGCCCCGTAGAAGAAGAGCGCGACCCCCGAGCTGGCCAGCATGTTCCAGGTCAGCGTAGAGAGGCCGCGCTCCTGCGAGATCTGTTCCCAGACGCCGGCCCGGTCGCGCAGCAGGCGTTCGATGACCAGTAGTCCGGAACCTTGCTTTGGTGGTGCCGTCGCCTCTACTGATGCCATAGCCCACGACCTCCGGGTCGACTCAGCTCAATTCGGTTGGGGATGAACGTCCCAATCGGATAACGGTGCGCCGGAGGCTACGGCATCGGGGTTACTCAGCGCCACCCCACGTCGATGCGCTGACCACGGTCGTCGAAGAAGTGCAGGGCATCCATCCGTACCGCGACGGCCAGCGGGTGACCGGCGTTGACAGCCGGGTACGGCGCGAGGCGTACGGCCAGCTCAGCCGGGCGCCGCTGGTGCCGGCCGGTGTCGCTGAAGATGCCGGGGGCGTTGCGCCCGATCGGGTCCGGGCGCCCACTCGGAGCCGCTGGGCCATTGCCGTTGCCGCGCCTGCTGATGCCGGCGCCGACCAACTCGCTGTCACCGTTGCTGTTACGCCCGGCTGCCCGGCGTACCAGCCCGCCGAGCCGGCGCAGCCCGCGCGCACCGTTGCTGGCCTCCGGCGCGGTGTTGCCGATGTCGTCCACGACCACCGCGTAGGCCCCGACGTCGAGGAACGCCAACGTCTCGTGGCCGTGGTGCTCCAGGTAGCGGATGCGCCCGCGCAGCACGTCACCCTCGCTGTCCACCGGTACCGGGGTCAACGCCTCGGCCCGCATGCCGACCACGATCCGCTCGCCGTGGTAGTGCGCGACAGCGCGGGCGCGCAGGTCGTTCCAGGGTAGGTAGAGCGTCTGGTCGCCCATGTGCAGCGCGACGTGCCGGTCCAGGTGTACGTAGACCTGGGCCTCCAGCAGGTTCATCCGGGGCGAGCCGAGGAAGGCGGCCACGTAGAGCGTGCCGGGTCGGTTGTAGACCTGGGTGGGGGTACCCACGTCCTGCAGTACCCCGCGCCGCATGATCGCCACCCGGTCGGCCATGGTCAGCGCCTCGGCCTGGTCGTGGGTCACGTAGACCGTGGTCACGCCGAGTTCCCGGGTCAGCCCGGAGATCTCCGCGCGCAGCTCGGCGCGCAGCCCGCTGTCCAGGTTGGAGAGCGGCTCGTCCATCAGGAAGAGCCCGGGACGGCGCACGATCGCCCGCCCCATCGCGACCCGCTGGCGCTGGCCACCGGAGAGCTGGCTGGGCTTGCGCGCCAGCACGTCGCCGATGCCCAGTGCACTGGCCACGTCGGCGACCCGCTCCGCGCGCGGGTTCGGCTCGACGCCGGACAGTCGCAGCGGGAAGCCGATGTTGTCGCCGACCGTCATGTGCGGGTAGAGCGCGAAGTCCTGGAAGACCATCGCGATCTTCCGGTCCCGTGGTGGCAGGTCGTTGGCCAGTTCGCCGCCGAGCATGATGGCGCCGGTTGTCGGATCCTCCAGCCCGGCGATCATCCGCAGGACGGTGGACTTTCCACAGCCCGAGGGGCCGAGGAGCACCATGAACTCGCCGTCCCCGACATCGAGGCTGACGTTGTCAACGGCGATGGTGCCATCGCCGAATACTTTCGTGACGTCTTTGAGTGCGACGGTCGCCACCCCGTCACCTCCAGGAACTCGTGAAGGGAGAGCAGGTCCGGGGGGTACCCGCTCGAGTCAAGCCACAGTGTCCGATACCGGCGCGGTTCCCTATCGGATGAACAGGTCATCTTCGCCTGATGACCGCCGGGTTACGAGGGCAATCTCAGCACTCGATGACGTTGACGGCAAGGCCGCCCCGGGCCGTCTCCTTGTACTTGACCTTCATATCGGCCCCGGTCTCCCGCATTGTCTTGATCACTTTGTCCAGCGAAACGTGGTGTGCGCCGTCGCCCCGCATCGCCAACCGGGCCGCCGTGATGGCCTTCACGCTGGCGACGGCGTTGCGTTCGATGCATGGAATCTGCACCAGTCCGCCGACAGGATCGCAGGTCAGGCCCAGGTTGTGCTCCATCGCGATCTCCGCGGCGTTCTCCACCTGGGCCGGCGTACCGCCCAGCGCCTCGACCAGTCCGGCGGCCGCCATCGAGCAGGCCGAGCCGACTTCGCCCTGGCAGCCCACCTCCGCCCCGGAGATCGAAGCATTCTCCTTGAACAGCACTCCGATGGCGGCCGCGGCCAGCAGGAACCGGACGACGCCCGCGTCGGTGGCCGTGGGTACGAAGTGGACGTAGTAGTGCAGAACGGCGGGAACGATGCCCGCTGCCCCGTTGGTCGGCGCGGTCACCACCCGACCACCGGCCGCGTTCTCCTCGTTCACGGCGAGCGCGTACAGCGTCACCCAGTCCATCGCGTGCATCGGATCGACGAAAGTTCCGTCCGCGCCGGCACCGGCCGCGCCCTCCCGCAACAGCGTGCGGTGCAGTTCGGCGGCGCGCCGGCGGACCTTCAGGCTGCCCGGTAGCGTGCCGTCCCGCTCGCAGCCACGGCGTACGCAGTCGCGCATCACCGACCAGATGTGCAGCAGCCGCTCCTCGACCTGCCCCTCGGTCGTCCAGGACAGCTCGTTGGCGAGCATCACGCCGGCTATCGAGCGGCCACTGGACTCGGCGTAGCCGAGCAGCTCGGCGCCGGTACGGAACGGGTACGCGACCGGCGTGTCGTCCTCGGTCAGCCGGCCGGTGCGCTCGTCGACCACGAAGCCGCCGCCCACCGAGTAGTACGTGCGCTCGCGGAGCAGCCCGCCGTCGGCGTCCCGGGCGGTGAAGGTCATCCCGTTCGGGTGGAACGGCAGGGTACGCCGCCGGTGCAGGATCACCTCGGCGTCGACCGGGGCGCCACCGAGCAGGGGTACGCGCCCGTCGGCGCGCAGCAGTGCGGCGCGCTCCTCGGCGGTGTCGGTGTCCACCGTCTCCGGCTCGTCACCACAGAGCCCGAGCAGGACCGCCTTGTCGCTGCCGTGGCCGTGGCCGGTGGCGCCGAGGGAGCCGAACAGCTCGGCCCGGACGGCGGCCACTCCCGGCTGCAGCCCGTCGAGGGCGAGCCCGACGGCGAAGGTACGGGCGGCGCGCATCGGGCCGACCGTGTGCGAGCTGGACGGGCCGATCCCGATCTTGAACAGGTCGAAGACGCTGATCACGTGCCAACCTCCGACCCGGCTCCGTTGCCGTACGCCGAGCCTATCCCCAGCTCAGCAGCGCGGCCCGGTACCCACCAGGGGTGCCGGGCCGCACAACAGCGCTACCGCCCTACGGGTTGGCGAAGATCACCGTGACCGTGGTGTACCCGAGCGATTTGAGCAGCTGGTCGAGCATCTTCTTGGTGTTCTCGGCAGCCCGCGCCGCCAGGTCGCTGTCCTTCGCCGCCTGGGTGATCTTGTCCTCGCCGAGCTGGTAGAACTTGGCCAGCTTGTTCGGGTCGTTGGCGAAGAAGTCGTGCACCTTGTTGCTCAGGCCTTGCGACTCGTCGTAGACCTCGGACTTGTCCTGGTCGAGGTTGACCGCCTCCAGCTGGGGCGCCGGCAGGTGCAGTTCGACCGTCTTGGCCGCCTGGTCGACCTTCATGTCGCCGGCGGCGATGTCGGAGAAGTCGACGTAGGCGTCCACCGAGCCGGCCGCGACGAAGAGCACCCGGTCGCTGTAGATGAAGTCGGGGATGTACTTCACCGACTCCTTCTGGTCGATGATGACCTGGAAGTTGCCGCTGGCCGCCTCGAACCGGCTGAGGTCCTGGATGGACAGGAGCAGGGTGGGTTGGCTCTTGTCGGTGGTCTTCTTCTGGAACGGGTTGTGGATGCTCGGCAGCAGGCCGCTCACCTTCGCGCCGATCCCCACCACGAGGATCAGCGCGACGAGCCCGGCCAGCCAGAACAGGCAGCCCGCGCCCCGGCCGCGACGGCGCGGGCGGTCCTCGCCGCCGCGGTCGTCGACCCGCTCGTCGGTCACCCGCTCCTCGGTCGCCACCACCGGCCGGGCCGACCCGGTCCAGGTGTCGGTGCTGTTGCTGGCCCAGGCCTCGTCCTCACGAGCGCCCACCTGGGGCAGCTCACTGGTCGGTTGGAGCAGTCGTCCCGTCGGCGTGACCCGCGCCGTTGGGTCATTGGCGTCACTGGTCTCCGGCATCGCCCGACACCCCTCTCGATCACAAATCCGTGTGCCGTCCAAGGTAGAGGTACCCCACGACACTGCGGAATATGCGATCTAGGCGAATGCGGACAGCCCGGTCAGCTGCTGGCCGATCACCAACTGGTGGATTTCGGACGTGCCCTCGTAGGTGAGCACGCTCTCCAGGTTGTTCGCGTGCCGGAGGATCGGGTACTCGCCGCTGATGCCGTTGGCGCCGAGAATCGTCCGGCAGCTCCGGGCGATCTTGATAGCTTCCCGCACGTTGTTCAGCTTGCCGAGGCTGACCTGGGCCGGGGTCAGCACGCCCTGATCCGCCAGCCGGCCGAGGTGCAGGGCGAGCAGGTACCCCTTCTGCAGCTCCAGCGCCGCGTCGGCGAGCTTGGCCTGGGTCAGCTGGAAGCCGCCGATCAGCCGGCCGAACTGTTCCCGGGTGGTGGCGTACTCCAGAGCGGTGTGCAGGCAGTCCCTGGCGGCGCCGAGCGCGCCCCAGATGATCCCGTAACGCGCCTCGGTGAGGCAGGACAGCGGCGCCTTCAGCCCCAGCCCGGTCGGCAGCGCCGCGTCGGCCGGCAGCCGCACGCCGTCCAGGCTGATCTCGCCGGTCAGCGAGGCGCGCAGGGACAGCTTCCGGGTCACCTCACGGACCGAGAAGCCAGGAGAATCCGTGGGTACCACGAACCCCTGGAACCCCTCCTCGGTGCGCGCCCAGATCACCGCCACGTCGGCCACCGGGGCGTTCGTGATCCACATCTTGCCGCCGCTGAGCAGCCAGTCGCCGCCGTCCCGGCGCGCCCGGGTGGCCATCGAGGCCGGGTCGGAGCCGTGGTCGGGCTCGGTCAGCCCGAAGCAGCCGATCGCCGCGCCGGTCGCCATCCGGGGCAGCCAGTGCTCCTTCTGCGCCGCCGAGCCGTACTTCCAGATGGCGTACATGGCCAGCGAGCCCTGCACGCTGACCAAGCTGCGTACCCCCGAGTCGGCCGCCTCCAGCTCCAGGCAGGCCAGCCCGTACGCGACGGCGCTGGTACCCGCGCAGCCGTACCCGGTCAGGTGCATCCCGAGCAGCCCCAGCGCGCCGAACTCGGTGGCCAGCTCGCGTACCGGGACGGTGCCGCGCTCGTACCAGTCGGCGACGTACGGGCGTACCCGCTCGTCCACCAGCTTGCGTACCACCGCGCGGATCTCCAGCTCCTCGGCGGAGTGCAGCGGATCGACGGCCAGCAGATCCAGCGGCGCGGTAGGGCTCATCCGCCCAGGTTAGCCAGGCTCGCCCGCCCGGTCAGCCAACGGCGGGGCGGGGCTTACTGGGGTGGGCGGGGCCAGAGGAGTACCCGGGCGTGGATGGAGGTGCGCTGCTGCAGCGCCGCGCGCAGGGCACGGTGCAGCCCGTCCTCCAGGTACATCGCCCCGTCGAAGAGCACCACGTGCGGGAACAGGTCGCCGTAGAAGGTCGAGTCCTCGGCGAGCAGCTTGTCCAGCGCCAACTCCCGCTTCGTGGTGACGAGTTGGTCCAGCCGTACCGGTCGGGGTGGGATCTCCGCCCACTCCTTCATGGTCAAGCCGTGCGGGGCGTACGGGGTGCCGTCCCGTACCGCCTTGAAGATCACGCCGAGTTCCCCCCTCCCGCCAAGCCCGACGACCAGCGTAGCGGCAGGGCCCTACGGTCCGGCCCAGCGGCCACGGTGGACCACCTCGCTCACCGGTCGCCGCCCCCGCTTCAACGAGGGAGAACGACGATCGGGTGCCGGGTACCCGACAGTCAGCGCGCCGATCGGGGTGAACTCCGGCGGTACCCCGAAGGCCGCCCGGTACCGGTCCGTATGCACCGGCGGGATGCCGAAGAAGCACGCGCCGAGCCCCTCGTCCACCACTCCGAGCAGCATCATCAGGCTGGCGAAGCCGGTGTCGATGTGCCAGAACGGTACCGGCCAGCGGGCCTCGTCCCGATCCGTCCAGCCCTTGTCCGTGGCCGCGTACCGGTCGAGATAGTCGTCCCGGTTGGAGTGCGGCACGATGATCACCGGCGCCCGGCGCATCCCGGCGAGCCAGTTGTCCGGCTCCTCGTCGGCTTCGGTGGTGGCGGTCCAGAAGCGCTCCCGCTCCTCCGGCGTGCTGAGCACCAGGAAGCCCCAGCCCTGCGAGAAGCCGGCCGACGGGGCGTGGATGGCGTAGTCGAGCAGCCGCTCCAGCACGTCAGCCGGGACCGGCCGGTCGGCGTCGTAGTTGCGCACCATCCGCCGCCGGCGTACCACCTCGGCGTACTCCATCAGCCCTGCCCCAACCGTGGCCGTACCCCCCAGGTCCCGGTCCAGGTGTCCCCTGGTTTCAGGGTGACCAGGTCGCGGCCGGAGTGGTACGCGTCCGGCGGGCAGGTCATCGGCTCCACCGCGATGGCCCGGCGGTAGCGCGGCTGCGGCAGCGTCTGGCCGGTGAACACCTGCCACCAGTGGAACTGCCCGTCCGCCCACACCTCGATACTCGATCCACCGTCCACCGTGGACAGCGTGACCGTACTGCCGCCGTCGGGCACGTCACCGAAGGCGGTGTCCAACTCCTGGTCGCCGAGGCGGCGCGGAGTGGTGAAGTCGTACTCGCCGCCGGCCACCTTGGCCGCGCCGATCGGCAGCAGCCGCCCGTCGACCAGCAGCCGGTTGCGGCAGGGCAGACCCACCACGGTCTGCTCGATCGGCGTACCCGGGAGGACGAAGTACGGGTGTACGCCCATCCCGAACGGGGCCGGGCTGTCGCTGAGGTTGGTGGCGCTGTGGCTGACCGACAGCCCGTCCGGCGCCAGCGTCCAGGTGGTGCTCGCGTGCAGCGACCACGGGTACCCGCCCTGCGCGGCCAGCGTGCACTCCACGGTCACCGAGTCCTCGGCGAGCGCGGTCGCCGTCCACGGCAGCCAGCGCACCAGCCCGTGGATGGCGTTGTGCAGCGGCGGCTCGGAGAGGGCCAGCTGATGGTCGGCGCCGTTGAAGCTGTACTTGCCGTCCCGGATCCGGTTCGGCCACGGGAGCAGTACCTGACCGGCGCAGGCCGGCGCCAGCTCGTCCTCGGCGTACCCGTCGAGGATCTCCTGTTCACCCACGGTGAAGCTGCGCAGGCCGCCGCCGACCTCGACGACGACCACCGCCAGGGAGCCGGAGCGCAGCTGCCACTGGGTACCCGAAGGCGCGGTGATCCGATGCATGCCGCGACCCTAACGCAACCCCGCTCAGGTGGTGCCGGGCCGCTCGTCCTGTCGGGTACCGCTGGTGTAGCGGAGCAGTGCCGGGAAGCTCACCGCGAGGATCAGCGCGACCACCGAGGCGGCGATCCCGCCGATCACCCAGGAGCCGGCCACGCCGAGGCCGAGCGCGGGCGCGGCCATCGCCCCGGCCCGCAGGTCGCCCAGGCGGGGACCGCCGGCCACCACGGCGGTGAACACCCCCTGCATCCGCCCGCGCAGCTCGTCGGGGGCGTAGGTCTGCAGGATCGTCTGCCGGTAGACCGCGCTGACCAGGTCGGCGGCGCCGCCGATGGCCAGGAAGAAGACCGCCAGCCACAGGTTGTGCGCCCAGCCGGCGGCGGCGACCGCGAGGCCCCAGCAGACAACGGCGATGACCAGAGCCAACCCCTGCCGGCGTACCCGGGAGATCCAGCCCGAGGTGAGCCCGGCCAGTACCGAGCCGATGGCGATCGCCGCGAACAGCCAGCCGACCGCGTTGGGGGCACCGGCGAACCGCCCGTCGGCGGCAGCGGGGAACAGCGCCCGGGGCATCGCCAGCACCATGGCCGCGATGTCCACCGCGAAGGACAGCAGCAGTACCGGCGTCTTGGCCAGGTACCGCAGCCCGAACAGCACGTCACCCAGCCCGCCGCGCCGGCCGGTACCCGTGGAGTGCTCCGGCGGGAGGGGCGGCAGCCGCAGCGTTGCCCACATGGCCACCGTGAAGCTCAACGCGTCCACCGCGTACGCCCACGCCACGCTGTGCCCGCTGACGATCACGCCGGCCACCAGCGGGCCGAGCACGCTGGCCGCGGTAGAAGCCGTGTAGCCCAGCGTGTTTGCCTGGGCTACCTCGTCCGGGTCGACGATGCGCGGGATGATCGCCGAGCGGGTCGGCATGCTCACCGCGACCGCCGCCGACTGCAGCGCCACCAGGAGCAGCAGCAGCCCCGGGCTGTCCACCCGGAGGATCGCCTGCACCAGCAGTGCCAGCGTCATCAGCCGGCATCAGCGCCGAGCTGACCAGCAGCAGCTTGCGCCGGTCCAGTACGTCGGCCAGGGCACCGCCCCACAGCGCGAAGACCAGCAGGGGTACCAGGCCGGCCACCCCGAGCAGGCCGACCCAGAGGGTGGACTTCGTCAGGGCGTACATCTGGACGGGTACGGCGACGGCGGTGAACTGGGTACCGAAGAACGACATGGCGTTGCCGATGAACACCCGCCGGTACGCCGAGTGCCGCAGCGGTTTCGTATCGATTGTGTGTCTTCGCCAGCCGGTTCTCGCGGGCGGCGCCTCCTCGGTCGGTACCGACTCCTCGATGTCCTCCACCGATGTCACGGTGCCAACCTCTCCACGTGCCAAGCACTTTCCTCGTACCGGAAGCGCAGCCGGTCGTGCATCCGCCCGGTACGCCCCTGCCAGAACTCCACCGACTCGGGTACCAGCCGGAACCCGCCCCAGAACGGCGGCGCCGGTACCGGCTCCCCGTCGGGGAACTGTTCGCCGGCCGCCAACCATGCCGCATCCAGCGTGGCCCGATCGGGCACCACCGCCGACTGTGCGCTGGCCCACGCGCCGAGCGCCGAGTCCCGTGGCCGGGTGGCGAAGTACGCCTCGGTCTCGGCCCGGGTCAGCCGGTGCACCTCGCCGGCCACCACCACCTGCCGGCGCAGCGCGTACCACGGAAAGACGGCGCTGGCCCGCGGATTCGCCGACAACTCCCGACCCTTGCGGGATTCGTAGTTGGTGAAGAACACCAGCCCCTGCTCGTCGTAGCCTTTGAGCAGGACAGTTCGGGCACTGGGCCGGCCAGCCGCGTCAGCGGTGCCCAGCACCATCGCGTTCGGCTCGGTGAGACCGGCCGCAACGGCGTCGCCGAGCCAGCGACTCAGCTGAGTCCACCAGTCGGCGGCGAGGCTGGCTTCACTGTGCTCGGCGCTGCCGTAGTCGACGCGCATGGTCGAGGGATCGGTCGAGGGATCGACAGACTGCGCGGGATCGATAGGTTGATCAGGCGGAACACCGGCTGTGCTGGACGTCACAGGACCATCCTGGTACGAGAAAGCTTGCACTGCTAAGCAATGTCAGCAGGAACACATCCGGCCAGTACGCAGGCGCGACGGCAGATGCCGCAGGCTTAACTGATGCCCGTCACGCCGGGCCCGGGAAACCGGGTTGCGCAAGCCCCGGTGGAACGAGCGTTAACGAAGCAGGCAAGATAACAGCCAGACAACGGTCGCCCGCGCCCCATGGTCCAACCAGACCCGGACGCACCCGAGCGGGACTGAGATCCAGGAGAGCGAGATGTCCGATTTCAAGCCAGGTCTCGAAGGCGTCATCGCCTTCGAGAGTGAGATCGCCGAGCCTGACAAGGAAGGCGGCGCACTGCGATATCGCGGTGTGGACATCGAGGACCTGATCGGCAAGGTCTCCTTCGGCAACGTCTGGGCGCTGCTGGTGGACGGGAAGTTCGGGCCGGGCCTGCCGCCCGCCGAGCCCTTCCCGGTACCGGTGCACTCCGGCGACATCCGCGTCGACGTACAGTCCGCGGTCGCCATGCTCGCCCCGTACTGGGGCCTGGGACAGTTGCTGGACATCTCCGACGAGCAGGCCCGCGAAGACCTCGCCCGGGTGTCCGTCACCGCGCTGTCCTTCGTCGCCCAGTCGGCCCGCGGCCTCGGCCTGCCGGCCGTACCGCAGAAGGAGATCGACAAGGCGGAGACCATCGTCGAGCGGTTCATGAAGCGCTGGCGTGGCGAGCCCGACCCACGGCACATCAAGGCCGTCGACGCCTACTTCATCTCCGCCGCCGAGCACGGCATGAACGCCTCCACCTTCACCACCCGGGTGGTCGCCTCCACCGGCGCCGACGTGGCCGCGTGCATCTCCTCCGGCATCGGCGCGCTCTCCGGGCCGCTGCACGGCGGGGCGCCCTCACGGGTACTCGGGATGATCGAAGAGGTGGAGCGGACCGGCGACGCGGAGGGGTACGTCAAGGGCGTACTCGACCGTGGCGAGCGGCTGATGGGCTTCGGTCACCGGGTCTACCGCGCCGAGGACCCGCGCGCCCGCGCCCTGCGCCGTACCGCCCGCGAGCTGAGCGCCCCGCGCTTCGAGGTCGCCGAGGCGCTGGAGAAGGCGGCCCTGGAGGAGCTGCACGCCCGCCGCCCCGACCGGGTACTCGCCACCAACGTCGAGTTCTGGTCGGCCGTGGTCCTCGACTTCGCCGAGGTACCGGCACACATGTTCACCTCGATGTTCACCTGCGCCCGGGTGGCCGGGTGGAGCGCGCACGTACTGGAGCAGAAGAAGCTGGAGCGGCTGGTCCGCCCGTCGGCCACCTACATCGGCCCCGGCCCGCGCAAGCCGGAAGACGTCGAAGGCTGGATCAACATCCCGCACGGCGTCTGATCGCTGTCGTCACCACGGCCGTCCCGGGCTCCGGGGCGGCCGTTGTGCGTCATGATCGGGACCAGATTGGCGATCGTGCAGTGCAACTCCACTGTCGCCGATCTCGTCGCGATCATGCGTTCCAGCCGTGGGACAGAGCAGCGGTCCGGCGGCGGCGCGTGGCAGGATGCTCGACGTGGTTGACGTGACGAGCATCCGGATCCCGGACGAGCTGCTACCGGTCGACGGCCGGTTCGGCTGCGGCCCCAGCAAGGTACGCCCCGCCGCCGTGCAGGCGCTGGCCGAGCGGGCGACCGACTACCTGGGTACCTCCCACCGGCAGAAGACCGTGAAGGACCAGGTCGCCCGGTTGCGCCGGGGGATGGCCGAGTTCTTCTCGCTGCCCGAGGGGTACGAGGTGATCCTGGGGGTCGGCGGCTCGACCGCGTTCTGGGAGGTCGCCACCTTCGGGCTGATCCGCGACCGGGCACAGTTCGCCAACTTCGGCGAGTTCGGAGCCAAGTTCGCCCAGGCCGCCGCCGACGCCCCGTTCCTCGGCGAGCAGAGCGTCCGCAAGAGCGCTCCGGGCAGCGCGCCGACCCTGGTGGCCGAGGACGGCATCGACGCCTACTGCACGCCGCAGAACGAGACCTCGACCGGCGTGGCCGTACCGGTCCGCCGGCCGGCCGGTACCGACGGGGCGCTGCACCTGGTCGACGCCACCAGCGCGGCGGGCGGGCTGGACGTGGACGTACGCGAGGCCGATGTCTACTACTACGCGCCGCAGAAGTGCTTCGGCTCCGACGGCGGGCTCTGGCTGGCGCTGATGTCCCCCGCAGCACTCGAGCGGGCGGCCCAGATCAAGGCGGGCGGGCGGTACATCCCGGCCTTCCTTGACCTGGTCACGGCGATCGAGCAGTCCCGGCTGGAGCAGACGTACAACACCCCGGCGCTGGCCACCATCTTCCTGGCCGCCGAGCAGACCGACTGGATGCTCGGCCAGGGCGGGCTGGCCTGGGCGGCGAAGCGCACCGCCGAGAGCGCCGCGGTCGTCTACGGCTGGGCCGACGCCGCGCCCTTCGCCACCCCGTTCGTCACCGACCCGGCGCTGCGCTCCAATGTGGTGGCCACCATCGACTTCGACCCGGGCGTCGACGCGGCGACCGTGGCCAAGGTCCTGCGCGCCAACGGGATCGTCGACACCGAGCCCTACCGCAAGCTGGGCCGCAACCAGCTGCGGGTGGCCCTCTTCCCGGCGGTCGAACCGGCCGATGTGGAGGCGTTGACGCGCAGCATCGACTACGTGGTGGCCGCGCTCTGACCACTGTGGTCGATGGCGACCGGACCGTTCGGGGCTGACTGTTCCGGCGTGTGCTGCTCGCATCGCTCGTGCCGACCGCGTACCGTGTCGGGATAGCACCATTGGGTTGATCAAGCTTGGGTTGATCGCCGTGGTGACCGGGGCGATGGCGGATGGAGGCGAGCATGCGGCCGGTTCGCTTTGTCGCCCTGACCGAAGACGGGCAGGCCTTCGTCCTCGCTGACGAGGTCGGCCGGCTGCTCGCGCTGCCGATCGACGACCGGATCCACGGGGTACTGCGGCATGAGGCGCCGGGCGGCCCCGGACACCCGCCCGCCGAGACGGTCATCGTGCTGTCGCCACGGGACATCCAGGCCAAGATCCGCTCCGGCGAGTCGGCCGACGAGGTGGCCCGCACCGCCGGGGTACCGGTCGACAAGGTGCTCCGCTACGCCGGCCCGGTACTCCAGGAGCGGGCCATGCTCGCCCAGCACGCCCGGCGTACCAAGCTGCGCAGCTCGGAGAAGGGCGCCTCGCTCGCTGACGTGGTGGATGCGCGCCTTGCCCAGCACGGCGTGGAGGCCGAGAAGATCGCCTGGGACGCCTACCGCCGCGAGGACGGTACCTGGCGGATCGTCGCCACCTGGCCCAGCGGGAAGGCCACCGCGCAGGCGGTCTGGGAACTCGACCGCACCCGCCAGGCGGTCAGCCCGCACGATGACATGGCCCGCTACCTGTGCACCGAGCGGCCACAGCCGATCCTCGGCCAGGAGTTCGGTACCGAGCGCCCGGATCGCCCCGGCCGTGGCCTGGTCAGCCCGGTACGCCCCGATGCCGGCCGGCCGGAGCTGCCCGGACATGGGCGCGCCGACACCGGCCGCGGCGGGCACGAGCCGATGCGCGCACCGGCGCCGGACGCTGCCCGTCGGGACACCCGCTCGACCCGGGCGGTGGACCCGATCCGCTCCGGGCGGGACGCGCTGCTGGCGTCCCTGGAGCGGCCACTCAGCGCGGGCAACGAGCCGGCCGCCCGCACCACCGACACCGCACCGCCGAAGTCCGGTGGGCTCGCGCCACGGCCACCCGCGCCGCTGGCTCCGGCTGCGCAGGAGCGCCCCGGGCAGCGCCCCGCGGCCCGGCAGGGCAACCTGCTCGGCGGACCGGGCAGCGCCTTCGACGACGACGTGGACGCCCCCAAGGAGGTCCCCGCCGTACCCTCGCTCGCCGTACTGCGGCCGCGCCGCGCCGGTGCGGCAGCCGCGGCGGAGCCGAGCACGCCCACCGGCGAGAAGCGCAAGCGCCTGCCGAGCTGGGACGACGTACTCTTCGGCTCGGCACCGGCCCGCGAAAACGGCTGACCCCGACCTACCGTGACGTCGCCCTCCTGGGCGCGCGACGTTCATATGAACGTGGCAACGTGGCGGGCATGGAGTACACGAATCTCGGCCGCACCGGCCTGAAGGTGAGCCGGCTCTGCCTCGGCACGATGAACTTCGGCCCGCAGACCACCGAAGAGGACAGTCACGCGATCATGGATCGCGCCCTGGACCACGGGATCAACTTCTTCGACACGGCGAACGTCTACGGTCGCAAACTCGGTGAAGGCGTCACCGAGCAGATCATCGGGCGCTGGTTCGCGCCGGGCGGCGGCCGGCGCGACAAGGTCGTACTGGCCACCAAGCTCTACGGCAAGATCTCCGACTGGCCCAACGACCAGGGCCTGTCCGCCCGCAACATCATCAAGGCGTGTGACGCGTCGCTGCGCCGGCTGCAGACCGACTGGATCGACCTGTACCAGATGCACCATGTCGACCGGTCGACCCCGTGGGACGAGATCTGGGGCGCCATGGAGACCCTGGTCAGCCAGGGCAAGATCCGCTATGTCGGCTCCTCCAACTTCGCCGGCTGGCACCTGGTACAGGCGCAGGAGGCAGCCCGGGCACGCCACTTCCTCGGCCTGGTCAGCGAGCAGAGCATCTACAACCTGCTGACCCGCCACATCGAGCTGGAGGTACTGCCGGCCGCGATCAACCAGGGCATCGGCGTGATCCCGTGGTCGCCACTGCACGGCGGGCTGCTCTCCGGCGCCATCAAGAAGTCCGCCGAGGGTACCGGCGCCCGGTCGAACGAGGGCCGCGCAGCGGACGGGCTGGCCGAGCACCGGGACACCATCGAGGCGTACGAGAAGCTCGCCGCCGAACTCGGCCACGAACCGTCCAACGTGGCGCTGGCCTGGCTGCTGTCCCGGGAAGGTGTGACCGCGCCGATCATCGGCCCACGCACCCTGGACCAGCTGGACGGCGTCCTGGACGCGCTCGAGATCGTCCTGGACAGTGCGACGCTCGGCCGGCTGGACGAGCTGTTCCCGCCGATCGGCAATGGGGGGGCTGGGCCGGAGGCCTGGGCCTGGTAGTTGACTTTGGTTTCGTTTTGGGGCCGGGGTGACCCGCTGGTTTCGTTTTGGGGCCGGGGTGACCCGCTCCGGGCGGTCAGGCTTGATCCCTGCGCGGGTCACCCCGGCCCCAAAACCGGCTGGTTGCGGTTGCCAGTCCCACATCCGGGTTGGTTGTTTTGCTTCAGGGTTGCGCGTTGCTTGAGTGGTTGCGCGTTGCTTGAGTGGTTGCGCGTTGCTTGAGTGGTTGCGCGTTGCTTGAGTGGTTGCGCGTTGCCTGAGTGGTTGCGCTTGCCTGAGTGGTTGGGCTACTTGGTGGTTCTGGGGGGCCACTCGTTGAGGCGGGTGGCGGGGTCGGTCCAGTCGGGGGTGACCGCGCTGGCGCCGGCGGGTACCTGGACGCGCATGAGCACGCTCATCGTGCCCTCGGGGAAGCGTCGGGCCAGGTAGTCCTCGTTGTGGCCACGGAACTGGTCGTCGGTGAGGGCACGGACCGCCGCGTACGTCCCCCGGCTGTACATGCCCACGCACATGCTCACCGTGCGCCGCCGGTTGTACGGGTTGGGTCCCCGGTAGTAGTGCGCCACATCCGAGCGCAGCTCCGTGGACCCGTCCCGGCGTACCAGCTCGGCCGCGTAACGCACCTTCTGCGCCCGGCCGCCGGCAGCCGCGCCGCCGGTTACCTCGAAGTAGCCGGTGGGGTTGCGGCTGACCTGGGTCACCGGGAGCGCCAGCCGGTCCACGAGGTCGCGTACCTGGCCGTCCCAGAAGTCCACGCCACCCAGTACGACCAGGTGGCAGGTGAGGTCGTCGGGGGTGAGTTCGTCGCCGGTACACACGCGGACGTCAGGGTTCGCCGGATTGGTACCGCGCAGGTGTCCGTAGAGCTCCAGCAGCGCATCCAGGTCGGCGAGGTTGTAGAGCCGGGTGTAGTCGGGGTCGCCGACATCTGTGTAGGGCATCTTCGACCGTAGCGACTCGTCCAGCCGGCCGCAGATCACCCGTACCGGCCCGCCGTCCGGGAAGTACCAGCTGCCACTCCCCACCGCCGCCATCCGCTCGCCGGCCGGACCGATGCCCCCGCTCGGCGCCCGCAGGCCGGTCAGCTCGTCCATCAGCTCGTCCCGCCGGGCCAGCTCCTGCGGGGTCAGCTCCTCCTCGCCGGGCAGCCGGAACGGCCTCTTCGACACCGACCGGCTACTTGCGTAGAAGAGTGAAATTTCACTGATCCGGTTCTCGGTCGGTACCAGGGTGTTGGTCTCGGACTCCCAGGACGAGATGGCCGCCACGCTGACCTGCAGCGCCTCGGCGAGTTGAGCCTGGGTGAGCTGGCGACTCTTGCGCAGGTCGCGCAGTCTGTGCGCCAGCGCCACCCGGGATTGCGCTACCGGCACCGTACTCACCCTCTTCAGTGAACCTCGGGTTTAGCGAACCTCGGGCTTTAGCGAACTTCGGGCTTCAGCGAACTTCGGGCTTCAGTGAACTTCAGTGGGGCGTGGCTGAAGGGTAACCGACGAGCGGTACTCCGAGCACCCAGCCGTAACCGAACCGCCGCCAACGGTGCTGACCTGCCTACTCGTCCGTCAGGGATAGATGGCTGCCAGATATCGACGCTCCATCTAGTTATGTGGTGTCCAGTTGTGTACAGTGAATTTCACTACTTTACATGAACCACAGGAGCCACTGCCCCGGTACCCCACCGGCAACCGCACGATCCGCATCCAGCAAGAGGGGGCACCCTCATGAACCAGCCGAACACCGCCGCACCTGCCAGGCACCGCCTCACCGGCATCCGCGTACTGCACTCCCCGCCGGTCCTCGCCGCGCTGCTGATCCTGACCGCCGGCCTCGCCGTCGGACTGGTCGTCACCGGCGCCGGCAGCCGCGCCGCGGTAGCCGCCACCACCAACGGATCCACCGCCGGCGCCCCGGCCGGAGACGCCACCAGCCCGACCGTCGACACTCCGACCGCCGGCGGCGCAGCCGCCACCGGCCCCACCACCGGCACAGACGCCGGGAACACGGCGGACCCGGCCGGGAACACCGGCCCGGTGGCGGCCGCCGCGGTACAGGCGCAGGGGCCGCGCGCGAAGCCACCCGAACAGCGCGCAGCCAACCACCCGCAGCAGGGTGTCTCCACCACGCCCAGCCAGCCGACGAAGCCGGCCGTCCAGACGGCGGCGCCGATCGGACCCATCGGCTTCGGCAACCTGTTCGCCATGGTCGTGGTGGGGGTTGCCGGGGTGATGCTCATCGCGGCCGGGCGGATGATGCTCCGCCTCTTCGCGGTACTGGGCGCGGTGGTTCAGGTGGTCGCCAAGGTCGGCTCCACCCTCACCGTCCTGATGGGCGCACTGGTCATCGCGATCATCGCGGTGGTCGCCGCTCATTGGTAGCCGGGTGGCCGGACCGCCGTTGACGTGCCCCCGACGGCGGTCCAGCGCCACCACTCACGATCCGGCCGCACTGTCTGAGGGGGACAGTGCGGCCTCGTGTACCACCTGATACCTCGGTACCGGCCCGAGTTCGCTGCTGACCAGCAGAATCCGGTCCAGCGTCCACTCCGGACCCCGGTACCCGTCGAGTACCGCGACGTCCTGCGCCAGCTGCTCGCCGGGTACCCGTTCGCCCGGCCGGGCCAGCGTCAGGTGCGGGCGTACCGGCTTGCGGTCGTAGGGCAGCCGGGCCCGGCCCAGTGCCCGGCGGGTGGCCCCGGCCAGCTCGACCAGCTCCGGTACGGCACCGGCCAGCCCGGCCCACAGCACGCTCGTCCGGCCGCGGCCGAAGCTGCCACCCCCGGCCACCCGGAGCCGGAGTGGCGCGGTGACCTGTGCGGCCAGCGACACCGCGTCGGCGGCCACGGGCAGCCGCTCGGCGGGTACCTCGCCGAGGAACGCGAGCGTCACGTGCCACGTATCGACCCGGGACACCCGGGCGGCAACGCGGACCACGTGCAGCTCCCCGATCGCGGCGGCCAGGTGCTCGACGGCCGCGGGTGGCGGGTACGCCGCGACGAACAGCCTCACGCCGGCTCGGTGTCGCGTACGGTCAGCCCAGCGGCCTGCAGCATCCCCTCCACGCGTACCCGCTCGATGTCCAGGTCGACGCCTTCCAGCTCGGCGAGGTGCTGCGGGATCTCCAGTTCGCGGCAGGCGACGGTCAGCCGGTCGTCGTAGGCGCGCTGCACGGCGGAGAACCAGACGGGCGAGCGGGCGGCCACGCCGGTGCGCTGGCCGGCGAGGCGGCGCAGGTCGGCGGCGAGTCGCTCGATCGGTGGTCCGACCGGCCCGATCGGCGCGCTGGCCTGGGCCGGGATCACCGCGGCCGGGGACGTACGCCGCCACAGCCGGTTGCGGCAGACGCCGGCCGCGCGGAGCAGTCGCCGGGCGTCCCGGCGCTCGCGGGCCCGCTTGCGGTGCCTACGCCGCGCTCGGGCGGCGGTGTCGATCAGCTCGTCCACCCGGACGATGAGGATCAACAGGCACGGTATGAGTGGCAGTGTCACCACCACCAGAAACACGATCGCACCATCAACGACCGTCACAGCTTTTGAGGCTAATTCCGAAACCGATTGAAAGCTACTGGTCGGTCAGTACCGAGCTGGCACCATCCGCGTACCGGTCCAGGCAACCGCGGTGCCGTGCCCGTGGTCGATCATTGTGGAGCGGATCAGGCCGGCTTCTCCGGGAGTACCACGGAGAACTTGGGCAGCGGACGCAGCCGGAGGCGCACCCGACCGCCGCACAGGCGCAGCCGGTAGACCAGCGCCGCCGCGGAGACGAGCAGGGCGAGGCCACCGCCGAGGAAGAAGGTGGCGCGCGGGCCATACTGGGCGGCGAGCCAGCCGATCAACGGAGCGCCGACCGGATTGGTACCCATGAAGATCATGATGTAGAGCGCCATCACCCGGCCGCGCATGTCGGGGTCCGCGCCCAGCTGCACGCGCTGGTTCGAGGCCTGCGCGTAGAAGATCATGAAGAATCCTGCGGGTACCAGCAGCAGCGCCGTGACCAGGTACGACGGCCCGAAGCCGACCAGTGTCGTGGTGATCCCGAAGGCCAGCGCGGCACCGAGTACCACCCACACCGACGGGCGAGCCCGGCGCCCCGTGCCGGCCAGCGCACCGCCCAGCGCGCCGACCGCGAGTGCCGTGGTGAGCAGGCCGAACGAGGCGGCACCGGTGTGGAAGACGGTGCGCGCCAGCAGCGGCAGGGTCAGCTGGAAGTTGAAGGCGAACATGCCGACCACCAGCATCAGCGCCATCGGCAGCATGAGATCGGGGCGGCTGCGTACGTAGCGCAGCCCGTCGATGACCCGGGTGTCGGCTGCCGCGCGGCGTACCCGGGTGGCGTCCCGGTGCAGGTCGGCCACCCGCATCAGGCTGAGTACCACGAGCGGGCCGGCGTAGGAGACCGCGTTGAGAATGAACGCCGGGCCGGTACCGAGGGTGGCGATCGCGATCCCGCCGAGCGCCGGGCCGATGATCCGGGCCGAGTTGAACGTGGCCGCGGAGAGCGCGAGCGCGTTGGGCAGCAGCTCGGCCGGGACGAGTTCGGAGACGAACGACTGGCGGGCCGGCGTCTCCATGGCGCTGACCGTGCCCCAGAGCAGGGCGAAGCCGAAGATGTACCAGAGCTTGATGTGCCCGCTCACCACGAGTACGCCCATCGCGGTGGCGAGTACCAGCCACGCGGTGTTCACGATCAGCAGCAGGGTGCGCTTGTCGAACCGGTCGGCGAGCTTGCCGGCGTAGAGCGAGAGCAGCAGGATCGGCGTGAACTGGAACGCGGTGACGACGCCGAGGGCGGTACCCGAGTTGTGGGTGACCTGCAGTACCAGCCAGTCCTGGGCGGTGATCTGCACCCAGCCGAAGATCAGTGAAATCAGCTGTCCGGTGGCGAAAAGTCGGTAGTTGCGTACCTGAAGTGACTGGAAAGTGCTGCCCATCCGTGCCCGCACGCCGCTGTTCGCCCCCTGGGGGTTCGTTCCGTGATTGCTGAGCTGATTCTTAGCTTAGCTAATGACAACCCCGGAGCGGTAAGGAGTATGGCGCCGGTCACCCCTAGCCGAGCAGGTCCTCCACCGGCCCGCGAGCGAAGTAGAGCAGGAACAGCGCGGCCACCACCCAGAGCAGCGGATGGATCTCCCGGGCCCGGCCGCGCACGGTCCGGATCAGGACGTAGCTGAGCACGCCGGCACCGATCCCGTTGGAGATCGAGTAGGTGAACGGCATCAGCACGATCGTCAGGAACGCCGGGATGGCGATGTCGAAGTCGGTCCAGTCGATCGTGGTCACCGTGGTCATCATCAGGAACCCGACGATCACCAGCGCGGTCGTCGCCGCCTCGAACGGCACCACCTCCACCAGCGGCGCGAAGAACATCGCCAGCAGGAACAGCGCGCCGGTGACCAGGCTGGCCACGCCGGTACGCGCGCCCTCGCCGACGCCCGCGGCGCTCTCCACGTAGGAGGTGTTGCTGGACACGCTGGCCGCGCCGCCGGCAGCGGCGGCGATCGAATCCACGATCAGGATCTCCCGGGTACGCGGCGGGTTGCCCTGTGCGTCAAGCAGTCCAGCCTCCTGGCCGACCGCGACCATGGTGCCCATCGTGTCGAAGAAGTCCGACAGCAGCAGGGTGAAGACGAACAGCACGGTGACCAGTACGCCGGCGGTACGCCAGGAGCCGAGCACGTTGAAGTTACCGAGCAGCGCGAGGTCGGGTACCGCCACGATCTTGTCCGGTACCTTCGGCACGTTCAGGCTCCAGCCGGCCGGGTTACTGGCGGACAGGCTGCCCAGGTGGCCGATCGACTCCACCACGATGGCGAGCACGGTGGTACCGACGATGCCGATCAGGATTGCGCCACGCACTTTGAGCACCATCAGGACGATCATGCCCAGCAGGCCGATCGCGAAGACGAGCGTCGGCCAGCCACGGAGCACGCCGCCCTCGCCGAGGCTGAGCGGCGGGCTGGTGGTACCCCCGCGCACGAAGCCCGCGTCCACGAAGCCGATCAGCGCGAGGAAGAGGCCGATGCCCGCGCCGATCGCGGTCTTCAACTGCGTGGGTACCGCGTTGAAGATCATCTGTCGGGCGCCGGTGAGTACCACCACGAGGATCAGTACCCCCTCGATCACCACAAGACCCATCGCGTCGGCCCAGGTCATCTGCGGTGCGATGGTGTACGCGACCAGCGCGTTCACGCCCAGCCCGGCAGCCAGTGCCAGCGGGAACCGGGCGTACGCCCCCATCAGGATCGTCATCACGCCCGCGACCAGTGCGGTTGCCGCGGCGACCTGGGTCTGCGGCAGTTTCGCGCCCGTCGCGTCGGTACCCCCACCGAGGATCAGCGGGTTGAGTACGACGATGTACGCCATCGTGAAGAACGTGGTCAGCCCGCCGCGTACCTCCCGGGCAAAGGTAGAGCCGCGCTCGCTGACGAGGAAGTAGCGATCGAGGGCCATGAGGCGAATCGTCGCATTTGTCGTGGGTGGCCGGGGCGCTGTTCCGCCGGTACCCCCTCTATGCTCGTCCCGTGACCGAACCGGACGCCGCCCCCGCCGCCGAACTACCGGCACTCAAAGCGCTGGACCCACCGATGGTCCCGTTCGCGTTGATCGGGATGGCCGTCTGGGCCGTGGTCGGGGTGATCATGCTGATCGCCGGCGCCCCGGACAGCTGGCTCTGGACCTGCCTGGCCGGCTTCCTGCTCGGCATCCCGGGCCTGCTCACGATGCTCCGGCACGACGCCAACCGCCGTCGCCGCCGCGCCGCCGCGACCACCTGACCGCGCCGCGCCGTCAGCGGTTATCGGGTGATCATGGAGTTGGAGAGGTCATTCCGGCCGGGATAACCTCTCCAACTCCATGATCCCTTGTCGGTGCCCAGGGGAGGTGCGGGCTACTCGTCTTCGTCGGTGACGTCCGCGTCGGCCTCGACGATCGCCTCTGCCTCGGCGATCGCGTGGACCTCCGCGTCGTCGTCAACCGCGTCGACTTCGGCGTCGTCGTCAACCGCGTCGACTTCGGCGTCGTCGTAGACCGTCGGGATCTCTTCCGGACCGGGGGTCTCCTGGAGTACCTCGGAGTGCGCTCCGCAGCCGTGATCGGCGCTGACCACCCGACCGTCGTCGGGGGCGTACATGTTGCCGCAGGCGCCGAAGGCCTGCCGGAGCGAGCCGGCGAGCGGCAGGTAGAAGCCGCAGCCCACGCAGCGGGCGGTACGCGGGGCGCCGGTGGAGATCGGCGCGTCCGGGCCGTGGTCGCCGTCGTACCAGCGCTGGGCGGTGTCCACCCGGCCGTCGAGCGACATCACCCGGGGACGCCCCAGGCCCAGCTCCCAGACCACGTCGTCGACTGCCGGGTCGCCGGAGAGCAGGTAGCCCGGGGCCAGCCGGTCGTCGTCCGCCGCGGTCGGCATCAGGTCGCCGACGCCCAGGTCACCCGGTTGTACCCGGTCCTGCCACGGCACCCACTCGGGCGCGACCATCGCCTCCGGCCCGGGCAGCAGTACTGTCTCGCAGATCGTCACGTTCTTGCTGCGCGGGATCCGGGCGACGGTGACCGCCCAGCGCCAACCCTCGTAGCCGGGCAGCTCGCTGGCGAAGTAGTGGGTGACGAGCCGCTCGCCCTCGGCGACCACGGCCAGATGATCACCGGCCGGCTCGCCGTCCAGGGCGGCCCGGGCGAGATCGACAGCGTCGGCACAGACCTGATCGAGCTTCGCGCGCGGACTCGCCGCTGTCCTGGTCACCACAGCTGGACATTCTGCCGCACGGCGGCCGGTACCGACCAGGCGACCCGGGCGGTTCGCCACGCCACGCCGCCCGCTGCCGGCCGCTGTGTCGATCAAACGCGGGCGGCAGGTGCGGATGGTCGCGATGATGCGCCACCATGGTGGGCATGCCGCCAGCGGTCAGGACAGTAGGGAAGACGGTCGGATACACCTTCCGTGGGGTACGCGGTACCACGCGCTGGGTCAACCGGCGGGTGCACGGGCTGCGTGCCCGGGGTGGGGCCGGCTCGATTGGCATGATGCGCCTGCTCGACCTGCACGCCGCCTCCTGTGCCGGGGACACGCTGGTCACGATGGGCCTCGCCGGTACCATTTTCTTCAATGTCCCGGCCGGTGAGGCGCGCGGCAAGGTCGCCCTCTACCTGCTCATAACGATGGCCCCGTTTGCCCTGCTGGCGCCCCTGATCGGGCCGCTGCTCGACCGGTTCCGGCACGGCCGGCGCTACGCCCTCGCGGCCACCATGCTGGGCCGGGCCTTCCTCGCCTGGCTGATCTCCGACTACCTGAACAAGTTCGGCCTCTACCCCGCGGCCTTCGGCGTGCTGGCGCTCTCCCGGGCCTACGGTGTGGCGCGCAGCGCGGCGGTACCCCGGCTGCTGCCCGAGGGGCTGGGGCTGTCCGAGGCGGGCGCCCGCGCCTCCGTGTTCGGTACCCTCGCCGGCCTGGTGGTCGCGCCGATCGGGGTGGCCGCGTTCTGGTTCGGGCCGCAGTGGCCGTTGCGCATCGCCACGGTGATCTTCGTCATCGGCATGGTGATCGCACTGCGGTTGCCGGCGCCGGCCGACTCGGAGCCGCCGGAGACGGTACCCCGGATCTTCACCATGCCCGGGCGGGGCGTACGCAAGGTGCTCTCCGGCCGGCTGGTGATCGCCACGGTGGTGGGCAGCTGCGCGCTGCGGCTGCTCTTCGGCTTCCTGGCCCTGTTCCTCGCCTTCGCCATCCGGTCGGATGACCTGACCCGGCACATCCTGGGCTTCCAGTTGAGCCGGGCGAGCGCGATCGGGGTGGTCGCCGGGGCACTGGGCGCGGGCAGCCTGATCGCCACCGCGGTGGGTACCCGGCTGCGGATCCGCCGGCCGGCCCAGCTCCAGGCGGTCGGCATGCTCGCCGTGGCGGTCGCTGGAATCCTTGCCTCGGTACGCTTCTCGCTCGCCACGGTGGCGCTGCTCTGCCTGGTGACGGGCGTGGCCAGTGGCCTGGCGAAGCTGGCCGGCGACGCGACCATCCAGGAGCGGTGCGCCGAGGAGGTACGGGCCAGCGCGTTCGCGCACTCGGAGACGCTGCTGATGCTGGCGTTCGTACTCGGTGGCGCGATCGGGCTCATCCCCTTCGCCGGCCGGTTGGGTATCGGCGTGGCGACCCTGATCGCGGTGCTGCTCGCGGTACGCGGAATCCTGGTGGCACTGGGGCTGCGCCGGGAACGCCTCACCGGCGCGGTTCCGGTAACGCCCGGTGCGGCTGACGCGACGACCCAGGTGGTACCCCCGAAGCCGGCCGACCCGCCCACCCAGGTGAGCAAGCCGGAGAGCGCCCGGCGCTGGGGTCGGCGCAGCCGCTCGGCGTTCGACGAGCGCGGCCCACGCACGCCGGCCGCAGCCGAGCCACGCAGCCGCAGCCGCAGCCGACCACCCAACAGGCCGGTACCCCGCACCCGACCACGGTGATTGAGCGCACCGAGGACGACCTGCCCACCTACCACCTCTACCGGCCGTCGAGTGCCCCCGAGGACGGACCGGCCGAGTGAGCGGCGTCCTCGTGGTGACCGCGGTGGAGGCGGAGGCCACGGCGTTCGCCCGGCACCTGCGGCCGGGTGTACTGGCCGCGACCGGCCCCGGCACCGTACGCGCGGTCGGCGTCGGAGCGGCCGCGGCTGCCGCCGGTACGGCCCGGCTGCTGGCTCTCGCCGAGGCGGCCGGTGCGCCGTACCGGGCGGTGCTCAGTACCGGGATCGCGGGCGGGTACGCCGACGCGGCCCCGCTCGGCAGCACCGTGCTGGGCAGCGCCTGTATCGCCGCCGACCTGGGCGCCGAGTCGCCGGACGGCTTCCTGTCCCTGGACTCGCTCGGCTTCGGCAGCGCCACCGCGCCGGTCGACCCGGAGTTGTTGGCGGCCCTCGCCAGCGTGCTGCCAGGCGCCACGGCCGGGACGATCCTCACCGTCAGCACCGTCACCGGTACCGCCGATGGAGCAACTGAGCTGCGGCGGCGCCACCCGGACGCGGTGGCCGAGGCGATGGAGGGGTACGGCGTCGGGGTGGCCGCCGCACAGGCCGGCCTGCCCTTCGTGGAGCTGCGTACCGTCTCCAACCCGATCGGCCCCCGCGACCGGGGTGCCTGGCGGATCGGTGACGCCTTCGCCGCGCTGGCACAGGCCGGCGCACAGCTCGGAGGTACGTTGAAGGCGTGGCACTGACTCTCGCGCACTCGCCCTGCCCCAACGACACGTTCGTGTTCCACGCGCTCACCCACGGGCTGGTCCCCGGCGCACCGGAGTTCGACGTCACCTACGCCGACGTGGACGTCACCAACACCGCTGCGCTCGACGGGGCGTACGACCTGGTAAAGGTGAGCTACGCGGCGCTCCCGTGGCTGCTCGACTCGTACGAGCTGCTGCCCTGCGGCGGTGCGCTCGGCCGCGGCTGCGGGCCGCTGGTACTCACGAACGGCAAGTCGGTCGAGGGCGGCACGGTCGCCGTACCGGGCGAGCGGACCACGGCGTACCTGCTGTTCCGGCTCTGGTCGGCGGCCACCCCACCGGCGCGCATCGAGGTCGTCCCGTTCAACGAGATCATGCCCGGCGTGGCCAGCGGCGAGTACGACGCCGGCCTGGTCATCCACGAGGCCCGCTTCACCTACCAGCGGTACGGCCTGACCTGTGTCCAGGACCTCGGTTCGTGGTGGGAGCAGGAGACCGGGGCGCCGATCCCGCTCGGCGCGATCCTCGCCAACAAGTCCACTGTGGACAGTGCCCGGGCAGCCGAGTGGATCCGCGCGTCCGTCCGGCACGCCTGGGCGCACCCCGAGGACAGTCGTGACTACGTGTTGAAGTACGCGCAGGAGCTGGAGCCGGCCGTGGTCGACCAGCACATCGCCCTGTACGTCAACAACTTCACCGAGGAACTGGGCGCGGAGGGGCGGCGCGCGGTGGGTACCCTGCTCGATCGTTCGGCCGCCGCCGGCCTCACCCCGCCGGTCCGGCTGTAGCCCGGGCTCCCCGCAAAGGCTCAGCTGGTGAGGGCGGCGATCTGCTCGTCCAGCTGGGCGGCTTTCGCGGCCCGGCCGAGCCGACGGTAGATACCGGCCGCCTCCTGCCACGCGGCAAGGGCGGCGGCCGGATCGATCGGCCGGTTCGCGGCGCCCAGGCTGGCCAGCGCCCCGGCCAGGAACGAGGGCCAGCCACGGGTACGCCACAGCCGTACCGACTCGGTCAACCGGCGTACCGCCTGCGGGTACCGGCCGTCGGCGATCTCGATCTCGCCCAGTACCTCCAGCGCATCCGCCGCGTGGTGCGTCATGTGGTACTCGATGCCCAGTGCCAGGGCGGTCTGCGCGGCCCCGGACGCGGCCGGGTCACCGAGCGCCAGGTAGAGCCGGGCCAGCCCGAGCATGGTCAGCGCCTCGGAGTAGTGGTCGTGGTAGCGCCGGGCGAGTACCAGCGCCTCGGCGAGCAGGTCCCGGCTGCGGTCCAGGTCGCCGACCTCCCGGTACACGATGCCCAGGAACTGCAGCACGCTCGCCTCGTACCGCGGATTGCCCAACTCCCGGGCCAGGTCCAGGGCGGTACGCAGGTGGGTCAGGGTCAGCTCGGCCTTCAACTGCTCGCTGGCCACCACGGCGAGCGCCACGTGTGCCCGGGCCTGCCCGCCCAGGTGCCCGGTCGCCTCGGCGAGCAGCAGGCCGCGTAGGGCACCGGCGCCGGCCTCGACGGTCTGCCCCTGGGCGCACTGCCCCCAGGACAGGATCACCTCGGCGTCGGCCTTGCCGCGCTCGTCACCGGCCGCCGTGAACAGCTCCAGCAGCCGGGTGGCGTCGGTGACCAGCCGGGCCATCGCCTCGCCGGACGAGTGGTTGGTGTTCCAGGTGACCACGTCGGTCAGCCCGCGCAGCATCACCGCCTCGCCGAGCCGGTGCCCGGCCGCCTGGCAGGTACGCAGCACGAGTTCGTTGACGGTGCGCCAGTCGCCGTACGCGCCGCGCAGGTCGAAGTACTTCTCCATGCAGCCGGCCAGGTCGAAGGCCAGCTCCACCAGGTCGGCGGCGCACGCCTGGCGGATCGCCGCGACCAGTGCGTGCCGCTCCGCGTCGAACCACACGAGCGAATCCAGGTCGGCGGGTACCGGGTCGAGCGCCGGGCGGACCGCGGTGCCGTGGATCGCGGCGTAGCACGGCCCCGGTACCCCCTCGGCCAGCTGCTCGGCGTAGACCAGCCAGCCGCCCAGTCCCCGGGCCAGCGCCCCGGCCCGCTCCGGCTCGGCGTCCTCCTGCTCGGCACGCTCCCGGGCGTACAGCCGGACCAGGTCATGGAAGCGGTAGCGGTGCTGGCCGGCCGCGTCGGAGCCGCCGACGGACAGCAGGTGCCCGTCCACCAGCTGATCCAGGTAGCGGCTGGCCTCCTCCTGCGGGCAGTCCAGCACGGCACCCGCCAGCCAGCCGGGGAAGTCGGGTACGTCCAGCAGGGACAGCAGCCGCAGCAGCCGGCGACCGGGCTCGGCCAGCCCGGTGTAGCTGAGCGCGAGCGAGGCGCGTACCTCCAGATCGCCGGTGGCCAGCCGATCCAGCCGGCGCCGCTCGTCGGCGAGCATCCCGGACAGGTCGGCGAGCCGCCACATCGGCCGGGCGGTGAGCCGGGCACCGGCGATACGCAGCGCCAGCGGCAGGCCGCCGCAGAGCCGGACCACCTCGGCCGCCGCGCTGAACTGGTCGTGTACCCGGTCGTCGGCGATGGTGGCGAGCAGCTCGATCGCCTCGGTCTCGCTGAACACGTCCAGGTCCAGCCAGCGGGCACCCTCCACACCGGACAGCCGGCCCCGGCTGGTGATCAGTACGGCGCAGCTGGCGGCGCCCGGCAGCAGCGGGCGGATCTGCTCCTCCGAGCCGGCGTTGTCGAGCACCACGAGTACCCGCCGGTCGGTCAGCCGGGTCCGGTAGAGCTCCACCCGCTCGTCCAGGGTGTCCGGGATGGCCCGGCTGTCCACGCCCAGCGCACGCAGGAAACGGGCGAGTACCTCCGCCGGGTCGGCCGGCTTCGCCTCAACGCCGCGCAGGTTGACGTAGAGCCGGCCGTCCGGGAATGAGCCGGCGAGCAGGTGCGCCACGTGTACGGCGAGCGCCGTCTTGCCGACCCCGCCCATTCCGGCGACGGCGGCCACCGGCAGCGCGGCGCCGCCCGCCGTGAGCAGCTCGCGCAGGCGCGCGACCGCCTCGGTACGCCCGGTGAAGTCGGCGATGTCCAGGGGCAGCAGGACCGGTACCACCGTCGGGGTCGGCGAGATCCGCGCACCCGCCTCGTCGCGCAGCAGCTCCAGGTGGGCCGAGCGCAGCTCGGGGCCGGGCTCCACGCCAAGCTCCTCGACCAGCCGCTCGCGTACCGCCGCGAACAGGCGCAGCGCCGCCGCCCGCTCGCCCAGCCCGGCCAGCGCGCGCATCAGGTGGGCGTGCAGCCCCTCGTGGTACGGCTCGTCACGGACCAGGTGCCAGAGCTGCGCGGCGGCCGGCTCGTACCGGCCCAGGGCCAGGGCGACCTCGGCGTACTGGAGGGCGACGGCGAGCCGGTGCCGGTGTGCGGCGAGGGTACGCGGGTGCTCGGTCAGGCGCGGCGAGGCGTCGACGAGGATCGGGCCCCGCCACTGCGCCAGCGCCCGTTCCAGGGCGACGAGTTCGCCGTTCTCGTCGCCGCGGGTACGCAGCCCCTGCGCCCGTTCGGTGTACCCCTCGAAGTCGGCCAGGTCGATCTGTACCTGCTCGTGCAGCAGCCGGTAGCCGCCGGGCTCCAGCCGTACCGCCCCGCCGCCGTCCCGGCGCGCCCGTCCCGGGTGCAGTACCTGCCGCAGCTGCGCGACAGCCGTGTGCACCTGGGCGACGCAGGTCTTCGGTGGGGTGTCCCCCCACAGCACCCAGATCGTCTCGTCCCGGGACACGGCTTCGCCGTAGCGCAGTGCCAGTAGCGCCAGCAGGCTGCGCTGGGCGGCGGTGCCGAGGGTGAGGGTACGGGCGGAGACGGTGACGGTGAGCGGCCCGAGTACGCCGACGCGCGGCCGGTTGCCGGTGGGTACCGCCCCCTGGTGCGGCGGCCGGGTACCCCCGGCGAGCCAGCCGGTCTCCCGGGCCATCCCGGTGACCCGCAGGGCCGCTTCGATCCGCCGGAGCGAGTCGGCGCGCGGCTGGCGGACCCGGTTCTGTTCGATGTCGCGCAGCGCGCGTACGGAGACGCCGCTGCGCCGGGCAAGCTCCTCCTGGGTCAACCCGGCCAGCCGGCGCTGCTGCTGGACCAAGCCGCCGAGGACCAGGCCACCGAGGGCCGGGTCAGGGTCGGGCGGCGACGCAGCCGGCTCGGTCAACTCGTCCATCGAGGGGCGCAGCTCCTGACAAGGGGAGGAACTCACCCGCGCCGATGCGAGAGACGCCGGGCGATGCCTGAATCTACCTGTTCTGCCGGTCCCGGTCCATCGCGATTGCCTTCTCGATCAGGCCGCCTGCCTGCGCAGACACAGCCCCCGATCGGCAACTCACCGGCAGAGTCAGGAAATAGTGCCGGTGCCTAGGCTGCCAGTGCGCTGTCCACCGCTCGGGGGCGGCCCGGTACGGGGTGGGACGTGCTGCGGGCCGCGGTGGTGGCGCTGCTGGACCGGCAGGTGGTCGGCCGTGCGCCACGGGGGTACGGCCGGCCCCGATGGTCAGGACTCCAGCTCCTTGGCGACGCCGTGCAGCAGCTCGGCGTACTTGCGGGAGACCTTCTTGTCGGGGTACCGGCCACGGCGCAGGTCGGGCATGACCGCCGTCTCCAGTACCTTGATCAGGTCCTCGATCAGCCCGTGCAGCTCCTCGGCCGGGCGCCGCCGCAGCTCCAGCACGGAAGCCGGCGTGTCCAGCAGCTTCACGGCCATCGCCTGGTTGCCCTTGCGGCTCTCCACCACACCGAAGTCGACCCGTTGACCGGGCTTCAAGTCCTCGATGCCGTCCGGCAGGGCCGCCTTGGGTACGAAGACGTCGCCGCCGTCGTCGCGGGTGAGGAAGCCGAAGCCCTTGCCCGTGTCGTACCACTTCACTCGCCCCGTAGGCACCGCTGCCCGACCTCTCCTCGTCGTACCCGCCGGGCAGTTCTCCCGGCCGGTACCCAGGCTAGCCAACGGCGCCCAGCACCCCAACCGGAATCCCCGGGGGCGTACCCCGTGGCGTACCCGCAGTGCGTCAGCGGAAGCGGTCGGCCAGCCCGTCGTTCATCGAGCCGGAGCGGAATCCGCGCGGGTCCAGGTGTACCGACGGGAAGCCGGTGACGGTGGCCAGCAGGTCCGGCCGGGCAGCCAGTGCCGGCACCGAGGCGGGGTCCACCTCGACCCGGGCGCCCGCCTCGCCGAGGTCGCGTACCCGCAGGTCACGTACTGCGATGCCGGCCCGGCGCAGGACGGTACGCAGCGCCGACTCGGCCTGCTCCACCCGGGCCAGCCGCTCCCGGGAAACCTCGATGCCGTAGGCGATCCGGCTGGACAGGCAGGCTGCGGCCGGCTTGTCCCAGGTCGGCAGCTGCCACTGGCGGGACGCGGTGCGGATCTGCGCCTTGGTCAGCCCGGCGTCCCGTAGTGGCGACACCGCCCCGCGCTCCACAGCGGCCCGGATGCCCGGCCGGAACCCGGCGATCGCGTCGTCGGCGTTGGTACCGGTCAGTACCGTCGCGCCCTTGGTACGCGCCAGCGGCCCCAGCGTGTCCAGCAGCTCGGCCTTGCAGAAGTAGCAGCGATCGCCGGCGTTGGCCCGGTAGCCCTCGCGGGACAGCTCGTCGGTGACCGGTGTCTGGTGCTCGACGCCGAGCAGCACGGGCAGCTCCCGGGCGGCCACCAGCTCAGCCGCGGGCAGGCTCGGCGAGATTGCTGTAGCGGCCACCACGTGCTGTGGCCCGAGCGCCCGTACCGCGGCCGCGAGCAGGAACGCCGAGTCGGCGCCGCCGGAGTAGGCGACCACCACCCGGCCCAGTTCACGCAGCCGGCTGTCGAGGTCGGCCAGCCGGTGGGCGAGCAGCCAGTCGGTGAACCAGTCGGTGAAGCCGCTGAGCGAGTCGAGCACGGCCTCCGCCCCGGCCCTGGTCAGGTCGGCTGCCGGGCACGGGCCGGTACTCACCGCGAGCGCCGTGACACCGGCCGCCCGGGCGGCGGACGCGTCGGCGGTGTGGTCACCGACGTAGAGCGCGGCGCCGGTCTCCCGCAGGGCCCGGCTCTTGCCGTCGCCCCAGACGTCGCCGCGTACCTCGTCGACCGCGATGCCCAGGTGGTCGAGGTGCAGCTGGGCCAGGCGCGGGTGCTTCGCGGTGATCACCACGACCCGGCCACCGGCCGCGTGTACCGCCGCGATGGCCTCTAGCGCGCCGGGCAGGGCCGGGGAGGGGTCGATCGCGAAGCGCGGGTACAGCTCCCGGTAGGCGGCGACGGAGGCGTCCACCTGCTCGGCCGGGAACCACTGCTGCATCTCCCACGGCAGCGGCGGGCCGAGCCGGCTGACCGCCAGGTCGGCGTCGACGAACACGCCGGTACGCGCGGACAGCTCACGCCAGCAGGCGGCGATCCCCGGGCGCGAGTCGACCACGGTCATGTCCAGGTCGAAGCCGACGGTGAAGGTGGCGCGGTCGGTATCCAAGATCAGTGTCCGGGTTCGCCCGTCAGCGGGCGCGTCGTGGGGATCGTCCGGGTGGCCCAGCTCCGAGTGCTG
Source organism: uncultured Actinomycetota bacterium (assembly GCA_963850915.1). Classification (GTDB taxonomy): domain Bacteria; phylum Actinomycetota; class Actinomycetes; order Mycobacteriales; family Micromonosporaceae; genus CAVTWH01. The sequence continues at coordinate 522,468 of CAWKND010000010.1, forward strand.
GTAGCTCAGCCGCTCGACCGGGAGCGGGAAGGCCAGGTCGTCACCGAACGGGGAGGAGGCACCGGGCCGGTCGGAGGAGAGTTCGCCGATCGGCAGGTTGCCCTTCTTGTCGACCGCGTACGCGCCGGTCGGATCGGGTCCAGACATGTGCTCCTCCAGACGGGCGCGCCGGGCGACGGGGGTACCGGCCGTCAAAGTCTCGCACACCGGGGTACGCCGTCCGGTGCCGCCGGTTGCGGCTGCCGGGTACGCCACACCGGGGTGCCAGCAGCCGGACCGGCGCAGCGGGTACCGGCCCCGAGCGGCTAGCGTTGAGCGGCGATGACCACGACCCTGGCCGACCAGTTGCGCGCGCTGCCCGACCGCGCGCTCGCCGCGCTGCTGTCCCTGCGGCCCGACCTCATCGTGCCGGTACCCGGGGACATCTCGGCGCTGGCCACCCGCGCCCAGGCACGGGTGTCGGTGGCGCGCGCGCTGGACCCGCTCGACCAGTTCACCCTGGAGATCCTGGACGGGCTGCGCTACTGCCGTACCGGGGACACCGTCTCCAGCCAGGCGCTGCTCGCACTGGTCGCGGCGGCCCGACCGGCGCCGCCCCCGGTGGCCGTCCGCGCCGCACTGGACAAGCTGCGCGCGCTGTTCCTGGTGTACGGGCCGGACGACGCGCTGCGGATCGCGGCCGGCGTGGACGAGGTGTGCCCGCCGTACCCGGCCGGTCTCGGGCGACCCGCCGTCGACCTGGATGTGGAGATCGCGAAGCTGTGTGCCGACGCGGCCGGGCTACGCCGGGCGGTACTCGCGGCGCCGCCCCCCGCGCGTGCGGTGCTGGACCGGCTGGCGGCCGGCCCGCCGGTCGGCGTGGGTACCGCTGCCTCGCTCGCCGACCCGGAGACGCCGGTGGGCTGGCTGGTCAGTCACCACCTGCTCGCCGCCCGGCCGGGGGCCGGCCCGACCGATCCGGCGGAGGTGGAGCTGCCCCGCGAGGTGGGGCTGCTGCTGCGCCGGGATGTCGGGCCGCTGGGCGCGCTGCATCCGTCGCCGCCCAGCCCGCAGGCGCCGGTACGCGAGGTGAAGGTGGTCGACTCCGCCGGGGCCGGGCAGGCGATGGAGCTGGTACGCCAGGCGGAGGCGCTGCTCGCCGAGGTGGCCGCCGACCCGCCGCCGGTACTGCGCTCGGGTGGACTCGGCATCCGCGACCTGCGCCGGCTGGCGAAGGTGGCCGGCGTGGACGAGTCGCTGGCCGGGCTGCTGCTGGAGCTGGCGGCGGCGGCCGGGCTGCTCGGCGAGGCGGAGTCGAGCTCGAGCCGCGGGATGGACGCGGGCGACGCGCGGTTCCTGCCGACGCCGGGCTTCGACGTGTGGCGGGACCAGCCGGTCGCCACCCGCTGGGCGCAGCTGGTACAGGTGTGGCTGCCGCTGACCCGGCAGCCGGGTCAGATCGGCCGGCGCGACGAACGGGAGAAGTTGACCAACGCGCTCTCCCCCGAGCTGAACCGGCATTCGGCTCCCCGGCTGCGCCTGGCCACGCTGGGCGTACTCGCCGACGAGGAGCCGGGGGCCGCCCCGGACAGCGCGGCCGTACTCGCCAGCCTGGCCTGGCGCTCGCCGCGGCTGTTCGGCCCGCGCCAGCCGGCCGGCGGACCGATGCCGGCCGACGGGCCACGGTCGGAGGCGGTCGAGTGGGGGCTGCGGGAGGCGGCCCAGCTCGGCGTGACCGCGCTCGGGGCGATGACGGGGTACGGGCGGCTGCTGCTCGACGGGGCGCGGACAGCGTCCGGGCGCGACGCCGATGAAGATCCGTTGGGGGTACGGGCGGACCCGACCGGTCCGGTGGCCGGCGCTGTACAGGCACTGGCGGCGCTGCTGCCCGACCCGGTGGATCACGTACTCGTGCAGGCCGACCTGACCGTGGTGGTACCCGGGCCGGCCCAGCCCGCGCTCGCAGCGGAGTTGGCGCTGATCGCCGAGCCGGAGTCGGCCGGCGGTGCCACGGTGCACCGGGTCACGCCGGACAGCCTGCGCCGGGCGCTGGATGCCGGGTACCCGCCGGCCGAGCTGCACGCGCTGTTCGCCCGCCGGTCGCGTACCCCCATCCCGCAGGGGCTGTCGTACCTGATCGACGACGTGGCCCGCCGGCACGGTGGACTGCGCGTCGGTGCTACCGGGGCCTACCTGCGCGGCGACGACGAGGCGCTGCTCACCCAGTTGGTCAGCGACAAGCGGCTGGCGGCGCTCCAGCTGCGCCGGCTGGCCCCGACCGTACTGGTCACCCCGGCCGGTACCCCCCGGCTGCTGGCCGCGCTCCGGGAAGCTGGCTACGCGCCGGTACCGGAGGACTCCACGGGCGCGATGGTGCTGGCCCGGCCGCGTGCGGTACGCGCACCGCTGCGCCCGACAGCCGCCGGCGCCGCCCTGGCGTACCCCCAGCCCCGCCCCTCCCCGGCCCGGCTCACCGGCATCGTGGAGCAGTTGCGGCGCGGCGACGCGGCCACCCGGGCGGCCCGCCGCGCGCCGGTGACCCTGCGCGAGACACCGGCCGGGGTCAGCGCCGCGCAGGCGCACACCCAGGCGCTGGCCACCCTCCAGCAGGCGCTACGCGCCCGGCAGCGGGTCTGGGTCGGTTACGTGGACGCGCACGGCGCGACCGCGTCCCGACTGGTACGCCCGGTCTCGATGGCCGCCGGCTACCTGCGCGCGGCCGACGACCGTACCGAGACCGTGCACACCTTCGCCCTGCACCGCATCACCGCCGCCGTCATCGAGGAGTGACGGGCTGGTCAGCCGTTCAGCGCGATGATCTCCCGGCGGAGGTTGGCGCGGGCCGGCTGCTCCCACTCGGGGTGCGCGTGGAACAGCGCCGGCAGTTCCAGCAGTTGCCGCAGGATCGCGGCCCGGCCGGCCCGGAAGGCGTCCTCGGGTACGAAGGCGTACTCCGCCCGCACAGCGCGGGTATACGCGTCGTACTCCGGCTCGGTGGCGGCGAGGATGGACAGGTCGGCGTCGCAGAGCAGGGCGCCGTTGGCGTCGCCGGGCGTGACGGCGTGGTCCCGGGTCAGCAGCACCAGCCGGACCACTTCGGCGGACTCGATTTCGAGCTTGCCGAGCTGCTCAGCGGCCAGGTCGGCGCTGCGCTCCTCGTTGTCCGTGGCCCGCGGGTCGTAGACGGCGTCGTGGTACCAGGCCGCCAGCCGTACCTCCACCGGCGCTTCGGGGCCGAGCGTGTCGAGCATCCGGCGCAGGTGCGTACGGTCGTGGTACCGGCGCTGCGGCTCCTGCCAGCGGGCCAGCAACTCCCGCCCGGTGGCCGTCGCGAGCACCGGGTCGGTACCGGGCACGCAGGCCAGGAAGCTGTCGAGCATCTCTCTCCCCCCGCTGGCTCAGCGGCCTGCGCCGCGTTCGACTCAGCGGCCTCCGCCGCGTAGTACCACGACGACGGTACGCACCAGTACCTTGATGTCCAGCCAGAGCGACCAGTTCTCGATGTAGTAGTTGTCGAACCGGGCCCGGTCGGAGATCGGCGTGTCCCCGCGTAACCCACTGACCTGTGCCAGCCCGGTCAGCCCGACCGGTACCCGGTGGCGCATCGCGTAGTGCGGGTAGTCGGCGGTGAACCGGTCGACGAAGTACGGCCGCTCCGGGCGTGGCCCCACCACCGTCATGTCGCCGCGCAGCACGCTCCACAGCTGGGGCGTCTCGTCCAGCGAGGTACGCCGCAGGAACCGGCCGACCCGGCCGATCCGCGGATCGCGCGCCACCGACCAGCGGGTCTGCGACTCCGCGTCGTCCACCCGTGGCACGGTCCGGAACTTCACCAGCCGGAACAGCCGGCCGTGCTGGCCGATGCGCTGCTGGGCGAAGAAGATCCCGGGTCCGCCGGCGACCCGGGTGGCCAGCGCGCACAGCACCAGTACCGGGCTGAGCAGCACCAGCGCCACCCCGGCGACGAGCACGTCGAAGCCCCGCTTCACCACCCGGGACGCGACCGACATGGTGGGCCGGCGTACCCGCACCACGGGAATGGCGCCGATGTGGTCGGGGATCGCGTCGTGCGCCTGGAACTCCCGCAGCCGGGGCACCATCCAGAGGTCGCAGCGGCTCATCGCGGGCGACCGGGCGATCTCCAGTAGCCGCTCCTCGGCGCAGTCGACGTCGGCGAGCAGTGCCACCTCGACGTCCCGGGCGACCACGGTGCGCTCCAGGTCGTCCAGCTTCGCGACGAAGGGGCCGCTGTCCGGGTCGCGGTGCGCGCCCGGATCGGCGTCGACGAAGCCGAGCAGGCGTAGGCCGTACTGCGGGTACCGGCGGATCAGCCGGCCCAGTTCGAGGGCGACCGGACCGCCGCCGACCACCACGGTGCTGTGCCCCACCCAGCGCCGTCGCCGGGCCACCACGATCACCTGGTACGTGACGGCCCGGCCGAGGACCACCGCCAGCAGCGAGACGGCCAGTTGGCGCAGGAAGTCACCGAGGTGCGGGACGGAGTCGTGCCGCTCGGCCACGATGATGCCCACCACAGCCGCGGCGACCAGCATCCGGCCGAACAGACTCGGCAGGGCGTCGAGGAAGCTCAGGTGCCGCCGGGCCCGGTACAGGCCACCGGCGTTGAAGAGGGCGATGCTCAGGCCGGCCGCGACACCGATCGCCTTCCAGTTCTCCAGGCTCCAGGCCAGCGGGGTGAGGAACGCCAGCAGGTCGACCGGTACGACGAGCATCCAGGCGCGCACCCCTCGGGCCCGGCGATGCCCAGCCGGTACGCGATCAGCCGGTACGCGATCAGCCGGTACGCGATCAGCCGGCGCGGGGTGGGCGGCGCGGGGTGCGGCGGGTGGCGGGTCACCGCGCTGGGCGGGTATCCGGCGGCGTGCCGGTACTGTGTCCGCGCCGTCGAGGATCGCCTCCTCGCGGGTCTCCATCGGCGCGCCTGGATTCGACAAACTTGCCCCCCGTGCAGCTGTGGCTTGCTCATTCAGCTCGGCCCAGTTTCGCACGGGGCTGAGCCTGATCGATGTCCCGAGCAGGGCGGCGGGCGGCAACGGCAGCCCCGATTGTGACAATTCCATCGACGCGTGACGATCATCACAGTGGACGTCCACTCGGGACGGTCGGCCCGTTCGACGGGACTGCAGCGGGCTGCCCCCAGTCAGTACCATCGGCGCATGTCAGCGGGACAGCAGAGCGCCGAGGTCGAAGCGGACGACGACACGAGCACCGGCGTCGATCCGGTCGACGGGCCGCCCGCGCCGCCGGCCCGCCCGCGCCGGCGCCGTCGTCGCCGGATCGCGCTCATCGTCGTCGCCGCGCTCGTCGTCATCGTCGGTGGCGCGGCCGTCGCGGAATCCCTCTACCTGCGCTCCGTCGCGCACGGCGTCAAGCGGGTGGACGCGTTCCAGGACGTACCGGCCGCCAGCCGGCCGACCAAGCCCGAGGTCGCCAAGAACGCGACCAACTACCTGGTACTCGGCAGCGACACCCGGGACCCGGACAACCTCGGCGGCTCGCGTAGCGACACGATCATCCTGCTGCACGTCAACCAGGACCACACCGCCGCGGAGCTGGTCTCCATCCCGCGGGACACCTGGGTACACATCCCGAAGTCAGCGGATGGCAAGCACGGCAACACCTCTGCCAAGATCAACGCAGCGTACGCCTGGGGCGGGGTACCGCTCACCGTGCAGACCGTTGAGGACTTCACCGGGGTACGCATCGACCACGTGCTGATGGTGGACTTCTCCGGGTTCAAGGAGATCGTGGACGCGCTCGGCGGCGTGGAGATCACCGTTGACCAGAGCTTCACCTCGACGCACTCGCTCAACAAGAACAGCATCCGGCACTTCGACGCGGGGCCCCAGGTGATGGATGGCGCCGCCGCGCTCGACTACGCCCGCGAGCGCTACGCCTTCAAGGACGGCGACTTCGCCCGCATCCGCCACCAGCAGCAGGTGATCAGGGCCATCCTCAACAAGGCCGCCTCCGGTGATCTGCTCACCAATCCGGCCCGGCTCAACGAGTTCCTCAAGGCGACCGCCAACGCGGTGACCGTCGACTCGTCGCTCAATATCGTGGACACCGCGTCCGACCTGCGGCACCTGCGCAGCGGCGACCTGACGTTCTACACCAACCCCAGCAAGGGGACCGACATGATCGGCTCGGAGAGCGTGGTGCTCGCCGACCCGGCGAAAGACCAACCGCTCTACGCCGCGATCCGGGACGACCAGCCGATCCCACCCGGTACACCGACCAACTGACGGTCTATCCACTTAGGCGTCGGTTGCGACTACCCGCACCACACCGCTCGGGAAGACAGCGCACAACTGGGTCGTACCACCGAAGTCGCGGGCGAACAGGCGCACCGAATCGGCTGCCGGCGGCTGCGGGGTGCCCTGCACGCGCAGGTCGAAGGCGGGGCGGATGACCAGGCTCTTCGCGGTGTCACCGAGCCCACTGGTGATCTCCACCTGGGTCGTCGGGGCGGGCGAGCCGAGCCAGCCCAGGCCGCTACCGGCGACCGGGGCACCCTTGCTGTCCACCACACCGGGCTGCGAGATCACCGCGCGCAGGCTGGACAGCCCGCGATCGGCGCCGAAGTCCACCGCGGCGGTACCGCAGTTCATGATCTTCGTGTCCACCACGGTGCCGGCCGGCTCGGTGTCCTTCGCGCCGGGTACCAGCTGGATGCCGATCTCCTGCTGCGGTCCCGGGTGGTTGTACCCGAGGACCAGCCCGCCGACCCATCGGCAGTCACTGCGCGAGACGCGTACCCCCACGCCACCGGCCAGGTCGGCGTAGCAGTTCATGCAGCTGAGCCCGGCGGCCGCCAACTCGAACGAGACGTCCTGCCCGGCGCCCCAGGCGTGGCAGTTGACCAGGGAAGTACCGTCGCTGTCGCCGGTGATGTGGAATCCCGCGCCACTGTTCTCGGCGGCCACGCAGTTGAGCATCATCGAGTCGTGCGGCCCGGCGAACGCGATGCCGTGCCCGCCGTTGTCGTGCGTACGCAGCCCGGTCAGCCGCGCCTCCATCTGGTGCGACGGGGCGGCCAGTGCGCCGGCCGGCCCCCACTCGCTGTAGATGCCGTCGTTGTGGCAGTTGAAGACGACGACCTCGGTCAGCTCGTAGCCGTACCCGTAGATGCGCAGGCCGTACCCCCCTTTCGGGTTGTGCGCCTTGTTTCCGTCGATGGTCAGGTCGCGGACGCTGAACATGGTGATCCCGCCGTCGGCGCGCCGGCCGGTCAGCCCCGCGAAGCCGGCCGACTCGATTACCGGGGAGTTGGCGCCGGGGTGCAGCCGCAGCGTCGTCGCGTCGCCGCCGGAGCCGCGCAGGTGGATGCGCGAGTACAGGGTCAGCTTGCGGGTGAGGTACGTGCCGGGCGGGAAGAACACCACGCCGCCGGTGTCCCGCGCGGCGTTGATCGCGTGCTGGAGGTGGTCGGTATCGTCGGCCTGCCCGTCGCCGGCGGCGCCGAAGTCACGCACGTTGAAGACGGTCTCGGCGGTCTGGCCGTGGCCGCCGGTGTCCCGGTGCATGGCCGCGCCCACGGTCGCCACGCCGAACACGGCGGCTCCGGCACCGGTGGCGAAGGCGGCGCCCCGGCTCAGCAGCGCCCGGCGGGTCAGGTCGGCCAGCGGCTGGAGCGGCCAGCCGAGGGCTTCGGCCGGATCCGCGTCGGCGCTCGAGGCTGGGCGCGCCGGATCGGGGAGTGCGTCAGCCATCCGCCCCCACCCGCTCAGCTCGATCAATGACGATCACTGCGACGAGCGTATCGGACCGGCTACCGCGACCCCGGCCGTGGCCTGCGGCGGTACGGCGATGTCGGCCGCTGGGCGGGCCGTGCCACGGATCCGGACGAAGTACCAGCGCGACCACCGCCACCTCCACCACGAGCAGCTGGGTGAACAGGCCGGTGAGGTGGCGTACCCACAGCAGGCCGACCGCCATGCCGGCGAACGCGAGTACCCGCGAGCCGATGGCCGAGGCCAGGAAGCGGCCCTGTGGCGCCCAGATCATGTGCCGGATCGAGGCCCAGGTGGAGCACGCCACCACCGCCTTGTACCCCCAGTAGAGCGCCACCGCGCCGAGCCCGACTGCCGACAGCTCCTCGGCCAGCAGGCCGCGTACCCACCCGCTGGCCAGCAGCACCACGCCCACCACGAGCAGCAGTACGACGGTGAGTACCCGGGTACCGGTCAGCAACCGGCTACGCCGCCCGGCCACGATGTCCTCGCGTACGGTTGCGGCGAGCGCCACGTGGTACGGCCCGAAAGCCAGCTCCAGGGCCCGGAGTACCACCAGCGCGTCTACTCCGACGAGCCGGCCGGCCACCGACGGCAGGGCCACCGCGTAGGCCAGGTCGAGGCCGGCCGCGAGCGCGTAGGCCGCACCCACCCGCACGCTGGCCAGCAGTCCCGGCCGTTCCCCCGCACCACGCTGGACAAGAACCCAGCCCAGCACCGCGACCTGCGCCGGTAGGCTGGCCAGGTCGAGCCGCACGTCGAAGGCCGCGAACAGCGCCGCGGCACCGACCGTGCCGACCGCGGTGAGCTGCGGGATCAGGTTGGCCCGCCAGCGCGGCCGGGTACGCGCCGCGGCCCAGAACGCCGCCTCGAGCGGGAGCTGCACGAGGATCGGCAGGCTCATCAGCAGGCGGTCCACCGGCCGCACGCCGGGCAGCGCCAGCGTCGCGGACAGGAAGCAGACGAGCCCGACCGGCGCGACGGTGACAAGTGCGGCGCGGCGGGCCCAGCACTCGACACTCCACTGCCCGGGTACCAGATCGGCCGAGAGCGGGCGGCCGACCAGCGACTCGACCAGCGTGTACGGGATCGCGAACAGCACTCCCTGCAGCGCCACCAGCGGCAGGTGCCGGCTGTCGGTCCACGAGGCGAGCAGGAAGACGACAACGCTGGAGAGGCGGGACAGCGCCTGTACCGACAGCTGCGCGCGCTGCAGCCGCCGCCCGGCGTCGACGAGCCCGCGCACCTCAGTCCTCCGGGTTGTCGCGTCGTAGCCCGTACCCGACGAGTACCGCCAGGCAGAGCATCGCCCCGTCGTACTCCCACGCCTCGATGAGCAGCGACGCGGCGGCCAGCCCGGCAAGCGCGGCGAGGTACAGCACGGAGATCGGCCGGGTGGCGGAGCGGCGGTACAGCAGCACCACGGCGGCGACCAGCGCGATCACGAGCAGCGCCAGCACAATCGGGCCGAACTGGAGGGCGAGGCTGATGAAGTAGTTGTCAGTGAACACCCGCTGCCCGCCGGCGACCCGCGAGTTCGAGGCCGCGCCGACCGCGCCGACGCCGAGCCCGTACAGCGGCAGGTTGTGCGAGAGCAGGTCACGCCACACGTCGAAGCGCTGGAACAGGCTGCTCGCCCCGGTCGCGCCGAGCGCCACGAAGGCGGCCGCCACCAGGCCGAGCAGGCCGAGACCGAACAGCCGCGCGCGCCGCCGGGCCGCCGGACCACCGGAGCGGTTCAGCGCCACCGCGGCCACCACCCCGCCCACCAGCAATACGGCGCCGGAGCGGCTGGTACTCAACGCGAGGCACACGACGGCGGCCAGCGCACCGGCGTGCCACGAGCGCCGCCGGGGGCGTGCGGTCCGGGTCAGCCACAGACCCACATACCCCAGCAGGTACGCCCCGGCGAGCATGCCGAGAGCCGCGTTGAACTCGGTGAGCCCGGGCGCCCGGAAGGTACCGTCGATGTACCGTAGCGCCGGCCCATGGTCGAATCCCAGTGCTGCCAAGCGCTGTGGCCCGATCGCGAACTCGACGACGGCGGCCACCCCGTTGGCCACCAGTACCCAGGCCAGTACCGTGCCGAGCCGGCTGACATCACCGGCGGGCAGTGCCCGGACAACCACCAGAACGGCTAGCGGGAACAGGATGTAGCGCGCCCCGATCACCGTCTGCGGCAGGCCGTGGTGTGCGACACCGATCGCGCAGGCCGCCAGAAGCACTGCGGCCGTTGGCAGGGCCAGCGCGAGTACCCGCCGGTTGGGGCGCCGGCGGGCCAGCGTGGTCGCGGCGTGCGCGAACACCACCGCGACCGCGGACATGCTCAGTGCGTAGTCCCGGCCACCGAAGGCCCAGCCGACGAGCGCCTGCCCGCCGACCGCCCACAGTCCGAGCGGGACGGTGAGTACCACCGTGGCGTACGCCATCCCGGCCAGCGGCCGCAGCGCGAGTACCACCAGCAGCGCCAACGCGAACGGCAGCGCTGGCGGGAGCCCGAGCAGCAGGCAGAGAAGTACCACCCCGGTCGCCAGTACGGCCGCCCCGACGCCGGTTGCCACCGGGTGGCCGCGTACCCACGGGGGTACCGGCACCGACCGCGCAGCGCTGGTCAACCGGGTGACGTGCAGGCTCACCGCCGACCGCCACCGGTGTGCTGCCACCGGCGTCGGTTCTCCGGGCGGCCCGGCGGTTGGCCCGGTCGTGACGATGTCGCCAGCCATCAACGCACCGCCTGACCGGCGCCCGTGGCCGCATTTGCGTCTGTACCAGCAAGTTCGGCGTAGACGCGCAGGACCGCGTCGACGTGTGTGCTCCAGTCGACGCGTACCCCGTCCGCGCGCGCCGATGCGGACAGCGCCCGGTACTCCTCGTCCGGCATCGTGGCGGCGGCGCGCAGCAGCGCGGCGAGCTGTCCGCCAGATTCGACAGCGGAGCCGGTTCCCGGGTAGGTGAGCAGCGACGTGTCCGAGGCCATCGAGGGGCGGCTCGCGGCGGCGGCGATGATCGGGCGGCCCGCGCTGAGCGCCTCCACACAGGACAGCCCGAAGCTCTCCGGCCGCCGGCTCGGGAAGACGAGCCAGCCGGCCCGGCCCAGCGCCGCGACCTTGCCGGCCTGGTCGACGTGGCCGAGGTACGCCACCGTCGGGTACCGGCGGGCAGCCTCCTCCACCAGCGGCCGCAGCGGGCCGTCCCCGGCCACCAGCAGCTCACCGGCCGTCGCGCCACTCCCCCACGCGTCCAGCAGCACGTCGATGCCCTTGTGCTGGGTGAGTGCGCCGAGGAACAGGAACGTGTCGCGCCGCCCCGCCGGCCACTCCGGCTGCGGCCCGAGGTCGACTGCCAGCGGTACGACCTGGCCGTCGGGTACCCCCGGCACGTGGGAGCGCAGCACCTCGCGGGTACGCCCGGCCGGCCACAGCAGCGTCACCCGGCGCAGCCGGCGGAGGAGCCACGCCGAGCGCAGCCGCAGCAGCAGGTCCGGTAGCCGGCCGCGGCCCCGGTTGGCGAGCGTGCAGTTCGGGTCGCCGAGCGCGTAGTCGTGGAGCGTGTGGCAGGTCGGGTACGCCCGCGCCAGGCGCGCGACCGGCAGGATCCCGACGCCCTGCCAGTTGTGCACGTGTACCACGTCCGGCCGGAATCCGGCGACCTCCCGCACCCGCAGTCCGGTCGGGTCGAACAGGTCCCCGAGGTGGGTGAAAGCCTTGCGCAGCAATGGAATCCGAGCACTGATCCGGGAACCGGCCGGGTGGTCGGCCGGCTCGGCGTGCGCGGACGCGCGGGCGAAGACGGCGACCGTGTGCCCGCGCCGGGTCAGCTCACGGGCCAGGTCACGCAGGTAGCGCTCGGCACCGCCGCGGACCGCGAACGACGAGTGCACCAGTGCGACCCGCACCCCTACCCCCGCCCCGCCGCGCCACGTGCCGCCGCACCTGTCGCCGCCGGGACGGTTGGCGCCGGGGCGGTTGGCGCCGCGTCGTGCACCAGTGCGGCAAGTTCGGCGGTCGCCGCGCGCCACGAACGCGATGGCGGCAGAGGTCCGGGCAGCGGCTCGGCGATGCGGTGCAGTGCGCGGCTGAGCGCCTCGGCGCTCCAGTCGTCCATCCGGATCGCCGCGCCGCCGGTCGCCTCGTGCAGCGCCGGGTCGGGCGAGATGACCGTGGGGGTACCGAGCCGCAGCGCCTCTGCGGCGGGCAGCCCGTACCCCTCGAAGTGGCTGGGCATGAGCAGCGCGGCGGCGGCGCGGAGAGTGGCCAGGTACTCGGCGTCGGTGAGCCGGTCGAGCAGCAGGATCCGGTCGGCGGCGACGGAGCGCAGTGCCGCCTCGCGGTAGCGTGCCACCGGCTGCCCCCCGGTCAGTACCGCGAGGACCAGGTCGGGGTGGGCGGGCAGGGCTTCGATCGCGAGTTCGACACCCTTGTGCGGCGCGTGCCCGGGTACCACCACGAAGCGCCCCACCCCGGCCAGCGGCGCGGGCAGCGCACCCGCTGTCCCGGCCGGATCGCTGCCCGGCCGCCACACACGGCACCGCTCGTCGGCGACTCCGTAGAGCCCGGCGAGGTCGTGGCGGGTACGGGCACTCACGCACAGCAGCCGGGCCGAGCGCCGGATCGCGGTGGCGTAGCTGGCCTTCCGGTACCGGATGACAGCGCTGCTCAGGTCGGCGGGCCACAGCCGGTACGCGAAGTCGTGCAGCACCGTGGTGACCGGCAGCCGGCTGCCGGCGACCGCCAGTGACGGGCTGAGCGACAGCACGCGGGTACCCCCGCCGGTGTGGCCGGTCGCCCGGCGCAGGGCGAGCGTCGCCGCCGCGATGGTGCGCCCCCGACCGCCGCTCCGTGGGGCTGTCACCGTGATCTCGGCCCGGCTCGCCGGCGGCTGCCAACCGGCTGGCGGCGCGACGAGCTCCAGCCGCTGCCCGGCCGGCCAGTGGCCGACCACCTCGGTCAACATCCGGCTGATCCCGCCAGGCCCGACGCCGCTGCAATCCACGATCGTGGTCGGGTCAGCCGAGCGCATGCCCGACCCACTCCGCCATCCGGTCGGCGAACCGGTCCGCCGAGAACTGCCGGGCGTGCTCCCGGATGTGCCCGCTGTCCAGGCCGGCGACGCCGCGCAGCGCCGCCACGTATCCGGCCGGATCGGTCCCGTCGACGAGAAACCCTGTCTCGCCGTCGACAACAGTCTCCAGCAGGCCGCCGCGGCGCAGCCCGACGACGGGGGTACCGCACGCCTGCGCCTCGACCGGCACGATGCCGAAGTCCTCGTGGGTCGGGAAGAGCAGCGCCTGGGCGCCCGCGTACAGCTCCCGCAGGCGCGCCCGGTCCGGTCGTACCTCGAAGCGGACCGACGCCCCCGCCAGCCGGCGCAGCCGCGCCTCCTCAGGCCCGCCGCCGGCCAGCACCAGCGGCAGCCCGGCCGCCTCGGCAACGGCGATGACCAGATCGAATCGCTTGTACCCCACCCAGCGCCCCACCCCGAGCAGGTAGTCGCGGCCGCCCGGCTCCGCCCCCGCGCCGAAGAAGTCCACGTCAACCGGCGGGTGTACGACCGTCGCGTCCCGCCCCCAGTACCGGCGGATCCGCTCGCGTACCTCCTGGGAATTGGCGGCGTACGCGTGCACGTGCCGGCCCAGCCGCTCGTCCAGCCCGCGCAGCAGCCGGCGCGGTACCCCGAGCAGCGGGTGCGCGCCACGGTTGTCGAAGTCGGGGCTCCACAGGTACCGGGCGGGTGAGTGGATGTAGCTGAGGTAGCGGGTACCGGCCGCCGGCCCGAAGCGCACCGTGTGGGCGAAGGCGTGGCTGGACGAGAGCACCACGTCGTAGCGCGCCCGCCCGAGGGTACGGAAGGCCAGCGGCATCACCGGCAACGCGAGCGCCCGGCTGCGCCGCAGCGGACCGTACCGTAGCCAGGACTCCTTCAGCCGCAACGACTCCGGCGCGGCACCGGGCTCCGCCCACAGCACGTACCGGTCGGCATGCGGTACCAGTTCGGCCAGCGCTCCGAACACCTGCTCCGACCCGCCGGCCGCGCTGTACCACTCGTGCACCAGGGCGACGCGCCGGTCAGCCAGCAGCTGTGGCCGAGCGGCAGCCGTGCCCACCGTTCCGGGAGGGGTCTCCTGCCGCACGCCTGCCCCCGCTCAGCTGTGCCGTTGCCAGAGGTCGCGCAGCGCGTTCCAGTCGCCGCCGATCCCCTCCTGGCACAGCGTCTCCAGGGAGACCGCCGACGTCTCGCCGTCCCGGTCCCACCAGATGCCGCAGAGCGCCCGGCCGTCGCTGCCCTTCAGCGCGTACTCCACGTAGTCGCCCTGTACGCCACTCACCCCGCCGGCCTTGCGGGACGGCTCCTGCTGGCCGGGGGCGAGCCCGGGCGATGTCACGTGCAGTTGCTGGCGGTAGGTGCGCTCGGTGTCCCGGTCAGTGGCCGACTTGAAGAGCGCGAAGTGCACGTAGACCCCGCCGTACCGGCAGACCACGTGCTTGCTCTCGTCGGGCTGCAGTACCGGCCCGTCCTTGTCGGTGTCACCCAGGCAGCCACCCACGTAGGGCAGCCACGGCTGGGCGATCGTGGCGAGTGGACCGGCCACTTTGGACTTGTTCAGCGCGAGCTGCTCGGCCTCGTACGCCGGCAGCGACGGGCTCGCGCTCGCCGGTGACGGGGCCGGCTTGGCCGAGCCACCGCCCAGGGCCGAGCCGAGGAAGAAGGTACCCACCCCGACAAGTACCGCGACCGCCAGCCCGATCGCGAGCCCGACCAGCAGCTTCGAGCGCTGTGGCGGTGGCGGGGACGGCTCGATGCGGCGTGGCCCCGAGCCGAACTCGTCACCCCGCCATGAGGGCGGCGCCGGCTGCGGACCCCACGGCGGGGCGCTCTGCGCCGGCGGGATCGGCTGGATCGGCGCTATCGGCTGGATCGGTGGCGGCTCGTCACTGTAGGACGGCGCGGGCGGGCCACTGTACGGCGGCGCCGGTGGAGCGCTGTAGGGCGAACCGGACTGCGGTGGATAGGACTGCTCCGCCGGGCCGGGCGAGCCGACCCAGGTGGCCGGTGCCGGGGACATGCTCGGCGCGGGCGGGCCACTGAACGGCGCTGCGGGCGGGCCGCTGACCGGCGGCGCGGCCGGTGCGACATACGGCGGCACCGGCCGGACACCGTGCGGCTGCGCGGAGTGCGGGTGTTCACCGCCGCCACCCGGGCCGGCCGGCCAGGCGACCTGCGCCGGCGGCCCACTCTGCGGTACCGCCCCGGCCTGTTGCGGCGGACCACTCGGCACGGCCGGACCACCGTAGGGCTGCGCCGGCGGACTGCTCGGCACCGGCGGGTTGCCATAGGGCTGAGCAGCGGGAACGCCCTGCGCGGGCGGGCCACTGTAGGGCTGGGCAGACGGCGCGGGCGGGCCGCTGTAGGGCTGAGCAGCCGGCGCGGGCGGGCCACTGTAGGGCTGAGCAGGAGAACCGTAGGGCTGTGCAGGAGAGCCGTAGGGCTGAGCGGGCGAGCCGTAGGGCGGCGCGGGCTGCGGCGGGTACGGCTGCTGGACGACCGGCGGCACCGGAATCGACGGCTCCGTCACCGCCTCCGTTACCGGCTCTGCCGGCGGGATCGGCGTGGTCGGCTGCCCCCCGGGCGGCGTGGTACCCGACCAGCCACTCCACTGCGCCCAGCCCTGCTCCGGCTGCCCCGGCTGGGCGGGCTGCTCCGGGCTCGGCTGACGCGGCTCATCGTTCACGACCGGCAGCGTATCAACGCCCGCCGACATGCCGGGGTCCCGTGGACAGTGATCCACAACAGTCCACAGTGGCCGGCAGGCCGGCCGGATCGCCGTCCGGCCGAACCCGAAACCGACTGCTACGCGGAGAGCACGTCGTCGGCGTCGACGATGGTGTACGCGTAGCCCTGCTCGGCGAGGAAGCGCTGCCGGTGTGCCGCGTACTCGGTGTCGATGGTGTCCCGGGCGACCACCGTGTAGAAGTGCGCCTGCCGCTTGTCGGCCTTCGGGCGCAGTACCCGGCCGAGCCGCTGGGCCTCCTCCTGCCGCGAGCCGAACGTGCCGCTCACCTGGATGGCGACGGCCGCCTCCGGCAGGTCGATGGAGAAGTTGCCCACTTTGGAGATGACCAGGGTACGCAGCTTGCCCGAGCGGAACTCGTCGAACAGGCGCTCCCGCTCCTTGTTGGTCGTCGCGCCCTGGATCACCGGCGCACCCAGGTATTCCGAAAGCGCGTGCAGTTGGTCGATGTAGGCGCCGATGACGAGTACCTGATCGTCCTTGTGCTTGTCCACCAAGGCGCGGACCACGGGCAGCTTGGTACGCGCGGTGGCCGCCACCCGGTACCGCTCCTCGGGCTCCGCTGTGGCGTACGCCATCCGCTCGGCGTCGGTGAGCGTGACCCGTACCTCCGTGCAGTCGGCCGGCGCGATCCAGCCCTGCTCCTCGATGTCCTTCCACGGCGCGTCATAGCGCTTGGGTCCGATCAGCGAGAAGACGTCGCCCTCCCGGCCGTCCTCGCGTACCAGCGTGGCGGTGAGCCCGAGCCGGCGGCGGGCCTGCAGGTCGGCGGTGAACCGGAAGATCGGCGCCGGCAGCAGGTGTACCTCGTCGTAGATCACCAGTCCCCAGTCGCGCGCCCCGAACAGGTCGAGGTGCGCGTACGCACCCGCCCGCTTGGTGGTGAGTACCTGGTAGGTGGCGATGGTGACCGGCCGGATCTCCTTGCGCTCGCCCGAGTATTCGCCGATCTCCTCCTCGGTGAGCGAGGTGCGGGCGATCAGCTCGCGCTTCCACTGCCGACCGGCGACCGTGTTGGTGACCAGGATCAGCGTGGTGGCCTGCGCCTCGGCCATCGCCGCCGCGCCGACCAGCGTCTTGCCAGCGCCACACGGGAGTACGACCACGCCGGAGCCGCCGGCCCAGAAGCTCTCCACCGCCTCGTGCTGGTAGGAGCGCAGCGTCCAGTCCGGCTTGCCGTCCCGGCCCGACTCGGCCAGGAAGATCGGGTGGGCTTCGCCGTTGACGTAGCCGGCGAGGTCCTCGGCCGGCCAGCCGAGCTTCAGCAGCGCCTGCTTCAACCGCCCGCGCTCGGACGGGTGTACCGCGATCATGTCCGGCCCGAGCGGGGTGCCCAGCATGCCGGCCAGCTTCTTGGACTTGCTCACCTCGACCAGCACCATCCGGTCGAGCGCCTTCAGTACCAGGCCGTGGGCCGGGTCGTTGACCAGCTGCAGCCGCCCGTAGCGGTCCATCGTCTCGGCCACGTCGACCAGCAGCGCGTGCGGTACGGGGTAGCGGGAGAAGCGCAGCAGCGCGTCCACCACCGCCTCCGCGTCGTGCCCGGCCGCGCGCGCGTTCCACAGCCCGAGCGGGGTCAGCCGGTAGGTGTGTACGTGCTCGGGCGAGCGCTCCAGTTCGGCGAAGGGCGCGATCGCCATCCGGCAGGCCCTCGCGTCGGGGTGGTCGACCTCGAGCAGCAGGGTCTTGTCGGACTGGACGATCAACGGACCACTCATCGGCTGCCTTCCCAAACACTCGGAGCTACCAGTCTGGCACGGGGGTCCGACCGGTGATGCCGGTCACAATCAGCGACTTTCCCGCCGTCGGGAGCAACTAATGACACCTGTTCCGGCGTCTTTCGAGTGCGGGTACGCGCGTACGGGCGAGGGCGTCCGGGTGGCATCGGGGGTGGGTGCTCCTCGACGTGGGGCGTACCAACAGGCGCGTACCTGCGCCACTGCACCGGTGGGGGTCGGTCCGACCGCTCAGGACCGGCCCACCCGGTGCCGCTCCGCTCCTCCCTACCGCTGGTCGCTGGCCAACGGGCTCACGGCGGCGGGCGGTGCTTGGGGCGGCGCAGTCCCGAGCCGGTGAGCCGGATCACCACCTCCCGCGAGCTGACCGGCCGGGCACCGAGCCACACCGCGACCGGTACCAGTGCCGCCGGAATGTCGTAGTGATCGCGCTCGAAGCCCCGGCTGGGCGCGCCGAGCAACTCGGCGAAGGCGTGCAGCTCGGCGAAGGAGACGTCGCTGACCAGGTGCGCCCACAGCCGGCCGGCTGCCCGCCCTTTACCCGGCCAGACGGGCGGATCAACAAAGATCGACATCGACGGTACCCGCTGGGTTCATCGGTCTGGCCTGGTCATCGATCGTGCCAAGGCACGGCTGGCGGCCACCGACCGCCGGCGCCACGTCATCGGTCGGGCGCGGCGCCGACCCGGACGTCCGGCGCGCCCAGCCGGGCCGCGTCGGCGGTGAGGTCGTCGGGCATCCGCTGGGACTCCCGTTCGGCGGCGACCCGGGCCACGTAGTGGGCGACCTCCCGGTCCCGGGTGGCGGCGTCCCAGCCCAGCACTGTGCCCATCAGCTCGGCCACGTGTGCCGCGCTCTCCACGCCGCGGTGACTGGTCTCGATGGAGATCCGGGTACGCCTGGTGAGTACGTCCTCCAGGTGCAGCGCGCCCTCCGCCTCGGCGGCGTACGAGACCTCGGCGGCCAGATATTCCGGAGCGCCCTCCACCGGCGAGCCGAGCAGCGGCTGCGCGCTGACCATGGTGAGCAGCTCGGTGGTGAGCGTCCCGTAGCGTTCGAGCAGGTGCTCGACCACGCCGACCGGTACCCGGTGCCGGCGCGCCAGGTCCGCCCGGTTGCTCCACATCGGAGCGAAGCCGTCCGCCCCGAGCAGCGGTAGCTCGTCGGTGTGCGAGGCCGGTACCTGCGGCCCCAACCGCCGTACCGCCCGGTCGATCACGTCGGCCGCCATCACCCGGTAGGTGGTGTACTTGCCGCCGGCCACGAGCATCAGCCCGAGCATCGGCTCCACCACGGCGTGCTCCCGGGACAGCTTGGAGGACTCCTCGTCCTCGCCGGAGAGCAGCGGGCGCAGGCCGGCGTAGACGCCCTCGATGTCCGAAGTGGACACCGGCCGCTCCAGCCACTGGTTGACCTGGCTGAGCAGGTAGGCGATGTCGCGCGCGGAGGCGGCCGGGTGGGCGCGGTCGAGGTGCCAGTCGGTGTCGGTGGTACCGATGATCCAGTGCCCGCCCCACGGCAGTACGAACAGTACGGAGCTGGGGGTACGCAGGATCAGGCCCGAGTCGCCGGTGATCGCCGACCGGGGTACCACGAGGTGTACCCCCTTCGACGCGCGTACCCGCAGCCCCGGCCGGATCGGCATGCCCGGGTCGCCGAGCAGCTCGGAGATGTCGTCGCTCCACACGCCGGTGGCCGCGACCACGGTGCGCGCGGTGATCGGGAACTGCTCGCCGCTCTCCAGGTCGCGGGCGACCACGCCGGTCACCTCGCGCGCCGAGCGGACCAGGTCGACGGCGCGCATGCTGGACACCACCACGGCACCGAGCGAGGCGGCGGTGCGCGCCAGCGTCGCCACGAAGCGCGCGTCGTCGACCTGCCCGTCGTAGTAGCGGATCGCGCCGGACAGGTTCTCCTGGCGCAGCGACGGGAAGAGCCGGCGGGTACCGCCCCGGGTGAGGTGCCGGTGCCCGGGCATCCCGCGACCACCGCCGACCAGCCCGGCGAAGCCGTCGTAGAGCGCCACGCCGGCCCCGTAGTAGCCACGGTGCCAGGCGCGCTCGGCGAACCCGGCGACGCCGGCGTGCGCGACGGTCAGCGGTACCAGGATGGGTACCGGCCGGACCAGGTGCGGTGCCAGCCGGGTGGCGAGCAGTCCACGCTCCCGCAGCGCCTCGTGTACCAGCCCGAACTCCAGCTGCTCCAGGTAGCGCAGGCCACCGTGGATGAGCTTGCTGGACCGGCTGGAGGTACCGGCGGCCAGGTCCCGGGCCTCGATGAGCGCCACGGACAGCCCGCGCGAGGCGGCGTCCAGTGCCGCGCCGACGCCGGTGACCCCACCGCCGACGACCAGTACGTCGAACCGGTGGGTACGTAGCTTCGCCAGGTCGGCGGCTCGCCGCTGCGGGGAGAGCCGGCCGGCCGCGAACCGTGACACGGAAGGATCGCGTCGCACCCACCTACGGTAAGACGTACCGTGCGGGTGTGTCCGACCACGTGACAGATGACTCAGGCGCGGACGCCACCCCGCCCCCGGCCGGCCCGGTCCCGCGCCGCCGCCACTACCTGCCGCAGCAGCCGGCCCGGACCGGGGTGGTCACGGTTTTCCTCACCGTCCTGGTCGGGCTCTGGGCGGTGGCGATGGCGGTACTGCCGGCGACCGTCACCTGGCTGTTCGACCAGTACTACGCCACGGTCGACAGCGCCCTGCCGTGGTGGGGCTGGCCGCTGGCCAGCGTCGGCGCCGCGCTGTTCATCGCGCTGCCCGCGCTGCTGCTGGCCCAGTTCGGCCGGGCGGAGGTGGTCCGCGCCATCGGCCGCACCTGGGCGGCCAGCGCCGCGCTGCTCGGGGTGCTCGGCAGCCTGCGGGCCGTGCCGGTCCAACACACCATCGGGTACCTGCTGCTGCTCGCCCTGGTCGCGGCCGGCGCCGCCGTGCTGCTCCCCCGGCTGGTACCCGCCCCGGCGCCGCGCGGCTGGTTCAGCTACGGCCAGCCACGTACCCCTGTCGACCGGCTCGGCCCGGCGGTCGCCGCGGGGCTCGCCGCGCTGCTGCCGTTCCTGTTCCTCGCCTCTCTGGGCGGTCTGGTCGAGACGGTGGCCGCAGCACTCGCCGCGACAGCGGTCGGCTGGCTGGTAGCCCGGCTGCTGCACCGGACACTGTGGCCCGCACTGTTCCACTGGTCCCGGGCGAAGCAACTGTGGCTCGGCGGGCTGGTGGCCGGCGTGGCACTGGTCGTCGTGGCCACCGGGGTCGGCGGTACCGGCGTCTTCCTGCTGGAGATGCTGGTACTCCCGCCGTTCGGCTTCGTACTCGCGGCTCTGCGGTATTTGACCTTCGACCGGCTCCCGCCGGCCCGCCGGCCGCGATCGGTCACGGCCACCGCGCCCGGTCCGGAGCCCGAGTCCCAGCCTGTCGAACCCGAGGCCCAGCCTGTCGAACCCGAGGCCCAGCCTGTCGACGTAGCCCAGCCCGCCGGGCGGCGCCGCAGCCGGCTGCGGGTCGGCGGGCTGACGGTGATCGCGGTGGGGCTGGCCGCGTTCGGGCCGCTGGGGTTCGTGTCGGCGGCGCAGGCGTGGGCGTTCCTGCTGCTGGAGGAGATCGGCTTCTGGGGCGGCGTGGCCGCGCTCTGCTCACTGGTGATCACGCTGCTGGTGGCGCTGGGGTACGGCCTGGGCCTGCCGCGCCTGCGCCGCCCGCTGTCCGGCGCGGTACTCGCCCTCGTCCTGCTCGCCGGCGCCGGGGTGGCGTACGCCAGCGGGGCACCGGGACTGCACGGCGACCAGCTGTTCGTGGTGATGAAGCAGCAGGCCGACCTCACCGACCTCGCGGGCATCGCGGACGTACCGGCCCGCCGCGCAGCGGTCTACCAGCGGCTGACCAGTACTGCGCTGCGCAGCCAGGCGGGCCTGCGCCACGAGTTGGACCGGCTGCACCTGGCGTACACGCCGTACTACCTGGTCAACGGCGTCGAGGTACAGGGCGGGCCGGGGGTACGCGCGCTGCTGTCCCAGCGCTCCGATGTGGACCGGGTACTGCTGAATCCGCGACTGCGGCCGATCCCCGACCGGGCACCGCCGATCGCGGCCAGCCAGCCCACGCCGGGCACACCGGTGCAGCCCAACCTGGTGCAGATCGGCGCCGACAAGGTCTGGGCCAGCGGCGACACCGGGGCCGGCGTGGTGGTGGGCAGCTCGGACACCGGCGTGGACGGCGAGCACGAGGCGCTGGCCGGCAACTACCGGGGCGGTACCGACTCCTGGTACGACCCGTGGAACCACAGCACCACGCCGGTCGACAACGGCGGCCACGGTACCCACACGACAGCGACCGCGGTCGGTGCCGGCGGTGTCGGGGTGGCCCCGGGAGCCACCTGGATGGCGTGCGTGAACCTCGACCGCGACCTGGCCAACCCGGGCTACTACCTGGACTGCCTGCAGTACATGCTGGCCCCCTTCGCGGTGGGCGGCGACCCGCTGCGGGACGGGAACCCGGCCCGCGCCGCCGACGTGCTCACCAACTCCTGGGCCTGTACCCCCATCGAAGGCTGCGACGCCGGATCGCTCCGGGCGGCGGTCAGCGCGCTCAGCACGGCCGGGATCTTCGTGGTGGCGGCCGCCGGCAACAGTGGGCCGCGCTGCGGCTCGATCCTGGACCCGCCGGCCATCTACCCGAGTGCGCTGACCGTGGCGGCGGTGGACGGCTCCGGAAAGGTTGCCGCCTTCTCCAGCCGCGGCGAGCCCGGCTCCGGAAAGCCCGACATCGCGGCGCCCGGAGTGGACATCCTGTCCGCCGTACCTGGCGGCGGGTACACCCGGCTGGAGGGTACGAGCATGGCGGCCCCGCACGTGGCCGGCGTCGTCGCGCTCATGTGGTCAGCCAACCCGGCACTGGTCGGCAACATCCCGGCCACTGCCGACCTGCTGCGCCGTACCGCCACGCCGGTACCGCCGACCCGGTGCGGGAGTGCGGCGGGCTCCGGTGCCGGGCTGGTGGACGCGTACGCGGCAGTGGCGGCTGCGCGGGGGTACGCCGCCGGATAATTGGTATTGGTCGTTCCGAGCCCGGTACTGGCGAAGAATGGCGGTATGTCCGCAGAGCAGCCGCCGGCCGGTCTCCACAGCGTCCCGTCCCACCACGGCGCGGTAATCCTGGTTGCCGCGGCTGCCGCGATGGGCGGCTTCCTCTTCGGGTACGACACCGCGGTCATCAACGGCACCGTCGACGCGATCAGGAACCAGTTCGACATCGGCTCCACCTACGTCGGGTTCGTGGTCTCCTCGGCGCTGCTCGGCTGCGCCGTGGGTGCCTGGTTCGCCGGCCCGCTGGCCGACCGGCTCGGGCGGGTACGGGTCATGCTGATGGCCGCCACCGTCTTCGCGATCACCTCGATCGGCTCGGCGCTGTGCTGGGGGCCGCTCAGCCTGATGGCCTGGCGCATCCTCGGCGGCCTGGCGATCGGTGCCGCCAGCGTGATCGCGCCGGCCTACATCGCCGAGATCGCCCCGGCCGACGTGCGCGGCCGGCTCGGCTCCCTGCAACAGCTCGCGATCGTCACCGGCATCTTCGCCTCGCTCCTGATCGACCAGGTACTCGCGTACGCCGCCGGTGGCGCCAGCGAGAGCGTGCCCTGGGGCGGCGCCGCCTGGCGGTGGATGTTCGCTGCGGCCGCGCTGCCCGCCGTCGTTTACGGGGTACTCGCCGCTCAGATCCCCGAGTCACCGCGCTATCTGGTCGCCAAGGATCAACTGAAGAAGGCGCGCGATGTACTCGCCCGATTCGTCGGCGGGGATGTGGATCTACGAATCCGGGAGATCAGCAGATCGCTCGCGGGTGGCGAGCAGGCGGTACGCCTCAGAGACCTGCGCGGGCCCAAATTCGGGCTACAGGCGATTGTCTGGACCGGCATTCTGCTCTCGGTCTTCCAGCAGTTCGTCGGCATCAATGTGATCTTCTACTACTCGTCGTCGCTCTGGCACTCGGTCGGCTTCTCGGAGAACAACGCTTTCCTCTTCAGCACGATCACCAGCGTCACCAACATCGTCTGCACCCTGGTCGGGATAGCGCTGATCGACAAGATCGGCCGGAAACCGTTGCTGCTGATCGGTGCGGCCGGAATGACGGTCACCCTCACCACCATGGCGATCTGCTTCGGTACCGCCTCGGGCAGCGGCAGCGACCTGAAGCTCGGTAGCGTCGCCGGCCCGGTGGCCCTGGTCGCCGCCAACATCTACGTGTTCGCGTTCGGGATGAGCTGGGGTCCGGCCGTGTGGGTACTGCTCGGCGAGATGTTCAACAACAAGATCCGGGCCACCGCGCTCGCCGTCGCCGCCGCTGCCCAGTGGCTGGCGAACTGGCTCATCTCAACCACCTTCCCGACCCTCGCCTCGATCGGACTGGTCCTCGCCTACGGCCTGTACGCCCTGTTCGCGCTGGTCGCGTTCATCTTCGTGAAGACGGCGGTACGCGAGACGAAGGGGCGGGAACTCGAAGACATGTAGCGATGTCGCGATGACGTCTTGCGTGACGTCACTTCTGACGGCATAGTGGAGTCATGACTGACAACAAGCGACGCCACCACCGCACCGCCCAGCCCGAGCTGCCGCACCCGTGCCGGCCGGCCCGCCGCATCGCCCGCGAGACGCAGGTCCGGGAGGACTACCGCCTCGGCGTCCCCTGGTCCTGACCAGACCAGCTGGGCGGCCGGCGCTGCGCGGACAGCTCCGACCAGACCAGCTCTGAGCAGGGCATTCCTTCGTTCGGCGTGCCGGCAGCGCCCGGCCCGCCTAGCGTCGGGAGGGTCCGGACACCACGCCCGGATCGCGACCACCGGACAACTCCGGCGGCCGTACCCGAGGGAGGAGTACCCACCGTGTCCAAGCCAAGCCGTCCCGAGCGCGAGGATCTGCGCAGCGAGGCAGAGATGCTGATGGACGAACTGCCGGAGGAGACCGCGGCCGGTCGGATGCTGCGCGACGGCGAGCCCGCGGACGAGGAGCAGTTCCTGGCCGACCGCGACGAGGCGTTTGGCCGCGGTACCGATGGTCGCGGTACCGACGCCCGGGCCAAGCAGGGCAACCAGCCGCCGGCCAACCCACCGAAGCGCTGATCGCACCGGTACCCGGGCATCCCGCCGGTACCTGGATATACAGAAGGCGGCCCGCCGAAGCGGACCGCCTTCTGTTGGTTCTGATTTGTTTCGTGGTGGGCCGGGCCTGGACTCAGAAGTCCATGTCCCCGCCGCCGGGAGCGCCGGCCGGGGCCGGGTTCTTCTCCGGCTTGTCAGCCACGACGGCCTCGGTGGTGAGGAACAGCGCGGCGATCGACGCGGCGTTCTGCAGCGCCGAGCGGGTCACCTTGGCCGGGTCGATGATGCCAGCCTTGAGCAGGTTGACATACTCGCCGGTCGCGGCGTCCAGGCCGTGCCCGGGCTCCAGGTTGCGTACCTTCTCCACCACGACGCCACCCTCGAGGCCGGCGTTCACGGCGATCTGACGCAGCGGAGCGTCCAGCGCGACCTTGACGATCTGCGCGCCGGTGGCCTCGTCGCCCACCAGGTCGAGCTTCTCGAACGCGGTCGCACCGGCCTGTACCAGCGCGACGCCACCACCGGGGACGATGCCCTCCTCGACGGCCGCCTTCGCGTTGCGAACGGCGTCCTCGATGCGGTGCTTGCGCTCCTTGAGCTCCACCTCGGTGGCTGCCCCGACCTTGATCACCGCAACGCCACCGGCCAGCTTGGCCAGCCGCTCCTGCAGCTTCTCGCGGTCGTAGTCCGAGTCGCTCTTCTCGATCTCGGCACGGATCTGGCTGACCCGGCCGGCGATCTGGTCGGCGTCACCGGAGCCGTCGACGATGGTCGTCTCGTCCTTGGTGATGACCACCTTGCGGGCCTTGCCCAGCAGGTCGACGCCGGCGTTCTCCAGCTTCAGGCCGATCTCCTCGGAGATCACCTGCGCGCCGGTGAGGATGGCGATGTCCTGCAGCATGGCCTTGCGGCGGTCGCCGAAGCCCGGGGCCTTGACGGCGACGGACTTGAAGGTACCGCGCACCTTGTTGACGATCAGGGTGGCCAGCGCCTCGCCCTCGACGTCCTCGGCGATGATGACCAGCGGCTTGCCGGACTGCATGACCTTCTCCAGCAGCGGGAGCAGGTCCTTGACCGACGCGATCTTGCTGTTGGCGATCAGGATGTAGGGGTCGTCGAAGACGGCCTCCATCCGCTCCGGGTCGGTCATGAAGTACGCCGACACGTAGCCCTTGTCGAAGCGCATACCCTCCGTGAGCTCCAGCTCCAGCCCGAAGGTGTTGCTCTCCTCGACGGTGATGACGCCTTCCTTGCCGACCTTGTCCATCGCCTCGGCGATGATCTCGCCGACCGTGGGGTCACCAGCGGAGATGGAGGCCGTGGAGGCGATCTGCTCCTTGGTCTCCACGTCCTTCGCCAGCTTCGCCAGCTCCTCGACGACAGACGCGACGGCGGCCTCGATGCCCCGCTTCAGGGCGATCGGGTTGGCGCCGGCGGCCACGTTGCGCAGGCCCTCGCGGACGAGTGCCTGGGCGAGCACGGTGGCGGTGGTGGTACCGTCGCCGGCCACGTCATCGGTCTTCTTCGCGACCTCTTTGACGAGCTCGGCACCGATCTTCTCGTACGGGTCCTCGAGCTCGATCTCCTTGGCGATGCTCACACCATCGTTGGTGATGGTGGGGGCGCCCCACTTCTTCTCGAGCACGACGTTGCGGCCCTTGGGCCCCAGCGTCACCTTGACGGCGTCGGCGAGGGTGTTCATGCCCCGCTCGAGCCCGCGGCGCGCGTCCTCGTCGAACGCGATAATCTTGGCCATTCGGCGTTGTCCTCCTGGACATTTCAGCGCGACCCGGTTGCCCTGATCGCACTGTCGGTCTCCATCGGCGCTGCGGAACAGCGCGTATGTCGGCCGGGCCGGATAGCCCGCGACGACCGACTCCGCCACCCCGCGTGCCTCACGACATCACCGGGAGCGCAGCCTCACCGCCCCGACCTTTGGCACTCAGCAGCGCCGAGTGCCAAGTACCTGTTTAGCACTCGGGCAGTGCGAGTGCAAGCGACTCGGGCAGGTACGCGGCTCACAGCACCGCGTTCAGATCGGCGCTCGTCAGCGGATGCAGGCGGGCCCGCAGCTCGGCGAACAGCAGTACAGCGCCCAGGGCGGTACCGAATGTCAGCGGGATCTCGACCAGCGACATGAGTACGTCCACCACCTGGCCGGCCGTATCCGAGGCGAGCCGGGTGACCAGTGCGCCGGGGATCTGCAGGATCAGGGTCGCGCCGAAGACGATCACCAGCAGCAGTGCCATCCGGCCCAGCGCGGCGCCGAAGTTCTTGTGGATCATCGAGAACGAGGTGCTGACGGGGTTGGCGCCGCGCTGGTACAGGGCGACCGGGATGTACAGGCAGCCGGCCAGGGCGACGTACAGGCCGGGGAGGAGGCACGCGCAGGCACCGACCCCCACGATCAGCCCGTACACCAGGCTCCAGCCCCACAGCCGGGGACCGTTGCGCAGGCCGTACCGCAGCGCCTCGCCGAGCGGCGCCGGCGCGCCGGCCGAGCCACGGGTGATGGTCCACACGAACGCCGCCTGCCCGGCCGCGCCGAGGAAACCGACGATCACCACGAACGCCAGCGCCGTCACGACGAACGCGGCCGCGTGCGGGAAGTGGATGACCGGGACAGTCCGGCCGGTCTCGTCGACCCGCTGCGTCGTGGTCGGGCCCAGCAGGGCGACGACCACACCGAAGACCGCCGACGGTACGCCGAAGGTGACCAACCCGATCGAGTACATGCTGCGCCAGTACCGGCCGAGGATCGAGAACAGTCGCCCGAACCAGCCGCCGAAGCCCTCGGTCGGCAGCGTGACCAGTGGATCCGCCACCGGTACCGGCCACCCCTCGGTACCGGCCGCGCCCGGGTAGACCGGCATTCCCGGGTAGACCGGCATTCCGGGGTAGACCGGCGATCCCGGGTAGACCGGCATTGCCGGGTAGCCGGCGGTCGGCTGCGCCTGGGGGTAGCCGGGCTGTACCGGATAGGCCGGCGCGGTCGGGTAGGCCGGTTCGGGTGAGTAGGCCGGTTCGGGTGAGTAGGCCGGTTCGGGTGAGTAAGCCGGTTCGGGCGAGTAGGCGGGCGCGACCGGGTGGGCGGGCGCCGCTGGATAGGCCGGTGTCACCGGGTAGCCGGGGGCCGTCGGGTCCTGAGCGGCGGGCGGGTCCTGAGTGGCGGGCGGGGTGAGCGCCGGTGGGGTCTCGGCGGGGCTGGTCGGCTCGGGGGCGCCGGGGAGGCTCGGGTCGGACACGGCTGCTCACTTATCTCAGGGGGTTCACGGGGCCGCTCGCGGACGAGCCGGCCGAACGATACCCGGCCGTCGACCCGTTCCGCAGACCGCCGAAGCGCCGCCGGGCCGCAGCCGCCCACCCGCGCCCAAGCGCCGCTGAGACCCGGCCGCCGACCCCTCCCACAGCACCCGCCGAAGCGCAGCCGAGACCCGGCCGCCTACCCACCCAGATCCAACGCCGGGACGCCGGCCGCCTACCCGCCCCACAGCGCGCCGGGAACCAGCGGCGGCCGCGGCGAATCACGCCCGGGAATGCCGATCACGCCCGGGGAATGCCGAACGCCGCACCGCGACCGAATGACCAGCCTCGATGCGGCGCCCGTGCGTCGCGAAGTTTTGGTGTCTCTTAGACGACCCGGACCTTTTCGGCCTGCGGGCCCTTCTGGCCCTGCGCGATCTCGAACTCGACGCGCTGGCCGTCTTCCAGCGACTTGTAGCCGTCCATCTCGATTGCGGAGAAGTGGACGAATACGTCCTGTCCCCCGTCAACCGCGATGAATCCGTAGCCCTTTTCGCTGTTGAACCACTTAACGGTGCCCTGTGCCACGGTGCACTTCCCTCACTTCGATGGCGCTGGGTCGTCACCGACCCTGCGACCCCACCGCGGGATCGCCGGCCACTGTGGACAACTCGCCTGGCGGGACCTTGTTCAACAGCGACCGAACACGCACGCTACACGAGCCACTCGCGCCCCGCACTACCACAAATCGGGCACCCGGGTTACAGGTAAGACTCAATCACATTGGTCAATGTATTGGCTCTTCAACGCGACTCACGGTACGACTGATGGTGTGCCTGTAGAGCCTGTCATCCGACCCGCTGCCATCGCCGATACCGCGCGGGTACGCGCGCTGCGGCTGGAGATGCTCGCCGATGCGCCACTCGCGTTCATCGAGCGACTCGACGAAGCCGCGGCCCGTCCACACGAGCAGTTCCGGCAGCGGTTGGCGGAGCGGGTACACGACCCGGCGAGCGTCCAACTGGTCGCCGACGCGGCCGGCCGGATCGTCGCGCAGGCCGGTGCGCTGGCCATGCCCGGTACCCCCGATGTGAGCCTGATCTTCGCGGTCTTCATCAGCCCGCCGTGGCGCGGCAGCGGTCTGCTGCCGCGCATGCTCGACGCCGTCGGCGACTGGTCCCGGGCAGCCGGCCGGTACACCCTGGAGCTGGAGGTGGTGACCTCCAACGCGCGCGCCATCCGGGCGTACGGCCGGGCCGGCTTCGTGGACACCGGAGTACGTAGCCGGCACCCGACCATCCCGGTACTCACCGAGATGGTGATGACCAGGGCGGCCTGACCGAAAGCTAGACGTGCCGGCGGGCTAGAGATGCCGGCGGGATTGGACGATCCGGAACCGGCTGGCGACAAAGGCTCCGTCAGTCAGCGCCGCGTTCGTCGCGGCGTTCGCGCCGGTACCGTGGAAGTCGGAGAAGGCCGCCGACTGGTTGACGAACACCCCGCCGGTGAGGTTGGCCGACAGGTGCACGCCGACGTCCATCGCGGCCGACTCCACCGCGTCGAGCGTCTCCTCGGAGGTGCTGTAGACGGCGGCGGTCAACGCGCCCTTGGCACCGACGATCCGGCGGAACAGTTCGATGCTGGCCGGGGTCGAGTCGGTCGCCACGACAAAGGAGATCGGCCCGAACCACTCGCTGTCGAAGTTGTCGGCGCGGGCCGCGTCCTGGGTCAGGATCAGCGGGGTACACACGACCGCGTCCGGGTAGCTGGGGTGCCGTACGTCGCGCGAGTCCAGCAGTATCTTGCCGTGGCCACGGGCGGCCGCGATGCGCCCCGGAATCGCGTCGTTGACCATCGCGCCGGTCAGTTCCACACCGCTCGAATCGTCGGCGACCAGGGCCGCCACCGCGTCCGCGATGCCCTGGGCCACCTCGGCGAAGGTACGCGGGCCCGACTCGGTGGCGATGCCGTCCCGCGGGACCAGGATGTCCTGCGGGGTGGTACACATCTGTCCACTGTAGAGCGTCAGCGAGAAGGCGATGTTGCGGCACATCCCGGCGAAGTCGTCGGTGGAGTCGACGATGACGGTGTTCACGCCGGCCTTCTCGGTGTAGACGACGGCCTGCCGGGCGTTGGCCTCCAGCCAGTTGCCGAAGCCGGTCGAGCCGGTGTAGTCGATGATCTTGATCTCCGGGCGTACCGCCAGCGTGGCAGCGATCTTCTCGCCCGGCTCCTCGACGGCGAGGGTCACCAGGTTCGGGTCGTACCCCAGCTCGGCAAGTACCTCCCGGGCGTACCGGACGGTGAGTGCCAACGGCAGCACGGCACCCGGATGCGGCTTCACGATGACCGGGTTCCCGGTGGCCAGCGACGCGAAGAGTCCGGGGTAGGAGTTCCAGGTCGGGAACGTGTTGCAGCCGATCACGAGAGCGACGCCACGGGGTACCAGATGGAAGGTCTTCTCCATCCGCAGCGGCCCGCCCTTGCCACCGGGCTTGGTCCACGCGGCCACGGTCGGGTGCCGCAGCTGCTCGGTGTACGCGTACGCGACCGCCTCCAGCGCCCGGTCCAGCGCGTGCGCGCCGCCCGCTTGGAAGGCCATCACGAACGCCTGCCCGGTGGTGAACTGCACCGCGTTGGCCAGCTGGAAGATGTGCTGGTGCAGCCGGCTGAGGATGGCCAGGCAGGCGACCGCGCGGGCGTCCGGTCCGGCGTCCCGCCAGCCGGGCATGGCGGCCCGCGCGGCCGCGATCAGGGCATCCGGTTCACTGCGGGGGTACCGCACGCCAAGCTCGACACCGAACGGCGATCGCTCGGTCGCCACGTGGTCGCGCACGCCCGGCTGGTCGATCACGAAGTCGCGGCGCAGCAGCGCCCGGAAGTCGACCTCCCCCTCGGCGGCGGCGTCCGGGCCGTAGACCCGTGGGCTGGGCGACTCGGGGAAGGCGGAGAAGTAGTCGCGCTCGGCGATGGCGACGAGTGCCCGATCCAGGGTGTCGGCGGGCAGTGGGCTGACGACGGTGGCAGTCATGACCCCATCATGCCGCGCCCCGCCGGCCAGCGGAAAAGGCCCGGCCAAGGATAAGGACCCGGAAAGAGATGTGGCGGGTGGAGCGGACTAGCCGCCCCACCCGCCACCCCGACCACCTCGCGCGCCCGGCTACCAACGCAGCCAACGAAAGTCCACCGGAGGGGGTTGTCGGGGGTCTATGGCGCCGGTACCGCCTCCTCGTTGTCGACCGGAGCTCCGGCCAGCCCAGGCCGCGTCTCGGGTACCACCGGCCCGTCCCCGCCGTGTGCCACCTCGACCGGCGAATCGTCGACAGGCGCGTCACCGGAGTAGGTCGGCAGCTCCCGCATGGTGCGCAGGGGCGAGAACAGAACAGGTAGAAAAGCCAGCATGCCGCCGATTGCGCCAACCCACAAGGTCGGTCGCACACCGATGTAGTGGCCGAGTACGCCGCCGATGAACCCACCGATGGGTAGCGTGCCCCAGACCAGGAAGCGCATGGTGGCATTCATCCGGCCGAGCAGCCGCTCCGGGGTGAGGCCCTGACGGAAGCTGACCTGGGTGATGTTGTAGACGACGGCGCCGAACCAGTAGATGGCGGTACCGAACGCGGCCAGCAAGAGCAGCCAGCCGCGGTGGGCCATCGGCATGAACAGCGCGAACGGACCGGTGACCGCGACCGAGATCCAGATGGTCGGACCCTGCCCCAGCCACTTAGCGATCTTGGTGGCGAACAGCGCCGCGACCATGCCGCCGATCGCGCCCAACGAGGTAACCAGGCCGATGACGGCTGCGTTGAGGTTCAGGTCGCGGGCCAGCAGAACGATGACCATCGCGCCGCCGATCGAGCTGAACAGGTTGGAGGATCCGGTACAGGCGGCGATCGAGCGGAGCATCTTGTTGCCGAGTACGAAGCGCAGCCCCTCGGCGATCTCCCGCCCCAGGTGCGCGTCCGGCTTGCGCTCCGGCTTGTCCTCGAGCTTGCGGATGCGGCGCACGAACAGCGCCGAGCCCAGGTAACTGACCGCGTCGAGGGCGACCGCGAAAGGGGCGGTGAGCGCCGTGATCAAACCACCGGCGATCGGCGGGCCGGCGAGTTGGTTGACCGCCCGGACCGCCTCCAGCTTGGCGTTCCCCTCGACCAGCTTGTCCCGGCCGACGAGGTGCGGCAGGTAACTCTGGTAGGAGACATCGAAGAACACCGTGAGTACGCCGGTCAGCAGCGCGACCACGTAGAGCTGGGCCATCGTGAGTGCCCCGGCCCACCAGGCCAGTGGCACGCTGCCGAGCACGATCGCCCGGCCCAGGTCACCGGCCATCAGTACGTTGCGCCGGCGCATCCGGTCCACCCAGGCCCCGGCCGGCAATCCGACGAGCAGGAAGGCCAGCGTCTCGCAGGCGGCCAGTACGCCCATCTCGAAGTTGCTCGCGTGCAGCGTGCGTACCGCCACCAGCGGCAGCGCCAGCATGCTCACCTGGGTACCGATCTGGCTGATCGTGTCCGCGGTGTAGAGCTGGCGGAAGTCGTGCTCGCGCAGCAGGCCGAGAGTGGGCTTCTTCACGCAGGCAGAGTGCTCCACTGATTGGGAAAAGTCAACCGGTCTCCTCGGCCGGCGAAAAGTCCGGCTACGCTGGGGCCGCTATGCCGATCAGCAGGGAAGGCCGCCGCCCGGCCACCGAAGCCGAGGCCCGTGCGCTGGCCTCGGCCGTCCGGCTGCGCATCCTGCGGATGTGCCTGGACCGGGCGCTGACCAACAAGGAGATCGCCCACCGGCTGGGCGCCAATCCGGCCACCACACTCCACCACGTACGCACGCTGGTCGCCACGGGATTTCTGGAGCCACAGGAGGAGCGGCGCGGAGTACGCAACTCGCGTGAGGTGCCGTACCTGGCGACCAAGAAGTCGTGGCGGCTGGATGTGGACGAGTCCGGGGTCACCGGCGGGGGTACCGCAATGCTGGAGGCGTTCCTGCAGGAGGTACGCCTGGTCGACCAGGACGACGCGGCGTTCGCCCGGCTCGGACTGCGCCTGTCCGAGCTGGAGCTGGAGGAGCTGCGTACCCGGCTGGGTGAGGTGCTCAACGACTTCGCCGACCGGGTACCGGCGGGCGACGGTACCCCGTACTCACTCTTCGTCGCCCTGCACCCCGACGTCACCCGCGACTGAGCCGGCTCTCGCTCTCTCGACAGCGGGCCACGCGCCGGTGGAGCTGACGTCGCGCGGCGGCGGAGACTTGATCTAGCAGCGACCGAGCCGGGTCGGAGCGCGGCTGGCGCTCGGCTCGCGGGCTGCTGCCGGTTGACTCGCGTGCTACTTCGGAAATGGTCGAGAGGACGATCGCACAGCGCCTCTGGCGCTGGTCAAAGGATTCCCAACAAGTTGGGGCCTCGGCGATTCGTCCTCCCGCGGATAGCATCCTGCGCCCGGGTAGAGATCACGTCAAGAGTTGCGGAACCGCGATTTCGACCCTGAGCCAATTCCCAGTTACGCACAGCTACGAAGATCGCCCGGAACCGGGATGACCTGGGAATCCCCGTAACTGTGCGTATTCGCGTCCGGAGTGGACAGCCAGCCGAACGGAGGTCGCCCAGGTCAGCTCGGCGCGCCGGCCGGCGACCGCGCTCAGCCGAGCAGGCCGGCCTCGCGGGCGGCCCGCAGCGACGGCTTGACCGTGTGGGTCGGGCCGACCAGACCCGCCACCGCATCGATGGTCTTCAGTCCTTCGCCGGTGTTGTAGATGACCGTCTCCTTGCCGGGGTCCAGCCGGCCGGCGGCGACCAGCTTCTGGAACACCGCCGCGGTCACCCCACCGGCGGTCTCCGCGAACACCCCGGTGGTACGGGCGAGCAGCTGGATGCCGGCGCGGATCTCGTCGTCGTCGGCGTAGTCCATCCAGCCGCCGGAGCGCTTCACGGCTTCGAGGGCGTACAGGCCGGCGGCCGGGTCACCGATGTTGAGCGACTTCGCGATGCCGGTCGGGCGTACCGGCGTGATCACGTCGGTGTCGGCGTGCAGCGCGGCGGCGATCGGGTTGCAGCCGGCGGACTGGGCGCCGAACACCCGCCAGCCACCGGCCGGCGCGTCCACCAGGCCGATCTCGACCAGCTCGCTGAATGCCTTGTCCACCTTGGTGAGCAGTTCACCGGAGGCCATCGGGATGACCACCTGCTCGGGGATGCGCCAGCCGAGCTGCTCGACCACCTCGTAGCCGAGCGTCTTCGAGCCCTCGGCGTAGTACGGGCGGACGTTCACGTTGACGAACGCGGTGTCCTCGAACTCGTCGGTCTCGGTGAGCTCGGAGCACAGCCGGTTGACGTCGTCGTAGGAGCCCTCGATGGCGACCAGTTCGCCGCCGTAGACCGCCGTGGTGACGATCTTGCCCGGCTCCAGGTCGGCCGGGATGAAGACGATCGACGGTACGCCCGCGCGGGCGGCGTGCGCGGCTACCGAGTTGGCAAGGTTGCCGGTGGAGGCGCAGGCAAAGCGGGTGAAGCCGAGCCCCTTGGCGGCGGAGAGCGCCACCGACACCACGCGGTCCTTGAAGGAGTGCGTCGGGTTGGCCGAATCGTCCTTGACCCACAGCGGCGCCCGCAGCCCGACTACTTCGGCCAGGGCATCGGCGCGGATCAGCGGGGTACAGCCGGGGTTCAGGGTCACCCGGGTCGCCGGATCGTGACCGGCCGGGAGGAACGGGGCGTACCGCCAGATGTTGTTCGGCCCGGCGGCGATCCGCTCGCGCGTGATCGACCTGAGTACGTCGAGGTCGTAGCCCACCTCGAGCGGCCCGAAGCACTGGTAACAGGCGTGCTGGGCGGCGAGCGGGTACTGCGCGCCGCAGCCGCGACACACCAGGTGTCGAGCGGCGTTCGCGGAGTGGGCGGCATTCTCGGGGCGGGCGGCTGCGTCGAGGATCGACGTCATGGGAGGGTTTCCTCTCATCTTCCCGGGCGCGTGCCCGGACGGATTTGGCACCCTGCCGCCGGCCCTCGCGTGAGGTGTGGCGGTGGTTGCCGGGGCTTCATCGGGCCGTTCCCTCTGCCCCTCTGGATGAGGTATTCAGTTGTAGTTGGTGCGCGTGTGCGTGTGCGGTTGGTGCGCGTGCTCGTTCAGCGTAGCTGAGGGCTGCCGTCCGGTGACGGCCGGTCCCACCTGCCGGTCTAGCGTGACCTGGTGCACCCCGCCGCGCGTGAGTGGTTTGCCCGGCGTACCGCGTCGTGGCGGGACTGGTCCTTACCCGAGTTGATCACTGCCAAGGGTACGACCCGGGTCAGCGTGGTACTGCCGGCGCTCGACGAGGAGGCGACCGTCGGGGCGATCGTGGCGGGTACCGTCCCGCTGCGCGAGGCCGGGCTGGTGGACGAGATCGTGGTGATCGACTCCGGCTCGGTGGACCGTACCGCCGCCGAGGCGCGCGCCGCCGGGGCAACCGTGTACCACCGCGACGACGTACTGCCCGAGGTAGGTTCGCGACCCGGCAAGGGCGAAGTGCTCTGGAAAGCGCTCGCCGTCACGTCCGGGGACATCCTGGTGTACGTCGACGCCGACCTCACCGACTTCCAGCCGCACTTCGTCACCGGCCTGCTCGGCCCGCTGCTCCGCCCGCCCTCGGTGCCCGGGGTCCGGCCGGCGCCAGCAGTTCAGTTGGTCAAGGCGTTCTACGACCGGCCGCTGCTGGACGTGTCGGCCGGCGGTGGCGGACGGGTCACCGAGCTCGCCGCCCGACCGCTGCTGGGGGCGTACTTTCCGGAGTTGGCGGGGGTGGTACAGCCGCTGGCCGGGGAGTACGCGGCGCGGCGCTCGCTCCTGGAGAGGCTGCCGTTCGCGGCGGGGTACGGGGTGGAGACCGGGCTGCTCATCGATGCCTGGCGACTCGCCGGGCTGGATTCGTTGGCACAGGTCGATTTGGGCCAGCGTACGCACGGCCACCAGGACACCGCCGCACTCGGCCGGATGGCCGCCACCATCCTGCATACCGTGCTGCACCGTGCGGCTGAAGCAGGCGACCGTCCACTGTGGACGACGCTGATCCAGTTCCGGCGCGGCCCCGGTGGTGGCATGGAGCCGGTCGAGCAGGACATCGCCTGGCCCGACCGGCCCCCGATGCTCACCGTCCCGGGTTACCTGCGCCGCTGAGTACGCCCAGCCGCTCCCCGTGCGCTTCGGGCGCCGGTACCGTTGCGGTGTTTGGGATCTGGGCCGCGGGCGCGGCGGCGCGCGGGCGGGTGACGGCGTTGGCGGTGACGATCGCGCCCACCGTGATCAGTATGCCGAGCAGTTCGACGGCGCCCGGCCGGTACCCCTGGATCACGGCGATTCCCAGTGCCACCAACGGAACCAGGTTCATGAACAGGGCGGCGTTCGGCGCCCCGAGGCGGCGTACCCCGACGTTCCAGGTGAGCAGGGCGACGATGGTGCCGATGCCCCCGATGTAGAGGAAGTGCGGCCAGACGGCGGCCAGGTCGCCGGCGCTGGGTACGTGCTGCCAGCCGGCCAGGTCGGCGACGACGGTGACGGTCAGCACGGTGAGCGTGCCGAAGATCGCGGTCAGCGTGGCGTACCGCAGCGGTGACCACTCGGTGAACCGGCTGGCCCCGTGCGTGTAGGTCGCCCAGGCGGCGACGGAGCCGAGCATCATCAGGTCGGCGACACCGAAGGAGCCCAGGTCCGGGTGGCCCTTGGTGATCACCAGTGCCACACCGAGCAGCGCGGTGCCGATCAGCGCCAAGGTGACCGGGCGCGGCCGGATGCCGTCACGCACCCAGCGCACCAGCACGGTGAGTATCGGTGTGAGGGCCACGATCAGCGCGGCGTTCTGCGGCTTCGTCCGCCCCAGAGCCAGGCCCAGCAACAGATTGAAGGTGCCGTAGCCGAGGGTACCGAGGATCGCCACCTCGACCAGCCGCCGGCCGGGGCGCAGCGCGGCCCAGCCTTCCCTGGCCACCAGCAGGGTCGCGAACACGGCGCTGGCCAGCAGGTACCGCATGGTGGTGAAGTTGGTGACGTCGACGTGGTGGAGTGCGCCCGCCAGAACGGAGAACATCACCCCCCAGGCGAGTACCGAGACGAGCGGAAACAGTGCACTGCGGCGCACGGCCGGCTCCTTTGTTCGAGCTGAATCGAACTTGCCCGGGTGACGTTACGCCGAGGTTCGATTTCCGTCGAACATTGGTTACCATGGTCACATGAGCCTGTCCGAGCCGGAACTGACCGAAGTACCCCTGCTGACCGTGCTCCAGGCGCTCGCCGACGAGAACCGGCTGGCCATCGTGCGCGGGCTGACCTCGGGCGGGGAGCAGATCTGTGGCTCGTTCCTGCCCGACGTGTCGAAGGCAACCCGCTCGCACCACTTCAAGGTGCTGCGCGAGGCCGGGCTCACCCGGACCCGGATCGAGGGGACCAGCCGGTACGTCCGGCTGCGGGTGGACGAGCTGGAGCGCCGGTTCCCCGGGCTCCTCGACTCGGTACTCGCGCCGGACCCAGCCCTCGCGGCCTAGTCAGTTGTCATCGGTGGCGGCGCGCGACCAGGGCCACACCGCCGGCGGCGAGGAAGAGCACGACCAGGATGCCGACAATCACCACCGTGGTACCGGAGTCGCCCGTCCCGTTGCCCGGACCTGAGCCATGGGTACCGGGCGGCTGGGTCGCTGTCGGCGTCGGTGGACGGGGGCTGAGCGTCGGTACATCCGCGGTGAGCGCCTTGACAGGGTTAACGATTCCGTAGCCGTACTGGTCATCCCGGCCCGCAGTGCCCTTATCGTCGGCGGTGACTTCGAGGCGGTGCACAACGTCATGAGCCGACAGGTTGGGGTACTTCGCCCGGACCAGCGCTGCCACTCCGGCGACAATCGCCGCACTCGCACTCGTACCATCAACGGTGCCGTAGCCGCCGCCGTGCTTAGGTACCGGGATCGCCACGCCTGGAGCGGCGAGCAGCGTCTGCGGGCCGGTGAGTGACACCGTGGCGATCGTCCCTGTCGAGTCCGTCGCGGAAATCGGCACGGTGCCGGGTACGAGCGCCGGATAGCCGACGGCCCCATTCTCCGGGCGATTGCCCACCGCGACGATCACCACCACATCAGCGGCGGCGGCTCGGGCGAGGGCAGGCACCCATTCGGGCGAGTCCCCCCCGACATGGGCGACACAGATGACCTTCGCCCCGTGATCGACAGCCCAGACGATTCCCTCAGCGAAAACGTCGGAAGAGTCGTCTCTTCCGCTGAGGCTGGCCCGCACCGGCAAGATCCGGGACCCAGGCGCGATGCCGAGGACACCGCTACCGCCGGCCGGCCCGAAACCGTGGCCAGCAATCAGCGAGGCAATCCCGGTTCCGTGACCGATCAGGTCAGCCGGATTGCCCTCAACGAATCCGTGGACGGCATCCACACCCGGCAGCACAGAACCGGACAGCTCCGGCTGCTGCGAGTCGACCCCGCTGTCCACTACTGCGACCGTCACGCCGGAACCGACACTGATCTGCTGCGCGGCAGCGATATTCAGGGCCCGGAGGTGCCAGGACGCGTCGCGGACGTAGTCGGCGGCCGCGACGCTGGGAATCGCCTGGGAGAGCAGCACGCCCACCAGCAGAGCGACGCACAGAGCCAGCGCGCGGCGCGGTACGGAGATCACCTGTCGATGCCCCAGACGCCCGACCCCGGGTCGTGATGTGTCGGTTCGACCGCCGACTCAAGAACCGGGCGCACCCCCTGCACGACGCTCCACTCGGTGTACCGGTCTCCTGACTCGCGCCTTCGCCGCGCACCGCCCGAAGCGCCGTGGCCTGCCATGCCGGGGACAAGGCCGTGCTCATCCGTAGTTGCGGAGCCGGTAGGCGTTGACCCGGCAGGGGTACGACCGCCCCCACCCGCTTCGGTTCCGAACCGTGCGACGGAGTCGTCGCCCGATCCGACACTCCGACTCGTCGGACCGCCCCCGGGTCCGAAGATCCCACCGCGCGGATAGGCGGCGATGAGGTTCGCCGGGGACGACGACGGTAGCGCGGCGGACTGGCCTGGTCCGTTTGCCGATGGGCCTCCTGGGCCACCGCTGCCGCCGGGAATGCTCGCCTGCGCTGGCAGCAACGGCAGCGGACTACCCCCGAGGAGTGGATCCGGTGACGACGGCCCCGGCCCGCCGGGCGCGCCCGAGCCGAACGGTGGCAATACCCCGGCATGTGATCCTGACCCGATCGAACCACCCGCGCCGCCGCCCTGAGAACCGCCACCTGACGGATTGAGCGGCGTGAGGGTGTCCGAGTAGCCCGTACCGACGTACGGGTCGGTGACCACCAGGCGGGTGCCGTAGTCGTAGGACATCTCGTCGGCGTCGGACATGGTCTTGACGGCCTGCTTCTGTGGTATCGAACGCTGCTCGCTGCCGTTGGCCACCGTGTGGCCGGGCCAGTCGGCGTTCAGCTGCTCGATTACTGTGCGCGCGTGCATCAGCACCTGCGAGATCCGCGCCACGAAGATTCCGTTGGTAGCTGCGTCCTCGCTGGTGCCCGCCACCGAACGGGTCAGCTCGGCGAGCACCGACTGAAAGACAGCCGCCGGCGAGTCCGCGACCGGCGGCCACACGAATGACATCACGTCGGCCAGCATCTGGAGGCGGAGCCGGTGCTGGTCGAGCAGCTCGGCCGTACGCCGCCACGCGTCCGCCTGGGCACCCACGAAGTAGTCGTCCTCCTCCCGGATCATCTGCCAGATCGCGGGCACCTCGACCTGGGTCCAGTCGACTCGGGGCAGACCGGCGGCAGCTCGCGGTGCGAGGCGCTGACCCGACATCAGCGCACCAGCTTTCCGTTGATGCGGATGGGCTGGTCGGGCGCGGCCGGCATGCCCAGTGGGTCGTGGGTCACGGCATAGGCGGCCGTGAAGGCGCTGTCCAGCTCGTCGATCGAGAACGCGGCTGCCGCGTCAGCGTGCTGGTACCGCTGGGCGATCGTGTCGGCGACGTCGGCGAGTACCTGCCCGGTCATCACGAAGCTGTCCAGCTGTTGGATGATGCGCAGCAGGCACTGGCGGTACTGCTCGCGAACCCTGAGTACGGCCGGGCTCGGCAGGCCGGCCCCGACTGTGACACCGAGGTTGTACGCGTGCACCAGGTCGATGAGCTGCGACTGCAGACCCTGCTCGATCTCGGTACGAAGCGCTTTGGCAACCTCCGCCAAGCCGGCGGCATTGACCCGGACCGTCTGGTCGTCGGCAAGGCTCATCGATCGCCCCTCCCCAGGTGTGCGCCTCCGAGGGTAGCGAATCCATCAACGCGCCGACAGATTCTGATTGCCGCCTGTGGATAACTCCGCTCAGCTGGTGACGTCCTTGCGGGTGAACCGGCGCCAGGCCAGCCCGAAGAAGACGACCGAGTAGATGAGGGCCGAGACGCAGCCCTTCACGATGTCGTCGGTCTGTACCGGATTCGACAACAGCCCCAGCCACGCACTCGAGTAGTGGGTTGGCAGGTAGTCACGGATCACGCCGAGCGCGGTGATCTGGTCGAGGATGTCCGACACGATGATCAACAGCACCGCTCCGCCGACCGCGCCCAGTGGGGCATCCGTGGTGACCGAGAGCAGGAAAGCCAGTCCGGCGACCACGAGCAGGGTGACGCCGAGGTACCCGACGATCTCCAGCAGCCGCACCAGGCCGGTACCCGGTGGCAGGTCACCGGCGATCGTCGAGCGCAGCGGATGCCAGCCGTACCGTGCGGTCCCCAGCGCCAGTGCCGTACCGGTCAACAGCACCAGCGCCACCGCACAGGAAGCGAACGCCACCAACAGTTTGGTACCCAGCAGCCGCCCGCGCGGTACCGGGATCGCCAGCAGGTAGCGCAGAGAGCCCCAACTCGCCTCGCTGGCCACCGTGTCCCCACAGAACAGCGCCACCACCACGACCAGCAGGAACGAAGACGAGACGAGCAGCGTGAAGAGTGCGAAGTTCAGCCCGCTCGACGTGGCCACCTTCACCAGCGAGGAGAACTGGTTGTTGCGGTCGTTGTCGCTGTTGCTGTTCCCGCCGAACTCGAAGGCCAGCAGGATGATGATCGGCAACAGCACCATGAAGCCCAGCGCCAGTTGGGTACGGCGGCGGGACAGTTGCCGGCGCACCTCGGTACCGAAGCTGAAGGTCTTGTGCGGTCGGTAACCCACGGCCCCGCCGGCCCGCTCCGCCAGGTCCGTCCGCTCCGCGACATCTGTGGTCATGACCGCTCCCCACTTGCCTTGGTGTCCCCGCCGACGAGCGACAGGAACGCGTCCTCCAGCCGCCGGCGGGGTACCACCCGGTCCACCCCGATGCCCGCGTTCACCAGTGCCGCAACGGCTTCCGCCCGGGGCGTACCGTTCATGTCCACCACGAGCGCGGCCGGGTTGTCGGCCGGTACCACCGACCGGATGCCGGGCAGCTCGC
Organism: uncultured Actinomycetota bacterium; assembly: GCA_963850915.1. GTDB lineage: Bacteria > Actinomycetota > Actinomycetes > Mycobacteriales > Micromonosporaceae > CAVTWH01. Next base: position 563,471 of record CAWKND010000010.1, read on the forward strand.
CCAGCACACCGCGCGCACCCTCCACATCGGACACGTCGAACTGCACGCTCGGCGAGTCGCCGACGATCTCGTCAACCCGGCCGGAGGCAACGACTTCACCGCGGTGTACCACCACCACGTGGGTACAGGTCTGCTCCACCTCAGCGAGCAGGTGCGACGAGACGAGTACGGCGCGCCCATCGGTGGCGTACCGGCGCAGTACCCGGCGCATCTCGGCTATCTGCGGCGGATCCAGCCCGTCGGTGGGCTCGTCCAGCACCAGTAGCTCGGGCAGGCCGAGCATCGCCTGCGCGATGGCCAGCCGCTGCTTCATTCCGTGGCTGTAGGTCTTCACCCGACGATGTACCGCACCGCCCAGCCCGGCGATCTCCACCGCTTCGTCGAAGCGCGCGTCCGCCCACGGCCGGCCGGTGGCTTTCCAGAACAGTCGCAGGTTCGCCTCGCCGGAGAGCTGCGGCAGGAAGCCCGGCCCCTCGACAAGTGCGCCGAGTCGGGAAAGTACCGGCGATCCCGGCGTAAGAGGGTGGCCGAAGATGAAGATCTCACCTGCTGTCGGTCGGGTCATCCCCATGAGTACCCGCAGCGACGTTGTCTTGCCGGCGCCGTTGGGTCCGAGCAGTCCGACCACTTCACCCCGGTGTACCGAGAAGTCCACAGTGGACACGGCCACGAAGTCGCCGTAGGTCTTTCGCAGTCCACGAACCACGAGCGGAGTGTCGGCGTACTCGGCGCGTACCGAGCGGTCGGTGCGCCTGGTCCGCCTGCGCCCCAACAGGATCGCCACGATCAGCCCGAGGATCACCAGTACCAGCAGCGCGGCGAGTACGTACCGCCAGATCACGTCCCGGGTGGGGATCGGCTTGCCGGCCACACTCGGCAACGCGATCGCGCCACCCGTGCCGACTCCCCCAGCGGTGCTGCCGGCCAACGCGACCTGGTACACCGCCGGCGCGGTGGGGGTGGCGAAGCCCTGGTCGGCGCTGGCGATGACGACCGCGAGCCGGTGCCCCGCCTGGAAGTTGTAGACGATGCCCGGCAGGGTGACCGTCACCGGCGCCGCGTTCCGGATGTCAGCCGGCAGCCCGGTGAGCCGGATCGGTGCGACCAGGCCGTTCGGCAGCGTCGCCCCCGACCCGAAGCCACCCGACCCCGAGCCGACGCCACTCGAGCCCGAGTCCGAGTCGCTACCCGTGGACGGGGAGAGCGAGACGCTCGCGTCGAGGTCGTACAGCTTGACGAAGAGAACCGCTGTGCCAGTTTGCGACGCGGCCAGGATCTGGATCTTCGGTGAGCCGACAACGTCCACAGTGGACGGAAGTGGCTCGGAGACGAAGTCCGCGTGCTGCCCGCCGACCTCGGTGGTCAGGCTGGTACCCGCGAACGAAGTCCCCGGGAGGATCGACAGGGCCGCGGGCGTACCGTTCGGCGGGTTCGCGATCGGCTGCGGCGGGCCACTCAACGTCACCGTGGAGTTGGCGTTCCCGGCCATGCCCGGGTAGTCGTCCACCGAGTACCCGGAGGCCAGGTACCCGTTGGAGTTGGCATCGATGCCGGCCACCCGCGAGTAGGTGAACGCGGTGGACGGCGTGGACCCGGCGTCGTTCAGGTAGTGGTTCAGCCACTGTGCCTCCAGGTACCGCAGCCGGTCCTGGTCGTTCTGTGGCCCGCTGCCACCGTCGTGGCCGCCGGTGAACCAGGCCACCTTGACCGGCGTACCGTGCGCGGCGATCCCGCGCGCATTGGCATCCGCTTCGCTCAACGGGAACAGCGAATCCGCCTCGCCCTGGATCAGAAAAGTGGGCGCGTCAATGCGATCCAGGATCGTGGACGGGCTGGATCGACGCAGCAGAGCCACTGCGGCCGCGTTGCCCTGCCCGCTGGCGGCGATCGACAGGTACGCCTGGCACACGTCGGCGGCGAACCGGCCGCACGTCGGGTCAGCGACGCCGCCGGGAGCGGAGCCGCCCGCGGTCTCGCCGAAGAACGCGCCGGCCCAGGCTTTCTTGAACACCCCGTCCACCGGCTGCGCCCCGGTCGCCGACGGCAGGAACGCGGCCGCCAGGTCGTTCCAGGTGATCTGCGGGACAACGGCGTCGACCCGGTGGTCGTACCCGGCGAGCATGAGCGCGAGGCCGCCACCGTACGAGCCGCCGACCACGGCCACCCGCGGATCACCGGCCGCGTCCGTGCGTACCTCCGGCCGGGCGGCCAGCCAGTCCAGCAGTTGCGAGGCGTCCTTGACCTCCCAGTCCGGGCTGTCCAGGTGGATCTCGCCACTGGACGCGCCGAAGCCCTGCGCCGTCCAGGTGAGTACCGCGTAGCCGAGCCCGGCCAGATCCTCGGCGTCCTTGGCAACACTGAACTTGTCGCCGCCGAACCCGTGCGCCAGCAGTACCGCCGCCACCTTGTGCCCGGCCGTCGCCGACTTCGGCCGGTAGTACCGGGTGTCCAGGCTCACCGTGGTGGAGCTGTCCGGGCCGGTGTGCACGGTGAGCATCGCGTCGCTGGTCGTGTAGGACTTGCTGGACGGCCAGGCCGCCCAGCCGACCAGTGCGACGACCAGCACCAGCACCACGCTCCCGGCGATCACCCGGCGACGGCTCAGCCTCGGTACGGCTCGGCGGATCCGGGTACCCAGTCCAGATGGCATGCGGCAAACGCTACGTCGCGCCGGCGCGGATCTGGTCGGGGGACTCACCCGCCACACAGCTTCGGGGCACGGGGCGCTGGTACCCGGCCGATAGGCTCGCCTGGTGACCGATGCGCCGAGCCCGTCCCTGACGCTTACCGCGAGCCTGCGCCCGGCGGCGCTGGACGCCCGGCGCGGCATCGTCCGGCTGCACCCGGAGGTACTCACCGCGCTCGGCCTGCACCCGGGCGACCCGGTACGCCTGACCGGGCGGCGCACCACCGCCGGGATCGCGGCGCTCGCCGACCCGACCGCGAGCCGGGCCCTGCTCTACGCCGATGACCTGCTGCTGGGCAACCTCGGCCTGCGCGAGGGCGGCCAGGTGACCGTCACGCCGGCCCCGGTCCGCCCGGCGCTGCGGGTCAGCCTGGCCGCGCCGGCCGAGATCCAGGCCGTGGTCAGCCCCGAAATGCTGCGGCTTGCGCTGCTCGGCAAGGTGGTCAGCCGGGAGGACAACGTCTCGCTGCTGCCCCAGGACGTGCTGCCGGACACGGCGAGCCGGCCGCTGATGGCGGCGGCCCGGCACAGCCTGGCCAACACGGTGGGGTACGCGTGGACGACGGCGCTGTTGACCGTGACCGACGCCGAGCCGGCCGAGGCGGTACTCGTCACGATGGACACGGTGGTCGGGTGGCGGGACGGGGAGGTCACCCACGCACCGGGCGAGCCCGTCGGCACGGCCGCCCCGACCACGGATGCCCCGGCTGAGCCGGTACCGACCATCGCCGACCTGCCCGGGCTGCGTAGCCAGGGGCAGGAGCTGATCGAGCTGTTCGACCTGGGCTTCCACCACGGGGAGGTACTCGGCCGGTTGGGGACAACGGTCACCCTGGGGGTACTGCTCACCGGGCCGGCCGGCTCGGGCAAGTCGACGCTGGTACGGGCGGTGGCTGCCGAGGTACAGGCCGAGGTGGTGACCGTGTGGGCACCCGAGATCGCCACGCTGACCAACACCGACGGGGCCGAGCGACTGCGCCGGGCCTTCGCGGATGCGCGTATCCACCGCCCGGGCGTGGTGATCGTGGCCGACGTCGAGGCGCTGCTGCCCCGGGAGGGCGCGCCCGGCCCGAAGGCCACCGTGTTCCGCCAACTGCTGGGCGCCGCGCTCCAGGCCGGTACAGCCGTGGTGTGCACCACCAGCCGGCCCGAGTCGGTCGACCCGGCGCTGCGCGCCCCCGGGCTGCTCGACCACGAGCTGGCCGTACCCCTGCCCGATGCGGGGCTGCGCCGGGAACAGTTGGGCGTGCTGACCCGCCGGATGCCGCTGGGCGCGGACGTACGGCTGGACGAGGTGGCCGGGCGTACCCCCGGATTTGTCGCCGCCGACCTGGCCGCGCTGGTCCGCGAGGCCGGGGTGCGCGCGGCGCTGCGGCAGAAGAGCGGCTCGGCAACGCCCGAAGTGGCCGCCGTCGACTTCACCGCGGCGCTGGAAGTGGTGCGCCCCACCGCGATGGGCGACTCGGCGCTGGACATCGCGACGGTCACCCTGGACGACGTCGGCGACATGGTGGCGGTGAAGGAGGTACTCACCGAGTCGGTGCTGTGGCCGCTCACCTACCCCGACACATTCGCCCGGCTGGGCGTGCAGCCGCCGCGCGGGGTACTGCTCTACGGCCCGCCCGGCTGCGGGAAGACCTACCTGGTCAAGGCCATCGCCGGTACCGGCAAGGCGAACGTGCTCTCCGTCAAGGGCGCCGAGCTGCTCTCCAAGTGGGTCGGCGACAGTGAACGGGCGGTGCGCGAGCTGTTCCGCCGGGCGCGCGAGGCGGCGCCGACGCTGATCTTCCTGGACGAGGTCGACGCGCTCGCCCCGGTACGCGGACAGGCCTCCGACGGGGGTACCACCGACCGGGTGGTCGCCGCGCTGCTGACCGAGTTGGACGGGGTCGAGTCGCTCCGGAACGTGGTCGTCATCGGCGCCACCAACCGCCCCGACCTGGTCGACCCGGCGCTGCTGCGCCCCGGCCGGCTGGAGCGCCTGGTGTACGTACCCCCGCCCGACGCGGCTGCCCGTGCCGAGATCCTCCGCGCCTCGGGGCGCAGCGTGCCGCTGGCTCCGGACGTCGACCTGGGGGCACTCGGCGCCGAGCTGGACGGGTTCTCGGCGGCTGACTGTGCGGCGCTGGTACGCGAGGCGGCGCTCGCCGCGATGCGCGAGTCACTGGACGCGGCCACCGTGACCGCCGAGCACGTCGCCGTGGCCCGCAAGCGGGTACGCCCGTCCCTGGACGAGGCGCAGGTGGCGGCCCTGGAGTCGTACGCCGAGCGCCACTCGGCCGGCTGACTCGGCGTGGGCCTCGCTCCAAGATCGGGGCGAGATGTCCGGAAATGCAGTGTGACTGCACTTCCGGACATCTAACGGCGATCATGTCCCGCCACCCACCCGGCCACGCCGCCCGCACATCGCGGCGGCGGCGACCGGGAAAGCGACAGCGCGCCCGATCGGGCGCGCTGGGGTGGATATGTGACGACCCCCGGGGTTCCGCGCCGTCGGTGACGTGCGCGGGCCGGCCGGACCAATGCCGGGCCCCGGGGGTCGGGAAGCTACCTGGTTTTCGCCGTGCCACTGTCCGCGTGGTCGCGTTCGAACGAGAGCCAGGAGGACGGGCTAGCTGGTAGCCACCTCACGAGTCCAGTGCGTATACAACCTTGGACCACCTCCCTTCACGTGTACCGCCAACCCTATGAGGGCAGCGGCCGACCGACAAGTCTTTTTCTAGAACCCGTCGGCGACCACGGAAGTCGGGTGGAACAGCGCGCTGACCGATTCACCGTTGTGGATACGTCGGATCGCCTCGGCCAGTGCCGGCGCGATGGAGAGCACCTGCAGCTTGGGTACCCGCTTGTGCGCCGGGATCGGCACCGTGTTGGTACAGACGATCTCCGCCACATCCGGCTGGGCGGCCAGCCGCTCCAGCGCGTTCCCGGCGAACAGGCCGTGCGTGCAGGCCACCCGGGTGGAGGCGACGCCCCGTTCGCGCAGCCGCTCCAGCAGCTCCAGCACGGTCGAGCCGGCGGCGATCTCGTCGTCCAGCACGATCACGTCCCGCCCCTCGACATCACCGATGACCGCCGAGATGGTGACCTTGTCGTCGTTGAAGCGCTGCTTCGCCCCGGCTGCCACCGGTACCCCGAGCATCCGGGCGAACGCCGCGGCGCTCTTGGCGTTGCCCAGGTCCGGCGAGACAACAACCGCGTTGCTCAGGTCGTACCCGGTGAAGTGCGCCGCCAACTCGTGCAGTGCGTGCAGATGGTCCACCGGCACGCTGAAGAACCCGTGTACCTGCGGCGAGTGCAGCGTCATCGTGAGTACCCGATCGGCGCCTGCGGCTTTGAGAAGGTCAGCCACGAGTCGGGCGCCGATGGAGATGCGCGGCCCGTCCTTCTTGTCGGAGCGCGCGTACGCGTAGTGCGGCATCACCACCGTGGTCCGCCCGGCCGAGGCGCCCCGCGCCGCGTCGAGCATGAGCAGCAGCTCGACCAGGTGCTCCTGCACGGGCGGGACGAGCGGCTGGATCAGGAACACGTCGCGTTCCCGGCAGTTGGCCTGGAGCTGGACCTCCAGGCAGTCGTTGGCGAAGCGCTGGATGCCGGTCGGCAGCAGCTCCTCGCCCAGGTGGGCACAGATCTCGGCGGCCAGGTCAGGATGGGCACTGCCAGTGAAGACAGCGATGTCGCGCACGAACTTCCCCTTGGCTCGGGTGCGTCGGACGGAGCGGCAAACGGCGGTCCACCCCGGCTGGCGGCGAGCGGCTGCGACAGGTACCGGGGGCGAGATCGGTTTGGGTGGATGGCTTCAGCAACCAGGCTACGGCCTGCACCGGCCCGACCGGCAGAGGCACCGGCAGTGTCACCGACGAGCACCGGCGACCTACTATCCGTGGCGTGGCCGATGCCTCCCCTCCTTCTTCGACGCCGCCGGACCGGGCGCCCCCAACCGGGCCGCCGCGCGATCAACCGGCGTCGGATCCGGCGCCACCGAACACGGCGCCGCGCGACCGGCGCGTCGCCGCGCCCGGCGCCGGCCGACCTCCGCGCCGGCGGTTCGACACGCAGTTGGTCGCCGACGCAACGCGGCGGCTGCAGAACCGGCTGTTCGAGCAGCGGGCCGCGCCCGGCGAGCCGACGCGCCGGCACTTCATCGTCTGCGGCGACGATCCGCTCGCGCACCGGCTGGTGGAGGAGCTGACGGTGCGCTACCACCGGCCGGTCACGGTGATCATGAAGTCGAAGAAGACCAACCACGGGCCACAGATCGCGGCGCTCGACGGGGTCAAGGTGGTCGAGGCGGAGCGGCTGGACGCCGAGGCGTTCACGCGCGGCGAAGGTGGGTACGGCCGAGGCGATGGCGCTGGTCCGCCAGGACGACGTGGGCAACCTGCACGCCGCGCTGCAGGCCCAGGAGCTCAACCCCGAGCTGCGGCTGGTACTGCGGATGTTCAACACCAGCTTCGGGTACGCCATCCGCCGGCTGCTGCGCCACTGCCAGGTGCTCTCCGACGCGTCCATCGCGGCGCCCGCGTTCGTCGCCTCGGCACTGGGTGAGGTGGCGCCGAGCTACGTACGCCTGCCCAGTCACACGCTCTACGTCGCCCGGCGCTCCGAGGTCGCCCCCGAGCAGCTGGTCTGCGGGCTGGCGGACACCTCCGACGGTACCGATCCGGTACTGCTCCCGGCGGACGAGGAGCGCTGCGACCTGGTACTGGCGATCGCCACCGGGGCACGGGTACACGCCGCCGCGCTGGAGGAGAGCTCGGCGATCGGCGTCACGGTACCGGTCCGGCGGGTACCGGTGATCCGCCAGCCGACCCTGACCCAGCGGCTGCGTACCCTCGCCAACCGCCTCGCGCCCAGCCGGATCTTCGGTGCCAGCGCCTCGCGTACCCTCCGCATCGCCCTGATCGCGCTGATCTCCGTCCTCATCGTCGGTACCCTGCTGCTCGCCTGGCTGGAGCGGCTGAGTGTCTGGGAGGCGGCGTACACCACGATCCTGTCCGTGGTCAGCGGCGCCAACGCGGACACAACGCTCTCCGGCGGGGTACAGGTCGTGCAGGCGGCGCTGGCGCTGGCCGGGATCGCGATGGTCCCGGTGATCACGGCGGCCGTGGTCGAGGCGGTGGTGAACGCCCGACTGGCGCTGGAGACCGGCCGGCTGCGCGGACCGATCCGCGACCACGTGGTCGTCATCGGCCTCGGAAACGTTGGTACCCGGGTGATCCAGCACCTGAACACGCTCGGCGTGGACGTGGTCGCGATCGACCGCGCCGGCGACGCGCGCGGCGTACAGCTGGCCCGGGAGATGGGCATCCCGCTGGTCTTGGGCGACGCCAGCCGGGAGGAGACGCTCCGCGAGGCGTCCCTGCAGTCGGCCCGGGCGCTGGTGGCGCTCTCCACCGACGACGTGACCAACCTGGAGGCCGGGCTGCAGACCCGGGCACTGAACCCGGACGCGCAGGTGGTGCTGCGGCTGTTCGACGGCGACCTGGCCGACCGGGTACAGCGCGCCTTCGGCCGGATGACCTCCAAGAGCGTGTCGTTCCTGGCCGCGCCCGCGTTCGCCACGGCGATGCTGGAGCGGGAGGTGATCGGGACGATCCCGGTCAAGCGCCGGGTACTCCTGCTCGCCGACGTACCGGTCGACGAGGGTTCGCCGCTGGCCGGGCAGTCGCTGGCGCAGGTGGAGCGGGGCGGCGGGGTACGGGTGGTCTCGGTGGACGGGGGCAGCCGGCCGGGACCGCAGACCGAGCTGGTACCGGGGCAGCGGCTGATCGTGGTGGCCACCCGGGTCGGCCTCGGCCGGATGCTCGACGGCCTCCCCGAGCCGGTCGCCCCCGGCCCCAACTGAGCCCCCGTTACTCGGCGGGGGCGCCGTCCAGGGCGTAGCCGAGGATGGCCTGCTCGTCCGGGCGGTGCGCCAAGACGTTCGCCAGGTAGGACTGGACCGCCGGGGCCAGTCCGACATCGCGGCCGGCCTCCTCCGACAGGTACCAGCGGTGCTCCATGATCTGGGCGAACAGCTCGGTCGGCTCCAGCTTGCCGCGCAGGTTGGCCGGGACGGCGCGGACCACCGGCTCGAACACCTCGGTCAGCCAGCGGTGCGCGGCCTGCTGCTCGTCGTCCAGGTCGCTCTCCGCCCGGTAGGTGTCCAGGTCGTTGAGGAGCGCGCGGGCCTGGTTCTCCTCCGCGTCCAGCCCGGTGAGGCGCATCAGCCGACGGGTGTGGTGGCCGGCGTCGACCACCTTGGGCCGTACCCGGTAGCCGTTGTGGTTGGTCGACATCTGCAGCTCCTCGACGTCGAAGCCGAGTTCGTTCAGCCGCCGGATGCGCTTCTGCACGTGGTGGCGTACGTCCGCGGTGGCCAGCTCCTGCTCGTAGGTGATCTCGTGCCACAGCGACTCGTAGCGGCGTACCACGTCCTCACTGACCGCCTCCGGGTCGATGTCGGCGTGCAGTTGGCCGGCCGCCTCCAGGTCGAGCATCTCGCCGAAGATGTTCACCCGGGCGATCTCCAGGTCCTCGCCGCGCTGGCCGTTGGAGAGGCTCGGGTAGATCGCCCCGGTCTCGGCGTCGACCAGGTACGCCGCGAACGCGCCGGCATCGCGCCGGAACAGCGTGTTGGAGAGCGACACGTCACCCCAGAAAAATCCGGTGAGATGCATCCGTACCAGCAGCGCGGCGAGCGCGTCGAGCAGCCGGTTCATCGTCTCCGGGCGGAGGGTGTGGGAGAACAGCGCACGGTACGGCAGGGAAAACTGCAGGTGCCTCGTGACCAGGGCAGGCGCCAACTGCTCGCCGTCCTCGGCCAACCGGTCGGCGATGATCGCCACCGCCTCCACGCTCGGCGCGCCGATCCGCTCCAACTGGCGGAGCAGGTCGTACTCCTTCTGCGCGATCCGCTCGACGGTCTCCTTGACGGCGTACACCGTGCCACCGAAGCGTACGAACCGGACGACGTGCCGGGAGATGCCCTGCGGCAGCGCGACCAGCCGGTCGGCCGGCCACTCCTCGAGCGGGGTACTCCAGGGCAGGTCCAGCAGCGCCGGGTCGAAGAAGGCGGAGGTGATGCGCACGCCGTCCAGCATGGCAGGCCGGTTTTCAAAAACTCGCCGACGGTAGGGTGGCCTATCGGCTATCGGTGTCGGGGGGTTGCGGGTGCGCAGGGTACGGCCGGCCGGCTGGTGGTTCGACGCGCTGCTCGTGGGCGGCTTCGTGGTACTCACGCTGGTGCTCTGGCACGACCGGCTGCTCGGCGTGGACACCGCCGTACGCGACTGGTGTGACGCTCATCGCCCGACGCCGCTCTACTGGGGCGCCCGGATCGGCAACCTCGTCGGCCAGGGCACCCCACTGGCGGTGATCTGCCTCGGCCTGGCGCTGCTGCGCGCCCGGGAACGCCCCTGGCTGGGCCTCGACTCGCGCGCCGCTGAGCCACGCACGCCGGCGGCGGGCTTGCGCCGGTGGTGGCCGGTACTGCTGGTGGCGTGCGCGTTCGTACTGACCTACTTCACGGTCGGCCCGCTGAAGGTGTGGACCGATCGGGCCGGCCCGCACGCCGACGTACCGCACCCGGAGCGCTTCGGCTCCGGCGGCCTGGAGTACCCCTCGGGCCACCTGGCCAACTCGATCATCTGGTACGGCGTACTCGTCGTCCTGATCTCCCCGTGGGTACCGCTGGTCTGGCGCCGGGTACTTCGCATCGGGCCACCCGCGATCCTCTCGGTCACCACGGTCTACCTGAGCTTCCACTGGTTCACCGACACGCTCGCCGGTATCGCCCTGGGCCTGTTCCTCGACCGCCTACTGCACCGAGTCCCCTGGGACACCCTCCACCTCCCCCACCGGAAGACCGCCCCCCGAACTCGCGAAGACGCCACCCCATAACCCCGCCGAGCTGCCAGCGGTGGTACCGTGAGGTACCAAGGTACCCAGGGTGCGCAAGGAGGAGTGGCGAGCATGGCCGAGCAGCTGACACCGAGGCGGCAAGCTCCGCTCGAAGGTCGACCCGGACGTTGACGAACTCATCTCACAGGGCGCCCACTTCCTTGGACTGGCAAAGAAGGATCTGGTCGCCGAGGCCGTCCGCGACTACATCGCGGCGCATCGCGACGACATTCGTCGACGGATGGGCGAAGCGATGCGGGTACTGGACGGCACGACAACGGCGCGCATCGCGCTGCTGTCCGGCCTGCCCCCAGAGGAGATCGACCTGCTCGGCGGCGTTGACGAGTAGCGCCGACGATGGAGCTGTTGCGCCCGACGCTGCGGTGCCTTCAGGAGGAGCTGAAGCTCCCGATACCGCGTTTGACCGAGCCGCTGGATGCGGTGGATCATCCGCTGCTGAACAAGGCCAGGCAACAGTTCGCCGATCCCGCCGGGAGCCGCGAACGGATCGCCGCGATCGATGACCGGGTGCTGTTCAAGGCAAAGGTGCAGCGCTGGCGCGGCGCCATCTGGATGGGTGAGCACCTGCCGTGGTTGTTGGCCGCCGGGGTGCGCGAGGCCGGCAGCGCCGACGACTTCTATTCCGCGCTCGCAGCGGATGGACGGCAGGCAAGGGCGCTCTACAACGCCGTCAATGCCCGAGCGCTGACCACCGAAACCTCCACAGCGCATCTCCTCCCGCGCGCGACCGACCGTCAACGCTACAAACTCGAAGCCACCGCGAGGTTCGTCCGGGCACTGGAGCGGGCTGTCCCGGACCTTATCCGAGCGAGCCTGCGAGACGGGCGCGAGCATACGACCACGTTGCCAGCGCTGACCCTCGGCGCCCAGGTGCGCGCCGACGACGGACACGAGACCTACGTCGCCATCCGGATCAGCGGATCGGTACCCCTGGACGTGACAGCAGTCGTCCTGGAGATCGTGCCCGGCTGTGACCCCAGCGGCTGGTATCCCGAAGTCGCGATGCCCGACCGCCCGTTACTCGGCAACGAACAGGCATGGTCGAACATCATGGATCCGAGCGCGGCGGCCAAACTGCTCGACCTCGATTGATATGGGCTACTCGTCGCCGGCGTCGATCCAGGTGCCGGCGCGCATGACGCGTACCACCTGCAGGTCCTCGTCGAGCTCGACCAGATCGGCGCGCCTACCGGGCTCCAGGGCACCGATGTCGTCCCGGCGCAGTGCGCGGGCGGGCGTACCACTCGCCATCGTCACGGCGTCGACCAGCGGGATTCCCGCCCCGACCGCCTGGCGGAGTGCCGCGTCCATGGTGAGCGTGCTGCCGGCGATGGTTCCGCTGGCCAGCCGGGCCACCCCGTCGGCGACCTCGACGTCCTGGCCGCCCAGGGAGTACCGGCCGGGCGCCATGCCGGTGGCGTCGATCGCGTCGGTGACCAGTGCCGCGCGGGCCGGGCCGGTGGCCGTGGCGGCGAAGTGCAGGGTGCCGTCGTGCAGGTGTACCCCGTCGGCGACCAGTTCGCAGATCACCTCGTCGGAGCCGAGCAGGGCGAAGACCGTACCCGGGTGGCGGTGGTGCGGCGGGGCCATGCCGTTGAAGACGTGGGTACCCACGCTCGCGCCCGCCTCGATGCCGGCGAGCGCCTGCTCGTAGCTGGCGTCGGTGTGCCCGATCGCGGCGAGTACCCCGTGCGCGGCCAGGAGCCCGATCGCTTCCAGCGCACCCGGCAGCTCCGGTGCGATGGTCATCATGCTGACCACGCCGTCCCCGGCGTCGATCAGCCCCTCGAGTTCGCTGATCGACGGGTCTCGCAGGTAGGCCGGGTTCTGTGCGCCGCAGCGGGCGTGCGACAGGTACGGCCCCTCGAAGTGGATGCCGCCCAGGGTGCCGTCCTCGACCAGTGGACCGAAGGCGTGGGTACTGGCCAGCATCAACTCGTACGGCGAGGAGACCAGGCTGGCCAGCAGGGTGGTGGTGCCGTGGCGCAGATGGAACGCGGCCGCCGCCCGGGCGGAGTCGGCGTCGCCGGTGGTGAACGAGTGTCCACCGCCGCCGTGCACGTGGATGTCCACGAAGCCGGGGACGATCCAGTGCCCGCTGTGCAGCGACGGATCCGGTGTCACCGCGGCGATCCGGTCACCGGCGACCTCGACCCAGCCCTCGACCACGCCGTCCGGCGTGATGATCTGCCCGGCAACCCTCATCCGCGCACCACTTCCACTTGTCCCGAAAGTTCATTGATGACTGCGGGCCGCCACGGCCACGGGCCCACCCACGGGCCGACCCACATGCCGACCCACCGGCCGGCGCCGGCGGGGATCACGGCGCGGACCGGGCGGCGACCAGGTCCAGGGCGAGTTGGCCGGCGCCCAGGCAGCCGGCCTCGTCGCCGAGCGCCGCCCGGTTCACCTCGGGCAGCCGCTGGAAGGTCACCTTCCCGGCGAGCGCGGCGGACAACGGGGCGAGCAGGGTGTCGCCGGCCTCGGCCAGGCCGCCGCCGACCACGATCACCTCGGGGTCGAACATGGTGACGCCGATCAGCAGGCCGTCGGCGAGTACGTCCACGCACTCGGCCCACACTTCGCGAGCCAGCTCCTCACCGGCGCTCGCCCGCTCGAACACTTCCCGAGCCGTCGTCGAAACCCCGGAACGCGCGGAGTACCGGCGCCCGACCGCGCGCGCGGACACCTCGGCCTCCAGGTGTCCACTGGCTCCGCAGCCACAGAGCGCACCGCCGGGGCGTACCACCACGTGACCGATCTCGCCGGCTGCCCCGTGTGCCCCGGCGAAGGTACGACCGTCGACGACGTGTGCGCCGGCGATGCCGGTACCGATGGCAATGAAGAAGACGTATCGCCGGCCGCGACCGCCGCCGAGCCGTGCCTCGGCGAGCCCGCCGGCGCGCACGTCGTGGCCGAGCGCGACCGGTAGGCCGAGCCGTTCGCTCAACACGGGGCCGACCGGGGTGTCCCGGAAGCCCACGTTCGCCGACCAGACGGCGACGCCGCTGGCCTCGTCCACCACGCCCGGGACGACCAGGCCGACCGCGCGCGGCGCCAGACCGTCGGCGCGTGCCTTGCCGGCCAGCCCCTCGGCGACGCCGAGCAGCGTCTCGACCACGGCTTCCGGCCCGCGCTCGGCACCGGTGGCGTGCCGTTCGGTGTGCACGATCGCGCCGTCGGTGTCGATCAGCGCGCACTTCATGCCGGTACCGCCGAGGTCTATGGCGACGACAACCTCGCCGGCGGCGGCCGGAGCGGCACTCATGCCAGGATCACCGATCGGCTCAGGTGGCGCGGCTGGTCCGGGTCCAGACCGTGCCGGCGGGCCAGCGCGACGGCGAAGCGCTGCGCCAGGATCAGGTCGGCGAGCGGATCGAGGGCCACCCGCCCGTCCGGGTTGTACCGGCTGTGCACGAACGCCGCGCGGGTCGCCTCGACATCCTCGGCGAGCCCGTCCGGGATCTCGCCGAATGCCCACACCCCGCGCCGCGCGGTGGCGATCGAGATCGGGCCGTGCCGGTAGTCCATCGAGGGGTACGCCTCGGTCCAGAGCCCGGCCGCCTCCCGGCACTTCAGCGCCGCCTCGTGCGCGATGCCCAGGGTCCAGCCGCGGCCGAGGAAGCTGATCTGCTCGACGGTGCCGGGCGCGAGGGGCAGCGGGGCCCGGACGGCCACCTCGGCGTCCGAGATCACCGGACCGAGCGCCTCGCCCAGGTGGGCCCGGAGCAGCGCCAGCGCGGTGGTCGGGAAGCGGGTCTGCACGACCGCGCGCTCGTCGGCGAAGGGCAGCGCGACCGCGTGGTTGGCGACCTGCGCGGCCGGGCTGGTGCCGTCGGCGACCAGCACAGTCGTGGGTACCCGCAGAGCCCGGAGCAGTTCGACGACCTCGGTGGTGTACCCGGAGCGGCTGATCGCGAGTACCCGGTCGTAGTGCCGGCCGGTCGGGTACTCCGAGGCTGGGTACGCATCCGTCTCGCCATACCCGGCAGCCTCCCGCAGGGCGGCGTAGCTGCTCGCCATGAACCAGGAGGTACCGCAGCCGACCACGGCCACCCGCTCGCCCCGCTGCGGCAGTGCGTATGCCACCCGGGGCGCCAGCGCGACCGCCCGTGACCAGCATTCCGGCTGGCTGGCGATCTCCGCGACAACGTGGTTCACGGTCGTGCTCCCCAGGTTCTGTGCGTGGCGGGCTGCGTGTTGTGGCTCGTTACCCGCTTGTTTCGCGCACCATTCTGCAGTGCACCGGGCGTCCCCCGCCAGCGGGGCCGCCCGCTATTTTCGCGCAGCGTACTCGACGTATGGTCCGCCTTTCGCGCATGATTGTGCACACGAGTCGCAGATTTCGCACACAACCCTCGTCCGGAAGGAGCGCCGCGGTGGACCGGTACGCGCGCTGGAACGCGCTCCTGGAGTTGCTCACCGACAGCGGCCGGGTCAGCGTGGAGGACGCCGCCGACCGGCTGGGCGTCTCCCAGGCGACCATCCGGCGCGACTTCGACCAGCTCGGCCAGCAGCAGATGATCACCCGTACCCGGGGCGGCGCGGTCGCCAACGGCGTGTCGTACGACCTGCCGCTGCGGTACAAGACGGCCAAGCACTCGGCCGAGAAGCAGCGCATCGGGACAGCCGCCGCCGCCCTGGTCTCCCCCGGCATGGTGGTGGCGATCAACGGGGGTACCACCACCACCGAGGTCGCCCGGGCGCTGGCCGTCCGCCCGGATCTGGGCTCCACGCCGGACGGCGCCCAGCTCACCGTGGTCACCAACGCGCTGAACATCGCCAACGAACTGCTGGTGCGCTCGCGGATGAAGATCGTGGTGACCGGCGGCGTGGTACGCCCGCAGTCGTTCGAGCTGGTCGGCCCGCTGGCCGGCGGCATCCTGCGCGAGGTGACCCTGGACTTCGCCCTGCTCGGCGCGGACGCCATCGATGTGACCCTGGGCGCCGCAGCCCACCACGAGGGCGAGGCGGCAATGAACGCGCTGATGGTCGCCCGGGCCAAGCGAGTGGTGATCATCGCCGACTCGTCCAAGCTCGGTGGGCACGCCTTCGCCCGGATCTGCCCGATCGAGCGGGTGAACACCCTGGTCACCGACGCGCTGGCGACCGCCGAGCAGGTGGCCGAGTTCGAGCAGGCCGGGGTGACGGTCGTCCGGGTCTAGCCGGCTCAGCTCGGCCCGAGGCCGAGCAGTGCGCGGATGCTGCGCCGCTGTACCCCCGCCGCGGCCGCCAGGTCCAGCCCCAGCTGGTCGCGGAGCACCACCCAGACGGCGAAGGTCGAGTTGGCCACCAGCGCCCGGGTCAGCTCGTCGCCACCCGGGCCGGCCGCCGCGATCTCGGCGGCGAACAGCTCGGCCACGTCGGCCTGCACCCGGTCCAGTTCGATGCTGCGGTTGCGGCGCAGCTGGGCGGAGAACGGCTCCCGCAGTACCGCCGCCCGGCCGGCCGGGGCCAGGATCTCCAACTCGCGTACCCGCTGCTGGCAGTACCGGTCCACCCGTTCGGCAAGCGGCAGGTCGACGGGGATGGTCACCCGGTCGGCACGCATCATCGCGAACATCCGTTCGCCGGTGGCCGCGAAGAGCGTCTCCAGGTCTTTGAAACTGGTCCACAGGGTGCGTAGGGACACCCCGGCCGCCTCGGCGATCCGCTCGCCGGTCGGCCGCAGATCGCCGGCGATCAGCAGGTTCAGGTGGGCCTCCACGATCGCCGCGCGGGTGCGCTGGGTGCGGGCGGTACGCCCGTCGACCCGTACTTCCTCAGTCATCGCCTGCCTCCCGCTCCGCGCGCCGACCGTACCGGCCGGGCAATTGTGCCCGGCCGGTATGCCGTGATGTCGACGGGATCAGCTGGTCGGGATCCCGTTGGCCGGCGGAGCGGCAGCCGCCCCGGAGTACTCGGTGACCGGGCCGGTACCGCTGTCCGTGGTGTACGTCGGGCCGAAGTAGGTACCGACGCCACCGCTCACCTTGACCAGGCGTACCCCGGTGTAGCCGGAGTGGTTGGTCTTGGAGAACGCGAACGGGGTGATCCCCGGGCCGGTGAAGCCGCCCTTCTCCACAGCCGCCAGGATCGAGGCGCGGGTCGGGTTCTTCCCGGCCGCCAACAGTGCCTGTACGAAGGTGTACCCGACGGCCATCCCGTAGATCACGTTGCCGTCCCACGGCGCGTTGCCGTTGTACTGCGCGTTGATCTTCTTGAACAGGGTGATCCACGGGTCGCTGTCGTCACCGGCGTTGGGCAGGTAGTTGTCGCTGATCACGCCCTCCAGCAGCGGGGCGCCCTTGGCGGTGAGCAGCCCGGCGACGGTGGCGTAGTCGGCGCCCACGTTGGAGACCACCCACTGCGCCTTGAAGCCCAGCTGCGCGGCTGTCCCGAGGGCCAGCGCGGTGAAGCCGGGTACGGTCGCGCTCACCACTACCTCGCAGCCGGCCGCCTTCAACGCGCCCATCTGCGGTGCCACGTTCTGGTTGGTCACCGTGTACGTCTGCGAGTTGGTGATCCCGCTGTCGCCGAGCGCGATCTTCAGGCCGGCGAGTTCGTCGGTACCGAAGTCGTCGTCCTGCCCGAACGCGCAGATCTTCTTGCCGGCGAAGTTGGTCTTCAGGTAGCTACCGAGGATCTTGCCTTCCACCGTGTAGTCGGGCTGGTACCCGAAGGTGTCCGGGTACTTCTCCGGCTGGTTCCAACTACGGCTGCCGGAGGCGACGAACAGGTCGGGTACCCCGTTGGTCTTCAGGAAGTCCAGCACGCCGGTGTGGGTCGGCGTACCCAGCCCGTTCAGGATGGCGAACACCTTGTCCTGCAGCACCAACTGGCGTACCACCGTCTGGGTGGTCGCCGGGTTGTACGTGTCGTCGTCGATCTTGTAGGTGATGGTGCGCCCGTTCACCTTGCCGTTGGCGTTGACGTAGTCGAAGTACGCCTTGGTGGCGGCCGAGATCTTCGAGTAGCCGGGGGCGGCCGGTCCACTCAACGGCTGGTGCGTGCCCACGGTGACGGTGGTGGCGGTGACGCCCGGTACCTCGGCCGCGGCGCCCCCGCCGGACTTGCTCTTGGTACAGGCGCCGACGCTGACGACCAGGAGCGCGCCGGCCAGTACTGCGATAGCTCGGGTTGTGTTCATTTTCATCTGGGACACCGACCTTTCGATGGGTGACCTCGGCCGGGGAGCGCCCGGCCGGGGTCAGCCGGTGACTTCGGGATTTGCCGGCGGCGCGGACGCCACCGGGGGTACTGCGTCCCGCGGCGACTGTTCCGCGGGTGTTGCGTCGTTCCGCCGCGTCGCGGCGGTGGGGCTGGACGGTGCGGGTGGTGGCGTGCTCGCGCGCCGGCGGCGCAGCAGTTGCCAGGCACGGCGCAGCAGACCCTGGATGCCGCCGGGGGCGCCGATCGCGATCACGATCAGGGCGGTGCCGAAGATGGCCAGCGGCAGGTTGTCCTTCAGCTTCACGGCGACCGCCGGGGACAGCGACAGCTGCTGGGTGAGCTGGTTGGTGAGGTACGGCAGGATGACGATCGCCGCGGCGCCCCAGACCGCCCCGATCAGGCTGCCCAGCCCGCCCAGCACGATGGCGAGCAGCAGGTAGAGGGAGAGCGTGAGGGAGAAGCTGTCCGGCGAGACGGCCTGGTTGATCGCGGCGAAGACGCCGCCGCCGAGTCCGGCACACGCGGCACTCACCACGAAGGCCATTACCTGGGTACGGGCCACGTGTACGCCGGCCAGTTGCGCGGCCACCTCGTCGTCGCGTACCGCCCGCAGCGTCCGCCCGACCCGGCCGCGTACCAGGTTGGCCAGGAAGAACAGTACGAGCGCGGCGGCGATGGTGGCGTAGTAGGCCTGCCACTGTTCGTTCGGAAAGCCCTCGCCCAGCCAGGCCGGCGGCGGGTTCACCGGTACCGGCAGCCCCTGCTCGCCGCCGAGGAAACCGCGCCAGCGGGTGGCGAAGGCGGGTACCGCGACCACGATGGCGAGGGTGAGTCCGGCCAGGTACGGCCCGCGCAGCCGGGCGGCGGCCAGCCCGATCACCACGCCGGCAACGCAGGTGACCAGTACCCCGATGGCCAGCGCGAGGGGCAGCGTCCACTGCGTGGTCACGTCGTGCGCCGAGCACCAGGCCAGTACCTTCGCCGTGGTGTAGGCCCCGACCGCCAGCAGCGCGCTGTGCCCGAGGGAGACCTGTCCGGACAGGCCGGTGAGCATGGTCAGCCCGGCGACGGCACACAGGTACGCGGCGATCACGGCGAGCTGGTAGTCCTGGAAGGTGTCCAGGTAGCCGGTACCGAGCAGCACGGCGATCACCAGGACGACGGCGATCAGCAGGTGCCGCAGCAGGGTCGGGCCCCGCCGATTGGGCGGGGTGTTGGCCGGGCGCAGCCGTTTCGGGAGTGCCGTGGCGGTCGAGGAATCGGCACCCGTCATGCCCGCCGCCCCTCGGTGGCCGCGAACAGGCCACCCGGCCGGATCAGCAGCACCGCCACGAGCACCACGAGGACGGCGATGGACGTGACCGAGCTGCCCAGGTACCCACTGGCATAGCTCAAAACCAGACCCAGGCCGAGGCCGCCGACGACCGCGCCCACCGGACTGTCCAGGCCGCCGATGACGGCGGCCGTGAAGCAGGAGACGAAGACCAGGTCCATCGCGGTGGGGTTGAGGAAGCCGGTCGGGATGATCAGGATGCTGGCCAGCGCGCCCACCGCCGAGGCGAGCGCCCAACCGAACGTGAGTACCCGCCCCACGTTCACGCCCAGCAGCCGCGAGGTCTCCGGGGCGAACGCGGCCGCCCGCATCTTCAGCCCGATCGCCGTCCGGGTGAACAGCAGACCCAGGAGGAGCAGGAGTACCCCGACGACGGCGAAGACGAACAGGTCGTACGGGCTGAACAGCCGGTACCCGTGCAGCGTGTACGCCGTACGGCTGAACGGCACCGGGAAGGGCCGGTTGTCGACCCCGTAGATCATCCCGAGGATCGCCTCGATGACCAGGGCAAGTCCGAGCGCCACCACGATCGCGGTCAACGGCGCGGTATGCGTGACGAACCGCATCACCCCCCGCTCCACCGCCGCCCCGAGAACCAGCCCGGCCACCAGCGCCACCACCAGCCCGAGCCAGTACGACCCGGTGTGCATCGTCACGCTGTAGGCCAGGAAGGCGGCGGCCACGCCCATCGCGCCCTGGGCGAAGTTGACCACCCGGGTGGCCCGCCAGATGAGTACCAGCGCGAGCGCGAACGCGGCGTACACCGCCCCGTGCGACAGCCCGTCGACAGTCAGGAAGAGAAACCGGTCCACCCGTCCTCCTCTCCTCTACTCATGGCGGCCTCAGAAGCCCAGGTAGGCATGGCGTAGCGCGGCGTCGCCGAGCAGGTCTGCCGAATCGGTCTCGGCGGCGATCCGGCCGAGCGCGACGATCACGCCCCGGTCGGCGACGGCCAGCGCGGCGCGTACGTTCTGCTCGACCAGCAGTACGGTCAGCCCCCGCTCGTCACACAGCCGGCGCAGCAGCCCCATCAGCTGGCGGGTGACCAGCGGCGCGAGCCCGAGCGACGGCTCGTCGAGCAGCATCATCCGGGGCTGGCAGACCAGTGCCCGGCCGATCGCGAGCATCTGCCGCTCGCCGCCGGAGAGCTGCTGGCCGACCTGGTCACGCCGGCTGGCCAGAGCCGGGAACAGCTCGTACACCTCGTCGACGGCGCGTGCGGTGGCCCTGCGGTCGGGGTGCCACAGCCCGCCGAGGCGCAGGTTGTCGGCGACGGTCAGCTCGGTGATCACGCCGCCACCGGCGGGTACGTGCGCCAGCCCGAGTCGCGCGATGCGCTCCACGGGCAGCCGGGTGATGTCGGTGCCGGCGAACCGGATGCTGCCGGCCCACGGCCGGAGCAGACCCGACAGGGTACGCAGCAGCGTGGTCTTGCCAGCCCCGTTGGCGCCTAGGACGGCGAGCACGCTGCCGGGGGGTACCGCGAGACTCACCTCACGCAGTACCGGCGCCCCGGCGTACCCGCTGGTCAGTCCCTCGATTTCGAGCATCGACTCGGTGGTCACGACGCTTCCTCCGCACCGTTCTCGGTACCCAGGTAGGCGGCCGTGACCGCGCCCGAGTCCCGGATCTCGGCCGGCGTACCGCGCGCGATGACCCGGCCGAAGTCGAGCACCGTGATCGCGTCGCAGACCGACATCACCAGGTCGAGATGGTGCTCGACGAGCATCACCGCGCACGGGCTGTCGGCGTCGCCGGGCAGCTGCCGGATCAGCGCGCCGAGTTCGTCGATCTCACCGGCGGCAAGTCCAGCGGCCGGCTCGTCGAGCAGTAGCAGCCGGGGTCGCGCGATCAGCGCCCGGGCCAGCGCGACCCGCTTCTGCGCGGCGTACGGGACGGCGACCGGGAGCTGCCGGGCGTACCGGGCCACGCCCAGCTGTTCCAGGTGGCGCATCGCCTCAGCACGCAGTTGCCGCTCGTCCCGGTCGGCTCGCGGCAGGGCGAACAGTGTCGAGGCGAAGCCGGTGCGCGCCCGTACCGTCGCCCCCACCAGTACGTTCTCCAGCACGGTGAGCCCGGCGAAGAGCCGTACGCTCTGCAGCGTCCGGCCGATGCCGAGCCGGGCCAGCTGGTGCGGCTTCGCCCGCAGCGGCGCCCCGTCCCAGGTCAGTGCACCGTGGGTGGGGCGGACCAGGCCGCAGACGACGTTGAACAGGGTGGTCTTGCCGGCGCCGTTGGGCCCGATGACCCCGACAACCTGCCCGGGCGGTACCTCCAGCGAGACGTCGTCCAGTGCCCGCAGCCCGCC
Organism: uncultured Actinomycetota bacterium; assembly: GCA_963850915.1. Classification (GTDB taxonomy): domain Bacteria; phylum Actinomycetota; class Actinomycetes; order Mycobacteriales; family Micromonosporaceae; genus CAVTWH01. The sequence continues at coordinate 584,855 of CAWKND010000010.1, forward strand.
GAAGCGGACGCCCACGCCGGCCAGGCGTAGTCCTGTGGGGAGGGTCGTCGTCTGCACAGTCACCGCCTCGTCATTGAGAGGTACCGTCGAGTAGCAAACTATTTACACCGCGAGTGTACGAACCCAGCCCGGACAATCAATGGCCTGTGACCGCTCCGTTACGAGCGTGACCAACTCGTAGCACCCGCCGGCTCTCCTTCGGCTGACCCGACGCCGTTCAGCTGCGAGTAAGGCATGAATGTCGGACCGGCTCAGTACGATCAACCGCTATGACGCCTCCCGCCCCCCGGACCGCGTCGGTCACCGAAGCGCCCGCCGCAGACTCCGATCTGTTGACCGACATCGATGACGAAGTCGACTCCGATGTGGTCGGCACACTCCGCCGTCCGCCCGTCCCGCGCACGGATGGTGATCCGGTCGCAGCCGACCCGGACAGCCCGCCAGCCGGGCCGCAGGCCGGGTCAGCGGACGGGCTCACCGACCGGGAACGCCAGATTCTCGCCTTCGAGCGCCAGTGGTGGAAGCACGCCGGCGCGAAGGAGCAAGCCATCCGGGACCTGTTCGAGGTCTCCTCAACACGCTACTACCAGCTGGTCAACGCGTTACTGGACAATCCCGGGGCACTCGCCTACGACCCGGTACTCGTCCGCCGGCTGCGCCGGTTACGCGCCACCCGATCACGCGCCCGCAGCGCCGGGCGGACCGGCTGACATGACGGTGGCCATCTCGGCACACCAGGGCGGCGGCGAACACGCCCCGGCCGGTAGCTGGGCGGCCTATCAATCGGCACTGGAGCTCGGCGTCGACTACGTCGAGTTCGACGTCCGGCGTACCCGTGACGGCGCCCTGGTCGTCTACCACGACAAGCGCGCCGAGGCGGCCGGCCTGCGCCCATTCGAGCTGACCCGGGACGAACTGCTGGCGGCGGCCGGTGGCGAGCTGCCGACGCTGCGGGACATGCTCGAGCTGCTGGCCGGCCGGGCCAAGGCACACATCGACGTGAAGGAGCCGGGCTACGAGTCCGAAGTGGTCACCGCGGCGCTGGACGTGCTGGGGCCGAACGGTTTCCTGGTCACCGGCGAGGACGCGGTGGTGGCCGGGGTGAAGCGGGCCGCGGCCGGGGTACGCGCCGCGCTGTCACTGGGCCGGGGGCCACATGAGATCCCCCTCTCCCAGCTGCTGCGGGTACGCGGCTCGGAGTGGTGGCCGATCCGGCGGGTACGCGCCTGCGGCGCTGATGCCGTGGCCCTGCACCACCGGCTGGCACGCGCGGGCACGCTGCGTACCGTCGCCCGGGCCGGCATCCCGGCACTGATCTGGACGGTCAACGATCCGACACTGATCCGCCGCTTCGTACACGATCCCCGGGTCGAGGTACTCGTCACCGAGCGCCCCAAGCTGGCCCTCCAGGAGCGCGGCTGATCGGCCGTTTCCGGGTAGCCGCTCGGCTCGTTTTCAGTGTGCGCAAAGGTTCATCTCGGGGGCACCGAGCGGTGGTCTACGCGCTGTAATGTGCTCGGGTGCGCCTCAACTTCCCCTGGGTACCAGCTGCGCGTTCGCTGGTAATTTCGCGCGCACCTGAAGCCGCCGCAGCGCTCCGGTCCGGCCCGAAATGAAGATCGGCGCGAGGGGTATCCCGCGGGTAGCGGCCGGCCTCGCCGACCAGGCCGTGATCGCGTGCGCCAACGCGGCCACCACGATCCTCGGCCTGGCGCTGCTGGACCGTGATCGGGCCGGCGGCATGGTGCTCTCGCTCGGCCTCGGCTACCTGGTCCTCACCCTCGGGCGGGCGTTCGTCGGCGACGTACTCGTCGCGCTGGCCGCCCGGCTGGACGGGGAGCGCCGGGAGCGGTTGGTACGCAACGGATTGGCTACTGCTGTCACCCTCGGTACCGCCGCCGCCCTGATCTTGCTTGTGGTCTGGGTGGTCCGGCCGCGCACCGGCCCGATCGACCTGCAGGACCTGATCTGGCTGGTGCCGTTCCTGCCGGCGGTGCTGCTGCACGACACCGGACGCAGCAGCTACCTGGCCAACCGGGAACAGAGCAAAGCCCTGGTGATCGACCTGGTCTGGGTGAGTTGCCAGGCGGCGGCCATGATCATCCTAATCATGCTGGGGGTACGCACAGCCGGCGCCATCCTGGCGTGTTGGGGACTCGGCGCACTGGCCGGCGCGCTGGTGTTCCTGGCGCGCAGCCGGGCCTGGCCGTGGCGCGGCAATCCACGGCACTGGCTGGGCGAGACCCGGCACCTGTCCGGGTGGTTCACCGCGACCCAGATCATCGGCCAGATCCAGGTACAGGCGGTCGGTTTCATCGTCGGCGGCCGGCTCTCCCAGGCCGACCTCTCCGGCCTGCGCGGCGGACAGACGGCGCTGATCCAGCCGGTACAGAACTTCAACACCGCGGTACAGAGCCTGATCGTGCCGAGACTTTCCCGGCTCGCCGGCGACGCCGCCACCCAGACAGGCGCAGCCGGCCAGGCCGCTGAACTGGCTCTACGGCGCCAGATCCGCCAGCTGTCACTCGCCTTCTTCGCGCTGGCACTGGCCCTGGTCGCGACCCTGGTACCGCTGGCCCGCTACGTACTGACGCACATCAGCAAGTTCGCCGACATCGCTCCACTGGCCCTGCCGCTAGCCGTACAGGCCGGCATCTACCTGGTGGAGCTGCCCTTCGCGGCGGCGCTGCGCGGGATGCACCGGGCCCGGCTGCTGTTCGTCCGCTACGTGATCTACACCGTCGCCAGCCTCACCGGCCTGGTGATCGGTGCCGACGCGGACGGGCTGCACGGCAGCGTCTGGGGCCTGACCGTCGGGGCGGCCGTGAGCCTGCTGGTGATGGTCTCCTTCTACCTGTACGCCGCCCGCCGCATGTCCACCGCACCGGACGAGGCGGTTGCGGAGGAGGCGGTGCCTTCGACCGACGAGGCGGTACCGGCCGTACTCGCGCCTCTCAGCATCCCTGGTCAGCGCGCGCCAAGCCTCGACGAACACCCCGCCCCGGTACCCCAGCCGTAGCACCAACGCGCTTTGCCTAGCGCGCCAGACTTTGCGGCCAGCTTCTCGCCTACTTTGTCAGTAAGCTCCTCGATCACCCTCGGCTGCTGGGTCATCCCTTCCGAGCTACGGCGTGGAGGTAACCGGCGATGCCCAGGATCGCGAGCCCATCGACGGCGTGTAGGCCGCCGAAGAACGCGGTGTCCTCGCCCAGACCGGCGAGGATGCTCTGAGCCAGGAAGGACAGCAGGGCCAGCACTACGGACAGGACAACGGACGACCGGCTGCGCCGGGCGATCAGCGCGAGGATGAGGATGATCAGGCTGAGCCCGCCCATCACGAACCCGACCATGCGGTGCGGGTCGAACGCGGTCTCACCCTCGGCCCCGAGCTTCCTGCCGTTCAGGTCGAAGACGCCGAGGCCGGCCAGGAAGATCTGGACCACGCCGAGTAGCAGGAAGATCGCCAGCAGCCATTTGTACCCGACATACGCGCCACGGCGTACCCCGGTCAACGCCGGTCGGCCTGCTGCCGCCCCGCCGCCAGCGGCCACGGTATTGTCCGTCATCTCCGCGAACTCCTTGTCGGATAGTTCCGATGCCCGTGGAATTCGATGCTGCTCGTCGAGCGACCGCCCCGATTCGCCGGAGGTCGTACCGGCTGCGGCGGGCCGAGCTTCGAGCGGTGGAGCAACAAGATCCAGAACTGTCAAACAGTTTAGTGGTGACCCAGCGGCGGTGGCCGGCGTTCGGCTGTTCGCCAGCTTGATCGTTTGGAGCCGACGAGGGGACTTGAACCCCTAACCTTCCGATTACAAGATGGTCTATGTCCGTATTTGTGACTCTTGTCGGTGCCGTTTAGAGCGCGTCCGTCCGGATTTCGGCCCCGCGCAACCGAGCCGGTCCGAGTCGGAGCGGTGAGTCCAGAAACAGCCGAGCACGCGTCGAGCACGTCGACCGAACGGCGATCACATCGAAGGTTCATCGCGTTCTTGGGCGTCACTACGTCGAGTCGCACAATGTCAAGACTGTAATGGAATGACTCCGTTCGGTAACATCGCAGGCGGTCTATTCAGCGGCAATGGGGGTCGGTCTTGCCGGACTGGCGCGATGAGGTCTGTTCCGCTCTGGACTTTTGGATCAATGCTGCTGGCGGCGCCGGGACGCGGGTGAGAGATCCCGTTCGTGTCGGTCGGGCTCGGCCGAGCAGCGAGCGGGGCTGGTACTCGGTCGATCTCCGGAATCATCGTGCGGATGCCGACCACGTGGAGTCGTTCCGGTTGGCCGGACCCGAGGGACTGGGGTCTGGCACGTCGTACCAGGTCATGGAATCGGTTCTGGACGGACCGCTACTCCGCGTCCGAGTGGCCGAGTTCGTCGACCTTGCCGATGCCTATCTGTGGCAGCACAAGCAGCCGGCGGCTCATCTGGTGATCAAGTTGCGGGAGGGTATCGCCGGCCTGGGTGACGCCGGACTCGCGCACGACCTCGCTCTGGGGCGACTGGCGCCCGCACCGCGAGTGTCAGGCACGGTCGCGGGATTCACGCCACGGCAGAACGAGGCGTACGCGTCGTGCTTCGCACCGGGCGTACGCCTTGTCTGGGGCCCGCCGGGTACCGGCAAGACGCGGGTACTTTCCGAAGCGATCTCCACGCTGTTGGCCGATGGCCGACGGGTGCTGCTGGTCTCGTCGACCAACATCGCCGTCGACAACGCCCTTCTTGGTGTGGTGCGGCAACGTCGACATCGCCCGGGTGACCTACTCCGGGTAGGCCCGCCTCACCATCCTGACGTGCTCAAACATCCGGACGTCTGCCTACCTCACCTGGTACGGAGTCGGCTCGCCCAAGTAGAGGAGAAGAGGCGTCTCCTGGAACAGGCCATCCTGACGATTCGTGACCGCGAGGGTGAACTCGCCGCGCTCCACCAGGCGGTCGAGGGGTTCGATCGGGCAGGCTATCGGAGCGCTGTGGACCTCATTGCCGCAGAGGACACCATCGCCGAACTGGCTCAGGCCCTCACCACTGCGCAAGAAGTGGTCGGTACCCGACAGCGGGACGCAGCGGACCGGCTTCGAGACCTCACGGATGCCAGCGAGCAGGCACACGGGATGACGGATTCCCGGGCGGTGTACGAACGTATCGACCAGATGCTGGGCGAGCTCGGCGACCAGGTAGCGGCGGCTGACGCGCTCAGTGGACAGGCACTGACGGCCTGGCACGAGGCAGACCTGGCCCAGGCACAGCTCGACAGCCTGGCAGAGGGTAGCTTTTTCGCGCGCATCCGCTCGGGGGCAAGCAGTCGACAGCACCAGCATGTAGCCGACGCTGCGAGGGTCAACGCCGAGCATCTTGCCGTGGAGGCCGAGCGGGGGCAGGCGCTTGTCGAGCGACGAAGAACGGCGATCCAGGCCGATGCCCGCCGTTGGGCCACGACGGCGGCACACAGTCGGACCCAGATCGCCGAGGCTGGCCAGCGAGTACGGGACGCCGAGCGCACTCACGCTGAGGCATCCACTCTCCTGCGCCGGGCCAAAGAAGAGTTGGACCGAGCCCAGCAAGCCCTGCTGAAGGCAGAGTCCCGACCACGAGCGACCGCCGCCCAGCGGGAGATGGTCCGCACGGCAGACGCGCACGACTTGCCAGGCCTGGCGCGCAAGACCGACGCTCTGCGGGAACTGGTATCGCGCGACAAGCCGGAACGCACGCGGCTGGAACAGCAGCACGCGAAGGTTCAGGACCAGCTCGACCACCTGCGACGCGACGCCGAGGGCACGCTGATCAAGCGCGCGAACCTGGTGGCGACGACGCTCGCCCGGTTGAGGACGAACAAGGCCCTCATGGACGGCCCGTATGACATCGTTCTCGTCGACGAGGTCGGGGCGGCCACCCTGCCGGAGGTACTCCTCGCGGTCGCCCGCGCGTCACGAACCGCGGTTCTCCTCGGCGACTTCATGCAGCTCGGCGCGATCGCCCATCCCACGGTCGCCAAGGCAAGCCGACCCGACGTAGAGCGTTGGCTTCGACGTGACGTCTTCGAGCACTGTGGCATCGTCACGCCGACCCAGGCGCAGGCCCACGCGGGATGCACGGCACTCGAGACCCAGCACAGGTTCGGTCCCGACATCATGGGGTTGGCCAACTCCGTGGCCTACGGCGGGCTCCTGAGAGCCGGCGACGGCATGCGACCCCATGCGCCGGATGATCCAGAGGTCGTGTTCATCGACGTCGACGGGCTGGGAGACATCGCCAAGATACGCGCAACCGGCCGAGCCCGTGGCTGGTGGCCGGCGGGCGCGCTGATCAGTCGAGTGCTGACCGACTACCACCGAAAGCGCAGCGAGCTGGTCGGCATCGTCACGCCCTACAGTGACCAGGTCGAGGCAACGCTTGAAGCCCTCCGCGACCAGGAAGAGTCGACCGCCGGCGTGACCGAAGTGGGTACAGCGCACCGCTTCCAGGGTCGCGAGTTCCCGATCGTCATCTTCGACCTCGTGGAGGACGAGTACGACGCGCGGTGGATGGCCTCCGCAACACCAGGTGGCAGTTCCTGGGATCGTGACGGCGTCCGCTTGTTCAACGTCGCCGTGACGCGTACCCAGACCCGGCTGTACCTGATCGGCAGTCGCAAGCGGGTCAACGTGGCAAGTGCCGGTACCCCCTTGGCCCACGTGGCCGAACTCCTGAGGTCGGGCCGGGCACGCGCGGTCGCGGCCTCGTACCTCATCACACCGACCGGCGCGCCGACTCCCGCGGGGCTGGGTCCGTTCAGCCAGGAGTTCGCCGAGACCCTCGCCCGGCATGTCCGCGTCGACGACATCCACGACGAGCGCAGCTTCTTCGACGTCCTCGCCGAACAGCTCACCCATGCGCGGCACTCGATCTGGATGTGGGCGCCGTGGACAACCAAGCGGGTGTCATCCTCCTGCCCTGCTGGCTGCTGCCAAGGAACGCGGCGTCTCCACGACGGTGTTTGTCCGTGATCCCGCAGACCAGACTCAGCGCAAGCCGGAGCATCAGAAGTTCCTCGCCGACGTCCGGCGGGCCGCCGACTCGGTCGTCGAGATCAATGACATGCACCAGAAGATCGTGATCCTCGACGAGGAGACCGTGCTATTGGGAAGCCTCAATGTGCTGTCGCAGAGCCGGACCCGGGAAGTCATGATCACGATGCGGGGTGGACACTTCGCCCGGAAGCTGCTTGAACACGAGCATGCCGCTGAGTTCTCCCGTCCACCCAGGTGCGGCTCCTGTCAGGGCACGAGCGTGGATCTGCGCAGGCGCCGCAACGGCGAGTGGTACTGGCGCTGCTACTCCAAGACCTGCCCGCAACGGACGGGCGGTAGCAGGCAGAGCTGGACCATCCCGGCGCTGGCCAACGCCGGTGTCCCACCCGAGAGAGTGCGCGAACCGGGGAATGCTGGCAGGACCACCGCGGATCCAGCGACTCCTCGACCACACATGGACCGGTTCCATGACGGGAGGCCGTGTCAGCCCATCATCCACTTCGACGTGCGAAGGATGCAGGACCATGCCTCCTAGCGGCGCACGGTGCCCAGATAGCGAGGCCTAGCACGGTTGGCCTTGCGTGCTAGGCTCGTTCTGTGGAGCGCTTGACCGAGGAGCAACTGCGTCGGCTCGTCGCCGACTACGAGGCGGACAAGAACACGGCGCTGGAGAAGCGCGATGCTCAGCTGCGGGAATTCCTGGCGGCGGGTTGGCGGCCGGTCGATCTGCAGCGGGTGACGGGCTACAGCCGGGAGACGATCCGGCAGGCGTTGCGGCCCGAGACCCGCCGGGTGGTCAACGCCGGCCGGCGCAAGACCAACCCCGCGGCAGCTGTCCGGCCGCCGGATGACTACCAGCCCTACAGCGCGCGCAAGCCGTACGTCGTCGTCGACAGTCTCGATGCCCTGCGCGGCCCGACGACGGGGACGGTACGGCTGCCCAACCACCTCGACTGGTCCGGCAACGCGACCTACGATCTGGCCAAGCCGGCCCGGCTTGCCTCGATGTACAAGACGGTCCTCAATGAGGCGGCCACCGTGGAGGATCTCGCCAGGTGGCTGGACGGGCCGATGCTGGTGGAGCTGTGGCCCTCGCTGTGGCTGCCTCCTCGATTGCGGCAGTTGTGGGAGCAGCGGTTCCCGCAGCTTGCCGTGCGCCGTGACGCGGCCGCCTGACCGTGGACGCATTCCACGGCCGGCTGGCCCGGGTGGGTCTCGCCGCCGCTCAGCGCTACGGCTTCGCCCTCGCCGGCGGGTACGCCGTCCAGGCCGCAGGTCTGCTGGAGCGTCCGAGCGAGGACGTCGACCTGTTCACCGTGTGGGAGCGACGCAGCGAATTCGACGTTGCGGTGGCTGCCGTCGTTGCCGCCTACCGGGCGGACGGCCTTGAGGTACGGGTCGACCGCCAGTACGAGACGTTCGCGCGACTCGACGTCTCCGACACCGGGCACACGTCGAAAGTCGAGCTGGGTGTGGACTGGCGGGCGAACGAGCCCATCCACATGGCAATTGGATCGGTCCTCCACCCGGACGACGCCGTAGCGAACAAGATGGCCGCGCTCTACGGGCGAGCCCTCGCCCGTGACTTCATCGACATCGACGCCGCACTGCGGTCCGGCCGCTACGACCGCCCGGGACTTCTGAACCTCGTCGAGCGAGCCGACCCCGGCTTCGACCGGCGCATGTTCGCCGACGCCCTCGGCCAGGCACAAGTCCTCGATGACGACGACTTCACCCAGTACGAGATCGCCGGCCAGGCGTTGGCGGATCTGCGTAGCCGGTTCGCCGCCTGGCGTTCCGAGTTACTCGGCGGCGACCCGGACGGCGAGCGCGACGAGTAGCGCAACACCATGCGGCGCCCATATCTTGACTCGGGTTGTGAGTTGCTGGAAGTGGCCCATCAGGACGAGGGTTGTCCCTCCCGGCTTGCCCGTGCGCGGAGCTGCTTTTCGCGGGTACGCAGTTGTCCGGCGCGTTCGAAGTCCTGTTCATCGATGGCGAGTTCCTTCGCACGCAGGACCCAGTCGATCTGCTCTTTGATGTCGGCGCCGTCATCGGGAGGTGGTACCTGTTCCGGTCGACGGGTCTCCTGGCGTGATGTCGCGGGCTTTTCAGCCGGTTGGCGGGCCATGGTCCGGCTTTTGAGTTCGGCCAGGTGTCCTGTTCGCAGGTGACTGATGTCGCCGCTGCTGTCGAGGGCGGCGGCGAGCAGCATGGCCAGCGAGGTGCCGTAGACCGGGACATCCTCGGGTTGTTCTCGCAGAATCGGGCGCGGCGCGGACTCCTCGTCCGTGTGGTACCTGAGCCAGTGGAAGGTTTGGGTCTCATCGTCAAGTGCCGCGCCGATGCTGCTGCCGTCAGCGAGGTCGATGATCGTGACGATGGACAAAGCGTTGGAGCCGCGATGCATGCGCTGATGCTCGGCCACTCGCCGTATCCGCCAAGTGCCGTCGAACAAGGTTGCCGATCCGATCCGCCGGTACAACGCGACGACATCGGCGCAGCCGAACCACAGGCGCTCATCGCACGGCTCAGTGGCCTGGTGGTCGCGGATGATCGCGTCGATGACGTCGTCGATCTGTGGCTCAGCTGGTGTCACATGCCACCCAGCGACCGGTCGCAGCGTGCCGTCGTGGTCCTGGACGACGGCGACCAGCCCGGCGTGCAGGGCAACTGTGCGGTTGTCCCGGCCAACCTGGTCGTTGACGTTGACGACGACACGGGACAGTGCGACGGGGACGGCATCGCTGCGTACACCTGGGCCGGTGTAGCCCATCGAGCTGGTGGGATAGTCGCGGGGCTCATCGATCGGGAGATCCAGCAACGGATTCGGCCAGTTGACAACACTCTCAGCACGCAGATACGGGTACAGCCGCGCCACCCACCCGGTGATCACCGCACCGCCATAGGCATCGGCCGGGTTGTAGATGCGCCGCCAGAACGCGGTGTCCACATCGCCGGATGCGGCGCGTACGAACTGGTCGGCGATCGGCTCCAGCGAGCGGCACCAGTTCTGCAGCCCGAATCCGGCCAGCGCGTCCACCCGCTGCCGGATTCGCTGCCAGTCCTGCACGGTCCCGGTCAGCGTGACTGTAGGAATGCCGCAGACGCAGACCAACCATATGGAGTAGTACGACGAGTAGGCGTCCAGCACAACGACCTGCCCGGCGATCCGCTCAACCTGCGTGCTCGTGGAGAAATCACACGCGAACAACCCGGCGTCGGTGACCTCCGCGGCCAGTTGCCCGCTCCAGGACTGCACCATCGCCGCCCAGGATCGCGCGTCAGTGGGCATGGGGCCGTCATGGCGGACCACCAGCCGTTTGCGACCCGTATGCGATACCAGGCGCGCCCGCAGATCCTCCGCGTGCAGCCGTACATGCTGGGCGACACCCTGCGCGATCGTCAGCCACACCGCGTCTGGGGACAGTACGAGTGGCCGATGCTCAGCGAAGGCCCGCCCGACCGCACTCAACAGCGGATGAACACCGTCCGGGGCGACGACCGGCAACTCCGAGTCGCCGCCAACTACCAACGCGTCGGCGTACACCTCGCGCAGCGGCCGAGTCGGTAGCGCCACAGCAGCGGGGTGAACATCATCCACCGAAAAGGTCACCACATCGACGACGGTAGCCTCGTCCGGCACCGCGCGGATACCACCGACAATCCGCCTCGGGCGAAACGCCAGTCCGAGCCGGCCCAGCTGGGTCCAGAAACACCCGAGCACCAGCGTTCGCTGGCTGACCATGATGGCTCTTGTGAGTTCGATCTCAGCGGGCGACAGCCGGTTCAATACTACATCGATAACCATGCAACCCTGACCTGCGTTCTCGCTGGTCAGCGCTATTCCGTGGAGCCGACGAGGGGACTTGAACCCCTAACCTTCCGATTACAAGTCGGGTGCGCTACCAATTGCGCCACGTCGGCCGGGCCCGTAGAGGCCAAGACGATGGTACGTGGTACCCCGTGATGATCGAACTTCGGCGGCGCAACCAGCCGCCAACCTGGACATATGGACGTACGTGCTGATCACGGACTTGTTCCGGAACCGAACGCCGTCTACGGTGACAGCACGGTACCGACCACCAACGGTCGGTGGCGACACCTTTACTCGGATCGTCCGGCACGTTCCTGCCGGTGAAGGGATGTAACTTCAGCATGGCCACGGTCACGTACCAGAACGCCTCGCGCATCTACCCGGGCAGCACCAAGCCCGCGGTTGACGCCCTCAACCTGGAGATCGCAGACGGCGAGTTCCTCGTCCTCGTCGGTCCGTCCGGTTGTGGCAAGTCCACCAGCCTGCGGATGCTCGCCGGCCTGGAGGACGTCGATTCCGGGTCGATCTTCATCGACCAGCGCGACGTCACCAACCTCCCGCCGAAGTCCCGCGACATCGCGATGGTCTTCCAGAACTACGCCCTCTACCCGCACATGACGGTGTACGAGAACATGGCGTTCGCCCTGAAGCTGCGCAAGACCCCCAAGTCGGAGATCGACGCGGCCGTCAAGAACGCGGCGCGGCTGCTCCAGCTCGAGGAGTACCTCAACCGCAAGCCGAAGGCGCTCTCCGGCGGTCAGCGCCAGCGGGTCGCCATGGGTCGCGCCATCGTGCGTAAGCCCCAGGTCTTCCTCATGGACGAGCCGCTGTCGAACCTCGACGCGAAGCTGCGGGTACAGACCCGTTCGCAGATCGCCTCGCTCCAGGCGCAGCTCGGCACCACCACCGTCTACGTGACCCACGACCAGGTCGAGGCCATGACGATGGGGCACCGGGTAGCGGTGCTGCTCGACGGGGTACTCCAGCAGGTGGACACCCCGCGCGCGCTGTACGACCACCCGAGGAACGTCTTCGTCGCCGGCTTCATCGGCTCTCCGGCCATGAACATCAAGACCGTCGGGCTGACCGATTCGGGCGCCAACTTCGCCGGCATGATCCTGCCGCTCACCCGCGAGCAGGTCGCTTCGGCGCAGGCCGATGGCGGTAGTGGCACGGTGACCGTGGGCTTCCGTCCGGAGGACTGCGACATCGTCAGCGAGACCGAGGGCGGCATGCCGATCAAGGTCGACCTGGTCGAGGAGCTGGGCGCGGACGCGTACGTCTACGGCCACGTCAACCTCTCCGGCGCGGACGAGCGCTTCGTGGTCCGTACCGACGGCCGGCGTACCCCGCGGATGGGCGACACCGTCTACGTCAAGCCGCGCGTCGGCCACCACCACGCGTTCAACGCGAGCACGGGCGAGCGCATCTGACGCACCACCTGAACGAACAGCAGCGGGGCGGCTCCCACCGGAGCCGCCCCGCTCTGCATGCTGCCGGGGCACGCAGGGTCCGGAACGCCTCCGGCCGAGCGGCTCGCCACCGGACAGAGCCAAGATCAGCCGGCGAACTTCCAGACCTGGAACTGGGACTCCTGCGGGCACACGATCACCTGCGCGTTCCACGAGCAGGCGGCCGCGCGTACCCCGTCCATGCTGCCCAGCGGCTTCACCGTGCCGGAGTGGGTACCGACCCCGGTCAGCGCGACCGTGTACGGGTAGGTGGCCACGGTTCCCTTCAGCAGCAGGGCACTGGACCCGTTGACCCGTACCCCCACCGCCTCGACGCCCGTGGTGTCCAGCGACAACTCGTCGCCCTTGGCATTGAAGATCCGGGTGAAGCCCTTCCCCTGCGAGCTGGAGACGATCACCCCGTCGCCCAGCGCGGTCAGCGAATCTGCCCCGGCGACCAGCTGGAACCAGCGCTGCCCGGTGCTGTCGATCATGTGTACCGTCGCGGTCGTCGGGTCTGAGTTGGAGCGGTCCAGGATGCACACGCCTGAGCCACACGGCACCATGTCTACCGGTCGGGCCGTGTCCGGGCCGGTGAACAGCTTGTCCGCGCCCTTGTCGCTGCCCGGATCCTTGATCGGGTAGCTGTGTATCTGGTACGCCGCGTCGGTACTCGCCACGAAGATGTGGTCGCCGGAGCCGAGTACCAGGTCGTTGGTCTCGGCAATGCCCTTGGCCGACACGGCCTTCCCGTTGGTCACGTCGATCACCTGAACGCTGCCGTCGGAGCCGACCTGCAGCAGGCGGGTACCGGCGAGTACCAGCGGCGCGTTGTCCCCGAGCGCCGAGGACGAGTCGATGTCGGCATCGGTGTACGCCGCGCGTAGCGAGGTGGTCACGAAGCCGCTGCTCGTCTTCGGGTCGGGGGTGGCCCAGACCTGCTTGCCGGTCGCGGGTGCGAGCCCGACCACCTGGTTGTGCACGGTGTCGTCCCAGACCAGCGTCGGCCCGACCGGGATCAGGTGGTCGCTGCTGTCCAACTGGTTGTCCCACACCTTCGCGCCGGTCGCCGGATCCAGCCCGTAGATGTGGATCGGGGTGTCGCCGCCGTACTCGTAGGAGTAGACCAGCACGATGCCCGGCCGGGCGACGAGCGCCTGCCAGGAGACCGAGATGCTGGCCGGCCCGGGGAGAACGACCGAGTGGTCGGCGCCGCCGTGCAGCGGGTGCACGATGACGTGCAGCCCGTCGTCGGCGGCGTACCCGAGGTAGGCGGTGTTCCCGCTGATCGCGGTCAGGGTGGTGGACGGGCTGGCCGCCGGGCTGCCCATCGGGACCGGGTCGCCGGTCGGGGTCACCGAAGCGAAGCCGACCTCGTCCGCGCCGGCGCGGTGCAGCCACAGCGCGGTACCGACGCCGGCCGCCACGATCAGGACCAGCGCCACGGCGGCGGCGACGAGGACGCGGGTACGCCGGTAGAACGGGCGGCGGGCTGGTGGCTGGGGGTACCCAGATCGGGGTTGGTTCTCCCTGCCTTGGCCCGGGCATGCCGGGGTGCGTGAGCAGCCCGGTCTGCGGTAGGCCGGCGGCGAACGCGAAGGTGCCGCCCGGCGAGACCGGGCCGGCGGGTGGGGCCGAGATCGAGCCGGCCGGCGGCGCCGAGATCGGCCCGGTCGCGGTCGGGGTGAGCGAAGCCGACCCCAGCGGGGGTACCAGCTCCGCCAGCGCTCCTTCGGCGACCGGCAGCTCCGGCTGCTCCAGTACCGTCGGGGCGATCCCCAGCTGGCTGTGCAGCATCCGCGCGACCAGCGGCAGCCGGGACGAGCCGCCCACCAGGAACAGCCCGGTCAGCTGCTCGGGGCGCAGCCCGCAGCGCTGGATCACCGCCGCCGTCTCCTGCACCGCCCGCTGTACGAGCGGGGTGGCGATCCGCTCCAACTCCTCGCGGGTCAGGTGTACCGCGTCGTCCATCCCGGGTACCGCCACCGGCGCCACCGGGGTGCGCGACAGCATCTCCTTGGCGCCGCGTACGTCCTCCCAGAACAGCCGGCGGCTACGGGCGTCGGACAGGTTTGCCGGCCGGTCCAGCTTGGACCAGTTGAGTGCCGAGGTGGTCTCCAGCAGCCGACCCAGGTGCGCGACGAGTTCGGCGTCCACGTCCAGCCCGCCGAGGTCTTCCACGCCGCCGTCGCCGAGTACCTCGAAGCCGGCCCCGGAGTTGCGTACCACGGCCACGTCCAGCGTGCCGCCACCGAAGTCGAAGACGCCGATGCAGCTGCCGACCGGTACCGGGCGGCGCAGTACGTCAGCGAAGTAGCGTGCGGCTGCGACCGGCTCGGGTACGAACCGTACCGGCGGCCAGCCGGCGCGCTGTGCCGCCGACGCGAGTACCTCCCGCCGCTGCGCTCCCCAGGAAGCCGGATAGGTCAGTGCGGCTGGCGGCAGGAACCCGACCGCTTCGACCGCCGACCGGGCCACCGCACTGAGAATCGCCGCGAGCAGGTCGACGGTGGGTACCTCGTGCCCGCCGAGCAGTACCGAGGACTCGTCGATCCGCCGCTTCGGGTTCAACTCCAGCCGGGCCGGGTCGAGCGCGGCCAGCCGCAGCGCATCCCGGCCGACCTGCAGCCGACCGGCGTCGTCCAGGCACACCGCCGACGGCATCATCGGCGCACCGTCGAACAGCAGCGGCCGGGTACGCCCGTCGGGCCAGCGCAGCACCGCGACCGTGTTGGAGGTACCCAGATCCACCCCGACCGCGAAGCCGTCCTGTCCGCTCACGGCCACATGGTACGGGCTCGGGTCACCCTTGGCCCTGTCCGAAAAGCCAGTCGAGGTACCCGTCGACGCGGCTGAGTGCGGCGGCCACCGTGGGGTCGACGGCCCGGAAGAACGCGTCCTGTACCGACGCCCGAAGCTCGGGCCGGCGCAGCCACGCGTCCACCGACCGGGTGACATCGAGGACGGGCGGCACCTGGGAGCCGCCGACCATCGAAGAGTCGACCAGGTCGCGCAGGTGCAGAGCGGCTGCCGGGGTGGGCAGCGCCGTCCACCGGTGCAGTAGCGGCTCGATGTCGATGAGGTAGGCCAGCCCGCTCAGCACGTCGTCGACGGGGTACGCCGTCGGGTACCGGTCGAGGTAGGCCGCCCAGTACCCGGTCAGCAGCTGCCCGATCGCGGCCCGCTCGGCCGTTGCCCACTGGTCGTACCCGGCCACCGCGAACTTGCTGAGTACCCGCTCCAGGTCCAGCTGCTCCGGCTCCTCAAGCACCGCGATTTCCAGTACCCGCGGCGCGAAGTACCGGAAATCCTCCTCGGTACCCCACGTGGTGACCGCTTTCCACACGAAGCGCTCCAGGTCCGGGTAGGTCAGCTGGCGCAGTGGCGTCGAGACCAGGACATGGTCCTCGTCCGGCTCCACGCAGTGCGTACAGCCGCTCACCCGGACCGGCCGGGGTACCCCCTGGAACGCCCGGTAGACCTGTGCTACCAACGGCTCCAGCGGTGGGTACACCGGCACGGCGGACGGCTAGGCGAAGGTACGGCGCCGGGCGACCTCGGCCAGGGTGACCGCGGCGGCCACCGAGGCGTTGAGCGACTCGACCTCGGAGACCATGGGGATGGCCACCCGCAGGTCACAGGTCTCGGCGACGAGCCGGGACAGGCCCCGCCCCTCGGAGCCGACCACGACCACGAGAGGACCGACGGCCGCTTCCAGGTCGTACAGCCGGGTACCGCCGTCGGCGTCCAGGCCGACCACCGTGAAACCCGCGTCCTGGCAGCGTTTGAGGGCCCGGGTCAGGTTGGTGACCTGGGCGATCGGCAGCCGGGCCGCGGCGCCGGCGCTGGTCCGCCAGGCGGTCGGCGTCATCCCGGAGGCGCGCCGCTCGGGCAGGAAGACCCCGTCGGCGCCGAAGGCGGCCGCCGAACGGACCACCGCGCCGAGGTTGCGCGGGTCGGTCACCCCGTCGAGCGCCACGAGCAGCGGCGCGGCCTGCTCGGCCGAGGCGGCGACGAGGTCGTCGAAGGCTTCGTAGTTGAACGGGGGTACCTGGATGCCGACGCCCTGGTGCAGTACGCCACCGGTCATCCGGTCCAGCTCGACCCGGGTGACCTCGATCAGCGCGATGCCGCGGTCGCCGGTCAGCTGCACGATCTCCCGGATCCGCTCATCGATCTCGATGCCCTGGGCCAGGTAGACCGCGGTTGCCGGGATGTGCGCGCGCAGCGCCTCGACCACCGGATTGCGGCCGACCAGCAGCTCGGGGGCGTCCCGGGGAGCGTTCGACTTGCGGCCGGGCGCGACCCGGGGCCCGGGCTTGCGCGCCCCACCCTTCGTCGCGCCGGTCCTGACCGTGCCGGGCTTCGGAGCACCCCAGCCGGAGGTACCCGGTCGGCCGATCTTGGGTGCGCGCCCCTCGGCGGCCGCCGCCTTGCGCTCGTTGTCCTGCTTGCGCGCGGTGCGCTCGGGCAGCTGCTCGGTCCCCGAGTAGCCCTTGTGCCAGGGGCGCTCGTCGGCCTTCAGGGTGCGTCCGCGCCCCTTGAGTCCGTCACGGTTCTTGCCACCGGAGCCGCCGGTGGCGCCCTTCGTAGAGGTGGTACGCCGACCCCGGCGCTCGGAATTACCGGGCATCGCCAATACTCCAACGTGATCCGTGCGGGGTGTCCTCGATGAGTACCCCGGCCTGCCTCAACTGGTCGCGTACCGCATCGGCCGCCGCCCAGTCCTTGCGTTCCCGGGCCGCGTTGCGCTGCTGGAGAGCCAGCGACACCAACGCGTCCACGGTGGGTTTCAGGTCACTGGCGGCGCCCGCCCAGTGCGTGTCCAGCGGGTCCAGCCCGAGGATGCCGAGCATGGCACGCACGCTGGCGAGGGTGCCCGCCACGTCCCCACCCTCGGTCAGCGCGACGTTGCCCAGGCGTACCGCCTCGTGCAGCTCGGCCATGGCAACCGAGGTACGCAGGTCGTCGTCCATCGCGGCCACGAACTCGGCCGGCAACTCGCCCGGCTCGACGGCACCGACCCGCTCGACCGCGCGCAGCACGAAGCCCTCCACGCGCTGGTACGCCGAGGCGGCCTCGTGCAGCGCCTCCTCGGAGAAGTCGATGATCGACCGGTAGTGCGGCGCGGTCAGGTAGTAGCGCAGTTCGACCGGGCGGATTCCCATACCCACCACGGCATCCAGGTCGATGACGTTCCCCAGCGACTTGCTCATCTTGGCGCTGCCGAGGTTGAGCAGGGCGTGGTGTACCCAGAAGCGGGCGAAGCCGAAGCCGGCCGCCTTGGACTGGGCGATCTCGTTCTCGTGGTGCGGGAAGACCAGGTCGAGGCCGCCGCCGTGGATGTCGAACTCTTCGCCGAGGTAGCGCCAGCACATGGCCGAGCACTCGATGTGCCAGCCGGGGCGGCCCCGTCCCCAGGGCGAGGGCCAGTACGCGTCCTGCGGCTCGTCGGGCTTGGCACCCTTCCAGAGCGCGAAGTCGCGCGGGTCCTTCTTGCACCGCTCAGGCGCGTCGGCCGCCGGCTCCATCGCGTCGATCCGCTGGCCGGAAAGGGCTCCGTAGTCGGCGAAGCTGCGCACGTCGAAGTAGACGTCACCGGAGCCGTCGGTGGCCGGGTAGGCGTGGCCGTCCGCGATCAGTTTGGCGATCAGCTCGTGCATCTCCGGGATGCTCCCGGTCGCCCGCGGCTCATAGGTGGGCGGCAACACCCCGAGGCTGCGGTACGCGGCGGCGAGGATCACCTCGTTCTGGTACGCGATGGCCCAGAACGGCCGGCCCTGCTCCGCCGACTTGACGAGTACCTTGTCGTCGATGTCGGTGATGTTGCGGACGAAGGTGACCTGGTAGCCGGAGCGCAGCAACCAGCGGCGCAGTACGTCGTAGTTGACGCCGGAGCGCAGGTGCCCGATGTGCGGACCGGACTGCACGGTGAGGCCACACAGGTAGACGCTGACCTCGCCGGGCACACGGGGCACGAAGTCCCGTACGGCTCGGGTCGCGGTGTCATACAGGCGCAGCGTCACGCTCAAAGGGTACCGGCCGGCCCGTGGTCCTCCGCCACCGCGTTAGTCAAGGCTACGGATGTGTCATCCGCAGCACATCCAGCAGCGCGTCGAGGTCCAGGTCGCCGTGGCCGCGTTCGATGGCGACCTCGCGGATGGTACGGCGGGAGGCGAGCGCCTGTTTGGCGATGGCGGCCGCCTCGTCGTACCCGACCTGCCGGTTGAGTGGCGTGACGATGGCGGGCGAGGACTCGGCGTACTCCCGGCACTGCTCCACCTCGGCGACCAGCCCGCTGACGCACCGATCGGCGAAGAGCCGGGCCACGGCGGCCAGCAGCCGGATCGACTCCAGCAGGTTGCGGGCCATCACCGGGAGCATCACGTTGAGCTCGAACTCGCCCTGCGAGCCGGCGAAGGCGACCGCCGCGTCGTTCCCGATCACCTGCGCCACCACCTGGCGTACCGCCTCGCAGACCACCGGGTTGACCTTGCCCGGCATGATCGACGAGCCCGGCTGCAGGTCGGGGATGCGCAGCTCACCGAGGCCGGCCCGGGGTCCGGAGCCCATCCAGCGGATGTCCCCGGCGATCTTGTGCAGCCCGATCGCGATCACCCGCAGCTGGCCCGAGGTCTCCACCAGCGCATCGCGGGCGCCCTGCGCCTCGAAGTGGTCGCGCGCCTCGGACAAGGGCAGAGCGGTGGTCACCGCTAGCCGCTCGATCACGGCCTCGGCGAAGCCGGGTGGGGTGTTGATCCCGGTACCGACGGCGGTCCCGCCCAGTGGTAGCTCCGCCAGTCGGGGCAGGCACGAGCGCAGCCGCTCGATCCCGCGCCGGACCTGCGCGGTGTACCCACCGAACTCCTGCCCGAGGGTCACCGGGGTGGCATCCATCAGGTGGGTACGCCCGGCCTTCACCACCGTGCGCCACTCGCGCGCCTTGCCCTCCAGGGCGGAGGCCAGGTGTACCAGCGCCGGCTCCAGATCGCGGGAGACGGCAGCCGTGGCGGCCAGATGGATCGAGGAGGGGAAGACGTCGTTGGACGACTGCGAGGCGTTCACCACGTCGTTGGGGTGCACCGGCTCGCCGAGCGCGCGGGCGGCCAGCGAGGCGAGTACCTCGTTCATGTTCATGTTGGAGGAGGTACCCGAGCCGGTCTGGAAGACGTCCACCGGGAACTGGGCGTCGTGCCGGCCGGCCGCCACTTCACCCGCTGCCGCCTCGATGGCCGCGGCCTGCTCCGGAGTGATCACGCCCAGCTCTGCGTTGACGTGCGCGGCAGCCGCCTTGATCTGGGCCAGCGCCGCGATGTGCGCCCGCTCCAGGCCGGTACCGGAGATGGGGAAGTTCTCCACGGCGCGCTGCGTCTGCGCCCGCCACAACGCCTCGGCGGGTACCCGTACCTCACCCATGGTGTCGCGCTCGATGCGGTACTCCATGGTGTTCATCCTGCCCTGCCGCATCGTCCCGCGTGCGGTGACCCGCGCTCAGCGGGGCGCCGCCCGCTCCCGCTCGATCACCCGGTCCACGAACCAGTCGGGAACCTGGCCGGTGGCGCGCAGCCGGCTCCGCTCGTCGGGTGACAGCTCGCGCGAGGCGTCCAGGACCGCGAAGGTGAACTTCTTCATCCGGTACTCGCCGGCCCGACTCGCGGTCCGGAACGCGGCGGCGCCGGCGGCCACGCCGACCGCCACGCCCATCGCCCAGACACCCGGGCCGCCGCCGATCGCCACGCCCACGATCAGGCCGACGGCGCTGCAGACCGCCGCGCCGAACCACCCCATCCGGCGGGTCTCGCGGCTCAGCGGCTTGCGGACCGCGGCCCAGCACAGCCCGTCGTCAGACACCCGGTTCGGCGTCATGCTCCCCCTACCCACCTGTTTGGTAGAAGGAGACTAGGCCAGCCGGTCGGCAATCGTGATCATCCGTTGGTACACCGTGATCAGCGCCGTTTGAGGACGCGCTGGAGGAACCAGTCGGGTACCTCGCCGGTCTCCTGCAGGTGCTGGCGCTCGGCCGGCGACAGTTCGGTGACCGTGTCGTGTACCGGGATCGAGTAGCTCGTCATGTGGTTGCTGAGCTGCCTGTTCGCCCTGCGGAGGATGAAGAACACCGCGACCACCGCGAGCAGCCCGCCGAAGAACACGCCGGCGTGGCTGGCCGCCAGGTAACCGAGGAGCGGCAGCAGTACCAGCGCGGCCACGATCAACAGCGCCGGTTGGCGCCACGAGCGCCGGCGCAGCTCGTCACGGACGGCGAGCCAGCACAGCCGCTCGTCGGACATCCGTTGCTGCGCCATGCCTGCCCCGCTCCGCCAGTGGTACCAGCAGGTTAGGCCATCACGCACCGGGTACCCGCCGCCGGTACGCCATCCGGCAGCCGGCGCGGCGGCGCGTACCGGACGACCGGCTGAACGGGACAGCGGCCCGATGGCGCTAAACCGCCGGTCCGGCCCCGACGGGGTACCGGACCGGCGAGGTGCGCGTGCTCAGAGCAGCGTGGCCTGGTTCAGCAGCAGGTCCGCGCAGGCGTTGTCGTCCATGGGCGGCTTGGCGCTGACCGTGATGTTGATGAACACGTCACCGACGGTCGCCATGCCCAGCTGCGTGTCGTACCCGTTGTCGTCGGTCGTCGAGGAGGCGAAGACCTTCCCGCCGCCGGTACCCGGGGCAGTGATCGGGATGTCCCACTCGTCGCTGGCCGCGGTCGCCGAACTGATCTTCCCGAAGAAGCCGGCCGCGCCGCTCGCGTGGTCGAACTGGAAGAGGGTGACCTCGACGATCTGGTCGTCGCTGGTCCGCCAGTGCCGGGCGATGCCGCGGGTGAAGCCCCACTGGGTCAGCAGGTCGTTCCAGACGCTCGAGTCCGCGCCGAAATCGGCGGCGGCGGCCAGGTCGAGTACCTCGTCGTTCGGCTTGGTCGTCCACGGCGTGGAGCCGGACGGCGCCTTGACCAGGTAGGTGGTGAGGTCGGCGTCATGGGTCGCGCTAGCGGCGGCCGAGGCGGAGTGCGACGGCCCGGGACCCGACGTGGTGGGGGATGCGATCGGGGTGTCCTCGTTGGCGCGGTGGACGATCAGGGCGACCACGCCGCCACAGCCGAGCAGCAGCACCGCGGCCACCACGATGCCGATGATGAGCGGGGTCTTGCTGCGCTTGGGCGGCGCGGCCGGCTGCCCCCAACCGGGCTGCTGGTACGCCCCCGGCTGCTGGTACATCGTCGGTGCCGGCTGGCCGAATTGCGGCTGGGCGGGCTGGCCGTACTGCGGCTGTGCGGGCTGGCCGTACTGCGCCTGTGCGGGCTGGCCGTACTGCGGCTGGGCCGGCTGCTGGCCGTAGGGCTGGGTCTGGCCGTACGTCTGCTGCGGCGGCGCGGAGTAGGGCTGCTCCGGCTGCGGCGTCGCGTAGGGATCCTGCTGCGGCGGAGCCGAGTAGGGCTGACCCGAGTAGGGCTGGGCGGAGTACGGAGCCGCCGAGTAGGGGGCGGCCGGGTACGGCTGCTCCGGCTGCGGCGCGGGCGGGTACTGCGCGTCACCGTAGACCGGCGGCACCGTGTACTCGGACGGCTGGAACGGCGCCTGCTGGTACGGCGGCTGCTCGGCCGGCGCCTGCTGGTACGGCGGCTGCTCGGCCGGCGCCTGCTGGTACGGCGGTGACGGCGGTGCCTCGTTCGCCGGAGTCGAGTACGCCGGCTGACCCCAGCCGGGCTCGGCGGGAGCGGGCGCCGGGTTGGCCGCCGGCATCTGCTCGGTGGGGGGCTGCGGCTGCTCGGCCGGCCAGGATCCTTCGGGGGAGCTCACCGCGCAATTCTTAGCACATGCGATCCACTCCGCAACTCTGATCACCGCAGCTCAGGACGGAACAACCGACCGCGAACCCGGTCAAGAAGTCAAACCTTTCGATGTACGTGGCCGCCTCCGCCCGTGCATCGTCGAGCAGGTCAGGCGACGTCGATGGGGCGGAACTGCACGCTGACCCGGGGCCCCACCGGGCGGGCCGTCTTCGGGATGGCGTGCTCCCAGGTGCGCTGGCAGGAGCCGCCCATCACCACCAGGTCGCCGTGGCCGAGGGGGAAGCGCAGGCTGTCCCCACCACCCTTGGGGCGCAGCATGAGCGGGCGCGGGGTACCGAACGAGACGATCGCCACCATCGTGTCCACTGTGGACGATCGACCCTTGGTGTCACCGTGCCAGGCGACGCTGTCCCGCCCGTCGCGGTAGAGGCACATGCCCGCGGTCACGAACGGCTCGCCGAGTTCGGCGCGGTAGTACGCGCTGAGCCGGTCGCGCGCCTCGGTGAGTACCGGATGCGGCAACCGCTCGTGCCCGCCGTACCAGCGCAGCAGCCGCGGTACGTCCACCTCGTTGTCCCACATCACCCGGCGCTCGGCCCGCCACTCCACCTGGTCGAGCAGCACCGGGAGTACGTCGTCGGAGTCGCGTACCCAGCCCGGCAGGTGATCCACCCAGGCGCCCCGGCTCAGCTCGTGCCGGCGTACCGCCCCACCCAACGGCCCGAGCCGGGGCGTCGCCTCGTCAAGATCCAGCATCGACGGCTGGTAGTCGAGCACCGTCATCAGAGCAGTTTAGTACATCCGTGCGAGCAAGCCGAAGAGATCATGGAGTTGGAGCTGTTATCCGTCGACGAATAACAGCTCCAACTCCATGATCGCGCGTCAAGCCACCCGACCCGGCGGGGGCGGGGGGCGGGGTTAGCGGCGGCCGACCGTGAGGACCGGCTTGCTGGTCTCGGCGAAGAAGTCGTTGCCCTTGTCGTCGACCACGACGAAGGCGGGAAAGTCCTCGACCTCGATCTTCCACACGGCTTCCATGCCCAGCTCGGGGTACTCCAGCACCTCGACGTGCTTGATGCAGTCCTGGGCCAGCCGGGCTGCCGGGCCGCCGATCGAGCCCAGGTAGAAGCCACCATGCGTAGCGCAGGCCCGGGTCACCTGCGCGGAGCGGTTGCCCTTGGCGAGCATGACCAGGGAGCCGCCAGCCGCTTGGAACCGCTCCACGTACGAGTCCATCCGGCCGGCCGTGGTCGGGCCGAACGAGCCGGAGGCGTACCCCTCGGGGGTCTTCGCCGGGCCGGCGTAGTAGACGGCGTGGTCGCGCAGGTACGCCGGCATCTCGCCGCCCGAGTCGAGCAGCTCGGCGATCTTGGCGTGCGCGATGTCCCGGGCCACCACCAGCGGACCGGTCAGCGACAGCCGGGTCTTCACCGGGAGCGCCGAGAGCTGTGCCCGGATCTGCGCCATCGGCCGGTTGAGGTCGACGGCGACCGCGTCCGACGAGTCGGCGAAGGCGACGTCGGGCAGGAAGCGGGCCGGGTCGGTCTCCAGCTGCTCCAGCCACACACCAGACGGGGTGATCTTGGCGAGCGCCTGCCGGTCGGCCGAGCAGGAGACGGCGATGGCCACCGGGCAGGAGGCACCGTGCCGGGGCAGCCGCACGACGCGTACGTCGTGGCAGAAGTACCGGCCGCCGAACTGCGCGCCGATGCCGAAGTTCCGGGTCAACTCCAACACCTCGGCCTCCAGCTCGAGGTCGCGGAACCCGTGCGCCGTCATGGAGCCGCTGGTGGGCAGGGAGTCCAGGTACTTGGCGGAGGCGTACTTGGCGGTCTTGAGCGCGAACTCCGCGCTGGTACCGCCGATGACAATGGCCAGGTGGTAGGGCGGGCAGGCGGCGGTACCGATGAGCCGGAGCTTCTCCTCCAGGAACTGCATCATCCGGGTGGGATTGAGCAGCGCCTTGGTCTCCTGGTACAGGTAGGACTTGTTGGCCGAGCCGCCGCCCTTGGCCATGAACAGGAACTCGTAGCTGTCCGGGTGCGCGTCGCCGGCGTAGATCTCGATCTGCGCCGGCAGGTTGGAGCCGGTGTTCCGCTCGTCCCACATGGTCAGCGGGGCCAACTGCGAATACCGGAGATTCAATCGGGTGTACGCGTCGTAGACGCCCCGGGCGATGGCCGCCTCGTCGGTCCCGTCGGTGAGTACGTGCCGGCCCCGCTTGCCCATCACGATCGCGGTGCCGGTGTCCTGGCACATCGGCAGTACGCCGCCGGCCGCGATGTTGGCGTTGCGCAGCAGGTCCAGCGCGACGAACCGGTCGTTCGGGGAGGCCGCCGGGTCGTCGATGATCGACCGCAGCTGGGTCAGGTGCGCCGGGCGCAGGTAGTGCGCGATGTCGTGCATGGCCGTGTCGGTCAGCAGGGTCAGCGCGGCCGGCTCGACGGTGAGGAACCGGCGGCCACCCGGGCCGTCGACGACATCGACACCCTCGGTGGTCAGCAGCCGGTACTCGGTCTTCTCCGCCCGCCCACCGTCGGTATCGATCGGCAACAGCGGCGCGTACGCGAACTCAGCGGTCACGGTGGGCAAGCCTACCCACGCTGCCCGCCAGCATCACCGCACGCGGGGGAGGGATCGGTCACGGCCGAGGGCTGGTGGCGGGTGCGACCCTGGTGTGCGTAGGGTCCTCACGCGTGCACGCTGCCGTAGCGGAGCAAACCAACCCGTAAAGCTTCATTCAATATCAAACCATCTTCGGCGTACCCGAGCAGGGACGACAGCGTGTCCGCCCGGATCGCCACCGATCCGTCCGCCACCCGGCGCGCGACCAGCTGGCCGGTACCCACGTTGACGAAGGTCGCCACCGAACCGTTGGTGGACATGGTGATGCCGCCGCCCAGTGGCTCCTGCCACAGCTCCGCCCCGGTGGTCAGCGCCCGGGCACTGACCGACTTCCCGTCCGCCGTGCGGACCAGTACCGCGGTGGGCTTGCCCGGTTGGGCCCCGCCGACCCCCAGGATGCGCTCCCCGTCCTTGGCCGTGTAGGCGATCTTCCCGGTCTCCGGGGTGAGCAGGGTGTCCGCCCGACCCGCACCTACCAGGTAGAACAGGTCCCCGTCGGCGGCCGGGTCACCGCGCTGTTCGCAGGTGGCGCCGTCGGCCGTACGCGGCTGGAAGTAGGTGGAGTGCCAGGCGGCCCGGCCAGCCACCAGATCCGTCCAGTGCAGGGTGTACCGGCAGCCGCCGTTGACGTAGTCCGCGTCGATTCGCAACTGCCCCGATCCGGCGGCCACCAACCGGCTGGCGGCACTGGACTTCTGCGTCGGCAGCGTATGCCCGTTGTCGGTACGCACCAGGTAGACCGAGTCGTCCACCGGGAACCCGAGCACCGCCGGGGCCGCCCCGACAGCCGGTGCCAGCAGCGACTGGAACGCCGCGATCGCATGGTTGGCGCCGTGCAGCGAACGGGCACCACTGGGCAGGCCGGCGCTCCACAACCTGGTACCGGTCCGCGGCTGGCGCCCGGTGAGCGTGCAGCCGCTCGACTTCGGGCAGGCCAGCGTGATGACCAGGTTGGCGTACGTCCACGCGCCGACCGCGTCGGGATCGTTCCACACCACCGCACCGCTGTACGGCTCCCGTGCCTCCAGGGCGCTGCGGTGCCCGTCCGGGTAGACCACGCCGCCGACGATCACCACCGCGCCACCGGTCTCATCGCTGCCCGCGACGGCACTGAAGTCGACCTGGCTGTACCAGCGCCGCGCGCCGCTACCGACGTCCACCGCGGTCACCAGCTCGTCGCCGCCCACCGCGAGGATGCTCGGCCCGGCCTGCTGTACCCAGTCCGGGGTGTTACCCATGGACGTGCGCCAGGTGGTCGGCGGGTCGGACATGGTCCGCGTCGACTCCACCTTGTTGCCCACCCAGACCAGTGGGTTCCAGCCGGTGGTCAGAATGATCGTCACCGGGATGGCCAGCACGCCGACGGTGGCCAGGAACGACTTGACCTTCATGTAACGTCTCCCCGCCCCTCCCCTGAGCCGGAACCCACACGGTAGGCCAATGGGCGGCCGAATCACCGGTGCCCGGTGCGTCCGTGTCGATGGGGTATGCCCACGTGAGCAGCGAACACCGAGCTTGATTCGCTACCCTGTCCGGCGGAGCAGCCCCGATGATCACCTCCGGTCACCGGTCGGCACGGCTCCACCCCTGACGGCGCCGCCCCGCCTAGCGGGGACAGCGAACCAGGACCGCACGACAGGGGCTCCCGTGATCAGGCTGATCCTCGCGGCACTTCGGCATCGCCGCGCACAGGCGTTGACCGTACTGGTGTTGACCACGTTCGCCGTGGCCGCCGCGGTGGCCAGCCCGTGGTACGTGGCCGGCGCCGCCGACAAGGCCGCCAACATCGATCTGGCCAACGCCGCGAAGTCCGAACGGCTGGTCACGGTCAGCCGCAACCTGACCGTCCGGGACATCGGCGGTGCGGCCGGGGCGGTCAGCGAAACCCGCGACACGGTGGCTGGGGAGCTGACCATCCCGGGCGCGGTCGCCGCCGTCGGGGTGTACCAGAACGCCAGCATCCTGACCCCGGGCGGCGGCAGTACCAACCTGCCGGTCGCGTACCGGGAGGAGATGTGCGCCCACCTGACCATCGCCGGCAGGTGCCCGAAGGCCGGCAGCGAAGTACTGATGAGCAGCGTCTCCGCCACCCAGCTCGGCTTCCACGTCGGTGACCGGGTGGTGATCAGCCCCAGCTTCGGCGACCCGCAGCCGGTGACCCTCGTCGGTACCTACACCTACCTGCAGCCCGACGGCGACTACTGGGCCGGTACCCACTACGTCGGCGACGTGGGCGGTGGCAGCTCCGGTATCGATCCGCTGTTCGCCGCCGTCGAGACGTTCGGTGGCAGTGGACTGCAGCAGGTCACGATCACCGACGATGTACGCATCCCGGAGGAGTCGTTCCGTGGCTCGCTCGGCGCGCAGCTGGGTGACCGGGTCACCGAGGCCGCGTACAAGCTCACCCAGGACGGGTACAACACCGACTTCGTCGGGCAGCGCCTCGCCGACCGGGTGGCACTCGACCAGGACACCATCCGCATCGGCGTACCCGTCGGAGCGGCCCAACTACTCGCGCTGTGCTGGTTCGCGTTCTTCCTCGCCGGCCGGTACGCGGCCCGCGAGCGCCGTACCGACGTCGCTCTGTTGAAGCTGCGCGGTACCACCATGCGCCGGCAGGTACGGCTGATCGTCGGGCAGAGTGCCCTGCCGATGCTCGGTGGCCTGCTGCTCGGTGGCGCGCTGGGCATCCTCGCGGCGCGGCTGCTCGCCGGCGGGGTGCGTACCGAGACACAGGGCGCGACGCTGCGCGTGTCAGTTCTGGCCGCACTGCTGGCCATGCTGGGTGGACTGCTCGCCATGCTGCTCGCCGAGTGGCGCACGCTGCGTACCCCGGTCAGCGAACTGCTCCGCGGGGTACCGCCCCGCCGCCGGGGCTGGCGCACCGACCTGGTCGACCTGATCGTCGTCGTGGTGGCCGTGGCCGCCGCCTACCAGGCGCAGGCGCAGGGCACCGGTCGCACGGCGGGGCTCGCCCCGCTGGCCCGTGGCCTGGTCGCGCTCGCCATCGCGCTGGTACTCGCCCGGCTGATCAGCCTGCTGGTCGCCGGTATCGGCAGCTCGGCGCTGCGTACCGGCCGGCTGCGCTTCGCCCTGGGCGCCCTGCAGGTCACCCGGCGACCTGGCATGGACCGGGTGTTCGCGCTGCTCATGGTGGCGGTGGCGGTGCTCTGCACGACGGCTGTCGACTGGTCGGCCGGCAGCACCGACCGGACCGTGCGGGCCAGCCAGGAGCTGGGCGCCAACCGGGTGATCAACGTACGGCCGGACAACCGCTGGCACCTGATGGCCGCCGTCCAGGCCGCCGATCCGAGTGGTACGCAGGCGATGGCTGTCGTGTACCGGCCGGCGTCCGGTTCGCTCCCCGCCGTCCTGGCGCTGGACTCCACCCGGCTCGCCAAGGTCGCCAGCTGGCAGGGCGGCTACGGCACCGGTGGACCGGCGCAGTTGGCCCGGCTGGTACGCCCGGCGAACCCCGATCCGCTCACCGTCGACGGCTCCTCGCTGACCGTACGGGCCAGTGCGGACGGGCCCGGCACCTGGCTGGTGGTGCGGGTACTCGACCTGGACAGCGGTACCGCGCAGACCCTGGACCTCGGCCCGTTGACCGCCACCGACACCGACTACACGGCCCCGGTCGGCTGCGCCAAGGGCAGCGGCTGCCGGCTGCTCTCCTTCACCGTCAGCGGCCGCCCCACCACAGCCGGCGCGCACCTGCCGGCTACCGGACCGGTCACCATCCAGGTCAGCGCTGTCACCCAGCACTCACCGGAGGCGAGCATCGCCGATGCCACGCTGCTCGGCGACGTGACCCGCTGGCGTACCGCGTTCGGCCTGGCCACCATCGTCCTCGACTCGGCGCACGGCGCGCTGCGGCTGGTCGACACCCCGCCCGCGTCGCTCGCCGCCGGCCTGGTACCGACCGCCTATCCGCTCGACGCGCCGGTACCCATGCCGGTCGTGGTGGCCGGCAACACGGCGAAGCTGTGGCCGTTCGGCGACCCGACGCTCAGCCCGCTGGGCGGTGACGCGGTACCGATCCGGATCACCGGTACCGTGCCCGCGCTGCCCGTACTCGGCGGGGCCGGGGTACTCGTCGACCTGACCCTGGCCAACCTGCTGGACACCGAGGTACTCGGGCTGGAGAGCCAGCAGGTGTGGCTCTCCGCGAGCGCGCCGGCGGACATCGTCGACAAGCTGACCGCGGCCGGGCTGGTGGTCCTGGGCAGCGACTCGATCGCCGCGCGGACCGCTCGGCTGGCCGGCCAGGGCCCCACCGCCGCGCTGCGCTTCGCGCTCTTCGCGGCGCTGCTGGGCATGCTGATCGCGGCCGCCAGCGTGGCCGTGGCGGCGGCCGGCGAAACCGGCCCCCGAGCTACCGAACTGGCCGCGCTGCGCGCCCAGGGGGTACCGGCGCGCAGCGCCCGAGCGGTCAGCTACGGCGGGTACGCCGGGCTGGTACTCGCCGGGGTGCTCGGTGGACTGGTGGCAGCCGTACTCACCCGGCTCTTAGTACCCACCGGCCTGCCCGTGTTCGTGGACTCGTGGAGCGTGCTCCCGCTCGGCAGCGGGCTGCGCTGGTACCCCCTCCTGCTGGCCTGCCTCGGCGCGCTGGTGCTGCTCGGCCTGACCGCTCTGGTGGCCGCGGCCCGGCTGGTCCGGGCGACCGGACCGGCACCCGGCGTACGACCGCCGGACCGCCCACCCCTCCCGGCAACCCGCTCGGTACCGGCGGCGGACCGGCACGACGCGACACAGGGGGACGTCCGATGATCGGGCTGGTGCTCGCCATGCTCCGGGCCCGTCGCGGGCAGGCCTGGACGCTCGCCCTGCTGGCCCTCTTCGCCACCGCGTCGGCCATTGCCGGCCCGGCCTACCTCAACGCCGTCGACCGCGCCATCGTCGACCACGAGGTGGCCGCCGCCACCCCGGCCGAGCGCAGCATCGCGCGTCTCCAGCGTGCTCGACGCACGCGGCGTGAACCTCGCCGACGCGCTCTACTCGCTGACCAACGTGCCCGGCTTCACCCCGGTGTTCGGCGAGAACTACGTCATCCTCGGGCTGGAGGCGGGCGAACACTCCGAGACCAACATGGACTACCGGCAGGGCGCCTGCGAGCACCTGGTGATGGTGACCGGTCGCTGCCTGGCCGGCGAGGGCGAGATCCTCATCGGGGACACCACCGCCAAGCGGCGGCACATCACCCCCGGAACGGTCCTGCTGATCACGTACGCCGAGATCACCGACCCGACCCATCCGGTGTACAACCCGGTCGGCGTCCCCACCGAGCTCACCGTCGTCGGTACCTACCGGGCCCGCGACCCGAGCGAGCTGTACTGGGGTACGCACGGGTACTTCGCGCTCGGGCCGAACGGGGTACCCACCGAGCCGATCTTCACCAGCCAGTACACCTTCGACCACCTGGATCACCTCCGCCAGTTGATCAGCATCGACACCTTCGCCGACCCGGGTACCCTCAGCCCGGACCGGCTCGACACGGTGAACACGCAGGTCACCAACGTCTCCGACGGGCTTGCCCAGCTCGGCAGCCAGGCGACCTACGAGTCCAGCATCCCCGACCTGATCAACCGGATCCACGCCGGACAGCACCTGGCCCACCAGGTCGTACCCATCGCCGCGGTACCCCTGGTGCTGCTCGCCTGGTTCGTCATCTTCCTCGCCGTCGGGTACGGCGCCGAGGCCCGCCGGTTCGAACTGGGGCTGCTGGCGCTGCGCGGTACCCGGCTGCCGTCCCGCTGGTGGCTGGCGCTCGGCGAGAACGTGGTACCCATCGTGCTCGGCTCGGCCGGCGGCTTCCTGATCGGCCAGTTGACCGTGGCGCTGCTCGCCCGCGCCCGACTCGGTACCGCCTCGGCCACCCTGCTGAGTACCGCCGGCTGGAAGTACGCGGTGGCCGCCGGGCTCGGTGCGCTGCTCTGCGCGCTGCTGGCCCAGCGCCGGGGACTGGCCACACCGGTCTCCTCGCTGCTGCGCCGGGTGGTCCGGCCGGCACCCGCCTGGCAGGCGCTGGCGGTCGAGGTGACAGTGATCATCCTGGCGGTGGTCGCCGCCGTGCAGCTGCGTACCTCGGGCGGCGCGCTCACCGGCGTCGCGCTGCTGGTACCCGGGCTGGTCATCCTCGCCATCGCACTGGTGGCAGGGCGCGCCGTGGTACCGCTGGCCGCCCGGTACGGCCGCGGCGCGCTGCTGCGCGGGCGTACCGGTACCGGCCTGGCCGCGCTCCAGCTCGCCCGGCGCCCCGGTGCCCAGCGGCTGCTCGTACTGCTGACGGTTGCCGTAGCACTGCTGACCTTCGCGGCCACCGCGACCGACGTGGCCGCGCACGCCCGGGCCAACGAGGCACAGATCGCCACCGGCGCCACCCGGGTGGTGACCGTGGATACCGTGACCCGGCTCCAACTCCTGCAGGCGGTACAGCAGCTCGACCCGGCCGGCCGGTACGCGATGGCGGTGGTACCGCTGTCCGAGGGCGGGCCGGACGAGCCAGCCAAGCTCGCCGTGCAGTCGTCCCGGCTGGCCACGGTGGCCGACTGGCGGGCCGACTTCGGTGGCCTGAGCGCCAAGCAGGTGGCCGACCGGCTGCACCCGGCCAGCCCGGACACCGTGGTGATCACCGGCGGTACGGTCAGCGTCGACGCCACGACCAGCGACTTCGACCGGCGCGACGGGCTGCGGCTGGTGCTGAGCCTGGCCCCGGTCGACGGCTCCGGCTCGGTCACCGCCGACTTCGGCAACCTGATCGAGGGCGAGCACACCTACCTGTACTCGATACCGGAGTGCCGGGCCGGCTGCCGGTTGGTCAACTTCTCGGCGCTGACCACCTCGTCACTCGGCGGGTACCACGTCTCGCTCGCCCTGCACAGCGTCACGGTCGACGGTCGGCCGGCGGTGAGCACCGCACAGTTCGGGCAGGCCGCCAACTGGATCAGTACCAGCTCGGCCCGGCTGACCGGCGACTCCGGCGGGCTGACCATGGTCCTGGACAACACGAGTGGTCTGCCCGCCGAGTCCTGGCTCAAGCCCAACGACGCGCCGTACCCGCTGCCGGTGGTGAGTACCGCCAAGCTCGCCGGCGACGCGACCATCGCCGGCCTGGGCAGCGCCGTCGCCGTACACCAGGTCGGTCGGGTGACCGGCCTACCCGGGCTGGGCGAGAGCGGCACCTACGTCGACCTGGAGTACGCCGACCGGGTGGCCGCCGACAGCGGCTTCGCCGCCGGCGCGCAGGTGTGGCTCGGGTCGGCCGCGCCGGCCAACGTCAACCAGCTGCTCGCCGAGCACGGCCTGATCGTGGTGCGGGACCAGACCATCAGCCGGCTGCACACCGAGCTGGACGGGCAGGGGCCGGCGCTGGCCCTCTGGTTCCACCTGCTCGCCGCCGCCTTCGCGGTGATCCTGGCGACCGGCGGCATCGGCCTGGTGGCGGGCGTGGACCGGCGGCGGCGCACCGAGGACCTGGCTGCGCTGCGGGTACAGGGGCTGCGCCGGCGGGTGAGCAGTCGGGCCGGACTCTGGGGGTACCTCGTCGTGGTCCTCGCCGCCGTGGCCTGTGGCCTGGTGGCGGCGGCCGTCGCGTGGTGGGTGACCGGCGCCGACCTGCCGGTCTTCCAGAGCACGCCGCACTGGCCGCTGCCCCGGCTGCCCCGGCTGCCGGCGCTGCTGCTGCCGCTGCTCGCGGTCGGGGCGCTGTTCGCCGCGGTGTCCGCGCTGGCCGCCGCCGCGCTGCGCCGGTCGGTGGCGCGCGAACGCTGAGCCGCCCGACCGGGGCGGACCCCTACTGCTCGACGACGTCGGCGAGTACGACGGTGATGTTGTCCGGGGCGCCGGCCCGCCAGGCCAGGTCGATCAGGCGGGTGGCGCACTCCTTCAGGTCGGCGATCTCGTCCAGCGTCTGCCCGATCGTCTCGTCGCGGACCACGTCGGAGAGGCCGTCACTGCACAGCAGGTACCGGTCGCCGGCGCGCAGTGCCAGGTGCGCCTCGGTCGGCTCCAGCGGGTGGCCCTGCAGCGCCTGGGTGACCAGCGACTTGTGCGGGTGTACCCGGGCCTCGTCCCGGCTCAGTACGCCCTCGTCGACCAGCGACTGGACGAAGGTGTCGTCCCGGGTGACCTGTACCAGCTCCCCGTCCCGCAGCCGGTAGGCCCGGGAGTCGCCGATGTGCAGCAGCGCAAGGGTGTCGCCGTCGCGCAGCAGCGCGGTGACCGTGGTACCCATGCCCTCCCGGGCCGGGTCGGCCGCCGCCGTCTCGCGTACCTCCTCGTTGGCCGCCTCGACCGCCGCCCGCAGCAGCCCGGCCGCGGCGCCGGGGGGGATCGCCCGCCCGTCCAGGGGGGTCAGCGCGCGCATCACAATCCCGCTGGCCAGGTCACCGGCGGGCAGGCCGCCCATGCCGTCGGCGACGGCGATCAGCGCACTACCGGCGTGCGCGGCATCTTCGTTGTTCGTCCGGACCTTGCCCAGGTCTGAGACGACCACCGACCGCATGGTCAAGGTCATGGGATGCAGCCTGCCAAATCACAGCCGCTTCGTCATTAGGCACATCTGCGTATGGTGAGTCGATGATGGGCGTGTCGCTGGTCGGGCGAACGGCTGAGGTGGCGTTGATCGACGCCGCCTGGGCCCGCCTGGCCGACCGCCCGCGGGTGGTACTCGTCACCGGCGAGCCCGGAGTCGGCAAGAGTGCCCTGGTCAGCGGCGTACGCGCCGGGCTGCCGGCGGAGCGGGTACTGGCCGGCTGGGCTCGGGTGCACTCCCCCGCGCCGTACGACTGGCTGGCGGCGGTACTCAGCGGGCGCGACCTCGCCGGGCTGCCCGCGCCGCGGGAGGCGCTGGCCTGGCTGGCCCAGCAGCCCGAGGTACCCGCCGAGCGGTACGCCCCGGGCTCGCTGCTGCGGCTGGCGGTGCAGTTGGTACGCCACCTGGTGGCCACCGGCCCGGCCCTGCTCGTGGTGGAGGACCTGCACGCGCTCGATCCGGCCAGCCTGAACCTGGTCGCCGAGCTGGCCCACACGCCACACCTGCCCGCGCTGCTACTCGTAACCAGCCGGCCGACGACCGACCCGCTGGCCGCGCTCACCCTGGCCCGGCTGGCCGGCGCGCCGGCAGCGCGGCGGCTGCACCTGGGTCCACTGCCGGAACAGGCGGTCCGGGAACTGGTCGGCGCGGCGTACCCCGATGCCGGCCCCGACCTGGCCCAGCAGCTGTGGCAGCGCAGTGCCGGCAACCCGTACGCCCTGTCCGAGCTGCTCGCCCGTATCGATCTCGCCGCACCGGTCGAGTCGGGTCCCGTGGAGGGGCTCACCGGGCGGGAGTGGCAGGTACTGGGCTGCCTGGCCGAGGGGATGTCCAACAAACAGGTCGCCCGGCAACTGGACATCTCCGTGCGTACCGTCGCCGTACACGTCTCCAACGTGCTGCGGAAGACCGGCACGGCGTCGCGTACCGAGGCGGCGCTGTGGGCGCTGCGGCACCCGCCGGCCCGTACCGCCGGTGCGCTTTCCGGCCACACCTGACCCGCGCTGACCTGCGCCGACCCTGCCGGCCGGCCCGGCGTGGGGCGGTCGCCGGGCGGAGATTTGTCGCACACGTCGGGGGCGCGGGAAGGCGGCGGCCACCTGCCACACTGTGCGGGTGACGCCGCACCCCGACGACCTGCCCAGACCGATCACGGTGGTACCCCCACTGCGCCCGCCGAACCCCTGGGTGCCGCCGGGCCAGCCACCGGTCTCCGGCTACCAGCCACCCGTGCAGTACGGGCAGCGCGCGCAGTACGGGCCGCCCGTGCAGTACCGGCCCCCCGCCCAGTACCGGCCCCCCGCGCAGTACCGGCCACCGGCGCCGGTACCGACCGCTCCGAACGGCGCACCGCTGGCCTCGTTCGTCGACCGGCTGGGCGCGTACCTGCTCGACCGGCTGATCATCAGCGGCGTGGTGCTCATCCCCGGCCTGGCGATCGGCCTGCCGCTGCTGCTGCCGCCGATCCTCGATCAGATCAGGGCGAGTCAGCAGGCGTACGACGCCGGCCTACCGGACCCCGGACCCGATGCGGGTCCGTTTGTGGTGCGCTACCTGATCTTCATCCTGGCGATGTTCGTCCTCCAGCTGATCGTCGGCTACCTCTACGACGTGCTGTACCAGTCGCGCGACGGCCAGACCGTGGGCAAGCGGGTGATGAAGATCAGGACGATCCAGGTCGACGGCGCCCCGCTGACCCGCCCGGCCGCGACGAAACGCTTCCTGACCCAGTACGGCTGCGGCCTGGTACCGGGCCTGACCTACCTGGACGGGCTGTGGCAGCTGTGGGACAAACCGCTGCGACAGTGCCTGCACGACAAGGCGGCACAGACGGTCGTGGTAAAGCTATGAGTGTGAGCGACATCGCCCCGGGCTGGTACAAGGACCCGGCTGACCCGAGCACCCAGCGGTACTGGGCAGGCGAGGAGTGGATCGGCGAGCCGCTACCGGCCGACGCGGTACCGCCCACCGGCCCGCCAGTGGTCGCCCGGATCGCCGAGCCCACTGCCGCCCCGCTACTCCCCGGCGCTTTCCGGCCAGGCACCGGCACCCAGCCAGGCCAAGAACAGCCAGGCCAAGAACAGCCAGGCCAGGCCCAGCAGCCGGGCGCGGGCGCGCAGCCAGGCCAGGAACAGCAGCCAGGCCAGGAACAGCAGCCAGGCCAGGAACAGCAGGCCGGCCAGGGACAGCAGCCGTGGAGCCAGCCGGCTCCGGGCCAGCCCGGCGGCGCACCGTGGACCGGGCCACAGCCGTGGACCGGGCCACAGCCGGGAGCCGGGCCGCAGGGAGCCGGGCCACAGGGAGCCGGGCCACAGCCGTGGCCGCCGCAGCAGCCGTGGCTGCCGGGAGCCCCGCCGACCGGCTGGTCACCCCAGCGCCCACTGCCCCCGGGTTCATTGCCCCCGGGTTCATTGCCACCGGGCGCAATGCCGCCCGGCGCACTGCCGCCCGGTGCCGGTTACCCGCCCGCACCTCGGCCGACGCAGCCCGGCTGGTACCGGGGTGTACCGCTGCCGCCCGGCAACCTGCTCGTCCCGGTGCAGATCAAGCCGCACGGGTACCCGCTCGCCCCACTCGGTCTGCGGCTGCTCGCCCGGCTCATCGACATCGGCGTCGTCCTGCTGCTCACCGCCGTGGCGACCGGCTGGCTGGTCTACTCGGTGATCCGCGAGTACGCCCCGGTCTGGGACGCCATCTGGACCGCTGCGAAGGCCGGCGAGAACACCAACAACACCGTGCTGCCAGCCGTCTCCGGACGCGCCAGCACGCTGGCCACCGTCGTCATCCCGTTGATCATCATGCTGCTGTGGTGGGTCTACGAGGTACCGGCCACCGCCCGTACCGGCCAGACGTTCGGCAAGCGGGTGGTCGGGATCAAGGTGCTGGGGCTGGAGTCGACCCAGCCACTGGGCATCCGGCGCGCCTTCCGGCGGTGGAATCCGCTGGGCCTGCCGGTAATCTTCTGGTCCTGTCTCGGCCTCGGCTTCCTGCTGCAGTTCGTCGACTCGCTGTCGCCGGCCGTCGGTGGGCCGCTGAATCTGGCGCTGCACGACCGGTCGGCGGCAACCGTGGTGGTGCGCAGCGGCCGGCGCGGCCACGAGATCACCCCGCAGGACACGCCCGTGCCAGACCGGCCGCCCGGAGGACAACCATGAGCCTGACCCGTTCCGACCTGTCCGCGCTGCCGGCCTACGTACCCGGCCGCACCGTGACCGGCGCCATCAAGCTGGCCAGCAACGAGGTACCGTTCGGCCCGCTGCCGGGCGTGGTCGACGCGATCACCGCCGCGGCCCGGGACACCCACCGGTACCCGGATCTGGGCGCGGTGGCGCTGCGCGACAAGCTGGCGGCCAAGTACGGCGTGCCGGCCGAGCGCATCGTCACCGGCTGTGGCTCGGTCGCGCTCGCCGAACTGCTGGCCAAGGCGACCTGCCTGGATCCGCAGGACGAGATCGTCTTCTCCTGGCGCTCGTTCGAGGCGTACCCGATCATCGCCGCCGGGGCGGGCGTACGGACGGTGAAGGTACCCAACCGCGCCGACCACGGGCACGACCTGCCGGCCATGGCAGCCGCGATCACCGACCGCACCCGGCTCGTCTTCGTGTGCACCCCGAACAACCCGACCGGTACCGCCCTGCACCGGGCCGAGCTGGACGAGTTCCTGGCCGCGGTACCCGAGACCACGCTGGTCGTACTCGACGAGGCGTACCGGGAGTTCGTCACCGACCCGGGCGTACCCGACGCGCTGGAGACCTACGCCGACCGCCCCAACGTGGTGGTGCTGCGTACCCTCTCCAAGGCGTGGGGCCTGGCCGGCCTGCGGGTCGGCTACATCGTTGCCCAGCCCGACGTGGCCGCCGCCGTCCGTAAGGTACTGACTCCGTTCTCCACCAACACGTTGGCGCAGGCCGCCGCCATGGCCGCGCTGGACCAGGGCGCCGAGATGGCGCGCCGGGCCGAGATCGTGGTCCGGGAGCGCGAGCGGCTGCTGACCGCGGTGCACAAGTTCCTGCCGGAGGTACCCGACTCGCAGGCCAACTTCGTCTGGCTGCCACTGGGCGACAAGTCGGCCGAGTTCAGCGCCGCCTGCGAGGAGTACCGGGTGATCGTCCGCCCGTTCCAGGGCGACGGGGTACGCGTCACCGTCGGTACCCCCGAGGAGAACGACGCCTTCCTGACCGCGACCGAGGCCTACTTCAGCTGAGCCGGCCGCGGGCGGCCGGCAGCGGGATCAGGAGCCGGTGGCCAGCACGCCCGGGTTGGAGAAGTAGTAGGCGACGTCGCCGTCGGTCGGCTTTGCGTTGGGGCGCAGGCGTTCGATGAAGACCATGCCGCCGGCGGCGTAGACGTGGCCGACCACGAACGCCCGGTTGTCCTGCGCCACCAGCGAGAACCGGGACTGCTCAGCGCCGGTGGCCGGGTCCAGGGTGACCAGGTCCCGGTCGCTGGTGATCACATGCAGCTTGCCGGCCTGCTGCGCCACGATCCGGGTGGGCGGCGCGTCTTTTACCGACACCGGCCGGGTACCCGGCGGTACCGGCTTCGGCGGGTCGACCCAGCGCCACAGCTGCCGCCCGTCGGCCAGCGCGGCACCGGTGACCGTACCGTCGGCATGCTGGGTGGCTACCACATCCCCGGCCAGCCAGGTGTCGGGTGACGCCAGCGCGGCCGCCTCGGTCAGCCCGCCGTCCGCGCCGACCAGCCACGCGCTCCCCGCCGCGCGCAGCCCGAGACACGAGGAGTTGGCCGGGCCGCAGCCGAACGGGGTCGCGCCGGCCGGGTCGACCGGCCAGGTCAGCGGCGCGCCGTCGGCGGCACGGTAGATCCGCGAACTGCCGGGGGTACTTCCGGGGCAGACCACCGCACCCCCCACCGTGTACGGCTGCCCGGGGCAATCGGCCACCGACCAGTCCGTCCCGCCCCCGGAGTCCCGCTGCGCGTGCTGGGTAGCGCGCTGGGTGACGTCGATGGCCAGGATGCGTCCGCCGTCCCCACCGACGATCACCCGGCTCCCGGCTGTGGTCAGGTGGGGCGGCGCGTAGACAGTGGTGGCGCCGGTACGCCGCCCGGTGTACGAGCCGTGGCCGGCGCCGGTCAGGATCCACCAGAGCGTCGCGCCGGTGTGCGCGTCGGTGCCGTACAGCCGCCCGTCGGACCAGAGCGACACCACCGTGGTACCCGTCGCCACCACCCCCTGTACCTGCTGTGGCCAGCGCCGCAGCGACCAGTACGGGGTGAGCGAGGACTTGGCGGTCGCCGGCTGCTCGGCCCACACCTCCCGCTGCTCGGCGTAGACCCGCAGCCGGCCGTCCACGAGCAGCGGCATCCGCAGCAGCGGCCCGTAGACCTTCGGCTCGATGCTCGGCAGCGCCGGGTACGCGGTCGCCGCCAACTGCACCGAGTCCCGTGGCGCGAACGCCCGGTACAGGCTGAGGGGCAGTCCGACGAGGAGCAGGAGCGCGCCGACCACGATCAGGACGGTCCGGCGTCGCCGCAACAACCTGCGCCCCCGCAACGACATCCCACTCCCCCTCGTGCCAGCCGGGATACCCTACCGGCTGATCACCCGGGTGGCCTTGACCCGGCACACCACGCGCACATGCTCGGGCGGCTCGACCGGGTACCCGTGCCCGGTGTACTTGTGCGACAGCTCGTCGATCAGCTCCCGGCCGCCCTCCTCGGTCATCTCGACCGTGCCGCGGATCTCCACGTAGAGGATGGGCTTCGCCGGGTCGTAGAAGCAGACGCTCACCCGCGGATCGCGGGCCAGGTTGCGCCCCTTCTGCCGGTCCCGGAGGGTGGAGAAGATCACATCGTCGCCGTCCCGCTTGATCCAGACCACGCTGGACTGCGGACCCCCGTCCGGGTTGAGTGTGGTGACCACCACGAAGGTGGGCTCGTCCAACAGCCGGCGGGCAAGTTCGGTCAATGCTTCGCTCACGCCAGGAATCCTGCCACGTCCGCTCACCGACTCGGGGCGGCCCGCTGACAACCCGGCTCCACGGCAGCTTGGGTCGGCATGTCGCAGCCGGGCCTTGTGCCAGCCGGGCGGCAGGGACGATCAGGCTGGCAGGACAAGGGCGACGGCGATCGCGGCCAGCCCTTCGCCGCGCCCGGTGAGGCCGAGCCCGTCGCTGGTGGTACCGGAGACGGTCACCGGGGCGCCGATGGCCGCGGAGAGCGCCTCCTGGGCCTCCGCGCGGCGCGGGCCGATCTTGGGGGTCACCCCGATCACCTGCACGGAGACATTGCCGATCTGGTACCCGGCGGCCCGCACCCGCAGCGCCGTCTCGCGTAGCAGCGCCACCCCGGCAGCGCCGGCCCACTCCGGCTCGGCGGTGCCGTAGTTGGAGCCCAGGTCGCCGAGGCCGGCGGCGCTGAGCAGCGCGTCGCAGGCCGCGTGCGCCGCGACGTCACCGTCCGAGTGCCCGGCCAGCCCAGGTACCCCCGGCCAGTACAGGCCGGCCACGTGGCAGGGCTGGTCGGGGTCGAAGGCGTGCACGTCGGTACCGATGCCGACTCTCATTCCGCGGCTCCCAGCAGAGCCCGGGCGATCAGCAGGTCCACCGGGCGGGTGATCTTCAAAGCCAGGTCGTCGCCGGGCACGGTGAGTACCGGCAGCCCCAGCCGCTCCACCATGCCGGCGTCGTCGGTGTGCTCGTCCACGGCGGCGGCGTGCGCGGCCAGCAGCGTCGCCCGGCGGAACCCCTGCGGCGTCTGTACCGCCCGCAGCAGCGCGCGGTCGAGCGTGCCCACCACCACCGACGCCGCGTCGACCTGCTTGATCGTGTCGACCACGGGGAGCGCCGGGATGACCGCGGGCGCGCCGGTACGGACAGCGGCGGCGACCGCCTCGAAGAGCGAGGGTGGCGCCAGGCAGCGGGCGGCGTCGTGTACCAGCACGATGGGCAGGTGCGCCGGAGCGGCGGCGAGTGCCCTGGTCACCGACGCCTGCCGGGTGTCCCCACCGGCCACCACGATCACCGGCGCCACCGGGGCGAGCAGTTCCCGGACGGCGTCGAGCGCGTCCGGCGGCGCGGCCACCACGATCGCGGCCACCCGGGCAGCCTGCGCGGCCCGCCGCACAGCGTGTACGAGCAGCGGAGTCCCGTCGAGCGCACGCAACGCCTTCGGTCCGCCGGCGCCCAGGCGTACGCCCTGGCCGGCGGCAGGAACAAGGACCGCGACGTCACCGCGCACATCCAGCTGCGCGGTCACGTCGCGGTCCTCAGGGTAGGAAGGGAACTCGTCTGGTCCACGGGTTACCGAGGTCCAGGAGCCGGGTCAGGCCTCGGTGAGTACCTTGTCGAGGAGATTTTCCGCCTCGTCCTTGGTGCTCTTCTCGGCGAGCGCCACCTCGCCGACCAGAATGTCGCGGGCCTTGGCGAGCATGCGCTTCTCGCCCGCAGACAGCCCGCGCTCGCGCTCACGGCGCCAGAGGTCACGCACGACCTCCGCTACCTTGAGCGGGTTGCCCGAAGCCAACTTCTCCAGGTTTGCCTTGTAACGTCGAGACCAGTTAGTTGGCTCCTCCGTGTGCGGAGCGCGCAACACATCAAAGACCTTCGTCAGGCCCTCTTCACCAACGACTTCGCGCACACCGACTTCTTCGGCATTCTCGGCGGGTACCCGCACGGTCAGATCACCCTGAGCAACCCGCAGAACCAGGTACTGCTTCGGTTCGCCCTTGATGATCCGAGTCTCGATTGCCTCGATGAGTGCGGCCCCGTGGTGGGGGTAGACAACGGTTTCGCCGACACTGAAAACCATAGGTTCGAAACCCCTTTCGCTGTGTCTAGGGTAACACGCCAGGTCACCCCCGGCCCAGTCCACTCAGCGGCGTTAGTGCTGGTCACACCGTATGTGAGTCGCCTTTCTCCAGCTTGACACGGATCGCACCGCGTGCGTAGTAACGCAAAGTGATGGCGAGGTGACTGAGTCGCTGGACAATTCGGGAATGACGGACAGAGGAGCTATTGCCCTAGAACGTCGATGACCAGCGACGATGCGCCACCCCTCTGCCCAGCCGATCATCCGGACACCCCGCCGCGTACCCGAGCGCACCGTTACCAATCCGGCACCGAACGTCGCCGGCCACGTCTGGCGTCAGCCGCGCTGATGCGGGACAGTGAAGTTCAGGGCCGAGGAGACAACATGGGCACGCTGCGCGGCGACAACGGCGGCGGAAAACCGTCAGACGGTGGCGGCCTGCCCGATCTTCCCCCGGAGTGGGGCACCATCGTCATCCCCGACGATCTCACCGAGCTCGATGACGAGGCCCGCCCGATCCGGCGCGACTTCCGCCGCGAAGCCCGCCGCAACCGGTGGCGCCAGCGCTTCGGCCGGCCGCCGATCTACGGCCGCGACGACGACTCACCCGCCCTCGGGCTGCCGCTACTGATCATGTCGATCGCCATCATCGCCACCCTGGCCAGCCTGCTTGCCATTGCCTGGCCGGCCGCCCGGGCCAGCCGGGAGACGCCACCCACGGCCAGCCACCCGAGCACCGCGGCGAGTGCGCTGCCCGACATCACGCTCACCGACGCCAGTGGCGCGCAGTTCCAGCTACGGGGTTCGCTGCCCGCGGTGATCCTGGTCGTCGACGGCTGCCTCTGCGCCGACCTGATCGTCCAGACCGCGACGGCCGCGAGCCCACGTACGACGGTGGTCGTGGTCGCGCATGTCCTGCCGGCCCTGCCCGCCGGACTGCCGGCCAACCGAGAGGTGATCACCGCCTCGGACCCGGACAACTCGCTGCGCGCCGCCTACCCGACGACCGTGGTGACCGCGATCCTGGCCAGCGACAGTGGCGGGGTGGTGACCCTGGTCGCGCCGGTGAGCAAGGTGGACGACTTCAAGCAGTACCTGGCCCAGCTCGGCTGACCGGCGTTTGCCGTGACGGCGAGACCCAGTCACCAGGAGATGAGCCGCCAGGCCAGTACGCCGGTGGCCGGGCCGGCGGCGAGTACCAGCTGGTACCGGCCGCCGGGCGGGGCGTTGAGCGAAACGGTGGTCGCGACCGGCTGGTCCGCGCAGCGCACCGTGGAGTCCGCCAGTACCTGCCCGGTCGCGCCGGTCTGGGCATCGTCGGGGTACGCGTCCAGCCGTACCGTGCCCGTACCGGCACAGGCGATGTCGAGCTGGATGCGCTGCCCCGGCTGGTCCGCGTAGTCCCGGACGAAGCGGCTGGCGGCATCCAGGTACCCGACCGGGGGCACCGCGCCGGGGTACACCGGCAGCGCACCGACCGCCGCCTTTGCCAACCGGGGGTCGGGTACGTACGCCGGCGCGCTGGACTCCGCCACAGCGCTGGGCGGGGCGTGCGGAGTGGATCGACTGAGCGCGCCGTGTACCACCAGGCCACCAACCACGAGGCCGGCCACGACCAGTGCGGCGATCCGCCACGGGCGGCGGCCCGGTGGGCG
Source organism: uncultured Actinomycetota bacterium (assembly GCA_963850915.1). Classification (GTDB taxonomy): domain Bacteria; phylum Actinomycetota; class Actinomycetes; order Mycobacteriales; family Micromonosporaceae; genus CAVTWH01. The sequence goes on from CAWKND010000010.1 coordinate 627,509, forward strand.
CTCGGGTCCGCCGAACTCCAGCACGTCCTCGCTGCCCGGGTCGGCCACGGCTACCCCCGGCGCAGCAGCGCCGAGTAGAGAGTCAGGCCCGGCCCGAAGGCAAGCGCTACAACGTACTCCGGGCCGGCCGACGCCGGGCCGGCCGACACTAGGCCCGCCGACTCCGAACCGGCCGCCGCCAGCAGCCGCTCCAGGATGAGCAGCACCGTGGGCGAGGAGCAGTTGCCGTGCTCGGCGAGTACCCCCCGGGACGGCGCCAACTGTTCGTCGGTGAGCCCGAGTCGCTGCTGTACGACGGTGAGGATGCGCGGCCCGCCCGGGTGTACCGCCCAGCCGGTCACATCCGAACGCGCCAGCCCGTGCCCGGCGAGCAGCGCGTCCACCAGCGCCTCGACGTGCTGGTCGAGCACGTCGGGTACCTGCTGCGAAAGCCCCATCCGGAAGCCCAGGTCGGTGACGTCCCAGGTCATGTAGTCGGCGGTGGCCACGTCTGTGACGGAGGCGATGTCCAGGACCTGCCACCCGTCGACCGGCCGCTCCTGCGTGGACGGCCGCAGTACCACGGCGGCGGCCGCGTCGGAGAAGAGCGCGTGCGCCACGATCTGCTGCACGTCCCGGGTGGGCGGCTGCAGGTGCAGCGAGGTCAGCTCGGCGCAGAGCAGTACGGCCGGGCGCTGCCGGGCGCGGACGAAGTCGGCGACGGTACCCAGTCCGGGCAGCGCCGCGTAGCAGCCCATGTGCCCGATGGCCAGCCGCTGGGTGTGCGGCGACATGCCCAGGTCGCGGGCGAGCAGGATGTCCAGTCCCGGAGTGGCGTAGCCGGTACACGAGCAGACCGCGAACAGCCCGATCTCGGCCGGGTCCAGTGCGGCGGCGGCCAGCGCGTCGGTCACCGCCGACTTGCCCAGCGGCATCGCCTCGGTGAGGTAGCGCTCCATCCGGCGCCCGGTGGACCAGCCCGACACGTCCTCCACGGCCGGATTCAGCACCGTGTGCCGGGTGACCACGCCCGAGTTGGTGAAGATCCGCTTGGCCAGCGCGTGCTGTACCCCGGCGAAGTGCCGGTCGAAGTAGATGTCCCACAGCTCCTGCTGGGGGTACGTGGTGGGGTGGGCGTAGCCGATGCCGGCGAGTACCGCGTTCACCATCTGGGGGTACCGCCGTCCGCGTCCGGGTCGCCACCGAGTGCGGCGATGCCCAGCCAGTCGGCGCACACGTCCGAGGTGGCCGGCTGGAGTGAGCCGCAGCGGGCGTCGCGGTACAGCCGCTCCAGCGGGTTGCCGCGCCGGGTGGCACTCGTCCCCGCTGCCTCCAGCATCGAGGCGGCGACGTCTGCCGCGGTGGTACCCGCGAGGTATTTGGCCCGCCACACCCAGCGCCGGGTCTCCTCGTCACCGGGCTCGGCGTCGACCCGGCGGCCGGCCTCGGCGACCACCAGCCGCACGGCCGCGACCGCCGCGTCCGCGCGACCCAGCCGGGCGCGTACCGCCGGCAGTCCGGTCAGCTTGCGCTCCCGCAGGTGGGCCACTGCCGCGTCGATCGCGGCCTGGGCGACACCCACGTAGACGGCGGCGTAGCTGGCCACCAGCCAGTGCGGCATGAGCTGGGCGAACCACAGCGCCAGCCCCTCCACGCCACCGAGCAGGCTGGTCTGCGGAGTGACCACATCAAGGTGCAGGTCGTGCGAGCCGGTGGCGCGCATGCCGAGCGAGTCCCAGGTCGGCTCGACAGTGATGCCGGGCGACCCGCCGATGCCCGGGGCGTCCGCGGGTACCAGGAACTGGGAGATCGTCTCCGGATCCGCGGCGCTGCGCGCGGCGACCAGGTAGCCGTCGGCGTGCCCGGCACCGGACACGAAGGTCTTCGCCCCGGTGATCCGGAACCCGTCGCCCTCCGCCTGGTACGCCGTGGTCAGCTGGGACAGCCGCGACCCGGCGCCGCGCTCGCTCATCGCGACCGCGTAGAAAGCGCCGGCCGCGGCGCGCCGCAGGATCTCGTCCCGGGCAACGAAGAACTCCGCGGGTACCCCCATGGTCTCCGCCAGTGCCACCGGGATGCCGGCGAGCGCCCCGGTCACCGAGGCGTGCATGTTGAACACCAGAGCCGTCGCCCCGTTGCCCCGGGCCAGCTCCTGAGCCACCTCGACGTACCCGGCGAAGCCCGACCCGAGCCCGCCCAGCGACTCGGGCACCATCAGCCCGAACATCCCCTCGCCGCGCAGATCAGCGAAGTCGTCGACCGGGAAACTACCGTCCCGGTCGTGGTCGGCGGCGCGCGCGGCGAACCGCGGTGCCAACCGGCTTGCCCTGCGCAGCGCCTCTGTCACGTCTGTCGGACCCCCTGCCCCTGGTACATGATGGCTGTCGAACGGGTCGGCACGATCCGTACCGTGCCGCGGTGGCGGACCAGCCACGGCAGCAGTCCCGCAGTGGGACGGATACCCCGAATGCGCAGTGCCACACCGGCGCGCGCGCATTCGTCCACAAGTACGCGTGGCGGAACGAACAGGTTCGGGTCGTGGATGCCCGGGGGCGCCACGCCGGGCAGCCGTTCGCCGAGCGTGACCGCGATGAACCGGGCCAACCAGGTCTTGTTGATCGTGTCGAGTACCAGCAGCCCACCCGGGCGCAGCAGCCGGCACGCGTGCGCCACGGTGGCCCGCGGGTCGGGTACGTGCTCCAGGATCTCGCCCGCGCTCACCACGTCGGCACAGCCGTCGGCCAGGGGTACCCGCTGGGCATCGCCCCGGATCGGGGTCACCCCCTGCTTGGCGGCGATCGCCAGCGCGCTGGCCGACAGGTCCACGCCCACGTGCCGGTAGCCTTTGCCGTCGAGGTACTCGGCCAGCAGGCCGCCGCCGCAGCCGAGGTCCACCAGGATCGCACCCTCCCGGGTGGCCGGCGGGATCAGCTTCGCGCGCGCCGCCGCGATCCACCGGAGCATGGCAAAGACGCCGTCCGGGCGGCCCCATTCGTCCGCCAGCACGTCGTACTGGGCGACGTCGTTTCGGCGCACGCCACCCAGCGTGGCACGAAACCCCACGATCGAACAGACTGTCCCGGTGACGCGCGGGAGCAGGGCGACGACGGGCGGTACCCGGTGACCGTGGTCGGCGGACTCGTACGGGCCTGCCACCCGGAGCCGACAGCGGCCGTGACGGTGGGCTCGGGGCTGCTCGCGATCGTGGTCGGGCAGAGTGCCCTCGGGGTGGCCCTGGTCGCCGCGACCATCCTGGCCAGCCAGCTCGGTACCGGCTGGAGCAACGACTGGCGGGACGCCGCCCGGGACACCGCGGTGGGGCGTACCGACAAGCCGGTGGCCAGTGGCGCGGTGGCCCGTCGTACGGTCGGCATCGGGGCGCTCGTGGCGGGTGTGGTCTGCGTGGCGCTGTCCCTGGTCACCGCGGCGCGGGCCGAGCCCGGGCCGGGGCTGCGCTGGTCGGCCGCCGGGGTGGTGTGGCTGGGCCTGGCCGGCGCGCTGGCCTACAACTTCGGCGGCAAGTCGACGCTCTTCTCGCCGCTGCCGTACCTGGTCTCGTTCGCCTGCCTGGCGGCGTTCCCGGTGCTCGCGCTGCCACAACACGTCGGCGTACCGGTCTGGCTGGTCGCCGGCGCCGGGCTGCTCGGTGCCGGTGCGCACTTCCTCAACGTACTGCCCGATCTGGCGGATGACGCCCGAACCGGGGTACGCGGGCTGCCGCACCGGCTGGGCGCCACCGGCTCCTGGGTGGCCGCGGCGGTACTCCTGCTGGGCGCCACGGGGCTGCTCGTCTTCGGGCCACCCGGGCGGCCGGGCTGGCCGGCGCTCGGGCTGTTCGCGGTGGCCGTGGTGGTACTGCCGGTCGGTGGGTACGCCGCGCGCCGGCCGGGCTCACGGGCACCGTTCCGCGCGGTACTCGTGATCGCGCTCGCCGATGCCGCCTTGCTGCTGATCGCGGGCCCGAGTATCGCGCCCTGACACGTCACCGCCGGGTCCACGGCGGGTTGCCCCGGGTGCCCGCGCAGGCGATCTAGGCGACCACTACGCTAAGCCCGGTTGTGTGTCGTTCAAGGAGGGGCGCCGTGACCCGCAGGAACCGCGTCTGGTCGATCGCCGTGTTGACCGTCGGCGCGCTCGCCACGGCACCGCTGCTCAGTGCGTGTGGCGCCGGCCAGATCGCCGCCACCGCCGACATGGTCTCGGCCGTGCAGGGCGCGAGCGCGACGACCACGATCACCAGCGACGATCCGAACTGGAACGACACCACCATCGCGGTACGCGACGCGACGGTCGACTACAACAACCCCGCGGGGTACCCGGCCGGTGGGACAGCGCCGCTCTCGGTGTACATCGTGAACAACACGCCCGCCGCGATGTCCCTGGTCGGCGTGGCCGCCACATTCACGACTCCGGGTACCGACGCCACGGGTACCGCCACGGTCGTACTGACCGGCGGCCCGACCCCGTCCCCGACCGCGACGGTCGCCCCCAGCAGCGCGCCCCCCTCGGCCCCCGTGCCCAGCGGCTCGGCCAAGCCCGGCGGGTCAGCGAGCAGCTCACCCTCGCCCGTGGTGACCACGCCTCCGCCGCCCCCGCCGGTGGGCAACGCGACGATCAACCTGACCATCCCGCAGAACCCGGCACCGCTGACCGAGCTGACCAAGGCCAACGGCACCTACCTGCAGCTGGACAAGCTCAGCGCGCCGCTGGCCCCGGGCGCGATCGTGCACCTGATCTTCACCTTCATGCTCGGCAACGGCAGTACGGCAACCATCGGCGAGGACCCGGCCCAGCCGCTGGACGTCCCGTTCGCCCCGCCGAACTCGCCGGCGCCACGGGCCCCCATCTCGCTCTCGCCCCTCGAAGACTGAGCCGCGCAGTCTCGGCACCACAGTTTCGGCACCGCAGTCTCGGCACCGCTGTTTCGTCGTACCCCTGGGTTAGCTTTGCGCTCGTGACCTCACCCAGCGCCAAGTCCCGGTCCACGACGCCCCGCAGCGCGGCCGGCAGCCGGACGGCCCGGCCGGCCTACGAGTGCGACGCCTGCGGGCACCGTCCGGCCAAGTGGGTCGGGCGCTGCCCCGAGTGCAACGAGTGGGGCTCGATCATCGACTCCACCGGCGGTGCCGGGCTCTCCACCGGCCGCACGGTCAGCGCCCGCACACCCAGCGAGCCGGCCCGCCCGATCGCCACGATCAGCGCCGAGCCGGCCCGCTACCGCCCCACCGGCGTACCCGAACTCGACCGGGTCCTCGGCGGCGGGCTCGTACCCGGCGCCGTCGTCCTGCTCGCCGGCGAGCCCGGGGTCGGCAAGTCCACCCTCCTGCTCGACGTCGCCCAGCAATGGGCGGCGACCGCCACCACCAGCGGCCCGGGCGGCGAGGAGCGCGGCCGGTCGCTGGTCGTCTCCGGTGAGGAGTCGGTGAGCCAGGTCCGGCTGCGTGCCGAGCGGCTCGGCGCCCTGCACGAGCGGCTCTACCTGGCTGCCGAGACCGACCTGGAGGCACTGCTCGGGCACCTGGAGGCCGTACGCCCCGGGCTGCTGATCGTCGACTCGGTACAGACCATCTCCGCTCCGGGCAACGACGGCGTGGCCGGTGGCGTGACCCAGGTACGGGCGGTGACGGCGGCGCTGGTACGGGTGGCCAAGGAGCAGGGGATCGCCACCGTACTCGTCGGCCACGTGACCAAGGACGGGCAGGTCGCCGGCCCACGGGTACTGGAGCACCTGGTCGACGTGGTACTCCAGTTCGAGGGCGACAAGCACTCGTCGCTGCGGATGGTACGGGGCCTGAAGAACCGCTACGGCGCGGCCGACGAGGTGGGCTGCTTCGAGATGCTGGAGAGCGGCATCGCCAGCCTGCCCGACCCGTCCGGGCTCTTCCTCACCCGCTACGCCGAGCCCACCCCGGGCACCTGCGTGACCGTGGCGATGGAGGGGCGGCGCGCCCTGGTCACCGAGGTCCAGGCGCTGATCGGCGCACCGGTCGCCGGCTCCCCCCGGCGTACCGTCTCCGGGCTGGACAGCGCCCGGCTGGCCATGGTGCTCGCCGTACTGCAGCGGCGGCTGGGGGTACTCCTGCACGAGCGGGAGGTCTTCGCGGCCACGGTCGGCGGGATCCGGGTGGTCGAGCCGGCCGCTGATCTCGGGGTGGCGCTCGCGGTCACCTCGGCGGCACACGAGTTTCCGCTCGCCGCCGACCTGGTGGCCATCGGTGAGGTCGGGCTGACCGGCGAGGTACGGCGGGTGGGTGCGGTACCCCGCCGGCTGGCCGAGGCGGCGCGACTGGGGTTCCGCCGCGCGCTGGTACCCCCGGGGTGTGGACCCGCCGCCACCGGCAGCGCTCCCCCCGGGATGACCGTGCTGGAGGTCGGCGATGTCCGGACCGCCGCGCACTACGCCGCCCGTGCCTCGGCGGAGTCGTAGCCTCGGGGGAACGGGAACAGGCCAGCGGCCACCTCGAAGGGTCCTCTCGGAGGAGGTCAAACGCCCTCGCCGACATGGCATACTCGTCGGACCGTGGCACCCACGGACCCATACCCCCGCGATCCACGCAGCGCAACCGCAGCGGCTGCCCGAGGAGCCCCGACATGCGCACTCCACGGATTCCCCGGCGCCTCGCCGGCGCGCCGATGGTGGCCGTTGCGCTGGCCGCTGCCTGTGTCCTGGCCCTGACCGGGTGCGGCGGACCGTCCGCCGCCACCATGGGGAATGCGCCATCACCCGGGTCGAGTGCCGGATCGCCCCCGGTGCCGACGCCAGCCCAGACGCAGTTCGGCGCCGACACGGGCGACACCGGCGCACCCGCGCCCACCCCGGGCAAGGCGATCCTCGGCTTCTACATCGACCTGGCGGGCAAGTCCTTCAAGCAGTCGCTCGCCCTGCGCCAGCAGCAGCTCGGCCGCGACCCCCGGTTGATCCAGTGGTACTACGAATGGTCCGACACTCTGCCCAGCAGCTTCCCGGACCTGCCGCCCGGCGCCATCCCGATGGTCACCTGGCGGGGTACCTCGTACAGCAGCATCCTCAACGGCTCGCAGGACGATCTCATCGCCCACGCGGCCGACCGGCTGGCGAAGTACGGCAAGCCCGTCTTTCTGCGCTGGGCCTGGGAGATGAACGGCAGCTGGTATGTCTGGGGCGGCTCGCGCAACGGCAACGACCCGGCGAAGTTCGCCGCCGCCTGGCGGCACCTGCACGATATCTTCGTGGCCCACGGGGCCACCAACGTCGGCTGGGTCTGGGCGCCGAACTGGTACTCGCTGCCGGTCGCGCCGTGGAACACCATCGACGCCTACTACCCGGGTGACCAGTACGTCGACTGGGTCGGCATCTCCGGGTACGGCGACACCGGGCTCTTGCCCGACAAGCTCTACGACACCCTGTACAACACCTACGCCGCGCGCAAACCCATGATGCTCGCCGAGACCGGTGTGATCGACCGGGGTGGCACAACAAAGCCAGACTGGATCAACGCGCTGCAGCAGTGGACCATGTCCCATCCGCATGTCGGCGCGGTCTGCTGGTACGACACGAACACCAGCCCGGGTACCTCCGACGACTTCCGGATCGACACGTCGCCGGGATCGCTGGAGGCGTTCAAGGCGATGGCGAACGACCCGTACTTCTCCGGCTAGATCAGCCGCGACCCTCGTACCCGCGGACGAGTTCGACCTGGCGCAGCAGCCGGCCGAGGGCCATCTCCGGCGCCCAGGCGCGGCTGCGCCCGGCCAGTCGGGACCCGTGGAACAGCACTGTCCGGCTCAGCCGATGCAGGCCGGGCGCGGCGGCCACGCCGACCACCGCACGCACCGCCCAAGAAAGGTCCCCGCGCGGGTCGTTGGTACCGACGTACTCCGGATACAGCTCGCCGAGGCGACGGCGGGACTCGCCCAGTGCCAACGCCTCCTTGGCGAAGCTGGCGAGGTCCCGGGAGTGCGAGTGGACCGCGGCGAGTGACCTGTCGAAGACCCCGGTCAGCCCGGCCTGTGCGCAGCGCAGCCCGAACTCACGATCCTCCAGCCGTACCAGCTGAGCCGTGCCCTCGACACCGACCCGTACCGCGTCCTCCCGGCGCAGGGACATGTTCCCCGCCCACAACTGGCTGATCACCGAGGAGGGGTCCGCATCGTACTGCTCGCAGGCCAGCTCGTACTCGTGGGCGTACAGCACCGTGCTGAAGTTCCCCGGCTCGCGGCGACCCGGCGGGACGGTGGGCATGTACCCGACCACCACGGCGTGCGGTACGCGCGCGTGAACCTGGGCGTGCCCGCGCGCCAGGCCCTTGCCAGCGATCACATCGTCGTCGAGGAATAGGACGACGTCGCCGCTCGCCTCCTCTAGGCCGGTCTGCCGGGCCGCCTCCTGGCCACGGTTTGTCTGCCAGAACGGGCGTAGCCGGGGCTCGGTACGGGCCATCTCCTGGGCCAGCTCCAGCGTCCCGTCGTCGGCTCCGTCCACCACCAGGATGATCTCCATCGGGTACGGGTCAGCCGCGATCGCGCTGATCGCCGCTGCGACCCGGTCACGGCGCTTGTACGTCGGCATGATGACCGAAACGCTGGGCAATTCCATGAACTCTACTTTCCGTAACAGGCGGGTGCGGTAAGAGATTGGCGGTCGCGCTACGCCCCGATCAGTGCCTCTGGTCCCGGGCTCGTCGCTAAGGCGCCCGACCGTGGGACAGGTTCAGCCGGTCGGCCGAGCCGGACAGGTCGAGGTCGGGCATCCCTGCCGGAGCGGCTGCGGCCGCCGGTCCAGCGGGCGGGTCGGTCTGGCGTGGCAGCACCATCGTGGCGTCAGCGAGGTCGTTCGACTCCCGCAGGGGCGGCAGCACATTGGTGGTCTCCGCCGGCCGATCGTCGCGCTGGCGCGGCAGCACCATCGTCTCGTCGGCGGACACCGGGCGGGTGTCGAACTGGCGCGGCAGTACCGTCGTCGCGTCGATCGGCTCCGAGCCGGTCTGGCGGGGCAGGTACATGGTCTCGTCGGCTGACACCGGCGGGGCATCGGACTGGCGCGGCAGGTACATCGTGACGTCGGAGAGGTCGATCTGCCGGCGGACAGGTACCTGCGGTACCGGCTTGGACTCGAGCTCCGGTCGGATCGCACTCTTGGGCCCCGCCACGTGCTTCGGCGCGCGTACCCCCCCGAACGCGATGCGCAGTACCGTCGGGGCGACGAAGATGCCCTCCACAACGAAGACCGCGGACAGGCACAGGGCGAGGCTGGTGAGGCTGCCCCGGGAACCGCCGTAGCAGGCGGCCCCGATCTCGGCCGCGCCGGCAACGACGGCGAACACGCTGGCGTGCCGTACCCGCCCCAGGACCCGCGACACCGCGATGTACAGCGGCCGGAAGATCATCGCCGGGTAGGTCAGCGCCATGATGGCGAGCGCCGTACCGGCCGTCATGGCGTACGAGTGCCCGAAGACCTCCATCACCAGGTGGGCCAGGGCAGCGAGCAGCAGCGCGCCCGGAATGCCCGCGCCCGCCGAGATCAGCAGCGCGACACGGATCTTCGACCGCAGCCCGGCCCGGTCGCCCTTGGCCACAGCGAAAAGCGTCGTCGCCAGGTTCGCTGGGATCATCACCAGGAACGACACCATCATGTACGCCGCGTAGTAGGCGCCGGCCGCTGCGGGCGACAGCATCGCGGTCACCACCAGCGGCAGTGTGATGCGCGGCAGGTAGAGCGCCAAGTTGAGCAGGTTGTGATCGAACGCCGACCGGACCAGCCCACGCAGCAACGACACCTGCGGGCGGAGGGAGACCTTGATCCCACGTCGCTTCAGGTTGATCCACAGAAGGCCGACCGAGGCGATACCCCCCAGTACCCAGGTGGCGAAGATCCCTGACGAGTCGACGGTCAGCGGCAGCAGTGCGATGACCACCAGTGCGACCAGTTTGAGTACGGCGAAGTACCCATTGCGTGCGAGCTGCAGTGGACCGGAGAGCAGCCCGATGAGCCCGTCGTCCAGTACCAGCGTCATCGCCGTGGTGACGATGCCGAGGATCAACAGTCCCGTCGCGTACGGCGTCTGGATCGATGACCGGAGCCCGGTGATCACGAACTCGGCCAGCAGCACGTAGATCGCGCCGCCGACGAGCGCGACCGAGCCGGCCACCCCAACGCAGGTGGCGATCATCCGCCACTGCGCCTCGCTCTTCATCCGCGGCAGCTCGGATATCAGCAGGGTGCCCATGCCGAACATGCTGAGCGTCCCGATCAGCGTCAGCGCCGAGGTGGCGGCTGATGCCTCCCCGACGATCGAGGCCGGGAACGCGCGCGCCGCCACCCACCAGTACAGGAAACCGAGCGCCGAGTTGACCACGGTGGTCGCCATCAGCGAGCCGGAGTTGGTGAGCAGATCCAGGTGGCCCTTGGCGCCACGGGTCAGCCGGTTGCGCGGGGTGTAGGCGCTCGCCGCGTGGTAGACGGTCTTGGTCTGCAGCGCCCGGATGTAGGGGTCGCCGTCTGCGCCGACGTTGCCACTGAGGTAGATCGTCATCCGCCGGCCCCGGCGTTGGGTGGGGGTGCGTTCGGGACGTCTGCCGGGTCGGTGGTCCCGGCGAGCCAGACCGACCGGTACGGCGTCGTGGTGTCCGGCTGGCGGTACAGGATAGCGGTCACCTTGCCTGTTGTCGGTACGTCGAGGGTCTGCACCCACTCCCTACCCGGCGCCAGCGTCACGTCGTAGCCGGCCGTGAAGTTCGTCGGCCCCGCCAGCCGTACCCGGTAAACGGTGGAGCGGGCCTCGTGGCAGGTCACCACGACGACCACCGAGCGGGTCGTACTGTTGGGTGCCCCCGCGCCGGCCGGTACCAGCGATAGCGCGGTGAAGGTCGAGCCCGCGCTATCGTGCTTCGCAGTGATCACCGAGACGAAGCCGGCACCGACCAGGAGCACAACCGCGATCGCCAACGGCGCGAGGCGCCGCGCGAAGTACCCGAACGACACCGTACCGGCACTCTCCGCACCGGCCTCCCCGGAGTCGTCGACCTCGTCAGAATCGGCCTTGCCGGGATCGGCCGACACACTGGCCGGCGTCGGCGACTGCCGGCTCCGCCGGAGGAACCCGGCGCCGGTGAACGCCAGTACGGAGAGGCCGGTCAGCCCGAGCCAGGACGTGGTGTTCAGTGGAATTCGCAGCACTGCCATGAGCAGACCGCCGAGCACCAGTACAGCCAGGCTCAGCACCGGTATCAAGGTGATCCGGTCGAGCGCCCGCAGCGCCCGGCCGACGAAGATCGCCCGTACCGCCACCAGGCCCGGCAGCACGGCACCGAGTGCGATTCCACCCGGAACCGAGAACAACAGCACACCCGAGTCCACCGCCAAAGCCGCGACGGCCGTGGCCACCAGCGGCGCCACCACCGGTACCAGCTGCGAGGACTTGGCGCTCATTTGGCGGTCCGCAGGTCGTACATGATGATCGTGCCGTTGTCGTAGACCCGACTGACACCAATGATGCCGTCGAACTTCTGCAGGTTGGCCACCGGGATCGGCGTGGTGTGCTTGCCCGACTGGGGATCTACCGGGAAGTACTGGCCCGAGATCGGCAGCTCGTGGGAGAGCCGCAGGTCCACCCAGACGAAGTCGATCGACTGCGAGTCCTGCAGGTTCTGGTCGGCCAGGCCCCACTCCTTGTCGTAGTACAGGCGTGAGGCGGTGTTGACCGGATCCTCCCGACCATAGGTGGACAGCAGGGTAAGGCCGTCGGTGTCGGCAGCGAAGCGGTAGTCCGTACCGAGCCAGTCCCCCGTCCAGGTGGCTGCCGAGACCGAGATCGGGTTGACCGACTCCTCGAAGGCGCCCACCGCGTACCCGCCCGGCAGCCGCTCGTACTTCGGCGGCCAGCCACCCAACCGGGCACCGACCATGAGCAGCGCGCTAAGCGACACGCCGACCGCGAGCCGTGAACCTTGCCCGGTCGGTACTGCCCGGCTGAGCAGGCTCGGCCCGGGCGAGTAGCGGTCCCAGCTGGCCAAGGCGAGCGCGGCGAGAATCGATATCGGGATGTAGGCGAAGGTACTGGCGCGGCCGGCCAGCTCCGGACCCTGGGAGCCGAGGAAGCGCACCCCGGTGGTGGCGAAGAATCCCGCTGAGCCGAGCAGCACCGCCCAGCGCCAGGCGCGGTGGGTACGGGCACGCAGGGTCGGCCGGATGGCCCGCAGGAAGATCACAAGCAAGACGAGCAGTCCCAGCGCCTGCACCGCCAGCTCCCACGTCGACGAGCCGGGCGACGACGACCCGTCGGAGGAGCTCGGCCCGCCATGGATCATCTGGCTCACCGCGCTGGTCATGTCGGCGAGCGGCGGCCCCAGGTAGGACACGATGTCGGTGGCGACGAAGGTGAGCCAGAGGACCAGGATGAGCAGCGCCACGCCAGCGAGTGGGAGGAGTTTCAGGCGCCGGGGGCGTTCGAAGACGAGGTCGCAGAGCGCCATAACGGCGAGTACGCACACGGTCACCATCGCCGTTACGTGGTGGCACACGGTCACCCCGGCGACCCCCAGCAGTGCGAGCGCCGGGTAGACGCGGTTGCGGCCGGGCTCCTGCTGCCACGCGGCCGCCGCCCAGACCGCGAGCATCAGGAACGGCAGCGCGGCGGTCTGGTAGATGTACATCGAGTCGAAGAACAGGTAGTGCAGCGCGGTCGCGTAGATCACGCAGGTCAGCCCGGCGATGGTGGGCGAGCCGGTGACGCGCTTGACCACGGCGAAGAGCAGCAGTACGAACGCCAGGTGGGCGATCCCGGCAACGATCAGCGCTGCGGTCATCACCGGCAGCCCGGTCATCGAGGAGAACGCCGCGCCGATCTCCTCGATGCCGGGGAAGTGCACGGCCACGGGCAGCGCCCAGTTTGGTGTGAAGAGCTTGCCGGTGTACATGAGCGTGCGGGTTGCCGCCCAGTGCTGCAGCTCATCGGGGAAGCGCAGTTGGTCCGGGCTGTAGCAGACCTTCGTCAGGTACTGGTTCACGGCGAGGCCGACAACCAGAGTCAACGACTCGACGGTACCGGTCAGGCGGCGGGAGAGCAGCCGGGCGACCACGGGACAGAAGACCACCAACTGGCCGATCCAGTACGGGATTCCGGCCCACGAGGCATGGGTACGCCCACCGACGTATCCGAGCGCGACCAGCGCGACACCGAACGCCGACAGGGCGAGAATCTCAGGCGCCCGGCCGAGGCTGCCTACCCAGGCCGCCGGTACCTGCCGCGCCGGAGTGAACTGCGGCTTGTCCGCGACCGCCGCGAGGATCACCGTGTCGTCGACAGCCGGCAGCCGCGGCAGCATGATCGTTTCGTCGCGGGGCTGTGCCGGAATCAACAGTGCCGTCTCGTCGCCCTTGGGCAACGTCGTGGTCACTGCCGTGATGTCGTGCGTCGGTATCTGCTGAGTCGGCGCTGGGACGACCCAGGTCACGTTCAGGACGATCGGGTGCCGCTCGGCAGTGACCAACGGCTGCACCAGCTCAGCCGGGGCATCGGCGTCGACGCGGTCGTGGGTGGTCTCATCCGTCACGACACAGCCTCCGCCAGACCCGGCTATGCGGGTCACGGAAGGTCGCGTTCGAGCAGAGCCGGCTACCAGCAGGGTGAAGGCTGGGCACTTCGCTCCGGGCCGGTACCACTACACCCAGTGTCGGCCGGTGGTTAGCCGGTGGCAGCCGTACTGCGGCGGGGCGTACGGCAACGACCACGCCTTTCAGAACGACCACACGGGCTCCCGGTCAACTCGCTGTGCGGCCGGACGATCGCCGCGCTCATGGGCGACCGAGGGGTACCTGTACCGCCCCGCGAATCTAGCAGCGGGGCGCTGCAGACTGCATGGCCCGTATGTCTATGGACGGATATCCGGCTCACCAGTGGCCGTTAACTTGCGACTATCTGCGCCTTATCAGGGTGTTAGTGAGGCTCTAGATCAGCCGACTTCCGGCGATTGGACGAGAATATTGCCGTATTTCGGTCATGTCGGTCGAGGGAAGAACCGCCCGTGAGGGTTGTCACACCACCTGGCGCCGGTACGTGACTCCATCGGTACCCACCGCACTCTCGGCTGTCTGACCGCATCCGTAAACTGTGCTGGTGCCGATGGACCGTGAACCCCCCCGCGCGAACACCGGTCTGGCCCGCGCCGGCTCCGGCCTGTTCAACTGGGTCGGCGGCAGCCAGGCGAGCGACCCGTTGCGCGCCACCGTCGCCCTCATGGCGCCCGGAACCGTCCTGCGCGACGGGCTGGAGCGCATCCTGCGCGGCCGCACCGGCGCGCTGATCGTGCTGGGCTTCGACCGCATCGTCGATACCATCTGCACCGGTGGCTTCGCCCTCGACGTCGAGTTCTCCGCGCAGCGGCTGCGCGAACTGTGCAAGATGGACGGCGCCGTGGTGGTCTCCAGCGACGGCACCCGCATTGTGCGGGCCGGCGTACACCTGATGCCCGATCCGGACATCCCGTCCGCCGAGACCGGTACCCGGCACCGCACCGCCGAGCGGGTCGCCAAGCAGACCGGCTACCCGGTGATCTCGGTCAGCCAGTCGATGCACATCATCGGCGTCTACGTGAACGGCCAACGGCACGTACTGGACGACTCGGGCGCCATCCTGTCCCGGGCCAACCAGGCACTGGCCACGCTGGAGCGCTACAAGCTGCGGCTCGACGAGGTCTCCGGGGCGCTCTCCGCGCTGGAGATCGAGGACCTGGTGACGGTACGGGACGCGGTCGCCGCGGTACAGCGCCTGGAGATGGTGCGCCGGATCGCCGACGAGATCGCCGGATACGTGGTGGAGCTGGGTACCGACGGCCGGCTGCTCGCCCTGCAGCTGGAAGAGTTGATGGTCGGCGTGGATGCCGACCGAACCCTGGTGATCCGCGACTACCTGCCGGCCGGCCGGCGTGCCCGGCAACTCGACGAGGCGCTGGTGGAGCTGGACATGCTCAGCGCCACCGACCTCATCGACCTGGTCGCGGTCAGTCGAGCGCTCGGCTACCCGGGCTTGTCCGACGCGCTCGAAGCAGCCGTGTCACCGCGCGGGTTCCGGCTGCTGGCGAAGGTACCGCGGCTGCCCGGGACGGTGGTCGACCGGCTGGTGGACCACTTCGGTACCCTCCAGCGCCTGCTCGGCGCCACGGTCGAGGACCTGCAGGCGGTCGACGGGGTCGGCGACGCCCGGGCCCGGGGGGTACGCGAGGGGCTGTCCCGGCTCGCCGAGGCGTCCATCCTGGAGCGCTACGTCTGACCGCACCCTGTCTCGCCAACCGGACTCAGGCTGACCGGGGCTCAGGCCGACCGGGGCTCAGGCCGACCGGGGCTCAGGCCGACCGGGGCTCAGACGGTGGTGAACTGCACCACCGGGCTGAGCAGGGTGCCCATCTTCGCCGCCACCGAGTAGGTACCTTTCGGCGCCGGGTTGCCCGCGGCGCAGCCGGTTGTGACGTAGTTCTGGTGCCACAGCACCGGTACCTGCGGCAGGATCGACTCGATTCCGGGGCCGAAGGTACGCACGTCGGCGGGCTGGTTCGGGGCCTGGCAGAAGTCGGACGACCACACCACGGGATCGGACGGCTTCGACGTGATGGTCGCGATGTGAATCTCCTGCGGGGTACCGCCGACGTCGCGGGTACAGGATCGGCCGGAAATGTTCTTGATCTTCATCTGCAGCTCGACGTCGTCCTTGCGGACGTGCACCACGACGGCCAGGCTCATCTCGGTGTCCAGGCACGGTGTGGGCGGCGGGCCGGCCGGTTCCGGCTCCACGACGGGGGCACTGGACGCCGAAGCGGTCGCCGTCGGTGACGGACTCGTCGCCCCGGCGCCGCCACCGATCACCGGCGTCAACAGCGTTGAAGTCGCGGTCGGGCTACCGGTGTTTGCCGTGCCCGGAGCGCCCTGGGTGGTCTTGGACTCGCCCGAGGTACTGCACATCGCCACGAGGAGCACGACCGCTACCAGCAGAGCCCCGAGCACCAGCGCCCGGCGCCGCCAGTAGACGGCCGGCGGCAGCGGGCCAACCGTCAAATTCATAGTGGTACCACCGTATCGGCGGCGCGCGGAGCGGTGGGGGCGGCGCGCCGCTCGCACTAGCACGGATCGTCACCGTGCGGGCGAAAAGCGCCGAAGCGTTACCGGTCCCGCCCAACCACCGAGAGTTACTGGTAGACCTTGCGCGGGAAGATCGCATGTGGACCGGCCACCCGATCCAGGAAGAGCAGCCCGGCGCAGTGGTCGATCTCGTGCTGCACGGCGCGCGCCTCGAAGGCGTCGGTCTCGACGGTGACCCGCTCCCCCGAGGCCGGCAACTGCCCGGCCACCACCAGGTGCCCGGCGCGCTTCACATCGCCGGTGAAATCGGGTACCGACAGGCAGCCCTCGCGCGCCTTCTGCCACCGGCTCGCCTCGACGATCTCCGCGTTGCACAGTACGAAGGTGCCGTGGCAGGTACGGGTCTTCGGGTGCCCGGTCACGTCCACCACAAACACCTGCGCGACGACCCCGACCTGCTGGGCGGCGAGCCCGACGCAGCCGGGTGCCACCCGCATCGTGGCGATCAGGTCGGCGGCGAGCCCGAGTACCTCCGGATCGGTCGGGTCGACGGGTGCGGCCGGCTGGCCGAGTACCGGGGCGGGGGCGGCCACTACCGGGCGTACCCGGCCGGGGGGTGGTGACCACAGGGTCACAGGACATCGGCCTCGGTCGGTCGCAGGCTGACCTCGACACCCAGCTCGGCAGCGGCCTGGTCGAGCTGGTCGAGTACCTCGTCGCTGTCCAGTTCGCCGGGCAGGTCCACCTCGGCGGAGAGCAGGTACAGCGTGCCGGACAGCCGGGTGGTCAGGTCGGTGATGTTGCCGCCGAGCGCGGCGAGCGCACCGGTGATCTCGGCGACGATACCCAGCCGGTCGGCGCCGTAGACGGTCAGCGTGTACGTCGCCACGCCGGTCGGGGCCGCCGACGCCTCCTCCGGTACCGGGCTCACCGTGACGGCGAGGGTACCCCCGGCCAGCAGCGTGCCCAGCCCGTCGCGTACCTCGTCAAGTTCCGGACCGGGATCGGCCTGCGGCGCGCAGATCAGCGTCATCGCGAAGTGGCCGCGCAGCAGTGTCATCGTGGAGTCGGTCAGGTTGAGCCGCAGCCCGGCAAGGACCGCCGACACCTCGGCGATGATCCCCGGCCGGTCATGCCCGACCACCGTGATCGCCAGTTCGCTCACTGCCCCGCCCCCTCGCTTCGCCCGCCGGTGGCGGTCAATCCGATGATCGCCTACGCCCACCCGCCGCGTAGGTGTTCCAGCGCGGGCGCGCCGGTCGAGTCTGGCGCAGTGGCTCGTCCCGGGTACGCGGGCTGTGCGAGGCTGTCACATCGTGGACGCGCAGTTGGCCGGGCCGGCTCTGGAGTGGTTCGAGCACAACGCCCGTGACCTGCCGTGGCGCCACCCGGAAGCGGGGGCGTGGGGGGTACTGGTCAGCGAGATCATGCTGCAGCAGACGCCGGTGGCGCGGGTACTGCCCGTGTGGCACGAGTGGCTGCGCCGCTGGCCCGAACCGGCGGCGCTGGCCGCCGAGTCGGCTGGCGAAGCGATCCGGGCCTGGGGCCGGCTGGGGTACCCGCGCCGCGCGCTGCGCCTGCACGAGTGCGCGGTGGCGATCGTGGCAGCGCACGACGGGCGGGTGCCGGACACCTTGGACGCGCTGCTGGCACTGCCCGGGGTCGGCGGGTACACGGCCCGCGCGGTGGCCGCCTTCGCCTACCGGCAGCGCCACCCGGTGGTGGACACCAACGTGCGCCGGCTGATCACCCGGGCGGTCGCCGGCCGGGATGACGGGGCGGCCTCGACCAGCGCCACGGATCTCGCCCGGGTAGAGGCGCTGCTGCCGGCGACGCCGGAGCTGGCCGCCCAGGTGAGCGCGGCCTTCATGGAGCTGGGTGCGCTGGTCTGCACCGCCCGGACGCCGGCCTGCCACAGCTGCCCGCTGGCCGGGGGGTGTCGCTGGCTGGCCGCCGGGCGGCCCGCGCTGGTCGGTGGGCAGCGCCGGGCGCAGGGGTACGCCGGGACAGATCGGCAGGTACGCGGGCTGTTGCTGGCGGTGGTACGGGAGGCGAGCGGGCCGGTACCCCAGGCTGAGCTGGACGGCGTCTGGCACCGGGACGAGCAGCGGGTACGAGCACTGGACAGCCTGGTGGCGGATGGTCTTCTCGTACCTATTTCGGGTGGCTCATACGCACTAGCCGGAGATGGAGTGATTGATCCTTTAACTTAGGTAACGTGTCTCGCACCCGTACCACTCTTCCCGCCAGCCGGTCCCACCCCAGCCGTTGTGATCATCCCGGCAGATCGCGTCAACTGGTCGCACTCGGGCTCGGGCTGCTGCTGTTCGGTACGCTCACCGGCTGCTCGCTGGAGCGGCGCCCGGTGGTCCACCCGACCCCGCATCCGGCGCTGACCTCGCCGGCAGCCGTGCAGCCCGTACCCGCCGCGGCGCAGCCGACCGCCGCACCGCCCCTCGCCAACCCGTACCTGCTGCGGGTACCGGCGTTCCCGCCGGCGCCGGATCCGGTACAGGTCTCGCTGCCCGCCGGGGCCAAGGCACCGATCTTCAGCCGGATCCCCACCACCCAGCGGGTGGCCTTCCTGACCATGGATGACGGCTGGACTCAACTCCCCCAGGCGCTGCAGCTCATGGAGGCGGCGAACATCCCGTTCACGATGTTCCTCATCGCGCCGGTGGCGGCCCGGGGCGCCACCTTCTTCACTTCTCTCGAACAGCGCGGCGGCAGCGTCGGCGACCACACCATCACCCACCCGCACCTGCGCGGTCGCCCGTACGCCGTCCAGTACCACGAGATGTGCGCGTCGCGTACCACGCTGACCAGTACCTTCGGCGTCCAGCCACAGCTGTTCCGGCCACCGTACGGCGAGTACGACAGCACGACGCTGCGGGCGGCGCACGACTGCGGGTACACGGCGGTGGTGAACTGGACGGAGACGGTGCAGGGCGGCGTAGTGGCGTACCAGACGGCAGACCACCGGGTACACCCCGGCGACATCATCCTCATGCATTTCCTGCCGACCTTCGTGGCCGACGTACTCGCCGCGCTGAACGCCATCCGTGCCGCAGGCCTGACCCCGGCCGTGCTCGGCGACTACCTACCCTCGCCCGCGGCGTAGCTCCGCCGGCGGCTAGACAGCGGGAAGGCCCGGAACCTTGTGGTTCCGGGCCTTCCCGCTGTTGCTGTTGCTGCTAGGCCGCCGAGTCGTCCGCGCCGGTCGCCGCGGCGGTGCCCAACTCGGCCGGTACGGCGTCGGGCACCGTTGCCGGCTTGTCGGCCCCACGGAACACCAGTTTGGTGGTCTCGTAGGTTTCCGGGTCACCGTCGGTGTCGACCACCACGATCTGGCCGGCCTTCAACTCGTTGAACAGGATCCGCTCGGACAGGTTGTCCTCGATCTCGCGCTGGATGGTGCGGCGCAGCGGACGGGCACCCATGACCGGGTCCCAGCCCTTCTTGGACAGCCACTTCTTCGCGTTGTCGGTCAGCTCCAGACCCATGTCCTTGTTCTTCAGCTGGCCTTCGATCCGGGAGATCATGATGTCCACGATGGACAGGATCTCCGGCTCGCGCAGGGCGTGGAACACGATGGTGTCATCGATGCGGTTGAGGAACTCCGGGCGGAAGTTCTGCTTCAGCTCGTCGTTGACCTTCTGCTTCATCCGCTCGTAGTTGGACTCGGAGTCCTCACTGGACTGGAAGCCCAACGACACCGCCTTGGCCACATCGCGTGTGCCCAGGTTGGTGGTCAGGATGATCACCGTGTTCTTGAAGTCGACGATGCGGCCCTGCCCATCGGTGAGCCGTCCGTCTTCCAGGATCTGCAGCAGCGTGTTGAACACATCCGGGTGCGCCTTCTCGATCTCGTCGAACAGCACCACCGAGAACGGGCGACGGCGAACCTTCTCAGTCAGCTGCCCACCCTCGTCGTACCCGACGTATCCGGGGGGTGCACCGACCAGTCGGGAGACGGTGTACCGGTCGTGGAACTCGGACATGTCCAGCTGGATCAGGGCGTCCTCGGAGCCGAACAGGAACTCGGCAAGGGCCTTGGACAGTTCGGTCTTACCGACACCGGACGGGCCGGCGAAGATGAACGAACCACTGGGCCGCTTCGGGTCCTTCAGGCCGGCCCGGGTACGCCGGATCGCCTTCGACACGGCCTTGACCGCGTCTTCCTGGCCGACGACCCGCTTGTGCAGCTCGTCCTCCATGCGGAGCAGGCGCGCCGTCTCCTCCTCGGTCAACTTGTAGACCGGGATGCCGGTCCAGTTGGCCAGGACTTCGGCGATCTGCTCGTCGTCGACCTCGGACACGACGTCGAGGTCGCCCGCCTTCCACTCCTTCTCCCGCTGCGCCTTCTGACCGAGCAGCTGCTTCTCCTTGTCCCGCAGCTGCGCGGCGCGCTCGAAGTCCTGCGCGTCGATCGCGGACTCCTTGTCGCGGCGTACCTGGGCGATCCGCTCGTCGAAGTCACGCAGGTCTGGTGGCGCGGTCATCCGGCGGATCCGCATCCGGGCACCGGCCTCGTCGATCAGGTCGATCGCCTTGTCCGGCAGGAACCGGTCGGAGATGTAGCGGTCAGCCAAGGTGGCGGCCGCGACCAGCGCCGAGTCGGTGATGGAGATGCGGTGGTGCGCCTCGTAACGGTCCCGCAGACCCTTCAGGATCTCGATGGTGTGGGCCAGCGACGGCTCACCCACCTGGATCGGCTGGAACCGGCGCTCGAGTGCGGCGTCCTTCTCCAGGTGCTTGCGGTATTCATCCAGCGTGGTCGCGCCGATGGTCTGCAGCTCACCCCGGGCCAGCATCGGCTTCAGGATGGAGGCGGCGTCGATCGCGCCCTCAGCGGCACCCGCGCCCACCAACGTGTGGATCTCGTCGATGAACAGGATGATGTCGCCGCGGGTACGGATCTCCTTGAGGACCTTCTTCAGCCGCTCCTCGAAGTCACCGCGGTAGCGCGAGCCGGCCACCAGAGCACCGAGGTCGAGGGTGTAGAGGTGCTTGTCCTTGAGCGTCTCGGGTACCTCACCCTTGACGATCGCCTGGGACAGGCCCTCGACCACAGCGGTCTTGCCGACGCCGGGCTCACCGATGAGGACCGGGTTGTTCTTGGTCCGGCGGGAGAGCACCTGCATCACCCGCTCGATCTCCTTCTCGCGCCCGATGACCGGGTCGAGTTTGCCTTCGCGGGCGGCCTGGGTCAGGTTTCTACCGAACTGGTCCAGGACCAGGCTGGTTGACGGGGCCGCCTCGCCGGTGCTGCCACCGCCGGCCGCCGCGGGCTCCTTGCCCTGGTAGCCCGAGAGCAACTGGATCACCTGCTGGCGTACCCGGTTGAGGTCGGCGCCCAACTTCACGAGCACCTGGGCGGCGACGCCCTCGCCCTCGCGGATCAGGCCGAGCAGGATGTGCTCGGTACCGATGTAGTTGTGGCCCAACTGGAGAGCTTCGCGCAGGCTGAGCTCGAGCACCTTCTTGGCCCGCGGCGTGAACGGGATATGCCCGCTCGGCGCCTGCTGGCCCTGGCCGATGATCTCCTCCACCTGCTGCCGGACACCCTCCAGGGAGATGCCGAGGCTCTCCAGAGCCTTGGCCGCCACGCCCTCACCCTCGTGGATGAGGCCGAGCAGGATGTGCTCCGTGCCGATGTAGTTGTGGTTGAGCATCCGGGCCTCTTCTTGCGCCAGGACGACCACACGCCGCGCTCGGTCGGTAAAACGCTCGAACATTCCCTGTGCTCCTCACGTGCCCTGACGGCACCGCCCTAGCCGACACCCGGGGGACCGGGCGACGGAGTGGGTATCCGTGCCATTACTCTATCGCCGCCGGCCGACAGATCCGGGGTCTGTGGGTCGTCGGTCTGCGACGGCCGGTCTCGGCCATCCGGGGACAAACCACCATGGAGTACCCCCACTGAGCCGGCGTTTCGTGCAACTCGCCGAGTGGACGAGGTGTTCCGGGCGGCCTGCCGGTACGCGCACAGCGAAATCCGGGGGTACCCCGTCCCAGTACCCGGACAGCGCCCGGATCGCAGCCGCCCCTGACCGGGGTCGGGCCGCCTGCCCGGGTGGGCGCGGCGCCCCGGCGTCACGGTCGTCGGCCGACAGCACAGGGGACTCCAGTAGCACTGGGAACTCGAGACACCACAGGCGCCGCACTGTGGGCAGCGCGACGCCTGTGTGAGCTGCTACCGGCGGGGTGTACCGGCATTGGTGGAGCGGACGGCAGACGCGGTCAGCGACCGGCGTCGGCGTGGTACTCGTCGACAATCTCCTGCGGGATCCGACCCCGGTCGGAGATGTTCTTGCCCTTGCGCTTCGCCCATCCCCGGATCGCCTTGTTCTGCTCCCGGTCGGCCGCGGCGCTGCCGCGTGCCCGAGCGGCTGCCCGGCCACCGACGACGACACCACCCCGGCTGACGCGGCGTCCGCTGGCGACATAGGTCGCCACGGCGTCACGCAGCTTCTTGGCGTTCTTTTCGGAGAGGTCGATCTCGTACTGCACACCGTCAAGCGCGAACTTGACGGTCTCGTCAGCCTTGCCGCCCTCTAGGTCGTCTTCCAGGACGACGATTTCTCGTCTCGCCACAGTTCACGTTCCCTTCGCATGTTCGGCTTTGTGGCCGACACGCAAACAGTAACTCCCGCAATCCGCTCACGCCATTCACGCGACACAATTGCGTCCGCTTATTTATGTCGCCACCATACCGGGCGGTCGGTTAGCGGCGCCAGCCGACCCGCGCGACTACTCCGGTTTGACGAGCGGGAAGGTGATGGTCTCCCGGATACCGAGTCCGGTGAGCGCCATCAGCAACCGGTCGATACCCATGCCCATACCGCCGGTCGGCGGCATTCCGTACTCCATCGCGCGCAGGAAATCCTCATCGAGGCGCATCGCCTCGTCGTCACCGCGCGCCGCCAACAACGCCTGCGCCGCAAAGCGTTCCCGCTGGATGACCGGGTCGACGAGTTCGGAGTACCCGGTGGCGAGTTCCACTCCGCGCACGTACAGGTCCCACTTCTCGGCAACCGCCGGGGTACTGCGGTGGTCACGGGTCAGCGGGCTGGTCTCGACCGGATAGTCGCGGACGAACGTCGGCGCTTGCAGGCCGGGTACGACCAGCTTCTCGAACAGCTCCTCGGCGAGCTTGCCCGGCCCCCATTTCGGGTCGACCGGCAGATCCTGCTTGGTCGCGTATTCGAGGAGGGTAACCATCGGTGTTTCGCCGGTCACTTCTTCACCGAGCGCATCCGAGAGAACACCGAAGAGTGTGACGGCGGGCCAGGAACCGCCCAGATCGAACTCCGTACCGTCGGCCAAGGTGACCACCTCAGTCCCGTACACGGCACGGGCGGCGGCCTGAATCATCTCGCGGGTGAGGACCGCCACCGAGTCGTAGTCGCCGTACGCCTGGTAGGCCTCCAGCATCGCGAACTCGGGCGAGTGCGAGGAGTCGGAGCCCTCATTGCGGAAGTTGCGGTTGATCTCGAAGACACGGTCTATCCCGCCCACCACAGCGCGCTTCAGAAACAACTCCGGCGCGATACGCAGATACAGATCAATATCCATTGCATTACTGTGTGTAGTGAACGGTCGGGCCGCCGCACCGCCGTGCAGGAGCTGCAGCATCGGCGTCTCGATCTCGACAAAGTCCTGGCCGTGCAGGTAATCACGGAGGGCGCGGACCACGGCGGCCCGCTGGCGTACCGTCTCCCGGGCCCGGGGCCGCACGATCAGGTCGACATAACGCTGGCGTACCCGCGTCTCCTCGCTCATCGGGCGGTGCGCCACCGGCAGCGGGCGCAGCGCCTTCGCCGCCATCACCCACTCGCTGGCGAGTACCGACAGCTCGCCCCGCCGGCTGGTGATCACCTCGCCGGTCACGCCCACGGTGTCGCCGAGGTCGACCGTGCGCTTCCACGCCTCCAGCCCGTCGGCGCCCAGCCGGTCCAGCGAGAACATCGCCTGCACCTCTGTCCCGTCGCCCTCGCGCAGGGTCGCGAAGCAGAGCTTGCCGCTGTTCCGGATGAAGATCACCCGGCCGGTGACCGAGACGGTGTCCCCGGTGGGGGTGTCGGTCGGCAGGTCGGCGTAGTCGGCCCGGAGCCGGGCCAGGGTGGTGGTACGCGGCACCGCGACCGGGTAGGCGTCCACGCCCTCGTCGAGCAGCCGGGCCCGCTTGTCCCGGCGTACCCGCATCTGCTCGGGCAGGTCGTCTTCGGGCGCGGTGGGAGGAAGCTGCTCATCGGTCACCCGAAAAGCGTATCGAGCGGTCAACCGCAAATGCCGACGGCCTCGGTACCGACAGCCGGCAACCGAGGGGGCCGGTAACCTGGGCAGCCGTGACTGACGACGCACTCTCGTTCGGCGCCGCCGCGGCCGCGTACGACACCTACCGACCCAGCTACCCGCCAGCGGCTTGTGCGTGGGCGGTGGGGAGCGCTCCGCTGCGGGTGGTGGACCTGGGCGCGGGTACCGGGATCATGACCCGGGTACTGCTCGGACTCGGGCACGAGGTGATCCCGGTGGAGCCGGACGCGCGGATGCGCGAGCAGTTGGCCGCCACCACGCCGGGCGTCACGCCACTGGCCGGCTCCGGCGAGTCCGTCCCGCTGCCCGACGGGTCGGTGGACGCGGTGGTCTGCGGGCAGTCCTACCACTGGTTCAACCGGGACCTGGCCCACCCGGAGATCGCCCGGGTACTGCGCCCGGGCGGGGTACTCGCGCCGGTGTGGAACCTGCGCGACGACGACGTGCCGTGGGTGGCCGAGTTCACCCGGCTCGCACACGGACCCTCCAGCGGGGGTTATGTGGGTAGCGAGACGATCGACAGCTTCGGGCCGCTCTTCGCCGCACCCGAGCTGGAGATCTTCCGGCACACCATCCCGATGACCACCGACGACCTGCTGGCCCTGGTCACCACCCGGTCGTACTACCTGGTCGCGAGCGCCGAGCGGCAGGCCGAGACGGTGGCCGCGATCCGGGAGCTGGTCTCCGGTATGCCACAACCCTTCGACGTGCCGTACCTGACCAAGACGTACCGCGCCCACCGGCTCTGATCACCCGGAAGGCGACTCTGTGCCAGTCGGAGTAGCCTCGCCTGCCATGACCGAGCGCGCACTCTCCTTCGGACCGGAGGCCGCCGCGTACGACGCGCACCGGCCCAGCTACCCGCCAGCCGCTCTTGCGTGGGCGTTGGGGAGTGCCCGGCTGCGGGTGGTGGACCTGGGCGCGGGTACCGGCCTCCTCACCCGGGTACTGATCGCGCTCGGGCACGAGGTGATCCCGGTGGAGCCGGACGCGCAGATGCGCGAGCGGTTGGCGGCCGGCACGCCGGGTACCACCGCGCTCGAGGGCTCGGCCGAGTCGATCCCGCTGCCGGACGCGGACGTCGACGCGGTCCTGGCCGGCCAGGCCTACCACTGGTTCGACACGGCGAAGGCGCACCCCGAGATCGCCCGGGTACTGCGGCCGGCCGGCATCTTCGCGCCGATCTGGAACATTCGCGACGAGTCCGTCGCCTGGGTACGCCGGCTCGGCCAGATCAGCTCGGGCGACCATCACACGCCGCCCACGGCTGAGGCGAAGCCACGGCCGGGGCAGATGCTCCGGCAGCATGGCGGGTTCGGGTCGCTGTTCACGACGCCGGAAGTGGCCGAGTACCACTGGTCCACGCCGATGACCGCGGACGCCCTGGTCGCGATGATGGCCACCCGGTCGTACCACATCACCGGCACGCCGCAGCAGCGCGCCGAACACGACGCCGCCGTCCGGGAACTCGTCGCCGACCAGCCGGCGACCTTCGCGCTGCCCTACGTCACCGAGGTCTTCCGCGCCCGCAAACGCTGAGCCCGGCGGCTGTCACGAGTTGCGTTCGAAGATGTGCCGCAGGCCGATCAGGGTCAGCATCGGCTCGTGATGGGTGACCGTCTCGCACTCGTCGAGTACCACCGACGCCAGCCCGCCGGTCGCCACCACCGCCGCCACCGGCCCGCCCAACTCCGCGGTGATCCGCCGGACCAGCCCGTCGACCTGGCCGGCGAAGCCGAAGACCACCCCGGACTGCAGGCACTCCACGGTGTTCTTGCCGATCACCCGGGGCGGCCGGACCAGCTCCACTTTGCGCAGTTGAGCGGCGCGGGCGGCGAGCGCCTCCACGGAGATCTCAATGCCGGGGGCGAGCGGGCCGCCGAGGTACTCGCCGCGGGCGGAGACGACGTCGAAGTTGGTGGAGGTACCGAAGTCGACCACGATCGCCGGCCCGCCGTAGAGGGTGTACGCCGCCAGCGTGTTCGCCACCCGGTCGGAGCCGACCTCCTTCGGGTTGTCGATGGCCAGCTGCACGCCCGTCTTCACGCCGGGCTCCAGGATCACCGTCGGCAGCCCGCCGTAGTACCTGCTGAGCATGGTGCGCAGCGAGCGCAGCGCCATCGGTACCGTCGAACAGGCCGCCACCCCGGTCAGCTCGACACTGTCCGCGGCCAGCAGGCCCCGGAACATCAGCCCCAGCTCGTCGGCGGTGTTGCGGGCGTCGGTCTTCACCCGCCAGTTGTGCACGATCTTGTCGCCTTCGAACGTGGCGAGGACTGTGTTTGTGTTTCCTATGTCTATGGCCAGCAGCACTGCTCTAGCGTACTTACGGCCGGTTCTGGGCGGCTGGGGTGCCCACTCCGGGCGGTCAGGCTTGATCCCTCCGTGGGCACCCCAGCCGCCCAGAACCTTCAAGCCTTGCGCTCATCGGTGCGCTTTTAAAGGCTTTGGGGGTACTGGGATCGCAGGGCACTGTGCTTGTGTGGCTCGTGGCTCGTGGCTCGTGGCTCGTGGCTCGAACGGGGCGGGCTGGGGTCAGTGGCGGGGGTGGAGGTCCATGGCTATGTCGAGGATGGGGCTGGAGTGGGTTAGGGCGCCTACGGAGAGGTAGTCGACGTCGGTGGCGGCGTACTTGGCGGCCACTTCCAGGGTGAGGCCGCCGGTGGCCTCCAGTTCGGCGCGGTCGCCGACAGCGGCCACGACTTCGGCCAGTAGGGCCGGGGACATGTTGTCGCACAACAGGAAGGTGGCACCGGCCTCGACCGCCTCCTGCGCCTCGGCGACGGTGGTGACCTCGACCTGGACCGGTACGTCCGGGAACTGCTCGCGTACCCGCTGGTAGGCGGCGGTGATCGAGCCGGCGGCGAGCTTGTGGTTGTCCTTGATCATGGCGACGTCGTACAGGCCCATGCGCTTGTTGGTACCGCCGCCGGCCCGGACCGCGTACTTCTCCAGGATCCGCAGGCCGGGCGTTGTCTTGCGGGTGTCCAGCACCATCGCGTCGGTACCCGCCAGCTCGTCGGCCCAGGCCCGGGTGTGCGTGGCCACGCCGGACATGCGGCACAACAGGTTCAGTGCGCTGCGCTCGGCGGTCAGCAGCGCCCGGGTGGGCCCGGCCACGGTGGCCAGCACGTCACCCATGCCGACCCGGTCACCGTCCGCGGCGCCCGCCGACCATTCGGCGGTACCGTCACTGGCCGCATCGAACACCGCCTGCGCGACCGCCAACCCGGCGAGTACCCCGTTGGCCCGCGCGACCAGGTCCGCGGTGTCCCACTGGTCGGCCGGGATCGTCGCGACACTGGTCACGTCCAGGCCCTCGGGGCCCAGATCCTCGGCGAGGGTACGCCGGACGATCTCCTCAACCGCGCCGGGCGCCAGTCCGACGTCGGTCAACGCGATGCTGGTCTGCGTACTCAGGCTCATCTCCAGGCTCCTGTCCTCGCCGTGCACAGCTACCGGATCGTTGGTGTCATGGGCTCGTAGACGTCGGCAACCCAGCCGTCCCCGGCCAACCCGGCCAGCAGGTGGCCGAGCCAGGCGTCGTCGGCGACCGGGAAGTCCTCCCGCCAGTGGCAGCCGCGGGTCTCCCGGCGCAGGGTGGCGGCGTTCACCAGGGCGGCGGCCACCGTTGCCAGGTTGGTCGCCTCCCAGCTCGCCGTGTTGGCCACCGTGCCGGGGGTGGCCAGCTCACGCAGCGTCGCCTCCGCCTGGGCCAGGGAATCGGCGCTGCGCAGTACCCCCGCGCCCCGGCTCATCGCCTGCTGTACCGGCACGTGGATGCCGGCAACGAGTACGCCTCCGGGCGTCGGATCGGGTACCGGGTCGGCCAGTGGCGGCAGGTCGGCGGCGATGTCGGTGGCGATCCGGCGGGCGAAGACCAGCCCCTCCAGCAACGAGTTGGAGGCGAGCCGGTTGGCGCCGTGTACGCCCGTGCAAGCCACCTCGCCGCACGCGTACAGGCCGGTGATGGAGGTACGCCCGTTCAGGTCGGTACGCACCCCACCGGAGGCGTAGTGGGCGGCCGGCGCGACCGGGATCAGGTCGACCGCGGGGTCGACCCCGGCCGCCAGACAGGACGCCGTGATGGTGGGGAACCGGGTGGCCACGTCTTCGATGTGCCGTGCGTCGAGGTAGACGTGGTCGACGCCGCTGGCCTGCATGGTCCGGTAGATGGCCTTGGCCACGATGTCCCGGGGCGCCAGCTCGGCGAGTTCGTGCTGGCCCACCATGAAGCGCTTGCCGTCCGCATCCACCAGCAGCGCGCCCTCGCCCCGCATGGCCTCGGAGACCAGCGGGCGCTGGCCGGTGGCGCCGGGTACGAACAGGGACGTCGGGTGGAACTGGACGAACTCCAGGTCGGTGACGACCGCGCCGGCCCGCAGTGCGAGTGCCACCCCGTCGCCGGTGGAGACCACGGGGTTGGTGGTGGCCAAGAAGATCTGGCCCATCCCGCCGGTGGCCAGTACGACCGCCCGGGCCAGTACCGCGCCGACGCCGTCCTCCGAGCCCTCGCCCAGTACATGCAGGGTGACCCCGGCAGCCCGGCCGGTACTGTCCCGCAACAGGTCCAGTACCAGGGCGTGGTCGATCACCCGGATCCACGGGTCGCGCAGGATCGCACTGTGCAGCGCCCGCTGTACCTCCGCCCCGGTCGCGTCGCCACCGGCGTGCACGATCCGGTTCGCGTGGTGGCCGCCTTCGCGGGTCATCATGAGCGAGCCGTCCGGGTACCGGTCGAACTCGGCACCCCAGCGCATCAGCTCGCGTACCCGGGTGGGCCCCTCTTCGACCAGCACCTCCACCGCCGCCGGGTCGCCCAGCCCGACCCCCGCGACCAGGGTGTCGACCGCGTGCGCGGCGGGGGTGTCGAGCGGGTCGAGGACGGCCGCGATACCGCCCTGTGCCCAGCGCGTCGAGCCGTCGTCGATGTTGACCTTGGTGACCACGGTGACGTGCAGCCCCGCTTCACGCAGGTGCAGCGCGGCGGTCAGGCCGGCTACCCCCGAGCCCACCACCACGACGTCGGTGGTCTCCGCCCAGCCGGGTTCCGGCGCGACAAGCCTTCGAGGAAGCAGCCCACGAGCAAGCATGCCGCCCAGTGTCACGCAGACGACTCACACCGGCAGCGGGCGGGTCCCCAGATTGCGAATCGAGCCACGTATGTCCACCGCTGTTTTCGCGTAGCAGGCGTACGTCTGGTCGCTGCCGAGCCAGTCGGCTGCCGTGGTCGGCCCGACGTACGCCACCGACACGTCCGCGCGGGCCGGGCCGCTAGCCGCGCCGAGGTAGGCCTGTACCAGCTGGCCACAGCCCTGGGTCACCGCGGTCTGCAGCGCACCGGCGTTGAACGGCGCGGACTCCGGGGTGATCGTGTACCCGCCGACGTACTCGCTGCGGTGCGTCTGGTCACAGGCGGTGTAGCTACCGGCCGCGTCGACGCAGCCGACCGTGAGCGCGGCCTTCCCGTCGCCGGCCAGCCCGCCCTTCAAACTGGCGCTACGGGCGGTGAGCGTCTTGCCGGCCGGGTCGGCCACCTGCGCCAACGCGCACGCGAAGAAGCCGGAGTGCGCCGGGGTGACCCAGTTGGCCAGTACGGTCACCTGTCCGGTGTGCCAGGAGGCGCCCAGGTAGACCGAGGCGAAGTTGCCGCAGGCGATGCGGGCCTGGGCGTACATGAGATTGTCGGCGATTGTCTTGTCGTCGCCCTTGGCCTTGTGGTCCTGGCGGATCAGCGACGCGTCGATCTGGCCGAGGTAGTAGACCTCGGCCGTGTGACTTGCGGTGCAGTCGACCGGCGACCCGCTCCACGGAAAGGCGGTGCGGGCCGCGGTCGCGTCCACGCTCCAGCAGGAGCCGACCGCGGGGGCTGCCGCCGGCGGCTTCGTCGGGACGGCCTCCGGTCGGCTGTACCACCAGAAGACCGCCCCGCCGAGTACCACTACCAGGGCAGCGATGAGCAAAAACTTGCCGTTGCGCATGTGCAGGTGGACTCGAATCAGCCGGCGGACGGGTCGCGGGTACCGATGCCCTTGACGGACTCACCGAACTTGTGGGTCGAGCCCTCGTCATAGGCCCAGCAGCGCACCGTACGGTCGCCGAGGTCCCAGTCGTCCTGCTGGAAGTTCTGCCAGATCAGGCCGATGAGCCGGCTCGGGTTCTTGCTGCCGACGTAGTCGTAGACCTTTTCCCAGCAGGCATCCCGGGCGGTGTTGGTACGGGTGGTGGTGTCCGAGATCCAGGGCGTGTCCGGGGCGGTGAACAGCCCGACGAACTCGGCGCTGTGCGAGCCACTGCAGGAGACCGGCGGGGTGTTGTCGCCGATGTACTGCGAGCCCTGCTCGACCACGTTGACGCACGGGAAGGAGAGCGGAGCGCTGCCCTTGAGGCCGTCCTTGGCCGAGCCGGTGGTGATCTCGATGTCGTTGTCCGGGTCCTTGAACTGCACCAGGTCGCAGCGGTACCAGCGGGCCCCGCCCTTCCAGGCGTTGCTGTCCGGCATGGCCAGCCCGAGGTAGACCGAGGCAGCGTGGAAGTCGCCGCCCAGATAGTCGTTGGTGTTCTTCATGCACGCCTCGAAGGCGGTGCGCCGGCCGGCGCTACCGGACAGCGGCGGGGTGGTACGGCTGGCATCCGCACCGGTGAAGGCACCCACGTACGTCGTCTCGGTGTGGTGCGTCTTGGCGCAGTCGACCGGGTTGAACGGGCTGGTCACGGTGATGTCGTACTCGGTGTCGTAGCAGACGCCGACCTCCGGTACCGGGGCCTTCGCGTCGGCCATCGCGGGCCACTGGTTGGTCAGGTCACCGTCCACACCGGCCGGTTTGCCGGCACAGCCAGCCAACATCAGGACGCCAGCCAACAACGATACGGTCGCGACAGCTCGCCGCCGGGTGCCGGTCTTCACGCTCGTACGCCTCCCCCGATGGACTCAGGCCCTCGGGAGCATACGGAGCCGACGATCACCGGCGCAACGCCGGAACGGCCAACCGGGAAAGCCGTTACCCGACCGCGACGACCGTGCCGGAGACCAGCTCGCCAACCATGCCGGGGGCCGCCGCGGCCGGGTCGGTACCCAGCTCAACAGCCCTGTTGCGGGCATCGACGTGTACCACTCGAGGCTGGTACCCGCGGGCGGTGGCGGTGTCCATCTGCGCGTACGAGATGAGGATCACCAGATCGCCGGGGTGTACCAGGTGCGCCGCCGCACCGTTGATCCCGATCACGCCACTGCCCCGCGTACCCGGGATCACGTACGTCTCCAGCCGCGCGCCGTTGGTCACGTCGACGATCGCCACCTGCTCGCCTTCCAGCAGGTCAGCCGCGTCCATCAGGTCGCGGTCCACAGTGACCGAACCGACGTAGTGCAGGTCGGCCTGGGTGACAGTAGCCCGGTGGATCTTGGATTTGAGCATGGTGCGGGTGAACATCAGCACTCCTGCGGGCCGGGAAGAGTTCAGGCGAGCGTGACGGCGGCGTTGTCGATGAGCCGGGTGGTACCCACGAAGGCGGCCACCAACAGCCGCGCCTCGCCCCGCCGAGGCGCCGGTCCGAGCAGCGGATCGGTGAGTACCAGGTAGTCCAGCCGGGCGGCACCGGCGGCCGTGGCATCGAAGGCGCTCCGGGCGGCCAGGAGTGTTCCGGCCGCGCCCGCTCCGGCCGCACCAGCCGTGGCACCGGCCGCCAGCGCGGCACTCAGCGCCAGCGCGGTGCGCCGCTCCGGAGCGGACAGGTACCGGTTGCGACTGGAGCGGGCCAGCCCGTCCGGCTCCCGCACGATCGGTACGCCCACCACGCGTACCGGCAGGTCGGTGTCGCGTACCAGCGCCCGTACCAGCGCCAACTGCTGGAAGTCCTTCTCGCCGAACAGGGTCACGTCCGGCCGGGTCAGGTGCAGCAGCTTGTTCACCACGGTGAGTACGCCGTCGAAGAACCCGGGCCGGCTGGCGCCCTCGAGGATCCGGCCGACCGGCCCCGGGTTGACGCGCACGCCCGGGTCGCCGCCCGGGTACAGCTCCGCCCGGCTGGGCGCGAACACCACGTCCACCCCGGCCCGGGCGCAGACGCCGAGGTCGGCGTCGAGGGTGCGCGGGTAGGTGTCGTAATCCTCGTCCGGCCCGAACTGCAGCGGGTTCACGAAGATCGTCACGATCACCCGCTCGGCCTGCCGGCCGGCCGCCCGGAAGAGCGTCTCGTGCCCTTCGTGCAGCGCGCCCATGGTCATCACGGTGGCGACCGTGCCGTCCAGCTTGTCCCGCGCGTCGGCCAGCTCCGCCCGGGTGGTGGCGACGATCATGCAACGGCCTCCAGGCTCGGGTCGGGAGTCATCGCGGCCGCCAGGCTCGGGTCCGCAATCAGTGCGGCCGCCAGGCTCGGGTCCGGAATCAATGCGGCCTGCCGGCTCGGGCGAAGGGTCATCGCGCGGCCTCCTGGCTCACGGCGCGGTCGGTGGCGAGGACATCCAGGAGCGGCGCGGCCGCGGCGGTGGTGAGCCGGCCGGCGGCGATCGCCCGGTCGGCGGTGCGCCGGGCCAGTTCCCGATACACGGGTACCGAGTCGGGCGCGCCGTGCGCCAGCGTGTCCAGGTGCTTGGCGACGGTACCGGCGTCACCCCGGGACACCGGCCCGGTGAGTGCCGCGTCCCCGAGCTGCAGCGTGTTCTCCAGCGCGGCGCCGAGCAGCGGCCCGAGTACCCGCTCCGGGTGCAGTACGCCCGCGTCGCGCAGCCGGTCCAGTGCCTCGTTGACCAGCGTGACCAGGTGGTTCGCGCCGTGCGCCAGGGCCGTGTGGTACATCGCCCGGTCGGCCTCCTCGACCCACTCGGGGGTACCGCCCAGCGCGCTGACCAGGGCCTGGGCGAGCGGTCGCGTCTGTGGTGTGGCGGTCACGCCGAACGAGATGCCGGCGCGCAGCCGCTCCAGGTCGACGGCGGTACCGGTGAAGGTCATCGCCGGGTGCAGGGCGATCGGCTGGGCGCCGCGGCCGACAGCCGGGTGCAGGATGCCGACGCCGTGCGCGCCGCTGGTGTGGATCACCGTCTGCCCGGGCCGGAAGTGCCCGCCCTCGGCGAGGTGCGCCACCAGCGGGGCGAGTACGTCGTCGGAGACCGCGAAGATCACGATGTCGGCGGCGGCGAGGACTTTGGCTGGCGAGCGGCGCGGGGTCGTCGGGAGCAGCCGCTCGATGCGGGCCCGGGAGGCGGGCGACCGACCTGAGGCGGCGACCACGGGGTACCCGGCGGCAGCCAGCGCGGCACCGATCACAGCGCCGACACGACCAGCTCCGACAACGCCGACGCTGGGGCCGACGCTGGGCAGGGATGTACTCATGTGCTGATCCAGTCCTCGAGGGTGGGGTACCGGTCGATGTCCAGTATGCGTACCCACGTTTCGGTCCCGAAACACTTTGTGGCGATCTTCACCGGCCGCCTTTTGTCCGGTTCTTCCGGTGCCGTCTCGGCACCGTAGGTTTGACCGGTGACCACCGGGTACTGGCGGGACGCCATGCAGCAGGCGCTGTACGGCCCGGCCGGCTTCTTCAGCACCGGCGCCGGCCCCGCCGCGCACTTCCGTACCAGCGTGCACGCCAGCCCGCTGTTCGCCGGCGCGCTGGCCCGGCTGGTGTCCACCGTGGACAACGCGCTCGGCCAGCCGGACCCGTTCGAGCTGGTCGACGTGGGTGCCGGCCGGGGCGAGCTGCTGCTGTCGCTGCTCGCCGCCCTGCCGTCCCCGCTCGTCACCCGGGTACGCGCCACCGCCGTCGAACTCGCCCCCCGCCCCATCGACCTACCCGCCCAGATCGGCTGGCGGGACACCCTGCCCGAGTCGGTGACCGGGGTGCTGCTGGCCCTGGAGTGGCTGGACAACGTACCGCTGGACCTGGCCCGGGGCGGCCGGTACCTGCGGGTGGACGGTTCGCTGGGCGAGGCGGTCTCCGATGCGGACGCGGCGTGGCTGGCGCGCTGGTGGCCGGCGCGGGACGGCGTCGCCGAAATTGGGCTGCCCCGGGACCTCGCCTGGTCAGCGGCGGTCGGCCGGGTACGTGCCGGGCTGGCGCTCGCGGCCGACTACGGGCACCTGCTGGCGGACCGGCCGGTACTGGGCAGCCTCAGCGGGTACCGGGCCGGGCGGCAGGTCGAGCCGGTACCGGATGGATCGTGTGATCTCACCGCGCACGTGGCGGTGGATTCGCTCGTGGCCGCGGCCGGCGGGTTCTTGCTGAGCCAACGCGAAGCGCTGCACCGGCTCGGGGTGAGTGGCGTCCGACCGCCGCTGGCCCAGGCAAGCTCGGACCCGCCCGGGTACCTGCGGGCGCTGTCCAACGCTGGAGCCGCCAGCGAACTGACCGACCCGGCCGGGCTCGGCGGGCACTGGTGGCTGCTCCGGCCGGTCGGCGTCGGTATGCCGCTGCCTGCGTCGGAGCCGTGAGACGGCGGTGCGGGGCGGCGAGCGTGGGAGGATGCGGGGCATGACGCGCGAGGTCGTGGTCGGTACCGGTGCCGGACTCGTCGCCGACGAGCCGGGCCAGCTCGAGGCCGGCCAACTCGGCGCCGACATGGTGCTCAACATCGGGCCGCAGCACCCGTCCACGCACGGGGTACTCCGCCTCAAACTGGTACTCGACGGCGAGCGGGTGATCTCGTGCGAGCCCATCGTGGGGTACATGCACCGGGGCGCCGAGAAGCTCTTCGAGGTACGCGACTACCGGCAGATCATCGTGCTGGCCAACCGGCACGACTGGCTCAGCGCCTTCGCCAACGAACTGGGCGTGGCGCTCGCGGTCGAGCGGTTGATGGGCATGGAGGTACCGGAGCGCGCGGTTTGGCTACGCACGGCACTCGCCGAGTTGAACCGGGTACTCAACCACCTGATGTTCCTCGGCTCGTACCCGCTGGAGATCGGCGCCATCACCCCCGTCTTCTACGCCTTCCGGGAACGGGAGGTGATCCAGGCGGTGATGGAGGAGGTCTCCGGCGGCCGGATGCACTTCATGTTCAACCGGGTCGGTGGGTTGAAGGAGGAGGTACCGGCCGGCTGGACCACGCGGGCCCGGGCCGCGATCGACCTGGTACGCCGGCGCCTGCCCGACCTGGACAACCTGATCCGGCGCAACGAGATCTTCCTGGCCCGGACAGTCGGCGTCGGGGTACTGACGGCTGCGCAGGCGGCCGCGTACGGTGCCTCCGGGCCGGTCGCGCGCGCCTCCGGACTCGACTTCGACCTGCGCCGCGACGAGCCGTACCTGGCCTACGGCGAGCTGGACGTACCCGTGGTGACCCGGACCGCCGGCGACTGCCACTCCCGCTTCGAGATCCTGCTGGACCAGGTGTACGTCTCCCTCGACCTGGCGCAGCAGTGCCTCGATCGGGTGGATCGGATCTCCGGGCCGGTGAACGTACGCCTCCCCAAGGTGGTGAAGGCGCCCGAGGGGCACACGTACGCGTGGACCGAGAATCCACTCGGGATCAACGGGTACTACCTGGTGTCCCGGGGCGAGAAGACGCCCTGGCGGTTGAAGCTGCGTACCGCCTCGTACGCCAACGTACAGGCGCTGAGCACGCTGCTCCCGGGCTGCCTGGTACCCGACCTGATCGCCATCCTGGGCTCGATGTTCTTCGTCGTCGGCGACATCGACAAGTAGCCCGCCCCGCTCGGCTTGGCCCGGCCCGCTCGGCAGGCCCGGCCCGGCTCGGCCGGCTCGGTTGGGCGGGGTGGTCAGGACCAGCGGTCGTCGGAGCTGTCGATCTCCACCCGGCGCTGGCGCGGGATGTTCGGACGCGAGCGCTCCGGGCGCTCCCACTGGTCGTCCCGGTCGCCGCCCCGTTGCCGCCCGCCGCGTGGGTCGCCCTCGGCCCGCGCCCCGGTACCCCCGTCGAAGCCGCGCCCGTCGGTGTCCCACGGCTCCCGGCGCGCACCCCGGTCCCGGCTCTCCGGCTCGCGGACGTCGCGGTCCCGGCTGGTCCCGGCGCGCGAATCACGATCCCAGGAGTCGCGGTCCCGCACGTCGCTGTCCCGCCCAGGCCGATCCAGGCCGTCCCGATCCAAGCCGTCGCGTCCACGAGCCAAGCCATCCCGACTGCCGCGATCTGCGCTGTCCCGGTCCCGCCGACTCCGATCCCGATCCCGATCATCGAGGTCCTTGGCGCCCCGACTCCGGGTATCCGGATCACGCGCGTCCACATCACGGGCGCCCAGATCGCGGGCGCCCAGATCACGGGCGCCTGGGTCGCGGGCGCCCAGATCACGGGCGCCTGGGTCGACAGGCAGATCCCGGTCACCGCGATCGCGCCCGGTCCGCCCTGACCCGACTCGGTCGACGCCGCCCCGCTCCCGGTCGTCCCGGTCGAGGCCACCGCGATCACGGCCGGCACGGTCAGAGCCGGCACGGTCAGAGCCGGCACGGTCAGAGCCGGCACGGTCAGAGCCGGCACGGTCAGAGCCGGCACGGTCAGAGCCGGCACGATCAGAGCCGGCACGATCAGAGCTGGCACGATCAAGGCCGGCGCGGTCGACGCCATCCCGGTCAAAGCCGGTGCGGTCAGCGCGAGCACGATCAGGGCCGACAGAGTCAAAGCCAGCACGATCCGATGCAGCACGATCAAGACCGGCACGATCGAGACCTGTTCGGTCAGAGCCGGTGCGCTCAGAGCCAGTGCGCTCAGAGCCAGTGCGCTCAGAGCCAGTGCGCTCAGAGCCAGTGCGCTCAGAGCCAGTGCGCTCGGCGCCGGTACGGCCGAAGCCGACACGATCACGGTCGACGCCAACCGGTTCGCGCTCTTCCCGGCTGGTGGAGTCGATGACCCGGCTGTCCCGGTCGCGTCCGGCGGGCCGGACCCGGTCCCGCTCCGCCGAGTCGGACCATCCGGTCGTCCAGGCTGGTGCCGGGGTCACCGGCGCGGCGGGCAGCGCCGCCGGCCCGCCGGCGCGCGCACCCTCGATCCAGAACTCCTCACTGGGCGAGTCGAGGCGGCTGGCTGCCGACCTGTCCTCGCGGGCGCGGCGCGCGCTACGGGACTCACCGCGGCTGTCGTCTCGGGAGTCACCGTGAGCCGAGTCATCGCGGGCCGAGTCACCGTGCCCGTGCTCGCTCGCCTCCCGCCGTACGGCCGCCCACCGGTCCTCGATCCGGATCTCCGACCCGGACGCGTCGTTCTGTACCGACGCACGCCGCTCGCCCATCCGTACTTCGCGGCCACGATCGTCGGTACGAACCGAAGCCCACCGGTCGCCCGCGCGCAGCCCGGACCAGGCTGGCGAGTCAGCCGGATCGTCCACGTCCCGGGACACAGACCCGCCCGCCGCAGCAGTAGAGCGACCACCGTCGGTATCCCACTCGTCCGGCTCTCGGTCGACCGCGCGTCGCCGCCCGACCTCCGGTTCAGAGCCGGTACGCCGAGCCGACCCGCGATCGGCGAAGTCACCGCGCCCGTCCGTGTCGTCCCGACCGACCCAGCCGCCGGTACGCAGCCCAGCCGCCGCCCGGCTCAGGTCACCGAAGCGCTCGCGGAGCTTCTGGTCGGTCCAGGACTCCTCCTGCGGCGCGCTGGCCCACGCCTCCCGCTCGCGATCGCCACGATCCCGGTCGGTGCGGTCGCGGTCGGTGCGGTCGCGGTCGGTGGGGTCGCGGTCGGTGCGGTCCCGCTCAATTCGGTCCCGCTCGATGCGGTCCCGGTCGTCACGCTCGCGGTCGCGGTCCCGGTCGGTACGGTCGCGGTCAAGCCGGTCCCGGCCTGAGTCACTCCGCCCGCGCTCCACCTCGGCCCGACCACGGTCGCGTTCGATGCGAGCCCGGTCCCCGTCGCGGTCGTCCCGGTGCCGGTCGTCCCGGTGCCGGTCGTCCCGGTCACGCGAAGAGTCTCGCGGAGCGGCCTGGCTGCCGTAGACCGTGCCCCGGTCGTCCGGGTCGACGATGGTCTGCCGGGTGGTCACGTGAAACGTCTCGGTGTGCTGTACGACGCCCCGACCCACCATCGGACGGCTGGGCCCCGGTGGCGCGACGCCGGGCGGCGGGGAAATCGGCCGCTGGGCGTTGCTCCGCTCGATCGCGGCCCGCGCCTGCTCCAGCTGCGCCCGCAGCGACTCGACCTGCTCCTGGAGCGTGCCGGTCTGCTCGGCGAAGGACTTGTGGGTGGCGCGTGCCGCGCTCGCGATGTCTTTGCGTACGTCTTCACGCAGCGTGTCCAGCTCGTCGAAGACGGTGTCCTCGATCTCGGTGCGTACCGCCCCGGCGTCCGGCCGCAGCATCATGGCCAGCCCGATGAGTACCAGCGCGATGATCACGAGTACCGCACCGAAACGCAGCGCAGCGCTGCCATCACTGAGAAGTACGAGAATCGCGGCGATCGGGGCCAGCCCGACGCCAGCCCAGAACGCCACGGTCAGCAACTTTCCGCGTGGCTGGCTCTGCTGAGTCTCCGAGGCTGGCATGGGACCACAGGCTACCGAGAGTTCCGCCGATTCGGTATGCCAGCTGGCCAGCGAACATGGATGTGGGCGGTACCGCGATCGGGTACCGCCCACATCTGCCGTGCTGATGCGCAGGCCAGCCCGGGTGGGGCGGCCGAACGCGGGTTACGCGAGCGCGGCGTCCGAGGAGAACACCAGCCCGATCGTGACGGTACCGTCGGTGAGCTGCTTCTTGGTCAGCGGACCACCGGCGTCGGTCTTGACGAACTGGCCGAACTGGATGCCGTAGGTCTTCTCCAGACCAGGCTGGCAGAACGGACGGTTCGGGCACTCGTCCGGCCCGGCCAGCGTGGTGTCCTTACCGGAGCACTTGCTGGCGAAGTCGGAGAGCGTGGTCAGGCCGTACTTGCTGGCCGTCGCCTTGGTCACCGCGAACGCGTTCTGGTCGGCGGCCGCTGACGGGTCACCGAAGGACAGCCCGGTCTTGGTACCCAACTGCTTGAGCGCGTCCACCGTCTTGTTCAGGTCGGACGAGGCCAGCGGGGTCGCGTTGGCCCCGTTGACCTTGGTGTTCAGGAACTCGGTGAGGGTGCCGGCGTACTCGGGTACGACCTGGATGTCCGTACCCTTCTCCAGCGCCGGCTCGTACGCCTCACGGTTGCCCACGGTCTGCGTGGAGGCGGTGAAGCCGGCCGCGTTGAGTGCGATCTTGTAAAGCTCGCCGAGCGTCTGGTTCTCGCTGAAGTTGGCGGTACCGATAACGATCTTGCCGCCGGTCCCCTTGGTGATCCCGGCCGTCAGGTTCGAGCTGGTCGCGAAGTCCTGAGCAGCCACGGCCGGCGTCTTGCGGTCGACGTCGGTTGCCTTGTTCAGCGCGATCAACTTGGTGGTGTCCAGCGCCGCCGACACCTTGTTCAGCGCCGCGATCAGCTCCGGACTCGACTTGGCGGTGTTGACCGCCGGAATGATGTTGTCAACGGTCTGCAGCTTCTTGTCGTCGGTGAGGACGACGAGGTTCGTGTCGGCTACTCCCTTGCAGCCGCCGGACGCCACGCTTGCCGGTGGTGCCGCTGTCCCGGACGAGCCGGACTTGCCGCACGCGGTGGTGAACCCCGCGACCGCGACAAGCAGTGCGGCGCCCGCGAGGAGACGCCTGGTGTTTCGCATCGAAATTGCCCGCCTTCCGTGTCCCGGCGCGGCCGGAATCTCCGGCCGGCCGCGTGTCCGACGGGCGGCTGGGATGTCCGCCCGATGCACCAAGCCAACGTGCGAACCGGCCGGTACGCAATCGGAATGACGAGATCGTCACCGCTCCGTCACCTGTCGCCCAGCTCGGGCGGGGTGCGCCAGCTGCGAGTGTTGTCCGGATCACCTCCGGCCAGGGCGCCGGCCAGCGCCGGCCGGCCGGCTGTATGCCAAAACCAGCAAATCCGGGAAGGCGGCCTACCCGCGTTCCTCGCCGCCGAACAGGGAGGGGCGCCGGCGCCGGGGGGGACGCAGGGCACGCGGGGTCACCAGTCGCTGGGCTATCGCCAGTACCCCCTCGACCGAGAGCGCCAGCGCCGCGACCAGGATGCCGCCGGCCAGGATCTCGCCCCCGCCGCCCGCGATGGTCTTACCGAAGCCGTCGGAGAGGATCTCGCCGAGCCCGCCCGCGTTGATGAACGCGGCCAGCGTGGCGGTCGCCACCACCTGGACGGCCGCGGTGCGGAAACCGGTGGCCAGGTACGGCACGGCCAGCGGCAGCTCCACCTTGAAAAGCTGCTGCCAGCCGGACATGCCCATGCCCTTGGCCGCCTCGCGGATCTCGGGATCCACCTCGCGCAGCCCCGTGTAGGCGTTGGCCAGCAGCGGCGGGATCGCGAAGACGGACAGCGCGATGATCACCGCGGGGTCGCCGAAGCCGACGGCGGTGAGCGGCAGGATGGTCAGCAGAGCGATCACCGGTACGGCCCGGGTGACGTTGGACACCAGCGCGATCACCGCGCCGCCCCGGCCGGCGTGCCCGAGCCACAGCCCCAGCGGCCAGGCCACCAGGCAGGCGAGCAGCACCGCCCAGAGGGAGATCCACAGGTGCTCGCGCAGGAGTACAAAAACGCCGTTGGGGTTGGTCCAGTTCAGCGGGTCGTTGAGCCAGATGATGGCCTGGTGCAGCATGTTCACGCGGATCGCCGCCGGGCCCACGGGGTGAGCAGCCAGGAGATCAACAGCAGGACCATATCCAGTACCAGCGCCAGCAGCACGCAGAGCAGCGTGTTCGTGGCAATCTCCGCCTTGTAGAAGTTGTTCCGGAAGCCG
Organism: uncultured Actinomycetota bacterium; assembly: GCA_963850915.1. GTDB lineage: Bacteria > Actinomycetota > Actinomycetes > Mycobacteriales > Micromonosporaceae > CAVTWH01. Next base: position 668,558 of record CAWKND010000010.1, read on the forward strand.
GCCAGGATCAGCTGGCCCAGCCCGCCGTGGCCGACCGCGGCACCGACCGTGACCAGGGCAACCGTGGACACCGTCGCCAGCCGCAGGCCGGTCATGATGCCGGGCAGCGCGAGTGGCAGGTCGATGTGCAACAGCTGCTGCCAGCGGCTGTACCCCATCCCGCGAGCTGCCTCGGCCACGTCGGGAGGTACCTGGGACAGGCCGGTCACCGTGTTCCGGATGATCATCAGGAGTGCGTACAGCACCAGGCCCACCAGTACCGTCCGGGTACCGATCCCGGTGTACGGGACCAGCAGGGCGAACAGGGCCAGCGACGGGATCGTGTAGAGCACCCCGGAGAATGCGAGAATGGGCCCGGTCAACCGGGGGTACCAGAAAGCCAGCACCGCCAGAGGAATAGCGATGGCCGCACCGATCAGTACCGCCTCCGCGGTCAGCGTCACGTGCTCACGCAGCGCCGCGCTGATCGTCTCGGTGTTGTCGCGCACGTAGCGCCAGGAGAACCATGGGTTGGCAGCGCCCGACTGAGCCAGGAACGCAGCGTCCGGAGGGGACATACGTGGACGGTACCGCCGCCTCGATCACGCTGCGAGGCGTGGGTAAGCGCTACTCGGACGGGACCGTCGCGGTGGGCTCGCTCGACCTGGCCCTGCCGGCCGGCGAGTTGAGCGTGCTGATCGGCCCTTCGGGCTGCGGCAAGTCCACCATCCTGCGCATGATCAACCGGCTGATCGAGCCGACCGCGGGGCAGATCCTGCTCGGCGACGAGGACGTCACCCGTACCGATCCGGTACGGCTGCGCCGGCGCATCGGGTACGTCATCCAGAACACCGGACTCTTCCCGCACCAGACGGTCGCGGCCAACGTGGCCACCGTCCCGGGGCTGCTCGGCTGGAAGAAGGCGGTCCGCGACGCCCGGGTCGAGGAGCTGCTGGAGCTGGTCGGGCTGGAGCCGGCCCTGTTCGGCAAGCGCTACCCGCACGAGCTGTCCGGCGGGCAGCGGCAACGGGTCGGGGTGGCCCGGGCACTCGCCGCCGACCCGGTGGTACTGCTGATGGACGAGCCGTTCTCGGCAGTGGACCCGATCGCGCGGGTACGCCTGCAGGACGAGTTCCTCCGGCTGCAGGAGACGGTACGCAAGACGATCGTGCTGGTCACCCACGACCTCGACGAGGCGGTACGGCTGGGCGACCGGATCGCGGTGCTCTCCCAGGGCGGCAAGCTGGAGCAGTACGCCACGTCATCCGAGCTGCTCAGCGCGCCGGCCAACGACTTCGTGCGGGGCTTCATCGGGGGCGACCGGGGTATCCGGCGGCTCGCGGTTACCACGATCGATCCGGCCATCCTGGAGCCACTCAACGGCACCGGCGCTTTTGCCGGCCCGACGGTACCGGTCACCGGTACCCTGCGGGACGCGCTCGGGGCGCTGCTGGTCGGCGGTACCGGGCAGGTTGTCGTGGCGGCTGCCGACGGTACCCCCCTCGGGGTCTTGACTCCGGCCTCGATCGCGGCCGCCGCGGCCACCCAGCCCGACCCGGTCGGCTAGCCGGACTGTCACCAAACCCGGCCGGCACCAAACGCGGCCGGCACCAAACGCGGCTGGCACCAAACGCGGCCGGCACCAAACGCGGCCGGGCCGCACCCAGCGGAGCTGGTGCGACCCGGTCAGACCCGCTCCGGGGGCAGCGCGAACGCCACCCCCGGAAGGTCGGTCATCTCCTGGCGCCGAATGTCGACAGTCCGATGATCCAACCGGTGATCACGCCGTACGCCGCGCCGCCCATCGCCCAGATCAGCGCGTTGTAGAGCGAGGCGTGCTGGAGCAGCCAGGCGGCCAGCAGGCCGGCCAGCGCACCGGCGAAGATGTAGCCCGCCCAGCCACCGAAGAAGTAGGAGAGCGAACCACGGGCGGCGGCCAGCTGCGAGCCGACCAGGATCGCCACAAACAGGTAGGTGAACAGGATCAGCAGCAGCGCCTTGAGGTCGTCCGCGATCAGGTTCTGGACCGGGTCAGACCCATTGAGGTGCCAGGACGGCCAGGTGAGGGTCTGCCAGAAGAGGCCACCTGCCGTATGTCCGTCCTGTTTGGCTGCCCAGTCGTGGAACGCGGGGTTGCCAAATGCCAGGACCAGAATGAATGCCACGAAGGCCGCGATTGCCGGTGCGGTCCGGTAGCCCGTGGAGGAGCGGGTTGCGATAGCCATAACGGCAGTGTGCGAGCCGGCAACTGCAGATGCACGGGGCGCGAGGCATTCACGTGGAAAAGTCGTTTGGGCGGCAACAATCCCGATTCAGGCCTGATCCGACGCTGATTCGGGAATGCCGCGCGCTACTTCTCGGGCTTCATCAGGTAATCGATGAACCGCGCCCGCAGCAGTGGCTCCTCGTCACCGTACCCGTGACCGCGCAGCTCCCGCCACAGCGCCACCGCGCCCTCGAAGCCGGCACCCAGCCCCATGAACCCGTCGTCGGTCTCGTCGAACCCGTCGGCGGCCGGCAGGTGACGGAACAGATCGACGAAGAAGTGCAGGTCATGGCGCTCGCGTGCGGTGGCGAACGCGCGCTCCCGCAACTCCTCCGTGGACAAGGTGTCCAGCTGGTCAAACGTGGCTTCGGTCATGCGTCCAAACTAGCGGTTGGCCGGCCGGCCACCGCGCGAGGCCGGCTCCCCGGGCCGCACCGCTCAGCGGGCGCCCCAGCGCTCGTCGCTGGCGCCGCCCCAGGTGTCGTCGATGCTGCGCGCCGGCAACTGGCTGCCCCAGGTGCCCTGCCGCTGGCCGCTGCCCCAGCCGGAGCTCGGGGTGTCGTCGTCGCGCCCCACGTTGCCCCAGGTCTCGGTATCGTCGAGGTCGGCCGAGCGGGGCCGGCCGAGCGCCTCGACCAGCCGGGTGACCACGAGACCGAGCACGATCGCGCCGGCCGCGACGGCGTACGGGGACATCCGCCAGTCGGCCGCCGTGCCGTAGTCCAGGAAGAGGACGAGCAGGGTGACGGCGAGGAGGGTACCGAAGATGCCGCCCCGCCGGCCGAAGGCGCTGGTACCACCCAGGAGTACGGCGCCGAGGGCCAGCGCGGTGAGCAGTACCCCGCCGTCGGACCCGTCGCCGCTGCGCACAGCCAGCGCGTTCAGGGCGCCACCGAGCCCGGCGAGGATGCCCGAGCCGACCAGTGCGAGGAAGGCGAGTACGGCCGCGGCTGTCCCCCGGCGCTGTGCGGGGTCGGCGACCGGGCGGAACCGGCTGCCCCCACGGCGTACCGCCTTGAAGAGCCCGAGCAGCCCACCGAGTACGGACAGCGCGGCGAACGCGGCGTACCAGTAGATCGCGTGCTTCGCCGGGTTGTACCCGGTGATCGCCACCGGATCCGGGTGCTTCTGCAGCCACACCACCACACCGAGCGCGGCGGCCAGGCTGGCGGCCCACGCCGGTACCTGGAAGATCACCACGACCAGCCCGACCGCCGCACCGACCCCGCCGGCCAGCAGCGCGGTGAGCGCCGCGTCCTGGAACAGGCCGTGGCTGAGGTGCTGGGCGAAGTAGAGGCCGGCGGCGACGGCGATCGGCCCGACCGCGAGGTTGACCACGCCGGCCCGCAGCGACAGGGCCAGCCCGGTGCAGACCACGCCGAGGGAGGCCATGTCGAGCAGGGTGGCGCGTAGGTTGTCGCCGACGATCTCGGTACCGTGCCAGCGCCGGAAGAAGAAGGCCAGCAGCACGACGCTGACCAGCAGAATGATCTCCCACAGCACGTGTACGCCGAGGCGGTCCATGCCGGGCTGGCCGTGCTCCGGGTCGTCGAAGACGTCGTCGAGTTCGGCGGCGGTCACCGGTCGCGTCTGCGCCGTGTCGGACAGGCCGCTGTCGGGCCGGGTCACCGGGTAGCTGCCGGTCGAGAAGGAGCCGGTGGTCGGCGCGTCCGGCCGGAAGTCCGGCTCGTCGCGAAAGCCCGGTTCACCGCGGAACCGCGGATCATCGCCGTAGCCCGCATCAGGGTGGGTCATCGTCGAGCGCCTCCCTCTTTCAGTGCACCGACGGTGCCTGAAAGTACCGTCGCGCGCTTCACAGGGAAAGCCCTTCGGTTCGTTCTATGCCGGCTCGTCATCATCAGGGCGCTTCGGTACCCGGCAGGCACGCTCCAGGAGCAGGCCAGCCACGACCAGAGCGAGGGCGCCGATCAATCCGGCGACCGCGGCCGGCGTGTCGTCCGCGGCCGCCGCCAGCCCCCGGCCACGCTGCAGGATCAACCACCCGGACATCCCGCCGTACGCTCCGGCGATCAGTGCTCCGGCCAGGGCAGATGCCTTCGCGAGTACGACGAAGCGAGCCACCGAGAGCGGATCCACCCGGGCCGTACCCGGCCGGTGCTCGATCCGCGCCTTGGTCGTCCGGGCCAGTACCGCCTCCACCACCGCGAGCGCGAAGATCGTCACCGGCGGTAGCCAGGGCAGCTTGGGCAGCGATCCGTAGGACTGCTCCATCACCAGCCAGGCCAGGGCCGCCGTGATCACCCCGGCGAGCAGCAGCGTGGCCGGGTTGGTCGGGCGCATCCCCGGTCCGCCGCGCCGGTCGCTGCGCGGTGGCTGCTGATCCTGGGAACTCACGCCGGCCCCCTCGTGGTGGTGTCTGGCTGGGTGCTGTCGGGGGTCAGGTCGAGGTCCGGGCGGGCGCGCAGGTCCGGCAGGTCGGCCGCGACCTCGGGGGTACGCAGCAGGTCGTTGACCCAGCCGTGGCCGGGCAGCGACGCGTAGGGTGCGATCTCCAGCCAGGGGCGCAGCACGAACGCCCGTAGGTGTGCCCGCGGATGCGGCAGCGTCAGTTCCGGATCGGTGGCGATGATCGGCTCCCCGTCGGCGGTCCATACCGCGATCACGTCGACGTCCAGGGTACGCGGGCCGTACCGGCGGGCCGGGTCACGTACCCGGCCGGCCTTCTCCTCCAGTTGCCTTGCCCGGGACAGCCAGTCCCGTGCCGTCGCCGCGTCGTCCTCGACCAGCAGTACGGCGTTGAGGTAGTCCGGCTGGTCGGGATCGCCCCACGGCGGCGACTGGTAGACCCCGGAGACGGCGAGCAGCCAGCCGGCCAGCCCGTCCACGGCGCCGGCCAGCGCCGCCTCCCGGTCGCCGAGGTTGCTGCCCAGTGACAGCAGCGCCCGGGTCACTGTTGGCCGCCTGTCCTGACCTTCGCGCCCGGCACGGCGTTCATGCCCGGCTCCGGCCGAGCGTGACGCGGACGTCGGCGAACTCGTGCGGGATCGGCGCCTGTGGCTTGTGGACGGTCACCTCGGCCTCGGTCACCCGCTCGTCGGCCAGGCAGGCGGTGAGCAGCCGGTCGGCCAGCGTCTCCAGCAGGTTCACCGGGTCGCCGCCGACGATCTCCACGAGCCGCTGCGCCAGTTCGCCGTAGTGCACGGTGTCGGCCACGTCGTCGCTGGCCACGGCGGGTTCGAGGTCGAGGTGCAGGCGTACGTCGACGAGGAACTCCTGGCCCTGACTGCGCTCGAAGTCGTACACCCCGTGGTGTCCCCGGGCACGCAGCCCGGTCAGCTCGATCGTGCCGCGCACGTCGCCTCCCAGACCTTGATCGCGTCGACAGTCGAGCGTACGTCGTGCACGCGTACCCCCCACGCACCGGCCGCGACGGCGAGAACCGTGGTGGCCACGGTCGCCGCCTCCCGCTCGTCGACCGGCCGGGGCTGCCCATCCGGCCCGGCCAGCAGCCGACCCAGGTAGGACTTGCGGCTGGCGGCGAAGAGTACCGGGTAGCCGAGCGACATGATCCGGTCGAGATGGGCGCTGAGCAGCCAGTTGTGCTCGGCCGTCTTGGCGAAGCCGAGCCCCGGATCGAGAATGATCGCCTCGTGCGCCACCCCGGCGGCGAGCGCATCGTCGGCGCGCTGGGCCAGCTCGGCGCGTACCTCCGCCACCACGTCGGTGTAGCTGGCCAGCTGCTGCATGGTGCGCGAGTGGCCGCGCCAGTGCATGAGGATCCACCGGCACCCCGCGTCGGCGACCACCTTGCCCATGAGCGGATCAGCCAGCCCGCCGGAGACGTCGTTGACGACCGCCACCCCGGCCGCGAGCGCCTGCGCCGCCACGGCCGCCCGGCTCGTGTCGATGCTCATCGGTACGCCGGCCGCGGCCAGCTCACGGATCACCGGGAGGACCCGGGCCAGCTCGGTCTCCGCGTCCACCCGCCCGGCGCCCGGCCGGGTCGACTCGCCGCCCACGTCGATCAGATCGGCGCCCTCGTCCCGCATCCGGCAGGCGTGCGCGACCGCCGCCGCGAGGTCGGGGTACCGGCCACCGTCGGAAAAGGAGTCCGGGGTGACATTCAGGACGCCCAGCACCACCGGACGGCGCGGTACCCGGCCCGCCGCCGGGGCCGGTTCGGTGGTGCTCGCGTTGACCGGATCAGTCACGTGTCGAGCCTAGATCCCGGGCTGGCCGCTCATAGAATGGGACGGTAAGGTCGACAACGCCCAGCCGGGCGCACATCGTGCGCGCCCACTCCCCGACCCCCGCCCGGAGGTGCCGCAACAAGCCCCCTGACCTGCGGCAATGTGTCCCCAATGGGCACTGCTGTCACAGTCTTCGCGTCTTGTTGGAGAGTTGCTCGCACCGTACAGTCGGCACTAATCGCGCCGGCGGGCGTAGACACACCGTTGTGGGTTGGTACCACACCGTGTTTATTAGAAGAGCAACAGCGCGACGGCTCGGGGCTCCTGTCGCGTGCTGGGGAGGCAGATGATGGTCATCGAGCTCGGCCAGGCGTTCGCCACGCACGCCGGCCACTACTTCACCGTGGTCGCCGGCAGCGCCGCGGACGATCCCAAGACGATCAATACCGACGGCATCCTCACCTTCCTGGCCACCAAGATCGCGCCGATCCTGCTCGCCATCCTGGGCATCATCTTCATCGGCCGCGCCGGCAAGGGTGAAGTGTCCCGGGTACTCACCAGCTCGGCGATCGCGATCATCGGGCTGGTCTTCATCGCCGGTGCGGTCTCGCTGCTGTTCCTCGGCGACTCGCTGGTCCAGCTGGCGTTCAAGTAGGTGACGCATGCGGCTGCGTACCGATGACGACATCTACCGTGCCCGGCTCGTCTACCTCGGGCCGCCCGGCTACACGCTGCCGTTCCAGCTGCCCTACGCGCAGTACGGGCTCTTCCTGCTGCTCGTACCGCTGTTCGTCTTCATCCACTGGACCTTCACCCTGCACGTCGACCTGTTCCCGGCGTGGGAGATCGCGCTGGCCATGGTCAGCACCTCGTACATCTTCCGGCACGTCGACCCGGACCGGCCGGCCCGCAAGGTCATCCGGACGGCGCTGACCGACTGGCGGCGTACCCGGGAGAGCGCTGTCGAGCGCCGGGCCGACCGGCTGGTCGCCTCCCGGATCCGGGTCGGCGAGCTGACCGGGCCGAACCTGCGACACCCGGGGAGGCGGGCATGACACCGCCGTACCCGCCGTCGCACCCGCACTTGCAGCCGGACGACGAGACCGAGACGCCGGACGTACACACCGTGCCGCAGGGCTCGGTGGCGGTGTTCGGGGTACCTCGGGGTACGCCGCCCGAGGCGCCCGCTCCCGAGGCAGCGCCGGTGGAGCGGCGACCCGACATCGAGTCACCGTTCCTGGACTTCTTCGGGCACCCGACGGTGGACGGCTCGGTCGTCGAGCAGCCGCCCCGGGTACCCGCACAGCCGGTTGGCGAGGCTGGTACCGCCCGCGGTGATCTGAGCGCGCTGGCTGGACAGGTACCCCCGGGTCGGCCGGCGGCGCCGCGCCAGCAACCGGACCGCCAGCCCGCACCGCCGCGCGAGAACGGAGCCGGCCGACCGGCCGCGGGTGGCCCACGGCCGGACGCCGCGCCGCGCCGTACCCCCGCTCCGGCCCGCCCCGAGCCGGCACCCAGTGGCCGGCGCGGCCTCGATGTGCGCCCGGTCAACGGCGGTCGCGGCACCACGACCGACCGCCCGGACCTGCCGCCCGCCGGATACGAACCCGACGACCTCTCCGACGCCGGCAGGTACGGGGCGGGGATGCCGACCGGCGCGGATGCCGCGCTGCCCGGCGGATCCACCCGGACACCGCGCCGCGAGCTGCCCGCCGGCCGGACTGCCGCCGACCGTCTGCCCACCGACCTTCCACCCACCAACCGTCTGCCCACCGACCTTCCGCCCACCAACCGCCGGCCCGCCGACCTTCCGCCCGCCGACCGTGGGCCTACGGACCGCCCGTCAACCGGGCGCCCGCCGGCCGGTCGCACCGCAGCCGAGCGGGTCGAATCCGGGCGTTCCGGGTCAGCCCAGCGCGATCCGGGACGGCCGGATCCCGCGCGGGGTGCGGATCGGTCGCGGGGCACGGATCCGGAACGGGACCGGGCTCCGGCGACCAGCGAGCCGGCTCGGGAAACGCGGCCCGACCGGAGGATGCGCGCGGCCAACGCGCCCACCCCGCCGAAGATCAAGAAAACCGATCGCGATCCGGCGGCCGAGCTGGCCATCACCGAGATCGCCGGGCACCTCACCTTCACGCCCAACACCGTGACCGCCTGGTACTCGCTGCCCGAGGTGCGCTGGGCGTTCCGGCCGGACGCCGAGCGCGAGGCGCTGCTGTCGGCCATCGCCGAGCAGTACGCCGGGCTGGCCGGTTTCCGGCTGCACCTGCGGCGTACCACCCGGCCCTTCCCGGCCGACGAGTGGGCCCGCACCGTCGACCAGAACACGCCGTACCCGCTGCCCACCGTGGTGGGCGCGCCGTCGTGGTCGGACCACCTGGTCGCGGCCCAGCACCACCTGCGCGCGGTCAACCACGCCGAGGGGCAGAGCTACCTCGGCGTCACCTTCGCGCGGCGCAACCTCGGCTCCACCATGTCCGAGCGGGTCAGCCGGATCTTCGGCAAGGGCGTCGGCGAGGGCGAGCGGGCTCGCATGGGCCGGCTGGTCGAGCAGTTCGACGAGGTACTCGGGGCGTTCGGCATGCGCGGGCGGCGGGTCGAGCCGAGCGAACTGGAGTGGCTGATCTACCGCTCGGTCGCGCTCGGGATGGCGCCGCCGAGCCAACTCTCCCCGGTCAGCTCCGGACGGTGGGAGCGTGGCGATCTACTCGGGCTCACCGAACAGATCGAGCGGTACCGGACGCCGTACGGCTCGACCATGAAGCTGGTCAACCGGCTCACCGGCGAGGAGCGGCACGTGGCCGTACTCTCCGTCGGCCGGATGGAGCCACTGGAGATCCCCGAACGGCACGAGCCCTGGCTGCATTTCCACGAGCGGCTGCCGTGGCCGATGGAGCTCTCCTCCCGGGTGGATGTACTCGGGCCGGGCGACTCGTTCCGCAACCTGGAGCACCGGCTCCGGATGATCCGTTCCCAGCAGCTCGACTACGCCGAGCACGGGATGGACGCGCCGCCCGAGCTGGAGCGGCTGGCCCAGCGCGCGCTGGTCATCGGCGACGACATGACCACCGGGCTGCCCACCGACGCGTCCCGGGTACACGGGTGGCACCGGATCGCCGTGTCCGGGCGTAACCGCGAGGAGTGCCTGGAGCGGTCCCGCCGGCTGATCCAGCTGTACTCCCGGGAACTGCGCGCCTCCCTCCAGCACCCGAAGAACCAGGAGGCGCTGGCCCGCGAGTTCATCCCGGGCGAGCCGATCGCCAACACCGGGTACCTGCGGCGCATGCCGGTGACCCTGTTCGCGGCGGCGCTACCGCAGGCCGCGTCCACGGTCGGCGACCGGCGCGGTGACCTGATCGGGCGTACCGCCGGCACCTCCCGCCGGCCGGTCTTCCTCGACCTGCACTTCCCGATGGAGGTACGCGAGCGCTCCGGCCTGGCCGTGTTCGTGGCCGAGCCCGGTGGTGGCAAGTCGACGCTGCTCGGTGCGCTGGGCTACCTGGCTGCCCGGCGCGGCGTACAGGTGACCCTGCTCGACCCGTCCGGCCCGCTGGCCCGGCTGGCGGCGATGCCCGAGTTGAAGCCGTTCTCCCGGGTACTCAACCTGACCGGCTCGGAGCAGGGCACGCTGGCCCCGTACTCGCTGATCCCCACGCCACAGCGCCAGCACTTCGACGCCGGACCGCGCGGCGACCGGGACTTCGAGATCGCCGTCTCCAACGCCCGCGCCGAGCGCCGCATGCTGGTCCAGGACATCTGCTCGATGCTCGTCCCGCCGCAGGTCGCCAAGGAGGCGAGTACCGCAACGCTGCTGCGGCACGCGGTCCGCGAGGTACCCGCCGAGGAGACCTCCACCCTGGACGACGTGGTGGCCTGCCTGCGCGGCCTCTCCGACCACGACGGCCGGGAACTGGCCAACCTGCTGCTGGACACCGCCGAAATGCCGCTGGCGCTGCTGTTCTTCGGCGCACCCCCGCCCGACCTGCTCGGCTCCGACGCCGCGCTGACCGTGATCACAATGGCCGGGCTGCGGCTGCCCGACCTGAAGATCGAGCGGGAGTACTGGTCGGCCGAGGAGGCGCTGGCGCTGCCGATGCTGCACACGGCGCACCGGCTGGCGGTACGCCGCTGCTACGGCGGGTCCATGTCGCAGCGCAAACTCGTCGGCCTGGACGAGGCGCACTTCATGGAGGGCTGGCGCTCCGGCCGCTCGTTCCTGGTACGCCTGGCCCGCGACTCGCGCAAGTGGAACCTGTCGGCCCTGGTCTCGTCGCAGAACCCCAAGGACATCCTGGGCCTGGACGTGCAGAACCTGGTGTCCACGGTGTTCGTCGGGCGGATCGCCGAGGACTCGGAGATCGCCGCCGAGGCGCTGCGGCTGCTGCGGGTACCCACCGATGTCGGGTACGAACAGACGCTCGCCGCACTGTCGCAGGTGGACACCTCCTCCTCGGCCCGGCTCGGGTTCCGCGAGTTCGTGATGCGGGACGTGGACGGGCGGGTACAGAAGATCCGCGTCGACGTGTCGTACGTACCCCAGTTGCTGACCTACCTGGACACCACCCCCACCGGTACCGCCCCCGAGGACCCGGCAGCGCAGCCGCGGGACGGGCTCGACCCTGACCTCGATTCCGAGGCCGAACTGGACGCCGAGTTCGACTCTGCTCTTGGCGAAAGCCCCTTCGACGAGCCGGAGGCGTAGATGACGCCGCGCCGGGTCGGGCCGCTCGCGGCCCGCCTGCCCCTCATTCCCCGCTTCCCCCTCCTCCTTTCTCCAGCGACCTTTCTCGCGACGCTTCTGTCAGCGCCCTCAATGTGGCGCCGGCAGGCGCCCGTATCGCGGGTGGATGGCGGCGCTCCGTGGGGCGGCGGCGGGTTGCCCTGGTGGGCGCGGTTGTCGTGCTTGCCATGGGTACCCTCTTCGGCGCGGCCAGCCCGGCATCGGCGGCACCGACCGACCCGGTTCCGTTGCAGGGCCAGTGCACCACCGCACAGTGGCGCGACCCGACCAACTTCAAGATGTGCACCGACAAGCTGCAGGACCTCAGCCAGCAGGAGGTCCAGTGCGTACAGGCGCCCACGCCGGAGGCGCCCGACTCGGGGATGGCCGGCTGGTTCGCCGACGAGCCCGACTCCTCCAAGCTGCCCGGACCCAAGGGGTACTACAGCCACTACGGCTACGCCGGGTACGACTACACCACGTACGACCTCGGCTGCGTGAAGACGACTCTCGATCCGCAGTACAAGTTCGAGAACACCATGGCCAACGGCGAGTTCATGATCGCCTCCGGGATCATCGGCGCCGCCGATGCGCTGCGCGAGAAGGCCTGGCAGCCGGGGAGCCTGTGGGGCTGGGCGGACCCGCTGGTACAGAAGGCGACCCAGGCCATCTACCAGAAGGTGTTCACCGTCTTCGGCGCGATCACGATCGCCGTCATCGGGCTGTACCTGCTGTGGCGCAGCCGCCAGTCGGACATGAGTAATGCGCTCACCACGGTCGGTTGGGCCATCATGGTCATGGTCGCGGTTACGGCCATTGCCGCCTGGCCGGTACGCAGCGCCAACCTCGCCGACCAGTCGCTGGTGTCGGGGTTGGACGTGGTACACAGCGCCGTCGGCCCAGAAGACCAGTCGATCCCGGCGGACGAGTGCCGCAACCCCGATCCGGCAGCCTGTGTCGACCACCGCACGCCGGCGACCCGAGCCAGTGACACCGCAGTCGAGACGATGCTCTACCGCAACTGGCTGCGCGGTCAGTTGGGCTCCTCAGACAGCCCCACGGCGCTGAAGTACGGCCCAGTCCTGTACGACGCTAAATCCCTCACCTGGGACGAAGCGGCGGATATCAGAAACGATCCGTCGCAGCGGGACACCCTCATTGCTGACAAGCAGCAGGAGTGGATGAAGGTCTCGAAGCAGATCAAGACCGAGGATCCCGAGGCGTACGAGTACCTGCAGGGCTCGAAGGGCTGGGACCGGGTCGGCGCCGGGTTCATCGCGATCCTCGCCTCGCTGTTCTACGCGATGTTCGACATCACCGCGTCGGTACTCGTGCTGCTCGGGTTTCTGATCTTCCGCTGGGCGGTGGTCGCCGCGCCGGCACTGGGCACCATCGGCATGCTCCGCCCGGCGAGTACCGGCATCCGGCGCCTCGCCAATGCTGTCGTGGCGGCGATCTTCAACATCATCATCTTCGGTACCGGATCGTCGATCTATCTCTTCGCCGTTGACTTGATCATGAATACCGCCACCATCCCGGGCTGGCTCCAGGTCGTCCTGGTGTGGCTCTGTGGCATCGTCGGCTGGCTGCTGCTGCGGCCGTACCGTCGGATCACCCAACTCGGTGGCAAAGCGTCGGCCGACCAGATCGTGCTGGCCGGCCGCTGGCACCGGCGGTTCATCCGGGACGTCCGGGAGACCACCACCCGCCCGGTCAGCCCCGCTGAGGAGACTGCCGCGAGGCGACGTACCGCGGTGGCCGACGCCGGGAGTACCCGGCCCGAAACGCGCCTGGAGGATCCCAGTGGCAGCCGGCCAACCGCGCCGGCCACCGGCGCTCCCGGCAGCTCGCCACCAGGGGGAGACGGGCCGGCGAGGCCGCGTACCCCCAGGCAGGCACCCCGGTGGAGCGAGCCGGAGGTGGCCGACCCGCCCGCGTCGTACGCCATCTACCGACCCGGCCAGCGGCGTACCGAGCCGATCGCACCCGCCGCACCCAGCCAGCGCCCGGCCGGCCGGCCGGAGTCCGCGCCGGTACGGAACTGATCTGCCGTGCGCCGGCTGCTCCGCCTCCTCGGCAACCGCTACGGGGTCTCCCTGACCCTGGTGGTCGTCGTGGTGGTGATTGTGTTGGGCGCCAGGGGATTCAGCGGTGGAGGGGGAGCGCTGCCCGAAGACGCGCCGGCCAACGGGTCGGCAGCGACGGCGAGCTACGAGCCCGATGACGGCGAGGACACGCCAGCCGCGCCGGTGACCCCGTCGACCAGTCCCGGGGCGGCCGACCCGGTCGCGGTGGCCACCCAGTTCGCCCAGGCGTGGCTGCACCACGACGGGGTGACCGCCCAGCAGTGGTACGACGGGCTGGCCCCGTACGCCACGAAGGATCTGCAGGGCCAGCTCACCGGCGTGGACCCCGGCGGGGTACCGGCCAGCCGGATCACCGGCGCCGCGACGCTTGTCCCGCACGACAGCGCGTACGCCGAGGTAAACGTCCCGGTCGACTCCGGGCTGCTCACCCTGCGCCTCGTCGCCAGCTCCGGCCGCTGGCTGGTGAACGGGGTGGACTGGGGGCGCTCGTGAAGCTGCCCAAGGTCACCCGCTGGACGCTGCTCGTGGCCGGCGCGGTGGCGCTGGTGGTGCTGTGCTGTGTGGGCGGTACCGCGGCGTACTTCCTCGACGGGCTCTCCGGCGACACCGACTCCACGAACACCGCCCTGGGCTGCGGCGGCGTGACCGTGGACGCCAACGCCAAGCTGCCGTCGATGAGCGACCTGAGCGCCGAGCAGGTACACAACGCCGCGATCATCGTCGCCGTCGGCCAGCAGTACCCGACGCCGGCGCGCGCCTGGGTAATCGCCATCGCCACCGCGCTGCAGGAGTCCAACCTGCACAACTACGGTGACCTCGGTGCCAACAACGACCATGACTCGCTCGGCCTGTTCCAGCAGCGCCCGAGCCAGGGCTGGGGTACGCCGGAGCAGATCATGGATCCGGTCTACAGCTCGAAGAAGTTCTACGCCAAGCTGCTCACCGTCGCCAACTGGCAGACCATCCCGCTCACCCGGGCGGCGCAGGCGGTACAGCGCAGCGCGTACCCAGACGCGTACGCCAAGCACGAGCCGCTGGCCACGCTTGTGGTCGACACGCTCACCAACGGTGCGGCCCGCTCGGCGATCAACGGCGCGGTGGCCCAGTGCGTGACCGACGGCCAGATCGCCGCCTCGGGGTGGACCAATCCGGTACCCGGATCGATTCTGGGGTCTGGTTTCCGCACCGCCGACCGCCCGACGCATCAGGGCGACGACCTGATCAAAAGCCGCTTCTCGCCGATCTACGCAGCCGCGTCCGGCGTGGTCACGCTGGTCCGTTGCCAGGCCCATCTGGCCGACGGTACCGAGTGGGGCTGCGCCCGTGACGGCGGCCTGAACGTGTTCGGCTGTGGCTGGTACGTCGAGATCACCCACGCCGACAACGTGATCACCCGCTACTGCCACATGCAGCAGCAGCCGATGGTCACCGTCGGCCAGCAGGTGTCGGCCGGCCAGCAGATCGGGATCGTCGGTACGACCGGCCACTCCAGCGGCCCGCACTGCCACTTCGAGGTACACCTAAACGGCGATCGCAGCGACGCGGGCGCGGTCGATCCGGCGCCATTCATGGCCGCCAAGGGCGCGCCGCTGGGCAAGTCGGCCTGACCGGGCCACCATGGTCGGATGGCCGACTGGGTACCCGCCCCACCCCGCGCGATCACGCCCGCCCCCGCTGCCGGCCGCGACGACCTGCGCGGCCGCCGGGTGGTGGTGGGACTACCTGGTACCGGCTGGCGCGCCGACCTGCGCGCCGACGCACCGGTGACCCAGGCGAGCCGTACTTACGTACCGGTACTCACCGAACACGAGTGGTACCGCGCCGAGGCCGAGCAGTTGGAGGTCTTCGCGCCGCTCGTACCGGTGGAGCGGGTCTGGGTCGAACTGCTGGTACCCGCGGCCGTCGAGCGCCCGCACGACCTGTTCTCCCGCCTGGTCTCGATGGACGCCCCACCCCGCCGCGAGCCGGTACCGGTCCGCGAGCACCCCTCGGTCACCGGCTGCCGGGTGATCTGGGTCGAGCCGGACAGCGAGCGGCGCGACCTGCGGGCGGTCAGCGAGGTCTACCAGAACAACGACGGCGATGTATGTATCCGCGTCGCCCAGGAACTCGACTGGTACCGCTGGACCTGGGCCGGCCAGGCCCCCCGCACCCTGGAGGTCCCCGTCTACCTCGTCTGGCTCGAATAACTCAGCTCTGCTTCGTCGCGCCACACACCCGCCAACCCGACCGGTCCTCCAAAGCGAACGCCACGGGGTTCGCGACTCGGACGTTGCCCTTGCGCCTCGGGCACCTGGATAATGATGGTCACGTCGACGGTCGCGTCTCTCACCATCGACAGCGCTATTGAAGCCGCCCCACGCAACCTTTACGTCGACGCCATAGTCGCCGCTCAGTGATCCGCAACAGTTTGCTCGAGTGGCCTCACCTCAACAATGTCGTTCGGATCTCCGCAGGTGAAGTCCGCCGCTGGATGCGTCGACTCACTCGAACGTGGCGTCGAAGATACTCCGCGGACAACAACGCCGGGCGTCGATCGATTGGGCGCGGTAGCGCGGTCGTAGTAGACATATCCAGCAATGGCCCCGACTGATAGCAAAACCCCGACGAGTATTGCGAGCATATCGACCAATCGCTTTACCGGCGGCAACGGCGGCGCACTGCGTGCGGGATCGGTTGCGGTGGGTACGACCGACTGCGGGCCCGCTGGGCCGTGATGAGCCCGGGCTGCATTCTTGTCCCGCAGGCCGGCTGTGTGGGACGAGAAGGCCAGACGACATGGAGCCGGCCCACGGACCTCAGGCACTGCGGCGCACGAGGCGGAGGTACCTGGGTCTGCGGCGGTTGGGCGGAGGATTGAGGCAGCCCACGGACAGCCCCTCGCGGCGGGAAGGGGCCGAGCCGTGGCTCGGCCGCCGCTGCTTCCCCAGCCGTGTCCGCGACACCTGGGCCAGCGGGACTCTCCGGCTGCCCGTTGGGCGAGACCGGCTGGGGCGGTTGGGGCTCGGAACTCACAGCCCGAGATTAACAACCGGCCGGCATCTAGGGTGATCTTGGGCCGGTTCAAATCCCGAGCATCACCCGTCCGAAGTTATCCACAGGGAGCAAGGTAAATCTGTCCCTGCGTCGATGGTTTCGCTACCCTCAGAACAGGCCTGGGGAGGGAGTGCAACATCGTGGAACTCGCGCCGGACGACTCCGCCGCACCAGAGATCATCGTCGACCTCAGTGGGCTGTCTGAGTTCGCCAGAGAGCTCCGGCATGAGGTTGAGATCAACCTTCGACCATTCCTTGTCGACCTGATCCAGAGCTACAGCCTCGGTGTCAACGTCGGCAACGGCATGGGTACTCCGAACATGCTCGCCGCACGCAGGCAATACCAAGCCTGCCTGACTGCCATGATTGACCAGCTAAACACCATCGCCCAGGCAGGTACGGTTCTGGCGAATGCGGCCGTTTCTGTGGGCGATCGCTACCGCGGTGTCGACGCCCTCAGCTCGATCACCGTTGATGTCGTTGACCAGGCGTTCGGCACGGCAGGTTCGTCGGACTCAGCGACCGCCGAGTCCGACACCAAGATCCGTAGGGCGATCTGATGACCACGAGCCTTCCTCCACGTGTCGAGGTCGACTGGAGCCGGCTAGACGTACCCACGATCTGGCAACGGCTGCAGCACGAAGACGACTACTTCAGCCTGATCCAGGTCGGTGCATGGAATCGGACCGCCGAATTACTCGACGCTCACCGCGTGAAACTGGAGAGCCTGTTCGCCACGCTCGCTGCGGTATGGCCGCCTACCGTTGGCTCGGCCGCCGAGAAGTACTTGATCCAGCTCAGGGAACTGATCGCGTCCGTCGCCCAGACCCACCAAACCGCAGCGACCAACGCGTACGCGCTCGACAGCATGGTCGACAAGCTCATGAGTGCCCGAGCCAAGATCGAAACGCTTAGCCAGAAGTTCTCACAGCGCGCACGACGCGAACCAGCTCAACCGGCAGGCCGCTGCCATCATGGCCGACGCTGACCGAACCACCTACGACGACGCAACCCGCTTCCGTACCCCAGACCCACTGGCGTCCGCGGACTCCATCGACAAGTGGAGACTGATCACTCCGGACGGGACCGATCAGCGCGGCGGCTCGGCAGGCTCTCCATTGTCTCCTGTGTCTGTGCCATCGGCATCGCAGGCTACGACTGGACACGATCCTGTAAGTGGGACCAGCGACCCGGCGCTATCAGCTGACCCCACATTGGCGGCAGTTGCCACTTCTCGGATCTCCTCCTATAGACTCGCCGATCGCAGACCCCATCCACGCACGCCCGACGACGCCGCAGATCCCGCCAATTGTAGGCGGCGTGTTCGGCTCACCAGGCACTGCGCGCGATGTCTACCGACGGGCGTTACTCCACGAGTTCCGACGCCCGTCAGGCTCGGCGAGCCACCCGTCGAGAGAAGTCACAGAAGGCGCGGTCCCGTGACCGTTCAAGGGGCTTGGACCCACGGCCGGAGTCCGACTGCTGACACGAGCCACGGAATCTTCGGTCAGGGCCTCGGTAGCGGATCACCTGTCCGACGAGGCCGTGGCCGCAGGCGATCGCGGCGAGCCATACACAGAATGGACCGTACGCACCGGCGTCCCGTCGGTGCTGGCGCCGCCACCGGAGACCGGCCGAGCACGATCCAGGCTCTGGCGTTTGGGGCATCGATCGGTGATCACGCCGAGGCGCGGACTTCGCGCGACAGCAGGCCTAGCCATCGGCGGTGCATTCTTGGGCGCCTTCGCGTCTGCGACACCAGCCCGGGCGGACGATATCCGCGACAGGTCATGGCAGCTGAGTTACCTGCACATAGCCGAGGCCCAACAAGTGGGCCACCGGGTCGGGTGATGACTGTGGCAGTCGTCGACACCGGCGTCAACGGTCAACAGCCTGAGTTGGCGGGAGTCCCTCCTGAAGGGAACGGACGCCGCGCGCGGATTCACTGGCAATGGCCAGCAGGACCTCAACGGACACGGAACCGCTATGGCGACGCTCATCGCCGGTCACGGCACAGGGAACCAACAACAGCGACGGCGTACTCGGCATTGCACCCGGAGCGAAGATTCTTCCAATCAGCTGCGATCGGGGCGCTGGAAGAGTCGAACCAGGCTGCGGCCGACGGCGTCACATGGGCGGTGGACCACGGCGCGCGTGTCATCTGCCTAGCTCTCAATAAGCATGGTCGACGAATCGGTTTGGAAGGGCGCCTTGGACCATGCCTTCGCGGCTGATGTGGTTGTTGTAGCGGGTATGGGAAATCGTCCGGAAGCCGAGAGCATCGGGTACCCGGCGAAGTACCCAGGGGTGGTGGCTGTAACGGCCACCGATAGGAATGGAATCGTTGCCGACTTCAGTATCACCGGACCGGAGGCGGTACTCAGCGCGCCTGGCGTGGACATTCCCACGGCCGAGATTGAACGGGGCGTACGGGCTGGGGGACGGTACCAGTGACAGTACTGCCATTGTTGCTGGAGTGGCGGCGCTGATCCGCTCCAAGTACCCGACGATGTCGGCCCGTGAAGTTATTCACCGGCTTGAGGTGACAGCCGATGACAAGGGCGCACCCGGACGAGACGACGAGTACGGCTACGGCATCGTCAACCCGGTCAAGGCACTCACCGCTGACGTACCCCCGCTCGGCTCCAGTACCACGCCCAGCGGCATGGCAACAGCACCGAACCCGGGCCACAACTCGCGCACGCCACTGGTACTCGCCGGAGTCGCACTCCTTGTCCTGCTTGCCGCCGGCGGCCTGTTGGCCGCAAAGATCCGACGCTAATGCCCGACTTCCGGTCCTCCCCGCCGGAGCGTCGCTGGGATAGCGTGCTTGGCACAAGGGAGGTGGCCGGTGGCCAGAGTGCGCGCGAGCTTGGAGCGGGCCGCCGCGATGCACCGCCAGGCCAGTGCGGCGGCCGATGTGGCCGGCCAGGCTTTGGATCACTTCACTCCGGACGCGACTCCGGCGCAGCAGTACACGGCACAGCACGAACTCGCCGCAGCCCTGCGCGCAGCTGCGGCGGGACTGGTACCGGGGTGGTTGGGTGCGCCGTTGGAGGCGTTTCCGGCGCTGAGCCCGCTGCCTGTCCCTGGGCTGGCCGACGTGACGCCCCGCTTCGTCCGGGTCGGGATGGCACAGCCGCTGGACGACGCACGGTTCCCGGCGGTGGTACCGCTGCTGGGCGCCGGACACCTGGCGATCAACGGGGACGCACGCGATCCACGGGTCGCCGGATTGTTGACGACTCTGGTACTGCGGCTGGTAGCCGCGTCGCCCGCTGGCGAGCTCAAGGTACTCGCGGTCGACTCGACGGGCTCGATCTTCGGAGCGTTCGCGCCGCTGATACCAGCCGGGGTGCTTGCCGAGCCGGCGACCGACCGGGCCGGTTTCCGGGCGGTACTCAGCGAAGCCGAGCAGTGGGTGCGCAATCCCGGCCGGTACACACTGCTCGTGGTGATTGCCGCGCTGCCGGAGTTGACCGAAGGGCCGGAGTTGGCGCGGTTGGCCATGCTCGCGCAGAGCGGCCCGGCGGCGCGACTGCATCTGGTGGTCGCCGGCTGGCCACCGCCGCCGTTGACCGCCGACACCACTCAGCCGCCGCTGGCCGCCACCACCCAGATCACCCTGCGCAACCCGCACGCGATCGTCGGCGACCCGCCGGGGGCCAGCTTCGGCTCCCGGGCGGCGCTGAACTGCCCGGTCTACCTGGACAGCGCGCCGCCGCCGGAGACCATCCGTCGGGTCTGTCAGAGCGTTGCCGAGCAGGTCGTCAGCAACACCCCGACGCTCCGTGACCTGCTGCCGGAATCGTTGTGGCAGAACAGTTCCGCCGACGGGCTGGCCGTTGACGCGGGCGAAGCGGGCAGCCACCCGGTGACGCTGCGGCTGGCCGACCTGACCCCGCACTGGCTGATCGGCGGCCGGTCAGGCGCCGGCAAGACCGCGTTCCTCATCAATGTCCTGTACAGCCTCGCGGCCCGCTACAGCCCCGCCGAACTGACCCTCTACCTGCTCGACTTCAAGGAAGGCGTGTCGTTCACCGAGTTCACGCCGACCGTCCGCGACCCGAGCTGGATACCGCAGGCGCGCGCGGTCGGCATCGAATCCGACCGGGAGTACGGCCTGGCGGTGCTGCGTGAACTCGACGCCGAGATGTCCCGGCGCGGCGAGGCGTTCAAGCAGGCCGGGGTCAGTCGCTTCGTCGACCTGCGGGCCAGTACGCCGTCCCCGCGCATCGTCTGCGTCATCGACGAGTTCCAGGTACTCGTGCAGGGCAACGACCGGCTGGCTCGGGACGCGGTAGCACTGCTGGAGTCGTTGGCGCGCAAGGGCCGCTCGTACGGCATCCACCTGATCCTGGCCAGCCAGACGGTACGCGGCGTGGAGTCGCTGTACGCCAAGCGCGACTCGATCTTCGGCCAGTTCCCGGTACGCGTCGCCCTGCCCGGCGGCGGGGACGTACTCGACCCGCTCAACCAGGCCGCCGACGCGCTCGGACTCGGGCACGCCGTGGTCAACACGGCTGGCGGGCTGGGTGGCCCCAACGGTGTCAACCGGGCGCACGAGCGCATGATCAGCTTCCCCGATCCGCATGCCGACCCGGTGGCGCTGAGTACTCTGCGCCACCGGCTCTGGCAGGCCCGGCCGGAAGGATCGCAGCCGCCGTACGTGTTCGCCGGGTACGCCGACCAGTACCTGCCGGAGGCGGTACCGGCGACCAGCCGACCGGTCGCCTACCTCGGACGCGCGATCGACGTGCCGCTGTCGCTGGCCGGGTACCCGCTGGACACCAGTCCGGGGCGGCACCTGGCCATCCTCTCGCCCGGGCCGGGCGGCGCGGCGGTACTCGCAGCGGCAGCCAGATCCCTTGGGCTGCAACACAAGCCGGGGACGGTACGGTTCGCGGTCGCTGGGCTCGTCGAGTCCACGGAGGCGGTGGTCACCCGGACGGTGAAGGAGCTGCGGGCGGCCGGGCACCAGGTGTCCGAAGTGGACGGTGCTGGGCTGCACAAGCTCGCCGCCGATCCGGAGCTGGCCGGGGCGTACCTTGTCGGGTTCGGCCTTGACGCCGCACCGGGCGGCGTCGACCTCCGGCCGGTCCTGCGCGACGGCCCGGCCCGCCGGACGCACCTGCTCGGCTGGTGGCGCGGGCTGCGCCGGTTCGCCGACGACACCGGCGGTAGCTCCGCCCGGGAAGACGTCGCCGGACTGGTCCTGCTGGACATCCCGGCCACCGACGCCGCGCTGCTCACCAGCGACGCCACCCTCGACTGGCAGCCGCGCGCCAACCGGGCGCTGCTCTACGACCGGCACGCCGGCCGCGCCGAGGTCTTCGTCCCGTTCACCGAGCCCGGACACCTGACGTGAGCCGACCTGACACGAACCGACCTGACACGAACCGACCTGACATGAGCCGACCTGACATGAGCCGACCTGGCATGAGCGCGCCGCTGGCGGTGGCCGGGCCGAGTGGGACGCCCGGCGGGAACGGGCCGGCCCGTGCGTGGGCCGACTACCTCGCCGCCGCCCAGCGGCTGGACGCCGCCCGCCGGGACGCCGCGACTCTCGTCTCCGAGCGCCAGGCGGTCGCTGCGGCGGCGAACAAAGAGCTCGCCGGCGCGCGCCAACGCCTGGCCGCGCAGCGCTCCCGCCTGCTCGACCTGGCCACCAGACTGGGGGTACCGGCGCCACGGGTCACTGTCGACGCCACCGAACTCGCCGAGGCACAGGCCACGCTGGCCGCCACCGGGGCACCGAACCCGGCCGCCGCCGCGACCGCGGTGCTGCGCGCCAACCGGGCCGCCATCGACGGCGTCGACGTGGCGTTGTCCACTCTGGATGATCCGCGCTCGCCCGCCCGGCCGACCGGTACCGGCCGGAACCTGCTCACCTACGCGATCGTGGCGCTGGTCGCGACCGTGCTGCCGGTACTGCTGATCCTGTTCGGCCCCAACGACCCGTCCCAGGGCGCCCGGTTCTACCTGCTCAACGCCGGGGCGTACTGCGGCGCGGTGATCTTCCCGCTGATCGGCTACGGCATCGCCTGGGCGATCGTCGGCGGCCTGGCCGACCGGCCGGCCGGCGGCCGCCCTAACCGCAACGCCGCGCTGGGCGCGCTGATTACGGCGGCCTGCGTGATCTTGGTGTACGGCTGCTACCTCGCGTACCTCGTCGCGAGCTGAGCAGCCCCGAGCTGGCGGGCCCCGAGCCGTCTGAGCTGTGCGAACGGAAGGAAGCCAGTGCCGAACGTCGAAGAGGTCAAGCTGCACGTGTCCGCGGCGGTGCAGGATGCCGAGACGGCCGCCCAGGCGATCCTGCTGGTCGCCGACCGGCTGGACGAGTCGGTATCCCGGCTGCGGCTGACCACCGCCGGTAGCGTCCACCCGACCGCGGCGCTGGCGCTGCTGCGGCTGCAGGAGGCAAAGGCGAAGCTGGCTGAGGCGTACACCCTGACCCGGGGCGGACTGGACGCCGCCAACGAGTACCGCACCATCATCTGATCCCACCATTCGGGCGACAGCTGTCCGGTTCGCCGGAAGTTATCCACAGACGAGAATCGATCATTGAGGGGGTACCCCCTCCCGCCGTCTCATGGTTCCAGGCAGTACGGCTGGTTCCAGGCAGTACGGCGGAGGGGGCACCATGAGCTTCAGCGTCAACAC
Organism: uncultured Actinomycetota bacterium; assembly: GCA_963850915.1. Taxonomy (GTDB): domain Bacteria; phylum Actinomycetota; class Actinomycetes; order Mycobacteriales; family Micromonosporaceae; genus CAVTWH01. Next base: position 691,463 of record CAWKND010000010.1, read on the forward strand.
CCGGGCACTACCGGGCCTGGCCGACCTGCTCGGCAGGCGCCGTGACGATCTCTTCACGGGAGCCGACTACGTCGCCAAGCACACCGTCATCGACCAGTGGGACGAGGGTCTCCTCAACTCCCTCCGGGGCACCCACGAGGCAGTGGTGGCCGCCATCGAAGAGTTCCTACGCGCGGCGGCCGGGCAGCGAGCCGACCCGTACGCCACCGGCATTACCCGTGCCGAGCAGTACTACGTGCGTACCGACGCCGACGCGGCGGCCCGACTCGACCTGACGATCGGTGGTGGCAGCGACCGGGGCGGCCACCCCGGGCTGCCCCAACCGACCGCCGACCAGCAGCTCGACACGGATAGCTTCGCCGACCCGAGTGGCAGTCCAGGCTGGCCGGACATCCACGACTACCGTTTCGACTACGAAATTCTCGACCACAAGCTCGACCTGATCAGCCCGACGACCTGGGTCCGGGAAGCGGTGTGGAAGGTCACCGGGTGGCTCGCCCAAGTCGGCCTGCTCGATCACCCGGTCGACTTCATGCAGGACTTTCTCGACCAGTTCGCCGGCGACTGGGCGGCTTTCCGTGGCTGCGCCGACGTCTGGGACGCACTCGCCGCCGAGGTCGACTTCAACGCCGGCTGCGTCGATCTGGGCGCCACTCGGCTCGCGACCGTGTGGACGGGGGCGGCCGCCGACAACTGCGACTACGCCATCGACGTCTTCGGCAACGACCTGCGCCAGGCGGCGGCAACGATCCGCGATGTGGCGACCAACTACCGCGAGGTCGCGGAGCAGATGAAGGAGTTGACGCAGGTCATCATCGCCGTGGTCACGGTGATCATCGACTGCTGCGTCGACGAAATCGCGTCCGGCCTGGTCGGGTCCGAGTTCGTCGTGCTCGACGAGGCCCCGAGCATCGTCCGGCTCGTCGAGAAGGTCTACGAGGCGCGCAACATCATCCTGGCGGCCATCCAGACCATCAACGGCTTCGTCAGCGGCGTCGGTGGCGGCGGCTTCCCCCTCGGCATGATCGGCAAGGTCGGGCCGCTGCGGCTTACCGCGGTGGCCGGTCCGCACATCCCGGGCGACGACCGGGGTGGCGCCCGCTCGCCCATCGCGGCTTAGCGTGCTCCTGTCGATCATGGCGAGGAGAGGCGGAGTCCAGGCGACGATCGGGCGATGGTCGCCAGGACAGACCCCAGTTCGGGTCGTGTGTTCAGCGCGACCGGCACGGATGAGACCACTGGCGCAGCGAGGATCGGGGGGTTGCGCGGTGGGCTTCAGTGCGGATCTCAGTACGCTGGCCGGCCTGCCAGCACTCCTGGAGCGGCGGGGGCACGAGCTGGACTACTGCCGGGGCTACCTGCTCGAACACGCCGGCATGGTGGATGCCGGGCCGGCAGCCGCCGTCGAGGAGCTACGGATCGAACACACGCGACTGGTACCGGTGCTCGCCGGCGCGCTGGCCGGGTACGCCGCGGGGGTACGCGGTCGGGCTGCGGCGGTACGGGCGGCGCTGGCCCGGTACGCGACGACCGACCTGAACAGTGCGGCAGCTCTGGACGCCGCAGTGCCACTCCCCGCCCACCACGGTCGGCTGGCCGGCACGGCGGTCGGAGGCACCGGTGCGGCCGTCGAGAGCGGACACGGCGGAGTGCTCTTCGCTGACGGCTGGGTCGCGGCCGGGTACCTGCGGTTTCCACCTGAGTTCCGGATCAGTGAGGTACCCGCCCCGACGTGGACGCAGCCGGTCACCGCCCTCGGCGTCGAGCAGCGGATCCTCTCCTGGTTCGCGGAGCGCAACGAGATGTTCGCCGAGTCGGCCGCCAGACTGGACCAGGGAGTCGATCGGGCCACGATAGCGATCAGCGGTGACTGGGCGGCGGTACTCACCCATGCTTACGCCTTCGACTCGATGGCCAACGCGGTAGCCGCGATCCAACAAAGCATCACGAACGCCGGTGTGACGCTAGGCCAGGCCTGGACGGGGCACGCCGCGGCCGGCTGCACCATCGCACTGAACTCCGACGCCAGTCGGCTCGGCCGGCTCGGCTGGACACTGCACGCGCTGGCCCAGGCGTACCGGCCCGCTGGTGAGGCCGCCCGCGCGGTCGCGGTGACCGCCGAGTCACTGCTGACCATCCTCGCGAACAGCACGGTCGAGGCGGTGGTCGGAGTAGGGGTAGCCGGATCGGAGATACCGGGCGCCGAGTTCGCCGCCACGCAGACTGCCACCCGACTGATCCGAGCCCGACAGGCCGCGGCGCAAGCCGCCAGCCGAGCCATCACCCTCGTCACAGCACTCATCTAGGGCCTGTCGTGCCGATCAAGGCGAGGCGAGGCCGGCCCAGAAGCGACCGGCAGGACAGGCATAGCCACTGGCGCGCTCCACGCATCCTGGTCAGCGTGCGCGCTCCACGCATCCTGGGTCAGCGTGCGCTCCGCCCATCCTGGGTCAGCGTGCGCGCTCCGCCCATCCTGGGGCAGCCGTGCGCGCTCCGCCCATCCTGGGGCAGCCTGCGTGCTCCGCGCAGCCTGTGTGAGCGGAGAGGGATCAGCCGTGCAGGATCAGGCTCATCGCTTCGGAGCGCGACTTGGCGTCCGTCTGGAACATGCCCCGTACGGCCGAGGTGACGGTACGGGAGCCGACCTTCTGGATGCCGCGCATCGCCATGCACATGTGCTCGCACTCCACCACGACAATCACGCCGCGTGGCTGGAGCCGCTCCATCAACAACTCGGCCACCTGCGTGGTGAGCCGCTCCTGTACCTGCGGCCGGCGGGCGAAGACGTCGACCAGGCGGGCCAGCTTGGACAGGCCGGTGATCCGCCCGTCGGTACCCGGGATGTAGCCCACGTGCGCCTTCCCGTAGAACGGCAGCAGGTGGTGCTCGCAGAGGCTGAACACCTCGATGTCCCGGACGAGTACCAGCTCCTCGTGCTCGGCCTCGAAGGTGGTGGCCAGCACGTCGGCCGGGTCCACCCGGAGCCCGGCGAACAGCTCGGCGTACGCCCGCGCCACCCGGGCCGGCGTCTTGCGTAGCCCGTCGCGGTCCGGGTCCTCACCGATCGCGATCAGGATCTCGCGTACCGCGTGCTCGATCCGCTCCAGGTCGACGACCTTCTCGACGGGCTGGCCGCCCAGCCGGCCAGAGACCAGCCGGGCGGCCAGAAAGTCGAGTTGCTCGTCCCCGTTGCCGGGTCCGTCACCGAAGCTGCTCAGCGCGGGCCCTCCGGGCTGGTGCTGCTGGTGCTGTTGTTGCCACCACCGGCATAGGCCTGCAGGCCGTCGGCCTCCGCCTGTGCCTTCAGCTTGTCCCGCTCACCAGGGGTGAGTACCGGCGGCTGGTCCGAGGGGCGACGCTTGCCGAAGCCGTTGAACGGGGCCATCGGCGGGCGCTTGACCACGCGGGCGCAGATGCGCGCCATGTCGGCCTGGGAGATGGTCTCCTTCTCCATCAGCTCCAGGACGATGTTGTCCAGCACATCGCGGTATTCGACCAGGATCTCCCAGGCCTCGTCGTGCGCGAGTTCGATGAGGCTGCGTACCTCGTTGTCGATCTCGGCCGCGATGGAGTCGGAGTAGTCGCGCTGGTGCCCCATGGTGCGACCGAGGAACGGCTCGTTGTCGTTCTGGCCGTACTTCACCGCGCCCAGCTTGCTGCTCATGCCGTACTCGGTGACCATGGCGCGGGCGATGGCCGACGCCTTCTCGATGTCGTTGCCGGCACCGGTGGTCGGCTCGTGGAAGACCAGCTCCTCGGCGGCCCGGCCACCCAGCGCGAAGGCCAGCGTGTCCACCAGCTCGGCGCGCGTCTGCGTGTACTTGTCCTCGGTCGGCAGTACCAGGGTGTGCCCGAGGGAGCGACCGCGCGGCAGGATCGTCAGCTTGTGTACCGGCGCGGTGTGCGGCAGTGCCCAGGCGACCAGCGCGTGCCCACCCTCGTGGTACGCGGTGATCTTCTTCTCGTTCTGGCTCATCGCCCGGGTACGCCGCTCGGGTCCGGCCACCACCCGGTCGATCGCCTCTTCGAGGGCGTCGTTGCCGATCGCCTTCTTCTCGTGGCGCGCGGTGAGCAGGGCCGACTCGTTGATCACGTTGGCCAGGTCGGCACCCGAGAAGCCGGGGGTACGCCGGGCCACCGCGTCGAGGTCGACGTCCGGGGTGAACGGCTTGCCCTTGGCGTGTACCCGCAGGATGGCCTTGCGACCCTCCATGTCCGGGGTGTCCACCGGGATCTGCCGGTCGAACCGGCCCGGGCGCAGCAGCGCCGGGTCCAGGATGTCCGGCCGGTTGGTCGCCGCGATCAGGATCACGCCGCCCTTGGTGTCGAAGCCGTCCATCTCGACCAGCAGCTGGTTGAGGGTCTGCTCGCGCTCGTCGTGCCCACCGCCGAGGCCGGCGCCACGGTGCCGGCCGACCGCGTCGATCTCGTCGACGAAGACGATCGCCGGGGCGTTCGCCTTGGCCTGCTCGAACAGGTCCCGGACCCGGGAGGCGCCGACGCCGACGAACATCTCGACGAAGTCCGAGCCGGAGATCGAGTAGAACGGCACGCCGGCTTCACCGGCGACCGCGCGGGCGAGCAGGGTCTTGCCGGTACCGGGCTGGCCGAACAGCAGTACGCCCTTGGGGATCTTGGCCCCGAGCGCCTGGTACTTGGCGGGGTTCTGCAGGAAGTCCTTGATCTCGTGCAGCTCCTCGACCGCCTCGTCCGCCCCCGCCACATCGGCGAAGGTGGTCTTCGGCATGTCCTTGGCCACGAGTTTCGCCTTGGACTTGCCGAAGTTGAGTACGCGCGAGCCGCCGCCCTGCATCTGCGACATGAACAACAGCAGCAGGATGACGATGACCGCGATCGGCAACAGGTTCACCAGGAGGCTCAGCAGCACGCTGTCCTTGGTCACCTTGACGTCGACGTCACCGGAGATCTTGCCGTCGGACTTGGCCTTCAGTACCTCGTCGTAGGTGGAGTCCATGGCAAGCGCGGGTACCTGCGCCTTGATCTTGTCTGTCGAGACCTTGTCGAACTTCTGCGGAGAGTTGAGCGTCAGTTCGATGGTCTGTTCCTTGTCCTGGATCACCGCCGATTTGACGGATCCGGACTGCAGCTGCGAAAGCAGAACCGAGGTGTCGACCTGGGTGTAACTCTGCCCACGCGTGAGCAGGGAACTCAGCGCGAGGGCGCCGATTATCACCAGGACGATCCAGACCACCGGCCGGCGGAAGAAACGGGTACGTTCCATGCTGTTGTCGAGCGCTACGCGCCCAGCTCCTCCAGATCGATGAGAGGCCTGCAACCTCACCGCTCCGGAAGCCCGTCGCGGCTACCACGGCACCCAGCCGGCAGATGCCGGAAAGCGGCGGCGCTGTGGTCATTCGACGGTACACCGAGATACCGAACGTCGCGTTACAGCATCCGGCGCTCCGCCCGCAATTTGGACAAACCACGTAGGGCTCGTGCAGTTATCTCAGCCACGTCTCAGCGACAGCCGGTGACCTGTGCCACTCGGCGGCGTTGGTCCGGCCAAACCGCCGGTCACGGCGGGGATGTCAGCCGCGGGAGTAGACGGCGGGGCGGAGTACCCCGACGTAGGGCAGTTCCCGGTACCGCTCGGCGTAGTCCAGGCCGTACCCGACGACGAAGTCCGGATCGATGTCGAAGCCGACGTACTTGACCACCACCGGTACCTTCACCGCCTCCGGCTTGCGCAGCAGCGCGACCACCTCGACGGAGGCAGCCGACCGGCTCTGCAGGTACTTGAGCAGCCAGGACAGGGTGAGCCCGGAGTCGACGATGTCCTCGACCACGATCACGTGCCGGCCGGCGATGTCCCGGTCCAGGTCCTTCATGATCCGTACCACGCCGGACGAGGAGGAGCGCTGGCCGTACGAGGAGATGGCCATGAACTCCAGCTCCACCGAGCGCCCCTCGCGCCCCAGCGCCCGCGCGAAGTCGGCCATGAACATGATGGCGCCCTTGAGGATGCAGACCAGCAAGATCGACTCGACCCCGTCGTAGTCGGTCGCCACCTGCTTGGCCAGCTTCTCGGTCTGCTCGCGGATCTGCTCCTCGGAGACGACCACGCGGTCGATGTCCGCGTCGTACCAGGTGCCCTCGGCCATTGGCCAAGCGTGCCGCATCGCCCCGACCCCACCCACGGCGGGGGTCCGGGTTGTGGCGTGTCAGTACCCGAGCGCGCAGCCGTCCGCCCGCGGCTCCGAGCCGGCCACGTACCCGCCGTCGGGCTGCCGCCAGATCGCCTGCCCGTACCCGTAGAAACCGGCATCGTCCACGCTGACCTCATGCCCCCGGGCCCGCAGGTCGGCGACGAGCGCCGGGTCGAACTCGGACTCGACGGCCACCGAGCGCCCGCTGTGCCAGTACCACCGCGGCGCGTCCAGCGCGGCTTGCGGATCCAGTCCACCGTCCACCGTGGAGAGCGCCACCTGCAGGTGCCCCTGCGGCTGCATGTGGCCGCCCATCACCCCGAACGGGCCGACCGGGGCGCCGCCGCGGGTCAGGAAGGCCGGGATGATCGTGTGGTACGGCCGCTTGTTCGGCGCCGCCGCGTTGGGGTGCCCGGGCTCCAGCGAGAAGCCGGCCCCCCGGTTCTGCAGCCCGAAGCCGTAGCCGGGGACGACGAGGTGCGAGCCGAAGCCCATGTAGTTGGACTGGATCAGGCTGACCATCATGCCGTCGGCGTCGGCGGTACAGAGGTAGACGGTGCCGCCCCGGGCGGGGTCGCCGGGGGGCGGGTCACCGGCCTGCTCGGTGATCAGTGCCCGGCGGGCTGCGGCGTACCCGGGACTCAACAGCTCCTCGGTCGGTACCGGTACGACGGTCGGGTCGGCGACGTAGGCGTGCGCGTCGGCGAAGGCGAGCTTCATCGCCTCCAACTGCCAGTGCAGCCGCTGCGTCGGGGGTGGCGGCGGCCAGGTCCATGCCGTCCAGGATGTTCAGCGCCAGCAGCGCGGCGATGCCCTGCCCGTTGGGCGGGATCTCCCAGACCTCGTGGTCGCGGTACCGGGCACTGATCGGCTCCACCCAGGTGGAGGCGTGTGCCGCGAGATCGGCCTCGGTGATCAGCCCGCCGGTCTGCTCGGCGAACCGGGCCACGGCACGGGCGATCTCGCCGTGGTAGAACTCCTCGGCCTTCGAGTCGGCGATCAGGCGCAGGGTACGGGCGGCGTCCGGGTTGTGGAACAGTTCGCCGACCCGGGGCGCGCGGTCGCCGAGCTGGTACACGCGGCGCCCACTCGGCGAACTCGGGGCCGGTCAGTCGCGGGCGTACCCGGTTCACCGTCGCCGCCCAGCCCTCCGCGACCCGGGGAGATACCGGCCAGCCACCGGCCGCCCACGCGATGGCGTCCTCGAACAGGTCGGCAAAGGGCAGCGAGCCGAAGCGCTGGTGCAGGTCCCGCCAGCCGGCCGGGGCGCCGGGTACGGTCACCGGCAGCCAACCGTGCGACGGCATGACCAGTTCGGCGCGCGCCTGGTCGCCACCGAGCGCGCCGGGCAGCGCCGGTACCCCGCCGGCCCGGGCGCGCTCCAGGGTCAGCGCCGCCGGCGAGCGCCCGGAGGCGTTCAGCCCGTGCAGCTGGGTACCGTCCCAGACCAGCGCGAACAGGTCGGCGCCGATGTCGTTGGAGCCCGGCTGCACCTGGGTCAGCGCGATGGCGGTGGCGAGCGCGGCGTCGACCGCGTTGCCGCCGCGCCGGAGTACGGCGAGACCGGCGGAGGCGGCCAGCGGTTGGCTGGTGGCCACCGCGCCACGGGGCGCGTACAGGGGTTGCCGGGTCACGGACACCAGCCGATCTCAGCGCATCCGGGCTGCGTACGGAAGAGCGGGCCGGGAGATCCAGGGCACATCAAGGGCCGGCGGTAGCAGGGGTCGGGCTCACCACGGCCTGGGCGCGTGACGGGGCCGGCGCAGCACGGCCCGAGCACATACGGGACCGCACATCACGGGACGGGCGCATCGCGGACGGGCACAAGCCGGCCGGCAACGCGAGCGACGCGGACGCCGCCGGGCAGCGCCACCGCGCCCTGCCCGTGCCAGTGGGTGAGCAGAGCATCGAGGGCGTCCAGGTGGGCGGCGGACAGCGCGCCGCCGGGGACGCCGAGTTCCCGGGTGTACCCGCGCAGCAGCCTCCCCCGGATCGTCGCCGGCAGCGCGGCCAGGGCGACGACCCGCAGTCCGCCGTCCGGGTGCCGGACCGCGGGCGCTGCCTGCTCGGCCAACTCGTCGAGGAGGGTGAGGTCGTCGGCGACCAGTCGTGCTGTCCGGGCGAGGTTGTCCACCAGGTCGGTACCCAGGGCCGCCACGAGCAGCGGCATCGCCTGGCGGAGCCGGGAGCGGGTGTACGCCGGGTCGACGTTGTGCGGGTCCTGCCACGGTTCGAGTCCCGAGTCGGCGCAGAACTGTGCCGTGGTGGCGCGCGGTACGTCCAGGAACGGGCGGAGGAATGTCACGCCGTGCCGGACGAAGCGCGCCGGCATCCCGGCCAACCCGCGTGGCCCGGCCCCCCTGGCCAGCGCGAGCAGTACCGTCTCCGCCTGGTCGTCCCGGGTATGCCCGAGCAGCACAATCGCCGACCCGCCAGCCAGGCTGGTGCCGCTGGCCGGGAGGGCGACGGCGGCTTCGGCTAGGGCCTGGTAGCGGGCGTCGCGGGCGGCTGCTTCCGGGCCACCGGGGCCGTCGACCACGACCGACCGGACCGAGACGGGATCGAGCCCGACCGAGTGCGCCCACTTCGCCAGCGAAGCGGCGCGCTCGGCGGAGCCCGGCTGCAGGCCATGATCCACCGTGACCAGTCCGGCGCGCAGCGCCAACCGGGGTGCCACGAACGCGGTGGCGGCGGCGAGCGCCAGCGAGTCGCCGCCACCGGAGCAGGCGACGAGCACGGGACTGCCCGCCGGTACCCCGGTAAGTGCAGCCCGGACCGCCAACCGGCCGGCGGCGACCGACGGCGGCAACCGCCCCATCAGCGGGGTTGGCCCTCGATCCCGGCTAACTGTGGACCCGGGCGACCCAGGCGTCCGGGTCGGCCAGCTCGGACAGGCGCGGCAGGGTGAGCGGCGACTCCCAGATCTGGTTGAAGCCGTCCATGCCGACCCGCTCGACGACGCCGTGTACGAACTTGCGCCCCTCGGCGTACTGCCGCATCTTGACCTCGACGCCGAGCAGCTTGCGCAGGATCCTCTCGAGCGGGTTGCCACCCTCGCGGCGCCGGTTGAAGCGGGCCCGGATCTCCTCGACGGTCGGCACCACGTCCGGCCCGACACCGTCCATCACGAACTCGGCATGCCCCTCGAGCAGCGTCATCAGTACGGTCAGCCGGTCGAGTACCGCCTTCTGCCCGGGCGTCTGTACCAGGTCGAGTACGGATGCGCGGCTCTCCGGGTTGCGTACCACGTCGGCCAGCGACGCCACGCCCCGGCGCAGCCGGTCGAAGACCTGGTCACCGGCTTGCGACGCGTCCACAAAGGCGCGTACCTCACCGAGGAAGTGCCCGCGCAGCCACGGTACGGCGGTGAACTGGGTCCGGTGGGTCACCTCGTGCAGGCAGACCCAGAGCCGGAAGTCGCGTGGATCGGCATCCAGCCGCCGCTCCACCTCGACGATGTTCGGCGCGACCAGCAGCAGGATGCCCGGGTCGGCGGAGAACACCTCATATTGCCCGAGCACCTTGCCGGACAGGTAGGCCAGCACGGTGCCGGCCTGTACGCCGGTGAGCCGGGAGCCGACCGCGCCGGCGAACGCGCCCGGCTCCTTGTCGCCGACCAGCTGGCTGAGCAGCGGGTTGATCACCTGGCGCAGGCCGAGAACGTTTGTTGCGGCCCAGTCCTTGCGGTCCACCACGCGTACCGGCGGGTGCGCGACCTGGGCATTCATCCCGGTGAAGGCCAGCACGTGGCCGGCTGCTTCGTCAGTCAGTCGGCGCAGGTCGGCGACGACATCGGCGGCTTCGGAAAAGGAGACACTCGGACCGGCTTTACCCAGCGCACCCGCGGTAGCGGTGGCCAGATCCCAGTCGACATACTGCGCCATCACTCCACCGTACCCGCCGGGATCATCCGTTCGCCCGACTCGCGGCCCCGCCCGCCGGGCTACTGGAGGCCGGCGAGGGCGGCGGCCACCCGGTCCAGGGCCATCTCGGCGCCGGCGGTACCACCGACCGGTACCTGGTCGGCGGAGATCGCGAAGCCGAGCAGCCGACCGCTCGCGTCCACCACCACACCGGCCAGCGCGCTGACGCCGGTGAGGGTACCGGTCTTGGCGCGTACCTCACCGATGCCGGCACTGGCACTCGGGTTCGGGCTGCGGTACCGGCCGGACAGCGTCCCCGAGTACCCGGCCACCGGCAGCCCGGTGAGCAGCCCGTGCAGCTCCGGGTGGGCCGGCGCGCTGGCCACCCCGAGTACCCCGGTGAGCAGTTGCGGGGTGAGCCGGTCCAGGTTGGACAGGCCCGAGCCGTCGACCAGGTTGGCGCCGGTCGTGGTCACGCCGAGCTTGCCCAGCTCCTGCAGGACGGCGCTGGCTGCCCCGGCGAAGCTGGCCTCGCCGCCGGTGGCCAGCGCGACCTGGCGTACGAGCATGTCGGCCATCGTGTTGTCGCTGGCCGAGAGCATCATCTCGATCATGCGCAGCAGCGGCGGCGAGTAGACGGTACCGAGCAGCTGCCCGGGGCTCAGCGTGCCGGTCGCCCCGGAGCCGCCAACCTGCGGGTCGGTCGACGGGCTCGCCGTGCTGCCCAGTGGCTGCGGGCTGGCCGGCGCCGCGCTGCCGGCCGGTGCCGTACCGGAGACCACGGCGGTCGTCGGTACCCCGAGCAGCTTCGCGAACGCCTGGCCGGCACCCAGGTCGGGGCGGGCGTACCGGGCGGCGCTCTTCGCCGGGTTGCTGCGCCCGTCGTCGGTCATCAGCGCGGTGATCCGGGCGGTCGTACCGTCGGTGATGTCGGACGGCGCCCAGCCCGCGCCGGTATTCGCGCCGGTGAACAGGGTCGCGTCCACGATCACCTTGCTGGGCGTCGCGCCGCCGAGCGCCGCCTTCACCTGGGCCGCCAGGTTGGGCAGGGTGGCCGCGCCCGGATAGCTGACGGTGGTACCGGCGGCCAGGGTCGGGTCGCCACCGCCGATGATCACCACTTCGCCCGGGTTGGCGCCGGCGACCACCCGGGTCGGGATGCGGTACTCCCCTCCCCTGGTGGCCAGCAGCGCGATCGAGGTGGTCAGCTTGTTGGTCGACGCCGGGATCACCGGGTCGGTCGCGCCGCCGCCGAACAGGTGCGCGCCGGTCGCCAGGTCCACCACGTCCACGCCCACGTGCGGACCCAGTCGCGCGTCGGTGACCAGCCCGGCGAGCGCGGCCTGCACGTCGGCCGCGGTGGGTACCGGCGCGTCAGCCTTGGCGGCGGCGAGAACCGGCGGGGGTACCGGGTCGGTGGCACCCGGAGTGGCGCCGGGCGTACCCGCGGTGCTGCCGAAGATCGCGGCCGGCCGGGCGATCACCAGGCCGGTACCCGCCAGTGCCAGCAGTACCAGACACGCGACCAGTACCAGCAGCCCGCGCCGGGAGCGCCTGGGCGGCGTGACTACAGCGCCGGCTGACTCGTCCTCGGCGGCCGGTCGCACCTGTTCGCGCTGGTCACTGTCGCGGGTGCCCTGCTCCGGGCGGTGCTGCTCGGTCCGACTCTGCTCGGTCCGACCTTGATCCGGGCGGCCCTGCTCAGGGCGGCCCTGCTGCTCTGGCCGGTTTTGGTCGGGGCGGTTCTGCCAGTCGGCGCGGCTCTGGTCGGGGCGGCCTTGTTGGTCCGGGCGGCCCTGTTGGTCCGGGCGGCCCTGTTGGTCCGGGCGGCCCTGTTGGTCTGGCCGGCTTTGGTCGGCCGGCTTTGGTCTGGCCGGCCTTGGTCGGGCCGGCCTTGGTCGGGCCGGCCTTGGTCGGGGCGGTTCTGCCAGTCGGGGTGGGGACGGTGCGGCCGGTCGGTCGGTTCGGCGCGGTTCGGCGGCTGGAAGTCATTCGGGGGTACCGGCGGGTAGCCGGCCGGGCCGGGCGCATACCCCGTCGGTGTGCCGGCATAGCCCGGTGACGTGGCGGCATAGCCCGTCGGCGAGGGCGGGTGGTTCGGTGGAGCGGGCGGAGCCGACGGGTACGTCTGCGGGGGCGGTGATGTCGGGCGGGACGGGGCGAACGCCTGTGACGGTGGCGGGGGCGGGCCGGGGCGCTGGGACTGGTACCCGCCTGGATCCGCGGGGCGGGTACCACCGGCGAGCGCCTGCGGTGGCTGGGGGTACGGGCGGTTCGGGTCGGCGGCCTCCGGTGGGCGTACCGGCCGGGGCGGTACGGGCGGGACGGGCGGCGGCGGTACCGGGGCTGGTGGGATCGGGGCGACGCGCGCCCGGCCCGGTGCCGGTACCCGGTCGATCGGGGTGAGCTGGCCGCTCTGGGTACCAGTCGCGCCCGGGCCGGTGGCGGGCGGATCGGCGGGCGGCGGCGGTTCGGGCGCGACTGGTGGCGTCGAGCTCGGTGGTACCGGCGCGACCCGACCCCGCGCTCCGGTCGCCGGAAGCTGGTCGATCGGCGTCAACCGCTCGGCCGGGGCCGGTGCGGCGGGCGGAGCTGGCGGCGCGGGTGGCTCCGGTGCCGGCATTGGCGCGCCCGGCTGGACAGCCGACGGGCTTACCGCGGTTGACGGTCCAACGGACAGCGACCCGGCGACCGAGGCCGGCACCCCGCCCGGAAACGACTGACCGGACGAAGCCTGCTGACCAAAGCCCTGCTGACCAGAGCCATAACCAGGACCAGCGCCCTGACCAGGACCAGCGCCCTGACCAGGACCAGCGCCCTGACCAGGACCAGCGCCCTGCGGACGGGAGGACTGCTGACCTGCGGGGCTGGTCGGGGTAGCCGGCGGCGTACCGGGCGGGGGTGTCGGCGCGGCGGCCGGCCAGGACGGAGGTGGCGGCGCGGGCGGTGCGGGCCAGCTACCCGACGAGACCGGACTCGGGGCCGGCGAGGCAGGGGCCGGCGAAGTCGGCGCAGGCGAAGTCGGCGCGGCGAGTCGGCGCAGCGAGCTGGGGGCGGCCGACGTAACCGGCGGTGGCGGAGGTGGCGCTGAACTGACGGGTGGGGGCGGCGGTACGGGTGGCGGCGGCGGGACAGAAGGTACCGGCGGAGGCGGCGGTACCGCCGGTGCGGCTGGCGTACCCGCGGGAGCCGGCGGGCGAGGTCCCCGGTCGTCGTAGCGGTGTGGCGCCTCCCGTACCACCGCCCGACCCGCCCGTGCCGCGGCCCGCGCCTGCGGTGTCAACTTGTCGATAGGGGTCAGCTTGGGGCCGGCCGGCTTGGCCGGCGGCGCACTGGCAGCCGGCGGCGCACCCCCGGGGGACGGGGGCGATTCCGGCGTTTCGGTCGCTGCGCTATCCTGCGAAGGCGGTTCCTGTACAGGGTCAGCCGAGGCGGGCTCGTGTGAGTCTTGCCGCTCCACAGGTCCCTCCCTTCGAGTTCAGCCGCGATCCTCGAGCACACTACTTGCGTCGGTCGCGGCGGGGCGAACATGAGGAGCGGTGAGCATGGATTTCGACGTCACGGTTGAGATCCCCAAGGGGCAGCGCAACAAGTACGAGGTGGATCACCTCACCGGGCGTATCCGGCTGGACCGGACTCTCTTCACCTCCACCCAGTACCCGGCCGACTACGGATTCATCGAACAGACCCTCGGCCTGGACGAAGATCCGCTGGATGCGCTGGTACTCGTCCAGGAGCCGACCTTCCCGGGCTGCCTGATCCGGTGCCGGGCGATCGGCATGTTCCGGATGACGGACGAAAAGGGCGGAGACGACAAGGTTCTCTGCGTACCCGCCGAGGATCCGCGCCTGGAGCACCTGCGCGACATCCATCACCTGGGCGAGTTCGACCGGCTGGAGATCCAGCACTTCTTCGAGGTCTACAAGGACCTGGAGCCGGGCAAGAGCGTCGAGGGCGCCAACTGGGTCGGGCGGGTGGACGCCGAGGCGGAGATCCGGGCGTCGCAGCGCCGGTACACCGAGGCGGTGGCGAGTGGTGAGCACCATGATCCCGGTGTGTGGGCTGTCGCGAATAATGATCCGGTAGTCGCTAAAAATCCCGAATCAGACCACTAAGGCCGATCTGCCCGATAGCGTGGCGGTACCCCTCACTCCGGTACCCCACGACTTCGGCGGGTGGTGTTCGCCCTGGCACGGTGGCGCACGCGAGTGGCACTGGCACTCGTCGCGACGGTTCTCGGCGCCCTGCTCCCGGCCGGAATGGGCTTCGCCGCGCCGGCCGGGTACCCCATTCTGGGTCTTGACGCCTCGCACTGGCAGCCGAGCATCTCCTGGCCGGCGGCCGCGGCCGGCGGCGCGAAGTTCGCCTACCTGAAGGCGACCGACGGCCTGAACTACGTCGACCCGACCTTCGACGCCAAGTACCACGGCGCGAAGAGCGTCGGGATCTACGCGGGCGCCTACCACTTCGCCCGGCCGGACAAGGGCAGCGGCGCGGCGCAGGCGGACTACCTGCTGGCCCACGCGGAGTTCGTCAACGACGGCCGCACGCTACCGCCGATGCTCGACATGGAGTGGCCGCCGTCCGGCTCGACCAGCCCGTACCCGTGCTACGGGATGACGCCGGCGCAGCTCGTCGCCTGGACGCACGACTTCGTCAACCGGATCCGGGCGCGTACCGGCCGGCCCACCACCATCTACACGAACACCAACTGGTGGAAGCTGTGCCTGGCCAACGACGCCGGCTTCGGTACCAACCCGCTCTTCATCGCCAGCTACACCCCCAATCCGCCGCCACTACCGGCCGGCTGGTCGGGCTGGACCATCTGGCAGTACGCCAACAGCGGTCCACTCCCGGGCGACCAGGACGTGTTCAACGGCAACCTCGCCCAGCTCGGGCAGCTGGCCGGCGGGGTGTACCAGCCACGCGGGTACCGGGACGACCTCGCCTGGCTGCAGGGCAGCACCCTGTTCACGTTCAGCGGTACCAACCTGAGTACCGTCGCCAGCCTGCCGCTAGCCGCTCCGACCTGGGCCGGGGTCGGTGACTACGACCACGACGGGCACTCCGACCTGTTCTGGTACTACGCCAGCAACGGCACCATCCACCTGGTACTCGGCCGGGGCCTGACGTTCGCCAGCATCGGGGCGGTACGCGGCCCGGGCGTCGGCAGGCCGACCTGGGCGGCGGTCGGTGACTTCGACGGCGACGGGTACGCCGACGACCTGGCCTGGCTGCAGGGTGGCGTGCTGTTCCTGTTCACCGGCGCGGGACTGGGTACCGCCGGCGCCATCCCGCTGGCCACGCCCACCTGGGCCGGCGTCGGCGACTACAACCACGACGGGCGCGACGACCTCTTCTGGTACTACGCCGGCAACGGCAGCCTGCACGTACTGCTCTCCACCGGGCGCAGCTTCGTCAGCATCGGGATGGTGCGCGGCCCCGGCATCGGCGTACCCAGTTGGGCCGGGGTCGGCAACTTCACCGGCGACGGGTACACCGACTCGATCGCCTGGCAGCAGGGCGGCTCGCTGTTCACGTTCGCCGGCCAGCGACTGGGTACCACCGGTACAGCCGCGGTGAAGCGGGTCGACTGGGCCGGCGTCGGCGACTACAACCACGACGGGCGCGACGACCTGTTCACCTACTACGCCAGCAACGGCGTACTGCACGCGGTGACCTCGACCGGCTCCAGCTTCACCGATCAGGGCACCATCCGGGGTCCGGGCGTCGGCGCCCCGACCTGGGCCGCCCCCGGCGCCTTCGGCTGATCCAGCTGCGGCTGACGCCGCCCGGCCGGCAGCTCCGGCCGGCGGGCGCCGGTACCGGCCTGGTCGAAAGAACAGGCCGGTACCGGGCGTGATCAGCGCTTCTTCAGGGCGAAGACGCCCCAGCCGAGCAGCCGCCTACCGAACCGGACGTACTCCAGCGGGGCACGGTCCAGCTCGGCCCGCAGTTCGGACGCGAGTTCGTCGTCCGGGTTGGCGTCCAGCCAGGTACGCAGGTTGAGCCACTGGGCGGCGCGGTACCGGTCCCAGCTGTCCTCGTCGGCGAGGACCATCTCGACCAGGTCGTAGCCGAGTTCGGCGAAGAGTTCGACGAGCCCCGGCAGGGTCGCGAACTCCTCCACCGAGCTTGCGTGACTCGCCTCGACCGCCTGCTGGCTCTCCGGTTCGGCGCGCCAGTACGGCTCGCCGATGAGTAGCAGGCCACCCGGGCGCAGGCTGCGCTCGAGCAGGGCCACGGTGCCGGTGACGCCGTTGCCGATCCAGGTCGCGCCGATGCAGGCAGCTACGTCGACCGGCTGCTCCGACACGTACGTCGAGGCGTCGGCGTGCACGAACGTCAGCCGGTCGGCGACGTCGTACTCGACGACGCGCTCCCGGGCAACGGCTAACGAGACGGTACTGATGTCGACGCCGGTACCGGTGATGCCGTGGTCCCGGCTCCAGGTCGCCAGCATCTCGCCCTTGCCGCAGCACAGGTCGAGAATCGAGGTCCCCGGCCGGAGCGCGATGGCGCGGCCGAGGGTGGCCAGCTTCTCGTGGGTGAACGGGTTGAGAATCCGGTGACTGTGCTCCCGGATGGTGTGATGACGCGGCAGATCTGGGCTATCTGGCAGATCCGAGCCGGTTGACAGGTCCAAGGTGATGCTTCCTCACGTGTGGCGTTCGAGTCGTCTGGGTTGCGGGTTGACGAACGCCGTTGACACGCATCAAAACACCCTCTTCAGGTCGTGGTTCCAGGTTGGTGAGCCTGGTGAGGCGGGAGGCTAGCCGCCGATCGGCGCGATGGGCAACCGGATTAGCCGCCGCGCTGCCCCACTCGCCGGTGACACGCGGCCCGGCTGGCCGGTGACGCCGTGGCGTTGCCCGGCTGGCCGGTGACGCCGTGGCGTAGCCGGGGACGCGCCGCCGCGACTCAGCCGGTGACGTTGCGGAGCAGGCCGTAGAGGCCGAGGACGGCACACGCGGCCGGGATCACCGAGACCACGCAGAGCGCCTCCAGGATGTCGGCGGCCCGGCCCAGGTAAGGCCCGGGGGTACGCCGCCGGTATGCCGAGCCGGCGACCACCAGCAGTAGCACCACCGCGACCAGCGCCGGGGCGAGTGCGGGGCCGGAGTTGCCGGACGGCGGCACGGCGACGATCAGGGCCACGGCGGCACCCACCCCGGCCAGCAGCAGCGGCAGGCGTTGCCGGACGGCCGGGAACACCCGGGCGCGCAGCAGCAGGGCCCCACCGGCCACCGCGACGAGTACCCGGCCGCCCGCGCCACCGGCGCGTACCAGCCACAGGTCGGCGAGGAGCGAGCCGAGTGCCACTCCGGTCAGCATCCCGGTGAGCAGCTCGTCGGCGCGTACCACCGCCGCGAAGATCTTCTCCCGGTCGGGGTGCTCGGTGGCCGCCCCACCGGGGAGTACCGGCGTCGGGACCGGTACCGGCAGCTTGCCCAGGCGTACCGCGAGCAGGGGTACCGCGAGGACCCCGGTGACCAGCGCGGCGAGTACGACCGCGGCCGCACCGGCAGCCGGCAGCCAACCAGCAAGAAGCGCACCGAGCACGCCGGCCAGGCCGAGCACCCCGGCGGCCACGAAGAGTCGCAGCGCCCGGCCCACGCCGAGCCCGCCGACGGCCGCCCCGAGCAGTACCGCGACTGCCGCCACGAGGAGCCGGGCCGGGCTGACCCAGCCGCTCCCGGAGCCGACAACGGTCAGCCCGCCGAGTGCCGCGTACGGCAGCGCATAGGCAGCCAGCGCCGCCCCGGCCACCCCGTCGCCGTACGCGCGGGAGGCGGCCACCCCGGCGAGCAGCAGCACGACGGCAGCACCGAGCGCCACCGCGGCTGTGGTCGGCGGGTGTGCCGGGGAGCGCAGCAGCGCCACCAGTCCGATAAGCGCGGCCAGTCCGGCGACGGCCAGCGCGGTGACCCGGGTGGCGCCGCCGTCCCAGCTGCGCCCGTAGCGCCGGGCGCCGGCCGCGATGGCCTCCACGACGTCGTCGTACTCCAGCTCGGGCCAGCCGGTACGGGCCGGGACGAGGTGCAGCAGCGCGCCGTCGCGTACCCCCTGCGAAGCGAGCCCGAGCCCGACGGCGAGCGGGACGCCGTCGGCGCGCCGCAGCACCCACCCGCCGTGCGTCTCGCCCTCGTCGGCCAGGTCTTCGCCGGCGTGCCGGAGCAGCTCGGGCAGGAACTCGGCGAGCGGCGCGTGTTCGGGGAGTGCGACATCGACCCGCCGGTGCGGCGCGCTCACCGTCACCCGGGCGAGTCCGGCCGTGTACGCGGGCGCGCTGGCGGTCATGGCGGCGAGGGTACCGAAGACGCGGGCACCCGCGAAACACCCTGCAGCCCCTACGATGTAGGACGGCCGAGGGGAGGCAGCCAGTGAGTACCGTCATTGTCCGCCGGCGCCCGCGCCGGCCCGCGCCGGTCGTACCCGAGGGCGTCCTGGACGTAC
Organism: uncultured Actinomycetota bacterium; assembly: GCA_963850915.1. GTDB lineage: Bacteria > Actinomycetota > Actinomycetes > Mycobacteriales > Micromonosporaceae > CAVTWH01. Next base: position 709,950 of record CAWKND010000010.1, read on the forward strand.
CGGCACCGCCCGAGATCGCCCAGGTGACCGCGTCCCGCTGGGGCCAGCTGCTGAGCCTGCTGCCGCTGCTGGCCGGCACGGTCGCCACCGCACTCCTCTTCGCCGGCCAGCACGGCGGCGTCTACGCCTACGTGGTCGGTGGCGTCTTCGGCGTCTCCTCGCTGGGCATGCTGGCCACCAACTTCGGCTCCGGCGGCGGGCAGCCGAAGAAGGCCGAGATGATGGCGGCCCGCCGGGAGTACCTGCGGCACCTGGCCGCGCTGCGCCGGCGGATCCGGGACACCGCGGACCGGCAGCGGACCGGGCTGCACTACCGGCACCCCGAGCCGACCGCACTCTGGTCCACTGTGGACAGCCACCGGCTGTGGGAGCGCCGGCCGGGCGACGCCGACTTCGGGGTGGTACGGGTCGGGCTGGGGCCGCAGAGCCTGGCGACCGAGTTGATCCCGCCGGTCAGCCGGCCGGCCGAGGAGCTGGAGCCGACCACGGCACGGGCGCTGCGCGCCTTCCTGGACACCTACGCCGTTGTCCCGGACCTGCCGGTCTCGGTGGCGGTACGCGGCTTCTCCCGGCTGTACGTACGCGGCCCACTCGACCCGGCGCGCGCGCTCGTCCGCGCCCTGCTCGCCCAGTTGACCGTCTTCCACGCACCGGGCGAGGTGATCGTCGCCGTGGTGGCCGGCCCGGACCGGCGCCCCGACTGGGACTACCTGAAGTGGCTGCCGCACGCGCTGCACCCCGACCGGGTGGACCGGCTCGGCCCACGCCGGCTGGTCGCCGGTACCGGGGTCGAGCTGGAAGAACTGCTCGGCGACCTGATCACCAACCGGCCGCGGTTCAGCCCGAGCGCCGAGGCCGGTGCCCCGCAGCTGGTGATCGTGCTGGACGGCGCGGACCTGACCGGCGCCCAGCACCTCACCGCCGACGGCGGCCTGCAGGGCGTGGCCCTGATCGACCTGGACAGCCCGGCGCCGCGCCTGCTCGACCAGGCAACCCTCGCGCTCACCGTGGACGCGGCCGGCGGGCTGCGCGGTACGTCGGCGGATGACCGTACCGAGGTGGGGACGGCGGACCAGCTGCCGCTCTCGGTGGCCCAGGCACTCGCCCGGCAACTGGCGCCCCTGCGGCTGGCGGCCACCGGTACCCGGGCGGATGCCCCGCTCGCGGGTGACCTGGACCTGGCCGAGCTGCTGGGGATCGGCGATCCCGACCGGTACGAGGCGACCCGGGGCTGGGCACCGCGCCCCAACCGGGACCGGCTGCGTACCCCCATCGGGGCGGGTGCCGACGGGCACCCGGTGGAGCTGGACCTGAAGGAGTCGGCACAGGACGGGATGGGGCCGCACGGGCTGCTCATCGGGGCCACCGGATCGGGCAAGTCGGAGCTGCTGCGTACCCTCGTCCTCGGCCTCGCCGCCACCCACGACTCGCAGGCGCTCAACTTCGTCCTGGTCGACTTCAAGGGTGGCGCCACCTTCGCCTCGCTCGACCGGCTGCCGCACACCGCCGCCGTCATCACCAACCTGCACGACGAGCTGTCGCTGGTCGACCGGATGAGCGACGCGCTCAACGGCGAGCTGGTACGCCGCCAGGAGCTGCTGCGCAAGTCGGGCAACCTGGCTTCGCTGCGCGACTACGAGCGGGCCCGGCAGGCCGGTGCGGCGCTCGCGCCACTCCCCGTACTGCTCGTGGTCTGCGACGAGTTCTCCGAGCTGCTGTCCGAGAAGCCGGAGTTCATCGACAACTTCGTACAGATCGGTCGGTTGGGGCGGTCGTTGGGGGTACACCTGCTGCTGGCTTCGCAGCGGCTGGAGGAGGGGCGGCTGCGCGGGCTGGACACCCACCTGTCCTACCGGATCGGGCTGCGTACCTTCTCCGCGATGGAGTCCCGGGTGGTACTCGGCGTGCCGGACGCGTACGAGCTGCCGCGTACGCCCGGCCACGGGTACCTGCGCTTCGGTACCGAGCCGCTGGTGCGCTTCAAGGCCGCGTACGTCTCCGGCCCGTACCGCCGCCCCGGCTCCGGGAGCGCCACCAGTGACGGCCTGCCCGGCGGCCCGCAGGTGCTGGAGTACGCCACCGCCGAACTGCGGCTCCCGCCGGCACCGGCCGCGCCGGAGAACAAACCGGCCGTCGTCAGCGTCACCAGCCCGAGCCTGCTGGACCGGATGGTGGACCGGCTGGCGGGTGCCGGGGCACCGGCGCACCAGGTGTGGCTGCCGCCGCTGTCCCGCCCGGCCCACCTGGACGAGCTGCTCGGCCCGCTGGCCACCGATCCGGCACGCGGGTACGGCGTGGTCGGGCCGCACCTGCGCGGCGCCCTGCGCGTCCCGGTCGCCTTGCTGGACAAGCCTTTCGAGCAGCGCCGGGACCTGCTCTGGCTGGCGCTGGACGGGTCGGCCGGGCACGTGGCCATCGCCGGCGCGCCGCGCAGCGGCAAGTCCAGCCTGCTGCGCACGATCATCACCAGCGCAGCGCTCACCCACACCCCACGCGAGGCACAGTTCTACTGCCTCGACTTCGGCGGCGGGGCGCTGGCCGGGCTGCGCGAGCTGCCACACGTCGGCGGGGTGGCCGGCCGGCTGGACACCGCCGCGGTACGCCGCACGGTGGGTGAGGTGGCGGCGCTGTTGACCGCCCGCGAGCGGCACTTCGCCAGCGCTGGCGTGGAGTCGATCGCGGCGTACCGGCAGCGCGGGTACCCGGGCGACCCGTACGGCGAGGTGTTCCTGGTGGTGGACGGCTGGGGCACTGTGCGGACCGAGTACGAGGATGTCGAGCCGGCGCTGGTCGACATCGCCACCCGGGGGCTGGCCTACGGGGTACACGTGCTGGCCAGCGGGAGCCGGTGGCTGGACTTCCGGCCGGTGGTACGCGACCTGTTCGGTACCAAACTTGAGCTGCGGCTGGGCGACACCGCCGACTCGCTGGTCACCCGCAAGGCGGCCGGGAACGTGCCGGCCGGTACCCCCGGGCGGGGTCTCACCCCGGACGGCCTGCACCTGCTCACCGCGCTGCCATCCACCGCGGCGGCCGAGCCGGGCGAGCTTGTCAAGATCATCGCGGCCGGCTGGTCCGGACCGCCCGCGCCGCCGGTCCGGCTGCTCCCGGACGAGCTGCCCTACCCCGAGCTGGTCACGCTGGCCGGCCAGCAGTCGCCGCTGCACCTGCCGCTCGGCGTGGTCGAGGACGACCTCAGCCCGGTCGGCGCCGACTTCGCCGCCGACCCGCACCTGCTGATCTTCGGCGACCCGGGCAGCGGCAAGTCGTCGCTGCTGCGCTCGCTGGCCGCCTCGATCGTCCGGCAGTGCAGCCCGGAGCAGGCCCGGATCATCCTGATCGACCACCGGCGCAGCCTGCTCGAGGCGATCACCACCGAACACCTCATCGGGTACGGGTCGGGCGCCGCCGAGACGCAGGAGCTGATCGACTCGGCCGTCGGGTACCTGCACCGCCGGCTGCCCGGCCCCGACGTGACGGCCCAGCAGTTGCGCGACCGCTCGTGGTGGACCGGGCCGGAGTGCTTCGTGCTGGTCGACGACTACGACCAGGTCGCCAGCGGCTCCACCAACCCGCTCGCCGGGCTGCTGGAGTTCCTGGCCCAGGCCAAGGACACCGGCCTGCACCTGGTCATCGCCCGGCGCAGCGGCGGCGCCGCGCGGTCGCTCTACGAACCGGTGATCCAGCGGCTGCGCGAACTCAGTACCCCCGGCATTCTGCTGTCGGGCGACCGGGACGAGGGGGTACTGCTCGGCGACGTCCGGCCGCGGCCGCTGCCACCGGGGCGCGGGGTTCTGGTGAACCGGCGTACCGGTACGCGGCTCGTGCAGCTCGGGCATCTGCCACCTGAGTAACACCGGCTGCCCCGGCTGGCTGCCGGCTCTGAAAGTCTGCTGGGTTGCCGGCGCTGGCCGCGCGGCGGCGAGGTCAGCCGGCGGCGCAGGTGCCGGTGGAGACCGAGTCGGTGGCGTCCTGGCCCTCGTCGGCGACCGGCTGCACCTCGGCGAGGGTGAGCGCGAAGCCGATGTCGTCGTTGTCGGCGGCGGCCGCGAAGATCACGCCAAGTACCGCACCCTTGGTGTCCAGCAGCGGACCGCCCGAGTTTCCGTTGCGTACCAAGCCACGCAGCGTGTATACGTCGCGGGTCACGGTCTTGTCCTCGTAGATGTTCGGGCCCCGGATCGGCCCCGAGTCGCGTACCCGCGCCGACTGGGCGTCGAAGCCGCCGTCCAGTGGGTAGCCGAGGATGATCGCGTCGTCGCCACTACTGGCTGCCGTGCCACTGAACGACAGCAGCGGACCGGTCAGGTCGGGTACGTAGACGACCGCGAGATCGGTCTGCGGGTCGTACGCCACCACCCGACCCCGGTGCGTGTCGCCGTTCTGCTCAACGCTCAGCGCGCCCTTGGTACCCGCCACCACGTGCGCGTTGGTGAGTACGTGCTGCGGGGCGTACAGGAAGCCGGAGCCCTCGATCATCCGGTTGCACGAGGCGGCCGTCCCCCTGATCTTCACCACCGAGCCCTGCGCCTGCTGTACCACCGCCGAGCTGGCCAGCGCGCTGTCCGGCGGGTCCACCTGCTTGACCTTGGTCGGGTTCAGGTTGCCGAAGACGTCGGGAAAGCCACGGGTGTCGACCGTCTGGCGCAGCGCCTCGGAGAGCTCCTCGGCCTTGTCCGGCATCACCGCGTCGACCCCGTGCAGGATCGCGCTGTGCCGGATCGAGCTGGCCAGCGGCTGGTACGGCGCGGAGCCCAGTGGCGCGGCGACCAGCCAGGCGACCACCAGCAGCGCCACCACCGAGACGATCGAGCCGCCCACGTCGTCGAAGCGGCGGCCACTCCGGCTATGGATGGCGGAACGGATCTTCGCACCACCCCAGCCGGCCACCGCCTGCCCGGCGATGGCCAGACCGAAGACTGTGCCCAGGGCGAGCACGATGCGTACCGGCGCGGAGTGCGAGTGGCCGGCCAGCCACGGGCCGAGCTGCAGGCCCAGTGCGGCGCCGAGGAAGAAGCCGGCAAAGGAGAGCAGGCCGACGAAGAAGCCTTGCCGGTACCCGTTCACCGCGAAGACGACGATGAGTACCAGGAGGAGGAGGTCGACCACGCTGCCGTACACCTCGCCTAGGGTACGGGTTGATCGCCCTCGACCGGCAACGGTAGAGCGGGTGCCTGCTCATCCCACGGACGGTGCCAGCCGCCCAACCGAAGGACAGCGTCGAGTACCCCCGCGGTGAAGCCCCAGACGAGCATCTGCCGTACCCGGAACGCCGAACCTACGTAGCCACTGGGGTGCCGTACCCGTACCCGGTTCGCCGGGTCCACCAGCTCCGCCACCGGTACCCGGGCCACCGCCGCGACTTCGGCCGGGTCCTGCGGGCGTACCGGATGCGGCGCCCGCCACCACGCCACGACGGGGGTGACCATGAACCCGCTCACCGGAATCCACAGTGGCGGCAGCGTGGCGAGTACTTCCACGCTGGCCGGGTCGAGCCCGACCTCCTCGTTGGCCTCGCGCAGCGCTGTTCCAGCCGGTCCCTCATCCCCCGGATCGGCCGCGCCGCCGGGGAAGGCCGGCTGGCCGGCGTGGGTACGCATGTCCGGTGCCCGCTGCAGGATCAGCACGTCCGGCTCGCCGGTGCGCCCCGGGGTGGGCCGCTCCTCACCCAGCAGGATCAGTACCGCACTGGCCCGCCCGCCCCGCTCCGGTACCGGCAGCCGACTGAAGTCCTCCCGGCGCGAGCCGGCGATGTTGGCCAGCAGCGGCTGCCACCACCCGGGCAGCTCCTCGACCCGCTCGCCGGCCAGCAGCAGCGGCCCTGGCTCCGGCTCCCACAGCGGGCTCTTCTGCCGGCCGGGGACCGGTTGGTTGCGGACATCGGTTGGTAGCGGGTTGGACTCCGGTGTCGTCATCGTGGGCTCAGGTAGGTAGCCGTGAGTTCGGCCAGCCGCTGCGGGGTGAGCGGAGTGCCCTCGTTGTAGACGTAGCGCAGGCCGCCGTTGGCGTCGACGAACAGGGTGGCCGGCAGCATGCTGCGACCGAGCGCGTTGAGCAGCGACTTCGACGGGTCGGCGAGCATCGGGTAGGTCAGCGCCTTGTCCTCGATGGTGGAGCTGGCCGCGCGTGTGGTGTCGGCGGTGTCCACCCCCAGTACGGTCACCCCGTGGGCGGCCGCGAGTTGCTGGGCCGCGAACTGCTGGATGGCCGGGAGTTCGGCCCGGCACGGCGTACACCACGACGCCCACAGGTTGATCACGGCCGGCCGGCCGAGCGTGGCCAGGTGTACGGTCGCGCCGCCGTCGAGGCAGGGCAGCGAGATGTCCGGCATCGCCACCGCGCCGGGCGCCGGGCTGCCAGCACCGGACGCGCCGGGCGCCGGCGAAGCCGGGAGTAGGCAGGACGGACCGGTCGAGTGCGCTGTCGAGCTTCCGGTGCACGCGGTGAGCGATCCGACCGAGAAGACGGCCAGAGCCAGCACGGCGAGCAGTGGGAACTTCCGGGTCACGGGGCGTCCGCGTTGGCTGCCGCGACGAGGATCGCCGGGGGCGGGATCGGCGCACCGGCCAACTCGGCGAGTTCGGCGGCGCGCGGGCCCTTCAGCAGTTTGGCGGCGGTGGCCGGGTCGGTCGGGCCGGTGCCGTAGGCGGGGCAGAGCTTGGCGAGGGTACAGGCGCCGCAGGCCGGCTTCTTGGCGTGGCACACGCGCCGGCCGTGGAAGATGATCCGGTGACTGAACATCGTCCAGTCGCGCTTCTCGATCAACGTGGCGATGAACGACTCGATCTTCACGGGATCGGTCTCGGCGGTCCAGCCGAAGCGGTGTACCAGTCGCTGGAAGTGCGTGTCGACGGTGAGCCCCGGTACGCCGAAGGCGTTGCCCAGGATCACGTTGGCGGTCTTCCGCCCGATCCCCGGCAGGCTCACCAGATCGACCAGGCGGCCGGGTACCTCCCCGTCGTACCGTTCGATCAAAGCCTGTCCCAGCTTGATCAGTGAGTCGGTCTTGTTCCGGAAGAAGCCGGTGGGGCGGAGGATCTCCTCCATCTCGGCCCGGTCGGCGGCCGCGTAGTCGGCCGCCGTGGGCCAGCGCGCGAAGACCTTGGGGGTGACCTCGTTGACCTTCTTGTCCGTGCACTGCGCGGACAGGATGGTGGCCACCGCCAGCTCCAGCGGCGTGGTGAAGTCAAGCTCGCAGTGCGCGTCCGGGTGGATCTCGGCGAGCAGCCGGGCGATCTTCCGGGCCCGGCGCTTGAGCCCGATCTCAGTCTCTACCACGGTTCCCGAGCCTACGTCCCCGGTCCGACACCCGGCACCGCCCGCCGCCGCCTGCCCAAGAGGTAGGCGATTGGTTAGCATGACTGGGGAGCAGCAGTGGGGTTCCCGAGGAGGTGGATTCATGACCGTCACGGCGCTCAGCGTCACGCGTGAGTTGGTGGAGCGGCTGTCCGCCGAGCATCCCGAGTTCCGCTATGAGATCACGGCGCATGGACTTGTGCAGATGGACTTGACCCCGCCGCTCAACGAACACGCCAGTCTCGTCGTGGACCTGACCGGCTGGCTGGTCGCCCGCTATGGCCGTGGCCGAGCCGCCACCGAGGTTGGCATCTCCACCAGCCCCAGCGATCCGGAGCCGTACCGGCAGGTGGACGTAGCGTTGTTCCGGACAAAGGCCCCCCATGGTGTGCGCTACAACGATCCGGCGACGGTCGCTCTGGTCGTCGAGGTGCTGTCCCACAGCACCGAAAACGTTGACAAGATCGACAAGTTCCACGAGTTCGCGGCGGTAGGCATCGGCCACTACTGGATCGCCGATCCGCAGCTCGACACGGTGACCATGTGGCGGCTTACCCCCACCGGGTACGCCCCCGTGGCTGGCCCGGTACCTGTTGATGATGTCCTGGCGAGTGACCCGGAAGCCTGGCTGTACCTGGAGCCCGCGTAGGGATCCGCGCAAGCTGGATCAGGCTGACGGTGGGGTGATCGTGCCGTCGTCGGCGATTGTGGGGCCGGTCTTCGGGAAGTCGGCCTTGGTGAGCGAGCGCACCTGGGCGATGGCCCGCTGCTTCGGGTCCATCTTCGGCAGACCCGGGTCGACCATCGAGGTACCGATCAGCTTGGCGCCCAGGAACGAGCCGTCCCGGCCCAGCGTCACGTGCAGTACGCCGGAGATGCCCAGTACCCCGTCGGTGTCCAGGGCGTGGTACCCGGCGAAGTTGCCCATGCTGTAGTCGATCAACTTGGACTTGTAGAACTCCATGCCGCGCATCACGTGCGGGCCCTGGAGTACCACCAGATCTGCCCCGGCATCGACCACCGCGTGCGAGAAGGCGATTGAATCGCCCCGGTTCTCGCCGAGGAAGTACTCGGTGCCCGGCTTCACGTGGGTCTTGTCCGACCCCTCGGCGCCGACGTGCGCGGTCACGATGACCACGTCGGCCTTCTGCTTGGCCTGCTTGACCAGGTCAGCCGCGGCCGGGATGTTGTTCAGGTTGTTGGACCAGGCGTACGGCGAGAAGCCGATCATGGCCACCTTGATCCCCTTGACGGTGACCACCGGGATCAGCCCGGGCGGGCCGGTGTAGGTGATGCCGAGCGCTTCCAGCGTCGTCTCGGTGCTCTTCATTCCGGTCGGGCCGAAGTCGTTGGCGTGGTTGTTGGCCATCCCGAGGATGCCGAAGCCGGCGTCTTTCAGCGCCTGCGCGCAGGCCGGCGGCGCCCGGAAGGCGTGGCAGGTGCTGTGGTTGTTACCGCACTTGTTGACCCCGGTGTCGTTGGTGACCGCCTCCTCCAGGTTGGCGAACTGCAGGTCGGCGGTGAGCGCGCTCTGTACGTCGTCGAAGAAGCCCTTGGCGTTGTTCGCGGGTACCGCGGGGGCGGCGGCGACCACCGTGTCACCGACGGCGGAGAAGGTGAACGAGTCGCTGCCGGCCGGGGCGGAGCCCGCAGCGGACTTGGCGGCCGGGGTCGGCGCCGGCGCACCGGTACCGACGGTCGCGGTCGGCGCTTTGCGCTGGCTCACGTAGAACGCGGTGGCCAGTACGGACAGGCCGCCGAGCAGGACGACCACGGCGAGTACGAGCAGGGTGGTACGCCCCTTGCGCTTGGCTGGCCGGCGTACCGGCTCGTCGTCGACAACGCGCGACGTGTAGTAGGAGTCCCGCCGGTCGCCCGAGGAGCTGGTGGGCTGGTACGGCGGGCGCCGCTCGGGCATGCGGTCACCGGGGTAGCTCATCGGGGGGAGTCCAGAGGGGTCGGGGGCGTTCGAGGGGTACCCGGCACCTTACCCGAGCGGCGCTGCCCCCCGGTGCCGCGAACCTGACGCGTCTGACCAGGCCAAGCCGCTGACCAGCCACTCCCGCCCGCCAGCATGTACCGCCGCGCGGGTGGCCCGGGCCAGTCGGGCACCCCACAGCGAGCGCGGACCGGCGTACTCCTGGATCGGGCCCTCGGCCGGGCACAGTACGCAGACGGCGTCACTGGCCGTACCGGTCGCCTCGACGCCCAGCTCCCACAGCGCCTGCGACTTCGCCTCGGTCGCCGTGGCCACCGCGTTGACCAGCGCGGCGTCCCCCAGCCGGGCCGGTACGAGTATGACCAAGTTCACCGTGCCCGGCTTCCGTTGGTCAACGGCCGGCTCGTCCTGGTGCGGCGCGGTGGGCGGGTGGCGGCGCAGGTCACCGTCGGGGGCGGCGGCCCAGGCGGGCGCGCCCAGGCCGACGGTGGCCCAGCAGGTCACCCCGGCGTCCTCGGCGCCCACCCGTTCGGCGACGTCGACCCCGGTGAGCAGACCCACCCCGGGACCGGTCAGGCCGAGACCGACGGCGATCTCCCTCAGATGGACGTCGGGGTCGGGCCGGTGGTAGGACATCGGGACCGTGCAATTGATGATCCACTCAGTGGTACGCACCCCGCCGCCCAGCGGTGCCGACGAGATCGACAGGTACGGTCGGGGCAGCCGCCAGACGAGTACCGGCAGCGCCAACTCGGCTTCGGACGGCTCCCCTGGCGTGCGGGCGACTTCGGTGCGGGTACGCAACTCGGGAATCACGGGTATATCGTGCACGGCGTTCCAGGGGGCGGGTACCGGGGTGCCCGTCCGATTGTGACCTTCGTGCGCCTAGACTGTCGGCGCGCGGCATCCGCGCAGGTGGAGGTGCGAGATGGACGAGACGCTGGCGCGCAGCGGGATCTTCCAGGGCGTCGACCCGGAGGCTGCCGAGGCGCTCGCCAAGGAGATGGACACCGTCGAGGTACGCAAGGGCGAGGTCATCTTCAACGAGGGCGAGCCGGGCGACAGCCTCTATATCGTACTGTCCGGCAAGATCAAGCTGGGTCGGCGAGCGGCTGACGGGCGACAGAACCTGGTCTCCGTGATGGGCCCCTCGGACATGCTCGGTGAGCTGTCCCTGTTCGACCCGGGACCGCGCACCGCCACGGCCACCGCGGTCACCGACGCCCGACTGTCGCGCCTGCGCAAGACCGCGCTGCGCCCGTGGCTGACCAACCGCCCGGAGATCGCCGAGCAGCTGCTGCGGGTACTGGCCCGGCGGCTACGGCGTACCAACGACGCGCTGGCTGACCTGATCTTCACCGACGTACCCGGCCGGGTGGCCAAGAACCTGCTGCAGATGGCGGGCAAGTTCGGTACCCGCGACGGCGGCGTACTCCGGGTGACTCACGACCTCACCCAGGAGGAGCTGGCCCAGCTCGTCGGCGCTTCGCGGGAGACGGTGAACAAGGCGCTCGCCGACTTCGCCTCCCGTGGCTGGCTGCGGCTGGACGGCAAGTCGGTGATCATCCTCGACCCCGAGCGCCTGGCCCGCCGCGCCCGCGTCTGAACCCTTCACCCAGCCCTTCACGCAGCCCGCTCCACCAACGGACCGGGTCGGCTCGACTGGCCATGCGGCGGTACCGCCGCTAGGTTGGCCGGATGTCGCGCCCCCGCACGTGGTACCCCCTGGTTGTGCTCTGTGCCCTGCTCGCACTCGCCGGCTGCGGCGGGAGCAAGCCGTCGCACCCGGCCACGTCACGCACCGCGGGCCCGGCCACCGCGGCGCCGTCCGGCGCGACACCGGGCGCCTCCACCGGCACCAGTCCGGGTGGCGCTTCGGCGCCGGCCCCGGTCCCACCGGCGAACGCGGCGGCGTTCTGCGCCAAGGCTTCGGCGGCCGGCGCGCTCAAGGACATCGTGCCGGCCACCCAGGCGCTGGCTGACCCGAACAACGCGGCCGACGGGGCGAAGCGGCTGCACAAGGACGCCACTGACCTGCGTACCCTCGCCGGCAGCGCCGACCCGGACACCGCCAACGCGCTGCGCGCCTCGGCCACCGCGCTGGATGCCATGGCCAGCGCGGGAATCAGCGACTCGCAGGCGGTCGCCAACGCCAGCGGGGCGATCGACACGCTGAACACCCGCCTGCAGAGCCTCTGCCAGATCACCATCGGCTGACCCCTCGGCTTATCCCCGCCGGCCTATCTCGATTCCCGGCGGGCCTGTCTCGATTCGCGGCGGGCCTGTCTCGATTCGCGGCGGGCCTGTCTCGATCGGCCGGTCGCGGCCGGGCTGCGGGGGCGGGCCGAGACCAAGAAAAAGTCAGGCTTGACTGATTGTTTGTACGGGCGCAGCCTGGAAGGCATGCGTACGCCACAGCAGGACCGCAGCCGGGCCACCCGGCAACGGCTGCTCGAAGCGGCCCTCGAGTGCCTGGTCGAGTACGGCTGGGCGGGGACCACGACGACCGTGGTCGCGGAGAAGGCCGGCGTGTCCCGGGGCGCGCAGCTGCACCACTTCCCGACCCGGGCCAGCCTGGTCCTGGCCGCCGTCGAGCACCTCTCCGAGCGGCGCGGCGCGGAGATCCGGGCCGAGGCCGAGTCGCTGCCGCCCGGCGCACGGCTGGACGGCGCCGTGGACATGCTGGTGGCCGCGTTCACCGGGCCGCTGTTCGCGGCGGCGCTGGAGGTGTGGGTGGCTGCGCGTACCGACCCGGAGCTGCGGGCGGCACTGGAACCACTGGAGGCACGCTTCGGCCGGGAGCTCTACCGGCTCACCGTCGCCGTACTCGGTGCCGACGACGACCGGCCGGCCGTGCGGACGGCGGTACAGGCGACGCTGGATCTGCTGCGCGGGCTCGGCGTGGCCAACCTGCTGACTGACGACTCAGTCAGGCGGCAGGCGCTGTTGGCCGCCTGGAAGACACAGCTCGCCGGGGTGCTCAGCGGCGGTTCTCAACCAATCCGGCAGGAGCTCGCGATGGACGGAGCGGCACGTGACTGAACTGGTCGAGGTACTGGACGATCTGCGGGCCGAGTCCGCGGATCTGGACCGCCTGGTCTCCGGGTTGACACCGGAGCAGTGGGCGCTGCCGACGCCCGCGCCGGGCTGGACGGTCGCCCACCAGATCGCGCACCTGTCCTGGACCGACGACCAGATCGCGCTGGCCGCAACCGATCCACGCGAGTTCCGGGAGCGGCTCACCGGGCTGCTCGCCGACCCCGAGCACTTCGTCGACCGGGGCGCCGAGGAAACCCTTGCGGCGCCGGCGGAACTGCTGACGCGCTGGCGGGCGAGCCGGGCCCGGGTGACCGAGGCGCTGACCGCGATGCCCGACGGCACAAGGCATCCGTGGTACGGCACCTCGATGGGTTCGCGGGCCAGCGCCACCGGCCGGCTGATGGAGACGTGGGCACACGGCGAGGACATCGCGGCAACCGTCGGCGAACTGCGACTGCCGACGGCGCGCCTGCGGCACGTGGCGTTCATCGGCTACCGCACGCTCGGGCACAGCTTCGTCGTCAACGGTCTGCCGGCCCCGACCGCTGAGGTCTACCTGGAGTTGGAGGCGCCCGACGGGGGGACCTGGGCGTACGGGTCACCCGATGCGGAGGACCGGGTGGTCGGGCCGGCGGTGGACTTCTGCCTGCTGGTGGTGCAGCGGCTGAACCGGGCCGACACGGCGCTGCACGCGACCGGGCCGGTGGCCGACGCGTGGCTCGATGTGGCGCAGGCGTTCGCCGGGCCACCGGGAGCCGGCCGGCCACCCACCGCCTCCGCGCCTTCCCCGGCTGCTGCCGAGGAGCCGGGCTGATGTTGAGAGTTGGCAACGCTTCCGGCTTCTACGGCGACAGGTTCGCCGCGGTGGCCGAGATGCTGGACGGTGGGCCGCTGGACATACTCACCGGGGACTATCTCGCCGAGCTGACCATGCTGATCCTCGGTCGGGACCGGCTGCGCGACCCGTCGCTCGGCTACGCCCGCACGTTCCTGCGCCAGTTGGAGGGCACCCTCGGTACGGCGCTGGACAAGCGGGTACGCCTGGTGGTCAACGCGGGCGGGCTCAATCCGGCGGGACTCGCGGCCGCCATCGAGAAGCTGGGCGCGCGGCTGGGGCTGCCGGTCGCCGTCGGGTACGTCACCGGGGACGCCGTCGAGATCCCGGATGCGTTGACCGCCAATGCCTACCTCGGTGCCTTCGGCATCGCCGAGTGCCTGCGCGGCGGCGCGGACATCGTGGTCACCGGCCGGGTCACCGACGCGTCGCTGGTGGTCGGCGCGGCCATCGCGCACTACGGCTGGGGCCGCGCCGAACTGGACGCGCTGGCCGGCGCGACGGCCGCCGGGCACGTGCTGGAGTGTGGCGCGCAGGCGACCGGCGGCAACTACAGCTTCTTCACCGAACTTCCGGACGGGGCACGCCACCCCGGCTTCCCGATCGCCGAGATCGGCGCCGACGGCTCCGCGGTGATCACCAAGCATCCGGGTACCGGCGGTGCGGTGACCGTGGAAACCGTTACCGCGCAACTGTTGTACGAGATCGGCAGCTACAGCTACCTCGGCCCGGACGTCGTACTCCTGCTGAACTCGTTGCGGTTGAGCCAGGACGGGCCTGATCGCGTACGCATCGCCGGAGCCAAGGGCCTGCCACCGCCGCCCACCCTGAAGGTCGGCGTGAACAAGCTCGGTGGCTTCCGCAGCTCGATGACCTTCGTACTTACCGGCCTGGACATCGAGGCGAAGGCGGCACTCGTGCGGGCCCAGTTGACCGACGCGGTCGGCCCGGCCGGACTGGAGTTCGACCTGGCCCGATTGGACCGGCCGGACGCGCCGAGTACCCAGCAGGCCAGCGCGCTGCTCACCGCACACCTGCGCGACACCGATCAGGCGCGGGTGGGACGGGCGTTCTCGGCCGCGGCCGTGGAGCTGGCGCTCAGCTCGTACCCGGGGTGCACGCTCACCACGCTGCCCGGCGACGCCGTACCGTTCGGTGTCTTCAGCGCCGCGTACCTGCCGCAGGACGAGGTACGGCACGAAGCGGTACTCCCGGACGGGTCCCGGGTCGTCATCCCCGCGCCTGCCGATACCGCACCACCCACGCCGCCGTCGGTGGCCACCTTCTCGACCGCACGGGACTGGGGCCCGACCCGGCGGCTGCCACTGGGTACCGTCGCCGGCGCCCGCTCCGGCGACAAGGGCGGCGACGCCAACCTCGGCGTCTGGGCCCGTACGCCGCAGACCTTCCACTGGCTTTTCTCCTTTCTCAGCACCGAGAAGCTGCAGGAGCTGCTGCCCGAAACGGCGCCACTAGAGGTCGAGCGCTGGCCGTTGATGAAGCTGCACGCGTTCAACTTCGTCATCCACGGCCTGCTCGGCCAGGGCGTCGCCGCGTCCACAAGATTCGATCCGCAGGCCAAGGCGCTCGGCGAGTGGCTGCGCTCGCGCGTCGTCGACATTCCCGTGCAACTGCTGCCCGCCGAGGACATGCGATGACGACGCTGAGCACCGCGATCGACCCGGCTGCACCGTCCTTTGTGGACAATCGTGCCGCGATGCTGGATCGGTTGGCGGAGTTGGAGTCCGCGCTCGACGAGGCGCGCGCCGGTGGCGGCCCGAAATACGTGCAGCGCCACCACGCCCGTGGCAAACTGCTGCCACGCGAGCGGATCGAGCTGCTGGTCGATCGGGACTCGCCGTTCCTGGAGCTGTGCCCGACCGCCGCGTTCGGTACCGACTTCCCGACCGGAGCGAGTGTGGTCGGCGGGATCGGGGTGGTGGAGGGCGTGGAGTGCCTCGTCATCGCCAACGACCCGACGGTACGCGGCGGCGCGGTCAACCCGTACGCCCTGCGCAAAACCCAGCGGCTGAGCCAGATCGCGGCGGAGAACCGGCTGCCGACGGTGAACCTGGTGGAGTCGGGCGGCGCCGATCTGCCGTCCCAGTCGGAGATCTTCATCCCGGGCGGCGCGGTGTTCCGTGACCTGACCCGCGCCTCCGCCCGCCGCCAGCCGACCGTCGCCGTGGTCTTCGGCAACGCCACGGCCGGTGGCGCGTACGTCCCCGGCATGTCCGACTACACGATTTTCGTACGCGACAAGGCAAAGGTGTTCCTCGCCGGCCCGCCGCTGGTGAAGATGGCTACCGGCGAGGAGACCGACGACGAGTCGCTCGGCGGGGCACTGATGCACGCCACCACGTCCGGGCTCGCCGACTTCCTGGCCGAGGACGAGCGGGATGCGATCCGGCTGGCCCGCCGGTGCGTACGCCGGCTCAACTGGCACAAGCTCGGCCCGGCCCCGCGTGGCGTTGGTACAGCGCCGAAGTACGACGCCGAGGAGCTGCTCGGCATCCCCTCGGCCGACCTGCGCGTCCCGTACGACCCGCGGGAGATCCTCGCCCGGATCCTCGACGGCTCCGAGTTCGACGAGTTCAAACCCTTGTACGGCAGCGCACTCGTCACCGGCTGGGGCGAACTGTACGGGTACCCGGTCGGCGTACTGGCCAACGCCCGGGGCGTACTCTTCTCCGCCGAGGCGCAGAAGGCCGCCCAGTTCATCCAGCTCGCCAACACCGCCGACACGCCACTGCTGTTCCTGCAGAACACCACCGGGTACATGGTCGGCTCGGCGTACGAGCAGGCCGGCATCATCAAGCACGGCGCCCTGATGATCAACGCGGTGGCCAACTCGGCAGTACCGCACCTGACGCTGAACATCGGCGCCTCGTACGGTGCCGGCAACTACGGCATGTGCGGCCGGGCGTTCGCCCCTCGCGCGCTGTTCACCTGGCCGAACGCCAAGTCGGCGGTGATGGGTGCCGCGCAGTTGGCCGGCACGCTGGAGATCGTGGCCCGGCAGGCGGCCGCCGCCCGGGGAGCCGAGTTCGACCAGGACTCGGCGACCGCGATGCGGATGATGGTGGAGCGGCAGATCGACGCCGAGTCGGCCGCGCTCTTCCTCTCCGCCCGGCTCTACGACGACGGCGTGATCGACCCGAGGGACACCCGCACGGTACTCGGCATGATGCTCTCCGCCGTCCACAGTGGACCGATCAGCGGCGCCGGCAACTTCGGCGTCTTCCGGATGTGAGGACGCCGTGAATCGTCTACTGGTAGCCAATCGGGGCGAGATCGCCCGGCGTGTCTTCGCCACCTGCCGGGCGCTCGGGATCGAGACGGTGGCCGTCTACTCGGACGCGGATGCCGTGGCACCGCACGTATCCGAGGCGGACTACGCCGTCCGGCTGCCCGGAAACGCCGCTACGGCAACGTACCTGCGCGGCGACCTGATCGTCGCGGCGGCGCAGCGCGCCGGGGCTGACGCGATCCACCCCGGATATGGCTTCCTGTCGGAGAACGCGGACTTCGCCGCCCTCGTGGCGGACGCCGGACTGACCTGGGTCGGGCCGCCCGCGAAGGTGGTCGCGCTGATGGGCTCGAAGCTCGGCGCCAAGGAGTTGGTGGCGCAGGCGGGGGTACCGATCCTGCCGACCTGGTCCGATCCCGCCTCCGTTGAAGAGTTCCCGGTGCTGGTCAAGGCCTCGGCCGGCGGCGGCGGGCGGGGCATGCGGGTGGTACGCGCCGGATCCGAGCTACCCCAGGCGATTGCCGCGGCACAGCGGGAGGCGCTGGCGGCCTTCGGCGACGGTACGGTCTTCTGTGAGCGCTATGTCGAGCGGGTACGCCACATCGAGGTACAGGTCTTCGCCGACACCCACGGCACCGTGGTCAGCCTGGGCGAGCGCGAGTGCTCCATCCAGCGCCGGCACCAGAAGATCGTGGAGGAGGCACCGTCGTCCGCGGTCACTCCCGCGCTGCGCGAGGCGCTGTGCCGGGCAGCCCGCGACGCTGCCAGCGCGGTCGGGTACGTCGGCGCGGGTACCGTCGAGTTCCTGCTCACGCCCGAGGGTGACTTCTACTTCCTGGAGATGAACACCCGGCTGCAGGTCGAGCACCCGGTCACCGAGTGTGTGTACGGCCTGGATCTGGTCGCGCTCCAACTGCTCGTGGCCGACGGGAAACCGTTGCCGTTCCAGGAGACGCCGCCGATGCGCGGGCACGCCATCGAGGTACGCCTCTACGCCGAGGATCCAGGGGCGGGCTGGCTGCCGTCGACCGGTACCCTGCACCGCTTCGAGGTCCCGGCGGATGCTGCGTTCGAGCCGTTGGTACGCAACGGAGTCCGGCTGGACAGCGGCGTCGCCGACGGCTCAGTGGTCAGCGTGCACTACGACCCGATGCTGGCCAAGGTGATCGCCTTCGCGCCGACCCGGGACGCCGCCGCCCGAATGCTCGCCCGAACGCTGGCGGCTGCCCGGATCCACGGCGTGACAACCAATCGGGATCTGCTGGTACGCATCCTGCGCGCGCCATCCTTTGTGGACGGCGCGACCGAAACGGCGTTCCTCGACGAACACCCGGAAGTCTTCGAACCGCTGGTAACCACGCCGGCAGCGCGCTACCGGACCGCCCTGGCCGCCGCCCTCGCCGGAGCCGCCGAGCGCCGAGCCGCCGCCCCGGTCCTCGGCCTCGCCCCGTCAGGTTGGCGCAACGTATCCCAGGAGTACCAACAGGTTGGGTTCGAAACGGCGGCCGGCCCGATCGAAGTCCGCTACCGCTTCGCCCGCGACGGTTCCGTGCTCCATCAGCCCGCCCTTGATGCCGCACCGGAGGTAGCGGTACTCGCGGCCGCGCCCGACCGGGTCACGCTGGTGGTCGACGGCGTCCGCGTCGACTACCACGTGCGCACCGCTGCCGACGCGTACTACGTGGACTCGATCGAGGGCGCTCTCACACTCGTTGCGGCGCAACGGTTTCCGCTGCCGACGGTGGCGCTCGCAGCCGGCTCGCTGACCGCACCCCTGCCCGGTACCGTCGGCCGGCTACTGGTGAGCGAGGGGCAACTGGTCGCGGCCGGGGAGCTGCTGCTGACCCTGGAGGCGATGAAGTTGGAGCACCCGGTACTCGCCCCGACCGCCGGTACCGTCGCCGCCCTGCCGGTCGCCGCCGGCAGCCAGGTCGACACCGGCACCGTACTGGCCGTCATCACGCCAACCGACTCAGCGTCAACCGACCGAGCGCCAGCCGACCGAGCGCCAGCCGATCAACCTCCACAGGAGGCCTGACATGGACTTCGATTTCACGCCGGAACAGACTCAACTGCGCGACGCGGTAGCCGCGCTCGGCAAGCGCTACGGTCACAGGTACTTCGTGGACAAGGCGAAGAGCGGCGGCCACACCACCGAGCTGTGGGCCGAGGCCGGCAAGCTCGGCTACCTCGGCGTGAACCTGCCCGAGGAGTACGGCGGCGGTGGCAGCGGGGTGACCGAACTCGCCATCGTCTGCGAGGAGCTGGCGGCGGCCGGCTGCCCGCTACTGCTGCTCGTGGTCACGCCGGCCATCGTCGGCTCGATCATCGCCCGGCACGGCTCGGCGGAGCAGCGCAAGCAGTACCTCCCCGGGATCGCCGACGGTACCCAGAAGGTGGCGTTCGCGATCACCGAGCCGGACGCCGGCTCCAACTTCCACCGGCTCACCACGGTCGCCACCCGGGACGGCGACGACTGGATCCTCAACGGCCGCAAGTGTTTCATCTCCGGTGTCGACGAGTCCGGTCACGTTCTCGTGGTGGCCCGGACGGCCGACTCGGTCACCGGCAAGCTGAAGCCGGCGCTGTTCCTGGTACCCGTGGACGCACCGGGCTTCACCAAGTCGAGGCTGGAGATGGAGGTCGTCTCACCGGAGAAGCAGTGGCTGCTCTTCTTCGACGACGTACGCCTGCCGGCCGGCGCGCTCATCGGCGACGAGGACACCGGGCTACCGGCGCTGTTCACCGGCCTCAACCCGGAGCGCATCACGGTCGCCGCGATGGGCGCGGGTACCGGCCGGTACGCGCTCGCCCGGGCCGCCGAGTACGCCGCTGACCGCCAGGTGTGGAGCCGCCCGATCGGTACCCACCAAGGGGTTTCGCATCCCCTCGCGCACGCCCACGTCCAGGTAGAACTGGCCCGCCTGATGGTCTACAAGGCCGCTTCGCTCTATGACGCCGGCCGCGACCTGGAGGCCGGCGTCAGCGCCAACATGGCGAAGTACGCCGTCGGCGAAGCCACCGCGCTCGCCGTCGACACCGCGATACAAACGTTGGGCGGCAACGGAATGACCACCGAGTACGGCATCGCCACGCTGCTCGGCGCCGCCCGGGCCGGCCGGATCGCGCCGGTCTCCCGCGAGATGATCCTCAACTTCATCGCCCAGCACCTACTCGGCCAGGAAAAGTCCTACTGACTACAGCACCATCTCGAGGGTGAGTTCGTCGCGCAGTGGGATGCCGTACGCGCCGACTGCCGGGATGGTCGGCTTCAACTCGCGTGCCACGTCCACCGCGCCCGGCGAAACCCGGACGATACGCAGCCCACGCCGCTGGTAGAAGCGCAGCGCATCGAGGTTGTCGTTGGTGGTGACCAGCCACAGCCGCCGCATCCCGGCGCGTACCGCCACCGCCCGTACCGCGGCCACCAGCGCGGTACCCACGCCCAGCCCCGGCGGGTCGGCGTCGATGGTCACCACCTCCAGCCCGTCCCCGACGAGCTGGTAGGTGAGCAGGCCGACGAAGCGTGCGTCCCGTTCGGCGATCAGTGCGGGCAGCTTGGCGGCGTCCAGCACGGTGCCGTGGACGACCACGGTGGTCTCGCCCCAGGCGCTGGTCAGCAGCGCGGCGATGGCAGCCCGGTCGGCGTCCCCGGCCGGGCGCACCTGGATCTGCCCGGTCAGGAGTCCCCCAGCCGCATGATCGTGGTGGGCTCGTCGTAGAAGTACTCCTGCGGCTGGGTGCGCAGCGACCAGGCGTCGGTGGTGTCCTCGTCGGCGCCGAAACGCGGGCTGGCCGGTACCGGGTCGGTACCGTCGAGCTTCAGGTCGAGCAGCATGTCCCGCAGCCGGATGGCACTGGGTCGGTCGGTCGGCTCGTTGGCCAGGCCGAGGCGGAGCACGCCGACGAGCGCGTCGGGTACCCCCTTGATCTCCGGAACCGGCGAGTCGAAGATCTCGAGCAGCGCGATCAGGCTGGGGTTTCGGTCGTTCTCCCAGCGCGGCGGCTTGCCGGCGAGCAGCGCGTAGAGCGTGGCGCACAGTGAGTAGATGTCGGCGGCCGACGAGGGCGGCGTACGCGGCCGGAACATCTCCCGGGGCGCGTAGGCCGGGGTGAGCGTCTCCAGCGTCATCGACTCGTCCCGGTTCTCCACCAGTACGGCGAGGCCGAAGTCGGCGAGTGCCGGTTCGCCGAAGCTGGAGCAGAGGATGTTGGCCGGCTTCACGTCGCGGTGTACGACGCCGAGTGCGTGCGCGTCGGCGAGCGCGTCAGCGATCTTGGCGCCGACGTCGCGTACCTCCTTGGCAGTCAGCTGCTCGTTCTTCATCTTCTCGGCGTACGAGCAGTCGCACAGTTCCATGATCAGGAACGGGTGCCCGTCGGCCGTCACGCCGGCGTCGAAGAGGTCGATGACGTGCGGGTGCCCGGACATCCGGCCGGCCGCGCGCGCCTCCCGCATGAACCGGTTGCGGTCGTGGTCGTTCTCCAGGGTGCGGTTCTCCACTTTCACGGCAACCGGCCGGCCGACCGAGGTCTGGATCGCGCGGTAGACCGTCGCGTACCCGCCACGGGCCAGCACCTCGAGCCCGGTCAGGCCGGGAACCTTGGGTACGAACGCGGGGGGGCGGGCATCCACGGCTAAGAACATACGCCAGCCCGGTGACAAGCTGGGAGGTCGCGCAGGTTAACCGATCGGGTCGGGTACCCGCAGCTGGGCCAGGAGCGCATCGCTCGCCGCCCGCTCGGCCACCTGTGGGGTGGCGTACGCGGCGGCCACCGCCTCCTGCGCGGCAAGTACCGCCTCGTCGCACGCGCCGGTCGCGGAGAGGCAACTGGCCAGCTCACGCAGGGCGAGTACCCGGCTGCGGACGTCCTCGCCGGGCATCGCGGCGGCCCGCCGGGCGTACGTCAACGCCTCCGGCAGCCGGTCCACCGCGCGCAGAGCGGCCGCGTAGAGGGCAACTCCCTGGCGGCGCGGGAACAGCAGTGCCACTCCGTCCGGCTGCCCGGCGATCGGCTGCAGCAGCTCGATGGCGCGCTCCGGATCGCCGGCCCGCAGCCGTGCGGCACCGAGCAGTACCCGCGGCCCGACCTGCGCCGGGTCGAGCGCCCGCTGGGTCTCCACAACGGAGGCGACGTGCTCGGCGTCGGCCTGCGCGCCGGCCGGGTCGCCCAGCTCCAGCCGGACGAAGCCACGGATCGTGCCGGCCATCCCGATCAGCAGCGGGTGACCGGCCCGCTCGCCGTACTGCAGCGCGTCGGTGAGCAGGTCAAACGCGTGCTCGGGCGAGCCCAGACCGCGGGCCACCGCACCGCGCGCGACCAGGGCCAGGCCACGCCCCCAGTCGTCGGCCGAGGCGGCGAAGCCCCGGTATGCCTGCCTGGCCTGCCGGTCGGCCTCGGCCAACTCGCCCATCTCAGCAGCGGCGAACGCCTCGACGGAGCGCAGCGTACCGGTGGCCCACGCCTCGCCGACCCGCTCGCCGAAGGGCAGGAAGACCCGGGCGAGCCGGCGCGCCTCGGTCAACCGTCCGGCCAGCAGTCGAACAAACGCGGCGGTACCCCGGATCCACGCCCGCCCTACCGGGTCGTTCAGTTTCGCGAAGAGTCGCGCGGCCTTGGCCAAGGTGGCGTCGGCGCCGGTGAAGTCGCCCCGGGTGACCGTGACCCAGGCTAGGTTCTGCAGCGACCAGGCCTGGCTGCGCGGATCGTCGGCCTGCACGGCGACCTGGTACGACGCGGCGAAGCGGGTACTCGCGTCGGCCAGCCGGCCACCCAGGAAGTCGGCCATCCCCAGCCGGCGCATCGCTTCGGCGCGCGCCCCCGGTACCCCCGCCTCCTCGGCCGCGACCAGCGCGTCCTGCCACACCTGGTACGACCGGGGATAGTCACCGAGCAGCCGGTGTGACCGCCCGGCCAGCAGCAGCGCCCAGGCCCGCAGCGCCAGGTCGGTACCGGCGTTCGCGATCACCTTCTCGGCCAGCGCCAGCGACTGTGCCGGCCGGCCCAGCTCCAACTGCGCCCGCCCCTGTACCAGCTGGTCGACCGGGGCCAGCTCGCCGCCGGACAGCGCGCCGGCCCGCTCGCCGTACTGCGCGCCCTGGGCCGGCTCGCCGGTGGCCACCGCGCGCCGGGCCAGCCGGGCCAGCGCCGCGACCCCGAGCGGGGCCACCGACCACACCGGGGAGTCGGTGCGCAGGCCGACCGCGCCGGCCAGCCCGACCGCCCGCTCGACCTGGTCGGCGACGAACCCGTCCTCGGCCGCACCGACACCGGCAGGTTCGCCGACGGGAGCGGCCGCGCCGGTTGCCGCGGCCCGCCGCCGGGCATCCGCCGCGGCCGCGCTGGCATCGGCCATCGGCGCCGCCCAGCGCGCCAGGTAGGCGTGGCGTTCGGCCAGGTCGGCTTTGCCGATCCCGGCGTAGGTGGCCTCCCGCAGCAGCGGGGTGGCGAAGGCAAACCCTTCCCGGGTACGCCGCAGCATGCGCCGCGTCAACAGCTCCTCGATCGCCCGTTCCCGCTCGACCGCCAGCTCCTCGGTCGGCCGGTCCTCTCGGGCGAAGCGCCGTTCGGCGAGCGCGCCCAGCGCCGGTGCCGGTACCGCGTCGCCGATCACGGCCGCGTCCCGCAGCGCGTTACGGGCGTCGACCGGCAGCGTGTCGATACGCGCGGCAAGTACCGCGGCCAGGTCCCGGGAGAGCAGCCGGCCGCCGAGTGAGCCCGCGGTCAGCTTCCATTCGGTGTCGCCGGTGTGCGTGAGTGCGCCGCGCTCGGTCAGCAGCGTGACGAGTTCCGCCAGGTAGAACGCGTTGCCCTGGGCGGTGGCCAGCAACCGGTCCTCATCTGCCTGGGGCAGCCGGCCGCCGTCGAGGTACGAGCTGAGCAGCCGCGCCGCGTCCGCCCCGCGCAGCGGCGGCAGCGTACCCACCTCCGCGTCGGCCAGCCTGGTCAGCACACCCGCCGTGCGTACCAGCTCCGGCCGGCCCAGCAGCAGCACCAGTACCGGCCCGACCAGCCGGGACAGGGTGATCCCGAGCGCGTCCAGCGTCTCCGGGGTGGCGTCGTGCAGGTCGTCCACGATCAGCAGCAGTGGCGCCTCGGCGGCCAGCGCGATCAACAGGTCGGCGACAGCGACCGGAATGGCATCCCCGGCCAGTCCGTCCCCGGGCGCCGGCAGGTCACTGGTGGCCGGCAGCTCGCCGACCTGGCTCGGCCGCAGCACGCCGCGGTCGGCCGGCGACTCCGTTCCCTCGCCGAAGCCCAGCAGGGTGAGCAGCTGTTCGGTGGCGATCGGCGGTGCACCGGGCGCGGTCCGGGCCAGCCGCTGGACGAGCCGGCGCAGCCGCTCCTCGACCTGCTGCCGGGGCTGTGCCGTGCGGCCATCCGACGGCAGCCCGATCGCCAACCGGACCAGGTCGGCCAGTGGGGCCAGCCGGCGCCGTTCGCCGTAGGCGGCACAGTGCACCGAGAGGGTACGGGCCGCCGCCCGCGCACCTGCGAAGTCGTACCGGGCGATGAAGCGCTCCAGCTCGGTGGCGAACCGGGACTTGCCCAGCCCCGCCTCGCCGGTCAGTACGAGTACCCGTGGCTCGCTGCGGTCCACCGCCTCCTGCAGCCGGCTGCCGACCCGGGCCAGCTCGGTCTCCCGGCCGACGAACGGCGCCTCGTCGCCCAGCCCCGACCTGGTGCCTGGCGCGTCCAGCATGCCCAGCAGTTCGTACGTCTCCACCGGGGCGCGCTTGCCCTTCAGCCGCATCGGCCGCAGGTGCCGCCAGGAGGCCAGGTGCCGGGTGGCCCCCGCGGTGATCTCGCCGGCGTAGACGGTACCCACGGCAGCCGCGTCGGCCAGCCGGGCGGCCGTGTTCACGGTGTCCCCGATGACCGTGTATTCCAGGGCCGCCTGGACGAGCGCGACAACTTCCCCGGTGTTCAGCCCGACCCGCAGCCCGAGTGGCGCCCCGCCACCACGCTCGTCGTCGAGTACCCGGCGTACCGCCCGCTGCATCGACAGCGCTGCGCGGACCGCCCGCTCCGCGTCGTCCTCGTGCGCGACCGGCGCCCCGAAGACCGCCATGATCCCGTCGCCGGTCAGCTTGTCCACGTGCCCGCCGAACGTCTTCACCGCACCGGCCAGCGCCGCGAGTACCCGGTCGGTGACCGCCCCGACCCGCTCCGGGTCGTGCTCCTCCGACCAGGCGGTGAAGTCGGAGAGGTCGCCGAAGAGCACGGTGACCACTCGCCGCTCGGCGGCGGGGGGTGCGGCGGTCGCCGGCAGCGCGGCACCGCAGTTGTGGCAGAAGCGGGCGCCGGGTACGGCGACCGTGCCACAGACAGGGCAGGTCACGGTGTGTCCCAACGCACATTTTCCGGGCCTGATTCCCGGTCGCCGTCAGCCGGCGGTTGACGCAGGTGGGCGAGCTGGGCCCGGACGGAGAGTTCGGCGGCCGGCCAGAGCACCGGGTCGACCTCGGCGTAGACGATTTCGACGATCTCCCGGGGGGTACGCACGCCCCGCTCCAGCACGGCGCGTACCTGGGCGAGGCGGGCTTCGCGGTGCCGGAGGTAGAAGGTGGCCGCGGCGCCGAGGTCGGCCAGGGCAGGACCATGCCCCGGGAGTACCGGCAGCGGCCCCAGCGCGACCAGCCGCGCCAGGCTGGACAGGTAGGCGCCCAGGTCACCGTCGGGGTAGGCGACCACGGTGGTACCCCGGCCGAGAATGGTGTCCCCGGTCAGTACGGCTGGCTGCCCGTCCAGGTCGACGACGAAGCACACCGAATCGCTGGTGTGCCCGGGGGTGACCAGCCGGGTCACCCCTGGCGCCTCGGTGAGCAGCGGGGCGCCGGTGATCTCCTGGAACCGGGCCAGCCCCTCGACGTGATCGGGGTGCCCGTGGGTGGCCAGCACGCCGGTGACCGGCCCGTACTCGGCGACCGCCCGCAGGTGCCCCTCGTCCAGTGGACCGGGGTCGACCACGAGTACCCCGTCGGCTCCGGCCGGGCGCAGCACCCAGGTGTTCGTACCGTCGAGGGTCATCGGTCCCGGGTTGCCGGCGCGTACCAGCGTCGCCCAGCCGGGCAGGTCATCCGCTGTCGCCGCAGCCGGCGCCGTCACGTGCGCCGGGCCACCGTTGGCCACCATGCCAGCGATGGTACGGCCGCCCTGGGACAACCCCCACCGCCCCGGCGCGCCAGCCAAAACCCGACTCGCAGACCATCCCGCACCTGCCACAACCCGACGCCGAGCCGACCGCCGCGAAGCCAACCCGCCGGCCACAACCCGGCCGCCACATCACCCCGCACCGGCCACAACCCGGCCCCGAGCCACAGTCGAGACCGGGGCGGCAGTGCGGGGATCAGCTGCTGACCTCGACGATGACCTCGACCTCGACCGGGGAGCCCATGGGCAGCTCGGCGACCCCGACGGCGCTGCGGGCGTGCCGGCCGGCCTCGCCGAACACCGCGCCGAACAGCTCGGAGGCGCCGTTGATCACGGCCGGCTGGCCGGTGAAGCCAGGCGCCGAGGCGACGAAGCCGGTCACCTTGACGATCTTGACGACGGTCTCCAGGCCGACCAGGTTGTCCACGGCGGCGAGCGCGTTCAGCGCGCACCGGCCGGCCAGCTCCTTGGCCTGCTCGGGGGTGATCTCGGCGCCGACCTTGCCGGTACCCAGCAGCTGGCCCTGGTGGATCGGCAGCTGGCCGGAGACGTAGACGATCCGGCCGGACTGCACGGCGGGCACGTACGCGGCCAGCGGCGGAACGATCTCCGGCAGCTCCAGGCCCAGCTCGGCGAGGCGGGCGTACGGGTCGGTCATCACCCCTCCTTGACGCGCTTGAGGTAGGCGACCAGCTGCTCCGGGTTGGGGCCGGGGATCACACTGACCAGCTCCCAGCCATCCTGACCCCAATTGTCCAGAATCTGCTTCGTCGCGTGCGTCAGTAGCGGCACGGTGACGTACTCCCAGCGGGTGCGGGTCGGCGAGTCCATTCCGGCACCATAACGTGTTACCCGCGCGAGCCCGGCAACCACTACCCTGGCTCGCGACGCACGCATAGGCTGACCGGCCGGAAGACGCCAACAAGGTGAGGACATGACGCAGCCCCCCGCGCAGTACCCCAGCGGCGACCCCGCACAGCCCGGCTACCCCCAGCAGCCGGCCTACCCGCCACCGGCCGACCCGTACAGCCAGCCACCAGCGCAGGCCGAGCAGTACAGCCAGCCGCCGGCGCAGCCGGACCCGTACGCCCAGCCACCGGCCCCGGCCTACCCGCCGACGGCCCAGTACCCGGGCCCCGGCGGCTACCCGGAGCAGCCCGCGCCGCAGCAGCCCAGCTACGGCCAGCCGCCGGCCCAGCAGCCGAACTACGGCCAGCAGCCGAGCTACGGCCAGCAGCCGGCCCAGCCGAGCTACGGCCAGCAGCCGGGTTACGGCCAGCAGCCGGGCGGCTACCCGGCCCAGCCGGTCTACCCGCCGGCCAGCGCGCCACCCGCGTCCGCACCGGTCTACCCGCCGGCCAGCGCACCGCCCGCGTCCGGAGCGCCGGCCTACCCACCGGCGAGTGCGCCGCCCGCGTCCGGACCGCCGGCGCCGACCCAGGGTTGGGGCGCACCGGCCCAGCAGGGCTACGGCCAGCCCGGTACCCCGGACTACGGGCAGACCAGCGCCCCGCCGGCCTTCGGGCAGCCCGGCGCCTTCGGCCAGCCGACCTCGGTCGGTCCGTACGGCCAGGCAAGCGCTCCCCCTGCCTACGGCCAGCAGCCCTTCGGCCAGCCGGGCCAGCCCGGCTACCCGGGCGCCCCCTTCCAGCCCTACGGCCAGCAGCCGCCGGCGCCGAAGAAGAGCCGTGCGCTGCTCGTCACGCTGATCGTGGTCGGCCTGCTGGTCGTACTCGGTGGCGGTGGGGTCGGCGCCTACTTCCTGACCCAGGGGAACAAGGAGGCCGGCAAGGGACAGGCGTCGCCGGTACTCGCCGCCGACGGCTTCCTCACCGCGGTCTACAAGACGCAGGACGCCGTACAGGCGGAGAAGTACGTGTGCGCCGACGCGCTGCAGAAGGCCAAGATCGAGGCGAAGGTCCAGCAGATCAAGGACCAGGGCAAGAAGTACGACTCGCCCCGGTACACCTGGAACGCCCCGACGGTCAGCAAGAGCGACAGCAAAGAGGCCACGGTCTCGGTGACGGTCAAGTTGAGTACCGCCGACGAGCAGGCCGCCCAGCAGAAGCTCCAGTTGATCACGACCAAGGGCGACGGCTGGTTCGTCTGCGATGTGAGCCAGCTCAGCTAAGTACCGGGTGGCGCAGCGCCTGGCCACCAAGCCAATGAAGTCGGCGGGCCAAATACACTCGACGGGTGAGCCCTGTACCCGCCGATCAGCCCCGCACCGGGCCGGCCAACTCCCGTTGGACGGCCCGGCTGCATGTCGTGACCGGGAAGGGCGGGACCGGCAAGACGACGGTGGCCGCGGCGCTCGCCGCCTGCCTGGCCCGGGACGGGAAGCGCACGCTGCTCGTCGAGGTGGAGGGGCGGCAGGGCATCGCCCAGCTGTTCGACCTGGCCCCGCTGCCGTACGAGGAGCGCAAGATCCTCTCGGTACCCGGCGGCGGCGAGGTACGCGCGTTGGCCGTCGACGCCGAAGAGGCGCTGCTGGAGTACCTCGACATGTTCTACAAGCTCGGGCTGGCCGGCCGGGCGCTGCAGAAGCTGGGCGCCATCGACTTCGCCACCACCATCGCCCCGGGCATGCGTGACGTACTGCTCACCGGCAAGGTGAAGGAGGCGACCACGCGCAGCGAAGGCGGCCGCCGGTACTACGACGCGGTGATCCTGGACGCCCCGCCCACCGGCCGGATCGGCCGCTTCCTCAATGTCACGGCCGAGGCCGCCCGGCTGGCCAAGATGGGCCCGATCAAGACGCAGAGCGAGGGCGTCGCCGCGATCCTGCGCTCGCCGATCACCGCTGTGCACCTGGTCACCCTGCTGGAGGAGATGCCGGTACAGGAGACCGTGGACGCGATGGAGGAGTTGGCCGCGCTGGGCATCCCGATCGGCCAGATCGTGGTCAACCAGACCCACCCGCCGCTGCTGCCGACCGGCAAGATCACCCAGGCCCAGCTCAAGCGCGGGCTGGCCGCCGCCGGCCTGCCCGCCGACCGGGAGTTGGTGACCGGGGTGTACGCCGAGGCACAGGACTACCTGGTCCGGCAGCACCTGGAGGACACGCTGCGCGCCGAGCTGGCCGCACTGGGCCGGCCGGTGATCGAGTTGCCGCTGCTGCCCGGCGGAGTGAACACCGCCACCCTCGGTACCCTCGCCAACGCCCTGGCCGCGATCCGCTGAGCCCCCGCACGCACCCTGCGCCCAACCAAGGTCGGGCCTGGTCAGAGCCGCGGCCGGGAGGCAGCGGGGGTGGCGTGCGCGACAGCCCCGGGCGCGTCCAGCGTCTCCCCAGCTAGGCTCGACGCGTGCCTCATCCGTGGCTGGACGTCGACGCCCTGCTCGCCAATCGGGACACCCGTATCGTCGTGTGCTGCGGTGCCGGCGGGGTCGGTAAGACGACCACCGCCGCCGCGATCGGGGTACGGGCGGCCGAGGAGCACGGGCGGCGGGTCGTCGTACTCACCATCGACCCGGCCCGCCGGCTGGCCCAGGCGCTCGGCCTGACCGAGCTGGACAACACGCCCCGGCCGGTGAAGGGGCTGCGCCCGGAGGCAACCGGCGAGCTGCTGGCCATGATGCTGGACATGAAGCGCACCTTCGACGAGGTGGTACTCACCCACACCGAGCCACAGCGCGCCGAGGAGATCTTCGCCAACCCCTTCTACCAGGCGATGAGCTCGACCTTCTCCGGTACCCAGGAGTACATGGCGATGGAGAAGCTGGGGCAGTTGCGGGCCACCGACGAGTGGGACCTGATCGTGGTGGACACCCCGCCGTCGCGCTCGGCGCTGGACTTCCTGGACGCCCCGCAGCGGCTGGCCCGGTTCCTCGACGGGCGGATGCTCAAGATACTGGTGTCGCCGGCCAGGGCCGGTGGGCGCAGCATGTTCAACCTGGTCACCGCCTCGTTCGGGGTGTTCTCCCGGGCGGTACAGAAGATCCTGGGTACCCAGCTGCTCAGTGACCTGTCCGGCTTCGTCGGCGCACTGGACTCCACGTTCGGCGGGTTCCGGCAGCGGGCCGACAACACGTACAAGATCCTCCAGGCGGCCGAGACCTCGTTCCTGGTGGTGGCGGCGCCCGAGCCGGACGCGATCCGGGAGGCGGGCTACTTCGCCGGTCGGCTGGCAGCTGAGCAGATGCCGCTGCAGGGGCTGGTACTCAACCGGGTACACGAGGCGGACACGGCCGGGCTGCCGGCTGCCGAGGCGCTGGCCGCCGCGCAGCGACTGGACGAGTCGGGGGAGCACGCCGAGACAGCTGCCGCGCTGCGGATACACGCGCAACTGGTGGCCCGGGTGGCGCGCGAGTCGGCGGTCTCCGCCCGCTTCACCAACGAGTACCCCCAGGTTCCGCTGGCCACCGTCAGCGCGCAGCCCGCCGATGTCCACGACATCGACGGGCTGCGGAGTATCGCCGCGGCCCTGTGCACAGGGCCAAGCCGCTGATCAGGCCCCGCTCGCGTCCGGCGGAGCCGACCGCGGCCTAAGTGATCGAGACCAGCTCCTTGTGCTGCTCCTTGGCGAGCGCGTTCTCGAACATCCGTCGCCAACTCGACACCGATGGGTGCTGGCGCAGCAGCGCCCGGCGTTCCCGCTCGGTCATCCCACCCCAGACGCCGAACTCGATGCGGTTGTCGAGCGCGTCAGCCAGGCACTCGTACCGCACCGGGCAGCTACGGCAGATCCGCTTCGCCACGTTCTGCTCGGCGCCCTGTACGAACAGGGCATCCGGGTCGCCGTTGCGACAAGCGGCCACGCTCGGCCAGTCAGCGATCATCGCCATGTGTGCACGTCCCCCCTTGGTGCTTCTCTCCCCCGGTACGCACGGCACGGCCTCTTCGCGGTAGGCCGTCCGGCGGCGTGTCCTCCGTGGCTGGAGGGCACGACTGCTGTAGCGGAATCATCATGCTCCGTAGTCACACGATTACGCAACGTCGTCAGGCAAATTCTCTAACCCGGACACAGGCCCCATATCGGTGGGCTGGTTTTCTGGTTTCGCCGCAATCACGAGAGAGTTTGGTGTTTTGCAGGCATCGCGACCGGCTCCGGGGCAAGATTGGGGAGCACGGAAATCAGATCGACGGAGCGAGGGGTACGCAGAACCGCTGAGAGTGCGCGTCTAACACAACGACCGGCGTCCAGAGCAGGACGCGGGTTCCCAGTTGTGTCGCGTACTGTGAGGCGGTGACCTGGATGCGACGTCGTGACCGCAGCCTGCTCTCCAACGCCATGTCGTTACTGGTGTGTGGACTTCTGGCCGGTGTCGTGGTGGCTGCTGCCGCCTTCCCCGCGATGGCTGTCGGCGGTGTGGCCGCCAAGGCCGGCGCTGACTCCTTCGACAGCCTGCCGACCGTACTGACGGTCCAGCAGTCGCCCCAGATCACCCGGGTCTATGCCAGTGACGGCAAGACCCTCATCTCCACCTTCTACGACGAGAACCGGCGCGACGTCTCCATCGACGACGTCGCCCAGGTGATGCAGGACGCGATGGTGGCCGCCGAGGACACCCGCTTCTACAAGCACCACGGCGTCGACGTGAAGGGTGTGGCCCGCGCCTTCGTGGCCAACCAGAACTCCGGCGAGACCGAGCAGGGCGCCTCGACGCTGACCATGCAGTACGTCCGGCAGGCCCTGGAGTACTCGACCAGCGACCCGCAGAGCATCGTCGACGCCACCTCGGACACGCCCGGCCGCAAGATCCAGGAGATGCGCTACGCGCTGGCCCTGGAGAAGCAGCTGACCAAGAAGCAGATCCTGGAGCGCTATCTCAACCTGGCGCCCTTCGGCAACGGGGCGTTCGGCATCTACGCCGCCTCCCAGGTCTACTTCGGCGTGGAGCCCAAGGACCTCACACTCGGCGAGGCGTCGCTGCTCGCCGGCCTGGTCAAGGCGCCGACCGACTTCAACCCGGAGACTCCGGACGGGCTCAAGCAGTCGATGGACCGGCGCGACAACTACGTGCTGGAAAACATGATCAAAATGAAGACCGCCACGCCGGCGCAGGTGGCCGACGCGAAGAAGGCACCACTCAGCTTCAAGCAGGGGCGTACCGAGCCCAACGGCTGCACCGCGGTCGCGGTCAACAGCTGGGGCTTCTTCTGTGACTACTTCTACCGCTGGTGGATCTCTCAGCCGGCCTTCGGCGCCGACGAATACGAGCGCGACAACCGGCTCAAGAGCGGTGGCTTCACCATCGTCACCTCGCTGGACGTCAACGCCCAGAACAACGCGCAGAAGCGGATCGTCAGCAAGATGCCGATCGGCAGCTCCAACGCGCTCATGCTCGCCGGCATCGAACCGGGGACCGGCCAC
Source organism: uncultured Actinomycetota bacterium (assembly GCA_963850915.1). Classification (GTDB taxonomy): domain Bacteria; phylum Actinomycetota; class Actinomycetes; order Mycobacteriales; family Micromonosporaceae; genus CAVTWH01. Next base: position 741,782 of record CAWKND010000010.1, read on the forward strand.
ATCCAGCTGATGGCGGTCAACCGCAACTACAGCAACGACCAGGCGGACAACGGCCTGAGTACCGACTCGGCCAAGCGCGCCAGGGGCATCAAGGGCAACTACCCCAACACCACCACGCCGTTGATCAGTGGTGGCGGCGACATCGTGGGCTACCAGTTCGGCTCGACGTTCAAGATGTTCACGATGATCACCGCACTGGAGCAGGGCCTGCCCCTGGACTACTCGTTCAACGCGCTGGACACGTACGAGTCGAAGAAGTTCATCGTCGAGAAGAACTCACCGGCCGCCTGCCCGGGTACCAACCACTACTGCCCGTCGAACGCGGGTAGCGAGGCCGGCAACTACAACATGTGGACCGGCTTCGGGCACTCGGTGAACACCTGGTTCGTACCGCTGGAGGAGCAGGTCGGCGCCGACAACGTGGTGGCCACCGCGAAGGCACTGGGCATCCAGTTCCGCGCCCCCAGTGACGCGGCGCTGGCCAACAACTCCTCGCTCTGGGGCGCCTTCACCCTCGGCGTCTCGGCGGCCACCCCGCTCGACATGGCCAACGCCTACGCCACGGTCGCCGCCGACGGGGTTTACTGCGAGCCGCTGCCGGTGGTCAGCATCACCGACTACTCCGGCTCCAAGCTCGACGCCGCCAACCCCCGCTGCCACCAGGCAATTCCGGTAGATGTGGCGCGGGCGGCGGCAGACGCGGCCCGCTGCCCGGTCGGCGACCAGGGAGCTTTCCACGAATGCACCGGGGGTACCGCCTCCGGCACCCGTGTCATCGTCGGCAAGCCGACCGCCGGCAAGACGGGTACCACTGACAGCGACTACACGGCGGCGCTGATCTCGATGACCAAGCAGATGGCCATCGCCGGCATCATCGCGGACCCGGACAACCCGTTCCACAAGGGCTACAGCCACAACGAGGTCAACTACGCGGTGGCGTGGACCCTGCATGACTTCATGGCCGACAAACCGGCGATCAACTTCACCGCGCCGAGCCACCAGATCGCCTACGGTACGCAGCTCAGTGTCCCGAGCGTCACCTGCTTCTCGGTCTCCGCGGCCACCTCGGCGCTGAGTAAGAACTTCAAGGTGGCGGTCGCTTCCAAGCAGGTCGCCTCAAACTGCCCGGCCGGCACGGTCGCCAGTACCAACCCGTCCGGCCACGCGGTCAAGGGCGCCACCATCACACTGAACATCAGCGCCGGCGGCGGGGGCGGAGGTCCTGGTGGCGGGGGCGGCGGCGGTCCCGGCGGTGGGGGCGGGGGCGGTCCCGGCGGTGGCGGGGGCGGCGGAGGCGGCGGCCATTAGCCGCCAGCCCTGAACTGACACGAAGGGCCCGGTGGATCACTCCACCGGGCCCTCGTGCTGTCGCGATCAGAGATCGAGCTGGCGGCGTACCTCGGCGGCTACCCGACCACCCTCGGCCCGGCCGGCCACCGCGGCCTGAGCCGCCTTCATGGCTGGGCCCAGGGCCGCCCTGCCGGTGGCCTCGATGCCCACCAGCGCCTGGCTGACCAACTCGGCGAGTTCGGTGTCGCCGAGCTGCTTAGGCAGGTAGCGCTCCAGTACCTGCTCCTCGGCGCGCTCCTTGTCGGCCAGCTCGGCCCGGCCCGCGTCGGCGAACGCGGTAGCCGCCTCGCGCCGCTTCTTCGCCTCCCGGGTGAGTACCGCCAGCACCTCCGCGTCGTCGAGCTGGCGGGCCTGCTTGCCCTCGACCTCGGCGTTGCGTACTGCGGCGATGGCCATCCGCAGGGTGGAGGTGACGAGCTCGTCACGGGCCTTCATGGCACCGTGGAGATCCGACTCCAGCCTGTCCTTGAGCATGCTCATGAACAGGAAACTACCCTGGTGCCCATGCGTACGCGTACCGCAATTCGTCTGCTCGGAGTCACCGCCGCCGCCGGGGCCGCCACGCTCGCCTACGCCAGCCTGGTGGAGCGCAACATGTTCACCCTGCGCCGGTTCGACGTGCCGGTACTCGCGCCGGAGGCCGAACCGCTGCGCATCCTGCACGTCTCCGACCTGCACATGACCCCGGGCCAGCGGCGCAAGCAGGACTGGGTGGCCGGGCTCGCCGGAACAGACCCCGACCTGGTCGTGGTGACCGGCGACAATCTGGCCCACCCGGAGGCGCTGACCGGGGTGGTACGCGCGCTGCAACCGCTGCTCGACCTGCCCGGTGCCTTCGTGTTCGGCTCCAACGACTACCGCGGCCCGGTCTTCAAGAACCCGTTCGGGTACTTCGACCGCGACCGCGAGTACCGCCAGGGTGTCGACCTGCCCCACGAGGAGCTGCGCACGCTGCTCACCGAGGCCGGCTGGGTCGACCTGAACAACGCGCGTACCGAGGTCAAGGCGGGCGGCCGCGCCATCGAGTTCGTCGGCGTCGACGACCCGCACATCGGCCGGGACGACTACGCCTCGGTCGCCGGCCCGGTCTCCCCGGAGAGCGCGGTGCACATCGGGCTGACCCACTCGCCCGAGCCGGAGATCCTCACCCGGATGGCCGCCGACGGATTCGACCTGATGCTGGCCGGGCACACGCACGGTGGCCAGGTCTGCGTACCCGGCTACGGCGCCCTGGTCACCAACTGTGGCCTGGACCGCCGGATGGCCAAGGGGCTGCACCCGTGGCCCACCTCGCGCTCCTGGCTGCACGTGTCGGCCGGCCTGGGTACCCACCCGACCGCCCCGGTACGGTTCGCCTGCCCGCCCGAGGCCAGCCTGCTCACCCTGATCCCGCGCTGACCCTGCGTCTCGCCAGCCCCTCGCGGCTCGAGGTCAACGGAGCGGGGATACCCAGGTTTGCGGCCCCGGGTCGGTCGGCTACTATGACTCGGCACGCCTCGGGGTGTAGCGCAGCTTGGTAGCGCGCTTCGTTCGGGACGAAGAGGTCGTGGGTTCGAATCCCGCCACCCCGACACCGAGGGTCAAAGGGCCAGGTGAGATTAGTTCTCACCTGGCCCTTTGCATCGAACGCGTGACCTGCCGATCGGTGGATGGCGATCAGTCGTCTGAATCCGCCCGTACGGGCCTGAAGTCAGCGGTGAGTCAGCGGAGGCTGCCGCACTTTCTCGAAGGCGTACGGGTGCCGGCCAACTCTGCTGGATATCCGCTCCGCGAGCGCGGCCGTGTTGCCAATCGTGGGCTCCGCCAAATGTGTGATCTGCCGTTGGGACCGGCAATTTGCCGGCACCTGGCAGCGCATCGAGACTCCTTGACGTACGACGCGGCTAGTCTCCTGTGGACACGCGGTGGCCGATCCCGCCGCGGCTACTGGCCGACGGGGAGAAGTTCGTGCGAATGACGAAGCTGCGGCGGGCCGCGAATGTCTACAAAGGAATCCAACTGGCCGCCGACCGTGCGCCCGGCCGCCAACCCGAACGCCTGCGGCTCGGCGTGGCTGCTGGCCCTGTTCCCGAACCCCGGCGCAGGCACGTACGACTGGCCGTGATCGGACTTGTCGTGGCGGTGATCGCCACCCTCGGCGTCGCGACAGCGGGCGCCTCCGCGGCCCAAGCCGCAACCGGGACGGTTGGTTACCGGCTCACCTTCGGCCAATCCGACAAATGCCTCGACGATCCGGGGTACTCGACGGCTAACGACACGTGGCTCGACCAGTGGACGTGTGGTCACGGGACAAACGAGGTGTGGTACCTCGATTACATCAACTCCACCACCTTCCGCATCCGCAACTCCTACAGCGGCAAGTGCGTCAACATCGCCGCTTCGAAATATGTCAATAACACCCATATCGTGCAGTACACCTGCAGCAACGTCGCGAACGAGAACTTCGTGATGGGCCACACGTCAGCGGGCGGATACAGCTGGATCGAATCCGCCGGACACACGTCCTATGTACTCAACATCGATCACGCGCTCACCACCAACGGCGCCCACGTACTCCTCTACAGCCGTTCCGCATCCATCAACGAGTACGTCGCGCTGGACACTGTCGGCAACGGGTGCCCCGACTACTACCTGATCGGACTCCGCGGCTCCGACGAGGCGATGAGCGGCCCGTTCCTCATGGGAAGTACGACCGGTCCGTTTGCCACATATGTTGTCGGTGACGTCCCGGTCGACAGCATCGCCACCTACTCCCTGCCCTATCCAGCCGTACCCGTACCGTCAGCGTCAAACCTGAGCGTCTACTTCGATTCTGTGAATGCAGGGGCGCAGGATCTCGTGAATGAGGTCCAGAGCGAAATCGAGTACTGCCCGGCGGTACGCATCGGGGTCATTGGATATTCCCAAGGCGCTGAGGCCGTCAACCAAGGGCTGAACAGCATGACGAGCCTGCAACTGGCGAACGTTCGAGCCGCTCTCCTGATCGCCGACCCGATCAGTGCCGGCGCAGGCACGTCCTACCACGTCCAGACCACGTTCAACGGCAGCGGTCCAGGAACCGGCAGCATTGGCGGGATCTTGGGTAACGACGTCCTGCCGACAAGCATCCAGAGCCGGGCGTTCGACTTCTGCATCGTCGGCGACCAGGTCTGCGACTTCACTGCTACCGAGAGCTTGTTCGACGCAGTCGGGCTGCTGTACCACACGGGCTATCCGAGCTGCTGCGGCACAACGAACTGGCCGGCAGTCCTGGCTTCGGCGTTCGCCACCAAGCTGAAAGCCTGAGGCCAGGTAAGGCGTCAGCACAGAATCAGCCAGGCACTGACATGCGTGACCGCCCAGCAGCGACGGTCACGCATGTGTCTGTCGGTTGGTTCGGCCACCGCGCCCTGAGAACAACGCGCCGCGTCCGTGTGGCGACCCCGCCCACGACTGCGGTCAGGCGGGGTCGACCTGCTTGCTCACGATCCATGCATGCTTGCCGACCTGGCGGAGCCGGCGGAACCCGTGGTCCTCGAACAGCTCGACGGTCCCGGTGAACAGCCGCTGGATCAACGTCGGTGAGATCAGCGCCGAGGGCGACGGCGCGGGCGGTGGCGGCAGCCTGGGCTGGGTCGTCCTCAGCGGCCACGACGCCGACGGCGCGGCCGGACTGCCAGGCGCAGAAGAACGCCATCATGAGCGGGCCGTACGGCACGTTCCTGTCCTGATCGGCAGGTCTTCGGGCGCACCAGCGACACTCCGTTGGTGCGCCCGGAGCACAGGGCAAGTGGCTCGCCGACTCACCCGTTCGCTTCGGATACCGCCGGAGCCGGTTCGCGGGGACGCGACAGTACGCCGACCACGCCACCGGCGATCAACCCGACGAGCAACCCGACCAGCGCGTTCCACGGGTCGACAACCAGCGCCGCATCGCCGCCCAACTCCGGACCGAGCGTGACAGCGAGCAGCAGCGAACCGACCAGGAGCAGGTACCCGGTGACGCTGGCCAGCGCGAGCCAGGGCCACGGTGCGCCGAAACGCCGCAGTACCAACGCAATGCCGACACCGACGCTGCCGGATATGAGTCCGCCCACCGGCCAGCGGAGACTCCAGTGCTCCGCGCCGGGCGGGATCAGGGACAGCAGCTCGATCCCGAGCCAGACGATGGCGGGCAGTAGCGGGAGCCCGATCGCCAGCGTCACCCAGAACCGCGGCCGGCGCCAGGAGCTGTTACGCAGCAACAGGATCAGCACTGTGACGGCGACTGCGCACACCGCCACGAGCAGCGAGTCCAGCAACGCGTCGACGGCCCGAGAGCTGCTCGCCAGTTGCAGCTCACCGGGGCGGAAGATCGCGAGCGTGTGCAGGTACCGGTCGGCGATCGTGGTTGTCCAGGCGAGCAGCGCGGGCGCGAGCAGGCCGAGGCGTACCACGAGATGGCCGAAGGCCGCGACCACCGCGACGAGACCGCCCAGCAGCAGCCCGGCGGCGTAGGTCAGCATCAGGTTCCGGGTCTCGGCGGCGGAGAAGCTGTCGCCCGGCCCACTCGCGGCGAGAACGGCAAGCAGCGGCAGGCCCGCGGCCGCACCGAGGACCGCGCCCGCGACGGTCAACAGTCGAGACCGGCCGGCAACCGGCGGCACAGCGATGACCGCGACGGCCACGGCCAGTGCGCCGAACCAGGCGGTATCGGCGAACGTGGGCAGGATGTCGCGCTGGTATCCGCAGCAGTAGCCGGTGGTGAGGTGGGTGACGTCGAGCTGCTCGGCGAGCCAGATCTGGGCCACGGCGAGCAGCGCGGCGAGCGCGCCGGCCCGGCCGACCACCCCAACACCCATCCCCAAACGGTACGGCCTGGGCGCCGGTGCGTACGCCCCCACGCTGGCCGGATACCTTGCGGGTATGCCGCGTGCTGAGCCGGGTCCGGACGCGCCGAGCCGCGCCCGCGACCGGGCGGCCGAGACGGCGCGGGCGGCCACCGCCATCGCCCACCTGCACGCCGTCCTGCGGCGCGGCCAGCCCGGCCGCTCGCCGGCCGAACCGCTGACCCGGGCGGTCACGGCGCTGTTCGCCGGCGACCCGCCGGAAGTGTCGGCTGAGGGCGAAGAATTCGATGCGGGGGTACGGGCGGCAGCGGCGCTCGACTGGTCGCAGATCAGCCCGGCAGTCCTCGGTACCGCCCGGCAACTGGACAGCGGCGCACCGGCCCGGCGCGGCTCCGGTGCGCACTACACCTCCGAGGAGAACATCGCCCGGACACTGGATCCCTTACTCTTCAACGAACTTCGCGAGCAGCTCGAGGCCGCCGGTACGAGCACCCGTGCACTGCACCGGCTGTGGGACCGGCTGGCGGCACTGCGCTTGCTCGACCCGGCCTGCGGCTGCGGTAACTTCCTGCTCGTCGCGTACCGGGAAATGCGTACCCTGGAACGGGAAATCGCCAGCCGGCTTGATGAAACCGCTGCGCCGCAACGGGTACGGCTGGAGCACTTCCACGGGATCGAGATCGATCCGGGCTCGGCCCGACTGGCCCGGCTGGCACTGGAGATCCTCGGCAGGCAGTCGGGTGCCGATCCGACCGAGCACCCGAACATCGTCACCGGCTGCGCCCTGACGCTCGACTGGGCCACCGTCCTGCCGCCCGGTGAACACGTCGTGGTTGTCGGCAACCCACCGTTCCGCGGCCACAAGGAGCGTACCGCCGCACAGCGCGACCAGCTGCGGATCGCCTGGGGCACAACGAATCTGCGGCACCTGGACTACGCCACCGGCTGGTTTGCCCGGGCACTGGGCTACTTCGGCGAGCATGCCGGGCGCTGGGCGTTCGTGTGCACCAACTCCGTGGCCCAGGGCGAGGGGGTACCCCCGGTATTCGGCCCCGTCTTCGCGGCCGGCTGGCGGATCTCCTTCGCGCACCGTACCTTCGCCTGGCGCACCGGCGAGCCGGGAGCGGCGGCGGTACACGTGGTGATCGTCGGATTCGACCGTGGCACGGCCCGCACCACAGCGAGACCGCGGCTCTTCGACTACCCGCACCCGGCCGGCAAGCCCGTCGAGGTACCGGCCACGCACGTCAACGGCTACCTGGTGGACGGCCCGGACGTACTGGTCACCCCGGCTGCCCGCCCGGTGAGCCCGGCGCTACCACCGATCCGGGCCGGCTCCACGGCGATCGACTGGAACCACCTGACCGTCGGCCCGACCGAGCTCGCCGAGGTGTGCGCGGATCCGTGTGCTGCCAAGTACCTGCGCCGCTTCGTCGGCGGTCGCGAGCTGATCAACGACGAGCCCCGGTGGTGCCTGTGGCTGGCCGGCGCCGACTTCGACCCGGCGGATCTGGTACGCAGCAACGTACTGCGCGAGCGGGTGGGGCGGGTACGCCAGCTGCGCCAGCAGGCGGGTCGGGCCACCACGCGCAGGCTGGCCGAGCAGGCGCACCTGTTCGGCGAGATCCGCCAGCCGGCCGGCCCGTACCTGGCGCTGCCGCAGACCTTCACCGCGTCCCGGGACTACGCGACCGCGGCCCGGCTCGGTGCCGACGTGATCGCGTCGGTGAAGCTGTTCACCGCGCCGGACCCGGACGGGCTGCTGTTCGCGCTGTTCTCCTCGGCCACCTTTCTCACCTGGCAGAAGACCGTTGGCGGCCGGTTGAAATCGGACCCGTCGCTGTCTGCTTCGGTGGTATGGAACACTTTCCCGCTCCCCGTCCTGACCGCGCCGCAGCAACGCGAGCTGTCCGCGGCCGGCGCGGCCGTACTGGAAGCCCGGGATCCCCGGCGCTCGCTCGCCCGGCAGTACGCTCCCGGCGCCCTCGCCGCGCCACTGCGGGAAGCGCATCTGGCGCTGGACGAGTTGGTGGACGAGGCGTTCGGCGCGCCGGGACGCTGCACCGGCGAACGGGACCGGCAGCGGCTGCTGTTCGACCGCTACCTCGACCTGACCCGTTCGTCCGACCACGCCCGCCCGGCCGCCCGGCGATGATGTCGGGATGCAGGAAGTACGCGTCAGCCACGGGCACTGGCTCGATGTGGCGGTCAGCCGCACGCTGGTCTTCGTCTGCCTCACCGCGGTCGCTGTCGCGGTGTACGCCATTGCTGTCGGGCTGCTCGGCCACCAGGTACTCAGCGACTCGGCACTCGGGGTACTGCTCGGCGCGGTGATGGCCGCGGTACTCCAGCCGGCACTGGGTGCGGCCCGCCGGGGCGTGGACTGGCTGCTGTACGGCGACCGGGCCGACCCGTACCGGGTGATCGTGCGTACCGGCGAGGCGGTGCAGAGCCACTCCGGCGGCCAGGGCCTGGTGCAGGCGCTCGTCGAGTCGGTACGCGACGCGCTGCGCCTCAGCCACGTACGGGTTGCACCGGCCGACGGCCCGGCTGTCGCGACGATGGGCGATCCACGGGGGCGGGAGTACGAGTTCGGGCTGCGCTACCACGGTTCCCGGGTCGGTACCCTCACCGTCGGCCGCAGCGGCGACCTGTTGACCCGGGGCGATCAGCGGCTGCTGGCCGGGGTACTGCCGCTGCTGGCCGCCGCACTCGACTCGATGCGCCGGGAGGCCGAGCTGCGCGGCGTCCGGGAACAGCTCGTGGTGGCTCACGAGGAGGAGCGCCGCCGGCTGCGTCGGGAACTGCACGACGGCCTGGGGCCGGCACTGGCCGCCGCCTCGCTCGGGCTGGACGCCGCCCGGGTACGGCTGCGGCGCGATCCGGAGGCCGGCGACGCGCTGCTCGCCGGCATCCAGTCGGAGCTGCGCGAGTCGGTGGGGGAGATGCGCCGGCTGATCGACCAGCTGCGCCCGGCGGTACTGGACCAGGCCGGACTGTTGCCGGCGGTACGCCAGCAGGTGGCGACGCTCTGCGGCAGCGGCGTGGACGGACGGGTCGACGTCGAGCCGGCGGACGGGCTGGGTGAGCTGGCCGCGGCGGTGGAGGTGGCCGCGTACCGGATCGCCGTCGAGGCGGTCACCAACGCGGTACGGCACTCCGGATGCAGCCGCTGCACGGTGCTGTTTTCGTTACGGGACAACACCTTGACGGTCACCGTCACGGACGACGGGCGAGGCCGGGGCGATCGGCCGGCCGGCGTCGGCATCCGCTCGATGACCGACCGGGCGGAGGAGCTGGGCGGCTCGATCACGCTGCTGGATCAGGACTCCGGCGGCTGCCAGCTGATCGCGACACTGCCACTGCAGACGGGGGTACCGGCATGAGAGTGCTGCTCGCCGACGACCACCCCGCCTACCTGCGTGGCCTGGTCGCCCTGCTCGCCGAGGAGCCGGAGATCGAGGTCGCCGGTACGGCCACCGACGGCACCACAGCCGTTGCGCTGGCCCGCGAACTGCGCCCGGACGCCGTGGTGATGGACCTGCACCTGCCCGGCGTGGACGGGCTGGAGGCCACCCGGCAGATCACCGGCGCGCTGCCCGGCGTGGCGGTACTCGTGCTCACCATGTACGACGACGACGCCTCGGTACGCGCCGCGGTCGCCGCTGGCGCACGCGGGTACCTGCTCAAGGAGTCGGCCGGGCCGGAGATCGCCCGGGCACTGGCGGCGGTGGTACGCGGCGAGGCGGTCTTCGGGGCGGGCGTGGCCGGTCGGGTACTGGGCCAGTTGGCCGGCGCCGCTCGTACCCTGCCGCCACAGCTGGCCGAGCTCTCCGGCCGCGAGGTGGATGTGCTGCGGATGCTGGCCGGCGGGGCAGCCAACCGGGACATCGCCCGGCAGCTGTTCCTCAGCGACAAGACGGTCCGCAACTACGTCTCCAACATCCTCACCAAGCTGGCCTTACCGGACCGCGCTGCTGCGTCCGATTGGGCCCGCCGCAACGGCTTGGCCGACGCGGCCGGGCCGGCCTGGCGGGACAAGCGTCCCGGATCTCCGGGACAGCCGGGCCGATGACCGTGGGACGCGCCCGACCGCAGCCTGGTCGTAGCGGCAGCCACGCCGCATTTCATACGGCAGGAGAATCCCCATGATCCGCAAGTACCCCGGCCGCACGCTCGCCGCCGTCGCCGCCCTCGCGGTGGTGCTGTTCGCCCTCGGCGGCCCCGGCAAGAACGACAAGTCCGGCCCGTGGATGTACATCAGCGGGCTGTCCTTCATCGGCTTCCTGCTCACCACCGTGGTGTTCCTGGTACTGGCGGTCTTCGTACTGGCCACCCGCAAGCGCAACCGGGCCCAGTCGTGACCACGCTCGCCACCCCGGCCGGCTCGGTCGGCTCGGTCGGCCGCAGCGACGGAGGCGTGCCATTCGCGGGGCGGCCGGCCGGCGCCGGGGTTTCCGCGCTGCGCCGCGGGCTCGGGGTGGCGGTGCTCGTCGCGCAGCCGGTGGTGCTGCTGACCGGGCAGGTGCTGCGCCCGGCGGACAACCCGAGCGATCCGGCCGCCTGGCTCGACTCCGTCGCCGCACAACCAATCCGCTGGTACGCCGCCCAGCTGCTCATGGCGGTCGGTGCGCTGCTGCTGGTACCGGCCCTGGTGGTGCTGTGCCGGCTAATCCGTGAGCGCGGTGGGATCTTCGCGACCACCGGGGCGATCCTGGCCGGAGTGGGGGCCACCATGGCTGGCGTCGCCTTCGCCGGGGAAGCCTCGCTGCTGACCGTCGCCGCCCGTCCCGAACTGGATCGTCCGGCGCTGGCCACCTTCCTCGGTACCCTGCTGCACGACCCGAAGGCACAGCTGCCGTACGCCTTCCCGCCGCTGCTCGTACTCGGCCTGCTGCTGGTGACCATCGGCCTGTACCGCGCCCGTACGCTCCCGCGCTGGCTGCCGATCGCCTGGCTACTCGCGTTCGTGCTCTCCTTCGCCGGTGCCCCGACACCGCTGCTGACCGCACTGCTGGGCATCCCGTTCGTGGTCACCTCAGCCCTGCTCGGCATCCGCTCTACGAGAACAGCCTGACGGGGGGCTCAGCCGGCAGCGGTCGCTCAACGACCCTTTGCCGAACCGTTGCCAGCCCAGCAAACCGCCGGCCACCAACTGGTGGCCGGCGGGGTACGCCGCTCAGACCGTACGGCGGCGGAACAGTACCGTGGCCAGCAGTACCGAGCCGACCAGGATGCCGGCGCACCAGGCGACTGCCCGCCACGCGCTGCCACCGACCGGCGTGTCCAGCAGCAGCGCCCGCAGCGTCTCGATGACCGGTGTCACCGGCTGGTTGCGGGCGAACCCGTGGATCCATCCGGGCATCGTGTTGATGGGTACGAACGCGCTGCTCGGGTACGGCAGGAAACTCACGAAGAAGGTGAACCCACCGGCCGCCTCCGGGCTACGGGTGAGTACCCCGACCGCCGCCGACAGCCAGGAAATGGCCAGGATAAACAGGATCAGCACGCCGATGGCGGCCAGCCACTGCAGCGGGCCGGCCTGCGGCCGGAAGCCGATCGCGAACGCCACCGCGAGTACCAGCACGGTGGAGAGCAGGTTGCGCAGCACGCTCGCGGTCACCTGCCCGGCCAGCACGGCCGCGCCGGAGACGTCCATCGCCCGGAACCGGTCGATGACCCCGTTGGCCATGTCCTGGCAGACGGCGACCGCGGTGAGCGACGAGCCGAACCCCGCGCACAGCAACAGCACCCCGGGTACCACGTAGGTGACGTACTTCGTGCCGGTGTCGATGGCGCCGCCGAAGAGGTACACGAAGAGCAGCAGCAGCATGATCGGCAGCAGCAGCGAGGTCATGATCGCCTCGACGTTCCGCCGGGAGAGCCGGAGCGAACGGCCGATCATCGTGACGGTGTCGCGCAGCGGCGCGCGATCCCGGACATGCGTACCGGCGTCGCGCAGCGGTGCGCGGTCCCGGACCGGTGCGGCGAGGGCGAGGTCAGACACGGGCCAACTCCTTGTCGTCGGCGGCATCCGTGGTCGCGGCGTGGCCGGTGAGGGTGAGGAACACTTCGTCGAGGGTGGCCCGGTGCAGGTCGAAGGCGGCCAACCGGGCGCGCGTCGGATCAAGCTCATCGAGCAGCGCGCGCACGTGGGCGGCCGAACCATCCGTGGGTACGCCCACCAGCAGCCGCTCCGGCTCCACATGTACCGCCCGGCTGCCGAGCGCCTCGACGAGTCCCGAGAACGCGGCCGGGGACGCGGCGGTCAGATCCAGCCGCTCGCCGCCGACCCGGGACTTCAACTCCGCCGGCGTACCCTCGGCGACCACCCGACCGCCGTCGAGCACAGCCACCCGGTCAGCCAACAGATCTGCCTCCTCCAGGTACTGCGTGGTCAGGAAGACCGTGACGCCCGTGTCGACCAGCCCGCCGAGCACCTGCCACATGGCCTGCCGGCTGCGCAGGTCCAGGCCCGTGGTCGGCTCGTCCAGGAAGATCACCGACGGCCGGGTGACCAGGCCGGCGGCCAGGTCCAGCCGGCGCCGCATGCCGCCCGAGTAGGTACCCACCCGGCGCGCCCCGGCCCCGGTCAGCTCGAACTGCGCCAGCAACTCGGTCGCGCGCGCCCGGGCGCCGCTCCGGGACAGGCCCGCCAGCCGGCCCATCATCCACAGGTTCTCCACGCCGGTCTGCAGCTCGTCGAGGGCCGCGTACTGCCCGGTCAGGCTGATCCGGCGGCGTACCCGCGAGCGGTCGCGCCGCACGTCGTACCCGTCCACCCGGGCGGTGCCCTGGTCAGCGTCGGTGAGCGTCGCCAGGATGCGTACCGTCGTGGTCTTCCCCGCCCCGTTCGGCCCGAGCAGGCAGAACACGCTGCCCGGGCGCACCTGGAGTGCCACGTCGGACAGCACGGACACCTTCCCGTACCCCTTGCCGAGGCCCTCCGCCTCGATGGCCGGCTGGTCAGCCATGCCCATCCCCTCCTTCTGCGTACGTCGTACGCGTTCTGTGTACGTTATACGCAGTACTAGGATGACGGTCAACCCCTGCCCGTCTCGGATTGGACGAAATGGCCGAACAGCCGCGCCCGGAGCTGCACCTGCCGGCGAGCATCCAGGCTGCCTGGGGCGTTGCCGGCCGGCAGGCCAAGGGGCCGAAGCCGGCGCTGAGCCTGGACCGGATCATCGAGAGCGCGATCGCGGTCGCCGACGCGGAGGGGCTCGACGCGGTTTCGATGAGCAGGGTCGCCAGCCACCTCGGTACCGCCACCATGTCCCTGTACCGCTACGTCGCCGCCAAGCGCGAACTGCTCGACCTCATGCAGGACGCGGCGTACGGCCCACCGCCGGCCGCACCCGCGATGGACTGGCGCGCCGGCCTCACCATGTGGGCCGATACCCAACTCAGCAAGCTGCGCGCGCATCCGTGGGCGATCCGGATCCCGATCAGTGGCCCGCCGATCACCCCGAACCAGGTCCGCTGGATGGAGTTCGGGCTGGCGGCGCTGCGCGACACCGGGCTCACCTCGGCCGAGAAGCTCTCCACCATCCTGCTGGTCAGCGGCTATGTGCGCAGCTGGGCAACACTCACCACAGATCTGTTTACGGAGGCCAACAAACCGGGACTTTCCGAGGAAATGTTGCACTATGCCAACAATCTGCGCGCACTCGTAGACCCGGTGACCTTCCCGGAGATGACGGCCGCCATCGCCAGCGGCGTACTCGACGACGAGGACATGAGCGAGGACGACTACCAGTTCGGGCTCGAGCGGGTACTCGACGGCATCGGCGTACTGGTCAAGTCGCGCACTTCAGTACGGCGCACCCGGGTCCGCTACCGAGTGTCACCGAGCACGACTGCCAGCGTCGCGCGGCACGGGTACCCTTGGACGGTGTTTGCGAGCGTCATTCGCAATCACTGACACCCCTTCGGGCCGGTGGTGACATCGGACCCTGCTGACGTTGGGATTTGCTCTGTGCCGACTGACCGTGTGCTGGTCGAAGTCACGGCCGCACTGCGCGAGGCGACCACTTCGGCGAAGGCATGCCAGCGCGCCGTGGCCGTACTCGCCCGGCACACCCCAGCGATGATCGCCGCTCTCCTGCACGTCCACGACCACCTGCGCAGCGTCGCCGCAACCGGCTCCTGGTCGGTGTTCTCCTCAGCCGCCCTCGGTACCGGCGTCGTCGGTCGGGTCTACGCCACCGGCCAGACCGCTGTCGTCACCGATATCGACAACGAGGTCGACTACATCCCGCTCGGCCCGCTCGCCCAGGTGGAGATCTGCGTACCCATCTGCGGCGACGCCGGGCAGCCGATCGGCGCGCTGAACGTGGAGTGGACCGGGCCGGTGGACATCGACCGCTGGCGTCCGACGCTGGAGGAGATCGGGCTGCGACTCGGCCTGCGCATCGCCGAACTCGGCGGACCGCCCGTGGAGACCCGGACCGAGCAGCTGCTCCGGCATGGACTGGCGATGACCAGCGCGGCCGAACTCCCCGAGCTGCTGGCCCGCTCGCTGATCGCCGCGCGCGAGGTCTCCGACCTGTCCACTCCGCTGGTACTGCTGCCCAGCGCCGAAGGCGCGCGCGCCTACTACGACCGGGAAAGGCCGACCGACCTGGGCCGCCGCCTGGCCGACCTGGACCCTGAGCTGCTCGCCGCGCTGGCCGTGCGGGCCCGCCGGCACGGCGCGTCGTACACCCTCGGGGACCCGGCGCAGCTGGACGCGCACGGGTTCGAGACGCTCACCGCGATCGGCGTGAAGACCATGATCACGGTACCGGTCGGCCCCGGCCGCGACCCGTCAGCCGCGATGGAGAACGCCGGCGGGGTACTCCTCGTGGTGGACGAGGAGGTGAGCCGCCCCGACGCCGGTACCGTCAACCTGCTCGAACTCCTCGCCGCCCAGGCGTGGATCGCGGTCGAGCGGCTGCAGACCGTCGCCGCGCTGCGCGAACGGGCGATCTCCGATCCGCTGACCGGGCTGCGTAACCACGGCCCGTTCGGCGAGCGGCTGGCCCGGTCGACGCCGGAGCACACCGCGCTGCTCGTGGTCGACATCGACCGCTTCAAGGACATCAACGACACGTACGGGCATCAGGAGGGCGACCGGGCACTGGTCGACCTGTCCCGGGCACTGCTGCAGGCACTGCGCGCCGGCGACGAGCTGTACCGAATCGGCGGCGACGAGTTCGCGGCCGTGCTGGAGGTCACCGCGCCCGAGGAGGCGGTACGCATCGCCGAGCGCCTGGTCAGCGCGGCGCGCCGGGTCGGCCGGTCGGTGAGCGTGGGGGTGGCGGTACAGCTGCTCGAGGAGTCGGCGAAGGACACGCTGCGCCGGGCCGACACGGCGCTGTACGAGGCGAAGCGCACCGGGCGGGACGGCGCGCGGGTGGCGTACCCCCTGCACGCCGTCGCCGACGTCGCCTGACGATCCCGCCTGATTTTTCCGGCCGGCCGGAATGCCCGAGGGGTCCGGCTGGTTGTGCAGGGAGCTGGTGTGTTGTGTGTCCCCGGGCCTCAACATATTGCCTTCGCGGACTACCGTTCGGCTGGAGCCGCGTTGTGCCTCTCGCCGCGAGGCGACCACCACACCAGCGCCTGTGACCACGGGGCGTACCGGTTCTCCGGTACGCCCCGTGGCGCATCGGGCCAGTGCGCTCAGCCGGGCAGGGTGGGTTCGAGTTGGGCCAGCGCCCGGTCGATGATGTCGGCGAAGCTCTCGTCCACCCCGTCCTCCACCCAGACGAACACCGCCGCGATCAGTACCCCCACCACCGCGCCGGCCAGCATGCGTACCTCGAAGGAGTCGGCCGGCTTGCCTGCGTGCCGGGCCAGTACCCCGGCGACCACGCCCAGGTTGGTGTTGAACTGGTCGAGCAGCCGCATCCGCAGCGCGGGTACGGCAGTCAGCAGGACGGTACGCTGCCTGATCTTGGCGAGGTCGTCGGCCGTCATGTCCGCGAAGGCGCGCCCGATCACGTGACGCAGCGCGGCGACCGGTGCCCGGTCGGTCGGCTCCGACTCGAAGAACTTGACCATCAGGTCGTCGTACTCGTCGTCGACGACCAGGTCCTCCTTGGTCTTGAAGTACCGGAAGAAGGTACTCGGCGACACCTCGGCGGCCTCGGCGATCTGGTCGACCGTCGTCTGCTCGTACCCCCGCTCGGCGAAGAGCCGCAGCGCGTGTTCCTGGATCGCCCAGCGGGTCTTCTGTTTCTTGCGTTCACGCAGACCGGGCGGGTTCATGGCTCGATTCTTCCCCCTGCGCGGCCGGATGCCGAGCCGGCACCGCGCCACCTTCCGCACCGTCTCCCACACCGCGTCCCGGGGCTACGGGCACGGCCGGCGGCACGGCCGCGTCGGTGGGCGCCGGCACCCGCCGGCCGCCGGGCAGCAGCAGGGCCGCGACCACCGCGCCGGCTACGCAGAGCGCCGCGCAGACCAGCAGCACGGCGGCCATCCCGTGCAGGTACCCGCCCTCGACCGCCCGCAGCAGCGCCGGATCGCCCAGCCGGGATGCCACCGTGACCCCGGCGGCCACCGAGTCGCGGGCAGCGGCGGGCGCGCCGGCCGGTACCCGGTCGCGATAGGCACCGGCCAGCACGCTGCCCAGGATCGCCACCCCGAGCGCCCCGCCGACCTGGCGGAACGTCATGGTCATCGCGCTACCCACGCCGGCTTTGTCCTTGCGCAGCGAGCTGAGTACCGCGTGCATCGCGGGCGGCATGGCGATCCCGACACCGAGCCCGATCACGCCCAGCCACGCGGCAACCGTGCCGAAGCCGGTACCCGGCTGCGTGGTCGCGCCGTAGGCCAGCCCGCCGGCCAGCACCACGAAGCCCACGGTCGCCGGTACCGCGTCGCCGATCCGGTTCACCAGTACGCCCGCGATGCGGGTACCCACCAGCAGCCCGGCCATCATCGGCAGTACCCGCACGCCGGTACCCAGGGCGTTGTTGCCGCGTACCACCTGCAGGTACTGCGGCAGTACGAAGAGCAGGCCGAACAGGGCGAAGCTGGCGATCGTGGCGAGTACCGAGCCGTAGAGGAACCGACGCTCGCGGAACAGCGCGAAGTCGACCATCGGGTACCGCGCCCGCCGCTGCCAGCCCCAGAACACCGCGAGTACCAGCACGCCCGTCGCCAGCGCGGCCAGTACGACCGGGTCATGCCAGCCGCGCCCGGGTACCTCCACGATCGCGTACACCACGGCGACCAGGCCGACCGTGGACAGCACCGCGCCGAGCCAGTCGACCGGCCGGGCCGCCGGGTCCCGGGACTCGGGGATGAGCAGTGCCACGGCGACCAGGCCGACGGCGGCCACCGGGATGTTGACCAGGAAGATCGAGCCCCACCAGAAGTGCTCCAGCAGGTACCCGCCGACCAGCGGGCCGAGCGGGATGCCCAGGCCGGTACCCAGGGTGAGCAGCGTGATCGCCCGACCCTGCTCGTGCGGCTCGAACATCACCGGAAGCACGGCGAGCGTGATCGGGGTGAGGATGGCCGCGCCGACGCCCATCAGCGCCCGGATCACGATCAGCTGACCGGGATCGCCGGTGAACAGGGCCAGCGCCGAAGCCAGCCCGAAGAGCACCAGCCCGAGCATCAGGATCTTCTTGCGCCCGAACCGGTCCCCCACCGCGCCCGCCGGCAGCAGCAGCCCCGCGAAGACCAGCACGTACGCGTCGACCAGCCACTGCAGCTGGCTGTTGCTCGCGTGCAGCGCGCCAGCCAGGGTCGGCAGCGCGATGTTCAGGATCGTGGCGTCGAACCCGATGGTGAGTACGCACAGCACGATCGCGCCGAGCGCCCACCAGCGCCGTGTACCCATGACCATCACCCCTAACCGGAAGTCTCTCGAATTTGAGAGTAACTCCCAGTTGGGTGTTGCTGTCAAGCGGCAAGCAGAAGGGGCACGCCGATCGGGCGTGCCCCTTCGCGGAGATTTAGCGCGTGAGTTCGGCGGCCACCAGCTCGGCGATCTGGGCGGTGTTCAGGGCGGCGCCCTTGCGCAGGTTGTCGCCGGTCACGAAGAAGTCGAGCGCGCGCGGGTCGTCCAGCGAGCGCCGGATCCGGCCGACCCAGGACGGGTCGGTGCCCACCGCGTCGATCGGCATCGGGAACTCGCCGGCCGCCGGGTCGTCGACCACGATCACGCCGGGCGCGTGCCGCAGCAGCTCCCGGGCGTCCTCGGCATCCACCTGTGAACCGAAGACGGCGTGTACGACCACCGAGTGCGCGGTCACCACCGGTACCCGCACACAGGTGGCGGAGACCTTCAGATCGGGCAGCCCGAGGATCTTGCGGGACTCGTTGCGTACCTTCAACTCCTCGGAGGACCAGCCGTCGTCCTTGAGCGAGCCGGCCCACGGCACCACGTTGAGCGCCAACGGAGCCGGGAACGGGCCGACGTCGTCGCCGATCGCCTTGCGGACATTGCCGGTCTGCGAGCCGAGCAGCCGGTCGCCGGCCACCTTGGCGATCTGGTCGAGCAGCGCGTCCACACCGGGCTTACCGGCGCCGGAGGCGGCCTGGTAGGAGGCGACCGAGAGTTCGCGGAGGCCGTACTCGCGGTGCAGCGGGGCCAGCGCCACGATCATCGACAGCGTGGTGCAGTTGGGGTTGGCGATGATCCCGAGCGGCCGGTTGCGCGCCTGCTCCGGATTGATCTCGGGGACCACGAGGGGTACCTGCGGGTCCATCCGGAAGGCACCGGAGTTGTCCACCGCGACCGTGCCCCGGGACGCCGCGATCGGCGCCCACTCGGCGGAGATCTCATCGGGCGTGTCGAACATGGCCACGTCGACGCCGTCGAAGACCTCCGGGGACAGGGCCTGAACGGTGAGCTCGTCGCCGCGTACGACGATGGTCTTGCCGGCCGAGCGCGCCGAAGCGACCAGCCGGATCTCCCCCCAGACGTTCTTACGGGCGGAGAGCAGTTCGCACATCACCGTGCCGACCGCTCCGGTCGCCCCGACGACTGCCAGGGTGGGCAGCTGCGCCATCGTCCTACCTTCCTGTTCCGCCGTAGACCACGGCCTGCTCGTCGCCACCGAGCTCGAATGCGTCGTGTACACCGCGGACGGCGGCGTCCAGGTCGGTGTCCCGGCAGACCACCGAGACCCGGATCTCCGAGGTGGAGATCATTTCAATGTTGACCCCGGCGTCGGCCATGGCCGCGAAGAACTTCGCCGCTACGCCCGGGTGCGAACGCATGCCGGCACCGATCAACGAGACCTTACCGATGTGGTCGTCGAAGAGCAGCGTCTTGAAGCCCACCTTCTCCTGGGCCTTGGCGAGCACCGCCATCGCCGCGGCGCCGTCGGCCTTGGGCAGCGTGAAGGAGATATCAGTGCGGCCGGTACCTTCGGTGGACACGTTCTGCACGATCATGTCGAGGTTGGTCTCGGCGGACGCCACGATCTCGAAGATCCGGGCCGCCATACCGGGCTCGTCGGGTACCCCGACGATCGTGATCTTGGCTTCGCTGCGGTCGTGCGCGACCCCGGTGATGAGGGCTTGTTCCACGGGAAGATCCTCCATTGAGCCGGTGACGATCGTCCCGGGCTTGAGCGAGTACGACGAGCGCACGTGGATCGGCATCGAGTACCGCCGGGCGTACTCCACGCAGCGCAGCATGAGTACCTTCGCGCCACAGGCGGCCAGCTCGAGCATCTCCTCGTAGGTGATGGTCTCGATCCGCCGGGCGTTCGGCACGATCCGCGGGTCGGCGGTGAACACGCCGTCCACGTCCGTGTAGATCTCGCACACGTCGGCGTGCAGGGCGGCGGCGACCGCGACGGCCGTGGTGTCCGAGCCACCCCGGCCCAGCGTGGTGATGTCCTTGGTGTCCTGGGACACGCCCTGGAAACCGGCGACGATCGCGATGGCGCCCTCGTCGAGCGCGGTACGCAGGCGCCCCGGCGTGACATCGATGATGCGCGCCTTGCCGTGCGACGAGGTGGTGATCACACCCGCCTGCGAGCCGGTGTACGAGCGGGCCTCGTACCCGAGGTTGTGGATCGCCATCGCCAGCAGCGCCATCGAGATGCGCTCGCCCGCGGTGAGCAGCATGTCCAGTTCCCGGCCGGGCGGTACCGGGCTCACCTGGCCGGCCAGGTCGAGCAGCTCATCGGTGGTGTCACCCATCGCCGAGACGATCACCACCACGTCGTGCCCGGCCTTGCGGGTGTTCACGATCCGCTCGGCGACACGCTTGATGCGCTCGGCATTGGCGACTGACGAGCCGCCGTACTTCTGCACCATCAACGCCACCGAAACCTCCTGCTCGAACCGGGTCACCTCGCACCGACGCCGCCGGCTTCCAGGTCGCCCCGGCGGCGGGACGACCCGGCCCCCGACGGCGCCAAGTCTTGACAACGCCCCAGCGTACCGGCCTGCAAGACGCGCTGGGAGCGGCGATCCCAGCATCCGGCACCGACATGCCCGACAATGGGCGGCGTGCCCCCGTCCGCCACCTTGGCCTCCCGCGCCCCGAACCCGGCCACCAACCGGGTCGTGAACCGGGCGGCGCTGGCGGCGCTCGCGATCGTCCTGGCCGCCGCCGCTGCCGGCTGTACCGGCACGCCACCCGACGTGGCGACCAGTCCGAGCGCGGCGCCCACCGGCTCGGCGGCACTGCAGCCGGACGACGCGTGGGGCCAGCTCGCCGGCCGGGTGGCCGCCGCCCAGGACCGGCACTACGTGGCGAGCTACACGCAGACGGTCAAGGGTCGGCCGGTCAGTACGTTGACAGTGACGATCGCCACCAACGGCGACTGGTCGGTGGTCGTACCGGGCGGAGCCCTCGGGGGGACAGCCACCGTGCTCCTCGCGCACACCGCGGCCGGTGTGTACCAGTGCCCGCTGCTGCCCACGCCCACCTGCCTGTCCGCCGGGGCCGCCCTGCCGGCCAAGAGCGATCCGCACTTCCAGCACCTGTTCACCGACTGGCTCGGGGTACTGCGCAACCGGCAGTCGGCGATCTCGGTGGACGCGGCTGCCCCGATCGCCGGCGCCCGGGGCAGCTGCTTCTCGGTCGAGCCGAACGCGGCGGGGCTGGCCGCGCCACTGGACGCCGGGATCTACTGCTTCGACGTGGACGGCACGCTGACCGCGGCCACCGTCGCGGCCGGTACGTTGCTGCTGGTGGGTACCCCCGCGCCGGCCCCGGCCGCGGTCACCCTGCCCGGCCCGATCGTCCCCGGCGCACTGCTCGGGACAGCCGCGCCACCACCGCCACCCAGCCCGACCGCCTCCGCCTCCCCCAGCCGTACCCCCTGACCCCCGAGTTGCCAGAACCCGGCAGTCGGGGCGTAAGGTGGACGTCACTATGTGGCAGGCGCTCCTTCTTCGTCGCCGCGGCGGGGCCTCTTCGGCCGGCACCCCGTCGCGGAGTTGACGCGCGCTCACGCCTGACGGGAACTTCCCGGAACGCCTCGGCTCGCCGCCGGTCATCTGACAGCCAGCTACCCAGCCCGCTTCCCTGATGACTGAGAGATGAGCGAGACCATGTCTGTTGTGAGCAACCCGGCGTCCGGCAATCCGGCGTCCAATCCGTTCCGTACCCAGCAGGCCAGCCCCATGCCGTTCGGGCGCTACCAGCCCTACCAGCAACAGTTCACCGTCGACCTGCCCGACCGGCAGTGGCCCACCCGCACCATCGACGTGGCGCCCCGGTGGTGCGCGGTCGACCTGCGCGACGGCAATCAGGCGCTGATCGATCCGATGTCCCCCGAGCGCAAGCGGCGCATGTTCAACCTGCTGGTACGCATGGGATACAAGGAGATCGAGGTCGGCTTCCCGTCGGCCAGCCAGACCGACTTCGACTTCGTACGCCAGCTCATCGAGCAGGACCTGATCCCCGATGACGTGACGATCCAGGTGCTGACCCAGTGCCGGGAGCACCTGATCGAGCGCACCTACGAGTCGCTGCGCGGCGCCAAGCGGGCGATCGTGCACTTCTACAACTCGACCTCGGTACTGCAGCGCCGGGTGGTCTTCGGGCTGGACAAGGACGGCATCACCGACATCGCCACGCAGGGCGCCCGGCTGTGCCAGAAGTACGCCGAGATCATCACGCCGGACACCGACATCTACTACGAGTACTCGCCGGAGTCCTACACCGGTACCGAGCTGGAGTACGCGCTGGAGGTGTGCTCGGCGGTCATCGACGTGATCGACCCGACGCCGGCCCGGCCACTGATCATCAACCTGCCGGCGACCGTGGAGATGGCCACCCCCAACGTCTACGCCGACTCGATCGAGTGGATGCACCGGCACCTGCCCCGCCGGGACAGCGTGGTACTGAGCCTGCACCCGCACAACGACCGGGGTACCGGAGTGGCCGCCGCCGAGCTGGGCGTACTGGCCGGTGCCGACCGGGTCGAGGGGTGCCTGTTCGGCAACGGCGAGCGCACCGGCAACGTCGACCTGGTTACCTTGGGGCTCAACCTGTTCAGCCAGGGCGTCGACCCGCAGGTGGACTTCCGGGAGATCGACGAGATCCGGCGCACCGTGGAGTACTGCAACCAGCTGCCGGTGCACGAGCGCCACCCGTACGCCGGCGATCTGGTCTTCACCGCGTTCTCCGGCTCGCACCAGGACGCCATCAACAAGGGGCTGTCTTTCCTGGAGTCCGACGCCGAGGTGGCCGGTACCCCGGTGGACGACTTCGCCTGGGGCGTACCGTACCTGCCGGTCGACCCGAAGGACCTGGGCCGCACGTACGAAGCGGTGATCCGGGTCAACTCGCAGTCCGGCAAGGGCGGCGTGGCCTACATCATGAAGTCCGAGCACCACCTGGAGCTGCCGCGCCGGCTGCAGATCGAGTTCTCCGGCGTCGTGCAGCGCTACACCGACGGCGAGGGCGGCGAGGTCAGCCCGGAGCGGATGTACGAGATCTTCGCGGCCACCTACTTCACGCCGGAGCACCCGCGGGTCAACGTCTCCCGGTACGCCACCGCGACCGTGGACGGGAAGGTGGAACTCTCCGTCACGGCCACCGTGGACGGCGTGGAGCGCAGCCTCGACGGGGTCGGCAACGGCCCGATCGACGCGCTCTGCCACGCACTGTCCAATGTGGACGTACGGGTACGGGTGCTGGACTACGCCGAGCACGCGCTCTCCGCGGGCGGCGACGCGCAGGCCGCCGCGTACGTCGAGTGCGACGTGGACGGCGCCACCCGCTGGGGTGTCGGCGTGGACGCCAACATCGTCACCGCTTCACTGAAGGCCGTGGCGAGCGCCGTCAACCGGCGCGACTGACCGCCCGGAACGTCAACGGGCGCGGCTCCCCCTGGGGGTGCCGCGCCCGTCGCCGTCCCGTGGGTCGGTGCCGAGGTGCTCAGGCGGTCCGCAGCTCCTCGGGCGAGCTGCTGGCGCGCAGGAACAGCAGCCCGAGTCCGCTGGTCAGCACGGTGGCGCCCAGCGCCCACTCGGCGATCACACCCAGGTCCGACCACGGCACCGGGACCCGCTCGGTGAGCGCCGGCACATCCACGTAGACCATGTACTTCTCGTGTGTCGCGAGGTCCGGCGAGGCACAGGCGTCCGGCTGGTCGGCTGGGGGTACGCACTTGCCGAACTGGGACTCCGAGCTCGCCACGGTCGGCCCGCCGATGCCCCGACCCAGCGCCACCCCGGTGGCCAGGGCCAGCAGGATCGCGGGTACGGCGACGGCGAGGCTCTGCCACAGTACGGCCCGGCCGAGTACCGAACGGGGCACGCCGCTGGCGGTCAGGCTGGCCAGCGAGCGCCGCCGCTCCACGATCGAGTTGGCCACCGTGACCATCAGTCCCGCCGCCGCGATCACCGCGGCGACCAGCACGGCGTACCCGATCAGCTGCATGGCACGCAGGTAGAAGTCGTCGTGCACGAAGTACCCGGGGTCGTCCGGGACGCCGGCGAGCCGGTCCAGCTCGCGCTGACCGCGGTCCTCCAGGAGTTGCTGCGCGCGGAACGACGAGGTCACCCAGGCCGCACCGGCGGCGAACAGGACGGCCGTCAGCAGCGCCGCCAGTGCCCGGCTACCCGACCAGGGATCCGACTGCAACCGCCGGCCGGCGATCAGCGCGGCCGGTCGGCGCGCGTACCTGCCGAGCAGCCGGCCGACGTTGTACGCGATCCAGCCGGCGCCGGTGACCACCCCGAGAGCGGCGCACAGCCCGGCCACGAACAGCAGCAGCGGGAGTACCCACCACGCCGAGTCCGGCAGGGCGTGGCCGTGCCGACCGAGGTAGCGGCTGACCGGGTCCAGCGCGAGGAAGCTCAGCACGCCGATCGCGATCAGTACGCCCGGCCACGGCTTCGGCGAGCCGGTCCGTACCGTGCGGACCACGCCGAGTGGGGTGACCGTCGCCCGGCGCAGCAGGAGCGCGGTGGCCAGCGTCGCGATCAGCGGCAGGCCGAGCACCACGGCGGCCAGTGCCCACCAGGGCGGGAGCACGTCGGTAGGTAGTGGCCGCAGGCCCTGCCGGTTCGGCGCGTCGAGCAGCCGCCGCCCGACGAGGTAGCCGAGCAGGCCCACGAGGGTACCCAGGAAAGTGGCCAGGCCCGACTCCGCCGCGGCGACCGACCGGCCCTGGCCCGGCGTGGCCCCGGCCAGCCGGATGGCGGCCAGCCGCCGGTCCCGGGCCGGCGCGCCGAGCCGGGCACACTGCCCGACGAAGAGCAGCACCGGAATCGTCAACAGCACCAGCGCGAACGCGAGTCCCGGCCGCAGCCCCGCCTCGCGGAGCAGCCCGTTGGTGTACGGGGCGTACGACTCGCCGCGGGTGCCGTCCTCCTGGAGCTCGCCGAGCGGCGCCCGGATCGACAGCACCGTTGCCGCGCACAGCAGCGCGAGGCAGCCGAGTACCGAGCCGACCGCGGTGAGCACGATGCGCATGGTGTCCGCGCGGGTACCGGCGACCGCGAGCCGGAGCAGCGTCCCCGGCCTCACCCGGCCACCTCACCCGGGACGCCGACAGCCGGGCCGAGCCCGGCGGTGGACAGGCCCAGGCCGCTCGGGTCGATTACGCCGTCGCGCAGCACGATCTCCCGGTCGGCGTACCCGGCCACCCGCGCGTCGTGCGTCACGAGTACGACGGTGGTCCGCTGCTCCCGCGCCACCCGTACCAACTGGGCCAGCACCTGTTCGCCGGCAAGGGAATCGAGCGCTCCGGTCGGCTCGTCGGCGAAGAGTACCCGCGGCTCGGTCACCAGCGCCCGGGCCAGCGCCACCCGCTGCTGCTCGCCGCCGGACATCTCACCCGGCTTCGCGTCGGCGAGCTGCCCGATCCCGAGTCGCTCCAACCACATCAGCGCAGCCGTGCGCGCCTCGCGGCGACGGGTACCACCGAGCAGCAGCGGCAGTGCGATGTTCTCGGCCGCCGGCAGCTCGGCGACCAGCTGGCCGAACTGGAACAGCACCCCGAACTCGCCCCGGCGCAGCTTCGCCCGGGCCGATTCGCCGACGGCGTCGATGCGCTGGCCCCGGTAGCCGACCTCGCCCGCGTCGGGGCGCAGGATGCCGGCGAGACAGAGCAGCACGGTCGACTTACCGCAGCCGCTCGGGCCGGTGATCGCGACGATCTCGCCCTCGTCGACGGCGAGGCTCACGCCGCGCAGGGCCTGGGTTCTGCCGTAGGACTTGACTATCCCGCGGCCGTACAGCAGCTGTGTCATCCCGTGACTTCCCGGTGCAGGTCGGCGACCCGGTCCAGGGTGGTCTGCAGCCACCGCAGGTCGGCGTCGAGGTGGGCGATGGCGTAGTCGGCGGCGATCAGGTCGGCGAACCGGATCCCCGGGCCGGTCTTCAGCCGGGTGTACTCGCGCAGCCGCTCGGTGTGCGCGGCCCGCTGGGCGATGAGGTACCCGCGGGCGCGCTGCTCCCCCGCGGCGAGCAGCGCGACCGTGACCTTGGTGAGCAGCGCGCTGGTGACGTGTGGTGCCGGCGGCTCCACTTCGCCGAGCCAGCTGTCCAGCACGCCCCGGCCGGGGGCGGTGATCTCGTAGGCGGTGCGATCCGGCCCGCCGTCGCGGTCCTGCCCGCTCGGGGTCACCAGACCGTCCCGCTCCAGCCGGCCGAGGGTGGCGTAGACCTGCCCGAAGGCGACCGGCTTGGCCTGCGGCATCCGCTGGTCGTGCGCGCGTTTGAGCTCGTACCCGTGCAGCGGGCCGGCGCACAGCAGGCCGAGGAGTACGTGGCTCGTGGACATGGCGCCCACTATTCACTGAATGAATAGTGGGCGTCAAGACCCGGACACGGTACGGCCCCGGAGTCCTCGGACTCCGGGGCCGCTTCTGGAACGGGACAGCTACAGGACGCCGGCCCAGTTGAAGGTCAGGCCGGGGCTGGCCAGGTTGGCCAGGTTCAGCGCCTGGGCGGGCCAGAAGACACCGGCCGCCGGGTCGGTGGCGCCGCCGTACTCCGGGTCCCCGGGGCCGGCGGTACCGCGCGTGCAGGAGCCGTCCGACTCGCCGGGTACCTTCACCCACAGGTACGCATCGACCAGTGCCACTCCGGTGCTGGCGGTCGGGCGTACCCCGACGCCCCGGGCCGGCGGGTTGCACCAGTCCTGCGGGTCGGAGTAGACGCCGGCCGGTACGGTCCACGGGCCCTGACCGTTGCGGCTGGTGTCCAGTACGAAGTGGGTGAGCGTGGCGGTGGCCGGTACGTTCGCGGCGTACCAGCCGTCGGCGTCAGCGGCCGGCCAGTACTGGTTGGCGCACTGGTCACCGGTGGCGCCCGCGACGTTGTTCAGGTACCACACGCACTTGGACACCATGGTGCCGTAGCGGACCAGCTCGGCGTTGCTCCGGTAGTTGGAGACGTTCAGGAAGAAGCCCTGCCCGCTCGCCAGTCCGGCGGCCAGCAGCCGGGACGCGATGTCCCCGACGGCGTGCCACGAGCTGTGCCCGGCGTCGAGGTACACGCTCGCCCTGGGCTGCTGCTCCAGCCGGTGCACCGCGTACGAGATCTCGGTGTTCCGGGCGGCCTGCTGGTCGGGGCTGCCACCACACTGGTCCGGGGAGAGCGCGATGCCGTCCGGCTCCAGGATCACCACTGCCTGCCCCGAGCCGATTCCCGTTGCCAGCCCGTCGATCCACGCCTCGTACTCGGCGGTGTTCGAGGCGCCGCCGGCCGAGTACTGCGAGCAGTCGCGGCCCGGGACGTTGTAGGCCACTACCACCGGTACCTGATGCTTGATCTTTGCCTTGGTCATCAGCGCGGCCGCGTCCTTGCGCACCTGGTCCGCGGTGGCACCGCCGTTGAACCACTGCCCGACCGGCCAGGAGGCCAGGTTGGCCATGGTCGCGGCGTCTTTGAGGTCGTGGGCTTTGAGGTAGGCCAGGGCCTGGGCGTAGGCCTCGTTCTGGTCGTCCACATAGAACTGGGTGTTGGCGGCCAGGGTGCGGCCGGTGCCGGGGCTCGCCGATGCGGCGACCGCCCCGGTCAGGGTGAGTGCGGCGGCCACGGTGGTGATCGCCGCACCGCGCAGGGCGCGGCGGCGAACCTTGGACAGCCGGACGGTGGACAGGGACACGGGCTTCCTCCGGAGACGGATGGAGTACTGCTCAGCTGGGGTGCTGGTGCACGTGTTACGCCGGTGTTGCGGAGGGTGTCAACGAAGTCCGGCAGCCCCCCTGACACGAAGGGTGGATCCCGTGAAACGCAAGAAAATGATCGGACAAAACGTCCGGCCAGCGTGGACCGACCGTCCTGTCGATTGGCGTCGGGGGTACCGGCCGGGCAAGGTAGACGTCGTGCCCCCCCGCCTGTTCCGCCGCGCGCTCGTCGCCGCCCTCGCCCTGACCGCCGCTCTGGCCCTCACCGCCTGCAATCCAGCCGTCGTCGGCTCGACCGACTCCGGTGCGAGTGGCGCCGCGGCCGGCAACGCCGGTGACGCGCAGGCGCAGCTCGACGGGCTCACCGTGGCGACCGGGGGGTCGATGACCGGCTACAGCCGCGACCGGTTCCCACACTGGATCAGCCAAGGTGGCGGCTGCGACACCCGGGACGTGGTCCTCAAGCGCCAGGGACAGGCGGTCAAGGCCACCAGCGACTGCAAGATCACCAGCGGTACCTGGCTGAGCCCGTACAACAACGTGAGCTACACCGATCCACAGAAGCTGGACATCGACCACCTGGTACCGCTCGCCGCCGCGTGGCGCGCCGGGGCCAACAAGTGGACCGACGACCAGCGCCAGGACTTCGCCAACGACCTGACCCGACCGCAGCTCTACGCGGCCGACCTGAGCGACAACCGGTCCAAGGGCGACCAGGACCCGTCCACCTGGAAGCCGCCGTACCAGGGCTTCTGGTGCACGTACGCGGTCTCCTGGATCACCGTGAAGAGTTACTACAAGCTCACCGTGACCAGCGCCGAGAAGGCCGCCCTGCAGGTCATGCTGGGCAAGTGTTCATGACCGACGGCTGCGACCCGGCGCCCGCGCGCACCACCGACATCACCGCGCCACCCGGTGGGGTGATGACCGACGAGGTCGGCGTGATCACCGGCGATCTCACGCTGCGCACCGAGATCGACGCGGCGCTGGCGGTAACCCTGCGGGTGCAGTACAAGGACGCGGCCGAGTGGTACGTGGTCACCGGCGGGCGGCTGACGCTGCACGATCCGGCGGACCTGGACGCGGTACACGCGCTCGCGGTCGCTTTGCTGGACCGCCCCGTCCCCACTGAGTAGGCCGGGTAGGCCGGCTCGACTCGCTCGACTCGCTCGGCCGGGTAGGCCGGGCGGGCCGGGCGGGCGGGCGGGCGGTGAAAGTTACGGGGCGGTGGCCCAGGCCTCGGCGACGAGTTCGGCGACCAGTGCCTCGGTGAGCAGCCGGACGCCATGGTCGTCGTCGTGCCGGTACCGCACGGAGTACTCCACCCCGGGCACGTCCGCCCCGACCGCCACCACCCGGGAACCGCGCTGCCGCAACCACTCCAGCGCCGGCGCGTCCCAGCGCGAGCCGGGCAGCAGCAGCGCCCGGTAGTCGCGCGTCTTGGTGAGGTAGACGTCCACGTGTGACCAGTCGCCGGTCTCGCAGCCGGTGGCCGGGCGCCGGGGCGACTCGCGGATCATCAGCGCCGACTGCTCGGCGCTGCTCAGCCGCTCGGCCGGGGCGAGGGCGTACACGCCGTCCGGACCGTCCAGTGTGGACAGTACCGCCGGCAGCCACCGCGCCCGCCGGTCGAGCAGGTCGGCACTCGCCTCGGCGGCGCGTACGCAGCGACCGGGTACGTCCAGCGCGCGCCCGGTCAGTACCTCCTCCAGGCGCAGCAGCAGCGCGAGCGTGTGCTGGAAGGTACGGCACGCCACGCCCGAGCGCTCCGCCCCGGCGAACAGCGGTACCACCAGCCCGGCCCGGCCGGCGAGCGGCGAGTCCTCCACGTTGGTCAGCGCCACGATGTCGTCGTAGGGCTCGACGGCGGCGAGCGTCTCGGCGCTCCCACCGGTCGCCGAGACCGCGACGACCAGCGTGTGCGGGCCGGGCGGGTACGAGCCGGCGGCGGAGGCGTACTCGGCGACCGCGTCCACGCCGGCCGCCCGCAGCCGGCGCGCGGCCACCCCGGCGGCGTAGCGCGAGCTGCCCATGCCGAGGAAGAGCACCCGGCGGATCTTGCCGCCTGCGACCCGGTCGGCGAGGCCGGCGAACGGGTCGCTGTGCCGCAGCTCCCCGGCGAGGCCGGTCAGCGCGGCCGGCTTGGCCTCCAGGTCCGCGCGGAGCAGGGTCACATCCATCAGGGGTACCTGCTGCGCAGCGCACCGATGCCCGAGTACCGCCAGGTCGGCGAGAAGCGCGCGGCGTACAGCAGCTCGCGGCACTCCTGCTCCACCTCGAAGGCGCGTACCAGCCGGCGATCCAGCAGCTCACTCCTGCCCGCCTCGGCCAGCCGGCCGGTGTACGCCTGGAACAGTTGGCCGCGCAGTACTCCGGCCCGGGCCAGCGCCGGTGCGATCGTCGGCCAGTCGCCGGTCGGGCGGCTCGGATCGCCGTCCAGTGGCGCGCCGGCCGCCTGCCTGGCCACCATCATCGCCACGTGGTCGAGGCTGGTCAGCAGCTGGGCGAGGTCGCGGGCGGCCGGCTGGAGCGGGCCGCGCTCGGTGGCCGTCGGGTTGCCGTCGAAGTCGGTGACCGCGTACGCCACCGCACCCCCGTCCGGCCGCCACTTCAGTACCTGCCCGACGTGCAGGTCACCGTGCACGGCAAGCACGGGGGTACCAACGGCGGAAGGCAGCGCCAAGTCGGCCCGCATCCGGTCGGCCACACTCGCCAACCACTCCCCGTCGGGTCCGGTGATCTCGGCCAGTACCGCGCTCAGCGCCGCTTCGGACTGCCGCTGCCACAGCTCCCGCATCGCGGCGGTCGCGGGGGCCGGAGCGACGGCGAGCGCCAGGTGCAGGTCGGCGGCGAGCAGCCCCAGATGGGTACCGAAGTCGGTGTCGAAGTCGGCGAGGCACCAGTCCCAGCCGTCCACCGCGCCCGGCAGGTACCCGCTGACCAGTGCCGTTGTCGCGCCCGCTGTGCTGACGACGGCGTAGGTCGGTGGGCAGCCGGGGAAACCGACGCTGGTCAGCCGGGCCAGTTGGGCCACGGCGTGCGGGGCGGGTGGGTGCCGGTACCACTTGACCACGAACCGCTCGCCGACGATCACCGACTCGTGCGTCTGGTCGGCGGTGACCGGCCGCTCGGTCATCTCGCCGACCACCGCGTCCACTGTGGACGGTGGCGGGCAGAGCACCTCGATCTCCCCGTCGCCGAAGCGGGACGCGCCCGCGTACACCGCCTCGACCAGCTGCGCCGACCGGCTCACTGCCGGCCTGGTCACAGCGGGTGTCCGGTCATCGCGCGAGCGTACCCGAGCACCAGCTCAACGGCTTGCTGCGGACCGATCTGCGGGTGCCCGGCCACGATCCGGTACCCGTAGGCATCCTCGAGCGCCACCAGGTTGCGGGCGATCGTGGTCGGGTCGGCGGCGAGCGTGAACCGGCCGGTCGCCCGCCCCGCCTCGAGGATCTGCTCGTAGAGGGCGACCTGGCGGTCGTACAGCGTGGTCAAAAGGTTGGCGTAGAGCCGGTTGCGGCCGGCGGCGCCGCCGAGTTCGCAGAGCAGCCGGACATCCGCGTCGTCGGTACCGGTGGGCAGCCCGGAGCGGATCGTGGTGGCCAGCTGCTCGGCCGGGTCGGCGAGGTCAGCGATCCGGGCGGCCCGCTCGGCGTAGAAGCGCTCTGTCCCGGCCCGGTGCGCCTCGGCCAGCAGTTCGCGCAGGTCGCCGTAGTGGTACAGGACGGCACCTGAAGTGAGCCCGGCCTCGCTGGCGACCTGCTTGAGGTGTACCTCGGCGCCGTGCCGCAGCATCGCCCGCTGAGCCGCGGCGATCAGGTCGGCCCGCCGCTGCGGCCGCCGCTTGTGCTCGACCATCCCGCCCCTCCTCGCCGCCACCCGCCTTCCGGGCCCGGGCCGCACCAGAGACTGAGCCAAGATCGGGACCCTTGACGCGCGGCTTCAGTGAGTATTTGAATGACGGTTCAAATCGTCAAGCCCCGGAGCTGACATGGCCACCGTGCTCTTCGTACCGGAAAGCGCCTACGGACCCACGAACAACTGTGTCGGCATCGCGGACATCCTGCGCCGCCGCGGGCACCGGGTGGTCTTCGCCGCCGAGGCGTCCTGGCAGGGCAAGCTCACCCCGCTCGGGCTGGAGGAGGACCTGGTCGACCTGGCGCCGCCACCGGCCGACGGCGCCGAGCAGGATGCCGGGCAGTTCTGGAAGGACTTCATCCGGGACACCGCACCGGAGTTCCGCAAGCCGACCATCGAGCAGCTGGAGACCTGGATCAAGCCGGTCTGGGTGGAGCTGATCAACGGCGTGCGCTACTGCGCAGCCACAGCTCATCGAGATCATCGAGCGGGTACGCCCGGACGTGATCGTCGAGGACAACGTGGTCGGCTTCCCCGCACTGCACGCGGCCGGCGTGCCGTTCGTGCGGATCGTGTCGTGCAATCCGTTGGAGGTGAAGGGCTCCGCGATCGCCCCGCCCTTCTCCGGGTACCCGGCCGCCGACAGCTCCGGCTGGCCGGCGTTCCGCGCGGAGTACGACGCGACGCACCGTCCACTGTGGACGGAGTTCCACGAGTGGTTCGTCGCCCAGGGCGGGCCGGCCCTGCCGGAGCTGGAGTTCATCGGTGAAGGCGACCTCAACCTGTACGTCTACCCCGAACTCGCCGACTACACCGACGCCCGGCCACTCGGCCCCACCTGGCACCGCCTCGACTCCTCGGTACGCGAGACCGAGGCCGACTTCGCGCTGCCGCCAGAGTTGGCTCCCGCCAACGCCGGGGACAGCGCGCTCATCTACTTCTCGCTCGGCTCGCTGGGCTCCGCCGATGTCGAGCTGATGCGCCGGATCGTCGCCGCGCTGGCGGACACGCCGTACCGGTACATCGTGTCGAAGGGGCCGCTGCACAACGAGATCGAGCTGGCGCCGAACATGTGGGGCGCCGAGTTCCTACCGCAGACGAAGATCCTTCCGTTGGTGGACCTGGTGATCACGCACGGCGGGAACAACACGACGACGGAGAGCCTGCACTTCGGCAAGCCGATGGTGCTGCTGCCGCTCTTCTGGGACCAGCACGACAACGCCCAGCGGATGGATGAGCTGGGCTACGGGATACGCCTGGACCCGTACCGGTTCACCCCGGCACAGCTGCACGGCGCGCTGGAGAAGTTGTTGGGAGACAACGAGTTGCGGGACAGACTCGCCAAGGAGGGCGCGGAGATCCGGCGCCGGGACGGGCTGCGTACCGCCGCCGACCTGATCGAGGGGCTGCTGTGACGCAGCTTGTCGATCCAGCCACCGGCGCCTTCCTCGAAGACGTGCCGGATACGGCGGTCGCCGACATCCCCAAGCTGGTGGCGACGGCCCGGGAGGCGTACGAGCATTGGCGCACAACGGTTCCGGCCGAACGGGCGCGGGTACTGCTGCGCGTCGCCGACCTGGTCGAGCAGCACGCCGGCGAGCTGACCGAGCTGGAAGTGGCGCAGACCGGCAAGCCTGTCCCGGTGATGCGCGACGGGGAGCTGCCGTTCGCGGTGGACAACCTGCGCTTCTTCGCGGGCGCCGCGCGTTCGCTCGCGGGGACGGGCGCCGGGACGTTCTCGGCCGGGTACACCTCGATCCTCACCCGCCGCCCGGTCGGCGTGGTCGGCGCCATCGCGCCGTGGAACTTCCCGCTCGTGATGGCGGTCTGGAAGCTCGGCCCGGCGATCGCGGCCGGCAACGCCGCGATCATCAAGCCGGCGCCCGCGACACCCGGTACGACGCTGCTGCTGGCGTCGCTCTTCGCCGCGGCCGGCGCGCCCGACGGGCTGGTGCAGGTGGTGACCGGCGGCGCCGAGGTCGGCGCGGCGCTGGTCGCCGACCCGGGCGTGGACATGGTCAGCCTCACCGGCTCCACCGGGACCGGCCGCGCCGTCCTCGCCGGCGCCGGGCTCAAGCGGCTGCACCTGGAGCTCGGCGGGAAGGCGCCGGCGCTGGTCTTCCACGACGCCGACATCCCGGCGATGGCGGCCGCGCTGGCGCTCGGCGCCACCTACAACACCGGCCAGGACTGCACCGCGGCCACCAGGGTCTACCTGGAGAAGAGCCGCTATGCCGAGGGGGTGGCCGCGCTGCGGGACGCGCTGGCCGGCATCCGGGTGGGCGATCCACGAGACGGGGGTACCGACATCGGCCCACTCATCTCGTCGGCGCACCGCGACCGGGTACACGGCTTCGTGTCCCGTGCTGTCGCGGACGGCGCGCGCCTGGTGACCGGCGGCGTGGTACCCGACGGCCCCGGCTTCTACTACCCGCCGACCCTGCTGGTGGACGCGGTACAGGGCAGCGAAGTGGTGCAGGGCGAGCTGTTCGGGCCGGTACTCGTGGTGCTCCCGTTCGACGGCGAGGACGAGGCGGTACGCCTGGCCAACGACGTGCGGTACGGCCTGGCCTCCAGCATCTGGACCACCGACGTGGCCCGGGCACTGCGCGTGGCACAGCGCCTGGACTTCGGCGTCACCTGGATCAACGACCACCTGCCGATAGCCAGCGAGATGCCGCACGGTGGCGTGAAGTCCTCCGGCTTCGGCTCCGACATGAGCCAGCTGGCCGTCCAGGAGTACTCGGTGGCCCGGCACCTCATGATCAAGCACGCCGCGCCGGCACCCCGGGAGGGCTTCCGCCCGGCCTGACCTTGCTACTCCACCGCCTGGGCCGCGACCTCGGCAGCGCGCTGGGTGGCTACCCGGGCGGCTCCGCCGGTGAGTTCGCCGTCGGCGACCGGGAAGTGGCAGGCGATCTGGTGGGTACCACCATCGGTGGCGACCAGTGGCGGCTCCTGCGAGGCACAGATGTCCTGGGCCTTCCAGCAGCGGGTACGGAACCGGCAGCCGGACGGCGGGTTGATCGGGCTCGGTACGTCGCCACTGAGCAGGATGCGCTCGCGCTGCGCCTTGTCCCGGCGCACCGGGTCGGGTACCGGCACGGCCGACATCAGCGCCACCGTGTACGGGTGCCGCGGGTGGGCGTACAGCTCGTCCCGGTCGGCCACCTCGACGATCTTGCCGAGGTACATCACCGCCACCCGGTCGGAGATGTGCCGCACCACCGAGAGGTCGTGTGCGATGAACAGGTAGGTAAGCCCGAGTTCCCGCTGCAGGTCGTCGAGCAGGTTCACCACCTGCGCCTGGATCGACACGTCGAGCGCGGAGACCGGCTCGTCGCACACGATCATCTTGGGGCGCAGGGCGAGCGCGCGGGCGATACCGATGCGCTGGCGCTGGCCACCGGAGAACTCGTGCGGGTACCGGTTGTAGTGCTCGGGGTTCAGCCCGACCAGCTCCAGCAACGCCTGTACGGCCTTCTTGCGCCCCTGCGGAGTCGGGATCCCTTGAATGCTGAGTGGCGCGCCGACGATCGTGCCGACCGTGTGCCGCGGGTTCAGCGAGGAGTACGGGTCCTGGAAGATCATCTGGATGTCCCGGCGCAGCGGGCGCATCTTGCCGGTACTCAGGTGCGTGATGTCCCGCCCCTCGAAGATCACCGTACCGCCGGTGGGCTCCAGGATCCGGGTCACCAGCCGGCCGGTGGTCGACTTGCCGCAGCCGGACTCGCCCACCAGCCCGAGGGTCTCCCCCGTGCGTACCGAGAAGTCCAGC
This sequence comes from uncultured Actinomycetota bacterium, assembly GCA_963850915.1. Lineage (GTDB taxonomy): Bacteria > Actinomycetota > Actinomycetes > Mycobacteriales > Micromonosporaceae > CAVTWH01. The sequence goes on from CAWKND010000010.1 coordinate 777,137, forward strand.
CCGTCCACCGCGCGCACCGCGCCCACGTTGCGGCGCACCAGGCCCCGGGTGATCGGGAAGTGCTTCTCCAGCCCGGTCACGCAGAGCAGGTCGTCGGTGCTCACGGGTGCTCCTTCGTGCGGCCCTCAGGGCCAGGGATCAGCTGGTGGCCACCAGGGCCACGGGTCGGAGTCTGTTGCGCGCTCACAGTGCCGGCGCCACTTCCTCGGCGAAGATCCGCTGGCGCTCGGGCGGCGGCAGGTGGCAGGCCACCCGGTGCGTCCCGCCCTCGAGCAGCAGCGCCGGATCCTCGGTGCGGCAAGGGATCCCGCCCCGCCCGGCGTACGGGCAGCGCGGGTGGAAGTGGCAGCCGGACGGCGGATTGATCATGCTCGGCGGGCTGCCCTGGATCGGATGCAGCCGCTCCCGCACGTCCCGGTCCATGCGCAGCATCGAGCCGAGCAGGCCCCAGGCGTACGGGTGCTCCGGGCGGCTGAACACGTCCGCGGCGGCGCCGTACTCGACGCACTTGCCGGCGTACATGACCAGGATGTCGTCGGCCAACTCGGCGACCACGCCGAGGTCATGGGTGATGATGATGACCGCAGACCCGAACTCGTCCTGCAGGTCGCGGATCAGATCGAGGATCTGCGCCTGTACGGTCACGTCCAGCGCCGTGGTCGGCTCGTCGGCGATCAGCAGCTCGGGGTTGTTGGCAAGTGCCATGGCGATCATCGCGCGCTGCCGCATGCCGCCGGAGAACTGGTGTGGGTAGTCGTCCACCCGCTTGGCCGCCTGCGGGATGCCGACCCGGTTGATCAGGTCGATCGCGTGCGCCCGGGCCGCCTTCTTGCTGACGTCGTTGTGCACCCGGTAGGCCTCGACGATCTGGGCGCCGACGCTGTAGAACGGGTGCATCGAGGAGAGCGGGTCCTGGAAGATCATGGCCATCTTCCGGCCACGCAGCCCGCGTACCGTCGCCTTGCTGGCGCGTACCAGTTCCTGCCCGTCCAGCCAGATCTCGCCGGACATCCGCACGTAGCTGAACTGGTTCAGACCCATGATGGACAAGCTGGTCACGCTCTTGCCTGAGCCTGACTCGCCGACAATGCCGAGCGTCTTACCCCGGTCGAGCCCGAAGGACAGCCCGTCCACAGACTTCACGACACCGTCGTCGGTAGCGAAGTGCACCTTCAGATCGCGGACGTCGAGGAACCGGGTGGGAGCGGTCGGACCGTCCAGCAGGACGCCGCCGGCCGGGCCGGAAGGCAGGGTGCTCATGAGATCCTCACCCGGGGGTCGATGACGGCGTAGAGCAGGTCGACGACGAGGTTGGCCAGCACGATGAAGACGGCGCCGACGGTCACCACGCCCAGTACCTTCGGCAGGTCGTTGCTGTTGAGCGCGTCGATGGCGTACTTTCCGATGCCGTTGAGGGAGAACACGCTCTCGGTCAGCACGGCGCCGCCGAGCAGCAGGCCGACATCGAGACCGAAGATGGTCACAATCGGGGTGAGCGCCGCCCGCAGCCCGTGCCGGAGGACCACTTTCCCCTCCGACAGACCCTTGGCCCGCGCGGTACGGATGTAGTCCTCGTTCATGGTCTCCAGCATGCCCGCGCGGGTGAGCCGCGCGTACCCGGCCGCGTACAGGAAGGCCAGGGTGACCCACGGAAGGATCAGGTCGTACGCCCAGTCCAACGGGTTCTCGGTAAACGGGGTGAAGCTGCCACCGGGCGCTGTCCAGTGCAGCGTGTAGGAGAAGATCGACAGGGACAGCAGGCCGGTGAAGAAGATCGGCAGCGAGACCCCCGCCAGTGCGGTACCCATCGTCGCGCGGTCGAAGACGGTCCCCTTGCGCAGTGCGGAGAGCACGCCGGTACCGACGCCGAACAGCAGCCAGACGAGCGCTGCGCCGACGGTCAGCGAGATGGTCACCGGCAGCCGCGTGGTGATCTCGGGCCACACCGGGTTCTGGGTCAGGAACGAGTAGCCGAAGCACGGCGCCGGGCAGTGCTCAATGCTGGTACCCGTGTTGTAGTCGGCGCCGACGAAGATGGCCTTCACGAACCGGCCGTACTGCACGTACAGCGGGTCGGTGAAGCCCAGCTTGACGGCCATCTGGTGGATCTGCGCCTGGTCGGCGCTCTTGCCGACGTAGCGCGAGGCCAGGTCGTCGGTGGAGGCACCGGCCAGGCGCGGCAGGTAGAAGAAGATGGCGAAGACGACGGCGGTGATGATGAACAGCAGCAGCACTGCCGACAACAGCCGCCGGACGATGTATCTGAACAACCTGATCGGCCCGGCTGGCCGGCGGATCACTCCGCCGGCCAGCCATCGCCTTCACCCGCTTCCGCTTCCTAGAAGGTTCCCGATGTCGGGGGTACCCACCTACTGCTTGACGCCGAGTTCCTCGTAGTCGTAGAAGCCGCCCAGGCCCTGGTTGATGCCCACGTTGGTCAGGTTCTGACCGCGGTAGAGCACCACGCTCGCCCACACGCCCGGCAGGACGTACGCGTCGTCCATCACCTTGGTGTCCACCTGGCCCCAGATCGCGTTGCGGGCGTCGGCGTCGGTGGTGGTCAGCGCCTTGTCGATGAGCGCGTCCACGGCCGGGTCCTTGACACCGAGGTTGGTGTTGCCGGAGGCCCGGATCACCCGGCTGTCCACGATCTGCTGCAGGAAGCCGAAGCCGTCGGTCCAGTCCGCACCCCAGCCGTAGATGGCCATGCCGATGTTGTTGGCCTTGGCGTACTCCGGCTTGCCGGCGTACAGCTTGGTGTAGTCACCAGTCGGGAAGCCCTTCAGCTCCGTCTTGATGCCAACCTTGAGGAGCGACTGCTGCAGACCCTCGGCGACCGCCTTCTCCTTCGGCCGGTCCGACCGGTAGGAGATGTTGAACGAGAAGCCGTCCGGGTGACCACACGTCGCCAGTTCGGCCTTGGCCTTGTCGACATCGCCGTTGGGCTTGTCGTTGAAGCCGTACGGGTCGGTCTTCGGCGCACCCGGGATCTGCGGCGGGAGCAGGGTGGTGGCGACCTTGCCGCCAGCGGAGCCGCCGTAGGCCTTCAGATAGCTCGCGTGGTCAGCGGCGTAGAGCACCGCCTTGCGGCAGTCGACGTTGTCCAGCGGGGCGACGTCCGAGTTGAGCACGGTGAACCACAGCCGCGCGATGTCGGCGGTGTCCGCGTTCTTCTTGTTGGTGTCGTTGGCCAGCAGGGTGGCCGCGGTGGCCGACTGCACGCCGGTACCGGCGACGTCAACGTCGATGGTGCCGTTTGCCAGCTGCTTGTCGATGTCCTCGGCGCTCATCTTCAGCTTGACCTCGACACGGTCCGGCAGCGCTGAGCGGTTCGGGTCGGTCGCCGGGTCCCAGTTCGGGTTGCGCTTCAACGAGAAGCTCTGGCCGGCCACGTTCGTGTCGAACATGTACGGGCCGGAGGAGACCACGTGCTCCTTGTACTTCGTGCCGGTGTCCTTGGCCCGGGGTACCGGGATGGTGGACGGCAGCATCGCGAAGTAGTCGAAGCTCGCGAACGATGTCTTCAGGTGGAAGATGATCGTCAGGTCGTCGGGCGTCTCGATCGCCTTCAGGCCCAGCTTGTTCGGGTCGGTGTCAGCCGCCACCGTGGTGTAGCCCTGCAGGTCGAGGAAGTCGTTGAAGTACGTCGGACCGTTCGGAAGCGTGTCCTTGTCGAGCGAGCGCTCCACGGCGTACTTGACGTCCTTCGAGGTGATCGGCGTGCCGTCCTCGAACTTCAGCCCCTTGCGCAGGGTGTAGGTCCAGGTCTTCGCGTCGTCACTGGGCTTGCCCAGGTCGGTGGCAAGGTCCGGGACCAGCTTGTTGGTATCCGGTCCGGCGCCCGACTTGAACATGACCAACGACCGGCCGTAGTACCTGACGAAGTCCCAGGCGTATCCGTAATAGGTGTCACCTGGGTCGAGGGAGTCCCAGTCGTCGGAGAATCCGTACTTCAGCGTCCCACCCTTCTTGGTGGAGGGGTCGAACACCTTGCCGACCGCCGCGTTGAACGACGGCGACGCGCTAGTCGTGTCCTTGGTGTTGTCGGTGGACTTACCGCACGCACCGAGGAGCAGCGCCAGCGCTGTTCCCGCGGCAACCGCTATGGCAGCGGTTCTCCTTCTCATCGAATTCCCTCTCGGTTGTGGGAGATCCCCCAGTGACTAGATCGTCAGCGGGTCTTGGGGTCGAACGCGTCACGCAGCCCGTCGCCGAACAGGTTGAAGGCGAGCACGGTGACGAAAATGGCCAAGCCAGGGAAGATCATGTAGCTGGGGTCGACCTCGTACCAGGGGATCGAGTCGGACAGCATGCCGCCCCAGGTAGCGGTGGGGGCTTGGACCCCGGCACCGAGGAAGGTCAGCGCCGCCTCGAAGAGGATGTTGGTGGGGATCAGCAGCGTGGAGTACACGAGGACGGGCGCGACCAGGTTGGGCAGCAGCTCGCGGAAAATGATGTATCCCGATCGCGCCCCCAGACTGCGGGACGCCTCGATGAACTCGCGTTCCCGGAGGGAGAGTGTCTGGCCGCGCACGATGCGGCCGATGTAGGGCCAGTTGAAGAAGCCGATGATAAAGATCAGGATGCCGATGCGCAGGCCGTTGCCGCTCAGCCCGAAGGAGTGGTCGGGGATGACGCCGACCAGGGCGAGGGCGAAGAGCAGCAGCGGGAAGGCGAGAAAGACGTCCATCGTGCGGCTGATCAGGGTGTCGACCCAGCCGCCGAGGTAACCGGCGACCATGCCCATCACCGTGCCGATCACGACCGACAGCAGGGTGGCGAGGAACGCGATCAGCAGGGAGATCCGTGATCCGTAGACGATCCGGCTGAACACGTCCCGGCCATGCCCTGGCTCCACGCCGAGCAGGAAGTGTCGGTTGACCCCGCCCCACCGGCCGATCGGGAGACTGTTGTCCGCGGTGAGGTTCTCGTGGAATTCGTTCGGTGGATGGCCGAGCAACTTCACGATCCAGGGCGCGAACACGGCCACCAGGATGAGCAGAATGATCACGAAGCCGCCGACGATGGCGACCCGGTCGCGTTTCAGCCGGGTCCAGGCGATGCGGCCGAGCGAACGCCCTTCGATAGCCATTCCGTCGGCTGCCGCGCTGTCGGCGGCGGCCAGTGCGGCCTCGTCGACGACCGTCGTGGACGTCGCGCTGGGCGGTTCCGGTCCCATCACCATCGGCGCAGCGGCTCCCCTTCTACGGCGGCCTGCCTGTGCACGCGGAACCGGCAGCCGCGACGGAGGCGGGGTGGGACCAGCCGTCGAACCTGGGGCCCTGCGGCAGTCGGCAGTCGGTAACTGTCTCCTGCGTGGAGTCCCGGCTGCGGCGACCCGACTGTGGTCAGGACACCGCAACACAGATGCGACGAGGTTTCACGTCCTCGCCGCATGGGGAAGACTCGCCCTATCTGACCGCCCCGGTCAAGGTCCGGACGGCCCCGAAACCAAGTTCAGGCCATACCGTGATGGCTACGTGACCTGCGACACTCGTTACCGTCCGTAGTGGACGCCGTTGGGCATTTGCCCAATATCGACGAGTATCAGAGGGTACGACGGCCGGAGAAGGCACGACCGAGGGTAATTTCGTCGGCGTACTCCAGGTCGCCACCCACTGGCAAACCGCTTGCCAACCGGGTAACCGCAATCCCCATCGGCTTGATCATCAATGCCAGGTAGGTCGCGGTGGCTTCGCCCTCGGTGTTCGGGTCGGTGGCCAGGATCAGCTCCCGGACCTCCCCGCTGGCCAGCCGCTGGAGCAGTTCGCGGATACGCAGGTTGTCCGGGCCGATGCCCTCCAGCGGATTGATCGCCCCGCCCAGGACGTGGTAGCGGCCCCGGAACTCGCCGGTACGCTCGATCGCCACCACGTCCTTGGGCTCCTCGACGACACAGAGCAGCGCGTCGGTACGCCGTGGGTCCCGACAGATCCGGCACTGCTCGCCCTCGGCGACGTTGTAGCAGGTCACGCAGAAGCGCACCTGCTCCTTCACCCGGGTCAGCGCAGCCGAGAGCCGCTTGACGTCCGTCGGGTCGGCGGAGAGTACGTGGAACGCGATGCGCTGGGCACTCTTCGGCCCGATACCGGGCAGCCGCCCGAGTTCGTCGATCAGATCCTGGATGGCACCCTCGTACATGCCGGGCCTAGAACGGCAGGCCCATGCCGCCCAGGCCGGTGTTGAGCGGACCCATCTTCTTCTCGGCCAGCTCCTGCACCGCCTCGGTGGCGTTGTGGACAGCGGCCATCACGAGATCCTCGAGGGTCTCCACGTCGTCCGGGTCCACCGCGCGCGGATCGATCTTGACGGCGGTCACCTCACCGGTCCCGGTCATGGTGATCGTCACCAGGCCACCCCCGGCGGTACCGCTGACCTCCGCGGCGGCCAGCTCGGCCTGCGCAACAGCCATCTGCTGCTGCATCTTCTGCGCCTGCTTCATGAGCTGCTGCATGTTCGGCTGTCCACCGGGGCGCACGGCGCTCTCCCTTGCCTGCTCCTGGCGCCACGGGCCGTCCCGCGCGACGCTGTCGGGTAGAGCCTATCCGTCCGCTCGCGACCGGACCGCGCGACGCCCGCACGGTCCGGCCTCGTCGTCCACGGTCCGGTGCTGGCGACCACGGTTGGCTCCTGGCCGCCTCGGACCGGTGCTGGCCGCCCGGGCCGGTCCTGGCCGCCTCGGTCCGGTGCTGGCAACCACGATCCGGTCCTGGCAGCCGGGGCCGGTCCCGGCCGCCTCGGACCGGTCCTGGCCGCCGGTCGGTCGATCAGCTGGCCAGGGCGAGGATCGGCGCCGGCTGGTCGGCGCCGGGCGGCTCGGTGGCCGGCAGATCCGTAGCCAGGGCTTCGACGACCGGCTGATCGGTGGCCTGGGCTGGCCGGTCGCGCAGCGTCCGGACGCCGGGCGAGGCCAGGGCGAGCAGCGAGGGTACGACCACGCTGGCCCCAGCCGCCAGGAGCGCTGGGCGCGGACCGAACTGGCTGGCCAGCGGCCCGGCCGCGAGCAGCCCGATGGGTCCGAACATCAGCGAGCCCAGTGCGTCGTAGGAGCTGACCCGGGACAGCGCGGCCGGCGGGATCTCCCGCTGCATCGCGGTATCCCAGAGCACCGCGAACAGGTCGATGCAGAACCCGCCCACGAACGCCCCGACCGCCACCACCAGCAGCGGCGCGCCCACTCCGAGCAGGATCGGCGCCAGCCCCAGCGGGATGGTGAGCAGTACGCCGAGCAGGATCGGGCGTACCGGCCGGATGCGCAGTGCCACGAAGACGCCGGCGAACATGCCCAGTGACTCGCCACCGAGTACCACCGACCAGCCCGGTGCGCCGCCCAGATCGCGCTGCGCCACCACCGGCCCGAGTACCCCGTAGAACGCCTCCAGCCCGGCGACCACGAAGGAGAACTGCAGTACGACCACCCACAGCCACTGCCGCGAGGAGAACTCACGCCAGCCTTCGCGCAGGTCGGCGAGGATGTGGGTAGTCGTGCCGCGGGTCAGTCGGGGCAGCCGCAGCAGGCTCAGCAGGACGGCGGAGGCGGCGTAGGTAGCCCCGTTGACGGCCAGCGCGAGTCCCGGCCCGAGCAGTGCCACGAGGCCGCCCGCGACGGCGAAGCCGAGGATCCGGGCAGCGTTGGTACCCATCCGGAGCAGGCCGTTGGCGGTCTGCAGCCGGTCGGCAGGTGCCAGCTCGGGCACGATGCCGGTCATCGCCGGGAAGAACAGCGCGCCGGCCAGCCCGGCCACCACGCCGAGCAGTACGAGCAGCGGGATCGGTGCCCAGCCGGTGATCAGCAGTACCGCGATGGCCGCCCACACCGCCGCCGAGGCGATGTCCGAGCCGACCATCACCCGCATCCGCGGGAAGCGATCCGCGATCACACCGCCGAGCAGCATGAAAAGCACGTTGCTCACGGAGAAGCCGGCGAGTACGACCGACAGCGTGGTCGGGGTCGCGTGCGGCAGGGCGAGTACGCCGAAGGCCAGTGCCACGGGACCGACGGAGGTTCCGAGGACCGAGAAGGTACGCGCCAGGAACAGCAGCAGGAAGCTGCGCTGGCGCAGAATAGTCAGGTCCCGACGCACGTTGGCACCTTACCGACCGGGTACGACAACGAGCCACCGGATATCGCCGGTGAGCTGCTGTTCAGTCGCCGATCTTCTCGGCGCCCAGGGTCTCCCGGAGCAGCCGCAGTGCCTGCTCCTCGCTGCTCTCCCGGGGGGTACCCGAGTCCTCCTCGTCGACCGGCCCGTCGCCCGGGTCGAACCCCTCGTACCCGCCCCGCTCCCGGGCGTCGTGCGGGTCGCGTACCGGCCGGTCGTAGTCCGGGTCGAAGGGCGGCTCATCGGCGGGCGGCGCGTCCTGCCACGCCCCGTCCGTCGCCGTACCGCGCCGGGCTCCGCCCGCTGCCCCTTTACGGGCCGGTGCGCCGCGGCCGGCCCCGGCCCGGCTACCGGCCTGAGTCGCAGTACCGCCCGCCGACCGCGTTCCGGTCTGGACCGAAGTACCGCCCGCCGCCGACTGGGCAGGGATCGACCGCTCGGAGCCGGGTCGCGCCTCGCCCGAGCCCGGTTGAATGGAAGTCCGGCGCCCTGCTCCCGCCTGACCTGGGCCAGCCTGACCTGATTCCGATTGGCCTGAACCCGCCTGGCCTGACCCGCCGCGACTCGAACCCGATCGGCTTGAACCCGCGCGACCCGTACCTGTCTGGCCGGATGGCGATGTCCCGGCCGCTGGCTGTCCGGCTTGGCCGGATCCAGCATGACCGGACCCGGGGTAGCCGCTGCCCGGCTGTCCGGGCGCTGACGGGTCCGATGCCGGCGTGGGGTCGATGCCGCCTGGGCGGGCAGTTACCGGCCAGTCCTCCTCGTCGGCCGGCTCAGCCGCCGCGGGCCGGCTCGCCGGACTCCGGCCTGCCGGCGCCGGACCGGTCTCGGTATGCGCGGACGCGTCCCGGCGTGGCGATACGGCTGGCGGGGGCGTCTGGGGTCGGTCGGCCGATCCACTGACCCCGGGGGTACCGCCGGCCGCGGCGCCGCCGGGCCACTCGGCGCGTACCCGCCAGCGGCCGCCGAGTACCTCGTAGATCGCCTCTTCCAACAGTTCCGGGGATGCGGTGAGGGACTCGGCGTGGAACTGGTGCCGGAAGGTGAGTACGACAGTGTTGCCCTCGACATCGCGTACCACTGCCTCGCGTACCACCGCGGCGGCCCGCTGGCTGCGCCGGCGCACGTACCCGAGGATCTCCTCCCACACCCGGCGGACCGCGGCGGCGTCCACCACGCCGGGCACTGACGAGCTGGGCGTCGACGAGTTGGGCGCCGCCACGGCGACCGGGGGTTCGCCACCGGCCCCGGCCTGACCTGCCGCGACCGAAGGATCGCCCGGACCGATGGGGCCGGGAACGTCCGCCGACCCGGGAGCTGTGCTGAGACGAGACACGTCTCCCCGGCCAGAATCTGTCCGCGGTCCGGCAGCAGTGTCCGGTCCGGGATCGCCTGGAGCTTCGGCCGGTCGGGATCTCGCGCCCCGCCCGCCGGCGGATGTCGCGATGCCGGGGTCGGAGACTTCGGGTTGGCTCGGCGCGGCGGCGACAACGGGGCTGGCCTGGGCCGCTCCACGAACGGCCGGCGCCGCCGATCGCGCCGGCGGGCCAGCGGCGGAGGCCTCGTGCGGCGGGAGGGTGGGCGGCAGTGGGTCGCCGGTGGCGGTGAGCCGGCGCTCCATCCGCTCGACCCGCTGCAGCAGCGAGCCGGCCGAGTCTTCGGCGCCGGGCAGCAGCATCCGGGCGGAGATGAGTTCGAGGAGCAGGCGAGGAGCGGTGGTACCGCGCATCTCGGTCAGGCCGGTGTGCACGATGTCGGCCATCCGGGAGAGGGTGGCCGGGCCGAACTGGCGCGCCTGTGCCTCCATCCGGCCCAGTTCGTCGGCGGGAGCATCGAGTAGGCCCTTGCCCGCCGCGTCCGGTACCTGCTGGAAAATGATCAGGTCGCGCAGCCGTTCGAGCAGGTCACCGGCGAACCGGCGGGGATCGTGGCCGGCCTCCACCACCCGGTCGATGGTGGCGAACACGGCCGCCCCGTCACTGGCGGCGAAGGCGTCGCACACCTCGTCGATGAGCGCCACATCGGTGACGCCGAGCAGCCCGACCGCGTCGGCGTACCGCACGCCGGAGGCGCCGGCGCCCGCGATCAGCTGGTCGAGTACCGACAGCGAGTCCCGGGCCGACCCACCGCCCGCCCGTACGACCAGCGGAAACACGGTCGGCTCGACAGCCACGCCCTCCCGCTGGCAGAGCATCTCCAGGTAGGGCCGCAGTACGCCGGGCGGGATCAGCCGGAACGGATAGTGGTGGGTACGCGACCGGATGGTGCCGAGTACCTTCTCCGGCTCGGTGGTCGCGAAGACGAACTTGATGAACTCCGGCGGCTCCTCCACCAGCTTCAACAGCGCGTTGAAGCCCTGGCTGGAGATCATGTGCGCCTCGTCGATGATGTACACCTTGAAGCGGCTGGAGACCGGCGCGAAGAACGCGCGTTCACGCAGGTCACGAGCGTCGTCGACGCCGCCGTGCGAGGCCGCGTCGATCTCGATCACATCGAGCGAACCAGGTCCGTCGGGCGCCAGCGCGACACACGAGTCGCAGACGCCACACGGCTCCGGCGTCGGGCCCTTTTCGCAGTTGAGCGAACGGGCCAGGATCCGGGCGCTGCTGGTCTTGCCACAGCCGCGCGGCCCGGAGAAGAGGTAGGCGTGGTTGAGCCGGCCGGTGCGCAGCGCCTGCATGAGTGGCTCGGTGACCTGCTCCTGCCCGATCACCTCGGCGAACGTGCGCGGCCGGTATCTGCGGTAGAGAGCCAGTGCCACGGGTACAAGCTACCCTGACCGACCGACGGTCCGGGCGAGAGCCGAAGGGGCCCCCCGTGCACCCGGCAGAGCCCGCTTATCCTTGCTGCCTTCCGGCCCTGGGGAGGTTCACAGGATGCGCGCCGCACGAGGGGCTGGCCGTAACAATACCCGGTGCGCGTCGCCCCGGGCGGGTCGGTATCCTTCTCGGCGGAGGATTCGCCTAGTGGCCTAGGGCGCACGCTTGGAAAGCGTGTTGGGATAAAACCCTCACGAGTTCGAATCTCGTATCCTCCGCACCGCTGAGCAGGCCAAACGCCGGCCCGGTCCACACGGACCGGGCCGGCGTTGAGCTAGCGGTCTCAATTCCCGTCTCCGGTGGCCGGCTGCGACCTACTGCGCGGCCTCACCCAAGGAACGGGCCATCGAACAGTTTCAGCCGGATATCGTACGTTTGTGGCCTTTCCGCTTCCGAGCCTGCGTACTGTGCTCCTGCTCGTGGCAGTCGTGGGGCTCACCACCATCGGCGCCGTCACGCACCGCACCGACAGCGACCGCCAGTCCGCGGCCGGAGACACCCCCGCGAACGTGGTCGACTACACCGGTACCGACGGGGTGAAGTTCGGTACCACCTCGGGCGACCTGGCGCGGCAGTACGGGCTGACCCGCAAGGCTGGCGACTGTGCGCCGAGCCTGCCCGGGCATCCGCTGGTATCGCCGGTGTTCGTGAACGACAAGTTGGCTCTGCTGTGGGTATCCGCGCCCGCGCACACCCCGGAGGGGATCACCGTGGGGAGTACGGTCAGCCAGGTACAGGCGGCGTACCCGCAGGCAACCCGACTGGCCGCGCCGTCTGCGTACCAGTACCCGGGGCTGATGGCGACCAGCGGCGACAAGGCGTACCTGTTCCTGTACTCAGGCGAGCAGGTCAGCAAGATGATCGTCGGCTACCAGCAGTACGTTCAGCAGCTCTACCAGTCCGGGGGCGACACCTGCTGACCGTGAGCCGGTGAGATCCGAGCGCGGCTCGAGTCGTAAAGGGTGAGAGTCGTACCAGGTGACCAAGGGAGTGCGATGCGCAGGCTGGTAGCAGGATTGGCGATCACGCTCGACGGCGTGACCGAGGGCGCCGGCGACTGGATGATGCTCAACGACGAGGCCGGCGAGATCATCGCGGAGGGCATCGCGCAGGCCGACGCCATCCTGTTCGGCCGGCGTACCTACCTCGACTTCGCGCAGCTCTGGCCACGACTGGGCAGCGACCAGCCGATGGGCGCGTTCATGAACAACACCCAGAAGTACGTGCTGTCCCGCACGCTGACCAGCGCCGACTGGGCGGGCAGCGAGCTGCTGAGCGGCGACCTGGCCACCGTGGTCGGCGAGCTCAAAGCCAGGCCGGGACGCAATATCCAGGTACCGGGCAGCCCGGCGCTGGTACGTGACCTGCTACTCGCCGGGCTGCTGGACGAACTGGCCCTGATGATCCACCCGATCGTGCTGGGTACCGGGGCACGGCTCTTTTCCGGGGTACCAGAGCGGCTCGATCTTGAACTGGTTGGCTCGCGTACCCTCCGCAACGGCGTCGTCGCGGTCACCTACCGCAGGTCCGCCGGCTGACCCGGGCCGCCGGTCAGCTGACCGGCGGCCCGTTGCAGGAGCGTCAGCTGACCGGCGGCCCGTTGAAGAAGCCGTTCGTGACGTTCTCCGTCAGGTGCTGCTCGAAGTCCGCCTCGGACCAGGTGCCCTGTACCTCGAGCCGGTACCTGTCGTTCTGCACACCGTTGCGGGTGGGCGTCTGCACGAAGATCACCGGGAACTGGCTGGCGGACCACGCCGGCAGCCACGACGCCGGGTCGGTGCCGGACGTCGGGTGGTCGGTACTGCCCGCCGCGTCACCGTACGGCGCGGCCCAGATCGCCGTGTCCAACCGCGAACCCAGCTTGGCAGCCAGCTCCGCGCGGCCCTGGGTGATCTCGGTGGAGACCCGGTCCCGGTACGCCGCAACGGTTTCGCCCGGCAGCTGGCACGGGTAGAAGTAGACGCAGCCGGGGGCGCCCGGGGTCACGTTGGTGTGCCCGTGCGCACCGGCGTGGAAGCCGAACGACCAGACATCCGAAGGCAGCGACTTCAGCTGTGCCCAGGTGGCGTCCCAGCCGACATAGCCGCGCTGGCCCGCGCTGGCCTTGTCGGCGAACTCGGTGACCACGAAGGTGACCGCGGTGAAGCCGTACTGGCGCAGCAGGTCGGTGCTGTCCAGGTAGGAGTTCAGGGTGCCGTCGTCGAAGGTCAGCAGGATCGGCTTGCGGGGCAGCGCGACGGACTTGCCGGCGAGCCAGTCGGTGTACTGCGCGGCCGTGACCGTGCCGTACCCGTTGTCATGCAGGTACGCCAGCTCCGCCGCGAACTGGGTACGGCTCACCGTCTCCGGGTTGGCCGACGCGGCACAGACCGCCGCTGAGGGCGCGCAGCCCTGGTCGAGCTGGTGGTACGCGAGCACCGGGATGTTCGCCACCGCGTGCGGGTACGCCGGGCGGGGCGCTGCCGCCGCCACCGCGGGGAACTCGAGCGCGCTCTGCTTGGCCGCGACACTGTCCGCCGGTTTCTTGACATATGCCAGTCCGAGGGCCACCGCCACCAGCAACACGATCGCGAGTGGGATCCCCAGGACTACGCGCCTCATCCGCCGGCCTTCCGTCGCCGCCACTTGGGCAGCATGTTCTTGACGGCCAGTACCGCGAAGACCGCGGTGAGCAGCAGTACCGCCCACGACAGCAGCCCGGGACCGCTCGTGGAGAAGAGGCCGACACTGGCCACCCCACCGCCGCTGGAAAGTTTTCCGTACATTGTTTCCCCCGCTCTCTTTCGTTCTTGTCTCTTAGGTCTGGACCCAGATGGTGGACTTGCCGCGCAGGTGCCCAACCAGGCCGACGAGGTACGCCGCTCCCATGAACCAGTCGTAGAGCAGTTCCGGGATCAGCAGCACAGCCAGCAGCATCGCCTTCGGCCCCTCTTCGCGGACCGTGATCACCCGCTCGGCCATGAACAGCACGTTCACCAGCAGCCACGGCAACGACCAGGTGATGTGGCCGTACGACAGCTTCAGCGACACCAGGTAGCAGACGTAGATGATCGGCGACAGCAGCGCCAGCATCCGACCGACCTGGGCGAAGATGTACCCCCGCGTGGCCACCGTGTATCCGTACAGGTAGAGGTCGTCCAGGCCGCCCCGGCTCCACCGCACGCGCTGGTGCCACAGCTTCTTCAGCGTGTTCATCGCATCGGTCTTCGGCCGGCACTTCTCCGGGCAGGTCAGCCGGTACCCGAGGCTCTTCAGCGCCAGGGTCAGCTCGTAGTCCTCGGTCAGCGACTGGTTGTTGTAGACCTCGGGCTTGCCGGGCAGGAAGCCGCTCCGGCGCGCCTCGATCACCTCGCGTAGCACCTTGACCGAGAAGACGGTCGCGATGCCAACCAGGATCTTGGTCTCGCCACCCTTGCGGGACAGCGACCGGCGGGACCGGGCGAACTCGTTGCTCTGCAGGCGCTGCAGCAGGTTCGACGCGGCCGAGCTGTCGTACCGCGCGCAGGAGCCACCGAAGTTCCAGGTGAGCGGGACGACCGCGGCGTCGACGAAGTCGTAGTTCAGCCTCGTGTCGGCGTCCTGGATGAGCACCATGTCGTGCTCTTCCAGCTGCGGCAGCACGATGCTCAGGCCGTAGTTGAGCGCACCGGCCTTCTTGTGCTTGTTGTCGTGCATCTCCAGCACTTCGGCACCGGCCGCGCGGGCGATCTCCGCGGTGTCGTCGGTGCAGTTGTTGGCGATGACGATCACCCGGTCGGGTACCCGCTTCTGGTGCAGCAGGGCGGCGACCGTCTCGGCGATCTCGTTCGCCTCGTTCCACGCCGGTACGAGCGCGACAACCTTGCTGTAGCGCTCGAGGCGCTGGGTGCGATCCGGGTGGTACCGCTCCTGGAGAAGTGCCCGGTGGCTACGGCCTGTAGCGGCTGTCCGGGGGGCGTCGATTACTGCCATGAATCGACGAATTTCAGAGGCTGGGCGGCCATGATGTATCCGGCCCTTCCGGTCGGTCCACCAACCGCAAATCGGCCATCCATCATTGGCACCAGGGGGTCGGGGGTACGTGTTCGGTACTTGCGGAACTGTCATCCACGCCGTTCGGAGCCTGCTGAATTACTTACGCAGATTCTGCGACCGGGTTGCGGCGACTTGCCTCAAAGGTAGCGAACGCCCTGGTCAACCGCATCGGCTGACCCACATCTTTTCCACATATCAGGCTGCCCGGCCGCAGTGGGACGAATGCCGTACCGATCCGGCTCCGCGTCGTGTGCTTTCGTCTTCGCCGCCCTCGGCGACCGAATACGAACCGGACACCCGGCCGGCCGGGTGACAATTCCGCGAATCAGAACGCTCATTACCAATGGCGACGTCGGTGCCTGTCGGGCAGCCCACGGACAGCCGAGCGCCCGATCAGTGGGGTGAGATGCCCGCCACCACCCGTCACGCCGGAGCCCGACCATCGAGGCTCGTCGCCCGAGCGGGGCCGCAAACACCAAACGCCGGGCGTCTCCCACGGGAGGCGCCCGGCGTTTGACCTGCTACTGGCGGTGGCGGAGGGATTTGAACCCTCGGAGGGGTTGCCCCCTCACACGCTTTCGAGGCGTGCTCCTTAGGCCGCTCGGACACGCCACCGCCGAGAAGGCTACTAGATGCCTCGGGGACGTGTCGCCACGGTATCCCCGGGTCCCTGGCAGGATGGCCGCATGAGTACGCACATCGGTGCCGAACCAGGTGAGATCGCCCCGCGGGTACTGATGCCGGGCGACCCGCTGCGCGCGAAGTGGATCGCCGAGCACTACCTCGAGGACGCCAAGTGCTACTCGACGGTACGCAACATGTTCGGGTTCACCGGGTCCTACCAGGGCGTCCCGGTGTCGGTACAGGGCTCGGGGATGGGCATGCCGTCCGCCTCGATCTACGCCCACGAACTGCTCAACGACTACGGCGCGCAGACGCTGATCCGGGTCGGCAGCTGCGGTTCCCTGCGCGACGATCTGCACCTGCGTGACGTGGTCGCCGCCAGCAGCTCGTGTACCGACTCGAACGCCAACCGGATGCGCTTCGACGGATTGATCGACTTCGCCCCGGTGGCCGACTTCGAGCTGCTGCGTACCGCCGTGGACGTGGCCGCCGCGCAGGGCATCCCGGTACGGGTGGGGCAGGTACTCGCCTCGGATGTCTTCTACACCGACCGGCCGGACCTCTTCGACAAGCTGGCCGCCTACGGCGTACTGGCAGTGGAGATGGAGTCCGCGGCGCTGTACACGATCGCCGCGAAGTTCGGGGCGCGCGCGCTGACCCTGCTGACCGTGAGCGACCACATCAAGACCGGCGCGCACACCAGCGCGCAGGAGCGCGAGCAGACCTTCGGCCAGATGGTCGAGATCGGCCTGGCCACCGCCATCGCCGGCAGCTGACCGGCGGCTCGGCCGCCGCAGCCGAGCCGGACACAAGGCAGAAAACCAGGGCGCCGCTACCCACTCAGGTAGCGGCGTCCCGGTTGCGGGTGGCTGAGGCTGGCTACCCGCGGATTCAGGTCGTTGGTCTACCGGGACAAGCCCGGCAGAGATCAGGACGAGGCTGCGGCGGTCGGCTTCAGTACCGAGCAGGCTTGCAGGGCGTCCGCGCTCGGGCTGGTACCGGCGGTCATCCCGTGGTCGCGCAGGCAGTTCTGGTACGCCGCATTGGCGCCGTTGTCCCCGCCGCGCCCGCCGCCGAAGCCGCCGCCCGCGCCGAAGCTCGGCAGCACCGACTTGCACGCGGCCACCGCCTTGTCCCAGGTTGCCTGGTCGACGTCGGCCGGCTTGCCGAGGAATCCGCCGCCGCCCCGGCCGGCGAAGCCGCCCGCGCCGTCACTGCCGGACGGACGCGGCCGGGGACTGAACGAGCCGGTCGGGCGGCTGGTCGGGAAGCCGGTCGGGCGGCCGCTGCCACGGGTACCGCCGCCGAAGCCGCCGGCACCACCGCTGGGCAGGGTGATCTTCACACCGTTCTGGTTCAGGCAGCTCACGTACGCGGCCAACTGCGCCTGGACGCCTGTGGCGCTGGGCGCGGGCGCCGCGGTACCCGAGCCGCTACCGCCACCACAGGCGGTGACCACGGCGGCGACGGTACCGGCGATGAGCGCGAGTATCGCGACCCGGCGGCGAGAAATCACAGGACCCTCCCGAAACACGTACCCCGCGGAGGCGGAGCGGGGTTCAGGCAACCCGCTCCGCCTCGAAGCGACATCACATCCACCTCGGAGGCAGCTCGGAATCGCGCTTTGAGGTTGCTCCGAGGTGACGCACAGCGAATCAGGAGCAGGCTTGGCCAGACTTCCCGACCATGAGAACGGAGCTGGGATGAGTCGCGCGCGCCGACGTGGCCTGTTGATCGCGATCGCCGCCCTGGTACTGGTAGCCGCCGGCGTGATCGCAGTGGTCGGCTTGAGTGGTGGCTCGAGTGCGAAGACGAAGACCGGCGCCACGGTGGCGACGGTCGCCCGCGGCACGGTCAGCGTGGACGTGGCGGCGGCCGGGACGGTACAGGCGTCGCAGACCCGGGGGCTGAGCTTCAGCATGGCCGGCACGGTGACCGTGCTGAGCGTGAAGCCGGGCGACACGGTCACCGCCGGCCAGGTACTCGCCCAGATCGACCAGTCGGACGGGCAGAGCGCGGTGGACGACGCGCAGACCACGGTCACCGACGCCCAGCAGAGCCTGGCGGATGCCCAGTCGGCGGCGAGCGCGGCGGCCGCGGCGTCGGCCAACCCCAGCCCGACGGCGAGCGCCGGACGCGGCGGCTCCGGGTCCGGCGGCTCCGGCGGTTCGGGCGGCTCCGGCGGGTCCGGCGGGTCCGGCGGGTCCGGCGGGCAAACCAGGGCGGAGCAAACCAGGGCGGGGGTACCGGCGGCAGCGCGCAGCGGGCCAGCACCGGTACCGACGCCATCTACTCGGCCACCGTCCAGTTGAACAACGCGCAGCTGGCCCTCCTGCAGGCGGAGCGGAAGCTGGCCGGTACCACGATCACCTCGCCGATCGCGGGTACCGTGCTCGCCGTCAACGGGACGGCGGGCGGCAACGAGAACCCGGGCGGCACCGCCTTCATCACCGTCGGGAGCGTGGCCGACGCCCAGGTCAAGGCGGAGTTCTCGGAGACCGACGTGGCCACCATCGCGGTCGGCCAGGTCGCCACGATCACGCTGCCGAACCAGGCCGGTACCGTCACCGGCAAGGTCTCCTCGGTGGACCCGGCAGGTACCGCGTCCTCGAACCTGGTCCGCTACGCCGTCATGATCGGCTTTGACCAGCCGCCGGCCAGCCTGCTCTACGGGCAGAGCGCCAACGTCACAGTGACCACCAACACCGCCACCAACGTGCTCTACGTCTCCTCGTCAGCCGTCCGGGACATCAACGGCAGCGCGGGTACCGTCACAGTGCGTACCGGTGGCCACGACGCGGACCGCACCGTTCAGATCGGGCTGCGCGGCGACCAGTACACGCAAATCACCTCAGGACTCAACGAAGGGGACCAGGTGGTGATCGCCAATGGCTGATCCGGTGGTACCGAAGCTGCTCGTGGTCGACGACGAGCCCAACATCGCCGCGCTGCTCGCCGCCACCCTGCGCCTGGTCGGCTTCGAGGTACGCGTGGCGGAGACCGGCAGCCAGGCGCTGATCGCCGCCGAGGAGTTCGCCCCCGACCTGGTCGTACTCGACGTGATGCTGCCCGACCTGGACGGCTTCGAGGTGGCCCGCCGGCTGCGCGCCTCCGGCCGGCCGGTCCCGGTGCTGTTCCTCACCGCCCGTGACTCGGTGGAGGACCGGATCTCCGGCCTCACCGCGGGCGGCGACGACTACGTGACCAAGCCGTTCAGCCTCGAGGAGGTCGTCCTGCGCATCCGGGCCATCCTGCGGCGCAGCAAGCCGGGCACCGAACTGGTCGACACCGGCAACCTGCGCTACGCCGACCTGGAGATGGACGAGGACGCGCACGAGGTACGCCGCGGCGGCAAGTTGATCGACCTGTCGCCGACCGAGTTCAACCTGCTGCGGTACCTGCTGACCAACGCCGGCCGGGTGGTCTCCAAGGCACAGATCCTCGATCGCGTGTGGAACTACGACTTCGGCGGCGACGGGCGGATCGTCGAGTCGTACGTCTACTACCTGCGCCGCAAGGTCGACAAGTTCGAGCCACCGTTGATCCACACCGTACGTGGAGTGGGGTACGCCCTGCGCATGCCGCGTACCGGCGAGGCGTAGCCGATGCGCCGCTGGCGCCAGTGGACACTGCGCTCGCGCATGGTGGTGGCCATCGCGGCGCTGGCCGCCGTCGGGCTGGTGGTCTCCGGGGCGGTCGGCGTGGCCGCCCTGCACAACTACCTGGTCGGGCAGGTGGACAACCAGCTCGACGCGGCCAAGCGCTTCGCCGATCTACGGCAGGACCAGTCGACCCGGATACCGGACGCCAGCCGGCCGGGTACCACCGGCCCCAACTTCGGGCCGGACAACGGGACCTACCGGTTCGACGCCGACGGGGTCATGGTGCAGAAGGTCAACCCGGCCAGCCCCGACCTGGGTACCCCGGCGCAGATCAAGGCGCGGGCGGCGAGCGGCAACCCGTACACGGTGCACGGGGTGGACAGCGACTGGCGGGTACTCGTGGTGGCCCGGCGCGACGGTACCGGCTACTACGCCAGCGCGGTGTCCCTGGGCACCATCGACGACACGGTGCGCTCGCTGGTCATCACGGATGTCGCCGTCTCCGTCGCGGTACTGATCCTGCTCGGCTTCGCGGCCGCCTCGGTGGTACGCATCGGGCTGCGGCCGCTGACCCGGATGGAGGACGCCGCCGCCGACATCGCCGACGGTGACCTGTCCCGCCGGGTCGACGACGCCGACCCGCACACCGAGTCGGGCCGGCTCGGCGTCGCACTGAACTCGATGCTCACCCGGATCGAGGACTCCGCCGCCGCCCGGGACGCCTCCGAGCAGCGGCTACGCCGGTTCCTCGCGGACGCCTCGCACGAACTGCGTACGCCGCTCACCTCGATCCAGGGCTTCGCCGAGCTGTACCGGCGCGGCGGGGCGCCACCCGGTCCGCAGCTCGACGAGGCGATGGGGCGGATCGAGAGCGAGGTCAGCCGGATGCGGCTGCTCGTCAACGACCTGCTGATGCTGGCCCGACTGGACGAGGAGCGACCACTCGCGCAGCACCCGGTGGACCTGCTCGCGGTGGCCGCCGACGCGGTACGCGACGCGCACGTACGGGTACCGCGCCGGTTCGTGGCGCTCGGCGCGCTGGACGACTCGTACGACACCTTCGAGCCGGTCACCGTCCCGGGTGACGAGGCGCGCATCCGGCAGGTGGTGACCAACCTGGTCGCCAACGCGCTCCAGCACACCCCGGAAGACGCCAAGATCATGGTACGGGTGGGCCGGCCGCACACCACCCCGCCGCCCGGTACCGAACCGGCCGCCGCGGTCGGCGCGGTCGACCTGAACCAGCCTGTCGCCGTCATCGAGGTCACCGACACCGGCCCCGGAATGGCGTCCGAGGACTCCGCCCGTGCCTTCGAACGGCTCTACCGGGCCGATCCGAGCCGCTCGCGCAGCCACGGCGGGGCCGGACTCGGGCTGGCCATCGTCTCGGCCATCGTGACCGGGCACGGCGGCCGGGTCGAGCTGTGGACCGCGCCGGGGCAGGGCTGCCGGTTCCGGGTACTGCTGCGGGCCGAACCGCCGGAGACCGACGAGCTGGCCGCTTTCCGGGACGCCGACAGTGACACCGAGGGGCTCGCCGAATCCGACTGAGGGCGGGGCGGCGCGGGTACCCCGGGATTCCGAGGTTTCTCCGAGGAAGTATGCGGGTCCCTCCGAGCGTCCCCGGCCAGGATTCCCGCCATGCGTGTGCGGCGTCGACCTGACCTACTCGTGAACGTGGCCCTGGCCGCGCTGATCGTGGCCGGCGGGGTATGGGGATACCAGAGCATCAACGGGGGTGGCGCCGCCTCGGCGACCAACAACACCTCGCTGAGCCGCCCCACCTCGGTGACCACGGGAGCCGTGACCTCGAGCGTCACCGCGACCGGCTCGGTGGCCAGCGCCAGTACGGCCGCCGCCAACTTCGTCACCAGCGGCACGGTGACCGAGGTGGATGTGAAGGTCGGTGACCTGGTGACCAAGGGGCAGCTGCTGGCCAAGGTGGACGCCACCCAGGCCAACGAGACGCTGACCACGGCGAAGGCGAACCTGACGGCGGCCAAGTCGAACCTGACCCGGGTGGTGAACGCGGGCGGTGACGACGCGGCGGTCACCTCGGCCCGGGCACAGGTCACCAACGCGCAGGCCACTGTGGACTCCGACCAGCGCGCGGTGGACGGATGCGTACTCACCGCGCCGATGGCCGGTACCGTCACCACGGTCACCGGCTCGGTCGGCGGTACCTCCGCCGGCTCCAGCAGCTCCGGCTCGGGCTCCGGTCGGCAGCTCCACCAGCAGCTCGTCCTCGTCGTCGAGCTCCGGTACCAGCTCCGGCTTCGTGACCATCGCCGACCTCACCGCACTGCAGGCGGACGCCTGCGTTCGCCGAGGCCGACGCCACCAAGTTGAAGGTCGGGCAGCCCGCCACCATCGCCTGGAGCGCGCTCGCCTCGGCGACGGCCACCGGCGCGGTCACCTCGATCGCCCCGACCGCGACCACCGCAAACGGGGTGAACACCTACGCGGTGACGGTGAGCGTGGCGAAGGTACCCGATGGGGCCCGACTGGGGCAGACGATCAGCGTGCAGGTGACCGTGGCGTCGGCGGAGAACGTGCTGCGGGTACCGCTCGCGGCGGTACACACCGCGGGCAACCGGTACACCGTGACGGTCCGCAAGGACGGGCAGGACACCGTGACGCCCGTGGAGGTCGGCGTGAAGGGCGACGACTACTACGAGATCACCTCGGGCCTCACCGAAGGCGAGCAGGTGGTGATCACCACCACCGTGACGACGGGCAGCTCGACCGGTACCGGCGGCTTCGGCGGCGGGTTCGGTGGCGGCGGCGGGTTCGGTGGCGGCGGCACAGGTGGCGGCGGTACCTTCCGCGGCGGCACGGGCGGGGGTACCCGATGACCCCGGCACCCGACGGCCGGCCGGTACTCGACGTACGCGACCTGGTGAAGACCTACGGCATGGGCGAGACCAGCGTGCACGCGCTGCGCGGGGTGTCGCTGGAGGTACACCGGGGCGACTACGTGGCGATCATGGGCTCGTCCGGCTCCGGCAAGTCGACCCTGATGAACATCCTGGGCTGCCTGGACATCCCGACCGACGGGCAGTACCTGCTGGACGGGGTGGACGTCAGCCGGCTCACCGACCGGCAGCTGGCACTGGTACGAAATCGTCGCATCGGCTTTGTCTTCCAGTCCTTCAACCTGATCCCGCGGATGACCGCGCTGGCCAACGTCGAGCTGCCACTGGCCTACGCGGGCCTGAAGCCGGCGCTGCGCCGGGAGCGGGCGCTGGCCGCGATGACGACGGTCGGCCTGGCCGACCGCGCCGGCCACGAACCCAACCAGCTCTCCGGTGGCCAGCAGCAGCGGGTCGCGGTGGCCCGGGCGCTGGTCACCGCACCGGCGCTGCTGCTGGCCGACGAGCCGACCGGAAACCTGGACTCCAAGTCGACCGCGGACGTGCTGGGCGTACTCGACCGGCTCAACCGCACCGGGCGCACGATCGTACTGATCACCCACGAACCCGACGTCGCCGAGCACGCCCGCCGGCTGATCCGGCTGGTGGACGGCGAGATCGTGCAGGACGTACGGCAGCGGGAGCTGGTACACGCGTGAACATCTTCGAGACCGTCCGCTTCGCCATCCGCGGGGTCACCGCCAACAAGCTGCGCTCCGGGCTCACCGTCCTCGGCATGCTGATCGGGGTGGCCGCGGTGATCCTGCTGGTCGCGGTGGGCAACGGCTCCTCCAAGGCGATCCAGGCGCGGATCAGCCGGCTGGGTACCACCACCCTCACGATCAGTTCCGGCGGGCGTACCACCAGCGCCACCCAGAACACCTCGCTCGGCCTGAACCTGGTGACCGCGCTGCAGGACAAGCAGGCCGCCCCGCACGTGGCCAGCGTCTCCCCCGTGGTCACCACCTCGCAGACGGCGGTGTACGGCCAGAGCAGCGTCACCATCTCCTCGTTCGTCGGTACCAACCCGGCGTACCTGAAGGTGGAGACGTACTCGGTGGCCAAGGGCTCGGCGTTCACCGACTCCGACGTGGACTCCGGCCGCAAGGTCGTACTCCTCGGCTCCAGCACGGCGAGCGACCTGTTCGACACGGTGGACCCGATCGACAAGCAGATCACCGTGAACGGCGCGCTGTTCACCGTGATCGGGGTGCTCTCCCCCAAGGACAGCACCGGCTTCGCCGACCCGAACGCGGTAGCCATCGCCCCGGTCACCGCCGTGCGCGCCACGCTCACCGGGTACGGGTCGCTGAACCAGATCATCGTGGCCGCCACGGATGCCAAGTCGGTGGACCTGGCGCAGGCCGAGGTGACCCAGGTACTCAACGAGAAGCTGCGGGTCACCAACACCGCCAACGAGCCGTTCCGGGTACAGAACGCGGCCCAGCTGCTCTCCACCGCACAGGACACGGCGAAGACCTTCACCGTGCTGCTCGGTGCGGTGGCCGCGATCAGCCTGCTGGTCGGCGGGATCGGGATCACCAACATCATGATGGTCACGGTCACCGAACGGACCCGGGAGATCGGCATCCGCAAGGCGCTCGGCGCGCCCAAGCGGACCGTTCTCACGCAGTTCCTGGTGGAGGCGACGGTACTGAGCATCATCGGCGGGTTACTCGGGGTGGCCGCCGCGTTCGTCGGCAGCTTCTTCACCATCGCCGGCATCAAACCCGCGATCGTACCCACCTCGGTGGCGCTGGCCCTGGGCGTCTCGGTCGCCATCGGACTGTTCTTCGGCAGCTACCCGGCGAGCCGGGCGGCTTCGCTCCGACCGATCGAGGCACTGCGCTATGAGTAATCCCAGCCAGGAGGGCACGCCGCTGTGGGCACGCCCGGTCCAGGAGAACGGTTCGAGCCGGGAGGCAGCGCACATGCGGGAGGGCACTGTGAACGCACGGCACAGCAACGACGACGCCACCGGCGAGTACTCGACGCTGACGGCGGACGACGACGCCCGGTACCTGGCGGATGCCGACCCGGACCACGACACCACCGCCCTTGACCGGGTCGACCGGGACGCCGACACCGAAGCCGACGGGGTGCTCCCCGGGCTGTCGCCCGAGGTGACGGTCGACGGTGTCGACCTCGATCAGGACCCGTTCGACGACGACCTCGGCGAGCAGCTGGAGTCGCGGGCGCCCCGACCCAAGATCACAAAAGTCACCGTGGTACTCGCCGGCGCGCTGCTGCTGGTCGCGGGCTTCGTGGGCGGCTCCCTGTCGCAGAAGCACTGGGGTACCCCCACCTCGTCCAACCCGTTCGCCAACCTGGCCAACGCGCGGGGTACCGGCGCCTTCCCGGGCGGCGTCGGCGCCTCCGGTGCGGCCGGGTTCACCGGTCGGGGTACCGGCGCGGGTACGCCGATCACCGGCACGGTGAAGCTGGTCGACGGGACCACCGTCTACGTGGTGACCAGTGACGGCACCGTGGTCGTTGTGAAGACCGGTACCACCACCACCGTCTCGGCGGCGAGCACGTTGAGCGCGTTGACTGCGGGTAGCTCGGTCACCGTCACCGGGCAGACCGGCTCGGACGGCTCGGTCACCGCGAGCGCCATCACCAAGACCAAGTAGGCCCGACTGTTCTTCGGTCCACTCTTCGGCCCGCGGTGCTGGTTAGCGCTGTGGGCCGAAGAAGTCGAGGAGAAGCTGGGCGCACTCGGCTTCGCGTACCCCGGAATAGACCTCGGGTCGGTGGTTGAGCCGCCGGTCGCGGACCACGTCCCAGAGCGATCCGACCGCGCCGGTCTTCGGCTCCCAGGCGCCGAAGACCACCGTGCCGATCCGGGCCAGTACCAGCGCCCCGGCGCACATCGTGCACGGCTCCAGCGTCACCACCAGCGTGTACCCGTCCAGCCGCCAGCGACCGGCAGCGGCCGCCCCGGCGCGCAGCGCGAGTATCTCGGCGTGCGCGGTCGGGTCGGCCCGCGCCTCCCGCTGGTTCCAGCCCTCCGCGACCTCGACGCCCGCCGGGTCGTAGAGCACCGCGCCGACCGGTACGTCCGCGCTGTCCCGGGTGTTGCCGGCGATAGAGAGGGCGCGCCCCATCCAGGCGTCGTGGCGGGCGTTCACGCCTCGCGCAACTCCTCCAGCTCGTCGCCGCAGCCGATCGCCTGGCACAGCTCGGAGGTGACGTCGGCCGGCAGCATGCCCTCGTGTGCGCAGAGGGCGAGCAGCTTGCTGGCGGAGACGCCGAGGTCGGCCAGCAGATCGGCGTCGCCGACCGGGTCGGCATCAGCCTCGGCGACGGGCGGCTCCTCGGCATCGGCATCCGGGTCCGCGGCCGGTACGGCCGTCAGGGCGTCGATCTCCAGCGCCGGCTCCCCGATGTCGCCCAGGAGCAGCGCGCCGAGTCGGGACTCGTCGGCGAAGGCCGAGTCGGAGCCGAAGATCCGCAGGTCCTCGCCCTTGTCCAGGCGCAGGATCACCAGGTAGGTGTCGTCGGACTCGACGAACAGCAGGGACAGCTCGGCGTCCGGCTCGGCCTCACGCAGCCGGTCGGCAACCTCGTCGATGTCGGCCGCGCCGGACAGGTCCAGCTCGGACGCGGCCCAACCGTCAGATCCGCGGACCACCGCGGCGGCGAAGTAGGACACGGTACCCCCGGTCGAAACAGGTGAGAGCGAGAGCGCAACCGAAGATATGAACGATCAGTACCGGCAGTTGGTGCGGCCAGTCGACGTGCGGCGGGTCAGCGTGCGGGCGGTTGGCGTGCGGGGATCGGCGTGCCGGCCACCGCACCCGGCGCCCGGTCGGCCGATCGTCAGACGGACTCGGGTGTCTGGCTGGCGCTGCGTCGCCGGGTGGCGAGCAGTGCCCGAACCTGCCCGGCGGCGACCGCGCGCTGGCTGAGCCGCTCGCGGAGAGCCCGCGCATCGGAGAATTCAGCGAGCAGTTGGAGGCGTCGACGTCGACGGTCGGGGTCCGGCAACTGCAGGGCGTACGCCATGGATTTGAGGGTGCCCACGCCCGTCGGGGAAGTCAAGTTCCCCTGTGTTAACACACGGCCCGTTACGTCACCACAGCAGCCAGTGACCGCCGACCCAGTGTGCGGTGACCACGATGAAGCTGACTGTGACCCCGATCGCACACGCCATCGCCACTCCGGCAGCCACCCCACGATCGCCCAGCCGGGCCAGCGTGAGGGATGCCGCCCAGCCGAGCAGGCCGGCCACGATGGTCCACCACACATAGGACCGGGCCGTGGTACCGAGGACGCCGAGCAGCGCCATCCACACGGTGCCGGCGAGTACTCCGATGGCAACGGCGCCGGTACTGGCCGGGTATGCCTCGCGGTAGGTGGGGCGGGGTGGAGTGGGGAAGAGCCCGCTCGGCCGGTACCCGGGGACTTGTCCCTGCCGGGTCTGGAACTGTCCCGGGCCGGGGGCTGGGCCGCGGTAGGGCGGCGGGCCGGGGTAGGTCGGCAGCGCCGGCAGCGCACCCATCCGTGCGGCGGCGCTGGTCACCGGGGCGGCGTGTCGGCCGCCGCCCATCGGACCCCCACCCATCGGACCGCCGGTCAGCGGGCCACTACCCATCGGGCCGCCGGCACCCACCGACGCCGCGCCCGGCGGTCGCGAACCCGGGGACGCCGAGCCTGGGAAGGTCGCCGGGCGTACGGGAACCGCGGCACCCGGGTTGTCCGGGGCCGCCCACGGGCTGGCGATCGGGTCGGTCATCGCCTCCAGTATTCCGCACCCGCACAGCCGGCGGGGCGGTACCGCGGTCGCGATACCGCCCCGGGGTGCGTGCTCGCGGAGGCTGGGTGCTCAGGAAGAGGCTGCCGTGCTCAGGATGAGAACTGGGCGAACTTCTTGCGGTAGATCCCGCCGATGGTGCTGAACTCGCCACCCGCGGCGACCTTGCCCAGCGTGGGGCTGACGGCGTAGTCGAGCACGCCGTGTACCCCGCTGGAGTGCGGATCCCAGCCGAGCAGGGTACCGGCCGTGGCGTCCACCGCCAGGAACTTGACCCGGCTGATCGAACCGTCCACGCAGGCCCCACCGACCGCGGCAACGAGCGGTGTCGTACAAGCGTTGTCGAAGTGGCCGCCCACGTAGACCACACCGTTGAGGTACGCCACCGCCTGGGTGTCGCCGTCGGTGGTCTCCTGCCACAGCACCGCGCCGGTGAGGCTGTACGCCACCGCCCGACCACCGGCGCCGCCGAGCGCCGCGTACACCGCGCCCGGGCCGATGTCGATGCCGCGTACCTCCACGGTGACCTTGGATTTGAAGGCGGTGAGCACCGCTCCGGTTGCCGGGTTCACCGCGCCGAGCTTGTTCGTTCCGGACTTGCCGTTGATCTTGTGGAACTTGCCGCCGAGGTAGAGCCGACTGTTGGTGGCGTCGTACCCGAACGCCAGTACCTGCGCGTCGACGGAGGCGGTGAAGCCGGCGTCCCGGGCACCGGTGGCGAGCGTGAACGCGGCCACGTTGCCGACGCTCACCCCGTCCACCTTGGTGATCGAGCCACCGAGGTAGAGCCGGCCGGCCGCGAGGGCCAGCGCGCGGGGGGTACCGCTGATGGTGTGCGTGAACGCGGTGAGCGCCCCGGTGGTGGCGTCCAGCTGGGCGATGCCGTCCCGGGCAACCCCGTTGACGTGCGTGAAGGTACCGGCGATATAGACGGTGTTGGTGGCCGGATCGGGTACCAGCGCGTTCACCGGGCCGTCGGCGACCGGCGCCCACGGCAGCAGCACGCCGGTCGTGGCGTCCTGCGCGGCCAGTCCGGCCCGCGGGGTCAGCTTGCCGTTGCGCTGCGCGTTGGCGAAGATCCCGCCGGCGTACACCGTGTTACCCAGGTACGCGACGGCGTTCACGTCACTGTCGAAGCCGAAGTACGGGTCCGCGGTCGCGGAGACGGTGCTCGGGTCGGCATGGGCGACGCCGCTCAGGCCGGCCGCCACCACGGCGGCGACCGCCAGTGCACCCAGCCGCAGTGGCCAGCGACCACGGCGGGACTCGGAAAACCTACCCATCTGCACGTACCGCACCTTCAACTCGATTCGCATGTAATGACCGTCGCTGTAGACCCAACGGGTCGGCCTCCGGGCGGGACGCGGGTCGCCCGCGAACATCGCCCACCCGACCCGGCCACCCTCATCCGTACGGCCGCCGCCGCACACTCGGGGCCCGCTCCACCGGCCGGCCCGGAGCGGTGTGGGAAGGTGTTCACCGTGCGGATCGCGGTGATCGGGCTCGGCCTCATCGGCGGCTCGGTGCTGCGCGCGCTGGCCGCCCGGGGACACAGCGTTTTCGGGTACGACGCCGACCCGGCCACTCGCGCGATGGCGCGTACCGCCTCCGCGCGGGCCTCCGCCACCGGCCGCTGGCAGATCGCCGGCACGCTGCAGGACACCGTCGTCGGTACCGACCTGGTCGTCTGTGCCACTCCGCTGGGCGCCGTCGGCAGCGTGCTCGACGAACTTGCCAAGTCCGGCTACTCCGGCCTGGTCACCGACGTGACCTCGGTGAAGTCGGCGGTACGCGACATGGTCGCCGCCCGGGCACACCGGTTCGGCCGGCTCGCCGGGTTCGTCGGCGGGCACCCGATGGCCGGGCGGGAGACCGCCGGCTTCGCCTCCGCCGACCCCGAGCTGTTCACCGGCTGCGCCTGGGTGCTCTGCCTGGAGCCTGCGGAGACCGACATCGGCGACTGGCTGACCCTGGCCGGCCTGGTGACGGCGCTGGGCGCCCGGGTGGTACCGACCACGGCGGCCGAGCACGATCGCGCGGTGGCCCGCATCTCCCACGTACCGCACCTGGTCGCCGTGGCACTCGCCGCGCAGGCAGCCGGGGACCCACTCGCGTTGACTCTGGCGGCCGGCTCGTTCCGGGACGGTACCCGGGTGGCGGCCAGTCCGCCGGAGCTGATCGCGGCCATGTGCGGGGGCAACGCCGAGGCGGTACGCGGGGCGCTGGACGACGTACTCATCGACCTGGGCGCCGCGCTGGCGGCGCTGGAGAGCCCGGAGCCGATCGTGGCGCTGCGGGAGTGGCTGGCCGCCGGTACCACCGCCCGGTCCAACTGGCCCGCGACGGCCAGCGAGCCGGCCGAACTGCCGGCCGACCCCGAGGTGCTGCTCCGCCTCGGCCGGGCCGGCGGCTGGGTGACCGCGATCGGTGCCGACCTGCGTACCGTCACCGCCGCCCGACCGATCGCCTGACCCGCACCGCCCGCGTGGGCGGGTGGAGTCAGAGCAGCTCGCCGCGGTCGAGGCGGATCACCCGGCGGTCGGTGACGATCGCGGTGACCAGGTCGTGCGGGGTCACATCGAAGGCCGGGTTGATCGCGTCCGCGCCGGCCGGCGCCCGGTTGCCGGCGACCACCTCGGCCGCGCCGCGGTCCTCGATCTCCACCCGATCGCCGCTCGGCGTCGTACCGTCCACTGTGGACTCGGGCGCGACCACCAGGAACGGGATACCGGCCCGGCGGGCGCCCAGCGCGTGCGCGTAGCTGCCCACCTTGTTCACCACGTCACCGTTCGCGCAGATCCGGTCGGCGCCCAGGATCACCGCGTCCACCTGCCCGCGCGCCATCAGGAACGGGCCGGCACCATCCACCGCGAGCCGGTACGGGATGCCCAGCTGCCCCAGCTCCCAGGCGGTGAGCCGGGCGCCCTGCAGCAGCGGCCGGGTCTCGCTCGCGATCACCCCGGCCAGCCGGCCGCGGCGGTGCAGTTCTGCGACCACGCCCAGGGCGGTACCGCCGAGGACTGCCGCGAGCGCCCCGGTATTGCAGTGCGTCAACAGCGTCGGGCGTTCGCCGCACACGTCGGTGACCAGGTCGGCGCCGAGTACGGCCTGCCGCGCGGAGCACTCGATCTCGTCGTCGCGCAGCCGGTCGGCGGCGGCGAGTACGGCCGGGAAGCCCCCGGACAGCTCACCCGCCACCAGTTCGACGCCGCGCGCCAGGTTCACCGCCGTCGGCCGGGCACTGGCCACCGCGCGGATCGCCGCGTCCCGGGCCGCGTCGTCGCCCGGGTACTCGCGTACCGCCAGCGCCACCCCGTACCCGCCTGCCACCCCGAGTGCCGGCGCGCCCCGTACCGCCAACCGGCGTACCGCGTCGACCAGCTCCGCCACCGTGCCCAGCCGCAGTACCCGCAGCGTGTCCGGCAGCGCGGTCTGGTCGATGATCTCGACCGCCCCGTCCACCCAGTCGATCGTGCGCATGGCCGCCAAGCTACGCCCTCCGCCCTCCGCCCTCCGCCCTCCGCCCTCCGGTTCGCGGCCGGCCGGAGCGCGCACGCGGCCGGCCACGGGTAGATTCGGGGCCATGCCGATCTGGGCCGTACTGC
This sequence comes from uncultured Actinomycetota bacterium, assembly GCA_963850915.1. Taxonomy (GTDB): domain Bacteria; phylum Actinomycetota; class Actinomycetes; order Mycobacteriales; family Micromonosporaceae; genus CAVTWH01. Next base: position 807,574 of record CAWKND010000010.1, read on the forward strand.
TCGTCGTGATCGTCGTCGCGCTCGTGCTGGGCCTGGTCGGAGCCGCGTTCCTGGCACCGGCCCGGGTGAGCTTCGAACTCGACGGCGGGGTACTGGTCATCGGGCTGGGTGCCGCCGACCGGCTGCTCTGCCTGCACGGGCCGATCCGACTGCCGCTGGCCCAGATCCGTTCGGTACGAGTGGTCGGGCGGGATGAGGTGTCCCGGCCGGTACTGCGGTTCCCCGGCTCGTACATCCCGGGCGTGATCACCGCCGGCTCGTACGGGCTGGGCGCGGAGCGCAGCTTCTGGGACGTACGCAAGGCCAGCCGGGTACTGGTGATCGCGTGCCAGCCCGACGCCGCGTACTCCTCCCTGGTCCTGGAGGTGCCCGACCCGGACGAGGCGGCAGCCCGACTGGCGCACTCGGTGGGCCAGCGGTGAGTGAGCCCCGGGACGCGGTCGCCGACCTGCGTGAGATCGCCTTCCGGCTGGAGCGCGCCAACGAGGCGAGCTACCGCGTCAAAGCGTTCCGGTCGGCCGCCAACGCACTCGCCGCACTCCCCACCGAGGAGGTGCTCCGGCGGGCCGCCGACGGTACCCTCACCCAGCTCAGCGGGGTCGGCGAGGTGACCGCGCGCTGTGTTGTCGAGTCGCTCGCCGGCGAGGAGCCGGTCTACCTGCGCCGCCTCGACGCGACCGCCGGAGTCGACCTCGACGACGAGGCCGGCCGGATCCGCGGCGCACTCAAGGGCGACTGCCACTCGCACTCCGACTGGTCCGACGGCGGCTCGCCGATCGAGGAGATGGCGCTGGGCGCGGTCCGGCTCGGCCACGAGTACCTGGTCGTCACCGACCACTCGCCCCGGCTCACGGTGGCGAACGGGCTCTCCCCGGCCCGGCTGCGCCGGCAACTCGACCGGGTGGCCGAGATCAACGCGGGGCTCCCCGCCGGCTTCCGCATCCTCACCGGCATCGAGGTGGACATCCTCGCCGACGGCGCACTCGACCAGGAGGACGAACTGCTGGCCCGGCTCGACGTGGTGGTCGCCTCCGTCCACAGTGGACTGAAGGACGAGTCGGCCCGGATGACGAAGCGGATGCTGGCCGCCGTCGCCAATCCGCACGTCGACATCCTCGGCCACTGCACCGGCCGCAAGCTCTCCACCGGTAGCAAGGAGAGCGGCAGCAAAGTGGGCGGTGGCAAGGAGGGCGGTGGCGACCGGGCGCACCGGCGGTCGGGTACCCGGCCGCCGAGCGCGTTTGACGCGCCCGCTGTCTTCGCCGCGTGCGCCGAGCACGACAAGGCGGTGGAGATCAACTGCCGGCCGGACCGGCTGGACCCGCCGAAGCGACTGTTGATGCTCGCGGTCGAGGCCGGCTGCCGGTTCACCGTCGACACCGACGCGCACGCCCCCGGACAGCTGGACTGGCTCCCCAACGGCTGCGAACGGGCGGCCCGCTGCGGGGTACCGGTGGACCGGATCGTGAATACCTGGAGCGCGCAGCGGCTACTGGAGTGGACCGCCGCGCACGGCTCCTGACGGCCACAGCTCCGGCTCGCTCCCTTCCAGCGGCAGATCGGTCGGGACCGCGCACAGGGCGTGCACGTGACCACGGTGGATATTGTGGCTTCGAGCTGCAGGCGGGGTCTGCCATCCGAGGTTGAGGCACTAGATCCGGCAGTTGGGTGGCGCCGCACGGTCGGGCGGCCGACCGCGAGGGTGGTTGGGGCTGGCGACGATGCTCGCTGCGAGCGCTCGGCGGGATGCTGCGGACGAAGGCGGGCACGGTTGATAAAGGATTTGCGAGTGGCGGTGGCCGGCGCCGGCCTTGGCGGGTTGTGCCTGGCGCAGGGGCTCGTGCGGGCCGGTGTCGATGTCCAGGTCTACGAACGGGATGTCGAGCTTGGGGTTCGCCGACAGGGCTACCGGCTGCACATGGACGCGCGGGCCGGCCTGTCGCTGCAGAAGTGCCTGCCGCCGCAGCTGTTTCGGCTGTTCCTCGCCACGACGGGCCGGCCGGGAACGAAGTTCACCGTCCTCTCCGATCAACTGCGTGTCCTGCACGAGGTGCATGGGAATCCGGATCGTGACGCCGAGGACCCGGCGGTACTGAGCACGTCGGCCGACCGTGGGACGCTGCGTGAGATCCTCGCCGCCGGACTCGACGACCGAATCCATTTCGGCCGCGAACTGGCGGGGTATGAGCAGGACGCGCACGGTGTGACACTGCGTTTCGTAGCTGGTTCCACCGAGCGGGCCGGCGTTCTGGTAGGCGCGGACGGTGTGGGGTCTGCAGTCCGCCGCACGCTGCTGCCCGATGCGTCGATCGTGGATACCGGCTCACGCGTCATCTACGGCAAGACGTTGCTCGACGACGCGGCGCGAAGCGTCGTCCCAGCGGCAATGCGCGACGGGTTCACCGCGATCGTCGGCGGGCACGTCGGCCTGGCCGCCGGGCTCGTCGAATTTCGGCGGCCACCCGCAGAGGCGGCAGCTGAGGTCGCACCAGGCGTACGGCTGAGCCCCGCGCGCGACTACGCCATGTGGGGCGTGTCTGCCCAGCACGACCGATTCCCGGCGGCGGACGCGAAGCTGTCCGGAATGGATGCCGCAGCGCTGCACGCCGTGGCATGCGAGGCGATCCGGTCGTGGCACCCTGACCTGCGCGCGATGCTGGCCATGGCGGCGGTCGACGAGACCTTCTTCATCCGAGTCCGCAGCAGCGTACGTGTCCCGGCGTGGACGCCGAGCCGGGTGACCCTGCTCGGTGACGCCATCCATGCGATGAGCCCGGCCCGTGGCTCCGGCGCCAACACGGCGCTGCTGGACGCGGCGAACCTGTACGCAGCGCTGACCGACGGGGACACCGATGTTGTGACGGCGATCGGCAGGTACGAGCTGCGGATGCGCGACTACGGCTTCGCCGCGGTCGACGCATCCCGACAGGCGGAGACCCAGACCGCACGGCGCGGGAACCCGCTGTGGCTTCGGATCCTCAACCGCCTACCGAAGCCGTGAGACCTAAAGATCACCCGGACGTCATACATGACTGCCACGGTTCTTCATCGACCAACTCGGCAGCGGGTTCGAGCCCCGCCAGTCCAAGGAGGGACCAAGCCGCTGCCGGCGGGGCGCTACGCTCTCGTCCGGCGTGCTGATGAGGGGCGGCGTGATGATGCGGATCGGCTCGGTGGTGCTGGCGCTGGCCGCCGCAGTGGCGCTTGCGGCGTGCACGCCGCAGCCGGTGGCCGCGCACCGGTCGGCCGCGCCGTCGCTGACTGGCCCGTCGACCCCGCCAACCTCGACGGTGGTACCCCCGCGGCTCAGTTCTACTCCACTGTGGACGGACAAGGTCCTCAAGGACTACACGGACGGGCAGCCGCTGGTACCAGTCACCGACCTGGCCCAACTCCTGCTGGTCGGGGACGCGCTGCTGACCACCGGCTACGAACCCGGGCACCGGGGTACCGACCGGATCGTGGTCAGCGACGCGAAGACCGGTGCGATGCGCTGGTCGGCGACCTCGGACGACACGATCCCCGGTGCCGGCGGCTCCACCTTCGACTTCCTCCAGTCCGCGCGGGTACTCGGCGATCCGGCCGGCGACTGGACGCTGGTCACCACGTTCAAGCGCAAGCTGTCAGGCAACAACTACGAGGAGGGCATCGTCGGCCTGTCCGGCCGGGACGGCAGCCTGCGCTGGCGCATCCCGGTGCAGCACGCCAGCCGCTGCACCTGCCCGTGGACCCGGCTGGACGTCATGATCCTCGGGCCGGCCGCCGCCGGTACGGTGCTGGTCTACATCCTCACCAACGCCGTCTCAGCCGGCACCGTCGCCACCAAGGTGATCGCCTACGACACGGGCACGCGCCAGCAACTGTGGAGCGCGACCGGGATCTCCCCGGAGGCCGTCGACGGCAACCTGCTGCTGGTGACCCGGCCGACGCTGCCGGCACAGGAGGACGTCAATACGCCCGCCACACTGTCTGCCGTCGACCTGCGTACCGGCACCCTGCGCTGGAACCTGGCCGACCGGTACCCGTACAGCAGGCTCGTCTTCGCCGGAGGGGACACGGTGGTGGTGGAGCGCAAGCCCGGTACCGCGATCGTGGACGCGGCGACCGGCCGCGAGCTGGGGACCACCCCGGACACGTTGAGCGGCTGCGGGCGTACCGAGGCGGTCTTCGCCTGTCACGACAACAGCGCCGGCATCGCCTCGCCCAACGCGGTCGTCATCACCCGCGGCGGCGACTCGGCCACGGTGACCGCCGTGCCGAACAGCCAACGGTGCGACCGGGTGCAGGTCTGGGGGCAACTGCTCTACTGCGACGACGCCACGAACGAGCCGCAGTACGCGGCGGCTATGGACGCGGCCGGCGCGGTGGCGATCGCCAAGCTACCCGGCAGGCTGGAGACGGCGAGCGATACGGTCGCGGTCTTCTCCACCGGCGGCTTCGAGGTCAACGAGGGGATCTTCGCGGCGTACGCAGTCGGCTGACCGCTCAAGGGACTCAGTGATCTTCGGCGGCTCCACCAGCATCTGGGGCTTCGCCAACTACCCGGCCAGCCGCGACAGGTATGAAGGCAAACTCCTGCCCAGCGGCCCTCCCGTCGGCAGCCCCGAAGAAACCCGGCGAGGACCGCTTGGCCGGCCGGCGGCGCTGCAGGACGCCCTGGGAGACGGCCACGCCGAGCAGGATGACCAGCGCGCCGACCGGCTCGTACCAGTTGAGCGTCTCGTGCCGGACGAGTACGCCGGCCGCGATGGCCACCACCGGCATGAGGTAGGTGACCGAGGCGGAGGTGGTCGCGCCGGCCAGCCGGATCACCCGGTAGTTCAGGACGAACGCGACCCCGCTGCCCAGCGCGCCCAGCGCCGTTACCGCCAGGATCACGTTGAGGTGCAGCGTGCGTACGTCCGTCGGCGCACCGGCGAGCAGCGGCGCGATGATCGCCATCTGCGCGGTGGCGATGAGTAGCTGGGCGGCGACGATGGCCACCCCGGACTCGGGGCGCCCGGCCACGAAGCGGCGGATGTAGGGCAGGCCCACGCCGTAGCACGCGGCCGCGGCGAAGCACATGAGCTGCCCGGTGAGCGCCGCGCCGCCGATCCCCTGCCACACCCCGAGCACCACCAGTACCCCGGCGAAGCCCACGAAGAGCCCGGCCACCCGTTGCCGGGTGGGCCGCTCCTGCGGGTAGATCGCCAGCAGGACCAGCAGGGTGACCAGTGGTGTGGTGGCGTTCCAGATGCCGGCGAGTACCGAGGAGACGCGCTGCTCACCGAAGCCGAACAGGGTGAACGGGAGCACGTTCATCACGATGGCCACCACGAACAGGTGTGCCCACAGTCGCGGATCCCGGGGCAGCCCGGTGCGGGTGACCGCGCAGATGATCAGCAGGGTGAGCGCACCGATAGCGAGCCGGGCCAGCGTGACGTAGGCCGGGTGCAGCTGGCTGACGCCGACCCCGATGAACAGGAAGCTGCAGCCCCAGATCACCGCGAGGGCCAGGTAGGCCGGCAGCCAGCGGCGCGGTACTCGATCGCTCACCAGGCCAGCCTTGCCCACGGGTACGACAATGTCGCGCGGATTTCGGACCTCACGGCGAGCGGGCGGACCTCACGGCGAGCGGGCGGACCTCACGGCGAGCGGGCGGACCTCACGGCGAGCGGGCGGACCTCACGGCGAGCGGGCGGACCTGGCGCCGGCAGACAGGCGGCGGGCGGCGACCCTCGGCCGGCCCCGCGCGGCGTCGGTTCGGGCGCCCGGCGGGGGTACTGGTCACGTAGGGTCGGCTGGTGGGAATCGACGACCTCGCCAACAGCTACGTCGACGAGTGGGCCGCCCTGGAACCCAACGGGGCCACCTTTGTCGGCATCAGCGGATTTGACGACAAACTAACTGACCTGTCACCCGAGGGCTTCGCCACCCTTGCCGACCTCGACCGGCGTACCCTCGCCGAGCTCGCCACCGTCGTACCGGCGGACGAGCGGGAGCGGGTCGCCAAGGAAGCGATGCAGGAGCGGCTCGGGCTGGCGCTCGCGCGCTACGACGCCGGCGAGGTGACCAGCGAACTCAACGTCATCGCGAGCGCGCTGCACGCGGTACGCAGCGCCTTCGACCTGATGCCCCTGGAGGGTGAGCAGGCGGCCGGCAACGTCGCCAAGCGGCTGGCGGCCATCCCGCACGCGCTCGCCGACTACCGGCGCACCCTGCTCGGTGCCGCCGACGCCGGGCACGTCAGCGCGCGGTACCAGATGATCGAGGTCGCCAAGCAGTGCGACATCTGGACCGATCCGGAGGGCGACAACTTCTACCCCGGCCTGGTCGAGCGGGTCGAGGCGACCGGTGGGCTGCCCGACTCGCTCAAGGCCGACCTGGCCCGGGGCGCCGAGGTGGCGCGCGCGGCGACCGCCGAGTTCGGTACCTTCCTGCGCGAGGAGATGGCTCCCCGGGGCCGGGACAAGCAGGCGGTCGGGCGCGAGCGGTACGCCCTGGCCTCGCAGTACTTCCTCGGCGCGCAGGTGGACCTGGACGAGACGTACGCGTGGGGCTTCGAGGAGCTGGCCCGGCTCGAATCCGAGATGCGCGCGGTCTCCGACAAGATCGTGCCCGGTGGCTCGGTGGATGACGCCGTCGCCGCGCTCGACGCCGACCCGGCCCGCAACATCGCCGGCAAGGAGGCGTTCCGCGACTGGATGCAGGCGCTGGCCGACAAGACCATCGCCGAGCTCAACGGCACCCACTTCGACATCCCCGAGCAGGTACGCCGCATCGAGGCCTGCCTCGCCCCCACCTCCGACGGCGGGATCTACTACTCCGGCCCGAGCGAGGACTTCACCCGGCCAGGCCGGATGTGGTGGGCCGTACCGCAGGGCATCGAGTCGTTCTCCACCTGGCGTGAGGTCACCACCGTCTACCACGAGGGGGTACCCGGCCATCACCTGCAGGTCGCCCAAACCGCGGTCCGCGCCGAGCTGCTCAACCGCTGGCAGCGGCTGCTGTGCTGGGTATCCGGGCACGGCGAGGGCTGGGCGCTCTACGCCGAGAACCTGATGGACGAGCTGGGCTACCTGCAGGACCCGGGTGACAAGCTGGGCATGCTCGACGGGCAGGCGCTCCGGGCCGCCCGGGTGGTCGTGGACATCGGCATGCACCTGGAGCTGGAGATCCCGAAGGACAACCCGTTCGGCTTCCACCCGGGCGAGAAGTTCACCCCGGAGCTGGGGTACGACTTCATGCGGGCGCACTGCCGGATCCCGGACGAGAACCTGCGCTTCGAGGTGAACCGCTACCTCGGCTGGGCCGGCCAGGCGCCGTCGTACAAGGTCGGCGAGCGGATCTGGCTGCAGGCGCGGGAGGACGCGAAGGCCCGCAAGGGCGCCGACTTCGACCTGAAGTCGTTCCACCGGGCCGCCCTCGACCTGGGCTCGCTCGGGCTCGACCCGCTGCAGGCGGCGCTGGCCCGCCTCTGAGCATCGGTACACACACCGGCCCGGACGCGGGCGCGTCCGGGCCGGTGTCGTCGCGGCGTTCGTCAGGTACCGGCGATGTTGCCGAAGTCCGGCGCGACCAGCTTGTCGGCGTGCACGTACACCAGCCAGAGCTCGGCCCGGTTGAAGGTCATCTCCGGCAGTACCAGCGGCGGCGGCGCATCCGGCGTGAAGGTCAACTTCACCGCGTCCAGCAGCCAGCCGGCGAAGCGGGTGCAGTAGAACTCCACCTTCCCGGAGATCACCAGGTCGCTCGAGGTCTGCACGATCTGGCGGCCGTCGGCTGCGGGTACGTCCAGCTCGAACGGGGTCTGCGCGGCCGAAGTCATGGAGAACTTCAGGGTCTGGATGCTGCCCCCGCCGACGGTCGGCAGGTCGTACACGCCGTCGTAGGAAAGCCCCGACATCTTCAGCGTTGCGGTCTTCAGGGTGGCCACGCCGGCGACGTAGGGCTGGTCGGCGCCGGCGGCGAGCACGGTGGCGTTGGCGGCCGCCGCGCTCGGCGACGCGGACGGCTTGCCCGCCCCGGAGCGAGGCGTGCAGGTGGTCTTCGGAGTCGGCGTGCCGGTCTTCGGCGCCGTGCTGGCGGGCCGTGCGCTGGTCGGGGTGGCGGCGGGGGTGGCCGACGGGCTGGGGTCACCGGCGCCGAGCAGCTTCTTCACCCCGTCGACCAGGTTGCCGAGCAGGTCCCCGATCGGGTTGCCGTGCTCGTCGCTGGCCGTCGGGGTCGGCGTGGGAGCGGCCGCCGCCGGGTGGTCGGTGGTCGCGGAAGCGGCGGGGGTACCGGTCGGCTTGACCGTGGCACAGTTCGCCGGGGCGGCGTACGCGGGCAGCGGGTGCTGGAGTGCGAGCAGCCCGACGGCGGCGAGTGCCACCGGTACAAGCACCAGCGCGGTACCCCGGCCGCCGTGCCGCCAGCGGCTACCCGACTTCTCCACCACGGGTACCGCGTGCCGCCCGCCCATCGGCTCGATCTCGTCGTCCGCCGAGTCGCGCAACGGCAGTCCGGGCTGCTCCGCCGTAGTGTCGTCGAGCAGGGCCGGCTCGCCCTCGGTACCCCCGTCGTCTGTCCCGTCTTCGTCGGCCGCTGGCGCGGGCGCCGGCCGGGCCGGCAACCAGGCCGCGATCAGCGCTCCGCCGACGATGCCGACCAGCATGCCGAGGAAGAAGCCACCGAGGTTGACGGCGATCAGCCCGTAGACGGCGGCGGCCGCGGCGACCACGCCGTAGAAGATCCGCTGCGCCGGGGTGAGCCAGGCGAGCAGGCCACACAGCAGCAGTACCAACGGCAGCAGCCAGGCCAGGAAGCCCTGCTGGCCGAAGGAGACGGTGAACGCGGTCGGGTTGAGGTGGACGCTGAAGTAGTAGAGCAGTGCCGAAATGATGGTGATCAGGCCACCCCAGAACGGCCGGCTGTGCCGCCACCGGCGGAAGGCCCGCCAGGCACGGACGGGCGCGCCGGCCGTTGTCGGCGGTTGCGCTGCGGCTGTCACGAGAGATCCTCCTGAACTGGGGTCAATCAGGTGCGATCAGTCGGCACGGGGCCCCACGACCAGGCGGTCGTGAGGCCCCGGACCGGACTAGCTGGCTGGGGTGGGGAAGCACTCTTTCCCGGCCAGGCTCACGTGCAGCTCGAGCCCGTTCAGGACGAAGGTGCCAGCGCTCGCGGACCAGGCGATCTGCTTGACGTTGGTCATGGTGATGTGGCTGGCCTGCTGGCCGAAGCCACCGACCTGGCCGACGGCACCGGCCGGGCCCGCGGTCAGCGTGGACGCGTCCTGACCGATGGTGATGTTGGTGAAGGTGGCGTCCGCGTACAGGTCGGTGAGGTCGAACATCAGGTTGGTCGCGCTGACCGTTGCGCCGTTCTTGCCGGCGGTCAGGATCATCGAGATGCTGCCGCCACCGGGCAGCGGTACCAGGACCGACTGGCAGAGGTTGGTGATGGTGGCGCTCGGGATGCCGGCGACGGCGACCGGGTGCGCCTTCGAGTGGGTCAGCGGATCCTCGACGTTGGCCATCGCGATGCCGCCGTACTGGACGAAGCCGGTGCCGTCGATCTGGTCGGCCGAGACCTTGAAGTTGCTGCCGGAGACGGCGAACGAGGCGGCGACCGCACCGTTGGCCATGCCGAATACGATCGCGCCCGCGGCGACGGCCGCTGGCGCCAACACTGCGGCGAACCGCCGCCATCTGGTGCGTCCTTGCACCAGCTGGCCTTGCGCATCTTTCACGGGGGTCCTCCTCGGACGGGGTGTCGCCGCGGCGTGCGCATGGCCGGCCGGTCCGGCGCCCACGGGCGACAGAATGCTTGGTAGCTCTGGGGATCACGCGAGCGCTCGACGGCTTCGACGCGGCGTGGGGACGATCGTGCACCGATCCTCCCCGGCTCACAAGACCGGTTGCTACTCATCGGTAACAGCAATCTCGCCCCGGATTTACTCTCTGTACGAGTGGTTGAACTCACTGCCGTGAGCCGAGTCACCCCGCCCGGTATCAAACTAGGACAGAACAGCGCGTCGCTCGTCACGTGTGGTGATCATTTTACCGGCGTGTCACGGTTTTGTAACGGGAACCCGGAAAGGGCCTCAGTTACCCCATCTGGGCAGCCAAAACTGGCCGAGCGGCGCGGTCTGTACCGGCCCGGGAGGTACTTCCAGGGGTCGGTCTACCCGGCCCGGTCGGCGGTTTCCATGATCAGTTCGGCGACGAGCGCCGGCTCGTCGTACATCGGGACGTGGCCTGCTCGGGGCAGGGGTACGTGGCGGGCGTGCGGGAGTTGCCGGCGCGCCCGGTCGGCCTGCCGGGGTACCAGGATGCGGTCCCGGGTACCCCAGGCAACCGTCACCGGTACCGCCACCTCGCCCTGAAAGGCGTACCGGCGGGCGTGTCGCGCGACCGGCTCGAAACCGGGCGCGTCCCGGAGCGCGAGCGCGTCGGCCAGGGCGTGCTCGGCCGGAAGCCGGCCGGGGTGGCCGAGCAGCAGCCAGAAGCTCGCTGCCCGACCGGCCCGGCTGGTCAGCACCGGGCGTACCACGCCAACCGGCAGCCGGGTCAGCAGCCGCAGCGAGCGCAGGTTGGCCAGCGCCAACCGCCCCTGCCACCGGTTGTAGAAACCGGCCGGCGAGAAGACGGTGGCCGACGCGGCCCGACCGGCAGCCGCCAACTCCAGGGCCAGCGCGCCGCCCAGGCTGTTCCCGGCCAGGTGCGGTCGCTCCAGCCCAGTTCGGTCAGTGCCTGGGCCAGCGCGTCGACGGCCGAGCGCATCCCGTCCGGCAGCCCACCCGCGGGCAGCGGCGAGGCGCCGAAGCCGGGCAGGTCCAGCGCGTACACGGTGTACCGGGCCGCGAGCAGGTCGAGTACCGGCGTCCAGGCCTGCCAGCGGTGCCCGATCCCGTGCAGCAGTACCAGCGCCGGCCCGGTACCGCGCCGCTCATAGTTGACGGCGCTCATTGCACAGGCGTCGGCGGGCCGGGGACGGTTCGGTAGTCGGCAGCGCGGAACCGGCGGGCGCGCAGCCGGTAGCTGAAGGAGTAGCTGGGCCAGAGGGCGGAGTTGCGGCCGGTACGGTCGAGGTACCAGCTGACGCAGCCGCCGGCCGTCCAGACGGTGCCGCGCATCTTGCGATCCACCATCGCGGTGTACCGCTCCTGTGCCTCGGCACTCGGCTCCATCGGCAGGCGCCGGGAATCCAGGTGGGACAGGGCTTTCAGCACGTGCTCCAGCTCCGCCTCGATCATGAAGACGACCGAGTTGTGGCCCAGCCCCGAGTTCGGGCCGAGCAGCAGGAACAGGTTGGGGAAGCCGGCGACGGTGGTGCCCAGGTACGCCCGCATCGAGCCGGCCCAGGCCTCGGCGAGGGTACGCCCGTCGCGACCGCGGATGAACTCCGCTGCCGGTGGATCTGTGACGTGGAAGCCGGTACCGAAGATGAGCGTGTCCACCTCGTGCTCGACTCCGTCGGCGGTGACCACGGCGTGCGGGCGTACCTCGACGATCGGCTCGGTCACCAGGTCCACATTGGACCGGGTCAGCGCGGGCAGGTAGTCGCTGCTGACGAGTACCCGCTTGCAGCCCATGGTGAAGTTCGGCGTCAGCTTGGCGCGCAGTACCGGGTCGGGTACCGCCCGGCGCAACTCCTTGCGGCACCCGGCTTCCGCGAGCTTCATCACCCGGGGATGCCGGAAGCCCAGCGCCATCCCCTCTCGTGCCCAGTAGATCCCCAGGCGTGCCAAGCGTTGCGCGAACGGGACAGCGCGGAACAGCCGCCGCTCGGCCGGCCTGATCCGGCGCTGCCGGCGTGCCATGATCCACGGTGCGGTGCGTTGGAAGACGGTGAGCCGGCCGACGACCGGCTGGATCCGCGGTACGAACTGGATCGCCGAGGCGCCGGTCCCGATCACGGCCACCCGCTTGCCGGCCAGGTCGTACCCGTGGTTCCAGCGCGCCGAGTGGAAAGTGACACCGGCGAACGACTCCAGCCCGGGCAGCTTGGGCAGGGCCGGTTCGCTGAGTGGCCCGCCGGCACTGATCAGTACCTGCGCGGTGAAGTCGCCGCCGGTCGTGGTGATCTGCCAGTGCTGCGCGTCGTTGTCCCAGACCGCCGCGGTGACCTCGTGGCCGTAGCGCAGGTGCGGGGTGAGTCCGCCACGCTCGGCGCAGTCGCGCAGGTACGCCCAGATCTCCGGCTGGCTGGAGAACGACTCGCTCCACTCCGGGTTGGGTAGGAACGAGTAGGAGTAGACGTGCGACGGTACGTCGCAGGCGCACCCGGGGTAGGAGTTGTCCCGCCAGGTACCGCCCAGGTCGTCGGCCTTCTCCAGCACCACGAAGTCGTGGTACCCCCGTTGTTTGAGGCGCAGCGCCGCGCCCAGGCCACCGAAGCCGGCGCCGAGGATGGCGATGCGTACCGTCGTGGAGGCGCTCACCCGGTGAAGTTACCACCGGGTAACGACGCCGGGAAGGTCAGGCGTTCTCCACGTCGATCCCGCCCTCGGCGTACTGCCGGCGGACCACCTTCTTGTCGAACTTCCCGACCGATGTCTTGGGTACCTCGGCGATGAACGTCCAGCGCTCGGGTACCTGCCAGTGCGCGACCCGGCCGTCGAGGAAGGCGCGCAGGTCGGTGGCGGTGACGCTGTGCCCCTCGCGGATGACGACAGCCGCCAGCGGCCGTTCGCCCCACTTGTCGTCAGGTACCCCGACCACGACCGCCTCCAGCACGTCCGGGTGGGACATGAGCTGGTTCTCCAGCTCGACACTGGAGATCCACTCGCCGCCCGACTTGATCACGTCCTTGGCGCGGTCGGTGAGTGTCAGGTAGCCGTCCGGAGTGATGTTGCCGATGTCGCCGGTACGCAGCCAGCCGTCGTGGAACTTGTCCGGGTCATCCACCCGGAAGTAGCTGGCGGCGATCCACGGCCCGCGTACCTCCAGCTCGCCGACCGCAACTCCATCGTTCGGTACGACCTCGCCGTCCACGCCGACCAGCCGGGCCTGCACCGGCGCGACGAACCGGCCCTGGGTGAGCCGGTAGCGCCACTCGTCCTCGGCGCTGACGCCGGCCGGTGGCCGGGCGACGGTACCGAGCGGCGACATCTCGGTCATCCCCCAGGCGTGGATGAGCTTCAGTCCGTGCCGCTGCTCCAGCCCCTCCATCAGCGAGGGCGGGCAGGCCGAGCCACCGACGATCGCCTCGGTGATGCAGGAGATGTCGATCGACGGGTCGGCGTCGGCGAGGTTGAGCAGGCCCTGCCAGACCGTGGGTACGCCGGCGCCGCGGTTGGGCTTCGCGGCCATGATGAACGCGGCCAACGGCTGCGGCGCGAGGAAGCGGTCGGGCATCAACATGGTGGTACCGGTGACGAACGCGGTGTACGGGATGCCCCAGGCCAGTACGTGGAACTGCGGCACGATCACCAGCGTGCGGTCCCGGGACGAGGTGGCCAGCGTGTCCGGCAGGGCGGCACCGAGTGCGTGCAGGTAGAGCGAGCGGTGCGTGTAGGCCACGCCCTTCGGGTCGCCGGTGGTACCCGACGTGTAGCACATCGCCGCCGCCGAGCGCTCGTCCAGCTCGGGCCACTCATAGCTGTCCGGCTGGCCGGCGATCAACTCCGCGTAGTCGAGTACGTCGACCCCGGACCCGGCGAGTACGCCCCGGTCGCCGGGTCCGTTGACGATCACCGCCCGTACCGTGGTCATGCCCTTCAGCGCGGCCGCGAAGAGTGGTAGCAGCGAGCCGTCCACGATGACGACCTGGTCCTCGGCGTGGTTGGCGATGAAGGTGACCTGGTCGCCGGGGAGCCGGATGTTCAGCGGGTGCAGTACGGCGCCCATGCACGGTACGGCGTAGTAGGCCTCGACGTGCTCCTGGTTGTTCCACATGAAGGTACCGACGCGGTCGCCCTCGCCGATGCCCAGTCCGCGCAGCGCGTGTGCCAACCGGGCCACGTTCCGGCCCACCTCGGCGAAGCTGGCGGTGCGCAGGCCACCGGGCTCGGCGGTCACCACCTGGGCGGTACCGTGCCAGCCGGTACCGTGCTCCAGCAGCCGTTTCACCAACAGGGGTACGTCCTGCATCGTCCCGAGCATCGTTGCCCTCGCTCCACCGGACCCGGCTGCCGCCGGATTGGCCATCGGAATTGGCAAGGACTGTACCCGCGCCACCTGCACGAATGACAGAGCCAGCGGCGGCTGTCCAGCGCCCCTCGAGCGGGTACCGCCGGCGCCGCTGGCCCTCGGTACCCCCGGAATTTCGGCGGCGCCGCGGACGGGTGGCGGTCCCCCAACCGCCACCCGTCCATCCCCGTTCGGACGCCGCTCCCCTCCAGGACGCGTGCCCACGGGGCCTCATCAGGCCGGCGCCGCGAGACTCCCGCGGGGGCGCGCGTTCCGCGGGGGTAGCCCGCGACGCCGGCCTGACGCTGTTAGGCCCGTGGCTCGCCGCCCGACGCCCCCGCCGGTCCGCTGTCCTATCGGATGCGGCCACCGTATGGCGCCGGAATGGACCAATGGAAGGTCCAAAGCTGGCGAGTTCCTCCGGGCCAATCTAGGATGCTTCGACATGGACCTGCACGTCGTGTTCGACGGCCGGCAGGATCTGGGTGGGCAGATATATGCCCAGGTCCGGACCGCCATCCTGGATGGCCGGCTGCGTCCGGGTGAGTCGCTGCCGCCAACCCGCGAACTGGCCCGCCGGCTCGCTGTGTCACGCAACACAGTCAGCTCCGCGTACGACCGGCTCATCGGTGAAGGCTTCCTCGCCGGCCGGGTCGGTGCCGGTACCTTCGTCGCCGTCCACATCGGTAAGACCTCTGGCACGCCGACCCGGTTGCGTGGCGGCGGCCTGCGCCCGCGCGCCCAGTGGGAACAGTTCCCCGGGCCGTACGACATGACGCTGGAGCGCCCGGAGTTCGACTTCCGTGCCGGCCTGCCCGACAGCCGGCTCTTCCCGTACGAGGGGTGGCGCCGGCTGATCTCCCGGGAACTGCGCTACAGCGCCGCCGGCCAGCGCCTGTACTCCCACCCGGCCGGCCACCCCCCGCTGCGCGCCGCCATCGCCCGGCACGTCGGGCTCTCCCGGGGGGTACGCGCGGAGCCCGACGACGTGGTCGTCACGAGCGGTACCCAGCAGGCGATCGACCTGGTCGCCAAGGTACTCGTCAACCCCGGGGACAAGGTCGCCGTGGAGGACCCCGGCTGGCCGATCCCGCGCTGGGCCTTGACCGCACTCGGGGCCAGGATCGTCCCGATCCCGGTGGACGCCGAGGGCTTGGTGGTCGAGCAGATCCCGGACGACACCAAACTGGTCTACGTCACCCCCTCGCACCAGTTCCCGCTCGGCATGGCGATGTCGCTGCGCCGCCGGATGGCGCTGCTGCACTGGGCCCGGCGGCGCGGCGCGGCGATCGTGGAGGACGACTACGACAGCGAGTTCCGGTTCAGTGGCCGGCCGATCGAGCCGCTGCACACCCTGGATCGACACGGCCACGTGATCTACGTCGGTACCTTCGCCAAGATTCTGCTGCCCAACCTCCGGCTCGGCTTCCTCATCGCGCCGCCGGCCCTGCAGCCGGCGCTGCACCGAGCCAAGTACGTCACCGACTGGAACTGCCCCGTCGACACCCAGGCAGCGCTGGCCACCTTCATCGACGAGGGCGACCTGGGCCGGCACATCCGCAAGATGCGCAACGAATACCTGTCCCGGCACGAACTGATCAGCACCACGCTCGGCAAGGAGTTCCCGGAGCTGTCGGTCATCCCGTCCGAGGCCGGACTGCACCTCAGTGCGCTGGCGCCGGAGTCCACTGTGGACGGTGTAGACGAGACCGTCGCCACCGCCCGTACCCTCGGCGTGGCGGTCACCGCGCTCAGCCCCTTCGCGGTCGCCGAGCCGCGTACCGGCTACATCATCGGCTACGGCGCGATCGCGCTTCCCGACATCGCCGAGGGCCTGCGCCGCCTCCGCACCGCCCTCTGAGCACCTGGCTCAGCCCACCGGCTCCCAACGCCAACCGTTGTTGTCCAGGCACTGGTACAGCTTTCCCTTGGCACTGACGCCGTACCAGTTGTGCTCGGCGCCCGGACAGAACGCGCCCGGTGTGACGGTGCCGCTGTGCGTGTGGTCCGGCTTCGGAGTCGCTGTCTTCGTGGGCGCTTTGGTCGGCGCCTTCGTCGGCGCTTTCGTCGGTGCTTTGGTGGGTGTCTTGGTCGGCGCGGCGGGTGTCGGCACGCTTGCGGGACCGGCGCTGGTCGGCGGCGCCGCGGGTGTCGTGCTGGGGCTCGGCGAGGAGGACGGTGTCGGGGTGACACCGCCGGTACTCGTCGTCGCCGGGATTGTGACCGATCGGCTGGTCTGCGCCGAACCGGGCGTCGATGGTCGCTTCTTGCCCGAGCCAAGCGCACCGACCACTCCCGCGCCCAGGCACACCGTGAGCACCACCGCAACGGCGACAATCAGGGAGATCTGCCAGGATTGCAGCTTGCGTTTGGGCGTGGGCTGCTGGTTGGGGTACATCGGGATAGTCACGACGGTGCTCGTTTCCCTGGACGGTGTGGCCGCAGGATCCGATGCTCACATGGCGATTCGAGCGTTCGTCACCTCCTTTCGCGTTGTCGCCACGGGCGGATGTGCGGTCCGGTACCGCGTTTGGCTGCACGCCGGTCACGTTCCGGGACTGACGCTGCCAGTTTGGCCGGCGACAAACCCTGTTCCGCCGCTAACGCTAGCCGGCCGGGCGCCCGCATCATGGACAGATGGTCGGTAGGCGCACGGCGTTCCGGCGCTTCAACGACAACGCCGCCGAGCGGCTCGAATCCGGCAGCCAGGTACTGCTCGGGTTGATCGGGGCGGCGCTCGGCGTACTGCTGGTGCTCTGGTCGGACCGGCACGGGCTGCTGCGCTGGGGCTGGCTGGTACTGGCGGGCGCGGCCTGGGCGGGGTTCTCGCTGTGGCGACTGCTGCGCACGGCCGGCCGGGTACGGGCGCTGCGCCACGCGGTACCGGCTGTGGCCACGGTGGTCGCCGCCCGACCCACCGGCTCGTACGCCGACGAGTGGTACCAGCGCCGCTACGTTGACGTACGGCTGCTCGTGACGCTGCCCGGAGCGGCGCCGCGCACGCTGCACGAGCGCGCGGCACTGACCGAGGCGCAGTTGGCCGAGTTGGTACCCGGTGCGGCGGTACCGGTCCGGGTGCATCCGTCGCGCCCGATCGTGCAGCTCCAGTGGGCGCCCGACCCCCGGTGAGAACGCGAAATCCGGTGGACCGGCGCCCACCCGCCCTGCGACGCTGGCAGAGACAGGCGTAGGCGACGACGGGAGCACGGCGATGCGAGGACTCGAAAACTCTCAGCCCATCCGGATGCGAGCTTTCGAGGACACGTCCACCTATGCAGACCGTCAATATCGGCATTCTCGCGCATGTCGACGCGGGTAAGACCAGCCTGACCGAGCGCCTGCTCTTCGACACCGGGGTGATCGACCGGCTGGGCAGCGTCGACTCGGGCACAACGCAGACCGACACCGGCGAGATCGAGCGCCGGCGCGGGATCACCGTCCGTTCGGCGGTGGTCGCGTTCACCGTCGGCGACCGCCAGGTCAATCTCATCGACACCCCGGGACACAGCGACTTCGTCGCCGAGGTCGAGCGGGCGTTGGGGGTACTCGACGCCGCGGTCCTGGTGCTGTCCGCGGTCGAGGGCGTGCAGCCACACACCCGCGTGCTCATGAAGACGCTGCGGGCGCTGCGGCTCCCCACGCTGATCTTCGTGAACAAGATCGACAGACGGGGCGCACGCGACGCCGAACTGCTCGCCGACATCGGCCGGCTGCTCACCCCGGCAATCATTCCGATGGGTACGGTCGGCGACATCGGCACCCCGAAGGCCCAATTCACCGGGTACCCGCCTTCGTTGGCGGCGCCGCGCTGGGGACCGATCCTCGCCCAGTACGACGACGTCCTGCTCGACCTGCTCGTTGACGACCGGAAGCCGAGTGCCGGCCAGCTCGCCACCGCACTACGGGAGCTGACTGCCGCCGGTACCGTGCATCCGTTGTTCTTCGGGTCTGCTCTTTCCGGAGCCGGCGTCCCCGCACTGCTCGACGCCCTCGGCCGGCTGGTGCCGCCGTCGCCGCCCGCCGAGCCGGAGCTGCGCGCCCGGGTGTTCGCCATCGAGCGCGCTGGCGCGGAGAAGATCGCCTACGTCCGCTCGTACGGCGGCGAACTGCGCCAGCGGCAGCGGATCGCCGTGCACCGCCGGGCCGCCGACGGACGGCTGGCGGCCTACCCCGACCAGGTCACCGGCCTCGCCGTGGTGGGCAGCCCGCCCGGGGTACCGCTCACCGCCGGCCACATCGGCAAGCTGCACGGCCTGCCCGGCGTACGCATCGGCGACCAGCTCGGCTCCCCGGACGGCCTGGACAGCCAGCCGCTGTTTGCCCCGCCGAGCCTGGAAACCGTTGTCACACCTACCGATCCGGCCCGCGCCGGGGACCTGCACGCGGCCCTGGTCAGCCTGGCCGACACCGATCCACTGATCCACACCCAGGTCACGCCGGAGGGCGAGACGAGCGTGCTGCTGTACGGCGAGGTACAGAAGGAGGTCATCGCGGCCACCCTGGCCGACGGGTACGGCCTCGCGGCGAACTTCGCGCCCAGCCGGATCATGCACCTGGAGCGCCCGACCGGGGTCGGGTCGGCGGTCGAGTACATCAGCCGGGACTTCCTCGCCACCATCGGGCTACGCGTCGAGCCCGGCGTCGGCGTGCGCTACGAGTTGGAGGCGGAGCTCGGTGCGCTCCCGCTCGCGTTCCACCGGGCCCTCGAGGACTCCGTCCGGCAGGCGCTGAGCCAGGGCGCGTACGGCTGGCCGGTCACCGACATCACGGTCACCCTGACCCACTGCGGGTACGTGGCGCGACCCGGCAGTGCGGCCGGCGACTTCCGGGGACTGGCACCCCTGGTACTGATGCGGGCACTGGCCATCGCCGGTACCCGGGTCTTCGAGCCGTGCCACCACTTCGAACTGGCGGTACCCGCCGACCGCCTGGGTACCGTCACCGGACACCTCGCCCAGCTGGCCGCCCGCATCGACGTGACCACGGAGCACGCCGGCTCGTGGCAGATCCGTGGCGAGATCCCGGCCCGGGTGGTCTACGCCTTCCAGCAGCAGCTGCCGCACCTGGCAGGCGGCGAGGGCCTGTGGTCGTCGAGCCCGGCGGGTGACCGGGCTGTCGCGGGTACCCCGCCACGCCGCCCGCGTACCGACGGCAACCCGTTCGACCGTACCGAGTACACCCGCTTCCTCGCCCAACGCAACCTCGCCCGCCCGGTCGACCGCTGACCGCCGCTGACGTGCCCGCAGCCCGGCTCCGCCTCAGGAAACGTCGGCCGCCGCGAACGTACGCGGCAGCAACAGGGCGGCGGCCAGCCCGGCCAGGGCGACCACTGCCAGCACAACCATGGCGAGCGCGTACGAGCGTTCGGGGGTGGCGGTAATGCCGGCGACGAGGATGGTGCCGGCGATCGCCGCGCCCAGGCTGGAGCCCAGGTTGGAGACGCTCCGGGACAGTCCTGATATCTCGCCCTGGAGGTCATCGCCGAAGCTCGACTGCACGATGTTGACCGACGGGGTGAGCATGAAGCCGAGCCCCAGTCCGATGAACAGAAGTCCGGGCGCGAACGCCCACGGGCTCTTCGAGACGGTGACCATCACGAGCAGTACGGCGACCCCGACGACGGTGGTGGCGAAGCCGGCCACCACAAGGGTTCGTTGGGCTCGCCGCTTCGCGAAACGCTCGGCGGCGAGTGAGGTGACCAGCAGGCCCGCCGTGGTGGCCGTGAAGATGACGCCGGTCTGGATGGCGTCGTAGCCGCGCACGACCTGGAGAAAGGCCGAGACGACGAACGACGTTCCCATGAGTACCAGCCACTGGGCGTTCTGCGTGACGAGGCCGAGATTCGACGTCCGGTTCTTGAACAGCTTCATCGACAGCAGCGGTTCCTTGCCGGCGCGCTCCTTGGCCTGCGACGTCCGGAAGAACACGGCGAGTACAGCCGCGCCGGCCAGAATGAGCGCGAGCATCAGCCAGCCGTTGTTGTCGGCGGCCAGGATGCCGGTGACCACGAGGATGAGGCCGACCGCGGAGAGGATCGCGCCGCCGGTGTCGAACGGGCGCGTCGGATCCGGCGGTAGCGGGTCGTTTATGCCGCGGCTGAGTACCAGGATCGTGGCGACGATCAGCGCCTGGAAGACGAACGCCGCCCGCCAGCTGATCGCCGAGGTGATCAGACCGCCGAGCAGTGGACCGGCCGCGGCACCGATGCCGCCCAGCGCGCTGATCATGCCGAACGCCCGAGCGCGCGATGTGACCTCGGTGAAGAGAAGCGTGGTGAGGATGTACACCGGCGGGATCAGCAGGGCGGTGCCGACGCCTTCCAGGATCGAGTTGCCGAGGATGAGTACGCCCAGCCCCGGAGCGGCTGCGCTCAGCAAGGCGCCGACGCCGTACAGGATGAGGCCGGCCCTGAAGCATCGCTTCCGTCCGTACTTGTCGGTCAGTTTGCCGCCGGGGATCATCAACGCCGCCATGACCAGCAGGAAGATCGTGATCGCGACCTGCACGCCCTGCACAGTGGTATCCAGGTCATGGCTGATGTCGTTGATCATCACGTTCATGTTCGAGCCGGCGAAGCTGCAGATGAACTGGGCCAACGCCAGCGGAACCAGTACCCTGCGCAGTCCCGCCGCCGGAGCAGTCTTCATACCGACCTCGGCCACGATGTGACGCGCCACTGACCAGCGCCGAGGTGGCTGAGCGCATGATCGCAGTGGGGCGTGCTCATGACACTCCTCGGAGTCCGCGGGTACCCATCCACCTCAGCATCCGCCCCGCTCGCCCGGGCGTCTCGGAAATCCCCGGGCGTCACGCTGACCAGTCTGTGCTGGCCCCGGGTTTGGCGGCTGATATCTCTCAGCCACGGGAGCGGCCACCACTTCCCTGGCGGCAAGGACGAGCTGATCATCGCCGCGATCGGCGCGACCGAGCAGCACGTGGTGGGGCATGAGCGCCACGACCGCCGACACGACCGCCGCGCTGCTGTTGTCCGCGTGCGAGGGTGCGGTGGTGATGAGCCGAGCCGAACGCGACCTCCATCCGTTCGACACGGTCGCGGCGAGCCTGCTCGCCTACACCGACCAACTGGCGCCGTAGCCGTTCCCGGTCGCGCCGGCCTGACCTGCCCGGCGCCGCTGTGCCTGGGTACTACCCCAACTGGTCGCGGCGGCGTTTCAGGTACGCGGTCTCGGCGGTGTTGCCGGCCAGCTCGATGGCCTTGTCGTACGCCGCGCGCGACTGCTGACTGCGGCCCAGCCGGCGCAGCAGGTCGGCGCGGGTCGCGTGGTAGGCGTGGTAGCCGGTCAACCTGTGCTCAAGGCGGTCGACGGCTGCCAGTGCCACCTCGGGGCCGTCCAGTTCGGCGACGGCGATAGCCCGGTTGAGGGCGATGATCGGCGAGGGGTCGAGGCGGGCGAGTTGGTCGTAGAGGGCCACGACCTGCGACCAGTCGGTGTCGCGTACATCGTGGGCGGAGGTGTGTACGGCGTTGATCGCGGCGAGGATCTGGTACCGACCCGGAGCCACCCCGGCCGCGGCAGCCGCGAGGCGCTCGCGTACCAGCCGATGACCCTCGGCGACCAGCGCCGCGTCCCAAGCTCCACGGTCCTGCTCGTCGAGGGTGACCAGTTCGCCGCTCGCCGAGACCCGAGCGGTGCGGCGCGCCTCGGTGAGCAGCATCAACGCCAGTAGCCCGGCCACCTCACCATCGTCCGGCAGGAGGGCACGGATCAGGCGGGTGAGCCGGATCGCCTCGGCGGTCAGGTCGTTCCGGACCGGATCGGTGTCCGGGCCGGTCGCCAGGTAGCCCTCGTTGAAGAGGAGGTACAGGACGGCGAGTACGCCGGAGACACGGGCCGGGAGATCCTCCGCGGACGGTACCCGGTACGGGATGCGAGTCACCTTGATCTTGGCCTTGGCCCGGGTGATCCTTTGCCCCATGGTGGCCTCCGGCAGCAGGAAGGCGCGCGCGATCTCCGGCATCGTCAGACCGCCGACCATCCGCAGCGTCAGCGCCATCCGGGCCTCCATCGCCAGCGCCGGGTGACAGCAGGTGAAGATCAGCCGGAGCCGGTCGTCGTCGATGACGCCGAGAGGCTCGGGCGGGCCGTCGTACAGCACCTGAGCCTCCTTGTGCTTGTCGTCGCGCTTGTTCTCGCGCCGGAGCCGGTCGATGGCCTTGCGGTTGGCGGTCGTCGTCAGCCAGGCGCCGGGATTCGGGGGTACGCCGTCGGCCGGCCATCGCTCGACGGCGGTCGCGAACGCCTCGGCCACCGCCTCCTCAGCGACGTCGAGGTCACCGAAGCGCCTGGTCAGGGCGGCGACCACCCGCGCCCACTCGTCGTGGTGGGTCTGGGTGATCGCCTCCCGGACATCGACCAGATTCACAGGAACGGCCGTACCTCGAGCTTCCGGTTGCAGGCCTTCGACCCATCGGCGGCAAGCTTCAGTACCACGTCGAGGTCGGCGGCCTCCATGATCCAGAAACCGGCCAGGTACTCCTTCGACTCCACGAAAGGCCCGTCGGTGAACACCGCCTCGTCACCCCGGTTGTCGACGACGGTGGCCGGATCAGCCGACCCGAGGCCACCGGCAAACACCCAGTGGCCCTCCGCCCGCAGCCGGTCGTTGAACGCGTCGATGGCGGCGTCCTCGGTCTCGGTGGCCGGGCCGGTACCGTCGTCGATCACGGAAACCAGGTACTGCATCTGAAGATCATCTCCTGTGGTTCAGGGCGCCCCTTGCGGGCAGCCGCTTACCCCTTCTACGAACACCTCTGCCCCGATCCGACACCGCCCGCCGGATTTCTTCAAGGACGCGCCCAGCACGTCAGGCCGCGTTCGCCTTCGGCGTGAACCCAACCGCCAACTCGACATCCAACGCCCGCGCGAGCCGCTCCAACACGGGGAGGGTCGGCACGGTACCGCCGGCCTCGAACCGAGCCACCGCCGACTGGGTCATGGCTGCGGCCGCTGCCAGCTCGGCCTGACTCCACGAGCGCCGTTCCCGCAGCTCGCGTACTGCCTTGCCAAGCTCGAAGGCGAGTCGGCTGGCGTCGTACGCTTCAGCAGCTCCCGCCTCCGCCATCCGGCGTTTCCGCAGCTGTGCCCAGTCGCTTCGACCTGTCATGCCTCGTCCTCCTCATCAAGCGTGCCGAAGATCGGCTCGGTACAGAACAGCGAAAAAGCCCAGCTCGGGATTGTGGTCCTGAGCTGGGCTTTCGTGTGAGAGCGGGTGAAGGGAATCGAACCCTCACTGTCAGCTTGGGAATCGCACAAGATCCGCTGCCTGGACCTCCAAAGTCGCAGGTCAGGCTGGCATCAAGTGGCCTCCATGTACCCAGCACTCCCCGGCTAATGGCACGCCAATGGCACGCGCAACGAGCACACGCACGGCCGTCGGTCACGGCAACGACTGCGGCGCAGCGCGCAATCTGGTTGATTCAGAGTCGATGACGGCAGACTCACTCGCGTCGGATTCAGCGTCTGCCGGCTTGCGACGCGATCTCCGCGCATCCACAAGCGTTCCGCCACGGATACCAAGACGAGTGTCGCGCCAACGTAGAGCCAGCCAATAAGCACATCGATGAGATAGTGCTCGCCACAATAAAGGAGAGTAAAGGTCATCGCGACCGGATAAAGCGCCAAGAGCGGCCACCACCGTCGGCCAACGCGGCTTCCAATGAAGACGGCAACGAGTAATGCGAACGCACTATGCATGGACGGCATTGCGGCAACAGGGTTTGAAGCAAGCTGGCCCGCGTTGAGGAGGTTTCCGGCGCCATGGAGCCCGATGGCGTCGCAACCATTCCTCGAAATACGTGCCACCGGCGGCAATAGCGCGCCGTGTTGCGGCTCAGCCGCTCACCATGGCGATGCTGCTGGGTACACAAAGTAGGTAACAGGTCCCGCGACAGTGAGGACGATGTACCGACGCAGGAACGCCGCCAAGCCGGCCGATTACGTAGCCACAAAACCGTCGCCAAGATCAGCGAAGCCGACGGAGTGCGAGAAGTACACCCAGCTTGCTAGAACGTCCCACCAATGCAGGTGCCCTTGTTGGTAGAGGTGATCTTGCAACCAAACGGTCGGCACCTGGTGTCCGGTCGCCCAGCCCACAAGAGCCTTATCCGCCGAGATCATCGCGCTTACGTGCGGGGTTGCGCCGTTGTCAGCCAACCCCCGGGAGAGGTTGTAGGCCTCCAATAGCACGACTATCGGCAGCCAATCGAGTTCGCGCAATCGGACCCGTCCGCGCAGCGTTTGATCGACTTGCCATAAGGCAGTCAAAGCCCAGAGCCAGGCATAGGCCAAAATGGGATCAGTTAGGGGGAGCCGCTAGCCAGCGCCACCACACAACAAAGCCGATAGTCCAGGCTGCTACTCCAAACAGCCTACGTCGCCGACGCTTCCGTCATTTCCAGCTGGGCGTTGATCGTCCTGGGGAGCACTTGTGGCGACGGAGGTCATCCGCAGATTCTAGCGAGGGTCGCCGCAGGCAGCGTCAGCGACCCGTGGCGGATCTATCAGACAGGAACTTGAGGCTGACTGGACTGCGGATGGATGCTGGTGCCGTCCTTACGTGCACCAGCATCCCCCGATTGCGTCAATCCGCGCCAGACGGTCTAGAGCGTTGAGCTCAGCTTGGGTAGGTGACCCATTGCCCGAGATAGTACTTCTGTGCACGACAACTGGTTACTTCTCGTCACCCATGTCGCAGAAGGAGATGCTGATGTCGCCGACGTTGGTTTTCTGCGGGCCGTAACGGTATCCACCAGGGAGAGCACTTGATGTAACGCGGACCGGGTAGTGACATGGGTCGGCCGTGATGTGGATGGTCACGATGTCACCTGTGTCGAGGTCTGAAGTCCAGTTGGTAATACAACTCGGATCAAATGGCTTCACCGAAGCAGACGCCGCGGTCGCGTCCACGGAGGTGGTGTACGACGGGCCTGGTAGTGGGCGTGTCGTGAAGTAGAAGACGGTCACCGCATAGATCCTTTTTCAGACGTCCAAGTCATGATCAAGGAGAGCTACGCGATGACCGCACCCAAGAGTGTGGACCCTGCCGGCTTTCTGCGCGAGCAGCTCGACATCGGCGAGCCCGGATCTGTTGCGGGCGATGGTGAAGACGTTCGCCGACGCGTTGATGTCGGCCGAGGCCGACGCGGTCTGTGGTGCCCCGTACGGGCAGCGCAGCGACGAGCGGATCAACTCCCGCAACGGTTACCGGCCGCGGGAGTGGGACACCAGGGCCGGCACGGTGGAGCTGGCGATCCCGAAGCTGCGGCAGGGTTCGTACTTCCCGGACTGGTTGCTGCAGCACCGCCGGCGGGCCGAGCAGGCCCTGGTCGTCGGTGGTGGCCACCTCGCTATCTGTTGGGGGTGTCGACGCGGCGGGTGGAGAAGCTCGTCGAGCAGCTCGGCGTCGCGTCGCTGTCGAAGTCGCAGGTCAGTCGAGATGGCCAGCCCACCTGGACGCGCAGGTCGAGGCGTTCCGTAACCGGCCGCTGGACGCCGGGCCGTACACGTTCGTGTGGGTCGACGCCCTGACGATCAAGGTGCGGGAGGCACGGGCGGACGGTGAACGTGCACGCCCTGGTCGCGGTCGGGGTCAACGCCGACGGCGGCCGGGAGGTCCTCGGCCTGGACGTCCCTCACCGAGGACGGGGCCGGCTGGTTGGCGTTCCTGCGGTCGTTGACGGCCCGGGGCTTGTCCGGGGTGCGTCTGGTCATCTCCGACGCTCACCGCGGCCTGGTCGACGCGATCGGCGCCGCGCTGCCCGGTGCGGCCTGGCAGCGGTGCCGCACCCACTACCTGCGGAACCTGTTGACGAAGGTGCCGAAGTCGGCGCAGCCGTGGGTCGCGACGATGGTGCGGACCATCTTCGACCAACCCGACGCCGCCTCGGTGCGCGCCCAGTTCGGCCGGGTCGTGGAGGCGATCGAGGCCAAATTCCCTGACGCGGCGAACACATCTCGACGACGCCCGCGAGGACCTGCTCGCGTTCACCGTGTTCCCGCACGAGATCTGGCGCCAGATCTGGTCGAACAACCCGCAAGAGCGGTTGAACAAAGAGATCCGCCGCCGCACCGACGTCGTCGGGATCTTCCCCAACCGGGCCGCGATCATCCGCCTCGTCGGCGCCGTCCTGGCCGAGCAGACCGACGAATGGACCGAGCAACGCCGCTACATGGGCATCGAAATCCTCACCAAGGCCCGCCTGACCCTCGTCGACGGGCGACGACACCCGAGACCACCGACCCTGTCCCAACGGCGATCGCCGCATAAGATCAACCCGGATCTCCCGGTGATCGTCTCCTACACCATCACCGTGGACGTGGCCAGACGCCGCACTAGCCGGCGCCATAACAGCCGAGCCCGGGCCAGCGACGGCTGCGGCAGCGATTCCTGCCGTCCGTCCACTTACCCTCATTTGCCTATCCAATCATCCGGGGGGAGCATCAGCGTTTGCCAATACCGCAATCAGAAGATAGCCTGTTGATCACCCGTCCACTGACCCGCTTTCGTCGGTTTCAGTTAGCGCACAATTACACGGAGGTTCCCCACCCCAGATGGATCATGTGATACGGGTGCCCACCGGCCGGAACCCGCCAGCGCGACTCCACAGCGGCGTACCGGGATGGAGCGGCCCCTCGCCGCACCCGTCGCGCTGTGTTGCAACAGAGAGCGGAGTACATGACCGCCGATTCAACGCGACCGGGTGCGGCACGGGGCGGTTTGTCGGTCAGCTTCACGACCAACGGCTAACGCCGGGCAGCAGGGCCATCAGCGGCGACGCGGCTGTGCGGTCGAGTGGCTCCAAACGCAGCTTTGGACCTGGACAGCACGAGGATCATCCAAGTCAGCACGGCGTTCCGACGACGCGCTCACTTTCCCCGGGTGGCGTGCGAACCGCAAGGGCGGCCCGCTGATCGAGCGAGTCACGACCTGATCAGCGGCCGAGCCAAGTCCTACTCGAAGTGCGTCGGCATCATCCCCGCGTCGGCCATCCGGCCAAGCGCGTCACCCCTCGCGGCGATGAGGTGTCGACGCAGGTCACGGGCTTCAGGTTCGACGTGATGAGCCTGGATCGTGGTCTGATTAGCGTGCTGCCGGTAGAGCATCCCTGGTTCACGAATGAAGTAGCCCGGTGCAAGCGCATTCGCTGCAACCATCAGGCCGGTGTCCTCGGACGATGGCAGTGCCATCCAACCGCCGACCGCAAGCACAAGGGACAGACGCATACACACGGTGCCGGGAAGGATGGGCAACAGCCAATCGTGTTGCCGCTGGTAGTCCAAGATCCAACCGCGCGGCTTGACGCCCTGGGCCGGGTCGGAGTTCTCCCAGCTTCGTGTGCTGCCGTCCTCCATGAGGTCGAGCGCCCGGCATGCGGTCCATCCGACATCTGGCATCGTCGTCAGGATCTCGATGTCCCGAGCGAGCGCTCCGTCAAGTAGCTGGTCGTCGGCGTCGAGGGTCTTGATCAGTTCGCCCGTGGAACGGGTCAGCCCCAGCGTTCTGGCTACTGCGGGGCCGCCAGCGTACGGGCCGTTCCCGTACCGAATCCAGGGTGCGGGCGCAACGGCCGACTCTGCACCGTTGACCAGGTTTTCGCGCTCATCGAGCACCTACCGGCGAGGTATCGGGCGCTTGCGCTGCTCGCAACGTTCGCTAGTCTCCGATGGGGTGAAGTTGTTGCGCTGCAACGGAAGGACATCGACATGACGAGCCACAGCGTGAAGGTCCGACAGGCGTACGTCGAGGTGCGCGGCGTGGGGATGGTGCTCGGGCCGCCGAAGTCGCGTGCGGGGGAGCGCACCGTGGCGTTCCCGCCGTTCTTGCGCACGCCACTGCGCAAGCATCTCGCGGGTGTGCCTGACGACCTTGAGGCGTTCGTCTTCACCGACCGATGCCGGCCGGCCGATCTGGCGCGGCAACTTCAACAAGTTGGTCGGCTGGCGAGGCCGCCGTGGTCGCGATCGGGCGGCCAGGTCTGCACTTCCACGACCTTCGGCACACCGGCAACACCATCGCTGCCGACACCGGAGCCAGCCTGCGCGACCTCATGGCCCGGATGGGCCACGACAGCCCACGGGCGGCGCTGATCTATCAGCACGCTAGCCGGGAGGCCGACCAGGCGATCGCGACAGGCGATGGACGCGGCGGTCAAGACGGCTCAGCGCCAAGGCTCCCTGGTGCGGGCAAGCGGCCCGAGTCACGACGCGACGACGGGCGCTGAGGCTCGCAAAGGCGGGCTAATGGCACGCTAATGGCACGAGAGCTGCTGGGCGGCCCGAGATAGACGAAAGCCCCGGTTGGGAGACATCTCCTGACCAGGGCTTTTGTCGTGGAGCGGGTGAAGGGAATCGAACCCTCACTGTCAGCTTGGGAAGCTGATGTTCTACCATTGAACTACACCCGCGAGCGGCCCCTACTGTACCCCATGGCGGCCGCGCGGCTCACGCCCCTTGTCCCGCCACACTTCGAAGCTGGGTCGACCGGCACGACTGTGTGCGGTACGGCGGCCGAGCATCGCCACGTCGATGGAGAACTCATAGAGTCGCCAGTCGCCGGTGGGTTGGGCCCTCAGTGCCTTGGCCAGCCGCTGTAGTTGACCGGGGTCGGTGACCCGGCGCGCCCGGCCGGACAGGTATGCCTCGTCGTCACTGTCCTCGGGCGGGTAGGCGTGCAGGGCGTACCGGCCGTCCCGGTCAAGGTCGCGGCGCTTGGGTGAGTCGACGACAAAGCAGTAGAGCGCGTCGTCGGTGATCACCGGCGACACCGGATGTACCCGTGGCCCGCCGTCGGAGCGCACGGTTGCGAGGTAGCCCAGGCCCGGTCCGTACTGGTGGACCAGGCCACGGATCGCCGACGCCAGTGTCGGCCGGGCGGCAGAGAACTCGACCCACGTTGCCATGCGCGAGAGTCTATCGCACATATGTACGAACACGGAACGTCAAAGTAGGCCGCCCCGCAACTCGGGACGGCCTACCGGGAAATCAGCTGCGTATCCGGCCGTAGCTGTTGATCCGACCGGGGTTGTCGAAGGGTTTCTGCATCTGTACCGGCTCACCGTAGGTAGGCGCGGCGACGTCCCAGCCGTTGCCCACGTAGATCGCCACGTGGTGCACGTCGGAGTAGAAGAAGATCAGGTCACCGGGCTTCAACTGGTCCTTGGTAACCCGGGTGGTGACCTGCTTCTGCTGGTAGGCGTTGTGCGGCAGGCTGACGCCCACCGAGCGCCAGGACGCCTCGGTCAGCCCGGAGCAGTCGTAGGTGTTGGGTCCGTCGGCACCCCACACGTACTTCTTGGCGATCTGGCTGCACGCGAACTGCGCCGCCTTCGCCCCCGGCGAGCCGTCGTAGCTCTGTGGGCAGGCCACCGGGCGGTAGTTGCCGGTACCGGTGCCACTGCCGTACGCCGTCAGCCGCAGCTTCTGCAGGTCGTCGATCTGCTTCTGGATGTCGGCCTTCTGCGCGTCGAGCGCATCGGTCTGCGTCTTCAACTGGGCGACCTGGGCGTCGATCGGCGCCTCTTTGGCGTCGAACTCGTTCTTCAGCCGGATCGCGTCGGAGACGTTGTCGGTCTGCATGGTGGCGATGGCGTTGAGCGTGCTCAGCTGGTCGACGAAGGCGGTGGCCGTACCCGCGCTCAGCACGGCGTTGAGGTTGGCCGCCGGACCCAACTCGTAGAGCTGCTCGGAGAGTGCGCCGATCCGGGTCATCGCCAGGTCGACCTGCGTCTTGAGTGGCTGGATCTGGGCCTGCAGCGCGGCGACCTGCGCCTGGCCGGCAGTGAGTTGGTCGTGCACCGCGTTGTACTTCTCGATGATCGGCTCAAGCTGGTTCCACTTGGCGTCGATCTGGTCTTCGATCTGGCCCGGCGACGGCGCGGCGAACGCGACGGTGCTCGACCCGAGGAGGACGGCGAGGGTGGACAGCAGTGCGACGGCGAGAACGGTGAGCGGCCTGGGGAGCCGCGCGGCAGAGGCTGCCACCGGTGGGGGACTCCTTCTTCCCTGACGCCTACCGGGTTAGCTGACGGGTTCGGGCTGGGAAGTGCCCTACCGCAGGTTCGCGGATTCACCCCGGTGCTGCCTGTGGTTCCCCGGTTCACCCTTGCGGGCGACTCAGCGCTGCGGTCGGGGCTGCCCGGGTGGGCGGCCGACACCTTCCGCGTCGAGTAAACCGTAGGTAACAAACCCTCACGTTCGCAAGCGGAGACAGTGACAAATACGTTGTGGCACAACGGAGTTGACGGACAGTCACGGTCCGATGTCGACGAACACGTCGTCGAGAGCGCCGCTGAACTGGTCATTATTCGGACTTGTCCCTTTGCCACCTATGCGGAGCGTGTCCTGGCAGTCGACGGAGAGGTCCGCCGGTACCTGGGCATGGCCTTGTTCGACGCCGTCGACCGCGACCGTGAGTAGCGGACCGCTCCTGTCGCACACGACTGTGTGCCATGCCCCGTCGGCCACGCTCACCGCGGCCTTGGCCAGATAGATGGTGGGGCCCGCTGAACCGACAAGTACGCAGCTGGGTCGGCCGGCCACGCCGTCGACCTGCAGCTTGAACTGGCCGCTGCCGGTCGAGAAGCCCTTCTGTACCAGGTTGGAGCCGGGCGTGGTCTGGTCCGCGGCGAGCAGCACGCTGGCACCCCAGCGCAGCGTGCGCGGGCCGGGATTCAGGTTGGCGCTGTCCAGCGCCTCCAGTACCGCGCGGGGACAGTCCTCGGCGCCGTACTCGGCGCACCGGGCCGGGAAGGCCAGCGCCTCACCCGAGCCGTGCGGGACACCGGTCACCTGGCCGCCCTCTGCCGATCGCACGGCGAGCGCCGGCTGGCCGGGGCCGGCCACCGCCAGCGCGTCCGGGCCGCCGTCGAAGGAGAACCGCACACTGGTACCGCCGGCAGCCGCCACCGGCTGGGTCCGCTGGGTACGTGGTGCCGCGCCCGCGGCCGGTACGTGGGGGGTACCCGAGCGGTGCAGCCCCACGCCGATCACGCCGAGTGTCAACGCGACTACGACAGCCACTGACCACCACAAGCCGTGGCTGCGTTCGCCTCCCACACCGGCTGTAACGGCGTGATCCGTGCGCTGGCAACGCGTCCAGCGCACGGATCAACCGAAAGGCTGTCGGCTCAGCCGGGGTGGCCGTACCCGTGTACCGACCCGACGCTCGTCATCTGCGCCATCCGGACATGGTCCCCGGGGTGCGGGGCGTGTACCACCCAGCCGCCGCCTACGTAGATGGCCACGTGGTGTACGTCGCTGTAGTAGAAGACGAGGTCGCCGACGCTCGGCGAACTCACGTGCGAGGTGTGTTTCCACTGGTCGGCGGTGTAGTGGTCGAGGCTCACCCCGACTGAGGCCCAGGACGCCTTGGTCAGCCCGGAGCAGTCGTACGAACCCGGCCCGTCAGCCGCCCACACGTAGGGCTTGCCGATCTGGTTGCAGGCGAACTCGGCGGCGCCCTGTCCCTTGCCGGAGCCGGCGGTCACCGGGCAGTTGGTCGGCTTCAGCACGGTGATGCTGACCGGGGCCGGCTTGGTCAGCTTTTGCAGCGCCGCGACCTGGGCCTGGATCTGCGCCTTCTTGGCGGCCAGGTCGGCATCGGCCGCGGCCTCCTGGGCGATCAGGTCGTCCAGCGGCTTCTTCTGGTCCTGGTAGTTCTTCAGCAGCCCGGTGACATTTTCGATGGTCGTCTTCTGCGAGGTGGCCAGCGCGTCCAGTGAGGACATCTTGTCAGCGAGCGAGTTGGGCCCGCCGTCGCCGAGCATGGCGTTGACGTCTGCCATCGGGCCCTGCATGTAGAGCTGGGCGGCGAGCGCGCCGACCCGGCTGGTGGCCAGGTCGGCCTGGCTCTGCAGCGGCTCGAGCTGCTGCTGGAGCGCGGCGGCCTTGGCCTGGTCGGCAAGCAACTTGGTGTGGACGCCGTTGTACTGCTCGATCAACGGCTCCAGCTGGTTCCACAGCTTGTCGATCTGCGCCTGCGGATCCGGCGAGGCAGCGGCATGGGTGGCCGGAGCCAGGGTGGCGAGGACCGTTGCGATCACCGCGACCAGGCCGACGAGGGGGGAGCGTCTGGACCTGTGCACGATAGCCAACAGTAGGGAAAGCCTTGTGGCACAAGCAACCGCTGAGCGTACACACTTCGCTCCGCTGTCAGTTGGCAACAGCGCGTGTGGGTACCCGGCCCCCTACCACGGCTCGCAAGACATCGTCGATCGTCAACATCCCCTGGGGTACCGGACCCTCGCCGACCAGTACCATGTGCCGCCGTTGACGCCGCATCGCCAGCAGCGTCTCGGCCAGGTTGCAGCCCGCCGGTACGGTCGGCAGCGCCCGTACCAGTCGGGCCGGAATGGCCTGTCGACGCGCCTCGCCGGTGACCCCGAGAACGTCTTTCACGTGCAGGAACCCGGTTACCCGACCGGTCTGCGGGTGGACGACCGGGAACCGCGACAGCCCGGTACCGATGGCCCGCTCCTCAAGCTCGGCCGGCGACACGCCCTCGGCAACCGTGGTGACCGAGTCCCACGGCCGCATCGCGTCGGCCGCGGTGCGCTGGTGCAGCGCGAGCGCACCGGTGATCCGGGCGTGCTCCTCCGGATCGAGCAGCCCCTCGGTACGCGACTGGGCGACCAGTCCGGCCAGCTCCTCGGCGGTGAAAACCGTCTTCACCGTGTCGGCCGCCTCGATCCGCCACGGCCGCAGCGCCTGCCGGGCCGCCCACTTCATCGCCACCAGCAGCGGCTTGAACGCCAGGCAGAAGCCGAGCATCGGCGGCCCGAGCCAGAGCACCGCCCGCTCCGGGCCGGCCAGGGTCAGGTTCTTCGGCACCATCTCGCCGATCACCGTGTGGCAGAACACCACGATGGCCAGCGCGAGCACGAAGGCGATCGGGTGCGCCGCGCTCTCCGGCAGCCCGACCAGGTCCATCAGCGGTAGCAGCAGGTGCGACAGCGCCGGCTCGGCGATCGCGCCGAGACCGAGCGAGCAGATGGTCACGCCGAGCTGGGAGCCGGCGATCATCAGTGGCAGCTGCTCCATCGCGCGCAGCGCCATCTTCGCCCGCTTGGAGTCGCCGGCCATCGGCTCGACGGCGGTGCGCCGGGACGAGATCAGCGAGAACTCCCCGGCCACGAAGAAGGCGTTGCCGGCGAGCAGCAGCAGGGCGACCAGCAGACTACCCATCGGTACCGCCCGGCGCGCTGACCCGTACCTGCTCGACCCGGTGCTTCTCCACCTCGGTGACGGTGAACAGCCAGCCGTGCTCGTCCACCGTCTCGCCCTGTACCGGGATGTGCCCGAGTCGGGCCATCAGGAACCCGGCGAGCGTCTCGTACGGCCCCTCCGGCAGCCGGAACCCGGTCAGCTCCTCCAGCTCGTCCTCGCGTACCACGCCCTCGACCAGTACGCTGCCCGGCGACTCGGGGTGCGGCTCGCCGTCCGGGTGCACGTCGTAGGCGGCCAGCTCGGTGTCGTGCTCGTCGGAGATCTCGCCGACCAGCTCCTCGGCCAGGTCCTCGATGGTGACCAGCCCGTCGGTGCCGCCGTACTCGTCGACCACGATCGCCAGCTCGGCACCGTTGTCCTGCAGCTCGCGCAGTACCCCGTCGAGGTCGAGGCTCTCCGGCACGTACACCGGCTCGCGGGCGATCAGCCCCACGGGGGTACGCGACCGGTCGGCAGGTGGTACGGCCAGCGCGTCGATCACGGTCACCACGCCGGTGATCTGGTCGAGCTCCGACTCGTACACCGGGAATCTGCTGTGGCCGGTCACCCGCGCGGTCTCCAGCATCGCCGAGACCATCACGATCGCCTCCAGCGAGACCACGTCGACCCGCGGCGTCATCGCCTCGGCGGCCCGCTTGTCGCCGAACCGGATGGTCCGCTGCAGCAGCAGCGCGGTGTCCTCGGGCAGCGTCCCGGCCTGCGCCGACATCGCGGCCAGCAGGCTCAACTCCTCCGGCGAGCGGGCGCTGGCCAGCTCCTCCTGCGGCTCCACGCCCAGCCGCCGGACCAGCGCGTTGGCACTCCCGTTGAGCAGCCGGATCAGCCAGGTGAAGATCATCGCGAAGGTACGCTGCGGTCCGGCGGTGGCCCGGGCCAGCGGCATCGGCCGGGCCAGCGCCGCGTTCTTCGGGATCAGCTCGCCGAAGAGCATGGAGAACAGCGTCGCGATCACCAGGGCGATCAGGTGGGTCAGGCCCGGCCGGTCGCCGATCACCGGCTTGATCAGCCGGGCCAGCGCCGGTTCGGCCAGGTAGCCGGTGAGCAGCGCGGCGATGGTGATACCCAGCTGCGCGCCGGAGAGCTGGAAGGAGAGTTCGCGCAGCGACCGCTGCACGGTGCGGGCCTTGCGGTCGCCGCTCTGCGCGCTGGCCTCGATCGCCGACCGGTCCACCGTGACCAGTGAGAACTCGGCCGTCACGAAGAACGCGTTGATCACTGTGAGCAGGATGAATGCCAGCAGCGGCAGTGCCGTGAAGAGCAGCCCGTCGATGGTTCCCTCACCTCACGGACGATTGTGCCATGTCCGTTCGGTTGCGGCCGCGCGGCACAAACGACATTGGGGGTACGCCCGGCCGCGTCCCCTTTGACTCCCCGCGCAGTCGTCCGTGGGTTGCAGCCTGCGCTGGTCTCGTCGAGCGCTGGCCGCGCTGCTGTCTCTGAACGCCCCCGCTCCTTCGAGCGCTGGCCGCGCTGCTGTCACCGAGCGCTGCTCGCGCTGCTGCCCTCGAGCGCTGCCCGCGCTGCTGCCCTCGAGCGCTGCCCGCGCTGCTGCCTCCGAAACGCTGGCCGCGCTGGGCTCAGCCGAACAGGACGAAGTCGCGGCGGGCCGCGCCGCCGACCGTGGTGAAGTCTCCGCCCGCGGCGATGCGGTGCAGGTCCGGATTGATCGCGATCTGCTGGATGCCGTGGATGCCGCGTACGCTCGGCCGCCAGCTCTGCAGCGCGCCGTTCAGGTCGAGCGCGAAGATCTTCCCGACGTCGGTCTGCCCGCCCAGGCAGCTGCCCTTCGTACCGGTGGCCGCCGTCCGGCACACGTTGGCGAAGTGGCCGCCCACGTAGACGGTGTCCCCGAGTACCGCCACCGCCTGCGCGTTGCCGTCCGTTGTCACGGTCCACCGCGCTGTCCCGGACGCGGTGTACGCGACCACCCGGCCGCCCGGCCCGCCCTGCGCCGCGTACACCCCGGTCGCGTCGGCGTACACGCCCACCACCTCGTACCGCGCGGTGGGCTGGAAGCCGTGCAGGGTACCGCCGTCGGCCGGGTCGAGAGCCGCGAGCCGGGCCGGACCGGAGCCGTTCACGGTGCTGAACGCGCCACCGACGAAGACCTGACCGGCAAAGGCGTGCACCGAGTTCACCGTGGCGTTCGCGGTCGGCTGCCACCCGTCCAGCAGGCCACCGGTACCGGTGTCGAAGGCGGCCAGGTGTGCCCGTGCGTGCCCGTCGACCGTACTGAACTGGCCACCCACGTAGAGCCGACCACCGAGTACGTCCATCCCTCGGGGCAGCCCGTTGACGCTGTGGCTGAACGAGGTGGGGCTACCGCCGGAGTCGACGGCCGCCAATCCGTTGCGGGCGGCACCGGCCACGTGGTGGAACGAGCCGCCGAGGTAGACAAGACCGTTCGCGACGGTGAGCGTGCGTACCTGCCCGTCGGCGGCGGGTGCCCAGGACAGCAGCGCGCCGCTGGCGGCATCGATCGCGGCCAGCCGGGTACGCGTCACGGTGTGCCCGGCCGTGGTGGCCGTGGTGAAGTCGCCGCCGACGTAGATGGTGCCGGCGTCGTACGCGACGGTGAAGATCTCGCCGTTGAACGTCGGCCCGGCCAGCGGGCTCGACACGGTGTCCGGCCCGGCGACCGCGGCGCTGGCAGCCGTCAGGACAGCCAGCGCGGCAACCGCACCTGTGAGTACCGCCCGGCCGAACCACCGGGACTTCCGTGACTGAAGAGGCACAGCACCACGGTAGGCCCTACTTGTCCCGTTATGTTGGCTAATCGGCTAGTCGACCGGATCCGGTTACCTCACCGACTCCGGCTAGCTCACCGGCTCCGGCTTTACCGAGCGCAGCAGCACGGTGGCCACGTCGACCACCTCGGCCTGGCCGGGCGCAGCGGAGTTGACCCCGTCGGAGAGCATCGTCGAGCAGAACGGGCAGCCGACCGCGATGGTGGTCGCTCCGGTGGCGACCGCCTCCTCTACCCGCTCGGTGTTGATCCGCTTGCCGATCCGCTCCTCCATCCACATGCGGGCGCCACCGGCGCCGCAGCAGAACGAGCGCTCCGAGTTGCGCGGCATCTCGGTGACCCCGGTCGAGGCGGCCGCCAGGATCTCGCGCGGCGGGCTGAACACCCGGTTGTGCCGCCCCAGGTAGCACGGATCGTGATAAGTGATCTTGTCGATCGGCTGTACCGGCGTCAGCTTCTTCGTCTCCACGAGGTGCGCCAGCAACTGCGTGTGGTGCACCACGTCGTAGTCCCCGCCGACCTGGCCGTACTCGTTGGCGAGCGTGTTGAAGCAGTGTGGGCAGCTGGCCACGATCTTGCGTTTGGCCGGCTCGCGCCCGTCGAAGGCTTCGTTCAGCGTCTCGACGTTCTGCTGCGCGAGCTGCTGGAAGAGGAACTCGTTGCCGATCCGCCGGGCCGGGTCGCCGGTACAGGTCTCGCCGTTGCCGAGGATCGCGAACTTCACGCCGGCCTCGTGCAGCAGCGTCGCCACGGCACGGGTCGTCTTCTTCGCCCGGTCCTCGAAGGCACCGGCGCAGCCGACCCAGAACAGGTACTCGAAGTCGCTGTTCTCGGTCTCGCCCACCCGCGGTACCGGGAAGTCCAGGCCCTTGGTCCAGTCCTCCCGCGTCGCCGGCGGCGCGCCCCACGGGTTGCCCTTGGACTCCAGGTTGCGCAGCATCACCCCGGCCTCGGCCGGGAAGTTCGATTCGATCAGTACCTGGTACCGGCGCATGTCCACGATGTGATCGACATGCTCGATGTCCACCGGGCACTGCTCGACGCACGCGCCGCAGGTGGTGCAGGACCACAGCACGTCCGGGTCGATGATCCCGCCGACGGACGCGTCCCCGATCAGCGGCCGCTCCGCCTCGGCGAGAGCCAGCACGTTGACGTGCGCCAACTGCGCGGCGGTCGCCTTCTCCTCACCGCTCAGGTCCTTACCGCCACCGGCGAGCAGGTACGGCGCCTTGGCGTACGCGTGGTCGCGCAGGCTGGTGATGAGCAGCTTCGGGGAGAGCGGCTTGCCGGTGTTCCAGGCGGGGCACTGCGACTGGCAGCGACCGCACTCGGTACAGGTGCTGAAGTCCAGCAGCCCCTTCCAGGTGAACTGCTCCACCTGGGCGACGCCGAACTGGTCCTTCTCCGGATCCGCTTCCTCGAAGTCGAGCGGTACCCCGTTGCTCATCATCGGCCGCAGCCCGCCCAGTGCCGGCTTGTCGGCGGCGGCGGTGCGCTTGAAGTAGGTGTTCGGGAAGGCCAGGAAGCGGTGCCAGGCAACGCCCATGGTCACGTTGAGCCCGATGACGATCGCCCAGCTCATCGAGATCAGGATCTTGATCAGCGCGACCAGCGTCAGCAGGTTGCCGTTGTCCGGCAGGATCTTGCCGAGAGCGTGCGAGACCGGCGCGGCCCAGGTCGGGAAGGGCAGCTCGCCGCCGGCCGCCGCGATGCCCCGGATGAGCAGCCCGCAGATCAGGACCAGGAGCACGACCCACTCGACGAAGTACCCCTGCCACATGGTCGAGCCGGTGAACCGGGACGGCTTCCCCGGCCGTGGCCGGCGCCCGGGCCGGCCGCGCAGCCGCTGCACCATCAGGTAGAGGATGGCCGGGATGCCGAGCACGCTGATCCACTCGGTGACGATGCCGAAGACCACCCAGCTGCCCAGCCACGGGATCTTCGCGGTCGGCGAGACCACCTCGAAGTACGCCTGGAGTACCAGTGACGACAGCAGGATGAAGCCGACCATCACGAACCAGTGGGCGGCGCCGATCCAGGTCCACTTCAGCATCCGGGTGTGGCCGAGCGTCTCGACGAGCATCGTGCGCAGCCGCTGTGGCCTGCGGTCGAAGCGCTCCGGGTCGGGCTGGCCGAGCCGGATCACGGCGAGCATGCGGCGTACCGCCCGCACGACGAGTACCACGGCGACAACGGTCACCGCGGCGGCGAGCACCGTGCTGACGATCTGTACCGCGCCCATCGGCCCGCCCTCCACAAGTCCAGCCACGCCAGATCAGCCGCGCCGGGTTAGCTGCAAGTCCCAGCGACACGCCAGCCTAAGCGATGAAGTTACCCAGAGGTAACGTGACGCTCGCCCCAGCCCTCTTGTCCACAGCCTGTGGATAAGTTTGGGGAAAACCACATGTGTGTAATCTAGCCCCGCGAATCGGACACCTCGCCCAGACGGTCGAGAACGTCGTTATCCACAGGCTGTGCCGGTCCGCTGACCCGCACAGGCGCGTACCGCCCAACACTGCCGGGCGGTACGGGACGGCGGATCAGTTCAGCGGATTCCAGCTGGCAGCCGAGCGCCGGGGACATACCGGCAGGTCGGGCTACTTCCAGCGGGACAGGCCTACTTCCAGCGGGACAGGACCAGCAGCGAGGCGACGAGCGGGCCGAAGCCGACCGCCAGGTTCCAGTAGCCCCACGAGCCGACCGGGTAGACGCCGCTGGACAGGTAGAACGTCACCAGCCAGCCGATGCCGAAGACGATCAACGAAACGGCGAGTGCCGGTACCCACACCGGGCTGGGCCGGTGTGCGACACGGGCGGGCGTCCGCGCGTACTCGGCGGGCGGCGTGTAGATCTTCTTCTGGCGTACTTTGGACTTCGGCACGGTGCTCTCCTGAGGGGAACGTCGGTGAACAGTACCCCGGGTGAGCGACCACTGAACAGTCCGCGCTCCCGGAGCGCACCCGGCTCCCGGAATAATAGGCGCTGTCCAGAATAGTCAGCGGTTCGCCCGGCAGGCCAGCCACAGCACGGATAAAGGGGGCACGGTGGAGTACACATCCGGCTCAGCCACCTGGGGCAAGGCACTACGCCGCGCGGCCGGGGCGCTCTCCCCGCGCCGGCACAAGCCACGCGGCGTGTGGAGCGTGCTGGTACCCGTGGTCGCACTGATTGCCGGGCTGCTCTTCACCACCAGCGCCAACACCGCGCAGGGCACCGCGCTGCGCGACGACCGTACCCCCCAGCTCTCCAGCCTGATCGCCGACCGCAACAAGCAGCTCGCGGCCGACGAAGCCACCCGGGCCGCGCTGAGCGGCCAGGTGGACGCGCTCACCGGCACGCTGGGCGGCTCGGACGCCGATGTGGCCGCCCAGCAGGCGCGGGCCGACGCGAACAAGGCGGCGGCCGGGCTGACCGCCGTGCACGGCCCGGGCTACCAGGTCGCCCTCAACGACGCGCCGCGCCGGCCGGCCGGCAGCCTGCCGGCCGGGGCCAGCGTGGACGACCTCGTCGTGCACCAGCAGGACGTTCAGGCGGTGGTCAACGCGCTCTGGGCCGGCGGCGCGGAGGCGATGACCATCATGGGCGTTCGGGTGATTTCTACCGTTGCGGTACGCTGCGTAGGAAACACCCTGCTTCTTAATGGTCGCGTCTACTCCCCTCCGTTCGTTATCAATGCGATCGGCGACCGCGAAGGCATGAAGAAGGCTCTCGACACCTCGCCCGGCGTCCAGGCG
Organism: uncultured Actinomycetota bacterium; assembly: GCA_963850915.1. Lineage (GTDB taxonomy): Bacteria > Actinomycetota > Actinomycetes > Mycobacteriales > Micromonosporaceae > CAVTWH01. Next base: position 847,394 of record CAWKND010000010.1, read on the forward strand.
TACCGAACCGCGGTCGCCGCGTTCGGGCTGGGTTGGAGCCTCGACCGGGAGGACGACGTGACACTGCCCGCCTATCAGGGATCAATCGCGCTGCAGTCCGCCGAGCCGCTGAACTGAGCGCGGCATGCCAGGCAGCTCCGATGACACCATGGTGCTGGACGTGTACCAGCCGCCCACTCCGGGCCGCCCGGCTCGCCGGACGATTCCGGTGCGCACCGTGGTACGCGCCACCGGCGAGGTACTGCTGACCCTCGGCCTGGTGATCCTGCTTTTTGCGGGGTACGAGGTGTGGGGCAAGGCCGCCATCATCAACGACCACCAGAACCAGCTCAACTCGCAGCTGGCACAGGACTGGGACGGCGACAACCCGACCGTCGGGCCGAGCGCGAGCAGCGGACCGATCACGCCGCCACCGGGCGGCTCCATCGCCCGGATGTACCTGCCCAGCCTGCACGAGAAGTGGGTGGTGGTGCAGGGCGTCGACCTGGCCGACATCCGGTTCGCGCCCGGCCACTACCCGGACACCGCGCTGCCCGGCCAGATCGGCAACTTCTCCGTCGCCGGCCACCGCACGCCGGCGATCTTCTGGGACCTCGACAAGATCCACGCAGGTGACCAGGTGATCGTGGAGACCAAGGACCACTGGTACATCTACAACGTGTACGAGCAGGACATCGTCTCGCCGCACGCGGTCGAGGTGGTGGCACCGGTACCCGGAAAGCCCGGCGCCAAGCCCACCGAGGCCGACCTGACGCTGACCACCTGCAACCCGAAGTGGGACAACTACCAGCGGCTGATCATCCACGCCAAGCTGGCCAGCACGCTGCCGCACAGCACCCTGCCGCCCGGAGTCTGGAGCTGATCGCCGTGTACTCCTGGATCTGGCGGCACCTGCCGTTCGGCCGCCCCGGCAAGCTCGCCGGTTCGGTGCTGCTCGTCCTCGTCGCGGTCGGGCTGCTCTGGTATGTGGCGTTCCCGGCCGCCGACCCCCACCTGCCGTTCACCAACGACGGCAAGGTCACCCAGCCCACGCAGCAGCCGGGCGGTGACGACGGGGTGGTACCGGCCGGCCCGACCGGTACACCGTGACGTCGCGAAGCCGCCCTCGGATCGTCGTCGTCGACAACTACGACTCGTTCGTCTACAACCTCGTCCAGTACCTGGAGCAGCTCGGTGCCGGCTGCGAGGTACGCCGCAACGACGAGGTCACCGTGGCACAGCTCGGGCTGCTGCGGCCGGCCGGCATCCTGCTCTCTCCCGGGCCGGGTGGGCCGGCGGCGGCCGGGATCTGCCTGGAGACAATCCGCCGGTACGCCGGGGAGGTACCCATTCTCGGCGTGTGCCTGGGGCACCAGGCCATCGCAGCGGCGTACGGCGCGGGAGTACGGGCCGCCCCGGAGCTGGTACACGGCAAGACTTCGCTGGTGCAGCACGCGGGCGTGGGGGTACTCGCCGGCCTGCCGCAGCCGTTCACCGCCACCCGGTACCACTCGCTCGCCGTCGTCGAGTCCGAGTTGCCCGACGAGATCGAGGTGACCGGGCGTACTCGCACGGGGGTGGTGATGGCGCTGCGCCACCGCGACCTGCCGATCGAGGGCGTGCAGTTCCACCCGGAGGCGGTACTCAGCCAGGGCGGCCATACCCTGCTGGCCAACTGGCTCGCCGCCTGTGGCTACCCGCAGGCCCGCGAACGCGCGCCCCGGCTGGCGGCCGAGGTCGAGCGCCGCCGGCTGGCCGCGTTCGCCGATCCGCTGCCCGCCGGTGCTCTGCCCGCGGGCACTGCGTGATCGCTACCCGCCGGCGCTGGGTGATCCGGTCGGGCTCGGGCTGGAGGTGCTGGTCGCGCCGACGTAGATGGTGATCAGGTCGGTGGTCTTGTGCACGGTGGTACCCGCCGGGTCCTGATCCAGCACCACGCCGACCTCGCCCGGATCGGTGGTGATCCGCGGGATCGGCTTGATGTTGAAGAACTTCGCCGCGCGCAGCTTGGCCACCGCGTCGGACTGGCTCAGCGTCCGCACGTCCGGGACGGCCGCCATATTGCCCAGCGACACCGTGACGGTGACCGTAGCGCCCTTCTCCAGCGACGTACCGCTCGTCGGGTTGACGGACAGCACCTTGTCCTTGGGCTGGTCGCTGTCCATCGTCGCCTCGGTGACCAGCAGCCCGAGCGCCTTGATGGCCGCCTCGGCCGGCCCCTTGTCCTGCCCGACCAGACCGGCCGGAACCACTACGTCGCCCGGGCCTTGGCACACCTGGTAGGTGACGTTGGTGCCCTCGGCGACCTTGACGCCGGCGGCGGGCGACTGGGAAACCACCGTGTTGCGGGTGCAGGTGTCGCTGGTCGTGGTCTGCGGGTTGGCGGTGAGCTTGGCGTTGCTGAGCTGCACCCGCGCCGCGTCCGGGCCGGCACCCTGCAGGTTCGGTACGGTCGCCATGGGGGTCTTGTTCGCCAGGTAGATGCCGGCGGCCAGGGCTACGACGGCGAGCAGCCCGAGCAGGCTCAGCGCAACGAGTACCCAGGTGGAGGCGCGGCGCCGCTGGGCGTTGCCGACCCGGGCCATGGTGCCGGTGTTGCGGTTGCCCATCACGCGCGGTGGCGGCGGGGTGTAGGGGGTGCGCTCCTCCTCGCGGAGTACCGGGGTGGCCACCACCGGCCGGCCGGATGCTGCCCGGAGCAGGTCGGCACGCATCTCACCGGCGCTCTGGTACCGGTTCATCCGGTTCTTCGACAGCGCCTTGAGTACCACCGCGTCGACCTGCGGCGGGATCTCCGGGTTGAGCATGCTCGGCGCCCGCGGGTCCTCCCGCACGTGCTGGTAGGCGACCGAGACCGGGTTGTCCCCGACGAACGGCGGCTGCCCGGTGAGCAGCTCATAGACCACACAGCCGGCCGCGTACACGTCGGATCGGGCGTCCACCGCCTCGCCGCGCGCCTGCTCCGGCGAAAGATATTGGGCGGTACCGATGACCGCGCTGGTCTGGGTCATGGTGGTGGCGCCGCTGGCCAGCGCCCGGGCGATACCGAAGTCCATCACCTTGACCTGGCCGGTCTGGGTGAGCATGACGTTGCCGGGCTTGACGTCCCGGTGGATGATCCCGTGCCGGTGGCTGAACTCCAGCGCAGCGCAGATGTCGGCACTGATCTCCAGTGCCCGGCGCGGCATCAGCGGACCCTCAGCGGCCAGCACCTCCTTCAAGGTACGGCCGTTCACGAACTCCATGACGATGTACGGCAGCGGCTCGCCGTTGGCGCCGCGCTCCTCGCCGGTGTCGTAGACCGCGACGATCGCCGGGTGATTCAGCGAGGCCGAGTTCTGTGCCTCGCGCCGGAACCTGAGCTGGAAGTTGTCGTCGCGGGCCAGGTCAGGCCGCAGCATCTTGATCGCGACATCGCGCCCGAGCCGCAGGTCGCGACCCCGGTGGACCTCGGCCATGCCGCCGTACCCCAGCAATTCACCGACCTGGTACCGCTCGCCCAGCAGGCGGCCCGCACTCATATCTTCCTTCGTCCTTCAGCTCTGGACACCCGTCGCACTCTATCGACCCGGCGCACCATTAGCTCGCCGCGGGACTGGGCGGCGGGCACTCGGCTGGCTGACCGATGCCGCCACAGCTGGCCCCCGCTCCAGCGCTCGGGCTGCCGGAGCTGCTGCCACCATGGTCATCGCCACCGCCGTTACCGCCACCATTGCCCCCGCCGTTGCTGCCGGTATAGACGGTCACCACGATGGTGGCCGGCGGTGCGGCCATGCACGGATCGATGTCCTTGATGGCGTCCCGTTTGCCGCCGTTGGCAGTCTGCTTCTTCACGTCGAAGCCGCCCGCTTTGAGGCGCCGCTCGACCGCGTCGTAGCTGAGCTTCTTCAACGCGGTGCACTGCAGGTCGGTCTGCTGCGCGACGACCGACGGGGAGTTGGTACCCGGGCCGGTGCTGCTGTTGTCGTTGTTGTGCCGGTTGACCAGCCAGAACGCGCCGGCCAGCAGGAGCAGTACGAGCAGGCCGATCAGCAGGCCGATGACCACCGCGCCGGCCCGGCTGCCCTGCGGCGAACTGGTGCGCCCGGTCCCCGAGCGGGGCGGGGCGGCTGGCGGGTAGTACGCGGTGTCCGCGCGGCGTACCGGCGGCGGCGGGGCGGAGGCGGTGCCACGGCTCACGCCGGGGGGTACCGGGCCGGCCGGAGTACCGCCGCTCGGTGGGAGTACCCGGGTACCGCCCGGGGCGACCGGCGGCCGGCTGCCGCCGGGCGGCTGCTGCGGGTTGCCGCCAGCGGGCGGGCGAGGTCCACCGACGGCAGGCGAACCCATCGGGCCGGGCGAGGTCTGCGCGGGAACCGGGGGTACCGACACCGGCGCGCCGCCCGGGCCGATGTTGACCGCCCCGGTCGCGAGCCCGGTCGCCGCGCGCCGAGCCACCTGACCCAGCGCCGCCGCCGTCGGGTACCGGGCAGCCGGGTCCTTGGCCATCGCCCGCTCGACGATCTGCCGCACCGCGGGCGGGATGTCCCCCGGCAGTGGTGGCGGGTTGTCCCGCACGTGCCGCATGGCGATCTCGAGCGGGTTGTCGCCCTCGAACGGCCGGCGCCCGGAGAGGCACTGGTAGGCGACCACGCCGAGGGCGTAGACGTCGGAGAGCGGCGTCGCCGTGGAGCCGGAGGCCTGCTCGGGGGAGATGTAGGAGGCGGTTCCGAGCACCGAACCGGCCGCGGTCAACTGGCCGACGATGGCCGACCGGGCGATGCCGAAGTCGGTGAGGATGAGCGACCCGTTCGGGCGTACCAGCAGGTTGCCCGGCTTCACGTCGCGGTGCACGATGCCCTTGTCGTGGGCGGCCTGCAGGGCGTCGGCGGCCTGGGCGACCAGCGCCATGGTACGGGCTGGGGTGAGCCGGCCGACCCGGCCGAGGGTACGGGAGAGCGCGTCCCCCTCGACGTACTCCATCACCAGGTAGGCGCCGACCGCCGGGTCGGAGCCGTAGTCGTAGACGTCGACAACGCCCGGGTGGTTGATGGTGGCCATGGTGCGGGCTTCGCCGCGGAAGCGCTCCGCGAAGCCGGGCTCCTCCAGGAGTGCCGGGAGCAGGATCTTCACGGCCACGGTACGGCCGAGTACCTCGTCGGTACCGCGCCAGACGTCGCCCATGCCACCGCCGGCGATCCGGTCGACCAGCTTGTACCGGCCGCCGAGCGTCGTGCCCACGCTCACCATGTCTGACTCCCCGGGGTCACTTGATCCCCTTCTCGGCGATGTAGGCCTTCATGATCTCGGCGGCGATCCGGGTTGCCTCGCCGCTGCCGCCGGAGCCCGCCTTCTCCAGGAAGACCGCGACCGCGCAGATCGGCTTGCCGTTCTTCATCACGTACCCCATGAACCAGCCGTGGTCACCCGCGTCGTCCGAGTTCTGCGCGGTACCGGTCTTGCCGCCCACGTCGAAGCCCGGGATCACGGCCTTCCTGCCGGTCCCGTTCTGGACGACGCTCACCATCATCTGCTGCAGTTGGCTGGCGACCGACGGCGAGATCGGGGTGGAGAGCACCTTGGGCTGCGTCTGGTCGGCCGTGGTCAGGTCGGGCGCCTGCAGCTTGTCCACGACGTAGGGCTTCATCAGCACCCCGTTGTTCGCCACCGCTGCCGCGATCATCGCGTCCTGCAGTGGCGTCTCCCGGACGTTGAGCTGGCCGATCGAGGACTGCGCGACGGCGTTGGGGTCGTCCTGGCCGCCCGGGCCGGTCATGTCCCCGGTGCGGCTGGCGGCCACCCGGATCGCCAGGTTGCCCGAGCCGTCGATCGTCAGGTCGTCGTTCTCGAAGCCGAACGCCTTCGCCTGGTCGATCAGCGCCTGCGAGCCCAGGTGTACGCCGAGTTGGGCGAAGCCGGTGTTGCAGGACTGGGTGAGCGCCAGGATCAGGGTGATCGTCGGGTCCGGGCAGATCTCGTCCTCGGCGTTGTGGATGGTGAAGCCACCGCCCGGGACCGGGGTGTAGGACGGGCCGGCCGGGATCACCGTCTGCGGCTGGTACTGCCCGGTGGAGAGCGCGGCCGCCGAGACCACCACCTTCATCGTGGAGCCGGGCGGGTAGGTACCGGAGATCGCCCGGTTGAACAGCGGCTGCTGTGGGTTGCCTTCCAACTGGGTGTAGGCCGCGCCGGCCGCCTGGACATCGTGCGTGGTGAGGGTGTTCGGGTCGTAGCTCGGGAACGAGGTCATCCCGAGGATGGCGCCGGTGTTCGGATCGAGTACCACCGCCGCGCCGCTCTTCGCACCGACCTTGTTGTTGATCAGCTGGTTGTACGCGGTCTCCTGGGCTGCCTTGGAGAGCGTCACGATCACGCTGCCACCCGGCGTGTTCTCGCCGGTGAACATCTCCTTGAACCGGTCGCCGAACAGGGACGGGGCGTTGCCGGAGAGGAAGTCGTTCTGCGAGCGCTCCACCCCCGCCGACCCGCCGTTGACCGACCGGTACCCGATGATCTGGGCGTACGCCGCGCCGAGCGGGTACTGCCGCAGGTACTTGAGGTTGTCGTTGGTCGGCACGCTGGTGGCCAGTACGGTCTTGCCGTCGGTCAGCAGGATGTTGCCCCGCTGGCGCTCGTACTCCGAGTAGAGGACCCGGGCGTTGTGCTCGTTGGTCCGGTAGGAGTCGGCCTTGTAGCCCTGAACCCAGTTCAGGTTCACGAACAGCAGCCCGAACAGCACGATGATGACCACGCCGGCCCGGCGTAGTGGCGCGTTCATCTGACGATCTCCGTCACCAGGCCGGCCAACTGCTCCGGCGCTTTGGGGGGTGGTGCCGCCGGCCGGCGGCCCGCGTCCGAGATGCGCAGCAGCAGCGCGACGAGAATCCAGTTGGCGATCAGTGACGAGCCACCGGCCGACAGGAACGGGGTGGTCTGGCCGGTCAGCGGGATCAGCTTGGTCACCCCGCCGACGATCACGAAGACCTGCAGGCCCAGCGTGAAGGCGAGGCCGCCGGCGAGCAGCTTGCCGAACGAGTCGCGTACGGCGATGGCCGCGCGCAGCCCGCGCTCCACGATCACCAGGTAGATGGCGAGTACGGCGGTCAGACCGAACATGCCGATCTCCTCGCCCAGCCCGGCGAAGATGAAGTCGTTCTGCACCTCAGGGACGAGGTTGGGGTCGCCGGCACCCGGTCCGGTACCGAAGATGCCGCCACTGCCCAGCCCGAGTAGCGACTGGACCAGCTGGTACCCGGTGTCGTTGGGGTCGGCGAACGGGTTCAGCCAGATGTTGGCCCGCTCGTAGAAGTTGGCGAACGGGCCGCCGAACCAGTCACCCAGGTAGTAGGCGAGGAAGGCGCCGCCGAAGAAGAGCAGCAGACCGATGATCAACCAGCTGGCCCGCTCGGTGGCGATGTAGAGGGTCACCACGAACATGCCGAAGTAGAGCAGCGAGGTACCCAGGTCCTTCTCGAACACCAGCACCATGAGGCTCATCAGCCAGATGGCGACAACCGGCCCCATGTCCCGGCCGCGCGGGAAGTCGATGCCCAGGAAGCGCCGGCTGGCCAGCGAGAGTACTTCCCGCTTGCGTACCAGGTAGTAGGCGAAGAAGCAGAGCAGCAGCAGCTTGGCGAACTCACCCGGCTGGATCTGGAAGCCGCCCAGCTTGATCCAGAGCTTGGCACCGTTGATCTCGGAGAACCGGCCCGGCAGCACAGCCGGGATGAGTACCAGCACGACACCGGCGAGGCCCAGTGTGTAGGCGTAGCGGGACAGGATCCGGTGGTCCTTGATCACGATCAGGAAGCCGATGGTCGCGCCCAGCGCGATGAAGGTCCAGATCAACTGGTGCAGGCTGTTGCCGGTGAAGGTGGCCAGGCCGGCCCGCTTGTCGGGGTCCGTGTCCCCCAGGTCCAGCCGGCGCAGGAAGACGATGCCCAGGCCGTTGATCAGGGCGACACACGGCATCATCACCGGGTCGGCGTACGGGGCGAGGAAGCGCAGTACCACGTGCAGCGCCACGAACAGCATGGCGATGACGGCCGGGAGGACCCAGAAGTCGGGGAGGAGGGTGTGCTCCAATCCGTACCCCATCGCCACCGAGTAGACCGTGATGATGATCAGCGCGAAGATCAGCAGGCCGAGTTCGGTGTTGCGGGGCGTGCGTGCGCCACTACCCGCCGACGAGGTACGGGCCGGCGAAACGGAGTACGGCGCGGGCGCTGTCACGATGGTTATCCCTGATCGTCGGTCAGCAGGCCGGCAGAGTGGGCGACGGCGAGGCGCCGAGGCTCTCGGACGGGCTGACGGACCCGGCGGGCGGCTGCGGGCTGGCCGGATCGCCGGATAGACCGACCGACGGCGTGGAGTCCGACGGTACCGGGCTGGGCGACGGGTCACACAGGTTTCCACTGCTCGGGTCGAGCAGCTTGCGGAGCTTGTCCCGGGCGTCGGCCGCGTTGTCGGCGGAGATGCCCTGCTTCACCCGCTCCTGGGCGGCCTTCTTCAACTGGTCGACACTGATCGCCGGGGCCGGCCGCGAGTAGACCGAGGACAGGTGCAGGCCGGCGACCTGTCCGGGGATGCCGCGGAAGATCACCACCTGGTTGTGATCGACGCCGACGTAGTACTGCTGCTGGGTGTAGAACCAGCCGCCCCAGAGCAGGCCGCCGAGGATCCCGACGAGCACCACCAGTACGACCACGGTGCGTACCGGGTGCCGGCGGCGGTGCTGGCGCACATCTTCCGGCGGCTCCTCGGTCGGCGCCGCCGGCCGTGGTCCGGAGAGGGTGGCCGCCCGGGACGCCGGCGTGGAGCCGTTGGCGCTCGGCGTCATCCCCCGGTCGCGGGCTGCCGCCCCACCGACCATCGGCTGCTGCTCGACGATGTCCTCGTCGGTCACGTCAGCCACGATCACCGTGATGTTGTCCGGACCGCCGCCGCGCAGGGCGAGCTGTACCAGCCGCTCGACGCACTCGGCCGGGTCGACGTACTCCCGGAGCGTGTCGCCGATCGTCTCGGCACTGACCACAGCGGTGAGGCCGTCGCTGCAGATGAGGTACCGGTCGCCGGGAACCGCCGGCCGGATGGCGTACTCCGGGTCGACGTCGCGGCCGTCCATCGCGCGGGTGAGCAGCGAGCGCTGGGGATGGCTGCTGGCCTCCTCGGCGCTGATCCGGCCCTCGTCGACCAGCATCTGTACATAGGTGTCGTCCTTGGTGATCTGCATGAACTCGCTGTCGCGCAGCAGATAACCGCGGGAGTCGCCGATATGTACGGTGCCGAACTTGGTACCTGAGAAGAGCAGGGCGGTGAGCGTGGTGCCCATGCCCTCCATCGCGGGGTTGGCGTCGACCGTGTCGCGCAGGTGCTGGTTGGCCAGGTCGACGGCGGAGCGCAGCGAGTCGATCGGGGCGTCGCTGGGGACGTCCTCGTCGAGCGGCGCCAGCGCCTCGATGACGATGTTGCTGGCGACGTCACCGGCGGCCATTCCGCCCATGCCGTCGGCGACGGCGAGAAGCCGCGGCCCGGCGTAGACGGAGTCCTGGTTCCCGTCTCGGATCAGACCACGGTCACTTCGTGCCGCGTAACGCAGAGTAAGGGTCATGTCCGCAACTCAAGGGCCGTGCGGCCGATCCGGATCGGCACGCCGAGGGGTACGGGGGTGGGGCCGGTGACCTTCGCGTTGCCGAGGTAGGTCCCGTTTGTGGAACCTAGATCCTCCAAGAGCCATTGTCCGGCTTGGGGCACGATACGCGCATGGCGGGCCGATGCGTAGTCGTCGGTGATCACCAAGGTGGAATCCTCGGCCCGGCCAATCGTGATCGGATGCTCACCCAGAGTAATCCTGGTACCGGCAAGCGCCCCCGCGGTCACCACGAGCTGCCGTGCCGCCCGCCCCTTCTTCACCTTGGCCGCGCTGCTGGACGCCGACCCCACACCCCCGCGGGGCGCGGCGACCAGCCGGGTCCGGGCGCCGGCGAAGAGGTCTCGCCGAATCACCCCGACCACGGTGAAGACAAAGACCCACAGGAGGACGATGAACCCGATTCGGGCAACGGTGAGGACAAGCGCCTGGGGCAAGGGGGTTAGCCGTCCACTCGGAAGGTGAGGGTGGTGGTACCGATCTGCACCATGTCGCCGGGGTTCAGGGCAACCGCGGAGACCCGCTGCCCGTTGACCATGGTGCCGTTGGTGGAGCCGAGGTCGGTGAGGACGACCTGGGCACCGTCGTAGTCCAGCCGGGCGTGCCGGCGGGAGATGCCGACATCGGGCAGGCGCAGGTTGGCCTGGTCACCGCGGCCGATCACGGTCGAGCCGATGGAGAGCGGATAGGTACGCCCGTCATTGGCGATCAACCGCACGGCACGGCCGCCACCGGGTCCACCGGAGACCGGCGGAGCACCGTAGCCACCCTGGTCGTACGGCGGGTAGTGCGGTGCGGGCGGCTGCTCGTAGCTCTGTACGGGCGCCACGTCACCACCGGTGTAGACCTCCGCGGTGACCCGGAACATCCCGGTGTCCAGCCCGTCGCCGCGCTCGATCTCCACGATCACATCGCCGTAGACCGTCCAGCCCTGCTCGCCGATGAACTCGGCCTGGGACTGGGCAAGCTCCTGGGCGAGGGCAGCGGCGTACGGGGCGAGCCGGCTGTGGTCGTACGGCGAGAGGTCGATCACGTACCGGTTGGGAACCAGCGTGCGCCCACCAGCCAGGATCGCCTTGTGCGCCTCCGCCTCCCGCTGCATCGCGTTGAGGATCTCCACCGGGTGGACGACACCCTTGAAGACCTTCGCAAAAGCACCCTCGACCATACCTTCTAGACGCTTCTCGAAGCGCTGTAGCACACTCACCGGCTCCTCCTCAGGTTCCGACGTCTGATGGTATCCGTAGACCGCACACCTGCACGCATCCCGATCGGGGCAGCCGTGCTACTCTTCCACGGCCACCAGGGGTCGCGGCTGTTACTCTGTCTGTCGCGCTCGTGGATCCGGGGGAGTGGCGGAATGGCAGACGCGCACGGTTCAGGTCCGTGTGCCCGAAAGGGCGTGAGGGTTCAACTCCCTCCTTCCCCACCAACGAGGGGCCAGCTATCCAGGTAGCCGGCCCCTTATCTTTTGCCCAGCTGCGTTCTGGTCAACCACGGGCGACCGGTACCGCACAGATCCGGCAAACCACCGACTCACCCCTCATGACGGGCATTCTGCCAGTCCGGCGCGCAATACCGACCCGCGCCGCCCGGTTGCCGGCTGACCTTCGGTCGGGCACCGGACACCCGGCCCCGCTCCACCGACCCACTACCGCGCCGGACTGAGCGGTACCCCCTCGCCGTTATCCGACAGTGGGCGCGCCCAGCCCGTCGGCCGGACGCGGCGCCCATCGCCCGTCCGGCCGGCGGGGTTGACCGGTCGCCTCCGCCGAAGCCTTCAGCTGGCCGGCCGTGCGCCGTCGAGCCGGCCGGGCACGCTCCTGGCCGGGCGCTATGCTCGGCAGCGGTTTGCCCGTGCCACGGCCGTCCGGCTGCGCACCGGTGCAGGCGGACCGGCGCAGGCGAGGAGGGCATACGCGGTGAGTGTCGCGCTGGTGACCGGGTCGGCCGGTCTGATCGGTTCGGAGGCGGTCCGCCACTTCGCGGGCCTGGGCCTGGACGTCGTCGGCATCGACAACGACATGCGCGCCCAGTTCTTCGGGGCGGAGGCGTCCACGGCGTGGAACGTACTGCGGCTGACCAGTTCGCTCGGCGACTCGTACACCCACCATGACATCGACATCCGCGACCGGGACGCGCTGGCGGGCATCTTCCGCCGCTACGGCCGCGACATCTCGGTGGTGATCCACACCGCCGCCCAGCCGTCGCACGACTGGGCGCTGCGCGACCCGTACACCGACTTCGACGTCAACGCCGTGGGCACGCTCAACGTGCTGCAGAACGTACGCGAGCACTGCATCGACGCGCCGGTGATCCACTGCTCCACCAACAAGGTCTACGGCGACCGGCCCAACAGCCTGCCGCTGCTGGAGCAGGAGACGCGCTACGAACTGCCCCCCGACCACCCTTACTACGAGGGCATCAAGGAGGACATGTCGATCGATGCCTGCCTGCACTCGGTCTTCGGCGCCTCCAAGGTGGCCGCCGACGTGATGGTGCAGGAGTACGGGCGCTACTTCGACATGAAGACCGCGTGCTTCCGGGGCGGTACCCTCACCGGCCCGGCGCACTCCGCCACCGAACTGCACGGCTTCCTGGCATACGTGATGCGCTGCAACATGGAGCGACGCACCTACTTCATGTACGGCTACAAGGGCAAGCAGGTCCGCGACGCGATCCACAGCCACGACGTGGTCAGCGCGTTCGAGGCGTTCTTCCGCGCCCCGCGCTCGGCCGCCGTCTACAACCTGGGCGGCGGGCGGCACTCCAACGCCTCGATGCTCGAGGCGTTCGCGACCGCCGCGCAGATCACCGGCCAGGACATGATCACCGAGTACCGCGAGGCCAACCGGGTCGGCGACCACCAGTGGTGGATCGGCTCCAACGCCGCCTTCCAGGCCGACTATCCGGAGTGGAAGCAGGTCTACGACGTGCCGATGATCCTGCAGGAGATCTACCAGGCCAACGTCGACAAGTGGACCCCGGCGTCGTGAAGGAGAACGTCCTCGGGGTACTGGTCGACGCCACCACGTACGACGACGCCGCCGAAGCGGTGATCGAGGCGGCGCACGCCGGCAAGCCGTTCGCGCTCACCGCGCTGGCCGTACACGGCGTGATGACCGGGGTACAGGACAAGGCGCACGGCGCCCGGCTCAACTCCTTCGACCTGGTCACCCCCGATGGGCAGCCGGTCCGCTGGGCGCTGAACTCGCTGCACGACGCGCACCTGGCCGACCGGGTCTACGGGCCGACGCTGACCCTGCGCGTCCTTGCCCGGGCCGCCGACGAGCAGCTGCCCGTCTACCTCTACGGCTCGACGGATGCCACGCTCGACCGGCTGATCCCAAAGTTGATCGAGATGTTTCCCACACTCTTGATCGCCGGACGGGAGGCGTCGAAGTTCCGCGCCGCGCAGCCGGGTGAGGACGCCGAGATCGCCAACCGGATCATCGACTCCGGCGCCAAGATCGTACTGGTCGGGCTGGGCTGCCCGCGGCAGGAGATCTTCGCGTACGCGATGCGCCCGCTGCTGCCGATGCCGCAGCTCGCCGTCGGCGCCGCCTTCGACTACCACGCCGGGCAGCTGCGCAAGCCGCCGCCGTGGATGCAGCGCGCCGGCCTGGAGTGGCTGTGGCGGCTGGGCCTGGAGCCCGGCCGGCTGTGGAAGCGCTACCTGCTGCTCAACCCCAACTACCTGGCCCGGCTGGCGGCGCAGAAGACCGGCGTGTGGAAAGCCACCCCGCCGGCCCCGGCCACCGAACCCCCCGCAAGCTTCGCGGTCTGACCTGCGGGCACGGTCTGAGCGGCGCGCCGCCGGCTGATCCGCGCGCTGCGGATCGGTTCAGCTCTCGATCTGGACCCGGCGCCGGCTGACCCGGTGCTTCTTCAGCGCGGCCTCGACCGGCAGGAGCATCAAAGTCAGACCCGCGCCGATGTACCACTGGCCGTTGAGCGCGAGCGCGAAGCCGCACAGTACGACGCCGAGCGCGTACACCCCGATGAGCGCGGTGATCCAGGGCTTGCCGGTACGCCGCTTGTTGAGTGCCTCAAGTACGCCGTAGGCGCCGATGGTCATGGCCAGCAGGCCGGCACTGAGAACCAGATAGACGCTGAGTTCTTGCGACGTCACGGTGGGACACCTCCTGTGCGGTTGAAACGCCACGGTAATCCGCCGATCGGCACTTCAACCTCAACCGAATCGTCATTTCTCGCCTGTTACAGCCGATCCCCGTCGAATCCCCTGACTCCGCCGTTTGGGCACGCTGACGCCGCGGTCAGCCACGGCTGACGCCGTCTTCGCCGGCGGCGCTGGCTTCGGGGCAGGCGTGCTCAGGTGAGGGCCGCGAGCCGGGCGTGGGTCGCCGGATCGCAGAGAGCACCGGCCAGACCGGCCGCGTACGCGTCCGCCGGGCTCACCCCGAGCTGTGCCGCCACCTCGTACTCGCGCCCCAGGTCGGTACCGAACATCGCCGGGTCGTCGGTGTTGATCGAGCACGGGATGCCGGCCGCCCGGAGTACCGGAAGTGGATGGCTGGCCAGGTCGGGTACTGAGCCGGTACGCACGTTGGAGGTCGGGCACACGTCCAGCACGATGCCCCGCTCCCGGATCTCCTGGAGCAGCTCGGGATCGTCGGCCGCGCGTACGCCGTGCCGGATGCGTACCGGGTCGTAGCGCAGGATGTCACGCACGGACTCCGGCCCGTCCCCTTCGCCCGCGTGCGGTACCAGCGCCAACCCGCCGTCCCGGGCGATCTCGAAGGCACGGGCGTACGGCTGCGACGGCATCCCCTTCTCCATCCCGCCGAGTCCCAGCCCGACGATGCCCCGGTCGCGGTACTGCACCGAGCGGCGGGCCACCTCCTCCGCGATGGCCGGGTCCAGTCCGCGGTACAGGTCGGGGGTGTACCGGATCTCCACGCCGTAGCGTTCGCGGGCCTCGAGTGCGCCGTCCAGGTACCCCTCGAAAATGTCTTCCCAGCGCACGCCGCGCGCCACCCGCTCGGCCGGCGAGAAGATCGCCTCCAGGTAGACCGCGCCGAAACCGGCCGCCTCGGCCGCGTAGTCCAGCACCACCTGGTGGAAGTCGGCGCGCGAGCGCAGGCAGTTGGTGGTGAGGATCCACACCTCGATGAAGTGCGCGAAGTCGGTGAACTCGTAGAGCGCGGTCAGCTCCTCAACGGTCTGCGCCGGCAGCTGCGCGTCGTTGCGCCGGGCCAGGTCGAGCAGCGTCGCCGGGCGGATGGTGCCCTCGATGTGCACGTGCAGTTCGATCTTCGGAGCGGTCACCCGAACAGCCTGTCACAGGGCGACGCCCCGGCCGGTCCGGACCCGGGGCGGGCGGGCCGGCGGTCGGGGCGTCGACTTCGTGCGGTCGCCAGCCAGTGGCGCGTGATCAGTGGCGGCCGCCAGCGGGGCGGGGCGGGTCAGCGGCGCGGGCGGGTCAGCGGCGCGGACGCGGGCCGACGGCGCGGTCCTGCACGTAGAGCAGCTCCAGAATGGAGCGGGTGGCCTCGAACCAGCGGTCCAGCCACTCCCGTGGCGGCATCGCGCTGCCCTTCGCCGGCAGCTCCATCAGCAGCCCGCGCAGCAACGGATGGTCGGCGACAGCCTCGCCGACCGGCTCCATGTCCAGCCAGCTGCCCTGGTTGAAGACCGGCTCGGTGAGGGCGGTGACCTCGGTGAGCGACATCGACGGCTGGGTCGGCAGCGGTCGCTCCAGGACCGAGCTGACGCTGCCGCCGTTGCGCGGAGCCTCACCGTCGGCCGGGTCGCCCGGTACCCCACCGATCTCCCGGCGGGCGGTACCGCGGTAGTTGAGCTGCCCGGCGAAGCGTTCTTCCGCCGCGGCGTTGCCCGCGTTGTCCGGCACGTTCTTCATTTTCCTCGCCCGCCTTTTTCCGTTCCTCCGCTTCCCCCGAGACCTACCGGCGTTTCAGCGGGGAAGTGACCACGTCGCCTGATACAACGACGCGAGGTGGGGCAGGCGACGGGATCAGCGGTCGCGAGATTCGTTCGTACCCGCGCCGGCACCGGCCGTCACAGGTCGAATTCGCCGTCCTTGGCACCCCCGACAAACGCGTCCCATTCGGCCTGGTTGAAGACGAGTACCGGCCCCTCCGGATGGCGCGCGTCACGCAGCAGGATGGCCTCGTCGACGAAGGCGACCTGCACACAGTTCTCCGCGTCGGGGCTGCCGGCGGAGCTGGAGCGCCACTGCGCCCGAGCCAGATCGACCTTCATTCCCTTGGTCTCGACTTCCATGACGCGCTCCTTAGTCCACGTGGGTAGCACGCGGAGTTCGGCGGCCGGGGCGCAATGTCCCGTCCGCACAGTCCCGTCCGCAGTTCTAGTCCTGTCTGGTTGACCCAGCAACACCAACGCCGGCAAGCGGCTCGCGACGTGGCCATCCGGGTACCGGCGGTGCCGTCGCGGACCCGCGGCGGGGACGGTAGCCGGTACCGGCAGATTCCTGATGCAACTTGCATCGATCTTCGTTGTCCGGCAGGCTATTTCTACGGCATTGATCACTTGTCCGGGGGGACGGTAGGGGTGCCACCCGCCGGACGGGTCCTTGGGGGTAGCCATGCCAGAACGCCTTCGCGGCAAATCCCACGCTGCTGCGTGCCTTTCGGGCTGTGGCCGCGGGCGGACGCGGAGGGGCGGAGATTGGTTGCGCCGGCGCGTCACACCGCCAGTCCACGCGCGCGTTGACCAACCAATCATCCGCTGATCGAGCACCCGCTGTTCGAGCACGGCACCCACCACCCAGACGGGCAGACCTGACCAGGGCACGGGACAGGAGTCGATGTGTTACCCCACTCCGGTGAGCTGCTACGCGTGACGAGGGACGCCAGCGTACAGTTCGCCGCCCCACTGATGTTTCGGGTGATCCGGGTCCACGACTGGTCGACCTATGACGGCTGGGCCTGGCTCGACGGGTACGAACTGGACAGTACCGGCGACGCCGTCGAGCGCCGCTCGATCTTCGTGCAGGTACGCGGATTGCAGCACCTCTCCGCCGGCCCGGGTGCCCGGCGCCCAGCTCCAGCCTGACTGGACAATCCTTCACGTTTGACCCGAACCGGCCGCTCTGACCACCTAATATCGTAGCTACCAACGGTCAGTCGGCTCCCCCCAAATTGCTGCTCGGACGCACCGTGCACAGGGGGAGGTAGGGGCATGTCGGGCTCGCGCGAGTCACGGTGGCTCGGCACGCTCTGCGCAGTCCTGTCTCTGGCGATCATCGCCGGCAGCCTCACCCTCGCCGGTGGGCCGGCTGCGGGCGCGGTAACCGATGCCTGGCCGGCCACGAGCTTGGCCACGGGCGCGGTAGCCGGTGGCTGGCCGATGGCCACGGGCGCGGACGCGGTAGCCGTCGGCCACTCCGCGGGGCCGCACGCTCGGGTCTCCGCCGGCGCCCGGTTCGCTGGCGCTCGCCCGACCGCCACCAGCTGTGCCGGCCGGCACTCGGGCGTCGCGGGTGCGCCGGCGGAGCAGGCGGACCGGCAGCTCGCCGCGGCGCCGGGCGACAACGCACGGCCGAGCGATCAACCGCCGAGTGACAAGCACAGCGACAAGTCCAGCGACAAGTCAAAGCCCACCGGCCGGCCGAGCCACGCTCCGTCCACTTCCGCCGGTCCATCGGCATCCGGCACTCCGTCGTCGCCCGCTGACGACCCGGCGCCGAGCGACCCGGTACCTTCCGTGCCGGTGGCGGTACCTAGCGCCCCGGTCGCCGGGCCGACTGTGAGCCCGTCAGCGCCACCGAGCCCCTCCGCTACCCCGAAGCACTCAGCCAAGGCTCGTACGCACAAGCCGACCCGGCGCGCCGCTCAGCCCGCGGGAGCGGCACAGCAGCCGATCGACCCGGAGTTCGTCGCGCCCGAGTACGCCGCACCCGACCTCACCCCGATTCCCGAACCGGCCTACGTCGACCCGCCGGGGGCACAGCCAGCGACTCCCGCGCTGGACAGCCCCGCGCCGAGTACCTCCGCTGAGGCGTACGGGCCCGGCTCCGCGCTCGACCAGCCGCGCTCGCTGGTCTGGTCCGGCCTGCTCGGCCTGCTGATGGCGGTGGCCGGGATGCTGCTGGTGGCCCGGCGTCGCCGGCAGTGGTGACCGGCCTCGACTGGTCGGATCAGGACGGGGATGCGGTGGGCGACGCCGGCTCGGTGGTCGGCGGCGGAGCGACCGCGACGAAGGCGGTGACCGTGCTGCCTGCCGGTACATCGATCGGGCCCTGCGGATCGGTGCTGATCACGGTACCGGCCGGCACGGTGCTACTCACCTTGTCGACCCGCTTCGGGGTCAACCCCTTGCCCTGCAGCACCGTGACCGCGTCGCTGTACTCCACGCCGCTCAGGTTGGGCAGGCTCACCGTACTGGCACTCGACGCCGACGACGGTGGCGTGCTCGGCGTACTGGCAGCCGTGGTCGGGGCGACCGCGGGAGTGGTGACGTTCGGTGCCGGGCTGAGCGGAGTGGTCGGCTTCTTGTTGTCACGCAGCGCCAGCCAGAGCCCGACCGCGAGCAGGCCGAGCAGGAGTACCAGCACCACGCCGAAGATCACCGGCAGCAGCCAGTTGCGCTCCTCGGGTGGCTCCTCGCCCCACTCCTCTTCGCCCGGCGCACCGGGGCGGGTACCGGGTGGGGGTACCCCGGCGCGGCCGGCCCAGACCTCCCCGGAAGTCTCGCCGTACTGGTCGTAGCTGGCATCCGGGTCGTACGAGTGATCGTCCGCCGCCATGGTCACATCGGTGTCGTCGACGTACGGATCGCTCGGCGGCGCCAGGGTCGGGTCGAAGTCCGGCTCGTCCGGCACGGCCGGGTGCTCCCGTGTCGCGTCGTCCGGATCGCCCGGTACCCGGCCTGGTACGTCGTCTGCCACGGCCCCATCACATCACGAGCGCCGGTCGCTGACGCGCCGAGCCCACCGATCGGCGGGTCGACGATGCTCGCTGAGGACCCGTCAGGCGGCTGGGACCGGGCAGCTCGTCAGGGCCGTCAGGGCAGCTCGTCAGGGCAGCTGGGACGGCTCGAGCGACGGGGACGGCGAGTCGGCGGGCGGGGACGCATCCGGGTCAGGCGAGCTCGTCGACGCGGAGGGTACCGGCGACGGGCTGGTACCCGGCCGGGCGCAGACCACCTTCACGTTGTCGTTCCAGTGGACGGTCGTGGCGCTGGCCTCGGGATCGGTGCTGACCACCACGCCGTTCCGGCCGGTCGGGTACTGCGGGTAGACGCCCGCGTCGGCGAGTGCCTTGCCACCGTCGTTGCACGCCCGACCGACAACGGCCGGCAGGGTGAGCAGCGGAGCCGCCCCGGTCACGTAGACCTTGATGGTCAGCCCGGGCCGGACGCGGGCACCGGACGGCGGGTCGGTACGCAGCACCGCGGCACTGTCCCCGGTACCACCGTCGCCGGGGCCGAAGTACAGCCGTACCCCCAACTGCATGGCCCGCAGCTCGCCGCGCACCGTCATGAAGTCCTGACCGGTGTAGTCGGGCAGCCCGCCCGCCGGCGGCACCGTGTTCGACGGCGCGACCGAGACCGGTACCACCGGGGGCGGCGTACTGGACGGACTGCCGCCCTTGAACGCCAACCAGCCGACGGTGAAGCCGAGCAGCGCCAGTACCACCACGCCCGCGGCGACACCGACGATCACCCGACCCTGCCCGCCCGCCGATTCCGGCGCCGGTGCCTCGTCCATGCGTCATCCCTCCCCGGGGTCCCCCATGAGTGTGCCGGGTACCGACAACTCGGTGGGTCGCCCGGTCGGTCACCAACGGATAGGCTGCCCGGCATGGCCTCACGTGGCTGGGGAACTTCACTCGCGCTCGCGGTCGGCGTCGCTGCCGGTACCGCCGCCGCGCAACTCGGCCTGGCCTACGGATCGGGCGTGATCGCCTGGCCCACCCAGACCGACAACCGCGGTGAAGCCGCCTGGCTGGCCAGCCTTGCCTGGATCGGCTGGATCGCGGCCACCTGCACGGTGCTCGGCGCGGTGCTCGCCGACCGGCTCTCGGCCGGTGACGTCGGTGCGGCTCCGCCCCGCCGCGCGCTGGTCGACGGGGTCTCCCGGCGGCTGGTACCCGGCTCGGTCACGACCGGTGCCTGGCGGCTGGCGGTCGCGCTCGCCGCGGCTGTCGGCGGGCTGCTGACCGTGCCGCTGGTGGCGATCCCGGCGCGGATGGCCCGGCGGGCGGACAACTACGCACCGCAGCTGATCGCGGGTGGCTACGCCATCGTCGGGGTGGTGATCGGGCTGCTGCTGGCGATCATCGCGCTCACCGCGCGGGCCATCGCCGCCAACCTGCTGGCCACCGCGGCCTGGATCTGGGCGCTGGCGTTGACCGCCGGCATCTCCGGGGCGGCCGCCAACAGCAGCGAGACCTCCACCGCGCCGCTGGCCATCTGGCGCTTCGGCGAGGCCCACTTCGTCCGCTCCACCTTCTCCTGGCCGGGTGCGGCGCTGATGATGGGCGCCGCGTTCGTCCTCGGCGCGCTCGCGGCCTGGCCCGCGCAGCGGCGCGGGGACAACAAGGTGGGAGTGGCGGTCTCCGGTGCGTTCGGCCCACTGGTGGTCGCGGCGGCCTACTTCCTGGCCACCCCGAAACTGGTCGGCGCGCAGGCCGACGAGCAGCTCTCCGCGTTCCTGGTCGCGCCCTACGCGGTCATCGCCGGGCTGGCCGGCTCGGTGATGCTGGCCGCGGTCGGCGCGCAGAAGGAGCAGCGGGCCGCGCTGAAGGCGGCCACCACGGCTCCCGCGGCCGCGCCGGTCGAACCGGATCCGCTGGTACCCCGGCAGTCCGACGAGGGCTTCGCCCGGGACACCGACAGCTCCACTTCGAGTGGGTACGACGACGACCTGGCTGACGACGGGTACGCGCCGGCCAGCGCGTACTCATCCGCGTCGAGCAGTGCGACGGCAGGCGGAACTGACGTCAAGACGCCACTGTGGCCGGACACCGAGACGCCCACGGACACCAAGCCCGCCAAAGGCCGCAAGCGCTAACTACCAGCCACTGTCAGTCCGGCCGCCCCGGCGCCCCGGGCGAGCAGGTAGCCCTTGGTGCGCTGCAGCGAGGCCAGGTACTGGCTGCGCAGCCCGGCCGGCAGGCTCGGATCGGCGAGTGCCCGGGGTAGCTCGATCAGCTTGCCGGAGCCACCCGACAGCAGCATGAAGGTGGGGATCGCCAGCGCCGCGGTCACCCGGAACACCCCGGGACTGATCTCGGTGAAGGTGAACTCCGGCATCACCCCGTCCCGGGTGTCCTGGCGCTGGTTCTGCCAGGCGACCTCGTTGCCCATCCCGTACACCACCCACTTGCCGTTGAGCTGTTCGAACGGCTCGACGACGTGGGCGTGGCAGCCCAGAATCAGGTCGATGTCCGGCGAGGCGAGCAGCTGCCGGGCGAGCGCCTGCTGACCGGCGTCGGCACCGTGCGAATATTCGGTACCCCAGTGCAGGCTGACGATCACCACCTCGGCGCCGGCCTGCTTGAGCCGGTGCGCGTCGGCCAGGATGCGCTGCGGGTCGGTCAGGTTCACCAGCCACGGCTTGTCGGCGGGCAGCCGGAGTCCGTTGAGGCCGAACGTGTACGCGAGGTGGCCGACGAGTACCCCGTTGACCGGGATCAGGCTGACGGTGGCGGCTTCGTCGGCGGTACGGGCGCTGCCCGAGTGGCCCAGGCCGGCGGCGTCGAGCCCGTCGAGGGTACGCACCACGCCGGCGTACCCGTCGTCGATGGTGTGGTTGGAGGCGGTCGAGCACCGGTCGAAGCCGGCGTCCCGGATCGCCGTGCTGATCTGCGGCGGTACCCGGAAGATCGGGTAGCTGGTGAACGGGCCGCCCGGGTTGCCCAGTGGTGTCTCCAGGTGACAGATGGCCAGGTCGGCGCCGGTGATGTCGGCGCGTACCGAGTCGAAGAGCGGCTCGAAGTCGTACCCCGGCTCGCCCTTGCTCCGGGCCACCGCCGCCGCCTGTGCCCAGAACGGCGTGTGCAGCAGTACGTCACCCGCACCGAGCACGGTGAACTGCCGGGGCAGCGCGCTGGGTGACGGCGACGGCGCGGGCGCCGGGGTGGGCAGCACGACCGGAGCGGCCACCGACCGCGGGCGCGCGGGCGGGTGTGGCGCGGACGGCAGGAGCGCCAGGTCGATCAGCGCGCACACGACGAGCAGAGCGGCGGCCGGGCGTGCGAGCATGGCGGAACAGTGCCCGACCGGTCAGCGCGCCACAAGACCCTCCCGGCTGATCGATGTCAATCCAGTGGTCGAATCAATCCAGCGGCCGGGATCAATCCACCGGCCAGGTGTGCACCGGCTCGTTGGTGGCCTGCAGGGTGGCGTACCGCTCGAGCATCCCGGCCAGTGCGGTCAGCCGGTCGGAGCCCTTGTCCTCCAGTCGTTGTACCGTCGCGGTCTGCCACGCGGCACCGGTCTGCCCGGTCGCGCACCGGCCGGCGATCACGCCCAGCAGCCGGTCGCGGATGGTGGCGTCCACGCCGAACCCGGCGAGCCCCTGGTCGGCGAGGTCGATGAGGTGCCCGCGGACCAGTTCGGCGGCGCCCAGCTCGCCCAGGCCCGGCCAGACCTGGCAGGCGCGCAGCCCGTACCGGCAGGCCGCCCGGAAGTTCTGCTCCGCCTGGCTGAACGGCAACCGGCTCCACACCGGACGCTCGGCGGTGGCCAGGCTGCGTACCAGCCCGAAGAAGAAGGCGGCGTTCGCGAGCGTGTCCACCACCGTGGGTCCGGCCGGGAGTACCCGGTTCTCCACCCGTAGGTGTGGGCGCCCGTTCGTCACGTCGTAGACGGGGCGGTTCCACCGGTACACGGTTCCGTTGTGCAGCCGCAGTTCGCCGAGGGCCGGTACCCCGCCCGAGCCCAGTACCCGCACCGGGTCCTCGGCGTCCAGGATCGGTAGCAGGGCGGGGAAGTAGCGCAGGTTCTCCTCGAACAGGTCGAAGATCGAGGTGATCCACCGCTCACCGAACCAGACCCGTGGGCGTACCCCCTGGGCCTTCAACTCCGCCGGCCGGGTATCCGTGGCCTGCTCGAACAGCGCGATCCGGGTCTCGTCCCACAGCCGCCGGCCGAACAGGTAGGCCGAGTTGGCGCCGAGCGCGACCTGTACCCCGGCGATGGCCTGCGCGGCGTTCCAGTAGCTGGCGAACTCCTCGGGGCCGACCTGCAGGTGGAACTGGGCTGCGGCGCAGGCGGCCTCCGGCGCGATCGAGTCGGAGGTGACCCGTAGCTGTTCGACGCCGCGGAAGAACATCTGCACGTCTTCCCCGCGCGCGTTCATGATCTCTTCGTTGAGCTGGAGGTAGCGCGGGTTGGGGGATAGGTTCTCCCAGACCGCCTGGTCCCGGGTCAGGGTGGGCAGTACCCCGATCATGACGACCCGGGCACCGTGCCGGCCCGCCTGCTCGGCCAGCCGACCGAACAGCTCCAGCAGTTCCCGCTCGTACCCGGCCAGCCCGTCGCCGGCGATCAACCGGGGCGGCGCGTTGATCTCCATGGTGAACTTGCCCAGCTCGGTCTGTACCCGGGGATCGTCCAGATCGGCGAGGATGGCCGCGTTGCGCATGGCCGGCCAGGCCTGCCCGTCGATCAGGCTGACCTCGAGCTCAAGCCCGGTCATCGGGTGCTCCCGCTCGAAGCCGAGCTGGGCCAGCATCTGGGCGAGGACATCCAGGCAGCGACGGGTCTTCAGCCGGTACTGGGTACGCACGTCCCGGCTGAAAACAGCGTTGTCCACCTCTTGGCCCACGCTGCCCTCCCACCGATGGCGCTGCGGTGCAGCGTTCATTACCGACTGTTCCGATTCCCCCCGATTCGTCACTCCCCGCGTTCGCGTACCTGCGGAGCGTGCACCTCACCGTACGGTCTCCGGCTGGGTTGAACCAGGGCGCCCCCGACATCACCCGCCAGCCGCTCTGCGCAACCACCCGGAGCAGCACGAAGACCCCACCCGGGGGGAGGTGGGGCCTTCGCGGACATTCGGAACTGGTGTGGCGGCGGTACTGCGGCACTAGGCCTGCAGGATCGCCTCGCCCTCGATCTCGATCTTGACCTTGCGGCCGACCATCACGCCGCCGGTCTCGAGCGCGGCGTTCCAGGTGATGCCGAAGTCCTCACGGTCGATCTCGGTCGACGCGGTGAAGCCGAACACGTCGGTACCCCACGGG
Source organism: uncultured Actinomycetota bacterium (assembly GCA_963850915.1). Classification (GTDB taxonomy): domain Bacteria; phylum Actinomycetota; class Actinomycetes; order Mycobacteriales; family Micromonosporaceae; genus CAVTWH01. The sequence continues at coordinate 871,196 of CAWKND010000010.1, forward strand.
CTGCGGGAGACGCCCTCGAGCTCGACCTTCAGCTCGACCTCGCGGGTCACGCCCTTGATCGTCAGGTTGCCGGCCAGGACGAACTCGTTGTCGTCGAAGTCCTTGACGCCGGTGCTGGCGAACTCCAGGGTCGGGTACTGCTCGACGTCCAGGAAGTCCGGGCTCTTCACGTGCCCGTCGCGCTGCTCGGCGTTGCTGTCGAAGCTGGCGGCCTGGATGGTGGCGGTAACCGACGAATCCAACGGGTTGTCCGCGATGATGATCGTCGCGGTGGCCTCTTTGAACTCGCCCCGTACCTTGCTGACCATCATGTGCCGGGCGAGGAAGCCGACCCGCTTGTGCGCCGGGTCGAGCAGGTAGGTACCGGCGACCGGGATCTGGGCGCCGTTGTAGTCGCGGGTCGCGAGCGGCTGGCTCATGGTAACTGTCTCCTCGGGTGCGATTCAGGTGCGATCTTTGTTGACGTCGCAACTATACACCAAGCAATCATTGCTTCGTCAACATCTGCTAGAGTTGTTCACGTGACAGACCACCTCGCGGATGACCCCCGCATCACGGCGGTCGGGCTCTTTGCCGAGGCCTACACGGGCCTGGCAGCCCGATTCGCCACCCACTTCGCCTCGCACGACCTGGACCCGGTCGAGTTCGAGGTACTCATCCGGCTGCTCCGCTCACCCGGCGGCCAGCTGCGGATGACCGATCTCTCCGCGCAAACCAGCCTAACGACGAGCGGGATCACCCGGGTGGTCGATCGGCTGGAACGCGACGGGCTGGTGCAGCGCCAGGCCTGCCCGACCGACCGGCGCAGCTCGTACGCGGTGATCGCGGAGGCCGGACGGCAACGGCTGGCGAAGGTACTCCCGGAGCACGTCGCGATGATCGACGAGTGGCTCACCGGCCGACTCGACCCGGCACAGCTCGAGGCGCTGCTCAGTGCGTTGCGGATCATCCGGGACGCGGTACGCCCGTGCGCCACAGCAGGAGCCGACGCGGCTGTCGTCGCCACGACCTGACCTGCTGTCGTCGCCACGACCTAACCTCGATGGCGTGAAGTACGGATTCGTCCTCCCGTGGGGTGACGCCCGGACCGCCGCCGAGCTGGCCGCGCTCGCCGAGCGCGCCGGCTGGGACGGCTTCTTCGTCTGGGAGCCGGTCTGGGGCGTCGACGCCTGGGTGATGCTTGCCGCCGCCGCGATGAGCACCGAGCGCATCCGGCTCGGCACCATGCTCACCCCGCTGCCCCGGCGCCGCCCGTGGGACCTGGCCGGCCAGGCCGCCGCCGTCGACAACCTCTCCGGTGGACGGGTGATCCTCTCCGTCGGCCTCGGTGCCGCGCACGCCGGCTGGCTGGCCTTCGAGCCCGACCCCGGCCGCAAGATCCGTGCCCAGCTCCTCGACGAGGGGCTCGACGTGCTGGCCGGGCTCTGGGCCGGGCAGCCCTTCGACTACACCGGCGAGCACTACCAGGATCCACCCCTCCGACTTCATGCCCCCACCACCGCCGGTCCAGCAGCCGCGCATCCCGATCTGGGTGGTCGGCGGCTGGCCGGCGCCGCGCTCGATGCGCCGGGCCGCGCGCTGGGACGGCTGGCTGCCCAACCTGGTCGGCGCGGGCGCGGCGGGGCGGCCGTCGCCGGAGCAGATTCGCGAGGGTACCCAGTGGATCCGCGACCTGCGCATCTCGAAGGTCTGCCGGTCGACGGGTACGACGTGGTGTGTGAGGGCACGACACCGGCCGGTGACCCGGAGGCGGCCGGCTCCCTGGTCGCACCGTGGCAGCGCGGCCGGCGCGACCTGGTGGATCGAGGCTGACTGGTCGGTGTCCCGGGAGGCCGTCCGCGACTACGCCGAGGAGCGGCTGGCGGCCGGTCCGCCACGCCTGCCGACTACCGGCAGTTGACCGGCAGGAACGCCAGCGTCCGACGGATAAATGACATCTACCGGGCAGAACGACTGGACGCGCCGGGCTACTGTCCAAAGCGCGGGAGGCTCCGGAACTGGTGAGTTCCGGGGGTTCGTGGCGCGCGGAGCAGGTGGGAATCTGGGGGTTCCGCGCGCCCCGGGGGACGCCGGACCCGGCCGCGGTACGACGCCTCGCGCGCCGCGGCCGGGTCAGGCAAGCTCCACGTTGTTGATCGCTTAGCGGAGACCTGGCCGATCACTCAGCGGCGACCTGGCCGATCACTCAGCGGAGACCTGGCCGATCACTCGGGGAGCTCGGTGGCCGGGCCGGTCGAGCCGGTCCTGTTCACGTGGCAGCAACTCGACGCCACTGTCCCGGCACAGCTCGGTCAGCCGCTCCAGCGCGCTCGGCCCGCCGCTGGGCCGAGGGGCGTACAGGCGGCGAGCCCGACCAGCGCCTCCACCACGTCACGTACATCGGCCTGCCCGGTCAGCTCCTGTCTCGGCGCTCGGCGAACCACTCAGCCGCCGCGGCCGGATCCCCGGCTGGCCAGCGCCAGGTACGCCTCGACCAGGGCGGCGTACCGTCCGCCGGTCGCCTTCGCCAGCGTCGACCGGGCCGGCTCCGGCTGCCCCGACTGCGCCTGCGCCAACCCGACGATGCCCAGCACCCGCCGCTTGTGCCGGGGATCGCCGAGCGCCTCCAGCAGCCCGATCGCCTGCCGGCCCAGCTGCTACCGCCTCGGCGTACCGGCCATCCAGCCGGGCCACCTCGGCGAGGTTGGCGACCGCGAGTGCCGCCAGCCGGTCCTCGCCTGCCTCAGCGGCGAGCCGGCGCACCATGGTCAGCCGCCGACGCGCCGCGGCCAGGTCACCGACCCGGATGTCGTGCCAGGTGAGGTTGTTCTGCGCCACCACGGTCTCCCGGGTACGCCCGTGCCGGGTGGCCAGGGCGACCGCCTGTACCCCGTGCTCGCGGGCCAGCGCGTACCGGCCGTACGCCTGGTGCAGGGCACAGAGCTGGATGTGCGCGGCGAGCTGCCCGGTCACGTCCGCCAGCCGGGTGAAGCTGGCCAGCGCCTCGTCCACACCCGGTACCGTGCCGTCGCCGTCGCCGTGCTCCGCGGCGAGCATGGCGATACCGAGCAGTGCCCAGGCCCGTACCCCCGGGTCGCCGTTGCTGTTCGCCGGCGCCTTGAGCAGCCGCTCCAGCCAGGCCCGGCCGTCCCTGTCCTGTCCCCGGAAGCGCCACCAGCGGGGCAGCCCGGCGGCCAGCCGCAGCGCGGTCGGTGGATCGTCGGCGGCCGCCGCGGTCAGCGCGCCGGCCAGGTCGCCGGAGATGTCGTCCAGCCGGGCGACCGCCTCGGCCTGCTGCGGGCCGGCCAGTTCGGGAGTGATCGTGGCGGCCACATCGGCGATCACCCGGGCATGCCGGATCCGGGCGGTGGTCAGCTCGTCGCGCGCGGCGGCCCGCTCCAGGGCGAAGTCGCGGACCACGTCGAGCAGCCGGAACCGGACCTGCCCGGAGCCGCGGACGGCCACCAGTCCGAGCCCGACCAGCTGGTCGAGCAGGGGTACCACGTCCTCGCCCGGCGGCTGGTCGGGGCGGTCGGCGAGCATCGGCTCGGCCATCCGTACCGACCACCTGTTGTGGAACTGAGCCAGCATCCGCAGTGCGGCGCGCTGGCTCGGGTTGAGCAGCCGGTACGCAGGAGGCGACCGCCTCACGCAGCGTGGCCGGTGCGTCGCCCAGGTCGAGTACCCGGTCGCGGTACTGGTCGAGGATCTCGCCGAGCCGCAGGATCCGGCCACGTGCGGCGGCCAACTCCAGCGCCAGTGGCAGCCCGTCCAACCGGCGTACCAGTTCGGCCAGGTCAGCTGCCTGCTCAGGGCGTACCTCCGGGTGGCCGACCGCGCGCAGCCGGGCCCGGAACAGCTCCACGGAGGGGTACCCCTCGATCTCGGTCAGCGTGTCGCGTCCCTCGGGTGGCGGTTCCAGCGGCCCCACCGACCAGGCCAGCTCGCCGTCGATTCCGGTCGGGCGGCGGCCGGTGACCAGCAGCCGCAGCCCGCTGGTGTGCGCCCGCAGCCAACTCAGCGCGGCCACCACCGGCTCGAAGTTGCGCTCCACCGCGTCCACCATGAGCAGCGCCGGGCCGCCGGCCAGCCGAGCCGGCAGGTCGCTGGCGCGGGCCACGTCGAAGACGCCGGCCACCACGGCGAGCGTCTCGGCCTCGCTGACGGGGGCGCTGATCTGCAGGCCGGCCACGCCACCGGGGTGCCGGGCGGCGACCCGGTGCGCCAGGTTCCAGGCCAGGCTGGTCTTGCCGACACCCGCGACGCCGACCAGGGTGACCAGCGCTGCCTGCCGCAGGATCGCGTCCAGCTCGGCGAGTTCGGCGTCCCGCCCGAGCAGCACCGGCGCCGGCGGCAGGTGCACCGCCCACTGCGGCTGCCCCTCCACGGTCGGTCGGCGGGCGGCGGTGAGGAAGTCGGCCCGCACGGCCGCGGCGAGGTCCGAGGGCGGTGGCCAGCAGCGCGGCCGTGGCCCGCCGCGGCCGGGCCCGGCCGTTCTCCAGATCCCGGAGGGTACGCACGCCGAGGCCGGCTGCCTGCGCGCACTCGTACTGGGTCAGCCCCCGCCGCTGGCGGTGGCCGCGCAGTAAGTCACCGAACGAGCCGTCGCTGGCTGAGCGTGATTGGGAGGGCACGGCTTGGAAGGGTAAGTGCCACGTGCATTTTGCGCGAGGCACCGGTCGCGCAGCCGACCAGTGATGATGCGCACGTGGCGCGCATCCGCGCTGGTACCGGCCGGGTTCTGCCAGCTTGAGATAACGGACGTACGGGGCGCTATCCGACCAGACTCCGAGACTTCATTCAGGCTGCTCCCAGAATTCCGCGCCGCTACAGGCCCAGATCCCGCGAGATGATCATGCGCTGGATCTCCGAGGTACCCTCACCGATCTCCAGGATCTTGGAGTCCCGCCAGAACCGGGCCACCGGCGTCTCGTTCATGAACCCGTACCCGCCGTGGATCTGGGTCGCCTGCCGGGCGTTGTCCACCGCGGCGGTACTCGCGTGCAGCTTCGCGATCGCCGCCTGGCGCTTGAACTCGGCGCCGCCCAGCATCCGGGTGGCCGCGTCGTAGTACGCCAGCCGCGAGGTGTACGCCCGCGACTCCATGTCGGCCAGAGTGAACGCGATGGCCTGGAAGTCGCCGATCGGGTGGCCGAAGGCGCGCCGGTTGTGGGCGTAGCTCAGCGACTCGTCGACGCAGCCCTGGGCCAGTCCGGTGGCGAGCGCGGCGATGGCGATCCGGCCCTCGTCGAGGATCCGCAGGAACTGGGCGAAGCCCCGGCCACGCGGGCCGAGCAGGTTGGCGGCCGGTACCCGCACGTCGTCGAAGTGCAGCTCGTGGGTGTCCGAGGCGCACCAGCCGACCTTGGAGTACCCGGGCGCGACGGTGAACCCGGGGGTACCGGTCGGCACGATGATCGTGGACAGCTCCGCTGCCCCATCGGCGGAGGTCCCGGTGAGCGCCATGACGGTGACGAGGGACGTGATGTCGGTACCCGAGTTGGTGATGAACGCCTTGGAACCGTTGATGACCCACTCGTCGGTACGTTCGTCGAGTACCGCACGGGTGCGGGTACCGCCGGCATCCGAACCGGCACCCGGCTCGGTCAGCCCGAAGCCGGCCAGCGCCTCGCCCCGTACCAGCGCCGGCAGCCAGCGCGCGCGCTGCTCGTCGGTACCGAACCGGAAGATCGGCATGGCCCCCAGCGACACCCCGGCCTCCAGGGTGATCGCCACCGACGAGTCGACCCGGGCCAACTCCTCCAGCGCCAGGCACAGGGTGAAGTAGTCGCCGCCCATCCCGCCGTACGACTCCGGGAACGGCAGCCCGAACAGGCCCAGCTTGCCCATCTGCCGGACCAGGTCGTACGGGAACGTGTGCTGCTCGTAGTGCTCGGCGATGACCGGCGCCACCTGCTCGCGGGCAAACTCGCGGACGCTGGCGCGCAGCGCCTCCTGCTCCTCGGTGAGCACGTTGTCGATCATCTCTGGCTCCTCAAGATCGTGCTCGGGCTTGTCTGGCCGCCACCGGCCATGCCGGCGACGGGGCCGGTCATACCGGGGTGACGCCGTGCCGGCGGCGGGAGAAGGTGCGGTCCTTGCCGCGGGCCGCGGCGAACCGGGCCACCAGCTCCGCGCGCAGCCGGTCGGGTGGGATCACCGCGTCGACCACGAGTTCGCTGGCCAGCCGGGTGATGTCGATGTCCTGCTCGTACTCGGCCCGCTTGGCGGCCACGAACGGCTCGCGCTCATCCGGCGGTAGTGCCGCGATCTTGTTGGCGTACACCGCGTTCACCGCCGCCTCGGCGCCCATCACGGCGATCTTGGCGGTGGGCAGCGCGAGTGTCGCGTCCGGGGCGAAGCCGGGGCCGGCCATCGCGTACAGGCCGGCGCCGTAGGCCTTGCGGACCACAACACAGATCTTCGGTACCGTCGCCTCACTGATCGCGGTGATCATCTTGGCGCCGTGCCGGATGATGCCCTGCTTCTCCACCGCGCTGCCCACCATGAACCCGGGTACGTCGGCGAGGAACAGCAGCGGCACGTTGAACGCGTCGCAGAGCTGTACGAACCGGGTCGCCTTGTCGGCCGAGTCGACGAAGAGCACGCCGCCCTTGTGCAGCGAGTTGTTCGCCACCACGCCGATCGGCTGCGCCGTCGAGGTGGCCGAAGCCGACGCTGATCTCGCGCGCCCACAGCGCCTGGACCTCGAAGTACTCCCCGCCGTCGAGCAGCCCTTTGACGACTTTGCGCATGTCGAAGCCCTGCCGCTCGCCGGCCGGGATCAGGCTGCCCAGCTCGCCCTCGGGCGCACTGCGGGCGGCCCGGGTCGGTGGCTGCTCCCGGTAGTTCGGCGGCAGGAAGGAGAGGTACCGGCGGATGGTCTCGATCGCCTCGGCCTCCGAGTGGCAGAGGAAGTGCCCGACGCCGGACTCCCGGGTGTGCACGGCTGCGCCGCCCATCGCCTCCAGCGTGGTCTTCTCGCCGGTGACCATCTCGACCATCCGGTCGGAGCCGAGGTACATGCTGGCGTTGCCGTCGACCATGGCGACCACGTCGCAGAAGGCCGGGATGTAGGCGCCGCCGGCCGCGGACGGGCCGAACAGGGCGCAGGCCTGCGGGATCGAGCCGGAGGCGCGCACCTGGTTCCAGAAGATGTGTCCGGCGCCGCGCCGGCCGGGGAAGAGGTCGACCTGGTCGGTGATCCGGGCGCCGGCCGAATCAACCAGATAGACCATGGGTACGCCGGTGTCGTACGCCCGCTCGATGGCGCGGATGATCTTCTCGACGGTACGGGCGCCCCACGATCCGGCCTTCACGGTGGAGTCGTTGGCCATCAGGCAGACCGGCCGGCCGTCGACCGTCGCCTGTCCGGTGATCACCCCGTCGGCGGGCAGTCCGTCGGCGAGCACGTTGGCGTAGCGACCGTCCTCCACGAACGAGCCCTCGTCGACCAGCAGCGCGATGCGCTCGCGGGCGAACAGCTTGCCCTTGGCGGCGTTGGCGGCGTGGTAGCGCTCCGCGCCACCGGCCTGTACCCGCTTGCTCAGCTGATCGAGGGACTCCTCGTCGAGCGACACCGTACCTCCACCCACCGACCGCACTTAACGATCGTTAGGCTACCTCATCGAGGCTGCCGGAGCCGGGTGAGCAGGGCGCCGGGGTACAAAAAAGGCGACGGAGGTGACCGTCGCCCGCAAATTTCGCTGTTCTGGGGTGGGATCCCGACGCCGTTGTCGAGATCCCGATGTTTCGTCGTCGAATATACGCGGTCTTCGCCAAGACCGCAGTGGGTCAGCCAAGACTGCGTGAGGTCGAGCCAAGATCGCAGAGCGTTCAGGCGGGGACCACGCGCGTACGTGGGCCGGCTCGCAGCACCCCGGACGGGAGGGTGCGGCCGACGATCTTCTCGGCCAGCGCGGCTGCCTCGATCAACTTTTCCAGGTCGATGCCGGTCTGCAGCCCCATGTCCTGGAGCATGTAGACCACCTCCTCGGTCGCCACATTGCCCGTGGCACCGGGTGCGTACGGGCAGCCGCCGAGCCCGCCGATACTCGCGTCGAACTCGGTGATGCCCAGCTCAAGGGCGGTGAGGATGTTCGCCAGGCCGGTACCCCGGGTGTTGTGGAAGTGCAGCAGCGTGGGTGCTTCGCGGGGTACCTCGGCGAACAGGTCGCGTACCCGTCGGGGCGTCGCCATGCCCGTGGTGTCGCCGTACGCCACCCGGTCCGCCCCGTCGGCGAGTACCCGCTCGACGATCCCGGCGACCCGGCTCGGCGGTACGTCCCCCTCGAACGGGCAGCCGAAGCTTGTGGCAACAATCACTTCCACGCTGCCGCCCGCGACGTGGATCTCCTTGATCAACTCGGTGATCTGATCGAGGGAGGCGGCTGTCGACATGTTGACGTTCGTCCGGTTATGCGTGTCGCTGGCCGAGACCACCACTTCGATCTCGGTGAAGCCGGCGGCGAGGGCGCGCTGGGCACCGCGCTCGTTGGGTACCAGCGCCGAGTAGCGCACGCCGGGCTCCTTGTGCGCCGCCAGCCACACGCCTTCGGCGTCGGCCATCTGCGGGATGGCGCGCGGGCTGACGAAGGAGACCGCCTCGATCCGGCTGACGCCGGTGGCGGAGAGCGCGTCGAGCAGGGCGACTTTGGCTTCGGGCGGTACCGGCTGCTCGTTCTGCAGCCCGTCCCGTGGCCCGACCTCGCGGATGGAGACCTGCACCGCACCCTCCTCGCGTTGCTCTCCGGCGCCCCTGAATCGGGGCGCCGGAGCATGAAGATCAGCGCATCCGGCTGATGATTCCAGTGTCGTAGTCGCCGGAGACGAATTCCGGGTTGTCCAGGAGTTCGGCGAAGAACGGCAGGTTGCACTTGGGGCCGACGATCTGGAACCCGGCGACCGCCTGCCGGGCACGCTCGATCGCGGTCGCCCGGTCCGGCCCGGAGACGATCAACTTGGCCATCAGCGAGTCGTAGTTCGGGGTGACCGTGGTACCGGGGCCGTACCCGGAGTCGACCCGTACCCCCTCGCCGGTCGGCTCGACCCAGGTGGTGATCGCGCCCGGCCCGGGCAGGAAGCGCTTCGGGTCCTCGGCGTTGATCCGCAGCTCGATGGCGTGCCCGCGCGGCGCCAGCGCACCGAACGTCGGGGCCAGCCCGCTGGCCACCCGGAACTGCTCCTCGACCAGGTCGACGCCGTACACCGTCTCGGTGATCGGGTGCTCCACCTGCAGCCGGGTGTTCATCTCCAGGAAGAAGAACTCGCCGGTGGTCGGGTCGAGGAGGCACTCGACGGTACCGGCGTTGCGGTAGCCGACCGCCTCGCCGGCTGTCACGGCCGCCTGTTCGAACCGCGCGCGCAGTTCGGCGCTGACCGCGGGGGACGGCGTCTCCTCCAGTACCTTCTGGTTGCGCCGCTGTACCGAGCACTCCCGCTCGCCCAGCGCCACCACTGTCCCGTCGGCCAACCCGAGGATCTGCACCTCGACGTGGCGTACCCGCGGGAAGTAGCGCTCCAGCAGCACCGACCCGTCGCCGAACATGCGCTCGGCGAAGGTCTTCACCTTCTCGAACTCGACCAGCAGCTTGTCGGCGTCAGGGGCGACCGCCATGCCCATGCCGCCGCCACCGGCCGCCGCCTTGACCATGATCGGGTAGCCGATCCGCTCCGCCTCGGCCAGCGCGGCCTCGATGGTGGCGACCGGGTCGACGGTGCCGGGGGCGACCGGTACGCCGGCGGCGGCCATCAGGTTACGAGCGTTGATCTTGTCGCCCATCGCGGTGATCGCCTCGGGACTCGGCCCGATCCAGATCAACCCGTGCTCCTGTACCGCGCGGGCGAAGTCGGCGTTCTCCGAGAGGAAGCCGTAGCCGGGGTGGATGGCCTCGGCACCGGTCGCCTTCGCGGCGGCCAGGATCGCCTCGGCGTTGCGGTAGGACTGCGCGGGATTTGCCGGCCCGATGAGTACCGCCTCGTCCGCCTCGGCCACGAACGGCAGCCCGGCGTCGGCCTCGGAGTACACGGCTATCGACCGGATACCCAGTCGGCGGGCGGTACGGATCACGCGACGCGCGATCTCCCCCCGGTTGGCGACGAGTACCGAACCGATCATCTGTTCCTCCGCGCGTCTGTACCCTGAACGATCGTTAGGCTACCGGCGCCACGCGTCAGGTGTCGAGCCGGCTGCGCCCTACCCGCCGGCCCTCGGCCGGTCCGCGGGCCCGAGCAGCGCGGACAGCGTAGCCGCCCGGAGCAGTTCGGCGCGCCGGCCCCGGTCGACCTCGCCACCGAGGAACGGGGTCGAGTTCATCAGACCGAAGGCGGCGTGCGCCAGTACCCGCGCCTCAGCAGCCGCCAGGTCGGCCCGCAGCTCGGCGAGTACCTCGACCCACACCTCGACGTAGAGCCGCTGCAGCCGGCGGATCTGCCGGCGCGGCTCCTCCGGCAGCCGGTCCAGCTCGTGCAGGTGCAGCGCGATCACCGCCGGGTTGGCCAGCGCGAAGCTGACATGGAACTCGACCAGCGACTCCAGCGCCTTCGCCGGGTCGCCGGGCAGCTCGGCCACCCGCGCCTGCGAGCCGGTCAACAGCCCGTCACTGACCGGGTTCAGCGCCGCTACCAGCATCGCCTCCTTGCCGGCGAAGTGGTGGTAGAGAGCCGGCCCGGTCACCCCGGCGGCGGCGCCGATGTCGTCCATCGACACGCCGTGGTACCCGCGGGTGGCGAACAGTCCGACGGCGATCTCCAGGATCTCGTCCCGGCGGGTACGCCGACGCGTGGGCTCCGGTACCAGCTGCTGCTCGATGGTCACCGGGTCAGCCTACTCACCAGTACGGGTAGCTGTTCAGACCTCGTTCACCAGGCGGGACGTGGTGCTCGCCACGTCCTCCCGGCCACCTGAACGGCTACCCGTCGGAGTCGGCGAGGCCGTACTCGGCGCGGACGGCGGCCGCCTCGGCGGTGCGGCCCAGCTCGGTGAGGCTCTCCGCAAGCCGGGCAGCCAGGTCGGCCCGGGTCTCATGCTCGTCGGGCAGCCCCTCGAGCGCCCGGCGCAGCGCCTTCTCCGCGTCGGCATGCTGACCCAGCCGGGTGAGGAACTCGGCGCGCAGTGCCTCGCTGTGCGCCGCCGGTACCGGCCGGTCGAGTGCCCGGAAGCCGTCGGCCGCCGCGCCCGCCCGTACCGCCGCGGTGGCCGGCTCACCCTGCGCCGCCACGATCTTGGCGCCGTCGTACCGGAGCATCGCCTGCTCCCACTGGCCGGCCGGCTGCCGGGGCAGCTGCAGGCTGCGCTCGTCGGCCACCGCGAGTGCGGTAACGGCCGCCGGCACTTGGTTGGCCCAGAGCAGCGAGGTCGCGTGCCGGCGCCGGTTGCGCAGCTCGTCGATGATCAGGTCGGCCGAGCGGAAGGAGTCAGCCGCCTCGGCGAACCGGGTGGCCGCGAGCGCGTCCCGGTCCAGCCGGTCCAGGATGACGGCGATCTCCTCGGCCATCTGGCCGGCGCCCGCCGGGTTGGTCCGCTCGACACAGAACAGCCGTACCTGCTCCAGTTGGTTGATCGCCTCGTCCGGCTGGCCCAGTCGCTGGTAGGCCGCCGACAGCAGGTGGCGCAGGCCGATCGCGTGCTCCGGCTCGTGCTCCAGGAACCAGGCCAGCGCCTCCTCGGCCACCTCGGCACAGTCCAGTGGCTGGCCGCTGTTGAGGTAGGCGATGGCGAGCTGGTGCTGGGCCGAGACGACGCCCTCGGGCTGGCCGGCCGCCTTGCTCTCGGCCACCGCTTCGCGTAGGTCGTCGATGGCTTCGGCGGCCCGCTCGGTACCGGCGAGCAGGCTGGCCCGCTGGCGGCGTACCTGCGAGGTGAGCTGCGGATCGATGGCGGCCGCGAGGGCCTGGTCGTACGCGTGCAGCGCCTGCTCGGTGTCACCGCGCTGTTCGGCGGCGTACCCGGCGAACATGTGCGCCGGCCCCATCCCGTCCTGGAAGCCGAGCATCCGGCACTGCTCCAGCGCCTCGACGGCGGCCTGTGCCACCTGCTCCCAGTCGCCGGAGATCGCGTGGCACCGTACCCGCAGCAGGGCGAGCTGGGCCGGCATGTGCGGATCGAGGCAAGCGGACAGGTACTGCTCGGCCCGCTCCAGCGTGCCCAGCGCCTCCCCCGGCCGCCCGACCAGGCTGTACCCGTTGCCCAGCGCGGCCAGCGAACCGCACCACCGGTCAGGCCCGGCGTGCGCGAGGACGTAGGCCACCGACTCCTCGAGCATGGCCAGGCCGGACTCCGACCGGTCGGTCATGCAGTAGAGCAGCCCAAGCCGGCCCCGGGTCACCTGCCGGCGCAGCTCCTCCCCGGCACGCGCGAACAGGTCGAGTGCCGAGCTCCACGCGGTCTCCGCGGTGGCCAGGTCACCGCCGTGCGCACTGGTCGCGCCGAAGGCGTCTGCGCGCCGGGCGCGCTGTACCTCGGACAGCTCGGCGCCGGCGTACCTGTCGTCGAAGGCGGCCCAGACCGCGTCCGCGTCCGCGTCCTGTCCCCGGCGGGCGTGGTGCTCGGCCAGGTCGAGCAGCTCGGTCGGGCCGGCCCCGGCCGGCAGCGCTACCTCGGCAGTGGGCCGAGCCGGCGGGCGGGCGGTACTCCGCCGCTGCGGGGTGGTCGAGAGCGGCAACTGGTCGACCAACTGCTCCGCGGCGCGAACACCGGCGACCAGCCGGCTCACCGCGTCGCTGCCGTTGCGGGCGTCGAACCGGGCGGCGATGGCGTCGGCCTCGCTACCCAGCTCGGCGGCGAGTTCGGCGGCGGGGTACTCGGCGGCCGGCCGGTCACCGCTTCCGGGGCGGTGTACCCGCACGCCCGGATCGGCCGCCGCCACCCGGCGCAGCACTGCTTCACCGGCAGCCGCGAAGCGCATCGCCGCCCAGGGCGAGGGTGCCCGGTCGAGCCAGCCCAGATGCCGGTCGAGGATCTCCAGGCCGCGCGCGGAGTTGCCGGTGACCGCGGTGAACTCCAGGTGCAGCCCGATGTCGGCGAGGTCGGCCAGGTGTGGGCGGTGCCGGCGGTACGCCTGGCGGTGCGCGTCCCGGGCCTGCTCCAGCCGGCCTGTCCGCAAGTAGGGGCGCATCAGCGTGGTGAGGATCCCGTGCGGCTGCTCGCTGCAGGTCAGCCGGCCGGCGAGTACCGGCTCGGCCAGCGCGATAGCCTCCTCGTCCCGGCCCTGGCTGACCAGCCACGATGCCTTGCCGGACGGGTCGCACCCGATGCAGTCGGAGAGCTCGTCACGCGGCGCGGTCTGCCAGAGCTGGTACCAGTGCGCGGCCGACTCCAGGTCGCCGATGTGCTCGGCCAGGTAGTGCCGGTGGGCGTACACGGCGTGCAGCGAATGGCCGCCCTCCCGCCAGCGCCGCTCCATGTCGTCGAGTACCGCGACGGTCCGGTCGAGTGGCATCTCCGGGAAGCGCAGCAGCGCCGAGCCGATGTTCTTGAAGTACCACAGGAGCGTGTGCCGGCTGCGCTCGTAATGCACCGGGTCGCGGTCGTACTCGGCGACGCACCAGGAGAAGGTGACGAACGCCTTGGCCGGCTCGCCGCCGTGGATGTACGCCCGGGTGGCCAGCTGCCGGCTCTGGAAGGACAGGTCATCGGCGCGCAGCGCGTCCGCGTGGCTGATGATCTGCTCGGCAAGTGCGATCTGGGCCGCCCCGAACGGCATGTCGTGGGCCTGGTCGATCAGCTCCCAGAGCTGGTCCTCGGTGTAGTTCACGGCGTCGCCTCCCCCGGCTCGGCCCGGTCGCTGTCGGTCGCCGCCGGCCCGGGTACCGCGCGGTCGAGCAGACCGAGGAACGACTGGTTCAGCAGGGTGGCGTCGGCCGGCCGGATCGGGTGGTAGCCGAGCAGCAGCGCCTGCCCGTAGAGCGCCTGCGCGGCCAGGGCGACCAGGGCCGGCTCGGGCAGCGCGGCGATCCGGCGGACCAGCGGGTTGGCGTAGTTCAGTACGAGCTGCGGGCGCATGTCCTGCTCGCCGCTGTCGATGGCGGCGAGTACGTCGGCCCAGATCGGGTCGACCTTCTTCTTGGTGGCGCGCAGCTGCTCGTGGAATGCGGCAGCCCGGTCGACCAGGTAGAGCGCAGGCAGGCCGGCCGGCTGGTACGAGCGCAGGATCACCTCGCAGCCCAGTGCGTCCATCGCCTGCTGGGCGGCGCGCAGGAACGGGCGCAGCGCCAACTCCAGTCCCGGGTCGACGGCGTCGAAGCGGGTGGCCAGGTCACCGGCGTCCAGCCGCTCGGCGTCGATCTCGCGATCCACCTCGGCGAGCCGCTGGATGATCTCCGAGTCGTAGACGTAGCCACCGTTGATCAGCGCGATGTCCTGGGCGGCGGCGACCGCGGCGAGCTGGCGGAACTGGTCGGTACTCGGGCTGTAGCGCAGGGTCCCGAAGCGCTGCCCGAACTCGGCCAGCGTCATCCGGCCCATGTTGGTCTCCACCGGCCAGGAGCGCTCGACCAGGCGCAGCATCTCGTCGTCGTGCAGCGCCATCGCCTTCACGCCGAGGTGGTGGATCTGCAGGAACTCGGTGAGCCGGCCGGGCGCGGTGGCGGCCAGCCGGACCAGCCAGTCGCGCAGCTGGGTACCGAGTTCGTCGCGTACCTCGGCGAGCAGGCTGTCCTCGTAGAGCGCCTCCCGGCTGGCGGTCGGTCGCAGCTCGGTGGTGTCGATCACGCACCGGGCGAAGAAGGCCCACTCGGGCAGCAGGTCACCGGCGCTCTCGGTGAGCAGCATGCGCTTGAGGTAGACCCGGTGCCCAGCGCGGGCGGCCGGGTTGGCCGGGATCGGCAGGACAAAGGCGACGCCGGTCAGGCCGGCTGCCGGTACCCGCAGCTCGATGGCGTCGAACGGGTCCAGCCCGAGGTGCTGCCGGGCGTATCCGCGCAGCTCACCGGCGCGGTCGGGGCGCTGCCACGGTGGCGGGCCGGTGGTGATCAGCTCGTCGCCGACGCGTACCTCGACCGGCAGCATCTCGCCGTAGAGCCGGGCCAGCTCCAGGACGGTCGGGGCGGTCAGCCAGTGCTCGGCTCCCCGGCGCGGCGCCAGGGTGACCGTGGTACCCACCTCGTCGCGCTCGGACTCCGCGGCGCTCACCGCGTACCGGCCGTCGGAGTAGCCGATCCAGCGCACGGTGTGCTGGCCGGCTGCCCTGGTCACCACCTCCACCTGGTCGGTGACCAGGAAGCAGGAGAGCAGCCCGATGCCGAACTGGCCGAGGAACTCGTGCCGGGCGAAGCCCAGCTCGTCGCGCTTGCCGCTGCGCCCGATCGTGGCCAGCAGCTCGTGTACCTCCGCCTCGGTCAGCCCGATGCCGGTGTCCGAGCAGCTCAGCCCGCCGTTCGGAAGCGGCTGCAGATCGACCCGGCCGGGCCCCTCGCCACGTGCGGTGATCGCGTCCACGGCGTTTTGCAGCAGCTCCCGGACGTAGACGCGGGGGCTGCCGTAGAGGTGGTGGCTGAGCAGATCGACCACGCCACGCAGGTCAACCTGAAAGGTTTTCTCGGTCATCGCTGGCTAAAGGTACCGGCGGGAGATGACAAAGTGGATCCCTCCCGGGCGCGCCGCCGCCACCACGGCCGGGAGCACGCCGCCGCGAGACCGGCTCCAACGGTGTTGACCAGCACATCGTCGATCGATGCCACCCGACCGGCGGCCATCGCGTACTGGATGAACTCCAGGCACGCGGAGGTGGCCGCCGCCGTGGCGAGGACGGTCAGCGGCCCGATCCGCCAGCGGATCGGCGCGCCGAACCCGAACGCGGCGAAGACCAGCAAGTTGCCACCGATCTGCCAGGCCGCGAAGCGCAGCCCCACCCGGAACTGCTCGGCCAGGTCGGTGAAGGGAATCAGATAGACCGCATGGTGTACGCCGGGCAGCAGGATCAGATAGATCCACGGCACGGTACCGGCGATCATCAGCGCTTCGGCCAGCCGGTACCGGCGGGGTCGGGGTTCTCCCGAGCGCGCGACGAAGACGGCGGCCACCAGCCCGACCACTCCCACGATCGCACCAGTGGCCAGCCGATTCACGTCGGTACTCTAGCCGGCACGGACCCCGGCCCGGGGCCCGTGCGCGCCACGCTCAGCGCCGGATACCGCCCGGCTCGCTGCCCTGCACGATCGGGGCGCGTACCAGGTTGCCCCACTCGGTCCACGACCCGTCGTAGTTGCGTACCCGCGGGAAGCCCAGCAGGTGGGTCAGTACGAACCAGGTGTGCGACGAGCGCTCGCCGATCCGGCAGTACGCGATGACCTCCTGCGCCGGGTCGAGGTCGGCGTAGAGCGTGGAGAGCTGGGCCGCCGACTTGAACGTGCCGTCCTCGTTGGCCGCCTGCTTCCAGGGCCGGGACAGCGCGCCCGGGATGTGCCCGCCGCGCATCGCACCTTCCTGCGGGTAGTCCGGCATGTGCAGCAGTTCGCCGCTGTACTCCCCCGGCGAGCGCACATCCACCAGCGGCCGGCCCTCGGCGAGCTGGTCGATCACGTCGTCCCGGAACGCCCGGATGACCGAGTCGTCGCGATCCAGGTAGGGGTAGTCGGTCGACTCCGGCTTGCTCTGCTCCCGGGTCAGCTCGCGCCCCTCCGCCACCCACGCCTGCCGGCCGCCGTTGAGCAGCCGCACGTCCTGGTGGCCGAAGAGCGAGAACACCCAGAGGGCGTACGCCGCCCACCAGTTGAAGTTGTCGCCGTAGAAAACGATCGTCGAATCTCGGGAGATGCCCTTGGCCCGGCAGATGGCGGCGAAGCCCTCGCCGTCGACGTAGTCCCGGGTCACCGGGTCGTTCAGTTCGGTGTGCCAGTCGACCTTGACCGCGCCCGGGATGTGCCCGGTGTCGTAGAGCAGGACATCCTCGTCGGACTCGACCACGACCAGTCCCGGGTCGTCGAGGTGTGCGGCGAGCCATTCGGTGGTGACCAGCCGGTCCGGGCGGGCGTAGCCGCGCAGGGTTTCGGATGCGTCAGCGGGAATTGACATGCTTTTCACGGTACTGCTGGTCTTGGCTTTCTTGGGCTTGCTCTTGGCCTTCGTGGGCTGGGAGGGCGGGCGGGGGTGCCTGCGCCGGCCCGTCAAGCTTGATGTCCGTCGCAGTCACCCCCGCCCGCCCTTTTCTGCGTAGCCGCGTCGTCGTGGTTGCGGCTCAGCAGGTCACGTGGCGGACTGCGGCACTCGGGAGTGTGTGGCTCAGCAGGTCACGTGGCTGGCTACGGCGCTCTGAGGGGTGGTGCTCAGCGGGTCACGTGGTGACGCACCGCACTTCGAGTGGGTGGTCGGCGGGGGCGCGGCTTTTCCCTGGGGCCTTGTGGCGTGAGCGGTTAGGGGAGGGGGGTGAGGGTGGGGCGTTTGGGGGTTATGTGGTCGCCCGAGGAGCGGCCGGTTAGGCGGCGCTTGACCCAGGGGGCCAGGTGCTGCTTGGCCCAGGCGGCGTCGGCGGCGCGCTTGCCGGCCCAGCTCAGCGCCCGGCCCGGTGCCGGCAGCTGCCACCAGGTGGGCTCGGGCTCGACGCCCAGCGCGGTGAGTACGTGCGCGGCCACCCGCTGATGGCCGAACTCGTTGAGGTGCAGCCGATCCACGCTCCACAGCAGCGGGGTGTGGAACGCCTCGTCGGCCCACAGGTCGACCAGCTTGGCGCCGTGCCGGTCGGCGGTCTCGCCGACCGCCCGGTTGAGCAGCTCCACCCGGGGCAGGATCATCCGCCGGCCGGGCAGCCGCCGGGTGACGTCGGCGAAGCGGAAGATCAGTACGTCCGAGCCGTTCTCACGGAGCATCCGGACGATGTCGTCGAAGCGGCCGATCAGGCGGGCCGGCTCGAAGTTGCGGCGCAGCGCGTCGTTGCCACCGGCGGCGAAGCTGACCAGGCCGGGGTGCATCCGGAGGGCCAGCGGTACCTGCTCGTTGACGATGCCTTCGAAGAGCCGGCCGCGGACAGCCAGGTTGGCGTAGCTGAACTCGGGCTCGTCGGCGGCGAGTCGGGCGGCGACCAGGTCGGCCCAGCCCCGGTAGGTACCGTCCGGCAGCAGGTCGGACATCCCCTCGGTGAAGCTGTCCCCGACCGCGACGTAACTGCCCCAGCCCACGGCTGCGCCCCCTCGATACTTGAATTACCGCAAGTTAAGCACTGCCCGGGTGGTCGCCGGCGAGCACCTGTGCGCAGGGTGTGCGCCAGCTCACCGCCGCATGCGTGAGCTGGACAAACCGGCGTGCACTGCGATCCCGGCAGGCCGTACTGTTCCGGACATGCTGCGGATGTCGACGCTGTTTGTCCGTACTCTCCGGGAGGATCCCGCCGAGGCCGAGTTGACGAGCCACAAGCTGCTGGTACGCGCCGGGTACGTGCGGCGGGCCGCGCCGGGCGGGTACACCTGGCTGCCACTGGGCAAGCTGGTACTGGACAAGGTGGCCCGGGTGGTACGCGAGGAGATGGCCGCCATCGGCGCGCAGGAGGTCGCCTTCCCGGCACTGCTGCCCCGCGAGCCGTACGAGAAGTCGGGGCGCTGGGACGAGTACGGCCCGGAGATGTTCCGGCTCAAAGACCGGCGCGGCGCCGACTACCTGCTCGGCCCGACCCACGAGGAGATGTTCACCAGCCTCGTCAAGGACGTGGTCAGCTCGTACAAGGATCTGCCGGTCGTGCTGTACCAGGTGCAGAGCAAGTTCCGGGACGAGGCCCGGCCGCGGGCCGGTGTGCTGCGCGGGCGCGAGTTCCTGATGAAGGACTCCTACTCGTTCGACCTCGACGATGCCGGGCTGGACGCGTCGTACGCCGCGCACCGGGAGGCGTACCAGCGGATCTTCGATCGGTTGGGGATCGCCCACACGATCGTCAGCGCGATGTCCGGACCGATGGGCGGGTCCCGCTCGGAGGAGTTCCTCGCGCCCGCACCGGCCGGCGAGGACACCTACGTCGCGTGCGTGAGCTGCGGGTACGCGGCGAATGTGGAGGCGGTCCGGAGCCGCCCGGCCGCCCCGGTCGAGACCGCGCAGCCGGCCGCCGAGGTGCTGGACACGCCGGACACGCCGACGATCGAGTCGCTGGTCGCGCTGGTCAACGCGCAGGCGGCCGGTGGGCGCGCCGACTGGAGCGCCGCCGACACGCTGAAGAACGTGGTACTCCAGGTGGGCGGCGAAGTGCTGATCATCGGCGTACCAGGGGATCGTGAAGTTGATCTTAAGCGGGTCGAGGCCGCGCTGTACCCCGCGCCGGTGGCCCTCTTCGACGACTTCGCCGGCCATCCCGAGCTGGTCAAGGGCTACATCGGGCCGCAGGGCGAGCTGAAGGCGCGGTTCCTCGTCGATCCCCGGGTGGCCCCGGGCAGTGGCTGGCTCACCGGCGCCAACCAGCCCGGCAAGCACGCGGTCAACGTGGTCAGCGGCCGTGACTTCACGCCGGACGGCACGATCGAGGCCGTGGTGATCCGCGACGGCGACGAGTGCCCCGACGTGTGGTGGCCTGCTGGAGATCCGCCGGGGCATCGAGGTCGGGCACATCTTCCAGCTCGGCCGGCGCTACTCGGACGTGTTCGCCCTCGACGTACTCGGCCCGCAGGGCAGCCCGGTACGGGTGACCATGGGCTCGTACGGCATCGGCATCTCCCGCGCCGTGGCCACCATCGCCGAGCAGTACGCCGACGCGCGTGGCCTGGTCTGGCCGGTGGCCGTGGCACCCGCGGCGGTACACGTGGTGGCGATCGGTGACCCGGCAGCCGCGTTGGAGCACGCTGCGCAGCTCGAGGCAGAGGGCGTGAGTGTGCTGGTGGACGACCGGATCGGGGTCTCCGCCGGCATCAAGTTCACCGACGCGGAGCTGCTCGGCATGCCGTACACGGTGGTGTTCGGCCGGCGCTTCACCGAAGGGTTCGTGGAGTTCAAGACCCGGGCGACCGGGGAGCGGGTGGACGTGCCGGTCGCCGGGCTACGGGAGAAACTCGCCGAACTGGGCGTGTAGCTGCGTCGATTCGTGGGTACGACCTGGTGTGAGGAACCAGGAGGTGCTTGCCCGTGCCCGCTTTGACGGTACGTGACCTGATGACCACCGACGTCACCACGCTGCAGGTGGAGACGACCATCGACAAGGCGGCCGCGGTGATGCGCGCCAAGGACATCGGCGATGTACTGGTGGCCGATGCCGACCGGCTGGTCGGGCTGGTCACCGACCGGGACATCGTGCTCCGGGCGGTCGCCGACGGACGGGACCCGGCGGTCACCACCCTCGGCTCGATCGTCTCCAAGCAGCTGGTGAGCGTACGGGCTGACGATTCGGCCGCGGACGCCGCGCGGTTGATGCGCGACCGGGCGGTACGCCGGGTACTGGTGCTCGACGAGGACGGCCGGCTGCTGGGCATCCTGTCCATCGGGGACCTGGCCGCGGACATCGACCCGGACTCGGTACTCGGCGGCATCTCCAGCGCCGCTCCGAACAACTGAAGTCCACCACCTGTCTTACGGCCGCCGGTCCTCCCCCGGCGGCCGTATCCACGCCCGAGGTATTCATGCCGGGCGCCTGGCTAGGCTGGAACCATGACGGAGATGCCGGGCCGGCTGACCGAGATCATCGACGAGTTCGCCGGCGCACCCCGGGACGTGGTCCTGGAGATGCTGCTGGAGTACGCCGACGCCGTCCGGCCGGTACCCGCCGAGTACGCCGACCACCAGGGCATGGAGCAGGTGGTCGAGTGCCAGACCCCGTTCTTCCTGCACGCCACGGTCACGCCCGACAGAGAAGTGGATGTGATCTTCGACTGCCCGCCCGAGGCGCCGACCACCCGTGCCTTCGCCGGGATCCTGGCCGACGGGCTGGAGGGGGCGAGCCCGGAGCAGGTACTCGCCGTCCCGTCCGATCTGTACCAGCGGATGGGGCTGGACGGCGTGATCAGCCCGCTGCGGGTACGGGGCGGTACAGCCATCCTGGGCCGGCTCCAGCGGCAGGTACGCGAGCAGCTGTGATCCTGCTCGCCGGAGGAATGTTGTCCGAGGCGAAATGATTTCCGGTCGGCGGGTGTTGCCCACAGGCGTGGAAATCGAGATCTGGTCCGACGTGGTGTGTCCGTGGTGCTACATCGGCAAAACACGGCTTGAGCAGGCGCTCGCCGACTATCCAGGCAACGTGACGCTGCGCTGGCGGGCATTCCAGCTCGACCCCGGCGCCACCTCCGACGGGCGCCCGCTGGTCGACGCGCTGGCCGCCAAGTTCGGCGGACCGGCCCGGGCACAGCAGATGCTGGCCCAGACCACGAGTACGGCCGCCGAGGACGGACTCGACCTGCACTTCGAAGACGCGGTGAACGCCAACACCTTCGACGCGCACCGGCTGATCTGGCTGGCCGGTGAGCACGCCGACCCGACCAGGCAGGCACAGGTGGTGGCCGCGCTGCACGCCGCGCACTTCACCGACGGGCTGGACCTGGGCTCCCGGGAGGTACTCACCGAGATCGCGACGGCGCACGGCCTGGACGCGGCCGGCTTCCTGGACTCCGACGCGGGCAGCGCCGAAGTCGCCGCCGACCTCCAGGAGGCCGCCGAACTCGGGGTGACCAGCGTCCCCACCTTCGTGATCGACGGGCAGTACGCCGTCGCCGGCGCCCAGCCGGTCGAGGTCTTCCGCCAGGTATTCGCCGAAGTGGACCGGCTCTCGTCCACTCCTGCTTAGTCGCTCTGTCGTTCACTCCCGGGCAATCGCTCTCGAAAGGAAACCTGTGACGTTCGCGATCGGCGGGGACCTCCCCGTCAACCGGCTCGGCTTCGGCGCCATGCAGATCACCGGGCGTGGCGTGTGGGGTCCGCCGCGCGACCATGACGAGGCGATCCGGGTACTCCGCCGGGCGGTCGAGCTGGGCGTCAACTTCATCGACACGGCCGACTCGTACGGGCCGTACGTCTCCGAGGAGCTGATCCGGGAGGCGCTGCACCCGTACCCGGAGGGCGTGGTCGTAGCTACCAAGGCCGGGCTGCTGCGTACCGGCCCCGGACAGTGGCACGCGCTGGGCCGCCCCGAGTACCTGCGCCAGGAGCTGGAGATGAGCCTGCGCCGCCTTGGCGTGGAGCGCATCGACCTGTTCCAGCTGCACCGGGTCGACCCGCTGGTACCCCTGGCCGACTCGGTCGGCGCGCTGGTCGAGCTGCAGAAGGAGGGCAAGATCCGGCACATCGGGCTGTCCAACGTCTCGCTCGAGCAGCTCAAGGAGGCACGCGCGCTGGCCGAGATCGTGACCGTGCAGAACTTCTACAACCTGGCCGTGCGTACCTCCGAGGATGTCCTGGACTACTGCGACGCGGAAGGCATCGGCTTCATCCCGTGGCGTCCACTGGAGACCGGCGAGCTGGCCAATCCGGGTGGCCCACTCGACGCGCTGGCGCAGCAGACCGGCGCGGCGCCCCGCCAGCTCGCGATCGCCTGGCTGCTCAAGCGCTCGCCGGTGATGCTGCCCATCCCGGGTACCTCCACGGTTTCGCACCTCGAGGAGAACGTGGCGGCGGCCGACGTGACCCTCACCGACGAGCAGTTCGCCACGCTCGCCTGAGCCTGTACCCCACGATGAAGCCCGGCTCGCATGAGCCGGGCTTCATCGCTATCCGCAGTCGATCGGTGGCGCAGGGAAACAGAAGCGATGGATTCACGTGAAACATCAATCCCAGATTCTGGGAGAGATATTCAGCGGGATCAGGCTGCCGGAGCGGCCCGGCCGAGACCCTCGACGATCTGGGCGCCGGGCAGTTCGGCAAGTAGCTTGCCGGGCAGCGCGATCTTGCTGGCCCGGATACCCGAGCCGATGATCACGTACGGCGCCGCCGCCACGGCCGCGTCGACCAGGATCGGCCACCCCTCGGGCAGCCCGATCGGGGTGATCCCGCCGTACTCCATGCCGGTCAGCTCGACCGCCTCGGCCATCGGCGCGAAGCTGGCCTTGCGTACGTCGAGTTGCTTGCGTACCACGCCGTTCACGTCGGCCCGGGTGGTCGCCAGGACCAGGCAGGCGGCGTAGCGCACCTCACCCTCCCGCTTACCGGCGATCACCACGCAGTTGGCGCTGATGTCCAGCCCCACGTCGTAGGCGGCGCAGAACGCCGCGGTGTCGGCGAGGTCGGGGTCGATGGGTGCGACGAGCACGTCGTCGCTGCCGGCGAGCGGGCCGGTGGCCAGCGCGGCCACCACGGGCGGTGCGAGGAGGTCGGGCCGGCTGCTGGCCGGGGCCGTTGCGAGGGTACCGATCACGCCAGCCATCCTGCCCCACCGCTGGGCCTGGCGGACAGTTCCCGGTACGCCCGGGCGTACGCGTCGGCGCTCTCCGCCAGCTCGGCGCCTGGATCGGCGGCGCCCCGCCAGCGCGCCGTAGCGGCCAGTACCGCGTCCGCGTGCTCACCCGCCAGCCGCGCCCGACCGCGCCGGCGGTGCCGGAGGCTGCGCGGGATGCCGTCGTTGAACTGGCTGACGGTGTTCGCCAGCTCAACCAGGCTGCCGACCCGGTGCTCGATCAACGCGTCGAACTCGACCAGCCGCTCGCGCAGCCGGGTACGCCGCTGCTCCCACTCCGCCCGCTCCGGATCGGCCGGGTCGAAGGCGTACCGCGCGCTGTCGGTGTCCGTGTACGCCAGCAGCAGCTCCTGCCGGTCGGCCAGCAGCCGGGCGATCTCCCACCGGGCCCGCTCCACCTCCGGCAGCAGCGTACGGCCGTTCGGCAGCCGGCGGGGTAGCAGCCACCGGAGCGTGTTGTCCGCCAGCGCCACCGTCCGCCAGGTCTGCTGCGCTCCGCCGGTGAGCTGGATCCGCTCCCGGGAGAGCAGGGCCAGCCCGATGGCGGACCCGAGCAGCGCTCCCGGCGCGGTGACCAGCAGGCCGGCGGTCAGGTGCCCATCGGCCAGCAACAGCGGACCGATCCGGCCGGTCGCCGGGATCAGCAGCGCGATCACCACCCACGAACTCGCCGGCCAATGGTGACTGGACAGCCAGCGCAGGCCCGGGATGCGTACCGGCCCGTAGGCACGGGTGGGTCGGCGGTGGTCGTGGCTGGGCATCAGGGCCTTTCTCGGGTGCGGCGTCCATCATGCCTGTGTTAAGCAGGGCGGATGCGACCACGGGACGGTGAGGTACTGCACTTCTCGCAAGATCCGGACATCACCCGGTTCGTACCGCACGTGGCCGCCACGGCGCAGGTACCCGGGGCGTACGTGTGGGCGGTCGACCACACACGGGCACCCGACTACTGGTTCCCCCGACAGTGCCCGCGCGCCATGCTCTGGATCGAGCCGGGTACCACCGACGCCGACCGGCAGCGCCTGCTCGGCCCGGTGGCGTGGCGGGTACACCTCATGGAGTACCGCTGGCTGGAGCGGATGCGCGACGTGCGGCTGTTTGCCTACCGGTTCGACGCGCGGGACTTCGCACCGATCGGCGAGCCGCCGCACGCGCACGTGTCCACTGTGCCGGTCGCACCGCTCGGGCCCGCCGAGCCGGTGGGTGACCTCTTCGCCCTGCACGAACGGGCCGGCATCGAACTGCGCGTGGTCGCCAACCTGTGGCCGTTCTGGGACTCGGTGATCGGCAGTTCGGTGGGGTACAGCGGAATCAGGCTGCGCAACGCGCGGCCGCGACCGGGCGACTGACCCGCCTTAATTCACTCCTTGATAAGAGGTTTGACAGAACCGGGGCGGCTTCCCAAGGATCGACCGCATAGCACGGGTGATCGACCAGCGAGCGGGGGACTCATGGCGATAGTCGAGGCGCGCCAACTCACCAAGGTGTTCCGCTTACCGGACAAGGCACCCGGCCTGGCCGGGGCGGTGAAGCACCTGTTCAGCCGGAACTTCACCAACAAGACCGCGGTGGACCACGTCGACCTGTCCATCGAGGCGGGCGAGGCGGTGGCCTACGTGGGGCCCAACGGGGCCGGCAAGTCCACCACCGTGAAGCTGCTCAGCGGGATCCTGGAGCCCACCTCGGGAGAGGTACGCATCGCCGGGCGGGTACCGCAGCGCGAGCGGATCGCGGTGGCGTACCAGATCGGCGTGCTGTTCGGGCAGCGTACCCAGTTGTGGTGGGACCTCCCGGTGGCCGACTCGTTCGCCGTGCTGCGCGACCTGTACGGCGTCGACAAGGCCACGTACGCCAAACGGCTGGCGCGCTTCGACGAGGTACTCGGCATCGGTGACCTGTTGCCGATCATGGGCCGCAAGCTCTCCCTCGGCCAGCGGATGCGCTGTGACCTGGCCGCCGCGCTGATCCACGCGCCCCAGGTCGTCTACCTCGACGAGCCGACCATCGGCCTGGACCTCGCGGTGAAGGAGCGGGTACGCGAGTTCTTCCGGTCGCTGCGCGACGAGGGCACCACGGTGATGCTGACCAGTCACGACCTCGGCGACATCGAGGGCTTCTGCCGGCGCCTGGTGATCATCGACGAGGGCCGGATCATCTTCGACGGCGACCTGGAAGCGGTGAAGGACGAGTTCGCCCGGGAGCGGATTCTGCACGTACAGACCGAGACCGTGGTGAGCATGGCGGACGTGGCGGCCGCGCTGCCCGACGCCGTGGTCACGGCCGGTGAGACGCCGCTGTGGCACACGGTGCGCTTCGACCGGTTCACGATGACCGCCGCGCACTGCGTCGGCGAACTCGGCCGGCTGGCCAACCTGATCGACCTGCGGGTGGACGAGCCGGGCATCGAGGACGTCATCCGCCGGGTCTACTCCGGCGAACTGCACCTCACCACACCCGGCGAAGCCGCCGCCGCGGTCGACGCCGCAGCAGAGGCCGCAGCCGAGGCCGGATTCGAGACGGCCGACGCCGCGGACGTCCCGGATGCGGTCGACGCGGGGAGTGTGGCGTGAGGGCGTACCTGGCACTGGCGCGGGCCAACGCGAAGAGTGCGCTGGCGTACCGGATGTCCTTCTTTCTCGGTCTTTTCGGGGTGCTGTTCCAGTTCGTCGCGCTGCTCGCGGTGTGGCGGGTACTGCTGCACCAGGGCTCGGTCGGCGGCTTCACCTGGCCGCAGATGCGCGGGTACCTGCTGGTGGCCTTCGCCTCCGGCACGGTCGTGTCGCTGCTCGCCGACTTCCGGATGGGCTTCCGGATCCTCGACGGTACGGTCTCCCTCGACCTGGTCAAGCCGGTGCGCTACCAGGAGGCACAGTTCGCCGGCATCCTCGGCGGCGTGTGGATCGAGATCCTGGTCGTACTGCTGGTGACCGCGGTGACCCGGCTGGTCGGCGGCGGGCTGCCGTGGCCGGGCGGGGCCGGCTTCGCGCTGTTCCTGGCGAGCATGGTGCTGCTCATCCCGCTGAAGTTCCTGGTCGTCTACGCGTGCGGGCTGGCCTGTTTCTGGACCCAGAACTTCGTGGGCATCCAATGGGCCCGGCTGGCCATCGTCAACCTGCTCTCCGGTGCGCTGGTCCCGCTGGCCTACCTGCCTCATTGGCTGGGTACCGCCGCCAACTGGTCGCCGTTCGCCGGGATGACCTCGACGCCGGGGCTGATCCTGATCGGGCAGGTCGACGGCCGGCGCGCGGTGGTACTCGTCGCCGTGCAGCTCGGCTGGGTGGTCGTGCTGTGGTTCGGCGCCAAGCTGCTGTGGCAGCGCGGGGTCCGGCAACTGACCGTGAACGGGGGCTGAGCGCGTGCGTACCCTCCGGCTCTACCTGCGCTTCGTCGGGCTGCACCTGCGCGCGGTACTGGAGTACGAGAGCGACTTCTGGATCATGGCGGTGGCGACGGTACTGATGCAGGTGATCAACCTGGTCTTCCTGTCCGCCATCTTCGCCAAGGTACCCACGCTCCGGGGCTGGTCGTTCTGGGCCGTGGTGGCGATGTTCGCGCTCGTGGCCATCGCCGAAGGGGTCGGCTCGTTCTTCTTCGAGGGCACCTGGCGGCTGGCCCAGATGATCAACCAGGGTTCGCTGGACTACCTGCTGGTCCGGCCGTACCCGATCACCCTGCAGGTGACCTCCGCGGACGTCGGCATCAACGGGCTGGTGAACATCCTGACCGGCGGCGTGATGCTGGGCATCGCGCTGTCCCGGCTGGACATTCCCTGGTCGGTCTGGCGCAGCGCGGTCGCGGTCGGGCTGCTGCTGAGCGCGGTCGCCATCAAGGTCGCCATCAACCTGGCCACCAACTCCATCTCGTTCTGGCTGTCCAGCCCGAGCCCGATGTTCGCGATGGCCGTACACCAGGTGGGCGACCTGGCCCGCTTCCCGCTGAGCATCTACCCGCTGATGCTGAAGGCGGCGCTCGGCTTCGTCATCCCGTTCGCGTTCATCACCGTGTTCCCGTTGAGCTTCCTGATGGGTACCGGCTCGGCCTGGCTGGGGCTGCTGACTCCGCTGGTGGCCGCGTACTGCGTCACCTTCGCGATGGTGGTTTTCAAGCGCGGGCTGCGCCGGTACGAGAGCGCCGGGAACTGACCGTGTCCCGGTTCTTCCTCATCACCGGCGGGCCGGGGGCCGGCAAGTCGACGCTGCTCGAGGCGCTGCGGGCAGCCGGATACCCGGGCTTCGAGGAGGCGGGGCGGGCGCTCACCCGATTGCAGTGGGAGATCGGTGGGAACGCCCATCACACCGGAGACACCACGCTGTACGCCGAGCTGAGCCTGGCCTGGGACCTGCGCTCGTACCGCGAGGCAGAGCGGCTGACCGGGCCGGTCTTCTTCGACCGTGGGGTACCCGACGACGTCACCTACTACCCGTTCCTGGGCAAGCCGGTACCGGCGCACGTGGCCCGGGCCGGTGAGCTGTTCCGGTACCACCCGGTGGCCTTCATCGCCCCGCCGTGGGCGGAGATCTACGCCGGGGACGCCGAGCGGAAACAGGACTTCGCCGAGGCGGTGGCCTCCTACGAGGCACTCGTGGAGGGGTACCGGCAGCTCGGGTACGACCTGCTCGAACTGCCCCGGGCGGACGTCGCGTCCCGGGTCTCGTTCGTCCTGGACACGATCGGGCGTGCGGGGTGGCCAGCCGCTTGACAGGTGACTGGATGGTCACCTTAACTGGATCCGTGGCCGACGACAGACCTGTGTCCGCCGGCAACCCGGTATCCGCCGCCGGCAACCCGGTGCCCGCCGGCGGCAGTCCGGTGTCTGCCGACGACGACCTGGTGTTCAAGGCGCTCGCCGACCCGACCCGGCGGTTCCTGCTCGACCTGCTGTTCGCGCGCGACGGGCGGACCCAGGGCGAACTGGAGTCGGAGCTGTCGATGACCCGGTTCGGCGTGGCCAAGCACCTGAAAGTGTTGGAAGAGGCCGGTTTGGTGGTCGCCCGCCGGGCCGGCCGGCAGAAGCTGCACTTCCTCAACCGGGTACCGATCCGGCTGATCCACGACCGGTGGATCGGCAAGTACACCGAACGGCACGTCGCGGCGCTCGCCGAACTCAAGTACTCGCTGGAGGGGGACTCCTGAACATTTGCCGGTGACTGCGCGACCACTCCACCTGGTCGGCCAGGTGCTGCAGGTGCCCGTTCGCCACCCACTCGCGCAGCCGCTCGTCACCCCGGTCGGCCAGCGCGCGTACCTGCTCGATGGTGCTGCGCTGGCGGGCGATCACCCGGTCGACAAGTCCGTCCACTGTGGACAACCCGTACTCCTCGGCGAACAGCTCCAGCCGGCGCGCCCGGTCGGGTACCCGATCGAAGCCCTGCCAACGAATCGCACCTTCGTCGTCCCGGAACGGCGCGGTGTAGACGAGGGCGTACGCCACATCCGCCAGTGGATCGGCCGGCCCCGCGTTGTCGAAGTCGACCAGCCCCACCGGCTCCAGCCCGTCCCACACCACGTTCCACGGCCCGAAGTCACCGTGGCAGATGACCTCGCCCGGTCCGGCCGACCCCTCCGCCAACGCCCACTGGATCCCCGGTGGCGCAACGAAACCGGCGGTCGCCTGGTGGAAGTCGCGGAGCAGCCGGGCGAAGTTGCGCAGCCCCGCCTCGGGTACCACCCGGGCCCAGCCGTCCGCGCCGGAGTCACCCGGTAGGTAGCTGAGGATCTCCTCGCCGGCCACGATGCCCAGCGGGCGGGGCACCCGGTCGAAGCCCACCGAGTGCAGGTGCTCCAGCAGCGCGTGTACCGCCGGTGTCCACCAGTACGCCGGGCGGAAGACGCGGTCGCCGACGATCCGTACCCTCGTTGGGGCTGTCACGACCGTGAGCCTATCGACCGGCGCGCCAACCCCATCGGCCGATGCGACCGCCCGCTCGAACCTGGCTTTCCTCACCGCCGAAGCCGGCGATCCGGTGGCCGCCCGGGACACGTACGCCGAACTGCTGCCACGGTGGCGCCGGCTGGCCGGTCCGGAGCACCCGAACACGCTGGCAACGCTGGGCAACCTGGCGCGCTGGACCAGCCAGTCGGCTGACAAGGTTGCCGCGTACCACCTCTACACCGAGCTGCTTGCCCTGCGGCTGAAGGTGTCCGGCCGGCCGACCCGGGTACCCTCCCGGTCCGGGACACGCTCGCCAGCCACATCGGCGAACTCGGCGATCCGACCGGCGCCCGGGACCGCTACCTTGAGCTGGTTCCGTTGCGCGTCAAGGTCTCCGGCCCGACCCATCCGCACACGGCGATCGCCCGTACCAACCTGGCCCACTGGACGGCACGCGCGGCCGGCACTACCCGGGCTGACGCGCGTAGATCCAATCGACGCCGTCCTCGCCGGCGCTGTCCCACTCGGGCGTACGGACCAGTCCCACCTTCACGGCAACCCGTTGGGAGCCAGTATTTGCCGGGAGTACCCGGGCGATGACGCTCCAGTCGGCCCGATGCACAGCGGCCCACTCGACCACTGAGGTCGCCGCCTCGGTGGCGATCCCGCGCCCCCACGCACTGGGAGCGAAGCGGTAGAACAGGTTGAGTACCGGCCGGCCATCCAGGCTCACCACCTTCAGCCCGCAGAACCCGAGTACCTCCTGCTGGCCGCGGGCGCGTACGACCCGGTACCCGAACCCGTACGTGTCCCAGTGTTCGTTCCAGCGCTCGAAGAGCTGCTCCGCGTCGTACCGGCTCGCCAGCGCATCGGACGGGTTGTGCTCGAACGCGCGAGGATCGCCGTTCACCAGCAGAATCGCGTCCACATCCCCGGCGACCGGTCGGCACAGCTCCAGCCGTCGGGTTTGCAGTACGTCGCCGAGCTGCGCGCCCGGACGGAGTTCGGCGAGCAGTTCGACGACCCGCACCCTGATTTCGTCCCGGATCTGCCGGACCACCTCGATCGGCTGCCCGGCGGGATCGTCGAGCACCCAGTCCCGGTAGCTCTTGCCGGGGAACACCGGACAGGTGTCGCCGCAGCCCATCGTGACAATCACGTCCGCTGCCTGCGCGGTGTCGTAATCGAGCAGGGTCGGCACTCCCCGGGTGATGTCGACGCCGACCTCGGCCATCGCCTGCACGGCAACGGGATTGAGCCGGTCAGCCGGCGCGGAGCCGGCCGACCGGACGTCAACGGCGCCGCCCGCGAAGTGGGCCAGCCAACCAGCGGCCATCTGCGAGCGGCCGGCGTTGTGTACGCACACGAACAGTACGGTCGGCGTGCTCATGACGTACCTCCGATCGCGCTCGTCGAGGCCTCAACCCGGGCGTTGGGCTGCGGGTAAACCAGCGCGGCAAGCACGACTCCGAACACTCCGCCGACGAGCTGGGCGGCGACAAACGCCGGCACACTCGCCGGGGCGATACCGGCGAAGGTGTCGGAGAAGATACGGCCGACTGTGACAGCCGGGTTGGCGAACGAGGTGGACGAGGTGAACCAGTACGCGGCTGCGATGTACGCGGCGACCGAAACCGGTACCAGCCGGCTGCGCCCCGTCCGAACCAGCGCGAGTATCACCAGTACCAGCCCCGCCGTCGCGACCACCTCGCCCAGCCACAGGCCGTACCCGCCGCGCACGTGCCGGGACACCTCGACAGCCGGCAGGCCGAACATCACGTTGGCCAGCAACGCACCCCCGACCGCCCCGGCGACCTGCGCCACCACATAGCCGGCCAACTCCCGCAGCGCCACCGGGGTACGCGGGCCGGTCCACCACAGCGCCAGACTGACCACCGGGTTGAAGTGCGCGCCGGAGGCCGGACTGAACACCGCGATGAGTACCCCCAGCGCGAACGCCGTCGCGAGAGTGTTCTCCAGCAACTGGAGTCCGGCGTCCACTGTGGACAGTCGCGAGGCGGCGATGCCTGAGCCGACCACCGCCGTCACGAGCAGCCCGGTCCCGAGGAACTCGGCCAGCAGCCGGCGTACGGGCGTCACCGTACCGGCACCGTACTGGTCACGGTGGACGCGTCGAGCAGTTGGGACATCGCGCTCAGCGCCGCCGGGACGATCCAGTAGTAGACCCAGGTACCCCGCCGCTCGCAGTCGATCAGCCCCGCCTCGCGCAGTACCCGCAGGTGGTGCGAGATGGTCGGGCCGGTCACCGCGAACGCGTCGGTCAGGTCGCACACGCACACCTCACCGCCGGCGCGCGCCGCGATCAGCGAGAGCAGCCGCAGCCGGATCGGGTCACCGAGCGCCTTGAAGCCCCGCGCCAACTCCACGGAAGCCTTGTCGGACAGTGCTTCGGCAACCATCGGCGTACAGCAGGCAGCCACGCTGACATCGGTCACCGGAAGTTGTTTAGACACCCGTTTATCTTGACGCATGTCAAGGCAGCGTGCAAGGCTCTGCCTAGATGAACGTCTAAACAACTCAACCGGAGGAACCCATGTCCCGCGTCCAACTCGCCCTGCGGGTAGCCGACCTGGAGAGCTCGATCGCCTTCTACACAAAGCTTTTCAACACCGAGCCGGCGAAGCTGCGCCCGGGGTACGCCAACTTCGCCATCGCCGAGCCGCCGCTCAAACTGGTACTCATCGAGGGCCAGCCGGACGAGCCCACCGTCCTGGACCACCTGGGCGTCGAGGTGTTCAGCACCGCCGAGGTCGACGCGGCCACCCGCCGGCTCACCGACTCCGGCCTGGCCACGCTCACCGAGGACAACACCGCCTGCTGCTACGCCGTGCAGGACAAGGTGTGGGTACACGGCCCCGGCAAGGAGCCCTGGGAGGTCTACGTCGTCAAATCCGACGCGGACACCCTCGCCAAAGCCACCGACAGCGCCTGCTGCTGATCGCCGCTCCCCTTACCCACCAACACAATCCGGGGGTACGCCCCGGCACGCCCGCTCGTCCTACTGGCCGTGGGTCAGTGGGACGAGACGAGCAGCAGTACGACAGCGGTGACGAGCAGTACCAAGCCGAGCGCCGTAAACACCAGCGCGATCAGCCGGCGCGCATGGGCCAGCCGCGGAACGGTCTGCATCAGGAAGGCGAGGCCCAGAAGCAACGGGACGGAGTCCGTCCGATGATCGGAGTCCGAGCGACCGCCACCGGCAAGCAGGACAACGCCCATAACCACGAGTCCGAACGAGACGACAACCACCAACCACGTCAGGATCAGTGCGGCCCGCTCAACCGGTTTCATGGCGCCGAACCGTAGCAGCTACGGCTGTCACCCGATGCCCCACGAACGCCCGGCTGACGCCTATCGAGGTTCTGTGTGCGTTGATGCGCGGGTACCCCGGTGATCCAAAGGTTCTAGAGCTTTTGATCAACAACACGTGCGGTGGTGGAGACGAGGGGAATCGAACCCCTAACCCCTGCCTTGCAAAGGCAGTGCTCTGCCAATTGAGCTACGTCCCCGTGGACATGCCGATACGGTGGTCGTCTGACCACCGTATCGCGTGCCGTGTACCGAGGCTCAGTGCTACCGCAGTTCGGTGGTGGTCGCCTCGTGCCACAGGGCGCGCTCGTCGTTCGCGTCCTTGACCTTCTTGGCCACGTATCCGGCGGCAGCCAGTACGCCGACCAGGATGATGATCTTCTTCCACATTTCGGGCGAACCCCTCACAGTTATGCGGCACGGAACGGGGTGGTTGGTGGGGCTAGATGGAATCGAACCATCGACCTCAGAGTTATCAGCTCTGCGCTCTAACCGACTGAGCTATAGCCCCGTGTCGCGAGGATGAAGGTTACCGTACCCGATCCCCAACCCCAAACTCAGGGGGTTTCCGCGCGCTGGCCGGTACCACCGGATCCCGGACCGGCCAGCGCGCGCGACGATCAGTCCTTCTCGGAGAGGGTGACCTCGATGCCGCCCACCAGGTCGGCACAGACGTTGTAGATGAACGCCCCCAGCGTGGCCAGTGCGGTGAACAGCACCACGTTGACCAGGCCGATGACGCCGGCGGTACCGATGACGCCGAAGGCGGTGACCTTGAACGAACCACCCTTGCCGCCGCTGGCTCCGACGATGTCGGCGAACGCCGTGTTCACGCTGTCGAAGACGCCCATCGCGTCGAGTGCCAGGTAGAGCACCGAGGTCGCGACGATCGCCACGAAGAACAGCACGAAGGAGACGGCGAAGGAGAACTTCATCACCGACCAGGGGTCGATCCGCTTGACGAACAGGCGGGCCCGGCGGGGGCCACGCCCAGCCGCGCCGGAGACGGTGGCGCGGGCCGCACGGACGGCTTCGCCGACGCGGGTACCGGTCGGGGCTGCCGCCCGACCAGCCGTGCTCGGCTTCACCGACGCGGTACCGGATGCCGGCCGGCCACCCGGCAGGGTCGACGGCTTCACGGAGGCCGACCCGGCGTACGACGTCGTCGCCGGTGCACCCGAGACCGAAGCGGTCGGGTCCTCCAGTGACGTCTCGTCGGACGGGCTGACCGGCGGCGGGGTCATCCCCTCCGGCCGGGTGTACTTCGGTGCTCCCTCGGCGGGGACGCTCGCGCGGCCGACAACCGCACGCCCGGTGGCCGTGGGAGCAGCGCTCTCCGCGCTGTCCGCCGGCGCCTCGTCCGGGGTCGTCGAGGTCGTGGTCCCCGACTGCGCCTGTGTCTCCGTCATCAACTATTCCTGTTCGTCAGGCTCGTCGGCATTGCGAGCAATGGCCACGAGGGATACGCCCTCAGGAAGGTCCATAAGCTTGACTCCCATTGTGTTCCGATCGCGCGTCCTGCGCACCGGCTTCACCGGAGTCCGGATGACTCCACCATTCGAGGTAATGGCGAAGAGCTCATCGTCCGGGTTGATGACGACCGCACCCACCAGACCACCCCGCCGTTCGGTGATCTTGGCGGTGAGCACGCCCTTTCCGCCCCGACCCTGGATAGGGTACTCGTCGATCGGAGTTCGTTTGGCGTATCCACCACCAGTGGCCACCAGCACATCTGTGCCGTCCTGCACGACCTCCATGGCGAGCAGTTCGTCGCTGTCGCTGAAGCGCATCCCGATCACGCCGGAGGTGGCCCGGCCCATCGGGCGCAGCGCGTCATCGGTGGCGCTGAACCGGATCGCCTGGGCTCGCTTGGAGACCAGCAGCAGGTCATCGGCGGCTCCGGCGAGCGCGGCGCCGACCAGTTCGTCGTCGTCGCGCAGGTTGATCGCGATGATCCCACCCGAGCGGGGCGAGTCGAACTCGTCCAGTCGGGTCTTCTTCACCAACCCCTGCTTGGTGGCCAGCACGAGGTAGGGCGCGACCTGGTAGTTGCTGATCTGGATCACCTGGGCGATGTGCTCGCCCGGCTGGAACGCCAACAGGTTGGCCACGTGCTGGCCGCGGGCCGTACGGCTGACTTCGGGCAGCTCGTACGCCTTGGCCCGGTATACCCGGCCCTTGTTGGTGAAGAACAGGATCCAGTCATGGGTAGAGGTTACGAAGAAGTGGCTGACAATGTCGTCCTGTCGCAGCGTCGCCCCGCTGACTCCCTTGCCGCCACGCTTCTGCGAGCGGTATAGGTCGGTCTTTGTCCGCTTGGCGTACCCCGTACGGGTGATCGTCACTACAACATCTTCACGAGCGATGAGGTCTTCCATCGAGACCTCGCCGTCGAAGGGCACAATCTTGGTACGCCGCTCGTCACCCCAGCGCGCCACCACTTCGGCCAGCTCGTCCGAAACGATCTTGCGCTGACGCTCCGGCTTGGCCAGGATGTCCTGCAGGTCGGCGATCTCGATCTCGATCTTGGCGAGGTCGTCGATGATCCGCTGCCGCTCCAGTGCCGCCAGCCGGCGCAGCTGCATGTCGAGGATCGCGGTGGCCTGCACGTCGTCGACGTCGAGCAACTGCATCAGGCCGGTCTTCGACTCCTCGGCGCTAGGCGAGCGCCGGATCAGGGCGATCACCTCGTCGAGCAGGTCCAGCGCCTTGACCAGGCCGCGCAGGATGTGCGCCCGCTTCTCGGCCTCGCGCAGGCGGTACGCGGTGCGCCGCTGGATGACCTCGATCTGGTGCGCCACGTAGTAGCGCACGAACTGGGCCAGGTTGAGCGTGCGGGGTACCCCGTCCACCAGCGCCAGCATGTTGGCGCCGAAGGTCTCCTGCAGCTGCGTGTGCTTGTACAGGTTGTTGAGTACGACCTTGGCGACCGCGTCGCGCTTGAGGACGAGCATGAGGCGCATGCCGGTACGCCCGGAGGACTCGTCCCGGATGTCGGCGATGCCGGTGAGCTTGCCCTCCTTGACCAGCTCGGCGATGCGCTCGGCGAGGTTGTCCGGGTTGACCTGGTAGGGCAGCTCGGTGACGACCAGGCTGGTACGCCCGCGGTTGTCCTCTTCGGCCTCGACCACCGCCCGCATCCGGATCGCGCCGCGGCCGGTGCGGTAGGCGTCGACGATCGGCGTCGTCCCCACGATGAGCCCGGAGGTCGGGAAGTCCGGCCCCTTGACGATCTTGATCAGCTCGTCCAGGGTGGCGGCCTCGTCGACGTCCGGGTGGGCCAGGCACCACTGCACGGCCTCGGCGACCTCGCGCAGGTTGTGCGGCGGGATCTTGGTGGCCATCCCGACCGCGATGCCGTCCGAGCCGTTGACCAGCAGATTGGGGATGCGGGCCGGCAGGATCATCGGCTCCTGCGCGCGCCCGTCGTAGTTGGGCTGGAACTCGACGGTGTCCTCGTCGATGTTCCGCAGCATCTCCATAGCCAGCGGGGCCAGCTTGGACTCGGTATATCTCATGGCGGCCGGGGGGTCGTTGCCCGGCGAGCCGAAGTTGCCGTTGCCGTCGACCAGCGGGTAGCGCAGCGACCAGGGCTGTGCCATCCGGACCAGCGCGTCGTAGATCGAGGCGTCGCCGTGCGGGTGGAACTGACCCATCACGTCACCGACGACGCGGGAGCACTTCACGTAGCCGCGGTCGGGCCGGTACCCCGAGTCGTACATCGCGTAAAGGATCTTGCGGTGTACCGGCTTGAGCCCGTCGCGTACGTCCGGCAGCGCCCGGCCGACGATCACGCTCATCGCGTAGTCGAGGTAGGAGCGCTGCATCTCGACCTCGAGGCCGACCGGGTCGACCCGGCCTCCGACGTGCCCCTCGAATGGATCGGTCTCCTCCGGGTTGGCGGAGTCCTCGGGGTTCACATCTGGCGTATCAGTCACGTTCCGACCTCAGGAAGAAGTAGTGGAGAAGCTGTGGACAAGGCTGTGGACGACGGCGCCGTCCTGTGGGTAACCGCTGTCAGATGTCGAGGAACCGCACGTCCTTGGCGTTGCGCTGGATGAACGACCGGCGCGCCTCGACGTCCTCACCCATCAGGACGCTGAACAACTCGTCGGCGGTTGCGGCGTCGTCCAGGGTGACCTGCAGCAGGGTACGGGTGCCCGGGTTCATCGTGGTCTCCCACAACTCCGGGTAGTTCATCTCGCCGAGACCCTTGAACCGCTGGATGTCGTCGGGCTTGGCGTTGGGCTTGGTCTGCTGGCGCAGCACGATGAGTCCGTCGCGCTCCCGGTCGGAGTACGCGTACTGGGCGTCGTCGCCCTTCTTGTTCCACTTGATCTTGTAGAGCGGCGGCTGCGCCAGGTAGACGTGGCCCAGCTCGACCAGTGGCCGCATGAAGCGGAAGAGCAGAGTCAGCAGCAGGGTACGGATGTGCTGGCCGTCCACGTCGGCGTCGGCCATCAGTACGATCTTGTGGTAGCGCAGCTTCTCGATGTCGAACTCGTCGTGGATGCCCGTCCCCAGGGCGGTGATCAGCGCCTGTACCTCGTTGTTCTTCAGTACCCGGTCGATCCGGGCCTTCTCCACGTTGAGGATCTTCCCGCGGATCGGCAGGATCGCCTGGGTACGCGGGTCGCGACCCTGCTTCGCCGAGCCACCGGCCGAGTCGCCCTCGACGATGAACACCTCGGACTCGCGCGGGTCAGTCGACTGGCAGTCGGCCAGCTTGCCGGGCATCGAGCCGGACTCCAGCAGCGACTTGCGCCGGGCCAGCTTGCGGGCCTGAGCGGCGGCGAGCCGGGCCCGGGCGGCCTGGTTGGCCTTGGTGATGATGACCTTGGCCTCGGCCGGGTTGCGCTCGAGCCAGTCGGCGAGCCACTCGTTGCAGGTCTTCTGGACGAAGCCCTTCATGTCGGTGTTGCCGAGCTTGGTCTTGGTCTGCCCCTCGAACTGCGGGTTGGCCAGCTTCACCGAGATGATCGCGGCCAGACCCTCGCGGATGTCCTCGCCGGAGAGCTTCTCGTCGCCCTTCAGGAACTTCTTGTCCGCGCCGTACTTGTTGATGATCCCGGTCAGCGCGGCGCGGAAGCCCTCTTCGTGGGTGCCGCCCTCGTGCGTGTTGATCGTGTTGGCGAAGGTGTAGACCGACTCGCCGTACGACTCGTTCCACTGCATCGCGATCTCGACCGCCATGCCGTCGCCGTCGGCGCCGAACTCGATCACCGACTTGTGCATCGGGCTCTTGGTCTGGTTGAGGTGGCGGACGAAGTCGGCGATGCCGTCCTTGTAGCAGAAGGTGACCTCGCGCTTCTCCTCGGTCGCGGTCTCCCGCTCGTCGCGCAGCGAGATGGTCAGCCCGCGGTTGAGGAAGGCCATCTCCTGGAGCCGCCGGTAGATCGTCTCGAACGAGAACTCGACGGTCTCGAAGATCTTCGCGTCCGGCCAGAAGGTCGTGGTCGTACCGGTCTTGCGGGTCGGCTCGCCCTTCTGCAGCGGGCCGGGCTTCGAGTTGGTGTAGACCTGGCGCCAGACGAAGCCGTCCTTGTGGATCTCCAGGTCGACCCGCGTGGAGAGCGCGTTGACCACCGAGATGCCGACGCCGTGCAGGCCGCCGGAGACCGCGTAGGCCTTGCCGTCGAACTTGCCACCGGCGTGCAGGACGGTCATCACGACCTCGACCGTCGGCCGCTTCTCCACCGGGTGCATGTCGACCGGGATGCCACGGCCGTTGTCGGCGACCCGGACCCCGCCGCTGGCGAGCAGCGTCACCTCGATGGTGTCGCAGAAACCGGCGAGGGCCTCGTCGACCGAGTTGTCCACGACCTCCTGCACCAGGTGGTGCAGGCCGCGCTCGCCGGTCGAGCCGATGTACATACCGGGGCGCTTGCGCACCGCTTCGAGACCCTCGAGCACAGTGATGGAGGAGGCGTTGTATTCGCCCGGCTTCTGCTTCGGCGCTGGCACTCTCGATCGCTTTCTCGCCCGGCGGCCTGGTGGGCAGGCGCCAGCGGGGTCAGGGGCAGGAGTTCCGGATCGGGGGCACACGTCGAGCCGTCAGGAGGGGGCGGCCCGACCGCACCGACGACCAGGGGGTACCCACTGGTGATGATCGGCTAACTGGTCACGCCAATCCTACTGTGCCCGGCCGACAGAAGCCGCCCACGGCGCCTCTGAAATCGCCGTAGCCGCGCGAAGTACCCCGGGCACAACATCCCCCACGCGGCAGAGCCGTCGAGAGTGCGACGAGCGGCACAAAGTCGGCCGGTTCGGGGGTCGCGCCAGCCGCCCGGCGTGTCGTAGCCTCCGCCGGAACCCGGATGAACGCCGGCATCCAGGACGTCGTTGTCCAGGATGTGACACTGGGACAACGGACTGAAGGTAGGAAAGGCCGCGATGGGACTGGACAACGTCGCCGTGCAGTGGCCGCGTACCGGGCGCTTCTACGAGCCGGTCGCGCCTGCCGAGTTCGTGGACTTCGGTGACCTTGCCGAGCGGGTACCCGAAAGCGCCGGTCCGGCCGCCGCGCTCGCTGACCACATCGCCGAGAGTGGCACGGTACGGGCCACCGGGTACACCGCCCTGGTTGATCTTCTCCTTGGACTCCAGGGTGTGTTGTACGCCACAGAGGCCGCCGCCGAGGACGAGGACCCGGTGATCGACCCGGACGGGTGCGCCTGGATCGCCGGTGGGCTGGAGCGCTTCCTCGCCGGCCACGAGGCGCTCGGTCAC
This sequence comes from uncultured Actinomycetota bacterium, assembly GCA_963850915.1. Classification (GTDB taxonomy): domain Bacteria; phylum Actinomycetota; class Actinomycetes; order Mycobacteriales; family Micromonosporaceae; genus CAVTWH01. The sequence continues at coordinate 910,388 of CAWKND010000010.1, forward strand.
GAGGTGACCTTCGACAGCGTCGCCGAGGTACTCCGCGCGGCGCTCGCCGGCGGCCGCCTCCCCGAGCAGCAGCTGCGCTGGCTGGACGCTCGCCTGTCCGCGCTGCGCGAGGCGGACGGCGAGCCCCCGCAGTGGAGTTTCACGCTGACCGAACTCGCCGTGCTCGCCAGCTTCTACCGCCGCTGCGCCGAGCGCGGCTTCGCCGTCTACGCCGACTTCTGATCTCTACGGGTCTCCGCCGGCCTGCGTCCTGACGATCGGGCAGACCGCCTGCTCGACTTGGGCTTCGGGTGTCAACTCGTTGCGATCGCGGGTCGGTGGCGGGTGAGACTTGGGTGTGACATAGGTACTCAGCCGTAGGTGTCGCGGGGGCCGCGGCCGCGGACCCGGCGCGGGCCGGCGCCCCAGTCGGGACGGGCCGGGCCGTGGATGTGCAGCCGGGTGACGACGTTGTGGCCGACCTGCTTGGCGATCCCGGCGAGCAGCCGGCCGGAGAGCAGCCGTAGCTGGGTGGCCCAGGCGGTCGACTCGGCCTCGACGGTCAACTCGCCGTTCTCCAGCTTCACCGGCTTGCAGTGCGCGGCCACCTCGGCACCGACCGCGCGCGGCCAGTCGCCGAAGACACTCGCCTCCGCCTTCGGCCGCTCCCAGCCCCGGGCGTTGACCAGCCGCTGAACCAGCGCGCCGAACAGTTGTGGATCCCGCGGATCAGGCCCCGGGCCGGAGTACCCCCGGGCCCGCCCGCCCGATCCGGTGCCGGTCCGGCGCGGTCGCGGCGCGCTGCCCCGCTTGGCCCTGGCCGCGTCGAGCGCCGCCCGGGCCAACTCCGGCCCGCTGGGACCGCCCGCCGCCGACCCGCCCGGGGCCACTGACCCGCCCGCCGCCGCTGACCCTGCGCTTGCGCCTGACCCTGCGCTTGCGCCTGACCCTGCGCTTGCCGCTGATCCTCCAGCTGACGCCGCCGGTCTAGCCGCCGCAGACCCGCCGGTTGGTGTCGGTGTTCCCGACGCCGCTGCCGCCGGCGCCGCGGCACGCGCGGCGGGCGACGCCGCCCGGGCGCCAGGGGTCGCCCCGCGGCGCGAGGGCGCGGGGCCGGCCGGCTCCGCACCGGGCGTCGCCTTCTTCGGTACGGCCTTATCCGACACGACTGACCTCCCCGGTACTGACCTGGTAGCGGGCTCCGCCGAGGGCGGCGGGTACATCCGCGTCGACGGCACAGGTGACCAGCAGCTGGCTGGCGCCGCCGACCAGGCCGGCCAGCCGCTCCCGCCGGCCCGAGTCGAGCTCGGCGAACACATCGTCGAGCGCGAGTACCGGCTCGATGCCCTCGGCACGCAGCAGTTCGAAGGCGGCCAGCCGCAGTGCGAGCGCGTACGACCAGGACTCGCCGTGACTGGCGTAGCCCTTGGCGGGCAGCTCCCCGAGGCTCAACAGCACGTCGTCCCGGTGCGGGCCGACCAGGGTCACACCCCGGTCAATCTCCTGGGTACGCATCTCCCGCAGCCCCGTTCGCAGCGCCTGCTCCAGCTCCGCCTGATCGCTGGTGCTGTCGGCCGGTACGCCCGAGCGGTAGGCCAGTGCCGCACCGCCCACGCCGGCCGCGACCGCGTCGTACGCCTTGGCCACGTGCGGGCCGAGTGCCGCGCACAGCCGCAGCCGGGCAGCGAGTAGTTCGGCACCGTGCTGGGCCAGGTGCGTGTCCCAGACGTCGAGGGTGGACAGGTCCCGCCCGCCGGCGCCGGTCTTGCGGGACAGGTAGGCGGTACGCAGCAGGGCATTGCGCTGTTTGAGGGTGCGCTCGTAGTCGGCGCGTACCCCGGCGAAGCGCGGCTGCCGGGCCACCAGCAGCTCGTCCAGGTAGCGCCGGCGCTCGGCGGGGTCGCCGCGGATCAGGCTCAGGTCCTCCGGCGCGAACAGCACCAGCCGCAGCGCGCCGAGTACGTCCCGGGGGCGGCGGGCCGGTGCGCCACCGAGCCGGGCCCGGTTGGCCCGCCCCGGCTCGATGCCCAGCTCGACGAGGAGCGTGCGCCCCTCGTGCTGTATCTGCGCCCGGATGACCGCGCTCTGCGCCCCGGCCCGTACCAGTGGCGCGTCGGTGGCCACCCGGTGCGAGCCGAGCGTGGCGACGTACCCGAGCGCCTCGACCAGGTTGGTCTTGCCCACCCCGTTGGCGCCGATGAGTACCGACACCCCCGGCTCGAAGTCGACCTCGGCCCGCGGGTAGGAGCGGAAGTCGGTCAGCTCGAGCCGGCTGACGTGCACGGGTTAGCTGCCGATGCGGATCGGCATGATCAGGTAGCGGTAGCCCGGGATGATCTCCCCGTCGTCGCCGGCCGGGCTGAGCGTCGCCGGCTTGCGCGGGTCGTTCACCGCGAGTACCACCTTCGGGGCGTTCATCACGTTGAGCCCCTCCAGCAGGTAGGTGTGGTTGAACGCCACCTGCATCGGCGCACCCTCGTAGACGCAGTCCATCGCCTCGCTGGCCCGCGCGTCCTCGCTGCTGCCGGCCTCGACGATCAGCCCGTCCTCGCTGAACGACAGCCGGATCGGGCTGGTCCGCTCGGCCACCAGGGCGACCCGCTTGACCACCTCGGTCAGCGCCGGGATGGGAATGCGGGCGTGCGCGCTGTGGTGGTCGGAGAGCAGGTTGCGTACCTTCGGGAAGTCCCCGTCGAGCAGGCGAGAAGTGGTCCGCCGGGTACCGCCGGCGAAGCCGATCATGCCCTCGCCCGCGCCGCCCCGGGACAGCGCGACGATCACCTCGCCACCCAGCGTGCCCAGTGTCTTGGCGGTGTCCGCCAGCGTCTTGGCCGGTACGAGCGCCTGCAGGCTGGCGTCGGGGGCATCCGGGCGCCAGGTGAGTTCGCGGATCGCCAGCCGGTATCGATCTGTGGCGAGCAGCGTCATCGTGTCGCCCTCGATCTCCACCCGTACCCCGGTCAGCAGCGGCAGCGTGTCGTCCCGGCCGGCGGCCACGGCGACCTGGGCGACCGCGGCGGCGAAGGTGGCGGCCTCCACGGTGCCGGCGGTGGCCGGCATCTCGGGCAGGGTCGGGTAATCCTCGACGGGCATCGTCGGCAGCGTGAACCGCGCGCTGCCGCAGACCAGCTCCAGGTGGGAGCCGACCGCGGCGACGTCGACCGGCTTGGCCGGCAGCGCCCGGGTGATCTCGGCGAGCAGCCGGCCGGAGACCAGCGCGGCCCCGTCGGCGTCGGCCTGCACCTCGACGGTGACCTGGCTGGAGACCTCGTAGTCGAAGCCGGAGACGCGCAGCGTCCCGTCGGCCACCCGCAGCAGAACACCGGCGAGCACCGGTACCGACGGGCGGCTGGGCAGGCTCTTGGCGGTCCACGCAACGGCATCGGCGAGCGCGTCGCGCTCAACTCGGAACTTCATCTCATGCCTCCGACAGATCCGGGTTCTCGGTGCCTCTCGCACTGTAGGGCGACCGACCGACAAGTGTGCACCGACCCCGTGAACTTGGCATCCACAGATCTTGGACTTGCCGAAGATTGGGTTTCTTTCTCTATTAGAGAGCTAACAGTCGTAGTAGTAGGTGCTGTGGATCCTGTGGACGGGGCGACTTCTGGCTGCTGGGGGCGGTTCACGAGCGGTGTGCAGCCTGTGGGTACCGGCGGGGAAAACCCGGGAGGTTGTCCACAGTGGCCGGTATCCCCACACCCCGTCCACCGGTGAACCCCGGTTTTCCACCTGTTGTCCCCAACCTTTACCCCCACCTGTGGGAAACGCCGTTCGGTGGTTCCCACAAGCCATCCACACATCTCGACGGCTTTCCACATGTCATCAACAGCTCATCAACAGCCTTTATCCACAGACTGTGGACAACAGCTCGAACGTGCCAACTTTGCCGGGGTCCCCGGTGTGCCCTGGGAACAGGTACACCGTCGCGCAGCGCCGCCGACCGATCGCGGACCGTGTGGCCCGCGACCGCCGACAGGAGAGAAAACGTCAGGGGGTCTGCTTGATGCGGTTGGTCAGCTCGGCGATCTGGTTGTAGAGCGACCGCCGCTCGGCCATCTGCCCGCGGATCTTCCGGTCGGCGTGCATGACCGTGGTGTGGTCCCGGCCGCCGAAGGCCTGCCCGATCCGGGGCAGCGACAGGTCGGTCAGCTCGCGGCACAGGTACATGGCCACCTGGCGCGCGTTGACGAGTACCCGCGAGCGCGAGTGCCCGCGCAGATCGTCGAGGCTGACCCCGAAGTACTCCGAGGTGGAGACCATGATCTGGTCGGCGGTGATCTCCGGGCCGGAGCCGTCCGGGATGAAGTCGCGGAGTACCTCCTCGGCCAGCGCGAGCGCCACCGGGGTACGGGTCAGCGAGGCGTACGCCGTCACCCGGATCAGCGCGCCCTCCAGCTCCCGGATCGAGTTGGAGACCCGCGAGGCGATGAACTCCAGTACGTCCGGCGGGGCGAACAGCCGCTCCTGGGCCGCCTTCTTCTGCAGGATGGCGATCCGGGTCTCCAGGTCGGGCGGGGTGATGTCGGCGAGCAGCCCCCACTCGAAGCGGGTACGCAGCCGGTCCTCCAGGGTCGCCAACTGCTTGGGCGAGCGGTCCGAGGTGATCACCAGCTGCTTGTTGGTGTTGTGCAGCGTATTGAAGGTGTGGAAGAACTCCTCCTGGGTACGCTCGCGGTTCTCCAGGAACTGGATGTCGTCGATCAGCAGGATGTCGACGTCGCGGTAGCGCCGCTGGAACGCACTGGTCTTGTCGTCGCGCAGCGAGTTGATGAAGTCGTTGGTGAACTCCTCGGTGGAGACGTACCGCACCGACTTCGCCGTACCCAGCATCTGGGCGTAGTGGCCGATGGCATGCAGCAGGTGCGTCTTGCCCAACCCCGAAGATCCATAAATGAACAGCGGGTTGTACGCCTTGGCCGGCGACTCGGCCACCGCCACGGCAGCGGCGTGCGCGAACCGGTTGGACGAGCCGATGACGAAGGTCTCGAAGGTGTACTTCGGGTTCAGCCGGTTGCCGTCGGCGCTCGGCCGGCGCTCCAGCCGGCCGGCTGGCGGGATCGCACCGCGGCCGGTCGGATCCTCGCCGGGCGCGGACTGCCGGGCGTACCGCTCGTAGTCGGGGTACCCGCCGGCGTAGTCGCCCGGGCCCGGGTAGTCCGGCCCGCTGCCGCCCCGGTACGGCCGGTGCTCCTCGACCGCTTCCGGCGGGTACCGGTCGGCGAGTCCGGCCGGGTCGTCGAAGAGCGTCGCCTCGCCGTTGCGCGCGTTGGGTACCGGCGCCCGGTCCGGGCCGGGCGCCGGCTGCCGCCGCGAGTCACCCGCTCGCTGCTGGTCGCCGCTCTGGCCGCGACGCTGGTCGTCGCCGCCGGACCAGCCCGTCTCGGTCTGCCGCGACTCCTGGCGGCGACCGTCCACGCCGGGGTAGCCGCCGGCGGCGTAGCCACCCCCGGTCGGCGCGGCGGGCAGCGGCAGCTCCGGCTCGCGGTAACCGCCGTACCCACCGTTACCGATCTCGCCGGGGTAGCTCGGGTAGCTCGGGTAGCCCGGGCGCGGAATGCCGCCCCGGGGATTGTCGTCTGAGCTGAGCGGCGGGCGGGCCGGCGAGACCGGCCGGGCCTGCAGCGGCATCCCGAGCTGCGCGTCCGGCTGCGGGTAGCCGCTCCCCGGAGTGATCTGGGGGTACGCCCCGGAGGCGTACGGGTCGGCCGCGCCACCCTCCACCGGCCGTACCGTGACCGCGACCTGGATCGAGCGGCCGAGCCTGCGGGACAGCGCGTCGGTGACGGCCGGCCGCAGCCGGGTCTCGATGACGTCCCGGGTGAACGCGTTCGGCACAGCGAGCAGTGCGGTGTCGTCGACGATCGCACGGAGCCGGGTCAGTCGCAGGTACGCCCGCTGCTGGCCGGAGATCACCCCGTCCTCGATCTCCTCCGTTACCGCCAGCCACACTGCGGACAGGTCAGCATCCTCTGCCACAGTGCCACCCCCTCGCCTCCGCGGTCCCCGGCCCCCCAGGCACCACCCGCGACGCCACGATTACCGCACGTCGCACTCGTCCCAAGCATTAACCCCCACCATCATCCACAAGTTATCCACAGGCTGTGTATGGGCTGGTCAGGGGAGATCCCGGGGCGATATCGAACCGTACGTGACGCGGCCGTCACTAAAAGTGCCGGTACACCGTGCCGAACGACCCATCACCCCGTCCGGTTTTGCCTTTTTTGCGAAAATCCGCGTGTCGACAAGAGAACCGGCAAGCGCGCAGGTTAACAGCGTTGTCCACAGCCCCTCAACCGTTGTCCACATGCATCTGGGCCGGTTGTGAGTACCTGCCCGGTATGTGCGTACGCCAAGTTAAGATGCCGGCCTACTGAAATCGCGCAGAGTCGCGAGCCGGTCACCGGCGCTCGGGTACCGGCTCGCTTTGCCCTCGGACCGGCCGGTCGCGTACCGTTGCCCGGCTGCCTGGAGACAGGTCCACCACTCGTTCCCGCCCCGCCGCCCCCGGGCAGCCGGGGCCCGCGAGGCGTCGAATCGTCGGCGCTGGTAGAGTGGTTGGGCCTGACCGCTATGCGGCGACCTCACCGGCCCAGCCGCTCCCCTCACCGGGAGCCGACCGGACGACTTAGACCCAGACGGAGTTCTCGACGTGAGCAAGCGCACTTACCAGCCGAACAACCGCCGTCGCGCGAAGACCCACGGCTTCCGGTTGCGCATGCGCACCCGCGCCGGCCGCGCCATCCTCTCCGGGCGTCGGGCCAAGGGCCGCGCCGTCCTGTCGGCCTGACCGAGGCGAGATGCTGGCCGCCGCGCAGCGCCTCCGGCGTCGCGGTGACTTTGCCGCGACGATCCGTGCTGGCCGCCGCGCCGGGCGCGGCGCGGTAGTCGTCCACCTGACGGCAGCCGCGGTACCGCCACCGGCTGGCAGTTCCGACCCGGCTAGCAACTACGACCCGGCTAGCAACTCGACCCGGCTGGCAGCTCCGACTCGGCTGGTAGTTCCGAATCGGGCAGCGCGAGTCCGGTCGGCGCCGAGCCGACCAGAACCGAATCGACGAAGCACACCAGACCGGCACGGGCCGGGGGCACACAGCTCCCTACCCGGGCCGGTTTCGTCGTCTCCAAGGCGGTCGGTGGAGCGGTCGTCCGGAACACCGTGAAGCGCCGGCTGCGCGCGCTGATGCGGGAGCGTCTGGCCGACCTGCCGGCCGGTACCGACGTGGTGGTCCGTGCCCAGCCGAGTGCGGCTGGCCGCGGGTACCCCCGGCTCGGGGCTGACCTCGACGCGGCGCTGGCCGCGGCGCTGCGACCGGGGCGCCCCCGCGAGCGGCGTGGGGCTGGTGGCCATGACTGAGCAGGAATCGGCGTCGCGTGATCAGAAATCGACCGTGGGTCACGCCACCGGGGCCGCCGCCCGTGTGCTGTTACTACCCATCATCGCGTACCGTCGTTGGATAAGCCCGGCTCTGCCGGCCCGCTGCCGGTTCTACCCGTCCTGCAGCACCTACGCGGTCGAGGCGATCACGACCCACGGTGCGGCGCGCGGGTTCTGGTTGACGGTCCGGCGACTGCTGCGCTGCCACCCCTTCCACCCGGGTGGGTACGACCCGGTACCCCCGGCCCGAACCTGAAGTAACTGGAGTCCTCGAGGTGCTTGGACCGCTTTACTGGCTGATCTCCAAGATCCTGCTGCTGTGGCATGGTCTTTTTGGCGCGATCGGCATGACTGGTGAGTTCCTGCGCACGAACTGGGACTGGGTGCTCGCCATCGTCTTCATGGTGATCACTATTCGGGCGATCCTCTTCCCGATCTTCGTCAAGCAGATCAAGTCGCAGCGGGCGATGCAGGCGCTCGCCCCGCAGTTGAGTCAGCTCAAGGAGAAGCACAAGGGCGACCGCGAAGGGCTCCAGAAGGCAACAATGGAGCTCTACAAGCAGGAGAACGCCAACCCGCTGATGGGCTGCCTGCCCATGGTGATCCAGCTCCCGGTGATGTGGTCGCTGTTCCACGTGCTGCGGCACCTGAAGCCCACCACCACCTCGGAGCACTACCAGACGCTCTACGGCTGGTCGGTTGACCAGTTCAACAGCGCGGTCCACGCGAAGTTCCTCGGCGCTCCCATTACAGCCGCCTTCAAGTCCAGCGCGGCCGACGTCGCCCAGCAGGGTTCGACCCAGACCAACGTCCGGATCGTCGCGGCGATTCTCGTGGTCATGATGATCGCGACGACCTACCTGACCAGCCGCCAGATGATCCTCAAGACGGGCTGGTCGGAGGACCCGACACAGAAGATGGTGCAGCGGTTGATGCTCTACGGCATCCCGGTCACCCTGCTCTTCTCCGGCTTCAACTTCCCCATCGGTGTGGTGCTCTACTGGACCACCACCAACCTGTTCTCCCTCGGCCAGCAGTTCTGGGTGCTGCGCAAGTACCCGCCGCCGGCCAAGATCGCCACCAGCACGGTGCCGCCGATCGGTGGCGTGCCGCGTACCCCCGCCGGGGCCAAGGCGGTGACCGGCGGCAAGTCGACCGGTGGCCGGCCTGCCGCAGGCAAGCCGAGCGTTGGCAAGCAGGCCACGGTCAAGGGTGCCGACAAGAACGGTGCGAAGCCGGCCACCACCAGGTTCGGGCGTAAGCCGGCCACTCCGCCGCCGGCGCCGGTACGCGAGGTCAACAAGGCGCTGGCGCCCAAGCCCGGTGCCAAGCCGGCGAACCCGAAGCGCAACAGTGCCGGCCGGCCCGCCACCATGACGAATCCGGTGACCGATTCCGCCGCCAGTTCGGAGTCTGGCGCGTCTTCGGCCCCGGACAGCACGAGCGCCGGGCAGAATGGCAGCAAGGCCAAGAGCGCTGCGAAGCGCACCTCGGGTTGAGTCGACCCGCGGTCCGTACCCGGGCAGGGTACGGACCGCGGTGGCGCTCCCTGGGCTAGTCGAAGACTTCCTCGAACCGACGGAATCCCACCGTCGTGATCCGGGGGACCCGCCACCGGTGCGGTGTCCGTCTGAGTAGACGGCGGCCGGCGCCTGGCGGACCGAAATGGGATGACCGTTGCTGGTAAGACCGGAGATGAGAACAACGTGACCGAAACAAGTACTCCGCCGGCCGACGAGATCGACGAGCAGCCCGCTGCTGCGCCGGCGGACGGGGACAGCACCGAGGCCGGCGAGCTGTTCCGGGAGAGCGAGATCGCGGCCGACTACGTCGAGGGGCTGCTGGACATCCTCGACTACGACGGTGACATCGACGAGCTGGTGCAGAATGGCCGGCCGATGGTCGAGGTGGTCGGCGGCCGGCTCGGCGCCCTGGTCGGCCAGCGCGGCATCACCCTGGAGGCGCTGCAGGAGCTGACCCGGCTGGCCATCTTCCGGCAGACCGGTACCCCGAGCCGCCTGCTGCTGGACGTCGGTGGGTACCGCAGCACCCGGCGCAAGGAGCTCGGTGCCATCGCGAAGAACGCGGCGGAGAAGGTGAAGGAGTACGGCGAGCCGGTACGGCTGGAGCCGATGTCCGCCTTCGAGCGCAAGTGCGTGCACGACGTCATCAACGCGCTGCCCGGGGTGGCCAGCGAATCCGAGGGCGTGGAGCCGAGCCGCCGGATCGTGGTACGTCCGGCCGAATGAGCGCCGTGGAGAACTCGTACGACCTGACCGAGCCGCCGCTTCCGGCGGCTCGGTCCGTCTTTGGCGACCGGCTGGAGCTCGCCGTCGCGTACGCCCAACGGCTCGCCACCGACGGCGTACTCCGTGGGCTTATCGGACCTCGCGAGGCCCCCCGGCTCTGGGACCGGCACCTGCTCAACTGTGCGGTAGTTGGTGAGCTGGTGGAACAGGATGCTTTGGTACTGGATGTCGGCTCTGGCGCTGGTTTGCCCGGCATACCGCTCGCGATTGCCCGCCCCGACCTCAGCATCATGCTGATCGAGCCGCTCGGCCGGCGCTTCGACTTCCTCGCCGAGGTCGTCGAAGAGCTGGGCCTCGGCGACCAGGTCGAGGGCACCCGGGTACGGGCCGAGGATTACGGTGGCCCACTTGCCGACGTCGTGACCTGCCGGGCGCTGGCGCCGCTCGACCGGCTGGCGGGCTGGTGCCTGCCGCTGACCCGGATCGGCGGGCGGGTGCTGGCGATGAAGGGCGGCTCGGCCGCGGACGAGGTCGCCGAACACGCGAGCGAGGTACGCCGGCTGGGTGGCGGTACGCCCTTGCTGCGCTCCTGTGGCGCCGGGCTGGTTGAGCCGGCGACAACCGTGCTGGAGATAGTCCGCGAGCGCGTGGTGGTACCCCCGGTGGATCCGGGGCGTGGGGCAGCACCTGGGGGCTCGCGGTCGGGTACCCGCAGACGTCGTTGACCTTGCTTCTCCGGCGGGTCGGAGCGGCTCGCCGGGGTCTGATCCGGCCGTCGTGTCGGCTCCCGTTGTGGGTCGTTGAGAGGTTGATCCGGCCTGGCGTGGCGGTCCTGTCGGGGGCCTGGTCGAGGGTGACTGTCTGTTTTTGGCACTTCCCGCATGTCGACCCGTGTGTGGGAGCGGTTGGTCGGCCGTTTGGCCAACCCGGCAATGGCCTCCCTCGGCTGACGGCCGTAGGCTGGCCGGGTTGCGCTAGCACGGTGCCTGAGTGGAGGGCTGTGCGGGAGCGCGGGGAGATCCGTCTGAGGCGGGCAGGGATGGCAGAGTGATGATCGAAGACGCGGGGCGCGGTCTGGGAAACTGGGTTCCGGGCGCGGGAGCGGTCAGCCGCGATCAAATGAGTGGCAACCCCACCGCTCGTCCGGCCGCTGAGCCGGTCGAGCCACACACTGGTACCGGCTTCGCGGTTGGCCCGACAGTGGCGATGCCGGCGGTACCCGAGCCGCGTGCCGTTGCCGAGCAGGCGGGTAGCGAGTCCCACCCGACCCGGGTACCCCCGGCGCCGCGTCCGTACCCACCGGCCGGGTACACCGAGCCGGCGGCCAATGTTTCACGTGAAACCGACGACCCGCCGTTGGCCCAGGAGGCGGAGCGCGCAGTGAAGGTACTGAACCCAGGTGGCGAGATCACCATGCCCCGACCGTCGCGTCGACGGGTGATGTGTGTGGCGAACCAGAAGGGTGGCGTCGGCAAGACGACCACTGCCGTCAACATCGCGGTGGCGTTGGCCCTGCACGGGCAGCGGGTACTCGTCATCGACCTCGACCCGCAGGGCAACGCCTCCACGGGACTCAACGTGCCGCACCACGCGGGCGTACCCGACGTCTACGACTGCCTCATCGACGGTACTGCCCTCACCGACGTCACCCAGGCGGTCGACGGCATCCCGAACCTCTCCTGCGTACCCGCGACCATCGACCTCGCCGGTGCCGAGATCGAACTGGTCTCGGTGGTGGCTCGCGAGTCCCGGCTCGCGCGGGCGATCCAGGCCTCCCCCGTCGACTACGACTACATCTTCATCGACTGCCCCCCGTCGCTCGGGCTGCTGACGGTGAACGCACTCGTGGCCGCCCAGGAGGTACTCATCCCGATCCAGTGCGAGTACTACGCGTTGGAGGGCGTACAGGCGCTCACCAGCAACATCGCGCTCGTCAAGGCACACCTCAACCCGCAGCTCGACATCAGCACCGTCCTGCTCACCATGTACGACCGCCGCACCCGCCTCGCCGACCTGGTCGAGCAGGACGTGCGTGCGCACTTCGGTGACAAGGTGCTCCGCTCGGTCATCCCGCGCAACGTCCGGGTCTCCGAGGCGCCGAGCTACAGCCAGTCGGTGATGACGTACGACCCCGGCTCCCGGGGGGCGATCAGTTACTTCGAGGCCGCGCAGGAGATCGCTGAGCGCGGCGTACATGTGGGGGGCGCGGTATGACCGGCAAGGCGCGTGGTGGACTCGGTCGGGGGCTCGGTGCCCTGATCCCGACCGGGCCGGCGGCTCCGCCTGCCCAGCCCAGTTCGGCACCGGCTCAGGGAGTGGCTGGTGGATTCGCGTCCGATGCGGGCTCCACGGGATCGGCTGCACCACGGAGCGCCGGGCCGGCCGAGACGGAGTTGTCGCCGGTACCCGGCGCGCGCTTCGCCGAGATCCCGGTCGGCGCGATCGTGCCCAACCCGAAGCAGCCGCGCTCCGTCTTCGACGAAGAGGCGCTCGACGAGCTGAAGGTGTCGATCGAAGAGGTCGGCTTCCTCCAGCCGATCGTCGTTCGCGAGCTGGGCCCGGACAAGTACGAACTCGTCATGGGCGAGCGTCGTTGGCGTGCTGCGCAGGCGATCGGGCGGGAGACCATCCCGGCGATCATCCGCGACACCCGGGACGACGCGATGCTCCGGGACGCGCTGCTGGAGAACATCCACCGAGCCAACCTCAACCCACTCGAAGAGGCGGCCGCGTACCAGCAGCTGCTCGACGAGTTCGGGGCCACCCACGATGAACTGGCCCGGCGCATCGGGCGCAGCCGGCCGCAGATCTCCAACACCATCCGGCTACTGAACCTGCCGGCGCGGGTACAGAACCGGGTCGCCGCAGGGGTGCTCTCGGCCGGTCACGCCCGCGCGCTGCTCGGCCTGGACGACAGTAACGGCCAGGAGCAGCTCGCGACCCGGATCATCGCGGAGGGCCTGTCGGTACGCGCAACCGAGGAGCTGGTCGCTCTCTCGGTCTCGGACGGGACAGCCGCCAAGTCGGCGGCTCAGAAGCGCCGAGCGAAGCCACACGCGCCCGCACTCAGCGACCTCGCCGATCGGCTGTCCGACCGCTTCGACACGCGAGTGAAGGTCGACATTGGCCGGAGCAAGGGGCGCATCACCATCGAGTTCGCGACCGTTGACGACTTGGAGCGCATCGTCGGCATCATCGGCATGGACAAGAACGCGGAGTCGTAGCTGGCATCTGTCGTGCCTGCGAGGCGGTACCCGGATCACTCGGGTGCCGCCTCCTTCGTTACCCGGTACTTCGTTACTCGGTGCTCCCAGTTCGCGCGTGCGGTCTGTGCGGCGAAGTCGGTGATGGCGGGTGCGGCTCGAGGTGGTCGACGGGCCGGCCCGAGTGGCCGGCCCACCGTCGGGCGCGGCCGAGGTCAAATCTGCCGATCCAGACCCGCCCCGGGTACGGCCTGGGCCAGGTCAGGCATGTGCCAGCGACGAGCTGCGGCGTACTCGTAGCCGGTCGGTTCACCTGCTCCCATTCGTCGCGCCGACACGCCGTTGCGCCGATGCGAGGGATCGTCGGAGCTGGTCCGGTCGCGTGGCGAGGGCAGGCCTTGGTGGTCGGGCCGAGTCGAGCAGCTGTGCCGGCCAGGCGGGCTCAGCCGATCTCGCCGCGCACCAGCGCGCGCGGAGCGTCCCGCCGCTATACCGCGCTGCGCCGTGCCGTGCACGCGTCGCGCCGGGCCGGACTGCGCTGCGCTGCGCCGTGCTGCGCTGCGCCGTGCACGCGCCGCGCCGGGCTGGGGGGCGCCGGGCTGAGGCGCGCCGGGCTGAGGCGCGACGGGCCGGACCGCGCCGGGCCGCACCGCGACGGGCTAGGGCGCGACGGGCCGGACCGCGACGGGCTTGGGCGCGACGGGCCGGACCGCGCTGGCCGCCGGACCGCGCTGGCCGCCGGACCGCGACGGACCGCGCTGGGCTGGGCCGGACTGCGCTGGGACTGGGCTGGACCCGCCCTGGGCTGGACCGCGCTGGGTCGTGCCGGGCTGGCCGGACCGCTGGGCTGGGGCGGGCGCCGGACCGGGCCGGCCAACTATCAGGGCATGCGCTCGACGGGCTACTTACTGAGCGGCAGAGCTCGCGCTGGCCAGTGGGTCACGTTTGTCACGTAGCCAATCGCCGAGACCATCCGGGTGGTGAACAACCCCCGAATGCGGATCAGCGGAGGCGTAGCTGATTGGCCGCACACCAGACCGCAATGGTGAAACAGCGGACCAGGCCGTTCGAGAGTTCCATCTTCGGAGCCGGGAGCCGGGAGCCGGGAGCCGGGAGCCGGGAGCCGGGAGCCGGGAGCCGGGAGCCGGGAGCCGGGAGCGGCCCGCAACCGCGCACCCGTGAGCACGCGAACCCGCGGCCCGGACCCGCGAACCCGCGGCCCATCACCGCGAACCCGTGAGACCGCGAGCCCGCGCGCCAGCCCGCCAGTTGGCGAGGCCGCGCGCCCGTGAGCCCATGCGTCCGCGACCCCGCGACCCCGCGAGCCCGCGAGCCCGCGAGCCCGCGAGCCCGCGAGCCCGCGAGCAAACTGGACGAGGGACGGCATAGGTCGGCCCGGTCTGGCCTGGGCGGAGCGATCGCGATGGGGCCGGTGTTTCTCGACCCGATCCGCCTGCGGGATGCGCCCGAAGCACACCGATGGAACTAGGCCGGACCCGCATGCAGCGGCGGATCGCTGAGCCCGGTGCCGACGCCGGGTGCAGGCAAGGGGCCCAGCGGCTGACAGTCGCGTCCCACTCGGGACGCAGGTCCTGGACAAGTGCACCTCGCACCTACTACCCAGCCGGATCGAGTCCAAGGGTGACCAGTCCACGCCACCAGCCCGCCAATAGATATCCACAGGAGTTATCCACAGGCTCGCTTGTTTCACGTGAAACCAAACACCCCGACGAAGCCCGTTGAGGACCTGTACACGGCGCCCAACAGCGGGAATGCGGCCAACAACGCGAGTGACGGTACAGATTGGACGGAGGTACCTGGCGACTCAGCCTGTGGAAAACTCTCCCAGCTGACCCCTCCAGGGGAGCGTCAACAGCACTGGCCGGCAGCAGGCGACAAGCCAGGGGCGGCTCGGCTACTGTTCCCTGGTGGCTGAGACCCCTGCAAATCTCCCCGACTTCGTCAACTGGCCGAGCTTCCCGTTCACCGGCGACATGCGCGTCAAGCCGCTGCTCCCCCGGGCCTCGAAGGAGCCGCCGAGGCAAGGCGAGACCGAGGGCTCTTGCCACGCATGTGCGGCGCCGGACGAGGCGTACATCTGGGTGAGTGAGCGCTGGCGGGTACGAGCCATGGAGCGCCCAACCGGCCTGCCGATGGTACTTATCCTGGAGTCGCGTTCCCACCTCGACCTCGGCGACCTACCGAACCTGCTCGCCGCTGAGCTGGGTGTGATGACGGTACGGCTGGAGCGGGCGATTCGTTCGCTGGACGGAGTCGCACGAGTACACGTGAACCGTTGGGGTGACGGTTCGGCGCACCTGCACCTGTGGTTCCTCGCGCGCCCGTTCGGGTACCTGCAGCTGCGGGGTTCGTTCCTGTCTCTGTGGGACGACATCCTCCCGCCGATCGCCGAGGAGACGTGGCGCGAGAACCTCGCAATGATCGCAGCGTGGCTCGCGGAGTTCGGTGGCCGTCCCCTCGCTGAGCCGCCGCGCATCGACTGGCAGGCCCCCGCGTCTGTCGCCGCGGTACAGGCGGCGCAGAGCCGGATGGATGACCTCGAAGCGGAGGCAGAGGCAGCCGAGGCCGCTAGTGCGGCCAGTGCCGAGCGACCAACTCCACCCCAGGCCGGCGTGGGCGGTATGAACGGACGCCCCACGGACGCGCCGGACGCGGGCGGGACGGTGGCCAAGCCGGACAGTAGACCAGCGACCCAGCCGGCTGTAGTTCCGGCGCAGCCTGCCAACGCCGGCGGCGCCGCAGTGGCGAGCCCGGATCCAGGAACTGCGGTCTGATTCGCGAATATCGAGCTGTGACGTGTCCACTGAGAGCCGGGTCGGCATCAACGACCCGGCTCTCAGTGGACACCAGGCCAAGTGTGGAACCCACAGAGGCGGCCTATCGACTCGTCCAGACGCGGGTGACAAACCCCGGTATCGGGTCGCGCACCTGGGCGTCCGCAAGGGCGGAAGCAGCGATAAGCGGATCAGCGAGGACGGGCTTACCCAAGCCCGGCGGCAACAGCCAGCGAGCGGCTGCGGAGGCTCAGTTGCGGGCAGCCGCGCGGGCGACCAGGTTGGCCAGCAGCTTGCCGAAGTCCAGGCCGGCTGCGTTGACTGCCATTGGTAGCAGCGAAGTCTCGGTCATGCCGGGCGCCACGTTCACTTCGAGTACGTGCGGGTCACCGGCGGGGTCCACGATCAGGTCCACCCGGGACAGGTCCCGCAGGCCGAGGGCTGCGTGCGCGGCCAGTGCCACGTCGGCCACCCGGTCGGCGACCGGAGCGTCGAGCCGGGCGGGTACATGCCAGGTGGTGAGGCCGGCGGTGTACCGGGCGGCGTAGTCGTACACCCCGTTGCGCGGCACGATCTCGACAGCCGGGAGTGCGACCGGGCCGTCTCCCTGGTCGACCACGGTCACCGCGATGTCGGTACCCGCGACGTACCGCTCGACCAGTGCTGTCTGGTCGTACGCGAAGCAGCCGACCATGGCGGCCGGGAGTGCCGTGAGGTCGCGTACCACCGAGGCACCCAGCCCCGACCCGCCGTGTGCCGGCTTCACCATCAGCGGCAGCCCGAGGCGCTCGACGATCCGGTCGAGTACCGCCACAGCACCCAGCTCCGAGAACCGGTCGTGCGGCAGCGCGACCCAGTCGGGGGTGGGGATGCCGACCTCGCGCAGCACGGCCTTGGCGGACGGCTTGTCCCAGGCGACGCGGGCGGACTGGGCGTCACAGCCAACGTAGGGCACGCCGCACAGGTCGAGTACCCCGCGCAGCGACCCGTCCTCGCCGGTCGCCCCGTGCAGCGCGATGATCACGGCGTCCGGTCGCTCGCTGACGAGCGCGGGCAGCAGGGTCACATCGACGTCCCGCTGCACTGCCTCGATGCCGACCGCCCGGAGCGCGTCGAGTACCCGCCGGCCGGAGCGCAGCGAAACGTCGCGTTCGTGGGAAAGGCCGCCGGCGAGGACGAGGATGTGCGGTTCGTGCGCCATACCGAAGATCATCCCAGACCGGGATCGGGAGTGTCCCCGGCGGTGGCGCCGAAGGCGGCGGCCGAGGTCCAGGAGACTCCCCGGGGAGCGGCGGGCTGGCCGGAGGTACCGAAGACGGCGCGGATCGCCAGCTCCTGCTCGATCACGCCGGCGAGGCGGCGTACTCCCTCGCGGATGCGCTCCGGCGGTGGGAAGCAGTACGAGAGCCGCATGTACTCCCCGCCCGAACCGTCAGCGTAGAAGCCGGTACCGGGCACGTAGGCCACCCGAGCGGTGATCGCCCGGGGCAGCATCTCCTTCGAGTGCAGCCCTTCCGGCAGGGTGAGCCACACGTAGAAGCCGCCCGCGGGGTGGGTCCAGCGGGTACCGGCGGGCATCATGTCCCGCAGCCCGTCCAGCAGGGCGTCGCGGCGCTCCCGGTACAGCTCGCGGAAGTTCTTGATCTGTTCCTTCCACGGCATCGTGGCGAAGTAGGTGGCCACGGCCGACTGGGCGTACATGCTGGGGCAGAGGATCTGCGCTTCGGAGGCGATGACCAGCTTCTCGCGTACCGCGTGCGGGGCAAGTACCCAGCCGACCCGAAGGCCAGGCGCGAAGGTCTTCGAGAACGTGCTGACGTAGAGGACGGCGTCCTTGTCCCGGGCGCGCAGCGCGCGCAGCGGCTCGCCGTCGAAGCCGAGCAGGCCGTAGGGGTCGTCCTCGATCACCAGCAGCCCGGCGCGCTGGCAGATCTCGAGGATCTGGTCACGACGGGACTCCACCAGCGTGACGCCGCCAGGGTTGTGGTAATTGGGCACGGTATAGAGAAACTTGGCGCGCTTGCCCGCTTTAGCGACGGTTTCCAGCGCCTCGGCGAGAGCTGCCGGAATCAGCCCCTCGTCGTCCATGGGTACGTGCACCACATCGGCCTGCGCCGCCTGGAACACGCCCAGCGCGCCGACGTAGCTCGGTCCTTCGGCGAGCACCACGTCGCCGGGGTCGAGGAACACCCGGGATACCAGATCGAGTGCCTGCTGCCCGCCGACCGTCACCACCACGTCGTCCGGCGACGCGCCGCTGGAGGCATCAATGCCGGACAGCGACATCACCTCGCAGATGCGCTCGCGCAGGGTGATGTCGCCCTGGCCGAGGCCGTACTGGAGGGTGGTCGCGCCGTGCACGCTGCCCAGCTGGCCGAGCATCTCGCCGACCGCGTCCAGCGGCAGCGCCGAGACGAACGGGGCGCCGCCAGCCAACGAGACGACCTCGGGGCGGCTGGTCACTGCGAAGAGAGCTCGGATCTCCGACGCTGCCATGCCGTGGACGCGCTGGGCGTACCGGTCGGTGTAGTCGTCAAGCGTCGTTCCGGAGCCCATAGTGGCGTCCTCTCGCGGGCGATCGGGCAGTCGCCACGGGCGCGTCGCAGGGCCGGCGGCGTTGGTCGATCGTACTCTCCGGTCCACCTCCCGCCGCAGTCAATTCCCGGCTAGGATCGCTTGTTGGGACTGCGGGCGCCGACGGCTGTGAGAGGGAAAGCGCCATGTCGCGACGTCTGGTCAATCTGACCCTGGACACGCTGGAAGACCTGCCGAGGCCATGCCGGCAGTGCGTCTACTGGGAACTCGACCCGGTGGCGGCGCAGCGCGCCTGTGAAGCCGGCGACCCGGGGCTGGAGAAAGAGGCCTGGGTATCGCAGACCCTGCTCGAGTGGGGCTCCTGCGGCAAGCTCGTCTACGTCGACGGATTGCCGGCCGGCTACGTGATGTTCGCGCCGCCAGCGTACGTACCCCGGTCGATGGCCTTCCCGACCTCGCCGGTCTCCCCCGATGCCGCGCTGCTGATGACCTCGCAGGTGGTCTCCGCATTCGCCGGCGGCGGACTCGGCCGGATGCTGGTCCAGGGGGTCGCCCGCGACCTCACCAAGCGCGGGGTCAAGGCGATCGAGGCGTTCGGCGACGCGAAGTACGGCGAACCCGACGAGAACGCACCCGGCCGGTGCCTGGCGCCCGCGGATTTCTTCCTCTCCGTCGGCTTCAAAACCGTCAGACCCCATCCGCGGTACCCCCGGCTGCGCCTCGAGCTGCGCACCGCGCTGTCCTGGAAGTCCGATGTGGAGTACGCGCTGGAGAAGCTGCTCGGCTCGATGAGCCCGGAGTCGCTGCTGCGCCCGGTACGCCCGGCCACCCGCTCCGGTACCCCCATCGGCAACACCAACGGCTGAGCCGCCGGCGCCCGGGAAAGCTGTCCAGCGACCGAATCAGCGGGTGCTGGCGGCGACCGCGGCCCGGATCTGGGAAACGTCGATCGAGCCGGTGGCCACGTCGTCCTCGACCGGGTAGTACATGCGCTGTACGGCCGCGACGATCGCCTCCACCACGCGCTCCCGGAACAGCGGGTCGACCAGGCGGGCCCGGTCCACCGGCGAGGTCAGGTAGCCGGCCTCCACCCGGACCGCCGGCATCTTGGTCAGCCGCAGCAGATCCCAGGTCTTGGCGTGGGTCTGGCAGTTGCGTAGCCCGGTTCGCTGGACGATCTCCCGCTGTACCAGCCCGGCCAGCCGTTCGCCCACGGTCGACGTGACGCCGTTGCCGGTGCCGTAGTGGTAGGTGGCCACGCCACTGGCGGCCGGGTTGGGGTGGCCGTCCAGGTGCAGCGAGATGAACAGGTCGGCGCCCAGGTCGTTGGCGAGTGCGATGCGCTCGGCCGTGCTCAGCTCGGTGTCGCGTACCGGCCCGCGGGTCAGGTGTACCCGCATGCCCGCCACCGCGAGCCGGCCCTCCAGCCGGGTGGCCAGGTCGAATGCGAGATCCGCCTCGGTCCAGCGCAGTGGCCCGTCGGGGACGACCACGCCGAAGTCGGGGCCGCCATGTCCGGGATCGATGACGATCGTTTTGTCGACCAGCGCCCGGCCGGACTGGCGCAGCTTGTTGTCCTCGCGCAGGGCCAGCGGTGCGCCGCCGATCACCTTGCGACCGAGGCGGCGCAGCGCGGTCATCGTGTGCGGTCCGCAGGCGCCGTCGGGGACGAGCCCGACCTCGCGCTGGAACTGGGCAACCGCGCGGGCGGTACGGGCGCCGTAGACACCGTCGGCCCGCCCCGAGTCGTACCCCATCTCCAGCAGCCGCTCCTGCAGTTGCCGCACGTCGTCGCCGATCAGCGGCTCGGGCATCGCCTGGTAGAGGGTACGGGCACCGAGTCGCCAACGGGCCGCGTCCAGTGCCCGCCAGGTCTCGTCGCCGACCTGCCCGTCGACCGAGAGCCCGCGGCTCTGCTGGAAGGTACGCACCGCGCGCTCGGTGTGCTCGTCGTACTCGGCTCGCCCGGCCGGATCGACGGCTAACGGCAGCAGTTCGAGGGTACGCAGCACGGCACGGATCTCGGCGACCGCGTTACCCCGGTCGCCCCGCCGGTACGCACGCATGCGTGCCCTCCTCGAGTGGTGCTTGCCGTGCACCCTACTGATGATCGTTGTCGTACCCCCGCGCCAGCCCCCCAGGCCACCGGAGCCTACCGTGACCGCCCGCGTCGCGCCCGACTTCCGGCCGCCATCCGACACACGGGTGACCTGCGTAAACATTGGCGTTATGGGGCTCTACCAGGGGCGGGCGGAGATGGCTCGTGCCCCGTGTCAGCGGACCGGCACGGGGCACGTACAGAGCGACTTAGAGTGCCGACTCGATCAGCCGGAGCAGCTCGGACTTGGGGCGCGCACCGGCCACCGACTGGACCGGCTGGCCGCCCTTGAAGATGGTGAGCGTGGGTACCGACATGACCCGGTAGTCGCGGGCGGTGTTCGGGTTGGTGTCGATGTCCAGCTTGACGATCTTGACCTTGTCGCCCATCTCTTTGGCGATCTCTTCGAGTACCGGCGCCACGCGCAGGCACGGACCGCACCACTCGGCCCAGAAGTCGACGAGTACGGGGGTCTCCGACTGGAGTACCTCGCCGATGAAGTTGGCGTCGGTGACGGCCTGCATGTGTTGCCTCCCTGTTGATGTTTCAACGCATGTCCGCCCGGCTCCCGACCGCGTTGGCAGCGGGAGCCGGGCGGGAAGTCAGCCCTCGAGCGAGGCGATGTACCGCTCGGCGTCGAGCGCGCCGACACAGCCTGTGCCGGCCGCGGTGATCGCCTGCCGGTAGGTGTGGTCGACCAGGTCGCCGACGGCGAAGACGCCGGTCAGGTTGGTACGGCTCCCCGGCGCCTCGACCAGCACGTACCCCGACTCGTCGAGGTCGACCTGGCCGGTGAAGAGCTCGCTGCGCGGGTCGTGGCCGATGGCTACGAAGACGCCGCTGACGTCGAGGGTGCTCTCCTCGCCGGTGTCCGTGTCGGCAACCCGTACCCCGACCACCTTGCCGTCCTCGCCCAGTACCTCGGTGACGACCGAGTTCCACTTGACCTGGATCTTGGGGTTAGCCAGTGCCCGCTCCGCCATGATCTTGCTGGCCCGGAACTCGTGGCGCCGGTGCACGATGGTCACCGTCGCGGCAAAGCGGGTGAGGAAGCTCGCCTCCTCCATCGCCGAGTCGCCGCCGCCGACCACCACGATGTGCTGGTTGCGGAAGAAGAAGCCGTCACAGGTGGCACAGGACGAGACGCCGTGGCCGAGCAGCTCCTGCTCGCCGGGTACGCCCAGCGGCCGCCAGGCCGAGCCGGTGGCCAGGATGACGGCCTTCGCCCGGTACTCCGTCTGCCCGACGAAGACGCTCTTCACCGCGCCGGTCAGCTCGACCCGGGAGGCGTCGTCGGTGAGGAACTCGGCGCCGAAGCGCTCCGCCTGCTTGCGCATGCTGTCCATCAACTCGGGGCCGAGAATGCCGTCCGGGAAGCCCGGGAAGTTCTCCACCTCGGTGGTGGTCATCAGCGCGCCACCACTCGCCGCGCCCTCGATGACCAGCGGGTTCAGGTTTGCCCGCGCCGCGTAGACCGCCGCGGTGTAGCCGGCCGGGCCAGACCCGATGATGATCAAGTTCCGTACCTCGGACACCCGCTACTCCTCAACTCCGCGATCCCGCGGGTCACACCCACTGGTGCGCCGGGATCCATGCTCACAACAGCAAACGCCATCGTACGAAGCAACGATTCCCGCATGGGTAAGGCGGGTGCCGTGCGTCACGTGGTGATACCGACGAGCCGGGACAACTCAGCGCGGGGGCGTGACATAGACCTCGTCGTCGCTGTCGCCGGGCAGTCCACAATCGGGCCCGGCCACCACGGTACGGCTTCCCGAGTCGCCGGTCACCACCACGATCAGCGCCGGTCGCCCCTCGTACCGGGCGAACTCCACGATCTCCACGGTCCCCGGGTGCAGCGAGGTGAGTACGGCGAGGCAGTCGGCGAGCGCGGTCGGGTCGTTCAGCCGCAGCAGCGCCTCCATGCCGGCCCCTGTTCCTCCAGCGGCCTGTGCCCCGGGCGCCTGTACGCCGTTCGGGCCGGTG
This sequence comes from uncultured Actinomycetota bacterium, assembly GCA_963850915.1. Classification (GTDB taxonomy): domain Bacteria; phylum Actinomycetota; class Actinomycetes; order Mycobacteriales; family Micromonosporaceae; genus CAVTWH01. Next base: position 932,611 of record CAWKND010000010.1, read on the forward strand.
GGCAGGGTGTCGGCGCTGTAGTCGCTGGCGGTGTGCCGGATCACCATGCCCGACTGGAACTGCGGCGCCTTCGCCGAGTCGGCGGCAGCACCGGCCGTTGTGGAGCTCTTCTGCGTGGTCGTGCCGTTGTTGAGCAGCAGGAACCCGCCGAGTACCAGGACGACCGCGGCGACCACCCCGCCGCCGGCCAGCAGCGTCCGGACCCAGCCCGGCCGGCGCGTCGCCCGCTGGCTCGCTGGCCGATGATCGGACGGCCGCCGGTTGCCCGGCCCACGTGGACCCGGCGAAGCAGGGGACGGCCCAGCGGGTACCCCCGGGGATCGCGGATCGTGCGCCGACTCCCCGGACGGCGCCGACTCCCCGGACGGCGCCGACTCCCCGGACGGCGCCGACTCCCCGGACGGCGCCGACTCCCCGGACGGCGCCGTGGCGAGCACCCCGGCCAGCCGGTCCACAACGGCTGGCGGCATCGGCTCGACGGCCAGCGCGCCGAGGTCGGCGGTGACCTGCTGCTGCGCGCCGGTCAGCTCGGCGGCCAGTGCCGCCAGCGCCGGGTCGGTCGCCAGCCGGCGCTCCAGCGCCTGCGCCTCGACCGGGTCGAGCAGGCCGGCGGCGTACTCGGCGAGCTGGTCGAGGAGGCTGTCGTCGATCATCTGCCGCCCCCTTCGCCGTCCTCAACTGGGACGCCGCCGGGGGCGTCCGGGTTCCGCAGGTAGCCGAGGAGCACAGCCAATCTGGCCCGGCCACGCGCGCACCTGCTCTTGATGGTGCCCTCCGGTACGCCCAGGATGCTCGCCGCCTGCGCCACCGGGTACCCGGACATGTCCACCAGTACCAGCGCCAGCCGCTGCTCGTCGGGGAGGGTGGCCAGCGCCGCCCGGATGTCCAGTGCCAGGTCCGAGTCGACGTACGCGGCGGGTGGATCCGTCTCCGCGAGCGGCACCGTGGGTCGCGCCTGCCGGCGGCGTACCCGGTCGATGCACGCGTTCACCACGATGCGGTGCAGCCAGCTGCTGACCGCCGCCTCGCCCCGGTACTGGCCGGCCGAGCGCAGCGCGGAGATGAGTGCTTCCTGGAGGGCGTCGGCGGCGTCCTCGGGATCGCTGAGGGTACGCAGCGCCACCGCCCAGAGCCGGTCCCGGTGCCGGCGGAACAGCTCGGCGAAGGCGTCCTTGTCGCCGGCGGCGTGGGCACGCAGCAGCTCGATGTCCTCGCGCCGTGCCGCAGCCTGGTCCACGGCGTGCACGCTACCCAGCGCCATCCACCGCGCTCTACTGGTTGACCGAAACCTTGATCTCGGAGATGCCGACCTGGTATTTGTCGGCCGAGTCGGCGGAGACCGGCAGCGCGGTGATGTAGACCAGCACATACCGGGTCGGCGCGCCGTCCGGCGGCAGCAGGTAGTCGTGCGAGAGACCCACCTGGGCACCGGGGACCACCTGCTGGTAGCCGGTGAACACCGCCTGGTCGCCGGCCTTCCCGCTGGCCGGCGCGAAGTCCCCGGTCCAGATCGCGACGGTGGCGCCCGGGTTGGTGAAGTCGATCTTCAGATCCGACACCGACTGGGCGGAGCCCAGGTCGATCACGATGCCCAGGCCCTTCTTGGTGTTGGTGAAGTAGTCGCTGCTGGTGTTGTAGTGCTCGGTGCTCCACGAGGTGCGGGAATCGCCGTCGACGACCTTGCCGACGTCCTTCTCGTTGTCGTGGTCGCCGTTGGGCGAGACCAGGTGCACCTGGTCGGTGCCGAGGGTGAGCACCTTGGTCTGGCCACCGCCGGGCTTGGTCACCGCGCCGCTGGTACTCGCGCTGGGGGCGGCGCCGTTGCCCTTGTTGTGGCCGGTGAGCACCGAGGTACCGATGAGTACCCCGACGATCGCCAGTACGAGCAGCCCGACCACGCCGACGGCCAACTTGGTACCGATCGGCCGGCGCGGCTCCAGCCGGCCGTTGCCGGTGAGGAAGCCACCGCCGATGGCGAAGGACTCGCCCACGTCGAGCAGTTCGTCCTCCTGCTCGGCGTCCAGCCGACCGAGATCGGCGGCGAGTACATCGGCGGACGGCAGGGCGGCGCGCGGGTCGAGCAGGTCGGTGGCCAGGTCGGAGAGGTGGCTGGGTACCCCGCCACGCATCCGTCGAGGGGCGACGAGGGTACCGCTGGCCGGGTCGCGCAGCGCGTCCGGCAGAGAGGTGGGGCCGGCCTCCTGGTAGGGCCAGTGGCCGGTCAGCGCCGCGTAGAGCACCGCGCCGACCGCGCGTACGTCGGTGTCCGGGGTGGCGGTGTCGTCCGACCGGGCGTCGACGAGCAGTACCTGCCCCTCGTCGCCGAGCATCACGGTGCCGGGGTGGATGTTGCCGTGGGTGAGACCGGCCGCGTGGAAGGCGGCGACCGCCTCGGCGATCGCGTGCGCGACGGTGGTGGCCCGCTCTGGCTCCATCGGTGCCTCGGCGACGGCTTCGCGCAGCGACACGCCCTCGACCCACTCGCGTACGACGTAGGCCTTGGCGCCCTCGTCGACCGCGTCGTAGACGTCGGCAAGGTGCGTGTGCGAGACCCGGCTCGCCTTCACGGCGGCGTGCAGCATCTCGGCGGCCGAGTCGCCGCCGGGCTGGCGCAGGATGACCGCGATCGGCCGGCGCAGCAGTACATCGAGTCCGCGCCAGACCTGCCGGCCGTAGGCGTCGTTGCTGATGTGTGCTTCCAGCCGGTAACGCTCGGCCAGGATCTCGCCGGGCTGGGGCGCCCCGACAGTCAGGCTGTTGGTGGACATCACCGCCGGTGCACGGAGCGACTCGGGTCCCTCATCGACCTGGGTCACCCGTCCTCCCCTCCGGTTGAGCCGGCCCGCTGCCGCTTGCCCGGGGCCGCCGGGGGTGCGGTCGCGCCCAGCCTCATGGCTGTCCCACGCACAAGCTCCGACCTTACCCGGGGGAGCCCGTCTTTCGACTCGCCATTGTTCGCCGTTCGAGCGTCCGACGCCAGTCTGGTCGGTTCGTCACCGACGTATCTGTAGTCTCCCCCACAAAGGCGAGAAATGGTGCTATTCATGGCAGATGATCTCGCGTAGCCTATCCGTTCCGGATGACATTGTCGCTGGTCCAGAGCCACATCCGGGGGTACCGGTGGCAAACGGCACTTCGGTTGCCTGTAGTGACCAGGCTCGCAACGCCGGATAACCGACCGGAAATCACGCAGGTACCGGGCTCAGCGCCCGACCCGCGAGCGCACCATCCCCCACACCTGATGTACCTCGCGCACGCGCAGGAGTACCGCCGCCGCCAGGTACACCGCGATGAGTACCAGCCCGCCGACCACCAGCCCGACGAAGCTGCCCAGCTTGTTCAGGCCCAGGAAGTGCTCGAGGATCACCGCGACCAGGAGCGTGGGGACGGCCGCGATCAGTGCCGCCCCGGTCAGCCGGCCGAGCGAGCCGAGCACGCTGGTCAGCCCGAGCCGCCCGATCCGCCGGCGCAGCAGCCAGTACCCGACGATGGCGGAGAAGACAAAGGAGATCGCGTTGCCGAACATCAGCCCGGCCGCCACCCAGGACGCGGTCAGCACGACGCCGTACAGCAGCAGGTCGATGGCGATACGCAGGGCCACCACCGGGATGTTCAGCAGGGCCGGTGTCTTGGTGTCGGGCATCGCGTAGAAAGCGAACAGCTGCAGTTGGCTGATGGCGAACGGCACCAGCCCGATGCCGGCCACGGCCACCACCCAGCCGGTGGAGATCGCGTTCTGGTGGCTGTAGCTACCCCACTGGAACAGCGTCACCGCGAGCTGCCGGCCGAGTACCAGGTACGCGACGGACGCTGGGATGAGGATCACCGCGGAGAGGCGTACCCCCAGGGAGAGCTGGGCGGCGACGTCGCCGAACCGCCGCTCGGAGGCGGCCGCCGCCATCCTGGGCATCAGCGCCGTGATGATTGAGACCGCGGCGATGCCGTGCGCCATCATGAAGATCAGGTACGCGTTGTCGAAGATCGCCGGGCCCGGGCCGGCCGCGTTGCCGGCGCGCTTGGCCAGGTTGAGCATGATGATCAGGCCGACCTGGCTGACCACGACGTAGAGCAGCATCCAGGAGCTGATCCGGCCGAGTTCGCGCAGGCCGAGCGCGCGCCAGTCCCAGCGCCACTTCCACCGGAAGCCGACCCGGCGCAGCGCCGGGATCAGCCCGGCCGCCTGCATCACGATGCCCAGCGTGGTACCGACGCCGATGACCAGGATCTGGGTGGTGGTGATGGTGTACTGCGTCGGCGGCTTGCTCACCGTTGGCAGGAAGAGGAACAGCACCGCCGTCAGGGTCACCACGATGTTGTTCAGGATCGGGGTGAAGGTCGGCGCAGCGAAGTGGCCGCGGGTGTTCAGGATGGCCGCGAACAGGCCGGCCATCCCGTAGAAGAAGATCTCCGGCAGCAGCAGGTAGCTGAAGACGGTGATCAGGTGCCGGTCGGCCGACTTCGCGGTGTTGGCCATCAGCATGGTCAACAGCGGCGCGCAGGCCACCGCGAGCACCGTCGCCACCGCCAGGAAGATGGTGGCCGCGGTCAACAGCCGCTGGGTGTACGCCTCGCCCCGGTCCTCGTGCCGCCGCGCCCGTACCAGCAGCGGGATGATCACGCTCGCCAGTACGCCGCCAAGCAGCAGCTCGTAGACCATGTTCGGCAGCGTGTTGGAGAGGTTGAAGTCGTCACCGACGAAGTGCCCGCCGAGCGCGGCGGCGAGTGCTGCCGTCCGGATGAGCCCGGTGATCCGGCTGACGATGCTGCCGGCCGCCATCACCGAGCTGTTCCGGGCCACCGACTGGGCACCCTCGTCGAGCTCGTCGTCGCGCGGCGGCGCACCCGGGCCGGACCCGTCGGTCGGGACCCGGGGCAGCAACTGGGTCACCGCGTCCCCGGGCAGCTGGCTCATGGTGGGTGTACCCCCGCCGCCCTGCAGTGCCGGCAGCAGCGCGGTGGCATCCGCCGGTACGACCGGCAACGTGCCGCTGCCCGGCCCGTCCCCGGGTACGACCGGCAGCAGTACCGTGGCGTCGGGATCGTGCCGTGGGTCGCCGGTCCAGCTCATGCGCAAGACCCTATCCAGTACCGCCCCGGCCGGGCGAGCGCCCGGGGAGACGTTGTGTACATCCCGGTCAGGCGCTGTGCGCGCCCGCCGCCCCGGTGTCCGCGATGATCAGTTCGCCGACATCGGCGCGCAGCCGGTCCCGGGCCGAGCGGTTCAGCCCGTCGTCGGTGACCAGCACATGTGCGTCGGCCAGCCGGGCGATGGTGGAGATGCCGAGCGTGTCCCACTTCGTGTGGTCGGCGACCACCACCACCTGCCGGGCGATGCCGACCAGCGCGCGGTTGGTCTCCGCCTCCAGCAGGTTGGGGGTGGTGAAGCCGGAGCGCGGGCTCATCCCGTGTACGCCGAGGAAGAGCACGTCGAGGTTGAGCTGGTTGACGGCGCTCACCGCGAACGGGCCGACCAGGGCGTCGGACGGGGTACGGATGCCGCCGGTCAGTACCACCGTGCGGTCGGCACGCGGCGAGCGGTAGAAGATATCGGCCACCGGTACCGAGTTGGTCAGTACCGTCAGGCCGGCGACCTCGACCAGGTGGCGGGCGAGCAGGCAGGTGGTGGTACCCGCGGAGAGCGCGATGGCCGTCCCAGGTGACACCAGCTGGGCGGCCCGCGCGACGATGGCCTCCTTCTCGGCGCGCTGGCGGACCAGTTTCGCGCTGAACCCGGGCTCCTCCGCCGAGTGCTGGTCGACCGGGGCCGCACCGCCGTGCACCTTCGCGACCAGTCCGCGTTCGGCCAGCGCCTCCAGGTCCCGGCGGATGGTGATGTCCGAGACCCCGAACTGGCGTACCAGGTCGCCGACGCGTACCCCACCACGCTGGCGTACCAGCTCGTGGATGGCGCTCTGCCGTTGGTGAGCGAGCATCAGCCCGCCTCGTGGAGCACGAGTGGGCCGGGGGGCGGCGGGTACATGAAGTACAGGGTGCAGCGCTGATCCGTCATGAGTCAACAGAAGGGAACAGATACGAGGTACCAAGTCAGTACTGTTGCGGGCGCTTGTGTTTGGAATCGATCGACTTTCAACACGGCCGACCACAACTCGTGGGGGACCGCAGCAGCCGGTACCGGGAGAATTCTCTTCTCCGGACCGCCGCTCGGCCCGAGCCGAGGCGGACCGATAAGCTGGCCGGCGCCATGTCCGAGCTGACCACCGTCCAGCGCCACGCGCTCGCCGAACTGACCCGCGTGTTCCCCGTCGTCGACGAGGCCGGCGCCCGGTTCGCCGCCGCCGGACATGAGCTGCACCTCGTCGGCGGCTCGGTCCGCGACGCGCTGCTCGGCCGGCTCGGCGACGACCTCGACTTCGCTACCTCCGCCCGGCCGGAGGAGACGCTCGCCATCCTGCGCGGCTGGGCGGAGACCACCTGGGAAACCGGGCGCGACTTCGGCACCATCGGCGCTGCTCGCAAGGGGCTGCGGCTGGAGATCACCACCTACCGCGCCGAGGCGTACGACGGGGTGAGCCGCAACCCGTTGGTGCAGTACGGGACCAGCCTCGCCGACGACCTGTCCCGACGGGACTTCACCATCAACGCGATGGCGCTGTCGGTACCCGGGCACGACTTCACCGACCTGTTCGGCGGCCTCGCCGACCTGGCGACCGGCGTGCTGCGTACCCCCGCCACGGCCGAGCGCAGCTTCGGCGACGACCCGCTCCGGATGCTGCGCGCCGCCCGCTTCGCCGCGCAGCTGCGCTTCACGCTCGACCCGGCGGTCCGTACCGCGATGACCGCGATGGCCGGCGACCTGGCCCGGATCACCGCCGAGCGGATCCGCGACGAGTTCACCAAGCTGCTCTGCGGCGCCGACCCGGTCACCGGGCTGCGGCTGCTGGTGGAGACCGGGCTGGCCGGCGAGTTCCTGCCCGAGCTGACCGGGCTGAAGCTGGAGATCGATGAGCACGCCCAGCACAAGGATGTCTACGAGCACACCCTCACGGTGGTCAGCAACGCGGTCGCGCTGGAGGAGGCGGGCGCCGACTTCACCCTGCGGATGGCCGCGCTGATGCACGACGTGGGCAAGCCGGCCACCAAGGAGGTCGGCGCCGATCGGCGGGTCAGCTTCCACCACCACGAAGTGGTCGGTGCCCGGCTGACCAAGGCGCGGATGAAGGCGCTGCGGTACCCGAAGGACGTGATCTCCGACGTCGTCGAGCTGGTCGCGCTGCACCTGCGCTTCTACGGGTACGGGCGGGGCGAGTGGACAGACAGCGCGGTGCGCCGGTACGTCACCGACGCCGGGGAACTGTTGCCACGACTGCACAAGCTGACCCGGTCGGACTGCACCACCCGCAACCGCCGCAAGGCGGCCGCGCTCTCGGCCGACTACGACGCGCTGGAGCAGCGCATCGCCGAACTGGCCGAGGCCGAGGACCTGGCCCGGGTACGCCCGGATCTGGATGGCAATGCGATCATGGAGCTGCTCGGGGTACCACCGGGGCCGCTCGTCGGGCGGGCCTGGCGGTACCTGAAGGAACTGCGCCTGGAGCGCGGACCGCTCGACCACGACGAAGCCGTGGCGGCGCTCCTCGCCTGGGGTGCTGAGCAGGGGCTCGGCGACCGGAACTGACCGATTGCCGACGCACCTCGAACCTCGTGATCGCAATGTTGCGCCACCCGACTAGCGTGCACAACACATCCGCGCGGGCCCTTCCGCCCGTTACCACCGGTCGTGCCAGAGGAGAGCCCGATGCAGCCGTGCCCCGTTTGCCGGAACACCGGTGTTGACGCCAACGGATACTGCACGACCTGCTCGACCTATCTGGGCCTACCGCCCCAGCAGCCCGGCTACCCGCCACAGGCCGGTTACGACCAGCAGCCCGGCTACCCGCCACAGGCCGGTTACGACCAGCAGCCCGGTTACGACCAACAGGGCTATGGGCAGCAGCAGCCCGGCTACGGCCAGCAGCCGGAGTACGGCGCCGCCTACCCGGGCCAGCCAGTGGTCAACCCGACCACGCCCTACCCCGCGTACCCGCCGAGCAGCGCGGTCCCCTACTCGGCCGCGCCCACCAGCGCACCGGGCTACGGCCAGACCAGCGCCCCGCCCGGGTACGGCCAGGCCAGCGCCCCCGGCTACGGCCAGGCCAGCTCGCCGCCCGGCTACGGTCCGCCGCCCGGCCCGCCCGCGGGCTACGGCTACCCGAGCGTGCCCCCGCCGCCGAAGAAGTCCTACACCGGTGCGATCGTGGCCGCCTCGGTCGGCCTCGTGGTGATCATCGCCGCGATCGTGGTGGTACTCGTGGTCAAGGGCGGCAAGGACACGCCGCCGGTCACCAGCCCGACGCACAAGTCCAGTGTTGGCGCCTCCTCGTCGGCCTCGGCCGGGACGACCAACGGCATCGACAACTGCGTCGTCGGCTCCTGGAAGGTGGTCTCCGAGCAGATCACCGACGACTTCCCGGACGCCGACTCGGTACCGCTGACGCTCGACAACAACTACAAGGTCACCTTCGACTCGGACGGTACGGCGAGCGAGGACTACGAGGCCTACGACGACGAGGCCGACTACTTCGCCAACTCCGGCGGCCACCGCTACCAACTCGCCTTCAACGGCCAGGTGACCTACAACTTCACCGCCAAGACCGGGCGGATGGTGGCCAGTGCCACGATCGCCAACGGGCAGTACGGCGAGTGGGAGGATGGTGACTCCGTCGGTACCGGCAACATCAAGTTCGACGACTTCACCTGGACGTACACCTGCTCCGGCGACACCATGACGCGGGTACTGTCCGACGACAACCAGCGGCTCACCCGGCTCTGACCGGGCAGGCGACGCGGCGCGGATACCGAGAACTGGAGAGGTCGACTAGCCTCACGGGAGTTTGCCGGCACCCCCCTTTGCCGGCGGGAGAGAGACGGTGGGTCGGGATGGAACCGTGCCAGTTCTGCGGGCAGTTCGCCCCGGTGGACGCCGGCGGATTCTGCACCAACTGCCGCAACTACCGCGGGGTCGCGACGTCGCCGGTGAGCTCCCCCGCCTACCCGACCAGCGGACCCGCCTACCCGACCAGTGCGCCGTCCTACGGTGGCCAGGTCAGCGCGCCGCCGTACGGGCCGACCAGCGGACCGCCGGTGACCGGTGCGCCGTACTCGGCTTCGGGTGGCTACCCGGCCCAGCCGTACAGTGCCCCGCCCGCGTACCAGCAGCCGACCCAGTACCAGCAGCCGGCGCCGTACCAGCCGATGCCCGCCGGCCCGCCGCCGACCAAGCAGCGCAGCGGCTACGTCATCCCGATCATCGCGCTCTGCTCGGTGATGGCGCTGCTGGTCATCGGCATCGTCGTGGTGGTCCTGGTCAAGCACGGCTCGAAGAGCACCGGCGGCGGGGGTGGCACCACGACCGCCTCGGGTCTGGACAAGTGCCTCGTCGGTACCTGGAAGGTCAGCTCGTACGAGACGACCATCCCGTTCGACAACGTCGGCAGTGTCGACTTCACCGCTTCCAGCCTGCAAGAGGTTTTCACGATCAACGCGGACGGTACGGCGACCGACAACTACGGCACGCAGGACAGCCCGACGGTACTGATCGGGACCAGCGCCGACCACGACTACAAGATCAACATCTACGGCACCGTCACGTACACCATCAAGAGCGCCAACGACGTGCTGTCGTTCAGTCAGGCTACGGCGGATGGGGAGCTAGAGCTGTTCACCGACGGCGCATCCTCCGGCACGATCGACCTGAAGATTTCCAACGACCCCACGCCGTACACCTGCTCGTCGACCACGCTCACCCAGACCACCGAGGACTTCACGGCCACCGCCACCAAGTCCGGCTGATCGTCTGATCCCGCCTGATTCCCGGCTCCGTCGGGGGTCAGGCGGTTTCTTTGACCGGCTCCGGGTCGCGCGTCGCCGGCTCCGGCCGTTGCTCCGTCCGGGCCGGCCGGCGGCCGAGGGACAGACCGAGCCAGGCCCCCAGCAGCAGGTACCCGATGGCCACCACGACCAGCGCGGTGACCGAGCGGCCGTCCGCCGGCAGGGTCGCCGCGGCGATGAACAGGCCGAGTACGAAGCACAGGTTGAAGAGCGTGTCGTTGACGCTGAACACGCGGCCGCGGAAGTCGTCCTCGCACTCGGTCTGGATCGCGGTGTCCACCACGATCTTCATGCCCTGGGAGCCGACGTTGACCACGAAGGTGGCCGCCATCAGCAGTACCGGGCGGAACGGCAGGCCGAAGACCAGGATACCGATGCCGATCATGCCGAGCAGCAGGCTGACCCAGCGCCAGCCGCCGATCCGCCGGGTCACCCAGGGCGTGATGAACGCGGACAGCAGTGCGCCGAACCCGCCGACCACCACCAGTTCGCCGAGGCCGGCCAGGGCCGCGTCGGTGTTGTCCGGGTAGAAGTACCGGCGGAACAGCAGCAGCGTGGCCAGCGCGAGGATCCCGTAGAACAGCCGGAACAGCGCCTGGGTCAGCACGCCGTACGCCGGCCCGCGCCGGTGCGTCAGGTGCCGTACGCCGGCCACCATCCCACGGGCGACCGTGATCACCATCCGGAGTGCCGGCTCGTGGACCTGAGTCTGCTCGTCCGGCCCGAGTTGCCGGGTACCGAAGGAGCGCCAGCACAGCAGCGCCGAGCCGACGTACCCGATACTGGCGGCGCCGGCGAGCAGCCCGTACCCGTGGTTGGTGCTGTCCAGTACCGAGTTGAGCAGCAGTACCGAGGCGCCCAGGCCCAGCGAGTAGACGACGTTACCCAGCGTGCCGGCGACCGCGTTGGCGGTGACCAGTAGCGGCTGGTCCACCACGTGTGGCTGGGCGGCGGAGATGCCGGAGAGCAGCAGCCGGTTCACGCCGATCACGAGCAGGGCAGCGGTCACGTACCCGGCCGACCGGTCGCCGTGCCAGATGTACCAGGCTGCCGGGAGTACCAGCGTGGCCCGGATCAGGTTGCAGCAGTAGATCACCCGGCTCCGGCTCCACCGGTCGAGTACCACCCCGACGTACGGCCCGATCAGCGAGTACGGCAGCAGCAGCACGGCGAAGCCGATCGCCACGCCCGTCGGGCTGGTCTGGTCGGTCGGGTTGAACAGCAGACTGCCGGCCAGCCCGCCCTGGAACAGCGCGTCGGCGAACTGGCTGACCAGCCGTACCCCGAGCAGGCGACGGAATGCGCCAGCCCGGAACAGGGCGCGCAGATTTCCGTGGGTACGGCCGGCGGTCATTCCCTGAGCCTACGGGCTGCCAACAGGTACCGGACACGCGTGCGGCGCGGTACCCCTGGTGGGGTACCGCGCCGCACGTCAATTCGTGCCGGCAGGTCAGCTCCCGGACTCGACAGCCTTCGGCTTGCCGTTGCCGGCTGCCTCGGCTGATCCCGATCCCGATGAACCGGAGCCACCCAGCCCCGCCGAGCCCAGCTTGGCGAGCAGGGCGGTCAGGTCGATGCCGGTCAGGTCGGTACCCAGCTGCAGCCCCTGTGCCACGTTCGACGCCACCGACTTGGTCAGCGAGGAGGCACCGTCGGTGGAGATGACGGTCAACTTGTCGATCGCGCTCATCGGTGCGCTGGCCTGCTTCACCACTTCGGGCAGGATGCGTACCAGCAGGTCCAGGATGGCTGCCTCGCCGTACTGTGCGAAGGCGTCTGCCTTGGCCTGCATGGCCTGCGCCTCGGCCTGGCCGCGGGCCAGGATCGCGCTCGCCTCGGCGGTACCTTCCCGCTCGACCGCCTCGGCGATCGAGCTGCGCCGACGCTGCTCGGCCTCACCCTGCTTGGCGCCTTCGATGGCGTTCGCATCCGCGAGCGCGGCCCGCCGGGCCTTCTCGCCCTCACCGCGCAGCCGGGACTGCTCGGCCTCGGCCTGCGCGGCCGCGATGGTGGCCTGCCGCTCGGCGTCGGCCCGGAACACCGCCGCGTTGCGGGCCGCCTCGGCCTCCTGCTCCAGCTTGTATCGGGCGGCGTCGGCCGGCTTGCGGACCTCGGTCTCCAGCTGGCGCTCGCGCAGTTCAGCGTTGCGCTCGGCCACCTTCTGCTGCTCGGTCAGGATCGCCTGCTGCCGCTCGGCCTCGGCGAGCGGACCGGCGGAGGCCGACCGTGCCCGGGCCGCGTCGATCTCGGCCTGCACGTCGGCCTTCTTCAGTGACAGGTTCCGCTCGGACTCGGCGATGGCCTCCTCGGCCTTCATCCGCTCCTGCTCGGCGGCCTGCCGGGCCTGCGCCTCGGCGATGGCCGCCGCCCGGAGTACCCGGGCCGCCTCCGGCCGCCCCAGATCCTGCAGGTACGACCCGGCGGTACGGATGTCCTCCAGCTGGAAGGCGTCCAGGATCAGGCCCTGGTGGGTCAGCGCGCTCTCCGCCTCCTCGGCGACGTGCGCGGCGAACGCCGCCCGGTCCCGGATGATCTGCTCAACCGTCAGCCGGCCGACCACCGAGCGCAGCGCACCGGAGAGTACCTGGCCGGTGAACGCCTCGATCCGGTCCTGCTGGTGCAGGAAGCGCTGGGCGGCCGGGCGGATCATGTCCGCGGTACCACCGACCTTGACGATCGCGACCGCGTCGGCGTCACAGCGGATGCCCTGCGCGCTGACCGCACCGCTGACCGCCACCGGGATCTCCCGGGACGAGAGATCCAGCTTGTACAGCCGCTGCACGACCGGCATCACGAACACCGAGGCGCCCATCACGACCTTCTGCCCGGACAGGTCGGTGACGGTCGAGCCGTCCGCTGTCTTGATCGCGCGGCCCTTCCGGCCGGTGACGATGAATGCCTCGTTAGGCCCGGCAACCTTGATCCGGGACAGCACGAACATGACGATCAGCAGTACCAGGAGCGCGGCGCCGCCGATCGCGACGAGCAGGGGGGTCATTGCCCTTCCTCACTGAGAGAGTGGCCCTCCGCGGAGGGCAGTGGTTCGACCACAACGCTGGTCGGGGTGCGGACCTCGATGACGAAGACGCGGGTACCGCGAGGCAGCGGCTGGTCGGCCCGGGCGTACACCTTGACGGGCTGGCCGCCCACTGTCAACCGCACGTCACCTAGGCCCTGAGCTGGGATTTCGTTGAGTACGACACCGATGGTGCCGATGAGGTCGGAGCTCTCCGGAGTGGCGTCGGTCGGCATGTTCACGGCCGCCGCCATGAGCCGCCCGGCCGACCACGCCGCCGGTACCGCCACCGCCAGCCCGACGATCAACGCGACGAGTACCGCCCCCGCCCCACCGAACGGCAGCAGCGCCGCGACGATCGCGCCACCGAAGCCGACAGCTCCGATGAAGCCGGCGATGGAGGGCAGGGTGAGCGAGAACCCGCCACCGTCGGTACCTGTACCGACATGGCCGTGGCCGAGGTGCAGGTCAACGTGGCCGATGTGGAAGTGGCCGAGGTGCGCGCCGCCAAGAAGGGACAGCAGCATCAGCAGGATCGCGAAGCCACCGATCGCCAGGAAAGTACCGGTCACCGCGTCCATTCACGTCGGCGCCTCCCGCGCCCGGATCGCCCGGCGAGGGTGTACCAGCCGATCCGGTACCCGAGAGTAGCCCGTACGCGCACCCCCGGTCGGCCCCCGCTAAGCAGGCCCGGTGGCCGTACCCGAGTCGAACTCCCCGCGCTTCACCGCTTCCAGCCAACTGGTGAACACGTCCCGCGGCACCACCAGTTCGACCTGCGGCAGGTCCGAGCGCCGGACCCGGACCCCGTCGGCGGCCTCGCCACTTCCACGCAGGTCCCGCCCTCGCACTTGGTGCTGCGCCGGTATCCTGCTCCTCGATCGTCCGCCATGGATATGTCCTCCCCTAGGCCTCCACGATAGAGAGTCGAGGGAATGAATGACATATTCATGTATCGGAAAAGCACCATCCTCCAGCCTGCGGGAATCCGTTGCCGGCCAGCGCCGAAAAGCCCATTGCCGGAGCAGCCACGCGGGCTTAGCGGAAACGCGGGAGAGTCATCCAGATATTCACTCGATGCCAGCGAGTGCTAACGATCTGTGACCCTGAACCTGCCTCGAGTACCCGGCTTGACGAGCCAAATAGTCTATCCAAATCACGCCGTTAACGAGCGAGCTTCGCGAAAATTCGGACGATGTGTGCTATCTGTCGTATATTCCGCTGATGTACTGGAAGGGCAGGCGCGGCGTGGCCGCTACGCAACCAACCACTTGGATCAGGTCGTCCCGGTGTGAATCGGGTAACTGTGTCGAAGTGGCAACTGTTGGAGACCAGATCCTGGTCCGCGATTCGAAGGTCTCCGGTGGCCCTCACCTCAGTTTTTCCCGCAACGCCTGGAGTGCGTTCACCAACTCGCTGCGGACGGGCAGCCCTGATCTGGGCTGACCTCCACAGTGGTCATGCTCCACAGCTTTGAACCTCGACCGGCGGCGCCCCAATCCCTTGGGGCGCCGCCGGTCTCGCCTCAGCCGGGTAGACGCCAGCTAGCCCTGACCAACCTGCATTTCGTGGCGTACCGCGGAGATCAGTTCACGTGAAGCCGTCTCGTCCAGCACGGCGGACCACAGCCGCTCGAAGACGTCGCGGTGCTGCTTGACCTCGGTCGAGCCGATCAGGATCTCATCCTGCGCCGGACTTTCCCGGTAGAGCACGGTGTCGTCCGGTCCGTCAAGATCGAGAAGGATGAACGGCCCGAGGAACAGAATCGGCGTGTCCGCCTGCAGCGGGCAGATCCGTACCCGGATCCGTCCTTCGTCCGACATGGCGAGCAGGGTGCTGAGTTGGTCGGCCATGACCGTGCGGCCACCGACCTGCCGGCGCAGCACCGACTCGTCCAGAATGATTCGGAATTCCGGTGGCGGGTCGCGGTAGATTGCCCGTTCGGCGCGGCGCAGTCGGGACTCCAATCGAGCCTCGATCGTGGCGGAGTCGAGTCGGTCGACCTGGTTGGCGAAAATGGCGGTCGCATAGTCCGAGGTTTGCAGCGATCCAGGAACTGTCACATTGCTGTAGAAGAGAATGGCTGTTGCCACCGTCTCGTACTGGAACAGCCGGATCATCGCCGGCGTCAGGTGCTCCCGGTCGAACTCGTCGTTGGCATAGCGCTCGTTTCGGGATACCCGCGCGTCGGCCAGCAGCTCGTCCACCTGGTCGGCGTCGGTCACGTCGAGCAGTTGCAGTACCGCCCGCAGATCGTTGGGCGAGATGTTGACCTGCCCCTTCTCAATCCGCATCACCTTGGAGAGGGACCACTCCATCGCGTTGGCGACCTGGGTCTGCGTCCAGCTCTTGGCCTGTCGGGCGCGCCGCAGAGCGAGACTGACGCGGCGACGGGCGATAGCGGGTGACGTGGTGCCGGCGTTGGTCATGTCAGGTGATCTCCTGTTGCGGCGACGCCCCGATCACGGTCAACGTGCCATATGGCAGACAGAGATATTTCTGCGAACGGTACTCCGCGGCCGACGGGTACGCGAGCCTGCGCCGGCGGAGTTGTCGGGGGCGGAGGTGTCGGAGGTGCGGAGTTGTCGGGGGTACGGAGTTGTCGGGGGTACGCGGCAGAATGGGTGCATGAGGTGGAGTGCGGTACCCAGCCCGATCGGTGTGCTGGGCGTGGCCGTGGATGACGTGGGCGTCTGCGGGGTGCGGTTCGCGGTAGCGCCGGAAGTCGTACCGCCCGCGACCGGGCTGGCGGCCACCGTCGCCGACCAGTTGACCGCCTACTTCGCCGGCGAACTCACCGACTTCGACGTGCCCCTGTCGGTGGTCGGTGGGAGCGAGTTCGAGCGCGCCGTGTGGCGCGAGATCGCCAGCATCCCGTACGCCGAAATGCGGACCTACGGCCAGATCGCGGCCGATCTCGGCGAGCCGGACGCGGCCCGCGCGGTGGGCGTCGCCTGCAACCACAACCCGCACCCCGTCGTCGTGCCCTGTCACCGGGTGGTGGGCGCCGGCAACAAGCTGGTCGGCTTCGGCGGTGGCCTGCCGCGCAAACGGTTCCTGCTGGCGCTCGAGGCGAGGGTACGCATCGAGCGCAGCTTCGCCGCCTGACCGCGAGCCAGCAGACCGGCAGGTGAGCCGCAGGACGACTGAGGAGCCCCGATGGCGTACGACGAAGGATTGGCCACCCGGCTGCGCGAACTCTTCGCTGACCAGCCCGGAGTCGTCGCGAAGCGGATGTTCGGCGGGCTGGCGGTCATGCTCGACGGCAACATGGCGGTCGGCGTCTACGGCGATGACCTGCTGATCCGTGCCGATCCGGCCGAACGGGAGCAGTTGCTCGGCCGGCCCGGGGTCCGCGAGTTCGTGATGGGGCGCGCGACGGTGAAGGGATTTCTGCTGGTCGCGGCGCAGGCGTGCGCCGAGGACGAGGAGTTGGCGTCCTGGGTGGAGATCGGTGCCGGGTACGCCCGCCGGCTGCCGCCGAAGTAGCGGACGCGCTAGAGGCTCTGCCACCAGTCCCAGACGCGGACGATACCGATGATCACCAGCGCCATCATGACCGTCAATGAGATGAACACGAACAGGCACGGCACCAGGTTGCCGCGCCGCTGCTCGCGCAGTACTGCCCCGCTCGGCAGGGGTACCGGCCGGGGCGGCGGGCCGGTGAGGTGAGCCGCGACCACCAGCCGGCGCAGCCGCTCGGCGGGTACCGGCGGCAGCGACTCGGGCGCACCCGGGTAGCGCAGTACCCGAAGGCGTACCCACGGCGACGGGTACGCGCGGAGGAACGCGACCTCCTCCTCCGGGCGCAGTTGCGTCGTCAGGTAGGCCCAGCGCCCGGCCTGTACCAGGTTGCCCGCCCGCCGGTACGCCTCGGCGAGCCGCCCGCGTACCGCCAGGTCCAGCGGCTCGGCGACGAGCAGTGAACGCAGCCGGGCAGCAGCGGCGTGGGTACGCCCGGCGGCGAGATCGGCCTCGGCCCGCGCCAGCGCACCACGGCGCACCACCCGTTCCGAAGTCACCCGTCCATAGTGGATCGCGGCACCGGCGACCCGGGAGCCTCAACGGTAACGAAACAGTCCCGGAGCGTGGCGCTTGCTGCCCGCGCTGGAAGGGGAGGTTGCTGCCCGCGCTGGAAGGGGAGCTAGTCGATCAGGGACTGGATCACGGAGACGGCACCGATCAGGGCCAGCGCCAGGAAGACCGCGACGACCACGGCGGCGACGGTCGACCAGAGTGCCCGGTGTCCGCGCCGGATGGGCGTACCGCTGCCGAGCCGGGCCAGCTGATCACGGGCGTACCCGGTGGGAGCCGCCGCCGCCACTCCGCGCCAGTGCAGCCGGTGCAGGCGTCGGACCGGATCGGGGTACGCCCGCTCGAAAGCGCTGATCTCGTCGGCCGGGGTATCGGCCAGCAGGTAGCCCCAGCGCCCGGCCTCGACCGGGTTGCCGACCGACCGGTGTACCGCCGCCAACTGCCGGCGCAGGTCGAGGTCGCCCGGGTGCGCCTGCACCAGGCTGGACAGCCGCTGGATGGCCGGCTGGGTGTGCCCCTGTGCCAGGTCGGTCGCTACCCGGTCGAGCGCGGTCGATTTCGGCATGGGACCCACTATCCATCCGTGACACGCCGCGGTAAAGCGACGCGACACGCCATTTCAGCCCGGAAACGGGGTGAAACAAGCCGGAAACAGCGCGACGCCCCGAGGGAATCCCCCGGGGCGCCGTACTGCGAAGCGGCGAAACTAGCGCTCGATCTCGCCGCGGATGAACTGCTCCACAGAGTTCTTCGCGTCGTGGTCGGCGTACTGGACCGGCGGCGACTTCATGAAGTAGCTCGACGCCGAGAGGATCGGGCCGCCGATGCCGCGGTCCTTGGCGATCTTCGCAGCGCGCAGCGCGTCGATGATCACACCGGCCGAGTTCGGCGAGTCCCACACCTCGAGCTTGAGCTCCGCGTTCAGCGGGGTGTCGCCGAACGAGCGGCCCTCCAGCCGGATGTAGGCCCACTTGCGGTCGTCGAGCCACGGCACGTGGTCCGACGGGCCGATGTGCACGTCGCTCTTGGTCATCTCGTGCGGGATCTGCGAGGTGACCGACTGGGTCTTCGAGATCTTCTTGGAGACCAGCCGGGTGCGCTCCAGCATGTTCATGAAGTCCATGTTGCCGCCGAAGTTGAGCTGGTACGTGCGCAGCAGCTCAACGCCACGGTCCTCGAACAGCTTGGCCAGGGCACGGTGCACGATGGTCGCACCGACCTGGGACTTGATGTCGTCGCCCACGATCGGCAGGCCGGCGTCCTCGAACTTCTTGGCCCACACCGGGTCGGAGGCGATGAAGACCGGCAGCGCGTTGACAAAGGCACAGCCGGCGTCGATCGCCGCCTGGGCGTAGAACTTGTCAGCCTGCTCGGAACCGACCGGCAGGTAGGAGATGACGACGTCGACCTGCGCTTCACGCAGAGCGGCGACCACATCGACCGGCTGCTCGTCCGACTCCTCGATGATCTCGCGGTAGTACTGGCCGAGCCCGTCGAACGTCGGACCACGCTGTACGTTCACCCCGGTCGGGGGTACATCGGCCAGCTTGATGGTGTTGTTCTCGCTGGCCACAATGGCCTCAGCGAGATCGCGCCCCACCTTCTTGGCGTCCACGTCGAACGCCGCGACGAACTCCACGTCAGAGACGTGGTAGTCGCCGAAGGTGACGTGCATGAGACCGGGTACCCGCTCGTTCGGATCGGCGTCGCGGTAGTACTCCACGCCCTGGACCAGGGACGAGGCGCAGTTACCGACACCGACGATGGCTACGCGTACCGAACCCATCGCAGTGCCTCCCTCTTTCATCACGGCCGCTCCGGCGTGTCCGGAAGCGGATGAGTCATTTCAGTTGCCGTGCGGACTTAGTCGGTCCGCTCGGAGTCTTCGGTGGTGGTGCCGGGCCGGCCGCCGGACCGCTCGGTGGCGATCAGCTCCTCCAGCCAGCGCACTTCGCGCTCGGCCGCGTCGAGGCCGTGCCGCTGAAGTTCGAGGGTGTACGAGTCGAGCCGCTCGGCTGCCCGGGAGAGCGTGTCGCGCAGCCCCTCGCGCCGCTCCTCGACCTTGCGCCTGCGCCCCTCCAGGATCCGCAGCCGGGTGTCGGAGTCGGTGCGCGCGAAGAAGGCGAAGTGCACGTTGAAGCCGGCGTCGTCGTAGGTCTCCGGCCCGGCCTGGGCGAGCAGCTCCTGGAAGCGCTCCTTGCCCTCGGCAGTGATCTTGTAGACCACCCGGCCGCGCTTGCTGGTGAGCGGCGGTACCTCGGCATCCGAGGCGGTGTCCGCCGACTCGGTGATCCAGCCGCTGGTCTGCAGCCGGCGCAGGGTCGGGTACAGCGAGCCGTAGGAGATCACCGAACGGATGGCGCCGAGCTTGGTCGCCAGCTGTTTGCGCAGCTCGTACCCGTGCATTGCGCTCTCGTGGAGCAGCCCCAGGATGGCCAGGTCGAGCACGGGTACCTCCTCACTGTCGCCGGATGTTCACGCGCACCGGGTTGACCGGCAAGTCACGATGTATCGCACCGATACATCGCAACGGTAGAGCGTGCCGGCACCTTTATGCAATCTCCGCACCGCGTGGGGCCGGTCACTGCCGGTAACGTGGCTCGCCGGGGCGCTCCCGGGCGCGTACCCTCGTCCGCATGCGTACGCAGCGACAGGTCGTCGACTACTCGCTACAGCGACGCGCGCTGCTCCGGGATGTCTACTCCGGCCGGGTAGCGGGATACGAGGTGTGTGACGCCTCTCCCTACCTGAAAAGCGCTGCTCGCTTCCATGGCGAGGCGACCGATGTGCACTGCCCGGTGTGCCGGCGGGACAACCTGACGCTGGTGCACTACATCTATGGCGACGAGCTGAAGAACTCGGCCGGGCAGGCCCGGGCCCGCTCAGAGCTGCCCGTGCTGGCGATGACGCTGCGTGAGTTCCAGGTGTTCGTGGTGGAGGTTTGCCGTACCTGTGGCTGGAACCACCTGATCGAGCAGTACCTGCTGGGGCGTGCCGGATTGGCCGAGGGTGAGACGCCGCTGCCGGCGGCCGCCTCGGCGAGCGCCGACGTCGGCCACTCTGACGCCGCGACCAGCTCACTTCGACGTTCATCGCGTACGGTGCGACGACGGCCCGAGGCCGCGCAATGACGGTCGCCCACCCAGTGGCCGCGTCAGTGGAGCACCAGGGTGGGCGAAACCTCGCAAATCCGAATAATCCTAAATGTGCTGCCACCCGGCCTGTCCGGGTGGCAATGAACGCGCCCTGGTCCCCCGGGGCGCATCGGCAACCGGACGGTGCCCTCCCCGGCACCGCCCCGACCGGCAGGGTGTGACTGATGAACCCGTCCTACGGCGATCCGTCGAACGATGGCTACTCCGACTCGGGTGGCCGGCCGTCCAGCGGCCGGGCCCGGGTACCAGGCACGGCCAGCGATTACGACGACGGCTACGGCGGCCAGTCCTACGGCAGCGCCGCCGACCGTGGCTACGACAGCGGCGGTCGCGACGGCTATGACGGTGGCTACGACAGTGCCGGCTACCGGGAGGACTCGTACGAGCCCCGGCGCGCTCCGTCGGGGAGTGCCGCGGTACCCGGTGCGACAGCCGGCCGGGCCTCGGTCAGTGGCAGCGCGCGGGTACCTTCCCAGGCTCCGGTGCGCTCCGGTTCGGGGTACGACGACGACTACGACTACGGCTACCCCGACGCCGGCGAGCGCACCAGCTCGGTGACCGGTCGGGCCTCGGTCGGCAGCGCTCCGGTGAGCCCGGTCGCCGGTCGGGCCTCGGTGGGGCGCGCCCGGGTGGGTACCCCCGATGACTTCGACGTCGACCTCGACGCACCGGGTGGCCCGGACGGACCGCGCCGCGGTCGCGGCCCGGGTGGCGGTGGCCGGGGGCCGGGCGGTCCCGGCCGGGACGACGCGGACGGACAGGTGCCACCGCCGAAGAAGAAGCGGCGCAAGCGCACCTGGATCCTCTCCTCGGTGGCCGTGCTGATCATGCTGGCCGGCCTGGTCGTGGTCATCGGCGCCTACCAGTTCAACGGTATTCCGGACCCGAAGGCATACACCCCACCGCAGTCCACCACCGTCTACTACTCCGACGGCGTGACGCCGATGGCCAAGTTCGGTGACGAGAACCGCACCCTGGTGACCCTCGACCAGGTGTCCCAGTGGGTGCCGTGGGCCGTGGTGGCCACCGAGGACATGAGCTTCTACAGCAACTCCGGTGTGTCGTTCCGGGGCATCGCCCGCGCCGCCTGGAACAACGTCAAGGGCGGCGACACGCAGGGTGGTTCGACGATCAGCCAGCAGTACATGAAGCAGACGCTGACCAACGACCCGAGCCAGCGCACGTACAAGGTCAAGATCCAGGAGGCGCTGGGCGCCATCAAGCTGGACGAGAAGTTCAAAAAAGACCAGATCATGCAGATGTACCTCAACGTGATCTGGTTCGGCCGCGGCGCGTACGGCATCGAGGCGGCCTCGCAGGCGTACTTCAACAAGCCGTCCAAGGACCTCACGCTCGAGGAGAGCATGGTCCTGGCCGACGTCATCAAGAGCCCAGGCGGCGCCTTCGACCCGGCGGTCAATCTGGAGGCGGCCAAGGGCCGGTGGAACTACACCAAGAAGAACCTGCTCGCGCTGAAGAAGATCACGCCGGCCCAGTACCAGTCGATGCAGTACCCGACCACCTTCACCAAGCCCGACCCGAACAAGGACCTGGCCGAGTTCGGCAAGGATCTGCCCAGCGGCTTGATCGTGCACCACGTGCTGGACGAGCTCTACCACATGACCGACGCCAAGGGGAATCCGCGTTTCCCGGCATTGTCGGAGGGTGGCTACCAGATCACCACCACGATCAACAAGACCCTGCAGGACGCGGCGTACAACTACGCGAGCGTCAACGGCGCCAACTCCGAGGTGAAGAAGCAGGCGATGAATCCCGCCCAGATCCAGGCGGGAGTGGTCTCTGTCGATCCGAATACCGGCGACGTACTGGCCTACTACGGCGGCGACCGCGGTGACGGGTTCGACTTCGCCGGCATCTACCGCGATCCGATCCTGGACAAGAACCCGGACGGTACGCCCGACGACTCGTGGCAGGGCGGCAGCCACCCGCCCGGCTCGTCCATGAAGATCTACACGCTGGCCGCCGCGATCAAGGCCGGCATCTCGATCAACTCGTACTGGTTCGGCCCGCCCTCACGTGACTTCCCCAAGGAGGGGCGCACCAAGGCGACCGGGAACCCGGTACGCAACGCGGAGAGCAGTACCCAGTGGGCCAACGGCGTCACGCTCGTCGGTGCGCTGCAGAACTCGCTCAACACGGTGTACTACGCGGTGGGTGAGCGGGTAGGCGCCGCCGCCGTGGTCGACATGGCACACGCGATGGGCATCAACCACATCTGGGACCAGCAGAACCCGGTCCAGCGGCACGACCTGAGCACGTTGACCGGGGATGTCGGCCAGCAGGTGGCCGCACACGGCATCTCGACCGAGGTGTCCATCGGCCAGTTCCCGATCACGGTCCTCGACCACGCCAACGGGGTGGCCACCATCGCGGCCGGCGGCGTCTACCGGCCGGCGCACTTCGTCAAGTCGGCCACCGGACCCAACGGGTTCAAGTACACCGCCCCCGCCCAGGCGTACTCGCTGGCCGACGAGGGGATCCTGACCCAGCAGCAGGCAGCGGATCTGCGGTACGCGATGGAGCAGGTGCTCGTACCGGGCGCCGGCAACGGGTACTCGGGACTGCGGCCGAACGGCTGGGACGCCGGCGGCAAGTCCGGTACCTGGGAAGTGAGCGCCAACTCCTCGCACAACGGCGACGCCTGGTTTGTTGGCTTCACACCGAAGCTGGCCACCGCGGTGTGGGTCGGTAACGTCAAGGACAACCTGCCGATCATGATCAAGAACGGCAGCAAGTCCGGCAAGGACATCGCGGGTGCGAACCTGCCCGGCAGCATCTTCAAGGACGTCATGACGGCCGGCCTGAAGGTGGTGGGGCAGACCAAGAACCAGGCGATCCCGGTGCCCGGTTCGTTCACCGGTGACACCACGGTCGGCGACGTCCCGACGCCCAGCCCGTCCTCGCCGTCGCCGAGCCCCGGCGCCACGGACATGCCGTGCCAGCTGCCGGCGATCTGCCCGACCACGCCGGCTCCCGGCGGCGGTGGCGGCGGCGGCCCGGGTGGCGGCGGCGGACACAGCACGTCGCCGTCCCCCTCCGCGAGCAAGAGCAAGGGTCCCGGCCACTAGTAGGCCGCGCACAGCCCCGGTCGGAGGTACCTGATCCGGCCGGGGCTGCTTCGTCGAGAAAATATCGACCGGTCTGATGCTGCTCACAGGGTTTTGTGTGCCCTGGTCCTGCCGGGACGGCCTTCGATGCGGCAAGATTCCACCTCATGAGCACCAGTCCTTCGGCGGCCGTCCCCGCCGCGGCCCTGAACCCGTCCGGATCGTCGCACCCCGAACTGGTCGCGGGTGCCGGCGTAGCCCTGGATGAGCCACTGGACCTGCCGTCCCGCTCGGACGTGTTCGTCCACGGGCTGACCGAGGCGATCGGTGGACCGGTGGGCGACCACGCGGTACCCGCCCGGCGGGCCACCCGGTTCCTCTCCGCCGCACTGGTCGTGCTCGGACTGGTGCTGTCCAGCCTGGTACTGCACGTAGTGCAGAAGTCGCCGTGCGAGACCGGCAACTGGCCGAACCTCAAGCAGTACCGGGAGATGTGCTACACCGACGTCCTCGCGCTGTACTACGCCGAGGGGCTCTCCGACGGGCAGGTCCCGTACGTCGACCACGCCGTCGAGTACCCGGTACTGACCGGCGTGTTCATGGGCCTGATCGGCATCCCGGTGCACTCGCTGGCCGCCGACCACCCCGGGATCAACGCCGGTGAGTGGTTCTACCTGATCAACGCGCTGGTACTCAGCCTCATCGCGATCGCCTCGGTGGCCGCGATGCTGCGCATGCGACAACGACGCCCCTGGGACATCGCCATGTTCGCGGTCGCCCCGGCGCTGATACTCACGGCCACCGTCAACTGGGACCTGCTTGCTGTCGGGTTCGCCGTCTTCGGCATGTACGCGTGGAGCAAACGTCACCCGGTTGCCGCCGGGGTACTGCTCGGGCTGGGTACCGCCGCCAAGCTCTGGCCCGGGTTCCTGTTCATCCCGCTGGTACTGCTCGGGCTGCGGGCCCGGCGACTGGCACCGGCGCTCACCGCCTCGATCGCCGGCGTGCTGGTGTGGCTCGCCGTGAACCTGCCGGTGGCGATCCTGTACCACGACTCGTGGAAGCGGTTCTTCGACCTCAACTCCAGCCGGCCGGTCGACTGGGGCACGCTGTGGTACGTCGGTACGCACACGCCACGGGTCAAGACGATCCCCGGCTTCACCTACCTGTCCCAGCACATCCAGACGCTGAACTACCTGACGTACGTCATCTTCGGGCTGGGCTGCCTGGGCATCGCGCTGCTGGTCTTCCTGGCGCCGCGCCGGCCGCGCTTCGCGCAGTTGGCCTTCCTGGTGGTCGCGCTGTTCCTGGTGTTCTCGAAGGTCTGGTCGCAGCAGTACGTGCTGTGGCTGCTGCCGCTGGCGGTGCTGGCCCGACCCAAGTGGGGCGCGTTCCTGGCCTGGCAGGCCGCTGAGATCTGCTACTTCACCGCGTTCTACGGCGAGCTGATGGCCGCCTCGGGTAAGCCGATCTTCCCCGAGTGGGTCTTCGTCACGGCCGCCACGCTGCGCCTGGTCACCGTGGCGCTGCTGGCCGGCTTCGTGGTGCGGGACATCCTGCGGCCGGCGCGGGACGTGGTGCGGCACACCTACGACGACGACCCGGATGGTGGGGTCTTCGACGGGGCACCGGACGCCGACTGGGTGGCGAGCCTGCGCCAGCCGGTCCGCTCCAGGCCGTCGGCGGCCGAGGCGGTAGCAGCGCAGGCCGTACCGGCGGGTCAGTTCAGCGCGTAGACGATCACGTCGTCGGCGACTGTGCGGGTGATGCCCAGCCCATCGATGGGTACGTCCGGGTTCTCCGCCTTGGCGTACTCATCGGCTACCAGCGTGGGCGGCGGCTGGCGCAGTACGACCACCGACTTGACGCCGAGCGCGCGCAGCGCGTCGACGCTCTGCTGATCCGGGAACGACTTGGTCTGCTGCCGGATGCCGTCGAGCTGGTTGGGTACGAAGCCGCTGCCGCCGTTGACGATCGGCTGGAACTTGGTGGTCGCCCAGAGCATCACGATCTCGTCCGTGGTCTGGTCACTGGGGAGCACCATGATCGGCCCGTCGAGGGTACGCAGCACGGCCGGCGCCTTGGGTACATCCGGGTGGTCGAGGGCGTTGATGCCCTCCACGGTCACCAGCAGCAGTGGGATCAACAGGGCCAGCCGGACCACCAGGCGCGGCCGGCCGGCGGTGGTCTCCTCGGCCAGTTGCCGGGCCTGCTTGACCAGTGCGTCGACGCCCCCCGCGGCGAGGATGGCGAAGAGCAGGGTGGTCCAGAGGAACACCCTGCCGGGGGTACGGATCGCGTCCCAGCCCGGGGCGTACTTGTAGAGCAGTACGTAGCCCACGTGGTGGCCACCGGGAACGTGCGTACCCAGGGACAGCAGCGCGGTGACCGCGATCCCCACGCACAGCCAGACCCGGGTGCGTACCCGCCAGCTGGAGTAGAACAGCCCGAAGAACGCGAGCCCGTAGAGGGCGAAGCCGGCCAGCAGCGTGGTCTCGGCCGGCGCGACCATCGTCGAGCGGGCGTTCGCGCTCGCGTCTCCCCACACCCAGGACTGGGCGGGCGCGGTGAAGAAGGAGCGCAGGGTCGGCGAGAAGATCGACAGCGTGTCGATGCTGCGCGTCGCCTCGGGGTAGAGGTGCAGCACTTCGAAGTACGGGCGGGCCATGAAGGCCGACACCGCCCCGAAGATCAGCAGCCCGAGCGCGTCGAGGAGGACCAGCCGCCGGCCGAGTCGGGGACGGCGCCGCCGCAGCCAGGTCACCACCGCGACCAGCCCGACGATGCCGAGTACGTAGGCGAACGGGATGCCGATACCGAAGCTGATGCTCATCTCCCAGGCGGCGACCAGCCAACCGGCGAAGGCCCAGCCGGGCTTGGCGCGCTCCGGCCGCCAGCCGTCCCGCAGCGAGAAGCCGTGTCCGCGGGCGAGCATGGCCAGCGCCAGCATGATGCCGCCGACCGACATGACATGCATGTGCCCGGCCTGCGACCAGCGCCAGGGGGCGTACGCGAAGGCGACGCCGGCCACCGCGGCACCGAGCTTGCCGGCGCCCAGCTGCCGGACCAGGGCGTACGCGCCCACGAAGGACAGCGCCATGATCAGCACAAACAGCACGTTGTACCGGACGACAGCCGCCACCGGTCCGGAGCCGATCAGCCCGGCCGGGAAGTACCCGAGCAGCGTGTCCGAGAACGCGAAGCTGTACTTCGAGGGGAAGAAGGAGTTGGAGTTCCACAACTGCGCCGGGTCGGTACCGATGATGTGCCCGCTCCACGCCATCTGCCACGCCTGCAGCGTCGGGTCCCAGATGTCGGAGGTGATCGTGGTGGACGGGTGCACCACCGCCGGCCAGAACATCACCGCGGCGAGGACAAGCCCGGCCAGACTGGCCAGGGTCCACTCGTGCCGCAGGAACCGCCCGACCCCCCGACCCACCCGGCGTACCCGTCCGGCCGGTCGTGCGGGTACCACCGGTACCGGCGCGAAATTTTCCCACTCCGGCGTTGCCGCCGCCGGCTTCGCGGCCTCGTCGGCTGCGGCCTCGCCCGGCTCGCCAGCCGTGCCGGCCGGCAGACCTTCAGCCGGAGTTGCCGGCTCGGTGGCGGCCGGAGCCGCGGGCTCAGCGGCGCCCGCGTCGACGGGGGACCCGGCCGCGACCGGGTCGGGGCTGGGCTCGGCGGACTCGTCAGGGCTGGGCTTACTCGCTGTTTCGCGGCCGTCCACGCTCATGTGCCCAGTCGCTCCCGCAGGTAGGAAATGTCGGCGGCCTGGCCCTCGACACCGTTCGGCGTCTCCACGATCACGTCCGCGTCAGCGGCGCGGACGACCGCGAGGATCAGATCCGGGTCTATGGTGCCCGACGCGAAGTTGTCGTGTCGATCGCGTCCCGAGTCGAAGCTGTCCCGCGAGCTGTTCGCGTGTACGAGATCGATGCGGCCGGTGATGGACTTCACCCGGTCGACCACGCCCACCAGGTCTTCTCCGCCCGCGTGCGCGTGGCAGGTGTCCAGGCAGAAGCCGACCTCATATTCACCGATGGCGTCCCACAGCCGGGCCAGCGCGTCGAACCGGCGGGCACACGCGTTGTCGCCGCCGGCCGTGTTCTCGATCAGGACGGGGAGCGGCAGACCGCCCGACTCGGCCGCGTAGGCGAACATCTTCCGCCAGTTGTCGAAGCCGGTGGCCAGCTCGTCCGGGCTCTCCACGTGGCCGCCGTGCACGATCAGCCCCTTGGCGCCCAGTTCGGCGGCGGCCGCCGCGTGGGACATCAGCAGCTTGCGGCTGGGGATCCGGATCCGGTTGTTCAGGGTGGCCACGTTGACCAGATAGGGCGCGTGGATATAGATGGCCAGCGGGTCGGCCGCCAGCTCCGCCGCGTCCGGTCGCGGCTTGGGCGACTTGTAACTCTGCGGGTCGGTAAGGAAGAACTGCACCACCTGGGCACCCCGGGCGGCCGCGCCGGCTACCGGGTCGGCGGCGTCGAGGTGGGCTCCGATCAGCATGCCCACGAGGGTACGGCCTGACCCCGACATCGCCCCGTCACCGCAGCCCCCGGCCGTCGTTACCCCCGTGTACCGCCCCCCGGAGGTCCGATGCGCCCGAGTACCCGCCCGCTGCCGCGGCTCACCGCGGCCGTGCTGCTCGGTGTGCTGGTCGGCGCGCTGGCCGCGCTGCTCACCCCGGGCGCCGCGCTGGCCGCCACGGGACACACGGTCACCTTCACCGGGGGTACCGCCACCGGCCTGCTGGGCTGCACGGCGACCCCGAACCCCAGTTCGTTGCGGGTACCCGCCGAGTCGACGGTGACCGTGGTCAACAAGCTGCGCCAGCGGGCCGAGTTGCTGGTCAACGACGTCGACTACGGGGCGGTACCCGCCGGCAACCAGGTCGGGGTCACCGTGCACCGCGGCCCGGTACTCCTCACCCTGGTACCCGGCTGCCAGCTCACCGGTGCGGGTACGCCGGTGACGATCGAGGTGACCGGGGTACCGGCCGGCCAGCCCGCACCGTCCCTGGTGCCGAGCGCGGATCCGATCGCGAGCGCCGGCGACGATGATGCCGACAGCCCCGGTGAGGTCGACGTGACCAGCGCGCTGCCGGTACCCCCGCCCAGGCACGCTTCGCGGCTGTTGGAGCTGGTCGCCGGCATCCTCATCGTCGGCGTGTCGATTATGGCGATTCGGGCGAAACTTGCAGAACGTGCGTCTAGCATGCCTAGTGACGGACAAACCGGCTCGCGCCCGGCGCGGGTACCGCATAAGTGATAGCTCCGCGGGGCGTCGCTCTCCAGCTCATCGGTGTGGTCGTTCCTCCCCAGGTCCCACCCAGATAGACGGACAGCACGCCCCGCGGTCATGCCCGCGTACTCCCGTGAACCGTTCGTTGCGGGCAGCGCCGGTACCGATTCCCGGCGTTGCCGATCGACCAGGTAACATTGCACGGTTCGTCCCCGACGCCGGGCCTCCGGGCACGGCGTCGAGTCACGAACAGACACAAGACCTCCTGCCACGGAGAGACCGTGGCCGCCTAGCCCATAGGAGGTGAGCAAGTCTTGCGTCATTACGAGATCATGGTGATCCTCGATGCCAGCCTGGAGGAGCGCACTGTCGCTCCGTCCCTGGACACGTACCTGAACGTGATCCGGACTGCTGGTGGCTCAGTGGAGAAGCTCGATGTCTGGGGCCGTCGCCGGCTCAGCTTCGAGATCGACAAGAAGGCCGAGGGCATCTACGCCGTCATCGACCTGCAGGCCACGCCTGCGGCCGTTGCCGAGCTGGACCGGCAGTTGCGACTCAACGAGTCGGTACTGCGTACCAAGGTCATCCGGCCGGAAGTCCGCTAGGACCTATCCGGCATCCCCACCAGCGCGTTTCTGCGGTTGTCGCACCACTGTGGCAACCTGCGGGAAGACAAGCTGAGTGCTCGAGGAGTAGGCGATGGCAGGAGAGACCACCATCACGGTCATCGGCAACCTGACCGATGACCCTGAGTTGCGCTTCACCCCGTCCGGTGCGGCGGTTGCCAAGTTCCGGGTCGCGTCAACACCGCGCACCCTGGACCGGGCGTCCGGCGAATGGAAGGACGGCGAGCCGCTGTTCCTGGCGTGCTCGGTGTGGCGGCAGGCGGCGGAGAACGTCGCCGAGTCGCTGCAGCGGGGTTCCCGCGTGATCGTCTCGGGACGGCTGCGTCAGCGGTCGTACGAGACGAAAGAAGGCGAGAAGCGCACCGTGTACGAGTTGGAAGTTGACGAGATCGGGCCCTCGCTGCGGTACGCCACGGCGAAGGTACAGAAGATGTCGCGCAGCTCCGGCAGTGGCGGCGGATACGGCTCCTCCAGCGGCGGTAACCAGGGTGGCGGCGGTGGAGGCGGTTTCTCCAACGACGACCCGTGGGCAACCGCGGCGCCGGCCCCTTCGGGTGGCGGCGGCGGTGGTGGGGGCAACTTCGACGACGAGCCACCGTTCTAAGCAAGTCTGGAGTCTGAGAAATGCCAAAGGCTGCGCTTCTCCGCAAGCCGAAGAAGAAGGTGAACCCGCTCGACAAGGAGGGGATCACCTACATCGACTACAAGGACACCGCGCTGCTGCGCAAGTTCATCTCCGACCGCGGCAAGATCCGCGCTCGGCGGGTGACCGGTGTCAGTTCGCAGCAGCAGCGGCAGATCGCGAAGGCCGTGAAGAACGCCCGCGAGATGGCGCTGCTGCCCTACACGACCGTCGGTCGCTGAGAGGGGTGCGGACATGAACATGAAGATCATCCTCACCCGCGAGGTCTCCGGCCTCGGTACTCCCGGCGACATCGTCGAGGTCAAGAACGGCTTCGGTCGCAACTACCTGCTCCCGCAGGGCTTTGCGATCGGCTGGACCAAGGGCGCCGAGAAGCAGGTCGAGTCGATCAAGCGGGCGCGCGACGCCCGTGGTGTCCGCGACCTCGGCCACGCCAACGAGATCAAGGCGAAGCTTGCCGACCTGAAGATCACGTTGGCCGTACGCGCCGGTACGGGCGGTCGGCTGTTCGGCTCGGTCACCCCGGCTGAGGTGGCCACGGCCGTCAAGACAGCCGGCGGTCCCGAGCTCGACCGGCGCCGGCTGGAGCTGCCTGGACACATCAAGTCCACCGGCAGCTACCCGGTCAGCATCCGGCTGCACCCCGACGTCACCGCGAACTTCACGGTGACCGTCGTCGCCGCCAAGTAAGTCGCAGGCAGCACACCTACGGCGCCCGGCTCGGTTGAGTCGGGCGCCGTAGCTGTTCCTGGCCGCCTGCGTCCGCCGTGGTCCGCGGACGTCCACCCGCGATCCGCCGTAGCCCGCCACGGTCCGCCGCCGCCGTGATCCGTCCTAGCCCGCCGTGATCCGTCCTAGCCCGCCGTGATCCGTCCTAGCCCGCCGTGATCCGTCCTAGCCCGCCGTGATCCGCCCTAGCCCGCCGTGATCCGCCACAGTCCGCCGCGATCCGCCGTCGCCCACCGGGTGGCCCTCCGCTGCCTACCGGGTGACCGGGCGTCAGCCGCCGGGCGTCGCCGGCTGACCGGCCGGGGTACGCCCGGTCAACCCGGCCAACGAGGGCGGCTGCGCGCCGTACAGCCAGGCGGTCGCCTTCTCATAGAAGCGCGGAATGACGATTGGCATCACCAACCGCTCCAGCCGGCGCCGCACCGGACCCGACTTCTTCACCCGCCGGTTGTCGTCGGCCACTTTGAGTACCTCACGGATCCGCGGCCGGCGGGAGCGCTCGTACCCGGCCAGCGCCGTGCCGATCACCGGCTCGGCGGCGAGCGCGGCGACCAGTGCGACGGCGTCCTCGATCGCCATCGAAGCACCCTGACCGGCACCGATCGGGTGGGCCGCGTCGCCGACGAGTACCAGCCGGTCGCTGTGCCAGACAGGTACCTCGGGGAGGAAGTGGTTGACGGTCACCGGGTGCAGCCGGTCGACGCCGGCGATGATCCGCAGCGGTTCGGGCTCGCCCCGGTAGAGGTCGCCGAGCCGGGTCGACCAGTTGGTTCCGCTGCGCGCCGGTAGTTCGTCGCTGGTGACCTGCGCCTGCCACCAGACCTCGCCGCCCGGGGCGCGTACCCACAGGAACGCGCCGTTGCGGCAGAACGCGATGTTGAAGATGCCGGCCGGTACGTCGACTCCGGTGGACACGCCGGACACGGTGTACTGCCCGGCGAACTGCGGTCCGGCGAGCCCAGGGTTGAGCAGCGCCCGGGTGGCCGACCAGATCCCGTCGGCCCCGACCAGCAGATCAGCCTCATCCGTCCGGCCACCGGCAAACCGCGCCACCACCCGCCGCCCCGCCTGCTCGGCCGCATCCACCAGGCGCTCGCCGGTCAGCACGGTGACGCCGGCGTCCTGTGCCGCCAGCCGCAATTCGGCTACCAGGGCGGCTCGCATCAGGGTGATGCTGTGCAGGTCATCGTCGCGGATCCGGGCGCGGGGTACGTCGCCGAGCAGCTTGCCGTCGCCGCTCCACATTCGCTGGCGGGCCACCGGGTACCCGCGCGCCTGTACCCGCGCCAGGCACCCCAACTCGTCCAGCGCGTGCAGCCCGTTCGCCGCGATGCTCAGGTACGAGCCGACCTCGCCACCCGGGTCGGGGTACGCCTCGTAGAGCCGTACCTCCGCACCCAGCCGTCGCAGCCCGATCGCACTGGCCGTACCCGCGACTCCCCCGCCGACAACGATGACCTCCACCGCACACCCCACTCTACTGAATCGAGTTTCACCGAATCTAAATTCACTGAATCTCGGCCCAGTATGCTGACGACGCAGAGACGACGTCAAGTGGGAGAGCGATGGCAACCCGGAAGGAGCAGGCGGCCGGTACCCGCGCCGCGCTGCTCGAAGCTGCCCGCCGGCTGTTCGCGGAGCGGGGCTTCCTGACCACCAAGATCAGCGACATCACCGCCACGGCCGGGCGGGCGACCGGCTCGTTCTACGACCACTTCGCGAGCAAGGACGAGCTGCTCCAGGCGCTGGTGGCGGAGTTCGGCGCGCAGGCCGACGCGGCCATGGCCGGCCACCCGCGCGAGCACGACCTGACCGACCGCGCGCAGTTGCAGGCGCACCTGGCGACCGCGTGGCAGATCATCCGGGACAACCTGCCCATCGTCGTGGCACTCCACCAGTCAGCGGCCGTCGCCGAGCTGGGTACCGGCCACAACTGGCAGCAGTTGGTCGAGCAGACCGACGATCTCCGCGACCACCTGGAGTACCTGCGCGACCAGGGGCACCCGCTACCGGGCGAACCGCGACTGGTCGGGGCGGCGATCGGCGCGATGCTCTCCGGCATCAGCTACGCGGTGCTCACCGCCGGTACCCACCGCCCCAAAATCTCTGACCGGGAGATCGTCGAAACCCTTACCGCGCTGCTGCTCCACGGCCTGGCCGGCGCCCCGGCGAAGTGATCGCGGCGGGCTCACCCCCGGTAGTCGCCGGCTCGTCGGAAGCCGGTCCACCCCCGCGGCGCAGGTGAGCGGTGGGAGGGGCGAGGGCGGCGAGGCCGCCGACCAGGATGCCGATGCCGAACTTCAGCCGCTCGTCGCCGCCACCCTGGACCATGACCGGCGCCATCCGGACCAGATTGGGGTACTCGTCGGCCGGCAGGCTGGCCAGGTACCTGCCGAACTCGTCGAACCAGCCGCGCATGTTCTCCTCGGTCTGACCCTCCTCGGCCTGCACGAACTCCTCGTAGGACGCGCCCGTGACGAAAAGGCTGAGCATGTCCACCGACCAGGCCGCGTACTGGTCGGGTACCCCACCGGCGTGCAGCAGCCCGAGAATCGTGTCGGAGATGCGCATCGAGTTGGCCCGGGTCGGGATGCGCCCGAAGCCCAGCCGGGCAACCCCGCTGTGTCGCCGCATCAACTGGATGGCGTCGAAGAGCATCGCCTTCAACTGCTCCTGCCAGTGCTCCGGGTCGGGCTTGGGCAGCGCCAGTTCACCGGCGATCCGGTCGAAGACCAGATCCTCCAGCTCGGCCAGGTTGGCCACATGGGCGTAGAGCGAGGACGGGCCGGTACCCAGCTCCTGGGCCACCCCTCGCATGCTCATCCCGGTCAGCCCGTCGCGGTCGAGGATCTTGATCGCGGCGTCCACGATCGCCTCCTGGGACAGCGGCGTCTTGGTGGTACGCACCCGGGGCGCGCGCTGCCAGGGCGGGGTGGGCGGCTGCGGAGCAGGCATGTGGGTACCTCCGGCGAACACTGTACTTGACACGAACGCCGTTCGTCAGTAGAACAGTGTTCGTAGGCACGAACACTGTTCGCACCACCCGCGACCTAGGAGGCTCCGATGAGCGCGACCACCGCCGAGATCACCCAGAACCCCGCCGCCAGGGAGACGAGCGCCGCACCCCCGTACCGCTGGCGCTGGCTGGTCCTCGGCACCGTGCTCGCGGTCGAGGTGATGGACCTGCTGGACAGTACGGTCGTCAACGTCGCCGCGCCGACCATCCGTACCGACCTGGGCGGCAGCTACGCCGCGATCCAGTGGATCGCCGCCGGGTACACCCTGGCCTTCGCTGTGATGCTGGTGACCGGCGGCCGGCTCGGTGACATCGTCGGCCGCCGCCGGATGTTCGTCATCGGCGCCGCCGGCTTCGCGCTCAGCTCGATCCTGTGTGCGTTCGCGCAGTCGCCGGAGATGCTGATCGGCAGCCGGGTACTGCAGGGCGCGTTCGGTGCGGTCGTTGTACCGCAAGGCTTCGGCGTCATCAAGCAGGTCTTCCCGCCGCGCGACCTCGGCAAGGCGTTCGGCGCGTTCGGCCCGGTCATCGGCCTGGCGGCGGTGTGCGGTCCGATCCTGGCCGGCGGCCTGATCGACGCCGACTGGTGGGGGACCGGCTGGCGGATGATCTTCTTCATCAACGTACCGCTGGCCGTCGCGGCCGTCGTCGGTGCGCTGCTGTTCATGCCCGAGTCGCGTACCCCCGGCGCCACCCGGCTCGACCTGCCCGGCGCGCTGCTGGTCAGCGGTGCGCTGGTGCTGATCATCTACCCGCTCGTCCAGGGGCGTGACCTGGGCTGGCCGTGGTGGAGCATCGCCATGATGCTCGCCGCGCTGCCGGTACTCGCCGCATTCGTGGCGTACGAACGCCGCCGGCCCAGCTCCCCACTGATCGAGCTGAGCCTGTTCGCCCGCCGCGCGTACACCGCCGGACTGCTCGTCATCTGCGGCTTCTTCGCCGGCATGATCGGCCTGATGCTGGTCCTCGGCCTGTTCCTGCAGATCGGGCTCGGCTACTCGCCGCTGCGCGCCGGCCTCACCTTCGCACCGTGGGCGTTCGGCATGGCCAGCGGCGCGGCGCTCTCCGGCGCGTACCTCGGTGCGAAGTTCGGCCGCCGGGTGATCCACGCCGGCCTGCTGCTGATGGTCGCCGGCATCCTCACGCTCGCCGCCACGCTGCACCAGGTCAGCGCGCCGGCCACCCCCTGGCAACTGCTGCCGGGCATGGTCATCAGCGGCATCGGCGCCGGGCTGTGCGTATCGCCGCTGTTCAGCGTAATCCTGTCCGGAGTCGCGGAGCACGAGGTCGGCTCGGCCTCGGGGGTACTCAACGCGGTGCAGCAGTTCGGCGGCGCGATCGGGGTGGCGCTGCTCGGCACCATCTTCTTCACCCTGCTGACCAGCCACGCCGGCTCGGTCGCCGGCGATCAGTCGGCCGGCCTGCGCGCGCAGCTCAGCGCCGTCTCGGTGGCGCCGGCAACCCAGGGCCAGATCATTTCCGGGTACCGCCAGTGCCTGCACGACCAGTTCGCGGCCGACGACCCGGACGCGGTACCGGCCAGCTGTGCTTCGCTGCGCGCGACGGCCGGCCCGGCAGCCGGTCCCGTGCTCGGGGGGAGTGCGCAGGCCGCTGTGCGTACCGACTTCACCGACACGATCCAGTGGCTGCTCGTGGTCACCGCCGGGGTACTCATCGGTACCTTCGCGCTCGCTTTCCTGCTGCCCCGCACGGCTCGACCCGAAGAGCTCTGACCAGCTCTTACGCCGTGCCCGTCGCCGCCTGTGCGGTCACCGGCACGGCGTGTCGGTACGCGTCGCCGACACGCTGGCCAACTTTCTTGTCCCACACCCTGTGTACTCGATAGCACCAGGTCACAGGCGTGGCGCCTGGCCATCCCCAGTAGTTGTCCACAGCCTGTGCACAGGGCTTCGCACAGGCTGGCCGGGGTTCATCCACAGGTTGTCCCGAGGTTGTCCACCGGCCCGTTTGTAGTGCCGGCCGGCCGTTCGTATCGTTCCCTTTCTGCGCTGGAGAAGTTCAGTGGTGGGGACTGCGGTGCGGCCGGCTCCGGGGGGATGCCGGTGGGACTGTCGCATTCCTGGTACAACTGAATCCGACAGGTGTACGAATGATGGGGGGAGTACAGGTGTCCATCGGCGACGACGTACGGCCGCTCCTCTCCACCACCGGCGACCCGGCCCGTACCCAACCACGCGAACCCGGCCCGCAGCGCCCCGGCGACTCCCGTGGCAAGCAACAGCAACAGCAACACCGACTCGCCGCGCGCGCCGGAGTCACGGCCGGCCGACGCCCAGTTCGACCGGTCGCCGCCACAGGACGTCGCGGCCGAGCAGAGCGTGCTCGGCGGCATGATGCTGTCCAAGGACGCCATCGCCGACGTGGTCGAACTGCTGCGCCCGAACGACTTCTACCGGCCGGCCCACGCCACCATCTTCGACGCGGTACTCGATCTCTACGGCCGCGGCGAGCCGGCCGACGCGATCACCGTGGCCGCCTCCCTCTCCGACGCCGGTGACCTGGGGCGCATCGGCGGCGCTCCCTACCTGCACACGCTGATCGCCAGCGTGCCCACCGCCGCCAACGCCGCCTACTACGCCAAGATCGTGGGCGAACGGGCGGTACTGCGCCGCCTCATCGAGGCCGGTACCCGCATCGTCCAGCTCGGCTACGGCAGCGCGGCGGGCGGCGGCCGTGACGTCGACGACGTGGTCGACCTGGCTCAACAGGCGGTCTACGACATCACGGAGCGCCGGGTCAGCGAGGACTTCGCGATCCTCTCCGAGCTGCTGCAGCCCACGCTCGACGAGATCGAAGCGGTAGGCGCCTCGGGTGGCGTGATGACCGGCATCCCGACCGGTTTCAGCGACCTCGACCGGCTACTCAACGGCCTGCACCCCGGCCAACTCATCATCGTGGCCGGTAGGCCTGGTCTGGGCAAGGCACTGGCCCTGGACACCCCGCTGCCGACGCCCGACGGCTGGACCACGATGAGCGCCGTCCAGGTCGGTGACCTGCTGCTCGACGGCGACGGCCAGCCGACCCTGGTCACCGCGACTAGTGAGGTGATGCACGAGCGGCCCTGCTACGAGGTCGAGTTCTCCGACGGCAGCGTGATCGTGGCCGACGGCGAGCACCGGTGGCTGACCCAGACCCGCCGCGCGCGCCGCTCCGGCCTGCCGGCACAGGTCTGCACGACCGAAGAGATGCGCGAAACCCTGCGCGCACCGACCGCCGATCGCCGGCTCAACCACTCGGTCGCCAACGCCGGTGCCCTGCAACTGCCGGAGCGGAAGCTGCTGATCCCGGCATACACCCTCGGACTCTGGCTGGGCGACGGCCACTCGGCGGCCGCCCGGTTCACCACCGCCGACCCGGAACTGATCCTCCATGTCGAGGCCGACGGCTACACCGTGCGCCAGAGCGGCCCGCTGGTCTACACGATCGTGCTGCCCCAACCCGAGCCGCTCGCTCCCCGGCTCTGCGTGGTCTGCGGTGCGTCATTTCAGCCTCGCGCATCGAGCGTGCTCACCTGCGGGCGTAGCTGCGGTCGCCGGCCGGCCTCCACCGCGCTGGCGCGGACTGCCCAAGCGTGTGCACACTGCGGCCGGGTCACTGCGGCTACCGCCGACGGCTCGATCCGGTGCGCCGAATGCCATCACCGGTTCGGGTCGTTCACCGGGCTGCTGCGCGAGGTCGGCGTACTCGGCGACAAGCACATCCCGGCGGCATACCTGCGTGCTTCGCAGGCACAACGGCGGGAGCTGCTGGCCGGCCTGCTGGACACCGACGGCACGGTGGCTCCGGCGGGCAATGTGCAGTACTGCTCGACATCGAAGAAGCTGGCCGACGATGTCTACGAGCTCGTCGTCAGTCTGGGCTACCGGTGCACCGTGACGATGAAGGCGGTACGCGGGCACACGCCGGCGAGTTCGATCGCGTACACCCTGAACTTCTCCACCGATGACGAAGTCTTCCGGCTGGAGCGCAAGCGGTTGCTGCACAAGGAAAGGCGACGCACCGCAAGCACTGTCCGCAGTGACAAGCGGTTCGTGGTCGACGTGCGTCCGGTCGCCAGCCGGCCGGTCAAGTGCGTGTCGGTCGACAATGCCCAGCACCTCTACCTCGCCGGGCGCTCGATGATCCCCACCCACAACAGCACCGCGGCAATGGATTTTGCCCGCTCTGCGTCGGTACGCCACAACTTGGCCAGTGCGATCTTCTCGCTGGAGATGAGCAAGGTCGAGATCGTCATGCGACTGCTCTCCGCCGAGGCGCGGGTACCCCTGCACGTACTGCGCTCCGGCCAGCTCTCCGACGACGACTGGACCAAGCTGGCCCGCCGGATGGGCGAGATCAGCGAAGCGCCGCTCTTCGTCGACGACACCCCGAACATGACGCTGATGGAGATCCGGGCCAAGGCCCGCCGCCTCAAGCAGCGCAACGACCTCAAGTTGATCGTGGTCGACTACCTGCAGCTGATGAGCTCGCCGAAGCGGGTGGAGAGCCGGCAGCAGGAGGTCGCCGAGTTGTCGCGTGGCCTGAAGCTGCTCGCCAAGGAGGTCGACTGCCCGGTCATCGCGGTCAGTCAGCTCAACCGCGGCCCCGAACAGCGCACCGACAAGCGACCCCAACTGTCCGATTTGCGCGAGAGTGGGTCAATTGAACAGGATGCGGACGTTGTCATACTTTTGCATCGCGACGACTACTACGACAAGGAGTCGCCGCGTGCTGGTGAGGCCGACTTCATCGTCGCCAAGCACCGCAACGGCCCGACCGACACGGTGACCGTGGCCGCGCAGCTGCACCTGTCCCGCTTCATCGACATGGCAATCAACTAGCCCGCGTCAGCTGATCATGGAGTTGGAGTTGTTATCCGGCAAGGAATAACAGCTCCAACTCCATGATCACATTCGGTCATGCGCGATGGGCGCGTGGGAGAGCACCATGCCGTCCGACACCGACCACCAGCGGGTGTACCCGACGGACTCGGCGAAGTACCGGTCGTGCGTCACCATCACCACCGTGCCCCGGAACTCGCGGAGCGCCTCCTCCACCACGTCGAGCGCGTCGAAGTCGAGGTAGTTCGTCGGCTCGTCGAGTAGCAGTACCGGCGCGCCACTGTTGACCATGGTGGCCAGCAGCAGCCGGCGCAGCTCCCCGGCGGAGAGGGTACGCAGCGGCTGGGCCTGCTGATCCTCGTCGAAGAGGTACCCGAGCAGCGTGTCACTCGCCTCGTCGACGTACATCGGTACCTGCGAACGGAAGTAGTCGAGTACCGAAGTGGACAGCCGCAGCAGGTCATGCGTCTGCGGCAACAGCGCCACCGGCGCCTCCGGAGACACGGCAACGGACGACGAAGGGGAGGCGAGGGCGCGCAGCAGCGTGGTCTTGCCGGCACCGTTGCGGCCGGTGATGAGTACCCGGTCACCCGCGCACACCGACAGCTCCGGTACCCGCAGCCGCTGCCCGACCACCAGATCGGCGACCTTGATGACCAGCTCGCCGTCGGGTACCACCGGATCGAAGGCGAGCGTGAGCCGTGGCCGGGTGGCCGGCTCGGCCAGCCAGGAGATCGCCTGCATCTGCCGGGCCAGCCGACGCTCGCGTACCTTCGCCTTCTTCGCCACCTTCTTCGCGATCCGCCGCAGGTGCGGCGCGGCGGCGCCGCTACGGACCGTCAGCTCCACCGACAGCGCGTGGTCCTTGGTGTTCTCGATGTCCTCGGCGAGCCGCCGCCGCATCTTCTCCTGCGCCTCGTAGTCGAGCAGCAGCCGCTCCCAACGGTGCTGCTTCTCGGCCCGGTACGCGGTGTAGTTGCCCTCGTACACCTGCGGCTCGTCGTGGATGCCGTCGAGTTCGAAGATCCGGTTGGCGAACGTGTCGAGGAACGCCCGGTCGTGCGTGACGACGAGCAGCGCACCCGGGAAGTCGGCCAGGTAGTCGCCGAGCCAAGCCGTCCCGTCGGCGTCCAGGTGGTTGGTCGGCTCGTCGAGGACCAGTACGGTCGGCTCGCCGAGCAGTACCTGGGCCAGCATCACCCGGGCCTGTTCGCCACCCGAGAGCCGGCCGAGCGGCGCGTCCCGGGGCAGCTGATCCACTTCGAGCCGGGCCAGGACAGCGTCCACCCGGGCCTGGTAGGCCCAGCCGCCCTGCTGCGCGAAGCGCTCCTGGGTAGCCGCGTAACCGTCCAGCTGCGCCGGATCACTGAGATCGAAAGCCGTCAGTTCCCGGGAGAGCGCTGCCAGCGGGCCGGGCGCGGCGGCGAGCAGCGAGGCGACGGTGGCCGACGGGTCGGGGACCTGCTGGGCGTACCAGCCGACGCGGGTACCCGGGCCGAGGCGTACGTGCCCGTGGCGCGGGCGCTGCGCGCCGACGAGGCAGCGCAGCAGCGTGGACTTGCCGACGCCGTTGGGGCCGACGAGCCCGACGCGCTCGGTGCCGGACAGGGTGAACGAGACGCCTTCGAACAGCGGGTCGCCGTCGAAGTCGGTACCAAGATCAATTGCTTGTAGCACAGGCCCCACCTCCACACGCTTCGCGGGGCGCACGCCGAGATCGGCTCGCGTGCGCGGGAAAGATCAGCGAAAGCGGTGGCTCACAGCATCGGTCGGGGCGCTCCTCGGTCGGGGACAGGCGGGATCCAGCCTGCCGCGTCGGCGGCCGGGCGGCAACCCGAATTACCGGAAGATGGCCAGCGCATCCGCCACTTCAGCGTCGCTGACCTGCGGAAAGTGATCGTAATAACGGCTCACAGCAGCAAAATCCGGGGGTACCAGCGGGCACAGCACCTCCGCCGCGCGCGCCACCCGCTCCACGGCGGCAGGCGAGCCCACCGGCACGGCCACCACCACCCGGGTGGCGCCGAGATCGCCGGCGATCCGGACGGCAGCCCGCGCGGTGGCGCCGGTGGCCAGCCCGTCATCGACCAGCAGCGCGGTGTGCCCGGCGAGCGACGGCGCCGGCCGGCCGGGCCGGTAGAGCCGCTCGCGGCGGATCAGCTCGGCCGTCTCCGCCTCGGTGACCTCGGCGATCTCGGTCGGCTCCAGCCGGTCGGCGATCTGTGCGTTGAGCACCCGTA
Organism: uncultured Actinomycetota bacterium; assembly: GCA_963850915.1. Lineage (GTDB taxonomy): Bacteria > Actinomycetota > Actinomycetes > Mycobacteriales > Micromonosporaceae > CAVTWH01. The sequence goes on from CAWKND010000010.1 coordinate 973,109, forward strand.
CGCCGCCCGGGCCCAGCGCGCCGAAGGCCACCTCGGGCAGCCACGGGACACCGAGCTTGCGTACCACCAGCACGTCCAGTGCCACCCCGAGCGCCCGAGCTATCGGCGCGGCGACCGGTACCCCGCCCCGCACCAGCCCGAGTACCACCGGCGCCGGGTACCCACGCCCTACCACGAGCGCGGCCAGCTGGGCGCCAGCCTCGGCACGGTCCCGGAAATACGGGCTCACGCCCCCAGTGTCTGCTCCGCCAACTCCGGCTCGGGCGGCGGGTCCACCGGCGCGGGTGGGCGCAGCGCGGGTACCCACACGGCGAAGGCGACCGGGTAGAGCAGGTACCCGAAGCGCGAAGACGGCATCAGCAGCGTGGCCGCGAGTAGCCCGACGGCGCAGACCAGCGCGGCATCGCCGGCGTCGCGCAGCCGTCGCCGCCACAGCCAGATGCCGATCGCCAGCCCGGCAATCAGCAGCAGGCCGGCGGCGATGGCCGAGCCGCCGGGCAGCCAGAGCGCGATCAGGTGACCGGGGAAGTTGCTGGCGGCCGGGCTGCCCACCAGACCGTGCCCGAGCGGGAAGCGGATCACGTTCTCCACGAACGCGTCCGGGTTGACCAGGGCGGGCGGGATCAGTACCAGGACCGGGATGCCGAGCGCGCCGAGCGCTGTCCGGATGCCGTGCCGGCGGGTCAGCGCGAGCGCGACCAGGACCAGCGCGACCGGCCAGGCGAAGAGTTTGAGTGCGCCGGCGATCCCGACGACCACGCCGGCGGCGGTGTCCCGTCCGGTCGCGGCGTACGCGAGGGCGAGCAGGCAGAGCGCGAGTACCGGCAGGTCGTCCCCGCCCACCGCGAGCGCGAGGGTACCCAGCGGCACGACGAGTACCGCCTGGAAGGCCCGGATCAGTGCCGGGTCGGCCACGCCCGCGTCCCGGAGCAGCTTCAGTGCCCAGCCGACGGCGAGCATGGTGACGAGTGCGAACCAGACCCGGGCATCGGTCCACCAGGCATCGCCGGCGAGTGCCCGGGGCAGCCCGAAGAGCGCCATGCCCGGCTGGTACGGCAGGTAGCCGAGGAGCCGTTCGTCGGCTGGCAGTGCGGCGATGGCGTCGTGGCTCAGGTACGGCGTTCCGGTGTGCAGCAGCCGGTCCCCGCCGTGCTCGACGACGACGACCTCCTCCTGCGCCCGCCCGGCCATCCCGTGCGCCCGCTGTACCGCCTCGATCACCAGCGGAACCAGCGCGGCACCGACGAACGCGAGCAGCGCGAGCCAGGCGCGGATTGGGGTAGTGAGAATGCGCGGCTGGCGGATCAGCCAGAGCAGCGTGATCACCGCGACGGCCACGTAGTAACCCGCAGCGGTCCAACCCCAGAACTCATGCGGGAGGAGAGTGGCGGTCGCCCCGGTCACCAAGGCAAACGCAGCAGAGATCGCATACAGGCCGATGTCGACGGCGCAGCCGCCGGCCGCGCGGTCGATCCGGGTCAGCACCTGCCCAGTCTGCCGCACGAAGCCGGCATCGGGTGACCGGGCCGCTGGTCAGCCGGTGTCGTCGCGGCGCTGGAAGCCGGTACGCCGCTGCGGCAGCCGGATCACGGCGCCCTCCTCGTGTAGGGCGGCGGCGAGTGCGCCGGGCCGGCCGGCGTACCCCCGGTGCAGCGCGGCGAGCAGCCGGGGCAGGGAGAGCGAGCGGGCGAACAGGTGCCCCTGCCCGGCCGGGCAGCCCAGCTCCCAGAGTTGCCGGCGCTGCTCCTCGTTCTCCACGCCTTCGGCGACTACGAGCATGTTCAGGCTGCGGCCGAGTTCGATGGTGCCGCGTACCACCGCGCCCTCGGTACCGGACTCCATTTGCGAGACGAACGCCCGGTCGATCTTCAACTCGTGGACCGGTACCCGGGCGAGTGTGGCCAGCGAGCTGTAGCCGGTACCGAAGTCGTCCAGGGCCAGCCGGACGCCCAGTTCGCCGAGGCGGCGCAGTACCTCGTCGACGACTTCGAGTTGGGAGAGGGTGACCGACTCGGTGATCTCGATGATCAGTGCTTCGGCGGGTACCTGCGCCTTGATCAGGTGGCCGCGGACGAACTCCGGGAAGTCCGGGTTGAGGATGCTGCGCGGCGAGACGTTGACCGCGACCGGGAAGTTCCAGCCGGCCGCGCGCCAGGTGGCGACGGCGGTGAGCGCCTCGTCGAGGACGGCCGCGGAGAAGGCCTGCAGGTGGGTGGAGCGCTCGACGGATTCGATGAACCGGGCCGGGCTGAGATCACCCTGGCGTGGATGCCGCCAGCGGGCAAGCGCCTCGGCCGAGACGACCTCACCGGTACCCAGGTCGACCACCGGCTGGAACTCCAGGGTGAACTCGTGTTCGGCGATGGCCCGGGGCAGTTCGGCGTTGAGCTGGAGTTGTTCGGTGTTGCTGACGTCCATCCCGTCGGAGTAGAGGGCGACGCCCTGTCCGGAGCGCTTGGCGTGGTACATCGCCAGATCGGCGCGGCGGAGCAGTTCGCGGATCCCGTCGGTGGTGGGCGCCACGGCCACCCCGGCACTGGCCCGCAGGCCGAGCCGCATGCCCTCGATCACCATCGGCTCGCCGAGCGCCGCGAGTACCATCCGCGCCCGGGGTACCGCCAGTGCCGGCGCGCCCAGCCCGCCGATGAGTACCGCGAACTCGTCCCCGCCCAGCCGGGCCACCAGGTCGCCGTCCGAGGCGGCGGCCGCGAGTCGCAGCGCCACCTCGGCGAGTACCCGGTCGCCCGCGGCGTGCCCGAGCGCGTCGTTGATCTCTTTGAAGTGGTCCAGGTCGATGACGAGCAGCGCCAGCATGCCGGCGTCCGGCGAGTCGAGCGCCTGCTGCCCCCGCTCTTCCAGGTGCCGCCGGTTGGCCAACCCGGTCAACTGGTCGTGGGTCGCCGCGTGCTCGTTGCTCTGGCTCAGTTCGACCGTCTGCCCGTGCACGCTCGCGTTGCGTACGGCGGTGGCGAGCGCGGCGGCGAAGCTGCGCAGCCGGTAGTTCTCCCGCTCGCTGAGCGCCACCCGGCCAAGGAACCGCAGCCGCAGTTCGCCGACGTCAGCGAGGCCCTCGCGACTCTCCAAGGCGATGGTGATGGTGGGTCCGGGTGTGGCCGGCGCGGCCTCGGGTACCCCGTCGAAGTGCACGCCCTTGTCGTTGCCACGGACCAGCCGCCGGGGTCCGGCGGCGCCGGCCACCTCGACCTCCGCCTCGTCCGCGGAGAACAGCCGGGCAGCGCGGAGGACGGCCGCGCCCAGTACGGCGGTCACGTCGACGGCCGAGAAGTCGTTGGTACTGCGGGCGAGTTCCCGCCAGGCCTCCCGCTCCTCGCGGGCGCGCAGGCGCTGCCGGGAGACGAGGTAGAGGCCGAACATGCTGATCGGTACGCCAGCTGCCAGTGCCGGCTGGTAGCCGAGCAGGTAGATCGCGATGATGGCGAGCCCGAGTCGGGCGACGTCGGTACCGAGCCGGATGTCCCAGTTGCTGCGCAGCCGCTCCGCGAAGGAGGTACCCGAGGCGACAGCGATGATCCCGATCCCGACGACCTCGTCGGTGACCAGGACGGCGACTCCGGCGAGCGCCATCCGGGGCAGGTCGGACCAGCGACCCTGGAATGGTGTCGTCACGAAGCCGCCGGCGAGTATGCCAGCCCCCGCGACGAGCACGAGGCGCGCCGTGTTGGCGGTGAGCTTGATGAGCGGCAGGCGGATGAACGCGACCAGCGTGCCGACCGCGACCGCGAGGAGCAGCAGCGGCCACCAGACAAAGCCGACGCCAAGGAACACCGCCGCGTCGGAAGCGGAGATGGAGTGCGTCTGTGACCGGATTCGTACCCGGACGGCGAGTTTCAGCGCGACCACCATGGTGACCGCGATGACGGCCGCACGGAGAAGTTGGGTGCGGCCAACCCCGGTGTGGAGCAGTTGACTGACCGCGATGATCAACGATGCCAGGGCAACGAGCGACAAGCCCACGACTATGCACCACAGCCGTCGGTTCACGCCCCTCGTTCCGGTCTCCGGCACGCGACCGCCTCAGAGTTGGGATTCCTCTGGTAACGGTCGACAGCCTATGTCACCGAACTACCGGCGAACCAGGCTCGCAGCCGAGCTGTGCAGGGGCGACCGGAGCCGCGCTCGACTGAGGCCAGGCTCCGGGGGCTGCCTCAGCGGGTCCAGTCGTTGCCGCGCGTCCAGTCATTACCACGCGTCCAGTCGTTGCCGCGCGTCCAGTCATTACCACGCGTCCAGTCGTTACCGCGGGCGATAGTACGCATTGGTGCCTCCGAATTGGCTTCGCGATTGGGGAAGTGACCCAAACGTTAAACCGATTCGCGAATAAACACCTAACCATTTTGTACTGGTATGTCATCATGAGCGCACACGGGCATGGTTTATCACCAGCGGTGACGATTAGATTTCGAGACGTCGCTAAGATCTGCGGTAAATGTTCCCTTGGCGGTGGAGTATCCCGATTCCGCCCGGCAGACAGCGCAAATTGCTCGTGTGGCCCCGAACATAGCGCCTCCCTCCTCCGAAGAGGAGCCCCCCTTTCTAAAGTACGCACAGCACGTGCGATGCGCCCCCCGACGTAAGCTGCAATTCGTGAACACCCGCCTTACCCACGTCGACGAGCAGGGCGCGGCCCGCATGGTCGACGTCACCGAGAAGCCGGTGAGCGCGCGCCGAGCCGTTGCCGCCGGCGAGGTACGCACCACTGCCGAGGTGATCGCTCTGCTGCGCGGCGGCGGGCTGCCCAAAGGGGATGCGCTCGCGGTCGCGCGGCTGGCCGGCATCATGGGCGCCAAACACACCCCCGACCTGATCCCGCTCTGCCACCCGATCGCGCTGCACGGGGTGACCGTCGACCTCACCCTCGGCGACACCGAGGTACAGATCGAGGTGGCCACCCGTACCGCCGACCGGACCGGGGTCGAGATGGAGGCCCTTACCGCGGTGGCCGCCGCCGGACTCGCGCTCATCGACATGGTCAAGGCGGTCGACCCGGCCGCCAGCCTGGAGCGGATCCGGGTGCTGCGCAAAGAGGGCGGCAAGACCGGGCTGTGGGAGCGGCCGGCGGACCGGCCGTGATCCGGGCGCGGGTGATCGTCGCCTCCAACCGGGCCGCGGCCGGGGTATACCCCGACACGAGCGGGCCGCTGCTGGTCGCGGGGCTGCGGCAGCTCGGGTGTGAGTGCCCGGACCCCATCGTGGTACCGGACGGGGAGCCACTCGGGCTCGCCCTGCGGGCCGCTGTCGGGGACGGGGTGGACGCGGTACTGACCAGTGGGGGTACCGGGATCACGCCGACCGACCGCACCCCCGAGCAGACCCGGGGGGTACTCGACTACGAGATCCCCGGAATCGCCGAGGCGCTGCGGGCGTACAGCCGGGAGCGGGTACCCACCTCGGCGCTCTCCCGGGGGCTGGCCGGCGTGGCCGGGCGTACCCTCGTCGTGAACCTGCCGGGCTCGACCGGCGGCGCGAAGGACGGGCTCGCCGTCCTGGCCCCGATCCTGGTTCACGCCGTCGAACAGTTGCGTGGCGGCGATCATCCGGCGGCGCCCGCGTAGGCTCAGCCGGTGAGCGTTTCCACCGAAACCGGCACGGCACTCCCGGTCGCCTGGGCCACCGCGCGCGACGAGGTGTACGCCGCCGGACTGGCCGCGGCACCCGCACCGGTCGCGCTGCCGCTGGCCGACTGCGACGGCGCGACCCTGGCCGAGCCGCTCGTCGCGCTGGTGGACCTGCCGGCGTTCCCGACCTCGAGCGTTGACGGGTTCGCCGCGCGTGGCCGGGGACCGTGGCGGATCGTCGGCCGGATCCTCGCCGGCTCGCCGGCCGCTCCGCTGGGCGCGGACGGTACCTGCGTGGAGATCGCCACCGGCGCGATGGTGCCCGAGCACACCGACGTGATCGTCCGGGTCGAGCACTCGCAGACGGTCGACGGGCGGGTCACCGGTACGCCACGCCCCGAGCGGGAGTGGCGGGTACCCGGCGAGGAGTGCACCCGTGGCGAGCAGCTGCTGCCCGCGGGTACGCCGGTCTCCCCCGGGGTGATCGGGCTAGCTGCCGCGTGCGGGTACGACACGCTCGTGGTCCGTCGGCCACCACGGGCAGCTGTGCTGGTCTTCGGGGACGAACTGCTCAGCGAGGGGCTACCGGCCGGCGGGCGGGTACGCGACTCGCTCGGCCCACAGGTACCGGCCTGGCTGACCCGGCTCGGTACCCGCTGCGCGTCTCCGGTCGGGCCGGTACAGGACACCCTGGAAGCGCACGTCACCGCGCTCCAGGACGCGCTCGCCACCGGCGTGGAGCTGATCTGTACCACCGGCGGGACGATGAACGGGCCGGTCGACCACCTGCACCCGGCTTTGGCCCGGCTCGGTGCCGAGTACGTGGTGAACACCGTCGCGGTCCGCCCCGGGTTCCCCATGTTGCTGGCCCGCTGCCCACGCCCGGACGGCGGAACGGCACTGGTAGCCGGGCTGCCGGGCAACCCCCAGTCGGCGATCGTGGCACTCGCGTCGCTGGTCGCGCCGGCGCTCGACGGCCTGCGTGGCCGGCCTGCTCCGATGCTGCGGCGGGTACCCCTGGCGGAGCCGGTACCGGGGCGCGGCGAGTACACCCACCTGGCGCTCGTGGCACTGGACGGGTCCGGCGCCGCCGTGCCAGTACGCCACGTGGGCTCGGCGATGCTGCGTGGACTTGCCCGGGCGACCGGCTTCGCGGTGATCCCACCCGGTGACGGAGCCGCCGCGGGCGACCTGGTGGAGCTGCTGGCGCTGCCGGCCGGATCGGCTGGCAGCTGATGCTGGTCGCGGTCACCGAGGAGCCACTCGACCTCGCCATGCACGAGAAGGCGGTGGCGATGCCGGCCGCCGGTGCGGTGGTCACCTTCCAGGGCGTGGTGCGCGACCACGACGACGGGCGGGGCGTGACCCTGCTGGAGTACGAGTCGCACCCGTCGGCCCAGTCGGTACTACGCGCGGTGGCCGTGGAGATCGCCGCCGATCCGGAGATCTACGCGGTGGCTGTGTCGCACCGGATCGGCGCGCTGCGGGTCGGCGACGTGGCACTGGTGGCCGCCGTCTCCTCAGCGCACCGGGCAGCCGCCTTCGCTGCCTGCGCACGCCTCGTCGACGAGGTGAAGGCGCAGCTGCCGGTGTGGAAGCGGCAGGTCTTCGCGGACGGTACCGACGAGTGGGTCAACTCGGCCTGACCTGGTCGGTCTGTTGGCGCAGGCCAGCTTCAGCGCTGGACGACCTGGAGTGCGGCGCGGCGGCGGGACAGCTCCGGCTCGGGGTAGAACGCCGGCTCGGCACCGGTGCGTACCGGCAGCAGGAAGACGAGCGCGATGATCACCAGGCCCAGCGAGTTCTCGCCGAGTACCCCGATCCACCCGTCCGCGTTGTGTGAGACACCGTCCTGCAGCTTGTGCTCGTAGCGCCAGATGGGCGAGCAGACGAAGAGCCAGTAGACGCCGATGCCCAGTGTCAGCCGGCCGAGCCCGGCCAGGGCCGGGATGCCCGCTGGGGTACGCGCGAAGCGTCCCCGGGTGGCCAGCGCGGTTGCCGCACTCCGCCGGCGCAACGCCGAATCGAGCAGCACAACGATCGCGGGCACGACGAAGACCAGATGGTGTGACCAGGAGATCGGGCAGACCGCGTTGGCGGTGAGTCCGATCAGCGTGAACGCCACCAGCTCGTCGCCCTCGCGGTGCGCGTTCGCTGCCCGGGACATCCCGACCGCGAGGATGACCAGCGCGAAGGCCAGCCACATCAGGGTCGGCGTGGTCTGCGAGTTGTAGAGGCGGGCCAGGATGCCGGCCAGCGACTGGTTGGCGGTCGCGTCGGTCTCGCCGACCCGGCTGGTGTCGAAGACGACGCTGGTGAAGTACTGGGTGGAGGCCGATCCGGCGACCACCCAGGCGCCCAGCGTCACGCCGATCGTGGTGGCCACCGAGGTGACCGCCGCCCGCCACTGCCGGGTGATCAGGAAGTATCCGATGAACAGTGCCGGGGTCAGCTTGATCGCGGTGGCCAGCCCGACGCCGACGCCGGCCAGCGCGCCGCTGCCCCAGAGGGCGACGAGGGGGCCGCCACGGCGGGCCCGGGCCAGCCCGGCGGCGATCCGGGAGCGGTGCCGCAGCGCCACCATGTCGGCGTAGATCAGCGCGCCGAGCAGAATGTTGATCTGCCCGAAACCGATGCTCTCCCGCATCGGCTCGGTGGCCAGCGCCATCGGGACCGCCACCGCGATGACGAACCAGCGCGGCCAGCCGTACCGGTCGGCGACCGGTACGAGCAGCCAGGTGAGCAGGATGGCCAAAGCGGCGACGCTGAGGGCGGTGTTGACGAACCCGGCGGAGAGCTCGGGGAGCAGCGCCATCGGCGACATCACGAGCGCGGCGAACGGCGGGTAGGTGAAGCCCAGGGTTGTGCCCGGGGACACGTAGTCGTACAGGTTGCCGCCCTCGGTCCACCACACCATCGCGCCGTGGTAGATGTTCATGTCGAAGAAGTTGTAGAAGCGCCCGTAGCGGTGGATCGCCCAGTGGGCGGCCAACACGGCAACGGCGACGGTGCCGATGCGGACGAGTGTCCAACGATCAATCCGACGTGTCTCTACCAAGTTGTGCACTCGATGGACGGTGGAGCGGTGCGGCCGTCCATCGACGGTCGCCGTCATCGCGAGTACCCCCGCATCGATTTGAAAGTCCGCTCTGGTCCTGAATTGAGCCTAGACAGGGAGCCCGGCCACCTACCTCCTGCGTTATCCGAACGTGTCTGATCCCACACTGCTTAGAGACATTTCTTGCGGGTTACGGGGACCTGACCAATTTGATGTAGTTCACATTGGACACTAATAGCCCCAGCTCAGGGGCGCCTCACAGTTACCTGAACTGAGCCTGTACTCAGCCCGGGAGATGCCTTCCGACATTGGCCGCGCGTACCGCCAGACGGGTCTTGGCTTTCGTGGTCTTCGCACCGCGATGTACGGACTTGTTAGCTTCGGCAATCGCGTGCCGGGTACGCCAACCGACGCCCGGCTCACCCTGCGTGTCCACCGCGGCGAGCAGCAGGCCGCCGAAGATTGACAGGTTCTTCAGGAACTGGGTCCGCTGCGCTGCCCGCTGGGTCGGGTCGTCGATGCTCCAGAAGGCATGTCCGGCGATCGTGGTCGGGATCATCGAACCGGCCAGCAACACGGCGGCCGGCCGGTGCAGCCGGGTGTTGAGCATGACCCCGCCGGCGATCTGTGCCGCGCCGTTGATCCGGACCAGCGTCCGAGCCTCGGTCGGCAGCGCCGGGTGCATCTTGGCGATGTGCGGCGCGAGCCGTTCGGTGATCCTGGCGGCCGGGACGGCGAGCTGGTCGGGGCGGCGGATCGCCTTTGCACCCGAGATCACGAACAGCCCACTCATCAGGGCGCGGGCAACCCGACGGACCGGTTTCATGCCCCTGTCTTACCCCGATTCGAGCGCGCTAACCGGCCGAACCCGGGATCTTCACCGCTTTCCCCGGGCGGCCCTCACGCCGGCTGGGTACGCAGGTAGCGGCCGAAGTGCGGGACCGTGAAGGCGACCGTGCCCCGCTCGCCGGAGTAGATCAGCCCCTTCTTGATCAGCGCGTCCCGGGCCGGCGAGAGCGAGGCCGGCCGCCGCTCCAGGGCGCGCGCCACCTCCGCGGTCGCCACCGCCTCGCTGTCTTCGCTGGCCAGTGCCGCCATCGCGCGCATGTACTCGCGCTCGGCCGGGGTGGCGCGCTCGTACCGGGAGCCGAAGAAGCCCACCGCCAGCTCGGCCTCCGCCTCCGGCGCGGCGACCGCCACATCGGCCGCGGTGACGGGGGTACGCGGGGCGTGGTCCCAGGTCGCCTTGCCGTACGCCTGGATGAAGTACGGGTATCCGCCACTGCACTCGTACAGCGCGTCCAGCGCCTTCGCCTCGAACTCCACCCCCTCCCGGGCGGCCGGGGCGCACAGTGCCTGGTCGGCGGCGAGCCGGTCGAGCCGGTCGATGCGCTGGTAGCGGAAGAGCCGCTCGGAGTAGGACTTGGCGGCGCTGAGCGTGGCCGGCAGGTGGGGCAGCCCGGCGCCGACCACGATCAGCGGCGCTCCGGTCTGGGACAGTTCGTGGCAGGCCGCGCAGAGCGCCGATACGTCCTCCGGCGCCAGGTCCTGCATCTCGTCGATGAACAGGGCGATGCCGGTACCCACGTCGGTGGCCAGTCCGGCCGCGTCGGTGAACAGCTCCACCAGGTCGATCTCGATGTCACCGGAGTCGGCCCGGCCGGTGGCGGCGGGTACGTCGATGCCCGGCTGCCAGCGGTCGCGCAGCTTCGCCGCGGCACTGCGGGAGCCGCCTTCGGCGTTCGAGCGCAGGGCGAAGGCCTTCAGCACACCGAGTACGGCGTCGACCCGGTCCGGCGCGCGGTGCTGCGGGGCCAGTTCACGCAGCGCCATGTGCAGTGCCGCGGCGAGTGGGCGGCGCAGCGGCTGGTCGGTACGGGCCTCGATCTTCCCGGTACCCCAGCGCCGCCCGATCGCCTGCGAGCGCAGCGTGTTGAGCAGTACCGTCTTGCCGACCCCGCGCAGCCCGGTGAGGACCAGACTGCGCTCGGGGCGGCCCCGGGGTACCCGTTCGAGCACCACGTCGAAGACGTCCAGCTCCTTGTCCCGGCCGGCCAGCTCGGGTGGGCGCTGGCCGGCGCCGGGGGCGTACGGGTTGCGTACCGGGTCCACGTCTCGCACCGTATCGGCTCGTCTAGCGGATCAGCTAGATATCCGTAGACAGTGGAGTGTCGTGGCGAATCTAGGGCTATCTAGTGTTCCGGGTAGACGCGCGTAGAGCGGGCTAGCTGAGCTTCTTCAGGCAGTAGACGATCTTGGTGTCGCCGTACCCGTAGTGGTAGCTCGCGGTCAGCCCGTTGGTACCGGCGCACTTGTTCTCGTCAACGGTGTCCTCGAAGCGTTTCAGCAGCTGGTACGTGCCCGGCGCGCACTTGACGATGTGCAGTTCGGGGGCGGTGTCGGTACCCCGGTTCTGCAGGCACTGGCCGACCTTCGCGGTGGTGAAGTCCTGCTCACTCGGGGTCGGACTGGCTGTGCTGCGGGCCGGAGTGGGGCTGCTGGAGCCGACGCCGGCGGTACCGGTCGACTGGCCGGCGGTGGGCGTCTTGTCCTTGCCGCTGAACTCGTACACCCCGAGGATCGAACCGCCGAGGACGACCACCGCGAGCGCCGTGAGCAGCGCGATCGCCACGGCGGACAGGCCCTGCTTCACCGGCTCCGGCGGACCCCACACCGGCGGCGCCACCTGTGCCGGATAGCCAACGGGCGCCGGCGAGTACTGCTCGCCGATGTAGCCGGACGGCTGGCCGTAGGGTCCGGGATCGGGCTCGCCGCCCCACGGCGAAGCACCCTGCCACGGGTCGCTCGGCTGGTCAGGGTGGGCCTGACCGGGCGGGGGGTAGTTCGCCATCGAGTTGCCTCCGGCAATCTTGGGGGATACCCGCACACGGTAGCGTGTGGTGCCGACCGGCTCACCTCACGGAAAAGCGCCAATTCCGGTTACAGCAGGCGAAGCTGCTGATCGCGTGGGCGGCGCGGGGTGTCGTCTCCCCGACGCTCGAGCAGTCCCGGGTCGATGTCGCGCAGGAAGCGGGAGGCTCCGGTCTCCCGCTCGGCCCCGTGCCGGGTACGCCGCCGGGCGTGGCTCACGAACAGCCGGTCCTGCGCCCGGGTCAGCCCGACGAAGAACAGCCGCCGCTCCTCGGCCACCTGCTCCTCGTCCGGCTCCGCCCCGGCCCAGCGCAGCGGGAGCAGCCCGTCCTCGACGCCGATCAGGAAGACGACCGGAAACTCCAGGCCCTTCGCCGCGTGCAGGGTCAGCAGCGTCACCGCCTGGGCACGCGGGTCCAGCGCGTCGACCTCGGCGCCGGTGGCCACCTCGGTGAGGAAACGCTCCACGTCCGTACCGCACCGGCGGGCCAGCGGATCCAGTAGGTCAACGGCGAGGTGCAGGTCGTCGGCGGTGACCGCGCCGTCCAGCGGTGGGCGCTCGGCGAGCTGGCGGGCGGTGGTACGCACCCGCTCGGTCAGCGGGACGCCCTTGCCCGGGGTACTGGCGCTGCCCGCGCCTCCAGTGGCGAAGCGGAGTTCGTGGGCGAGAGCGGCGACGCCGGGGCGGTCGCGCAGCCGGTCGTGTGAGCGCTTCTGCACCGGTACGTTCCCCTTGGCCAGCGCCTCCACCACGGCGGCTGCCTGGGCGTCGGTGCGGTACAGCACGGCGATGTCGGCGAAGCTCAGGCCCTGGTGTGCGGCGGCCCGCGAGTCGACCCGGCCGGAGTCGAGCGAGCGGTGCGACAGGCCACCGACAAGTTCGTCGATGGTACGCACCACGAAGTCGGCTTCGTCGGCTACCGAGGCAGCGGGGTACAGCCCGATCGGCGGCGCTTCGAGATCCAGCCGGGCCGGGTCGAGCCGGCGCCCGGGTACCAGCGTGCTCGGCGCGATCGCCTGTACCGCCGCCGCGATGATCGGCGCGGACGAGCGGTAGTTGCGGGTCAGCCGGACCAGCCGGGCGTCGGTGAAGTCGCGGGCGAAGCGCAGGAAGTAGGAGACGTCGGCGCCACGGAACGAGTAGATCGCCTGGTCCGGGTCGCCGATCGCGCACAGGTTGCCGTCTTTCGGGCAGAGCAGGCGCAGCAGCTCGTACTGGGCCGCGTCGACATCCTGGTACTCGTCCACGAAGATCCAGCCCCACCGCGCCTGGTACCGCAGCGCCAACTCCGGATCGTCGCGCAGCAGCTCGACCGGCAGGGTGACCAGCTCGTCCAGGTCGACCAGGTCGCGCTCACGCAGCGCCTTGGCGTACCCGGGCACGTCCCCCGGCCCGTTGCGCAGCGCCGCCTTCGCGTTCCCCTCGGCGAGCCCGGCGGCGGAGAGTGCCGCCAGCCGCTCTGCCTCGTCGGCGACCCGGAACGCCTCGGTCAGCCCGACCCGGGTCGGGTACTCGCGCAGGATCGACAGGCCGAGACTGTGGAAGGTACCGACCGTCACGTCGTCGGCGACCGGGCCGAGCAGTGCCGCCAGCCGGTGCCGCAGCTCCTCGGCGGCCCGCCGGGTGAACGTGATCGCCAGGCACTCCTCGGGGTACACGCCCAGCTCGGCGCAGAGGTACGCGACCCGGTGGGTGAGGGTACGGGTCTTGCCGGTACCCGGGCCGGCCACGATCAGCAGCGGACCGCCGGGCGCCGACGCGGCTACCCGCTGCATGGCGTCCAGCCGGTCGAGCAGCCCCGTTCCGACCTCCTCCATCCCGGCGAGCATCGGCTCCAGCGGTTCGTGCGGCGAAGCCTCGGCGGCCAGTGGCGGCGGCGCCGCCTTGGTAGCGGCCGGCTTGCGCTGCTTGGGCGCCATCGTGCCGGTGGCGCTCTGCGTCGGCGGGCTGACCGGGGCGGGCGCAGCCGGCTCTGACCGGGGTGCGGGGACAGCGCGGCGGCGGGGAGTGGCAGGCGTGGTGACCGGGAGGTCGAAGAGCGCGTCCGCGCCGCCCCGGCGGCCGGCCAGTTCACCGGGCTCGAAGAGGCGGATCACGCCGTACTCGCCGTCGTAGCCGGGAATCCGGGTGACCCGACCGGCCCGGAGTCGACCGATCGCCTCGCCGAGCAGTTCGCCACCGACCCGGGTCAGCTCGTCGATCGGTACCGTCCGCAGGATCGACAGCTCCGGGCCGAGTTCGGCGGCGAGCGCGTCCAGCTTGCCGGTCACCGACTTCGCCTTCGGGCCGACGCCCTCGATCTCGCCGACGATCTGAGCCAGCTGGAGCAGGTGCGTCACCGGCTTGGCACGCGGCGCCGGCTGCCCAACCGGCCGGTCGGCCAGCTCCTCCACCCGGGCCAGTACCCCCACTGTCAGCGGTTTGCCGCACACCGGGCAGGTACCCCCGGCCGCCTTTGTCTGTTCGGGCTGCCAGCTGATCCCGCAGGCCCGGTGCCCGTCGGCGTGGTACTTGCCCTCCTCGGGGAAGAACTCGATGGTGCCGGCCAGCCCGCTGCCGTCCCGCAGCCCGTCGCGTACCGCGAAGTAGTTCAGCTCGCTGCTCAGCAGGGTGGCCTCGCGGGCCAGCGCCGGCGCGGAGTGCGCGTCGGAGTTGGAGACCAGCGAGTAACCGTCCAGTGTGGACACCCGCCAGTTCATCTCCGGATCGCTGGACAGCCCGGTCTCCACCGCGAAGATGTGCTCGGCCAGGTCGGCGTAGCAGTCGGCGATGGCGTCGAAGCCGGACTTGGAGCCGAGCGCGGAGAACCACGGCGTCCAGATGTGCGCCGGGACAAGGAACGCGTCCGGGCTCGCCTCGAGGGTGATCTCCAGCAGGTCGCGCGAGTCCAGCCCGAGGATCGGGCGGCCGTCGGAGCCGAGGTTGCCGATCCGGCCGAGCGCGGTGTTGAACCGGGCGGCCGCCTCCAGATCCGGCTGGTAGACGAGGTGGTGCACCTTGCGGGTCCGGTCGCCGCGCTTGTAGATGGTGGAGATCTCGACGCTCAGGGCAAACCGGACCGGGGCGGTAGAGACGTTGCCGGGCAGCCGCCGGCTGACTTCCGCGTCGGCGTCGGGATTCAGTTGGTACAGGCCGGGTTCGGCGGGTACCAGCGTCTCGCGCAGGTGCTCGTACCAGGCCGGGTGCGTGAAGTCGCCGGTACCCAGCAGCGTGATGCCCTTGCGCCGGGCCCACCAGGAGAGCGTGCTGAGGTTGAGGTCACGGCTGCACGCACGGGAGTACCGGGAATGGATGTGCAGATCCGCGACAAAGACCACGAGGCATCCTGGCACGTCGGTCGGTGTCGATGTCGCACGCCTCGCGGGTCGTGCCCTCCTCTTGGGGCGGCGCGGCTCGGGGCGGCGCGGCTTGGGGCGGCGCGGCTGCGCCGGTCAGCCGGCGAGCAGGCGCAGTACCTCGTCCACGTCCTCGAGTGTCTCGAAGACGTGCTGCGCGCCGGCCGCCTTCAACGTCGCGACGTCGGCCGGTCCGGTGGCGACCCCGACCGCGGTGACGTTGTTGACCAGCGCCGCCTCGATGTCGTGGATGGTGTCGCCGACCACGAAAACCTCGGCGAAGTCGCCGTACTTGGCGCGCGAGCGCTCCAGGCTCCGGGTGACCAGCGGTGGGCGTACCACGTCGTCGGTGCCGTATCCGCCGACCGTCACGTCGATGTGGCGCTCCAGCCCGAACGCGCCGATCTTCGTCTCCGCGTTCGGCCGGATGTTCCCGGTGACCAGCGTCTGCACCACGTGCGCCCGCTCCGCCAGTCCGGTCACCACGGCGCCGACGCCCGGCAGCAGGTACCCGCGCTCGACGATCCACTCCCGGCGGGCGTGGAACTCCGTCGCGAACTCCGTGAAGAACGGCTCCAGGTAGCGCTCGGGGTCCTCGACTCCGTTGAGCGCGAACGCTTCCAGGAAGATGTGCCGGTCGGTACGCCCGGCCAGGCTGGTCGGGATGTGCTGGTACGGCCGGCCGGTGACGGTGGTGAACGCGGCACCGTACGCGGCGGCCACCAGCGGACCGGTACGCAGCAGCGTCTGGTCGATGTCCCACATCACCAGTCGCCGGTCAGGAGCTGGCAAGGTAGTCCTCGATCCGCTCCACTTTCGCCGTGAGCTGGCCGGTGTGTCCGGGGTGCAGGTCGGCCTTCAGTACCAGGCTGACCCGGGGTGCCCGGGCGCTGACCGCTTCGCAGGCGCGCTTGACGACCGCCATCACCTCGTCCCAGTCGCCTTCGACGCTGGTGAACATGGCGTCGGTCCGATTGGGCAGGCCCGACTCGCGGACCACCCGGACCGCCTCGGCCACCACCTCGCCGACCTGCTCACCAACGCCCAGCGGCGTCACCGAGAACGCGACTATCACCGGCCCCCCTCACTGACTCTGCGGTACTCAGCCCCCGGCGAACGGGGGCAGGACATCCACGGTGGCGTCGGCCGGCAGCGGTGCCGTCCGGTCGTGACAGGCCACCCCGTCGACCAGGTACGACGAGCGGTCCAGTACCCGGGCCAGTGGCTCGCCGTACCGGTCGGCAAGCACCGTGAGCAGCCCGGCCACCGAGTCCACCGGGTACTCCGCAGCCGGTGTACCGGCAGCCGCCCGGGCAGCAGCGAAGAAGCGTACGACCGCCACGCGTCAGCCGCCGATCGCCGACATCGGGCGGGCCGGCTGCAGGAAGCTCGGGTCGTCGATGCCGTGCCCGGGCAGCTTGCCCCACATCGCCGCGCGCCACTGGTCAGCCAGCTCGTCGTCGGCCGCCCCGCCGCGCAGCAGCCCGCGCAGGTCGGTCTCGCCCTGGCTGAACAGGCAGTTGCGGATCTGTCCGTCGGCGGTCAGTCGGGTCCGGTCGCAGTCGCCACAGAAGGGTCGGGTCACGCTCGCGATGATCCCCACCCGGGCGATCTCTCCGGCAGTCGGGACCAGCCAGGTTTCGGCCGGTGCTCCGCCGCGCTCGGCCGGGTCGGGGAGCAGGGTGAACTCGCGCTCGAGCGCGGCCTGGATCTCGTCGGCGGTGACCATCCGCTCCCGCGACCAGGTGTGCCCGGCGTCCAGCGGCATCTGCTCGATGAAGCGCAGCTCGTATCCGTTGGCCAGGGCGAAGCGCAGCAGCGCCGGTGCCTCGTCGTCGTTCGCGCCGCGGATCAGTACCGAGTTGACCTTCACCGGCCCGAGTCCAGCGCTGCCCGCCGCCACCAGCCCATCGAGTACGTCCGGCAGCCGGCGGCGGTGGGTGAGCTGCTCAAAGCGGTCCGGATCGAGCGTGTCCAGGGAGACGTTGACCCGGTCGAGGCCGGCCGCCCGCAGCGGAGCCGCCAGCCGGGCCAGACCGATGCCGTTGGTGGTCAGCGACAGCTCGGGCCGGGGGGTGAACTGCGCGCAGGCCGCGACGATCTCCACCAGCCCCCGGCGCAGCAGCGGTTCGCCGCCGGTGAACCGGATCTCCCGGACCCCCAGTCGGGTCACCGCCACGCCGACCAGCCGCACGATCTCCGCGTCGGTCAGCAGCTCCGGCTTGGGCAGCCAGTCCAGCCCCTCGGCCGGCATGCAGTAGGTGCACCGCAGGTTGCACCGGTCGGTGAGGGAGACGCGCAGGTCGATGGCGGTCCGGCCGTGCCGGTCCAGCAGCCCCGCGCGAATGTTCACCGCTCGACGGTAGCGCGTACGGCCGACAGTACGGCGCCCCGGTACGCCGCCCCGAACAGCGCGGTGTGTACGAGCAGCAGATGCAGCTGGTGCAGGGGTACCCGCTCGGCCCACCCCTCGGCCAGCGGTGCCACCTGCTGGTACCCCTCGATGATCTCGGTCCGGAAGGGTGCCCCGCCGAAGAGCGCGAGCGTCGCGAGGTCCGTCTCCCGGTGTCCGCCCTGCGCCGCCGGGTCGATCAGCCACGCCCCGTCCGTCCCGTCGGGGAGGCGGCCCCAGAGCACGTTGCCGGGCCACAGGTCGCCGTGGATGCGCGCCGGCGGCTCGGTCGGCCCGGCGTACCCCTCGATCTCCGCCAGCAGCCGTTCGACGGCCGCGACGTCGGCGCCGGACAGCGCCCCGTTGTCGGCCGAGAGCCGCAGGTAGGGGGCCAGGCGGGCCTGCGCGAACCAGGGCGCCCACGGCCCGGGCGAGGTGGTCGGATCCAGTGCCAAGCCGCCGATGTACCCGGCCCGCACGCTGCCGAACTGCTCCGCCCCGGCCCGGTGCACGGCGGCCAGCCCGGCCCCGAAGCGCCTCGCGGCAGCTGGCGTCGGCCGCCCCGACTCCACCCACTCCAGGGCGATGAGCTGCGGCAATGCGGCGATCACGGCCGGGATCGGCACCCCGTCCGGTACCCGCAGCCAGTCCAGCCCGGCCGCCTCCGCCTCGAAGAACCCCGGCGGCGGCGTACCCAGTCCGGCCGGCCCGCCGGCCCGCGAGCCCGCCGGCTCCGGCCAGGTCTTGGCGAACACGGAAGTACCGTCCTCCAGTGTCAGCCGGAGCGCGGCACAGATGCTCCCACCCGGTACCGGCGTCTCCCGCAGACGCTGGTGGGTGAGGAACGTCGGCAGCTGCTGCGGGTGGCTGCGCAGGTACGCCAGGTCCATGGCGGCTCACGCTACGCCCCATCCGGGCCCGCCCCGACCCTGTCGGGTGCACCGCGTTAGCCGTGCGCGGGCCGGCGAAGCGGAGTAGGCATGAGGCATGACTGACGCAGCGATCCACGTCCGGTCGTACCGGCCCCTGGACCACCGGGAGTGCCGCGCACTCTGGGCAGAGTTGGCCGAGGTGGACCGCAAGGTGCTGGGTGACCCGGGGATCGGCGGGGCCGACCCGGGCGCCGCGTTCGAGGAGTACCTGACCCGGCTCGACCTGGCCGGCATGTGGGTCGCCGAGGGTCCGGAACAGGGCCCGGACCAGGGGGTTGTCGGGCTGGTCGGGCTGGTGCTCGGTGACGGGGCGGCGCCTGGCCTGGCCTCCGGCGCGACCGCGCGGGGGATGTCCGGCGTGGTCGAGCCGATCATCGTGGCCGACCGGGTACGCGGCCGGGGCGTCGGGCACGCACTCCTGGAGCACGTCGCCGCCCAGGCCCGGCACCGCGCCATGCGCCGGCTCTCAGTGTCCCCGTCACCGCGCAACGCGGAGGCACTGCGCTCGCTGCACGAGGCCGGGTACGACCAGCTCTCCGCGCTCACCCTCACCCTCAACCTGGGCCCGGACACCGGCCAGGCGGCCGGACGGCTGGACATCGGCGGACTGTCCTTCCGCTACTGAGCCGCCGGCCTTCCCTGCGCTGAGCCGCAGATATTGACGGAACTGCCGAGGTTATCCACAGCGGAAACGCCGCTCTGGTGATCTCGGTCGGGCCACCGGCAGGGTGGTTCCCATGACCCCGACGCTCTCCCTGCGCAGCCCGGTCGACCTGCTCGCGGCGGTGCCCTACCTGCTCGGCTTCCACCCGACCGACAGCGTGGTACTGCTCGGCCTCAACGGCAGCCGGGTGACCTTCCAGGCCCGGGCCGACCTGGTCACCAGCCCCGCCGGACTGGCCGATCAACTCGGCGGCATCCTCGCCCGGCAGGGCTTCCAGCAGGCGCTGATCGTCGGCTACGGCCCCGCCGCCCGGGTCGATCCGGTGGTTCGCGCGCTCCGCGAGCGGCTGGCCGAGGCCGGTGTCGCCACTCCCGAGGCGCTGCGGGTGACCGGCGGCCGCTACTGGTCCTACACGTGCGCACGCCCGGAGTGCTGCCCGCCCGACGGCAACCCGTACGTCGCCGACACCACCGCCGTCGCAGCGCAGGCCACGCTGGCCGGCATGGTCGCGCTGCCGTCCCGGGACGCGCTGCGTGCCCAGCTCGCCCCGGTCACCGGGCTGGCCGAGGTCGCCATGCGGCAGGCCGGCGAGCGGGCCGATCGGCGGGCTCGCGCGCTGGTGGACGCGGCACTCACCGAGGTCCCGGTGAGCGATCCCGACCCGGGTGAAGCAGCGGTACGGGCGGCGAGTGACCGGTTCGAGGCGGCCGGTCGAGTCGCCGTCGACCAGGCGCTGGATGCCTACCGGGCGGGTCGTCCACTCGATGACGACGCGGCGGCCTGGCTCGGCATACTGCTGGTCCACCGGCCGGTGCGTGACTACGCCTGGGAGTGCATCGTCGACGATCACCAGCCTCATCTGGCGCTGTGGACCGACCTGACCCGGCGCGTCGAACTCGACCTGCGGGCTGCCCCGGCCACCCTGTTGGCATTCACCGCGTGGCAGGCGGGCGAGGGTGCGATCACCACCATCGCGCTCGAGGTGGCGCTCGGCGCCGACCCCGAATATCCGCTGGCCGCCCTGCTCGCCCGGGCCATCGCCAACGGTCTCGACCCGGGCAGTTGGCCCTCGACCCGCCGACAGCCACTCCGGGAACACCGCCGTCGCCGTGCCCGGCACCCGCGACACTGACCGGGGAGCGGTTCGACACGGCGCGTGACTGGGTAGGGGTTGTTACAGGGCGACAGGAGGAGTAGCAGATGGCACGGGTACGCATCGACGACGGCGAGCTGGTCGTGGAGATGGAGGGGATGGACAAGCTGTGGGCGCTCAAGAGCCGGCTGTCCGTCCCGCTCGCAAACGTGCGGGGAGCCGCGGTCGACCCTGGGGTGGCCAAGCGGGAGACCGGGATACGCGCGCCGGGTGCCAGCGTCCCGGGAGTGATCACGGCCGGCACCTTCTTCGTGGAGGGCGAGCGAGTGTTCTGGGACGTACACGACGGCGTCAAGGCGGTGGTGATCGAGCTGGTGGACGAGCGCTACGCCCGACTGGTGGTCGAGGTCGACGATCCGGCCGGCACGGTGGCGCTAATCGAGCAGGCGGTCCACCCCGCCTGAGTTCATCACCCTGGGTTCGTGACCCTGAGCCAGCTCACCAACCCTGAGTTCACGAAGCCTGAGTTCACGAAGCCTGAGTGAGGCGGTGGGTGGTGGCATACCCGTTCATGGTGTTCCCGCGCAGGAAGCCGACCAGGGTCAGACCAACCTCGGTGGCCAGGTCGACCGCCAGGCTGCTGGGTGCCGAGACGGCCGCCAGCACGGGTACGCCCGCCATCGACGCCTTCTGTACCAGCTCGAAGCTGGCCCGGCCGGACACCAGCAGCAGCTGGCCGGTCAGCGGCAGCCGGCGCTCGCGTACCGCCCAGCCAACCACCTTGTCCACCGCGTTGTGCCGGCCGACATCCTCACGCAGTACCACCAGGTCGCCGTCGGCGGTGAAGAGTCCGGCGGCGTGCAGACCACCGGTCGCCTCGAACCCGCGCTGTGCCGCCCGCAGCTTGTCCGGCAGCGTGACCAGCACCTCCGGCCGGACGGGCACGGTGTCGGTGGACAGGTCGAAGCGGGAGCGCACCCGCACGGCGTCGATGCTCGCCTTCCCGCAGACACCGCACGAACTGGTGGTGTAGAAGTTGCGACCCGGGTCGGTGACCGGCGCCGGTACCCCCGGCGTGAGCTGCACATCCACCACGTTGTACGTGTTCGGTGCCTGGTCACCGGCGCACAGCTGGGCGGTGCGTACGTCGTCCGCGTCCCGGATCACGCCCTCGGTCAGCAGGAAGCCCAGCGCGAGGTCGATGTCGTCGCCGGGGGTACGCATGGTGACCGCCAGTGGTGGCCGGGGCGCGCCCGGCTTCCCCACCCGGATCTCCAGCGGCTCCTCGGCCGCGAGGCTGTCCGGGCGCGTGATCGACCCGCTGCCCACCTCGATACGCAGCACAGTTCGGCGCGCACTCGCCCGGCCCATGCCGCCATCCTCGCACCGTTCCCCCGATCCGCCGCGCGGTGCCACCCATGCGCCCCGGGTCGGCGATGACGCGCTGCGATTGGAGCGGATCCAGGCGGGTCGGGGCAGCGGGTCGTCCGACGCATGCCGGAGAATCGAAACCGTGCGGACTACGCCCGAATTGTGCGTGATCGTCTTGGCGGGCGGCGCTGGCCGGCGACTGGGCAGCGCGGGTAAACCGGCGCTCCCGGTGGGTGGCGAGGCGATGCTGGCGCGGGTACTGGGCGCGACTGCCGGGGCTCGGATCCGGGTGGTCGTCGGGCCGGTCGGTCTGCCGATCCCGGCCGGCGTGGGGCATACCCAGGAGCGGCCACCAGGCTCCGGGCCGGTCGCAGCGCTCGCGGCCGGACTCGGTGCGCTGGGACCGGAGGAGCACGGGCTGCCCCGACTCGTCGCGGTGCTCGCCGGTGACCTGCCGTTCCTCACCTCCGCGGCGCTGGACGCCCTGCGCGACGAGCTGACCCGGACCGGCGCCGACGCGGCCGTCTACCGGGACAGTGGGGGGCGGCGGCAGTTGCTGTGCGGGGTGTGGTGGGAGCCGGTACTGCGGGCGGCACTGCCTGCCGAACCGGCCGGGGCGCCGGTACGGGCACTCTTCGCCGGGGTGCACGTCGCCGAGCTTGAATACACCGGTACCGGGCCGGCGCCCTGGTACGACTGCGACACCCCGGAGGACCTGGCCCAGGCCAGGCTCTGGGCCGAACTGAGCCAGGGCGTCGGGGAAAAGCAGAACAGGACGGGGTGAGCCGTGAATGAACTCGACGAGTGGATGACGACGGTCTGCGCGGCGCTGGGCATCCCGCAGCAGCCGGCCGGACCCGTACTCGACCTGGCCCGGGACGTGGCGCACGGAGTCTTGCGCCCGGCCGCCCCGCTCACCGCATACCTCGTGGGGCTCGCGGTCGGTCGCGGAGCCGAACCGGCAGCCGCCTTCGCCCAGGTCACCGCGCTGGTCGAGGAGTGGGCCAGCCAACACGGCCACCCACCAGCCTGAACGGCCCGCCAACGCGAGCGGCCCGCCAACGCGAGCGGCCCAGCCACGGCGAGCGGTCCAGCCAACGCGAGCGGTCCGCCACCGCGAGCGGCCCGCCAACGCGAGCGGGCCGACCAGCACGCGCTAGCCGATCGTGGGCCAGCCGGAATCCGCGACACTCTCCGGAGTGGATGGTGCGGGATCAGCCGGCGGGCGTAGCCGGCGGGCGATGCTCCACCAGCCGAGCAGGCAGAGCAGGCCCAGCAGGAACAGGTACGGCGGGAGGGAGCCGAGCCCGAGGTGCTGGGCGAGGGTACCGGCGCCCCACGGCAAAACCGATCCGCCGACCACGCTCACCCCGACCAGCAGCCCGATCGCGGTCGGTACCAGTGACAGCGGCGTCAACTGCGGCAGCACGGCGATCACCGTCGGGAAGATCGGTCCGAGGAACAGCCCCATGAACAGCAGCCCCACCGAGACGAGTACCCCGCTCGACACCACCCAGATGAACAGCGCAGACAGGCACACGCCGACCACCATGGCGTACATCATCACGGGTATCCCCACGCCGAACCGGCTGGCGATCGCGCCCACCAAGAACCGGCCGACCGTGAGCCCCAGCCAGTACCCGCTGACCACCCACCCGGCGACCAGCGCGGTCTGCCCGGTGTGCTGGGTCAGGAAGCTGTACCCCCAGTTCCCGACCGTCACCTCCACCCCGACGTACCCGAACAGGAACGCCGTGGCCAGCCAGATCTCCGGCCGGCGGATGGCCCGACCGACCGACGCCGGCGCCTCGGCAGAGTCCGGCTCGGCCGCGGCCGGCCCGGGCAGCAGCAGCGCAGCGCCCACCGCGAGGGCCAGCCCGAACGGGGCCAGGAAGTAGTAGAACGCCTGCCAGCTCAGCCCGGCGTTGAGCAGGAACGCGGCGACCAGCGGCCCGATCAGCGCGCCCACCCCGTAGCAGGCGTGCAGCAGGTTGAGCAGCGACGTGTGGTTGGGCAGGTGCGCGACGAACGCGTTGTACCCGGCGTCGAGTACCCCCGCCCCGAATGCGAGTATCCCGGCAAGCACTGTCAGCACTGCGAACGGCGGGCCAAGTGCCGAGCCGAGCGAGCCGAGGGTGAGTACCAGCCCGCCGACCGCCAACTGGCCACGCGCCCCGAGTCGCCGGATGAGCAGCCCGTTCACCATCCCGGACAGCACATAACCGGCGGAGAAGGCGAAGAACAGCAGCCCGATCGTCGACTTGTCGGCGTGGTAGTCGACCTGCTGGCTGGGGATGAGTACACCGGCGGCGCCACCGTTGAGCCCGATGACGATCAGGGCGCCGAACGACAGGGCGACAGCCGCGCGCCCGCGCGAGAGGGTGACCGGCACTACTCGGCCGCGGATTCCAGCCGCACGACGATTTCCTTGCTCGCCGGCTGGTTGGAGCGTTTGGCCGTGGAGTCCAGTGGTACCAGCACGTTCGCCTCGGGGAAGTACGCCGCCGCACAGCCCCGTGCCGTCGGGTACGCCACCGTGCGGAACTGCTGCGCCCGCCGGGTCGAGCCGTCCGTCCACTCGGAGATGATGTCCACCACGTCGCCGTCGGCGAAGCCGAGTTCGGTCAGGTCGTCCGGGTGCACGAAGATCACCCGCCGGCCGTTCTTGATGCCCCGGTAGCGATCATCCAGCCCGTAGATCGTGGTGTTGTACTGGTCGTGGCTGCGTATCGTCTGCAGCATCAGCCGGCCCGCCGGTACGGTCGGGAATTCCAGCGCGTTGACGGTGAACTCGGCCCGCTTGCTCGACGTGTCGAACTGGCGCCGGTCGCGCGGCCCCTGCGGCACGGTGAAGCCCTCTTTGCGCAGTACCTTCGATTCGTAGTCGGCAAATCCCGGTACCACCGCCGCGACCTCCTCGCGGATGGCCCGGTAGTCGCCCGCGTAGAGCGACCACGGGATCGGCGAATCCGGGCCCAGCGTGGCCTGCGCGATCCCACAGACGATGGCCACCTCGGAGCGCAGCATCGGCGACGCCGGCGCGAGCGAACCTCGGGACGCGTGCACGCACGACATCGAGTCCTCGACCGTGACGAACTGCTCGCCGCCGACCTGCCGGTCCACCTCGGTGCGGCCCAGGCACGGCAGCAGCAGCGCGGTCTCACCCGGCATGACGTGCGAGCGGTTCAGCTTGGTGGCCACGTGCACGGTCAGCGCGCAGGAGCGCAGCGCCGCCTCGGTCACCGCGGTATCCGGCCCGGCCGCGGCGAGATTGCCGCCAACACCGACGAAAACCTTCACGGTACCGTCACGCATCGCCCTGATCGCCTCGACCGCGTCCAGCCCCTCCTTGTCGGGCGGGGTGAACTTCAGCCGGTCGGCGAGCTTGCCCAGCCACGGCGGTTTCTGGTGCCAGATGCCCATCGTGCGGTCGCCCTGCACGTTGGAGTGGCCGCGCACCGGGCACAGGCCGGCGCCCGGCTTGCCGATCATGCCGCGCAGCAGCTGCACGTTGGTGAACTCGCGGATCGTGTTCACCGCGTCCCGGTGCTGGGTGATGCCCATCGCCCAGCAGATGATCGTGGCGTCCGACTCGGCCAGCATCTTGGCCGTCTCGACGATCTCCTCACGCGGCAACCCGGTCGCCGCCAGTACCGCGTCCCAGTCGAGCTTCTTCAGCGCTGCGCGATAGTCGGCGTAGCCGGTGGTGTAGGTGTCCACGAACGCCCGGTCGACGTCCTGCCACTCCATCAGCAGCGAGCCGAACGCCTGGAACAGCGCCAGGTCACCCCCGAGCTTGATCTGCAGGTACCGGTCGCTGAGCGCGATGCCGTCGGTGACCAGGCCGCGCGGGCGCTGCGGGTCACGGAAGCGCAGCAGCCCGGCCTCGGGCAGCGGGTTGATCGAGACGATCTTCGCCCCGTTGCGCTTCGCCTTCTCCAGCGCGGTCAACATCCGGGGATGGTTGGTACCGGGGTTCTGCCCCACGATCACCAGCAGCGAGGCCCGGTGGATGTCGTCGAGGCTGACGGTACCTTTGCCGACCCCGATCACCTCGGACAGCGCGACCGACGACGACTCGTGGCACATGTTGGAGCAGTCCGGCAGGTTGTTCGTCCCGTACGCCCGCGCGAAGAGCTGGTAGACGAACGCCGCCTCGTTGGAGGTGCGCCCCGACGTGTAGAACGCCGCCTCGTCCGGCCTGACCTGTCGCAGTTGGGTACCGACCAGGTCGAACGCGTCGGCCCAGGAGATCGGCGTGTAGTGGCTGGCGCCGGCCCGGCGCACCATCGGCTCGGCGATCCGGCCCTGCTGGCCCAGCCAGTAGTCGGACTTCTCGGCCAGCTCGGCGAGCGGGTGCTCGGCGAAGAACTCCGCGCCGACCCGGCGCAGGGTGGCCTCCTCGGCCACCGCCTTCGCACCGTTCTCGCAGAACTCGGCGTGGTGCCGGTCCGGCGGGGCCGGCTCCGGCCAGGCGCAGCCCGGACAGTCGAAGCCGCCCACCTGGTTGAGTTTGAGCAGGGTCAGGGTGGTCCGCCGGACACCCATCTGGGACAGCCCGGGCGCCAACCCGTGCACAACGCCACCGGCACCGGCGGCCGAGCGCATCGGCTTGCCGACCTTGATGTGCTCGTCGCCGACGTCGTCGCGGGGCGCCTTGGAGGCCATGCCCCCGACACTACGACAGCGCCCGGGTTCCGCGCTCCCGCGTCCGGCGCGGGCAGCGGCCAGGTGGCGCGGTGTCCGGATTGCGGTACGGGAACACGGGGTGTCCGGCGGGCGGTCCGGGGTCGCTATGGTGGGCGGCATGGCGGATACCCCTCCGGAAGCCGAGATCGACGACGACCTTGCCCTCGGTACCGACCTGAAGCCCAAGGTGGATCAGGCGTGGCGTGACTTCGCGACCGCACTCGTCGGTGCGGTACCCACGCTCACGGCCGGTACCCAGCTGGACATCGCGCTGGATCCGACGGCCGCCGGCGTCGGCGAGGCCGTCTACGCGGTGTCCCTCCAGCGCGGCGAAGGGGACCACCTGCGGCTGCTCGCCGTCAGTAACGCCTCGCTACCCGAGGGCTACCACCTCAACCGCAGCGCGATCGGCGAGATGGTAGCGCTGGGCTGGTCGCCTCCGGGCGTCGTCGAGGGCTCCGGCGAGGAGTTCGGCAGCGTCGTCTCGCCGACCGAATCCGCCCGGGTGACCCGCATGGTCGTACGCACCCTGCGCGACGTCTACGGCGCCCCGCACCCGGCTTTCCTCACCTACGTGGCCCAGGACGCGACCGGCGCTCCGATCAGCGCACCGGCGCTGGCCACGGCGCGCCCGTTGATGTCCCAGCCGAGCGCCGGCCTGCCCGCGCTCGCCGAGCCCACCGTGAACGGATCGGCCGGCGCCGGCCTGCCACTGGCCGACCGGGTGGCCACCATCGTCGCCACGATGATGAAGACGCAGCCCGAGGCGCTGCAGGTGGACAAGGACGGGGACATCGGGATCCGCTCCGGGTCGGCGATGGTGTTCGTCCGGGTACGCGACAACCCGCCGCTGGTCGATGTGTTCTCGCCGGTACTCACCGAGGTCGAGCCCACCGAGCAGCTCTATGTGAAGCTCTCCGAGCTGACCAACCGGATGCCCATCGGCCGGCTCTACTGCGTGAACGACACCGTCTGGGCCTCCATCCCGGTGTTCGGCCGCGACTTCCAGGCGACCCACCTGATGCTCGCCGTCCAGGTGATGACCGGCCTCGCCGACGAGTTGGACGACCGGCTGCACGGCGAGTTCGGCGGCAAGCGCTTCTTCGTCGAGGGCGACACCCCGGCACTCAAGGAAGGTACCGAGCGCACCGGCATGTACCTCTGACCAAACCCCAGATGCCCGGCGGGCGTCAGGGGCGCGGTACGGGTGGGGCGGTGGTGGCGTGCTCGACGAGGCGGGACAGCACGATCATGCTGCGCGTCGAGGTGACGAAGGGCTCTGCCCGTAGCCGCTCCAGCGCCTGCTCCAGGTGGGTCATGTCGGCGGCGCGCAGGTGTACCAGGGCATCTGCCTGGCCGGAGACCGTGTAGGCGCCGACCACCTCGGGGTGCGCCTTGGTCGCCGCGGCGATCTGTGCGGGCGTGGTGCGGCCGGTGCAGAAGAGTTCGACGAACGCCTCCGTGGTCCAGCCGACCGCGGCCGGGTCGATGACCGCGGTGAAGCCCTGGATCACGCCGGCGGCCCGGAGCCGGTCGACGCGGCGCTTCACGGCCGGCGCGGAGAGGGACACGACCGAACCGATCTCGGCGTACGAGGCGCGCGCGTCCCGGCTCAGCGACGCAATGATTCGCCGGTCCACGTCGTCAATCTGCAACGGATCCCCACTTCAACGCAAGGATTACGGCTGCCAGCGTACCCCTCGCGATCTCTACGCTTTGCTCGTGAGCGCCAGCGTACGAATCGCAACCAAGCGGACTTATCTCGCGTGCCCGCCTGAGTACTTCGCTGTCGAGTACGCCATCAACCCGTGGATGGACACCAGTACCCCGGTCGACACGGAGCTGGCCGTCAAGGAGTGGACGCGGCTGCGCGAACTCCTCGTCGAGCTCGGCCACACCGTGCACGAGCTGCTCCCCGATCCCGCCCTGCCGGACATGGTGTACGCCGCCAACGGCGCGTTCTCGGTCGGCGGGGTGGTCTACGGTGCGCGCTTCCGGTACCCGCAACGCACGGCTGAAGCTGTTGCGCACCAACGGTTCTACGCCGCTGACCCGCAGTGGCGGTTCGTCGCGCCCACCGAGGTCAACGAGGGCGAGGGCGACTTCGCGTACGCCCGTGGGCTGATCCTGGCCGGCTACGGCTTCCGTACCGAGCAGGCGGCGCACGCGCAGGCGCAGGAGGTACTCGGCCGGCCCGCGGTATCGCTGCGCCTGGTCGACCCGCGCTTCTACCACCTGGACACCGCACTCGCCGCGCTCGACGACGACAACATCGCCTACTACCCGGGCGCCTTCTCGGTCGCCGCACAGCAGGTACTGAAGGCGCTGTTCCCGGACGCCCTGCTGGCGGACGAGGAGGACGCGCTGGCCTTCGGCCTGAACCTGGTGAGCGACGGTCGGCACGTACTGCTGCCCGCCGAGGCGTCCGGCTTTGCCGGCAAGCTGTCGGCGGCCGGGTACCAGCCGATCCCGGTCGAGCTGGGTGAGCTGAAGAAGGGCGGCGGCAGCGTCAAGTGCTGCCTCGCCGAACTCCGCCCGGCCGGCAGCTGAGCCCGGCCCGACACAGCCCCCCGGCCGGTAGCTGAGCGCGGCCCGACACGCAGCACCGGGTCGAGAGCCGAGGCCCGCGACAGCCACCGTGCGGCGTCGCATGCCGCCGCGCGTACCCCGTGGGCCGCCTCCCCCGTGGCGGCCCACGCCCGACGCCCCCGCAGACCGATCCGGTCGCGGGGGCGTCGTGTCGTGCGGGGAGGGCGATCAGGCGTTCGGGATGACCACGAGGGTCGCGGTGGTGGTGCTGCCGACCTTCGCGCCGGCCACACCGACCTTGGCACCGACCGCGACGTCCTTCGGCTGGATCGTGGTGCGGTGCTCGATGACGTGCAAGGGGGTACCGAAGGTCCAGGTCAGGCTGAATCCGTCGGCCGACTTCACGGTGATCGTGGTGTCCGTGATCGCGGTGACGGTACCCCGCTGGACGTCGATGGTCTTGGTGCCGTCCTTGGTGTCCACCACGATCTCGCCGTGCTCGACGTTGCGGGCCAGCGCCCGCCGGACGGCCAGCCGCTTCAACCGGGGGTGGCCCTTGCCGTTGGCCTTCGCGCCGGCCGAGGCGGACGGGCTCGGCGCGGGCGTGCCGTCGGCCGCCGGGTTGTCGCCGACCACGTCCTCGTCGGTGAAGCCGAGGGCGGTCAGCGCGGTCTGCTCCGGGGTGAGGGTGGTGACGCCGGTGTCGCCGGACGCGCCGGCGACGGCGCTCTGGCAGCCGGTCAGGGCGAGCAGGCCCACCGCGGCGAGCGCGGCGGTGGCCAGGGCGAGGCGCAGCTTCATCGTGGCAGTCCTTCCGTGTCGGCCCGCGTGCCGCAGACCTTGTCGGTACTGACGATGCCGGGGCCGCGCGCGGTGACGGTCAGCGTCGTGTTCGGGTCCGGTAAGGCAGTCCGGGGGTACCGGCCGGCGCGGCCAGCGGCAGCCGCACGGTGAAGCGCGCGCCGCCTTCGGGCGCGTGCCCGGCCTCGATCACGCCACCCATCCGGCGGGTCAGCCCCGAGGCGATCGCCAGCCCCAGCCCACTGCCGACCTTGCGTACCCCCCGGTACCGCTCGGACAGCGCCCCGCGCTCGAACGCGACGGCGAGGTCCTCGTCGGTGAAGCCCGGCCCGCCGTCGCGTACCTCCAGCAGGGCGTACCCGGGCAGCGCTGCGGCCGCGAGGACGACCGGCGCACCGGGCGGGACGATCCGCAGCGCGTTCTCCAGCAGCCCGTCCACGATCTGCCGGACGCGACCAGGGTCGGTCTGTGCCGTGACCGGTCCGGGCGGCAACTCGGTACGCAGCAGTACACCGACCGCGGCACACCGGCCCCCCCACGCCTCGGCGGCGGTACGCACCAGCGCGGTCAGGTCCACCGGCATGATCTCCAGCGGGAACTCGGCCGCCTCCAGTCGCGCCAGTCCGAGCAGGTCGGCGACGAGCCGGTCGAGGTGGGCCGCCTCGCCGAGCATGGTCTGCCCGGCGCGCTGTGCCCCGTCCGGCCCGACGACCCCGTCAGCCAGCGCCTCCGCGTACCCCTTGATGGTTGTCAACGGGGTGCGCAGTTCGTGGGAGACGGACAGCAGGAACTCCCGTTGCCGGCCCTCGCTGGTGGCCAGCGCGGCGGCCAGGTCGTTGAGCGCGTGCGCCAGCTCGGCGACCTCGGCCGGTGGCTCGGGCGGTACCCGCACCGACCGGTCCCCGGCGGAGAGCCGGGCAGCCGCCGTCGCGGCCCGCCGGATCGGCCGGGCCAGGCGTCTGGCCAGCAGGAACCCGGCGAGTACCCCGGCCAGCAGGCCAGCCAGCAGCGGCAGCCAGAGCCGGCTCCACACGTCCACCCGGGCGCCGGTGACCGCCCGCTGCGCGAGTACCACCCCCGAACCGGCCGAGCCCGGTACCGGCCGCCCCTCCAGCAGGAGCAGGTGCCCGTTGACCACCGCGCGCTGCGACACCGGCCGGCCGGCGGCCACCGTCGCGACCACCTGGGGCGGCAGCCCGGCCCGGTCGGCGCTGCCGTTGTCGATCAGCCAGATGTCCACCTGCTTCTGGCGCAGCTGCCGGACCAGCCGGTCCTGGGCGGCGGCCCCGACCTTGGTGGAGAGCACGGTGGCGACCAGGTTGGCCTTGTCGGCCAGGCCCTGGCTGGCTTCGCTGTTCGTCTTGCGGATCGCCACGGGGAACGCGACCAGCGCGGTGACCAGTACGGAGACGAGCGCGGCGGCGGTGGTGATCAGTACGGCGCGGGCGGTGAGAGTGCCGGTGAAGCGACGCTTCCGGTAGATGGGCAGCGCCATTGTCGGGTCAGCCATCGGCGGTGTACCCGACGCCGCGGACGGTACGGATGACCGAGCCGTACCCGCCCAGCTTCGCTCTTACCTGTGCCACGTGTACGTCCACCGTGCGGGTACCGGCGAGCGCCGCGTACCCCCACACCGAGGCGAGCAGCTCGTCCCGGCTGAACACCCGTCCCGGTCTACCCATCAAGTGGGCGAGCAGGTCGAACTCGGTACTGGTCAACGGAATCGGTTCGTCACCCGCGCGTACCTCGTGCCGGGTCTGGTCCAGCGAGACCGCGCCCACCCGCAGCACCCGGCCGGCGTCCGGCGGCCCGGCGGTGCGGCGCAGCACGGCCTTGACCCGGGCCACGAGTTCCCGTGGGCTGAACGGTTTGGTCAGGTAGTCGTCGGCGCCCAGCTCCAGCCCGAGGATGCGGTCCACCTCGTCATCGCGGGCGGTGAGGAAAAGCACCGGGGTCCAGTCGCCACCCTCGCGCAACCGCCGGCACACCTCGGTACCGGCCATCCCGGGCAGTCCGATGTCGAGGATCACGGCCACCGGCCGGGTACGCCGCGCCGCTGCCAGTCCGGCCACTCCGTCGTGCTCGACGTGTACCCCGAAGCCGTCCCGGCTCAGGTAGAGCCGGACCAGATCGGCGATCGGCCGCTCGTCCTCGACCACGAGTACCAGCCCACGCCCGGTGCCCCCGTCCCGGGCCGAGCTGGCTTCGCCGACCGGCTGACCCACCACCCGACCATGATGGCGGACCGCGACTCAGCGCGGAACGCGCGCAACGTACGGGATTGGTACGGGTGTGTTCGCCTTGACGGCCGCCCGGAACACGTACCCGAAGGTGGCGTCGAGTTGCCACAGCCCCTCCGGGTGCCGGGCGCGCAGCTGGAACCGTTCCCGCACACCGTCCGCCGCGGTGACCGCGAACTCCGCGCTGTTCTGCTGCGGATCGGCGCTCCACCAGGCGTCGGTGAGCTCCTCGATCGGCGCGTCCAGGTGCAGCCGGATGCGGCGCAGTACCCGGCTCTCGTGCGTGATCACCAGCCGGTGGCGGGTCAGCGCCAGCAGGTGCTCGCCGGCCCACGGCCGATCCGGGCGCAGGCACCGGCTGACCACCAGTACCGGGTCGGCGGCGCCCAGACAGCGGCGGTAGAGCGCCAGGTGGCGGGTGATGACCGGCTGGGCAATTCCGGCGTGACCGGCGCCGGCGAGGAAAGTCCGGACGAAAACTTCCATATCAAATTAACGACGTGTTTTAAGCATCGCTACGTCCAATAGCGCTCATTGCCCGGCAGAACCGTCGTAACGACCGGCCAACTGACGTAAACTCGCCCGATCCCGAGCGGTTCAGGCTGGATCTTTGGTCTTACCCTGTTGGCATGTCTCAGAGCCCAGGCTATGGCGAGTCGGCGGACCCGACCCGCCCGATCGACCCGTCATCTCAGCAGCCCTACTCCACGCCGCCGGCAGCGCCGTCGTCAGGCGGATACAGCTACCCGCAGGCCCCGGCGCCCAACTACGGCGCACCGGCGCCGAGCTACGGCACCCCGGAGTACCAGCAGCCGGTCTCCGGCGCGGGCTACCAGCCCACCTCGGGCGCGGCCGGCTACCCGCCAGCCACCTACGACCCGGCCCAGCAGTACCAGCAGCAGGGCTACCAGCAGCCGGCCTACCAGCAGGGATACGCCCAGCCGGTACCGGCCTACGGCGCGCCCGGTGCGCAGGCCGCGTACGACGCCCAGGGTCGCCCGCTGTCCGACAAGACCAAGCTGGCTGCCGGCCTGCTCGGCATCTTCCTCGGTGGCTTCGGCGTCGGCCGGTTCTACACCGGCCACACCGGACTCGGCGTGGCGCAGCTCCTGGTCAGCGTCTTCACCTGCGGGCTCGGCTCGCTCTGGGGCCTCATCGACGGGATCATGATCCTGGTCAACGGTGGCACCGACGCCCAGGGTCGGGTACTGCGCGACGCCTGACGGTCTCATCCGTCGACTACGGCCGGTCCGGCTGCCTTTACCCGGACCGGCCGTAGTCGCGCCCTGTTCCGACGGCTGAGTGCCACCGAACGTGGGCTACAGCGTGGGCCTAGGCTCCTGGGGTGGAGATTCGCAGCGGGGCGATGCCCGACGAGCCGGACCGGCCGGGACCGGCGGTACCGCCCGCCGGACGGATCCGGCCGGCCGATCCGGCGGGCGGCGACTTCGCTGACGCGGATCCGGACGAGAACGGTTCGGCACCCGATGCGGCGGCGGCAGGTACCGGGCCGTGGCGGGCTGACCGGCGGCTCACCACGTTCAAGATCATCGGCTTGGTGATCTTCGTCGCGGCCGCGTTCCTGCTGGCCACCGATCCGATTGGTACCGGGCTGCTGCTGATCGCGGCACTCGTGTGCGCGGTGTACGCGGTGCGGGACCTGTTCGCTCCGGTACGGCTCGCGGCCGATGCCGAGGGGGTACGGGTGATCCACGGGTACCTCGGGCACACCCGACTGTCCTGGTCGGACATCGAGAAGATCAGTGTGGACCGGCGCAGCCGGCTCGGCATGCGCTCGGAGTTCCTCGAGATCGACGCCGGCGAACAGCTCTACCTGCTCAGCTCGTACGACCTGTCGGCCGAGCCGGCGGATGTGGCGGCGGCGCTGCTGCGGCTGCGTACCGGCCACTGACGGGGCGCACCACCGGGCGCCGCCGTACTACGCTGCCCGAGTCGCGCGGCCGCCCCGAGTCGCGGACGCGGCCGGGGAGGCGTACATGGGTCCGATGGTGCCTACCGGGCGGGACGCGCGTCTCGCCTGGCAGAGCCTCGCGCCGGAGGACCGGCAGCGCGCCTGGGCCGCCGCGAAGAAGGGCTCCGCTCCGCCGGACGGTGCGCTGGCCGCCGTGATGGCCGGCTACGGCAGCGTGATGTACCGCAGGTACCGGGCGCTGCCGCTGGTGGCACTCGGCGTGTTCTTCGTGGTGATGTGCGGTGGCCTGCTGATCCTGGTGCAGCTCGGGCGGCCGGTGTCGCCGTGGCTGGAGCCGGTACTCGGGGCGGCGGTGATCGCCGTGTCCTTCGCGACCATCTCCGCCCGGCAGCGGTACCGGCGGCTGGCCAGCGCGGGCGCACTCGGCCTGCAGGCAGCGTGGGCCGGCGCGGTACCCGCCGGGCACCCGCAGGTACTGCCGGACCAGGGCGAGTTCACCGTGCCCTATGGCGTACCCAGCAATGTGCCGGCGACTGCCTACGCCGCACCGGGTGTACCCGGGATCGTCGAACTGCGCGCCCGCCGTGGCCGGGTCGTCTTCAGCCTGTCGTTCCTGGGGTTCTTCCTGCTCTGCGCCGCCGGTGGGCTCAGCGCCGAACTGGTGCTCGCCTTCGACCACGGCGACGGCGGCGGGGTACCGCTGGTGGCGATCCTCGGGCTGGCCGCCGCGGTACTGGTGATCCTCGCCTTCGTCGCTCTGCTCGTGCTGTCGTCGTGGCATGTACTGCGCGAGCCGATCACCGCCCGGTTCACGCCGCAGGGCTGGGAGCTGCCCTCCTCCGGTTTCGGCGACTCGTGGTCGGCGGTGCTCGCCCTCGAGGTACGCGCGCTGACAGTCGGTGGTGGCTACGGAGCGCCGGTCGCGTCACCCACCCGGCTTGTGGTGTTCCGGGTCGCCGATCCGCAGCGCTACCTGGCTCAGATCGGTCCGGTACGCCGCCGCCTGGCGCGCCGGACCGTCGCCAAGTACGGCTCGCCGGCGCTCATCGTCGCCGGGCCGCGTGCGCCCATCGAGCTGGAGCCGCTGCTCGCCACGCTGGCCCAGTACACCGCCGCGCCGGTCCACTGGACCTGACCTGGATGCCCAAAAGTTCACGAGCATCAATCTTTGATGCGGGTGACGCCGGGGTCGTTTCGGGGCGGCGGCTGACCGGCGGTCGCCAATAGCCTTCCCGTACCTGGAAATCCGTGCCTGGAATTCCGGTACCTGGGGAGGAAATTGTGTCTGAGCCAATCGTTCCTGATCCGGTTGCGAGGGTCGTGGCACCCGTCATGCCGGGCCCTGGCGACCACCGCCTGATCGTGCCCAATCCGGTGGAGGCGAGCGCCGGTTGGCGGTCGCTGCCCTCCGCCGAGCGCCGGCGCGCCTGGGCCGCTGCGAGCCGGGGCGTCGCACCGGACGATCCAGCGCTGGCCGCCCTCATGGTCGGCTACGCCGACACCCAGATGGGGCGTGCCTTCGCTTACCGGCTGCTCGGCATACTGGTCGGGGTCGTCCTGTTCTGCGTACTCCTGGGGACCGTCGCGTTCGGCCTACCGGCGTTCATCGCCGAACCGCTGGGTGTCGTGCTCGTCCTCGGCTGCTGGCTGGCGCCGTACCTGTTGATCTGGCGGCTGCGCTCCCTGCGCAATGCCGGTCAGCTCGGTCTTGAGGCGGCGCGCTGGCAAACGGCGCACGGTTCGGCCGCGCACGGGCTGGGGCACAACCACCCGACCTTCTCTGTTGCCCCGACGATCGGCGCCAACGGCGCGACCGAACTGGCCGCCAGCCGCTCTCTCGCCATCCGCTCGCTGGTGCTGGTCGGGCTGGTGGTCGCGGTACTGGTGGCAGCGTTGGTCGACGCGCTCGACGACCCGATACACGACGGCGACTTCTGGCTCAACGACGTCGGGTGCCCCGCCCTCGTACTCGCCTTGCTGCTGCTCTTCCTGCTCGTCCGGCAGCCGTGGCGGGACCTGACCCAGCCGGTACTCGCCCGGTTGACCGCGCACGGGTTCGAGTTGCCGCGCCTCCGATACAGCGCGCCGTGGACCGAGTTGACCGGGGTCGACGTGCGGGTACGCAACTCGCTGCTCGGTGGGTTGACGAGCCTGCTGCCGCGCACCGCCGGTACCCACCTGCTCGTGCTGCACGTCACCGATCCGGAGCGCGCCTTGGCCAGCGGTGGCCGGCACGGTCGGCGGCTGCGCCGGGACGGCAGGCGCTACGGCTCGCCGCTGGTACTCCGGATCACCCCGTGGATGTCGCTCACCACCGAGCAGCTCCTCGGTACCCTCGTCCACCACCACAAGGCCCCGATCCGCTGGCGTTGACCGTTAGCGCTGACCGATGGCGCCCGGCACGGTGGCACAGCTGGAGACGGAGCTAGCCGGTGAGGCGGGCGGTGCCGACGAAGGTGAGCGCGGTGAGCAGCAGCAGTGCGCCGACACAGACCCCGGCCTGCACGAGGTTCCGCTTGTCGCGCGGCGCGTACGCCAGCCCGAGCCCGACGAGCACACCGATTACCAGGCCACCGACGTGCCCCGCCTTCGAGATGCCGGGAACGCTGAACGTGAAGATCAAGTTGATGATGATCACTGGGAGGATCGAGTTCGCGTTCCGACCCAGCTTTCGTAGCACCAGGTAGAGCGCGGCGAAGAGGCCGAAGATCGCAGTGGAGGCACCGGCGGAGAAGGCGTTCGGCGAGACCAGGTACGCGGCCACGTTTCCGCCCAGGCCGCACAGGAGGTAGAGCGCGGCGAACCGGATCGGCCCGAGCAGCGCCTCCAGTGGCCGGCCGAGCACCCACAGCGCCCACATGTTCATCCCGATGTGCAGCAGGCCGTAGTGCATGAACATCGCCGTCACCAGGCGGTAGTAGCCGCCGTCGGCGATGCCGGTGTAGTGGGTGGCGCCGGGTACGACGACGTTCGCGGGGTAGATGCCGTTGCCGAGTACCTGGAAGGACGGACCGTGCACGGCGAGGTGCAGGCTCAGCGGGGTGGAGTCGCCGATCAGCCCGCCGACCCCGCTGCCGAACAAGGCTCCGCCGGCGCTGCGCGCGGAGAGCAGGGAGAGCACGAAGACCACGACATTGGTGACGATCAGCCCGATCGTCACGTACCCACGTGCACCCGCCGCGCTGCCCCCGAAGGCGGTCTGCGGGGCCCGTTGGGTACGCCGCCCCTCGGACACGCACTCCGGACACTGGTGGCCGACCGATGCCTCGCGCATGCACTCCGGGCAGATCGGCCGGTTGCAGCGGGTACACCGGACGTAGGTTTCCCGCCCGGGGTGCCGGTAGCAGGTGGGTGCCCCGACCGGGGCGGCCTCCGTCATGCCCGGAAGGGTAGCGCGCCGGCCCGGCACGCTACCCATCCCGTCGAGCGTGTACGCGCCTAGCGGACGATCTCCAGGCGCTCGATCACGATGTCCTGCGCCGGCTTGTCGCCCGGGCCGACCCGCGTCGTGGCGATGGTGTCGACAACCTTCTTCGAGTCGTCGTCGGTCACCTCGCCGAAGATCGTGTGCTTGCGGTTGAGCCAGTCGGTCGCGGCCACCGTGATGAAGAACTGCGACCCGTTGGTACCCGGTCCGGCGTTCGCCATGGCGAGCAGGTAGGGCCGGTTGAACTGGAGCTCCGGGTGGATCTCGTCGGCGAAGGTGTACCCCGGCCCGCCGCGTCCGGTACCGGTCGGGTCGCCGGCCTGGATCATGAAGTTGTCGATCACCCGATGGAAGATCGTCCCGTCGTAGTAGGGCCCGCTGCCCTTCTGCTGGGTACGCGGGTCGACGTACTCGCGCGTCCCCTCCGCCAGCTCGACGAAGTTCTTGACGGTCTTCGGAGCGTGGTTGTCGAACAGCTCGACCCGAATCGGGCCGGCATTGGTGTGCAGAACCGCGTAGGTCACGGGTTCCTCCTCAGTCAGCTGGTTGATCCTGTGTGATCCTGCCATCTGTCGGTTCGGGGTACGCAGCCGGGACCAAAAGGGCAATATGTCGTTTGGGGCCTGGCCCAACTGGGTAGGGCTGGACCAGGAGGTGTGACCAGTGTTCGGACGAAGCAAGGCGCAGACGCACGCCGAGTTGATGCGTAACGAACTCAACGACTCCTTGGACCACTTCATGCAGGCGGCGAACCATGGCGCGTCGGCGGTCGGAGCGGCCGCGGCGCCCAAATGGGAATCTGCCAAGTCAGCGGTTGCCCCCCGGGTCGATCATGCGCGTGGCTATGCCGCGAGCGGTTGGGGAAGCACCAAATCGCAGGCTGCCGCATTGATCGACGCGGCGGTCGCGGGTGCGAACGAGGCCAACAAGCAGGCGCAGAAGAAGGCCAAGAAGACATCGAAGCAGCTGCAGCATTCTTCGAAGAAGATGCAGAAGCAGGTGACCAAGGCGGTCGACGCCAAGGTTCACAAGAAGGAGAACGCGCGTTCGCGCAAGCGGACGATCGTGGGGCTGGTGGTACTGGGCACGGCTGCCGGTGCTGGTGCGGCGTACGTGGCCCGGCGGCGCAGTCGCGCCAGGTGGGACGAGTACGACGCGACGTTCGACGCCCGCTCCGGGGTCGACACTGCGCGGGAAGCCATGTCTGACACCGCGGACAAGGTGACCGGCACTGCCTCCTCGTGGAAGGACGCGGCCGCCGACAAGTCAGCCGACATGGCCGACACCGTGGCGGACAAGACGCACACCGCGGCGGACAAGGCGCACAACGCGGCCGACAAGTCAGCCGGCAAGACCAAGGACGCGGCGAACTACGCGGCCGACAAGACGAAGGATGCGGCCGACTACGCGGCGGACAAGGCCGACGAGTTGGCCGACAAGGCGGCTTCGGCTGCCAAGAACAGCCGCGGCTGACGCCGAGACACGCTGTCACCTGATCGGCCGGTACCCCACGGGTACCGGCCGATCGGCGTACGCCGCAGCCCGATCGGCGTACGCCGCAGTGGAACCTCAGAGCCAGCCGGACTTGCGGAACACGCGGTAGAGCACCAGGGAGAGCAGCAGGCACACCAGCATCACCGTGGGGAAGCCGTACTTCCAGTAGATCTCCGGTGGCATGTACTTGAAGTTCATCCCGTAGATGCCGGCCACAGCGGTCCACACGGCGGCGATACCGGCCCAGGCGGCGATCTTGCGCATGTCGTTGTTCTGGTCGACGGTGACCTGGGCCAGCCGCGCCTGCAGGATCGAGTTGAGCAGTTCGTCGAAGGACGTGACCTGGTCGACGGTCCGGGTCAGGTGGTCGTTGACGTCCCGGAAGTACCGGCGGACCTCCTTGGGTACCTCCGGCAGCCGGCCGGCCACGATCGCGTCCACCGGCCGCTGCAGCGGTACGACCGCCCGCCGGAACTCCACCAGTTCCCGCTTGAGCTGGTAGATCCGGGAGATGCCGTCAGCCCGCGAGCTGTGTGTCGGGCGGGCGAAGACGGTCTCCTCGATCAGGTCGATGTCCACCTCGACCCCGGCAGCGCACTCGACGTAGGAGTCGACGACCCGGTCGTACACCGCGTGCGCGACCGACCACGGCCCCTGCTCGCAGCAGTTCGGGCTTGGACTCCAGCTCGGCGCGGACGGCACCGAGCCCGGCACCGGCGCCGTGCCGGACGGTGATCACGAAGTGCTCACCGATGAACATCATCACCGCGCCGGTCTCGACCACTTCCGAGTACTCGGTGAGTTCGCGGTGCTGGACGTACCGGGTGGTACGGACAACGGCGAACACCATGTCGTTGTACCGCTCGATCTTGGGCCGCTGGTGGCGGTTCACCGCGTCCTCGACCGGCAGCTCGTGCAGGTCGAAGACGGAGGCGATCTCGGCCAACTCGGCGGCGCCCGGCTCGTGCAGGCCGAGCCAGACGAAGGCGTGCGGACCCTTGCGGCGCGCGGTGTGCAGCGCCTCGGCGTAGTGCCACTCGCCGGGCTGCCGCTCGCCGTCGAGGTACAGGCCGCAGTCGACGATCGCGCTGGTGTTGCCGCCGTCCCGCTGGCCGGGTACGTCACCGTCGCGGTCGGGTACGCCCAGCATCCGGGTGACGGCGATGAACGCGCGGGAAAGCCCTCGCTGATCACGCTGCTCAGTCACTGGGTACCCCCCTTTCTGTGCCCGGACAGCCGGCGAGCGCTCTCGCACCGGAGAGCGCTCGCGGTCTGCCACTGAACCGTACCGCCGTGCCCAGGGGGTTGGCACCGGGTGGACCGTGCACTGGTGGGGGGTAGGGCGTGCGCGGCCCACCCGGTGCCGTGGGGGGCGGGGGGTTATGCCTTGAGGCGAATAGATACGCCGCGAGGATTTTGATTCATCAACCAACGCGTGCGTAACCCGCGTTTGGTGTCAAATATCTGACAAGTCCTCGCGCTTGACGTCGCTCAGTCGGTCGACTGAACGGCCCGTACCGCATCCGCCAATCGGCGTACCCCCTCGTCCACCTGGTCAGCCGTGACTGCCGAGAAGGCCAGGCGCAGCGAGTGCTGGCCGCCTTCCAGCAGGAAGTCGCTGCCCTTGACCACGGCGACACCCCGGCTGGCCGCCTCCGGCAGCAGCAGGTCGACATCGACGTCCTCGGGCAGGTCGATCCAGAGGAAGTAGCCGCCGTCCGGCTCGGTGAACTGACGCCGGGGATGTGCTTGCGCAGCGACTCGGCCAGCAGCGTTGCCCGCTCGCGCAGGGCCGCGCTGACCGTGTCGATCGAGCGCTGGATGTCACCCGAGGCGCAGAACTGGTACACGATCGCCTGCGACACGATGCTCGGCGAGATGTACCGGTTGATGGCCTTCTTGCCGATCTCTGCCACCAGCTTGGCCGGGCCGACCAGGTAGCCGACGCGTACGCCGGGGCAGACCGTCTTGGTGAACGAGGAGGCGTGTACGACCG
The DNA here is from genome assembly GCA_963850915.1 of uncultured Actinomycetota bacterium. Taxonomy (GTDB): domain Bacteria; phylum Actinomycetota; class Actinomycetes; order Mycobacteriales; family Micromonosporaceae; genus CAVTWH01. The sequence continues at coordinate 1,013,511 of CAWKND010000010.1, forward strand.
TCCCCAGCGGGTCCAGCTCCAGCATCGACGGGCAGCTTCTCGCCACGGAACCGGATATCGGCGTACGGGTCGTCCTCGAAGATGGTGAAGCCGTACTCCGCGGCGAGCTCCAGCAGGTCGTGCCGCTTCTCCAGGGACAGGGTGACACCTGCCGGGTTCTGGTAGTTGGGGATGATGTGCGCCAGCTTCGGGCGTACCCCGGACTCCAGCAGCGCGCGCAGCTCAGCCAGGTCGAGCCCGTCCGCCTGCAGGGTGATCTGGCCGGACGTCGGCACCCATGTTCTTCAGGTTCAGCAGCGTGCGGTCGTAGGTCGGCTTCTCCACGATCACCACGTCACCCGGCTTCACCAGGTGCTCGAAGAGGAACGCGTCCACCTCCAGTGAGCCGTTGGCGACCAGTACCTGATCGACTTCGACGCCGTGCTTGTCAGCGATCCACTTGCGCAGCGGCGGGTACCCGGTGGAGGCGCCGTACGGGGTCACCACGGTCGGGTCGGCGTCGAACGCCCTGGCGGCGGCGGCCTTGAGTCCCGCGACATCCACGATGTCCAGCGACGGCGCCCCGCGGGCAAAGGAAATGAGCTGCTCAGCGGTCATGAGGCCCAAGGGTACGGAACGGCCGACGATCATCGGCGCCGACATCCCACCCGGTGGTCGGCGCCATTCCGCTGGACGGGATACCGGCGTCGGCCAGAGCGTTCGGGTCGCCGCCACCGCGCGCCCGGTCCACCAGGCCAGCTCATCGCCGGCCTTCGACCAACCCAATTGGAGGTACCCGCCGAGCAGCGCCAGATCAACCTGCCGCTCGAACCATCCGCCGGTCTCGATGCCCTCCGCCTCGAGTGCCTGCCGGTACGCGTCGATGCTGTCCTCCTTGGACTCGGGCAGCAGGTCGCAGTTGACCGCCAGGTACCAGGCCATGGCCGGCGTTGGTACGCGCCGCGTGCTCCGGGTTGGCGAAGGTGTACCGGCTGGCCATCGGCATCAGGCGCGCCCCGCCGTCGTACCCCCAGAACGCCGCGTGCAGGGCCGCCATGTGCCCGAGCAGCTGGCGGTGCTGGGCCAGCGGTACCGGCCCACCGGCCACGTTCACCAGCGTGTCACCCACGTCGCGCATCACCTGGCTCAGCCGGCCGGTCGCCGGTACCTACGCCATGCCCACGGTCGCGTGGTCGAAGCACGTGGGTAGCCGGCCCAGCAGGCCGTCCCGCCACATCACCAGCGCCCACGGCGGGCGCCCGTCCACCCCGTCCCCGGGTACCCGCATCAACCAGTCCAGGTCGGGCCCGAGGTGCTTCACCACGAAGCGGGTACCCCCGATGTATGCCCACTCGAACGGCGAGCCGGAGAGCGAATCGGCGTCTTGTCGATCGGCTCCAGCCGCCACCCGCCCGCTCCATCCGGCGGGCCGGACGTGCCGCCCTCCGAAGAGGCGGCCTGCGCGGAGAGCAGGTCGTCGAGGGTCTCGTGGATCGTCCGGTCCATCCCCTGATTCTCAGGCTTTCGCCGGGGTTCGCTCCTGGGCCCACACGCGGAGGATGTCGCGGACCGAGATGATGCCGAGTACCTCGCCGTCGTCCAGTACCACCAGGTGCCGGAACCCGCCGCGTACCATCGCCGCCGCAGCTTCGGTCAGTGACCAGGTCGGCGCCGCGTAGACGACCTCCCAGGTCAGGTGGTCTCCGGCGCGCTCAACGTCCGGGTCGAGGCCGCGTCCGACGACGTGCAGGATGTCCCGCTCGGTCATGATCCCGACGCCCTCGGAGTCCGGGTCGTGTACCACCGCCGAACCCACCCGGCGCTGCGACATCTGGGCCGCGACCTGCCGGATCGTGTGCTCCGGTCCGACTGTGAGCAGCTGCTTGCTCATCGCGTCGCCTACCTGCATCGCACACCTCACCCTCGTCTCGGACCGACAGGGCCGGTCCGCTATATCGGACGTTACGGACATGGTGCGCCGGCCGGATCAGATTCACCAGAGTTACGCCCCGGTACGATCCGGCGTATGCCGCTCGCGCCCCTGGTCTGCGTCGGCGCCCTGACCGGGGCGGAGCTGGCGCTGCTGAATCAGCTCAGTTCGCTGCGGTACCACCGGGCCGACGCGCACGCCGCCGCCTGGCGGGAGGATGGGCGTACCGCCGCCGAAATGGGTGCGCTGCCTGCCGGAGAAGCGCGCGACGCGATCGAGTACCGGACGAATGAGCTGGCCGCGACCGCCTGGTCGGGGTGTGACGTTGGTCAACGCGCCCGGCTCCGGGACGCCCTCGCCGAGCTTCCGTACTAACTGGGGGCGCTATCCTGCGACGGTTGGAGATTGGCCCGGCAAAGGAGTAATTCGCCGTGAATGTGGTCATACTGGCGGCCGGGATGGGTACCCGCCTGGGCCGGCCGTACCCCAAGCCGCTCACCCCGCTGGCGGACGGCCGTACCATCCTGCGCCAGCAGCTGGACCACCTCCGGCAGAACTTCGGCCGGCAGGCCCGGATCACCGTCGTGGTCGGCTTCAAGATGGATCTCATCATGGAGGCCGCCGCCGACGATGCCTCGTTCGTCTACAACGAGCTGTACGACCAGACCAACACCAACAAGAGCCTGCTCAAAGCGCTGCGACTGGCGCCGCCCGGCGGTGTGCTCTGGCTCAACGGCGACGTGGTCTTCGTCCCCGGCCTGATCGACTCGCTGCGCCCGCTGCTCGAGGCGGACCGTAGCTTTGTCGCGGTGAACACCGAGAGCGTGGCCGACGAGGAGGTCAAGTACACCCTCGACGGCGACGGGTACATCAAGGACCTGTCCAAGCAGGTGGTCGGCGGGCTGGGCGAGGCGGTCGGGATCAACTACATCGCCGCCGCCGACCGGGAGACCCTGATCGAGCACCTGGACCGCTGCGCCGACCAGGACTACTTCGAGCGTGGGTTGGAGACGGCCATCGCCGAGGACGGCCTGCGGGTGACGGCGGTGGACATCAGCGCGTACGGCTGCGTCGAGGTCGACTTCGAGCCCGATCTGCACCGCGCCAACCTGCTGGACAGCCGCGCTGTGGGCGCCGGCCCGGCATGACCGCGCCCGGACGGCATACGGCCGCGCAGTTCCTGGCCCGAAACCGGGGCGGCGGCCTGTTCACCGAGGCGGTCAGCCAGCGGATCGGCTCGTGGTGCGCCGTCGGGGCCGAGCGCGCCGGGCAGCCGCCGACCACGCTCACCCTGGTCAACTTCGTGCTGGGCGTGGGTACCTCGGTAGCGGTGATCATGCTCGCCGGCCCGATGCAGCGGGGCACCGTACCGGCCTGGCTGGTCGGGCTGGCCGCGCTCCTGCTCTGGCAGCTGGCGTACGCCATGGACTGTGCGGACGGGCAGCTCGCCCGGGTCACCGGCCAGGGCAGCCCGGCCGGGGCCCGGATCGACGTGCTGTGTGACATCGGACTGCAGATCAGCCTGGTCGCGTCGGTTGCCGCCGTTGCCGAGGCGTACCGGCCGGGTACCCCCACCTGGCTGGTGGCACTGTTCGCCGGTACCTGGATGGTCAACCTCGTGACGTCGGTGATGCAGCAGACCGACTCCGCGCAGAGCCTGGTGGTCTCCCGCTCGCCGCTGGTACGCCTGGTCAAACTCGTGCGTGACTACGGTGCCGTGGTCGCCGTACTGGCCCTGGTGATCGCGTTCCGGCCCGACTGGACAGTGTGGGCGATGGTCGTCTTCACCGTGGTGAACGCGGCATTCCTGCTGGCCAGCATCGTGGTCACCGCCCGCACCGCGCTCCACGCCACACCCGTACCGGCGGCGCGAGACTAACGGTGGCACGTAAGGAAATGCGCCGGGTCGCCGCCGGCCTCGTCGACCAGGCGGTGATGGCCAGCGCGAACGCCGCGATGACGCTGCTGCCCATCGGGCTGTTCGGCAAGGAGCGGGCCGGTTCGCTGGTACTCACCATCGGGCTCGGCTACCTGGTCCTGGCGCTCAGCCGCGAGTTCGTCGGCAGCGTACTGCTGGCCCAGGCCTCCCGGCTGGACACGACGGAGCGGGCCCGGCTGGTACGCCACGGGATGGCGGCCGCGACTGCTCTGGGCGTACTCGGATCGCTGGTTTTCCTTGGCATCTGGGCGTTCTGGCGGCACCCGGCGCACAACGTCAACCTCGGCGACCTGATCTGGCTGGTCCCGTTCATGCCCTTCGTGCTCTGCTACGACGCCAGCCGGTACGCCTGGTTCGCCGCCCGTGACCAGGCCCGGGCGCTCACCAACGACCTGGTCTGGGTCGGCGCGCAGGCCGCCACCCTGATCGTGCTCGGCCTCACCGGCGGGCTGGAGCCGGGCACCATCCTGGTCAGTTGGGGGGTGGGCGCGTGCGCCGCGCTCGCCGTCTACCTGCTGCGTACCGGCGCCCAGCCGTGGCGTGGCGACCCGCGCCGCTGGGTGGCCGAGACCCGGCACCTCTCCGGCTGGTTCACCGCCACCGCGCTCGTCGGGCAGTTCCAGGCGCAGGCTGTCGGCTTCCTGGTCACCGGGCGGATCAGTACCGGCGACCTGGCCGTCCTACGCTCGGCGCAGACGGCGTTCCTGCAGCCGGTACAGAACCTGGTCACGGCGACCATGGGGCTGCTGGTACCCCGGTCGGCCCGGCTCGCCGGCGCCGGTGACCGGCGTGGTCTGCACCGGCTGACGGTACGGCTGGCGGCCGGCTTCGCCGGGCTGGCGGTACTGCTGGTCGCGGTGGCCGTACCGCTGGCCCACGCACTCGAGCCCTACCTGCGCGGGTACGCCGAGATCGTGCCGCTGGTGCTGCCGGTGACCGTGCAGAGCGGCGTGTACCTCGTGCAGATCCCGTTCACCGCCGCGATGCGCGGCATGCACCGGGCGCGCATGCTGTTCGTGCAGTACCTACTGTTCACTGCCGCCAGCCTCACCGGACTGATGGTCGGGGCCAGCTCGCACACGCTGCGCGCGGCCACCTGGGGACTGGTCTTCGGCTCCGTCTTCGGCCTGGTCATCGTGATCGGCATGTACGGCTACGCGGTGCGCCGGCTGGCTCCCGGCGGGGTACCGGTCAGCCCGGAGGACGAGGCGGCAGGTACCGCCCCCGGCGATTCGCCCAACTCCGCCGACCCGGCAGCCGCTGCCCTCGGCGAACTGCCGTAGCGGGGCGCTAGTCGCGCGGGCCGGACTGCCCGGGCAGCGCGCTGGCCGGTACGGAGACCGCGACCAGCTCCTGCCGGTGCCGCACGACGGAGAAGAAGGTGCTGGCCGCCTCGAACAGCGGCTCGGGCAGCTTGCCGAACAGGTCGGGGCGGCGCATCAGGGTACGGCGCACCACGTAGATCTCCTGCGGCCGGTAGCCGGCCTCGTCGAGCAGGTGGCCGATGTTCATCGGGGACCAGGTGTAGAGGTGCCGGTTGATGTCCTTCGGGTCGTACTTGCGCAGTGCCCGCCAGTCGTCGATCGGCAGTACCAGTACCAGCCGGCCGTCCGCCTTCAACTTGGGCAGCAACTGGCACAGCGCGTCGTACGGGGCGGCGATGTGCTCCAGCGTGTGGTTGGAGATGATCACGTCGGCGATGCCGTCCGGTACGTCCGCGAGGTTCTTGTACCCCTCGATCCCGTACTCCTGCTCGGCGGCCGTGCGCGCCACGTCGTTCAGCTCGACACCGATCTTGCGTGCCCCGGGCAGCGCCGCGATCAGCGCACCGCCGGCGCAGCCGAAGTCGAGCACCGTGTCGGTCGGCTTGACGTACTTCGCGAATCGCTTGACCTTGAACTTGGTCTTGATGTCGATGTTCGCGTTCTGCCACGCGTAGTAGTGGGCGTCGTAGTGCTTGGACGCGCCGTAGGTCGGGCTGCTCGTGTCGACGGGAGTGTCGGCCTGTTCGGTGGACATGTCGACGCTCCGTGATGTGACGTGGCTTACCCGGCTGCCCACTGTAACGATCGGGCTCCGCGCCGGGCAACCATCGACGCGCGGCCGCGGGTTACGACTCGCGCGACTCCGGCTCGCCCACCCTGGCCTGCACCGGAATCGCGTCACGCTGGGGCATCAGCAGGTAGGCCTCGGCGGCGACCAGGAAGATCCACAGCGTGCCGCCGGTGTTGCCCAGTAACCAGTCGCTGGTGGCGATGGTGACCAGCGATCCGATCGCGGCCATCGTGAACCAGGGCGGCGCGCTCCGTCGCAGCGCCTGGCGGATCAGCAGGAACAAGCCGACCAGGAAGGCAAGCGCGCCCAGGATGCCGCCCCGGCGCAGCGCACCGACGGCCGCGTTGTCGGTGGTCAACTGGGGCGCCTTCAGGCCCGGCGTGGTGCTGTCCGAGCGCAGTACGTAGCCGCGTACCGACTTGGCGTCGCCGAAGATCTTCTCCGCGACGCCGTCCGCGCGGAAGTCGTCGATTACCACCTTCCAGGTGGAGGCCCGGCCACTGGTCACCCCGCCGCTGCTGTACCGCGACTTGAACAGGAAGCTGCTACCCCCGGAGGCGACGCCGATGGCGAGTACCACCGCGAGCGACAGCACCACCGCGTTGACCGCGCTGCGGGTACTGCCGTAGCGCACCCGCTTCGCCAGTACCAGCAGCAGGTGCAGGCCGGCGGCGGCGCCCAGGAACAGCAGGCCGGTACGCGAGTTGACCAGGATCAGCATGAGTGCCGAGACGGCCAGTGCCGCGTACCGCTGCCACCGCTCGAAGACCTGGTCGCCGGCGATCCGGATGGTGATCAGGACGGCGATGACGGCGATCGAGTTGGGGTGGTAGAGCAGCTGCGGCCCGCCCCAGAAGCGGTACTGCATGCTCACCCCCCAGGCGTCCGGCCGCACCGCGTGTACGTCGTCGAAGACGTTGCCGGAGCCGGCCACCAGCAGTGCGGCCAGTGCCAGCAGGAACGCGGCCACCACGCCCACGGTCAGGTCGCGCCGGGACCGGCGGGTAGCCACCACGACGGCGAGTACGCCGAGGGCGAAGAGCGCGAAGTAGGCGAACCGGCCGACCGCAACACCCAACCGCAGGGTGAGCAGGCCGGCAGCCCCGCCGAGCAGCCAGTACGCCAGGCCGAGCCAGGCCGTACCCATTCGGGGCAGGGTGCCGACCAGGCGCAGCGAGCGCAGCCAGGGCCAGACCCAGACGGCGAAGAGCAGGCCTTCGAGAGCGAGTACCACCCACACCAGCCGGCTGGCCGTACCGACGAAGGTCCAGCTGGCGATGCCGGCCGCGGTGAACGCGCCGCCGGCGAGGAAGCCGGGCAGGCTGACGCCGCGCAGGGAGAGGGCGAGCAGCACCATGCCACCGGCGCAGAGCACGCCCATGAACGCGCGCAGCCCCTCGACGGTTCCGATGCTCGCCCCGACCGCGCTGCTCTGCCCGGTCTGTACCGCCTCGATGAGGCCGGCGATCGTGGCCGCGATCAGCGTGCCGATGAGCAGCCAGCGGTGCCGGGGCGTCCACGAGCGCGGGTCGAGCGGCGGTGGGCCGGCGACATCGGAGGCGGCCGGGTCGAAGATTCTGCGCAGCAGCGACGGCCGGGACGGATCGGTGCTCCAGCTCCGGGGCATCGTCGAAGTTTCCTGCATGAAGACCGACCCTATCCGGCTACGGACGCGTAGATGTCAAGAAGGCGGGCAGTCACTACTTTTGGTGTGAAATTAGCATCATAGCGGGCACGAGCCTCAGCACTCACTTGCGCCGCTTGCGCCACAGCCGTGGGCAGCGCCGCGGCGAGCGCGGCCGGGTCCGGGGGGACCACCCAACCGGCGTCGCCGATCAGGTACGGGATGCCACCGAGGTCGGTACCGAGCACCGGCCGACCGTACGCCAGCGCCTCGATCACCACCGTGGGCAGTACGTCGTGCCACGTGGAAGTGGCCAATACCACCGCCGCCGAAGTCAGTGCGGCGGCGACGCCGGCCCGGTCGACCGGCCCGGTGAAGACCACGTCCGTGCGGGCGGCGGCGGCCTGCTCGACCAGCGGGCGCAGCGGCCCGTCGCCGACCACGGTCAGCGTCCCCAACGCCCCGTCCGGGTGCCGGTGCCAGGCATCCAGCAACAGGTCGAGCCCCTTCTCGGCGGTAAGACGGCCGAGGAACAGGAAGCCCGAACCCAGTGGCGGCGGGGTACCCGGGTCGGCGACGGCGTTCGGCTTCACCACGATCCGGTCGTCCGGGATGCCGTACCCCCGCAGATATTCGGCGATGGCGTCGGTGAGCGCGACGAACCGCTCGACGCTGTGCCAGGTACCCCGGTGCACGGTCAGCGCGGTCGCCATCACCAGACTCTGCGCCTTCGAGCCCCGGTAGCAGTTGTGCCGCACGGCCGGCAGCGGGAACCGCCAGCCGTCGCAGTCGTCGCAGATCCGGCCGTCCCGGAAGTACAGCCCGTTGACGCAGACCTGCCGGTAGTTGTGCACCGTCTGCACGACCGGCACGCCGTGGGCGTGGGCGGTGCGGACAATCCACGGCGAAATCAGCGGGTACGGGTTGTGCAGGTGCAGCACGTCCGGATCGTGCTCACGGATCAGCGCCACCAGCTCGCGCTGTGCCTTGGGCGCGTAGATCGGGGAGATCGGCAGCAGCGCCTTCTGGCTGGCCGGCAGCTCACCGATCTCGTCGGAGCTGCGCAGGAACGGGAGTACCTCGACACCGGCCGAGCGCAGCTGCTCGATCTCGGCATCGACGACGATGTTCTCCCCCGACGGCTGGGCCGAGGAGTACCGGTTGTGTGCGACCACGATTTTCATGAGGGTCCGAGGGTAACCTTTGCTGGCCTGAGCGTTGTGCGGAGGAGGAGGCATGCCAGAGCTGCCCGAGGTTGAGGCGCTCGCCGCCTACCTGCGCGAGCGTGCCCAGGGGCAAGAGGTCACCCGGATCGAGGTGGCCGCGATCAGTGCCCTGAAGACCTTCGATCCGCCGGTCAGCGCCGCCACCGGACAGCAGATCACCGGGGCCGGCCGGCACGGCAAGTTCCTGGACATCTTCATCGGCGCCGACCTGCACCTGCTGGTACACCTCTCGCGCGCCGGCTGGCTGCACTACCGGGACGCGTACAGCAGCAACCTGCCGTTGAAGCCGGGCAAGGGACCGATCGCGCTGCGGGTACGCCTCGGCGACGGCTCCGGCTTCGACCTCACCGAACAGGGCACCCAGAAACGGCTGGCGGCCTACCTGGTCCGCGACCCGATGGAGGTCCCGGGCGTCGCGAAGCTCGGGCCGGACGCGCTCAGCATCGGGCGGGAGGAGTTCGAGGAGCGGCTGCGCGCCCGGCGTGGGCAGGTCAAGGGTGTGATCACCGAGCAGGACGTACTCGCCGGGGTGGGCAACGCCTACTCCGATGAGATCCTGCACACAGCGAAGCTGTCCCCGTTCGCGCTGACCCACAAGCTGACGACCGAGCAGTATGACCAGCTCTACGCGGCGATGCGGGCCGAGTTGACCGACGCGGTCGCCCGCTCGGTGGGGCAGGGCGCGGCCAAGTTGAAGGGCGAGAAGCGCTCGGGATTGGCGGTACACGCCCGGACGGGGCTGCCCTGTCCGGTCTGCGGGACGATCATCCAGGAGGTCTCCTTCGCCACCTCCAGCCTGCAGTACTGCCCCGGCTGCCAGACCGGCGGCAAGCCGCTCGCCGACCGGCGGTTGTCCCGACTTGTCCGCTGACCGGCGGACCGGCGCGCCCCGCCGAGTGGTCCGGGCCGGTAGCCTTTTGCCGTGGCAGACACCATGATCCAGTCGACCGGGCAGGCTGGGGCGGCAGCGACCGAACCTGGCACACGCACCCGGCGGGTGACCGTGACCTTCCTGGTCGGGCTGTTCGCCTTCTTCTGCATGGGCGCCGGCTGGGCAACCGCACTCCCGCCGAACGGCACGTACGACGAGGCCGCCCACATCTACCGGGCGTACGGCGTGGCCACCGGCCAGATCTACGCCAGCCACGGCATCCAGCGGGTACCGCAGAGCCTCATGCCCAGCGGCAACGTCAACTGTGTCTGGCAGGACAAGCAGCCGGCGACCTGCCAGGGATCGACACCGACCGACTCCACCGAGCGGCCGATCGTCTCCACCGCCGCCGCGTACAGCCCGATCTACTACCTGCCCGTCGGGCTGCCGATGGTCGCCTTCAAGAACCACACCGGGCTGCTGCTCGGCCGGTACGTCTCGGTACTGCTCTCCGCGCTGGCGCTGGCTGGGGCGCTGGCCATCACGGTCGCCCTGCGGGCCCGGCTGGCCGCGACAGCGGTACTCCTCGTGGCCACGCCGATCGTGCTCAACCTGGCCGGCTCGATCAACCCGAACGGGCTGGAGATCGCCTGCGGGGTACTGCTCTGGACGGCGCTGCTCGGGCTGCTGAGACCACCCGGTCGGGAACTCTCCGAACGGCTGACCCACCGGCTGGTCATCCTCGCCGCGATCAGTGGCAGCCTGCTGATGACGATCCGCTACCTGGGGCCGCTGCTGCTCGGGCTGATCCTGGTCGCCGCCGCGCTCATCGCGTACCGGGGCCGGATCCGCGCACTGCTGCGCCGCCGGGATGTACGCATCACCGGCGCGGTACTCGCCGTCGCGCTGGTCATCGCGGCCGGCTGGCTGCTCTCCTCCGGCTCCACGAACATCGCCGACACCGACGGCCGCCAGCTGCACCTGAGCATGGCGCAGCTGGGCAAGCAGATCGTGCTCAACCGGGTGCCGTTCTGGGCCAATCAGATCATCGGCCAGTTCAGCTACGGCGAGATGACGATGCCGACCTGGTTGATCGTGACCTGGTACAGCCTGATCGCCACGCTGGTCGTACCGGCGCTGCTGATCGCCGGCAAGCGGCTGCGCTGGACCCTGGTCGGGCTCGGCGCGGTACTTCTCCTGGTACTGATCGGGCTCGAGGTGCACTTCGTCAACTCGGTGGGCTGGGTGGCGCACGGCCGGTACGTGATGCCGACCGGCTGCGGGATCGTGCTCGCCGCCGCCTTCGTCCAGCGCTGGCGGGCTGCCCTCGGGGATAGCGGGACCATCCGGCTGGGTCGGGCTGTGGTGATCCTCGCGCTGCCCCTGCACCTGTGGGCGTTGGCCGAGGTGATGACCCGGTTCCAGCTCGGCCCGGGCGCTCTGATCAACCCGCTGCACGGCTGGCGGGGCAGCGATCCGGCGATATGGCTGCCGGCCGGCGGACCGGTACCCCCACTCGCGCTGGAGATCGTCGGTCTGGTGACTCTCGGTGTGCTCGCGTGGCGCTTGGTGAAGTGGCCGGACCGGCCCCTACCGGGTACCCGAGTAGATCTCGACACGCCAGGGTGAAAGCCACTACTGTCGGCCGGTCGACACCGATCTCCGATCCGGGCCGTGGCACACTGACCCGACAGTGGGTCAAGAAAGAAACAGTGGTCAACAAGACACTGCCGTGTTCTGCCGCTCTGCCCGGGTAGCCGGTCATCAGGTGCGACGACAGGCTCACCAACGCCAATACGTGGTGGGCCGGCGGACGGGCAGCGAACCAGTCGGACGAACGATTGCGTCGGCGAGCGGGCAGTTGCCGCTCCGGGTGCGGTCGCGGCGCGGGAGGGCACACCAACGGTGACGACGAGCCTCCAGAAGCCGGTGGACAAGTCCAGCAGGCGGAAGCGGCCCTCGCGGAGAACAATGATCGACGACAGTCCATCGGAGCAGCACGACGAGTGGTCGCCACTGGGCTCCAACGGGGTACCCCGCTCGGGCTGGCTGCGTACCCGGCGGGTGTCGCGCTGGCACCGGCCGTACACCCTGGTTCTGGTTCTGCTCGACTTCCTGGCCGTGCTCGCGGCCGACCTCACCGCGGCCACCCAGATCCAGTACGCCACCGCCGGCTTCAACCACCGGCTGGGCCTGTTCCACACGATCATCTACCTGTTCCTGCCGCTGGCCTGGATCATCGTGCTCTGGGCCAACGGCGCGTACGACCGGCGCTACCTGGGCATCGGTACCGATGAATTCAAGCGGGTCATCCGTGCCTCGCTGATCATGGCGGCCCTCGTCTCGTTCCTGGCCTTCGCCTACCAGCTCAAGCTCTCCCGGCTCTCGGTCGCCACCGCGCTGCTCGGTGCGGCGATCTTCATCAGCGTGCTGCGGTACGCCGCCCGCAAGGTGCTGCACCTGGCCCGGCGCAAGGGGCGGGCCAGCCACCGGGTACTCCTCGTCGGCACGCTCGGCGACGCCCTGGGCGTGTACGCCGCGGTCAGCCGCAACCCGTCGGCCGGCATGATCCCGGTCGGCATCCTGGTCAACGAGGGCTACCCGGCCTCCCGCGCGAGCACAGCGCCGATCCCGGTGCACGCCGGTCGCGACGTGGTGTCGCTGGTCAACGAGGTGCACGCGGATACCGTCGCGGTCTGCGGATCGCCGGGCAGCGACGGCGGGCTGCGCCGGCTCGCCTGGCAACTGGAGGGCACCGGCATCGACCTGGTGGTGGCTCCGCAGTTGACCGACATCGCCGGGCCGCGGGTACACATCCGGCCGGTCGAGGGGCTGCCGCTGCTCTACGTTGAGGAGCCCACCCTCTCCGGCATCGCGTGGCTGATCAAGACCGTGATCGACCGGGCGGTGGCCAGCCTCGGGCTGCTCGTCCTGTCGCCGCTGCTGCTGGTCATCGCCGGCCTGATCAAGCTGACCGACCGGGGACCGGTCTTCTTCCGGCAGGCCCGCGTGGGGCGCGAGGGCAAGATCTTCCGGGTCTGGAAGTTCCGCACCATGTACACCGACGCCGAGGAGCGGCTGGCCGGCCTGGTCGACCAGAACGAGAGCGACGGGCTGCTGTTCAAGATCAAGGGTGATCCGCGGGTCACCCGGATCGGCCGGTACCTGCGGGCCAGCTCGCTCGACGAACTGCCGCAGCTGCTCAACGTGCTGTTCGCGCAGATGTCGCTGGTCGGGCCGCGGCCACTACCGGCCGAGGACGGCGACTTCCTCGGCGACGTACGCCGGCGGCTGCTGGTCCGCCCCGGGATCACCGGGCTCTGGCAGGTCTCCGGGCGCAGCGATCTGTCCTGGGACGACGCCGTGCGCCTCGACCTGTACTACGTGGACAACTGGTCGCTCACCTTCGACCTGGTCATCCTCTGGCGCACGGTCGGCGTCGTACTGCGGAGCAAGGGCGCGTACTGACCCGCCAGCCGTAGACAGGGGCTGCCGCGCGGGTGAGGATTCCTGCCGTGCGGGGCAATCTGGAAGCCGGGATCGCGGTGGTCGCGCTGCTGGCCGCGCTCGGGGCCGCGGTCTTCGCCGTGGTACGCCTGCGCGCCCGCCGAGCCGTCGCCACCGCTACCCAACGGGCGGCGTACGAGGTGCTGCGTACCGCCGGCCTCGCGGCTGAACCACTCCGGGCGGGACTCTCCGCGACCAGCGCCGGGAAGGCAGTCCGGCACCTGCGCCAGTTGACCGGGGCGGCCGGGCTGGCGGTCGTCGGTACCACCGTTGTCCTGGCCTTCGACGGCGACGGCGCGCACCACGGCGACCAGCTGCTCACCGCCGCCGCGACCGCCACCCGACCGACCGTGCTGGGTACCCGCGAACTCGTCTGTGACCTGGTCGACTGCCCGATCCGCGGGGCGGTCGTGGTGCCCGTGCCCGGCGGCGCACTCGCCGCCCTCTCCGCCGGCGGCCCACCCGCGCCCGGCCTGGTGCAGGCCACCCGGGAGACCGCCCGGTGGGTGGCCGCCCAACTCGACCTCGCCGAACTCGACTCGTCCCGGGCGCGCCTGGCCCGCGCCGAGGTACGCGCCCTGCGCGCGCAGATCAGCCCGCACTTCATCTACAACGCGCTGACCGCCATCGCCTCGTTCGTGCGTACCGACCCGGAGCGGGCGCGCGAACTGATCCTGGAGTTCGCCGAGTTCACCCGGTACAGCTTCCGGGCGCACGGCGAGTTCACCACGCTCGCCGAGGAGCTGCGCTCCATCGACCGGTACCTCACCCTGGAGCGGGCCCGGTTCGGCGAGCGGCTGCAGGTGCGGCTCCAGGTCGCCCCGGAAGTACTCCCGGTCGGGTTGCCGTTCCTCTGCCTGCAGCCACTGGTCGAGAACGCGGTACGCCACGGCCTGTCCCCGAAGCCCGGCGTGGGTACCGTCAGCATCGTGGCCCGGGACGCCGGGTCGGAGTGCCAGATCACGGTGGAGGACGACGGCGTGGGGATGGATCCGGCGATACTGCGCCCGAGCCCGGAGGAGTCCGCGGACGGGCAGCACGTCGGCCTCGCCAACGTCGACGACCGGCTGCGCTCGGTCTTCGGTGACGAGTTCGGGCTGGTGGTCGAGACAGCGCCGGCCGCGGGTACCAAGGTGAGCATGCGCATCCCCAAGTTCCACCCGGCGGTGCGCCCATGACCGCCGGGCTACGGGTACTCGCCGTCGACGACGAGCCGCCGGCCCTGGACGAGCTGGCCTACCTGCTTCGGGTGGACCCGCGGGTGGGTACCGTCTACACCGCGCCGGACGCGACCGGGGCGCTGCGGGTACTGCGGGACACCGAGATCGACGTGGTGTTCCTGGACATCCGGATGCCGGGGCTGGACGGGATGGAGCTGGCCCGGGTACTCACCCGCTTCTCCCGGCCGCCCGCAGTGGTCTTCGTTTCCGCGTACGACGACCGCGCGGTGGACGCGTTCGAGCTGGGCGTACCCGACTACGTCCGCAAGCCCGTACAGGCGGAGCGGCTGGCCGAGTCGCTGCGCCGGGTGGCAGCCGCCCGACTGGCACCGTCCCATCCTTCGGTGACCGGCCGGCGGGAGCGCGTCGAGGAGCCGACCATCCCGGTCGAGCTGGCCGGCGTGACCAAGCTGCTGCCCCGCTCGTCCGTGCGCTGGGTGGAGGCACAGGGCGACTACGCCCGGCTGCACACGGCCGACGGTTCGCACCTGGTACGCGTCTCGCTCGCCACGCTCGCCGAGCGCTGGGCAGACGCCGGGTTCGTCCGGGTACACCGCTCCTACCTGGTGCAGCTGCGACTGATCACGGAGCTGCGACTGACCAACGGCGGGTACGTCGTGATGATCGACCATCGCGAGTTGCCGGTCTCCCGGCGGCACACGAGAGAGTTGAAGGACCGCCTGGTACGCGCCGCCAAACACGACTGGAACAGGTAGCCCCGCCAAAGGTCTATCGCGCGAGTGCCGCGGCGATGTCGCTGACCTTCTGGACGAGCCGCATCGACTCCGGGATCGCCAGGAACCCGTGGTGGACGTAGAAGCCGTGGGCCTGCTCGTCGATGGCGTCCACAAGGACCACGCGGGCGGCGACAATCTCCGTTGCCTGCACGATGCGCCCGAGCGCGTCGGCGAGCAGCGCACCGCCCAGACCGCCGCCCTGGATCGTCTTGTCCAAGGCGAGCCGGGCGAGCAGTACAGCGGGAATCTGGCGTGGACTGCCGCGGCCGACCTTCTTCGGCAGATCGTCCCGCACGATCAGGTGCGCCGCGATCGTGTAGTACCCAACGACAATGCCGTTGTCGTGCCACACGAAGGTGCGTCCGGTCCCCATCGCCTGCACGTTGGTCGCACTGTTGCGCAGCCATTCGTCCAGGTCGGGCTTGCCACTCTCGAACTGAGTCGTCGAATGGTCACTGCCCAGTCGCTCGCTCCGATAGGTGCCCATGCCTGCGCCCGGCTACTGTTCGACGATCTGGCGGCTGCGCCGCGCGGCTCGCGCCAGAGCGTCATTACCCACCGGCGGACGGTCCAGGGCGGCTAGCAGTTCGTCGAAGAAGCTCCCCGGTACGGTCGTCAACAGGTCATGCTCGCGGAGTATCTGCTCGGCGCGCTCCTCGACCGCTGACCGCGCGAAGTCTGACGCGCTCTCGTGGACAAGCTGGGCGGCGCGTTCGATACGCTGCTTCGCGTCCGGCCGGAGTCGAAACTCGAACCGGGCCGCCGCTGCTGCTGTTGTCATGAACCCTCCCTCGCTGTACGGACAAATGTACGGACACGTCCTGCGGCTGACAAGCGGCGATGAGCAGATGGGTCGCAGTTGCGGCCGACCGACGGGTTAGGTCGTGATGATCGGCCTCCGCGAGTTGCTGGCTCGCGGCCGCACACAACAGATTTGAGGGACCGCCTGGGTACGCGCTGCCAAGCAGGACTGGAACAAGTACCCGGGGCATGAAAAACCCGGCCCTCGAAGGGGGCCGGGTGGTATGCGTTTACGGTATCGGTAAGTATATGCCCCATGTCAACAGCATTGAGAATTCGTGCTCTGATTGATCCAGCACTCATGTGACTTGTAGTACGAACGCCACAGTGCCGAGCAGCAATGAGAGCACTCCCGCTCCCGATCCGATCACCGTCGACCAGAGCATCACAGATTCGCTCGACGAGCTGCCCTCCGTGCCCGCCCCGCCAACGTCATCCAGGTCCCCAAGCGACACGCCGCTTGATTGCCGCGTGTTCGGCGATCGCAAGGGCTGGGTGGCGGAGCGCCTCTCGGCGATCCGGTGCATCGGCATGTTTTCGATGTGAAGCCATGTTTTGATCCTCCACCACCTGTGGAGGTGGCAGCCTCTGAGGAGACCGCCCTTGGGTGACTGTCCGCAGACTCCGTCGTCAGTAGTTGGCGCGAACCCACCGCACTTGTGTGTCTTGATAAAGCCCGCGTGCCAACAGGCAAGCATCAAGCCGAAGCCGGTCAGGATCAACCCAATCTGCCACTGGCCGCCGAAACAGGTTATGAGACCGAGAGTTACTGAGGCTGACGACCACCACGCCACCGATGTCGGTGTCTTTCGCTTGCGACGGCCCATCGAGACAGGATGGGCTGGAGGAGCGGTTCTTGGCCAGACGCTGCATGCTCGTATCCAACGTCGTCTTTGCGTATCGAGTGTATCCCGACAAACCTACGAATTGGATCCGTGATTAGTCACCCCACGGGTGTGGCACTCCATCGAGTCCACCGAATTTGTCGATACCTATCGCCACGCACAGGTTCTGCACATCCTCCACTCCAGGCGTCCACGCAGGTCACCTAGGCTGCCGACATGGGTAACCGGCGGATCCTGGTGGTCGAGGACGAGCGGACCATCGCCGAGGCGGTTGGCGCGCGGCTACGGGCCGAGGGGTTCGACGTCGAGATGGCGGCGGACGGGCCGACGGCGGTGGCGACGGCGCGGCGTACCCGACCCGATCTGATCGTGCTCGATGTGATGCTCCCCGGCTTCGACGGACTCGAAGTCTGCCGGCGCATCCAGGCCGAGCGGCCGGTACCGGTCATCATGCTCACCGCGCGTGGTGACGAGACGGATCTGTTGGTGGGACTCGCAGTTGGCGCCGACGACTACCTCACCAAGCCGTTCTCGCTGCGGGAGTTGGCGGCGCGGGTACATGCGTTGCTGCGCCGGATGGAGAAGCTGGCCCGGCCGGGCGGGGACGAGCCACCCATCGTGCTCGGCGACCTGGAGATCAACTTTGCCGAGCGGCGGGTACGCCGGGCCGGCGCCGAGATCCATCTGACCCCCACCGAGTTCGACCTGCTGGCGCACCTGGCCAGCCGGCCGCGGCAGGTACTGCCCCGGGAGCGGCTGCTGGCCGACGTCTGGGGCTGGTCCGACGCATCGGGGACGCGCACCGTGGACAGTCACATCAAGGCCCTGCGCCGCAAGTTGGGGCCCGACCTGATCCGCACGGTGCACGGCGTCGGCTACGCCTTGGAGGTGGCTGGGTGAGAACCTCCGCGTTCAGCCTGCCGCGGCCGCTGGACTTCGTGCGGTACATCAAACTCAAGCTCGGCCTGGTCGTGGTCGGCAGCGGTGCGGTCGGCATGGCCGTCTTCGTGATCGGCATCGGCTGGGTGCCCTGGTACACGGCGATCGCCGCGGTGACCGTCGCGCTGGTCACCTCGCAGCTGCTGGCCAACGGCATGACGCGGCCGCTGCGGGAGATGACGGCCGCGGCGCGGGCGATGGCCCGGGGCGACTACACATTGCGGGTACGCGCGACCTCCCGCGACGAAGTCGGGCAGCTCGCCGAGGCGTTCAACCAGATGGCAGCCGATCTCCAGGCAGCCGATCGGCAGCGCCGTGAGTTGATCGCGAACGTGTCGCACGAGCTGCGTACCCCGATCACCGCGCTCCAGGCGGTACTGGAGAACGTGGTGGACGGGGTCTCCGACCCGGACACGCTGAAGACCGCACTGGCGCAGACCGAGCGGCTCGGCCGGCTGGTCACCGAACTGCTCGACCTGTCCCGGATCGACGCCGGTGCGCACCGGCTCGACCTGACCGCGTTCGACGTGACCGAGTTCCTGCAGACCGTGGCGCGGGAGGCGCAGGTCAACGCCAACGCGGCCGGCCGCGACGTGACCTTCGTGGCCAGCAGCGCGCCGCTGACCGTGGTCGCCGACCCCGAGCGGCTGCACCAAGTGGTGGCCAACCTGCTGGACAACGCGGCCCGGCACTCGCCGACCGGCGGCTCGGTGACCGCGACGGCGGCCCGGGACGAGAGCGGCGAGCTGGTCATCGAGGTGACCGACGAAGGTACCGGCATCCCGGCGGAGCAGCGCGAACACGTCTTCGGCCGGTTCACCCGCGGGGACCGGCCCAGTGCCAGCGGTGGCGGTACCGGCCTGGGGCTGGCGATCGCGCACTGGGTGGTCGAACTGCACGGTGGCGCCATCGCCGTGGTGGACCCGCCGCCCAACGGTACCGACCTGCCCGGCTGCCGGATCCGGGTCAGCCTCCCGGGCTGATACCGCACCGCCTGCCCAGACCCTTCCCTCACGGACCCAGACGACGAGGAGTCGCCATGTCCCTACCCCCAACTGCCCATTTGCTGGTACAGCAAGCCCCGCCGCCGGTGTGGACACCGATACCCCAGGAGGTACTGCGCAGCCAGCCACTCGGGCCGTGGCAGCCGAGGTTCCTGGAGCGGTACTGGCCGCTGCCCGGGTACCCGGCCCGGCTCGCCACCCTGCTGGCGATCGTGGTCGCGGCGCTCGTCGGTGGCGTGACGTTCGTACTCAACCGGCCGGGCCTGGACTGGCTACTGTGCGGGCTCGCCGTCGCCGGCTGCGCCCTGGTCACCCGGGTACTCCGCCCAGCCGACCCGGCTGCGACCGAGCCGCGGGACAGGCTGGCGAGCGCGGGCTGGGCGGTGGCGAGTGTGGCGCTGCTCGGCGTCACGGTGCTCCGATCCAACGGGTGGCTCGGCGCGTACTGCCTGCTCGCGGCGCTGGCCTGCGGCTCGCTCGCGCTGGCCGGCGGGCGGACGACCAAGGCACTGTTCGCCGGTGCGACGGCGGTACTGCTGGCCCCGGCACACGGGGCACCGTGGCTACGGGACGGGGTACTGCGGCTGCGTGGCCGGTCGGGTGGCGGGACCAGGATCGGGCTGACCGTGTTCATCACGGCGGCACTCCTGCTCGTCTTCGGCGCCCTGCTGCTCAGCGCCGACGTGGCGTTCCGGCAAGTGCTCGGCGCGCTGGTACCCAGCACCGGGCCGGGCCGGCCGGCCGCGTTCGCCGTCACGCTCGTCCTCGCCGCTGCCGCCACCGTCCTGGCCGCGCGCCGACCCCGGCTGTCCACGATGCGACCGGCCGCCGCCCGGCGCGCCCGGGTCGCCGAGTGGGCCGTCCCGCTCGCCGCGCTCGACCTGCTGTTCCTCGCGTTCGTACTGGTGCAGCTCGCGGTGCTGTTCGGCGGCGACGAGCAGGTACTGCGGGCGGACGGGCCGACCTATGCCAACTACGCGCGCTCCGGCTTCTGGCAGCTGCTCGTGGTCACCCTGCTGACGCTGGCCGTACTCGGCGTGGCACTGCGGGTGGCGCCCAGGGCCGGCCGGCTGGACCGGGTACTGCTGCGGGTACTGCTCGGCGGGCTGAGCCTGTTGACGCTGGTGATCGTGGCGTCGGCGGTCAAGCGGCTGGGCCTGTACGAGCAGGCGTACGGGTACACCCGGCTGCGGGTACTCGTCGAGGTTGTCGAGCTGTGGCTGGGCCTGCTGTTCGTGCTGGTACTCGCCGCCCTGGTGAGCCTGCGGACCGGCTGGGTACCGCGCGTGGTGGTGGCCAGTGCGGTACTCGTACTGCTCGGCGTGGGGGTGGCCGACCCCGACCGGTTCGTGGCCGAGCGCAATGTGTCCCGGTACCAGCAAACGGGTCGGATCGACGTGGATTACCTGGCGCGACTGTCGCCCGACGCGGTACCCGCGCTGATCTGCCTGCCACCCCAGGTCCGGCCGGGCGCGCTGGCCGACATCGCCGACCGGCTGGCTCGCGACGACGACTGGCGCACCTGGAACTACGGCCGCGCCCACGCCCGTGCCCTGCTCGCCGATCCGGCCGCCGGCTGCGACTGACGCCGGCCCGGACCGGGAACGAGGGCAGCCCGGCGCGATCCCGACCAGGGGGCGGGGTCGCGCCGGGGGTTGCCCGGCGACCGGCGGCCGGCCAGACTGCCCGCATGGCAGAGCCGCCACCCCCCGCCGCCCCGATAACGCGTGGCGCCGAATCCGCCCCGGTCAAGCCGCGGGCCGAACATGGCCGCGCGCCAAGGGCAACCAATCCGCGGGTACGGGTGGTGCTCGCCGACCTGGCCCACCCGCGTACCCCCGGTGGCCCGACCCGGGCGGAGCTGGCTGCCCAGACCGGAGTCGGCGAGGCACTCGTCAAGGGGCTGGTACGCGCCCAGCTGGCACTCGCGCTCCGGCTGGCCGCGGTGGTCGCTGTCGGGCTCGGCGGGCTGCCGCTGCTGTTCGCGGTCGCGCCGGAGGTGGCCGGTACCCGCCCGTTCGGCGTGGCCGTACCGTGGCTGCTGCTCGGCGTGGCGGCGTTCCCGTTCCTGTTCGGCGTCGGCTGGGCGTACGTGCACCTGGCCGAGCGCAATGAACGCGACTTCATCGACGTCGTCGGCAAGCACTGAGCGTGAACGTCTACGCGGTACCCGCCATCCTGGTGGTCATCGTCGCCACCGTGGTCATCGGCGCGTACGGCCTGCGGATGGCGCGTACCACCTCGGACTTCCTGGTCGCGTCCCGGGAGGTGAGCCCGGCCTGGAACGCCGCCGCGATCAGTGGCGAGTACCTCTCCGCCGCCTCGTTCCTGGGCATCGCGGGACTCGTCCTGAAGCACGGTGTGGACGTGCTCTGGTACCCGGTCGGCTTCGCCGCGGGGTACCTCGCGCTGCTGCTCTTCGTGGCCGCGCCGCTGCGCCGCTCGGGCGCCTTCACCCTGCCCGACTTCTGTGAACTGCGACTGGGCTCGGTGTGGCTGCGCAAGCTGGCCGCCGCGTTCGTGGTGCTGATCGGCTGGCTCTATCTCGTACCGCAGCTGCAGGGCGCCGGCCTGACCCTGCAGATCGTCACCCGTGCGCCGTACTGGGTCGGGGCGCTGCTGGTCGGCGTCGTGGTGACCGCCAACGTCGCGCTCGGCGGGATGCGCTCGATCACCTTCGTGCAGGCGTTCCAGTACTGGCTGAAGCTCACCGCGCTGCTGCTGCCGATCGGCTTCCTGCTGCTGCACTGGCAGTCCGACGGCCGGCCGCCGGTCTCCGACGCGGTCTTCGTGCACGCGACCACGGTGCACTTCGACACCGCGGCGCGGCTCACCCTGGCCGACGGTTCGATCCAGCCGGTACCGGCCGGCACCGACCTGACCTTCCCCGCCGGTACGCCGGTACCGCAGGTCGAGGGCGGCTTCGAGCGCGGTGCACAGTGGCTGCTGCCCGGCTCCGCCGAGCACGGCCGGCAGGGGCTGCTGGCCACCTACTCCCTCATCCTGGCAACGTTTCTCGGCACCATGGGCCTGCCACACGTGCTGGTTCGCTTCTACACCAACAAAGACGGCGCGGCGGCCCGGCGTACCACCCTGGTCGTACTCGGCCTGGTCGGCCTCTTCTACCTGCTGCCAACGCTCTACGGCGTACTCGGCCGGGTGTACACGCCGCAGCTACTGCTGACCGGCGACACCGACGCCGTGGTGCTGCTGCTGCCCGGCGCTGCCCTGGGTGGCCTGTCCGGTCAGCTCTTCGGTGCGTTGGTCGCGGCCGGTGCCTTCGCGGCTTTCCTGTCCACCTCGTCCGGCCTGCTCACCAGCGTGGCCGGCGTCCTGTCCAGCGACGTACTGACCGCGGGGCCGCACCGGCCCGGCTCGGTACGCGACTTCCGGGTGGCCGCGCTGCTCGCCGGGGTGGTACCCGCCGTGCTCGCCCTGCGCGCCGCCAGCCTGGACGTGTCCGTGGTGGTGGGGCTGGCGTTCGCGGTCGCCGCGTCGAGCTTCTGCCCGCTGCTGGTACTCGGCATCTGGTGGCGTGGCCTGACCGCGGCCGGGGCAGCGGCCGGGGTACTCACCGGCGGTGGTGCGGCGCTCGCGGCCAGCGTGGCCAGTATCGCCGGGCCACCGATGACCGGCTGGGCCGGCGTACTCATCGGCGAACCGGCCGCCTGGTCGGTACCGCTGGCGTTCACCGTGATGGTGTCCGTGTCGGTGGCCACCCGCCGCCGGGTACCGGCCGGAGTCGGCCTCACCATGCTCCGCCTGCACGCCCCCGACTCACTGCGCCTCTGAGGAGTTGGGCTGCCTCACCGGCATCCGGCGGGTGGGCTATCGCTGGCGCAGCCAGGTACCCGGTCGCGACTCGGCCAGCGTCTTGTCGATCGGGCATTCGGCGGCCTGCCGGTAGGTGCCACGACCGGGCTCCAGTACGAACATGGTGATGAGCGCGAGACCCGGATCTACCACCCAGTAATTGGGGATGCCCACAGCGGCATACTCTTCGGCCTTCTTCGACCAGTCGATGTAGCCCGTTGACGGGGACAGTATCTCCACGGCCAGGGTCACGTTGTCCGGATCGTTGTAGCGCTCTTCGGGATCGGCTGGCGCCGAGAACAGCATGACGTCCGGCTGCCGGTAGGGATCCGGGTCACTGCGGCTGACACTCACACCCGACTCGGCGCTCACCCGGTCCCAGCCGTACTCGCTCGCGAGCCAGGCGCCGAGCATCAAAGCGAACTTCCCGTGCTGGTTCTTGGCCGGCGTCACGGTCGCTTCCAGCGCTCCCTGGGCGGTGATTTCATAACGCAAGTGGGGAAACATCTCCGACATGTGCTCAACGTCGGCTCGGGTAACCGTACCGGTAGCGAGCGTCATGGAATGTCCTCCTCCCGCCGACGTGATCGGTGCCGACATGGCTTGTGTGAGCAACCGCTGATGGCACTTGCTAACGCACCCAACTCTAACGCCGTGACTCCGTCTCGAGGCTTCCGCTGGGGACAAAGTCGAGGCGGGCGAGGATGGCCGGCTGACCCGGCGTAGATTGCCGGCGTGACGATCCACTCGACGGATCCGTTCGCCACCCCGGAGGGGGAGCGCTCGCCGGTACGCCGGCTGCGCGGCCGGCTGCCCGCGCCGGTGACCCTGTGGACGGCGCCCGGGCCGGCCGGGCTCACCGTCTCCTCGCTGCTGGTCGCCGATGGCGAGCCCGGTCTGGTGCTGGGGCTGGTCGACGAGGAGTCGGACTTCTGGCCGGCGGCGCAGCGGGCCGGCGTGTTCGCGGTGGTACCGCTGCGGGCCGGGCAGAAGCAGTTGGCCGACCGGTTCGCCGGGGTACTTCCCGCGCCGGGTGGACTGTTCGCCCAGGAGTCGTGGCGGCACACGGATTTCGGGCCGGTACCGGCGGACGCCACGAGCTGGGCCGGCTGCCGGCTGCTGGACGCCGTCGAGTGCGGGTACGCGCTGCTGGTACGGGCGGCGATCGAGGAGAGCGTCGCGGGTACCGGCGACGACCCACTGCTCTACTTCCGGGGCCGGTACCGCCAGCTCGGCTGAGCGGGCGCGCGACGGGTACGGGCAGTGCGCCCAGTGGCCTGGATCACACCGCTCGGCGCAGCCGCTGCCCCACTGGGCGCACCCGGGCGCAGCGCCCCCGTCGGGTACCACGCCAGCTCCCTACCGTGCGGCTCACCTGATCCTCCACACCCAGCTCCTCCACACCCCAGGTGGTGACGCACATGGCTACCGAGACCCCGGCAGCGGGTCCGCCGAGTACGCCGGACAACCCGTACGTACGGGTACAAGAGTCCGCGGAATTCGTCGGGCTCCGCAAAGCCCTCCGCAGCTTCGTCTTCCCGACCACGGTCGCCTTCCTGGTCTGGTACGGCCTCTACGTGGTGCTCTCCGCGTACGCACGGGACTTCATGGGCCACAAGGTGGTCGGCAACATCAATGTGGCCCTGGTCTTCGGGCTGCTCCAGTTCGTGTCCACGTTCCTGATCGCCTGGCTGTACGCCCGGTACGCCAGCCTCCGGCTGGACCCGGTGTCCGACAGGCTCCGCGCCGAGATCGAAGGCTCCGGCGCGACCGTCGTTGCCCAGCGCACCGGCGATGAAGCAGCCGACCAGGCAGTAGCCGACCAGGGAGAGTTGGCATGATCGTCCTCGCCTCCACCGAAACCACCGCCCGCAACCTGACCATCGTCCTGTTCCTGGTACTGGTCGCGATCACTCTCGCCATCACCTTCTGGGCGAGCCGGCAGACCAAGGACGCCCGCGACTTCTACGCCGGCGGCCGGTCGTTCTCCGGCTTCCAGAACGGCATGGCGATCGGCGGCGACTACATGTCGGCCGCGTCGTTCCTCGGCATCGCGGGCATCATCGCACTGTCCGGGTACGACGGCTTCCTGTACTCCATCGGGTTCCTGGTCGCCTGGCTGGTGGCGCTGCTGCTGGTCGCCGAGTTGATGCGCAACTCCGGCCGGTACACGATGGCCGATGTCCTGTCTTTCCGGATGCGCCAAGGGCCGGTGCGGACCGCGGCCTCGATCTCCACGATCGTGGTTTCGATCTTCTACCTGCTGGCCCAGATGGTCGGCGCGGGCTCGCTGGTGGCGCTGCTGCTCGGCATCAAGCCGGGCTCCACCTTCGCCGGCATGTCGGCGGAGACCGCCAAGGTCGTCACCATCGTGCTGGTCGGCATCCTGATGATCGCCTACGTGGTGATCGGCGGCATGAAGGGCACCACCTACGTGCAGATCGTCAAGGCGATCCTGCTCATGGGCGGCGCGTTCCTGATGACCTTCCTGGTCCTGCTGCACTACAAGTTCAACCTGTCCTCGCTGCTCGGCGACGCCGCCAGCCAGTCGGGGAAGAAGGACGCGTTCCTCGAACCGGGGTTGAAGTACGGCAAGGACATCGTCGGCAACTCGGCGGCCACCACGATCAGCAAGCTGGACCTGATCTCGCTGGGCGCCGCGCTGGTGCTCGGTACCGCCGGCCTGCCGCACATCCTGATCCGCTTCTACACCGTCCCGAACGCCAAAGCCGCCCGCAAGAGCGTGGTCTGGGCGATCGGCATCATCGGCGTGTTCTACCTGCTGACCCTGGCGCTGGGCTTCGGCGCGGCGGCGATGGTCGGCTCGGCGAACATCGCCAAGCAGGACCCGGCCGGCAACATCGCGGCGCCACTGCTGGCACAAGCGCTGGGTGCCAAGTACTTCGGCGGCTCCACCGGAGGCGCGATCCTGCTCGCACTGATCGCCGCGGTCGCCTTCGCCACCATCCTCGCGGTGGTCGCCGGACTCACCCTGGCGTCCTCCTCCAGCGTGGCGCACGACCTGTACGCCAACGTGATCCGGCGCGGCAGGACCAGCGAGCGCGGGGAGGTGAGCGTGGCCCGGTACGCGGCGTTCGGCATCGGAGCGGTCGCCATCGTGCTGGCCATCTTCGCCCGTACCCTCAACGTCGCCTTCCTGGTGGCGCTGGCCTTCGCCATCGCGGCGTCGGCGAACCTGCCGGCGATCCTCTTCTCACTGTTCTGGAAGCGGTTCAACACCCGGGGCGCGCTCTGGGGCATCTACGGCGGGTTGATCGTCTCGGTCGGCCTGGTGCTGATGTCGCCGATCTGCTGGGGTGGCGCGCAGAAGACACTGCCGGCGGCGAAGCTGACCGCCGCGCAGGCCGCCGACTGCGGGGTACCGGCCGACAGCAAGGGGGTCAACAACGCCACGGCGCTCTTCTCCTGCACCGCGAAGGCGCCGGTCCCGTTCAGCAACCCGGGGCTCATCTCCATCCCGGCCGGCTTCCTGCTGGCCGCGGCCGGCGCGCTCACTTCCAAGGAGCGCAACCGCGACAAGTACGCCGAACTGGAGGTGCGCTCGCTCACCGGAGCGGGTGCCGCCACCTGATCCGACAGTCCCAGCCCTACCGGCGTGCTCGTGGTGGCGCGCCGGTAGGGTTGTTTCATGACCACGGTTGCGCAGCGTTACGGTGACGGCCATCGGGTTCTGGTCACGGGGGGCGCCGGCTTCGTACCGTCGCATCTGGTCGACCGGCTCATCGAGCGCGGCTGCACGGTGGTGGCGGTGGACAACTTCGTCACCGGTACCAAGGAGAACGTCGCCCACCTCGACAGCCACCCGCGCTTCACCCTCGTCGAGGCGGACATCTCCGAGGGCATCCCGGCGCATCCTGCTCTTGCGCAACCGTTTGACGTGATCATGCACTTCGCGTCGCCGGCCAGCCCCACCGACTTCGAGCTGCTGCCCGTCGAGATCCTCCGGGTCGGCTCGGTGGCCACCCTGGCACTGCTGGAGCGGGCGCAGGCCGACGGCGCCCGGTTCATCATGGCCTCCACCTCCGAGGCGTACGGCGACCCGCTGGTACACCCGCAGCCGGAGAGCTACTGGGGCAACGTCAACCCCAACGGCATCCGCAGCGTGTACGACGAGGCAAAGCGCTTCTCCGAGGCGGCTGTCATGGCCTACCACCGCTCCCGCGGCGTAGACGTTGGGATCGTGCGGATCTTCAATACCTACGGGCCACGCATGCGACCGGATGACGGGCGGGCCATCCCGACCTTCGTCTCCCAGGCGCTGCGCGGTGAGCCGATCACGGTGCACGGCACCGGCGCGCAGACCCGCTCGATCACCTACGTCGACGACCTCACCCGGGGCATCCTGGCGCTGCTGGACTCGACCGAGACCGGGCCGATCAACTGCGGTACCGAGCACGAGACGACGATGCTCCAGCTGGCCGAGACGATCATCCGGTTGACCGGCTCGTCGTCGGAGATCGTGCTCACCCAGCGGGGCTCGGACGACCCGGAGCGGCGCCGTCCTGACCTGACCCTGGCCCGCACCCGCCTCGGGTACGAGCCGGCCGTCGGCCCGGACGAGGGGCTCACCGCCACCATCGCGTACTTCCGCGACCGCCTCGGCTGAGCGCCGGCTCGTCCGCCCGGGAGCTGGTGGGTACCCGACAGTGGGCCGAACCGCCCGGGGCGCCCACGAGCAGCTGATCGACGCCTGGTAGCCGGTGCGCGTGTCCGGGATGCGACGGCGGGCGGAGTCCCCAGTTCAGGCCAGCCCGCCGTGGCGCCAAGGTCACCGTGCGTCGACTCCGTACCCTGGGTGCATGTCCAGTTCGACTCCGCCCGCCGGCCGCGCCCGGGTACCCGGCTCCGGCAGCCCGTCGGGGCGTGCTGCGCTCCCCACGCCCCAACGCGCCGGCGCCGGTCCGGGGCGCGCTTCCGTGGCGACCTACGGTGCGCAGCCCACCGGTACCCCCGGGGGTCCACCCCCGTCCGGCCCGGGCCGCGGCACCTCCTACGGCCGGCGACCGCGCCCGCGCTGGGGCCGGATCGCCCTGGTCGGCATCCTGGCGCTGCTGTTGATCGGTGGCGGCGGGGCGTTCTGGTACTACAAGAGCCTGGACAACAACGTCGCCCGTACCGACCCGTTCGCCTCGATCACCGGCGCCCGGCCGGATCGGCTGGCCAAGGGCGCGCAGAACATTTTGATTCTGGGCAGCGACTCGCGGGATCCGGACAACGGGGCCAAAGCCGGTGAGTGGCGGACAGACACCATCATCCTGCTGCACCTGACCGCCGACCACAAGAAGGCGCTGCTGGTCTCCATCCCGCGCGACACCTACGTCTTCATCCCGAAGAGCCCGGTCAACCCGGACCTCGGCAACACCAAGGCGAAGATCAACGCCGCGTTCGCCTGGGGCGGCCTGCCGCTGGCGATCGAGACCGTCGAGGGTTTCACGGGGGTACACATCGACCACGTGATGCTGATCGACTTCGGCGGGTTCCAGCAGGTCACGGATGCCCTCGGCGGGGTGGACATGAACATCGAGACGACCATCACCTCGATCCACGCGCCGTTCCGTACCTTCAAGGCGGGGATGAACCACCTCAACGGCGCCGAGGCGCTGGACTACATCCGCCAGCGGTACCAGTTCCCGGACGGGGACATCAGCCGCGAGCGGCACCAGCAGCAGTTCCTGAAGGCGCTGATGGACAAGGCGACGAGTACCGGCACGCTGACCAGCCCGACCAAGCTGAACGGGTTCCTGCAGGCGGTGACCAAGTCGGTGACCGTTGACAAGGATCTGCACCTGGCCGACCTGGCCTACCAGTTCCACAACCTGCACTCCTCCGACCTGACCTTCATGACCAGCCCGTACTCCGGGTTCCCGGTGATCAACGGGGAGAGCGTGGTGCAGCCGGACCACGACAAGGCGTCGGCGCTCTATGACGCGATCGCCAAGGACCAGGTAGGGCCGTACGTCACCCCGTCGACGTCGGCGTCACCGACCGCCGGTCACTAGCGTTGGTGTGAACGTGAGGTAAAAAGCGGGTGGGGCATTGACCGGGTACACCGGGCAATGCCCCTTTTGCTGCACGGACGCTGAGCGTCGGGGTACCCCTACACCCAGCCGGGTTGCCTATAGTCAAAAGCTTCAGTCCCCAGCTCACCGGAGGCGATGGTGATCTACTCGTCCGGCGCGGTCGCCGACGCACCCGCGGGGCCGGACTACGCCGGTGGCGGAGTTGACCGCCCGACGCCTCCGCCCGGACGGGGTGGCGGTGCGGGACCGCACAAAAGGAAGAAGCGCCGCAAGCCCAAGTCCCCGCTCTGGGCCAAACTGCTGATCGCCTTCGGCCTGATTCTGGCGATCACCTCGGTCAGCGTGATCACCGGCGCGAAGGTACTGCTGGCGCAGGCCACCAAGAGCGTCGCCCAGCAGGACCTGCTCGGCAACGAGGGGGCCAAGGCGCAGAGCGGTGGGCACGTCTCGATCAACGGGGCGCAGAACATCCTGCTGCTGGGCCTGGACAACCGGCCGGGCCAGAACCCGGACGATCTGGTCCGATCCGACTCGATCATCATCGTGCACATCCCGGCCGATCACCAGTCGGCCTACATGGTCTCCATCCCGCGCGACCTCTACCTGCACATCCCGGCCTACCCGAAGACCCACTTCCTGGGCCAGGACAGCAAGATCAACGCGGCCTTCGCCTTCGGTAACGAGAAGGGCGGCGGATACGCGGGCGGAGTGGAGTTGCTCGCCAAGACCATCGACCAGTACTGGGGCATCACCTTCAACGCCGCCGCGATCGTCGACTTCGAGGGCTTCACGCAGGTGGTCAACGTGCTCGGCGGGGTCGACATGTACGTCGACGAAGACGTCACCTCGCTGCAGATCGGGATCGACAAGAACGGCAAGTTCGCCTCGCCGTACAAGATCAATTCCGACGGTACGATCAACCACAAGATCGCCGGCGTGACCCCGGTCGTCTACCACAAGGGTTACCAGCACCTGGCACCGTGGCAGGCACTCGACTTCGTCCGCCAGCGCGACCAGCTGCCCAACACCGACTACGACCGCCAGCGCCACCAGCAGCAGTTCCTCAAGGCGATCTTCAAGGAGATCCTGAGCAAGGACACGCTCACCGATCCGGCCAAGCTGGCCAAGGTACTCGACGTGGTGGGCAAGGCGATGACGGTCGACACCGGCGGCATCTCGATCGCCGACTGGATCTTCGCGATGAAGGGCATCACCGGCGACTCGGTGGTCAACATCAAGACCAACAACGGCACGTACCACACCCAAGTGGTCAACGGGCAAGACACCGAGCAGCTCGACCAGACCACGGTGGACCTGCTCGCCTCGGTCAAGAACGACACGGTCGGTTCGTTCGTCATCGCGCACCCGAGCCTGGTCGTATCGAGTACCGGCCCCTGACCGTTCTGTACGTTTTCGAGAACCCCGGGTGATCGGGGGGCGAACAGGGTACGTCGCCGGGGGTACAGTTGGCGACGGTCCGCGGCGTGGCGGGTCGATGCGTTGGGCTTGCAGCCGCCGGTCGGCTCTCCCGATCTGACCTGGAACTTCGGCTTGCCGGGCGCCGGTAAAGGTGTCACGGTAGGTGGAGTCCCTGGTCGAGCGACCCCACAACGCGTGACCATGGTTGTACCTGACCGTCGTTGTGGGCAGTGACCCCCTGAATCTTCCGGGAGCCGGATTTGTCTTCGACGCCTGGCGCGACGCTCGACCGGCCGCCCGCCTCGGACGGCGGCGACGACAACGACAACGGCACGCCCCCGCCGCCGCCTACCAAGCGCCGCCGGGATCCGCTCTGGGCCAAGCTCGTCATCATCCTGGGCGCGCTGCTGCTGCTCGTCTCCACCGGCGTCGTGGTGCTGTTGAAGGTCGGCGAGCACGTCGCGAACAGCTCGGTACACAAGGTCAACGTCAAGGGGATCGGCGAGGACCAGAACGGCAACGACAAGCACGCCACCGTCACGGGAGCCAAGAATATCCTGCTGGTCGGTATCGACCCCCGGGACAACCAGGACGAGCCGAACGCCTCCGCCACCTCCGACGGGATCCGCTCCGACTCGATCATCATCCTGCACATCAACGCCGCGCACGATCAGGCCTACCTGGTGTCGATCCCGCGCGACACGAAGGTGGCCATCCCGGCGAAGACCGGCGACGGCACGAAATACGGCCCGACCACCGGCAAGATCAACGGATCGTTCCAGGAGGGCTCGGCCGGCCTCACCGGAGACGCGGCCGACAAAGGTGGCCTGGAGATGCTCGCCGCGACGATCAAGGCGGACTACCAGATCACCTTCGATGCGGCGGCCGTTGTCGACTTCTCCGGCTTCGAGCAGGTGATCGACTACATCGGCGGCGTGGACATGTATGTGGACGAGGACGTCAAGTCCATCCACATCGGCGTCAACAGCAAGGGCCAGACGGTCACCCCGGGAATGCGGCAGTCCGGCGACTACATGCACGTCTATCTGATTCCCGGCGTCACGCCGATCGAATACACCGTCGGCCTGCACCACTTCGCCGGCTGGCAGGCGCTGGACTACAGCCGCCAGCGGCACGTACTGAGCCTGGGCGACGGCGACTACGGCCGGCAGCGCCACCAGCAGCAGCTCCTCAAGGCCGTGTTCAAGAAGATCGTGAACAGCTACATCAACAGCCCCAAGCTCCCGGGGCTGATCAGCAAGGTCGGCCAGACGATGACCGTCGACGACGGCGGGATCAGCCTGACCGACTGGGTGTTCGCGATGAAGGGCATCGGGCAGGACGGCCTGGTCACCATGAAGACCAACGGCGGCGTCTTCGACAGCATCCCCGGTACCGGCTATGAGCAGCTGCTCCCCGAGTCGCTGGACATGCTGGCGGCGGTACGCACCGACTCGATGGGGCAGTTCGCGACGGCGCACCAGGACTGGGTCGCCACCAGCTGACTTCAATATGAACGGATAGTCCCAGGTCGGTTGCGTAGAGTGATCTCGGCGGTCATCCGGACTGCCTCTGCGCACCGCACCGGGGAGGAACGACGTCCAGGCGTACCCGTTCCACGCCCCCCGGACACCAGCGTCGCAGGCGTGGACGCTGGTCACGCGTGCTGCTCGTGGTGGCGGCCGTGGTCGGTGTGCTCAGTCTGGCGACCATCGCCACAGTGGTGATCCTGATCCACCGGTACGACAACTCGGTCCAGCGCGCGGCGCTCCTCGATCAGCAGGCCCGGGCGCAGAGTTCGACCGGGCTGATCGGCGTCAAGGGCCCGCTCAACTACCTGCTGCTCGGCTCCGACCAGCGCCCCGGGGACAGCTCCAGCGGTGAGCGCTCGGACACGATCATCGTGGCGCACATCCCGGCCAGCCTGGACAAGGTGTACCTGATCTCGATACCGCGGGACCTGATGGTGGACATCCCGGCCGACCCCGGTACGCACTTCGGCGGGAGTACCGAGAAGATCAACGCGGCCTTCGACTACGGCGGCGGCGGGGACGGCGGGTTCCAGCTGCTGTCGCGTACCCTCACGCAGCTCACCGGGGTGAAGTTCGACGGCGCGGCGATCATCGACTTCACCGGCTTCCAGCAGGTGGTGAACCTGCTCGGCGGGGTCGACATGTGCATCGACGAACCGGTCACCTCGATCCACACCGGCGCCGTGTACAAGCCGGGCTGCCAGCACCTGCGCCCGTGGCAGGCGCTGGACTACGTACGCCAGCGGGAGGACCTGCCCAACGGCGACTTCGACCGGCAACGCCACCAGCAGCAGTTCCTCAAGGCGATCTTCACCGAGGCGAAGAGCCAGGGGATCACCACCAATCCGATCAAGCTCGACCAGCTGATCCGCGCCGTGGGCAGTTCGCTGACCGTGGACACCAACGGGGTACCGCTGTCGGCACTGGTCTACTCGCTGCGCTCGATCGGCTCGTCCGACCTGAACGGGGTACGCCTGCCTTCGTACGCCGGCCAGCAGGACGGGATCAGCTACGTCTTCCCCGAGCCCGCCGCCGAAGGCCTGTACCGTGCGCTGGCCGGCGACACGCTGGATGCGTGGCTCGCCGACAACCCGACCTGGCGCAACCCGATCTGACCCGCCCGCGCTCCCCGGCTCCTTTCCAGCCAGGGGCGGCGGAGCCTCCGGGAAATGGCCGGATGAACCAGGGCTGAACAGGGTGGATGCCCGATGGGCTGGGCGCCCGGTACCACTTATGCTTCGGCCCATGCGCATCCCGTCCGTGGTGACCGCCGAACTCGACGACGACTGCCGCCTGATCGACGTCCGGGAGGACGAGGAGTGGCTGGCCGGGCACGCGCCGACGGCCACCCACGTACCGATGACCGAACTGCCCGGCCGGATCGCTGAGATCCCGGACGAGGGCGACGTGGTGATCGTCTGCCGCTCGGGCAGCCGCTCCGCCCAGGTCGTGCACTACCTCGTGCACAACGGCTGGAGCAACGTCCGCAACCTGGCCGACGGCATGATCGGCTGGGCGATGGCCGGGAGGCCGATGGTCAGCGAGGACGGGCGTGACCCCGAAGTCTGGTGAGCCGCTGGTCTTCGCCCACCGCGGTGCGTCGGCGGCGCAGCCGGAGCACACGCTGGGGGCCTACCTGCGGGCGATCGATGAGGGCGCGGACGGGCTGGAGTGCGACGTCCGGCTGACCCGCGACGGGCAGCTGGTCTGCCTGCACGACCGGCGGCTGGAGCGCACCAGCAACGGGCGTGGACTGGTCAGCAGCAAAACCCTGGCGCAGCTCGACGAGCTGGACTTCGGCTCCTGGCATCCCGGGCCGCCGGACGACACCGACCGGCTGCTCACCGATCGGGGCGGGCCGGGCGGGGTGGCCAGGGTGCTGACCCTGGAGGGGCTGCTCACCGCGGCGCAGGCCGCCGCACGCCCGATCCGGCTACTGATCGAGACCAAACACCCCACGCGGTACGGCGAGGAGGTGGAGCAGGCACTCGTGGGTACGCTGCGCCGCTTCGGACTCGATCGGCCCGAGCCGGAGGGGGTACACGTGTCGGTGATGTCCTTCGCCTACTCGGCCGTACGCCGGATCCGCCGGCTGGCGCCCGACCTGCCCACCGTCCTGCTCCTGGAGTTTCTCCCGCCGTGGCACCGCGGCGGCAAGCTGCCCACCGGCGTACGCCTCGCCGGCCCCGGGATGGCCCTGATCCGCGCCCACCCGCACCTGGCCCAGCGGCTGCACGAGCGCGGCAACGACTTCTACGTGTGGACCGTCAACACCGCCGAGGATCTGGCCCTGGTCCGCGAGCTCGGCGCGGCCGGCGTGATCACCGACCGGCCGGGCTACGTGTTGAGCCAACTCGGCCGCGGCTGACCGTCTCCAGCCGGCGTGGCGAAGGTATCGAATTGGACCGACGGACAGCGGGGCTGTTG
Organism: uncultured Actinomycetota bacterium; assembly: GCA_963850915.1. Classification (GTDB taxonomy): domain Bacteria; phylum Actinomycetota; class Actinomycetes; order Mycobacteriales; family Micromonosporaceae; genus CAVTWH01. The sequence continues at coordinate 1,047,420 of CAWKND010000010.1, forward strand.
CCGTGAGGTGAAAGCACGGCAGACTCCTAGGCGTGGACGTGAACGCCGGTACGGCCGAGCTGGTCGAGGAGTTGACCGCGCTCACCGAGATGGTCAACTCCGGCGACTCCGGGCTGCCGGCCGTCGAGCGGGTGGTGACCCTCACCTACGAGCTGCTCGGCGCGGTCGGCGCGTCCTATGTGGAATACGGCTCAGCCGGCGGCCGGGTGGTGGCCACGGCCGGGGAGTCCAGCTTCGCCCGCGGCCGCGCCGTCGACCTGGGCGAGCGGATGACGGCCGACCTGGCCAGTCGCGGCCGGCTCATCGAGGCGCCGGTCAACGACCTCGCCCCGCCGCTCGCCGAGCAGCTGACCGCGCACGGCGCCCGCCGGATGCTGGCCGCCCGGTCCGAGCTGGGCGGGCACATGGTGGGCAGCCTGCACGCGTACTTCCCGGACCCGGACGGGGTGGCCACCAAGCTCCAGCGCTCGCTGATCCTCCACTTCGCCTCCATGCTGGGACACCTCTACGGGGACAACCGGGGACTGCCGGTCTACGCCGACACGCCGATCGTGGATGCCGCGGCCGACGCGGCGGCGGTGGTCGGCCCGGACGGCGTGGTGCTCTCCTGCAACCTGGCCGCCGCGCGGGTACTCGGCGAGCCGACCGCGACGGTGATCGGCCGGCAGCTGCCCGTACCACTGCCCGCCGCCGGTCAGGTCATCGACCATCAACTCGCGGACGGGCGGTGGGTACAGCTGCTCGGCGGTGATCTGCCCGGCGGTACCACCCGGGTGGTGACGCTGCGGGACATCTCCGAGGCACACCGCAAAGAGCAGGCGCGCGACCTGTTCGTCACGGTGACCAGCCACGAGCTGCGTACCCCGGTCACCGTCATCAAGGGCTACGCCGACACCCTGGTCAACCACTGGGACTACCTCGACGAGCAGGCCCGCCGGGATGCCGCCAGCCGGCTCGGGCAGCGCGCGGGGGAGCTGGCCCGGCTGGTGGAGCGGCTGCTCACCGCCGTCGGTGACGGTTCCGTGCTGGCCCAGCGGACCATCGGGGTACCGTTCGATCTCGGTGACGCGCTGCTGGCGGCCGTCGATGAACTCCCCGGCGAACTGCGTAAACGGGCGCTCCTGGAGTTTCCGCCGGGGCTGCCCAAGGCGCTCGGTGACCGGGCCAGCATCGCGACCGTCCTCTCCGAACTGGTCACCAACGCGGCCAAGTACTCGCCGCCCGGGGGATCGATCGAGGTCATCGGGTTCGCCGACTCCGGGACAGTCGGCTTCCAGGTCGCCGACCGCGGTCTCGGGGTGCGTTCGGAGCATGTGGAGCGGGCGTTCGAGCGCTTCTGGCAGGCGGAGAGCGGCGACCAGCGCCGGTACGGTGGCGTGGGGCTGGGACTCTACCTGGTGCGGCGGATGGTGGAGCGGCAGAACGGTTGGGTTTCGTTACGCCCGCGCGATCAAGGCGGTACCGTCGCAGAGGTACGACTTCCGCGGGCAGATGTGGCTCCAGGGGAGGCATGACGTGGTGACTGCCGTAGCCGAGCGCGCGTGGGTCGTCGTCGTCCCGCACCACGCCCGTGGCGCCCGGCAGGCCCGCCATCGGCTGGCCCGGGAACTCGCCGGCACGGTCGGCCAGGAACTGCTCGCCGATGTCATCGCCGTCGTCGGCGAACTGGCCGGCAACGCCATCCGGCACGCCCGGCCACTCCCCGGTGACGTGGTCCGGGTGGCTTGGCGGATCCGCGTCGAGGGCGGCCGGCACGTGGTGGACATCCGGGTGACCGACGGCGGCGGCGATCCGGAGCTGCCGCAGGAGCGCAGCGCCAGCGCGGAGGCGGTCGACGGGCGGGGACTGGCGATCGTCGCGGCGCTGGCGGACCGTTGGGGCGTCGAGCGCGACGGGCTCGGCCAGAGCGTCTGGGCCGAACTCAGCACCGCCGCCTGACTCATTTCTCGACCGCCTGGAGCCGGCCACGTCGACAGGGCCGGGGCGGTAGGGTGACCGATCGTGAGTAAGCGACGCAAGCAGGGACCGGCTACGCCGAAGGTCCGGGAGATGTTCTCGGTACGCCCGTTCGCCGGGCTGATCGACGAGCCCGAGTGGATCGCGCTGCGCGAGCTGGTACCGGCGGCATCAGCACCACTGCGCCTGGCACCCGACCTGGTGGAGCGGTACGGGGACGTGGCCGTGACGCTGGCGACGGTACTGCCGATGGCCATGCCCGCCCTGCGCAAGCCGGACGGCCGGGTGTTCCTGGGGCTGCAGCGGCACGTGCAGTCGGGCGACTTCTCCCGGGATCTGGCCGTGGCGCTGGTCAGCGCGCTGGAGTCCGAGCCGGGTGACGCGGTCGGCATCCCGCCGGTACCAGGTACCGGGCCGCGCCTGCAGGATCTGATCGCCGACCAGCCACTCGAGATCACCATGCAGCCCGGCTTCGACTTCTGGCTGGACGAGGGGGCGACCGACGACCCCGAGGTCGCGTCCTCACTGGAGCGGGCCAACTCGTCGCTCTACCCGACCAGCCGGATCGCCGCCGCGAAGGCGTGCTACTGGACGCAGGTACCGGAGAAGGCGCATGTGCGCTGGGTGCTGCCCGAGGACGAGGACCGGGCGCTGGACACGCTGGCCCGGCTGTCGGCAACCGGTGACCTGCTGCTCGGCGCGGGTACCAAGTTCGCCGGCATGTTCCGCGCCTGTGGCCTGCTGGTACCGGTGTGGGATGTACCCCGGGACACGCCGGCCGTGGAGTGGGAGGCGCCAGTGGCTGACCTGGCCAAGCGGTACGCCGATGTACTCGGGGTCACCGACCCGTTGACCTCTGCCGAGCGGCGTACCCGCCAGGGGCTGCTCGGCCGCCAGGTCACCCTGCGCTGACCGGCGGCGTCGCGCGGCACTGCCATGGACCGGGCTGCTAGGCAGGCCAACTCAGGGTGGTGACGCTGTTGCATCTGACGGCGCCGGTCTGCTCGAAGACCAGGCAGGAGCAGTAGACCGCCTGGTCGCCGTGCCTGCTACCGGGGATCATTCCGAACCACAGGTTGGGGTGGCCGCCGGGCTCGCGGCGCATCCCCTGATAGGGGTCCTCGATTCGAGGACAGTACCCACGCGGTGACCAAGATCCGCAATTCGTCAGCGGGGTCCGCGAGCCGCTGCCACAGGTCGAGGTGTTCGTCGAAGCCACTCAGGTTCCAGCCGCCGCTACGGTTAGCCACGGGTAAGCCTGGCGAGCAGCGCCTCTCTGCTGTCCGGCTTTGCCGGTGGTGGGTCCTCGGGGGGCTGAGCGCGGCCACCACCGGCCCCATGTCCCAGGCGTAGATCTGCTCACTGAAGAGCGGGCGGCCAAACGTCGCCAGGTGGTGTCCCTGGCAGTAATAGAGCAGCTTGTGGAGCTTCTTCTTGCCGATGCCCGGCAGCCGTTCCCGAAGCGCGGACGCGATGTCGTGCGCGGAAGCGGTCATCGCTGGAAGCTACCTCCCGGTCCCCGGCTGCTCAACGATTGATCCCGGCGGTTCACAGGTGCGGCGGCTGGACGAGACCATCTTACCCGAACACATGTTCGAAATGCGATCCGTGAACGCGCCCAGCGCTAGTGGCCGGGCAGCGGGTCGCGGGTGATCGGGCAGGACATGCAGCGCGGTCCGCCGCGGCCGGAGCTCAGCTCGGAGCCGGGGATCCGGATCACCTCGATACCGGCCCGCTCCAGTTCGGCGTTGGTCTCGGTGTTGCGCTCGTAGGCGACGCAGAGCCGGGGCGCCACGGCGAGGGTGTTGTTGCCGTCGTCCCACTGCTCCCGCTCGGCGGTGATGGGATCGAGGCCGGTGGAGATCACCCGGAGTTCGTCGATGCCCAGCGCCTCGGCGGCGACGGTGAGGAACGGGCGCGGCGCGCGTACCTGCGGCTCGCCGGTCGGGTCGGCGGTGACCTGGTACGCGCTGAGTGAGCCGGCTGCCTCGGCGTACATGACGACGGCGTCCACGTCGACCATCGTGCACACGGTGTCCAGGTGCATGGTGGCGCGCTGCTGGGCGATGGGTACCACCAGCACGGTGTGTGCCAGCCCCTCCCGGAACACCGCCCGGCACAGCCGCTCGGCCCCGGCGGGCGTGGTGCGCTCGCCTACCCCGACCGCGAGTACGCCGGCGCCGAGAACGAGTACATCGCCGCCCTCCAGCGGCTCCAGGGACGGCTGGTACAGCAGCGGGGTACCGAGGAACCGTGGATGCCAGCGGTAGATGGCCTCGGTGAGGGTGGTCTCCCGACGGCGGGCCGGCATGGCCAGGCTGGTGACCGCCGCCTGGTCGCCGACCCAGAACCCCGAGTCGCGGGTGAACAGCAGGTTCGGCAGCGGGTCGATGACGAAGTCGTACCGTCCACGCATGGCGTACACGAGTCCGGAGCCGGTACGCAGCTCCTCGTGCGCGAGTCCGCCGACGAGTACCCCGGCGAGCGACTCCTCGTCCAGGTACGACAGGTACCCGGCGACCCGGTCCCGGAGCGCGTCGCCCAGGCGCGGCTCGACCAGTACCGAAGCCAGCAGAGCGTCCCGCGCCTCCGCCACCGCGAGTACCTCGGTGAGCAGTTCGGCCAGGTAGAGCACCTCGACCCCGTGCGCCCGCAGCCGGTCGGCGAAGGTGTCGTGCTCCTCCTGCGCCCGGGCCACCCAGGGCAGTCCGTCGAAGAGCAGCGAGTCGTTGTTACGGGGGGTGAGCCGCAGCAACTCCGGGCCGGGCCGGTGCAGCAGGACGGTACGCAACCGCCCGACTTCGCTGTGGATGGATTGCGGCACAACGCCAGGGTAGAGTCGGGCGATGTCGTGAATGCGGATATTCATCCCGGGTTCACTCGTGTGTAGATCATGTAACAGTACTTCTCAGTAGGCGGAGGGCCACCTAGAGTGATGCTGCCCCCCGAGATAACTCCACAGCACAGAGAACGCCGGAGGTACCCCCCGATGACCGGATTTCTCGACCCCAGCTTCGTCGCTGGCGGCTCCCCGACCTTCAACGGCCGCCCCGCGACGGACACCGACCGATCGACGACGATCAGTTGGGGCAAACGCCGCCGTGAGGACCGCGAGATTCGCCGCGCCGAAGTCGCGCGTGGCCGGGCGACCAACCGGCTCGGCCGGCTCGGCCCCGACTGGCGGATGGTCGATGTCGCCGAACTCGGCCTGAGCAACCCGGATACCTTCCTGGCCATCGGACCCGGTGGCCTGTTCTCCGTCTCCGTCAAGGACCAGGGCCGCACCCGGGTCCGGCTGGCCGGCGACGTGGTGCAGATCGACGGCCGCCGCGAGCCGTACGTGATCGAGGCGCGCAAGGTGGCCAAGGCGATCAGCGACGCCATCTCGGCGACCGCCGCGCAGCAGGTACCGGTGATCCCGGTGGTCGCATTTGCCGGGACCGGCCCGATCGACGTGCACGGGGTACCCCGTGGCGTGGCGGTCACCTCCTACCGGGAACTCGATCACCTGCTGGCCGCGTACGGCGAGCGGATCTCGGTGACCACGGTTGCCAAGCTCTACGCGATGGCCCGGCACCCGGTGACCTGGGTACAGAACGCGGCCGCCGCCGACGCCTGGTACGACCACGACAACGCGCGGTTCAAGCAGGCCGTCCGGCCGTAACCGGTAGCCGCGCTGGTGATCCGTTCGGCGGTAGCCGCAGTCGCATTGGTGAGACCCCGTATGGCTGCACGACCACTGGCCCAGCATGGAAACACAGGGTTATGGTTGTGCAGCACTGCGTTTTGGGAGGCGCCGGTGGCTCACGTTGAACTGTCCGTTACCGATCCGCAGTTTCCGTCTGCCCTACCAACAGAACTCGCCGTGGCCGAGCCGCTGCGGTCGCTGGACCGGTGGATGGCCGCCGCGACCGGAGCAGCGGAGGCGTGCCTTGTCCTGAATGAGCTGCTGGACATCGTCGCGGTCTCGCCGACCGCGTGCCGGCTGCTCGGCTTCGAGCACCCCTCGGAGCTGCTCCGCCGCAACCTGCTGGCCGGCCTGGTGCGGCTGGTCGACTTCAACCAGCGGCCGCGCCCGCTGCCGCAGGGCGAGATCGAGAAGACCCCGCCGGTACTGGCCCGGGACACCGGCCGGCTGGCCCGCGGGCTGCTGCGGGTGGAGACCCCCGGCGGCGTGGTCACCCTCGACGCCGTGGCCACCCCGCTGTTCGACGGGGGCGCGGTGGTCGGCTCGCTCACCTTCCTCGCCGACCTGAGCACTTCGCCGACCTGAGTGCCGCGCGATCTGAGTGCCGCGCGATCTGAGATCAGCCGATCGGGTACCGCTGGTCGGCGAGTGCCTGGGCCTTCCCGAGTACCCGCTTCTCCGGTACCCCCGTCGCCTGTGCCGCGCGCCGGACATCCTCGTACTCGACCGACACGTGTACCACCCGGTCGCCCAGCCGGGAAACTTTCACGCCGACCGGCTGGCCGTCCACCGTGACCGTCCCGGTGCTCCGCTCCAGCGGTCGCTTGTGGACCGGCGTCTCCCGCAGCCCGATGCTGCTGGTCTCCGTATAGATCAGCGTGCGGATCGCCGCCAGCCGCTCGGGGGCGGCGAGCACGTGCAGGGTGTACGCCGGGCGCCCCTTCTTCATGACTATCGGCGCCAGCCACGCGTCGGCGGCACCGATCGCCAACAGCCGCTCCAGGATTCCGGGCCACAGCCGCGGATCCAGGTCGTCCACATTGCACTCGACCACCACCGCCGGCTCGCCCTCGCCCTCGCCCGCCCCGGCGTCGCTGTCGAGCGGGGTACCGAGGACGAGGCGCAGCAGGTTCGCCGCTTCGACCGGGTCGCGGCCGCCGGCGCCGTAGCCGGTACCGGCCGGGCGCAGCGGCGGCATCGGGTGCTGTGCCGAGGTGAGTACCGCGAGCAGGGCCACGCCGGTGGGGGTACCGGCCTCGTACGGCAGCCGGCCGGTGAGTACCAGCCCGGCGCGCCGGGCCAGCTCGAGCACCGCGGGTACCGGTACCGGCAGCAGCCCGTGCGCGGCGCGTACCACCGCACCACCACCCGCCTCCACCGGCCCGACCGAGAAACTACTGACGCCGCGGTGCTCGCGTAGCCAGGCCACTCCGGCACACGCGCCCACGATGTCGGCGATCGCGTCCAGCGCCCCGACCTCGTGGAAGTGCACGTCCTCGACGGTGCTGCGGTGTACCGCCGCCTCCGCCTCGGCCAGCAGCGTGAAGGTCGCCGCGGCCGGCTCGCCGATCTCGGCCGGCAGAGCGGAGAGCAGCGCCAGGATGTCGGCCAGGTGCCGGTGCGGCTGCCCGTCCTCGGCCGCGTCGACATGTACCCGCGTCGCCCCGATCCCGTGCCGGCTGGTCCCCTCGGCCCGCAGCCCGATCGCCGCCCTCCCCGACGCCCCGCCGCCTGGCAGCTCGGTGGCTGGGCCGGCTGCCGGCTCGGTTCCGGCCTGAACCGTGACCGCGTCCACCGCTGCCTGGATCGCATCGAGCGGGACGCCGGCGTCGACCAAGGCACCCAGGAGCATGTCGCCGCTCACCCCGGCGCTGGCGTCGAACCAGCCGACGAGTGGGCTCCGCGTACCGCCGGCGGCCGGGCTCACGCCGGACCCGGAGTGGCCGGGCGGGCGGCGCGACGGGCCACCCGGGCGGCGAAGACGGCCGCGCCGAAGCCGTTGTCGATGTTGCACACCACCACACCGGGCGCGCACGAGTTGAGCATGGCCAGCAACGGGGCCAGCCCACCGAAGGCGGCGCCGTACCCGACGGAGGTGGGTACCGCCACGACCGGTACGCCGACCAGGCCACCAACCGCGCTGGGCAGCGCGCCGTCCATCCCGGCGACGACGATCACGCAATCCGCCGAGTCCAGTTCGGCGCGCACAGCCAGTAGCCGGTGGATGCCGGCCACGCCCACGTCGTGGATGCGGCGTACCTCCGCCCCGAAGGACTCCGCCGTGAACGCCGCCTCGGCCGCGACCGGCAGGTCGGAGGTACCCGCGCAGACCACCGTGACCAGCCCGGTGGCCGGCGGCGGCGGGCCGACCGCGACACACCGCGCAGCCCGGTCCTCGCGGATGTCGAAGGCCTCGGCCAGCGCCGCACGCCCCTCGTCGGTGACCCGGGTGACCAGGGCCGGCCGGTCCGGATGGGCGCTGCGCAGCGTCCGGACGATCGCCACGAGTTGCTCCGGCGTCTTGCCGGCGCCGTAAACTACCTCCGGATCGCCGGTCCGTACGGCTCGATGGGTGTCGATCCGGGCGAAGCCGAGATCGGTGAAGCCGGCACCGTCCCCCAGCGCCTTCACGGCCGTCTCCACCGACAGTTCGCCAGCGGCTACGGCGGCCAGCAATGCCTGGGTATCGTCTCGGTTCACGGCGGCAACTCTAGACGGCGGTCCGCGGTGACCGGCACGCTCCCGGGAGGAGGCTCGGATGCCCCGAGTCGTTGCACTGCTGCTGGTGGGCATGATCATCACTGGCGGGGTAGCGGGCTGCGGGCGCAGCGGGGGTACCCAGGCGCTGCCACCGTCGGCGGTACCCGCCGCGCCGGCTGATTCGCCGTCAGCCGTACCGAGTTCGCCGGACCCCGCCTCGCCGAGCCTGCCCGCCGTGTCGAGCGCGGCCGGTTTCCCGACGGCGTACGCGGTGCCGTGTGCCGGGCAGCCCAGCCCGGATCAGGTACTCGCGCTGCTGCGTACCAGCAAAGCACTGCCGGCGAACGCCACGGCCACCGTGACCAGTGGACCGCTGTGCTCCGGTACCTGGCAGTTCACCGCGCTGGACGTGACCGGGCTCGGCCCGCTGCAGGCGATCACCCGGGGTACCGCGCCAGCGCTGGAGCTGATCACCGCCGGTACCGACATCTGCACGACCGCCGTCAAGACCCAGGCGCCGGCCGGCATCCTGGCCATCACCCGCTGCTGAGCCACCCGCTGCCTGAGCGCCGCCGGGGCCGTCGAACCCGGCCCGGTTACGCTGAGCACATGCCAGGTACGCCGCCGACCCGCTACGTCTACCTCGGCCCCGAGGGCACCTTCTCCGAGCAGGCGCTGCTCACCCTCCCGGCCGCCCGGAAGGCGGTGCGCACCCCCGCGCGCAGCGTCCCCGAGGCGCTCGACGCCGTCCGTACCGGCGACGCCGATGCCGCGCTCGTACCGCTGGAGAACTCGATCGGCGGCTCGGTCGGGGTGACCCTCGATGAGCTGGTCAGCGGAGCACCGCTGATGATCACCCGGGACGTGGTGATCCCGGTGGAGTTCGTGCTCGGCGCGCGGACCGGTACCAAGCTGGCCGACGTACGTTCGGTGGCCGCCCATCCGCAGGCCTCCGCGCAGTGCCGGCGCTGGCTGCGCGAACAGTTGCCGGACGCGGTCGTGGTGGACATGCTGTCCAACGCCGCCGCGGCGGTCGCCGTGGCCCAGGGCGAGCAGGACGCGGCGATCTGCGCGCCGATCGGGATCCAGCGGCAGCGGCTGGCCGTACTGGCCGACAAGATCGCTGACCACACGGATGCGATGACCCGGTTCGCCGTGGTCGCCCGCCCCGGGCCGCCGCCCCCGCCAACCGGGGACGACCTCACCTCGCTCGCCGTCTACATCGCGCACGACCGGGTCGGGGCGCTGCTGGCGGTACTCACCGAGTTGGCGGTGCGCGGGATCAACCTGGTACGTATCGAGTCCTGGCCGACCGGCGAGCGGCTGGGCCGGTACGTGTTCTTCCTCGACAGCGCCGGGCACGTGGCCGAGGCACGGATGGGTGAGGCGCTCCAGGGCCTGCGGCGCATCTGTGCGGACGTGCGCTTCCTCGGCTCGTACCCCCGGGCGGTCCCGGACGGGCAGGCGCCTGCGCCCGCGGGTACCGCCGATCGGGACTTCGCCGACGCGGCCGCCTGGCTGGCGCAGATCCGCACCGGCTCCCAAACCTGACGTCTTTGAAATCGTGAGCCACCGGCGGGCACGAGCCGCCGGTGGCGCGAGAAGGGCGCGAGAACGCGAGAAGGGCGCGAGAAAGAGTCAGCCCCAGCCGAGCTGGTGCAGCCGGGCGTCGTCGATGCCGAAGTGGTGGGCGATCTCGTGCACCACCGTGACGCGTACCTCGTCCACCACCTCGTCCTCGGTGGTGCAGGCACGCAGCGTCGGGTTGCGGTAGATGGTGATCCGGTCGGGGAGTACGCCGGCGTAGTCCCAGCCCCGATCGGTGAGCGCGTACCCCTCGTAGAGCCCGAGCAGCTCCGGCTCACCGGCCGGCGACTCGTCCTCGACCAGGATCACCACGTTGTCCAGTAAGCGCATGAGCTGCTCGGGTACCCCGTCGAGCGCGTCGCCGACGAGCTCCTCGAAGCGCTCCCGGGATATCTCGAACAACCCCGGCCGGCCCGGCTCAGGCCAGCTTGGCGCTCAGCGTGATCTCGACGGCGGCGAGCGCCTTGGAGATCGGGCAGCCGGCCTTGGCGGCCGCGGCGTGCTTCTGGAACTCGGCGTCATCGATGCCGGGTACCTCGCCGACCGTGGTCAGATCGATCCGGGTGATGGCGAAGCCGCCCTCGACCTGCCCGAACTGTACGGCCGCGTCGGTCTTGATCGAGGTCGGCGGGTGGCCGGCCTGCGCCAGCATGTTGGACAGCGCCATCGAGAAGCAGCCCGCGTGTGCGGCGGCGACCAGCTCCTCGGGGTTGGTACCGGTCCCCGACTCGAAGCGGGACGAGAACGAGTACTGGCCGTCGAAGGCGCCGGAGCCCAGGTGCATGGTGCCGGAACCGTCGCGCAGGCCGCCGGACCATTCGGCGGAAGAGGTACGAGTTGGCATGATCTCAACTTAGCCCAGCACCGTTGGTACGGGCGAGCCGACCGGCACTGGTACCGCCGGGAACCGTCGTGGCAGCTGCCGCGAGCCGCCGGCACCTGTCAGGATGTCGGCGTGGACGTGCTCGAAACCGGATTGCGCGGGGTCGACGAGGCCTCCCGCCCCCGCTTCTCCGCCGCTCGGCTCGGCGTCAGCGGCCTGACCCGGGGAGCCCGCGGCAGTGCCCGGGTGGTGGCCGGTACCGGCCTGCTCGCCCTGTTCGCCGCGGAGCTGCTGCCCTGGGCGTCGATCGCGCTGAACCCGCCGGTGGGCTCGGAGAACGACGGGACAAGTTACCTGGTCACCGGTGGTGCCTCGAACGGGTTCAGCGTGCACGCCTTCGAGTTGCCGGTCGGCGTGCAGCTCGGGTTCCAGCTGGGCATGGTGCTGATCCTCGGCATCCTCTCGCTCGCCCTGTTCGGCCAGGACCGGCTGGCCCGCGCGGCAGGCAGTGTCGCGGCCGGGCTGGCCACCGGAGTGCTCCTGCTGATCGTGGGCGTGGTCGGCGCCACAACCGGGGACAAGGCCGCCAATCTCTACGGCACCACGACGCTGAACTTTCTGGGTGCCGACGTGACCGGCTCGCAGGGGCCCGGCATGTTCTGCGCCGGACTGGCCGCCGCGCTGTTGCTGATCGGTGCCGTGCTCAGTGCCCGCAGCGCCGCCGATACGCCCACCCTGGTGGCGGCCACGCCGGGCAGCGGTTACCCGGTGGCGCCAGCTGCCGGGTGGGGCGGGCCGATCCCTGCGGTACCGACGGTTCGCGAGGCTGACCGGTCGAGCGGACCCGAGGTGTGGCGCCGGCCGTCGCATGCCCGGGACGAGCCGGACGACAGCGTCCTCGACCTCACTGTCAGCCCGTTGCCCGCCACCGACCACCACATCTACGTCCGGCCAGCGGAGTAGCCGGGCCCGCCCCGGTCGCGCGCCGGGAGGGGATATCGACGTGAGTCCGGGGTACCCCGGCGGGTACTCTCAGCGCGTGATTGACCTGCGACTGCTGCGTGAAGACCCGGACCGACTGCGAGCCAGCCAGCGGGCCCGGGGCGAGTCCGAGGTGCTCGTTGACGACCTGCTCGCGGCCGACGAGTCCCGGCGCGCCGCGGTCGCCGGCTTCGAGGCGCTGCGGGCCGAGCAGAACGCGCTGGGCAAGCAGGTGTCCCGGGCGCAGGGCGAGGAGAAGGCGGCGCTGCTGGGGCGTACCAAGCAGTTGTCGGCTGACGTCAAGGCGGCGCAGGCCACCATGGACGCGGCCGAGGCGGCGCTCAAGGCGGCCCAGTACGCCGTGCCCAACCTGATCCAGGAGGGTGCGCCGCCCGGCGGCGAGGACGACTTCGTGGTACTCCGCGAAGTTGGCGAGCTGCCCGCGATCGAGGCGCCGCGCGACCACCTGGAGCTCGGCGAGCTGCTGGGCGCGATCGATACCGAGCGCGGGGCGAAGGTCTCCGGTAGCCGGTTCTACTACCTCACCGGGGTCGGCGCGCTGCTCCAGCTCGCGCTGCTGCAGCTGGCCATCGCGCAGGCGGTCGAGCACGGCTTCACCCCGATGATCACTCCGGTACTGGTGAAGCCGGAGTCGATGGAGGGTACCGGCTTCCTGGGCGCGCACGCCTCGGAGATCTACCGGCTTGAGGCCGACGACCTGTACCTGGTCGGTACCAGTGAGGTACCCCTGGCGGCGTACCACGGTGACGAGATCCTCGGCTCGCTCGAGCAGCCCGTGCGGTACGCCGGCTGGTCGAGCTGCTTCCGTCGCGAAGCCGGCTCGTACGGCAAGGACGTGCGCGGCATCCTGCGCGTGCACCAGTTCGACAAGGTGGAGATGTTCTCCTACTGCCGGCCCGAGCAGGCCGCCGACGAGCACCAGCGGCTGCTCGCCATGGAGGAGGAGATGCTCGCCAAGGTCGAGCTGCCCTACCGGGTGATCGACGTGGCCGCCGGCGATCTGGGCTCCAGTGCCGCCCGCAAGTTCGACTGCGAGGCGTGGGTACCGTCGCAGCAGCGCTACCGCGAGGTGACCAGTTCGTCCAACTGCACCACGTTCCAGGCGCGCCGGCTGAACGTGCGCTACCGCGACGCCGACAACAAGCCGCAGGTCGCCGCCACGCTCAACGGCACGCTGGCCACCACCCGTTGGCTCATCCCGATCCTGGAGAACCACCAGCAGCCGGACGGCTCGGTACGCGTCCCGAAGGCACTCCAGCCCTACCTCGGTGGCCGCGACCTGCTCGAACCCCGTTGACCGGCTGCTCGAACTCCGTTGTCCGCCTGCTTGAACCTCGTTGAACACCGCGTAACCGCGCGCTAACCTTGCGAGCCCACCGTTGATCCGGAGGCACGCATGACAGATGTGAAACGCATGGGGCCGTCAGGCGCCATCAGGGTCGGCCTGCCCAAAATGGTGGCGAGTGACCTGGACGGGACGCTCGTGCGCTCGGACGACACGGTGAGCGACTACACGCGCGCGGTACTCCAGCGGGTACGGGCGGCGGGCATACCGGTGGTGGGTGCCACCGGTCGGGGACCCCGGCTGGCCGACCTGACCCGGGCCGATATCGGGGACGTGGACTTCCTGGTACTCGGCGGGGGCGGGCGGGTACTCGACCTGACCGACCCGGCGCACCCGGAGGTACTCCGGGACGCCCGGTTGGACGGCGCGGTACTGCTGGACCTGCTGGCGCGCATCGAGGAGCGGGTCGGGCCGCTGTCGGTACTCGTCGAGGCGCTGGACACGCCGAGCGCACCGCTGTGGGGCGATCCGAACCCGGAGTGGCGGTACCCGGACATTGTCGAGCAGATGCCCCGGCACCAGGCCCTGGCCGGCGCCGTGATCAAGGGTTTCGCGCGTACGGCCGGCTACGACGTGGACACGCTGCTGGCCGCCGCCCACGAGGTGGTACCGCCGGAGCTGGCCACGGTCACCCAGGCCGGCCTCGGGTACGTGGAGATCTGCCCGCCGCTGGTGGACAAGGCCACCGGGCTGGCGGTGATCGCCGAGCGGCTCGGGGTGGATCCGCAGGACGTGCTCGTCTTCGGCGACATGCCCAACGACATCCCGATGTTCCGCTGGGCCGGCTTCGGTCGGGTGGCCATGGCCGGCGCCCACCCCGCGCTGCTCGCGGTCGCCGACGAGGTGGCGCTGAGCAACGACGAGGACGGGGTGGCCCGGTACCTCGACCGGCTACTGTCGGCCGCGTGAACCCAGCGGACCGCGTGCAGCCAGCCGACCGGGTGGGGCCAGCCGACCGGGTGCGGCCAGCCGATCGCGTGGCGGCCAGCTGGCCGTGGGCAGCCGCCCCGGCTGATCGCCAGCGATCTGGACGGCACGCTGGTCCGCCCCGATGACACGATCAGCCCGCGTACCGTCGACGCGCTCGCCCGAGCCAGCGCGGCCGGGGTGGTCGTCGTCCTGGTCACCGGCCGGCCGGTGCGCTGGATGTCACGCATCTACCAGGCGCTCGGCCAGGGGTACCCGGCGATCTGCGGGAACGGCGCCGCGATCTACGAACCGGCGACCGACACGGTCCGCGACTCCCGGCCGCTCGCGGTCGCGGTGCTGACCGACGTGTGTACCCGGCTGCGCGCCACCATTCCCGGCATCGCCTTCGCCGTCGAGGTGGACGGCGGGCGCTCGATGCTGCACGAGCAGGCGTACGAACTGCGCTGGGACCTGCACGACCCGGCGGTCCGGGTGGTGGACCACACCGAACTGGTCGGCCAGGACGCCATCAAACTGCTGGCCCGGGCAGCGGAGAAGGATCCGGACCGGCTGGCGGCAGCGGTGCGTCGCGCCGTCGGAGGCGCCGTCGAGGTAACCCACTCGTCGACCACCGGACTGATCGAGATGTCGGCCGCCGGCATCACCAAGGCGACCGGGCTGGCACTGCTCGCGGCCGAGTACGCGGTGGACCCGGCCGACGTACTCGCCTTCGGCGACATGCCCAACGACGTACCGATGCTGGCCTGGGCCGGCTGTGGCGTGGCGGTGGCCAACGCGCACCCGGAGGCACTGGCCGTGGCGGACGCGGTGACCCTGTCCAATGTGGACGACGGCGTCGCCGACTACCTCGAGCACTACTTCCCGGTACCGGCAGCGGCCCGCTGACGGCTGGGGTCAATCGGGGCTGTGGGACAGCTCGACTAGCGCGTTAGCAAGGGCCGCCAGCGCATGTTCGGCGTCGGTATCAGCACCAGGCACCGGCTGCGCCCCGGACAGCGCGCTGACCACCGCGATCCGTACCGCCGCGTGTGCCGACAGTTCGACCGCCAGCATCGCGCCGTGCAGGTTGTGCAGGTGCCGGGCAGCGGCCGGGTGCCGGGTACGCCGTGGCGCGCGCCGCCGTGGCGCCGGCAGGTACCACGGTGCCCGGTCGGCGAGCAGCGCCAGCCGGTGTACCCGGGCCAACTGCGCCAGCACGCGTGGCCACCCGTCGACCAGTGCCCGGCCGGCCGGGCTGTCCGGCGGGACGGTACCCAGTGCCTGCCGGTAGCGCAGCACCGCCGACTCGGTCACGAGACAGCGCAGCCGCAGCCCGGGTACCACGTCGGGGGGTTCCGGCAGGCCGAGAGCGGTGCGCTCGTCGACCGGCTCGGCGTACCACTCCAGTCCTGCGGTCGACCGCGGCTCCGCCGGCGGCGGGATTGCCGCGACCTCGACGGCGCGCGGCGCCGGCCGCAACCGCTGGCGCGGCAGCGTACTGCTGGCCCAGCCGGCTCGGGTGGCTTCGGTGATCCCCTCGGCCAGCGTGCCGAGCCAGTCGGCGACGTCGGTGGCGGCCGGGTTCTCCAGCGCCTGCGCGGCCAGCCGGGTCAGCTCGTCGACGATCTCCTCCAGCCGCTGCCGACGCTGCTCGATCAGCTCGGCGAGCAGCCTGGTCGCGGTCTGCTCCGGGAGTTGTCTGTGCAGGTCAGCGACGGCATCCTGGGCCAGCAGCGCGGCCAGCCGGGGATCGGGCCAGGGCCCCTGCGGGTCGAGCCGGGCGCCCAGCTCGGCGATCTCCCGGACGCCGTCCAGCAGCGTTCGCAGCTGCTCCGCCTGGTCGGTGGCCGGGTCGCGCAGCGCGCTGGGCAGGGTGGCGGTGACCCGGTGGTACGCGAGCAGGGTGTCACAGCACTCGGCGTACCAGGTACGCCACGGGCCGGTACCCAGCGGCGGCTGCCAGGCCGGGCCGGCAGCCGGTGGCTCGGGGTGCGAACGGCGCTGCCACGGCCACCTCATGCCGGTGGCAGCTGGTCGAAGAGGGTACGCAGCCGGCGGCCGAGCAGCTCCGGGTCCAGCCCACCGGCGAGTGCCAGAGCGATCTCGCGTACCGCCCGAGCTACCGTGCGCAGGTGCTGGTGGCCACGGGCGAGCCGGGCGTCCAGATCGGCAGCGGCGCCGTGCAGTTGCGGCGGGATGCCCGGTGGGGTGCCGTCCGCGTCGGTGCTGTCATCGTCGGGTGCCCGGGCCTGCCCGACCTCGGCGAGGTGCCGGTACCGCAGCGCCCGCAGTCGCAGTACGCCGAGCAGCCGCTCCAGCTCGTCACGTACCCCACCGGCGGGTACCTGCGCGGCTGCGGCGGCTGCGGCGGCCACGTCGGCGTCGAGCTGGCGTACCCGTCGAGCCCAGTGGCCGTCCCCGACGCCGTCCCCGGGGGCGTCCACCGGCTCGCGCATGCTGACCGGGATCCCCGGCAGGCCGGTACGCCGAGCCACCTCACGGGCCAGCCGCTGCTGCTCGTCGTCCACCGCGCCCCGTCCGCTGCTGTGGCGGCAATTACAGGTACTGGCCGGGCGTACTGCCACCGTTGTTGCTGTTGCTGTTCTGTTCGCTGCCGGCCGGGCCGGGCAGGTTGCCCATCGGCAGTGCCGGGCGGCCACGCATCTGCTCCAGCTGCATCCGGGCCGCCATCTGCTGGGCGACCAGTGCTGCCTGGATGCCGTGGAAGAGCCCCTCCAGCCAGCCGACGAGCTGGGCCTGGGCGATGCGCAGTTCGTCCACGGTGGGTACCCGGTCGGCCTCGAACGGCAGGGTCAGCCGCTCCAGCTCGTCGCGCAGTTCGGGGGCGAGCCCGTCCTCCAGCTCGACGATCGAGCGCCGGTGGATCTCGCTGAGCCGCTGCCGGCCGGCCTCGTCCAGCGGCGCGGTGCGTACCTCCTCCAGCAGCTGTTTGATCATGCTGCCGATCCGCATCACCTTCGCCGGCTGCTCGACCAGGGTCGCCGGGTCCTCGGCCGAGTTTTCGCCGTCGGGGAGCGTCATCGTGCCGACCGGCTGCCCGTCCGGGCCGAGGACGACGACGGTACGCGGGTCGGCGGTGCGGTCAGCGGCGGCGCGGTCAGCGGTGGGTTCGGTCATGCCCGCCATCTTCCCCCACCCCCGCCAGCGCCCGGTCTCCACCCGGTACCCCAGGGCGGTCACTTGCCCGGGGGCAGGGCGTAGCCGGCGGTGCCGTGCCAGTACAGGGTCCAGCCGGCGGGTACGTAGGTGGCCCGGCAGTCGGCCTCCGGCACGGTACAGATGATCGCGTCCATCTTGGCGCCGTCCGCCCGCGGGTGGTTCGGCATCAGTGACTGGAGCGCTTCGATGTCGACCCCGGGCATCAGATACCAGAAGGGGTACTCCCAGGTGTTCGAGTCCTGGGCCAGGCCGACAGTCTTGGCGCCCGACGCGCGTACCTGCTCGGCCACGTAGACGTAGTCGTCGCGCCACTCCTCGCGACGGTTGAACATCGCCTTGGCGCCGTGCGCGGTGAACACCGAGTTCCCGCCGACCAACCGGCGTGGCCAGCCGTACCCGACCGCGAGCCAGCCCGCGCCGCCGCCGACCGCGAGCGCCCCGACCGCGACCCAGGCCACGATCCGCCGCCGCGCCCCGTGCCCGGTCGGCACCGGCTCCGCCTGGTCGTCGGCGGCGGCCGAGTCAGGAGCGGGTGGCGGGAAACCCTTGCGTAGCAACGAATCCACCCAGAGACCGGCGAGCGGGGCGCCGAGTACGAGGGCGTAGAGGAAGAGCCGGTTGCCCCACGGCTGCCACTTGATGATCACGGGGTAGAGCAGTGCGCCGAGCCAGAACGCCAGAGCGTACCCGCGGGCGGCGGTGGCGTACCCGGCGTCGACCACGCGCCGCGGGCGTACCGCGATGACCAGCGCGCCGAGGAGTACCAGCGCCGCCTGGACGGGGTACGAGACGGAGTCCTCGTCGGGTCGCCAGGAGATCGACGGGAAGGTGGTACCCACGAATGTGATCTTCGGGTCCTGCGGGTTGACGTGCAGCGCGTCGGCCAGCCCGGTCACGGCGTGGGCCGCGGCGCTGTTCACCGGGGCGAGTGGCGTCTCGAAGGCGGTGTGCAGGATGCGCGCGCCGTTGACCAGGATCGCGGCCGGGTCGTGGCGCTGCATGGACAGCGAGTTGCGGGAGTAGTCGGGGCCGAGCGGGTTGCCCCACTCCTCGTTGGTCCGGTGCAGGTACGGCCCGGTGATCAAGGCCGCCACCAGGATGATCGCCGCGCTCGCCAGCAGGGTCCGGGCCACCCGGCGGACCACCGTGTGCAGCTCGGCGCTCTGTGCCAGGCGCAGCTGGGCCACGCCCCACAACAGCAGCAGCGGCCCGGCGGCCAGCAGCCCGGTCGGCTTGGTGACCGCGACCAGTCCGGTGGCGCCGCCGAGCAGCAGCATCGCCGGGAACGCGGTACGCCGGCCCAGCTCGTCGACGACCAGCATGCCCAGCGCCGCCACCCAGGCCGCGCAGACCAGGTCGGTCTGGGTACTGCTCGCCTCCATTGCCACCATCGGCGTGGTACCCACGACGAACGCGGTGAGCAGCTGGGCCCGGCGCGAACCGCCCAGCCGACCGGTGATCCGGGACGTCGCGAGTACGCAGCCCAGCCCGGCCGACCACTGCACCAGGTTGTACAGGCGGGGGCCGCCGGTGAGCAGGCGCAGCTGCAGGAGCAGGTACTCGGCGCCGGGGGAGAACGAGTTCTGCCGGTGGATCCGGGTGGCGAAGAAGCCGACGTTGTGGTTGACCGCCCAGTGTTCGATCTTGGGCAGGTGGTAGGTCATCGAGTCGAAGTTGTTCGGTGGGGACAGGATGGCTACCAGCAGCTCGGCCAGCATCAGCCCGGCCAGGGCCAGCACGAGTACCCGCTCCCACCGCCCCGCCCCGGCCCAGAGCGCGCGCACCCTGGGTACCGGGGCGGGCCACGCACGGCCGCCCCGGCGCCACCGCAGCGCTGCAGCGCCGAGCGCGATCAGGAAGCCAACAGCCCAGGTCAAGGCCATGATCGGCAGGGTGAGCAGGTTCCCGGCGCCGAGCAGCTCCACCGAGCCGACGGTGAGCGCGCCGACCAGCACACCTGCCTGTACCAGGGCGAGCCGGAGGGGGGCGAATGCCGGGCCGGCCGGGCGCAGCGCGTACGCGGTCAGCACGATCGCGCCGAGCGGGAGGAGCGCCAGGGGTAGGAGCATCCGGATAGTAAATACGGTGCCGCTGGGCTCCGCGCCAGTACCCGGTACCCGAAAATTACTGCGCAACCCGCCGGGGGTCGTAAGCTGGTGCCGATTTCGTCGCCCACCCGCGGAGCAGTGCTGTGAAGCTGTCGATCCTGATGCCGGTCTACAACGAGGAGGCCCGGCTCCCCGAGGCGCTCAAGCAGGCCCTCGCGGTGGACTACCCGTGCGACGTCGAGCTGGTCATCGTGGATGACGGCAGTACCGACGGCACCCGCGAGATCCTGGCCGGCGTGGATGATCCGCGGGTCCGGCTGGTCCCGCACGAGAAGAACAAGGGCAAGGGCGCCGCGATCATGACCGCGGTGACCGCCGCCGCCGGCGACTTCATGGTCATCCTGGACGCCGATCTGGAGTACGACCCCACCGACATCCCGCGCCTGCTGGTACCGGTGCTCGAGGGGCGAACCAAGGTGGTGTACGGCAACCGCACCTTCGGCAGCCACTCCTCCTTCTCCTACTGGTACGTGATGGGCAACAAGGCGGTCACCACGGCCGCCAACATCCTCTACAACTGCTACCTCGGCGACCTGGAGACCTGCTTCAAGTTGATGCCGGTCGAGCTCTACCGCTCGCTGAACATCAAGTCGCGGGGCTTCGGCATGGAGGCGGAGGTGACCGGCAAGTTGCTGCGCCGCCGGATCCGCCCGTACGAGGTACCCATCAGCTACCACGCGCGCTCCCGCGAAGAGGGCAAGAAGATCACCTGGCGGGACGGCGTCGAGGCGCTGTGGATCCTCGGCCGCGAGCGGGTACGCGGCGTCAAGTAGCTCCCTCATCACCGCCGCAGCAGGGTAAGGTCGCGCTCATGCAGCCCGACCCCCAGGCGCAGCAGCCTGCCCTCCGGATTACTGACACGGATCGCGAGCGCGCCGCTGAGGTGCTGGAGCGGGCCTGCGGCGAGGGCCGGTTGACGCTGGAGGAGTTCAGCGCCCGGGTCGGCGCCGTCTGGGCAGCCCAGGACTCCACCGAGTTGGCGCACACCACCGCCGATCTGGTGCAGGAGCAGCCGGTCGTCGGTACCACCCAGACGCTGGAGAAGATCGTCAACGTCTTCTCCAGCAGCAAACGCCAGGGCCGCTGGCGGCTGCTGCGGCAGGTGCGGGTGGTCAACGTCTTCGGCGAGACCGAACTGGATCTGCGCGACGCCACTCCCTCCGGCGAGGCACTCGGCGCCGAGGTGATCGAGATCGGCGGTACCAACGTGTTCGGGTCGGTGCTGGTCATCGTGCCCGAGGGCGTCGAGGTCGAGCTGACCGGCGCGATGGTCTTCGGCGGCCACAAGATGCGGCTGGCACCGGTACCGCGGCTGGCGGGTACGCCGGTGATCCGGGTGAATGTCGCGACCGTCTTCGGTGAGACCCGGGTGGAGAGCCGTGGCCCCCACTCGGGCTCGCCGCTGGCCCGGTGGCTGCGCGGGGTGTTGGAGCCGTAGCGCCGCCCGGCCGTTCACCGGGTCGGCGTACGGCCGCGTAGCCAGCCGAGGAAGCGCTGGTGGAGCAGGCCAGCGGGCAGCTCGGCAAGGTCCTGGACGGCGTCGACGAGGTGCGCTGCCAGGTAGCGCGCGAGTGGCAGGGTGTCGGTCGGGTGCTCGGCGACGAGCTGCGCGCGCCGGGACGGGCAGGGCCACGGCAGTGCGCAGCAGGTACAGCTCCAGGCCGGTCGATCCGGGGTGTGCGTGGTCACGGCTCGTGCCCCGGTTCGCGGCCTGGTTCGCGGCCTGGTTCGCGGCCTGGTTCGTGGCCTGGTTCGCGGCCTGGTTCGTGGCCTGGTTCGTGGCCTGGTTCGCGGCCTGGTTCGTGGGCCGGTTCGTGGCCTGGCTCTGGGGCGATCGGCAGCGCCAGCCATGCCTGCCGGACCGGGCAGGGCAGCTGGCTGCCACAGCGGCAGCGGAACCGCAGTCGGGCCCAGCGCCACTGGCGCCGGTGCAGGCGCCCGATGGCGGCGCGGTAGGCGGCGAGGTAGTCGGAGTGCGGCATGGATGGCTCCTGACCGGGGCTCCTGGGGGCTGTTGGTACGAACCTAGGGATCGCGGCAGCCGTTGGGAGGGGCCAGAAGGTGGGCCAAATGCATCGATGACCGTGGAAGTAGCTCGGCGGGTACCAGGTAACGGGTCGCGCCGGGACATCGTCCTGACACCCGGGTCGGTTAGCATCGGCCACTATGGAGGCTGTCAAGCCGTGGCAGATCATTGTGCTGCTCGCGGCACTGTGCTGTCTGGTGGTGGTCGGCGGCGCGGTCGTCGGAATGGTAATGCTGATCAAGAACACCAAGCCCAGGCAGCCGCGGCCACCGGTCGAGGAAGGCTCGCAAGTTTTGTAGTGCAACCATTCCGCCGCTCACCAGTCCCATCGGCACACGGGCAGCGCGGAGGGCGGCGGATGGGCGTACTGGGAATGGCTCGGGCCGGCCTCCACCACGCTGATCGCCGGGGCGTACGGCAACGGGGTACTGATCCCGCTGTTCCTGGTGTACCGCACGGCCGGACGGGACAACGGACGGGTACTCAGCGGCCCGGTCGGCGAGGGACGGTGGATCACCGACGAGTACGCGACATCGATGCACCTCGCCGTCGGCGACACCGTCACCGTGCAGCTGAACCCGGGTCAGTCGGGCGGCGCGCCGGTACCAGGGTCAGCTCTGAATTGTTCGGTTTCGTCGGGCGGGCCGATCTGGTCCGCGCCGGCGCATCGCCCGTGCCCACCCGGACGAGATCCTGCGCGACACGATCTGAACGCGGGTGGGCACACACTCCACTGTGGACGGTCGAGACTATGGACGGTCGAGCAGCTCGGTGATCGCGGCGATGGCCTGGGCGTTGTCCTGGAACAGGATGGCGTGGATGCCGTACGCCTGGGCAGCCTCCACACAAACCGGTACGTCGTCCAGGAACACCATCTCGTCAGGCGCCACCCCGATTCGGGCACAGGTCAGCTCGTAGACCTGCGGCTCAGGCTTGCGGAAGCCGACCTCGTGCGTGTAGATGATCTCGTCGACCAGGTCCTCGAAGCCGTACGCGGCCTGTTCACGTTCGCGGGCGCCGACGAAGCTGTTGCTGAGGATTCCGGTACGCAGCCTCGGGCGCAGCGACCGGGCAAACTCGATCAGCTCGGTGTTGCCGGTACCCAGGTACTCCCGCCACACCTCGTCCATGAGTTCGGTGACGGTACCGGCATCCAGGCCAAGTGCCTCGCCAAGCTGGGCGTGTACCTCGTCGAGGCTCAGCGTGCCGATGCTGCCACCGCGCCAGATCGGCCGGCTGCGCTCCCGGTACTCCTCGTCGGTCAGCCCGGAACGCTTGCACCACAAGGCATCGGTACCCAGGTCGGGGGTTATCTCCAACACCCCGCCGATGTCGAAGACCACCGCGCGTACCACCATCTCCGCCTCCTTGACCGCAACCGTTGCGGAAAGCGTGCCGGGAGGGCGGCCGGCGGGCCATAGGCAT
Source organism: uncultured Actinomycetota bacterium (assembly GCA_963850915.1). Classification (GTDB taxonomy): domain Bacteria; phylum Actinomycetota; class Actinomycetes; order Mycobacteriales; family Micromonosporaceae; genus CAVTWH01. Next base: position 1,070,169 of record CAWKND010000010.1, read on the forward strand.
TCCTGCCTACGCACCCGCCGCGGTGGTTCAGCCGGCCTGGCCGGGCGCCCGGGTGACCAGGTCGCCGTAGAAGCCGTGGATCTCGGTTACCACGCGCTGGAACGCGTCCAGGTCAATGGGTTTGGTCACGTACGCGTTGGCGTGTGAGCCGTAGCTGCCGACGATGTCGGCGTACACGGCGGAGGTGGAGAAGACCACCACCGGGATGGTACGCAGCTGGTCGTCGGACTTGATGGTGCTCAGTACCTCCCGACCACCCATCCGGGGCATGTTGAGGTCGAGCAGTACCAGGTCGGGTCGGGGTGCGTCGTCATACCCCTCCTCGCGGCGCAGGAAGGCCAGCGCCTCCACGCCGTCCCGGACGTGGTGCAGTTTCCCGGTGAGCTTGTGGGTGGTGAAGGCGTCCTCGACGAGCGCGACGTCGGCCGGGTCGTCCTCGGCGAGCAGAATCTGCAGCCTGTCGGGTGTCCGGTGCGCACTGGTCATGATGAGCCCTCCTCTCCAGCATTGGCCGGCAAGGTACCGGCCGCAGGTAAACCCGGTTTCGGGCGTGCCACAGGGCGGCGCTTCCGGCTGGATTCGCCGCCCCGATATCAGGATTTCCCCGGCTCGCGGTTGACCAAACGGTGCCCCTCGCCACGGTACGACCCCGCAACATCTCTCACCTGCTGAATCAATTTGCAAAGCTGCCGCCCGGGGTCTGCCCCTTTACGCCGCATCGACCCGCCGCTAGCATCAGCCCACCCTTGCAAGACCCTGCAAAAATCCGTAATAACCGCCGGCTCATCCCGTGACCCATCCGTCCGGGGTACCCGTTCCTTCGCACTGTCCACAGTGGAGTGTTCCTCCCCGTCCCAGGAGCAACCCGCAGCTACCGGCTCGACAGCCGGTACGGCGACGCGCTCCAGTTCGCCGCCATGGTCCAGGTCTGCCACCTGGACGGGGTACGGGTCTACGTGGACGCGGTGGTCAACCACATGACCGGCCAGCCGACCGGTGGCGTGGGCAGCGCCGGTACCGCCTTCGGCAAGTACTCCTACCCCGGCCTGTACGACAGCACCGACTTCCACCACTGCGGCCGCGACGGCGACGACTTCGACGACACCTGGCGGTAGCCCGGTAGAGACCGCTGGTCCGGCGGGGTGGGGTCCTCGTGGAGGGTGCCGCCCCGCCCCGTCGGACCAGCCCCGTTGTGCTCGCGCCCGCCGATCAGCCGGCGGGCGAGGCGCTGAGCGCGGCGACCCACGGCTGGCTGGTCATGAAGCCTTCAACGGCGTAGACGTACCACCAGTTCGGCAGGTCGGTCTGGTTCTTCAGCGCGTTGTCGATAACCCCGAACCCTTGCTGGTACGCGGCGATCACCACGTCCAGCAGTACCAGCTTGTCCGGGTCACCCTTCAACGAATAGTTCTTCGCGAAGTACTTGTCGCCGAAGTACCGGACCAGCCATTCCAGGTATTCGGCGCCGATCGCGATGTTGCCGGTCAACGAGGTGATGCTGAAGCTGGTGTCGCACTGGCACTGCTCGTTCATCCAGGTCGCGGTGTCCGGCATGACCTGCATCGTGCCGGTACCCCCGTCGCACGCCTTGATGGTCGACTGCCAGCCGCTCTCCTCCCAGCCGACCGCCTCCATCAACTCGGGGCGCAGCACGATCCCGTTGCCCCAATACGCTTTCGCGGCCGAGGACAGCAGCGCCGACTTGACGTCGGCGAGCGGAGCGATGGTCCGGTGAGGCTCGGGCAGCCGGCCGGCTTGGGGCTGCCGGGCGGCGTGGCCGGCGGTACCGCCGGCGGCGTCGGGCCGGAGACAGGGGCGGCGCTGAGCGACGGCTTGGGCTTGGGTTTCGCCTTGGTCGGCTTGGGACTCGCCTTTGACGGGCTGGGGGTACTCGTCGGCGATGGGCTGTCCGTCGGTGTGGGGTTGCTGGTACTGGCTGTCGCACTCGGGCTCGGGGTGCTGCCCAGCGCGTTCGGGGCGTTGTAGCTGACCGGATCGGGCCGCATCACGTACCACGCGCCAGCCAGTACCACCGCGACGGCGACAACAGCGGCGATGAGTACCGGCCCCCACCGCCCACGTAACAGCGCCGCCGCCGGACCCCGTCCGTCCCGTACCCGTTGAGCCCCGACCATAGCCGACAGGCCAGCTTGATCGATGTCCCTGTACTCGGCCGGCCACAGTCTGCAGTTGCTGTAACGGCGGCTGACGTCAACGATCGGCGGACAACTCATTATCCGGTTGATAACCGTATGCAGCCTCACGTACCGCTTCGTCGCTTTCCAGCCCGGCCCCCAGCGCCCCGCCGAGTGTGCCGAGAGAGCTGGCCAACCACGCCAGCTGCACCTGTTCACCGATGCCGACTGGATGACCGAGGGTAGTAGCGATCAGACCGGCCGGAACCATGACGAGCACCCCCACCGCAGTCAGCATCACCAGGGCGCCGTACAGCGCTACCGCGCCGATGACCACGGTAAGAATCGTGACGATGTTGAACAGAGCCACCTGTTGGCGAATCCCGGGACCGGCAGCCCGGGGCGGCACCCGCTCCCACAGACCGGCGCCGAACACCAGGCTCAGTGCCACGGCGAGTACCGAACCGACGGTAAGTATGCTCAGCCGCACCGCCCCCAATGCGTTCGCGAGGCGCCAGATGTCGCTGGTCACCAGCGCGAGGATGTCGACGGCCAGGGCCGCGACCAGAGCGCGGGACAGCCGCGAAACCAGTCGCCAGGGCCGGTTGGCTCGCAGCATGCCCAGCAGGAGCCGCAGATTTCCCGTCAGTACGCCGGTGACCAGACCGACGGCTCGACCTTCAGGTGTAGGCAACTCGTTCAGCTCGCGCATCCGGCGGTACAGCGCCACCCGACGCCGCCGGATGGCGCGACCATCGAGGTCCGCGTTGTCCCGGTCGACCTCGCCCAACAGCGCCTGAACGAGGCGCACGATCGCGTCCGCGGCCCGGCGGGTCACACCCACCGCCCCCAGCGCGGGCAGGGACAGCACAGCGACAGCGTGCGTCGCACTCGCGTGGGCGACCACCGGTCGGCGCTGGGTCGCCAACGGTAGATCGGTGATGCAGATGACCATTTGCCAGGCTTCGTCCAGCAGCCTGCGCCGGGCGGCGGCAACCAGCCGGTTTAGATCTGCTGGGGCGTCAACTAGCCGGTCTTCGGCCAGCCGTATCTGCCAGTCGCCGTCCGGCAGCCGAACGGAGATCAGGTCGGTGAGGTCCGGCAGAAGATCCTGTGCCAGGTCGGCAGCCGGCCCCGGTGACGCGACCAGTCCGATCACGGTCATCTCAGGTAAAGGGCCGAAACGGTCGTCGGCGCCCCAGCCGAGTCGTTAACGGTTGCCGTCGTCATCGTGCATCTCCCGACAGAGGCGTCGCACCGTTACGGTGCACGGTCACGCACCTGATGCACCTGCCCGATCCGATGAGCGACCGTCACCCGGTGGTGGTCAAACATGCTACGGGCAATCCCGTCCGGCGGTGGACGGCTCGGATCATCCCAGCAAGGTGAGGGTCTCATCACCCCCGCGGACCCCCACAATGACGACACGACCCGGGCACCGCGTTGGAGGCAGATAGCGGGGCGTACCCCTGGCGGTTCAAGTTGCGGCGGCATGGCGCGGCTTGGTCGGTCCAACGCCCGACCAATGCAGCCGGGGCCATCTGCACGCGGTCCCGCGTACCCGCCACCCCCGAGTTGGTCGCACTGCTCCGGCACCACCACCTGGCCGCCTTCGGCACGACGCCCGATGGGCGGCTGTTCCGGGGCGCGTGGGGCGGTCCGCTCGGCGAGAGCACCTACGGCCGGGCGTGGCGCAATGCCCGGCGGCAGCCCTCACCGCAACCCAGGCCGCCTCGCCGCTGGCGGGCCGGCCATACGGACCTGCGGCACGCGGCGGTGTCGCTCTGGCTCAACGCGGGTGTTCCCCGCAGCGGGTTGCGGAATGGGGCCGGGCACAGCGTGCACGTTCTCCTAAAGGTCTACGCGAAGTGTGTCGACGGAGAACAGGAGGCGGCCCGAACGCGCATCGAAGGGGCATTGAAGGCAGCCTGAGCAGCATGGTCGTCGCCGAGTGCCGAGAACCCCCGGGGTACATGCACCACATGTGCTCACCGGAGAACGAGCAACAGCCGCCACTCGAGACACGAACAGCTCAGACCCGGTACTCGACGATTGCCGAGTACCGGTTCTGAGTCGCACTCCATATCGGCGACGCAGCGGTGATCGCGCCTGATCCCGGTGGAAAATCAAATATGGACCCAGCGCCCGGAGGGGGTCCGTCACCGTCTCGATCAAATACCGCTACCAGCGGTGGCTGCCCGCCAGGCGTCGGGGTCGAGGTAGTGGTTAACACCGCCCGCAGCCAGAACGGTGTACAGCGCGGCCAGATGCTTCGTGTTGGCCGGCAGACTCAGTCCGCGCACCAGGGCGAGCGCGGACTGTGGCTCAAGGTCCCCGTAGACGTCGTGGTAGCTGGCCAGGATGCCTCGATAGAGGGCGGGATGCAGTTCAGCCACGGTCGCGACCGTCTCGTAGACGCGGTGTTTGACCAGCCAGGGAACGGGACCAGATGTCTGCAATACCCGCTCGGCTCGCCGGAAGAGAGGACCTTGGGCTAGCTCGTCCAGCCGCCCCTCGGCCTGAAGCCTGTCGACATCGTCTGTCAGAGTCTCGGCGAATGCGACCGCAGCGGTACTGCGGTCCTCAAACCAGTCAACCCACAGCGAGTAACAGACCACCTCGGCCGGCTCGGTGGCCTCGAGTCGTTGGCGATAGGCATCCCAGAACGTCCTTGCTAGCTGCCCATCCTGCGTTCCCTGCAAAGCCCAACCAATTTCGACGGTCACCCAGTATTCGTCAAGGAGGTCGAGCAGCCCCAAGGCAAGACGCAGCCGCCCTTGCCCGTCCAATCCCGTGTCGTTCAACGCCTTGCCGGTCCATGCATGGGCTACATCGTTCGCCGTGTGAACCTCACCGCCAAGCACATCCGGGCCCGCCCAGGTGCCCACATCGATCGACATGACGCCCCGCCGTGCCAGCCAACTCCGGGCGAACTCCGCCCCCGCGCCATTCTCTTGCACGAGTGCGCCGTCCTCTCGCCAGGCTGCGTCACGCGGCTCATCTCGTTGACTCGCCGAGCGAGGATGACCGGATCAACAGCACGCCAACGCCTCGCCACCAACCAAGTGACGACCTTGCAGCCCCATAGGCTCGATCGTCAAGGGACTTGGCATTGCCCCCAGGGGTACACAAACCGCAGCCTGAACAGCGCAGACCCTGCCGAAAACTTCGACACGCATTCGACACAGACAGCCGTGGAGAACCACAAACAGCCGTACACCACTGGACACTGAAACGGCTCAGACCCGGTATCCGTGATCGCTGGATACCGGGTCTGAGCTGCGTGTTTGCTGGTGGGAGCGGAGGGCCAGGGATTCGAACCCTGGAGGAACATCACTGCCCCTAGCAGTTTTCAAGACTGCCGCCATCGGCCACTAGGCGAGCCCTCCCGACGCGGGTACGCGACCCGCGGTCGCAGTGATTCTGCCACGTCGGTCGTACCGTGTGCCCGTGACGGTTTTCGGGCTGGTACATGGGGCGTGGCACCGGGGCTGGCACTGGCACCTGGTGGTGGCCGAGTTGGCGGCGCTCGGGTACCAGTCGATCGCGGTTGACCTGCCCACCGAGGAGCCGGACGCCGGGGCGCTGACGGTACGCCGAGGTGGTCCTCGACGCGCTGGACAAGTACGACGACGTGGTACTCGTGGCGCATTCGCTCGGCGGGTTGACCGCTCCGGTGGTGGCCCAGCTGCGGCCGGTACGCGCCATGGTGCTCGTCGCGCCGTTGCTGCCGGAGCCGGGGCGCAGCTGGGCGGCGCAGGCGAAGGAGCACCGTGATCTCCTCCAGCGTGGGCTTGGCAAGGGGCAGGTACCCGGGCCGGGCGGCTCCTCGTCCTGGCTGGTCGAGCCGGCGGTCGAGCGGCTCTTCCCGGACGTACCTCCCGATCTCGCACTGGTGGCGGCGCAGCGGCTACGCCCGCAGTACTGGCTGGTCTCCGACGAGGTGACGCCGCTGGTGAGCTGGCCGGACGTACCCACCCGGGTGGTGGTGTGCGCCGATGACCAGGTGGTGAACCCGGCGGCGCTGCGCCGGCTGGTCCCTGCAGACCGCTTGGTCGAGCTGTCTGGCAGCCACTCCCCGTTCCTCGCCCGCCCGGCCGAACTCGCCACCCTGCTGGCCGGGGCCGTTGACTGAGCGACCGCGCCGAGGCCTCGCGTCCTGACAACAGAGGCGCCGCCGGGCAAGGGCGGGAAGGATGAGGACATGTACGCGGTGACGATCAGTGAACCCGGTGGCCCGGAGGTACTGCGGTGGGTGGCGGTACCCGACCCGGTACCGGCCGAGGGCGAGGTGATCGTGGACGTCGTCGCGAGCGCCGTCAACCGGGCTGACCTGCTGCAACGGCGGGTTTCTACGACCCGCCGCCGGGCGCGTCGCCGTACCCGGGAATGGAGTGCTCGGGCCGGATCAGCGCACTCGGCGAGGGCGGTGACCGGCTGGCGGGTAGGCGACGAGGTGTGCGCGCTGCTGGCCGGCGGTGGGTACGCCGAGCGGGTGGCGGTACCGGTCGGCCAGCTGCTGCCGGTACCGGCGGGGGTTGATCTGGTTGATGCGGCGGCGTTGCCGGAGGTCGCCTGCACGGTCTGGTCGAACCTGGTCCCGGTGGCCCGGCTGCGGGCCGGCCAGACGCTGCTGGTGCACGGCGGTGGCAGTGGGATCGGTACGTTCGCGATCCAGTTCGCGCCGCGCTCGGCGCACGGTGCTGACCACCGCCCGGCCGGCCAAGCACGCAGCGCTGCTGCGGCTCGGTGCCGGCCAGCGATCGACTACACCGCCGAGGATTTCGTCGCGCAGTCCGAGCGGCTACCGGCGGGCGTGGTGTCGATCTGATTCTGGACATCAGGGCGGGGCGTATCTGGAGCGGAACGTGGAGGCGCTGCCACGACGGCCGGCTGGTCGTCATAGGTTTGCAGGGCGGACGTAGTGGGAACTGGATCTAGGTGTGCTGATGACCAAACGGGCGTCCGTCGCGGCCACCGCTGCGGGCCCGGTCGCTCGCGGAGAAGGCGACGATCGTGGAGGGGGTACGCGCAGAGGTATGGCCATTGGTCGAGCCAGGCCGATTAAGCCGATCGTTGACAGATCGTTGCCAATGTCACGCGTCAGCGGGCGCACGAGATCTTGATAGCTAGTGACCACATCGGAAAGGTGCTGCTAGTCACCTGACCGTAGATGCTCAGTACAACTGAGCGCACAGGGGCATAAGCCCGGCTCCGGTCGATTGAGTTGCGAGGCAAGCAGCGATCGGACGGGAGGATGCGGCGCGTCACCCGGCGCCGCAAAGCACTCAGGCTGTCAAGCTTGTCCGGTCCATGCTGGTCAGCGCCCCAGTTGCCACATAGCATTGAGTACTTCCATCGACTGAGGTCGCGGCTAGCCCGCTCGCTTGCCGTCGGCCCGGCAACCCCAACGACAGGAGGACGCGCATGGTGGAGATCGCCGGCGACCAGCAGGTCCAGTCGGAGGTCCTGGAGGGCTTGGCGACAGCGGTCAACCACCGTCGCTGGTTCGTCGAACTGGCCCTGCCCTACCTCGGCGACAACCCGATCGAGATCGGCAGCGGCCTGGGCGACTACGCCCTGGAGTGGGCGCCGCAGTTCGAGCACTTCACCGCCACCGAGGCCGACCCGGAGCGGCTGGTGGCGCTCAAGGAGCGGATGGCCGACCACCCCGACGATCGATGTCCGGCGAGATGCTCCTGCCGACCGAGGAGACCGGCAGCTACAGCGCCGCGGTCTCGTACAACGTGCTGGAGCACATCGAGGACCACGTCGGCGCGCTGAAGAGCATCTCGAAGCTGGTCGTCCCGGGCGGCGCGATCGTGCTGATCGTGCCGGCGTTCATGTTCGCCATGAGCCCGGTCGACATCGCCACCGGCCACGTCCGGCGGTACACCAAGAAGACGATGCGCGCCGCGCTCACCGAGGCCGGGCTCGAGGTCGAGCGCGTGCAGTACGCCAACGCGCTCGGCCTGATCGGCTACTACATGGCCACCAGCGTCTTCAAGCTGACGCCGAAGGAGGGCGCGATGGTCAAGGTCTACGACCGGCTCGTCCTGCCGGTCACCAAGGCCGTGGAGTCGATCGTCCGGCCGCCGTTCGGGCAGTCGGTCTTCGCGGTCGCCCGCCAGACCGAGGTAACCATGACGCGGGCCGACGTTACCGTCGGTCCCCGCCGACCTTCCGTCCCGCACAGCGACGCCACCCCCACGGCGGCCGGTGCGGTGGTACGTGGCGGACCTGTCCGCCCATCCTGATCTTCGCGCTCGGCGGCGTTGCTCCGGCCACCGCCCGGCCGCGGCTCGACCCGGGCCGGCGCGTCTCCAGTGCCAATCCCGGCCGGCCGAGACGCTCGCCGACTGGCTGCTCGCGCACGCCGCCCGGTTCCTGACGCACGGCGGGGACCCGCCTGTTCAGTACCCGGCTGAAACGCACCCGACCGGCGTGAACCTGATGGCCAACACGTCCATCCTCGCTCTGTCCATCCCCGCTGGCCCCGATCACGCTGTGGCTGGGCCCCGGCAATTCACGTACGCCACCGCGGATGATGCTGGGCCTCGCCGCCACCGGCGTCCGCCTGGTATTTCGTGCTGTACCGGCGCATCCTGCGGCCCTCGGCAGCCGGGTCGCGCAGCGCGGCCCTCCTCGCCGGCGGCTCTCGCCGGCTCCCCGGCCTGGTCGGCCACGCCAACGGGCAGCCCAACCTGGTCGCCCAGTTCCTGCTCCCGTTCATCGCCCACCGGGCGGCCGAAGCGCGGCCTGTCCGGGCGCTGCGCAACGGGCGGGCTCGGCCTACTCGTCGCCTGGCAGGTGTCGTCGACGAGGAGCGATGCTGTTCCTCGCCGCGCTCGGCCCGCGCGGTCTTCTTCGGCGTCCTGGCGCTGCTCCGCCGGGAGACCCGCTGCCAGCGGGGCCCCCCGATCGGCCGCGGGCGGCGGTCGCGGGGGCGGTGGCGTGAGCGTGCGGCGTACCCGCTGTGGTTCCAGTTCTTGGGCCGGCCAGCTACCGGGGCCTGCCGTTCGACCCGTCCCGGTACGCCACCGATCCGGCCACGTACTTGACCTTCTCCCGCGAGTCGGTTGCCGGCTCCGGGGTGAGCTCGCCGCGTTTTGTGCTCAGCGCCGCCGAGGAGAACGGCTTCTTCGGCTTCCCGCTGCTGCTCCTGGTCGGCATCTTCACCGGCTGGCTGTGG
>CAWKND010000011.1:0-412047 GCA_963850915.1 uncultured Actinomycetota bacterium
GAAGCCCGACAGCAACAGCGATAGTCCGATCTCGTCGATGTCACGACCAACAAATGCGCCGTCCGTCCTCACACCACCAGATCGCCATTGGTGTGCTCCGTGGCTGACCGGACATCGGAACGTGACGTGCCAGAAGGAACCGAAATTTGCCCCGATCCGGTCCCCGTGGTGGACCTACGTCGAAGGGCGGACGCAGTGCGCCGTCGTGGCCACCAGGCTATAGACGGATCGTGCGCGGCTCGCATCCTCATCGAACCGTTAACTCCATCGCCGCCGCCGGCATGCGGTCAAGCGGAAGCCCGCGTAGCCCCGTTACAGGCAGCGGGGCAGGAGACCTGGCCGCCTGCCCCGCTGACACTTCAGCTCTACGCTGCCGGCAGGAATTCCTGGTCGCGCTCCCGGCGGGTGGGCCGAGATGTGAAGCCGCCAGGTAGCTCGACACTCAACTCCTCGGCGCGTTGCTCCAGCCTGCCGGACATCGCCGCAAGGCGGATGGCCCTCAACTGACGGCCGGACACTTCGTAGTTGCTGCGGGCGTAATCGTCGTTGTTCAGGGGCCCGTACACCAGATCGCCGTCCGCGCACATCCGCACCCACAGCGGCAGCCCACTGCGCCACTGTCGCCGCCTGTGTTGGGATCTTCGGCTCAGCCAACGTCACGTCACCGCTCTCGTCCTCGGCATCCGCATCGTTCGCGCGCCCGGGACGGACAATCTCCGAACGAGGACGAGTCGCCGCTGGCGGTGGAGCTGAGTCCAGATCGGAATCAGAAGCACGTGGCTCCACGGCGACCATGGGCCGCGGCTCTGACACCCCCACAAGCGAGACCGCTCGTTCCGGAACGGACGATCCCGGACAGCCTTCGCGTCTGCCAGCTCGGCGCGTCGACGCGCTTGTGCCAGAGCGTGCTCGTGCCGTTCCACGGCCCGCTGTTCCGCGATGCCCCGCTTGATCTGGCGTACCCGTTCCAGGTTGGCAAGCCCGGCCAGGACCGTGATCGGCGTTCCCTCGGCCGGCGGGAAGTTCTCCCACGCGATCAGCCGCCCGGAACGTGCTCACCGGGGCGGTCACCCACCGCAGCCCCCACGGCGGGCGCTTGCCCCGCCGCACGTACTCGGCACCCTCCTCGAACTGGGCAAGGAACTCGTGGAAGATCGTCACCCCGAACAGCGACAACAACCCCGTGTACAAGCCGGCGACCACGTTGTGGTGGGTGTAGCTGTACTCGTAGGCGAAGTTCACCGTGGCCGACGCCAGCGACGCCGCCCACACCACCCGCTGGCTACGGGCCGGATCGCGGCGCTTGTGGACCGCCCGGAACGCCAGGAACCCGAACGTCACCGACACCCCGTCCAGCGTTCCAGGGACCAGGTACTCCGATCCGTCGTTCCAATCCAGCGTGTTCCGGCCGAACGCGACCAGGCCGTGGAACGAGCCAGCCAACACCATCCCCCAGAACAACGCCGCTGGAACAAGCGACGCCACCGTCAACGCCACATCCCGGCGGCGGCTGCGCCCAGCGAACCGATCCGGGTGCGCCGCCCGCTGCCCGGCTAGCCGCAGCCGACGCCGCGCCACACCCCAGGTCAGGACCATGGCCAGGACGTTGGCGACCATCAGCCCCGACCCAGACCGCGGGCGGTACCCGGTCGGTCATCCCGGTGATCTGAGGACCAGATGCTCATCGGCCACTCCCCCTTGGCACGACCACACGTGAACACGATCAAGAATGGCGAACCAGCGTTACCAGGCCGCGACCTGCACAGACACGGCCGCGGCCGCAGCGTCACGCCGGGAGCTGGGGATGGCGGATAACGCCGCCAACCCGGAGTCACTGGTAACGCGGCGGCAACGTTCCGGCAGCGCCGAACAGGCGAGACTTCGAACGGGCCAGCCGTACCCCATGCACACGCGGGCGGCGGAGGGCTCGGCTTCGCGACGTCGAAGCCGCGGGGTCGGTAGGGTGCGCGACATGCAAACCTCCTGATAGGAGGCCCTGCCGTCCCTCAGCCAAGATCCGAAAATTGTTGGGGATCTTGTTGGGGAACGAGTCCGAACGAGCCGGGATCAGACCGGATGGAGCCGGAGGCGACCACAACGAACACGCAGCTCATGGCCAGTTTCCGGGACCACTCCGGATCACGCCGGACGACCTGCCCGTAACTTCCAAACTGATTGTGCGGGTTCGATTCCCGTCGCCCGCTCCACACATTCCGGCCCAGGTCAGCGCGCATTTCCCGCCGCCTGGGCCGTCGTCTTGTTGATCTCCTTCATGGCGTCGTGCCACTAGCGTGCCGGGACAGGTACGCCCGCCGCGCAAGCAACGTGCGGTAGCGGCCTCAGGCGGCCGGGATCATTCCGTGTGGGTTCAGGACGAACTTCTTCGCCATGCCGTGGTCGAAGTCGGCGTAGCCCTGAGGCGCCTCGTCCAGCGGGATCACGGTCGCGTTGACGTTGCGGGCGATCGAGACCCGGCCACTGAGGATCGCCGACATGAGCTGCCGGTTGTAGCGCATCACCGGACACTGGCCGGTACTGATCGAGTGCGACTTGGCCCAGCCCAGGCCGAGCCGGATGGAGAGCGAACCGTGCTGTGCGGCTTCGCTGGACGCCCCAGGGTCGCCCGTCACGTACAGCCCGGGAACACCGAGTCCGCCGCCGGCCCGGGTCATCTCCATCAGCGAGTTCAGTACGGTCGCCGGGGCCTCGGTAGCCGAGTCCGCACCGTGGCCGTGCGCCTCGAAGCCGACACAGTCGACGCCACAGTCGACCTCCGGTACGCCGCCGAGAATGTCCGCCAGTTGGTCCTTCGGCTCGCCGTTCGTGACGTCGATGGTCTCGCAGCCGAAGCTGCGCGCCTGCTCCAACCGGTCCTTGTTGTTGTCGCCGACCACGACGACGGCTGCGCCGAGCAGGAACGCCGACGTCGCCGCCGCCAGTCCGACCGGGCCCGCACCGGCGATGTACACCGTGGAGCCGGTGGTGACGCCCGCGGTCACGCAGCCGTGGTAGCCGGTCGGGAAGATGTCCGACAGCATGGTGAGGTCGCGGATGCGCGCCAGCGCCTCGTCCTTGTCCGGGAAGCGCAGCGCGTTCCAGTCGGCGTACGGCACCATGACGTACTCCGCCTGCCCGCCGGGCCAGCCACCCATGTCGACATAGCCGTAGGCGCCGCCCGGCCGTTCCGGGTTGACGTTCTGGCAGATCCCGGTCTTGCCCTCCTTGCAATTGCGGCACCGTCCACACGCGACATTGAACGGCACCGAGATGAGGTCGCCCACGTCGAGGCGCTCCACATCACGGCCCTTCTCGACCACCTCGCCGAGGATCTCGTGGCCGAGGATCAGCCCCTGCGGCGCGGTGGTGCGGCCACGGACCATGTGCTGGTCGCTGCCGCAGATGTTGCTCGCCACCACTTTCAGGATGACGCCATGCGGGCACTGCCGGTTGGCGTTCGCCGCCGGTACCCCCGGTCCGGGTCTGAGGACCAACTCCGGATAGTCGACCGACTCCACGGCGACCTGGCCCGGACCGTGGTACACGACCGCCCTGTTTCCTGGCATGACACCGTCCTCTCCATCCGCAGGTCCGGCCGGTCGTCGACGCGGCTGCCGGCACAGACCAAGGTCTGCGGGTACGCCGCGCTCAGAGCGCGCCGGCCGCCGCCTCCGCCACTGCCTGGTCCTGCTTGCCGTCGCCGCCACTGACGCCGACCGCGCCGACCACCTCGCCGTTGCTCACCAGCGGAACGCCACCGGCGAAGATCATGATGCGGCCGCCGTTGGAGCCGTCGATGCCGAAGAACTGGTTGCCGGGCTGGGCATTGGGCGCGAGCGCCTCGGTCGCGAGGTCGAACGCGCGTGCCGTGAACGCCTTGTTGATCGAGATGTCGATGCTGCCGATCCAGGCACCATCCATGCGTTCGTGCGCGATCAGATTGCCGCCGGCGTCAACGACAGCGATGTTCATCGGCTGGCCGAGTTCGCGGGCCGCTGCTTCCCCGGCCGCGATCATCCGCCGCGCGTCCTCCAGGCCCGCGCTCTGCTGTTGCCTCATCGAGTCCCCCGAGAAGGTGCGGCACCAACCGCCGTGACCGGCCACGCAAGGCGTATCCGACCAACGCGCGACAGCTCGGGCCGCCGTGCTCAGCGGGCACGTGCCAGCGGAAATGGTGACCAACGAACGCTACGCCGGGTGCCCCGCCACCGTCGCGGTTTGCCGTGTTCGGGACGCGTCTCCGGCGCCATCGGTGGCACCTCCCCGGGGCGATGCCCTGACCGGTACCTGGTCAGGGTGCCGGGCGTGACGGTCATGGCCGCCCGGCCCCTTGGTCGGTTCCGGCAGCTGGCAGATGCCTGGCTGCCATGCTGTTGAGGGCAGGTACAAGGAGTTGGAGGCATCGATCGGCATGACCGCCATCGATCCGCGGGGCGAAATTGAGCTCGACTCAGCAGCCGACCGGGTGACCGCGCGGTTGCCACTGATCGGGGCCGTCACCGAGGCGTGGGTACGCCGCTACGAGACCGTGGCTCAGGCGGCCGACATCCCGGCCCGAGCGCACATCGACAACGGACGCGGCTGGATCGTCGTGCAGGTTTCGGCCGACAGTCGACCCACGCAGGTGACCGACACCATGAACGCGGCGCGTGACCTGGTCGGGAAGGCGGACAGCGCTGACGACATCACCGCGGCCGGTTCGCCACGGTCGGAGCGCCCACCTGGCTCCCCCGGGGAGGTCGGCGTTCGTGAGTGGTGGGCGAGTACGCAGCCGGAGAGCCGCTGGCCGATCGCCCTTACCCTGGCGGTCTCGATCGTGGTGCAGTTCGCACTCCCGACCCGGTTCAGCCTCGGTCCGCACTGGCTGGTACCCGCGATTGTGGTCCTCGCGCTCCTCGCTCTTCTTGTCGTCGACCACGTCGGGTTCGCTCGGCGCGCGACCGCCGGTCGAACCCTCACCATCGCGATCGCGGTCGTTCTCGTGGTCAACGGCGCTGGGATCACCGTTCGCCTGGTTGACGATCTGATCAGTGGCGGCCCGGAAACCAACTCTCCGTCCGAGCTGCTCGCCGTCGGACTCGGCGTCTGGGTCTACACCGTGATCGCGTTCGCGGTCCTGTACTGGGTTGTGGACAGCGGTGGCGTGACCGCCCGCACGGTCGCGCCGCCGGCAGTGCCGGACCTGGCCTTCCCGCAACACCTCAACCCCGAACTGCGCCCCCGGTACTGGCGGCCGCGATTCGCCGACTATCTGTACCTCGGCTTCACCAACGCCACCGCGTTCAGTCCAACCGATGTCATGCCGTTGGCACTGTGGGCAAAGCTGGCGATGACCGTGCAGGCGTTCGGTTCGCTCGCGATTCTCGGACTGGTGATCGCCCGCGCGGTGAACATCCTGGAATAGCTACCCGGCGCGGGCGTCAGCCGGGATGGTCCGAGTGCTCGGTGTGGTTGGGGAACATCGTGGCCCAGTCATCCCTGGTGCTCACCGTGGTGAAGCGGTACCGGTCGGCCGCGGCCAAGGCTTCGTCTGCGCCCTTGTCGTAGGGCGTATCGCCGCGCTCTGTGTCGTCGTCGTGGTGGATCAGCAGGCTCAGGCTGTGCGGGTGTTTCTGGACGTACCGGAGCATGGGTATGTCGCCGTTGGAGTTGCCGGCGGCGAGCAGCGGGCGCCGGCCGATGCGCGTCCAGATTCGGATTGGTTTCTCCGGTCCGTCGTCCATGAAGGAGAACGTGTTGCCGTAGGTGATCTCATTGGTTTCGATGTCGTAGTGCAGGCCGAGCGCGGATCCGATCACCCGCTCGGGTGGGATGCCGTAGACGTCGGCGGTCATGGGTCGCATGAAGTCGCGGTCGCCGCCGGAGACGATGTAGCACGTGAACTGGTGCGCCTCCAGATAGCGCAGGAGTTCGAGCATCGGCTGGTACACCACCGAGGCGTACGGGCGGTGCAGAGTCAGGTGGCGGGCGTCGCGGTAGAACGCGGCCACCTCGGCGGCGTACTCGTCGATGTTCTGGTCTGCGGTCGTGGTGAGGATCGCGGCGATCATCGTCTTGAGATCGGAGTCGTCGCCGGCGTAGTGCTTGTCGATGGCTCCGCCGAGCCAGCTCAGGTCGCCGGTCACCGCGGCCTGGTACGGCTGCGTCGTGGCGAGCGCCGGATCATTGCGGGCCGCGGTGGCCCATTGCTGGACGATGAAGTGCAGTTGGGTGGGCATGGGTTTCTCGATCCACAGGGTGCCGTCGTTGTCGAAGACCGCGATGCGCTCGTCAACCGGTACCGCGTCGGGGCCGTCGCACACGGCTTCGACGAAAGCGACGATCGCGGCACGCGTGCTCCCCGCGCGCCACGACGGCAGCTCTAGCGACGCGTCTCCCATGGCACCCCGTCTCCCATCGCACCCCGTAACCGCGTCCCGGCCCAACCGACCGGATGAGAACCGAGCGTATGAGCCCAGCGGCCCGGTACCGCGGACTTCCGGGAATCGACGGTGCCCACGCTGGTGAGCCGGAAGCTGCCGGCCGAGGTCGGCACGTGCGCTCCGCCAACGAGCCACTCGTGTCGACCGATCTACCGGAATGTGGAGCTTCTTCGGGTTAGTGTCGAAAGAGTCCTAATGCCACGCGTGGCCGGATCTGCCGTCGCGCTTTGGGGCGTCGATCGAGAGGTGTGCGGTCATGGTCAAGCCGTTCAAGGGCGTCGTCAACATGGACATCACGCAGTCGACGCCGGACTGGGGCCCGTACGCGCAGCCGGTAGCGCCCGAAGGCTCGCCCGAACGTGATCTACATCGTGCTCGACGACGTGGGGTTCTCGGCGATGGAGCCGTTCGGCGGGTTGATCGAGACGCCGAACATCAACCGGATCGCCCGCAGCGGGTCTGGTGTACTCGAATTTCCACACCACGGCGCTGTGTTCCCCGACCCGCTCCTGCCTGCTGACCGGCCGTAACCACACCACGAACAGCATGGCCAGCATCACCGAGGCGGCCGCCGGCTTCCCGAATTCGAGCGGGCACATCCCGTTCGAGTGCGGCAACGTCGCCGAGGTACTCGGTGAGCAGGGCTGGAACACGTACGCGGTGGGCAAGTGGCACCTGTGCCCGGAGGACGAGATGAACCTCGCCTCGACCCGCCGGCAGTGGCCGCTGGGGCGCGGGTTCGAGCGGTTCTACGGCTTCCTGGGGGCGGAGACCAACCAGTGGTACCCGGACCTGGTGCACGACAACCACCCGGTCGAGCAGCCGGCCACGCCGGAGCAGGGCTACCACTTCAGCGTCGACATCACCGACCGGGCGCTGGCATTCATCCGCGACGCGAAAGCTGTCGCCCCCGACAAGCCGTTCCTGCTCTACTACTGCCCCGGCGCCTGCCATGCCCCGCACCACGCGCCGAAGGAGTGGGCCGACCGGTACAAGGGCAAGTTCGACATGGGGTACGAGGCCTATCGCGAGCTGGTGTTCCAGCGGCAGCAGGCGCTCGGCATCCTGCCCGAGCACGCCGAACTGTCGCCGATCAACCCGTACATCGACCGGACCAGCAAGGACGGCAAGACCTGGCCCGAACTCGACACCGTACGGCCGTGGGATGGTCTCACCAGCGACGAGCAGCGGCTGTTCGCGCGGATGGCCGAGGTGTACGCCGGCTTCCTCAGCCACGCCGACGACCAGATCGGCCGGCTGCTGGACTACCTGGCGGAGAGCGGTCAGCTCGACAACACGATGATCGTGCTGGTGTCCGACAACGGCGCGTCCGGCGAGGGCGGCCCGAACGGTTCGGTCAACGAGAACAAGATCTTCAACGGCCTGCCCGACCGGATCGAGGAGAACCTGAAGCACCTTGACGATCTCGGCACGCCGCTGACCTACAACCACTACCCCACCGGCTGGGCCTGGGCGTTCAACACCCCGTTCAAGCTGTGGAAGCGGTACGCCAACTACGAAGGCGGCGTCGCCGACCCGATGATCGTGTCGTGGCCGGCGCGGATCGCCAAAACCGGCGTGCGTACCCAGTACACGCACGCCATCGACATCGTCCCGACGATCTACGAGTGCCTCGGACATCGAACCGCCGGAGACCCTCAAGGGCTACCCCCAGGTACCGCTGGAGGGTGTGAGTTTCGCCGCGAGCTTCGCCGACCCGGGCGCCAAGACCGGCAAGCAGACGCAGTTCTACTCGATGGGTGGTACCCGGGCGATCTGGCATGACGGCTGGAAGGCCGCGGCGCTGTCGCCGTCGGCGCCGGACGCGTGGGCGGACTACCCGAACCAGCAGTGGGAACTGTTCGACACACACCTGGATCCCAGCGAGTGCCACGATGTCGCCGACCAGCACCCGGAGAAGCTGCAGGAGCTCATCTCGCTGTGGTGGGTACAGGCCGGCCAGTACCAGGCACTCCCGCTGGAGAACCGTGGCGTCGTGGACATCCTCGGCACCGAACGACCACAGATCGCGCCGCCGCGACAGCGCTACATCTACTACCCGGGCTGCGCCGAGGTACCGGAGTCGGTCGCGCCGAACATCCGCAACCGTTCGTACACGATCGCTGTCGAGGTCGACATCGCCACTACCGAAGCATCTGGCGTGCTGTTCTCGCACGGCGCCCGGTTCGGCGGCCACGCCCTCTACATCAAGGACGGCAAGCTCAAGTACGTCTACAACTGGGTCGGGATGGTGGAACAGATCATCGAATCCACCGAGCCGGTCACCCCCGGCCACCACGTGTTCTCCGCCTCCTTCGCGCGCGAGGGGGACGCCCTACCCGCGGAAGGCATGCTGACCCTGCACATCGGCAAGGCCAAGGTGGGCGAGGGCCGGATCAAGACCCAGCCAGGCAAGTTCTCGATCGCCGGCGAAGGACTCAACATCGGCAAAGACAGCGCCGAACCGGTCAGCGAGGACTACGCCGGCGACGCGCCCTGGGCATTCGTCGGTGGCACCATCAACCGGGCGATCATCGACGTCAGCGGCGAACCCTTCGTCGACCTGGCCCGGGAGGCGGCGATGGCCTTCTCCCGCGACTGAAGCAACACCCCTACGTGACGCCCGTCGGCCGCGGGATCGGGCCGGGGCTCGCCGGCATGGTCGCCGCGGCCGGTGCGGCGATGCGTACGTCGATGCGGCGCCACACGGTCAACAGAATCAGACCCAACAGCACGGCGAACGGGAGCAGGGTCCAGGCGCCGACGCCCTGCGCGGCCGCTCCGGCGAGCCACGGCAGCGCGGCACCGCCGACCACGGAGCCCGCGTTCATCACGCCGATGGCGGTGGGTACCAGCCGGGGAGCCGTGAACCGGGGGGTCATCGCCATCGTGGTCGGGAAGATCGGCCCCAGGAAGAAGCCCTGCAGTACAAAGCCGACGCTCGCCGCGCCCGGAGCCGGTACCAGCCAGGTGAACGCGGCGCTGACGGTGACTCCGGCGATGCACGCGTACCCGAGGGTGGTCTGGGTCAGCCGGAGCCTGGTCGCGAGCGGGCTGATCAGGAACCGGCCGAGCGTGAGACCGAGCCAGTACCCGCTGACGGTGTACCCCGCGATGAGTTCAGCCGACGACCGGGCCTCGACGAGGTAGGCGTACGCCCAGTTGCCGACACTGATCTCCAGACCGACGTACAGGGCGAGTAGCGCGGAACCGAGCAGTACCACGGGTTGGCGCAGTACCGCGCGCAGCAGCGCAACGCCCGGCTCCGCGGTGGCCGCCCGGTCGACACGTGCGGCGGTGGACAGCGGGTCGACGCCCCGGGGCGGGTACGTGATCCACACAGCGACCATCAGCGGCGCGCAGATCGCCGCCAGTACCAGTGACACCCGGGGCCAGCTCGTGCAGGTGAGCAGCCACGCCGCCAGCGCCGGGCCGAGCAGCGCACCGACTCCGAAGAACGCGTGCAGCCGGTTCAGTACCGTGGTGCTGTCGGGTCGGGTGGCCAGGTAGGCGTTGAGGACGGACTCCAGGATGCCGGTGGCGTACCCGGTGAAGAGCTGGACCACCACCAGGCCGAGGAACGGCGGCCGGGTCGCGATGTAGAGCTCGGCCAGCACGAACAGCGACCCGCCACCGAGCAGTGCCACGCGGGTACCGAACCGGTGCACCAGCAGTCCGGTGCTCATGCCGGCCAGTACGAAGCCCGCCGATCCGGTGAAGAAGGTGAGGCCGATGGTGGTGGGATCGACCCGGTAGTCCCGGATCTGGGCCAGCAGGAGTACGCCGCCGACCCCGGCGCCGAGCCCGACCAGCACGAACAGCGCGTAGGCGACCGGTACCGGCCAGCGTCGGGCAGCCGAACCAGCCGGGTACGCGTCGGAGGAGACCACGGCGGCAGCGTACGGAAAGTGCGCCGACCCGTCACCAGGCTGGCACAGTGGACCGGGTGGTCGGCGTCGTGTCTGTGCTCACCGCGGTGCACCCACCCGCGGCCCGGTACCTGCGGGAGGCGTACGCATCCCTTGCGGCGCAACAGCTTCCCGACGGCTGGACGTGGCAGTGGTTGGTGCAGGAGGACGGGCAGACCGGGGTACCGGCGCGCCACCTCCCCGACGACAGGCGGATCAGCGCCGGTACCGGCCGGCCGGGTGGACCCGGCGTGGCCCGTACCCTCGCGCTCGCCCGAGCCGGCGGCGAGTACGTCAAGGTGCTCGACGCCGATGACCAGCTCACGCCGGGCGCCCTGGCCCGCGAGATCGCCGTCCTCGCCGAGCAGCCGACCGTCGGGTGGACCACGGCACGCGCACTGGACCTGCTGCCCGACGGGAGCACGGTCGGCTTCGACGCCGAGCCGCCCGAGGGCGTACTCCGGCGGTACAGCGTCGTGGAGTCGTGGCTTGCGGGCGACTTCCGGGCGCCGGTACACCCGGCCAGCCTGTGCCTGCGGCACGACCTGCTGCTGGCCCTCGGCGGCTGGATGGCGCTGCCCGCGTCCGAGGACACCGGGCTGCTGATGGCGGCGAGCGCCGTTTCGGACGGGTACTTCATCGCCACGACCGGGCTCCTCTACCGCAAGTGGCCCGGTCAGGCGACCAACCAGGCAGCCCACGTCGAACCCGGCGAGCGGGGCGCGCGAATGCGGCTGATCGCCGCCCGCGCCGCGGCGCTGGCGGGGAACGACTACAGGATGCCGTAGCCGGACAGCGCCTTGATCAGGAACCAGACCCCGAAGATCAAACCCAGGACCACCACAAGCTGATCATTATGGGTACGCAGCCAGCCCGTCGCCCGGGTCAGCCTGGCCGCGGAGCGCTCCCCCGCCGTGTACGCCGTACCGAGGATCAGCAGGTGCAGCACCTCGGCGCCGGCCACGAAGCCGAGAAACGCGAGGGTACTGCGGAGCAGACCCATCTTCGCCTGGTGGATCGCGGCGATCACGCCGAGCGTGAAGATCCACAGTTTCAGGCTGATCGCGATGTACCCGGCGCCGATCAGCAGTGCGCGGCCGGGAGTGATCCGCTGTACCAGCTCCAGCCACTTGGGCGGCGGTGCGTCCGGGTCGGTACCGGACAGCGCGGTACGCAGCGCGGCGACCAGCATGGTGAGCGCCATCACGAGGAAGACGGTGGAGACGACCGGACCTGTTCCGGTGGAGCGCCCGGTGTCGGCCGAGCTGAAGATGAAGCCGAACAGCACGCCCTGGACCAGGCGTGCCGCTGTCATCCCGACGACCCAGGCCAGCGCGGTACGCCGACCGGCCGGCGCGCCGAGCAGCAGCAGGGTCACCACCACCTGCGCCGGTACCAGCGCGCTGGCCAGCGCGAACGAGACCAGGCTGACAAAGGCCCCGTTCACCGGCCAGCGCCGAGTAACCGCACGACAACTCCCCCGAATCTGTCGCGTTCCTCAGCCACCGTAGAGGCCCGCGACCGGCCGGGAGCCGTTTCCGCACTTCAGCGGCGGCCGGATGCCGGCTACCCTCGGCCGGTGACAGGCGGCTGGCGGGCGACGCGACGGGTACTCGGCAAGGCACTGGTCGTCGGCGCGTTCACGTACCTGGCGATGAGCGCCCACCGGCCGACCGGACAGATACCCGTCGCTGTGGGCGGCGCGGTCGCCTGCTACCTCATCGACGTACTGGTGCTCCACTTCAGCAAGGGCATCGGCACGGCACTGTTCCGGCTCGACCCCAGCCTCAGCGTGGCCGAGGTGACGGCGGCGGTGATCGCGGTCCGGGACTGCGCGGTACCCGACGACGCGCGGATACGGGTGGCCGCGATCCGGCACGCACAGTGGCAGGTGACCCGGTACTCGTTCGGGTGGCGCCAGCCGGTCACGATCGCGCTGATCGAGTTGCCGTGGGTACTGCTCGCCATCCTGGTACCGGCGCTGTGGCCGATCGTCCTGCTACCCGTGATTTATGAGGTCACCCGGTTGCGAGCCGGTCGGGAGCGCAAGGACGCCGAGATCTTCCTGCGCGCCTGCGCGTACCACCTGCACCGGCGGCTCGCGGTCGGCCTGCGCCGGGTACAGCGACGGCTGTCACGGGAGCCGCAGGCACTCGTCGCGGCCGGTGGCGCGGCAGTAGCGACCACGGTGCCGTCTGGCCCGGTACCCCCGATGGTTGATCCGATCTTCCGGGACTGGCCGTCGGCGGTCTGATCCCGGACGCGAGAATCTGGGGATGAGCGAGGAGGCACCGCCGCCGGTACGCCGGATGAGGCCGCGCAGCCGCACCGGCCACCGCGCCGCCACGCCTTTGGAGCTGCTGTTCGACCTGTGTTTCGTGGTGGCCGTCGCGCAGGCCTCCGACCGGCTGCACCACTCGCTTTTCGAGGGCCAGGTGGGTCACGGGCTGATCGGCTACCTGACGGTGTTCTTCGCGATCTGGTGGGCCTGGGTCAACTTCACCTGGTTCGCCTCGGCCTACGACACCGACGACGTGCCGTACCGGCTGGCGGTCTTCGTGCAGATCGCCGGCGTGCTGGTACTCGCGGCCGGGGTGTCACGGGCCTTCGACGGGGACATCTGGCAGGTGTGGCTGGGCTACCTGATCATGCGGCTCGGGCTCGTCTCGCTCTGGCTGCGGGCCGGGCGGCAGGACGGGAAGGCCCGCACGATCTCGGACCGGTACGTCGTCGGCATCAGCCTGTGCCAGGTGGGCTGGCTGGGCGTGGCGCTGACACCGGCGCCCTGGACGCCGCTCGTCTTCCTGGTCATGGCGCTCGTGGAGATGGCGGTACCGATCTGGGCCGAGTGGCACACGGAGACTCCCTGGCACCCGCAGCACATCGCCGAGCGGTACGGGCTGCTGACGCTGATCGTGCTCGGCGAGACGGTGCTGTCGACCGTTGTCGCGATCGAGGCGGCGTTCGCAGGCGGTACCTCCACCGTCGATCTGATCCCGGTCGGTGGGTACGGGCTGGTGATCGTGTTCGCCATGTGGTGGATCTACTTCGACACGCCGGCCGGCAGGCTGCTGCACTCCAACCGGCAGGCGTTTCCGTGGGGGTACGGGCACTACCTCGTGTTCGCCTCCGCTGCCGCGGTGGGTGCCGGGATGGCGGTGACCGTGGACCACGACACCGGGCACGGGGCGCTCGGCCGGGCCGGTACCGCAGCCGCCGTGGCCGTACCGGTCGCCGTGTACCTGTTCTCGGTGGGGGTACTGCACCTGCGACCGGGGATCCGCGGGCCACTCGTCGGCTGGGCCTGCCCGGTCGCCGGAGTCGTTGTGCTGCTTGGCATCGCGGTACCCGGCTCGCTGGCGTTGACGGCCGCGGTCCTGGTGGCCGTGGTGGTACTGCTGGTGCGCCGGCCGTTCCTGGCCCACCGCGTCGAGCCCCCGACCGTCAGCGCTGACCGCAGTTAGCTGGAGGCCCAGCTGATCAGGCTGATCACCCAGGGGACCTCGCGCAGGTAGGCGATGCCGACCACGACGAGGAACAGCGCCACCAGCAGGTGGGACAGGCGGGCGGTGCGGCGCTTGTGCCCCATCCAGCGTTCGACGGTGTACCGGCCGAGCACCCGGGCGAGCGCGAACAGCCCGGCGGCGACCAGGTAGACGAAGCCGAAGGTGATCAGCGGGACGGTGAAGTCGTGTCCCCGGTTGGCGAACGCCCAGATGCACCAGCAGCAGAACAGGAACAGGCCACCGAACCAGGACCAGCCGCCACCGCGCTTGAGTACCTGCGCCTGGATGCTGGCCGGTACCCGGGGCGGACGGGGCGGGGGTGCGGCGCTCGTGTACCCGGTCGGCTCGGGCGGTGGCTTCGGCCGTACCTGCGCCCGCCCGACCTGCATCGCCGGCCCAGCAGCCTGTCCAGCACCCGGCGGGACCCCCGCACCTGCCCCGACCGGCTGGCCGACCTTCGTGGGCTGGCCGACCTTCGTAGCAGGCGGTGCGACCCGGGTCGGCGCTGGGGTCATCACCTTCGGGGCCGAGCGAACCGGCTCGCCCGGTCGGGGCGGGCCGACCCGGGCCGGCTCCGCAGTGCCCGGCCGGGCCGACGGGTGCGCGGCGTACTCGGCTGTCGGGAGCAGCTTGCCGCCAGCCGGGGCCGGCGAGAGTGGCTTGTCCTGCGCCGCGGCGAGCGCGCGGCGCAGCTGTACCAGCTCCCGCTCCAGCCGCTCGATGCGCTTGAAGGCGTTGGTCTCTGTCCCGGACACGACGGCGGCCCGGCCCACCGCGCGGACGGGCGTCGCCGGGGCGTCCGCCCAGTCCACGATCGGGTCGCTGATCCCGGCCGCCCGGACCAGCTCGCCCAGGTGCTCGGACCAGCCGGCCAGCTCCAGCGTGCTGGGCCGGTCGGCGGGGCGCTCGGCGAGCGGGCCGAGCAGGTGGTCGCGCAGCGCCGGCCGGTTCGCGATCAGCGGGTGGGTACCGGGTGGCGGTACCTCCCGGCCGCGCGGGAGTGCCCCGGTGACCAGGAAGAACGCCACCGCCCCGAAGCCGTGTACGTCGTAGGCAGGACCCACGGTGCCGCCCAGCGCCTCGGGACCGCCGGTCTCCGGGGTGTACGCGATCTGGGTGATCTCCTCCGGGCGGTGATAACGCGCACCGGTGAAGTCGATCAGCCGTACCTCCCCGGTGGCGAGCACCATCACGTTGGAGGGCTTGACATCCATGTGCAGTACCGGCGTCGCCCCGTCCTCGGCCGGGTGGTGCAGCAGGCGCAGGATGCCGGCGAGGGTACGCAGCGCGGTGACCGCGTTCAGCCGGACGTCCCCCGGCGAGGCCGGCTGCCGGCGGAACTCGCGCAGGTTGACTCCGTGCAGGTAGTCGTAGACCTGGTAGGGCACCGCGTTACCCGGCTCGGGCGGCTCGCCGGCCCGGTGCGGGGGCGGACCGTAGAACCCGTCGGCGCGCCGGCAGATGCTCGGTACCCCCCGGTTGTTCAGGTCCATCAGCGCCGCGTCGCCCTTGTCCCAGGAGCGCAGCTCGTCGGCGAGCGGCCGGGTCGGGTCGACCCGGAAGACCTTGACGGTCAGCGGCGCGGAGACCACACCGCCGGCCAGCCGGACCGCCCGGAAGACCTCGGCCTGCCCGCCGGAGCCCAGGTGCGCCACCAGCCGGTAGCGCTGATAGGTCTCCACCAGCGGGCTGGCCGGGCCACAAACCAGGTCGAGCAGGGCAGCCGCGTCCACCGTTCCGGCGCCCCAGGAGATCCCCACCCCGTCGAGAGTAACGACTGCGCAAATAGCTCGCCTCACGCATAGGACATCAGCTAGACACAAACCTGTGACGACTGACGGCTACACGCTGCGCACGGCCACGGCCGACGACTACGCCGCGACCGACCTGCTGATGCAGGAGGTCTTCAACGAAAGCTGGGACGCCGAGGGCGCGGAGGGCGACAAATACGTCTTCGAGCCGGAGCGGGTCACCTACGCGATCGCCGCCGACGGCGAGATCGCCGGCGGGGTCGGGGCCTTCACCAGGGATTTGACGGTACCCGGCGGCAGCCTGCCCTGCGGACACGTGACGGCGGTCGGGGTACGCACCACGCACCGGCGCCGTGGCCTGGTCCGCTGGATGATCACCGAGCAGCTCGCCGACATCCGTGGTCGGGGTGAACCGGTCGCCTCGCTGTGGGCCAGCGAGGGCCGCATCTACCAGCGCTTCGGCTACGGGCTGGCGGCCCCGCGCCTGTCCATGGAGATCGACCACGAGGTCGTGCTGAACGTACCCGCGCCGGCGGGGCCGAGCCGGCTGCGCTCGGTACCGCTGGCCGAGGCGGCGGACGTGCTGGCCAAGCCGTACGACGCGGTACGGCTGGGCCGTCCCGGCTACTCCAGCCGCAACGAGGCGTGGTGGCGCAAGATCCTCAGTGACCCGGCGAGCAGCCGGGACGGGGCCACCCCGCTGCGTGTCACCGTGCACGAGGGCGCCTCGGGTGTCGACGGGTACGCCATCTGGCGGGTCAAGAACGACTGGGACCACAGCCCGAAGGGGCAGGTACAGCTGCGCGAGCTGGTCGCCGGTAACCCGGTCGCCTATCACGCGCTGGCCAGCCTGGCGCTGAACGTGGACCTGACCCGCAGCGTGCGGTACAACTTCGCGGCCGTGGACGAGCCACTCGTACAGATGGTCAACGAGCCGCGCCGGCTCAACGCCAAGTACTTCGACGGCCTGTGGGTACGGGTCACCGACATCGCGGGTGCGCTGGCCGGCCGCCGGTACGCCGCCCCGGTCGACGTGGTGCTCGGTGTCACGGACGCGCTGCTGCCGGAGAACGCCGGCTCCTGGCAGCTGACCGGGGACCCCGACTCGGCCACCTGCGTGCGTACCGACCGCGAGCCCGACCTGCGGCTGGACATCCAGGCACTCGGCTCGGCATACCTCGGTGGGAGCACGCTGACCCAGCTCGCCGGTACCGGCCGGGTGGTCGAACTGACCCCCGGCGCACTGGCCCGGGCCAGCGTCGCGTTCGGCTGGTACTGCCAGCCCGCGGTCACCGAGGTCTTCTGAGTCAGCGCCGCCGGCACGCACCATGGGGGACGGTTCGGCGCTACCGTGAGCGGATGGCTGAGCCGATCCCCCGTCGCCGGCGCCGTTCGCGGCGGGAGCTGGATGCCGAACCGCGCACCGGTACGCCGGCGGACTTCGCGACCACGGACGCGCCCGAGCCGCCGGACCACGAGGAAGAGGTGGCCAGCGAGCGCGGCCTGCGGGGCCTGATCGGCGGCGGATCGTCGCAGGTCAACGTGGGTGCGGCGCTGCGTGCCCGGGACGCCGCCCGGCCCACCGCGGCCGACATCGCCGCCGCCGAGACCGATCTGGTGATCATCCGGCGCGGCTGGATCCCGCCCAGCGAACCCCGCTGAGCAGACGCGCGCTCAGACGACGGGCGCCTGGTGCGTCGCCTCGTACTCGGCGACCTGCTCGATGCGCCGGGCGTGCCGCGGGTTGCCGGAGAACGAGGTGGCCAGGAACGTCTCCACCAGCCCGGTCGCCTCGTCGAGCGTGTGCTGGCGGGCACCGAGCGCCACGATGTTGGCGTCGTTGTGCTCCCGGGCCAGCTGTGCCGTCTCGGTGTTCCAGGCCAGCGCGGCGCGTACCCCGGTGACCTTGTTGGCGGCGATCTGTTCGCCGTTGCCGGAGCCGCCGATCACCACGCCCAGGCTGCCCGGGTCGGCCACCACCCGCAGGCCGGTGGCGATGCAGTGGGCCGGGTAGTCGTCGTCCGCGACGTACTGGTGCGGCCCGACGTCGACCAACTCGTACCCGTGCGCCGCGAGCTGACTCAGCAGGTGCGTTTTCAGCTCGTAGCCGGCGTGGTCTGATCCGAGGTAGACGCGCATACCGCGCAGTCTCTCACCCGTTCGTGGCAGCCTCACCCGGACCCGGGGATAGCTCGGCGACCACGAGCCCGGCGCGCGCCTTCGGCGTGAACCAGGTGCTCTTGCGCGGCAGCTTCTCCCGCTCCAGGTTGACCGCCACGAAGTCCGGTACGGTCACCGGCGCGATCAGGACCGCCAGCTCGGCCCGGCCCGCGTCGACCTCGCCGACCAGCCAGGACGCCGGGTAGTCACCGCCGACGTAGGTGATCCGCTTGTCCCCCGGCTCCATCCCGAGTACCTGCCCGAGCACGATCCGCTCGACCAGTGCGTGGTCCAGGTTCTCCACGTCGGGTACGCCCGGAGTCGACGGGAGGGCGACGGAGAAGGCGCTGCCGCGCTGGTACACGGTGATGCCGCCGCGCCCGGCCGGGATCCGCGCCGCGTCGACCGGGGTGACGCTCGCCCCGGCCGCGCGCAGTCCTTCGATCACGTCCACCCCGCCGACCTCGCTGATCAGCCGGTTGTAGGGCTGGATGACGACCGAGGCGGGGGTGGTCACCACGGCCAGGAACCGGGGCAGGCCGGCGGTCTGCGCGGCCAGGCTGCGGTGGTTGCCGTCGGCGACGACCAGCTCACCGCCGCCGGCCAGCGCCAGGATCTCGTCGCGTACCGGCCCGGCCGGCAGCGCCCACACCTCATGTACCCGGCCGGCCTGGTCGATGTCGCTGACCGCCGGCCGGCCCGCCGCATCCGCGGCCGCCACCAGCGCCGTCTGGAGTTGGTCACCGAGGCCGGTCTGCAGCAGGAGTACCGGCGAGAGCAGGTGCCCGATCGCCTGGGCCAGTGCCACCCGCTCGCGTACCTTCTCCAGGAACACGTCCTCGTTGCGGATCACCAGCCCCGGCTCGTCGGCACTGGTGGAGATCTCGCCGGTGTCCACCATCGCCCACACGCCGTACCCGGCCGCCCCGTCGGTCGCGGTGATCCGGTAGAGCACCGCGACCTCTTCCTGCAGGGCGTACCGGCCGGCCGCCTTGGTCTGCGCCAGGCGTGCGACGGCGGCCGGCAGCGAGTCCAGGAACGAGCGGCCGAGCGTGTCCGGCGCCCGGTGCGGCATCTCGATCGCCAGCGCGCTCGCCGGGTTGGCCGCGATGATCGCGGTGATCTCCGCGTCGTCGGCGAACTCGTCGTAGTTCTGCGCGCCGGTACCTCCGGTGGAGAGCCAGGCGCGGGCGATGGGGTACGCGATCGTCATGCCGGAAACGCTACGACCCCTGTGCCGCCGGCACTTCCCGGCCCCGACCCGTCCCAGGAATCGGATCCCGCACCCGAGCCGCGACACGCCCGCCGCACCCCGAGCCCCGGGCACGCCCGCCGCACCCCGAGCCCCGAGCCGCCCGCCGAGCCGCCGAGCCGCGGCTCGGCGGCGGATCTTGCGCGTAGCGGGGCTACCACCGGCCGGGTAGGCCCGCTACGCGCAAGATCCGCAAGCCGCCCCACCCCGACGGCAAGGCAGCGGACTCAGTCGCGGCGGTGCCGGCCGGGGATGGGCGGCGGGGCCGACGGGAAGGCCACCGCGCTGACCAGTACCGGCGGCGCGAGCAGCGCGATCATGTCGGCCGGCAGGTCGGGGCGCAGGCTGCGCCAGCCCCGCCCGGAGATGCTGAACCGCGCGCTGCCCAGGTTGCGGGCCACATCCTCGGGGGCCACCGGCGGCCCATCGGCGCTCGCCGACTCCGCGGCGGGTGCGGCAGCCAACTGCGGAGTGAAGGCCCCGGTCGGCACGGTGGGCGGCCAAGCCGCCTGGGCCGGCGCCACCCCGAGAACCTCGGGGGTACCGGCGGCGACCGCCGCGAAGCCTGCGCTGACGGTCACCGGCGGCCAGTCCGGAATCTGCTCCCGGGTCGGCGACTTCCTGGGCTTCCGCATGGATCCTCCCGAGTGGCGGTCCACCTCACTGGTTGGCACAGGGTAGGCGTGCCACCACTCGGGGCAACGAATCAGTCGAAGATTGGACCCTGCTCGCGGGTGCGCTTGAGCTCGTAGAAGCCGGGGGTACCGGCCACGAGCAGCACACCGTCCCAGAGCCGGCCGGCAGCTTCACCCTTTGGAGCGGGGGTGACCACGGGGCCGAAGAAGGCCACCTGCTTGCCCTCCGGGCCGGGCGCGTGGATCACCGGCGTACCGACGTCCATGCCGACCGGGTCCATGCCGGTGTGGTGGCTCTCCCGCAGTTCGGCGTCGTACTCCGCCGAGTCGGCCGCCGCGGCCAGTGCCACGTCCAGCCCCGCCTCGGCGAGCGCCGCCTCGTACAGGTCCCGACCCAGCTCCTGCTTCTGCGGGTGGATCCGGGTACCGAGCGCGGTGTACAGGTCACGCAGCACCTGGTTGCCGTACTTCTGCTCGGCCGCGATGGCCACCCGTACCGGCCCCCAGCCCTTGGCCAGCCCTTCCCGGTAACGCTCCGGGAGGTCGTCGCGCCCCTCGTTGAGCACGGACAGGCTCATCACGTGGAAGCGGATCTCCAGGTCCCGGACCTTCTCGACCTCGAGCAGCCAGCGGGAGGTCATCCACGCCCACGGGCAGATCGGATCGAACCACATGTCGACGGCGGTCATGCGACAACTCCAAGTGCGTCAGGGGCTTCGGCGGCTACGACAGTAAGCATGGGACAACCATTCGATCCTTTCTCCCGGGTACCCCCACCCGCGAGCGACCCTACGGTGACCTGGGACACACCCGGCGGCGCGAGGGGCCGTGAAAGACTGCCGAAATGGACGCGGGCCGCGGGTCTGCGCGCGGGCGGGTAGCCGCTCACAGCGAGGAATGGGGGCCTGGTGGCCGGAGTGCGGAACCTGACGCAGGTCGAGGCGATCGGGCGGGCGGGCCTGCTCGACGTCCAGTCCTACGACGTCAGCCTGGACCTGACGGACGGGACAGGTGGCCCCGGCGAGCTGCTCTTCCGCTCCCTTACCGAGGTGCGGTTCCGCTGCTCGCAGCCGGGCGCCTCGACCTTCATCGAGCTGGCCGCCGAGACACTCCACTCGGCCACCCTCAACGGCACCGAGCTGGACGCCTCCGGCTGGACGGCCGAGACCGGGCTGACCCTGCCCGACCTGGCCGCCGAGAACCTGCTGGTCGTCGAGGCCGACTTCGCGTACTCCACCAGTGGTCAGGGGCTGCACCGCAGCGTCGACCCGGTGGACAAGGAGGTCTACCTCTACAGCCAGTTCGAGACGCAGGACGCGCAGAAGGTCTACGCCTGCTTCGACCAGCCCGACCTGAAGGCCAACTTCACCTTCCACATCACCGCGCCGGCGCACTGGAAGGTCATCTCGAACGCGCTCGTGGAGCGGGTGGAGCGGGCCGACGCCGGGGCGAAGACGCTGCACTTCGCCGAGTCGGTACGGATGAGCACGTACATCACCGCGATCTGTGCGGGCGCCTACCACGAGGTACGCGAGACGCACGACGGGATCGACCTCGGCGTGTTCGTGCGCGCCTCGATGCGGCAGTACCTCGACGCCGACGACATCCTCCTGGTCACCAAGCAGGGCTTCGACTTCTTCCAGGAGAAGTTCGCGGTGCGCTACCCGCTGCCCAAGTACGACCAGGTCTACGTACCCGAGTTCAACGCGGGTGCGATGGAGAACTTCGGCTGCGTCGTACACGGCGAGCAGCACTACATCTTCCGCTCGCAGGTCACCGACTACGAGTACGAGAACCGGGCCAACACGATCCTGCACGAGATGGCCCACATGTGGTTCGGCGACCTGGTGACCATGCGCTGGTGGGACGACCTGTGGCTGAACGAGTCGTTCGCCGAGTGGGCCAGCCACTGGGCCAACACCGAGGCCACCCGGTTCACCGACGCCTGGACCACGTTCCAGGTCGGGCGCAAGACCCGGGGGTACCGGCAGGACCAGCTCTCCTCCACCCACCCGGTCTACTGCGAGATACCCGATGTCGCGGCGGTCGAAGTCAACTTCGACATGATCACGTACGCCAAGGGCGCCAGCGTGATCAAGCAGCTCATCGCGTACGTGGGGATCGATGCGTTCGTCACCGGGCTACGGGCGTACTTCGCCGCGCACGCGTGGGGCAACGCCACCTTCGCCGACCTGCTCTCCGCGCTCGAGGAGGCATCCGGCCGCAAGCTCACCGCGTTCGCCTCCGAGTGGCTGGAGACGGCACAGGTCAACACGCTGCGGCCGGTCGTGAAGATCGGGGCGGGCGGAGAGTACGAGTCGGTGGTGGTGGAGCAGGAGGCGCCGCCCGGGTACCCCACCCTGCGTACCCACCGCCTCGGCATCGGCCTGTACGACCTGGTCGGCGCCCGCCTCGTCCGGCGCGACCTGATCGAGGTGGACGTGGCCGGCCCGACCACGACGATTGACGCCCTCACCGGCAAGCCGGCAGCCGACGTCCTGCTCCTCAACGACGACGACCTGACCTACGCCAAGCTGCGCCTCGACGAACGCTCGCTGGCCACCGTGGTGACGCACATCGGCGGCTTCGACAACTCGCTGGCCCGCTCACTGTGCTGGAGCGCGGCGTGGGACATGGTCCGCGACGGGGAGATGCCGGCCCGCCAGTTCATCGCGCTGGTCTGCGCCGGCCTGCCCGCCGAGGTCGACGTGAACCTGGTGGTCAACGTACTTCCGCAGGCCCACGGTGCGCTCTGCTACTACGCCGACCCGCAGTGGTCGCCGTCCGGCTGGGCCGCACTGAACGCCACCGCCAGCGCCGCCCTGGTGGCCGCCGAGCCGGGCAGCGGACTCCAGCTGGCCTGGGCCCGCGCCTTCCTCAGCTCGGCCCGGTCCGGTTCGGAGCTGGCCACCCTGCGCGGCTGGCTGGACGGCGTCGACATCCCGGACGGGCTGGTCATCGGTACCGAGCTGCGCTGGAGCCTGCTGCAGGCGCTGACCGCCGGTGGCGCGGCGGGCTCCGAGGAGATCCAGGTGGAGCTGGACAACGACCGTACCGCTGGCGGCGAGCGGCAGGCGACGGTGGCGACCGCCCTGATCGCCACACCCGAGTCCAAGGCGGAGACGTGGCGCCGGCTCACCGGCCCGCACCCGCTGGCCAACTGGGAGCAGCGGGCGCTGCTGGCCGGCTTCCAGCACCCGTCGCAGACCGCGCTGACCAGGCCGTACGTGACGCGCTACTTCGATGTCATCGAGGAGATCTGGGCGACCCGGGACAGCGAGCTGGCACAGGAGTTCGTCGGCGCGGCCTACCCCGCGCTGGAGGTGGCCGAGGCGACGCTGGCCGCCACCGACGCCTGGCTGGCCCTGCCCGACCAGCCGGCACCACTGCGCCGGCTGGTCGGCGAGGGGCGCGACGGGGTCAGCCGGGCGCTCGCCGCCCGGCACCGGGACACCGCAGCCTGACCGTCGAAACAGCCTGACCGTCGAAACAGGCTGACCGGCTAAACAGGCTGACCGACTAAAACAGCCGCACCCGATCACCGGGTGCGGCTGTTTTGCTTGCGGCGCTTGACTTCCAGCGACACTTCCCACGACGCCCTCGGCGACCGCCGGAGCGTCAGGGCTTGCGCTTCTCCGTACCGGCCTGCTCGGTGAGCTGGGCCAGCCCGGACACGAGTCCACCGGCTAGGTCGCCGCCACTGAAGGCGGCGGCCATCGAGAGCGCGGCGAGCTTGGCGGCCCGGTCCGGGATCCGGCGGCGCGCGGCGTACCCGGTGACGATCTCCAGTGCCCGCTGGTTCGGCGAGACAGCCAGCAGTACCGACGTGTCCGGCACGCCCAACTGGCCGTGCAGCTTCTCGGCGTGCCCGCGTACCGGCTCGTCCAGGTCACCCACGTAGACGCTGAAGGTCAGGCCGGTCGACTCGTCGGCCACCCGCAGTGCCTCGTCGATGCGCAGCAGCTGCGGCGTGGTGAACGGACCGTCGAGTACCTCGAGGTCGCCCCTTGACGCGCTGTCACCAGGTGTCACTTGCGCCTCCAACGTCACGGTGGCTGGCGGGGATGTCCGGCAGGTCACCGGCGGGCAGCGCGGCCGCGCTCGCGCCGGTGAGGGCCGCGGTCCCGTTCGGATGCCCCGGTTCGCCGGCGAGTGGGCGCGGCGCGGCGAGGAACCAGACGGGCGCGAAGTCGAACTTGCGCCCAGGCCGGTACCGCTTGTCGGCCTTGCGGGCGGCGGTGCTGTAGACGGCGAGGTAGACGAGCGCGATGACAGCGGCCGGGATACCCGCGAAGACAAGCACCGTTTCGGTGATGGACAAGCTCAACGCCCCCATGCGTCAGAGGGACCATGCGACGGACCAACCGTAGCGGAGTGCCCGGCCCAGGACGCTGTGGGGGCAGGCACTCTCCGGGCGTGGCCCGCACTCTGCCGCAAAACAGGGCTAATTAGGGGCAAAAGGTGGAAAGATTCCGGAAGGCGGGCTGGAACCCCGCCACGACGGGAGGGAACACCCATGTCGCCACTCCGCGCCGCACTCCGCCGGCAGCCACTCAGCCGGTACCGCCGGCCCCCGGGCCGCCGCCTCACGGCCGGCAATCCGGTCCCGGGTGGTCACGCTACGGGGCGGGTACTGCGCGCGGTTGCCGCGCTGGGGCTGGTGGTGGGCGCAGCGCTGGCCGTGGCCACGCCGGCACAGGCCGCCTCCGGCGTCTGGGTCACGGTGAACCCGAGCACGGTCGGCGCCGGCCTGCAGGTCGGGATCACCGGCAGCTGCGGCGAGAACGTCAACACCGCCTCGGTCTCCTCCGGGGCCTTCACCAGCCCGGTCACCCTCACCCCGGTGAACGGGGTACTCAGCGCCACCGCCGTGGTGCCCTCGACCACCAAAGCGCAGGGGTACCCGGTCACCCTGAACTGTGCCAGCGGCAATGCGGCCACCTCGACGCTGTGGGTGGTCAACAACACGACGCCGAGCAAGGGGCCGGCTACCGGCGGCGGCGGGAGTAGCCACGACACGGGCAGCACGCTGCTGGCCGGCGGGCTCGCCGCGCTGTTGGGCGCCGCCGCGCTCGGCATTGTGGCCCGGCGCCGCCGGCGGGTACCCGTCCGGCTGTGATCCTGCGCGGTACCCGACCGCCACCGGCCCGTCG
The DNA here is from genome assembly GCA_963850915.1 of uncultured Actinomycetota bacterium. GTDB lineage: Bacteria > Actinomycetota > Actinomycetes > Mycobacteriales > Micromonosporaceae > CAVTWH01. The sequence goes on from CAWKND010000011.1 coordinate 24,785, forward strand.
ACTCCCGGACCGGCGGCCGGCCCGACCTCATCCCGGTGACCCGGTGGCGCCCGCGAACGGACGGCTGCCCGGACTCCGGCTGGCCGAACGCCGGGAGCCCAGCGCCGACCAACCCGACGAGCCAGACCAGACGTCCGGTGTACGGGAGCCGACGCAGGGCGTCGGCGGTCGGGCGCGGCGGATGGAGGTACCCGCGCATCTGGTTCCGTTGTCCACCCGCCGGAAGCGCGGCCGCGGGCTGCGGGTGCTCTGCTGGTTACTGGTTGTCTTCGGGCTCTTCGCCACCGGCCTGGGGCTGGGGCAGCTGGGGGGTGGGCTGCCGCTGCCGCACCTGTTCGGCGATCCGAACGACGGCGCGCCGAAGTCGCCGGCACTGTCCCGGTCGACGCCGACCCGGGTGACCATCCCGCGGATCGCCGTCACCGCGCCGATCCACTCGGTGGGGCTGGCCGCCGACGGGACCATCGCGGTACCGCCGCTGGCCGAGAAGAACACGGTCGGCTGGTACGACCAGGGGCCGACACCCGGCCAGGACGGACCGGCGGTACTCGTCGGGCACGTGGATACCCGTTCCGGCCCGTCCGTCTTCTACAAGCTCGGCAAGCTGCGCAAGGGCGACAAGATCATGATCAGCCGGGCCGACCACCGGCTGGCGACCTTCCAGGTGGACGCGGTACGCGCGTACCCGAAGTCGGCGGTTCCCGCGACCGAGGTGTACGGCGACTTCAGCCGGCCCGGGCTGCGCCTGATCACCTGTGGTGGCGACTGGGTCGGCGGGGACGAGGGGTACGCCGACAATGTCGTGGTCTTCGCGTCCCTGCTCAGTAGCTGAGGAGGCTAAGCGGCTTCGGCGACCGGTATGTCGAGCCAGTCCGACCAGCGCGGGTCGGGGGTCCGGTGGCCGAGTACCCGCCAGGCGGTGCCCTTCGGCGCGGCCGGCTGCGCGTGGAGACGCCAGCCGAGCTCGGCTGGCGTTTTGTCACCTTTGGTGTGGTTGCACCGGGCGCACGCGGCGACCACATTTTCCCAGGCATGCCGGCCACCCCGGCTGCGCGGCATCACGTGGTCGATGGTCTCCGCCGGGCCGCGGCAGTAGGCGCAGCGCCCGCCGTCGCGCGCGAAGATCCCGCGCCGGGAGAGGCCGACATGAGTGCGGTACGGTACCCGGACATACCGGGTCAACCGGATGACAAGCGGGACAGGCAGCGAGCCTCGGGCGCTGTGCAGCAGCCCATCTCCGTCGGCGATACAGACGGCTTTGGCGGCGAGTACGAGAATGGTGGCCCGGCGGATCGATACGACACATAGCGGCTCATAGGTCTGGTTGAGTACCAGTGCGGCAGAGCTCGTTACGCGTCGTATGTCAGGCATCGCCGCCACCTTCCCCGGTCACCGTCACGCCCAGGGCCATAACAGCCTCCGCGCCTGCCGGTCGAGTCCAGTCGCCGGTCGACAGTGCGTCGGCTTCAACCCTGGCACCAATAGTCCCTGATAGATCGCCAGAATGCACGTACTATTCCGGCCCGCGACGGTTAAGGCTCGGTGACAGTTGGCTGGCAGGACGGCCTGCCCGCGCGGTGCCTCCGACGGGCCGTGGGTCGGCTGTGCCGCCGGCCGGCCGGTGCGGTACTAAGTGCAGGTGATGTACGCCCTGGCAACCTGGTTGAGCCTGCCCGCCAAGACGCCGGTACCGGTGACGCCCGCGCCTTCCCCGTCGTGCGCGAAGGCCAGCGACCTGTGCCAGTGGATCTACGACCAGACCGGCAACTCGTGGCTCGCCTCGGGCAGCTACTACCTGCTGACCAAGCCGCTGACCGTACTCCTGATCCTGCTGATCGCACTGATCATCAGGTACCTGCTCAACCGCACCATCGGCCGGCTGGTGCGCAGTACCTCCGAGGGTTCGGTCCCGGCCATCCTCAAACCGCTCAAGTCCCGGCTGCCCAACTCGATCACCGACGCCACGTCGGTCTTCCCGGAGCGGCGCCGGCAGCGCGCCGAGGCGATCGGCTCGGTGCTGCGCAGCTTCACCACGGCCACCGTCTTCTCGATCGCGGCGCTGATGATCCTCGGCGAGATCGGGGTCAACGTCGCACCGCTCATCGCCAGCGCCGGGATCGTCGGTGTCGCCCTCGGCTTCGGCGCGCAGAGCCTGGTCAAGGACCTCATCGCCGGGCTGTTCATGCTGCTGGAGGACCAGTACGGGGTGGGTGACGTGGTGGACCTCGGCGAGGCCAGCGGCACTGTTGAGGCAGTCGGGCTGCGGATCACCACCATCCGGGACGGGCGCGGGGTGCTCTGGTACATCCGCAACGGGGAGATCGTCCGGGTCGGCAACAAGAGCCAGGGCTGGGCGATGGTGGTGGTGGATGTACCCATCGGGTTCGCCGATGTCGAGCAGGCCGCGGCGGTACTGCGGGAGGCGGCGGCCGGGCTGGCCGGCGACGCGGAGTACGCCGACGACCTGATCGAGCCGCCGGCCGTACTCGGGGTGGAGCAGATCACTGTGGACGGTGCGGTCCTGCGGACCACCGTCAAGACCACCTCGGACGCGCAGTGGCGGCTCGGGCGCGAACTGCGCCGGCGACTCACCGACGCGCTGGCGGCCGCCGGCATCTCGGGACAGATGTCGGCGGGCCGGGTGTACGTCCGGCCACCGGTCGCGCCGTTCGGCGAGGGTACCGACGCGGGTACCGGAGGACCCACCTGACCGCGTCCGCCCGGTACTCTCGCGTCTGCGTAAGTCGTGTCTGCGCAAGTCGCGCCCGGTACGCCCGTCGGGTTGCATCGGTTGGACCAGACAAGCGTCCAGTAATCACCAGCCGTTCGACCTAGCGTCCAGTCGTCCGATCGGGCAGAATCAGCGTCTGATAACCAAACGCCAGACGTCGATGTCGTCAGTTGGAAGGCTTCCCGGTGTCTGACCAAGTAAGCGCCTCAGACCGTAGAACCAGCTACGGCTCGGTGCTGGCAGACCGGGAATACCGCGTCATCTTCGCGGCTAGCGGACTGTCCTGGATGGGCGACTACCTCGCCCGCGCGGCAGTGACCCTGCTGGTCTACTCGCGTACCCACTCGGTGGCCCAGTCGGCGCTGACCTTCGCGATCTCGTTCCTGCCGTGGCTCGTCGGTGGTCCCGTGCTCGCCGCGCTGGCCGAGCGCTATCCGCTACGCCGGGTGATGGTGCTGTGCGATGTCGCGCGCGCCGCACTGATCGCCGCCATCGTCGTACACCACTGGCCGATCTGGAGCATCTGGCTGCTGCTGTTCAGCGCGGCGATGCTGAACCCACCGTTCGACGCCTCGCGGTCGGCACTGCTGTCGCACGTGCTCACCGGCGACCGGTACGTGCTGGCCACCTCGATGCAGAGCACGCTGCAACAGTTCGCGCTGCTCTTCGGGTACGGGCCGGGGCCTGCCCTGGCCGCGTACAGCACGACCCTCGCGCTCCTGGTCGACTCGCTGACCTTCCTCGCCTCGGCGCTACTGGTCTGGACCGGAGTACGCGACCGCCCGGCGTTCGCCGCGAGCCGGGAACGCAAGCGGCTGATCGTGGAGACCGCCGACGGCTTCCGCTACATCCTGCGCTCCCCCGTACTGCGCTCGGTCGCGCTCGTCGTACTGCTGCTCATCACGGTCACCAACGTGCCGGAGGGGCTGGCCATCGGCTGGGCCAGCCGGCTGCCGCACCCGGCCGGCGGAGTCGCGTTGGCGCAGGCGCTCATCATGGGCTCGAATCCGGTGGGCCAGCTGGTCGGTGGGTTCCTCATCAACCGGCTGATCAGTCCGGCGCGCCGGCAACGGCTACTGCCGATAATCGCGGTCATCGGGCCGGTGGCGCTGGTCCCCGCGCTGCTGCACCCCGACGCCCCGGTGATCGCGGTCTGCGCGCTGGTCGCCGGCTTCTCCAACGCCGCCCTGCTGCCCAATGCGATCGGCATCTTCGCCAAGATCGTGATCCCCGAGTTCCGCACCCGGGTGTTCGGCGTCATGCAGACCGGGGTACTGCTCTGCCAGGCGCTGGGCGTCCTGCTGACCGGCGCGCTCGCCGACCACTTCGACCTGCCGACAGTGGTCGGGGTGTGGAGTGCCATCGGGGCGGTCGCGGTGCTGGTGGCGTGTGTCACCAGCTGGCCCGGGCCGGATCGGGTGGCGGCCGAGGCGGAGGCGTCGCGCGGACTGACCCTCGCACAGAACCACGCCACCGGCCACGGTCCGGCCACGGCCGAGCCGGCCTGACATCGCGGCCGAGCCGGCCTGACATCGCGGCCGAGCCGGCCTGACATCGCGGCTGAGCCGGCCTGACTTCGCGGCTGAGGGGTTCCATCGCGGCCTGAGCCGGGCCACCGTTCCATGCCGCGGCGACCAGCCACGGCGGCGGCCAACGGCGGCGCAACTACGATGTGACGGTGAGCGCTCCGGAGAACTTCTACGCCGCCGTTGGTGGCGAGCCGACCTTCCGCAAGCTGGTTGACGCCTTCTATGCCGGAGTCGCCACCGACCCGCTGCTGCGCCCGCTCTATCCGGAAGAGGATCTCGGGCCGGCCAATGAGCGGCTGCGGCTGTTCCTGATCCAGTACTGGGGCGGCCCGACCGACTACGGCGATCAGCGAGGGCATCCACGGCTGCGGCTACGGCACGCGCCGTTCGTTATCGGTCCGGCGGAGCGGGACGCGTGGCTGACCCACATGCGGGCCGCGGTGGAGTCGCTGGACCTGTCGCCCGAACTCGGTACCCAGCTGTGGGAGTACCTCGAACGGGCGGCGTACTTCATGGTCAACTCGATGGAGTGAACCGCCCCGAGCCAGGGGATCGGCGGCCCGAGGCTGGCGGCTAGAGCAGGCCACCCTCGTCGTGCAGCCAGTCCACGAAGGCAACCGCCACCGCCGCCGCGCAGTCGAGCAGCTCCACCAGGAGCGCGTCGTGCGCACCGGCGATCAGCGGGACCTGCATCTCGGCGTAGATCGGGAAGCTGCCGCGCTCGGTCGGGTCGCCCAGGTATGCCTTGCAGAACCGCCGGGAGTGGTTCCACTCGTTGACCACCCGGTAGCCCCGGTCGACCCAGTCTGCCGGTACCGTGCCGTGCGGCCGGGCGCGCATCACCAGGATCTGGTCGTCGGGGCCCTCCAGCGCGAACAGCACCGCGTGCCGCTCCCACATGGCGAGCAGGTTGCCGTCGCCGTCGGTGAGGTAGCGGACCTCCAGCCGGTCCAGGGCGGCCCGAACCCGGTCGATGCAGACCGGGGTGACCAGGGTGTCACCGGCCGTAGGGCGGCGCTGTGCCGGCACCTCAGGGCGTACCCCGGTGTCGGTACCACCGGCGGCTGCCGGCGCGCTGTCGGCCTGGGATTCCCGCTTCGCCCACCACGGCATGGTCAGCACTCCTCGCTTCACAGAGTGTCCACACGCGAACAGCGCGTGTGGACCCGGCGGTCGACGGTACCCGGGAGTCTCCGGAGCCGGCGACACCGAATCGTACGCATCAAACCGTTAAGAGGAAACCCCATCGTCCGTTCGGTTAGTTTGGCGAGGGATTCGGTCGGCAAACCGTGGCTCCCCGGCGGAATCAGTGTCGCCGGGGACCTGAACTTACGGGGGTCACCGTGAACCGGCTGACCCGGTGCCACCACGCGGTGCCATAGTCGGCAGCCAGCCCCACCCACCCCGGCTGTACCCGTACCAGCACCACCGAAGCCGTCGGTACCGCTCCCAGGAAACCCATCCGCACCACGGCCTGTACCAGCCGCTGCGGTACGCCGACCCGCTGCCCGGCCGCCTCGACCGTGATCGGCACATGGTCCAGCAGCGCATCCCGTACCGCCCGCTGGCCGACCGCCCGACCGTCGATCCCACTCTGCGTCACCGTGCGTAGCGTCTGCTCGGCGGCCATCCCCACCCGGTGGATCTCGCGCGCCGGAATCTGCTCGATGGCCGTACCGGCGCCCGGTGGCAACCCCCAGCGCCACTCCCCCGCCCCGGCCCTCGCGTCAGCCAGGTCGGCCGGTGCCGGGGCGGATCCGAGAGCGGCGAGCAGCGCACCGGCGGCGTACTCACCGGCCGGCCACTGCGCGTCAACCACCCGGGTGACCAGGATCTCCCACGGCAACGACGCCCACAGCGCCATCCGCCCGCCGGCCGGCTCGGGATCCGCCGGCCCGGGATCAGGCGGCCCGAGACTGCCCGGCACCACGCGTACCGGGGCAGCCGGGTCCAGCCGCAGCAGCCGGGTCAGGAACGCGGTGGCATCCGCCACGCCTGTGGCACTCATCACTGCCACGGGGCGAGGAAGTCCCGCTCGGCGTCGGAGAGCCGGCGCGGACGGGATTTGCCGAGGTCGAAGGGTACGCACACGGAACGGGCCCGGCTGGCGAGCAGGTCATCGGCGAACAGCTCGTAGACCACGACGAAGGACGCGGCGCGGATCTCCTCGATCCACAGCTCGATGCGTACCCGGTCCTGGTAGTCCACCGGGCGCAGGTAGTCCACCTCGTGGCGGGAGATCACCACGCCCTCCTCCAGCGAGCTGACGCCCGCCTCCCGGGCGCCCTGGAACATCAACGCGACCCGGGCCTCCTCGTACAGGGTGAGGAACCGGGAGTTGTTGACGTGCCCGTAGGAGTCCATGTCCGACCAGCGCACCGGGCAGGTGAACAGGAACCTCACCGCCCCGCCTCGGAAGTCTCGTCGTCCTGAACCGGCTGGAAACCAGCCCAGTACGCGCGCTCGTCATCGTCGAGCGGGCGCGGCTTGTTGGCCGCGTAGTCGAAGGCGACCAGCACGCACTCACACTCCGCCGCCGGTTCGTCGGAGCCCGGCAGGTAGAGCTTCTGCAGCAGGGTGAACGAGCTGGTACCGATCCGCCCGACCGTGGTCCGTACGGTCAGCATCAGGCCGGGGGCGAAGTTCACCTGGCGGCGGTAGTCCACCGCCACCCGCGCGGCGATGCAGCCCTTTGTCGCGGAGCCCGGGACCCCGGTGGGCGCGTGCGCCACCACGGCCATCCGGGCGTCCTCGAAGTAGGTCAGGTACTTCGCGTGGTTGACGTGGCCCAGCTGATCGGGGTCGGACCAGCGCACCTGGACGTCGAAGCTGGCCTCAGTCACGCGTCAGCTTGCGGTAGGTGACCCGGTGCGGTCGGGCGGCGTCGGCACCGAGCCGGTCGATCTTGTTCTTCTCGTACGACTCGAAGTTGCCCTCGAACCAGAACCAGCGTGACGGGTCCTCGCCGTCGCCCTCCCACGCCAGGATGTGCGTGGCCACCCGGTCGAGGAACATCCGGTCGTGCGAGATGACCACCGCGCAGCCGGGGAAGTCGAGCAGCGCATTTTCCAAGCTGGACAAGGTTTCCACGTCGAGGTCGTTGGTCGGCTCGTCGAGCAGGATGACGTTGCCGCCGATCTTCAGCGTCATCGCCAGGTTGAGCCGGTTGCGCTCGCCGCCGGAGAGTACCTTCACCGGCTTCTGCTGATCCGGGCCCTTGAAGCCGAACGCGGCCACGTAGGCACGGGACGGCATCTCCACCTTGCCGACCATCAGGTGGTCGAGCCCGTCGGAGACCACTTCCCACACGGTCTTGGTGCCGTCCAGGCCGGACCGGTTCTGGTCGACGTAGGAGAGCTTGACCGTCTCGCCGACCTTCACCGCGCCGCTGTCCGGCTGCTCCAGCCCGACGATCGTCTTGAACAGGGTGGTCTTGCCCACCCCGTTGGGGCCGATGATGCCGACGATTCCGTTGCGGGGCAAGGAGAAGGACAGATCCTTGATGAGTACCCGGCCGTCGAAGCCCTTGTCCAGATGGTCCACTTCGATGACCGTGTTGCCCAGCCGCGGACCCGGCGGGATCTGGATCTCCTCGAAGTCGAGCTTGCGGGTCTTCTCCGCTTCGGCGGCCATCTCCTCGTAGCGGCCGAGGCGCGCCCGGGACTTGGTCTGCCGCGCCTTGGCGTTGGAGCGCACCCACTCCAGCTCGTCGGTGAGCCGCTTCTGCATCTTGATGTCTTTGCGCCCGGCGACCGCCAGCCGCTCCGCCTTCTTCTGCAGGTAGGTCGAGTAGTTGCCCTCGTAGGGGTACGCGTGGCCGCGGTCGAGCTCGAGGATCCACTGCGCCACGTTGTCCAGGAAGTACCGGTCGTGGGTGATCGCGATGACCGTACCGGCGTACTTGGCCAGGAACTGCTCCAGCCACTGCACGCTCTCCGCGTCCAGGTGGTTGGTCGGCTCGTCCAGCAGCAGCAGGTCGGGCGCCTCCAGCAGCAGCTTGCACAGCGCCACCCGGCGGCGCTCACCACCGGAGAGCTGGGTGACGTCGGCGTCCGGCGGCGGGCAGCGCAGCGCGTCCATGGCCAGCTCCAGCTTGGAGTCGACGTCCCACGCGTCGAGGTGGTCGAGCTGCTCCTGCAGCTGCCCCATCTCGTCCATCAGCGCGTCGGTGTAGTCGGTACCCAGCTGCTCGGCGACCTCGTTGAACCGGGCCAGCTTCGCCTTCGTGTCGGCGACCGCCTCCTCGATGTTGCCGAGGACGGTCTTCGACTCGTTGAGCGGCGGCTCCTGGGCCAGCATGCCGACGGTGTACCCGGGCATCAGCCGGGCGTCGCCGTTGCTCGGCCGGTCCAGCCCGGCCATGATGCGCAGCAGGCTGGACTTGCCGGCGCCGTTCGGGCCGACCACGCCGATCTTGGCCCCCGGCAGGAAGCTCAGGGTCACGTTGTCCAGGACGACCTTGTCGCCGTGTGCCCGGCGAGCCTTTTCCAGCGTGTAGATGAACTGGGCCACGGTGCGGCCTACCTCCGGTTGTGGTGGACTTCAAGGCAATCTTTCCAGGCCGGGTACCGCACCCGCACGCCGGCCTCGGCGTACCGGCCGCCGGCCGCCCCAAAAGGACCGGCTCAGGAGACGGCCGGCTCGGTGGCGTTCGGCTTGGGCGAGGCGTAGTTGCTGTACACGATGACCAGCCGGGCGGCGGTGACGTGGTACTCGGTGATCGAGTTGTCGACCGGGTTGGTGTTCCGCGCGACGTACTCGCCGCCCACCTTGTTGACGTCGGTCAGGAACAGCGCGTTCGTACCCTCGACGAAATCGTCGCCCGAGCCTTCCCGGTGCCCCTGGTAGTAAAGCGTGTCGTCGGCGGCCTGGCAGATCCACACCTCGGAGCCCTTGGTGGTCTTGATGTGCAGCACGATCGCCAGAACGGCGTGTGCCCGGCCCTGGGTGTACCGGGGGCAGTGCTGGTCGTCGTCGGGGTAGCTGGCGGTCGACGAGCCGGAATCCGGGGTGCCCGTGCTGGTACCCCCGCCGGTCCTGGTCGGCGCCGGTGAGCTGACGGAGACCGACGGCCCGGCGGCCGAGGGCTGGCGGTTGTTGTGCTGCTCGCCGAGCAGGTACCCCACCGTGCTGCCGATGATCGCCAGGAACAGCATCGCCAGCAGCACCTGCAGGAACACGACGCCCCCGCTACGAGCGGACCGACCGGGCGCGGAATTGGACATGGCACGCAGGATGTCATCCGGGCGCCAACCCCGCCATCCGCCGCCGGTGGCCGACCCCATAGAGTGGCAGAACATTCACCGACGGCAAGTGTTGGTCCACCGTTCAGCCAGATCAAATAGGCTCCCTACCCGAGCAGGCATCGGTCGACCGGAGGGATGTTCGTGGGAGAGCGCAGCGCGTTCGTGGTAGTCGCCAACCGCCTGCCGGTAGACAAGATCACCAACGCGGACGGTACGACCGACTGGCGGCGCAGCCCGGGTGGACTCGTCACCGCACTGCACCCGGTCCTCGGCGCCCAGCACGGGACGTGGGTCGGCTGGGACGGCGGGGTCGCCGAGGCGGACGACCCGCCGGCGGAGCAGTTCGAGCTCGACGGCATGGTGCTGCAGCCGGTGAACGTACTCGCCGACGAGCTGGAGAAGTACTACGAGGGCTTCTCCAACTCCAGCCTCTGGCCGCTCTACCACGACGCCGTCGAGACGCCGATCTACAAGCGCAGCTGGTGGGAGTCGTACCGCCGGGTGAACGAGCGGTTCGCCAAGGCCACCGCCGAGTGCGCGGCCGAGGGCGCGACCGTGTGGGTACAGGACTACCAGCTGCAGCTGGTACCGGCGATGCTCCGCGCGCTGCGACCGGACCTGCGCATCGGCTTCTTCCTGCACATCCCGTTCCCGCCGGTGGAACTGTTCATGCAGCTGCCCCGCCGCGCCGACATCCTGCGCGGGCTGCTCGGCGCCGACCTGGTCGGGTTCCAGCGCCCGCTGGCCGCGCAGAACTTCCTCCGGCTCACCCGGCACCTGCTCGGCCTGCGCCCGCGCGGCGCCGGGGTCGAGGTCGACGGGCGGACCGTGCACGCCGCAGCGTTCCCCATCTCCATCGATGTCGGCGAGATCGAGGCGGTGGCGGCCAGCGGCGAGACGCACCGCCGGTCCGAGGAGATCCGCAAGGAGCTGGGCTCGCCGAACACGATCATCCTGGGCGTCGACCGGCTCGACTACACCAAAGGCATCGAGCAGCGCTTCAAGGCGTTCCGCGAGCTGCTGGCCGAGGAGAAGCTGTCGGTACCCGGCACGGTGATGGTGCAGGTCGCCACGCCCAGCCGCGAGCGCGTCGAGCACTACCAGGCGCTGCGGGTCAAGGTGGAGCGCGAGGTGGGGCGGATCAACGGCGAGTACGGCCGGGTCGGCGTACCGGCCGTGCACTACCTGCACCAGTCCTACAGCCGGGGTGAACTCGCCGCCCTGTACTGCGCGGCCGACGTGATGATGGTGACCCCGCTGCGCGACGGGATGAACCTGGTGGCCAAGGAGTACGTGGCGGCCCGGGTCGACCTCGGTGGCGCGCTGGTGTTGTCGGAGTTCGCCGGCGCCGCGGGCGAACTGCGCCAGGCGTTCCTCTGCAACCCGCACGACCTGCAGGGGGTCAAGGACGCGCTGATGCGGGCGGTGAACGTGGACAGCGCCGACGCCGCGCGCCGGATGCGTACCATGCGCCGGCACCTGCGCGCACACGACGTGAAGCACTGGGCCTCGGCGTTCCTCTCCGCACTGGGCGCGCCCGGCGCCCAGATGGTCGAGCCGGGCGGCGGCGGGGACTCGGCCGCCGGACCCGAGCATGGTGCGTACCCCGCCGGCGGATCCGCCGACATCAGCTACCCCGGCCGGTTGGACGGGGTGGCCGAGCTGGACAGTGGTTACCGGGGGGGCGGCTTCCCGGGTACCAACACGGGACTGATCACTTCTTCGGAGGCATGAGCCGTGACCGACGGCATCGATCCGGCGCTACGGGCGGCGGTCAGCGTGCTCGCGCGGGTACCCCAGCTGCTGGTCGCGTGCGACTACGACGGCACGCTGGCCCCGATCGTGTTGAACCCGGCCGAGGCGGCGCCGCTGCCCGAGGCGGTGGCGGCGGTACGCCAGCTGGCCACGCTCCCGCAGACCACGGTTGCGGTGGTCTCCGGTCGCGCGCTGCGGGACCTGGCCACGCTGTCCCGGCTGCCGAGCGAGGTACACCTGGTCGGCAGCCACGGCTCCGAGTTCGACGTCGGGTTCGTGCAGCGGCTGGCGCCGGAGCTGGTGGAGCTGCGTACCCGCCTGCAGCACGCGGTTGAGGAGATCGCCCGGGGCAAGGCCGGGATCCGGATCGAGGCGAAGCCGGCGAGCGTGGCGGTACACACCCGGGGCGTCGCGGCACACATCGCGCAGCAGGTCGTGCAGGCGATCCGCGGTGGCGCGGCGCGCTGGCCGGACGTACACGTCACCGAGGGCAAGCAGGTCATCGAACTCTCGGTGATCACCACGCACAAGGGCACCGCAGTCGACGCGCTGCGCATGCAGCTCTCCGCCGGTGCGGTGCTGTTCATCGGCGACGACGTGACCGACGAGAACGCCTTCGCGCACCTGCACGGGCCGGATGTCGGAGTCAAGATCGGACCGGGCGAAACCAAGGCACAGTACCGGGTGGAGGAGCCGATCGAGGCCGCCCGGGTACTCGCCCTGCTGCTGGAGCACCGGCGTACCTGGCTCTACGGCGAGCACGCTGTCCCCATCGAGCGGCACTCCATGCTGGCCAACGGCCGGACGGTCGCGCTGGTCGGCCCGGACGCGACGGTGAGCTGGATGTGCCACCCCAACCCGGACTCGTCGGCCACCTTCGCGCACCTGCTCGGCGGCAACCCGGCCGGCCGGTTCAGCGTCCGCCCGGCCGACCGGGACGGCATCCCGCTCGGCCAGCGCTACCGGTCGGGCACGATGACGGTGGAGACCCGCTGGTCGGGGCTGACCGTGACGGACTGGCTGGACCGGGGCAGCGCGCCCGGCGACAACCACGGCTCCGAGTCGACGACCCTGATGCGGCTGATCAGCGGCAGCGTACGGGCCCGGGTGATCTTCGCTCCGCGGCCCGAGTTCGGGCAGGTCAACACGCGACTCCAGCCGCTCGGCGACGGGCTGCTCGTACTCGGCTCCAACGAGCCGATGGCGCTGCACTCGCCGGGCGTGGAGTGGGAGGTGTACGACGACGGTGGCTACGACTCCGCGCGCGCCGAGATCGACCTGGAGTCCATCGGCGGGCAGTGCGTACTGGAGCTGCGCTGCGGTACCCACAGTCTGACCAGCTGGCCCGATCCGGTGGCGACCCGGCTGGCCGCAGCCGAGGAGCCGTGGCGCACCTGGGCCGCTTCACTGCGGCTGCCGACGGTGGCCCGGGACCTGGTGCTGCGCAGCGCTTTGACGCTGCGCGGGCTCAGCCATGCGCCGTCCGGGGCGATCCTCGCGGCGGCGACCACCTCGCTGCCCGAGGAGATGGGCGGCATCCGCAACTGGGACTACCGCTACTGCTGGCTGCGCGACGGGGCGATGGCCGCGCGGGCACTGGTGGACCTCGGTTCGCTGCACGAGGCGGAGGCGTTCCTCAGCTGGGTCGACCGGGTCATCGAACGCACCGGCGGGCACCCCGAGCGGCTGCACCCGCTCTACACCGTCGACGGCTACGACCTCGGCCCGGAAGCCGTCATCGACACGCTCCCCGGCTACGCCGGCTCCCGGCCGGTACGCATCGGCAACGCCGCGAACCGGCAGCTGCAACTGGACGTGTTCGGCCCGGTGGCCGACCTGATCCACGCCGTCGCCACGGTGCGCGGCTCGGTACGCGAGCGCGAGTGGCGGGTGATCGAGGCGATGGTCGAGGCGGTGGAGCGCCGCTGGCACGAGCCCGACCACGGCCTCTGGGAGGCGCGCCTGTCGCCCCGCCACCACGTCTACTCCAAGGTGATGTGCTGGCTCACCGTCGACCGGGCGCTGCGCCTGCTCGGCGACTTCGACCGGCCGGCCCGCCCCGAGTGGACGGAGCTGCGCGAGCGGATCGCCGAGAACGTACTGGAGTACGGCTGGATGCCCGAGGCGGGGGCCTACACGGTCGCCTACGGGTACCCCGAGATGGATGCCGCGTCGCTGTGGATCGGCCTGTCCGGCCTGCTGCCGGATGACGACCCACGGTTCCTGCGCACGGTACTGGCCATCGAGGCGGAGCTGCGCGAGGGTCCGACGGTGTACCGGTACAAGTGGGACGACGGGCTGCCCGGCCGGGAAGGCGGGTTCCACGTGTGCGCCGCCTGGCTGGTGGAGGCCTACCTGCGTACCGGCCGGCGAGCCGACGCCGAGGAGCTCTTCGACCAGATGGTCTCGTGTGCCGGCCCCACCGACCTGCTCCCCGAGCAGTACGACCCGATGGCCGAGCGCGGCCTGGGCAACCATCCCCAGGCGTACAGCCACCTCGGCCTGATCCGCTGCGCCCTCCTGCTGGACGGCTCCCTGAAGGTCTAGCCCTCTGGTTTCCCATGATCTTGAAGAGTTTTGGGTGCTGTGACCCCCAAAACTCTTCGCGATCACGGGCGCGGGCCTGAATATGCGTCGCCCGGGTCGGCCGGGTCTGCTTAAGCTCGCGGCGTGACGGCACGGACGAAGGTCGATGGGGGTACCGGGTTGGCGGACGCGGCTCGGGTACTCAGCGCGTTGGCGGCACCTGGTCGGCTGGGGTTGCTGGCCACCGTAGCCGGGCGGCAGGAGGCGGGTCTGGACACCACGGTCGACGCGCTGGCCACGGCGACCCGACGGGATCGGCGCGCGCTGCTGCGGGACGCCAACCGGCTCACCGACTGCCGGGTTCTGCGGCTGCACGGGGGTACCTTCGTGGCCGACCTCGACACGCTCCGGGCCGCCGCCGCGGCGATCGACCGCACGTTCCCGATTGCCGCGCTTCTCGACGAGGAGCCGGACCTGGCCCGGTTCTTCCAGCACGGCCAGCTGGGCACCATGCCGGACAATCCCGACCTGCGGCTGCGGATCGCCCAGCTACTGGTACGGCTGCTGCCGAACGGTGCGGTGCTGCCCGAGGCGGAGGTCAACCGGCTGCTCGCCCAGGCACACCCCGACTACGCCGCGCTGCGCCGGATGCTGGTCGACTACCGGCTGGTCACCCGGGACGCGGCGAGCCGGTACCAGCGGGTGTAGGCCCGCCCACCCCATACGGCACCCTATGTTCAATTGATGTGGCTAGATGTTTGCCGGTTGATCGTGAAATAACGACAGAGGTCAATTCCCTCCACCCCCGAGGAGAGACATGCGATCTGTCCGCATCCACCGGCGGCTGCTCGTCGGCCTCAGCGTCGTGGCGACCGCCGCGGCCCTGTTCGCCGCCACTCCCGCCGAGGCGGCCCCGGCCGGTACCCAGGGCCAGGACGTCTCCAGCTACCAGGGCAGCGTGAACTGGTCGGCGCAGTGGAGCGCCGGTTCCCGGTTCGCCTACATCAAAGCGACCGAGGGTACCTACTACACCAACGCCTCCTTCGCCCAGCAGTACAACGGCTCCTACAACGTCGGCATGATCCGGGGTGCGTACCACTTCGCCCGCCCGGACACCACCAGCGGCGCCACCCAGGCCGACTACTTCGTCAACCACGGCGGCGGCTGGTCGAAGGACGGCAGGACGCTTCCGGGTGCCCTGGACATCGAGTACAACCCTTACGGCGCAACCTGTTACGGGCTGTCAGCGGCGTCCATGCGCAGCTGGATCACCTCGTTCTCCAACGAGTACCACGCCCGTACCACCCGCTGGCCGGTGCTCTACACGACCACTGACTGGTGGAACACCTGCATCGGCAACTACAACGCCTGGGCGAACAATTCACCGCTGTGGATCGCCCGGTACTCCAGCACGGTTGGCGCACTACCGCCGGGATATTCGGTGTACTCGTTCTGGCAGTGGACGAGCAGCGGCTCGCTGGCCGGCGACTCGAACGTGTGGAACGGTACCCTCGCGCGACTGAAAGTGTTGGCCTGCAACGGTACCTGCTGAACGAACGCGGTGCCGTCGGGTTCGCCCGGCGGCACCGCACCCGGCTGGGCTCAGTGGCCGAGCAGGTCGGCAACCACCGGCAGGAGCGCCGCCCAGCCGGGGATGCTCGCCGGATCCTTGATGACGCCGGGAAAGTGGTAGAGCAGCAGGTCGCCGGAGACGGTCCAGACCGGCACCTGACCGGCCAGGTGGGCAGCGATCAGGTACGGCCCGATGACCGCCGGGATCGCCTCCGGGTACCGGGTGGAGATCCGGAACCGCTCGTCGAACACGGTGTTGCCGGTCACCGCGCGCCCCTCGCCGAACAGCGAGCGCCCCAGCTTCGACAGGCCGCCGCGCGGAGTGACCGACATCGGCGGGTACGCCCTCGGCAGCTGCATCGTGACGACCACGTAGTGGTGGGTGGTAGTGCTGGTACCGCCGTCACCGCTGCTGGTCGTGGTCGTGTACTGGTACTCCGCCACGGTCACCACCCGGCCGTTGACGTACCCGGTGAGCGCCAACTGCACGCCGCGCTTGTTGTGCCCCGGCAGCAGCGGAGCCCAGTTGTTCTGCGGTTGCAGCTGGAGCGTCCACTCGTTGGCCAGTGCCCAGCCGGCCAGCCGCTGCCGGCGCTGCTTTTCCCGCCGGACACCGAAGACGATCAACACGATGACGCCCGCGATCAACGCCACGATGAGCAGTCCGCAGACGCCGAAGATGGCCGGGAAACCCGAGTCGCTCACTGTTGCCCCGTGCTACCGCTCACCGCTACCGCCTTCCCCAGGCGTACCAGCGTAAGCGGGGCGGGCAAGCCTATCGGTCGACGGTGGTCAACCGGGCATCGACCAGCCCGGCGACCGCGACGGGAGCGGCGATCACGGCGCGCTCCGCGGGTACCAGATCGGGGTTGCCTGCGCCGTTGACCTGTTGAGCCGTTGGCACGCGGCGGTGAGCGGGACTTCCAAACTCGGGGGAGGGGCCGCTCTCCCCTCCCCCGAGCGTGGAACCCGGCAGGTCAGGCGGCGCCTATGTCAAGCGGAGCCAGACCGCCGTGTCTGTGGGGAGTTGGCCGTCAGCGAGCGGGCCGCTGGCGACCAGTATCTCGTTGTGCGCCGGCAGCGGAGCCGGCTGCGCGCCCAGGTTCACCACGCAGGCGAATGTCGGGCCGCGCTGGAAGGCGAGTACCTCCGGCGCCGATTCCAGCCAGGTCATCGGGGCGTCGCCCAGCTCGTCCCGGGAGTGCCGGCAGGCCAGGGCGCGGCGGTACAGGGAGAGCATCGAGTCTGGGTCGACCGACTCCGCCTCCACGGTGTACCGGCTCCAGCTCGCGGGCTGCGGCAGCCACGGTGCCCCGGTGGCCCCGTCCGGGCTGAACCCGAACGGCGGTGCGGTCCCCGACCACGGCAGGGGTACCCGGCAGCCGTCGCGGCCCGGGTTCTCCCCACCGGAGCGCCGGTACATCGGGTCCTGCCGTAGCTCGTTGGGGATGTCCTCGACCTCCCAGAGGCCGAGCTCCTCGCCCTCGTAGAGGTAGACCGAGCCGGGCAGCGCCAGGGACAGCAGGGCAGCCGCCCGGGCGCGACGGGTACCCAGGGCCAGGTCGCTGGGGAGCAGGTGCCGCGCGCCCCGCAGATCCATGTCGTACGCGGTGTCTTCCCGGCCGTACCGGGTGACGTGCCGGGTGACGTCGTGGTTGGAGAGCACCCAGGTCGCCGGGGCGTGTACGGGAGCGTGCGCGGCCAGCGTGCTGTCGATGCTCTCGCGCAGCTGGCCGGCGTCCCACGGGCGGCCCAGGAAGTCGAAGTTGAAGGCGGTGTGCAGCTCGTCCGGGCGCAGGTACTGGATGAAGCGCTCGGTGTCCGGCAGCCAGATCTCGCCGATCAGCGCCCGCTTGTCCGGGTACGAGTCGGCCACCGAGCGCCAGGCGCGGTAGATCTCGTGCAGCTCGTCGCGGTCCTCGAACGGGTGCGGAAACGGCGGATCCGCGGGGTCGAAGTCGGCCAGCAGCGGGTCCTTCATCACCACGGCCACCGAGTCGATCCGGATGCCGTCCACGCCACGGTTGAACCAGAACCGCAGGATGTCCTCGAACTCCTCGCGTACCTTCGGGTTCTCCCAGTTGAAGTCGGGCTGCTCGGGGGCGAACAGGTGCAGGTACCACTGCCCGTCGGGTACCCGGGTCCAGGCCGGCCCACCGAAGATCGACTGCCAGTTGTTGGGTGGCAGCTCGCCGTCGTCACCCTTGCCGTCCCGGAACCAGAACAGCTCACGGGCCGCCGAGCCGCGACCGGCCGCCAGCGCCTCCCTGAACCACGCGTGCTCGTTGGAGCAGTGGTTGGGGACGATGTCGACGATGGTCCGGATGCCCAGTTCGTGCGCTTCGGCGATGAGCGCCTCGGCTTCGGCGAGGGTACCGAAGGCGGGGTCGATGTCCCGGTAGTCGGCCACGTCGTAGCCGGCGTCCGCCATCGGGGACGGGAACCACGGGCTGAACCAGATCGCGTCGATGCCAAGCTCGCTCAGGTAGCCCAGCTGGGCACGGATGCCAGCCAGGTCCCCGATGCCGTCGCCGTTACCGTCGGCGAAGCTGCGGGGGTACACCTGGTAGATGGCCGCGCTCCGCCACCATTCGCGAGTGTCTGCCTCTGACACGAAGACCTGCCTTCTCGGGTGTCTTTCGTCGTACCGGCGCCGCCGACCGGGCGGACGACCCGGACTTGCCTGGCGGTGCTCTGTTACGCCTCGTGCTCGATCGCGGCCACGGCGCCCTTGCCGCTCCCGGTGGTGCGCCCGCCTTACAGCTCTCCGGCGCCCGTGTGGATGCCGGGCAGGAGGCTGTGTCGGAGGTAAACCCGAGGTTTCGACTCGCGACGTAGGCAAGACACTAAGACCAATGGCCGCAAGAAGTCTATGGTTTGCTGCAAGAATATCATCCGCAATGTACTGGTTGTGTTTTGAGCAGCGCAAACGCGGTGGCTCCTGGCTGAAAGCCGCGCCGCGCTGACCGTCGTCGATGCCCGGCCCGGCAAGAGATCGGGTCGCGGGAGCGCTACCACGACGTACGGGCCACAACGGTTACCCGACCGAAACAGGGGACGGCGCGGGGCGCGCCGGGGACAGCCGTTCGAGGAAACGGCCCGGCAGCCCGGGCCACGGCCTACTTGCAACGTCACGCAAGCGACCACGGAAGGTCATGATCCGGAAGTCGGGGTACCCCGCCCGCCGCGCTCGCGGAGATGCCGATCACCGGCACCGATCAGGCGAGACTGGCGACGCCCTGGGCCACGGTGGCGGCGGGTATCCGGGCCGCCCCGGTCGAGCCGCGCATCACCAGCTCCGGCTCGAAGAACATCTCCTCGGTCGGTACCGGGTTGCCGACGATCTGGGTGACCAGCAGCGCGACCGACGCGTGCCCCATCGACTCGATCGGCTGGCGCACCGTGGTGAGCGGCGGGTCGGTGGTGTTCATGAACGACGAGTCGTCGAAGCCCACCACGGACACGTCGGTGGGTACGTTGAGCCCCTGCTTGCGTACCGCCCGGATGGCGCCCAGGGCCAGGATGTCGCTGGCACAGATGACCGCGGTGACCCCGGCGCGCAGCAGTCGGGTGGTGGCGACGTGCCCACCCTCCATCGAGAACATCGTGCGGGCCACCAGTTTGCGCAGCTCAGCCTCGTCGACAACGGAGCCGCGCTGGGTCGCCCGGGTCTTGTAGTTGGCCTCGAAGGCGGCGAGCTTGCGGGCCGAAGGTACGTGGTCGGACGGGCCGAGTACCAGGCCGATCCGCTCGTGCCCGAGCGAGGAGAGGTGCGCGTAGGCCTGGTCGACCGCGTGCGCGTCGTCGACACAGACGCGCGGGAAGCCGAGGTCCTCGAACGCGGCGTTGACCAGCACCACGGGGAGGTTGCGCTCCAGCAGCGTGTGGTAGTGGTCGTGGTCGGCGGCGGCCTGCGCGTATGCCCCACCGGCGAAGATGATGCCGCTCACGTGCTGGTCGAGCAGCATCTCCACGTATTCGGCCTCGGAGACGCCCTCCGCGGTGCGGGTGCACAGCACCGGGGTGAACCCGCGCTTGGCCAGCGCACCGGCGACCACCTCGGCGAAGGCCGGGAAGATCGGGTTCTGCAGCTCGGGGAGCACCAGGCCGACCAGCCGGGCCCGTTCGCCGCGCAGCTTGGTGGGGCGCTCATAGCCGAGCACGTCGAGGGCCGTCAGCACGGCGGCGCGCGTGGCCTCGGAGATGCCGGGCTTGTTGTTGAGCACCCGGCTGACAGTCGCCTCGCTAACCCCGACGTACTTGGCCACCTCGGCGAGTCGTCGTGTCATGGTGCAAGCGTACGCGATCAACGTGCAAACACTTGCATCGCCCCTGCGGCTAATTCTTGGGGCTACGGGCCTTGCGTATGATCAACTTTTAGTTGCCAGTCCATGACCGCCAGTTACCGGCCGCTTGCACGCCGGACAGCCCGCGACGGCGGAGCGCGTGCGGGCCGGGCCGCGCGGTAGGCACCGTGCGGCCCGGCCCGGGTACGTGGACCCAGGGGCGTGTCGTCAGGTCAGCCCTTGACCGCTCCGCCCAGCCCGGCACCCGAGAGGAACAGGCGCTGGAAGATGAGGAAGAACACCACCGGGATGAGCGTTGAGATCGCCAGCGACGCGAGGAACACGCCCAGGTCGGTCTGCGACGCGATCGCCGGTAGGCGTACCGACAGCGGCTGCTTGGCCGGGTCCTTGAGGACCAGCATCGGCCACAGGAAGTCCTTCCAGCTCGCGATGATCGCGAACACCGAGACCACGCCGAGGATCGGCTTGGACAGCGGCAGTACCACCGACCAGAACAGCCGGAACGGCCCGGCGCCGTCGACCTTGGCGGCCTCGAACACCTCCCGCGGGAGGCTGTCGAAGAACCGCGCGATGATCACGACGTTGAACGCGCTCGCCCCGGACGGCAGCCACACCGCGAAGAAGCTGTTGATCAACGAGGTACCGAGGACCGGCGGATTGAGGATCGTCAGGTACAGCGGCACGAGGAGCACGACCGCTGGCACGAACAGCGTCCCGATCACCAGACCGCTGACGATCTTGCCCCACTTGGGCCGAAGGATGGAGAGCACGTAGCCGCCGGTGGTCGCGACCAGCATCTGCACGAACCAGCACCCGGCAGCCAGCCAGATCGTGTTGAGGAAGTAGTGGCTGATCTGGACGTCGTTCCACGCTTCGGAGACGTTCGCCCAGCGGGTGCCGTGCGGGAAGATCGCCAGCGGGGTACGGATGATGTCCTGGGTCGGCGTGATCGCGAACTTCGCCAGCAGCAGCGCCGGCCCGACACCGACCACGATGAGCAGCACGAGCTGGACCGCGTGGATCGTCTTCATGCTCCAGCTGACGCCGGGGCGGCGCCAGTCCTGGGCGGAGATGAAGCCACGACCGCCGTCGAACCCGGATGCCTTTCGGGCGCGCTTCGGACGTGCCGTCACGGCTACGGGAGCCGGTTGCGCGACACCAGGCGCCTGCCGCCACGAACTCTGCGGCTGTGCCCTGCCGGTCTGCTGACTGGTCATGACCTGCTCCATGCGGATGTGAGCTTGAAGTAGACGAACGAGAGGATCGCCAGGAACGCGGCGAGCATGAGAGACAGGGCCGTTGCCGCCCCGTAGTTGCCGCCCAGGGACCTGCCGAACGCGTAGTTGTAGATCATTAGCAAAATCGTCAGGGTGGCGTTCGCCGGGCCGCCGTCAGTGAAGAGGAACGGCTCCACGAACACCTGCACAGTCCCGATGATCTGCAGGATGAACGTGATGAACAGGACCCCGCGCAGCTGCGGCATGGTCACATGCCACACCTTGCGCCAGATGCCGGCGCCGTCGACCTCGGCGGCGTCGTACAACTCGTCCGGAACACCGATGAGTGCGGCCAGATAGATGATCACGGTACCGCCGGCCGCCGCCCAGGTCGCCTCGATGACGAGGGAGGGCATCGCGAACGACGGGCTGGACAGCCATGAGTACGGGCCGAGTCCCACCCCGCGCAGGATGGTGTTGAAGACGCCGTCCTTGGAGCCGTCGTAGAAGAACTTCCACAACAGCACGGCGACGACGGGCGGTACCACCACCGGGAGGTAGGACAGCACGGAGTAGACGCCTTTGAGACGCCGTACCGAACTGATGAGTACCGCGGACACCAGCGGGATCGGGAACCCGAACAGCAGGGCGAGCAGCGCGAAGTAGAGCGTGTTGCGGATCGCCGTGGGTAGGTCGGGATCGGTGAGTACGTACTGGAAGTTGTCCCAGCCGACAAACCGCGGCGGCGCGACAAGGTTGGTTTTCTGGAAGCTCATGATGACCGACCGCACGATCGGCCACCAGGAGAAGACCCCGAAGATGATCAGGAGCGGCAAGGCGAACACGAGCGTGCTCAGCCCGCCACCTCTGACCCAGGTCACCGGATTGCGTCGGCCGAACCGGTTGACCGGGCGTCGACCGGTCCCGGGGCTGAGGTTTCCCGCGGTGGCGACGGCGTCGCCGGTCGGCCGCAGGGTGCTCGCAGCGCTCACGTCACATCACTCCTCGTCCAGTGCCTCGGTGCGGGGACCGCCGGTGGTACCGGCGATCCCCGCACTCTGCTGGTTCACTTTGACTGGCGCCGGAGCGTCAGCTTGCGGCCTGGATGGCCCGCTGCGCCTTCGTGTTGGCATCGGTCAGGAGCTGGTCGATGTTGGCGTTCTTGTCCGTCAGCACGGCCTGGACCACCGGGTCGAGCGCCGCGTAGACGTCCTGGGTGGCGACGGCCGGCTCGTTGACCAGCTTGGCACTGAAGATGTTGGTGGTGAAGGTGCTCATCTGGGTCAGCGGCACGTTGACGTAGGACTTGATCCAGTCCTCGTACTGCTGGTACTGCTGCTGGCTGAAGATCGGCAGCTCAGGGGTACCGACGGGCTGCTTGCTCGCCACCTGGGTCTGCGCGTTCTGGGTCGCCGCGGCCTGGTTGGTGTACTTGCGCAGGTAGTGGAAGTCGATCCACTTGATCGCCGCGGCCTTCTCGTCGGAGGTGGCCTTGGCGGAGACAGCCGCCATGGTGCCGCCACCGAGTACGCCAGCGTCAGCGCCGCTCAGCGGGATCATGGTGAGGCCGTACGACTTCGGGTCGATGTTGTTGGTCTGCACGAGGCTCGTGTAGACGTCCTGGCCCGAGGTGTACATGCCGATCTTGCCGGCCGCGAACGCCTGGTTGATGCTCGTCCAGTTGTAGCCGAAGTTCGCGCCCATCGAGTTGTCGGTCCAGCGCAGGTCCTTCAGGAACTGCAGTGCGGCCTTCGTCCCGTCGTTGTTGAGCGTGGCGGTCTTGCCGTCCGCCGACTCGACACGTCCGCCACGGGCGTAGGTGTCGACCGTGGCCTGCCAGCCGCCGGTACCTTCCACTGCCATCTGGGCGAAACCGGCCTGGCCGGTCTTGTCAGCGATGGCCTTGGCGTCGGTACGGACCTCGTCCCACGTTGTCGGGGGCTTGTCGGGGTCCAGGCCGGCCTGGGTGAACAGGGCGCGGTTGTAGTGCAGGCCGACCGCGTAGATG
Source organism: uncultured Actinomycetota bacterium (assembly GCA_963850915.1). Classification (GTDB taxonomy): domain Bacteria; phylum Actinomycetota; class Actinomycetes; order Mycobacteriales; family Micromonosporaceae; genus CAVTWH01. The sequence continues at coordinate 47,676 of CAWKND010000011.1, forward strand.
CTCTTCGCGGGGATGGCGTACACGTGGCCGTCCGGGCCCTGGCCGTACTGCAGCAGGTTGGCGTTGAAGTCCTTGGCGTACGCCAGCGAGCTGAGGTACGTCTGCATGTCACTGATCTGCTGGTTCGCGATCAGGGTCTTCGCGTCGGTGAAGGGGATCTCGAACACCGTCGGCAGGGTGCCACCCGCGAGGTCGGCCGCGAACGTGGTGGCCTTCCACTCGTAGTCGTGCGTCTTGACGGTGATGTTCGGGTACAGGGTCTGGAACTGGGTGACCTCGGCCGCGAGCGCGGTCTGCGCCGCGGGCTCGGCGCCCGGGAGCAGGCCCACGACGTTGAGCGTGACCGGGGCGGTCGAGCTGGCGGACGGCTTCTTGTCGTCCGAAGAGCACGCCCCGAGCGTGCTGATCGCCAGCGCACCCGCGAGGGTGACCGCCAGCGTGATGCGGGTAGATCTCATCCTTGCTCCTTGTCAGGTGCAGGACCCTGTCCTGCACGGTGTCGATCGACGGGGTGCCCCGTCGGGACGGTGGTTCGGTCTAGCGGTGGAGGCGGTAAAGCGGGTGCGGATCGTCGGGACGAGTAAGCCAGCCGTCACGGCCTGAGCCAGACGGCGGTATCGGTGGGCAGCCGGCCGTCGGGGAGATCCCCGCTGGCCAACAGCACGGTGGAATGCTGGGGCAACGACGCCGGGCTGGCGCCGAAGTTCACGACGCACGCGACATCGCCGCGGGTGAAGGCGAGGACGTCACCGTCGGCGCCGGGGATCTCAAGCCAGGCGAACGCGTCGCCGGACAGTGCGGGCTCGGCGCGCCGGATCGCGATGACCGCGCGGTAGAGCGAGAGCATCGACGCCGGGTCGGCCGCCTGCGCGTCGACCGCGTACCGGCCCCACCAGGCGGGCTCGGGCAGCCACGGCTCGGCGGTGGTGCCGTCGGGTCGCGGGGTCGAGAACCCGTAGGCGTGCGCCGGGCTGCTCGTCCAGGGCAGCGGTACCCGGCAGCCGTCGCGGCCCGGATCGACGCCGCCCGAACGGAAGTGCATCGGGTCCTGGATCGCGTCGAGCGGCAGGTCGTCGTGCTCGGGCAGGCCAAGTTCGTCGCCCTGGTACAGGTAGAGGCAGCCGGGCAGCGCCGCGGTGAGCAGCGCCGCCGCGCGGGCTCGGCGGGTACCCAGCTCGAGGTCGGTGGGCGTGCCGAAACGCTTGGCGTCGAAGGCGAACGAGGTGTCCTCGCGCCCGTAGCGGGTGACCGGCCGGGTGATGTCGTGGTTGGACAGCACCCAGGTCGGGGGCGCGCCGACGAGCGCGTGCGCGTCGAGCGTCGCCTCGATCGACTGGCGCAACTGCTTGGCGTCCCACGGCCGCTGCATGAAGTCGAAGTTGAAGGCGGTGTGCATCTCGTCCGGGCGCAGGTAGTCGGCGAACCGACGGGCGTCCGGCAACCAGATCTCACCGACGAGTACGCGCGGCTCGGGGTAGGAGTCGGCGACCGCGCGCCAGGTGCGGTAGACGTCGTGCAACTCGTTGCGGTCGGTGAACGGGTGCTCGCCGGCGGCCGGTTCGGTGGGTACCTCGGGCAGCGCCGGGTCCTTGATCAGCAGCGCGGCGGAGTCGATGCGGATGCCGGCGACCCCACGGTCGAACCAGAACCGCAGGATGTCCTCGTACTCCCGGCGCACGTCGGGGTGGTTCCAGTTCACGTCCGGCTGCTCGGGGGTGAACAGGTGCAGGTACCACTCGCCGGCCGTACCGTCCGGATTCGGTTGTGCGGGTCCAGGTGCTGCCCTGGAAGCTCGACACCCAGTGCGTCGGGATCTCCGCGCCGTCCGCGCCCTTGCCCGGGTGGAACCAGAAGCGCTCCCGCTCGGCTGAGCCCGGGCCGGCCTGGAGCGCCGCCTGGAACCAGACGTGCTGGTCGGAGATGTGGTTCGGGACGATGTCCACGATCGTGCGGATGCCCAGCGCGGCGGCCTCGGCGATCAGCACCTGAGTCTCCTCGATGGTGCCGAAGGCGGGGTCGATCGCGCGGTAGTCGGCGACGTCGTAGCCGCCGTCGCTGAGCGGGGACACGTACCACGGGGTGAACCAGACCGCGTCGACCCCGAGTTCCTTCGAGGTATGCGAGGTGTGCCCGAACTCCGGCAAGGTCGCCGGTGCCGTCGCCGTTTCCGTCCGCAAAAGAGCGGGGGTAGATCTGGTAGATGACCGCACTGCGCCACCACTCAGAAGGATTCCCCGGTGCCCCGCTCGTGCTCACGTGCGGACTCCTTCATCGCTGGGGTGGTGTGATGCTCGGCATGTTTCGCCTTGGTGAACGGCGATGCAGGGACCGTATCTATTTGACAGTCTGGGCGCAAGAATCAAACAGAGCCGTTACCTAAACGCGATTCGAGTCCCAGAAGCGACACTGCCGCCGCGGCAGCGCTCCCACGTGGCTCCCTACCTGCGCGGATACCCATCGCAGCCAGCACCGGAGGGGGCCGGCCGCTGCTGCCGTACTCAGGCGGGTGCGGGGGGCGGCGGACGCGGCCGGGCCGGTCGGGCCAGCCGCAACGGGCCGTTCGGCCATTTGGAGCGGCAAATCCAACGCAAGCGACTTGCGTTAATTGCACGGCGCGCCGCCACCGGAGTGGCGGCCGGACCCGGCCGCCAGAGCCGGCCCGCCGGCCACCCCGACCTGCGCAGGGTCGTCAGCCGGTACCGGGGTCGTACGGGGGTTGCTAGTTACCGCGGGCGCGCGGCGGACTTAGTTACCGGTGTCGCGCGCGGGAGCCACTGGCGACAGGGCGTCCACCACCGCGCCGATCACCACGACGGCCGGTGATCGCAGCCCCTCGGCAGCGCTCGCGAGCTGGGCCAGCGGGGCGCGTACCACCTGTTGGTGCCCGGTCGTCCCGTCCTGTACCACGGCGGCCGGGGTGTACGGGTCGCGTCCGCCCGCGATGAGTACCTCGGTGATCGCGGCCAGGTGCGTCAGGCCCATGAGTACGCAGACCGTCCCGCGCAGCCGGGCCAGCGCCGCCCAGTCGACCAGGCTGCCCGGGTCGTCCGGGGCGAGGTGACCGGAGACCACCACGAATTCGTGCGCGACTCCCCGGTGGGTGACCGGGATGCCGGCCGCGGCGGGTACGGCCACGGCGCTGGTGACCCCGGGGACCACGGTCACCGGCAGGCCGGCCGCCACGCACTCCAGCAGCTCCTCGCCGCCCCGGCCGAACACGAACGGGTCGCCGCCCTTGAGCCGGACCACGAACTTGCCGGCCTTCGCGCGCGCCACCATCGCCTGGTTGATCTCGTCCTGGGTGCGCTGCGGGCCGTACGGGATCTTCGACGCGTCGATCAGCTCCACCTCCGGCCCCAGCTCGTCCAGGAGCAGCCCGGGGGCGAGCCGGTCGACGATCACCACGTCCGCCTCGGCCAGCAGCCGCCGCCCCTTTACCGTGATCAGCTCGGGATCTCCCGGACCGGCCCCGACCAGTGCCACGCCCGCCTTGTGCGCGGCGGCGTGCGCCGGGTCGTCCCCCGAATCGGTGAAGGCACGCTCGGCGAGCCAGTCCTGGATGCCGTCGCGTACGGCCATGGCACGGCGGGACCGGCCGCCGAGTACCGCCACGGTGACCGGGCCGTGCCGGGTGACCGCGGGAGTCCAGGCGCTGGCCTGGGTACGGTCGTCGGCGCGGACGCAGAAGATCCGGCGGCGCAGCGCCTCGTCGGACACCTGGGCGGCGGCGACCGGATCGTCCACTGCCACCTGCACCAGCCAGGCGTCGTCCAGGTCGGCCGGCTCGAACCGGCGGGCCAGCCAGCGCAGCCGACCCGCCTCGGCCAGCCCGTGCAGCGCCGGGCTCACCTCGGGGGCCACCAGGAGTACGTCGGCGCCCGCGTTGAGCAGGGCGGGGGTACGCCGGGTGGCGACCGCTCCGCCGCCGACCACGAGTACCTTGCGGCCGTCGAGGAGCAGACCCAGGGGGTACGCCTCGGGCGAGGTCACTTGCTGGCCACTCCCGCCGAGTCGAAGGTGGCCACCTCGCGGAGTACCCGCGCCGCGGCGCGCACCACCGGTACGGCCAGCAGCGCGCCGGTACCTTCGCCGAGTCGCAGACCGAGGTCGAGCAGTGGTTGCAGACCCAGGTGTGCCAGGGCAACCGTGGCGCCGGGCTCGGCCGAGCGGTGCCCGGCGACCAGCGCGCCGAGCGCGTCCGGGGACAGCGCCACCGTGGCCAGTGCGGCGCTGCACGCGATCACGCCGTCGAGGATCACCGGTACCCGGTGTGCCGCCCCGCCGAGCTGGTACCCGACCAGCGCGGCGTGCTCCAGCCCCCCACAGCGGCGAGTACCCCCACCGGGTCCCCGGGCTCCGGAGAGTGCCGTGCCAGCGCGGCGGTGATGACAGCCACTTTGCGGGCGAGCATCTCGTCGTCGATGCCGGTACCCCGCCCGGTGACCTGCTCGACCGGCGAGCCGGTGAACACGGCGATGAGGGCGGCGGCCACCGTGGTGTTCGCGATGCCCATGTCGCCACCGACCAGTACCCCCGCGCCCGCGGCGAGCTGTGCCTCGGCGACCCGGATGCCCACCTCGATCGCCGCCAGTACCTCGTCCCGGGTCAGCGCCGGTCCGGCCGTGAAGTCGGCACTCCCGGCCCGTACCTTGGCCGCCACAAACCCTTGCGCCGCAACAGCTCCAGCCTCGTCGGAGGTGGCCGGGGCGCCCGGGATCGGGGTGGCGACGCCGACATCGACGACGGCGACCGTGGCACCGCACTCGCGGGCGAACGCGTTCACCACCGCGCCACCACCGAGGAAGTTGGCCACCATCTGCGCGGTGACCTCCTGCGGCCACGGGCTCACGCCGGCGGCGTAGACACCGTGGTCCCCGGCGAAGACGGCGACGGCCGGCGGCCCGGGTAGTGGCGGCGGGCACACTCCCGCGAGCCCAGCCAGGCGTACCCCCAAATCTTCCAGATCGCCCAGCGAACCCGGCGGCTTGGTCAGCCGGGCCTGCAGCGCGACGGCATCGGTCATCGCCGATGCGTCCGGCGGCCCGATCCGGGCCAGCGTCCGGGCCAGCAGCTCCGCCTCAACCATCCGACTCTCCTTCACCCCTCGGCCGCGTAGCGCGCAGCGCGTCGGCCAGCGCGCGGACGAACGCGTCCGTAGTGGCAGTCTCCCGTACCGCGATGCGCAGGAAGTCGGGGCCCAGCCCGGGGAACGAATCGCCGCGCCGGACCGCGAAGCCGCGCTCCCGCAGCGCCTGCCGGATCCGCTCCCCGCCGGCCACCTCCACCAGCACAAACGAGCTGCTCGGTGGGGCTGCCAGGCGGACCTCCGGGAGTTTTGCGAGGGCTTGGACGAGATGCTGCCGGCGGCCCGCCAGCTCGCGGGCGATGGTGTACTCGGCCGCGACCGCATCCGGACTCGCGCAGGCAACGGCGGCGGCGAGGGCCGGCGTACTCACCGGCCACAGTGGTTGTGCCGCAGCGAGCCTGACCACCAGCTCGGGCGCGGCGAGCAGGTAGCCGATGCGCAGCCCGGCCAGCCCCCAGGTCTTGGTGAGGCTGCGCAGTACCACCAGGCCGGGCAGGTCACGCCGGCCGGCCAGCGACTCCGGCTCGCCGGGCAGGGTGTCCGCGAACGCCTCGTCGACCACGAGTACCCGACCCGGGCGGGCCAGCCGGGCCAGCGTCGCGGCCGGGTGCGAGACCGAGGTCGGGTTGGTCGGGTTGCCGATGATCACCAGGTCGGCGTCGTCGGGAATCAGGACCGGATCGAGCTGGTACGGGGCGGGCAGCAGCACCCTGGTCACCAGGTGACCGGCGGCCACCAGGGCGGCCTCCGGCTCGGTGAACTGCGGGTGTACCACCACCGGCCGGCGTACCCCGCGCAGCGCCTGGGCCAGCAGTACGAACGCCTGCGCGGCACCCGCGGTCAGCAGTACCTCCGCCGGGTCCAGTCCGTGCCGCGCGGCCAGCGCCGCTCGGGCGGCGGTCGGCTCCGGGTAGCTCGCCAGGTCGCCGAGCGCGGCCAGGATCGGCGCGCGCAGCCACTCCGGCATCGGCTCGGTACGCACGTTCACCGCGAGATCCACCAGCCCGGGGGCGGTCTCGGCGTCGCCATGAAAGCCCAGGTCAGGAGCGCTCACCGGGGCAGGCGACAACTCCTGGGGCCTGTGCGCGTTAGGTGAAGGTTTGTGCATTTGGTGATTGGTGGTCAAGTTATGTCCTAACTTGGTACGAGTGAACCTACACCCGCTCGTCACTTTCGCCCGTACCAGCTCGTTAATGCGCACCGGCCTCATCGCGGGCGTGGCGGTGGCCGCGTTCGCCTACCCGGCGGCGGTCGTGGTCGGGCTCGGGCTACGGGCCGGCGCGGACGGGGTGGAGTCACTCCCTTCCCAGCTCAATGTGCAGCCACCGGCCCAGACGAGCTACGTGTACGCCGCTGACGGTACGACCCTGCTCACCGAGTTCTACTCGGAGGACCGGCGCTTCGTACCGCTCGCCGCCACCTCGCCGTACGTGCAGGAGGCGGTGATCGCCACCGAGGACAGCCGGTTCTTCGAGCACCGGGGCGTCGACGTGAAGGGCACCATCCGCGCCTTCGTCGCCAACCAGCGGGCCGGCGCGGTGTCCCAGGGCGCATCCACGCTGACCATGCAGTACGTCCGCAACGTGCTGCGCGACCAGGCGCGTACCCCGCAGGACACGGTGGACGCCACCGAGCAGAGCACCGGGCGCAAGGTGCGCGAGATGAAGCTCGCCCTGGAGCTGGAGAAGACCTGGAGCAAACCGCAGATCCTGGAGGGGTACCTCAACGTCGCGTACTACGGGCACCGGGCGTACGGCATCTGGGCGGCTAGCAAGATCTTCTTCTCCAAGTCGCCCGACCAGCTGACCCTCGCCGAGTCGGCGCTACTGGCCGGCCTGGTGCAGGCGCCGACCTCCTATGACCCCACGGTCGACAGCGCCGCCGCCACCCAGCGCCGGAACTACGTACTCGACCGGATGGTCGACCTGGGCTACATCTCCGCCGCGGAAGCCTTGCCGGCCAAGGCTTCGCCGGTCGTACTCAACCTGTCCACCTCGCCGAACGACTGCGTCTCGGTGCCCGCCGGCCACAACGACTGGGGCTTCTTCTGCGACGTGTTCAAGCAGTGGTGGATGCGCCAGCCGGCCTTCGGCGCCAACCCGGACGAGCGGCTGGACAACCTGCGTACCGGCGGGTACACGATCGTCACCTCGCTGGACCCACGGGTACAGGCGATCGCGCACACCTCGGTCGTGCAGAAGGAGTCCAACAACAGCCGGTACGCCCTCGGCGAAGCCGTCGTGCAGCCCGGCACCGGATACGTCAGAGCCCTTGCGGTGAACCGGGTGTACGCCCTCGACCAGTCACGCAACGGGGTGAACACCGACCCGGCCAAGCACGCCGCCGGGGTACCGGGCAGCTACCCCAACACCGTCGCGATGCTGCTCGGCGGTGGCGACGTCAACGGGTACCAGGCCGGCTCCACGTTCAAGATGTTCACCATGCTCACCGCGCTCCAGCAGGGCATGACACTGAACACCGCGATCTACTCGCCACCCAAGCTCACCTCCGCCTACTACTCGGGCGGCGACAGCCGCAGTACCTGCAAGGGCGGGCACTGGTGTCCGGTCAACGCGAGCAGCTCGATGACCGGGGTACAGACGATGTGGTCGGGCTTCGGCAAGTCGGTGAACACCTACTGGGTACAGCTGGAGGAGCGGGTCGGTGCCGCCAACGTCGTTTCGATGGCGGAGAAGCTCGGCCTGACCTGGCACACCGACACCGACCGGCTGCAGGCCACGCCGGCACAGCGCAACGCCTGGGGCGCGTTCACCCTCGGCGTCGCGGACACCACACCGCTCGAGGTGGCGAACGCGTACGCAACCGTTGCGGCAGACGGGGTCTACTGCGAATCGCTGCCGGTGCAGTCGGTCAAGGGGCCGAACGGGGTCGAGGTCAGCGTGGCGGGCACACCTGTCGCGGCACCCCGCTGCACGCAGGCGGTCAGCCAGGCGACCGCCCGGGCAGCGGCCGACGCGGCACTGTGCACCACGGGCGGCGGGGCGAAGACCGGCTCCTGTGGCAGCTGGTCGACGTACCCGGGCTCGGCGAGTGAGGTGGGGCGCCCGTTCGCCGGCAAGACCGGTACCACCGACGACACCCGGGCGGCGTGGTTCGTCGGGTTCACCCCGGACCTGGTGGGCGCCAGCTTCATCGCCGACCCGGACAACCCGCATGACGTGGCCGGCGACTGGAACCACTGGAAGCCCGACCAGACGGTGGTGGACACGATCAAGCGGGCACTCGCCGGATCGCCGGTGCGGTACTTCACGCCACCGCCGGCGAGCGCGGTGGGTACGCCGCAGAAGGTGGCGGTACCCAAGTCGGCCGCGAAGACACGTACCTGAGCCGGCGGTCAGGCGGCGGCCTGGTCCGGGTCGGTCGGCTCGACCGACTCCGGGCGCGGCTCGACCGGCCCGGGGCGCTGCTCGACCGGCCCGGGGCGCTGCTCGATCGACTCGGGGCGCGGCTGGGCTGACTCGGGGCGCGGCTGGGACTCCTCGGCGGTCCAGACGCTGGCGGGTGAGGTGGCGGCCGGTGTTGGCTGCCGGTTGACCCATGCGCTGCTGACCTGGCCCGGGCTGACCTGGCCCGGGCTGACCTGGCCCGGGCGGACCTCGGCCGGGCCGGTTTCCGGCCGGAGCCAGTCGGCCAGCCTGGACTCGGCGAGCTGCTCAACTGCCGTGGGGCCGACCAGGTGGGGCTCTACCGCGCGCGGCTCGGCGGGGCGGGACTCGACCGGGCGGGAGTCGGTGGGGCGCAGGTCGATGGGGCGCGGGTCGGCGAAGCGGACCTGGCGGGCGGCGGCGACGAAGCGGCCGGCGACGCCGGGGATACCGGCCCAGTGCACGGTGAGGTAGGAGGCGTGTACCCCGAGATGCACGAAGCCCTCCAGCGCTCCACCCGGCCACAGCCACGCCGCGCTCGCCCCGGCCCGTGGCGCGGCCAGGCCGGTGTGCTGCTTGTACCCCCACACCCGAGCCCCGGCCGGCAACAGCACCGACGCCGAGCGGGCGGTGGCTTCGCGGTACCCGAGGACCAGGTGATCGCCCTGCCGGGTACTGGTGGGCAGTACTCCGGCCATCGGCCGGCCGGCGTGTTCGCGGGACAGCAGGGCCAGTCCGCCCGCCTCGGCGGTGATCGGAGCGCCGGACGCGGCCAGGGTCGCCACCGACCGCAGGAAGCCGACGTTTGCGGCGATCTCGTCGAGGTACCCCTCGGGTACCGCGCCGCCCAGTACCAGACCGCTGACTCCGGCCGGCAACCCGTTGTCCCGCAGGGGATCCACCGTGACGACATCGGCACCCGCGGAGATCAGCAGCTCACGGGTCTCCAGGTAGCCGTAGTCGCCGTGCCCGGTACCGGCGATCGCGACCAGTGGCCGGTGCGCTGCCGGCGGGCTCGCCTCGGGCGCCCCGACAACGGGACCGGGTGGCGCCGGTACCCCCGGATCTGCCGACCACGCCTCGGCCACCAGCGCCGGGGCGGACCGGGCCAGCGCGATGATCCGGTCGACATCGACGTTGGCCGCCACCGCCTCGCCCAGCCGGCGCACCGCGCGGGCCGCCTCGACCGTCCCGTGCAGGACCGGGACCACCCCGGCGCTGCGCACCGGCAGCGTGGTCAGCTGCCCCCGGCGCAGCGCACCGAGCACCGGTACCCCGAGGTCGGCCAGCGATTCGCGGAGTACCTGCTCGTGCCGGTCGGAGCCGACCCGGTTGAGGATGACGCCACCCAGCCACAGCATCTCGTCGTACCCACGGAACCCGTGTACCAGCGCGGCCACCGACTGCCCCATGGTCGCCACGTCCACCACCAGTACCACGGGTGCGCGCAGCAGCCCGGCGATCTGTGCGGTGGATTCGGTGTCCACCCGACCCGCCAGCCCGTCGTAGAGCCCCATGGTGCCTTCGACGACGGCGAGGTCACGGCCCCGGGAACCGTGCAGCAGCAACGGCCCCAGCCGGGCGGCGCCGACCAACTGCGGATCCAGGTTGCGCCCGGGGGTACCGGCGGCGTAGCCGAGGTAGCCGGCGTCTACGAAGTCCGGACCGATCTTGAACCCAACCGGACGTACCCCCCTGGCCCGGGCCGCGGCCAGCAGGCCGACCGCGACGGCGGTCTTGCCGTGGCCGGAGGCGGGCGCCGCCACCACGATCCGCGGAAGGGTAGTCATGCTCACTCCTTGGGGCTCCGGTGAGCCGCCGGCCGGCGCTGTTTTGCGCGAAGGATAACCAACCGTGGCAACCCCGCGCGGGGTCGCGGACGATCTCGCAGCCGGCGGCGGTAGCGTGTCCGGCGTGTACCGGTTCCTGCGCACCCCCCGCTGGCTGGGCTTTGCCGCCCTGACGGTGGTACTCGCCGCGACCATGGTGCTGTTGGGGCTCTGGCAGCTGTCGCGTTATCACCAGCGGGCCGACTACAACAACCGGATCGCCGCGGCCGCCGCCGGGCAGCCGGTCCCGCTGGACGTGGTCAGCCCGGTCGGTCGGGCGCCGGCCGGCGACACGGCTTGGGACAAGGTCACCATGACCGGCCGGTACGACCCGGCACAGCAGATCCTGGCCCGCGAGCGCACCCTCAACGACGCGGTCGGCTACGAGGTACTGACCCCGCTGGTACTCGCCGACGGCAGCGCGGTGCTCGTCGACCGGGGCTGGCTGCCGCCGTCGAAGGCCGGGACGGATGCGCTGCCCAACATTCCCGCGGTACCCGACGGGCAGGTGACCGTGGTCGGCCGGCTGCACCTGCCGGAGAGCCGGGCGGCGGCGATCCAGAACATCGCGGGTACCCGCCAGGTGCGCCGGGTCTCCACCGCCAAACTGGCCAGCGCCCTGCCGTACCCGCTACACGGGGGGTACGTGGTACTCGACAGCCAGACGCCGGCCGCCGATCCGGCGTTCGTCGGCATACCTTCCGACCACCAGAATTCCTGGATGAACGCCGGCTACGTGGTGCAGTGGTGGGCCTTCGCGCTGATCACGCTGCTCGGCTTCGGCTACTCGGCGCGGCGTGAGGCGCAGGGGCCTCGGGAGAAGGTGGACTGGCGCTCCGCGCTGGACGAGCCACTCGGCCAACCGGTCTCGCCGGCCGTCTAACACTTTCTGCCCTGTTCTCCCGGGTGGGTGACCTCGGGTGTACCCCGGGCGCAACGTGACTCGTCTATCGTGCTGGCATGGCTGAGCCGCAGTACCCGCCACCGTCGTCCGGCGCGCCGTACCACCCGTACACGCCACCGGACCCGACACGGCAACTGCCGGCAAACCCGTACGGATACTCGGCTCCGCCCGCCTCCGGCCCGCCCGGCTCGATGATCCCGTACAGCCCGGTGGCGCCCCCGGTGTACGCCCCCGTCGAGCAGGTCATCGCGCAGATCGGCGACATCCAGGTCACCTCGACCACGGTGCGTACCCCCGTGGGCCAGTTCCCGCTGCGCGGTTCGCAGTGGTCGGTGACGGACGCCTGGACGGTCAGCCAGAAGACCCCGGGCTGGGCCATCGCCCTGGCGGTCATCGGCTTCTTCTGTGTCACCTTCTTCAGCCTGCTGTTCCTGCTGGCCAAGGAGACTGTCGTGACCGGCATGCTGCAGGTCCAGGTGTCCAACGGTCCGCAGGTCTACGTGACCCGGATCCCGGTCAACAACCAGGCTGTCGTGCAGGGCATCTACGCACAGGTCAACTACGTTCGGGCGCTGGCTGCGATGTGAGCCCGGCCGGGTGCAGGCGCCGTACGTCGTCGATGGTGTCAGCCTCGCTGGCCGGCTTGTCCTCCCGGTAGCGCAGTACGCGCGCGAAGCGCAGTGCCACTCCGCCCGGGTATCTCGGGGACGTCTGTACCCCGTCGAAAGCTATCTCCACCACCACTTCCGGGCGTACCGTCACCACCCAGTCGCCGCGGGCCACCGCCAGGCTGAGCAGCTTCTCAGTCTGCCAACGCAGCATCTCGTCGGTCAGCCCCTTGAACGTCTTGCCCAGCATGACAAAGCCGCCGTTGCGCGGGTCACGGGCGCCCAGGTGGAGGTTGGACAGCCAGCCCTGGCGCCGGCCGTGTCCCCACTCGGCGGCCAGGATGACCAGGTCGAGGGTGTGTCGCGGCTTCACTTTCACCCAGGCACCGCCGCGCCGGCCGACATCGTAGGGTGCCTGCGCCGACTTCACCACGATTCCCTCGTGGCCCTCTGAAATGGCCCTGTCAAAGGCTTCCCGGGCTTCGTCCACAGTGGACACGAGTGCCCTGGGTACGATCAGCGGGGCTGGAACGGCTGCCGCCAGACGACTCCAGCGCAGCTCCCCCGGCTGGTCCAGCAGGTCGTCGCCGTCCAGCTGGAGCAGGTCGAAGAAGTACGGACTCAGCGCCATGGCCGCCGCTCGTGTTTTCGCTGCCGAGGTGGGCGCGGCGCTGCCAGTGCGAGTGGCTGCGCTGCTGGCCCGGGTCGCGGCGCGGGAACTGGTCTCCTGGAACGGTCGTGGCCGGCCCGCCGGGTCGAGCGCGATCGCCTCACCGTCGAGGACGATCTCGTTCACCGGCAGCGCCAGCACCGCCGCGACCACCTCGGGCGCCCGCGCGGTGATGTCGTCCAGGCTGCGGCTGAAGACACCGACATCAGACCCCGACCGGTGTACCTGGATGCGGATCCCGTCCAGCTTCGCGTCCACCATCGCCGGCGTACCCGTCGTCTCCAGCGCCTCGTCCAGCGAGGCCGCCGCCTGTGCCAGCATCGGCGCCAGTGGCCGCCCCACCCGCAGGGTGAACTCGGCCAGCGCCGGCGCCCCACCGGTCAGCGCCGCCCGGGCGACCGTCTTCAGATCACCCGCGAGCAGCAGCGCCCGGCGTACCGCCCCCACGTCCAGTGCCGCCGCCCGGGCCACCGCGTCGACCAGGAGCCCGGCCTGCGCACCCTGGCGCAGCTCGCCGGAGATCAGCCCGGACAGCATGCGCTGTTCGTCGACGGTGGCCCGGCCGAACAGGTCAGCCACGAGTTCCCGCCGTCGCCCCTGCGAGCCGGCCCCGCTCTGCGCGCCCATCTCGGCCAGCCGGGCATCCACCTCGGCAACCCCGAGCGTCGGCTCCGGAGCGGCTGGCGGCAGCTCCCGCAGCGCCGCCCAGCCCACCCCGATCTGCCGCTGGCGCAGCTCGCCGGCGAGGTAGGCAGCGCCCGCCTCGATCTCGTCCGGTGCCAACTGCCGCAGCGCGTTGGCCAGCAGGTCGATCTTGGCCAGCCGGCGGGAGGTGGCCGCCACGGCAGCCGAGGTGGCAGCAAGCTCCGCGAAGCGCATACCGGCATCGTGTCAGGTACCCCCGACATCCGCCCGCGTTGTGACTCGCGTGCCGCGCGTACCCCCCGGGGTCGCCATAGCGTCGCCACGGTGACCGCGCCGCCCGCCGCGCCCATGCCGGTGGTGATGTTGGGGAAATGGTTGTGATCATGGACGACGAGACGGCCATTTCCCCAACATCACTGGGTCTACCAAGCGCGCCACAGCGCACTCCGTTCCCGGCGCGAGTTAGGCGGCGGCCGCGGCGACGTTGGTCAGGAGCAGGGCTTCGGCGAGGCAGGCGCGGGCGAACTCGCCCAGGTGCAGGCTCTCGTTCGGGCCGTGTGCGCGGGCGTCCGGGTCCTCCACGCCGGTCACCAGGATCGCGGCTGCCGGGAACAGCTCCTGGAAGGTGGCGATGAACGGGATCGAGCCACCGATACCGATGTCGACCGGGTCGACCCCGTCCCAGGCGGAGCGGAATGCGGCACGGGCAGCGTCGTACATCGGGCCCTCGGCGTGGATGACGCACGGGGCGCCGCTCTCCTCGAGGGTGACCGTGACCTCGGCACCCCAGGGAGCGTGCGACTCCAGGTGGCTCTTGACCGCGTCGTACGCCTTGGCCGGGTCGTCGCCGGGTGCCAGGCGTACCGAGATCTTGGCGCGCGCCTTGGGTACCAGTGCGTTCGGAGCGCCGTGCGAGGGCGGGGCGTCGATGCCCAGTACCGACACCGAGGGCTTCGTCCACATCCGCTCGACCAGCCGGCCGGTACCGATGAGCTGGGTACCCTCCAGCAGCCCGCCCTCCACCCGGAACCGCTCGACCGGGTAGTCCAGCGCGGCTGCGTGACCACTGAACAGCCCGGCGACCGCCACGTCACCGGCGTCGTCGTGCAGCGACGCGATCAGTCGGCTGAGCGAGATGAGCGCGTCCGGGACGGCGCCGCCGAACTGGCCGCTGTGCACCGCGTGGTCGAGGGTGCGTACGTCCACGAACAGGTTGACGATGCCGCGCAGTGAGGTGGTGAGGGCGGGTACTCCCACGTCCCAGTTGCCCGAGTCGGCGATCACCACGACGTCCGCGGCCAGGTCTTCCCGGTACTCCCGGAGCAGGGTCTCCAGGCTGCCGGAGCCGAACTCCTCCTCGCCCTCCACGAAGATCACCAGCCCGACCGGCAGCGTGTCCCCGTACGCCCGCAGCGCCGCGATGTGCGCCATCACGCCGGCCTTGTCGTCGGCGGTACCGCGTCCGTACAGCCGACCGTTGCGCTCGGTGGCCTCGAACGGCGGGGTCTGCCACTGCTCCGCGTCGCCGATCGGCTGCACGTCGTGGTGGGCGTAGAGGAGTACGGTCGGCGCCCCCGGCGGAGCCGGCCGGCGCCCGATGACCGCGGGCTGCCCACCGGCCCGCACGATGCGTACATCCGGCATGCCGGCCTCGCGCAGCAGGGTGGCCACCGCCTCGGCAGAGCGCTCGACCTGGCTGTGGTCGAAGCCGTCGAAGGCGATTCCGGGGATGCGTACCAGTTCGGTGAGGTCGCGGATCACGCCCGGCATGATCGTGTCGAGGGCACCGCGCAGCTCTGCTTCGGTCATGGGCGCCATGCTAAGCGCGCCTTACCGCAACCGCCTGCCCACCCCTGTGCCTGACGATCCGCCCCTGCGCCTAACGACACCCCTGTGCCTAACGACCCCCTGCGCCGGACGACCCGCCCCTGCGCCAGACGACCCGCCCCTGCGCCGGACGACCTGCCGCTGCGCCGGACGACCCGCCCGCCCCTGCGCCGGACGACCTGCCGCTGCGCCAGATGACCCGCCCCTGCGCCGGACGACCTGCAGTCGCCGCGTCGGGCCGGGCCAGGCAGGCCGCCGCCGCACCGGGGCAGGCGCGGCCGCGCCGGGCCGGGCCGTATCGCTCAGCGTCGGGGCGGGGCCGGTCCGTCGGAGGCGGCGCCCCACGGATCGTCGGGACCGCTGCTGCTGCCGCTGTTGTTGTCGCTCCCGCCGCCGGTACCCGTTGCGGAGTCTTCGCCGGCCGGGCGTTGACCGCGGCCGGCGGCGCGGTCGCGGACCCAGCCCATGCCGGAGCCGACCCAGTCGCCGACTCCGGTGGCGCCGTCGCCGAGCTTGCGGAGCAGGCTGACGAGCGGATCCTGGGAGCGCCGGAACGTCTCCCGGTAGTCCTCGGCCGCCGCCTTGGCGTCAGTGGACATCGACGCGGTACGGTCGTCGTCGCGGCGCGGGTAGTCGCCGGAGAGAATCTGTTGGTACGCACCGGAATCGGTCCACCTACGCAGGTCGGCCGAGCGGGCGACCGGCAGCGGGTGGGTCATCCCGACAAGCATCCGCAGCTTGATCAGGCTGTCCCGCAGATCACCCGCGCGGTCGTAGTCGGCGGCCTGCTCGAGGAACGCGGTGGTGTCGATCTCGGCGAGGTCACCGCCGCCGGCCAGCTTCATGTGCGCGCGCAGCGCAGCGGCCGGGTCCTGCCCGGCGAGCAGGCCGGCCCGGTCGGCCGACAGTTCGGCCTTGCGCCACCACTCGTAGAGCGCCACGATCAGCCCACGCAGCGCCATCGAGCCGATCGGCAGCCAGGCCATGCTGGTGGCGAGCCGGGTCAGTACCAGCATCATCGTTCGGTAGACGGCGTGCCCGCTGACCAGGTGGCCGAGTTCGTGGCCGAGCACGTAGCGCAGCTCCTCGTCGTCGAACAGCTCCACCATGCGGCTGTTGACCACGATGAACGGCTTGGCCATCCCGACGCAGCCGGCGTTGAGTTCCGGCGAGAACTGCACGAAGAGCTCGGGCAGCTCGGCGATGTCCAGGGTCGCCGCGGCCTCGGCGAAGAGCCGGTGTACCCGGGGGTGCTGGCGGTGGTCGACACGGATCGCGCTGCCCAGGTATTCCAGGCGCCAGGCGCGCTCGTTCCACAGCGAGGAGAGCATTTTGAGCACCTCGTCGAAGCCACGCAGTTCGCGCAGCGCCGTCAGTGCCCCCTTGTCGGCCGGATGCTCCCAGGCGCGCGAGCTGATTCCGGTGAGCGTGATCCGGCGCCTGGCCGGAGTGGTCTCATCCACGAGCTGCCTCCTGACGGTGGTACTCCTCCTCCGGATGGTGCCCCACATCGGCAAGGGCGTCCACCACCAGGTCGGCGCGGGTCTCCGGCCGATCTTGGGCGAACCAGGCCAGCTCGCGCTCCTGCCAGCGGCGCAGTTCGGCTTCGATGCCGTAGCCACCGTCGCGGGCGAGCGCCCGGCGCAGCCGGAGCTCCGGATCAAGATCAAGGAAAATCGTGAGAGTACGCAGCCCCGCCGCCCCCTGCCGGGCAGTGCTCACCCCATCCAGCAGCAGCACGTCGGGTACCTCCACTTCCCGCTCCGTGGTGAACCCCCGGGCGTACCAGTCGTAGACCGGGTACCGCGCCGGCTCCCCGCGCCCGAGTGGTTCGAGTACCGTCGACTCCAGCCGGTGCCAGAAGGTGAACTGGTCGTCCCACCCGTCTAGCAGGTCGTCGGTGTGCACGGTCGCCACGCGCGCACCCCGTTCGCGCAGCGCCCGCTCCAGCCGGACGGCGAAAGTGCTCTTGCCCGAGCCGGTACCCCCGTCCACGGCCACCACCCGTACCGTCCCCAACCGCGCCGGCCCGTCGAGTACCCGCCGCGCCAACTCCGCGTAGCTCTCCGTCTTCACACTGGCGCTCCGGGCGGGATGAACGGCAGGCCGCGCGGCGCTCCGGAGTCCACCAGGTCACGCAGCGCCACCGTGTCCAGGTGCTCGGCGACCAGGTCGGCCAGCAGGTCGAGGAGGTCCTCGCGACGCTGCCCGAAGTCGGTGTCCGGGGCCGGCTCGAAGTCCCGGCCGGCCGTATCGGCGACACGGCGCAGGTAGGCCCGGCGGAAACCGTTGGACTCGAAGGCGCCGTGCCAGTGGGTACCCGCGACGGCGCCACAGACCGCCCCTTCGCTCCCGTCCGCCGTGCTGATCAGCGGCTCGGGGTCGCCAGCGGTGACGTACCCGTGATGGATCTCGTACCCGCTGACCGGCTCGCCGAGCGCCGTGCCAGCCACCCGGGCCAGCCGCTTCTCCCGTGCGAAGGTGACCTCGACCGGCAGCAGGCCGAGCCCGTCGACGCTGCCCCGACCGCTCTCCACCGTGTCGTGGATGCGCCGGCCGAGCATCTGGTAGCCGCCGCAGATCCCGAGCACGGCTCCGCCCTGCTGCGCATGCGCGACCACCGCATCAGCCAAACCGTTGGTACGCATCCACTCCAGATCGTCCACAGTCGACTTGGAGCCGGGAATGACGATCAGGTCGACGTCGTGCAGTTCGGCCGGGGAGGTGGTCAGCCGTACCGCCACGCCCGGCTCAGCGGCCAGCGCCTCCAGGTCGGTCGCGTTGGAGATGCGCGGTAGCCGGATCGCCGCGACCCGGAGCCACTGCTTGCCGACCGGCGGCTCGGGCCGGCCGATCAGCCGGCCGTCCACACTGGAGAGTGAGTCCTCGGTGTCCAGCCACAGCTGTGGATGCCACGGCACTACGCCGAGTGCGCGCCGGCCGGTCAACTGCTCGAGGCTGTCCAGCCCGGGTCGCAGCAGGCCGACATCGCCCCGGAACTTGTTCACCACGAAGCCGGCGAGCAGCTCCTGGTCGGCGCGGTCGAGGAGCGCGACGGTACCGAAGAAGGCGGCGAAGACTCCGCCCCGGTCGATGTCACCCACCACGATCACGGGCAGTTGGCCGTGCCGGGCCAGCCCCATGTTGACGAAGTCGCCGGCCCGCAGGTTGATCTCGGTAGGGCTGCCCGCACCCTCGCACACCACCACGGGGTAGTCGGCGCGCAGCGCGTCCAGTTCGGCGAAGGCGGCCTCGGCGAGCATCGGCCGTAGCTCGCGGAAGTTGCCCGCACCCAGCCGCCCGACCGCCTGTCCGCGGATCACCACCTGGCTCTGCTGGTCGCTTCCCGGCTTCAACAGCACCGGGTTGAACCGCACGCTCGGCTCCAGCCCGCACGCCTGGGCCTGCAACGCCTGTGCCCGACCGATCTCGCCGCCGTCCGGGGTCACCACCGAGTTGTTGGACATGTTCTGTGCCTTGAACGGCGCGACCCGTACCCCCTGCCGGCGCAGCCATCGGCAGATGCCGGCGGTGAGCATGCTCTTGCCGGCGTCCGAGCCGGTACCCGCGACCAGCAGCCCGCCGCTCATCCCCGCCCCCGGCCTGCCGTGGCGCGATGGCGGAGCGTGCGGAAAGCCTTGGCGCGCAGCGGTCGGGCGAGGACATGTCCGACCGCGAGCACGACGGCGGCCGACCCGACCACGGCCGAGAGCCGGGCAGCGCGGCGTGATGTCGTCGATCCCGGGCGGTCGGCCGTCACCGAGTGCGGGACGCTCCTCGACCCGGCCGTGGTAGACGTTGCGCCCGCCCAGCCGTACCCCGAGAGCGCCGGCCGCGGCCGCCTCACACTGACCGGAGTTGGGGCTGGGATGCTGCCGGCCGTCGCGCAGCCAGCTGCGTAGCGCCTGCCGTCGACTCCCGCCGACCACCGGCGCGGACAGCACGGTCAGCGCCGCGGTTGCCCGTGCCGGGAGCAGGTTGGCGAGGTCATCGAGGCGGGCGGCGGGGGTACCGAAGCGGTGGTACCGCGGCGAACGGTGCCCCACCATGGCGTCCAGCGTGTTGACCGCCCGGTAGCCGAGCAGTCCGGGCAGTCCCGCGGCGGCGCCCCAGAACAGTGGAGCCACCTCCGCGTCGGAGCTGTTCTCCGCCACCGACTCGACCGTGGCTCGGGCCAGCTCGGGGGTGCCCAGCCCACTCGGGTCCCGGCCACACAGGTGCGGCAGTCGATCCCGGGCCGCGTCCAGATCCTGGCCTGCCAGCGAATCCGCCATCGCCCGAGCCTCCCGGCGCAGTGACGTCCCGCCGAGTACCGCCCAGGTCGCCCCCGCCGTCAGCCCGGCCCGCAGCCACGGATGCCGCCGGGTCGCCAGCAGCGCAACAGTCCCGAGGACTACCGGAGCACCGACCGCCACGCCCGTGAACAGCGCACCGGAGCGCAGGTCGGATCGGTAGACCCGGCGCTCCCACGCACCGGCCGCCCGACCGAACCCGGCCACCGGGTGGTACCGCCGCGGGTCGCCCAGCACTCGATCGAGCACCGCACCCGCGAGTAGCCCACCGGCGTTGGCCGCCGCGAGCGCCACCGCTCTCCGCCCCGTACCCACTCCCGCCCCTCCCCGTGCACCGCCCGACACCCGGTAATAGCCGGGCCGACGCCACCCGATCCGCAGCCGAATCCGCGTCGGCGCCCGACCCCGACTCCGCACCCGCAGTCCTAACTGCGTCCGGTCGGCCAGCCTCGCACACGCCCGCAGCTTCCTGCACCCGGCCCGCCGAGCTTCCCTTCCCGCACCTGCCGCTGTGCCGGCCCGCTGCCCGCGCCTCTGCCTGCCGCCCCGGCCTGCCCACTGCTTGCCGCCTGCCGCCCGCGCGGCTGCCCGCTCCCGCGAGCTGTCGCCGCTGCGCCGCTTCCGGCTGCCCGCTGCCGCTCGCTGCCCGTCCGGCCGTGCGGCCTGCCCTGCCTGGCCGCCGTCCCGGGTCGCAGCCCCACCCCGATTCGCCCAGGGCGGGGCTGCGAGCGGGAACTACGTGCGGGACCGACGACCCCGACCGGAGCCGGCTCCCACCAACTCCGGGGCGTCGTCCTCGAGTCCCTGCCCGGATCCAAGCTCCGAATCCCCCTCAGATTCGGAGTCAGCTTCGGAGTCGGAGTCCGGCAGGGACGGGTCGGGCAGGGACGGGTCGCGTTGGCCCGCCCGGGACTCTTCGTAGAGCGCCGCGTCGAACGGCTCGAAGAGTTCGTTGTCGGCGGGCAGGTCGGCTGGGCGACCGGGATCGTCGACCGGCTCGGTCAACTCGCCACCGACGCGGGCGTCGCTGGCCGTACCCTCGATCATGTCGGTACCCCCGGCGATCTTGCGGCGGGCGAACTTGCCCACACCCCGGGCCAGGTCGAAGCCGACCGCCAGCGCCTCCAGTTCGAAGGAGGTACGCCGCTGGCCCTCGCTGTCGACCCAGTCCCGGGTGTAGAGCCGGCCGTGCACGATCACCGGATCGCCGAGCTGCACGGAGACCGAGACGTTCTCGGCCAGCCGCCGCCAGCAGGTGACGCGTACCCGCAGCGAGTCCCCGTCGACCCAGGCGTCGCGCTCCTTGACGAACTTGCGGGAGGTCGCCGCGACCCGGAAGGTGACCATGAACGTGCCGGTCTGCGCGGTGCGCCGCCACTGTGGCGCGGTGAGTACATTGCCGACCATCGTTATAGGCGTATCGAACATCGCCACTCCTCGTACCCTCGTGATTTGTTGTGGACCGAGTCGACTCGACGCCGAGCCTGGCCGCTGGGGCGACCACCCGGCCACCCGATCCCCGCCCTTCTGTGGATAGCGAGGGTGGTTGTGGACAACCGGCAACAGGACGAACAGATGTGGTACGCAGGGAGTACCTGCCGGTAGCCTCGGCGATGTGGACATGGAGATCGACGTACTCGGCGAGCCCTACCGGCGTCGCACCATTGAGCTGGGTAGCGACAACGAGGGGCCGGTGGTGGCCACGCTCGTGAGCCGGTTCGCCGAGCGCCCGACCGGCCGGGCGGTGCTCTATGTCCACGGGTACAACGACTATTTTTTCCAGACCCACCAGGCCGACTTCTGGATCGAGCGGGGCTACGACTTCTACGCTCTTGATCTTCGTAAGTACGGCCGCAGTCTGCTCCCGAACCAGACGCCGAACTACATCTCGAAGATCACCGACTACTTCGTCGAGCTGGACGCGGCCGCGAAGATCATCCGCGCCGAGCGCGACCACGACCACCTGGTGATCAGCGCGCACTCGACCGGCGGCCTGATCACCAGCCTGTGGGCGCACGCCCGGCGGGACGACGGGATCGTCGACGGAATCTTCCTGAACAGCCCGTTCTTCGAGTTCAACCTGCCCAAACTGACCCGGACCACGGCCGCGCCGGCGATTTCCGCGATCGGTCGGGTACGGCCACTCGGCAAGATCGTGATGAGCGGCGGTACCTACGGCCGCAGCCTGCACGTCGACCACCTGGGCGAGTGGAGCTTCGACGTGGCGTGGAAACCGATCGAGGGCTTCCCGGCGCGGATGGGCTGGATCGGCGCGGTACGCCAGGCGCAGGCGCGGCTGCAGGCCGGCCTGGCGATCCCGGTACCGATCCTGGTCGGCGCGTCACTGCGCAGCTACAAGAGCAGCAAGTGGAGCGAGGACGCGCGCACCGCCGATGCCGTGCTGGACGTCGAGCACATCGCCCGGTACTCCTCCGGGCTGGGTACGCACGTGACGATCGTGCGCTTCGACGGCGGGCTGCACGACCTCACGCTGTCCGCGCCGCCGGTACGCGAGCAGGTCTTCGCCGAGCTCGACCGCTGGCTGACCGCCTACCTGCCGGCCTGACCGGGCCAAGTTCAGCCGAAGGGCTCCCACTCGCCGTCCCGCCAGACCACGAGGTCGGGCAGGAGCAGGTGCTCACCCTTGGCGAAGAAGACCCGGTCAACGGCGCGCCGGGCCTTCTCCAGCCCGGCCCGCGACCGCGACCCGGTGATGATCACGACGTCCCGCGCCGGAACCCCAATGACAAGATCACCTGGTACCGAGTCGGCCAACTCGTCCCAGAACAGCTCAGAAAGCAGCAGGCTGGACTCCAGCCCGTCGAAGGAAAGCATCAGTGCCGGTGGCTGTCCGTGTACCCGCACGTGGTCGAGCATCCCGTCCAGCTGATCGGCCGCGGCACGCCGCAACTCCCGCCGCGACATGTCGAGCCGGTCGAGGTCTTCCCAGGTCAGCAGCCGATCGCCGTACGGCGGCCCGACCGTGTACGCGACCGCCACGTCGTCCAGGTAACCGTCCAGCACGTGGGCGTCCTGGTAGCCGGGGTCACTCACCGACACGAGAACAGGAAGGACAGTGGCGCTCGTCACCCGCACGAGCGAAAACTTACTTGCTAGTCAGGAAGATGAGAAGTCCTCTTGTCCAGTTGGCGAACAAGAACCTTGTATGTCCCCAAACCACGGACAAAATGATCGAGAGGGGGCCGGAGCCGGGCGGTACCCTCTCCAACGACGCGCCCGTAGCTCAGCGGATAGAGCGACGGACTTCTAATCCGAAGGTCGCAGGTTCGAATCCTGCCGGGCGCACCCAAATCACGGACGTCGCAGATGCGGATCCCAAATCCGTGCGGTCCATGGCGCATCCGGAAGACGGGCCGTATGGTGCTGCGTCATGTCGATCATCTCGAGACTCCTCGGCGGCACCCAACCACCCGCGCCGCTGCCGTACAACGAAGACTCCGCGGAGGGTCTGGCGGCGCGCTGGGTTCGCTGGGCCGCGAGCATCGGCGTAGACGAGAGCCCAATCGCGGATACCACGGGCGCACACGCGGGATTGCGCCAGCCGGACGACGTTTGGTTTCTCGCCGGTACTTTCGGCGGGACGGTCGAACGCCACTGCACCATTCCTGCCGGTCGCCGCATCTTCCTGCCTGCCTTCAACATGTGGCAGTACCCCGCGCACCGGGCCGAGCCGATCGACCTGCCGCACGCCTACGGCGAACTCTCTGTGGACGGCACCCCGGTACCGCTCGACACCGTCACGACGGGCGCACCGTTCACAGTCAGCGGGGTCCGGAACAACCCGGTCACCGGTGGCACGCGTACCGTCACGGCGACCGTCTGGGGCATGTGGAAGCTGCTCGACGGTCTGCCACCCGGGGATCACACGATCGTGATCAGCGGCGGGGACGGCGAAGGTTTCGACATTGCTGCCACGTACCAGATCGTCGCTGTGCCGGGCGCCGCTGTCGCGCCCATCCGCCATCATTGATTGCTATGACGATCGTTGCCCGGCCGGGTGGCCGCGCCCCCGAGCACCTCTGGCTGACCGTGAGCGAGCACACGACGATGGTGTCGGTACTGGCGCCGGACGTGTTGGGCACCGCCGAGCATCACACGATCGGCCCGATCACCCGGATCACCCCGCTCCCGGAGATCCGTCTCCGGGAGCCTGGCGGCATCACGGAAACCGTGACACCCGAGGCGGCCCGGCACACGCCACGGTCGGGTGCCGCGGTGTTCGCCTGGGTGGGCAGTGTGGCTTCAGCGGTGACCGGAGTGGCGGCAACAATCGCAACCAACGCCGCGGGCGCCGCGGCCGAAGGCTGGATAGGGCTGGCGGTCGGTGCCGTAGGGGTCGGGACCGCCCTCTGGCTGGCGGGGCGCCGGTATAAGCGGATGGCAAAGCAATGGGTCAACGGCTACCAGGTGCTCACCCACCAGGACGATCGCAGCGCGTTGGACGGCGCCGCCGACTCGGTTCGCGCTGTCGCCGGATCGTGGCCGCAGCTTCGTACCTATGTGGATCTCGACGAACCGAGTCCGGTTCTGGTCCGCCACCTCTGGGAGTTGACCATGCTGCTGGGCCAGCGCGACGCTGCCCGTGAGCTGCGGACGCGGCTGACGTCGGCAAGGGTGGGGGTGCCCGCCAGTACGTCTCCCGCTGTTGAACTGGCTGACCGGATCACCAGCCTCGACGTCGAGATCAGTGGCCTCGACGCCGAGATCACCCAACGGCGAGAACAGTTGCGGCGACTGGCCGCCGAGGTCCAGACATTCGTATCCGAGCAGCAGGCGCTGGCCAAGGCGGTCGCCACGATCCGGGAGAGTGACCGGATCCGCGGTATCGCTCCCGCCACCCCCGCCCCAGCAGCGACGGACCTGGTCGACTACACGGCGGCGGTACTTGCTGCGTACCGTGAACTCACCCGGTGACGGGTGCCCGAGCCAGCCACCCGTACCAGGAGTGGGAGCGATTGTGGAACCGACCGCGGCGGCGACGACCGTACTGACGCTGGCCCAGGCCGGCGACTTCACCGCGATCCGGGAGATGTTCGCCGAGGCGCTGCGCCCGCTGGTCTCCGCTGAGGCCCTGCGCGCCGCCTGGTCGGCAGAGGTCGAGCGGCTCGGCCCGCTGACCGCGACCGGTGCTGCGGTGGCCGAGCAGGCGGTCGGCGGCGCTCGCGTCGTACGCATACCGCTCACCTTCGAACGTGGCGCACTCACGCTGGTGTTGTCGCTCATCGAGGACAGCGGGCTGACCGGCCTCCAGTTGGCACCGGACGCCGCCGAAGCCGCCGCCTGGCAAACACCCGCCTCGGTCGACCCGGCATCGTTCGAGGAGGTCGAGGTCACCGTCGGTACCGGGGCGCTGGCCGTACCGGGCACCCTCAGCCTGCCCCGGCGCGGCGCACCGTACACCGCGGTCGTACTGCTGGCCGGATCCGGACCGCAGGATCGCGATGAGACCATCGGGCACAACAAACCGTTCAAGGACCTCGCCTGGGGACTGGCCCAAGTCGGTATCGCGGTACTGCGCTTCGACAAGGTCACCTTCGCCCACCGGGAGGCGCTCGCCAACGTCGACGACTTCACCCTCGCCGACGAGTACCTGCCCGCCGCACTCGCCGCCGTCGGGCTGCTGCGCGAGCATCCGGCCGTCGATCCGGCCCGCGTCTTCGTTCTCGGCCACAGCCTCGGCGGTACCGTCGCACCCCGGGTCGCCGCCGCCGAGCCCGCCGTCGCTGGGCTGATCCTGCTCGCGGCCGGCGCGCAGCCGCTGCACTGGGCCGCGGTCCGCCAGGTCCGCTACATCGCCGCCCTCGATCCCGCCACGGCCGCGGCCGCCCTGCCGGTGATCGACGCGATGACCCGTCAGGCGGAGGCGGTCGAGCGAGCGACATCGGCTACCCCCGCCAGTGAACTCCCGTTCGGCGTACCGGCCGCGTACTGGATGGATGTCCGCGACTACGACCCGGTGGCGACCGCAACCGCTGTGCGACGGCCGATCCTGATCCTCCAGGGCGGTCGCGACTACCAGGTGACCGTCGCCGACGACCTGGCGCTGTGGACCGCGAGCCTGAACCACCGGCCGGACGTCACCGTCCGCGTGTACGACGCCGACAACCACCTGTTCTTCCCCGGCCACGGACCGAGTACGCCGGCCGAGTACGAGCCCGCGCAGCACGTGGACCCGGCGGTGGTCGCGGACATCGCCGCGTGGCTGACCGAACCCGGGCACTGAGCCGCACTGCAGCAACGGTTATCCGGCGACACCGGCGAGGACCGAGGTGACAACCTTGTCGACGGCTCCGGTCTCCGGCGGGGTACCGTGCCGGCCGGCGAACAGCAGGTGCCCGGCCCCGATCAGGGTCAGCGCAAGGGTTTCCACGTCGGCATCTGCCGCGATGCGACCCAGGTCACGCTCCGCGTCGAGGTACCCAGCGATCATCGCCCCGGCCTGCGTCAGTACCGGAACGCCGTGCGGGGTGGTCTGGCGCAGCCGGGCGCGCAGGTCGTCCCGGAAGGTGACGAGGCCGACGATCGCCACCGCGACCGACTCGAACACGGTGCTCAGAGCGGCGCTGAGGTTGCCGGCGACGGTGCCCGTACCGGCAGACTCGCGCAGTGCGGTGGCCTGAACCTCGATCCGGCCGATGCGATCGAGTACCAGCTCGGCGAGGAACGCGTCGAAGTCGTCGAAGTGCCGGTGCAGTACCCCCTTGGCGCAGCCCGCCTCGGTGGTGACGGCGCGGCTGGTGAGCGCGTTCGGCCCGGCCCGCAACAGGATCCGCTCGGCCGCGTCGAACAGCTGCTCGCGCGGGTCGCGCATGGCAATCCCGGTCGGCACGCTGGATCCTCTCTGGCGACCCTTCGGGCGGGCCGGCGGATTGTCGAGTGGGCGCTTGCCCACTATGGTGGGCACATGCCCACTATACGGCCGGCCGAGCCTCAGCCCCACCAACACCGAAAGATGGCCGAGGCGTTCGGCTCCGACGCCGAGCGCTACGACCGGACCCGGCCGCGGTACCCGGAAGCATTGGTGGAGCGCATCATCGCCGCCAGTCCGGGGCTCGACGTGGTGGATGTCGGTGTGGGTACGGGCATCGAGGCGCGGCAGTTCCACGCCGCCGGCGCCAGGGTGCTGGGCGTCGAGCCGGACGAGCGGATGGCCGACTTCGCCCGGCGCAGCGGCGTCGCGGTCGAGGTGGCGACGTTCGAGGCCTGGGATCCGGCCGGTCGTACCTTCGACGCGGTGATCGCCGGGACGGCCTGGCACTGGGTGGATCCGATCGCGGGAGCGGCGAAGGCGGCGCAGGTACTGCGCCCCGACGGCCGGCTCGCCGTTTTCTGGAACGTCGGCCAGCCCCCGCCCGCCGTGGCAGACGCGTTCGCCGCCGCGTACCACCGGGTGGTGCCCGACTCGCCGTTCAACCTCCAGTCGAAGCGGTCGCCGCTGGACGGGTACCAGCCCTTGTTCGGCAAGGCGGCCAACGGGATTCGCGAGGCGGGT
The DNA here is from genome assembly GCA_963850915.1 of uncultured Actinomycetota bacterium. Lineage (GTDB taxonomy): Bacteria > Actinomycetota > Actinomycetes > Mycobacteriales > Micromonosporaceae > CAVTWH01. Next base: position 74,436 of record CAWKND010000011.1, read on the forward strand.
GGCTTCAGCGAGCCGGAGCAGTGGCGGTTCGACTGGGCGCAGACCTACACCCGGGACGAATGGCTGGACCTGCTGCCCACCCAGGGCTCGCTGACCCAACTCCCGACGGACAAAATCGCGGAGGTACTTGCCGATGTCGGCGCCGCGGTCGACGCGCTGGGTGGCAGCTTCCCGATGCCGTACGCCACCGTGGCCGTCACCGCGACCTGTACTGCTGGAGCTGTTGGGGGGCAAGTGAAGTAGCTCGGCGTACGGGGCCGGTGGGGTTGCCGGTTTGCAGGCGAGCAGGGTGCGCCGCTGCGTACCGTGCGGTTGTTGGGTTTCGCCGTTGCGTGTGACGGCGCCGCGCCGGAACGCGAAGCAAGGACGTGCGATGACGACTGGCCGAGATGACGTCGAGCGTGGTTCGCTGCCGATTCCGGACCGGGCATATGCCGGGCTGCTCAGCTACGACGCGAAGGACGAGGACGCGGTCTTCGCGCCGATCGTTCCGCTGCGACCACCGGCGGGTGCGCCGAACGTGCTGGTCGTACTCCTCGACGATGTCGGATTCGGTGCCGGAGCGACGTTTGGTGGTCCGGCGAGGATGCCGACCGCCGACCGTCTCGCGGCGAATGGGTTGCGGTACACCAGGTTCCACACCACGGCGCTCTGCTCGCCGACCCGGCAGGCGATGCTGACGGGGCGCAACCACCACTCGGTGGGGATGGGTGGCATCACCGAAATCGCCACCTCGCAGCCGGGGTACACCTCGATCCGGCCGAACTCGGCCGCACCGCTGGCCGAGGTTCTCAAACTCAACGGGTACTCGACGGCTCAGTTCGGCAAGTGCCACGAGGTACCGGTGTGGCAGACGAGTCCGATGGGGCCGTTCGACAGCTGGCCGTCCGGCGGCGGTGGCTTCGAGCACTTCTACGGCTTCCTCGGCGGCGAGACCAACCAGTACGCGCCGGCAATCTACAACGGGACCATGCCGGTCGAGCCGGATCGCACCCCCGAGCAGGGCTACCACTTCACCGAAGACATGACAGACCAGGCAATCAACTGGGTACGCCAGCAGACCGCACTCATGGCTGGCAAGCCGTTCTTCATGTACTACGCGCCTGGCGCGACGCACGCTCCGCACCACGTACCCGTCGAGTGGTCCGACCGGTACCGGGGCGCGTTCGACGACGGCTGGGATGCGTTGCGGGAGCGTACTTTCGCGCGACAGAAGGAGCTGGGCGTCGTCCCGGCCGACGCGGTACTGACCGCCCGGCCCGCTGAGATTCCGGCCTGGACCGACATGCCCGAGGAGTTGAAACCCGTACTGGCGCGGCAGATGGAGGTCTACGCCGGCTTCCTGGAGCACACCGACCACCACGTCGGCCGGCTCGTCGACACCCTCGCGGAGTTGGGCGTACTCGACAACACGCTGGTGTACTACATCGTCGGGGACAACGGCGCGTCGGCCGAGGGCACCGTGAACGGTACCTTCAACGAACTGCTCAGCCTCAACGGCGCAGCCGCCTTGGAGACACCGGAGTTCATGGCCGCGCGGATCGACAAGTTCGGTACCCCCGAGGCGTACAACCACTACGCGGTCGGCTGGGCGCACGCGATGGACACGCCGTACCAGTGGACGAAGCAGGTCGCCTCGCACTGGGGCGGTACCCGAAACGGCACCATCGTGCACTGGCCCGCCGGCATCCGCGCCAAAGGCGAGGTACGGTCCAGCAGTTCCACCACGTCATCGACGTCGCCGCCACGGTGCTCGACATCGCACACCTACCCCAGCCGACGTTCGTGCACGGCGTCCAGCAGATGCCGCTGCACGGGGTGAGCATGGCGTACTCGTTCGACGACGCGAACGCGCCCGAGCGCCACCAGACGCAGTACTTCGAGATGTTCGTCAACCGCGGCATCTACCACAAGGGCTGGACCGCGGTCACCCGGCACAGCACGCCGTGGGTGATGAGCGGCGACCTGCCCGCGTACGACGACGACGTGTGGGAGCTGTACGCGCCGGGCGACTGGACCCAGGCGCACGACCTCGCCGGGCAGAACCCGGACAAGCTTCGGGAGCTGCAGCGACTGTTCCTCATCGAAGCCGCGCGCTACCAGGTTCTGCCGCTGGACGACCGGCGGGTGGAGCGGTTCAACGCCGACCTGGCCGGCCGGCCACAGCTTGTCAGCGGGCAGTCGCAGACGCTGTTCGGTGGCATGACCCGACTCACCGAGAACTCGATCATCGTGATCAAGAACAAGTCGCACGCGGTCACCGCCCAGGTGCGGGTACCCGAGGCCGGCGGGAGTGGGGTCATCGTCGCCCAGGGCGGCGCCTTCGGCGGCTGGAGCCTCTACCTGACCGGCGACGGCCGGCCGGCGTACTGCTACAACCTTTTCGGGCTTCGCCACTTCAAGGTCACCGGCACCGAGCGGGTACCGGCCGGCGAGCACCAGCTCCGGATGGAGTTCGGGTACGACGGCGGCGGGCTCGGCAAGGGCGGTACCGCAACGCTTTTCGTGGACGGCAACCGCACTGCCGAGGGGCGGATCGACGCCACCGAGCCGATGCTGTTCTCCGGCGACGAGACCACCGACGTCGGCAGCGACAGCGCGACCCCGGTCAGCGACGACTACCGCGCCGACACGAGCCACTTCACCGGCCGGATCGACTGGGTACAGATCGACCTCGCCGACGCAGCCGCTGACAGCGACCACCTCATCACGGCCGAGGAGCGGATGCGGGTGGCCATGGCCCGGCAGTAGCCGCCGGCCACTCTAGGAATAGGGGCCGTACGCAGGCACAATGACCTGCGTGCCCCCCACGTACCAACCTCCGTTGACCTTGATCCAGACCGGCGGCCGGCTGCGGCTACGCCTCGGCGACGTCTGCCACGGCTACGGCGAAACCCTGCAGCAGGCCGCCGACGACCTGGTACACCGGCTGCTCGGCTACCTGATGGCGCTCCGGTCGAGCGGCATGCGCGTCGCCCCCGGCATGGGCGTGGATTTGCAGATGTTCAACTTCCTCTACGAACTGGCCGAGATCGCGGCCCGGGGCGACGACATCCGCCCCCACCTCTTCGCCTAGCCGCGCGCTGCTTTGTTGGGCGCGCCGCGCTTGCGCGCGTCGGTCTGTCGCCGGCGGGTGGTCAGCGCCGCGTGCAACTCGGGGTCGGAGTAGATCTCGGCCGTGTGTCGCCACTCGGTCAACAGCTGCGACACCGACGACCAGTTGTCCAGGTCGGCAGCGGCCGTGGCAGTCACGACGAACTCGTCGGCCAGCTGCTGAATCTCTTTGGCCGGCAGGAAGTGGGCCCATGGGATCAGGACCGGCAGGAGTTCGCGAACCAGCGCCTCGTCGCGGCGCAGCACGAGAGCGAGCAGCCGGGCAGAGAGTTAGGCGCGCTTCAAGGTGTCGCGGAGGGCGATGACGACAAGGGACAGCGGGAGCAGGATCCAGAGTTGGCGGATTGCGTACCGGCGCAGCTCACGGTTGGTGTCGACGCCGGCCAGCTCACGATCCAGCGCGCCGGGGCGACTGAGAGCTATGGCGTACCCGGTCAGTGGTGCGTAGTTGAGTCCGGCGCCGATAATCCACAGAGCCAGTACCCGGGCCGTCCAGTTGTTCGCATTTGGCAACAGGATGGCGCCGAATGCCACCATCACGGGTACGCCGAGGACGAACTCGGCCACGATGATTCGCCTGCGCCGCAAGGTACCCCGGGCGCCGTACATGTCGATCGCGGCGAGCCGCCGGACATTCATGTACGCCAGTGTGACAGGACCGGACAACGGGGATCCCCCGGCGGACGGGCGCCGGGGGTACCCACTGATTTGGTTGTCAGGCAGCGACCAGCGCGACCGGCTCGGCCTCGGTGACCACCGTGGAAGCCCGGCGTACCACCAGAAGTCCGACCGTGAACAGTGCCGCGAAGGCCAGGTAGTCGCTGACGAGGGCCCAGCCGCCGGGCAGCCCGACGAAGGCGACGAACGGCGAGACGATGAACAACACCCCCACAAACCACGGGAACACCTTCGCCCGCAGTACCGCGATGCCCAGACAGATGAGGCCCACCAACAGAACGACGAGTGCGATCGTCTCGAACACGTTGAAGCCGAACGGCGTATTCGCCGGGATGCCCCCGTGGTTGACGAGGTAGGGCTTGATGAACGCCTCAACGCAGCCCTCGGAGATGTTGAGCATTACCAGTGCCGCGAAGATGCCGACGTAGCCGATGTTGGTCAGTCGGACGGCCCGGCGGCCGTGTGCGGCAAGGATCGCCGGCAGCCCGAGTACCGCGACGATGTCGCCACCGATGGCAATTCCGTTGAACAGCGCCCACTTCGGGTCGGTGTACTTGGCGTCGCCGGCCCCGGTCGCCAGCGCGTTGGCCAAGAGGTACCCGACGGTCGAAATCACCGTGCCGACGATCAGCGCCCAGCCGGCCAGGCGTACCCGGTTGACAGTCATGACACTCCTCCACCTGCCGCCGCGCCCCGATGGTGCGGTCCAGCCAGATCAGCCTCCCGGCCGGCGCGCCCGGCGTCGTCCGGCCCGGGTCGCGCCGAGGATGATCCGGCGGTCGACTGCGTCGCCGGTCAACCGATACCCGCGATGGATGCCGATGCTGCCAACGGATGACGGCCGGGCGCGGACGCGGCGGGTACCGTCACCGCATGGCAGGCACAACAGGCGACCGGCGGCAGACCGACCTGGTCCGGGACGGGGCACTGGCCCTGGTACTGACCGTGTTCGCCCAGTTGGACCTGCGCTTCAACATCGAGCAGGCGCAGCACTACGGCTCCGAGCCGGCCGGTGCGCTGGTGACCGCGGTGGCCACTTCGGCGCTCGCGCTGCGCCGCCGCGCACCACTGCTCACCGCGCTCGTGGTCGCCGCGGCCACCGCCGGACCGCAGCTGTTCGGCCTGATCACCATCCAGATCTGGGGCGACTTCCTGCCACTGCTCATCGCCACCTACTCGGTGGCCCGGTATTCGGGCACCCGCAGGGGCTGGGCGGGGATCCTGGTGACCGGCGCCGCGGTGGTCACCATCTGGCTGCGGGTACCCTCCATCCACAGCACGCCCAACATCCCGATCAGCTTCCTGCCGTACCTGATCTGCGCGGTCACCGGACGGGTACTGCGCCGCCGGGCACAGAACCACGAAGCGGCCACCGCCCTTGCGCGGCAACTGGAGTCGGAGCGCGATGAATCGATCCGGGTGGCCGTCGCCGACGAACGCGCCCGGATCGCCCGGGAACTGCACGACATCGTGGCGCACTGCGTGAGCGTGATGGTGGTACAGGCCGGCGCGGCCGAGGATCTGTTGGACCGCAACCCGGATGGGGCACGGGCTCCGCTGCGCTCGGTACAGGAGACGGGCCGGCAGGCGGTGGCCGAGTTGGGCCGGATGCTGGAGCTGCTGCGCGGATCGGCGGCGCAACTGGCCCTGCGCCCGCAGCCGGGTACCGCCCAGCTCGGCGAACTGGTGGCGCACATGAGCGAGATCGGGCTGCCGGTGACGCTGGAGACGTCCGGGCCGGCCCGCCCGCTGCCGCCCGGCGTGGAGCTCACCATCTACCGGGTGGCCCAGGAGGCGCTCACCAACGCGCTGAAGCACGCCGGTCCGGCACGCGCCCAGGTTCGCCTGTGCTACAACGAAACCGTGGTGACGCTGGAGGTACTCGACGACGGCCGGGGCGCGAGTGGCGGCGGTACCGGGCACGGGCTGATCGGGATGCGCGAACGGGTCGGGCTCTACGGCGGCACGCTCAGCGCCCAGCCCGGCGCCGACGGTGGCTTCGCGGTGCGGGTCGGGCTGCCGCTGACGGACGCGCCGCGATGATCCGGGTGCTGCTGGTCGACGACCAGGCGTTGGTACGCGGCGGATTCCGCTCGATCCTCGACGGGCAGGAGGACATCGAGGTGGTCGGCGAGGCGGCCGACGGAGCCGAGGCCGTCGATGCCGCGCTCACCGGTGACCCGGATGTGGTGGTGATGGACATCCGGATGCCGAAACTGGACGGCATCGCGGCCACCCGGCGACTGCTCGCCGACGGGCGCAGCCGGGCGCGGGTACTCATGCTCACCACCTTCGACCACGACGAGTACGTCTACGCGGCGCTGCGCGCGGGCGCGAGCGGCTTCCTGCTGAAGAGCGCACCGCCACGGGAACTGGCCGGCGCCATCCGTACCGTCGCGGCCGGCGAAGCGCTCCTGGCGCCCGAGATCACCCGGCGCATGATCGAGGAGTACGTACGCCGGCCGCGCCCCGACTCGGCCCGCCCGACCGGGCTGGACGAGCTGACCGCGCGCGAGTTGGAGGTACTCGGCCTGATCGCCCGGGGCGGCTCCAACGCCGAGATCGCCCGGGCGCTGTTCCTCAGCGAGCCGACCGTGAAGACCCACGTGACCCGGATCCTCGCCAAGCTGCACCTGCGCGACCGGGTACAGGCGGTGGTGTTCGCGTACGAGTGCGGCCTGGTACAGCCGGGCGCCTCGTAGCCGACAGCCACGACGGCGCGGGCGGGGACTGTGCCCCGCCCGCGCCGTTGCCCGGACTACGATTCGCGCTCCCGCAACAGGCGCGCTTGAGGCAAATCAGGTGCCGTATACCTGGAACTCCCAGAGCGAGTACCCGTAGACGGTGGCCCGTGCCGTGCCGTACATCCGCACGTACCGGCCGGAGCCCGTGATGTCGAGCGTCTGCGTGCCACCCGCCCCCGTCGTGGTCGAGTAGATGCTCGTCCAGTTGGTGTTGTCGGTGGAGGTCTGGATCTGGAACGACTTCGCGTACGCCGGCTCCCAGTTCAGTACCACCTTGCTGATGCTGTGCGTGGCACCCAGGTCGACGGTGATCCACTGCGGGTCGCTGAAGGCGCTGGACCACCGGGTACCGGTGTTGCCGTCCACCGCGTTCGCTGCCGGGAAGGTGGCGTTCTCGGTGGAGGAGGCGGTCGCCGGGTGGCCCTGGGACAGCAGCGTCGCGCCGCCGGTACCGCCGCCGGGCGTACCCTGCACGCCGAACTCCCACAACGAGTAGCCGTAGGCCGTGGCTCGTTGGGTGCCATACATTCTGATGTACCGGCCGGTGCCGGTCACCGCCAGGTCATCTGTTCCGCCGTCGCCGGTGGTTGTCGAGTAGATGCTGGTCCAGTTGGTACCGTCCGCCGACGTCTGGATCTGGTATGCCTTGCCGTACGCGGCTTCCCAGTTCAGGGTCACGTGACTGATGTTGTACGACTGGCCGAGGTCGACCTGCAGCCACTGCGGGTCGCTGAACGCGGACGACCAACGGGTACCGGTGTTGCCGTCAGTCGCGCTGGCGGCCGGGGTACCGGCGTTCTCGGTGGACGACGCGGTGGTCGGCTTGCCCTGGGCGATGTTGTTGCCCGCGGGCGGCGGCGAGCTGGGCGGCGTGCTGCTGCCCGGGCCCTTGTTGTAGACGGCGACCCAGTCGATGTTCATCTGCCCGCCGGAGACGGTGGCAGCGTTGGGGCCGCCACCGAAGGCGTCCGGGAAACCGCCGCCCATCGCCAGGTCGTAGATGATGAAGAACGGGTGGTCGACGGCGTTGGCCCAGGTGGTCGCGTCCACCTGGTTGGCGTGCACGGTGAAGTAGTTGACACCGTCGAGGTACCAACGGATCTGCTCCGGCGACGTCGAGCGGTCGATCTCCACGGCGTAGTCGTGGTAGCCGGTCTGGCAGCCACCACACGCGTGCTCGCCGCTGCCGATGCCGGTGGTCTCGTTGCACGGACCGCCGGAGCCGACGCCACAGTGCAGGGTGCCGAAGACGGAGCTGCGGCTGTTGATGTCCTCCAGGATGTCGACCTCACCGGAGCCCGGCCACGGGGTACCGGTGCGCAGGGTCGAGCCGAGCATCCAGAACGCCGGCCAGTAGCCCGCACCGTTGGCGGTGGTCAGGTTCGGCTGCTGGATCATCGACTCCATCCGGACCACGCCACCGACCGGAGCGCCGAAGGTGGCGGCCTGCGTCTCGATGCGCCCCGAGGTCCAGCCCGAACGCGGGTCGGTACCCGAGTGCAGCGCCTTGAGGACGAGGTGACCGGCGCCGTCCTGGTACACGTTGGAAGTGCTGTTGGTCATCGTCTCGATCTCGCCGGTGCCGAAGCTGCTGCCCGGTCCGGTGTCGTACTTCCAGTTGGTGCCGTTGACGCCGGTACCGGATGCGCCGGTGAAGTCGTCGCTCCAGGTCAGGGTGAAGCCGGGCGGCGCCGCGCCGACGGCCGCGTTGGCCGACGGGGTCAGCGTCACCGTCAGGAATCCGGCAACGGCAACGGTACCCACCGTGACGGCGAGCGCGGTCGTGCCCGCGCGCATCCGCCGGCTCCAGTGCCGGAAATTGAGCTGACGCAACGCTGGGAAGCGAGTGCGTGTGCTGGACATGACTCTCCCTCGGTTGGGAAAACCGATCGGGGCCGGGGAAACGGGGGGTTGGGCGAGCCCGCCATCCTTCAGCACGTGGACCACGGACGGTGTCCACGTGCTGAAGGGTGATGGCGGCTCCGGGGGTGCGGCCGACCGGTTGGGACACAGGTGAGAGCGCTCTCACCGGAACTATCGCCCATCGACGACAGTCGAGTCAACACCTTGAATTAAGGTCCGAACACATCGACCGAGCTGACCGCTGCCAGCGACCCCACCGACCTGCGACAACGGTCCCGACCGATCGGGGTACCGGCGGTCAAACCTGGTGCAGCGGCCCGCCCTGGCTGGTCGGCAGACCGAGCGCCGCCCGTACCGGCAGCTCGGCGGCTACGTCGAAGTACCGCTTGGCCTGCGCCAGCAGCGCCTGGAACGCCGGCTCGAGTAGGGCTGCACCGGCCTGCTGCCAGAGCGCGATGCCCGGCTCCTGCGCGGCAGCCAGCCGGGCAAGTGCCGCGCGGGCGGCCGCCGGCCAGTCGCCGTTGCTCAGCGCGTGGTCCTCGGCAGACATGGCCGCTGCCAACTGGCCGGCCGCGTCCCGACGCAATTCCCATGCCTGGGTACCGTCATTGCCGAGTACCTGCTGGACCAGGTCGTGCACCGGCTTCACCGTGGTCAGGAAGAGCAACTGGGCCGGCGTGAGGGTCGACTGGTCGGTCCGGATCGGGTGGCTGATCGCCGTCGGCGTGCGTACCAGACAGGTCACCGGCGAGGCACCGCCCATCAGCGCGTTGTAGTAGTAGCCCATCGTCGTACCGCTCGGCACCACCAACGGATCCAGCACGTACGAGTCGAGGGCCGGCCGGCACGCCGCGAGGACGGCCTTCGTCAGTGTCGGCTGATCGGGCGTGAGTCCGACATCGTCCCCCACGTCGACGAGGGCGAACACCTCGGCGTTGTGCGCCCGGGTACACGGCACCACCGGTACCTGCTGGGCCGGGCCGGTCAGCGCGCCGGTGAGCGTGAAGCAGTCGCCGATCCGCAGCGCGACCGGGTCCCGGAACGGCGTACGCGGACCGGCAGCGCCGACGAGCAGCACGATCGTCAACCCGAGCGCCCAGCAGCCGGAGAGTGCCAGACCCGCGTATACGTACCCGCGCCCGCGTCGGCCTGGATCGCGCCGGCGGCGCACCAACCACAGCACGCCGAGTCCGATGCTCAGCGGTACCAGGCCGAACAGGCCGAACAGGAGCGTCGCGACGGCGCGCCGGTCAGCCGGGGCTGCCGGCTGCGGCTCGGCGGGAAGCCACGAGTACGGCGATTCCCCGGCGGGTGTGGCCGAGGGAGCGTCGTGTACCTGTTCGCCGTCCAACCCTGCCACCTCAGTCGATGATCAACCGTTCGAGCGCAGAGCATAACCGCAACGCGGTACCCGGTGGGGGCAGCAGTTCCAGGCCGCGCTCGCTCATCTGTGACCTGACCGACAATACCTGCCATGGACATAGTAGCCATGTACTGTATCTGTCATGCACGGTGCGACGCCCGGGTTCCTGATCTGGCGACTGTCGATGAAGATGCGGGTGACCCTGGACCGGGCACTCGCTCCGATCGGCCTGACCCACGCCCAGTACTCGCTGGTCGCCACCCTCTACAGCCTGTACCACCAGCACAAGCGGCCGAGCCAGCGGGAACTGGCCGACCACACCGGGCTCGAGCCGCTCTACGTCTCGAAGCTTGCCCGGGCACTGGAATCGGCCGGCTTCGTGGAGCGCTCCACCGACCCGGCCGACAGCCGCGCCGTCCAACTCGCCTTGACACCGCGCGGCCGGGAGGTGGCCGTCCGGGCCATCGCGATCGTCCGCGACATCCAGGTTCAGTTCCTCGCCCCACTCGGCGGGCTGGACAGCAGGCGCGGCAAGGCATTCATGCGCGAGCTGCAGACGCTGCTCGACACCCCACTGGACACAACCGCACCAGACGAGGAGAAGTCATGACAACCACACCGACCCTCAACGGCCAGGTACTCGGCCAAGCCGAGCGCGCCACGCGGGCCGTGCTCGACAAGATGCTGGCGGGTACCGGAATCCCGTTCACGCAATGGGTCACGGTCAACGTCACCGCCACCGGTGACCAGCCGGTCGCCCGGGCCGACCTGGTGCAGCGCGTCGCCAGCGGCCTGAAGATCGAGGAAGCCGCGGCCGACTCGGCCCTCGACAGCGTGCTCGCCGCCGGCCTGCTGGAGTCCTCGCAAGACGGCAGCAGTCTGACACTCACCGCGGCCGGACGTCAGCGCCACACCGAAATCGTCGCCGGCATCGCCGCGTTGACCAACCGGCTCTACGCCGACCTTCCGGCCGAGGATCTGGCCACCGCCGGTCGGGTACTCACCATCGTCACCGCCCGAGCCAACGCCGAACTCGGCGCCTGAACCGAGCCCCGGCCGTACGGGTGCGCCCGTACGGCCGGGCTCGTAGAGTCCGGTTCAGGCGGTGACCAACCGGGAGCCCATGTCCGCGACGAGGCGGAGCGTCTGCAGCCCCACAGCCACATTGAAGACACCGACTATCACGTACAGGACGACGGTCGGGCTCCACGGCGAGTGGCCGTTGTGCGTGTCCAGAGTCATCGTGACCGCGGTCAGCACGCCCCCTCCGGGAAGTCCATCCCTGTTCAGCGCACGAGCGGCGCGACCTCGGCGGCCACGAACCGGACGAAGCCCTCCGGGTCGGGGTCGTCCGGAGTCGGTTGCAGCACAACGACATCAGCGCCGGCCGCCGCCCAGCGGGTCACCCCTTCGGCGACCTGCTCGGCATCCCCGGTGACGTACCTGTCGTCCATCTCGCCATAGCCCCACGTCACCCGCTCCCGCTCCAGCCGCTGTGCCGCGTCAGGTCCGGTGGCCGCGTGCAGGTAGACAACGACGGAGTGCGGATCGCTCCGCCCGGCCGCCGCCCGGCCCGCGTCGATGAGGCCTCGCGCCCGGACAACGCCTGCGGGCGTGGTACCCGCTGTCAGGATCGTTCCGTCCGCGCACTCCCCCGCCAGCCGTAGCGTGCGATCGCCGGACGCCCCGCACAGGATCGGCGGCGCGCCGACCGGCGGCCAGTCCAGCGCCACCCCGTCGAGTCGCACGTACCGACCGGACATGCTCACCCGTTCACCGGCCAGCAGCGCCCGGGTCGCCGACAGGTGCTCGCGCAGCAGCGAAACCGGCGACTCGACCCGCGCGCCGACCTGCTCCATCCACTCCTGCACGCCGTGTCCCAGGGCGATGCTCACCCGACCCGGGAACATCCGGTGCAGGTTGGCCAGCTCCATCGCGGTGATAGCGGCGTTGCGCAGCGGTACCGGCAGCAGGCCGACGCCGACCCGCAGTCGCCCGGTCCACGCCAGCGCGGCCGTAGCGCTGGCGATCCCGCTCTGCCGGAAGCAGTCCTCCCACAGCCACAGCTCCGCCAGGCCCGCGTCCTCAGCCGCGAGCACCACCGAGCGCAGCCGCTCCGGCGGCAACTGGGGCAGGAACACCGCACCAACTGTTGTCATGCCGCCATCCTCGCCTACCGGGCCGGTCCGCCGGGGGAAGCCCGAGCAGTCAGCTGGAGCCGCGGACAGCGAGCATGGTCGGCAGCCGGCGGGCGGTCGGCAAGCTCGGATCGAGCAGCTTGCGTACCGCCGTCGCCGCCTCCTCCTCCACCGGCATGTAGACCGAGGACAGGTCGGCCGCCTCGGCGAGCGCGCTGCCGTCGAAGCTGACCACCGCGATGTCCTGCGGTACCCGCCGGCCCGCGTCCCGAAGCGCCTGCAGCACACCGATCCCGGTCACGTCGCAGGCGGCGAAGATCGCGTCCAGCTCGGGGTGTTCGGCCAACAGTTGCCGGGTGGCCGCGTACGCCGTCGGTCGGGTGAAGTCGCCGTGCACCCAGACCACCTCGTGCCCGGCAGCCGTTGTCGTGTCGAGGAAGCCGCTCTTGCGTTCGCCGGCACACGGGGTCGGCGGCCCGAACACCGCGCCGATCCGGCGCCGCCCGGTGGCCAGCAGGTGGAGAGCGGCCTGCCGGGCGCCGTCGACATTGTCCGGGGCGACGAACGGGATGCCGGCCGCCGCCTCGCCCAGCGCGACCGTGCGGGTGCGCCGCGAGCCGGGCGGTGCGTCGGCCGGCATGTTGATCAGGATCCGGCCGAACGGCGGGTCGTCGTCGCTCGTCGGGGGCTGCGCCACCAGCCGCAGTCGCAGCGCCACGTCACTGCCGCCGAGCGCACGCATCGCCCCGGCCATCACCCGGCCGTAGAACGGCTTGACGCTCAGCGCGGCCGGATCCGGGTCCACGATCAGGATCTCGATGGTGTCGGGCCGGCTCGCGCCGGACCGGCCGACGGCGAGCGCACGGGCCGCCGCGTGCGGCCGGAAACCGAGTTCCGCGGCGATGTCGCGCACCCGCCGGCGGACCGCCTCGGAGGTGCCGGGTTGACCGTTGATCGCCCGCGAGGCCGCCGCCAGCGATACCCCGGCGACCCGTGCGACGTCCTCCAGCTTCGGACGCTGCTGCTCCATACCCGCGAACGTATCCCCGCCCACCGACACTCTGTCCACTGACACTTCGCCCCCCATGGCTCGTGCTACCGGCTCAGCCGGCTGACTATGTCCCGGACCAGCCCGCGCAACAGATCCCAGCGGGCCGGGTCGGTCGCCCGGGTCATGCCCCGGCTCGGGTACTCCACGACCATCACCAGGTACAGGTAGAGCTGGGCGAAGTCACAGCGGGTACGCAGGTTGTCGTCGACCCGCAGCGGCCGGACCGACTGGTACCCGCGGACGAACGGGTTGCCCGGCTCGGCGAAGATGTCCCGGAACAGCCAGGGCGAGGCGAAGTCGATCATCGGGTCGCCGAACAGGTAGCGCTCCCCGTCGACCAGTCCGGACAGGTGGGCCGCCCCGTCTTCCACCGTGGTGAGTACGTTGCCGTCCCACAGGTCGAAGTGCAGCAGTACCGGGGTGGTGACCGTGGCGAGCAGCGGCCGGTGCCGGGAAACCAGTCCCCACAACACTTCCCGCTCGACCGGCAGCTCGACTCCCCAGTCGGTGGCGTCGTCCAGGATCGCCTGGATCATCGCGGCGTACCCGTCCGGCCAGTTGTCCGCGCGCGGCCGGTCGCCCGGGTACCCGAAGAAGTCACCGGTCACCGCGTGCAGTGCGGCGATGGCAGCACCCGACTCGTACCGGGCCGGGGTACGGTCCACGCTCTCCGGCTGGGCGTACAGCGGGATTCCGGGTACCAGCGTCATGAAGAGCCAGTCGTCGGTGGCGTACAGCAGCCGCGGCCCGGGTACCTCCGGCGCACCCGACTCCACCAGGCGCAGGTACGCCGCCTCGGCGGGGAGCATGCCCGCCTCGTACCGGAGCAGTTTGGCCTTCGGATCGGGGCCGACCTTCAGCACGACCTGCCGCCCGTCGGCGAGTCCAACCTGCCAGACGGTACCGAACGAGCCACCGCTCAACCGGTTCGCAGCAGTGGTGGCTTGGCCGAAGGCGGTGCGGGCGGCGGCAGCCACCTCCTCGACGGAGAAGGCGCGCTGGGTTGGGCTGTCCACCCCAGCACTATGAACGATTTCGGTTACCGGTGGGTACCCAATATCGGCGCTTGCCGCTGCACTCGTCGGCGAACACCCCGCCGTTGCGCTCGATGACCGTACGCGAGCCGATGTTGTCGACGTCGCAGGTCAATAGCGCTTGCTCGATGCCAAGTCCAGCCGCGATGGGCAGCGCCGTACTCAGCATCGCGGTCGCGTACCCCAGTCGTCGCGCGCTGGGCCGCACGTCGTAACCGATGTGGCCACCCGTTTCGCGCAGGCTCGGGGTGAGCCGGTGCCGGATCGCCAGCCGCCCCAGGTACTCCCGGCCGGCCACCCACCACAGCGTCGTGCACGGCACGAAGCCCGCCGGTCGCGGTGTCTCTTCCAACTCCTCGGCCCGCAGCCGGGCTACGTAGTCCCTGAAAGTTTCCGGGCTCCACAGGCTTTCACCGTACTCGCGCAGGTCGGAGCCGATCATCGAGTGGTCGGTTGGCCCACCCCTCCCCTCCGCTTGAAACTCCACCATCGCGACGAGGAAGGAGGCGTGCACGTCCAGGGTGGGTGGGATGAGCGAGGGCATACCCCAGTCCTATCTCAGCCGGCGACGGGTTCGCATCAGACCTGTGTCGCGGACCGGTCCGCATGATGGATTCACCCCTGCGCCGCACGGCGGATCATGCCACGGTGACCGGCGTGATCCGTGCGCTGTTACTCGACTTCTACGGGACCCTGGTGGCCGAGGACGACCCGATCGTCGCCAAGATCTGCGCGAAGGTACCCGCCAGGGTCGACCGGGAGTGCGAGCCGCGGGAGATCGGCACCCACTGGTGGGGCGAGTTCCGGGCGGACATGGCGACCGCCTTCGGCCCGCAGTTTCGTACCCAACGGGCAATCGCGGTCGCCGCGCTGTCCCGGACGTTGGCGCACTTCGGCTCGCCACTCGACGCCGCGCAGCTGTGCGCACCGCAGTTCGACTACTGGCAGCGCCCGGAGCTGTTCCGGGAGAGCCGGGATTTCCTTGCGGCACTGGACATTCCGGTGTGCGTGGTGTCGAACATCGACCGCGCCGACATCACGGCCGCCATCGGGTACCACGGGCTGCCGCTGGAGACCGTGCTCACCAGTGAGGATGTGCGGGCGTACAAGCCGAGGGTCGAGATTTTCGCGGCCGCGCTGGAGCGGCTCGGCCGCCGGCCGGACGAGGTGCTGCACGTGGGTGATTCGCTGAGCGCGGACATCGGCGGTGCGCACACGCTGGGCATTCCGGCGGTCTGGGTGAACCGGGCCGGCAAGCCGGTCCCCGACGGCTTCACCGGTGTGTCCGTGGTCACTTCGTTGACCGCCATCCGGCCGCTGATCGGCTGACCCACTGCTCCGGTGCGGCGAGTGGGGAGAGCCGGGCACACACGGGTGGCGGGGCGGGTGCACAATCTGGATCGCACGACGTCACGACCCGCGCCCTCCCGCGCGGAGCGGACGACAGTGGGGGGCAGCGGTGCGGGGTCAGGCACTGGTCGGCAAGCTCGGCGTGGTGGTCACCGCGGTAGGCGGCGGCGACCGGGCCGGCGAGATCCGGGTCGTGGTCGCGGGCATCCCGCACCACTATCTGGCCTATGCCGCCGAGCCGATCCCGGTCGGTACCCACGTCCTCGTCATCCACTTCCGCGGCGCCCGCCAGGTCGACGTCGAACCGTGGTCACCGATGCCTCGGGACCACGACGTCTCCGGATGAGAGGCACCAAATGTTCGGCTACCGGGTACCCGCCCCCAACGAGGCGCTCCTGATCAGTGGTCGCAAGCAGCGCGGTACCGATGCGCTGCCGTTCAAAATCGTCACCGGCCACGGCGCCTTCGTGGTCCCCATCTTCTCCAAGGCTTCCCGGCTGACGCTTGCCATGCAGGAGGCCGAGGTCGAGGAGGACTGTTACACGAACCAGGGCCTGACCCTCGCGGTGGAGGCGGTGATCGCCTTCAAGGTCGGCGACGACCACGAGTCCATCGCGGCGGCGGCGCGCCGGTTCCAGGGCGACCAGTCGCAGATGTCGATACTGGTGGGCCGGATCTTCAGCGGGCATCTGCGCAGCATCATCGGCAGCATGACGGTCGAGGCGATCATCCGCGAGCAGCAGACGCTGGCCGACGCGATCGTCGGCGCGAGCAAGACCGAGATGGCCCGCATCGGCCTGGAAATCGACTCGCTGCAGATCAGCCGGATCGACGACAAGGGAGCCGGCTACATCAAGGCGCTCTCCGCGCCGCACCAGGCACGGGTCAACCAGGAAGCCAAGGTGGCACAGGCCGCCGCCGACCAGGCAAGTGCCATGGCGCAGCAGGAGAGCATGCGCAACCAGGCCGAGTACGCCCGGCAGACAGCGATCGCGCAGGCGCAGTACCAGTCCGAGATCGACCGCGCCCAGCAGACCGCCGCGCAGGCCGGCCCGCTCGCCGCCGCGCAGGCCCAGCAGAGCGTACTGGTCGAGCGCTCACTGGTTGCCCAGAAGAACGCCGAACTGCGCCAGGCCGAGCTGATCGCCGAGGTGGTCCGCCCCGCACAGGCCGAGGCCGAGCGCATCACCACCCTGGCCCGCGCCCAGGCCGACGCCACCAAACTCTCCGCCGAAGCGGCCGCCGCCGAGGGGCGCATCGCGCTGGATCAGCTGGTCATCCAGCAGCTGCCGGAGCTGTTGCGGGCCGCGGCGAACGGCCTGCAGGGCGCCAACCTGACCGTACTCGACGGCGCCGAGGGGCTGAACAGCGTGGTCGCTTCGCTTGCGGCACAAGGGATGGCGGTCCTGGACGCGGTACGCAAGGGGATGGCCCCCGAGCCCGCCCCGGCAACGGTGATCGCCCAGCGCAAACCCGAATAGCCAAATCAGGGGGTACCGGCACGGGCGAGCCGGTCCACCCGACGCAGTGCGTCCGGGATCCTTGCGGTACCAGCCATCCCGGTCAGCAACGTCGCCGCGTCCTGTGCCGCCAGCCCGGCCGCTGTCACGTACAGCGGCCGGCTTGCGGTACCCCGCAGCACCGGTACCGCGTGCGTCGCCGAATCCGGCCGGTTTTTCCGCACGTTCGTGCGGACGACGCTATTACCGGGCCGGGGCGACGAGGTACCGGTCGTAGTCGGGCACCGTGATGGCGGTGGCGGTGCGGGTCGCGCCCCAGCGGATGAGTCTGGTGACTCCGGGCAGGTACGGCAGCATCTTGAAGAACCGGTCGCGCTGCTTGATCTTCTTCCAACTGTCCGGAACGAGAAAGTCGCGCCCGCCCGATGCCTGCTTCTGCCCTCCGGCAACATAGTCCCGCAGCAGCGCCTCGTACCGCGAGAAGGCGACCTCGTGGTCCCCGTCCGCCGCGGCCAACTCGCCCGCCAGGATGTACGCGGCCACCACGGCCGTGCCTGTTCCGTTGCCCCCGGGGCCGGCCGCGTACCCGGCGTCGCCGATCAGCGCCACCCGCCCACGTGACCAGTGCGGCAGCCGGATCTGGTTGGTCGAGTCGAAGTAGAAGTCCGGTGCCCGCTCCATCTCCGCCAGCAACCGGGGTACATGCCAGCCCAGCTCACCGAAGTGCGCGGCGACGAACTCCCGCTGCCGCACCGGATCCCGGGCGTCCACTTCGGACAGTGCGGCTACCGACGGCGAGGCGGCGAAGAACAGCGTGGCTATCGCGTCGGTGTTGTGCCGGGCGCTGAAGATGCTGGCGTTCCGGCCGGGTACCAGATGGAATACCCCGGCGTGATCCAGGTCGAGGAAGTTGGGCAGGCTGAAGATGGCGGTGTAGAGCCCCAGATCGTGACTGAACTCCGACTCGGGGCCGAAGGTGAGTTCACGGACCTTCGAGTGCAGCCCGTCCGCCCCGATCACCAGGTCGAACCGGCGCGCGGCAGCGCGTTCGAAGGTCACCTCCACCCCGCTGGCCGTCTGGACGAGGCTCGAGATGGAGTCGCCGAACAGGTACTCCGTGGTGTCCTTCGTCGCGGCGTAGAGGATCTGGCCGAGGTCGCCGCGCAGGATCTCGACGTCGCCGGCGAACACCTCGGCCGGCATGTCACCGATCCGCTTGTCCTGCGCGTCGACGAAGGTCAGCGAACGCAGGCTGGTCTGCTCCCGCTCGATCGCGCTCAGCACCCCCATCTTGCGCAGCACTCCCAGGTGTGCGGCGCCCCGGAAGTCCACGGCGTAGCCGCCGCCGCGCAGGGCCGGCGCCCGCTCGACAACGGTTGGCGTGAAGCCGAAGCGGCTCAACCAGTAGGCCAGGGCGGGACCGGCCACGCTGGCCCCGGAGATCAGTACCGTGCGGTTCCTCATGTCCGTCGACTATACGTTTGTATAAGACGCTTGTCTAGTACGTTTGTCTAGGCGACCGGCTACGATACGAGCCATGGGACACCGGGAAGAGCTGCTCGCTGGTGCGGTGAAGTGCCTGCGCGAGAAGGGGTACGCGCGGACCACGGCACGGGACATCGTGGCCGCGTCAGGTACCAACCTGGGCTCCATCGGCTACCACTACGGCTCCACCGAGAACCTGTTGAACGCTGCCGTGCTGCAGGCAATCCACGAGTTCGGCGCGGAGCTGGCCGCCGCCGTCGGTACCGCCGTGGATCCGCAAGCCACAGCGCTGCAACGGTTCCACGCGTTCTGGAGCAGCGTGCTGGGCTCGTTCGCGGCCAACCGGCAGATCTGGCGGGCCACCTTCGACACGTTCACCGTTGCCGAGCGGGTACCCGACATCCGGGCCGCGATCGTCGCCGGGCTGGAGGACGGGCGGCTGGCCTGGGCGCACCTGATCCACGGGCTGGACCCGGACGAGCCGGTCACCCGTGCCGTCGGCTCACTGCATCAGGCACTGCTCAGCGGGGTACTCGTGCAGTGGCTCATCGACCCCGACCACGCGCCCTCCGCCGACGACCTGACCGCGGGGCTGCGCTTCATCGCCACCGACGTGGCGAGCGCCGCCACCGTGGCGAGCGGCGGTGACGCGGCCCCGGCCGGCACACCGGAACCGAAGACCGCGCGGCGCCGGAACAGCCGCTGAAGTACCGGCGAGGCGCGCCGGCGACCACCTCGGGCGCCCCGCCCCCGTGACAAGTCCGGGGCGCCCGGGGCCGGCTCAGTTGCCGATGCCGACCGTCTGGCCGATCGTCTCCGGCCGGTCCAGGACGGCGAGCATCAGGTGCGCCACATCAGCGCGCGACACCAGGTTTCCACCGTGTACGTTGCGCCCCAGCGCGGTGCGGTACTTCCCGGTCAGCCGGGCGTTGGTCAGCTTGGGTGGCCGGATCGCCGTCCACTCCAGTGTGGTCTCGCGCAGCTCGTACTCCATCTGGGCGAGATCGTCGTAGACGGTCGGGAAGGCCTTCTTGATGAGCGGGCTGACGATCGCCCCGAGCAGGAACGCGTCCCCCGGATCCCGCTTGGGTGGGTGCGGGATGTCAGGCGCCGCAACGGTACCGACCGGTGCCGCGCTCACCACGACGATGCGTTTGACCGCGGTGGCCCACATCGCCTCGATCACCGCGCGGGTACCGGTCGTCGCGATCCCGGCGTCCTGCTTGCCGGCCGGCCCGAGCCCGGACAGCACCGCGTCCGCGCCGCGTACCCCCTCCGCCAACGCATCCGTGTCGGGCTGCAGCAGGTCGACCCGCACCACCCGTACCCCGCTCGGCAGGTCCCGTGGCTTGCGCGCCACCGCCGTCACCTCGTGTCCGGCGGCCAGCGCCTGGCTGACCAGCAGCCGTCCGATGCCGCCCGTGGCGGCCACCACCGTAAGCCTCATCGTTTCCTCCCCGCTCTCCACTGGTTCTCAACTAATACGGAAACCATATCATCCGAAAGTCGGAAGGAAAGCCAGGGGGAGACAGGAGGGAGGCAGGAGGATGGGAAGGCGACAAGGGATCGACGGACGGAGATGGACGGGGGTGTAACTTTCGGCCCGGAAGACGCTTTGCTTCTCGCTCCGCCCACCCGCCGCCTAACGTGTCGGAGTGACCCACGCCGCGCCGACCCGGGTACTCGTCGTCGACGACAACGCGGTAGTCCGCGCCGTGCTCCGCGACATGCTCACCGACGGGCGGACACTCGTCATCGGCGAGGCCGCCGACGGCGTCTCGGCGGTGGAGCTGGCCACCGCACAGCGCCCCGACGTGACGCTGCTCGATCACCGGATGCCGTTGCGGGACGGTCTTTCCGTGGTGGCCGCGCTGTCCGGGCACACCCGGGTCGTGATGCTCACCCGCAGCGGCGACGACGAGGTGGTACTCGCGGCGCTCCGGGCCGGTGCCTACGGGTACCTCATCCACGGGCAGTTCTCCCCCACCGAACTGGTCTCCGCGATCCACGCGGTGGCACAGGGCGAGGCGCAGCTGTCGCCGTCAGCCGCGCGGGTACTGGTGGGTACCGTCCACTCCGGACGCCACGAACAGTTCGGGCTCACCCGCAGGGAGCGGGAGATCATGGAGCTGATCGTGCAGGGCTGGACCAACAAGGCCATCGCCCAGCACCTGTTCCTCGCCCCGAAGACCGTGCAGAACCACATCAACCGGCTCTTCGCCAAGCTCGGTGCCCGCAACCGCGCCGCCGCCATCGCATCCTGGCGCGACTGAGCCGCGTGGTGCTGGCGAGTGCGCGTCAGGCCTGGACTTCGAGGTAGTCCACGTTCGGGCCGCCGGCAGCGGTGGTGGCGATGACCTTCACCGTGCTGGTACCGGCCGGCAGCGTCACGGTGGCCGTACGGGCGCCCCAGGTGGCCCAGTCGCCGGTCGACGGGAACGTCCAGTTCTGCGTTACCCGCAGCCCGTTCACGAACAGGTCGAGCGGGCGGTTGTCGGCCGCCGCGTTGGCGTACCGGAACACCAGCCGTACCGGGCCGGCCTTCTGCGTCGCCACCTGCCACTGCACGAAGCTGTCCTTGGCGTTGGCGAAGTCGACGAAGCCGGTGCCCGAGTAGCCCGGATGGTCGGTGGCCGCGCGGGTGTCCGGGGCCGGGCCGAAGCTGGCCACCTCCGCCTCGTAGCGCACCACGCTCTGCGGCGCCGGCGATGCGCTCTTGACGGTGGACGGATGGGGTGCCGCGGAGTGGCCGTGCGACGGGCCCGGCGTACTGGTCGCGCTCGGCACCGCGCTGGTCGGTGCGGCCGGCGCCGCGACGGGCACACCCGCCGTCGTGGGCGCGGTCAGGGCAACCGGCGGAACGGGGGTACCGGTCGGCCCGCTCCCCGCCCACCAGGTGAGGGTAGCGAGCAGCGCGACGATTACCCCACCCGAGAACAACAGCGGCACGGTACCCAGCCCGCGCAGCCAACCCACCGCGCCAACGCCCTGCCGGCGCCGACCCCGGTACGCCCCGCGCGCATCGTCCTCGCCCGCGTCCCCGTCCGCGCCGCTGAACCCGTCTCCGTCGCCGGACCGGTCCTCATCGTCGGCGCCGCCCAGCAGCCGGGACAGCACGGTGCCGGCGCCGTCCGAGGCGTCCTCGGCCGACCCCGGGTGGACAACGAGACCCGCTCCGTACACGACCGTCGCGGACTCGGCCGCCACGAACTCCACCGGCACCCGCTCCGGCGGCACGACCTCCGGTGCCGGTGACACCAACTCCCGCGAGGGTGACAGCGACGGCGACGGCGGTGACACGGACTCGGGTGCGGCCGGCTCCGCGGTGACGATCGGATCGACGGCAGGCTCGTCGGAGTCGGAGTCGGAGTCGGTCTCGGAATTGGTGTCGGTGTCGGAGTCCTTGGCGTGCCGTGGGCCGGACGACTCCGGGGCCGTGGCGGCGAACTCGGCGGCCAGCTCCGCGAGGGCGGCGGAGAGGTCCGGCAGCTGTACCGTCTCGTCGGCCGCGCGCTCCCGAGCGTCGTCCACGCTCCATCCACCTCCGTACCCCGACGAGTCGGCCCGGCCGAGACCGGGCCGGGCGCAGACCCCGGGCTGACATTAGGCGTTCGCCACGCAGGCCAGACCGGACCGAACAGGCAAATCTTACCGACCTGTCAGCATCACGACGCCGGCCGCCGGACGCGCCGGCTACTCCAGTACCGCCAGCACCCGGTCAAGCGCGGTGGACCAGGGCCGGGCGGCCACCACCGGTACCCCCACCGCGACGGCCTGCTGCGCCAGCCACTGGTCGTACCCCCGGCTCACCTCTGCCCGCTTCTGCTGCGCACCCGCATGCGGCTCGCGTACCAGGAAATTCGCGGCGATCTGGGCGGCGTCCGGCTCGTGCAGCAGCACCGCGCGTACCCCCGGAACCGGCGCGCACGGCAGCAGGTAGTCGCCCTCGATGACCACCGGGGTCTTCGTCTCCAGATGGTTGGCAACGACGGCCTGGACCGCGGGTACCAGCGCCCGCGCGACCCTGATCTGCAGCTGCACGATCTCCTCCACCGGAAGCTGCCCGGGGTCCGGATGGGTGGCCCAGAAGTGCAGGTCCGGTTGGTGCTCCGGAGTGGTCATCACCTGCACGGCTTCGACGATGTCGTCGACCTCGACCAGCGGCCAGCGCAGCCGGGCGGCGAGCGGATAGCTGACCGTCGACTTGCCGACGCCCGAGGCGCCCATCAGGAGTACGACACCGGGGCGGGGGGTGGAGACCACACAGCGGAATCTATCCCTGGCATGCTTGGGGGCGTGACCGAAGTGGCCCTGACCCAGCCGAACGGCGAGCTGACGAGCCTCAGCCTGGTCGAGCTGGCGGTGGCCCGGCTGAAGTACGAGATCCTCTCCGGCGCCACCGATCCCGGTGAGCGCCTGGTCGAGGAGCAGCTCACCCGGCGGCTCGGGATCAGCCGCGCGCCCCTGCGCGAGGCGCTGCGCCTCCTGGCTGAGCAGGGACTTGTCGAGCACACCCCGCGCCGTGGCTCGCGGGTGGCCACCCTCTCCGACCGCGACGTGCACGAGCTGTACGCGGTCCGCGACGTACTCGAGCAGCACGTGGTGGCGAGCGCGATCCCGCTGGTCGCGCCGGCCAATCTGGACGGCATGCGGGCCGCGCTGCTGACCATGCGGTCGGCCGCCGACTCGGGCAACCGGCTGGTGATCGCCGACGCGCACCGCGGCTTCCACGTGGCGCTCGCCGCGCTCGGCGGCAACCGCCAGCTCTCCCTGGTCTACGACCAGATCCTCACCAAGATCCAGCTCTACATGGCGGTCAACCTGCGGCGCGAGGCCGAGACAACCGCCGACCCGCTGGACGGGGTACGCCGCCACGAGCGCCTGCTGGTGGCCCTGGAGACCGGCGACCCCCAGGTGGTCCTAACCGCCCTGGCCACCCACGGCGCCCAGTCCTACCTCGGCTGAGCCGGCCGGCAAGATCGCGATGAGATCGTCGGAAGTGTAGTGGGACTGCACTTCCGACGATCTGTTCGCGATCATGCTGGCGGCACGGTGAGCCCGCCGTCATGCGTGCGTTACATGCGAGCGCTTTGGCCGAAATCAAACTGTCGACAATCGAGAGTATGCAAACCGCTCCGCACCGGCGTACACCTGTCGACGGCACGCTCGACATCGAGCGGCTGCGCTCGGCGTACCGGGCCGGGCGGTTTACGCCGGTGGACGTCGTGGAGGAGATTCTCGACCGGATTCGCTCCCGTGGCGAGGACCACGTGTGGATCAGCCGGGTACCCGATGCCGAACTGCTCGCCGCCGCGGCCGCCGCCGACCTCGACGCGCCGCTCGGCGGCATCCCGTTCGCCGTCAAGGACAACATCGACGTGGCCGGGCTACCGACCACCGCCGCCTGCCCCGACTTCGCCTACCTGCCACGCACCACCGCGGCCACCGCGCAGCGCCTGCTGGATGCCGGCGCGCTGCTGGTCGGCAAGACGAACATGGACCAGTTCGCCACCGGCCTCGAACGGCACCCGGTCGCCCTACGGGGCCTGCGAGAGCGTCTTCGGCGGCGGGCTGATCGCGGGCGGATCCAGCTCCGGCTCGGCCGTCGCGGTCGCCGCCGGGCTGTGCAGCTTTTCCCTGGGTACCGACACGGCCGGCTCCGGTCGGGTACCCGCCGCGCTCAACGGAATCGTCGGCGTGAAGCCCACCCGTGGCCTGCTCAGTACCGTCGGAGTCGTACCGGCCTGCCGCTCGCTGGACTGCGTCTCGGTCTTCGCCCGTACCGTCCCGGATGCGGCACTCGTCGCCTGCCTGGCCGGCGGTCCACCGATCGGACCCTGGGACCGGCAACCCGACACGCCACCCACATTCGTTGCGCCGCAACAGCTCCGGCTCGGCGTACCGGACATGGCCGAGCTCGACTTCGCCGGTGACGAGCAGATGCGGACAGCGTTCGCGGCAGCCGTGGCGCGTGCCGGCGCGGTGGTGGCCGAGGTGGTACCGGTCCGCCTGGCCCCGTTCCTGGAGGCCGGCGACCTGCTGTACCGGGACGCGCTGGTCGCCGAGCGCCTCGCCGACCTCGGTGACTTCCTCGCCGCCCGGCCGGATTCGGTACTCCCGGTGACCCGCCAGGTCATCGAGTCCGGCGCCCGGTACGACGCCGCCGAACTCTTCCGCGCCCAGCACCGGCTGCGCGAACTGGCCGCCTGGTCGGCGGATGTGTTCGCCGACATCGACGTACTTCTGCTGCCCACCATCCCGACCACGTTCACGCTGGCCGACCTGGAGCGGGAGCCGATCCGGCACAACCTGACGCTCGGCCGCTTCACCCAGTTCGTCAATCTGCTGGACCTCGCCGCGGTGGCGGTACCGGCCGGGTCCACAGTGGACGGTCGGCCGGCCGGCATCTCGGTGATCGGCCCGGCTTTCAGTGACGCCACCCTCGCCGCCCTGGGCGAGCGCCTCGCCACCGGCGGGGTCCCCGGTGCGGATCGCGCTGGGCCGGCGCCGGCCCCCTCCCCCGGCGCCGCCCTCCTCTCGCCACCCGTCCTCTCCCCGCCCTCCCCCGCCCCGCTCGCCCGCTCCGCACCGACGGCAACCGCCGAGCCGGCAGGAGGGGACGGCGTGGTGATGGCCGTGGTGGGTAAGCATCTGCGCGGCGAACCGAAGCACCACGAGCTGTCGACTCGGGGCGCCCAATTCCACGGCGCCGCGCGGACCGCTCCGGTGTACCGCCTCTACCGGCTGGCCAGCGGGCTGCCCGGACTCGTCCGGGTGGCCGGCGGGGGGGCCGCGATCGAGGTCGAGTTGTGGCGGCTACCCAGCGCGGAGGTGGGCGGCTTCCTCGCCGGAGTCGGTGCGCCGCTGTCGATCGGGCGCGTGTTGCTCGCCGACGGTACGCAGCACGCCGGCTTCCTGTGCGAGGCGTACGCCGTCGCGGGCGCCACCGACATCACCGTCCACGGCGGCTGGCGGGCTTACCTCGCCGCCACCGAACTCGGCCGGACGGAACAAGCCACCGGAACCGCACCAGCAGAGGAGGACAGATGACCCACACCGCCACCGAACCGGAAACCGGCAGTACGCCGGTCGGCGGCTCCCCGCGCATCGGCCCGGTACGGGCCACGCCGTACACCTGGCCGTATGACGGCTCGGTCGACGTGGCACGGGTCGCGCTGATCTGCATCGACTGGCAGACCGACTTCTGCGGGCCGGGCGGCTACGTCGACTCGATGGGGTACGACATCGGGTTGACCCGGGCCGGCCTGCCGAACACCGCCAAACTCCTGGCGCACGCCCGATCGCTGGGCATGACGGTGATCCACACCCGGGAGGGGCACGACACCGACCTCTCCGACCTGCCGGCCAACAAGCGCTGGCGCTCGGCGCAGATCGGTGCCGAGATCGGCTCGCTGGGCCCGTGCGGCCGCATCCTCACCAAGGGCGAGCCGGGCTGGGAGATCGTACCCGAGGTGGCTCCGGTGGCCGGTGAAGTGATCATCGACAAGCCGGGCAAGGGCGCGTTCTACGCCACCAACCTGGATCTGGTACTGCGCACCAAGGGGATCACCCACATCATCCTGACCGGCATCACCACCGACGTGTGCGTGCACACGACGATGCGGGAAGCCAACGACCGCGGGTACGAGTGCGTGATCCTCTCCGACTGCACCGGCGCCACGGATCCGGGCAACCACACCGCCGCACTGCACATGGTGACGATGCAGGGCGGCGTGTTCGGCTGCGTCTCCACGTCAGACGACATCATCGCCGGTACGTCCGGCACGTCATTCGCCGGGACATTGGGAGCCACATCATGAAGGCCACCGTCGAGGCACTCCCCTACGCGTACACCTTCGACCCGGCCACCACGGCACTGGTCGTCATCGACATGCAGCGGGACTTCCTGGAGCCGGGCGGCTTCGGCGAAACGCTCGGCAACGACGTCAGCCAGCTGCGCCGTACCATCGCGCCGACCGAGGCGCTGCTGGCCGGCTGCCGGGAACTCGGGCTGCTCATCATCCACACCCGGGAAGGTCACCTCCCCGACCTCTCCGACTGCCCGCCGGCCAAGCTGGCCCGCGGCGCCCCGAGCATGCGGATCGGCGATCCCGGTCCGCGTGGCCGGATCCTGATCCGGGGCGAGGAGGGGCACTCAATAGTCGACGAGCTCGCTCCGGCGCCCGGCGAGACCGTCATCGACAAGCCCGGCAAGGGCGCCTTCTACGCCACCGAACTCGGCGACCTGTTGTCCGCCAGCGGAATCAAGAGTCTGGTGGTCACCGGGGTCACCACCGAGGTCTGCGTACACACGACGGTACGCGAGGCAAACGACCGCGGGTACGAGTGCCTGGTCCTGGAGGACTGTGTCGGCTCGTACTTCCCGGAGTTCCAACGCATCGGCATCGAGATGATCGCAGCGCAGGGCGGCATCTTCGGTTGGGTCAGCAGCTCCCCCGCTTTTCTCGCCGCGCTACGGGCTGCCGTGGCGCCCTCGGCTTCGTGAAGGGACCCGCAATGGTCAAGCTAGCCAAGAGCGAAAGTTCGCTCGCGCTCCCGTTCTGGGTGCGCGGCGATACCAACGCCTTCTCCGGACTGGGCATCAACGTACTGGTCAACGTACTCACGCTGACCTCGCTCTGCCTCTTCGTGGTGCACCTGCCGGCGAAGCACGTCTACGGCTCGATCCTGCCGGCACTGGGCATCGCGCTCGTCGTCGGCAACGTCTACTACTCGTTCCTGGCGCGCCGGCTGGCCCGCCGGGAGAACCGCGACAACGTGACCGCGATGCCTTACGGGCCAAGCGTTCCGCACATGTTCATCGTGGTCTTCCTGATCATGCTGCCGATCTACGTGAAGACCAAGGACGCGGAGCAGGCCTGGGAGGCCGGTGTCGCGTGGGCCTTCATCATCGGCGTGATCGTGATGATCGGGGCCTTCGTCGGCCCGATCATCCGCAAGTTCGCCCCGCGGGCGGCCATGCTGGGTACCCTCGCCGGCATCTCGATCACCTTCATCTCGATGCTGCCCGCGGCCCGGATGTGGGCACTGGCCTGGGTTGCCCTGCCGGTGTTCGCGCTGTTGCTGATCGGCCTGCTCACCGACATCAAGCTGCCGTTCAACTTCCCGATCGGGCTGGCCGGCCTGCTCGTCGGTACCGCCATCGCCTGGATCGGCGGGCAGATGTCCGGACCGGACGTGACCACGGCCGCCAAGGACATCGCCATCTCGATCCCGACGCTGCACTTCGGCCTGCTCTTCTCCGGCCTGTCGCACATCGGCCCGCTGCTGGCCACCGCCATTCCGCTGGGCGTCTACAACTTCACCGAGGGTATGTCCAATGTGGAGAGTGCCGCCGCTGCTGGTGACTCGTACAACCTGCGCAGCGTACTGCTGGCCGACGGTATCGGTGCCGTGATCGGTTCGGCACTGGGCTCACCGTTCCCGCCCGCGGTCTACATCGGCCACCCGGGCTGGAAGAAGGCCGGCGGGCGTACCGGGTACTCGATGGCGACCGGCATCGTGATCGCACTGCTCTGCTTCTTCGGCCTCTTCGGGCTGCTGGGTGCGATCTTCCCGTTGCCGGCGATCGTGCCGATCCTGCTCTACATCGGCCTGCTCATCGGTGCGCAAGCGTTCCAGTTCACGCCACGGGCACACGCGGCGGCCATCATCGCGGCGCTCATCCCGAACATCGCCTCCTGGGCGGCCGGCATGATCGACAACGCGCTGGGCGCCGCCGGTACCAGCGCGCAGGCGGTCGGCGAGGCCAACCTGGAGAACGCCGGAGTCGTCTACAACGGGCTCAATACGTTGGGACAGGGCGCGATCCTCGCCGGCCTGTTCCTCGGCGCCATCGTCGCGTTCATCATCGACAAGCGGTTGATCCCGGCCGCCGTGTTCGCCGCGATCGCCTCGGCGCTCTCCTTCGTCGGCCTGATCCACGCGCCGAAGGTGGGCTGGAACGCCGACGGGCCGGTGGCGCTGGGCTACCTGTTCATGGCGGTGGTACTGCTGCTGTTCGCGCTCACCAAGCCGACCCCGCGGGTACCCGACGCGGAGGAGCTGGCGCTGGAGGCCCAGCACGGTGGCCGCGCGGTGACGGTACCGGACCAGTCGCCGGCACCCGACTCGGCCGAGGAGGAGCTGGCCGCCACGCTCCCCGCCTAGCCACCGCGGTTGGATCACGGTAGACCAGGGTGTGCCGGCCGGCCGGGGGGTCGGCCGGCGCACCCTTACCAGGAGCGCAGGAGGCGAGATGGAGATCAACCAGGCGGCCGTGGTCGCCGAGGTGACCGAGGCGTTCCAGGCGTACGAGAAGGCGCTCGTGGACGGTGACAACGAGACCCTGCTCGGGTACTTCTGGGGTGATCCGGCGCTGGTCCGGTTCGGGCTCGCCGACGAGCAGCGCGGCTACGATCAGCTGCGCGACTGGCGGATGGCCCAGGGTCCGCTGCCCGGCCGGCGCCTCTACGACACCGTGGTCAGCACCTTCGGTACCGACGCGGCCGTGGTGACCACCGGCTTCGACTACCCCGACACGGGTGCTCCGGGTCGGCAGTCGCAGACCTGGATTCGTACCCCCGTGGGTTGGCGCATTGTCGGCGCCCACGTGTCGCACCCGGCCTGACCCGACGGGCGCCGGCCGGCCATCGTCGCCCGCGCGCGCGTAGCCCAGCCCGTCGCGGTCAAGGGCCGCGGTGCTCCGCCCCACCCCCGTGACCACGCGGCCCGCCGCGCTGAAGCACCGCGCGAGCACCGGGACGTCCAACGGGCACGGGTTCGCCGGGGGCGGGGAGAGTTTCGTGAGCGTCGTCACCGGCGGGGGCCCGGCCGGCCGAACCCTGCTTCAACCGCCGGCGCAGCGCGCGGAGCGACCGCGGTGCCAAGCCCGAAGTGGTACCGATGAGCAGGACGAGCAGCAGCGCGACCAGGCTGATCGCCGCCCCCACGTTGCCCGCGGGTGGCGTGTAGCGCAGCCGGATGGTGTGCGTACCGGCGGGCACCGCCACGGCACCGATGGCGTGGTCGGCCGGCACGATGGCGGCCGGCCGTCCGTCCACCGTGGCCGACCAGCCGACCTGGATGGAGTCGGCGACCACGAGGTAGCCGGCGCCGGCCGCCTGCACGCGTACCCGGATGTCCTCGGCTCCGTCGGCGGTGACCGCCAGCTGTGCCGGTGCTCCGTCGGCGGCCGGGCCCGGTGCGGACAGCAGCACCGTGTCGGCCGGTGTTTGGCCACCGGCGAGCGCGCTGACCTGTGCGTTGCCGTCCGGTACGGTGACCGCGCCGCTCGCCCAGCGGATCCTGGGTAGCGCGTTGAGCCGCTGGTACACCGCACCTGTGCCGGCGAAGACCAGGCGCAGCCCGTCAGCGGCCGGTCGGACCACGCCCACCGCGGGCGTACCGTCGGCAAGCGCTGCCAGCTGTACCGGCGCGCTGCCGGCCAGTGACAGGGTGGCGGTCAGTGGCGTACCCGCCGGGATGTCCTCACCCGCGACCGGCACGTTGGTCGCGAACACCGTACCGGCGCCCGTCGGGTTGACCGGGCGCACGAGAAGCTGCCAGCCGCCGGTACCCACGACGCGACCGCTCGGGTCGGCGACGGTCAGCGCGAGCCGGGCGTCGAACGGCACCGTGCCGTCCAGGGTGAGCAGTACGCCACGCAGCGGCCCGTCCCCCGGCACCGGGAACCGCAGCGGCTGCCCCGGGCGCAGCAGGACGGTACCGGTGGCGGCCGGCGCCGGCTGGGCCGTACCGACAACGCGCGCCTCGGGTGGCGCGACGAAGTACTTGACCCCCAACCGATCCAGCACCGGCGAGGTCATCTGCGCAGCTGTCGGCTGGAAGGCGAGCGTGGTGTTGTTGACGGCGGTGAAGCCGGGTACCGCCGAGAACAG
The DNA here is from genome assembly GCA_963850915.1 of uncultured Actinomycetota bacterium. Taxonomy (GTDB): domain Bacteria; phylum Actinomycetota; class Actinomycetes; order Mycobacteriales; family Micromonosporaceae; genus CAVTWH01. The sequence goes on from CAWKND010000011.1 coordinate 104,616, forward strand.
GTCGACCATCCGGCGGTCGGCGTACACGTGCCCGTCGAGCGCGCGCAGCCGGTAGGCCGTCTCGGTACCCGACTGCATGGCCTGGCCGGTGGCCATCCGGTCGTCGCCGAGGTTCGCCGCCAGGAAGCGGGTGAGATCCGTCTGCGGGTAGTAGGTCGAGCGCGCCGAGCGCGGCAGGTACGGCAGGGCCACCGTGAGCGCCTGGCCGAAAACCAGGAGTGGCAACGCAACCAGCGCACCGGTACGCCAGCTCGGGCGGGCGCGCTGGGCGGTGATGACCAGCAGCACCGCTGCCCCGATGAGCGCGGCGGCCAGCAGACCCTGCCGGTCGAGGGTGGCCAGCCGCTGCCCGACATCGCCGGGAACCACGCTGTGCCCGGTCAGGTGCCGCCCGGCGAACCAGAGCGCGACCAGCCCGATCAGCACCCCGGCCCGGATTCCCCAGGCAATGGCCGGACGCCACCGGGGCACGCCCCGCGGCGCCGTCGAACCGGCCAGCTGCAGCCCGATCGCGGCCAGTACGGCGATCAGGAAGCCGAGTACGCTGCGCGCCCGGCCGACGAAGTTGCTGTCGAAGACCGGCAGGTGCACCAGCAGGCCACCCGGGAAGCCGGCGGAGTAGCAGACGTCGATCCAGAACAGCACCGCGACGATCAGGAACGGCAGCACCCCGCCCGGCAGCATCCCGCGCAGGTACCCGGCCCGGGTCACCGCGAACACGGCCAGCACCAGCGCGCCGGCCCCGACGTAGGCCATCGTCTCGATCAGGTTGTTGTTGTTGACCACCGGCGTCCGTGCCCAGTAGTACAGCTTCGCGAAGTCGGGACCGTCGTTGCCCAGCGCCCACGGGGCGACCGTGGTCAGCAGGGTCACCCGGGGCAGCACGTTGATCGCGCTCTGCTCCCGGCCGGCCACGTGCGCGTTGCCCATGAACACCGCGAACGGCACGAGTTGCCAGGCGGCCAGGGCAAATCCGAGGACCAGACCGACGACACAGGTACCCAGCACAGCCGCCGCCCGGCGCAGCCGGTGCCGGTACTCCACGGCCACCCGTACCAGCAGGTACCCGGCCGCGGTGTAGAGCGCGTACCCGGTAACGGCCGGGAACCCGCCGAGGACCATCGACGCGAGTACCAGCGCCACCGGTACCGCGTCCGTGAACCGCCGTCGCTGCACCGCCCGTTCGACCGCCCAGAACAGTGCCGGGATGAACGCGGCCACCCGGGTCTGCGGCCAGTTGGTCCAGACGATCATGAAGCCGGTGCTCACGAAGACCAGACCGCCGAGCAGTGCCGGGGCCCGATCGAGCCGGATCCGGCGCAGGTAGAGGTAGCAGCCGGCAACGGCGCAGGCGATCTCGACGAGCTTGACGTAGGCCGGTGCCAGCCAGCCGGGCAGGAGCAGGTACGGCAGGCTCAGCGGCGAGGCGACGGCGAAGTTGGGCGTAGCCACCCAGTGGTGTCCCACCAGCGAGGTAGGGGTTCCAGTCGAGCCACTGACCGTGCCGTAGTGCCGCGCCGAACAGCGTGGACTGCGGGATGGCCGCGTCGATGGTGTCGCCGAGCCAGTACGTGTGCGGCTGCCCGACGAGCATGTCGGTACCGGCGAACACGCCGTCGCCCCACAGCGGTGGCCCGATCACGAGTACCGCAAACGCCACCACGAGTACCACCAGCCAGCCCCCGGCCGGATCCCGCCCCGCCCGCGTGGTCACGGCCCAGTACCGCCCTGCTCGCGCTCCGCCTCAGTACCCGCCGGTGCGGTGGTACCCGCCGGTGCGGTGACGCGGCGGCCGGGCGTACCCCGGTTGCGGGTGCCGCGCCGGCCGCTGTCCACGCTCGGCCGGTGCCCGGGCCGGGCCACCAGGGTCGGCTTGCGGGTACGCCGACGGCTGTACGCGAACACCGACCGGGTCACCGCCACGCCAACCACGACGAGCAGGAGCAGCAGCGCGACCAGGCTGATCTTGCCACCGGCGTTCCCGGCCGGCGGGGTGTACCGCAGGCTGATCCGGTGCTTGCCGGCGGGTACCGGCACCGCAGCCACCGCATGGTCGGCCGCCACGAGCGGCGCCGGTTTGCCGTCCACCGTTGCCGACCAGCCGGTCTGGATGGCGTCGGCGACCACGAGATACCCGGCCCCCTGGGCGTCCACGTCGATGCCGAGCGAGTCGGGCGCATCCTGGTCCACAACCACAGTGGCCGGCAGCCCGGCGGCCGGATGGCTAGCGGCACCGACCACGACGGCGTCCCGTGGCACCTGGCCGCCGGCCAGCGCCGTGATCTGCGCCGCGCTGTCCGGCAGCACCACTGTGCTGCTGGCCCAACGGATCCGGGGCAGCGCGTCGAGGCGCTGGTAAACCACGCCCGAGCCGGCGTACACCAGGCGCAGGTCATCCGCCGCCGGTACCACCGAGATCACCGCCGGCGTACCCGCGGACGCCGTGGCGAACACCATCGACCGGCTGCCGGTCACGGTGATCTGCGCGGTGACCGCGGTACCGGCCGGGATGTCCTCACCGGTGATTGCCATCGCCAAGGGCCAGCCCTTGTCGGTGGGCGGTACCGGAACCAGCGTGGCCGGCCACTGCCAAGCGCGGCTGGCCAGCACTTTCCCCTGCGGGTCCACCAGGTTGACGGCGAACCGGAGATCGGTGCTCTGCTCGCCGTAGGCAGTCAACCCCAGGCCGCGTACGGGACCGGTACCGGACAGCGGCACGCTGATCGTGGTGCCCGGCGCTACGGTGACCTTCCCGCCCAGCGGCTTGACACCGCGGATCGTACCGAGCGGGAGCACCCAGGCCGGTGTCACGAAGTACTTGACTCCCAACCGATCCAGCACCGGCGACATCGCCTGCGCCTGGGTGGGTGCGATGGCCAGCGTGGTGTTGTTGTAGAGCTTGAAATTCGGCACAGCGGCGAGCAGGTCGGCCAACCGCCCGTCCACGAATGCGTTGCCGTCCAAGGCTCGCAGCCGGTACGCACTCTCCGTCCCGTAGAGGAGCCCCGAGCCGGCGAGCCGCTCGTCGCCCAGATTGGCGCCCAGGAAGCGGGTCAGGTCGGTCTGTGGGTAGTAGGTCTGCCGGGACGGCCGGGGCAGGTACGGGGTGGTGAAGGTAACCGCCTGCCCCGCCACGAGCAGGGCGAGCAGGCCGAGCCCGAGCGCCTGTACCCGCCGGCCGGCCAGCTGCGCCGCCACGATCAGCAGCACCGCCGCGCCGGCCAGTACCGCGGCGAGCACCACCTGCCGGTCGAGGTTGACCAGCCGCTGCGCGATGTCGGCCGGGCTCGGCGGGTGGGCGTTTGGCCGACCGTTGTTGATCGGGCCGGTATGCGCCGCGCGCCGCGCACTGCTCCACAGCGCCACGAACCCACCGACCACGGCGAGCCGGACCAGCGCCGAGATGCCCAGCCGCCACCACGGTGTACCCGCCACCCGTACCCCGATCAGGTGGAACCCGATCGCGGCCAGCACGGCGAAGAGGAAGCCGAGCACGCTGCCGGCCCGACCGACGAAGTTGATGTCGAAGAGCGGGGTGTGCACCAGCGCCCCGAGCGGCCACCGACCGACGTAGATCAGGTCGATCCAGACCAGCACCGCGGTCACCAGGATCGGCAGGACGGCGGCCGGCAGTACCCGCCGCGCGTACCCCGGCCGGGTCACCGCGAGCAGCGCGAGTACCAGTGCACCCGCGCCCACGTACGCCATCGACTCGACCAGGTCGTTGCCCACGATGTGCGGGTTGAACAAGAAGTACCCGGGTGGACGGGAGGTGTTGGTGGTACCCACCGACCAGGGCGCCACGGTGGTCAGCAGCGCGGTCAGCGGCACCGTGGAGTGCTGGTGCTGGCCCCGGCCTACGACGTGCGCCTGCTCCATGAAGACGGCGAACGGGATCAGCTGCACGGCGGCCAGGGCCACACCGCCGAGCAGGCCGGCCAGCGCGGTGCCGAGCGTGGCGGCCAGCCGGCGCAGTTGCCGGCGGTACTCGGCGACGGCGCGTACCAGCAGGTAGCCGGCGGCCGTGTAGAGGGCGTAGCCGGTGACAGCGGGGAAGCCGGCAAAGAACATCAGCGCCACGACCACCGCCACGATCGCCGCGTCGAGCGGGCGGCGGCGCTGGATCACCCGCTCGGCGGCCCAGAAGAGTGCCGGGATGAACGCCGCGACCCGGGTCTGCGGCCAATTGGTCCAGACGATCATGAAGCCGGTACTGGCGAAGACCAGTCCACCAAGGATGGCGGCGGCCCGGTTCAGCCGGATCCGGCGCAGGTACAGGTAGCAGCCGCCGACCGAGACGGCGATCTCCAGCAGCTTCGACCAGGCCGGCGCGAGCCAGTCGGGCAGCAGCACGAAGGGCAACAGGAAAGGCGAGGCCAGTCCGACATTGGGGGTACCGGCCAGCGGCGTACCGGCGGAGATGTACGGGTTCCAGTCCAGCCAGTCGCCGTGCAGCAGGCCGTAGGCGAACAGGTCGGCCTGGGGTAGGAAAGCGTCCACGGTGTCGCCGAGCCAGGTGGTGGAGGGGATGCCGGTGAGCTGGTCGGTACCCGCGAACACGCCGGCCCCCCACAGCGGCGGCCCGATCGCCAGCACGGCGAAGGCCACCACGACCACCAGCATCCACATCGGGAGCGATGCGCACCGGCGAAGCCAACGGCGTATGAACGGCACGTCGCCATGCAACCATGACGAGGCTTCGCGCTATACCTCAATAGCCGTATAAGCCTGATCATGCACGAAACCTGGTATATCAGGATCAAAGGGCGATGGGCGCCCGCAGGTACGCGGACGCCCATCGAGGGTGATTTAGCAGGTCAGGAGCAGGTGATTCCGCTCGGAAGGGGGCTGGCCGGGCCGGTCGCCTGGAAGCCGTAGCTGAACGTGGCGCCCGGTGCCAGCGTGGTCTGCCAGCTCGGCGGCGTCATCGTCCAGGCGGTACCGCTGGACGCGAAGGTGGCGCTCCAGCCGCTGGCCAGGGCCACCCCGGACGGTACCGTCCACTTGACCGTCCAGCCGTTCAGCGTGCTGGTACCGGTGTTCTTCACGGTCACGTTCGCGGTGAAGCCCTGCGCCCACGAACTCTGGACCGCATACGTGACCGAGCACGCGCCGGTACCCCCGGGGCTGGAAGCCGACGGTGAGGCCGAGGCCGACCGTGAGGGTGAGGCCGACGGCGATGCGGATGCCGATCGCGAAGGTGACGCCGACGGCGAAGCCGAGGCGGAGCGCGACGGGGATGCGGAGGACGGCGAGACCGGCGGCTGGCTCTGCCCACCACCGACCGGCGGGATGAGGTACGGCCCGACGATGTTCTGCTTGTTCTGGTTCACCGTGACCCAGTCGTCCTGCACGATGCCGCCGGTGTCCCCGGAGTCCGGGTTCCACGACCAGTAGGTGAAGGACATCCCGTTGACGCCGGAGCCCATGTAGGACATCAGCGCCGTCATCCACGCCACGTCCAACGGGTTGGCGAGCGTACTGCCGAACTCGCCGACGAGTACCGGGGCGATGTTCTGCTTGTAGAGGTAGCCCCAGAAGTGATCCCAGACGGCCGGCAGGTTGGCCGGGAACGACGGGTCGCTGAACCACGGCTGCCGGTCGTAGACCGAGATGCCGTAGTCGTGCGCCGAGTAGACGAGCTGGTTTGCCACGTTGAGTACCACCGGGTACTGGGCCGCGCCGGCCAGATCGCCGCCCCACCAGTCACACGCCATCGGGTCGTCCGGGATCGAGTCCCAGACGTTGGCGTTGCCACCGGACAGGCAGCTGACCCCCTCCACGATCACCAGCCAGTGCGGGTTAGCGGCGAGTACCGCATTGCCGATCCGTTGTGCCGCAAGGCGCCAGTCGCGTGCGGTGTCGCCACAGCCCCAGCAGGAGCCGGTGCCGTTCGGGTCTGTCCCGTCCGCGTGCGGCTCGTTGAACAGGTCCGCGCCGATCACCGTCGGGTTGTTGGCGTACCGCGCCGCGAGCAGCTTCCAGTCGGCGATCTCGCTCGCCTCGGAAACCGACGGGGTGTACCACAAAGCGGTCTGCCCGGCGCTGTCCGGCCGGTGCCGGTCGAGGAAGATGCGCATTCCCTTGCTACCGGCGTAGTTCACCACCTGGTCCAGGATCTGCAGCGGGGACAGGCCGACCAGATCCGGGTTGGTATTGGTGTTGATGCTGGTGGCCTGGGCGCCCGGCTTCAGCGCGTCGCCGGAGAACGGCACCCGGATCGTGTTGTACCCCAACGCGGCCATGTGGTCGATCATCGACTTCCAGGTCACGTTGGCCCACAGGCCGTGGAACGTCTTGTTGTCGGTCTCCATGCCGAACCAGTTGATGCCGGTGAGCCGGACGGTGGCCCCGGTGGAGTCGACAATCTTGTTGCCGTTGGTGTGCAGGTAGCCGGTGCCGGTACCGATGCTGGCCGCCTGCGCGGGCGCCGAGGTGACCGAGAAGATGAGGACCGCCGACGCGGCGGCGGTGACGGCTGCGACGAGCGCGCCGATCACGGCTCTGCGCCAACTCTTGCGGGGCTTGAATGCCATGAGGGGGATGCCTTTCGACCCAGGGGACGGCACGAGCTGGGTGCCGTGCGGATTGCACGATGACGGACGCCCTGAGCGCGGAGCTGCCACCCGCGCGGGGCGAACGCCGCGTCTGAACGCGGCCGCCGCCCCGGTTGCCCCCGGCTGCGGCACGATGCCCGGCTCAGCCAGTCTTTGTGCCGCGCTCACCACCCGTCAACAGGTGGCCGCCACAGTGCCCGCTCACGGCCAAAACCCGTGAAATTTACCCGCAACACCCTCGGGGGTACGCCCACCGCCGCCCCCTTTCACCCGCCGTCCCGAGCCCCCAGAGGTACCGCTTCCAGCGCCGGAAAACACGAGGTACCGGATAGCTTGTCCGGATTTGCTGTGACTTGCTGCACTCGATCGGCTGGATTCCTTGGCGCAGGCCGAATCCCGAGGCATCGTCGATCCCTTCAGGCAACCGCTCGCCCCCCGAGCGGGTTCCGACGGAAGGAAATCCCCCACTCATGCCGACCCCCCGGCTCGTACTGCGCAACCTGCTCTCCGGACGCTCCCATATCGTCGCGCTGAGCGTGCTCGCGCTCGGTCTGACCAGCGCCACCGTCACCGGCATCAGCATGCACGACGGCCCGAAGCCGGCCAAGACGTCCGCCGTGTCGCTGGCCGACAGCTCCCGCAGCACCGACGACAGGGCCAACCGCAGCCTCGACCGCGCGTCGAGCGCACCCAGCACGCCGGCGGCCAGCCCGTCGACCGACCCGGCCGCCCAGGCAGCCGCGGACGCCAAGGCAGCCGCGGACGCCAAGGCAGCGGCCGACGCCAAGGCAGCCGCGGACGCGAAGGCGGCAGCCGACGCCAAGGCAGCCGCCAACGCCGCCGCAGCCGCCAAGGCAAAGGCAGCCGCCAACGCCGCAGCAGCCGCGAAGGCCAAGGCGGCAGCCGCCGCGGCCGCGGCCGCGAAGGCCAAGGCCGCCGCAGCCGCGAAGGCAGCCGCCGCGATCCCGGCCGGCTGTGCAAGTTACAGCGGCAACCAGCTCATCGCCTGCAAGCTGCTCCCCTCGTTCGGCTTCAGCACCAGCCAGATGCCGGCCCTGGTGAACCTGTGGAACGGCGAGAGCAACTGGAACGCCAGCGCCGAGAACGCCGACTCCGGCTCGTACGGCATCCCGCAGTCCCTGCCGGGCAGCAAGATGGCCAGCGCCGGCTCCGACTGGCAGACCAACCCGGCCACCCAGATCAAGTGGGGGCTGCAGTACATCAAGGACACGTACGGCACGCCGCAGGCCGCCTGGGACACCTGGCAGTCGCGCTCGCCGCACTGGTACTGATCCGGCAACGCAAGACCCGGCCGCCGGTACCAACGGCGCGCTGTAGAGCACAGGCCCCACCAGCCCACAAGGCGGTGGGGCCTGCTGCGTTGGTGTGGCCCCGAGAGATCTTGGACTTGGCGCTGTTAACCCGCCAGGAATTCCAGCTCTAACTCCAATATCATCAAGCCCGCTCCCGCGATGTGGGCCTGCGCCTGGCTTACTTGTACTTGAAGTGGATGAACAGGCGGCCCCAGTTCTGGGAGTCCTTCTCCACCCGGTGGTACAGGGCCTTGATCTCTTTCTGATCGAGGAACCGCAGTACCCGCTTCTTCAGTTGACCCGATCCCTTGCCGGGGATGATCTCGACCAGGGTGATCTTTTTGGCCATTGCCTCGTCGATGACCTGGCGGAGAGCACGGTCGATGTCCTGGCCCCGGTTGAAGATGTCGTGCAGGTCAAGCTTCAGTTTCACCCGATTGACAGTAGCGGGCCTTGCGCGTGGTCACCGGACGGGCGTCCTATATACCCATGACGGCTGTGGCCCTGGTGGGAGTCACCAAGGTCTTCAATTCGGTGACCGCCGTTGCCGACCTCGACCTCGAAGTGGGCGACGGCGAGTTCGTCGCGCTGCTCGGCCCGACCGGCTGCGGAAAGACCACCGCGCTGCGCCTGGCCGCGGGGCTGGAGCAGCCGGACGCGGGGCGGGTACGGCTGGCCGACCGGGACGTGACGAAGTTGCCGCCAGCCGATCGTCGGGTGGCGATGGTGTTCCAGGACGGCGCCCTCTATCCGCACCTCAACGTGCGGGAGAACATCGGCTTCCCGCTGCGGATGGAGTCGTCTTCGGCGGGGGCCAGCACCGCGCGGGTCGAGCGGGTGGCCCAGCTCACCGGGGTGGGTGGGTTGATGGGGCAGCGGCCGGGCCAGCTCTCGGGCGGCGAGCGGCAGCGGGTGGCGTTGGCCCGGGCACTGGTACGCCAGCCGGTTGCCCTGCTGCTCGACGAGCCACTCTCCAACGTGGACTTCCTCGCCCGGCTCGACCTGCGGATGGCGATCATCGACCTGACCAGGCGACTGGCGCTGGGTACCCTCTATGTCACCCACGACCAGGCGGGCGCCCTCGGCCTGGCCGACCGGATCCTGGTCATGCGCCGTGGCCGGATCGAGCAGGCCGGCCCGCCCCTCGAGGTCTACAGCGACCCGGCGACGCTGTTCGTCGCGGCCTTCCTCGGCATCCCGCAGACCTCCCTGCTGCAGGGCGCCGTCTACGCGCAACCGGAGGTGGCGACCGTGATCGATCTGGGTGACCAGGCGATCCGGCTGCCCTGGGCGACGCCGCTCGGGCGCGGGTTGGCCCGCCACCACGGCGCCCGGGTGGTGGTGGCGGTACGCCCGGACGCGGCCACGGTCACCTCGCTGACCAGCGGCGGGGTAGCTGGTGGCACGCTCACTGGTCGGGTCACCGCAGTGCAGCGGGTCGGCGCGCACACGCACGCCTGGCTGGACATCGGTGGGCTGTCGCCGGCGCTCACCCCGTCGGAGTTGGAGCTGGTGGAGGCGCCTGCGGTGCGGGTACCCAGCCAGCGGGTCGGTGACTCGCTGCGCCAGGCGCTGGGCCGGCTGGTACCCCATGGTGCCCCGGCGCCCGCCCCCACGGCCCGCACCTCCTACGGCTTCTACCCGGTCTACGACCAGCCGGGCACGCCGGCCGAGGTCAACCTCGCCGGTACCGTGGTGGTCCGGGTTGCCGTCACGGACAGCACCCCGGCGGTCGGCGACCTGCTCTCCTTCGCCATCGACCCCGAGCGGGTGTTTCTCTTTGACGGCAAGGGTTTGCGCTTGCGCCCCTGAAGTGCGCTTGCGCCCCTGAAGTGCGCTTGCGCCCCTGAAGTGCGCTTGCGCCCCTGAAGACGGTGGCGGGCGGGCCCGATTCGAGCCCGCCCGCCGATCCCCCGGTGCCCCCCGGGTCTCTAGGACCTGCCGTGCTCCAGTGCGCGGACGATCGCGCGGCAGATCTGGTGGTACCGCTCGCCTTCGGCCACCCGCAGCAGCAGTACCCGCGTGGTGGTCACCTCGGGCAGCCCGGGTACCACCGGTGCGGTCACGTCGGCCCACAGTTCGTACGCCCGTGGCCGGGTCAGCCCGACCAGGAGTACCGCCACCGGCACGGCCAGTACCACCAGGCCGCCCAGCCATGCGGTGCCGTGGAGCAGTCCACCGGCGACGACGAGTACGACGGAGACGGCGGCCGCCGCGATGCCGGCGTTGATGGTGATCGCGGACATCGGCGCCCGTACGGTCTGCACGTTGGACAGCCGGGTCAGGGCGATCTTGCGGCCGGCGCAGACGAACAGCCGCTCGGTGACGTAGACGCCCTGCCCGCTGTAGTAGATCAGGCCGATCGGTGGCACCTCGGGCGGCGGCGACACCGCACTTGACGAGTCGATCATGGCAACCCCCCTCCCGGGTCGCGGTGCCACCCCGGCTGGTCGCGCTCGGCGATCCGGGCCGCTGGCGCTGCCGCGCCGGTGGAGTGGGGATCGCGTTGCGGTGGAGCGGGTGACGACTTCATGATGAGGGAGCGATGCAGATGATGGAAGGGTCGCTACCAGCCATGTGGCAGATTGACATCCGTCATCCGCCTAGATGTCGGGTTAGCGAGAACGCCCAGATGGCGTACGAGCGCCCAAAAGCCCCGGACCTTGGTGCGGTCCGGGGCTTTCGCTAGCTTGGTCAGCCGGCTGGCGGCTTGGTCAGGCGGCCTGCAGGCCCTCCGCGCGGGCCAGCTCCCGTAGCCGGCCGAGCGCCTGGATCTCCAGCTGGCGGATCCGCTCCCGGGAGAGCGAGAAGCGCGAAGCCACCTCGGTGAGCGAGTGCTCCCGCCCGTCCTCCAGACCGTACCGGGCCCGCATGATGCCGGCCGAACGGTCGTCCAGGTGGCCGAGCAGGCCCTCGATGCGCTGCCGCTCCAGGGCGCCCAGCACGATCTCCTCGGGCGACGGCGAGTCCGAGTCGGCGACCAGGTCACCGAGGCTGGTGTCGCCGTCGTCGCCGACCGGGGTGTCCAGCGAGACGGTGTCCTGCGACCAGCGACGAAGCTCGTGTACCCGCTCCACCGGTACGCCCAGTGCGACGGCTACCTGCTCCGGCTCCGGGTCGCTGCCCAGCTCGCGGGTCAGCTGCCGGTGCACGTTGCGCATCCGGTTCACGTCCTCCACCAGGTGTACCGGCAGTCGCACGGTGCGCTCCTGCTGGGCGATGGCCCGGCTGATCGCCTGCCGGATCCACCAGGTCGCGTAGGTGGAGAACTTGTATCCACGCACGTAGTCGAACTTCTCCACGGCGCGTACCAGTCCGGTGTTGCCCTCCTGGATCAGGTCCAGCATCGGCATACCGGAGCGTACGTAGCGCCGGGCGATCGACACGACGAGTCGCAGGTTGGCGCGGATGAACAGATCCTTGGCCTTCGCACCGGCGGCGACCAGCTTGCGAAGCTCGTCCTCACTCGTCCGGTCCGGGATGGTCTCCTCGTCGAGCAGGTACTCGGCGTAGAGCCCCGCCTCGATTGCCTTGGACAGGTCCACTTCCTGCGCGGCGTCGAGCAGTGGTGTCCGGGAGATCTCGTGCAGGTACACGCCGACGAGGTCACGCTCTTCGGCGACCTGGTCGGTACGCATAACCGGCACGCTGCTCTCGTTCACGTTCGGCTCCTCCACGGTCTTCTGCATCTGCTGACCCCCCGCATCTTGCGTCTGACACAACAGGCCCGGCCGGCGAGATGTTCCTTCGGCGGTGCGGTACCGGTCACATTCAGGTGACGACCGGCGAATCCTGCGCTACTTACCTAGACGCCCTCGGACCACCTCAGGTTCGCATGTCGGCCTGGGTATTTGCTGTGAGGTGGCAATAAGCCCCCTGACATGACCCCGGTCACAGGTATTCGGTGCGGCCGGCCGATCCGGATGCCCACCAGCGGTTGTCGATACCGCGAGTCTCAGGCGGTGGCGAGCAGCTCCGCCTCCTCGTCCGGGTCCAGTCCGCAGCGTAGGGCGGGCGAGCCGGCGGCCCGGTACCAGTCCAGTGTGTCAGTAGCCGTGTCGGCGACTGGACGGGTGGTCAAACCTGCTGCCAGGGAAGAGTGCACGTCCCGGTTCATGAAGCCCGCGAAGTCGGGCATCGGCAGCCACATCGGCAACGACCGCTTCCCGGCCCACGGCTGTACCCCGGCCGCCGCGAGCGCCTCCTGCTCCACCCACACCAGTCGGGGTGGTCCGGCCGGCGCGTCGGTACCGACCCGGGCGGCGATCGAGGTGAGGAATTCGGCCCGGGTCATCGGGGTACCCACGCCGTTGAAGATGCCCGTGGTGCCGGCCCGCGCCATCCGCACCGACCACTCCGCCAGATCGCGCACGTCCACGAACTGCACCGGATCCTCCGGTGCGCCCGGTGCCAGCACGTCCCCGCCGCGCGCCAGCCGCACCGGCCAGTAGGTGAACCGGTCGCTGCCGTCCTCCGGCCCGACGATCAGCCCGGCCCGCTGGATCACCGCCGGTACGTCGCTGGCCTGTACCAACTGCTCGCAGACCACTTTGAGCGGTCCGTAGTACTCCATCCCGGCGACGTCCGAGTCGTCGATCTCCGGCGGCGCCGGCTCGACCAGCGGCGCGGTATCCGCCGGCAGGCCGGGCGGGCTGTCGTTGGGGTAGACCGAGCCGGTGGAGACGAACGTCCAGTGGCCGACCCGGTCGGCCAGCGCGGCGAGGGCGGCGCGGACGTGGCTGGGGCGGCGGGCCACGTCGATCACCGCGTCGAACTCCCGGCCGGCAAGCGGCGCCAGGCCGTCCGGGGCATCCCGGTCGACCCGCACAAGCTCCACATCCGGGGGTACCGCACCGGAGACGCCCCGGGCCGCGCACGTCACCTCGTCGCCGGCTGCGGACGCGTACGCCGCCAACGCCCGCCCGAGAAACACCGTCCCGCCAAGAATCAGTAGCCGCATGCCCCGAGCATGGCGTACGAGCAGCGCGTTGTCATTTTTCTTCGCGACTAGCGCAATCACCATCATCTATATGTGCCCGCGTAACGGTGGTGCCTTCGAGGAAAGCCGGCAGACTCGTCGTAAGCCAATAGAAACGTGGGTTTGACACACTCGCTGCGTGTACGACTTCGATCTCCTCGTCCTCGGCTCCGGCCCGGGTGGCCAGAAGGCCGCCATCGCCGCCGCCAAACTCGGTCGCCGGGTGGCCATCGTGGAGCGCCGCGACATGATGGGCGGGGTGTGCATCAACACCGGCACCATCCCGTCGAAGACCCTCCGCGAGGCGGTGCTCTACCTGACCGGCCTCAGCCAGCGGGAGATGTACGGGCAGAGCTACCGGGTCAAGGACGACATCACCGTCGCCGACCTGTCCGCCCGTACCCAGCACGTGATCGGGCGCGAGGTCGACGTCATCCGCAACCAGCTGTCCCGCAACCGGATCACCGTACTCACCGGCACCGCCCGCTTCCAGGACCCGCACACGCTGGCCATCGCCGACCCGTCCGGCCGGGATACCAAGGCCAGTGCCGAGAAGATCGTGATCGCCGCGGGTACCCGGCCGGCCCGACCGTCCACCGTCGAGTTCGACGAGAAGACGGTGATCGACTCCGACGGCATCATCCACCTGGAGAAGGTGCCGCGCTCGATGGTCGTGGTCGGCGCGGGCGTGATCGGCCTGGAATACGCGTCCATGTTCGCCGCGCTCGGGACCAAGGTGACCGTGGTCGAGCGGCGCGACCGGATGCTCGAATTCTGTGACGTGGAGATCGTCGAGGCACTCAAATACCACCTGCGCGACCAGGCGGTGACCTTCCGGTTCAGCGAAGCCGTCGCGGCGGTTGAGCGGCACGACGGCGGCGCCATCACGGTGCTGGAGAGCGGCAAGCGGATCGCCGCCGACACCGTCATGTACTCGGCCGGCCGGCAGGGCATGGCCGACCGGCTGGACATCGGCAACGCCGGGCTGACCGCCGACGACCGTGGCCGGATCAAAGTCGACGAATACTTCCGTACCGACGTCCCGCACATCTACGCCGTCGGTGACGTGATCGGCTTCCCCGCGCTCGCCTCCACCTCGATGGAGCAGGGCCGGCTGGCGGCACACCACGCCTGCGACGAGCCGACCCGGGAGATGCACACGCTGCAGCCGATCGGCATCTACACGATCCCGGAGATCAGCTACGTCGGGCGCACCGAGGACGAGCTGACCACCCAGCGGATCCCGTTCGAGGTGGGGCTGTCCCGCTACCGGGAACTCGCCCGTGGACAGATCATCGGCGACTCGTACGGGATGCTGAAGCTGCTGGTCTCGCCGGACGACCGCAAGCTCCTGGGCGTACACGTCTTCGGTACCGGGGCGACCGAGATCGTCCACATCGGTCAGGCCGTGATGGGCTGCAACGGAACCATCGACTACCTGGTCGACGCGGTCTTCAACTACCCGACGCTGGCCGAGTCCTACAAGGTCGCGGCGCTCGACGCGATGAACAAGATGCGCGACATCGCGCGCCTGGGCGACCGCGACTGATTGCGGGGTGCGCACCCGGGCCGACGGTCCGGGCGCGCACCTGCCTCTACTGCGCGCACCTGCCTTCTACTGGCGGACGAACTTGACCGCGTCGGCCCGGGCGCAGCCGGAGCCGCTCGAGGTGACCGTGACCGCGCCGCCGGTACCGGTCGGGAAGCTGTAGCTGCCGAGGGACACCCAGCCGCTGCTGCCCGTGGTGCCGTTCAGCTGGGTGGTCGTCGTGGTCCCGTTGTGCACCACGTCGTACCGCGCGTTGGTGTCGCTGTTGGCGTTCACGACGTTCCACACATACACCTGGTAGGTGCCGGCCGCCTTGATGTTCGGCCGCCAGCTGGCCGTGTTGCCGGCGCTGCCACAGCTCGCGTACCGGGTCGGCGACCCGTAGGTCCACCCGGTCAGCGAGGAGTTGAGCCAGGTACCGGCCTCCGAGTACCCGTACGCGGCCGGCCCGTCGTTGTCGACGTAGTAGTCGCGCTGGTAGTAGCGGGCGTAGTCGAACTGCACCTGGGACGGCAGCTTCGTCACGTCGGGCGAGGTGCCGTACCCGATGGTGGTGAGCCAGATGTTGGTGTAGTCGTGCGTCCACTGGTTCGGCGTGTACGGCTGGGTGGCTTTGAGGACACCGTCGACGTAGTACTTCACGCCGGTCTCCTCCCAGTCGATGCCGTACGTGTGCCACTGTCGCAGGTCGAAGCCGATGTCGTAGACGCCACTGGTGTAGTACGTCGAGGCGCTGGTACCGCTGCCCTGCCACGTGATGACGTTGTGGCGCAGCTTGGTCGGGCTGACCGAGTCGATCTCGAAGCCGTCGATCTCGGTACGCTGGCAGGCCGGGTAGGTCGTCGATCCGTCCCCGCACTGCAGCCAGAACGCGCTGTGCCAGCCCGCGCCGTCGTTGATCTTCGCGCGTGTCTCGTAGTAGCCGTACCGGAACTGCTGCTTGCTCACCACGCCGCCGCCGGTGAAGCTCATGCCGGCGTACGTCTCGTGCTTCAGCGCGATGTTCAGGTAGCCGCCGGACTCGGAGACGTTCTCCGGCCGCTGCGCGCTGTACGCCTTGACGTCGGTGCGGTAGTTCCAGACCGCGGTGTCCACGGCCGTACCGTTGAACTCGTCGTCGAATACCAAGGTGTAGTTGGCATCCGGCGCGTCGGCCGCTGCTGGACCGGCCGGAACCGTTGCGGCGACGAGGGTTCCGGCCCCGACGAGCGCGGCTGCGGCGAGCAGCCGGGCGACTCGCCGGGTTCGGGGTCCTCCGGGGGAGTTGTGCACGCTGACCTCCTGGGGTGTGGGGTCACCCGCCGTGGACGCGGCGGGAGTCAGGGTGGCGGGGTGAGCGCGGCGAGCCGCCGTACCACCGCCTCGTCGACCGTGATGCCCAGGCCCGGCGTCCGGCGTACGGCGCGCAGGCCGTCCACCGGCGTGTCGAGGTCCGGGGCGACCGGCGCGAGCGGGTTGTCGCCGATCCAGTGCTCCATCACGGTGAAGTTGGGCATCGCGGCGGCGCAGCTCAGGCTGGCCGCGAAGTGCACCGCCGAGCCGATGCTCACGTGCGGGGTGGCCTGCGCTCCGAACGCGTCAGCCAGCGCGGCGATCCGCATGGTGCCGGTGATCCCGCCGGCCCGGCAGACATCCGGCTGCAGGATGTGCAGCGCGCCGGTACGCAGGAAGTCCAGCGCGCGGTGGGCGGTGGCCAGCGAGTCCAGCGCCAGCGGGAGGTCCAGCCGGCCGGCCAGCTCCCGGTAGGCGTCGAGATTCTCCGGGGGTACCGGCATCTCGAAGAACTGAATTCCCAACGCCTCCAGCCCCCGACCCACCTGGAGTGCCTGGCGCACGTCGTACTGGCCGGCGGCGTCGGCGTACACGGTGTCGAACACGGCACGGACTTCCTTGACGGAGGCCAGATCCGCCTCCGGACTGACGCCGATGGCCATCTTCACCGCTGTCCAGCCGTTGACGCGCAGGGCTTCCGCGCGTGCCCGCAGGTCGGCCAGGCCGTCGGGGGTGGAGGCGGCCGGCAGGCCCGAGGCGTACACCGGCACCCGCTCCCGGAACGCGCCGCCGAGCAGGGCGTGCACGGGCTGGCCGAGGGTACGCGCCCAGGCGTCCCAGAGCGCGATGTCCACCCCGGAGATCGCCTCCAGCCAGAAGCCGGAGTCGTGGCCGCGTACCCGCATCGCCGCGTACATCCGCTCCCAGGTGACCGCGATCTCGTCCAGCGAGGTGCCGGTCACCAGCGGTGCCAACAGTTCGGTGACGAGCGCTGCGGTGGCGGGTGCGGCGACCGGTGCCTTGCACTCGCCCCAGCCGACCACGCCGTCGGCGGTCTCCAGGCGTACCAGTACGGCGTCGATGGTGTCCGAGTACGCGTAACGGCGGCGGGCCGGCGTCGGGTACCCGGGTCCGGAGAGCGAGCCCCAGGTGCGTGCCCCCCAGTACTTCTCCCCCGGCGGCGGTACCCGCAGCGGGATCGCTTCCACCGCAACGACCTTCATCGGTCCTCCTCCGGCCTTCTAAAACTCGTTGAGCAACAGTGCAAGCAGCAGCGGTCCCTGGCCCCAGGGGAAGACGCCGGTCGCCCGGTCGAGGTAGGTGGCGGGTGGGCCGACCGGGGTCGCCGCGGAGACGGGTAGACCGCCGTCGCCGTCCAGCACGTCCAGCGCGGCGGCCAGCGCGCGGCGCCTTACCGACGGCTCGACGGCCGGGCAGGCGGCCACCAGGGCGCTGACGCTGTGCTCGACCGGGGCCGCCGGGTCGTCCACGATCGTTCGCCAGGAGCCGTCGTCCTCGAAGCGCCGCAACGCTTCCAGCAGCCGCACGAGTCGGGTCGCGACGGTGTCGTACTCGGGTGCGGCCAGTCCCGGCCGGGCCGCGGTGACCGCGGCGAGCCCGTGCAGCGCCCAGCCCTGGCCGCGACCCCAGTGCACGGCGTTGGCCCGGCCGGTGGCCACGTCGTACCCGTGGCTGAACAGTCCGGTGCCGTCCTGGAGTACCGCCGAGCACTCCTCCACCAGCCGCGCCGCGCTGTCCCGGGGCAGCCCCGGCCCGTCCGTGTGCAGGCAGTCCACCCAGATGAGACTGGCCAGACCGGGCAGGTCAGGTCGGTGTACCGGCGGCTGTCCGGGTACCGGCCGGTGCGCACCGGCGACCGCGGCGGTGAACCGGGCGATGGCGCTGTCGATCGGTACCGGCCGGTGCCGCGCCAACTCACGCAGCACGTCCACCGGGATCAGATGGTCGGTCGGGTCGGGTGGGGCGGTGAGCGACGGCGCAACGAGGTCGGCAACCGCGTCGATCCACTGTGGACGGTCGAGCAGCACGCCGGCCCGGACGAGGCCCAGCAGCGCCATGCCCTCACCGAAACCCCACACCTTGAACGGGTACGCCAGTGCCCGCTGGGCCACCGCCTCGATGACGGCGTGCCGTGCGGCACCGTTCCGGGACCGAGTGCCCGCGTGCTCGTCGAGCGTGCCAGGGGCGCCGGCACGCGCCGAGACGCCGGCACCGGTCGGGCCGTTATTGGCAGGCACAGAGCGGGCACGGCCGGTCATCGCAGTACCGCCAGCAGTTCGTCCAGCCCACCGGGCCGGGTGACGGACCCGCCGACACCGAGCGCGGCGGCGCCGGCCGCGAGGAACTCCTTCGCGTTGTGCGCGCCGACCCCGCCCGTCGCGACGAAGTGCACGCCGGGGAACGGGCCGCGCATGTCCCGGAACCAGCCTGGCCCCAACGCACCGGCCGGAAAGGCCTTCAGCCAGGTACAGCCGGCCTTCAGCGCCTGCTGTACCTCGCTCGGGGTGGCCACGCCGGGCAGGTGCGGCAGGCCCGCGGACTCGCTGGCGCGCAACACCTCCAGGTCGAGTCCGGGTGCCACGGTGAACACGGCACCCGCGTCCGCGGCCACCCGTACCTGGTCGGCGGAGATGACGGTACCCGCGCCGCACACCGCGCCCCGCTCCCTGGCCGCGGCCGCCACCGCGGCCAGGGACGGCACCGCGTCCGGGGTCTGGATCGGCACCTCCACCACACCGATTCCGCTGTCCCACACGGCATGCGCGAGCCGGACCGCCTCCTGCGGCAGAACACCGCGCAGGATGGCGACCAGCGGCCGGCCGGACAGCAGTGCTGCGATGGTGGTCAAGGGATCTCCCGGATGGGCGGGTGCCGTGCCGGCCGGTACTGCCGACCGGCACGGCACGGCGGGGTCAGGGCAGGATCTCGATCCAGAACTGGATCGAACTGGGCGGCATGGTGAGGGTGAGTACCGGCCCGGTCTTGTTCGGCAGGCTGGTGTTGCGGGCCGTCGGGGTGAACTGCTGGCCCTGGAAATTGCGGGTGGAGCCGGTGTCCACCGAGTACGTCACCGAGGACGTGGACCGGTTGGTGAACGCGAAGACCAGCTTGTCCTGCGGCGTCTTCCAGGCCATGATCCGCTGCTCGGTACGGACGGTGCCCTCGTCGACCTGGTACCGCGTGGAGTTCCACGGCATGTACCGCACGAAGCCGTACACCGCGTTGAAGTTCTGCGGGTTGTAGTCCCAGTGCCCCTGCGCGATGTTCGGGAAGTGCGTGTAGTCGTTGTCGTCGTACGGCCGCCAGTACCCCAGCGAATAACCGCTCGCCTCGGAGTTGTACGTGGGCTTCAGGGCGTGCAGCCAGAACCAGGTCGGCGAGTTCTGGAACACCATCCAGTTCATGATCGACTGGGCGGTGTTCACCATCTTCCAGTCACTCGTCGGCACCTGGTACTCGAACTCGTTGCTGAACACCGGCTTGCCCACCGCGCTGCCGGTGTAGTTGTTGGTGAGTTGGTCGTTGGAGTCCGACCCGATCCGGTGGTAGGTCCACGCGTCCACATAGGACAGCGCGCTGCTGTCGCCCCGGATCAGCGCGCCACCCCGGCCGGTGGGGCCGTTGTTGGAGTCGGCGTGGATCAGTACGTTCGGGAACGCGGCGCGCACCTTGGGCGCCACCGCTTTGAAGGTGCTGTAGTACTGCTGGTCGGTGTAGGAACAGCAGGAGTACGCCACGCCGCCGACGTTCGGCTCGTTCTGCAGCCCCCACATGGTCACCGGCAAACCGTTGGACTGCAGGTACTGCAGGTCGGTCACCACGGCATCGCCGAACGCGTCCAGGGTGGCCGCGTCGAAGCCGCTGAGGGTACCGCCGATGTAGCTGGCGTTGGACTTCCAGCCCGGCGGCGGCGACCAGTACTCGGCGGCCACTCCTTCCATCGCCGCACCCGAAACGAGTGCGGCCAGCTCCTGCAGCTGCGTCGACCAGCGCCCGACGATGTGCTTCTGGCTGGCGTCCGTCCCCCGCAGGTAGAGCCCGAGGGCCAGCCGCAGGTACCGGAAGCCGTGGTCGTCACGCAGCTTCAACAGGTCGGTGTACATCCTGGTCCGCTCGGATGCCACGAGATCGTGCGGTACCGAGGTGGTTGCGGTCGGCAGGCCGTTGTTGCCGGAGCCGATCGAGTCGCTCTGGATCTCCACGCCCAGCCCGAGAATGGTCTGCTTGGCCAGATCCTGGCGGATCACGTAGTCGGCGTTCGCGGCGCTGGCCGGCCGGGTACGGGCGCTGGTACCGAGGACGGCGCCGGCGCCGACCGCGGCGGCCAGCCCGAGCGCGGTGCGGCGGTTCACGTGTGGGTGTCGGTGTGGGTGTGGGTGTGCGGAGGGGACGGGGGACGATGGTTCGGACACGGTGCCTCCAAGGGGTGTGGGGCCCCTCAGCCCGCCCCGATCGGGGGCAGGCCGAGCCGTTCACGGAACTGTGGCCGCAGCAGGCTGGCTCCCTGCACGGCCGTGGCACCGCCGTCGAGGACGAGGTCGACGCCGGTGATCATGCGGGCGGCCGGGCTGGCGAGGAACGCCACGGTGGCCGCCACATCCTCGGGAGTGGCCAGGTCGGGCAGGCGTACCGACTCGGCCAGCCGAGCCCGGTCGTCCCCGCCCGCCAGCCGGGTTTCGGTGTCGGCGGTGCGTACCCAGCCGGGTGAGACGCTCACCGCGCGGATGCCGTGTCGCCCGTAGTCGACGGCGAGTTGCCGGGTGAGCCCGATCAGCCCCGCCTTCGCGGCCGCGTACGCCGGTAGTCCGGGCGCCGCCTGGTGCCCGTGTACCGAGCCGAGTGTCACGATCACGCCTGCCCCGGCCGCCACCATGTGCGGGAGTACGGCGCGGGCGCACAGGAACGCGGAGGTGAGGTTGGCGTCGATGACCGCCCGCCACTCCGCTGGCGCTGTCTCGTGGGCCGGCGCGCCGGAAGTCCAACCGGCGCAGGTTATCAACGCGTCCACCCCGCCGAGCGCGTCCACCGCCTGCGCCACGGCAGCATCCACCGCCGCCGGGTCGGTCACGTCGGCGACGAGCCGGAGTCGCGAGCCGTCTGTCCACATGCGACGGTCGATGCCCACCACCGCGTGGCCGTCGGCCAGCAGCCGGGTCACCACGGCACTGCCGATTCCGCCGGCCGCTCCGGTGACGATGGCGGTGGGGCTCGCGCGGTCGCTCATGCCCGGAAGACCTCGTACTCACGCACCAGGTCCCAATCCAGATCAACACCGAGACCGGGACCATCGGGTACCGTCAGCGCGCCGTCCACCAACTGCGGCCGGGCGAGGGGCAGGTCGTCGCGCAGCGGGTTGGGCAGCCGGTTGTACTCGAAGATGGGCACGTTCGAGGTGGCCGCCGCGAAGTTCAGTGCGGCGCCGAGGGCTACCGCACCGCCCACCCCGTGCGGGGAGACGTCGACGTGGAAGGCGGAGCAGAGCGCGGCGATCCGGCGCGCCTCGGTGATCCCGCCGGCCCGGGCCAGGTTGGGCATCACCACGTCCACCGCACGGGCGGACAGGAAGTTTCGGTAGCCGTACCGGGTGAACTCGCTCTCCCCGGTGACGACCGGAATCTGTACAGCGGCGCGTACCTCGGCCAGCCCCGCGACGTCGTCGGTCGGCAGTGGCTCCTCGAACCAGCGCACCCCCAGCTCGCGCAGCGCGTGCCCGAGCCGGATCGCGGTCTGTACGTCGTACGCGCAGTTCAGGTCGACGTGCAGCGCGACCTGCTCACCGAGTGCGTCGGCAACGGCACCGGCGTGCGCGAGGTCGGTCCGCTCTCCCCTGCCCAGCTTCAACTTGACGGCGTGGAAGCCATCCTCCACAAAGGACAGTGCCCGCTCAACGGACTCGTCCACGGTCGGCAGGAACGGGATCGGGCTGGCGTACACCGGAACCGTGTCGCGTACCGGCCCGCCGAGCAGCCGGTGTACCGGCTCCCCCAGCGCCTTGCCGCGCAGGTCCCACAGGGCCAGGTCCACCCCGCTGATCGCCTCGAGGTAGAAGCCACCGAGCCGGCCGGCTCCGGACTGCGCGCCGAACATCATGTCCCACAACGCCTCCGAGGCACCGGCGTCCCGTCCGATCAGCATCGGCGCGAGCAGCGTACCGATAATCGTCGCGGTCACCCGAGGCTCCGGCAGCCCGTACGCCTCCCCGATACCCTCGAGCCCATCGGTCGTCCGGATCCGCACCAGAGTCGAGTACTGCCCATACCGCGGCAACACCCGATGCGACGAGGCAGGCGTCAACAACCAAGAGGGCACATGCTCAAGCCCCCCATACACCCGCTCAAACGGCGCCGAAAGCGCAATCGCCTCCACCGAAGCAACAGTGAGCTTCACACCATCCACTTTCCGAGAACACGCGACTCCAAGGTCCAAAGACGAGAGCAAAGGACAAGAGCGCGCCGACAAACAACAGAGCCACAGCACCACAGGTAAAAGGTGACCCGCTGAGCCGCACCAAAACCGACTCAGCGAAGCCCCCGGGGTCGGGGCGGGCGGGGTGCCCACGGAGGGATCAAGCCTGACCGCCCGGAGTGGGCACCCCGCCCGCCCCGACCCAAACCGCAACAAAAACTAGGACATCAACGCAGACATCTGAGACTTAGCCGCGTTCAGACCGTCTTGAACAGAAGACTTGCCAATCAAAATCCCCTGCACAGCCTGAGCCAGCGCCACCTCCATCTGGGAGAACTGCGGGTACACCCAGAACGGGTCGGCGCTGGAGTACGCCGCGACGTTCTTGGCGAAGTCGCTGCTGTACTTGTCGCCGGTGATCTCCGGCGCGGCCAGCCCCGACTTGGTGGTCGGCGGCAGCCCCGCCTTGGTGAACCAGGGCGTGGTGTACGACGGCGTCGCTGGTGATGGTTTTGGCGAAGTTGGCGGCCGCGGCGATGCCCTTGCCGTCGAAGACCGCGATGACCTGTCCCCAGGCGAGGTGCTGCGGCTTGTCCCCGGACTTCTGTACCGGGCGGGCGATGGTGGTCACCTTGCTCGCCAGATCCTTGTCCGGTGAGGACTTGATGACCGTCGACTTGCCGGAGATGGCGTCCTCGTAGAAGCAGCACTTGCCCTGGGAGAACAGGGCCCGCGCGTCGACCCGGTTGACGTCCGGCGCGCTGTACTTCAGGTCGTAGATCTTCTTGTACCAGGTGACCGCCGCGACGCTCGCCTCGTCCCCGATGGTGATCTTCCCGTTCTCCACCAGCTTGGCGCCGAAGGTCCACATCCACGGGATGATGTCCTTCAACTGGTCCGGCTTGGTCATCGCGGCGTAGGGGGTGATGCCCAGACCCTTGATGGCCGCCATCGCCTGCTCGAACTCGTCGATGGTGGCGGGCGCCGTGGTGATCCCGGCCCGGGTCATGATCTCCTGGTTGGCCAGGATGCCGATACCGGCCTGGGTCCACGGCAGGGCGTACTGGATGTTGTTGGCTTTGCCGAGCGCCAGGGCCGCGTCGGTGTAGTCGACGCCCTTGGCGATCGAGGACAGGTCGACCAGCTTTCCGGTCGCTGCCAAGGTGGCCAGCCACGCGACGTCCAACTGCATCGCGCCGACGACGGTACCGCCACGCACCTGCAGCAGCAGCTGGTTGAGGTAGTCGTTGTACGGGAACGACGGCGTACTGACCTTCACGCCCGCGTTCGCCGCGGTGTACTTGTCGATCTCGTCCTGCAGCGGCTGCTTGGTGTTCGCCTCGTTGTACGCCCACGAGGTGATGGCGAACTCCTTGACACCGTCATCTTTCAGCGCCGCCGCACTGTCCGCGGGCTTGGGGGCGGAGGTCGACGGTGCGCACGCGGCGAGCAGTGGGCCGGCCGCGACCGCGCCAGCCCCGACACCGAGCACCTTCAGCAGGCTCCGGCGCGACATGTTCTCGGACATCTTTGTCTCCATTGGGGTGTGAGTTTCTGTTGTGCGGGTGGGGCTTCAGCCTTTGACGGCGCCACTGGTCAAGCCGGCGACCAGATACTTCTGGAGGACGGCGAAGCCGATGACGACCGGGAGGGAGACGACCAGCGACGCGGCCATGAGTTCGGGCCAGCCGGTCTCGAATTCACCGATGTAGTGGTTGGCGAGTCCGGGCGGCAGGGTCAGGTGGTCCGGACCGCCCAGGGTCAGCGCGAAGATGAAGTCGTTCCAGCCTCGGATAAACGCGAAGAGGCCGGTGGCGACCAGCCCCGGCAACGAGACCGGGAGCAGGATGCGGTGGATGATGGCGAACTGGCCGGCGCCGTCGACCTTCGCGGCTTCGATCAGTTCGTCGGGGATGGTGTCGAAGAAGCCCTTCATCATCCATACGCACAACGGAAGCGTGAACGTGGTGAACGAGATGATGAGCGCCAGATAGGAGTTGAGCAGCCCGACCTGGCTGAAAACCAGGTACAGCGTGATGAGCAGGACGGCCTGCGGGAACATCTGCGAGGCGAGGATGAGGTACATCAGGGAGCGCCGGCCGCGGTAGCGGAACTTGGCGAACGAGTAGCCGGTGTAGGCGGCCACGATCACCGTCAGCACCGCGGTCGCCAGCGACACCACCAGGCTGTTGATGAGGTAGTGCAGGAGTACCGGCGTGTGCACCAGCGCGGTGAAGTGGCTGAAGGTCAGGTGCCGCGGCCAGAACCGGGGCGGGAACTCGTATACGGCGTTGGTCGGGGTGAGCGCGGTGACCAGTACCCAGTAGACCGGGGCGAAGACGAAGACCCCGAGCAGCGCGACGGTTGCCGCCGCCCCGAACGGAAAGCGCCGCCGTGGCTTGTTCAACTTCGGGGGTACCGGCACCACCGGCGCGGGGCTGACCGGCGTTTCGACGGTCTCGTGGATGGTCATCACTTCTCGCCCCGTTCACTGATCCGTACGTACACCACGACCAGGACGAGCAGTAGCAGCATCCACAGCGCGCCGAGTGCGCCGGCCCGGCCGAGGTTGAAGCCCTTGAACGCGGTGTTGTACACGGCGACCGCGAAGGTGGTGGTGGCACCGGCCGGCCCGCCGTTGGTCATCACGTAGATCGTGTCGAAGTGCTGGAAGTTCCAGATGAGCTCCAGCAGCACCACCACGCCGAGGATGCCGCGCAGGTGGGGCAGGGTCACGTGCCAGAAGCGTTTGATGGCACCGGCTCCGTCGAGGGCGGCCGCCTCGTGCAGGGCATCCGGTACGGTCTGCAGCCCGGCCAGCAGCATCACCATGATCCACGGGAAGCTCGCCCACGTCTTGGCGATGATCACCGCCCACATCGCGGTACCGGGCTGACCCAGCCAGACGACCGGCTCGTGGATCAGGTGCAGCCGCAGCAGCAGTCCGTTGAGTACGCCGTAGTTCGCGTTGAAAATCCACAGCCACACGAACGAGACGACGACGCCCGGGATCACCCACGGGAAGATGAACGCACCGCGCAGGATCCCGCGTCCGGGCAGCCGGGTGTTGAGCGCCAGCGCGAGTGCGAAGCCGAGGCCGACGGCGAGTGCCGTGGCGCCGCCCGCGAACACCAGCGTGTTCTGCAGTACCGGCCAGAACTGGTCGTGCAGTACCGCCCGGAAGTTGGCCAGCCCCACGTACTTGCGGCCCGGGATGACCAGGCTCTGCTTGTACAGGCTGGTGGTCAGCGCACCGATCAGCGGGTACATGATCACGGCGACGAACAGGGCCAGGGCCGGCAGGGTCAGCAGGAAGCCGAACGTACCGTTGGACAGCCCTTTGCCTTGTCTAAGTGGGCCTTGCTTCTGATTGGCCGGCCCAGACCGGGCGGCGGGGGCGCTCATTGCAGTACTCCGGGGTGGTCGTCGGTCAGGTCGATCAGCTCGGGGTCGAGTGAGGCGGCGAGTTCGACGCCCAGCTGCCACTCGACGTGGTCGCGGGCGGCGCGCTCGGCGGCCTCCGGATCGCGGGCGCGCAGCGCCGCCAGGATCGCCGCGTGCTCGGCCATCACCTGGCCCCACGCGGGTTCGATCCGTACGCCGACCCGGTAGTGCTGTACCCGCAGCAGCGTCAGGTCGGTCAGCTCGCGCAGCGTGGCGTACCGGGTGGCGTCCGCGATCGTGTTGTGGAACTGCCGGTTCAGCTCGGAGAGCGCGGTCAGCGTGCCGCGCTGGAAGCGGAACGTCATCTGCTCGTGCAGTTCGGTCAGCGCGGCGAGTTCACCGGCGGAGATGGTCTCGGCGGCCACCCGGGCGGCCAGCCCTTCGAGTGCGCCGCGGGCCAGGTACACCCCGCGCATCTCGCGCAGTGACAGCGGCGCCACGATGCTGCCGGCGTGCGGGTTGGGCTGGATGACCAGGCCCTGGCTGGTGAGGCGCTGGACGGCTTCGCGCAGCGGGATCTTGCTGATGCCCAGGGCCCGGGCGAGGGCGTCGATGTTGACCCGCTCGCCGGGGCGCATCTCGCCGCTGAGGATCGCGGTGCGCAGCCGCTCGTACACCAGATCGGTCTTGGTCTGGAACCCAGAGAGCGGGCGCTCCATCTCCATCGTCGCAGCCCTTCCGCAATCGAGGCGATCGTATACGATCGACCGCATGCGGCTGAGTGTCGCAGGACGTACCGCCGGAAGGCAAGAGGTTGAACTCATCCCGCCACCTCCGCGCTGAGCGCACCGAGGACGGCGGCCGGCTGGACCGGCAAGCCGCCGTGCGCCGGCCCGACGTAGCCGAGCCCGATGCTCACCTGGTCGGCCGCCTCGATCACCGCGCGGGCCAGCGCCGGCTCGTGCGCGCCCAGGTCGATCACGGAGAGCGCGCCGGAGACGGAGAGCCCGGCCACCACCTCGCCGGAGGCGTCCCGGATCGGCGCGGCCACGCAGGCCCGACCGAGCGCCAGCTCCTCGATCTCGGTGGCGTACCCGCGGGCAACCGTCCGGTCGATCTCGGCGTCCAGCGCCGCGTGGCTGGTGACCGTGCGCGGCGTGTACGACAGCAGGCTCGCCTCGGCCAGCAGCGCCCGGCGCTGTGCCCCGGTCAGGCCGGAGAGCAGCGCCTTGCCCAGCCCCGTGGCGTGCAGTGGATTGGTCTGCCCGGCGAGGACGAACGACCGCGGCGCCTGCCGGCCCTCGAAGTTGAGCAGGTAGAACAGCCGGTCTCCGCGCCGGATCGCCACGTTGGCACCGAGTCCGAGCTGGGCCGCGAGGTTCTGCGCGATCTGCCGGGCGACCCGGTGTACCGGGTGGCTGTTGAGTACGCCGCCGGCCAGCGACACCACGTCGAGGCCGAGCCGGTACAGCCCGCTGGCCGGGTCGCGCTCCACGAAGCCGGCCGCCTCCAGCGTGGCCAGCAGCCGGGAGGCGGTGGACAGGCCCAGCCCGGCCGCCTTCGCGACATCGGACATGCGCAGCTCGGAGCGGCCGGAGGTGAAGGTGCGCAGCACGGTCAGCGCGCGCTCGACGCTCTGGTTGCTGCCGGCTTCTGCCGCCATTGGTGGCCCCTCTGGGAGTTGTTTCGAGAATCTGTGGTGGAAGTTGCTTGCGTGATACGGGAAGCTATCCCGTATGTTGCAAGTGGTCAACCGTTGAGCGGGAGCAGCTTGTGAAAATTGTCGACGTGCGTACCCACGTGGTGCGTCTGCGACCACCCGAGGCATATCTGGGCACTCGCCCCCCGGGAGCGGGTGCGGACGCGGCGTACTACCGGCGGCCGCCCTGGCGCAGCCTCTACTCCGACCTGTTCGAGACGCTCCTGGTGGAGATCACCGCCGACGACGGGACGGTCGGCTGGGGCGAGGCGCTGGCCCCGGTGGCCCCGGAGGTACCGGCCGCGATCGTGGACCGGCTGCTCGCCCCGTTCCTGCTCGGTGCCGACCCTCGCCGGGTACGTCCACTGTGGACAGAGCTGTCCGGGCTGATGCGCGAGCGCGGTCACCTGGTCGGGCACCAGGCGGACGCGTTGGCAGCCGTGGACATCGCACTGTGGGACCTGGCCGGCAAGGCACTCGGTGCCCCGGTCGCCGCCTTGCTCGGCGGGGCGTACCGCACCGAGATCCCCACCTACGTCAGCGGCCTGCCCCGCCCCACCGACGCCGAGCGCCGCGTGCTGGCCCAGGAGTGGGCCGACCGCGGGGTACGCCGGATCAAGCTGCACCTCGGGTACGGGGTGGCCGAGGACCTGGCGACGGTGGACGCGGTGGCGTCGGTACACCCGGACATGAGAGTGGCGGTGGACGGCCACTGGGCGTACGACCTCGGCGACGCGCTGCGCCTCGGGCGCGGACTGGACGAGCGCCCACACGCCTGGTTCTTCGAGGCGCCGCTGGCTCCCGAGGACATCCCGGCCCACCGTGACCTGGCGAGTGCGTTGGCCACGCCGGTGGCGGTCGGTGAGGCGATGCGCAGCCGGTACGAGTTCCGCGAGTGGCTCACCGCGCGCGCCGTGGACCTGTGCCAGCCCGATGTCGGGCGTACCGGCATCACCGAACTCATGGGCATCGCCGAACTGGCCGCCGCACACCACATCCCGGTCGCGCCGCACCACTCGGTCGGGCTCGGCGTCGCGGTCGCCGCCGGCCTGCACGTGAGCGCCGCGATCGAGGCGATGCCGGTCTTCGAGTACCAGCCCGGCACGATGGCGGTGGCCAGCCGGATCCTCACCGAGCCGCTGGCCGGTGGCCCGGTCTCCTTCCCCCTGCCCGACCGCCCCGGCCTCGGCATCGAGGTCGACCTGTCCCGCCTTTCGGTGTCCTGAACCCCTCATCCCCTGGAGCTTTCGTGACCCGCTCTTCCGATGTGCGTGGCCTGATTCCGGTGCTGGCCACGCCTTTCCACCCCAACGGCGATCTGGACACCGCGAGCCTGCACCGGCTGGTCGAGTTCCAGCTGCAGTCCTTTGTGGACGGTGTGGCCGTGTTCGGCTTCGCCAGTGAGGGTTTTGCGCTGACCGCCGCCGAGCGGCGGGAAATCCTCCGGGTGGTCACCACGGCCGCCGGCCCGGAGCTGCCCGTCGTGGCCGGGGTCGCCGCCACGGGTACCCGCGACGCGGTCGACCAGGCGCGGGCGGCGGCCGATGCGGGGGCGAGCGTGGCGATGGTGGTACCGCCGCACATGGTCAAGCCGAGCGGTCCGCAACTCGTCGACTTCTACGGCACCGTGGCGGCCGAGGGCGGCCTGCCGGTGATGGTGCAGGACGCGCCGGCCAGTACCGGCGTGAACATGCCCGTACCGCTTATCGTGGAACTGTCCAAACTGGACGGTGTCGAGTCGGTGAAGGTGGAGACCCAGCCCACCGCGCCGAAGATCGGTGCGGTGGTCGACGCCACCGCGCCGGAGTTCCGCACTCTCGGCGGCCAGAACGCGCTGTTCGTGCTGGAGGAGTACGCCCGTGGCGCGGTCGGTACGATGCCCGCGTCCGAGTTCCCCGACCTGCTGCTGGGCGCGCTCGCGCTGTGGAACGCGGACGGGCGGGACCGTGCCCGCGACGGAGTTCACCAAGATCCTCCCGTTGGTACGCTTCGGCTTGCAGCCCGGCATCGCCTGGTCCATCCACAAGCACGTACTCGTCCGCCGGGGCATCATCGCCTCCGCGACGGTCCGCCCACCCGCCACCGACGCCGACCCGGGTACCCTCCGCGACCTGGAGTACCTGATGGCCGGCTACGGCTGGACCCGGTGAACCGGCGGGTACTCCTGGTCGGTGCCACCTCGCCGATCGGGCTGGCGATCGGGCACGCCTTCGCAGCCGCCGGTGACCGGGTGGTTGGAGTGGCCCTGGAACCGGCTGCCGACAAGGCTTTCACCGCCGGCCTGGTGTACGACTGCGCCACCTCCGCCGGCGCCACAGCCGCCGTAACAGCCGCCGCCGAACTGCTCGGCGGGCTCGACGTGCTCGTCCCGGCCGCTGCCGTGATGCCGGTCGCGCCGGCCACCGGGACCTCCGACGCGCAGTGGCACGCCGCCCTGGACACCACCCTGTCCGGCGCGTTCTACCTGTGCCGGGCGGCGCTCCCGTTGCTGGGCAACGGTTCCGCAATCGTGGCGGTCAGTTCGGTGAACGCCTTCCTGGCCGCGCCCGGGGTACCGGCGTACGCGGCGGCCAAGGCCGGGCTGGAAGGTTTGGTACGCCAGCTCGCCCTGGAGTACGGCCCCCGTGGCATCCGGGTCAACGCGGTGGCACCCGGCATGATCGGCGGGGCCGGTATCCCGGATGCCGCCGCCGGGTACCCGCTGGGCCGGGTCGGTGAGCCGGATGAGGTGGCCCAGGCGGTGCTGTTCCTGGCCGGTGCCGGCTTCGTCACCGGCGTCACGCTGCCGGTCGACGGTGGTCTCTCGATCGCCTCCCCCGCCGCGTTCCTGCGCGACGACCTGCGGGCCAGGTGGCTGTGACCAGCGAGTTCTCGCGCCTCCCCGTCGCCGCGGCCGCGGCCGACGGCGACGGCGACGGCGACGGCGACGGCGCCCAGGCTGGACGTCGTGGGGTTCGGCGAGGCGATGGTACTGGTGGCACCGGCCGACGGGCAGCCACTGGAGTCGGCGCAGGCGGCCGGGCTGCACGTGGCGGGTGCGGAGCTGAACGTGTGCGCCGCCGCCCGCTCGCTCGGTGCCCGGGCCGGCTTCGCCAGCCGGGTGGGCGCCGATCCGCTGGGCCGGCGGGTACGCGCCGCGGCCACCGCACTGGGCGTGGACACCAGCCTGCTGGCCGACTCCGACACGGCACCGACCGGCGTGTTCTTCAAGGACGTCCAGCCGGACGGGGAGCGCCGGGTCTTCTACTACCGGGCCGGCTCGGCAGCCTCCACTATGGACAGTTCCGATGCGCGGCGGGTACTCGCCAGCCGGCCGGCGACCGTCGTGGTCTCCGGGATCACCGCGGCACTGGGCGACGGGCCGCACCAGGCGGTCAGCGCGCTCCTGCACGGCGCCCGGGCGGCGGGCGTACGCATCGCACTCGACCCCAACCTGCGCCCGGCACTGGGCCCGGTACCCGACCAGGTGCGCCGGCTGCTGCCGCTGCTGGCGTACGTGGACACCCTGCTGCTCGGTACCGACGAGGCGGTACACCTGCTCGGTACCGGCGAACCCGCCACTGCGTGCGCAAGAGCCAGTGGGTACGGGGTGGGCGAGACGGTACTGAAGGCCGGCCCGGACGGCTGCTACGTACCGGTCGACAACGGCGTGTACCACCTGCCTTCGGCGGCAACCGTGGTGCTGGACCCGATCGGTGCGGGCGACGCCTTCGCGGGTGGGTACCTCGTCGGCCGGGCACGTGGCCTGGCCCCGGTACCCGCCGCCTGGCTCGGTTCGCAGCTCGCCGCCCGGGTGATGGCGACCCTCGGCGACACCGGCGGCCTGCCCGACCCGTCGCAAGCCACCGAACTCCTGGCGGCTGCCACCCGGTTCGCCGGCAGCACGCAAAAGAACTAGCCGCCGTAGGTACCGACCGGCAGACCGGTGACGTCGCCCGGCCGGTACCGGTAGGTCTTTCCGGCCCCGCCGCCGGGGTGGTCCCGGGCGGCCGTGGTGATTACCAGCTGGTCCAGGTCCTCGCCGGCGAACGCGCACGAAGTGACGTCGGTCGCCGGCACCGAGACCCGCCGCTCCAGCGCTCCGTCGGCGGTGAAGTGCAGTACCTGACCCCCGCCCCAGCAGGCCACCCAGAGCCCACCGGCCGCATCCATACACAGCCCGTCCGGCTTGCCGCCCAGCGGTTCTGAGCCATCAGCCGGGGCGGTGAAGTCGACAAACGTCCGCCGGTTGGTCATTTCGCCGGTCTCCGGGGAGTAGTCGAAGGCGTCCACCCGGCCCGGCCCGGTGTCGGCGAAGTACATCGTGGTGCCCTCCGGCGACCAGCCGAGGCCGTTGCCCACGGTCACATCGCCGAGGATCCGGCGCGGGACGGCGGTACCGGGGTCCAGCCGGTACAGCGCGGCGGCGCCGGGGGTGTTGTCGAGTGCGAGGGTGCCCACGAAGAGCCGGCCGCCCGGATCGGCTTTCGCGTCGTTGGCGCGCACCGCCGGCCCCACCGTCGCGATCCCCGCTGCCGCGTCGGCTTCGGCGAAGGTACCGAGCATCTGTACCGTCCCGTCCGGATCGGCCAGTACCGGCCCCTCCGCCACGCACAGCACCAGTCCCCCGCCGGCCCGCAGCACAGCGGCGCTCACCGGCTCGGGGGTGCTGATCTCGCCCCGGTCCCCGGTGGCCACGTCCTGCCACAGCACCCGGCTGGCGGGCAGGTCCACCCAGCCCACCCGGCCGGTACGCGGGTCGTAGTACGGCCCCTCGCCGAGTGTGCACACCCGGTCGTCGAAGATCTCCAGCACAGCCGCAGCCTAGCCCCGCTCGGAGCGCCAAGCCGGACGATCCGCGCGGGCGGGTAGGGACCGGGCGAGCAAGATCGGTTGTAGCGCTCCCACTTGGGTGACCTGGGTCACGGGATTAATCAGACATCGACTTACCTCGTGTTGAAGGGCCGATTACCCATCGTTACGGGGAACCGGACACCCCGGCGCCGCAACCCCAACCGGTGCAACGTTTCCGGGCCTGGCCACTACTCACAGCCAGATCACAGGGCGTAGCCGTCGGTTACAAATGTTGGTGTCAGCTCCGAACAGGAACTGGTGAGTCGCACAGGGCCACGTCGAATCCTGCCCACCCTGGCGAACTCCCCCCGATCTTTCAGGGCAACGGGCAGGAGCGGGGGAACCACACGTTCTCCGGCGAACACTGCACCCCCGCAGTGCGTCGCCTCGGGGTGAAGCCGCCCCCCTCCGTACACCGCCCCGCCCCCCGTGGGGCGGTGTACGGAGCCGGCGGCCGGGCCAGCCTTCCGCCCGAACCCGACAGCTAACTCCGCAGGCGTGCCGAAGGGAATCCCCGTGCAGCACACCGTCCGTTCGCACCGTGCCCCCTCCTTCTTCTCCAAGAGCCGCCTGGTCAAGCTCGGCCTCACCGCCTTCGTCGCGGTCGGCGCCACCGCCGCCATCGCCGGCCCGGCCAACGCCGCCACTCCGGTCGAGACCCCCACCGCCACCATCTGGGGCAACACCCAGAGCGTCGGCTCCGGCGGGCACGTGGAGATGTGGGCGAAGCTGACCCATCCGGGTACCCAGAGCCGCGTCAACAGCCTGAGCACCCAGCTCCAGCAGTGGACCAGCAAGGGCTGGAAGACGGTCGCCACCCAGAAGCTGGGCAAGACCGGGTACAACGGCTACAACATCAAGCCGGACATGTCCCGCAAGTACCGCGTGTTCTTCCCGGGTTGGAAGAAGAACGGCAAGTGGATCTACGCCGCCGCCGTCTCCAACACCTGGGGCGTCACCATGACCCACCCGGCCGCCGCCGCCGCTGCGCCGGCCGCCTCGGGTACCGGCAACGCGGTTGTCGCCGAGGCCAAGCGGTACCTGGGTCGCAACTACGTGTTCGGCGCCGCCGGCCCCGGTACCTTCGACTGCTCCGGCCTGACCCAGTACGTGTTCCGCAAGTTCGGCGTCAACCTGCCGCACTCGGCCGCGTCGCAGAAGAACTACGGGCACGCGGTCTCCGCGAGCCAGGCCCGCGCCGGAGACATCGTCGTCTTCTCCGAGGGCGGCAGCTGGGGCCACGTCGGCATCTACCTGGGCGGCGGCTACATGCTCGACGCGCCGCACTCCGGTGCCCAGGTCCGGATCGAGAAGGTCTGGCACGACACGGTGGTCTACCGCCGCCTGGTCTGAGCAACGGTTTGACTCCCGAAGGGGGCGCGCCCGGTCACGGGCGTGCCCCCCTCGCCGTTTCGCCGGGGTACCCGCGCGGGAGCGCGCCCATCCGCCGCCAAGAACCGCGCCGCCGCACTGCGCGAGTTCCTGACTCGCGGGTATTCTTTCCCCGGATCTGGTGCCGGCGCGGGTGAGTACGCCCGCCCCTACCGGACCCCCCACTGATAAAGCGTTGCCTATCCCCGTCCCCGGGTCTGGGACGGTCCCCCGATGCCAGGTGAGAGAGGATCGCGTAATGCGCGCCGTACCCCCTGGTGGCCCCCGACCCCCTGGTGGCCCACGGTGAACCCGACCGACCTCGCGGCGCCGGCGTCGGCGCCCCGGCTGCTGCCGGCCGGCCCGCCCCGAGTGCTCGACGAGCGCCTGCGGGTCCTGCTGGTCGAGGACGACGAGGGCGATGCCTTCCTCGTCAGCGAACTGCTGGAGGAGGCCGACGCGCCGATCACGATGTCCGTGGCGACCACCATGCGCGCCGCGCTCAGCCAGCTCGACCAGGTCGACTGCGTGCTACTGGACCTCAACCTGCCGGACGCCCACGGCCTGGAGGGGCTGCGGCTGCTGCTCCAGGAGGCCGGCCCGGACCTGGCCGTGTGCGTACTGACCGGCCTCTCCGACGAGCATCTCGGTACCGAGGCGGTCACCGTCGGTGCCCAGGACTACCTGGTCAAGGGCTTCGTCGACGGCAAGCTGCTGACCCGTTCGATCCGGTTCGCGGTGGAGCGGCGTCGCGCCGAACAAGCGGGGGTACGCCTGCTGGAGGCGGAACTGCTCCAGCGCGAGTCGGCCCGGCTGGAGCGCGGCCTGCTCCCCCAGCCACTCATCTCCACGGGAGCCGTGGCACTGCACAAGTTCTACCGTCCCGGCCGCAGCCGGGCACTGCTCGGCGGCGACTTCTACGACGCCGTACAGACCGGGCCGGAGCGGCTGGCCCTGCTCGTCGGCGACGTCTGCGGACACGGAGCCGAGGAGGCCGCGCTCGGTGTCACCTTGCGGGTGGCCTGGCGGGCGCTGACCCTGGCCGGCGTGGCCGACTCCCCGCTGCTGAAAGCGGTGGAGCAGGTACTGGTCAGCGAGCGCCGGGCCGAGGAGATCTTCGCCACGCTCGCCACCGCGACCGTCGACCTGGCCGCCGGCACAGCCTGGGTATACAAGTGCGGCCACCCGCCACCCCTGCTGATCGTGGGCGACCAGGTCACCCCAATCGACCGGATCCAGTCGATCGCGCTCGGCATGGTCCCGGTACAGAACTGGGCGCCGGACACCTTCGCGCTGCCGCCCGGCGACTGGTCGCTGATGATCTACACCGACGGGATCATCGAGGGGCGCAGCGCCGGTGGCCGGCTCGGTGTCGACGGCCTGTGCGAGCTGGTCAGCCGGTACCGCAGCGCCGGGAACCCGCTGGCCACCATGCCCGACTGGCTGGTCAGCCAGGCCGAGGAGCGCAACAACGGCCCGCTCGCCGACGATGTCGCCATGCTGCTGCTGACGAGGGAAAGCAACGGATGACCGCCACCACTTCGCGCTGGACCCTGACCGCGCGGATCACCGCACTCTGCTTCGGCGTCGCCGTCGTGCTCGGCATCATCGCGGCCAGCGCGGCGGTGATCGCCGTGGACAACCAGCGGCAGACCACCAACCTGGTCGACACGCTGAGCCCGGCCCGGGTGAACCTGGACAACATCCTCATCGCGCTGGTGAACCAGGAGACCTCGATCCGCGGCTACGCGGTGAACAACCAGCCGACTGATCTTGACCCGTACACCCAGGGCATCCAGGACGAGCAGACCGCGGCCACCCGGCTGGAGCAGCTGCTCGCCGACCGGCCCGAGCTGGTTGCCGAGGTCAAGACCATCACGCAACAGTCGGCGCAGTGGCGCACCGCTGTCGCCGAACCGATCGTCGCGGATGTCCGCGCCGGCAACCGGGACGCGGCGCAGGCAAAGATCAACGACGCCGCACGGCACGAGTTCGACGGCATCCGGGCCACGATCTCCACGCTGCAGGACCAGATCGGCACCCTGCGTACCACTGCGGCCAACGACGTCAAGGCCGGCATCAGGCACATGGTGGAGCTGTTGGTGATAGCCGCCATCGTGGTGGTACTCGCCGGCATCCTGCTCTTCTTCGCGCTGCGGCTGCTGGTCACCAAGCCGGTGGAGCGGATCGCCCAGCACGTACGCGCCGTCTCCGAAGGGGACTTCACCCACCAGATCCCGGCCGAGGGGCCGCCGGAGCTGGCCGAGCTCGGTGGCGGCGTCGACGTGATGCGCCGGCGGATCCTCGCCGACCTGGACGAGGTACGCAGTGCCCGGCTCGCGATCGAGGACACCAACCTGCGGCTGGAGCGGCAGACCGAGGAGCTGACCCGCTCCAACCGGGATCTGGAGCAGTTCGCCTACGTGGCCTCGCACGACCTGCAGGAGCCGCTGCGCAAGGTGGCCAGCTTCTGCCAGCTGCTGCAGCGCCGGTACGCCGGGCAGCTGGACGAGCGGGCCGACCAGTACATCGCATTCGCGGTCGACGGTGCCCAGCGGATGCAGCGGCTGATCAACGACCTGCTGGCCTTCTCCCGCATCGGCCGGGTGACCAGCAACTTCACCGATGTCGACCTGAACCAGGCGGCGGCCACCGCGGCCGCCCACCACCGGCAGCAGGTGGAGGCGGCGGGTGGCCGGATCACGCTGACCGACCTGCCGGTGGTACAGGGCGAGGAGGCGCTGCTCTCCGCGCTGGTGGAGAACCTGGTGAGCAACTCGGTCAAGTTCCAGCGGGCGGGTACCCCTCCGGAGATCACCATCTCGGCCCAGCGCGACGGCGACTTCTGGGAGGTCGCCTGCGCCGACAACGGCATCGGGATCGAGCCGGAGTTCGCCGAGAAGGTCTTCGTGATCTTCCAGCGGCTGCACGGCAAGGAGGCCTACCCCGGGACGGGCATCGGGCTCGCGGTGGCCAAGAAGATCATCGAGTACCACGGTGGCCGCATCTGGGTAGACTCCACGGCCGGGGCTGGCACCACCATCCGTTTCACGCTGCCCGTCAACGCCGCCCCCGCGCCGGTATCGCCGGCCACCCGACCCGTCGAGGAGGCTGTCTCGTGACCATGCTCGAACCCGAGGTGGTGTTCCCCATCGAAGTCCTACTCGTCGAGGACGACCCCGGCGACGTGCTGATGACGCGCGAAGCCTTCGAGGAGCACAAGCTACGCAACCGGCTCAACGTGGTCAGCGACGGCGACGAGGCCCTGTCCTACCTGCGCCAGGAGGGCGTACACCGGGACGCGCCCCGGCCCGACCTGATCCTGCTCGACCTGAACCTGCCCCGGCGCGACGGCCGGGAAGTGCTCGCGGAGATCAAGAACGACCCGGAGCTGCGCCGCATCCCGGTGGTCGTACTCACCACCTCGCAGGCCGACGAGGACATCCTGCGCAGCTACCAACTGCACGCCAACGCCTACGTCACCAAGCCGGTCGACTTCAACCGCTTCGTCAACGTAGTCAAGCAGATCGACGAATTCTTCGTCTCCGTCGTCAAACTGCCGCCGCGCTAGGTGGAAGTTGCAAGATCGCGACGAGATCGGCGGATGTGAAGTGGGACTTCACGTTCGCGGATCTCGTCGCGATCTTGACTAACTGACGACCTCGGCCAACTGGTCGACCAGCCAGTGGACCTCGTCCTCCGTGACAACCAGAGGGGGGGCTAGGCGGATGGTCGAACCGTGGGTGTCTTTGGCCAGTACGCCGCGCGCCATCAGCGCCTCGCTCGCCCGGCGCCCGGACAGCAGCGCCGGATCGATGTCCACGCCGGCCCACAGTCCACGCCCGCGCACAGCGGTGACTCCCTTGCCCAGCAAGCCGTTCAGCCGCTCGTGCAGGACAGCGCCGAGGCGGGCCGCGCGTTCCTGGTACTCCCCGGTCTGCAGCAGGCTGACCACGGCGCGCCCGACGGCGCAGGCCAGCGGGTTGCCGCCGAAGGTGGAGCCGTGCTCGCCGGGGCGCAGTACGCCGAGCACGTCACCGCGCCCGACGACGGCGGAGACCGGGACGACGCCGCCGCCCAGTGCCTTGCCCAGGATGTAGAGGTCGGGGACCACGCCCTCGTGGTCGCACGCGAAGGTGCGGCCGGTACGCCCCAGCCCGGACTGCACCTCGTCGGCGAGGAACAGGACGTCGCGTGCGGTGCACAGGGCGCGTACGCCGGAGAGGTAGCCGGCTGGCGGCACGAGTACCCCCGCCTCGCCCTGGATCGGCTCGATCAGGACGGCCACCGTGTTCGCGTCCACCGCGGCGGTCAGCGCGTCCAGGTCGCCGTAGGGAACGATCTCGAAGCCGGGCGTGTACGGCCCGAAGTCCGCCCGCGCGTCCGGATCCGTGGAGAACGAGATGATCGTGGTGGTACGCCCGTGGAAGTTCTCGGCGGCCACAATGATCTTGGCCTGCCCGTCGGGTACCCCCTTGATCCGGTACCCCCACGCCCGGGCGACCTTGATCGCGGTCTCCACCGCCTCGGCGCCGGTATTCATCGGCAGTACAAGATTTTCGGGCCGCGTAGGGTCAGCGCCGCACAGCTGCGCCAGCTCGTGGCAGAACGGCCCGAACTGGTCGTGCACGAAGGCGCGACTGGTGAGCGTTACCCGGTCGAGTTGGGCCTTGGCGGCGTCGATCAGCGCCGGGTGGCGGTGGCCGAAGTTGAGCGAGGAGTAGCCGGCAAGGCAGTCAAGATAGCGGTTTCCGTCGATGTCGGTGACCCAGGCGCCGAGCCCGTCGGCGATCACCACCGGCAACGGGTGGTAGTTGTGCGCGGTGTACGCGTCGGCCTCGGCGAGTGCGCCGGGCGTCCGCTGGTCTGTCTCGATCACTGGCCCCGTACCTCCAACGTGCAGCACTTCGGGCCGCCACCGGCCTTGCGCAGCTCCGACAAATCTACGCCGAACACCCGGTAGCCCTCTTCGATCAGGCGCGCGGTCAGGTACTCCGCCTGCACGGGCAGGACGACCCGGCGCCCGTCGGAGACGGCGTTGAGCCCGAGTACGACGGCGTCGGCCTCGCTGGCCAGGATCGCGTCCGGGAACAGCTGCCGCAGTACCGCCTGGCTGCCGGGCGAGAACGCCGCCGGGTAGTAGGCGACGCCGGCGGCTCCGCCGAGTACGCAGAGCGCGGTGTCCAGGTGGTAGAAGCGCGGGTCGACGAGCTGCAGGGTGATCGTCGGCCGGCCGAACAGCTCCTGCGCCTGGGCGTGCGCCGCCAACTCGGTCCGGAAGCCGGTACCCGCCAACAGGTACGAGGGCGTCAGCAGCAGATCGCCTTCGCCCTCGTTGTCGCACTTGGCCTCGTGCGTGTCAAAACCGTTGCTGGCAAACCACTCCAGGTAGGCCGGCCCCTCGGCGGCCCGCTCCGGGTAGCGGAACTGCACGCCCAGTACGGCTCCGTCGACCACGGTCGCGCCGTTGGCCGCGAACACCATGTCCGGCAGGCCGGGCAGCGGGTCGATGAAGTCGACGGTGTGGCCGAGCCGGCGGTACGTGGCCACCAGGCTCTCCCACTGGGCAATGGCCAGCTCCGCGTCGACCGGGGCGCTCGGGTCCATCCAGGGGTTGATCGCGTAGTCGACCGCGAAGTACGTCGGCCGGCACATGAGGTATCGCCGCATGCCTCGAACCTATGGCGACCAGCGCGCAACAACCATCCGCATTCCTTGCTCATTACCAGCGATCTGTTGCGTCCCTCGCCTATGTCACGGCGCTTCGTTAACCGTTAACCGACCGGCAGCTCGGTCCAGCCGTCGGTCTCCGACATCAGGTCCCGGACGACGTCGAGCGCGGCATCCTCCGACCCGCACTCGATCCAGCGGACCTGGCCTTCGACGCCACCCTTGCGCGCCTCCACCCACCACTGCTCGCCGTCCACATGTACCAGTAGATCTCGCCGGGCCAGCCGGCCCCACCGCCCGTTCCACCAGAACTTCCGTCGCTCCATCTGCAGAGTCGAACACATGTACGACGATCACCGGTTACCGACCCCCGCGATGACCACGGTATATGCACATTCATCACAGCAAGGCAACTCCTTGTTTCGATGTTCGGGGGCTGCTATACATCGTCCATCAACAATAAAGTTTCTTTACTTAAAGCAGGAGGAGGACGTGAACAGATCCAAGCTCATCGGTATCGTCGCGACTGCCGGGATCACCGTGGCGGCCGCGACGATCGCCCTGGTGGCCATGCCGGCAGCACAGGCGGCGACGCTCACCAACAACTGGTACGGCTCGGCGCCGTACGTGATGCCGCTGGAGAACAACCCGCCCAACCTCTCCACGGTGATGGCGGCGACCGGCCAGAAGGCCTACGAGTTGGCCTTCATCCTGGCCGGCGGCGGCTGTACCCCGGCCTGGGACGGGACCGCGCCGGTCTCCTCCGACACCACGGTCGCCAACATGATCAACAGCATCCGGTCGGCCGGCGGCGACGTCTCCATCTCGATCGGTGGGTACGGCGGCACCAAGCTCGGCGAGGTCTGCGGTACCCCGGCTGCCACCGCGGCGGCGTACCAGCAGGTGATCACCAAGTACTCGCTCAAGGCGGTCGACTTCGACCTGGAGGAGCCCGAGTACGAGAACACCACGTCGATCAACAACGAGGTCGGCGCGGCAAAGATCCTGCAGGCCAACAACCCCGGCCTGTACGTCTCGATCACCACCGCGGCGACCGGCACCGGGACCGGCTACTTCGGCCAGAACGTGCTGAACACCGCCAAGGGCCTGAGCTTCACGCCGAACAACTACTCGATCATGCCCTTCGACGGCGGGTTCAACGGGGCGGCCTCGCAGACCGCCGCGCTGGAAGGCTTCCACTCGCAGTTGATGAGCACCTTCGGCTGGGACAGCGCGACCGCGTACGCCCACGAGGGCGTCTCGATGATGAACGGGCGCAGTGACTCCGGCGAGTACTTCTACCAGGCGGACTTCGCCACGGTACTGAGCTACGCCACCAGCCACCACCTGTCGCGGTACACCTTCTGGTCGGTGAACCGGGACCGGGCCTGCAACCCGCCCATCAGTACCACCTCCGGTACCTGCTCCAGCGTCACGCAGAACGACTGGGACTTCACCAAGTACACCGCCCAGTTCGCCGGCGCGACGCCGCCCACCACCAACCCGACCACTCCCGGCACCTCTCCGTCCGTTACCCCGACTACGGGCGGCACCTGCTCGGCACCGGCGTGGAACTCGGGTACCGCCTACAACGGCGGTGCGCAGGTCTCCTACGGCGGCCACTCCTGGACCGCGAAGTGGTGGACCCAGGGCGACATCCCCGGCAACAACAGCCAGGGCGTC
Source organism: uncultured Actinomycetota bacterium (assembly GCA_963850915.1). GTDB lineage: Bacteria > Actinomycetota > Actinomycetes > Mycobacteriales > Micromonosporaceae > CAVTWH01. The sequence goes on from CAWKND010000011.1 coordinate 145,351, forward strand.
TGGACCGACAACGGCGCCTGCACCGGTACCGGCGGCGGGGGCGGGGGCGGCGGTACCACCTGCTCCGGCCTGTCCGCCTGGAACGCGAGCACCGCGTACGTCGGCGGCAACTCGGTGACCTACGGCGGCCACAAGTGGACCGCGAAGTGGTGGACCCAGGGCGATACCCCTGGCGGCCAGGCGAACGTCTGGACCGACAACGGCTCCTGCTGACCGGCTGACAGCCTGAAAGGCAAGATATGAAACCAATCCGCAAGGTGATGGTGTCGCTCGCCGCGGCACTGTTGACGACCGGCGGCGCGGTGGCCATCACGGTGGCCACCACCGGCTCCGCCCAGGCAGCAACCAGCGGTGGCGTGAAGTTCGCCTACTTCACCCAGTGGGGCATCTACGCCAACGCCACCTACCCCAAGAGCCTGGACACCTCGGGACAGGCCGGCAAGCTCGACTTCATCCAGTACGCCTTCGAGAACATCGACCCGGTGAACAAGACCTGCTTCGAGGCCAACTCGGCGGCGTCGCAGGACGAGAGCAACCCGAACGCCGGCGACGGTGCCGGTGACGTGTTCGCCGACTACCAGAAGTCCTACGACGCCTCGATCAGCGTCAACGGCACCGCCGACGTCTACAACCAGCCGATCGCCGGCAACTTCAACCAGTTGAAGGAGCTGAAAGCCAAGTACCCCAACCTGAAGATCCTGGTTTCGATCGGCGGCTGGACCTACTCCAAGTACTTCTCCGACGTGGCCGCCACCGATGCCTCACGGAAGAAGTTCGTCGCCTCCTGCGTCGACATGTTCATCAAGGGCAACCTGCCGGCCAACGGCGGCTACGGTGGCCCGGGTACCGGTGCCGGCATCTTCGACGGCATCGACATCGACTGGGAGTACCCGGCCTCGGCCGGCGGGCACACCGGCAACCACACCAGCGCGGCGGACAAGCAGAACTACACGCTGCTGCTCGCCGAACTCCGCAGTGAACTGGACGCCTACGGCTCCAGCATCGGCAAGAAGGAGTACCTCACCGCGGCTGTCCCGGCCGGCCAGGACAAGATCCAGTACATCGAGACCAACAAGGTCGGCCAGTACCTGGACTACGCCAACGCGATGACGTACGACATGCACGGCGCCTGGGAGACCGGTACCAACCTCCAGGACCCGCTCTACTCCTCGCCCAGCGACCCGTTCACCATCACGGGCAGCAGCGAGAAGTACTCGGTGGACGCCGCGGTCACCGCGTGGACGACGGGCGACGCAGCGTTCGGCATACCCGGTGGTTTCCCGGCAAGCAAGCTGACCATCGGCTATCCGCTCTACTACCGTGGCTGGACAGGTGTCCCGGCCGGCACGAAACACGGGCTGTACCAAACCTCCACGGGCGGGGCGACCGGGCATGCGTTGTCCGGCAGCGTGGCCGGTGTCTCGTTCTACAAGGAACTGACCGGCTTCGTGGACAACCCGTCCTACACCTACTACGACACCCAGGCACAGGCCGCGTACTTCTACGACGGAACCACGCTGTGGAGCGGTGACAACGCGCAGTCCATCAAGGCGAAGGCCGACTACCAGCACTGCAAGGGGCTGGCCGGCGCGATGGTGTACTCGATGGAGGCGCTCGACACCGCGGGCACGCTGTTCAACGCGGTCGTCAACAGTGTCAACGCTTCCACCGCGGGCTGTACCGGCCCGACGCAGTCCGCTACGCCGTCGGTCTCGCCGTCGAAGTCGGCTTCCCCGTCGGCTTCGCCATCCAAGTCGGCTTCCCCGTCGGCTTCCCCGTCGAAGTCGACGTCTCCGTCGGCCTCCCCGTCCACGTCCACCGGCCCCGGCTGCGCCGGCGTCGCGGCGTGGAGTGCGGCGACCGCGTACAACGGTGGTGCGGTGGTCTCCTACGGCGGGCACAAGTGGACCGCGAAGTGGTGGACCCAGGGCGACATCCCGGGCAACAACAGCCAGGGGGTGTGGACCGACAACGGCGCCTGCACCGGTACCACCCCGACGGGCGGTACCGGCCAGTGCGCCACGCTGTCCGCGTGGAACGCCGCGAACGCGTACAGCGGCGGGGCGTCGGTGACGTACGGCAACCACAAGTGGACGGCCAAGTGGTGGACCCAGGGCGACACCCCGGGCGGCTCGGCCAACGTGTGGACCGACAACGGCGCCTGCTAGCCACACCGCAACGCTAGGAGTACCAGCGCAACCGCACAGAAGTTAGTGGTACCAAGGAAGTGGGTCGGTTGCGGAGAATCCGCAGCCGGCCCACTCGCCGTTCCTCATGCTGTCCCAACTACTGTCATACGAGAGGTGCTCAGTCGATACTCCCCCGGGGAACAACCCAGGCGTGCGATTGGCCGGTCGTGGCAGCGATGTGCTCGAAGTCCGCGTCATAGTGCAGGACCGTCGCGCCGTGGTGTTCGGCGACCGCAGCGGTCAGCAGGTCGATGATGCCGGCAGCCCGATGATGTCCACGAGTGGCCATCCGGACCTGTACCTCCCGCGCTCGCTCAGCAATCGCCTCGCTGATAGGCAGGACTATGTACAAGCTTCTTCTACGCTCGGCAATCGCCCGAACGTCACCGGCAGTCCGGCCCGAGTAGCCAGCCTCCAGATCGACTGTCACACACGTGGCAGCGGCTCGATCCGCGATCAATCCGGAGAGCACCGACCGTATGGCCGCATTGCCGGTTCTCGCCTGTACCGAGGTATCGATCAGGTAGAGCTGACCGGCACCGACTCCGGTGGTCACCGACGAGCCTGCCGCATGACCTCGCGATCGGCGATGTCCGGACCGGCGCCGAAACCGTAGGGATCGTCGAGTAGCTGTTCGATGCGGCGGCGACGATGTGCGACAAAGTCGAGTGCGGCGTTGACCGTATCCTTCTTTGTGGTGGTCCCGAGTTCTTTGGCCGCGAGGACCAGAGCCTCGTCATCCAAGTCGATCATCGTCTTCATGTATTCCAGCTTACAGCCGGATGTATATAACCGGCAATACTGGTCGGCGAAGGGCCGGCCGTGGCAACGCGGCCGGCCCTGTCCTTTGTCGGGCAACGGTTTCAGGGTTCAGGCGTGCCGATGTCCGGGGCGGCCGTCGAACACGCTGGCGTGTACCGAGCAGTTGGCCGCGCTCACGCCCGCGGTGACCGGGATGAGTGCCCGCCCGGTGGTGGTCACGCCGGCGCCGACGTAGTTCACCTCCGACTCGGTGTACCCGACCGGGGCAGCGCCGTCCTTCACCCAGATCTCGACCCGGTAGGTGTGCTCCGTCCGGTCGCCGTTGCGCAGCTGGTACCCGACCTGTGCCGCACCGTAGGAGCCGAGATCGCACCGGGTCACCCGGGTGGACACCCGATCGGGGTGGACGGCCCGCAGGTCGACGACCACAGCCGCCACGACGAGGGCGAGCGCGCCGCCGATCAGCCCGACCGCGAGCCACCGCGACCGCACGGGACTCACCCGTGCCGGAACACCACGGTGGCCACCAGCCACGCGGTGTTCGGGCCGGTACCGACGGTGGCTGTGGGGGTCGCGCCGGTACCCACCGGCTGGTCCTCCACGAGCAGGTCCATGTACGCGTTGGGCGACAGGTTGCCGCGTACCGTCCAGCCGGAGCCGCCGCTGAGCGCGTGCCCGAAGCCCGAGTCCGCGTAGAAGCCGACGGCCAGTTCCCCGTCCCCGGTCACGGCAGCCGTGGCACCGGAGCCCACCGTGGTCGCGCCGCTGGTGGTACCGGTGGCCGTGGCGGTCCGGTCCACCGAGCCCGTTGCGGCGGCCGTGGACAGCCCGCCGTACTCCATCGCGGTCACCCCGATGTCCGCTGTGCCGGTCGTCTTCGCGGTGATCACCGGGGTACCGCCCGGCGTCGACACCGGCGCCGTCCACACGCTCATCTGGGTACGTTCGTTGGCGGTGAAGGAGAGCAGCTTGGTGAACACGTCACCGGCGCTGTCGGTCACCGTGCTCACCGTCGGTCCGCCTGCGCCCCAGACGCCGACCTGCACGACCAGCCGGCCGCCGGCACTGGTCGCCGCCGGCATGCTCACCGCGAGGCTGCTCTTACCTCCCGTCTGCGCGGCGACCTTCTGCAGCAACGCGATCGCCGGTGCCGGGGCCGGGGTGACCGCGGTCGACGGTACCGATTCGGCGCCGGTACCCACGGCATTCGTCGCGCGGACCGTGAAGGTGTACGCCGTCCCGTTTGCCAGTCCGGTCACGGTCGTCGTGGTGGGTACCGGCGAACCGTTGACCACCACCGGATTCTGCGCGACACCGTGCACCGAAGGGGTCACCGTGTACGACGTGATCGGCGAGCCACCGGTGGCCGGCGCGCTCCAGGAGACCGTGGCCCGCGAGTCGCCAGCGGTGGCCGTGACACCGGTGGGTACCGCCGGGGCGGTGGCCGGCGCGCCCAGGTGCACGATCGAGGCGACCGACGGTACGCCGCTCTTGTTGACCAGGAACACCATGTAGTACCCGGGTGGCGCGTCCGCGCTGCCGGCGGGGGCCTGGACGCTCAGGCTGCCGCTAGCGGCGGTGTAGCTGAGCGGGACGAAGTGCTGGTTCATGTCGATCTGGTGGGTGTCCGCGCCGAGCGAGACCAGGTTCACCGCACCGATGTCGGCGGCGTCGGGGGTACTCACGGTCATCGTGGCGCCGTACGTCGTGGTGGCCGGCGCGGCGCCGATCACCGGCCGGGGACCGGCGGACAGGTAGGGCGGGCTGTAGAACTGGGCGCTGTACTGGCCCGGGTCGCCGCTGTTGAACGAGTGCCCGCCGCCGGCTACGAGTACCCGCCCGTCCGGCATGAGCAGCGCCGTCGAGTGGTAGTTGCGGGACGCGGCCATGCTCGCGACCGGCGCCCACACGCCAGTGTCCGGATTCCAGATCTCGGCCGGCAGTACCCCGGTGGTGATCACGTGCTGGTCGGTGGTGGGGCTACCGCCCACCGCCAGTACCGTGCCGTCGGCGAGCATCGTGAGCGTGTGGTACACCCGGCTGTTGTTCATCGGGGCAACCGTCTGCCAGGCCGGCGTCGCGGCGGTGAGGTCGATGGTGGCCGCCGTGTCGGTGGACGGGCCGGCGTTGTCGACGCTCGCGCCGCCGCCGGTGAACAACACCTTGCCGGGGCGGTACATCACCGAGGAGCCGTTGCGCACCGGGCTGGCGCCACCGACCGCGGCCCAGGTACCGGTGCCGGCCGCGTCCAGCAGGTACGCCTGCGCCTCGGCCGGCCCGATGACGAACACTTTCCCGTTGGGCAGCAGGTAGTCGAACGGGTACTCGGTCTCGTGCACGCCGGTGGTGGCGACGCCGGTGAGCAGCGTCCAGGTGTTGCTGCCCGGGTCGTAGACCTCGGGCGTGTCGGCCCAGTGCGTGGCGTCGGCGGTGTTGCCGCTGACCGCCAGGTACCGGCCGTCGGCCAGTTCGGTGACCGTCGGGTACCAGCGCGCGGAGTGCATGTCGGCCACCCGGCTCCAGCCTTTGCTGACCGGGTCGAAGATCGAGGTGTCCCCGATGCCGAGCTGCCCCGTGGTCAGCCGCCCGTACCCGCCGACCACGAGCAGCCGCCCGTCCGGCAGCGACGCCGCGCCGTCGCAGAACACGCTGTCGGGCGCGTTGACCGTGGTGAACGTCTGGGGCGAGGTCGGGTCGCCGTACACCGTCGGCTGCGGCTGCTGCCAACCGTCCCAGGCCAGCACGGTGCCGTCGGGCAGCAGCGTGTTACTGAGCGCGACCACCGGCCAGGTCTGCAGCGCCGACCAGCTGCCGACCGGCGCCGAACTGGGCGTCACCGGCGCGGACGGGGCGGAGGCGGGGCCGGTACCCACGCCATTCGTGGCGGTGACCGTGAACGTGTACGGGCTCCCGTCGCTGAGACCGGTCACAGTCACAGCGGTGCCGGTCACGCGGATCGGCGGCTGCGCCACGCCACTGAGGTACGGCGTCACGGTGTAGCCGGTGATCGGGCTGCCGCCGGTACCGGGCGCGGTCCAGCTGACCGTGGCCGAGCCGTTGCCGGGACTGGCGACGACCTGGGTCGGCGTACCTGGCGCGGTGGCCACGGCGCTCCCCGGCCGCAGCAATACCGTCGCCGCCAGCCACTTGGTCGCCGCGCCGCTGGCGAACGTGGCGGCCGCCGTGCCCCCGGCCGGTACCAGCCGATCCTCGGCGAACACCTCCATGTCCCCGACGCTCGCGACGCTGGCCCGCTGGGTCCAGCCGGAGCCGGCCGCGAGCGTGTCGCCGAAGCCCGAGTCGGCGTAGAAGCCGAGCGCGATCTCGTCGGCGGTCGCGCCAGCGGTCGCGCCCGAGCTGACCGTGGCCGGCCCGGAGGTGGTACCGGTGGCATGTACCTGCTGGTCGACCACGCTCGCGCCGGCCACCGTTGACATCCCGGAGTACTCCAGCACGGCCACTCCGAGGTCTGCCGCCGAAGTCGCCTCCGCGGTGACCGTGGTGGTACCCCCGACGGCCGCCGGGGCGGTCCAGATGCTCATCTCGGTGTGGTCGGCGTGGGTGAAGCTGAGCAGCTTCACGAACGTGTCACCGGCGCTGTCGGTGACCGCCGAAGCCGTGGCGCTCTTGTTGCTCCAGACGCCGACCTCGACGACCAACCTGTTGCCGGCAACGGTGGCGGCCGGCAACGTTGCTGCCAGGCTTGCCTTGTTCGGCCCGTGCGCGGCGACCTGCTGGACGAACGCCGGATCGGCGGCGTAGCCGGGTTCGACGGCGTAGCAGGCGACCGCCGCGAGCAGCGCGACGATGCCGACCGGTACCCCGGCGCGGAGCGAAGACCGCATGACGTACTCCCCGGTGGATTGGATCTACCGGAGCGGATTGTGGCATAACGGACCAACCGCGCTTGTATCGCAGCAAATTACTCACATCGTGTCGCACCGTACGGTCAGCTCCGGCCCACCCGAACGGTCCGCGCAGACGCCGACGGACCGGGCCCGGGATCACCGGGGCCGGCCCGTCAGCTGCCTGCGTCGAAGTTGTCGCGTAGGACTTGGGCAACGCCTACAACAGTGGCGAGAGTGCGCCGATCAGCGCGTGCGAGTCGGAGTCCTGGCTGATCTCCCAGGCCATCGCGCCACGCAGGCCGAGCAGCTTGACCAGTGCGGTGCGCTCGGCGATCGACTGCGGTGTGGACAGTACGATCGTCGTCGGCGCGGTGACCGTGGTGCCGTTGGAGAGCAGGTGAACGGCGGCCGGGTTGGTCAGGTACGGCTCACCGGCGAACACGTTCCACTTCAGCGAGTACCCGTGGCCGCCGCCCGCGATCCCTGCCTCGTCGGCCAGCGCGTGGTAGCTCGGCTGCGGAGTCTGGTCCCAGGTAAGGCTGTTGGCGTCGAGCCCGGTGTTGTCGAAGGCGCTGTAGAGCCCGGTGGAGTTGAGATATTCGTTGGCGTAGAAGGGAACGCCTACGACGATCTTGCTGGCCGGTACCCCGTGGGTCAGGTACCAGGTGACGGTACCCACCGTGCTCCAGGTCGGGTCCTTGGGTGAGCCGTTGACGCTGCCGGCCGGGTCCCGGGGGTCGGGCAGGAACAGCGTGTCCGGGCCGGCGACCGTACCGCTGGGTACGTTGAAGTCGTAGGTCATCACGTTGTCCCAGTCGAGGTACTGGGAGAACTGGGACAGCTCGTAGTACCTGGTGGAGTTCTGCGCGGCCGGGAGAGCCGCGGTCAGCAGGTAGTGCTTGTGCGTGGTCTGGCCGTACGCGTCCAACTGCTTGCGGAACTCGGCCATCAGCAGCGTGGCGTTGTGCTTGTCGGCGGGCCCGTAGTTGACGTTGCCACCGGCCAGTGCGGTCGGGTACTCCCAGTCGATGTCGATGCCGTCGAACAGCCCGGCAGCGGCACCCGCGGGGGCGCCCGCCAGGTTGCCCTTGATGAAGGTGTTGAGGCAGGACGCCACGAACTGCTGGCGCAGCGCCGGGGTGGCCGCGACGCTGGCGAACCAGGTCGACTTGGTCCAGCCACCCAGCGAGATTTCCACCTTCAGGTTGGGGTGCAGGGCCTTCAGCTTCAACAGCTGGTTGAAGTTGCCGGCCAGCGGCTGGTCCCAGGTGTCCGCCACGCCGTCCACCGAGGTGGTGGTGTCGGCCGGCTTCTGGTAGTCGGCCCACGGGTCGACCGGGTCACAGCCGGCGATCCCGGTGGTCGGATCGAAGGTGGGTACCCCGAAGGCGTACTGGATGACGTTGAGCTTGTCGGCCGGGATGTCCTTCACGTAGTACGCCCGACCGTAGACATCCCAGTCGGCGAAGTATGCGGTCACCACTCGCTTCGGCGCGTCGGATGCGGGGGCGGCCGAGGCACCGACGGCGGGGAAGGCCACCGCGCCGACCGCACCCATCGCCAGCGCCAGTGGCACCGCGAGGTGCCTGCGTAGAAACATTTGCACTCCTCTCTCGGGTCTGTCGACAGACTCACCAACCGGCAGCTTTCTGTCAAGACTCTTAACTGTTTAGCCTCGCCCGAGACTCGCAGCCCGCATCCCGAGCCTGCGCCCCGCCGCGCCCCCGACGCACAGGTATGAGAGCTTGGTCGCATGAGCGGGCTCGTGTACATCGGCAGCTACACCAGGGAACAGGGCGGTACCGGCGTCGGCATCGGCGCCTACCGGCGCGACGGGGCCCGGCTCACCAAGGTGGGTGAACTCGCCGCGCCCGCGCCCTCGTACCTGGTTGCCGACCCGCAGCTGCCCGTCATCTACGCGGTCAACGAGGTCACCGACGGGGCGGTCAGCTCGTACGCGGTGGACGGCGAGGGCGGCATCCGGCTGCTCTCCAGCCAGTCGACCGGCGGGATGAACCCGTGCCACCTGGCACTGCGCGACGGGTACCTGATCGCGGCGAACTACACGGGCGGCAGCGTCTCGGTGCACCCGGTCTCCGCCGACGGGGTACTGGGTACCCGCTCGGATCTGCTCCGCCACGAGGGGCGTGGCCCCAACCCGGAGCGCCAGGACGGTCCGCACCCGCACTACGTCCACCTCGGCCCGGGCGCGCAGGTGACCGTGGTCGACCTGGGCCTGGATCGCTTGCAGCAGATGACTTTCGCCGACGGTCGGCTCACCCCGGCCGGGGAGACCGCGGCACCCGCCGGGACCGGACCGCGCCACCTGGTCGCCCACCCCAACGGCTGCTGGTACGTGCTGGCCGAGCTGGAGCAGGCGGTACTCACCTTCACCGTCGACCCGGCGACCGGCTGGCTCCGGCACACCGGTACCGGCCCGGCGACCTGGCGTACCCCCGACGGGCCGAATCAGCCCAGCGGCATCGTGCTGGCAGCGGATGGACGCCGGCTCTACGTGTCCAACCGTGGCCCGAACACGATCGCCACCTTCGAGGTACGGGTGGACGGCACGCTGCGCGCGATCGGCGAGGTGGGTACCGGCGGCGACTGGCCGCGCCAGTTCGCGATCGTGGACGACCTGCTCTTCGTGGCGAACGAGAAGTCCGACAGCGTGGTGACGTACCAACTCGATCCGGCCAGCGGGCTGCCCGCGCCGACCGGTGAGCAGCTGGACGTACCCTCGCCGGCCTGTGTCCTGCCGACCTGACCCTGCGCCAACCCTTGGCCGCCGCCAAACCGGAGCGACCTGTCACCGGATGGCCGCCAGGTTCGGCCATCCGGTGCGGTCGGGGGGAGCGGGTGGGTCAGAGGTAGCAGCCGGCCGGCGGCGGCGCCTCGGTCTCGACCGCCCGGCCGTCGCGCCGCGCGTAGAGCTCCGCGACGGTGGCCGGCGCGTGCACGGCGGCGCCCAGCCAGTCGCTCGCCTCGGCCGGGGTGAGCGGGCCGACCTCGAGCTGCGCCAGGCAGCGGCCGGGCCGGGTGACGGCCGGGTGCAGCCGCGACAGGTCCTCGTTGGTGGTGATCCCGACGAGTACCCGCCGGCCCTGGCCGAGCATCCCGTCGGTGAGGTTGAGCAGCCGGGACAGCGCCTGCCCGGTCAGGCTCTTGGCATCCGAGCGGATCAGCTCGTCGCAGTCCTCGAGCAGCAGCAGCCGCCAACGAGGGGCGTCGTCGTCGTCGTCGTCGTCGTCATGTCGTCGTCATCGTCATCGTCAGGGCCGACGGTCAGATCCAGCAGGTACGCCGGGGAGCTGAACAGTGTCTCCGGGTCGAGTACGCAGTCCACCTGGCACCACTCGCGCCACTGCTCGGCGAGGGTACGCAGCGCCGTGGTCTTGCCCGTCCCGGGCGGACCGTGCAGGAGCAGCAGCCGGCCGTTGATCCCGTCCGGGCGCAGTGCCATCAACGAGTCCAGTGCCTGGGCGACCGGAGCGGTGTAGTTGGCCCGTACCTGGCTCCACGGCTGGGTGGTGATCGGGCGCAGGGTGCGTACCGGCCCGCGCCGCGGCGAGGAGTACCAGAAGCCGATCTGTACCGCCTGGGGCGGCGGTGGCTCGGCGGCCTCCCGGACCGCCTCGTCGACGACCGCCCGGGCCAGCTCGTCACTGATCGCGGTGACGGTGACCTCGGCCGTCTCGTTGGCGTACCGCACCGCGCGCAGCGTCCAGCCGGTACCGGCCGCCAGCACCGAGCGGCGCTTGCCGTCCACGGCCGTCCGCAGCACCTGGGCGCCGGCCGGCAGCAGGGTGGCGTCGGTACGGCAGCGGTCGACCCGTGCCGTGCGGGCGAACGGCTGCCCGCCGGTCGCGAAGTCGCCGAGGAAGAGCAGATCGATGACATCGAACGCGGTATCGGCGTCGTCGAGGGCCATTCCGACGGGGTACGGGTGCCCCTCGGTCAGCTCCCCGACGGCGCTCGGTACCGCCGCCAACGTCTGCTCCACGGCAACCATGATCAGGGCGGATGTCCCCTCGTCGCGAGCGAATTTCCTGCTCGGGTGGTGCCCGTACACCGGCGCCGTCCAGCGCCTGCCCGCGGCCGGGCGAGGATCGGGACAAGCCGCGACGGATTACCGCCCCGCGATGGCCGTCAGGTCACAGCTCGGAAACCGGGCGTTGACAGACCCGAAACTGACGCTAGTCTCATCAATGGAAGCGCTCCCACGGGTGAGATTGATCACCGTGTGGGGCCATATCACTACGTCACATATGCCCACGTCGCAGCTGGACGGTTCGCAGCTGGGCGCCTCGCAGCTGGACAGGGAGGACCCCGATGACGCTCACCGCCGAAGCACCCCGGCTCCTCGACCCGACGACTCTCACCCCGGCTGCTCTCGCCTCGGCAGGGCTCGCCCCGACAGCGCTCGCCCCGACGCTGGCCGACGTCGCACAGCTCGCCGGAGTGTCCATCGCCACCGCGTCCCGGGTGCTGAACAACTCGGCCCGGGTCAGCCCGCAGGCACGCCAGCAGGTACGCACGGCGGCCACCCGGCTGGGCTACGTACGGCACCGGGCCGCCCCGGTACACCCCAAGCGGAAGGTACGCACGGTCGCCGCCGTGCTGTACGCCAACTACGAGCGGATCCTCGGCGACCCGTTCTTCTCCCGGGTGATCGTCGGGGCCACCGAGGAGCTGGCCCGGCACGACGTACCGCTGATGATCCTGCAGGTCAACGACGACCGGCTGCCGCTGGTCGAGCGCTACATCCACAGTGGCCAGTTCGACGGCCTGGTGGTCCTGGCCGACCACGGCAACCACCCGCTCGCCGACACGCTGCCGTCCCTGGGCATCCCGTGGACCCTGGTCGGCGCCCCCAACCACCCCTGTACCAGCTACGTCGACTGTGACAACCGGGCCGGCGCCCGGCTGGCCGTCGAGTACCTGATCCGCACCGGCCGCCGCAACATCGCCACCATCGCCGGCCCGCCGATCAAGCCGGTCGGCGCCGACCGGCTGGCCGGCTACAAGGACGCGCTGGCCGCGGCGGCACTCCCCGAACTGCCGGTGGCCTACGGCGACTGGAGCCAGGCATCCGGCGTGCACGCCATGTGGCGCCTGCTCGACCTGCGCCCCAACCTGGACGCGGTCTTCGTGGCCTCGGACGTGATGGCCACCGGAGCCCTCTACGCGCTGCGCCGCGCCGGCAAGCGGGTACCCGAGGATGTCGCCGTGATCGGCTTCGACGACCTGCTCCTGGCTACCCAGACCCGCCCCAAGCTCACCACCATGCGCCAGCCCATCGAGGAGTACGGCGCGACTGCCGCCCGTATCCTCCTGGACAGCCTGGACGGCGGAGAACCGCCGACCGGCGGGGCAAACCTGCTGCCCACCCGGTTGATCGTCCGGGAGTCCGCCTGAGCTGACGCGGCCACGGCGGCGGCGCCTGTTGGGAGGCGGGCGCCGCTGCCGAGGCTTTGCGGCTGGTTCCAGCTGGCTGGTCGCTTTGGCTGGCTGGTCGCTTTGGCTGGCTGGTCGCTTTGGCTGGCTGGTCGCTTTTGGCCCGCTGTCGCTTTTGGCGGCGCCGGCTGGGTGTCGCTTTGGCTGGGCTAGCTGGCGGCGGCCGGGTGAGTGGGGCTTTCCGGAGCGGCGGCGTTCGCGGCCTGCCAGGCGTGGGTGATGTAGCGCTCAGCAAAGAATCCGGCAAATGGGACGGTACCCGCGAGCAGCACCAGAACGATGCGGAAAAGTGACAACCGCAGCTGCACGGCGATCACGAACGCGACCACCACGTAGACCATGTAGAGCATGCCGTGGATGAAGCCCAGGCCGCCGGCCAGCGCGGGGTGGTGCCAGATCAGGTCCAACGGGGTCGCGACGAAGACCAGCGGGATCAGCAGGATGGCCGTGACGTAGGCCATAACGCGGTACGCGAGGAGCGCGGCACGGCTCACCGGGCGCCTGGAACGGGCTGTCCCCCGGGCTGAACTAGCCGCCGACTGTGCCTCAACAGACATGTTTCCTCCTTCGCTGGCATGTGTGAGGTTACCGGGCGGCCATTCGGGTGTATTCTGAGGCCTTGGTTTGCCAAGCGTTCGGCCAGCGGGTCGGGCGCGAGAAAGTTGAAGGAAGTTACATGGCTCAGGGAACCGTGAAATGGTTCAACGCCGACAAGGGTTTCGGATTCATCACCGTGGACGGTGCCGGGACTGACGTATTCGTCCACTTCTCCGCGATCCAGAGCAACGGATTCCGTACGCTGGAGGAGAACCAGCGGGTTGAGTTCGAAATCCAGCAGGGCGCCAAGGGGCCGCAGGCGGCACAGGTCCGCGCCATCTGAAGACGTGACCCAATGATCGTGGCCTCGGCGCTCTGCGTCGGGGCCACTTTCACGTCGCGCTTCGGCAAGCTGTCGGGCCTCGGCAAGCTGTCGCGCAAGATCGGGGCCAGATCGGCAAAAGTGCAGTCACGCTGCACTTCGGCAGGTCTCGCCCCGATCTTGCGGCGGGCGGCATGATCCGGCCGGCCGCCAGCGCCGACCTGCCCGGGGTACGGGCGGTGGCGGGCCGGTACCAGCTGCTGGAGCTGTGGCCGCCGGGCGCACCGGACTTCCTGGCCGCCGAGCTGGCATACGGGCGGCTCGGCGTCGCAGCAGTGGACGGTGCGGTGACCGGCTTCAGCGGTACCTTGCCGCGCGGGCGCCTCACCCACCTCGGGGACCTCTTCGTACTGCCCGGTGCGCAATCCGCCGGGCTCGGTCGGGCACTCCTGGAGTACGCGCTGGCCGAAGCGGGCCCCGTGGTTACGTTCGCCTCCGCCGATCCACGGGCGATGGCGCTCTACCTGCGCGCCGGATTGGTACCCCGGTGTCCGTTGCTCTACCTCTCCGGCCGCTTGGCCTCCGCTGACCAGACACGCGACACGCCCGGACCACGAGCCGGTGACGGAGATCTCCCACTCGCGATCGAGCTGGACGCGGTGGCCAGTGGTGGCCGGCGCGCGGAGTTGCTGCGCTGGTACGCCGGCGTACCGGGGGTTCGGGTGCACACCGTCGGGGACAGCTACGCCTTCACGCGTGCCGTCGCTGACCAGCTGGTCCTCGGCCCGGCCGGCGGCGTACCCGCGGTCGAGGCAGCGCTCGGCGCGGCCGGCGGGCGGGAACTGCGGCTGGCCCTGTTCGGTACGCACCCGCTGCTGCCCCGGCTGATCCGGGCCGGCCTGCGCATCGAGGATCTGGACACCTTCATGTCCACCGACCCCGACCTGATCCGGCTGGACAGCTACCTGCCGAGCACCGACCTCGGCTGACCGCACCCGGCCAGCGAAGCTGACCCCCGCCCGGCCAGCAAAGTTGACCGCCGCCCGGCCAGCAAAGTTGACCGCCGCCCGGTCAGCGAGCGGCACGACAGCCGGAGTCCACCTGGTAGGAGTACGTTTCCGGACGCGCCGGGCGGCTGGGTTAGGCTCGGGTGGGTTGATCCGCCGGGTACCTCGCGGCAACCCGACGGGTCGGGCGCGGTGCGGCGCCACCGTTCTTCACACCTGCCACCCTTGGACTCCAGAAAGCGGAACGTTGATGAATGACGGCCGGGTACGCGCACTGCTGCTGGAAGGTATCCACCCCGACGCGGTAAACCGCCTGGAGAAGGAGGGCTTCGACGTCGAGCTGCTCGGCCGGGCCCTCGACGAGGACGAGCTGATCTCCCGCCTGCCCGGCGTGAACATCCTCGGTATCCGCTCCAAGACGCAGGTCAGTGCGGCTGCGCTGGCTTCCGCGCCGGAGTTGATGGCGATCGGGGCGTTCTGCATCGGTACCGATCAGATCGATCTTTCGGCCACCGCCAAGCGCGGCGTCGCCGTCTTCAACGCGCCGTTCTCCAACACCCGCAGCGTGGTCGAGCTGGCCGTCTCCGAGATCATCGCGCTGACCCGCCGGCTCACCGAGAAGAACGCCGGCATGCACAACGGCGTCTGGGACAAGGCCGCCGACGGCAGCCACGAGGTACGCGGTCGCACGCTGGGCATCGTCGGCTACGGCAACATCGGTACCCAGCTGTCCGTGCTCGCCGAGAACCTCGGCATGACGGTGTACTTCTTCGACACCGCCGACCGGCTCGCGCTGGGCAACGCGCACCGCTGCGACAGCCTCGACGAGCTGCTGGCCCAGGCCGACGTGGTGACCCTGCACGTGGACGGCCGGCCGGGCAACTCCGGCTTCTTCGGCGCCGAGCAGTTCGCCAAGATGCGCGCCGGCAGCATCTTCCTCAACCTGTCCCGCGGCTTCGTCATCGACCACGCGGCGCTGCGCGAGGCGCTCGGCTCGGGCCAGCTCTCCGGCGCTGCCGTGGACGTGTTCCCCAAGGAGCCCAAGGGGCGCGGCGACGAGTTCCTGTCGGAGCTGCGCGGGCTGCCCAACGTCATCCTCACCCCGCACATCGGCGGCTCGACCGAGGAGGCACAGGCCGACATCGGCGCCTTCGTCGCCAACAAGCTGCTCTCCTTCGTCAAGGAGGGCAACACCACGCTCTCGGTCAACCTGCCGCCGCTTTCGCTGCCGGCCGTCGGTGGGCACCGGCTGGTGCACATCCACGACAACACCCCGGGGGTACTGGCCCAGGTCAACAGCATCCTGGCCGAGCACTCGGTGAACGTGGAGGGGCAGCTGCTGGGTACCCGCGGCGAATTCGGCTACCTGCTCACCGACATCGGCGTGGACTACACCGAGGAAGTGGTGGCCAAGCTGCGGGCGATGCCGCAGACCATCCGGCTGCGGGTGCTGTCGTGACCCAGGCGGTCGCCGTCGACTCGCTCGAAGCGCAGCTGGCAGCGGTCGTCGGGGCAGCTCACGTGCTGGTGGATGACGATCTGCGAGCGCCGTACGAAACCGACTGGACGCGCCGGTTCACCGGCCGGGCCCGCGCCGTGGTACGCCCGGCGAACACCGCCGAGGTCAGCGCGGTGATCCGCGCCTGCGCGGCTGCCGGCGTACCGGTCGTACCGCAGGGCGGCAACACCGGACTGGTCGGCGGCGGGGTACCCGGGCCGGGCGGCGCTGCGGTGCTGCTCAGCCTCGCCCGGTTGACCGACCTGGAGCCGGTGGACAGGCTCGAGGCACAGGTCACCGCCGGCGCCGGGGTGACCCTGGAGAAGCTGCAGCAGCATGCCCGCGCGGCCGGCCTGGACTTCGGAGTGGATCTCGCGGCCCGGTCCCAGGCGACCGTCGGCGGGCTGGTCGCCACCAACGCGGGCGGCATCCGGGTACTGCGCTACGGCAGCATGCGGGGCCAGGTGACCGGGGTCGAGGCGGTACTCGCCGACGGGAGTGTGGTCAGCCGGCTCACCGGACTGGCCAAGGACAACACCGGCTACGACCTGCCCCAGCTGCTCGCCGGCTCGGAGGGCACGCTGGCGGTACTTACCCGGGTGCGGGTACGGCTGGTACCGACGGCGACGGCGCGGGCCGTGGCGCTGGTCGGGCTCGAGGACACCGCCGGAGCGCTGGAGCTGCTCGCCGTCGCCCGCGCGCAGCTGCCCAACCTGGCCGCCGCGGAGATCTTCTACCCGGCCGGCCTGGCGCTGGTCCGCGGGTACGGGCGGCTGGCCGCACCGTTCGCCGAGGAGTTCGGTGCCTACCTCGTACTGGAGTGCGCCGGCCGGGTCGACCCGACCGACGAACTGGTCGAGGCGCTGTCCGGGTGCGCAGCCGTCGGGGACGCGACCATCGCCGCCGACGCCGCCGGCCGGGCCAAGCTGTGGGCCTACCGGGAGACGCACACCGAGGCGATCAGCGCGGCCGGAATCCCGGTGAAGCTGGACGTGTCGGTACCGCTGCGCGCCCTACCCGAACTGGTCGACGCGCTGCCCGGTGCTGTCGAGCAGGCGGCGCCCGGCGCCCGGCTGATCGTCTTCGGGCACGTGAACGAGGGCAACCTGCACGTCAACGTGCTGGACACCGGCGAGCGCGGCGAGCAGGTCACCGAGGCCGTACTGCGGCTGGTGGCGGCGTACCAGGGAAGCATCTCCTCCGAGCACGGCGTCGGCCGCGCCAAGGCGCCCTGGCTGCACCTGTCGCGTACCCCCGAGGAGATCGCCGCGATGCGCGCGGTGAAGTCCGGGCTCGACCCCGACGGCCTGCTCAACCCCGGCGTACTGCTCGCCTGATCCGCGCCGCCGGCCCCGCCCACCGGGGCCGGCGCGCGGGTGGCTCAGGTGTGCCAGCCGGCCGGCTTGCGGTCGCCGCCACCGTGCACGCTGCCGGTGAACCGGACGCCGTTGATGGAGCCGTTGGGGGCGAAGCCGAGTACCTCGCAGATGCCGGTACGGATGCCCAGGTTCCACTCGTCCTCGGTGATCGTGAAGTAGAGCCAGCCGAAGTAGTGCGAGCGGGTACTGGACAGGCCGACGTAGGACTGCATGACCCGGCCACAGGCGGCGCCGGCCTGCTGGTCGCGGGCCGACTCGGCCGGGTAGCTGCTGCCGGTCAGCGTGTAGAGGCCGGCGAACTCGGCGTTGTGCGGCTGCCCGCAGTCGATGCCGGTACTGGACTTGATGGTGCCGTCGGAGTCGTCCTGCACCAGCTCGCAGGTACGGGCCAGCGGGCGGGAGCCGCGCAGGCCGTCCTTCAGCAACGCGCTGGACTGCACGAAGTCCTCGTCGCTGTCCCGGGTGACCTCGCCGAGTTCGCAGCGGTACCAGCGGGCCCCACCGGTCCAGGCGGCCTTGTCGGGCAGGGTGAGCCCGAGATAGGCGTAGGAGGTACGCCAGTCGCCGCCCAGGTAGTCGGTGGTGGCCTTGGCGCAGTCCTGATACGCGGTGGCGAGGTCGCTACTGCCGGTCAGCGGGGGTACCGTGCGCGACGCGACGTCGCCGGTGAAGGTACCGACGTGCACGGTCTCGGTCCAGTGCGGCACCGTGCAGCTGACCTGGGACGGGCCGAATTCGCCCTGCCACTCCTCGGCGTACTGCTTGTCGTAGCAGGCACCGGCGTCCGGTGTCGGGGTGACCGCCTGGGCGATGGCGGGCCAGTCGTCGGTCAGGTCACCGTCCACGTTCGCCGGTACGCTGTGGCACCCGGCCAGCGTCACCACTGCCAGGACGCACGCCAACAAAACCGTGCCGCTGCGCCGCATGGTTGGATCCCCCGTCTCGCCGAGCGCCGGGCGATTCACACCCGACGGAGCGGGAGCTTAGGCAATCCCCAGGTCGGCGGCAAGGCACGTGCCCCACTCGTGACCTGGTCGGCGCCGGGGGTCACGCTCCGCCGGCCGGCGATCGCACATTGTCAGGCGCCGGCTGCCGAAGATGTAGGTGAATAATCGTCCCGTTTGGGGCCAAAAATAAAAACATCGAACTTGCTTCCTTGAATGTCCTTGAATGCGCCGCAGTAGTCCTATCCTGCCCAGATGTACTTAATCCGACGCATTGCGACACTCGCGGCGGTGGCCGCGGTCGCCATCATGGCCATCACACTCGGCGGATCGGCGCAGGCAGCCGTGGTGACCGTGAGCAGCTCGCCGGTACACACGGTCGACTCGGTCACCTTCGACGGCACCGTACGGTCGACCTCGTACCTGGGCAACATCATCTTCGTGGCCGGCGACTTCGCCAACGCCATCGTGCACGGCAAGAAGGTTTCGCGTACCCGGCTGGCCACAATCGACGCCACCACCGGCGGGCTCTACCCGTGGAACCCCAAGCCCAACGGCGAGGTGTGGTCGCTGGCAGTCGACCCGGCCACCAACATCGTGTACGTCGGCGGCGCCTTCAAGAAGGTCAACGGGGTGGCCCGGCAGGGCCTGGCGGCACTGGACTTCAACGGCACCGTGCTGCCGTTCAACCACGCCGTGACCGGTACCCCGTATGCCCTCGCGGTCGACTCCGGCCGACTGTTCCTCGGTGGCCAGGTCTCCGCCATCGACGGCGCGCCGGTCACCAACCTGGCCGCGTTCTCGCTCGCCACCGGCGCCCGGGACACCGGCTGGACGGCCACCGCCAACGGGATCGTCCGCACGCTGGTACCCGGCGGTGGCCGGCTCTACGTGGGCGGGCAGTTCCACAACGTCGACAAGGTCGCCGGTACCGCGCGGCTGGCGGCGCTCAGCCCGACCACCGGCGCCCGGGACGCGGGCTTCGCCCCGGTCATCAGCTCGGTGATCTACGGCATCGCGGTCGGCCCGAGCGGCGTGTACGCGGCCATGGGCGGCTCGCACGGTGGCCGGGCCATCGCGCTGACCACCAGCGGAGCGCTGAAGTGGCAGGACTACACCGACGGTGACGTACAGGCGGTGGCGGTTCTCGGCAGCGCCGTCTACTACGGCGGACACTTCGACAACGTCTGCTCCTCGCCCGGCGTGAAGAGCACCGGCGCGTGCATCGGTGGGCACACCGCCCGGGTCAAGCTGGCCGCCGCGGACGCCTCGACGGGCGGGCTACTCGGCTGGAACCCGAAGGCCAACGGGGTACACGGGGTCGAGTCGATGGCCGCCCAGCCGAGCATGAACCGGCTCGTCGCGGGTGGCGAATTCACCACCATCGGCGGCGCCTGGTGGCCGCGCTTCATCCAGTTCGGCTGAGTTCAGCCAGTTCGGCTTTCACTTCTGTGGGGGCCCGGTCGCCACGACCGGGCCCCTTTCCCATACCCATTCCCGGGTACCGGCAGGCTCCGTCCACTGTGGACGATCCGGGGTATCCGGGCCAGCTACGCCGGGGGCGTACCGCGGCGGCGTACCCCCAGGACGATGAGCACGATCCCGACGACCACGACGATCGGCCCGATCACCGCCCACATGGTCTTCCCGCTCATCCCGCTGCCGCCGATGACGCCCAGCCCCTGCAGCGTCCACAGGGCCCCGCTCAACACCGCCAGCGCACCGATGACGATCCATACCCAGCGCATGTGCACTCCCTCCGAGCGACGGCGCAATCGTAGGCTCGCCGGACGGCGATCACCACTGCCCGCGCTCCGGCCCGCCGCCCGGCCGCTGTCCGGCCGCGCCGCGCCCCGCCGCACTCGGGGCGACCTGCGGCGGGACAACCGGAGAACTGTCCGTTCGCAGTGTGTGGAACGAGCCGATGCGGTGTGCCACCCACCATCGCCCGTGTGCGAAGCTGCGCCGGCAGCAGACCGTACCCCCATTCCTGGAGGCTTTTGTGGCCTGGTTCATCGGCCAGTCACTCCTTGTCATCATCGTGGCCTTCCTGCTCGGCGTCTTCGTCTCCTGGCTGTGGTGGGGCCGGCGCCGGCCGGCCGCCGCGGCGGGTGCGGCCGGCGCGCCGGGCCTGGCCGATTCCGAGACAGTGCCGCTACACCCGCTGGTACCCGGGTTCGACGACGAGCCCGAGCCGCTGGCGGACGAGGAGCCGGAGGACTTCGAGCCGGACACCGTCGCCATTGAGCCGCAGCGCGTTGCCGTCAAACCGGCGCCGGTTGCTGTTGAGCCCGAGCCGGTTGCCGTTGAGCCGGAGCCGAGCCGGAGCCGGTTGCCGGAGCCGGAGCCGGTTGCCGTTGAGCCGGAGCCCGTGCCGGAGCCCGTCGTGATCGAGCCCGAGCCGGTTGCCATTGAGCCGGAGGCCGTCGCGGTTGAGCCGGAGCCTGTGGTCGAGGCCGAAGCTCCGGTCGAGGCGGAACCCGCGGTCGAGGCCGAAGCTGCCGTCGAGCCTGAGCCCGCGGTCGAGGCGGAGCCTGTCCTCGAGGCGGAGACGGTGGCGGTCGAGCCGGAAGTCGTTGAGCCGGAACCGTTCGCCCGAGCCCGAGCCCGAAGTCGAACCCGAGCCGGAGCCCGTGGTTGTGGCAGAGCCGGTCGCCGAGCCGGTCGCGGCGCCGGTGGTGGTACCGGCGCAGGGGAAGCCGATCGACGATCTGCAGCGCATCGAGGGCATCGGACCGAAGATGTCCGGCGCGCTGGTGGCGGCCGGGATCCGTACCTATGTGCAGCTCGCCGAGTCCGACGAGGAGACGCTGCGTACCGCCATCGAGGCGGCCGGGCTGACCTTCGCACCGAGCCTGGTCACCTGGGCGCGGCAGGCGCGACTGCTGGCCGACGGTGACGAGGCGGCCTTCGCCGACCTGACCCGCCGGCTGGTGGCCGGGCGCGACGTGGGGCGGCTGTGATGGACTTCTCCGGCGCTGCCCGGCGGGCGGCCGGGTACCGGTTCGGGGCGGTGGTACCCCTGGCAGTGGCGGTACTCGGCCTGGCACTGCTCGTCGGCGGGCAGCTGGTACCCGATCGGCACGGCATGGAGCACAACCTGACCGACCGGTCCAACCACGCGCTGAGCGCCGCCGGCCTGACCGACATCCAGGTCAGCTTCACCGGCCGGGACGGTACCCTGCACGCGCCCAACCAGGCCGACGCCGACAAGGCGCTGGCGATCGTCCGGGCTCTCGACGGGGTACGCGTCGCGCACGCCGTCGTGGACGCCGCACCGCCGGTCAGCACGCCACCCACGGTCTCGCTGGTACTGGTCGCCGGCAAGCTGACCCTCACCGGCACGGTACCCACGGCCGACGCGAAGGCGGCGCTGGAGAAGTCGGCCGGCACGGTCTTCGGGGCCGGTAACGTGACCGACTCGCTGACCGTGGACGCCAGCGTCACGGCGGCCGGGCTGGCCGGCCTCACCGACGTGCTCAGCGCGTTCGGGACCCAGACCACCGACGCCACCGCGAAACTGGGCGACGGCACGCTGACCCTCACCGGTACCGTCACCGACCAGCCCACCAAGGACGCCGTCGAAGCGGCTGCCGGCAAGGCGGTCGGCGCGGCACACGTGGTGGACAACCTGACCGTGAAAGCGGTGCAGCAGCAGCTGATCGAGATCCCGCCGATCACCTTCGTCACCGGCAGCGCAACGCTCACGCCGGAGGGCCAGGCGGCGCTGGCGAACGCGGCGGCCGTACTCAATGCGCACCCGGCGGTACGGATCCGGATCGAGGGGAACACCGACTCGAACGGCAGTGCCGCCTCGAATCTGGCGCTCAGCCAGGCGCGCGCGCAGACGGTACTGGACACGCTGGCCGGGCTGGGCGTTGCCCGGGACCGGATGGAGTCGGTCGGCTACGGCGAGACGCGGCCGAAGGTACCGGATAATTCGCCGGCCAATCAGGCGATCAACCGCCGGGTCGACTTCGTCGTCCTGCAGTGAGCACCGCGTCCCCGGGCCGGCCGGTCAGCCGCCCGCTACACAACCCGGGAACCAGACGCGGCCTCGCGCCGCAGCCGCTGCCACAATCGCTGCCGCAGCGTGCGGGCGATGAGTTTGAGTATGGCCCGCTTCCCGGTCCCGTTGAAGATGATGAAGTCGTCGTGTACGTGCACGCCCGGCCCGGTCGCGGCGTGCGTGGCGGCCCGGACGGCGGTCAACTGCGCCACCGTCATCGGCAGCGCGGCCTCGTCGGGCTGGTACTTCGCGCCCATCGGGTAGTCCCGGCCGGGGCGGCGGGACATCTCGATGTGGCAGCCCATCACGTACGTCACCGGGCGCGCGGCGGCGAACTCCACCAGCCGGTCCATGCTCGCCGCGAAGGCCGGCATGTCGAAGCCGTAGAGCCGGCCGGGGTAGACGGTGTCACCGGAGAGCAGGAAGCCGGTCCACCGGTCGAAGATGGCGATCGCAGTCTCGTGGTGGCCGGGGATGCCGGTGATGTCGAGGACCCGGCCGCCGAGGTCGAAGGTGACCACCTCGTCCGGCCAGTCGGTGAAGCCGAAGAACTCGCGGACCGCCGCGAGGTCGGTACCGACGAGCGTGGTGTCCGGCCGGTCGGCGAACTGGGCGTCGCCGGCGATGTGGTCGCGGTGCGCGTGGGTGTGCGCGACGACCAGGTGGTACGTCTGCGCCGACTGAGTGGGCCGCGGATGCTCGGTCAGCCAGGCGGTGACCAGCTTGTCGACCGTCTCCCGCAGCGGGAAGGTGGCCGGGTCGGTGGTGGCCCCGGTGTCCAGTAGCAGCGCGCGCTCGTTGCCGAACAGCAGGTAGAGGAAGGGCGCCTCGAAGCTGACCGACTTGCTCTGTCGCAGCAGGACAGTGTGCGGGTCGGCCGCGTGTACCTGCAGAAACGGCTCAGCCGCTGCACCGCGCGGGGTACCGTGCCGCCACCGCACGTCGAGGTCGACGGCGATCGGGCGGTCCTGGAAGTCCACCATGGGCACAGGATAGGCGCTGGCCAGCAGGCATCGACCGGCAAGGATTGACCGGGCCGGGTATGCGCCCCTCGAACAAGCCGTTGACGCGCCCGAAGCACGACTGTAATGTTCGGCTCGGTCAATGCAAGAGATGCGCAACATCACTCAAATTTCTAGCTGATCACCGTAAGTTCCCGCAGGGACGCACCGCTCGCTGTCCGTGCGACCGCTCCGCTCGTCCACGGAGAGGCTCCACGCGATGTCGATGCCGACTGGGTGCGCGCTACCCCGCCGACGCCACGGCGACCCGGTACGCCCGTGCGTCGGCCACGACGGTCCGGCCCGTCCACCACCGGGGACCAGCTCCCCACTGGCACCGGACCACCACTGAAAACAGGATCATCCGCTGCCCGTCCACCGCGGACGGGCACACCGCGACTGTCCACATCGGACGGTGCGCATCGCTTCGGGTACCCCGAATCCCCACCAACCGGCGCAGTCTCCGCGCCGGCACCTGTCGTCCCGACAAGGAAGCGAATCCATGAGAAGAAAGCACGCCGTCCGATTGCTGGCGACCGTCGCCGCAATCGGACTCGTCATCGCCGCGGGGGCCAATCTCCCCGCGCTGGCGGCCGGCTCCAATCTGGCCTCCGGCAAGGCCGCCTCGGCCAGCAGCGTCAACGCCCAGTACGTCGCGAGCAACCTCAACGACGGCAACCAGGGCTCCTACTGGGAGAGCGCCAGCAGCACCTTCCCGCAGTGGGCGCAGATCGACCTGGGTACCAACACCAGCATCAACCAGGTTGTGCTGAAGCTGCCCACCGGCTGGGGAGCGCGTACCGAAACGCTGTCGGTACAGGGAAGTACGGACGGGGGAGCTTCACCACGGTGGTCGCCTCCGCCGGGTACAACTTCGACCCCAACAGCAGAACACGATCACCATCAACTTCGGCGCGACCAGCCAGCGGTACGTGCGGGTGAACATCACCGCGAACACCGGCTGGGCCGCCGCACAACTGTCCGAGCTGGAGATCTACGGCGCCACCTCGGGTAGCGGCCGAACCTGGCTTCCGGCAAGGCGATGTCGCTCCAGCGGGGTCTCGCAGACCTACGTCGCCAGCAACGCCAACGACGGCAACCAGGGTACCTACTGGGAGAGCACGAACAACGCCTTCCCGCAGTGGCTGCAGGTCGACCTGGGCTCGTCGGTGAGCGATCAACAAGGTGGTGCTCAGGACCCCGACGCTGTCCGGCTGGGGCGCGCGTACCGAGACGCTGTCCGTCGCAGGGCAGTCGCGACGACACCAACTTCGCCGACGCTCGTCGGCTCGGCGGCGTACAACTTCGACCCGGCCAGCGGCGCCACGGTCACCATCACCTTCAACGCCACCACCACCCGGTACGTGCGGCTGAACATCACCGCCAACACCGCGTGGCCGGCCGGGCAGATCGCCGAGTTCGAGGTGTACGGCCGCCAGCGGCGGTACCGTCGACCCGACGCCGCCGAGCGCGCCGACCAACCTCGCCTTCACCCAGCCGGTCTCCGGTCAGATCAAGCTGACCTGGGGCGCCTCGACCGACAACGTCGCGGTTACCGGCTACGACATCTACCTCAACAACGCCCTGCTGACCAGCGTGCCGGCGAGCGTGCTGACCTACACCGACAACCAGGCCGGACACCGCGACCGTGACCTACTTCGTACGGGCGCACGACGCGGCCGGCAACCAGTCGGCCAACAGCAACAGCGTGACCCGTACCGGGCAGACCGGTGGGAACGCAGAAGCCTTCCGCGCCAACCAACCTGGCCGTACACCACGCCGGCCTCCGGACAGATCAAGCTGACCTGGTCGGCGTCGACCGACAACGTCGGCGTCACCGGCTACGACGTCTACCGCAACGGCGCCCTGGCCACCTCGGTGAGCGGGACCACGTCTGACGTACACCGACTCGCAGCCGGACACGGCCACCGTGTCGTACTACCGTGCGGGCACATGACGCCGCCGGCAACCAGTCGCACCGACAGCAACACGGTGACCCGGGTCGGCTCCGGTGGCGGTACCACCAACCTGGCCATCGGGCGGCCGATCACCGGCTACCGCCAACACGTACATCTACGTACCGGCCAACGCCAACGACAATGACGTGACCACGTACTTCGAGGGCGTCGGCTTACCCGAGCCAAGCTCACGGTCGCGCTGCAGGGCAACGCCACCCTGAACTCGGTGGTGGTGAAGCTGAACCCGGACGCCGTCGTGGGGCAACCGGACGCAGAACCATCGACCGTGCTCGGCCAGCAGCAGGGCGGCGGCTCCTGGGTCACACCTGGCGGCCGCCAAGGACTACGCGTTCAGCCCGACCTCGGGCGGCAACTCGGTGACCATCCCGGTCAGCGGGGCGTACCAGAACATCCAGCTGGTCATCAACAGCAACAGCGGTGCGCCGGGCGGCCAGGTGGCGGAGTTCCAGATCTTCGGTACCCCGGCACCGAACCCCGACCTCACCGTCACCGCGGCCAGCTGGTCCCCGACCAGCCCGATCGAGACCGACGCGATCACCGCGTCGGCCACCGTGGAGAACAGCGGAACCGCGGCCTCGGCGGCCACCAACGTCAACTTCTACCTGGGTAACACCAAGGTCGGTACCGCCGCCGTCGGCGCGCTCGCGGCCGGTGGGACCAGCCACGGTCTCGGCCAGCATCGGCACGCAGAACCAGGGCTCGTACCCGCTCACCGCGAAGGTCGACGAGGCCAACACGGTGGTCGAGCTCAATGACGCCAACAACTCCTTCACCAACCCGACCAACCTGGTCGTCACGCCGGTGCAGAGCCTCCGACCTGGTGCGCCACGGTCGGCTGGAGCCCGGGCAACCCGTCGGCCGGTAACACGGTGACCTTCACCGCGACGCTGAAGAACCAGGGCACCATCGCCTCGGCGGCCGGTGCGCACGGCATCACCGGCTCGCTGGTGGACTCCACCGGTACCACGGTGAAGACGCTCACCGGCTCGTACAGCGGCAGCCTGGCCGCCGGCGCGAGTCACCAACGTCAGCCTCGGTACCTGGACCGCGGTCAACGGCAAGTACAACGTGCACCATGGTGGTCGGCGGTCGACACCAACGAGGTGGCCGTCAAGCAGGCCAACAACACCACCGACACACCGTTCTTCGTCGGCCAGGGCGCGAACATGCCCTACGACATCTACGAGGCGGAGGCCGGCTCGACCGGCGGTGGCGCAACGGTTGTCGGCCCGAACCGCACCATCGGCGACATCGCCGGTGAGGCGTCCGGGCGCAAGGCCGTCACGCTGAACTCGACCGGCTCGTACGTCCAGTGGACCTCCCGCGGTGCCACCAACACGTTCGTGGTCCGGTTCTCCATCCCGGACTCCTCGGGCGGTGGCGGTACCAACTCGACGCTCGACCTGTACGTCAACGGCACCATGGTGAAGGCGCTGGATCTCACCTCGCACTTCGCCTGGCTCTACGGTGCCGAGACCGGCCCGGGCAACTCGCCCAGCGCCGGCAGCCCCGGCACATCTACGACGAGGCGCAGCTTCATGCTTCCCGCGACGTACCCGGCCGGTAGCGTCATCAAGCTGCAGAAGGACGCGGCGAACGGATCCCAGTACGCCATCGACTTCATGAACCTGGAGCAGGTCGCCCCGGTGGCGAACCCGGACCCGGCGCACTACGTGGTCCCGGCCGGCTTCGCCCAGGCCGACGTGCAGGCCGCGCTGGACAAGGTCCGGATGGACACCACCGGCACGTGGACCGGTGTCTACCTGCCCGCCGGCCAGTACACCGTCACCAGCAAGCTGCTCGTCTACTGCAAGGCGGTCACAGGTTGTCGGTGCCGGACCGTGGTACACCCAGTTCGTCGTACCGACGAGCCAGGAGAACACCGACGCCGGCTTGGATCTGCAGACCGGCGCCAGTGGCTCCTCGTTCAGCGGCTTCGCGTGGTTCGGTAACTACGACTCACGCATCGACGGTCCGGGCCACACCTGGGACCTGCGCAACCAGTCGAACATCACCATCGACAACGTCTGGATCGAACACCAGGTGGTCGGCGTGTGGGGTGCGGCGAACGTGCAGAACTCCACCTTCACCAACATGCGGATCCGGGACACCTACGCCGACGGCATCAACCTCACCAACGGCAGCCAGGGCAACCTGATCACCAACGACGAGGCCCGGTCGACCGGTGACGACAGCTTCGCGCTGTTCGCCGCCACCGACCAGAACTCCGGCGACCTGAAGAACAACACCATCCAGAACGTCACCGCGTTGACCCCCTGGCGGGCGGCCGGCGTCGCCATCTACGGCGGCTACGCCAACACCATCCAGAACTTCGTACGTCGCGGACACCCTCTGCTACTCGGGTCTGACGATCAGCTCGCTGAACTTCGGGTTCCCGTTCGAGGGCTTCGGCGCCACTCCCCCGACGACCATCCAGAACTTCTCGCTCGCTCCGCGACGGCGGGCACTTCTGGGGTCGACAGGTGTTCGGGGCGATCTGGGTGTTCTCGGCAACCAACGTGTTCCAGGGCATCCGGGTCAACGACGCGACGATCACCGACCCGACCTACTCGGGCATCATGTTCCAGACCGACTACTCCGGACCGAGCACGCCACTGTTCCCGGTGGCGGACACCATCTTCACGAACACCACGATCACCGGTGCCCAGCGAGTGGTGACGCGTTCAACGCCAAGTCCGGGTACGGCATCTGGGCCAACCCGTTGCCGGAGGCGGGCCAAGGCCCGGCGGTCGGCTCGGTGACCTTCAACCACCTGGTGGAGAGCAACAACTTCGTCGACATCCAGAACACGACGACGACGTTCCACATCACCGTCAACCCGTAACACCACCACCGCACAACGGCGCCGCCGGAGATCACCTGATCTCCGGCGGCGCTTTTGTCGCTACCAGCCCTCCTCGAGCAGGCCGTCCCGCTCGTGGTAGACCGCGCCGGTGGTCGGGCAGGCGTACCCGCCGCTTCCCTTGTCCACCAACGGGACTCCGGCGCGGCCGACCCAGCCGACCCGGCGGGCGGGTACCCCGACCACGAGCGCGAAGTCGGGGACGTCGCGGACCACCACGGCACCGGCTGCCACGAGTGCCCAGCGGCCGACGCGTACCGGCGCCACGCACACCGCGCGCGCACCGATCGAGGCGCCCTCGCCGACCAGTACGCCGACCGGGTGCCAGTCGTCACCGGTCTTGGGGCGGCCGTCCGGGGTGACGGCACGGGGGTACTCGTCGTTGGTGAGCACCGCGGCCGGCCCGACGAACACCCCGTCGCCGAGTACCGCCGGCTCGTACACCAGCGCGTAGTTCTGCAGCTTCACGCTGTCGCCGATGCGTACGCCCGGGCCGACATAGGCACCTCTGCCGATCGTGCAATCGCGACCGAGCACGGCATCCTCGCGGATCTGGGCCAGGTGCCAGATCGTGGTACCGGCGCCGACCTGCGCGCGCTCGTCGACATCCGCGGTCGCGGCGATGCGGGTACCCATGCCGGTTGTCCTTTCGTCTGAGGGGCACCCGGCGAACGGCCATTCCGGGCAAACCGTAACGGAAATCATAGGTGTACCAATAGTTCGCCTTTGCCATGTTGTCGGCAAGGCGTCACCCAGTGTCAGCCGATCATCACGCACCGACGGTAGCTTGTGCTCAGTCCGGCCGAGGTTCCGCGCGCCGGCCACCAGGGGGGTCTGGTGTACCTGTCCATCCGCGACCGTCCCGTCGCCCGCGCCACCGCCGGTGTGACCGGCGCCGCCGAACTCAAGCCGGTCGTCCGCCGGGTGGCGAGCACCGTGCTGCTGCTCGGCGTGGTCAGCATGCTCACCGACGTCTCCTCGGAGATGGTCAACGCGGTGCTGCCGCTCTACCTCACCTCGGAGGTCGGCCTCGGGCTGATCGCGTACGGCTTCGTGGACGGCACCTACCAGGGCGTCAGCGCGCTGCTGCGGGTGGCCGGCGGCTACGTCGGGGACCGGCACGCGCACCCGAAGTGGGTGGCGGTGGTCGGGTACGGCGTCTCGGCGGCGAGCCGGCTGGCCATGCTCCCCGCACACGGACTCGCCGCGATCACCGGCGTGATCACCGTCGACCGGCTGGGCAAGGGGCTGCGGACCGCGCCACGGGACGCGCTCATCGCCGACGCCACCGAGCCGGCGATGCTCGGCCGGGCCTTCGGGGTACACCGGAGCCTGGACACGCTGGGTGCGGCGATCGGGCCGCTGGTTGCTTTCGGGGTGCTGGCGGCTGTCCCCAGCGGGTACCACTCGGTCTGGGTTGTGTCTTTCGCGGTCGCGGTGGTCGGCGTGGCTGTGTTGGTACTCGCGGTACCGGACCGGCGGTTGGCTGCCGGGCGCGGGCGCCCGATGGGCCGGGAACTGTTGCGTACCATGGTCGCCGCTCCGATGCGCGGGCCGCTGCTGGCCTGCGGGCTGCTCGGCCTGTTCACCATCGGGGACGGCTTCCTCTACCTGTCGCTGCAGTCCCGGGACGGGTTCGCCGCGTTGTGGTTCCCGCTGTTGTATGTGGGTACCAACATCGTCTACCTGTGCCTCGCGCTGCCGCTGGGCCGGCTCGCCGACCGGATCGGCCGGGCGCCGGTCTTCCTGATCGGGCATGCGCTGCTGCTCGGCGGGTACCTGGCCGCCGCCCTGCCCACCGCCGGTATGGCCTGGACCCTGGTCACTTTGGCGCTCCTGGGCTCCTTCTACGCCGCCACCGACGGGGTACTGGCCGCTCTGGTCAGCCGGCTGATCCCGGCCGGCAGCCGGGGCAGCGGACTGGCAGCCGCACAGACCGTCCAGGTGGTGGCCCGGTTCGCCGCCTCGGTCAGCTTCGGTCTCCTGTGGACAGTCGTCGGGCCGCGGCATGCGCTGCTGATCGCCGCCGGGCTGCTCACCCTCGCCATCCCGGTCGCCGGCCGGCTGCTACTGCGCCGCTCCTCCGCTGCTGCCGTGTCTCCTTCCGTGCCTTCGTCCGTGGCGCCTTCCGTGCCTTCGTCCGTGGCGCCTTCCGTGCCTTCGTCCGTCTCGGGGTCCGGGGCCGGCTCCGTTTCGGGATCGGCGTCGGCTTCTTCGGGGGGTAACGGTGAGCGGGCAGCGGGGGCGGTGGGGGTTGCTGGCCGGGATCACCGTGCTGGCAACGATTTCGGCCGTCGGGTACGTGTGGCACGCGCACCACGAACAGGTGGCCGCCGCGGCTGCCGCGCCGCAGGCCGCCACCACCGCACTCGCCGCTGTCGCGGGCGCGCCACACCTGGTCTTCCGCAGTACCGCACTCGGCGCCGGGTACGGCCACCTGGCGATGGTCAGCCTCGCCGATCCGGGCGGCCCACGGGCGGTCACGCCGGCCTCCTGCGACCGCGCGTACGCCCGACCATCGGGGGCGCTGTGCCTCGTCGCCGACCGCGGAATCGTCACCACGTACCGGATGCGGGTACTCGACTCCGGTTGGCGGCAGACAACTTCGGCGCCACTGGCCGGGCTGCCCAGCCGGGCCCGGATGTCCCCGGACGGCACGCTGATCGCGACCACCACGTTCGTCTTCGGCGACTCGTACACCAATCCCGGGCAGTTCTCCACGCGAACCGTGATCAGCCGCAGCAGCGGCCAGCAACTCGCCGAACTGGAGCAGTTCACCCTCATCATCGACGGGCACCCGGTCACCGCCGCCGACCGGAACTTCTGGGGGGTGAGCTTCGCCGACGAGGACACCTTCTACGCCACCGCCGCCACCGGCGGGCACACCTATCTGGTACGCGGCAGCATCTCCGGGCACCGGCTCACCGCGCTGCGGACGGATGTCGAGTGCCCGTCGCTGTCGCCGGACGGTACCCGGATCGCCTTCAAGAAGCACGGGAACCTGGCGCCCGGCCAGTGGCGGCTGGCCGTGTACAACCTGGCGACCGGCGCCGAAACGCTGCTGGCCGAGCAGCGCAGCGTCGACGACCAGGTGGAGTGGTTGGACAACGACCACGTGCTGTACGGCCTCCCGCGTACCGGCGCCACCGCCGCCCAGGACGTGTGGGTGGTACCGGCCGACGGTACCGGGGCGGCTGCCGTCCTCGTCCACGACGCGTGGTCGCCGAGTGTGGTCCGATGAAGCCAGTTGACTGCACGGTGATCGTGGTGACGTACAACAGCGCGGCCGACCTGCCCGGGCTGCTGGACTCGCTGCCCGCCGCCGCGCCCGGGCTGCGACTGCGGGTTCTGGTGGTGGACAACGACTCCAGCGACGACATCGGGGCGGCGGTCACCGGCCGGGCCGGCGTCGAGCTGATCCGCGCCGGTGGGAACCTCGGGTACGCCGGGGGAATCAACGTGGGGCGCCGGGCCCTCGGGCCGACCGGTACCGTCGCGGTACTCAACCCGGACCTGCGACTGGCCCCCGACTCGTTGGCGCTGCTGGTCTCCACGGCCGGGCGGCTCGGTGGGGCGGTCCCCCGGTTCGTTGACGGCTCCGGTGCCACCTTCCCGTCGCTGCGCCGGGAGCCCTCCCTCTGCCGGATGCTGGGCGACGCGCTGCTCGGTGCGCACTGGCGCGGCCGGCCCGGCTGGCTCTCCGAGATGGTGTGGGACAACGAATCCTACGAACGCCCGGCCATCGCGCAGTGGGCAACGGGTGCGGTACTGGTGGTCTCGGCCGAGGTGGACGCGGTGCTCGGCGACTGGGACGAGCGCTTCTTCCTCTACTGCGAGGAGACCGAGTACGCCCGCCGACTGCGTACGGCGGGCTTCGCGATCGGGTACGTGCCGGACGCGCGGGTGAGTCACCGGGGCGGCGGCTCGGGTACCTCACCGGCACTCACCGCGCTCAACGAGGTGAACCGGGTGCGCTACTTCGCCCGCTACCACGGAAGGCTGGCGACCGCGCTGTTCCGTGCTGCGGTGACGCTGAGCCAACTGGTCCGGGTACGCCGCCCCGGCAACCGGGCCGCCCTCGACGCGCTGTGGTCAGCCCGGCGCCGCGCCACCCTCCCCGGCCCCTCCACAGCCACACCGGATCCGGTGCAGGAGCACGTTCCCGCCCCGACGTCGCACCGAAAACCCGGTGGCGACGCGGTACGCGACAAGGAGTTGGCGCGATGAACATGACCGTGTTGCCGCAGCCGGCCGGGGATGGCCGCCGCGTCGGGGTACGGGTACTCGGGTCGGTGATCATCCCGGCGCACAACGAACAGAGCGTCATCGCCGAGTGCCTGACGCCACTCGCCGCCCTCGCCGCCTCCGGCGCGCTGGAGATCGTGGTGGTGTGCAACGGATGCATGGACGCCACCGCCGAAGTCGCCCGCGGCTTCCCCGGCGTACGGGTGGTGGAGCTGGCGATCGGCTCCAAGCCGGCCGCGCTGCGCGCCGGCGAGCGGGCGGCGACCAGCCTGCCGCGCATTTACCTGGACGCCGATGTGGTACTCGACCCGGCTGCCGCGTACGCCGTGCTCACCCGGCTGGCGGCAAGGGATCCCGGCGCACCGCTGGCCGCCCGGCCACCACTGCGCTACGACACTGCCGGGGCTAGTTGGCTGGTACGCCGGTGGTACCGGGCCCGGACGCAGCTGCCCTCGGTACTGGGCTCCCTGTGGGGTGCGGGAACCTACGCCCTGTCGGCGCGCGGTCGGGCCCGGTTCCCCGAGTTCCCCGAGTTGGTCGCCGACGACCTGTGGGTGGATCAGCTCTTCGCGCCGGACGAGGTGGAGATCCTGGCGGGCTGCCCGGCGGTGGCGGTGACCGTGCCGATGCGTACCGGCGATCTGCTCAAAGTGCTCCGCCGTACCTACCGTGGCAAGGCCGAGCACCAGGTCCGCAACCCGGGTACCGCGCACGACACGGCGTCCACCACGGCACGGGATGTCCGGCGGCTGGCCCGGCGCGGTCCGGTCGGTCTCCTCGACGCGCTCGTCTACACCAGCCTGGTGGCGCTGGCCCGGGTGCTGCAGCGGCTGTCCCGCAACGAATCCTGGGAGCGGGACGACAGCTCCCGGGAGCGTCGCCCGGTCGCGCCGGAGCAGCGGCTACCGGGGTAACCCCTTTCGAGGGCGGGAAAGGTCAGTAGGCGCCGCAGCTGGAGCCGCCGTCCACCCGGTAGATGTGTACCGCGTTGCCGTCGGCGAAGCTGTCGGTGAAGGTACCGTTGGTCATCTTCAGCGTCCGGTTCTCGTTCACCACAGTCACCGTGGCATTGCCGACACAGGGCATGGCGAGCGCGGCGCTCTGCGCGGCCGCCTGGGTGGAGCCGGCCAGCACGTAGTAGTGCCCGCCGTACCACTTCGCCGAGGCGTCGATCGAGCCACCCGTGGTCAGCACCCCGTCCGCGAACGGCGCGTTGAGTACCGGAGCCAACTGGCGGATCTCGGTATCCACGGCGGTGACCGCGGTACGCACGCTGGTATAGCACGGATCGCGCAGCGCGTGCTGGGTCTGGCACGGCCCGCCGAAGCTGTGGTTGAAGTAGATGATCCCGCGGGCACCGTGGATGATGCTGCTCCACACCGCCGCCACGATCTGGGCCGGCTGGGCCGACAGCGAAGAATCGGAGTCCTTGTTCGGGTGGCCGACCTCCACGAACGCCCACACCGGCTTGCTGCCGGCCGGGGAGACCAGGCTACGCAGCCGATCCACGGTCAGCCCGTAGTTGGATGGCCGGTGGCACAGCGGATCCGGCAGCCGGTTGCTGCCACCGTTCTGGCCGGGTACCAGCATGCTGGCCGGGAACATCCCGCCACCCTCGCTCTTGATGCAGATGTTCTCGTCGGTCAGCCAGTAGTTGTCCGCGGAGAGCACATCCTGGAACTTGTTGACGAAGGTGGCTGCCTCGGAGTCGGTGTCCCAGAAGGTGACGCCCTTGCCGTAGTTGGCGTAGCGGAACCGGCTGTCGGCCGGGTACCCGTTCAGGATCGTGTTGTGCACCGTGTACCCGCAGTCGCTCCCGGCCGGGCTGCAGATCGTACCCTCGCCGGCGTACCGCCCGGTCCACGCAGCACTGCCCGGCCCGGCCCACATGTCCGCCTCGTCAGGCAGCTCCCAGCCGACCGTCTCGGTACCCGCGCGCGCCGGATCGCTCTGGATCGCGTACATCCCCGCGCCGGCAATGAGGTTCATCTTCGTACTGTCGGTCAACTGGACGTAGGTGTTGAGCCCGGCCACCTTGTCCTTGTCGATGTCGCCCTGGGCGACCACGCTCTCGTACCAGACGCCGATCGGGAAGAACGCCGGATCGACCGGGAGCGACGGGGAGAACTTGGCGAAGTAGTTGGGGCCGCCGTCCACCTGACGCAGGTGCACACCGGCTCCGCCGTGGGTGGCGACCGGCTGGCCGCCGTTGACTCCACTCGGAATCGGGCTACTGGACGGCATCATCGAGACGGATGGTCGCGGGTTGGCTGACGGGCTCGGGCCGAGCGACGGGTACCCGGTCGGCTTGCTGCTCGGACTCGTTGTGGGGTGCGGCTTGCCGTGGTGCCACCAGGGCCAGCCGTGCGACGAAGCGTCGGCGGTACCCTCGGTGCCCGGCCCGAACATGGCCAGCAGCCCCAGCCCGGCGAGGAGTACCGTCGCCACTACCGAGACAAGCAGTACCCGCTTGGTTCTGGTCAACTTCCTGATCACGACTTGCTACCTCACAGAGACTTCGGCGAGTACCGTCGTCAAACCCAACGACCGGGCGACGGTGGTGGCGCGACTGTGCCAACTGTGGCCCTCCGCGAATGCCCGGCGCCGGGCCGCGAGCCCAGCCGCGTGCTTTGCGTCGGAGGGCTCGGCGAGCCGGCGCGCCAGCTGTGCGAACTCGGTCGGGTCGCTCGCCACGTGGACCAGATCTGTTGCGAGGGAGCGGGTTGCCGGCAGGTCGGTGCTCACGGTCGGCAGCCCGGCGGCGAGGTACTCCAGCGTCTTCAGCGGGAAGGAGGCGCGGTTGAACGCGGTGTCGGCATACGGGGTGAGGCCCACGTCCATGTGCCGCAGGTACCCGGGGAGCGTCTCGTACGGGCGGAAGCCGGTCCACCGTACCCGCGGCGAGCGGCACAGCGCGGCGAACCGCTCCGGCTCCCAGCGCGGATCACACGGGCCGACGAGTAGCAACGAGACCCCTTGTGCGAGAACGGCTTCGAGCAGGTTCAGGTCGATGCGGGCGGAGAGCTGGCCGACCACGCCGGCGATCGGGTGCGGCAGCGCGACGTCGGCGGCCGGGGTCACCCGCGTCAGATCGGCATAGGGCTCGGTCTGCACGCCGTTGGGTACCAACACGACATCCGTACCGCGCCCGTGCCGCAGCTCCTGCCAGCGCTCGCGCAGCGGCTCGGAGACGGCGAGCACCAGGTCGGCGGCGTCCAGGCTGTACCGCTCGTCGGCCAGCAGTCGCATCGTGGAGAGCCCCATCAGCGCCGCACCGGCCACGTAGTCGTCGGTCCCGTAGAGCACACTGCGGACACCCGTACCCCAGCCGCCCAACAACCGGCCGAGCCGCGCGTCCACGATCGCGTCCGGTCGGTGGCCCAGACGCCTGAGCGCCCAACCGATCTGTGCCCGGACCAGACCGGCCGAAGTGGCCCGGATGCCGGTACGGGTGTGGAACGGCAGTACCGTCGGGTACAGCGCGGTGATGTGGTCGGCGACCGGCCGCAGCCGGGGCACCGGGGCACGCCCGGTCCCGTAGCGCAGCGCCGATCTGGTTACCGGAGAGACGGGCGGGTCGACCCACAACACGTCGGCGTAAGCGGTCAACGCGGTGGTGAGCATGCGGTGCGTACCGGCGACCCCGTGCCAGGGTCGGCCGGCACCGAACACGATCAGCGGTCGATCCCGGCGGGGGGCGACCGTGGCGGACTGCACTCCTTTGGGCACGCTCTGCAGCCTGCCCGATTCATCCCAAGATCGGGCAGGAACGACGTTTCGACATGCTGCCAGTTTCTGACTGTTCCTCGCCGGCCCCCCATTCGTTAGTCGTTTGCCGGCCCCGCACGCGCGCCGACCGAACTGCCGGAAGCCGCCCGAGAGCAGGGAGAAAGCGTTGGCAGGACTGCGAATCCTGGTGTACCCGCACGCGATGACGGTGGGTGGCAGCCAGCTCAACGCGATCGACATCGCGGCGGCGGTACGCGATCTCGGGCACGACGTGGTGATCCTCGGTGAGCCGGGGCCGCTCGTCGACCGGGTACGCGCGCGGGATCTGGAGTACCTGCCGATCCCGGCACGCCGGCAGCGCCCGTCGATCGGCGTGACCACGCTGCTGCGTACGCTGATTCGCCGGCGCGGCTTGGACATCGTGCACGGGTACGAGTGGCCGCCGGGGCTGGAGTGCGCGGCAGCCGCGTTCGCCCGGCCCGGTACCGCCGCCGTCTGCACCATCATGTCCATGTCGGTCGCGCCGTTCCTGCCCGCGCCACTCCCGCTGGTCGTCGGTACCCGGGAACTCTGCGATCGCACCGCGGCCGGGCGCAGTGGACCGGTCTACCTGATCGAGCCGCCGGTGGATGTGGAGTCCGACGCACCCGGCCACGACAGTGCCGAATTCCGCGCCCGGTACGGGCTGGACGGCGCCGCCCTCAATCTCGTCATGGTGTGCCGGCTGGTCGCCGAGTTGAAGCTGGAAGGCATCTGTACCGCCATCTCCGTCGTCGGCGAGCTGGCTCGGGAGCTGCCGGTGCGGCTGACGATCGTGGGCGACGGGCCGGCCGCCGAGGTGGTACGCGCGCGGGCTGCGACGGCCAACGAGCGGGCCGGGCGCACGGCGGTGGTACTCACCGGCCAGCTCGACGATCCCCGACCGGCGTACGCCGCCGCCGACGTGGTGCTGGGTATGGGCGGCTCCGCGCTGCGCGCACTCGCCTTCGGTAAGCCACTTGTGGTGCAGGGGGAGCACGGGTTCTGGGCGATGCTGACGCCGGAGAGCTGTGCCACCTTCCTGCGCCAGGGCTGGTACGGCATCGGCGACGGAGTGGACGGCGCTGCCCGGCTGACCGGAATCCTGCGCCAACTGCTCGCCGACGCGGCCCTTCGGGACACGCTCGGCCGGTACGGACGGGACCTCGCGGTGACCCGGTTCAGCCTGCACCGGGCGGCCACCGTACAGCAGGAGATCTACCGGAAAGCGTTGGCACTCCAGCCTTCGGTGGCTGTCGGGGCGGCCACGGGTGCTCGTTCGGCGGTGCGGTTGACCGGGTACAAGGTACGCCGCCGGGTGCAGCGGCTGCGCGGTGGTGTTGCCCGGGACGACTTCAACGCGGTGGCGCCTCAATCCACCGGTACCGGCGTCCCCACCGAGCGCAGTGCCTGGACCGCTCCGCGCATCCGGTAGAGCAGCAGCCCGATCGCGACCACGCCGGCGATCCCGGCGACCCCGAGGGCCAGCACGTCGACCGGGATGATCCGGCTGGCGGCCAGCGCCGCGCCCGCTGCGGCAAAGGCGCCGAGCACCGGCACGAGCAGCTTCGCGCCGAGCGCGGCCGGGGTGATCCCGGTGCGGCGCAGCTCGTACAGGTAGAGCGGCGCTACGACGCACAGCGCCACGGCGAACTGGGCTGCGCCGGCTCCGCCGATCCCGGCCACGCGTACCCCGACCTCCAACGCACCAACCAACGCCACCAGCCAGACCACCTGTACCACCAGCACGATCCGCGTGTTGGCCAGTACCACGAAGTAGTCGTAGACCAGCTCGAAGAGGATGCGCAGCGCACCGAGCGCGGCCAGCCAGGGCAGCACCGTTGCGGCAAGTGTCCACTGTGGACCGTAGACGAACCGGATCAGCGGCTGGGCGGCGGCGCCGAGCAGCGCACAGGCCGGCAGGGTCACCGCGGCCAGCAGACCGGCCGTGGACAGGAAGCTGGTACGCATTGCCACCCGGTCGTGCTGCAACCGCGCCAGCGCGGCCGGCGCCACCGACCGTACCGGCTGGGAGAACATGCTCACCGGCCAGTTGGCGAGGTTGACCGCGAGTACGTACAGGCCGAGTGGTACCGGGCCGAGGAGGGTACCGACCAGGATCTTGTCGACGTTGCCGACGGCGAAGACCACCGCGCTGGAGCCGGCCAGCGGCAACCCGAAGCGCAGCAGTGCCCGCATCTGCGTGTGGTCGTACCCGAACCGCATTCCGTGTGGCGCGAAGGCGATCAGCAGCCCGGCCCCGGCCAGCGCGCCGGCGAGCTGCCCGACGGCGAGGCTCATCGCGCCCAACCCGCTGAGCGCGCACGCCACCGAGACGCCGGAGTTGAGCCAACTCGTGGTCAGGTTGGCGAACATCTTGCGGTCCTGCCGGAACTCCCGCTGCAGCAGCGCGGCGGGTACCGAGACGAGCCCGTCGATCAGCACGCTCAGCGTGAGTACCCGCACCACCGCTGTCGCGTGCGGATCCCCCATCGCGTGGGTGAACGCGGGCGCGCCGAGGAAGCAGGCCGCGTAGATGACCGCGCTGGACAGCAGCGAGATGGTCGCCACCGTAGGGGCGATCCGCCTGGGGTCGCCGGGCCAACGGACGATGGCGAGGCTGACCCCCAGCTCGTTGAAGCTCAATACGGCCAGCAGGGCCACCATCGCCACCGCGAAGGTACCGAACTGGCGGGGCCCGAGCACCCGGGCCAGTACGATCCCGACCGCCAGCGTGCTCAGCCGGCTGGCGGCCGTACTCGCGAAGCTCCAGCCGAGCGCCCGACTCGCCCGGGAGAACAAGCTGGCCGGGGAGGTGAGGCTGCCCATCAGCCCACCGGGTCCGGGAGGAACATCACGTCCACCCAGTAGTTGTGCTTTGAGGTGCTGTTCGGGAAGCCGCCACCGTAGCGGTACGCGCTGCCGCTGGTGGCCACGTGTAGTGGTGGCTTGTTCAACCCGCTGCTGGCAAAGGAGTTCAGCGTCGCCGAGTAGTACCCGACGGTGGTCGAGTAGGAGATCACGTACGCGGTGTTCGGGGTGATGCGTACCGGCGTGCTGAAGCTCGCCTGCTGCCACCCCCACGCCGACTCGCTCTGGAAAGTCACGGTCGCCAGCAACTGGCCGGTCGCGCTCCACAGCGATCCGGTGTGCACCCCGGTGTTCTGCGATCCCTTGTAGAAGCGCACTCCGGCGACCACGCCAGCCGTGTCGGCACTGAACTTCAGCCCGACCTCCACCGCCTTCGGGTCACTCCAGTTCGCCGTGGCGGGTGTGTCGTCGTTGCTGAACAGGCTCACCACACCCGACGGGAGCGGCGACGGGCTCGCCGACGGCAACGGACTCGCGGACGACGCCCCCGGCGAACCCGTTGGGCTCGCTGGCGGGGTCGTTGGAGACGGCGCGCCGGGGCCGGCTACGAACAGTGGATCGACCCAGTAGTTGCTGGACTGGTACGCGTTGCTGGGAAAGGCGTCGGCGGCGTAGCGGTACACCCCGTTGCTGCCGGCCGGTGCGGTGAGTACACCGGTGGTCAGTGCCGAGCCGAAGTAGGCCGGATCGGCGGCGTAGTGCCCGTTCGGCGCGTAGTAGGAGATGACGTAGGTACTCCCGACGCCGACCGGGACGGGCGTGTCGAAGTGCGCCGTCTGCCAGCCGCTGCCGCTCTCGTTGCTGAAGGTCACCTTCGCCAGCAGCGTGCCGGCGGCGCTCCACAGGCTGCCGGTGTGTACTCCCGTGTTGCCGTCGCCCTTGTAGAACCGCACCCCCACCACGGTCCCACTCACCTGCGGGACGAACTTCGCGCCGACCTCGGTCGGGTTGCTGTCCCCGGTCGCCGGCACCTGGGGTACCGCGTCGGCCGCGAACAGGGTGCTGAGGTTGGCGTACGTCTCGGTACTGAACGTCCAGGAGTTGGCTCCACTGAGCGGATTCCCGGTCAGGTCCCGCCCCTGCACGGTCACCGTGTACGCCGTACCGGTGGCCAGTGCCGCCGACGGTGTTACCGAAACCGTCCGGGTGCCGGCGTTGTACGCGCTCGTCACGGCGACCGGCCCGGCCGGTCCGGCCAGCGTGGCGCTCACCGACGCCGGATCGAGTGCCTTGGAGAAGGTCGCCGACGGGTGCACGGAGACCGGAACGTACGTCGCGTTCGCGGCCGGCGCGGTGCTCTGCACCCCGGGTACCACCACGCTTTCGTCCACGAACTGCACGTCGACGTAGTAGTTCGCGGCCTCGAAGGAGGTGGCTGGGAAGGCCGATCCGAAGGCGTAGAGCCCATTCCCGGCGACATGGTCGGAGCGTGGCGTGGACAGCGGGCCGGCGGTCAGGCCCGAGTAGACGAAGGCCCAGTTGTCGGCCGCGTAGTGCCCGGCCGGCGCGTAGTAGGAGGCGATGTAGGTGGTGTTCGCGGTCACCGCGACCGGACTCGGGAAGGTGAGGGTCTGCCAGCCGGTGGCCGTCTCGCCGGTGAAGGTACCGGTGGCGAGCTTCGCGCCGCTGGCCGACCACAGCGTGCCGGTGTGCGTACCGGTGTTGCCGGTTCCCTTGTAGAACCGTACTCCGGTGATGTACCCGTTGCTGGCCGGTACCACCTTGACGCCCAGTGTCACGGCCGAGGCGTCGGAGACGGCAGGCGTGGCGGGCACTTCGGCGCCGAAGAGGCTCGCCGGTCCGGTCAGGTTCAGCCGCACACTCGCCGGTGTGGAGCCGATGTTCAGGCTGTCGTCGACGCCCCGCACGAAGACCGTCTGCTGGTTCACGCCACTGGCAGCGAAGGTGTACGACCACGTGCTGGTACCGGTGGCCCGATGCCAGGTGGTCCCGCCGTCGGTGGAGACCTCGACCGCGGCGACCACGCCACCGGCGTCGGATGCGGTACCGGACAAGGTAACCAGCGAGCCGTTGACGACCGTACTGTTGTCCGCCGGCGCGGTCACTGTCACGGTGGGCGCAGAAGTGTCGGTGGAGGCGGTCGCCGCCACCAGCCCGGTCATCAGCGTGTCGGGGCGCACGCCCATGTCCGCCAACAGGTTCACGGTCGCCTGCTGCATCGCCGGATCCGCCGGTGATTCGGTACCGTCGTGGTCGTCGTCCACCCCCCACGCCCACTGGATGGTGCCGGCGCTGAAGACCAGCGCGCCGCTGGCCGCCCGGTACAGGGTGAGGTGGTGGGTGGTGGTACCGGGGGCCACCACGAGACCGAAGTCCTGCAGGTACTGCGGAGTCTGGCCGGTGGTGGTGGAGAGGTCGATCAGGCCGGCCGGCCGGAATCCGTTGTCCAGATCCTCGTCCGACTCGTACCCGATGGTATGCGGCGCGAGGGTCGCAGTCTGCCCGGCCGCCGCCAGCGAAGCGACGGAGGTGTTGCGCCACAACCGGTACACCCCTTGATCCGGGGGTACCTGCAGGGCCAGGTCGTCCGTGTTGGCCATGTACGCCGTACCGGTCAACGCGTTCTCCGGCCGGCCACCGTCATAGGGTGGGCTGAACGTGGGGTCCCGCCACGTTCCGGTCCACTCGTTGCTCGGGTCGATCTTCGCGTTGGCCCAGGTTTCCTTGTAGGTCACCAGTGTCCGGTAGGGCGTCGAGGAGCCGTCCTCACTCGGCTCCCAGCGGGTCTTCCAGTAGACCTCGTTGCCGCTGAAGAAGGCCAGGTTCACCCCTGCGTCCCGGGCCGCCTCGACATTGTCGCGCTCGCCCTCCGACCAGTACTCGTCGTGCCCGACGGAGAGGAACACCTGGTGGTTGGTGAGCAGCGAACCGTACCGGTCGGTGTCTATGTCTGTGGTGTAGCTGACGTCGTACCCGTTGCGCTCCAGGAAGCGCAGCATCGGGTATTCGTTGCTGTAGAGGAAGTCCCGCCCATTGTTGTCGCCCCGGGTAGCGAACGGCCGGTTGTAGCTCAGCTTGTACGCCCGGCCGTTGGCCCCGCCGTCGTGGTAGAAGTCCGCCCCGCCGTACATGTTGTACGCCTGCCAGGTGGCGTCCGAGGTCTTGAACAGAAGCTTGGAGTGACTGGCGTCGTTGCGTACCACAAACACGATCTGGCTCTTGCCGCCGGTGTCGGTCCGGGTCAGCGTGGCCACGTAGATGCCGGACACAACGGTGGTCGGTACCGTCCACGACGCCGAGACCGCCCAGGTGCCACAGTCGTCGATCTCAGTTTCGGGCTTCGTGACGCAGATCGGTTGCGCCTGCGGCAGGTGGGCCGAGGGGGTGACCGTGGCGATGGCCCGCGCGCCGTTGCCGGCGTACCAACCCAACCGGTAGATGCCGATGGTGTACGCCGCCGCATCGGTCGCGATCTTGAAGTCGATCCGCTGCCCCAGGTTCACGCTGATGTCGGTGGCGAAGCCCTGGATGCTGTCGTCGCCGGAGCCGTGGATGTCCCACACCGACTCGGGCGTACCCGGCTTGCTGTTCTCGCACACCACCGGGTTCTGCACGCAGCTGTCGGCCTGCGCGGCGGTACCCACACCGCCGATCCCGGCCACCGCCATCGCGAGTACTCCGAGCGCCGCCACCGCCGGACGCCGCCACCGGCCCACCAGCCGAGCCAGCGACCGCACCGCATCCGGGCGCACCGGCAAGCCGGATCGCTTCCACCGCAACCGATCCCGGTCAAGGGCCGGCGCCGGAACGGCCGGCCGCAGCCGGATCGGGCCGCCGCCCCGCAGCCACCCGTCGGACCAGTTGTCTCCGCTACCCAAGGAACTCACCTCTAGAACGCCGCCACCGATGGTTCCGCCGGATGATCCAGTTCGGACTGCCGTACCCCGCCGCAGCCGACAACTCGGATGCTACGAGCATTCCTCGCAAGTAGCCGAAAAAGCCCATCAACCATATGGACATTACACATAGGCGACTTGGCTTCGGCAGCGGGACTAACTGGACAGTGCACTACTCCCGGCCGACTCCCCC
Organism: uncultured Actinomycetota bacterium; assembly: GCA_963850915.1. Taxonomy (GTDB): domain Bacteria; phylum Actinomycetota; class Actinomycetes; order Mycobacteriales; family Micromonosporaceae; genus CAVTWH01. Next base: position 188,059 of record CAWKND010000011.1, read on the forward strand.
GGGCCCCGTTCGGGCTGGTCACGCTCTGCCTGGTCGCGCCCGGACTGGTCGCGCCCGGACTGATCGCGCCCAGCTTGGTCGCGCCCGACCCCGTCCCGCTCAGCCGAACCGCGCTCAGCCGGGGCACGATCGGCCGAGCCACGCTCAGCCGGGGCACGATCGGCCGAGCCACGATCGGCCGGCACGCGATCGGCCGGGCGGCGGTCAGCCGAGCCGCGATCGGTGGGGCTGCGATGTTCGGCAGCGCGCTCGCGGCTACTCCGCTGGTCGGTGGGCCACTCCGGCGCGCCCCGCCGGTCGCCACCCATCCGCGGCAGCACCATCGTCAAGTCCCCTTCGGGCCGCGCCCGCCCGGCCGACGGCTGCCCGGCGCGGACCTGATCGACCGGCGCCTGACCCCCTTGGTATGGGCCGGCATGCGATTGGTCGGCATGCGATTGGTCGGAGTCCGCCGGTTCGGCGGGCCACGGCGGCGGTTCGGTGGCCCGCGGTCGTTCGCCGTAACGCACCCCGCGCACCGCCCGGCGACCCCGGGTGGGCAGCGCCTCGGCGACCGAGATGAAACCGAACAGCAGCACGATTCCGGCGACGGTCACGGCGATCAGAGACCGCACGGTACCGGTGATTTTCCGAATCGCGGCTGTCGGCGGGTTGATCGGCAGTGCCTGGTAAAGGAAGCGCGCGTCCGCGCCGTTGACAGTCTGCATGGTGCGCAGCTCCGCGGTGGTACGCGCGGAGACCAGCTCGAGCGTGTGCCGTGCCTCGGCGGCCGAGCTGCCGGTACCGGTGATCTGGATGACCAGCCCATTGCCGAGCGCCCCGGTCGGCGCCACCTGGTACCCCGGATCCGCACCGGCCGCGATCAGCTCACCGCGTACCTGGTCGCCGGAGACGCGCTGTACCAACACCGCGACCACCACCGAACTCGGCAGCCGCAGGAAAGGGTTGTCATTGTTCAACTTCCCGAGCGCGGGGTTGGCCACGATCTGCGCGTCGGTCGGCGCGGCCGGTGGCCCGATGAGCACGAACTGGGCCGACGACTGGAACTGCGGCGGGATGCCGAATACCACGTACGCGTTGGCCCCGATCACCAGCAGCGCCAGGATCAGCACAATACGGAGGTGCCTGCGCAGCGACGAGAAGATGGCCAACAGATCCACGGGGACTCGCTTCTACTTCACGGGTTTGTCAGGACGGCGGGTTGGTCAGGACGGCGGGTTGGTCAGGACAGCGGGTCGGTCAGGACGGAGGGTCGGCGGGGCCGGACGGTGGGCGGCGAGCCAGCAGGTACCGCACAGCCCGATCACGAGTGCGTGCACCGATGCGAACTGTGCGAAGGAGAACGAGTCGAAGGTGTACGAGGCAACCGCCGCCGCCAGCGCCGCTCCGGCCAGTGCCGCGCAGAGCGCCCGGAACTGGGGATCCGGCGAGCTGCGCAGGGTGCCGACCATGGCGAGCACCGGTACCAGCAGGTAGAGGCTGAGCGCGATGACACCCAGCACACCGAGTTCGATGGCCGCCTTCAGGTACTGGTTGTCCAGCACCTTGGTCAGGTCGGGTTGGATGTCGGTACCCCCACCGGAGCCGAGCCACGGGCGCAGCTCCAGCGCCGCCAACACCCGTGGGTAGTTGTCCAGCCGGTTGCTGATCGAGGAGTCGCTGCTGCCCGCGGTGAACAGCCCGTACATCGCGCGCAGGTACCCGGGGGTGGTGGCGAAGACGGCTACCACCGCGACCGGTACCCACATCAGGATGCGTACCCGCTGTACCGCCGGCAGCGCAACGAGCAGCACGCTCATCGACAGCACCACGGTCAGGATCGCCGAGCGGGACACCGAGAGCGGGATACACACCCCGATCAGCGCGACCGGCAGCCAACGCACGAGTGCGGACCGCCGACTGTCGTGCAGCGCCAGCCAGATGGCAAGGGGCAGCAGCATTCCGGCGACCACCCCGAGTTCGATCGGATGGTTGGCCATCCCGGTCACCCGGACCAGGGCCGCCCGTGGCTGGTACTCCTGGAAGTCCGCGTTGCGCTGGAAGCCGACCAGCAGGTGGCGCAGGTCCGGCTTGATGTCCCAGCGCAGCCAGAACTGCAGCGCCGCAACGGCTCCCTGTCCCGCGGCGGCCCACACCACGGTACGGATCACCCGCAGCATGTCCCGGCGCCGGCGCAGGTGCTCGGCGGCCACGAGTACCACACCGGACATGCCGGCCCAGAGCATCAGCCAGCGCCCGGCACCCAACTGCTGGGTCGCCGACGGGTGGTAGAACGGCATCGCCGCGTACGACAGCAGGGATGCGATCCAGACCAGGCCGAGGGCGCCCCGCATCGGGTACCGCATGTGCAGCGGGTCGTGGAAGCCGAAAAGGGCGCTGAGCAACCAACCCAGCAGCAGGACCATGGCGATCAGGCTGGCCAGGTAGCCCTGCGCGCCAACTACCCGGATCACCGTGTCGGTCGGCAGCAGCAGCGCGGCGAGGGCGAAGAGCTGCAACAGGAACGCCGCCTGCCGGGAGCCCATCGGTCGGATCACCGGCCGTCCCGGCCGCGCGTCGCCCAGCCAGCCGGTCCACGCGTGCCGTGCCCCGGAGTGCCTGCGCGCCAGGGTTTTCGGACCGTCGGCGTCCGGCAACACCGCAGTGCGAAAGGTCGTCCGCACCAGGTCGCCGCTCATCTGTGGCGCCTAGACCAGCCGCCGCAGCGCGTCGACGACCCGGTCCTGGGCCGCCTCGCTCAGCTGCGGATGCAGTGGGAGGGAGAGGATCCGGTCGGCCGCCGCCTCCGCGTTCGGGAAACTGCCCCGGGGGTACCCGAGGTGTGCGAACGCGGGCGTCAAATGAACCGGGGTCGGGTAGTGGATGCCGGCACCGATCCCGGCCGCGTTCAGCCCCTCGAGTACCCGGTCGCGCTCGTCCACCTGGATCACGTAGAGGTGCCAGACGTGTTCGTTGCCGGGCAGTGTGCCGGGGCGTACCACGTCCAGGTCGGCCAGCAGTGCGTGGTAGCGCGCCGCGAGGGCCCGGCGCGCGGCGTTGCCGGCCGCCAGCCGGGCCAGCTTTGCCCGCAGTACCACCGCCTGCAGCGCATCCAGCCGGCTGTTGCAGCCGACCAACTCGTGCACGTACCGGCTGAGCCCACCGTGACTGGCCAGCGTGCGGACCGTCCGCGCCAGCCCTTCGTCGGTACTGACCACGGCGCCCGCATCCCCGTAGGCGCCGAGGTTCTTGCCCGGGTAGAAGCTGGTGGCCGCGATCCCCCACGAGCCCGCGCCCCGACCGAATCGGGTGGCACCCTGGCACTGCGCGCCGTCCTCGACGATGGCCACGTCGGTACCCGCGAGCCCGTCCACCAACCGCTCCACCGGCGCGAGCTGCCCGTAGAGGTGTACCGGCAGCACCGCCCGGGTGGCCGCGGAGACCGCCGCGCACGCTGCCCCGGCGTCGATCAGGTAGCTGCCGGGATCCATGTCCACCAGTACCGGACGGGCTCCGGCACGGGCCACCGCCTCGGCGCTCGCGATGAACGTGTTGGCCGGCAGTACCACCTCGTCACCCGGGCCCACACCGACGGCGCGCAGGGCGAGCTCGAGCGCGTCGGTACCGTTGGCCACCCCCACGCAGTACGGCACGCCCGTGAAGGCCGCGTACTCCCGCTCGAAGGCGGCCACCTCCGCGCCGCCGATGAACGCGGTCGACGCGATCACCCGCTTGAAGCCGAGCTCGACCTCCTCGGCCACCTCGGCATGCGCCGCCTGCAGGTCGACCAGTGGAATCGTTGCCACGCCTACACTCCCCCCGCCATCACGCCAGCGGTCGGTGCCGAGCGCAGGAAACGCGCCGGGTTGCCGACCCACACCTCGCCGGGCGGGATGTCCCGGAGTACCACCGACCCGGCCCCGACCAGGCTGTTGGCACCGATCCGGACCCCTTCCCGGACAACCGAACCAGCCCCGAGGTAGGCCCCCGCACCGACGTGTACCGAGCCGCCCAGCGCCACTCCCGAGGCGAGCGTGGCGAAGTCGTCCAGCACGTCGTCGTGGGTCAGTACCACCTGCGGCATCACCGCCACGTGCGCGCCCAACAGCACATCGGTGGTGAGTACCGCCTGCGCCAGCAGCACACTGCCGGCCCCGATCCGGCAGCCCGTACCGATCGACGCCGACGGGTGGACGACGGTGGCGTACCGGTCCGCAGCCAGCCCGAGCCGCGCCACCACGGTCGCCCGGAGGTCGTACCGGCGTGGACTCCCCAGGCACACCACCACTCGCGCGCTCGGGGACAGGTCCATCGCGGACGCCGCACCGAGCACGGGTAGGCCGGAGCGTGAAATGCCGTGCAGCGCCCGATCGTCGTCCAGGAAGCCGAGCAGCCGGTAGCTCGGGTGCACCGCGTTTACCGCCCGGACGGCGGCGGCCGTCTCCCGGCCGAACCCGCCGGCACCGACCACAACCAGATCAACCGAGTCCACATCCATGGGCATCAGCCAACGAGCTTCCGGAGCGTGTCCACGACGTGGTCCTGCTCGTCGAGGGTGAGCGTGTGGTGCAGCGGCAGGATCAGCGAGTCCCGGGTGAGCCGCTCGGTCACCGGCAGGGGTGCCGGGCGTGCGTCGGCGTAGGCCGGCTCCAGGTGCGCCGCCATGATCCCGCGCCGCGCCGAGATGCCTGCCGCCGCGAGCTCGGCGAGCACGCCGTCCCGCCGTCCGGGCTCGAGCAACACCCAGAAGGACTGGAAGTTGGCAGTCCCGTACGCCGGATCGTCCACCACCACAAGACTGTCCACATCGGACAGACGCTCACGGTACCGGCCGGCCAGCTCCCGCCGCCGGTCCACCATCGCCGGCAGCTTGGCCAGCTGTACCAGCCCGACGGCCGCCTGGATATCGGTCATCCGGTAGTTGAACCCGGTCTCCAGGTAGGACTCCAGTACCGGCTGGGTACTGGCGTGCCGCTGCGCCGCGGACACGTTCATCCCGTGCTCGCGCAGCTGGCGCAGGCGTACCGCCCAGTCCTCCCGGTCGATGGTGAGCGCCCCGCCCTCGCCCGTGGTGAGTACCTTGCGCGGGTGGAAGGACCACGCGGCGACCAGCGCACCGGCCCCGACCGGCCGCCCGTACGCCGTCGAGCCGGCCGCACAGGCGGCGTCCTCGACCAGTGCTACGTCCCAAGCGGCGCAAGCGCTGCGCAGCGCCAGCACGTCGAACGGCACGCCTCCCTGGTGTACCGCGATCAACGCCCGGGTACGCGCCGTGCGCACACTATCCACAGTGGACGCCGTGACATTGCCGGTCGCCAGCTCGACATCGGCGAAGACAGGCGTTGCGCCCACATAGCGGACGGCGTTCGCGGTCGCGATGAAGGAGAGCGACGGCACGATGACCTCGTCACCCGGCCCGATCCCGAGCAGTACCAGGGCCAGGTGCAGGGCGGTGGTGCACGAGCTGAGGGCGACGCCGTAGCCGCCGCCCACGTACCCGGCGAATTCGCTCTCGAAGCGCGCCACCCGCGGCCCCTGCGCGACCCAGCCGGAGCGCACCGCGTCCGCCGCCGCCTGCGCCTCCTCCTCGCCGAGGAACGGCTTCATCACCGGGATCACGCGCTGTCCCCCAGGGGAGCGACAAGAGACGGCCGGACGAAGCGGTTCGCGTCGGCCAGTTTCGCGGCGCGCCACCAGTCCGCCAGCTCCGCCAGCCCGGTACGTAGGTCGATCCGCGCGGTGAAGCCGATCCGGCTACTCGCCGCGCTGGTGTCGGCGAGCCGGCGGGACACGTTGTTCACCGCGCGCGGCGGCCCGTACTCCACTTCCGGCTTGGCCGCCATCACCTCGGCCAGCGTTGCCGCCAGCTCGTTCAGGCTGGTCTCCACGCCGGCCGCGACGTTGAACACCTCGTCGGTCACCGGCTCCTGCGCGGCCAGAATGTTCGCCCGCGCGATGTCGGCCACGTGCACGAAGTCCATGGTCTGCAGGCCGTCGCCGAGAATCAGCGGCGACTGGCCGGCCTCGATCCGCTCCATCCAGCGGATCAGTACCTCCGTGTACAGCCCGAAGATGTCCATCCGTGGCCCGTACACGTTGAAGTACCGCAGCGCCACGTAGTCCAGTCCGGACATCCGGTGGAAGCTGCGCAGCATCCCCTCGTTGAACGCCTTCGCCGCACCGTAGAAGGTGTCGTTGTGGTACGGGTGGTGCCGCTCCGGCGTCGGGAACTGCTCGGCCATCCCGTACACGGACGCGCTGGAGGACGCGATCACCTTGCCGACGCCCGAATTCGCGGCCGCCTCCAGCACGTTGAAGGTCCCGTCGACGAGTACCTCGTTGGCCAGCCGGGGCTCCTCGGCGCACTGGGTGATCCGGATCGCCGCGAGGTGGAAGACCAGATCCTTGCCAGCGCTCAACTTCCGTACCAGTGGGGCGTCCCGGATATCCCCCTCGACCAACCGCGCGGCACCCGAGGCGAGCGGCCCGGCGATGTTCTCGACCCGGCCGCGTACCAGGTTGTCCAGTACCACCACCTCGGCCGCGCCGCCGGCGACCAGCTGATCCACCACGTGCGAACCGATCGTCCCGGCGCCGCCGGTGACGAGTACCCGCGCGCCGGCAATCGGAACAGAGACGGTCATCGCACACTCTCCACGGGTATCGACACGCCACCGGCCGCGAGGCTGCGCGACGCTGCTTCCAGGATTTCCAGTACCCGCAGCCCGGATCGGCCGTCGGTCAGCGGCGCCCGGCCGGTACTGATCGCCGCCGCGAACTCGTCGGCCATGGCGCGCAACGCTTCCCGCTCGGGGATGGCCGGCGCGACCATGTCCCCGGTGCGGTAGGAGATCAGCATTTCCCGGCGCTCCTCGGCAGCCACGTCGGACGCGGACAGGTCCACACCCCGGTCGTAGACCGACAACCGCTGGGTCGGGTTCAGGTCGTCCCAGACAACCGTGCGCTTCGATCCGCCGATCAGCGTGGTACGCACCTTGACCGGGGAGAGCCAGTTCACGTGGATGTGCGCGATGGCCCCGGTATTCAGCCGCAGCGTCAGGTACGCGACGCACGAGCGGCCGGCGCCGATCGGATCCGCGCCGGTGGCCGCGACGGCCACCGGGTACACGCCGTCGGGCAGGATGAAGTCGATGATCGACAGGTCGTGCGGGGCCAGGTCCCACAGCACGTCGATGTCGCGCTGTACCAGTCCGAGGTTGATCCGTACCGAGTCCAGGTAGTGCAGGTCGCCCAGGTCGCCGGCGCGCACCAGCTCACGGATCCGCAGGACCGCCGGGGTGTAGCAGTACGTGTGGTCGCACATCAGTACCAGGCCGCGGCGCTCCGCCTCGGCGACCAACTCCGCCCCGTCCCGGTACCGCGCCGCGAGCGGCTTCTCCACCAGCACGTGCTTGCCGGCGCGCAGGGCGGCCATAGCCACATCCAGGTGGGTACCGGCCGGCGTGGCGATGGCCACCGCGGCAACGGCGGGATCCTCCAGTACCTGCCCCAGTTCCCGGGTCGCCCCGACCGTCGAGTACCGGCCCAGTGCCCGCTGTGCCCGGTCGAGGTCCAGGTCGCACAGCCAGCGCAGCTGGAACTGTTGGCTGGACTGGAAGTTGCGTACCAGGTTTGGTCCCCAGTACCCGGCACCGACGACAGCGACGCCGATCGGCTCGGTGGTACCCACGCTCGGCTCCCCCTTTCGGGCACGACGGATCGTCCGGGCACGGCGAGCTGACACCCACGCTCACCGTTCCCGCCTCGACCAACGGCGAGGCGGCCGGATCCGAAACGGCCGGGCGCCCGGATCGGACCGGTCAGCCGAGCCCGGCCCGGCTGTTCGCGCAGCCGCCGGTCGGTTCCTCGGCCGGGCGCGGCCATTTGCGCGGACGACGGTGTCCTTCCCGCCTCCCAACCGTTACTGAGGCCACCGAGCATGGAGGCATGCGACGGCTGGCGCTGATGGTCGGAGTGGTCGGCGTGCTCTGGGGGCTCGCCGGCTGCTACCCGACCCGGTGGCTACGCGAGGTCATCGCCGTGACGCACGGCGCCTCCCTCGACGAGGTGCGGGTGACCGTCTTCAGCGACAACGGTCGGGACACCGAAGAGGCGGTGTGGAAACTCGACGCGCGGACCCGCCAGCTCAGCGCGCCGATCGGTGCGGGTCCACCGGCCGCCGCGTTGACCGAGGATTGTGCGGGCGGCGCCTGCTACCGGGTGGTACCGGGGCAGCTGCGGGTGGACGAGAAACTGACCGCCGGCTACGCCCCGGCGTGGCAGCTGACCGGGGATACCTACCGCCGGCTGGCGGCGGGGTACCCCGACCTCGGCGATCCCGCGCTCCACCTGTCCTCGCGCTCGCTGGTCGTGGTGGCGGTACCGGGCGGGCACGTCGTGTTCGTGGCCGACGGGCGGGACGGCCTGCTCGCCCGCGACGTGTCCGGCCGGTGGCAGCGGCTCGGCATTCCCGAAGGCGCCGAGGGACTGTTCTTCCACCGGCCGCCCCGGCTGGCCACCGACCCACAGCCGGTGAACCTGTCCCCCTACGCGGCGATCCCGGGGGCGCTGCTGGTCCTGCTGGCCGGGGTGGTGACCGCGTGGTTACTCCGCACCCGCCGGCCGTGGCAGCCCACGGTGGCCGTGCTGGTTGTGGCGGTCGCCGCCGGTACCATCGCCGCTCTCGCCGTGCACGCACCGGACGTCGGGATGTTCCCCGGCCCGTTGATCGCCGGCCCGGCCCTGCTCTAGGACATCTCCGGCGCCGGCAACGGCATCGTGCTCGGCTGGACCTGCTTCCAGGTCACCGACACCGGCATCGCGGCGACTTCGGCTATCGGCTCGACAACCGACAACTTCCACGACACCTACGCCTTCTTCAACGCGCAAGGCAAGCTGACCATCACCCAGTTCTGACCACGTAGGGGGTGTTGGGCCGCAGCCCAACACCCCCATAGTCGCTATTCAGCGGACTGCGGCAGGGCAGCCCTGGAACGCCCGCGCAGAGCGAATGCGGCGCCGAGGCCGGCCAGCGCCAGCACGGCGCAGATACCCATCGCCGCCCGGTAGCCGCTGCTGAACATGACCGGGGAGGCGTACCCGCCCCGGGCGGCGAAGACCGCCGCGCTGACCGCGATCCCGAACGCGCCGCCCAGTTGCCGCATGGTGCTGTAGACACCCGACGCGATGCCGATGTCCGGCATGGCTACCGAACTCACCACCGACTTGGTCACCGCCGGAATGGCGAGCGCCAAACCAACACCCGACAGGGCGATCGGCAACACCAGTACCGCGTACCCCGTGCTCGGCCGGGAAATCAGCGCCAGCCACCCCATCCCGCCGGTGAACAGTGCCATGCCGGCGATCACCAGCAGCCGTTCGCCGAACCGGTCGGCGAGCGCACCCGCGTACGGGGCGATGAGTACCGGCGCGACTCCCCAGGGCAGCAGCCGCAGGCCGGCCGGGAACGGATCGTGGCCGAGCCCGACCTGCAGGAACTGCGCGGTGAAGAAGATCGCGCCGCCGAGCCCCGCGTTGAGTAGGAAGATGACCGCGTTCCCGGCCGAGAAGGCGCGCGAACCGAACAGCCGCAACGGAAGCATCGGCGACCGGCTGCGCCGCTCCCACGCCACGAAGGCGACCACGAGAAGCACGCCGCCGCCCAGCAGGCTCAGCACCGACGGGCTGGTCCAGCCGGCGTCGTTGGCGCGAATCAGCCCCCAGAGCAGACCGAGCGCGGCGGCCGCCCCGAGCGCGACACCCGGCAGGTCGATCCGGACCGCCGCCCCGTAGCCCTCCGGGATCCGGCTGAGCACGAAAGGTATGGCCAGCAAGGCGAGCGGTACGTTCAGCCAGAAAATCCACTGCCAGGAAAGGCCCTGCGCGACCGCGCCGCCGAGGACCGGGCCGAGCACCACCGCCATCGCCGTCAGGCTGCCGTAAATGCCCACCGCCCAACCGCGGCGCTCGGGCGGGAACGCCGCGTTGAGCATCGCCAGCGCCATCGGCATCACGGCCGCCGCGCCGAGCCCCTGGACGGCCCGGGCGGCGATCAACACCGCCACATCGGGTGCCAGCGCGCAGCCGGCCGAGGCGAGGCCGAAGAGGGCCAGCCCGGCGACGAAGACCCGGCGCCGGCCGAAGCGCCCGCCGAGCATCGCGCCGGTCATCAGGAACACCGCGAAACTCAGGGTGTACGCGTTGACGGTCCACTCCAGGTCGGCAAGGGACGCGCCGAGGCTGCGCTGGATGGTACTCAGCGCCGTGGCTACCACGAGAAGGTCGAGTACCACCAGGAAAGAGGCGAGCGAGCTGAGCACCAGTACCCATCGCTGGGTCGAAGTGAGAGCGGGCCGCTGCTGAGCTGTGCGCTGTCGGGTCGGTCGCGTTGTTGCTGTTGTCGTCACAGCGGATCAGACACCGGCTCGGCGTCGAACTGGTCGTGACCAGTTTCCGCACCCGCCGGTGTCTACCTCGTGAGGCACCGACATCAGGAGGCGACCGACGGATGCGAGGATGCGATGGTGACCGAGGACCTGCTGCGGCTGGCCCGGACCGGAGACGGCGAGGCGTTCCGGCAACTGACCGAGCCCTACCGGCACGAGCTGCGGGTGCACTGCTACCGGATTCTCGGCTCGTTACAGGACGCCGAGGACGTACTGCAGGAGACCCTGCTGGCCGCCTGGCGTGGTTTCGACCGGTTCGAGGCCCGCTCCTCGGTACGCACCTGGCTCTACCAGATCGCCACGAACCAGTGCCTCAACGCGCTGCGGTACGACGCCCGCCGGCCCCGTACCGCCTACCTGCCGCCGGTCGAATTCCCGCCACCGTCCCGGCTCGGTGACGTGATGTGGCTGGAGCCCTACCCGGACGCGCTCCTCGACGGGGTACCCGATCCGGCGCCCGGTCCGGAGGTGCGCTACGAACTCGAAGGAGTCGGTGTCGCTGGCGTTCCTCACGGCTGTGCAGACGCTGCTACCGCGCCAGCGCGCGGTGCTGCTGCTGCGCGACGTCCTCGGCTACCGGGCCGCAGAGGTCGCCACCATGCTCGGCACCACCGAGGATTCGGTCACCAGTACCCTCAAGCGGGCTCGCGCGGCACTCGCCGAACGGCTGCCCGCGGGGGACCGGAGCGCACCGCAGGTCTCGTCCCGCGAGCGCGAGGTGGCCGCCCGCTTCGCGGAAGCCTTCGAGCGCCGGGACATCCCCGCAATCGTGGCTCTGCTCAGTGACGACGCGTGGCTCACCATGCCGCCGGTACCCCTGGAATATCAGGGCCGCGGCGAGATCGCGCACTTCCTCACCACCATCGCCTACCGCAATGGCCGCTGCTACCGGCTCATCCCGACCCGGGCCAACGGCCAGCTCGCATTCGGTTGCTACGTCTTCGACGCGTGCTCACCGATCGCGCATGCGCACGGCATCATGGTGCTGACCATCGCCGGCGATCAGATCTCCGCGGTGACCCGCTTCGTCGACAACAGTTGGCTGGCGTCGTTCGGGCTGCCCCGAAGCCTGCCCCGCTGATCCGGCCGGGCGAGAAATCCGGGGCGCCCCACGGTTCGCCGAGGTAACGTCCGGCCCGTGGACGACGCGGACGGGTACTTCGGTGAACAGGTGGCGGCACACTACGACGATCCGTCGTCCGCGGAGTTCTCGCCGGCGGTGATCGAGGCGACGGTCGACTTCCTCGCCGACCTCGCAACCGGTGGCCGGGCACTGGAGTTCGCCGTCGGTACCGGCCGCATCGCACTGCCACTGGCGGCTCGCGGGATCCCGGTGCACGGCATCGACATGTCCCGGGCGATGGTTGCCAAACTGCGCGCCAAGCCGGGCGGCGACGGGCTCGGAGTCACCATCGGCGACTTCGCCGGTACCCGGGTCGAGGGCTCATTTTCGTTGGTGTACCTCGTCTTCAACACCATCATGAACCTGACGACGCAGGCCGCCCAGGTCGAGTGTTTCCGCAACGCGGCCGCGCACCTGGCGCCGGGGGGCTGTTTCGTCATCGAGGTCGCGATGCCCGAGCTGCGCCGGCTCCCGGCGGGACAGAACGTGGTGCCGTTCCACGTGAGCCCGACCCGGTGGGCCTTCGACATCTACGATGTGGCGACCCAGGCGACCAGTTCCAACTACGTCACCGTGATCGACGGCAAGGGCAGCTACCGGTCAATCCCCTTCCGGTACGTGTGGCCCGCCGAACTCGACCTGATGGCGCAGCTCGCTGGCCTGCGACTGCGCGAGCGTTGGGACGGCTGGACCCGGGCGCCGTTCACCAGCGAGAGCCGCCAGCACGTATCAGTCTGGGAGAAGCTATAGGTCGGCGGCGATCTCGGCCATCCTGGCCCGGACCACATCGCGTACCGCCTTGTCCGGCAAGGGCGTGGCGGCCGTGAAGCGGATGGTTCCCTTGGACAGCTCGAAGTTGGGCAGCTGACCACGTACCGCGTCGACTGCCTGCGGGCTGAACGGGAAAATGCTCAGGTGCTGGCGGGCGACCCGGAACCCGAGTAGCGGCTTGTTCCGGTAGATCAGCGCTGCCATCCCATAGCTGGTACCGGCCTCGGCCTCCGGTACGACCTCCAACGCCAGGCTCCGGATGTGTTCGAAGGTGACCCGCGTCGGCGCGTCGAGCCCGGCGAAGTACTCGTCAACAGCTGACATGCCACCAACCCTACGTTGCTGGTGCTGTTGCCGTTGCTGTTGCCACAGACGCGGAGTGCCCCCGATCGCCTCTCCGCAAGGCGATTGGGGGCACTCCGCGAATTGGGTCACTTCGAGGGGGACGGGGTCGTGCAGGTCACCTTCGGGTTGATACCAATGTAGTTGAGCGGGCCGGCGATGATCGTGACGATCGTGGTACTGGCCTTTCCGCAGTTGGTGTCCGAACCTCCGAGATAGCCACGCTGTCCCGCGGCGATGAGTCCGACAACCAGCCAGACAATGACGACGATGGCCGCTCCGTACCGCACTGATTCCTCCAGGTCCCGAACCGACTGTGCTCTCCGCACCGACTTACCCAGTACTCGAGATCGCTAATCGGCCGGTACCTTCGCCGCGATCGACTCGACACCTCGCCGGCACGGGCGATCTAATTGGGCACATGAGCGACTGGAACACGCAGATCATCGAGGAGTTCCGGGCCAACGAAGGAAAGGTCGGCGGCCCGTTCGAGGGCGGCACGCTGCTGCTGATCCACCACCGGGGCGCCCGGAGCGGCATCGAGCGGGTCAACCCCGTGGCCTACCTGCCGGACGGCGAACGGATGGTCATCGTGGCCTCCGCGGGCGGGGCACCGAAGAACCCCGACTGGTACCACAACCTGAAAGCCCACCCGCGTACCACCGCGGAGGTGGGTACCGAAGACATTCCGGTACGGGTGGAGGAGATCGTCGGGGACGACTACGCGGACACCTGGGCCCGGCTGGTCAAGGTGATGCCCGGGTTCGGCGAGTACCAGACCAAGACCACCCGGCACATCCCGCTGCTCGCCGTCATCCCGGTTTGAGCCGCGCCGTCGCGGCCCCGCACCGGCCGCGCGCTACCGTGTGCGGTGTCTCCATTCCGCCCGACGATCGGCCATCCGCATGAGCAAAAGCAGTGGCAGTGGCAGTGGCAGTGGCAGCAACAGCGCCCTGGAGAGCGTGGCCGAACGGGATGGTTGGCGCTGCTGGGTGTGTGACGAGGCCGTCGACCGGAGCGTCTCGGTGAACGACTCACGCGGCCCCAGTGTGGACAGCAGAACGACGAATCCGAACGCGGCAAAGAAGGCCGGCGGCGACTTCGCCGGCCTGGAGCGCCTGGCCCACCGGGCCTGCAACACCAGGAAGGGTGCGGTCACCCCGGTGATCCCGTGGCCGACGACCTTCCTCGTCATCGACCCGGCGCCACTGCTGGCGGTGGCGGAGCGGCTGGACCGCAAGGGCGGCCGGGAGGTGGTGGCCCGGTGCGCGGACCGGCGGGATGCCCAGCAGGCAGCCGACTGGCTGGTGGACCGCTTCTCCCGGCTCGCTCCGGGGCTGCCGGTTACGTCGAGCATCGACCCTGGCGCCGGCCAGTTCCTGGTCGCGTTGGCCACGGCTCGACGCCGCTGACCGCTGTCTCCCCTACCGCTGTACGACCCCGCCCGCATCGACGGTGCGCCCTGTAGTGTCCACAGTCGACACGGGGGGACGGCATGGCAGCAGACATCAACGAATCCGCGGCGACCCGCGACGGCACGAGCGCTGCCGACCGGATCAGTCTCGTCCTGGCCAGCGTGCTCGGCCTGATCACGCTGGGCGCATGGGTGTTCGCGCTGTGGCTCGTCCTCGCGTCGCCGCGGCCGTACAACCCGGACCGCGTGTCCAGCGGTCCGGACTGCGGATCCCCGGCGTTCTTCAGCGAACGGACCTACGCCGACTCCATCACGTACCGCCCGGGTCGTGACGAGGACAAGACCTACGACGCCGACACAGCGCTGTCGATTGCCGACGACTGTGTCGACCCGGTACGGCACCGGATCAACGCCGCCGTGGGGGTCAGCGTCGCCTCCGCACCGGTCGCGGCGCTGTGGCTGTGGCTGGCCATGGTGGTACGCACCGACCGGCTGGTACGGGAGGGTGGCCTCGCCCCTCAGCCGGCAAGCAGCACCGCCGGCCCGGACCCGGACCCCGAGTCGGCCGGCGAGTCAACGGATCCGGACGACCACTAGTCGCTGACCTGCTGGCCGGAGTCCTGCGCTGACCGGCAAGTCCAGCTGCTGCCCTGCCGCCTGGTGACCCGCCGCTCCACCGAAATGACGTCGGCGCCCGCCGTGATCAGCCCGCGTACCAACCGCCAGCCGATCGCCTGAACCACGCCGCGCCAGCTCGTCGCCGGCCGCGGCACACCCTGTGCGGTACCGCTCCGGTTGCCGGCTGCCGGATCTCGACAGGAGCGCGGGTACCCCGGGCCTATAACGCGCTCGTGCTGCTCGCCGCCCATGCGGCACGGCGCCGTCAACTGTTGCCGCCGCTACCGCCGCCGTCGTTGCCGCCTCCGCCACCGCCGACGTCACTGGACGAGCTTGGACTGGGCGTAACAGATGACGTCGCAGATGGGGACGGCGCAGGCGATTGCGTCGTCGAGGGTGAAGGAAAGGAGGATGAAGGAAGTGTGCTGGAGGGAACGCAGGGGCCTGGCGTCGCCGCCGATGCTCGGCCCGGGTGCGCCACCGCTATCGCCGAGGACAGGGCCAGAGCCAGCACCAGCAACGCCGCCCCGGCCGCGGGCGTGGACCGATGCCGGCTCAGCACCAGCGCCACCAGGCCCACGACAAGCACGGCGATCCCGATGGCCACCGGCAGCCAGACTGAGGTACCGGTAACCGGCAGACAGCTGTTCACACAAGGCTCCCTCGACAAGAGTCGGCGACCGGTACCCACCGCGTCGGTTGGCATGACGGTGTACCAGTGCACTCGGCGATGGTCCCAGCCGCCACGCTGGTCCCAAGGACGTCCACCGAAAGTGCCTTGGTATTTCACGCGACCGGGTGACTCCAAACCGGCAACTTGATGGTCCGTAGAACGGAACGACGCGTTGCCCGGTCCTTGCCGGACGCGCAGACTGGCCTTCCAGTCCGACCCAGGCCGGTCCGCCACGTCGAGGAGCCACGGTGAAGACAAACACAACGGCCAGCAGTTCCATGGGAAGCACTCGGGTGGGATGCCGGATCCGTTGTGCCGCAGCTGTCGCAGTACTCGCTGGCGTCGGGTTGTTCGTCCCCGCCACCGCCGCTCACGCCGATCCTGTGCTGCCGCTGTGCCCGCCGTCCGGTGCGCTGATCGGCTTCAGCGACGCTCTCAACGGCGCCGTCTTCGCCGGGCAGCCAGTCAGTGAACTGTCGGCACTCGCCCTGGACGTACGCTCCCGCGGGTTCATCTCCATCAGCGACGAAGTACCCACGCTCTTCTTCATCCGCAACCCCGCCAATCCCGAAGTCACCAGGACGGTCCCGTTGCGTGCGACGGACGGTACCCCGTTCACCGGGGACACGTTCGACGGCGAGGGCGTCGCGGTGCTGCCCGATGGACGCATCCTGGTCAGCTCCGAAGTGGAGCCGTCGATTCGCATCTTCTCCCGCGACGGCCTGCAGGTCGGCTCGCTCACCGTGCCGGCGCGGTTCCAGGTCGCCCCGGCCGGGCAGGGCAAGCGGAACGGGACCCTCGAAGGGCTGACCATCTCGCCGAGCGGCACCTATGTCTACGCCGCGATGGAGGCGCCGCTCAGCGGCGACGCACCAGCGACAGGTGAGGCCCTGATCCGCCGAATTCTCGTCTACCGGGCCGACGGGCACGGCGGGTACGCCCTGCTCAAGCAGATCGCCTATGCCAGCGATCCGGCCCACCGCATCTCCGAGATCGGTGCCTACGCCGACGGCAAGTTCGTCATCCAGGAGATCGCATTCACTCCTGGAGTTGGTGTCGACGACAAGCTCTACGCCGTGACCGGCGCGCTGGGCGCGGTGGATGTCACCGCGGTCGCCAACCTCGCGGTGGCACCGCCCTCCGACGTCGTCGGCAAAACACTGGCGATTCACGTCAACGAGTGCCCGTCCGGCGGCGCCACCAACCCGAGTCCGCAGGACAACCCGCTACTGGACAACTACGAGGGTCTCTGGGTGGGCGCGCCGCTGGGCGTTGGCCCGGCGGTACTGGAAATCATCAGCGACAACAACTCCAACCCGACCCAAGTCACCCGGCTGGTCAGTCTCGCCGCACTGCTGCCCTAGACGGGCTCAAAAGCACGGGCGAGAGGTACCGGGCCCTGGTTGACGATCTGGATGTCGTCGATGTAGCCGCGGAACACTCCGGTGTTCGCCGGTTGGTCGTAGCCGAGCCGGATCTGGTCGACCGTACCGCCGGCCAGCTTGCTCAGGCTCACCTGAACCAGGTTCCACCGGTTGACGACGAGATGACCGCCCTGCCCCTGGAACCGGGGATCGGCCCGCACGCCGTACTGGTCGACCGCGCCGGAGCCGTGCAGCGTACGCCCGTCGGTCAGCGACAGGTCGAGCGCGACCGACTCCGCGCCGGCGGAGTGCGGATAGATCCAGTAGCAGAGCGTGGTCTTCGCGGTGATCGGTACGTGCACATCGAAGACTCTGTTGTACGAGTACGACCGGCTCCGGCTCGTATCGTTCCCCGAGTACTTCAGGGCGTACCGGCCGTGGTGCGCCACGTCGGTACTGGCGGCGACGCCGGCCGCCGAGGCGAGCGGTGGCGACCCGGCGTCAAAGTCCGCCTTGAACAGCGGCCAGTCCCGGCCGCCACCGAGCGCCGCCTGCAGCCCGGCGTACCAGAGATCGCCGAGCTTGCGGTAGCCGCGGTCCGTCGGGTGGGTACCGTCCGGGCCGATGTCGGCCGCCGTCAGCGAGGAGTTCAGGTCGACCAGGTAGACCGCCCGCCCAGCCGCCTGCTCGGACTGCGCGATGGCCGGCAGTCGCGCGTTGAACGCCTGGACCCGGGCAGCGCGCCCCGGATCGGACGGTACGAGCGTGGAGAACACGACCGTCACGGTCGGATCGTCGGCGATGATCCGGTCGATCAGTGCGCGCAGCCGGTCCGGCGCGGTCGCCAGCTGATGGTTCTGCACGGTGTCGTTGGTACCGACGTTCAGCAGCACGACATCGGGCTCGTACGCGGCGAGCCACCGATCTACGTTGGCCGCCACCTGGTCGATCCGGAAGCCCGGGTGCCCTTCGTTGTCCCGGTCCGCACCCTTGCCCGACCGCATGGACCCGACGAAGTCGACCGGCAGGCCGGCGTTGTCCACCAGGAGTCTGCGCAGCTCCTCGCGGTAGCCGTTGCCGTCGGTGGAGTTCGTCCCGTAGGTGATCGACGCACCCAGCGGCATGATCCGGATGGGGGTGACGGCTACATCAGCATTGGCCGGCGCGACCCCGTCGCCGAGGCTGGTGCCGAAGACCGCCGCGGCGGCGACCAGCGCCAGCACAGGGACCACCAGCGCCAGGAGAGGGCGGCCCCACCGCATGTCGTTGCCTTCCAAAAGTCGGATGCGACAACGTTGGCGCCATCAGCTCCCCCGAGTCGACGTGTCGAGTGCCAATGTGGGGCTAGTCCTACCAAGTGTCAAGGAAGATACGCAGACCCGACAGTCAGTGTCCGCGGGCGATCCACTCGCCGAGGTGGGGCGCCTCGGCGCCGATCGTGGTGCTCCCGCCGTGGCCGGTGTGCACGATCGTCTCCGCCGGCAGCACCAGCAGCCGGTCGCGGATCGACGTGACGATGGTGGGAAAGTCGCTGTACGAGCGCCCGGTCGCGCCCGGACCACCCGCGAAAAGGGTGTCGCCGGTGAAGACAACGCCCAGGTCGGGCAGGTACAGGCTGCACGCGCCAGGGCTGTGGCCGGGCGTGTGGAGCACCTGCACGCGGGTACCCCCGACCTCGATCACCTGGCCGTCGGCCAACTCGCCGCCGGGCGCCATCTCGGGGTGGAGCTGGTCCCAGAGCACCCGGTCGGCGGGGTGCAGCAGGACCACCGAGCGGGTCGCCTCGGCCAGCGCCGGGGCCATCCGTACGTGGTCGTCGTGGGCGTGGGTGGCCAGGATCGCGACCACCCGACGGTCGCCGACCAGGCGCCGGATCGCCGGCACATCGTGCGGGGCGTCGATCACCAGGCACTGCGTGTCGTCGCCGACCACCCACACGTTGTTGTCGACGTCGAAGACCTGGCCGTCGAGGGAGAACGTCCCGGAGGTGACCGTGTGGTCGATCCGGGCGGGCATCAGAAGACCACCACCGAGCGGAGTACGTCACCGTGGTGCATCTTGGTGAACGCCTCCTCGACCTGGTCGAGGCTGATCTCCTCGGAGACGAACGCGTCCAGGTCGAGGCGGCCCTGCCGGTACAGCTCGGTCAGCAGCGGGAAGTCGCGGCTGGGCAGGCAGTCGCCGTACCAGCTCGACTTCAGCGCTCCGCCGCGGCCGAAGACGTCCAGCAGCGGCAGCTCGATGGTCATCTGCGGGGTGGGTACGCCGACCAGTACCACCGTTCCGGCCAGGTCGCGGGCGTAGAACGCCTGCTTCCAGGTCTCCGGCCGGCCGACCGCGTCGATCACCACATCGGCACCGAAGCCGCCGGTCAGCTCGCGGATCGCCGCGACCGGGTCGACCTGGCTGGCGTCGACCGTGTGGGTGGCGCCGAAACCCTTGGCCCACTCCAGTTTCCGGGCATCCGTGTCCACCGCGATGATCGTGGTCGCGCCGGCGAGGGCCGCTCCGGCGATGGCGCCGTCGCCGACTCCACCGCAGCCGATCACGGCCACCGAGTCACCCCGACCCACGTTGCCGGTGTTCATCGCGGCGCCCAGGCCGGCCATCACCCCGCAGCCGAGCAGCCCGACCGCGGCCGGCCGGGCCGCCGCGTCGACCGGCGAGCACTGTCCGGCGTGCACCAGCGTCTTCTCCGCGAACGCGCCGATGCCGAGCGCGGGCGACAACTCGGTACCGTCGGTGAGGGTCATCTTCTGGGTGGCGTTGTGGGTGGCGAAGCAGTACCACGGGCGGCCACGCCGGCAGGCCCGGCAGGTACCGCAGACCGCCCGCCAGTTGAGCACCACGAAGTCGCCCGGGCTGATGTCCGTCACGCCGTCGCCGACCTGCTCGACGATGCCGGCCGCCTCGTGCCCGAGCAGGAACGGATAGTCGTCGTTGATGCCGCCCTCGCGGTAGTGCAGATCGGTGTGGCAGACGCCGCACGCCTGTACCCGCACGACCGCCTCGCCCGGCCCCGGGTCGGGTACCACGATCGTGGTGACCTCGACCGGAGCCCCCTTGGCCCGGGAAATGAGTCCACGGACTTGCTGACCCATCGCAACCCCCACCTCGTCGTGGTGGCGCCGTCCGGCGCCGCGCCGCCCCAATCTAGCCGGCACATCCCGCATCAGCGCCGGACGGCCCGCTCCCTGCCGAGGGGAGCGGGCCGTCCGGGAGCGGAGCGGTCAGTACTTGATCGTGACCGTCGCCGTACCGAGTACCACCGGGAGGTTGGACACGTCGACCTTCAGCACCTCGCCGTCGTCCACCACGCCACTGGCGTCCAGCGTCTTCTGGTGCACGAGGTACCTGCCGGTCGTACGTCGACTTCACCGGCGCGCACGCCGTCGTGTCGGAGAGCCCCGACGCCTCACACGCCGCCTCGTCCTGCCCGAGCAGGTGGTCCATGCCGAAGTCGCTGTCGTTGGCGAGGTAACAGCGTCCGGCCGCCGTCGGCGGTCGCGACGCCCTCGATCTTGTCGTGGCTGAAGAACGCGCCCGACGGGTCGAGCTGGTTCAGCACGGTACCGATCTCGAGGTACGGCGTCTTGCTCACCGGCGTGATGCCGGCCTGCGCCAGCAGCAACTCGGCCTTCGCGGTGACCGCGTCGCCGACGTACGCCTCGATCGACTTCTGACCCGAAGCGGTGGTGACCGTGTGGCCGAGCGGGTTGGTGCCGTCGCCCTTGACGTCGGTCGCGCCGGTCAGGTCGATCTCGTAGAGGTTCTTGAACGCCGCCTGGCCGGGCTCGCCCTGGTTGCCGTCCCGCTCGTCGACCAGGAACTTCGGGTACTGGAGAGCGCGGTGATCTCGCTGACCGCACCAGCCGTCGTGGCCGGGTTGGTGAGCAGGTACAGGTACTCGTGGATCGCCTTGGTCCGCAGGTCGACGGTCACGATCCGGACCGGGGCGACGTTGGCCGGCTTGACGGTCTTGCCGGTCGAACCGGTGCCGTAGTCGGGCACGGTGAGCGCCGACTGCATGATGCCGACCAGCGTCCTCCCGTCGGGCGTGACCGTGAGGCCCTCCATGCCCTTGTTCTTGGTACGCAGCTTCAACTCGATCGGCAGCGGGTTCTTCGTGTCGACGTTGTGGCCGTTACCCAGCCCGAAGCCGGTGTCGGCGCCCCACGGCGAGAGCCGCTCGAGCTCCTTGCCGTTGCGGTCGAAGTGGGTGATGAACGGGCCGTACTCGTCGGAGATCCAGAAGCGTACCGTCCGCCAGCGCGACCAGACCCTCGGAGTCGTAGCCGTTGTCCGGGTTCAGCGTCACCGCCGGGCTGGTGCCGGGCACGGTGTAGGGCTGGGTCGGGTCGATGATGTTGCCGTAGAGGTCCTCGGTCTTCTCCGCGCTCGCGGCCGTCTTGGTCACCGGGTTCGGCAGGCCGTTGTAGGCCGTACCGTCAGGCGCCTTGAGCAGGATCGTCTTCTGCAGCACCGCCTTGCCGCCGACCAGTTGGAACAGGCCGATCTGCGGGTTGAACGTCGGGTCGGTGAAGACCTTGTCGCCCAGCGGGCCGTCGTCGTCGGCGTTCGGGCCGCGGTCGGTGGCGCCGTAGAACCAGCCCTGCTTGCCCGGCACCGCGACGAACGAGGAGCCGTAGCCGCCGCCGGAGATCTGCACCGTGCCGCCGTTCGGGCCCTCGAGGCTGCCGAGCGACGGGATCTTGTCCGCGCCGGGCACAGCGTCCTTGTAGAGGGTGACCGCGTCGGTGGCGGTGTAGTTGAAGTGCACCGTGCCATGGCTGCCCGGTACGGCCGGCGTGAAGCTGTACGAGCCGTCGGCGTGCACCGTCAGGCTGCCCGCGGCCGGGTTGTCCAGGCCGGTGCTGCGTACGACAGCGGTCGCGCCGTGGTCATTCGCCAGCAGGTTGCCGGCGACCGTACCGCCGCTGTGCTGGTTGGCCGCGCCGTAGTCGGCGTTCACCGCGAACGGGTGCGGCTGGGTGGTCCACCACCCGAACGGGTCCGCCCAGGCGGTACCGACCGAGGCGAGGACGATGGCGGCCGTGGTACCGCCGATGACTGCTGCCGCCCGCTTGCGGGCAAGGAGTTTCAGGTGCATGACCGCAACCAACCGGCCACGGATGAACAGCGGATGATCGGCGAGTGTCCGGTTCCGGTCAGGCGGCGTAATCGAGACTCGTGATCCGGCAGACCGGGCCGGCAGCGGCCGGCTCATCGTTGCAGGGTGGTCTCCCAGCTCAGGCGGGACAGCTTCGCCGGGTTGCGTACCGCATAGAGACCGGTGATAACCCCGCCGTCCACACGTACCGCCGTGACCGTGTCGATCGCACCGTCGATCCGGAGGATCAGCGCCGGGTACCCATTGACGTTCACCAGTTGCAGGGACGCCGTGGCGGCGATCCGGCCGAGTACGTCGATCACATTGCCAGCGCCCACGATAGGTACCACAGCGGCTCGCACTACTCCGCCGCCGTCGGTGAGCAGGACGACATCCGGCGCGAGGATGTCCAGCAGGCGCTGCAGGTCGCCGGTTTCGACCGCTCGTTGGAACGCCTCGATCGCGCTGCGCATCTCGGCTGTGGAGACGACCTCGCGTGGCCGGCGCGCGGCGACGTGTGTCCGTGCCCGGTGCGCGATCTGGCGGACGGCGGCCGGGCTCTTCTCGACGGCCACCGCGATCTCGTCGTACTCCACAGCGAACACCTCGCGCAGGACGAACACCGCGCGCTCGGTCGGCGTGAGCGTCTCCAGTACCAGCAGCATCGCCATCGACACGCTGTCCGCCAGCTCGACGTCCTCGGCCACGTCGGGCGCGGTCAGCAGCGGCTCGGGCAGCCACGGGCCGACGTAGGACTCCTTGCGCCGGCGCAGGGTACGCAGCCGGCTCAGCGCCTGACGAGTGGTGATCCGGACCAGGTAGGCACGCTTGTCCCGAACCGTACCGAGATCGACGCCGACCCAGCGCAGCCAGGTCTCCTGCAGGACGTCTTCGGCGTCGGCGGCCGAGCCGAGCATCTCGTAGGCGACGGTGTAGAGAAGGTTGCGGTGTACGACGAACGCCTCGGTGGCCAGGTCCATCCGGCCGCCGACGGTGAGCGGCTCGGCCGTACCTGTCCGCTCGCTGGGCTCGCTCATGCCTGACTCCTGCCTGTGCGCTGTCAACCGTGCCACCACAAGACGCCGGTACCCACGCCGTTGTGACACCGACGATCGGTGGCTCCCCTCACACAGCCGCGCCGTCACAGGGATCTGGTCGCCGGCATCTTCATGTTCGTCACGGTGCTGCGCGAACGATCGCGCGACACAACCGCACGAGTGAGGACGAAGTCGTGGAACTCCGTATCGACCTGATGAGCAACGAGACCGGCGCCAAGATCGCTAAGCGGATCTACAACGTCAACCTGGCGATCGAGCAGTCGCCGCTACCCAAGGCGACCCAGGAGCTGGTGATGCTGCGGGCCAGCCAGATCAACGGCTGCGGCTGGTGCGTCGACATCCACACCAAGGAAGCCGCGGCCGCCGGTGAGACCGCGCTCCGGATCAACCTGGTCGCCGTCTGGCGGCACTCCACCGTATTCACCGAGGCAGAGCGGGCCGCGCTCGCGCTCACCGAGGAGGGTACCCGGCTCGCCGACGCCAACCCGGGCGTGTCCGACGAGACCTGGGCCCAGGTACGCAAGTACTACGACGACGACCAGAGCGCCGCACTGGTCTCGCTGATCGCCCTGATCAACGCGACCAACCGGCTCAGCGTGATCACCGGCAACCAGGGCGGCTCCTACCAGCCCGGCATGTTCGCCAGCCTGTCGAGCTGACCGGCCGGCGAATCCCGGCCCGGGCCACGATCATTCGGTCCCGGGCCGGGCCGCGTTGAGAGCTGGCTGCCGCTACCGTGACGGCATGGCGCAGACCCAACGGGAGCCGGTACCCCGCGTTGACACGGGCGAACTGGATACCGCCTTGGCATTCCTGTCGTTCGCCCGGCACTGCGTGCTGAAGAAGGCCGACGGGCTCTCCGACGAACAGCGGCGCCGCGCACTGGTCGAGAGCGGCACCTCGATCCTGGGCCTCGTCCAGCACCTGGCCGAGGCGGAGCGGTACTGGTTCGGCCACCACCTCGCCGGCGCCGCCTGGAGCCCGGACGACGAGTACGGCATGGAAGTACCCGCCGACCGGAGCGCCGACGACGTGCTCCGCGACTACCGGGCGGCGATCGAGGACAGCGACCGGGCGATCCGTACCGCCGGCGACCCGGAAGGCCGCATCGCCGTCCCGGTCGAGGGCAACCGGCACACTCTCCGGTGGGTGATGGCCCACATGACAAGCGAGACCGCCCGGCACGCCGGACACGCCGACATCCTCCGCGAACAACTCGACGGTACGACCGGCCGCTGAACCACCCGCCCCGGTCGTACCACCAGCACCGCGTGCTCCTTGGCAAGCCCGGGTCGGGTTCCCAACCAGTCGCGGCCCGACGAACTGTCGGACTTCCGCGACCCAGCCTCCTGAGCGCCAGCACAGGGGCGCTGCGGGGCGCCGCTACGCGTACAGTTGGCGGAGATGCCTACCTATCGAAGTACCGCAGTGTTGCTGTCCGCGGACGGCACGAGAACCTCCGGAACCGCGGCGCTGTTCACCGAGCCCGCGCGCAACGGACGCACGCCACCGTGGGCCGGCGACTTCCGGCCCGTCACGGGCTCCGACAGCATCAAGAACGCCGTCGGCCAGACCCTGCAGCTGGAGCTGCCGGACGGTCGCACCGGCCGGGTACTCGTGCAGAGCGTCAAGGGCGGGAAGGGCGGCTTCACGCTGGCGCTGCTGGGCGAGGACGCGGCCCCCTTCTAACCCGGGTCTCATCGCCGGCCGCCGGACCCCGGGCGGCGTGAGCGTGCCGCCGGACCGCGGGCGGTGTGAGCGTGCCGCCGGATCCTGGGCAGCGTGAGCGTGCCGCCGGACCCAGGGCGGTGTGAGCGTGCCGCCGGATCCCGGGCGGCGTGAGCGTGCCGCCGGCCGATCAGCGTCATTCGATCTGCGTCCCGGGCCGGTAGATTCGCCTCCGTGGCGATCGAGAAGTCCCAGCGGGAACGTGGTCCCATCTCGACCGCGGTGAGCGCGGTGCTACTGAGCGCGGTCGTCGGTGCGCTGGCCGGTGCGGCGCTGACCGCGCACTGGGGCACAGTCACCACGGTGCTCGGGGCGATCGTCGGCGCGCTGGCGTACACGATCGTGGACGCCGTCGCCCGGGCCCGCGTCCGGCCGGGACAGATCCCCGCGCTGTGGTCGCGGATCGTCGCCAGCGGGGTGTACGCGGCCCCCGCCGGGTGGCTGCTCGACGTACTCACCCCCGCCGGTCCGGTCATCGTGGGCGTACTGTTCGGCGCGCTCGCCGGCCTGCTCGGGCTGCGGCCACAGAAGGTCGCGCTGGGCCCGGTCGTCGGGCTCGCCGTCGGCCTCGCGTTCTGGCTGCCCTGGCACGGGGCGCCGGGCGCGATCGTCGCCGCCAGCGCGGTGGTCGCTTTCCGGCTGGTCTCCGCGCTGCTGTTCCGGGACGCGCAGGTCGAGCTGCTGGCCGAGGGGGTACCCGCGCGGGAGCTGCCGTTCGTGGTACCGCTCGCCGCCCGGGGCCGCTACGTGGGTACCGGCTACGTGAAGGAACTCGCCGGGGTACTGGGCGGCGTCTACCAGGCGGCCGCCGCCGACGTGGGGATCGTCGCGTCGCTGGACGAACTGGCCGGCCCCGACTTCGACCCGGCGACGGTGGACCCGCGGGTACGCGAGTTCTACGAGCACACCACCCGGTTCACCCTGGACATCGTGCCCGAGTGGCGGCTCTGGGTACGCCCCGGGTACCTGCTCTACCGTTCGCTGGTGGCGCGCCCGCTGGGCCAGGCGAACGTACCCATGAACCAGCGCGAGACCCAGCGCGGCATCCACAGCCGGATCGACACGATCAGTGACACGGACACCGCCACCATCGGTACCCGGGGCTGGATCCGTTCCTTCGCGGACACCGACGAGCCGATCTACGTCGGCATCTACACCACCTACCGGCGGGACGGCCACGGCTATGTCAGCGTCGGCTTCCCCTTGCCGCAGGCCAGCTTCACCGCGACCCTGGCGCCGCTGCCCCGACCCGGCGGCGGGCTGGTACTGACCAGCCGCAGTCCGCTGAACCAGCCCGGCCACTACCTGTCCTATGTGGACGAACGCTCCGGTGACCTGACCACGCTGGCGGTGCACGGCTTCGCCGAGATGCTCGACGTCTTCCTCGACGGCGACGAGCTGCGCGCCGACCACTCGTTCCAGCTGTTCGGCATCGCGTTCATGACCCTGCACTACCGCATGCACCGCAAGTAGCCACACCGCAAGCAAACCGTAGACTCACCGGCGTGCCTGCCCCCGGTCTCTACCTCACACTGGTCCTCGTCGAGATCGGGCTGGCCGTGGCGACCGTGGTGGGGCTGCGGTTCATCACCGCGCCGTACGGGCGGCACGGCCGCTCCGGCTGGGGCCCGACGGTACCGGCCCGGGTCGGCTGGCTGGTCATGGAGTCGCCGGCGGCACTGCTGTTCCTCGCCGTGTACCTGTCCGGCGCACACCGGGCCGGCCTGGTACCGCTGGTCTTCCTCGGCCTCTGGGAACTGCACTACGTCCAGCGCGCCTTCGTCTACCCGCTGCTGATGCGGGCCGGCGCCCGGATGCCGCTGAGCATCATGGCGATGGCGATCACCTTCAACGTGCTCAACGGGTACGTCAACGCGCGCTGGGTATCCGACCTCGGCACGTACCCGCCGAGTTGGCTCTACGACCCGCGGATGCTCGCCGGGGTGCTGCTGTTCCTCGGCGGCCTGGCCGTCAACCTGGACGCCGACCGGCGGCTGCGGCGGCTGCGCGGGCCGGGCGAGACCGGCTACAAGATTCCCCAGGGCGGCGGGTACCGCTGGGTCTCCTCCCCCAACTACCTGGGCGAGATGGTCGAGTGGTTCGGCTGGGCGCTGGCCACCTGGTCACTGGCCGGGCTGGCGTTCGCGCTCTACACCACGGCCAACCTGGCGCCCCGGGCGCTGGACAACCACCGCTGGTACCAGGAGCACTTCCCCGACTACCCGCCGCAGCGCCGCGCGCTGCTTCCCCGCCTGTACTGACGCCCCGACCGCCCGAAACGGCCCGGTTGGTTGGGCTCCCCGCCGCGCGGGTACCTGCTTGGTCAGGACGGCTTCATGCGGCAGAGGCGGGAACAGCATGAGCAACGATGATCACCACGTGGACATCAACGAAGGCCCGATCACCAGTGCGGGGCTGCGGGAAATCCGGACGGCTGCCCTCGACCGTGCCCGGGACGCTGGCCTGGATCCCCGGGCGGCGGCCGGATTCGCGCTGGCGGTCAGCGAGGCGGCGAGCAACACGCTGCGCCACGCGCACCAGACCGGCGAGTACCGCATCGTCCGTGACGACCAGACGAGTCTCTACGCCGAGGTCTCCGACACCGGCCCCGGCCTGAACGCGCAACCAGCTACCGAGTTGCCGGCACCCGACGCCACCAGTGGCCGCGGACTGTGGCTGATGCGGGAACTCGCCGATCACCTCGACGTGGAGTCGTCAACGGCGGGGACGACGGTACGCGTGGCCATGGATGTCGACGCCGACGAGTGAGCGCGTCACTCGCGGTGTACAGCGAGGATCGCGATGTCGTCGTTGGCGGCGTCGTCGCCGAGCAGCACCGACATCGCCGCATCACACGCACGCGCGGCGGTACCGGTGTGCAGCACATCCCGTACCAGGGCGACGCGCTCCATGATCGGCTGGCCGCGCCGTTCGACGAGACCGTCGGTGTAGAGGAACAAGAGACTGTCCGGTGGCAGCGCCGCCACTGTTTTGCGCCGCGGCGCGTCGAGGGCCACGCCCAGCGGGAGATCGGCCGCGACCTCGAGCAGCTCGGTGGAGCTGTCTGGAGCGGCCAGAAGTGGCGGCAGGTGACCGGCGCTGGACAGCTCCACGGTGTCGAGCTTGGGGTCGATGACGGCGTACACGGCGGTGGCCATCGCCTGTGGTTCGAAGATCTGAATCTTGCGATCGAGGCGGCTGAGTACGTCGGCCGGGTCGGTCGTCTCCAGCGCGTAAGCGCGCAGCGCGCTGCGGATGCGCCCCATCACGACGGCGGCACGCAGACCACTGCCCGCGACGTCCCCGATCGCGACGCCGACGTGCCCGGAGGGCAGTGCGAAAACGTCGTACCAGTCGCCGCCCACGCCGGTCTCGCTGCCGGGTACGTAGCGGGCGGCCACGTCGAGCCCGGCGACGGCTGGCGGTCGGCCCGGAAGCAGGCTGCGTTGCAGCGCTAGGGTGGCCGCGCGGTCCAACCGCGACAGGCGGGTAACGACGGCCGTGGCCGCGCGGTCGGCGACCATCTGCAGCAGTTCGACGTCGTCGTCGGTGAATCGCCGCGCGCTGAGCGCGCCGACGTGCAGGACACCGATGGTCTGCCCGGCGCTGATCATCGGTACGCCGAGCATCGAGGTGACGCCCTTGGCCAGCAGGATGGGGTTGATCACGTTGTCCGCGTCGACACGGTCGAGCGTGACGGGCTGGGCGGTGGCCGCGATCCGGCCGGCGAAGCCGGCCCCCACCGGCAGGCGGACGCCTTGGCGGACCTCCTCTTCCAGTCCGCTGGCCGCGGTGGCCACCAGCTCGGTACCAGTCGGGTCGAGCAGGAGGACGACGGCGGTATCCGCGGCGAGCAGGTCGCGGGTGCGCTCCAACAGTTCGGCGAGCAGATCCTCGACGCCCAGGCGGGCGAGGGCCGCATCGGTGACCGTCTTGATCCGGCGCAGCCGCTGCTCGCTGTCGCGGCGCGACAACCTGCTACTCATAGTCACCGCGTCCTCAGAACGGGGCAGTTAGCTCCCCTGCCGGGAAAGATGCTCCCACACTCCCGTGAGGTCCAGTACCTGCCGCACCAGTCCCTGTGCTCCGGCAGCCGTGAACAGTACGTTCCGCGAGTCGGCGAGTTTGCGGCCCTGGATCAGCGCATTGATCCCGCTCGAGTCCAGGAAGGTGACTTCGGACAGGTCGACAGTTACCTCTGCGACATCCGCAGCGGTGACGGCGGCGTGAATTTCGCGCTCCAGGGAGCCCACCGTTGCCAGGTCGACCTCACCGCCCACGGCTACCGTCGCAGCGGCAGCCTCGCGGCGGACAGCCACTGTGAGTGACATACCGGCTCCCTTCGGCCAACTGTAGACGATCTTGGGCCGTGCCCGAATCAGGATGACTCTAACGCGCTCCACGACTGGACGGCCCCAACGCATCCGACGACTTTCGTCGGGCACGTACCTGCCTGGGAACGCACCGACAAATCGGGGCATACGAAGACGGCCGGTGCCCTGCACCGGCCGTCTCGATGGGATGCTTCTACTTCTTCTTGGCCTTCGTCGGGGTCTGGGACAGCGCGCTCCCGGCCGCCTTCTTGTCGGTCTTGGTCGCCTTCGAATCCTTCAGCACCTTGCCGGCCGCGCTGGCCGCCTTCTCGCCGGTCTGCTTCTTGTTGACTGCCACGGGTTACCTGCTTCCTCGACACCGGTGGGCGATCCGGTCGCGCCACCGCCCAGCTGACACAGAACAACTTCCCCATTTGCGGCGGACCCAACCGGCAGCGGCTCGGGCCGGCCGCTCGACGTGGCCCGTGTCTGAGGCGGCAGCGCTGGCGGCTACCCGACAGCCGCTGGAACAGGCCGGACGGGCGTGCCACCATGCGGCGTGATCTCACGCAGGAACACTCTCCTGGGCACCCTCGCGGTCGCCGTGGTACTGGCCGGCGGATTGACCGGATGCCAGCCAGCCGCCAGCTCAGCCAGCGGCGGTACCCCGTCCACCGCGCCGGCCGGCGCCACCGCCAGCGCCTCCGATGCTGGTACACCCGCCGCTCCCACGCCGTCGCCGTCGACCAGCCCGATCCTGGCCGACGGCCGCTCCCCCGTGTACCTGACCACCGTGGACACCGCACACCGCAGCATCACCTTCGACCTGATCGAGTTCCTCACCGGCGACGCCGCCAAGCAGGCGTGGAAGAAGGCGAACCCGGGCAGCGACCAGGACGGTCCGGACGACGACTACTACATCGTCAACGACAACCCGAAGCTGCGTACCCTCCCGATCGCCAGCACCGTGACGGTGAGCGTGCTGCAGAACGACGGCGGCAGCCCGGACCCGATGTCGATCACCCTCGCCGCCTTCCCGGCCTACCTCGCACATGCCAAGCCGGACACGAGTGACCACCAGCTGTCCTACAACCCCTTCTGGCTCACCGTGCAGAACGGGCAGATCGTCAAGATCGAGGAGCAGTTCGTCCCCTGACCGGTACCCCGCCGGAGATTCTCAGCAGCTGTCGTTCGCGGATCTCCGGCGCCGGACGTTGCCTAGCCGGTAGGTTGCCGCGCCGGCCGCGCACCCGCCGATCCCGAGTAGCAGCAGCCAGCCGAGGTGGCCGCCAGTAACGGGGAGCTGTGGGGGGACCTGGAGCAGGACCGTCACCGATGCCGGGGGCGTGCGGGATGGTGCGCTCCGCGCACGCTGCGTTGACAGAGCACCGGTCATCGAGCCGGCAAGTCTGGACGCGGGCATGCTATCCATATCCGCGGATGGCGTCGAGAGTTCGGGCCGAACACTCGATACTTGTCGGACGCTCCAGGTTCTCCGGGTCGGGAGTCAGCAGTTCAGCGCCGCTACTGGTGAGCCAGCCTCCGCCCGAGAGTTGCGGGGACGACCCGTAAACCTGAGGCCTTCCGCCGGGCGCGTGACCGCTCCGGGCGATCCTCGGTCGGGCGTCCAGTCGGCACCGACCGGCTACATCGGGCTGTTCAGCTCTTCGTCGGTCGGGTGGATGCCCCACGCGCGGTACTGGTCGATCAGCTGTTGCCGTTGGCCCGGGTCGGACACGAGGCTCAGCGAGTACCGCAGCTTGAGAATCGCCGTCCGGCGGGTCTCCGGGGTCCAACTGGCCCCGCCCGGCGGCGGGGCGGGATAGCCGGGCCGCGTCGGGGGGTAGCCCGGCTGGGTCGGATAGCCCGACGGCGGATAGCCGGACTGCGCGGCCTGTTGCTGCGCGCCATGTTGCTGGGCGGCCTGTTGCTGGCGCCTGTTGCTGGGCGGCCTGTTGCTGGGCGGCCCACTGTTGTTGGGCGGCCTGCTGTTGAGCGGCCTGTTGTTGGGCGGCCCACTGCTGCTGTGCGGCCCACTGCTGCTGCGCGGCCCACTGCTGTTGGGCGGCCTGCTGTTGAGCGGCCCGCTGCTGCTGTACCTGCTGCTTCAGCTGCCAGAGCGCCGCCCCCTGGCGCATGCCGCTCCACACGCCCTGTCTCGACACGCCCCGCAGCAGCGCGTCGGTCGGGGTACTGCCGATCAGGTTGCGTACGTCGTCCCACTGGACCCGGACGTCGGCGGGGTCCCTCTCCGCGACGAGAGCCGAGTAGCCGGTACCGCCGGTGGTGCGCTGCCCCTTCGGGAGCTTGAACTTCTCGACGAACAGCGAGTACGCGGGACCCTCCACCGGCTGTACGGACAGCACGGTCTCGCTCGTCACCTCGGTACTCAGCAGGTTCCCGCCGTTGGGGTCGTTCGGGTCGGTGCGGCTCTTCGGCCGCTTGCTCACGATGAACACGTGGGCGCGCACGAACCCGGACGGCGGCGGGGTAGCGCGCAGGAACTCGCGTACCTTCTTGCGGCGCTGCTCGGCCGGCGTGTTCTCCCAGTTGCCGTCGGCGGGGGCATTGCCCATCGCGGCGGCGACCCGGCGCATTCCGGTCACCGCGTCGACCAGCGACGGATCACCGGCAGCGGCTCGGTCGCGCATGCTCGGGATCGCCTGCCAGTTGATCCGCAGGCCGTCCGGCTGCTGTGGCGGGACCCAGACCGGAACTTCCTGGCCGGGTACGAGCCACCTGTCCTCAGCCGGCGAGAACGTGAGGGTGACCATGCACGGCCCGGCGCCCACGTCCACGACCACCCGGATGAAGTTGTTGCGCGCGTTGAGGAGGCCGAACAGCCCCTGCGGTGGCGCCTCGCACTGGACGACCAGCGCCGTCGCGTCGATCATCCCCGCTGGCGGCTCGCCGCTCCGTGACCTGGCCACGGCTACTCCTTTGAGTCGATACCGGCCCATCGTAGGCCGGCGAGCCGTGCGGCCGGGATCGACGGTCGTCGGTCCGACACCGAAGTAGCGTCGCGGCCTGGAACTGCCACGGACGACGTCACTCCGGCCGCAGGCGACTCAGAGTTCGCGCCCGATCGAACGGGCCATGACGGCCAGGCCGCCGGCTCCCAGGAGCGCGAGTGCGGCCGGGATGAGGAACACGTGTGGCAATCCGATGACGTCGGCGCCGACGCCTCCCGCGGTGCCGCCCAAGGCGGAGCTCAGCGCCGTGGAGCTCATGAAAATCGCGGATGCGGTGGCGACAGCCGTCGGCAGCAGGCGCTGGGCCACGATGATCCCGAGGGTGGCGAAGATGCCCCACACGCCGCCCATCAGAATCTGGCCGGCGAACAGCCCGCCGGCGTTGCCGGTAGTGGCGAAGCAGATGTTGGCCGCGACGCCGAAGGCCGCGCCGAGGATCATCAGCCGGACCATGCCGGTCCGGCGAGCCACCAGCACGGCGAGAGGCATCAGGACGATCTCGACCAACGGCTGGATGCCGATGATCGCGCCGCTGAGGCCCGCGGCGAAGTGCAGCTGCCCGTTCATGTAGAGGGGCAGGTACGCGTACTTGATCGGCTCGCCGGCGTACACGAGGACGTAGAGTCCGGTGAACGCGAGCAGTGGCAGCATCGCCCGTACGCCGGGGCCGCTGTGGCCGGCTTCCGGCGCGTGCTCAGTCGCGACCGTGGCGTGGCGGGTCCGCCGGAACCCGAGCGGGACGATCTGTACCAGGCTGCAGACGGCGGTGACGGCGAGCATCGTGCGCAGTGACGTCTGCGCCGCCAGCAAGGACCCGGCTACCGGGCCGACCACCCAGCCACCGGTCAGGGCCATCCGCACAACCGCGACCACCCCGTCGTTATTCGGGCCGGGGTGCGCCTTCAGTTCGTCGTGTACGGCGGCGAAGAGCTGGGACGTCGCGGCGCCGGCGAACCCGCCGATGACCGCACTGATGACGTACGGCATCCACAGCTGGCTCGAGTACGCGATGCCCAGCCAGCCCACGAATCCGGCGACTGCACAGGCGCGGAACAGCCCGAGCCGCCGGCCGGTACGGTCGGATCGCCGGCCCACCAGGAAGCCGGCCACCGGTGCCGCCAGGTTCGTCAGGTAGAACAGCCCGGCCGCCGTCAGGGACGCGTGCAGGTCGTTGACCAGGAACGATGCGATCTGCGGAGCGGCCGCCGAGATGCCGAGCGCAGACAGGAACACCGCGACCGTGGCTCCCCGGTACAGCGGCGAGGCGAGGGTCAGCCGCAGTGCCGAAGCCTGCGGTACCGGCTCGTCGAGTACCGGCTCGTCGAGTACCGGATCGATCGGCTCGGCCTGCGGGGGGAGTGCCATCCGCTGTGCCTCCACATCACCTCGAGGCGGCGACTCGGCGGCCCGCGGGGTGGGTCCGAGCGTGCCCGCAGCCGCAGATTCTTCCAATGGAAGAATCTGCGGTCAAGGGCCTACCTACCGGACCACGTCGCCCTGCGTCGAAGCCGGGAGCAGCCGGTCGAGCAGCGCCAGCGTCCGGCCCACGTCAACCGCTGCCGGATCGAGCAGCCACTGCAGTTGCAGCCCATCGGATGCGGCGATGACCAGCGACGCGGCGTCGTTGGGATCGAGATCCGCGGCGATCGCGCCGGACTGCTGTCCGGCCCGGATCCGCTCGACCAGGTAGCCACGCACCTCCGTGAAACGTCCACGGACGAAGTCCCGGGTGAGCGGATGCTGCTGCCCTTGCAGCGCGTCCGTGGTCAGCGTGGCGTACAGCTCGACCAGCCCCGGGATCGCGCGGTTGCGCTCCGCACTGCGCTGCAACAGCCCGACCGCCGAGACGCCCGCCGGCGGCGGGTCGTCGTGCTCCAGCTGTTCGTGCGCGCGGTACACCTCGACAAGCAGCTCGTCGCGGGACGGGAAGTAGTACCGCAGCGCCGCGTGCGAGACGCCGATCGCCTCACCGATCGCCCGCAGGGAGGTACCCACGCCCCGCTCCGCGAACAACTCGATCGCCCGGGACAGAATCTCCGCGCGCCGTACTGCGGCCTTCCGGTACGAACGCTCACGCCCCTGCGTACTGTCCTTCTCCACCCGCGCATCGTACGGAGAACCCCAGCTCTGGGCGGTGTACCGGGAACCACCGCCGGTCAGCTCGTCCCGTACTTCCCCGCGGTAGCGCCGGCGTGTGACCATTGCCAAATGGACAAGGAACCCACAGACCTTGACAGTGCGCGTGACCGGGATGCTCGCTACCGCACGCTGCCAGCGCGCATCCATCCCAACGCCACCGTCGAAATGGTCGCCACCACGTCGCCGCAGAGCCGACCCGAGGCAGCCGGTACCGAGGAGCAGCGTCAGGTCTTTCTCGCCGGGGGCTGAGCCTCGACATACGCCGCCCTACCCGATCGCGGGTGCCGTGTCATCGAGGCGGGCGTGCCGGTACGGGCTGATGGCCAGGCCGGCCGCTACGACAGCGAAGCCCACGGCGGCCGCGTACAGCATCGGGCGGTAGCCCACCGCGTCGGCGAGTACGCCGCCCAGGGGCGCTCCGACGACGATCATCGCTCTGTTGATCGACCGCCTGGTGGCGTTCGACCGGCCCTGCAGCTGGTCGGGGGTGATCGACTGCATGTAGCCCATCTCGTTCGAGTTTGCCGCGCCCATCGTCAGCCCGAGCAGGAACTCGCCGGCGGCGAAGACGACCCATCCGCCCCAACCGTGCCAGCCTGAGGCTATTAGCGCCCAAGCCATCCCGTTGCCGAGAATGCACGCGATGACGACGCGGCCGGCCCCGAACCGGGTGCCGAGCGCCGCGGCGCTCAGCGCGCCGAGTAGTCCGCCGGCGCCGCCGGCCGCCAGCGCCAGCCCCAGCGCGAACGGGCTCAGCCCCAGCGTCCGTAGCGCGAACACCGGCAGCGTCGCGCCGGCGATCGAGTTGACCAGGAACCAGCCATGCGTACTCAGCACGTACGGGCCGAGCGTCCGGTGGCGGTAGATCCACCGAAACCCCTCGACCGCCTCACCGCGGACACCTCGAAGCGAGAATCGCTGCGAAGGCGGCTCAGCGACCGGTACGCGCAACAGCAGCAGGCCGGAAGCGAGGTAGCTGGCCGCGTCGATCAGGACTGCCCACGGCGCGGTCAGCAGCGAAACCAGACCACCGGCAAGCGCCGGGCCCGAGGTCTGCGCGACGGCGTCGCTCTGGTCGAGCCTGGCATTGGCGCGGGTGAGCAGTCGCGGCGGCACGAGGCGAGGGAGGAACGACTGCGAAGCGGCGTCATTGGCGAGTGACGCCAGCCCGAACACGATCATGAACGCCACCAGGGCGACAAGCGACAGGTGATGCGCCACCGCCAGCGCCGGGATAGCGACGAGCAGGACGCAGCGTACAAAGTCGGTCGTCACCAGGATCGGCCGACGGCGTGCCCGATCGACGAACACGCCGGCGAACACACCGAACAGCAGGTACGGCAGCCACCGCGCCGCACTGACCAGACCCACCTCGGCAGCTCCGCCGTGCAGCGTGAGTACGACGAGGACCTGGATGGCCAGCGTCGTGACGTAGGTACCGAACGACGAGACGGTGGCCGCGGCCCAGAAGGGTCCGAAACCGGGGCTGCCGCGCAGACCCTCCGGGCTTCGCGCGACGCTGGTCATCACGCATGCCTACCAGAGACAAGATCGCGGGAAAACCGGCCGCTCGACCAGGATCGCGGGCGGCCCCGATTCCCGAGCCGCCATCGGCACATCGGCCCAGGCGTGAACCCGGCCCGGCGGCAGACCGGCGGCAGATCAGTCGCGTCGGTCAGGCATGGGCGACGCCCGCGATCTGGGTGTTGAACGGGACGAACGGGGTGTGCAGCCGGTGCTGCTCGATCTCGACCCGGGCGAACCCGGCGGCGCGCAGCAGCCCGG
The DNA here is from genome assembly GCA_963850915.1 of uncultured Actinomycetota bacterium. GTDB lineage: Bacteria > Actinomycetota > Actinomycetes > Mycobacteriales > Micromonosporaceae > CAVTWH01. The sequence continues at coordinate 223,893 of CAWKND010000011.1, forward strand.
CCAGGTCCCGTTCGCACGAGCACCCCTCGAATGTCCAGGCCCACGGCCGGCGCATTGCTCGTTGGAGAGCGCGCGTGGGGGTACCGGCCGGGGCGACGACGTGCTCCACGAAGCGGAAGGTGCCGCCCGGACGCAGGATGCGCCGGATCTCCGCCAGGACCTCGGCGGGATCGGTCACCGTGCAGAGCACGAGCGAAGAGATCACGCTGTCGACGCTCTCGCCGGGGAGGTCGGTGTGCTCGGCGAGACGGTCGCGCAGGTCGAGGTGCACGCCGTGGCGCCCGGCGGCGGCCCGCAGCCGCCGGTGCATGGGGACGTTGGGTTCGATGGCGACGAGCGTCGATCCCGGGGGCAGGTACCGGAGGTTGGCACCCACTCCGGGGCCGAGCTCGACCACCGTCTGGGGCAGCCCGGCGAACACGCGCCGCTTGTACTGCCGCAGGCTCCACTCGATGTACGGGCCCATCACGCTGAAGAACGCGGCGTTGAACGGTCCACGCCCCCCGTGTACCTCGAAGCCGGTAGCTGGGCACACAGCCATGTCGTTGTCGGTCACAAGAGTCCTCGCCTCACTGGTCGGTACCAGGAAACTCTGCGCCGATCCAGCAGGCGTGTCAGGCGTGGAACTACCCCACTGTCGCCGTACCGCTCACAGCTGATCGCGGCGCGCGCTGTACCACGCGGCGATCTGGGCGCGGGACCGGAACCCCAGGCGCAGCCGGATCCGTTCGACGTGCCCCTCGGCCGAGCGTTCGTCGATCCCCATGCGCGTCGCGATCTCGCGATTCGTGCACCCTTGGCTCACCAGGTCCGCGACCTCGCGCTGGCGAGCCGTCAACCCGTCGGCGCGGCGCCGTGGGACGGGCAGGCCGAGGAACCGGCGGACCACGCGTACCAGCTCCTCCCGGTCGCCCGCGTACGGCATGTGTGATCGGCCGGGCAGCAGGATCAGCTGGGCACCGCTGATGCCGTCGGCAAGGGCTTCGGCCTGCGCGACCGGTGCCGCGCGGTCGCCGGTGCGGTGGACGACCAACGTCGGTACCCGCACCTCACCGAGGCGGTCGCTGACGTCGAGCTCGTAGCTGAGCGCGAGTAGCGCCCGGGCGGTGGCGGCGCTCGAGCACGCTCGCTGGTAGCGGGCGAACTCGGCACGTGTCGCGTGATCGGCGTCGGGGGCGAAGATGTCGGTCAGCACGTCCGATCCCAGCCCCCAGTGCGACTCGACCAGCCCCAGCACGTGATCGCGTACACCTGGCGGGGAGAGGTCGCTGCCGCGTACCCAGCCGCCGTAGAGCACCAGGCGCCGCACGGTGTCGGGGTGGGCCGCAGCCCACGCCACGGCCACCGGGGCGCCCATGGACGTACCCATCAGATCGAATGGTTCGTCCAGCATCGCCGCGACCGCGGCCAGTTGCTCGAGCTCGGACGCCAGCGACGCCGGGTGATCCGCGGCCGCCGACAGCCCGCATCCGGCGCGGTCGTAGCGCACGAGTCGACAGCCCTGCGCCAACGCCTCGTACAGCGCCCGCTCCGCCGGCAGCTCCCAGCCCAGTTGGAGGTGGGTGAGCCAACCCGTCACGTAGACCAGCGGCCGGCCCGCACCGACCGACGCGTACCACACGGTGGTGCCATCGGCCAGCGTCACCTGATCGAGCCGTTGCTGCACCACACGATTCTCGCTCACGCCCGCCCGCATCGGGCGCGGGGCGGCATCGGCACAAGGTTCGGTACAGCCGACCCTGGTCGTCCCGGCGTGCTTGTCCTCTCGAAGCGAGCTGGGCTGCGAAACCTGTCAGCCGGCGGCCGCGTTTTGGCAGCCCGGCACCCACCTGGCCGGTCCAGCCCGGTGGCAAGAATCAACGGAACTCGATCTTGTCAAAGCGCTCGTACGGCTCAGACGAAGCGCGCTGGCACCGGGACCGGACAGAGCAGCCGGAGGACTGAGAGTACGTGCCCGATTTCATATAGGCGAATAGTCGCGTGTGCGTGGTTGCCTCCAGCGTGACCCTCTGAATAAAGTGTGGCATCGGCAGTTGCTTTGGTCGTCATCTATCTGATGCCCACCGGAAAATGGCCCGGTCGAGACGTCCTTCGGGGCGCGAAACTGGATTGCTCCGAAAGGTGTCACCTACGCCCAATGCATGGTTCGAGCTTGGACCTGGGACTGTCGATGCCGGCACACGGCCACTGCGGACTAGGAAGGTGATGTATTACCGGCGGGCATGAACGATGAGGATTCGGCTTTCTTAGAAATTGCGAGGAGTGGACCTCCTCGAACGGGGGATCAGGCGTGGATGATCAGCATAAACTAGGTGAACGCGAGCCAAAATCCGAACTCGGTAAGTTTCTGCGGCTACGGCGGGATCGCCTCACGCCTCAGGACGTGGGCTTGCCGACATCGCGGTCGCGCCGCGCCACCGGTCTCCGGCGAGAGGAGGTCGCCATCCTGGCCGGAGTCAGCGTCACCTGGTACACGCACCTGGAGCAGGGGCGAGGCGGGGACGTGTCGCCGGCCGTACTCAATGGGGTCACCCGGGCACTGAAGCTCAATGAGGATGAACGCCGGTACATGCACTACCTCATGTACGGCCGGGTCATGGACTCACGTCCACTCGACGGGAACGAATCCCTCTTCGAGCCACTGAAGAAGATCATCGACCTGGAGAACGCGAATCCGTATCCGGTATACCTGCTTGATGGTGCGTGCGATCTGCTTGCCTGGAACGACGCCGCAGTCGAATGGTACGACGACTGGGGCGGATTATCGGAGGAGAAGCGCAATCTCCTCGTATGGATGCTGACGGCGCCCGCGGCGAAGTGTCGCATTGTCAACTGGGAGGCGACCGCGTGCGATGTTGTCATGCAGTGGCGAGCACATATCGCACGCAAATCGGGGAATGGCCGGTCGGCCAGGCTCATCAGCTATCTGGAAGACAAGAGTCCGGAGTTCCGGTCGTGGTGGGGTAGTTATCTGGTACTGGAACACCGAATCAGGAGCCTGGTACTGAATCATCCGACGGATGGTGTGCGAGCCTTGCACTCCGTGCCGGTGTCTACGTTTTACCAAGACGACCCGATCATTGTCTTCCACGTGCCGGCGTGACGAGGGCTCGGTGCCGGCGTGACGAGGGCTCGGTGCCGGCGTGACGAGGGCTCGGCGGGCGGCAATCAGCTGACGGGTAGCCTGTGCAACGCCAACATGGTGATGTCGTCGTGCTGATTGCCGTTTCCCGCGTGTCGCCGCACCGCAGTGTCTAGTGCATCCACCAGGCCCATCGCTGAGTCCCAGTGCCGGCTCGCCAGGTCCAGCACCCGATCCATTCCGAAGAAGTCGCCCACGGAGCTGCGCGCTTCCGACACGCCATCGGTGTACATGAGCAGGTGATCGCCGGGCGCCATCGTTTCGTGCGCCACCAGGTACCGGCTGTGCCGAAATACGCCGATCGCCGGACCCGTCGGTGGCAGCAGTGTGTGGCGGCCGTCGGCGTGGACGAGTATCGCCGGGTTGTGGCCGCCATTGATGTACAGCAGGGCGCCGGACGATGGCTCCAACATCGCAAAGAACAACGTGCAGAAGTACCCCTGCCGTTGGTGGTGGCGTGCCATGTAGCTGTTGGTACTCGACACCGCGTGCAACAACGGTCCGGCCCCGATGGAGAGCATGGGATTCGGTGCCTGCGCGGTGCCTCCGGACAGCCGTGTGATCGATTCGCTCGCCTGCTCCGCGCTGTGCCGCAGCATCGTGCGGATCAGCGCTACGAACATCGCTGCGCCGATGCCTTTGTCGCACACGTCGGCGACAACCGTGGCGAGGAGGCGCTCCCCGGCCACCGGGAAGACGTCGTAAAAGTCGCCCGCCACCTGGTGAGCAGGCCGGAACTTCACCGCCGTCTGCCATCCGTCCGGCACAGGAATGCTGTCGGGAAGGAAACCACGCTGGATGGTGCGGGCGATGCTCAGGTCACGCTCATGGGCGAGCAGGCTGGCGGCGTTTGCCATCTCCTCGACCGCCATCGTGAGTTCCCCCCGCTCCCAGCAAGCCGTGAGCCGCTTGCGAAGCAAGGCTGGCCGGAAGGGCCGGGTCACATAGTCGAATCCACCGCGTACGCACGTCTCGAGCTGGGCGATATCGCTCTCCGGATAGACGATGGTGGTCGGCAGGCGTCCCTGAACGGCGAACCGTTCGCTCAGCAGGGCCACCCGCTGCAGCCCGAGATCGGCAGACATCAGCAGGACATCGGGGGGCGTGCTGTGCTCGGCCAGCAGGTCCGTCTCGCTGGTGATCGCCTCCCGGGCCTCGAAGCCGCCACGGCGCAGTGCGTCGCCAAGTTCGTGGACAGCGCTCGGCTGCGGGCCGACGATCAACACCGTGGGGCGCCTCAGTGGCGGGTCACCCGGGCGTCGGCCGGGTTCACGCATCGCCGAGCCTGGACACGGAGATCGTGCTTCGGTTCCGGTCGTTGACGCGTTCGTAGTGGAGTTCCGCTGCTCCGCGCGTGGCCAGCAGCAGGCCGTAGCCGCCCGCTTCGCCCTCGGACAGCTTGCTCATCGGCTGCGGCCCAGGGTCATGCGTGCGTGGATCGAATTCCGGTGCCGCGTCCTCTATCTGTATCCATACGCGGTCCTGCCCGACTCCGCTTCTCAGCCAAACCGGACCGTCGCCGTGGTAACCATGCTGGGCGGCGTTGGTGACGATCTCCTCGGTGGCCAGGCGCAGCCAGTAGGCCTGTTGCCGGGGTAGCCGGGACTCCCGCGCGAGTGCCTCGACGAATTCTGCGATGATCTCCACGCAGTTCCCGACGTCGATTTCGAGATCGCATGCGATCATGTGGGCTCACCGGCCTCCTGGAGGACGATGCTGTGGTCGAAACCGACGAGCCTGATCGTCTCAGCGACCTGAGCCTGCGCCCCGATGAAGGAGATTCGGACGGTGTCCGGCATTTTCTGGTGCGCGAACACCAGGCAGCGCAGGCCGGCGGACGACATGTACGTCAGGCCGTCGGCGATGAGGACCAGCTGGCTGACGTCACTGCTCGCGGCTACGTTGATCAGCTCGTTGAAGCGCGGCGCTGATCGGGCGTCCAGCTCGCCGACCAGCCGGATCATTGCGACTCCGTCTGCTGTCTGTAGCTTCGCATCGAAGGCCATCTTGGAGCCTTTCAGAAGTTAACGAACCTGATACGCGACAAGGACAGTGGTGCTTCGTGGGGCAAGTGCTACCTGGGTTTGGGCAGCGAGAGCGGGCTCCTGCCCGGGCTCTGCGATGTCGTCCGGCGACGCCACGGAGGTGTCAGCGAACTGATGCCAGACCGCCCCGTTCGGCAGGGTCGGCAACTCGACGGTGACCGGCTCCCAGTGGGCATTGGCGGCGACATATACGCAGTCATGACCGGCGTCCTGGCGGGCGTAGAACATGACCGCGAGCAACCGGTCGTGACCTCGCCAGTCGGGCGTCCACGGTTGGGTGCCGTGCCAGCTCACGGCGGGGAACCACCACCCGTCGGGCCGCCCGGACGGCGGCTGAGCCTGGTGCAGCGCGCGATGCGCTCGGCGGAAGGCTATCGCGCAGCGGACAAAGCGCCGCAGGTCAGCGTGCTTCTCCGCGAGATCCCAGTCGAACCAGGTGAGTGGACCGTCATGGCAGTACGCGTTGTTGTTGCCCTGCTGGGTACGCCCCGCCTCGTCGCCACTGGCCAGCATCGGTACTCCCCAGCTACAGAGCAGCAGCAGCAGGAAATTGCGCGTCTGTCGCTGCCGGAGGAGCCGGACATCCGGGTCATCGCTGTGGCCCTCGATACCGCAGTTCCAGGAGTTGTTCTCGGATTCTCCGTCCTGGCCGTCCTCTCCGTTTTCTTCGTTGTGCTTGTGGTTGTAGGAGACGAGATCGGCGAGCGTGAACCCGTCGTGGGCGGTGACGTAGTTCACCGATGCGGACGGACTGCCGGCCCCGTACAGGTCGGCGGATCCACTGATCCGGGCGGCCATCTCCGCCGTCGCGCCGATATCTGATTTGACGAAGCGCCGCACGGCATCGCGGTACCGTCCGTTCCACTCCGACCAACGCCGGTAGTCGTGAAAGCGGCCTACCTGGTAGAGGCCGCCGGCATCCCACGGCTCCGCGATGAGCTTGCAGTTTCGCAGTACCGGATCTCGGGCCAGCGCCTCGAGTAACGGGGGGTCCACGAGTACCGATCCGTCGGGCGCGCGACTGAGTACCGTCGCCAGGTCGAATCTGAATCCGTCGACGTGGTACTCCGTCACCCAGTAGCGCAGGCAGTCGAGGAGGAACCCACGTACCACGGGATTATTGCCGTTGATCGTGTTGCCTGTTCCGCTGAAGTTGTAGTAGGAGCCGTCGGGCGTCAGCATGTAGTAGGTGCTGTTGTCGAGTCCCCGGAAGGACAGCGTGGGCCCCCGCTCATTGCCCTCCGCCGTGTGGTTGAACACCACATCGAGGATGATCTCGATCCCTGACCGGTGGAACTGCTTGACCATGTTCTTGAACTCGTCGGCCTGCATTCCGTACCGGCCGGCCGCCGCGTAGCTGGCTTTGGGGGCGAAGAATCCGACCGGGTTGTAGCCCCAGTAGTTGTATCGGCGGTCACCCTCCGCCGGCCCCTGATGAGGGTTGTCCAGCTCGTCGAATTCGAACACCGGCAGCAGCTCGACGCAGGTGACGCCCAGCTCCCGCAGGTAGGGAATCTTCTCCACCAGGCCGGCGTAGGTGCCCGGGTGGCGGACTCCCGATGAGGGGTGCCGGGTGAACCCCCGAACGTGCAGCTCGTAGATGATCAGCTCCTCCGCCGGCCGGGCCAGTGGCCGGTCGTCCGCCCAGTCGAAGTCGCCGTACCCGATAGCCGCCCGGTACGGCCGGCGCGGGGCTCCCCAGACCTCCCGTCCGGAGAGCAGCCGCGCGTACGGGTCGATGACCACGACACTTGGATCAAAGCGGTCCCCCTCGTCCGGGTTGGCCGGCCCCTGTACCCGGTAGCCGTACTCGGTGGTCTCCGGGTCCAGGCCGAAGACGGTGATCGCGAATGCGCTGCCGATCCGGAAACTCGGCGGCACAGGGAGCTCGGCCACTGGACTCTCCTGGCCTCGCTGGAACAGCACCAGGGTGATCGCGGTGGCACCGTTGGAGTGCACGGAGAAGTTGATGCCGCCGGGCACCGGGGTTGCGCCGAATGGAAGGATCCGGCCCGGCCGCACGGCGTACCCCCCGATCTCCTGTGTGGGGTACGCGTCGATGCGCTCCGGAATTCGTAGGTCAGCGTCGGTCATGCCATGGCCTCTATCGCGGTCTCGAGTGCCTCGTAGACGGTGAAGAATTCGAGGAAACCGGTCGCCGCCATGACTTCGCGCACGTCCTCGGGCGGGCACACCAGCGCAAGGCTGGCGTCGGCCGCCCGGGCGCAGCGGTGGGCCAGGAGCAGCACGCGAAGTCCGGTGCTGGAGATGTACGACATCTCGCTGAGATCAAGCAGGATCTTGCGGTGCCCCCGCATGACCCGGTCAAAGTTCGCTTGGGCGGTGGACGAGGTCGGGCTGTCGAGCGCGCCTTTGAGCGTCACCACCACCACATCCCCGTGCATGCGGTTTTCGATGTACATCATGGGCCGTCTGGTCAGTCGTCTGCCGGCACGAGATGCGCTTGTACGGTCAGCGGCGCCGTGCTTTCCGGCAGCTTCACCGTCATTGCCGTGCGGTCAAACGCGGCGTACGGCCGTCCGTCGATCTCCACCCAGTCCAACTGGACCCGTCCCGGCGGGAAGGCGTCGGGCGCGACGCGGAGCACCCTGTCCCGGCCGAAACCGCCGCCCTGGGGGCGGAACCAGAGGGTCAGGGGCTCCTTGCGGATGAGCAGTTTCTGGTACACCGTGGCGAAGAAGCAGAGCTCGGCTGCGTGGCACAGGCTCATCGAGTGACTGCCCTTCAGCCGCTCATTGCCCACGAGGTACGGCATGCCGTCGGCAAGCACGTTGAAGTAGACGCCACCGTCGTCGTGATCGAGGAAGAACGCGTTGTAGAAGGCCGAGGCCTCCCGATCGTGACGCAGGAACTCGGCGTCCCCGGTGTAGCCGGCGAGGACCTGATAGGCGAGGATCGCTTGTTCCTGCTGCCACCATGCCTTGCGGTCATGCCAGGTGAACGGGTGTGACCGCTGGCCCGGAGGACGCTCTCGTTCGATCACGTCGTACCAGCCGCCGCGCTGCCGATCGCTGCCATACTCGGGCATGGTCCGCCCGATCTTGACCGCCAGCTCGCGATAGGACGCCTTGGGCGTGATGGCTGCGAGGCGCATCAGGTTCCAGGCGATCTTCATGTTGTGCCCGACCACTGCCCGGTTTCGCTGCCAGCCCCAGTCGCGATCGGGCGACCAGTCCTCGTGGAACCGCTCGTGGACGAATGGGCTGCCCTGCTCCGGCATGTACCGGACCACGTGGTCGTAGGTGTCTTCGAGCATCGCGGCGTGCTGCTCGTCGCCGGTGGCCAGGAACAGGTTGATGAGGTAGGCCGGTGCGTGGTCGCCGATCGAGTTCCAGTTTTTCCGGGCGCGGTTGGGCCCCAGCGACGGGTCCCGCGGGCTCAGGTGCACAGGATCGATGTGCGAGAAGTAGCCACCGTGCCGTGGGTCATGGAAGAACTTGCGGAACAGGCGCAGGGTACCGTCGATGTCACCGGCGATCCGGTCGTCGCCGGTGACCCGGTACAGCTGCGTCAGGCCACCGAGCGCATAGATCTGCTCGTACATCGGAATGGCGTCGTAGTCGTCGCCGAACTCCGAGGTGAAGATCTTCCGCTCCCGGCCGTTGGCGCGGTCGACGCCGTGATACCAGTACACGACATCCTCGTCGCGATCGACGAAGCGCAGATGGTCGCGCATGTAGGCGGCGCCACTCTCGGCCACGTCGAGGAAGTCCGTGTTGCCGGTCAGCATGTACGCGGAGGTCATGCCGTAGACCAGCCGGGAGATGGTGTCCGTCTCCTGGCGGTAGCTGTCGGTCTTCTCCCCGCCCAGGCGCAGCGTCGTCCGGTAGGCCGCATAGTCGGGGTACCCGGTCGCGCCGAACTGCGCCCGACGGTAGAACTCGGCGAGTTCCCGCAGTTGGCCACTCCACCAGTCAGGCTTCTCGAAGCAGTAGTCTTCCGGCTGCGCCCCGACGAAAGACAGCCGCGCCGCCCGGAAAACGCGGCCATTTTCTTCTGGATAGAAGATCCCGTAGGCAAACACGTGCTGCCCGGGTACCAGTAGTTTGTCGAGATCGGCTGACGCGTCGGCATACGGCTCGCCAAGGTTGCGGACCGATTCCGCGATGGTGGAGTCGGTGAGGGTGACCTGGAACGGCCGGTCATCGCTGGTGCGCAGGCTGACCACCCGCTCCCGTGGATCGAAGCCGGTGACGTAGCCGGTGATCAGGTCGGCTATCGGGAAGTCGAGCGGATTGACCTCGGTGACGCCGGTGTGCGGGTGCGGTTGAGCCGCCGGCGCGACGCGTTCGACCCCGGCCGCCGACGCCGGCACCGCCGGCTCGATGCGTGCCGGCTCGATGTATTCGGCCCGGGCCGGCGGCGCAGGCACCGGCCGGCACCGGCACCGGGGTGACACTTCGCGCCGCTGATACCGCGGGCGCCGGGCTCCTCGTCGCGCCGAGCGTTTGGCGGGCCGCGAGGAGGTCGATGATCATCCGGGCGAACAGGTGGCAGTGGTCGGCGCTGCGGGCGGTGACCAGGTCCCGGTCCACGACGACGTCCTGGTCGGTGTACTGGCCACCCATGTTCGCGATGTCGGCGATGAGGTTGTTGTGACAGGTGACCCGCCTGCCCCTGATGACCTCCGGAATCGGCGCGGCCAGCCACATCCCGTGGCAGATGATGCCCTTGAGTAGCGTCCGGTTCGCGAAGGCGTCCCGCAGCAGCCGTACAGCCGGCGCCGTTCCGCCGACTTCCTCCGAGTAGCGCAGCCGGTCGGAGACCATGCCGGACGGGACGATCAGGGCGTCCAGTTCGGCCAGCCGCTGGGCGTCATACGCTTCCAGATCCCCGTCGACGGTGATCGGCACCTGGTACTCGTGGCCGCGGAAGGTGAGCGACTGCTGTCCCCACAGCCGGGTCAGGAGTACGACCTGCGCTCCCTCCTCGGGGAACCTGCGCAGGTAGTAGTCCACCTCTGGTTCGACGTAGTCAGACTCCATCAAAATGGCGATCACCCGACCGGCCAGCCGACCGCCCGCACGGGGCTCGATGTGACTCATGCCCAATCCCCTATCTGCCGCGTCACGCGGTGTCGAGATCGATGAGGAACGGCCCGGTGTGGCTGAGCATCTGGCTGATCGCGGCCGCTACGTGCTCCGGCTTGTCCACCCTGATCGCGGGTACGCCGAGGGCCCGGGCCAGGCCGGCGAAGTCGATCTCGGGCCGGGTCAGGTCAAACGCGTCAGGGTATTCATGCCAAGCTATGCCCTGGTCGCGCCAGTACTGGTCGATGTTGTGATCCAGCAACCGGTACCGCCCGTTGTTGCAGATGACGAAGTGGGCGCCGACTCCGTACCTCGCGGCCGTCCACAGTGCCTGGAAGGTGTACATGCTGCCGCCGTCGCCGGTGAACCCGACCACCTCCGCGCCGGGCCGGGCGAGCTTGGCACCGATCGCGCCCGGGATGCCGACGCCCAGCGAGCCCCCGCGGGTGAGGTGAATGCTCCCCGGCTTACTGGCCGGCAGGTACTTTCCGATGGCGGGAGAGGCGGTCAGCGCCTCGTCGAACACCACCAGGTCAGCGGGGGCCCGCAGCGCGAGTTCAGCGGCGAACTTCTCGGTCAGCGACGCGTCGGCAGGTGCCTCGAGCGGCATCCTCGTTCGCGCGGCAGCCGGCTCGCGGGTGCGCTCCGGCGCGGTGGGAAGCCGGTCTGCCAGGGCAGCCAGGGTCGGCTTGGGATCGGCGGCCAGGGCGATGTCCACCGGGAAGTTCTTGGCGATCTCGTACACATCCAGGTCGACGTGCACAATCCGCGCTCCCGGCCGGAACGGACTTTCCAGGAGCGGGAAAACCTCGGGAAATACGTACGTACCGACGATCAGTACGACGTCGGCCTCCCGTACCCGCGCCCGGCTGACTTCGCCGAACATGTGGCCGAGCTGACCCTGATAGAGCGGGTGGGTCGCGTCCATGTTCAGCTCTGAGTCGTTCACTCCCCACACGGGCGCCTGCAGCGCCTCTGCGACCCTGGCCAGCTCCGCCTGGGCGCCGGCGTCCGCGACCCCGTCACCCATCAAGATCAACGGCTGACGGGCTTCCCGCAGTACCTCAGCCGTACGGTCGAGGTCAGCATCGACCGGCAGCATCCGCTGTGACGGGATGGTGCTCGGTACAGCTGGCTCGGTGGTATCGGCTTCGAGCACGTCCATCGGGAGCGCGACGAACACCGGCCCCCGGGGGTGGGTCATCGCGGTCTTGACCGCGCGCCGAAGGATCCGGAGGAGCGAGCCCGGGTGGACCACCCGGGTCGCCCACTTGGTCACCGGCTGGGCCATCGCGACCAGGTCCGCTGCCATCTGGGAATCCAGGGCGTCGTAGCTGATGCCCGCCTCGCCCGCGATGACAACCAGCGGGGAGTGGCCGCGCTTCGCCTGGTACATCAGGCCGATCGCGTTACCGAGCCCGACGCCGGTGTGCAGTTGCACCAGCCCCGGTCGGCCCGCGGCCCGCGCGTACCCGTCGGCGATGCCGATCGCCGCCCCCTCATGCAGTGTGAGCATGTACTGCATGTCCCCGCGTCGGCTGAGCACGTCCAGAAAACTCTCCTCCGACGTGCCCGGGTTGCCGAACATGGTAGTTATGCCGTCCGCAGCGAACTGCTCGAACATAGCGATTTTGCCCGCCCTCGCGACCATTCTCCGGTCCTTTCGTCAAGCGATTGGCTTACCAGCCGAACCGGCGCAGTCCGGATTCGAGTACGTCCACGAGTTTGTCCCCGGCGAGGAATGAGTCGGGTGTGGAGCGAGCGGTGATGAAGGGGTAGTCGACGATGACCGACTCCTTCTTTCCGACATTCCCGTGGTACTGCCCACCGGGTGCGGTGGCGTCCCGCAGGATGTACTCCAGCGGGTACGGCGGCGGCCCCATGTTGAAGTCGACCCCGAGAAAGCCGGTACCGTCCTTGTAGTCGTATTCCTTGCAGTGTCCGGTGACGTGCTTGCCCCGCAGAATGCTGGTGCGGTCCTCCCAGTCCCGGGCGAATGCCAGGCAGCTGATGCCGTAGCACAAGGCGAGGATGGGCTTGTCGGCGCGGACGAAGGCGAGGATCAGCTCGTGCAGACGGTCATCGTTGGCCATGTCCACGATCGGCCCACTGCCGCCGACGAGGACCAGCGCGTCGTAGCCGACGATGTCCGCGTCCAGCTCGGCAAGCTGGGCGTAGTACGCCTCGATCTTGCGCAGGTGGTCGGGCTCGCTGAAGTACGGCCGCTCCGGGATCCAGCCGGCGAGGCTGAGCGGGTTGTCGAGCCTGCTCGATTCGTCGAGCCGCCGCGCCGCGACCGCTACCTCGGGCGTGGTGACGGAGCGGCCGAGCGGCGGGTCGATGTAGCCCGGGTCGAGGCTGGGCGGCAGCGCCTGCGGCCGCTTGCCGGTACGCGTCGCGAACACCAGGTCGTATCCGCGCTTGTCGAATGCGACGACGGGGCCGAGAAGTTCCTCGCCCCAGTAGCCGTATTCGGAGAGGACGTTGAGAATTCTCTTCGGCATTCCATCTCCATTTCATGTCCGATGGTGCTGGTGTGGCATATGCCTGCCAACCGTTCCTGCTGTCGAGTGAACCATGTGCGCGGCGGCGAGACGCTGCTCGAGCTTGTGGGGGCGCTCGTTTCGTAAGGTCCGGAACATTACTGCGTCAGGTGATTGCCGACGCGCTGCGCTGCCGAAACAAAGCGGCCAACCGGCCGCATCTTTTTCTGCGTGGAACGGGAAAGGGCGGCCGCTTCGCGACCACCCTTTCCCGTTTCAGACTGCGGCGTTTATCGCGCCACCTGTGGTTTGTTCCGGCCAACTGTGCGGCGCGGAACCTAACGAATCGTCGGGCCGATGATCCAATGCTCGGTGGCCAGCATCGAGAACATGTACTTCGGGTCGTCGAGCTCGGCGCGCTCAGCCTGGACGCCGTCGCGCATCTGGGGCGAGGCCAGTGCGGCCTCCGCTGCCTGGAGATCGCTGAACCAGACCTGGTCGATCCGGTCGAAACTGGCCTCGCCGAAGACGTAGTAGCCGTCCCTGGTGTGCGCCTGAAGGTACCGCTGCGCTCCCGGCAGCCGAGTCACGGCGGACGCGTACGAACCCAGGCTCTGCTTGCGGAATGTCTCCAGGTCCAGGCCCGGCCGGCGCTTGTTCAGAATGGTGAGCTTGACGCCGGTGGGCTGCCGCTCCAGCTGGCCGGAGCCGGGCAGTATCTCGTGCGACGTGGTGTCCAGCACGATGGTCTGCCAGAACGCCGCCCACTTCGGCTCATCCAGGCGCGCGCCGTTGAGGAACTCGTCGCTCTGCAGGGAGGCGAGCTGGCTCTCCTCGTCCTCCAGCCAGATCTCCGCGATTCCCTGGTGCGGCAGGAGCGGATTGCCGAGATCGCTACTGGACGGCACCCTGGCGTCGATCATGTACCGCCTGATCTGCGAGATCTTGCTCGCGTACCGCTCGGCGTGGACCGTGATCCAGTAGTTCTGGAACTCCTGTGCGCTCATTCCCGGCTTTGGTGCGGCCAAAATGTACTGGTGGATCATTGCTAGCCTCCCTCTCCTGCTGCGCGGTTTGTTGTTGGGTTTGAATGGCGAGTACCGCGTTCCTAGCCGACGCTCACGGCGGACGACGGCGACACCGACCGGGCGGGTGTCTGTCGCATGAACTCGGCGGCGCGCTCCGCGATCATGACCACGGTCGTGTGCGGATTGGCCGAGACGATGGACGGCATGACGGAGGCATCGGCGACGCGCAGGCCGTCGATTCCGTGTACGCGCAGTTGCGGGTCCACCACGGCCAGACTGTCGATGCCCATCCGGCACGACCCGGCGAAGTGGTAGTACGAACCGGTGTTGCCCCGTACCCAGGCTCGCAGCTCGTCCCGTTCCGTGACATCCGGACCGGGCATCAGCTCGACCAGGCCGAGCCGTTCGCGCAGTGCCGTGGTCTGGTAGATCTCGCGGGCGATGGTGACCATGTCGATGGTGCGCTCCAGGTCGGCCGGCTCGGCGAAGTAGTTCGCGCTGAACCGCGGGTTGGACATCGGGTCACCGTCGGCCAGGCGTACCCAGCCGCGCGACAGTGGCCGGATCAGGCCGGGCAGCGCGAGGACGAGGTGCGGATCGACCAGGTCACCCGCCCGGCTCACCGGCTTGCCGGTACGAACCCGTTCGATCACCTGACTGAAGAACTGATCGCCGAACGGCGCCCGGTGTACCAGACAGATCTCCAGGTCGGGAACGGGCAGTCCAGCCTGCGACGCGCAGAACAGGGCGACCTCGGTGACGTTGCCCCGGGGATCGTCGCCGGGCTCGGCGAGCCGTCCGACCGGGCCGATGACAAGCGGGTGGTCCTGGAAGTTCTGGCCTACGCCGGGTAGGTCCGCACTGACCCGGATGCCGTGCTCGGCCAGCTGGTCGCCGGCGCCGATGCCGGAGAGCATGAGGAGCTTGGGCGACTGGATCGCGCCGGCGCACACCACGACCTCACGGTCGGCGTGGACGACCTGTACAACACCGTCCTTGATGTACTCGACGCCCTCGCAACGCCCTTCGCGAAGAATGAGCCGGGTGGCTTGTGCACCTGTCTCGACCGTCAGGTTCGGCCGCCCCAGTACCTGGTCGAGATAGGCCGCCCGCGCTCCCCAACGACGTCCGTCGTCGATGTCGACGTGGTGCCAGCCCGCACCGAAAGACTCGGTGTTGAAGTCCTCGACCAGCGGGTAGCCGAGCTCCGCGCAGCCGTCCAGGAAGGCCTGGGAGACAAAGCTGCCGGTCTCCTTCGCGTTGACGACGGTTATCGGCCCGTCGCGCCCGGCGCCGGGATTGGTGTCGTCCCGCTGGCTCTCCAGCCGCTGGAAGAAGGGCAGCACATCCTGGTACGACCAGCCGGCGCATCCGTCGTACGCCCACGCGTCGAAGTCGGCGGGTCGGCCGCGGGTGTGGATCATGTGGTAGATGTTCGAGGTGCCGCCGAGGCCGCGCCCGGAGGCCGAGTACACCGGGTTGTTGCCGAAGCCGGGCTGCGGCTCGCTCAGGTAAGCCCAGTCCAGCTCGCCCAGCAGCACCTCGTTCCAGCGCCACGGGGTGGTGACCGCGTCGTCATTGACCCGGCCACCCGCCTCCAGCACCAGTACCCGGACGTCCGGCGATTCGGTCAGCCGGCTGGCGATGACCGAACCCGCGGTTCCGCCGCCCACGATGACGTAGTCGTAACTGTCCATTACGGAGTCCCTGTTCTTTGGTGATCGCCCGACCGGGCCTGGGTACGGCGCGAAGAGTGCCCGGCGATCAGGGCGGCCGCCCGTTCGGCGATCGCGATCGTCGGCGCGTTGGTGTTGCCCGAGGTGATCGTCGGCATGACCGATGCGTCCGCGACGCGCAGCCCGGTGATCCCGTGTACCCGCAGTTCATGGTCGACGACGCCGGTGTCGTCGGGGCCCATGGCGCAGGTACCGACGGGATGCCAGACGGTCGTCGCCGACTGCCTGACATAGGCGGCCAGGTCGCGTCCGGTGCCCGGCGCCAGCTCGCGATCGCGGAGTCCGTCGAAGGCCGGTGAGCCGATCAGATCCCTGGACAGCTCGATTCCCCGGACAAGGACGTCCACGTCAGCGGGTTCCTCCAGGTAGTGCGGATCGACGATCGGCAGATCGGCCGGGTCCGCCGAGCGCAGCCGGACCTCCCCACGGCTGCGGGGATGCAGCAGTACCGGCGCGAACGTGAACCCCGGGCCATCGGTCTTGTACTCGTCGTCGATGAACTGCACCGGCCCGACGAAGAGTTGGAGTTCCGGCTGGCCGGGTACATTCCCGGAGTCCGGCACGGTGAAGAGCCCGGCCTCGGCGATGAGCTCGGGGAAGGGTAGGTCAATCGTGCTGGCGTACCCGACTCCCACCAGCAGGTGATCCTGCAGGTTTTGGCCGACGCCCGGTAGTGCGACGACGGGGGTGATGCCCCAGCCGCTGAGCAGGTCCGGGTCTCCGATACCGGAGCGCATCAACAGCGCGGGTGAGGACAGCGCGCCACCGGCGACGATGACCTCCTCGTCCGCCCGCAGGAACTCGCCGTCCGGCCCGCACCGGACGCCGATCGCCCGGTCGCCGGCCATCACGATGCTGTGCACCTGGCTCCGGGAGAGCACCGTGAGCCTGCGGTCGTCGATGACCGGGCGCAGGTAGGCGGTGTTGGTGCTCGACCGCTTGTCAGCCGGATCGCGGGTTGACTGGTAGAGAAACGCCCCGCGGTCCCGGCGCTCACCGTTGTACTCGCCGTCCGCTACCGCGGAGCCGAATCCCGCAGCCGCCGCCAGGAACGCCTCGCCGACCGGGGATGCCGGGCCGTACGGCCTGACCCGCAGCGGCCCGTTGCTGCCGCGTCCGCTGGCCTGACCGGGGTACCGCTCAGCCGCGCGGAAGTAGGGAGCCAGGTTCGCGTACCCCCATCCGGGGTTGCCCAGCCACTCCCAGTGGTCGAAGTCGGCCGGATGGCCCTGGACGTAGACCAGCGCGTTGATCGAGCCGGAGCCGCCCACCACCCGGCCCTGCGGCAGGTCTATTGCGCGGCCACCCAGCCCGGGCTGCGGTTCGGTGCGGTACGGCCAGGTCAGCTCCGGATCGCCCCACAGCGCGGTGACCGCGAGGACATCTGTCGCACTGATGTCCTCGCGGTCCGCGTCGCCGCCGGCTTCCAGCAGCGCGACTGTGGCGTCAGTCCGCTCCAGCAGCCGTCGCGCGAGCACACAGCCCGCGGTACCGGCTCCGACGATGATGTAATCAAACGCCCGTGTCATGATCAGCTGACCGATCCGGCGCTTCGTACGAGATCGGCGTCGGCGAAGCTGGGCAGCACGTCGTCGACCACGAACTCCAGGTAGTAGCGGCCCCACATGAGGTGCCACAACGAGAAGTTCGGGCCGAACTCCTCACCGCGCTTCTTCGCCAATTCCATTTCCAGCGGCCAGATTGTCTGGTCGAAATCATCGCCGGTGAAGAAGTACCCCATGGTCGAGGCGGTCTCGCATACCTCGTCCTTCGTTCTGGTGTTCAGGTTGCTCAGCAGCTCACGCTCGGCGCTGAGCATCTTCAGGAAGTCCAGCAGGTCTGCGGCGGCCATCAGGACTCCCCGGGCAGAGCGGCTGTCAGTACCGAGAGTTCCTCGTTGCTGAGTCGTCGTACCACCGCATTCACGAGGTATTCGAGGTGCGTACGGCCCCACATGGACCGCCACAACGAACTGTTCCCGTCGATCGCCTCGCCGTCCTTTTCCAGGATGACAGCGGCTTCGAGCGTGCCCACGACGGCGCTGATGTCGCCGGCCGAGAACGTGAACCCGTCGTTGTGCGCATGGAAGATCAGCTGTGCGGCGTTGCGGCGGCTGTAGCGTGCCAGGTAGTCCGTATCGCCACTGAGCCTTGCCAGGAAACGCGTGAAGTCGGCTACCGACATGGGAACCGTCCTACTTCTCGATCGGGTGGCGGCGCAGGAACGACTGGATACCGCTGCCGACCGCGACCGGGTCCATGAGCTGGAGGCCGTGGCTGACGCCGGGCACACCGAGCCGCTCCGCCTGCGGCAGCCAGTTGAGCAGGAAGCGGTGCACCTCCCGGAAGCCGGGCATGACCGCCTCGCTGTCCTCGCCCAGCACACTCAGGATCGGCATGGTGGGCTTGTTCGGGACCAGCTCGTCGGCCTTGCTCATGGAGAAGCCCCAATTGGCCAGCGCCGGGAAGTCGGTCTTGAATGTCACGTCGGCGGTGGACGCCACCCAGTCCCACACATCGAGGGGGCAGGTCACGTCGACGGAGGACAGGTAGCTCGGCCCACACACGTCAGCCATGTACGAGGTGGCGGCCAGGAACTTCTCGCCCGCGCCGTACCGCTCGAAGGCCAGCATGATCGCGTCAGTGTTGGGCTTGGCATTCTCCGGCTGCTCGCGCAGCAGGTACGGCTCCAGCAGTACTCCGCTCGCTGCCCGCTCGGGGTAGGAGAGGAGGAACTGGAAACCGATGACCCCGCCGAATGAGTACGCCAGCACATGCGCCTTGTCCACGCCGACGTGGTCCAGGACCTGCTTGCCGTGCTCGGCCATTTCCTCGATCGTGTAGTTCTGCTTGTCCTGTGTGCTGCCGTTGTAGCCCGGCCGGTAGTAGCTGATGAACTGGTACTGGTCCAGCAGTTCCGGGTAGAAGGTGAGCAGCGGAGTGATAAGACCATCCGCGATAGACGTGCAGTGGATGGCCAGGACAGGCTCGCCGTGGCCCACGACGGTGTACAGCAGATCGGCACCGTTCACCTTGACGTGCTTGTCGTGCTCGATCTTGAAGTCGCGCCCGGAATAGAACGCGGTTGACGCCATGATTTTCTCCTTCAGCCTTGGTATTTCTGCCTAAACCAACTATTTGGCAGCCCGGCGCCCCGGTCAACGCCGCGAATTGAATGCCTCGAAATAGCGTGACGTCGCGGGTCCCGTCTCGTTAAGTCGGCCGCTGCCAAGCGTCCCCTGGCCGCGCGGCGGCGGCCGATCAGTCGCAGGTGCACCGTTCCCACTCGGAACTGGCCTCGCGGAGCACGGTTTCGATCTCCGACCATGCTCGCCGATCCAGCCCGCCCAACTGCTCTACGGGCGTCCAGATCCCGGACTCCACCGGCCACTCCGCTAGAGCCTCGGCCGGTGGCAGGATGAAAGCAGACGCGCCTATATGTGCGCAGCCGCACAAGATGGCCGAGCCGAGCGCTCGCAGCCATCGCCGGACGCGATCGTGTTTCACGGTGGATCTCCTCTGCGCGTCAATTTTCGGCCAGGGTCGCCCTTTCGCGCATACCTGGACGTCTTTCCAACCGGCATCAGTCGAGGTAATTCAGCAATCCAACTCGCCGAATTACCGGCATATACGGCGTGCCAGTACCGCATCACGGGCGGCCGTCCCGACGTCGGGATTCACGAGGCGAGGAGGTCGCAGCCGGCCGCGTGCCGCACCATTCCGGCCGGCACTCGATCGCCGTCGAGCGAGCCCCTCCCGCTCAAGGCGACAGCGCTGGCAAGATCTTTAAGGGCGGCCTCAGCCCCCAGTCCCTGCTGGACGCGGTAGGCGTGCGCGACCGAGACGAGCGTGACGTAGTGATGCCAGCCAACGTAGGACCGGCCTTCGAAGTGGCGAAGGCCCAAGCCGTCGTGCAACGCGTCCCGATCGTCGGCGGCCTGATGGTGCAGTCCGATGTCGCTCATCGGCCCCGGCAGGCTGCGCGGATCCAGTGAGGTGACCCACGCCGCCTGCGGTGCGTTGCGGGTGGGTGACCATTCGGTCGCGATGTACCGCTCAACTGACGGCCGGGCGACCATCTCGGTGGGCGCGTCTCCGTCGATGCGAGACGGCGACTGCGATGGCAGGCGGGCGGCGATGAGCCGGGTGCGTCCGGGCCGGTTGGGCGGCGTGCTCCACGCGTTTGCGACGATCGCGTTCCGAGCCAGCGACTCGGCGATGAACTGCGCGAATGAGATGGCCTTCGTGGCGCCCCGCCCGGTCCGTACGGTCAACGCCCGCTGGTTCGGGTCCACCTGGAGCGCGTACTGCATCCCGCGCTCTTCCAGCCCGCGGACCAGTGGGTCCAGTTCTCGCTGATGCAGCATGTCCGCCACCACCGGGAGTGGATGCAGCCCCCAGTCGACCGTCATTTCGTCGATCATGTCCATGATGGATTGCCACCGTGGTACGGAGCGCTGGTCGTCCGGGAGATGAGCCTTCCCGCGGCGGGAGGCGTCCTGGTCCCAGGAGGGCGGGAGCATCAGCCGCCAGTTCACCGGACAACTCCAGCCATCCCCGACAAGGAACACGGCCACCGCGAGCTGGCAGTTGAGGACCCGGCCCTCGGATGCGACGAACTGCCGGCCGACGCCGACAGAGTTGTTGCCGTTCTTGGGGAAGACGATCTCCTTGATCACCCAGAGCCGGGGCTCCGCATCAGACATCCGCTGTGCCAGGTCGCGCCGTACCTCATCCCACCGCCACGTGCTCTGGCTGAGGAACTGTTGCAGCGACTGTTCGGCTCCGCCGCCGGCGACGTGGTCGGAGATCTTCGCTATCCCCTTTCGCCCGGGAACGGTGAGGAGGCCGCGCACGAAAATGCTGGCCCAGCGTCGCTGATCGGAGCGCTGGAGAGAGGGAAGGACCAATTGCAGGAAATCCTCCAGTTCATCGTTGGTGCACTCCAGGTCTTCCGGAGCTTCCATTGGAGGCACTTTCATGAGGTCTCCTTAGTACGCCGTATGGCGCGTGCGTATGGTGCGCTCAGTGGAGCGCTGCTGGCATCAGCGAGCCGCAGGCAAATGGGTCCGGCTGTTGCGGTGACATCTTCGGCCGGAGAGTCACCGGGCACGTAGAGTGCAATTCCCGGGGTTTACCACGAGGATGCGCACGACAATCCGCGGGCAGGTGATTCCCCGCGAGAGTCCATGCGGTGGACAGCGGTGTCCTGCTCACCCTGTTCCGGGCGTACGCGAACAGGTGAGGCTGAGTACAGTTGGGGGCTCATTGGCGATCGTCGCTACCCCAGATTTGGCAATAGCCCCCTGTGGAATGTAGCGTAAATCACATTATGGCAGTCAGGGCGACAGTCGCTGTCGCCGCGTCCAGTCTTGGCAGTGCTATCTCCCCGTCCCCACTGACGGCCGCTTTTCGATACCCAATCATGCGGCCGAATCCGGTCGGGTGACAGAACGAATTTATCGTAGAAGTGGCACTGCTACCTTGCCGGGAGCGGTGCGCGAGAAGTTTACTGTCATTGCGTTATTTCGGCATTGCGGGCCGGCTCGCAGAACTGTGGAAATTGCATATGACGTGGATTTCGTCGACCAGCGCGGGCCGTACGGAGTTGCTCGCCCGCGCACTTGCGTTCGCCGATCGCAGCGAGGTCGTACCTCTGGTACCCGCCGGCGGGCAACCGTTTCGCCGCGCTGCGCAACTGGCTGCCTGGCGTACCCCCGGCTCCGCCAACGACGCTGCCGGCGGCAAGCGGTCCGGGGCCGCGCTGAGTTGCCGAGCTGTCCGTAAGCCGGCGCTTCTGTGGCGCGACGGGAAAACGGACGGTCAGGTGGTTCAGCTGGCCGGCTCGTTCCCCAGAATGCGGCCAATGGCCCGCAGTGGAATGTCCACCCAGCCGGGGCGGAACTGGACCTCGTAGCCAGCCTCGTACACGGCCTTCTCCAGCTGGAATATCCGCAGCAGTTCGCGGTGGGCGCGCGGGTCCTCGGTGCCGACGACGGCGTAGCCGGCGCAGAACGCCGCCTGGCTGCGTTCGGCCCAGCCACGGGCCAGCCGGGCCCGCTGGGCCTGCTGGATCTGCTGGGCCTGCTGGATCTGCTGGGCCTGCTGGATCTGCTGGGTGCTGCCGTCGGGCGGAGCACCGTCGGTAGGGTCGCGCAGCCAGTGGTCGGCGGCGTAGTCGATGGAGCGCAGCATGCCGGCGACATCCCGCAGCGGCGACTGGGGAACCCGGCGTTCGGCCAGCGGGGCGACGGGTTCGCCTTCGAAGTCGATGAGCAGCCAACTGTTGGCGCTGCCCAGTACCTGGCCCAGGTGCAGGTCCCCGTGGATGCGCTGAGCCGGCACCCCGACCGGCATGTCCCGTACGGAGGCGAACGCCGTGCGCAGCGACGGCTCGTACGGTGCCAGTCCCGGTACCACCGCCAGTGCCGCGTCCAGCTTGCCGAGCAGCGCGGCGGAGAGGCGCTGCAACTGCACTGAGCCCAGGCGCCAGGTACCCAGTGTGCGGGCGAGGTCGGCATGTACGCCGGCGACCGAGCTACCGAGCCGGTACGCCTCCGCAGCGAAATCGTCGCGCGCCGTCGCAGAGTCCGGCCGCGGCCCACCGGCATCGAGACTCCGCAAGCTTGCCTGCGCTCTCGCCCAGCCGTCTGTCGCGTCCGGCACGTACCCGTGCACGGTGGCCAGGGTGACCGGAGCTCCGTTGAGCTGGGCCTCGATCGCCCGCACGAACGGCGCGACGTGGCGCGACCCGGCTCGGGCGAGTGCGTCCTGCAGCTCCGCCTCCGGATTGACGCCCGCCTCGATGCGTCGGAAGGCCTTCAGGAGATACCGCTCCCCGACAACTACCGAGGTGTTGGACTGCTCGCCGCCGATACTCCTGATGTGCGGAACCGGCCGGGTTGGTGGGCCCTGCTGGCCGGCGCGGTCGCCGAGCCTCAGCAGCGCCGCGACGAGTTCCGGGTCGCCGAGAGCGTCGTAGACCACCAGGTTGCCGGCTTCGCCGATGATCGCTGCCGCCAGGTTGGCCGGCAGTGACGGGCGGGCACCCACCGGTACCTGGTAGCACTCGGGCGCTCCGCCGTCGGCGAACGTCACCTGCGCGAACGCGATGAACCCCAGGGGGTGGTCGCCACTCGCGGCGCCGGTGAGCGGTATGACGTGGGCGATCTCTGCCCGGGCCACCTCGCGGCCGTGGCCGGCGAACCAGCGGCGTGTCGGCAGCCAGGCGGCCAGTTCCTGCCCCAGCCACCCGATCAACGCATCCATCAGACGGGCCCTCGCTCTGCCAGGGCGGCCTCGCGCCGATCGGTGTCATGGGATAGCCGTGCGTCGGTGGCTGGCAGGCCTGGTCCCTCGGCGGCGGTTGGTTCGGCTGGGAGGAGCAGCCAGTAGAACCCACGGCCAGGAAGGGTCAGCCGGTACGGCACCTCTTCGACGGGGTGGAAGCGGGCACCGCCGGCCAGCTCCGCGGGTTCGCACCCGGCGGCAAATGCCGGCATTTCCAGTTCGAAGGCCTGCGGGTACCGGGAGAGGTTGTAGACGCAGACCACAGCATCGTTCGTACCGTCCGGCCCGCGATAGTGGCGGGTGAAGGCGAACACGCTGGGGTTGACGCAGGTCAGCTCCGTAAAGGAGCCCAGGCTGAGGGCGGGGTGACGGCGCCGGACCTGGATCAGGTCCCTGATCCAACGCAGCAGCGAGCCCCGACTCTTGAGCTGGGCCTCCACGTTGATGGCCTGGAATCCGTGCACCGGATCCATGATCACGGGAAGGTACAGGCGGCCCGGGTCCGCCGACGAGAATCCCGCGTTGCGGTCCGGGCTCCACTGCATCGGCGTACGGACGCTGTCGCGGTCGCCGAGCCAGATGTTGTCGCCCATGCCGATTTCGTCGCCGTAGTACAGGAAGGGCGAGCCCGGTAGCGACAGCAGCAGCGCGGTGAACAGCTCCAGTTGACTGCGATCGTTGTCCAGCAGGGATGCCAGGCGACGGCGGATGCCGACGTTGGCTTTCATCCGGGGGTCCTTGGCGTACTCCGCGTACATGTAGTCGCGTTCCTCGTCGGTGACCATCTCGAGGGTGAGCTCGTCATGGTTGCGCAGGAAGATCCCCCACTGCGCGTGGTCCGGAATCGCTGGAGTCTGCGCCATGATCTCAGAGATCGGATGCCGCTCCTCCCGGCGGACTGCCATGAAAAGCCGTGGCATGACTGGGAAGTGGAACGCCATGTGGCACTCGTCACCGCCGGTCGCCTGGTCACCGAAGTACTCCACAACGTCGGTCGGCCACTGGTTCGCCTCGGCCAGCAGCACTCGTCCCGGGTACTCGCGATCGATGATCTGCCTGGTGAGTCTCAGGAATTCGTGGGTTTCCGGCAGGTTCTCGCAGATGGTGCCTTCGCGCTCGAACAGGTAGGGGACGGCGTCGAGTCGCAGCCCGTCGACGCCGAGGTCGAGCCAGAACCGGAGTACGTCGTGCATGGCCTCGCGGACAGCGGGGTTGTCGTAGTTGAGGTCGGGCTGGTGGGCGAAGAACCGGTGCCAGTAGTACTGGCCGCGCACCGGGTCGTAGGTCCAGTTGGATGTCTCGGTGTCAACGAAGATGACCCGGGCGTCCTTGTAGCCTTTGTCATCGTCTCGCCAGACGTAGAAGTCCCCGTACGGCCCATCCGGGTTCTGCCGTGACTCCTGGAACCACGGATGCTGATCGCTGGTGTGGTTCATAACCATGTCGGTAATGACCCGCAGACCGCGCCTGTGCGCCTCCTCGAGCAGGAAGACGAAGTCCTCGATGGTGCCGTACTGCTGCTGGATCCTGCGGAAGTCGCTCACGTCGTACCCGCCGTCGCGTAGCGGTGAGGAGTAGAACGGCGGCAGCCACAGGCAGTCCACCCCGAGCCAGGCCAGGTAGTCGAGCCGCTCGGCGAGGCCCCGCAGGTCGCCGACGCCGTCGGCATCGGAGTCGAGATAGGACTGGATCAGGACTTCATAGAAGACCGATTTCTTGTACCACAAAGGATCAGCGGGCAGCTCTCGCGCGTGCCCGAACTGCGCCGCCGACGGCTCGGTGATCACGCCTCGGGCGATCCGTGTGGTCATCCGGTCACAGCCAGGATCTTTGCCGGGTACCACCCGCCGTTGACTTCGTGGACGACATCGTCGATTTCGATTCGACCAGTCAAAGCGTCAGCTCCTCGTCCGTATATCGCTCGCTTTGATCGTCTGGCAATGACGGTCCGGAAATGACGGTAGGGTGCTGCCGTTGGTCCACGTCTTTGCCCGCGAACAGGATCTGTGCCCCGCGACAGATCATCGAGACTTACTGCAGATCATCAGGGGGCTACCACAATGACGGCAAGGTGGTATTGCCAAGCGCAGTGATTTACGTAAGCTCGGTGGCCGCTTTTCGTTAGCTGATCGGTGGCGTGTTCCTGGTAGCGCTGTTGCTAGGTACGAGACGGTCTTCTTCATCGCGAGCGCGCGCGGCAACCTACAGGACGTACCCGTAGTCTGTTTAGGCAGGTGATGCCCGGAGAGCAAGTGCATTGCTGTGGTATGTGGGTCTTCGTGGCCGCGTCCGGCCAGGCCAGGACCCCTTGCCAGGCCAGGACCCCTGTCACCCGGAAATCCGGAGTCGGCTGTCCGCTTGTCCTAGAGACTTGCGCTTACCGCAACAAGACGGAGCACATCACGATGAAGCACATCAAACTCGGTGATCTGGACGTGTCCCGCATCGGCCTGGGCGCCATGGGGATGTCATCCGCCTACACAGGTGCGGGCACGGATGACGCCGAGTCCGTCCGCACCATCCACCGTGCGCTGGAGTTGGGCGTCACCCTGATCGACACCGCTCAGACCTACGGGCCCTTCATCAACGAGGAACTCGTCGGCCGGGCCGTCAAGGGCCGTCGCGACGAGGTCGTACTGGCCACCAAGTTCGGCCGCTTCTCGCACGCCAGCGGTGGTTTCGGCCTGGACAGCAGCCCAGCGAACATCCGCGTCGCGGTCGAGGGCTCGCTGCAGCGGCTGGGTACCGACCACATCGACCTGTACTACCAGCACCGCGTCGACCCCAACACGCCTATCGAGGACACGATCGGCGCGGTAGCCGACCTGGTCGCCCAGGGCAAGGTCCGCCATATCGGCCTGTCAGCGGCCGGGCCGGCCACGATCCGTCGCGCTCACGCCGTCCACCCGATCGCGGCACTGCAGTCCGAGTACTCGCTGTGGACCCGTGATCCCGAGCTCGACGTGCTGCCGGTTACCCGGGAGTTGGGCATCGGCTTCGTGCCCTTCTCGCCGCTGGGCCACGGCTTCCTCACCGGGCGGATCCGCTCCACCGAGCAGTTCAACGACACCGACTGGCGCAAGAACAACCCGCGCTTCACCGGGCCTAACTTTCAGCACAACCTGCGGATCGCCGACGAGATCGAGGCGATTGCCGCCGAGGCCGGCGCAACGCCGGCGCAGCTGGCTCTGGCCTGGCTGCTGGCCAAGGGCGACGACATCGCTCCGATTCCCGGCACCAAGCGGGTCTCCAGGCTCGAGGAGAACATCGCTGCCGAAGGTATCGAGCTCACCCCGGAGCAGGTCAGCAAGCTCGACGACCTGACCCCACCCGCCGGTACCCCACACTCAGCCCAGGATATGAAGCTGATCGGCCGCTGATCCCGGCCGCCGGCGGTGGGCTCCCGCCAGGCGGCCGGTTTCCAGCCGGCGCCGTCCAGCGCCACGGCGACGGCCCGCCGGCGGGCATTTCCGTCGGCGGGCCGTCGGTGCCTATCGCTCTGGAGCAGGGGTCAGCGGCTCGTCGCCGATGGCGATCATGGAGAGCAGCGCCAGTGCGTCGTGATCGCGGGTGCCTGGCTTGGCCTGGTACACGGTCATCCGCTGGCCGTCGGTCAGATAGAGCACCTCGTAGGTCAGGGTGAAGTCGCCGATCTCCGGATGGCGGAATGACTTGGCCTCCCCGCGCCGCTGCCGTACATCGTGCAACTGCCAGATCCGGGCGAACTCGGGGCTGCCCTCGAGCAGCTCCGCGATCAGGGCGGCCACGTCCGGGTCGTTGGGCGAGTCGGCGGCGAGCGAGCGGAGGTGGGCGGCGGTGGTCTCCGCGGAGCGATTCCAGGCGGCGAACAGGTGCCTGGCCGCCGGGTGGAGGTACGTGTACCGGATCGTGTTCCGCCGCTCCGGCGGCCAGTCCGTCAAGCCGACGAACAGGGCGAGGCTCTCCGGGTTGGCGGCAAGCACGTCGCTGGTGCGCGTAAGTACGTACGCGGGGCACGGCCGTACCGCCTCCAGGAGCTGCTGGATCTCCGGCCGGACGACTCGACTGGACTGCGGCAGGCGCCGAGCGATACGGCCCGCCATGTGGTTCGCGAGCGCGTACAGATGGGCGTGCTCCTCCTCGTTGAGGCGGAGTGCGCGGGCCAGCCCGTCAAGGATCGCACCGCTGGGATTGCTCTCTTTGCCCTGCTCAAGCCGGATGTAGTAGTCGATGGACAGGCCCGCGAGCGCCGCGATCTCTTCGCGTCGCAGCCCCGGCGTCCGGCGCGTCCCGGTTCCGGATGGCAGGCCGACACTGTCGGGTCGCACGCGCGCGCGCCGCGCCCGTAGGAACTCCCCCAGACCGTTCGCCATCACATCAGTCTGACAGGTCGGTCCGGCGCCAGGGTTGCCCTGTCACTACTACGAACACGGCGGCCTTGTCCGGCGGGAGCCGACGCGACAGTGTCTAGATGTCCCAGAAAGAGCGTCTTCGCCGGCTCGGCGGGCGCTGCTACTTCCGGGTCGGCACTCCGACTTAACGATGAACCCAAATTGATCCAACGGCATCTCGCGTGTCTCCCGCTATTCGTTGACCCGCCTACTCGTTTGCCCGAGAGTCAAGTGCAGCGCATGCGAAAGGGGTTGTGATGAGCCTGAATGCGCCATGTCTGGGCAGAGACCCGGAACATTGAGCGCCGCCAGACCGTCAACACTCAATGCCTGGCCATTATCCAGTTCCTTTCCGTGCAAGTACCCACTCAATCCGCGGCGACCGGTCTGGCGCGATAGAAGACGCGCGCCCAGGCCGCCCGCGAATTCCCAAGGAGGGCAAATGCCTAGGACCGAAGCGCTGTCCGTCGACGTTTTCATCGGCGCGGAATCGAACTTCTACGTGACATCGACGCTGGTACGCGGGGGTGACTCGGCGGTGCTTGTGGACGCCCAGCTCACGCTGTCGCAGGGCCGCCGGCTCGCGGAGTGGGTCGCGGAGCGGACGACCAGCCTGAGCGCGATCGTGGTGACGCATCAGCACCCCGACCACTACCTGGGCGCGCCTGCCGTCCTCGATCGCTTCCCCGGCACGCCCGTGTACGCGAGGGGCGCGGTGGCCAAGAACATCGCCGACTCGCAAGGCATGTACTCCGGGTGGACCGACATGTTCGGCGACGACGTGGCCACTGAGCCGGCGCTGCCTACCGCGCTGGAGGGCGCGCGGCTGCTGCTGGGTGACCACGAGCTGCGCCTGTTGGGATTCGCCCAGGGTGACTGCGGTGAGCAAACCGTCGTGCACCTGCCCTCGGTACGCACGGCGATCGTCGGCGACCTCATCTACAACGGCACCCACGTCGGCACGGCGGAGACCGACGCCGCGAAGCGTGCTGCGTGGCGGGCCGGTCTCGACACCCTCGCGGCGCTGGACGTCGACACCATCATCGCCGGGCACAAGGCGCCCGGCCGGTCCGACGACGCGGCGGAGCAGTTGTCCTTCACCCGCGAGTACCTCCGGGTCTTCGACGCCGCCCTGGCCGATTCGCCGGACGCGGCAACGCTGGCCGCGCGGATGTCCGCCACCTACAGCGCCCTGGCGGCGCCGACGATCCTGCAGTTCGGGGCGTTCTCCCAGTTCCCCGCGCAGGAGTCCCAGTGAGCACGTCGGCTGCCCGCCCGGCGGTCGAACCTGACGGGATGACGGTGATCAGGCCCGGGGACGTGCGCTACCCCGGGCTCACCGCCGGGCACAACCGGCGGTTCACCAGCAGTCCCGAGTACGTAGCCCTGGTGACCTCCACCGACCAGACGGTGCGTGCTGTGTCGGAGGCGGTGGCGGCGGGTCGCCGGCTCTCGGTGGTCTCCGGCGGGCACTGCTTCGCCGACTTCGCTTACCACCCCGAGGTTCGGGCCATCATCGACACATCCTCGCTGTCGGCGGTGTCCTACGACCCGGAGCGTCGGGCGTTCGCCGTCGGCGCAGGCGCCCAGCTCCTGAGTCTCTACGAGACCTTGTACAAGAACTGGGGCGTGACGCTGCCCGGTGGTACCGGCATCTCGACAGGTATCGCGGGCCATGCGATCGGGGGCGGATACGGGTTCCTGTCCCGGGCGCACGGGGTCGTCGCCGACCACATCGAGGCTGTCGAGGTTGTCGTGGTCGACGCTGACGGTCGTGCTCGGGCCGTGGTGGCCAGCCGTGACCCGGCCGACCCCCACCACGACCTGTGGTGGGCGCACACCGGCGGTGGCGGCGGGAACTTCGGGGTGGTCACGAAGTTCTGGTTCCGGTCACCGACGGCAGCCGGCGACCAGCCGGAAGAGGCGCTCGTCCGGCCGCCGGGCGAGGTCTTCTTCAGCGTCGTCGCGCTGCCGTGGAGTGAACTGGATCAGGACGGGTTCACCCAGCTGACGCTCAACTACGGTGACTTTCAGCAGCAGCACGCATCGCCCGACGACCCGTACCGGCGGGTCGCTGGTTTCGTTTTGCTCAACCACAAGGCCGCAGGCAGCGTGATGGTGCTGGCCCAGACGGACGCCGCCGCTGAGGGTGCCCGTGAGCTGCACGGTGACTTCCTGGCGGCAGTCACGAAGGGCGTCGACGCTGTGCCCCGCGCAGGCGGTGCGCGCCCCCCGCTGCCGGATCTGGTCTACCCGAACACGATGCCCTGGCTGGCCGCGACCGAGTTGGTGGCCACCAGCCAGCCGGCGTTCAACAATCCGACCCTGCGCGCGGCGGTGAAATCCGCGTTCTTCCGCCAGTCGATAACCGAGCCACAGGCGGCGCACCTCTACCGCCAGCTCACCCGGGACGATTTCGGGAATCCGAACGCGATGGTGGCGTTGCCGGGCTTCGTCGGCGGCCAGGTCAACGCCGTCCCGGCGGCTGCCACCGCTTGGGGTCACCGGGACTCCGCGTTCGTGGCACAGGTCCAGTCGTTCTGGCCGAGCAGCGCCGGCGACGCGGCCAACATCGGCTGGCTCCGCGATGTCTACAGCGGGCTTTTCCCCGATACCGGTGGGTACCCGGTCCGGAACGAACAGACCGACGGCTGCTATGTCAGCACGCCGGACCCGGACATCGTCGATCCGCAGCAGAACCAGTCCGGCGTCTCCTGGCAGACCTTGTACTACGGCGCCAACTACCCGCGGCTCCAGCAGATCAAGGCGCAGTACGACCCGCTCAACGTGTTCCGGCACTCGCAGTCCATCACGGCTGCCGGCTAGGCGAAGGAAGGAGTCAGAGTGGACATCGGTATTGGAATTCCGACAGGGATACTCGGGGCGACCTCACGTGACGTCATCGAGTGGGGCCGCCGGGCCGAGCAGCGTGGGTTCACCACCGTGGCCGCGGTCGACCGGCTGAACCACAGCCTCGACCCGCTGACGGCACTGGCCGCGATCGCGTCCGTGACCGAACGCATCAAGCTGATGACCACGGTGCTGATCGTGCCGCGCCGGGCCAATGTCGCGGAGCTGGCCCAGCAGATCGCCACCGTTGACCGGTTGTCGGAGGGGCGGTTCGTGCTCGGCGTCGGACTCGGCGCTTCTTTCGACTACCGCGCGTCTACGACGTCGACTGTCGGCCAACGCGAACGGATGGAGACCACGATCGCCGGCATGCGCCGGATCTGGTCGGGGGAGCCCGGGCCTGACGGTGTCGTGATTGGACCTGCGATTCCGGGTGGCGGACCCGCCGTCATCACCGGCGGCCACTCGGACGCGGCATTTCGGCGAGCGGCCGAATATGACGGCTGGCTCGCCGGGAACATGCCGCCAGATGGCTTTGCCGAGTCTGCCGCCAAGGTGCGCCAAGCCTGGCGAGAGGCGGACCGGCCGGGCGCGCCCCGGTTCGTGTGCGTCCAGTACTTCGGGCTCGGTGACGACGCGGCCGACCGCGCCGAGCAGCATCTGCGCCGGTTCTACCGGGGCCTTCCCGAGGGCTTTGTCGACTACTCGGTACAGCTGACGACCGTCGGCGAAGAGGCACTCCACAAGACGGTCGCGGCCTATGCCGCAGCCGGCTGCGACGAACTGGTACTCATGCCCGCCACGACGTCCGACCCTGCGCAGGTCGACCTCGTCGCGGACGTTCTCGGGGTTGCCGCCGGTTAACCCATCCCAACAACTGATTGGCAGGCAGGTTGCATGACTGCACAACCTTTCGAGCGAAGCGGTAGCGAGATCTGGAGCCCCCGGGTGAGGATGCTGCTCGCTGTCCTCTGCGCCGCGCTGTTCCTCGATTCCATGGATGTATCAATGGTCGGGGTGGCGCTGCCTTCGCTCCGGACGGACCTGGGGCTTTCCACGCCCGCCCTACAGTGGGTGGTCAGCGCTTACGTGCTGGGCTACGGCGGCTTCCTGCTGCTCGGCGGCCGGGCCGCCGACCTGCTCGGGCGCCGCGAGGTGTTCCTGGCCTCGCTGGGTTTATTTGCCCTCGCGACGGTCATGGGTGGCGTGGTCAACACGGGGCTGCTGGTGATCATCGCGAGGTTCATCAAGGGTTTCGCGGCCGCGTTCACCGCGCCTGCCGGCATGTCCATCATCACCACAACCTTTGCTGAGGGCCCGGCGCGCAACCGGGCCCTCAGCATCTACACCGGCTGCGCCGCAGCTGGGTTCTCGCTCGGCCTGGTACTCAGCGGGCTGCTCACCGAGTGGAGCTGGCGCGCGACGTTCCTGTTCCCGGCTCCGTTGGCACTCGCCGCGCTGGTCGGCGGGCTGATCCTGGTGCCGCGCAGCGCCCGGACCAGGCGGCCGGGCGAAGGGTTCGATGTGGCCGGCGCGGTCACGGTGACCGCGAGCCTGCTCCTGCTGGTGTACACGCTCACCACGGCAATGACCGTCGGCTGGGGCAGCCTGCGCACCATCCTTTCGTTTGTCGTGTCCGCGGTCCTGCTCGCGGTGTTCGTCGCCATCGAACAGCGCACAGCCAATCCGCTGCTGCGGCTGGGTATCTTCCGTAACCGCAGCGTGCTGGGCAGCAACCTGGCCGGGTTCATCTACCAGGGCTCCTACATGGGCTACCAGTTCATCCTCGTGCTGTACCTGCAGCGGCTGCTCGGCTGGTCAGCGCTGGAGACGGCGTTGGCAATCCTGCCCTGTGGCTGTCTCGTGGTACTGCTGGCACCCCGGATGGGCGCGGTGATCGGCCGGTTCGGGCCGGCCCGCATCATGGTGGCAGGGTTCTGCGTGCTCGTGGCGGGGTACATCAACATCCTGCGGATCGGCGACAACGCCAGCTATGCGGCCGTGATCCTGCCGACGGTACTGCTGATCGGTCTGAGCTTCGTGACGGCCTTCCCATGCATCAACATCCTCGCCACAAGTCACGTAGACCCGAGTGAGCAGGGCCTCGCGGCCGGCCTGGTCAATGCCTCCATCCAGATCGGCGCGGCGATAGGCCTGGCCGTGGTCACGGCGGTGGTAACGGCCGAAACGGGCACCAGCTCGAGTACCGCCAGCCAGCTCGCCGGATACCGGGCGGGCTTGGGCGTGGTACTCGGTATCGGCGCACTCGGTCTGGTGGTCGCCGTGCTCAACGCGGCACTCGTCGGGCGGCGGGCCAGCGCTCAGCCGGAAATCATCGCCCAGGCGACGGCCACGTCCCAGCCTCCCGGCGGGGCAGGTGCCGAGGCGGAGAACTTCAACTGACTCCAGCGCCGAAAGGGGAAGGCTGCAACGGTCGTTGCAGCCTTCCCCTTTTCCGTCACACATATCGAGCTGGGCGGCGCAATAGGGCCCCTGGCAAACAAGCAGAATTTAATTGACGAAGTACGATGCCGCTCCGTCAAATACCAGGAGTCGGGCACATCACTTAACGGAGCGTCGGCCGGCTGCTCGGCATTCTTCAACAGCCGCCTTTCCCCTGGGAGAATTACTAATGAGGGTACCTCAGGGCGAAAGAAGGGATAATCAACATGTCCGAGCTCACCGGAGAATCGATCGTCGCAGCGCACGAGGCGCTGTTCAGCGGGGACATGGACAAGATCCGCCAGGTCTGGGCGGAGGACGCCAAGTTCCAGGTCGCCAGCCACCACACCAAGTCGGGCTGGCATTACGGGCTCAGCGCCATTCTGGACATGGTGCAGTGGTTCCAGTCCGTCACCGCCGACTACGAGATGAACTCCTTCGCCACGCTCATCAACAATGAGACTGGCTGGACCGTCGACGCGAGCCACACGCACGGGGTACGCCCCGGTGGAGACCCGAATGCGACGTCGCCGTACGACGTCCTGAACGTGGACGTCATCTACATGATGCGCTGGGAGAACGGCAAGGTCGTGGAGTGCCGGGTCGCGCTTCCCGGTGACGACGCGAACAACCTCGTCATGTTCACCTCGCCAGTTACTGGCGCCGATCAGGCCAAGGCCCGGGGCGAACTCCCGCACCCGAAGTGATCGAGCGCATTCCCGCGCTGCCAGGACCGTACGGGCCGGCGCCTGGATAACCACGCGGCCCGCCGGGGAGGAGAACGGACCGAGCGCGCGGATGGTGCCTGGGGAGAGTGAGCAGGTCCTCTCCCCAGGCACCAAGTTCGCCGCCCGCGGCCTTCGCCCCGAGCGTCGGCAGCATGGCCCCGGCGTTGCTAGGGACAGGGCGATCTCCCTAGGCGCCGGCGATCCCGGCATGGTGGGACGGTGAGCCAGCGCGGGCACCTTCTCGCAGTAGTCCTCACGTCGTCGCCGTGCCGTTCCCACGCCCCTTACAGACCCGTCGTCCACCGCTGTTTGCCTGCCATCCGAAGCGAAAGGCAACCATCATGGCCACCTGGATCATCACCGGCTGCTCCACTGGTCTGGGCCGCGCGCTCGCCTCGGCAGCGCTGGAGCGCGGCGAGAACGTCGTCGTGACGGCACGTGACGTGTCAACGGTCGAGGACCTCGCTCGGTCCTACCCCGGCACCGCGCTCACCCTCCCGCTCGACGTCACCGACCACGCCCAGATCCAAGCTGTCGTACGCGCCGCCCGGGAGCGCTTCGGCACAGTCGACGTCCTGGTCAACAACGCGGGGCATGGCTACCGCGCGGCCGTCGAGGAGGCCGAACAGGATCGCGTTCACGAGCTGTTCGCCACCAACTTCTTCGGCCCGCTCGCGCTCATCCAGGCGGTACTGCCCGGGATGCGCGAGCAGCGCAACGGCACGATCGTGAACATCTCGTCAATCGGGGCGCGCAGTTGCCCCATTGGAGCGGGCCTGTACGCGGCCACCAAGGCCGCACTTGAGGCATTGAGCGCTTCCCTGCGCAAGGAGGTCCAGCAGCTGGGGATCAGCGTTGTCGTCGTCGAGCCGGGCGCGTTTCGTACCAACTACAAGCGTTCCCTCGTCCAGTCTCGCGAGGCGATCAGCGACTACGCCGCCACGGTTGGCGCCCGCCGAAACGAGGACCCCGGTGAGGACGGCAACCAGCCTGGCGACCCGGCCAGGGCGGCGCAGGCGATCATCGCCGCTGTCGAAAGCCCCAGCACGCCGCTGACGCTGGTCCTCGGGGACGACGCGCTCAGCTGGTTCCGCGACGCCATGAAGGAACTCAACGCGGACGTTGATGCCTGGGAGGCGACCAGCCTCAGCACCAGCTTCCCCAACTGATCGGGCCAGCCAGAACCGCGCGAGATCGCGTCCGAGCTGGAAAGTGGATCATGAAGTGCCAAGCAGTTCCGGTCCTGACCCCACCCGGAGCCCGTGCGCCCCAGCCACTCCAGCACGAACACCACCGCCGGAAGGGGGCGCCCACACCCGCCCCACAAAAGATCAAGCCCGTATAGCCGGACGGCTATACGGGCTGGTCAGAACGGGTGCGCCGCCAGGGACTTGAACCCCGAACCCGCGGATTAAAAGGCGGAAACTGGCCGATGGTGGGTTTGACATCACGCCGAGCCACCGCGGGCGCAACGCTGATTATCGGCTGGGCCCTGCTCATGCTCTCCGGCAGCTATCTGGCCACAGCTTCAGGACTCGCGGTCTGGGGCCACAGCACACCGATCATGTACCAAACCGCGACGATCGGCGGCCTCATGCTGCTCGCCGGTGTAACTGTCCTGCTGGCCAGACGGCTCGCCACCCGCACCGGCCGAATCCCGGCGATACACCCGCCATACGCGCTGCTAGGCGCAGCGACGCTCGCCCTGTTCGGCGTCGCGACCTTCGTTGACCTTCCACTGGCAGTCGGTCTGCTGTTTGAGCAGACCGGACTCTGGCGCCACGCGGCGGCCTTCACCACCGGCCTGATCGCAGTCAACTGCCTGACAATAGCCGCAGTTCAATTCGCCGCGCCGATACACGGCCGCCGCACAGCCCCTACAACCAACGCGCAAGCATGGCGATAACGTTGGCGACACTGCTTGCGGTCGGTGTCTGCGCGTTCAGCGCGGCCGGACACAACACGGTGACCGCGATCGCCGACTGGGTCCGCCACCTGGATCCGGCGGCGCTGAGCTGTCTGGGCTGCCCGTTCGATCCGCTGACCGGCCGTTACCGGGTTCCCGACGAACGGACTCTGCGGGATGCCTACGGCCGGGTCGATCCGAGTGTTCTGGCCGCTGTCGGCTACGGCTACGCAGCTACGCGCCCGGCCCTGGAAACAGGTGCCCGTCCTACACTGCGCCACCGGCCGCGGTAACCGCCCTGCGGTGGTACGCCGCCACCGGCCGCCTCCTGGATCGTGGGATGGCGGTTCAACACCATGTGCCGGCGTGAGCCGGTGTCGTATCCACATGGCCCGGTCGGAGTCGGACAGAACATGCGGAGACCGCATCGACCTGGCCGGTAACCACGAACGTGGGCCTCCCGGGGTGCGATCCGGTGGAACCTAGCCTCCCTCAAACTTCAGCTGCGCAAAACACAGGCAGTATCCAAGCACGAACAACATGTCTACCTTGGCGACCGCAGATTTTTCACTAGACCTGGGGAGTTGGGACGGCGCACGACGGGGTCGCGGACGGCACCGGCGCCGCATCGTGGCGCTGCCGGGCGGCGAGGCCCGGTCCTCAGGCCGCTTATCGGCAAATCCAGCCTCGTCCCGGCTGGGTGCAGTCACGGCAAAGGCTCGCGGCACGCTCAACAGAAATCTCCTTCGGCGGAGCTAGACATTGCTGGCGTGCGGGTGTAACGTCGCTGCCGTTGCAGAGACAGGTAGTAGGTGCGGCAGGCGAACTGGCGCACATGAGGTACGACATGGCACCAGCAGTGCCCCGGGTTGACCGGGTCGCGAGGCCGAGTACGGGATCGAGGGCTTCGCGACAGTCCCCCGGGCGAGGTGGCCGCACGTGGTCGCCGCAGTGCAGCACGACGCACGATCAGTACCAGGTTCGGCAAGGAGACACCGCATCACGCGACACCCGGGTAGGCCCATGGTTGCGAGGCCAGGAACGTGGCAGGGCTTCGCGACGGCACCCGGAGAACGGCCTGCGCGTCGGGCCGTTGCAGTACCGCAGGTTGACAGGTAGTTGGTTAGTTCGTTGCGAGAGGAGTAGGTGCCATCGGATCCCCGCCGGCGCGGTATGGCCGGTGGGTGCTGGCCCAGGATGGAAGGTGGTCCCCGGTCAAATCCACACGTACACCCGGCAACACCAGCAGTTGCTGGTCGGGAAGACGGTAAGCCGGCACTGCAGCCGGCGATGGTATGTGTTCGAAACTCTCTTCAGGGTCCCGGCGCCTGTAGGCGCCGGGACCCTCGACCTATCTCACCGGAAAGGCGGACTTGAGCACAGATCCAACGGCTGCGGCCGGGAGACTCGACGACGAGGACTATCCCGCCTACACCATGGGCCGAGCCGCCGACATGATCGGCGTCAGCCAGGCGTTTCTCCGCGCGGTGGAGGCGGCCAACCTGTTTGACGCGACCCGCTCCGAGGGCGGACACCGCCGCTACTCCCGCTACCAACTGCGCCTGGCCGCCCGAGTCCGGGAGATAGCCGACCAAGGCACCCCGGTCGACGCCGCCTGCCGCATCGTCATCCTCGAAGACCAACTCCACGAAGCCCTCATCCTCAACCAGCGCTACGAGCGCGACGCACAGCAGCCACCCACAGACCCGAAATGACGCTTGAATCCACCGGGGGTTGAGCTAGCGGCAGATCTGGTCCAACTGTGAGGATCATCAGGTGCTGCCCCTGGGTCGTGGCCTGACCCGCGTCCAACTGGCCTTGCTGCCTTTGGATTGATCTGTCGACTACGGCCCGGGCCGGTGCTTGCTGCCGCCGGGCCGAGCAGACGTGTCCCGATAGGGGCCTTGCCGCACAAGGCAACCGTCACAGTTCCGACCGTCGCGCCACGCTGTCGGAAGTCGCGATCTGTTGCCGAGCCGGAAACAGAGCCTGGTCGCACGTGTTTTGAACAGTGCCGATGAGGGAATGACAGGGTCTGAAGTCGTCCCCAAAATCCCCCGACCAAGGTGGCACTTATGCACATCACCATCGCCGTCATCATCTGGACAATCATCATCGGTGCGATCATCGGCGCGCTCGGCCGGCTGGTGGTTCCCGGCCGGCAGAACATGAGCATCTGGCTGACCATCGTCATCGGTATCGTCGCCGCGTTCGTCGGGTTCCTGATCGCGTCCGCGCTCGGCGTGGCCCACACCTCCGGCATCAACTGGATCGAGCACCTCATCCAGGTTGTCCTCGCCGCGATCGGTGTCGCCCTGGTCGCTGGCGTCGGCGGCCGACGCGGCAGCCGCGTCTAACAACACGCACACAGCCGGGCGGGTCGGGCACGTGTCCCGGCCCGCCCGTCCTTGCTCGTCGACAGTCTGCGCCGTCCAGCGCCCAGTGGCTCCCGTCGGGGCTGAGCGCGTTCCGCCCTGGTGTCTGATCGACGATTGACGTGAGCCCAATCCGCTTGTTGCCCACGACCAATGACAAACCTGGCGAGCGTATCTACGCATCGTTGGCACATAGTCGAAAGGGACTGCACCCGGTTGGGTTGACTCGCGGTGTTCGGTGATCAGGCCACCCAAACCACAGCTGACATGATCATCGCCGCTGCCCGGGGAACGCTGTCGCCCAACTACAACGCACCCGTGACCCACACATCGACGCACACCTCCGCAGCCGACTACGGCCAAACCTGAGGAACGACCGCAGCGCAGAGCACCTGCCGCACACCTGGCCCACCCGAAGCGAACGAGCAGCAGGCAAGGCGACGACCAACGTGCCTCAGAAGTGCCTCACACATGCCCCACAAAGATCCAGCCCGTATAGCCGGAAGGCTATACGGGCTGGTCAGAACGGGTGCGCCGCCAGGGACTTGAACCCCGAACCCGCGGATTAAGAGTCCGCTGCTCTGCCAATTGAGCTAGCGGCGCTCACTGACAACGGGTGAAACCCTAGCACGCACCCCGGCGCCAGTTCCAACGGGTTCAGCACACCGGGGAACCGGACGTCAAGTCGGAAACCGGGCCAAGCGCCATCCGGCACGTACATGTCGGGTCCGGCGGCGAACAGCGGCGAACCGCCCCCGGCGGGTA
The DNA here is from genome assembly GCA_963850915.1 of uncultured Actinomycetota bacterium. Classification (GTDB taxonomy): domain Bacteria; phylum Actinomycetota; class Actinomycetes; order Mycobacteriales; family Micromonosporaceae; genus CAVTWH01. The sequence goes on from CAWKND010000011.1 coordinate 262,103, forward strand.
CCAGGGACGGTTCGCTCTGCCTGTGGCCGGTCTACCGATAGCCGGCGGCGACGATGTTCGCCTGCACCGCGTTCTCGGTGGCGTCCGACGGGTAACCGGAGGTCATCACCCCTTCGTAGAAGGTACCGGCGGCCTTGATGCTGTTGTCCCCACCGGTACCGAGGATGATGGCGCCCTCCTTCTTCATCGGGTTGTACCCCGAAACGTTGGGGCGTACCCCGTTGTAGAAGGTGGACAGGCTGCCCGACTGGGCGTTGCCGGCCCGGATGGCCCAGTTGTTCGCCTTGCCCTTGATGACGGCGGTCAGGTACCGGTTGCTGACGCTCGGGTCGTTGGCGTTGTAGTGCTGGTTCACCCCGGAGAACATGCCGTTCTCGAAGTCGGCCATGACCCAGGGCCCGCTGCCGGCGCCGTAGCCCCAGTTGGTGCTGTTGCCGAAGTAGATGGCCTCCATGGTGCCGTTGCCGTCGTCGTTGCCGGTTGTCTCGGCGTTGCCGTAGTCGAAGCAGCAGCCGCCGTTGTAGTGGGTACCGTCGACGATCGCGTACATCCCCTCCGGCTGGTCACCGGTCGCGATGCCGTTCGTCTTGTCGTTGCGGTACCCGACGCCGGGAACCACGTACACGCCGTACGCCTTCTGGCCGTTGACCGTCGTCGGGGCCGCGGTCGCGTTCGCGAGGTTGTCGGCGCCGCCCGCGGCCGGGCCGGTGAAGTGGCCGGCCGGCGCCTGGGTGAGGTGGTTACCCCGGCCGGACTGGTCATAGATGACGGTGATGACGCAGGTCGTGCCGGAACAGAAGGAGTCCTGCGCGGCGGCGTTGGCCACCCCGCCCGGGGTCAGCGGGGCGATGTTGCGGGTGGTGTTGTCCGACGCGCGCCGGACCTGGTACAGGCTGCCGTTGTACGCGGCGTACAGCGCCCGGGTGGTGCTGTGCGCGGCCACACAGGGCGTACCGCCGGCGGCGTAGATGTCGCAAGGAAGCTGGGTCGAGCCGGTGACGTAGTTGAAGGAGATCTGCATCCGGGCGATGTCTGAGCAGGTCTCCTGCACGATCGGGTTATTGCCGGCGGTCGAGCCGTCCTGGTCGCTGACGCAGAGGTTCGTGGCGACGCTGGTGACGCGGAACTTGCCCGGTGTCGCGGCGGACGCGGTGAAGCTCCACTCCCGGTTGGTCTGTGGGGATCCGCAGCTGTACTGCTGCAGTTGCAGCCCCGAGGTGACGGCGCCGGACGGGACGTCAACGCACTTGCCGCTGCCGACATTCACCAGTCCGTACCCGCTGCCGCTGACCACCACCTGCCACTGCTGGCGGGTCGCTCCGGCCACGCACGCGGCCTGCGTCAACAGCGTGCCGTTCGCGGTCGAAGTGCCGGGTACCTCGATGCACTTGCCACTGGCCCCGGGGACCAGGGTGTAGACGCCGCCGGCCGCCGGGGTACTGGCCGCCTGCGAGGGGAGCGCCACGGCCAGTACCGCGGCGATCGGGATCAGTACCGCCGCCACCACGAGTGGAATCCGCCGCGATCTGGTTCGCGCCGCCACGGGCCTGCTGTTGGACGGGTCTGGATAGCTGGACATTGAGCGTCAGATCCTTTGCGTGGAAGTGCTGCGCGCCAGCAGCGGCAGGCCCATCCAAGGGGGGCGGGCAACCGCGGTGGAGTGCGCGGCTACCCGATGGGCCCGTAGTAGACGCGGGAACCGGGGTACGGATAACGGATCGGCGGCGTGGCCGTACCGGGGGCCGGCCGATCACCTCCGGGCGCGGAGCGCTACGGGCGCGAGTCGTTGCGCAGCAGGCGGCTGGCGAGGGTGGCGAGCCGCGCCCGCTCCGTGTTGGTGAGCGGTTCGGTGATGGCGGCCATCCGGCGGTTGAACTTCGCCGAGACCACCTCGGTCAACTCCCGCCCGGCGTCGGTGATCGAGACGTGCACCGCGCGCCGGTCCCGGCTGCTGGCGGTACGGCGTACCAGCCCGCGTCGCTCGGCCCGGTCGACCAGGCCGCTGACGCTGGACTTGTCGAGGTTGAGGAAGCCGCCGAGTTCGTTCATCGTCGGCTCCCGATCGCGCAGGATCCCCAGCAGCCGCGTCTGCACGATCGACAGGTCATGGTCGGCGGTGGCCTCGGCGAGCGCCGCCTGGACCAGGAAGCTCAGCTGGGCAAGGGCATCGACGAGGTCGCTGTCACTGTCGGGTTCATCGCTCGCGGTGGGCTGCGGCACCCCGCCAGCCTACTTGAAATGGTACGTGAGACCAACTACATTAGTTCGTGTCACGTACTAACTTGCCACCAGAGGAGAGCCATGCACGCCGCCGTGGTCCACTCGTTCGACCGGCCGCCCCGGTACGACTCCTTCCCGGTACCGCAGCCGACCGGCGAAGACGAGGCGCTGGTCGACGTCGTCGCGGCCGGGCTGCACCCGCGGGTACGCAGCGGCGCCGCCGGTTCGCACTACACCTCCACCGGCGTACTCCCGATGGTCCCGGGCATCGACGGCGTGGGCCGGCTGGCGGATGGGCGGCTGGTCTACTTCGTCGCCCCGGACGACGCGCCCGGATCCATGGCCGACAAGGCACTCGTCGACATCAGGCGCACCATCGAGCTCCCCGCCGGGGTGGATCCGGTCCGGATCGCCGCGACGATGAACCCGGCGATGTCCTCCTGGGTGGCGCTGCGCCGCCGGGTACCCCTGCAGCCGGGCCAGTCCGTGCTGATCCTCGGCGCCACCGGGAACGCCGGGCAGCTGGCCATCCAGGTCGCCAAGCGCCTGGGCGCCGGCCGGGTCATCGGTGCCGGCCGGGACGCGACCCGCCTGGCGGCGCTGCCTGCCATGGGTGCGGACGGGACGGTCGCGCTGACCGCCGACCCGGCCGCGACCGCTGCGGCACTCGCCGAGAGCGCGGCCGAGGTCGACATCGTCATCGACTACCTCTGGGGCGCTCCGGCGGCCGCCGCGATCATGGCGCTGCTGCGCGGTCGCGCGGACCGCAGCCGCGAACTCAACTGGATCCAGATCGGCTCGATGGCCGGCCCGACCATTGAACTGCCGTCGGTTGCCCTGCGCTCAGCCAACTTCCGCCTCCAGGGCAACGGGCAGGGCGCCGTCTCCACCCGCGCCTACCTCGCCGAACTGCCGTCGCTGGTTGACGAGATCGAGAGCGGCGCCATCTCCGTCAGTACCCGCACCGCTCCCCTGGCCGACGTCGAATCGACCTGGACAGCACCAGAGACCCCCGCCGTCCGTACCGTCCTGCTTCCCTGATCCCACAACCATTCCAGCCGCGACGGGTCGGTTGTGCGGGCCGCAGCGCGCCACCGCCGCCACCGCTGCGAAAGACCCCGCATGGGTACCGGACGGGCTGGGCTCTGGACAGCGGGGCCACGACTGGACGCTCCACTGTGGACGGTTCGGGTACCGGCGGACGGGGCAGTGTGGAGACGATGATCAATGTAGAGTGGCCGGGTGGTCACGGGGATGACTTCTACGGCGAGCCCACAGTCCTACGACTATCGGTACAAGAGAAGCGTTTCTGAACTGCACTGCTACTACGTCGTCAATCCGGAGTCGCCGCACGGCGACTGGACGCTGCGTGAAGTGATCCGGCCGGCGCAGCGCGCGCTGCGCGCCGACTACGGGATCACCCTCGAGCCGCTGCGCTACGGCGAGATTCCGGCGCGCCACACCGAAGGCATCAGTTACCTCATCTACGGGCCGACCAATCCGCTCACCATGTCCGCCGACGAACAGGCCTATCTGGCCGCGCTCGCCGCGACCGGCATCAAAACCAACATCATCTCGGCGTACCCGCTCACCGCCACCGGCGCGGACACCCCGGACTATGCCCGGGCCAGAGTCGTTGTGCCGCAACTGTGTGCGGCGCTGAACATCAACGCGATCTTCCCCGACGACCTCGACCTGGAGCGGGGCATCCGGACCAACAACTGGCAGGACGTCTACGTCAACGCGATCGGCGAGACGATCCGGGTGAAGTACCAGCCGACCGAGAGCTTCGACCCGGACGACCGGGCGCTGCGCGAGCGACTGCGCGACGAGCACGCCGATGACATCGCCGCCCTGGCCCGGCTGCACCACGACCATCATCTGTGGCAGCGCACGCCGTTCACCGACGGCTCGATCCTGTTCACCCACGACGGCTACTGGTACGCCTCGCAGACGGTCACTGACAAGACGCTCATGACCTCGGACGACTTCGACCTGATCAGCTCGTACGACGAGGGGCTGCGCGGCATCACCTACCACGGTCCCCGGCTGCCCAGCTCGGACGCGCCGGAGTTCCTCATGCTCAGCAGCCTGTTGAGCATGCACGCACGGCGACCGAGGCTCATCGTGCACTTCCACCACCGGGAGTTGACCCGAGGCGCCCGCTATCGCGAACTGGTCACCAACGACACGATCGAGGGTGGGCACTTCGTCGCCGGGCGCCGGTTCTTCCAGGAGATGCGCCGCATGTCGACGAACTGGTTCATCATCCGCGAGCACGGGATGGTGTGGACCGGCGACTCGGTGGCCGAGTTCGAGGAGTACGTGCACGGCGTCGTCTCGGCAGCCGGGTAACGGCACGGCGATGGCGGGGTCGGGGGTACTCAGCATCGGGATCGCCGCGCGCAACGAGCAGGCGACCATCCGCCAGACCCTGCACTCTGTGGAGGTGGCGCTGGCCGAGGTGCCGCCGACCGAGCTGGGGACGCCGGTGGCTACCGAGGTCATCGTCGCGCTCAACGGGTGCACCGACGGTACCCGGGACGCGGTCGCCGACTACCTCGCCGGATACGTTGGCAGTACGGCGCTGCGGGTCATCGAGTCGGCACCTGGACTGGTCGAGGCGCAGCGCGCGATCGCCGAAGTCGCCGCCGCGACCGACTACCTGATCCTGGTCGACGCCGACTGCCTGCTCGACCGGGGCTGCCTGCGCGAGCTGGTCCAGGCGATGGCCGACCACCCGGAGGCCCAGACCGCTTGGGCGACAATGGTTCCCGCCGACCACGACCGGCAACCCGGGTTCTGGCGACAGGTCTACAACTTCGCCGACTACCACCCCGACGTCATCCACCGCGGTCGGCACCTGTGCGGGCGGGCCTTCGCCATCCGGCACTACGACATCCCCCGGGCGTCGGAACAGCAGCCGGCCGTCGATCCGCGAGTCGCCGGCCACCTGAGCCTGGAGCGTGGCCCGCTCAACGACGACTCCTACCTGTCCCGCGCGCTGATCAGCCGGCACGGCCCGGACTGCATCCGGCACGCTGTCGGTGCCCGGATCTACTTCCAGCCCATCCCCCGGCTCCGCGACTTCCTCCTCGCCCAGCGCCGCAAGGTATACGAACCACGCCGGCTCGACCTGCTCTTCCCGGAGTACCGCACGCTGCCGGGCCGGCACTTCGGCAAGCGCGTCGATCCCACTGGATACCGTGCGCTGCAACCGATCCAGCGCCTCCAGTGCCAGCTCTACCGCCTTCTCTACGCCGGCCTACGCCAGGTTGCCCGGGTGCAGCTGTGGCTCGGGCTCACCCTCGTACGGCTGGGCGTACCGCTACGGCCGTGCGAGGTCTGGCCGGTGGTGGCGGGTACCAAGGTGGCGTTCCCGGTCGCCGAGCCAGCCGACACTCAGTCTGCCGAGTCGGCGCCGATCCGGTAGAAACGGTACCGATGAAGGTGAGTGTTGTACTGCCGGCGTACAACGCGGGCGAGGCGCTGGCCCGCTGCCTGTCCGCCCTGCGCCGCCAGCGGCTCGACGACGGCGACGCGCTGGAAGTCGTCGTGGTCGACGATGGCTCCACCGACGGTACCGGCGCGCTGGTCGAGCGCCATGCGCACGGACTCGACCTGAACTACGTCTTCAAGCCGCGTACCGCCGCCTCGGGTCGCTCCGCGGCCCGCAACACCGGCGTCCAGCAGGCCACCGGCGAGCTCGTGGTCCTGATCGACCCCGACCACGTCTTCCCGGCCGGCCTCCTCGCCGAACACCTGCGCTACCACGAGCACTCGCCGGACCTCGTCGTACTGGGTCCGCGCGGCCGGATCCGGCCGGACGAGGCCGATCAGGCGCTGTTCCTCCGGGACTGGTCCTTCGCCCGGCTGCCCGCCCTCTCGCAGATTCGCGACGTACGCCTGTTCACGCTGGACCGCACCTCGGACAACCTGAACAACCTGGCGACCTGCTGGCACTACGCGTTCAGCTGCAACCTGTCGGTACGCCGCGAGCACCTGCTGGCGGTGGGCGGCTTCGACGAGGGATTCACCGGCTGGGGGCTGGAGGATTCCGAACTCGGCTACCGGCTGCGCCGGCACGGCCTGGCCTTCGCCTTCAACCCGGACGCGCTGATCTACACCTGGGAACTGGGCGGCAAGTCCCCGACCCGGTTCGCCGACTGGCAGCGCAACCTGCGCCACTTCGAGGCCCGCCACCCCGACCTGGCGGTGACGCTGGAGTGGCTGCTGGCGGACACGATGAACCCTGACCTGAACTTCCCCGACGGCGTCGGCCGCTACCTGCGGTTCGAGTACGCCGCCCGGGCGGCCGCCGGCCGGGTGCCGTACGCCGGCCCGTACCCGCTGGTCGAGGTCACCGCCGCGAATGTCGATCAGGTACTGGCGTCGCTGCCCGCGCTCGCCGGGGCCGGGAACGTGTTGATCTTCGACGACTCGGCCGACCGGCGGCTCGGGCCGGCTGTCCAGTGCCAGGACTCCGAGTTCGACCTGCTGTATTTCGCCCGGCCAGCACCGTCGAAGCGGGCCCGGATCCGCGCCGCCTACCCGATCGTGCCCTGGCCTCAAGGGTAAGACGGGCCCCACGGGCAAGAAGGGTCTCACGAGAGCCAGCGGCAAGACGCGAATACACCCGACCGAGCGGTACCTATCCGATTAGACCTCACGAATCGCCTGAACGAGCCAGGATGCACTTGTTCCTGCTCAGCACTACCTGTTCAACCCGTGAGGTCGAAGATGCGTCGACGGTGGACTCTGCTGATCACGGCACTGGTGGCCATGCTGCTCGTGCTCGCCAGCTGTACCGGCAATGCCCACCCGGCACGCCAGTCCAGCGGCGGCACCAAGGCCGGTGACACCAAGGCACAGCCGGCTCCGGCGCTGGTACCGGTGAGTCTTGCGGTTTCGCCGGCAGCCGCCACCCGCGGCGCCCCGGTGACCACCGAGATCGGCACCGCGGTGACCGGCGGCGCGGTGGCCGGCGTACGGCTCGTGGACAGCGCGGGCGTGGCGGTCGCCGGGTCGATGCGGCCGGACGGCACCTCCTGGGTACCCGCGGCCGAGCTCGCCTACGGCCGCAGCTACACGGCCACCGTCACCGCCGTCGGCGCGGGCGGGCAGACCCGGCGCGCCAGCACCACCTTCACCACCATGGCCAACCCCGGCAGGAGCCGCATCGGCACCGGGCTCTACCTGCAGCCCGGCACGGTCTACGGGGTGGGCATGCCGGTGGTGGTGGAGTTCGACGAGGCGATCCCGGACGCGGCCAAGGCGAGCGTGGAGCGGCGGCTGTTCGTCACCTCCAGCCCCGCGCAGGTCGGCGTCTGGCACTGGTACGGCGACCGGCAGGTGCTCTACCGGCCCAAGATGTACTGGCAGCCGGGGACGGTACTGACCGTGCGGGCGGCGCTCGGTGGGCTGCCGGTGGGGGGTCGGTACATCGATGTCGATCGCGGGGCGAGCGTGACGATCGGCGCCAACCAGACCATGCTGGTCGACAACGCCAGCAAAACCCTTTCCGTGTACCGCGCCGGCGCGCTCGTGCGCACCTTCCCGGTGAGCCTCGGCAAGCCGGACACCCCCACCTCTTCCGGCAGCTACGTACTCATGTCCCGGGACTACACGGCCCGCTTCAAGACCAGCGAGTACGACATCGTGGCCTACTACGACGAGCGGTTCACCTGGGACGGCCAGTACCTGCACGCCGCCCCGTGGTCGGTCGACCAGCAGGGCTCCGACAACGTCTCGCACGGCTGCGTGAACCTGTCGATGGACGCCGCCAGGTGGATCTACGAGAACAGCAGGATCGGTGACCCGCTCACCGTGCAGGGCACCGAGGTACACGGCACGCCCGGCGACGGCTGGATGGTCTGGGACCTGAGCTGGCCCGACTACGTGGCCGGCAGCGCCCTGCCGCACCCGGAACTGCTGGACGGTACCGGCGGGGCGGTGAGCCAGGGCGGCGCGCGCTACCCCACCCCTCAGTGATCCCCTGGCCATTCCACTAGAGGGCAAATCATGACCAGATTCACTTAAACATTGTCGTTGCTGACAAGTCGGGCAGACTTGCTGGAGCACCCACCCCCACCCCGAAGGTGAACATGCCCCCGACACCACGTACGCCCGGCCTCCGTACCCCCGGCCCCCGTACCCTCGGCCCCCGGCTCGCCGGGCTCGCGGCAGCGGCACTGGCCGGACTGGTACTGGTGACCGGCTGCGCCTCGACCGGCTCATCCACCGCACACCACGGCGCAGCCGCCAAGGCGCCGATCGCCAGCCCGAGCGCGACCCCGCAGCCCGCCGCCACGGTGAGCGCCCCGAAAGACGGCGCGACCGGGGTGGCCACCTCGACCGAGCTGACGGTACGCACCGACCGGGTCAGCGCACCCGTCGTCCGGCTCGCCGACGCGCGGGGCAAGGCTGTCCCGGGCGCGCTGCGGGTGGACGGCTCGTCGTGGGTACCCGACGGCCAGCTCGACTACGGCGCGAAGTACACCGCGACCGTCACCGCCACCGACTCGGCCGGCAAGCCGGTGACCAGTACTTCGACGTTCACCACGATGAAGCAGCCGGGTGACACGGTCAGCGCGCACACGTACACCGCCGACGGACAGGTGCTCGGCGTCGCCGCGCCGCTGGTGGTCACCTTTGACAAGCCGATCCCGAAGGACAAGCGCGACGACGTGGAGCGGCGCCTGTTCGTGACCGCGACGCCGGCGCAGCCGGGCAGCTGGTACTGGTTCTCCTCGACCGAGGTGCACTACCGGCCGAAGGAGTACTGGCAGACCGGTACGCACATCTCGCTGCGTGCGGCCATCGGCGGCCTGTCCCTGGGCAACGGCGAGTACCTGCGCTCCGACCTGAGCGTCGACGCCACCGTGGTAGACCAGGCGCTCGCGATCAACATCGACGACACGACCAAGACGCTGACCGTGACCCGGAACGGCGTCGTGATCAAGACGATGCCGGCCAGCCTGGGCAAGGACAGCACGCCTTCGTCGAGCGGGCACATGGTCGTGATGACCCGGGCGAAGTCCGAGATCTTCGACTCGTCCACCTTCGGGGTACCGGTCGACTCGCCGGACGGGTACAAGGAGACGGTGCTCTTCCCGCTCCGGCTCACCTGGGGTGGCCAGTACATCCACGCCGCCCCGTGGTCCGTCGCCGACCAGGGCAAGGACAACGTGTCGCACGGCTGCACCAACATCTCCACCGACAACGCCGAGTGGCTCTACAACGAGACCCACGTCGGCGACCCGGTCAACGTAGTCCACACCAGTAGCGACCTGACCTGGGGCGACGGCTGGAGTGACTGGGACAAGTCCTGGACGTCGTACCAGCAGGGCAGCGCCCTCTACAACACGTCCACGGACAGCACCCCCGACTACACCGCTCCCGGCGCCGCGTAGCCGAGATTTCGATGATCGCGAAGACTTTTGGGTGTCCTGGGCCCCAAAAGTCTTCGCGATCAAGGAGTGCTCGCTCGAACGCCCCACCAGCTCCCCGGAAACGCGTCAGGCCCCGCCGAAGGCGGGGCCTGATCTGCGTCAAACACTGGGGTGACTGATGGGACTTGAACCCACGGCACCCGGGACCACAACCCGGTGCTCTACCAGCTGAGCTACAGCCACCATGCGACGACCCGCCAGGCGGCGGGTCAGCGACATCCAATCATAGCCACACTTCCCCGCTCCGCGTCGAGCGGGTTCCCCTGGCCCGCCGGGCGGCCGCTCAGCTGATCGGGCGGGCGGCTGCGACCTCGGCGGCGATCACCTTGGCCGCCTCCACGTCCGGGCCGGGGCCGGGGACGAAGACGGTGCGGCGGTAGTACTCCAGCTCACGGATGCTCTCCTTGATGTCGGCGAGCGCCCGGTGCGCCAGGCCCTTGGCCGGCTGACCGTAGTAGGTCCGGGGGTACCAGCGGCGGCACAGCTCCTTCACCGAAGAGACGTCGATCATCCGGTAGTGCAGGTGCTGATCGAGGCGCGGCATGTCCCGGATCAGGAAGCCACGGTCGGTGGCGATCGAGTTGCCACACAGTGGAGCGGTCCGCGGGTCGGGTACGTGCGCGGTGAGGTACGTCATGATCATGTCTTCGGCCTCCGGCACGGTGACCGTCGAGGCGCGTACCTCCTCGGTCAGGCCGGACTTGTCGTGCATGTTGCGTACCACGTCGAACATGCCGGCCAGCGCCTCGTCGTCGGCGTGGATCACCACGTCGACCCCGTCCCCCAACACATTGAGGTCCGGGTCGGTGACCAGCATCGCGACTTCGATCAGCTTGTCCTTGACGAGGTCGAGGCCGGTCATCTCACAGTCCACCCACACCAGGAGATCGCCCACGGGACACAGCCTATGCGCTGCGCGAGCCCGCGCGCACACCGCCGTTAAGGTAGCCCGGTGAGCATGCCGACCAGCCGCCCCCGAATCCGCCGCCAGACGGTTGTCCGGGCGCTGACCGTGGTCGCGGTGATCGCCGTCGTGGTGTGGGTACACCGCTGGTACGGCAACCGGCACAACTACTTCGACCTGCGCATCTACTACGGCGCCGTGGTCGACTGGGCGCACGGCGGGCACCTCTACGACTTCGCGGTGATCGACAGGTACGCCGGCCCGCTCGGCTTCACCTACCCGCCCTTCGCCGCGCTGCTGATGTACCCCATGAGTTGGATCGGTCTGGGCGCGACGATCACCGTGATGTGGATCGCCAACGCCATCGCCCTCGTGGTGATGATGGCCTGGCTGGTGATCCCGGTGGCCGACCGGCACGGCTGGCCGCGCTGGTACGCACTCGGCCTGGCCGTGCCGCTGATCACCTGGCTGGAGCCGGTCCGCGAGACGGTCACCTTCGGGCAGATCAACCTGCTGCTCGGCCTGCTGGTGCTGTGGGACCTGCTGTTCCTCGGCCGCCGCGGGTCACGCTTCGCGGGGGTCGGCATCGGCATCGCCGCGGCGATCAAGCTCACCCCGGCGATCTTCATCGTGTACCTGCTGGTCACCCGGCGCTGGCGGGCCGCTGCCACGGCCACCGGCGCGGCCATCGTCGCCAGCCTGCTCGCCGCCGCCTTCCGGTTCGGTGACTCGTGGAGCTACTGGACCAGCGTCATCTGGCAGACCGGGCGGATCGGCGACGTCAAGAAGACCCCGAACCAGTCAATTCTGGGTACCCTCTCCCGACTGTTCGACCCGCACAAGGCACCGGGCTGGCTGTGGCTGCTGCTGGTACTCGCCGTGCTGGCGCTCGGGCTGACCCGGGCCGCGCGGGCGTACCGGGCCGGCGACGAGTTGACCGGCCTGACCCTGGCCGGCCTGCTGGGCTGCCTGGTCAGCCCGGTGAGCTGGCAGCACCACCTGATCTGGTTCATCCCCGCGATCGTGCTGCTCTTCGACGCCGGGACCACCCGGGGGGTACCGCGCCGGTGGGGTTACCTGGCACTGGCGATTGGCGTGTGGGCAACCGACTCGTTCAGCGTGATCGCCTGGTACGACTGGAACCTGGTACCCCGCCACGTGATCCACACGCCACAGGGGAACCTGATCGCCGGCTGGGACACGCTGCTGATGGTGGCGCTGCTCGTGGTGCTGCCGATCCGGCGCTGGCTGCCGCCCGAGGAGCCGCCCGCCCTCCTGGTACACGCACGCCGGCTACACGCGCGCCGGCGTGGTTCGCGGGCTACTCCGGCGGTACCGTCGGCTGACTCGGTACCCGCCCCCACCGACGCTTCTGCCCCGACGGCGCCCAGTTCACCGACTTCGACCCCGGTACCCCCGCCGCCGGCTGTGCCTGCGCACCGTCCGGCTCCGACTGGCTGATCGGCTCCGCCTGCTCGGCCTCTGCCAGCTCGGCCTCCACCTGCTCGGGCTCTGCCAGCGTGGGCTCCGCCTGCCCGGGCTCTGCCTGCTCAGGCTGCACGGCCTCCGCCTGCTCGGGCTCCACCTGCTCGGGCTGTGGGGGTTCCGCCTGCTGGGGCACGGTTTGGTCAGGTGCGGCCGGGTCATCGGTCGGGGCAGCGGGCGGGTTCACCTCGGTCGGCTGGCCGGCGTCCGGCCCGGCCTGCTCTGCGACGACCGGCTGCTCGTCAGCCGGCTCTGGGTCCGCCGCGACGATCGCCTGCTCGTCAGCCAGTTCGGCGGCTGGTCCGCTGTCTTGCTCGGCAACCGGCTCCCCGTCGGGTGCGGCATCGAATTCGTTCTCCGGCTCGGCCTCCAACCGGGCCGCGATGAACTGCTCGGCGGCAAGCTCCACACCATCGCCCTGCCCGTCAGCCACAACTACGCCATCGGGCTGCGCGACGTCGGGCTGCGCGACGTCGGGCAGTTCCGTGTCGGGCTGTTCGACGGCAAGCTCAACGCCAACGCCCTGTCCGTCGGCCATCAGTACGCCATCTGACGGCGTGGAGTCCGGCAGTTCGGTGCCCGATTGATCGGTATCGGGCTGATCCGGGTCGGGCTGTTCCGGGTCGAACAGTTCGGTGTCGGGGTGGCTGGTGGTCGTACCGTGGATTGGTTGGGGTTCAAGGGGTTCCGGGCCGACGACCGACTCGTCGGCGGTCAGCCAGACCGGGGTGACCACCGGCGGCGGCAGCTGCGGCGCGACCGGCTGTGCGGCCGGCGGCGTGTCGAGCACAGCGACGGCGGCGGCGAGCGACCCCGGCTTGGCAAGTGCGTAGAAGTGCGTGGGCGCGCGGAGTACCTCGCCGAGTGTCTGGGCGCGTACCGAGGCGCTGGCCCAGACCCGGCCCGGGCTGGCCGGCCGGTGTCCCGGCGGCTCAAGACCGCCCGACGCCGCCCCGGACACAGCACTCCCGGACAGGATGGATCCGGGGACCGGGCTCGCTGACGCGGTGAGCCCGGCGGCCACAAGCACCGGGACAGCGGGATCGGCCGGCTGGCCGTCCGGGTTTCCTTGGGCCACAAGGTAGACCACGTCCCGGCGGCGGAGCAGGCCGAGCAGGAGCGCCACAGTCGTTGCCACGCCGAGGATCCCGAGCGCGATGGTGGCCCAGGCGGTGGGTACCAGCCAGCCCGGACTGACCGCTGCCCGGGCACTGATCGCCAGGCCGGGAGTCGCGTCCGCGCGCATGAAGACCAGCGCCAGGTGCCGGCCGCGTACCTCGGCGGCGCTCCAGTGCAAGGTGCCGAGGCGGCCGGTGGCGACCCAGAAGCTCTGCTGCGCCGGGAGGGTAACCGGTGGCTGGTCGCCGTCCACCGTGGAGAGTGTGACCGGCATCCGGGTGGTACTCACGCCGATGCCGGTGATGTCGGTGTGCGCCACGCCGGCCAGGTAGCCGGCGACCGCCGCCCGTGGGGCCAGGCCGATGAAGGTCGGGCCGCTGGCGTCGGTGACCGAGAGGCGCACCGTGGTCTGCCCGGCGCGCGCGAACGGGAGGTCGGCGCGGAGCAGGGCGTCGATATCGGGTACCACGACGGCGTACCCGTCAGCCCGCAGCGGAGCCAGCGCGGCCCCGAAACTGCCGTCCGGGCCACGGTGCGCACCGGCGGCCAGCAGTACTCCCCCGGCGCCGAGCAGGGGTACAGCCAGCACGATCGCCAGCACCCCGAGCACCACCCGTACCACCCGCATCAACGGCCTCCCTCGCACGACCGCTGACTATACGACTCGAATGGGTGGTTTCAGTGGCTAACGCCGGTATTGGGCCTCGCCGTCGGAAACGGTAGTGTTTCTCTGATCGATCGGCCGGTGAGCAGCATGACCAGCCGGTCCACGCCCAGCCCCAGCCCGCCGGTCGGCGGCATCCCGTACTCCAGCGCGGCCAGGAAATCCTCGTCCAACTCCATCGCCTCGGCGTCCCCACCGGCGGCGCGCAGCGACTGGGCGGTCAGCCGGCGGCGCTGCTCGACCGGGTCGACCAGCTCGGTGTACGCCGTCCCCAGCTCCATCCCGAAGCCGACCAGATCCCAGCGCTCGGCCAGCCGCGGGTCGGTCCGGTGCTGCCGGGTCAGCGGCGACACCGAGGTCGGGAAGTCGAGGTAGAAGGTGGGCTCCCGGGTGACCGGCTCGACCAGCCGCTCGTACAGCTCCAGTACCACCTGGCCGGCGTCCCAGTTGGGGTGCAGGGGTACGCCGGCGCCGGCCGCGAGCGCGCGCAGCGCCACCCCGTCGGTACCCGCGTCGATCGGCGAGCCGAGTGCCTTCGATACCGCCTCGTGCACGGTGACCGCCGGCCACTCGCCGTCCAGTGGCAGCTCGCTGACCGTGCCGTCGGCGCCGGTACGCCGCAGTACCGGCGCGCCGTACGCGGCTGTCGCGGCGGCGATCACCAGCTCCCGGGCGAGCGCGCGCATCCCCGTGTAGTCGGTGTACGCCTGGTAGGCCTCCAGGATGGTGAACTCCGGGTTGTGGGTGGCGTCCACGCCCTCGTTCCGGAACGCCCGGCCCAGCTCGTACACCCGGCCGACACCGCCGACAGCCAGCCGCTTGAGGTAGAGCTCGGGCGCGATGCGCAGGTACATCGGCAGGTCGTAGGCGTTGTGATGGGTGGTGAACGGGCGGGCCGTCGCGCCGCCGTGTACCGGCTGCAGGATCGGCGTCTCCACCTCCAGGAAGCCGTGCGCGGCAAGGGTTGCCCGCAGCGCGCCGAGCACCGCCCCACGGATGCGCAGCAGGTCGCGGGTGGCCGGGTTGACGATCAGGTCCAGGTGCCGCTGGCGTACCCGGCTCTCCGGATCGGTCAGGCCACGGTGCTTGTCCGGCAACGGATGCAGGCACTTGGCGGCGAGCGTCCAAGCCGACCCGAGGACCGCGAGCGAGCCCCGCCGGGTGGTCACCACCTCACCCGTGACGCTCACCTGGTCGCCCAGGTCCACCTCCGACCGCCAGGCCGCGAGCGCTTGCGCGCCAACGCTTTCCGCGGTCAACATCAGCTGCAGGTCGCCGCTCCAGTCGCGCAGCGTGGCGAAGCAGGTGGCGCCGTGGTCACGCAGCAGGATCACCCGGCCGGCCACGGCCACCCGGTCGCCGGTACGGGTGTCGGGCGGCAGGTCGGGGTGGGCGGCGCACACCGAAGCCAGGTCGCCGGTCCGCGGTACGGCCGGCGGGTAGGGGTCGGTCCCGTTGTCCCGCAAGCGCTCCAGCTTGGCCAGCCGGACCCGGCTCTGCTCGTCACCGCCGCCCGGGCCGGCCGGTGCCGCCTCGGGGGTACTCGTCACCGGGGGCAGCGCCTCGTCGGGCAGGAGCAGCGGCGCGGCCAGGCCACGGCGCAGCAGGGTACGCACGTTGGGTACCGCCAGCAGCCCCTCGGCCACCACCGACGTCAGTGCCACGGTCGCCAGGTCGTGGTTGTCCTCGAAGCAGAGGAACCGGGGTACCCACTCCGGCCGGTACTTCACGTTGGAGCGGTACAGCGACTCCATCTGGAACCAGCGGGACAGGAACAGCAGCGTGCCGCGCCACAGCCGCAGCACCGGCCCGGCACCCACCCGCGCGCCGTCCTCGAACACCGCCCGGAAAGCCGCGAAGTTCAACGAAATCCGCCGTACCCCGAGCGCCGGCGCGGCCGCCACCAGTTCGGTGACCATGAACTCGATCAGCCCGTTCTCCCGGCTGCGGTCCCGGCGCATCAGGTCGAGCGAGAGTCCGGTGCTGCCCCACGGGGCGAAGGAGAGCAGCGCCGCCTCGTTGCCCTCCCGGTCGCGCGCCTCGATCAGTACGCACTGCCCGTCCGCCGGGTCGCCGAGCCGGCCGAGCGCCATCGAGAAGCCGCGCTCCGTCTCCGTGTCGCGCCACTTGGCGGCCAGTTCGATGATCCGGGCCATCCGCTCCGGCGGGATGTCCGCGTGCCGGCGTACCCGCACGGTGTACCCGGCCCGGCGTACCCGGCTCACCGCCTGGCGTACCTGCCGCATGTCCCGGCCGTCCAGGCTGAACCGGTCGACGTGCACGATCGCCTCGTCCCCGATCGCGAACGCCTGCAGCCCGGCCCGGCTGAAGGCCAGCGCGCCCTCCTCGCTCGCCCCCATCACGGCCGGCGTCCAGGCGTACTCGCGGGCCTGCTCCAGCCACGCCTTGATGGCCGGTGCCCAGGCCTCCGGGTCACCGATCGGGTCGCCGCTGGCCAGGCTGACCGAGCCGATCACCTTGTACGTGACGGCCGCCTTCCCGGTCGACGAGAAGATCACTTCCTTGTCCCGCCGGGTGGCGAAGTAGCCCAGCGAGTCCCGCTCCCCCGAAGCCGCGAGCAGCTGCCGCAGGCGTACCTCCTCTTCCGGGGTGAGCGCGGCGTTGACCCGCTGCGACCGGAACAGCACCAGCAGCGCGACCAGCACGGCAACCGCGCCGAGTACGCCCAGCCACAGGTTGACCAGGCCGGGCGCCCGGCCGACCCGGGTGAAGTCGAAGCGCACCGCCCCGAAGAGCACCCGCTCGGCCGCGTACGACAGGGTGTCCGTGCCGCGGTGCAGGCTGCCCGGGAACAGCGAGACGAGGCCCCAGCCGAGCAGGATGAACACCGCGGTGAGGCCGACGAAGGCGCCGGCTGCCTTGACCGGGCTGGCCCGCTGCGCCCGGGCGTAGAACTCGTCCCGGGACAGCCACAGCACCACCAGCGCGGCGACCGATACGCCCACGCCGGCCAGCGTCAGCCAGTGCACCCAGGGGTGGTTGCGGTGCAGCGTGGTGGCCGGCGGGAAGACCGTGATGATGGTGAAGACGCCGCCGTCGATGAGCGCCTGCAGGACGAAGTACGCGACGAGTACCCGCCAGGCCAGCCGCTTGCGGGCGGCCACGGCGAGGGCGAGTACGGCCACCAGGGCGGCGTACCCGAGGTTGGCCGGGGCGGCCACGATCAGCTCGTTGATCACCGCGCGTACCGGCTGGAAGTGGTAGCTGAACACCTCGCTGACCGCGGCGACCGCGCACACCACCGCGAGTACCCCGAGGGCGATCGAGGTGATCCGGGGTACCTGGGACCGCCAGCCGGAGCCACGCAGTGCCCGGCCGGGGCGCTGGCCGGCGGCGCGCTGCCGTGGCTCCGGTACCCGATCGGGGGTGACCGTCGAGACGCTCATCCGACCTCCATGCTCAGGGCGCCAGGGACGGGCGCCGCGACGGTCACCTTATTCGCATCCGGCCGCGGCGCGCCGCACCCCTGGACACGTGGCCCGGGGTGCGTGCGCGGATGGGTGACGGGTACCGCGTCAGGTGACCGTGACGGTGGTACTGACCGACGCCTGGTCGAACTCGGTGACCTGGAGCGTCACGGTGAACTGCCACTTGCCCGCCGACGGCAGGCTCACCTGGCCGGTGGCGTGCGAGTCGGTGACCGGCAGCAGGATCACGGTGATCGGCTCGATACCCGCCCCGGGCAACTGGGCGCTCGCCGTCCACTTCGAGGATCTTCAACGGCGCGCCCTTGGGGTCGTAGGCGTACAGGTGCACGGTGTTGTCGCCGGTCTTGGCCGGGTCGATGTCCACCTGTACCTGGTAGAGGTTCGTGGTGAGGGTGACCGAGAAGGGGCCACCGGCGTTCTGGTCGGCCGCCGCGTTGGCCTCGGCAGTCCGCGCCGGCGTGGTCTGTACCAGCACAGAGGCCAGCGCCAGGATGAGCACCACGCCGATCACTTCGGCGAGCACGGAGGTCTTCAGCCGGCGTACCCCGGGCTCGCTCGGGGCGTTCGCGACCTTACGGGACACCGAGGCCACCGCGAGCACCACGATCAGCACGCCGGCCTTCAGCAGCACCAGCTGGCCGTACCCGGTGTGCAGCAGCGCGCTGATCGAGGCCACCTCGATCAGCGCCTGGGCCACCCCGGCGAGCACGATCACGGCCACCGCGATCATCGCCCAGGTCGACCAGACCGGCAGGATGGCGGCGAGTTCCTGCTGTTTCGCCCGGCGCAGCAGGAACAGCACCAGCATCACCAGCCCGCCGACCCACACCGAGGCGGCGGCCAGGTGCGCCGCGTCGGCCACGATGGTCAGCGCCGGCGCCGACGAACTGCCCGGGTGCCCGGCAAACGGCCAGGTGAAGACGCCCACCACGGCGAGTACCCCGAGGAGTACCCGCTCGGCCCGGCCGCTGGTGCCGGCGAGGAACGGGCGGAT
The DNA here is from genome assembly GCA_963850915.1 of uncultured Actinomycetota bacterium. Classification (GTDB taxonomy): domain Bacteria; phylum Actinomycetota; class Actinomycetes; order Mycobacteriales; family Micromonosporaceae; genus CAVTWH01. The sequence goes on from CAWKND010000011.1 coordinate 280,389, forward strand.
CAGGAACAGCGCCGCCACGGTGATCGCCAGCCGGGCCAGGTGCGCGTGGCCGTACGTGGTGTCGAAGACGTTCTTCAGGTCGCCACCCGAGAAGTCGAACAGCCCGACGCCGGTGGAGTACGGAGCCTCCAGCAGGAACTCCAGGACGGTACTCAACGCCACCAGGCCGAGGCCGGCGAAGGCCAGCCGGATCGGGTCACGGCGGGACAGCCGCTTGGGCCAGAGCGCGAACAGCACCAGGGCCGGCCCGGCGACCAGGATCAGGCCGGCGTACCCGATCAGATGCGCGACCGAGACGGCGGTACGCACCACCGGGTCGGTGTGCCCGGCGGAGTTGCCGGACTCGACCGGCGCCGCGCTCGGCGCGCCGTAGGAGTAGGTGAAGGAGGCGCCGACCGGGTGGCTGTCGGCCGAGATCACCCGGTAGCTGACCAGGTAGGTACCGCGCGGCACGCTGGTGAGTACCGGGATGTGCAGGTTGGGGCCGTCGACCGTTGGGGTACCCGAGTTGATCCGCTTCCCGGTCGGCGCGATCACCTGGATCTTGTTGGTCACCGGGGTCACGTGCTCGGAGAAGGTGATCACGATGTCGGCCGGTGGCGCGTCCAGTACCGAGCCCTGTACCGGGTTGGTGCGGACCAGCGCGGCATGCGCCTGGGCCGGCCCACCGGGTACCGCGAGCACCAGGAACAGCCCCAGCAGTACCCCGCCGAACAGCCGCCTCACGCGGTCACCGGCCCGGCGTCGTGCGCGTTTGCCGGAGCGTCGGTCGAGGCGCTGTGGGTGTGCGCGTCGCTGCGGGTCAGCGCCCAGAGCAGGCCGGCCTGGGCGAGCGCCACCAGGTGACCGATCTCGTGGGCAACCGTCGTGGCGCCCCGGGCCAGGTCGATGCCGGAGGTGGTGGCCAGGCAGCAGGCGAGTACCACGGCCACCGGCAGGAAGGTACGCGCCCGCCCCGGCCGGACGGCGGCGAGCAGGAAGCCGACCGCGACGGCCACGTCGAACGAGGCCATCTCCCGGCTGGCGTGCAGCCCGACCCCGACGCCGGGCCCGACAAACGCGCTGACCAGCGCCGGGACCGCCAGCGCGAGCTGAACGACGGCGGCGCAGGCCACGGCGAGCCGGAGGATCTGCTGGCGGGCCTGCGCCTCGTCGACAACCCGCGGGGCCGCCACGGGCGGGTTGCTGGCCCGGTCCACGGCCACCGCCGCCATGATCTGTTCGGTCAGGTCGGGTACCTCCACCGCCCCGATGCTCAGCACCCCGGCCAGCTGCGGAGTACCGGCCAACCGCTGTGCACCGGCCCACCACTGCGCGCACCCCGTACACCCGGACAGGTGCTCCCGTACCCGCTCCGGGTCGGCCCCGGTCGGCTCGCCATCCAGCTGCGCGGAGAGCGCCAGCTGTACCTCGTCGCACATCACGCCGGATTAGTCGCCCCCGGGCCTGGGAAAGTTCCCCGGAATACGGCGCTGTGCCCGGGCCGGCGTTTTCCCAACCCAGCCGGGTACGCTCGGTCCTCGTGATCCCCGCCCAGCGGCTGACGACGGGGTCGGCTGACGCGGCCGGCCCGCCACCCAACGCATCGTCGCTGCTCGATGCACTGCCAGCCGCGGCGCTAGCCGCCGAGCACTCCGCTGCCCATCGCTCCGCCGGCGAGCACTCCCCTGCCGAGCACTCCGCTGCCGAGCGACGTCCGCTGCCGAGCGCGCCGCTGGCCCGCACCCGACTGGCAGCCGGCCGGGGGTGGAGGCCGTCGAACGTGGGGCGGACGGGGCCGGGCCGGAGATCGTGTCGGCGGTCGAGGCAGCACTCGATCCGGCTACCCAGGCGGCGCTCGCCGCGGCGACCGGTGACCCGGCTGCCCAGCGTGGCTTCGTCCGGCTGACCCAGCCCGAGGTGTGGCGGTTCGTGGCCGGCCTGGTCGATCCGGGCAGCGCGGACGACCTCACCCAGGAGACCTACCTGCGCGCGTTCCGGGCACTCTCCGGCTTCGAGGCGCGCTCCACGGCGCGTACCTGGCTGCTCGGTATCGCCCGGCGGGTGTGCGCTGACCACATCCGTACCTTGCAGCGGCGGCGCCGGTTCGAGGCGGATCAGCTCGCCGCCGCGCCGGTGGCCGGTGGCTCAGCGCCGGACCACGCCGGCTGGCTCAGCGCCGCCGACCTGCTGCGCTCGCTGTCCGAAGACCGGCGTTCGGCGTTCCTGCTGACCCAGCTGGTCGGCCTCACCTATGCCGAGGTGGCCGAGGTCGAGGGGGTACCGGTGGGCACGGTGCGGTCCCGGGTGGCGCGGGCGCGTACCCAGTTGATCGCGGCGGTACAAGCGGCCCGGGCCAGTTGAGCCGGGTGAATTGCCGGGCGGGGAAGAATTGCCGGACGGGGAACCAGACGGGCGGCGGGGGCGACTAATGACCGTGACGACAGCCGGTACCTCGACGCTGCCAGACGGGACTCCGCTCGCCCGGCGACTGGTCCCGTGGCTCGGTACCGTGCTGCGCCTGCTCCTCGGTGTGGTGTTCGTGATCGCCGGCTGGACCAAGGTCACCGACCTGGCCGGCTCCGGGCGCGCGGTCAACGCGTACCAGCTGATGCCTTTCGGGGTTGCCCGGGTGATCGGCGCCGCGCTGCCGTTCGTGGAGATCGTGGTCGGCCTGCTGTTGATCGTGGGGCTGGCCACCCGGGTGGTCGCCGCGCTGACCGCTGCCCTGCTCGCGGTCTACATCTTCGGCATCTCCTCGGCGTGGGCGCGCGGCCTCTCCATCGACTGCGGCTGCTTCAGCAAGGGCGGCCAGCTCGCCCCGGGTCAGCACCCGGACTACCGGTGGGACATCGTGCGGGACAGCCTGCTGCTGATCGCCGCGCTGTTCGTGGTGGTGTACCCCCGCACCCGTTTTGCACTAGACGGGTGGCTTTTGGGGGAAAACGAGTCCTCGGTTGGGGAGAATGAGGACCGCGATGACGATGAGCCGGCTGGGACCGGGGATTCTGGGACCGGGGAATCTGGGACCGGGGAATCTGGGACCGACGGTGCTGGGCCGGAGAAGGCTGTGACGGAGGACGACGAGTGAGCTCACGCAAGCAGCAGAAACAGTCCACCAAGGTGGTCCGTGAGCAACTGGCGGCTGAGCGCCGGCGCAAGCGGAACATGCTGGTCACCCTCATCGCGATCTTCGCGGTGGTCCTCGCCGGGCTGATCGGCTTCGGCGTGTACGAGACGCAGAAGCCCAAGAACGTCAACACTCCGGCCACCGCGATCGACAGCGGGCACGGCATCCCGGTCTCCACCGGCCCGGTGACCGTCGACATCTACGTCGACCTGCTCTGCCCGATCTGCAAGAACTTCGAGACCACCGCCGGCCCGACGCTGGATCAGATGGTCAAGGACAACAAGATCAAACTGGTGTACCACCCCATCGCGATCCTCGACCAGAACACCAACCCTTCGGGGTACTCGACCCGGGCCGGGGCAGCCACCGGCTGTGCCGCCGACGGTGGCAAGTTCTACGACTTCCTCAAGGCGATGTACGCCCAGCAGCCCGAAGAGGGCAGCGCCGGGCGTACCGACGACGAGATCGTGCAGGTCGGGGCCGGAGTGGGGCTGATAGATCCGGCCTTCGCCCAGTGCGTACGCGCGCAGAAGTACGCCTCCTGGATGGCCGACAACACCAACGTGGCCGCCTCGAAGAACATCAACGGCACGCCGACCGTGCTGGTCAACGGCAAGAAGATCGACGCGACCACCGACGCGCTCACCGCCGCGGTCAACTCGGCCTCCTGACCCGGCCCACTGACCTCCGTGCGCCAGCTGACCTCCGTGCGCCAGCTGACGTCCGTGCGCCAGCTGACCTACGTGCGCCGGATGCTCGTTCGCTTCGCCACCGGGGTGGCGGTCCTCTTGGGGGCCGCCACCCCGGTCGTTCTCCTCGGCACGCCCGCCTACGCGCATGGCGCCGACGCTCCGACGGCCACCGACTACCGGGTCACCGTGACCGGCATCAGCCCGGCGCTGCCCGGCCTGACCATCCGCACCATCGAGGCGGGCGCCCGGCTGGAACTGGTCAACAACTCCGGCGTGGAGATCGAGGTACTCGGCTACTCCGGCGAACCGTACCTGCTGGTCAAGTCCGACGGCGTCTGGCAGAACGCGAACTCGCCGGCGACCTACATCAACGAGAGCCTGGCCGGCGGAGTGGTCCCGCCACCAACCGCCGGCGCGGCTCAACCGCCGGCCTGGCAACACCTTTCGGGTACCCGCGCGGTGCTCTGGCACGACCAGCGCACGCACTGGACAGCCGGCCGGGCACCGTCGGACGTACTCGCCGACCCGCACCGGGTACACCACATCCGGGACTGGTCCATCCCGCTGCGCTCGGGTACCCGCGACTTCGCCGTCACCGGCTCGCTGGACTGGGTACCCCCACCCACCGCCGCCACCTGGTGGGCCGGGTGCCTGCTGCTCGCCGCCCTGATCGGCGCCCTCGGCCTGCTCCGCCCGCACTTGGCTGCCACGTCTGGTCCCGGGCACCCTGGCGGTCCCGGGCGGCCTGGCGTTCCCGGGCGGCGCTGGGTGGGTACGGCGCTCGGGGTGGCGGCGCTGGTGAGCGGGGTGGCGGCGCTGGGGTACGCGCTCGGGGTGGCGCTGGACTCCGGGGCGCTCGGCTTCGCGGGCGTACTCCGGGCTGCGGTGGCCGGGCAGACCTGGCCGGTGGTGTGCGGGCTGGCGGCACTGGCCGCGGGTGGGTACGCCCTGGCCCGCCGGCCGGCAGCCGATCTGGCGCTGGGGCTGGCCGGTGCCTGCGTGGCACTCTTCGCCGGAGTCGGCAACGCCGCCGTCTTCCTGCACCCGGTACTCCCCACCCGCTGGCCCGCCGCCCCGGCCCGGGTACTCGTCCTGCTGTGCGTCGCGGGCGGCGCCGGCGTGGTACTCGCGGTCGTCCTACGCCTACGCGCCGGCAACCCCCGCCCGAGCGCCTGCCCACGACGGGGTGGAAGTGAGGTGATGTTGCAGGTATGGCTGTTACCCCTGCTGGTTTGGCAGCGATAAGTGCAACATCACTCCACCACGACCGGCCCCGGGGCGTGCTCGGTAGGGTGGGGGGATGAGTGAATCTGTCCGGCTCTCGGCCGGGGACAGCGCACCGGACTTCACCCTGGCAACGGATACCGGGGAGACGCTGCACCTGGCCGACCTGAAGGGTAAGAAGGTCGTGCTCTACGCCTACCCGGCCGCGATGACCCCCGGCTGTACCACCCAGGCGTGTGACTTCCGGGACTCGCTGGCATCGCTGACTTCCCACGGGTACCAGGTGATCGGTATTTCTCCGGACACCCCCGCGAAGCTGGCGAAGTTCCGCGAGCGCGACGCCCTCACCTTCCCGCTCGTCTCCGACCCGGACAAGAAGACGCTCACGGCCTACGGCGCGTACGGCGAAAAGCAGCTCTACGGCAAGACGGTCACCGGCGTGATCCGCTCCACCTTCGTCATCGACGAACAGGGCCACATCGAGCGCGCCATGTACAACGTCAAAGCCACCGGCCACGTAACCAAACTCCGCCGCGACCTCGGCATCGACTAACCACCACATACCAGCCCCCGCAGGCCAGCCGAACCACCCGCACCAACGCTCGGCCCCGCAGCCGGTCCCCGCCCCCCAGAGAGGGCAGGCGTGTCGCCGCCAACCGCAACCACGGAGGGGCGGGGCGGGGGTGACCACGCAGGGATCAAGCCTGACCGCCCGGAGTGGTCACCCCCGCCCCGCCCCGACCCACCCGGAAGCAAAGCAGAGCAGCGACACGCCCAGACCCCGAGCGCAATCTCACTTGTGTAATGCGGCCGAAATGCCTGCGGCGTAAGGTCCCCGCATGGCGGACATCTTCGACTCCTACGCGATGGCTCAGGCCTGGGACGAGATGTTCGCGGCCCCGGGGCAGTGCCGTCCGGCTTACTCCTCGCTGTTCGCGACGCTACAACCGTGGTCCGGCAGCGATCTGCGCTTCCGCGCCGACCAGTTGGCCCGGGTCTTCACCGACCGCGGCGTGACCTTCGCCTACGCCGGCGAGGAGCGGCCCTTCCCGCTCGACCTGATCCCCAGGATCATCGACGCGGTCGAGTGGGACCAGGTGACCCTGGGGGTACGCCAGCGCATCCGCACCCTGGAGATGTTCCTGGCCGACGTCTACGGACCCGGCAACGTGCTCGACGACGAGGTGGTACCGCGCCGGCTGGTGAACACCAGCGCGCACTTCCAGCGCGAGGCATACGGCATCGAGCCGGCCAACGGGGTACGCGTGCACATCAGCGGGGTCGACCTGATCCGCGACGAGCAGGGCGACTTCCGGGTACTCGAGGACAACCTGCGCATCCCGTCCGGCGTGTCGTACGTGATCGAGAACCGGCGGGCGATGACCCAGACGCTGCCGTCGCTCTTCGCCGAGGCACGGGTACGCCCGGTCGACTCCTACCCCGTGCACCTGTTGGCCGCGCTGCGCGCCGCGGCACCACAGGGCGTGACCGACCCGACCGTTGTCGTACTTACCCCGGGCGTCTACAACGCCGCCTACTTCGAGCACGCGCTGCTGGCCCGGTTGATGGGTGTCGAGCTGGTGGAGGGGCGCGACCTGGTCTGCGCCGGCAACCGGGTACGGATGCGGACCACCCAGGGCGAGCGCCCGGTACACGTGGTCTACCGCCGGGTCGACGACGAGTACCTCGACCCGCTGCAGTTCCGCCCCGACTCGGTGATCGGCTGCCCGGGGATCGTCAACGCCGCCCGGGCCGGCAACGTGACGCTGGCCAACGCCATCGGCAACGGGGTCGCCGACGACAAGCTGCTCTACACCTACGTACCCGACCTGATCCGCTACTACCTGCACGAAGAGCCGATCATCGGCAACGTCGAGACGCACCGGCTGGAGGACCCGGAGGTACTGCACCACGTTCTCGGCCGCCTCGGCGAGCTGGTCCTGAAGCCGGTGGACGGGGCCGGCGGCAAGGGCATCGTGATCGGGCCGCACGCCGACGAGCAGACGCTCGAGACGCTGCACGCGGCGGTACTCGCCGATCCGCGCGGCTGGATCGCCCAGCGCCCGGTGGCCCTGTCCACCTCGCCCACCCTGGTCGACAACCAGGTCGCGCCGCGCCACATCGACCTGCGGCCGTTCGCCATCAACGACGGCAACGACATCTGGCTGCTGCCCGGCGGGCTGACCCGGGTGGCCCTGCCGGAGGGCGCGCTGGTGGTCAACTCCAGCCAGGGCGGCGGCTCCAAGGACACCTGGGTACTCGCCGCCGAGCCACCCCCCACGACCGCCGTGTCGCCGATGGCGGCGGCCGTCATCGAGGTCATCCCGCACGACGTCGCCCGTGAGGACGCCCCGGGCGCGCTCGCCGGCCAGCAACAGCAGCAGCAGTGACCGCGCGCCTGATCGCCCGCGCGGCAGCGGCGGCCGCACCCGACAGCAGCAGGGCAACCATGGAGAGGGGGCGGCGGTGCTGAGCCGGATCGCCGAGTCGCTGTTCTGGATCGGCCGCTACGTCGAGCGGGCCGACGACACCGCCCGCATCCTGGACGCCTTCCTGGCCCGCCTGCTGGAGGATCCGTGGGCCGACGAGGACGCCGCGTGCCGGGCGCTGATGGCGATCCTGGGCGCCGTGCCACCCACCGAGACCCGGCTCACCAGCGGCGACGCGCTGGAGCGGCTGGCCTTCGACACCACCGACCCGAGCTCCATCGCGGGCGCGGTCGCCGCTGCCCGGGAAAATGCCCGGGGCGCGCGGGAGACCATCTCCAGCGAGATGTGGGAGTCGATCAACGTCACCTGGCACACGCTGCCGACCCGGCGACTGGCCGCCGAACGGCTCGGGCCGACGCTGTTCCTGAACTTCGTTCGGGAACGGGCCGCGGTACTCAGCGGGCTGGCCGAGTCGACGATGAGCCGCGACGAGGGCTGGCGCTTCCTGGTACTCGGGCGGTCGCTGGAGCGGGTGGACATGACCGCGCGGCTGCTGTCGGTACAGCTGGTCTCGCGGGTGGAGGCCTCCGGCGACGGGGACTGGCGCACGGTACTGCGGGCCTGCGGCGCTGACGAATCGTTCCTGCGTACCCACGGCGGCACCCTGCAGGGCCAGCAGGTGGCCGAGTTCCTGCTGCTGGACCGGCTCTTCCCGCGCTCCGCCCTGCACGCGCTCACCACCGCCGAACAGTGCCTGCGCGAACTCGCCCCGACCACGGAACGGGCCGGTGTCACGGATGCCGCCCGGCGCCCGATCGGCCAGGTGCGTACCCGCCTGGAGTACACCGACGTGGGTACGCTGCTCGCCGAACTCCCCACCCACCTGCGCGCGCTGCAGTACGCCACGGCCGCCGCGAGCGCCGCGGTGACCCAGCGCTACTTCGAGCACGCCGCCCCGGTCAGCTGGGCACACGAGGGCACCTGAGGAGGGACCTGCGCACATGGCCTGGCGACTACGCATCTCACACGTGACCGGCTTCACCTACGACGGGACCGCGCACGCGTCGTACAACGAAGCGCGGATGACCCCGATGACCCTGCCGTACCAGATCACGCTCTTCAGCCAGGTGGAGGTGGCGCCGGCGGCGGCCGCCTCGACCTGGCGCTACATCGACTACTGGGGCAGCCAGGTCACCGTCTTCGACCTGCAGCGCCCGCACCAGCAGCTGAAAGTGACCGCCTCCTGCCTGGTGGAGACGGCGCAGCCACAGGCGGTCGCCGAACCTGTCGACTGGTACCGGCTGCGCTCGCGCTCCACCGTGGACAACTGGGCCGAGCTGCTCAGCTCCACCGAGCGCACCGAGATCGACGAGGAGCTGGTGACCAAGGCGCACGAGATCGCCGGCCGGTCCTCCCCGCGGGAGGCGGCGCTGGCCATCGCCGAGTGGGTACGCCAGGAGGTGGCCTACGTGCCCGGCTCGACCGGCGTGCAGACCGGCGCCCAGGAGGCGTGGGCGCTGCGCAAGGGCGTGTGCCAGGACATCGCCCACCTGACCGCCGGGCTGTTGCGGGGGGTCGGGCTGCCGGCGCGGTATGTCTCGGGGTACCTGCACCCGAACCCGGATGCGCAGGTCGGCGAGACCGTCGAGGGGCAGAGCCACGCCTGGGTGGAGTGGTGGTGCGGTGGCTGGGAGGGGTACGACCCGACCAACGGCGTACCCACCGGCCCCCGGCACGTGGTGGTCGCCCGCGGCCGGGACTACGCCGACGTCACCCCACTCAAGGGCGTCTACCACGGCTCGCCCGCCTCACATCTGGGCGTGACCGTAGAGGTGACCCGGCTCGGGTAGGCTGCCTGGCGACGCCGGCCGTCGTGGGCCGGAGTCTCGGGGCCGTAGCCCAATGGCAGAGGCACGCGGTTTAGGTCCGCGCCAGTGTGAGTTCGACTCTCACCGGCCCCACCCGCTTTTGTGGTCAGCCGCCGCTTTGCCGGGGCTGGGCCGCGACTGGGAGGGTGCGCAGCCAGGCCCGTACCGCCCGCGGCGAGTCGAGCAGCACGATCTCCGGGCCGGCGGGCTCTTTTGGCGCCGCCGCCCAGGCGCGCATCCGTTCGCGCTTACGGCGGAATGACCGGAAGTGCCACGCCACGATCGAGTTGTGCGAGAACGCGACGCGCAGCGACTCCCGGTTGCCGTTGCAGATCTCGTCGCGGGTGAGGATTCGTGCGGCGGTACGCCGCAGCAGCCGGCTGAGCGAGACCCAGCGCGGGAAGTCCAGTGCCACTACCAGCTCCGCCCGGTCCAGGACGATCTCCGCCCACGAGCGGTAGGCCGCGTCGACCACCCAGGACTCGCCGGCACAGACCGCCGCGACCCGTTGGCGCTGCACGTCCTTGGGTACCTCGACCCAGCCCGGCTCCCAGGTCAGGTCGTCCATCGCGTGTACGGGCAGGCCGAGCCGGGCGCCGAGCTGCGCCGCCAGGGTGCTCTTGCCGGAGCCGGTGACTCCGTCGACGAGGATCCGCGTTGGCATCGTGTGACGGTACCCGGCGCTCAGCTGGGACCGCCTCTCAAATTGGCCGGCCTCAAATTGGGCCGGCGTACTGCGTCGCGAGGTAGGCCCGCTTGGCCGTCTCGTCGCGCGCCGAGCGCAGGTATGCCGTCCAGGCGACGTGCTCGTGGGCGATGGCACCGAACTCCCACACGCACATGGCGCCGCGGTGGCTGTCCAGCGAGGTCAGCTCGTAGGGCCGGGCCGCGTGATCGTCTCTGGCATAGGCCGACTCCCACATTTCGTTGTTGCCGCGCCAGGTGAAGACGAGCAGCAGGTGTATGTGGTCGCCGGAGAGGTGGTGGATGACGAAGCCGAGATCCCCGGAGATCGGCAGCCGACCGGCGGCGGTCTCGGCGGTCACGAACGCACGAGCCTCCGCGTCGGCAGCCGGACTGATCGTCTGGTCCTCGCGGCACAGGTCGTACCACTTCAGGTAGGCATCGGGGAGTATCAGTGGGGATGCCGGCGTGATCATCTTCGTGACGTGGCGGTAGCCGGGGTCGACCACGTTTCCCAGTGCGGCAAGCTTCTCCGAGGTGAGGCTCATGGCCCGAAGCTACTGCCCAGGTACGACAGCCTGGCGCCCCAATGTGCACGTACGCGCATGCTGGAGGCTCCGTGCGCGTACGTGCACATGATCGGCGGACAACCCGCGGGAACCGTAACCATGGACGCCGCCGGTCGACAGATCCTCAGCTACCACGCGGAGTCGACGGACATACCCGGTGCGACGCCCGTCTCTCTGTCGATGCGGTCGTCGCGCGCGCCTTCACTGACGGTTGCGCGGCCGTAAAGTACCTAAGGAACGCACTAAAGTACCTAATGTGGCTCGGGGTCAGGTACTTTACGGCCGCTGATGCTCTGGTCAGTCCCGCAGCCGTTAGGCCTGCTGGGCCGCCCGGGCGGCGAGGACCTCGGCGTGGCTGGACTCGACGCAGAACTCATTGCCGGCCGGGTCGGCGAGCACGATCCAGCCAGCTCCGGTAGGCCGGCGCCGGTCGTCGACCACGGTGGCACCGAGGGCCACGATGCGCTCGACCTCCTCGACCAGGGTGCTCGCTACCGGCGCGATGTCGAAGTGCAGGCGGTTCTTCACCGACTTGCCTTCGGGTACCTGGATGAACAGGATCCGTTCTGGCTGGTTGCCCGCCGGCAGCTGGACGCTGGCCTCGGGATCGCCGGGGTTGTCGTCGTCGGCCAGCGGCCCGCCGCTGACGGCGCTCCAGAATTGGGCCAGCGCAAAGGGATCAGCGCAGTCGACGGTGATGCTACGGATGTTGATGCTCATGGGTTCTCCGGTTCTTGGGGTGCACCCGGAGCCGGGACGTCAGGCAGCGGCGACGGGTGCGGGAATCTGGCTGGACAAGAAAGTCGACATCGACCGCACCCCCTCTCCCTGCTCGTGAACTTCGACGGTCGCTGAACCGTGATGCTCGGTGAATCGCGTCCGCCGGAACAATACCAGCCGCGCGGCGCGGGTCAATCGACCAACTCCACCGGATCACCGATCCGCAGGACGCCGGCGTTGTCCGGGATCAGGTTCATGCCGAAGAGGAGTTCCTGGTTGATGTTGCGGCGCTGGCCGAGGGTACGCAGCGGCTCCCGGCCGCGCTCGCCGGTCTCCTGATCGTTGGTGGTGAGTACGCAGCGGGCGCACGGCTTGGGCATCCGGAACCGCACCTCGCCGATGCGGACGTGGCGCCCGACCCAGCCGTCCTCGGCCCATGCGGGTGCGCCGTCGACAACAACGTTGGGGCGGAAGCGATTCATCGGTACCGGCTGTTCCGCACTGTCCCGTTCGATGATCCAGTCGTTGAGCTGAGCCAGGGACGCCGAATTGGTGAGCAGCAGGGGGTACCCGTCGGCGGCGTTCACCACGTCACCGGGGAGCGCGTACGCCGGGTCGATCGGGCGGCGGTGCGGATCGTCCTGCCACATCAACCGCAACTGCCGCCCGGTCGCGGTGGAGAGCCACTCGTCGGCCTCGGCGCCGGCCCGGCTGGCCTTGAACGTGTCCTTCCAGACAGTGACTTCGGCGTAGTCACCGGCGGTCGCGGGCACGGTCAGGTCGGGCAGGCCGGCGGCGGACAGCCGTAGGCCGCCGTCGACCAGGGTCGGCTGGACCTGTGTCAGCGTCCGCAGTTCGCGCTGGCTGACCAGCGCCCCGTCCGGGTCAACCGGGAACCAGCGCCGGTCACCGGCAAGGCCCCACGGCTGTACCACCGCGTCGGTGACATCGACCCGGTGGCAGCCCTTCACGGGGTACAGATGGAGCGAGGCCAGCCGCATACCGGCAGCGTAGCCAGCCAGCAGCGGACACCGCGAGTCCCCGCGCACCCTTGTATATGAATGACTCCATGCATAGTCTGGCGCTGTGCATGGACAGTTGCAGGAACTGTTCGACGGGGTACGTCTCACGCCCGCCCAGCGCCGGATCGCCCGGTGCGTCCTGGAGCAGGGCGGTGCGGCCGGCTACCTGTCCAGCGGTGAACTGGCCGAACTGGCCCGGGTCAGCCAACCGTCGGTGACCCGGTTCGCGATGGCGCTGGGCTACGAGGGTTACCCCGGACTGCGGCACGCCATCCGGATCGCCGCCGCCGCGGTGCCGGCCGCCGCGGCGTCAGCCGGGCCGGCGGCGCCGCGCAACGAGCTTCAGGCGGCCGTGGCAGGCGAGATCGCCGGGCTGCACGCGCTCGCCGATCGGCTGACCGACGGCTCAGCCGAGCGCACCACGCTCGCCCGGGCCGGGGCGCTGCTGGCCGCCAGCCGGCCGCTGCCGGTCCTCGGGCTGCGCTCGGCCGCCGCGCTGGCCAGCTACTTCGGGTACTTCGCCGGCAAACTGCACGCGGACGTCCGGGTACTCACCGAGGGCGGCAGCCTGCTCGGCGATCGGCTGGAACAGGCCCGCGCGGCCGGCGCGACCGCGATGCTGGGAGTTGTGCTGCCGAGGTACCCACGGGAGGCGCTCGAGGCGCTGCGCCAGGCGCGCGCCGCTGGCCTGCGCGTGGTACTGCTGACTGACTCATCAGTCAGTCCGGCGACCGGGTACGCCGACCTGACGCTGGCCGCCCCGGTCGGCTCGAAGCTCGTCTTCGACCTGGCCACCGCCCCGATGACGCTCGCGATGCTGCTGTTGCAGGCGGTGTGCGACGCCATGCCGGAGCAGACCCAGGTGCGGCTGGAGGAGTTCGAGGCCTCCGCCGCCCGCCGCTCGATCTTCACCCCGTGATACTCGCCCCCGGCTTGGGGAAGACCTTGGAGGAGCCGTGAACCGGTTGGAGCGCAAGTGATCCGGGCCGCGCGCGGAGTCGAGCTGACCGCGCGCAGTTGGCCGCAGGAGGCGGCGCTGCGGATGCTGCAGAACAACCTCGACCCCGAGGTGGCCGAGCGGCCCGCGGATCTGGTGGTCTACGGGGGTACCGGCCGAGCCGCGCGCGACTGGCCGTCGTTCCACGCGCTGGTGCGTACCCTCACCACGCTCGCCGACGACGAGACGATGCTGGTGCAGTCGGGGCGCCCGGTGGGGGTGTTCCGTACGCATGAGTGGGCGCCGCGGGTACTCATCGCCAACTCCAATCTGGTCCCCGACTGGGCGACCTGGCCGGAGTTCCGGCGACTGGAGAAGCTGGGGCTCACCATGTACGGCCAGATGACGGCCGGCTCCTGGATCTACATCGGTACCCAGGGCATCCTGCAGGGTACCTACGAGACTTTCGCTGCCGTGGCGGCCAAGCGCTTCGGCGGTACCCTCGCCGGCACCCTGACCCTGACCGCCGGCTGTGGCGGGATGGGCGGCGCGCAGCCACTCGCGGTCACCATGAACGACGGTGTCTGCCTCATCATCGACGTGTCCCGGGAACGGCTGGAGCGCCGGGTAGCCGGGCGGTACCTGGACAGCGTTGCGTCCACTGTGGACGATGGCGTTGCCCAGGCGCTGGCCGCCCGTGCCGCGCGTACACCGCTCTCTGTTGGCGTGGTGGGAAACGCGGCCACCATCGTCCCGGAACTGCTGGCGCGCGGCGTACCGGTGGACATCGTCACCGACCAGACTTCGGCGCACGACCCGCTCTCGTACATCCCCGAGGGGATCGAGCCGGACGACGCACCGGACTACGCGGCCAAGAAGCCGGAGGAGTTCACCGACCGGGCACGCGCCTCGATGGCCAGGCATGTCGAGGCGATGGTGGGCTTCCAGGACGCCGGTGCCGAGGTGTTCGACTACGGCAACTCGATCCGCGGCGAGGCGCAGCTCGGCGGGTACGAGCGGGCGTTCGCCTTCCCCGGCTTCGTACCGGCCTACATCCGGCCGCTGTTCTGCGAGGGCCGGGGGCCGTTCCGCTGGGCCGCCCTTTCCGGTGATCCGGCGGACATCGCGGCCACCGACCGGGCAATGCTGGAACTGTTCCCCGACAACGAATCGCTGGCCCGGTGGATCCGGCTGGCCGGCGAACGGGTGGCCTTCCAGGGACTGCCGGCCCGGATCTGCTGGCTCGGCTACGGCGAACGGGACAAGGCCGGGCTGCGCTTCAACGAGATGGTGGCGGCCGGCGAGGTCGCGGCGCCGATCGTCATCGGCCGGGACCATCTGGACTGCGGCTCGGTCGCCTCGCCCTACCGGGAGACCGAGGGCATGGTCGACGGCTCCGACGCCATCGCCGACTGGCCACTGCTGAATGCCTTGGTGAACACGGCATCCGGCGCGTCCTGGGTGTCGATCCACCACGGTGGTGGGGTGGGTATCGGGCGCTCGATCCACGCCGGGCAGGTGAGCGTGGCCGACGGTACCGATCTGGCGGCACAGAAGTTGGCCCGGGTGCTGAGCAACGACCCAGGCATGGGGGTGATCCGGCATGTGGATGCCGGGTACCCGCTGGCCGAGAACGTGGCTGAGCGTGAGGGTGTGCGGGTACCGATGCGGGAGGCACCATGACACCGTCGAGTTCGGTCGGCTTTCGGGAGCTGTGGGACACGCTGGCGCCGATCGGGCGCGACCCGACCTCCGGCGGGTACCTGCGCTACTCCTGGTCGGCCGAGGATCTGGCCTGCCGCGCCTGGTTCGCCGAGCAGGCCGAGCGGCGAGGACTGCTCGTGGAGACCGACAACAATGGCAACCTCTGGGCCTGGTGCGGCGATCCGGCCGCGGGTGACGCCGTGGTGACCGGATCGCACTTCGACTCGGTACCGCACGGCGGCGGGTACGACGGGCCGCTCGGTATCGTTTCCGGGTTTCTCGCGCTGGATGTGTTGCGGGCCAGGGGAACGACTCTGCACCGGCCGCTCGGGATCGTGGCCTTCACCGAGGAGGAGGGCGGTCGGTTCGGCGTCGCCTGCCTCGGCTCCCGGCTGCTGATCGACGCGATCGACGCGCGCCGGGCCGGTGGACTGCGCGACCGCGACGGAATCAGCCTGTTGTCCGCGATGCGCAGCGCCGGCCACCTCGACGGTACCCTCGGCGCCGCGCCGAACCTGTTGTCCCGCATCGGCTGCTTCATCGAACTGCACGTCGAGCAGGGTCTGGCGCTGGCCGGCCCGATGGGTGCGGAGAGTCCGATCGGTGTAGCGACAGCGATCTGGCCGCATGGCCGGTGGCGGCTGGACTTCACCGGCGCGGGCAACCATGCCGGTACCACCCGGATGACCGACCGGCAGGACCCGATGCTCACCTTCGCCTACACGGTGCTCGCCGCCAACAAGGCCGCCCGGCTGGACGGTGGGGTCGCCACGCTCGGCCGGGTGGCGGTACAGCCCAACGCCACCAATGCTGTGCCGTCGTCGGTGACCGGCTGGCTCGACGCCCGCGCTCCGGACGAGGCGGCGTTGACCGCACTGGTGGACGGGATCGCCGGCCGGGCAGCAGAACGAGCGGCGCGGGACGGCACCACGGTCACCGTCACCGAGGAGTCGCGGTCACCGCAGACTCTCTTCGATCCGGTACTTCGCGATCGGATCTGTGCGGTACTCGGCAATCCGCCACTGTTACCGACCGGGGCCGGGCACGACGCCGGGGTACTCGCCGCCGTGCTGCCGACCGCGATGCTGTTCGTCCGCAACCCGACCGGGATCTCCCACGCACCCGGGGAAGCCGCCACCGACGCCGACTGCGCGGCCGGAGTCGCCGCGCTGGCAACGGTTCTGGAGGAGTTGGCGGGCCGACCGTGAAGTACCATGCCGAACTGGCCTGGCTCGGCCCGGCCGACCCTGGCGCTGCGCTGGCCGGCGGGCTTGCCCGGGAGGTGGCTATCGAGGTGGCCGGTGGCCGGATCACCGCCGTGCTCCCCGATTCCGCGCCGGATCCGGGCGCCGTTCGGCTGCCCGGGCTCACCCTGCCCGGCTTCGCCAACGCGCACTCACACGCCTTCCACCGCGCGCTGCGCGGGCGTACCCAGTCGGGGCGCGGCACCTTCTGGACCTGGCGGGAGCAGATGTACACGCTCGCCGCCCGGCTCGATCCGGACGCGTACCACCGGCTGGCCCGCGCTGTCTTCGCCGAGATGGTACTGGCCGGGATCAGCTGTGTCGGCGAGTTCCACTACCTGCACCACGGGCCGGACGGTACGCCTTACACAGAGCCGAACGCGATGGGCGAGGCGCTCCTGCACGCCGCCCAGGAGGCCGGGATCCGGATCACCCTGCTCGACACGTTGTACCTGGCGTCCACAGTGGACGGTGCCGCGCTCGCTGGGGTACAGCGCCGGTTCGGCGATACCAGCGTCGCGGACTGGGCGGCACGAGCGTTCCAGTTGCCGGCGGGTGACCATGCCCGGATCGGGATGGCGGCGCACTCGGTACGCGCCGTGCCGGCCACCGCACTCGGCGAGCTGGCCGAGCTGGCCGGCGATCGGCCACTGCACGTGCACCTTTCCGAGCAGCGGGCCGAGAACGTGGCGTGCCATGCCCGGTACGGCTGCTCCCCCACCGAGTTGCTGCACAGCGCCGGACTCCTCGGCGAGCAGACCACGGCGGTACACGCCACCCACCTTTCCGACGTGGACCGGGCTCTGCTGGGTGACACCGGTACCCACGTCTGCTTCTGCCCGACCACCGAGCGCGATCTGGCCGACGGCATCGGCCCGGCGCGGGACCTGGTGGATGCCGGCAGCCCGCTGTGTCTCGGCTCGGACTCGCACGCGGTGCTGGACATGTTCGAGGAGGCCCGCGCGGTGGAGCTGAACGAACGGCTGCGTACCGAGCACCGGGGCCACTTCAGCACCACCGAACTGCTGAGCGCCGCAACGGTTTCCGGGCACCGTGCCCTCGGCTGGTCCGACGCCGGCACGATTGCCCCGGGTCAGCGCGCCGATCTGGTGACCGTGCGCCTGGACGGCGTACGCACCGCCGGCGCCCAACCCCTTGCCGCAGCGGTCTTCGCGGCGACAGCGGCCGATGTGGCACACGTGGTGATCGACGGTCGGGTGGTAGTCCGGGACGCTCGGCACACCAGCATCGACGTGGCCGCCGAACTCCGCGAGTCGATCGGGGCGCTGTGGGGGTGAGCGCTATGGGGGTGAGCGCTGTGGCGGTGAGCGCTGCAAGGACGAGCGCTGCAAGGACGAGCGCTGCAAGGACGAGCGCTGCGGGGATGAGCGCTGCGGGGATGAGCGCGCTATGACGGATGCGGCGGGGACGAGCTTGCTCGTGGACGGCATCGGGGAGCTCACCACACAAGGCCCGGACGGCACGCTGCGCGACGTGGCCCTCGTGGTCGCCGGCGGGCGGGTGGCCTGGATCGGCGCGCGCACGGCGGCACCCGCCGCCGACCGGAGACTGGACGCGGGTGGCGCCGCCGTCATCCCCGGCTTCGTCGACAGCCACGCGCATCTGGTCTTCGCCGGCGACCGCGCAGCCGAGTTCGCCGCGAGGATGGCCGGCGAACCCTATACGGGAGGCGGGATCCGAACTACGGTGGCCGCCACCCGGGCCGCCGACGACGCAACCCTCCGAGCGAACGTGGGCCGCCTGGTCTGTGAAGCCCGCAGACAGGGCACCACCACCCTGGAAATCAAGAGCGGCTACGGCCTCACCCCGTACGACGAAGCCAGGGCGCTGCGAATAGCCCGCGAATTCACCGAAGAGACCACCTACCTCGGCGCACACATAGTCCCGGACGACTCGACCAGCAAGGCGTATGTCGATCTGGTCTGCGGCGAAATGCTGACGCAGAGCCAACCGTACGCCCGCTGGATCGATGTCTTCTGCGAGCGTGGTGCCTTCGATGTCGACCAGTCCAGGCAGGTGCTACGCGCCGGGATCGCCGCCGGTCTGCTGCCCAGGATCCACGCCAACCAACTCAGCGAGAGCGGCGGCGTGCAACTGGCCGTGGAGTTGGGGTGTGCGAGCGCCGACCACTGCACCCGGCTGTCCACTGTGGACGTTGACGCGCTGGCGGGTTCGGGTACGGTCGCCACCTTGTTGCCGGGGGCCGAGTTCAGTACCCGTTCGGCGTACCCCGACGCGCGACGGCTACTCGACGCGGGTGCCACCGTCGCAATCGCCACCGACTGCAACCCGGGCTCGTCGTACACCAGCTCGATGCCGTTCTGCATTGCCCTGGCGGTACGCGAGATGGGTATGACACCGGCCGAAGCGCTCTGGGCAGCGACCGCCGGTGGCGCACAGGCGCTGCGCCGCAACGATATCGGCCGGCTGACCGTCGGTGCCCGGGCCGACCTGGCGATCCTTTCCGCCCCCAGCGCCGTCCACCTGGCCTACCGACCCGGCGTGCCCCTCGTCCACACCGTGCTACGCAACGGAGAACCGCTATGACCGCACCCACCGTCCACCCACCCACCGTGGTTATTCAATCGACCGGGGTCAGTGCCGCTGACGTGCTCTCGGTGGCCCGGCGGGACGCGGCTGTCGAGATCGCCCCGGACGCGGCTACCGCCATGGAGCGCAGCCGCGCGATCGTGGACGACATCGAGCGACAGGGGCGCCCGGTCTACGGGGTCACCACCGGATTCGGCGCGCTGGCCGGTACCTCCATCGCGCCGGAGCGCCGCGCGGAGCTGCAGCACGCGCTGATCCGCTCGCACGCGGCCGGAATCGGCGCACCCATGCCGCGCGAGGTGGTCCGGGCGATGATGCTGTTGCGGGCGCGTTCGTTGGCACTGGGCCACTCCGGGGTACGCCCCCTGGTGGCGAGTGCGCTGGTGGACCTGCTCAACCACGACATCACCCCGTGGGTACCCGAGCACGGATCGCTCGGCGCCTCGGGCGACCTGGCACCACTCGCGCACTGCGCGCTGGTACTTCTCGGCGAGGGCTGGGTACTCGGCAAGGACGGCGCGCGGCTCGATGGCGCCGAGGCACTGCGGATGGCTGGCATACAACCGATCGCGCTGGCCAGCAAGGAGGGTTTGGCGCTGATCAACGGTACCGACGGCATGCTCGGCATGCTGCTGCTGGCGAGCGCCGACGCGGCGCACCTGTTCACCATGGCGGATCTGACCGCCGCGCTGTCCACCGAGGCGATGCTCGGCTCCGACCGGCCGTTCCTGGCCGAACTGCACGCGATCCGGCCGCATCCGGGGCAGGCCGTGTCGGCGGCGAACATCCACCGGCTGCTCCAGCACTCGGCAATCATGGACAGCCACCGTGAAGACATGGCGCACGCCGTCCAGGACGCGTACTCGATCCGTTGCGCGCCACAGGTTGCCGGCGCGGCCCGGGACACGCTGGCCTTCGTCGACCAGACCGCCGGTCGTGAGCTGGTGTCCATTGTGGACAACCCGGTGGTACTGACCGACGGGCGGGTACTCTCGACCGGCAACTTCCACGGCGCGCCACTGGGTTTCGCGGCGGACTTCCTCGCCATCGCGGCCGCCGAAGTCGGTGCCATTGCCGAGCGCCGGGTCGACCGGCTGCTCGACGTGTGCCGCTCCCGTGATCTGCCACCGTTTCTCACCCCCGATCCAGGGGTCAACTCGGGGCTGATGATCGCCCAGTACACCGCGGCGGGGATTGTCGCGGAGAACCGGCGCCTGGCCGGGCCGGCGAGCGTGGATTCGGTACCCACCAGCGGAATGCAGGAAGACCACGTGAGCATGGGCTGGGCCGCCGCCCGCAAGCTGCGTACCGTGCTGGACAACCTGACCAGCCTGCTCGCGGTGGAGCTACTCGCCGCCGTGCGCGGCTTGCAGCTGCGGGCACCGTTGACCGCATCCCCCGCCGGACGGGCCGCGGTCGCCGCGGTCACCCCACTGGCCGGCGAGCCCGGCCCCGATGTCTACCTCGCCCCGGTACTGGAGGGCTGCCGCGAACTGATCCGCGGCACGGCTCTGCGCGCCGAGGTGGAGCGCGCCGTCGGCCCACTCGCCTGAGGGCCGGCCGTTTGGCACGGAGTGCCGGCCACCCAGCCGGTGTCCGGTCGCGGCTCAGTCGGGACGGACGTCCAGACCCATCGCGCTGGCCAGGGTGATCGCCTGCTGCCAGCCGATCACCGCGCCGCGCAGCTTCGCGGTCCACGGGTCGAGCGCGGACAGGTCTGAGCGGCGCAGGTCGCAGCGCTCGAACGACGCCTTCTCCAGCATCGCGCCGGAGAGGTCGAGGCCCGACATGGTCGCGCCGTCGCACTTGGCGCCACTGAGGTCGGCTTCGCGCATGCGTACGTCGGTGAAGGCCGCGCTGTGCAGGTCGGCTCCGGGCAGGCCGACGAACGACCAGTCGCCGCCGCGTACCACGAACTGGTCGAAGGTACTGCGGTCGAACGCGCTGCCGACGAACTTGCACTCAGTGAACTCGGCACCGAAGAAGTTGCAGCCACTGAAGGTGCAGTTGATGAAGGCGGCCCCGGTGTGGGCGGAGGCGTTGAACCGGGCGTTGCGGAAGACACACTCCTCGAAGACCAACCCGGCCGTCGATGTCGTCTCGGTCAGATCCAGGTCGACGAAGCTGACGCTGGCGTGTGACTGGGTCGAGAGGTCGAGGCCGTACCAGTCCTCGCCGACAATCCGTTCGTTGGTCTCCGGTGCGGATTGCCCAGGCCGCCGCTCAGCCATGCGACGCCACCCCACCCGCCGGGCGTACCCCCAGAGTCATGTGCCCACGCTACTGTCACCGCCGCCGCGCCGAAAGGCCCGGCCCACCGCCGCGCCGCGGGAGGACTGCCGCTACGGGGTGGCGCTCGGTGGGTTCAGGTACTTGCCGCAGGCGCGGCCGACATCGTCGGTGAAGCCGATGACCTGTACCTTGCTCGGCGCCCGGGTGATCCAACCCTCGATGGTGTCGGCGAGGCTCAGCAGTTGTGCTTTCAGAACAGGATCGTCGAGTACTACCGCCGCGCTACTCACCTGGTTGATCCACGCACGCAGCACGTTGGGGTCGGTCTTCACCCCCGGCGCCGCGAGCTGTGGCTGGTAGGTGGCGTTGGCCTGCTGTACGGCCTGGCAGGCGACGATGTTCTTGATGTTGAGAGACGGGGGCGCCGAAACACTGGTGGCGACGCCGGGCGCGCCGGTACCGGCCGGCGCCGGCTTGGCACAGCCGCCGAGCGCGGCGACCAGGGTCAGGCTCAGTGCGAATACTCGGAACAGCATTCACCACTCCTCACCCCGTGTCGGATTCAGCTCGTGCCGGCCTGCCCCGTGCCTGCCTGCCCCGTGTTGGCCTGCCCCGCGTCGGACAGCCCCTCGTTGATAATGCGGGAAAGTGCACGGAACGCAATACCCCGGTGGCTGATTGCATCCTTCTCGTGAGGTGCCAGCTCAGCGTTGGTACGGGTCTGCCGATCCGCGACGAAGATCGGGTCGTACCCGAAGCCACCGCTCCCGCGCGGCGCCCGCAGCAGTACCCCGCGCATCTCCCCGTCCGCCACGAACTCCCGCCCGTCCGGAAGTACCAGCGCCGCAGCGCACACAAAGGCCGCACCCCGGTGCTCGTCGGGCACATCGCCCAGCTGGGCGAGTACCAGTCGCAGGTTGGCCAGATCGTCGCCGTGCCGACCGGACCAGCGGGCACTGAACACGCCCGGCATCCCGTTCAACGCATCGACCGCGAGCCCCGAATCGTCGGCGATGGTGGCCAGGCCGGTGTGCGCCACGCCCTCCCGCGCCTTCAACAGCGCGTTGCCGGCGAAGGTCAGCTCGGTCTCCGGTGCCTCCGGATACGTTGGTACATCGGCCAAGCCGAGTACCTGGACGCCCGCACCGTCCAGGATCCGGTTCAGTTCCGCCAGTTTCTTGGCGTTGCGGGTGGCGAGCAGCAGCCTCATTCTCAGCCCTACTTTGGTGACGACTCAGCCTGCCAGTGCCGGCGAGCCGGCCAACGCCTGCCGCTGCGCCTGCTGGAGCGCCGCGCAGCCGGCCACCCCGAGGTCCAGCAGCGCGTCGAGTTCCTTGCGGTGGAACACTCCTGCCTCACCGGTACCCTGCACCTCGACGAAGTCGCCGGTACCCGTGCAGACGATGTTCATGTCCACCTCGGCCACCACGTCCTCCTCGTAACACAGGTCCAGCCGCGGCTGGCCGGAGATGATGCCGACGCTCACCGCGGCGACCGAGCGGTGCAGCGCGGCAGCGGGGCTACCGGCGAGCGCCTTGCGCCCGTGCAGCCAGGTGACCGCGTCGGCCAGCGCGACGTACGCGCCGGTGATAGCGGCCGTGCGGGTACCCCCGTCGGCCTGCAGCACGTCGCAGTCGAGGACGATCGAGTTCTCGCCCAGCGCGGACAGGTCGAGGCAGGCGCGCAGGCTCCGCCCGATCAGCCGGGAGATCTCGTGGGTACGCCCACCGATCTTGCCTTTCACGCTCTCCCGGTCGGACCGTGTGTTGGTGGCGCGTGGCAGCATCGCGTACTCGGCGGTCACCCAGCCGAGCCCGGAACCCTTGCGCCAGCGGGGAACCCCCTCGGTGACGCTGGCGGTGCAGAGCACCCGGGTGTTGCCGAACTCGACGAGCACGGAGCCCTCCGGGTGGATGCTCCACTGCCGGGTGAGCGTGACGGGACGGAGCTGGTCGGCCGAGCGACCGTCGGGACGGGACATGCCCCGAGCCTAGTTGGCGCTCCACCGACCCGGCCGGCGCCCCGCTCAAACACTCGGCTCCCGGGTCCCTCTGCCGGTCGCCGGCTCAGCTAGCCGACGGTCCGCTGGGCGGGGGCGGCGGAGGCTGCGCACCAGCCGTCGGGGGGTTCGGGGGTGGGCGCGGGCAGCGCCGGCACGGCTGGGCGGCCCACCGCCTCCCGCGCCGCCAACAGCAACAGGCCCGGGATCAGGTCGGTGGAGCGGTCGACCACCCAGCGGGTACCCTTCGTGGCCAGCCAACCCAGCTGCGCCCGTCGGGTCGGTGCGCTACTGGTCGGCTCGGCACCCGGACGCTCGCCGACCGCGAAGCCCTGTGCCGCCAGCCGGTCGAAGAACTCGGTGGCGATGAACCGGTGCCCGCGCTCGCTCGGGTGCAGCCGGTCGACGCTCCACATGCGACGGTCGTACGTCGCCGGATGCGCCGCGGCGTCGAAATGTACCGTGCCGAACCGGACCGCCAACTCGTCCAGTACCCCGTTCACCACCGCCATCCGGCGCGCCAGTGGCCGCGCCAGTACCCCCGGCAACCCGAACATCAGCCCCGCGTCCGGCAGCCGCATGGTGAGTACCCGCGCGCCCGACGCGCGCAGCGCGCCCACCGTGTGCGCCAGCGCAGCAGCCGTCCGGGACGGGTCGAAGTCGTACCGCAGCGTGTCGTTCACTCCGACGATCACCGCGGCGAGTTCAGGGCGCAGTTCGAGTGCGCGCGGCAACTGTTCGCGCTCCAGATCGCGGGTGAGTGCCCCGCTGACAGCGAGATTGTGCAGGCGTACCCCCGTCAACCCGGCCGCCAGCAGCGCAGCCCAACCACGCCAACGGTTCTGGCCCGATGCTGGATCGCCCGGTACTCGATCGCCAGGTAGGATCCGTCGATCGCCAGGTACCGGATCGCCGATGCCCAGGGTGATCGAGTCGCCGAGCGCGACAAAAGTTGTCATCCCGCCGCACCCCGCGCCCCCAACGCCGACCCCGCCGCCAACGCCAGCCCCGTCGCGGTATCACCGGCCGCGACCTCGCCGGCCAGCGTGGCGAGCGGCAGGCCGTGTGCGGCAAGGAATCCGGCGACCGCGACCGGCCAGCCGAACTCTTCCGCCCGCAGCCGCGCGGCCGCTCGCCGCTGCGCTTCGGGCTGGCGCAGCACCGCACTGACGCCGGCGGCGAAGTCGTCGCCGGCCACCGCGACCCCGGCCAATCCGATCACCTCGGGCAGCGCGCTGGCCGCGTCCACCACCACGGGGGTACCGCACGCCAACGCCTCCAGCGCCGCGAGCCCGAAAGTCTCCACCGGACCCGGCGCGAGTACCACGTCGGCGCACGCCAACAGCCCGGCCAGCGCCACCCGATCACGGATGAAGCCCACGAAGCGCACCGGAAGGTCACCCGCCTGCCGGCGCAGCCGCTTGCCCAGTGGCCCGGCACCCGCGACCACCAGCCGGGCCGGTACCCCGTGCTCGCGCAGCGTTGCCAGGGCCCGGATCGAGCGCACCGGCTTCTTCTCTGGCGACAGCCGTCCACAGTGGACGATCAACAACTCGTGCGGCTCGGCGTACCTGGCTCGTACTGCCGCGCTGAACCGCTCCGGGCTGAACAGGTCCAGGTCGACGCCGAGCGGTACCCGGTCCAGGTTGGTGACGCCGAGCCGCTCGAACTCGGCCGCCGCCCACCGGGTGGTGCACAGTACCCGCGTGTAGTGCTTGGCAGTACGCCGATTCAGCGTGTCGGCGAGCGCACCGGTCGGCCCACCGAGCACCCGCCCGGCGAGTCCGAAGAGTCCCGCGACACTCTCGTGCGACACCATCACCGCCGGTACCCCGTGCTCGCGTGCCCAGGCGCCGGTCCAGCGCAGGGTACTGCGATCGGAGACCTCCAGCCGATCGGGGCGCAGCTCGTCGAGGACCGTCCGCAGTTTGGCTCGACCGATCAGCAGCCGGTACCCACCGGAGCCGGGTACCACCGGCGCCCGTACCGTGATCACCCGCCCCTGGGCGGTCGACTCGTCGGAGTCGGTCCCGCCCGGGATGAGCAGGACCGGCTCGTGCCCGGCCGCCAGGTACCCGACCCCCAGCTCGCGCAGCGCGGTGCGCAGCCCGCCCGAGTTGGGCGCGACGAAGTTGGCCAGCCGCACGATTCTCACGCGGCCCTCCGCATCGGCCCGCTGCCAGCCGCCTGACCAGCCCGCACCTCGCCGGCCAACACCCCGCCAGCGAGCAGTTCATCGGCCAAGCCAGCGTGGGCCAAGGCAGCGTCAGCCAAGGCAGCGTCAGCCAAGGCAGCGTCAGCCAACGCGGCGTCAGCAAGCAACGCATCGGGCAGCACCGCATCGCACGCGGCCGAGTCATGGGCAGCCAAGTCATACGCGGCCAAGTCATGCCCGGCCAAGTCATGCCCGGCCAAGTCGTGCCCGGCCAAGTCATGCCCGGCCAAGTCATGCCCGGCCAAGTCGTGCCCGGCCAAGTCAGGCGCAGCCAAGCCCATGCGCGGCCAACTCATGCGCGGCCAACTCGTGCGCGGCGGCGTCCGGTACGGCGGCATCGGGTACGGCCGGTTTACCGGCGAGCGCGCCGAATGGCAGGCCCAGTGAAGTCGAAGGCACCCCGCCCATCGCTGCCGCGTAGTGCCCGATGAGCTGGTCGCCCAGGGCCGCCCAGCTGCGCCCGAGCATCCGCTCCCGGGCCGCCCGCCCCTGGCGTACCCGCAGTTGCGGGTCACGGGCGAGCCGGGCCACCGCGGCGGCGAGCGCCCCTGAGCTGTGCGGGGGTACCAGGAATCCGGTTTCTCCGTCGCGGACCAGATCGAGCGGTCCGCCCTGCGCCGGCGCGACCACCGGCAGCCCACTCGCGGCCGCCTCCTGCAGCGTCTGGCCGAACGTCTCGTACGGCCCCGCGTGCGCGAACACGTCCAGGCTCGCGTAGATGCGGGCCAACTGCGTGCCGGAGCGCATGCCGAGGAACACCGCGTTGGGCATCATCTTGCGCAGCTGTGCCTCCTGCGGTCCGCCACCGACGATCACCAGCCGTACGCCGGGCAGCGCGGCGATCGGCGCCAGCAGTTCGACCCGCTTCTCGTGCGCCAGCCGGCCGACGTAGCCGACGAGTACCTCGCCATTCGGGGCGAGTGCGCGGCGCAGCGCGGTACTGCGCCGCGCCGGTTGGAAGCGCTCGGTATCAACCCCGCGACCCCAGAGCCACACCCGCTCGAAGCCGTGCGCGTGCAGCGCCGTGGCGGTCGCGGTCGAGGGAGCGAGGGTACGCGCGGTGCCGTTGTGGACCGTACGCAGCCAGTGCCACGCGGCCGCCTCGGTAACCCCACGCAGCTTGTACGCCCGCGCGTACGCGGGTACATCCGTCTGGTACACAGCCACAGCCGGCATGCGCAGTCGCCGCGCCACCTGTGCGGCCCGCGCTCCAAGGAGTACCGGCGCGGCGAGGTGCAGCACGTCGGTACCGTGGCTGATCAGCGCCCGGGTCAACTTGGGCCCGGGCAGCCCGAGCCGCAGACTCGGGTACCCCGGCAGCGGCAGCGAACCCACCCGTACCACCGGATAGGGGAACTGTCCGGCCACCCGCGGCAGCCCGGACGGCGGCTCCGGCGCGATGACCATGGGTTGGTGGCCGCGGGCCAACAGGTGCTCGGCGACCCGCACCACAGAGTGCGCGACACCATTGACATCGGGTGGGAACGACTCGGTGACGATCGCGATGCGCATGCCCACAACATCGGGGAGCTTGCGGTGCACCGGGCTTCCGCCGGTTGTCCTGTCGGCGAACTACCGGTTTATTTCTGGCCGGACCAACCCTCGACCCACAACCAACCCGTCGCTGTACCCCACCGCCAGCCCACGTTGATCATCCTCAATGATCAAACCCGGCTGGTCAGCTCCGCCTTGCTCGGTGCCCGTTCGTCGCACGCCGGCAGGCGCCGTTTCGCCGCCGCCGCAGTGAGGCGTAACCAGCCGTTGGTATGCACCCCGCCGTCAGACCTAGCCAGCCGTTGATCCGGGCGCCGACCGTCAGGCGCAGCCGGCGCCGTGGGTCCGAGCCCGCCATCAGGCGTAGCCGGCACCGTAGGTCCGAGCCCGCCATTCGGCGCAGCCGGCGCCGTAGGTCCGAGCCCGCCATCAGCCGCAGCCGGCACCGTAGGTCCGGGCGGCGTGGCCAAGTCTGTTGGTCGCGGCGCCATCTGTGGCGGCAGCGTCAAGATCGGACGGCTATCGGATCCCAACGCGCTATTGGCGTCGGTGGTAGGTGTTGCGGCGTGGTCGCTGGGCTGGGTCGAGGTGTGTTGGTGGGTGGAAGTCGGGGAGTCCGTCGGCGGGGTTGATGCGGACGGTCCATTCGCCTTGGTGGATGAGTCGGTGGTGGTAGCCGCAGAGGAGCACGCCATTGGCCAACTCGGTTGCTCCGCCGTCGGCCCAGTGCTGGATGTGGTGTCCGTCTGTCCAGCGTGCTGGCCTGTCACATGGTGGAAAGGCGCAGCCGCCGTCGCGGAGGACGAGCGCCTGCCGGACGGGTCCGGTGAATAGTCGTCGGCGTCGTCCGAGGTCCAGCAGTTGGCTGTCGCCGCCGAGGACAGCCGGCAGAATCGCTGCGTCGCAGGCCAGCCGTCGTGCTGAACCGGCGGTGAGAGTGGCTCCGTCGTCCAGGGTGGCCGACCCGACCTGGCTGCGTAGCACCTCGAACGGGACGGTCACCACCAACTGCGGTCGGTCACCACCGTTGTCGGGTAGCTCCCCCGTCGCCAGGGCAAGCCGGCAGATGTCGACCAGCGCGTCGATACGCCGCTGTCCCGGGCTACGGGGATCACGTTGGCCAGTGCTCCCACCGAGGCCACCGTCCCCGCCCGCACCGGCGCCGGCATTACCGCTCGCATTCGCACTCGTGCCCGCGTCTGAGCCGGTGCCCGCACCAACGCCCAGGTCTGCGTTCGTGCCCGGCCTTGCGGGGGGCTCACAGCGGTGGTCGTCGCGGTCGCGGCGGGGTGCGCACAATGGATCGAGAGCGGCTCGGATGATGGCGCCGCCTTCCCGGTCGAGCCAGCCGGAGATGCGGACCTTGCTGGTACCGGCGATGTCGAACACCGACAACGTGCGGTCCCGGTAGCTACGGGCCTCGTCCTTGGCCAGCTGGTCGGCGGCCTTCTTCTCCGCCGCTTCCGGGTCAACGACGTGTAGCAGCCGTTCCCCGAGCAGCCCCAAATCCCGTGGCGCGAACACCGCCGCCTGCTCCAGCAGAAACTTCTCCCCCTCGGGCTGGTGCTGGATCGGCAGTTCACGCACGGCGGAGGCGATCACCTGCACCTGCTCGACGTTGACCCGGCCCTGACCGAGGGCGACACCAGCCTGAGGAGCGGTCGTGTCCACCAGTTTCGCCAGCTTCACCATCCGGGCGGTCGTGCCGGGACTGACCCGCCACTTGTGCGCCAACCACGACCCAGTGCTGTGCGCACCCTCCACCGCCGGCAGGCCACGGGCGTCGACCTCACGGACCAGACCCAACTCCAGCGCCGCAACCTGCTGGGAGAACGCATGCACCCGGTCCAACCGGCTGACCAACTCCGCCGACGGAAGGCTATACACGTTGGCGGACAAGCAATCCAACACCGCCTGCTCCATCACCGCCAACGCCTCGTCCATACCCGCAACCTACCGGCCGGGTACGACAATTCCTCGAACGTATGTACTAATGGCTAAGGCAGATTTGCCGCGTCGAGGAACTCCCGCGCTCCCCGTAGCCGGGTGGTAAGGCGTTGTCGGGTGATCGTGCAGTCGAGGCGCACGTCGATCGGGCCTGGGATGCCGGATGCGGCGCGGCGGCCCGTCGCCAACATCGCTTCGTTGAGCCCGTCCCGTCGCGCGATGAGCAGGCCGAGTTCGTACCGGCTCACGGGGTCCGCGCCTGCGACGTGGTGTACGCCGAGATAGCGCGAGGCGGCGAGTTCCAGCAGGGCAGCCGCCAGATCGGCGACGTGAACGGGGCATCGCACGTCATCGGTGAACAGCACTCCACGACTCGCTCCGGTAGCCAGTGCATGTACCAGATTCTCGTGCGGTGATCCGCCATCGCCGACGATCAGCGACGTTCGTGCGATCACCGCTGCCGGAGCGATGCCCTTCACCGCCGTCTCCGCGGCGGCTTTGGCCGCGCCGTAGGCGGTTATCGGGTCGGGGACACAGGTCTCGTCGTACGACTCGGCGGCGCCGGAAAACACGGCGTCGCTGGATACGTGTACCAATCGCGCCCCGGCTGCGACCGCGGCGACGGCCACATACATCGCGCCGTCGGCCGTGGTTGCCCAGTCCGCCTGGCGGTAGGCGGCATTGATGACCACGTCAGGCCGCGTACCCGCGAGCAACGCCTGCACATCGTCGATGCGACGGATGTCGAGCGCTTGCCAGTCCACTCCCGCGACAGCGCCCGCTCTTGTCCGGTACGTCGCCACGACCCGATGACCCGCGCCGCCCGCCTGGTTGACGAGTTCCCGGCCGAGGAAACCGCTGCCACCGACGACGAGCAGCTTCACCGGCCCGACCGTAGCCGCCACAGGCCCAACCGTGGCCGCCAAAAAGAACGCAAGACGGCAGGTCAGATGTCGAAAGTGTCGCCGGAGCGGACCAGGTTGACCGGGCCGGCGAAGGCGGTGGCCGCGGCTTCCAGGGTCTCGGCCGGGTCGCCCCAGGCCTGTACCAGGTGGGTCAGCAGCAGGCGACCGACGCCGGCCTTGGTGGCGATCGAGCCTGCCTCGCCGCCGGTGAGGTGCAGGTCCGGCGGGTTCTGCCGGCCGTCGAGGTAGCTGGCCTCGCAGAGGAAGGCGTCGGCGTGGTCGGCCAGCCGCAGCAGGGCCTCACACATGGCGGTATCGGCGGAGTACGCGAGTACCCGGCCGGCGTGCGTGATCCGCGCGCCGTACGTCTCGACGGGGTGGTTCACCCGCTCCACGTCAACCTGGAACGGGCCGATCTCGCGACTGCCCGGGCGCAGCGTGTGGAAGGTGTAGACGTCGTCGATCGGGCCTTCGTCGGGGGCCCCGTAGACGGCGGTGAGCCGCTCCCGGACGCCGGCCGGGCCGTAGACCGGCAGCTGGGGGTAGGGGCCGTCGGGGGCGTACCGGCGAACCACCACGTAGGAACAGGCGTCCAACATGTGATCGCAGTGCAGGTGGGACAGGAGGATCGCATCGATGGACGCGAGGTCGGCGACGCGCTGGAGTACGGCCAGCGAGCCGGTACCGAAGTCCAGCAGAAGGCGGTAGCCTTCGGCCTCCACCAGGTACGCCGAGCAGGGCGAATCGGGTCCCGGGAAGCTACCGGCACAGCCCAGTACCGTCAGCTTCATCCCCGCCCCCCTTCGCGTGCGTTACGGTGCGCAGCCTACGCGCCCGAACCGCCCGCCCCGCAGGCGTCTGGCGCATGGTGTCGCTAACGTGACAGGGTACGGGTGGCACCGCCACGAGGTCGGCTGAGCATGGGCAGAGCACCGGCTCAGCATCGTCACTGGCGGTAGCCGCGAAGCGTTAACACCGGTACAGACACCAGTACAGGCCACCGGCAGAAACAGGCCGCGAGAGAGACGGTGCAGGTATGTCCATCGACAGCTCGACCCGGGCCGGCGCAGTGCCCGCTGCCCGCGCATCTGAGCCGGGGTCGACCGGCGCACTGTTCTCCCCGACCGGTGAGCACATCGGACTGTCTCCGGTGGCCCGGGCGATGCGCGAACCCGTACCCACCCGCCAGAAGCCCTCCACCCGGCGGCTGCTGACGCTCTGCCTGGTCGCCGCGGTACTCAGCTTCGTCGGCCTCTTCCTCGGCATCCGCGGCTGGATCGGCCTGGTCATGCACAAGACCGAGAGCTGGTTCCTGCCGGCCATCGTGCTGATCGGCGTGCTCGGCGTACTGACAGCCGCGGCCGGCTTCCTCACCGTCCACCGCCGTTACGTTCCGTGGGTGATGATCACGCTCAGCGCACTGATCCTGATCACCGCGATGATCGTCACCGGCCACGGAATCCACTGATCGACGGGGCGCCAGCCACGCGGCGGGCGGCGGTCACCGGCTGTGCCGGTAACCGCCGCCCGCTAACTGTGTGTGCGGTCTGCGTGCGGTGATCAGGCCGCGAGGCCGCCGAGCCAGTTCTGCCACGCCTCGGTCTCGGCCGCCGGGTCCCGGTCGTCGAAGTAGTGCGCGGTCGCGAAGACCATGTCGTTGTACCCGTGGATCAGCACGTAGATCGCGTCGTCGGTTCGCATCCCCACGAAGCTCGACGGGACCACGAACTCGACGGTGCCGTCGACCGGCGCGATTCCGGGCACGCTGAGCCGCGCCGGCTGGCCGTCCGCCGCGTCCGCGCCGGCACCGACCGCCGCGGTCATCGCCGCCCACGAGTCCTTGGTGATCGGCCCCGGCAGGAACACCGAGTTCTCCGCGGTACGCGGTGCGAAGTGCTTCAGGTAGACGGCGAGCTTCGTCAGGTAGGCCTGGTCCCCGACGGACAGGCCGTTGTACTCGGCCTCCCAGTCGTCGCCGAGCAGACCACTGTGCACAAAGCGCACCACCGCGCCGCCGCCGTCGCGCGACTCGATGAGCCACTCGAAGGCCATGAACGTACCGTCCGGCTTCTGGTCCTCCTGCGTCGCGTAGCGGTGACCGGGCTCCCAGGCCGTGATGCTGGCGCTGGACACCTCGCCGAACATGGCGAACGTGCTGGTCTTGTTGGCGCTGTCGATCTCGGTGCGCCCCATGAGCCAGGAGTCGACTCCCGGCCCCGACGTGATCGCCGCCCACACCTCGTCCGGTGTGGCGTCGACGGTGATCTCGCCGCGTACCTCGAATGGATGCGTCATGACTGCTGCTCCTCTGCTGGCGGGTCGGCTGCTGGTCGACCGGCTAGGCGTGCTGGCGGGTCGGTGTCTGGCGGGTCGGTGTCTGGCGGGTCGGTGTCGGCGGGTCGTCTTCGGTGATGCTCGGGTGCACCGCGACGATGAGGCGATGCGGCCGACCGGTTTCGACGTGATATTTGCTGATAATTTCTGCGAGTGCGCTTGTCAGCTCACCCACGAACGCGGCGCGATCGGCCGGCTTCGCGAACCGTACTTCGGCATCGAGTCCGAACGTGGCGAGCGGCTTGTCGGCCCGCGCCGCCCCGTTGATCAGCGCGCCCGTCTCCCGGACGAGCCGCGCGGCGAGCGCGAGCAACCAGCGCGCGGAGAGCCGGTCGGGCGACCGGGCCGGATCGGGCGCGACGGCGGCGAGCGCGGCCGGCGAGATCACGTAGGCCGCGGCGGACGCCCGCACGACCCGCTCGGTCATGTTGCCCTTGCGACGCTCCTCCACCAACTCCACCAGACCGTGCTGCTCAAGGGTCTTGACGTGGTAGTTGACCTTCTGCCGGGCAAGCCCGAGCCGCGCCGCGAGGGTGGTCGCGGTGTGTGGCTCGGCCAGCTCGGCGAGCATCCGAGCCCGGATCGGATCGAGCGAGACCTCCGCTGCTGCGGCGTCCTCGATCACTGCGACGTCCTGCATGCATCAACCTTGTCACCGACAATTTTTATTGTCAAGGCCACAAGAGCTGTCTAGACGAATATTCTTTCCCGTGTCCGTCGTGGTTGCGCGCCGCAGCTCCCGCGGGCAACGGTCGGCGCCGGGGCGCCTCCCTGCCAGCCGGTCGGCACACAGACAACCCCGCCCTCGCCTCGGCGAGCCGCCGACACAGACCCAACGGCAGCTGGTCGGCACGGGACAACCCCGCTTCCGGCCTCCGGTGAGCCGGCGCACTCAGGCGCAGAGCCAGCTGGTCGTCAGTCCCACGGACAACCCGGCCTGCCGCTCGGCGAGCGGGCTCAGGCCCAGAGTTGGCCTTCGAGGGCCTCTTCGGCGTCGGCGAGGGTACCGCCGTAGGCGCCGGTGGAGAGGTACTTCCAGCCGCCGTCGGCGACCAGGAACGCCACGTCGGCGGTACGCCCGGCCTTCATCGCCTCGTGCGCGACAGCCAGTGCCGCGTGGCAGACGGCGCCGGTGGAGAAGCCGACGAACAGCCCTTCGACCTCGACGAGCTGGCGGGTACGCAGTACCGCGTCGCGGGTACCCACGGAGAAGCGCCGGCTCAGCACGCTGGCGTCGTACAGCTCCGGGACGTACCCCTCGTCGATGTTGCGCAGCCCGTAGACCACCTCGCCGTACCGGGGCTCGGCCGCGATGATCTGCACGTCCGGGTTCTTCTCCCGCAGGTACCGACCGGTACCCATGAGCGTGCCGGTGGTACCCAGGCCGGCCACGAAGTGGGTCAGCGTCGGCAGGTCCCGCAGCAGCTCCGGCCCGGTGGTCTCGTAGTGCGCCCGGGCGTTGGCCTCGTTGCCGTACTGGAAGAGCATCACCCAGTCGGGGTGCTCGGCGGCGATCTGCTTCGCCTGTGCCACAGCCATGTTCGAGCCACCGGCGGCCGGCGAAAAGATGATCTCCGCACCGTACATGCGCAGGATCTGTACCCGCTCCGCCGACACGTTCTCCGGCATCACGCAGACCAGCCGGTACCCCCGCAGTTTCGCGACCATGGCCAGCGCGATGCCGGTGTTGCCGCTGGTCGGCTCGAGGATCGTGTCCCCCGGCCGGAGCCGGCCCTGCTCCTCGGCCGTGCGCACCATGAACAGCGCGGCCCGGTCCTTCACCGACCCGGTCGGGTTGCGGTCCTCCAACTTCGCCCACAGCCGCACCTCCGGCGAGGGCGAAAGCCGAGGCAGCCCAACCAGCGGGGTACCCCCACAGGCGTCCAAGAGACTGTCAAAACGCGCCATCGTCAGCTCCTCCCTCGTCCATCGACCATCGGCGGTTCAGTGATGTTGGGGAAATGGCTGTATAGCGGCCCATGATCACAGCCATTTCCCCAACATCACTCCAAAGCGGCTCGCGGCGAGCACCCGGCAGGCGCCCAGTCGGCGAACGCCTCCAGCCCGGAGATTCAGCCGGCGAGGGCGCCACCGGCTACCGCCGGCAGGATGGTGACGGAGTCGCCGTCGCTGAGCTTGGCGTCCAGTGCGCCGAGGAAACGTACGTCCTCGTCGTTGACGTAGACGTTGACGAAGCGGTGCAGGCCACCCTGGTCGGTGATCAGCCGGCCACGCAGGCCCGGGTAGCTGGCGTCCAGGTTGGTGAGCAGGTCGGCGATGGTGTCACCGTCGCCGGAGACGCTCTTCGCGCCGGCGGTGTACTGGCGCAGGATGGTGGGGATACGGACCTCGACGGCCATGACAGGTAACTCCTTGATCAGGTAACAGGCTTGATCACGTAACAGGCAGAAGACGATCGGCAGGGCGCGGGACAACTAGCGGGACAGCTAGCGAGCGTCAGAACACTCGTAGTCGACCGCGGCCGGGGTCTGCCCGAACATGTACGTGGTTACCGCCACGGGATCAACTGTGCCATCCAGTACCCGTACCGGCTCCTCGGTCACCTCGGCGTCCACGATGCGGTACGAGCGGATCTCCGTACTGGACTCGTCCCGGGTGGAGATCAGCAGGTAGTGCGCGCCCGGCTCGCCCGCGAAGGCGATGTCCGTACGCGACGGGTAGGCCTCGGTGGCGGTGTGCGAGTGGTAGACCACCACCGGCTCCTCGTCCCGGTCGTCCATCTCCCGCCACACCCGTAGCTGCTCCATCGAGTCGAACTCGTAGAAGGTCATCGACCGGGCCGCGTTGTCCATCGGGATGTGGCGCGTGGGACTGTCCTGGCCAACGGGGCCGGCGACCACGCCGCACGCCTCGTCGGGATGGTCACGACGGGCATGCGCGATGATCGCGTCCAGGATCTCCTGCCCGATGGTCAGCACGGCAGCAAAGTCTACCCGCCCCGACGCCTCGGACGGAGGACAGCCGTGGTGGCCGCCATCTCACCCCGCCATCTCACCCCGCGTGGGGTGGACTACTCGGCGGTGATCGCGTCGAGCAGGGACTCCTGGAGCATGCCGAGGTAGTGGTACATGGTGAGCTGGCGCACCCGTACCGACGTCGGGTCGACCATCACCGCGTCGTCCAGCTCGTCCATCAGGTCGGTGTCGTCGGTGACCTCCAGCCGGGTACCGAGCGCCAGCCGGCCGTCGTTGAGCGCGCGCAGCCAGGCCTGGGCAGCCTCGTCGTCCAGCCGCACCACGGCACCGCCGGTCGACGGCAGTACGGCGAGGATCGCACCGGCGTGGTCGATCTTCGCGGTCTTCAGCTCGCCCTCGGTATATTCCCGCATCTCCGCGGCGGCCGCCGGGTCGTCCCGGTAGACATCGGGAAACAGCCGGTCGACCACCGGGTCGCCGTGCTCGAAGCCGTCGGTGAGCAGCCCGATCACCTCGGCGGAGACCTGCCGCAGGACGGCCACCTCCTCGGCCGGGAAGCGGGCCACGCACAGCTCGTCCTGCCGCCGGAAGAAGCTCACGACTTGTCCACCGTTGCCCACAGGCCGTAGCCGTGCAGCAGTGACGCGTCGTGCTCCATCTTCTCCCGCGCTCCCGAGGTGACGATCGCCTTGCCCTTGTGGTGCACGTCGAGCATCAGCCGCTCGGCCTTCTCCCGGCTGAACCCGAAGAGCTGCTGGAACACCCACGTCACGTAGGACATCAGGTTCACCGGGTCGTTCCACACCACGGTGACCCATGGACGGTCCTGCTCGGGGTGCTCCTCGACCTCCGGTGCCTCGACCGGGGCGACCTGGGGCGCCGTCATGCCCCCCATCGTGCCACGCTCGCCCGACAGTGTTCGGGTGCCCACCGGACGGGCGCGCCGGATGCCGCCACGTACCCTGGTGACCGTGACCACCGCGCTCCTCACCGACCAGTACGAACTCACCATGCTCAATGCGGCGCTGCGCGACGGTACCGCTGGAAGGCAGTGTGTCTTCGAGGTTTTCGCCCGCCGGCTGCCCACCGGGCGGCGCTACGGCGTGGTCGCCGGGACCGGGCGGATCGTCGACGCGCTGGCCGACTTCGCGTTCGACGCGGGCGAGTTGGAGTTCCTCACCGCCAACAAGGTGGTCGACGCGGACACCGCCGGGTGGCTCGCGGACTTCAAGTTCCAGGGCGACATCCACGGGTACCCCGAGGGCGAGCTCTTCTTCCCCGGCTCGCCGATCCTCACCGTCTCCGGCACCTTCGCCGAGTGCGTGGTGCTGGAGACGCTGGTGCTGTCCATCCTCAACCACGACAGCGCGGTGGCCGCCGCGGCCGCCCGGATGGTGACCGCCGCCCGGGGCCGGCCGGTTATCGAGATGGGTGGCCGGCGTACCCACGAACAGGCCGCCGTGGCCGCGGCCCGCTCCGCCTACCTGGCCGGCTTCTCGCACACCTCCAACCTGGAGGCCGGCCGCCGGTACGCCATCCCCACCACGGGTACCGCCGCGCACGCCTTCACGCTGCTGCACGACGACGAGAAGGCGGCGTTCGCCTCGCAGGTCGCCGCGCTGGGCAAGCAGACGACGCTGCTCGTCGACACGTACGACATCCAGCAGGGCATCCGCAACGCCATCGAGGTGGCCGGCCCCGACCTGCGCGCCGATCCGGATCGACTCGGGCGACCTGTCGGTGCTCGCCGGGCACTCGCGCCAGCTGCTGGATTCGTTGGGCGCCACCGAAACCCAGATCGTCGTCTCCGGTGACCTGGACGAGTACTCCATCGCGGCGCTCGCCGCCGAGCCGGTGGACAGCTACGGCGCGGGGACCGCCGTGGTCACCGGCAGCGGCGCGCCGACCGCTGGGCTGGTCTACAAGCTGGTCGAGGTCGACGGCCGGCCGGTGGTCAAGCGCAGCGAGAACAAGGCGACCGTGGGTGGCCGCAAGACGGCGGTACGCCGGCACAAGCCGACCGGTACGGCCACCGAGGAGATCGTGGTGTCCCAGGGGGTACCCGACTGGCAGCCCGGCGACCGGCTGCTCACCCGCGACTTCGTACTCAGCGGCGAGCCGGTAGCCGACCTGCCCACGCTCGCCGAGAGCCGGGAGCGGCTGCGGGAGGCGCTGATCTCGGTACCGTGGGAGGGTCTGAAGCTCTCTGCCGGTGACCCGGCCATCCCGGTCACCGTCGTCCCGGCCGTCTAGCTGTCCTGCCCTTGCTCTTCTGCTCGTCTGCTGGAGGCTTCGTGTCCCGCGCGCTGATCATTGTGGACGTGCAGAACGACTTCTGTGAGGGTGGCTCGCTCGCCGTGACCGGCGGAGCCGGCGTGGCCGCTGCGATCACCGGCGCGCTGACCGACGGCGCCTGGGACCACGTCGTCGCGACGAAGGACTTCCACATCGACCCGGGTACCCACTTCGGCCACCCGCCGGACTTCGTGAACTCGTGGCCGGTGCACTGCGTGGTCGGTACCCCCGGCACCGACTTCCACCCCGACCTGGCCACCGACCGGATCGAGGCGGTGTTCACCAAGGGCGAGCACGAGGCGGCCTACTCCGGCTTCCAGGGGCACACGGTTCTCCCGGTTCTTCCGGGGCAGGCGCCGGCGGGCAGGGTGGGCGGGTCGGGCTGGCCGAGTGGCTGGCCGGGCACGGAGTGACCGAGGTCGACGTCGTCGGTATCGCCACCGACCACTGTGTCCGGGCCACCGCACTCGACGCGGCGGCGGCCGGCTTCGCCACCACCGTGCTGCTGGACCTGACGGCCGGCGTGGCCCGACCGACCACGGACGCGGCCCTCGCCCAACTGCGGGACGCCGGCATCACCCTCACCGGCGACCCGGTGGTCGCCGCGTAACGGCCTGCCGGGCGGGCGTAGCCGAGTAGCGGCCTGCCGGGCGCGCCGAGTAGCGGCCTGCGGCGGGCGTCGCCGAGCGGTCCGCGCGCCGCTGCGGCCCCGAAGCCGGCCCATGGCGGCACCCCGGCCGGCGGCCCCCGCCGGTGGCAACGGTCGACCGGCCAGTGGCGTCCAGTGCTGCGGCGCCTACACGTCGGCTCGCGACTGCGCCGTCCGCGCTGCCGGGCGCTGGCGGCACCCCTTTCGCGATCTTGCGTCCGGGCTTATGCGGTGCTCGGTACCGCGCGACCGCCACCGACAGCGCACGGACGACTCGCGCTGGCGGGACGGCGGTCGCGCCCCCGGCGTCCGCACGGCCCGGCTACGCCGACCAGCCGCACGGATCTTGCGCTGAGCGGGCTTACGGGGCGGTCGGTAGGCCCACCAACTGCAAGATCCGCACGGCCCGGCTACGGCGGCTCGGACCAGCCGCTGGCGCGGGTTCCCGACGTGCCGGGCGGGGCGGCCGTCGCGCGGCGGGGAGATGTGAGCGAACACCTACTTTACAGGTAGGATTTGCGGGTTAGAATTCCCGGCATGCCTACGCTCGCTGACATCGCCCTGGGGTACGCCGCTGATCCGTCCGCCTGGCCGGTACAGCCGTGTTTCGACCCCGAGCAGCGCTGGTACCACCGCATCGCCCGTACCGAGCCGGGGACCACCGCGCCCGGGACTGGAGTCGCGCACGAGGCGTGGCTGCTCACCTGGCTGCCCGGGCAGGGTACCGACCTGCACGATCACGGCGGCGCGGCCGGTGCCTTCGTGGTCATCCAGGGCGAGCTGACCGAGGCCACGGTGACCGGCCGACCGGGGCGTGCCCGGCTCGTCGAGCACTCGCTGCCGGAGGGGCGTACCCGCCCGTTCGGCGCCCGGCACGTGCACCGGGTACGCAACGCCGGCCGGGTACCCGCGATCAGCCTGCACGTCTACTCGCCGGCGCTGGAGCAGATGCGCCGGTACGAGCTGGCCGACGGGCAGCTGCGGCTGGCCATGGTCGAGCTGGCCGGGCGGGACTGGTGACCGCCCCGACTGTCCTGCGTCCGACTGTCCTGCGGGAGCGGCCGGCCGGCGCCCGGGGCATTGCCGAGATCCTGGACGAGGCCCGGAACCGGCTGCACCGGCTCACACCCGAGCAGGCGCTCGCGGCCCAAGAGACGGGCGCTGTGCTGGTCGACATCCGGCCGGTGGCCCAGCGCCGGGTGACCGGCACCATCCCGGGTGCGCTGGTGATCGAGCGGAACGTGCTGGAGTGGCGGCTGGACCCGGGCAGTGACGCACGGCTGGCGCTCGCCGACCGGTACGACCTGCCGGTGGTCGTGTACTGCCAGGAGGGGTACACCTCGTCGCTGGCGGCAGCCGCCCTGCAGGACCTCGGCCTGCACCGGGCCACCGACCTCACCGGTGGTATCGCCGCCTGGCTGGCGGCCGGCCTGCCGGTCACGCCCTGCCTCGACTAGGCCGAGGGCCACACAGACGCAACCCAGGAACTCCCACGAGACAGCCGCGCCCCGCCTCCCTGATCGGGAAAGCGGGGCGCGGCTGTCGTTGTCTGAGTCAGTGGTCCTGGTAGCTCGCGCCGTCGTCGGCTTCTTCGGTGAGCGGCTTCGCGCCGCCGGCCGCCGCGCCGACCAGCGAACCTCCGGGTGCCAGATGCGGGAACTTCGCGTCGAAGGCCGGCCGTTCGGAGCGGATGCGCGGCATTCGGTCGAAGTTGCGTAGTGGCGGCGGACACGAGGTGGCCCACTCCAGGGACATGCCGTAGCCCCACGGATCGTCCACGAAGACGGTGCGCCCGGCCCGGTAGGACTTCCACACGTTGTACAGGAAGGGCAGCGTGGACAGGCCGGTGATGAAGGCGCCGACGGTGGAGATCGTGTTCAGCGTGGTGAAGCCGTCACTGGCCTGGTAGTCGGCGTACCGGCGGGGCATGCCCTCGCGCCCAGCCAGTGCTGCACCAGGAAGGTGGCGTGGAAGCCGATCGTGGTCAGCCAGAAGTGCACCTTGCCGAGGCGTTCGTCGAGCATTCGGCCGGTCATCTTCGGGAACCAGAAGTAGACGCCGCCGTAGACCGCGTACACGATCGTGCCGAACAGCACGTAGTGGAAGTGGGCCACCACGAAGTACGTGTCCGAGACGTGGAAGTCGATCGGCGGGCTGGCCAGCAGTACCCCGGAGAGGCCACCGAACAGGAAGGTGCACAGGAAGCCGATCGCGAACAGCATCGGCGTCTCGAAGGTGATCGAGCCGCGCCACATCGTGCCGATCCAGTTGAAGAACTTGATGCCGGTCGGTACCGCGATCAGGAAGCTCAGGAACGAGAAGAACGGCAGCAGCACCTGGCCGGTCGCGAACATGTGGTGCGCCCACACGCTCATCGACAGGGCGGCGATGCCGATCGTCGCGGCCACCAGACCCTTGTACCCGAAGATCGGCTTGCGGCTGAACACCGGGATGATCTCGGAGATGATCCCGAAGAACGGCAGCGCGACGATGTAGACCTCGGGATGGCCGAAGAACCAGAAGAGGTGTTGCCAGAGCATGGCCCCGCCGGTGTCGGCGTCGTAGACGTGCGCCCCGAGTACCCGGTCGGCCATCGCGGCCAGCAGCGCCGCGGCCAGGATCGGGAAGACCATGAGCACCAGCAGTGAGGTGATCATGATGTTCCAGGTGAAGATCGGCATCCGGAACATCGTCATGCCGGGCGCCCGCAGCGTCAGGATCGTGGTGATCATGTTGACGCCGCCGAGGATCGTACCCAGGCCGGAGATGACCAGGCCGATGATCCACATGTTGGCGCCGATGCCCGG
Organism: uncultured Actinomycetota bacterium; assembly: GCA_963850915.1. GTDB lineage: Bacteria > Actinomycetota > Actinomycetes > Mycobacteriales > Micromonosporaceae > CAVTWH01. The sequence goes on from CAWKND010000011.1 coordinate 320,975, forward strand.
CGAGTTGGTCGCGTTGGCCAGTGGCTGGTAGGCGAACCAGCCGAAGTCGGCCGCGCCGCCCGGGGTCAGGAAGCCGGCCACCGCCAGCGAGCCGCCGAACAGGTACAGCCAGTAGGCGAAGGCGTTCAGCCGGGGGAACGAGACGTCCGGCGCGCCGATCTGCAGCGGCACGATGTAGTTGGCGAAGGCGAACACGATCGGCGTCGCGAAGAACAGCAGCATGATCGTGCCGTGCATGGTGAACAGCTGGTTGTACTGCTCCGGGGAGAGGAACTGCAGCCCCGGCCGGGCCAGCTCGGCCCGCATCAGCAGCGCCAGGAAGCCGCCGACGATGAAGAACACGAACGAGGTGACCAGGTACATCAGCCCGATCTGCTTCGCATCGGTGGTACGCAGCAGGCGCGCGAACGCCGAGCCCTTCGGGGGCTGGTGCACCGGCCAGGGCCGGGTCACGATCGGCTTCGGGGCGACAGTGGTCACTGGTTGCCTCCTGCGAGCTGGCTACATCGGCACCGCCGGATCCTCGCACGCGCGCAGCGCTGATGAAGATCGCGGAAGTACCTCGACGGCAGAATATCGCCACTGGCTGCCCGGGTGACGCAGGGGGCACCCCCGGCCGCCGGGCTCGCCCGCCGGGCGCTCAGCTGACTGCCGAGGGCACACGGAAGATCTCGATCTCGCATCGGTGGCAACCGGCGCGCCTTCCTACGGGTTCCTGCCTGATAACTGCGCCGCATAGGGTGCGGGCGGCCAACCGGCCGGTACCAACGCGAGGACGGGTGCGATGTTCGGCGTACTGCGCATGGCGCCCTGGTGGCGTGGGCCGGTCCTGCTGCTGCGCCGGGCCGGGGTGGCGCTCGCGCTCGCCGCCGCGGCGCTGGTCGCCACGCTCCCGGCAGGCGCGGCGGTACCCTTCCTATCCGCCGCCCGCAGTGCCACCCTGCACCACCAGATCGCCGCCGACTGCCCCACCTCGGTCGGGCTGAACCTCGCCACGCCGGTGGACTTCGTCCCCACGATGACCTTCGACGACAACGACGCCACGGTCACCGTGACCGGCCCGGCAAGCCCGGAGGGCGCGGCCGAACAGGACAAACAGGCACAGGCGAGCATCGGTACCCTGGCCGGACTGGGCACCCCGACGGACACGGTGACGACCGTACTCAACGGGCGCGCCGGTACCCAGCCGAACCAGGACGTGCCGCTGCAGTTGATGACCCGGCCCGGGTACGCCGACAACGTCACGGTGCTCAGCGGGCCGGCCGGCGCCGGGGCCTGGATACCCGATCGCTACGCGAAGCTGCTCGGGCTGAAGGTCGGCGACCCCATCGACATCGCCCGCACCTCGGTCAACTTCGGCTTCTACGAGGGGCCGCCGCCCCCGCACGCGACCATCCGGGTGGCCGCGATCTACCGGGACCTGCGTAGCGAGCCGACCCGTACCTGGTGGTGCGGGGTGCACGACATCTACGACCCGCCCGGCTCGGACTTCTCCAACAAGGTCACCCCGTTCCTGGTACTGCTGCCGACGGCCGACGCGCTGGCCGCGTACACCGGTACCTGGACCACCGGTACCCACTACCTGCAGTACCCGCTCGCCCAGCCGGCGCTCAGCATCGACCGCGCCCGGGTACTGGCCGGCCAGCTCAGTGCCACCGCGCTGGCCATCCGCAACAGCGTGAATGGCAACAACCCGAAATACGACCAGCTCAGCGGCGGTACCGTCAGCACCGACCTGCCGGCGTTCGTCAAGCGGGCCGACCTGGCCCGCTCGGGGATGCTGCCGGCGGTCGTCCCGACGACCGGCATCGGCGCGCTGGTCGGCCTCGGCGTGGTCGCCGCGGCCGCGGTCTTCTGGGTACAGCGCCGCCGCCGCGAGCTGACCATCCTCTCCGCGCACGGCGTCTCCGCCCGGGCACTCGGGCTCAAGGCGATGCTGGAGTCGTTCCCGGCCCTGCTGGTCGGTGCGGCGGCCGGCTGGGTACTGGCCTGGGGACTGGTCGCGTGGGCCGGGCCGGACCCGGTGCTCTCCCACGAGGCCCGGCCGTTGTCGCTGCTCGGCGCGGGCGGCGCGCTGGTCGGCAGCGTGCTGACCGCCGGCCTGGTGGCCGCGCTGGCCTGCCGTTCACTGACCGACACGGTACGGGCGCACCACCGCACCGTACTGGGTGCGCTGCCCTGGGAGCTGCTGCTGCTCGCCGCCGCGTACCCGCTGTGGCAGAAGTTGGGCGACTCCCGCTCCACCAGCGACGTGGCCGGCGGGGTCGGCTCGGTGGCCCACGTACCGGCCCGGCTGCTGGTGGTACCCATCCTGGTTGTGGTCGGGCTGACCGCGCTCGCTGCCCGGCTGACCGTGCTCTGGCTGCGGCGGAGGGCGCTGCGCCGGGTACCGAAGAAGGTTGGCGCCTTCCTGGGCTGGCGCCGGCTGGGCCGGCAGGCCGTGATGACCGCGCTGCTCGCGGGCGCCGTGGCCATCCCCATCGCGCTGGCGGCGTACGGCGCCGCGGTCACCGGCTCGGTCCGGCAGACCATCGAGGGCGAGGCGCAGCTGCGGGTCGGTGCCGACGTGGTGATCGCGTTGACCGACCCGGCCCCGGTACCGGCGGTCTGGGCCGGCAACGCCACCGAGGTACTGCGCCTCAACAGCACCCAGATCGGCGGCTTCCACACCGACGTCCTCGCCGTCGACGTCGACCAGTTCCCCCGGGTGGCGTTCTGGACCAACGGGCTCGGCGGGGACCTCAACGACCTGCTGCAACCGTTGCGCCAGCCCACCTCTGGAGTCACCGCGATGCTCGCCATCGGGCCGGTACACCCCGGCATCCAGGCGGCCAGCTGGAGCGGCTCACCCTCGTTCGGCGGCCAGGTGAATGTCCGGGTACTGCCCGCGCTGCCGGCCGCGCAGGGTGGTTACCCGGTGGCCATCGTCAACAAGAGCGCACTGGGCAGCCAGGCCCAGTACGCCCACCCGCAGATCTGGATCCACGGCGACCCGGCCGTCATCCGGGTCCAGGCGGCCAACGCCAACCTGCCGATCCAGCGGATCACCGTGGCCGACGCGCTCTACGCCAACACGCTGTGGGAGCCGCTCACCTACACGTTCAGCTACCTCACCGCGCTGTCGCTGCTGACCGGCATCGTGACAGTGGTCGGGCTGCTGCTCTACCTGGAGGCGCAGACCCCCGGGCACCGCCGCTCGTACGTGCTGCTGCGGCGGATGGGGATGCGGGCACGCAGCCACCGCCGGGCACTGCTCACCGAGATCGGCCTGCCCATGCTCGGCGGGCTGTTACTCGGGCTCGCGGTCGCCGCGGGCGTGACCTGGTACCTGCGCGAGGACATCGAGATGAATCCGGGGGTACCGCCGGACACGATCATCGACTGGCCGACGGTACCGGTCGGCCTGATCACGGTCGCTGTGCTGCTCGCCGCGCTCGGCGCCACCGCCTACGCCCACCGGCGCATCTCCCGCGCCAAGCCCTCGGAGGTGCTCCGTGACACGGTCGGCTGACGTCGTTGTGGCCTGTAGGGACGTGCGCCGGACGTACCGGCTCGACGGCTCGGTGGTACCGGCGCTGCGCGGCGTCGACCTGGACATCGCGCCGGGCAGCTTCACCGCGCTGATCGGCCCGTCCGGCTCCGGCAAGTCCACCCTGCTGCGCCTGCTGGCCTGCGTGGACCGGCCGGACGACGGCTCCATCGAGATCGCCGGCAAGCAGGTCGGCCGGCTCTCCCGCTCGGGGCGGGTACGCCTGCGCCGCCGGCAGCTCGGCTTCGTCTTCCAGGCGCCCGGCGACAACCTGCTCGACTACCTCACCATCCGGCAGCACCTGAATCTCGCCGCCCAGCTACGCCGGATGCCCCGCCGCAAGGCCGGGATCGAGCCGCTACTGGAGCGGCTCGGCCTCACCGGCCGCGCCGATCACCTGCCCAAGGAGCTGTCCGGCGGCGAGCAGCAGCGGGCCGCCATCGCGTTCGCCGCGGTCGGGCCACCCGCTCTGCTGGTCGCCGACGAGCCGACCGGCCAGCTCGATCACTCCATTGTGGACAGTGTGCTGGACGCCTTCGTGGCGCTGGCGGCGACCGGGGTCGCGGTGGTCGCGGCGACCCACGACCCGGCCGTCGCGCGCCGCGCCGACCGGGTCATCCAGATGCGCGACGGGCGGATCGAGGAGACGAGATGAGCATCGCGGTACGCGGGCTGACCCGGCACTACCGGCGGGGTACCGAGGCGATCACCGCCCTGGACGCCGTGGACCTGGAGCTCTACCCGGGGGAACTCGCCGTCGCGGCCGGCCCGAGTGGCTCCGGGAAGACAACGCTGCTCTCCATCCTGGCCGGCTTCGACACCCCCGACTCGGGCACCGTCGTGCTGCGCGACCCGCTGCCCGCCGATGTACCCGCTGCCGATCTGCACTGGTCGGACCTGGCGTTCGTACCGCAGAGCGCCACCCTGCTCGACGAGTTGACGGTGGCCGAGAACATCGACCTGCCGGCCCGGCTGGCGGGTACCCGACTCCCCGCTGGGGTCGGCTCGGGCGAGCTGCCCGGGCTGGCCGAGCTGATGGCTGAGCTGGAGATCGGGCACCTGGCCGGCCGGTACCCGTCGCAGACCTCGGGTGGCGAGCAGCAGCGCACCGCGATCGGCCGGGCGCTGCGGCTGCGCCCGCACGTCCTGCTGGCCGACGAGCCCACGGGACACCAGGACCGGGCCCGGGTCGGGCTGGTACTGGAGATCCTGCGCCGGCACGCGTACGCCGGGCACACGGTACTCATCTCCAGCCACGACGAGGACGTGATCGGGGCAGCCGACCGGGTACTCACGCTCGCCGACGGCCGACTGGTGGCCGACTCGTACCACCGCATCGGCAGCCGTTGAACCACCCGCGCCGCATGGGGGCGGGTGGCAGGGTCAGCGGGCGGTGGCGCTGGCGCCGAGCTGGAAGCCGATCGCACCGGCCGCGATGGCCGCGAGTACCAGCAGCAGGATGCCCCACGCGATGAGCCGGTCCGGCGGGGCGAGCCGGATCAGCGAGCGGGCACCGCGCTCCTGTGGCGTCTCGACGGTCGCAGCTGGGACGAGCTCGGTATCGGTCGCGTCGGCGGCGACTGCCGGCTTCGCCCCGCTCCACGCCCGCAGGATGATGATGGCCGCGCCGCTGAGTACCAGCAGGGTGCCCAGCACTGTCATGGCGCCCGCGATCCAGTCCCGCATGGCTGCCTCCCTTTCACCGGCGCATTGTCTGCCCGGGTGCTTTGTCTGCCCGCTGGGGGTGCGGGCTGCCGGCCCAGGCTACCGCCCTATGCAAGGGGTGGCGCGACAGCCGAAAAGGCATGGCCGGCCCCGAAGCCCCGCACGCTCGACCGGGCCACCGGGCCACCGGGCCACCGGGCCACCGGGCGGCCAGGCACCGGGCGACCCGGCGACAGGGCGACAGGGCGACCCAGCGACTCGCGGACGCCACCCGAGCGACCAACGCACGCCAGCCCGAGCGACCCGCCCGACGGAGCAGCACCGGGGCGCTGGTGGGAAGTGATGTTGCACGTATGGCTGGAATTCCTTGCGGCGTAACAGCCATAGGTGCAACATCACTTCCAGATCCCCGCGTGGCCCGACCCGCTCAGGCCCCGGGGGGCTACTCCGCCCGGGGCTCGTCCACTGTGGACGGTGCGGCAGCCGCCGGCTGGGTCGCGTCGGCCGGTCGCTTCTCGGACGGCCCCGAGTCGGCCTGCGCCGTCTCCGCGTGCGCCGTCTCCGCCTGGGCAGTCTCATCGGAGGGCATCGTCTCGGCGTCTACCTCGGCGCCGATCAGGATGGCGAACGCGGATACGTACAGCCAGAGGAGCAGGACGATGACGGCGGCGAGGCTGCCGTACGTCTGGTTGTAGCTGCTGAAGAAGCTGACGTAGATGGTGAACACGGCGGAGCCGAGGAGCCACACCACCATGGCCACCAGTACCCCCGGACTCAGCCAGCGGTGTTTCAGCCCGGGCTTGTTCGGCCCGACCCGGTAGAGCACCGAGAGAGCGAACGCGACCACCGCCGCGAGTACCAGCCAGCGACCGATCTGCAGGCCGGTACGGGCGGCCGAGCCGATGCCCAGGTGCCCGAGTGCCGCCGGGAGTACGGCGAGCAGGCCGATCGCGATGATCGCGGCGAACAGTGCGCCGACGGTGAACGTCAGGGACAGCGCGCGCTGCTTCACGAAGGGGCGCGGGCCGGCCACCCCGTACACGTCGTCGAGGGCGGTGAGCAGGCCGTTGATCCCGCCGGAGGCGGCCCACAGGGTACCCACCAGGCTGATGATCAGGCCGACGGTGAGCCCGCCGTGCGGCGCGTCGACGGCGCCCTGCAACTGGGTGCCGACCAGGGTGGCCACGTCACCGGGGAGCTTGTTCAGCGCGGGGGCGAGCTGGCTGCGTACCTGCCTCGGGTCGGAGACCAGGGCGTAGATGGTGACCACGCTGATGATGGCCGGGAAGATCGCCAGCATTGCGTAGAAGGCCACCCCGGCCGATACGAGGGACAGCTTGTGCTGCTTGATCCGGACGCGTACCCCCCGGGAAACCGCCTTCGCGCTCATGCCGTTGGTATACCCGATCGCACCGCCCGGGCGCACCAAACCCGCGACCCGCCGCCCGGTCGGAAATCGGCCCCGATCAAATCGGCCCGGTCAAAATCGGCCCGGTCAAAATCGGCTCGGTCGGATCGGCCCGGTCAAAACGGCCCGGTCGGATCGGCCCCGGTCAAAAACGGCTCGGCCAAGATCGGCCGGGCCAGGGAAACGGCTCAGTCCAGATCGGTGCTGGGCGCTCCGGGGCGGCGGCGCAGGATCAGGTTGAGGACGAGCGCCGTCCAGCCGGTCTGGTGCGAGGCGCCCAGCCCCTGGCCGGTATCCCCGTGGAAGTACTCGTAGAACGGGATGAGGTCGTGCCAGTTGGGGTCGTCCTGGAACAGCGGGGTGTCGCCGAAGACCGGCCGGCGGCCGTTCTCGTCGGCCACGAAGATCGAGACCAGCCGGTGGGAGATGTCGTCGGCGATCTCCAGTAGCGTGTGCCGCTCCCCCGAGCCGGTCGGATATTCGACCATCAGGTCGTCGCCGAAGAATCGGTAGAAGCGCCGCAGCGCCTCGATGAGCAGGAAGTTCACCGGGAACCAGACCGGCCCGCGCCAGTTGGAGTTGCCGCCGAACACCGCCGTACGCGACTCGGCCGGCTGGTAGTCGACGGTGAACTCGGTGCCGCCGAGGGTGACCGTGAACGGCTCCGCCAGGTGCGCCTTGGACAGCGCCCGCAGGCCGTGCGGGGAGAGGAACTCCGCCTCGTCGAGCATCCGGGCCAGGATCTTCAGCAGCTGGTCGGGACCGACCATGGCGAGCAGTCGCTGCTGCTGGCCGTGTTGGATCCGGCGCGAGCCGATCACCTCGGCGTACTCCGGGCGGTTGGCCAGGAACCAGCGCAGCCGCGCGGTCAGCTCCGGCAGCCGGGCCATCGCGAGCGAGGAGAGCGTGGTGGTCGCGGCGAGCGGGAGCAGGCCGACGACGGAGCGGACCTTCAGGGGTACGGTGCCGCCGTCCGCTTCGCGGAGCACGTCGTAGAAGAACGCGTCGTCGGCGTCCCACAGGCCGGTCTCGTACGCGGCCGCGGCGATGTAGGCGAAGTGCTCGAAGAACTTCGGTGCCAGGTCGCCGTAGCTGCCGTCGCGGTGCGCCAGGACGAGAGTGATCTCCAGCAGGTTGAGGGCGTACATCGCCATCCAGGCGGTGCCGTCGCTCTGCTCCAGCTGGCCGGCGATGGGCAGCGCGGCACCCCGGTCGAACGGGCCGATGTTGTCCAGCCCGAGGAAGCCGCCCTCGAAGACGTTGTTGCCGGTGGCGTCCTTGCGATTGACCCACCAGGTGAAGTTCATCAGCAGCTTGTGCAGGACCCGGGCGAGGAAGTCGAAGTCGCCCGAGCCGTCGATCTCGAAGACCTTCAGCGCCGCCCAGGCATGTACCGGCGGGTTGACGTCGTCGAACGCCCACTCGTAGGCGGGCAGCTGCCCGTTGGGGTGCATGTACCACTCCTTCAACAGCAGGAGCAGCTGGTTCTTGGCGAAGCCGGGGTCGACGTGCGCGATCGCCACGCAGTGGAAGGCCAGATCCCAGGCGGCGTACCAGGGATATTCCCAGGTGTCCGGCATGGTGATCACGTCGCAGTTGGTCATGTGCCACCAGTGCGAGTTGCGGCCGTGCTGGTGGCTCTCGGGTGGCGCCTTGCCGGACGGGTCGCCGGCCAGCCAGCGCTGCACGTCGTAGTTGTAGAACTGCTTGGTCCACATCAGCCCGGCGACCGCCTGGCGCAGCACCATCGCCTCGTCCTTGCTGACCGCCGGCGGGGTGAGCGCGCCGAAGAAGTCGTCGGCCTCGGCCAGCCGGTCGGTCATCACCTGGGCGAAGCCGGCGTCCAGGTCGGCCGGGGCGGGGCTGGGTGCGTTGTCGGTCAGCAGCGTCAGCCGGAGCTTGACCTGCACGCTGCCGCCGGCCGGTACGGTCAGCGCGTAGTGCAGTGCGGCTTTGGTCCCGGTACCCGCCGGGTTGATGGTGTCCAGCCCGTTGATCAGGTGCTCGCCGATGCCGTCCTTGGGGTACTTCGACCGGTTGGGCAGTCCCCAGAGGCGCTCGGCGTTGGACTCGTTGTCGCAGGCCATCGCGGTCGGCTCGACGCCGTCCACCGGCGCGCCGCTGAGCAGCAGCCGGCCCAGCTTCTGGTGCTCGCCGACCAGCCGGGCGCCGTCACAGGTGATCACCGGGATCTGGTCGCGGCCGGGCAGGCCCCAGGCCCAGGTGTTGCGGAACCACAGCGTGGGCAGCAGGTGCAGGGTCGACTCGGCCGGGCCGCGGTTGTCGACGGTGAGCACGATGCAGATGTCCTCCGGGGCGGCCTTCGCGTACTCGGCCGTCACCGACCAGTATTTCGAGTCGTCGAAGATGCCGGTGTCGACCAGCTCGTACTCCGGCTGGTCCCGGCCGCGCTCCCGGTTGACCTTGGCCAGCTCGGTGTACGGGAAGGCGGTCTGCGGGTAGTGGTAGCGCCAGCGCATCCAGGAGTGGGTGGGCGTGGAGTCGAGGAACCACCAGTATTCCTTGGCGTCCTCGGCGTGGTTGCCCTCCGGCCCGCCGAGCCCGAAGATCCGCTCCTTCAGGATGTTGTCGACGCCGTTCCACATCGCCAGGCCGAAGCAGAAGCGCTGCTGGTCGTCGCAGATGCCGGCGAGGCCGTCCTCGTTCCACCGGTACGTGCGGGAGCGGGCGTGGTCGTGCGGGAAGTAGTCCCAGGCCGTACCCCACTCGGAGTAGTCCTCGCGGACTGTCCCCCAGGCTCGCTCAGCCAGATATGGTCCCCAGCCGCGCCAGGCCGCCTCGCCCGAGTCGGCGGCGGCCAGCCGGCCCTTCTCGGCGGCCCCGGCCGGCGCGGCATCGGCGGACCCCGATGCCCCCGGCTCGGTCCAGCGTGCCCCGTCTGGGCTTTCCGACTGCGCACTCACGTCCTGCATTCTTCCTGATGGTTGTTTCGAGCCGATGCGCGCATGCGCCCGGCACCGCTGACTGGAACAATCCCGATCATGCCCACCCCACTCCCGATCGTCTACGGCCCGCAGCTGTGCGGCGACCTCCCCACCGCCGCGACCCGCGAGTGGCTGGTACCCGACGGGTGCGGCGGCTACGCCAGCGGGACCGTCGCCGGGCTTCGTACCCGCCGGTACCACGGACTGTTCGTGATCTCCGGGGCGCGGGCCAGTGACCGGCACCTCGGCCTGGTGTCGCTCGATCCGGTCCTACACCTGCCTGGTGCCAGCGTGCCACTCGCGTGTCACGAGTGGGCCTCCGGCGCGATCTCCCCCGACGGTAACCGGTTCCTCGAGCACTTCGAGGTGGTGGACGGGCTGCCGCGCTGGCGGTGGCGGGTGGGGGACGTGGTGCTGGAGCGAGAGCTGGCGATGGGGTACCGGGAACGCACCCTCGGCGTGGTGCACCGGCTGCTGGCCGGCGGGCCGGTCCGGCTGACGTTGGACGCGCTGTGCACCTGGCGGGACGGGCACGGCGAGCGCTTCGCGTCGGGCGGGGACCTGCCGACCACCCCGGCCGCCGACGGTGTCGTGGTCGCCGACGCCTACCGGCTGGCCGGCCCCGGCTTCACCCCGGCTGGCGGCTGGTACGAAGGCGTGCACCTGCGGGCCGAGGCCGACCGGGGACTCGCCGCCCACGAGGACGTCTGGCACGCCGGTTCGTTCACCGCCGACCTGTCCACCGGCCAGGCCATCGAGGTCTCCGCCTGGGGCGGCGACCTGGCCCAGCGCCCGCGCCCGGCAGGCGAGCTGATCGAGGCGGCGCACGCCCGGGCCCGCGCGGTGCTGACCACGGCCGCGCCGGTGGACGCGGTGGGCGCCACGCTCGCGCTGGCCGCAGATGCCTTCGTGGTACGCCCACCGGAGGCCGGTGCGCCGGATGTGGTCGCCGGGTACCCGTGGTTCGGGGCGTGGTCGCGGGACACGATGATCTCGTACGAGGGGCTGCTGCTCGCCACCAACCGGGCTGACGAGGGGCGCGAGCTGCTGCGCGGGTACGCCGCAACGGTGTCGCAGGGCATGCTGGCCAACACGGCCGACACCGGCTCGGTGGAGTTCAACACGGTGGACGGCACGCTCTGGTTCGCGCACGCGGTCGGCCGGCACGTGACCGTTGCCGGCGACGCTGACCTGGCGGCCGAGCTAGTGGCGACCCTGGACGGGATCGTAGCGGCGCACCTGGCCGGTACCCGGTACGGCATCCGCGTCGACCCGACCGACGGGCTGCTCACCCAGGGGCAGCCGGGGTACGCGCTGACCTGGATGGATGCCGTGATCAACGGGGACGCGGTGACGCCCCGGATCGGCAAGCCGGTAGAGATCAACGCGCTGTGGATCAACGCGCTGGCCACCGTCGCGGCGCTGCACGAGCGGCTCGGCTCGGACGCCACCGCCCTGCACGGTCACATCGCGCGGGCCACCGCCAGCTTCCGCCGCCGCTTCCCCGCCCCGACCGGCTGGCTGTACGACGTCGTGGACGGCCCAGCCGGTGACGACGCTGCCCTCCGGCCGAACCAGGCGCTCGCCTACGGGCTGCCGTACGCGCCGCTGCGTGGCGAGCCGCTGCCCGGAGCGGTCGGCGCGCAGCTGCTGACCCCGCTCGGGCTGCGCAGCCTCGGGCCGGCCGAGACCGGGTACGTGTCGGCGCACCGGGGCGGGCCGGTGGAGCGCGACCGCGGGTACCACCAGGGCACCGTGTGGCCGTGGCTGATCGGCCCGTACGCCGATGCCCGGCACGCGGCCGGGCAGCCGACCGCGGAGCTGTTCGCCGGGCTCGCCGCGCACCTCGGCGAGGGCGGCCTCGGCTCGGTTTCGGAGACCGCCGACGGGGCCGCGCCGCACAACCTGTCCGGCTGCCCGTTCCAGGCGTGGTCGGTTGCCGAAGTGAACCGAGCGCCTGCCGCGACTGACGATATCGTCGTCGCATTCGGCTTTACGTGCACGAAATCTCGATGTCGCACGAGGGCCACCAGCAGCCGAAATACTGGACGCGTTCCCCCGGACACGAGTTACGGCACCAGCGTTGGTGCCCGCTGGCGCGTGTCCGGAGGTGGGCGGGCGGGCGCGAGGGCGAAGGAGCGGCCGATGCCGCAGGAGGACGACCGGTTCGCAGGCAGGCCGAGCTCATTGGTCCAGACGGCACCGGGACCAACCAAGCCGGCGCGGTCGCTGCGCATACTCATGCTCTCCTGGGAATATCCGCCGGTCGTGGTGGGCGGGCTCGGCCGGCATGTCCACGCGCTGGCGACCTCGCTGGCGCGGGCCGGACACCAGGTGACCGTGGTGACCCGGCACTCCCCCGACGCGCCGCTGGAAGAAGTGCGCGAGGGGGTACGGGTGGTGCGCGCGCCCGAGGACCCGCCGCTCTTCCCGCTCTCCACGCCGACCCTGCTGGCCTGGACGATGGCGTTCAACCACTCGCTCACCCGGGCCGCGCTGCACGCCACGGCGACCGACGGCTACGACGTCATCCACGCCCACGACTGGCTGGTCACGCACACCGCCGTCACGATGAAGGACCACCTCGGGGTACCGCTGGTGTCCACCATCCACGCCACCGAGGCCGGCCGGCACCAGGGCTGGCTGCCGGACGACATGAACAAGTGCATCCACTCGGTGGAGTGGTGGCTGGCCCGCGAGGCCAACCGGATCGTGGTCTGCTCCGAGTACATGCGCTGGGAGGTCAGCCGGCTGCTGGAGATGGAGAGCGGGCAGATCACCGTCATCCCCAACGGCGTCACCGCCCCCGAGTGGCAGGCCACCCCGGATGCGATTGACGCAGCCCGGGCGCGCTTCGCCGGCGAGGGGCCGCTGGTCGGCTTCGCCGGGCGGCTGGTCTACGAGAAGGGCGTCCAGCACCTCATCTCCGCCCTGCCCGAACTGCGCTGGCGGCACCCGGGACTGCGGATGGTGATCGCCGGGGACGGGCCGCACAAGGCGCACCTGCAGGCGGAGGTACGCGAGATGCGGCTGGACCGGGCGGTCAGCTTCGCCGGCTTCGTCGGCCCCGACCTGCCCTCGACCATGGCCGCCACGGATGCCTTCGTGGTACCGAGCATCTACGAACCGTTCGGCATGGTGGCCCTGGAGGCGGCCGCCGCCGGGGCACCACTCGCGGTCGCCGCGACCGGTGGGCTCGCCGAGATTGTCGAACCGGGCGTCACCGGCGTCACGTTCCCCGCCAAGAACACCGGGGCGCTGGCTGACGCCGTCTCCGGGCTGCTCGCCGACGAGCCGGCCGCACAGCGGATGGCGGCCGAGGCGAAACAGATGGTGCACGAGCGGTACGCGTGGCCGTCGATCGCCGCGAGTACGGCGGCGGCATACCGGGCGACCATCGCCGACGCGCCGGAGAACAAGGCTCAGGTACGCGCGCGACGGGCCGCTGACCGGCCGACAATCATCGTGCCGGAGGGCAATCTGCTCTCCTTGGACGACGTCCTGATGTGAGATCCACGAAGATGCGGTGAGATGGACAGCATGACGCTGTCAGATCTCGACCTGTTCCTCCTGTCGCAGGGCCGGCACGAGCGCCTCTGGGAGGTGCTCGGCGCCCACCCGGTCGAGGGGGGTACCGACTTCGCCGTCTGGGCACCGAACGCGCAGGCGGTCTTCGTGGACGGCGAGTTCACCGGCTGGGACCTGAACGGCGGGATCGAACTCAAGCCACAGGGGCCGAGCGGGGTGTGGACCGGGTACGCGCCGGGGGCCGTCAAGTGGCAGCGGTACAAGTACCGGATCCTCGGTGCGGACGGCAACTGGGTACAGCACGCCGACCCGTACGCCACGCACTCGGAGGTACCGCCGGCCACCGCCTCGGTCATCTTCGACAGCGGATACCAGTGGGGCGACGGCGACTGGATGGCGGCGCGGCGTACCGACCACCACGCCCGGCCGATGTCCGTCTACGAGGTGCACCTGGCCTCCTGGCGCCCCGGACTGTCCTATGTGGACCTGGCCGACCAGTTGGTCACGCACGTGCGCAACATGGGCTTCACGCACGTGGAGTTCATGCCGGTGATGGAGCACCCGTTCGGCGGCTCCTGGGGGTACCAGGTCACCGGCTTCTACGCGCCGACCGCACGCCTGGGCAACCCGGACGACCTGCGGTACCTGATCGACATGCTGCACCGCAACGGGATCGGCGTACTACTGGACTGGGTCCCGGCGCACTTCCCGAAGGACGAGTGGGCGCTGGCGCGCTTCGACGGTACCCCGCTCTACGAGCACCCGGATCCACGCCGCGGCGAGCACCCCGACTGGGGCAGCCTGATCTTCGACTACGGCCGCCCCGAGGTCCGCAACTTCCTGCTCGCCAACGCGCTGTTCTGGCTGGAGGAGTTCCACGCCGACGGGCTGCGGGTGGACGCCGTCTCCTCGATGCTCTTCCTCGACTACTCGCGCAAGGCTGGCGAGTGGGAGCCGAACATCCACGGTGGCAACGAGAACCTGGAGGCGATCGCCTTCTTCCGGGACCTGAACGAGCTGGCCTACCGGGTACACCCGGGGGTTGTGATGATCGCCGAGGAGTCGGCCGCGTGGCCCGGGGTGTCCCGCCCCACCGACTGGGGCGGGCTGGGCTTCGGTTTCAAGTGGAACATGGGCTGGATGCACGACACCTTGAACTTCTTCAAGGAGGACCCGGTCAACCGCTCGTGGCACTTCGACACGCTCACCCTGCCGACCACGTACGCGTTCACCGAGAACTACCTGCTGCCGCTCTCCCACGACGAGGTGGTGCACGGCAAGCACTCGCTGGTCGGCAAGATGCCCGGCGACCGCTGGCAGCGGGTGGCCGGGCTGCGCGGGCTGCTCGCCTACCAGTGGGCCTTCCCCGGCAAGCAACTGCTGTTCATGGGCTCCGAACTGGCCCAGGAGACCGAGTGGTCGGAGGAGCGCGGCCTGGACTGGAACGCCGCCTTCCAGTACGGCGCAACGGGTGTGGCCCAGCTGCTCGGTGACATGAACCGGGTCTACCGGGAGTCGCCGGCGCTCTACAGCCAGGACGCCACGCCGGCCGGCTTCGGCTGGATGGTCTCCGACCGGGACGCCAACGTACTCGCGTTCGTCCGCTGGGGTAGCCAGGGCGAGGCGCTGGTGTGCGTGTGCAACTTCGCGGGTACCCCGCACCACGACTACCGGATCGGGCTGCCGTCCGCGGGCACCTGGGCCGAAGTGGTGAACACCGACGGCACCGAGTACGGCGGCTCCGGGGTGGGCAACATGGGTGCCGTGGAGGCCAGTACCGAGGGGATGCACGGGTACCCGGCATCGACTGCGGTGAGCATCGGCGCGTACGCCGTCGTCTGGCTGCGCCCGGTCGACTGACCGCTCCGCTCGGGTGGCCGGGCTGTCCCGACCACCCGAGCGATCCGTGTCACGGCTGCTGCGGCGGCTCGGGCTGGGGCTGGTATTGCTGGGCCACCGGCGGACGGGTCACCGGCGACTGGGCCGGGTAGGGCTGGGCGGGGTAGGGCTGGGCGGGGTAGGGCTGGGCGGGGTACGGCTGGCCCGGGTAGGGCTGGCTCGGATAGGGCTGGCTCGGGGAGCTGGCGAAGGTGAATGCCGGCGGTGCGGCGGGCTGCTCGGGTGGGTCGATCGGCATCGGGCCGGCGCTGATGCGCAGCCGCTCGAAGTAGAACAGTTGCAGCGCAACGAGTCCGAGGAGTACCAGGAGCAGCATCGGTGGCGGGCTCGCCGCACCCACGCCGGTGTGCCGGCCGGCGTTGCCGTACTGGAAGCTCGCCTGCAGTGCCGCGCGGATGGCGCTCGGCCGGTCGCCGACGTCCGAGACGTACCACCAGAGCGTGTTCTGTGCGAAGCCGATCCAGGTGACCACGAAGAGCGCACCGAGCAGCGGCAGCAGGCGTACGACGTCGCCACCGAGCGCGGCCGGCTGGTTCACGCCCTGGCTCGCCCGGCGCGCGTGCTGGCCGCGGAAGAACAGCGTGACGACGACGAGAACCGGAATGTTCAGCCAGATCGGCGGGATCCTGTTGTGCGCGCCACCGGCGAGCGCGGCGCCGACCAGGTGCGGCAGCAGCGGGCCGAGGCCGACGAACAGCCAGGGTGCGAAGGGCAGCAGCAGGAGTTCGCTGCGCCGACCCAGCGGCCGCAGTCCGCCGATGCCGAACCCGGCCACGCCGGCGAGCAGGCAGCCGACCAGGGCCGGCGGGAGGCTCAGCAGCCAGGTGCGTACCACCACCGGGACCACACTGCCGAACGGGAGTGGGGAGGGCATGCTGAGTTCGCCGTGCAGCAACAGCTTCAGCCAGGGCCACAGCGCGTAGCCGAGGACGGCGAGGAGTACCGCGACGCCGGCCAGCGCGCCGATCCGGGCCGGAGTACTGCCCGGCTCTCGGGTCGGCGGTTCCGGGGTGTGCTCGATGCGGGTGCCACCGAGTACCAGGATCAGGGTGGCGGCCAACCCCAGCACACCCAGCAGTACCCCCAGGAGGGTGGCGAGTGCGGCGCCTTCGCCGAGCGCGCCGAAGTTGAGCAGGACCCGGGCTTCCACCCCCAGCGTGGTGTGCTTCGTGCTCTGGTTGAACACCGGCACCGTGAAGACCTGCAACGACAGGGCGAGTACGGCAAGCGCGCCGACTGCCCCGACGAGGAGGGCCGGCGATCGACCCGGCGGGCGTACCGGACCGGCGGGGCGCCCGGCGCTGAGGTAGACGGTGGCCGCCAGCGCCGTCGAGACACCGAAGGTGACCAGCCAGACCGGCCACGCGGCGTGCAGGTAGCCGCCGATGGAGAAGCGCCCGGCCACGAACCAGCCGATGGCGACGGCGACCGGTGCCACCGTGAGCATGCCGAGCGCCAGCGCCACCCGGACAGCCAGCCGTACCGGCTTGCCTGCCCGACTCGCCGCCCAGGCGATCACTGGGGCGACGAGCAGGACCGCGATCAGTGGAACCAGCGCGATGAGCAGCGAGGTGACCAAGCTTTCCCCGAAGTCGGGCAGGACGCCGGTGCCGTAGTTGTGCGACGCCGACCCCGCACTGCCGAGAATGCTGCCCTTGGTGAAGCTGGCGTAGATCGTCCAGATGCTCGGCCAGAGGAAGCTCACCACGAGAGCGATGAACGCGGGTACCACAGCGAGCAGTCCGAGGGGCCTACGCATTGGCCCGGTCCGATCTCAACATGCGCGGCAGCCTACTGGTCCACGGCAACCGCTGGGGGGCCGCTCGTCACCGCCGTCCAGTGTGGAGCGAAGGGATCGGCGGTGAAGTCGTACCGGGCGCCGAGCGGGCCGAGCGCGACCAGGCTGGCCGAGCCCGAGCCGTACCGGCGGCCGTCGTACTCGTGGGCAACCAGCAGCGCCCGCGGGTCGGCCGGGTCCAGTCCGTCACCGCGCAGCAGGTCGACCCAGCCGGCCCAGGCCTCCGTCGAATCGGCAGCCGGGCGCAGGGGCGGGTCGGGGAGCGCCGCGAGCAGCGGCGCGAAGTGCGGGACGAGCGGGTCGGCGGCGGTGTCCAGGCCCAGGTTGACCACGATGTGGTCGCCCGGTTCGAGCAGCTGGTGCAGCAGCGTCCGGCCGTCCCAGGACCACAGCTCGCCCCGCTGCGCGGTCAGCCGGAGCAGGTGGAAGGTGTCGTACCCGGTGATGTCGGTCGGGATCGGGTCGGCCTCGCGCAGCGCCGCGAGCGGCAGGCCACCGCGGCTCGGCCGCTGCGCCGCCGGCAAGGGTGGGCCGTTGAGGATGGCGGCCACGGTACCGGCTTCCGGGTCCACCGCCAGCCAGGTGCCACCGGAGAGCCGGTCCCGCCCGCCGAGTACCCGTGGCTGGTCGGGCCAGTACCCGGCCGGCGGGTCCCACGGGCGGGCCAGGAACTCGTCGCGCACGGCGGCCAGCAGCACCGGCCACGGTGCGGTCGGGCGCCAGCGCACCAGGACGGTACACACGTGTGGGAGCGTAGCCCGGTGGGATATGTCTACCTGCTCCTGGCCATCACCGCCGAGATCATCGGTACCACGCTGCTCAAGTACACCGAGGGCTTCAGCCGGCTCTGGCCCTCGGTCGGCAGCCTGGCCGGGTACGCCATCGCGTTCGTACTGCTCTCCCAGACGCTGAAAACGCTGGAAGTCGGGGTGACCTACGCGCTCTGGTCGGGTATCGGCACCGCCGCCATCGCCATCATCGGCGCGATCGCCTTCAAGGAGCCGGTGACCGCCGCGAAGGTCGCCGGCATCGTGCTGATCATCGCCGGGGTGTTCCTGCTCAACCTGGGTGGCGGGAAGTCAGCACACAGCTGACACCGGGGGCTCAGATGCGCCACACCTCGACCCAGCTGCGCTCGGCCGACTTCCAGCTGGCGAGCAGGTGCTGGCCGTCGCCGCTGAACGCGGCGCGTACCCACTGGGCACCCGGCTCGCCGGTACGGAAGATCTCCCGCTCGGTGCCCGGGTCGAGCAGGGCAACACTGGCGCCGCCCGGGCCGGTCGTGGTGGCCGCGCGCAGCCGGCCGTCCGGCGAACTCATCGCGGTCGCGAACCCGTCGCTCGGGCTGCGGTCGCCGTACCCGGCGTAGCGGTCGTCGACCTGCTCGTCCACCCGTACCCCCGTGCTGAGGTCCCAGACGTTGACCACCTCGCGCCGGTACCGGCCGACCTGCACCTGCTTGTCGACCTCGGCGACCAGCCGCCAGCGCGCCTCGTTGACCAGCACGGTCAGCGGTCGCGCCGCCTCCCGGAAGGCGACCAGCTGCTGGCCGGTACCGACGTCCCAGACCCGGAACTGGCCGTTCTCCTGCCAGCAGACCAGGGTGAGCGAGCCGGCCGGGCTGATGAAGACCCGGCCGTGCCGGGCGGGCGCCGGCTCCGGGCGCAGCTCGCCGACGACCGCGCCGGTGATGATCGAACGGACCTTCACGTACCCGCCGTCCGCCGGGCACTCGACCAGGAAGTTGCGGTCGGGGGTGAGTAGCCACTCGCCGGCCACCTGGAACTCGTGCCGCTTGATCGGCCGGTCGCCGGCGACCACGGCGGCCGAGCGCGCGGTGGCCGCAACGGTGGTCGCGTCGAGCAGCGCACCGACCGGGATCCGTTGCTCCAGCAGGATTCCCTCGTGCCGGGCGGTGAGATCGAAGACCCGGCCCGTGGCCGTACGTACCTGGGCCAGGGTTGCCGCCGCCGGGTAGGGCTGGCCCTCCTCGACCAGCCAGCGCAGCAGCCGCCCCGGGTCGCCCGGAAGCTGCCAGGACAGTGGCTCCACCCGCCACAACGGCAACTCGCTGGCGACCGCCCGATCGGCGACCTGGCCGGCCCAGTGCGCGGCGCCCCGGACCACCGCCAGATCCGGGTCGGGCGGCAGGGTGACCTGCAGCCGCAGGCCGTGCTCCAGCATCGTGCGGGCCGACGGGATGCGCGCGGCACCACCGACGAGCAGTACCTCGGACACCTCGTGCAGGCCGCGCCCGGCCCGCGCCACCACCGCCCGCGCGCTCGCCACCAGCCAGCGCAGCGCCGGCTCGGCACAGCGCTGCACGTCGTCCCGGGACAGCCGGTAGGGCTCACCGTTCGCGCCGACCCGCTCCTGCACGTCCTCCCGGTCGACCAGCCGGTGCTTCAGGCGGCGTACCAGGTCGGCGGCCTCGAAGTTGGCCAGCGCCGCGCGCTCGCCACCGGCGGCCAGCGCCGGCTCCAGCAGGTCCGGGCGGACAGCGCGGAAATCGCGTACCAGCAAGGCATCCAGGTCGTTGCCGGCCGCGGAGTCCTCGTGCCCGATGGGCACCGGCTGACCGTTCCGTACCTGGCACAGGGTCACCGACCAGGCCAGCCCGAGGTCGCAGACGAGGACCAGCGCACCCTCCGGGCGCGGGCCGGTGTCCGCTTCGAGCAGCGGATCGAGGCTGGCCGCGACGGCGTCGCTGACCAGTTCGACATCGGGGTACCCGGCGGCCGACGCCACCGCGAGCATCCGTTGGGTACGCGCCTCCTGGCTGGCGTACCCGGCCGGGATCACGAGGACGAGCCGGCCGATCTGCCCCGTACCCGGCCCGCCCGTCCCCAGCTGGCCCGTGCCCAGCTGGCCCGTGCCCAGCTGGCCCGTGCCCAGTTGGCGCTGTGCCTCGCCCCGGATGCCGGTGAGGTAGGCGGCCAGCAGCTCCTCGCCGCTGAACTGGCGCTCGCCCAGGCGTACCGGCGAGCCGCTGTCCACGGCCGGCCGGATCCCGTCCACGTAACACCGGGCCAGCTCGTCGCGGCGGTGCCGTGCCGAGTCGCCGATCAGCAGGGACTCACCCTCCAGCAGCGCGGTGGAGGGCCACCGGTACGAGCCGGTGGTGGGCTCGGCGACCAGGCTGCTGCGCCCGTCGACGAGTACCGCAGCCGAGGTACGCCACGCCCCGAAGTCGACAACCAGGATCGGCTCGCCCATCGCAGCTCCTTGCCCGGTGCGAAACGCGCGACAGCGCCCGCGACCCACGTCGTCGTCTGGCTCGGGCGGATGGTGACGACGGGACCCTAACGGCGGAGCGTTTCCTCCGTGTTACGCATCTGACACGCAGCGCTACGGATCAACTCGCGCCCGCCTGCACCGGCTCGGCTGCCTGCCTGGACGCTGCGGCCCGGCCGGACTCGGCGGTCTCCATGTCCGGGAGGGCGAGAAGGTGGAGCAGGTGGGCGACGGTTTCGGCCATCGCGGTGCGGGACTTCGCCAGGTACTTGCGCGGATCGACAGCGGTCGGGTCGGCGGCGAGGAAGTCGCGCACGGCGCTGGTACCAGCGATATTCAGGGCCGTTCCGACGTTGACCTTCACCATCCCGGCGCGGACCGCGGCGGCAAGATCCTCATCGGGTACCCCCGAAGAACCGTGCAGTACCAACGGACACGGTACCGCCGCCCGCAGCGCCCCGATCAGCTCGTGATCCAGTCGGGCCGACCGGGTGGTCATCGCGTGCGAAGAGCCCACCGCTACGGCGAGCGCGTCCACTCCCGTGGCGGCCACATAGTCGCGCGCTTCGCGCGGATCCGTACGTACCCCCGGCGCGTGCGCGCCGCCGCTCTGCTTGCCGCCGCTGTGCCCGCCTTCCTTGCCGCCCACCGCACCGAGTTCGCCCTCCAGCCACAGCCCGTGCCGGTGGCAGAAGGCGGCAGCGGCGGCGGTGGCCACCACGTTGTGCAGGTACTCGACCGTGGACGCGTCGAACATCGCCGAGCTGAAACCGTTGCCCAGCGCCTCTTCCAGCAGGCCGAGCTGCTCGATGTGATCGAGGTGCAGGCCAACGTCCACCGTGGACGAGTGCGCCACCGCCCGTGCGGCAGCGGCGATCGGGGCGAGCCGGCCGTGGTGGTACCGCACCGCGTTCTCGCTGATCTGCAGGATCACCGGCTGGCCGGCCTGCTCGGCACCGGCCACGATGGCTTCGGCGTGCTCCAGCGTGATGACGTTGAACGCCCCCACGCCGCGCCTTCCGGCCACCGCCGCCGCGATGATGTCGGCGGTCCGGGTCAGCATCTGCCGGTCCGGTTCTGCTGGCCGCTGCCTGCCGGCCGTTGTCCGGCGGCTGTCTGGCGCGCGGTTGTCTGGTCGGCGGCTGTCTGTCCAGCGCCTGTCTGTCCAGCGCCTGTCTGTCCAGCGACCATCTGGCCGGCGGTCATCGCTGGCCGGCCAGAATCACCGAGCGGGTGAGCAGCCGGGGCTCATCCGGGTTCAGCCCCCGGCTGGCCGCGAGTGCCACCGCGAAGCGTTGTGCCAGCACGAGTTGGGCCAGCGGGTCGAGGCCCGAGGTGTAGTGCCGGGCACCGGCGCGGGCGATCGTCCCGGCCATCCCGTCGGGTACCGCGCCGAAGCTGAAGACCAGGCTCTGCGGGCCGGCAACGGCGACCGGACCGTGCCGGAAATCCATGGCGGGATAGGACTCCGACCACGCCTGAGCCGCTTCCCGTACCTTCAGCGCCGCCTCGTTGGCCAGCCCGACCGTCCAGCCGGTACCCAGGAAAACGCTGTGCTCGCACCGACTCCGGCTCGGCCGGCAGCTCGGTGGCGAGTGCCGTGGCGCCGTCGGCAACCAGGTGGTCGAGCTGCTCGCCGAAGGCTGCCCGGGACAGCGCCAACACGGTGGTCGGAAAGCGGGTCTGTACCACGCTCGTCTCGTCGGCGAAGTCGAGCAGCAGCCGCTCGTCGGCGTACCCGTCAACCGGCTCACCATCGACCGCGGTCACCACCACCCGGCGGGTACCGGGCGGGAGTGCCTCGAGCGCGGCGAGCACTTCGGTGGTGGTACCCGAGCGGGTGAACGCGACCACGCGGTCGTACCGGCGGCCGGGGTGGTACTCCGAGGCACAGACCGCGTCGGTCTCCCCCAGCCCGGCGCGCTCGCGCAGCTCGGCGAAGGACTGCGCGACGAACCATGAGGTACCGCAGCCCATCGCCAGTACCCGCTCGCCCGGCGCGGCCAGTGCGCTGCGGGCCGATCCGGTCAGCTCCAGGCTGCGCGCCCAGACCTCGGGCTGGCTGGCGATCTCCTGCTCGGTACGGTTCATGCCGCCACGGTATGCTCGCTTCTGCGCGTTTCACCAGCTTGATCGCGCAGATGAACATCCTGGAATGCGCGTTTGGGCCCGCGTTCCCCGCCGCGTTTCCCGCCACGAGGAGGCACGATGCCGAGAGGAACGCTGCGCCGGGCCGACCGGGTGAGCGCGATTCTGGCTCAGCTGACCGATTCCGGGTCGGTGGATGCCGGCGTGCTGGCCGAGGAGTTCGCGGTCTCCGCCGCCACCATCCGGCGCGACCTGCAGAACCTGGCCGACCAGAAGCTGCTGCGGCGTACCCACGGCGGGGCCCAGGCGGCTGACGTGGGTCACGAACTGCCGGTGCGGTACCGGATCGGCCAGCGCCGGGAGGCCAAGCTCGCCATCGCCCGGGCCGCCGTCGGGCTACTCCCGCACGGCCCCCTGGTACTCGGCCTCACCGGCGGTACCACCACGCACGCTGTGGCCCGGCTGCTGGCCGAGCGGTTCGAGCTGACCGTGGTCACCAACGCGCTGAACATCGCCGCCGAAGTCGCGCTCCGGCCCCGGCTGCGCCTGGTGATGACCGGCGGCGTGGCGCGAACCCAGTCCTACGAACTGGTCGGCCCGATCGCCGAGCAGACCCTCACCGGGCTCAATCTCCAGGTGGCGATCGTCGGCGTGGACGGCATCAGCGCCCGCGCCGGCCTCACCACGCACGACGAGATCGAGGCGCACACCAATGCCGCGATGATCGACCGGGCCGAGCGGGTCATCGTGGTCGCCGACGGCTCGAAGGTGGGCCGGGCCGAGCTGGCCAGGATCTGCCCGATCGACGCGATCGACGAGCTGGTCACCGACGAGGACGCCGATCCGGCCGCGGTCGGGTCGCTGCGGGCCGCGGGTACCCCCGTGCACGTCACCCCCCGCACCGGCGCGGGCACGGCGCGGACCTGATGTCGCACCTGATGCTGTTATCCCCCAAGGAATTCCAGCCACAGGTGCAACATCACCCGTCGGTGCCGCTCTCCGCGTCGCGCTTGGCCCGGGCCCGGCGCTTGCCGGCGTGCATCGCCTGTACCCGGGCGATCGGAATGGTCCGCCCCTCCGCCACCAGGTCGTCGGGGAGCCGCTGCGGCGCCGGCATCCGGTCCCGCCACGGATCGCCGTCGCCGAGTAGCCCGACGGCCGTCCGGATGGTGAAGTCGCTGGGCGACACCGAATCCAGCTCGTCCCACGAAAGCGGGAAGGAGACCGGGGCGCCCGGCCGGATGCGCGGGCTGTAGGCGGCCGCCACGGTCGCGCCACCGGCCCGCGTCGAGTCCAGGAAAACCTTGCCGTCCCGGTCTTCCCGGACGAAGGCGGTGGTCGCCCGCGCCGGGTCGAGCCGCTCCGCGCGCGCCGCCAGTGCCCGGGTCGCGGCGGCCACCTCCTCGGTGCCGGCTGAACCGTCGAGGGGTACGAAGACGTGCAGGCCCTTGGCGCCACTGGTTTTCACGGCGCCCGCCAGGCCACTTTCGGTCAACGCCCGGTGAACCAGGTGTGCCGCGCCGACGGCAAGCGCGAACGCGTCGTTCTCGGGCGGATCCAGGTCGAGGACCAGGTGCGTCGGCGAGTCCGGCCGGTCGACGTGGAACAGGGCCGGGTGGTATTCGACCGCCCGCTGGTTGCCGAACCACAGCAGGGTACGGCGGTCGTCGCAGAGCGCGTAGGTGACGTCCCGGTGCGAACTCTCCGACCACGCGGTCACGGTACGGATCCAGTCCGGGGCGTACTTCGGCGTGTTCTTCTGCATGAACGGGGGTTGGCCGGGGCGTACCCGGATCACCGACAACGCCCGCCCGGTCAGTACCGGGACCATCCGCCCGTGTACCAGGTCCAGGTAGTCGACCAGCTCCCGCTTCGTTATGTCGGAGCCGTCGAACAGCGGCTGGTCCAGATGGGTCAACGCGACCCCGGCCCGCTCCTCGTCCGTACCCGCCATCGCCACTCCCCCCGTAGACACCCCACTTTAGGGCCTCGCTATCCATCCACCACGCCAAACGCTATCCATCTCTGTTGATGCGTTCGGTACCGGGTTACGGTGCGGAAGGACGCGACTGTGCGTCCCATCCGAACGGGGGTCCCCCATGCGCAAGCGGCGTACCATCGCCGTCGCCATCCTCGGCGCCGTCGCCACCGCGGTGAGCCTGCTGGCCCTGCCGGCCGGCCAGGCGGGCGCGGCGAGCACCCTGGTCGACAACGCGGTCTTCAACAATCCCAACGACGCCACCGGCCGGTACGCGATCCAGAACTACGCGATCGACCTGATCAACTCGGCGCCGGCCGGCTCCACGATCCGGCTCTCCACGTACATCTTCGCCTCCGGGGCGTACCGGGACGCGCTGCTGGGCGCCCACTCCCGTGGCGTGAACGTGCAGATCGTCGCCGACTCGACCAACGCGCCGAGTACGGCCACCACGTTCCACCAGGTGCAGAACGGGTACAACGGGCTGGCTGGTCTGGGTACCAACAAATCCAGCTCGTCGTTCGCCATCACCTGTGCCAGCGGCAAGGGCTGCATCGGCGACACGGGTATCGACCACGACAAGTTCTTCCTGTTCACCAGCACCAAGGGCGCGACCAACGTGGTCGTACAGACCTCGGCCAACATGATCGACCACACCGACGCGGGTAACAGCGGGATCGGCGCGTGGAACAACGCGGTCACCTTCGTCGACGAGCCGGCGATCTACAGTGCTTACGTGGCGCGGTTTACCGCCATGCGCGATCAGGTACGCACGACGCCGTACACGTCGGTCGACGGCAACAGCGCCAAGGTGTACTTCTTCCCGCGTGCCGGGGATGCCAGCGACCCGGGTGACCTGTCGAAGAACAACACCGTGCTGGGCGTACTGCAGAACGTCGACTGCGCGGGGAAGAACACCACCGGCGGGTACGGCAGCACCCACCTCACCAGCATCCACGTCGCCATGTACGAGTTCACCGACACCGCCATCGCCCAGGAGCTGTGGGCACTGGACAACGCCGGCTGCGTGGTGCACGTGGTGCGTACCAACGTCGGTACGGATGACGACGCGGCGATCGCCATCCTCAACAACTGCGACGCGCACAACGGCGTCACCATCGACTCGATCCACCAGTACGTCGGCGACAACCCGGCCAACGCCGAGGTGGTCGGCTTCCTGCACTCCAAGTACCTGGTGATCGACGGGTACTACGACGGCAGCGCCAACCAGCGGTACGTGTGGACCGGCAGCTACAACTACACGACCTCGGCGCTACGCCACAACGACGAGGCGCTGGTGAAGATCCGCGGCCACGCCAGCATCGTCGACGCGTACCAGTCCAACTTCCAGACAGTGGCGGCACAGAGCTACGCGACCGTACAGTCCGGCTCCTGCTGAACGGGTTCGCTCCGGCGCTCGGACCAACCGGCCGCCGGAGCGAATCCGCAGGTCAGAAGGGGTTCGTGGTACTGTCGGCGGCCCGTACCGCTGGCGAGAAATGACGTACCCATGAGTGCCCCGCAGACGGAGACGGTGCTGCGGCGCCGCTTCGTAAACCCGTTCACCGCCGTTCTGATGCTGCTGTTCAGCCTGGTCGATCTGGCCTGCGTCGTCGCGACCGTGCAGGACGGCCCGGCTGGCTTCGCCGTGCTCTCCGGACTGATCTTCCCGCCAACAGCGATCTACGGAGCCCGGATGCTCGTCGCCAGGGTGGTCCTCACCCGCAACACGATCGCCATTCACAACATCTGGCGCAACTACCGCATCGATTGGCGGGACGTGGATCGCGTGGTACCCGCGACGGTCGGGCTCTTTCCCAGGCCGACCGGCATCGTCACGGTCGCCGGAAAGACCATCCGCTGTACCGCAGTGACACCCGGCCGTGGCGAAGCGCTGCGCGTCTCCGACCCGTGGACCGCCGCGATAGCCGGGTACCTCAACGCCTCCCGCACCCCCGCACCCGCACCCGCACCCGCACCCGCACCCGCACCCGCGCACCCGCGATCACGGTGCCGCAACAGACTGGCCGCTTGCATCTGCGGCCGGCTGTGCCGATGTCAGGCGGCCCAGCCAGATAGCTGTCCCGCTTCGTACTCGCAGAGTGAGCACCTTCAACATGGGCCAGAACAGCGCTAGGAAGACGCCCAGGGTGAGCCCGACCGTCCAGCCGCCGGCGAGACCTAGCTTTGTGGACAGCTCGGCGGCGAGCCAGCAGACCGGAGCCAGGATGACCGTTTCGAGGACCGTCCGGGTCAGGCCGGAGAGTCCGCCTGCAGCCTGGACCAGAGCGTCGTCGGCACCACTCAGCAGGGTTCGCGCCTCATCGATCCGGGGATGATCCTCGGTACCGAAGGCGGCCGCGAACTCCTTGCTGGCAACAGAGAGCAGGCGCCTAGACTCGGCGAGTTGCCGGTACAGGGGGCGGCGGGACACGGGGTCATGGTGACCGGTCCGTGCCACCGCCGCTGACCTTGTTCAGCTGGTACCGCAGGCGGTTCCGTTGAGTGTGAACGCGGTGGGTACCGGGTTGGTACCCGACCACGAGCCGATGAACCCGAACGCGGCGGTACCCAGATGGCTGTTCCAACTCACGTCATGCGCCGTGACCGCGGCCCCCGACTGGGTGACCGTGGCGTTCCACGCCTGACTGATCTGTTGTCCCGCACCGAATCCGAACCCGAGCGTCCAGCCGTCGACGGTCCCGCCCGTCACGGCGATGGTGACGTCGCCCTGGAATCCGCCCTGCCACTGGCTGGTCACCTTGTACGTCACCGTGCAGCGCACACCCGCCGCGCTGGACGCGGACGCCGAGGGCGACGCCGACCGGGATGGGGATGCCGAAGGTGACGGCGACCGCGAAGGTGACGGGGAGACCGAGGGGGACGGCGATCGGGAGGGAGAGACCGAAGGGGATGGGGACGCGGAGCGGGACGGGGAGGCGCTGGGTGACGCGGAAGCGGACGGTGACGGGGAGGGCGACGGTCCGCCCGGGTAGGTGAGGCCGAAGCCGTACGGGAAGAGTCCGGTCTTTCCGTCGCCACTGTTGATCGGCTCCTGACTCGAACTCGACGGCCAGGTGACCGGGAGCGTGCCGGTCGGCTTGTAGTCACCGAACAGCACGTCGGCCACGCCGGCCCCTTCACTCCCCGGCAGCCAGGAGGCCAGCAGCGCGGAGAAGTCGGGCAGCTGGGCGGTGATGTCCAGTGGCCGGCCGGAGACCAGGACGGTCACCACCGGTACCCCCGAGGCCTTGAGCTTGGCCAGCACGGCCAGATCGGTGGCGTCGAGGGCGAGCCCGCCCGGCCGGTCGCCCTGCCCTTCGGCGTACGGTGTCTCGCCGATCACCGCGATGGCCGCCCGGTAGGACGAGTCGATGCCCGAGCCGTCCTTGCTGTAGGTGACCTGCGCACCGGAGCCGACGGCGTTGCGGATCCCTTGCAGGACTCGTGGTTCCACCCGGGTAGGTGGTGCCTGAGGCGCCCTGCCAGCTCACCGTCCAGCCACCCGACTGGTTGCCCAGATCGTCGGCGTTCTTGCCGGCCACGAAGATCTTCCCACCGGACTTGGCCAGCGGCAGCGTGTTGTTGGCGTTCTTCAGCAGTACCTGCGACTCGCGTACCGCCTGCCGGGCGATGTCCCGGTGTGCCTGACTGCCAACGGTTCCCGCGTAGGACCGATCCGACAGCGGGTGCTCGAAGAGGCCCAACTCGAACTTCTTCAGCAGGATCCGGCTCACCGCGTCGTCGATCCGCGACTGCGGCACCTGCCCGTTCTGTACATCCTGCTTCAGGTCCGCGATGAAGGTCTTGTAGTCATTCGGTACCATGATCATGTCGAGCCCCGCGTTGATGGCGGTGGCCACTTCCTGTGCGGTGAAGCCGGTCTGCCCGTCCAGCTGGTCGATCGCGGCCCAGTCGGAGACCAGGAAACCCTTGAACCCCAATTCATTCTTTAGTACGTCGGTCAGCAGGTACTTGTTGGAGCTCATTTTCACGCCGTTCCAACTGGAGAACGACACCATGATGGAGCCGACGTTGCGGGCGATGGCGGCCTGGAACCCGGGCAGGTGGATGGCGCGCAGGTCGGCCTCGGAGAGCTGGGTGTTGCCCTGGTCAACACCGCCGGTGGTACCGCCGTCGCCGAGGAAGTGCTTGGCAGTGGCCAGCACCGAGGCCGGACCACCGAGCGTCGTACCCTGCAGGCCGGTGACGACCGTGGTCATCGAGGAGACCAGGTCCGGTGTCTCGCCGAAGGACTCGTAGGTGCGTCCCCACCTGTCGTCCCGGGCCACGCACAGGCACGGCGCGAAGGTCCAGTCGAGCCCGGCGCCGGTCACCTCCTCGGCGGTGGCCCGGCCGATCTGCTGTACCAGCGCCGGATCCCGGGTCGCGCCCAGCCCGATGTTGTGCGGGAAGATGGTGGAGCCGGGCACGTTGTTGTTGCCGTGCACGGCGTCCAGCCCGTAGATCATCGGGATGCCCAGTGGCGTAGCCAAAGCGGCCCGCTGGAAAGTGTCGTACATGTCGGCCCAGCCGGTCGGCGTATTCGTGGCGGGCGCCGAGCCACCACCGGAGAGGATCGAGCCGACCCGGTACGTGGTGACGTCGCTGGTGCTGATCGCCGCCCGCTCGGCCTGCGTCATCTGGCCGATCTTCTCGTCCAGCGTCATGCGGGACAACAGGTCCGTGACCCGGTCCGCCGGGGCGAGCGCCGGATTCTGGTACGGCAGGCCGGTGAACGCCGCGGCCGGTGCCGCCGCCGGTCCGAGTTGGACGGCGAGCGCGCCGGCAACGCCCAGCGCGACCACTGCGGCGAACAGCGGGCGTACGAGTCGACGGGTACCCGATGGGACGGTCATCAGCTCTCCTTCGTCGCCGCGACGCTAGGCAGCCACCTCGACAGGCGTCAATGCGACCCGACCCGGCCACGGGACACGCCTGGTCACCGGGGCCGTGAGCCGCCGAAAGTTACGGCAGACTGGGGCGATGGCGTACCTGGAGATCCGCTCGTACCACCTGATCGCCACTGGTCAGGCGACCTTCGACAAGCTCATGCGGGAGGAGGCACTGCCGCTCGTGCGCGCCGCCGGGATGGACGTGGTCGCCTTCGGCCCGACCGAGAACACCGACGACGGCTACTACCTGATGCGCGCCTGGCCCTCGGTCGAGGCGCACGCCGCCGGTACCGAGGAGTTCTACTCCGGCTCGGCCTGGCGCGACGGCCCACGCGAAGCGATCATGTCGTGGCTGGAGACCTACTCCGAGATCCTGATCCCGGTCAGCCAAGCCGCTCTGGCCGCCCTCCGTGTCGATCCAAGATGACGATTGACGGCTGAGCCGGCACTGGCGTCACCGGGATCGCAGATTTGTTCGGCAGCAGGCCCGATCGGCGCTCGCCATGGCCCTACGATCGCGGTATGAGTCCGACACTCGCGACGACCGACGTGAGCATCCTGCACCGCCCGATGTACGGCTTCCGTGACGTCGACCGGATGCTCGGACTCACCGACGGCACCGCACGCCGCTGGATCGACGGTTACCAGCGTCGCGGCAAGGACTACCTGCCGGTGGTGCGTGATTCGCACACCGGCGAGGAGACCGCAACCTGGGGCGAGTTCGTGGAAGCCTCGCTGCTGGCCGGTTACCGGGAGGCCGGCTTGCGCATCGCCCGGCTGCGCCCGATCGTCCAGGGTCTGCGCGCCCAACTCGGGATTCCCTATCCCCTCGCCCATTTCCGCCCGCTCGTCGATCCGGGCAGCCTGAGCCTGGTGCACGAACTGGAGGATGCCGAGGATCTGGACAGCGACCTGCGCATGGTGGTCCGGGTCAGCGACGGCCAGCTCATGCTCTCCGCGCCGGTACGGGTCTTCCAGCTGTCCGCCGAGTACGGCCAGCCGGCCGGGCCTGACGACGGGGACCAGGTGGTCGTGCGGCTACATCCGCTCGGCCGGGGGCGCGGGGTGACCATCGACCCCGAGCGCAAGTTCGGTCAGCCTGTCGTTCGCGCGGTACCGACAGCGGTGCTGTTCGAGCAGTACTCGGCCGGCGACTCGATCGAACTCATCGCGGGCGGCTACGAGTTGTCGCGCGACCAGGTGCTCGACGCGATCGAATTCGAGCGGCGGCGAGGCGCGGCGGCCTGATCGAATCCGCGTCACAGACCGCCCATGAACCTGCACCGCTTCTACGTCGACGAAAGCCTCATGGGCATCGGCCGGGCGCTGAGCTACGCCCGCCAGGACGTCGTCCACCCTGGTCACCGGGAATTCCCTGAGGCCAGGATCGGCGACCCGGATACTTCGTGGATTCCGTTGGTGGCGCGGGCCGGCCTGATCGCGATCCTGCGCGACAAGAAGGTGGTGACCCGCTGGTGGGAGAGCGATCTGATCGTGGCCGCACCGGCTCCGCCTGATCCACCTCGCCGTCAAGCGCGACCTCACCAGCTGGGGCTACCTGACGCTGTTGGTCCGGCACTGGGACTCCATCGAGCGGCACATCGCCGACGCCGGTCCCGGGCCCTGGCGGCTGGCCGTACTGGAGACCCGGGTCGACCTCCGCCCGATCGAAACAGCCCGCCGGCCGGAGACCGGCACGCAGCTGTGAGTGTTCAGTGCCAGGCCCAGTGGGTACGGTGGGCGTGCACCGAGAATGCGTTGACGGTGGCCAGGTCGGGCTCGGCGGGTAGCGGAGTTTCGTTGCGCGCCAGGCGATCGGCGACCCGTGACTCGACCTCCGCGATCTCCCGCAAAACGTCGGCGAGGGCCGGTACCTGCCCGGTCTTCACGGCCAGCACCCGCTCCCGTTCGGCTGGCGGCATCGGCAGCGTCAGTCGACCGGACGAGACCAGCTCCAGTCCCTGGTACGCCAGGCGCAGGCTGTGCGAGGCGTACTTGACGTCGTACCCGTAGCGGGCCACGAGCTCCGGCCGGTTGGGTACCCCCCGATGCTCCTGACCCAGCAGCCGACGACGCTGCGCGTCCAGGTAGCCGAGCACCCGGTGTACCGCCTCCTGCGACACCAGCGCCGGAGCCAACTCCCGCAACTGGGCGCCGAGCGGCGTGCACACGATCAGCGCCGGCTCGGCCGCGAAGAGCGGCAGCAGTACCGTCGGGTTGCCCTTGGCCGCCAGCCGCAGGTATTTGCGCAGCGAGTACAGCACCAGATCGGTGTCGCCCGGCTGGGACCGGGCGCCCTCCGGCCGGCTGCGCACCACCCGGTGTTCGACCGGCGGGTGCACCCCCAGCACCGCCTCGGGCGGCTCGACGAAGATGCCCATCTCGTCGCGGTCCGACGACCCGGCCAGCTCGAGCCCGTGCACCTGCGAGCCCACCAGACTCCGCAGAATCTCCTCCACGGCGCGATCGTCGCACACCACCCTGGCCTACGTGATCATTCGCGAAGCGGCGGTGCGACCACCCAGTAGGTCTGCTTGTGACCACGCGCCTCCATTTCGTCGGCGAGTGCCCGCGCCTCGTCAGGCGCCGAGCAGCGGCGCACCTCATACTGGTTGCCGTTGTCGTCCTGCCGCCACACCACCCACTGCGGGCCGAAATCTTGACTGGTCACTCAGTCAGCGTGCCACGACTGCGGCCCCTAGAGTGGGGGCGGTGACGGCAGAGTGGCTGATCTA
The DNA here is from genome assembly GCA_963850915.1 of uncultured Actinomycetota bacterium. GTDB lineage: Bacteria > Actinomycetota > Actinomycetes > Mycobacteriales > Micromonosporaceae > CAVTWH01. The sequence goes on from CAWKND010000011.1 coordinate 352,677, forward strand.
CGGGGCAAACGGGTACACCGGGCGGCTGCTCGCCGAGCTGGCGGTGGCTCGCGGGCACCGGCCAATCCTGGCCGGGCGGGACAGTGCGGCGATCGGGACGATGGCTGAGCGGCTCGGTCTCGCGCACCGGGTGTTCCGCCTCTCCGACCCCGCGGGGGTACGCGACGGGCTGGCCGGCGTGGCCGCCGTTGTGCACTGTGCCGGCCCGTTCGAGGTGACCTCGGCTCCGATGGTGGCCGGGTGCCTGGCGACCGGTACCCACTATCTGGACGTGACCGGCGAGATCACCGTGCTGGAACGGGCGTACCAGAGGGATTCCGACGCCCGGGCGGCCGGTGTGGTGCTGCTGCCCGCGGTGGGATTCGACGTGGTACCAACGGATTGTCTGGCCGCCATGCTCGCCGCCGCGCTGCCGACCGCGACCAGTCTGCAGCTGGCGTTCATTGCCGGGGGTGGGTTGAGCCCGGGGACGTTCGCGACCGGGCTGCGCGGGATGGCCGCCGGTAACCTGCACCGGGTTGACGGGAAGCTGCGCGGCATCGCCATGGGTGGGCCGGTCCGGTCGGTACCGATGCCGTCCGGCCCGCGCACCGTCACCGCGATCCCGTGGGGCGACCTGGCAAGCGCTTACCGGTCAACGGGAATCCCGAACATCACCACGTACACCCGGATCGCCCGCTCCGGTGCCCCAGCGCGGCTGGCGGCCGGTGCGCTGCGGCTGGGCCCGGTACATGCGTTGGTACGTAAGGTAGCCAGCCCGTCGGGGCCGGATGAGGCGCGCCGGGCACGTACCCGCTCGGAGGTCTGGGGCGAGGTACGCGACGAGTCCGGCGCGAGCAGGAGCGGGACGCTGACCGGACCGAACGGGTACTCGCTGACCGCTGACTCAGCTCTGCGCGCCCTCGCGCACGTACTCGCCGGCGAAGTCTCCCCGGGCGCGCACACGCCCGCGACGGCCCTCGGCGCCGACTTCGTCCGCGAACTCGACGGCGTCGAAGTCTCCCCCATCACCTGACGCCCCGCCTCCTCCCGCCGGCCGCCCCGCGACTTCGCAGGGCTGTGAACCGACGACCGCGCCGCTTCCTCCCGCCGCCCCTTCGCGGGGGCTCTGAACCACGCCGCGCCGCCTCCTGCCCGCCGGTCGCCGCCTCCTCGCGGGGGCACTGGAGCGGATCTTGCGCGTAGTGGGGCTACCGCGTTGTCTTTAGGCCCGCTACGCGCAAGATCCGCAAGGGAAGCCGGCGGTCCGGTTCGGGGCTTGCTCGCGTGCAGCGGCCAACGGCGTCGAGGTGCTCGCCATGCGTAGGTCCCGAGCGTGGGTTCGGGCAGCGCGTGCCGCGCAGGGCGCGCAGCTCAGGGCGTGCCGCGCAGGGCGCGCAGCTCAGGGCATGCCCGGGGCGGGCGTTCCATGCCGCGGGGCGGGCGCTCGGGCTTGCCCGGGGCGGGCAGTTCGCCGCCCAGGGCGCGCAGCTCAGGGCGTGCCGCGCGGGCGCGCAGCTCGCGCGGCGCCACGGCGCGAGGGCGTGCCGCGCAGGGCGTGCCGCGCAGGGCGTGCCGCCAGCGCGTGCCGCGCAGGGCGAGCGTGCCGGGCGGCGCGAGCCGGGCGGGGTACAGTGCGGGCTGGCCCAGGGCCCGACACGGAGGAATGATCATGCTCAACGAGAGCGGACTCTTCGCCGACGCGTCCAACTTCGACGTCCGGTTTGTCGCTGACTACGACCGGATCACCGAAATCGTCTCGTCGCTGCGTACGCTCGGCATGCGGGTGGTACTCACCAGCGGCTCGTTCGACATCCTGCACGAGGGCCACTCCATGTACCTGGAGGCGGCCCGGCGCTTCGGCGACTTCCTCATCGTCGGGCTGGACAGCGACGAGAAGATCCGGGCTCGCAAGGGTCCGGCGCGGCCGGCGGTACCCGAGTTGGAGCGGCTGCGCATGGTCACCCACCAGCGCGGCGTGGGTCTGGTGACGCTGAAGCAGTTGAGCGACCCGAAGTGGGCGCTGATCCAGGCTGTCCACCCGGATGTGCTGGTGGTGACGCAGGAGACGTACTCCCCCGAGGAGATCGCCGAGCTGGAGGCCAAGCACTGCGGGCGGGTGGAGGTACTCGAGCGGATGGCGACGGTGAGTACCTCGGCGCGGGTACGCCTGCTGCAGCTGCAGCTGGCCGAGATGATGTCGAAGAAGCTCTCCGAGCGCCTGCCCGAGCTGCTCCAGGACGTCATCGACGAGATCGGCGGCCGGCGCTGACCACCCAGCTGCTGCTCTACCTGCCGGTGCTGCACGCCGGCTACCAGGCGCTGCTGGACCGCTACCCCGACGCCGAGGTGCTGCTCGTCGGCGCCAGCTTCGCGGAAGACTTTCCGGTGCTACGCAAGGAGATCCGGGCACTGACCCCGGAACAGGCCGCCGCGTACCTACGCGCGACCGGCCGGTCGGTCCGGGTGATCGAGCGCGACACGCTGATCCTCGACGCCGAAACCGTTGTGGTACCGGACGAGCAGCTGCTCCATGCCCTCCTCGAACGCTATCCCACGGCCGCGAAAGTGCTGTGGGAGCGTACCTTCCTGCGCTGGGACCGCCCGTCGAGCATCGATCCCCAGCCGGTCGACGGTACTCCCGCGGTTGCGTTGCGGGAGCTGGACTCCACGCTGCTCGGGCTGCTGCACACCGAAGCGGGGCGCAGCTCCGACTGGTGGCGACAGGTCGGCGCGGTGGCCACCCGGGACGGAGCGCTGCTCTACTCGGCGCACAACGAGCACCAGCCCAGCGAGTACTCCCCTTACCTGGACGGCGATCCGCGCAACGAGTTCTCCCGGGGGGTACGCATCGACCTGTCCACGGCGCTGCACGCGGAGGCGTCGATCGTCGGGCAGGCGGCCCGGGACGGAGTGGCGCTGCGCGGCGCGGACCTTTACGTGTCAACGTTTCCGTGCCCCGGCTGTGCCCGGCTCATCGCGGCGGCCGGGTTCGCCCGGTGCTACTTCGTCGACCCGTACGCTGTGCTGCACGGCGACGAGATCCTTCGAGCCGCCGGGGTGACCCTCGTCAGGGTCGTGAGCTGAGTTTCAGCCGGACCGGCTGGTGCGCGGGATCGTCCACGTCCCCGACGATCAGGTGCAGGTGCAGGTGCTCGACTGTTCCGCCGGTGTAGCGCGGATCCCCGTTGCGCGCACCGAGGCCGTAGTAGCTGAGTGCGTAGCTGTCCCGGGCCCAGGCGAGGGTCGGCCACAGGTCGGCCTGCGCCTCGGGTGACAGGTCGACGAGGTCGTTGACGTGCTCGGTGGGTACCAGCAGCAGGTGCAGTTTCGTTCCACGGTACGGAAAGTCGTTGGGCAGTACCGTCCAGTGCCGGGTGACATGTAACTGATCTTCCCGCGCCGCAACGGTTTCCGGGCAGAACAGGCAGGAGCCGGCAGCCTCCAGCGCCCGCATCCGGGCCAGCTGCTCGTCGCTGCGGTGGTTGCCGAGGTGGTAGAGCGGCACGGTCAGGCCCGCTCGTAGGTCAGGAAGGTGTAGGCCGGCCCGCCCTCGACCGGCGGCCCCGGCTCGCTGGCGACAAGCGTGTACCCGTCGAGCCAGCCCGCCGGCATCACGGTGTCGCCCGGGATGTCGGCGTGCACCCGGGTCAGGTAGATCCGGTCGACCCTCGGCAGCGTGGCCCGGTAGACCTGCGCACCGCCGATCACAAAGACCTCGTCGCCCGGCTCCAGCGCGAACGCCGTATGCACGGCGGCGTCGACCGTGTCGACGTGTGCCGGCCCGGCCGTCAACTGCGGCGCGCTGGTCAGCACCACCGTCTGCCGGCCGGGCAACGACTTCCCGAGCCGGCGCACGATGGACTCCTGGGTCAACCGGCCGACGATCACCGAATGCCCCATGGTCAGCCGCTTGAACCGCAGTAGATCCGCGGGCAGGTGCCAGGGCAGGTCGTTGCCGTCCCCGATCACCTCGTCGTCGGTCGCCGCGACGATCAGCGACACGTGGGTCCCCGCCGGACTCTCCGCGCCCTCGTGTGTCACGGGGACACCGGGATCGCGCCGATGGACTTGTGCGGGTGGTAGTCGGCCAGTTCGAAGTGTTCGGCGCGGAAGTCGTGGATGTCGGTGACCTGCCGGCCGGCATCGGTGAGGGTGACCGTGGGCAGCCGGCGCGCCTCCCGGTCCAGCATGATCGCGACCGCGTCGAGCTGGTCGGCGTAGACGTGGGCGTCCGAGATCGTGTGGTAGTAGACGCCGGCCGGGAAGCCGGTGAGCTGTTCGAGCATGAGGGTGAGGGCGGCGTACTGCACCATGTTTGCCGGTACCCCGACGGGTACGTCACCGGAGCGCTGGTACATGTGCAGGTGGATCCGGCCGTTCAGGATCCGTACGTGTACCCACCCGTGGCACGGCGAGATCGTGGTGCGCTGCTGTTTGCCGGCGCCCCGGATCTGGTACTGCGGGATCCACGGCGACACGAAGTGCGTGCGATCGGTGGGGAACTCCCGGATCTGCTCGACCAGGTGCTGGAACTGGTCGAAGCCGGGGCCTTCACTGGTCGGGAAGTGGTGGAAGGCGCCGCCGTAGGAGCCCGGCCCCAGATCGCCTGGCGGCAGCCCCCGCTTGGCGGTCTTCTCCGGCGTCGCCCACGGCTCCCACCAGTCGCAGCCGAACTGGGCGAACGCTTCCAGCGTGGTTGCACCGTTGATGAAGGCGCACAGCTCGGCGATGGGCTTCTGCCAGAACGAACGGATGCTCCGCTCGGTGATCATCGGAAAGCCGTTGGCCAACTCGAAGCGCATCGTCTGCTGCAGCAGCGTCTGGGCCACCGGCCCCTGCCGGGTCGGTGACGACTCGCCCTCGGTCACGATCCGGTGCAGCAGGTCGCGGTACTGCGAGTCGGGCTTGCGTTCGTCGTAAGCGAGGTAGTCCACCACAGGATGAAGCTACCGCGAACTCAGCCTGAGCCGGCAATGGCACTTCGAGTCAGCGCGCCGGATCTCGGTCAACGACGGTCGCCCAACTGTTCTCGAATCAAACTCACCAGGTAGAGCGAGCCGGTCACGAGCAGCACGGGATCAGGGCGCGACAGCAATGCCGTCAATCCGGCCACTGGCTCCGGTACCACGGAAATGTGTTGAATTCCCGCGGCCCGTGCCATCGCGGCGATCTCCCGCGCGGGTGGGGTTTGTTTGCCGATCTCCGCGACCGCGGTGAACTCGGGCACGATCAGTTCGCTGGCGACCGGCTCCAGTTCGGCCAGTGCCGCGCGTAGCTTCTCCGCCGGCGCCCGCAGTAGCGAGGCCAGTACCGGGATGCGGCCGATTCCCCTGGCGCGCAACGCCTCCGCGAGCGCCTCGAGCTTCTGCGGATTGTGCGCGCCGTCCAGGATCACGGTACGACCGCGCACCGGCACGCTCTCCATCCGCCCCGGCGGTACCGCGAGCGAAGCCGCCGCCAGCTCCGCCTGGGTGAGCACGCGCAGACCCAGGTGCCGGTAGCCCGCCAATGCGAGGGCCCAGTTGCGGCGCTGGAAGGGCGGCAGGTCCACCCCCGGCCCAGGATCGGCCACCGGTACCACTTCCAGCGTGGCCCCCGCGTCCGAAGCCGCTCCGGTCACCACTTTGAGGACCCGCTCGTCCTGTTCGACGATGAGCACGTGGTTGCCGGGTTGGATGATGCCGGCCTTGTGCGCCGCGATCTCCTCGACCGTGTCGCCGAGTACCTCGGTGTGGTCGTACCCGATATCGGAGATCAGGCACAGCTTGTCCCGGCGGCGGATCGTGTTGGTCCGGTCCCGCAGGCCGCCGATTCCGGTCTCCAGCACCGCGAGGTCGACCGGGCGGTCCCGGCCGTCCGAGCCGGCGAAGACCCAGTGCGCGAAGGCGACCAGCAATTCGAAGTAGCTGGGGCGCATCCCGGTCGCCTCGACCAGCGGGAGGAACTGGAACACACGTTCGGTAAAGAACTCCGGGCTGACCGGGGCGCCGTCGAGCTGGACCCGTTCGGTGATCGTGGTGACGTGCGGGGAAATCGTCAGGCCGGTACCCGCGCCGCCGGTCTGCAGCAGCGCCCGCAGCAGGTAGGCGGTACTGGTTTTGCCGGAGGTACCGGCGATGTGCGCGGCCGGTACGGCCTCCTGCGGGTCGCCGAGCGCGGCCAGCAGCGCCCGGGTCCGGTCAAGCGGCCGCTGCTCCCCACCCCGGGGCGGGGGGATATAGGAGTAGAGAACATCCACGGCTTCCCGCAGTGTGCGCACACTTCACCGTAGATAACCGCCCCACCGGCCCCACCGCCGCCCCGCCTCGGAGGGATATGGCACTGCGATTCGGGCTCGCGAGCGCCGCCGGTGCGGGATCCTGAACGCAGCGAAATCCACCGGGCGGGAAGGAGCCGGGCATATGCCACTGCCCAACTACGGGGTCGTACTCGGGAGCGTGCAGAGCTTCACCCGTGACCCGCAACACGACTTCGGCCACTGGTACCACGGCCACCTCGCCATCCAGGCCGGCGGCTCGATCTACCAGGCGGCCCTGGACGTGGACGCCCCGGCCAGCGTCGGGGTGGCCTACCGGCTGGTCACCGACCTGAACGTGGGTGACATCGCCGCGCTGGCCGCGCTGCCCGACGGGTACCACCCGCTCGCGCACACGCCCGACTCCGGCGCCCTCGACTACGCCCGCAGCCCGCTGCTGGCCAACCGCATCTGGTGGAGCCTGAAAAAGGCGACCACCACCGCGTACCGGATGGTCAAGCAGCCGGCGGCCGGCGCGCCGGTGTTCGGCCCGGACCTCGCCGACGATCTGGCCAACGGGCTGCACAGCCTGGAACACGCGCTGCCCGAGACGGTTACCAGGCAACTGCAGCGGGTCCCGTGGCCGATGCACTGGCACTGGCGCTTCTTCCCGTGGCACCCGAGCGACGGCGACAACGCGCTGGATGCGTTGGCGCCCTTGGTCGCCAGCTCCACCCGGGTGTACGTGTTCGGCCAGAGCTTCACCACCGGGCTGGGCGTGCACGACGTACACCTCAACCAGGGCGACCCGATCGGCAGCCAGTGGTACCCGGACAACGGCATCTGGCAGGACGGCGCGGTACTGGTCGAGCAGCCGGACGGCAGCGTCGCCGCCTGGCAGATCAAATTCAACACCCAATCACTGGATACGGACGACGCCGGCCACCCACACTGACGCTTTGTTGCGGCCGGGCTGGCTGCCCGGTTCGGCGCGGCGTGGCATGCTCGGGCGGTGTCGTTGCCACGCCATCTGGAGCGGATCGCCTGGACCCCACGGGACGGGGTGGACCGGGCCGCGTGGCCGTTCAGCATCCCCGCGGTGGCCCAGATCATTGACGAAGACGGATTCGAGGTACCGCCGGGAGTCACCATTCTGGTGGGCGAGAACGGTTCGGGGAAGTCGACCCTGATCGAAGCCTTTGCCCAGGTGTACCCCCGTGCCGGTGCGGAGCCCTCGGTCGGTCCGTCGATGACCCACCCCGGCCACGGCGTCGAGGACTCGCCACTGCACTGGCACCTGAAGGCGCGTACCCACCGGCTCGCCGCGCCCGGCGGATTCTTCCTACGCGCCGAGATGATGCACCGCTACCTCACTGAGGTCGACCGGAACCCGGACACGGCAAGGGCTTGGGGTGGCCAGCGGATGCAGGAGCGCTCGCACGGCGAGTCGTTCCTGGAGGTACTCAGGCACCGGTTCACCGACCGGGGCGTGTACTTCCTCGACGAGCCCGAGTCGGCGCTCTCCTTCCAGTCCAGCCTGGCCCTGCTGGTGGTACTGGATGCGTTGCGGCAGGAGGGTTCCCAGGTGATCATGGCGACGCACTCGCCGATCCTCGCCGCCCTACCCGAGGCGACGCTCATCGAGGTCGGCGACTGGGGAATGCGCCGGACGACCTGGGAGGAGCTGGATCTGGTCCAGTCGTGGCAGGCGTTCCTCGGCTCGCCGCAGCGCTACCTGCGCCACCTGCTGGCCGACTGAGGCACCCCTCAACCAGTGCTGCGGCCGGGTACACTCATTGGACGTGGCGGACGAACTGAGCGAGGAGTACCTGGTCGCGTCGAGCGTCGGGGAGCTGAAACAACACAACGCAGCCATCGAGCTTGCCGAGTACGACCCGGCGTGGCCGGCGCTGTTCGAGCGTGAGCGCGACCGGCTCGTGGCGCTGCTCGGGCAGACCGCGTTGGCGGTGGAGCATGTGGGCTCCACCTCGGTACCCGGCCTGCCGGCGAAGCCGATCATCGACATCGATCTGATCGTGCCCGACTCGGCCGACGAGTCCGCTTACGTACCAGCGCTGGAAGCGGCCGGCTACCGGCTGACCGTGCGCGAGCCGGACTGGTACGAGCACCGCCTCTTCAAAGGCCCGGACACCAACATCAACCTGCACGTGTTCCCGCCGGGAACCGAGGAGCACCAACGGCATCTGCTCTTCCGTGACCGGCTGCGTACCCACCCCGACGACTTCGCCTACTACCTGTCCACCAAGCGCGAGTTGGCCGCCCGCGAGTGGCGCTACGTCCAGTGGTACGCCGAAGCCAAGGGCGCCGTGATCCGGGAGATCCTCGACCGCGCCAGCTCACCGCAGGGGTACTGACCGGTGCCGGGGCTCGGCACCGCAGCGCTGTTCGCGGCGCTCGAGGGTGCGCGGAGCGTACTCATCGCCGGAGCCGGTGGTGGTTTCGACGTGTACGCCGGCCTGCCACTCGCCTTGGCGCTACAGGACTCTGGCGCTCGGGTACACCTGGCAGATCTGGCCTGGGTACCCCCGAGGAGGACATGACCAGCCTGGCGGCCGTCGCCGGGCTGGACCTGCCGCGCAGCTTCGTGGCCTGCCTCGGCTTCGGCATCGACGCCTACCACGGCGTGAACCACGTGCAGGTACTGGAGAACATCGCCGCGCTCGACCGCGACGCCGCGTACCTAGGCGCGTTCTCGGTACCGGGCGCGAGCCGGGAGGCGCAGTTGTACCGGGGACGCGGTCGCCGACTGAAGCCCACCGCCAGTCCCACGAATCGCGGGTGCCGGCGCATTCACGAGCATCGAAGGCTTGCACTGTCAAGACGCTGAGCCGCCTCAATCTTGGCGGACTGCGCCGAAGTGGTGTGCCAATCTTTAGTTGATCACTGCAACACAAAATGGTGTTGCCAACAACAAATACTCTGGCCAGCCCGGTTCCGGAACATGAGTGCGTCTCATGTAGATATTCATGATCTTCTGTTACCGAAATGTAATCGCTCAGCAATCTTGACACTGGTCTATAAGGCGGCGAATCTCGTCCCACGAGAGCGCTCTCACAGCGTCACCCCCGCGTCCCCCGTCGAGGGAGAGCTCATGATCCCCCCAGCCCTGGGCATGCTCCGCCGTGCCCTCAGAACGCGCACCGCACTCGCGGTCACCGCCGCCGTTGTGGTACTCACCGGCTACCTGGCCGTCACCACCCTGTCCGCGAACGCGGCCGCAACCCTGCTGTCCCAGGGGAAGCCGGCAACCGCGTCGTCCACCGAGAACGCCGGTACCCCCGCCTCAGCCGCGGTGGACGGCAATACCGGTACCCGCTGGTCGTCTGCCTTCACTGACCCGCAATGGATCCAGATCGACCTCGGCTCCACGGCCACCATCACGCAGATCGTGCTGCAGTGGGAAGCGGCCTACGGCAAGGCATTCCAGCTGCAGACCTCCACCGATGCGGCCAACTGGACCACGATCTACTCGACCACCACCGGTACCGGTGGAACCCAGACGATCACCGTCAGCGGTACGGGCCGGTACGTGCGGCTGTACGGCACCGCCCGCGGTACCCAGTACGGGTACTCGCTGTGGGAGTTCCAGGTCTACGGGAGCACCGGCAGCGGTACGAGCTGTGGCACCGTCAACGCGGCACAGGGCAAGACGGCGACCGCCTCCTCCACCGAGAACGCCGGTACCCCCGCCTCCGCAGCCGTGGACGGCAATGCCGGTACCCGCTGGTCGTCTGCTTTCAGTGACCCGCAGTGGATCCAGATCGACTTCGGCGTGACAGTCACCGTGTGCCAGGTGGTACTCACCTGGGAAACGGCGTACGCCACGGCATTCCAGGTGCAGATCTCGTCCGACGCGGCCAACTGGACGAATATCTTCACGACCACCACCGGCACCGGCGGTACGCAGACGCTGGCAGTCAACGGAACCGGCCGGTTCCTGCGCATCTACGGCACGGTCCGCTCCACCGCGTACGGCTACTCGCTCTGGGAAATCAACGCTCACACGGTTGGCGACGCCGGATCCCCGACGGCCAGCCCGACGCAGAGCGCGACCGGCTCCTGCCCGTGGGTCAACTCGACCGCGCCAGTGGCCACTCGCGTCACCCAACTGCTCGGCGTGATGACCCAGGACGAGAAGATCTCGATGCTGCACGGAAACGGCGCGTCCTCGCCGTACATCGGTGACATGTCAGCGATTCCGGCGCTGTGCATTCCGGCGGTCGGCTTCCACGACGGCCCGGTCGGGGTCGGCGACGGCTTCGGCGGCGTCACTCAGATGCCGTCCGCGGTCACCTCGGCGGCGACCTTCGACACCACACTGGAGCAGCAGTACGGCGCGGCGGTCGGTCAGGAGTTCGCCGGCAAGGGCGTCGGCGTCGCGCTCGGGCCGACACTGAACATCGTCCGCGATCCGCGCTGGGGCCGGGCTTTCGAGACGTTCAGCGAGGACCCGTACCTCACCGCGCAGCTGGCGGTGGCCAACATCAAGGGGATCCAGAGCCAGGGTGTGATGGCACAAGCCAAGCACCTGGCCGTCTACAACCAGGAGACCTTCCGCAACGGGCCGGCGGACAACGCGATCGTGGATACCCGGACGCTGCAGGAGATCTACCTGCCGGCGTTCCAGGCCGCTTCGACGCAGGGCGCCACCGCGTCGTACATGTGCGCGTACTCGACGGTGAACGGCGTGTACGCGTGTGACAACGGGTACCTGATGAACACGGCGCTCTACCAGCAGGCCGGCTTCGGTGGCTTCATCACCTCCGACTGGGGTGCCGCGCACTCGACCGTCGCCGCCGCCAACAACGGCATGACGGTGGAGATGCCCGGCGGCTACTTCTTCGCCGACTTCCTGAAGCAGGCGGTTGCCAACGGGCAGGTATCCCAGGCGCAGTTGGACACCATGGTGCGCCGGGTACTCACGCAGTTCTTCGCCTTCGGCCTGTTCGACAAGGCACCCAGCGGCAGCCGGGACGCAACCGTCACAACGGCGGCGCACCAGCAGGTCGCGCTCAAGGGCGCCGAGGAAGGCATCGTACTGCTGAAGAACTCCGGCATCCTGCCGCTGTCGACGAGTACCACGAAGACCATCGCGGTCATCGGCCAGGACGGCGGCGCGGCGGTACAGAGCATCGGCGGCGGTAGCGCCACGGTCACCAGTTCGGGGACGGTATGGCCGATCACCGGCATCCAGACCCGGGTGGCCGGTACCGGAGCGACGGCGACCTACAACGACGGTACCAACCAGGCATCGGCGGTAACCCTTGCGCAGCAGTCGAATGTGGCGATCGTGTTCGCCAGCAACAACTACGGCAACGAGGGTAGCGACCAGTCGACGATCGACCTGCCGAACAACCAGAACGCGCTGATCTCGGCGGTGGCCGCGGCGAACCCGAACACCATCGTGGTACTCAACACCAACTCGGCCAGCACAATGCCGTGGCTGAGCCAGGTGAAGGGCGTCTTCGAGGGCTTCTACCCGGGCCAGCAGTACGGCACGGCAATCGCCGAGCTGCTCTTCGGCGACGTCAACCCGTCGGGCAAGCTGCCGGTCACCTTCCCCAACAGCCTCGCAGACGTACCGGCGCACACCACGGCACAGTGGCCGGGCAACGGTACGAACGTGCAGTACTCGGAGGGGCTGAAGGTCGGCTACCGCTGGTACGACTCGCAGAACATCACCCCGCTGTACCCCTTCGGCTTCGGCCTGTCCTACACCACGTTCGGCTTCTCCAACCTGTCGGTCGGTGCGCTGAGCAACGGGCAGGCGACCGTCACGGCCACCGTCACCAACACGGGCAGCCGCGCCGGTACCGAAGTTGTCCAGCTGTACACGAGTGCGCCGGCAGCAGCCGGCGAACCACCGCACCAGCTGAAGAACTTCCAGCGGGTGACGCTCAACGCCGGCCAGGCGCAGACGGTCACGTTCACGGTGACCGCGCACGATCTGGCGCACTGGGACACCACAACCAATGCGTGGGTGGCCACCGCCGGGGCGTACCAGATCCTGCTCGGTGACTCCTCGCGCAGCCTGCCGCTGACCGGAAACCTCACGGTCCCCAGCACGGTAACGGCCAACGCTGCCGGGCTGAGCGTCGGCAGCGACACCACACCGGGCGCGACGAGTGTCCACGTCACCAACCCGTTCGGCATGAGCAGCCGCACCGGAGTCGCCGCGAGCCTGCAGATCCAGGGCGACGCCGGACTCAGCTACTCAGCGACCGGGCTGCCCACGGGGCTGTCCATCAGCCCGGCCGGCCTCATCTCCGGGACCGGCAACACGCACGGGACCAGCACCATCACGGTCACCGGCACCAGTACCTCCGGCGCGAAGGCGAGCGTCACCTTCGTCTGGACAGTCAGCTAGCACTCCACACCCCACCAGCCGAGCGGGCGGCAACGCACCTGCCGCCCGCTCGGCCTACCCGCAACACCCCCACCCCCACAGAACAAGGAGATCGGGAATGTCTGAAGTCCCGCGTCCATCCGGCTGGCGACGCCTGGGCAGCCAGGCCGTTTTCCGACGGCGGAGGACCCGCCTGGTCGCCGTCGCCGGCGTGATCGCCGCCATCGCGGCCAGCTACCTGGTGGCCACCACGCTCAGCGCCAACGCCGCGCTGGCCCTGCTGTCGCAGGGAAAGCCGACCACCGCGTCGTGTAGCGAGAACGCCGGTACCGGCCCGGTCAACGCGGTCGACGGCAACACCGGTACCCGGTGGTCGTCCTGCTTCAGCGACCCGCAGTGGATCCAGATCGACCTGGGCGCCACGGTCACCGTCTCGCAGGTGGTACTGCAGTGGGAGGCGGCCTACGCCACTGCTTTCCAGCTGCAGATCTCCAGCGATGCCAGCAACTGGACGAACATCTACTCGACCACCACCGGCACCGGCGGGACGCAGACCTTGACGGTCAACGGAACCGGCCGGTACATCCGGATGTACGGCACCGCACGGGCCACCCAGTACGGGTACTCGCTGTGGGAGTTCCAGGTGTACGGCGGGATGACCGCACCCACCTGCGGTACCACCAATGCGGCGCAAGGGAAGCCGGCCACCGCCTCCTCCACCGAGAACGCCGGCACGCCAGCCTCCTCAGCGGTGGACGGCAACGCCGGTACCCGCTGGTCGTCTGCTTTTGCTGACCCGCAGTGGATCCAGGTCGACCTGGGCTCCTCGGTCAGCGTGTGCCAGGTGGTACTCACGTGGGAAACCGCGTACGCCACGGCATTCCAGCTCCAGGTCTCCGCCGACGCGGCCAACTGGACGAGCATCTACTCCACCACCACGAGCACGGGCGGTACCCAGACGCTCAACGTGAGTGGTACCGGCCGCTACCTCCGGGTGTACGCGACCGCACGGGCCACCGCAGTACGGCGACAGCCTGTGGGAACTGGTGGTACACACCGGATCCGGTACGGTCACCACTGCCGCCGGCCAGCCCGAGCAGCAGCCCGAGCGCCAGCCCCAGCGCCAGCCCGAGCAGTCCGTCCAACCCGGGCGGCGATGTTGAGCTGTCCTACCTGAAGCCGGCGACGGCCTCCTCGTTCCAGGACGACGCGCAGTGCTCCAGCTGCCTGCCGGCCCGGGTCACCGACCAGTTCCTCACCACCCGGTGGGCGGTCAACGCCACCACCGGCTGGGTGGACCCGGGCTGGATCTACATCGACCTGGGCGCCACCGCCACGGTGCACTCGGTGATGCTGCAGTGGGATCCGGCCTACGCCTCGGCGTACCAGCTCCAGGTCTCCAGCAACGCCACCACGTGGACGACCATCTACAGCACCACCACGAGTACCGGCTTCAAGCAGACCATCAACGGGCTCAACGGTACCGGCCGGTACGTGCGGATGTACGGCACGGCACGGGGTACGCCCTACGGGTACTCGCTGTGGGAGTTCCAGGTCTTCGGTACCGGCGGCAGCCCCGTCGCACCGCCGGCCCTCCCGCCGAACGTCACCTTCCCGGCCAGCAAGCTCGTCTTCGACGACGAGTTCAACGGCGCCAACGGAAGTACGCCGGACCCGGCCAAGTGGTTCGCGGACACCGGCTCCGGCCAGAACGGCGAGTTGGAGTACTACACCCCCAACAACAACGCCAAGATGGACGGTAACGGCGACCTGGTCATCCAGGCACGCAAGGAGACAACGGCCGGCTCGGCCTGCCCCGGCGGCCCGTGCCAGTACACCTCCGGTCGGATCAACACGTCGAAGTCGTTCACCTTCACCTACGGGCACGCCGAGGCGCGCATCAAGGTCTCCGGTACGCAGGGCCTGTGGCCGGCGTTCTGGTTGCTGGGCGCCAACTTCCCGGTCGCCGGCTGGCCCGGCTGCGGGGAGATCGACATCATGGAGCACGTCGGCAAGGTGGCCAACGCGGTGTACTCCACCATCCACGCACCGGCTTACAACGGCGGCGGCGGACTCGGTTCGCCGTACACCATCTCGGGTGACTTCGCGTCGGACTTCCACACATACGCGGTCGACTGGAACGCCACGCACATGACGTTCTACGTCGACGGCACCGCGTTCTTCACGCTGAACAAGGCGGATGTCGAGGCGCAGCACGGGCCGTGGGTCTACGACGACCACCCGTTCTACATCATCCTCAACAACGCGGTGGGCGGTGACTGGCCGGGCGCGCCCGACGCCACCTCCGTCTTCCCGAACAGCATGTCCATCGACTACGTCCGCGTCTACCAGAACTGAGTCCCCACCCCCGGCACTCCTGCCGGGTGCGAAGATGAGCCCGTGGGCGGTGGTGCGTCAAGCGCACTGCCGCCCACGCCGGCGTCCGGGCCAGGTTGCCGGGCGCCTCAGAAGGCCAGGTGCCACAGCACTTCGCCGACAACCACGAAGCCCGCGAAGCTGGCCAGTCCGATCACCCCCCGGATCGGAGCGCGCAGCGTCGGGTACCGGTCGCCAGAGCCCAGTGCCAGCACCGGGCCGGGCAGCGCTGCGAGTTCCCGGTTCGGGCGAGCGCCACGGATCTGGCCGAACTTCGGCGGGCACCCCACTGGTGTGACGACGCCCCGCAACTGCGTGCCAGGGGTACCGTGGATGTCTTGCCCTGCAAGGGTTAGCGGCGCCGCCGGCGCAGCGGGGTGAGCTGCATGCGCAGGCCGTCGAGGATGAGCCGGAGGCCGTGCTCGAAGGCCGCGTCGCCCTGCGGGTCGCCCACCGTGCGCATCGCCTCGGCGAGTAGCGGATAGGGAGCCAGCTCCGCGATCGCCTCCTCCCAAGCCTCGTCCCCACGCTCGTCACCCACGTGCCCGCGTACCCGATCGGCCTGCTCCTCCAGCGTGAAGCCGGAGACGTAGTTGCCGAGGACAAGCATCGCCTGCAAGCCGTCGGCCGGGCTGAAACCGGCGTCGGCCAGCACCTGCAGCAACCGCTCGACGTGCGGCCACTGGCTGTCCTGCGGATGGGTCGAGGCCGCCAGCATCGCGCCGTCGCGGTGCGAGTTGAGCATCCGCCGCACCGCCCGCGCATGGTCGGCGAGCCAGTCGTCCCAACCCTCGCCGGGCGCCAGATCCCGGGCCGGTGCCTCGGTGAGGATCATCGTCTCGACCATCTTGTCGAGCAGCTCCTGCTTGTTTTTGAAGTGCCAGTAGAGCGCGGGCGCCTGGACGCCGAGTTCGGTTGCCAGCCGGCGCAGGCTCAGCCCGTCGAGACCGACCTTGTCGAGCAGGTCGATGGCGGTCTTGATGACACGGTCGCGGTCGAGCGGGGCGCGGTTGACGGGCACGCTTGACAGCTTAACACCGTTCAGGCATCCTTACCGCTGTTAAGGAATTAACGCTGTTAAGGAGACGGGGATGGAGCTCGCTGTCGAGGCAACCGGCCTCACCAAGCGATTCGGCAAGAAAGTGGCGCTCGCGAGCGTCGACCTCTCGGTACCCGCCGGCACGATCTGCGGGCTGCTCGGCCCCAACGGCGCCGGAAAGACCACCGTGGTAAGGATTCTGGCCACCCTGCTGCGGCCGGATGCCGGTCAGGCAAGGGTTGCCGGGTACGACGTGCTGCGCCAGGCCACCGAGGCGCGCTACCGCATCGGGTTGGCTGGCCAGTACGCGGCGGTGGACGAGATCCTCGGTGGGCGTACCAATCTGGTGATGTTCGGGCGGCTGTGCCACCTGTCCACCCGAGCCGCCAAGGCGCGCGCAGACGAGCTGCTGCAACGCTTCGAGCTCACCGAGGCCGCCGACCGGCCGGTGAAGACGTACTCCGGCGGCATGCGGCGCCGGTTGGATCTGGCCGCCAGCTTGATTGTCGCGCCCCCGGTGCTCTTCCTGGACGAACCCACCACAGGCATCGATCCGGGTACCCGCCTGGAAATCTGGGACATGATCTCCGATCTGGTACGCGACGGCACAACCGTGCTGCTCACCACCCAGTACCTGGACGAGGCCGACCGCCTCGCCGACCAGGTGGTGGTACTCAACTCGGGCCGGGTGGCCGCCGCCGGTACGCCCCTGCAACTCAAGTCGGCGCTGGGTGGGGCGCGGGTCGATCTGGTACTACGTAACAGATCCCAGGCGCCGCTCGCGATCAACATCCTGCGCACCGTGACCGGCAACGAGCCCGACGCGTCCGCCAGCGAAGGCCGGCTGTCGGTGGACATCGCCGCCGACGTGGCGGGTGGCGCCCCCGCCCTGATCCGGGTGGCCACCGAACTCTCCAGCGCGGGCGTTGTCCTGGAAGACATCGCGCTGCGCCAACCCACGCTCGACGAGGTGTTCCTGCACCTCACCCGTACCCCCATCCTCGAGGAGGCTGTCGCATGAGTACCGCCACCGTGGCCCTGCCCCGCCCCGCCGTCTCCCCGGCCGCCCGGATCGGTTGGGCCGCACGGGATACCCTCACGATTGCCCGGCGCAGCTACAGCCAGCTGCGCCGCCAGCCCGGGGAACTGGTGGGGTTCCTGGTCTTCCCGGTCATCATGATCGTGCTGTTCGCCTACGTCTTCGGCAGCGCCATCACGCTTCCCGGCGGTGGCGACTACCGCGCCTTCCTGATGCCCGGCATCTTCATGCAGACCATGGCACTCACCGCCGTACAGGCAGCCACCCGGACCAACACGGACATGACCCAGGGCATCATCGACCGGTTCAAGTCGATGCCGATCGCTCGCCCGGCGGTGCTCACCGGTACCAACCTGGCCGAGATCTCCATGCGGCTGCTCGGGCTCATCGGGATGGTGGCGTGTGCCCTGGCCCTGACGAGTTGGGCGCCGCACAACGGATTCGCCGACACGGCAGCCGCCTTCGGAATACTCGCACTCTTCGGCTTCTCGATGATCTGGATCGGTACCTTCATCGGCCTCTCGGTCTCCAACCCGACCGTGGCGGACCAGGCGACGTTCGGCTGGCTGTTCCCGATGACGTTCCTGGCCAACACCTTCGTACCCACCCAGGGACTGCCGAACTGGCTACGCCCGGTGGCCGACTGGAACCCGATGAGCGCCACCGTGGCTTCCATGCGCCACCTGTTCGGCAACCCGAGCCCGGCGACCACGCACACCGCGTGGCCCTTGCAACACCCGGTCACCACCTCGCTGTGCTGGTCGGTGACGCTGCTGGCGGTCTTCATCCCGCTGTCCGTCTGGAAGTACCGCCGCGCAGCAGCCCGCTGAGGCCTTTGCGGTGCAAGCAAACCGGCGGCCACTCCACGGGGGTGGCCGCCGGTCGGGTGCCGTCAGAAGAGCTTGTGCAGGCTGGGAATGGCGAGGTAGATGCCGTACACGACGATGACCGCGCAGACCGCGAAGCAGAGCCAGGAGACGTAGCGCGCGGTCGGGCTGGCCGCCCGTACCTCGGTTTCGCCGTCGGTCGACGCGCCGCTGGCGGCGGCCACGCCGAAGGCGAACAGTGCCACCACTCCCGCGCCGACCGCCAAGCCGACCAGCAGGACCATACCCAGATCACTCCAGGCGACATTCATGGCGTGTCCTCTCAGGCCGCAACGGGTTCGGGGCTACGTACGGCGGCGGGCGCCGCCTCGGTGACGTTGTCGGCGGTCACCGGGTTGCGGCGCGCGACCACCCAGAGGCCTGCCGCCGCAGCGACTCCGAAGAGCGCCACGATCACGGTACCCACGGTTCCGGTCTTGGCCAGCCGGCTGGCGACGGCACCGATGGCACCCGCCGCCGGCAGGGTCACCAACCAGGCAAGTGCCATCCGCCCGGCCGTACCCCAGCGGACTTCACTGAGTCGACGACCGACGCCGGCACCCATTACGCCACCGGAGACGACGTGCGTGGTGGAGAGCGGGAAACCCAGGTGGGTCGAGGCGAGGATCACCGTCGCCGATGCTGTCTCGGCAGCGAAGCCTTGGCGCGGCTGGATTTCGGTGATCCGGTTGCCCATCGTGCGCATGATGCGCCAACCGCCGGTGTAGGTACCGAGGCCGATCGCCAGGCCGGCGGCCAGGATCACCCAGAACGGCGGGCTCGCACCCTTGGGCAGTTCACCGGCGGCGATGAGGGTCAGCGTGATGACGCCCATCGTCTTCTGCGCGTCGTTGGTGCCGTGCGCCAACGAAACCAGCGAAGCCGAGGCGATCTGGCCGACCCGGAATCCACGCGACACCGCCTCTTCCGAGCGACGCGCGGTGATCCGGTACGCCAGGTAGGTACCCACGGCTGCCACCAACCCAGCCACGATCGGCGAGGCGATGGCCGGGATCACCACCTTGTTGATGACCTGGGTGAAGTGCACGGCGCCGGAGCCCAGTGCCACCCAGGTCGCCCCGATCAGGCCGCCGAACAGTGCGTGTGAGGAGCTGGACGGCAGCCCGGCCAGCCAGGTCAACAGGTTCCAGAGGATAGCCCCGACCAGGCCGGCGAAGATGACCGTCGGTGTCACCTTCGCCTCGTCGACCAGACCGTTGGCTACCGTTTTGGCGACTTCCAGGGAGAGGAAGGCGCCGACCAGATTGAGTGATGCGCTCACGAGTACCGCCACTCGCGGCTTCAACGCTCCGGTCGCGACCGAGGTGGCCATCGCGTTCGCGGTGTCGTGGAAACCGTTGGTGAAGTCGAAGGCGAGCGCCGTGACAATCACGATGATGACGATCAGGCTCATGGTTCAGGGTTGCCCGGCCAGCGTCAATCATAAGCGTCGATGGAGTGAACTCTCAGCAAACTCCCCCACCCCTGCGCCTGTCGCTGCCAGGCGCAGGAGTTGGGCGTGGGCGTACTCGCAGACCACCGCGTGCTCGTACACCGCACGGGGTACGTCGAGCGTGGAGTCGACCCGTACCACCACTCCCGGTGGCGCCCAGGTACGGAACATCGGATCGCCGGTCAGGTCGGCGAGTACCCCGAGGAGCGAGGAGTCCAGCCGCAGCGAATGCACGGCACGCCGGTACTCGGCCGGGTCGAGGCAGAGCGCGAACGGGATGTTCATCAGGCACAGCGCCGTCTGGATGTCCAGGCGCAGCAGCCGTCGCCGAGCCGGTTCGGCGTCGATCGGGGGTACCGTCAGCATCGAGAAGTCCAGCTCTGCCAACGGAATCCGGCGCAACGGCCGACCTCCGGTCGCCGCCCCGAGGGCGGTGAGTACGGCGTAGACGTTCAGGTCGTGCTCGATGACGGCTCGGTTGCCCAACTGGCCCAGGCCGGTCGGGCGCAGGGTCACCTCGGGTACCCCCAAGTCTGGGCGGTTGCGGGCGACAAACGCGAGCAGGTTGGTCTCGATGACGAAGTGCCGTACCAGCAGGGCGCCTGCCGTCGGGCTGACGAACCGGCGGATGAACCAGACACACAGCCTGTCCATCGTCCCGTGCGCGGTGAAACGCAGTCGCAGCACGCTTTTGAGTACCAGGATGAGCTGCACTGCCAGCCGCGACACCGGCCGGAGTACCGGATAGAGCCAGCGGCGCGAGGGGCGGCGCTGGTCGGCGACGACCATCCGCAGGGTAGCCGGATCGAAGGGCAGGCTGGGATCGGCCAGGATCACCGACCACACAGCCGTCTCCGCCTCAACGCTCACCGCTGACCTCCCCGCTGACTTCCCCGGCGCCCTCGGACGAGCCGACGCCCACGTCGACCTCCGTCAACTGCATGACGTAGAGCCGGGCGACCACGGTCGCGGTGGCGATCAACTGCTCCGCGCGGGTCCGGTCGAGGACTCCGGAGCGGAGCGTGCCGCGCAGCTGGGCGAAGTGGTCGTCGTCGTTGGCCCCGTGGTAGAGCAGGAAACTGACCTGATCGTCGGTGAGGCCGAGCTGGCTCTGGAGTTGCCGGGCCCAGCCGAGCGCCTTGGCCGTACCGAGCCCCTCGATCACGAACATGGCGCCCAACAGATCCACCGGATCGGGCTGGCTCGCCTGGTGGAACATGAACGCCGACAGCGCCGCCGAGCCCGGATTCTTCAGCCTGCCCTGGATTTCCGCGAGCTCGCCGCCGACCGCCACGAAATCGCGCTCCAGCAACTGGTAGTCCCGGTGCTCCTCGGCCGCGTGCCGGATCGCCAAGCTGCGCAAGGCGAACAGGTCGACGGAGAAGTTCGAGGCGGCGCGCGCGATCCAGCGACCACCCTCGACCACCTGCTGGCGCAGGTTCAGCAGCAGCGCCCGGTAGTCGGCCAGGGTGGCGGTGCCGCCTTCGATCCGGCGGATCAGCGGTACCCCGCGCAGCCGGCGCTCCAGGTCGGCCCAGACCGCCGCCAACTCCAGCACCGTCCAGCGCACCACCGCGTCGTCGTCCCCCGTGGGCTCCCCCAACGGCGACGCGGTGGTGCTGCTCTGGTGCCGCCCTGCGGACGACCGCATCGGCGCCCGGCTCGGCTGCCGGGCCGACACAGGTCAACAGCGCGAAGGCGAAGGAGAATCGACCGGACTCGGGTACCACCAACAGAATCTGCTCACCCGGCTGGAACCTGTTGGTACGCCAGGCCTCCTCCAGCATCACGAAGATGCTCGCCGCCCCGGTGTTGCCGCGGGTACGCAGGTTGCTGAACCAGCGCTCCTCGGGGATCATCAGCCCCGCCTCACCGAGCAGCTGGAAGATGTCGGCCCGGAAGTGTTCAGCGCTGTAGTGGCACAGCACGTGGTCGATCCGGGCCGGGTCGAAGCGTCCGGCGCGTACCAGCGCGACGAACTCGGCGAGCCCGACCCGGAAGAGTGCGGGCAGGGCGCTGACGTCCTGGCGCAGCCGCAGCAGCCCGTCCTGCTCCGCTTCGGCCGCACTGGGCGCGTCCAGCCAGGTCGCCCCGGCCCGCGCCACCGAACCGGAGATGCCGGCGCGCATGCAGACCGGGTACTCGTGGGCGTACGAGACAGTGTGTACCCACTCCACCCGCAGACTTAGCCGATCGGCGCGCGGCTGCGACGCGAGTACCACCGCTCCGGCCCCGTCGGACAGCGTCCAGCGCAGGAACTCGGCGTCGAACGAGCCGCGCCCGCCGAACCGCCGCGCGTGCAGTACCCGGCTCACCAACTCCGACCCGACGGCGACCGCGGTGTCGTGCTCGCCGAGCCGGATCGCCGACGCGGCAGCCTTGAACGCCGTCATTCCGCTGGCGCACACGCCCATCGCGGAGACCAGCTCCATCGGCCGGCCGCCCAACCGGCCGTGCACCATGGAGGCGAAGCCGGGGACGAGCAGATCTCCTTGCGTGGTACCCGTTGCCAGCATCCCCACCTCGGCGAGGTCGCGACCCGCGTCCTTGACCGCCAGCTCCACAGCCTCGGCGGCCAGCTCCTCGTTGAGCTGCCCCGCCACTCCGTGCTCGTCGACGGCGTAGTGCCGGCTGCGGATGCCGTTGGCGGCCAGTACCCGGTCGCGCAGTCCCGCGCCGGTACCCTCAGCCCCCAGCCGCCGCGCGATCGCGTCGTTGTCGACCGGCTCGCCGGGCAGGTACGCGCCGCAGCCGACGAGGTACACCTCACGTGTCTGTCCCATGCACTCCATCAAGCCAGTGCGGGGCGGCGACCGGATCCGACCGGGCACTCAACTTCGGCTGAGTACGGATACTCAGTCGGCCTCGTCCAGCCCCTGCTCGATGGCGTACCGGACCAACTCGACCCGGTTGTGCAGCTGGAGTTTGCGCAGCGTGCTCTGTACGTGGTTCTGCACGGTACGGTGCGAGAGGACCAGCCGCTCGGCGATCTGCTTGTACGCCAATCCCTTGGCCACCAGGCGGAGCACCTCGGTCTCCCGCTCGGTCAGCGACGGTGTCGCCGGATCCGTTGTGCCGGAAGGTGTCTGGGCCAGCCGCCGGTACTCGCCCAGCACGAGACCGGCCAGACCGGGTGTGAACACCGCGTCGCCCCGGGCGGTCCGCTCCACCGCGGTCACGAACTCTTCGCGCGCGGCGGACTTGGTGAGGTAGCCCATGGCGCCGGCCTTCACCGCGTCGAGTACGTCCTGCTGCTCCCCGCTGGCCGACAGCACGAGTACGCGTGGGCAGGCCGGCAGCAGGCCCTGGATCACCTGCGCCCCAGGCAGATCCGGTAGGTGCAGGTCGAGTACGACGACATCCGGCCGGACAGCGGCGGCGACCCGGATCGCCTGCGCGCCGGAGCCGGCCGTTGCCACCACGTCGAAGCCGGACTCGGCGAGGTCACGGGCAACCCCTTCGCGCCACATCGGATGGTCGTCCACCACCATCACCCGAACCCGCGCGACAGCCCCGCCCCGCGCCGCCGACTCCACGAAAGCCGGCGCCGCCGACTCCACGAAAGGCGTGCTCAGGCATCGGTGGGCCGTCCATCCGCACGAGCCGGGCGGCGGGAACGCGGGCGGGGGATACGCATCTCCACCTCGACACCCTGCCCCGGAGTGGTGTGAATGTCCACCGCGCCACCGAGATCCACGATCCGGCCCCGGATCGACTGGGCGATACCCAGTCTTCCGCCGGTCGCCGCCTCGACCACCCTGGCCGGTGCCATGCCACGCCCGTTGTCCCGCACCGTGACCGTGACTCGGGTCGGCTCATCCTCCACGAGTACCCACGCCTGCGCCCCTTCCCCCGCGTGCAGCCGCACGTTGTCGACGGCGCCGCCGGTGGCCGCGGCGATCTCGACCGCGACCGGCTCGGGCAGCAGCACCGGGGTCGCCGGGGTGACCAGCTGCACCCGCGCGGCGGCCAGCGGGCGCAGCAGGTAGCGCAGATCCACCAGGCCATCGGCCGTCTCCGGGGCGGCGTCCAAGTTCACCAGTGCGCGCAGGCTCTCCTCCTGCTCACCGGCGAGCCGGCTCAACTCGGCCGCCTCGCCACCGATCTCGTTGCCGCGCCGCTGAACCAGGGCGAGTACCTGGAGTACCCCGTCGTGGATGTTGCGGGCCAGCCGTTCCCGCTCCCGGGTGGCGGCGGCCAGCTCGATCGCCTGCTGCATCCGGGTTTCCGCCTTCCGGGCAAGGCTCGTCAGGTACCCGACGCCGAAGCCGGAGAGCAGCAGCAGGACGGTACCGCTGGAGGCGCTCTGGGTCAGGTGACCGCCGCGCAGCGCCACATCCACCGCGCCAAGCACGAGCGCCGCGCCGGCCCCGGCCCGCCGGCCACCCTTCACGGCGCACGCGAAGACCGGCGCCGCACCCCATGCCATGGTGAGTGTCGGCGCGCCGTGCACGCGTGCGGTCGCGGAGACGACGGCGGCGGTGGCGGCGAGGCAGCCGGTCACCACGGCCACATCGGCGATCACGAACCGCCAGGTGCGCAGTGCCGGTACTCGGTAGGCCCAGCCGGTCAGCAGCGTCCACAACGCCATCACGGCAAGGACTCCCCAGCCGAGCAGCGGGCGCTGGTAGTCGGTGTAGTCGACAGCGACGAGTACCACCGCGTAGGCGAGCGCGGCGAGACGGAACACCCCGATGGCCCGCCACAGCGCGTTCTCCAGACTCACGCACCGATCCTGGCACCCCGGGCCGGATCTTGGGGGGTCGCTCAGCCGGCGAGTGCGGGCTCCGTCAGCCGGGCCAACTCCGGGAGTACCGTGCCCAGCGCCCCATCCACCGTGAGCGCGGCGTACCCGTCCCCACGGGTCGGGCCCTGGTTCACGATCGCCACCGGGATGCCCAACTTGGCTGCCCGCAGCACGAACCGGCGCCCCGACATGACCGTCAACGAGGAGCCGAGTACCAGCAGCAGCCGCGCCCCCTCGACCAGTTCGAAGCACTCCTGCACCCGCGGCGCCGGTACCGTCTCGCCGAAGAAGACCACGTCCGGCTTGAGTACCCCGCCGGGGCAGACCTGGCAGTCGACGATCCGGAACCCGGCGACGGCGTCATCTGCGAGCTCCACGTCACCGTCCGGATTGACGGCGCTGGCCCGGGCGGCGAAGTCGGGGTTGGCTTCGCGCAGCCGGGCATCCAGTTCGGCTCGCGGCATCGCATCGCCACAGGTGAGGCAGCGCACCCGATCCAGGCTGCCGTGCAGTTCGATGACCGACTCGGCGCCGGCCGCCTGGTGCAGCCCGTCCACGTTCTGGGTCAGTACACCGGCGAGCAATCCGTTGCGCTGCAGGGTGGTGACCGCGTGGTGGCCGGCATTCGGCTGCGCCCGCGCGATCATGCGCCAGCCGAGGTGGCTGCGCGCCCAGTACCGCTGGCGGGCCGCGACGCCACTGGTGAAGGTCTGCAGGGTCATCGGCGTACCCCGGGTGGCTGTGCCGCTCGGGCCACGGTAGTCGGGGATGCCCGATTCGGTGGAGATCCCGGCGCCGCTGAGCACCGTGACGCCGCCGCCGCGTACCAGCCGCGCCAACTCCTCCAGCCCGTCAGCAGATGTCACCGCACCATAGTGCCCCGGCGACACGCCGCCCCGCCAGCCGATGCGAAGCCGCCGGTGGAAGGCCGCCGGGCGGGAAGCCGGAAAGAAGGAGTCAGCGCGTAGGCATCTCGTCGTCGCCGAAGTCGTGGTCGGGGTGGTTGACCGCGTCGTGCCGCCAGTAGCCACGGGTGACCACGCTCTCCTTGGCCAGCCCGTGCTGGCCGAGCAGCAGCGCCCGGATGCGGCGTACCGCGTGTGCCTCGGTCGCCACCCAGACCCGTACCCCGGCCGGCATTTCGGTCTCGGCCAGCGCCGACTCCAGCAGTGAGCCGGCCGGCGCCGCACCCCGGTGCAGCCAGGTAACGGCGACTCCGTCGCCGGCCAGCACCTCGTCCGCGGCGTCCTGTACCTCGACGAAGACCTTGGTAGGCAAGGATTCCGGCCGAGCGGCGAGGATGGTCGCGATGCCCGGCAACGCACTCTCGTCGCCGGCGAGTACCAGCTCGGCAGCGGCCGGGTCGATCGGGTACGACGCCCGCGGGATCCCCACGGCCACCCGGTCACCCGGCTTCGCCTGCGCCGCCCACTGGGACGCCGGCCCGTGCCCGTGCACCACGAAGTCGATGTCCAGTTCGCCGCTGGCCGGGTCGAACCGGCGCGGCGTGTACGTCCGGCTGGTGAGCGGGCGGTCGAAGGTGACCATGCCGTCGGCCTCCGGCTCCGGCAGGTCCACGTCGGTGGCGCCCGATTCGGGCAGGAACACCTTGAGGTGACTACCGGCGCCCGGCCAGACAAAGCGGTGCATGTCCGGGCCGGTGAAGGTGATCCGGACCAGACGGGGGGCGAGCACCTCGACGCGGCTCACCGCCACCCGGATCGGAGCCGGCTTGCGGCGCGGGCGGGACTGGGCAACGGGCTGCGGCACGGTAGTCACCCCGCAATTCTGCCGCGTCCGGCTCGACACCGCCGAGCGGGTGGCCCGGGTCACAGGGTCTCAGAGCGCGGCCGGATCGATGCCGAGCAGGTCGTGTAGGGCGGTCAACCCGGCCGGGGTCGGCTTGACGGCCCGCCCGCTACCCACCCGGACGATCCACCGCTGCGCCAAGAAGCGTTGCCAGACAACGGCTCCGGCGGTACCCGCGAGGTGCTGGCGGCGCTCGGTCCAGTCCAGGCAGCCGCGCGCCAACGGGCGCCGCCCGGGGATCAGCCGGTCGGGGTCGACACCGAGCGGCCCGGTGAGCCAGCGCAGGCCGGCGTCGGTGAGCGCGAACCCGTTCTCCTGCAGCACAAATCCGCGCCGGGTCAGGGCATCGGTGACGGCCACCCCCAACCGCCCGGCCAGATGGTCGTAACAGGTACGCCCGCGGGCCAGGGCAGCGCTCGCGCTGACCGCGCGCAGCCCGGTCGGGCGCTGCCCCGGCGGCAGGTGCGCGGCCAACTCCTCCACCAGTTGCGCGGCGTGCGGACCGGCGAGTTCGACGTAGCGGTGCCGCCCCTGCCGCCGCTCCACCAGCAGCCCGCCGCCGATCAACTTGTCGAGATGCTCCGAGGCGGTCGAGGCGGCGACCCCGGCCTGCCGGGCCAACTCCCCCGCCGTCCAGGCCCGGCCGTCCAGCAGCGCCAGGCAGAACGCGGCGCGGGTCTCGTCGGCGAGCAGGCCGGCGAGGCGGGCAAGGGCGGGTGCGGTCACGGATCCATTGTGCCGCAGCCATCGTTCGGCGAACACCGAACGGTCGCGGTCGTACGGTGATGGCATGTACACCGTCACCCGGTACGCGGAGGTCGCCACAGTGCTTGCCGATCCACGGTTCGAGGTACCGCCGGTGCCGCCAGCCGGGCCGGGCGTCGACATCGCGTGGCTCCGCGCGACGGTTGCCCGGTTCAGCACCGGCGCCACGCACGAGCTGCGCCGCGCATTGGCAGGCGAGGATCTGGACCGGCTCGACCCGGTCACCCTGCGCGCCCGGGCGGCGGCGATGACCACCCACGCCAACCCCGAGGGGGTACCCGTGGACACGCTCGCCGCCGCACTCGGCGCACCGGATCCGTTGTCCGGCAAGGTGTCCACGATCGCGGCGAGCTACCACCCGGGTACCGGCTCCGGCCCGGACGCGGACGCGGCGGTACGCGCACTGGTGGACACGTTCGGTGGTACGGCAGACGAGCGCACCGCCGCGAAGATCGGCCTGCTGGTGCAGGCCAACACCACGGGCACCCTGATCCGCAACGCACTCGGAGCGGTGGCGGACGGCGCGCGCACCGACGACGTACCCGGCTTGCTGGCCGAGACCCTGCGGTACCACCCGCCGGTACCCCTCATGCGGCGGGTGTGCGTTGCCGAGGCACTGGACATCCCGGCCGGTACCACCGTGCTACTGGACATCGCCGCCGCCAACCGGGACCCGGATGTCTTCGCCGAGCCCGACATCTTCGACCCGTCCCGAGCGGAGGCGCACCTGACCTTCGGCGCCGGGCTGCGCCCGTGCCCCGGCCGGGATCTCGCCTTCGCCCTTGCCACCGGAGTGCTCGAGACCATGCTCGCGTCCGTGTCGGTGGCCGAGTCCCGACCGCGGAGGGATCATGTCTGAGTTCGCTGCCCTGCACCGCCCCGGAAACCCGCTGCTGCTACCGAACGCGTGGGACTTCGCGACCGCGGCCGCACTCGTCCACGCCGGCTTCCGGGCCGTCGGTACCACCTCCCTCGGCGTGGCCGCGGCGGCCGGGCTGGCCGACGGTACCGGCGTGGCCCGCGCCGAGACGGTCGAGCTGACCCGGCGACTGCAGCGCTTGGGCTGCCTGCTGACCGTCGACATCGAGGGCGGATTCAGTGAGCTGCCAACGGAAGTGGCCGCGCTCGTTGCCGAACTCGCCGAGCTGGGTGCTGTCGGGGTGAACCTGGAGGACGGCCGGTCGGACGGCACCCTCACCCCGATCGCGCACCAGCAGGAGGTGATCCGGGCGGTCAAGCAGGCCGCCCCGGCACTGTTCCTCAACGCCCGTACCGACACCCACTGGCTGCACCCGGAGCGCCCGGACCGCGCCGAGATGCTGGACCGGGTGCACGCCTACGTAGCCGCCGGAGCGGACGGCGTGTTCGTACCGGGACCGTTGTCCGA
Source organism: uncultured Actinomycetota bacterium (assembly GCA_963850915.1). Classification (GTDB taxonomy): domain Bacteria; phylum Actinomycetota; class Actinomycetes; order Mycobacteriales; family Micromonosporaceae; genus CAVTWH01. The sequence goes on from CAWKND010000011.1 coordinate 380,742, forward strand.
CAACGACATCAGCACGCTGGTCGACGCCGTCCCGGTCCCGGTCAACGTGCTGTTCCAGCCGGCCCGGCAGTCCGTCGCCCGCCTGGCGGAGCTGGGCGTGGCCCGGATCAGTACCGGCTCCCTGCTGTTCCGCGCCGCGCTGGCCGCCACGGTCCGCACCGCCCAAGCCTTCGCCACAGCCGGCCCGATCGACGCGGACCTCCCGTCCTACCCCGAAGTCGTCGACCTCATCGACCCCGTCAGCCAGGCGTAGGAGCGCGATCAGCCGGCTGCCTGGCGCGCGGCCTGCTCCAACCGCTCGCGGTACGCCGCCCACCAGGCGGCATCCTGCTCGGGCAGGTTGGAGTTGCGCGCACTCAGCCCGGCCACGCCGTCAATGAGTTCCCGGACGATGTCCGCGTGGCCGGCGTGCCGTTCGGTCTCGGCGATCATGTGGATCAGGATCCGGTGCAGGGTCACCTCGCTGCGCTCGGCGGGCCACCACGGTACGTGCCCGGTCGCGTCCAGGGCGAGCGCCTCGATGGTGGCGTCCGAGTGCGCCCACACCCGGCGGTACAGGTCGGTGATCTGCGCACGGGACTGCTCCGGGGTGGCCCACATGTCCTCGTTGGGCTCGGCGCTCTCCTCGAACCAGGGCAGTGGCTCGGGGAACGGCCGGCCGAAGGTGTCGCCGAGGTACCCCGCCTCGACACTGGCCACATGCTTGACGATGCCGAGCAGGTTGGTACCGGTCGGCGTCAGCGGGCGCCGGGCGTCGTACTCGTCGACGCCGTCGAGTTTCCACAACAGGGCATCGCGGCCGGACTGCAGGTACCGCAGCAGGTCCGCCTTGGGGTCTGATCCGCTCATCCAGCCAGCATGTCAGCAAGCTCCCGGCAAGGCGCGCCAGCACTACGAAGAACATCAGCTCGCGGTCCTTGTATATACCGTTGACTGGTATACAGTGAGTCCGTGATCGAGCGACCGCTCCGCGAACCGACGTACCTGATCCTCACCGCCCTCGCCGCCGGACCACACCACGGTTACGCCCTCATCCAGGAGGTCGCCGAGATCTCCGCGGGCCGGGTCACGCTCCAGGCCGGCACCCTCTACAACGTCCTGGACCGGCTGCGCGGCGAAGGGCTGGTCGAAGTCGAACGGGAGGAGGTGGTCGCCTCCCGGCACCGCCGCTACTACCAGCTCACCGGCGACGGCGCCCAACTGCTCGCTGACGAGACCGACCGGCTCCGGCAGAACGCCGCCACCGCCGCACGCCGACTGCGCAAGCTCGGCATCACCCCCTCGGCGGACGTACGCCGACCGCGACTGCAGGGAGGATCGGCATGAGCCGCTCGCTGGAACGGCGCTACCGGCGGCTGCTGCGCTGGTACCCGGCCGCTTACCGGGCCGCCAACGAACACGAGATGCTCGGCGTACTGCTCGACTGTGCCGCAGCCGACCAGCGCCGGCCGACCGCCCGGGAACACGTGGACCTACTCCGCGGCGCGCTGCGGTGCCGCATCGCCCTACTCGGCCGGGCATACGACGGCGACCGGTGGCGCGACGCCCTCGGGCTGGTCGCGCTGCCGATCGTGGCGCCGCTGTGCCTGCTCCGCCTGCGGGGCTTGACCGGGCCGACGATCGGCAGCCTCCCAGACCCCACCATCATCGCCCCGGCCGTGCTGTGGACGCTCGCCCTGATCTCACTGCTGCTACGCCCGCAGTGGCTGCGGGTGGTGGCCGGCCTGGCGGCCTTCGCGGGCACGGTCGCGCTCGTCGGCCTCTCCACCTACCGGGGGTACGCCCCACTGATCGGCTCGGTGAACATCCTGGTACTCGAGGCGGCCCTGGCGCTGTGCCTGACCCTCGCCCACGGGGGGCGACGGCTGTGGCACGCACTGGGCCGCCCGCGCACCAGGCTGCTCGCTGCCGTGGCCGCCGGTGCGGTGCTGTTCGAGGTGGTCAACCAGCTGCCCGTCGCGATGCCGGTACCCAGCAATTCGATCGAGCTACTCTGGCTGGCCGCCGCGATACTCCTGGCGGTCGGGCGGTCGAACCCGGTACGGCGCCGGCTGTGGGTACTCCTCGCCGGGCTGGCCGTGTTCGGGCTGACCTTCTACCGCGAAATGCTGCCCATCACGGACAACGACCGTACGCACATCGAGCTGGTCATGTGGCTGGTTCCCGGCTTGGCGCTGATCACGGTACTCGCGGGCGCGCACTGGCTGCGCCGCCGCGAGGCACAGCGGCAAGCGCGGTCAGTCGGAGTTGTTGCGCGCCAATAGTTCCAGCGTGCGCTCCCGGGCGGCGTACCGGCGCGGGTCCTCCCCGTCGTGCGCCGACCCGGCCGCCGCGACCATCACCTCGTCCGCCCCGAACCGCTTCGCCAGGTCGCGTACCCGCTCCCCGGCAGCGACCGGCTCGTCGACGATCCAGTTCTCCCGCATCTCCGCGATGAGCTGATCCTCGTAGGCGTTGGTGGGCGTGGCCGCCGCCTCCTCGACCGTACCCATGGGCAGCATCGGCCGGCCGGTACGCATGAAAGCCATCCGCTGCAACTGGGGTAGCGCGAGTGCCCGCGCCTCTTCCACGGTGTCCGCGACGACCGCGTTGGCGGTGACCAGGATCCGTGGGGCGGCAAGCTCCGCGGATGGCGTGAACCGGCTGCGGTAGAGGTCGAGCGCGCGTTCGGTGCCCTTGCCGGCGAAGAAGTGCGACGCGAAGACGTACGGCAGGCCGAGCGCGCCGGCCAGCGAGGCGGAGTAGTCCGAGGAGCCCAGCAGCCACACCTGCGGAACGCCGGTGGCGGCGGGCGTGGCACGCAGCACGTACTGGCTGCCGTCGCCCAGCCGTACCGGCGCGCCACCCGGAGCGAGCAGCTGCTGTACCGCCTGGATGTTCTCCGGGAAGTCGTCGACGCCCGCGTCGCCGCCCCGGCCGAGCACCGCGGAGACCACCGGGTCGGAGCCGGGCGCCCGGCCGATGCCCAGGTCGATGCGGCCCGGCGCGTACGCCTCCAGCAGCGCGAACTGCTCGGCGACCAGCAGCGGTGCGTGGTTGGGCAGCATCACGCCGCCGGAGCCGATCCGCAGCCGCTTGGTGTGCGCGGCGATCAGCGCGATCAGGACCGGCGGACTGGTCGAGCCGACCGAGGCCATGTTGTGGTGCTCGGCGACCCAGTAGCGGTGGTAGCCGAGCTCGTCTGCCTTACCCGCCAACGCGAGCGTGGCCGCGAGCGCGTCCGAGGTGCTCTGCCCGCTGCGTACGGTCATCAGATCCAGTACCGAAAGCTGCACGGTTCCTCCTGTCCAACCTCCCCACGGTATGCCGCCCGGCGGGTACCCCGGAATTCGCGGGTTGTGTCGCTGCCCACACGCCGCTCGCTTCCGCCGCACTGCCGGCCAGACCGGCGGCGCGGCAGCGAAACGGCGCCGATCCGAGCGGATCGACGCCCCGGCCGACGATCACGCCGCGAGCAGGGCGTACCGGCCGTTCTCTTCGAGCAGGCTCTCGTGGGTACCCGACTCGACGATCCGACCGTGGTTGACCACCGCGATCTGGTCGGCATCGCGCACGGTGGAGAGCCGGTGCGCGATGGTGATCGTGGTCCGCCCCTGGGCCAGCGCGTCGAACGCCTGCTGCACAGCGCGTTCCGTGTTGGTGTCCAGCGCGCTGGTCGCCTCGTCGAGTACCAGCACCCGCGGGTCCCGCAGCAGCGTGCGGGCGATCGCCAGGCGCTGCTTCTCGCCACCGGAGAACCGGTGGCCACGCGAGCCGACCACCGTGTCGTACCCGTCGGGCAACCCACTGATCAGGTCGTGTACCTGCGCCGCCCGGGCCGCGTCCTCGATCTCGGCATCGGTCGCGTCGGGGCGTGCGTAGCGCAGGTTCTCCCGCACCGTGGTGTGCAGCAGGTAGGTCTCCTGGCTGACCACGCCGACGATCCGGGCCAGGTCGGCCAGGCGCAGGTCGCGCAGGTCCACGCCGTCGATGGTGATCCGCCCGCCTGTCGGGTCGTAGAGCCGGGCGATCAGCGCCGCCATCGTGCTCTTCCCCGAGCCGGTCGCGCCCACGAGCGCGAGCGTGGAGCCGGCCGGTACCGACAGGTTGACGCCGGCCACCGCGGCGCTGTCGCTGCCCGGATAGCTGAAGGTGACGTCCTCAAAACGCAGATCGCCGCGGACCTCGGCCGGGGCAAGGGCGACCGGCTCGGCCGGGTCGTCCACCTCGATCGGCAGGTCCAGGTATTCGAAGATGCGCGCGAACAGGGCCAGCGAACTGGTCAGCGAAACGCCCACGCCGAGCAGCCCGAGCAGCGGCCGGAAAAGCCCGGACTGCAGCGCGGTGAAGGCCACGAGGGTACCGATGCTCAGTGTCCCGGCCGTCATCGGCAGGCCGGCGCTGAGGTAGATGATCGCCGGGATGGCCGCGAAGATGATGCTCATCGACGCCATCCGCCAGCGGCCGGCCAACTCCGAGCGCAGCTCCAGGTCGATCAGGTTGGTGGAGGAGGCGGTGAACCGGTCGACCAGCGCGGGGCCGGTACCCATCGTCTTGCTCAGCTGGATGCCGCTGATCGACAGCCCCTCTTCGATGATCACGTTGAGGTCGGCCAGTTCCCGCTGGCGCTGGGCGGTGATCTCGCGCCGCATCCGGGCGACTTTGCGGGTCAGGTAGATCGACGGCGGCAGGACCACGAGGGATACCAGCGACAGCCGCCAGGACAGCGCCGCCATGGCAACGGCGGTGGCCACGACAGTGGTCAGGTTGGCGGCGATCGAGGTCGCGGTCGAGGTGACCACCGACTCCATCCCGCCGATGTCGTTGGTGATGCGGGACTGTACCTCGCCGGCGCGGGTACGGGTGAAGAAGCCGATCGACTGGCGCTGCAGGTGCGCGAAGACGTCGGTACGCAGCCGGTGCATGACCTGCTGGCCGACCCGGCTGGAGATCCAGGTCTGCAGCACACCGAAGGCGGAGGTGACGGCGGCCACGGCCACCATGCCGATCACCAGCCACACCAACAGGTTCAGGTCACGCTCGGGCAGTGCCCGGTCGATGACGGCGCGGAGCAGGAACGGCGAGGCCATGCCGACCAGCGACGAGGCCACGATGATCGCGGTGACCGTCACCAGGGCGAGCTTGTGGTCGCTGAACAGCCGGCCGATCCGGCTCAGGGAGACCTCACGGGCCAGCGCCTTGTCCGCGGCGCTCACGGTTTTGCGGCCGCCGCGGCGGCCTTGGGGGTTGTTGTCCGGTTCCAAACGGGGGTACCGCCTTTGCTCGATGCTGAGGGTCTATCCTACGCTGAGGGAACAGCATATTGAGGGTACCTCATCATGAGGCAGCAACAACACTCGGTGCTACCGTATTCCGGTGACCGCACGGCACTCTCCCACCGACCCGTCCCGCGCCGAGCCCGCTGAGCCGACCGGCGAGGCGGAAGAAACCCTGTCCGACGCGTACTGGGGCGTGGCCCGGCAACTGCGGCACCTGTCCTGGGAGACGCTGCAGCCGTGGGAGGTCACGCCCGGCCAGGCCCGGGCAGTCGGGGTACTCATGCGCCACGGCGTACTGCGCCTCAACGAACTCTCCGAGCACCTGCGCATCGCCGCGCGCTCGACCACCGAGGTGGTGGACGGGCTGGAGACGCGCGGGCTGGTCGAACGGCGCCCCGACCCGGACGACCGGCGGGCGACGCTGGTCGCGCTGACCCCCGCCGGTAGGGCTGCCGGCACAGCGGTCAGCGCCGCGCGCAGCGCCGAGGCCGAGCGCTTCTTCGGCCGGCTCAGCGCCACCGACCAGGCCCACCTCCGGCGCATCCTGCGCAAACTGCGCGGCTGACCGCTCCTTCTCCGGCGCCTGCCGCTTTGCGACCCGCTCGGGCGGCACCTCCGAGGCCGGCGCCCTGAGGCCCGCTTTGGGGCCGGCGCCCTGAGGCTGGCGCTTTGGGGCCGGCACCGGCCTGCCACGCGGTCGGGCAGACTGGTGGGGTGCTGCTGCCGGAGCTGGGTTCGGGGCCGGCCGGGCGGCTGCCGGTACGGGCGGTGCTCGGTGACGTGATCCAGGCGCTGACCGGCGGTGGGGCCGCGGTACTCGTCGCGCCGCCCGGGGCCGGAAAGACCACACTGGTACCCCTCGCGCTGGCCGACGTGGTCACCGGGCGGGTGGTGGTGGCCCAGCCACGGCGGGTCGCGGCGCGGGCGGCCGCCCGCCGGATGGCGGAGCTGGTCGGCGGCCGGGTCGGCGGGCAGATCGGCTTCTCGGTACGCGGCGAGAGCCGGGTCGGCCGGGAAACGAGGGTCGAGGTGGTCACCACCGGACTCCTGCTGCGCCGGCTGCAACAGGATCCGGAGCTGGCCGGCGTCGGCGCGGTGATGCTGGACGAGTGCCACGAGCGGCACCTGGACACCGACCTGGCGCTCGCCTTCACGGTGGACGCGCGGGCGGCACTGCGGCCGGATCTGGCTCTACTGGCCACTTCCGCGACGGTGGACGCGCAGCGACTGGCGCTGTGCCTGGGCAGTGGCGTCCCGGTACCGACCATCACGGCGACTGTGCCGACGTTCCCGACCGACATCGTCTGGGCCGCACCGGACTTCGCCGTCCGCCCCGCGTACGGTCTGCAGGTCGACCCGCGCCTGCTGGATCACGTGGCGGCCACTGTTCGCCGGGCACTCGCCGAGGCCGACGGGGATGTACTGGTGTTCCTGCCTGGAGTGTGGGAGATCAACGCGGTCGCGGCGCGGCTGGCGAACCGACCGTCCACAGTGGACCTGCTGCAACTGCACGGCCGGCAGAGCGGGCAACTGCAGGACGCCGCGCTGGTACCGGGGAGTCGCCGACGGATCGTGCTGTCCACCGCGCTGGCCGAGAGCAGCCTGACCGTGCCGGGGGTACGGATCGTGGTGGACGCCGGACTGGCCCGCGAGCCGCGTACCGACCTCGCCCGCGGCCTCGGCTCGCTGGTGACCACGCGGGTATCCAAGGCAGCCGCCACCCAGCGCGCCGGCCGGGCCGGTCGGGAGGCACCCGGTCGGGTCTACCGCTGCTGGTCGGCGGCCGAGTACGAGCGCCTCGCCGAGCACCCGCAGCCGGAGGTGGCGGTTGCCGACCTGACCGGGTACGCCCTCGAGCTGGCGTGCTGGGGTGAGCCCGACGGTACCGGCCTGCAACTGCCCGACCAGCCGCCGCCAGCCGCCATGCAGGTGGCCCGGGCGACCCTGACCGGCCTCGGCGCCCTCGACGCGACCGGCCGGATCACGCTGCGCGGCAAGGCGATCGCGTCCGTCGGAGCACATCCCCGACTGGCACGCGCCCTGCTCGACGGAGGCGACCTGGTCGGCCGGGAGCGGGCTGCCGAGGTGGTGGCGCTGCTCGCCGAGGACGGACTCGCCGGCGGGCAGGACGATCTGGTGGCGGGCTGGCGCCGGCTGCGCGACGGCGTGGACCGCGGCGCCACCAGCCGCTGGCAGGCCGAGGTCCGCCGGCTAATGTCCCGGTCCCCCAACGTTTCCACGGTGCGCAACCGGGTCGCGACCGATGATCTCGCGGCCGGGCTGGTGGTCGGGTTGGCCTTTCCCGAGCGGCTGGCCCGGGCGCGCTCCGCAGGGTCGCGCAGCTACCTCATGGCCGGTGGTACGGCTGCCGATCTGGCACCGGGCTCCACGCTGCCGGGCTCGGGCTGGCTGGCCATCGCAGTGGCGGATCGGGCTCCGGGCAACGTCTCCGCCCGCATCCGGCTCGCCGCGGTCATCGACGAGGCGACCGCCCGGCAGGCGGGGGACGCCCTGCTCACCGATGCCGAGGAGGTGGCCTGGGTCGACGGCGACGTGATGGCCCGCAGCGTCCAGCGGCTCGGCGCGATCGTCCTGGCGGAGACGAAGCTCGCCCGGCCGGATCGCGCACTGGTCACCGCCGCGGTACTCGACGGGCTGCGCCGGGAGGGGTTGGGGGTGCTCAACTGGAGCCCGGGCGCGGTCGCACTCCGCGAGCGGCTCGCCTTCTGCCACTTGGCCTTCGGCGACCCGTGGCCGGCGATGGAGGACACGGCACTGCTGCAGCGCGCCGACGAGTGGCTCGGCCCGGAGTTGGCCCGTGCCCGGCACCGGGGCGACCTGGCGCGCATCGACGTGGCAACCGCACTGCGCCGGCTGCTCGGCTACCGGGAGGCGGCCCGCCTCGCCGAGGTGGCACCGGAGCGGGTCACCGTACCCAGTGGCTCGCAGCTGCGGCTGGACTACCACGACCCGGCCGCGCCGGTACTCGCCGTGAAGATCCAGGAGGCGTTCGGCTGGTCCGCCGCACCCACAGTGGCCGACGGGCGGGTCACCGTGCGGCTGCACCTGCTCTCCCCGGCCGGTCGACCGGCAGCCGTCACCAGCGACCTGAACTCCTTCTGGCGCAACGGTTATCCGCAGGTACGCGCCGAACTGCGCGGCCGGTACCCGCGCCACCCGTGGCCGGAGGACCCCACCACCGCCCCACCGACCCGGCGCACCAACCCGCCGAAGCGCTGACCCGCGAGGAAAAGAAGGCGGGCGCCCGGGCAAGACTCGCCCGAACGCCCGCCGTTTCAGCGAACTAGCTCACTGTTGGGACGGTTCACCACGCGGACGGCGGCGGCGGCGGAACTACCGTCGGCCGGTCGTCACAGGTGATCGTGTTCGGCAGCTCCCACGAGGCCATCCACGGTCCGGTGGTACCGCCGCCGTCGTTTCCACCGAGGTCGACCGGCTTGAACTCCGAGCCGGCCGGGGTGAAGTTGAACTGGCCGCAGTTGTTGATGCCGACCGCCCCGACGTTACGGGCGTCAACGTTCTGGAAGGTGGCTGTGCCACCGACCCGGGCGCTGAGCACCGAGGTACCGGTACCGTCGACCTTGATGTCCTTGAAGTGGGCGTTGGTGACCGTGAACTGGTCCTTCACCGGGAAGTCGACGACCAGCATGATCGCGTTGTACGTGTTGTCGAGGAAGTTGTCGCCAACCACCTCGATGTCCGCGGTGATGCTGCTCTCCAGCGCGTAGATCCAGATGGCGCCCAAGCCGATGTTCCAGTTCAGCTCGAACGTACCGGCGCGCACCGTGGTGTTGTTGGTGACCCAGACGTGGCCGGCGAACGGCACCGCGCCGAAGCGCGAACCGATCTGGAGGCCGCTGCCTTCCCGGATCGGGTCGGCGACCAGGTTGTTGGAGACGGTGTTGTCGGTACCGCCGTAGATGGCGATGCCGTTGGCCAGTACCGGCGTCTGCACCGTGTTGTGGTCGAACGTGTCGTTCGCGTCCGCCGTCTTCTCCGACCACATGGCCAGCGCGTCATCCCCGGTGTTGCGGATGAAGTTGTTCTGTACCAACGAGTTGGTCACGCCGGTGTGGAAGTTGATGCCGTCGGCGACCTGGTCGACGATGATGTTGTTGGTGATCTTCAGGTTTGTCATCGGCCCGTCGAGCCAGATGCCCACCTTGGTGTGCTGGATGTAGAGGCCGTCGATGGTCGAGTTGCTCAGCGCGCCACCGATGCCGTTCACCTGGTCGGTGTCGACGCGGGCACGCACGTCGCCCTCGATGGCGAAGCCGGACAGGTGGACGTTGCTGCTGCCACCGACCGAGGCGTCCTTGCCGTAGAAGCCGACGCCGCCGTGGATCGAGCCGTCAGCGGCCGGCGGGTTGAGGTCGGTCTGGTGACCCTTGACGATGGTGTACCAGTTGCCGGCGCCCTCGATCGTCACGTTGTCCACGATGATGTGCCGGTTCACCTGGTAGGTACCCGGCGGCACGTAGACCTTGAGGTGCAGTCGCTGGGCGAAGGCGATGGCCGCGTCGAAGGCGTCGGCGGAGTCCCGCCGGCCGGTCGGGTCGGCGCCGAAGAGCAGCACGTTGGCGGCGATCAGATCGATCTTCGGCAGGCCCGACAAGCTGGGTGTCGATGAGGTCGATCGTGGTGGCGGTGGCGTTGCTACCGGCCGGCGCGGTCAGCCGGATCTTCTCGCCGGCCTTGTACGTGCGCCCCAGCAGCAGCCGCTGCTCGTCGTAGAAGTGGTTGGGGCGGAACGGCGCCGCGAACGTGGTGGTGGTACCGGGTACGCAAGCGCACTCGGTGGTCCACCAGTCGGGCTCGACCGACGTCGTCAGGGTGGGGTCGTTGGAGAACGGGTACGCGTTGTAGAGCCACGCGTACTGGGAGGTGAGGGTCATGGTCTGCTTGGGACCGTTGCCCGCCTTGACATCCAGCGGTGCGGTGATGCCGCCGCCGGCCGGCGCGTCCGGGATGCTGTAGCGAACCGTGATCGCGTTTGCCGCGCTCGGCAGGGTGAACTCGACGTACTGTCCCGGCGCCAGGGATACGGCCTTACGGCCGGACGCCTCCGCGGGCAGGGTGTACGCGTCGCGACCGGGGCCGACGACGGTCCCGTTGGTGTTGGCGTTCTCCGCCTCCTGCTCGGCGAAGTCGACACTGGCGCCGCGGCCGGTGACCAGGGACGGGTCGAGGGCGGCGCGCGTCACGACCGGCGACGAGGCGGTGTGACCGCTGGCGTCGGCGAACGCCGTACCGCCTACGGAAAGTACGCCGAGGCCGACCGCAGTCGCGATCCCCCCGACGACCCAGCGGGAAGGCCTCCTGCGCCATCCCGCCGCAACTCCGATGGTGCTCCGTGACATCGAAAGACTCGTTTCTCTCGGGATGGTGAACGCCTGCCGACGCTCGAGCCGGAGCGTCCTCCCCAGGAGTGGCATGATCGTCCGCTCTTCGTTACTGGGACGAAACAAAGCCGGACCGCGTCATGTTATTGCAGGATTCTGTACTTATTCAAGCAGAACTTTGGCTGCACATTTACGGATGATTACTGGCATATGGGTTCGGCCGGTGTGCCAACTCCACACTGGATCCGGAGTGCGTGCGGGTCCAGTGCAACCGCCAGTGCAAGCGCCGTGCAATTTCCTGCGCGGCACCTACTGCGCAATCATGGGGCCATGCCCCTCGCGTACGACCCGGAGAAGGCCGCCCTCCTGCACTTCCTCAACGCCCAGCGGGCCAGCGTGCTGGCGATCGTCGAGGGCCTGGATGCGTGGGCACTCAACGCCGTCGTGCTGCCGTCGGGCTGGTCGCCGCTGGGACTGGTCGAGCACCTCGGCGACGCGGAGCGGCACTGGTTCCAGGGCGTGGCGCTGGGGCTGACCACAGCTCCGCCATGGCCGGCGGATGATGATCCGGGCGACTGGGACGGGCGCTTCACCACGAGCCGTACCCCCGAGGCGGTCTTCGCCTACTACCGGGATCAGTGCACACGCGGCAACGCGGTCATCGCCTCGACCCCGCTGTCGGAGCCGCCACTCGGGCAGCACAACACCGACCTGGCGGACGAGATCACCGACCTGCGCTGGATCACGCTGCACCTGATCGAGGAGACCGCGCGGCACGCTGGCCACCTCGACGTCGCCCGCGAACTTCTCGACGGCACAACCGGCCTGGGACCCCGCTGACGTCTACGCCGCGGCGAGCGCGCCGAGCTTCGTCGCGAGTGTGTCGGCACGCGCGGTGAGCAGGGCGAAGTCGGTCTCGCCTGCCTGATCCGCGGCTGCCACGTCAGCCAGCAGAAGGGTGTAGTCGGAGGTGAGCTGCCGGTACTCCGGCACGAAGTCACCCGACTGCCGGGCACGCCGCGCCGCCCGACCGCGCCCCTTGGTACCGGTCCTCGTTGGCAGCGACCGCGCGGCGGCGTACCGCGAATCAAGGTCGATGATCTGCTGCGCCACCACCGCCATCGTGCCGCTGAGTACGGCCCGGCTGTCCCGGGTCCGGTCCCGCCGGGCCTGACGGACCGAGCCCACCCGGGCGGCCCGCCGGGACACCACATAGAGCAGTGTCGAGCCGACGAGTACCGCGCCGACCGCGGCCGCGGCGAGCAGGAAGCGCGGCAGCGACGGGCTGATGGTGCGGCCGCCGGCGGGGACGGTCCCCGACTTGGCCAGCTGGTCGTAGTTGACCGCGATCACCTTCACCGCGTCCAGCGGCCGGTCGACGAACTCGTCCAGCCCGGCACCGATGAGGTCCTCGGCGACGAACGCCTTGCCGAAGTTCTCCTTGTCGCTGCCGGGAAACCAGGAGCAGGCGTAGGAGTCGAAGTCGTCGCCGTCCCGGCTGAGTGCGACCACCAGCGTGCCGGCCGCGGCCCGCTGCACCGAGTGGCAGGCGCCGGACAGGCTGGCGCCGTGCTTCAGCAGGATGACGACCAGCCGCCGGTTGCCGATGACCCGCTCCGCCGCGGCGGTGTCCAGGCCGGTACCGGGCGCCGCGTACACCGACGAGGTGCGTACCTTCGCGGCCACCGCACCGTCGAGAATGCCGCCGGACCACAGCGCCCAGCCGGCGAAGACCAGGCAGGCGAAGGTCGCGAAGCCGAACTTGGTGAACAGCAGCCGTACCAGCCGGGCCCGGACTCCGGTCATGCCAGCCGCCCCCGCAGATACTCGGCCGGCCGGTAGCCGGGGAACTCCAGTGCCCGACCCACGCTGTCGAGGTCGCGCTCGGCGCTGTCGAGGAGGGTACGCAGATGGCGGTCGGGCAGCCCCTCGTCCAGCGCCGTGCGGGCCGCGCCCAGCTTGCCGATGGCCCGGGTCAGCGCCGGGTCGGTGGCCGCGGTGGTGAGCGCGGAGACCTCGACGGCGAGCGCGGTGAGCCCCGCCAGCCGGGCCGGGACGCCGCCGCGCCGGGCCGCCGCCCCGGCCTGCGGCGTGGCCACCGGGTGGTGCAGCAGCGAGCGGGCGGACAGGCCGAGGAACACCGCGACGCAGGCGGCGAAGAGCCACGGCAGCGCCGGCAGCGCGACCCGGACCGGGTCGAACGGTTGGTACGGCAGCGGCCGGTCGAACAGCCCGGCGAAGCGCAGATCGGTCACTTCGCCGAGGTACGCGGCCAGCACCTTGTCCTGTGGATAGGCGTACCCGCTGAGCCGGTCGCCGTAGCGCGCGTAGAAACTGGCGCCCGCGACGTCGGCGAAGTCCGCCGAGTGGGGCCCGTAGTAGGCGATCCAGTCGCCGTACATCACCACGATCGGGGTGTCCGGGAAGAGCTTCGTCAACGCCGGCCCGTAGTCGGGCGCAGCCGGGCCGGACGGCTGGATCGGCAGCGCGACGTAGAGCGCCGAGTCGGTACCGAACGCCTGCGTCGAGTACCTGCTCGGCACGCTCGACAGGTTCGCCCCGGGCGCCGTGTACCGGCCGCCGGCCCGCAGCCCGTCGGCCACCGTGGCGAGCTCGGCGTCGGTGGGCTGCCGCCAGCCGCCCGTCACATCGCCGCCAGAGCCGGATCCGTCCGGTCGCTTGTCCAGTGCGTTGATCATCGCCACGAGCAGGCTGGTCACGTCGTACCGGGCGAACTGGTCGCGCCACTCCGGCAAGGTACTGGCGGTCACCTCGTACAGGCCGCCGGCCACCCGGGTACCGATGATCCGGATCGTCGCGTTCTGCACGTCGTACAGCTGGCTGCGCTGGTCCTCGGTCAGCCCGGGCGGGGCGACCAGGATGCGTACATCCGCGTCCCCGATCGCCGCCGCCACCCGCGCGCTGTCCCACTGGGCCACCGACCCGGGCAGCCGGACGGTTCTGTTGGCCGCGACCATCGCCGTCATCTGGTCGACCGACGGCAGGGTCGCCCCGGTCAGCTCGCCGGCCGAACCCTCGGCGATGGCGGCGGTGGCCGGCGACTTGCCGTAGTCGACATTCGCGCTCTGCTTCTGGGCGACGAGGAAGACGACCACGATCGCCACGGCGACGACGAGAAGTAGCCAGCGCAGCCACTCGGCCGGCCGGCGCAGGCCCCGGAGCGCGCCCCCGAGCAGCTCCCGGCTAGTCACCGGCCGCCGCCTGCCACAGCCGGTCGGCCCGCTCGGCGTATCCGGTCGCCGCCCGCGCCGCCGAGGTACCGCCACGAGCAGCGGTGATCGCCTCGGCACGGGCCAGCAACTGCTCCGCCTCGGCAACCGGTGTGCTGGCCGCGTCCCGGCTGACGGTCGCGCTGTCGATCGCCGCGTGCGCCGCCGACCAGGCGACCCGCCGGGTGTACCGGCGCGCCCGCCAGCGCGGTATCCGTGCGGTGGCGTACCCGGCGGCCACGAGCACAAGGCACCCGATCACCCACACCGGCCAGTACGACGACACGCGACCGATTGTGCCTGGTCAGATCAGCCCGTCAAATCGACGTCGGCGCCCCGATGTCCCGTAGGGTCGGCCGCAATCGCTTCGCCAGCAACGGATCCGTGCGCTCCAGCTCGGCAGCGAGCGCACTGGTGGCGGAGTGTAGTGCGCGCCACAGTTCGGTCGGCTCCAGTGAGCGGACCAGTGTCGCTTCCAGGCCGCCGGTCACCTCCGCCGGCAACAGATGCGCGCCCTTGGCGTAGCTGGTCGGGTACCCCAACCGGAGGCAGGCCAGCGCCAGGACCTGCCCGCGTACCGCGCCGATCCAGTACTCGGCCTGCCACCACCGGCCGCGCTCCAGGCAGATCCGCGCGTGCAGCGCGTGGTGCCAGGCCAGTCCCGCCAGCCGGTCGTGGCTCCCCGCGTCCGGGGGCGGCAAGCGCGTCTGCGCCCCGAAAACATGCCGCCACTGCGGGCCCCGGGCACCGAACTCGGCCACCGGCGTGAACGCGATGTCGACCTCCAGGCAGCCGGGCAGCAGGTACACCCGGAAGAGCGTGTCACCGGACGGCAGGTCCCAGTGGTGCACCGCGCCGAAGTCCGCGTACAGCACGCGCGTCCAGTACTCGATCGCCGGACCGAGCGGACCGTCGATCGCGAACGCCAGATCAACATCCGACCACCGGTCGCTGTCCCCGGTAGCGGACGAACCGGTGACGGCGGCGCCGACAACCACCGCGTCGGCGGCCGCCAACGCGAGTAGCCGCTGCCGTACACCATCGCTAGCCGCGCTGGAGAACATCGCGCCACGGTACCTGGTCCGTAGCTCCGCGCCCGCCTACCTTGTCATCCAGTACGGCCCGCAGCTCGGGATCAGCCGGATCACCACCGTCGAAGTACTGGTCTCGCGGGACTTCATCCTCACCCTCGACTGACCACGCGGGCTGCCATCGCGCGGCCACCCGGTGCATGGCCGACAGCGTCAGCTGTGGGCCGGCCAGAGCAGCACATCCTGTACCCGCTGCGGCGGCCCGGCCAGCTCGGTCATCACAGCCGTCACCACGTCCGCGTTGGCACGGCTGCTGTCCAGCACGAACACGTCGGCTCCCCAGTAGGCGACGTCGGCGCGGAACTGCGCGCGTACCGCGTCGGTGACCTGGGGCCGGGCACCGTCGAAGGCGACGCTGTGCAGCAACCGATCGGTCGGGCGCGGTACGGCGTCGAAGTCGCCGTGCCCGTCGGCGCCCTGCGGCCCGACGAAGTACCCGCCGACGATGCGGAAGTTCATGTGCGCCGCGACCTGCCAGTCCATCGCCTCGGTCGCCTCCGGCCCGCGGGTGACCGGGATGGCCACCACCACTTCGCCCGGGTGGATGTACCCGCTGTAGGTACCGCTCGTGAAGAACTGTGGCACCGGGTTCCGGTCGACAGCCTGCAGCGGCAGCGGGAACAGTGGCAGCAGCGCGAGTACGACCGCGCCCAGCCAGAGGCGGCGTACCGAGAACGCGGCGAGCGCGGGTGCCGGGTCGGCGTCGCGGGCCGCGGCGAAGCCGAGCGCGATCAGCGCCCCGAGCATCGGGAGTACCACGAAGGCGAGCCGGCTCGGCAGGATGTCATGCGTCAGCGGGAGGTTGCTGATCAACGCGTGCGGGCCGGGAATGCCGGTGTCCCGGTGCTTGACGTAGATCTCGTCGCCCATGGACAGCAGCGCGAAGAGGACCGCGGTCGCCGCCGCCGCCCGGACCACCGCCGAGCGCCACAGCCACACCAGCAGCAGCCCGCCAAGCGCGATCAGCGACCAGCCGAAGAACGCGTTGTCCTCGGTGGGGTTTGCGGAGTAGCTGGTGACCGAGGTGAGACCGCCGAGCGAGCGGCGGGCGTACCCGGTGAAGGAGAGCAGGTCGTTGATGTACTGGCCGGAGAAGAGCAGCCCGTCGTAGTGCTGCGCCCCGTTGAACTGGTACCACAGCGGGTACGCCAGGGCGATCGCCGCGAGTACCCCGCCGGGGATCAGCCCGCCGAGCGTGCGCCGCCAGTGCGCCCGTACCAGCTCGCGCCGCTGTACCAGCAGGGCCAGCAGGAAGACGCCGAAGCCGAGTACCGCGACGAGCAGGATCTCCTCGCCGATGAAGGCCTGCCACACCGCGAAGAAGCCGATGGCCAGGCTGCGCCGCAGCAGCCGGCCGGGCTCGCGCAGTCGCAGTACCAGCCCCAGAATGATCGGGATCGGGAAGTGGATGACCATCTGCATGTGCCCGTTGGCCTGCGAGATCATCGCCGGTCCGTAGGCGCAGAGGGCACCGGCGACGGCGGCGCCCAGCCGTGAGTCGGTCAGCTGCCGGGAGAACAGCCAGTACCACGCGCCAGCCGTCGCGGCGGTACCGAGCACCATGGCGAGCACGAACGACCACTGCGGGCCGGCCAGCAGGGTGACCGGGATCAGCGGGACGGCCAGGCCGTACACGCTGGTGTTGGCCATCCCGTTGATGCTGAGCGGGGCGTTGGCCAGCTGCACGTTGAAGGGATTGTGGCCGTGGCTGACAGCGTGTGCGGTGGCCGCGAAGAACCACTCGAACAGCGTCTGGTCGGGCGACTGGACGCGGATGATGTGCCCGGTCACCGAGGTGAGCAGGTGGCTGAAGACGTACCCACTGATCAGCAGGAAGACCACGACGGCCAGCAGGTCGGCCCGCCGGCCGGGGTTCAGCCGGGCGGCCAGCCGCCCGATCGGGCCGGGCTCAGGCGCCGCGTCGGCCATCGCGTGCCGGGCGCCGCGCGGCCGCGGGATCAGCGGCGTCTCAGCAGGCGCAGCGGCGCCGGCAGAAACAACGGACCCGCCAGCCACCGTGGACCCGGTAGACGCGGTGGACCCGGTAGACGCCACGGACCCGGTAGACGCCGTGGACCCGCCAGCCACGGCAGACCCGGCAGACGCCGTGGACCCGGTAGACGCCGTGGACCCGCCAGCCACGGCAGACCCGGCAGACGCCGTGGACCCGGCAGGCACCGTGGACTCGGCCGGGTCGAGCCCGGTGTGGGTCGTCTCCGCGCTGGTCATGAGGGCGAGGCCAGCCGGGGACGCCACGTCCGGACGGGAGTCTCCGGAGCGTCTGGCGGCAGCGCGAAGTCGGGGGTGGCCATCGTGTCGAGCACGGAGCCACCTTAACGATCGGCAGCCTGAATCGACACGCCCTGTCCTGGCCTTTCGTCCGATCGGCTGGGCGCCCGCTGATCGGACGGTCGACGGCACGGCGCCTCGCTCATCCGCGCGGGCCGGGCCGGCTATTGATCATGCGCGCAGCACGGGCTCGACGGACAGCCGCCGCTTGTGGTCGTAGATGATCGAGGTGCGGAAGCCGATCACTTCCTTGCGTTGGCTGAAGCGATCGACCAGCAGTGCATGCATGTCGGCGATGGTGGGCGTCGCGACGTGGGCGAGGAAGTCGTCGCTGCCGCCCAGTACGAACACCGCGAGGATCTCCGGCTGCTGGAGCGCGAAGGTCTCGAACCCGCGGATCACGTCGCGACTCAACGGGCGGATGGTGAACGCGATCAGGGCCTGTACGCTCCGGCCGATCTTGGCGAGGTCGATGTCCGCGTGGAAGCCGGTCAAAATGCCCTGTTCGCGGAGCGCCCGGGTGCGTACCAGACAGCTCGACGGGGCGAGACCCAGGCGGCTGGCGAGTTCCCGGTTGGTCAGCCGAGCATTCGCCTGCAATTCCCGCAGGATCGCCGAATCTAGTTCGTCCATGGCGTGCCCTTCCCCGGCGGTACCGAACTTCGTTCGGACGACAGCCCACGATCGGCTCAGCAGGCCCAAAATCGCAGCTGTCCTTCGAACCAACGACAGGAGAACAGCATGGCACCGACCCTCGAAGCAGCGCCCCCCACGCCCGGGTACCCGGCAACCACACGGCCGCCGGAGGCGGTGCGGATCGAGCGGGGTACCCGGAGCGGGCAAATGATCATCGTCAGCGTCGACTCGACCCGGCTCGGTCCCGCGCTCGGCGGCTGCCGGATCAAGGCGTACCCGACGTGGCGCGACGGGCTCACCGACGCGCTGCGGCTGTCCGCTGCGATGACGCAGAAGGCAGCGCTCGCCGGGCTCGCCAACGGTGGCGGAAAGACGGTCGTGGCGCTCGATGCCTCGACAGCGAACAATTTCACCGGCGTGCGCCGCCCCGAGCTACTGGCCGATGTCGGCGACCTCGTCGAGAGCTTCGGCGGGAAGTACCTCACCGGGCCCGATCTCGGGACCTCACCCGAGGACATGGAAGTAATGGGGCGCAGTACCGCGCACGTACTGTGCCGGCCGGAGGCCGTGGGTGGCAGCGGCGACTCGTCCGGCCCCACCGCCCTCGGTGTACTCGCCTCCATCGAGGCCGTACGCCAGCACCTCTTTCCGCACCGCGCGCTCCGCTCGCTCAGCTTCGCCATTCTCGGTCTCGGACACGTCGGAACCCTGATCGGCGCACGGCTGGCCGCCCGGGGCGCTCGGCTCACGGTCACCGACACCGACCCGGCCCGCCGTGGCACGGCGCGGAGTTGGGGCGCCACCTGGCTCGAACCAGCCGAGGCTCTCTTCGCCGAGGTCGACATCGTGGTACCGGCGGCAGTGGGTGGCATCCTGCGCCCCGAGACCGTCGCCGGCCTGCGGTGCGCGGCGATCGTCGGTGCGGCGAACAACCAACTCGACGCGGACTCCACCGCCGAACTCCTGCACTCCCGTGGCATCTGCTGGGCACCGGACACCGTGGTCAGTGCCGGCGGGATCGTCGCCGCGGTCGCCCGCGAGCTGCGGCACGCCTCCGTGGCGGTGGCCAACCGCCAGGTCCGCGACATCGGTCACCGGCTCGGCGAACTCCTCGCCACCGCCGCAAGCCGAAACACCACGCCCCTGTACGAGGCACAGCGGCGGGTAGCGACACTGCTCACAGCAGCACCGGCGCACAGATAGCGCTGCGCGGTCGAAACTGGGCCGCGCCGTTCGTCGTCGGTACGTAGCTTGGCCCAGTTGAGTGCGGACTGGCAGACGACGGCAGACGGGGAACGGCATGACGACAGCAGAAGCAGCGCTCGAGCGGGAGACGGCACCGGCATCGGCCGGCCGATGGGCGATCACGGCGGTGTTCCTGCTCAACGGCCTGACCCTGACCAGCTATATCGTCCGGGTACCGACGCTGAAGATCGACCACCACCTCAGCAATGGCCAACTCGGCCTGATGGGTACGTTCTTCGGCGGCGCAGCACTGGTCGCGATGCAGTTCGTCGGCGCGTCGGTGGCCAGGTTCGGCAGCGCCCGGATCATCCGGCTGGCGCTGCTGGCGATGCCGATCGTGTTGGTAGGTATCGGTTTCAGCCGTGGCGTGGTGCAGCTCTTCGTCGCGGTCACGGTGCTGGGCGTGGTGCACGGCACCCTCGACGTCGCGATGAACGCCCACGCCGTCGCGGTGGAGCGGCTCCGGCAGCGCCCCATCATGAGCGGCTGCCACGCCGCGTGGAGCATCAGCGCGGTCATCGCCTCACTGACCGGCGCGGCCCTCATCCAGGCCCGCATCCCGCTCGACGTACACCTGCTCGCGGTCGGCCTGGTGGTGATCGTCGCCGGCCTGGTCGCCGGCCGCTTCCTGCTGCCGGCAACGATCGACCAGCGCTCCGAACCACAGACCAAGGAGCCTCGCTGGTACGGGCTGCCAGCCAGCTGGCGTACCGGCTGGACCCGTACCCTCGTCCTGCTCGGCCTCACCGGGCTGGTACTGATGATCTGTGAGGGCGCGGCGCTCGGCTGGAGCGGCGTCTTCCTGCACGACAACCGGGGCGCGACACTCCCCGTGGCGGCCGTGGCCGTCACCGTCTACACCGGCTGCCAGACCAGCATCCGCCTCATCGGTGACCGGCTGCAGCTGCGGTACGGGTCGGCCAACCTGTTCCGGGTCGGTGGCGCGGTCGGCTCGATCGGCCTGCTGCTCGCCGTCTTCAGCCCAGCGCCACCGGCCGCGATCGCCGGCTTCGCGGTCTTCGGGCTCGGTACCGCCATCCTGCTGCCACTGACCTTCAGCGCGGTCGGGCACGCCGGCGGTACGGGTCCCGGTGCGGCAGCCAACCTGTCCCGGTTCAGCACCTTCACGTACGCCGGGATCCTGTTGGGGCCGGCCGTGATCGGCTGGGTCGCCCAGGGCATCGGCCTGATCTGGACCCTCGCCGCGCTGTTCCCGTTCCTTGTCGCCGTGGCCCTCAACGGGCTCCCTGCCGCGCGGGCTACTCGTGGTCGGGAGCCGGTGCCGGCTCAACGCCGAGGAGACTCCTGAGTGCCGCGACGTGTCCGGCGTAGGCGAGCCTGCCCGCGGGCGTGAGCTGGACCCAGGTCTTCACCCGGCCCAGACCGGTGGGTTTGGAGACCGCCACATAGCCGGCGTCCTGCAGTACCTTCAGGTGCTTGCTCAGCACCGAGTCGGCCACCCCGAGTACGTCGCGCAGCACGCTGAACTCCGCGCTGGACAAGGCATCCAGCAGCGCGCAGATCCGCAGCCGGTTCGGCGCGTGTACCACCTCGTCGAACTGCCCGGTCATGCGCCTGCCCGCAGCTGGGCGCGTAGCGCGGTGTCGAACCGGCGCCCGAGGAACACCGCGCCGGCGAACGCCACCGCGGCCAGGCACCAGACCGGCCAGGTCAGCTCGGTCCAGTAGGAGACGGACCACGAGGTCACCATCGCCGCAGCCACCAGCACGCCCAGGGCTCTGGCCCACCGGGCGGCGCGGCCCCGCGCGTCCAGGCCGGAGATCCAGATGCCGGTCAGCCGGCGGTACGCACCCGCGAGCGCACCGCACGCGGCGAGGAACAGCACGATGGCGATCGCTTTGACGGCGGTACTGCCGAGGCTGACCGCCACGATGTAGCCAGCCAGCAGCAGTCCGAGAATCGGGTGGTACCACCAGGGTGTGGTCAGCCGGTCGGCGACGGCCGCCCGTGCCTGCGCGATGATGGCCAACTGATCGCTGTGCTGGTTTTCCATAGCGGAAAGTCAATCACATTCCAAGACGGAAAGTCAATCGAACTCAGGCAGTACCGTGCCGCGCCAGGCCGCCGATTCGATCAGGAATCGAGAAGCACCGGGGTTTCCCCGGGCCTAGCCTTCTCTCAGATGGCCGGCAGCACGCCGAGCCTTGATCCTGGAGAGGTGGTCCGCGAATGCCCGCCAAGAGTGCCAAGGACGAGTCCGAGGGCTTCAGCGCCGAGGAGCGCGCCGCGATGAAGGAGCGCGCCGCCGAGCTGCGCGCCGAGGGCAGGAAGGGCGCGAAGAAGGCCGACGGGCTGCAGGCGGTACTCGACCAGATCGAGAAGATGGCGCCCGAGGACCGTGCGCTCGCCGAACGCGTACACGTGACAGTCACCGCCACCGCCCCGGAGCTGTCGCCGAAGACCTGGTACGGGATGCCCGCCTACGCCAACGAGGACGGCAAGGTCGTCGTGTTCTTCCAGGACTCGGGCAAGTTCAACTACCGGTACTCCACCCTGGGCTTCCAGGACGCGGCCAACCTCGACGACGGGGGCCTGTGGCCGGTGGCGTACGCACTCCAGAAGTGGAGCCCGGCGGTGGAGAAGAAGGTCGTCGCGCTGGTCCGGGCAGCGATCTCCTGAGGCTCGACCAGGCTGGTCAAACGGCGGTGAGCAACGCGTCCAGCGGCCGCGGCAAGGTACCCCCGCCAACCGCCTCCTCGACGAGCAGCCGTGCGTAGCGCAGCTTCCGGCGCGAGCCGCTGCCCAGGAACCGCCGCAGCTGCGCTTCGGGCTGCCGGCCGCGCCAGACGGGCTGGTTCTGCAGCGAACGGAGCGACCCCAGGTCGCCCTGCGAGTCGAAGAGCGCTTCGACCCCCGCGGTACCCACGGCACGGATCAGCTCGTCTTCCAGATCGTTGACGCAGACGTAGAACCCGAGCTGCTCCATATCGGCGCGGGTACCGGGCGAGCCGACCCGGGTAGCGACCAGCGCACGGCGGAAGATCTCCTCCTCGTGCAGGTCGCACAGGCCGGCAAGGCGCATCGGGGTGGCCAACCGGCCCAAGCTCGTCAGCACGCGACCGATCGCGTGCGCCCCGCCGATCGGTACCACGATGATCCGCTCCGCCTCAAAGATCGCGGCCGCGACACCGGGCGGCCGTCTCCACCGCGATCTGGTCACTGATGCCCTCGACGAGTACCACGGCAGCGGCCCCGTCGACCTTCGCCAGCGCGCGGGCCGTCGCCTGGATCGGGGCGGCGGGGCCGCTCACGTAGCCATCGAGCGCCTTGCGGGCCAGCTCACGGCGATTGGTGACGTCCACAGCTCACCAGCCTTGCCCCTCGGGTACCTCGTACCCCAGCCGCCCCTTGGCCCCCGGGCCGCCGTGCGACGGCTTGCCGTCGGCGGTCAACATCCCAGCTCGTCGGGCGCGGCCATGACCGCAATCATCGTCGATGCGCCGGACGGCCGCCATGCGATTAGCGAGGGTCGACGCCGCCGGCCGACAGTTCGATGGTTGACAGTTAGAGTTCAAACAGTTAGAGTTCTAAACATGGACGCACCAAGGCTCACCAGCACGCTCGACCTGGTCCGCTGGATCGGATGGGCGCAGCGGAAGGCCGGCGAGGACTGGATCCGGGCCCGCGAACTCAGCCACGAGCAGGCCTTCACCCTCGGTTATCTGGACCAGAACCCCGGTACGATCCAGCGCGATATCGCACGGATCAGCCGCACCAGCGCGGCCAGCGTCTCCAGCCTGCTGCAGGGACTCGAGCGCCGCGGCCTCGTCGAGCGCCGCACGGAGAGCGGCGACGAGCGCAGTAAACGCGTCTACGCGACGCCGGCCGGCAGCGAGCTCATCGCCGGATTCGAAGCCGCGATGGCCGCCGCCGACGAGACCATCCTGGCCCCCTTGGACGAGGCCGAGCGCGCCGCCCTGCACACGCTGCTCAGCAAGATCACCGCGGAGCTGCCGCAGCCGATCCGGCCGTAACGCGGCCGCGCGGCCCGGCCGCGCATCCAGAACATTCCCACGCCACGCCGGCGTAAAGCCGAGCGCGCGCTCGACCCTGCCCGGGCTCGAACCTGCGGAGAACAAAGGAGCAGTCATGACCACCACGACCCTCGAATCCCCCGCGCAGGCCGATGCCGTCGGCACCAACCGCTGGTACCTGTCCGCCGCGCCGATCGTCCGCGCCCTCGTGCACCTCTGCGTACCGATGGCCGCCGCGATGATCGTCGGCGCCGTCTACAACGTCATCAACGCCGGCTTCATCGGCTCGCTCCACAACACCTCACTGCTCGCCGCGATCACGTTCGGTACGCCGCTGCTCGGCCTGGTCATGGCGGTCGGCGGCGTATTCGGCGTGGGCGGCAGCGCGCTGATCTCGCGGCTGCTCGGCGCGGCGGAGCATGATCCCGCGAAGGGCGCCGAGATCAAACACGTCTCGTCGTTCGCGATGTGGGGCTCGGTGATCACCGGAGTCGTGTTCGGCGGTGTCGGGCTACTCCTGCTGCACCCGCTCGTGTCGGTACTCGGTGCGAACGCCGCCGCCGTTTCCGCGACCCGCTCGTACGTCGCCGTCATGCTCGCCTTCGTCCCGGTACTCGCCGCGGCGTTCTGCCTGGAGCAGCTCGTACGGGCGGAGGGCGCGGCGCGCCAGTCGATGATCGGGCTCATCGCGTCCACGGTCGCGAACCTCGTCTTCGACGTCCTGTTCATCCTGGTACTCCACTGGGGCGTGGCCGGCGCCGCGCTCTCGATGGGACTCGCGAACCTGGTCGTCGTCGGCTACTTCGCGATCTGGCTGGCACGGCACAGCGAGTACCTGAGCCTCGCACCGCGCTGGTTCACCCTCTCGCCGAACGTCCTGAAGCCTGTCTTCGGCGTGGGCGCCGGCGAGCTGATCCAGTCCGCCTTCCTGATCGTCACCACGCTCGTGCTGAACAACCTCGCGGTCGCGTACGGCGACGGGCCGCTCGCGGCCATGGGCGTCGCGGTCCGCATCGCGCAGGTACCGGAGTTCCTGGTGATGGGCGTCACGATCGGCGTACTGCCACTGCTCGCCTACTCGTACGGCAAGGGCGATCGGCACCGTCTCACGGCGGCTCTGCGCGCATCCGCGATCACGGTGGGCGGCATCGTGCTGATCTTCTCGACCACCGTGTTCGTACTCCGCGACCAGGTGTTCTCCGCGTTCGTGGCCGACCCCTCGGTCCTCGCGATCGGCGTCACGATCCTCACCGCACAGCTGGTGGCGATGATCGCGAACGGATTCACCGGACTCATCACGTCGCTGTTCCAGGCGACCGGACGCTCGGTACCGGCGATCGTGCTGTCGATGGCGCAGGGCGTCCTGTTCATCCCGGTCGTGCTGCTCGGCAACCTCTGGTTCGGGCTGCCCGGCATCATCTGGGCACTGACCGTCACCGAGTGCACCGTGTTCCTCGTCGGCGTCGTGATGTGGCTGGCCTCCCGTCGCGCGATCGACCGCGGCCTCGCCGAGGGCAACCCGGAGCGCGCCGAGGGCGTACTCGAGCAGGCCGCCTAAACAGGGCTACGCGAGCCGCGATACCTGGTAGTGGCTGATGAGCCAGGCGTCGCCGGTACGGCGCACGATGATGCTGAGGTAGACGGTCAGCACCGGCCGGTCGGTGAAGCCGAAGTCGACGCTCAGGTAGCCGAGGACCAGGTTGTCCGCGAGGCGCCTGGCTTCCCGGATGGTGTACGTCGCCGTCATGCCGATGGGCTGGGCGTCGTAGTACTCGGCGACGCTATCCGGCCCGACGCTGTACGGATGCAGGCCCTGGAAGATCGCGTCCTCGGTGAACTGCGCCGCCACGCGCTTCGGGTCATGCGCGTCGACGGCGGACTTCCACCGATCGAGGACGGTACCCAGAATTTCGGTCTCGCTGGTGGTCATCCTTGCCTTCTCTCCGTATTCGGGCCCCTTCGGCAGGGCGAGCGCCACGCCGGAGAGGCTGAGCGGTATTTCGCGGGTGGGCGCGAGCCCCGGGCTCGATCGGGGCTCAGTGGCCGGCGCTCTGACCGCCGTCCACGTGCAGAATCTCGCCGGTGACGAACCCGGCCGTCTCGAGATAGATGATCGCGTCGACAACGTCGCTGACTTCACCTACCCGGCCGATCGGGTGCTGGCCGGCGAGGAACTCGTATGCCTCGGCCGGTTGCATCGGGGTACGGATGACGCCAAGGGAGACGGCGTTGACCCGGATGCCGCGGCTGGCGTACTCGATCGCCAGTGACTTCGTGACAGCGTTGAGACCGCCCTTGGTGAGCGAGGCAAGCGCCGACGGTATTTGGCTGTTGGCGTGGTCGGTGAGGCTCGTCGAGATGTTGACGACGTGTCCGCCGCCCTGGGCGAGCATTGCCGCGATGGCCCGCTTCGACACCCCGAAGAACCCACGCAGGTTGACTCCGGTGGCCAGGTCGTAGTCCTCGTCGGTGTATTCGGTGAACGGCTTGGCGACGAATACGCCGGCGTTGTTGACCAGCGTATCGATGCGACCGAACGCCTCGAGGCCCTGCTCGATGACGCGGGCACCGACGGCCGGGTCGGCGATGTCTCCCGCGACGGTCAGCACCAGCGGGTCGTCGGACGGAGCAATCGAACGGGAGTTGGCGACAACCGCACAGCCGAGCTTGCGATAGGCGGTTACCAGCGCCGCACCGATGCCCTGGGACGCGCCGGTGATGACGGCGACCTTCCGAGTACCCATTGGCTTCTCCTTCTTTCTGCCGGTTGCGGGTCCATGCCCCGCACCATGTCGGTCCGTCGCCCTCGGTGCGGCCGCCCGCCGTCCACCACGACCGGCTCACTCTCTGCCGGTAGGTGGCGCCCCGTACCGCATTACGATGTGCCGGTGGAGCTACGCCAGCCGCGCTACTTCGTCGCGGCAGCCGAGGAGCTCAGCTTCGGCCGGGCCGCTGAGCGCTTGCGCATCGCCGGCCCGTCACTTTCTCAGCAGATCAAGGCCCTGGAACGGGACTTGGGGGTACGGCTGTTCGACCGTGACCGCCGCTCGGTCACGCTCACCGCCTCCGGCGAGGCGATGCTTTTCTAGACCCGACGGTGGCATCACCGGCCCGGCGTTCTTCAATCACGTACGCAGACTCCGCCGTCCGGTCATCAACTCGCCGAAAGGCCAGAACGCACTGGTACCACCTGACCTCACGCAGTTGCCGGTGGTGGAGCCGGCGCCCTACTGGACGTGGGCCCCCGGATCCCGGCGGGACGAGACACGGCCGGCCGTGCAGGCCACGATCGAAGCGCTGGCCCACGATGCCGGCAGGCTCGGCCTGGACGCCGAAACGGCTTGGCTGCGGGCGGGCGACCCGTTCCGAGCTACCGTGCCGCCCGACCCGGATCGCTCGGGTGGGGCGACAACGGTGTGACGCCGTCGCGCCGCCACACACGCAGTGGCATCGACGCCAGCAGCGTTTCCAGCTGATCCGCATCGTCCGCACTGAACAGCCCCCAGGTACGCCACTCGCCCGGTGCCAGCGGCGGCCGCCACAGCCGCAGCAGATTCCCCTGGGCCACCAGCTCGGCTGCCCGGGCGGCTTCGCGCCTGCGCAGTTCGGCGACCTCATCGTCCGACGTGCCGTCGGGCACCGTCGTCACCATGTCAACCAGAAACTCCACAGCTCCTCCAGCCGCCGTAGCCCGCTCCACACTAACCACACGGAGGCCACCGGATAGCGCGTAACAGCGCAGCTGATCGGAGTCGCGAGAACCGCGCACGCGCTGATCGGCCGTCCGCGAACGTCCGCAGCCCCGTCGGCGCCGCGGACGGCTCGGGCAAACAGTGACGCGGGAGATCGCGTCAGTTGACCGGCGAAATCATCCCGCCGTTGACGTAAACCGTTTGTGCGGTGACCCACCGCGTTTCCGGCGCCGCGAGAAATCGCATGACGGCGGCCGCATCCGCGTCATCGACGCCGTTGTAGTGCACGAGAACGTTGGCGCCGTCGCCGGCCAGCGATACGGCGAACAGTTCCCCGAGGTTTTTCGCGCCGCCGTGACAATGGCGACTTTCCGGCCTGGTTTTCCAGTCATCTGTCTACCCCCCGTTGCGGCGCCGCACGGCTCGCGGCCGCACGGGGCTCGAACGCCCCACGCTAGTCGCGGCTGAGCGATGGCACGGGGATTCGGCTCACGCCCTACGGCACCCCGGCCGATCCCGGAGCGGTCCTGCCCGCGCCCAGCACGTTGGCACGCCGGCCATGAACCCGCGGTCGGCGGCAAGGTACTGCGGCGGCAGGGGGTAACTCGGCGCTGTGTTCGCTGCTGCCCGTCTGCGTTTAGAGGCTGTAGGGCTGCCAGGTGAACCGCGTCAGGAGGGTGGGGTCGCCTTCGCTGAAGGCGACGAAGGCAGCTACGACCTCGTGCACGTCAGCCAGTTCGGTGCGGAAGTGATGATCAAGACTTCCGTCCTGGCGTTCGAGGGCGTACCAGCCGGGTCGGGTTCCGGCCTGTTCTCCGTAGCCGGCCTGGACATACCAGCCATCGGCGCGGGTCAGCGAAGCGTAGAAGTTGCCCGATGACAAGTGCGTCACGAACTTGCGGATGGCGTCGGCATCCGGGTCGCGTTGTGAACGGCCCCGCTGCGACTTAAGTTGGAATCTCCAAGCATCGCGGGCCGGCGTGCGGAGCTGGTTCCACTGCGGGTCGTAGCAGTTGAGGCCGTGATCCTCGGCGAGCTGCGCGGCGAAGGCCGACACCTCCTCAGCGCGGCTGTAGACCATCGGGAAGTACATCAGTGGCCCGGACGCCCCGCGGATCAACGGCGCTACCGACCACGGGCTCGGATCGTCCTCGTCGGCCTGTGGGTCCAGGTCCGGGTAGCGCTGGAGCAGCTCGTTCACGTAGGCAGCGATACGTGGCGTCAACTCGATGTGCTCGACGTCCATGTACTGCTCGAACAGCCGCTCGAGCTCGGCCTGGGCGGCGAAGTCGTTGGACGGCCGATCGCCTTCCCAAACTGCCAGGTCATAGGACATGGCAGGCAGTGTGCCACCCGCAGCCTCCGGCTGGTGTGCCGCTGTCGCGCGCCCGGCACCCTGTCGCCGGCCTTGGCCTTCTTTGCCGTGTCGCGCAGCCGGGGGCTGGCAACCCTGGCGCCGAGAGCGAAGCGACAAGGCATCGGGGGCGGACCACAGGTCCAGCCCCCGGCAAAACACCCGGAGGCTAATCTGCGAATCATGGTGGAGCGTCCAACCGCTGGGTGGCGGGACCGGGTGGCAGAGGAAAGGGCCGCGCTGGCGGCCGGAACGCTCGACCCGGACGATGCGTTCGCTACCGAGTTCTGGCCTGACGCCATGATCCGGGACACCGAGGATGTCTTCGACCGCTTCGACGCAGATGTCGGCAATCTGGTGGATCACCGCGCCGAGGTGGCGTCGGATACCGAGATCTTCGAGGTCATCAGACGCGTTGTCGTGGAGCTCAACGATGTCGACGCACGCCACGACGGACCGTTCGAAACCGGCGAACGCGAGCAACTTTGCGAGTACGTCGAAAACATCCTCGAGCGAGCCGGCATCGATGTAGATGCGCTTGCTGCGCGACATCGCATGACCCGCCACGAGATCACCGACGAGTGGCGGGAGTGGTGATCAAACCGTTGTCGCTCGAAGCGAGCCTTGACCGCCGCGCCGGTGGCCGAAGGCAGACGCGTCTACTCCATCGAGGTCAGTGATCGGTCCGATTGCCACCCTCCGGCTGGTCCGCGCAGCGGCGCGACCTGAAGGAAGTCATTGCCCGGATCAGTCACTCCAGCACCCGCGCGGCCATGATCTACGAGCACGCCACCCCGCGACCGGGACCAGGTCATCGCAGCGGCACTGGCCGGCCCGCCCCAAGATCAACGAGTGATCTGGCACGGTCTGGCACGCAGGCCGTGATGTCGACCGAGACGACGAACGCCCTGGACCGGGAGGGCCGTTACACAGATTCTGGGCGTTTGCCGGTCTCGTCCGGCGGGGCACACAGCGGGCGACACCGGTGGTACAACACATTTATGATCTCTGACTTCGCCCGCGGTGTAGCCCGCGGGGCGTTGACACTGGCGGTGACTGCCGGCGCGGTCGTCGGCGCCGCTTCTGCGGCCCAGGCCGCGGAAGCCACGGCCGGCAAGCTGTCGATCTCCGCTCTGTCGTTCGCGCAGCCGACCGTGAACTCCACCGCCGGAGCCGTCGCCGACGACCTGACCTTCACCGTCAAGAACCAGAACCGGCACGCGACGACGGTCGCAGGGCACGTGACCATCCGCATGCACGATGTCGCACAGAATGCGTACATCGGGCACGAGCAGGTGGTCCAGTTCTCCTACGGCAACACCTGCTGCGGCCCGGTCCAGTACGTCTCCGGCACCCCCCAGGAATCCACCTACACCTACACGTTCGTGGTGCCGCAATATGCCAGCTCGTCCGCGGTGACCTGGGACGTCACGCAGATCACGCTGGACGACGGCATCGGCGACACAGCCACGTTCGGTGCGGCCAAGCTCCAGCCCTTCGGCGCCTCGATCGCGACGACCGCCCTGCCGGACACGAGCGGCCCGTCCCTGCAGTCGGTCTCGCTCTACCAGAACAGCGCCCCGATGCGGCCCTTCGTCTACGTGGGCGCGGGCAGCGCCGAGGTGGTGTACAGCTTCGACGTCCAGGACTGGCAGTCGGGCTTCTGGAAGGGCACGATCAAGCTCGCCGGGCCCGCCGGTCAGAGCTTGACCACTCAGTTCGAATACACGACAACCGACTGGAGCACGGGCGCCTCCTGCGGCATTTTCAGCGGCGGCAGCACCCCGTACGAGTTCGAATGCGGCATCGTCTCGACGCTGCCGGCCGGTGCGGCCGCGGGCAACTGGCGGGTCGCGCAGATCACCCTGTTCAGCAACTCGGGCGCACAGTCGACCTACAAGAACCCGCAGTCCCAGTCGGTCACGGTGACGTCGGACACAACGCTCAGCGCAAGCGGCTTCAGCGTCAGCCCGAACCCGGTCGACAACTGGCGCAACGACGTCACGACCAACCTGACCTTCACGGTCACCGGGGCGACGAAGGGCATCTCCGCGGTATACGTCGACACTGACAACGGGTGCTCCCAGTGGGGCAATGCCTCGGTCGCGGCCGACGGTACCGTCTCCGTGCCGCTGCGGATGTACACCTCCAGCGACGGCTGCACCATCACTGGCATCGCCATCGTGGACGGGGCGGCGAACGCGGCGGTCTACGGCAGCCGCTACCTCAACGCGCCGGACCCGGGCATAAGCATCTCGCGGATCCCGGACACGACCCCGCCGCACGCGACCAGCGCCACGCTCAGCCAGACCTCGGTCCCGTTCAGCCAGCTGAGCTCGACCTATGTGCAGCTGACCATTCACGCCGACATCCTGACCGCCCCGATCAACGGGGTCAGCTACTACATGTACGACGCGAACGGCAACGTCGTCAGCCAGGCCTTCGGCGGCACCAGTCAGCTCGCCGACGGCAGCGTCACCATCTCGCTGTGGCTGCCCTACTGGCAGCTCACCCCGGGCGTGTACACCATCGGCTTCGACCTCACCGACGCCGGCGGCCTGCGCAGCTTCTACGGCCTGATCGGCGACAACCGCAGCCAGCCCGTTCCGGGCGGCCCGCTGGTGTTCACGATCACCGACGACTCCGCCGCTGCCTGACCCGACCGACGCGTCCGGCCGCGTCCCTCTGCGGGGCGCGGCCGGACGCGTTTCACGGCCGGACCGCCGGACCGCCGGACCGCCGGACCGCCGGACCGCCGGACCGCCGGACCGCCGGACCGCCGAGAGTAGCCGGCCGAGCCCGCACCGCCACCGACCGCCAGGCCGAACTCGCTGCCGTCGCGACGCAGATCGCCAACGCCGAGGCAGCGATCAGCAGGCACCACGCCGCGTTCGAGCACGGCACCATGGACGACGCCACCGCGGGTCCCGCATCCGCGAACTCCGGGAACGTCTCGCCGGCCTCCGAACCCGCCACGCCGACCCCGAAGCCGAATTGCTCCACGACACCGGCCACCCCACGCCGGGCGTCATCGCCGAGATCCGCGACTGCCTCGCCACGATCATGGCCACGGGCGCACCGCTCAAACGCAGGGCCGCCATCGAAGCCCTCATCGCCGAAGTCCAACTCGCCAGCGAGGGAATCAGACCGCGG
>CAWKND010000012.1:0-311702 GCA_963850915.1 uncultured Actinomycetota bacterium
CGTCGACGCTCCGCGCCTTCGTTGGGGCGGCGGGACAGGTCGATGCCGAGTTCCTCCGCGGCCCGGAAGACCTCGTCGTCGGTCTCGCGCATCTCCAAGGCCACGCCGTCGCTGGAGAGCACCTCGACGTTCAGGCACAGCGACTGCAGCTCCTTGAGCAGCACCTTGAACGACTCCGGAATGCCCGGCTCGGGGATGTTCTCGCCCTTGACGATGGCCTCGTAGACCTTGACCCGGCCGAGCACGTCGTCGGACTTGATCGTCAGCAGCTCCTGCAGCGCGTAAGCCGCGCCGTAGGCCTGCATGGCCCAGCACTCCATCTCGCCGAAGCGCTGACCACCGAACTGCGCCTTACCACCCAGCGGCTGCTGCGTGATCATCGAGTACGGGCCGGTCGACCGAGCGTGGATCTTGTCGTCGACCAGGTGGTTCAGCTTCAGGATGTAGATGTAGCCGACCGCGATCGCGATCCGGCAGCGGCTCGCCGCTGCGGCCGTCGAACATCTTCGCCTTGCCGCTGGCACCGACGAGCCGCACACCGTCGCGGTTGGGCAGGGTCGAGGAGAGCAGACCGGTGATCTCCTCTTCCTTGGCCCCGTCGAAGACCGGCGTCGCCACGTTGGTGTCCGGCTCGGACTCGTGCGCGTCGATCGCCCGCAGCGCCTTCTTCCAGGTCGGTGTCGTCGCCCTCGATCTTCCAGCCGGTCTTGGCCACCCACCCGAGGTGGGTCTCCAGCACCTGGCCGATGTTCATCCGGCTCGGCACACCGAGCGGGTTGAGCACGATGTCGACCGGCGTGCCGTCCTCGAGGAACGGCATGTCCTCGACCGGCAGGATCTTCGAGATGACGCCCTTGTTGCCGTGCCGGCCGGCGAGCTTGTCGCCGTCCTGGATCTTGCGCTTCTGGGCCACGTAGACCCGGACCAGCTCGTTGACGCCCGGGGGCAGCTCGTCGCCGTCCTCGCGGGAGAACGTCCGGACGCCGATGACCGTGCCGGTCTCGCCGTGCGGCACCTTGAGGCGGTGTCGCGGACCTCGCGGGCCTTCTCGCCGAAGATCGCCCGCAGCAGCCGCTCCTCCGGGGTCAGCTCGGTCTCGCCCTTGGGCGTGACCTTGCCGACCAGGATGTCGCCGGGGACGACCTCGGCGCCGATCCGGATGATGCCGCGCTCGTCGAGGTCGGCGAGCATCTCCTCGCTGACGTTCGGGATGTCGCGGGTGATCTCCTCCGGACCCAGCTTGGTGTCGCGGGCGTCGACCTCGTGCTCCTCGATGTGGATCGAGGTGAGGACGTCCTCCTGCACGAGCCGCTGCGACAGGATGATCGCGTCCTCGTAGTTGTGGCCCTCCCACGGCATGAACGCGACCAGCAGGTTGCGGCCGAGCGCCATCTCGCCCTCGTCGGTGCACGGACCGTCCGCGATGACCTGGCCGGCCTCGACCCGGTCACCTTCGAAGACGACCGGCTTCTGGTTGACGCAGGAGCCGGCGTTGGACCGACGGAACTTGTGCAGCAGGTACGTGCGGCGGTGGCCGTCGTCCTGGTGCACCGTCACGTAGTCGGCACACAGGTCCTCGACCACGCCGGCGACCTCGGCGACGACCACGTCACCGGCGTCGACCGCGGCGCGGTACTCCATGCCGGTACCGACCAGCGGCGACTCCGCCTTGACCAGCGGCACCGCCTGGCGCTGCATGTTCGCGCCCATCAGGGCCCGGTTGGCGTCGTCGTGCTCGAGGAACGGGATCATGGCGGTCGCCACCGACACCATCTGGCGCGGCGAGACGTCCATGTAGTCGACGGCGTCCGGGGTCACGTAGTCGACCTCGCCACCCTTACGGCGGACCAGCACCCGGTCGTTGGCGAACGCGCCGTCGGACTTGAGCGGCTCGTTGGCCTGCGCGATGACGTGCCGGTCCTCCTCGTCCGCGGTCAGGTAGTCGATCTGGGCGGTGACCCGGCCCTCGACGACCTTGCGGTACGGCGTCTCGATGAAGCCGAACGGGTTGACCCGCGCGAACGTCGAGAGCGCGCCGATCAGGCCGATGTTCGGGCCTTCCGGCGTCTCGATCGGGCACATCCGGCCGTAGTGGGACGGGTGCACGTCACGGACCTCGAAGCCGGCCCGCTCCCGGGACAGACCACCCGGGCCGAGCGCCGACAGGCGGCGGCGGTGGGTCAGACCCGCGAGCGGGTTGGTCTGGTCCATGAACTGGGACAGCTGGGACGTGCCGAAGAACTCCTTGATCGCGGCGACCACGGGCCGGATGTTGATCAGGGTCTGCGGCGTGATCGCCTCGACGTCCTGCGTCGTCATCCGCTCGCGGACCACCCGCTCCATCCGGGACAGGCCGACCCGGACCTGGTTCTGGATCAGCTCGCCGACGGTACGCAGCCGGCGGTTGCCGAAGTGGTCGATGTCGTCCGGCTCGTACCCGGCCTCGCCGGCGTGCAGCCGGCAGAGGTACTCGACGGTCGCGACGACGTCGTCCTCGGTCAGCACGCCGGTGGTGATCGGCACGTCCACTTCGAGCTTCTTGTTGAACTTGTACCGGCCGACCTTGGCGACGTCGTACCGCTTCGGGTTGAAGAACAGGTTGTCCAGCAGCGTCTGCGCGTTCTCCCGGGTCGGCGGCTCGCCAGGGCGCAGCTTGCGGTAGATGTCGAGCAGGGCCTCGTCCTGGCCGGCGATGTGGTCCTTCTCCAGCGTGGTCATCATCAGCTCGGACCAGCCGAACTTCTCGCGGATCTGCTCGTCGCTCCAGCCGATGGCCTTGAGCAGGACGGTGACGGCCTGGCGGCGCTTGCGGTCGATGCGGACGCCGACGGTGTCGCGCTTGTCGACGTCGAACTCGAGCCAGGCACCCCGGCTCGGGATGACCTTGACCCTGGACAGGTCGCGGTCGGAGGTCTTGTCCGGCTCCTTGGTGAAGTAGACGCCCGGGCGACCGGACGAGCTGGCTGACCACGACACGCTCGGTGCCGTTGATGATGAACGTGCCCTTCGGCGTCATGATCGGGAAGTCGCCCATGAACACCGTCTGGCTCTTGATCTCGCCAGTCGAGTGGTTGGTGAACTCCGCCGTCACGAACAGCGGAGCGCAGTAGGTGAGGTCCTTCTCCTTGCACTCCTCGATCGACGCCTTGACCTCGTCGAAGCGGGGCGCGGAGAACGAGAGCGACATCGTGCCGGAGAAGTCCTCAATGGGACTGATTTCATCGAGAATCTCAGCCAGCCCGCTGCGTGCATGCGGGTCGTCGGCCCACCGGGTCGCCCACGCCTCATTGCCAACCAGCCAGTCAAACGACTCGGTCTGGATGGCGAGGAGGTTGGGGACCTCAAGGTGTTCTGTGATACGGCCGAATGAGATTCGGCGGGGAGCGTATGCACTCGACGAGTGACTGGTCTTCGCAGGGCGGGAAGCTGCCAAGATGCGTCCTTCCGAGGACCTGTTGTGCAGAACGGCCGGGTCGCGTGCACCCCGATGGATCGTCCACAGTGCCGCAGCAGGAAACGCCCAAAAGCGGACAACGCCAGCAGAGATGCAGTCGGAAGGCAGCGCAAACGAGAAGTGTAGCCGGAAGGGCAGCCGCTGTCCAGCCCCACCCGCAGGAGCGTCGCGACGGCCTCTGTACGGCTGCCGGACCAGGGTCTGAGCCCTCGTTTCACGGCGCCGCTCCCAAGGCCGCCAGCGGCAGAAACCGCACCCTGCGGAAGCGTTGCGCAATCAGCGTGCCTAACCTGACGGGCATCGTCAAGTGCTCCGGGCGATCTATACCGGACAGTTGCGCTTCAAGACCTACCCACAGGCTGGCATGGTCACGTTGACACGAACTCGTCCCACCTGGATATTTGCTGCCGTGTCAGCGCCAACAATCACGGCCGCGGAAACCGACGAGCAGCCCGTCGAACCGGTCTCACCCGAGCGCACCAGTCCCTGGCGACGCGCCCTGCTCAACGGTTCAGCCATCTGGCTCGCCGCGCACCTGGGCTTCCTCGCGGTGATGCTGCTGCTCGCGATGATCACCAACACCGATGCCCAGCTGCGCCCCGAGTGGACCGACTGGAACCGCTGGGACACCGACTGGTTCGTCCAGATCGCCCAGCACGGGTACACCGGGTTGGCACCGGACCGGGCCGACCCGGCGACCGCCTTCTTCCCCCTCTTCCCGCTGCTCGGCTGGCTGATCAACCCGCTGCTGCCGGGGGGCGCGTTCGCCGCGCTTGTCGTGGTGTCGAACATCGCATTCCTGGCCGCGGTGGTACTGCTGCACCGGCTGTTCGAGTACGAGTCGGACGCGCGTACCGGGCTGCGGAGTACCTGGTACCTGGTGATCTTCCCGGCCGGGTTCTTCCTCGCCGCGGGGTACAACGTCTCGCTCGCCATCGCACTGAGCGTCGGCTGCGTGTACGCCATCCGTCGGCACCACTGGTGGGTGGCCGGGGTACTCGGGGCGCTGGCCAGTGCGAACCGCTCCTCCGGGGTACTCCTGCTGGTCCCGTTCGCCTACGAGTACCTGCAGATGCGGGGCTGGCAGCTGCGCAAGGTACGGCCGGACGTGCTGTTCGCCGCGCTGATCCCGGCCGGCCTGCTGGCGTACATGCTCTACACCTGGGCGGCGCTCGGTGATCCGCTGCGGTTCATGCATGCCCAGGCCAACTGGCAGCGCAGCATGGCCGGTCCCTGGGTGTCGGTCGGTCAGGCGGTCGGCCAGCTGGCCCACCACGTACACAGCCTGAACGCCTTCGAGATCCACAACCTGCTGGACCTGCTCGCTGTCGTGTTCACCGGCGCGCTGCTGGTGCTCTGCTTCGTCGGACCCTGGCGGCTGCGCCGCGACCAGTGGGCACTGCCGCTGTACGGGGTGGCGGTACTCCTGCTGATCATGATGTTCCCGGACTACACCTCGGTGCACCCGACCCCGCTGCGCTCGGCGATCCGGCTGGTACTCGAGGCGTTCCCGGCGTTCCTGCTGCTCGGCCGGATCGGGCGGAACACGTTCGCGGACAAGGCGTACACGTACATGGCGTTGATGGCCCAGGGGCTGCTGCTGCTGGTCTTCCTCCGTGGCCAGTGGGTGGCCTGAAGCCGCATACCAGCAGCCCGCGTACCAGCTGGAAATGCCGAAGGCCGGCCCCGAACCCGGGGCCGGCCTTCGCACGTGTGGAGCGGTACTGACTTGAGCGTGACCTTCGCGCCCTCGGCCTCGAGCTTGGCCTTGGCCTTCTCGGCGGTCTCCTTGTTGACCTTCTCCAGGATCGCCTTGGGCGCTGCCTCGACGGCGTCCTTGGCCTCCTTCAGGCCCAGGCCGGTCAGCTCGCGCACGACCTTGATGACCTGGATCTTCTTGCCACCGTCGCCCTCGAGCACGACGTCGAACTCGTCCTGCTCCTCGACGACCTCGGCAGCGGCGGCCGGACCGGCGGGGCCGGCCGCGGCGACCGGAGCGGCGGCCTTGACGTCGAAGGTGGTCTCGAACTCCTTCACGAACTCGGAGAGCTCGATCAGGGTCATCTCCTTGAACGCGTCAAGGAGTTCAGTGGTGCTCAGCTTCGCCATGGTGTCGGCGTCCTTTCACAGTGGTAGATCGCGGGCGTGAGCGCTGCTCAGCCCTCGGCCGACGCCTCGGCTGGCTCGGCTTCGGCGGTCGCCGGGGCGGCGCCGCCTTCGTTCTGACGCTTGTCCTGCAGGGCAGCGACGGTGCGTACCGCCTGGGCCAGCGGGGCCTGGAACAGCGCCGCCGCCTTGCTCAGGTTGGCCTTCATGCCGCCGGCCAGCTTGGCCAGCAGTACCTCACGGGACTCCAGGTCGGCGATCTTCGCGACCTCGGCCGCGGAGATCGGCTTGCCCTCGAAAACGCCGCCCTTGATGATCAGAGCGGGGTTGGTCTTCGCGAACTCGCGCAGACCCTTCGCCGCTTCAACCGGGTCGCCGGTCACGAAGGCAACCGCGGTAGGACCGGTGAACAGCGCGTCGAGCCCGCTGATGCCGGCGTCGACGGCTGCCCGCTTCGCGAGCGTGTTCTTGGCCACCGTGTAGGTGCTCTGCCGGCCGAGGGAACGCCGCAGGTTGGTGATCTGGGCGACCGTCAGGCCGCGGTACTCGGTGAGCACGGTCGCCGACGAGTTACGGAAGTGCTCCGTCAGCTCGGCGACGGCCGAGGCCTTGTCGGCCCGAACCTTGTCCGCCATGTCCCTCCTTTCGTTGCTTCGGGCTGGCCCGTTAGGCTCCGGCCGCGCAACGGAAAACGCCCCGGCGCAGGGCGCACGGGGCAGGACACGACGATCGCTCGCCGACTCGCACCGTTCTCGCTCCTGCGCGGGCCGCCCACACTGCGGGGCCTTCGACCGGGCGAACCCGGTGACCAGCGGTCTTCGGACGGTTGCGCCACGACTCAACAAACGTCACAGCGTGGCACAAGCCGCAAGAACTACAGTTCGACACTGTACCCGACGGCTCACGCCGCTACCAAAACGCAGGTCAGGCGCGGGTACGCCGGAGCCACCAGTACCCGAGCAGGAGTACCCCGGCCCACGCCAGCGCCCAGCCGGTCAGCGGACCCAGCAGCACGTACCGGATGTGCTCGGCGGTGAGGGTACGGGCACCGGACAGCAGCGGCGGGGCCAGCCACGGCACCGGCGAACCCTTGAGTCCCAGCAGCAGGGTGGCCACCACGCCGGCGGCCAGCAGCGCGACCGAGCGCCCGGCGTTGCCCGCGACCACCCGGCTGCACCACGCGCCCAGGGCCACTGCCGGGGGTACCAGGATCAAGTGGATCCACAGGCCGAGCAGCAGCGAGCCGCCCAGGCCCGGCCCGCCGCCGGCCAGGGTGAGCGCCCCGAACAGCCATGGCATCACCAGCGCCGCCAGGATCAACGGCACGGCACTCAGCGCGGCGGCGATCAGGCCGGCCAGTACCTCCCGCCGGCGCGAGCGCAGCGCGACGAGTACCAGCCGGCGCTGCACATCGGGCTCGACATCGAGCAGGATCTTGCTCTGCCAGGCGAAGACCGGGAACAGCAGGACAGCCGAGACGCCGTACGCCTCGGCCGGCCGGGCCTGCCCGCCGCCGTAGAGGACGCACAGCACCACCAGGGCACCGATCGCCGGCGCGATGGCCTTTCCGGTGCGTTGCAGTGCACCGAGCCGCATCAGGATGAGCGCGTTCATGGGTCCACCCCTTCGACCGGCGTCAGCGCCGGACCCGCACGATGTCGTGCCCGTCGGCCTTGAACTTCTCGATCGTCTCGGGGCCACGGGCGGCCGGGATGGCCACCTCGATCACCCAGTGCTCCTCGGCGTCGCCGGTCACCACGTTGGCCTCGGTGACCGTCCAGGTGGCAGCCCCGGGCAGCCGGGCGGTCTCGCCCAGGTGGTCGCTGACCAGTACAGCGCCGCCGGCCGCCTGCACCTCGCTGACGATCTCCGGGATCAGTTCGCGGGTGGCCGCGTCCAGCCCCTCCCACGGCTCGTCGAGGATCAGCAGGTCGGGTGGGGCGAGCAGGGCCTGGGCCAGGCCAACCTTCTGGGCCGTGCCCTTGGACAGGGCGGCGAGCTTGGTACCCAGGAAGGACGCGATGCCCAGCCGGCCACACCACTTGTCGACGGCGTCCACCCGCGCGTCCGGATCGAGCCCGGCCAGTGCGCCCATCGCAACCAGATAGCGGTCCACGGTGTAGGGCTGCTGGGCGGGGAAGCGCTCGGGTACCCAGCCGACCCGGGTGGGGCGCTCGATGACGGCACCGCGCACCGGGGCTAGTACGCCGGCGACGACCTGGAGCAGCGTGGATTTGCCGGCACCGTTGCGGCCACCGACCACGATCACCTGACCGGCTTCGAGAGTCGCGCTGACGCCCTGCAGTACCCACGGCGCGCTGCGGCCGTACCGGAACCACACGTCCTCGAGTCGCACCCGCCCACCCTGCCACAGCGGGCGCGGTACGGGTACCCATCAAAAACAGGGGCCCCGCGTCGCCGCGAGGCCCCTGTTCGCCGAACACCGCGCCTAGCCGGCGGCCGATTCGGTGAAGTTCTTGGTGATGTTGGGATCGACCGGGATGCCCGGTCCCATGGTCGTGGTCACCACGACCTTCTTCAGGTACTTGCCCTTGGCCGCGGACGGCTTGGAGCGCAGTACCTCGTCGAGCACCGCGGCGTAGTTCTCGATCAGCTGCTCGTTCGAGAAGGACGCCTTGCCGATGATCAGGTGCAGGTTGGAGTGCTTGTCGACGCGGAAGGTGATCTTGCCACCCTTGATGTCGGCGACGGCCTTGGCGACGTCCATGGTCACCGTGCCGGTCTTCGGGTTCGGCATCAGACCGCGCGGGCCCAGGATTCGCGCGATACGGCCGATCTTGGCCATCTGGTCCGGCGTGGCGATCGCCGCGTCGAAGTCCAGCCAGCCTTCCTGGATGCGGGCGACCAGCTCGTCGCTGCCGACCGCGTCAGCACCGGCAGCCTCGGCCTCGGCGGCCTTGGCGCCGGCGGCGAAGACGATCACGCGGGCGGTCTTGCCGGTACCGTGCGGCAGGTTGACCACGCCACGGACCATCTGGTCCGCCTTGCGGGGGTCCACGCCGAGGCGCATGGCGACCTCGACAGTGGGGTCGAACTTGACCGTGGTGGTCTCCTTGGCCAGCGCAATCGCCTCGACGGGCGCGTACAGCTTGGACCGGTCGACCTGCTCAGCGGCCTTGCGGTGGTTCTTGCTCTCGGGCATTGCTCAACTCTCCAGTGGTG
Organism: uncultured Actinomycetota bacterium; assembly: GCA_963850915.1. Lineage (GTDB taxonomy): Bacteria > Actinomycetota > Actinomycetes > Mycobacteriales > Micromonosporaceae > CAVTWH01. The sequence goes on from CAWKND010000012.1 coordinate 8,744, forward strand.
TCTGTCGGGCGCTTGTCGCGCCCTCCCACGGCTGTCCGTCCGGTCGGGGCTGGATATCCAGTCCCTGGCGGCGTCAGTCCTTGATGGTGATGCCCATCGAGCGGGCGGTTCCAGCGATGATGCGCTCGGCCATCTCAACGTCGTTGGCGTTCAGATCGGACATCTTCTTCTCCGCGATCTCACGGAGCTGGGTCTTGCTGATCGAGCCGACCTTGTCCTTCTGCGGTACGCCGGAGCCCTTGGGTACGCCGGCAGCCTTGATCAGCAGCCGGGCGGCGGGCGGCGTCTTCAGAATGAACGTGAAGGACCGGTCCTCGTAGACGCTGATCTGCGCGGGGACGACGTCGCCGCGCTGCGCCTCGGTCTGGGCGTTGTACGCCTTCACGAACTCCATGATGTTGACGCCGTGCTGGCCGAGGGCCGGACCGACCGGCGGAGCCGGGGTCGCCTGGCCAGCCGGCAACTGAAGCGTGAAGGTCTTGACGAGCTTCTTCTTCGGAGGCATGGCTGTCTTCTTCTTCCTGGGCAGGTGATTGTCTCATCGCACCGCCGCGACGCACGGTTCGTCGCGCACCGGGTGCGACATTCAAGGGTACCGGACGGCATGCGCCCGGTATTCAGCCAGGTCGTTAGAGCTTCGCGACCTGGTTGAAGTTGAGCTCGACCGGGGTTTCCCGCCCGAAGATCGACACCAGTACCTTCAGCTTCTGCTGATCGGCGTTGATCTCCGAGATGGTGGCCGGCAGCGAGGCGAAGGCGCCGTCGGTGACGGTGACCGAGTCGCCGACCTCGAAGTCCAGCACCTTGATCTCCGGCTTGGACTTCTTGTCCGAGGGGGCGGCCGGGGCCAGCCACTTGATGACCTCGTCCAGGGAGAGCGGCGCGGGCCGGTCCACCCGGTCGGTGGCGCCGACGAAGCCGGTCACTCCGGGGGTGTTCCGGACACAGGAGTACGACTCCGGCGTCAGGTCCATCCGGACCAGGATGTACCCGGGGAAGACCTTGTTCTGGACGACCGACTTCTTGCCGTTCTTGACCTCGGTCTCCTCGCGGGTAGGTACCTCCACCTGGTAGATGAAGTCCTCCATGTCGAGGCTGGTGATCCGGGTCTCGAGGTTGGTCTTGACCTTGTTCTCGTAGCCCGCGTAGGAGTGCACCACGAACCAGTCCCCGGGCGCGAAGCGCAGCGACTGGCGCAGCGCGGCCACCGGGTCGATCTCGCCCTCGTCGTCCACGGTCGCGACGGCGGTGGCGGCCATGGCGGGCTCGCCGGCCGGCGCCGTGGCGTCGGTCAGCTCGTCGTTGCTGGTGGAGTCCTCGTACTCGGGCACGCTCACTGCTCTCTTCCTCGATTTAGTTCCCGCTGAACACCCAGAGGACGGCCCGGGCGAAGGCCCAGTCCAGCGTCCCCACGAGGGTCAGCATGATGGCGACGAACACGATCACTACCGTCGCGTAGACGAGCAGGTCCTTGCGGCTCGGCCAGATGACCTTACGCAGTTCGGCGACAACTTCACGAACGAACCGGCCAAAGCGTCCGAAAATTCCGGGGCCGGAGTCTTCCAGGTCGACCTTGACTTCCCGGTCGTCGGCCGGCGTCTTGTCCTTGGCCTTCGCTAGGGCCTTCTCTTTGGCCCGGCGCGCCCGGCGACTGCTCGGCTCGTCAGCCTCGTCAGCCTCGTCGACATCGTCCTCGTCGTCGTCGGCCAGGTCGTCGTCCAAGTCATCGTCGGTGTCGACGTCGTCGTCAAGATCCACGTCGGTCACCTCCGCGTCGTCGGGCTCGTCGCCGACAGCGTCGACCTCTTCGAGGGCGTCAGTGTCCGCGGAACTGTCGACGACCTCATTCAGGTTCTCTTCGACGTTCCGGTTGCGCCGCCTGCTCTGCGCCACTTCGCCCTCTTCCGTATCGCGGGGTGTTGGTGTGCGCCGCGGTCGTACGCCGACGCACCAGCTCCGTCATCGCGGTGCCCCGCTGGGGCGGCACCGATGAGCCGGCCAGCCGCGCCACCTATTCTGCCGGAGCCTTGCAGGGGCGACAGGACTCGAACCTGCAACCTGCGGTTTTGGAGACCGCTGCGCTACCAATTGCGCCACACCCCTAGGTGGGCTGGTCAGACCGCTCTGGCGCGACGGGCACGCCACAGCGGGGGAGACGACCCCACGGCGGACCAGTGTACGGGTACCCCCGCCGATTTCCCAACAGCCCTTCCCCCGTTCGGTGACCGGCCGGTCAACCGATCCGCACGGTGGCCCGGGCCTGGGCAAGTACCTTCTCGCCACCGCAGACCGCCGTCAGGTCCAGCACCACGTGCCCAGGTTCGGGCGCGGCCTTCACCACGGCCGAAACGGTCAACTCGGTACCCTCGTCGGTGTCCGGTACCGGTACCGGACGGGTGAAACGTACCCCGAAGTCCACCACCGCGGCCGGGTCGCCGACCCAGGCGGTGACCGCCCGACCGACCAGCGCCATGGTGAACATGCCGTGCGCGATCACCCCGGGCAGTCCGACGCCCGTGGCGATCCGGTCGCTCCAGTGGATCGGGTTGAAGTCGCCCGAGGCACCGGCGTAGCGCACCAGGTCGGCCCGGGTGATCCGGTAGGTACGGGCAGGCAGTTGGCTACCGATCTCCACCGCTCACTCCCCCCGTACCACGAGCTTGGCCCAGGTGGCGGCGACCGGCTCGCCGTCCTCGGTGGCGATGTCGGTACGCGTGGTCAGGATGCCGTGCCCGCCGCGCATGGTGATCTCCTCGATGTTGACCACGCCGACCAGCCGGTCGCCGGCGCGTACCGGCCGGGTGAACCGGAACCGCTGGTCGCCGTGGACCACCCGGGTGAAGTCCAGGCCCAGTTGTTCGTCCTCGACGAGCAGCCGGGTACCGGCAGAGGCGATCACGGTCAGGAAGGTGGGCGGGGCGACCACGTCGGGGTACCCGAGCGCCCTGGCCGCCTCCGGGTCCCGGTACGCCGCGTCATCGGCACCGATGGCGGTCGCGAACTCGGCGATCTTCTCCCGGCTGACCAGGTACGGCTCGGTCGGCGGGTACGCGTGCCCGACGCGGGACGGATCCAGTGGCATGCCGCGAACCTAGCAGCCGCGCCGAGGCTCCCCATCCTGGACGCCCTGTCGCGAGTGGCTCGGAGCGGGACGGGCCGGAGGCAGGCGGGACGGGCGGAGGCAGGCGGGACGGGCCGGAGGCACAGCGACGGCGGCCCGGGAGCCGGACCGCCGTCATGAAGTCGAGTGCGTGCTACCGCGTTTCGCGGTGGATGGTGTGCTTGCCGTCGCGCGGGCAGAACTTCTTCAGCTCGATGCGGTCCGGGTCGTTGCGACGGTTCTTGCGCGTGATGTAGTTGCGCTCCTTGCACTCCGTACACGCCATCGTGATCTTGGGACGTACGTCGGTCGCCTTAGCCACGGCGGAGTGCCTTCCTCGAAGAACTGATGTACCCGGCTGACCAGCCTAGCCGCTGGCCGGGTCTACGTGCAAAACGGGCGCCTGTGACGACGCCCAAACACGTAGCGGTGGCCGGACTTGAACCGGCGACACAGCGATTATGAGCCGCTTGCTCTACCAACTGAGCTACACCGCCGCGCCGGGTCTGGTGATCCGGACCCTTGGAGCCCCCTTACGGAATCGAACCGTAGACCTTCTCCTTACCATGGAGACGCTCTGCCGACTGAGCTAAGGGGGCGCCGCAATCCCTTGCGGGGACGCGCACCGGGGTAAGAGTACACGGCGCCTCGCGGGAGGTCGAACCGGTATGGCAGACCTGCCGGAGCCCTTGTAACGGGCTCAGTTGGCCACCGCGCGCAGCCGCCGGACCACCCCGAGCGGGGTGGGCTCGGGCTCGGTCTGCGCCGCGAACCACGCCTCCAGCCGGTCGAACGAGAGCGGCCGGCTGAACAGGAAGCCCTGGCCGACGTCGCAGCCCATCTCCTCCAGCAGGCCGAGCGTCATCTCGCTCTCCACCCCCTCGGCCACCACGGTCAGACCGAAGTGCCGGGACAGGTCGACGATGGCCCGGACGATGGCCAGGTCACCCGCGTCGGTCGCCATTCCCTGGACGAAGCTACGGTCGATCTTGACCTCGTGTACCGGCAGGCGGCGCAGGTAGGACAGCGACGAGTACCCGGTGCCGAAGTCGTCAACGGAGAGGCGTACCCCCAGCTCCCGTAGCTGGCGCAGGGCCGGCAACGGCCGGTCGGTCTCGCCGAGTACGCCGTCCTCGCGGATCTCCAGGGTGAGCTGACCCGGGGCCACCTCGTATTCGGCAAGCAGCGCGGCGACCCGGTCGGCGAACTCAGGGGCGACGAGGGTACGCGGCGACAGGTTCACCGCGACGTTCAGTGGTCGGGCCTGGTCGGCCCACTCCTTGCAGCGGCGCAGCCCCTCGCGCAACACGAGTTCGGTGAGCCGGCCCAGCTGCCCCGTGTGCTCGGCGACCGCGACGAAGTCCTCGGGCGCGACCGTACCGTGCGCCGGGTGCTCCCACCGGGCCAGGCACTCGACCCCCACCAGGTCGCGGGAGGCGAGCGACACCTTCGGCTGGAAGACCACCTCCAGCTCCCGGTTCTCCAAGGCCCGGCGCAGGTCACCGGCGAGGCCCAGCCGGCGCGCCGAGCGCGACTCCAGACCGAGGTTGAACATCTGTACCGCCGAGGAGGTGGACTTCGCGGCGAAGGTGGCCACGTCGGCGCGCTGCAGCAGGGTGGCCGAGGACGAGCCGTGATCCGGGTAGACCGCGATCCCGACCGAGGTGTCGATGTCGAGCGTGAACGAGCCCATCGGCATCGGCCCCTGCAGTGCGGCCCGCAGCCCGGTGGCCAGCTCGATGGCGGCCTCAGCGCTCGCCATCCGCAGTTGGATGGCGAACTCGCCGCCGCCCACCCGGGCCACCAGCGCCGCCGAGGGCGCCAGGATCACCAACCGCTTGGCCACCTCGGCGAGCAGCTTGTCGCCGGCGCCGTGGCCCAGCGTCTCGTTGACGTCGCGCAGGCCGGCGACGTCAAACTCGATCAGGGCAACTATTTCGCCGGGCGCGTTGATCTTGACTGCTTCGTCCAGGCTCGCCAGCATCCGGCGACGGTTGGGCAACCGGCTCAGCTGGTCGTGATCGGCGTCGAAGCGCAGCCGCTCGACCAGTCGACCGTTCTCGACAGCCACGGCCGCATGCGCCGCCACCGTCTCCAGCAGCCGTACGTCGTCGGGGCCGAACTGGGCCGAGTCGCCGAGGTGCCCGGTCACCTCCAACGATCCGACCGCGGTCGCGCCGGAGCGCATGGGTACCACGATGGCGTCCTTGACACCCTGCTGGCGCAGCAGCTGGCGCTGCTCGTCGTCGCCCATCCGGGGACCGACCGCGACCGTCTGGCCGGTACGCATCGCCCGGCGGCGCAGCGCCTCCGGGGTGTTCGACAGGTCCAGCAGGCCCGAGTCGTCGGCTCGGGCCGACAGCAGGGTCTCCGGGCGCCCGTCCTGGGCTGGCAGCCAGAGTGTCGCGGCCTCCGCGTGCAACAGGTCGCGCACCCGCCCGAGCAGGACGTCGGCGAGCGTACCGTCGTGTCGCGTGTCGGCGATCACCCTGGTCAGGTCGTAGATCTCGACGAGTGACTTGTGCTGGCGGGTCAGCTCGGCGTAGCCGCGGTAGATCCACATCATCACCACGAACAGCGCGCCGATGAGGATCACCGACCAGGGGCTGTTCTGCACGGCGGCCAGGATGACCAAGCCGATGACCGCGCTCGTCTCACCGACGATCAGCCCGGGGATGAAGGTCGAGGCCGCCTTCTGAACGGTCATCCCGCCCTGTACGAGGCTCAGTACCCCGAGCAGCGCCAGGATCATCGAGACCACCGACGCGCTGATCGCCGCGAACAGGATCAACCACATGCCCGGACTGTTACTGGGCTGGCCCTGGTGGAACAGGCCGACGATGGTGGTGGCCAGCGAGACGCCACAGGCCACATTCGCCACGTTGAACCAGAATTTCACCGGGGTGGCGCGCAGCCGGACCTGGCTGACGACGGCCAGGGCGACCCGGAGCACGACCAGCGTGAGGGGCGGTAGGTAGAACAGGCCGAGGAGGGTGGGGATCTCCATCAGGCTGATCGCGATGCCATGCCGGCGGACCTCAACGCTCATCGTGATCCAGTCGGCCGCGAAGATCAGACCGAAGAAGATGAGAGTCTGCTGCCAACTAGCCCAAAGATGGGTACTTGAGGCGACTGTCGGAACAAGAAGGACAAGCGCGATTAGACCGAGTGGAATGGTAATCAGCCATGCCAGATCCGGTGAATGCGAAAACGCGGGGCGCGACCTCATAGGCTAACGCCGGTCCGACACGTCAGGTCCAGATCACTTCGAACGTCGTGTAGGTCGGCGCGGGAGCGGTAGTTCCCTGCTGCACAGGCACCTGGTGGTGGGAGACCGACCTGGTCCAGATCACCTCGTCGGCGCGCACCGGAGAGTTTGCGGCGGCACCAAAGACGAACCCCGCGCCGATGGCGATGCCGGCGAAAGCCAGCACCAGGCTTCTGCGAACTTTGCGGTGATCCATGGTTGCTCCTCTGACACACGCGACTCGCATCGCGAGGTAGCACGATCGTGCCACACCACAGGGGGGTAACAAAACGCTGCGGCTGCCAATCGAGGGTACGAACGGCGAAATGACCACGGCGCTCGGACCGGCGGTACTTGTGGCGCGGTCAAGTCCCCTGAACGGAGGAGTTCGCGGGAGCCCTCCCACGGAACGAGAACCGCAGGTAAACGGCGGCTGGGCGATCGTACGCGCGGCGGGGTACCGGCGGACACCCCCGTCGCCTGTCCGATTCGGTCGGTTTGCCACGCTGCCCTGACCTGCGGTGTCCACGCAGGTCAGGGCCTTGATCCTGAGACTCAAGAGGCTGATGTCCAATTTCACCGATGGTGCGAGTGCAGTCACGAAGCGTGTCGTAGCGTGTCCGAACTTGCGCAAGCCGGTACCGCGGCGCCCCGACCGTGAGGGTCGGAGCGTGCTCACCGGCCGGCTGGTGCCGGGTCGGCGGGCCAGCTCGCCGGCTTGGCCAGGTCGGTACTGACCACCAGGCCGGCGAGTATCTGGGTGGCGACCGCCTCGTCGTAGTCGCCGCTGACCGAGAGGTGGAGGGGTACCCCGTCGTAGTCGTCCGCGACGAACCCGACGCCCGGCACCCAGGCGACGGGGTGCTTGTTGACCTCCCGGTTGGGTACCGGCGGCGCGACTGTCGAGCCGTCCTGATTGACCTGCACGGACGCCTGGCCGATCGAGATGCTCGCGGTATTGCCGTGGCCGTCGCCGACCTCGATCGCGGAGTCAGCGCGCGGATCACTGCCCGGTACGCCGGCGGTACAGCCGAGCAGGTGGGCACCGGCGGGCAGGGCGGCGAGCTGGAACGGGACCACACAGTGCTGGGCCCGGTCGAGGCGTAGCGCGTCGACGTCCCGCCACATCTCGTCCACCCCGGACACGGTCTGCGTCGACAGCCCTACCCAGAGGCCGTCGACCGGCTGCCAGAGCAGCCCCCAGAACGGGTAGGTACCGCTCGGAAAGGTGATCGAGATGAGGGTCGCCGGCCGGCCCTGCACGGTCGTGGGGGTGCGGGAAACGGTGCCCGGGACGGTTCCCGGGCCGGACGAATAGTCCACCCGCATCCCGTCAACGCCCGGCGTCGGCGAACCCACCGACTCAGACACGCGCGGGTTTGCCGTCACCTCGGCGTCGCTCTGGCTCCGACTCACCGTCACGTCCAGCCCGCCGGCCTGCAGTGACTCGGTACCGGCGCCGCTGTGGTAAGTGGCCGACCCCAGCGGCCAGGACGACGCTCCGATCGCGAAATGCAGTAGTCGTGGATCGCTGCCGACCAGGTCGGGACGGTCGACCGCGCCGGGTACGCCGGCAGCGGTGGGCAGCTGCGGTATCGGATAGCTGGTTGTCGCGGAGGGCGCGCCGACCGGCAGCCCGGGGGTACCGGCGCGCGGCAACGCGAGCGCGCCGGCGGCCAGTACCAGCACGGCGCCCGCTGCCACCGCACCGGCCGCGTACCGGCGACGGCGTACCGCCCGGCGCCCGGCCGCCACCGCGCTGTCCCGGGTGATCCGCAGGGGCGGCTGGTCCACACTGGACTCGGCCAGCAGTTCGGCGAGGTCGTTCATCGCTCGGTGCCTCCGTTCGGTACCAGGAAATGGTTGTGGAGCAGGTGGCGCAGGGTGTCCAGGCCGCGCGCGGTCTGGCTCTTGACCGTCCCCGGCGAGCAGCCGAGCAGGTCGGCGACCTGTTCGACCGAGCAGTCCGCCCAGAAGCGCAGGACCAGGACGGCACGCTGGCGGGGCGGTACCTGGGCGAGGGCGGCCCGCACGGCCATCCGGTCGGCCACCCCGTCGCTCGCGTCCGGCCCGGCTGGCGGCTCAGGCAGCCGGTCGCTGAGCCGCTCGCGGCGGAACCGGGCCAGCCGGCCGTGGTCGACGAGCAGCCGTACCACGATCCGCCTGGTGTACGGGTCCACGTCGGCCGTGTTGCGCAGCCGGGGCCAGGCCAGGTAGAGCTTGACGAGCGCCGACTGCACGGTGTCCTCGGCCCGGTGCCAGTCACCGCAAAGCAGGTAGGCGAAGCGCACCAAGTTGGCCGCGCGGGCCGCGACATAGTCGCCGTACTCGCGCTCCGCCTCTGGCCGCATGTGCGTACCCCTTCCGCTCGGTTGCCCTACACACGGGTACCGGCGCCGGAAGGGTTGCACGGCGGGGAGCGCTGAGGTCGAGGCGGCTACCGCTCCCGGACCGTGTAGGTCAGGTGGGTCACCCGCTGCGTCGGCTCCGCGCGGACCGGCTCCAGGGCTACCCGGCCCGCGTCCACGCCGTCGAACAGGCGGATTCCGGAGCCGAACAGCACGGGTGAGAGCGCGATCGTGAACTCGTCGACCAGGCCGGCGTTCACGTACTCCAGGATCGTCGCGCCGCCGCCCGCGATCCGCACGTCCCGATCGCCGGCGGCCTCGCGGGCCTGGTCGAGCGCGGCCTCGATGCCGTCGTTGACGAAGTGGAAGGTGGTTCCACCCGGCCGCTCCCAGGGGTCACGCTTCTCGTGCGTCACGACGAAGACCGGCGTGTGGAACGGCGCCTCCGCCGGCCACATCTGCTCGCCGGCGTCGAACATGCGCTTGCCCATCACGCTCGCGCCGGTGCGCTCGAACGTCTCCCGCGCGATGTCGTTGTCGCGCCCCTCCTCGCCACCCTCGCCGAGCTTCAGGTTCTCCCGGAAGAACCGCAGTGGGAAGATCCACTGCTGCAGCTCCATCCACTGCTGCCCCATCAACTCGCCGAGGGACCCGGGCGCGATGAAACCGTCCAGCGACATCGACACGCTGAAGAACACTTTCCCGGCCATCAGTTCTCAGTTCCTTCCCGACGATCTGGTCCCTTGGCAACGATCTGGGTGACATAGGCAGCCAGCTTGCTCAGTGCCTGCTGGCCGCCCTCGAGCGCGTGGTACTTCTCGGCCGCCTCGTCGCGCAGCTCCTTGGTGGGGAACACCGTGCGCATCTCGATCCGGGTCGCCGCCCCGTCGGGCGCGAACGTCAGGACCGACTGGAACGCGTTCGGATCGCCGCGGGACTCACCGTGCAGCAGCGCGATCCCCGCCGGCGGGACGATCTCGGTCCAGGAGATCCACTCCTGGTAGTCCGTCCCGTCCGGCCCGTGCATCACGAAATCCCACTCGCCGCCGACGCGGAACTCGAAGGAGCGCGTGGTGGTGGTGAACCCCTCCGGCCCCCACCATCGCGACAGGTGCCGTACCTCGGTGAACGCCTCGAACACCAGCTCCCGCGGGGCGTCGATGACCCGGGAGATGACGATCTCGCGGTCGGCCGTCGCTGACTGTGTCGGTGCACCCTGTTGCATCTCGCTCATCAGCTACTCCCCCTGCCTTGCCTGCTTCAGGTCCTGCACGTACGCGTCCAGCCGGTCGAAGCTCTCGTTCCAGAACCGTTCGAACCCGCCGGTCCACTCGTGGACCGGTCGTAGCCCGCGGGCGTCCAGGCCGTACACGCGCTGCTTGCCTGACTTGCGGTCGCGTACCAGCCCGACCTCGCGGAGCACCCGCAGGTGTTTGGACGCCCCCGGCTGCGTCATCCCCAGCTCCTGGGCCAACTCGGTCACCGGCCGCTCACCCGCCCGCAGCAGTGCCAGGATCTCCCGGCGCTGCGGCTCCGCGATCGCGTTGAAGACGTCCGACGTCGTCGCTGCTCGTGCCATGGCTGGATGATATTCCGTTATCGGCATGCGTCAAGGCAGGTCTTGTCAGATCCGCTCCGCGGCCGTAATCGCCGCGGCCCGGCTAGCGGAACCCGCACGTGGCGCGCCCGCCGATCCACCGACACGCAGACGGCACGACGCGGGGCGATTCAGGGGTCCGAGAGAGTCTCAGTGAGACAAACGGAAACGGCCCCCGGTCGGCGTTTCCGCTGGCCGGGGGCCGTTTCTACAGCTTGTGGCGGGTGAAGGGTTCGAACCTTCGTAGCTTTCGCGGCAGATTTACAGTCTGCTCCCATTGACCACTCGGGCAACCCGCCAGGGCTGGCCACCACGCCAGGGCGCGGCGGCGGAAGCAAGAATAACCATTGCCCCCGGGGATCGCGCAAACGGGTACCGTCGGCGGCGCGGCCAACCACGTGGGAGGCTATCGACCGGACAAACCACGCGAACGGCGGCGCGCCCGACAGCGGGCACCCGAACAGCAGGCACCCCGAACGGAAAGTACGCGAACAGGAGGCGACGTGGCGGACGCATCGTTCGACATTGTGAGCAAGGTCGACAAGCACGAGCTGGGCAACGCCATCGGGCAGGCGGAGAAGGAGCTTGGTACCCGGTTCGACTTCCGGGGTACCAACGCCTCGGTGAAGCTCTCCGGCGACGACGTGATCAACCTGCAGGCCGACACCGAGGACCGGGTCGCCGCCGCGCTGGAAGTACTGAAGGAGAAGCTGGTCAAGCGTGGTATCTCGCTGAAGTCGCTGGATGCCGGCGAGCCGAAGGCTTCGGGCAAGACGTACAAGATCGATTGCAAGATCATCCAGGGCATCGACTCGGACAAGGCCAAGGTGATCGGCAAGAAGATCCGCGACGAGGGGCCCAAGGGCGTCCAGGCGCAGATCCAGGGTGACCAGCTGCGGGTGACCGGCAAGAAGCGCGACGACCTGCAGGCCGTGATCGCCCTGCTCAAGGACGGCGACTTCGGCGTGGCGCTGCAGTTCACCAACTACAAGTGATCTCCCGGCTCAACCCGGAGACGCTGCACGCCACGCCCGGGTACCACCATGTCACCGTGGTCGAGGCCGGGCGCACCGCCTACCTCGCCGGCCAGTGCCCGCTGGATGCCAGCGGCGCGCTGGTCGCCGGCGGGCTGGAGGCGCAGGTCGACCAGGTGGCGGCGAACGCCATGGCGGCGCTGGCCGCGATCGGCGCCGGGCCGGAGCAGGTCGTCCGTACCGTGATCTACGTGGTGAGCGTCGATCAGCCGGTGCTGTCGGCGGCCTGGCGGCGGCTGCTCGCCTCGCCACTGGCCCCGGCGTTCAGCACCGCCAGTACCCTGCTCGGCGTCGCCCAGCTGGGCTTCCCCGGCCAGCTGGTCGAGCTCGACGTCACCGCTGCGCTGCCCGCCCTCGCTGTTTGACCCGGTTGGCCCATCGGGGTGGGTGGGTCAGGCTTCGCTGGGGGTGGGCTGGCCGACCCGGGCCAGCGCGCCGCCCGGCCAGGCCGCCACCAGGGTGGTACCGGCGACAGCCAGCGCTGCCACCAGGAAGGCCGGGGCGGGGCCGGCGCGGTCGGCGATCACCCCGGCGAGTGCGCTGCCCAACGCGCCGGCCGCGACCGAGAGCGTGATCATCCAGGTGTACGCCTCGGTACGCATCGCCGCGGGCGCGATCTGACCGACGAGCGAGTGCTGCACGGTGAGGCCGGGCGCGATCGTGGCGCCGCCCAGTGCCAGTGCCACGCCCAGGGCCAGCGCGTTCGGCATGGCCGCGAAGAGTGCCAGGCTGACCGCGAGCGCCCCGGCCCAGAACGCGAGCTGACGGGGCAGGGGCGTACTGAAGCGCCGGGTACCGAACCAGATGCCGCCCGTGGCGCTGCCCAGTCCCCAGAGGGCGAGCAGTACACCGGCGGTACCGGCCGAGTCATGGCCGGCGTACTGGGTGGCGAACGCCGGTACCGCCACGCCGGCCACACCGAAGGCGAGACCCAGCCCGGTGGTGCACGCCAGCAGCGCGGGGAACGCGGGCACGGCGAGGGGTCCCAGGCCCCGGGCGCGGACGGTGCTGTGGTGCGGGCGCTGGGTACGCATCGCCGAGCCGCGAGCGAGCGCCCCGGTACCCACCAGGGTCAACCCGGCCGCCGCCCAGATCGCCGTGGCCGGACCGGCAAGCGCGATACACAGCGCCACGCCGAGCGGGCCGAAGACGAAGACGATCTCGAACAGCGAAGTCTCCGCCGCCATCGCGATCGAGCGCAGGTGGCCCCGCCCGGTCGCCGGCTCGGTGAGGGCATTCCAGGCGCCCCGGATCGCCGCACTCGACGGCGGGTAGCAGGCGCCGGCAAGTGCGGCCACCGTGATCACGACGGGCAGCGCCGAGCCGGCCAGCAGTACCAGCGCGACCAGTCCGACCGGGTGCAGCACCGCGGTTGCCAGCAGTACCGGCGTCGGGCCGAAGCGGTCCGCCAACCGGCCCACCGCCGGCCCCGCTACCGCGCCGGCCAGGCCGAACACCGCGCTCACCAGCGCAGCCGGGGCGTACCGCCCGGTGTGCTGCTGGACCAGCAGGAGCAGGGCCAGTGAGGTCATCCCGATGCCCAGCCGGCCGATGATGCCGGCGACCAGCAGCCCACGGGCTCCGGGGATGCGCCACACGGCGAGGTACTGGCGGGCCAAGGGGGGTCTCCAATTTCGGTGCGGCGCGGACGGTGCGCGGTTGTCTGCGGTCGGCTCGCGGATGCCGCCGCACGGCTGGCGACGGCGTTCCGGCGGCCGGGGACGTGGCTGCCGGTAACGAGCAGAAGCGCCCCCGACCCTAACAAGGTCGGGGGCGCTCCGGCTTGTGACTTATCGCCGGTACTGCACCGGGGCCGGGTTGATGGCCATCTGCTCCAGCCGGGCGATCCGCTCGGCCATCGGCGGGTGGGTGGAGAAGAGCTTCGCGATGCCACCGGGGCGCAGCGGGTTGGCGATCATGAGGTGGGACGAGGTGGCGAGCTGCCCCTCGGCCGGCAGCGGCAGCGCCTCCACCCCGCGCTCGATCTTGGACAGCGCGCTGGCCAGCGCGAGCGGGTCGTTGGTGAGCTGGGCACCGGAGGCGTCGGCCTGGTACTCCCGGCTCCGGCTGATCGCCATCTGGATGACCATGGCGGCCAGCGGGCCGAGAATGATCAACATCAGCGCGCCCAGCGCGCCGCCGCCCTCGTCGTTGTCCGAGCGCCCCATCGGGATGAACCAGGCGAGGTTGGCGAGCATGGTGATGATGCCGCCCAACGCGCCCGCGACCGAGGAGATCAAGATATCCCGGTTGTACACGTGGGAAAGTTCGTGACCGATGACTCCGCGCAGCTCACGTGGCGTGAGTATGCGGGTGATGCCCTCGGTGACGCAGACCGCCGCGTGCTGCGGATTGCGTCCGGTGGCGAAGGCGTTGGGCTGCGCCGTCGGGCTCACGTAGAGCCGCGGCATCGGCTGGTTCGCCGACTGGGACAGCTCGCGCACCATCTGGTACAGGCCGGGAGCCTGCGCCTCGGTCACCGGCTGGGCGCGCATCGAGCGCAGCGCGATCTTGTCCGAGTAGAAGTAGGAGACGCCGTTCATCACCAGGGCGATGACGACGGCGATGGCCAGGCCGGTGGTACCGCCGAAGAGGTACCCGACGGCGAGAATGAGTCCGGACAGCAGCCCGAGGAGTGCGGCGGTCTTCAAACCGTTGTGGTGGCCGTGCACGTTCTACTCCTTCCAGTAGCGAAGGGTCCAACGCTCCGCGTTCCAATGATCTTCCCAGGTTGGGCTGTGAACCCGCTGGGAGGTCTCCGGTCCTTCCTGGAAACTCCCTGGTCAGGGGGCTGATCTTCGGTTGCCTGGGCTTTCTCTGCTCGCCCGGCTTCTCTGTTAGGGGCTGACGGCGCTGAGGACGAGTTGGGGTGCGAAGCCCAGGACGACGGCCAGCACGGTGGCCGCGGCGAGTACCACCGCCACCGGCAGGGGGGCCGACCGCAACCGCGGGGTGTACTCGGCGTACCGGCGCGGCATCTGCCGGGCGGCCAGCAGAACGGCCACCACCCGGGCGTAGTAGGCCAGGCCGAGTACCGCGTTGAGCACCACGATCAGCGCCAGCCACCACGCGCTGCCCACCAGCAGCGAGCGCACCACGATCACCTTCGCGAACAGCCCGGCCAGTCCCGGCGGGAGCCCGGCCAGCCCGACGAGGGCCAGCGCGAAGGCCCCAGCCACCCAGGGGCGCTGGCGTACCGCCCCGCGATAGTCCTCGATCTCCCCGCCGTCGGCGCGCCCGCGCAGCGCCACCACGGCTGCGAACGCGGCGAGTTCGAGCAGTACGTAGAAGACCGTGTAGGCGAGTGCGGCGTTCTCCGGGACGGCGCTCAGGACACTCGACCGCACCGGTGGCGCCCCCGCCCCCGCGACGTCGAGCGTCACTTTGGCGTCCACCAGCGCGTACGCACCCAGCGGAGCGAGGATGTAGCCGGCCTGCGCGACCGAGGACCAGGCGAGCAGCCGGACCATCCGGTGCTGGCGGAGCGCACCCAGGTTGCCGACCGTCATGGTGAGGATGGCCAGTACCGCGAGCACCGGCCCGGCCACGTCGAGCTGGCTGTCGAAGAGCCCGTCGAGCACCGTCACGATGGCGATTACGCCGCCGAGCTTGGATGCGGTGGAGAGGTACGCGGCGATCGGTACCGGCGCGCCGTCGTAGGTCGCGGGCGCCCACGCGTGCAGGGGTACCGCGGCGACCTTGAACGCGAGCCCACCGAGGAGCAGTACCACCGCCACCGTGGCCAACGGCTGCAGGCGCTCGGGTACGGACGGGTCGAGGGCGGCGAAGAAGAGCGTGCCGGTGGTGGCGTACCGCAGCCCCGCACCGAGCAGCGTGATGGCCGTCGCGACCACGCTGACCAGGAAGAAGGTCACCGCACCGGAGGCCGACTCGAGACTGGTGCGGCGTAGCCCGGCGAGCAGGTAGAGCGGCAGGGTCAGCGTCTCCAGTGCCACGATCAGGGTCAGCAGATCACCGGCCGAGCCGAGTACCACACCGCCGGTCATCGAGCAGGCGAGCAGGAAGCAGTACTCCCCCGCCGGCAGGCCGGGGTCGCTGCCTTTGTCGACCGGGCCGAATTGGCCGCCGGAAAGGCCGAGCACACCCAGGGTGAGTACCGCGAAGAGCAGCGCGACCAGGGCGGAGCGGCTGTCGAACCGGTACGCGCAGCCGGCGTTACCGACGCAGAAAGTCAGCCGGCTGTCCCCGCGCCCGACCAGGATCGCGGCCAGCGCCGTGGCCAGCGTGCCGAGCATGGTGGCGGCCAGCGTGATCCGGGACCGACCGATCACCAGGTCGACGAGTAGCGCCAGCACCGCTGTTCCGGCCGCGCAGTAGGCGGGTAGCAGGGCGACCTGGTCGATTCGAGTCACGTCACGGCCCTCACGTCTGGCCCCCTCGTCGAGGCCATCACTTCACGAGACCGAGCAGCAGTTGGACAGGCGTGTCCGACAGGTGCAGGACCAGGGCGGGTACCAGCCCGAGCGCGAGCGTGAGCAGTACCAACGGTGCCCAGGCGAACACCTCGGCCGGGGACAGCCGCCCGCGAAGCGTTGCCACGGCGGGCGTCGGCCGGCCGTGGCTCACCCGGCGCAGCATCCGCAGGAAGTACGCGGCGGCAAGGGCCGCACCGAGCGCGGCGAGTACGCCGAGCACCGTCCAGAGTGGACCGCCGCGGCGCAGGGCGGCGATCACCGCGAACGCCTCGCCCCAGAACCCGGCGAGCCCGGGCAGTCCGAGCGACGCGATCGCGGCGAAGCCGAGCAGGCCGGCCAGGCGTGGCTGGGTCTCGCGCAGCCCGCCGAGATCGGCGAATTCCCCGGTGTGGGTGCGCTCCTTGACCCCGCCGACCAGGAAGAACAGCAGGCCGGTGACGATGCCGTGGGCGATGTTGCCGATCAGGGCGGCCTGGATGCCGATGGTGCTCATGGTGGCGATGCCGAGTACCACGAAGCCCATGTGGCCGACGCTGGAGTAGGCGATCAGCCGCTTCAACTCGGTCTGTGCCAGGCAGACCAGCCCGCCGACGAGAATCGCCGCCACGGCCAGCACGCCGAGCACCGGGGAGACCCTGGCGGCGCCGCTGGGCAGCACACCGACGCCGATCCGGAGCAGGCCGTAGGTACCCAGTTTCAGCAGGATGCCGGCGAGGATCACGGACCCGACCGTCGGCGCCTCGGTGTGCGCGTCGGGCAGCCAGGTGTGCAGCGGCCACAGTGGACTCTTCACCGCGAAGGCCAGCGCCAGCAGTACGAACGCGACCAGTTGCACGCGTCCGGTCAGCTGCGCGCCGGCCCCGCTGGAGAGCGTCACCAGGTCGGCCGTACCGGCGCGCACGGTCACCAGCAGCACGCCGACCAGCAGCAGGACCGAGCCGGCGAGGGTGTAGAGGACGAACTTGGTGGCCGCGTGGCGGCGCTCCGGCCCGCCCCAGAACGCGATCACCGCGTACATCGGCAACAGGACGACCTCGAAGAACACGAAGAACAGCAGCAGATCCAGGGAGAGGAACACCCCGAGCGCACCGACTTCGATCAACAACAGCGCCGCGAGCAGCAGCCGGCCGCGCCCCTGCGCCGGCTCGACCCACAGGGTGTACCCGCAGCAGAGCAGCGTGAGCAGCGTGGTCAGGACAACCAGGGGGTACGAGATGCCGTCCACGCCGACGTGGAAGCGCAGATCCAGCGCCGGTACCCACGCCAGGTTCACCTGCTCCCACGGCACGATCCCCGGGACGCAGTGCGGCGCGGTCCCGTAGCAGAACCAGCCGGCGCCGTTGTGCCGTCCGTACATCAGGACGCTGGCCAGGAAGGCGAGCGCGGCGAAGCCGGTAGCGACGATCCGGCCGAGCCTGTCGAGTCGTCCAGGAAACAGCGCGGCAGCGATCGCGCCGAGCGCGGGGAGGATGAGGATCGCCAGCAGCAACACCTGGCCCCACCTCGTCACACTCCCGATCTGCGACACCTCGATCACCAGCTCACCGCCGTCACCAGCAGCGCGGCGATGCCGAGCAGCAGCACGCCACCGAGGCTGGCGGTGAGTGCCCGGGACACCGGCGCCCGGTGCCAGCCGAGCAGAACCCGCGCCGCACCGCCGGCGGCCTGCCCAACACCCTCCACCGCGCCGTCGACCAGGCCCGCGTCGGCCCGCTTCGTCAGCCGGGCCAGCCGCTGCACCGGGCGTACGACCAGCGCGTCCTGTACCGCGTCGAAGTAGAAGGCGTTCACAAAGGCGGGGCGCGCCCGACCGAGCACGAGCGCGGGATCGGCGGCGGTGTCCCGGCGCCATGCCGCCCACCCGGCGCCGAGGCCGAGCAGCAACACGACGAGGGCCGCGACGGTACTGGCGTCCACCTGGAACAGGTGCTCTGCGCCGAGTCGCCCGGCCAGTCCCGTGCCGCGGCCGGCGAAGCCGAGCAGCGCCGCGGGTACGGCCAGGACGTACACCGGCCAGCGCATGAGCGCCGGGGTGTCGTGTGGCTCGACGTCGCCCCGCGGCTGGCCGAAGAACACCCGTAGCCACAGCCGGGCGCAGTACCAGGCGGTGGCCAGCGCGGCGACCAGTCCGGCCAGCCAGACCAGCCAGCCGACCCAGGACGCCGCCGGACCCGAACCGTCACGCGCCTCGAAGGCGGCGGAGAGCACCGTGTCCTTGCTCCAGAACCCGGCAAACGGAGGTACCCCGGCCAGCGCCGCCAGCCCGATGGTGGCGCACCAGAAGGTCGCCGGCAGCGCCCGGCGCAGGCCGCCCATCACACTCATCGAGTTGCTGCCCACGGCGTGGATGACGCAGCCCGCCGCCAGGAACAGCAGCGCCTTGAAGGCGGCGTGGGTGAGCAGGTGGAACAGCGCGGCGCTGGACGAGCCGACGGCGAGGGCACCGGACATGTACCCGATCTGGGAGACCGTCGACCAGGCGAGTACCCGTTTGATGTCGTCCTGGGCGGTGGCGGCCAGCGCCCCGAGCAGCATGGTGATCGAGGCGAGCACGCCGAGTACGGCGAGCGTGGTCGGGGACGCCGTGAACAGCCGGTAGAGCCGGGTGACCAGGTAGATACCGGCGGCCACCATGGTGGCGGCGTGGATCAGCGCCGAGATCGGGGTGGGGCCGGCCATCGCGTCGGGTAGCCAGGTGTGCAGTGGGAACTGCGCGCTCTTGCCGGCCACCCCGGCCAGCAGCAGCAGCGTCACCACGGTCAGCCGGCCGTGCGACAGCGGCGCGGCGAGTACGTCGTCGATCTGGAACGACTGCGCGGAGATGCCGAGTAGTGCGATGCCGAGCAGGAAACCGACGTCACCCACCCGGGTGACCAGGAATGCCTTGACTGCGGCGCGCGGTGCCTCGGGCAGTTCACGGTCGTGGGCGATGAGCAGGTAGGAGCAGATGCCCATCACCTCCCAGCCGACCAGCAGCATGATCAGGTCGCCGGCCACCACGACGACGAGCATCGCGGCGGTGAACAGCGAAACCTGCGCGGCGTACGGGCCGTAGCGCTCGTCCGGATCGAGGTAGGCCAGCGAGTAGACCTGCACGGCCAGCGCCACCACACCCACCGCGACAGCGACCAGTGCGGCGGCCGGCGTGATCTGCAGGGTCACCGATACCGGCAGGGTGCCGAAGTCAACGACGTGCCAGGAGCGCTGCACGGTCTCGTCGGAGACGGCCAGCACGATCGCGGCAACGGTCGCCACCAGCGCGGCCCCGACTCCGAGCGCCCCCGCAGCGCGTCGGGACCCGGCCGGTAGCAGCAGCCCGACCAGCCCCGCGACAGCCGGAGCGGCCGGCAGCAGAGCCCCCGCCACGACCAGCCCGCTCATCCGCCGGCTCCCGACTCGAGCAGGCCATCGCCGACGGGGCCTGGGCCAGCCAACTCGGACACTGGTACGGCCGCCGCATCGTCGGCCGGCTCGGTGAGCGGTAGGTCGTCCACGGCCACTGACGAGCGCAGCCGGTAGAGCTGAAGTACCAGCGCCAGCCCGACGCCCACCTCGGCGGCGGCCAGCACGATGACGAACAGGGCGAACACCTGCCCGGTCTGCGGCAGCGCCGCTCGTACCGTGGCGTCGGCCGTGACAAAGACCAGGTTCACCCCGTTGAGCAGCAGCTCCACGCTCATCAGCAGCAGGACTGCGTTGCGTCGGCGCAGCACCCCGAGAACGCCGAGCCCGAAGAGCAGCGCCGCGATCGTGTACGGGATGGCCGGGTGCATCAGCGCCCCCCAGGCTCGGTCGGCTGCCCGTCCGCCTGCTGTCCGTCCGGCTGCTGTCCGTCCGGCTGCTGTCCGTCCGCTGCTCCGGTGCGGCTTGCCGGCTGGCGAGGTGCCGCCCCGCTGACCTGGCCGGTCAGCGCTGGCCGGGAGACCACGACAGCGCCCACAAGTGCGGCGAGTAGCAGGACGGAGAGCACCTCGAACGGGAGTACCCAGTGCTGGAAGACCTCGTTACCCAGGCGCTCGGCACTTCCCGTGGTCACCGACGTGACCTTGCTCCACCGGTACCCGTCGATGAAAAGCAGGGCGAGTCCCAGGCCGCTGCCGCCACCGACGAGCAGCCCCGCCCAGCCGGGGCGGTCCAGATCTGTGCTGGCGCCGATCGGTGCGCGGGTGAGCATCACCGCGAACAGCAGCAGGACCACGACTGCCCCGACGTAGATAAGTACCTGCACCCAGGCCACCAGCTCCGCGGCGAGTACCAGGTAGAGCCCGGCCACCGCGCCCAGCGTCACCACCAACCACAACCCGGCCCGCACCAGATGGTCGGTGAGTACCACCCGCAGCCCGGCGCCGAGCGCCACCGCACCCAACGCGACCAGCAGCACGTCGGCCGCTGTCACGGGGCGGCTGCCTTGCGGGCCGCGGTGGACTCCTCTTTGGCCGGCTCACCCATCGGGTCATGGGCCGGCGGCGGCGGTACGGTCCACATCCACTCGCGCAGCGTGTCCTTCTCGTGCAGCAGGTTGCGGATGTCGTATTCGGCGTACTCGAACTCGGGCGACCAGTAGAGCGCGTCGAACGGGCACGCCTCGATGCAGATGCCGCAGTACATGCAGAGCGAGAAGTCGATGGCGAACCGGTCGAGCATGTTGCGCTGCCGGGGACGGGCGGCGCCGGGGACGACGACCTCTTCCTTGTGCGAGTCGATGTAGATGCACCAGTCGGGGCACTCGCGGGCGCACAGCATGCAGACCGTGCAGTTCTCTTCGAGCAGGGCGATCACGCCCCGCGACCGCGGCGGCAGCTCCGGCTCCACATCCGGGTACTGCTGCGTGCCGCTGCGGCGGGTCATCGTCTTCAGCGTGACGGCGAGGCCTTTGGCCAGGCCCGATCCGGGTACGCCAGTCATGCCCCACATCATTCCCTCTGCCGCTCGCTTCGCGCGACATTCCGACGGGTGCGCCGGTACCAGCGCAGACGTGTCCGCTTCCGCCGCTCAGCGGCCGGATGTGCCAACACGGACTTTCTTTGATCATGGTGACCGGAGAACCGGCCTCTTTCGATAGCGTCGAGCCAGTCCAGATGCAACCACCGAATTCGTGGAGGGAAGGCCCGTGACCTCCGGTGACTTCGAGTTAACGGAACCCTGGCCGATGCGGCTGACGTTGCCGGCCGTCACCCCCGCCCCGCCCCGGCGCTTGACGCGTTCAGTTGAGGGCGAGGCGTACGCCCGCGGTGAGTACCAGTTGGGCCAGCGCCACCGGTACCAGGACCTGCCAGCACAGGCGCTGTAGCTGGTCCTCGCGCAGGCGCGGGTACGAAACCCGGAACCAGATCACCACGAAGCTCACTGCGAACACCTTGACCAGCGTCCACAGCCAACCGAGGTCAGCGGCGAGCGGGCCCTTCCAGCCACCCAGGAACAGCACTGTCGTGAGCGCGGAGATGACGATGATCCCGACGTACTCGGCCAGCAGGAAGAACGCGAAGCGCAGCCCGGTGTACTCGGTCATGTACCCGAAGACCAGCTCCGAGTCGGCGATCGGCATGTCGAAGGGCGGGCGCCTGATCTCGGCGAGTCCGGCAACGAAGAAGACCACCATCGCGGGCGCTTGCCAGAGCAGCCACCACGGGTTCCAGGCGTGCACGATGCCGGGCAGGCTGAGGGTACCGGCGGCCATCGCCACACTCGCCGCGGCGAGTACGAACGGCAGCTCGTACCCGAGCAGCTGGGCAGCCGCCCGCAACCCGCCGAGCAGCGAGTACTTGTTCGCGCTCGACCAGGCCGCCATCAGCACCGCGACCACACCGACGCCGACCACCGCGAGCACCAGGAACAGCCCGATGTCCAGCGGCTGGGCGACCAGCCAGTCGTCCGGCCCGAGCGGGATGACCAGCAACGCCAGCAGATACGGGAAGAGCGCGATCACCGGCGCCAGTCGGAACACCTGTCGGTCGGCCGCGCGCGGCGTGATGTCCTCCTTCTGCACGAACTTCACGCCGTCGGCGATCAGCTGCGCCCAGCCGTGGAACGCGCCCGCGTACATCGGGCCGAGCCGGCCCTGCATGTGCGCCATCACCTTGTGCTCGGCCTGGCCGACGATCAGCGGCAGGGTGAGGAACGCGACCACGACGGCGAGACAGCGCAGCAGCACCTCGAGCCAGAACGGCACGCCTCAGCCCTCCCCGTCACCGGCTGGCGCTTCGTCCGACGCAGGCGTCGCCGGCGGTCGGCCAGGCAGCACCGGAGATTCGGCGGCCGGTCCCCATTCGCCCGGGGCGGGTACCCCCGGGGGGCGCATCGGGGCGCGCCGGGCAGCCCCGGAGTCATGGGACTCCCCGGGCTCCTTGGCACCGGGCCAGGGCTTGGCCACCCGCGAGGCGAGGATGAACTGCTTGCGCAGCGGGTACCCCTCGAACTCGGGCGGCAGCAGCAGCGGCCGCAGCTCGCCCGGATGGCCGGCGAAGTCGATGCCGAACATCTCGTGAGTCTCCCGCTCATGCCAGGCGGCGCCCGGGAACAGCGCCACCACCGAGGCGATCGCGGGCTCCTGGGTGGGCAGGCCGGCCTGGAGCAGTACGCCGTGCCGCTGCCGGGTCGACCACAAATGGGCAACCACGGTGAAGCCGGCATCCAACTCGTCAACCGCGGAGAGCCAGTCGAAGAAGTCGCAGTCCAGCCCGTCCCGGGCCAGCTCGACAGCGGCGACCCAGTGCTCCGCGTCGACCCGTACGGTCGCGCGGGCGAAGGTACCGCCGCCGGAGACGCTCGCCTGGCCACCCAGTCCGGCGAACCGGGCGCCCACCTCGTCCGGCGTCATGCCCGGATCCTAACCGCTCAGCGACCGCGATCCCCCGGCCTCGCGGCGCGCCGCCCACCCTGGCGACGAGCCACCGCGCCGAAGGGGGGCGTACGAGACGTCCAACCGGGGACGCGGACACGGGCCGGGGAATTGGCGTGGTCATACCGGCTGGTCGGCCGGTGGACCGGGCCTACGGTGGACGTGTGGGTACGCCGCTCACCGCTGATCAGGGCCGCCAGCTTGTCGAGCTGGCGGTGGAGGCGGTGTACGCCCGGCTCACCGGGGTATCCCACGAGCCGTCCCGGCCCACCGATCCGGTACTGCTGCGCCCGGGCGCCAGCTTCGTCACCCTGGCGTCACGCGGGGCACTGCGCGGCTGCGTGGGTACCCTCCAGCCACGGCGGCCGCTCTACTTGGACGTACGCCGCAACACGGAGAGTGCCATGGTCGACCCGCGGCTGCCCGCTGTCACCGCGGTCGACTGGCCGACCCTCGATGTCGAGGTCTCCGTGCTGTCCGAACTGGAGCCGGTCGATGCCGGTACCCGCGCGGAACTGGTCGAGCGGCTGCGCCCCGGAGTGGACGGTCTGGTCGTCGCGGTCGAGGCCCGGCGCGCCACCTTCCTGCCCGCCGTCTGGGCGAAGCTCGCCGACCCACAGCGGTTTGTCAGTGCGCTGCTCGCCAAGGGCGGTTGGCCGGCGGACGGGTGGCCGGAGGGTGCGCTGGTGTGGCGGTACACCAGCCAGAGCTTCACCGCTGACGCGCCCGGTACCCGGTTAAGGTGAGCCCATGAACCCGCTGGTCGATGAGGCTATGAAGAAGGCCGCGATCGCCTGGCTGACCATCCCCGGCAGCCCGGCCGGCACGGGTGGCGTGGCTGGCCCGAGCACCCCAGCCGGACCAGATCAGGCGGCCAAAATGCCCCGCTGGGTCGCCCGGGGCTGGGCAATCGGCGCGGCCGACAAAGCCGGGCCCGCCACGGCGGTGTGGTGCCTGTGGATCGACGGCGCCCTCTACGTGGTGAGCGGTACCGGCGAGCAGCCGGCACCCGGGCTCGCCGAGGCGGAGCAGGCGACCGTGTCGGTCCGCGGCGACCACGGTGGACGGATCCTCAGCTGGCCGGCCGCGGTCGCCCGGGTGTGGCCCGGCGACGAGGAGTGGGCGGCGGTCGCCGGGCAGCTCGCCGGGAAGCGGCTGAACGCGGGGGGTACCACCGCGGAGACCGTCGAGCGGTGGGCCCAGGAGTGCGTCGTCAGCAAGTTGACACCGGCGGGCGAGCCGTCGGAGGCGGGTCCGACCCTGACTGACGACTCAGGAGCGGCGGCACCGCGCCCCACGCCGGCCGCCCACCGTGCCGCCAAGCCGCTCCGCCTGCACCGGGTACGCCGCCCCCGCTGAGCTGCCGAAACCTGAGCTCAACAAGCCATGGAGCAGCGTAGATGACCATGTGCCATGGGTCAGGCACAAGGAGTCACCTTAACCAACGTTCAATCATTAACCTCGCAGACTCCGGAACGTAATCGACTCTTCGGCGGAGAGCGATCCTCGTGGATCTTGGCTAGATTCATTGGTAGCCGTCTACATAGATCGTTGACCATGCGATGCGGTCGACGCCCTAGCGTGCCGGAGGCGCCCCGTGAACGTTCCCCGAATCGCCATCGCTGCGGTGCTCATCGTCGCGGGCGCGCTCCTCCCCGGGGCGGTCAAGGTACCCACGGCGCCGGCCAGCGCGGTCGGGATGACGCACGAGGGGTTCCGTGAGTCGCGGGTGACCATTCCACGGGGCGGGACGGTCACGTTCTACAACGACTCCGGCTTCCTGCACGTACTCGGCCCCGGCGACGACGGGCGGTTCGCCAGTGAGCCCGGCTCGGCGCAGCTGGGTACCCGCGGCGCGGCCCTCTCCGAGACGGGCGACACGTACGTCGCCGGACCGTGGAACACCCCGGGGACGTATCACATCACCTGTTCGCTGCACCCGGAAATGAACATCACGATCGTGGTGACCGGCTGACGGCGTACCACCGATTCCGGCCCGTCGATCCACCGATCGCCCGGCGCCGGCCCCGCCACACAGGGAGAGGAGGGTCGCCATGTCCGCCTTTGTCAGCAGCGTGAAGCACGCGCGTTACGCGCTCGGTTCGCTCACCGCAGTGCTGTTCGCCGCCTGCGCCGGTGGTTCCTGACGGAGCCAGCGCCCGGGTAGCGGTCGTGCCGCCCGGGCGCACCGCCCGCATGTCGGGCAGGCCCGCATGTCGGGTAGGCCCGCATGTCGGGTAGGCCCGCATGTCGGGTGGCCGCATTTCGGTTGGCCCCATGTCGGGCGCGCCCACGTGCCCGGCCGGCCCAAAGTCCAGGAGGCTCCAGAGCCCGGCAGGCCCAGAGTCCGGCAGCACGAGGAGGTCCGGTGTTCGAGACAGGGATCCGCCAGTTCCGCCTCGCCATGGCGATGGTCTGGGGACGTCCGATCAAGCCGGCGTTGATCACCAGCATGATCGACGACGCGCTCGCCACGCTTGCCGAGTTCGGCCGCCCGGGCGAGGACGTGAACGCGCTGGTGGACGGGCCGTTCGCTGACCCGGCGGTACGCCGCGACTTCGCCGACCGGGCGCTGCGCCGTACCGTGCGCCGGCTCGCCGCCCGCTCCCCGTTCTACACCCGCAGGCTCGCCGAGTCCGGTGTGGACCTGCGCCGGCTGACCGTGGACACGGTGCGCCAGATCCCGGTGACGACCAAGGCTGAGCTGGTCGCGTACGCCGGCGAGCTGATCTGCGACGGCTCCACGCCGGCGCTTTCCACGCGTACCACGGGATCCACCGGCCGCCCCGCCGAGGTGCTGATGTCGCGCTACGAGGCCGAGCTGTGGCCGGCCTTCGCGGCCCTGTCCGGCCTGCTGCGCGACGAGATCCGGCCGACCGACCGGATGGCCGTCTGCATCTCCTCCCGCGCGACCGCCGCCGTGCAGCAGAACGTCGGCGTCTGCCGGCTGGCCGGAGCGCAGGCAACAGTCCTTGGCGTGGTACCCCCCGACGACGCCCTCGACACCCTCACCGCCCCGGGTACGCAGCCGACCCTGCTCGCCACCTACCCGTCCTACCTGGCCCAACTCGTGGTCCGGGCACGGGCGCGCGGGCTCGGGCCGGACGACTTCCGGCTGCGCCGGGTGGATGTCGGCGGCGAGGTGCTCTCCACCGCGCTGGCCGCCGCAGCCCGGGAGACGCTGGGTACCCCGCTGGTCAACGACACCTTCGCGATGACCGAGGTACTCCCGGTCAGCGGGCGTACCTGCAGCCAGGGGCACCTACACCACGACCTGAACACCGGGCTGGTCGAGGTCCTCGGCCTCGAATCGGGTACGCCGGCCGTCCCCGGCGAGCTGGGTACCGTCGTGATCACCCCGTACTTCCCCTATCGCGAGTGCATGCCGGTGCTCCGGTACGACACCCGCGACCTGGTACGCCCACTCGCCGACGACGAGCTGGGCTGCGAGCTGTCCGGCGTGCCGGCGAGTACCGCCATCCTCGGCAAGGCCGACTCGCTGCTGTACCCGGCCGGCCGCGGGCCGGTCACCACCCGGGAACTGGTGGAGGCCATCGAGGCGCTGCCCAGCCAGCCCTGGCCGGCCCGGTTCTCCGCCGAGGTGACCGGCGGCCGGCTGGAGATCGGGCTGCCCGCGTCCACCGTGGCCGGGCTGGGCGTCGAGGGCGTCCAGCAGCAGCTCGCCGACCGGGGACTCGCCGCGACCGTACACACGGTGCCCGACGAGCGGGCCACCGCGCTGCGTACCGTCCGCGCCGACCTGCTGGAGACCACCTTCGCCCGTCCACACTCGCTGATCGGAGTCGGCAATGGTTGATCTGCTGGTACCGCAGACCCTGTTCCAGTGGGTGGTGGTACTCGTCGGCGCGCTGGCCGTCTGCGGCACGGCGCTGGTCTACGTCCGCAACGTGCGGCTGGAGCGGCCGGCCATCGGCGTGTTCAACGGTCGCGACGTGGTGGTGCTGTTCTTCTTCATCGTCACGCTGCCGGTGCTCTACCTGGTACTCCCGCACTGGGCGCTGACCACGTTCCTGATCATCACCTTCGTGGCGTCGCTGTCGATCGGGTACCGGCCGCTGCTGTCCCCCGCCAAGCTCTGGCTGGCCATCGGGCTCGCGCTCGGAGTGAACGTGTGGATCGCCCGTACCCTGCTCGGTACGGTCGCCGGCTGGCAGCTCTACTGGGCGGAGACCAGCATCGTGGTGCTGTTCGGCGCCACCGCGGTGGCCAACCTGTACGTGCAGGGCGGCATGAAGCTGAAGCATGTGGCCTGGTTCGCGCTGTTCCTCGGCTTCTACGACGTGACCTTCTCGGTGATCATCCCGTTGACGCCGAAGCTCGCCGACGCCTTCATCGGGTACCCGCTGGATCCCTCGATCGGCATGCGGCTCGGGCTCTACAACGCCAACATCGGCATCGGTGACCTGCTCGTCTACGCCCTGTTCACGATCGCCGCGTACAAGGCGTACGGCGCCCGGGCGGCCCGGATCGGGGTGGGCGTCGTCGCGCTCTTCGGGGCTACGGCACCCGCGTTGGCGCCGCTGGTACTCGCGGCGGTCACCCGGGGCGGGGCCAACGCGGTGGTACCCGCTCAGGCGTTCTTCGGCATCCCCGCGTTCATCACCTACCAGCTCATGTACCGGCGCTGGGGTACCGAGCGGACCACCGAACAGTTCCTCGCCGACCTCGCCGCCCAGCGCGGTGGCGCACCCGAGGTGGCGGTCCCGGTGTCGCCGATCCCGCACCCGGCCACCGCACCCGCCACCGCCGAATCCGCCACGGCGGACCGGGTCAGCGCCGGCCACTGAGCAGACCGCGGGCGTCAGCCGACGAAGGGTGGGACGAGGATCTCGCCCCGGGCCACCGGGATCACGTGGCCGGTGACGGTCGCCGTGATCGCCACCCCGTCAACCGCCGTGACCGTGCACTCCAACGTGGAGGGTCGGTGCAGCTCAGCGCCCTGCCGCACGGTGTAGCGCGACTCGCCGGTCGCCGCCAGCAGGCCGGAAGCGACCAGCCAGACACCGAAGCCGAGCGCCGCCGAGCCGGTTGCCGGATCCTCGTCTACGCCGAGCCCGGTGCTGAACATCCGCACGTGCGCCGACGCGGTGACCGCATCCCAGGAGCAGACATAGATCTGGCTCCGCCCAGCCGCGCGCGCCGCCGCGGCGTCGCCGGCCGCCCGGGCCACCGCATCCGGGTGTACCGGAAGGTACGCGAACTCCAGGCCACAGCCGGCGATCCGGGGCGCCGGGCCGGCGAAGTCGGCCGCGGTCAGCGAGGCCATCGCGAGCAGCGGAGCCGGGTCGAGCGGCTCGCCGACAGTGGGCGTACCGCCGGTGAGGGTGGCGCTGCCATCCTCGTACACCGTGATGGGCAGCAGCCCCGCGCCGCACTCCTGCACCACCGGGCCGGGGCCGCGACCAGCGCGGCGACCGGCCGTGACCGCTGCGCCGACGCTGGGGTGACCAGCGAACGGCAGCTCGGTGCCGGGCGTGAAGATACGTGCCCGGTAGGTCGCGTCCGGGCTGGTCGGCGGGAGGATGAAGACCGTCTCGGAGAGGTGGAACTCACGGGCCAGCGCCTGCATCTGGTCGCGGCCCAGCGCTTCGCCGTCGAAGACCACCGCCAGCGGGTTCCCGGTGAATGGCCGATCGGTGAAGACGTCCACCACCTCGTACGGGAGAGTGCGCACGCGTCCACCCTAACCGGCAACTACGCTGTGGCTCGTGACGACGGCGACCAGGGTGTACGTCGCCCGGGTGGCCGGTCTTCCGGTCTTCGACCCGAACGGCGACCAGGTGGGACGGGTACGCGACGCGGTGGCCCGGATCCGGCCCAGCGGCGCGCCCCGCGTTGTCGGGCTGGTTGCCGAGATGCCGCTGCGGCGCCGGATCTTCCTGCCCATCGGGCGGATCACCGCGATCGAGCCCGACTCGGTTGTACTCGGTACCGGCACCCTCAACCTGCGCCGCTTCGAGAAGCGGCCGGACGAGCTCATGGTCCTCGCCGAACTGCTCGACCGCCGGGTGACCATCGTCGACTCGGAGCGGCCGGCGACCGTGGTGGACGTCGCCATGGAGGTCGAGCGCGGTGGCGAGTGGACACTGCGCAAAGTGGCTGTCCGCGAGGTGACCCCGCGCCTGGGCCGCCGTGGCCACCTGCACCAACTCGACTGGGACGAACTCGCCGACCTGGTCGGCCCGCGGGCCGAGCAGGGTACCGCCAACCTGCTGGCGGTACTGGACAACATGCGCGCCGCCGACCTGGCCAACGCGCTGCAGGACATGCCCGACAGCCGGCGCAACGAGGTGGCCGCCGCGCTGGAGAACGAGCGGCTGGCCGATGTGCTGGAGGAGCTGCCCGAGCACGACCAGGTCGAGATCATCGTGGCGCTCAAGCCCGAGCGCGCCGCCGACGTGCTGGAGGAGATGGATCCGGACGACGCCGCCGACCTGCTGGCCGAGCTGCCCAAGCCGGAGCAGGACGTACTGCTGGACCTGATGCAGCCGGACGAGGCGGCGCCGGTACGCCGGCTGATGGACTACCGGCCCGGTACCGCCGGCAGCGTGATGACCTCCGAGCCGGTGGTACTCACCCCGGACTCCACGGTCGCCGAGGCGCTGGCCCGGATCCGGGAGCCGCAGCTCGCCCCGGCCGTCGCCGCGCAGGTCTTCGTCACGCGACCGCCGATGGCCACCCCGACCGGCCGGTACCTGGGCGTGGTGCACTTCCAGCGGCTGCTGCGTGAACCGCCGTCCTTCCTGCTCGGTGGCGTGGTGGACAACGACATCGACCCGCTCGACCCGGACACCCCGCTGCCCGAGATCACCCGCCGGCTGGCCACCTACAACCTGGTCGCGCTCGCCGTGGTGGACAACCGGGACCGGCTGGTCGGCGCGGTCACCGTTGACGACGTGCTGGACCACCTGCTGCCGCGCGACTGGCGCGACCGGGACGCCGCCGACCTGAGCCCGGTACTGCCCTCGGCCGCGGTAGCCAGCGCCGCATCCCTCGGCCGCACGGCCAGCCCCGCCGGCGCAGGCAGCCCCACCGACTCTGCCGCTGACGACAACACCATGGAGCCGGGCAATGGCTGAGCGGCAGCGGGACGGCCGCCTCGACCAGCCGCGCGAGCCTCGCCGGCTGACCCTGCCCCGGCTGGACGCGGAGGCGTTCGGCAGGTGGTCCGAGGGCATCGCCCGCTTCATGGGTACCGCGAAGTTCCTGGTCTACATGACCGTGGTGATCTTCGCCTGGGTCGGCTGGAACGTCTTCGCGCCCGGGGGACTGAAGTTCGACCCGTACACCTTCACGTTCCTGACTTTGATCCTCTCCCTGCAGGCCAGCTACGCGGCGCCGCTGATCCTGCTGGCGCAGAACCGGCAGGCCGACCGGGACCGGCTGGCGATGGAGGAGGACCGGCGCCGCGCGTCGATGCAGAAGGCGGACACCGAGTACCTGTCCCGGGAGATCGCCTCACTCCGCATCGCCGTCGGCGAGGTGGCCACCCGCGACTTCCTGCGCTCCGAGTTGATGCGGCTGGTGGAGGAGCTGGACACGGCTGACCAGCGGCGCCGCAAGCTGGACCGGAAGGCGGCCCGGCAGGCTGCCCGCCGGCAGGACCGGGTTGACGCCCGGGAGGATGACCTCGGCGAGCCACTGGACGCCGGTTCGCTGGATGGCGAGCCCGCGGACGAGCTGGACAGTGACGGCCCGGAGCCGACCGAAAGGGCGCGAAACAGGAAACCGCCGCGCGCCCCAAGGGGCGAGGCGCGCGGCGTTACTTCTTGATAGTCCCATTCGTTACCCGGCTTCGTCCAGAGTTGCGGTACTTGCGCGGCATCACGGGACGGTACCGAAGTGCGAGCCGAGCGCAGCCAACTCGGCGACCTCGTCGGCCAGCCGGCGCCGGGTCGGGTTGATCGCTCCCCAGGCACGGGTCGGGTGTACCCGGTTGCTGAGCAGTACCACCACCGCCCGGCGTACCGGATCGACCACCAGCGAGGTACCGGTGAAGCCGGTGTGCCCGAAGCTCGCCGGCCCGGCCAGGGAGCCCATGAACGCCGGCTGGTTCAACTCCAGCCCGAGCCCGTACGGCGACATCGGACCCGGCGTGAGCGCGGCTGCCAGAGTCGCCGGGCGGAGCAGCCGGGCGTGGCCGTACGCGCCGCCGTCCAGCAGCGCCTGACCGAAGACGGCCAGGTCACGCGCTGAGCCGAAGAGTCCGGCGTGCCCGGAGACGCCGCCGAGGGCGTACCCCATCTCGTCGTGTACCGCCCCGCGCAGCATCGGCCTACCTACCCACGGCTCCGCCTCGGTGGCCGCGATCCGCTCGACCGGTACCGTCCCCTCCCCGGTCGCTCCGCGCAGCGCCGGGTCCAGTGGCCGGTAGCCGGTATCGGCCAGCCCGAGTACCCCGGTCACCTGCTCGGCCAGCAGCCGCTGCAACGGCGCGGCGCCGACCGCGGCGAGCACGAGTCCGAGCGTGGCCATCCCGGTATCGGAGTAGACGTACGTGTGCCCGGGCCGGTGGGCCAGCGGGGTGGCCAGCAGGTACGGCACCACCGGGCTGGTGAGGCCGTCGGGCCGGTGGGCCAGGTCGACGTCGGCCGGCAGCCCGGAGAGGTGGCGCAGCAGCAGCCGGCTGGTCACCGCCTCCTTGCCGGCGCCGGTGAAGCCGGGCAGGTACCGGCGGACCGGCGCGTCCAGGTCGAGTACCCGGGCCTCGGCGAGCCGCAGCGCCAGTACCGTGGTGAAGAGTTTGCTGAGCGAAGCCAGGTCGTAGACGGTGTCTGTACGCGTCGGTACCCACTGGGCGGCGGGGAGTTCGGTACCCGCGTCGGCGTACCGGACGGCGTACCCGACCGCTACCGGCCCGTGCAGTACCCCGTCCACGGCGGCCAGCGCCACCGCTCCCGGGAAGCTCGGGTGCCCCGGATGGTCAGCGGTCGCCCCGAGGTACCCCCGCAGCAGCCCGGCCAGGCGCGCGGCCGGCGCCGGATCGGTCGCCGGTCGCAGCTCGACCCCCGGAGTGAACCGGAACGGCAGCGCCGCGCGCCGGTCGGCGGCGAGCAGCCCGAGGCCGCCCGCGCTGGCGGCGCCGAGGATGGCGCGTCGGGTCCACACGGGCTGTGATTCTGCCAACCCGAGTGCCGCCCCGCCGCCCGCGCGCGGGGAGTGATCCGGTGCCGGTCGTAGCATGGGCGGCATGTCAGCCCCGACCGCGACCGTCAACGAGGCCCTCTTCGCGGCGCTCGCCACCGTCAATGACCCGGAGATCCGCCGGCCCATCACCGACCTCGGCATGGTCGCCGGGGCCGAGCTGACCGACGACGGTGGGGCGCTGGTATCGGTACTGCTCACCGTCGCGGGCTGCCCGTTGAAGGACAAGCTGCGCGCGGACATCACGGCGGCGGCGCTGACCGTACCCGGGGTCGAGCGGGTGGAGATCAAGTTCGGGGTGATGTCCGACGACCAGCGCAAAGGCCTGCAGACCTCGCTCCGCGGTGGGCACGGTGCCGAGCCGGTCATCCCGTTCGCGCAGCCCGGCTCCCGGACCCGGGTGTACGCCGTGGCCAGCGGAAAAGGCGGCGTCGGCAAGTCGAGCGTCACGGTCAACCTGGCGGCGGCGCTGGCTCGGCGCGGGCTGGCGGTGGGCGTGATCGACGCCGACATCTACGGCCACTCGATCCCCCGGATGCTCGGTACCGAGGCCCGACCGACCCAGGTCGAGGACATGATCATGCCGCCCCAGGCGAACGGCGTGAAGGTCATCTCGATCGGCATGTTCACCCAGGGCAACGCCGCTGTGGTCTGGCGCGGGCCGATGCTGCACCGGGCACTGCAGCAGTTCCTGGCCGACGTGTACTGGGGCGACCTGGACGTACTCCTGCTCGACCTGCCACCGGGTACCGGCGACGTGGCCATCTCGCTGGCTCAGCTGCTGCCCAACGCGGAGATCCTGGTGGTCACCACGCCGCAGATGGCCGCTGCCGAGGTGGCCGAGCGGGCCGGCTCGATCGCGCTGCAGACACACCAGCGCCTGATCGGCGTGGTGGAGAACATGAGCTGGCTGGAGCTGCCGGACGGCGGCCGGCTGGAGGTCTTCGGGTCGGGTGGTGGGCAGACCGTCGCGGACTCGCTCAGTCGGCTGGTCGGAGCGCCTGTACCGCTGCTCGGACAGATCCCGTTGGAGCCGCGGGTACGGGAGGCGGGCGACGCGGGTACCCCGATCGTGCTCACCGACCCGGACTCACCCGCCGCCGTGGCGCTTCGCTCGATCGCCGATCAGCTGGCCGTCCGCCGCGAATCACTCGCGGGCAAGCCGCTCGGGCTCTCCCCGAAGCGCTGATCCTGGCCCGATCGACTCAGGCCGGCAGGTCAGCGCCGGAAAGTTACGCTCAGGTCGCGTCGAGGTCGTAGGCGGCGCGGGCCGGCTTGTCGGCAACCGCCGCAGCCGGCGTGGAGCTGGCCGCGGAGCCGACGCCGCACCGCGTTCGCGGTGGCCTGGACCTCCTGGCCGATGCCCTTCACGTCGTCGCGTACGCCCTGGTAGAGCTCCTCCAGCGGGCGCCGGATGGCCTTCTCGTCCTCTTCCGAGAGCACGTGCTTACGCAGGAACGCCTTCGGGTTGAGGTCTTCGAGCTGGATGTCGGTACCGAGCTCGCGGCTCAGGTCACCGGTCGCGTTGCGGGCCATCTCGCGCAGGTTGCGCAGCATCTTCACGCCGTCGGCGATGGCCTTGGGCAGCTTGTCGGGGCCGAGAATGAAGATCCCCAGCAGGGCCAGGACGAGCAGCTTCCACCCGTCCAGGTTGTCCAGGAACGGCATCCGACCCTCCACCCAACTCTTCGACCAGCCCGTACCCGCCCAGCGTACGCAGCGCGCGGCCAAGCGGGAAGGGTGTGGAGTGGCAGCCTACTTGGCGTCCGCGGCCAGCGTCACCGGTACCGTCTGCGGCCCGGAGGCCCGGCGTACCTCCACGTTGACCGATTCGCCCGGTGCGTACTTGCGGACCAGCGCGGTCAGGTCGGCGGGCTGCGTGAGGAGTACCCCGTTGATCCTGGTCAGGACGTCCCCGGCCTTGATGCCCGCCTTGTCCGCCGGACCACCCGGAGTGACCGTGGCCACCTGCACTCCCCCGACCGGCGAGGTGTACGACTCCTGCAGTGTGGCGCCGATCACCGTACGCCGGGCGTGCCCGCTCTCGATGATGTCCTGGGCGATCCGTTTGGCCTGGTCGATCGGGATGGCGAAGGCGATGCCGATGTTGCCGCTGTCGGCGTCGCTGCTGCCCGCGGAGCGGATCACCGAGTTGATCCCGATCACCCGGCCGGCCGAGTCGACCAGCGGACCGCCCGAGTTGCCGTGGTTCACCGCCGCGTCGGTCTGGATCGCCGCGTAGTAGCGCGAGGTGGAGCCGTCGGTGGCCACGATCGCCCGGTCCAGCGCGCTGATGATGCCCTCGGTCACCGTGTTGGCCAGCGCCAGCGGGGAGCCGAAGGCGAGCACCGGGTCGCCGACCGCCACCTGGTCGGAGTCGCCGAACTCGATCGGTGGCAGCCCGGTCTTGGCAATCTTGATCACCGCCACGTCGGACTCCACGTCCACGCCGACCACGGACGCGCCGACCACCGAACCGTCGGCGAAGGTGACCGTCGGTGCGCCGGACGCGCCCTCCACCACGTGGTCGTTGGTGATCGCGTACCCGTCCGAGGAGACGATGAAGCCGGAGCCCAGGGCGTACCCGCCGTCCGTGGTGATCTTGATGGTCACCACCGAGGGCGCCACCTTGCGTACCACGGCCGCGAGCGAGTCGGGTGCCCGCTGCGCCAGCGCGCCGGGGCTCTGCTTGGCCGAGCCGCCGCCGAGGGCCGCGTTGCCGCCCAGGCCGTTGCGGGTGGCGAAGAGGAAGCCGAGGGTACCGCCGAGCGCCCCGGCCAGCAGCGCGACCACGATGGACACGACAAGTACGGTGGCCAGTCCGGTGCGCCTGCCACCGGGTACCCCCGGGGTGGGCTGGGTCGGTGGCGCCTCCGCAGCCGGCGCCCGGACGACCACCGCCGCCGGCGCGGCCGGGTCCCGCCACGGATCGGCGAGCGCGTTGCTCCACCACGGCGACTGCCCGCTGGCGGAGGACGTGACCGGCCGAGCTGTCGCCGGGCCACCTGGCGCAGCGGAGAGCGGAGCGCCGTGCAGCGCACCGCCGGCCAGCGGACCGGTCACCGGTACGCCGCCGGTCAGCGGCCGGCTGCCCGCGGGCGTGGCGGGCGGCGCGCCCACGGTCCATGGCCCGGGCGTTGACCA
Source organism: uncultured Actinomycetota bacterium (assembly GCA_963850915.1). GTDB lineage: Bacteria > Actinomycetota > Actinomycetes > Mycobacteriales > Micromonosporaceae > CAVTWH01. Next base: position 43,653 of record CAWKND010000012.1, read on the forward strand.
GCCATTGGCCGAGCTGGGTGCGGCACCGTGCCACTCGGGCCGGGCAGCGCCGGCCGGCTGCCCGGTCGCGCTCTCCGGCGACTGCCAAGCCTCACGCTGCGTCACGATCGGTACCGAACTTTCGCCGTCGACCGGCTGCCGGCAGTGGCCGGTCGCCAATCGCATCTGTTCCGTCGGATTCCAGGATCGCACGGTCGGTCGCTTCGCACCGCCGCCCTGGCTTCCCTAGGCTGCATTCGGGCAGTCGCTGCCCCGGTCCTGTCGGGCCGTCGACCGAGGAGGTGTGCCATCCCCGCCACGATCAGGACACCGAACCCGGTCACCGCACAAGCCCGGGAGTTCACCGAGGCCTACCCACCGGAGGACCGGCTGCTGCAGGTCGCCCGTACCCTCGCGCACGAGGTCGGGGTGGCTCCGGTACAGCCGGGCGCGGGCGCCGCGCTCCGCCTGCTGGTCGCGGCCGGCGCCGGCAAGGCGGTGGTGGAGATCGGCACCGGTACCGGCGTCAGCGGCCTGTGGCTCCTGCGTGGACTGCGCGCCGACGGCATCCTCACCACCATCGATGTGGAGCCCGAGCATCAGCGGATGGCCCGGCGCCTGTTCGGCGAGGACGGGCACGCCGCGTCGAGGACCCGGGTGATCACCGGACGAGCCCTGGACGTGCTGCCCCGACTGGCCGACGGCGCGTACGACATGATCTTTGTGGACGGTGACCGCGCCGAGTACGCCGCCTGCGTCGCCGCCGCGCTGCGCCTGCTGCGCCGGGGCGGCATCCTGGCGCTCAACGGCGCCCTGCTCGGTGGCAAGATCGCCGATCCGGCCGTCCGTGACCCGGAGACGATCGCTGTCCGCAGCGTGCTCCGCGACCTGCGCGACGCCGAGGATTGGCTGCCCGCGCTGCTGCCCTGCGGCGACGGCCTGGCGGTCGCCGTCAAGCGCTGACTGCTCCGTTCCCGGGTCCGGCCTGGTCCCGGGCGCCGCCGCGAGATTGTCGTACCCGGGCGCAAGAGTGCGGGGCATGGATGCCGTACACGTCGCGCTGCTGTCCGCCACTCCACCTTTCTCGCTCGGTGCAACGCTGCGCGCGTTGACCGGCTTCTCCCCCTGCGCAGGCGATCAGCTGGTCACCGGGGACACCGTCCGCAAGGCACTGATCCGGCCCGGCAGACCCGACGAAGCGGTGGTCGTCGAGGTCAGCCCGCACCTGCTCGGTGAGTGCGGCGTGACGCTGCGGGTCTTCGCCGAAACGCCACTCTCGGCGACCGAGGCGCGCGGCGTGGAGGAGGCGGTGACCCGGTGGCTGTCGCTGGCCGACGACGTCCGGCCGTTCCTCACCAGAGCCCGTCGCGACCTCGCGATGGCCCCGATCCTGGCCACCGTCGAGGGACTGCACCAGGTACGGTTCGCCTCGCTCGCCGAGGGCGTCGTCTACTTCGCGCTGACCCAACGCTCCACCCAGTGGTACGCCGCGGCCCGCAAGCGCCGGATCGCCACCGAACTGGGCCCGCGACTGACCGTGGACGGTGTGGAATACACCGCCTTCCCGGACCTGTCCACGTTGACCACGCTCACTGTCGAGGAGCTGCTCGGGTACGCCGGCAACGCCGGCCGGGCACAGCGGCTGGCCGAAGTACTGGCCGGCGTGGCAGCGCTCGACCTGGCCGAACTGCGGGTGGCCGGGTACGCCGAGGCGCGGGCAGCGCTCCTCGGTGTCCGGGGCATCGGCGAGTTCACCGCCAACGCGCTGCTGCTGCGGGTACTCGGCCGCCCCGACGACACCCCGCTGGAGATGGCCCAGTTCCGCACGGCCGCCACAGCGGTGTACGGGGCGGCGCCGCCCTCCCCGGCCGAGCTGCGCGAGTGGTACGCCCCGTACGTCGGCTGGTGGGCGTACTACAGCCGCACGGCGCTCGGCTGGCTCGGCCGCGAACCGGCCCGGGCGGAGCAGACCGACCGGCACCCGGTCGCCACAGCTGACGAGAGGACATCCGGCGCACCGTCCATCGCCGCGTAACCGGCGCCCGGGATGCGACACGGGGGATCCCGGGCGCCCTCGCGGCGACCACCACCTGCTCGCGCACGTCGGGCGCCGGCCGGCGCTGGCCAACCAGGCCCGGGCTGCGGCGCCGTCGCTGACCAACCGGGTCCGGCCCGCGGCGCCGTCACTGGCCAACCGGGCCTGGGCTGCGGCGCCGTCGCTGACCAACCCGGTCCGGCCTGTGGCGTGGCTGGCCGGTCAGGCCTGGGCTACCTGCTCCAGCCAGCGCACCAGGGTGCGTACGCCCCAGCCGGTGGCGCCCTTGGTGAGTTCGCCGTCGCTGCTGTCCGCCCAGGACGGTGCCGACATGTCGAAGTGTGCCCAGCGACCACGTGCGGCGCCGGTGAACTCGCGCAGGTAGAGCGCGGCGGTGATCGAGCCGGCCCCGCCGTCACCGGAGTTGGCCAGGTCGGCGACGTCGCTTCGGATGCTGTCCAGATAGTCGTCGTTCAGCGGCAGCCGCCACACCCGCTCGCCGCTGGCCTGCGCCGCCTCGGTCAGCGCCTCGGCCAGCTCATCGCTGTCGCTGTAGAGCGCCGCCGTCCGCTTACCGAGCGCCACCGCGTTCGCACCGGTCAGCGTGGCCAGGTCGACCACGTGGTCGGGGTCCAGTTCGGCGGCGTAGGCCAGCGCGTCAGCCAGCACCACCCGCCCCTCGGCGTCGGTGTTGAGTACCTCGCTGGTCCGGCCGCCGTAGTGGCATACCACGTCGCCCGGGCGCCATGCCGAGCCGCTGACCGAGTTCTCGGCGAGCGGGGCCAGCGCGGTGACCCGGACCGCCAATCCGAGCCGGGCGACGGCCAGGGTCGCGGCGGTGACCGCGGCGGCACCCCCCATGTCCTTGCGCATCAACTTCATGCCGTCCACCGGCTTGATGCTGATCCCGCCGGTGTCGAAGGTGATCCCCTTGCCCACCAGCACCACGTGCCGAGTGGCGCCGGCCGGTTCCCAGTCCAGCCGGACCAGGCGTGGCCCACGGGCCGAGCCGCCGCCGACGGCCAGGATGCCGCCGAAGCCCTCGGCCGCCAGCCGGTCGGGCTCCCACACGGTGAATCGCAGACCATGACCGGCGACGGCTGCTTCGACCTGCTCGGCGAACCAGGCCGGGTGCTTCTGGTCACTCGGGGTGTTGGTCAGGTCCCGGGCCAGCCGGGTCGCCTCGGCCACCACCCGGCCGGCAGCCAGCGCGTCGGCCAGTGGCCCCGGGTCGGCGCCGACGAGTACCAGCTCGGTGAGTACGGGAGTGTCCGACTTGGGCTCGCCCAGCCGGTACCGGTAGTCGGCCAGCAGCGCACCCTCGACCAGCGCGCGTACCTGCCCTGCGGTGATCTCGGCCGGCAGCACCCAGCTGACCTGCGGATCTTTGCTGGCTGCCCGGGTAAGCGCGGCTCCCGCCGAGCGCCAACCGGCCTCGTCGCCCGCGCCGACGCCGACCGCCAGTACCCGCTTCGGCGTACCCAGCGGGCGCGGCAGCACCCGGGTGACGCCGGCCGCGCCGGAGTGCTCGCTGTCGGCGAGGAACGCGGCCAGCTCGGCATCCAGCCCACCGACGCCGACCAGCGCGACCGCCCGCTCAACGTCGGTGCTGTCAACGGCGCTGCTGTCAACGGCGTGCTGTCAACGTCGGGGCGGTCGGGGGCGTCAGAGTTGGCGTGGGGGGCGTACGGGTCAGGGCTGGTGTCGGGTGCGGGGGCGACCGGGATGGCGAGCACCGCGGTCGAGCCCGGGGCGTCCCGCAGAGTGCCGGCCTCCGCGCCTACCACCGAGCCGGCCTCCGCGAACCGAACTGTCAGCACGTCAAACTCCCACGGCGATACGGCCCGCGACCAAAGTACTGGCCCCGGAGCGGCGGAAACGGCGACTCAACCGACTACCCGGCATGGATATGGCCGGGTCCGGCGGACCCGAGTGGCGGTCCGCCAGCTGACCGGCGCGGCATATCCGCCGCCCCGGTCCGGCCGCCTCACCCGGTGGCCGCCCGGAGCGCGTCACCGAGTGCGTTCGCCTCGTCGGGGGTCATCTCGACGACAAGCCGGCCACCACCCTCCAAAGGCACCCGCATCACGATGCCGCGCCCTTCCTTGGTGACCTCCAGCGGACCGTCGCCCGTCCGCGGCTTCATCGCCGCCATCTCGTCTCCCCTCGAACCTGCAGATGACCGGAGCGACTCCTCCGGCCAGTGAGACTACGGACCTGCTGGGAGCGCTGACTGCCACTACCCGGCCCGACCGTTGATTTTCCCTGATGAAGGCCGCGATGCCCAAACTGACCCCACATCGATATGACAGAGACTTGGAAGCGGAGCATGACAACTGTCACAATGAGCGGCATTTCCGAGGTAAATGATCAGGCAAAGTCGCCGGTCAAGCACGAACGTCGCGCACCGGTACGGTGCCCGACCCGGTACCCGTCGAACAGCAGGACGAGCCCATGGCCACGCCCCTGCCCCCGACGAGGAGGACACTAGTGCAGGCTCGCTCCGCCCTTTTCGATCTCTTCGGTGACTACCTGCGCCCGCACGGTGGCCGCGCCCCGGTAGCCGCGCTGGTCAAACTGCTCGCCCCGCTGGGTATCGCGGCGCCGGCTGTACGTACCGCCGTCTCCCGGATGGTCCGGCAGGGCTGGCTGCACCCGCTGCGGCTGTCCAGCGGACCCGGCTACCTGCTCACCCCGAAGGCTGTCCGGCGACTGGACGAGTCGGCCGCCCGGATCTACCGCACCAACCCGGTCGCCTGGGACGGCAACTTCGACATGCTGCTGGTCGACCCGCCCGGCCCGCGTAGCGAGCGGCTCCGGCTCGCCGCCAACCTGGCCTTCCTCGGGTACGGCAGCCTCGGCGACCACACCTGGATCGCACCGCGCCCGGTACACGAGGTCGAGACGCTGCTGGACGAGGCCGGTACCCGGTATGTGCGGTTCACCGCCCGGCACAGCGGCGGTACGGCCGGGCCGGATGCGCTCATCCACCGGGCCTGGGACCTGGCCGCCATCGGGCGGGCGTACGACCAGTTCGTCGAGGACCTGCGCTCGGTGGTGAACCGGCCGGACGGGCAGGACGACGAGGCCGCGTACGCCGCCCGGTTCCAGCTGGTACACGCCTGGCGTGGTTTCCTGTTCCAGGACCCGCAGTTGCCGGCCCGGCTGCTGCCCCGGCCATGGCGCGGGGACGCGGCGGCGGCCTTCTTCGACGAGCACGCGACCCGGCTACGGCCGGCCGCCGACCGGTACGTGGAGGCGTGTCTGGAGCAGGCCACCCGGCCCACTCCGACGCGGCGCCCGGCGGGTCACTCGGGCGGGCGGCCAGCCGGGCACTTCAGCCGCGGCGTACCGATCCACCGGTACTGACAGGAGGCACCATGACCGAGACGCTGCTGGTGGAGCGGGCCGACGGGGTGGTCACCCTGACCCTCAACCGGCCCGAGTCGCTGAACTCGTTGAACACCGAGCTGAAGGAGGCGCTCCGGGACACCCTGGCCGAGTTGGCCACGGATGCCCGGTGCCGGGCGCTGATCCTGGCCGGGGCCGGTCGCGCGTTCTGCGTCGGCCAGGACCTGAAGGAGCACGTAGCCAGCCTGGAGAGCACCGACGGTCCGCCGCTCTCCACCGTGCCGGCGCACTACAACCCGATCGCCGGCACGCTGGCCGCGCTGCCGTTCCCGGTGGTCGCCGCGGTGCGCGGCAGCGCCGCCGGTGCGGGTGCGGGGCTGGCCTTCCTGGCCGACTTCCGGATCGGCGGCCCGGCGACCAGCTTCCTGATGGCCTTCGCGAACGTCGGCCTGGCGGCCGACACCGGCGCCTCCTGGACGCTGCCCCGGCTGGTCGGCCACGCCAAGGCCGTCGAGCTGCTGCTGCTGGCCCAGCCGGTACGGGCCGACGAGGCACTGCGCCTGGGCCTGCTCACCAGCCTGGAAGCAGACGACGACGGGGTACTGCCGGCAGCCACCGCACTCGCCACCCGGCTGGCCAGCGGGCCGACCACGGCGTACGCGGAGATCAAGAAGGAGCTGGCGGCGGCTGCCACCGGTACCCTCGCGGATGCTCTCGAGGCCGAAGCGGCCGCGCAGGCCCGCGCCGGCGCGACCACCGACCACCGGGCCGCGACCGCCGCCTTCGTCGCCAAGCAGCGCCCCACCTTCACCGGCCACTGACGGTCGCCCAGCGGGCGGACCGAACCCGGCACGCATCGAAGACTTACACGGCTCGTACACAGGGTGGGTAGGTTGCCTGGCATGGCGACCAGAGCACAGCTGAGCCACCTGCTCCGCCGGGCCACCTTCGGACCCCGGGCCGAGGAGGTGGACGCGGCCGAGAAGCAGGGGCTCGACGCCACCCTCACCCAACTGCTGGCACCCTCCACAGTGGACGCCGGCGCGGCAGCCAGCCCGCCGCCGCAGCTCGCTCCCGACCCGGCACTGGCGCTGCCGCAGAACGCCGACCGGACCGCCAAGCTGCAGGCGCAGCAGGCGCGGCGGCAGCAGGTACAGACGATCACCGCGTGGTGGCTGGACCGGCTGGCCACGGCCGACCACCAGTGGGCCGAGAAGCTGGTCTTCTTCTGGCACGGGCACTGGGCGACCTCGGTGGACAAGGTCAAGGTGGCCGCGCTGATGCTCGGCCAGCAGCAGACCTTCCGCACCTATGGCGCCGGCGACTTCGGGACGTTTCTCAAGGCGATGCTGCGCGACCCGGCACTCGTCTTCTGGCTGGATGGGCAGCAGAACACCAAGGTCGCACCGAACGAGAACCTGGCCCGCGAGTCGATGGAGCTGTTCACGCTCGGCATCGGCAACTACTCCGAGGACGATGTACGGCAGGCCGCCCGCGCTCTCACCGGCTGGCAGCTCAACCGGGACACCGGACAGCTGGTGCTGGTACCGAAGCGGCAGGACACCGGCAGCAAGACGATCCTCGGCCGGACCGGGAACTTCGACACCGACGGGTACGCCGACCTGCTGCTCGCCCAGCCGGCCAACGCCAAGTTCCTGGCGGCCCGGATGTGGTACCGGTTCGCCAGCGCCGATCCGATCCCGGCGGACACCCAGGCCCGGCTGGTGGCGGCGTACGGCACCGGCCACGACAGCACCGCGCTGGCCCGGGCACTCTTCACCGACCCGGCCTTCGCCGGTACCACCGCCGCGCTCGTGAAGCAGCCGGTCGAGTGGGCCGTCGGAGCGCTCCGCCAACTGCGCATCCGCCCGTCCGAGCTGCCCGCCAAACTGCAGACCCAGCTGCTGCGCGGGGTCGACGCGCTGGGACAGCAGCTGTTCGCGCCACCGAGCGTCGGCGGCTGGCCGGCCGGGGCCGCCTGGCTCACCACCGACGCCACCCAACTGCGCGTCGAACTCGCCACGGCGCTGGCCAACCAGGCCGGCCCGGCTGTCACGGCCGCGCTCACCTCCGCACCCGAGTCGGGCCGGGTCGACGCGCTTGCCCGGCTGCTGGTGGTGGACGCGTTCACCGACCGGACCCGGGCCGTGCTCACCCCGGCGGCCAAGGACGTCAAGAAACTGTTGGCACTGGGGCTTTCCAGCCCCGAGTACGCGGTCTGCTGAGGAGCGGTCATGGACACTGTCACGAGGCGGAAGTTCCTCAAAGCGTCGGGCGTGGTCGGGGCCGGGGTACTGGTTGCCGGGGCCGGGGCGTACACCCTCAAGGACATCCTGGACACCTCGAGCTGGCACGACCGGCCGACCGATGCGAAGACGCTGGTACTCGTCACCCTGTACGGCGGCAACGACGGGCTGAACACGGTGATCCCGTACGCCGACGCCGCCTACCACGACGCCCGTCCCGAGATCGCCTACGCGCCCGACAAGGTGCTGCACCTGGACGACCAGATCGGCCTGAACCCGTCGATGAAGGGGTTGGCCGGCCTGTTCCAGGAGAAGAAGCTGGCGATCGTGCGTGGCATCGAGTACGCCAAGCCCGACCACAGCCACTTCCGCTCGATGGACATCTGGCAGACCGGCTCGCCCGACAAGCCGGTCAACACCGGCTGGCTGGGGCGCTGGCTGGACGCCACCGGTGGCGACCCTCGGCACGCGGTCTCGTTCGAGCCGGTGCTGCCCGTGGTACTGGCCGGCGAGAAGACGGCCGGGGCCGCGGTACCGGCGACCGGCGGGTCGGCGCTGCCCAAGGGGGTGACCCGGCAGGCACTCACCGGCCTCGGCGCGGCACAGACCGGCGAGCCGGCGATGCAGGCCCGGGCGGCGCGCGCCTTCGCCGACCTGATCTCGGTCGACGACATGCTGCACACGGTGCCGTCGGCGGCCCCGTCCCCATCGTCTTCGGCCGGCGCCGGTGATCCGGACGGCAACCAGGCCACCGGTACCGGCGGGCGGGGCGCGCTCGGTGACCAACTGGACCTGGTGGCCCGCTGCGTGGAGGCGGGCGTGGCGACCCGGGCGTTTTCGGTGTCACTGGGCGGCTTCGACACCCACGCGCAGGAGAAGGTACAGCAGGAGAAGCTGCTCGGCGAGCTGGACAGCGCGCTCACCACGTTCGCGAAGCGGATGGCGGGCACCGATCGGGGCCGGCAGGTCGTAGTCGTCGTGTACTCCGAGTTCGGCCGGCGGGTGAAGGCGAACGCCTCGGACGGTACCGACCACGGCACCGCCTCGGACGTCTTCCTGCTGGGTACCCCCGTCAAAGCCGGCCTCTACGGCGAGCAGCCGAGCCTGACCGACCTGGACAACGGTGACCTGAAGGTCTCCACCGACTTCCGGGACCTCTACGCCACGCTGCTCGCCGACGTACTGGGTACCGACCCCGGCGCCGTACTCAACGGCTGGAAGGGGCGCTTGGACAAGGTGCTCGCCTGACAAAGGACGGGCTACTCGTCCTCTTCGGGGTCCAGGTTGACCGGCTCGTCGAGCAGGTAGGCCTGCATCGCCAGCTCGTCGCCGGTGGGCGAGACGAAGGCCGGCAGCTGCCCCGGGCCGAGTTCGGCGACGTAGGCCCAGAACTGGGCGACGGCCTCGGCCGGCGACGCCGCCTCGATCGGCAGATCCAGACTGACCAGCCAGGACGGGCGTACGGGCATGCTGGCCATGCTAGCCAGTGGCGCGCTTGCGCCGCGCGGCCCGGGCCGGTCGAAGCGGCGGGTACGGGCGGACGTGGCACCCGGCCAGGTGGTCGTCGACGAGCCCGGCCGCCTGCATCAGTGCGTACCCGGTGGTCGGACCGACGAACCGGAAGCCCTCTTTGCGCAGCCGCTTGGCCAGCGCAACGGACTCGGGTGTGCTCGCCGGTACCTGCCCGAAGCTGGTCGGGCGGGGCCGGGCCGGCGGCGCGTACTCCCAGATCAGCTCGGCCAGCCCCGACTGGAGGTCGAGCGCGGCGCGGGCGTTGGCGATGGCCGCCTCGATCTTGCTGCGGTTCCGGACGATCCCCGCGTCGGCCAGCAGCCGGGCCTCGTCCGCCTCGGTGTATGCGGCCACCTCTGCGATCTTGAAGTCGCTGAAGGCAGCCCGGAACGCCGGGCGCTTGCGCAGGATGGTCAGCCAGGACAGGCCGGACTGGAACGCCTCCAGGGTGAGCCGCTCGTAGAGGCCGTCGTCGTCCCGGATCGGCCGACCCCACTCGGTGTCGTGGTAGATCAGGTAGTCCGGGCCGCTACCCCAGCGGCAGCGGGCCAGGCCGTCCTCGCCCACGACCAGACCCTCGGGGACCGTCACGGCAGCTTCCCCGCCTCCACCAGCCGGGCGAAGCGCTTGAGCGCTCCGGTGAGGCTGGCCTTCGAACCGGGCCACAGGACGGGCCAGGTCAGCCGTCCGGCGATCCCGGCCGGCAGCTGGAACCACTCGTGCCAGACCACCTGGGTACGCCCGGAGCCCAGTGGCGTACAGCGCAGTACTCCCGGCCCACGCAGCAGCCGGCCCTCGTGTACCACCCGGGCCTCGTACGGCGGATCGAGCTTGGTGACGCGCATCTGGTCGCGGAGTACGGCCGGACCGACGGTGGTGACCGCTTCGATCGTGCTGCCCTCGCCACCGTCACCGGTCAGCAGCCGTACCTTCGTGAACGGGATCCACTCGCCCTGCCGCTCCCAGGCGGTGAAGGCGGCGTAGACCTGGGGAGCGGACGCGTTCACGAGCACGGTGGCGGTCACCTCGCCCGAACCTGGTACCTCCGCGGGCTGCGCCCCCGTCACCGCTTGTCCGCGCCGGGACGGGCAGCCCCCGCGCTCACCTCGGAGTCATCCGTGCCGTCCGGCACCGTGTCATCCGCCTCGTCTGTGGCGATTTCCGCCTCAGCGTCGGTATCGACAGCCGTGCCTTCCGGAGCCACGCTGTCGGTGTCCGACTCGTCAGCGGCCGCCGCCAGCGCATCGGCATCGGGCGTGCCGTCGTCGTCCAGCTCCGGCGCGTCGAACTCCGGCGATTGGAGCCCCTCGTCGTGGCCGGTACCCGCGGCACGGCGCGCCTGGGCCAGCTCGTCGGCCTCGTCCTGCCGGCCGGCGCGCAGCGCGTCCACCTCGGCGGTGAGTACCCCGATCAGCTCGTCCTTGTACCCGATGTCGTACGCCGTGCGGCGTAGCGCCTGGTCCACCTGCTCCATCCGGTAGCCGCGGGCGACCGTGTCGAAGCGGACAGCGGCGACGTCGCGCTCAGCCAGCGGCCGGGAGCCGGGCAGCGGGACAGCACGCCCGTCCGGCTCGGCCGGCTGCAGGCCGGCGCTGCCATCGCTGATCAAGGTGAACACGCCGAACACGATGGCGGCGGCCACGATGGCCACGACGAGGACGAGGAGGAACTTGGCCATGTCACGATCGTGGCATGCCCGGGGTGTCCGGGCGACACCGCGGGCGGATTTTCTCCGCGAGCCGTCCGGAGCGGGCGGACCGCCGCAGGTCCAGGCGGTGCGGGCAGCGCGTGCGAACGCACGTCGATGAAAGAAGGCTGGGTGGACGGCGCAATGGGCGGCGAATTACGGCTCGGTACCCGGGTGTTCGGGACCGGCGAACTCGCGGTGATGGCGATCGTGAACCGTACGCCGGACTCGTTCTACGACCGGGGCGCCACCTTCGAGCCCAGCGCCGCGCTGCGGGCCGTGGAGCGGGCGGTGGCCGAGGGCGCGGACATCATCGACATCGGTGGAGTCAAGGCCGGCCCGGGACCCGCCGTCGACGCGGCCGAGGAGATCCGCCGCACGGTGGCGACCATCGCGGCGGTACGCGGCGAGTTCCCGGGCGTGGTGATCTCCATCGACACCTGGCGCGCCGAGGTTGCCCGGGAAGCCGTGCCGGCCGGGGCGGACCTGCTCAACGACACCTGGGGAGGTACCGACCCGGAGTTGGCCGAGGTTGCCGCGCAGACCGGTACCGGCCTCGTGTGCGCGCACGCGGGAGCACTGCGGCCGCGTACCCGCCCGCACCGGGCGAGCTTCCCCGACGTGGTCGCCGACGTACTGACGACCGTCACCGGGCTGGCCGAGCGCGCGGTCGCGGTGGGGGTACGCCGGGAGGCGATCCTGATCGATCCGGCGCACGACTTCGGCAAGAACACCCGGCACTCGTTGACCGTCACCCGACGACTGGACGCGCTGGTGGAGACGGGCTGGCCGGTACTCGTGGCGCTGTCCAACAAGGACTTCATCGGCGAGAGCCTGGACCTGCCGGTCGACGAGCGGTTGGAGGGGACGCTGGCCGCCACGGCTGTCTCGGCCTGGCTGGGTGCCCGGGTCTTCCGCGCCCACCATGTGCGCGAGACCCGCCGGGTACTCGACATGGTCTCGGCCATCAGGGGTGACCGGCCACCCGCCGTCAGCCGCCGCGCCCTGGCCTGACCGTTTTGTCGTTAGACGCTTCGGTCTTCGGGAGCCCGCTGACTTCAGGGCGCACGCCGGGGCGTCAGCTCCAGCGGAGTACGCCTTTGCGGTAGGCGTAGAGCAGGCCGAGGGCGAGTACGCCGACGAAGATGGCCATCTCCACCACACTGGACGCGCCGAGTCGGGCGTAGACAACTGCCCACGGGAAGAGGAAGACACTCTCCACAGCGAACAGAACGTAAAGGTAGGCGTACAGGTAGTAGCGGATGTGTGACTGCGCCCAATCGTTACCAACCGGGTCCAGGCCGCACTCGTAGCTGACCCGCTTCCCCGGCGGATTGGCCGGTGCGGCCGGGCTGAGCAGGCGATTTGCCGTGAACGCCGCGACGAAGACCAGCGCCCCGAGCACCAGCAGTAGGCCGAGCGTCGCGTAGGACGACAGATAGCCGTTCATCTGACAGATGCTAGACCTGCGCGGCAGGCAACTGATTGCTGCGCTGGAGAGTCCGAGGACGCACAATGGACCGGAACCTTTCCCGGTACGTCGTCGACCCGCGCTCCGTCGCGGCCGACCGCTGGGCGGGACGGGAACACGGGCACCGGCGGGTCCGCGCCGATGCACAGCTCTGTGGGGGCGCAGAGTCGCAGCACGCGGTACCTGTCCGTCAGGTGCCGTCCATACCAACCGACAACAAGGATCTGTGACGTGTCGAAGTTCCCCGGGGGGCGTCGGGGTACCGGATGGCGGGCTGCCCTGGCAGCCGGCTGCGCTATGGCCGCGGCAGGACAGTTCCTGCTCGGCGGCTGGGTACTGTCCACTGCCGCAGCGGCGACGACCGGCTCCCGGCTCGCCGCGGTGATCTCCGTGCCGCTGCACGCAAGCCAGCCCCTGCACGCGAACCAACTGCTGGCCGGGCTGGTCCGGGTGGACGGCGACGGCGATGGCGACGGCTCGGATGACCCGCCCTCCGACCCGCCGAGCGACGATCCCACCGACCCAGGTACCCCCACGGATACGCCGACCCAGGATCCGCCGACGAGCGACCCGCCGGTGGTACCCGACTCGCCGACCCCGAACCAGCCGCAGAGCGTCGCCGGCATCAAGATCGGTGCCAGCGTCGCGGACCTGACCGACGACTACTGGAACGGCGCGACCAGTACGTCGATGACGATCTACCTGACCAACACCGGCAACATCGACGAGCAGGCGCACGTCACCTACGGGCTACCCAACGGCGTCACCGACCGCGGCTCCCCCGACTGCTCGCACGGGGTCTGCGACGTCACCGTGACAGCGGGCGCCAGCGGGGTACTGCTCAAGGTCAACCTCACCGTGTCGCCGCAGGCGTGGAAGCAGGCGCCGCTGCGGGCCGGGGTGAGCGTGCACGCGACCGCGGACGGTGGCCTGACCGCGTCGGACAGTACGACCTGGGACGTGAACTTCCCGCCCGGCCCACCGGTCAACGGCCTCACCCTGACCGCCGAGGACGTACCCCTGGGTTCCCCCCTCAGTACCGGTGGCCAGCTCGTCGCGCACTTCACCAACACCGGCGCGGTCGCGGGCAACGGTGAACTCCAGGTGGTCACGCCGGCCGGCGTGGCGGTCACCGGGTTCCCGGCCGACTGTGTCAGCCACCGGCAGGTCAGCGCCAACACGCAGTCCTGCCAGCTCGGCTCGGTCGCGGCCGGAACGGCGCACCGGGTCGCCTTCGTGCTGACGATCAGCGCCGCCGCCCGGGCCGACGCCCCGGTGGTCGGCGTACTGCGGGCCAGCCTGTCGCCGGTCGGGCTCGACCCGGTCACCACCCAGACCTCGTGGCAGATCACCGCCGCACCGCACAGCCCCGGCGCGGTCGCCGCGCAGGGCGTACTCCCGTCGCCTTCGCCGACACCGAGCGCGACGACCAGCCCCACGCCGGACGCCACCGACGGACCACTCGACGTGGTTACCGGGTACGCCTCGGCCGCCGTACAGGTGGTCGGCTGGCGGATCGTGGTCACCTCGATGGTGATGCTCATCCTGGTACTGCTCGGGCTCACGCTGGGCCTGCGGCGGCGCCGGTTCCGGCCGGTACCCCTGTTCCCCGCCCCACTTCCGGCCGGTCCCCGGCCTGACCGCGCGGACCTGACCGGCCCGGCCGGTGGCAGCAACGGCTCCGGTAGCAACGGCTCGGGCCGGACCGGCAGCCGGGACACCGGCGGCGGGGACACCGGCGGTGATCGCCGCGGCGAGCAGGGCGGCAGCGATACCGGCGGCAAGATCCGGAAGGTGGAGGGCGCACCGCTACCGCAGCGGCACGCCAGCAACCCGCCGGACGTCAGCCTCGCCACCCGCAGCCTCGCCGACACACCGCCGCCCGCCGCGCCGCAGCCGGTCGCAGCCACCGCAGCCCCGGCCACCGCCGCGCCGCAGCCCCGGGCCGGTGGTACAGCGCCACTTGACTACGGGTCCAGGGATGACCAGCCGGACGAAACCGACCGTACGGGCCGGATCCCCACCATCGGGACACCCGTCATGCCCAGCCCGTTCACCGGTACCGGGTACTCGCCGGCGCCGGCGGCCGCGCACGATCACGACGGGGAGTAGCCGAAGCCGCAGGTCCCGGCGCGACACAGCGCCGGGCAACGACTGAGAGTAGTGGCCGAATAGCCGCCGGTGGCGGGAGTGGCGGCCGGTAGCGCTGCGGCCACCGGGGATCGGCTACGCCTCCCGCCAGGCGGACCCAGGCAACAGTTGAACCGCTCTGCGACGTAGGCTTCTGGCGAGGACGATGCGTGCCGCGCTCCGCCGGTACGCGAGGAGGTCGTACGTGAACAAGCAGGTCCGCCAGTTGGATCGCGTGGTTATCCGGTTCGCTGGCGACTCTGGCGACGGTATGCAGTTGACCGGGGACCGGTTCACCTCGGAGACCGCCCAGCTCGGCAACGACATCTCCACGCTGCCCAACTTCCCCGCCGAGATCCGCGCACCCGCCGGTACCCTCCCCGGGGTCTCCAGCTTCCAGGTGCACTTCGCCGACTTCGACATCCTGACACCGGGTGACGCGCCCGAACGTACTCGTCGCGATGAACCCGGCGGCGCTAAAGGCGAACATCAAGGAGCTGTCCCCCGGCGCGGAGATCATCGTCAACACCGACGAGTTCACCAAGCGCAACCTGGCCAAGGTCGGCTACGACGCCAACCCGCTGGAGGACGGTTCGCTCGACAGCTACATCCTGCACCCGGTCGGGCTCACCAGCATGACCGTCGGGGCGCTCGCCGACTTCGACATCTCCAAGAAGGATGCCGAGCGGGCCAAGAACATGTTCGCCCTCGGCATGCTGTCCTGGCTCTACTCCCGCCCGTACGAGTCGACCATCGCCTTCCTGGAGCGCAAGTTCGCCAGCAAGCCGATCCTGGTCAGCGCCAACATCGCGGCGTTCAAGGCGGGCTGGAACTTCGGCGAGACGACCGAGGACTTCGCGGTCCGGTACGAGGTCAAGCCGGCCAAGATGAAGCCGGGTACCTACCGCAACATCACCGGCAACCAGGCGCTCGCGCTCGGCATCGTGGCCGCGAAGGTGCGCTCGGGGCTGCCCGTGGTGCTCGGCGCCTACCCGATCACGCCCGCCTCGGACGTGCTGCACGAGCTGTCCAAGCACAAGCGCTTCGGGATCACCACGATCCAGGCCGAGGACGAGATCGCCGCGGTGGGGATCGCGCTCGGCGCCTCGTACGGCGGCGCGCTGGGGATCACCTCGACCAGCGGCCCGGGTGTGGCGCTGAAGTCGGAGACGATCTCCCTCGGCGTGGCGCTCGAGCTGCCGCTGGTCATCATCGACGTGCAGCGGGCCGGCCCGTCCACCGGCCTGCCGACCAAGACCGAGCAGGCCGACCTGAACATGGCGCTGTTCGGCCGGCACGGTGAGGCGCCGGTCGCGGTGATCGCGCCGAAGTCGCCGTCCGACTGCTTCTTCGCCGCGATCGAGGCGGCCCGGATCGCGCTGACCTACCGGACGCCGGTGATCCTGCTGTCGGACGGGTACGTGGCCAACGGCTCCGAACCCTGGCTGCTACCGGACGTGGCCACGCTGCCCGACCTGCACGTCGAGTTCGCCACCGAGCCGAACGGGCCGGACGGGCAGTTCCTGCCCTACCTGCGTGACCCGCAGACGCTGGCCCGCCCGTGGGCCGTCCCGGGCACGCCCGGACTCGAGCACCGCATCGGCGGGCTGGAGAAGGCCGACAAGACCGGTGACATCTCGTACGACCCGGCCAACCACGACTTCATGGTGCGTACCCGGGCCGCCCGGATCGAGGCGATCGAGGTACCCGACCTGGACGTCGAGGACCCGGACGGCGACGCGCGCGTACTCGTGCTCGGCTGGGGCTCCACCTACGGACCGATCGGCGCCGCCTGCCGGGCACTGCGCCAGCGGGGAATGTCCATCGCCCAGGCACACCTGCGGCACCTGAACCCGATGCCGAAGAACCTGGGCACCGTCCTCGCCGGATACGACAAGGTGGTCATCCCGGAGATGAACCTGGGCCAGTTGGCGCAGGTCATCCGGGGTCGGTTCCTGGTCGACGCGCTCGCTTACAACCAGGTACGCGGCCTGCCGTTCACCTCCGGTGAGCTGGAGACGGTACTGGAGGAAGTGGTCAAGAATGCCTGAGACGCCGGTCAAGCTCGCCCTCTCCGCCAAGGACTTCAAGTCCGACCAGGAGGTGCGCTGGTGCCCCGGCTGTGGGGACTACGCGATCCTGGCGGCCGTCCAGGCGTTCATGCCGGAGCTGAACATCCCCCGGGAGAACATCGTCTTCGTCTCCGGGATCGGCTGCTCCTCGCGCTTCCCGTACTACATGAACACCTACGGCATGCACTCGATCCACGGCCGCGCGCCGGCCATCGCGAGCGGCCTGTCGGTGTCCCGGCCGGACCTGTCGGTCTGGGTGGTGACCGGCGACGGTGACGCGCTCTCCATCGGCGGCAACCACCTGATCCACGCGCTGCGGCGGAACGTCAATCTCAAGATCATGATGTTCAACAACAAGATCTACGGGCTGACCAAGGGGCAGTACTCGCCGACCTCGGAGCTGGGCAAGATCACCAAGTCCACCCCGGTGGGCTCGGCCGACTCGCCGTTCAACCCGCTGTCGCTGGCGCTCGGGGCGGAGGCGAGCTTCGTCGCCCGTACCATCGACTCCGACCGCAAGCACCTGCAGTCGGTACTGCGCGCCGCGGCCAACCACCCCGGCTCGGCGTTCATCGAGATCTACCAGAACTGCAACATCTTCAACGACGGTGCCTTCGAGGCATTGAAGGAGCCGGAGACCCGGGACGACTACCTGATCCGGCTGGAGCACGGGCAGCCGATCACGTTCGGAGCGCAGGGCCAGTTCTGCGTGGTACATCCGGCTGGTTCGTTCGGGCTGGAGGTGCGGCCGACAGCCGAGGTAGCACCCGGGGACATCCTGGTACACGACGCGAACGTCACCGACCCGGCGTACGCCTTCGCGCTGTCCCGGCTGCCGGCACTCGACCTGCGGCACACGCCGATCGGGGTGTTCCGGGACGTGATCCGGCCCAGCTACGACGAGCTGGTACAGGAGCAGGTACGCACCGCCGAGGCGGGGCGCACCCGGGAACTCGACGACGAGCTGGAAGCCCTGCTCGGCGCCGGCGACACCTGGACCATCCTCTGAACCAGCCGCTCCTCTCCCGGTCCACCGCCGCCCCCACCCCACCGGGATCGGGCGGCGGTCGCCGTCTGGCCCGCCTGCTGGGTGTGGTCGCCGTGGTCGGCGCGCTGGGCCTGGCCGGCTGTACCGGTACACCGGCGCCGGCACCGTCGGGGAGCACCGGCGCGGCAGCCGGCAACGCCGCCGGTGCCACAGTGGTCGCCCTCGATGACCTCTACCGCAGCATCGCCGGCGGGGTACAGCAGCGGCTGGCCACCGATCGGGTCACCTACCAGGTGACCCGGGACGCCACCGCCCAGTGCATGGCCGCCGCGAAGGTGACCTACTACCCGGCCCCGTTCAGCACCGGGTACGAGGGGGAGAGCGACGCCGATGTCGCCTACCCCGGGGGTACCGACGGCTGGCTGGCGCACCTCTCCAGCACGGAGCTCGGCGTCGGCAAGCGGCTGCTCCTGCAGGCCGCCGAGGTACCGCAGCCGGCGCCCGAGGTTGCCGCGATGCCCGCTGCCGACCGGGCGACGTACGCCGCCCAGCTGGCCAAGTGCCAGCCGCCCGCCGGGTCGGCCGCCGGCCAGGCGAGCCCCGCGTCCGCGCCGCAACTGCTGACCGCGCTGGACACGATGATCGCCGGGTTACTGGCGCAGCCTCAGGTCCAGCAGCTGACGAGCGGGTACCCGGCGTGCATGGCGCGAGCCGGGTACGCCGACGCCGGTACCCCGAAGGTGTTGGCCGACCGGATCGCCACCGGGTACCCACCGGACGCGGCCGCTGCCCAGCCGGCCGGAGCAGAGTGGACCGCGGCCGCGAAGGCCGAGGCGAAGGCGGCCGCCGCCGACCGGGCCTGCCGCCAGCCGGCCTACGTCGCCGCGCTGACCGCGCTCGCCCCCGAGTTGACCAAGTTCAGCCAGGTACAGGCCGGCCCGCTGACCCAGGTTGCCACCGAATGGAAAGCGATCGTCGCCGCCGCCTCAGCCGACGCCGCCAGCAACTAACGCCGCCGCCCCAGGCAGCCGGCACCAGCACAGGCAGCCGGCACAGGCAGCCGACACAGGCAGCCGGCACCAGCAACTGACGCCGCCAACCACGGCGACCGGCGCCGCCAGGTGAAGAACAGCTCAGGCGGCGGCGAACCGGGTGGAGCCGGCCGACAGGTCGGGGTGTTCGACGGCGAGCGCCAGTGCGGTCGCCTCCTCCAGGGTCAACTCGGCGCCCTGGGCGTACGCGTGGTCGAAATCCCGGTCACCCAGTGCCGCCCGGACTGCGGTCTGTCGCGTGGTCCAGTAGCTGGCGTACATGCCGGAGCTGTGCCGCAGCCGGGCGCGTACCGCGTCGGCCGCCCCGAACAGCTGCGCCGCCGTGACCAGCTCGCCACCGACCGCGCAACGTACCGCGAACGCGGCCACAGTCTCGCAGGCGCGCGAGTGGAACCCGTACCCCATCCGCGAACGCAGCGCGACGTCCAGGTGCTCGTGCGCGGCGACCAGGTCACCCCGCTCCAGCGCCACCATGCCGAGCAGCATGTCCACGGTGCGCCGGCCGCGTACCGCGGGGCGGGCCGCCTCCATCGGGCGGGCCAGCGCGAGTACGTCGGCCGCCTCGTCCAGGGCGCCGCGCTGCCACAGCAGCTGGGCCAGGCAGTACACCGCGAACAGCGCGTCCGCGCCGGCCCCGGCGCGCTGTGCGGTCTCGATCAGCTCCAGCGAACTGCGCTCGGCCTCTTCCCGTTCGCCCAGGTCACACAGGGCCGGACCGCGCCCGGCGAGTACCCGGACGAGCAGCCCGGGCGACTGCGCTGATCGGGCGGCGGCCTCCGCCTGCTGCGAGTAGCGCAGCTCCTCCTCGTGGTCACCGTCGGCGCCGGCGTTGAGCGAGTGCAGGTGGTAGACGGCGGCCAGGTCGGCGTCGGAGATCTGCTCGCCGGTCTCGGCCAGCCGGTCGTAGAGCCGGGTGAGCCACTGCCGGCCCTCGCGGGCCAGGCCACGCTCGCGCCACCACTGGTCCATGCCGAGCACCAGGCCGATGCCGGCCAACCCGCTGCCCCGGGTGCTGGCCCAGCTCAGGCCGGCGCGCAGTTCGGCGACGAGCGGGTCGATGGCGTAGAGAGACAGGATCGCGGGGGTACCGTCGGCGCCCAGCTGCGCCTGGCCCAGCTGGTACCCGGCCCAGGCCAGGTGCCGGTCGCGTACCCAGCGCTCCTCCCCGGCCGCCACCAGCAGCCGGCCGGCGTACGAGCGGATCGGGTCGAGCAGCCGGTACGTCATGCCACCCGGTCCCGGCTCCGCCTGTACCAGTGACTTGTCCACGAGTACGGCCAGCGGGTCCAGTGGATCCTCGTCGAACAGCCACTCCACCATCGCCAGGTCGACCCGGCCGGCGAAGACCGACAGCCAGCGCAGCAGCCGGCCGGAGCGGGGCCCGAGGGTGCGGTACGACCAGTCGACGGTCGCGTGCAGGGTGGCGTGCCGGTCGGCCGGATCGGCGCTGCCGCGACCGGCGTCGAGGGTACCGATGACGTCGTCGAGTCGCGCCGCGAGCTGGGCCGGGGAAAGGATGCGCAGCCGCGCGGCGGCCAGCTCCATGGCGAGTGGCAGCCCGTCCAGCCGGTCGGCGATCCGGGCCAACTCGGCCAGGTCGAACTGGGCGGAGTCGACAGTCCGGCCGGCAGTGCGCGGCGCCGGCTCGATGGTGGGAGCCACGGCCGGGGGTACCTCCGGAGCAGCGCTGAGCGGCTGCTTACCGGTACCCGCTGGGGCTCGACTGGCAGCCCGGACCAGGCCGCGCTCCGCGGCGGCGGCGAGTGCGGCGATCCCGGCCGGCCAGGGTGCGCTGCCGGAGGTGACGACCGGCCGGTCCCCGGCTCGCGGCGGCCGGCCGCCCGGAAGCGGTGCCGGGAACGTACCCGGATGCAGGTGCCCGCGCTTGACCTCGGCGAATCCGGCCCGCGCGCCGAGCGCCGCACTGGCCCGGCTGAGCAGGAAACGTACCGCCTCGCTGGGTCGGCCGTCCCCGGCCGGCGCCAGCGACAGCGGCGGGATGCGCCAGACCAGCTCGCCGGGCAGGCCGAGCGGCTCCCGGCTGGTGGCCAGTACCCGCACCCCGGCACCCGCCGCCAGCAGCGCACCGGTCGTCGCCGCGGCGGCCGGCGAGTGCGCGTCGCAGGTGTCCAGCAGCAGCAGCATCCGGCGGGTGGCGACGTACTCGACCAGCGTCTCCAGTACCTCGCGCCCCGGCTCCGGACGCAGCCCGAGTACGTCGGCGACGGCGGTGGCCACCAGCCCGGGCTCGGCCACCCCGGCCAGGTCCACAAACCACACCCCGTCGGTGTACCGGTCGACCAGCTCACCGGCGAGCTCGACGGCCAGCCGGGTCTTGCCCGCGCCGCCGGTACCCACCACGGTGACCAGGCGCTGCGCGTTCAGGTGGGTGGCGAGTTCGGCGCGCTCCCGATCACGCCCGATGAAGCTGGTCACCGGGGCGGGCAGGTTGTGCGCGACGTCCTGCGGGGTACGCGGGCGCGGGAAGTCGCGCGCCAGTCCGCTGTCGACCAGCTGGTAGAGCCGCTCCCGGCCGTCGAAGCCGCGCAGCCGGTGCAGCCCGAGATCGAGCAGCCAGCCGGCATTCTCCGGCCCGCCACCAACGTCGGCCAGACTGGCGGAGGTCAAGCCACCGGGGTGCAGCGGCAGGCCGGCGGCGAGCGCGGTGGCGGCCGAGCAGAGCACCTGACCACCGTGCGCGGCAGCGGCGACCCGGGCCGCCCGGTGTACCTCCGGACTGGTGTACTCGCTGCCGATCGGGCTCGCCGGCCCGGTGTGCAGCCCCATCCGTACCAGCGGACGGGCAGCGGGGCTCGGCCACGGGTACCCGGCCAGCGCGCGCTGCGCGGCGGTACAGGCGGCAAGTGCGCCGGCGGCGTCCGGGAACACCACGAAGAGAGCGTCGCCCTCGACCGAGATGGTGGTACCCCGCCCCGCGGTCAGGGCTGTGTTCAGCAGCCGCCGGTGCTCGGTGAGTACCGCGCGGTAGCCGTCGCCGAGCACCTGGGCCAACCGGGTGGAGCCCTCGATGTCGGTGAAGAGAAATGTCACCTGCCCCTGAGGCAGGCGGACCGGTGATGACACGTCCGAACCTCCGCCCCCCTGGAAGTCGGTCCTCATGATCTCCCCTGTGGAGGATCTCCGATATCAGGGAAACGGGCTGGTCGCGGCCGTCCGCAGGGCCGATGTCGGCGACCGGCCGAGGGGGGTACCCGGCCAAACGGTGCGATCCGCGCGGGCCGTACGGGTGAGCCATGTTTCCCGGTACGCGCATGCAACCATTGGCCACCCCGGATACGCCGAAGGAGAGACGGGGACGCGGCGTGTGGGGGGTCGGATGGGTACCGATACGGATGGCGAGTACACGGCGTACGTCTCTGCCCGGCTGCCCCGGCTGCACCGCACCGCGTACCTCATGTGCGGTGACGCGCACCGGGCCGACGACCTGGTACAGGCCACGCTGGTCTCGCTGTACGTCCACTGGCGACGGGCGAGCAGCGCGCACAACCTGGACGGGTACGTGCACCGCATCATGACGCACCGCTTCGTCGACGAGAAGCGGCGCCCGTGGTCGCGAGTGGAGCTGCACGCCGAACCGCCCGAGCGCGGTACCGCACCGCCGGATGGCGTCGACGAGCGGGACACGGTGGTGGCCGCCCTCCGCCGGATACCACCCGGCCAGCGCGCGGTCATCGTGCTGCGTTACTTCGAGGACCTGTCGGTCGAGGACACCGCCGCCGCCCTGGGCTGCTCCACCGGCACCGTGAAAAGCCAGTGTGCCCGCGGCCTCGTCGCGCTGCGCACCGCGCTGGGCGACGCACAGACGATCACCCCGGGAGGTACCAGTGCTCGCTGACGAAGATGTGCGCGCGCTCCTGAACCAGGCGCCCGTACCCCCGACCCGGCTGGGCGTGGACGGGCTGCTGCACGCCGGCCGGCGCAAGGTACGCCAGCGCCGGCTGACCGCGGCCGGTGGCGTCGCGGCGCTGGTGGTGGCCGTGGTGGCGGTGCTGGTCGGCCCGGCCGGACTGGCCCGGCACGACGGGAACGCCCCGCTCCCCCCGGCCGTGACACCGAGTCCGGACAACGCCTCTCCGCCGGCCACCAAGCCCGGCGAGTGTCGGTACAGCGAACTGGCCGTCCCTCCCGGCGGGCACCTCACGCTCAGCGCGGTCAGCCCGAACGGCCGGTACGTGGGCGGTTCCGGGTACCTACCCGTCGGTCAGCGGCCGGTCCTGTGGACAGACGGGATACCCCAGGTACTGGGTGACGAGTTCGGCAGCGTGATGGAGGTCAACTCCGCGGGCGTTGTCCTGGTCGACGACGAGCTGAGCAACTTCGCCCAGAGCCTGCGGGTCTACAACAGCTCCGGCTCCTATCAGCTCACCGGACCGGCCGGGACGACCTGGACGCAGTTCATCGACCCTGTGATGAACGAGCGCGGGGACATCGTGGCGGTCGGTGCCGACAACCACGGCGGGACGAGAACGCTCCTGTGGCCGGCCGGCGCGCACACCGGCCAGGTGCTACCACTCCCCAAGGACGCCGAGGTCAAAGGGATTGCCGACGACGGAACCCTGATCGGCACCCTGTCCGACAGGTGGGCATACCGGTGGGACGCAAAGGGACACGGCACCCGGCTGAGCGAGCCGGCCGGCTGGTACCGGGCCCGTGCCTACGCCGTACAGGGCGACTGGGTGTTGGGTGAGTTGGTTCGGTACGCGACGCCACCCACTGCGCCCCTACCGGCGGATAAGCCCGACGTCGTCCCTGTGCTGTGGAACCTGCGGACCGGCCAGTTCGTCGAGCTACCCCAGATCACCAT
This sequence comes from uncultured Actinomycetota bacterium, assembly GCA_963850915.1. Taxonomy (GTDB): domain Bacteria; phylum Actinomycetota; class Actinomycetes; order Mycobacteriales; family Micromonosporaceae; genus CAVTWH01. The sequence goes on from CAWKND010000012.1 coordinate 67,001, forward strand.
GGGCGTCGCCGTCACGGCATCCGGTCTGGTCCTGGGCTTCCGGGACGACCAGCAGCTACCAGGCACCGACGCACCCGTACTCGTGCAGGGGAGCACGGTGCGACAGCTCCCGCTCGCCGGCAAGGAGCTGGACGGAATCGGGATGAGTGGCAGTGGACTCGTCATCGCGAACACTCGGATACCGGGCACGAAGGGCGACCCCCAGCTCAGTACCTGGCAGTGCTGAACCGGCCGATCAGACCAGACCGTGCGGCCGGTGCGCGGCCACCAGATCGGCCGGCACCCAGACCGGGCTGTTGGCAGACCGGCGGCTACGAGCAGCAGCCGCCACCGCAGCAGCCGCCACCGGCACTCGGCGCCGGTGCGGGGGCACCGCCGCTACGCCCGCCGACCAGTCCGGCCACGGCAACCGTGGAGAGCAGCTTGACGGTGTCGTCGTGCCCGCCGGGGCAGGCGGCAGGGTCGGCGGAGGCGCTCATCGGCCGGTTCACTTCGAAGGTGTCGCCGCAGGCGCGGCAGCGGTACTCGTAGCGGGGCATGCGGCCAGGATACGTGCACCGGAGGCGGCGCGGCAGCACGCTGACAGCCGGCAGTGGGATACTTCCGGGCGTGACCGCGGAGGACACCACCGAACAGCGCCCGCAGTCGAGCACCGGCGCGGTACCCCGGCCGCGGCCGGCCGCGCCGGACACCCCGTCCCGTGGCCGCACGCCGGCCAAACCGCCCCGGCACGCCAAACCGGCAGCCGGGCCGGACGACGCGAAGCCGGCGTCCAGCACTGATGCGACCGCCGGCCACCGCGGCACGCGGCCCGAGGGCGGCGGCTTCGAGCGCCAGCCGGCAGAAGCCCAGACGGCGGCGGCCGGTGGCGCGAAAACTGCGCGGCTCACCGGGAACGCGGCCGCCGCGCCGAAGCACGCCGACGACGGCACCGACTCGACCGCGACTCCGCCATCAGCAGACCCGAGGGTCGCTGCGCAGCCGGCGACCGCACCGATGGCTGCGGTCTCCGACACGAAAATCATGCCGACCACGGGGGTACCCGCGAAGGGTCGGCACGCCAGCGGGCGGCGGCACGGGCTGCACCGCCGGGCGGCCGGTGCGCTGGGACGCGGGGTCACCGGCGTCGCCATGGGTGGCGTGCAGTCGGTGTGGCGGTTATCGGCCTGGCGGCGTACCCCCGTCGGTGGTTTCGTGGTTCCGCTCCTGACGTTGCTCGTGGTCGTGGCGCTGGTGGCCGGAGCCGGCGCGACCGCGCAGGCGCTCAGCCACCGCCGGGCGCTGCCGGTCGCCCAGCCGCAGCCGTCGACGGTGCCCAGCCCGGTCAGCAGCGACCAGGTACCCGAGCCGGGTAACGACCTGCCCACGCCGACCCCGCCGGCGGCGGACCAGCCGCGCCCCGTCGACGGCCTGACCACCTGGGCGACGCCACTGAGCCCGACGGTCGGCATCTCCGTACCGGCGCTGAAGGCGTACGGCTACGCCCAGCTCAGCCTGGCGCTGACCAACCCCGGCTGCCACCTGAGCTGGACAACACTCGCCGGCATCGGCAAAGTCGAGTCCGGGCACGGTACGGCCAACGGGGCGACCCTGCAGGCCAACGGGGTGGTGACTCCGAAGATCATCGGGCCGGCACTGGACGGTACCGGTGGTCGGACGCTCGTCCGCGACACCGACCTCGGCCACCTCGACGGCGACGCCACCTACGACCGGGCCATCGGGCCGATGCAGTTCCTGCCGTCCACCTGGGAGACCTACCAGGCCGACGGGGACGGCGACGGGATCCGCGACCCGTCCGACCTCAACGACGCGGCACTCGCGGCCGGCAACTACCTGTGCGCCGGCGGTCGCAACCTCACCGATCCGGCCACCTGGTGGGCCGCGATCCTCGCCTACAACGGGGTACCGGCCTACGCCCAGAGCGTACTCAACGCCGCTGACCAGTACGGCAAGCTCAGCCACACAGCGACCGGCACCCCAGGCAGCGGTACCTGACGGGCTGTGACCGACCGTCACCTGGTTTGCCCCGAGCGTGAAGATTCGCTGCACAGCTACTTCCGCTGCACCCTGTTTGTCGGCAAGCTAGACAGGTGATGGTTCGCGAGTGGGATCCCCGCACCGCACCGTCCGCAGCGGTCGAATCCGTCCTGGCCACGTTGAACGCCGCGGTCACCGTCGATCTGCCGGACGATCCGCCGTGGCGGCTCGACTCCTTCCGGGAGTACCTGGCCATCACGATGCCCGGTGAACGGCGGATCTCCTGGGTCGCCGAGTCCACGCCCGGCGGCACAGCACACGGCGAGGAGACCCTCGGCCACGCGAGCATCCTGCTGCTCGACGACATCGGCGTACTGGAGGTCACGGTCCACCCGGACGCCCGGCGCAAGGGGATCGGCCGCGAACTGGTCGCCGCGGCCACCCGGCGGGCCTTCGCCGAGGGCTTCATGTCGCTCGGCGTCGAAGTCATCGGGGACACCCCCGCGGTCGCCTTCTACGAATCGCTCGGCTTCCGCTGCGCGTTTGTGGAGATCCGCAACGTACTCAACATGAGCACCGTCGACTGGCAGCGGCTCGACCGGATGGCACACGGCGTCGGCTCCGGCTACCGCCTGGAGTACTACCCCGGCGGCCCGCCCGAGGAGCTCTACGAGGAATATGCCGAAGCCAAGGAGGTCACCCGCGGCCACTACGACCCGGGCGACCTGGAGCTGCGACCCAGCTCCTACGATGCCGAGCGGCTGCGGGCCAGCATCGGCACGCTGCACGCGCGCGGCCTGAAGCCCTACATCGTGCTGGGCATCCACGAGCAGACCGGAAAGGTCGCCGGGCTGACCGAAGTGGTCATACCCGCGCAGCGGCCCAGCCGCGCCGACCAGTACGACACGGTGATCGTCCCGGCACACCGGGGATACGGGCTGGGCCGGGCACTGAAGGCACGGATGCTCTTCGAGCTGCGCTCCGCCGAGCCACAGCTGCTGGAAGTACAGACCTGGAACGCGTACGAGAACGAGCCGCTGCTGAAGGTCAACGCGGAGCTGGGTTTCCAGCCCGACCGGCGCTGGATGGAGTACGAGGTCGAAGTCGCCGACCTCGCCCGCCGCCTCAGCGACTAGTCGGTGGCCGGTGGCTAACGCGCGGCAGAGGCGGTGGGCGGCTTCGACGGCCCAGTAGGTGAGGATGGCCTGCGCGCCGGCCCGGCGGATCGAGGTGAGCGTCTCCAGGATTGCCCGGTCCCGGTCCAGCCAACCGTTCGCGGCGGCCGCCTCGACCATCGCGTACTCGCCGGAGATCTGGTACGCGGCAACGGGAATGTCCACGCTGGACGCCACCGCCGCGAGTACGTCCAGGTAGGGCAGGGCCGGCTTGACCATCACCAGGTCGGCGCCCTCGGCCACGTCCAGCGCCACTTCGCGCAGCGCCTCCCGGATGTTGCCCGGGTCCTGCTGGTACGTGCGCCGGTCGCCCTGCAGCTGTGACTCCACGGCCTCGCGGAACGGGCCGTAGAAGGCGGAGGCGTACTTCACCGCGTAGGCGAGGATCGTGACGTCCTGGTACCCGGCCGAGTCCAGTGCCTTGCGGACCACGCCGACCTGGCCGTCCATCATCCCCGACGGCCCCACCATGTGTACCCCGGCCGCCGCCTGGGCCACCGCCATCTCGGCGTACACGGCGAGCGTCGCGTCGTTGTCCACCGATCCGTCCGGCGCGAGGACGCCGCAGTGCCCGTGCGAGGTGAACTCGTCCAGGCACAGGTCGCTCATCACCACGGTGGCGTCGCCGACCTCGCTGACCACGTCACGGATGGCCACGTTGAGGATGCCGTCCGGGTCGACGCCGGCGGAGCCCTGCGGATCGTGCGCCGCGGGTACCCCGAAAAGCATCAGGCCGCCGACGCCCGCCTCGACCGCCTCGACCGCCGCCTTGCGCAGCGACTCGCGGGAGTGCTGCATGACGCCCGGCATCGACTTGATCGGGCGCGGGTCGGTGAGCCCCTCGCGGACGAACATCGGCAGGATGAGCTGGCGTGGCTCGAGCGTCGTCTCGCTGACCAGCCGGCGCAGGGCCGGTGTGCTGCGCAACCGCCGTGGCCGTACCAGTGGATAGCTCATGACTTCCTCCCCGAACCGGACCCGGGGTCGCGCGCGAAGCGCAACCCCGGTGCGGCCTCAGCGGTAACGCAGCGCCGTCGGGCCTTGGATCTTGGAGCCGCGACGCTGCTTGGCCGGCATCGCGGCGAGCTTCTCGCGCAGCTCGACGGCGTACGCGGCGAGCGCCTCCACCAGATCGGCGACCGACGCGTGCTGCGGCTGTACGTCCACCCGCAGCCCGAACTCGGCGGCCGTCTCGGCGGACTTCGGGCCGATCACCGCGACCACCGTGCGGGTGTGCGGCTTGCCGGCGATGCCGACCAGGTTGCGCACCGTGGAGGAGGAGGTGAACAGCACGGCGTCGAAGCCGCCCTGCTTGATCGAGTTGCGGATGTCCTCGGGCGGCGGGGCGGCCCGGACGGTCCGGTAGGCGGTCACGTCGTCCACCTCCCAGCCCAGCTCGGTGAGGCCGGCGGCGAGCGTCTCGGTGGCGATGTCGGCGCGCGGCAGGAGTACCCGGCCGACCGGGTCGAGTACCTCGTCGTGCGGCGAGAACTCGGAGATCAGCCCCTCGGACGACTGCTCGCCCAGCGGAATCAGCTCCGGGTTGATGCCGAACGAGCGCACCGCCTCAGCGGTCGCCTCACCGATACACGCGATCTTGACGCCACCGAAGTGCCGGGCGTCCAGGCCGTGCTCGCCGAACTTCTCCCACACCGCGCGTACCGCGTTGACCGAGGTGAAGACCACCCAGGCGTACCGGCCGTCGACCAGACCCTTGATCGCCCGCTCCATCTGGGCCGGCGTACGGGGCGGCTCGACCGCGATCGTCGGTACCTCGCACGGAATCGCCCCGTACGCGCGCAGCCGCTCGCTCATCGCGCCGGCCTGCTCCTTGGTACGCGGCACCAGTACCCGCCAGCCGTACAGCGGCCGGTTCTCCCACCAGGAGAGCTTGTCCCGGTGCGGTACCCCGGTGCCGAGCGTGACGACCACCCGACCGGAGAAGCCCAGCGACGCGGCGACCACGCTGTCCACAGTGGTGGACGAGGTGTACTGCGTCTCGCCGGTCCCGTCGCCGGTCACCGCGACCGCCGTACCCGGCTCGACACCGGCCGCCAGCAGCCCGTCCCGGACAGCGCCGAGGTCACCGGCGTCCACCGCGACCGCCACCGAACCCCGGTGCAGCGCGGAGGCGAGCGCCTCGAAGTCGACCGCGGTCACGTCGTCGACGTCGACCGCGGAGCGCACGCCGGTCAGCGGTACGCCCGCGTAGGTGGCCACCCCGGCGGCCTGCCCGATGCCGGGTACCACCTCGAACGGCACCGCTGTCCGCGCGACCGACTGCACCTCCTTGACGACCGACTCGTGCCCGAACGGGTCGCCGGCCACCAGGTGCAGCGCGTGCAGCCCGGAGCGGGCCGCCGAGAGCAGTACCTTCGCCACGTCACCGGGGGCGCCTTCGGCCGGCGAGAACTGTGCCTCCTCCGGCCGCTCACCCCCCTCGACTGCGGCGGCGGAGAGCTCGCGAACGGTCGTCAGCAGCGACTCGGGCACGCTGCGGTCGTAGACGATGTGGTCGGCCGTGGTCAGCGCGTCGTACGCGCGCCGGGTCAGCAGACCCGGGTCGCCGGGGCCCGCCCCGACGAAGCTGATGTGGCCGGTGGACTTACGGGCGCGGGTCATGCTTGCACTCCCAGTTGCACTGCGCCTTCGCCATCGGGGCTCGGCGCGATCAGATCAGCGGCACCTTCGTCGAGCAGGTCGGCAGCCAGCAGGCGGCCGATCTGCGCGGCGTCGGCGAGCGTTCCGGTGCGGCTCAACCGGATGGACCGCGATCCATCCGGACTGTAAACCGCACCGCGCAGGTAGATCTCCAGATCTCCGTCTTCGTCCTCAGCCTCGATCGCATACCCGGCGACGGGGGCTGAGCAGCCCGCCTCCAGGGTGGCCAGCAGTGCCCGCTCGGCCGCGACCGCGGCCCGCGAGCCGGCGTGGTCGAGCGTGCCGAGCAGCTTGGCCAGCCGGGCATCCGCGACGCGGCACTCGACGGCCAGCGCGCCCTGGGCGGGCGCGGGCAGCATCAGCAGCGGGTCGAGGATCTCGGTGATCGCGTCGGCCCGGCCGAGCCGGACCAGACCGGCCCGCGCCAGGATGACCGCGTCGAGTTCACCGTCGGCGACCCGGCGCAGTCGGGTGTCGACGTTCCCCCGGATGGGTACCGGCACCAGCGGCAGCCCGAGCGCGTGCAGTTGGGCGATGCGGCGCACCGAGCCGGTACCGACGCGGGAACCGTCGGGCAGCTCGGAGAGGGTCAGCCCGTCCCGGGCCACGAGCGCGTCCCGCGGGTCCTCCCGCTCCGGGATGGCCGCGATCACCAGCTGCTCCGGCTGCGCCGTCGGCAGGTCCTTGTACGAGTGAACGGCAACGTCGATGCGCCCGTCGTCCAGCGCGTCGCGCAGTGCGGAGACGAAGACGCCCACGCCCAGCTGCGGGATCGGCGCGCTGCTCCGGTCGCCCGACGTGACGATCTCCACCAGCTCGACGGCTTCGCCGCTGACCCTGGTGATCGCGTCGGCCACCAGGCCGGACTGGGCGCGGGCGAGCGCGCTGCCCCGGGTGCCGAGTCGGATGCTCATCCGTCCACCTCCGGTACGTCGCCGGCTCGCTGCGCGGTCGGGATCTCCAGGTCGAACAGCTCGCGTACCAGCTCGGCGTACCGGTCCCCACCAGGACCGGCGGCCAGCTCGCGGGCGCGTACGGTCGGCGCGTGCAGCAGCCGCTGGACGATCCGGTGCACCGCGTACGCCACCTCGGCGCGCTGCTCGTCGGTCAGCTCGGGCCGGCGCTGTACCAGCCGCCCCAACTCCCCCGCCACCAGCTCGTCGGCGCGGGCGCGCAGCGCGGCAACCGTGGGTGCCACATCGCCGCCGCGCAGCCAGGTGAGGAAGCTCTCCACCTCGGCGGCGACGATCTCCTCAACGGCCAGCCGGTCGGCGAGCAGCCCGGTCGGGTCGGTCAGCTCGTGGCCGAGCCGCTCCAGGTCGATCAGGTCCACCCCGGGCAGCGCACCGACCTCAGGCGCCACGTCACGGGGTACGGCCAGGTCGACCACGTGCAGCGGACGGGTACTCCGGTCGCCCACCAGCTCGGTGCCGAGTACCTGTCCGGTCGAGGCGGTGGCACAGACCACCAGGTCCACGCCCGCCACCGCGGCAGCCAGCTTGCCGATCGGTACGGCCTGCGCGTCGTACAGCTCGGCGAGGCGCTGTGCCCGGCCGGCGGTGCGGTTGGTCACGAAGAGTTCGGTGATCCCGGCGCGGCGCAGCGTGGCCAGGGCCAGCGCGCCCATCGAGCCGGCGCCCACCACCAGCGCCCGCAGGCTGGTGTTGTCCTCCGCGAGCGCGGCGGGACTGGCGGGCAGCAGGCCGGTGAGGCCGAGGGCGGCGGAGACGACGCTCTGCCCGGCCCGGTCGATGCCGGTCTCGGTGTGCGCCCGCTTGCCGACCCGCAGCGCCTGCTGCATCAGCTCGTGCAGCTGCCGGCCGGCCGCGTCTGCCTCGCTGGCCAGGGCGTACGCCTCGCGCAGCTGGCCGAGGATCTGTGCCTCGCCGATCACCATCGAGTCCAGGCCACAGGCCACCTCGAAGGCGTGCCGGACAGCATCCGCCTCGTAGTGCACGGTCAGGTGGCTGGCCAGCGCGGGTGGCGGTAGGCCGGCCCGGCGGGCGAGTACCGCCCCGACGTCGGTGAGGCCGCCGTGGAAGGCGCTCACCTCGGCGTAGACCTCCACCCGGTTGCAGGTGGAGAGGACCAGCGCCTCCCGGACGTACGCCTGGCGGAGCAGTTCGCCGAGAAGGTCTGGTACCTGCTCGGCCGGTACGGCCAGCGACTCCAGTACCGCGACCGGCGCGCTGCGGTGGGTGACCCCGATGACGAGCAGGCTCACTGGTTCACCGCCCCCGGGCTGATATTGCGGGGCAGGGCGGTGAGGCTGGCCTTGCGGTGCTCGTGGAAGGAGAGGATCTGCAGCTCGATGGCGAGGTCCACCTTGCGTACGTCGACGTTCTCCGGGACGGACAGCACACACGGGGCGAAGTTCAGGATGCTGGTGACGCCGCAGGTGACCAGCGCCTCGGCGACCCGCTGCGCGGCGTGTGCCGGGGTGGCGATCACCGCGATGGCGATCTGCTCCTTGGCGACGACGGCGGCCAGGTGGTCGACGTGGTGGACGACCATGCCGTTGATCCGTTCGCCGACCCGGCGTGGATCGGCGTCGAAGAGCGCGGCGATGTGGAAGCCACGGGAGCCGAAGCCGCCGTACCCGGCCAGCGCGTGACCGAGATTACCCACGCCGACCAGGGCTACCGCCCGGTGCGTGTGCAGCCCGAGTACGTGCTCGATCTTGACGGTGAGCTGCCCGATGTCGTACCCGACGCCACGGGTGCCGTTGGAGCGCAGGTAGGACAGGTCCTTGCGGAGCTTTGCCGAGTTGACGCCGGCCTGTGCGGCCAGGTCCTCACTGGATACCACGTCGACGCCGGTATCGGCGATGGCGTGCAGCGCCCGGAGGTACTCCGGCAGTCGAGCGACGGTCGCTTCCGGAAGATCCGGAAAGTCCGGAACACCGGCTGGACCGTGCTCACTGGGCTGCTGACTCATGTGACTCCGTGATACGACGCCTGGTTGGCCTACCCGGAGTCGGCGACCCCGAGGGTGGCGGCTGCTACCGCACGTTTCCGATATCCGCACATCCGGCCGGATATCCGTAGTTCCGGCTGGCCACCCCTGGATCCGGCTGACCCTCCATGGATCTGGGGTGGCCATCCAGAACCTGGGTGGTTAGCCGTGAATCCGGCTGGCCGGGCCCACGGCGGCTGTCCTCCAAGATTGGCACTGGCCTGGACCAGCGCACACCGGCGTGGTGTGCTAAAAGGGCTGCCGCCAGGACAGCGTATGCGCTTGTGAAGCCGTGCACAAATCGTGATCTTGGACGTCCGGCGTCCGCCGGCCGCTCCGCGATTATTCCTCAATTCCGACTTGTCGGACCACCGAGCCGAGATGACGCGCCGCCGCCCGCTGCCCGAATGATCCGACTCCAGAGGCGACCGCCCCGCGGGCAACGGCCGGAGTAGTGCTGGCCCTACCCTGAAGAGACCGGCGCGCGGGATGGGCCGGCCCGGTCCCGCTTCGTACGGTCGAGGACATGACGACAACGATCAGCACGCCCCTGCCTGGCAACGCAGCCTCCAGACTGCTGCGTCAGCTCGGCGCGGACAGTATGTACCTGATCGTCGGGTTTCCGATCAGCCTGGTCGCCTTCAGCCTCTCCTTCGCGGTCTTCTGGCTCGGCGTGGGTACCGCCATCATCGTGATCGGCATCCCGATCATGGTCGGCTCGCTCTACCTGGCCCGCGGCTTCGCCGACCTCGAGCGGGTACGCCTCCCGGTCGTACTGCGCCGGCCGGCGCCCCGCCCCAAGTACCGCCGCCCCGACCCCACGGCCGGCTTCTGGAACCGGGTCTCCACACCGGTACGCGACGGCCAGCCCTGGCTTGACCTGATGCACGCCTGCCTCGGCTGGATCTTCGCCACCATCGGCTTCGTCTTCGTGGTGGCCTGGTGGGCGGTGGCTGTGGGCGGAGTCACCTACGCGGCCTGGGACTGGGCGATCCCGCGCCGCCCCGACAACAAGGACCTCAACCAGCTGCTCGGCCTCTCCGACACGCAGGCCGCCCGGATCACGCTGTACACCCTCGTCGGCGCGGCCTTCCTGATCACCCTGCCGCTGATCGCCCGGATCTTCGCCTCGGTCTCGGCGAACATCGGCCGGGCGCTGCTCTGCGGGGTGGCCGAGGTACAGGAGCGGATCACCGACCTGGACGAGCAGCGCACCGCCGCCGTCGCCGCCGAGGCCACCGCGCTGCGCCGGCTGGAGCGGGACATCCACGACGGACCACAACAGCGACTGGTACGCCTCGCGATGGATCTCGGCCGGGCCCGCCAGCAACTGGACTCCGACCCGGCCGCCGCCCGGATCACCATCGACGAGGCGCTCGCCCAGACCCGCGAGACGCTGGACGAGCTGCGGGCGCTGTCCCGGGGCATCGCACCGCCGGTACTCGCCGACCGGGGACTGCCCAGTGCGCTCGCCGCGCTGGCCGGACGCTGTACCGTGCCGGTGAACCTGCGGGTCGACCCGGACGTCGGGCGGCTCGCCCCGATCGTGGAGAACACCGCGTACTTCGTCGTCGCCGAGGCGCTGACCAACGTCGCCAAGCACAGCCACGCCCGATCCAGCGCGGTGACGCTGGTACTGACCGGGAAGCGGCTCGCGGTGAGCATCGAGGACAACGGGCTCGGCGGAGCCAGCGTCGCCAAGGGGCACGGCCTGGCCGGGCTCGCCGACCGGGTACGCGCCTCCGGCGGGCAACTGCAGATCACCAGCCCGACCGGCGGGCCAACCCTGATCCGAGCGGAGCTGCCATGCGGATAGTCATCGCCGACGACGCTGTACTACTACGCGAGGGCCTCGTCCGGCTGCTGGCCGAGAGCGGGCACGACGTGGTGGCCGCGGTCGGCGACGGGCCGACCCTGGTGGAGGCGATCGTCGAGCACCGCCCCGACGTGTCCATCGTGGACGTCCGGATGCCGCCGTCGCACACCGACGAGGGGCTACGGGCGGCTGTCCAGGCCCGCAAGCTGGTACCCCGCACCCCGATCCTGGTGCTCTCCCAGTACGTGGAGGTCTCGTACGCCGACGACCTGCTGGCCGACCGGCGCGGTGGCATCGGATACCTGCTCAAGGACCGGGTGGCCGACATCACCGACTTTCTCGACGCGCTCTGCCGGGTGGCCGGCGGCGGTACGGTGCTCGACCCTGAGGTGGTGGCCCAGTTGGTGGTACGGCGCGGTCCCGACCCGATCCACGGCCTCACCGCGCGCGAGCGGGAGGTACTCGGCCTGATGGCGGAGGGGCGCTCGAACACCTCCATCGCCCGTTCGCTCGTGGTCAGCGAAGGTGCCGTGGAGAAGCACGTGCGCAGCATCTTCACCAAGCTCGACCTGCCGCCCGACGAGGAGCAGCACCGGCGCGTCCTGGCTGTGCTGGCCTACCTCCGGGGATAGCCAGTTTCAGAGGCGGGCGGCCAGGGCCACTGCGTCGGCCAGGCTGGTGGTCACCGGGTACCCGGTGGCGGCCAGGCGTGGGTGGTCGGTGAAGCCGCCGGAGTAGAGCACCACCCGGGCGCCCACGCTGGCAGCCGCTTCGGCATCGTCCACCGAGTCGCCGACCAGTACGCAGTCGGGGCCGGTGAGTCCCTGCGCGGCCAGGTGCCGGACCAGGTGCGGTGCCTTGGCGCCACCACCGATGCCGGCGGGCGCCAGGACCTGCCCGTCGATGCGCTTGAAGTACCCGGTCAGCCCGTACCCCTCGACGCACGGGACCAGTTCGTCGTGGAACCACATGGACAGCAGCGACTGGGTACCCGCCCAGCCGCGCAGCGCGTCCAGCGCCCCCGGGGACAGCGGGCAGGCCGGTACCAGCTCGGCGTAGGCCACGTGGAAAGCCGCGTCGAGCTTGCGGAACTCCTCGTCGTCGAGCGCGCGCCCGAGTACCTGCGCGTAGTAGCTGGCGACCGGCCGGTGGAAGTCACGGCGGTGCTCCTCGGCGGTGACACTCGGGCCGCCGATGCTCGCCAGTGACGCGTTGGTCGCCGCCACCACGAGCGACAGGTCGTCGATCAGGGTCCCGTTCCAGTCCCACACCAGATGCACGCGCCCACCCTAACCGGCGCTTCGGTCCACCCAGGAGTGGATCAGGGCGCGGAAAGGTCCCGGCGTAGCCGCTCCTCCTCCACCCGCCAGTACCCGTGCTCCCTACCATCCAGCAGTACCACCGGGATCCGGTCGCCGTACTCGGCGTCCAGCTCCGGATCGCTCTCGATGTCCACCTCGGTCCACGGTTCGCCGATCCGCGCCAGCGCCTCCTTGGCCACCTCACACAGGTGGCAGCCCGGCCGGGTCAACAGCGTGATGCGCGGCTCACCCATCGGCTGGCTCCACGGTCTCCGCGGGGACGACCGGATCCAGGCCCGGCAAGTCGGTTCGCAGGGCGGCCTTGCGGACCTTGCCGGTGGCCGAGTGCGGCAGCGAGGTACGGAACTCCACCGCCGTCGGGCACTTGAACCGGGCCAGGTTGCGTTCGCAGTGGGCGAGCAGCTCCTCGACGGTCACCGGCGCGACGGTCACCACGAACGCCTTCACCGTCTGCCCGGTGTACGGGTGCGGCATGCCCAGTACCGCCGCCTCGGCCACGGCCGGGTGCTGGGTGAGTACCTGCTCCACCTCCAGCGGGTACACGTTGAAGCCGCTCACCAGGATCAGTTCACGCAGCCGGTCGACCAGGAACAGGTCGCCGTCGGCGTCGGCGTACGCCACGTCCCCGGTGGCCCACCAGCCGTCCTCGTCCGGTCCGTCCCGGCCGTCCGGCCAGTACCCGCTGAACAGGTTGGCGCCCCGGGCGAGGATCTCGCCGGGGTCGGTACCGGGCGAGCCGGACGCGTCGTCGTCGAAGTCGTCGGCGTGCCACTCCTGCTCGCCACCGCTGGCGTCGACGAGCTTCAGCGTCACCCCGGGGATCGGCCGGCCGATCGAGCCGACCTTCGGCGTCGGTGACGCCAGCGCCGAGGTGAGGACCGGAGCGGTTTCGGTCAGGCCGTACCCCTCGAAGATCGGGTGCCGGGTCGCGTCCAGGAAGCGGCGCGCGGCGGCCGGGTCGAGCGGCGCCGCGCCGCTGATCGCGACCCGCACGCTGGCGAAGTTCTCGCCGAGGTCGGGGAGCAGGGACCAGGCGACATACATCGTGGGTACGCCGACCACCACGGTCACCTCGTGTACCGCCACCAGGCGCGCGGTCTCCGCCGGGTCGAAGCGCTCGACGAGCACCGCCGTGGCGCCGTGGTAGGCCAGCGCACCGAGCCCGGAGTTGAGGCCGTAGGCGTGGAACAGCGGCAGGCTCAGCAGCAGTACGTCGTCCGGGCCGAGGGGCGGTGGCTCGATGGCGGCGATCTGTTCGTGGTTGGCCAGCAGCGCGCCGTGGGTGAGCATGGCGCCCTTCGGATCGCCCTCGGTACCGCTCGTGTAGATCAGCAGTGCCAATCCGCCGTCGCTGTCGCCGGTGCGCTCTAGCTCCGGCTGGTCCCCGCCGGTCTGCTCCCCTTCGATGGCGAGTGCAGCGAACGGCTGTGCGCCAACCACTTCACCCGTACCGACGAGGTACCGGTGGGCAGGTGCGGCACCGGACTCCACGGCATTGGCGAGGGTACCGGCGTTGCCGATCAGTACGGCCGCGCCACTGTCCCGCAGGATCTGGCCCAGCTCGCGCGGCGTGTACCCGGGATTCACCGGTACCGCCACCAGCCCGGCCCGCAGGATCGCGAAGTACGCGCTCGCGAACTCCGGTACGTTCGCCAGCGCCACCGCCACCCGTGCCGGGTACCCGTCGGCCGCCGATAACCGCAGTGCGCCCAGCCCGGCCGCCAGCGCGGCCACCTGGTGCTCCAACTCCGCCCAGCTCAACTGCTGGTGCTGCCAGATCAACGCCACCTGGTCGGGGTGCGCCGCGGCGGCGTCACGGACGAGGTCGGCAAGGTTTCGTGGGTATCCCACGGTGGCTGTGTCTCGCACGGTGGCTGAGTCTCGCATACCGCGCCCGGCTGGGCAGCGCTCAATCGCCGTGCGGTCAAGCGGCGCGCCGGGCGTACCGGGAAGCTGCCTCCGGGTACAACGGGGTGAGGAACCCACCAAAGTCCCGCATTTCACCCCAGCGTGTCGTACCTAATCGGCGTGTTAGCCGTTTTTGCGCGGCGTGTCGGCCGACTCGGAACGGACAGTATGTGCGACCGTCACCCAGAGGCGTCAGAAATACTTCGGCTCTGTGTAACGGACTCGGTACGCGCCGCTGAATAACGCCCTATTATCGCTGAGTCGGACCACCCGGTTTAGGGCTGGATCGACACCCCTCATCTAGAGGAGGCCGCTTTGCCCGGTAGCGCAGCGCTTCTCCCCCTCGTGGGCTTAAGTCGGATCTGGCTCTTGCCGACCCCGGCCCGAACGCGGCTGCCCTACGGGCCCGCGGAGGAGGTGCGGTGACGTCATTCGACCTCGCCGGCGACGACGCCGGCGCATGGTTCCAACCAACCCCCAGTCCGGAGCTGCTCGACGCCCGAAAGGCGCTGCTCTCCGGTTTGGACATACTACGGAAGGCGATGCGCCCGATGGGGTCGTCAGTCCCCAAGAGCCGCAATTCGTACAACCCACTCAATGCTCTCAACGAGATGCTGAACATCGGGATGCGCGGCGACGGAGGACCGGCTTCCCGCACCCGGCGGCCGCACAGCAACGAGGGGCCTGGCCGGCACCTGCCCGGCCCCAAGCCGATCGGCGGCCGGATCGGTACGGGCAACCGCCCGAACCTGCCGACGCAGACCCCCGAGCACCCCGAACCCGGCAATGGCGCCGGGGGCGGCGGCACTGGGGGCGGCACCGGAGGCAACGGCACTGGAGGCAACGGGGGGCCTGGCAACGGGGAGCACACCGGCGCCACGGTGATCCATCCCAGGCCTGCCTCGGACGAGCCGACCCAGCTCCTACCTGTTATCCCGACCCAGGAAACGGGTGGCACGGGTGGTCCAGGGGCGGGTGGCCCGGAAACGGGCGGCACGGACGGTGGCCTGCCCGCGCCGGAGGAGCCACCGCGCCACCCGGCCCGGCCGGACCCGTCGGACGCCGCGGCAGAGGTGTTCGCACTGGTCGAGCGGGCTCAGGAGGGGGACGCGCAGGCGTTCGGGCTGATCTATGACCGGTACCTCGACACGGTCTTCCGGTTCATCTACTTCCGGGTGGGAAACCGGCAGCTGGCCGAGGATCTCACCTCGGACACCTTCCTGCGCGCACTCAAGCGCATCGGCAGCTTCACCTGGCAGGGTCGGGACCTCGGCGCCTGGCTGGTCACCATCGCCCGCAACCTGGTCGCCGACCACTTCAAGTCCGGCCGGTACCGGCTGGAGGTGACCACCGGGGACGTACTCGACGCCGACCGGGAGGACCGGGGGCCGGAGGGTAGCCCGGAGGCGGCGGTGATCGACCACATCACCAACGTCAACCTGCTGACCGCCGTCAAGCAGCTCAACCCCGAACAGCAGGAGTGCATCGTGCTCCGGTTCCTGCAAGGGTTCTCGGTCGCCGAGACGGCACACGCGATGGGCAAGAACGAAGGCGCGATCAAGGCGCTGCAGTACCGGGCCGTGCGGACGCTGGCCCGGCTCCTCCCCGACGGGTTCCAACCATGACGCCGGTGATCTTCCGGAAATAACTCGTCGCACAGCCGTAACCAAGCGCCGGACTGGTGCGTTGGTCGCAGTACCAAGGCCGCCCGTACGGCCCGCGACTGACCCACCGTCCGGCCCTGGGAAAATCCGTTCGGATCTGGTTTTACTGGACTTCTGGTCTAACTGGAGCCGACACAGACTGGGGAGGTGCGAACCGTGCGTCCGGCGATCTTCGGTCGGCGACGGGTCGAACAGTTCGCGCAACACCTTGACGACCTGTACGCCACAGCAGAACAACCCGCCACGACAGAGCAGCCCGACACGCGCGAAGACGCGGTCGTCCACGCGCTATCCATGCGCGCGGACGACTTCGCCCCCGCGCCCGAGCCGCTCTTCCGGCAACAGTTGCGGGCGACGCTCATCGCCGCCGCCGAACGCAACCGCATGGATGCGTCCGCGGCGATCGACGAGCCGACCACGGTGCTGCCGCTGGGGCTGGTGAAGGTGAACGGCAGAAAGTCGCGACCGTTCACAACGAAGAACCGGCGGGTACGCCGTACCCGAGCCGCCGTGATCGTCGGGCTCGCGGTGGGTACCCTCGCCGTCTCCGGCATCTCGGTGGCTAGTGGCAGCGCCGGCCCCGGTGATCCGCTCTACGGCGTCAAGCGCTCCGGCGAGGATGCCCGGGTCGCACTGGCCGGCTCCAACAAGGACCGGGGGGCGCTCTACCTCCAGTTCGCCCGCAACCGGATGGCCGAGGCCGCCGGTACCGACAGCGCCCAGTCGCTGGGCGATCTGTTCGACGCGATGGACCAGGACACCCAACTGGCCACCTCGCTGCTCACCGGCGCGGCGCTGGGTCAGCACGACGCGACCCTGCTCAACCCGTTGAGCCAGTTCGTCGCCGATCAGCAACGCGACCTGGCCGCTCTCGCCCGTACGGGCAGCGCGGCCAAGCGGTTGACGACCGACTCGGTTGACCTGATCGACCAGGTCAACGCACGCATCACGGCCGTACGCGCCGCCATCGCCTGCCACGCCAGCTACACCGATACCGGCGGGGCACTGGGCCCGGCGGTCACTGCCTGCCCGTAAATCCGACCCGCCACGGCTGACCCGCGCCGTGGCGGGCGGCCGGCGCCGCCCCGGTTGCGACAATGCCCGCTACCCTCGACGCGAGAGGGCACCGACCGACCGAGAGGCAGCAGGGTGGCACTGACGCCAAAGCAGCGCAACCTCGCGGGCTTCGCCGTGGCGCACACGGCCGGCTTCGCCGCCGCCGAGCTCGAGGCGGCGCTGGCCAGCCCACCCGATGCCACCGCGGCGGCCTTCTTCGACGTGGACAACACGATGGTGCGTGGCGCCTCGCTCTACTGGTTCGCTCGAGGCATGGTCTCCCGCAAGTACGTGACCATCGGCGACATGCTGCACTTCGCCTGGAGCCAGGCGAAGTTCCGGATCCTCGCCACCGAGCACGGCGGGGACATGTCCGATGCCAAGGAGGCGGCGCTCGCCTTCGTCAAGGGCTGGCGCGTCGAGGACCTGCGCAACCTGTGCGAGGAGGTCTTCGACGAGCTGCTGGCCGAGCGCATCTGGTCGGGTACGCACGCGCTGGCCCAGCTGCACCTGGAGGCCGGGCAGCGGGTCTGGCTGGTGACCGCGGCCCCGATCGAGCTGGGCCGGGTGATCGCCCAGCGACTCGGGCTGACCGGCGCGCTCGGCACGGTGGCCCAGATCCGGGGCGGCATCTACACCGGCAAGCTCGACGGCGACCTGCTGCACGGTCCGGCGAAGGCGGCCGCGATCAAGGTACTGGCTGCAGCCGAGGGGCTGGATCTGGCCCGCTGCACGGCATACAGCGACTCGGCCAACGACATCCCGATGCTCTCCACGGTCGGGCACGCGGTCGCGGTGAATCCGGATCCCGGCCTGCGCCGCGAAGCGCGCCGGAACGGTTGGGAAGTGCGTGACTTCCGTACCGGCCGGAAAGCCGCCAAGATCGCGGTACCCGCCGCACTCGGTACCGGCCTGGCCATCGGGGCGACCGTGACAGCCATGGCACTGCGCCGCCGGCACCGCCGCTGAAGGACCGCGCGGCTCACGGCTTGTGGTAGTCGCCGTCGGCGCGGATCTCCAGTAGCTGGTAGACGGTCTGCTGGATGGTCTCCCGTACCTGGTCGCCGAGGTTGAAGATGACCGCCGGGTCGTCGGCCTGGCCAAGGTATTCAGTGGTGTCAATCGGTTCGCAGAACTCGATCAGCCACTTCGACGGCGCCGGAATCAGTCCGAGCGGCCCCAGCCACGGAAACGTTGGGGTGATGGGGAAGTAGGGCGTACCGATGAGCCGGGCCAGTGGCTTCAGGTCGGCGATCATCGGGTAGATCTCCTCGGCCCCGACGATGGCGACCGGGACGATAGGCGAGCCGGCCCGCAGTGCCGCCGCCACGAACCCGCCGCGGCCGAAGCGCTGGAGCTTGTACCGGTCCCGGTAGAGCTTGCCGACTCCCTTGAACCCCTCGGGGAAGACGCCGACCAGCTCACCGGTGGCCAACAGCCGGTCCACGTCGGCGTCGCAGGCCATGGTGGTACCGCTCTTGCGCGCGAACTCCGAGACGAACGGCATCCGGAACACCAGGTCGGCACCGAGTAGGCGAAGGTAGCGCCCGGCCGGGTGCTCGTCGTGCACCGCCAGGCTGAGCATCTCCGCGTCGACCGCGATGGTGCCCGAGTGGTTGGCGACCACCAGCGCTCCCCCGGTCGCCGGCAGGTTCGCCAGGCCACGTACCTCCACCCGGAACCAGTCGCGGTAGAGCGGGCGCAGCATCGGGTAGAAGACCGAGTCGGTCAACTCCTGGTCGAACCCGAACTCGTCGACCTCGTAGTCACCGGTCAACCGGCGGCGCAGGAAGGCCAGCGCACCGGCCACCCGGTCGTCCCAGACATCGCGCTGCTCAGCCATTCCCCGCCGTCCCGCCGTCGTTGCCCTCGATCGCCCGGGAACCCTCGATCGTCCGGGAACCCTCGATCGTCCGGGAACCCTCGATCGTCCGGGAACCGGTGCGCTCACCGGCCAGCCGGGCGCGGACCGCCCGGATCTGGTCCAGCAGCAGTACCTCACCCGCCTCGATGACCTCGCGCGGCAACAGCCGGCTGCCACTCATCCCGCGCAGGAAGTCGTCGAAGGCGACCTTGGTGGAGCGCGGCTCGTACCGGAACTCCTTGATCAGCTTCCCGGTGTCCATCACCCGACCGTGGACGAACAGGTCCAGCTGGTCGAAGTTGAAGCCGGCGAGCCCGAACTGGCGGGCGTACCGGGCGGTCAGCGACATCCCGTTCTCCAGTACCGGCAGCCCGATCCGGCCGGCGCGGCGTACCGCCTGGGAGAGCGTGATCGCCCCGGCACCGGCCACGTTGTAGGTACCGGGGTGGCTCTCCACCACTGCCCGGTGCAGGATCTCCATCGCGTCGTCCAGGTGCACGAACTGCAGCCGTGGATCGCGGCCGAGCACGGTGGGTACCACCGGCAGCGAGAAGTACCGGGTCAGCGAGGTGTTGGCGCGCCGGCCGATGAATGGGGAGAAGCGCAGCACGGTGGCGTCGACATCGGGGCGCCGGCGCAGGAAGCCGCGCACGTACCCCTCGATGTCCAGCACGTCCCGGGCGAAGCCGCCGCGCGGCAGATCGCGCGGGGTGGTCTCCTCGGTGAACACGGCCGGGTCCCGGAACGACCGGCCGTAGGCGGCAGACGACGAGCGGACCACCACCCGGCGCAGCTCGGGCGCTTGTTGTGCGGCGGCGAGCAGCTGCAGGGTACCGATGACGTTCTGTTCCTTCATCGCCGCGCGACCGCCCTGCTCAGGCGTCGGCGCGGTGACCACGGCCAGATGTACCAGTGTCTCGACGCCGTACCGGACCAGCAGGTTGGTCAGCTGCGCCCCGACCATGTCGGCGCGCACGAAATCGACCGTGTCGGCGAGCACCGTGGCCAGCTCCGGCCCGGGTTCGCGCAGATCGACCCCGATCACCCGGGAGATCCGGGGATCAGCGGCCAGCCGGGCCGCGGCCTGCGCGCCCAGGTACCGGGAGACGCCGGTGACCAGGACCACCCGAGGTGCCTGGTCGGCTGTCATCTCCGGCCTCCCGCGTCAGGAACGGCGATCCGGGCAGCCGGTGCTCCGGCTGCCCGGCCGTGTCAACGAACCTGTGGAGCAAGGCTCATTTGCCGAGACGGCGACGCTGGACGCGGGTCTTGCGCAGCAGCTTGCGGTGCTTCTTCTTCGCCATACGCTTGCGGCGCTTCTTGACCACCGAGCCCATACGAACTGTCTCCTCGAAACTGTGCTTGATTCACACACCACAGCCGCCCCCAGGCTCGGGGGCGGCGGGCGCACGACGATTTGGTGCATCCAGACTAGCCCGCACGCTGCGCCGTGGAGAAATCGGGCCGGCCGGCCCCGCTGATCGCGGTTCCGGGCGCCCGTCGCGTGTCGGTTATTACGCCGACTCCTGGAACGCCTCCCGCAGGTAGGTGTGGACGGCGTGCTCCGGTACCCGGAACGACCGCCCCACCCGTACCGCCGTGAGGTCACCCGAGTGCACCAGTCGATAAACGGTCATCTTGGACACTCGCATCAATTCAGCCACCTCGGCGACGGTCAGGAACTTCACCTCCGCCAAGCGTTCGGTCTGCACTGCTCCGGCCATTACTCCACCCCGGTCCCATCCCCCGTGCGCGCTTCGGCAATCGCCGCCGGCATCTTTTGCCAGTACCGGGACGATCTACGCGCGTTCTATGAGAACGGTACCGGGGCACGAGTGACCGCGAGGCGAATCTGAGCAGGTCTCAACTTCTTGTACGCCCTCGGGGCCGGCGCGGTAGGCCCCTCGCCGAGCGGCCGGGGCCGTCAGGAGCGCCTAGCGGCGGCTGCGGAGCGCCTTGGCGAAGAAGGCGACGTTGCCCGGGCGCTCGGCGAGGCGGCGCATCAGGTAGCCGTACCACTGCTCGCCGTAGGGGACGTAGACGCGGACCTGGTAGCCCTCGCCGGCCAGTCGCAGCTGCTCCTCCGGGCGGATCCCGTAGAGCATCTGGAACTCGAACTCCTCGTTCGGCTTGTTGAACCACTTCGCCCGGTCTTCACCGATGGCCACCAGGCGCGGGTCGTGGGTGGCGATCATCGGGTAGCCGGGGCTGCTCATCAGGATGTTGAGGCAGCGTACGTAGGACTTGTCGACCTCCACAGCGCTCTGGAAGGCGACCGCCTCGGACTCCTTGTATGCCCCCTTGCACAGCCGTACCCGCGAGCCGGGGACAGCCAGCTCCCGGCAGTCGCCCTCGGTGCGCCGCAGGTAGGCCTGGAGTACCGCGCCGGTACCCGGGAAATCCGCGCGCAGCCGGTAGAGCAGGTCCAGCGTCTGGTCGGTGGTGTCGCTGTCCTCCATGTCGAGCGTGACCGTGGTGCCGGCGGTCATCGCCGCCGCGCAGATCGCCTTGGCATGCTCGTAGGCCAGCTCCTCGTCGAAGCGCTGGCCCAGCGCCGAGAGCTTGACGCTGACCTCGGCCGCGCCGGTCCGGCCGGCCTCGGCGAGCCGAGCCAGGAGCTGCAGGTACTCCGCGCGGGTGGCCTCGGCCTGCTCGGCTGTCTCGGTGTCCTCACCGAGGTAGTCCAGGGTCACCAGGAGGCCGCTGTCGAGCAGCTCGCCGGTGACCCGCAGGGCGTCCTCGGTGGCTGTGCCCGCGACGAACCGGCGCACCACGTCGCGGGTGTACGGGGCGGTCTCGACCAGCCGCTCGACCCGGCTCGACCGGGCCGCGGCGAGGATTGCCGAACGGAACATGGGCCGAGCGTATCGTCCCGGCGACAGACCGGCGCGACACCGGGCGGGCGGCTGGCGGCTCCCGCACCGGTGACGCGCCCGCTGACCAGGCCGTAAAGGCGACACGCCCATTTTGCGATGATTCACCAAGACCGATGTCGCCCACTTCGCCGTCGGTGGTCTACCTTTGTCGGGTGAACTTCGACGCGTACGCCCACCGCGCCGCCGACCTCGTCAATGCCCCCCTTGACGACCTCGCTGACCTGGGCAATCTTGTTGGCGACGAGAGTTGGATGCGGGACGAGGCAACCGACCGCGACCTCGCCGCACTGCGCCGGGCGCAGAAGAAGCTGCGCGAGGTCTTCGATCTCGGCGCCGCCAATCACGACACGCAGGCGGTCGCCGCCCTCAACGCGCTGCTGGAGACCTACCCGGTCCAGCCGCGCATCTCCGGCCACGACACCGGCGACTGGCACATGCACGTGACCAGCCGCGGCTCACTGGTCAGCGCCGAATACCTGGCCGGTGCGGTCTGGGGCCTCGCGGTGTGGCTCTGCGAATACGGCAGCGCCCGGTTCGGGGTCTGCGCCGACAGCCGCTGCGGCAAGGTCTACCTGGACACCTCGTCCAACTGCTGCCGGCGGTTCTGTTCGGAGCGCTGCGCCACCCGGTCGCATGTGGCCGCCCACCGCGCCCGCAAACGGGCCGCCGTGGAGACCAGCGCCGCCGCTGGAGAGCAGCGCCGCGATTGCGGGTGTCGGGCTGGAGGCCAGCGCCGTGGTCGAGGCGGAACTGGCCACCGTCGGCTGATTGCACCGCCGCCAGCCGCGTCGACGCTGTCCGCCGGGGACGGTCAGGCGCCGGTGAGGGCGCCCAGGTTCTCCCGGGCAAAGCGGAGTGACTCGGCGAGGTCGGCTTCGCGTTCGGTACGGCTGCCGGCCTTGCGGGTGTTGACTTCCACGGCCACCGAGCCGGTGAAGCCACGGGTCGCCAGCGAGCGCAGCAGCTCGGCACAGGGCTGGCTGCCGCGGCCGGGTACCAGGTGCTCGTCGCGCCCCTCGCCCGTTCCGTCGCCGAGGTGTACGTGGGCCAGGTTCGCGCCCATCGCGTCCGCCATGACCAGCGAGTCGGTACGCGACGCGGCACAGTGCGACAGGTCCAGCGTGTACGCCGCGAAGCCGACCACGGTCGGGTCCCAGCCCGGCTGGTAGGGCACGATCTCGCGGCCCAGGGTGCGTACCGGGAACATGTTCTCCACCGCGAAGGTGACCTTGGGGTGCCGTTCGCCCAACCGGCGCAGCCCGGGTACGAAGTTCCGCGCGTACTCCCGCTGCCACGTGAAGGGTGGGTGTACCACCACGGTCGGCGCACCCAGCTCCTCGGCGAGCAGTGCCGAGCGGCGCAGCCGTTCCCACGGATCGCTGCTCCACACCCGCTGGGTGAGCAGCAGGCACGGCGCGTGTACCGAAAGTACGGGGATGCCGTAGTGCTGGGTCAGCCCGTGCAGCGCCCGGGCGTCCTGGCTGACCGCGTCGGTCCACACCATGACCTCAATACCGTCATAGCCCAGCGAGGCGCCGAGTTGGAAGGCGGCGGAGCTGGGTTCGGGGAAGACCGACGAGGTGGAGAGCAGTACCGGTGTCACGCAGCCAGGGTAGTCCAGTCGGGTCAACCTTCCAGGATGTCCAGGCGGCGCAGGATGACCCCTTCACGCAGTGCCCACGGGCAGATGTCCAGGCTGGCCAGGCCGAGCCGGTGCATGGTGACTTCGGCCACCACGGCGCCGGCGAGCAGTTGGTGGGCCCGGCTCGAGCTGACTCCGTCCATCTCGGCGAGCCCGGCCGACGGGATGTGCCGCAGGAAGCCGAGCAGCTGGTGCAGGCCGTCCCGGGTGAGCCGGCGCGGTTCGCGGGGGCCGGCCGCGGAGGGCGCGGCGCCGGCCAGTCGGGCGAGGGTCCGGAAGGTCTTCGAGGTGGCGATCGGGCGGTCCCAGCCGCCGTCGAGGATGGCCAGCGCGGCCGGTTCGACCAGACTCTCGGCGTACTTGTAGAGCGCGTCCACCTGCGCCCCGGGCGGTGGGTCGGCGGCCAGCCGCTCGCGGGTCAGCCGGCCGGCACCCAGCGGGACCGAGATGGCCACGTCGGGCTCCTCGTCGATGCCGCTGGCCAGCTCCAGCGACCCGCCGCCGATGTCCAGTACCAGCAGCCGCCCGGCCGACCAGCCGAACCAGCGCCGGACCGCCAGGAAGGTCATCCGCGCCTCCCCCTCGCCGGACAGGACCCGCAGATCCACCCCGGTCTCCTTGCGTACCTTGGCAAGTACCTCGGCGGAGTTGGTGGCGTCGCGTACCGCGCTGGTGGCGAAGGCGAGCAGATCGTCGGTACCGAGCCGCTTCGCGGAGCGCCGGGCGCTGCCGATGGCCTCGATGAGCGCCCGCTCGCCATGTGACGACAGGGTTCCGTCCGGGCGCAGCTGCTCGGCCAGGCGGAGTACCGACTTCTCCGAGTGGGCCGGCCACGGGTGCGCGCCCGCGTGCGCGTCGACCACGAGCAGGTGCACGGTGTTGGAGCCGACGTCGATGACACCCAGTCGCATGCCACCACCCTATGGCCTATGGGGGGCGTGATCCGGGGCCGGCGAGGCGGCGCGCGTGTTCGGCGGACAGGCCACAGTCGGTGGCGCGTAAGCTTTGCCGATGACCCGCTCCCGTACGGTTTCCCGCCGCGAGGTACCGGTGCAGATCGAGGCCCTGGTGCACACGGCGGATGATCCGCGCAGCCGCGAGGTCGAGCTGGACTTCCCGCGCGAGTGGCTGGAGTTCACCGACCCGGCCGACTCATCCCACCTGGTACGCGCCGACCTCACCTGGCTGCTGTCCCGCTGGACGTGCGTGTTCGGCAAGGCGTGTCACGGGATCATCGAGGGGCGCGCGGACGAGGGCTGCTGCTCGCACGGCGCGTTCTTCACCGACGCCGACGACGAGAAGCGGGTACGCGCCGCCGCCCGGCTGCTCACTCCCGAGACGTGGCAACACTTCCGGCGCGGTTTCAAGAACTACACCGAGATGGACACGGTGGACGGCACGACTCCGGCACGGCGTACGGCCACCCGGGAGGGCGGGCCGTGCGTCTTCCTGAACGACGCCGACTTCGCCGGTGGCGGCGGCTGTGCGCTGCACGGCCAGGCGCTGCGGGACGGCCGGCATCCGTTGGAGTACAAGCCGGATGTCTGCTGGCAACTGCCGGTACGCCGGGACCAGGAGTGGACCAAGCGGCCGGACGACACCAAGATCCTGGTCTCCACGATCGCCGAGTTCGACCGGCGCGGCTGGGGCTCGGGCGGGCACGACCTGCACTGGTGGTGTACGTCGTCGCCGGACGCGCACGTCGGCGGTGAGCCGCTCTACGTCTCGTACGCCCCGGAGTTGACCGCGCTGCTCGGCGAGGCGGCCTATCGGCGGCTGGCCGAGCTGTGTGCCGAGCGGGAGCGGCAGGGACTGGTCGCCCCGCACCCGGCGACGGTCGCCGCTGAGCGCGCGAGCAGCGGTACGGACATCGACTGAGGCCTCTTGCCGTGGATACTCTTAATATGTAGAGTTTCCGCATGCCTCGCCCACCGAACAGCTCGCCGCAGACCGTCGCGGTCCTCGCCGCCCTACTCGAGGAGCCGGCGGACTGGCTCTACGGGTACCCCCTCAGCAAGCGCACCGGGCTCGCTCCCGGCACCCTCTACCCGATCCTCGCCCGGCTGGTCGAGCAGGGTCTGCTGGAGACCCGCTGGGAGGCCAGCGAGTCGCCCGGCCGGCCGGCCCGGCACCTCTACCGGCTCACCACCGACGGCCGCGAGCTGGCCACCGCCCGGGTCACCGCGCGTGCCGCCGCCCGCCCAGCCAGCCCGGCGACCGGCAATCCGGCTACCGCACGGGCGCGCAGCCTGCGCCCGCGGAGCGCGTCATGAGCGGCCGGCTGCGCGGCGCCGCGCACGCGCTGCTCACCCGGGCGATCCGCGGCCGCCGCGAGCGCGGCGGCGAGTGGGGCGAGGCACTCCTCGCCGAATTCGACCAGGTCGGTCTCGGGGCAGGGCCGGCGGCCAACCGCGAGGTCCTGCGCTGGACCTTCGGCGGCCTGCGGGTCGCCTGGCGGGAACGGCGCGCTGCCCGGAAGCTGCGGATCGCCGCCCTGTCCCGCCCGGTACGGCTCCTGCGCCGCACCGTGTACGCCCTGGTCATAGCCGCGGTCCTGGCCTGGCCGGCGCAGGCGTACGTGGGCACGGTGGCGTACGAGTCGTCGGACAGCATGGCGCCCACCATCGCCGTCGGCCAGCGGTACCTGGTGGACCGCGTCTCCTACCGGGTCACCGGCCTGCACCGGGGCGACATCGTGCTGGTCCACCTCACCGAGAGCGGCGTCCACTTCAGCGCCATGCGCCGGGTGGTCGGGCTCCCCGGTGACCGGATCGGCTGCGCCACCGGCACGGTGGTGTACCGCACGGGCACCGCGCCGACCGGGACGTACGTCGGCGACCAGAACACCGACTGCGACCCGAGCACCGTCGGACCCGGCCAGGTCTACCTGCTCGGCGACAACCTGCAGACCGCGCTGGACTCCCGCGACCTCGGACCGATCCCGCTGTCAGCGGTGTACGGACGGGTAGTCACAAGGGTCTGATACCACCCGGTTGGGCCAGTCGGTAAGGAACCCGGCCTGATACGGTCGCCCGCGTGACAGGCAGCGCACGGGGGCTCGACGGCCGGTACTGGAGATTCTGGACGGCGGCGACCGGCTCGGCGCTCGGCAGCGGGATGGTGACCGTGGCCGCGCCGCTGCTGGTCGCCAGCCGCTCCACCCAGCCACTCGTGGTCGCCGGCGCGACGGCCGCCACGATGCTGCCCTGGCTGCTGTTCACCCTGCCGGCCGGAGCGATCGTCGACCGGCTGGACCGGCGGCACGTGATGATCCTGATGGACCTGCTGCGGGTACTCGTGGTGGGGGCACTCGGGCTGCTGCTGCTCCTCGGGCAGGCGAGCCTGCCGTTGATCTACGTGGTGCTGTTCCTGCTGGGTACCGGCGAGACGGTGTTCCGCTCGGCGAGCCAGGCACTGGTACCGGCGCTGGTACCCCGGGAGGCGCTGGAGCAGGCCAACGGCTGGCTGATCGGCGGGATCATGCTCGCCTCCGGGCTCGTCGCGGCACCACTGGGCGCGCTGCTGTTCCACCTGCACCAGTCGGTCCCGTTCCTGGCCAACGCGGCCACCTACGCGCTCAGCGCGGTGCTGCTCCTGCTGATCGCCGGCGGCTACCGGGGTACCGCCGGGGAGCCGGCCGAGCGCGCGCCCCGTCAGTCGGGGGCGTTCCGGGCGGAGATCGCCGAAGGCGTGCGCTGGCTCGCCGGGCAGCGCCTGGTGCGTACCCTCGCCCTGCTCATCGGGCTGCTCAACATCACCCTGACGGCTGCCCTGTCGATCCTGGTACTCGTGGTGCGCCAGCGCCTGCACGCCGAGGACTACTGGTACGGCGTGCTGGTCACCTGCATGGCAGCCGGCGGACTGCTCGGCTCGGCGATCGGCGGCTGGCTGATCCGCAAGGTCACCGCCACCTGGACGCTGCGCATCGGGCTGTTGATCGAGGCCGGCCTGCACCTCGTACTGGCCACGGCGCGCAGCGTCTGGGTGGTGGCCGCCGCGTTCGCCGTCTTCGGCGTGCACGCCTCGATGTGGTCGATTGTCAGCATGTCGATCCGGCAGCGCCTGACCCCACCGGCGATGCAGGGCCGGGTGGGCAGCGTGTACCTCTTCGTGGCAGCCGGCGGCAACGCCCTCGGCGCGGTACTCGGTGGCGCGCTCGCCGGCTGGTTCGGGCTGCCGGCCCCGTACTGGCTCGGCTTCGTGGTGGCCCTGCTGGTGAGCGCCACCACCTGGCGGGTCTTCAACCGGGCCACCATCGCGACCGCCTACGCCCCCGCAGCCGCGCCACTGATCCCGACCCAGCCGGATCCGGCTCAGGCGACCGAACGCGATACGACTCAGGGCTCGAACTTGTAGCCCAGGCCGCGCACGGTGACGATGTACCGGGGTACCGACGGCTCGGGTTCGATCTTGGAGCGCAGCCGCTTCACGTGCACGTCCAAGGTCTTGGTGTCGCCGACATAGTCCGCGCCCCAGACCCGGTCGATCAGCTGGCCCCGGGTCAGTACCCGCCCCGCGTTGCGCAGCAGCATCTCCAGCAGCTCGAACTCCTTGAGCGGCAGCGCTACGCCCTCACCGGAGACGGTCACCACGTGCCGCTCGACGTCCATCCGTACCGGCCCGGCCGCCAGCGTCGGCGGACTCAGCTCCGCCGACTCGCCGGACTGCCGGCGCAGTACCGCCCGGATCCGGGCGACGAGTTCGCGTGGCGAGTACGGCTTGGTGACGTAGTCGTCGGCGCCGATCTCCAGCCCGACCACCTTGTCGATCTCCGAGTCCCGGGCGGTGACCATGATGATCGGGACAGCCGAGCGCGACCGCAGCTGCCGGCACACCTCGGTACCGGACATGTCCGGCAGCATCAGGTCGAGCAGCACGATGTCCGCACCGGTCCGGTCGAACTCGGTAAGAGCGTGCGGGCCGGTGTCCGCGACGGACACCTCGAAACCCTCCTTGCGCAGCATGTACGACAGGGCGTCGGAGAACGACTCCTCATCCTCGACGACGAGCACGCGGGCCACTAGAGCCTTCCTTCTTGTTGCTGTTTCTGGGTGTCTGTCTCAGGTTTGCCCGATACCGGCTTCACGTTTGCCGGATACCGGATGGCAATCATCTTGGGGCTCACCGGTGCGAGCCTTCGGGCGAGGCGATGACCGTCACGCTCGACTCAGCGGCGAGTTCAACCGAGGCCGGTAGCGGCAGGGGAGCATCCGGGGGGCGGGCCGGCAGCCGCAGGATGAACGTCGAGCCCTCGCCGACCCGGCTGCGTACGCTGACCTGCCCGCCGTGGTTGGTGGCGATGTGTTTGACGATGGCCAGCCCCAGGCCGGTACCGCCGGTGGCGCGGGAGCGGGCCTTGTCCGCCCGGTAGAAGCGTTCGAAGATCCGGTCGAGATCCTTCGGCTCGATGCCGATCCCCTCGTCGGTGACGGTGATCTCGACGTGGTCGTCGGTCACCCGGGCGTCGATGGTCACCCGTGGCGGTGGCTCGTCCTCGACCGCGTCGCGGGAGTACGCCACGGCGTTCTCCACCAGGTTGGCCAGCGCCGTCATCAGCTGGCTCTCGCTGCCGTACGCGCGCAGTCCCCGGGTACCGGTGACGGTCAGCTCGATGCCCTTGACGTTGGCCTCGGTACGGCTGCGGTCCACCACTTCGGCGATCAGCCGGTCCACGGCCACCGGCGCGGGCTCCGGCAGCGGCTCGCCGCCCTGCAGCCGGGACAGCTCCAGCAGCTCGCTGACCAGCCGGCCGAGCCGGGCCGACTCGTGGGCGATCCGCTCGGCGAAGCGGCGCGCCGCCTCCGGGTCGTGGTTGCCCGCCTCGGTGGCGTCCAGCAGCGCCTCGGCGAGCAGCCGCAGCGCACCGACCGGGGTCTTCAGCTCGTGACTGACGTTGGCGACGAAGTCGCGGCGTACCCGGTTCAGCCGGTGCGCGTCGGTGACATCGGCCGCTTCGACGGTCACGTGGCCGTCGCCGAGCGCCACCGCCCGGATGTGTACCGCCAGCGCCTCCCGCCCCGCTCCGCGGGGCAGCTCCAGCTCGACCTCGCGCCGGCTGCCGGTACGCCTGGCCTGGCCGGCGAGGGTACGGACCACGGTGTGTGCGACCGGCGCCCCACCGGGTATCCCGGCACGCAGCAGCCCCATCTCCCGGGCGGACGGGTTGGCCAGTACCGGATGATCCTTCTCGTCGAGTACCAGGACAGCCACCCGCAGCGAGTCCAGGCTGCGCCGGCCGAGGCCCTTGGTGGCCGGCCGGGCGGTCGCGGCGGCCGCGGCTCCGGCGGCTGCCGAGCGGTTCTCGGTACCCGCCTTCGACGCCCGCCCACCGCCGCCACCTGATGCCGACGCCTCGGCGCCAGCCGGCGGCGCGCCGGTCGGCTGGTTGGCAGCCGGCGGATCACCGGACGGCCCGGTGCCGGACGGCGGTGCGCTGGCCGGCGACGGCCGAGATCGGAACCAATCCACGGCAGAATCGTAGGTCGATTGTTCATCCAGCGAGTCGACAGAATGGGATAAACCACCACCCCGTCCCGGAATGTTCACCATTGAGCCCGACCCCGTTCATCGGCGTTCACCACCTGGATGCCCCACCCGCCTAGCGTCGCGGCCGTACCCGCCGCACCGTCCGGCAATCCTGCCCAGGAGACACTCACATGCGTGACGAATACCGGTCCGATCTGGCCGAGGTGACCCGCCTGCTGGTCGACATGGCAGACGCTGCCCGCGTCGCGATGTCCCGGGCCACCACGGCGCTGCTGACCGCCGACGCGACCGAAGCCGAGGAGGTGCTGGCCGGCGACGACGAGATCGACGCGCTGCACCACCGGGTGGAGGACAGGGTCTACGAGCTGCTCGCCCGGCAGGCCCCGGTCGCCTCCGACCTGCGCCTGGTGGTGACGGCGCTGCACGTGGCCAGTGACCTCGAGCGGATGGGCGACCTGGCCGACCACGTGGCCAAGACGGCGCTGCGCCGGGCGCCCGAGTGCGCCGTACCCGAGGAGCTGCGCCCGGTCATCACCGACCTCGCCGCCGCCTGCGACCGGCTGGCCGACAAGATCGCCAGGGCGCTGGAGAACGCCGACGCCAAGGCGGCCGCCGAGCTGGAGGCCGACGACGACGCGGTGGACGAGCTGCACAAGCAGCTACTCGGGCTGATGCTCGGTACCGCCTGGCGGCACGGCGTCGAGCCGGCCATCGACGGCGCGCTGCTCGGCCGCTTCTACGAGCGCTTCGCCGACCACGCGGTGAACGCCGGCGACCAGGTCGTCTACCTGGTGACCGGCGAGATCGCCGGCGCCGGCGCCTGATCCACCGCGCCGCTCCCGTCGAGCGGCGTCAGCCAACGGTCACGCCGGAGTCCAGTACCGACTGGACTTCGGCGGTGTGCTGCGCGACCAGCTCCGGCCGGCCGTGGTACGCCGCCGGAGTGGTCTGCAGCAGCGCGATGCGCCAGCCGGTGGGTTGCCGGTACGCCACCACGACCTGGTGGGCGTTGACCGGGGGAAGTACCTCCGACTCGCCCGGCCGCACCATGCCCACGTAGGCGTGCAGTACCTGGACGTCGGCGCCGAGCGGGCGCACGTCGTGGACCTTGGCGACGTAGTGGTTCGGGGTGTGGTCGGCGAAGATGCCGGCCAGGTGCGCGCGGATCTCCGGCCCGGTCGACACGCTGCCGTCGAAGCCGATCGTCACCCCGTCCGGGGTGAACTGCGCGGCGAAGTCGTCGGCGCTGCGGCTGTTCCAGGCCGTCAGCAGCCGGGTGTAGAGCTCACCGATCTCGTCCATACCGACCTCCCGGAAGCCCGCGGCCCGGCGAGCGCGCCGGGCCGCGGGACTGGCTCAGCGGCCCTGGTTGGCGACCGCGGCGGCGGCCTCGGCGGCGGCCTCCGGGTCGAGGTACTGGCCGCCCTTGGTGAGCGGGGTCAGCGTCTGCGGGTCCAGGTCGTAGCGCAGCGGGATGCCGGTCGGGATGTTCAACTTGGCGATCGCCTCGTCGGAGATCTGATCCAGGTGCTTGACCAGGGCGCGCAGCGAGTTGCCGTGCGCCGCGACCAGTACCGTCTTGCCGGTCAGCAGGTCCGGGACGATCGCGTCGTACCAGTAGGGCAGCGCCCGGACCAGTACGTCCTTCAGGCACTCGGTGGCCGGCCGGGCCTCGGGCGGCAGTGCGGCGTACCGCGCGTCGGCGAACTGGGCGAACTCGTCGTCCTGGGCGATCGGCGGTGGTGGCGTGTCGTACGAGCGGCGCCACAGCATGAACTGCTCCTCGCCGTACGCGGCCAGGGTCTGCTTCTTGTCCTTGCCCTGCAGCGCGCCGTAATGGCGTTCGTTGAGCCGCCACGACCGGCGTACCGGAATCCAGTGCCGGCCGGTGGTGTGCAGCGCGATCTCGCTGGTCCGGATCGCCCGGCGCAGTACCGAGGTGTGCACAACATCGGGCAGCAGCCCGGCGTCGGTGAGCAGTTCACCGCCCCGGCGCGCCTCCGCCTCGCCCTGCGCCGACAGGTCCACATCGACCCAGCCGGTGAACAGGTTCTTCGCGTTCCACTCGCTCTCGCCGTGGCGGAGCAGCACGAGGGTACCCACTGTCATGCCGACCATCCTGCCGGACGCTGCCGCGCGGCCCGCACCGACCCGGGGTTTGACCAAGTCCGCAAACTGCCCGGAAATCAGCCGGGCTCGATTCCATGGCGTGGATCACGGCAGTGGCCCTGGCAGCCCGGTCGGCCATTAAGGTAAGGAGTCTTTACAGTAGTCGCCACTTGCCGGCGGCGGGTCGTCGCGTTCCGCCGGCCGGCTGCCGGAAGTGGGCGGGCGGTGCGAGGAGCGGGCTGCAATGCGGGGCTGGGCCAGGCAGAACGTCGGCGGGCTGCCGGGTACCTTCTGGGTGCTGTGGGCCGGCATGCTGGTCAACAAGGCCGGCGGCTTCGCGGTGCTGTTCCTCACCCTGTACCTCACCGGCCCGCGCGGGCTTACCGCCGGCTCGGCCGGCCTGCTGGTCGGCGGGTACGGCATCGGGGCGGCCTGCGGGACGCTGATCGGCGGGGTACTCGCAGATCGGTGGGGACGGCGCAGCACGCTGCTGCTGGCCCACTACTCGGCTGCCGCGCTGCTCGCCACGCTCAGCCTGATCACCCCGATCCCGGCGGTCGCCGGCGATCGTCGCGCTGGTCGGGCTCTTCCAGGGCATGCCAGGCCCGGCGTTCGTCGCGGCCACCACCGACGTGGTACCCGAGCACGACCGGCCGCGCGCCTTCAACCTGCAGTTCTGGGCGTTCAACAGCGGTGTTGCGGTGGCTTCGCTGCTCGCCGGGCTGCTGGCCCAGCAGTCGTTCACGGTGCTGTTCCTGGTGGACGCCGGGGCGACCCTGGTCACCGCGGTACTGATCACCACCCGGGTACGGGAGACGGCACCGCACCGGGTACGGCGCGACACGCCGGGCCGCGACACTCCAGAACGCGACACTCCGGGCGCTGCGGACCCGAAGGTGGGCGCGCCGGCACGGGCGGGTATCCGGGTGGCCATCGCCGACCGGATCTTCCTGGTCTTCGTCGGGCTCACCCTGCTCCAGGCGGTGGTGAGTGCGCAGAGTTCGACGATCCTGCCGCTGTCGATGAAGGCGGACGGGCTGCGCCCCAGCTCGTACGGGCTGCTGCTGTCGCTGACCTGCCTGCTGGTGGTACTCGGGCAGCTGTTCGTACCCGCGCTGATCCGCCGGTACCGGGGCGGCCCTGTCCTCGCCGTCTCCCTGCTCCTGTACGGCATCGGCTACGGCGCACTCGCCTTCGCCGGCTCGCTCGCCACCTACCTGGCCGCCGCCGTGCTGTGGACGATCGGCGTCATGCTGGCCGCCCCGCCGAACGCCACGATCATTTCGCAGCTGGCACCGGCCGCCATCCGGGCGCGCTACCAGGCGCTGTTCTACCTGACGTTCTCGCTGGCCAGCTTCGTCGCGCCGGCGCTGGGCGGCTTCGGCTTCGAGCGGCTGGGCGCCCGGTACTGGCTGGTCTGTGGGGCGATCGGCGGACTGGCCGCGCTCGGCCACCTGCTGGCCAGCCGGCCCCGGGAGCGCCGGGTCGCGGCCCGCGCCGTTCCCGTCCAAGTGCCGCAAGTGCAGACCCAGGCCGTCGCCGGCCGGAAGTAGGCTCGCCTACAGAAGGACGCCGGCGGCGGTGGGCGACGCGACCCCCCGACCGCATCAAGCCACACCCGCCACCGGGCCTGGAACCGTGGATCTCGCCCTAATGTCACATGACTTCGGAAGCGAGCCCGAACGGTTCCTAACGGTGGCGCACCCCGCGTCCCCCAACGCATCTCGCCACCGGTCGACACACCACGCCCCGTTTGGGACCCCGATCCAGTCGGCATCGCTGCCTTGCTGGCCTGGTGCTGACCCGGCCCAACTGGATCATCGTGCGGCGTCGCGTGTCTGGGCAGAACCTTACGCTGAGCGACCAAGCGGTTGCAACCAGTTTCGAATGTTGACTGGGCCACAACCGACAAGTAACTCAGGACGGACTTAGGCCACCGGCTCAGTCATAGTGTTGGAAACGCTCCCAAAGCTGACTCCACGGCTCCAGCGGACCCCGGCAGACCCAGATGATCCGGCCCTGCTCCTCGTTGTCCACACCGACCTCGTTGTCCAGGTTCCCCTGGGCAGAACAGCTGGTGAAGGCGGACATCAGGCCCCTGCTGTCATCGAAGCCGACCGCCACGACCAGGTTCACATCGGCTGGCGGCGGCCCGTACCGGCGCAGCTCGTTCTGCCCCGAGTAGACCGCGGGCAGGTGGTAGCGCGGGCCGTAGATGTCCAGCGAGCCGTACTCGCCGTAGTTGTTGGCGAGCAGCACGGCATGCGCCCGGTCGGCGGCCGGCAGGGCGTTGTAGACCGTGGCGACCTGGCGGACATAGGTCGGCCAGCCGATCTGGTCGCGCGCGGTCTGGTTGATCGCCCCGATCGGGGTACCGCCGACGCTGCCCACCGGTACCAGCGGCAGCGCGACCAGCGAACCCACCAGGTCGGAGACGACGAGCGCGGCGATCACCCAGGCCCACCGCCCCTTGCGGCCGGTGGCCCAGCGCACGCTCACCACGGCACCCGCCGCGAACAGCGGCATGGTGAGCGCGAACGGGTAGTAGGGGCCGCTGCCACCGACGAAGACGAAGATCGCGACCAGGGGGTACGCCCAGCCGAAGGCGCGCAGTGGCCGCCAGCGTGGCGCCCGGAACAGCTGGATCCAGCCGGCGATCCAGATGGCTGCCACGGGCGGCCCCCACAGCAGCAACTGCAGCGGCAGGAAAAGTACCCGGTTGTCGGCGCCCTTGTGGTCGGCGAGCGCCCTGGCCATGGTGATCTGCGGGTAGTCGTTGACCACCTGGTAGATCAGGTTCGGCAGGCCGAGTACGACCGCGATGAGTACCCCCAGCCACAGGTACCGCGACAGCAGTACCCGACGCGGCCCGGAGATCAGCAGCCCGACCGCCACCCCGATCAGCAGCAGCGGCGATCAGTTCCTTGTTGTACAGCGTCAGCCCGGTCGCCACGCCCACCGCGAGCCACCAGCGCGGCTCGTCGCGCAGCAGCGCCCGGATCACGAACAGCAGCACCAGCCCGCAGGCCGGGATGTCCAGCGTCGCGGTCAGGAAGACGTGCCCGCTGATCAGCACGAACGGCGCAGCAGCCGCCGAGCGCGGCGACCACCTGGGCGGCCCGGGCGCCGCCCAGCTCGCGGGCGAGCAGCGCCATCACCGGAATCGCCAGCGGCGCAAGGATGATCGCCGGCAGTCGCAGCGCCCACAGCGAGTCGCCGAACAGCTCCGTGGAGAGGCGTACCAGCATGCGGGGTGAGCGGCGGCTGGTCGACGTACCCCCAGGCGGGGTGCTGGCTGAGCGCCCGGAAGTACATCTCGTCGCGGTGGTAGCCGTAGCGGTTCACGACCGCGGCCAGCAGGGCGATCGTGCCCAGCGTGATCAGCGTGACCGGCCCCCAGGCGAAGCCCGGAAGCGGAGCCCGCTGGCTGTCAGCCGGCTCGGTGGTGGGAGTTTGCGCCTGCGCAGTGGTCGACACGCCCGCAGAGTAGCGGCTGAAGATTGCCTACGGTTGCCCGAAGGCTACCGCCGTGTCCGGTTGCGGGAACTGCGCCTTGGGCAGTCCATTGACGGCGGTCAGCAGTACCTTGGCCACCGCCTCGACAACGTCGGACTCGACCGCCGAACCGACCACCTTGGTGGCGTCCGCCGGATCGGCCGCGATTCCGGCCGCGGCCACCTGTGGGGTGAACCCGACGAACGTCTCGGTCGCGTGGTTCTCCGCGCTGCCCGTCTTGCCGGCCAGCGGCCGGTCCTTGAAGAGCTGCCCGGCGTTGGTGGCGGTACCCCCGTCGCACTGGCCGTACGCGCTCTGCTGGCCCACCGGGCAGCGCGCCGCATCCGTTGCCGCGCGGGCGATCGCCGGGTCGATCACCTGGCGAGCACTGTGGACTCGCGGCGGCCACCGGGTTGCCGGCCGCGTCGGTGATCCCGGTGACCGGCAGCGGGGCGCAGTACTTCCCGTCGGCCGCCACGGTCGCGTACGCCTCGGCCAGGTCCAGTGGCGTCGTGTTGGCAACACCCAGGGTGAAGGCGCCCCAGTCGTCCGCCGAGTTGGTGGCCATCGCCTGGTCACTGGCGGCCCGGAAAGTGATCCCCAGCTTCTCCGCCATGGCCACCGCCGCGGCCGGCCCGACCTGCTCCTCCAGCCAGACGAAGTAGGTGTTCACCGAGCGACCGAAGCCGTTCCACATGGTGCGCTGCCCGTCCATCCAGGCAGGGTTGTCGTTGACCGGGCAGTAGTACCCACCGCAGTTGCCCGGGCCGCTGTCCCGCCACTTGGTGACCAGCGGACTGGGCGCGTTGAACGAGGTGTTCAGCGCCATTCCGGACTGCAGCGCGGCAAGCATGGTGAACATCTTGAAAGTCGACCCCGCCTGGTACCCGGTGATGTCCCCACCGCCGGCCACCAGCTGGTTCACCGTGTTCGGGTACCCGTTGTGCCCGTCTGGGTCGGCGGCCAGGCTGTAGTGCCGGTTGACCGCCATCGCGAGTACCCGGCCGCTGCCCGGCTGGACAACCGCGATGGGTAGCGCCTTGGCGTTGTTGTAGCCGTACACCGACAGCGACTGGGCCACCGCCGACGCCTGGACGGTCGGGTCCAGCGCTGTGACGATCTTGTACCCGCCCTGGCGCAGCGCGGTGAGCCGCTCGGTGACCGTGGTACCGAAGGCCGGCTGGCTCTCCCACCACTGCACGAAGTAGTCGCAGTAGAAACCCCAGCTCGTGTGGTCGCGTTCACACAGCCACTCGGCTGCGCGGCGGCCGGGGCCAGCCCGATCGGCGCCGCCTTGGCAGCGGTGGCCTGGTCGGCCGTGATCACCTTCATCTTGGCCATCGAGTCGAGCACGTACGAGCGCCGGCCCAGCGCCGCCTGCTGGTCGTTGCTGAGCGGGTTGTCCGTGTCGGGAGACTGCACCAGGCCGGCGAGCAGCGCCGACCTCGGCGAGCGTCAACTGGCTCGCGGAGTGCCCGAAGTACGTCTCGCTGGCCGCCTCCACGCCGTACGCACCGGCACCGAAGTACGCGATGTTCAGGTACCGCTCCAGGATCTGGTCCTTGGTCAGCTGCTTCTCCAGCGCGACGGCGTACCGGATCTCCTGGATCTTGCGCCCGGCCGTCTCGTCTGTCGCATCGGCCCGCTGCTCCGGAGTCAGCGACGGATCGGTCTTCAGCACGTTGCGGACGTACTGCATGGTCAGCGTGGACGCGCCCTGCTGGACCTCGCCGCTGCCGCCGTTGGCGACCAGCGCCCGGGCCAGCCCCTTGAAGTCGACCCCGTTGTGCTCGTAGAACCGGGTGTCCTCGGCGGCCACGATCGCCTGCCGCATCACCGGCGCCACCTGATCCAGCGTGACGGTTGTCCGGTTCTCGTCGGCGAACGTGGTGATCAGCGTCTTACCGTCGCTGGCATACAGCCGGGAGGTCTGCGGCAGCGTCGAGGTCTGCAGGTTGCTGGGCAGGTCGGCGTAGGCGATCGCGCCCCGCTGGGCGGCCAGCCCGAGCACCGTACCCGCCGGCAGTACCACGATCCCGACCAGCGCCCCGGCCAGTACCCCTACCAGCGCGAGCCGACCCCACCGGCTGCCCGCCGTACGCAAACGCATCTTCTTCGTCCCCCACCACTCCAGCACCCGGGCTTCGCGCGCCGCGCTCAACAGTGCCTCGGTACCGCCCGCAAACCCGCCCCTCCCAGCGAATTACGAGCCAACTGCGGCAGGAAACACAGCTGGTACCCGGCTGCCTCGGTGCGCCGACGCCATGAGGTATGGCGGGGCGGGTCAGGAGGGGTTGATCAGGTGGCGGAAGGCGTGCAGGTTGTCGGTTGGTTCGCCGCGCTTGACCCGCCAGTCCCACTCGCGCTGGATGGCACCGGCGTACCCGATCTCCAGCATGCTGTCGAAGCTCTCGTCGGAGTAGGTGAGCACGGCGCCGAGCAGCCGGTCCAGCTCCTCGGCGGTGATCGCGAGCAGCGGGTGCCGGCCGGTCAGGTACACGTCGCCAGCCTGGTCGATGGCGAAGGCGACGCCGTACAGCTTGGCGTTGCGGCGCAGCAGCCAGGCCCACAGCTCCTCGCGGCGCTCCTCGGGCTGGCGCATCACGAACGCCTCGACGCGCAGCGAGTGCTCGCCGATCACCAGGTTGCAGATGGTTTTGAGCTTGTGGGTACCGGGGAGGGTGACGGCGTACCCGTAGTCGCCGGTCTTCTCCCAGGCCACCTCCCGCTCGCCGAGGGTCGCCTCGACCAGCGTGCGGACCTCGTCCCGGGTCACCACCCGGCGCCACCCAGGAGCGCCGCGGCGCCGCCGACGCGATCGAGCCGGCCGCGATCGAGCTGGTGCAGGCGGGACAGTTGCGCGGTCAGCCGCTCCCGGTGCTCGGTCATCGCGTCCCGGTAGACGGCGAGCAGCCCCTCGGCGGTGCGGTCCCAGGAGAACGCCTGGGCGTGCGCCACAGCACCGCGCCCCAGCCGCGCCCGGCGCTCGGGTTCGCGCAGCAGCCGGCCGATCACCCGGGCCCAGTCGTCCCGGTCGTGCCCGTCGACCAGCGCGCCGGAGACCCCGTCGCGCACGGCCGTGACCAGCCCACCCACCGCGGCGGCGACCACGGGGGTACCGCACGCCTGCGCCTCCAGGGCGACCAGGCCGAAGGACTCGTTGTAGCTGGGTACGGCCACCAGGTCGGCGGCCCGGTAGACCTCGGCCAGCTCCTTGTGCGGGCGGGGCGCCAGGAACCGCACGCTGTCGCCGAGCCCGAGATGGTGTGCCAGGGCGGCGAGATCCAGTCCACTGCCGCTGTTGCCGCCGACGATCGCGATGGTCAGCCGGTCGGCGACGTCCGGGCAGAGCGCGCGGACCGCGGCTGCGGCGCGGAGCAGTACGTCGGGTGCCTTCAGTGGCTGGATCCGGCCGACGAAGGCCACCACGTATCCGTCGGTGGGCAGGTCGAGCCGGCGACGCGCGGCGTACCGGGCGGCCTCCTCGCGCCCGCTCGCGGCCGGCCGGAACGCGTCCAGGTCCACGCCCGGGGGTACCACGCTGACCCGGTCGGGCTGCGCGGCGTAGAGGTCGATCAGCTCCCGTGCCTCGCTGCCGGTGTTGGCGACCAGCCGGTCGGACTCGCCGACCACCTGCTCCTCGCCGATCACGCGGGCCTTCGGCTCCGGGGTGTCCCCGCTTGCCAGCTGGGCGTTCTTGACCTTGGCGAGGGTATGCGCGGTGTGTACCAGGGGTACTCCCCAGCGGTCCTTGGCCAGCCAGCCGACCTGGCCGGAGAGCCAGTAGTGCGAGTGGATCAGGTCGTACCAGCCGGGTGCGTGCGCGGCCTCGGCCCGCAGTACCCCCGTGGTGAACGCGCACATCTGGGCGGGCAACTCCTCCTTGGAGAGCCCCTCGTACGGCCCCGCGGTGACGTGCCGCACCAGTACCCCCGGCGCCAGCTCGACCTGGCGGGGCAGCTCGGAGGTGGTGGCCCGGGTGAAGATCTCGCTGGCCACACCCGCCTCGGCCAGCCGCTTGGCGACCTCGACGACGTAGACGTTCATCCCGCCGGCATCGCCGGTACCGGGCTGGTCGAGCGGGGAGGTGTGAACGGAGAGGGTGGCGACCCGACGCGGCAGACCTTCGCCTGAATTCGCCACTTCTGCTCCTTTGGACATGCTGAAAGGCACTCGGTGTGAGCGCCACAGACTCCAACCCAGGCGTACCCCAGGATCTTCCCGGCTACACGTCGCTCGCCCCCGGGTCGGCCTTCTGGGGTGACGAAGCTCGCATCCCGGGCGGTCACCGCCTGCGGGTCGGTCCGCGGCAGGACCCTAGGATCGCTCGCATGGCAGATCCCCGCAGTTTGGCCGCGGCTACGCGCATCGCGGTCGTGACCGGCGCATCCAGCGGCATCGGCGCGGCCACCGCGCGGCGGCTGGCCGCCGAGGGCTTCCACGTGGTCGCCGCCGCGCGCCGCACCGAGCGCCTGGCCGAGCTGGTCAATGGCATCGCGGGTACCGGCGGGGCAGCCACCGCGCTCCCGCTCGACGTCACCTCGGACGCCTCGGTCGCCGAGTTCGCCGCAGCCGTGGCACAGCTGCCCGGCACGCTGACGCTGCTGGTCAACAACGCCGGCGGAGCGCACGGCGCGGAGCCCGTGGCGGAGGCCAAGATCGCTGACTGGCAGTGGATGTACGACGTCAACGTGCTCGGTACCCTCCGGGTCACCCAGGCGCTGCTGCCGGCCCTGGACGCCTCCGGCGCCGGGACGGTCGTGGTACTCAGCTCCACCGCCGGCCTGATCGTGTACGAGGGCGGCGGCGGGTACGCGGCTGCCAAGCACGCGCAGACGGCGCTCGCCGAGACGCTGCGCCTGGAGCTGTGCGGCCGGCCGGTACGGGTGATCGAGATCGATCCGGGCATGGTGCGTACCGACGAGTTCGCGGTGAACCGCTTCGGCGGCGACGCGACCCGGGCCGCCGCGGTCTACGCCGGAGTCGCCGAGCCGCTGGTCGCCGAGGACATCGCCGACTGCGTCGCCTGGTGCGCCACCCGCCCGCCGCACGTCAACGTGGACCGGCTGGTGGTCCGGCCGCTGGCCCAGGCCGCCCAGCACAAGGTGCACCGGGTTCCGTGACCAGGTGGGCCGCGTGACCAGGCGGGCCCGGTGACCGGGCGGGTCGCCCGGCCGGTCGGCGCGATCACCAGAGGGACGACCAACCCGAACCGGCTGCGCCGGGTGGACAACTGGATCGCCTGGCGCTGCGCCACTCTGCTGCGGAACGCCGCCGATCCGCTGGTGGTGGATCTCGGGTACGGGGCAACCGCGGTGACCACCATCGAGCTGCGCGACCGGCTGGCCCGGGTACGGGCGGACCTGCGGGTGGTCGGGCTGGAGATCGATCCGGTACGGGTGGCGGCGGCGCGGCCGTACGCCGACCCGCCGGCACTGGACTTCGCGCGTGGTGGGTTCGAGCTGGCCGGGCTGCGGCCGGTACTGGTCCGGGCGCTGAACGTACTGCGCCAGTACGACGAGGCGGCGGTGGCCGGCGCCTGGGCAACCACGGTCGGCGCCCTTGCTCCGGGCGGGGTACTGGTCGAGGGGACCTGCGACGAGCTGGGCCGGCTCGGCTCGTGGGTACTCCTGGACGTCGGCGGGCCGGTGTCGCTGACCCTGGCCGCGCGACTCTCCACTCTGGACACTCCGGCCAGCATCGCCGAGCGGCTGCCCAAATCTCTGATCCACCACAACATCCCGGGCGAGCCGGTGCACGCGCTGCTGTCCACACTGGACAGTGCCTGGCGGGATGCCGCGCCACTGGCCACCTTCGGCCCCCGGCAGCGCTGGATCGCCGCCGTACAGCGGCTCCGGGACGCCGGCTGGCCGGTACTGGACACCGCCCGGCGCTGGCGCCTCGGCGAAGTCACCGTGGCCTATCCGGCCTGACCTGTCCCCGGCGTCGGCCGGCCGCTAGGTCAGTAGGGCAGGAAACAGATGCCCGGGTGGTACGTGCCGGCGCAGGTCGTGGCGCCGTTGCTGTTGTCCGAGGCGATCCACAGTCCGGCCCCGGTGAGCAGCATGTCGTCAGCGCCCTTGCCACGGGCGCGTCCCGGGTCCCAGTCGGTCGCCACGCCCGTCTCCGGGTCGACGCTGGCCACGCCCTGCCGGCGTACCGAGTGCGGGTTCGCCACCTCGCACGCGCCCGCGTTGTTCATCCAGCGCTGGTGCCCACCGGCGTACACGTTCTCCGCGTCGGCCGCCACCGCGAACAGCGAGTCGCAGCCGGTCGGGTTGACCCACAACGGCTCCAGGTCACCAGTCGGGGTACTCGGGAACTTGGCCACCGAGTCGCACAGCGCCGACGCGCCGAACCGGCCGGTGGTCGCGGTGTACACGAAGTCATCCCGCGCCGACCAGGTCGCCGCCTGGAGGTAGTACGCGAGGTAGGGGGCGCAGGGCTTGAGGAACTCCGGCGAGTTCCAGTCGTCCAGCCCGGCGGCCGTGGCCCCCAGGTCGGCCATGAAGATCTGTTGGCGCGGACTGCCCGCGACCTTGGTGAAGCTGCCCAGCACGA
Source organism: uncultured Actinomycetota bacterium (assembly GCA_963850915.1). Lineage (GTDB taxonomy): Bacteria > Actinomycetota > Actinomycetes > Mycobacteriales > Micromonosporaceae > CAVTWH01. Next base: position 108,568 of record CAWKND010000012.1, read on the forward strand.
GCAGCCGGTCGGCGGCGTGGCTGAGCGCCAGCCGCCACACCTTGCGCCCGCCACCGGGTACCTGGCCGGTGACCGCGAGGTCGACGTAGCCGTCATCCTGCCCGCTGGTCGGCGACAGGCTGGCCAGCTGCTCGTGGTGACCACCGCCGATGCCGGTGAAGGTACCGCCGACGATCAGGTGCCCGCCGGTGAGTACCACCGCGTTGACGTCCTTGTTCGGGGCGGGTGCGAAGGCGGTGTCCGGCTGGCCGGTGGTGGTACCCACCTTGACCAGGTTCTTCACGGCCACCCCGTGTACCGAGGTGAAGGTACCGGCCAGGTAGGCGGCGGTGCAGTCGGCAGCGAGCGCGATGCCCTGCACGGTGCCGTTGACATCCGGGTTCCAGCCGGTCAGCGCGCCGGTCGTGGCACTGAAGGAGAACGCATTGCGGCGGGTCACCTTCGGCTTGCCGGGCGCGCCGATCTGGCTGAAGGTACCCACCGCGTACATGGTGTCGCCGCACTGGGCGAGCTTGCGCACGTACGCCCCGGAGCTGGTGACGTAGGGCGTCCAGGACGCCGCCGTGGTACCCACGGTCCCGCCCTGGGCGGCCGAGGCGGTACCCCCGCCGAGAGCCAGACCCACCACTGTCAGGGCAAGGGTCGACGCCCCACCTAGCAAACTTGCCCCACCGAACAAACGCCGCACTGTACCCGCCCCCGACGGTGAACGGCGGGTCGGCGCGCTTGCCGCGCGCCGACCCCCGGCTGACTCTCTGGCTGGCGGCTTGCTTACCTGTGACTCGCGCCGCCGGTGATCTCAGGAGCGGCGACTGCGCCGCTGGCCTAGGACCAGCGCCAGCATGCCGGCGCCGATCAGGAAGATGCCCATGCCGATCATCGGCGCCAGGTGCCCGCCGGTGACCGGGAGCCCGCTGTTGGTCAGCAGGATCCGGTGGTCCTCGATCTCGCCGCCGGCGATGAACTCCGCGCCGGTGGCCTGTGGATTGGCGACGGTACCGGGGTAGAGGCGCAGCCGCAGGAAGCTCGGCGGGTCACCGGCGGCCTGCAAAGTACCGCCGCCACCGCCGGTCAACCGGGTGAACAGCCCGTGGATCCCGGCCGCGACACTCGAGCTGGTCGACCAGGTCAGCGTCGCCGAGGTGGCACCCGCGGGTACCGTCGCAATCGCCCGTTCACCGGCGTCGAACTTGCCGTTGAGGTTGAAGTCCACCCAGCCGGCCAGCGTCGCCGCGGTACCCGTGGTGTTCACACAGGGCACCTTCAGTGTCGGGTGCGACGCGTCGATGACCGTGTTCGCCGGTACCCCGTCCTCGTCGTTGATCGGCCTGTTCAGGTCGTCTCCGTTCGCCAGTGGCGTCGGGATGCCGTCCAGGTCCGGGTCGACGAGCTGCCCGATGGTGAGCTGGGTACCGGGGTGCAGCGCCGACGTGATCACATGGCCCGGACCCTGATCGGTGTTGAGCGTCTTGTACGACTGCGGCGCGTCCCCGAAGTCCGTCGGCAGCAGGCAGCCCGCACCGTCGTTGATGGTCAACGGCGCCCCCGGCGTGTACGCGGTCACCTGTCCCGTGGTGATGTCCACGCTGAACGTCTGGCTGTGGGTCTTGGTGCGGTTCACGTCGTTGTTGGAGATGTAGATGATGTTGTCGCCCTTTTCGACGTAGTCCGCACCGAAGTTCTGCCCGTCGGGGATCTTCGAGGTCAGGTCCCAGACGTCGGTCACCACACCCGTCGTCGGATTCACCTTGACCAGCGTCCGGCGTACCGTCGTCTGCCACTCCAGCGCGTACAGCTGGCCGTCGAGCGGGTTGAAGTCCCAGTCGCCGATGTTCAGGAACGTCTGGCCGGGCGTCGCGCGGGACAGCGTCACGTCGGCCAGTACGCCGCCGAGCGTGGGGCTGTTCGGGTCGACGTCGATCACGATCAGGTGATTGGCCGGGGTCTTGGTATGCAGGTACAGCTTGTTCTCACTGACCGCGCCGGTGACCACGGTCAGCAAGGGCGGCGGGGCCACCGGGCCGGAGTTGTTCGGCGCCAGGTCGTAGTCCAGGTTGCCCTGGCTGTCGATCCGGACGATCTTGTCCGCGCCGACGGTACCGACGTCCATGCCCCAGAACACGTTCTGCGTCGTGGAGTAGCCGATGGCGTTGACCAGCACGGGCAGGTGCTTGATCGGGATGAACGTCGACGTGTTCAGGTCGAAGTTGCCGATCGTGCTGCCCAGGCCGGCCTGCGTCTGCACCTGGTACCCGAGGTTCGGGCAGGACGGGAAAGGCGCGATGGGGGGGCCGAGCGCACTCGCGGGCGCGGCCGGGAAGGCCAGGACGAGCGTGGCGCCCACCCCCAGCGCGGCGAGGGCGTTGCGGACTCTACGGATCTTCATCTGCACATGCGGAGTAACGATTGAATTCCACATCGGATGTCTTTTTTCGGGCGGCCGCGACGAATCAGCCGACCAGCCCGAAGTCGGCGGTACGTCCGGAGGATTCGCGCACTCGGACGTTCGGGTCAGGCTGTTCCCATGCTCCCGCACCTGCCCGCGCTCGTACTGCTGGCTGCCCAGGTTCTGACCGCGATGCTGCTCGGCGCGGCGATCGGGCTGGAGCGGGAGCTGACGGCGCAGCCCGCCGGCCTGCGTACCCACATGCTCGTCTCGCTGGGTGCCGCGGTCTTCACCATCGCCGGCGCGCATGCCGTCCCGAACAACGCCGCCGCCATCGCCGCACCCGTGGTCACCGGCGTCGGGTTCCTCGGCGGCGGTGCGATCCTGCGGGCCGGGAACAACGTCCGTGGCCTCACCACCGCCGCGTCACTCTGGCTGGCCGCGGCCGCGGGGCTCTCCGTCGGGCTGCGCGAGTGGTGGCTGGGCGGGCTGGCGACGGTACTGGCGCTGGCCGTCCTGATGATCGTCAAGCGGCTGGAGCACGACGTGCTGCCCAACCGGCGCCCGCTGGAGCTGACCCTGACCCTGGAGCCGGGCGCCGACATCCACACCGTCGAGCACCGGGCCCGCGACGTGCTGCGGCACACCCGGGTACTGCGGATCAACTACACCGGCGTCGACCAGCAGATCACCATGGTCGCCCGGCCGCGAAAGCACCATTCGCTGGCCGAGATCTCCCAGCGGGTACGCGACCTGGAGGGGGTACGCGGCGTCGACATGAGCCGCTGACCGTCCTACTCCACGGCGCGCGTTCTTAGAGCTGGCAGTTCACCAGTACCGGCTCGGGCTGCAGGGTGACCCCGAAGCGCGCGCGTACCCCGGCGCGTACCTCCCGGGCCACCTCCAGCAGCGCTGCCGTGGTCCCACCGCCCCGGTTCACCAGCGCCAGCGTGTGCTTGCCGGAGATACCGACCTGCCCGGTGCCGTGTCCCTTGTGGAACCCGGCGTGCTCGATGAGCCAGGCGGCACTGGTCTTCACCGTCCCGTCCGCGCCCGGCCAGGCCGGCAGCCCCGGACCAGCGCGCTCCGCAAGCCGGGCGAATTCGGCGGCCGACAGCACCGGGTTGGTGAAGAACGAGCCGGCCGAGTACGTGTCGTGGTCCGCCGGGTCGAGCACCATGCCCTTGCCGGCGCGCAGTGCCAGTACCGCCTCCCGGGCGCGCGCCAGGGGTACCCGCTCCCCCACCGGTACGCCCAGCGCCCTGGCCAACTCGGCGTACCGCACCGGGGCGGAGAGCGGTGAGCGGCTCAACCGGAACGCCACGCTCAGTACGATCCAGCGCGAGCTGTGCTTGAACACGCTGCCCCGGTAGCCCAGGCCACACTCGGTGGGCGTCATCGGGTAGACCGAATCGCGCTCCCGGTCGTACACCTCGACCTCGGTGATCGTCTCGACGACCTCCTGGCCGTAGGCCCCGACGTTCTGGATCGGGGTGGCGCCGACCGAACCCGGGATCCCGGACATGCACTCCAGCCCGGCCCAGCCCCGCTCGACCGACTCGGCGACCAGCTCGTCCCACGGATGCCCGGCCGCAGCACGGACGCGTACCGGCGCACCGTCGGGGAGGGCGGAGCCAACCGCGTCCGGGGCGACGGACACGCCACGGGTACGCAGCAGCAGGACGGTACCCGGAAAGCCTTCGTCGGCGACCACGACGTTGCTGCCACCCGCGAGAACCAGCAGGTCGGCGGCGTCCCGGGCGAGCTGGGGTATTTCGTCGGTGGTGGTCGCGGTGACCAGTCGCTTGGCCGGCCCGCCGAGGCGCAGGGTGGTCAGCGAACTCAAATCCGGGCTGCCGTCGTGCACCGGCTCACCATAGGCTTTATGGTGACAGCGGCCCAGGGCGGGGATCGCGGTGGCCGAGTCTGGACTGTGGCACCGTGGGATTGTCCACCGGGGGAGGGCACCATGACCAAGGCGCTGGGAAGTACGGACTTCTGGCTCGCGTCGCTGCGCGAGGAGGCGGCCGCGTTCCAACTCGCGGTCGCCGAGGCAGAGCTGGACTCGGCGGTACCCTCCTGCCCCGGCTGGACCATCGCCGACCTGGTGGCACACCTCGGCGGCCTGTACGGCCAGGTCCGCGCGCACGTCGGTCGCGGCGTCGCCACCGCACCCGAGCTGGAGCGCCCCACCCCGCCGGCCGGCGTCGACCTGGTCGACTGGTGGAACCAGCAGTACACCGAACTGCTCGCCCTGCTGGAGCAGCTGGACCCGGACCTGCCGGCGTGGAACTGGGCGCCGGCCAGTAAGACGGTCAGCTTCTGGAGCCGCCGGATGGCGCACGAGACGGCGGTCCACCGCTGGGACGCCCAGTTCGCCACGATCAACGCCGAACCGATCGAGACCAAGCTGGCGCTCGACGGGATCGCCGAGGTACTCGACACCTGGCTGCCGGCTGGCCGGGGCAAGGGTCAGACCGGGCTGACCGGGATCGTCGGGCTGGTGGCGACCGACGCCGGCCACGAGTTCTTCGTCCGGCAGCGGGCCGAAGGCGGCATCGCTGTCCTCGACACCGACACGCTGCTCGACGACGATCCGCAGGAGCGCGTGGTGGCCAGCGGCTCGGCCAGCGACATCCTGCTGATGCTCTACGGCCGGGTCGACGTCGACGTACTGGAGATCGCCGGCGACGTACGCCTACTCGAGGGCCTGCGCGTCGGCTGACCCGTCAGGCAGCTTCGAACTCGGCCTGTACCCGGCTCGCGGTGGCGTACGTGCGGGCGTCGTAGAGCACCAGGTGTACCTCGCTGACCTGGGTATCCGCCGTGGTGAGCACGGTCAGCGCCTGCCGGGCGGCATCCTCGGCGGGCCAGCCGTAGATGCCGGACGAGATCAACGGGAAGGCCACCGAGTCGGCGTGCAGTTCGTCGGCGATGCGTAGCGAGTTGGCGTAGCAGCCGCGCAGCTGCGCCGACCGGTCGACATCCGCGGCGTACACCGGTCCGACGGTGTGGATCACCCACCGGGCCGAGAGCTGCCCCGCGGTCGTCGCCACCGCCTGGCCGGTCGGCAGGCCCTTGCCGTAATGGGACGCGCGCAGCTTGCGGCAGCCTTCGAGAATGGCCGGGCCGCCCCGGCGGTGGATCGCGCCGTCGACGCCGCCGCCACCCATGAGCGACGAGTTGGCCGCGTTGACGATGGCGTCCACCTGCTCGGCGGTGATGTCGCCCTGGATCAACGCGATCTCCATGCGTCTGCCTCCATCGCCCTGCGGGCCGCTAGCGCAGCGTCACCGTCACCACCAACGGGAAGTGATCGGACACCACCACATCCGACAGTACGGCGAAATCGGAGAAGACCAGATCCGGGGTACCCCAGATGTAATCGATCCGGTTTGTCGCCACCGGCGTCGGTGAGGTCAGCTCGTCGCCGTGGCCGGTGATGTCCTCGGCCGACACGAGGCCGGCGTCCCGGTAGAGCTGCGGCTCGGGCCAGGTGGGCCAGGAGTTCATGTCCCCGACGATCAGCGAGTCGGGGCGGTGGTTCCACTCGGCAAGCAGGGCGTTGATCTGCGCGATCCGGGTCGGCCGGTTCTGCGAGTGGTGCTGCAGGTGGGTACCGAGCAGGCGTACCGTGCGCCCCGACGCCAGGGTGACTGTCACGCCTACGTACGAGCGCTGCTGTGGCGGCTGTACCCACGGCAGCCGGCGCAGCGTCACCTCACTCATCGGCAGCCGGGTCAGGATGGCGTTGCCGAACTGGCCATCCGCCGCCGGTGACCAGTGGTAGTCCATCCGCAGCGCGCGGGACAGGTACTCGGCCATGTCTGTTCCGCCGCCGATCGGCCAGCCCCGGTTGACCTCCTGCAGCACGAGCACGTCCGGGTGCTGTGCCCGGATCGCCGCGACGATCGCCGGCAGGTCGAGCTGTCCGCTGGTTCCGTTGCCGTACTTCAGGTTCCAGTCCATCAGCCGGAACGAGTCGCCGCGCTGGCTCGGCGCCGGTACCTTCGGTGCGCTCGCGTACACCAGCAGCGGTACCAGCAGCAGCGCCACCGGGATCAGCGTGCGCCGCTGGGTGCGGCGCAGCATGTCCGCGCCCGGTCGCCGGCCGACGCCCAGTACGCCGACGACGACAGCGGCACCGATCGGGATCCACCTGTTGTCGAAGGGCAGCGGCGTCTCGTAGTGCATCTGGAACAGCAGTACCGGCAGCACGTACCCGAGCCCAGCGCCCAGCCCGGCGACCGCGAAGCCCAGCGCGCCACGCCAGCGGCTCTCCACCGCCGGCCCCTGCACGGACAGCGCCCGGGCCACCAGTACGGCGGCGCTGACCTGCCCGACCAGGATCGGCGCGATCACCCACGCCCCGTGCACCAGGTAGGCGCCGGCGGTGCTCGCGACCAGCAGCACGGCGGGGAGTACCCCGGCGAGCGGCTCGGCCAGCCGGCCGGTACCGCCCCGCAGCGGCAGTTCGCGCAGCAGCGCAACGGACAACCACGCCCCGAGTAGCAGTAGCAGGCTGGCCAGCGGGAGATCCAGCCGAGCCTGCGAGGCCAGGAACGCCGGACTGGTGAAGACCAGTACGCACAGCGCCACCACCGGACCGACGACAGCGGTGCGGGCGACCGTCCCGAACGGCTGGACGGCACCGGACAGCCGGCCGCGTACCAGCGCCAGCGCCCCCAGCAGCGCACCGCACTCGGCCGCGGTGACCAGCCACGCCAGCCACCCGCTGCGCCAGATCGGGTCCAGGGTCAGGAAGCCGGTACGGATCGCGATGTCCACCGCCAGCCCAAGGGTCAGTCCGGTGGCGGCGCTGACGCCACTGGCCTGGGCGGAGTTGCGCAGCGCGCAAACCAGGCAGGCGACGCCGAGGGCGGCACCCGCGCCGACCACGAGCAGGGTCGGGGTGGGCTGTGCCTGGGCAACCAACCGGAGTACCACCAGCCCCGCCACGCACAGCTCCGTCGCGCGCTTGGCCGCGAACGCCGCTACCAGCAGTCCCAGGAGTACCGGAGTGGCGTAGACGAGCAGCGCCGCCTTGGCCGCCGCGGGTACGCCGGCCGCCGCCCGGGCGTCGAGGAGGGGACCGCTGGCCCGGATCAGTTCGATCGCGACGACCGTGACAACTGCGGTGAACAGCGTTGCCGAGCGTCGCGCCGGTCTCATGAGCGGAACTTAGCGGCTGGCGACCGCGCGTACTGTCCCCGATCTGATCGATCGCACTGGACTGTCCGGCTCACCGAGCGCCCGCCGGGTCAGCAGCGTCGCGCCGGCCACCGCCGCCGGGGTCACCAGGATGTTCACGCCGGGGATGAGGAAGAGCAGGAAACAGGTGGTACCGAAGCCGAGCGTGAGAGCACGGTTGCGGCGCAGTACCTTCCGGCGCTCCTTCAAATGCATGCCCCGGCGCATGAACGCGACGCCGGTCAACTCGATGGCGATCGTCCAGCCGCCGATCAGCGCGCCGATCACCGGGACGACCGTCTGGCCGACCGCCGGAATGAAGCCGCAGAGGAACAGCCCGACGCCGAACACGATGGAGAGCGTGACCAGCCGGACGGACTCCTTCAGTCCCCGGATGATGTCCTTGTACCAGGGCACATCCACCGGGTTGTCCACGCCGCCACAGGAATCGTCGACCTTCTCGGCGATCTTCTCGTAGAACGGTTCACCGATGGCCAGCGTGATCGCCGTGTAGAGCAGGATCGCCAGCAGGATGGAGACACCGACGATCGCCAGCGTGGCCAGGTCGCGGACCAGCGTGCGCGCCCCGTCGCTCCAGTCGTCGGCGAACCAGGTCACCCAGCGGGCCTCGGTGCCGACGAACGCGATGATCGCCACCACCGCCCCGACCAGCAGCACGAACGCGATGATCGCCGGCAACAGGCCGAGGAAGACCAGGCCGGGATTGGTCCCGTAGATCTTCAGGCCACGCAGCAACAGGCCGATCCCGGTGACGAAGTTCTTGCCGGGCCGGGTGGCGGTCTCGACGCGGGTACTCACGCGCGGAGCCTATCGCCGGTGTGCCATCCCCGCGCGCCGAGCGGGCGCCGCCCAGGGCGGGCTAAGGGGCGAGCCGCATGCGTACCCGTCGATTGGCCTTGCCTTTGCTCTCGACCTTCACCACCTGCACCTGACCGACCGCTTTGGTCGAGGCCACATGGGTTCCGCCGTCGGCTTGGGCGTCGAGGCCGGCGATGTCGATGATCCGGACCTCGGTCTCCGCCGGCGGGATCAGGTTCGACGCGGTACGGATGATGTCCGGCAGCGCCAGCGCCTCGGCACGCGGCAGCACCTGGGCACTGACCTGCCGGTCCGCGATCACTTCCGCGTTGACCAGCTCTTCCAGCCGCGCCTTGAAATCCGGGGGTACCTCCGGCAGGTTGAAGTCCATCCGCGCCTCACCCGGCTCCATGTTGCCGCCGGTCACCAGCGCTCCCCAGTCCCGGAACACCACGCCACACATGATGTGCAGCCCCGAGTGGGTACGCATGAGCAGGGTGCGCCGCTCGTCCTCCAGCGCGCCGGTCACCCGGGTACCCACGGGCGGGAGCGGGTCCCCCTCGGCCGGCTGCAGGTACAGGTCGTCGCCCTTGCGGGTACCCACGATCCGGGTCTGTACCCCGCCCCACAGCAGTACCCCGTGGTCGGGTGGCTGTCCCCCGCCACCGGGGTAGAACGCCGACCGGTCGAGCACGATCCCGCCCTCCGGGTCGGCCGCCAGTACCGTGCACTCCCACTCGCGCAGCGTCGGGTCGAGCAGGTCGAGTCGGGCCGTACGCCCGTGCTGTGTCACGCCCATAACCGGGACGCTACCCCCGAGGCGTCGAGGTGATGTTGCACCTATGGCTGGAATTCCGCGCGGCTTAACAGCCGCAGGTGCACCATCACCCGCTGGCTCCCGGCGTGGAGGTGTTGAGGAAGGTGGAGATTCTGGTGCGCAGGTCGGCGCGGGCTGTCCACAGTGGAGCGGGCTGGTCGTAGACGTGCAGGGTGGCGCTGCCGAGGGCGGCGGCCAACTGCTCGGCGACGGTGACCGGGTGGCGTTGATCATCGCGGGCGGCGATCACCAGTGCGGGTGCCGTGACAGCCGCGAGTACCGCCGGGTCGGGGCAGGGCGGCTCGTCCAGTACGTCGGCGAGTTGGGGTGCGAGCGGCTGGGCGAGCAGGGCACTCACGCGCTGGCGCAGGTACGCCACCGCGGCGGAGGAGTGCGCGAGTGCCGGCGGAATGTCCTCGGCCAGGAGGGGGAGCAGCCGATCCTTGCTGCCTGTCGCCTGCGCGGCTACCAGGGCGGCGAAGCGCTCCCGCGACTGCGGGCGGGGTGGCGTGTCCAGCGCTGCGGGGAGGTAGAAGACCAGCCGGTCGTACCGGCCCGGATCCTTGCTCAGGAGCCGGCACAGTACGCCCGCGCCCAGGCTGACCCCGAGTGCCCGGCTGGCGCCGGACTCGTCGGAGACCCGGGCCAGCTCGCCGACGAGGTCGTCCAGCCGCCACGGCCCGGGCGGTGCGGCCGACCCGCCGTGCCCACGGAACTGGAAGAACATCCGGGTACCCGCGACCGCGCTGCCCAACGGCTGGGTGTCGGCGATGGTACCGGCGAGCCCGTGCGCGAACACGGTCACCGGCCGGCCGGAGCCGGTAAGCAGTCGCTCGACCGGGTCGGCGACGGTCACCAGGAGCCGGGGCCCTCCACCGCGTCGCGCAGGCCACGGCGTACGTCGAGCAGGTAGAACAGCGAGGCGGTGACGGCGATCAGCCCGATGAAGCTGATCACGCCGAGGAAGAACGTGACGACGCCGGAGAGCAGCAGGATGACGATCCAGCCGCCCTTCGGGATGCGGCCGACCAGCGGGAACACGTCGGCGCGCTGCATGGCGCAGCTGACCAGCGCGAAGAGCTCCACACCGAGGCAGACGACCAGCAGCGCGAGGCTGATCCAGCTAGTGAAGTGGTACACCCAGACCTGTGCCGCCAACGCCATACCGGCAAGCTTAATGCGTGGGCGGCCGGTCGACCGCCGCCCCACCGGCGACGCCCCGTCCCCCGGCCGGGTGACAGCACGCGACCGCCTGCCGGCGACACGCGGCTGCCGGGCCGTCCGGCAGCGCGCGGCTGGCCGCGGGTGACACGACGCGGCAGGAGGCCCGGGAATGGTCCCGAGCCTCCTGCCGCAAACACACCCGTGCAGGTGTTACTTCTTGATCGACTTCTTCGGCTTCGCCTCAGCGGCCAGCGTGCTGTCGGCCGGCGTGGTGGCGGCCGGCTCGGTGACCGGGTCGGGTGCCACGGCTACGGCGGCGTCCGAGGTCAGCTCGGCGACCTTCTCGATGTGGTCGCTGCCGGCGGTGCGCCCGGTGCGTACGACCTGCTGGCCGCGGGCGACCAGGTCGGTGTAGACAGCGGTCGCCTTGTCCTGGGCGGCGAGCGCGCTCTCCCGCAGGGCCGCGGCGTTGCGCTTGGCGGCCTCACGGATCTTGTCCACGTCGACCTTGGCGATGGTGATGTCCTCGTTCTGTACCTTGCCGCGCAGCTCGGCGACGATGCCGGGCAGCTTGCGCAGCTGCTGGTAGGCGAGGTCACCGACGCCGGCAGCGGCGTACAGCGGGTTCGGGATCTTGCGGTCTTCGGTGTCGGTGCTCACGGTGACTCCCTCATTGCCGGTTCGGCACTGTCGATGGTTTCTTCGGCGGCCGGTTCGTCGCGCGCCCCCCGCGCGTTCTCCCGGCGGAACGTCTCGTAGATCTGGATGAGCGACTGCTTCTGTGCCACGTCCAGCTCGGTGTCCGAGGTGATCGCGGAGATCACCCCAGGCCCGTCCCGGTCGTCGAGCAGACCGGCACGCAGGTACATCACGGGTGCTGAGACGCGCAGCGCGCTGGCGATCTGCTGGAGCACCTTGGCGCTCGGTTCGCGTAGCCCGCGCTCGATCTGACTGAGGTACGGATTGCTCACCCCGGCCTGCTCGGCGAGCTGGCGCAGCGATACGCCGGCCTTGCTCCGCAGGTCCTTGATGAAGCCCCCGATGTCGCGGGGCAGTTCCGTGGCCACGCATACGACAGTACCCAGGGGCGCTAGCTATTGCTAGCGTTTTGCTAACTCCAGCTAGCGTGAGTCGCCTCACTGCCGGGCGGGCTACCAGACCGAACTGCCGCGACGGGCTACCAGACCGAACTGGCGGGACGGGCTACCAGACCGAGCGCACCGTACCGACCGGGCGACCGCGGCCCAACTGCACGACGCCGTCGGCAGTGCCAGCCAGCTCGGTCAGGATCGGCGCCACCACGCCCAGCCGGTGCAGCGCGCTGGCGAGTACCGGCAGCCGGGCCCGCTTCGCCCCGTCATCAATCTTGACGGCCACCGCGCCGACACCCGGCAGCGCCACCGCGAGTACCCCCTCGGCACCCCCCTTGGCCAGCACCCCGGGCAGCCCGCGCATCAACCGGGCGTCGTCCGCGCCGCTCCCGGAGACCAGCTCGGGGTACCCGCGCATCGCGTCGGCAACCGCCCGCTCGGGCGTACCGGGCGCCGCGTCCACCAGCCGCTGGAACGCGCGCGCCAGCGCGACCAGCGAGAACGCGAGTACCGGCGCGCCGCACCCGTCAACGCCGACCGCCGCGATCGGCTCGCCGGCCAGCTCCGCTACGACGGCGGCCAGCCGCTCCTGCAGCGGGTGCGCCGGCTCGTAGTAGTCCGCGATCGACCAGCCGTTGGCGACACACGTGAGCAGCATGCCGGAGTGCTTGCCGGAGCAGTTCATGGTCACCGCGGCCGGCCCGCCCCCGGCGGCCAGCACCTCCGCCCGCGCCGCCGCCGACAGCGGCAGGTCCGGCGGGCAGCGCAGATCGGCCTCGGTGAGCCCGGCACCGGCGAGCATCTTGCGTACCCGCTCGACGTGGAACGGCTCACCCGAGTGGCTGGCCGAGGCGAGCGCCAGGTCGCCCGGGTCGGCCAGCGTCAACCCGTGGCGCAGCATGCCGACCGCCTGCATCGGCTTGTTCGAGGAGCGCGGGAAGATCGCGCCGGCCACATCGCCGGCCGCGGCCACCGGCGCACCGGCGGCGTCGAGCACGATCACCGAGCCCCGGTGGTACCCCTCCGTGAAGCCCGAACGCGTCACCTCGGCGAGCAGCTCGCCCCCGGCGTACCCCGTCATCGCCCTACCTGCCCGCCACCAAGAAGATGATCAACGCCATGACCAGCCCGAACACCGCAATTGCCAGGCCACCGACCAGGTACTGCCCGGAGCCGTCCCGGCCGACCAGCACAGCCCGCGCCGGTTCCTCCGGGTCGTAACAGACCTGCACCTGCGTACCTGTCGGGTAGGCCGTGCTGCGGCGTACCCGGCCGACCAGGGTCTGCGGCTGGCCGCCAGCCGGTTTGAAGCGGATCACGGGGAGGAACCCGACATGCCCCGAACCCTGTGCCTCGACCCGGTTGTCGACGATCCGTCCCATGGTCACGGTACCGATCCGGCGCAGTTGCCGGGACCGATCGCGCAGCCGCAGCCCGTACCAGAGCACGCCCAGCCCGGCGAGTACCACCAGCGTCGGTACCACCACCGCGAAGATCCGCAGGGCAAGGTCCATCAGGCGACACCAGTCATCAGCGGGTACCGAGCAGCTTGCGCGCCTCGTCGGTGCTCGCCGGTGGCCGCTGCGCCAGCCGGGCGAACGCCACCGCACGCGCCACGAGCTGCATGTTCGACTCGACCGGCTGGCCCTTCGCGTAAGTGACCGTGTCCTCCATGCCGACCCGCAGGTGGCCGCCCGCGGCGAGGCTGGCGAGCATGACGGGGATGCTGGTACGCCCGATGCCGGTAGCCGAGAACGTGGCCCCCTCGGGCAGATCCCGCAGGCAGGAGACGAGTGCTTCGGGAGTGCCGGGCATCCCGCCGGGTACCCCCATCACCAGGTCCACGTGCACGTGCCCACCGGCCGGCGGCCCGTACCTGTCGAGCAGCCGGTGCAGCGTGGTCAACTGGCCGAGGTCGAAGATCTCGTACTCCGGCACGATCCCGCGCTCCTGCATCCGGGTGTGCAGCTCGACGATGAACGCCCAGCGGTTGAGGAACACGTCGTCGCCGAAGTTGACCGTCCCCATCGTGCAGGAGGCCATCTCCGGCCCCGCGTCGAGTACCCGCAGCCGGTCGCCCTCCGCGTCGTGTACCGATCCGCCGGTGGAGAGCTGGACGATCAGGCTGGTCTGCTCGCGCAGGGCCACCACGGTGTCCCGCAGCCGGCCGGGATCCAGGCTCGGCCGGGCATGGTCGTCGCGGATGTGTACGTGGATCACGCTGGCGCCCAGGCCTTCGCACTCGCGCGCGGTGCTGACCAGCTCGTCCAGGGTCACCGGCAGAGCGGGTACCTCCGACTTGGCCACCTCGGCGCCGGTGGGCGCCACGGTGATCAGCGTCCCGGGGAACAACGTCGTCGTTGCCATGCCCGGCATCCTGCCATGTGAACCCGGCCGCCGACCGGGCGCGGCTGGTCGGTGCAGCCGCCGCTCACTCCGCCGAGCCGGGGACCGCCGGTTTCAACCGACGCCACGCGGTCCAGAGCAGCAGGGCCGGGGGTACGTTCACGGCCGCCAGTACCGCGGCGACGCCGGCCACGGGCCAGACACCCGCCGAGCCAGTCCACCACGCTAGGACGGCGAGGCTCAGCTGGTAGCCAGCGGTGGCCACCAGCCCGGTAGCGGCAAGCCGGCGCGCCAGGACGGTAATCCATCGAGCACGCGGTCCGAGGAGCGCCACCACCGTGACGACCACCACGTAAAGGCCTAGCAGCGACCACTCCACGTAGAGCGCCGCCCGAACCCAGGAGGAGGTGTTGCTTCCCGAACCCGTCAGACGCACGGCAACCAGCCAGGACAGCCCGCTGACCGGCAGTACCAGGGACAAGGTGAGCAGCCAGGACACCGCGCGAACGACGACCAGGAACCATGCGGCGAGGCCGAGTACGCGGCGCACGTCCGGTTCGAACTCGGAGCCCGGCGCGCCCTCGTGGTACAGCGGGTCCGCCGCTGCGGGGTACAGATCCGACTCCCGGACCTGCTGTCTGTCCGTACTGGTCACGCTAGTCGGTGCGGCCGGTTACCCAGCGGGTACGCCGGATGATGGTGCGGGACATGAACAGCAGCGGGATGTTGAGGCAGCCGAGCAGCAGCAGCCAGATACCGCCGCCGACCGAGTCGGTCGGGATGATCACGGCCGCGGCGAACACGATGGTGGCCAGGTACCACCAGGTCGCCCAGTGGTAGACGCGGGCGAAGAACAGGGCGCGCACGATGGTCGGCCGCTTCTTGTCGGTCGCCGTGGTACCCACCACGATCGCGGCGAGCGCGAAGATCCCGAGTACCAGGAACTCGCCCAGCATCACCCCGAACGCGATGACCGGGCGGGAGTCGCGCAGCAGGCCGGTGAGCATGCCGTTGATCGGCGCGAGGTAGAAGGCGCTGAGCAGGAAGCAGATGGTACGCACGATGAACGCGTAGATCGCGCCGGCCACGAACGAGCCGGTGATCGGCTGCTGGATGTGCAGGTCTTCGAAGGTCAGCTGCGACGGTGGCAGCGGAAACGGCGGCTGCACCTGACCCAGCGGCCCGGCGGCGGGCTGTAGCGGGCTCGGCGGCGGCACGGCGGGTGCCTGGGCCGGCAGCGAGTCGGCGACCACGGTGCCCTCGATGATCGGCTGTGGCCGGTTGGGCGGGCTCGGCTGGGTGAACGGGCTCGGCTGGGTGAGCGGGCTCGGCTGGGTGAGCGGGTTCGGCTGAGCGGGCTGGCTCGGCTGCGGGGGCGGGTTCGGCTGAGTGGGCTGGGCCGGGCGGGTGGGCTGGGCCGGGCGGGTGGGCCGGCCGATGGTCGGCGGGAACGGGCCGGGCCGCTGCTGCGCCGGCTCGGGCGGCGGGGCGGCGGCGGGGTCGTCGGTCATCGGGGCTCCGGGTCTTCAGGGGGGCCGGCGGGTTGAGGGGCCGGCCAAGGCAGGCAGGGCGGCAGGTCAGGCCGGCAGGGCGGGGGTGTACTCCGGGTCGATCGCCGCTGCCGAGCCGGCCACGATCAGCCGCTCGTCGTCGGGGACATTGCGCTTGAGTACGGCGAGCGCGATCTGCCCCCACTCGTGGTGCCGGACGGCGGTACCGACGAAGCCGACCACCCGACCGTCCACAGTGGACACCGCAGAACCGGCTGCCGGCAACACATCCGAGCCGACGCCGTCGAGGTGCAGGAGTACCAGCCGGCGTGGCGGCCGGCCCAGGTTGTGTACCCGGGCCACCGTCTCCTGCCCGCGGTAGCACCCCTTGTCGAGGTGTACCGCCTCCGCCTGCCAGTGCACCTCGGCCGGGATCGTACGGTGATCGGTCTCGAAGCCCAGCCGTGGCCGGCGCGCCTCGACCCGCAGCGCCTCGAACGCCCACAGCCCGACCCACGGCACCCCGAGGGAGTCGGCCACCGTGGCGACCTCGGCGCGCGGGACCAGCAGGTCGTACCCGTAGGGCATCCGGCGTACCCAGCCGCCACCCGGCAGCAGTGCCACCGCGTACCGGGTGGTGGGTCGCCTGGGTACGTCAGCGGAGGCGAACTTGGCCGCCGGTACCCCGTCGGACTCCGGCGCGGCCAGCTCCGGCACGCCCAGCGCGGCCACCGACGCGGCCGGCCCGACCAGTGACAGAAGCGCCCAGTCGGCGGTGACGTCGGCCGGCTCGACCCGCATCATGAAGCGCATCTTGGTCAGGAAGTCCAGCAGGCCGGGTGTGGCGCCCGGCTCGGTGTCCAGCCAGGTGGTCACCCCGTCGTCGGTGACCAGGGCGTGCTGCTCAACGTGCCCGTGCGGGGAGAGCACCAGCAGCTCGGTACCCTCGGCCGCGCCCAGTGCGGTGAGGTGCTGGGTGGTCAGGCTGTGCAGCCAGGTCAGCCGGTCGGCGCCCGGAATCGCGATGATCCCGCGGTGCGAACGGTCCACCAGACCGGCGGCCGTGGCCAGCGTGCGCTGCTCGCGGGCCGGGTCGCCGTAGTGCGCGACCGCCGCCGCGTCCACCGAGTCCGGCTCCAGTGCGCCGATCCGTACCTCAGTCATGATCTCCCCCAGTAGTCCCCGAGCCGCAGTGTGCGCAGACGCCGAACAGCGCCACGTGGCCCAGGTCGACCAGGAAGCCACGCTCGCCCTCCAGCTGATCGGCGAGCGCGGTCAGGGTGCCGGACGGTACCTCGGCGACCCCGCCGCAGGCGCGGCAGACCAGGTGGACATGCTGCTCGGCGCCGACCGTGTGGTAGGTCGGGGCGCCGTGCGACAGGTGGGCGTGGGTGACCAGGCCCAGCTCCTCCAGCAGCTCCAGGGTGCGGTACACGGTGGTGATGTTGACCCCGGCGGCCACCGCCGACACCTTCGCGTGTACCTGGTCGGGGGTGGCGTGGCCGAGCCCGTGCACCGCCTCCAGTACCAGCTGGCGCTGCGCGGTCAGCCGCAGGCCACGGGCCCGGAGCACATCCGCGAGGGTCTCTGACACGCCAGAATCCTACGTCGCCGCTGCCCACCCGACGCATAGCCGACCGGTCCCCCCGGCGGGCGCCACCGGCCACCGGGGCGCAAACCGGTCAGCCGCCGACCCGGGGCAGCCGGGCGGAGAGGTGATCCTGCATACCCTGGCCGACGGCGGCCATTCCCTGGGCGTACAGCAGCGCGCCGTCAACGATCCCGTACAGCCGCTGCTCGGCGGTGATCTCCTTGGCGGTGACGGTACGCACCACGGCGTCGCTGACCATCTCGATCTTCAGGTGGTCGACCTGCCCGATGAGCAGCTGCATCACGCCGAACTGGCTGGTCAGCAGCGCCTCGACCTCGTCCGTCGGCTGGTCGTCCACGACCACCGGACGCCACCAGCCGACCTCGCGGGCGGCCGGCCGGATCGGCGTACCGTCGTCGTTGATCAGCCAGGAGCGCGACTCGTAGCTCAGGAACGGCCGGCCGTCGTGGCTGATCCGGATCTCCTGGGCGAAATCAAAATCCTCGATCGTCGGGTACCCACCCTTGCCGCGCCCGCGCCACACCCCGATGAAGGGCAGCAGACCCAGCAGGTACGGGTGCAGGTCCGGCCCTTTACGCAGGTCGTAGGTCTCCTCGTAGGGGTACTCCGGTACCGGCGGGGCGTTCAGCCACGGTGGCGGGCCCAGCGGGTTGTCGCTCACGATCATCCTTCCGTACCCGCCCCGTACCCGGAGCGCGCGCTGCTCAGACGCTGTTTCGCCGGCGGATCACCAGCGGCCACGGGAAGCCCGGGCGGCAAGGTAGACCAGTCCGCCGGCCAGCCCGCCGAAGGCGGCGATGAGAAGGCCGACAAAGCCGATCTCGGTGACCATGCCGGTGATCCTATGCTGTACGCCATGACCCGTAGCCTCGTCGTCAAGGTGACCGCTGGCGCGGACGCCCCCGAGCGCTGTTCGCAGGGCTTCACGGTGGCCGCGACCGCGGTGTCGGCCGGGGTCGAGGTGTCGCTCTGGCTGACCGGCGAGGCCGCCTGGTTCACCCTGCCCGGCCGGGCCGAGCAGTTCGACCTGCCGCATGCGGCGCCGCTGCACGACCTGCTGGACACGCTGCTGGCCGGTGGTCGGGTGACGGTCTGCACCCAGTGCGCGGTACGCCGCGGCATCGGGCCGGCCGACGTCCTTCCGGGGGTACGCATCGCCGGCGCCGCCGCGTTCGTCGAGGAAGTACTGGGCGACGGGGTACAGGCACTCGTCTACTGACCTTGTCGTCCCGCCCTCGGACCAGGGTCAGGCGCAGGTGCCGGTGGTGGCCGACACGGTGAACGTGGTGAGGTCGGCCCGTGCCAGGGTGGCGACCGCGCCGTCCCGGACGGCCAGCAGCTTGCCCCCGCTGACCACGACAGTCCCGTTCGGCGTCGGGCCCTTGTCCAGCGCCTGCCCGGGTACGCCCGACGCCACGGCGCTGACCGTGACTACCGAGCCACTCCCGGCCGCCCCGCAGCTCACCTCGTGCCGCTGCCAGCCGGCCGCGGTGACGCCGAAGCCACTCAACACCGACTCCACAGCGTCGCCCGCCGGTCCGGTGGGTGGGCTGGTCGGATCGGCGGTCGGCCGGTGCCCGACTGCCCGGCAGCCGGTGTTGACCACCACCCGTACCAGCCCCGGCCCCTCAATCGAGCCGAGTACCCCGACGTAGTCCCCGGCGTCGGCGAAGAGCGTGCTGGCGGCTCCGGCCGAGTGCACCCGGGCGTGGTACCCGCTGGGCAGCCCGGCACTGATCTGCTTCAACAGCGCCGGCTCGCTGCCGACCGGGGTGGCCAGCCGGATACCCCGCTGCCACTGCTCACCGGCGCGTACCGGGGTGATGTCACAGTTGCCGCTGCTCACGTACCCGCCGACCTCGACCACGGGACCCGGGCCGGCCGCGTGCACCACCCAGCCGGTGGCGGCGTCCACCACCGGGGCGGCCTGCGCGATCGTGGTCTGCTCGCGCACCGTGTGCGCGCCGTGGAACGAGTACCAGACACCGCTGACCAGCAGTACCAGTACCCACACGGTGGTGATCGTGACGAGGAACCGCCGGCGCTTGCGCTGCTGCGGCGAGCCGGGCAGCGGCTGCGGGTAGGCGAGGTAGTACGGCGGCGGCGTCGGGTACTCCACCGGCTGGTCAGGCCCGAACTGGGGCGGGCTGGCCGGCTGGTTCGTACCGTCGATCGTCACGCCGACCATGGTGACACGCGAACGGCGCCCAGCCAGTGGCCGGGCGCCGTTCGCCAGCAGATCACGGGTACCGCGCTCAGGCGGCCGCCACGCCCAGCTGCACCTCGTTGAGGCCACGGTCGGCGGCGACGGTGGCGTCCCCGTTACCCGACCGGGACAGCGCGCGCAGCGTCCAGGTACCGGGCGCGGCGAAGAACCGGAACTGGCCCAGCGGGGAGGTCACCACCTCGGCGGTGAACTCGCCGCTGGCGTCCAGCAGCCGGACGTACGCGCCGGCCACCGGCTCGTCACCGGCGCGTACCACGCCGGTGATCACGGTCTCCTTCGCGAGGTCGACCGTCACCGGAATAGGCGCTGACTGCTCGGGCGCTCCGCACCCCAGGGTGTCGCTGCTCATGGCTTCCCTCTCCGCCTCAGGCCTGGCCGGGCTCGTCGCCGAGGGCCACCGGTACACCGACCAGCGAGCCGTACTCGGTCCACGAGCCGTCGTAGTTCTTCACGTTCTGCTCGCCGAGCAGCTCCTTCAGCACGAACCAGGTGTGCGACGAGCGCTCGCCGATCCGGCAGTAGGCGATGGTGTCCTTGCCCTCTTCGAGGCCGGCGGCACCGTAGATGGTGGCCAGCTCGTCGTTGGACTTGAACGTGCCGTCCTCGTTGGCGGCCTTGCTCCACGGCACCGAGATCGCGGTGGGGATGTGGCCGGCCCGCTGCGCCTGCTCCTGCGGCAGGTGGGCGGGGGCGAGCAGCCGACCGGCGTACTCGTCAGGCGAGCGCACGTCGACCAGGTTCTGCACGCCGATGGCGGCCAGTACGTCGTCGCGGAAGGCGCGGATCGACAGGTCCTGGTCCTGCGCCGTGTAGCTGGTCTGCGCGCGGCTGGTGGCGTCCTTGACCAGCGGACGGTTGTCCAGCTCCCAGCGCTTACGGCCACCGTCGAGCAGCTTGACGTCGCCGTGGCCGTAGAGCTTGAAGTACCAGTAGGCGTACGCGGCGAACCAGTTGTTGTTGCCGCCGTACAGGATCACGGTGTCGTCGTTGCTGATCCCGCGCTCGGACAGCAGCGCCTCGAACTGGCTCTTGTTGACGAAGTCCCGGCGTACCGGGTCCTGCAGGTCCTGCTTCCAGTCGATCTTGACGGCACCCGGGATGTGACCGGCGTCGTAGGCGCTGGTGTCCTCGTCGACCTCGACGAAGACCAGGCCCGGGGTGTCCAGGTTCTTCTCGGCCCAGTCGGCCGAGACGAGTGCTGATTCGCGACTCATGCTTTCTCCAGTGGTTCGGTGTTCGACAGCGTGGGCAGTTCTTCAGGCTGTTCTTCGGGCTTGCGCTGAGTTTCGGGCTTGCGCTGAGTTTCGGGCTTGCGCTGAGTTTCGGGCTTGCGGGATGGTCGGCGGCCGGCCCGGTGATCCAGGTTTCCGGTTGTCGCTCCGGTGTTACCGGCGCCGAACGCGCCGGGTGGCCGGGATCCGCCGGGCGGGCGCGATCACGCGGTGACGCGACCCAGGGACAGATTCGACGGACACGGCGACGGCGCAGGAGTGACGATCAGTTGCGCGAGGCGCGCCTCAGGCGTCGCCGTCAGTCAGCGACAACGACACAGACAGCTGGTGACCAGGCCGAAGTCGACCGCCCGGCGCTTGGTGAGCAGCGGTCCGGCGGTCGAGACGGCCCACGGCAGCTGCCGTGCACCAGCATCGCCGGGCACCCGGACGCGGTCGGCACGTGCCGACGCGGGCGCGGTGGTGACCAGCGGACTCATGGTTGCGAGGCTACCATCGCAGCCACCATCCGGGACCCGCCGTCCCAACGTGCGGTCAGTCACGCCCACCCGTTGATCAGGGTGGGTGACCCGTTGATCAAGGCCGGTAAGCCGGCCCGACACGGTCAGCTGCCGTTGTCCACCAGGGAGACGTGGGTGGCGACCGCGTTCACCTTCAGGCCGGCGCTGGTCGATTCGACCCCGGTGACAACCAGGTTGTACGGCAGCGGCGGCAGCTTGATCTGCACGGTGAGCGATCGCTTGACCTGACCGAGCAGCGCATTGATCAGCGGCGAGGTGTCGCCACCCTTGGTGGTCACCTGATCGATGGTGACCTTGGCGTTGCCGTCGGCGACCGTGACTGTCCCGGTGGCCACCAGAGTCGTGGTGACGCCCAGCGCGGAGACGGGCAGCTCGGCAGTGATCTTGCCCTGGTCGTCGGCGGTGATCGTGACGTTCGAGGCGTCCACCCCGGTGAGGGTGATCAACTTGCCCACCTGGTTCCACGGCACGCTGCCCGATCCGGTCACCTTGTCCGCGGTCACCTGGCCGGTACCGTGCAGGATGTCGCTCGCCTTGGCGTGTACGTCGGTGGCGACGGCGTCGAAGTGGTCCAGCGTCACGCCCTGGGTACTCGGCTGGTTCACGTGGATGGTGATCTTCTTGTAGACGCCGCGGGCAACCTGGGTGAGGAACGGGAAGCCGGCGATGTTCACGGTCGGCTTGCTGGGCGAGGTGATCTGCCGCGCCGTCAACTCCTGGCTCGCCTGCTGGGCAATCGCCTTCTGTGCTTCGTATTTGCCGACCCGGTCGGCGGTGAACAGCACGCCGAGGATGAGTACGAACACCACGACCAGGACAATTGCGATCTTGCTCCCGCGACCGGCGGCCATGCGTACTCCCTTAGAGGCTGTGTACCAACAACATCACGCTGAGCACGTAGGCGGCCGCGCCCGCGAGGGCGTACCCGCCCAGCGGGCCCTGCAGATGACGGACGAACCACCACGCGTCGGGAACGTCATCCAGCTCCCGACTCGCGTCGGCGTACGAAACGGCCAGGTCGGCCATCACCGCCACCATCGATGTCACCAGCGCCGCCACCGCGGTCGTACCGGGGTGCAGGCCGACCAGGTGGGTACTGGCCAGCGCCCCGACGGCGGTACCGGCCATCGCCCCGACCACGACACCGATCGAGCCACGGGCGACCTGGGTACTGGTGCGCGGCGTGGGCAGGATGATGTCGACGAGGTGGGCGACGGTCAGCGCCGCCCCCGCTGCGGCGAGGCAGGCGACGATGGACTGGGTACCCACTGGGTGCCGGTTCAAAACCACCAGCGCGGCCAGCGCGACCACCCCGACCACGATGGTCAGCGTGGCGCCCAGTGACTCGGTCGGGCGCTGGCGCGACGCGCCCCGGGCCAGCTGGCCGACCACCCCGACGATCACCGCCGCGGCCGTGACGTAGGCCAGCGGGGCAAGCGTTGCCCGCTCCGGCCAGGCCACCGCGACATCGGCGGCGGCCGCCGTGGCCAGCCCGACCGCGGCCACCACCCGAGCCCCCGGCGGGCGCAGCGCCACCGACCAGACGAGTACGAACAGGATCTGGATGCCGAAGATCACAAAGCCGAACGAGCCGGGTGTCAGCTGGGCACCGAGTACCAGGGCCAGGCCGAGCAGCGCGCTGAACCCGGCGACCGACAGCGAGCGCAGCCGGCGCGGCCGGGCACTCTCCACCCGCTCCTGCGCCAGCCACGACGGCAGGTCCGAGGCGTGGTCCGGGTTCAACCCGGTGACCTGGCCCTCCTTGGCCCGACGGCGGTGCGGGCGGCGCAGCTTGCGGCCGATCGGAGCCTGCGGTACGACGCTCGACCAGCCGTACGGGTCGTCCTCCGCGCTGGCGCGGCGCGCACCACGTGGAGCACCCTCGGGGCGCTCACGATCGTCGTCGCCGCGGGGTGACCGGGAGCCACCGGGCGTGGCAGAGGGGGACACAGCACGATCGTGCCAGAGCCGCGCCGCCAGGGCGAACCGGACTCTGCCCGCCTCCGCCACTCAACCGATCGGGTGACCCGCGGGCACCGCTCGGTCACGGAGTACCCCACCGAAACCGACTGAGCAGGATAAATCGCCGAGAGATCCGAGTGAGTGCGAAAGGTCACCTCGTGTAATGGGGAAGGTCATCAGTTATTCTCTTGGCTTAACAACCCACCCGTCAGCGACGCCGGGACCGACAAGGCCGAAGATCCGGCCAGCGTGCGTGGCGAACCTTGCCCGCCGATACGGAGGTCCGCGTGGAAATTCTGCTGCTCACCGGAGCACGGGCTGGCGAACCCGCCGCCGTACTGCCGGCTCTCGACCTTCTCCCACACTCGGTACGCACCGCTCCGCGGGACGTACGCACCCTGGTCGCCGGCCCGTCCCCGGACGTCGTACTGGTCGACTCGCGCAGTGAACTCGCCGACGCGCGGGCCACCTGCCGGATGCTGCACGCCACCGGGCTCGGTGTCCCGCTGCTCGCCGTGGTGTCCGAGTCCGGCCTGGTCGCGCTCTCCGCCGACTGGGGCGTCGACGACGTCGTACTCGCCTCCGCCGGCCCGGCCGAGATCGAGGCTCGGCTCCGGCTGGCCGTGGGGCGCCTCGGTGCCGCCACCGCTACCGAAGGCGGCACCATCCGGGCCGCCGAGCTCACCATCGACCCGGACACCTACGCCGCCAAGCTCAAGGGCCGCCCGCTCGACCTCACCTACAAGGAGTTCGAGCTGCTGAAGTTCCTGGCCCAGCACCCGGGCCGGGTGTTCACCCGCGACCAACTGCTGCGCGAGGTGTGGGGCTACGACTACTTCGGCGGTACCCGCACGGTGGACGTACATGTCCGACGGCTGCGCGCCAAGCTGGGCTCGGAGCACGAGTCGATGATCGGCACGGTGCGCCAGGTCGGGTACAAGTTCGTGGTCCCGAGCCAGCGGGCGCTGCCCGACTCGGATGCCATCGCCGGCCTGCCGGTCCAGTCGCTGGCCAGCTTCTAAACGGCGGAGCAAGCAGCTAGAACGCGCCCCTGCCACTCCCGGTGGCGGGGGCGCGCTGGTTACGGTTGGCTGGTGACCATGACCGTCCCGGTACGTCGGGTGTCGACGCTCCAGCCCGAACAGGTGGCACAGGTGCTGGAGCTGGCCCGGGCGGCCGGTGACGCCGACGGTGCGCTGCCGCTCTCCGAGCACGTGGTACTGCACGTCCGGCACGGTGGGGACGCCCCGGCGGTACACCTGCTCGCCGAGCACGGCGACCGGCTCGTCGGGTACGCCCACCTGGACACCACGGACCTGGTCGAGGGGCCGAGCGCGGAGCTGGTGGTACACCCGATGTACCGCCGCCGTGGCCTCGGCCGCGCGCTGGTCACCGCCGCGACCGAGGTCGCCGAGGAGCATGACCCGGCCGGCCGGCTGCGGCTCTGGGCGCACGGTGACCACCCGTCGGCCACCGCCCTGGCCATGTCCCTGGGCTTCGAGCGCGGCCGGGTGCTCTACCAGCTGCGCCGCTCGCTGTTCGCCCCGGTACCCGCGCCGGAGCTGCCCGCGGGCGTCACCCTCCGGACCTTCCGGCCGGGCGAGGACGAGGCGGCCTGGCTGGCGGTGAACGCCCGGGCCTTCGCCGACCTCCCGGACCAGGGCGGGTGGAGCCTGGACGACCTGAAGATCCGGATGGCCGAGCCGTGGTTCGATCCGGCCGGCTTCCTGCTCGCCGAGCGCGCCCTTTCTTCAGGCGCCGAGCTCGTCGGCTTCCACTGGACCAAGGTGCACGGCGCGGTACACACGCACCCGCACCCGGAGGGCGCCCACCAGCACGACCCGATCGGCGAGGTGTACGTCCTCGGCGTCGACCCGGCCGCACAAGGCGCCCACCTGGGTACCGCCCTGACCCTGGCCGGCCTGCGCTACCTGCGGGGCCTGGGATTGGCGCAGGCGATGCTCTACGTCGACGAGGCCAACTCGGGCGCTGTCGCCCTGTACACCGGCCTCGGCTTCGCCCGTTGGTCAACCGACATCTGCTTCCGCCGCACTCCGCGCTGACCCGCGACCCGTTGACCCGCGACCGCTGACCCGCCAGCGCCTACCCGCGACGCTGACCCGCGACCGCTGACCCGCGACGCTGACCCGCGACCGCTGACCGGCGAGCGCTGACCCGCGAGCGCTGACAGCGATCGATGGCAGCGGTGCGCCGGTACCGGCGGGCCGCAGGTCAATTGGGCTGTCCGGCGCGGCGGTTCACCAAACGGACATCTCGCCCTCAGCGGTATGTCACGTAAGGGCTCTGACGTGTTCACTGCTCGTTCACTTTCGGCCTGTGAAGCGTCTACCTGGCACTCCTAACGTCCCCCATTAGCTGGTGACAGACGCCGGCAGCCGGGCGGTGGACCCGTCCGGTACCCCAAATCGAAGGGACAGCACGTGAAGCTCCAGCGGCACGGCCTCCTGGTTGGCGGCCTCGCGCTGACCGCGACGCTCGCGCTCGCCGCGTGCGGTACGGACGACAACTCCTCCCCGAACGCCGGCACTTCAAGCGGCGCTTCGGCGGCCGCAATTAGCTGCGCATCAGGTTCGCTGACCGCCCAGGGCTCGACCGCCCAGGGCAACGCGATCACCCAGTGGATCAAGAACTACCAGACCGCCTGCAGCGGCGCGAACATCAACTACCAGGGCACCGGCTCCGGCGCCGGCCAGACCGCCTTCATCGGTGGTACGGCCGACTTCGCCGGCTCCGACTCGCCGCTCTCCGCGACCGACCAGCCGAAGGCCGACACCCGGTGCAAGACCGGCCCGGCGATCCACATCCCCATGGCAGTCGGCCCGATCGCGGTTTCCTACAAGCTCTCCGGTGTGACCACCCTGCAGCTCAAGCCGGCAACCCTGGCGAAGATCTTCTCGGGCGCGATCACCACCTGGAACGACCCGGCCATCGCCGCTGACAACACCGGCGTGACGCTGCCGAGCACCAAGATCATCACGGTGCACCGCTCGGACAGCTCGGGTACCAGCGACAACTTCACCAAGTACCTGGCCACCACCGCAGCGAGCGACTGGACCTTCGGACACGACAAGGTCTGGAAGGCACCGGGCGGCGAGGCACAGAAGGGCTCCGACGGCGTCGGCGGCTCGCTGGCCAAGGAAGAGGGCTCCATCGGCTACATCGAGTGGTCGTACGCCGAGGTGAACAACCTGCCGACCGCCAAGATCTTCAACGGCGCCGGCGAGTTCACCGCCCTCACCAACGACGCGGTCGGCAAGACCGTGGCCAGTGCCAAGACGGTCCCGGCCAACGCCAAGGACCTGACGCTCTCGATCGACTACAACACCACCGCCGCGGGTGCGTACCCGATCGTGCTGGTCACGTACGAGATCGTCTGCAGCGCCGGTAACGACGCGGCGAAGCTGCCGCTGATCAAGGGCTTCCTCGGCTACACCGCCAGCGCCGACGGACAGACCGCGGTGAGCAGCCTCGGCTACGCACCGCTGCCCGAGTCGGTACGTACCACGGTCGCCACCACTGTGGCTGCCCTGTCCTGACCCAACGATTCCGGGGCGCCGCCGGCTGGTGGCGCCCCGGAGCCGTCCGTAAACGACACTCCACAGTGGACGGAGAAGCTCAGGCCATGAGCCAACGTTCGTTCGCCAGTGCAGCCGGGACCGAGAACACGGCCCCGGCATCGCCGACTGGCGACCCGGCACGCGGCCCGCAGGGCGGCGGCACCGCACTCCCGCGCAAGCGGCGCTTCGGCGCGGACAGCGTGTTCCGCGGGCTGTCCACCGGCGCGGGTACCACCGTCCTGGTGATCATCGTCGCCATCACCGTGTTCCTGGTCGTCAAGGCGGTCCCCGCCCTACGCGCGAACACGGCGAACTTCCTGACCTTCAAGCAGTGGTACCCCGACCAGGACCATCCGCAGTTCGGCATCTCGGCGCTGGCCTTCGGTACCGTGGTGACGTCGCTGATCGCACTCGTCATCGCGGTACCCGTCGCACTGGGCATCGCGCTGTGCCTCAGCCACTACGCGCCCAAGCGGGTGGCGAACTCGCTCGGCTTCCTGATCGACCTGCTGGCGGCGGTACCCAGCATCGTCTTCGGCCTGTGGGGCCGCGACTACCTGGCCGAGCCGGTCAAGCAGTTCTCCGGTTGGCTGCACCACTACTTCGGCTGGATTCCGATCTTCGGCGGGGATGGCCCCTACGGCCAGTCGTTGATGCTCGGTGGCCTGGTACTCGCGATCATGGTGCTGCCGATCGTCACCTCGCTGTCCCGCGAGGTGTTCCGGCAGACCCCACCGATGAACGAGGAGGCCGCGCTCGCCCTCGGCGCCACCAAGTGGGAGATGATCCGGGTCTCGGTCATCCCCTACGGCCGTCCCGGGTTGATCGCCAGCGTCATGCTCGGCCTCGGCCGGGCCCTGGGCGAGACCATCGCACTCGCCTTGACGCTGGGCAGCACCAACGTCATCGGCTGGGACATCCTCAACATCGGCGGGAACAGCATCGCCGCGAACATCGCCAACAAGTTCGGCGAGGCCGGTGACATCGGGCGGGGCGCCCTCATCGCCTCCGGCCTGGTGCTGTTCGCGATCACGCTGATCGTCAACATCAGCGCACGGGCCATCGTCTACCGGCGCCGCGAGTTCCTGGGGAGTGCCGCATGACTACCGCGACAGCTGTACCCGCGACCGCACCAGTCTCCGACCTGACCGCGCAGCGGCTGCCCAAGTGGGCTCCGTACGCCACCGTCGCCTTCGCGGCGGTACTCGGATACCTGCTGTTCAAGGTCTTCGGGCTGCTCGGCGGCGGGTGGGTACTCACCGCGGTCGGTGCCGTGCTGATCTTCCTGGTCGCGCTCGCCGCCTGGTCGGGCGTTGTCGAAGGGCGGCGGGCCGCCACCAACCGGGTCGCCACCTCGCTGATCTACTCGGCCTTCGTACTGGCGCTGCTGCCACTGATCTCCGTGGTCTACACGCTGATCAGCAAGGGCACCGACCGGCTGGACATGGACTTCTTCACCCACTCCAACCGGAACATCACCGCCTTCGACGCCGGCGGCGGCGCCTACCACGCCATCATCGGCACCCTGGAGCAGGCGGGCATCGCCACGCTCATCACGGTACCGCTGGGCGTACTCGGCGCCGTCTACATCGTCGAGTACGGGCGGGGTCGGCTGGCCAGCTCAATCCGCTTCTTCGTGGATGTGATGACCGGTATCCCGTCCATCGTCGCCGGCCTGTTCATCCTGGCGTTCTGGGTACTGATCGTGTCACCGCACCTGTCCGCCGACGGCAAGCCGAAGTACTCGGGCTTCGCAGCCGCGCTGGCGCTGTCGGTACTCATGCTCCCGACGATCACCCGGTCGACCGAGGAGATGCTCCGGCTGGTACCAGCGAGCCTGCGGGAGGGCGCGTACGCCCTGGGCATCCCGAAGTGGAAGACGATCGTGCGGATCGTGCTGCCGACCGCGGCGCCCGGCATCGTCACCGGCGTCATGCTCGCCATCGCCCGTGCGGCCGGCGAGACGGCACCTGTCCTGCTGGTCGCCGGCGGTGAGAACCGGATCATCACGAACCCGTTCTCCGGCAACCAGGAGTCGTTGTCGCTCTACATCTACCAACAGGCCGGACTCGCGTCGAAGTACGGCCCACCGCGCGCGTGGACAGCGGCACTGACGCTGGTCGCGATCGTGATGATCCTGACAATCGGGGCCAAGCTGTTGGCCCGCCGCAGCAAGTTCAAGTAACCGGAATGGCAAGGGATACCGTGATGGCAAAGCGTGTTGAGGCAAACGGGGTCACCGCCTACTACGGCGGGTTCAAGGCGATCGACGGCGTGAGCATGGTGATCGAGCCGAAGTCGGTGACCGCCCTCATCGGCCCGTCCGGCTGCGGCAAGTCCACCTTCCTGCGCTCCATCAACCGGATGCACGAGGTCATTCCGAATGCCCGGGTGGAGGGCAAGCTGACCATCGACAGCCAGGACGTCTACGGCAAGGACGTGGACGTGACGGCGGTACGCCGGCTCATCGGCATGGTGTTCCAGCGGCCCAACCCGTTCCCCACCATGTCCATCTACGACAACGTGGTGGCCGGGCTGCGGTTGGGCGGGGTACGCAAGAAGTCGGCGCTCGACAACGCCTGCGAGAAGGCGCTGCGCGCGGCGAACCTGTGGGGCGAGGTGAGCAGCCGGCTGTCCCGACCGGGCGCCGGCCTCTCCGGTGGCCAGCAGCAGCGACTCTGCATCGCGCGGGCGATCGCGGTGGAGCCCCAGGTCCTGCTCATGGACGAGCCCTGCTCGGCGCTCGACCCGATCTCCACGCTGGCGATCGAGGACCTGATCACGGAACTGAAGAACGAGTACACGATCATCATCGTCACGCACAACATGCAGCAGGCGGCGCGCGTCTCCGACCGCACCGGCTTCTTCTCGATCGACAAGACGGGCGACCCCGGCCGGCTCATCGAATACGACGAGACCGCGAAGATCTTCACCAACCCGTCGGTGAAGCGGACCGAGGACTACATCACCGGCCGCTTCGGCTGAGCCGGCCACAACAGCGAAAGCCGGCGGCGGGCCACGGGGGCCCACCGCCGGCTTTTTCCTTGGTACGCAACGGCTCTAGCCCTCGGGTACCACCCGGTCGGCCGGCTGCCGCCAACTGGGTACGGTCACCAGGACCAGCAGCAGTGCGGCGGCCACCCCGTACGGCCACCATGCCCGGCCCACCACACCCGCCCACGCGGCCACGCCGAGCACCAGTACGCCACCGGCCTCCGTCCACACCCGACGGCTGCGTAGCCGCGGCCAGCGTAGCCGGATGCCGAGCATCAACAGGATCATGGCCACCACTGCGCCAGTGATCTCCACCTCGACCGGTACCCGGAGCGACAGGTCAGTACCGGCGACCGCCGGCTGACCGACGACCGACACGGTGACGATCCGGTCCCCCGACACGCCCAGGGACAGCAGTTGCCCGTAGCTCATCGACCGGACAAAGCCACGTTGCGCGGTGGGAAAATAGACGTACGTCGTCCCGATCACGGGGCCCTGGACGAGGGCATCCGGTCGCCGGCTGTCCGGGTCGACCGCCAGTACCGTCGCGTCCCGTTGCTGTAGGCAACCCGCGCTGTGGCCCGGGGCGCACAATGGCTGGCTCACCGCGGCCCGGCCGGCCGCCAGGTAAGCGCTGGTGACGAAGGCGGTGGTGACCGCGCCGGCAGCGAGGCAGCCGCCGAGCGCCAGCACGGCCAGCCCCAAACTGCGCTCCCCGAGCGGCAGCCGGGGCAATAGCCGGCGCGGCGGACGGAGCGCCGGTAGGCCGGCCGCGACCCGCCGTGCGGCAGTTCGCTCGGACCGCAGGTAGGAGAGGTTGGCGAGTACGAGCAGGGGGCCGACGATGGCGTAGAGGACCAGGGTACTCAGCAGCGGGTTGCCGAACAGCGGCTTCTGCTCGACCTCCGTCCACCAGGTAACCAGCGCCGAGAGGGGGAGCAGCACGACGGCCCCGTAGACGTCCGCCCGCCAGTCGGAGAAGTCGAGGCGGCGGGTGGCGAGGCTGGCCGGGAAACGGGTACGCAGCACGAACTTGGTGAGGACGGCGAGGCCGGCGAGGCCGAGGAGCAGGGCCAGCGACAAAGCTTCGTGGCCACTCGGAGCGTTCGCGGTCGCCGAGCGCTGGCCGTAGCGCGCGAGTGCGACGACCTTGCCGTGCCACAGTTCGGCGGTCACTGGGTCGCCGGCCGCGGCTCCCGTCACGACCGCCGCTTCGGT
Organism: uncultured Actinomycetota bacterium; assembly: GCA_963850915.1. Classification (GTDB taxonomy): domain Bacteria; phylum Actinomycetota; class Actinomycetes; order Mycobacteriales; family Micromonosporaceae; genus CAVTWH01. The sequence goes on from CAWKND010000012.1 coordinate 139,215, forward strand.
GGGCAGCCGGTACGCACCAGCCACCGGCGCGGGCTTGTCGATGTGCAGGATCACGGTGTGACCGACCGACGATCTGTGCACCGCGGCGAGTGTCGCAGGCACCAGCCGGCGGCATCCGGCATTGTCGTCCGGTGTGGACTCGGAGCACATCGGCGCGGCCCGGTACTCGTCCACCGCACGGTGGTCGCGCAGGGCGTACCAGCCGGGCACTGCCGCGGCAATCATCAGCAGCAGGCCCAGCACGGCGAGAGCCGGCGCGCGGCGCGCAGATCCAGGGCGGGAGCTGGGGCCGGAACCAGGGGCGACCACAGCCCTCAATGTTAGAAGCGCGCCGCCATCCGGCGCTGTCCTGTAAAGGGCCGGCGACGCCGGGCGGGAGGCCCGGCCGTCAGCCGTCTTCCAGAGAAGCGAATCCGACCCCGGGGGTACCGGCGTCCGGTACCGGTAGGCCGCCAGCTGGTCCAAAGTGATCCGGGCTAGCCCTCGGATACCACCCGGTCAGCCGGCTGCCGCCAACTGGGTACGGTCACCAGGACCAGTAGCAACGAGGCGACCACCGCGTATGGCCACCATGCCCGGCCGGCCACGCAGGCCCAGATGGCCACGCTGAGCACCAGGCCGGCGCCGATCTCCGTCCACAGTCGGCGGTTACCCGGCGACGGCCAGCACAGCCGGATACCGAAGATCAGCGCCACCAGCGCCGGCCACGCCACGAAGAACGCCAGGTTGGCCGGGATGAACGGTGACTCGTCGGTCTTCGCCACCGTGGGCTGACCGACCACTGACACGGTGACCACCCGATCTCCCGACGTGCCCAGGGACAGCAGCTGCCCGTAGCTCAGCGACCGGACGAAGGGCCGCCGGCTCGCTGGGAAGTACACCCACTCGTAGCCGCGCACGGTGGCCTGGATGTAGACACTCGGCGTACCACCGTCGGCATCGACCGAGACGACGGTCGCGTCCTCTTCGCGCAGGCAGCGGCCGCTGGTACCCGGGGCACACGGTGCCAGGGCCGCCGCGGCCCGGTTGGCGGCCAGCTCGGCGCGGCTGACGAAGGCGGCGGTGACCGCGCCGGCCGCGAGACAGCCGCCGACCACCAGTAAGGCCACTCCCCAGCCCGGCGTTCCCGGTCGCAGCCGCGGCGTGGGCCGGCCAGTTGTCGCCCGCCGCACGGAGTACCGGAAGCAGAGGTTGGCGATGCCGAACATGGCGGCGCAGCAGCCGGCCACTACCAGGGTGCTCAGCAGCGGACCACCCAGCCAGCCGGGTTCGCGGGCGCGCAGCCACAGGCTGAACGCCGTCCCGTAGGCCAGCAGGACGACGAGGCCGTACACGATTGAGCGCCAGTCCCAGTCGCGGACCCGGCCGGTTCTGCGATCGACGGGGAACACGGTACGCAGCGCGAACTTGAGGAGGAAGGCGAGGCCGGCGAGGGCCAACAACTGGGACCACTCGGGGTACCAGTGGCTGGCCGGCGCGTTTGCCGTGTCCGAGCGCCGGCCGCCGTAGTCGAGGGCGGCCACCCTGCCCTCCCACAGCTCGGCGGTCACCGGGTCACCGGGGCGTGCGGCGATCAGTATCGCCGCGTCGCCCGGGAGCCGGTAACCGCCGGCCACCTGAGCGGGCTTGTCGATGCGCAGGGTCACGGTCGCCCCGTCCGGCGACTTCTCCAGGGCGGCGATCGTCGCGGGTACCAGCCGCCGGCACCCGGTGTTGTCGTTCGGCGTGGCCGAGGCGCAGACCGGCGCGCCCCGGTATTCGGCTACCGCCCGATGGTCACGCAGGGCGTACCAGCCGACCACCGCCGCCGCGATCACCAGCAGCAGGCCGAGTACGGCGAGAATCGGCTGGCGGCGGGTGGCAATGGTGCGGGGGGCGAAGCTCGGGGGTACCACGACCCTCAATGTTAAAAGCGCGCCGCCATCCGGCGCTGTCCCGGAAAGGCCGGCGCCGACGCCGGGTTGGGTCCTGCGGTCAGTCGTCTTCCAGAGAAGCGAATCCGACCCCGGGGGTACCAGCGTCCGGTACCGGGAAGCGCAGCCGGTTCCCGTCGAACCACGGCTGTACCGGCCGCCCCGCGTCCCGCCCGTCGCCCGCCGCGAGTACAGCCGCCACGTCGGGATAGGCCGCGAACTGGTCCAGCGTGATCCGGGTCGGCGGCAGCATCACCAGCTCGGCGGTGTCCGCCACGGGAAGCCAGCGTGCCTCGTCCGCCTCGGTGGTCACGTGCCGGCTGTCCTGTCCCGCGGGGAGTGCGGCCACGAAGAACCAGGTGTCGTAGCGGCGCCGCTCGAACTCCGGAGTGATCCACCGGCTCCACGGCCGCAGCAGGTCGGTACGCAGCTCCAAGCCCTCGCGCAGGAGCAGTTCGGCGAAGCCGACCCGGCGCTGCTCCACCGCCTGCCGGTTGGCCTCCCACTCGGGGCTCGCCACGTCGGGCGGTGCCCCGCCGGCGACCGGCTCGGCGAGCAGTATGCCGGCCTCCTCGAAGACCTCGCGGGCGGCTGCGCACACCACCGCCCCGGCCTCCTCCTCGGGGATGCCCAGGCGGCGACCCCACTCGGCCGGGCTCGGGCCGGCGAACGGCAGGTCGGCAGCCGCGTCCCGGGGATCCACGCCGCCACCGGGGAAGACGTGCATCCCGGCGGCGAACGCCATCGTGGTGGTACGCCGCAGCAGGTAGACCTCGAGTGGCGGGCGGAGCAGCACGACTGTGGCGGCGGGGCGGGGTACCACCGGCTGCGCCCCCGACTCGGCGAAGCGCTGTGCCGCCGCGATCAGCGTGCCCTCGATGTCCACGGGCCGAGCGTACCGTCGCCGCAGGTGTGCTTGGATCGAGTGCATGACCCGTTGGGGAGTACTCGCCACCGGCGGTATCGCCGCCAAGTTCGCCGATGACCTGAAGCTGCTGCCGGAGGCCGAGCTGGCCGCGGTCGGCTCACGCCGGCTGGAGTCGGCGCAGGAGTTCGCGAAGGAACACGGCTTCGCCCGGGCGCACGGCTCCTGGGTGGAGCTGGCCACCGACCCGGAGGTCGACGTGGTCTACGTGGCCACCCCGCACCCGGCCCACCACGAGGCCGCCAAGCTCTGCCTGGAGGCCGGCAAGGCGGTGCTCTGCGAGAAGCCGTTCACCCTCGACCTGGCGACCACGCTGGATCTGGTGGACACGGCGCGCGAGCGCGGCCTGTTCCTGATGGAAGCCATGTGGATGCGGACCAACCCGGCGATCCGCCGGATCCGCGACATCGCTGACAGCGGAGCGATCGGCGAGATCATCTCGGTCACCGCCGACTTCGGCTTCCCGGCGCCGGCCGACCCGGAGCACCGGCTGCGCAACAAGGCACTGGGCGGTGGCAGCCTGCTCGACCTGGGCGTCTACCCGATCACCTTCGCGCAGCTGCTGCTCGGTGAGCCGGAGCGGATCAGCGCCTTCGGCAAGCTGGACGACGCCGGGGTGGACGAGACCACGGCGATGCTCTTCGGGTACCCGGGTGGCGCCGTCGCATACCTGGCCAGCAGCATCGCGGGTGACCTGCGCAACGGCGCCACGATCAGCGGTACCGAGGGGCGCATCGAACTGCCGCGCGGCTTCCACCACCCGGACAGCTTCACCGTCGCCCACGGCGACGAGGCGGAGACGGTGCAGATTTCGTTGCGCGGCAACGGTCTGGGCTACGAAGCCGAGGAGGTCATGCGCTGCCTCGACGCCGGCCTGACGGAGAGCCCGTTGATCCCGCTGGACGAATCGCTCGCGGTGATGCGCACGATGGACACCATCCGCGAACAGATCGGCCTGAGCTACTAAATCCCTGGACCCGATCTCCGCGCTAGGTGAGGATTCCGGCATGGATCAGGCCGCCGCGCACGCCTTCACCGACCAGTGGGTACGGGCCTGGAACGCCCACGACATCGAGGGGGTACTCGCCCACTTCGCCGAGGACGTCGTCTTCACCTCGCCGGTGGCGGCCCGGGTGGTACCCGAGAGTGGCGGGAAGGTACGCGGCAAGGACGCCCTGCGCGCGTACTGGACCTCGGCGCTGACCCGCATCCCCGACCTGCACTTCGAGGTACTCGGCAGCTACGTGGGCGTGGACACGCTGGTCATCAACTACCGCAACCAGCTGGGCATGCTGGTCAACGAGGTACTCAGCTTCGCCGGCGACCTGGTCGTCGCCGGCCACGGTACCTACCTGGAGTCGTGACCCGCCGCTCCGGCTCCGATCGACCGGCGGCGGCTCAGCCGAAGATCGGTCGGACGAGCAGGTAGACCAGCGCCGCGACGGCCGCCGCTGCCGGGAAGGTGAGTACCCAGGCGGTGAGGATGTTGCCGGCCACTCCCCAGCGCACGGCGGAGAGCCGCTTGGTGGCGCCGACGCCCATGATCGCCGAGGTGATCGTGTGCGTGGTGGAGATGGGCAGGCCGTAGGCGGTTGCCGTGAACAGCACGGCACTGGCCGTGGTCTCGGCGGCGAAGCCCTGCGGCGGGTCCAGATGGATGATCTTGCGGCCGAGGGTACCGATGATCTTCCAGCCGCCCGAGTAGGTACCCAGGGCCAGCACGGCGGCTGTCATGAAGTACACCCAGATCGGGACCTTCTGGGTTGAGCCCAACTCGCCGCCGGCGACCAGCGCGAGCCCAACCACGCCGATGGTCTTCGCGGCGTCCTGCATGCCGTGCCCGATCGACATGGCAAACGCCGAGCAGGACTGGGCGAAGCGGAAGCCGCGGTTGAGGGTGCCTGGGTGCCCCTTCCGGAAGATCCACAGCACCGCGAGCATCACCAGATAGCCGAGGATCACGCCGATGATCGGCGAGACGATCATCGGGATGAGTACCTTGTCGATCACCCCGGACCAGATCACCGAGCTGCCGGCGGCCAGCAGTGAGGCGCCGACCAGGCCGCCGATCAGCGCCTGGGACGACGACGAGGGGATGCCGAACTTCCAGGTGGTGAGGTTCCAGACGATCGCCCCGGTCAGCCCGGCGAGTACGACGGCGAGGCCGGGCCGGCCGGCGGGCAGCGTGATCACACCCTTGCCGACGGTGGCCGCGACGGCGCCGCCGAAGAACGAGCCGATCAGGTTGCCGACGGCGGCCATGCCCAGCGCGATGCGCGGGGTCAGCGCCCGGGTGGAGACCGAGGTGGCGATGGCGTTGGCCGCGTCGTGGAAGCCGTTGGTGTAGTTGAAGCCCATCGCGAAGATGATCACCACGGTGGTGAACAGCAGATCCACGAGCTCAGGACTCCTTGACGGCGATGGTCTCGACGACGTTGGCGACCTGCTCGAAGGCGTCGCAGGCCTTCTCCAGCTCCTCGACGACCTCCTTCATCTTCAGTACCGTCAGCGCGTCGTACTCGCCGGAGAAGAGCCGTACCAGCAGCATCCGGTAGGCCCGGTCACCCTCGTTCTCCAGCCGGTTGCACTCCACCCAGTAGTCCTTGAGGTTCTTCATCGACTTCAGCCGGGGCATGGCGTCGGCGGTCAGCTTGGCCTGCCGGTCCAGTACGTCCACCATCTCGTGCATCTCCCGGGGCAGCGCCGGCATCTTGGTCAGCCCGTAGAGGTAGACCAGGCTGCCCACCGCCTCCAGGTGGTCCATCACGTCGTCCAGGCTGGAGCCCAGCGCGTAGATGTCCTCCCGGTCGAAGGGGGCGATGAAGCTACTGTTGATCTTGTTGTACAGCTCGTGCGTGATCTGGTCGCTGTCGTGCTCGACTTCGACCAGCATCTCGGATACCGCCTGCACGTCGGCACCGGGTAACACCAGCTCAGACAGCAGCTCGACGCCGCGCACCAGGTTCTGGGCGGCACGACTGAAGTAGTCGTAGAACGTGGCGTCGGTGGGGCGCAGCTTGAACCGCACGTCAGGCACTCCGATCTTGGGCCGAGCAGGCTCGGTACAGCGTGGGACGGGTGGGCCGGCGCCGGCATCGTCGCTGGTCCCGAGCGAATGCTAGGGGGTACCTCCGGCGTCCACCGCACGGCCCAGCCCGCCCAATATGTCGTTCACCCCTGGTTCACCTGGCGTTCACTTTGATCTCGGTACGCCCTGCTCGGTACGGGCCAGCCGGGCCCGCTCCTGCGCCACGTCGAAGTCGGCCGGCGGGTAGGTCAGGTGCAGGTCGGTGAGGGTGTCCCGGAGCAGGGTGGCGACCGCCCAGTCGCGGTACCACTTGCGGTCGGCCGGTACGACGTACCAGGGCGCCGCCTCGGTCGAGCAGCGGGACAGCGCGTCGGCGTACGCCCGCTGGTAGTCCGCCCAGTAGCGACGCTCGTCCAGGTCGGCCGGGTTGTACTTCCAGTACTTCGTCGGGTCGGCCAGCCGGTCGGCGAGGCGGGCACCCTGCTCGGCGTAGGAGATGTGCAGCATCACCTTCAGTACGGTCAGCCCCGCCTCGGTGAGTTCCCGCTCAAACGTGTTGATCTTGTCGTACCGGGCCTGCCAGATGCTCGGCTTCACCAGGTCGTGTACCCGCACGATCAGTACGTCCTCGTAGTGCGAGCGGTTGAACACGCCGAGGTAGCCGGGGGCCGGCAGCGCCCGCCGGATCCGCCAGAGGAAGTCGTGCGCCAGCTCCTGCCGGGTCGGCGCCCCGAAGCCGACGATGTGCAGGCCCTGCGGGTTCATCGTGCCGGCCACCCGGCGGGTCGCGCCGTCCTTGCCGCCGCAGTCCATCGCCTGCAGGACCAGCAGTACCCGACGGCTACCGGCACCCCCCTTGGCCTGCGCGAACAGCTGCTCCTGCAGGCGCGCCAGGTCGACGCCGATGCGGACCAGCTCCTGCCGGCCCCACGCCTTGTCGGCGTGCTTGGCCGGCAGGCCGGGAGTGGATCGCGGATCGATCGCGGCCAGGTCGACCGGCTCGCCCGGGCGTACCCGCAGCAACTCCCGTAGGTCACGCATGCTCAGATCATGGCGTATTGAGCAGGGTCTGTCCCGGGAAGGAGTCCACGGTGGTCGCCGCCGACGGGTCGGCCGGCCGGTCCGCCCGGCGCAGAAACCGGGCCAGCGCGCCGGTTTCGGCCGCGCCGATCAGGTCCACGCCGGCCGCGAGCAGTTCCCGCCAGTACGCCGTGCGGATGCGCCGGTGCGCGGTCGGGCCGCCGGTGATGCGTACCCCGCGCCCGTCCCGGTGTGCCGCGCCGACCAGTGCCCGCAGCAGCTGCCGCTCCTCGGGCGGCATCGCCTCGCTGCCGTCCCAGCCGAAGCGCCAGCTCCACTCCTCGCTGACCAGCGGCGCCACGCTCGGCGGCAGGGCACCCGACCCGAGGTCGGCGAACGTACCGTCGGCGAAGACCAGCCGGTCGGACTCCTCGGCGAGCAGTTCCCCGGTCCAGTACCCGCCAGTCAGCAGTACCGTCACTGGCGCGAGCGCGATCCGCCCCTGGTACCAGCGCGTGACCAGTCCCGGGTACGCCCGCAGTTGCCGGTCGAGCAGCCGGTAGGCCTCCTCGGGGTACTCGGCGCCACCCGGGTCGAGGCGCAGCAGCAGGGTCAGCGGCTCGGTCTGTCCAGGGTGGATGGGGCCACCTGTCTGCGCGACCCGGGCCGCGAGCGGGGCGAGTACGAGCTGGTCCAGGCTGCGCCAGGCTTCACTCCCACCTGTCCCCACGAGCCCACCTGTCCCCACGAGCAGGCCGCGCTCGCCGAGGCAGACCGGTGCCTCGATGCCGGCGAAGCCCAGGCGCAGGGCCCGGCGTAGCGGGTGCGACAGCCGCTCGTCCAGGGTGAGTGCGCTGCCCGGCAGGTACGGCCGGCGACGGTGGTACGCCGTGCTGACCAGGGCGCTGGCCACTCCGGACCCGGCCAGCGCGACCAGGCCCGTCGACACGCTCGTGATACTGCTACTCATGGTGCCTCCGGCGGGAATTGGCCGGAAGGTTAGCACTGTTCCGCCCGTGATCGGGCTTAATGTCCGGTTAACCGGCTGCTCGTTGTTACGTGTCGCCCGTTGACGGCCCCTCGGACCGCTGCCGCCTGGGCTACTCGACCTGGCTGAGCCAGGCGCGGTATTCGCCGGCGAACGGCTGGGTGTCGCCACTCAAGGCCCTGACCAGCCAGTTTGCGGCCGACCAGGCGTTCTCCCGGACCGCCTGGGGGTAGCCGAACCGGTCGGCGTGTTCAGCGAACTCGTCCTCGTCGAGCAGCTCGACGAGGCCACCGGCCCGGCGCCGGCGCACATCCAGATCGAGGTCGACCAGCTGCACGCTGGTGGAGTCGAGCCAGCGTGCCGGGGTGGCGATATCGCAGTAGATCTCGGTACGCCGGGGCGGGCTGATGAACATCGCCGTCCACCACGCTTCCCGGGGCAGCAGCAAGACGTAAGGCTCGGCGTACTTGAACTCGACGTCGGGGAAGACCTCTGGCGGTACCCCCAGCCACACCCCGTGCACGTCCTCGCCGAGCCGCAGCGCGGGATATCCGCGGTGCGCCGACCCGTCGTACTTGTGGTAGTCCACCCGGACAACCTCGTGCCCCATGCCTGTCGACCCTACCGGCCCGGCACCACGGATTAACGCACCAGAATCGCCGGCACGACGGTCACCGGGAAAGGCCGGACGGCGTGGAACTCACTCTCCCCGCGTACCTCCGCGACCTGCTGATATTCGTCGTTCGCGGCGAGCTCCCAGGCGATCAGCCGGGCCTCGTCCGGCGGGGCGACCGGATCCACCACCCAGAAGGACGGGGTCACCGCCCGTTCGAATCGCGCCTTCTTCACGTTGAGGTCGACCAGCCGGCGCCCGAATTCAGCGCTCGCCACCAGCAGCCCGTCGATGATCTCGTAACGCCGGCCGTCATCGGGCATGGCCTCCAGGTCGGCACGCGTGAACGGGCCGCGCCGGCGAACTGCCTCATCGGTTGTCACGGGTACCAGCCTGGCCGAGTCTCGAAGGCATGGGCAATGCCAATCTCGTACCTGTGGATAACCCACGGAGTGGCTCGGCGGCGCGTCCTGTCGGCCCGACCCGGTAGCCTCGGTTGCCGTGAAGCCCAGCCTCGACGATCTGCTCGCCGCCGCCGTCGGCGCGGTACCGGGCGGCTCCGCGCGCCCCGGTCAGCAGCTGATGGCGCGGGCGGTGGCCGACGCGGCGGACAGTGGCGAGCACCTGCTCGTCCAGGCCGGCACCGGTACCGGCAAGTCACTGGCCTACCTCGTCCCGGCACTGCTGGTGGACGGTCCGGTGGTGGTCTCGACGGCCACCCTGGCGCTGCAGTCACAGTTGGTCGACCACGATCTGCCGCGCCTGGCCAAGGCGGTGAAGCCGCTGCTCAAACGCAACCTGACCTTCGCCGTACTCAAGGGCCGCCACCACTACCTGTGCCTGGCCCGGCTGGCCGGCAGCGCCACCGACGAGCCGGCCGACGACCTGTTCGGCGGGGGCGGCGGCGGTACCAAGTGGCTCGGCGAGGCTGGCCGGCTGGGCAAGCAGATGGAGCGGCTGCGCGACTGGGCGCAGGAGACCGAGACCGGCGACCGGGACGAGCTGGATCCGGGCGTCGACGACACGCTGTGGCGCGGGGTCAGCATGCCGGCGCGCGAGTGCGTGGGCGCGGCCCGCTGCCCGTACGGCGACGAGTGCTTCGCCGAGGCATCCCGGGTACGGGCCCGCGAGGCGGACATCGTCATCACCAACCACAGTCTGCTCGCGGTGGACATGATGGCCGGCCGGCACATCGTCCCGCCGCACAAGCTGCTGGTCGTCGACGAGGCACACGAGCTGGCCGACCGGGTGTCCAGCGCGGCCCAGGCGGAGCTGACCCCCGAACTGGTGGAGCGGGCTGCGCGGCGGGCCCGTACCTTCCTGGAGGACATCGACTTCGAGGCGCTCGGCGAGGCAGCCGACGGGCTGACCGTCGGGCTTGCCGAGGCCCAGCCGGGCCGGATCACCACCGGCCTGCCGGCCGCCCTACGCGACGCGCTCACCCTCCTCGACGCCGCCTGCCGCGCCGCGCTCAACCGGGTGGGCGACGTCAAAGCCGACGACCCCGATCCGGTACGCCGCCAGCAGGCCAAAGCCACCGTCACCGAACTCTCCACCACGGCACAGCGGCTGCTCGCCGAGGCCGAGTTCGACGTCGCGTGGGTGGAGAAGGGCGACCGGCGGCAGGCTGTCGTCGTCGCACCGTTGACCGTCGCCGGCATCCTGAGCAGCCAGCTCTATGACGAGCGCACCGTGGTCGCCACGTCGGCGACGCTGGCCCTGGGCGGCCGGTTCGACACCGTGGCCCGCGCGCTCGGCCTGGCCGCCCGGCCGGTCGCCGAGCCGCCCACCCGCCCAGGAGCCTTACCTACCAACGCTTCCAGCCCCGAGCCGGCCGCCACCCGGCGCCCGATCAAGCAGCGGTCGGAGGCGGGTACGGTCGGGCCGGGCACCGAAGCCGACCGAGCCGGGCACCCGTGGCGGGAGCTGGATGTCGGGTCCCCGTTCGACTATCCGCGCCAGGGCATCCTCTACGTCGCCGCGCACCTGCCCCGGCCACAGCAGTCGGGACTGCCGGACCCGGCCGCCGACGAACTGGTCGCGCTGGTGAGTGCGCTGGGTGGGCGTACCCTCGGGCTCTTCTCTTCGCGCAAGGCGGCCGAACGCGCGGCCGAGGTGTGCCGCGCCAAGACCGGGCTGCCGATCCTGCTGCAGGGCGAGGAGGCACTGCCGCTCCTCGTCCGCAAGTTCCGGGAACAGCCGGAGAGCTGCCTGTTCGGGGTCATGTCGCTGTGGCAGGGGGTGGACATCCCGGGCGACGCCTGCCAGCTGGTGGTCATCGACCGGCTGCCGTTCCCGCGCCCCGACGAGCCGCTGGCGGCTGCCCGGTCGGCCGCCGTCGACGCGGCCGGCGGCTCCGGCTTCACGGCGGTGAGCGTACCGGTGGCGGCGGTACGGCTGGCCCAGGGCGTGGGCCGGCTGATCCGTAGCCACGGCGACAAGGGCGTGGTGGCGGTACTCGACTCGCGGCTGGAGACGGCCCGCGGGTACGGCGGCTACCTGCGCGCTTCGCTGCCGCCGTTCTGGTACACCACCAAGCGCGACACGGTACTCGCCGCGCTGCACCGGCTCGCCGCGGTCGAGCCCGCGAAGGGCTGAACCACACTCAGGCGCGGACCACGATGTCGTCGGGGGGCGGCGGCTCGGGTAGCCCGGCCCGGTGCGCGATGAGGTGCCGGATACCGGTGTTGAGCACCGCCACCGTGGGTACCGCCACCAGCGCCCCGATGATGCCGGCCAGGATGGCTCCGGTGGCGATGGCCACGATCACGGCCAGTGGATGGATGGCCACCGCACGCCCCATGATCACCGGCTGCAGTACGTGCCCCTCCAGCTGCTGTACCCCGATGACCAGCGCCAGCACCATCAGCGCCCAGAACGGATCCTTGGTGACCAGCGCGACCAGTACCGCGACCGTACCCGACAGGGTGGCGCCGATGATCGGGATGAACGCGCCCAGGAAGACCAGCGTGGCCAGCGGGAAGGCCAGGTCGATCCCCATGAAGAACAGGCCGATGCCGATGCCCACCGCGTCGATGAAGGCGACCAGCACGGTGGCCCGTACGTAGGCGGTGAGGCTGCGCCAGGACTGCTCGCCGGCGTTGGCGATCGGCTCGCGCGCCGCCCGGGGCAGCAGACCCACGAAGAAGTACCAGATCCGCCGGCCGTCCCGCAGGAAGAAGAAGGTCGAGAAGATCACCAGGAAGAACGAGATCACCACCGTCAGTACGGTGGTGGCCGTGGTCAGCGCGCCCGAGGTGACCGTCGACTGGTGCGTACTGACCCACTTCTGCAGCTGGTCGAGAGTGGAGTCGAGCTGCTTGTCGGACAGGTGCAGCGGGCCGGCCTTCAACCACGCCTGGATCTTGCGGATGCCGCTCTGCGCTTTGTCCGACAGGTCGGACGCCTGGTCGATGAATTGGGTGACCACCAGCGTGATCACGCCGGCGATGACGGCCAGCCCGCCGATCATCACCACGGCCACCGCGAGCGAGCGGGGGAACCGCAGTACCCGGGTCAGCCACGAGACGGCCGGCAGGAACAGGGCGGTCAACAGCAGGGCGATCAGGATGGGTACGACGATCTCGTGCAGCCGGCCCAGTCCCCACAGGACAGCGGCGCTGCCCAGCACGATGACCAGCAGCCGCCACAGCCACGCGGCGGCCACCCGTACCGGCCGGGGTACCTGCGCGTCGTCCCGGGCCGCGACGGACAGCTGTGCCGTGACGACCGGCTCCGCCGCGGGTACCGGCTCGGGGCCCAGCAGGTCGGCCAGGGATGGCCCCTCGTCCTCGTCGTGCGGTGAACGGCCGAGTTCCCGGCTGTGCCGGGCCGCCTCCCGTAACTGATCTGCGATCCGCGACAGACGCCCCACACCGACCCCCACTGCTCGTGCTGTGTGCACTACCGTACCGACTCGCGCCGAAATGGCCTCGCACGTATCGCCGGGCGCCCGCGCAGGACGACCCGCACGGTTGTAGGTTTCCCCTCGTGAGTACCGCCGAGGATGAGGCCGGGCTGCCGATCCGGATGCTGCACGACCGGGTACTTGTCCAACTGGAGGGCCGGGAGGGCGAGCGCCGCTCCAGCTCGGGCATCGTCATTCCAGCCACCGCGTCGATGGGGCGCCGGCTGTCGTGGGCCACCGCCGTCGGCGTGGGGCCGCACGTACGCGCCGTCGTGGTCGGCGACCGGGTGCTCTTCGACCCGGACGAGCGCTCCGAGGTCGAACTGCACGGCAAGGAGTACGTCCTGCTGCGCGAGCGGGACGTACACGCGGTGGCCGCCAGCCGGGTGGAGCCGGACACCACCGGGCTCTACCTCTGAGGCCGCCTTTGCATCGAGGCGGCGGGACGGGTGGCGGTCAGCGCCAGTAGTAGGGCTGTGGGGCGCTCGCCACGATCACCGGCAACGGGGCCACCGGCTGCGGCGGGGCGGCGATGGCGCGTACCTGCCCGTCCGGGAAGGTCACCTGGTACTGGCTGCCGTCCCAGCGCGCCCGCGGGCTCGCCGGGTCGCGGCCGGTGAACACGGCACGGTACCCGGCGATCTGCTCCAGCAGGCGGGACTCCTCGCCCGAGCTACGGGACACGGCGGCCGGATCGGAGTCCAGGCCACGGTGCAGCCCGTCCCGCAGCAGCGCCAGTTGGGTCGCGGCGAACTGGTACCCCCGCATCGCCGCCGCCCCCTGCGGACCGGCCACCCGCCGCGCCCAGGTGACGGCCGACTGGCGGCGCCCGATCGTCGCCAGCGCGGCCACCTCGGGCGGCGAGATCCAGCCGGCGTTGACGTACGGGAACAGCATGCGCTGGGTCAGCCGCCCCTCCCAGGAGCGCAGCCAGAGCGCGAAGCCCACCATGCCCAGGAAGATCGGCATCATCACCGCGAAGTACCCGTAGAGCAGGATGACCGGGGTCTTCTGCGCCAGTACCGACATGCCGTTCCAGGAGCCGTGCAGCGTGATGGCGACCAGCCAGCCACCCACCGGGGCGAGGTAGCGCAGCGCCTTCTTGTCGGTGCGCGCCGCGATGCCCAGCCCGATGCCGGTCATCGAGGTGAAGAGCGGGTGCGCGAAGCCGGAGAGGAAGACCCGGAGCACGAAGATGACCACCAGGTCGCGGGCGCCGGCCACCGCACCGCCCTGGGCGGCACCCACCGCGTACCCGTGCCCGCCCAGGTAGAGGATGTTCTCCACCATCGCGAACCCGGTCGCCGACAGCCCGCAGTAGACGATCCCGTCGACCACTCCGGAGAACGCCCGGCGCTTCGTGAAGATCAGCAGCAGTACCGGCCCGAGCGCCTTGAGCGTCTCCTCGGTGATCGGCGCGGTGAGTACCGCCACCCAGTTCTCCGACACGTGGTGCTTGTCGAGCAGGTCAACTAGCGACGTGTTGACCAGCAGCGCCACGGCGGTGGCCACGCAGGAGCCCCAGCCGAGCATGAGTACCAGGTACTTCACCGGCTCCGGCTCGTACCGGTCGAGCCAGATGAAGCAGGCGACCAGCAGCGGTACCGGGATCAGCGCGGCGATCATGCCGATGATCAGCGCGGTCAGGCCGATGTGGTAGCCGACGTAGACCAGCAGCGCCAGTAGGCAGCCGGCGAAGAACAGCGGGATGACGACCAGCCAGATGATCCGCTTCCAGTCCACCCGGGACGGCGCGGGCATGGCGTACACCGGCCCGACCGGGAGCCCGCTGACCGGTGCCGGGGCGTACCCGAGACTGGCCAGCGTCTGCTCGGTGGTCAGCCGGTCGGCGCCGGGTGGCATCGGCGGGAAGCTCGCCGGCCCACCCGGGTAGCCCGCCGGCTGGCCGGGCTGGCCCGGCTGACCGCCGGGATAGCCCGCCGGCTGGCCGGGCTGGCCCGCAGGCTGACCGGCGGGGTAGCCAGCTGGCTGACCGGCGGGGTAGCCGGCTGGCGGCGGGCCGGGCTGGGCGGCGGGCGGCGGGTAGCCGGGCTGCGGGGCGCCGGGCGCCGAGTGACCGGGGGGCGGGAAGCCGTCGCCGGTCGGCTGCTGCGTCATGCCGCCAGCGTAGCGAGGCAGCGGCCCGGCCACAGCGCCGAGGAACGCCTCAGCTCGCGGCGCGGTTGCGGGCGGCGGCGCGCTTGATGGTCCGCTCGGCGTCGCGCTGTACCCAACCGCAGGCGAGCAGCAGGTCGGTACCGACGGTGCGGATCTGGGCCACGATCACGCTGCCGTGGAAGCCGACCCCGGCGCGGTAGGCGACGCCGGCCAGCACCACGGCGGCGACGGCGACTTCGGGGGTACGCGCCGGCTCGTGCCCGGCTGCCAGCTCCTTGTCCAGCTGGCGTACCGCCTCGGCGGTAGCTCGAATGGACGCGGTCAACTCGGCGGATGCGTCCTCGCCGTCCCGGATCAGGCTCGTCGCCCGCCGCGCGAGTACCCGGGTGTTGCGCATGGCTCGTTCGATGTGCGGAGCCGCCTCGATGTACCTGGTCAGCGGCGCCTTGGTACGCCAGCGCACCGGCGCCAGCCGGGAGGTCTCCAGTGCCCCGTCGAGCTTCTCGTGGAACTGGGTCAGCTCATGCTCCCGGGAGTCCAATTGGTCGAGTACGGCGTACGCGGCCTCCTGGTCGTCGGCGTTCAGTGCGGCGGCGGTCGCGGTGAGCGCCTCGGCGATCGCATCAAGCGCCGGGCTGGTCGCCTTGCTTACCACGGTGAGCGGGTTGACCTGCAGCAACAGGATCATCACCAGGAGTCCGGTGACGCCACCGACCAGCGCGTCGATGAAGCGGCTGTAGTAGATGCCGCCGGTCACCGGGGCCAGCGTCGCCACCAGTACCCCTGAGGACGCCGCCTGGCCGATGAGGGTCGGGCTACCGCCGAGGAACGCGGCGACCGCGATGGCGGCGCTCACGACCAGGGCGATCTGCAGGAAGCCGGTACCGATCACGTAGACGACAGCGTCCCCGACGAGGATCCCGGTGGCCACCCCGACCAGCAGTTCGACGCCCCGGCGCAGCTTCTGGCCGACCGATACGTTCAGCACGATCACGGCCGCTATCGGCGCGAAGAACGGCTGCGGCCGGCCCAGCAGACCGTGCGCGATGAACCAGGCGAGCCCGGCGGCCACCCCCGCCTGCAGGGCGAACAGCAGCGTGGTGCGTACCCGGCGCAGCCGGCGGGACACGTTCTTCGCCGACCGGGTACCGAGTTCGCTGAGGCTGGCCGGGCTGACCATGCACCGAGACTATGTGCTGCGCCGGGACTGGGCGCCGGTTACCAGCGCGCACTACCCGGCGCGCGCACCCGGCGCGCTACCCGGCGTCGGGGCAGCGCGGCGGGGTGGCGGTCAGCAGCGGGGCGTACAGGTCGCCCAGGTCGGCGACCCGATCGAGTACCTCGCCGGCACGTACCGGGCGGAGCCCGCCGGCGGCCACCTCGTCCCAGGTCAGCGGGGCCGAGACGGTGGGTTCCCGCTCGCCGCGCAGCGAGTACGGGGCGACCGTGGTCTTCGCCGAGCTGTTCTGGCTCCAGTCGATGAACACCTTGTAGGGCCGCAGGTTCTTGGCCATCGCGGCGGTGATCAGCCGCGGGTGGTCGCCGGCCAGCTCCTGGGCCACCGTCTTCACGTACGCGGAAACCTGCTCGGAGCTGCGTGAACCGTCCAGCGCGCACATCAGCTGCATGCCCTTGCGCCCGGAGGTCTTCGGCAGCGCGGTCAGCCCGTCCTGTGCCATCCGGTCGCGCAGCAGCAGCGCTACCTCGGCGCACTGGGCCAGCCCGGCCGGCGCACCTGGGTCGAGATCGATCACCAGCCGGTCCGGGGCGGCCATCTGGTTGTCACCGGCGCCCACCCGCCACTGGGGTACGTGCAGCTCGAGCGCGGCCAGGTTGGCCAGCCACACCAGCGTCGGCAGGTCGTCGGCGACGACGTAGTCGAGCATGTCCCGGGCCTTCGTCGAGCCGGGTACCGGCAGCCGGGCGATGCGTACCCACTCGGGCGCGCCGAGCGGTGCGTTCTTCTCGAAGAAGCTGCCCGAGTTGACGCCGTTGGGGTACCGGATCCGGGTCAGCGGCCGGCCGGCCAGGTGCGGCAGCAGGACGTCCGCGATCCGGGTGTAGTAGTCGACGACCTCGCCCTTGCTGAAGCCGACCGCGGGGTAGAGCACCTTGGCCAGGTTGGACAGCTCCAGCTGGACATCGCCGACCTGGACTCGGACCCGTTGCTGCTCAACCATTCCAGCCTTCTTCGCGGGGGATCGGGTGCGCTTGGGCGCAACCTTCGCGGCACCCGTCTTCGAACCAGCAACCGTTGAACCAACCACTTTGGAGCCAACCACCTTCGTTATAGCCGCCTTGGAGCCAACTGCCTTGGAGCCAACCGCTTTGGAGACAGCCGCTTTGGGCGCGGCCGACGAAGTGCCAGCCGACGAAGTGCCGGCCGCCTTCGCGGGTGTGGCGGCTGGGGCAGCGGCGGTTGGCCGGCGGCGGGGGGCCGGGCCGGTGCCGTTGGAGTCCTCAGCCATCTGCTTCAGCCGCCGACTTGTCGGGGCGTAGGCGCAGGAAACGGGGGAAGCGCAGCCGGCCGTCCGGGGTGCGCTGGCCGTACCGGACCTCGACCACCAGCTCCGGGCGTACCCAGGTGGCGTCCTTGGCGTCTTCGCGAGCCAGTGGCGCGGTGAACGGCGGGTCGGACGAGGTCAGCGGGGCGAGCGCGTCGAGCAGCGCCCGTTCGCTTGCGCCAGAGATGCCGCCGCCCACCCGGCCACGGTAGTCGAGCCGGCCGTCCGCGGTGGGTACGCCGACGAGCAGGGCGCCGAGCTTACGGGCGCCCGGCCGCCAGCCGCCGACCACGAAGTCACCGGTGGCCTCCAGCTTCACCTTCACCCAGTCGGGCGTACGCACGCCCCGGTGGTACGCCGAGTCACGGCGCTTGGCGACCACGCCCTCCAGGGCGTACTCGGTGGCCGCGGCGAGAGTGGCCGGCCCGTCGGTGAACGACGGGGGTACCAGCCAGCAGGCTCCGGCCAACGACAACTCCTCAAGTCGGGTACGCCGGTGGGCGTACCCCCGGGTGGTCAGGTCCTCTCCCCGAATGCGGAGTAGGTCGAAGATCATGTATGTCACCGGCCGTGCCGCGGCCAACCGCGCCGCCCGGGCCGCCTCACGCACGTGCATCCGCTCGGCGAGCGCGGTGAACGAGGGCTTGCCGGCCGCGTCGAGCAGCACGATCTCCCCGTCGAACTCGGCGTCGGGCACCTGAGACGCGAGACCGCCTAGTTCAGGATAGCCTGCCGTGATCTCGGCGCCACTCCGCGCGTAGAGGCGTAGCCGCTGGTCAGCGGTGCTGGCCACGGCGCGTACCCCGTCCCACTTGAACTCATACGCCCAGCCCGGACCGACGGGCAGCGGACCGGGGGTGGCGAGCATGGGCGCGCCGGGCATGAAACGAGCCTATCCTTGGAGCATGCGTGCCATCTGGAAAGGTGCGGTCTCGTTCGGGCTGGTGTCGATCGGGGTGAAGCTCTTCTCCGCGACGGAGGAGAAGGACATCCGCTTCCACCAGGTACACCGGACCGATGGCGGGCGGATCAAGTACAAGCGCACCTGCTCCGTCGATGGTGAGGAAGTGGCCTACGACGACATCGCCAAGGGCTACGACGTGGGCGGCGGCGAGATGGTCATCCTCACCGACGACGACTTCGCCGACCTGCCGCTGACCAGCTCACGGGCGATCGAGGTACTGGAGTTCGTGCCGGCCGAGCAGGTCGACCCGATCCTCTACGCGAAGGCGTACTTCCTGGAGCCCGAGGGCACCGCCACCAAGCCGTACGTGCTGCTGCGCGACGCGCTCGTGGAGTCCGACCGGGTGGCGATCGTCAAGGTGGCACTGCGCCAGCGGGAGCAACTGGCCACCCTGCGGGTACGCGACGACGTACTGGTGCTGAACACGATGCTGTGGCCGGACGAGGTACGCGCCGCCGAGTTCGGCTTCCTCGACGAGGACATCACCGTACGCAGCCAGGAACTCGCGATGGCCAGCTCGCTGATCGACTCGATGGCCGGCGACTTCGACCCGGACCAGTACACCGACGGCTACCGGGCCGCCCTCCAGGAGGTCATCGACGCCAAGGTCGAAGGGCGTGAGATCGTCGCCCCGGCCGAGGAGGAGGCCGCCCCGTCCGGCGCCATCGACCTGATGGCCGCGCTGCGCGCCTCGGTCGAGCGGGCCCGCCAGTCACGTGGCGAGGCCCCCGCCAAGAACGAGGAGGAGCACGAGGCGGTCGAGCCGACGCCGCTGCGCTCCGCCCCGTCGGCCCGGAAGGCCGCCGCCAGCAAAGCCGCTGCCACGAAGTCCACGCCCGCGAAGAAGGCGACGCCGGCGGCGAAGAAGGCCGCACCTGCTACGAAGAAGGCAGCTCCGGCCGCGAAGAAGGCGGCCGAACCGGCGGCGAAGAAGACCGCAACGGCGCGCAAATCGACCAGTACCACCAAGAAAGCCGCCGCCGCGAAGAAGGAGACCCCGGCGAAGAAGACCGCAGCCCGCCGCTCGGCCTGATTCGCAAGCACCGCCGCCGCCCAGCAGTCGCCCCGGGAGCTGGGGTTGCCGCAGGTCGGTACCCTTCTGGACCATGACCTACCCGCAGAACCCCCAACCCGGGTACGACCCCCGCTACGCCCAGCAGCCGCCCCAGCAGGGCTACCCCCAGCAGGCGCCGCCGCCCCAGGGCTACCCCCAGCAGGGCTACCCCCAGCAGGCGCCGCCGCAGCAGGGCTACCCGCAGCAACCGCAGGCGCCCCAAGGCTATCCGCAGCAGGGCTACCCGCAGGCCGCCCAGCAGGGCCATGACCCGCGCGTTGCCCAGCAGGCGCACCAGGCGGTCGGCGTACCCCAGCACCGGGGCGGCGGCACGCTGTTCACCGAGCCGGTACTCGTGGTGAACCAGAAGGCCAAGATCATCGAGGTCACCAACCAGTACGCCGTCTTCAACCAGCAGGGGCAGCAGGTCGGCTCGGTCAACGAGGTCGGGCAGAGCGCCGCGCGCAAGGCGTTCCGCCTGCTCACCAACTACGACCAGTACCTCACCCACCGGTTCGAGGTACGCGACGCCAACGGCCAGCCCGTGCTGAACGTGGTACGCCCGGCGAAGCTGATGAAGTCGCGGGTGATCGTGAGCCGGCCGGACAACACCGAGATCGGCCAGATCGTCCAGCAGAACGTCTTCGGGAAAATCAACTTCGCGCTGCAGGCGCCGAACGGCGCACCGCTCGGCGAGATCCGCGCGCAGAACTGGCGGGCCTGGAACTTCCTCATCTTCGACGCGCAGGGCAACGAGATCGCCCAGATCACCAAGACCTGGGAGGGCTTCGCCAAGGCGCTCTTCACCACCGCCGACAACTACGTGGTGAAGATGCACTACGCCCTGCCCGACCCGCTGCTCACCCTGGTGGTCGCCTCCGCGCTCACCGTCGACACGGCGCTCAAGCAAGACGAGCGCTGACCGCCTGCCGTCGCGGGCGCGCCGCGCGCGGTCGCGGGCGCGTCGCGCGGTCGCGGGCGCGTCGCGCGGGTCGCGGGCGTCGCGCGGGTCGCGGGCGTCGCGCGGTCGCTCGGAAGTGATGTTGGACTTAGGGCTGGAATCCCTTGCGGAATAACAGCCCTAACTCCAACATCACCCAGCGGCCACACCGAAGAGGCGATCCAGGAGCGGGTTGCTGAACTTGCCGGCCGGGTCGTAGGTGCGGCGCAGCGCCGCGAAATCCGACCAGCGGGGGTACCGCGCGGCCAGCTCCTGTGGTCCGAGGCGGAACAGCTTGCCCCAGTGCGGACGGGGGGAGTACGGGGCGAGTACCCGCTCCACCTCCAGCAGTACCTCCAGTACCGCCGGCTCGTCCGGCTGCCAGGTGAAGTGCAGTGCCACGCTGTCGCGCTGGTAGGCCATGGACAGCCACAGCTCGTCCGCGGCGACGGTACGCACCTCGCTGATCTGTACGAGTGGAGCCAGCAGCGCCTGCAACTCCGACAGGGCGAGTAGCGCCTCGGGCGCCTGGGTGACCGGCAGCAGGTACTCCGACTGGAGCTCCTTGCCGGCGCTCGGGGTGAACTCCAGCCGGAAGTGCGGCAGCCGCTGGTACCACGGGCCGGGCTCGCCGAGCTGTGGCGTGCACGGTTCGGTGGCCATCCCCGGTACCGGATGGCGGGGCCCGTCCGCGAGGGTCGCGCCCAGCCAGTGCTCCGGCGGCTCCATTCCGGTACGCCGCTTCACCCAGACCTGCCCGAACTCCGGCTCCTGTCCGGGCGACAGGGCCGCCCAGTCGGTGAACGCGCTGACGCTGTACCCATCGCCCAGTACCTCGGCGAACGCGGCGTACGAGTCGGTGAGACGGGCGGCCGGCAGCCGGTCGTAGACCCACTGGGCCACGTCGTAGGTCGGCTCGACGGCGAGCGTCAGCGCCGAGACGATGCCCAGTGCGCCCAGCCCGACCACGGCACCGGCGAAGTCGGGGTGCCCGCGCTCCAGCCGGACCAGGTCGCCGGTGGCCGTGACGATGTCGACGGCGGTGACCGCGCCGGCCAGGCCGGGGGTCTGCGAGCCGGAGCCGTGGGTACCGGTGGCCACCGCGCCAGCCACCGTCAGGTGCGGCAGCGACGCGAGCGTGGCCAGGGCGTACCCCCGTCGGTGCAGGAACGGCGCCAACTCCCCGTAGCGCACGCCCGCCGAGACGGTGACCGTCGCGGCGGCCGGGTCCAGCTCCAGCAGCGGCGGCAATTCGGCGAGCGTGACCAGCTCGTCCGGCCCGTCGGCGACGGCGCTGAACGAGTGGCCGGCCCCGACGGCGTGGATTTTCGTTGCGGCGCCGACGATCCGGCGCAGCTGGTCCACTGTTGACGGACGGTGCCAGCGGGTGCCGGCGAAGGTGAGGTTGCCGGCCCAGTTGGTCGCCGGCGCGCCGGTCAAGCCGCAACCGTTCGTACGTCGAGCTCGCCGTCGGCGTACTGGGCGCGGACGGCCTTCTTGTCGAACTTGCCGACGCTGGTCTTGGGTACCGTCTCGATGAACGCCCAGCGCTCCGGCAGTTGCCAGCGGGCCACGTGTTCGGCGAGGAACCCGCGTAGCTCCTCGGCGCTCGCGTCGACCCCGTCTTTCAGAACGACGGTGGCCAGCGGGCGCTCGTCCCACTTCTCGTCGGGTACGCCCACCACACACGCCTCCAGTACGGCCGGGTGCGCCATCAGCGCGTTCTCCAGGTCGACCGAGGAGATCCACTCGCCGCCCGACTTGATCACGTCCTTGGCGCGGTCGGTGAGGGTCAGGTAGCCGTTCGGCGTGAGTACCCCGACGTCGCCGGTACGCAGCCAGCCGTCGCGGAACTTCTCCGGGTCGGGCTCCTCGTCGCCGAGGTAGGTGGCGGTGACCCAGGGGCCGCGTACCTCCAACTCGCCGACCGACTTCCCGTCCGGCTCGACCACCTCGCCCAGCGGATCGACGATGCGCCCCTGTACCGCGGCCGGCAACAGCCCCTGCGTGTACCGGTACGCCCACGCCTGCTCGCCCTCGACGCCCGCCGGTGGCCGGGACACCGAGCCCAGTGGCGACATCTCGGTCATCCCCCAAGCATGGATGATCTCGATGCCGTACCGCTCGGAGAACGCCCGCATCAGCGCCGGTGGGCACGCCGAACCGCCGACCACCGCCTCCTTCAGCGAGGAGACGTCGGTCGGGTGGGTATCCAGGTACTGCAGCAGGTCGGTCCAGATCGTCGGGACCGCGCCGGCCAGCGTCGGGCGCTCCGTCTCGATCATCTGGGCCAGCGGCGCGGCCTGCAGGAAGCGGTCCGGCATGATCAGCGACGCGCCCGACATGAAGGCCGCGTAGGGCAGCCCCCAGGCCATCGCGTGGAACATCGGCACGATGGCGAGTTCCCGGCTGTGCCCGGTGAGGCCGAACGCCTGGTTCATGCAGACCTGCATGGAGTGCAGCCAGATGGACCGGTGCGAGTAGGCGACGCCTTTTGGATTTCCGGTGGTACCGGAGGTGTAGCACAGCGCCGCCGCGTCCCGTTCGTCCACCTCGGGCCAGTCGTAGCGCTCCGGCCTGCCGGCGAGCAGCTCCTGCCAGTCGTGGTACCGCAGGTGGGGCGCCACCTCGACCAATGGCTGGGGATCACCACCCCCCACCACGATCACGTGCTCCACCGTGGACAGCTGAGCCAGAACCCTTGCCAGCAAAGGAATCAGCGTACTGTCGACGATGACCACCCGGTCCTGCGCGTGGTTGACGATGTAGGTCAACTGGTCGGGAAACAGGCGCAGGTTGAGCGTGTGCAGTACCGCCCCCATGCTGGGTACCGCCAGGTAGGCGATCTGGTGCTCGGCGTTGTTCCACATGAACGTGGCGACCCGCTGGTCACCGGCGACGCCCAGTTCGTCACGGAGTGCATTGGCCAGCCGGGCGGCCTGCCGGCCGACCTCGGCGTAGCTCATCCGCCGCGGAGTGGCCCCGGTCCAGGTGACGATCTCCGACTCGCCGTGCACGCTGCTGCCGTATTCGAGCAGCCGGGAGACCTGCAGGGGAAGATCCATCATGGTGCTGCGCATGATCGCAACGGTAGTGGCGCCCGTCACGTTTGTTAAGGGGACGTTACGCGACCGACGCCGGCCGCCACTGTCTACGACGCTCGGTCCGGAGCCGGCAGCCCCGTGGCCGGCCGGCTCCGGACCGTACGCCCGGCAGCGTGTTCAGTACGTCAGGTCGCCTTCCCAGTGGCTGTCGACCGTGGGAGTGGAGTTGCACCGGAAGTTCAACCGGAACTTGGTACCGGCGACGGCATACCCGAGGTCGTAGGTGTGCCCGGTACCGCCGCCCATGGTGGTGCTCTGGCTGATCGGGTTGCCACTCGTGTCCACCATCGTGATGTTCACCGACACCCCGTTGAACAGGCCGACGCCGTTCGTGTACTTCAGGAAGACATCGCCGCCGTGCGCGGTGCGGGTGACCGTACCGGCGATCACCGTGGTGTGGAAGCAGTCGCCGGTGATGTGCGTGGTGACCTCGCTTGATCCGCCTCCCTCCGGCGGCGGGATGGACGCGGACGCGGCGGCGGCCAGCAGCGGTACGGCCACCAGGCCGAGCGCGAGTCCCCGGAGGGCGGCTTTCAGTTTCGACACGGTTCTCTCCTATTGCCAGGGAGGGGATCGGGGCCGAGCGCGGTTCGGGGGATGCTCGCGGGCCGAGCCTAGGAGCGCCAACTGCACCCGCTCTATGCCGCGTCCACTTCGGACCAGGTCCAGGAATCCCGTGGTACGACGGGGTTTGCGGACCACAACAGCGCCCTACTGCCGGTACCCGACCGGCAGCACCCCGGGAGACCGGCAGGACCGGCGTCAGTACAGGGTGGTGGCCTTGGCCTCCATCTCGGCGGCGGCCAGCTCCTCGTCCTCGTCGTCGAGTACCGGCTTGGGCTCGTGTACCCCCGCCTCGTGTCCGCCCCCGACGCCCGGCTTCGAACCTTCCGGCCCGGCTCCACGCAGTACCCGGTTGGGCAGCGCCAGGCAGAGCACCACGGCGATCAACGAGACCAGCCCGGCGGCCAGGAAGATCGGGTGCAGCGTGTGCGTGAACCCGGACTCGATGGCGATCCGTACCGGCTGCGGGTACCCCCGGATCGTGGCCGGGTCGTTGATCGAGACTCCGGAGCGCAGTACCGAGCCGAACCGGCTCTGCTGCTCGGGGCTCAACCGCCCGAACGCGTTCTGGAGCAGCGGCGGCAGCTCGCTGGCCAGCTTGTTGGTCAGTACCGCACCGAGCGCCGCGACACCGACCGAGCCGCCGAGCGACCGGAAGAACGTCGCCGTGGCGGTACCGGCGCCCATGTCCCTCAGCTCCAGTGAGTTCTGCACCGCGAGGACCAGCGGCTGCATCGCCGAGCCGAGGCCGATACCGATGACCAGCATGTAGATGAACGCCTGCCACAGCGGCGTGTCGACGCTGCAGCGCGTGAACAGCAGGACAGGCCGACTGCCATGGGTGGCGGTACCGAAGACGGGAACCACTTGTACCGGCCGACCCGGCTGATCAACCGGCCGGTCACGATCGAGGTACCGATGATGCCGACCATCATCGGCAGCATCAGCAGGCCGGACTTGGTCGGCGACTCGCCCTTGACGATCTGCAGGTACAGCGGGATGTAGATGATCGAGCCGAACATCGCGAAGCCGAGCACGAACGTGGCCGCGTTGGCGATCGAGAAGGTCGGCTGCCGGAACAGCCGCAGCGGCAGGATCGGCTCCGACGCCGCGACTCTCGACGAACAGGAACAGCGGCGGCGAAGGCCGCGAACGCCACGAACAGGCCGATGATCGTGACCGAGCCCCAGGCGTACTCCTTGCCGCCCCAGGACAGGGCGAGCAGCAGGCACGACCACGCAGATCGACCATGC
Organism: uncultured Actinomycetota bacterium; assembly: GCA_963850915.1. Classification (GTDB taxonomy): domain Bacteria; phylum Actinomycetota; class Actinomycetes; order Mycobacteriales; family Micromonosporaceae; genus CAVTWH01. The sequence goes on from CAWKND010000012.1 coordinate 164,110, forward strand.
AGCCGGCGCCCGGTCCAGTCGATCTTGTGATCGCGCCGCGTGATGCGGCACCAGCCGCAGCACCTGGTTGCAGACGATCAGCGCGACGATCGCGAGCGGTACGTTGATGTAGAAGATCCAGCGCCAGTTGTGCTCGGCGAAGTACCCGCCGACCAGCGGGCCGGCCACGCTGGACATGCCGAAGACGGCGCCGAAGAGCCCCTGGTAGCGCGGCCGGTCGCGGGGCGGCAGCACGTCCGAGACGATCGTGAAGGCGAGCGTCATCAGACCGCCGGCGCCGAGACCCTGGATGCCCCGGAACAGGATCAGCTCGGTCATGTTCTGCGACGCACCGGCGAGCAGCGAGCCGAGCATGAACGACGCGATCGCGAACATCAGCAGCGGGCGGCGGCCGTACAGGTCGGAGACCTTGCCGTAGAGCGGTGTGGAGGCGGTGGAGGCGAGCAGGTACGCGGTCACCACCCACGAGTAGTGGTTGATGCCGCCGAGCTTGCCGACGATCGTGGGCAGCGCGGTACCGACGATCGTCTGGTCGAGCGCGGCCAGCAGCATGCCGGTCATCAGGCCGCCCATCAGCACGAGGATCTGACGGTGTGTGAGGTTCGGCCGGGTCACCGGCGCGTGCGGTACCGCGGTGCTGGTCATGGCTTTTCTCCCCCGGTTTGCTCTCCCGGCCAAGTCTCGCGGCCGACGCCCGGCGGCGGTCCGGATCACCGAAAACCCGCGGGGGGTACCGGCAGCGCAACCGCCCGCGCGGGCCGTAACGGGACGCCGCACCGGCCCTGGCCGGGCATCGCGGCGCCGTCGAGATCGATAGAGTTGCGCCCGCCCCCACTCCCACGCCCCCGGAGCACACCGTGACGTACGACCCGGGCCAGCCCTGGCAGCCGCCGTACCCCGGCCAGCCGGCCCCGCCCCAGCCCGGCTACCCGTCCCAGCCCGGCTACCCGGGTGCCGCGCCGCAGCAGCCGGCCTATCCCGGCCAGCCCGGCTATCCCGGCCAACCCGGCTACCCCGCCCAGCCCGGCTACCCCGCCCAGCCCGGCTACCCCGGCCAGCCCGGCTACCCGCCGCCCCGCCCCAGCCCGGGCAGCCTGGCGGGTTCGGGCAGCCGGTGTTCGGGCAGCCGGTGCCGCCGAAGCGCACCAACACCGGGCTGATCGTGGCGATCGTGGTGTCGGTACTGATCGTGGTGGCCGGCTGCGCGACCGCGGGCGTCGTCTGGGCGGTCAAAAAGTCCCAGGTCAAGACGGTCGCGATCGGCACAACGGTGGCCGCCAAGGCAAGCGACGGCTCGAAGGCCGATGTCACCGTCTCTGACGCGCAGTCCAACGGCGACGACATCACCGTCTCGATCGACATCGTCTGCCACTCCGGTACGTTCCCGGTGAACCCGTTCTTCGTGGAGCTGATCGGGCCGGACGGGCACAAGTACTCGATCGACTTCCTGGCCGACGACACCGACAGCCTGCCGGCCGGGGACATCGATGCCGGCCAGGAGGCGAAGGGGACGGTGTCGTTCACCGCCCCGGAGTCCGTACTCTCCGGCGGCAAAGTCGAGGTGGACGCACCGCTGCACGCCGTGGCGTACTGGCGGCTCAACGGCTGAGCTGCCGGGGGTCCACCGGGCGGCTAGTGAGACTTCGCGGTGAGCTGGCAGCCGTAGTCGTACGCGTCGGCGATCAGCCGCTGCCAGAGCGCCGCACCGCGCCTGTTGGCGGGCGGGTCGACGCACACCCACTCGCGCATCGGCCGCTCCGGGCGAGGCTCGAATGCCACCGCCGGTTCCCGCCTCACGCAACTGCGCGGCCTGCGTCGCCGGCAGCTTGACGACCAGCTGGCCGCGTACGACCATCGCGAAGATCTTCGTGTGTACGGTCAGCCCGTCGTTGTGCCAGATGCGCCCGTACGCCACCCCGGGCCGGCTGAGGTATCCGCCCGCGAGCCGGTCGAACAGCGCCTGTGCCCGATCCTCGGTCACCTCGCCCCCTCCCATCTGCCCGACACTAGCCAACCCCACCGACACTCCGGCCGGTACAGCGACTTCGGCCGGCACCGACACTCTCGCCGGCACCGACACTCCGGCGAGCGTGACACGAGGTCACGAGTGGGCGACAGGGCGCGTCGATGCTGGACCGGCCGGGCCATCATGGGCAGGTGCGCCCCCACCACGAGGAACCCCACATCGTGCTCGACCCGGACGAGGTCAACCGCGACGTGGTGGAGTTCGGCGCGCAGCCAACCCGCGCCCCCGACTGGCGGCGTTGGGTACTCCCGGCTGTCGCGGTACTCGCGGTGGTGGCGGCCGGCATCGGGTACTCCCGCATCGGGAATGGGCGACCGGACGCGGCCCGCTCGTCCCCACCCGTCGCGACCACCACCCGCGCGGCGGCCAACCCCGAAGCCAGCACGGTGACGGCCAGCCCTGCGACCAAGCCGACGATAACCGTGCTCGATCAGCCGCTGCTCGGCGTGACCGCGGGTTGGGAGTTGTTCGGCCGGTCGTCCGGCAACCTCGTCCGCATCGGCCTGGCCGCGGGCCGGATCAGCACCATGCCGATCCCCTCGCTCGCCAGCAACGGGCCGATGGCGTTCCTGGCCATGCCACAGGGCGCGTTGATCCGCCCGCTGGACAACGTCCAGGGCTATCTCGTACCGGACGACCAGAGCGCCCAGCCGCTCCAGGGCCTGCTCACCAACTCCGGCCCGGCGCTGCCCGGTCCGCGCCCCAATACCGTGTGGCGGCCGCTCGACGACGCCGCGACCACCACGATGGGGCTGGTCGACATGCTGGGCGTACCGACGGGTGACAAGATCGCAGTCCCAGGCGATTCCGACAGCACGGTCTTCGCCGACGGCTCCGGCTACCTGCTGCAGCAGGGCCCCGGTGGTGTCTACTGGCTACGCCCGAGTGGCGTTCAGCGCATCGCCACCGGCCAGCTCATCGCCGTGGGCGCGACCCGCTGGCTGGTACAGGACTGCGACGAGCATGCCGTCTGTTCAATCGTCGTGATCACCAAGAGCACCGGCGGGCGACGCGTACTGAACTCCACGGTCAGGCCCGACGTCTGGCCACCCGGGCTCATCTCGCCGGACGGCGGACTCGCGGCGGTTATCGACATGAGCGGGTCCACGCCACTGGTGACCATGGTCAATCTGGCGACAGGCGACGTCAGGTCAACGTCGATCCACGTCCTCGAGGGCTACAGCGAGGGGCAGCTGGTGTGGTCGCCCGACAGCCAGTGGCTCTTCGTGGTCAGCTCGGACAACACCATCCACGCGATCAGGGCCGCCACCGGCGACGACGTCGCGCTGGGCGTACCCCTGCCGCCGATCGTCCAGCTCGCCATCCGGCCCGCCGCCTCCTGATCGATTTGGCACGAGTCCCGGTCAGCCGGAGTGGCGCCAGGTTGAGCAGCCGGAGTTGGTGAACCTGTCGCCCGCGACCAGGTGCACCGTGGTGGAGAGCAGCACGAGGCTGACGGAGACCTGCGGCTGGTTGTTCACCCGGTACACGCAGAGGCTCAGTTGCTGTCCGGTAGTCCAGTCGCCGACCGCGATGTCGGTACCCACCACATAGGTACCCGCGCCGATCGGTCCTGTCGACCCGCCACCGCCGCCACTCCCGCCGCCAGGTCCGCCGCTGCTCCCCGAGCCGCCGCCGTTCCCGCTACCACTGCCGCTACCCGAGCCGTTCCCGGCGCCTGAACCGTTCCCGGCGCCCGAGCCGTTCCCGGCGCCCGAGCCGTTCCCGCTGCCCGCACCGTTGTCGCCGCCCGAGTTGCTTCCGCCCGAGCCGCTGCCGCCCGAGCCGCTGCCACTTGAGCCGCTGCCACTTCAGCCGCCGTTGTCATCGCCGGGGCCTCCGGTCGCGCTCGCCGAGACGACTGGTACCGCCTGGAGTCCGGTACTCGGCCCCGGTAGCGACGTCAGCGCCTGGTCGGTACCGCGCGACTGGACCGGAGTACCAGCCCGCAGCCATCCCCAACCGGCCAGTGCGCCCAGCACCAGGGCGAGGGCCAGCAGCGCCACGATGACCCGGCGCCGACCCGGCGGGAGCGCCTGTATTGGCGGCGACTCAGCGCTACTTTCGTTGCTGTCAGGGCTTTTCGTCGCGCTGTCTGGGCTTTTCATCGCGCTGTCTGGGCTTTTCATCGCGCTCCCTCGGGACGGCGCGTAGGGGAGGATAGGTACGTGTTCGTGTCCCGGTGCGTGCAGAGTCCTGTTCATGGGACGCTACACCCGACAGCCGCCCCTCGCTCACCGACGGGTACGGCCCGGCTCCGCTCAGCGAAAGGCGACAGTTCATGACCCCCGACCCTCCGGTGATCTCGGTGATGCTGGCAGTACCCGACGCCCCGGCCGCTGCGAGCTGGTACGCGCGGGCGCTCGGCGCGACCGAATTGTGGAACCTGGGTAGCGTCATCGGGCTGACCATCGGCGGGGCACCGTTCTTCCTGGGCGAGCCGGCGAACAACGGCTGGGAGAGCCCGCTGGTACGCGACGCGCGCTCGGTACGGGTCGAGGTCTTCGTGGACGATCCGGACAGCTTCTACGCCCGCGCGGTGGCTGCCGGAGCGGACGGCACCGTCGACGAGATCCGCGACCACGAGATGCCCTGGGGTACCCACCGCCAGGGCGCCTTCATCGACCCGTTCGGTCACAAGTGGCTGGTCGGCGACAGATCCCCGCTACAGCCCCACAATCCGCAGTAGCCGCGTCTCCGGCCTGCCGATGTGTGCCGCCACAGCCGGTTGCCCGCAGGCCGGCCCGGCGAAGGTGAGCACCAAACCCAGGGTGCGGGACCCGATGCCGAGCGAACGCTTGGGCCCCGAGGTCGGGGCGTGGGGGCGCTCCGTCTGTCAGGCTGTTACTGGTGACCGGGAGGCTGAACTACGACGCGGTGGGGCTGACCAGCCCTCGGGAAGAGTTCTGGTCCCAGAACCCGCCGGGTTACCGCCGCTACACGGACACCGTCCATCTTGACCAGGGCCAGGGCCAGGGCCAGGGCCAGGGCCAGGGCCAGGGCCGCTGGGACGCGGTGGCCTCGGCGGTACTGGACTGGCAGATCAAGACCCGAAGCGGCTTCACCGTGGAGCCACTGACCACGGGAACACGGGTTCAGGAAGGCGCCGAGTACATCCTCGTCGCCCGACTCGGACCACTCACCGTCCGGGAGCCCGTAAGGGTCATCGCGGTGGTCGACGAGCCAAACCGATGCGGCTTCGCCTACGGCACTCTCGATGGGCATCCGGTCAGCGGTGAAGAGGCCTTCATCGTGCACCGCGCCTCCGACGGACAGATCTTGCTGACGCTGCGCTCCCTGACCCGCGCGTCGCGCGGCGCCTGGCGGTGGGCCTTTCCGCTGGCCCTGGTGGCCCAGCGGTACTACCGGCGCCGCTACCGCCGGGCCCTCCGGAGGGGTTGACCACCGCGAGGCGGCCCGGTCACCCGGTCGCCGTGGGGCGACGAGCAAAACGGCTGCTCGGTTGGCTGTGTTTTGCACCGTCCGGTGCACTGAAGGCCCAGGTCATGATCAGCTCAACTGAGCTGTGACCTGGGCCTTCGTTGCCGAGCCGCCTCGGAGAATTGAACTCCGGACCTACGCATTACGAGTGCGTCGCTCTGCCGACTGAGCTAAGGCGGCAACGTCAGACGAGTGTACGCGATCCCCGCGTCGCCGGTACTCGGGGTTTCCGCCAGCTGGACTCGCAGGTTTGTACCGGAATCGCCGCGCTCGCGCGACAACGCCGACGAGCACACCGGTACTACCCTGCCGTCCGTGGAGTCCATACCCCGTCCCACCAGCCTTGATCCACTGGAGCTCGGCTTCTCCAGGCAGCAGCCGGTGGCCTGGCTGTCGCCCAGTCAACTCGCCGGCACGGCGGTACGGGTGGTGCTTTCCACCCAGTTCGGTGCCTACCTGGACAAGCGGGAGCTGCAGAACGCACTGCCGCCGAGCGTCTTCGAGGAGTACGCCGACGCCGAGGAGATATGGCTGGACTACGTCGCCGACCTGGGGGACGGGTTCGACGCCACGTACTCGATCGCGTGGCTGCTGGCGCAGCCGAGCCTGACGGTCGACGGGGTCGAGTTGCCGCGTGGCCAGATGCTGATGATGGGTGGCGACGAGGTCTACCCGACGGCGAGTACGGAGCGGTACGAAGATCGCACGAAGGGGCCGTACAAGGCGGCCATGCCGGTGTGCCCACCGGGCGGTCCGCAGCCGGATCTTTTTGCGCTGCCGGGAAACCACGACTGGTACGACGGCCTCACGGCTTTCCTGCGGCTGTTCGTGAAGAACGGTACCGACTCGATCGGCGCCTGGGTGAACCGGCAGGCGCGCTCGTACTTCGCCATCCAGCTGCCGAAGCGCTGGTGGATCTTCGCCTTCGATGCCCAGTTCGGCGCCTACCTCGACGATCCGCAGATGCACTACTTCCTGCACGCCGCAAAGGATCTGCGCCCTGGCGACAACATCATCGTCTGCCCGGCCACACCGGGTTGGGTGGAGGCGACCACCGACGCCAAGGCGTACGACACCATCGACTACTTCGTCCGCACGGTGCTGGATCCCAAGCAGGTCAACGTCCGTCTGATGCTCTCCGGCGACCTGCACCACTACGCGCACTACGAGGGAACCGATCGGCACCTGGTGACCTGTGGCGGCGGCGGGGCGTACCTCTACCCGACGCACCACCTGCCGCGCACCATCCAGGTACCGCCGCCGGACAGCCGGGTGAAGCGCAAGGCCGAGCCGAAGCCGTACACCCTCAAACGCACCTTCCCGACCCGCCCGCAGTCACGCGCGCTCGCCTCCGGTGTCTTCACCCGGCTTCCCTGGCGCAACAAGGGTTTCGTGGTACTGATGGGTACCCTGCACGCGCTGTTCATGCTCTCCGTGCTGAGCCTGATCCAGCACGCGAAGGGCAACGAGCAGAAGCTGTTCTCGATCCCCACCGCGCTCACCGCGCTGCTGATCCTGATCGGTACCACCTTCTTCGCGATGCCGCCGACCGCCGGCAAAGCCAAGCCACGACATTGGATCCTCGGCATCACCCACGGCTGTGTCCACATAGGACTCTCGATCGTCGGCGCATTCCTGTGGAACAGAACGCCTTTCGTGCACTGGATCTGGCCGCTGCCGGTGGTGACCGCGGTGATCTACGTGCTGATCGCCGGCATCGTGGCCGCCGAGGTGGTCTGCCTGTACCTGGTCATCGCCGGGTTCTTCCAGGTCAACCTCAACGAACTCTTTGCCGGACAAGGGATTGAGGACTTCAAGAGCTTCCTGCGGATCCGGATCAACGACGACGGGCTGACCATCTTCCCGATCGCGGTGAAGCGGGCCAACCACAGCTGGGCAGCGGATCCGGGCGGCGAGGAACACACCCCCTGGATCAAACCCACGAAACCTATCGGGTACGCCCTGGCCGAAGCCCCGATCCACCTCCCCGCCCGGGTACCCGTTCCGGTGCTACCGCAACAGTTGCAGCACGAGAGTGACGATCGTGAGCGCCAGGAGCACGTACTGCTGCCCGAAGGTGTAGTCCCGCACCCGCATGTGCACGATGACCGCGGCGACGAAGAACAGTACGAGTCCGGTGGCGGCGGCGACGCCCAGCCACGGCACGGCAAAGCCGACGAGTAGCCCGATCGCACCGGCGAGCTTCAGCACCCCGAGTTTGGGTAGCCACGAGTGCGGTACCCCCGCCTTGGTCATCACCTCCAGGATGGGCGGGAACTTCACGAAGTCGAGGATCGCCGACGTCAGGTTGTAGGCGGCGGTGACCAGCGTGACGATGACGTACGCGATGAACACTGCGGCTTCCCGTCAGCCGGTGAAGGCGGCGGTGTGGTCGCTGACCCACTCGCCGTACGTGCGCGCCGGCCGGCCGAGCGCCTGTGCGACATCGTCGGTCGCCGGGTGCTGTGGCTTCGCGGAGTGCTTGGCGTAGCGGGACATCAGGGCGTCGACGAACGCAGCCGGCATGCCGGCGCCCACCATCCGTTCCCGCGCAGCCGCCGGGGGTACCTCGAGGAAAGTCAGCTGGCGGCCGAGCACGGTACCGATGATCTCGACTGTTTCCCGGTGGCTCAACGACTGCGGGCCGGTCACCTGCAGCCGCCGGTTGGCCAGCTCATCGGTCAGCAGCGCCTTTGCCGCCACGGCAGCCAGATCGCGCTCGTCCAGCAGCGACTCCTCGAACCCCGGATACACATAGGCGACCGTGTCCCCGGCCCGTACCTGCGGCCCGAACGCGCGAGCCGTGTTGCTGGCGAACGAGCTGGCCCGCAGGCTGGTCCAGGGCAGTCCGCTGGCGATCACGGCCTCCTCGGCCTCGCGGTTGCGGTCGCCACGCATCCGGGACGGCTGCTCCTCGTCCGGGTCGTCGATGTTCATCGCGGAGAGCGCCACCAGCCGCTGTACGCCCTGCTCACGGGCGGTGGTGACCAGGTCGGTGGCGTGCTCGCCGAAGGTGATCGGGTGGACGAAGAGCGCGGCTGCTCCGGCGAGCCACGGGACGAGGGTCTCGGGGTGCCGCGGGTCGCCGGGTACCACCTGCACACCGGCGGGGAGTGACACGCTGGCCGGGTCACGGCTGACCGCCCGTACCGGCGCGCCGGCGCTCAGCAGTTCATCGATGAGCAGGCGGCCGACCAGGCCAGACGCTCCGGTTACCACGATCATGGAACTCTCCTTCGACACGCGTCCTCACTCATACGAGATTCATATTAGATGACGGGCGTAGCGAAGTACTACGAGTTCCGTATCACATGACGCTAACGGCTACTGGAAACCCAGGCGCGCCAACGGCTCCACCAGCTCCCGCTCCTCGTACGAGAGGTGGGACAGCAGCGTGTCGGCGAGCAGGTCGACCGCGTCCCGCAGCCCGGTCAGATCACCGTCGCCGCCAACCAGGGCCACCAACGCCCGGTCGACGCCCTCGATCACCCCGTGGATCACCCGGTGCTCCAGCTCCAGCCGGTCCACCACGGCGCCCAGTGCCGGCTCGGCCCGGCGCAGGTGCGGGAAGACGCTGACGTCCTCGAGCGTGTGGTGGGTGGTGACGACCCGGCAGTACGACTCGCAGTAGGTACCGAGGGTCCAGTTGTTCTGCCGCAGCGTCATCGTGTGGATCGCCGAGCGCGCCTGCCCGGCGTCGAGCGTCCCGGCCGCGACCTGGTCCACCAGGTCGTACAGCTGCTCCAGCTCCTGCCGCAGATGGTCGTGTACGTCCACCAGATGCCGCCCGGCCGCCCGCTCGTGCGCCGTGTACTCCCGCCCCGCCAGCGGCGAGGGACCGGTGGGTCGGGTGGACTCGTCCCACGGTTGCGTGGCACTGCGCCGGTGGCCGTCGTCGGGGGTGGGTGTGACGCCGAGGGCCGCCGGTACCGTGCCGGATTTGATCGTATTGACCGCCACCACCGGGGTGGCCGGTGCGGACCGGGGCGAGCGCGCGGCGGCGACCAGCTCGCGCACGGCAGGCGCCACCTCCTGGCCGAAGCGCTGGATGTCGCCCGGGTTGTCGCTGCCCAGGATGTAGCCGGAGAGGCCCTGCGTCAGGCTGAGTTCGGCGAGCTGCTCGGCCCAGTCGGCGGCCGACCCCTGGAGGAACCCGGCGCCCCGACCGAACACCCCGTTGATGTTGTACAGCCGGCGCACGGCCGAGGGTTCCCGGCCAGCGGCGACGGCCGCCTCGTCGATGATCTTGTGCATGGCCGGCAACTGATCCACCGGGGCGTACCCGAGGCTGGGCAGCCAACCGTCGGCGACCCGGCCGGTGAGGCGGAGCATGCGCGGCTTGTACGAGCCGAGCCAGATGCCGATGTCGTGCGCGGGTACCGGCCCCGCCTTCGCGCCCACCACGCGGTAGTGCGCGCCGTCCACGCGTACCCCTCGGCCACCGGCCCAGATCGCCCGGATGACCTCGATCGCCTCGCCCAGCGCGACCACCGCCTCGCCCGGCGACCGCACCGGCCCTCCGTTGGCGCCGATCGCCTCCCAGAACGCGCCGGCCCCCAGCCCGAGTTCGACCCGCCCCCCGCTCAACAGGTCCAGGCTGGCGGCGCTGCGCGCGAGTACCGCCGGCGGGCGCAGCGGCAGGTTGGCCACGTTGGGAAAGACCCGGACCCGTTCGGTCGCGGCCGCGATGAACGCCAGCAGCGTCCAGGCATCGAGAAATGCCGGCTGGTACGGATGGTCCTGCACGCTGACCAGGTCGAGCCCGGCCTGCTCGGTGAGCTGGGCGAGCGCGACAACCGTCTGTGGATCGGCAGCCGCTGGCGTCAGAAAGGTCCCGAACCGCAGGTCATGCCCGTAGTCGGTCACGTCGTACCCACTCTCGCCCGGTGCTGTGCCGCACCGGCCCGGTAGGCCGACGCACCCGGGCGCGCGTCAGCCCTCGTAGCGCTCCGCGTAGGCCGTCCGCGAGCCACACACCGAGGCCCGTGAGCAGGAGCAGCGCGACCCGTCGGCGTCCAACCGTACCGTCACCGCGTCCTGCGGTACCGAGTGCCCGACCACCCGCCCGTCGCCTTCGGCCGTGGTCACCCGGGTACCTACCGCCGGCGCGGTCTCGTGGAACTGCTGGTACAGCGGGTGTTCGTACTTCAGGCAGCACATCAGCCGGCCACAGGCGCCGGAGATGCGCAGCGGATTCAGCGGCAGATCCTGGTCCTTGGCCATCCGGATGGTCACCGGCTCGAAGTCGGTGAGGAAGGTGGCGCAGCACAGGTCCCGCCCGCACGAGCCGATCCCGCCCTGTACCCGGGCCGAGTCACGGGCCGAGAGCTGCCGCAGTTCGACCCGGCAGTGCAGGGTGGCGCCCAGGTCGCGGACCAGTGAACGGAAGTCGACGCGGTGCGGCGCGGTGAAGTAGATGGTGGTACGCCCGCCGGTGCCACCGGGTACCTCCAGCACGTGGTCCACGGCGACTACCCGCATCGGCAGGTTGTGGTCGCGGATCAGCCGCTTCGCGGCCACCTTGGCCTCCGCCTTGCGCTTGCGCATCGCCTCGTCCCGGCGCATGTCGTCATCGCCGGCGAGCCCGACCACCTGGGGGAAGCCCGACGTGTCGTCGGAGACCCACTGGGCGGCCCAGACGCACTCGGCGACCTCGGGACCGTCCTCGGTGGGTACCAGTACCCGGTCGCCGACCTTCACCTCGAACCCGGCCGGGTCGAGGTAGAACAGGCGGCCGTAGCGGTTGAAGCTGACGGCGCAGAGCATCCCCATCGGCACACCATAGCCCCGGCCCATCGATATGTCCCGGGCCGGAGCTGCCCCGGCTGCCGGCCGGCGCAGCGCCGGGGTTCACGGGAAACGTGCTGCTAGAACTCGATTACCGTGGGAGCGCCGCCACTGCTGACCGGCGTGACCGTGGGTGCGCCGAGCTCGTCGAGCCGGCCGGCCCACTGGGCGTGCAGGGCGTACCCGGCGTCGACCGCCTCCAGTACCGCCGCGAGTACGTGCGCCGCGATACTCGCCGCCGCCAGGCTCACAGCCGCGTCCGACTGTGCTCCCAGCTCCAGCCCCGGACCCAGCCAGCCGTACCGTCGCCGTCTCCCGGCTGCCCAGGCACTCGGCGACCGCTCCGGCCAACGCCCGTCGGGTGGCACTGAGCCAGCCCGCGGCGGCCATCGCGTAGTCGGCGCTGGCCGCCAGCCGCCCGCTGATCTGGTCGACCTGGCTCACCGCCGCCGACCACTGGGCAGCGAACCCGTCTGCCGCCTGCCCGCTCCACCCGGCCACCCCGGGGATGGCGTCCACGGCCCGGTCGAGCGTACGAGCCTGCCCGCGCAGCTCGTCCCCGGCCGCCACGAGCAGCCCCGGATCGGTGGCCAACAGGTGCTCCAGGATGTCGCCCGGGAGCGCACCGGCGCGGCGCAGCAGCGGCCATACCGGGTCATCGGCCGGGGCTCCGCCGGCGGCGAGCACACTCTCCACCCGGCGCAGCAGATCGAGACCAGGCTCCGCCACCTGATCCAGCAGGTCGCTCACCCCGCCTCCCGGTGGTGTGCCTGGTGCGCGCTGTCTTCGGCGTCGGCGTAGTTGGCTGCCGCCTGGCGTACCGCACCGGCCAGGTCGGCGAGGCGGGCGCTGTGGGCTGCCGTCTCCCGTTCCCGGGCGGCGAGGCCGGTACGCCACTGCTCGGCAAGCGCACCGCCGGCCGCGAACAGCGCCCCCGGCCCGTCGGCGGCGAACGCCCGGGAGCCCGGATCGGCGGCCCGGAGGTGCCCGGCTGCCCCGGTCAGCTCGTCACCGAGCGCGGCGACCCGGGCGGCGACATCGGCCAACTCCATCGATCTCTCCTGTCCTCGTCCCGACCACGGTTCCCGACGTTGCTGTTGCTGCTCTCCAAGGGGGAGATGCTCCGGGCCGGGTCAGCGGAGCGTCTGGCTACCGAAGGTCTCGGACTCCAGCCGCTCCCGGGCCCAGCGGGCGGCGTCCGCGGCCGAGGTCACCGCCTCGGTCACCGACCGGGACAGCTCGGTGCTGCTGCGCCCGCTGAGTGCCCCGACGATGGTGACCGCGTGGATCGTCCCGTCGGCGCCCACCCGTACCTCGACCAGGCCGTCCCGCGAGTTCACCGTCACCTCGACGTCGCGTACCGCCTTGTCGAACTCGGCGCGTACAGCGTCCAGGCGTTGGTAGCGCTCGATTGCCGCCTCGATGAACGCCTCATCGATCTCCCGCGCCACGCCGGATCCCCTCCCCAGTTTCAAGCCACCCAGCCGGATGTACGGCACCGCAGTGCACCCGAATCAATGGCCCGCGCCGACCGTACGGCACCTGAGGGTAGCCGGGAAAGTGTGACGTGTGTGCCTGTGGATAACCGTTCCCTCGGCGCCGCCAACGCCCAAGACAGGGTCAGCCGCGCCACAGGGCGAGCATCATCGCCTCCACGGCGATCAGCGGCTTGACGTTCAACTCGATCGCTTCGCGGCAGGCCAGTACCGCCGAGAGCCGGCGCAGCGCGCTCTCCGGCGTCCAGCTGGTGGCGGCCCGGGCGGCGTTGTCCACGGCGTCCAGGTGTACCGGGGGGACGGGCGCGGCGAGGGTACGCAGCAGCACGTCCCGGTAGAAGCCGGCCAGGTCGACCAGGGCGCGGTCGAGGGCGTCCCGTTTGGTACGGGTGGCCCGCGCCTTCTGCTGCTTGGCGAGTTCGGTGAGCGCGCCGGCCATGCCGCGAGTCGCGCTGGACGCGCCCTTGCCGGTACCCCCGGCTCCCAAAGCGGTCTCCAGCTCGCCGCGCTCCCGGGTGTCGAGTTCGCCGGTGCTCGCGTCGGCCTCGACGTCGGTCGCCGCGATCAGCGCGGCGGCCGCGTCGAAGCAGGCGCCGATGCCGGTGAGCTGGCGCGGGATGGCCAGCACCGCCTCCCGGCGGGTACGCGACTGCGGGTCGCGGGCCAGCCGGCGGGCGCGGCCGACGTGCCCCTGCGCCGCGGCGGCCGCCCAGGCCGCGACATCGGCGGAGGTACCGTCCCGGCTCACCAGCACCCCGGCCACGGCCTCGGCAGAGGGCTGCACCAGGGGTACCACCCGGCAGCGCGACCGGATCGTCACCGGTACGTCGTCCGGGTGGTCGGACGGCGCACAGAGCAGGAAAACGGTACGCGGCGACGGCTCCTCAACGGCTTTGAGCAGGGCGTTGGCGGCCCGTTCACTGAGCCGGTCGGCGTCCTCGATGATCACGATCTGCCACCGGCCGCCGGACGGTCGACCGGCCGCCCGCAGTACCAGCTCACGCATGTGCGCGACCGCGATGGTCAGCCCCTCGGGTACCACCAGCCGTACGTCGGCGTGCGTACCGGTCAGCGTCGTGTGACACCCGGCGCAGGCGCCGCAGCCGGTGCCGTACTCGCACTCCAGCGCCGCCGCGAACGCCCGCGCCGCGACCGAGCGCCCCGACCCGGGGGGCCCGGTGAACAGCCAGGCGTGCGTCATGGCCGCGCGGTCCAGCCCGTCGCTGGTGGCACCGTGGCTGGCCGGATCGGCCACCACCTGTGCCGCCGCGTGGGCCGCCCGGCGCAGCGTCGCCTCCGCGCGCGGCTGGCCGACCATGGCGGCGAAGACGTCGGCCATCAGACGCGGCTGTCCACGTCGGCCGCCGGCTGGCTGACCGGCTCCCGGCTGCCGTACGGCTGCGCCGGGTCACCGTACGGCTGGCCGAAAGGGTCGGCGGGTACCGGCCCGAGCAGCCGGTCCACCCGGGAGTCCACTTCCGCGCCGACGCTCGCCGGTGGCCGGGCGGCATCCACCACCAGGTACCGGCCGGGATCGGCGGCGGCCAGGTCGAGGAAGGCGTACCGGACGCGCTCGTGGAACGGCAGCGCCTCGCCCTCCAGCCGGTCCGGTTCACCACCCCGGTGCTCCACCCGGCGCAGTCCGATCGACGGGTCCACGTCGAGCAGTACCACCAGGTCCGGCTTCAGCCCGCCGGTCGCCCACTTGGACAGCCAGCTCACCTGGTCGACCGGGAGGGTACGGCCGGCGCCCTGGTAGGCCAGTGACGAGTCGATGTACCGGTCGCTGACCACGATCGCGCCCCGGTCCAGGGCCGGCCGGATCACGGTGGCCACGTGGTGCGCCCGGTCGGCGGCGTAGAGCAGTGCCTCGGCGCGCGGCGCGATGCCCCCGGGTCCGCTCTCCAGCAGCAGCGCCCGGATGTGCGTACCCACGTCGGTCGCGCCCGGCTCGCGGGTGACCACGACGTCCCGGCCCTGCGCCCGCAGCCGGTCGGCGAGCCGGTGTACCTGCGTCGACTTGCCGGCCCCCTCGCCGCCCTCGAAGACCACGAACCGCCCGGCCTGCTGGTGCAGTCCCTCGTGCATGGCGAGCGGCCGGCCGCGCATCGAGCCCCAGACGTCGGCCAGGATGGGTACCCCCGGCTTGTCGTCCATCTGCCGGAAGGCGGCGATCCCGGCGATCACGCCGAGCGCGCCGGCGATCAGCAGCAGCAGCCGGGAGGTGGAGATGGAGAAGCCGGCGATGCCACGGGAGCCGCCGAAACCACTGAGCGCGCTGGCCACCGAGATGGTCAACAGCAGCGACACCTGGGTACCGGTCTGGATGAACGCGAAGACCCGGCCGCGTACGTCGTCGGTGACCTCGCTGTAGAGCAGCGTGGTACCGGACAGGAACGCCATCCCCGCGCCGACCCCGACGCCGACCCCGGCGACCACCGCGATGGACAGGTGGAAGGCGATCGCCAGTACCCCGACCGACAGCGCGGCGAGCACGATGGACAGGCCGAACCAGCGGCGCCGGGACAGCGCGCCGACGAACTTCGGGCCGGCCACGATGCCCACCCCGAGGCCGACGAAGAGCACCGCGAACAGCAGGTAGAACGCCGAGTCACCGGCGGCCAGCGAGCGGGTGTAGAAGGTGGCTGAGCCGATCACCACGCCGGCGCAGCCGAACGCGCCGAAGATGCCGAGTACCAGCCCGCGTACCAGTGGCGTCTTCGTCACGTAGGACCAGCCGATGGCCAGCTCGCGCAGCATGCTCGGCTTCTTCGCCGGCCGGGTGACGGCCCGCCCGCTGATCTCCTTGATCCCGAAGAACACCACGAACGCGGTGGCCAGGAAGGTGAGCGCGTCGAAGTACAGCGCGATATGTGTCGGATTGACCGGGCTGTCGTTGGATGACGTGTAGAGCTTGTTGATGATCGTGGTGGCCGACGCCAGTACCAGGCCGGCGACCACCGGAGTGACGCCGTAGGTGGTGGCGAGGGTGAGTTGGTTGGCGACCTCCAGCCGCGCCTTGGGCAGCAGGTTCGGGACCGCCGCCTCCTTCGCCGGCGCCCAGGCCATCTGTACCGACTCGATGACGAAGGTGGCGATGCTGGCCCACACGATGACCAGCTTCGGGTCGGTGGTCAGCAGGGTGATTCCGGGGATAGAAGCAAAAAAGACAAACCGGATAAGATCACAAACCACCATCGTGTACCGGCGGTCCCACCGGTCCGCGATCACGCCCGCGAGCGGCCCGAGTACCAGTGCCGGCAGCATCCGGACGGCCACCACGGAGCCGAACGCGACGCCCTTCGCGGCCGAGCCGGTGACCTGCTGCTGGGCCAGCGTGCTGGTAGCCAGCAGGCCCAGCCAGTCGCCGAGCGAGGAGAGCCCGAGGACCAGCCACAGCCGCCGGAACGCGCGTACCCGCAGCAGGCCCTTGAGCGCGTTGGCTCCGCCCCCCGCGTCGTCTCCAGCACTCTGCGTGCCAGCTGGTTCGTCGGCCGGTGGTTCACCGGCCCCCGACTCACCGGCGGCCGACCCGGCAGCGGCCGACTCGACAGCGATCTTCTCGGCAGCGACGGACTCGGCGGCGAGCGATTCGATGGCCAGCGCGTCGGCCCCGAGCGACTCGGCAGCGGGTCCGACGGCGGCCGCTTCGGCCCCCGATCCGGCAGCCGGCGCACCGGCGCCCGGCTCTTCAGCGGCCGGCAGACCCGTCCCGGCGGCCGGCTCGGTCCACATGGTCGACTCGATCCGGGCAGCCTGGTCGGTCCGGGCGGTCGGTCCGCCGGCCCCGGGGACCTGGGACTCGCTTGCGATGGCCGCACCTCCGACCGGGTTGACGCCCGGGAACCCCGCCCCGGACCCGTTCACTCTAGCCAAACCGCTGGTGGCGTCGCTGCACGGCTCTCGACCGCGCGCTCAGCAGAAACACAGCTGGAGCAAAAGTTGATGCGAAAGTCTTTCGCGTTATCGCCGGTACCCGCTACCGTGCAAAACGTGCCTTCTGCCACCGTGAGTACCGCCCAGGGCCGCGCCAGCCGGCGCAGCCGGTACGACCACGCGACGGCGGCGCTCGACACGCCACTGGCACTGGTTGATCTCGATGCTTTCGACGCCAACGCCGCTGCCCTGGTCGCCCGCGCGGCCGGTAAGCCACTGCGGGTGGCGAGCAAGTCGGTACGCTGCCGCGAGCTGCTGCGCCGGGTACTGGCCACGCCCGGTTGGCACGGGGTGATGGCCTACACGCTGCCCGAGGCGCTGTGGCTGGTACGCACCGGAGTCAGCGACGACGTACTGCTCGCCTACCCGACCACCGACCGGGCGGCCCTGGCCGAGCTGGCCGCCGACCCGACGCTCGCCGCTTGCGTGTCGATCGTCGTGGACTCGCCTGCGCACCTCGACTTCATCGACTCGGTCGTACCGCCGACCCAGCGCGCCCCGATCCGGCTCTGCCTCGAACTGGACGCCTCCTGGCGACCGCTGCACGGGCGGCTGCACGTGGGGGTACGCCGCTCGCCGGTACACAGCGCGGCCCAGGCCGGTGCGTTGGCCCGGACGATCACCAGCCGGCCCGGCTTCGTCCTGGCCGGCGTGATGTCCTACGAGGCACAGATCGCCGGGCTGGGCGACCGGCCGGCCGGCTCACCACTGCGCGGCGCGGCGATCCGGCTCATGCAGCGCTACTCGCTCACCGAGCTGGTCGCCCGCCGGGGAGCCGCCATCGCGGCCGTGCGGGAGCACGCCGACCTGGCTTTCGTCAACGGTGGGGGTACCGGCAGCGTGTCCCGGACCGCCGCCGACCCGGCCGTCACCGAGATCGCCGCCGGTTCGGGGCTCTACGGACCGCTGCTCTTCGACGCGTACCAGTCGTGGCGCCCGGAGCCGGCCGCGTTCTTCGGCCTGTCGGTCGTACGCCGCCCCGGTCCCGGGCTCGCCACCGTACTGGGTGGCGGCTGGATCGCCTCCGGGCCGGCCGAGCGCACCCGCCAGCCGGTACCGTGGCTGCCGGCCGGGCTGCGTACCCTCCCGATGGAGGGGGCCGGCGAGGTACAGACGCCGCTGACCGGGCCGGCCGCCGACGGGCTGCGGATCGGCGACCGGGTGTGGTTCCGGCACGCCAAGGCGGGCGAATTGAGCGAGCACGTCAACGACCTGCAGCTGGTGAGCGGCGACCAGCACATCGGCACAGTCCCGACATACCGTGGCGAGCAGGTCGCATTTCTCTAGGCGCGGGACATCGCCCAGATTGCCACAGGTCACTACGCTCAGCTCGTGCAGCGCTACACGCGGCTGCCCGGGTTGGCTTCGCTGCCCCGACGACAGCCGCGGCCACCACGAGGCCGCTCGATGCGAGCCGCCGGACGTGTGGCCGCCCGTAGGCTTACCGCCGCCACACTGGCGACGGTACTGGGCGCTGCGCTCGCCCTGGCACTCCCGACCGCCGCGGCCCACGCCGCCGCGCGACCACTGGCGCTGCGCTACGCGCTGACCGGCTACCTCGGCGTCGAGCAGGCCGGCGACACCCTGCTCAGCTGCGTTCCGGGTAGTGCGGCGGCCGGCGAGCCGTGCGCCGCGGCGCAGGCCGGTGGGCTGGTCGGCAACGACGACTTCACGATGTCGTACGTGGACACCGACGGCGCGCCGGGCACCTTCAACTCCAGTACCGCGCAGCTGATCGCCCCACCCGGTGCGGCCGTCGCGTTCGCCGGACTGTACTGGGGCGGCGATGCCGGTACCGGCAACGACGCCGGGATCACCGGCTGCCGGAGCGCACCGTCGGCGAACCAGGTCACGGTGCCTCCCGCGCCGGGCCGGGCCGACCAGGTACTCGTCAATGTCGGCGGGAGTGGCTACGTCGGCGTCGGCGCCACCACGTTCGACACCCTGGCCAGCTCGCTCGGCGGCGGCACCTTCCAGGGCTTCGCCGACATCACCCGGCTGTTCGCCCACTACTCCGGCGGCAGCGCGGCCACCACGATCCCGGTTACCGTGGCCAACGCGCAGCTCGCCCAGGGGCGCAACTGCTCGGGTGGCTGGACGGTCCTGCTGGTCTACGCCTACCCCGGGCCGGAGCCGACCTACGCCCCCGGGTACCGCAGCCTGCAGCTCTTCGACGGGCTGGCCACCGCCGCGCCGGGGGCGCCGGTCTCGGCCGCCGCCACCGGCTTCCGGGTGGCCACCGACGGGGCGCCGGTCGCCGGCCAGGTCGGCCTGGTGCTCTACGACGGCGACCGCGGCAGCGCGGGCAGCCAGCTCAGCGTCAACGGGGTACCGGCCAGCGACGGCATCGGCGACTCGACGGTCGCCGGCAGCGGGTACGGCGTACCGATGACCGCGGTCGGCGCGGTGAACCCCAGCTACGGCAACGATCTCGGGTACGACTCGCGGGTGGTCGACCTGCCGGACGGCGCGCCGGCCCCGGGCGTGACGGGCGCGAGTGCGAGCGTGGCTGCCGGCGCCGGCCAGTTGACCGTCGGTGCGCTGGCGCTCGTGTCGCGGGTGGATCCACTGCTCGCCATCGCCCGTACGGTGACCCGGGCGGACGGCTCCGATCCGGCCAACATCAACCTGACCCCGGGTACCCGGCTGCGGTACAGCCTGCAGCTGCAGGCGCTGGTGCCGATCACCGGACTGGCACTCACCGACCCGCTGCCGGCCGGGCTGACTCCGGTGGACGCCTCGCTGACCCTCGACGGCGCGCCGGTACCGCCCGGTGCCGGTTCACTGGCCGGCGGTACCGCCACGCTGGCACTGCCGGTACTGGCCCCGGGTACACCGACGGTGCTGAGTTACGACGTGACCGTGGCGGCCACGGCACCTGCCGGGGTACCGCTGGTCAGCCGGGCTGAAGTGCACTACACGGCCGGCGGGGCGGCGCTGAGCGGGTACTCACCGCAGGTCAGCGTGCTGGCCAACCGGGTGGACCTGGCACTGACGCAGACCGCCAACGCGCCGAAGGTGGCACCGGGACAGCCGGCGCTGGTGACGATCACGGTACGCAACCAGGGGCCGGTACCCGCCTCCGGCGTGACCGTGGCCGACCCGGTACCGCCGGGACTCGTGGTCATCTCCGCCAGCACGGCCCAGGGCAGCTACGACGCGGCCAGTGGCGCCTGGTCGGTCGGGGCACTGGCCCCCGCCGCCTCTGCGGTGCTGAAGCTGACCATCGGCCCCGGCTCGCCACCGACCACAGCGCCTTCTGCCGTAGGTACCCCCACGGTTGCTCCCACGGCCACGGCCGATGCCGCCCCACCGACCTGGGCGGTGACGAACACCGCGGAGATCAGCGGGGCCGACCAGCCGGACGTCGACTCGCTGCCCGGCGACGGCCTGGCCGGCGAGGACGACCAGGCGAGCGTGGCGCTGAGCGTCACCGGGCTCGCGCCGGTCGCCTCGGCTGATCCGAGCCCGGACGGCATCCTGGCCGGCGCGGCCCGCCCGGCCGAGTTGCGGGTCAACAACGTCATCACGGTGCTCGCCGCGCTGCTCGGCGCCGCGCTGATCCTGATCGGCGGGATGGTCCTGGTCTCCGCCCGCCGCCGGCACCGCTACTAACCCTTTGTGCCCCGGTGCGCCACGGGGCCCGCTCTCTGCGATCGCGTCAGGGCAGACAGGAACACGTCATCATCTGGGAGATGACTGACCAGATCACCGTGCTACCGCCCAGTGCGCAAATTCCGGTCACCGAGAATGCGAGCCACGACTTTCCACTCCGCTGAAGCGCGTAAAGGCCAATGACCAGGAGTACCGGGAGCATCAATTCGGCGGCACCCTGCGCAATGCGAGTCTGATCAACAAAACCGTACGACACCGCAGCGCGGACGCTGTCGAAAAGTTGGTATGCCCCCTGCCCGGCGAGAAGACCGAGCGCGGCCCCGCCAGCGATGGCCCCGAGCAGGCGGGGTGCCCGACCGATCGCGTAGCCGAGTACCCCCAGCGCTACGCCGGCGCCGACTGAGGCAAGCAGCCAGAGTGCGGCGACTTCGAACGCCGAACGGAGACCGCTGTCCGCGTTTGAACTGCCGTCGAGGCTTACGCCAAGATCCCAGCGTCGGCTCACGGCCAAGGTCAAGACGTAGTAGGAGATCGTCGCAAGGACCAGGGTGGCCGCCGCGGTCAACGCGCCAGCCCGCGGCGATCGCGCGCAACGCCCGGCGGCCAAGGCTGCCAGTCCCCAGGAAAATCCGGAGCTGACCAGCGGCAGCAGTGCCAGCCCCAGGTCATTGGTCAGCGCGTCGACCAGGAACGCAGTCGCGCCAAGGCAGATACCCAGTGCGCCGAAGATGACATGGCGACCGCGCGGACCATTCGCAACCGCCAGGCTCTGCTCAACCATCGTCAGCTTGCAGCCCCTCCACGCCTGGTTCGCCGCGGCACCGTCGTCAGGACGTGGATCAGCGGGCGGTGATGGTGTTGACGTGCCGGTGCAGGTACTCGCGGATCAGCGCCTTGGCCTCGGCCAGTACCGCCGGGTCGCCCTCGACCGCGCGGCGGAACGCCAGCTTGATCAGGGCGTCGGCCGCCTCGACCGCGATGGCCAGCGCGAAGTGCAGGCGCGGGCCGGCTGCCGCGCCGAAGTGGTCGACCAGCAGGTTGGCCAGCTGCTCGGCGATGATCGTGTTGTTGTCCCGCTCGTCGTCGAGCAGGTGGACGTCGACCACGTCGCCGAAGTGCAGGGTACGGAAGCCGGGTACCTCGCGGTGCATGGCGATGTACTCGTCGATGCCCGCGTCCACGCCCTCCCACCAGTGGCCGAACTGCTGCTCGGCGAAGCGGGTGGACAGCCGCTGCAGGTACGCGTCGAGGTTGCGCAGGGTGAGTGCCTGCACGATGGCCCGCTTGTCCGGGAAGAACTGGTAGACCGAGCCGATCGCCACCCCTGCCCGCTCGGCGAGCAGGGTGGTGGTGAGCTGCTCGTACCCGATCTCGTCGACGAGTTCGGCGCAGGCGTCCAGCATCCGCTGTACGCGCGCGACGCTGCGGCCCTGAACAGGTACCCGGCGCAGCGGGCCGGCGACGTTGGCTCGCTCCGATGAGGAGGTGCCGACCCGCAGCACGGCGGCACCGTCCCACGGCGTGGAGGCCGAACCAATATCCGTGGGAGCCTGTGTCGTCACTTGGCCGCCACTCCTCTCGCGGGTCGCGGGACCCACTGGCCCCGCTGGCGTTCAAATCTACCCAAAGTAACGACTGCGTAGCGTTCCCGCAGCGACCATTTCCCAGTCTTGCTGCGGGATTCCAGTCTTGGCACCGGATTCCCGCCTTGACACCACGTGTAAGTGAACGGTACTCACGTTATCCTGTACACCCAGCGGAGAGGGAGCCATGAACTGGACGAACTGGGCGGGAAACCAACGGGGTACCGCCGCACGGGTACTCCGGCCGGCCAGCACCGCCGAGGTGGCTGACGCGATCCGTACCGCCCACGCCGACGGGCTCACCGTCAAGGCGGTCGGGTCGGGGCACTCGTTCACCGGCGCCGCGATCACCGACGGGGTACGCCTGGATCTCGGCGCGCTGGCCACGCCGGTACGGGTGGACCGGGCGGCGCGCCTCGTCACGGTACCGGCCGGGATGCCGTTGCACGCGCTCAACCCGCTGCTGGCCGGTTACGGACTCGCCCTGCCCAACCTCGGCGACATCGACGCGCAGACAATCTCCGGGGCGATATCCACCGGTACCCACGGAACTGGCGCGAAACTCGGCTGCCTCTCGACGTTCATCGAGGCGCTGACCCTGGTCACCGGCGACGGCTCGGTCCTGACCTGCGATGCCGAGCAGCACCCGGACATCTTCCAGGCGGCCCGGGTCGGCGTCGGCGCGGTCGGCGTACTCACCGAGGTCACCCTGCGCTGCGTGGACGCGTTCGTCCTGCGTGCCCGGGAAGAGCCGGACACGGTCACCAACGTCTTCGCCGGCCTGACCGAGCACGTCGAGGGCAACGACCACTTCGAGCTGTACTGGTTCCCCTACACCGACCGGGTGCAGACCAAGCGCAACAACCGGGTACCCGCCTCGGACCAGCCACTGAACCGGTTCCGTGGCTGGCTGGACGACGACTTCCTCTCCAACACGGTGCTCTCCGGTGCCTGCCGGCTCGGCCGTCGCTTCCCCGCGACCATCCCGACGATCGCCGGCATCGAGGCCCGGGCGCTCTCCGCGCGTACCTACACGGCCCCGTCGTACCAGGTGTTCTGCACGCCGCGGAAAGTGCGCTTCGTGGAGATGGAGTACGGCCTGCCGCGAGCCGCACTGCCGGAGGCGTTCCGGGCCCTGCGCGCCATTGTGGACGCGCTGCCGTTCAAGGTGGCGCTGCCGGTGGAGATGCGGGTCAGCGCCGCCGACGACATCTGGCTCTCGCACGGGTACGGGCGCGACAGCGGGTACCTGGCCATCCACCAGTACGTCGGGATGCCCTTCGAGCCGTACTTCCGCGCCTTCGAACAGGTCTGTACCGACCTGGGTGGCCGGCCGCACTGGGGGAAGATGAACTGGCGTACGGCTGCCGACCTGCGGCCGGCGTACCCCCGGTTCGACGAGTTCCTGGCGGTACGCGACACCGTCGACCCGGATCGGGTCTTCGCCAACGAGTACACCCGCCGGATCTTCGGCGACTGACCAGCCGCCGGTCGGCCGCGCGGGCTGGCCGGGTGGGCCTACTCCGCGGTGCTGGTCGCCTTGCGGGGCGCCGCCTTCTTCGCCGGGGCCGCCTTCTTGGCCGTGGTACCGGTGGCCTTCGCCGCTGATGTGGCCTTGGCGGTCGTGGTCTTCGCCGCGGTCGACGTCGCCGCCGAGGTCTTCTTCGCCGCCGCCTTCTTGGCTGGCGCCTTCTTCGCCGTTGCCTTCTTCGCGGGCGCGGTGTCGCCGTCGGCTGTTGCCGGCGCGGCCTTCGCGGGGGGCCCGCTTCTTCGGCTCGACCGGCCCCTTGGCGCGCTTCTCCGACAGCATCTCCGACGCCTGCTCCAGGGTCAGCGCCTCGGTTGTCTGGCCGCGCCGCAGGGACGCGTTGTACTCGCCGTCGGTCACGTACGGCCCGAACCGGCCGTCCTTGATGACCAGCGGCTTCTCGGTGACCGGGTCGTTGCCCATCTCACGCAGCGGTGCGGCCGCTGCCCGGCGCTGGCGACCCTTGGGGGCGGCCAGCAGCGCGAGTGCCTCGTCCAGGCTGACCGTGAAGATCTGCTCCTCGGACTCCAGCGACCGGGAGTCCTCACCGCGCTTGACGTACGGCCCGTAGCGACCGGACATCGCCAGGATCTCGTTGCCCTCCGGGTCCTTGCCGACCACCCGGGGCAGCGACAGCAGGCGCAGCGCCTGCTCCAGGGTCAGCGCGTCGGGCGTGTGCGACTTCAGCAGCGAGGCGTTCTTCTCGCCGGTCGACACGTACGGCCCGAACCGGCCGGACTTCAGTACCACCGGCTCGCCGGTCTCCGGGTGCTCGCCGAGTTTGCGCTCGCCGCCGCCACCGAGGAACAGCTCGTCGACCTTCTCCGGGCTCAACTCGTCGGGTGCGATGCCCTCCGGCAGCGCGGCCCGGTCGCCCTCGTCCGCGTCGGGTGCGGTGCGCTGCAGGTACGGCCCGTACCGGCCGACCCGTACCACCACGTCCCGGCCGTCGTCGTCGCGGAACAGCGGGATCGAGTTGATCCCGCGCGCGTCGATCTCGCCGAGGTTCTCGGTGACCATCTTCTTCAGCCCGCCCGAGGCGGCCACCGAGCCGGTCTCGGCGGCCTTGCCCGCGACCCGACCAGCGGCCGAGCCGGGCATGTCGCCACCGAAGTAGAAGGCGGTGAGGAAGTCGACGGACGCGGCGGTACCGCCGGCGATCTCGTCCAGCTCATCCTCCATCGAGGCGGTGAACTGGTAGTCCACCAGCTTCTCGAAGTGCTGTTCGAGCAGGTTGACCACGGCGAAGGCGAGGAACGAGGGGATCAGAGCCTGGCCGCGCTTGAAGACGTACCCGCGGTCCTGGATGGTGCCCATGATGCTGGCGTACGTGGACGGTCGGCCGATACCCAGCTCCTCCAGCGCCTTCACCAGCGACGCCTCGGTGTACCGGGCCGGCGGCTGGGTGCTGTGCCCGACCGGGTGCAGCGCGTCCGCCCGCAGCGGCTGGTCCTTGACCACGTTGGGCAGCCGGCGCTCGGCATCCTCCGCCTCGGCGTCCTCGTCGTCCGAGGACTCCACGTAGGCCTTCAGGAAGCCGGGGTCGGTGATGGTCTTGCCGGTGGCGCCGAAGTCGCACTCCTCGCTGGAGGAGGAGACCGCGCGGATGCGGATGCTGACCGAGGAGCCGACCGCGTCGGTCATCTGCGAGGCGATGGTGCGCCGCCAGATCAGCTCGTAGAGCTTGAACTCCTCGGTGGACAGCTCGTTCGCCACTTCGCCGGGGGTACGGAAGGAGTCGCCGGACGGGCGGATCGCCTCGTGCGCCTCCTGCGCGTTCTTCACCTTGCTGGCGTACCGGCGCGGCTCGGTCGGTACGAAGCGGTCGCCGTACAGCTCGCGTACCTGCCGGCGGGCGGCGTCGAGTGCCGTCTCGGAGAGGTTCACCGAGTCGGTACGCATATAGGTGATGTAGCCGTTCTCGTACAGCCGCTGGGCGGTCCGCATGGTCTGCGCCGAGGAGGAGCGTAGTTTGCGCGCCGCCTCCTGCTGCAGCGTGGAGGTGATGAACGGCGGGTACGGGCGGCGCCGGTACGGCTTCTCCTCGACCCGGGTCACCACGAACGGGCGGCCGTCCAGCCGGGCCGCGAGCCCGCGCGCCGCGCCCTCGTCCAGGTGCACCACGCCGCCGCGCGCCTTGCCGGTGGTCGGCTCGAAGTCCTTGCCGGTCGCGATCCGGTCGCCGTCCAGCGCGATCAGGGTGGCGGAGAAGCCGCGCGGCCCGTCCACCTCTTTGTCGAGGATGGCTAGATCGGCCAGGATGTCCCAGTATTCGGCGGTACGGAAGGCCATCCGCTGCCGCTCGCGGTCCACCACGATGCGGGTGGCGACAGACTGCACGCGGCCTGCCGAGAGCTTCGGCATGACCTTCTTCCACAGCACCGGCGAGACTTCGTACCCGTAGAGCCGGTCCAGGATGCGGCGCGCCTCCTGGGCGTCGACCAGGAACCGGTCGATGTCCCGGGGGTTGGCGATGGCCGCCTGGATGGCCGGCTTGGTGATCTCGTGGAAGACCATCCGCTTGACCGGTACCCGTGGCTTGATCGTCTCCAGCAGGTGCCAGGCGATGGCCTCGCCCTCGCGGTCCTCGTCTGTCGCCAGGAAGACCTCGTCGACCTCCTTGGCCAGCTGCTTCAACCGGGTGATCTGCTTCTTCCGGTCGGGGCTGACCACGTAGAGCGGCTTGAAGCCGTCGTCCACGTTCACGCCCAGCCGAGCCCAGGCCACACCCTCATACCCGGCGGGTACGTCGTTGGCGTTGCGCGGCAGGTCCCGGATGTGGCCCATGCTCGCCTCGACGACATAGTCCGGGCCCAGGAAGTCCGCGATCTTCCGGGCCTTCGCCGGTGACTCGACGATGACCAGGCGCTTTGCGGTGCTGCTCGGCACGGTACTCCCCACGGTTGGGCTACTACTGGCTCGATGCGGGACAAAGTACGGCCCGCACGGGCTGGTGACTGTCCAAGGTAACGCCCGCAGCCGGCCCAAGGTTCCCGTTTCCGCCCGGAACCGGCGCGGTCGTCACAGTAGACGGCGCCACCGTACACCCATAGTCAACTGTGCCTGGCGTCACGCAGGCCACATGCCGGCCGGCGCGTCCGCCGGCTCCTCGCCCACCAACTCCCGCAGCCGGGCCAGCCGGCGCTGCCCGGTGATCCGGTACGCCGGGCCGCCGGCACGCGGTCCGAGCAGCACCGGAGCCAGTCCGAGGGCGGCCAGCGCGGCGCCCGCGGCACCCCAGGTCGGCTCGTCACCGGCCCCGAGACCGAGGCTGATGCCCAGCTCGTCGCGCTCGCCGACGGCCACCAGCCACAGTCGCAGCCGCCGCCCGTCGAGCGTGAAACCTTCCGGCGGGTGCTTCACCGCACCCCGCAGCCAGGAGTACCCGAGCCCGACGAGCACCGTGGAGTAGGCGCTACGTACCCCGATGTGCTGCTCGGCGGTTGCCACGCAGGTCGCGCTGAGGCCACGGGTACGCAGCTCGCGGACGAGTACCCGGGCCCGCCACAGGTCGGCGACCACGATCGAGACGCGTGCCGTGCCGCCCATCCGGACCACCTGTCCCGGCCCGGCCAGCAGCCCTTCGAGATCACCCGGTACCGGCGCCCGCGCCTCCACCCCGAACAGGGACAGCTGCCGTACCGGCGCCCGGTCGCCGTCCCCCGCTTCGATCCGTACCGGCCGCGGGACACGGCTCGGCGGTGGAGCGGTCGGGAACTGCGCCGCCATCAGCCCCGGCAACTCCCCCGGCCTCGGTCGGTAGCTCGTCGAACCGCGCCGCGGCCAACGGCTCCACGACTCTGCGGGCTCGCCGGCTCCGCGGCTCGGCCGGCCCCGGCTCCGGCTCGGCCGCGCTCCGCCGGCTCGGCCCGCCCGTCAGCTGGCTGGGCCGGCTGGCCGGCTCGGCCGGCGTGCTACCCGGGCTCAGCGGGCTCGGCCGGGTCGGCGGCGGTCGCTGGCTCGGTGGGCTTGGGTCGGGTACGGGGCTTGCGGCGGGTACCCGGGTCGGCGGGGGTACTCAGCCCGGGTTGCATGCCGGTACCTCGTCGAAGACCTTGCGCAGGTCGGCGGAGGCGAGCGTACTGGTGTTCACGCCGGCCGCCGCGTACTCGGTGTTCAGGGTCGCCAGTGCCTGCTCGACGCCGTCGTAGAAGGGCTTCGACGGGGCGAGCGGAAGCGCCACGATGGTGGCCTGCGCCTTGGCGTACGCGTCCCGGACGGCGGCGAGCGCCTTGACGAACCGGGCGGCGATGGCCGCCCCGTCGGTGACATCCGGCGAACCGGCCGCGGCGACGCCGACGCGCGCCTGTTCACTGGCTTGCTGCGCGCCGGAGAGCAGCTTGACCAGGCTCTCCCGGGTCTGCTGTGGAGTCTTGGCGGCGCCCGTATCGGTGGCGGCCTGGGCGTTGAGGGTGGTGATCTGGGAGCGCCACGGGGCCATTGCCTGGCACACATCGGTGGCCCAGGTACGGGGCGGCTTGCCGTGGTCGCCACCGCCACCGCCACCGCACGCGACGGCGCCGGTGAGCAGGCCGGCCACGAGCACCGGGAGCAGACCAAGGCGTCCGTGATGTAGGCGCTGCAGGAGTGCGCGATGCATGCCGGTCACTGTACGGCTGTTCGACTGGGTACCGCCGCGCACAGCCGGCTCGCGTGTCGCCACGAGTGGCCGGGGAGCTGCCGCCGGTACCCCCAAAAAAGCCTGTAAAGAAAGGTGGCGCCGGGCCGACGGCCCGACGCCACCCCTCGGGGCGCAACTGGAGATCAGACCTTGATGGTCTCGTTCTCCGCGGTGTCGCTGGTCACGCCCTTACCGGCTTTTCCCGAACCAACTGCCTCAACGTCGCCGGCGTCCATCGCGATCGGACGGCGCTTGCTGATCGTCACCGAGACGACGATCACGAGGGTCGCGGCGAGCGCCACGATGATGCGCAGTGCGGTGTGCTTGTCGGCGCCGACGCTCCAGGTCACCACGGCCGGTGCGATCAGCAGCGCCACCAGGTTCATCACCTTGAGCAGCGGGTTGATCGCCGGGCCGGCGGTGTCCTTGAACGGGTCACCCACGGTGTCACCGATGACGGTGGCGGCGTGCGCGTCGGAGCCCTTGCCGCCGTACGCGCCGTCCTCCACCATCTTCTTCGCGTTGTCCCAGGCGCCACCGGAGTTGGCCAGGAACACGGCCATCAGCGTGCCGGTACCGATCGCGCCCGCCAGGTAGGAGGCGAGAGCGCCGAAGCCGAGGCCGAAGCCGACCGCGATGGGTGCCATGACCGCGAGCAGGCCAGGGGTGATCAGTTCCCGCTGTGCGTCGCGGGTACAGATGTCCACCACCTTGCCGTACTCCGGACGCTGGGTACCGTCCATGATCCCGGGGAAGGTACGGAACTGGCGGCGTACCTCCATGACCACCGCACCGGCCGACCGGGACACCGCGTTGATCGCCAGTCCGGAGAACAGGAACACGACCGCCGCACCGAGCAGCAGGCCGACCAGGTTCTTCGGGTTGGAGACGTTGAGCCCGTCGATGATCGCCCGGGCCGCGTCGGCGACCTTGGCCTTGGCCAACGAGGAACCCACGGTGTCTGTGAACGAACCGAACAGCGCTGTCGCCGCCAGTACCGCCGTGGCGATCGCGATACCCTTGGTAATCGCCTTGGTGGTGTTGCCCACCGCGTCCAGGTCGGTCAGCACCCGGGCGCCGGCCTCGTCGATGTCGCCGGACATCTCCGCGATGCCCTGCGCGTTGTCCGAGATCGGGCCGAAGGTGTCCATCGCGACGATCACGCCGACCGTGGTGAGCAGGCCGGTACCGGCGAGCGCCACGGCGAACAGCGACAGGATGAGCGAACCGCCACCGAGCAGGTACGCGCCGAAGACACCGGCAGCGATGACGACGGCCGTGTAGACCGCCGACTCCAGGCCGACCGAGATGCCGGCGAGGATCACAGTGGCCGGGCCGGTCAGCGAGGTCTTGCCGATGTCCTGAACCGGGCGCTTGCTGGTCTCGGTGAAGTACCCGGTCAGTGCCTGGATGATCGCGGCCAGCGCGATGCCGATGAGTACCGCCAGGATGGCGAAGACCGGCGGGCTGACGTTGGCGCTGGCGCCGCCCGTGATGCCGTGGAAGCCCGACCAGCTCGACGGCAGGTAGAGGAAGGCCGCGATGGCCACCCCGACCGCCGAGATGCCGGCCGAGATGTAGAAGGCCCGGTTGATCGCGACGAGACCGTTGCGGTCGCTGGGGCGCAGCCGGGTGATGAACACCCCGATGATCGCCGTCAGTACGCCGATGGTCGGCACGATCAGCGGGAAGATCAGACCCTCTTCGCCGAACGCCGCCTTGCCCAGGATCAACGCCGCGACCAGAGTCACCGCGTACGACTCGAACAGGTCGGCGGCCATGCCGGCGCAGTCGCCCACGTTGTCACCGACGTTGTCGGCGATCGTGGCGGCGTTGCGCGGGTCATCCTCCGGGATGCCCTGCTCCACCTTGCCGACCAGGTCGGCACCGACGTCGGCTGCCTTGGTGAAGATGCCGCCGCCGACCCGCATGAACATCGCGAGCAGCGCGGCACCGAAGCCGAAGCCCTCCAGCACGGTGGGTGCGTTGCCCTTGTAGAGGAGCACCACGATCGCCGCGCCGAACAGCCCCAGGCCGACGGTGAGGAAGCCGACCACACCGCCGGTACGGAAGGCGATCTGCATGGCCCGCTCGCGGCTGCCCTGTCCGGTGTTGGCCGCCGCCGCGACGCGCAGGTTGGCGCGGGTGGCCAGCGCCATGCCGGCGCCGCCGATGGAGGCGCTGAACAGCGCACCCACCACGAAGAAGATGGAGCGGCCGATCTTGATCGACAGCCCACCGTCGTTCACCGGTAGAAAGAACAGCAGCACGAAGGCGATGACTACGAAGATCGCCAGAGTCTTGAACTGTCGGACGAGGTACGCCGAGGCGCCTTCCTGCACCGCCACGGCGATCTCTTGCATTTTCTTGGTGCCCGTCCCGGTCGCGAGTACCGCCCTGGTGAGGGCGAACGCGAAGCCCAGTGCCACCAGCGCGATCACGGCCGCGACGACGACAAAAGACAAATTCCGACCAGAAAGGGACAGCTCGCTGACTGCGAGGGTGGTCCCGGACATCTATGTCCTCCTGTACCGAAACATGCGCCGTCACTCAGCGTGCTGAGGAAACGGCGTTCTCCACTCGGGAGTAACCACGCACCACTGGCCGTCGGAACGGCGTGACCAGCGGTGAAGCAGATGACCCGCGTACTCTAGCGGCCCCACGTGGCTGTGGTCACATCCTGCGGCAATTGTGTCGCTGTGATGTTGCCCGTTGTGCGCGGTACCTGCCTGCCGCTAACGTGCGTCCCCTGGTGTGTGGTCGGCGCGTCGCCGGGCCTGACCTGCCCATTGTCACGGTTGCCAGGTCTTTTCGCCGGACTTCTTCGGGCTGGGGTGGCCTGCGGTCAGGCGCGTGGGGAATTCACGGACGACCGCCGTTCGAGCGGTTCTGTACCGGCCACGACATGACCACCTCGGTACCGACGCCATGCGCCGCCGGCCGTACCGTGATCTCGTCCACCAGGCTGGCCAGCAGCGCCAGTCGCATCCCGACGGCCACCGCCTCCTCCGCCTCGTCGACCACGTGATCGGCCGGGTGCTGGTCGCCGCCGTCCGGCTCGCCCGCGGGGGTACCCGCCGCCCGGCCAGAGACCCAGGCGACCCCGGTACCCGCCGGCCCGCCCCACGCCTCCGGGACGAACCGCTCGGTACCGGCCGGCGCCTCGCGGCCTTCCTCGTCTCCGCCTTCGTGGCCGGGCTCGCGCTGTCCGCCCTCGTGGCCGGCGTCGCGCTGTCCGCCCTCGTGGCCGGCCTCGCGCGGTCCGCCTTCGTGGCCGGGCCGCGTTGTCCGGCCTCGTGGTCGGCCGAGTCGGCGCGCTGGTCGTGTTGGCGCTGCTCGTGTTGGCTCTGTGCTGCGTGGCTGGGTTGGGCTTGGCCCGGGGTCGCCTGGCCCGGGGTCGCCTGGCCCGGGGTCGCCTGGCCCGGGGTCGCCTGGCCCGGGGTCGGGGGGCCCGGCGTTGGGGGGCCCGGGGTTGGGTGGCCTGTTTGCTGGCGATCGGTCGGGGTGGGGCTGGCGTCTTCGTGGTCGTCGGCTTCGCTCGCGGGCGCATCGAACCGGGTCAGCTCGGAGCCGCTGCCGGCCGACCAGGTTGACGGCGCCGCGTCGCTGTACCGGCCCGAATCGGCGAAGCCGAGCGCCGCCTCCTCCATCAACGCGACGGGGTCCGCGCCGCCCGAGGGCGGGCTGAGCGCCGCGTCGATCGGTGCCCGGTCGGTGACCCGGATGGTGAAACCGGCTCCGTCGCTGAGCGCCACCTCCACCAGGTCGGCGAGGCCGTACTGGCGGTGCAGCGCGACCGCGCGGGAGCACGCCTCGCCGATCGCCAACCGGATCTCGTCGTACAGCTCGGAGGAGACTCCGGCACGGCGGGCCACGGCAACAGCGACCAGCCGGGCGGTACGCACATGCGCCGCCGCGGGAGTGAAGGCGAGCCGAACGGTGGGCATCGAACTCAGCCGGCCGTACCCGGAAGGTCGCGCGCCTGGTCTTCGCTTGTCGCCGACTCCACCGAGTCGTACAGCGCGAACACCCGGTCCAGTCCGGTGATCCGGAAAATCTTCAGTAGTCGTTCCTGGGCGCAGACCAACA
Source organism: uncultured Actinomycetota bacterium (assembly GCA_963850915.1). Classification (GTDB taxonomy): domain Bacteria; phylum Actinomycetota; class Actinomycetes; order Mycobacteriales; family Micromonosporaceae; genus CAVTWH01. The sequence continues at coordinate 196,232 of CAWKND010000012.1, forward strand.
GCAGCTCACCGTTGACGACCCGCAGCCGCTCGAGCGCGCCGACGAGTACGCCGAGTCCGGTGGAGTCCAGGAACTCCACCCGGCCGAGGTCGACGACCACCTGCCGGGCTCCGCCCTCGACCAGTGCGATCAGGCGTTCGCGCAGCTGAGGCGCGGTGTATACGTCGATCTCACCGGCCACCTCGAGCACCGCGTACCGCTCCATCGCCCGCGTTGCCATCGACAGTTCCATCCGGACCTCCTCGCCGGTGACGACCGGACACGTGTAGCCCCTCGGGGCATCTAACCATTGCCCATGCCCGAATCGCGCCCGCGTCCCGCCAAGATCACCCACTGTACCGGGGAACACCAGATCAACGGTGGGTGCGCTGATTTCGGTCGGCCACCCACTGGGACGGACGCCGCTCCCGCCCATCCCTCGGTGAGCTGTCCCGCCCTTCCCTCGGTGAGCTGTCCCGCCCTTCCCTCGGCGAGCTGTCCCGCACTTCCCTCGTCGAGCTGTTCGGTCGGTTCGGGCAGCAGCAGATTCGGACGGTTGTACGAGCGTGGCTTCAAAGGTAGGCGAGCCGTGCACGTTAAAGTTTCTCGCGTGACCAGTGCCAGCCCGGTAGTGGCCTGGGTCGACCGGCCGGCCCCGGATGAGCTGCTGCGCCAGTTGACCCGTGGTCGGGTGGAGCCGCTGACGCACGTGGAGCGGGTACCGGCCCGGGAGGGCAGCACCGCACCGTGGCCGGAGTGGGTACCGACCGAGCTGCTGGCCCGGTTCAGCGCCCGCGGCGTCGAGCTGCCGTGGCGGCACCAGGTCGAGGCGGCCGAGTTGGCGCACGCGGGTACCCACGTGGTGATCTCCACCGGTACCGGCTCGGGCAAGTCGCTGGCCTATCAACTCCCGGTACTGTCCCGGCTGCTCACCGAGGCACGGGCCACCGCCCTCTACCTCGCACCCACCAAGGCACTCGCCGCCGACCAGGTACGCGCCGCCACCGCACTGGCCCCCGACGGTGTACGCCCGGCCGGGTACGACGGGGACACGCCGCGCGAGGAGCGGGAGTGGATCCGCGCCCACTCGCGGTTGATCCTCACCAACCCGGACATGCTGCACTACAGCCTGCTGCCCCGGCACGACGCCTGGGCTTCGTTCCTGCGCCGGCTGCGGTTCGTGGTGATCGACGAGTGCCACGCCTACCGCGGTGTCTTCGGCTCGCACGTGGCACAGGTGATCCGTCGGCTGCGCCGGATCTGCGCCCGGTACGGCAGCGCGCCGACCTTCATCCTCGCCTCGGCGACCGCCGGTGATCCGGCCGGCTCGACTGGACGCCTCACCGGGCTGCCGGTGCGCGCGGTGACCGAGGACGCGTCGCCACGCGGCGGAATGACCTTCGCGCTGTGGGAGCCGCCACTGCTGCCCGGTCGCGGACTCGGACCGGACGGGGACGCCGCGCCGGTACGCAAGTCGGCGCTGCGCGAGGCTGCGGACCTGCTGGCCGACTCGGTCGTACACGGCGCCCGGACGCTGACCTTCATCCGCTCCCGCAAGGGCGCCGAACTGGTCGCCGCCAACGCCCGCCGGATGCTCGGCGAGGTCGCACCGGAGCTGGTCAACCGGGTGGCCGCCTACCGCGCCGGCTACCTGCGCGAGGATCGCCGGGCATTGGAGCAGGCGCTGTTCTCCGGCGAACTGCTCGGGCTGGCCTCCACCAACGCCCTCGAACTCGGTGTCGACCTGGTCGGGCTGGATGCCGTGGTGCTCGCCGGATATCCCGGGACGCTCGCCTCGCTGTGGCAGCAGGCCGGGCGGGCCGGCCGGGCAGGGCGCGAGGCGCTGTGCGTGTTCGTCGCGCGCGACGATCCACTCGACACCTATCTGGTACACCATCCGGCGGCGCTGTTCGGGCGGCCGGTGGAGGCGACGGTACTCGACCCGACCAACCCGTACGTGCTGGCTCCGCACCTCTGCTCGGCGGCGGCCGAGTTGCCACTGACCCCGGCCGATCTGGAACTCTTCGGCGGGAAGCCGGCCACCGAGACGGTCGCCGTCCTGGTCGCGGCGGGGCATCTGCGTCGACGTCCGACCGGCTGGTACTGGGCGCGCGACGGGCGGCCCGAGGTGGACCTGCGCGGTACCGGCGGAGCCCCGGTCGCGATCGTCGAGGAGTCCACCGGCCGGCTGCTGGGTACCGTCGACCGCGGCGCTTCGCACGTGCAGGTACACACCGGCGCGGTACACCTGCACCAGGGAGTGTCGTACCTGGTGGACGAGCTGGACCTGGACGACGGGGTCGCGCTCGTACACGCCGAGGAGCCGGAGTGGAGTACCCACCCGCGGGACGTCACCAACCTGACCGTCGAGTCGGTCACCTCCTATGTGGACGCCGGTCCGGTCGGGCTGTTCCTGGGTACCGTCGACGTCACCAACCAGGTGGTCAGCTACCAGCGCAGGCGACTGGGCTCCGGGGAGATCATCGACACCCGGCCACTGGACCTGCCGGCTCGGCAGCTGACCACGACGGCCGTGTGGTGGACCATCTCGCCCGAGGCGCTGCGCCGCGCGGGAGTCGACCAGGCGGGAATCCCCGGCGCGCTGCACGCTGCCGAACACGCCGCGATCGGGCTGCTGCCGCTGGTGGCGACCTGCGACCGGTGGGACATCGGCGGCCTCTCCACGGCACTGCACCAGGACACCGAGGCGCCGACCGTGTTCGTCTACGACGGGCACCCGGGCGGGGCCGGATTCGCTGAGCGGGCCTACCACGTGGCGACCGAGTGGCTGGCGGCTACCCGGGAGGCGATCGCCACCTGCGGCTGCGAGACCGGCTGCCCGTCGTGCGTACAGTCGCCCAAGTGCGGCAACGGTAACGAGCCACTGGACAAAGCAGCGGCGGTACGGGTGCTGGCGACGGTACTCGCGGCGCTTGCCGAGCGGCGTCTCTGAGCTGGCGATCTCAGTCTCCCACCGGGCCGGCTCGGGAGACGGCTCGTGCGGTGAGCGCCACCGCACCACCGACGTCGACCTCGGCGGTGACGGTCACGAACAGCCCGTCGAGTACGCAGCCGGCCAGCCGGGCATGGTTGGCCGCCACGATTTCGCCGGCCCGACCGCAAGCCGCTGCCGTACCCGCGTAGCCCAGCCGGGCGCCGCTGAGCGCACCGAGATCTGCTGCCGCCAGCGCCTGGTGCCGGGCGACCATGGCCGCGCCCGCCTGCGCCGCACCGATCCCGAACAGCACCACGACCGCGCCGGCCGCCACCAGCCAGACCGACGCCGAGCCCCGCTCGTCCCGCCACTGCCTGCCCGACACCAGGCGGCCAACCCGTCTCACGCCTCCTCCGATGCCATCGCCTCGGCGCTGACCGTCACGCCAGTTCACGGCTCCTCTGCCACCGCATCGGCGCTGACCGTCACGCCAGCTCACGGCTCCTCCTCTGCCACCGCGTCGGCGCTGACGGTCACGCCGGGCAGCCGGCCACCGAGCGGGCGTACGGTCACGGAAACCTTGGCGTGCACCAGATCCCCCTCGGTCCACACCGAGACGGCGGCACCGGCGGGCGCGCGGCGACGGGCCGCCGTGCCCCCGTCTCCGCCCCGGGCAGCGGCGAGCGCCGCGTCCCGGGCGGCATCCACGCAGCGCATCCGGGTCAGTACGGCGTTCACCGTCCCGATCGAGAAGAGCAGCAGCAGGATCAGCGCGGGCAGCGCGACCGCGAACTCGGCGGTCGCGCTGCCCCGGTCACCCCGGAGGCGACGGTTCACTGGAGAGCCCGCTGGACGATGCCGGACAGCGCGGTCTGGATCTTGTCGGAGGTCAGCACTTTGAGCAGTACGCCGGCAAAGGCGACCGCGGCGAGTGTCCCGACGGCGTACTCGGCGGTGTTCATCCCGGCGTCGCCACGCAACCGGGCCCGTAGCCTGCGAATCACAGTGCTCCTCTCAACGCAGTACGTCACCGAGGACGGCGACGATCACCGGTACGACCCCGGCGACGACAAAGGCGGGCAGGAAGCACAGCCCGAGCGGGAGTACCAGCAGCACGCCAGCCCGCTGCGCACGCGCCTGTGCCCGGCTGGCGGCGTACCCGCGCAGGTCGTCGGCGAGCCGGCCGAAGGCACTGGACAGCGCTGCTCCGCTGTCGGCGGCGCGTACCACCACCGTGGCCAGCCGCCCGCCACCCGGCAGCTCAACCAGCGGAGTCCACGCACGCGCAGGCGGCGCACCCCGGGCCAACGCCTCGGCGACCTGTGCCAACCGCGAACCCAGCGCGCCACCCACCTCACCGGCTACCAACTCGACGGCGCCGGCGACCGGCAGCCCAGCCCGTAGCACGGCACCCAGCAGATCGAGTGCGAAGGGCAGCGCCGCCGTGGCACTCTCCCGTTCGCGGCGCACAGTGACCGGTTCGACCCGGCGCAGCAGCCGGTACCCCACCAGCCCGGCAACCAGCGCGGCGACCGCCCCGGGCCAGGAGCCGAGCAGCAGGTACCCGAGGATCCCAGCGCACACAGCGCCGCAGAGTGACCGCGCCCGACTCATCCGGCCGACTCCGTTGTCTCGCGGGCGATCCGGGCAACCCAGCCGAGCCCGCCAAGCTGGAAGGCGAGCGCGACCACCACGCAACCCGCCCCCAACCGGGTGTGCAGCAGCTCGTACCCCGGATCGACGCCGAGGGTGTACCCGAGCCCCACGCCTGCCAGCGGCAGCGCGGCGAGCAGCCAACTGGTCGCGGTGGCACCGGCCGCCTGCGCGGCACTGTGCAGCGCCGCCGCTCGCCGCGCACGCAGGTCCGCGTCGAGCCGGTCGAGCAGGTCGGCCAGCGGCGCACCGGCCGCCTCGGCGATCTGCACCGCCACGTGTACCCGCTCGCGGACGAGTACGACCAGCGCCGGCGACTCCCCGGCCAACTCGACCGCCACGCCGGCCAGTGCTGCTCCGGGCGGTCGACCGGCACGCAGGTCGGCGCCGAGCGCGACGACGGCGTCCATGGCAGCCGCCTCGGCGAGCGCGTGCCGGGTACGCCGCTCCCGTTGCTGCACAAGGCGGACAGCAAGCCCCGTGTACACCCCTGCGGCAAGCGCTGCCACCGGCCCGGCGACCCAGATCACGGCAACCGCGGCGATCAGCGCCGCGCCGGCCACGGTCGGCCATGGCCTGATCAGGAGCCACGCCGCCGCACGACGCCTGCGTACGCCGCCACCTGCCAACCCCCGCAGCCGCCCCCGGACCACCCAACGCCTGAACAGCGAACGAGGCCGTCGCTTGAGCGTCCAACGCCCGAACAGCGACCCGCGCTGACCGGAGCTGGTCACGGCCGGTTCCCGACCCGAGCCGGCAGCGCCGGCGCACTGTTCCGGGTCGACGGCACAGAACCGTTGCCACGCAATAGACTCAACGCGACGACCGGGCGTACCCCGCGCTCCTCCAGCAATCGGCTGAGTGCTCCGGCGGCTGGACCGGGGCCGCGGGTACCGTGCCAGGCGCTCACCGCGGTCACCACCCGCCCGCCGGTACCGGGCAGCAGTACGCACACCTCCTCGACACACCGGCCGGTGGGCGTACGCCGGACCTGGATCACCACCCGCAGCCCGGCACCGATCTGCGCGTGCAGCGCCTCCCGGGGTACCCCGCCGAAGAGCCCCAACGCCTCCAGCCGGGCCGGTACGTCGGCTGCGGTGTTGGCGTGCAGGGTGGCGGCGCTACCCTCGTGGCCGGTGTTCAGCGCGCCGAGCATGTCGATGACCTCGGCTCCCCGGATCTCGCCGACCACCAGGCGATCCGGGCGCATCCGCAGCGCCTGGCGTACCAGCTCGCGCAGGCCCACCTCGCCCGCGCCCTCCACGTTGGCCGGCCGGCTCTGCAGCGCCACCAGGTGGGGATGCTCGGGGCGCAGCTCGGCACAGTCTTCGACCAACACGATGCGCTCGGTCGGCGGTACCAGCCCGAGCAGCACACCGAGCAGAGTCGTCTTGCCGCTGCCCGCGCCCCCGGTGACCAGGTAGGACAGGCGTGCCTGGACGATCGCGAGGAGCAGCGCGGCACCGGGCGCCGAGACGGTACCCGAGTCGACCAGGTCACCGAGGCGCAGAGCCTTGCGGCGGAAGGTACGCAGCGAGAGCAGTGGACCGGGCGCGGCGATCGGCGGGAGTACGGCGTGCACGCGGGTACCGTCGCCGAGCTGGCAGTCGACGAATGGTGAGCCTTCGTCCAAGCGGCGACCGGCTGCCGCGGCGAGGCGCTGGGCGAGCCGGCGTACATCCGCGGGTGTACCCACGTCGACCGCCGCCCGGACCAGCCCGTACCCCCGGTCGACCCAGACCTCGTCCCGGTTGACCAGTAGGTCGGTGACCTCGGGGTCGAGCAGCAGCCCGGTCAGCGGGCCGGCCCCGGCCAACTGCACGGCGCTGCTCACGCGGCGTCCCGCATGCCGGTGACGCCGAGATCGCCGAGGATTCGCCGGCACAGCTCGGCCAGCGGACCGCGACCGTCACCTGCGGGGGCGACGCCGCTCTCCAGATCGCGGGCCAGGCCAGGCTCGGGGCGCAGGTACCCGGCGAGCGGCAGGCCGAGCGCCGCCGTCACGTCCTGCGGCCGCAGTCCGCCCGGTGCCGGTCCACGTACCACGACGGCGAGCCGGTCACAGTGCTGCCGGGCCGCCTCCGCGACCCGCACCGCCGCCGCACACGCGCGCAGTTCGGCCGGGACGACCACGTAGGCCCGCTCCGCCTCGGCCAGCGCCAGTAGCGCCGCGTCGTCAAAGCGTCGCGGCAGGTCCACCACGACCAGGTCGCTGCCGCGCCGGGCGGTGGCGAGCGTGCTGACCAGAGCATCGACGGGTACCCGTGGAGCCGGCGACCGGTCGAACGACAGTGTCGCCAGCCCCGCCTGCCGGGGCAGTGCCTGCACGACGGCCGGCGTACCTGCCGCCAGCCCCGGCCAGCGCAGCCCGTCCAGCTCCTCCCAGCCCAGTACCAGGTCGAGTCCGCCGCCCAGTGGATCCGCGTCGACCAGTACCGTCGCCGCTCCGCACCGGGCCGCGGTGACCGCCAACCCGGTGGCGAACACGCTGGCTCCGGCGCCGCCCCGACCACCGATGACGGCGACCAGCACACCCCGCCCGCGCCGCACCCCGGCCGCCGGAGAGCGCAGGTCGGCCGCCGCCGACCGGGGTCTGACGGCCGCGCCCGGCGGGTTGGTTTCCTTGCGCCGAGCCAGCTCGGCGACGCCCAGACCGGAGCTCGACCGGTCCAGCGCCGGCCAGTCGGAGTGCTCCGCAGCCGGATCGGCGAGCCGCGGAAGGGGAGTAGCCGGGTCGTCGAGGGCGAGTCGGCGGGCCAGCCACGCCTCGGCTGCCGGCAGCGCCGCGATGTGTTCGGCGTGCAGTTCGTCGGCGACCGTCCAGTCCGGCGGCCCCACACCGTCGAAGCGGCCGACGACCACCAGGTCACGCCGCCGGTTCAGGCCGGCGCGGGCACAGGCGGTCGCCAGGTCGATGCCGACCAGTACGAGTGGTGCGGCGGTGTATCCGAGGCGGGCGGACGGGACGTCGGGTGCCACGTCGAGCAGTACGTCCACGCTCGCGGCGATGCGTACCAGCTCGTCGAGCAGGTGCACGTCGCCGGTCACCAGCAAGGGACGGCGGTGGATAGCCATCGGTGGCCTCCCGGGTCGCGAAGCGATCTGACCCGAGCACCGTGGCAGGCCCGGAAGCACCGGACCAACGGCCGAAACCGTGAACTGTGGACAGCGAGGGTACCTGTGGAAATCCCAGGGCGAAGCCAAACGATCTGCTATGCGTACCCCGTCGGGCAGCCTTTCCTGCCGACCCTAGGCCGGCGCATCCGCTGCAACGCCAGCGCTCGACGCCGTGACCGCCCGCCGCATCGCCACCCGTGGCCACCGGTCGAGCCCGCGCCGCGCCTCCGCCGCCCGGATCGCCCGCAGCTGCGGACCCAGTTCATCGCCGCCCAGCTCAACAAAGCCCAGCCGCGCGTAGTAGGGCGCATTCCACGGAACATCAACAAAAGTCGTCAGGGTCAACGCCGGAAACCCAGCATCAGCCGTGCGCCGGTCCAGCTCCTCGAGCAACTCCCGGCCGATCCCCCGACGCGCCCAATCGGGGTGTACGGAGACCTGCTCCACGTGTGCGTTCGCGTCCACCGGCTCCCACGCCAGGTACGCCACCGGCACGTCCAGCCCGTCAACCGCGACCAGTAGCCGCCCGTCCCGTTGGTACACCGCCAACTCGGGCACACTGAACGGCTCGTCGTCCGCGATTTCCGCCATGCCCAGTGCCCGGAACCCGGTACCAGCAGCCCGCTCGATCTCCTGCAGTACCGGAAAGTCCACCGGCTCCGCCATCCGTACCCGCACCGCCCCATTCTGCGCCGCAACGGCGTGCCCGTTCCCCGACCCGGTTACCTGTCGCCTCCCGAACTGGCTGGTGGTGACGCCCTAGACTGCGCGACCGTGACAGAGATCGTGGTACTCGGTGAAGTGACCTGCCCATCGGGCGAGCTGGTACTCATGGACGGCGGCTACCTTGGGCTGTGGTCCGGCGCGGGCGCACCGGAGGCGGTCCGGGAAGACACTGACCGACCGGCCACGGACTTCGAGATTGTCGGACCTGATGCGGAGGTCGCGGCACGGACCTTCGATCGCCAGTCCGGCTGCACGCTCTACGACATCCCGCAGCACGGCGTCGCCGAGTTCACCACGTTGTTCAACCGTCACTGCGCCGAACGCGGTCTACACGCGGAATTGCGCGCTTTCCCGCAACAGGTACCACACCGCGACCGGACGCGGCGAGCGATCGCATCAGGCGACCCCGACTTTGTCATCACCGGTGTATCCGTCGTTCCGGTCGGCGGTCTGCCGACTGACCGACCGCTCCTGGTTGTTGGCGTCCAAAGCACCGATTGGGGATGGACGCACATCCGCATCACGGTAAGCGAGGAGCCCGTCGCGCAGGTCATGCCACTGGGCGGCCTCGCCGTCGATAATGCGCGCTTCGTGTTCGCCGACGCCGACGCGCTGGGTGCGTGGGTACACGACGCGCCTATCGACGGCCTCGCGGATGTCGTGCTCTGGGGTCTGCACGGTGCCGAGATCGCAGCGGAATTCGGAGCTCTGCCCACCACCCTTGCCGGCGAGTCAAACTTCGGCTGGCTCAACCTGCCCGTCGAAGAGGCGTACGCCAAGGCAGTCGCCCTGGATGACCTTCGCAACAGCGGTACCGGCCGGAAGTTCAATTACGACTTTCGTCCGCACTCGCACCACTGGCGGGTGATGGCCGATGTCCGCGCCGCCGAGCACGAGGCCGCCACCATTGAGGTCGGCGGCGCACGCCTCATGTTCGCCATGACATCGGTGGGCGACGGCTTCTTCCCGGTAAACGTCGAACTCGACGCGGCCGGATCTCCGGTCGCTATCCAGATCTCGATCGCCGACGAGAGCGACGAGTAGCGTCGGCGGCGGCCGGGTACGTGCGGTGTCGGTCAGTGTCGCCGGATCTCTGGGGTTGGTTGGAGATGGGACGACCCCCGTCGGGGGGTGACGGGGGTCGTCGGGGTTCGGCTCCCGGGGGGGTCGAGCCGAACCGTCTCGGCACACGCGGGGGGTGCGTACTGCCGAGAGATATCTTCGCGCGCTACCCGCAGTGTTCTACGGGCATCACGTTGTGACAAGCATGCCTGAATCGAACCAACACGTCGAGTGGGTCCGGCTTGGAGTAGCGCCAATTGCATCGCGGGCCGTAGATGGACGGCTGCCTGCGCGTGGGCGACGTTCACGCACGTTACTCCGCGTGAGGTACCAGGCCAAGCCCCTGTCAACCATGCCAGGCACTGTTCTGTCCGTCTGGACTACGGGGGTACGGCCGGCAGGATGCGGGGTACGGCCGGCAGGATGCGGGGGTACGGCCGGCAGGACGCACGGTTCCGGCCGATCCGGCTAGAGTGGCTTGCCGTGGGGCGCAGCGCTGCCTTCTTCGATCTGGATAAGACCGTCATCGCCAAGTCCAGTGCCTTGGCCTTCGGGCGGCCGTTCTATCGTGATGGGCTGATAACACGGCGTGACCTTGTCAAGGGGGCATACGCCCAGCTCGCCTTCAAGCTCGGTGGCCGGGCCGACGAGCAGTCGATGGTGCGCATCCGCGACTACCTGGCCGAACTGGTCACCGGGTGGCGGGTCGAGCAGGTCAACCAGATCGTCGCGGAGACACTGCACGAACTGATCAACCCATATGTGTACGCCGAGGCAGCCACCCTGATCGAGGAGCACCAGGCGGCCGGCCGGGACGTCGTACTCGTCTCCGCCTCCGGCGAGGAGATGGTGCGCCCCATCGGCGAGCTGCTCGGCGTCACCGACATCATCGCCACCCGCATGGTGGTGGAGGATGGCCGCTACTCGGGCACCATCGAGTTCTACGCCGCTGGCGCCGCCAAGCTCCACGCCGTCCAGGAGCTCGCCGCGTTGCGCGGGTACGACCTCGACGACTGCTACGCCTACTCCGACTCGGGGACAGACGCTCCGCTCCTGGAAGCAGTCGGGCACCCCACGGCGGTCAACCCCGACCGGGGACTGCGCCGCGTCGCGGTCGAACGGGGCTGGCCGATGCTGGAGTTCCGGGACCCGGTACCTCTCGGTCGGCGGCTGCGCGCCCGGCCTGCGGTACCCGTCGGGGCGGCGGTTGTCGTCTTCGGGATCGGTGTCGCTCTGGGCGTGCTGCTCTACAAGCGGCACCGGCGTGCCAAGCTCGCGGCACTCGCCTGACCGGCCCTGAGCTGCGCAGTCACAGGTCTCCCAGGCGTGGTACGGCCTCACACAATCGGCTGGAGTGCTGGCGCGGCCGGGTGAATGGGCGTAGAAAAGAAGTGCGGAAGCCAGTTGATTTCCGTGTACGGCGACCGGGTACCCACGCGCGACCAGCCGCGCTCAGGCGAGTTGCGGCGGCGCCGCAAGGGCCGCTGACGACACTGTTAGGTGCACGCTTGCTAACCCGGTGACCCGTGCATGGCGGCGCTCCCTCGAGGGGCGCCGTCTTCTTGCTCCGCTGTCCGCCCGCCGACCCGCTTCGTATGGGGCGGCGTACCGGCCCGGGTGTGCTCTATGGTGTCAGCCGCGGACCCCAAACTCGGAGCGGCGATGAACCTGGCACTCGGTACCCTCAACGGCGGCTTCGGCGACTTCGTCCTCACGCTGTACATCATCGGCGGACTGATGCTGGCGATCAGCTCGGTGTTCCCCGGAAACACGGCGGGCTCCCGGGCGATCCGCATCTCCATCGGCGCGGTCATCGTGCTGTGGGCCGGATACGTGCTGCTGTTCGGCGGCTGGATCATCATCAGCTGGTACGTGGCGCTGCTCCCGTTCATCCTGGCGATCCAGGGCATCGTGGCCGCGGTGAAGCGCCGCAAGACCCTGAACTCGCCGCCGCCGGTCTTCCCGTCGGGTCCCCCCGCTCCTTACGCCCAGTTCCCGCCGGCCGGGCCGGCGCAGTGGACGCCCCCCGGCATGCAGCCCTACCCCGCGCCGCAGCAGCCGGGCTACCCAGGGCCGCAGCCCGGCTACCCCGCGCCGCAGCAGCCGAGCTACCCGGGGCAGCCGGGCTACGCACCGCAGGGCCACGGCGCGGTCCCGCCGGGATACGGCGCACCAGCTCAGCCGGGCTACCCGGCCACCGCCCAGCCGGGCTACCCGGCGCAGCCCGGCTACCCGGCGCAGCCCGGCTATCCCGGACAGCCCGGCTATCCCGCACAGCCCGGCTATCCCGCACAGCCGGCGCCGGCCGCGCAGCCGGCCCAGCCCAGCTACCCCGATTCCACCGGACAACCGGCCACCAGCCCGCAGTACCCGCAGCCGGGCGCCTAACCCACGACGAAGCAGGCAGGCTCAGGCGAGTACCTCGTCGCCGACGGTCACCGCTTCGGCGGCCGCCGCGCTGACGGCTGTGGCGTAGTGCCGGAACCAGGAGCGCAGCCCGTCGGGGGTACCGGTCGCGTAGGCGCCGAGTGCGCCGACGTACTCGGGCTCGCGGGCCAGGTGCCCCAACTCGGGTGCGATCAGGCCACGCGGATCCAGCCCGCCGGCCACCAGCGTGAGGCGCGCCGCCGCGCGGGCGAGTACCCCGTTCGGCCCCGCGAAAGCGCGCAGCGTAGCCAACTCCGCGTGTACCACGGCCGCCACCAGCAGTACCGGCGTCCCGTCGGTACGGGTCAGCAGGTCGAAGAGCGCGCCGAGCCGGGGCGCTGTCGCGGGGTCCTGTGGCCGCCCCAGGTCAGCGGCGGCCACGCAGTCGCGCGCACTGAGTACGTGCACCCGGGCGAGTACCTGCCTGGGTACCTTGCGCCACAAGGTGGCCAGCCCGTCCAGTTCCTGGCTGACCCGCAGCGCCCCCTGCACCACCGGATCGGTGACCGTACCCGCCCGTACGTCGTCCAGCGGGTACCCGTGCCCCTCCAGCGCCGCGCTCGCGGTCGCCGCGCGCAGCCCGATCTCGGCAGCCACCCGGCCACCGGAGCGACGCAGGGCCGGATGGCGCAGTGCCCCGTCGACGGAGGTACGCGCGTCGGTCAGCGCGTCCCGTACATCGGCGAGCTCCAGCAGCGGGGCCAGCGGATCGGTCATGGTGACACAGAGTAGCCAGTGTCGGGTGTGGTTCGCTGGCGAGGGCCGACATTGCACAAATCTGCGCGTACCGTGCGTGGGGCTGTTCGTAACGGGCCAGAAACGGCAAGATATGAGCGTGAGCCGCCAGCGGGCGCCGCCCCACGGTCGTTCGGCGCCGGGCGGTCCGGGTCGGGTCGCAACCCCGGTGCAACGTGACTAGCCTGCAGAGTCAGATGAAGGCGGCAGTCTGGCACGCGCCGGCAACAAGCAAAGCCAGTACCAAGCAGAGCCGGTACCAAGTCGAGGGAGTACACCCGATGAGCGAAACGTTGGAGAACCTGCTCAAGGAGAACCGGCGGTTCGAACCCCCCACCGCCCTTGCCGCCGCGGCCAACGTCAAGGCCGACGCCTACGAGCAGGCGACCGACGACCGGCTGGGCTTCTGGGAGCAGCAGGCCCGCCGGCTGAGCTGGGCCAAGGAGTGGAGCCAGACGCTGGACTGGAGCAACCCGCCGTTCGCCAAGTGGTTCGTCGGCGGTGAGCTGAACATCGCCTACAACTGCCTCGACCGGCACCTGGAGGCCGGCCTGGGCGACCGGGTCGCGATCCACTGGGAGGGCGAGCCCGGCGACACCCGCACCATCACCTACGCCGACCTGCACGCGAGCGTCTGCCAGGCGGCGAACACGCTCACCGACCTCGGCGTCACCGCCGGTGACCGGGTGGCCATCTACCTGCCGATGATCCCCGAGGCGGCGGTCGCCATGCTGGCCTGCGCGCGGATCGGCGCCACGCACAGCGTCGTCTTCGGCGGCTTCTCGGTGGACGCCCTCGCCGGCCGGATCGAGGACGCCAGCGCCAAGGTCGTGATCACCGCCGACGGCGGGTACCGGCGCGGCAACCCGAGCCCGCTGAAGCCGACCGTGGACGCCAGTGTCGCGCGCTGTCCGAGCGTTGAGCATGTGCTGGTGGTACGCCGGACGGGGCAGCAGGTCGACTGGGACGACAGCCACGACCTGTGGTGGCACGAGACGGTCGAACAGGCCAGCACCGAGCACACCGCGCAGCCGTTCGACAGCGAGCACCCGCTGTTCATCCTCTACACCAGTGGTACGACCGCGAAGCCCAAGGGCATCCTGCACACCACCGGCGGGTACCTCACGCAGGCGTCGTACACCCAGTGGGCGGTCTTCGACCTGAAGGCCGAGACCGACGTCTACTGGTGCACCGCCGACATCGGCTGGGTCACCGGACACAGCTACATCGTCTACGGGCCGCTCTCCAACGGCGCCACCCAGATCATGTACGAGGGCACCCCGGACACCCCGGACAAGGGCCGGTTCTGGGACATCGTGCAGCGCTACGGCGTCACCATCCTGTACACAGCGCCCACCCTGATCCGCACCATGATGAAGTGGGGCGACGACATTCCGGCCGGGTACGACCTGTCCAGCCTGCGACTGCTGGGCAGCGTCGGCGAGCCGATCAACCCCGAGGCGTGGATCTGGTACCGGCAGAACATCGGCGCCGGTACCACCCCCGTGGTGGACACCTGGTGGCAGACCGAGACCGGGGCGATGATGATCTCCCCGCTGCCCGGCGTGACCGCGTGCAAGCCCGGTTCGGCGATGCGCCCACTCCCCGGCATCTCCGCTGACGTGGTCGACGACACCGGCGCTTCGGTACCCAACGGTGGCGGCGGCTACCTCGTGCTCCGCGAGCCCTGGCCCAGCATGCTGCGTACCATCTGGGGCGACGACCAGCGCTTCATCGAGACCTACTGGTCCCGCTTCGACGGCATGTACTTCGCCGGTGACGGCGCGAAGCGCGACGACGACGGCGACCTCTGGCTGCTCGGCCGGGTCGACGACGTCATGCTCATCTCCGGCCACAACATCTCCACTACCGAGGTGGAGTCGGCGCTGGTCAGCCACCCGAAGGTGGCCGAGAGCGCGGTGGTCGGCGCGACCGACCCGACCACCGGCCAGGCGATCGTCGCGTTCGTGATCCTGCGCGGTACCGCCGACGCCAGCGAGGAGCTCGTCCAGGAGCTGCGCAACCACGTGGCCTCCTCGCTCGGCCCGATCGCCAAGCCGCGCCAGATCATGCTGGTCCAGGAGCTGCCGAAGACCCGCTCGGGCAAGATCATGCGGCGGCTGCTGCGGGACGTCGCGGAGAACCGCTCGCTCGGCGACGTGACCACGCTGCAGGACTCCACGGTGATGGAGTTGATCTCGAAGGGCATGCAGACCGGCAAGTCCGACGAGGACTGACACGACGTAACTACACGCTGTCGACAGGGGCGCTCCTCGATGTGAGGAGCGCCCCTCGACGTTCCCCTACATCGACATAGTGCGTTAGCTGTGCGTACGGCTGAGCATGGTTCAGTCGGTTCGGATACCCCACAGATCCGTACCCCGGGAGGCGTTCGTGCAACACCCGTTCGCGCAATTCCGTCTACGCAGCAGATGGGCGGCGCTGGCCGCTGTCGGCCTCACCTCGGCGCTCGTCGTCGCGATGGCCGGCCCAGCCAGTGCCGCCACACCGTCCACAGTGGACGTTCAGGTACTGGCCTTCAACGACTTCCACGGCAACCTGCAGCCCCCGTCCGGCTCGTCCGGCTCGATCACCACGGCCGGCCCGAACGGCACCACCGTGGCCGTACCGGCCGGCGGGGTGGAATATCTCGCGACGCACCTGAAGAACGCCCGGGTCGGGCACCCGAACACGATCACGGTCGCCGCCGGTGACCTGGTGGGTGCCAGTCCGCTGCTGTCGGCTGCGTTCCACGACGAGCCGACCATCCTGGCGATGAACAACCTCGGGCTCTCCCTCTCCAGCGTGGGCAACCACGAGTTCGACGAGGGCAAAGCGGAGCTGAAGCGGCTGCAGTACGGCGGCTGCCGTACCGACGACGGCTGTTACGACCCGAGCGCGCCCTTCCGTGGCGCGAACTTCAACTACCTGGCCGGCAACGTGATCGACAACAGTACGCACCTGCCGCTGCTGCCGCCGTTCTGGATCAAGAACATCGGCGGCGCCACCGTCGGCTTCATCGGCCTCGGGCTGGAGAGCACGCCGGACATCGTCACCGCCTCCGGCGTCGCCGGCCTGACCTTCCAGAAGGAGGTCGCCACCGCCAACTTCTACGCCAAGCTGCTCACCCTGCTGGGCGTGAAGGCGATCGTGCTGATGGTCCACGACGGCGGCGACACGGCCAGCCCGATCTACAACTACGACTGCAACGCGGGCGGTCCGGGTACCGGCCTCTCCGGCGACTTCGTCAACGTCGCCAAGGCCGTGGACCCGCGGATCGACATGATCGTCAGCGGGCACACGCACACCTCGTACGTGTGCAACATCCCCGACCCGTCGGGGCAGCCGCGCATGGTGACCAGCGCGTCCTCGTTCGGCCGGCTGTACACCGAGATCAACTTCAAGTACGACAAGAAGACCCACGACGTGGTACGCCCGTCGGTGACCGCGGTGAACCACATCGTCACCCGGGACGTGGCACCCGACCCGGCCGAGACAGCGCTGATCGCCAAGTACCAGACGCTCATCGGTCCGGTGGCCAACAAGCCGGTCGGCTACATCTCGGCCGACATCCTCGGCCGGGGTGCGACCGTGCCGGAGATGCCGCTCGGTGACCTGATCGCCGACGCCCAGCTCGCGGCGACCAGCAGCGCCGCCACCGGCGGTGCCGTCCTCGGCATCACCAACTCGGGTGGGGTACGCGCCGACCTGGTCTACGCGCAGAGTGCCGGCGAGGGCGACGGCGTGGTCACCTACGCGGACGCGTTCACCGTGCAGCCGTTCAACAACTACCTGACCACAGTGGATATCACCGGGGCGCAGTTGGTGACGCTGCTGCAGGAGCAGTACTCCGGGGCGAACGCGACCACCGCCAAGGTGCTGCAGATCTCCGCAGGCCTGCGGTACACCACGGACAACTCGAAGACCGGGGCGGACAAGATCGTGGTCAGCTCGATCACGGTCGGCGGTGCGCCGCTCGACCAGAGTGCCACCTACCGGATCACCGTGAACAACTTCCTGGCCGGCGGCGGGGACGGCTTCCCCGTCCTTCTCCAGGCCACCAACCCGCTGGTCGGGGAGTTGGACATCGACGCCTTCACGCAGTACCTGACGGCCAACTCGACACCGGCGACGCCGATCGCGCCGCCGGCGGCCAACCGGATCACGTTCATCAACTAAACGATCATCTGGTACCCGCGCGGGTGTCCCCGGACGCCCGCGCGGGTACGCCGCGCCCGGTGTGCTCCGCTGCCGGTGTGCTCCGCTGCCGGGGTCAGTGGGTACGGCTAGCGTGGCCGGGCATGAGAGCCAACGCGGGCGAGGAGCGATCATGACGACCCTGGAGAACCGGCCGAACACCGCGGTCCTGGTCATCGACGTGCAGAACGGCGTCGTCTCGGAGGCGCACGAGCGGGACGCGGTGGTGGCGAACATCGGCAGCCTGGTCGGGAAGGCGCGCCAGCACGAGATCCCCGTGGTCTGGATCCAGCAGACCGACGAGCGACTCGTACGCGGCAGCGACGACTGGCAGATCGTGCCCGAGCTGGCTCCGGGCGACGCGGAGCCCCTGGTCGAGAAGGGCTACGCCGACTCCTTCGAGGACACCGACCTCGAGACGGTACTGGCCGGCCTCGGTGTCGGCCGGCTCGTTGTCTCGGGCGCGCAGACCGACGAGTGCATCCGCTCGACCCTGCACGGGGCGATCGTCCGGGGCTACGACACCACACTGGTCAGCGACGCACACACCACGGAGGACCTGTCCGAGTGGGGCGCGCCGACGCCGGACCTGGTGATCGCACACACCAACCTCTACTGGAAAAACCACGCCGCACCGGGGCGGACAGCCGGGACGGTCGAGACCGCCGAGGTCGACTTCGGTAGCGCGACCTGACCGAAGCGCGACCTGACCGAAGCGCGACCTGACCGAAGCGCGACCTGAACCGGCGGGACCTGCGCTGGGCCTGCGGCTTGCGCTGGGCGGCCCGGCTAGTCGTGCAGCGAGGCGAGCAGGATCTCGCGCACGGTGGCGGTCGCCGCGTCGAGCGCTCCAAGCAAGACCGGGTCGCCGGTGATGGCGGTGATCTCGACCGCCGTGTCCAGCCGGGTACCGGCCCGCAGCGCCTGAGCCACCGCGTCCCGTAGCGGGGCGCCACCGGCCTGTGCCACCTCGCCGGCGAGCACCACGAGTTCGGGGTCGAGGACGGCGGCCACCGTGGCCAGTACCATCACCATCCGGTCGGCCAGTGCCGCCAGGAACTCCGGCCCGGAGGCGCGTACCGCCTCGCCCGGGGTGTCGGCGACAGCCCCGTACCGGGCCGCCAACTCGACAACGGCCGCCCCGCCGACCAGGTCCTGCAGCTCCCCGGAGTGCTGCGCATCCGGCCCGTACAGCGGCAGGTAGCCGATCTCGCCGGCCCCGCCGCGAGCGCCGCGCAGCAGCGTACCCCCGAGGTCGATGCCCAGCCCGAGGCCGGCACCGCACCAGATGAGCACGAAGTTCTCGGCCCCGGCCGCCGCCCCGCGCCGCCGCTCCGCGACGGTGGCCAGGTTGACGTCGTTGTCCACGTCCACCCGGGTACCCAGTCGCGAGCGCAGCTGTGCCACCAGCCCCGGCCGGTCCCAGCCCGGCAGATCGACGTGGTGCACCGTCTCGGTACGCGGGTCGAAGGCGCCGGCCACGCCGATCTGTACGCACTCCACCCGGTCCCGCCCGACCGTGGCGGCCAGCTCGTGTACCACCGCGGCCACGGCGGCCACCGGGTCGGTACCCCGGAAATCAGTCTGGGTTTCGGCGCGCACCGCCCCGGTCAGGTCGCCGAGCGCGGCCACGATGGAGCCGGCGGCCGGTGTCTGCCCCTCGCGGACCGAGAGCGCGACGGTGAAGGCGGCGTCCGGGTTGACCGCGTAGACCTCGGCGTTGGGGCCTGGACCGCCGCTGACGTGCCCAACCACCCCGACCAGCCCGGCCTCGGCCAGCCGGCGTACCGCCTCGGAGACGGTCGGCTTCGACAGGCCGGTGAGTTCCCGCAGCTGGGGACGGGTGAGCGGGCCACGCCCGAGCAGGTGGGCCAGGGCCGCACTCTCGTTGAGCGCACGCAGCAACCGCGAGGACCCGGTCGGGTGTGTCAAGTCCGCCCTCCGCGTCGTCTCGTTACCCCGGGTAACGGTAGGGCGGCGAGCGATCAACGTCAACGCGTTGCCGCCGGCATGCCACGGTTGCCCGGTCCGTAGGCCATTCTCGCTGGTACGGGGTGGGTTGGCGCGACCGGCGTACCGGGGACCCCTACGCTGGGTACGTGGATATCTCGGCGGACGAGTCGGCCGTACTCATCGAAGGCCCCTGGGCGCACCGGTTCGTCAACGCCAACGGCAGCCGGTTCCACGTCGTCGAGGCGGGTACCGGCCCGCTGGTGCTGTTCCTGCACGGCTTCCCCGAGTTCTGGTACGCCTGGCACAAGCAGCTGCGCGACGTCGCCGACGCCGGGTTCCGGGCGGTCGCGGTGGACCTGCGCGGCTACGGTGCCAGCGACAAGCCGCCGCGCGGGTACGACGGGTACACGCTGGCCAGCGACGTCTCCGGGCTGATCCGGGCGCTCGGCGAGCGCTCCGCGATCCTGGTCGGCGCCGGCTACGGCGGGATGATGGCGTGGACCGCCGCCGCCTTCCACCCGAAGATGGTCAGCAAGCTGATCGTCTCCGGCGCCGCGCACCCGCTGCGGATGCGCGCATCACTCGCCGTCGACCCGCGCGGTCAGCTCTCCGCCGCCGGGCCGGTGCTGAAATTCCAACTTCCCCGGTACGAGCACGTGCTCACCCGGGACGACGCCGCCCAGATCGGGGTGTTCCTGCGCGAATGGGGCGGACCAGCCTGGGTACGGAGCCCGGAGTTCGCTGCCTACGAGCGGCTCTGCCGGACGGCCATGCAGATCCCGCAGGTCTCGTTCTGCGCGCTGGAGGCGTACCGGTGGGCGTTCCGCTCGGTACTGCGGCTGCACGGGTACCGCTTCGTCAAGGCACTCCAGCCACCGATGAACACGCCGGTACTCCAGCTGCACGGGGCACTGGACACGGCGGTCCTGCCACGCACGGCACAGGGCTCGGGGCGGTACGTGGCGGCCGCGTACGAGTGGCGGCTGCTGCCCGGCGTCGGGCACTTCCCGCACGTCGAGGTACCCGACCTGGTCACCGGCGAGATCCTGCGCTGGGCCAAGGACCGCTGACCCGGTAGTCTCCGCACACGCCGGCGCTCGCCGGTCGACCGCAGCCGTCGACTGGAGCCGGAGCTGCCATGCCATACCCGCGCGCGCTGTCCATCGATGATGAGCAAGTGGGGTGGTTCGCCGCGGGACTGTTCCTATCCCTCGCCGACGGCTTGCTGATGTGTGTCTGCCTTCTCTCCCAGCTGACGCGGTTCGCCCCGTCCGATCCGGCCGGCGACGTGACGACCGGTCCGTACCCGCCGCCGGGTGACCCGGTCTACCTCTGGCGCTGGGCGGTGTTCGGCGTGCTCGCGGTACTTGCGGCGCTGGTGGTGACGTGGACGCTCCGCGTCTCGCCGAGGACCCGGATCACCGCGCTACTGCTGGCGATGGCGGCCACGCTGCCACTGATCGTCCAGTGGGCTGCCTGACCGGGGTCAGATGCGCTGTTCGCGGAGTTCGGTGACTTCGGCGACCGGGGCCCAGCCCTGGTAGACGCCGTAGTCGAACTCCTCGAGGCTGAGTGCCGTGGCGACCGGCGACTTGCCACCGGTGTACTCCACGCGTAGCCACTCCTCGTGCTGACCGAGCACGATGAACGGCTCCCCCCGCCAGTTGCCGAGGGTACGCACGTAGACCAGGTCCTTGACCTCGTCGGCCGGTACGATCCGCCGGTACCGGCCGGCCCGCAGCTCCTCGAAGCCCTCCGCGGGAGTGGCCGAGTAGAGGCGTACCTCGCTGCTGCCGTCGGGGCTGGCCTCGTATTCGGTACCGTGCCAGGTGGCCACGTACCCGTCCCGCAACGAGACGCTCTCTGCCCCGGTCATGAGTCGCTCCCGCTCATGAGTCGCTGTCCAGGGTCGGCGAGGAGATCGGCATCCACCGGGGACCGTCGGCGTCGAGCAGCGCCACCAGCGTCTCCTGCCCTTCGCGGGTGAGTCGCCACAGCTGGGTACCGTGCGGCAGCCGGGCACTGTCGACCTTGAACTCGGCGATCACGTCATCGGTCTCGCCGGGGGCGAAGCCGTTGCCGCGGTAGGGCGGGCGCTCGATCATCCAGCCCTGCATGGCGCGCATCCCCGGCTCGTCCCGCCCGCCGTAGGGGATGCGGTAGAGGTTGGGCCGGTAGGCAGTCCAGCGCAGCAGGTAGACCTCGTCGTCGGAGGGCTTGAACGGGGAGCCGGCGAAGCCCAGTCCGAGCGCGGCGTACATCAGCTCGGGGCTGTCCAGGTGGGCGACCTCGCTGGCCCGGTGTACGAAGCCGGAGATCCGGTCGTACCCGCGCTCGAGGTAGTAGGTGACCTGGGTCGGGGCGATGGCCTTCTGCATGACGACCGGGCGCTCCCGCTCCGGTACCGGCCGGGGCGCCACCGGGGCGACCGCCTCGAACTCCACCGACGGCTCGTCGGAGAGGCCGACCTCGGCGGCCCAGCTGGCCAGCGCGGTGATCTGCGCACCGGGCAGGGTTGCGCCGACCGGAGTGCCCGGGTTGACGGCGAACGACCAACTCTCGTCCGGCCAGATCCGGATCAGGTGGGCGAACTTCACGGTCACGTAGTCACCCGGGCCGAGCCGTTCGATCATGCGCTCGGGCGAGGTGAAGACCACCACGTAGGGCTGGCCGTCGACGTTCTCGTGCCGCCACTCGAAGCCGGTGTCGCCCGGCCGGGCCGAGGCCGACGCGCCGACCGGGGTCGGGATGTGCACCTTGGCCAGCAGCAGTGTGGAGAGGAAGGTATCGGTCTGCCCACCTGTCGCGGCGTCGAGCAGGTTGGCCTCGACCTCGTTGGCCGGGACGAACGTGGGCTCGTCGCGGCGGACCGGCGACGCGAGCGGATCGGCTGGCTGCGCCGGACCGGGTACGGCCGGCGGCGGCGCCTGGCGATCCTGGTCAGCCGGGGCGATGGCGCGCAGGCCGGCCGGTACCGCGGCGGCACCGCGCACCCGGGAGGCCGCCTCGACCCGGGCCCGAGCGCCGATGGTACGGCCGGGTAGCCGCACGTCGCCGCGGGACAGCTGGGCAACGAACCAGGCCGGCAGGTAGCCCTCGATCGGCAGGCCCGGGTTGACCGCCAGCCACCACTCGTGGTTGGGCCACGCCTCGGCCAGGTCATGGAACTCCACCGGCCGCGCCGTCGAGGAGTTTTCGCCGAGACACTCGCGCATCGCCTCGTAGGAGGTGAAGGCGAGGACGTGGGTACGACCGCCGGTGGCCCAGGTCCCCCAGCCCATCGGCGCGCGCCCGGCCAGTGCTTCCGGGGAAACCGGCAACAACAGTGCACCGCGCCCGAGGATCTGGAAGTAGAGCTCCTGGTCACCCGAGCGAAGGGCATCACGCATCGCCATCTCGGCCTCGGTGGCCGGTTCCCACTCGGTCACGGGCACACCTCCACCGACAGTGACTCTCTCCGGGACTACTCCCGCGGAACTTAACCTACAAGGCTACGGCCCCCGCGCACAGCCTCGCGTACTCGAGGACGCGCCGGTCATCGGTCGTCGGAGCCCCGACAGACAGTGGGGACAGCGACACCGGTCACTTGGCCGGTACCATCCCCGGGTGCTTCGCAGACGAGCAGTGCGAGCAGTACCGGGCCTCGGCACCGTACTCCTCGCGCTCGCGGCGACGCTCGGCTGGTCGGGCATTGGCGCGCCGGCCGCCTTCGCCGCCACAGCGTGCCCCGCAGGTCTCGCTCCGCCCACCGCGCAGCCGATCACCGATCAGCCGTGGCCCCAGCAGCGCTACGACCTCGACCGGCTGGCCGGGATCGCGGACGGCAGCGGTGTCACCGTTGCCGTCATCGACTCCGGCGTCGACCCGGACCAGCCGGCCCTACGTGGTCGGGTGATCGCCGGCGCCGACCTGCTCGCCGACGATGCGGGCGAGCAGGACTGTGTCGGCCACGGGACCGCGGTGGCCAGCATCATCGCGGCCACTCCGACGGAGGGTTCGGGGCTGCGCGGGGTGGCGCCGGGGGTACGCATCCTGCCGATCCGGGTGACCGAGCGCACCGCCGAGGACAACCACGCCGCTCGCGACGGGTCGGCTGCCGGGCTGGCCGGCGCCATCCACACCGCCGTCGACCGGGGCGCCCGGGTACTCAACATCTCGATGGTGCTCAGTACCGACGACGCGGGCGTGGCCAGCGCCGTGCGGTACGCGCTGGCGCACGAGGTCGTGGTGGTGGCGGCTGCCGGTAACGGGCACCGGAGCGACGGCGGAGCTGACCCGGCGTCATACCCGGCCGCGTACCCGGGCGTGATCGGGGTCGGGGCGATCGGGCCAGACGGGCAGCGGCTGGCCGAGTCGCAGGTCGGCAAGTACGTCAGCCTGACCGCGCCGGGGGACTCGGTGATCGCGGCGACGCTGCCGCGCGGGCTGGCGACCTTCGCGGGTACCAGCTTCGCGGCGCCCTTCGTTGCCGGCGCAGCCGCTCTGGTCATCCAGCGGTACCCCCAGTTGGGTACCGCTGCGGTGGCACAGCGCCTGTACTCGACCGCCGACCCGGCACCGGAGGGCGGCCAGAGCACGAGCTACGGGTACGGCATCGTCAACCCGTACCGCGCCGCCACCGGAGCCGATCCCGGGCCGGTACCGAGCCCGGTGGCCGCGTCAGCCGCTCCGGCACGCACGCCCGTAGCCGCCCGCCACAGACGTAGCCTGGCCCCGGCCATCCCGCTCGCCGCTGGCGCCATCGTGCTGGTGGCCATGGTGATCCTGCTGGCCGAAGTCGTGCCCCGGGGCGCGAAACGCGGCTGGCGCCCCGGCGACTGAGCGCCCGCCATCGCGAGTGGGAGCAAGCCGAAGACAGGAACCAAGGCGACCGGGAGTCGAGCAAGCCGAAGGCAGGAACCAAGGCGCCTCCGACCGCGGGGCCGAGCAAGAGCGAAGGGCCGGATCACCCCCACGGGATCCGGCCCTTCGCGTGCCCACCGCTCCAGTTTGCTGCCGGTCATCGGACCGGCAGTGCGACAGGGTCAGCTGAACAGGTTGCGGTTGGCGTTCTCGGCGGCGAGGTAGTCGGCGGCCGACTGGTCCACCGCGTTCTTGATGCCGCGCAGCATGCTCGCCAGGTCACCGGCGGCCGCGCGCCACTTGGCCTGGCGGGCGTCGTAGGCCTCGCGGGCGTCGCCGCTCCAGCCGGCCACCAGCGTGGCGCCATCCTTCTCCAGCGTGTCGAGCTGGCTGTGCAGGGTGTTGAGAGCGGTCTGGATGTCGTCGCTCGCCTTGTGCAGCGCGGCGAAGCTGACGACCAGAGTGCCGTCGGAGGTTGCCATGTCGATTCTCCCCAGTGGTCATTGATTTCCCGTGCTCGTCGATTCCGGTGCTCGTCGATTCCGGTGCTCGCTGATTCCGGTGCTCGCCGATTCCCGTGCCGTTGATTCCGGTGCTCGCCGATTCCCGTGCTCGTTGATTTCGCAGCGGTCGGTCACTGCCCGGTGGTCGTCGGCTCCCGCACTCAGAGCGGCAGGATCCGGCCGCTACCGGCGGCGCCGATGTTGGCGGCCGCGCTGTCGTCGGTGGCGGCGTAGGCACCCGCGGCGACCCGGATGGCATCCGCCGTCTGCGAAAGCGCCTCGTTGAGCGCCTGCTGGTCGGCCGACCACTGCATCTTGACCTGTGTGAAGGACCCGCCACCCCGGCCCTGCCAGGCCGTCTGCAGCCCCTCCAACTCGCCCATCAGCTGCTGCAGCATCCGCTGCAGGTCGGCGTTGACGTCGTTGAATCTGGCCGCTGTGGTCCGCATGACCTGCTCTTGCGCCTGCGTCGTGCTCACCCGCGCCTCACCCCGCTCCCTGACCCCAGTGCCGTTGTGCGCTGGACCTGGCTGACGGTAGTGGTACTTCTCGATGCCACGCCAGGTTGGATTTCGAGCTGTGGATAACTTCCGGCATCCCACTCAGAAACCGTCCATTCAGGACGGTTGGCCGGCTGCCGCGGGGTCGAGTACCGGGCCGGCCGGTACCAGGGCGACGAGGGCGCTGGGTACCCGTACCGGGGTGGTACCGGCGTAGCCGAGCAGAGCGGCGACATCGGTACTGGGCAGCGGGTACCGGCGGGCCACATCCGTGACCAGGCACAGCGCTCCGCCGGTGGCGGTCGCCGAGGACACCGCCTCGACCAGCGCGCCGTGCCCCGGGGGTACCACGATGCGGTCTGCCAACCGGCCGCCGCCCGCAGTCGCGCCACCCACCGTGGCGGCATCGTCCGCCGCGTCGACCGTGGCGTCGACGGTGATGGTGGCGGCCGCCCCGGTGGGTACCGCCGCGCACGCTACAGCCGCGGACCCCGGGTGGGCGAGGCCGGGAGTGCTGCGCGGCAAGGCATCCGGGCTGTCCGCGAGGGCGGCGACCGGCGCCTGCGCGAACTGCGCCTGGCTGATCTCCCGCGCCCCGGCCCGCCCCAGCACCCGCGCCAGATCCGGATCGGCGAGCAGCAGATCCGCCTGTACCTGGGAAATCGGCGCCAGCCCGGCGGCGAGTACCACGCCGTACTGCTTCGCACCGCCCTGTGCCTGGGAGACGAGTACGGTGCCGACCGGGTACCCGGGGAGTGCGGTGGTCGGCTGGCCACCGCCGGGGATCTGCGGCGGTACCAGATCGGGGCCGGCACCGACCGCGTCGATCAGCGCGGGCGCGACCGGGGTGACCGGCTCGCTGCCCCAGCTGAACGCGCTGCGGACCAGTTGTGGCTGCGGGATGCGCAGCGCGCTGGCGTGCCAGAGCAGGTAGAGCGTGCCGTCCGGAGTCTGCGCGAGCAAACCGTTGTCGCCCAACGGATGCCCGCCGGTCGGCGAGCTGCCGACGTAGAGCACCGAGAGCGGACTGCCACCGGAGAGCCGTGCGGAGCAGAGACTCCACGCCCCACCGGCGAGATTTCCCTTGCCGGGTAACGAGTCTGGCGCATCCGGGATGCCCAGCGACGCGCCCCGGGCCACGCCGGCCAGCCGGGCGGCGGAGACCGTCGCCGTCTTCGCCGAGGCGCCCGCGAGCAGCCTGGCCGAGGCGTAGTTCAGCACCGGGTGCAGTTTGCCGTCGAGGAAGACGTACCGGGCGCCGGTGTTCTGCTCCACGATCACCGTGCCGGGCGCCTGCCAGTCGCTCGAACTACCGGGCTTGACCAGGCCGTACACCGTGATTCCGGCGAGCGACAGCGCGGCCAGCAGCAGGCCGGCGAGGGTGGCACCGGCGAGCCGGCGGCCGGGCGACTGGGCAGCGTCCGGCTCGCGCAGCACCAGGGCGGCGACCACGCGCTGTACCGAGAACTGGTACGAGTGCAGCTGATCCTGGCGCGAGGCCATCATTCCCCCCGGGTCGGCGTTCCGGGCAATACGATAGGCGGCCGGGCGTATCGATGGGGGGCTACCTCTTGGACAGCGGACGGCGACTGCGCAGCGGCCAACTGGTCGCCGCCGAGATCGCACTGGCCGCGCTGGTCTTCGGTGCGGCGGGCGGCTCGACGGTGCTGCTGCTGGTCCTCGCGCCGCCGGCCGCGCTGCTGCTCGCGGTCAGCCTTTTGCGGGTACGCGGCCAGTGGCTGCACAGTTGGCTCGCCCTCGGCCTCGGGTACGCCGGTCGACGGCGGGCACACCGGCCGGGCACAGGGCTCGCCGCACTGCTCGACCCGGCCGGCCGGCTGGCGGCGGTGGAGTCGGACACCGGCCCGGTCGGCGTCCTGCACGACAGCGACGGGCTGGTCGCGGTACTCGGCGTCGGCGACCCCGGTGCGCTGCTCACCGACGCGGCACCGACCGTGCCGACGCCCGGTCAGCTGCTGGCCACCGGGGCACCCGCGGCCGACGCCGTGACGGTGCAGGTACTGCTCCAGTCGCGGCCGGCACCGGGTACCCACGGGCTGCCCGCCAGCTCGTACCGGCAGCTGGCCGGCGGTACCGTGCCCGCTGCGCTGCGGGTACTCGTGGCGGTACGCATCTCCGCCGCCCCCGGTACCACCCCGGCCGAACTCACCCCGGTACTGCTCGCCGCGCTCCGCCGTACCCGCCGGCGACTGGCCCAGGACGGTGTCGCCGCCCGGCCGCTGCCACCCCCGGCGCTGGCCAGCGTGCTCGCCGAACTCGCCCCGCACACGCCCGGCCAGCCGGTTCGGGAGAGCTGGACCGGCCTACTGCTCGGCGGCCGGGCGCAAGCCACCTACCAGCCCCGGCGCTGGCCGGCACACGCAGCCGAGCTGATCCCCCGGCTACTCGCGGTACCCGCCGGCGAGGTCACCGTGGCGCTCACCGCCCGGCGCGGCGGGCCGGCCCGCGACACCGAGGCCGCCGGCCCCGGCGAGTTGACCATCCGGCTGGCAGCACCCGATCAGGCCGCGCTGAACCTGGCCGAGCGCGAACTGGAGCGGCTCTTCGCGATGGGCGGCGGCAGTATCGGCCGGCTGGACGGTGAGCAGCTGGCCGGGCTGGCCGCCACCCTGCCGATGGCCCGCCCGCCGCTGGCCGACGCGCCCGTCGAAGAGGCAGGGTTCGGGGCACAGTTGCAGCTCCCGCCGGCCGGGCTGATGGTCGGGCGGAACCGGCACGGGCAGCCGGTGACGGTACGCCTGCTGCGCCCCGAACCGACCCGGGCGGTACTCGTCGGCGGTGGTCGGGCGGCGGCGACCGTGGTGGTCCGGGCACTGGCACTCGGTACTCACGTCGTGGTGCAGACCGGCCGGCCGGAGTCCTGGGACCACCTGCTGCGTGGCGTGGCGGGACCGGCGGACGCGGTGGCCCTGGCTCCGCCCGGCGCCCCGTTCGGCCTGCCCCCGGCCAGCGCCACCGCGCCGCAGCTGGTGGTACTCGACGTCGGTCCGGTGGCGGCCGACCCGGTACCGGCCGGCCCGTGGCGTACCACCCTGCTGGTACGGGAGGACGTGTCCACTGTGGACCTCGAAGCACTGGCCCGCGCCGATCTGGTACTCCTGCAGCCACTCCGGCCCGAGGAGGCGGAGCTGGTCGGCGGGGTACTCGGCCTCGGCGACGGGCACGCCTGGCTGACCCGGATCCGGGAGGACATGGTGGGGCTGGTCAGTCGACGCTCCGTACGGTGGGCACAACTGTCAGCCACATCCATTGAACAGCAAGTGATCGGGGCGGTGAACCGGGTCCTGGTGGGCTAGTCCAGGGGGTGAGGTAGTCCGCACGCCGGGGTAGTCCGGGAGCAATTGACGTGACAGGATCCGCGCATGACCAAACCCCTCGGGTTCATCCTGCGGCTGGCGGCGAGTGCCGTCGCGGTCTGGGTGGCCTGCATCCTTCCCGGCATCGCGCTCACCACCGACTCGTGGCCCAAGAAGATCCTCACGCTGGTCGTGGTGGCCCTGCTGTTCGGCGTGGTGAACGCCATCATCAAGCCGATCGTGAAGACCATCGGCTGCGCCTTCTACATCGTCACGCTCGGGCTGGTCGCGCTCGTCGTCAACGGTCTGCTGCTCTGGCTCACCAGCTGGATCTGCGGCAAGTTGAGCGTGCCGTTCGAGGTGCACGGTTTCTGGAACGCGGTAGGCGGCGCGCTGATCATCGGCCTCGTCGGCTGGCTGTTCGGTCTCTTCCTCGACAAGAAGGACGACTGATCGCGCTGGGCCCGATCGCAGCCAATCCTGACGGGTACCAGCTCCGCGCCGAGGGCATCGACGCGGAACTGGTACACCACTGGATCGCCACGGACTCCTACTGGGCCGCCGGTCGGCCGGCCGAGAAGATGCGCCGCGCGCTGGCCAACTCGTTGGTACTGGGCGTCTTCAGCCCCGAGGGCGAGCAGGTGGGCGTTGCCCGGGCGGTCACCGACGAGGCGACCTTCGGCTGGATCTGCGACGTCTACATCGACCGGGCGCACCGCGGTCGCGGCCTGGGTACCTGGCTGGTCGGCGAGCTGACCCGGGAACTGCTCGACCGCGGGGTACTGCGGGTAATGCTGGCCACCCGGGACGCGCACGGGGTGTACGCCAAAATCGGCTACCGGCCGCTCGCCGAACCGTCCCGCTGGATGGAGATCGACCGCCGGTGACCCCGGGCACACCGCAAGGGACTACCCGCCAGTCGCCCCTTACTGTGTCGTCATGGATCAGCTTCGCCGGGGCTACCTCTACGGTGCCGGAGCCTACCTGTGCTGGGGTTTCATCCCCATCTACTTCAAGGCGCTGCGCCCGGCCGGAGCGGTGGAGATCCTCGCCCACCGGGTGCTGTGGTCGGTCGTCGTGGTCGCCCTGCTGCTCACCGCGCTGCGCCGCTGGTCACACCTGCGTCCGCTGCTGCGCCGCCCGCGTACCGTCGCCGGCATCGCCTGCGCCGCCTGCCTGGTCGGGGCCAACTGGGGCATCTACATCTACGGCGTCAACTCCGATCACGTGGTGGAGACCTCGCTGGGCTACTTCATCACCCCGCTCGTCTCGGTCCTGTTCGGGCTGCTCTTCTTCGCCGAGCGGCTGCGCCGGTGGCAGTGGGTGGCGGTCGCGATCGGCGCCGTGGCGGTCGCCGTGATCACCGTTGACTACGGTCGGCTGCCCTGGATCGCGCTGAGCCTGGCCCTGAGCTTCGGCGTGTACGGGCTGATCAAGAAGCGGCTCGGGCTGCCACCGGCGGACGGGCTGCTACTCGAGGCGGCGACCCTGGCACTGCCCGCGCTGGCGTACCTGACCTGGCTCACCGCGCGGGGCGACTCGACGTTCACCAGCGTTTCCTGGTCGCACACGGTGTTGCTGGCGCTGTCCGGGATCATCACCGCGGTACCGCTGCTGCTGTTCGCCGGCGCCGCGAACCGGATTCCCCTGGTCGGGCTGGGCATCCTCCAGTACCTGGCGCCCTGCCTGCAACTGTCGGCCGGCCTGTTCCTCTACCACGAGCCGATGCCGCACGCCCAGCTGGCCGGCTTCGCCCTGGTCTGGGGCGCGCTGGCCATCTTCACGCTGGACGCGCTGCGTACCCGCCGCGCCGCCAGCACAGCCGCCGCCAGCACAGCCGCCCTCAGCACAGCCGCCGCCAGCGCGGCCGCCACCGCGCCCACCCCGGCCGAGCTGGCCAGCGGCGACAGCCTGCCGGCCTCAGGCGACGGGGTACGTGAGCAGCGTGGTGCTGTCTCCTCGGCGTAGTACCAGGTGGTCGATCTGGTCCGGTGGCAGTGGTGAGCGCGCGCTGACCGAGATGTCGGTACCCGGCTGCGCCGTCCAGGTCGCCAGGGCGGTCGCCGGCTCGCCGCCGCCCTTGGGGTAGACGAGCAGGGTCAGCCGCCACGGCTTGCCGGCCGGCGCTGTGCTGCCCGGGGTCGGGCTGCCCGGAGTCGCGTCGTCGTCCAGGTACACGCAGTGCATCTCGATGCGGGTACCCCCGTCCTCCGGTACCAGCGCGATCTGGGCCTGCACCGGCCCGTCCGCGCCGACCGCGTGCATCGGGTTGAGGGTGATCGCCAACGGCGCCGTCGTCGGCGTCGGACCGGTGCGCCAGAAGGCGGTGCCCACGCCCGCGAGCGCCAGCAGTACCACCGCCGCGGCCACCAGGGCCAGCCGCCAGCGCTGCCGCCGCCGGCGCTCGCGCAGCCGCTGCAGGGTGGCCGGCAGCAGTGACCGGGGCGGCGCGGGTGTCTCCTCCAGTTCGGCGGCGGCACTCGCGTCCAGCCGGCCGAGCAGTCCCGGGAGGGCGGCCAGCTCGGCGACCTCGGCCCGGCAGAAGGCGCAGGTGGCCAGGTGCTGGTGGTAGTCGAGGCGCTGAGCCGGGGGCAGGGCGCCCAGCACGTACGCGCCGGCCTCCACTGTCCGTGGACACGTCATGAGTTCACCCCCATCTCCTCCAGTACCAGGCGCAGCGAGCGCAGTGCGTAATGTGTACGCGACTTGACCGTTCCCGGTGGTACCCCCAGCAGCGCCGCCGCCTCGGTGATCGAGCGTCCCCGGTAGAAGCACTCGACGAGTACCTCCCGGTGTGCCGTGGACAGCCGGCGGAGCGCCTCGGCGACCAGCCAACCCTCCACCGCACGCTCCGTCTCGTCCTCGGTGACGGGCTCCGGTGGTGAGTCGGTGATCACCTCCGCCACCCGGGCGCTGCGCCGGCGCCAAGCGTCGATGGAGAGGTGCCGCGCCGTGGTGAACAGCCAGGCGCGCACCGAGCCACGCTCGGGGTCCAGCCCCTCGGGGTGCCGCCAGGCTCGCACCAACGTCTCCTGCACCAGATCCTCGGCACGCTGCCGGTCGCCGCCGGAGAGCCGCAGCGCGTGCGCGTACAGTGCGTCGCCGTGCTCGGCGAACAACACCCGCACGAACTCCGCGTCATCCGCAGCACCCAACACTGCCCCCGCTCGATCTGACCCTCTGTCACGCTATACGCGCAGCCGAGCGCCCCGGTTCAGCCCCGAACCCAGGAGCAGATCAACGACCGGGCGACGATCAGGCCTCAGGCCGCCTGGGCCTGCGCCTGGGCCACTTCACGGGCCACCACGACCAGCTTCGCGCGTACCCCCTTGGCCGACGTTGCCAGCTCCTGCGGGCTCATCGCGCAGGCCACCACCAGTCGCCGGTCCTGGTCGCGGTCGGCGACGGCGGTGACCGCCGCACAGGCCAGATTCGAGCGGTACTGGCCCAGCTCCCACTGCATCGCGCGCTTGTCCCCGGCCGCCAGGTCGTGCTCCAGCGCCTCCCGCTCCACCAGCGTCTGCCCGGTGTACGAGCGCATCCCCCACTCGCGCAGGTAGCGCTGCCGCTGCTCGGCGGTCATCGTGGCGAGCAGTGCCTTGCCCAGCGCGGTGGCGTGCGCCCCCTCGTCGAAGCCGGGGATCAGGTCCTCCAGGAACGGCGAGCGCGGCCCCTCGGCCACCACGGTGAGCACCACCCGGTTGCCGACGAAGCGCCCGACATAGTGGCTGTACCCGGTCTCCTGGGCGGCCCGGCGCAGTACCTCGCCCACGGAGGCCGGCCCGCGCAGGGCGACGGTCAGCTCGCGGAAGCGGTCCGCGATCTCCAGCCCGACGACGTAGGTACCGTCCTCGCGCCGGGCGATGTACCCCTCGTAGGCCAGCGTGCGTACCAGGTGGTAGGTGGTGGCCACGGTCAGCTCGCAGCGCCGGGCGATCTGTTTGACGGTGAGCCCGCGGGGCGTACCGCCGACCGCCTCGAGGACCCGCAGTGCCCGGGACACACTGCGGATGAGGTCGGACGGCTCATCTTGCGGATCACGCACCGCATTACCTCCCCCGGCGGCTGGATCACAGGCGTGTACACCATATGAAATCCGGGGCCTGTTGGGAACGCTCTGTTTTTGTGCGATCACCGTCCGCACGCGTATGACCTGCGCGGACACGCATTTCGATCGGTCAATCCCGTTCACGGGACCGCAGGCGATCTTCGGACAGTTCCGACCGATCGGACTCTGTCTATGCGGCGGCGGCGTGACCGCAGGTCGGGCCGGGTCAGCCGGTACGGTCGGCGATGAAGTCGCACAACGACTCCAGCGCCGGCTTGGCCGAGACGTCGGGCAGTCCGACCAGTTGGGCACGCGCCTGCTCGGCGTAGCCACGGACCGTCTCCCGGGCGAGCTTGAACGCCTCCGACTCGCGCAGCAGGCCCAGCGCCTCGGCGAGCCGCTCCGGGTCGGTGACCGGGCCGGCGGAGAGGATCTCCCGCAGCCGTACCTCGTCCGGTGCCCGGTCGTCCGAGGCCAGGGCGTACAGCACCGGCAGCGTGGGTACCCCCTCGCGGATGTCCGTACCCGGCGTCTTGCCGGACTGCTCGGACTCGGAGGCGATGTCCAGCAGGTCGTCGGAGAGCTGGAAGGCGATACCCATCTGCTCGCCGTAGTTGGCCAGCGCGATCGCGTGCTCCGGGGCAGCGCCGGAGAAGAGTGCCCCGAAGCGCGCCGAGGTGGCGATCAGCGAGCCGGTCTTGGCCTGGATGACGTTCAGGTAGTGGGCGACCGGGTCGCTGTCCCGGGGTCCCACCGTCTCGGCGATCTGACCGTGTACCAGCCGGGCGAACGTCTCCGCCTGGATGCGTACCGCCTCGACACCCAGCGAGGCGGCCACGTCGGCGGCCCGGGCGAAGAGGAAGTCGCCGACCAGGATGGCGATCGAGTTGCCCCAGCGGCTGTTGGCGCTGTGTGCCCCGCGCCGTACGTCCGCCTCGTCCATTACGTCGTCGTGGTACAGCGTCGCGAGGTGGGTCAACTCGACCACCACGGCGGCGTCACTGATCGCGTCGCGGGTCGGGTCGCCGAAGTGCGACGCCATCGCCACCAGCAGCGGCCGGAACCGCTTGCCGCCGGCATCGATCAGGTGCGCGGCCGCCTCGGCCACCAGCGGATCGCCGCTCAACACGGCGGCGTGCAGCCGCTTCTCGACGTCGGTCAACCGGAGCACGATCGACTCTTCGAGGGCCGGATCGGCAAAGTGGACACCGATGGAGGTGCCAGGGCTCGTGCTCACCACGCATCAACGATCCCATACGCATACGGTCGCGGGCCGACCACCCCTTGCCTGGCACGCCGGGGCGGGGTACGAAACGACCGACCCCGCCGCCGGCGGCACAGGGCCACGGCGACGGGGTCGGGGTACCTCCAGGGTCAGCGGACGAACTCGGCGGCCCGGTTCGTCAGGTCGAGCAGCGGCTGGAAAGCCACCCCGAGCAGCAGCGTGGCCAGCGTGCCGATGGCCAGTGCCGCGGAGGTGAGGGCGCCTGGGATGGACACCGTCGGGGCGTTCTCCCCCGGCTCGGACAGCCACATCACCACCACCACCCGCAGGTACGGGAAGGCCAGGATCATGCTGCTCACCACACCGAAGATGACCAGCCACACCTCGTTGCCGATGGCCGCCGAGAAGACCGCGAACTTGCTGGAGAAGCCGCTGGTGAGCGGGATACCGGCGAAGGCGAGCATGAGGAAGGTGAAGACCGACGCGAGCAGTGGCGAGCGCCGGGACAGGCCGGCCCACCGGGACAGGTGGGTTGCCTCACCGTCGGCGTCGCGTACCAGCGTCACCACCCCGAACGCGGCGATCACCGTGAAGCCGTAGGCCACCAGGTAGAACAGCGAGGAGGACAGGCCGGCCTTGGCCGGAGCGCCGTCGTTGTCCGAGGCGAGTACGCCGACCAGCAGGTACCCGGCGTTCGCGATCGACGAGTACGCCAGCAGCCGCTTGATGTCCGTCTGGGTGACCGCGAGGATCGAGCCGCCCAGCATGGTGAGTACCGCGATCACGCCGAGTACCAGCCGGTAGTCCCAGCTGGCCCGCTCGAAGGCGACGTAGAGCACCCGCAGCAGCCCGCCGAACGCGGCGACCTTGGTACAGGCGGCCATGAAGGCGGTGATCGGCGTCGGCGCACCCTGGTAGACGTCCGGCGTCCAGACGTGGAACGGTACCGCGGCCACCTTGAACAGCAGCCCGATGGCGAGCAGCGCCAAGCCGCCGTAGAGCAGCACCTTGTCGTTGCCGGAGTCGAGGATCGCCTGGTTGATCACGCTGAACTGGACGGCGCTGGCGCCGCTGGCCTTCGCCGCCGCCGAGCCACCGGCGAAGCCGTAGATCAGCGCGATGCCGAAGACGAAGAACGCCGAGGCGAAGGCGCCGAGCAGGAAGTACTTGACGGCCGCCTCTTGGGACAGCAGCCGGCGACGGCGGGCCAGCGCACACATGAGGTACAGCGGGAGGGAGAAGACCTCCAGCGCGACGAACATGGTGAGCAGGTCGTTCGCCGCGACGAAGAGCATCATCCCGGCCAGGCCGAAGAGCAGCAGGGGGTACACCTCGGTACCGCCGTCGCTCTTCTCTGCCTGGGCCCGGTCGGCGTCGGTACCCGCGGTGATGGCCGCCGAGGCGACAAACGCGCCGCCCCGCTCCACCGACCGCTCCGCCACCAGCAGGAGTGCCACGATCCCGAGTACCACCAGCGTGCCCTGCAGGAACAGCGCCGGCCCGTCGATGGCGATGGCGCGACCGGCGGTGATCGTCCGGGTACCGGACTCCAGGATCACCATCACCAGCGCCGCGACCAGCGCGACCAGGGACAGCCCGAGCTGCGCGTAGTAGCGCAGCGCACGGGGGACGAACGCCTCCACCAGGATGCCGAGCGCCGCAGCGACGAACAGGATCAGCATCGGCGCCAGTGCCGCGTAGTTGAGATGCGGCAGGCTCCAGCCGCTCGCAGCGAGGTTCATGCGGGGTCCCCGAGGAAACGTGGAGCGGAGCGGAGCGTTTTCTTGGGGAGCATCACTTACTTCCTCCCTGAGCGACCGTCGGGTTCGGGTCGGTCTTCCCCAGGTCGTGGAAGGTCGCCTGTACCGCCGGGTTGATGATGTTGAGGACCGGCTTCGGGTAGAAGCCGAGGAACAGTACGAGGGCGATCAGCGGGGTGACCACCACGAGTTCACGCAGGGACAGGTCCTTGCGCATCCGGTCGACCTTCTCCAGCGCCGGATTCAGCGTGCCCTGCGTGGTGCGCTGCACCATCCACAGCACGTACGCGGCGGCCAGGATGATCCCGGCGGTGGCGATCACGGCCACCGCCTTGTTGACCGTGAAGGTACCGATCAGCACCAGGAACTCGCTGACGAACGGCGAGGTACCCGGCAGTGCCAGCGAAGCCAGGCCGGCGATGAAGAACACGCCCGCCAGTACCGGCAGCAGCTTGCCGGCGCCACCGAAGTCGGAGACGAGCGCGCTGCCGCGCCGGTTGACCAGCATGCCCACCACCAGGAACAGCAGGCCGGTGGCGAGGCCGTGGTTCACCATGTACAGCACGGCACCGGTACCGGCCTGCGTGGTGAACGCGAAGATGCCGATGCCGATGAACCCGAAGTGCGCGATCGAGGTGTAGCTGACCAGCCGCTTCAGGTCGTTCTGGCCGACCGCGAGCAGCGCGCCGTAGATGATGCCGACCAGCGCCAGGGCCAGCCCGAGCGGTGCGAAGTAGCGCGACGCCTCCGGGAACAGTGGCAGGCAGTAGCGCAGGATGCCGAACGTACCGACCTTGTCCAGCACGCCGACGAGCAGCGCCGCGGCACCCGCCGGGGCGGCGCCACCGGCATCCGGCAGCCAGGTGTGGAACGGGAAGAACGGCGCCTTGATCGCGAAGGCCAGGAAGAAGCCGAGGAACAGCCAGCGCCCGGTGGTGGTGGCCATGTGCAGCTGGGTCAACTGGTGCCAGTCGAAGGTGGCGTGCCCGAGCTGGCTCTTGCCGACCGCCCACAGCCCGATCACCGAGGCCAGCATGAGCAGCCCGCCGACCAGCGAGTACAGGAAGAACTTCACCGCGGCGTACTGGCGGCGCGGGCCACCGTACGAGCCGATCAGGAAGTACATCGGGACCAGCATGATCTCGAAGAACACGTAGAACAGGAAGATGTCCGACGCGGCGAACACCCCGATCATCGTGAACTCGAGCAGCAGGAGAAGCGCGAAGTAGGCCGGTACCGAGCGCCGGGACTGCTCGGCGTCGTGCCAGGAGGCGAGGATCACCACCGGTACGAGCACCGCGATCAGGGCCAGCATGACCAGGGCGATGCCGTCCACCTCGAAGGTGAACCTGGCTCCCCAGAACGGGATCCAGGTGTAGGACTCGCGGAACTGGAAGCGCGCTCCACCGGCCTTGAAGGTGAAGTACATGATGCCGGTCAGGATCAGTACCGCCACCGACCAGCCCAGGGCGAGCTGCTTGGCCAGGTTGGCGCGGCTGCGGGGTACCACGGCGACGGTCACTGCGCCCACCAGCGGGGCGAGCGTGAGCACGCTCAGGTACGGGAAGTCGGACATTGTCAGGCCTTATCTCCGTAGGTACCCATGAACAGAGGCGTCATCCGAGCGCCACCGCCAACAGCGCGGCCACCAGGACCAGGGCACCGCCGAGCATGGACAGCGCATAGCTACGCACGAACCCGGTCTGCAGCCGCCGCAGCCGGCCCGACCCGCCACCGACCCCGGCGGCCAGCCCGTTCACCAGCCCGTCGATGCCCTTGTTGTCGAGGAACACCAGCGCCCGGGTGAGGAAGATGCCGGGCTTCTCGAAGACCGCCTCGTTGATCGTGTCCGCGTAGAGGTTGTTGCGGGCGGCGGTGACCACCACGCCGGCCGGCTGCTCCTGCAGTGCCGTCCCGTTGCGGAACAGCGCCCAGGCCAGTCCGCCACCGAGGACCACGAGCACCAGCGTGAGCGTGGTGACCACCCACTTGCCGAGGTGGTCGGCCTGCTCCACGTGTGCGCTGCCGAAGACCGTCGGGTCCAGCCAGTCGGGTACCGAGGTGGCCATCAGCGCACCGGCGGCCACCGAGCCGACGGCCAGGAAGATCAGCGGGATCGTCATGATCTTCGGCGACTCGTGCGGGTGCTCGATGTCGTCGGTCCACCGCTTGGGGCCGTGGAAGGTGAGCACGAACAGCCGGGTCATGTAGAACGCCGTGAGCCCGGCGCCCAGCAGCGCGGCGCTGCCGTAGAGCCAGCCGGTCCAGCCGGGCCGGTTGAACGCCGACTCGATGATCGGGTCCTTGGCGAAGAAGCCGGACAGCGGCGGGATACCGATGATCGCCAGGTACCCGAGCCCGAAGGTGGCCCAGGTGATCTTCATGTACTTCCGCAGCCCGCCGAAGCGCCGGATGTCGGTCTGGTCGTTCATCCCGTGCATCACCGAGCCGGCCCCGAGGAACATGCCGGCCTTGAAGAAGCCGTGCGCGAGCAGCAGCACGATGGCCAGCGCGTACGCCGACCCGCCGAGGCCCACGCCGAGGAACATGTAGCCGATCTGGGAGACCGTCGAGTAGGCCAGTACCCGCTTGATGTCGTCCTTGGCGCAGCCGATGATCCCCCCGATGAGCAGGGTGAGCGCGCCGACGCTGACCACCACGGTCTGCGCGGTCTGGTTCTGGCTGAAGATCGGATTGGACCGGGCGATCAGGTAGACGCCGGCGGTCACCATCGTCGCCGCGTGGATGAGGGCGGAGACCGGGGTCGGGCCCTCCATCGCGTCGGGCAACCACGCCTGCAGCGGGAACTGGCCCGACTTGCCGCACGCGCCGAGCAGTAGCAGCAGCGCGATCAGCAGGACGGTTGTCGAGCCGACCTTGCCGGCGCTGACGGCGTCGAACACGCCCGCGTAGTTGACGGTGCCGAGCGTGGCGAACATCAGGAAGATGCCGATGACCAGGCCGGCGTCGCCGACCCGGTTCATCAGGAACGCCTTCTTGCCCGCGGTGGCGGCGGCCGGCCGGTTGTACCAGAAGGAGATCAGCAGGTACGACGCCAGACCGACGCCCTCCCAGCCGATGTAGAGCATCACGTAGTTGTTGCCGAGTACCAGCAGCAGCATCGCCGCGACGAACAGGTTGAAGTACCCGAAGAAGCGGCGCCGCCCGCCGTCGTGCTCCATGTACCCGACGGCGTAGATGTGGATCAGCATGCCGACGCCGGTGATCAGCAGTACGAACACCGCGGACAGCGGGTCGAAGAGCAGCCCGAAGTTGATCCGCAGGCTGCCCACCGGGATGAACTGCCAGAGCGTGATGGCGGCGCTGCGCTTGTCCTGGTCCAGCCCGCGCAGCGAGAAGAAGTAGGTCAGCCCGAGGACGAACGGCACCGCGACGCCGAGTACCCCCAGCCAGTGCCCCCACTTGTCGGCGCGCTTGCCGAGCAGCAACAGAACGGCGGCGCTGGCCAGCGGGATGGCGATCAGCAGCCAGAAGCTGCGCAGGATCCCGGTCGCGGGCGCGTCACTGAACGCCAGCACGGCGCTTGCGTGATTCATCAATGGCCTCAGTACTTCAGCAGGTTCGCGTCATCGACGCTCGCCGAGCGCCGGGTACGGAAGATCGACATGATGATGGCCAGGCCGACGACCACCTCGGCGGCGGCCACGACCATCACGAAGAACGCGATGACCTGCCCGTCCAGGGTGCCGTTGATCCGGGAGAAGGTGACCAGCGCCAGGTTCGCCGCGTTGAGCATCAGCTCCACGCACATGAACAGCACGATCGCGTTGCGCCGGATGAGTACTCCGACGGCACCGATCGTGAACAGCGCCATCGCCAGTACCACGTACCAGGTGGGCGTCATTTCTCAGTCCCCTTCAGTACCCGCTCGTCGTCGTCGAGTTCGCGGGTGGGCAGGATGGCCGGGATGCCCTTCTCGGTGAGGCTGCCGTCGGGCAGCCGGGCCGGCGTGGCCACCGAGTCGGAGGTGGCCCACACGCCCGGACCGGGCTTGGGGCCGGGGTACACACCGGGTGCGAAGCGCGCCTTCATCCGGTCCACCTGGGTGACCCGGTCCTCGCGCCGCCGCTCGACGTGGGCCAGCAGCATCGCGCCGACCGCCGCCGTGATCAGCAGTGCGGAGGTGACTTCAAACGCCCAGACGTACCGGGTGAAGATCAGCTTGGCGATGCCCTGCACGTTGCCGGCGGAGTTGGCATCGGTGAGCCCGACCGACTGCACCTTGCCCAGCCCGCGGGCGAGTGCGGTGCAGAGCAGCCCGGCGAAGCCGAGGCCCAGGATGATCGCGGCGACCCGCTGCCCGCGCAGCGTCTCGATGAGCGCGTCCGACGAGTCCCGGCCGACCAGCATGATCACGAAGAGGAACAGCATCATGATGGCGCCGGTGTAGACGATGATCTGCACCATGCCGATGAACGGGCCGGACTGCAGCACGTAGAAGACGCCCAGGCAGAGCATGGTCAGTACGAGGAACAGCGCGGAGTGCACCGCGTTGCGGGCGGCCACCATCCCGATCGCGCCGAGCAGCGCCAGCGGCGCCAGGATGATGAAGGTGGCCTTCTCGCCGCCGCCCATGCTGCCGGCGGCCGCGGCCAGGATCGAGTGGGTCACTTGGCCCCCCTGCTCAGTGGCTGGCCCGGCTGGTCCGCGTCGGCACCGCCGTTGCGCTCGGCACCCACGGAGGTACCCGGGTTGCCCGGGCCGGACAGGTAGTAGTCCTTCTCGGTGTTGCCCAGGCGCATCGGGTGCGGCGGCTGCTCCATGCCGGGCAGCAGCGGCGCGAGCAGCTGCTCCTTGGTGAAGATCAGGTCCTGCCGGTTGTCCCGGGCCAGCTCGTACTCGTTGCTCATGGTGAGCGAGCGGGTCGGGCAGGCTTCGATGCACAGCCCGCAGAAGATGCAGCGGGCGTAGTTGATCTGGTAGATGCTGGCGTAGCGCTCACCCGGCGAGAAGCGGTTCTCGTCGGTGTTGTCGCCGCCCTCGACGTAGATCGCGTCCGCCGGGCAGGCCCAGGCGCACAGCTCGCAGCCGATGCACTTCTCCAGCCCGTCCGGGTGCCGGTTGAGGATGTGCCGGCCGTGGTAGCGCGGCGCGGAGACCGGGGGCTTGAACGGGTAGTCGGTGGTGACGACCTTGCGGAACATGTGCGCGAAGGTCACCCCGAAACCCTTGAAAGACCCGCTGAAGGTACCCACGTCAGTCCTCTTCCTTGTCGTAGCCCGAGGAGTCGTCGGCGCTCGCCGGCACGGTGGCCGGCGCCCGCTCGGCGGCGATCCGGGTCAGTCGCGGGCTCGGCGGTACCTGCAGGTCCAGTGGCGGCAACGGGAAGCTGCCGGTCGGCCGCTTCGCCACCTGCTCGGCCAGCGGTACCGGTGCCGACTTCTTCGCGGCCGGCCAGAGCAGTACGAGCAGCACGAGTACCACGATGATCGCGGCCCCGACCAGCAGCGTCTGGCTGCTCGAGTGGGTGGTGGTCTGCCAGGTACGGATGCCGCCGAGGAGCAGGATCCAGACCAGGTTCACCGGCAGCAGTACCTTCCAGCCCAGGCGCATGAACTGGTCGTAGCGCATCCGGGGCAGCGTGGCGCGCAGCCAGACGAAGCCGAAGACCAGGATGAACACCTTGATGAAGAACCAGAGCAGCGGAATCCAGCCGGTGTTGAGTACGCCGTTGTCGATCAACGTGAGCGGCCACGGTGCCCGCCAGCCGCCGAGGAACAGCGTGGTGCAGACCGCCGAGACGGTGATCATGTTGATGTACTCGGCCAGGAAGAACATCGCGAACTTGAACGACGAGTACTCCGTGTGGAAGCCGCCGACCAGCTCGGACTCCGCCTCGGGCAGGTCGAACGG
The DNA here is from genome assembly GCA_963850915.1 of uncultured Actinomycetota bacterium. GTDB lineage: Bacteria > Actinomycetota > Actinomycetes > Mycobacteriales > Micromonosporaceae > CAVTWH01. The sequence continues at coordinate 237,085 of CAWKND010000012.1, forward strand.
GGCCCGGTTGGTCTCGCCGACCGCGGAGATCGCGTAGATCACGAAGCTCGGGAACAGCAGGATGACGTACCAGCTCGGCAGGTGCGGGTGCCAACCGCCGATCGACCAGCTCGTCGTCGAGCCGCTGGCCTGCGCGTGCACGATGTCCGACGTGGACATCGAGCCGGACAGGATGAACACGGCCACGATGGACAGGCCCATGGCGACCTCGTACGAGATCATCTGAGCGCTGGAGCGCAGCCCGCCGAGCAGCGGGTAGGTCGAGCCGGAGGCCCAGCCGGAGAGCACCACGCCGTAGACGCCCATCGAGGACGCGGCCAGGATCAGCAGTACCGACACCGAGGTGTCGGAGAGCTGCAGCGGCGTGCGGTGGCCGAAGATGCTGACCATCGGGCCGAGCGGGATCACCGCGAACGCGACGAACGCGCAGGCCGCGGAGATCACCGGAGCCAGGAAGTAGACCACCTTGTCGGCGGTGATCGGGATGATCTCCTCCTTGAAGGCCAGCTTCATGCCGTCCATCAACGAGGTGAGCCAGCCCTTGGGGCCGACCTGGTTGGGGCCCGGCCGGACCGCCATCCGAGCCACGACCTTGCGCTCGAACATGATCGTGAACAGGGTGAGCAGTACCAGCAGGACGAAGGTGGCCAGCACCTTGATGAGCACCAGCCACCACGGATCGTGGCCGAAGTCCTTCAGGGTGGGGTCCTGAGCCAGGTAGGAGATCACTGCGCGCCTCCCGCGCCGTTGGCGGAGATCGAGACGACCGCGCCTTCGCCGACCCCGAGGGTGCGGCGCAGCGTGGCACCGGGCGAGTTGGTGGGTACCCACACCACGCCATCGGGCAGCTCGGTCAGGCTGGCCGGCAGGGTGATCGCACCGCGCTCGGTACCGACGGTGACCGGGTCACCCTCGGCCACCCCGAGCTGTGCCGCCGTCTCCTTGGACAGCCGGACGACGGGCGGCCGGGCGGTACCGCCGAGGTACTCGTCGCCGTCCAGCAGGCTGCCCAGGTCGATCAGGTGGTGCCAGCTGGCCAGCACAGCCTCGCCGGCTCCCGGCTGCGCCGGCGTACCAGCCGGCACGCTCGGTACCGCTCCACGAGGCGCCGAGGTGGCCGGCAGCCGACCCAGCTCCTCCCGGATCAGCGCGGTGTCACCGCAGCCCAGCTCGACCGCGAACTCCTTGGCCAGCGCGTCGAGTACCCGCCCGTCGGTCATCGCCGTGGTGTCGAGTACCCGCTCGAAGGTACGCAGCCGGCCCTCCCAGTTGATGAACGAGCCGGCCTTCTCCACCACCGGAGCCACCGGGAAGATCACGTCGGCCCGGCGGGCCACCGCGGTCATCCGCTGCTCCAGCGAGATCAGGAAGCCGACCTTGTCCAGTGCCTCGTCGGCAGCCCTCGGGTCGGCCAGGTCGCTCGGGTCGACTCCGGCCACGACCAGCGCGCCGAGCTCACCGGAGACGGCGGCCGCCAGCATCTGCTCGGTGTCCCGACCGATCCGGCTGGAGATCACGCCGGCCGCCAGGCCCCACTCCGCTGCCATCTCGGCCCGGCCGGCCGCCTCGATCACCGGGCGACCACCGGGCAGCAGGTTGGGCAGGCAGCCGGTCTCCACCGCGCCACGGTCGCCGGCCCGCCGGGGTACCCAGGCCAGCTTCGCCCCGGTCGCCTCGGCCAGCGCCGCCGCGGCCGACAGCCCACCGGGCACCGCGGCCAGCCGCTCGCCCACGACCAGCACCGCGCCGTCGGCGGCGAGCGCCGAGCGCAGGTCCGCGTCGCCGGCCAGCAGCGCCGCCTCGCCACCCGGCGCGGCCGGCAGCAGCGTCGCACCCAGCTTGGTGAAGCCACGGGACGCGAACGGCGCCACCGCGTACACCGGGAGCCGGCGCTTGGTGACCTGCTTGCGTACCCGCAGGAACAGGATCGGGCACTCCTCCTCGGGCTCCAGCCCGACGAAGACCACCGCACCGGCCTTGTCGATGTCCTCGTAGCGCACGTCGTAGCTGCCGACCACGGCACCGGCGAGGAACTGGGTCTCCTCCGCCGACAGGGGCCGGGCGCGGAAGTCGATGTCGTTGGTGTGCAGGACGACCCGGGCGAACTTGGCGTACGCGTACGAGTCCTCAACCGTCAGCCGGCCGCCGGTCAGTACACCCGTACCGCCCTTGACGTTGGCCGCCTTGATCCCGGCCGCCGCCACCGCGAGGGCCTCCGGCCACGAGGCGGTACGCAGCTCGCCGGTCTTCGCGTCGCGTACCAGCGGCTCGGTGATCCGGTCGAAGGCGTTGGCGTAGTTGAAGCCCCAGCGCCCCTTGTCGCAGTTCCACTCCTCGTTGACCTGCGGGTCGTCACCGGCCAGCCGGCGCAGTACCTTGCCCCGCCGCCAGTCGGTGCGCTGGGCGCAGCCGGCCGCGCAGTGCTCGCACGCGCTGGGCGTGGAGACCAGGTCGAACGGGCGGGAGCGGAACCGGTACTGCGCGCCGGTCAGCGCGCCCACCGGGCAGATCTGCACGGTGTTCCCGGAGAAGTACGAGTTGAACGCGTCGTCGGTGTCCTCGATCGGGCCGTCCTCGACGCGGAAGATGTTGATCTGCTCGGCGGCGCCCCGGTCCATCAGGTCGATGAACTTGTCGCCGGCGATCTCCTCGGAGAACCGGGTGCAGCGCTGGCACAGTACGCAGCGCTCGCGGTCCAGCAGTACCTGCGAGGAGATGTTGATCGGCTTCTGGTACTCCCGCTTGATGTCGTGGAACCGGGTGTCCGAGCGGCCGGTGGACATCGCCTGGTTCTGCAGCGGGCACTCGCCACCCTTGTCGCACATGGGGCAGTCGAGCGGGTGGTTGATCAGGAGGAACTCCATGATCCCGGCCTGTGCCTTCTGGGCGACCTCGCTGGTCAGCTGGGTCTTGACCACCATGCCCTCGGCGACCGGCTGGGTACACGAGGCCACCGGCTTGCGCTGCCCCTCGACGTCCACCAGGCACTGCCGGCAGGCGCCGGCCGGGGCCAGCAGCGGGTGGTCACAGAACCGGGGAATGGCGATCCCGAGCCGCTCGGCGGTACGGATGACGAGCTCGCCCTTGGGCGCCTCGATCTCGATACCGTCGATGGTCAGCTTCACGGTATCCGCCGGCTTCTGGGTATCGGCGCGCTTCTCCACGTCGGTCACTAGTGCACTCCCACCAGCTCAGCGGGGGACAGCATCGGGGCTTTACGGCCTTCGATGTAGTCCAGGTAGTCCTGCTTGAAGTACTTCATCGACGACTGCACCGGGCTGGCCGCGCCGTCACCCAGCGCGCAGAACGAGCGGCCGAGCAGGTTGTCACAGGTGTCCAGCAGGGTGTCGAGGTCCTCGTGGGTACCCTTGCCGGCCAGGATCCGGTGCAGTACCTGCACCATCCAGTAGTTGCCCTCGCGGCACGGGGTGCACTTGCCGCACGACTCGTGGTGGTAGAACTCGATCCACCGGTACGTCGCGTAGACCACGTCATCCTGGTTGGAGAAGATCTGCACCGCGGTCGTACCGAGCATGGTGCCGACCCCGGCCATCCCCTCGAAGTCCATCGGCACGTCGAGGTGCTCGTCGGTGAGGATCGGGGTGGACGAGCCGCCCGGCGTCCAGAACTTCAGCTCATGCCCGTCCTGCATCCCGCCGGCCAGCTCGATCAGCTGGCGCAGGGTGGTACCGAGGCCGCACTCGTACTGGCCGGGGTAGTTGACCCGACCGGAGAGCGAGTAGATCTTCGGGCCGGGCGACTTCTCGGTCCCCATCGACTTGAACCAGGGCGCCCCGCCCAGCACGATGTACGGCACGCTGGCGATGGTCTCGACGTTGTTGACCACCGTCGGGCTGGCGTACAGGCCGTGCGTCGCGGGGAACGGCGGGCGCAGCCGGGGCTGGCCACGGAAGCCTTCCAGCGAGTCCAGCAGCGCCGTCTCCTCGCCGCAGATGTACGCGCCCGCGCCGCCGTGGATCACGATCTTCAGGTCGAAGCCCGAGTCCAGGATGTTCTCGCCGAGGAAGCCGGCCGCCTCTGCCTCGATGACCGCGTTGCGCAGCCGCCGCGCGGCGTGCACCGCCTCGCCCCGGATGTAGACGAACGCCTCGTTGGCGCGGATCGCGTAGCAGGCAATGATGATGCCCTCGATCAGCGAGTGCGGGTCGGCCATCATCAGCGGCAGGTCCTTGCAGGTACCCGGCTCGCCCTCGTCGGCGTTCACCACCAGGTAGTGCGGCTTGCCGTCGTTCTGCGGGATGAAGCCCCACTTCATGCCGGTGGGGAAGCCGGCACCGCCGCGCCCGCGCAGCCCGGACTCCTTGACCAGTGCGATCAGGTCGTCGGGGTGGGCGGCGAGCGCCTTGGGCAGCGCGGTGTACCCGTCCAGCTGCTGGTACGTGTCGATCTTCCACGCGTCCGGCGAGAGCCAGCGCTTGGTGAGGACAGGCGTCAGCCGCGCCAGCGTTTCCCGGGAGGGGTCGGTCATGACTTCTTCGCCTTCTCCTCGGCCGGCTGGGTCGACTTGATCGGGGTGTTCGGGTCGAAGCCCTGCACCGAGACGCCGTACTGCTCGGCCAGCCGGTTACCGCGCACGGTCGGCTCGCCGGCCGGCCCGTCGGCCACCGCACCGTCCCGCTCGTCGGCGAAGCCGGCCAGCTGCAGCGACATTTCCTTCAGCGAGCAGAGCCGGGCGCCCCGGTTGGGGGCCGGCCGCTCGCCGGACTGCAGCGCCTTGACCAGTTCCAGCGCGCCGTCGGCCTGCACGTTGTCGTAGAAGTCGTAGTTCACCGTGACCACGGGGGCGTAGTCGCAGGCGGCCAGGCACTCCGCGTGCTCCAGGGTGATCTTCCCGTCGGCGGTGGTCTCGTCGTGGCCGACGCCCAGGTGTTCGGCGAGCGCCTCGAAGTTCTTGTCGCCGCCCAGCACCCCGCACATGGTGTTGGTACACACGCTGACCAGGTATTCACCGGTCGGCTTGCGCTTGTACATGGTGTAGAAGGTGGCCACCGCGCCGACCTGTGCCCGGGTGATGTTCAGCTGCTCGGCGCAGAACGTGATGCCGGCCGGCGACACGTACCCCTCCTCCGACTGCACCAGGTGCAGCAGCGGCAGCAGCGCCGAGCGCTCCTTGCCGGCGGGGTAGCGCGCGATGATCTCCTGCGCGCGCGTGTGGGTCAGTTCGGAGAAAGACATGCTAGCGATCACATCCACCCATCACGGGGTCCAACGAGGCGCCGCCGGCGATCACGTCGGCGAGCAGGGCACCCTCGGCCATCGCCGGGAGCGCCTGCAGGTTGACGAAGCTGGGTTCGCGGTAGTGCACCCGGTAGGGGCGGGTACCGCCATCCGAGACGGCGTGTACGCCCAGCTCGCCGCGGGGCGACTCGATGGCCGTGTAGACCTGCCCCGGGGGTACCCGGAATCCCTCGGTGACCAGCTTGAAGTGGTGGATCAGCGACTCCATCGACTGGCCCATGATCTTGGCCACGTGCTCGAGTGAGTTGCCCATCCCGTCCAGCCCGATGGCCAGCTGTGCCGGCCAGGCGATCTTCTTGTCCTCGACCATCACCGGCCCCGGTTCCAGCTTGTCCAGCGCCTGCTCGATGATCTTCAGCGACTCGCGGATCTCGGCCAGCCGGACCAGGTACCGACCCCACACATCGCCGGTGTCCTGAGTGGGTACGTCGAACTCGTACGCCTCGTAGCCGCAGTACGGCATCGTCTTGCGCAGGTCCCAGGCCAGACCCGCCGAGCGCAGTACCGGCCCGGTAACCCCCATCGCCAGGCAGCCGGTCACGTCGAGTACCGCCACGCCCTGCGTGCGCTCCAGCCAGATCACCTGGCCGGAGAGCATGTCCTCGTATTCCTTGAGCTTCTTCGGCAGGTACTTCAGGAACTCGCGCGCCTTGCGGAGGGCCTCCGGCGGGATGTCCTGGGCGACGCCGCCCGGCCGGATGTAGGCCATGTTCATCCGCAGGCCGGTGGTCAGCTCGAAGATGTCCAGGATGTACTCGCGCTCGCGGAAGCCGTACAGCATCATCGAGATGGCGCCCAGCTCCAGGCCGGTGGTACCGAGCCAGACCAGGTGCGAGGAGATCCGGTTCAACTCCATCATGAGTACCCGGATGGTGTTGGCCCGCGGGGTGATCTGGTCGGTGATGCCGAGCAGCTTCTCCACCGCCAGCGCGTACGCCGTCTCGTTGAACAGCGGCGCCAGGTAGTCCATCCGGGTCACGAACGTGGAGCCCTGGGTCCAGGTGCGGTACTCCAGGTTCTTCTCGATCCCGGTGTGCAGGTAGCCGACGACCGCCCGGGCCTCGGTGACCGTCTCGCCCTCCAGCTCCAGGATCAGCCGGAGTACGCCGTGCGTGGAGGGGTGCTGCGGGCCGAGGTTGACCACGATCTTCTCGTCGTGGATCGGGTCGTCGGTGTTGCCGAGTACGTCCCGCCAGTCGCCGCCGGTGACGGTGAAGACCCGCCCCTCGGTCGTGTCCCGGGCCGGTGCGTAGGTGTCGTTCGGGGTGGTCACTGGTAGCTCCTCCGCTGGTCTGGCGGCGGGATCTCGGCGCCCTTGTACTCCACCGGGATGCCGCCGAGCGGGTAGTCCTTGCGCTGCGGGTGGCCCTCCCAGTCGTCCGGCATCAGGATCCGGGTCAGGTTGGGGTGGCCGTCGAAGAGGACGCCGAACATGTCGTACGCCTCCCGCTCCTGCCAGTCGGCGGTCGGGTACACGCTGGTGACACTGGGTACCGTCGGCGCCGACGCGGGTACCGCCACCTCCAGCCGTACCAGCCGCCGGTAGGTCATCGAGGTGAGCTGGTAGACCACGTGCAGCCGGCGCTGGTCGGAGCCGAGGTAGTCGACGACCGACACCGAGGAGAGCAGCTCGAAGCGCAGCCCCGCGTCGTCGCGCATGGTCTGGCAGACCTCGCGGATCTTGGCGGCCTTGATGTAGAGGGTCAACTCCCCCCGGTCCACGATCACGTTCTCGATGGCGTCGTCCAGGCCCGGGTAGGCCTCGGCGAGCGAGTCGTAGACGTCGTCGAAGTAGGAGCCGTACGGGCGCTCGGTGTGGATCACGGCGGCGTGCCGGCGGACCAGACCACCGAAGCCGGAGGTGTCACCGGAGCCGGCGACGCCGAACATGCCGCGACCGGCGCGGGTGGCCGGCGGGTACTCCGCGGGTGCGCCGAGGCTGGCGCCGACGGGCTCCGCCTCGACGGGTACGGGCAGCGCGTCGGCTACGGGAGATGAGTCGGTCATCGGGAACCCCCGGTCGGCATGTGGTTACCGGCCTTCATCCAGTTCTCGATGCGCAGCTGCTCCTCGCGCCCCTCCTTGACCGCCTGCTCCCACTCGGCCGCGCGGGCCTTGTCGGAGCGGTAGGACGAGGGCATCGCACCCCACGCGACGGCGGGTACGTCACCGCGCGCCTCACGGGCTTCGAGCATCTTGCGACCACCCGGGCCGAGCGGCTGGTGCATGATCTTCTCGCGCAGCTTCAGGATGGCGTCGATCAACATCTCCGGGCGGGGCGGGCAGCCGGGCAGGTACATGTCGACCGGTACGACGTGGTCGACGCCCTGCACGATCGCGTAGTTGTTGAACATGCCGCCGGACGAGGCGCACACGCCCATCGAGATCACCGAGCGCGGCTCGGGCATCTGGTCGTAGATCTGGCGCAGTACCGGGGCCATCTTCTGGCTCACCCGGCCGGCCACGATCATCAGGTCGGCCTGCCGCGGCGAGGCGCGGAACACCTCCATGCCCCAGCGCCCGAGGTCGTAGTGCGGGGCGCCGGCCGCCATCATCTCGATGGCACAGCAGGCCAGGCCGAAGGTGGCGCCCCAGAACGACGACTTGCGCGCGTAGTTGGACAGCTTCTCGACCGAGGTCAGCAGGATGCCCTGCGGGAGTTTCTCTTCGATACCCATGATCTGTCTCCTACCCGGCCGCTAGTCCCAGTCCAGTCCGCCACGGCGCCAGACATAGGCGTACGCGACGAACACGGTGGCGATGAACAGCACGATCTCGACGAACCCGAAGACCCCCAGCGAACCGAAGCTCACCGCCCACGAGTACAGGAAGATGATCTCGATGTCGAAGACGATGAAGAGCATCGCGGTCAGGTAGAACTTGATCGGGAAGCGCTGTCCGCCACCGATCGGCTGGGGCGTCGGCTCGATCCCGCACTCGTACGCCGCGTGCTTGGCCGCGTTTTTCTTGTGCGGGCCGACGGCGGGCGCGATCGCGACCGAGAAGAGCGCGAAGAGGGTACCGAGGGCGAAGAGTCCGAGAATCGGTACCCAGTTGGCTAGAGACATGACCGCTCCGCCTCGTCCTTCCTTACGGCAGCTTGCTGTGTCAACGTATTCGTCACGGTGTACGGGGCTGGCGTCGGGGTGCCTGGCAGCATGATCAGACCGCCGGTGCGACCTTGGTGAGCCCGTTGATGATGCGGTCCATCGCGTCCCCGTCGGTGGGGTCGGTCAGGTTGGCCAGCAGTTTGAGCACGAACTTCATCAGTGTCGGGTGCGGCATGCCGTGCTGGGTGGCGAACCGCATCAATTTGGGCTGTCCGATGATCTTCACGAACCAGCCGCCGAGCCGGTAGTACCCGCCGTACCGCGCGCGCAGTGCCGCCGAGTATCCGTGCAGCGCACGCTCCCGCGCCGGACCCGCCGGCCGGGCCAGTGCCTGCACGATGATCTCGGCCGCCAGCTGCCCCGATTCCATGGCGTAGGCGATGCCCTCGCCGTTGAACGGGTTCACCATCCCGCCCGAGTCGCCGACCAGCAGCGCTCCCCGGGAGTAGTGCGGGGTGCGGTTGAAGCCCATCGGCAGCGCCGCGCCCTGGATCGGCCCGTCGGCGTTGGCCTCGTCGTTCATGCCCCACTCGGGTGGCGTGGTGGCCAGCCAGTCGGTGAGCAGCTGCCGGTAGTTGGTCTTGCCGAAGGCCGCCGAGGAGTTGAGTACGCCCAGCCCCACGTTGACCCGGCCGTCGCCCATCCCGAAGATCCACCCGTACCCGGGCAGCAGGTTGTTCCCCTGCGCGCTGCGCAGCTCCAGCCAGGACTCCAGGTATTCGTCGTCGTGCTTGACCGGCGAGTGGTAGTAGCGGCGGACCGCCACCCCGATCGGCCGGTCCTCGCGCTTGGCGATGCCCATGGCCAGCGGGAACCGTCCGGACACCCCGTCGGCCGCGATGACCAGCTGGGCCCGGTACTCCCGGGGCTGCTTGTCCGGCCCGACCTGGGCGACAACGCCGACCACCCGGCCGTCGTCGTCGAGGATCGGTCCGGTGACGTTGTGGTTGGTGAGCAGCTTCGCGCCGGCGGCGACCGCCGTGTCGGCGAGCAGCTGGTCGAAGTCCATCCGGGTGCGGGTCAGCCCGTAGTTGGGGTACGCCGCCAGCTCGGGCCAGTCCAGTTCGAGCCGGACGCCGGCGCCGATGACCCGCAGCCCTTTGTTGTGTACCCAGCCGGCCTCGGGGCTGGTGTCGATACCCAGCTGGACCAGCTGCTTCACCGCGCGCGGGGTGAGCCCGTCGCCGCAGACCTTCTCCCGGGGGAACTCGGTCTTCTCCAGCAGCAGCACGTCGAGCCCGTGCTTGGCGAGGTAGTGCGCGGCGGTCGAGCCACCCGGCCCGGCGCCCACCACGATGACGTCGGCCACCTGCGTCTCCGCCATGCCGATCACCATCCCTCCCTGCCCGGACGCCTCGTGAAAGTCTTCACAAGCGGCCTCGTGGTGGAGTCTAGGACGGCAACTGAGTACCTGCTGAGTAAGGTCGCCCTAACTAGCAAGGGCGTCCGACTCATGCCCGTACCGCACGGTGCAGCGCGACGATGCCGCCGCTCAGGTTGCGCCACCCGACATCCCGCCAGCCGGTCTTGGCCAGCTTCGCGGCGAGTGCGGGCTGGTCGGGCCAGGCCCGGATGGATTCGGCGAGGTAGACGTAGGCGTCCGGGTTGGACGAGACGGTGCGCGCCACGGCGGGCAGCGCACCCATCAGGTACCGCAGGTAGACGGCGCGGAACGGGGCCAGGGTCGGGTGGCTGAACTCGCACACCACCAGCCGTCCGCCCGGCCGGGTGACCCGGGCCAACTCAGCCAGGGCAGCCTCGGTGTCGTGTACGTTGCGCAGCCCGAAGGAGATGGTGGCCGCGTCGAAGACCGCGTCGCGGAACGGCAGCGCCAGCGCGTCGCCGGCCAGCAGCGGTACCGTCCGGCCACTGCTCCGGCCGGCGCGCAGCATGCCCAGGGAGATGTCCGCGCCGACAGCCGTGGCACCCGAGCGGGCCAGCTCCTCGGTGGACACCCCGGTACCGGCGGCCAGGTCCAGCAGCAGCTCGCCCGGGCGCAGGTCGAGGGCGGTACGGGTGGCCCGCCGCCACAGCCGGTCCTGCCCGAAGGAGAGCACCGTGTTGGTGCGGTCGTACCCGGCGGCCACCCCGTCGAACATCGCGGCGACCTCGTGCGGCTGCTTGTCCAACTGCGCGCGCGTCATGCCGCCACTCTCCCAGCCACACTCCCGGCCACCGGGATCACCCCCCGGACGGCGTGGGGGCTGGCCAAGATCGGGGCGAGATCGCCGAAAACGTAGCCACGCTACACTTCCGGCGCTTTCGTCGCGATCATGAGCGCCGCCGGCGCCCGGGTCAGGCGCGGGTACGCAGGGCGCCGACGACCGTGACGACGAGCAGCGTGAAGCCGAGCAGGAACAGTCCGACACCGGCCGTGACAACGAGCAGCATGCTGTCCAACGGGTACTCCTCGGGGTAACGGGGGGTAACTCTTTCCGAGGAGACTAGCCATGAGCTGCGGATACTCCGCCAGCATCAACTACGTACGGTGACTTGACTCACGTGCACGGGTAGCCAGGCGGCGCATCCGCCCCACCCGTGACACCGTCAGCCGGAGGTCACCTTCAGGGCGGTGCGCCCGCCGACGCCGCCGCCGGGCAGGGCGATCGAGGAGAAGTGCGACTGGACCCGGGAGTCGGTCGGGTCGTCGGCCGGCGTCCAGTGGATGTCCAGCCGCTCGTAGACGGTGTTGCGCCGGGCCGGGATGCGGTCGGCGGTACGGATCATCTCGACCAGTTCGGTGAGCTTGGAGCGGTGCTTGGCGCCGGCACTGGAGATCACGTTCTCCTCCAGCATGATCGAGCCCAGGTCGTCGACGCCCATGTGCAGGCTGACCTGCCCGGCGTCCTTGCCCGTTGTCAGCCACGAGGACTGCAGGTGCGGGATGTTGTCGAAGAACAGCCGGGCCACCGCGATGAAGCGCAGATATTCCAGGGTGGTCGCCTGGGTACGCCCCTTGAGGTGGTTGTTCTCCGGCTGGTACGTCCACGGGATGAACGAGCGGAAGCCGCCGATCGCCGGGTCCTCGACACCGGCGTAGCCCCGCGACACGGCGAGGTCCTGCACGTCACGGATCATCCGGATGTGCTCGATGCGCTCGGCGTTGGTCTCGCCGGTACCCATCATCATGGTGGCCGTCGACGAAACGCCGAGCCGGTGCGCGACCGCCATCACCTCCAGCCAGCGGGCGCCCGACTCCTTCAGCGGGGCGATCGCCTGGCGCGGCCGGTCGGGCAGCATCTCCGCGCCGGCGCCGGCGATCGAGTCCAGGCCGGCGGCTTTGATCCGGGTGACCGCCTCCTCGATCGAGACGCCGGAGACCTTGTGCATGTGCAGGATCTCGCTCGGGCCGATGGAGTGGATCACCAGCTGGGGGTACGCCTGCTTGACGGTGCTGAACAGCTCCTCGTAGTACTCCACGCCGTAGTCGGGGTGGTGGCCGCCCTGCAGCATCACCTGGGTGGCGCCGAGGTCGACGGCCTCCCCACAGCGGCGCAGGATCTCCTCCATCGAGTGCGACCAGCCCTCGGCGTGCTTCGGCGCCCGGTAGAAGGCACAGAACTTGCACGCGGTCACGCACACGTTCGTGTAGTTGATGTTGCGGTCGATGATGTACGTGACGATGTTGTCCGGGTACCGGCGGCGGCGTACCGCGTCGGCCGCCTCGCCGAGCGCGTGGAACGGCGCCTCGGTGTAGAGCAGCAGCGCCTCCTCCGGGCTGATCCGCCCACCGTCGGCGGCCCGCTGCAGGATCTCGGCTGTCTCCACGCTGCTGTTGTCCGTCACACCTGCGAGGGTACCCAGCGACCCGGGTCACAGCGCACCGGTGGCCATCCGTGGCGTACGGCCGCATAAATTAGTGAGCTATGGCAACGAACATGCGCTACCGCCGGCTCGGCAAGTCCGGCCTGGTCGTCTCGGTCATCGGAATCGGCTGCAACCAGTTCCACCGCAAGATCGACGTCGCGGGTACCCGCGCGGTCGTGGACGCGGCACTGGATCATGGGATCAACTTCTTCGACACCGCCGACATCTACGGCGCGGAGCCCGGCGGCTCCGAGGCGCTGCTCGGCGAGGCACTGGTCGGGCGGCGCGACGAGGTGGTCGTGGCCACCAAGTTCGGCGGGGACATGCAGGGCACCAACGGACCCGACCGGGGGGCGCGCGGTTCGCGGGGGTACATCGCCCGGGCGGTCGAGGCCTCGCTGCGCCGGCTGCGCACCGACTACATCGACCTCTATCAGATCCACACCCCGGATCCGGCGACGCCGATCGAGGAGACCCTGGCCGCGCTGGATGATCTGGTACGCGCCGGCAAGGTCCGCTACCTCGGCCACTCCAACTTCTCCGGGTACCAGACGGCAGACGCGGCGTGGACAGCGAAGTTCAGCGGGGGTACCCCGTTCGTCAGCGCGCAGAACGAGTACAGCCTGCTGCACCGGAAGGTGGAGACCGAGCTGGTACCCGCCCTGGAGCACTACGGCCTCGGCCTGCTGCCGTTCTTCCCGCTCGCCAGTGGTCTGCTCACCGGCAAGTACCGCCGTGGCGAAGCTGCTCCGGCCGGCGCCCGGATGGCTGACGAACGGTACGCCCGCCGGCTGGCCGAGGCGCCCTGGGACACCATCGAGGCGCTGCAGTCCTTCGCCGACAAGCGCGAACTGTCCCTGCTCGATGTCGCGATCGGCGGGCTGGCCGCCAAGCCGACCGTGGCCAGCGTCATCGCCGGTGCCACCAGCCCCGAGCAGGTGGCCGCGAACGCGGCGGCCGGCTCCTGGATCCCCACCCCCGAGGACATCGCCGAGCTGTCCGACATCCACTGACGCATCGCTCATGATCGCGACGAGATCGGCGGGAGTGAAGTCTGACTGCACTCCTGCCGATCTGATCGCGATCACACCCGACTACAGCGTCACCGAGGCGACTACGGGCAGCTGTGGCTGGCCGGTGGTCGAGCCACCGGCCTTCTCGTGACTGACCGCGATTCCGGTGACTCCCACCAGGTCAGGGATGAGCCGGGCGCCGCCACGGGACCCGGCCGCGAGTACCCCGGCTGAGGTAGCCGTGCTGCCGTGCAGGGTCCAGAGCTGGTACGCGCCGGAGTCACCGGGCACGGCCAGCGCACCGAGCAGGGCGACGCCCCTACCCAGCCGGGCGGAGGTGACCACGGTCAGCTGGCCGCCGCCGCTCGCGGGTACCGAGCTGGTCCGCGCGTCGGGTGCGGCGAGGACAGCAGTGATCGCATCAGCCTCGGCAGAGTGCTGCTGTGCCACCCGTACCCGATGCTCGGCGACGGCGAACGTGGCACCCGCCGCACCACCCGCGATGACCACGACGGCGGCCGCCGCGGCCAGCCACCGTCGTGGCCGACCGGCGCTCCCCACCGACCCGCGTACCGCCGGCCCCACCTGCACCGTCCGCCGCACCTGCGCCAGCACCTCGGCTCGTACCCGGGACGGCGGCGCGACCGCGACCGGGTCGGCCAGCCGGGCGGCCGTGGCCCGCAACTCGGCTGCCTCCACCGCACACGACCCGCAGCCGGCCAGGTGCCGCTCGAACGCGACCCGTTCGGTGTCCGACAGCGCGTCCAGGGCGTACGCCCCGACCAGCGTGTGGGTCTCCTCGGCGCTCATGCTGTGCTCACCCCCAGGCAGTCCCGCAGCCGGATCAGCGCGTCGCGCATCCGGGTCTTGATGGTGGGCAGCGGCGCGTCGAGCAGCTCGGCGACCTCGCGGTAGGTGTGGCCGCCGTAGTAGGCGAGCGTCACGGCTTCGCGCTGCAGCTCGGTGAGGCGTGCCAGGCAGCGGCGTACCTGCTGGGCTGCGAGTTTGTCGGTGACCTGCTCGACAACCGAGTCGTAGGGCACCTCCTCGGTGGCCACCCGGCGCTCCCGCGCGGTACCAGCCTGCTCGGCGCGTACCCGGTCGACGGCGCGCCGGTGGGTGATGGTGAACAGCCAGTTGATCGCCGAGCCACGGGTCCGGTCGAAGCGGGCGGCGGTCCGCCAGACGTCCACCATCACCTCCTGGGTGATCTCCTCGGCCATCCCCGGGTCGCGGACCACCCGCAGGGCCAGGCCGTGCACCCGCGCCGCGGTGGCGTCGTAGAGGGACGCGAAGGCCGCCTCGTCACCCCGGGCGGTGCGGCGCAGCAGTTCGTCGGCGTCCGGCAGACCCGGCGGTACCACCGCCAGGTGCCGTTCGCGTGCCGGCTCGCCGGCCATCCGTACCCCCTCGTGCCGGTTCGCCAACCCGCTGCGAATACGGGCCTGGCTCCGGCTCCCTGGTACTTCGTCACCCGGACCGAACCGGATTGGTACCCATCCGCACCGCGCGTGCCTCCGAAGCCCTGGCGCTCAACAACATCGCCACTTATCTGGAGGACCCATGCGAAGCCGTACCATTCTCGCTTTTACCACGGCAGCGGTACTCGGTACCGCCGCACTCGCGGGGTGCTCATCCTCGGACAAGTCCAGCACGGACGGCTCCTCGACGCCGGCGACCTCGGCGGCACCGAGTGCCTCGGCGATGGCCGCCGGGCAGCAGTTCGGTGCCGGCTGCGCGGCTGTCCCCACCGACCCGGCCAACGCTGGCAGCTTCGACGCCATGGCCAAGGTACCGGTGGCCACCGCCGCGTCCGGCAACCCGGTGCTCTCCACCCTGGTCACCGCCGTCACCAAGGCGGGACTCGGCGACTCACTGAACAGCTCGCCGCACCTGACCGTGTTCGCGCCGTCCAACGACGCGTTCGCCAAGGTACCGGCGGACCAGCTCAACGCGCTGCTGGCCGACAAGGACCAGCTGACCAAGGTGCTCACCTACCACGTGGTACCCGAGCAGCTCAGCCCCGACCAGCTCGCGGGTACGCACAAGACGCTGGAGGGCGCCGACCTGACCGTGACCGGCTCGGGCGACAACTTCACCGTGGACGGTAAGTCGATGGTGATCTGCGGCAACGTGCAGACCGCCAACGCGACGGTGTACATCGTCGACTCCGTCCTGATGCCGACCAGCTGAGGACGGGGCGATGCGGGTACCGAAGGTACTGGGCCGGCTCGCCGGGGACGCCGTGCGTGGCGTACTCGCGGGCGCGGCGGGAGTCGCGACGGCACAGCTCGTGGCCGGGCTGGTACGCCCCGAGGCCGGTCCCCTGGTGACGGTCGGCGGGACCGTCGTCGACGCCACTCCCACGCCGCTGAAGGAGTACGCGGTCCGCACCTTCGGTACCGACGACAAGCTCGTGCTCCTGCTCAGCATCGGGGCGGGACTTGTCGCCTTCGCCGCCGCCGTCGGGATCCTGGCGGGCCGGCGGCGGCGGCTCGGGATGGTCGCGGCGGGACTCTTCGGCGTCCTCGGGGTCGCCGCCGCGCTGTCCCGGCCTACCGCCCAGGCACTGGACACGCTGCCCGCCCTGGTCGGCGGGGCGGTTGCCGTGGTCGTACTCGGACTGCTGTTCCGCCCCGGTCCGGTGTCCGCCCGCTCCCCGAGCCGGCCGTCGAGGGGGCGGCCGGCTCCGGGGCAGCGGACGGGGTGGGCGCCAGCCGGCGGCGGGCGCTGGCAACCGGGGGGTTGGTCGCGCTGGGTTCGCTGGTCGCCGCCTCCGGTGGGTACGCCCTGACCCGGGCCCGTACTGCCTCCGCCGACAAGCTGCGCGCCGGGGTGCGGCTACCCAAGGCGACGTTCCCGGCCGGGGTACGCAACACCGGCGCCGGCTTCTACACGGCGAACTCCGACTTCTACCGGGTGGACACCGCGCTCACCGTGCCGCGGGTCGACCCCGACCAGTGGGAGCTGCGTATCCACGGGATGGTCGACCACCCGTACTCGATGAGCTTCGCGCAGCTGCAGGCGCGCCCGGCGGTCGAACGCGACATCACGCTCAACTGCGTCTCCAACGAGGTGGGCGGCCCGTACGTCGGTACCGCCCGGTGGCTGGGTGCCGCGCTCGCCCCGCTGCTGCGGCAGGCCGGCCTCCGCTCCGGCGCCGACCAGGTGGTGGCCCGCTCGGTGGACGGGATGACCATCGGTACCCCGCTGGCCACCGTGCTGGACGGCCGGGACGTGTTGCTGGTGTACGGGATGAACAGCGAGCCGCTGCCACTGGCGCACGGGTTCCCGGTACGGATGCTGACGCCGGGGCTGTACGGGTATGTCGGCGCGTGCAAGTGGATCGTGGACCTGGAGATCACCACCTTCGCCGCGTACGACCCTTACTGGGTGAAGCGCAAGTGGGCCGCCGTGGCGCCGGTCAAGACCGCCTCGCGGATCGACCGGCCGGCCGCGTTCGGGAAGGTGGCCGCCGGTAGCGCCGTGGTCGCCGGGGTGGCCTGGGCCCAGCACCGGGGCATCAAACTCGTCGAGGTCCAGGTCGACGACGGCGCCTGGCGACCGGCGAGCATCGCGTCCACTGCCTCGCAGGACACCTGGGTGCAGTGGACGTACCCCTGGCAGGCCACGGCCGGCAGCCACCAGCTACGGGTACGGGCCACGGACGGGACCGGCACGGTGCAGACGCAGCAGCGTGCGACCCCGTTTCCCAACGGCGCGAGCGGCTGGCACTCGGTCGCGGTCACGGTGTCCTGATGTTCACCCACCTGATCGGCGAGCTAATCGAGGTCGTAATCCAGTTCGTACTCGGGCTGGTCGGTGTCCCCGTCGCGGTGGTTACGCACCACCATCCAGACGAGCAGCCCACCACCGACAAGCAGCAGGAGTACCCCACCGACGGGTACCCACAACGGGAACCCGAGGTTCGTGGACTTGGTGCCGCCGACAGCGAGGGGCGAGTCGGTGGCGGACCCGTCGCCCACCGGCCCGTCTGCCGGAGTGGTCGCCGCGTCCGACGGCGCGATCGACACGATCGGGGCGATCGATGGAGCCCCGGTGGTCGCGGAGGGCCGCGGGGTCGGGGGCCGGGTCGTCTTCACCGGCGCCGGTGACGCGCTCGGCGCGGGGAGCACGTTGATGGCTTTGGTCAGCACATCCTGGTGCTGACTCTGCAGCCGGACACCGAGCGAGTGCAGGAAAACTGGCAGCGGCTCGACCGATCCCATCACCGCGAACACCGCCACGCAGTGGCCGGGGTTGGCGTTACCTGCCGCTTTGGGCTTGGTCGACTGCCGGAAAGTCTTGGCGATCGACAGATCGGCAACCTCGGCCGCGCAGCCCGTTCCGGGATACGTCCAGGTCACCGTGAAGTTCTGATTGGCGTAAACCTGGGGGGGACTGTCCAACTTGCCGTAATCGGGCGCCGCCGACGCTGCCGTGGCTACGGCAGGGCTCAGCAGGAAGCCCAGCAGCACGGCCGCTATCAGGGAAGATCGACGCACGCAAACATCCTGGCGAACTCCGGGACCCGGGCAGATCCGCCGATCGGCCGGGATGTCGGGACCGGTCAGGCGTCGTAGTCGACCGTTATCTCGTCGGTCGTGGGGCTGGATTGGCAGGTCAGGACGTACCCGGCGGCCACGTCGGCGGGCTCCAGGGCGTAGTTGCGGGCCATCGTGACCGCCCCGGTCACCACCTTCGCCCGGCAGGTCGAGCACACCCCGCCCTTGCACGCGAAGGGCAGTTCCGGCCGGATACGCAGGGCGGCGTCGAGTACCCGCTCGGCACGCCCCATCGGGAAGCTCGACGCCCGCCCGTCCAGCAGGATCGTCGCCTGTACCTCCCCCGCGTCCCCGGCCACGACCGGCGCGACCGGAGCGGCGGGCGCCTCGGCCACGTGGAACAGCTCGGTGTGTACCGAAGTGTCCGGTACCCCGCGCCCACCCAGTACGTCACGCGCGTCCACCACCATGCCGTACGGGCCGCACAGGAACCACTCGTCCACGGTTGCCGGATCGAGCAGCGAGTCCAACAGCAGCCCCAGTCGCGCGGCGTCCAGCCGGCCGGAGAGCAGCGGCGCCTCCTGCGGCTCGCGGGACAGTACGTGCACCAGGTGCAGCCGGTCGGGGTAGCGGTCCTTCAGGTCGGCCAGCTCCTCGGCGAACATCACCGACCGGGCGTACCTGTTGCCGAAGAGCAGCGTGAAGCGTGAACCGGGCTCGGTCGCCAGCGCCGTGGCGACCAGCGAGAGTACCGGCGTGATCCCCGACCCGGCGACCACGGCGGCGTAGTGACGCGCCCGACCGGGCTCGAAGTCGGTGCTGAAATGGCCCAGTGGAGCCAGCACCTGCACCGTGTCACCGGGGTGCAGCGAGCTGGCGGCGAAGGCCGAGAACGCGCCGCCCGGGATCTGCTTCACGCCGATCCGCAAGCGCCCGCGCTCGGCGAGGTCGGTCGGCGTGGAACAGATCGAGTACGAGCGCCGGACATCCTCACCGTCGGCGAACCGGCGTACCGTCAGGTGCTGGCCGGCCCGGAACGCGAAGTGCTCGCGCAGGTCTTGCGGTACCAGGAAAACAACGGCCAGCGCGTCCTCGGTCAGCCGGTCGACGGCGGCCACGGACAGCTCGTGGAAGTGCGGGCGGCGGCGTACCGGCTCGCGGATCGTCACGCTCACAACGGTTTCACCGCGTCGAAGGGCTCGCCGCAGGCGCGGCAGCGGTACAGCGACTTGCACGCCGTCGAGCCGAACCGGGACAGCTCCTCGGTATCCGTTGCGCCACAACGGGGACAGCTCGCCGGCGAGCGCAGCACGGGCAGCCCCAACAGCACCGGGCCGACCGGGGACGGCGGGGCGATGCCGGCGGCGGCCAGCTTCGACCGCCCCTCGGGCGTGATCCAGTCGGTACTCCACGAGGGGCTCAACTCGGTTCGTACCAAGGCATCGGGGTGTCCAGCCGCGGCCAGCGCCCGGGTGATGTCCGCCCGGATGGTGGCCATCGCCGGGCAGCCGGAGTACGTCGGCGTGATGGTCACGGTGACCCGTCCGTCCACAGTGGACACGTCCCGGAGGATGCCGAGATCGGCGATGTTCAGTACCCGCAGCTCCGGATCGACCACCGCCCCGACAACCGCGCGGAGCTGCGCTTCCCCGTTCACCACCGCGCTCCCGGGTTGGCCCGCGGCAACACCTGCATCTCGGCGAGCAGGTAGGACAGGTGCTCGGTGTGCCGGCCGGCCCGGCCGCCCCCACCGTTCGCGAGATGCGCCGGCCAGCCATCTGCCGGACGGCTCAGCGTCGCCGCCTCGAGTACCGGCTCGACGAGGGCCAGCCAGGCGTCGCGCAGTCCAGGAGTGACAACGAAAAACTCGTGGGTGTACGGCCACAGCCCGTCCACGGCCGCCTGCATCCGCTGGTGCGACTCGGTTGTACCGTCGCCCAGGCGCAGCGTCCACTGCCGCGCGTGATCCAGGTGGTACGCGCTCTCCTTCACGGTCTTGCCGGCGATCCCGGCCAGCCGCTGGTCTTCGCCGCCTGCGAGGCTCGCGTAGTTGAGTGCCTGCCACCCGCCCAGGAACAGCAGTTTGCCGATGGCCCAGGCGAAGTCGGTCTCCGGCAGCTCGACCAGGAGTACGTTGCGGAACTCGTGGTCGGCGCGCAGGTACGCCAGCGCGTCCTCGTCCCGGCCGGCCCCCTCCAGCTCGCCCGCGTAGGTGAGCAGCAGCCGGGCCGCACCGAGCTGGTCGAGCGCGATGTTGGTCAGCGCCACGTCCTCCTCCAGCTCCGGCGCGCGACTGCACCACATGGCCAGCCGCTGCGCCGCGATCAGCGCGTCGTCGGCCAGGCCAAGGACTTCCGGGTAGCCGGCCACTAGATGTGCTGCGCCCCTTCGGGTACCGGATAGAAGGTGGGGTGCCGGTAGACCTTGTCGGCGGCCGGGTCGAAGAAGGCGTCCTTCTCGTCCGGGCTGGAGGCGGTGATGCCGGCCGCCGGTACCACCCAGATCGAAACGCCCTCCTGGCGCCGGGTGTAGAGGTCGCGCGCGTTGCGCAGCGCCATCGGCGCGTCCGGCGCGCGCAGCGAGCCGACGTGCGTGTGCGACAAGCCGCGGCGTGGCCGGATGAAGACCTCCCACAGCGGCCAGCCGGCTGCGTCGCCGGTCATCCCACCACCGCCGGGGTACGGCCAGCCTCACGCGCTGCTTCCTTTGTGGCGTACGCGTTCGCGGCTTCGCGTACCCACGCCCCGTCGGCGTACGCCCGGCGCTTGTGCTCGATCCGCTCGCGGTTGCACGGCCCGTCGCCCTTGATCACCCGGGTCAGCTCGTCGTAGTCGGGCTGGGTGAAGTCGTAGCCGCCGCGCTCGGCGTTCCAGCGCAGCTCCGGGTCGGGCAGCGTGAGTCCGAGGATCTCCGCCTGCTGTACGCACATGTCGACGAAGCGCTGGCGCAGCTCATCGTTGGCGAAGCGCTTGATCTTCCAGGCCATCGACTGCTCGGAGTGGGTCGAGTCGGAGTCGGGCGGCCCGAACATCGCCAGCGACGGGTACCACCACCGGTCCACCGCGCGCTGCGCCATCTCGCGCTGCGCGGGCGAGCCGTTGGCCAGCGTCCACAGGATGTCGTAGCCCTGGCGCTGGTGGAACGACTCCTCCTTGCAGACCCGGATCATCGCCCGCGCGTACGGCCCGTACGAGCAGCGGCACAGCGGTACCTGGTTGACGATCGCGGCGCCGTCCACCAGCCAGCCGATGACGCCCATGTCGGCCCAGCTCAGCGTCGGGTAGTTGAAGATCGAGCTGTACTTCTGGCGGCCGTCGTGCAGCTGCGCGACCAGGTCGTCCCGGGACACCCCGAGGGTCTCCGCGGCGGCGTAGAGGTAGAGCCCGTGGCCCGCCTCGTCCTGCACCTTGGCCAGCAGGATCGCCTTGCGGTGCAGGCTGGGCGCGCGGGTGATCCAGTTCCCCTCGGGCTGCATCCCGATGATCTCCGAGTGGGCGTGCTGGGCGATCTGTCGGATCAGCGTCCGCCGGTACCCGTCCGGCATCCAGTCACGTGGCTCGATCTTCTGGTCGGCCGCGATCACCGCGTCGAAGTACTCCTGCCGCTCCCCCGCAGGTACCGGCGAATCAGTCAGGGCGGCAGCGTGCAGCCCGGCCTCCACCTCGGCCACCTCGGCAAGTAGCTCCGAGTGGCCCGGCGGGTCGGGGGTGGGGAAATCACTGCCGTACATCTGTCCAGTGTTACAAGATTCTGCCGATCCTTCAATCCCCTGTCACAACATGTCGAGCTTCGGCGGGCAGGGGTGGGGTACAGTGCCGGGCGACCCCGAACTCTGGAGCCCCCGCTCATGCCCCGGCTACCACTCGCCATGCTGATCGTCGCCGCGCTCGGCGGCGCACTGCTGGCGGTCCCCGGCGCCCGGCACCAGCTCGCCGATCTCGGCGGCCAGGCGCGCGCGGCGGCTGGCGTACCAGCCGGCCCGTCCTACCAGCTCGCCGCCCAGAAGGCGCCGCCGTGGCCGGTGATGCGGGTCCCCCAGCAGCCGGTCACCGTACCGAGCGGGATCACCCTCACCGGCTGGACGCTGCTGGACCGCAAGACCGGTGCGCTCGTCGGGCACTCGGACGCCGCTTCGACCGCCGAGAACGATGTCGAGTCGATGATCAAGCCGTGGATCGCGGCCGACTACCTGACCCGGGTCACCGCGGCGGGCAAGCAGCCGACCGCCAAGGACCTGGCCGACCTGCGCACGATGATCATCAACAGCGACGACGACCGGGCCAACCACTTCGACCATGCGACGGTCGGCAAGCTGCGCGGGTACGACGCCGTGCGGGCCCGGCTCAACCAGGTGTGCGGGCTGCACGCGGGCACCAAGAACGCCAACATGTGGAGCTACACGACGCTGACCTCGGACGAGGCAGCGGCGCTCGGCCAGTGCCTGGCGGACGGACGGGCGGCCGGCCCGTACACCGAGCAGCTGCTGGGCTGGATGCGCGAGGTCCAGGGCCCGGTCACCGACCAGCACGCCACCTACGGCGGTGGCCGGTGGGGCATCATCGACGCCCTGCCCGACCTGATATCCGGGCTCACCTCGATCAAGAACGGCTGGGAGCCGGAGATCGAGGGCAGAGTCTGGAACGTCAACTGCCTGGCCATCACCCCGGACAACGTACTCGCGATCATGATCCAGTACCCGTGGACCTCGCCCACCACCAATTGGCAGGACGCCAACAACCTGGCTGCCGGTGCCGACGCCTGCAAAACCATCGCCGCCCAGCTCGTCTTCGTCCCCGACGCCTGAGCAGGGCCGCCACCTCATCAGGGGCGGGCGCAAAGAACCAGGTGACCCGGAGCACCCGTACAGGGAACTCCTAGTTTGCGCGGGTAGCGTCGCATTTTGCTGGAAAACATCCGGTCCACTGACGCCCCCCGACGGTTGGAGTTCTCCACCATGCGGCCCCGCTACCTGCTGTTGGCACTGACGGTCCTCGCCGTACTCGGCGGGGTACTGGCGATACCAGCGGTAACCGGACACTCGCGGAGCAACGCCGACAGCGCGGAGTGGGTAGGCTCGGCGAGCACCCCACCCTCCCCGCCGGCCACCAGCACGCCCGCCGCGCCTGCCACGCCGGCCCCGTCCGCCACCTCGGAGGCGCCCGTGCCGGTACCCACCATCACCGCCCCGGCGACCTCGTTCTTCGGCTGGGCGCTGCTGGACCGGCACACCGGAAAGATCACCGGGTCGGCGAACATGGCCACCGGTACCAACACCACCGAGTCCATGATCAAGGCGTGGATCGTCTCCGACTACCTGCGCCGCCTGCCGGCCGGGACGCAGCCGTCCGCGGCCACCCTGGACGACCTGGCAGTCGCGATCGTGCACAGCGATGACGACGCCGCCCAGCGCCTCTACGTCGCGGGCGGCCAGAACGCCGTGGTCAACCGGATGATCTCGATCTGCGGGCTGACCAACACCACGATTGACGACGGCTGGTGGAGCCGTACCGAGATGAGCCCGCAGGACGCCGTGAAGCTGGGCATCTGCGTCGCCGACGGGCGGGCGGCCGGCGCCGCCTGGACACCGTGGGTACTCCAGGAGATGCGTGACGTGCAGGGTGGCGTCGGTGACCAGCAGGCCACCACCGGTGGCGGGCGCTGGGGCATCGTCGACGGGCTGCCGGCCACCCTGGCCAGCGGGTTGTCGATCAAGAACGGCTGGACGCCGACCAGCTCCGACGGCGACTGGCACGTCAACAACCTGGCCATCTCCGACGACTGGGTACTCGCCGTCATGGTGCGGTACCCGATCGGCAACGGCCTCCAGTACGGTGCAGATATCTGTTCCTCCGTCGCCCGGCAGCTGCTGCCGGTCCTGGAGGCATAAGCCCCCGACCCCCGATCTGGAGCCCCCCGCCATGCGGTTGGTACGCCTGGTCGTCGCGATGTTCGCGCTGGCCGCTCTCGGTGCGCTGACCCTCGCCGTACCCACGGTCCGGGCGCACCTGGCCTCGCTCGGGCAGAAGGCCGACGGCGCGGTCGGCGTCGAGCAGCCGCAGTACGCCCTCGCCGCGCAGGCGGCTCCGCCGCCACCCGTACTGAAGTCGGGCCCGGTCACCATCGACGCGACCACGGTGTTCTTCGGCTGGGCGCTGCTCGACCGGAAGACCGGCACGGTGACCGGGTCGGACAACTTCCAGACCGGCACAAATACCACGGAGTCCATGATCAAGGCGTGGATCGTCTCGGACTACCTGCGCCAGCACCCGGCCGCCAGCGACGCGGTACAGCAGGAGCTGCGGTTGGCGATCATCGACAGCAACGACGACATGGCGCAGAAGTACTACAAGCTCGACGGCGGCAACGCCTCCATCCAGCGGCTGATCAGCATGTGCAAGCTGACCCACACGACGGTGAAGTCCGGCTGGTGGAGCATGACCCAGATGACGCCGCAGGACGCGGTGACGTACGGGCAGTGCGTGGCCGACGGTACCGCCGCCGGTGCGCAGTGGACGCCATGGGTACTCAAGACCATGCAGGAGGTACGCGGCACCGTGGATCAGCAGCCGGCCGACCAGAAGACCGGCGGCGGGCACTGGGGCATCATCGACGCGCTCCCCTGGGACCTGGCACCGCAGGCGTCCATCAAGAACGGCTGGACCTACATCTACGCCGACGGGCTGTGGCACGTGAACTGCCTGGCCATCGTCGACGACGACGTACTCGCGGTGATGATGCGGTACAAGGCTCCCAACAACGTGACCGGGCTGAAGGTCGGCGACGGCATCTGCGCCTCGGTGACCAGCCAGCTCACCTACTCGCCCGACCTGTAACCCGCACCCGCCAGCCCGCGTTAGCCGCCGGCGAAGACCGGCCCGCCGACCGGCAGCGGGGGTACCTCACCCAAGGCGGCAGCCCGCCGGGCGAACTCGCGTACCCCGGCGATCTGCCGCTCCCCCAGCGAAAAGTCCAGCGTCCGGAAGTACGCGGCGAGCGTCTGCGCGTCGAACGGCTCCCAGCGCGCGGCGGCCTCGGCGACCTCGTCCAGCTCGGCCAGGCACAGGTCCCGCGAGCGTAGGAACGCCTCGTGTACGTCCTTGACCAGCCCGGGGTGCTGCTCGGCGAAGTCACGGCGGACCGCCCAGACGGCGAAGACCATCGGCAGGCCGGTCCACTCCCGCCAGGCCTGGCCCAGGTCGGTGACGATCAGACCGAGCTTCGGCGCCTCGTACAGCGCCCGCAGCGCCACGTCCCCGATGACCACGCCGGCATCCGCCTCCAGCAGCATCTGGGTCAGCTCGGGCGGGCAGGTGAAGTAGGTGGGGTGCACTCCGTAGCGCTCGCCGAGCAGCAGCTGGGCCAGTAGCACGCCGGTACGGCTGGCCGAACCGAGTGCGACCCGGCCGCCGTCCAGCTGCTCCAACGGCTTGGTGGAGACCATGTTCACGGAGAGCACCGGCCCGTCGCTGCCGACCGCGAGATCGGGGAGCAGGAGCAGCTCGTCGGCGTGGCGCAGGTACTCCACAAGGGAGATCGGGCCGATGTCCAGATCGCCCGCGACCAGCGCCGTGTTCAGCCGGTCCGGGGTGTCCTTGTGCAGGTCCACATCGAGCAGCGCGCCGGAGCGCATCAGCCCCCAGTAGATCGGCAGGCAGTTCAGGTACTGGATGTGGCCGACCCGGGGCCGGGAGTTGCTCATGTCCGGCACGCTACCCCCGGCCCCCGGGTGGTTCAGCTCACGCCGGCCAGTTCAGCCTGCGGAGTCGCGACGACGACCGCGGGCAGGGCCCGCTCGCGGGCGATGGCGCGCAGCGTCGGGGCGGCGAAGATGCCCGCGACGGCCAGCCCGCCGAGGCCGGCGATGGCCAGCGTCGGGCGCACGGCCAGGACGCTGAGCAACACCCCACCCAGCAGGTACCCGGCGGCATTGGCACCGTTGGCCACCGCGCCGACCCGGGCGTACGCCCGACCCCGGGCCACTGCCGGTATCCGGCTGCCGAGCAGCACCCCCAGTGCCGTGTTGAGGCAGCCGTTGAGTGCGCCGCCGATGGCCAGGGCCGGGATGAGCCAGCCCAGGTTGGGTACCAGCGCGATGCACGCCACCACCGCGCAGGTCGCGGCCAGCGCGCCGAACAGTACGGTGGCGGTACCGGCGTCGGCGAGCTTGAACTTGGCCAGCAGTACGGCACCGACCATCATCGCGGCCACCCAGCTCGCCGAGATCAGCCCGTACTCGGTGGCGGTGGCGTGCAGTTCGCCCCGGACGAAGAAGACGTCCACCACGTTCACCGCGCTGACCAGCGCGATCACGGCTCCGGCGAGGGCGATCAGGGGGAACAGCAGGGGGTCGCCGCGCAGCCGCCAGTCCGCTGCCGGTGCCGCGTCGCCCGCTGCCGTCCGCGCACCCGGCTCACCGTTGCGGCGGGTACGCAGCACCAGGCCCAGGGCCGCGATGGCCAGGAAGCTCGCCGCGTCGACCAGCAGCGGTACCCGCAGCCCGAAGGTACCGAAGAGCAGCCCACCCAGTACCGGTGCAAGCAGACTCCCGAGCGACGCGGCGGTCTGCCCGAGCGCCGACGCCTTCGGCAGGCTGGCCCGGCTGACCATCGCCGGCAACAGCGCCGAGAGCGTCGGCTGGGTGACCGCGAGCCCGGCAGCCAGCAGCGCGGCGAGCGCCACGATGAGTACGGTGCTGCTCGCGTACGCCAGCGCCACGCAGATCGCCGCCTGGGCCAGCCCCGTGGTGATCAACAGGAGCCGGCTGTCCACCCGGTCGACCAGCCGGCCGGTGAGCGGCGCGAGTACCACCGGCGGTACCGCCGCCGCGAGCAGGATCGCGGCGACCGCGTAACTGCCGTTGCCCCGAGCCAGCAGGGCGAGCAGCAGAGCGGTGGCGGCGAGGTAGTCGCCGCAGGTGGAGATGGCTCGGCCGGCGGCCGACAGGTACACGTCAACCCAGCGCTCGCCGGTGCCGGCCGGCGCGGTGGAGGCAGATGTGAAGGACATACTTCGAAGTATGTCCTTCACATCTCAAGATATCAAGCGGTTACTTCACATCTTCGGGATCAGCCGACGCCCGCTCGGTGTCAGATACCGGCTCGGCGGGCGGCAACGAGTCGACCGCAATGGCCCGGAGCAGCAGCGACACCTGCCGCTGACCGGCCAGCGGAGCCGAGCGGGAGCGTCCACGGTAGGGATCGAGCACGGCAAGCAGCTGCTTCCCGATCGCCTGTAGCTCCTCGGCGGTCAGCATGAGCAGTACCTCAGAGAAGATCGACGCCTGGTACCACTCGGCCGGCTCCTCGTGGCTGCGCGCCAACCACTGGCGTACCCGCGTCTCTTCCCTGATCATGAAGGAATCGACCAGCTCGCGCTCCGCGTCGCGGGTGTCCTGGTCAGCGTTGTGCCCGGCCTCCACGTCGAAGCCGCGGACCAGGCTGCGCCACAGCCGCTCCCGCCCGTCGCCGCGCCCCGGCGCCTCCTCGACCAGGCCTGCCTTGGCAAGCGCGCGCAGGTGGTAGCTGGTGGCGCTGGGGGTCAGCCCGATGATCTCGGCGCACTCGGTCGCGGTGGCCGGGTCGCCGGCCATCAACCGTTCCATGATCGACAGCCGGGCGGGCGACGCGAGGGCCCGCATCACACTGGCGTCCCGGATCTCCGCGCGCGGCGCGTGGTTGGTGTCGGTCATGGGTCCAGGTTAATCGGGTGGCCAGGTTATTCGAGTGTCGGCCGGCGGCCGCGGGAGTACAGTCGTCAGGCCCTGCGGCCCGCGTGCCGCACGATCGCGCCTGGTCAGGCGCCTGACGGCACAGCCGGTACCGCCCGTTGTCCAGGCGGAGCGCCGGGCGGCCCGCTCCGGTTTGTACCCCCCACGGAAGGCGGCCCGATGACCCTGCCCGCGCTCGAAGCCGAACTGGACGCCGAACGTACCCACCTCGCCGACGCCCGGGCCGCGCTGCACCGGATGCGCCTGCACGCCGAAGCGTTGTACGCCACCGGCGCCAACGTCTCCGGCGACCCGTTCGGCGCGGAGAGCCTCGGCCGCGCGCTGGCCCGGCGGGTCGCCGAACTCGCCGACGATCCGAGCACGCCACTCTTCTTCGGCCGGCTGGACTTCCAGCCCGGCGGGGTGGCCCTCGCCACCGGCTCCCCCGACTCGACGGCGGTGGAGGAGAGCGAGGACGCGCCGTCGCACCACATCGGCCGGCGGCACGTCACCGACGTACAGGGCGAGCCGCTGGTACTCGACTGGCGGGCACCGCTGTCCCGGACCTTCTACCGGGCCAGCGCCAAGGACACGCAGGGCGTGGCCACCCGGCGCCGGTTCGGCTTCCACGGCGGCGACCTGACCAGCTTCGAGGACGAACACCTGGACCGGGGCGAGGAGCTCGGTACCAGCAGCCGCATCCTCAACGCCGAGATCGAGCGCCCCCGCGTCGGCCCGATGCGCGACATCGTCGCCACCATCCAGCCCGAGCAGGACGAGCTGGTACGCGCGTCGCTGGACGTGTCGATCTGCGTGCAGGGGGCACCGGGGACCGGCAAGACGGCGGTCGGGCTGCACCGGGTGGCATACCTGCTCTACCTGCACCGCGAGCGGTTGCGCAAGTCAGGCTGCCTGATCCTCGGCCCGAACAGCTCGTTCCTGCACTACATCGCGGCCGTCCTACCGGCGCTCGGCGAGGTCGACGTTGCCCAGTCGACCGTCGAGTCGCTGGTCGCCCGCGGGCCGGTACGCGCCACCGAACCGGTCGAGGTCGCCCTCCTCAAACACGACGCCCGGCTCGCCACCGTGCTGCGCCGCGCCCTGTACGCCCAGCTCGCCAAGCCGGTCGAGTCGATGACCGTGAAGGACGAGTCGTACCGCTGGCGCATCTCGGTGGAGGCGCTGCGCCGGGTGGTCGACGACGTACGCCGGGAGGACCTGCCGTACGCCACCGCCCGCGAGCGGGTACGCGCCCGGGTGGTCGGGCTGCTGCAGCGGCAGGTCGAGGCGCGCGGCGACTCGCCCGGCGACGCCTGGCTGCGCCGGATGTCCCGGTGCGCCCCGGTCGCCGAGTTCCTGACGGCCTGCTGGCCGGCGCTCACCCCGGAGACCCTGGTCTTCCAGCTGCTCTCCGGCGCCCCCGCGCCCGGTTCTCCGGCTGGCACCGGATCGGCCGGCACCGGGTCGGCTGCCACCGGTCGGCCGGCCCGTGGATCGGCCGGCACCGGGTCGGCCGGCACCGGGTCGGCGACCGCCGAGTCGGCTGGCGGCGGGGGCGATGCGGCGCCCGCGGACCTGTTGGCGGTCGCCGCGGAGGGCATCCTCACCGAGGCGGAGCAGGCCGCGCTGCGCTGGGCGAAGCCGGCCCGGACAGCCAAGACGACCCGGTGGACGGCGGCCGACGCGCTGCTGCTCGACGAGGCGGCCGGGCTGATCGACCGGCCGGACAGCTTCGGCCACATCGTCATCGACGAGGCACAGGACCTCTCCCCGATGCAGTGCCGGGCGATCGCCCGGCGGGTCGAGCACGGCTCGGTTACCCTGCTCGGCGACCTGGCCCAGGGGACAGCGCCGTGGGCGGCCCGAGACTGGGCCACGTCGCTCGGGCACCTGGGCAAGCCCGGGACCGAGGTGGTACCGCTGACAATCGGTTTCCGGGTACCCGAGTCGGTGGTACGCCTGGCCAACCGGCTGCTTCCCGCGCTCGGCGTGGACGTACCCCCGGCGCGGTCCCTGCGCTCCGACGGGTGGCTGCGCATCCGGGCGGTACCCGAGCTGGACAGTGCCGTGGTCGAGGCGGTACTCGTCGCACTCGAGCAGGACGGGTCGGTGGCGGTGATCGCGGCGGACGAGCTGGTACCCCGGCTGGAAAAGGTTCTCGCGGCCGCAGGTCTGGTCACCGGCGACGCCGACGCGGACACCCGGCTCACCGTGCTCCCCGCGTCGCTGGCCAAGGGCCTGGAGTACGACCACGTGATCGTCGCCGAGCCGGCCCGCATCGTGGCCGCCGAGGAGCGCGGCCTGAACCGGCTCTACGTCGTCCTCACCCGCGCCGTCTCCCGGCTGGACGTCCTGCACGCCGAGCCCCTCCCGGCCGCGCTGCTCGACTGAGTACCCGGCCCTGGTCGCGGACCGGGCACACCCACGGCGCCGGCGGTCAACAGCCCACGCCCAGCACCACGCACTGGGCCTTCTGCCGCGCCCGTTCGGTCAGCACCACCGCGCTGTTGCCTGCCGCCGACAGGTAGTCGACCGGGGTGACGATCCGCAACCACACGAGGTACCCGCCAACCGGTATGAAGACTTCGAAGACGCCCTGACCATCCGGATGCTGCTGGAGGATCAGCGCCACCTGATCGTCCGCATCAGCGGCGTGCCGGTCATAGGTGTCCGGGCAGGCATCGGCGATCCGATCCGGCAACTGCCGGACGAGCCGGGCGACGTCGAGGTGGGGGTAGGCGGTGATCCGCTCGTCGAACCGACCGTCCTGCGTCGACGAGACGTACGAGACCGTCGCCTGTACCCCGTCGGTGTAGGCGGCGAGCAGCGCATCGTCGCGGCAGGCGGCCAGGGGCATCGGCGCGCCGGGGTGGTCCGGGTCGCCGTCCGGCACGGGACCGAATCCGGTACCTACGAGGTGGGCGTCCAGCATGGCCGCCAGCAGGCCGGACTCGTCCACGACGGGCCCAGCGGGGAGCGCCGTCGCCGGACGACCATCGCCGGGGCCGAGCGTCACGGCGAGGACGGACCCGGCAAGCAGGCAACCAGCCAGACCGACTCCGACCAGGCGACTGGTACGGGAACGGCGGTCTCCCCTGGCACGCACCTGCGCGGGCGAGTGCCAGCGCACCGCCACCAGGTCGGCGTCGAGTGCCCGGGTAAGTTCGTCCAGCTCAGGCATGGTCAGCCTCCAGTACGTTAGGCCCGAGCAGCCGGGCCAGGGCGGTACGGCCGCGGGACAGCCGGGCCTTCACGGTGCCGACTGGTACGCCCGTCTCGGCGGCCACTTCGGCTACCGGCAGGTCGAGCAGATGGTGCAGGGCGATGGCCAGCCGCTGGTCGGGTGGGAGCTGGCGCAGCGCCGCCACGAGCAGCACGGTCTGCTCGGACGGGGCGGGTTGGGGCGGTGCCACACCGTGGCGCCGGTACGCCCGGCCGGCCCGGTGCAGCCGGCGCCAGTGGCCGGCCAGGATCCGCCAGCCGACGGTGCGTACCCACGCGGCCGGCTCGGCATACTCGCGTACCTGTGGCCAGTGCTGCCATGCCCGGGCGAAGGCCTCCTGGGTGGCGTCCTGCGCCTCAGCCAAGTCTCCGCCGGCCGCGTACAGGAAGCGCAGTACCCGCCCCCGCTGCGCCCGGTAGAACTCGTCGAACTGGCCCGCGTCGCGCATCCGTACCCCCCTTCACCCGCAGAACACCGCAGGCACTCGTCGGGTTGCATCGCTCGTCACCGGGTACCGGTGCCGAGTTCGCGGAAGGCTCTCCGAATTGTCGGGGGCCGGTGCCACGATGGGCGGCGACGAAGGGAGCAGGCACATGAAGTTCACCGATTACCCGCAGGGCACCCCCTGCTGGATCGACCTCAGCAGCCCCGACCTGGACGCCACCAAGACCTTCTACAGCGAGCTCTTCGGCTGGAATCCGGTCTCCTCCGACGACGCGCAATATGGCGGCTACGCCATGTTCCATGTCGGCGAAGACGCGGTGGCCGGGGCCGGCCCGCAGATGGGTCCGGACCAGCCGGTCGCCTGGGTGACCTACCTCGCCGCGGACGACGCCGCACGCGACCGCTGCCGCCGTCCAGGCCAACGGGGGGAGCGTCCTGGCACCCCCGTTCGACGTGGGCGACCAGGGTCGGATGGCGATCTGCGCCGACCCGACCGGAGCCGTGTTCGGCATCTGGCAGAAGCTCAGCTTCGCCGGTGCGGCGCTCGCCAACGAGCCGGGCGCGCTGTGCTGGAACGAGCTGGTCAGCACCGACCTGCCTTCGGCCGCCGCCTTCTACGAGGCGGTCTTCGGCCTGCTCGCGAAGCCCTCTGACATGGGCGGAATCCCCTACACGCTGCTCCAGCTGGGCGAGAAGTCGGTGGGCGGCGCAATGTCGATGGGCGGCGAGTTCCCGGCGGGTACGCCGTCGCACTGGGCGGTCTACTTCGCGGTCGAGGACGCCGACGAGACTGCCGCGAAGGTGGAGAAGCTCGGCGGCAGGGTACTTGCCCCGCCGCAGGACGCGGAGGGCATCGGGCGCTGGGTGGCTGTCCAGGACCCGCAGGGCGCGCAGTTCTTCGTCATGAAGATGTAGCGCCCGTCGCCGTACCGAGGCTCAGCGGCTGGAGCGGGCGCGGATCGGTACCACTATCGGGCCCTGGGCGCCTTCGATCACGGTGACCCGGGCCCGGTAGTGCTCGGCGAGCAGCGCTTCGGTGAGTACTTCACGCGGGCTGCCGGCCGCCGCCAGCCGGCCAGCGGCGAGCAGCACGATCCGGTCGGCGTACTCGCCGGCCAGCGACAGGTCGTGCATGGTGGCGAGTACGGTCAGCCCGGCGTCCCGGCGCAACTGGTCGACGAGCTCGAGTACCTCCTGCTGGTGCCCGATGTCCAGCGCCGTGGTCGGCTCGTCGAGCAGCAGCAGCGTGGCGCCCTGAGCCAGCGCCCGGGCGAGGAAGGTGCGCTGCCGCTCGCCACCCGACAGCGACTCCAGCCGCCGGCCGGCGAACCCGGTCAGGTCCAGCCGCTCCAGCACCTCGGCCACGGCGGCCAGATCGCCGGCCGACTCCCGCCCGAGTGGTGGCAGGTAGGGGCTGCGGCCGAGGAGCACGTAGTCGAGCACGCTGATTCCCGGCGGTACCACCGGATTCTGCGCGACGGTCGCCACCCGCCGGGCCCGTTGCCGGCGCGGCAGGCTGGCCAGCGGCGCCCCGAACACCTCGATCGCGCCGGTGAACGGCAGCAGGCCGCCGACCGCGCGCAGCAGCGTCGACTTGCCCGCACCGTTGGGCCCGATCACCGTCACCCACTCGCCCGGCGCGACGGAAAGGTCGACGCCGTGCAGGATCTGTACCCCGTCCAGCGCGACGCCGAGCCCGCGCACCACCAACGCCGGCGATGACTCGAGGGAGGAGGGCATCAGATACCCCGGCGGGTGGTACGCAGGACGACGACGAAGAACGGGGCGCCGAAGAGTGCCGTGATCACACCGATCGGTACCTCGTTGGGGGCGACGACAGTACGCGCGGCCAGGTCGGCGAGCATCATGAAGGCCGCCCCGAAGAGCGCCGACAGCGGCAGGATCTGGCGGTAGCTGGAGCCGGCGAGCAGCCGTACGGTGTGCGGCACGATGATCCCGACGAAGCCGATCAGCCCGGAGACCGCCACGGCTGCCGCGGTGGCCAGCGAGGCGGCGACGATCAGCAGGTACCGGGTGCGTTCGGGGTGCCCGCCGAGGCTGCGTACCTCCTCGTCGCCCACCGACATGAGATCCAGCTGCCGACCCGAGCCGATCATGATCACGCCAGCGACCACGGCGAACGGCAGGATCAGCAGCACGTCATGCCAGCCGGCGGTGGACAGCCGCCCCATCAGCCAGGAGTACACCTCGCGGATGGTCTCCACGTAGCGCTGCTGTACCAGGGTCTGCAGGGCGGTGAGGAAACTCGCCACGGCCACGCCGGCGAGGATGAGGGTGGCGGGCGTGCGGTACCGGCCGCCAGCCGCGCCGAGCAGGTAGGTGAGCGCCACGGCGACGAGCGCACCGGCGAAGGCGAACAGCGGTACCAGCGGCCGGGTACCCCCGGTGCTGTCAAACCCGTGCTGCACAACGGTTCCCGCCGTGGCACCCAGTCCGGCACCGGCCGCGACGCCGAGCAGGTACGGGTCGGCCAGCGGGTTGCGGAAGATCCCCTGGTAGGTACCGCCGGCAACGGCGAGCGTGGCACCGACCAGCGCACCCAGGCACACCCGGGGCAGCCGGAGCTGGGTGACGATCGCTGCGTCGGTGGGGCTCAACGTGTTCGGCAGGTGCAGGGCGGCGAGCAGGCTACCGACCGGGTTGATGCGTACCGGCCCCAGCGCCAGTCCGGCGCCCGCCGCCACGATCAGTGCCGCCACCCCGATGAGTACCGCCCGCCAGCGCAGCCGCGCGGGGCGGGGCAGCACAGGTCGGGGCAGGCCAGCGGGCGACTCGGGCGGTGACCCGGCCGGGGCGGGGGCCACGGCGGGTCCCGTCCCGGCCGGGTCACGGCGCCCGATCATGCAGCCGGTACCGCGTTGGCCGCGTCGACCACCTGGCGGAGCAGGTCCACCACGCGCGGCCCCCAACGGGAGGCGATGTCGTCGTCCAGCCCGACGATCTGGTTCTTCTGTACGGCGGTGACGTTGGCCCAGCCGGCCCGCGTCTTCACCGTGGCAGCGGACTGCTGGCAGCACTTGGTGTCGGCGAGGAACACCAGGTCGGGACTGGCCTTGACGATCGACTCGGCGGACAGCTGCGGGTAGCCACCGGACTTGCCGTCGGCGTCGGCCGGGTCGGCGATGTTGGCCAGGCCGGCCTGCGCGATCACCGACCCGATGAAGGTCTTCGAGGTGGCCGAGTAGAAGTCCGGGCTCAGCTCGTAGAAGTAGGTCAGCGGCTTGGCATGCGGCTTGACGCTCTTGACGATCTTCGAGATGTCATCCTTCAGCTGCTGTACCTCGGCCGCCGCCTCGGTCGGGTGGCCGGTGAGGGTACCCAGCTCGGTCAGCTGCTTGTAGCTGTCGTCGAGGGTGTTGGCGGCCGGCGCGACGTACACCGGGATCTTCAGTTGGGTCAGTTGATCTTTGATCTTGTCGCTGTCGTCGGAGATGACCACCAGATCGGGGCTCTTGGCCGCGATCGCCTCGGCGTTCGGCTTGTAGCCGGACAGGTCGCTCTTCGGCGCGTTCGCCGGGTAGTTGGACTGGTCGTCCACGGCCGTGACCTGGGCGCCCGCGTCAATCGCGAAGAGCATCTCGGTCGCCGTCGGCGACAGCGAGATGATATGCGTGGGGCGCTGGGCCAACGTCACGCCACCGGCGGCGGCGGGGAAGCTGGCGTCGGCGCTGGCCGGCCCGGCGGCCGGTTTGTCGTTGGACGAGGCACAGCCGGTCAGGGCCAGACTCGCGGCAAGGGCGCCGGACAGCGCGAAAGTGAACAGGGTACGTCTTCTCATCGGTCCTCCAGTCGGTCGAGTCTGGTGCTTCGCCGACGGATGCCCCGGGGAGTGTGCTGGCTCCGGCGTGCGAGGCGCCCTTTCACTCGAGAGCGCGGTTCGCGACCTTCCCGGCAGGCGACCTGGCTCGCCCCTCCCCGGTCGGGGTTGGGGCTCACAGTTGCGGGACAGCGCCGGAGTCACACCGGCTTCGCTGCTGGGCAGTCAGCACAGACCGTAGCGCTCTGCTCGCGCCTGGGGAAATCCGCCCCGCCGTGACCACGCTCACCCGGCGAAGACATCCGCTCACCCGGCAAAGACGTCCTCGAGGACCAGCCGCGCCCGCGCCGGTACCTCCTCGTCCGGAAAGATCTCCGAACACAGAGTCAAAACCTGATCAACACCGGTCCGACCCAGCCGCTGTACCAGCAGCTGAATGTCCCCAACGTCACGCCGCCGCGCCGCGAGCACCTTCATCGCCGACCAGGCCCCGACGAGCCAGCCGGTCACCGAGTCGACGGAACGCGTCGATGATCTCCTGCCGGGTCAATACCGGATCGTCGGTGCTCACGTCGACCTCGACAGTTCTTGCGGGCGCAACGAAAACTCCCGCCTTCGGCGGAACGCGAGCAGGAGCGTGCACGATCGCGTCGACAGCGGGCGGCTCGGGTGTCTGAAGGGGAACCAGAACTGGCGCAGGGTACGGTGCTCGGCCCACTCGGGTGCCCGCCGGTCGTCCCGCAGCGCCAGGTGCTCGGCCAGCGCGGCGAGGAACACGTCCCAGTGCTCGTCACCGGTGCCGGGCGGCTCGTCGACGAGCAAGGTGTCGGCCGGCTCCCAGCGGTACTCCTCGAGGAACTCGGCGGTGTACCGCCGATTCATGGAGTCGTCCGAGCTTGACCAGCAGCCGCGCCAACTGGACCAGCGTCATCGGCTGGTACGGCGGCGGCGTGGGCTGCGACACCCCACCGCCGTACTTGCCCGCACCCCAGCGGGCGCCAATGCCAGTAGCCGCGACGTGAAGTTGCACCTATGGCTGGCACCAACGCGGACGTGGCAGCCATAAGTGCAACATCACCTGTCGCCGTCCACCCTGCGGGACGGCGGCGAGGGATCTTGGAGTTGGAGCTGTTATTCGGTGCGGGATAACAGCTCCAACTCCATGATCGCCACAGGAACCGACGGGCGGGGATGGGCGACGGGGGTACCGGATAGCATCGCGTGTCATGAGCGCGACCATGATCGTGAAGGGGCTCGCGGCCGGGCACGGGGATCGGGCCCTGTTCGCGGATCTTGATCTGGTGGTCGCGCCTGGGGACGTGATCGGGCTGGTCGGGGTCAACGGGGCCGGTAAGTCAACGCTGCTGCGCATGCTCGCCGGGCTGGCCCGACCGGAGGCGGGTTCGATCCAGCTCAGCCCGCAGACGGCGGCCGTCGGGTACCTGCCGCAGGAGGCCGACCGGCTGGCCGGCGAGACGGTACGCGCGTTCCTCGGCCGGCGTACCGGCGTCACCGCCGCCCAGTTGGCGATGGATGCGGCTGCCGAGGCGATGGGGTACGGGGTCGCGGGTGCCGAGGCGGCCTACCCCGATCTGCTCGAGCACTGGCTGGCGCTGGGCGGCGCCGACCTCGACGAGCGGGCCGGCGAGGTGGCCGCCGACCTGGGCCTGGACATCGACCTCGATGCGTTGATGACCGGGCTGTCGGGTGGTCAGGCGGCCCGTGCCGGGATGGCGTCGCTGCTGCTCAGCCGGTACGACATCTTCCTGCTCGACGAGCCGACCAACGACCTGGACCTGGCCGGGCTGGACCGGCTGGAGGAGTTCGTCCGCGGGCTGCGGGCCGGTACCGTCCTGGTCAGCCACGACCGCGAGTTCCTCGCCCGTACCGTCACCCGCGTCGTCGAGCTCGACCTGGCCCAGCAGCAGGTCCGTACGCATGGCGGCGGGTACGCGGCCTACCTCGAAGAGCGCGACGTGGCGCGGCGGCACGCGCGCGAGGAGTACGAGGAGTACGCCGACACCCGGGCCGGGCTGGAGGCGCGGGCGCGTACCCAGCGCGCGTGGATGGAGAAGGGGGTACGCAACGCCCGCCGCAAGGCCACCGACAACGACAAGCACGTGAAGGCGTTCCGCGGTGAGACGAGCGAGAAGCAGGCCGCCAAGGCGCGCCAGACCGACAAGCTGATCGAGCGGCTGGAGACGGTCGAGGAGCCCCGCAAAGAGTGGGAGCTGCGGATGGAGATCGCCGCCGCGCCCCGGGCCGGCGCCGTCGTGGCCACCCTCAGATCCGCCGTGGTACGCCGGGGCGACTTCACCCTCGGCCCCGTTGACCTGCAGATCGACTGGGCCGACCGGGTGGCGATCACCGGGGCCAACGGGTCGGGCAAGTCCACCCTGCTCGCGACGATGCTCGGCCGGCTGCCGGTGGACAGCGGGTACGCCGCGCTCGGGCCGGGCGTGGTGGTCGGCGAGGTGGATCAGGCGCGCGGGCTGTTCCTCGGCGACGAGGCACTGATCGACGCGTTCTGCGCCGCCTCGGGGCTGGAGCCGGCGCCCGCGCGTACCCTGCTGGCGAAGTTCGGGCTACGGGCGGCGCACGTACTGCGCTCGGCGGCCACCCTGTCGCCCGGCGAACGTACCCGGGCGGCGCTCGCGCTGCTCCAGGGTCGGGGCGTCAACCTGCTGGTACTCGACGAGCCGACGAACCACCTGGACCTGCCCGCCATCGAGCAGCTGGAGGCGGCGCTGGACGGGTACCCAGGAACGTTGTTGCTGGTCACCCACGATCGCCGGATGCTCGCCGCGGTCCGCACCAACCGGCATATCGAGGTCGCCAATGGCCAGGTCACGGCCGACTGACCGTTATTTGCGGTCGTCGTCCTCGTCGCCGGCCAGAGCGGCACGCAGCTTCGCCTTCTCCGCCTTCGACTTGGCCACCGAGCCGTCGATGTAGCCGATCATCTCGTTCCGCCACTTCTTGAGCAGCAGGAACTGCAGCCCGAACGAGGCGATGATGGCGACCATCAACTTCACCAGGAGACCAATTCCGGGTACCAGCAGCAGCGCCCCGAACACCAGCACGAACAGGCCGACGCGGCCGAGCGTGTACTTCACCGTCGGGGGAATCACCGTCGTCACCTCTCACCGGTGCGGCGGGCCACCCACCGGACACCGAAATACCACAGGATCGCGTAGGCCAGCGCCGCCACGGCGACGCCGACGAACCCACTGACCAGCTTAGGCAGGGCGCTGATCAGCCCAGCGGTGGCCAGCCCCATGGCGGCACCGACCACCGCGGCGAGGATAGCCACGGCCCCCCGGGCCGGTACCGGCCGCCACGCCCGGTACTCCTCGGCGAACAGCCACACCGCGAGTACCCCCGCGATCCATCCCGAGGTGTGCCCGAAGCCGGTACCGAGCGCCGCCCCGATCCCGTCGACCACGAGCAGGATCGCCATCGCCGCCACCAGCCAGACGATCACGCCGACCAGCAGGTCGGGCAGCGTGTCCACCCGCCCGGCCGCGTCCCGGTGCGGGAACTTCAGCTTGTTCGACGCCGCCCCTGGCTGGGCGTCGGGTGGAGCGGCCGGCTCGGCACGGCGCGCCGGTTCCGGATCGGGCCGGGTTCCGGATCGGGCCGGATTGCCGGATCGGGCCGGGTTGCCCGGGCGGGACGGATCGTCGCGGCGCGGGCGGTCGGCGGAGGAGTCGTTGCGGGCCATCGGGGAGTCGTCAGGCCCAGACCTGCTGGGGCTCCGCACGCCGCTCGGCGAGCGGGGTCGGGCGGTCGTACTCGCGGACGACCTCGTACCGGGTGTTGCGCTCGACCGGCTGGAAACCGGCGTCCCAGATCAGGTTCAGCAGGTCGTCCCGGTGCATGGTGTGCGGCGTGCCGTACTCGTCCGCGTCATGCGTGATCTTGTACTCGACCACCGAGCCGTCCAGGTCGTCGACGCCGAAGTTCAGCGACAACTGGGCGACCGAGAGCCCGTGCATGACCCAGAAGCACTTCACGTGCGGCACGTTGTCGAAGAGCAGCCGGGACACCGCGAAGGTCTTCAGTGACTCGGCCGGCGCCGCCATCGTGGTCTTCGCCTGGATCCGGTTGCGTACCTTGCCGTCCGCCGCGTCCACGAAGTCGTGCTGGTAGCGCAGCGGGATGAAGACCTGGAAGCCGCCCGTCTCGTCCTGCAGCTCACGCAGCCGCAGTACGTGGTCCACCCGGTGCCGGGGCTCCTCGATGTGGCCGTACAGCATGGTGCTCGGGGTCTTCATGCCCTTGCTGTGTGCCAGCCGGTGGATGCGTGACCAGTCCTCCCAGTGGGTGGCGTGGTCGACGATCTGCTCGCGGATCTCCCAGTCGAAGATCTCCGCGCCGCCGCCGGTCAGCGAGGCCAGGCCGGCATCCATCAGCTCGTCCAGGATCTCGTCGGCCGGCAGGCCGGAGATCTTCTCGAACCACTGGATCTCGGTGGCGGTGAAGCACTTCAGCGACACCTCGGGCAGCGCGGCCTTCAGCTCGCGCAGTACCCGGGGGTAGTACTTCCACGGCAGCGTCGGGTGCAGGCCGTTGACGATGTGCAGTTCGGTGAGCTGCTCGTCGCGCATCTCCAGGGCCTTGGCGACGGCCTCCTCGACCCGCATCGTGTACGCCGACTTCTCGCCCGGCTTGCGCTGGAAGGAGCAGTACGCGCAGGAGGCGGAGCAGACATTGGTCAGGTTGAGGTGCCGGTTGACGTTGAACATCACCCGGTCGCCGTTGAGTTCGGTGCGCTTGTGGTGGGCCAGCCGGCCCAGCCAGGCCAGGTCGTCGCTGGTGTAGAGGGCCTCGCCGTCGGCCCGGGTCAGCCGCTCGCCCGCGTAGACCTTGGCTTCCAGTTCGCGCTTCAAACCTGCGTCCACGCCGCCACCTTTCCGTACCGGCGGGGGTGCCCGCCTGCTCCCGAGGGTACGTCGACCCCTTGTTCATCCCGCCGTCGGGCTACAGGGGGTGGCAGGTATTGCGCGAGTGACGTAGAAAGGCCGGTGGGGCAGGAGCGCACAGCGAGGGTACGGAGAGCGATGGACGTTCGGGGATCGCGGGCAACGACGGCGGTGCGTACCCGGCCGGCGGTCGTGGTGGCTGTCGTGTGCTCAGTGGTGTGCCTGCTGGTACCCCGCCCGGCGTACGCCGCCCCGGCGGCGCCCGTCCCGGCCGCGCCGGTAGCGACTGCCAGCCCCAGCGGGGGTACCACCATCCCCGACTCCGGCTCCGTCCCGTTCAGTACCGACACCAGCCCCACCACGGTCGCCACCGACATCGGTCCACTGGCCGCCCAGATCACCACCGAACGAAATGCTGTCGCGCTGCTCAACGAGCAGGTCAACGCGATGGACGACGACATAGCGGCGGCCAACCAGGCGATGGCCGACGCGTACGCGGCGTGGAGCAGCGCGCAGGCCGCCTCGGTGAAGGCGCAGCAGGATGCCGCCAACGCGGCCAGCCAGGCCTACCAGGACGCCGACTCGATGGGGCCGCTGGACACGCTCTCCGACGATCTCAGTGGACTCGGCGCACTCGCCCCCGGCCTGGGCAGCGTCGTACCGGTCACACCGCCCGACCCGAAGGTACTCGCCGCCGCCGCTGCCGCCGCCGCCCAACAGGAGCAGGTCACCTTCGCCGCGTACCACGTCGCCCAGCTCACCGCGCAGGCTCTGACCGCTCAGCAGGACACCCTCAAAGCCGGCCGGGACCAGCGCAATGCGGCCCTGCTCGACCTGATCTCCCGCAACCAGGCAGCAGCGGCCGCCGCCGACGCGGTGGAGGCGGCACGCAGTGCGGCGCTCGCCGGGCAGTACGCCGCCGGCAGCAACATCAAGGGGCAGGTCGCCAACCCGAAGGCGCTGGCTGCGCTGGCCTTCGCGGTCAACCAGCTCGGCAAGCCCTACGTGTGGGGCGCCGAGGGGCCGAACTCGTACGACTGCTCCGGCCTGGTCTACGCCGCCTACCGCTCGGTCGGCGCCAACCTGCCCCGGGTGGCCCGCGACCAGCAGCACGCGCTCACCCCGATCCCGGCCAGCGAACTGCTCCCCGGCGACCTGATCTTCTTCAACCCGACCAGCCAGACCGACTGGACCACCGTCTCGCA
Organism: uncultured Actinomycetota bacterium; assembly: GCA_963850915.1. Taxonomy (GTDB): domain Bacteria; phylum Actinomycetota; class Actinomycetes; order Mycobacteriales; family Micromonosporaceae; genus CAVTWH01. The sequence goes on from CAWKND010000012.1 coordinate 278,060, forward strand.
CGTGGGCATCTACTACGGCAACAACCAGATGGTCGAGGCGCCCACCTTCGGACAGTCGGTCAAGATCGCCCCGGTCTGGTGGTCGGCGTACTTCTCCGCGGCCCGGGTCTACCCGGCGGTACCCGGCCCGACCGCCTCCCCGACGCCATCTCCGACCGGCTCGTCCGCCTCGCCAACGCCCAGTCCGAGCGGGTCCGCGTCGCCGTCGCCGTCGCCGTCCGGCTCCGGGTCGCCGTCGCCCTCGGGCTCCGCGTCACCGACGCCGTCGCAGTCCGGCTCCCCGTCGCCGAGCGCGCCGCCCACCACCCCACCGGCGACGCCGAACGTACCGGCCGGTGGTTCGCCGACGCCGACGCCAGCGGTGAGCAAGTCGGCCAGCGCGGGTAAATCGACCAGTCCGGCTGCCTCACCCTCCGCGTCCGGCTGACCCCGAGGCGTATCGATACGGTGCGAGCCGTTGTGCGCCAAGGTTTCCAGCCATGGGTACCGCCACGCACACGCGCGCTGACCACGCCGGAAGCCGTGCTGTCTGGCGCTCCCCGCACTGTGCTGTCTGGACGGAATGTGGCACGGTGAACGGCGAACCGAAACAGCACGCGTTGGAGGCGGCATGGACGACAGCTCCCGCTACCGTGAGGTGCCGGCCGCTGCCGGGCCACCCGGAGCGGTACCGCCCGACGGGTACGGTCCGGACGACCTGCCGCCGCTGCCCGAGCCCCCGCCGGTCGGAGCTGAACTGCCCGACTACCCGGGCGACTACCCGGGCGACGGCGACTCTGACGACGAGCCCTTCGAGATGCCGGCGCCACCCGCGACCGGCGCACTCTGGGCCAGCGGCGCCGGGCCGCTGTTCGACCCGGTACCCCCACCCCCGGTAGTGCCGGTACCGCCGCTGCCCCAGCGCCGTCCGTCCGCCTCGTTCCCGCCAGCAGACGAGTTCCCACCGGCAGACTCGTTCCCGCCAGGAGACTCGGCGCCCGACTTCGGCCGGTCCCGGTCGGCCGAGTTCGAGCCGCCGCCCGCGCCGTTCGCGCCGCCCAGTGCCTCGCCGTTCGCCGTACCGCCGGTACGCCCGGTTTTCGAGCGCCCGGCGCCCGCCGCGTACCCACCACCCGCGGAGCGGCCGGCCAGCGACCTTTCCGGCGCGTTCGGGCGCCCGTCCTCGGGCGGCTACGACCAGCCCGCAACCCCCGGGTACGACCGCCCGGCCGCCTCGCGCTTTGACCAGCGAGCCACGGCCGACCGGCCTTCTGACGGCGGGTTCGCCCCGTCCGCCGCCAATTTCGGCTGGTCGCCCACGCCACCCCCACCACCCGCCTACCCCCGGCCGGACGCGGCGGAGCCCGCGCCGCCGTCGGCCGTCGAACCGCCCAGCCCGGCGCCGTCAGACGCTCGGGCATCGTCGCCGTTCGAGCCGCCCCGGGCATCCGGATTCGACGCTCCGTCGGCATTCGAGCCGCCGAGCCCGGCGCCGTTCGACGCTCCGGCACCGTCGGCGTTCGAGCCACCCCCGCCGTCCAGGTTCGACGCCGCACCGTTGGCATTCGAGCCACCGCGCCCGTCCGCCTTCGAGCCACCACCAGCATTCGAGCCGCCCCGGGCGTCCGCGTTCGAGCCGCCGCCCGCGTTCGAGCCGCCGCCCGTGTTCGAGTCGCCGCGGGCGTCTGGATCCGAGGCTGTGCCGCCCGCCGTCGAGGCGCCCTGGGCGTCCGGGTTCGGCGCCCCGGCAGGGGGCTTCGAGCCGCCGAAAGCCGCGGTCTACGGCTCTCCGGCCGAGCCGGCCGAGGCGCGGGACGTGTGGGGCTCGCCCACCCGGCCACCAGCCGCTCCCGACCTGCCCGCCAGCAGCGCGCCCGCCACCAACCTGTGGAGCCCGCCGTATGCGAGCGCGGCCACCCCCGACACGCCCGCCGAGCCGATGAGCCCGGTTCCGGCAGCCGCTCACCGGCCGGCCAACCGCCAGGAGCCCGCGAGCCTTCAAGAGCCGGCGAGCCGTCAAGAGCCGGCCAGTGTTCAGAGTCGGCCAGTGTTCAGGAGTCGGCCAATGCCGGGCCCGCAGCGCCGGCCAGCTCCGGAGCGGTCGCCCGGGTGGCGGTACCGCAGGCCGTCGCGGAGCCGCCAGCCGACCTGAAGCCGCTGCGTACCGCCGGAAGTACCTACCGCTCCGGCACCTTCATCGACGACGACCAGCCCGGCTCTGCGCCGCCCGCGCCGGCCGCCAGCAGCGTGTTGCCGGATTCCCTGGTCAGTGGCGCGATCCCCGCCCAGCGCGCGGGTACCGACGCGCCGTTCCGGCGCCCCCGTAACGGCGCCGAGTCGGCCTGGGCCGCGTTCGCCCAGCCCTGGCTGGAGGAGGAGAACGCCGAGCCCGGCTCCGGCACGCCCGCCGAACCAGCCGGTGGCCCGTCGTCCGGCGCCGAGGCCCCGTCGTTCGGCGAGCCACCGTCCGCCGGCGCACCCGGGTACGGCGCGGATGCCGCCGAGCGCCCAGCCGTTATCCCCGACTTTTCGCCGAATCGTCCGGCTCCTGGCGCCCCGGTACCCGCAGTCAACCCGACCTCGGGCGGTGGCTACGGCGCGGTCTCCAGCGCGGCCGCGGTCCAGCCGGTCAGCGATGCGGGACCGGCACGCCCGGTCAGCGGTGCCGGCCCGCTGCCCGCCGCGGAGCCCATGGGGGTACCCGCAGGCAGCGCCCGTGCCTCGGTCAGCGTGCCGGGTACCCCGGTGAGCGCGGCTGAAGTGGCGGCGATCCTCGCAGCCCGCTCCGGTACGCCCGGCGCAGGTGTGTACCGCTCGCTCGGCGTGGACAGCTCGGCACCGCTGCCCGAACCGCCCGAGCCACCGGTACCCCCGATGCCTCCTGTCCCACCGGCTCCCCCCGCACCGGAGCCGCTGCCGACGCCGTTCCCGCCACCACCGCCGACGCCACCCGCTCCGCCGGTCCCGCCGCCACCGCCCAGCCCGGTACCCCCGTTCCCGCCGCCGCAGGCGCCCGGCTACCCACCCGCCGGCCAGTACCCCTACCCGCCCGCACCCGGCTACCCGCCGCCCGGCGCCGCATCCAGCTACCCGCCCCCTGGCGGAGCGCCCGGCTACCCGCCGTCGCCGAGTCAGCCGGCCGCAGCCGGTCCGCCGGTCGTACCCGCCGCCGCGCTGCCGTCCTGGCCACCGGCGACCAACCCGACCGGTACCAGCTACCAGTCACCGCCATCGGCACCGACCTCCGGCGGCCCGTACCCACCGCCCGGACCGGCGCCCCTTCCGGCTGAGCCCATCCCACCCGCCGCGCCGCCCGTGGGTCCGCCACCACCTCCGCCCGCACCGGCACAGGCGGCTGGCGGCTACCCCGCGTTCCCCGGCCAGTACCCGCCACCACCGGCTGCCGAGTACCCGCCCCCCGGCGAGTACCAGCCCGGTGCGCCGGCGGCATTCCAGCCCCCCGCGTACCCGCCACCGCCCGCCGCGTACCAGTCGCCGCAGGTACCGGCCGCGCCGCCCAGCGCCTGGCAGCCACCGGCACAGGCACAGCCACCCGGAGCCGCGCAGCCGCCGTGGCAACCAGGCCCGCCACCCCCACCGTGGCAACCGGGCGCACAGCAGCCAGACCCTGCCCAGCAGCCCGGCCCAGCCCGGCCGACCGACCAGCAGCCCGGCGGCCAGCCGTGGAACCAGCAGCCGTGGAACCAGCAGCCGTGGAACCAGCAGCCGGGGAGCCAGCAGTCGGGGCCACCGCAGGTCGGCTGGCACCCGGGCGGTCAGCAGCCGGGCGATCCACCCGCCGACGGGCACCAGGGCGGGTACCCGCAGGCCGGCGGCCAACCGGCGGCCGGTACCCCGGCACCCGAGTGGACACGCAGCTCAGCTCCGCCCGGCACCGTCTACGGCAGTAGGTCCAGCGCGGGGGAGGACGTCCCGCCGGGGCAGCTGTGGCCCGGTCAGCAGGAGGGGGCAGGTAACGTGACGGGCGATGCGCTCGATCCCGGTACCGGCTCGCTGACCGGGCACATCCTCCGTCAGGGACACCCGGACCCGAGGCGCGGCGACGGCCACGGCCGGCACGGCGTCAAGATCGCACTCGGCGTGCTCGGCGCGCTGGTCATCCTCACTCTGATTGGCGCGGCCCTGTTCCTCACCGGCGTGCTGTAGGCGGCGAGCCCACGGGCAGTTTCATGATCACGTAAGAAAAGTGTTGCTATGACAACACCTTTCTTACGTGATCACGCGCGCTGCCGAGTGGAGCGCGACGTGCGGCTGGAGCGGGGCGACGTGCGGCTACAGCGGTCGGCTGATGGCGAGCCGGTGTACCGCCTCGACGAGCAGGTCGGGGTGGGTGGCGAAGTTGAGCCGGACGAAGCCGCGGCCGGGCGTACCGAAGGTCGGGCCCGAGTTCACCGCGACCCGACCGCGCTCCAGGAAGACCGCCGCCGGGTCGTCGCCGAGCCCGAGCGCCCGGCAGTCCAGCCAGGCGAGGTAGGTGGCTTCGGGGAGGCGGTACCCGACCTCGGGCAGCTCCTTGGCGAGCAGCTCGCCCAGTAGCCGGCGGTTGTGGTCCAGCCCGACGAGCAGCTCGTCCAGCCAGGGGGTACCGGCACGGAACGCCGCCTCGGCGGCGAGTACCCCGAAGATGCCGGCGGCGAACGGGACGGTCGGCGAGAACCGGTCGCGGTCGGCGAGCGCGTCCGGGCCGCTGACGATCAGTGCGGCTTTGAGCCCCGCGAGGTTCCACGCCTTGGACGCCGAGACCAGGGCGAATGCGCGCCGGGCGGCGGGTGCGTCGAGGCTGAGAAACGGCGTGTGTACCACCCCCGGGTACACCAGCGGCGAGTGGATCTCGTCCACCACCACCCGTACCCCGTACCGCTCCGCGAGTACCGCGACCACGAGCAGCTCGGCGCGGCTCCACACGGTACCGGTGGGATTGTGTGGGTTGCACAGCAGCAGCACGTCGGCGCCGGCGGCGAACGCCTCCTCCAGCGCGACCGGATCCAGCCGGAAGTCGGGGCCTATCGGCACCGGCACCACCTCCCGCCCGATGTCGGCCAGGAACGCGAAGAACGGCGGGTAGACCGGCGTGGTGACGACCACCTTCGCACCCGGCCGGGTGATCGCCTCCAGGATCGCCACCACGCCCTGCATCACGTCGGCGACCAGGTTCATCGCGGCCGGTTCGGGGCGCCAGCCGAAGCGCGCGGCGGCGAAGTCGGCGTACGCCTCGGTCAGCCCACCCAGGTAGGGGTATCCGGTATCCCCGTTCGCCACCGCCTCGGCGAGTACGGCGCGGATTGGCTCCGCCAGCGGCGTGTCCATCTCGGCGATCCACACCGGCAGTACGTCCGGGTCGTACTCGTGCCACTTGAGGCTGCGCCGCTGCCGGAGCTGGACCGGCGAGTACGCGAGGAGCGGATTGGCCACAGCCGCCCCTTCCGTCCCATGCGTCACGGGTAATGCCGACGCCAGCTGGTGACCCCGGACACCGTTCGCCGGATCGTGGCTGGCTATCCCGTACACTAGTCACAGTTTCTATTTGCCAGGCGCGTAGCTTTGTCCAAAGGCGCGCCTCGGGCGTTCTTCCGGGTTTGCCGCTTCTCCCCTCCATATGCGGGGGGACGTGGCGTGAGCAGCGAAGACGCGCCCCACCCGGAAGGTATTTCGCTAAACAGATGACGCTGCCCGCTGCACCGTACACCGATCCTTCGTCCTTCCCGTCGGTCCTCGACGGCCTCGGCGCCCCCGCTGGCGCCACCACTGACAACGCCGGGACCAGCGCCGGGACCGGCGCTGACAGCGCTCCCGAGAGCCTCGGCTTCGCCGGGCTCGGGGTACCCGCGAACCTGGTTCGCGCGCTGTCCCGCCAGGACATCAACGAGCCGTTCCCGATCCAGATCGCGACCATCCCGGACGCACTCGCCGGCCGCGACGTACTCGGCCGGGGGCAGACCGGCTCCGGCAAGACGCTCGCCTTCGGGCTACCGCTGCTGGTCCGGCTGGCCGCCTCCGGCAAGGCCGCGCCGCACCACCCCAAGGGCCTGATCCTGGTACCCACCCGCGAGCTGGCCATGCAGGTCAACGACGCGCTGGTACCGCTGACCAAGGCACTCGGCCTCTACAGCCGTACCGCGGTCGGCGGCACCTCCTACGACAACCAGATCCGGGACCTGCGCCGGGGCGTGGACATCATGGTCGCCACCCCGGGGCGGCTGGCCGACCTGATCGAGCGCGGTACCTGCTCGCTCGACCGGGTGGAGATCACCGTGGTCGACGAGGCCGACCAGATGTGCGACATGGGCTTCATGCCCGACGTCGTGGCGCTGCTGGAGCAGACCCCGGCGGTCGGCCAGCGGCTGCTCTTCTCGGCCACCCTGGACGGCGACGTGGACGCGCTGGTCAGCAAGTTCATGACCGACCCGGCGCTGCACGAGACCGACTCGGCCCAGGCCAACGTGACCACGATGGATCACCACCTGCTGCTGATCCCGCCGCGGGAGAAGCTCGAGATCATCGCCCGCATCGGCGCGCGCAAGGGCCGCACGATCATGTTCGTGCGTACCCAGCTCGCCGTCGACCGGCTCGTCGGGCAGCTCGCCGAGGTGGGCGTACGCGCCGGGGCGCTGCACGGCGGCAAGAGCCAGGCGGTGCGTACCCGCACGCTGGCCGAGTTCCGTGAGGGGCGCTTCGACGTACTGGTCGCCACGGATGTCGCCGCGCGCGGTATCCACGTCGACGGCGTGTCGCTGGTCGTACACATCGACCCGCCCAAGGACCCCAAGGACTACCTGCACCGGGCCGGGCGGACAGCGCGGGCCGGCGAGGCGGGCACCGTGGTCACCCTGGTACTGCCGCGCCAGCGGGCCGGTACCTTCGCGCTCCTGGAGAAGGCCGGCGTGAAGGCCGAGCGGACCCAGGTACGCCCGGACGGGCCGGACCTCGCCAAGGTCACCGGCGCGCAGGAGCCCAGCGGCGTACCCGTCCGGGTGTTCGAGCCGTCCGCACCGTCCCGCCCGCCGCGCACCGGCCGGCCCGCCCCGCGCTCGGGCTCGGGTCACCCGGCCAACCGGCACGCCGGCGCCAAGCGCTACTACTGAGTTACCGCAACACCTTCACCGCACGCCGACCGGCGCGCTCCCGATCTGGGGGCGCGCCGTTCCGCGTTTTCCGCTTGTGCGGCGCGCCGCTGAGACCCGGACGCGGTCTACTGGACGCATGGCTTCCCGATCGCTGGTGTGGCGGCGGCTCGACACCGCCGGCGCCGAACACGCCCTCGTCGACGACGCGCGCGGGCTACGCGCGCACGGCACCATCGTGGCCGCGGCGCCGGTGCCGTACACGCTGCGCTACGAGGTGCAGACCGACGAGGCGTGGGTCAGCGCGAAGCTGACCGCCAGCGCCGAAGGCGACGGCTGGATCCGCCGGGTCAGCCTGGAGCGCGCCGGCGGCCGCTGGCGGGTGACCGCGGGCGAGCAGGGCGACCTGGACCGGGCGCTGGTCGCGGCCGGCCGGGCCCGGCTGCTGCTGCCCGGCGTTGACGACCCGGACACCCTCACCCCGGCACTCGACCTGGATCTGGGCTTCTCACCACTGACCAACACGCTGCCGATCCGCCGGCTCGGCCTGCTCGGCGCGCCGGTCGGGGAGAGCGCCACGATCACCGCGGCGTGGGTACTCGTGCCGTCGTTGACGGTGGTGGCGGCGCAGCAGTCGTACACGGTGCTCGGGCCGGACTCGATGCGCTACGCCAGCGGTACCTTCCGGGCTGATCTCACCCTCGACCCGCAGGGCTACGTGCTGGCCTACCCGGGCCTGGCCGAGCGCGCCTAGCCGGTACCCGCCCGGACCAGGCCGCTCTCGTACGCGGCCACCACCATCTGGGCCCGGTCCCGCAGATCCAGCTTGGCCAGGATGCGCCCGATGTAGGTCTTCACCGTGGCCTCGGAGATGTGCAGGTCGGTGGCGATCTCCGGGTTCGCCCGGCCGCGCGCCACCAGGCGCAGCACCTCCACCTCCCGGTCGGTGAGGCCGGTGAGGCGGGACGGGCGCTGCTCACCGGGCGGCGGCTGGCGCACGTACCCCTCGATGAGTCGCCGGGTGACGCTCGGGTCGAGCAGCGCGTCGCCGGCCGCCACGGTACGGATGGCTGCCACCAGCCGCTCGGGCGGCGCCGTTTTCAGCAGGAAGCCACTGGCCCCGGCGCGTAGCGCGGCGTACACGAACTGCTCGCCACCGAACGTGGTCAGCACCAGTACCCGCGTCGCCGACCCGGCCTGGGCCAGTTGCCGGGTGGTGGCCACCCCGTCGAGTACCGGCATCCGGATGTCCATGAGCGCCACGTCGGGCGCGGACTCGGCGATCCGGGTCAGCGCCTCCTGCCCGTCACGTGCCTCGGCGACCACGTCGATGTCGGGTTCGGTGGCGAGGATCAGTCGCAGGCCGTGGCGTACGAGGGTCTGGTCGTCGGCGATGAGTACCCGGATCACGCCGGCTCCCGTACCAGCGGCAGGCTGGCGGCGACGGCGAAGCCCGACCCGTCGGTACCGGCCTGGAACTGCCCGCCGAACGCGCGTACCCGCTCCGCGAGCCCGGCGAGCCCGCGCCCACCGCTGGACTGGGCCGGCCGCACGCCGGTACCCCCGTCATCGCACACCCGCACCGCCACCGACCCGCCGCCGTAGTCGACGCTCACCGAAACCCGCGCGCCCCGGGTGTGTTTGAGCACGTTGGTGAGGGCCTCCTGGACCACCCGGTAGGCGCACAGCCCGACCGGTCCGGGCAGCTGCGGCGCGCTGCCCGACTCGCGCAGCCGTACCGCCAGCCCGGCCGCCGCCACCCGCGCCACCAGCTCGGGTATCCCGCCGAGGCCGGGCGCGGTTGGCGGTGCTTCGTCACCATGCAGCAGGCCGAGCATGAGCGACAGCTCGCCGACGGTACGCCGGCCGGCCTCCTGGACCGCGCGCAGCGACGCCCGCGCCTGCTCGCCGTCGTGGTCCAGCATCCGTTCGGCGGCGCCGGCCTGGATCACCATGACGGAGACCTCGTGGGTGATCGCGTCGTGCAGTTCCCGGGCCAGCCGCTCGTGCTCGGCGGCGACCGCCTCCCGGGCGCGCAGGTCCTGCTCCCGGCGCAGCAGCTCAGCCACGGCAACGGCGTGCTCGGCCCGGTCGCGGAAGAGCCGGACCACCCGGCCGACGCCGTACGCCGCGCCGAGCGCGAGCGCGATGATCAACACCTGGTTGAGGCTGCGGAACTCCCGACCGCGGGCGGCCAGCGCCGCGAAGACCGCCAACCCGACCACCGGTACCAGCAGCGACCGGCGCTGTGGCAACCGCGCCGACGCGGTGTACGCGGCCACCAGGAACGGCAGCAGGAACCCGTAGAACGCCGGCTCGGCGCCGGTGACCAGGTGGGGTGCCACTCCGACGGCGGCCACCGCCACCAGGACCGCCCGGGGGTACCGGCGCCGCCACACCAGTGCCAGCGCGCCCAGCGCCGCGGTGACCGCGGTGTACGGCGGCGGGCCGGGTATGTCCGGCTTGGCCAGCGCCTCCCACCCGCCGAGCCCGGCGAAACCGGCCGCCAGCAGGGTATCCAGCACTGTGGCCCGGGAAATCCGCATGGCCGAAATCTAGCCGTCCACGCCGACGGCGGGATCCACCGCTGGGGGTACGCCCGGTCGTCGCTGGACTGACGACGCGCGGGCACGACCGACCGAGTCTTGGCGGGGTACCCACCACCATCCGTACCGAAAGGACCCGTCATGAACCCGAGTACCCGACGCCGCCTCGCGGCACTGTGCCTGCTCGCCTGGGTACCCCTCGCGCTGGCCTGGGCGATCATCTGGCCGACCAACCCGGAGGACACCGGCGCCGCGTTCACCAGCGCGGCAGCCCACAACGGCGCCTGGCAACTGGCCGCCTCGCTGATGGCTGTGTGCTTCGCGGTGGCCGTACCCGCACTCGTCGCCACGCTGGCCCTGGTCGACGGGCGGCGTGGCCGGCGGCTGGCCACGACCGGAGCGCTGCTCGCGGCCGCGGGTTTCGTGGCCGACAGCATGGCCGGCATGTTCTCGCTGATGATGGCGGTACTCGCCGGCGAACCCGACCGGGCGAACATGTTGGATGCCTGGAACACCTTCGGCTCGCGGCCGGCCTCGCTCGTCACCGTGGTGTTCATCCTGCTCGGTCACCTGGGCCTGATCCTGCTCGCCCTCGGCCTGTGGCGGGCACGGCTGACCGGCTGGTGGGTACCGCTGGTGATCTTCGCGGGCATGGTCGTCGAGACGGTGGTCCCGTCCGGGCACCACGGCTCGGTGGCAACGGCGGTACTCATCGGCGCCGGCTTCGTGGGGATCTTCCGGGCGCTGTGGAGTCCGGCTCCCGCTCCGGTCACGGCGGACGCCCCGCAGGCCGTTCCGGTCCCCGCCTGACTGCGCGGCACCGCTCCCGCCCGGCGGGTCACCGGCCGGGCGGGATCAGTGTGCCGGCCAGTGCCCGGTGGCGAGGAACGTGTCCACTGTGGCGAGTGCCGGGGCCAGGTCCAGGCCGGCCTCGGCCACCCACGCGTCGGAGTAGTAGGTGCCGGCGTACCGCTCGCCGCCGTCGCACAGCAGGGTCACCACGGAGCCCCGCTGCCCGGCCTCGAGCATCCCGGCGATCAACGAGAAGGCCCCCCACAGGTTGGTACCGGTGGAGCCGCCCGCACTGCGCCCGAGCAGCCGGGTGGCCACCCGCATCGCGGCCACCGAGCCGGCATCGGGTACCCGGATCATCCGGTCCACCACCGACGGCTGGAAGGACGGCTCGACCCGGGGCCGGCCGATGCCCTCGATCCGCGAGCCGGCCGTGACCGCGCCGGTGTCGCCGTACGCCCAGGCCGGGAAGAACGCCGAGCCCTCCGGGTCGACCACGCAGAGCTTGGTACACATCCGGCGGTACCGCAGGAACCGGCCGATGGTCGCCGAGGTGCCGCCGGTACCCGCCCCGACCACCACCCAGGCCGGTTCGGGGTGCCGCTCCAGGGCCAGCTGGGCGAAGATCGACTCGGCGATGTTGTTGTTACCACGCCAATCCGTGGCCCGCTCCGCGTAGGTGAACTGGTCCATGAAGTGGCCGTGTTCGGCGGCGGCCAGCTCGCGTGCGGCGGGTACCACCTCGCCGGCCGAGCCCACCAGGTGGCAGCTGCCGCCGTGGAACTCGATCAGCGCGATCTTCTCGGGCGAGGTGGACTTGGGCATCACGGCCACGAACGGCAGCCCGAGCAGGCGGGCGAAGTACGCCTCGGAGACGGCTGTCGAGCCGGAGGAGGCCTCCACCACGGTGGTACCCGGGCGGATCCAGCCGTTGCACAGGGCGTACAGGAACAGGCTGCGGGCCAGCCGGTGCTTGAGCGACCCGGTCGGGTGTACCGACTCGTCCTTCAGGTAGAGATCGACGCCCCAGGCCGGCGGTAGTGGGAACAGCAGCAGGTGGGTGTCGGCAGACCGGTTCGCATCGGCCTCGACGATCGCCACCGCCTCGCGCAGCCAGCCGCGCTCAGCATCGTCGCAGTGCTCGACCTCATCACTGTGGCCCACCATCTGAGAGCCGTGTTCGACCTCGTCCATCGCGGTGCCCGTCATGTCTGTTGACGCTAGTGCGGCTGCCCGGCGAACTCGCGGACAGCAGGTAGGCGAAAGGGCTTCACTTTTCCGTTGAAGATCGCGATCATGCTTGCAGAACCCGGCGGAGATGAGCCAGCTTCACGTATAATATGGGCCAAATTCCCCAAGTTGGATCATTTTTCCAATACCGGGACACTACGGACTGGCACCTGTTTAATGGGTTTACGTCCCAAACCCCGGCCGAGCCTGCAATTACGCGTGCTCCGGTCGGCTGTCGACGCGAGGAGGGGGTCGTGGACACGGGAGACCGTCTGTTGACACCAGGCGAAGTGGCCGCGCTATTCCGCGTTGACCCGAAGACCGTCACCCGCTGGGCAGCGGCCGGCCGGATCGGCAGTATCCGGACACCGGGCGGGCACCGCCGGTTCCGCGAGTCGGAGGTACGCGCGCTGCTGGAGGGCGAAGGGCTGATCGAGCCGGAGAACGCCGCCCACCCGCCGAACGCCGGGAGCCACCACCCCAACGGGGGCGGCGTCCGGCACTGATTTCCCGGCCTGGGCCGGTCGCTGAGCTGCGGCTCGGTGGCCGGCCCAGCTCGCTTACCGACCCAAGCTCATTTACCGGCCGGACCAGCGCCGATAAAGATCGTGGGGTACGCCCACCGCGTCGAGTACCTTGCCAGCCACGAAGTCGACCAGCTGTGCCGCAGTGGCGCGGGCGCCAGCCGAGTAGAAGCCGGGGCTCGCCGGGAGTACCACGGCACCGGCGTCGACCAGGGCCAGCAGGTGCTGCAGGTGGCTGCGGGAGACCGGCGTCTCACGCGGGCAGACCACCACCGGCCGGTGCTCCTTGAGGTTCACGTCGGCGGCCCGCTGCAGCAGGTCCTTCGACAGCCCCAGCGCGATCCCGGCACACGCGGCGGTACTCGCCGGGACGACCAGCATTCCGCGCGCCGGGTACGACCCGCTGCTCGGCCCGGCCGCCAGGTCGCCGGCCGGCCAGTAGGCCACGTCGCCGAGCGAACGCCCGAGCCACTCGGCCAGATCGTCCTTCCAGTGCGCGTCCCGGAAGGAGATCCCGGTCTCGTCCAGAATGGTCAGTCGGGCCGCCCGGGACACCACCAGGTCGACCGGCTCGCCGGCGTCGAAGAGCGCACCGAGTACGGCGGCGGCATAGGGGGTACCCGAAGCTCCGGATACCCCCACGATCCACGGTGTACGCACGCCGTCCAGCATGCCCCATCTCGGCCCGTCCCATGTCAGCCCGGTACCGCCGCCAGTTCCCCGCCCGGATCGGCCCCGAGAGGTGGCGTGGCGACCCGGCGGGTACGCAGCAGCGCGGCGAGTACGGTCGCCAGCGCCATCGTCGCCCCGGCGCACAGGAACACCACGTCGAGCGAGTGCACGAAAGCGGCAAGTGCCCGTGCCTGGTCGGCGGCGGGTACCCGGGACAGCGCCGCGACGCCCGCGTGCCCGGCGGCTGGGTACCGGCTGGCAAACGCGTGACTGAGCACGGCACCGAAGACCGCAGCGCCGAGCGCCCCACCCAGGGTCTGGAACAGCCGTAGTGCCGTGGTGGCCACGCCGAGCTGATGCGCCGGGGCGGCGTTCTGCACCACCATCACGAGTACCCCGATCACCTGGCCCAGCCCCAGCCCGTACACGAACAGCGCGGTTGCCAGCAGTGGCGTACCGGAGTCGGTACGCAACAGGCCGAGCAGCGCGAGGGCGAGTGCGCCCAGGGCGGTACCAGTGATCATGAAAGTCACGATCGACGCGCCCCGGGCGATCAGCTTGCCCGCGACGGTGCCCGCCCCGGTCATCCCGATCGCCATCGGGATGAGGTAGAGCCCGGCGTGGCTGGCCGGTACCCCGCGCGCGGCCTGCAGATACGTCATCACGTAGACGATCGCGCCGGTCATCGCGACCGCCACCAGCCCCTGCGCCGGCAGGGCGAGGGCGATCTCCCGGTTGGCGAACAGCCGCAGCGGCAGGATCGGCTCGGCCGCGGTCGCCTCCCGCCACAGGAACGCGGCGAGCAGGGCCAGCGCGGTGACCGCCAGGCCGAGACATGCGGGCGACGCCCACGGGTACCGCTGGCCACCCCACTCCAGCAGCAGCGAGAGGGTGACCGCGAAGCCGGCGGCGAGCGCGGCACCGGGGTAGTCGATGCTCCGCCGCTCATGCTGCGCAGGTAGGTGCAGGACCAGCGCGGCAACCACCAGGACGAGTACCCCCAGCGGCAGGTTCACGTAGAAGATCCAGCGCCAGCTCAGGTGGTCGACGAAGAGCCCACCGATCAGCGGGCCGGCCACCAGAGCCAGGCCGGCCACGATGCCACCGACGCCGCCCTTGCTCGCCCGCTCCTCGGCGGTACTGAGCTGCGCCAGCATGATCAGCGTGACGCTCATCAGGCCACCCCCGCCGATGCCCTGCAGCGCCCGGAAGCCGATCAGCTCCGGCATGTTCTGGGCGGCGCCACAGAGCACCGAACCAACCAGGAACACGGTGACCGCGAAGAGGAAGACGCGCCGGACGCCGTACACGTCGCAGAGCTTTCCGTAGAGCGGCAGGGCGGCCGTGGCGGCCAGCCCGTACCCGGTGATCAACCAGGGCAGCGCGGCCACGCCGTTGCGCGGGTCCAGGTCACGCACGATCGGTACCGCCGCCGACGTGACGATGTACTGGTCGAGGATGGCCAGGATGATCGTGAGCAGGCCGGCCAGCCCGGCGAGTTTCTTCTGGGTCTCGGTCATGCGGTGGGTCCCGGTCATGCGGTGGGTCCGGGTCATGCGGTGGGTCTCGGTCATGCGCTCCACCATGGCAGCGTTAGCTTTACTCAGTCAAGGTTTTTGTTGAGTCTATTTTTAGGCCTGGTAAGGTGACTTCATGACGCAAGGGCTGCGCGAGCGGAAGAAGGCCGAGACCCGGCGCCAGCTCTGGCACGCGGCCGTCGAGCTGTTCCTGCAGCGCGGCTTCGAGAACGTGTCGGTCGCCGAGATCGCGGCCGCCGCCAACGTCTCCAAGATGACCGTCTTCAACTACTTCCCCACCAAGGAAGACATCGTGGTCGCGCCGATGGACGAACACATCGACGAACCGGCGCGGGTGGTACGCGCCCGGCAGCCCGGGCAGTCGGCGGTGGCGGCGCTGCGGGCGCACTTCCTCGCCCGGCTCGTCGAGCGGGACGCGATCACCGGGCTCAACGACAACCTGGCGGTACTCTCGCTGATCCGGCTGGTCGAGGAGACGCCCGCGCTGCTGGTACGGATCCTGCACTTCACCGCGCGCAGCCAGGACGCGCTCGCCGTGGCGCTGGCCGAAACGACCGCGGCCGACCCGGGCGACCTGCGACCGCGGCTGGCCGCTGCCCAGCTGATGGGCGTGCAGTTCGCGTTGGTGATGGAGAACCGGCGCGAGTTGGCCACCGGGACCAGTGCGGACGAGTGGTACCCGCACGCCAAGGCGGCTGCGGAGACCGCCTTTGACATGCTGGAACGCGGCCTCGGGGAGTACGCCAGCCGGTAACGGGGCGGGCGATTCTATCCGTACATTCGAATATCGCTACTTATAGCGCCCGACTTTCAACAAGATTCCGAATCTTGCCGGCCGCCCCCACGAATCACGCACCGTCAATCACCGTGTACGGACGGATCACTGATCGTCCCTATCCGGAGGTTCGATGTACCGCGTCACCCGCTTACGCCTGGCGCTCGTCGTCGGCGTGGCCACCACCGCCATCACCGCGTCCATACCGCTCGTCGCCTACGGCGCCACCCCGGCCGTGCCGCACCCGCTGGCGAGCGGCACCGGCAGTCCCAACCCCACGGGCAGCCCCACTCCCACCCCGTCCATCACGCCGTCATCCGGCACCTGCCCGACAGCGGGCAGCGCCCGACCCAGCGTCCCGGCCGGTACCGGCCCGGCGCGCAGCGCCACCTTCACCAACTTCCCGCTCACCGACAAGCTGCTGCTCCAGGTCAACGTCGGCTCCGGGAACGCCCTGCTCACCTCGACCGACCTGATCCTGCCCGGGGCCACCTCGGACGTGACGGTCGGCGCGGTCTACAACAGCCTGCTGGTCGGCAGCGGCGTACAGGCCGGCGCCTTCGGCCCGGGCTGGCGTACCGCCACCGGCGTCGACGTGCGGCTCTACCCCGCCAGCGACGGCTCCGTCACCTACCTCGCCCCCGGTGGTGTCTCGGGCGTGTTCACCCCGAGCGGCTCCACCTCGTACACCTCCCCGAGCGAGTTCAAGGCGACGCTGGTGAAGACCTCCGGCGGCTGGGAGCTGACAGCTCACGACAGCGGCCAGAAGACCTACTTCACCACCGACGGCCGGCCGGACAAGGTGGCCGACCGCAACGGCAACCTCACCGACTTCAGCTACGGGGCACCGGGCCAGTCGACGAAGGTGGTGGGCAGCCGCGGTACCACCGGAGCGCGTACCGCCACGGTGTCGACCGACGCGTCCTGCCACATCACCAGCTACGCGGTGACCGGCGACTTCACCCGGACGATCAGCTACGCCTACACCGGCGGCGCGGTCACCAAGATCACCGCTGCGTCCGGCCGGAACAGCGTGTTCAGCTACGACGGCTCCGGCAACATCACCGCCGTCACGATGACGGACGCGACCAACTCGGCCACCGAGAAGGTGATCATCGGGTACGACAGCACGCACCGGGTCACCTCCGTGCGCCGGGTCACCGACCTGACCGCCGGTACCGGGCCGACGACACGCTTCGCCTACCCGTCCGGTACGCAGACGCTGGTCGCCAACCCGACCACCGACCAGGCGCAGGCGGTCAGCGCGGTACCCCACATCACCTACACGGTGAACAGCGCGAAGCGGGTCACCAACACGGTGGACCAGGGCAGCCGCAGCCGGTCCGACACGTACACCAGCTTCTCCGACGTGGCCTCGCAGACCACCGCGAGCGGTACCACGACGTACGGGTACAGCACCTCGGTGAACAGTGGTGAGTCGCTGACCGGGGTGACCCAGCCGTCCGGGGCGGCAACGTCCATCGCCTACGGCAACAGCGCGACCGGTACCAACCCGACCGCCGCGTACCAGCCCTCCAGCGCCACGGACGCCCAGTCCAACAAGTCGCTGTTCACCTACAACGGCGCCGGCAACCTGGCCAGTACCGCCGACGCGAGCGCGGCGACCGCCAACGTCACCTACAACAGCGACGGCACCGTGGCCACCGCGACGGATCCGGGCAACGGCACCAACAGCAGCAAGTACACCTACGACGCGAACAAGGACCTCACCAAGGTCACCCCGGTGACCGGGTCCAGCCTCACCGCGAAGACCTTCACCTACGACGGCTTCGCGCAGGTGAAGACGGTCACCGACGGCCGCGGCGTGGTCACCACCTACGGGTACGGGCCGGACGGGCGGGTCACCTCGGTGTCCTACTCCGCCGGGCTGTCCACGGTGACGTACACCAACGACCCGTTCGGCAACGTCACCAAGCGCGTCGACGGCGTCGGTACCACCACCTACGGCTACGACAAGCTCAACCGGCTGATCTCCCGCAGCTCGACGACCGGGGGCGGCGGGCTGACCTACGCCTACGACGCGGACGGCAACCTCACCACGGTCACCGACGGGCGGGGCAGCTCCACCATGGCCTACGACTCGTCCGACCTGCAGACCACGCTGACCACGGCCAAGGGCACCGTCCTGCACTACGCCTACGACAGCGACGCGCGGCGGGTGGACACCTGGTTCGCCACCAACGCCGCCAACACCACCTGGGCGGCGCACACGCACACCAGCTACGACAAGTCCGGCCGGGTGTCGCGCACCTGGACCGCGTACAGCTCCAGCAACAGCCAGCTCTACTACGACACATCCTGGTGCTACTCGCCGTACACCGGCGCGGCCTGCCCGACGGCGAGCGCCAGCACCGACAAGGATCTGGTGCAGTGGTCGGTGGACAACCTGTCCGGGGTACGCACCACGTACACCTACGACAAGGGCAACCGGCTGACCAAGCAGGCGCCGACCAGCGGGAAGACGTACACGTACACCTACGACAGCCGCGGCAACCGGCTGACCGCCTCGGACGGCACCACTACCCAGACGCTCGCCTACAACGCGGCCAACCAGGTCAGCACGGGCGGGTACGGCTACGACGCGGCGGGCAACCAGACCACCGACCCGACCGGCGGCACGCTGGCGTACAACAGCGCCGGGCAGCTGACCGCGAAGACCGGCAGCCCGTACACGTACACCTACCTGGGTACCACCCAGGACGAGCTGGTCACCCAGGTACTCACCGGCGGTACCACGCTGCAGTACGTCTACGGCCGGACGGACCAGTTCGGGCGGCCGGTCATCCAGTCGCTGACCAAGTCCGACACCGGGACCACCTACCTCGACTACGACGGCCGGGGTACCCCGCAGGTGCTGACCACCACCTCCGGCAACGAGGTCTACTACATCCTGGACGACCTCGGTACCCCGGTGGGCATGGTGCGCAGCGACGGCACCAAGTCCAGCGCGTACGCCTACGACCCGTACGGCGTCTACAGCACCACGCTGGCGACCGGTGACGCGGCCGGCATCAACCCGTACCGGTTCGCCGCCGGTGGCGTGTACGACCGCGGTACCACCTTCATCAAGTACGGTCAGCGCTGGTACAACCCGACCACCGGCCGCTTCACCCAGCAGGACAGCATCAACAAGCTGGGTGACCCGGCCGCCGGCAACAGGTACGCCTACGCCGGTGACAGCCCGACCAACAACGTCGACCCGACCGGCAAGAGCTTCCTCGGCTGCCTGGGTTCGTCACTGGTGGCGGCCGGCGCCGTCCTCGCGTTCGGCGGGGCGGTACTGACCGCGCCGGAGACGCTGGGCGGTTCGCTGGTGATCGCCGGCGCCGGACTGGGCTCGCTCGGCGCCGACGTACTGACCCTGGACGCGTGCTTCTGATGACTGACCTGGGAACCCGGAACTCCGCCGGCCGAGTGGTGCTGCTTGTCGGGGCGGCCGTGATCGCGGCGGGAATCGCGATCTCGGCTGCCGCCCAGAGCACTGCCAGCGTGGTCGCGGGCGGGGTCGTCCTCGTCATCCTGCTCGTCGCGCTGGCCGGTACCACCGGCAGAGCCGGTACCACCGGCAAAGCCGGCGCCGCCGGGTCGGCGGGCCGGCCGTCAGGTAACCGCCTGCTCTTCGCACAGTTGGTGTTCCTGGCGGCCGCGGCGGTCGGCGTGGCAATCGCCTTCCAGGCATCCGACGGCGGCATCCGGGCGATCGGCGCGGCACTGGCGGGGTTGGTGCTCGCCGTCGACCTCGTCGTGCTGGCGTTGGCCGGCAGGCAGCGCGGCTAGGTGTCGGCGGGCGGTGGGCTCCCTGACCGGGGTCCACCGCCCGCCGGCCGCACGGGGAACGGCCCGCCGGGACGCGGTCAGGCGTGCAGGTTCTGCAGGAGTACCAGGTCGGCCAGGGCGAACAGGAACAGCGCGATGCCGATGACGCCGTTGGCGGTGAAGAACGCCCGGTTCACCCGGGACAGGTCGTCCGCCTTGACGATCACGTGCTCGTAGACGAGTACGACGCCGACCAGTGCCAGGCCGGTCCACCACAGCCAGCCGTACCCGGTGGCCAGCCCGAACCACACGAAGAACGCCATGGTCACCACGTGTACGCCCGACGAGATGCGCAGTGCGCCGGCGATCCCCCAGCGCACCGGTACCGAGCCGATGCCGATCCGCTTGTCGGCCTCATAGTCCTGGCAGGCGTAGATGCAGTCGAAGCCGCCGATCCAGGTACCCACCGCGACACCGAGCAGTACGGCCGGCCAGGACCATTTGCCGGTGACCCCGATCCACGCGCCGATCGGGGCGATCGCCTGCGCCAGCGCGAGGAACGCCTGCGGGTAGTTGGTGAACCGCTTGGCGTACGAGTACAGCACCAGCGCGCCCACCGCGAACGGCGCGAGGATGAGCGACAGCCAGTTCAGCGCGGCCGCGGCGGCCAGGAACACCACCAGGCTGATGACCAGGCCCAGTACGGCTGTCCGCAGCGACACCACGCCGGTGATGAGTTCCCGCTTGGCGGTACGCGGGTTCTGCGCGTCGATGCGCCGGTCGATGATCCGGTTCGCGGCCATCGCGACCGTACGGCCGGCCACCATCGCGACCGTGATGAGCGCCAGCGTGCCCCACCGGACATCGGGCAGCATCGCCGTCAACGCGGCCAGGTACGCGAACGGCAGCGCGAAGACCGAGTGCTCGATCATCACCAGGTTCAGGAACGCGCGTACCGGGTTCGGCCGCTCCTCCGCCACCGCCACCGTTGTCACAGGCCGTACTCCTTCCAGCGCCGGTCCACCTTCGCCACGATCTCAGGTGCCATCTCGGTCGGCTCCGGCCAGCCGCGCGAGTACCCTTCGGTCGGCAGTTTGCGGGTCGCGTCCAGCCCCGCCTTGCCGCCCCAGAACTGTTGGTACGACGCGTGATCCAGGTGATCCACCGGCCCGCTGGTGACCAGCAGGTCGTGCGCGTAGTCGACGTTGCCGAAGGCGCGGAAGGCGACCTCGTGGTAGTCGTGCGGGTCGCAGTCGTCGTCCACCACCACGATCAGTTTGGACAGCGACAGCAGGTGCGCGCCCCAGATCGCGTTCATCACCTTCTGCGCGTGCTTGGGGTACCGCTTGTTGATCGAGACGATCACGCAGTTGTGGAACACCCCGGCCTCGGGCAGGTGGTAGTCGACGATGTCCGGGATCAGTACCTTCAGCAGCGGCAGGAACAGTCGCTCGGTGGCCCAGCCGATCCCACCGTCCTCCTGTGGCGGCTTGCTGGTGATGATCGACTGGTAGATCGGGTCGCGCTGGGTGGTCATGCACTCCACGTGCAGCACCGGGAACGGCTCGACCGGCGTGTAGAAGCCGGTGTGGTCACCGAACGGGCCCTCCGGCGCGCGCTCGCCCGGCTCCAGGTAGCCCTCCAGCACGATCTGCGCGTTCGCCGGTACCCGCAGCGGTACCGTCAGGCACTCCACCAGCTCCACCCGCTCGCCACGCAGGAACCCGGCGAACAGGTACTCGTCGATGTCACCCGGGAGTGGCGCGGTGGCGCTGTAGGAGACGGCCGGGTCGCAGCCGATCGCGATGGCGACCGGTAGCCGCTGGCCCAGCCGCTCGGCGACGGCGTGGTGTGCCGTCGAGTCCTTGTGGATCTGCCAGTGCATGCCGAGCGTGTTATGTGAGTGCTGCTGCAGGCGGTACAGGCCGAGGTTTCGTTTTCCGGTCTCCGGGTGTTTGGTGTTGGTCAGCCCGAAGTTGTGGAAGATGCCGCCGTCGCCGGGCCAGGTGACCAGGCCGGGTAGCCGGTTGAGGTCGACGTCCGCGCCTTTGTAGACGACCTCCTGGCAGGGCGCCGACTTGACCCGCTTGGGCGGTACGGACTTGAGCTGCATGAGCTTGCCCAGGCCGTCCCGGATGCCGGCCAGCCCGACCGGCAGCTCCAGCTTCACCAGTTCGGCGATGCGCTGCGCGTGTACCTCGATGTCGGGTACGCCGAGCGCCACCGCCATCCGTTTGCGGGTACCGAAGAGGTTGATGGCCACCGGCATCTCGCCGCGGGTGGGTCGCTCGAACAGCAGCGCCGGCCCGCCGGCGCGGACCGTGCGGGTGACGATCTCGCTCATCTCCAGCGTCGGGTCGACCGCCGCGGCCACCCGCTGGAGCTGGCCGGCCTTCTCCAGCGCGAGCAGGAAATCCCGCAGATCGTCGTACGCCATGCGGTCAGTCTGGCAAGCCGCGCCGACGCGCTACCAGCCGGCCCCGGTGAGCGTCACCCAGCTCATCCGTTGCCCGTTGCATCAGTCGTGGGCAGACGGTTGTGGCGGGTCGCGATCTGGGGGGCACTGCTGCCCGTCCTGGTCTCCGTCGCGCCGACCCGGACCACCGAGGCGGCCACCACCCGGCCACTGGTCGCCGACGCGTACTCCCACCTGGGCGCGACCACGGTCGGGCTGTGGTCCCGGGTCACCGGCCAACTCACCGTCACCGACCCGGCGGTACGCCCGAACTCGTACGACTTCGTGGCCGCGCGCTTCATGGCCAAGCAGGAGACGCCGGCCGGTACCCGCTGGCTGGAGGCGGGCTGGGCGGAGGTGGGCTGGAGCGGCTCCGGCCGGCAGCGGGTGTACACCTTCGACACGGCCACCAACACCTGGACCTTCTACGACCAGTACCCGCTGCGCGCCGGTGACCAGATCAGCATCGCGCTGGCGGGCGTCGGCGGCCAGTGGTCGGCGGCGCTCTACTGGCACGGTGGCTGGTACCCGCTGACCAGTACCGCGTTGCCCCAGGGCGGGCTGGCCACCATCGAGCAGTACGTCGAGGTGTACCGGGATCCGGCGAAGCCGGCCGGCCCGCTGGCGGTACCCGCGATCAGCGTCAGCCAGGTGACCGTTGCCGGCCCCGGCGCACCCCGGTCCTGGACGGACAGCGCGGTGCCCTCCTACCGGGGCGGTACCCCCACCGGGTACTGCGTCACCCGGCTCGACCAGTGGGCCGACTGGAGCGCCGGTACCTGCTCCCCCGCCTGACTCCGGCTCTGCCCATCCTCCGACCGGAGGATGGTCCGCACCGCCCCAACCGGCGAACATCTCCTGCCAGAGATTCAGTGCGTGGCGTGAGTCACGTGGCACGGGCGGAGCGCCGGCACCATGAGTACGACAGGACCTCGACGGCGGATGCTGCGAGCATCGGTATCGCTGGCCGTCCTGCTCCTGCTCGCCTCGGGGGTCGCCGGCTGCACGAGCCGGGTGACCGGGCTGGCCGGGGTCTCCGTGTCGGCCGACGGGAATCTGGTGATCGAGTTGGCCAGCTGCGGCCGGCACGCGCCTGCCCAGGTCGTCGTCTACCACTCGGTGCAGGACTTGGACCAGCGGGTACTCACCGACATGGAGTTCGACATCACCGGCGGGTACGCCCGCGGCGGGGTTGCCACGTTGACGAGCATCGACACCGGCGCACCGGCCGACGGCTGGCACCTGGTGCAGGGCACCGCGCAGCTGGACCCGACGGTGGACTACAGCGCCTTCGGTACGACCGGCAACAACGGGTACTCCACCCGGCAGGTGCGCTTCACGGCCACCGACCTGGCGGCGCTGCAGCCGGGGCAGGTGCGGTACGAGGCGCCGGACAGCGCCGGCCACCTGCACGCGCTCGCCGCCAGCCGGGACGCGTTCCAGGCCGCAGCGGCCTGCTGAGAGCGCGGGGCGGCGGCAAGATCGCGATCAGATCGGTGATTGTGGAGCCAGACTGCATTCCAGCCGATCTCGTCGCGATCTTGTGGTTTACCCGCCACTCAAACGCCGGCGTAGGAGTGCAGGCCGTGCACGACCAGGTTGACCACGAACAGGTTGATCATCATGGCGCCCCAGCCGATCACCGCGATCCAGGTGGCGATCGGGCGCTTGACCGATCGGGGTTGCCCGCGCGTGCAGGTACCGGCGTAGATCACCCAGGCGATGAAGGACCAGGTCTCCTTGGGGTCCCAGCTCCAGTACCGGCTCCACGCCGCCTCGGCCCAGATGGCGCCGCAGATGATGGCGAAGGTCCAGATCGGGAAGGCGAGCGCGTGGAGCCGGAAGGTGAGCCGCTCCAGGTTGGCCGCTGCCGGCAGCTCGCACCCAGGGTGTACGGGAAGCGCTCCTTGCCCGCCTCGTACCCGTACCGGATCAGGGTCAGGGCGGCCACCACGAAGCCGACCATGAAGATGCCGGAGGCCGTGACGGCGGCGGTCACGTGGATCTTCAGCCAGTACGAGTTGAGTACCGGCTGCAGCGGTCCGACGCTGCGTGTACAGCAGCATCCCGTCGATGCCCAGCAGGATCGCGAGTACCAGCGCGGCGTACAGGCCGAGCGGGCGTACCGTCGGGCGGCGCCACAGCAGGATCAGCCAGGCGGTGCGCCGACCAGGCAGACGGCGAGTACGAACTCGTACATGTTGCCCCACGGCACCCGGTGCGCGGCGAAGCCCCGGCTCACCACGCAGCCGAGCTGCGAAGCCAGGCGACCATGGTCAGCCCGAGCCCGATCCGGCCGGCCCACTGCGCCACGACGGGTGCGCGTAGGCGCCGCCGCGGCTCGTCGTCGTCCAGCTGCCACCGAGTCGACGGGCCCGGCCAACGTTCGGCGGGGCGCCGGCGCCGACGAGTACCCGCTGCTCCGGCCGGGTCGCCACGCGGGCCACCGCGCCCCGGTCACCGAAGGTGTACTCGACCGCGTACGCGAGCATCGCCAGGGTGTACCCCAGGATCGCGCGACCAGCAGGTGGTCGGAGAGCGCCGCCATCAGGTCTTCCCTTCCTCGAGTTGGCTGAGTCTCGGTGGGCTGGGTCTCATCATCGTCCGCGTCCGGATCTTCCGTGCCGGGGGTCCGGGATCGCCACCGGCCCGGCTGACCAGCGCCGCGAACTCCTCGGCGAAGCCGGAGTACTCGGAGCGGGCCAGCGCGCCCGCGCTCACCGTGCTCCCGCCGTCGCCGGCCGGCCGGAGCCGGAACCAGACCCGGCGCCGCTTGCCGAACAGCATGGTGACCAGGCCGATCAGCAGGCACACGGCGCCCACCAGGACGAACTTCTCGCCCGGGTCGTACCGGACGGCGATGTTCGCCCACGGCTGGGTACCGATGAACTGCAGCGTGGTGCCGTCGTCGAGGGTGCGTCGTCTCGCCGGGCTTGAGGTTGATCTGGTTCTTGACCATGGCCAGCCGGCCGGCGTCGATCTCCCCGGTGTTCAGGGTGTAGACCGAGTGCGGGATGCCGGCGTCGAGGCCCAGGTCGCCGCGGTAGGCGATGCAGCGACAGCACCGGGTTGCTCTCGGCCGGGAAGATCGAGGTCGCGCTGCGCCCGTCCGAGGTGGGCAGGTAGACCGCCTGGAAGCCGACCTGCTGCTTGTTGTCGGGTCGCGTTCCCCGCTGGGGCGAGGTTGGCGTCCGGGAAGGAGATGGCGCCGTTACTGGTCAGGTCCTCGTCGGCGGGGAGCAGCGGAGCGACCGTGGTCTGGCTGACGCCGTACTTGTCGGTGTACTTCACCATCGCCGAGTACCCGTGGCCGGTCACGTACAGCCGCGCCTTGTCCAGCCGCAGCGGCTCGTTCGGCTTGATCACCGCGTGCTTGGGGGCGCCCGAGCCGACGTTGTAGCTCACGTCGCGCCGGAACGCCTCGGGCTGCCCGGTGTCCCGGTAGTTGGCGCTGAACGCGTCGAGCTGCACGCAGAACGGCTCCAGGCTGGCCGGTTTGACCCGGGTACCCAGCCCGTAGTCGTCGTACTGCTGCAGGGTGTTGCAGAAGCCCTGGTCCGGGCCGAGCGCCATGACCCGGTCGGCGTGGTAGCCGAACCAGCGAGCCGAAGGCCACGCCGACCAGCAGCAGCATGAGGGACAGGTGGAAGAGCAGGTTCCCGGTCTCCTTCAGGTACCCCTTCTCGGCGCTCACCGTCACCGTGCCGTCGGCCGTGCTCGCGTACCAGCGCCCGGAACCGGGCCTTGCGCAGCACCGCGCGCAGCCGGCGACCGGCGGCGCGCGGGACTCGCCGGGTCGGACCAGTCGACTGCCGAGGCGGGCATCCGGTCCAGCCGGGCCGGCGCCTCCGGCGGCTTGCGCAGCAGCGCCTGTACGTGCCCCTTGGCGCGCGGTACCAGGCAGCCCACCAGCGAGATGAACAGCAGCAGGTAGATCGCCGAGAACCAGGCGGAGGAGAAGACGTTGAACGCACCCACCCGGTCGAGCAGCGGAGCCACGGTGGGGTGGCAAGGAGTAGTTGGTGACCGCGCTCTCGCTCAGGTTGTGCTGCGGCAGCAGCGAGCCGGGGATCGCCGCGATGGCCAGCAGGAACAGCAGGATCAGCGCGGTACGCATGCTGGTCAGCCAGCGCCACAGCCGGCGCCACTGGGCCAGTGCGAGCTGCCGCCAGCCGATCCCGGCCGGCGGCGGCGCCTGCTCGGTGGGCGGTGTCTGCACGGCCGTGGCCATCAGATGCTCACCGTCCCGGGGCCGACGACCGCGCGCAGCCAGTTGACGAACTCGGTCCAGCCGCCGGTGACCAGCGCCAGCCCGACCAGGATCAGCAGCGCCCCGCCGATCCGGGTGACCCAGACGGTGTGCCGGCGGATCACCGCGAAGAGGCCGAGCAGCCGGCGGAAGCCCAGGGCGAAGAGCAGGAAAGGCAGACCGAGACCGAGACAGTAGGCAATGACCAGGGGTACCGCCCGGGCCGTGTTCCCGCTGTCGTAGGCGAGCAGGAGTACCGCGGAGAGCGTCGGTGACAGGCACGGCGTCCAGGACAGCGCGAACACCGCCCCGAGGATCGGCGCACCGGCCAGCCCGGCCTTCGGCAACCAACCGATCCGGTACTCCCGGTCCAGTCCCGGTAGGACACCGGCGAACGCCAGGCCGAGCAGGATGACAACGACTCCGCCGACGATCTCGATGGCCCGCTCGTGGCGCAGCAGCGCGTGCCCGGCCTGCGCGGCGAGTACCCCGGTGAGGACGAATACCGCCGTGAACCCGGGTACGAACAGCAGCGCCCCGGTGACCACCCGGCCGCGTACCCGCGCTCTGCTGCGGGTGGCGACCGCGACCCCACCGGCGGCCTGCTCCGCCGGTGGCTCGACCGGCCGGCCGTGCGGGTCGGTACCGAGGCCCGCGTCGAGGTCGGCGCCGGCCAGTCCGGTCACGTAGGACAGGTAGCCGGGGACCAGCGGCAGGATGCACGGGGACAGGAAGCTGACCAGGCCGGCGAGGGCGGCGACGGCGAGCGCCAGCAGGAACGGTCCGGAGGCGGCGACGTGCGCGAAGCTGGTACCCATCAGTTCTCCGCGGCAACCGTGCGTAGCAGCTCGGTAAAGCTGTCCCGGTCCACCGTGTCGCGTACCACCGCGGCGATCTTGCCGTGCCGGTCGATCACCACCGTGCTGGGCAGTGTCACGTTGAGATCGTTGAAGCCCAACGAGATCCGGCCGGTCGGGTCGAACAGGCTCGGGTAGGTGGCGTTCGCCCGCTGGAAGGCCAGCGCCTGGTCCTTGACGTCGCGGCTGTTCACCCCGACGAAGACCACGCCGTCGGGCGCGGTGGCCTGGTAGCTGGCCTCCAGGTCGGCCGCCTCCGAGCGGCACGGTGCGCACCACTGCGCCCAGAAGTTGAGTACCACCACTTTGCCCTGGTCACTCGCCAGATCCAGGGGCGTACCGTCGAGCGTCTGCCCGCTCACCTTCGGTGCTGTGGCCCGCGCGCCGGCCGGGTACTGCACGGTCTTACCGTCGCCGGAAACGTACCGGTTGCCGCCACCCGAGTCGGCGTTGTCGCCGTTCCCGGCCGTACACGCCCCCGCCGCCAGCAGCATGCCGAACAGCAGGCTCACCGTGGCGAGTGCGCGGGCGCGCGTCAGGCCCCTTGTGCGCGGGCGCGCGTCAGGCCCCCTTGTGCGCGGGCGCGCATCAGGCCCCCTTGGCGGTCTTCGCCGTCGCCGACTGGGCGACCAGCGCCGCGGCCGGTTCGCTGTAGGAGACGCCGGTCAACCGGGCACCTTCGAAGTGGAAGCTGGTGAAGCTGGCCAGCGCGCACTGGCGGCGGCGCGGGTCGTGCCACAGCCGCTGCTTCTGTACGAACCGGCGCAGCGTCCAGATGGAGAGCTGGTGCGACACGCAGACCGCCTCGTGCCCCTCGGCGGCTACCCGGGCAGCCATCAGCGCCGCGTACATCCGCTCGGCGATCTCCCGGTAGGGCTCGCCCCAGGACGGCTTGGTCGGGTTACGCAGCTGCCACCAGTTGCGCGGGTCGCGCAGCGCGCCGTCGCCCACCCCGAACTTCTGGCCCTCGAAGAAGTTGCGCGTCTCGATCAGCCGGTCGTCGACCGCGACGGGCAGCCCGAACTGGGCGGCGAACGGCTCGGCCGTCTGCTGCGCCCGCTCCAGCGGGCTGCTCACCAGGTAGGTCACGTCGTTGCCGGCGAGCGACTCGGCCGCCACCTTCGCCATCTGGACGCCGAGTTCGGAGAGGCGGTAGCCGGGCAGCCGGCCGTAGAGCACCTTGGTCGGGTTGAACACTTCGCCGTGCCGCAGCACGTGCACGGTCGTCTTCACGCCCCGGCTCCCTGGCTCTGTGCTGCGGCAGCCGCTTCGGCGGCCGGTCCCAGCGCGTCGGTGATCACCTGCAGCGCGTCGTCGTCGAGCGCCGTACTCACGAACCACGCCTCGAACGCGCTCGGCGGCAGGTAGACGCCGCGCGCCAGCATCGCGTGGAAGAAGGCGCGGAACGCCGCCACATCCTGCGTTTTCGCGCCGGTGTAGTCGAAGACATCCGCGTCGGTGAAGAAGATCGAGAACATGTTGCCGGCGGTGGAGAGGCGGTGCGGTACCCCCGCCTTGGTCAGTGCCTGGGTAGCCAGCCCGGCCACGGTGGCGGCGTTGCGGTCCAGCGTCGCGTACGCCTCGGGCGTGGCCAGCCGCAGCGACGCCAGCCCAGCCGCGCAGGCCAGCGGGTTTCCGGAGAGGGTACCGGCCTGGTACACCGGGCCGGCCGGGGCGAGCCGCTCCATGATCTCCACCCGGCCACCGAACGCGGCGGCGGGCAGCCCACCACCCATCACCTTGCCGAAGGTCCACAGGTCGGCGTCGACCGGGTCGAGGCCGTACCAGCCGCAGCGGGAGACCCGGAAGCCGGTCATCACCTCGTCCATGATCAGCAGTGCCCCGTGCGCGTGGCAGAGCTGCGCCAACTCGGCGTTGAAGCCGTCCCGGGGGGCGACCACGCCCATGTTGCCGGCGGCCGCCTCGGTGATCACGGCGGCGATCTCCGGACCCTGCTCGGCGAAGGCGGCCCGTACCGCGGCGAGGTCGTTGTACGGCAGCACGATCGTCTCGCTGGCTGTCGCTCCGGTGACTCCCGGTGTGTCCGGCAGGCCGAGCGTGGCGACTCCGGAACCGGCCGCCGCCAGCAGGGCGTCCACGTGCCCGTGGTAGCAGCCGGCGAACTTGACGATCTTCGAGCGCCCGGTGAAGCCACGGGCCAGTCGCAGCGCCGACATGGTCGCCTCGGTACCGGAGTTGACCAGGCGTACCTGCTCCACGGGGGTACGGGCGACCAGCTCCTCGGCCAGGTCGACCTCGCCAGCGGTTGGGGTACCGAAGCTGGTACCCCGGCCGGCCGCGTCGCGTACCGCCGCCACGATCTCGGGGTGCGCGTGCCCGTGGATCAGCGGCCCCCAGGAGCAGACCAGGTCGACATAGCGGCGCCCGTCGACATCGGTGAGCCAGGCGCCGGAGCCGCTCGCCATGAACCTGGGCGTACCCCCGACGCTCCGGAACGCGCGCACAGGGGAGTTCACCCCGCCGGGCACAACGGCCTGGGCGCGGTCGAAGAGCTGTTGCGAGGCAGGGGCCTCCGCGGCATATGGCTGGGTCACGGCCCCGCCAGTATGTCAGCACGCTACCTATTGACGAACGGCACCCTCGCGGCGAGCATGATCGTTTCGTACCGAGCCGGGTAAGCGCACCCGGGATAGGCTGTCCGGGTGGAGCGCCCCGAGCTGACGATCACCGTTCGGCGGGATCCGGCCGAGGTGGTCGTGAGCCTGACCGGTGAGATCGACGTGTCCACAGCCGCCAAACTGGCCACAACAGTGGGCGACATCCTGCACTCCGACTCGCCGCCCCGGCTGGTACTCGACATGGCGGGCGTCACCTTCTGCGACTCCCAGGGCCTGGGTACCCTCGTGGTTCTCTCCCGCCGCGCCCGGTTGGCGACCACTGTGCTGGTACTCACCAACGTGGGCGACTTCCTGCTGCGGGTACTCGACATCACCGGGCTGCGGACAGCCCTGATGATCCGCTAGTCCGCGCTGCGGAGCGCGGCCAGTGCGGCGACCTGGTCCCCGTCCTCCAGCGCCAGCACCGCCTCGGCCATCCGCTGGCGCAGCATCCCCAGCTGCTTCGCCTCCTGCGCGGCCAGCTCCAGCAGCTTGGTCTTGGTCCACAGCTCCGCGAAGACCGAGACCTTGGCCCGCAGTACCCACGGGTCGAAGGGCTTGGCCAGCCAGTCGATCGCGCCGACGGCGTATCCGCGCAGCGCCAGCTGGGCGTCCCAGTCGGCCGCGGTGAGGAAGATGATCGGTACCCGCCGGGTACGTTCCCGCTGCTTGATGTGGTTGGCCGTCTCGAACCCGTCCATGTCCGGCATCTGCGCGTCCAGCAGGATCACCGCGAAGTCGTCCTGCAGCAGCTGCTTCAGCGCCGCCTCGCCGCTGTCCACCGCGACCGGCTCGACCGGCAGCCCCTGCAGGATCGCCTCCAGCGCGATCAGGTTGTCCCGCCGGTCGTCGACCAGCAGCACCTTCGGGGTACCCGTCACGCCCGCGCCTCCTGCTCGCCACTCACCCAGGCCGCCATCAGCTCCAGCAGGTCGTCCAGGTCCACCGGCTTGGTGATGTAGTCACTGGCGCCGGCCGCCAGCGCCGACTCCCGGTCTCCCGGCATCGCCTTCGCCGTAAGGAAGACGACCGGCAGCTTGGCGAAGTTGCGGTTGCGCCGGATCTGCCTGGTGGTCTCGTACCCGTCGAGATCGGGCATCATCGCGTCCATCAGTACGATGTCGGCCTCCGGGTGCTCGGCCAGCATGCGTACCCCGGCCGCCCCGTTGTCCGCGTAGAGCACCGTCATGCCGTGCAGCTCGAGCGCGCTGGTCAGGGCGAACACGTTGCGTACGTCGTCGTCCACGATCACCACCGTGGCGCCGTCGAGCCCCCGGGCGGCCCGGCTCACGGTGCCGTGCACGGCAGTCGACGGGCGCAGGATCGCCGGCGGCCGGGTCGGCGCCACCGACGTCGGCACCGAGACCGGCGGGAGGGCGGCGGTACCCAGTCCGGAGAGGGCCAGACCAGGGAGCGCCAGGCCGGGTAGCGACAGGCCGGGGAGCGGTGAGCCGTCGCCGGCCAGTACGTCGGGGACGTACAGGGTGAAGGTGGAGCCGGAGCCGGGTACCGAGGTCACGTCGATCGCCCCGCCCAGCAGCCGGGCCAGCTCCCGGGAGATGGACAGTCCCAGGCCGGTTCCACCGTACTTGCGGCTGGTCGTACCGTCGGCCTGCTGGAACGCCTCGAAAATCAGCGCCAGCTTGTCGTCCGGGATACCGATGCCGGTGTCCGCCACCGTGAACGCGACCACGTTGCGCGCTCCGCGCAGCGCGAGCGGGCTGCCCATCCCCGGCGCGGCCAGCGAGACCCGCAGGGTGACCGAGCCGGTGTCGGTGAACTTGACGGCGTTGGAGAGCAGGTTGCGCAGGACCTGCTGCAGCTTCTGCGGGTCGGTGACGATCACCGGCGGCAGGCCGGCCGCCACCTCCACCGACAGCCGCAGCCCCTTCTCCTCGGCCTGCGGCGCGAACGCCTGCTCCACGTAGCCACGGATGTCGGCGAGCGGTACCTCGGCGCTCTCCACATCCATCCGACCGGCCTCGATCTTGGAGAGGTCCAGGATGTCGTCGATGAGTACCAGCAGGTCAGAGCCGGCGCCGTGGATGGTACGGGCGAACTCGATCTGCTTTGGCGTGAGGTTGTCCTCCGAGTTGTCGGCGAGCAGCCGGGCCAGCAGCAGCAACGAGTTGAGCGGGGTACGCAGCTCGTGGCTCATGTTGGCGAGGAACTCGGACTTGTACTGCGAAGCCGTCGCCAGCTGCTGCGCCTTCTCCTCCAGCCCGGCCCGGGCCAGCTCGATCTCCCGGTTCTTGGTCTCGATGTTGACGTTCTGCTCGGACAGGACGGTGGTCTTCTCCTCCAGCTCCACGTTGGTGCGCTGGAGTTCGGCCGACTGCTCCTGCAGCTCCAGCGCCAGCCCCTGGGACTGGGCCAGCAGCTCCTCGGTACGCCGGTTGGCCAGGATCGTGTTCAGCGCCACGCCGATGGTGAGTACCAGCCGCTCCAGGAAGCTCAGGTGCAGGTCGCTGAAGGTGGCCACGCTGGCGAACTCGATCACGCCGAGCAGCTCGCCCTCGAACAGCACCGGCAGTACCACCAGGTCGGCCGCGGCCGTCTCGGCCAGCCCGGAGCGGATGGTCAGCGACCGGCCGGGCGCGGCGGATACCCGGATGGTGCGCCGGGACACCGCGGCCTGGCCGACCAGTCCCTCGCCGCGCGCGAAGCCGACCTCGGTCTCCGGCGCCACGTAGCCGTACGACGCGGCCAGCCGCAGCCGCCGCCCCTTCTGCTGATCGGCGAGGAAGAAGGCGCCGAGCTGCGCGTCGACCAGCGGGGTGACCTCGACGGAGATCATCCGGCAGACCTCGCCCAGATCCCGCTGGCCCTGGAGCAGGCCGCCGATGCGGGCCAGGTTGGAGTCGAGCCAGCCCTGCTCGGCGTTCTTGCTGGTCGTCTCGCGGAGCGTGACGATCATCTGGTTGATGTTGTCCTTCAGCTCGGCGACCTCGCCCTGCGCCTCGACAGCGATCCGCTGGGTCATGTCGCCCCTGGTCACGGCGGTGGAGACCTGGGCGATGGCGCGCAGCTGGGTGGTCAGCGTGGAGGCGAGCTGGTTGACGTTCTCGGTGAGATCCCGCCAGGTACCGGCGACGCCGCGTACCTGTGCCTGGCCGCCGAGCTTGCCCTCTGTTCCGACCTCGCGGGCAACGCGGGTCACCTCGTCGGCGAACGAGGAGAGCTGGTCCACCATCGTGTTCACCGTGGACTTCAGCTCCAGGATCTCGCCGGACGCGTCCACGGTGATCTTCTGCGACAGGTCGCCCCGCGCCACGGCCGTGGTGACCGAGGCGATGTTGCGTACCTGGCTGGTCAGGTTGGCGCCCATGTAGTTCACGTTGTCGGTGAGGTCCCGCCAGGTACCCGACACGCCCTTCACCTGGGCCTGGCCACCGAGCTTGCCCTCGGTACCGACCTCGCGGGCAACCCGGGTGACCTCGTCGGCGAACGAGGAGAGCTGGTCCACCATCGTGTTCACCGTGGACTTCAGCTCCAGGATCTCGCCGAGCGCGTCCACGGTGATCTTCTGCGACAGGTCCCCTCTCGCCACAGCCGTTGCCACCGAGGCGATGTTGCGTACCTGGCCGGTCAGGTTGGAGGCCATGAAGTTCACGTTGTCGGTGAGGTCCCGCCAGGTACCGGCGACGCCGCGTACCTGGGCCTGGCCACCGAGCTTGCCCTCTGTTCCGACCTCGCGGGCAACGCGGGTCACCTCGTCGGCGAACGAGGAGAGCTGATCCACCATCGTGTTCACCGTGGACTTCAGCTCCAGGATCTCGCCCCGGGCGTCCACCGTGATCTTCTGCGACAGGTCGCCTCGGGCCACAGCCGTTGCCACCGAGGCGATGTTGCGTACCTGGCTGGTCAGGTTGGAGGCCATCGAGTTGGTGTTGTCGGTGAGGTCCCGCCAGGTACCACTCACGCCCTTCACCTGCGCCTGGCCGCCGAGCTTGCCCTCGGTACCGACCTCGCGGGCAACACGCGTGACCTCGTCAGCGAACGAGGAGAGCTGGTCCACCATCGTGTTCACCGTGGACTTCAGCTCCAGGATCTCGCCCCGGGCGTCGACTGTGATCTTCTGCGACAGGTCGCCCTTCGCCACGGCGGTGGTGACCTGGGCGATGTTGCGTACCTGCCCGGTCAGGTTGGAGGCCAGCTGATTCACCGACTCGGTGAGGTCCCGCCAGGTACCGGCGACCCCGCGTACCTGCGCCTGGCCGCCGAGCTTGCCCTCGGTACCGACCTCGCGGGCAACCCGGGTCACCTCGTCGGCGAACGAGGAGAGCTGATCCACCATCGTGTTCACGACGTTCTTCAGTTCGAGGATCTCGCCCTGGGCGGCGACCGTGATCTTCTGGCTCAGGTCGCCCCGGGCCACCGCGCTCGACACCTGGGCGATGTTGCGTACCTGGCTGGTCAGGTTGGCGGCCATCAGGTTGACGTTGTCGGTGAGGTCCTTCCAGGTACCGGCGGCGGTGGGTACGTCCGCCTGACCACCGAGGTTGCCTTCGGTACCGACCTCGCGGGCCACCCGGGTCACCTGCTCGGC
>CAWKND010000013.1:0-175095 GCA_963850915.1 uncultured Actinomycetota bacterium
CGGTTGAAGCAGATCTGGATGGTTTTCACCTTCACCGCGAAGCGTGACAAAATCTTCCTGCCGCTGGTGATCACCGGGTTCGTGGTACCCCTGCTCATCGTCGTGCTGCTGATGATCTTCGCCGGCTTCAGCCCCATCTGGCTGGTCGCCGGCGTGCTGGTCGGCTTGCTCGCCGTACTCATCCTGCTCAACCTGCGCTCCAACAAGGCGATGATGGCCGAGGCCGAGGGGCAGCCCGGCGCCGCGGCCCAGGTCGTGCAGTCGATGCGCGGCGACTGGCGGGTCACTCCGGCCATCGCCTCGACGACCCAGTTCGACATGGTGCACCTGGTGATCGGCCGGCCCGGCGTGATCCTCCTGGCCGAAGGCAACCCCTCCCGGGTACGCGCCCTGCTCGGCCAGGAGAAGCGGCGACTCGCCAAGGTAATCGGCAGTATCGACATGCACGACTTCATCGTCGGCCCGAACGAGGGCGAGATCCCGGTCGCCAAGCTGCGCATGACGCTTACCAGGCTGCCCCGCACCGCCAGTGGCGCCGACGTGAACGCCCTCAAGAAGCGGCTCACCGCGCTGAACGCCCGCCCGCAGATGCCGAAGGGCGCGGTACCCAAGAACATGCGCCCGAAGGGCCAGTCCCGCGCGGTACGCGGACGCTGATCTCCGCTCTTCGTATCGGCCGCTCCGGCTCTCCGGGGCGGCCGATCGCGTCTGCCGCTACCTGGTCGGGGTGACCCGGACCATCCGGGAGCCGGCCGCCTTGTCGTGCAGGCCGCGCTGGTCCTGATCCATCAGCAGCGCCGGTATCGCCAGCGCCAGCAGCAGTCCACGCAGCGCCGCGCGCGGTGCGCCGATCGGCAACCCTTCGCGGCCCGGACGGATCGACACGCACCGGATACGGGCCAGCCACATGCCCGGCGTCTGGGTGAAGAAGCCGACGAAGAAGGTGTACTCCAGCACCAGGACGAGCGGTGCGGCGACCGGATTGGTACGCGGCGCGGCGAACAGGCCGGAGATCAACAGGCAGGCGATCCAGTCGATGAAGAGCGCCAGCAGCCGCCGTCCGAGACTCGCCCGACCGGGTTCCGCCGTAGCGTCCGGGCTGTCCGGAGTAGTGTTCACCGACGGGTTGGCAGCCATGTACCCGAGCGTAACGGGCGGTTTCCGGGTACCCTGCCGCACCCCTCAGACCATGTAACACGACAGAAACATATGAGACATGGCCGGGCAACGGCTTGCCCCTAGCGTCACGGCCAGTCGCCAGCATGAGGCAACGCGGCGCATGCTGTTCACCGCCCAAGCTGACCAACAGTGTGGACCACCTGGAGGACGTGTTGTTCGCCAATTCCGAGGAGCTCCTTCGGTACCTCAAAGACGAGGGCGTGAAGTTCGTCGACGTTCGCTTCTGCGATCTGCCCGGTGTCATGCAGCACTTCAACGTGCCGGTCGAGTCGTTTGACGAAGCGGTCTTCTCCGACGGGCTCGCCTTCGACGGATCTTCGATCCGTGGTTTCCAGGCGATCCACGAGTCGGACATGATGCTGCTGCCCGACCCCGCGAGTGCCTTCATCGACCCGTTCCGGACGTCGAAGACGCTGGCCCTGAACTTCTTCATCCACGACCCGTTCACCCGCGAGGCCTACTCGCGTGACCCGCGCAATGTGGCGAAGAAGGCCGAGACCTACCTGGCCGCCTCCGGTATCGCGGACACCGCGTACTTCGGCGCCGAGGCCGAGTTCTACATCTTCGACTCGATCCGGCACGCCACCGGGCCGAACGAGGCCTACTACCACATCGACTCCGTCGAGGGCTGGTGGAACTCGGGCAAGGACGAGCCCGGCGGCAACCAGGGCTACAAGACCACCTACAAGGGCGGCTACTTCCCCGTCCCGCCGCTCGACCACTTCGCCGACCTGCGTGACTCGATCGTGCAGCGGCTGATCGGCGCCGGGTACACCGTCGAGCGCTCGCACCACGAGGTGGGTACCGCCGGGCAGTCCGAGATCAACTACAAGTTCTCGACGCTGCTGCACGCCGGCGACCAGATGCAGCTGTTCAAGTACATCGTGAAGAACGAGGCGTGGGCCGCAGGCAAGTCGGCGACCTTCATGCCGAAGCCGCTCTTCGGGGACAACGGCTCGGGCATGCACACCCACCAGAGCCTGTGGCTGGGTGGCGAGCCGCTGTTCTACGACGAGACCGGCTACGGCGGCCTCTCCGACATCGCCCGCTGGTACATCGGCGGTCTGCTGCACCACGCCCCGTCGCTGCTCGCCTTCACCAACCCGACGGTCAACTCCTACCGTCGTCTGGTGCCGGGCTACGAGGCGCCGGTCAACCTGGTCTACTCGCAGCGCAACCGCTCGGCCTGCACCCGCATCCCGGTCACCGGAAACAACCCGAAGGCCAAGCGCATCGAGTTCCGGGTACCCGACCCGTCGGCCAACGTCTACCTGGCCTTCGCGTCGATGATGATGGCCGGCCTGGACGGCATCAAGAACAAGATGGAGCCGCCGGCCCCCATCGACAAGGACCTCTACGACCTGCCGCCGGAGGAGGTCGCGAACGTGACCCAGGTACCGGGCTCGCTGCCCGCCGTCCTGGACGCGCTCGCCGCCGACAACGGTTACCTGCAGGAGGGTGGCGTCTTCACCGAGGACCTCATCTCCACCTGGATCGACTACAAGAACGCGAACGAGATCGACCCGGTCCGGCTGCGCCCGACCCCGCACGAGTTCGCCATGTACTACGACGTATAGCCCTGACGGTTCCAGGACGGCGGTCACGCTCGGCTTCCAGCCGAGGTGGCCGCCGTTCCACGTTCCCGGCCGCGACAGGTCCGATGATCGGGGCCAGATCGGCGAAAGTGCAGTGCAGCTACACATCTGCCAATCTGGTCGCGATCTTCACAGGTTGCGCGGCCGGCCGGTGACCCAGCGGGTACGCAGGACGATCGTTCGAGCGGCGGAGCCTTCGGGAACGCGAGTGACTGCCGCATCACTGGGCCGGACACCACGGCGCCCCCGACAGTCAGTGATGTGCGGTCAGGTTTCGGTCGGTCGGCGGCGGGCGGGAGCGAACCGAGGAGCGATGGCGGCTCGTCCGCAGCTCGTGCGCCAGAGGTCGGCTCGTCGTTCATCAAGGGCTCCGGGATCCGGAAGACTGTCCAGGGTCGACCAGGGAAGCGGCGCGGGCGATTCTACGCAGACGCGTGGATGCTGACCGACCATGCACTGGCCTGCGGTGGCTGTCGATCGAACTCATCAAGGCCGACGGCCCCATCACGGTGTTGGCCGTGCTTATTCCGCGTCGAGGTCGAGTACGTCGTCGTCTGGTAACTCGCGCCGCGCCTGCGTGCCGACATATGTGGCCAGCAGCGCGCCGTGTCGCCGGGTCTCCACGATGGCGTGCCCCATGCCGACGCTGTCACCTGGGTGGGCGTCAAGGTCTGCGACTTCCACCGCGTCGGTACCCATCAGCGGCAGGACCGCCGTCACGCCGTCGATCGAGGTGACCAGGCGACGCAGATGCACCCGCTCGGGCCCGGTCAGGCTCGCGTACGCGGTCAGGTAGCACGCTGCCGGTACGCCGACGATACTGCCGGCGTCCTCAGCGACCGTGGTCAGCAGCTCGCCCACGGCAAGACCTTCCAGGCGGGCGTACGCGAGCAGTGCGCTGGCATCGAGCACCACCCGTACGGTCACGCGGCCGAGCCCTGCTGGTGGTCACGTCGGCGCGCGTCGGCGGCCTGCAGCCGAGTGCGCATGCGGTCGACGCCCTGTTGAGTGATGTCGTATCCGGCCTCCGACACCGCGCGCAGAGCCGACTCCCGCCGAGAGCGCAGGCGCAGGGACTCGGCGATGTACGCGGAAGCGTTGGGCTGGTCGTCAAGTACCCGGGCCAC
The DNA here is from genome assembly GCA_963850915.1 of uncultured Actinomycetota bacterium. GTDB lineage: Bacteria > Actinomycetota > Actinomycetes > Mycobacteriales > Micromonosporaceae > CAVTWH01. Next base: position 3,902 of record CAWKND010000013.1, read on the forward strand.
ATCTTCGGGCAGCGTGATGCTGAGGCGACGAGAGCGCTCCGGTGCAGTCATACTCCAAAGCCTACCGCAGTGTCATAAGATCAAACTAGTCCGGCGTCAACCTCGTGCGCCGGGCGACGGCCGGGTAGCGGTAGCCGATCGGGGGTCGGGTCGGACCTGAAGGTTTCTCAGGGTTTGCTACTAGGATCCTGAGCCGTGACTCAGGACCCCAACGTCGAGGTACCTTCAGACTCCCCCGATCAGCCCGCCCCCGAACCGGCCGCCGTGTCCGACCCGGATGCCTCAGGCGAGCCGGCTGCCGTGGTCGAGCCGGCTGTCAGTGAAGCAGCGCCGACAGCCGGTGACCCGGTACAGGTAGCACCGAAACGGCGCAAGAAGCGCTGGGGGTGGCGGATCCTGCGCTGGGCCGGGGCGGTGGTGGTTGTGCTTCTGCTCGTGGTGGGCGCGACCACCGTGTGGGCGGTACGGCACGCGATTCCTGAGTACGACAACGATGTGAAGTTCGCCGGGCTCTCCCAGCCGGTCACCGTGTACCGCGACGACCACGCCATTCCCCAGCTGTACGCACAGAGCGCCGACGACCTGTTCAAGGCGCAGGGGTACGTGCAGGCGTCGGAACGCTTCTGGGAGATGGACTTCCGCCGCCACGTGACCAGCGGGCGGCTGTCCGAACTGTTCGGCGCCGGTCAGGTGGACACCGACAAGTTCCTGCGCACCATGGGTTGGCGGCACGTGGCCGAGCAGGAGTGGCAGCTGATCTCCCCGCAGTCCCGGCAGTACCTGCAGGACTACGCCGACGGCGTGAACGCCTACCTGGCCGGGCACGGCGAGAGCGCGATCAGCCTGGAGTACTCGGTGCTGAAGCTGACCAACAGCGGGTACAGCATCGAGAAGTGGGACCCGATCGACAGCCTGGCGTGGCTCAAGGCGATGGCCTATGACCTGTGGGGCAACGTGGACGACGAGATCGCCCGGGCCACGATGCTCGTCGACGGGCTCAGCCCCGCCCAGGTTGAGCAGCTCTACCCGGCGTACCCCTTCGAAAAGAACCGGCCGATCGTGGACCCGGGCACGGTGACCGACGGGGTCTTCAGCACGACCACCCCGGCCACGCCCGCGGCCCGGATCGTCGACTCCGGGGTGACCGGGCAGGATCTCACCGCTGTCGCACCGGTGCTGCGCCAGCTCTCGGCGACCATCGCCGACCTGCCGGGCCTGTCCGGCTCGAACCTGCCGGGGCTGGGCTCCAACTCGTTCGTCATCTCCGGGTCGCTGACCACGACCGGGAAACCGTTGCTGGCCAACGATCCGCACCTGTCGCCGTCAATGCCGGGCATCTGGTACCAGATGGGATTGCACTGCAGCTGCGGGTACAACGTCGAGGGTTTCACCTTCTCCGGCGTACCCGGTGTGATCATCGGACACAACGCCCGGATCGCCTGGGGTTTCACGAATCTTGACCCGGACGTCACCGACCTCTACCTGGAAAAGGTGCAGGGCAACAACTACGAGGTCGACGGTGTCATGCGACCGCTGACCACCAGGCAGGAGACCATCAAGGTGGCCGGTGGCAAGCCGGTCACCATCACGGTGCGCAGTACCGACAACGGGCCGATCTTCTCCGACGTGTGGGACGAGGTCGGGGCGATCAAGGGCTCGGCTGACGCGGTGTCGCTGCGCTGGACCGCGCTGGATCCGGGGCGCACCATGGATGCCCTGTTCGCGCTGAACACGGCGAGCAACTGGACGCAGTTCCGGGCGGCGGCCGCACAGTTCGAGGTACCGCGCGCAGAACCTCGTCTACGCCGACGTGGACGGCAACATCGGGTACCAGTCGCCGGGCAAGATTCCGGTACGCGGCAAGGGCGACGGGCGCTACCCCGCACCGGGCTGGGACTCGTCCTACGACTGGAAGTCGTACATTCCGTTCGACGCACTACCCAACGAGTTCAACCCGGCTCGCGGGTACATCACCACGGCCAACCAGGCGGTCATCGATACCCGCGACTACCCGTACCGGCTCACCGACGACTGGGACTACGGCTACCGCAGCCAGCAGATCAACGACCTGATCGCGGCCGCTGCCCAGCAGGGGAAGGTCTCCGCGGACACGGTGTCGGCGATCCAGTTCGACTCGCGGAACAACTTCGCCCCGCAGCTCGTCCCCTCCCTGCTGGCCGTCCCGACCTCCGGTGAGACAGGCACAGCGGTGAACCTGTTGCGGGACTGGGACTTCCAGGAGCCCGCCGACGGGAAGTCGGGTACCGCGCAGGGAAAGAGCTCGGCCGCGGCGGCGTACTTCAACGCGGTGTACAAGCAGATTCTCGCGAAGACCTTCGACGAGCTGCCCACCGACTACCGGGGTGGGCAGGGCGACCGCTGGTACGTCGTACTGCAGAACCTGTTGGCACAGCCCGATTCCCCGTGGTGGGACGACAAGTCCACGCCGCAGGTCGAGCACCGCGACGACATTCTCGCCAGCGCGCTCACCGCCGCGACCGCCGACCTGAACAAGCGGATCGGGAAAACTCCGGCCGACTGGCGCTGGGGGAAGATCGATACCTTGCAGCTGACCAATGCCACGTTCGGCGACAGCGGGATCGCGCCCATCGAGTGGCTGTTCAACCGGGGACCGAGGGGCGTCAACGGCGGTGCGAACATCGTCAACGCCACCGGCTGGGACCCGACGTCGGACAACTACGAGGTGGACGCGGTACCGTCGATGCGCATGGTTGTCGATCTGTCGAACCTCGACGCGTCCCGCTGGATCCAGCTGACCGGCGAGTCCGGGCACGCCTTCAGCGCGCACTACTGGGACCAGTTCGAGCTGTGGCGTACCGGCAAGACGCTGCCGATGCGGTGGGACGAGGCGAGCATCAAGGCGGCGGCGAAACACACCCAAACCCTGCGGCCCTAGCGGTCCACAGCGGCCACCGACCCGACTCCGGCGCGCGGAGTCGGGTCGGTGCGGGTCTGTCCTCCGCCTGCCGGCTGGACCGGCGGGTCAGCCGGCTTTCGGCTGGCCGCGACGCCAGCGGCGGAAGGCAACCACGAGGAGGTACCCGACGAGCAGGGTCATCGCGATCGCGCCCTGGGCCCGGGTACTCAGCGCCAGGCTGGTCCCGTCCGGCAGGTCGACGAAGCAGGCGAGCAGGCACGGGATAGCGAACCAGGCGGTACGCCGGGACGCGGCGGCGAGTACGAACAGTGGCCAGGTGGCGTACCACGGGTGGAACACCGGAGCTAGCACGACGGTGAACGCGAGGGCCAGACCCGTTGCGTAGAGCGCGTCTCCGCGCCGGGTACGCCACCACAGCACGACCAGCACGACAGCGAGCGCGGCGAGGCCGAGCGCGCGAGTGACTGGTACCGCGTCAAATCCCGGCCGGAATAGATCGACGGTCATCCCGATCGCGGTGGCCGGCGCGGTCCACTGCACCGACGCGCCGCTGCTGGACAACCCGTCCACCCAGCCGAAGCCCAGCCCGGAAACCCCGGTGACAGCCAGGACGGTGGCCAGCGCGCCGCCGACCACCCACCCGCCGTCGCGCAGCAAAGCCTTTCCGCTGTACCCGTCCCGCATGGCCAGCAGCGCCGCGAACGGGACAGCCACCCCCGCCGTCGCCTTCACCGACACCGCCAGCCCGAGCAGTACTCCCCCGGCGAGCAGGAATCCGCTGCGCCGCATGGTAACCAGCGCCAACCCGGCAACCAGTAGCCCGATCATCAAGGCGTCGTTGTGCGCCCCGCCGATCAGGTGTACCCCCACCAGCGGGCAGGCCAGCGCCAGCCAGCCGGCGCGCCCCGGGTCGATGCCGGCGCGCCGGGCCAGGACCGGCAGGCTGACCGCGGCGAGCCCGACACCGAGCAGGGCGACTATGCGCAGTACCGCGATCGTGCCGACCAGCGAGCCACCGATCGCCACGGCCGCAGCGGCGATCATCAGAAACAGCGGGCCGTACGGCGCCGGGGTGTCCCGCCAGATCGGCGAGACGCTGTCCACCCAGGGGCACGGGAGCGCGGCGACGCCTTCGGAGTACGGGTTGTGGCCGGCGTGGTACACCGCTCCCTGGCAGGCGTAGGCGTACACGTCCCGGCTGGCGAGCGGCGGCGCGACGAGCAGCGGGACGAGCCACAGGGCAACCGTCCGGTACACCCAGGGCAGGCTCGGCGTGCCGTGCCGGGCGTACCACCACGCTCCCACCATCGCGGCCGTGCCGAACAGCCAGCAGAGCAGGATCGCCGGCCCGTGCGGCCCCCGCCAGATCGAAACCGGCGTCGGGTGGAACGGCACGGTGCGCAGCGCACCACCGAGGTACGCGGCGACCGCGAGCAGTACCGATCCGGCCAGCCCGACCAGCCGCAGCAGCCACCAGCGCGGCACTGCGGCCTGCTGCTCGGTACCCGCCCCGGCCTCGATCACCGGCTGAATCTACCCGGCGGGCGGACGGGCGATGTCAGCCGCGCTTACAGCGTGACGCCGGCCGGGAGTTGCTCCATGGCCAGCAGCTCGTTGAGGGGCAGCTCGGCCGACTGGACGTAGGCGCGGTTCGGGGCGGGAAGCTCGAACATCTTGACTACCGAATCGGTGTCCACGATCCAGTAGTAGCGGATTCCGGATGCCGCGTAGGCGGTCATCTTCAGCGTCCAGTCGTTGTCCCGGTTGCTGGGTGACGCTATCTCGACGGCCAGCCGGACAAAGCTGGCCGGGGTGGCCCAGTCGTCGGGGAGCTGGTCGTTCGTCACGGTGAAGACCATCACGTCAGGCTCTCGGAGGCCGTGGCCACTGGTCAGGATGTGGCCGGTCTCGGCCACCTGCTCGTACGGCAGGAAGCGGCGCAGCCACTTCGTCAACCCGGTGGCGATGTTGGCGTGTGGCCGGGACGGGATCATGGTGAGGAAGATGTCTCCGTTTTCGGTCATCTCGATGTGCCGGTCGGGGAACGTCGCCTCGGCGCGCCGCACCAGGGTCATCCGCTCGGCCAGGCTGAGGACTGGCGCGCCGACGTCAACGCTCATGTCTCCTCCAATGGCTCCGTCTCCGCCGGCCGCTGCCACCTTGCCGGCGGCGGGGTGAGGTCGTGCTGCATCCGATCGTAGCGTTTTGGCACGGCACGCGGTCCACGCCCGGCAGTGGGGGCGGCGGGCCGAGGCCCCGTACCGTGGGCGTCGACATGCGCGTGAACTCCGACTCCCGGGTGGCGGCGTGGCGGGTCGTCGGGCCGGCCACGGCGCTGGCCGTGCTGCTCGCGATCGGGTACCTGCTGCTGCCCCGGATGGGTACCGACCTCTCCGCTCAGGTCGCGCACGCCGACTTCTTCGCCCGGTTCGGTACCACCCCGGTGGACCTGCGCTGGTACGGCGGGAGCGAGCAGTTCGGGTACAGCCTGGTCTCCCCGGCGGTGATGGCGCTGCTGGGGGTACGCCTCACCGGCGCACTCGCACTCGTCGCGTCCAGTGCGCTCTTCGCGCTGCTGCTGGCCCGCACCGGGGTACCCCGGCCGCTGCTCGGCGCGCTCGTCGGTGCCCTGTGCATCGCCGGGAACCTGGTCTCCGGTCGGGTGACGTACGCACTCGGCGTGGCCTTCGGGCTGGCCGCCCTGGCGCTGCTCACCTACCGGGACCGGCGGCTCGCCTGGTGGACGGCTGGGGTGGCGGCGCTGCTGGCCTCGGCGACCAGCCCGGTGGCCGGCCTGTTCGTCGGCCTGGTCGGCGCGGCGATCCTCGTCGTTGACCTGTTCCGCGCCTATCGCCAGCGCCGGGACCTGCCAGCCCGCCGCACGGACGGGGACGCACGCTGGCCGGATGGGGTGCTGCTGATTGTCGCGGCGGCGGTACCGCTGCTGATGACCACGGTGCTGTTCGGCGAGGGCGGCTGGATGAACACCGGTACCACCGACACGGTCCACGCGGTGATCACGAGTCTGGTGGTCGCCGCCCTGGTCCCCCGCCCGGTGGTCCGCTTCGGTGCGCTGTTCTCGGCGCTCGGGGTCGCCACCGCGGCGCTGGTACACACGCCGGTCGGGCTGAACGCGACCCGGCTCGCGGTGATGTTCGCCCTGCCGGTACTCGCATCGTCGGCCACTCTCCCGGCCGCCGTCACGAGCCGCTTGCCGCTGCGCGGTCGACTCGCGGGCGCGGCCGGGCTGGTGGTGCTGCTCGGGGTCGGGTACTGGTGGCAGCCACCGTGGCTGGTCAACGACTTCCGCGACCGCGGTACGCCGAGCAGCGAGCGCTCGTACTTCACTCCGTTACTTGCCCAACTCGGGGACCGGGCGGCGACAGGGCGGATCGAGGTACCGCCGACCCGGGACTACTGGGAGGCGGCGTACCTGGACGGGTACCCGCTGGCCCGGGGCTGGCTACGCCAGGTGGACATCGCCCGCAATCCGCTGTTCTTCACCGAGATCCCGGGCGACAGCGGCACGGGGGTACCGCTCACCGCCGACTCGTACCACGCCTGGCTGCAGCGCAACGCGGTGCAGTTCGTGGCGATCCCGGATGCGCCGCTGTCCTGGGTCGGCCGGCCCGAGGCGGCGCTGGTCGCGGCCGGCCTGCCGTACCTGACGCAGGTGTGGACGGGCCAGCACTGGCGGCTCTACGCGGTCACCGACCCGACCCCGATCATCGCCGCCCCGGCCACGCTCGTCAGCCAGGACGCGGCCCACCTGACCTTCGACGCGCCCGCCCCCGGCGACTACGACCTCCGCCTGCGCTACTCCCGCTGGCTCACCGTGAGCGGGCCTACCGGCGAAGCCGACGACAAGAGTGCAACCCTTGAAAGACAAGGAGATTGGGCACGGGTACACGTGGCCAGGGCGGGGCGGTACACGGTCGGGTCGAGTCTCACGCGTTGATCAGGCGCTCGGCGACCTGGCGGGCGCGGCGGGCGGTACGCAGATAGTCGTCCAGGAACTCCCCCGGGTCGGCCGCCGCCCGGCCGGACAGCACGCGCACCACCCCGGCCAGCTCCGGCCCGTGCCGCGGGAGTTGGTCGGAGGCCCGGCCACGCACCAGCATCAACGCGTTGCGTACCCGGCTTGCGGTGATCCACGCGTTGGCCAGTGAGCGGGCGTCGGCGGCGTCGACCATGTGCGCGTCCCGGGCCGCACTGAGCGCCTCGAGGGTGCCGGTGGTACGCAGCGCCGGTACCTCGAACCCGTGCCGCAGCTGGAGAAGCTGCACGGTCCACTCGACGTCGGCCAGTCCACCCCGGCCGAGTTTGGCGTGCAGGGCCGGATCCGCGCCCCGGGGCAGCCGCTCGGTGTCCACCCGCGCCTTGATCCGGCGGATCTCCACCACCTGTTCGCGCTCCAGCCCGCCGACGGGGTACCGCACGGTGTCGGCCAGCGCCAGGAAGCGCTCGCCCAGCTCGACATCGCCGGCGACGTACCGGGCGCGCAGCAGCGCCTGCGCCTCCCACACCCGCGACCACTTGCCGTAGTAAGCCTTGTACGCCGCCAGGCTGCGTACCAGCGGTCCCTGCCGGCCCTCCGGCCGCAGGTCGGCGTCCACCCCCAACGGCGGCTCCGGTGCGGGTACCGCGAGCAGCCGGCGCAGCTCTCCGGCGATCTCGTGCGCCACCGTGGAAGCGGCATCCTCGGCCTGCCCCGGATCGGGCTCGTAGACGAAAAGTACGTCAGCGTCGGAGGAGTAGCTCGTCTCGTACCCGCCCAGCCGCCCCATGCCGATGATGGTGAAGCGCAGCCCGGTCTTGTTGGTGACCTCGAGCGCGCCGGCGAGCGTGGCGTCGGTAATGTCCGACAGCGCCCCACCGACCCGCAGAACGTTGCTGCGGCTGGTGATCTGCGCATCGCCCAGGGATAGCCCGAGCAGGTCGGCACAGGCCACCCGGAACAGTTCCCGGCGGCGCAGCGCGCGCACCGTGTTCACCGCCGTGACAGGGTCGACGTGCCGGGCGGCGGCGGCCCGGAAGCCGTCCACGAGACTGTCCCGGCCGCGCGGTACCAGCTCGGCGTCGTCGGTCAGCAGGCGCAGCGCCTCCGGGTCGCGCAGCAGCAGATCGGTGACGTACCGGCTCAACCCCAGCAGGTAAGCCAGGCGCAGCGCCACCGGCCCCTCGTCGCGCAGCAGCCGCAGGTACCACGGGGAGGCGCCGAGCCGCTCGGACACCTGCCGGTAGGCCAGCAGCCCGCGGTCGGGCTCGGGTGCGTCGGCGAACTCGGAGAGCATGGCCGGCAACAGTTGTCGTTGAATGGCGGCACTTCTGGACACGCCACCGGTCAGCGACTGGATGTGGCGTAGCGCGGCCGGTGGGTCGGCGAAGCCGAGTACCTCCAGCCGCCGGCCGGCCGCGTCCTCGGTCAGCCGCAGCTCGTCACCGGGTACCCGGGCGACGGCGGTGAGCAGCGGCCGGTACAGCAGCTTGGCGTGCAGCCGGCGTACCTCGGTCGCATGCGCCACCCAGTCGGCACGGAACGCGGTCACCGCGTCGGTGCGTACCCCCGCCTGGTAGCCCAGCGCACCGGCGAGCCAGCGCACCCCCGCCTCGTCGGCCGGGACCGTGTGGGTACGCCGCAGCTTCTGCAGTTGCAGCCGGTGCTCAACGGCGCGCAGGAAGCGGTACGCCCCGTCCAGTGCCTCGCCGTCGGCCCGCCCGACGTACCCGCCCGCGGTCAGCGCGCGCAGCGCGTCCAGTGTGGACGGTGAGCGCAGCGACTCGTCCGCCCGCCCGTGTACCAGCTCCAGCAGCTGTACCGCGAACTCGATGTCCCGCAGCCCGCCCGGCCCGCGCTTGATCTCCCGGTCGAGTTCCTTACGGGGCACGGCTTCCACGATCCGCCGCCGGGTCTTCCGGATGTCCTCCACGGCCTCCGGCCGCTCGGCGGCCCGCCAGATCAACGGCTGCAACGCAGCCAGCCACCGCTGGCCCAGGCCCAGGTCGCCCGCTGCGGGACGGGCCTTCAACAGCGCCTGGAACTCCCAGGTCCGCGCCCAGCGCTGGTAGTAGGCGAGGTGACTGGCGAGCGTCCGGACCAGCGGCCCCTGGCTGCCTTCCGGGCGCAGCGCGGCATCCACCGGCCAGGCGACCAGCGAGCAGATCTCCATCAGCCGCGCGGCGACGGCGGTGGCCGGCGCGAGATCCTCGTCGGCCTCGGCCACGAAGATGACATCGACGTCGGAGACGTAGTTGAGTTCCCGGCCACCGCACTTGCCCATGGCGATCACCGCGAGGTTGGGCTGGGTGCCGCGTTCGGTGCCCGCCAGCCGGTACGCCGCCTGCAGCGTGGCGTCGGCGAGGGCGGACAGGGCGGTCATGGTCTGCTCGACATCCAGCGCCCCGGTCAGGTCACCGGCCGCGATCCGCAGCAGACTCCGCCGGTACGCCATCCGCAGCCGGGCCACCGTCGCACCCTCGAACCGCAGGGTGTACCCGTGCGGCGAAGCCAGCGTGCGCCACTCCCCCGAGTTGGCGACCAGGTGGTCGCCGAGCGCCTCGGACGCCCCGAGTACCGCCAGCAGCCGCTCCCGCATGCTCGGGTTGGTACGCAGGCTACCCAGCAGCCCGTCCCGGGCCAGCCCGCCGTCCCCGGCCGGCCGGGATAGTGCCAGCCCGCCGTCGCCGGCCGGCCGGGGTTGGCCTGCCCGCCGTCGCCGGCCGGCCGGGTTGCCGAGTGCCTGGCGCCGGTCGGGGGTGCTCGCTGGCGGCGAGCCGGTGCAGTTGGCGCAGCGCCAGGTCGGGCGCGGCGATCCGGTCGAACGCCTGCAGCACAGCCTGTGCCGGCTCGTCGGCCGGCCGCTGCTCGACCGCGTCCCACAGCCCCAGATCGGCCAGCAGTACCGAGGCTCGCGCCGCGTCGGTGAAGCCGAACCGGGCCAGCTGCCCGGTCGCGGTCACCGCCCGATCAAACGGCTGCCCCGGCTGTCCCTGCGTGCCAACGCTCTGCGCCCCCGGCCCGGCCGGACCCGGTCCAACCGGCGACCCCGGCTGTCCCTGCGAGCCAACGCTCTGCGCCCCCGGCCCGGCCGGACCCGGTCCAACCGGCGACCCCGGTCCGGCCGGCGGGGCGGAGGACGGTGGGGTGGTCACTGGCCGAGCAGCGGCAGCTGCCGCGGGCCGGACCCGGTGAGACCTTCCGTGGACAGCTCACCGGTGACCACCGCGGCGAACCGGTGCGCGAACGGGCGCCACACCTCCTCGACATCGGCCATCGCCGCGTCGAACGCGTCGATCACCAGCTCCGGGTCGTACCCGAGCAGGTCGAGCGTTGCCGCACCGTCGGCCACCCAGTCGGCGATCATCGCGGTGTCGCACTCGATGTGGAACTGGAGCCCCCACGCCCGTGGCCCCATCCGGAACGCCTGGTGCGGGTAGCGGGTCGACGCGGCGAGCAGCACAGCACCGATCGGCAGCTCGGTGATCTCGTCCCGGTGCCACTGGAGTACGTCGGGCAGCAGCGGTACCGCCAGCCACAGCGGGTCCCGCTCGGCGATGTCCCGCTTGGCGACCAGGGCCGGACCCACCTCCGGACCGGCGGCGGAGCGCTCCACGAGTCCGCCGTGCGCCTGGGCCAGCAACTGCGCACCGAGGCACACGCCCAGGGTGGCCACGCCGTACCGGACCGCCTTGCGCAGCAACCCCTCCAGCTCGGGGAACCAGGGCGCCCCGGCGGTACCGCCGGTGGTGAACGCGTCCTGCTCGCCGCCGAGTACCACCAGCCCGGCGTACCCGTCCAGGTCGGCGGGGAGCGGTTCGCCGCGGTGCGGGCGTACCACCTCCAGCTGCAGGCCGGCCTCGGTCAGCCAGTCGCCCAGCCGCCGGGCGTCGTCGGTCGGGTCGTTCTCGACCACCAGGGTGCGGTATTCGGTCACCCGTCGAGGCTAACGGTTCTCCCCAGGTGGCTGCCCGGCAGCGGCAGGACAGCGCGGACCGCTTGAATGGAGCCGTGATCGAACCGAGCAGACCGCGGGTACTCCGGCCGGGCGACCGGGTGGCGGTGGTGTCGCCGTCCGGGCCGAGCGATCCGGTACGGGTGGCGCGCGGCGTCGAGCTGCTCACCGGCTGGGGGCTGGAGGTCAGCCCGGCACCCGAGGTGTACGCCCGGCAGGGGTACCTGGGCGGCTCCGACGAGCAGCGGCTCACCTCGCTCAACCGGGCCCTGCGCGACCCGTCCGTACGCGCCGTGCTGTGTACCCGCGGCGGGTACGGCGCGCAGCGCATCGTCGACGCACTCGACTTCGACGCGGTACGCGCCGACCCGAAGCTCGTGCTCGGCTTCTCCGACGTGACCGCGCTGCACCTGGCGCTGTGGCGGGCGGCCCGGCTGGCCACCGTGCACGGCCCCGGCGTCGCCTGGGCCGACCGGCGCACCCCAGCGGCGTCAGCCGAGGCACTGCGGAAAGCCCTGATGAGCACCGAACCCGTCCTGCTGCGCCCGGATCCGGCCATCGACACGAGCGCCCTCCGGGCCGGTGGGAAGGTGACAGGCACCCTGCTCGGCGGCAACCTGACCCTGCTGGCGGCGAGCGCCGGTACCCCCGATGCCCCTGACCTTCGGGGTGCCCTGCTGCTGATCGAGGACGTTGCCGAGGCACCGTACCGGGTGGACCGGATGCTCACCCAGCTGCACCGGGCCGGGGTACTCGACGGGGTGGTCGGCGTGGTGGTCGGCGACTTCGTCGCCTGCACAGCCCCGGCGGGGCCGCCGGTGGTCGAGGTGCTCGCTGAGCGGTTGGCACTCCTTGGCTGCCCGGTGCTCGGCGGCCTCCCGGTCGGCCACGGCACCGGCCAGCTGGCGGTACCCCTCGGTGTCCCGGCGACCCTCGACCCGCTCGCCGGCACCCTGCTGGTCGAAGCCGCGGCCCGTGCCGATGCCCACCCCGAGCCGATGCCGACAGAGCGTAATGGTGAATGATCTTACCGTAGCTGGGTGGGAGCAGCGTGGCGGCTGGTACCGGTGTGACCTCCGCCGTACACCCGTCCATCTTGTCGCCAGCGCCGAATACCCTGGTCAGGGTACGCACTGGAACTCCAGGGGAGAGGGGTCTCATGCCGTTCGACATCGCCGGCTACACCAATAACGCCCACCGGGTGCAGGATGCCGACGTTGACTACGAAGAGTTCAAGGCGAATCCACTCTCGGCACAGGCACTGCGCGCTTTGCGGTACATGTCCGATGTGGAGAGCCACACGATCTGCTATCTGCGTGACCTCCTGGTCACGCCGTCGCACAAGGATCCGGAGATCACCGCCTTCCTGACCATGTGGGCGTACGAGGAGTTCTGGCACGGCGAGGCGCTGGACAAGGTACTGCGGGCACACGAGCAGCCGGCCACCTACGGGCACATCCGCAAGGTACGGCTGGCCCAGGGCATCAACGACCGGCTGGCCCCGATCCACCAGGCCATCGCGGGCAACGTGCTGGGCGAGGACTTCATCGCCGTACACATGTCCTGGGGTGCGATCAACGAGTGGTCCGCGCACTCGGCGTACGAGCGGATGATGCAGCGCGAGAGCCACCCGGAGTTGACCAAGCTGCTCAAGCGCATCCAGCTGCAGGAGACCAGGCACCTGGCCTTCTACAACTCGCAGGCGCGCGACCGGCTGGCCGCCTCGTCGCGGGCTCGCAAGATCACCCGGTTCGCCCTCAACGCGTTCTGGACGCCGGTCGGCTCCGGCATCCAGCCGCGCGAGGAGACCTCGTTCATCCTCGACTACCTGATGGGTGGCGAGGAGGGCCTCAAGCACATCACCCGGCTCGACAAGAAGGTCGACACCCTGCCCGGCCAGGCGGGGCTGCACCTGCTGGCCCGGCAGACGGGCAAGTTCGGGGTCGGTCCGTTGGCCCGCACCCGGGGCCGGTTGCCCAAGCGGCCCAGCAATTTCCGGACGGTGGCCGGCACACTGGCCCCGGCCAGGCGGCTGACCCAGGGCTTTTAGAATCCGGGGGTACGTGCGCGGCCGGCTGTCCACAGTGGACAGCCGGCCGTTGTTCAACCAGTCGTCAGCTCAGGGCATAGAGAACAATAGATCTCGTGGGTTAACGTCGGGTACCGATCCCCCACCCACGGGAGTCCCCATGAAACTGCGCCGCCCCATCCAATGGCTGGCCACCCTGACCACCGTCACCGCGGTACTCGTCTTCGGCGCCGCCACCGGTGCGTACGCCGCCAGCGGTACCGTCAACACCGCCGGTGCCCCGCTGACCGTACGCGCCGCCCCCGGTACCAGCTTCGACGCATTCGGCTCGGTCGCCGACGGCGCGAGCGTCTCGATCCTGTGCCAGACCACGGGTACCTCGGTCAGCGGCACGTACGGCACCTCGTCGATCTGGGACATGATCGGCAGCGGTGGCTTCGTCTCGGACGCCTACGTCTACACCGGCTCGGACGGCCGGGTGGCCTCGGCGTGCGACTACGTCGGCAACCCGCCCCGGGCCAACCCGCGCGGCCGGGACGCCGCCATCTCCTACGAGTTCGCCCGGCTCGGCTCGACCGCCGAGGAGGGCTGGTGCATGCGCTTCCAGGCGCAGGCCTACGGCTGGTCGGCGTCCGGCTGGGCGACGGCCGAGGTGGGCGGCGACTGGGAGACCGCACACGGCTACCTGCACACCACGGGGGTACCGCCGCGCGGCGCACTCGTCTGGTACCACAACTCAGCCGGTACCGGCCACGTCGTGGTGAGCCTGGGCGCTGGCAAGATCATCGGCAGCTCGGTCGACGGGCGGATCGGCGTGGCCGGGTACACCTACCGCACCGGGTACCGCGGCTGGAGCATGCCGTACTTCCCCGCCGCCGGCTGACCTGGAGATGACCTCGGGCCGGCCGTCGTCGCCGAGATGCGGCGGCGGCCGGCCCCGGCCGGCCGCCGTGGACGGTCGTCTCCGGCCGTCCGTTGTGGGCGGCCGGCTCCGGTTCAGTAGTAGCCCTTGCGGCCGTCGAGCAGCTCGCGGATCACGTCGGCGTGACCGGCATGCCGGGCGGTCTCCTCCACCATGTGGATCAGCATCCAGCGCAGCGTGGACGACCCGCTCCCGAACTCCGTGTTCTGCCCCGGAGTCTCCAGCGGGTACGCCGCGATGATCTCGTTGGACCGCGCGCACTGCTGCTCGTACTCCGCGAGCAGCTGCCCGATCTCCAGCCCGTCGACGATCATGTCGGCGTCCTCGGGCTCCTCGATGAATTGCGGGTTGGCTTCCTTGGGTCCATTGAGGAAGAGCACCTCGAACCACAGGTTTTCGGTCCAGCGCAGGTGCGCCACGATGCCGGCCAGGGTCATCAGTGGCGAGGTCGGCAGTACGACCCGGTGGGCGTCCTCATCGGAGACACCCTCACACTTCCACCGGACGATCGCCCGTTGCAGGTCGAGCCAGCCGACCAACTGGGTGCGCTCATCCGCGACAAACGGCGGCCGGGTACGGGGAGAAGTCATGGCCCCAGACGCTAACCCGATCCACCCCCGAGCGCGGCCCCTTTTCGGCCACCCACGGTACCAACGTCCAAGGTCATGTTGCGCTCATGGCTGGGATTCCTCGTTGGTTAGCAGCCAGAGGTGCAACATCACCTCGCCAACGAACGGTTGTCAGACGACGCCGAGGTAGCGGCGGCGCTCGTACGGGGTGACTTCGCGACGGTACTCTTCCCACTCCGCGCGCTTGTTGCGCAGGAAGAAGTCGAATACGTGCTCGCCGAGTACCTCTGCCACCAACTCCGAGTGCTGCATCACGTCGACCGCCTCGGAGAGGTTCTCCGGCAGCGTGGAGTACCCCATCGCCTTGCGCTCCGCATTGGACAGCGACCACACGTCGTCCTCGGCGCCCGGCGGCAGCTCGTACCCCTCTTCGATGCCCTTGAGACCGGCACCGAGCAGCACCGCGTAAGCCAGATAGGGGTTGCACGCCGAGTCCATCGAGCGCACCTCGACGCGGGCCGAGTTGGGCTTGCCGTAGGCGGGTACCCGCACCAGGGCCGAGCGGTTGAGGTGGCCCCAGCACACGTACGCCGGGGATTCGGTGATCCGGTCCGGCAGCGCCTGCGGGAACAGCCGCTTGTACGAGTTGACCCACTGGTTGGTGACCGCGGTGAACTCGCGGGCGTGTACCAGGATGCCGGCGATGAACGCCTTGGCCACCTTCGAAAGCTTCATCGGGTCGCTCGGGTCGTGGAAGGCGTTGCGCTCCCCCTCGAACAGCGACAGGTGCGTGTGCATACCGCTTCCGGGCTGGTCGGTGAAGGGCTTGGGCATGAAGCTGGCCTGTACCCCCTGGGACAGCGCCACCTCCTTGACCACGTGCCGGAAGGTCATGATGTTGTCGGCGGTGGTGAGCGCGTCGGCGTAGCGCAGGTCGATCTCCTGCTGGCCGGGTGCGACCTCGTGGTGGCTGAACTCCACCGAGATGCCGATCCGCTCCAGCGCCAGGACCGCCTGGCGGCGGAAGTCGCGGGCCACCGCGTGGGTGGTGTGGTCGAAGTATCCGCCGGCGTCGACCGGGATCGGGACCGAGCCGTCGGCCGGCGCGTTCTCCAGCAGGAAGAACTCGATCTCCGGGTGGGTGTAGAAGGTGAAGCCCTTGTCGGCCGCCTTGCGCAGCGCACGGCGCAGTACGTGCCGGGGGTCGGCCCACGACTCGGAGCCGTCGGGCAGCTGGACGTCGCAGAACATCCGGGCGCTCTCGCCGCTGCCGCCGCCCTCGAACGGGAAGACCTGGAAGGTCGTCGGGTCGGGCATGGCCACCATGTCCGACTCGTGTACCCGGGCGAAGCCCTCGATCGCCGAGCCGTCGAAGCCGATGCCCTCTTCGAAGGCGGCCTCCAGCTCGGCCGGCGCGACACTGACAGACTTCAGCGTGCCCAGCACGTCGGTGAACCACAACCGGACAAAACGGATGTCGCGCTCTTCCAGCGTGCGGAGCACGAACTCCTGCTGACGGTCCACTTTTCTACCCCTTGAACGCGGCTGGCGCCTCGCGGCGTGCCTCGGACGACGACGACACCACCGTGGCCTGGGCGGTTGGCCAAGTCTCTCCCGGTGTCGTTACGCAGACGTTACGCCACCGGTCCACCCACCGTGCAGCTGGATCACAGTGGTACCACCGGGACGACCGGGGAACAGTTGCGGAACAATGGGGGTATGCCGACACTGCGCATCGCCCTCGCCCAGGTCGATCCCACCGTGGGTGCCATCGCCGACAACGCCGCCCTGATCCGCGATCGGGTGGCCCGGGCGGCTGCGCTCGGCGCCCAGCTCGTCGCGCTGCCCGAGCTGGTACTCACCGGCTACCCGGTGGAGGACCTGGTGTTCCGGGAGTCCTTCGTGGCCGCTTCGCAGTCCGCGCTGCGGCAGCTGGCCACGGATCTCGCGGCCGAGGGGCTGGGCGAAATCGTCACCGTGGTCGGCTACCTGGATGCCGACGGGGCGGCCCGGCAGAGCGCCGAGGCGGTACCGGGCAAGGGGCCGCGCAACGCAGCCGCCGTCCTGTACGGCGGTGCGGTCGCCGCCACCTACTTCAAGCACCACCTGCCCAACTACGGCGTCTTCGACGAGGACCGCTACTTCGTACCCGGTGACGTCCTCACCGTGGTCCGGGTCGGCGGGGTGGACATCGCGCTGACCATCTGCGAGGACATCTGGCAGGCCGGCGGCCCGTTCGCGGTGGCCCGGCGGGCCGGCGTCGGGCTGGTGGTCAACATCAACGGCTCGCCGTACGAGCTGGACAAGGACGACGTCCGGCTGCCGCTGGTGGCCCGCCGTGCCCGCGAGGCCGGTGCCGCGGTCGCCTACGTCAACACCGTGGGCGGCCAGGACGAGCTGGTCTTCGACGGCGACTCGATGATCGTCGCGGCCGACGGGACACTGCTCGCCCGGGCGCCGCAGTTCAGTGATTTCCTGCTGGTACACGATCTTCGAGCTGCCCGCGGCCGGGGAGCGGACCGGCCTGCTGGCCACCGGAACCGCCTGGACGGCCGCCGAGCGCGACGCCGCGGTCACCTCGGCCGCCGCCGGCGCGCCGGTCGCGTTTTTTGACGAGGAGGTGGCCGACGACGAGGTGGACAGCGACGCGGCCGCCGCCGCGCGGGTCCGGCAGGTCGAGGCGGAGATGACAATCGAGTGGGTACCGGTGACCGGGCCACTCGCCCACCCCGAGGGTGAGCCGGCCATCGGGGGTATCGCCGACCGGGTCACCGACGAGGCCGAGGTGTGGCAGGCGCTCGTCCTCGGACTGCACGACTACGTGCACAAGAACGGCTTCCCCTCGGTCGTGCTCGGACTCTCCGGTGGCATCGACTCCAGCGTGGTGGCCTCGATCGCGGTCGACGCGCTCGGTGCCGACCGGGTGGTCGGCGTCTCCATGCCCAGCGGGTACTCCTCGGAGCACTCGAAGGACGACGCCGCTGACCTGGCGAGGCGTACCGGCCTGGACTACCGGCAGCAGCCGATCCAGGCGATGGTCGACGCCTACCTGGCCAACATGAACCTCTCCGGGCTCGCGGTGGAGAACCTGCAGGCCCGGGTACGCGGGGTGATCCTGATGGCACTGTCCAACCAGGAGGGGCACCTCGTCCTCACCACCGGCAACAAGAGCGAGCTGGCCGTCGGGTACTCCACGCTCTACGGCGACTCGGTGGGCGGCTTCAATCCGCTGAAGGACGTGCCGAAGACGCTCGTCTGGCGGCTGGCCAACTGGCGTAACGCGGAAGCCTTGCGGCGCAACGAAACCGAGCCGATCCCGGCCAACTCGATCACCAAGCCACCGAGCGCCGAACTGCGCCCGGGACAGCTCGACAGCGACTCGCTGCCCGACTACGAGGCGCTCGACGCCATCCTCGCCGGGTACGTCGACGGCGACCTCGGGCGCGACGATCTGGTGGCGGCCGGGCACGACGCGGCACTGGTGGACCGGGTGCTTCGGCTGGTGGACCTGGCCGAGTACAAGCGCCGGCAGTCGGCTCCGGGTACCAAGATCTCGATCAAGGCCTTCGGCCGGGACCGACGACTGCCCATCACCAACCGCTTCCGCGAGATGGCCCGGCCCGAGCCGGAGACCGTACCGAACGCCGCGACCGAGCCGATCCGGCCCGCCGGCTAGGCGCTGTGCTGTCGGTCACGGCGAGGCGAGGCGGAGTCCAGGCGACGATCCGGCAAGCGTGCGGGGGCCTGGATACCGCTGTTGTATCCAGACGCTCCGCAGGCGCCGCCGGTCGTCGCCTGAGCCCGCCGCAGCCCGCCGCAGCCCGCCGCAGCCCGCCGCAGCCCGCCAATGATCGACAGGACAGCGCCCTTGGGGGCGGTTTTCGCAAAGCGCGTTGCTAGGGTCAGTCCATGATCGAGTCGACACCCTCCCCATCCGAGCCCACGTCCGAATGGCCGCTGCTGGCCGAGGCGCACGGCATCCTGCGCGCCGCCGTAGCCGGTGTACCCGCCGACGGATGGCAGCTGTCCACGCCGTGTAGCGAGTGGACGGTCGCTCAGGTACTCGAGCATGCCGCCCTCGACCAGCTGCTCTACGTCTCCGCGGCGACCGGCGGGGAGAAGCCGGACGGTGACGCTTTCCACCCGACCGGCGAACTGCCCGAGGCGGTGGCGTTCACGAACGAGGCGCTGACCCGGTCGGCCGCCACCTTCGCCGGCATCGCCACAGATACCGAAGGCGTCGGGGTACCGCTGCCGCCGTTCGCCGTACCAGCCCGGCTCGCGGCCGGCGCCGCAGCGCTCGACGCCGCCGTACACGGCTGGGACATCGCGGTGGCCACCGGCCAGCCGGTCGGGTTCAGCGAGGCGCTCGCCGCCGAGTTGCTGACCACGGCACAGCAACTGGTCGAGCCGCTGCGTGGCTGGGGCGCGTACGCCCCCGCGATCGAGCCGCCCGCGGATGCCGACACCACCAGCCAACTGCTGCTCTACCTGGGCCGGCGCCCTGACTGGACCCGCTGACCCCGCCTCCCTGCCCATCCGGGCCGCCGGAGGCCACGTTCGCGGCGTTCGGCGGCTGGATCGGTGCCTGGGGCGGGGCAGACGGGTGGGTGGCTGGGCAGCGAGAATATCGGCGAGCATCGCTGAGCGTCCGAGCCCGGCGTAGGAGACCCATGGGGAGGCGCGATGACCAGCTGGCCCGAGCCGGAGCACGACGACCGCGAGTCGCCGCCGGTCGGACAGCCCGGCTTCGCCCTCCCCGAACCCGTTTCCGCACCCGCCAATCCAGCGCCACCCGGGAACCCTGCGCCACCCGGGAACCCTGCGCCACCCGGCAGTCCTGCCGCGCCCGGCGGGACATACCCACCGACCGGCGGGGCGTACCCACCGGCCGGCAGGCCTTACCCGCCAGCGACAGGTGCTCCGCCGACTTCGCGGGTGGGGCCGTTTCCGCCGGCCGCCAGTAACTCGCCGGCCCGACGTGTCGGCCCGTATCCGCTGCCCACCAACAATCCGCCCGCCTACAACCCGCCCGCCTACAGTCCGCCCGCCTACAGTCCGCCCACCAACAACCCGCCCGCCTACAATCCGCCCACCAACAATCCGCCGCCGATGCCTGGTCCCGGTCGGCCGGTACCGCCCGGCTACCTCCCCGCCGCCCCGTACGCCCCGCCGCGGTACGGGCCGCCGCCAGTTGGTTGGCCGGGCGCCCCGGGGCAACCGCCGACCCCGCCACCGGCGAAGTCCAGCCGGACCGGGCTGGTGGTCGCACTCGTGGTGGCCGGCGTACTGGTCTTCGTAGCGCTCTGCGGCGGCGTCGGCTTCGTGGCACTCCGCAGCCACAACCAGTCGACCGGCGGCAGCGCCACGGGAGGCGGCGCCAAGCCGAGCGCCGAGGACACCACCGAACTGCGCCAGGCGGCGCTCGACCTGACCCGCCAGCCGGCCACCCACTACACCGGCACGCTGCAGACCGCCGAGGGACCACTGCGCGCCGATCTGCAGGTGACCAACGCGGGCAGCGCCACCGGTACCCTCACCGACGGCTCCGACACCCTCCAGTTCATGGCCACCGGCGCGAAGACTTTCTTCCGTGCCCCGGCCGAGTTCTGGCAGAGCGAAGCCGGCGTCGACCCCACTGACGCGGCGAAGTACGCCCAGCGCTGGGTCGAGGTGAACCCGACCGACTTCGGTATCGACGTCGAGCAGGTACTCGCGCCGCTGCGGCTGGGCCAGTCCATCTCCTCGACGGTCGGCAGCAACGGCGTACGCGTCGGCAAGCCCACCCAGGTCGAAGGCACCGAGGCCCGACCTGTCTCGACGCCGGCCGGCACGATCTACGTCACCACCGCCGAGCCGCACCACATCGTCCGGATCACCGGCAGCGCGCCGGAAGCGACGTCGTCCCAGCCGCCGCCGACGGCTGTCACCACGAGCGGCCTGGGCTCCGCCCGGCCACATGTGGTGCTGGTCAAGGGGCCCGGCTCGGCCGGCAGCTTCGACCTGTTCGTCGCGGAGATGCCGCCGGAGGCCGTGGACGCGCTGCTGGCGCAGCTGACCACCAAGATCCAGGAGCTGCACGACTCGATCGACTCGCGGGTCAACTTCGATGTGGACGGCGAGATCGTGTTGGCGCCCTGCGGCCCGTCCGCCTGTGTCGCCACCCTCACGCTGACCAACAAACTCTCCACCCGCGACAAGTACCTGACGCCGGGGAACGTCAACGCGGTGGTACAGATCGACATGCAGATCGCCGGGCTGGGCGAGGTGGGCTCCTGCATCAAGGAGGTCACCATGCCGCCCAACGGCACGGCCGAGGTCGACTGCGAGGCGACCTACGTGCTGCCGCAGAACGGCCAGACCTACCAGATCACGGCCACCGCCGAGGCCGAGTCGCGGGCCACGGTCAGCGCCGACGTGCAGCGCATCGCCGACGACCTGGCCAGCCAATCCGCCGGCCTGGCGCTGCGTACCACCGGGGCGCACGGGCTGCCCGGCTGGAGCCCGACCGACGGGCCGTACAAGTACGTGCCGCCGCGTACCTGGAAGTCCGGTCCGCTGCCCAAGGACGGCAGCGGCTACGTTGACGCCGACGGAAACATCTGGGAGCAGGGGCCGGCGCACGGCAAGGCGTTCGCCGACGGCTTCAGCAAGGAGTGGGACGTGCAGCTCTCGACAACCGGGCGGAACAACTGGGGCGCCGACGCCAAGGCGGGCGCGGGCGGCGGTGTCTACCTCAACGTCACCCCCGACGGCTTCCTGTCACACTGATCTCCCGACAATCCCGCCGACCGACAATCCCGCCCGACCGACAATCCCGCTCCGACCGACAATCCCTCCGACCGACGATCCCTCCCGACGATCGATAGGCCCAACCCATGTCCGTGACTGCGAGCTACCGGCTGACCTGCTGGGTGCGGCCGGCAGACGGGACCGGCGGCGCGTGGGGCGAGGCCGAGGCGACGGCGACCGCCGAGCGGGTGGCGCACGACATGGACCTCGGGGGTACCGGCTGGGAAGCACCGTGGTGGGACGAGCGCCGTGCCCTGTACCGGCTGCGCGGCCAGGTCACCCGGGAGTACGCCGACCCGGAGTCCGCACTGCTCGCCACCCTGTACGGGCTCGACGGCATCGCCACCACAGCGCTCGTCCACCCGCCCCGCGAGGTCGCCAGCTCCCCGCTGACCTGGGAAGTCGAGTGGACGACGACGGCCGAGGAGCAGCGGATCGGCGGGGTACACGCCCTCGACGGCGAGGTACGCATCGTCGACGGCGGCCGGTCGCGACCGGCCAGCAGTACCGAGGTGGACGCCGAGTACGAGATCCACGCCTGGCTCGCGCCGGGTACCTCGGCCCGCGAGGCGCTGCTCCGGACGCTGGTCGGGGAGTTCACCTGGCAGCCCGGCGTGCAGGACTCGCTGGCCGGTACCGTGCGGCTGGACGGGAGCCGGGCCGAGCGGTACCCCCATCTCGCCCTTGCCGTGCTCTGGGCCTTCTTCACCCTCGACAGCGCGGCGGCCCGGGTCGCCGTCCAGCCACCCGGCCGGCGGGCCGGCGACGCGACCGAGATACGGCTCACCGCCGAGCGCGCCGACCTCGTGCTCCCCGCTTTGTACCGGCTCGAAGTTACCGTGCGGTACACGCCGGTACGGATCGGTGTTCACCGACGGGGGATGTGAAATCGTCCACTGCCGCGTCCCGGGCGGCTGGTGCGGTGCGACGATCAAAGCTGACCCGGGGACCGCGAGCGGCGGCCTCGAGGAAGCCAAGGAGGACGATGGTGTCCACAGATCAAGGGCGGCCGCAGGATGTGGCGTCGCTCTACGGCGGCTCCCCCAACCGGCGGGTGCGCACGCGCGACCTGCGCACCGCCAAAGAACGCGGCGAGAAGTGGGCCATGCTCACCAGCTACGACCAGTACACGGCGGGGCTGTTCGACGCGGCCGGCATCCCGGTACTGCTCGTCGGCGATTCGGCCGCCAACAACGTGTTCGGCTACGAGACCACCGTGCCGGTGACCGTCGAGGAGATGTTGCCGCTGGTACGCGCCGTGGTGCGCGGTACCCGACGGGCACTCGTGGTCGGCGACCTGCCGTTCGGCTCCTACGAGGAAGGCCCCACCCAGGCCCTGCGCACCGGCGTGCGCTACCTCAAAGAGGGCGGCTGCCACGCCGTCAAACTGGAGGGCGGCCGCCGGGTGGCCGCACAGATCCAGGCGCTGACCGAGGCCGGCATCCCGGTGATGGCACACATCGGCTTCACCCCACAGAGCGAACACACCATCGGTGGGTACCGCGTGCAGGGGCGCGGCGACGCCGCCGAGGAGGTACTCGCCGACGCCCGGGCGGTGGCCGAGGCGGGCGCTTTCGCGGTGGTACTGGAGATGGTGCCCGGTGAGGTCGCCAAGCACGTGACCCACGACCTCGCCATCCCGACGATCGGCATCGGTGCCGGCCCGGACACCGACGCACAGGTACTCGTCTGGCAGGACATGGCCGGCCTGCGCTCGGGCGCCCCGGTCCCCCGGTTCGTGAAGCGGTACGCCGACCTGGCGACCGTACTGAGCGACGCGGTCAAGCAGTACGCCGAAGAGGTACGCGACGGTACCTTCCCCGCCAGCCAACACACCTTCTGACCAGGCGCTGATCTGACCTGTGGCCGGCGCTCCGATGGGGCGCCGGTTTCACAGGTCGGTGACGCGGATGCCGGCGTGGGTCTTGTAGCGCCTGTTGATGGCGATCAGGTTGGCGGTCAACGCCTCAACCTGACCGGCGTTGCGCAGCCGGCCGGCGTATACGCCACGCATGCCCTCGATCCGTCCGGCCAGCGCCTGTACGACCGCTGCCGCGTCCCGGTCCTCGGCGAGTACGAGCACGTCCAGGTGGATCCGCTCCACCGCCGGGTCGGCCAGTAGCGAGGCGCTGACGTGGTGGAAGGCGGCTGTCACGGTGCTCTCCGGGAGCAGCGCTGCGGCCTGTTGGGCGGCGCTGCCGTCGGCGACAGCCAGCGGGTACGGGCCGTGCTTGTCGAAGCCGAGCGGGTTCACACAGTCGACCACGATCTTGCCGGCCAGCACCTCGCGCAGCGAGCTGATCAGGTCGCCGTGGCCCTCCCACGGTACCGCCACGATCACCACGTCAGCGGCGCACGCGTACCCGTTGTCCCCGCCGGTGATCGTGTCGGGTACCACCCCGGACAGCCCGGCAAGCTCAGCCGCCGCGGCCTCGCCCCGCTCGGCGCTGCGCGAACCGATGCGTACCCGCTGCCCGGCGCGGGCGAACCGGTAGGCCAGGCCGCGCCCCTGGTCGCCGGTACCGCCGAGGATGCCGACGGTGAGTCCGGAGACATCGGGCAGCCCGCTCAGATCAAGACCCATGACCGCCATCCTGGCAGATCGCCGCCGCCCCCGCCGCGACCACCGTCACCCCCCGCCGCGCTGCCCCGCCGCGCCGCCCGGCAGCGCCGCCCCGGCCACGTGTGGGAAGCGGCCGGGGCGGCGGGCCGGGCGGACCCGGCGGGTGGGACGGCGTTAGCGACGACCGGTCAGGAGGCCCAGACCTGGAAGTCGGAGAGCTGCCCGGCGGGCCAGCCGGTGTTGCCGGTGAAGGTGAGCCGGACGTAGCGGCGCGCGGCCGCGGCGAAGGTCACCGTGACCGTGTTGCCACTGTTGGGATCGAAGGTGTACCCGGCGGCCGCGACGACTGTGCTGAACGTGGCGCCGTCGGTACTGCCGGAGATGGCGATCGTCTGGGTACGGGTGGCCCAGGACGAGGACGGCGGGAGCTTGAGTACCACCCGGCTCACGCTCGTACCCGCCCCGAGGTCGACCTGGATCCATTGTGGGAACGCGTTGTTGTTGCTCTCCCAGTAGGAGTTGACGTCCCCGTCCACCGCGTTGCCCGACGCGTACGTCTGCACGTGGCTGCTCTCGCTGGTCGGCTTGCCGGCCGCCAGGTTGGAGTTGGGCGGCGGAGTGGTACCCGCGGTGCCGTACACCTCGAGCTCGGAGACCTGTGCGGCCGGCCAGCCGTTGTTGGCGCTGATGTTCACCCGTAGGTACCGGGCGGTGGCCGTGGGTACCGTGATGGTCACCGAGTTGGAGCCGGCCGCGAAGGTGTACGTGGCCGAGCCGACCAGGGTGCTGAAGGTCGATCCGTCCGTGCTTCCGGTCAACGAGAGCGTCTGGTTCCGTGAGCCCCAGGAGGCAGGCAGCTTCAGTACCACGCGCTGCACGGTTGCGGCCGCGCCGAGGTCGACCTGCAACCACTGCGGGAATGCGTTGTTGGCGCTCTCCCAGTAGGTGTTCGGGTCGCCGTCGGTGGCGTTGCCCGGGACGAAGCTACCGTTGGTACTGCTGGCGGTGGCCGGCTTGTGCAGCGCCAGGTTGGTACCCGCGGCAGCCGGATCCGTAGTCACCGCAACGGTTCCGGACGAGCCGGAGTTGTTCCCGGCCGCGTCCCGTGCGGTGACCGCGAACGTGTACGCCGTGCTCGGCGTCAGCCCGGCCACCGTGAACGCGGTCGCGGTGGCGGTACCGACCTGGGTGAGTGTCGTGCCGTTCACCCGGAAGATGGTGTACCCGGTGACCCCGATGTTGTCGGTGGCAGCGTTCCACGCCAACGCGACCGTGGTGTCCGAGTGCCCGGTGGCGTGCAGGTTGGCCGGGATGCTCGGCGGTGTGCTGTCACCTCCGCCACTGACCACCGGCTGGGTGGGGCGGGTGGCGGTGAGCGCGAGCTGGCCCTTGAGCATCCGGCCGCCGTCGCCGGTCAGCCGCAGGTAGTAATCCGAAGAGCAGGCTGTCCCGTCCTCGTCCAGCGCGAGCATCCCGGAGTTGGTGGGCGTCCAGGCCTGCGACTCGGCGGTCTTGCAGATCTGGTTGCCCTCGTTGAACTCGTCGTACATGGAGATGTAGATGCCTTGTGCGCCAACGCGAACCATGTTGTAGAACTGCCGCCACATGAAGTCGCCGTGCGCGCGCTGCCGCCCGGTCACGTCGCCGGGGAGTACGCACGGCTGGTAGTCGATGCCGTGCGCGTTGCAGTCGGCCTGATCCGGAGTCTGTACGTTGGTGTAGAAGTTGTCCACGTCGCCGACGTTGCCGATCCGGCCGACCATCCACGGCGAGATCATGTTGAGCGCGTGGTAGACGTCCGAGAAGCCGGTACGCGAGTCGTTGATGCCCTGCCGCCAGTAGGTCGGTACGCCGCCGATGACGTAGCAGCCCTGTGACTTGAACCAGTTGACGACATCCAGGCAGGCGGCCGGGGTGAACGGGCGGGCGTCGTCGCTGAAGCCGAAGCCCCAGACGCACACCACCGGCTTGCCGTTCTGCCGGGCGTACGCGCTGGACGCGGTGTGCGCGCTCATCTTGTTCGTCCAGTCGGTCTTGATCTCCGACTGCATGTTGGTCCAGTTGGTGACGTCGTACATGATGTAGAACTTGCGCGCGTGGCTCTCGGCGGCGCTGCGTACCTTGGCGGCCATGGCATCCCGGGTCGCACCCTCGCCACCGTTGGGGTTGAAGCGCTGCAGCGCCGCGGTGTCGATGTTGTTCTGCTGCATCCAGAGGAACTGGGTGTCCACGGTCTGCTGGTCGTAGGAGGAGAACAGGGTGGCCGGCTGGCCGTTGCCGAAGTTGGCGTACGCGGTCTGGTAGGCGTGCGTGTACTCGCGCATGTCCGGCCAGGCGCGCAGGGTGCCGTTGTTGCTGGGCGACGGTGGCTGGCTCCAGTTGGAGCTCCAGTGCCACCAGCCGTTGATCGGGGCGCCGTCGCCGGTACAGGCGAACCAGCCCTGGTACCCGACGGTGATCTTGCCGACCACGTCGCCCGGGGCGCTGGCGGCGAGGGCGGGCAGGGTACGGGCGGCGACGGTGACCGCGGCGGCGCCGGCTCCGGCCGCGGCGGTCTTGATGAGCGCGCGACGAGTTACTGGCATGGTGCACTCCTCATGGGGTGTGGGAGTCGCGGGGTGTGGGAGTCGTGCTGTCAAAGGGGACCGATCGCGGTCAGCCGCGGTCACCGCTCGCGCGCCAGCGGACGACAGCGCGCGAACGGTCGACAAGGATCGATGGATGTACCCCGAACTCCTCCCTGGCGGCAGGGGCGTACCCCATCGAAGCCGCCCAGGGAGAGTTGGTGCTGGGTCGCGAGCGGAGCGACGTGTGAAGTCGTACCCCTGCCCGTCGGCGGACCGTGCGCCCATCCTGCCAGTGATGGACATCGAATCGCAATATCGAGATTGGTTCACGCAAGAACTTGCCTACGGCCAGCAAGACCGCCCCAGCGGCGGGCCGGGTGACCGGCCCGTCAGGAGCGCAGCTCGGGGAAGTCCTCCTCGCGGTACTCGCCGTCGGCCCGCTCCTGGCCACGGTCGTTCTCCTGGCGGCGCAGCTCGACCCGGCGGATCTTGCCGGAGATGGTCTTCGGCAGCTCGGCGAACTCGATTCGGCGGATCCGCTTGTACGCCGCCAGCCGGTCCCGGCAGTGCCGCAGGATAGCCAGTGCTGTCGCCGCGTCGGCGGGGTAGCCGGCGGCCAGCAGCACGTAGGCCTTCGGCACGGCGAGCCGGATCGGGTCGGGCGCCGGTACCACCGCGGCCTCGGCGACGGCCGGGTGCTCGATCAGCACCGACTCCAACTCGAACGGCGAGATCCGGTAGTCGGCGGCCTTGAACACGTCGTCGGTACGCCCGACGTAGGTCAGGTAACCGTCGGCGTCCCGGGCGGCCACGTCACCCGTGTGGTAGACGCCGTCGCGCATCACCTCGGCGGTCAGCTCGTCGTCGTCGCGGTAGCCGACCATCAGCCCCGCCGGCCGGTCGGCGAGGTCCAGGCACAGCTCGCCCTCATCGGCCTGCAGCGCGGTGACCGGGTCGACCAGCACGACCGAGTAGCCGGGCAGCGGCCGACCCATCGACCCCTCCTTCAGCGGCTGGCCGGGCGGGTTGCCCACCTGCGCCGTGGTCTCGGTCTGCCCGTACCCGTCCCGAACCGTTATCCCCCAAGCGTTGCGTACCTGCTCGATGACCTCGGGGTTGAGTGGCTCACCGGCGCCCACGCACTCGCGGAACGGTACCTGCCAGGCGCCCAGGTCGGCCTGGATGAGCATCCGCCACACGGTCGGCGGGGCACAGAACGTGGTGGCGCCACAGGCAACCGCCGCGTCGAGCAGCGGGCCGGCGGCGAACCGGGACTGGTTGACCACCAGTACCGTGGCGGCCGCGTTCCACGGGGCGAACAGGCTGCTCCAGGCGTGCTTGGCCCAGCCCGGCGAGGAGATGTTCAGGTGGATGTCGCCGGGGCGCAGGCCGATCCAGTACATCGTGGAGAGCGAGCCGACGGGGTACGAGGAGTGGGTGTGCTCGACGAGCTTGGCTTTGGCGGTGGTACCCGAGGTGAAGTAGAGCAGCATCGGGTCATCGGCCGCCGTCGGGCCGTCTTCACTGGAGTCGAAGATCGAGGTGTACCCGTCGGCATAGCGCAGCCAGCCGTCCACCGGCTCGCCCACCGCGATCCGGGTGTACCCGCCGTGCACCTCGGCGAACTTGGGCGCGTCGACGTCCCGGGCGATCACATGCGACACCTCGCCCCGGTCCACCCGGTCGCGCAGATCCGCCGTACTGAGCAGCGTGGAGGCCGGGATGACGACGGCGCCCAACTTCCAGACGGCCAGGATCGCCTCCCACAGCTCCAGCTGGTTGCCGAGCATCAGCAGTACCCGTTCGCCCCGCCCGACCCCCTCCGAGCGCAGCCAGCCGGCGAGTTGGGACGACTGGGCCGACAGGTCGGCGAAGCTGACCTGCTCGTCGCTGCCGTCCTCCTCATGGATCCACAGCGCCGTGGCGTCCGGATATTCGACGGCAAGTACCCCGTCGAACCAGTCCCGCGCCCAGTTGAACGTGGTCAGCCGGGGCCAGGCGAAGTCCCGGTAGGCGGTGGGGTAGTCCTCGCGCTGGGCGAGCAGCAGGTCCCGAGCGGCCCGGAAGGCGGCGACGTCAGCGTCGATCACGCTACCCAGCCTCACCCCTGCCGCCGTGTCGCACAAGGGAAACGGCCGACAAGGCCACCTGGGAACAGCCGCTGGCCCGATGACTGCTCACCCCTTGGTGAAGTGCACCTGCCGGGTGGCCGGGTCGGCGACGGTGAGGGTGACCGGGATGCGGGTACCCACCTGGAAGCTGTCGCCGTCGCACTTGGCCCGTACCGCCGGATCGTCGAGCGCCACCACCGCGCGCGGCGGCTTGCCCCCGTGGCCCTGGGTCGATGTCCACGACGGCGGCCTCGAAGCGCTCGCCGACGCGGTGCTGGAGCAGCACGGCCTCGGTGAGGTCGATGGCGCCGCGGTTGGCGGCGCCGGCCTTCTGGTCGGTCGAGGCCATCACCGCGGGCAGCTTCGGCAGCGAAGACCGGGCCCAACCCGGGATCTCGGTACCGGCGAACAAGGCCAGACAAACCTCTGTCGCGTACCGGTCGGCAAGTCGCCGCAGCGGTGCGGTCACGTGGGCGTACGGCGCGGCCACCGCCGCCTGCTCGATCAGCTCGGGCAGCTCCCCGTCGAACGCGGTGTACCCGGCGCCGCGCATCAACTCGGCAGCCTGGTCGAGGAAGGCGGCACCGCGTGGGTCGCCCGGATCCACCGAGGCGATCACCCGACCCGGGCTCGCCGCCGCCGGCCAGTCGATGCCCAGCGAGCCGGCCGCCGCGCGCAGCTTGTCGAACGCGCCCTGCGGAGCCGGCGGCATCGTACGCAGCAGCCCCACCTTCCCGGTCACCATCAACTGCGCGGCTGCCTGCCCGGTGAGCAGCGAGATCTGCGCGTTGAAGTTCTCCACCGGCGCGGGCGCCACCAGGCGCAGCTGCCAGCCACCGTCGGCTGAGCGCTCGACCTCCTGCGCCGGGATCGGCAGGTTGATCGCGCCGCGCTCCAGGCCACGCTCGATGAGCAGCGCACCGATCTCGGGCAGCAGCGCGATCGGGTCGGCGATGCTGCCGCTGGCCACGTCACCCTGTACGCCGGGGTAGTTGAGCTGTGCCCGGCTGCGTACCGTCGCCCGCTCCACCCGTACCGCCACGGTCGCACCGGCGGAGTCGAGGTCGATGGTCCACACCACGGCCATCCGGGACTGGTCGGGCAGCAGGCTCGCGGCACCCTCGGAGAGCACGGTCGGGTGCAGCGGTACCTTGCCGTCCGGCAGGTACACCGTCTGGCCACGGTGCCACGTCTCGGCCCACAGCGCGCCGTCCGGGCGTACGAACGCCGACACGTCAGCGATCGCGTAGTACACCCGGTAGCCGCCACCGGGCCGCCGCTCCAGCGCCATGGCCTGGTCGAGGTCCTTGGACGTGGGCGGGTCGATGGTGACGAACGGCAGGTCGGTGTGGTCGACCGGCGCCGTCACCGGCTGGGCAGCCGCCTGCTCGGCCTCGGCCTGCGCGTCGGCCGGGAAGCTGTCCGGCAGGTCCAGCTCCTTGCGCAGGGCGCTGAAGTCGATCTGGTCGGCGAGTACGCGTCTGATGGGCACGCGTCAGTCATACCAGTCGACAGCCCGGTTCGCCGTCGGCCGCCCGACTCAACGCTCTTCCCGTAGGCCGGCCGGCCGCGTCCACGGAACTCCAGCGCGAGCCGGCCGGCCTCGGGGTCAGGCTGTTGGTCCGGCCGCCTTCCGAGCTGGTGCCCGGCGAGCGGGGGCGGTCTTCTTGGCGGCTGTTGTCCGTCCGGTCGACTTGCGAGCCGCCGTCGTCTTCTTGACCGCCCGGGTCGTGGTTGCCCGGGTACTCGACTTCCGCGCGGTCGCCTTGCTCGCCGGCCCGGTCTTCCTGGCCGTCGTCTTCTTGGCAGCGGCCGACCTGCTGGTCGCCTTCCGCGCCGGGCTGGCCTTCGCCGCCGTACGCGCGGTGACGGTCCGGCGCGTGGTGGCTGTCGCGGCCGCCGTCGTCTTGGCTGCCGTCCGCTTCGCGGCTGGCGCCTTCTTGGCCGGTACCCGCTTGGCGGTGGTCTTCCTGGCCGTCGTGGTCTTCCTGGCCGCCGTGGTCTTCTTGGCCGCCGTGGTCTTCTTGGCAGTAGTCGACTGGGCGGCGGTCGACTTGGCCGCAGTCGTCTTCCTCGCGGTGGTCGTCCGCTTGGCGGCGGTCTTCTTCGCCGCCGGACGGCTGGCGGCGGCCTTACGGGCCGGGGCGGTTTTCTTGGCCGCCGTGGTCCTGGCCGCCGTGGTCCTGGCCGTCGTCGTCCGCCGGGTGGTCGCGCTGGCCGCGGCCGTCTTCTTGGCCGGTGCCGTCTTCCGAGCTGCCGTGGTCTTCTTGGCCGCCGTGGTCCTCTTGGCCGCGGTCGTCTTCTTTGCCGCTGTGGTCTTGGCGGCCGTCGTCCTCGCCGCGGTCGACTTGGCGGCCGCGGTCTTCCGAGCCGCTGTCGCCGGCCGGGTCGTAGTCGTCGTCCGGGCCGCAGTCGTCCTGCGCGCCGTGCTGGTCGTCCGGGCCGCTGCCGTCCGCTTCGCGGCTGGGGCCCGCTTGGCGGCCGTGGTCGACGTGGCAGCCGTGGTCTTCTTGGCCGCTGTCGTCTTCTTTGCGGCGGCGCTCTTGCGCGCGCCGGTCGACCGGGTGGTCGTCGGCCGGGTTGCCGACGCGGTAGCCGTCCGCTTCGTGGCCGGCGCCCGCTTGGCGGCCGTGGTCTTCTTGGCAGCCGTGGTCTTCTTGGCAGCCGTGGTCTTCCTCGCGGCCGTGGTCTTCTTGGCGGCTGTGGTCTTCTTCGCCGCAGTCGACTTGGCGGCCGTCGTCTTCTTCGCAGCCGTCGTCTTCTTCGCAGCCGTCGTCTTCTTGGCGGCAGTCGACTTGGCGGCAGTCGACTTCACCGCCGCGGTCGACTTGGCGGCTGTGGTCTTCTTCGCCGCAGTCGACTTGGCCGGAGTCGTCTTGGCGGCGGTCGACCGGGCGGCCGTCTTGACCGCCGTGGCTCTTCTTCGGCGGGGCTGGCCTTCTTGGTGACGGTGGCCTTCTTGACCGCCGTTACCTTCGCCGGGCTGGTCTTCTTGACCGCCGTCGCCTTGACCGGGCTCGCCTTCTTGACCGCGGTCGCCTTGGCTGGGCTCGCCTTCTTCACCGGGGTCGCCTTCTTCACGGCGGTTGCCCGTACGGTCGTGGTACGCGTGGTCGCCGCCGGGCTGACCCGCTTGACAGTTGTGGACTTGCGGGCGGTACCAGCGGCAGCCACCGTGCTACGTCCGGTCGCGCGGGTGGCGGCCGGCCTGGTCGTGGCCTTTGTCGCTACGGCCATGTTGTCCCTCCTCACGGGAACCGGAGTAGGCGAGACGTCGAGGCCGGGCACTCACCCGGCGCGTCACGGCGCCTCACCGCTCCAGCGGGCGTCTTCCGCGTCCCAAGCCTTGTTGCGCTCGGCGACCTTCTCCAACGCGTGCTCGGCCTCGGTGGCCGTCGGGTACGGGCCGAGGCGGTACTTCTCGGCGCACACGTTGTCGTCGGTCTCGACGCGGTTGTGCCGCAGGCACCAGTAGTACCTGCCGCTCTGCCCGCTGGTGCTCATGCCATCACTGTGCACCGCAAACCTCCCAAGCGTTGCCGTTTCACGCGAAAAGCCGGTAAGGCTTCCACAGTAGACGTATTCGCTTGGTAGTGCAGTGCAGGGCACTTGCTGTTGGTACACAAGGGAATCAGCCTGTCGAAGGACGAAAACGGCGATCTGGCGGCGTTTCAGAAATTGTTGGTACGGGCCACGATCGGTGGGTACTCATAGGAGCCGTCGAGCACCGCGGTACCTGGTTGGTAGACCCGCAGCAGCGGACGGAACTGCGCCTGCGGCGTGGGCAGCCAGTTCGCCAGCTCGTCCGGATCGTCCGGCGGCTCGTGCTGCAGGACCAGCGTCAGCGAGCCGTCCGGCGCGTAGTGCAGGCCGGGTGTACGGTCGCCGATCGAGTACCGGTCGATCGGGTTCGCGACGAGGTAGAAGTCGGGCAGGTCGTACATGGTGAGCGACCAGAACGCTTCGCACGGCGGCGGCTGCGCGAACCGGAGGGTGTAGGAGTGCTGCCCGGACAGCGCCTGCCCGTCCGCGTCCACGAAGGCAGCCGAGTACGCCGCCTCGTACCCGTGGTTGCCCCACAGCCCCTGCCGCGCGGCGAATGCCCGCAGCGGGTACGCCTGCGACCGGTGTGCCGTCTTCCACTGTGGATCCGGGTCGGTACCCAGCTCCAGGTGGTCGGTGTTGTAGTCGAACAGGTGCAGGTTCACCAGCCAGCCGTTGACGGTGGTACCGCCGCCGGCCCGGGCCAGCTCGTCGACGCGCGCCCTACCGGTCTTGATGCCCTGGGTCAGGTCGTGCCGCAGCGCGGGATCGACGTCCAGGTACGGCACGTCGTCCTCCAGCCCGAGCGGCGCGAAGCGCTCCTGGTACTCCTGATCCCACTGGGACGGCGGGAAGGCCGCCTGCCACAGTCGCAGCTTCTCGAAGAACAGCAGCTCCTCGGGTACCCGCTCGTCCGGGTGCGGGATGCCGTGCAGCGGCGCGTCGGGGTGCACCGGGGTCAACAGGAGTTCCCGTTGCAGCGCGGCGACCCGGGGCAGGTCGTCCGGCCCGTCGCAGGCGAACCGGCCGACGATGGTGGCGACCATGGTCGGTACCACGATGGTGTTGGGTTCATCCGCGACACCCGACGGCGCGGCGCCACCCGACAGCGCACTGCCCGGCGGCAGCAGCAGGTAGTCGCCGCCGGCCGTACCCGTCGCCCGCCGGCCGAGGTAGGCGAAGTTGTTGGTCCACGCGTCCACGAACTGGAGTACGTGGTAACGCCCGCCGGTGTCCGGCAGGTGCAGGCGCAGCGGGCCACCGGAGAGGTCGAGCTGCGCGATCGAGTAGACGGTGTCGTTGTTCACCGACACGAACTGGTCCGCCGGGCCGGCCAACGAACCCGCGTGCGCGAACTCGTTGAACGGCGCGGCGGCCAGCGTCCCCAGGCCCCGGTGCACCAGAGCGTTCACCGAATCCAGGTCGGCGACCAGCGGGTACCCGTAGAGATAGGCCTCTGCGGCCAACTCCACGCGCTCGTCCGACATCGCCAACCCCCCGGTCCGGCTCCTACCGGCCCATTCTGTGCGAAAAACCGAGAGATCGTCGCGTTTTCGTCTCTCCCGCTTCGTATCCGCCGCCGCGCGACGACTACGGTGACCGGCGATGAACCACCAGACCGCGACCGCGTTCGTACGCGCACACACCAGCGTGGGTACCGCGCCGTACCTACCCGAGCTGCGCCTGCACCTGGCCGACGACGCCATCGCGCTGTGGGAGACCACCGAGCGGCAGGCGGGTGGTGCGCCGTTGCCGCCACCGTTCTGGGCGTTCGCCTGGGCCGGCGGGCAGGCCGTCGCTCGGCACGTGCTGGACCATCCGGAGCTGGTGGCCGGCCGGCGGGTACTCGACCTGGCGTGCGGTGGCGGAGTGGTCGCGTTGGCCGCCGCGCGCTCCGGTGCCGCTTCGGTGCTGGCGGTGGATATCGACGGGTACGCGGTGGCGGCGGTCGAGCTGAACGCGGCCGAGAACGGGCTGACCGTGGCCGCGCAGGTGGCCGATCTGGTGGACGGCACGCCGCCCGAGGTGGACGTGGTACTCGCCGGGGATGTCTGCTACAGCCGCGAGATGACGGCCCGGGTACTCGGCTTCCTCGGCCACGCCCAGGCTCGTGGCGCCGACGTACTGCTCGGTGACCCCGGCCGGGCGTACCTGCCGCGGGAACGGCTGGAGTTGGTGAGTACCCACGAAATCCCGGTCCCGCGCGCGCTCGAAGACGCTGATGTGAAGACCGCCACCGTGTGGCGGCTGCGGAGCCTCAACTGACGACCGGACTGCGCCGCTCCAGCAGGTTGACGTCGCGCCACTTGCCGCCCAGCCGGCCGACCCGCTCGCGGTAGCCGATGTCCCGGAAGCCGCAGCGCCGGTGCAGCTCCAGGCTTGCCGTGTTCTCCGGGAAGATGCCCGCCTGTACCGTCCAGATGCCGGCCCGCTCGGTCGAGTCGAGCAGCGTCTCCAGCAGTACCCGTCCGATGCCCTGTCCCCGACTGGCCGGGTGTACGTAGACCGAGTGCTCAACCACCCCGGCGTACGCGGCCCGCTCGGAGACCCGCCCGCACCCCACCCAGCCACCGACCGAACCGTCGGCCAGCCGCGCGACGAAGCGGTGTCCGGGCAGCTTGCCGGCGTAGAACTTGGCCCACCCGGGCGGCTGCTCCTCGAAGGTGGCGTTGCCGGTGGCGATGCCCAGCCGGTAGATCTCCAGTACCGCCGCCGCGTGCTCGTCCGCCATCGGCACGATGCTGACCGTCATCGCCCACCCCCGTGAGTGCGTACTTCCGCCCATCCAACCGCGCTGCCGTTGCAGCGCTGTTACGCCGGCATGGATGCTCAGTCGGCTTCGCCGGCCCGGATCAGCCCCGACTCGTACCCGTAGATGACCGCCTGCAG
Organism: uncultured Actinomycetota bacterium; assembly: GCA_963850915.1. GTDB lineage: Bacteria > Actinomycetota > Actinomycetes > Mycobacteriales > Micromonosporaceae > CAVTWH01. The sequence continues at coordinate 38,738 of CAWKND010000013.1, forward strand.
CCGGTCGCGCAGCCCCAGCTTGCGCAGTACCGCCGCCACGTGCGTCTTCACGGTGGTCTCGGCGAGGTACAGCCGGGTGGCGATCTCCGCGTTGGAGCGGCCGCGTACCAGCTCCAGCAGTACGTCCCGCTCCCGCCCGGTGAGCGCCGCGACCTGCTGCGAATCGCGCGCCGGCTGCCGCAGGTACCGCTCGATGAGCCGCCGGGTGAGTACCGGATCGAGCAGCGCGTCCCCGGTAGCCGCCGTACGGACCGCGTGCAGCAGGTGTGCCCGGGGCGAGGATTTGAGCAGGAAGCCGCTGGCCCCGGCGGCGAGCGCGGCGTAGAGGTACTCGTCGAGGTCGAAGGTGGTGAGCATGATGACCCGGGTGGCCAACCGCGGATTGGCCAGGATCTCCCGGGCGGCGACCAGCCCGTCGCCGGGCATCCGGATGTCCAGCAGCGCCACGTCCGGTTGCTGGTGCAGGCACTCGCGCACGGCGGTCGGGGCGTCGGCCACGTCGGCGAGCACCGTGATGTCCTCCTGCGCCTCCAGGATCATCCGCAGCCCGGCGCGGACCAGCTCCTGGTCGTCGGCGAGCAGTACCCGGATCACCCGGCCACCGCCGGCCGCGCGGTGGTTGCGGGGGTAGAAACAGCAACACAGGGCAGTTCCGCGTGTACCCGGAAGCCACCACCCGCGCACGCCCCGGCACTGAACGTGCCCCCGAGTTCGGCCACCCGCTCCGCCATCCCCGCCACACCGCGCCCCGATCCACCGCCCGGCCCGGTCCCCCGACCGTCGTCCACCGCCCCCCGACCGTCGTCCACGATGTCGACAGCGAACAGCGTGGCCGACTGCTCCAGGGTGACTGTGACCGCGTGCGCGCCGGCATGCTTGACCACGTTGGTGAGCGCCTCCTGGACCAGCCGGTACACGGTGGGGCGCAGCCGCTCCGGGATGGTCGCCGGTACGCCCACCAGCTCCACGCCGAGCCCGGCCTGGCGTACCGGCCCGATGAGCGTGTGCAGGTCGCCGTCGACGGCCGGTTCGCTACCCGACTCGCGCAGCAGCCCCAGCATCTGCCGCAGGTCGGCGACCGCGCGCCGGCCGGTGTCGGCCATCGCGTCCAGGGTCAGCGCCGCCTGCTCAGGCCGGCTGGCGAGTACCTCACGCGCCGCCTCGGCCTGGAGTACCAGCAGGCTCACCCCGTGCGAGACGACGTCGTGTACCTCCCTGGCGAGCCGGGCGCGCTCCGCCGCCGCGGCCAACTCGGCCAGGTGTTCGCGCTCCCGCTCCAGTGCCGCGGCGCGCTCGCTGACCAGCCGGGTGTACGCCGCCCGCTGCCGCGTCGCCCAGCCGGCCGCGGCCACCACCGCCCAGTACACCAGCACGATCACTATCCCGAACGGGCCGTCGGTACCGGCGCCGATCTGGCTGATCGCGAGCACCGCGAAGGTGGCCAGCACCATGCCGAAGCCGAGGAGTACGGTGCGCCGGTCGCCGTACCGGGCCACCGCGTACACCCCGGTCATCGTGGCCAGGAACAGCGCGAACGGCGGCGTACCGGCGGCGAACTGATCGATCATCGCGGCCGCCAGGATCATGCCGAGCCCGACGAGCAGTACCCGCCGCAGCAGGCTCACCCCGACGGCGCCGAGCGCCATCGCGGGGAGCGTGACGACCAGCTGCTCGTCCGCCCCCGTCAGCAGCTGACTGACCCCGAGCCCGGCCAGGATCACCGCCAGCACCGGGTACGCCCACCGCCCGACCGCGCTCACCTTCGCCATAGCGGCACGGTAGAGCACCACGACGCGGGATCGCCCGGTACGCCGGGACGAGACCCCTCCTCCGCGCGGATGAGATCTGGTCGTCCCGCCGGTACCCGGAGCACCGGGTCGCGGTGGAGGCCGCGCCCGCCGGCGACTCCTAACTTCGGTGCTGTCAACAGGAACGAGACCCGCAGGAGGTACCCCCATGACTCTCACCGCAGCCACTCCCGTAACCGCCCCGGCCACCGCCAGCACGACCGGCCCGTGGCGGGCTGCCGCGCTGTTCGCCGGACCGGCGGCCGTGCTCTCCACCGTTCTGATCTTCGCGGCCGCCGCCGCGGAGCAGGGCGACGATGTCCGGATGGCCACCTCCGGGCTGGGCGTCGCGTCCGGCGTCGCGGCCCTGGCGACCATGGTGTGCCTGGTGTTCGCGCTCGCCGGACTGGCGCTGCGGGTGGCCGCGCTGCGCTCCGGCTTCGGCATCTTCGCCTGGAGCCTGGCGATGATCGGTAGCGTGCTCGCGGCCGGCGCCGAATGGCAGCAGGCGTTCGTACAGGCCGGCATCGCGCACGCCGCGCCCGCCGTCTACCACCAAGGCCTGCCCGCGCTGCAGGCCGGCTACGTCGTCTCGCTCATGGTGCTCGGTGTCGGCTGGCTGCTGGTCGCGGTGAGCCTGCTGCGCGCGCACGCCACCCGGGTGGCTGGTTGGCTGCTGATCGTCGGCGGCGTGCTCTGCGTCGCGCCGCTGCCCAACCGGTTCGTGCTGCTGGCCATCCTGGTCTCGGTGGTCGCCGGCCGCCGGCTGCGCACCGAAGCCTGAATCCGGGGGTACCTGGTACCGACGGCTGCGCCGGTGGGCTCCGTGCCCGCCGGCACAGCCGCGTCTCCTCCCCCGCTGCCACTGACCCGCTGCCACTGAACCGCTGCCACTGACCCGCTGCCACTCATCGGCTTGCGCCGGGTTGTTGCCGCCGGTAGAGCTGTGGTCACTTTCGGCGCGCAGAATGGGGGCATCCGTTTCGTCCTCGGACGGGAGGCGTGGATGCGTGAGCCGGTCACCGATCTGGCCTGGGGGCAGGGCTTCCTGTTCGGCGGCCTGGCCGCCTGCGTACTGGTCGAGCCGGCCGGGCTCACCGCCAACAACGGGGTCAGTTACTACGGCGTACACCTGGTCACCGTGCCGATCCTCGCGGTGAGCCTGCTCGGGGCGGCGTACTTCACCCGGCTCGGGCTGCGCCGCTGCGCGCCGGCGACACCCGCTCCCGACTTCGTCCGGCGCTGTGCGGACGCGTTCGCGCTGCTGCTTGTGGGAGTGGTGATCACCCCGTACACGCTGGGGGTGTTTGTCGACTGGACGCACCGGGGACTCGGTTCGGCGCTGTTCGTACTCCAGCTGATCCTCGGGATCCGGCTGGTGGCGTGGACCGGCGACCGGCTCGCGGCCGGCTTCTGGGGAGTCCAGTTGCTGGGCGGGGTGCTGTGCGCGGTCTTCGTACCGCAGACCAACGGGTACCTGCTGGAGACCGAACTGCTGTTCCAACTCGGCTTCGGCGCGCTGCTGCTGCGCTGCGCGCGCCTGCTCGCCGCCCGGTTGCCTCAGCCCTCGGCGGCAGCCTGGAAGTAGCCGAGTACCCGGGCCCAGCCCTCCGGATGCGCGAACCGCTCCCGCTCGCCGGCCTGCCCCGGTCGCCAACCCCGGTGTACCAACCGAACTCCCGCGCCCGGCCCCAGATCCGCACCGTCGTTGCCGGCCCGCACGGTGTCCACGAAACTCACCTCGACCTCGGTCGGCTGATCGGTGGCGAGCGTCCAGGACAGTACGAGGCGGCGCCCCGGCTCATATCCGGTGACGCTCCCCCAGCCGGTCTCCACTCCGTCGACGTCCCGCTCGTACACCCGGCCGCCGACCCGCCCCTCGATGACCACGGTGGCCAGCCGGTCACCACTCGCGGTGAAGGCGCTCGGCCACCAGCCGCCGATGCCGTCGGTGAATACGGTGAACGCGTGCGCGGCGCCGGTCGCCAGCCCGAGATCGACGCGTACCGGCGCGAGCAGGGCACCGATCGCCGGTACCGGCGCGACCGCGCTCATATCTTCAGCCACGCTCGGGTGTGCCGTGGCGGCCGGGTCGGTCTCGGTCATCTGCGCCTCCGGGGGCTTCTGTGCCGGCGGATCAGCCGATGCCCGGAGCCTAACCAGGCCTGGCCCAACCGGCGACCCGTGACGACCGGACCGGCGAACCTCTCTCGGTTCGGATTGACTCGCGCCGAGGTCGAGTGCCGGTTGACCAGACGGCTTCAGAAGCCGGCTTCCGTCACGACTCCCGCCGCGACCGCCCGTTCCCGCCACGTGACCAGGTTGGCGGTGAGCGGCTGCCGCTGGTACCCCAGGATGTGTGAAATCCGGCCGGCGAGCCGCACCTGCGCGATCGGCGTGAGCGGCACGCCGGCCGGCACCGGAACGTCCGTGTCGAGAATGAAGCAGCAGGGCGTGTTCGGGGCGAGCAGTTCCGGTACGGAGCGCCAGAACCGTTGCAGCGCTGGGTCGAGCCGGCCACCCGCCGCGACCGCCAGGCCCCACGGCGGATTGGTGACGAGGGCACCGATGCTGTGTTCCCGCCACGGTGGGCACGCACCGTCGGCTCGTACGAGCGCGGGGGAAACGCCTGCGCGCAAGGCGTTGCGTCGGGCACCCGCCAGCCGTGCCGGTTCAATGTCGGCCGCCACGACCGCGAGTTCCGGCTGAGCCAATGCGGCTTCAATCGCGATGGTGCCGTCGCCACAGAACGGATCGAGGAGTACCCCGTCGATCGGGCCGGCGAGGCTCACCAGCGCGGCCGCCATCGGCGGATGCAGCGTCCCCGGGCCGGTGTTCTGCTTGTAGCCGCGGCGATGCAGCGGCGCGGCGCCGAGCCGCAGTGCGGCCAGCGCGGTCGAGCCGCGCAGGAACAGCCGCACGCTCAGCTCCGCGTCGCCCGCAGACCGACCCTCGGGGGTACGCGCGAGATGCCGGCCCCGCAGCAACGGTTCGAGGGTGGTACCGGCGGTGTTCTCCACCGTGAACCGGTTGTAGCTGCGCTTGCCTTCCAGGCTTGCCACCACGTCAAAAGCCGGCTGGCGGGGCAGGTCGCGCAGGCTCCCGATCGCGGCGAGCGCACTGTGCCAGTCGAGTCCACCGAGCGCGGCGGCGAGCGGAGGTAGGGCTGCTTTGGTGGTACCAATGCCATCCAGCTCTCCGACGGTCAGGAAGACATCGTCGACGGTACGCAGCTGCAACAGCCGCGCATCCAACCGGGGCAGCGTGAAGCTGATTTCCCGACGGCTCAACGAGATGTCCCGGGCATCGGGAAGGGCCCGTGAGATCTCCTCCGCCGCGACCCACTCGATCCCGTGTACCGACCGCGCGATGAGATGTACGCCCAAGCCGCAATGCTAACCCGCCGCTACTCCCGGCTGGTGATACGGAGGTAGTAGCCGTCGGGGTCGTGTACCCGGAAGTCTGTCAGCCCCCACGGCCGCTGCTGCAGGGGCGCCGCCAGTGGCCAGCCAGCGTCCCGTACCCGGGCGTACTCGGCGTGCACGTCATCGACCTCGATCACCAGCTCCACACCCGTGGGTACCGTCCGCGCCGCCCGATCGACCGCTGTCCACGGATGTACCGCCCCGATCCGGATCCCGTCCCGCCCCACCGCCGCGTACGGCCACTCACTGGTACGCCGGTCCTCGACGAGCGTGAAGCCCAGTACCCGTACATAGAAGTCGGCGAAGGCGTCCATGTCGTCCACGAACACCTCGACACGCAGGTTGGCGGGCACGGCTGTTCCTCCGGTTTGCCTGGGCCGGCACGGCGGGCCGGCGTAATTCGGTTGGCATTCTTCGGTTTCCCGTCGATACTGCCGCGATGTTCTCCGATGCTGAAGTAGCAGCGCTCTACGACGTCGTGGACGCCTGGGACCCCACCCGTCCCGATGTCATCTTCTGCACCGAGCAGGTGATGGCCGCCGACGCGGTACTGGATGTCGGCTGCGGTACCGGAAGCATGCTGCACTCCGCTCGCGACCTCGGCCACACCGGGCGCCTGGTCGGCCTCGACCCTGACCCGAGCATGCTGGAGCGGGCCCGACGCCGTACCGACATCGACTGGGTCTCCGGCAAGGCCGCCGACGCCCCCTGGGACGCCGAGTTCGACCTGGCGACCATGACCAGCAACGCCTTCCAGTGCCTCATCTCAGACGAGGAGATGCGCGACTCGCTGGCCGCGATCTGCCGCTCGCTACGCGTCGGTGGCCGCTTCCTCTTCGGTACCCGCCACCCACAGGAGCGCGCGTGGGAGAGCTGGAACCCGGCGCACGCCTTCGACGTCGAGGACGGCGCCGGCCGCAAACTCCGCATGTGGCACGAGGTCGAAGAGGTCGACGGTGACGTCATCACCCTCACCGAGACAACCGCCGAACGCGACAACACGGTGCTACGGGTGGACCGGGCGAAAATCCGATTCGCCGATGTACCAGCGTTGGAGCGCTTCCTGACCGAGGCCGGCTTCACCATCGAGCACCTGTACGGCGACTGGGTACGCAGCCCCATCACCGAATCCAGCCGCGAAATCATCGTCATCGCCCGCCGAACCTGAACCTGTTAGGCATGTCCACGGCGCCAACGACGCGCCGATCAACCTCCCGCGTAGTCCCAGTGACCCGGCCCTTACATGGGACCGGGCCACGTTGAGCTACGACCGCACTATCCGACGACAGTGATAGTCCATTTGCATTCAGAGTTCATCTAAGGTAGTGGGCACCTTCGTCGGCGTGCTGCGGCACTGAATCAGTGCCACCCTTATCCAATTCGTTGACCAGGACATCGGTGAGGTTGCCAGCCGAGTCGTACTCCATTACCTGGAAGTTACCCTTGCTGCCGAAGTTCGAGCAGTCATAGGAGTACTGGAGGGTCCACTCGCCGCTCGTCGTGAATGTCGCGGACTTCTTGATTCCGGAACCCTTCAACGGGCCGTACAGCGTCTTCGGCGCTGGCGGTGGCGCCGAACTGGTCGGGGCGGCGGCAGATGCCGCACCCGTCGTTGCCACCGGTCGCGACGAATTCGCCGCAACCCCAGCTACCGGCTTGTCGTTGACCTCCGCTGGGCCATTCGGGGCCGCCGGAGGCTACACACCGCTCCGCGCTCGGCCTACTGGCGACCTTCGGTCGAAATCGGCTGAGGCAGGCCGGCCGATGCAGGGTACCGGGTCTCATGACCTGTGCGACACATCGCCATTAGGACCCGCGTGACAGTCCGCCGAGTCATGCGCATGAAGGTCAGAAGCTGTCGGGGCCGACTGTCCGGTGACAGGCCAGCGTGGACACGAATGCACCGCGAGCCTCCGCAAAGTGTTCCGCTGGGCGGAACGACACGTTGCCTAATCGGATGCGTGCGCTCAGGCTGCGAGACACGCACGCAGTCAGCCGTTTCTCGTGGAAGGAATGCGCATGCGTATCCGTACGCTTGCCGCCGCCTGCGGCCTCGCCCTGGTCAGCACGGTCGCCATCGCCGCCCCAGCGTGGGCTCACCCAGTCCTGCACATCGCCGCCAGCCCCACCACCGTCCAGGCCGGCAACACCGTGGCCATCACCATCACCGGCACCTCGAACGGCAACTACACCGGCGCCCGTATCGACGTCTCCGCCGCCAGCGGCACCGGCGGCACCACCGGCACCCTCCCCTCCTTCACCACGATCAGCTCCTGCGCCAGCACACCGTCCGGCGTCACCTGCAGCGAAGTCGGCACCGTCGACCGGCTGGCCCTACCCGCACTGACCAACGGCCAGGCGTTCACCTTCACCCTCACCCTCACCGTGGATGCGACCACGGCCGCAGGCACCTTCACCTCGATCGCCCAGTTCTACAAATCCGATAACACCACCGACGGCCCCACCACCGGACCGGTCATCACCGTCACCGCCGCCAACTCCGAGCTGGTTACCACCAAAAACGGCTACGGCACCAACGGCGCAGGGCAGCTGACCCTGCAATACAACGTCGTCAACACCGGCCCCGTGGCCGCAACATCGATCACCTACTCCGCCACCGCCACCCCCGCAGGTTTCGCTACCGAGACACACAGCAACTGCGGCGACCTTCCCGGCCAGAGCTTCTCCTGCGACCTGGGCTTCAGCATCCCTGCCGGCTTCGGTTTTGGTGGCAACGCCCACTTCGACATCGCCACACTCGCCCTCGGCACCTACACCGTCACCATCACCATCTCCCCAGCCAACGACGTCACTCCCGCCGACAACACGATCAGCTACAGCTGCACCGTCATCACCGCACTCCTCGTCACCTGCACATAACCCGCCCGACCGGCATATCACCGCCCGCGGCGCAAGGCCCGCCGCGGGCGGCTCACAACCCCAACCGGGAGAACTACATTGGCCGGATCACCCAAATCGCAGCCGCGCCCACGACGGACCATGGCCGGCGACTGCCTGGCGCTGATGCGCCGGCTCGGCCACAACCGGTTCGTGGTTGTCGAGCACGATCGCGGCGCCTACGTTGCGCAGTGCCTCGCCGCCGACCACCCGAATACCATTTCCCGGCTCGCTGTGTTGCACGCGGTTCCGATCGCGGCGGCGTTGGATCGCTGCAATGCGCGGTTCGCCGCAGCTTGGTGGCACTGGTTTTCCTCGGGCCGATCGGTAAACTGCCCGAACCGTTGATCAACGCCGACCTGGATGCCCGGTACAGGGCAACCGCGGATCACACAGTAGGCAGGCGAACGCCGACCCGCGGCAGGCGCTGCACGATCCGGCGACGGTACATGCCATGTGTGGAGGACTGCCGGGCCGGGCTCGGCGTCGACCGGCAGGCCGACGAAGCCGATCGGCTCGCCGGCCAGCGGATCCGGTGTCCTGTCCTGTTCGCCTGGTCGATCCGTGACGACATGCGCAGCTGTACGCGGACCGGCCGCCGTCTGGCGTAACTGGGTCGATCGGGTTGACGAGGTAACCATCGACTCTGGCCATCACATGGCTGAGGAAGAACCCAAACTACTCGCCTAGGAGCTGACCGACTTCCTGACGGAGTTGCTCGCCGTGAGCGACTGTCGGGTCTCAGGACGTGGGTGACAGATCGTTATCAGGACCTGCGTGACACGTCCGGCTAGACGATCTCCTGTGAGGCTGAGGGTACTTGCTGGAGATTGTGCAGCGGGGTCGTGGCGGGTGCGACGCGCGTGTGACGCCAGCTGGGACGGGGGGCTAGCGTTGCCGCGTGGCAGACAAGACGTTCGCTGAGCGGCTGACGCTGATCTCTGGAGTAAGTCCGCGTGGCGGTGCTCCGCTGTTCTTGACGCGCCCTGTGCTCGTGCAGCAGGGACAGTGCTACTGGTTTGATGCCGACAACTCGGTGCTCATCGTGGAAGACGCCGCTGGTGGCCGACGCTCGTTTCCGTGCGCATACAAGACAGGTCCCGATGCCCCCCGCTGACCAGTGACCCGGGCGGCGGATGTAAAGCGTCAGCCGTGACCCGAGTCCGGTCATGTCGGTCACGCTCTCACGGCTGTGTCGTTTCGGCGGGGTGGTTCGGGTTTGCGGACTTTGAATCGGGCGATGGGTTTGCCGGTGGTGCGGGCGATCTCGGTGATCAGTTCGTCGCCGTCGTAGACGCGGAAGGTGGTGTCGGCGGATTCGACGTCGAGGGTGCGGCCGGCGTGGGTCATGCCGACCTGGATGCGTTGTCCGGCAATGACGAGCTGGCCACGGCTGCTGACTCGGCGTTGGACCCGGACGGGTTCGGGTGCGGGTTGGGGTGGTGGTCCGGCGGGGCGGGCGTCACGGATGCGGGCTTGTTCGGCGGGGGTGAGCGGGTTGGGCAGGCTGCGCAGCAGGACGCCGTCGTCGACGAGCTGCAGCAGGCCCTGGTCGAGGCGGACGGTGAGGCGTCGGCCGGCGAAGTGGTAGCCGATGGGGTGTTGCCGGCCGGCGAGGCTGATCAGGCCGGTGGCGTTGACCAGCCGGTCGACCTCGATCGGGGTCGCCGGATTGGCCGGCGCGGGATGGGTGGTGGCCCGGCGGGTCGGGCGCCGTCGGCCAGCAGCCGCTGCAGGTGGGCGATGGTCAGCCGGGACGGCACGGTCTTGAGGCGGATGCCGTTGATGATCAGGTGAACGACGGTGGTGTCGGCCCAGAAGGTGACGGTGGTGCCGGCCCGGTCGGGGCCGAGCCAGAACTGTTGCCCGCACACGCTGAGGTTCCCGGAGGCGGGCACCAGCCGGGTGAACTCGACGGCCAGGTTGACCGGGTCGACGCCGTTTGCCGACAGCACCAGCGGGGCCGGCGTTGCCAGGCAACCTCGCCGGCCGGCAACGACACGGCAGGCTTGTCAGTGTCCGGCTGGGGTGACGAGTGCGGCGCGGCGGTGAGGGTGGCCGGCAGCCGCAGCGGCAGCCGCTGGTCGGCGGGCGGGGGATGAACCGGTCGGCCGGGAACGCCATGTCCAGCGACTGGTGGGGCCGGTTGGTGTTGTAGTCGTGCGCGGAACACGTCGATCGCAGCCTGTGCGGTCTCGAGGTCGGGCCACACCTCGATGTCGTCGAGGAGTTCGCGTTGCAGGGTCTGGTGGAACCGCTCCACCTTCCCGGTATGTTCGTCGCAGCCGGCTAACGCAGATACAGAATGATCTCCGCTGGGCCGTCCCTGGGCCGTCTATGCCGTCACCAGGCCGTCAAACGCCCCCCAGCGCCGACCAACGACGACAATACTGCCGTCCAAACAGCAGCTAGACAGCATGGTCAGCAACCCCGATCAGGGGTGGGACGGACGAGTCGATCTGTACGCCGGGTCCTGTACCCGCGCTGGCGCGCGAGTGGCGGCCATCCATCTCGGCCTGCCGTTGCCGACAGGCTCTAGCGGCCTACCCGCAGACTCGGGCGGGCAGCCCTCAATCGCCTGCGCAGGCACCGGTCTCGCGACCGGTACCCTCTTGGCCTTGCTCCGGGTGGGGTTTACCGAGCCGCTCCAGTCACCTGGAGCGCTGGTGGGCTCTTACCCCACCGTTTCACCCTTACCGCCAGCCGAGGCCAGCGGCGGTCTGTTTTCTGTGGCACTTTCCCGCGGGTCACCCCGGGTTGCCGTTAACAACCACCCTGCCCTGTGGAGCCCGGACGTTCCTCGGCGGCGCCGTAGCGCCGACGCGACCGCCCGATCGACTCGTCCGTCGCCGGCACATGCTACCCGGGCTGTGCGGCCAACCGTGGGACGATCTAGTGTCGGCGGGGCCATGAACCTTCCCCACATCCTCCTGTTGCTGCTCGCCGGCCTGGGCGCCGGCACCGTGAACGCGATCGCCGGCGGCGGGTCGCTGATCACCTTCCCCGCGCTGCTCGCGGTCGGTCTGTCGGCCAAGGCCGCGAATGTCACCAATTCAATTGCGGTATTTCCGGGGTACACGGCCAGTGTGTACGGGTCTCGGCAGGATCTGCGGGAGCTGGCCGAGCGTCGGGGCCGCCGTACTTTGTTGGCGCTCGCGCCGACCACGATCATCGGCGCGGCCGTGGGCTGTGCCCTGCTCCTGGCCACCCCGCAGGGGGCGTTCGACCGGATAGTCCCGTTCCTGGTGATCGGGGCTGCGCTGGTACTCGCGTTCCAGCAGCGGCTCAAGGCACTGGTCGGGCACCCGGCGCAGCTGTCGGAGCGGCGCCGGACCCTGAGCCTGCACGCGATGGTCGGGCTCGGCGCGGTGTACGGCGGCTACTTCGGTGCCGCGCTCGGGGTGATGCTGGTCGCCGCGCTCGGGCTGGTACTGGACGAGACGCTGGCGCGCATCAGTGCACTGAAGAACATCGTTTCAGCGGTGGTCGGGCTCTGTACCGTGGTCGCGTTCGCCCTGTTCGGCCCGGTCAACTGGGCTGCCGTACTCGTGGTCGCACCAGCCACCATCGTCGGCGGGTACGTGGGCGCGCGGGTGGCCCGGCGGCTGCCGGCACCGGTACTCCGGGCACTCATCGTGATCTTCGGCCTTACCGTCGGCGGCATCCTGCTCTACCGTGCCTTCGCCTGAACCTCCGCACGCTAGTAGAGGCCGCCCGAGTCGGCCCGGTAGTCAGTTGAGTACACGTCGAGCGAGCCGTCCCCGGATTCGGCGTGGTGCCGGCCACTGTCGAGCAGGCCGCCCGCCTCGGCGAACCCGGGTACCAGCCGCTTGAGCGCCCGCCGCCCGTACAGCGCCACGGGCAGCGCCGCGCCGTCGGGTACCGCAAGATCGGCTGGCGGCAAGGGATTGCCGCGCCGTAGCCGGCCGAGGACGAGCTGACCGCGCAGCGTACGCGGCCGAGCCCAGCACAGTACCGCCCCCACCACCGCGTACCCGCCGGCAACCGCCACCCGTACCGGCGACCAGCCGTGACCGGCCGCCGAAGCCAGCCCCAGCACGACGGCGAGCACCCACGCCACGCCGGTGACGGCACGCGCGACGCCCGACAGCACCAGGCCAGCCGCGCTCAGGGAGGCCCGGAGTTGACCGAGACCGCGCCGGATCTCCGGTCGTAGCAACAGATCCCGCACGCTGGACGGGCGGTGCAGCGCCACGTACACGGCTCGCTCCACGCCCGTACCGCCGGCGAGCGTACCTGTCCGCAGCACCGTACCCGGCCGGCCGGCAGCCACGACGCCGTCGGCGTGCAGTTCGACGAGGGCCGTGGTGACGGCGGCCCGACCGCCGGCCCGGAGATGAGCCACCCCGGTCGCCGCGAGTGGGGAAACAGCTCGGCGGCCCGGCACCACCCGGAGCAGCGCAGCCCCGAGCACGGCTGCGCCGCCAACGAGGAGAGGGCTGTCGACCACACCACGAGTGTGCCGGCCCGCCGCCACCCCAGCCGACCGATGGTCAACACCGCCGGAGTGCTGTGCCGACCGGTACCCACGGATTGTGTTCAATGGTGGAACTTTCGTGCCGCGAGTGGGCGGCCACCAGCGGTGGTCCGGTGACGGGGAGTGCAAGGGTTGACCCCGGCGGTACCCATTCCTAGTCTTCGATATCGATTTACATAGTCGTCGGCGGGCCGCATCACCCGCCGACCTCCGGGGTTCATCCGACCGGGCGGCGGACGTGCAACGGAAAGCGCTCCCGCCCGGACCGCGACGCTTGCGGTCCGGGTACCCGCTCGTCAAGGAGTCCCCATGAGACGACGCAACACCCTGTTAGCCACATTGGCGGCAGCCGTCCTCACCGCAGCGGGCGCACTCGCGGTCAGCGCCGGCACGGCCCAGGCCGCGGCGCTCACCGAAGTCACCAACTTCGGCGCCAACCCGTCAAACCTGCGGATGTACGAGTACGTGCCGGCAAACGCCGGTACCCACCCGGCCATCCTGGTCGCCGTCCACCAGTGCACCGGATCCGGCCCGGGCTTCTACTCGGGTACCGAATTCGCCTCGCTGGCCAACCTGTACGGCTTCATCGTGGTCTACCCCTCGGCCACCCGCAGCGGCTCCTGCTTCGACGTCTCGTCGCCAGGAGCGTTGACGCACAACGGAAACAGCGACCCGGTCGGCATCGTGTCGATGGTCAGCTGGGAGGAGCAGCACCGGGGCGGCGACGCCAGTCGCGTCTACGTGACCGGCGCGTCCTCCGGCGGCATGATGACCAACGTCCTGCTCGGCGACTACCCGGATGTGTTCAAGGCGGGCGCCGCGTTCATGGGCGTACCGTTCGGCTGCTTCGCCACCACCGACGGCTCCAGCTGGAACAGCACCTGCTCCTCCGGGAACCTGATCAAGACGCCGCAGCAGTGGGGTGACCTGGTACGCGCAGCCGACCCGGGCTACTCCGGCACCCGGCCGCGGATGCAGCTGTGGCACGGGACAGCCGACCCCACCCTCGCCTACCCGAACTTCGGCGAGGAGATCAAGCAGTGGACGAACGTACTCGGGGTCAGCCAGACTCCGACGAGTACCGACCACCCGCAGTCGAGCTGGACGCACACCCGGTATGCCAACGCCAGCGGCATAACTCAGGTGGACGCGTACAGCATCCAGGGCGCCGCGCACACCCTGCCGATGAGCGGGATGGCGTCAGTGGCCATCTCGTTCTTCGGTCTCGACGGCGCACAGCCCACCCCGCCGCCGTCCAGTCGGCCGCCGTCGAGCGCGCCGCCGTCCAGCACGCCGCCGTCGAGCGCGCCGCCGTCCAGCGCGCCGCCGTCCAGCACGCCGCCGTCCAGCACGCCGCCGAGCAGCCCACCGCCGGCCGGCGGGAGCTGCCGGGTAGGTGACGTGGTGAATGCCTGGAACACCGGGCTGACCGCCAACATCACCATCACCAACACCGGATCGAGCACGCTCAGCAGTTGGTCGCTGGTGTTCACGCTGCCTTCCGGGCAGGTGATCACCTCCGGCTGGAACGCCACCTACAGCCCGACCAGTGGCCAGGTGACCGCGCGCAACATGAGCTACAACGGCACCCTGGCGCCGGGCGCGGCAACCACCATCGGCTTCCAGGCCACCCACACCGGCAACACCGCCGCGCCGTCGAGCTTCACGCTCAACGGCGCCGCCTGCACGGTCTCCTGAAAGCCGCCTGCTCCTGAAAGCCGCCTGCTCCTGAAAGCCGCCTGGCCCCGTCGAGAATCCGGCGGGGCCAGGCGCAGGGACGGATCAGGTGCTGGGTACCGGATCGGGCAGCTCGTCACCGGCGAGCTGGCGCGGCGGCCGGGGAGCTGTCGCCGCCCCCTCGTCACCGTCGTCCACGTAGTCGGTCGGGGAGGTGGCATCCACTCCGTCGGGCGCCTTCAACGCCCGGCAGAGCAGCGTCACAAGCACCGCGACCACGATGTTTGCGAGTACAGCGATGAAGCCGACGTAGACCTGGGTGGTCTTGTCCAGACCGAGAACCGTCGGGTCGAACACATCGTTCAGCTTGAACGCCGAGCCACCGAAGTGCTTGTGGTTCGTGAGCGGATTCTGGATGTGATAGAGCATCGCGAATCCGAGACCCATACCGGCGATCCAGCCGGCGACCAGGCCCCAGCGGTGCAGCCAGTTGGTGTACAGCGCGATGGCCACGGCGGGCAGCGTCTGCAGGATGATGACGCCGCCGATGAGCTGCAGGTCGATGGAGAACTGCGGACTGATCAGCAGGATGACCAGCACAGCGCCGACCTTCACCACGAGCGAGGCGATCTTGCTGACCAGCGCCTCGCGGGCCGGGTCGGCGTCCCGCTGGATGTACTCCTTGTAGATGTTGCGGGTGAACAGGTTCGCCGCCGCGATGGCCATGATGGCGGCGGGTACCAGCGCGCCGATGGCGACGGCGGCGAAGGCGATACCGGCGAACCAGTGCGGGAACATCTGGTCGAACAGCACCGGTACCACGGTGTTGCCGTCTGCCTTGCCGTTGGTCGTGATGGGCTTGACCTTCGCGGCGATCGCCATGTACCCGAGCAGCGCGATCAGCCCGAGCAGGAAGCTGTACACCGGAAGCGCGGCCATGTTGCGCTTGATCACGCCACGGCTCTTGCTGGCCAGTACCCCGGTGATGCTGTGCGGGTAGAGGAACAGCGCGAGCGCCGAGCCGAACGCCAGGGTGATGTACTGCCACTGGTTGCCCGGCCCGAGGATGGTCCCGTTGGTCTTCGCGAATTTGGCGTCCGCCGCGGCGAACACCGAGCTCCAACCGCCGAGCTTGTGCGGGATGTAGATGACCGCGACGATGATCACCAGGTAGATCAGCGCGTCTTTGACGAACGCGATGAGTGCCGGCGCGCGCAGCCCCGACTGGTAGGTGTACGCGGCCAGGATGGCGAACGCGATGATCAGCGCCCAGGTCGGGTTGACGTGCATGGTCTTCAGTACGGCCTCGATGCCCACCAGTTGCAGTGCGATGTAGGGCATGGTGGCCACGATCCCGGTGATCGCCACCAGCAGCGCCATCGTCGAGGAGCCCGAGCGCGCCCGGACGAAGTCGGCCGGCGTGACGAAGCCGTGCTTGTTGGACACCCCCCAGAGCCGAACCAACGGCACGAAAACCAACGGATAAACCACGACGGTGTACGGCACGGCATAGAACCCGAGCGCCCCCGAGGCGAACAGCAGCGCCGGTACGGCAACGAAGGTGTACGCCGTGTAGATGTCCCCGCCGATCAGGAACCAGCTGACCCAGGAGCCGAAGCTACGGCCACCCAGGCCCCACTCGTCGAGGTGCGCCATGTTGTCGGCGCGGCGCCAGCGGGCCGCGAAGAAGCCCATCGCGCTCACGATCACGAACAGCGCGCTGGCGATGATGATCTCTGTCAGGTGGTCTCTCATCGCCGGGTCACCGCCGCTTCTTGGTCATCTGGTAGACCAGCGTGGTGGTACCCACGCCGAGGATGATGAAGGCCAGTTGCAGCCAGTAGAAGCGCGGGAACCCGAACAGCCGCGGGTCCTTGCCGTTGTAGAGGAAGACCAGCAGCGGTACGACCACGGGTACCACCAGCAGCCAGTGCCAGGGGCTCTTGGACGAGACCCGGGGTGTGGGCGCGGCAGCCGGTGGGCTCTCCGGTTGAGCCATGATCACGACTCCTCGATAGACAGCGGTCGAAAGATCATTACTTAGCCAGGATCAAACTCGGCTTTCGGTTCTGCGCGTCGGGCGGAGCCGGCTGTGCGCCGAACGGTCGCTGTGCTGCGCCGACCGGCACCGCCCCGTACTGTCCACGGGTGTCCACCGCACTGGCTGTCGTCCTACTCGCGGCCGTGCTCGGCTTCGCGGTGGCCCGACCGCGCGGCCTGCCCGAGGCGGTGGCGGCCGTCCCCGCCGCCCTGCTCACCGTGGTGTTTGGCCTGGTCAGCTGGGGTGAGGCACGACACGAGCTGGCGACGCTGGGGCCGACCGTGGGCTTCCTGGCCGCGATCCTGGTACTCGCCCAGCTCGCCGACGAGGAGGGCGTCTTCTCCTACGCCGGGCGGCTGGCGGCGAAGGCGGGGCGCAGTTCGGCCACCCGGCTGCTCACCGTGGTGTTCGGGGTGGCCGCGATCATCACCGCGGTACTCAGCCTGGACGCCACCGTCGTACTGCTCACACCGGTCCTCTTCGCCACGGCCGCGAACCTGGGGGTACCCCCGAAGCCGCACGTGTACGCCTGTACCCACCTGGCGAACTCGGCCTCCCTGCTGCTGCCCATCTCCAACCTGACCAACCTGCTCGCCTTCGCCGCCTGTGGACTGGGCTTCGCCACCTTCGCCGGGTTGATGCTGCTGCCCTGGCTCGCCGTGATCGCCGTGGAGTACCTGGTCTTCCGCCGCTTCTTCGCGCGCGATCTCGCTCGGCCGGTGACCGAAGAGCCACGAGAACCGGGCCGGCCGCCGTGGTACCCGCTGATCGTGCTGGCGCTGACGCTGGTCGGGTTCGGGGCGTTGGAGCCGCTGGGCGTCGCGCCGGCCTGGGTGGCGCTCGCCGGTGCCGTGCTGCTCGCGATTCCCCGGCTGCGTCGCCGGCGGGCCCGGGAGGCCAGGCGGCTAGTGACCGCGGCGAACATCCCGTTCTGCCTGTTCGTCTTCGCGCTCGGCATTGTGGTGCTCGGGGTACGCCAGACCGGGCTCGGCACGCTGGTGACCCGGCTGGTACCGGGGCACGCCACGCTGCTCGGGCTGCTGGGGACGGCGGTACTCGCCGCGATCCTGGCGAACCTGCTCAACAACCTGCCCGCCACCCTGGTACTGGTACCCGTGGTGGCGCACTCCCCCGGCCTGGTGCTGGCGGTACTCCTCGGGGTGAACATCGGGCCGAACCTGACCTACGTCGGCTCGCTGGCCACCCTGCTGTGGCGGCAGATCCTGCACGAACGGCGCGACCCGCCGCGTACCCGGGAGTTCCTGAAGTTGGGTGCCCTGACCGTGCCGCTCGGTCTGCTCGCCGCCACCCTGGCGCTCTGGCTGGGGCTGACCATCGCCGGAGTCTGAGGTCGGTGTCGACCATCGACAACCCGCGCGAGTCGGGGCACAGCCCGTATATCCTGCATTGATGCTGGTGGTGGTTCAGCTTCCGGTTGTCGATCTCACCCCGCTCAGTCGCCAAACCACGCGGCCGATCCGGGCGCCGCAATGGGGAAATCCGCGCCTCGCGACGCCGAGCCAGGACTTTGTTCGCGGCATCGGTGCCGTCGTCGGCCGCAACACGCCGGCCGCGCCGTGGCAGGGCGAGAGCTACTATGCGGACGCCAGACACAGCCTCCGGTTCGAGTCGGCCGTGAAGGCCCGGGGACTGGTCCCCCGATTCCGGCGACTCTTCCGGGAGAACCTGACCTACCGGCTGGACGTGGGCTTCGCGGTCGGCGACCAGCTGCGCGAACGCGCCCGAACCGAGCCGTGGTACCTGGCGGAAATCGGGTTACAGACCAAGGTCCGCTTCTCCAGTTCCGGGTCGCCGCCGCTACAACCGTTGGTACACTTCGGCTCCACGCTATCCGACCAGCTCAGGTCGGCGGTGTTCCGATCCGACATCTTCGGCGAGCGGCCCGGCCGCCACTTGATGACCGCTGCCGCTCCCACCGTCATCATCGAGTCCCGGGATGCCACCGAGGAGTCCGTGCCGTCCTTCCATCAGGAATGGCTGTCGGTGGACGGACGAGCGGTGTGCGGCTGGCTACTGACGAAGACCGACATCTCGACCGTCGGGCAGGCACGATTCCTGCGGCTGCACATCACCAGGATGAGCACGGACATGGCGCTGGCCCAACTGCTCCTTGCCGCCTGCGAGAACGGGTCCATAGACGAAAACAGCGATGCCGTCCAGGCAGCCCTGAGCAAGGTGGCGGCGCGGCTGGGCAGGAGTGAGAGCAACGGCTACCCACAGGCCGCAGCGGTGCGCTCTATCGCTGAGCGGGCCCGCGAGCACTATGCCAGCCAGGTCGACACCCTCGTCCGGCTGCACCAACAGATCGCGAGCTCGCCACGCAACCGTGCGCTGGGCTATCTCGCTGAGCACTTCAGCGGTGGAACACTGGAGTACCGGGAAGGGGACACGGTGGTGGGCGACAAATACGAGACACACATCAACGGCGGGCAGGGCCACCTGGTCGCGGTCGGCCCGCACGCGACCGTCACCCACACCAACGGTTTCCCGCCGGAGGTCGCCGAACTTGTCGCGGCACTCGTCCGACAGGTAACCCAACTGCAGACCGAACTGGGCGAGGATGCTTCGGACGCCGAAGACACGGCCGAGGGCCTGTCCCGGGAAGCAGCCAAGCCGATGCCCGACCCCGACCGACTGAAGCGTCGACTCACCCGGTTGCGGGACATCGTCACCACGCTCGGCCCCGTCGGCGCCACCGTGATCGACCTTGTCGGCAAGATCATGAATCTGCTGCCGAAGTAGGAGAATGCCCCGGCCGATTACCGTACGGCCGGGGCGCTGCCTTTGCCGTCAGGCGGACCCGGGCCGCCGTCAGTGAGGAATGCACCGAGAGTACGCCGGCCGAACCTCGGCCGCACGACAACGCGCGCCCTCAGATCGTTGCCAGGTGCGCGGTTTCATTGACGGTACGCACGGCCACGTTGCTGTCCGGGTAGAGGTCGACGGTGGAGATGCCGGCCGGGTCCAGGAACAGCCGGTGCAGCAGCTCGTCGCCGGCGCCGAGGGCGTCCCGCAGGGCCAACTTGATCGGGGTCACGTGCGAGACGACGACCACCGTCTCGCCCGGGTGCCTGGCCAGGGTACGGGCCACGAACCGCTGTACCCGGCGGGCGACCGCACGGAACGACTCGCCCCCGGGCGGCGCCACGGCCGGCGAGCCCAGCCACTTGTCCAACTCCCGTGGCCAGCGCTCGCGTACCTCCGCGAAGGTCAGCCCCTCCCACTGCCCGAAGTCGCACTCGATCAGGTCGGCGTCCACGGTCACCGGGCGGTGCAGCGGCTCCGCCGTGCCGGTACAGCGCCGCAGCGGCGAGGAGTACACGGCGGCGATCTCGCCAGCCAGTTCACTGATCCGGGCCGCGGCCGCCTGTGCCTGCCGCTGCCCGCGCTCGGACAGCGCCGGATCGCCCCGCCCCGAGTACCGACCCTGCGCGGTCAGCTCGGTCTCCCCGTGGCGCAATAGAATCAGCCGGGTCGCGGCGGCGGTCGGCGGCTCCCACGAGCGCACCGGCGCTTCGGTCTCCACCCCGGTGGCGGCGTCCATCGCCTGGTTGGCCAGCGCGTCGGCGTCCCGGTTGCGCTCCCGCGGAATCCAGCCGAAGCGCACCGTGTCGAAGAGCGCCACCTGGGCAGCCGCCTTCGCCGCGAGCGGGCGCAGAACCGGGTGCTTGATCTGCCAGCGGCCGGTCATCTGCTCGACGACCAGCTTGGAGTCCATCCGTACCTCGACCTCGCGGGCACCGAGTTCTGCGGCGGCGGCGAGCCCGGCGATCAGCCCGCGGTACTCGGCGACGTTGTTGGTTGCCACGCCCAGGAACTCGGAGCGCTCGGCGAGTACCTCCCCGGTGCGCGCGTCGCGTACCAGCGCGCCGTACCCGGCCGGCCCCGGGTTGCCCCGCGCGCCGCCATCCGCCTCCACGACAACCCGCTCCACGACAACCCGCTCCACGGCGGCGCCTCGCGGCGCGGCGGCCGGATCGTCGTGGCTCATGGCCGGGTCAGAGCCCCGACTCGTTGGTACGCACCAGGATGCGCCCGCACTCCTCGCAGCGCATGACGTCGTCCGGGGCGGCCGCGCGTACTTTGGACTTCTCGCCGCCGGACAGCTCCAGCCGGCAGCCGCCGCAGCGACCGGCGCGCAGCAGGGCCGCCCCGATCCCGCCGGAGGCTTCCCGGATCCGGTCGTAGAGGGCGATCAGATCGGCCGGCAGGTCCGCGACCAGCGGCTTGCGGCCGGAGGCCCGGAACTCCTCGTCCTTGGTGATGTCCGCGAGCAGCTCGTCGCGCTGCTTCTCGACGGCCTCCCGCTCGTCCCGGATGGCGGCTTCCCGAGCGGTGACCTCCTCCAGCGTGGCCTGCGCGGTCTCCCGCTGCTCCAGCAGCTCCAGCTCGGTGTCCTCCAGCTCCGACTGGCGGCGGGCGAGCGAGGCGATCTCGTGCTGCAGCGCCTCCAGCTCGCGGGCCGGGGCGTGCCCGTTCACCAGCCGGTCCTGGTCCTTGGTCGCACGCTGGCGTACCTGATCGACGTCCTTCTCCAGCCGGGCGATGTCCCGGTCCAGGTCGTCGACGGTGACCTGGGCACTGACCCGGGCGTCCTGCGCGGCCATGATGTCCCGGGCCAGCTGGCCCAGCTGGGCCAGTTGGGGAAGCGT
Organism: uncultured Actinomycetota bacterium; assembly: GCA_963850915.1. Taxonomy (GTDB): domain Bacteria; phylum Actinomycetota; class Actinomycetes; order Mycobacteriales; family Micromonosporaceae; genus CAVTWH01. Next base: position 59,737 of record CAWKND010000013.1, read on the forward strand.
CTTCCGCTTGTGTGCCAACTGGTTCAGGGTCGTGTCAAGGGCCTGCAGATCGAGCAGGCGGCGCTGGGCGTCCGGGTCGGCCTTCACGGGCGCGGCTCCTTCGGGTCGATGGCAGCTGATGCTCCCGGCCGCTAAGTTACCAGCGTGCCATGGGCGTCCCGGCCGCTACGCCCGGTAGGTCACCGGCCGGCCGGCTGGTCGTCGGCGAGCGCGTCCACGGCGAGCTGCCACGGGAAGGCATCGAGTATCTCCTCGGTCGCCCCGGTACCGGGCGGCGCGAAGGTCATCACCGACGGGCCGTACAGCACCCGGTAACCCCAGTGCCGCAAGCGTTCCAGGCTCTCGGTGAAGGCCGGGTAGGCGGCCAGCGCGGTATTCGTATAGGGCAGCAGGACGATCGGCAGCCCCTTGCCCCGCCCCTCCACGACCAGCCCGAGGGCAAGCGTGTCGGTGATTCCGGCGGCGAGCTTGTTGACCGTGTTGGCGGTGGCCGGCGCGACGATCATGGCGTCCGCGTCGGGTACCACATCCGGGTCGCCCGGGTTCTTGTACGTGACGCGTACCGGATGTCCGGTCTGCCGGGACAACGCCACCGTATCGACGAACTTGCGGCCGTCGGGGGTACAGACGACGCAGACCTCCCAGCCCGCCTTCTGGGCGAGCGAGACGAGGGTACCGACCCGCTCGGCGACCGGCGAGCCACAGACGATCACGTACAGGACCACGCCGGAGTCAGACCCCCACACCCATGTTCTCGGCCAGGTCGAGGAGATTCTGCGCGGGCGTACCCCGGGTGCGGCGCAGTACGTTGGAGAGCACCTCCTGGGCGACCGGCCGGCAGCGTACCTCCGCCGGCGCCAGCCGATCCCCTTCCAGCAGCATCTCGCCGGCCCGCTCGACTTCGCCGACCTGGGACAGCGCCCGGGACAGGTCGATGTAGTGCTGGGCCCGCCGCTCCGGCATCAGCGCGGCGAACCGGGCCGGGTCGATGCTGTCGTTGATCTCCACAGCCGCCCCGCCCTCGCCCAATTCGACGGCGGCCGCTGCCTTGTGCAATTGCACGTTGGTCGGGCCGAAGCAGGTCCAGTAGTGGTTCTTGTCCTCGCCGACCTGAGCGGCCGCCTCCTCGGCGCCGAGCAGCAGGTCGCGTACGGTGGCGTTGTCCCCGATCCGGGCCGCGGCCATGCTTCCCTGCAGCAGCAGCATGCCGTAGACGGACAGGCGCGCGTCGTTGACCGTCTCGACCGGGGGGCCGGGCGCCAGCCGGTTGGCGATGTTGACGTTGACCTCGAGCGCCGGCCGGGCCCGGCCGAGGGCGAGCAGCGCGTTGCCGACCCGGAACGTCGCTGTACCGGCGAGCAGGGTGTCGCCGGCCCGCTGGGAGACCGCGATGGACCGATCGGCGGCCAGCCAGGCCAGCTCGTGCTCGCCGAGCTTGCGCAGGGTCGAGGAGGCGATCTGGTACAGCTCGCCGAGCATGTGCGCGGCCACCGTCCCGTCGTCGGTGGCGCCGTAGGCGTTGTCGGCGGCCTGTGCCTCGCGCAACAGTCGGGGAAGCGTTCGGGCGAGCACCCCGTACTTGGCGTGCTGGAAGGTGAGCCAGGCGTGGTCGACGGCTTTCCGGAGATCGTCTATCTTCGCCGGTTCACTGGGGCGGGAGAAGAGCGAGCCGATCGCGTCGTAGCGCTCCAGCGCCGACCGTATTTCGGCGACCTCGATCTGGTCGATGCAGTTGACCGCGCCCGGCCGCCGCTCCGGCTCCTTGCCGAGCAGCAGCTGCGCGTCGAGCTGGAGTACGTCGGCGATGTCGTAGACGACGGAGAACTTGTCCAGGCGGCGTACGCCGCGCTCCACCTTGTCCACCCAGCTCTTCGACTTGGCCAGGCGATCAGCGAAAACCTGCTGCGACATGCGACGGCGGCCACGCCAGTAGGCCACCCGTCGACCGATCGGCAATTCGTCCATCAGCGACATCCCTCCCCCCGGAAGTGCGTGCTCCGCCCCGATTGATCCGCGCTATCCGGGTTCGCGGTACCCGGATGGCGCTCCCCGGATTCTGTCGCACATCGGGTGCGTCCGGGAACTACGGGATCGTTCTAGGTTGCTGTTGTCGACAGCACGTTGCACACAGCTCCGTGCACAGACAACGAGTTAGGGCACTACGGGTTATGGCGAGCATGGAAGGAGTAGATAACGATGTGGACACGGATGGGATGCGGGTGGCGGCACACTCGGCTACGCCGCGCCGCGATCGGGCTCGCTGCCCACGGCTGGCCGGTGATCCCGGGCGCAAGCCTTGTCGGACAACGGTTCTCCTGCGGTACAGGCTGCCGAACGGTGGCCTGCCATCCGAGCTTCGCGCATGATCAAGGTGCGGCCACCCCGCCGGGCGAGGCGGTACTGCACGACCCGGACCTGGTGGTGAGCACCTGGCGGCACACTCCACACGCCGTCCTGCTGGCCACCGGGGAGAGCTTCGACGTCATCGAGACGCCGACCTGGTTGGCGCTGGCCGCCGGGCGGGGCACGGTGCGCGGGCCGGTCGCGCGCACGCCGGCCGGGCGCTGGATGTTCCTGGTACGCCCGGGTGCCGTACTCCGCGCCGACCTGGCCGCGCTGCCCGACGTGGTACTGCACGGCGAAGGCTCGTGGATCCCGGCACCGCCCACGCGTACTCCACAAGGGAGCGTGCGCTGGATCGTCTCCCCGGAGGAGGCGGACTGGCGGGCACCGGCTGCCGCGCTGGTGCAGGCCTGGCTGGCCGGCGGCCTACCACAGTGGCGGACCGGATACCCACAGATTCAGGCCGCCTGACACGTTGCGTGACCTCTCCTCGCACCTGCGCGGCGACAGCCTCGTTAGTGCTTTCGATAAGGGAGGTCCAACATGTCGGGTCTGTGGCTATTCGCAGTCTTTAGCGAAGAAGGCCAGCCAGACATCCTTTTGTACCGGTGGGCCGGCACTCACCCCACCGGTACCCGCCCGCCCCGCCCACGCCCGTCCGGTACCCATCGACCGGCCGGTACCCACCGGCCCGTCCGCGGCGACTGACGGTCACCCGACGCAGGCTCGTCATCCCCGGCCCCGGCCTCTACCGTGTTGGTCAACTTCGACTCGGTACCCCGGGAGATCCCCCGATGACCTTGACCACCCCTCGGCTACGCGACCCGCACCGCCGTCGCGTACTCCTTGCCACCCTCGTTGTCGGGGCACTCACCCTGACCCTCAGTACCGCCTGCAAGCAGACAGGTGGCGCCGATGCCACCAAAACCCCTGCCAACCAGGGCCTGAACGCCGTCGATCCGTCCTCGTCAACCGCTGACGGTACCGGCGACGACAACGGCGGCTCCAACGGAAGCGGCTCCAACTCAAGCCCCTCCGCCACTGCCAAGCCCAGCGCGTCCAAGAGCCCAGCCACCACCAAGGGCCCGACAATCAAGCTGTTCAAGGTTGTCGCCGTGACCTGCGGCGGCGTCGGCCAGGCTGTCAGCTACCCCTCCAGCATCAGTCTGCAGTGGGTCGTCACCGGGGCCACCACGGTCGCGATCTCGATCGACGACGCGAACTTCCCCAAGAACAACAACGGAGCCGGCACCTGGCGCAGCGACTATGCGCCGACCTTCACCACACTTGCCGACGACGTTTCCTTCGCCTGTGGCGGGAGTAAGGGCAACAAGACCCACACCTACACGCTGTCAGCGGTCAGCGACGGCGTGCTGGTCACCAAGACCGTGAGTGCGACCGCCTACTGGGAAGGAGCTGACGCACTCCCGCTCTGACCCGTGACGCACGGATCCCCGCCGCTTGGTACCAAGCGGCGGGGATCGGTGTGTCAGAAAAGCAACCTAGCGGCGCAACGGCTCCGCGACTGCGTGCAGGTGCGCCAAGGCGTTGCGGTACGAGCGGGTCAGGCCCGTCTGCTCGTAGCTGATGCCGTTCTCGGCGCAGTACGCGGCGACGATCGGCTGTGCCCGGCGCAGGTGCGGGCGGGGCATGCTCGGGAACAGGTGGTGTTCGATCTGGTAGTTGAGCCCGCCGAGCAGCAGGTCGTTGAACCAGCTGCCTTCCACGTTGCGCGAGGTGAGTACCTGCTTGCGCAGGAAGTCGAGGTTGTCGTCGTCGTCCACCATCGGCATGCCCTTGTGGTTGGGCGCGAACGAGCAGCCCATGTAGAGACCCCACAGGCCCTGGTGTACGGCGATGAACACGAGCGCCTTCACCGGCGAGAGCACCAGGAACACGGCGGCCAGGTACCCGACGACATGCGCCGCGAACAGCAGCCGCTCGGCGGTACGGTGCCGCATCGGGGTACTGCGCCCGAAGGCTGCCCGGCCGCTGGCGACGTGCAGGTTCAACCCTTCCAGCAGCAGCAGCGGGAAGAACATGAACGCCTGGGCCCGGGCGAACATCGCCGCCAGGCCGGTACGCGTGCGCGCCTGGTCTTCGCTCCACACCAGTACACCGGCTTCGACGTCCGGGTCTTCGTCTTCGTGGTTGGGGTTGGCGTGGTGACGGCTGTGCTTGTCGATCCACCAGCCGTGGCTCAGCCCGACCAGGCTGCCCAGCACCAGCCCGCTGACCTCACTGGGGCGCCGGGTACGGAACACCTGCCGGTGGCCGACATCGTGGCCGAGGAAGGAGACCTGGGTGTAGGCGATGGCCAGCCAGGCCGCCACCACCAGCTGCCACCACGAGTCACCGATCACCGCGAACGCCACCCAACCGGCCACCAACGCACCGATGGCGAGCACCCCGGCGCGCACGTACCAGCCGACTCTGCGGGTCATCAGGCTTTCCCCGCCGATTCGCTGCGAGAGGCGGGAGAAGTCACTGCCGCGTGGCGCCGCTGACGGCGGAGCGAGCGCGGCCGGTGGGTCCATCGCGAGAGTCATGGCCAAAGTCTGTCCGGGGACGGGGTCCATCGACAGCCCGGCAGCCGCCCTCTTGGTAGGGGGGCTAGCACTACCAGCCAATGGTTTTTTTCCCCCGAAAGCGGGCATGAGGCGCGAAAGCGAAACGCTGTCCGATTCCGGTGCTACGTTCTGGGCTGGATGGGCGCCGGACTGCCTGGAACCGGCGAACGGTGCGGCAGGACGGCGGGCGGGCGTTGAGCGGGATCGTACTGATGATCGGCGCCGGCGGGGACCGGTACATCTTCGGACGGATGCTGCACGCGGTGACGCCACGCGGTGACGCACCGGAAACGCTGCTGCGGGACGGTTTGCTCGCGGGTACCCACCGGGCTCTGTCGGCCGACGACGGCCCGGCGGTGCAGCCGTGGTGTTCGCCCGACGGCGAATGGCTGCTCTGCCTCGACGGCGCGGTCTTCAACCACGTTGAGCTACGCGCCGAACTCCAGGCCCGCGGCCACGAGTTCCAGGGCGAAAGCGAAACCGAGGTGGTACTAGCAGCCTTCCGGCACTGGGGTGACGAAGCGGCCGAACGGCTCGTCGGCGAGTGGGCACTCGCGCTCGTGCAGCGCCGTACCGGGCGGGCCTATCTGGCCCGGGATCCGCTGGGGGTCAAGCCGCTCTACTGGTCCACCCGGGCCGGCCGGCTGCACATCGGCTCGGAAATCAAGGCTCTGGTACCGGTCGACGCACGCATCCGCGAGGTACCCCCCGGCCACCACGGCTGGGCCGAGCCGGCCGGCGCACCCGAACTGCGCCCCTACTTCGACCTGCCCCGACTCGACCTCGAACAGCCCGCGATCACCGATCCGTGGGAGGCCGCAAACCTTGTCCAGCAAGCGATCTGGGACAGCATCGCGGTGCGGGTACCGACCCGGCTGCCGGTCGGGGTACTCCTCTCCGGCGGGGTGGGCAGCGCGCTGACGCTACTGACGGTGCGCTCGCTGCACCCCGGCTGCGTGGCGTTCAGCGTCGGTACCCCCGACGGCGACGAGTTGGCCGATGCCCGCCGACTCACCAGTGAACTGGGGATACCACACGAGATTGTCGAACTGCGCCCGAGCGACATCGGCTACGACGAGGTACGTGAAGCCGTCCGGGTCGGCGAACTGACCGAATATCGCGACATCATCGACGCGATCGTGGCGATTCCGTTGTACCGCAGGGTGCACGACTGTGGCATCCGGGTCGTACTCACCGGCGACGGCTCCACCGCACTGTTCGGCGGCGCCCCGAGGTACCAACACGCCAGCCCCGAGCGTGCCCGGGAACTGTTGCTGCACAAGCTCACCAACCTCGGCCGTACCGAGCTGCACCGGGTCGACCGCACCAGCATGAGCCAGGGCGTACAGGCGCGGGTACCGTTCCTCGACCCGACCGTAGTGGAGTTGGCGATGCGGCTGCCGATGGAGCTGCGTACCCATGCGGGACAAGACAAGTGGGTCATCCGGGAAGGCTTCGCCGACGTACTTCCGGCCTACATCCGGGAGCGCGTGGACAGCCCGGTCTCCTACTCCGCCGGGCTGCACGAGCGGGCCCGACTCTTCAAGCCACTCTTCGCGCGACTGCACCGCAGCTTCGGGTACGACCTACTGGAGCCGGTACGCCGGGACTTCGACGCGGTACTTCTGGGCTGTGGCAACGATCTCGACAAGGCACTCGCCGAACAGGCCGCCAGACAGGACTACACGCTCGGCGAGCACGCCCGCGACTTCGCCGGCGCGCTGGAGTGGAACACGCGACCGTTGCGCCGCAAGCTCACCGGTACCCGCTGAGTCTCCGCGCCCTTCGCTCGGCCCGGCGCTGCGCGTCCAACTCACGTTTGCGTTGCGCGGCAACCTTCGCCCGTCGCGGCCGGGGTATCGAGGTCTGCCGCTGGAGCTGCCGGCTGCGCCTCGCCCGCCAGGTACCCCACTCGTGGCGGTACACCGGGGATACCAGGAGGCGCGGCCGGTTGAAAGCGGTCACCACCCCCTGGAGTACGCCCAGCACCGGCACCACGAGGAACATCACCGTGGCCGCGACAACCGATCCGAACAGCAGGCTGCTCCCGGCGCCCACCTCAATTGCGAGCGCGCCCACGGTGAGGCCGAGCCCGAGCACGATCCCACTGCCGGCAAACGCAGTGATCCATAGCAGGAAGACCGGATATGCCCGGTGGTTCGGCCGGCCGATGCGGGAGCCGAAGTCGGGTACCTGATGGGCCGCGCCGCGCCAGATCGCCGTTGCCGGCCGGTACGCCCGCCACAGCAGCCAGACGCCCACGGCGATCAGCGGCAGGCCGAGCAACGCCGACCTGACGCTGTCCCAGTGCGTCCACCCCATCACAGCGCTGCATAGTACCGGCCCCTGACCAGCACAAACACCCGACAATACGGCGCAATCCCAAGCACCCCAACAGTCCCAGGAGCCGTACTCTGAGCTGCCTCCGCAGTCGACCACCAAGTCATGAATCCGCGCCACGCTCAGCTGTCCAAGGCTTCGGCGATCCGCTGCGCCCAGTCGCCATCTGCGAGCTCGGCCGCCACCAGCACATCCCGCCAGTCGATGTGCGCCAACGCGGCCGCGTCGAGAAACCGCGCACTGTCACCGGCCGCCAACAACACAACAGCAGCCTGTACCCGCTCGACGTGTGCCTCACCGAGATACGTACCGGCAGCCGCCGCGACCTCGCCCAGCACGTCGAGTACCGCCGCCACCTCACCAGCAGGGAAATCCCGCCCGACCCGTCGCACCAGCCGCTCCGAAGCCACGCAGCACGGTACCCCGACAGCAATCGGCTCAGTACGCAGCGCTATCCACCAGGCGATGTACCTACCTGGCGGTATGGGAGGCCCAAGCCCACGACATCGAGGGCGCGCACACCTTCGGCAAGACTCTCACCGCAGCCCGCGATCACCTGCGTGAGGCAAATGCGGTGTAGCTGGATGTCCCCTGGAGAGCGTCGATGTCACGGTGACGGTGTGCTTCGGCTGACCCATCACGTAGCGCTCGGTACCACGCCTTCCGTATGCGGAGTTCGGCGAACGGGTTGTACACTCAGACGTACAATCTTGAAGGAGCGGTCATGAAGGTCACCACCATCTCCGACCTGCGCGCCAATATCGCGGACATGTTTGACGCGATCGTCAACGACGACGAGGAGCTGGTGGTCACCCGCAACGGTCGGCCGCCGATGGTCGTCATGACCAAGGCTGAGTATGACTCCTGGCGGGAGACGGAGTATCTGCTGAGCGGGGAGAACGGACGCGAGCTGCGGCGGCGCCTGGCCAGCACTGAGCCACCCACGAGACGCGATCTGATCCCGGACGACGAACTGGACGCTGGGTGAACCTGCTGTGGCGCGCGGACGCCTGGGACGACTACACGTCCTGGCAGCGCGACGAACCGAAGATGTGCAAGAAGATCAACGCACTGATCAAGGACATCCAACGTGGCGGCGAAGGCGGGCTCGGCAAGCCGGAAATTCTTCGCGCGGACCTGACGGGCTGGCTGTCTCGACGCGTCGACCGAGAGCACCGACTGATCTACCGACTCACCGCAGATGGCTCCATCGAGATCCTGGCCTGCCGCGGCCACTACTGAATACAAAGACCATGCTGGGTGAGGCGTTCGATGCGCTTGGCTGATGCCAGAAAAAGGAAGTCACCGGCCCGACCAACAGACCCAAGCAGACGTTGCTACACATCCCGCCCGTACGGAAAGAGTCGCTGTTCAAGATCAGCTAGCCTGTCGCGGAGCTTCCTCGCGTCGCGCTGTGGCAACTCGCGCACCGCGGTCTCCACCATCGGCCACAGCTCCGCTGCTGTTCCACAACACAGCAGTTCGCCACCCTCATCCGGATCCGATCGACGTTGGCCCATCTTGGCCAGCTCCTCCAGGCGCCGCATCGCATGAACGATGGCACCCGGCCAAAATCGCGCCCGTTCAAGCTTGGCTAGCGCCGCTATCCCAGCAGGGGATACGCCCCCAAGCACCGGAACGCGTTCACCCAGCCGAGGCATCCGCGAAGTCTCGACCCGGACTTCAGCCGACGACTTCCGCGCCATCAGCTCTCACAGGTGCTCAACATGAAGCCACTGTCGCAGAAGGCGCTGGTCGGCGTAACCCCGCCTGGGGGGAACGCGGCGGTTTCCGGTCGCCGACCATTGCATCCCCAGGAGAGCTTGACCACGTCCCATCGACGTCCATGGCGATCTAGCTGTCGGCCGTATCGTTTGGACGTGAGGTCGATCGGCTGGCGGCCGTGAAGATCCCAGGTTCATGGGATGGCCGCCGGGCACTGCTCCGGGACAGGGTTGAGGCGACACAGCAGCAACCCTATGGAGGTCAACATGTTTGCCAGGACATCGACGTGGAGTGGTTCTCCGGAGGCACTCGACAAATGGGTGGGGCACGTTGCCGGCCAGGTTGCGCCAATGGTGCGCGGACTGCCGGGTGTGGCAGGAGCAGTGTTCCTCGTTGACCGCGACGGCCAGTCGGCGCTGACCATGACGCTGTGGGAGACCGAGGAATCCGCCCTCGTCAGCGATCAGCACGCCGAGGCGAGTCGGGCGGCCACGGTTGCCGCGACAGGCGTCGAACTCGTAGCACGCGGACGCTACGAGATCGTGACGAAATTCTGAGATGCTTGCCCTGGGGGGCGTAATGGCAAGTCGATCCGCACTGAACCAGGCCACCGACGCCATTGTGTCCGCGTGCTACCAGGGTCATCCGCCAGAGCGCCTCAAGTACGAGGTCCTGGCACTGCTTCGACCTGTGCTTCCGGTCGATGCGCTGTGGTGGGCGACGAGTGACCCGGCCACGCTGTTGTTCACCCAGGCGTACAGCGAAGGCATCCCGGCTCGGAACATCCCGTACCTGGTCGACAACGAGTTCCTCGGCAATGACGCCAACCAGTGGACCGACCTGGTCCACTGGTCTGGCGGTGTGCGCTCCCTGGCCCATGCGACAGGCGGACGGCTGGAACTGAGCGGCCGCTTCAGAGACGTGTTCCAACCCCTCGGGCTTGGCGACGAACTGCGTGCGGTACTGCGGTCCGGTGAGGACTGCTGGGGGTTGTTGTGCCTACATCGTGCTGCCGGCGGCCCGTTCTCCGGCGCGGAGACAAAGCTCATCAGCGGCCTGGCTCCGCATCTCGGCTACGGAATCCGGGCCGGACTTCTTGTCGCGAGCGCGATCGAGGGCAACGCGGCCGATTCGCCAGGGCTGGTCGTGGTCGAAGCTGGTGGGGAGATCGTCGCAGCGACCGCCGCAGCACAAGCGTGGTTCGCCGAACTCGGTCACAACGGCAACACAGGTGGGTCGGTACCCTCCGAGGTCGCTACGGCGATTGCACTGCTACGTCGGTCTCCTGGGGCGCCACCGACGAGACTGCGGGTACGCACCAGGGCCGGCCGCTGGATTGTGCTGCACGCGTCGTACCTGACCGGACTCGATCTGGCTGCGGATCAAATCGCCGTCATCATCGAAGCCGCCACTCCGATCGAGGTGAGTGACGTCATTATGCGGGCGTACGGACTGACCGAACGCGAACGTACTGTAACTGGCCTTGTCTGCCAGGGTCTCTCGACGGTGGAGATCGCGGCGACGCTATGGATCTCCGGAAACACAGTCCAGGACCACTTGAAGTCCGTTTTCGACAAGACCGGCGTCCGCAGCCGTCGCGAATTGATAGCCACGATCCTGCACAACCACTACCTGCCCGCGCTCGGGCAGTCGCGACCGGTCAGCGCTCGCGGCTTCTTCCAATGACGTACTAACGCGTTGGCTCGGGTCGCACTCGTGGCGGCCGATAGCCGTGGACGGCAAGACACCTCAAGCTGAACGGCCCGCCCGGCGTCCAGGCGCACCTCCTCGGCCCGTGATCATGCCGTTGCTGTCAGGCCCGGATTTCTTCGCTGGAGGCGGGGTTTCGGGTCTGGTTTGTGCTGGTGGATTGGGGTGGGCGCGGCAGGTTTCGAACCTGCGACCCCTCGCTTGTAAGGCGAGTGCTCTCCCGCTGAGCTACGCGCCCCGGACAACGCCGAGAGTCTACCGTGTCCCGGCGGTACCTTCACGTCGCCCATATCGGGCGGGGTACCCGGCGGGTCTAACCTGACCCGGTGCCCACCGCCAACCCCCGACTGGTGCGTTCGATCGTCGTGGCGCTGTTGGTGCTGATCGGGGTGGTACTCGTGGCAGTGGAGGTACGCGGATACCTGCGCGATCGCCACGAGCGGCTCGGCGAGGTGACCGTGACCAGCTGCTCGTTCAAGACCTTCAGCCAGCACGGCAGCGTCTACGACTGTCGAGGCAGCTTCACAGGGGACCAAAGTGATCTTGCGATCGCCGATGTGCGCTTCGAGCACCAGGGGAGCCTGGCGGCGGGCGAGCGGGTACGGGCGACGCTGGCCGGGCCGGGCGACGAAACCGCGCACCCGGTGAGCGAGAGTCACTGGCGGCTGGCGGTCACCAGTGCCGGCGCACTGCTGGCGCTGGGGCTCGCGGTCGGCCTCTGGCGGGCACCGGCCACGTACCGGCGCCGGCCACAACAGCCGAGCGCCGGCACGTAAAGGCGGTAAAGATCAGGCGGCGAGCGCCTTGCGCCAGGCGTCCTGGTCGCGAGCCTGGCCGGGGCCGTTCTGCTCGGCGAAGGTGACCGTACCGTCGGTGTCGATCACGAAGGTCCCCCGATTGGCGAAGCCCTTCTCCGCGTTGAACACCCCGTACGCCTCGGCCACCGCACCGTGCGGCCAGAAGTCGGCGAGTAGCGGGAACTCGTACCCCTGCTGATCGGCCCAGATCTTGTGCGAGTACGACGAGTCGACGCTCACGGTCAGCACCTGGACGCTGTCGTTGGCGAAGTCGTTCAGGTTGTCGCGTACCGCGCAGAGCTCACCCTGGCAGGTACCCGTGAATGCGAGCGGGTAGAAGACCAGCAGGACCTTCTTCGCGCCGCGGAAGTCCGACAGGCGTACTTCCTGGTTGTTCTGGTCTTTGAGGACGAAGTCCGGGGCCGCTGCCCCCACCTCGATGGCCATGCCACGCTCCAGATCTCGATCGGAGCTTCGAGCATGCCACGCCGCCCGCCGCCCCCGGCCGCGGGAGCAGCCCAGCCACAAGACCAGCCCAGCCAGAAGACCAGACCGGCCGCGGGACCAGCCCAGCCAGAAGCGGTGGGAGCAGCCAAGCCAGAGGCTACGGGAGCAGCCAAGCCACAGGACCAGCCCGGCCGCCGGAGCAGGCCGACCAACTCACAGAAATGGGCCCGAAGCCGCGTCGCGGCTCGGGCGGCAAGACCTCGCCGTCAGCGCTTGCGGGCGGAGCGTGGCGCGACCAGTCGGGCGCCGCTCCAGTCCTTGCCGGCGCTGATGATCGTGGTCTGGGCCAGGCCGGCGGTGGGCGCCGACTCGGTGATGTCGCTGGGCTCGACGTGTCCGTCGCGACCCGACTTCGGGGTCAGCAGCCAGATCACACCGTTGTCGGCCAGCGGTCCGAGGGCATCGACAAGGGTGTCAACGAGGTCGCCGTCGCCGTCGCGCCACCACAGCAGCACCACGTCGACCACCTCGTCGGTGTCTTCGTCGACCAATTCCCCGCAACGGTCGATCAGGGCGTTTCGGAGATCTTCGTCTACGTCGTCGTCGTAGCCCATCTCCATAACGACCATGCCCGGTTCGATATTGAACCGGTCCGCCAGGCTGCGTACGCCATCAGCGGCCTGACCAGCGGTCGCGCTCACTGTTCCATGCCTCCTCAAACTCCTCCCGATGCCGTCCGTCGACACCGTTAGCCGGTAGTCCACACAGTCCCGGCGCCCAGCGCAAGTGGCGCACCGGCTACTCCGCAAAGATAAGGCCTACGAGGCCAGCAGGGCGCGCGCTCCGGCGATGATCGAATCCTCGCTGACCAGGACGAGGTTGGCGGCGGCACCGAGCGGGACGAAGGAGTCGACGGCGAAGGTACGCCGGGTGGCGCCGACAAAACCGGCGTCGCTGAGTACCCCCAAGATCCCTTCGCCGACGCCGCCGGAGCGGCGGGTCTCGTCGACGATCAAGACCCGGCCGGTGACGCCGGCCTCCCGGACGATGTCCGCGACCGGCAGCGGAGCCAACCAACGAAGATCAACCACGCGGGTACCGATGCCAGCCGCCGCCATCCGGGCAGCCACCCGCAGCGACATCCGTACCCCGTTGCCGAAGGTCACGATCGTCAGATCAGCCCCGGAGCCGAGTACGTCCACCCGCGCCCGCCCGATGGGTACGTGCACGTCCGCCCAGCTCTGCGGGGGTGCGTACCGGCCGGCCCAGCCCCCGTCGCCGGTCTCGTGCAGGTCCCGGGTGTGGTAGAGCGCGATGGGCTCCAGGTAGGCGCAGACCGACCCGTCCACGGCAGCCGCCGCCAGGCAGGTACGCAGCAGCGCGGGCGCGTCCTGGGGCCGGGCCGGGCAGGCCACCACCAGCCCCGGGATGTCCCGCAGTACGGCGACCGAGTTGTCGTTGTGGAAGTGCCCGCCGAAGCCCTCCTGGTAGGCCAGTCCCGCGATGCGTACGACCATCGGGTTGCGGTACGCCCCACTGGAGAAGAAGCTCATCGAGGCCGCCTCGCCGCGCAGCTGGTCCTCGGCGTTGTGCAGGTAGGCCAGGTACTGGATCTCCGGGATGGGCAGCAGGCCGGCGAGCCCGGCACCCAGTCCCAGCCCCAGGATCGAGGTCTCGTCGAGCAGGGTGTCGAAGACCCGGCTGGCGCCGAAGCGGGTACGCAGCCCCTTCGTCACCCCGTACACGCCGCCCTTGGCCGCCACGTCCTCGCCGAACAGCAGCGCCTGCGGGTAGGCCAGCAGCGCGTCGGTGAGCGCCGCGTTGATCGACTGGCTGAGGGTGAGCGCGCCGGCGTTCTCCGGCAGCCGGTCGCCGAACGCCCGGGACCGGGCCGCCGCCGAGGCTGCCACCGGCGGGAACTCGCCCGACGGTGTGGTCAGCGCGGAGCGCAGTGAATCGGCCGGGGCGGGAGTGGCGGGAGTGGCGGTGACGGCTCGGGGGCCGGTCGGAGCGGCCAGGGTGGTACCGGCCTCGGCGACCGCTCGGGCCACCCGGACCGGCCGGCGCGGAGCCAACGGCGCCACCACTTCAGCGGCGGTGGTCAGCTTCGCCTCGACGAGTACCTCCTCGGCGATCCGGCGGACCAGCCAGCCGATCTCGTCGTACCGGGCGAGCACCTCGGCCGTCGTCGCGGCGCCGGCGCGTACCAGCTCCCGGGCGGTGGCCGGCAACGGGTCCAGGGCCAGCTCGGCACTGATCTCGGCGGCCGGCCGGTAGCCCACCTCCGCGTCGGCGCCCGCGTGCCCGAGCAGCCGTACCGTCCGCAGGTGCAGTACCGCCGGCCGGCGCTGCCGGCGTACCCATCGCGCAGCCTCGACCGCGCTGTCGTACGCCGCCGCCAGGTCCAGACCGTCGGCCGCGAAGTACCGGATGCCCGGCTTGCCGCGCAGGCTCTGTGCCACCCAGCCCTGTGGCGAGCGCACGCTGATGCCCAGTCCGTTGTCCTCGCAGACGAACAGCAGCGGAAGTTTCAAGCCGGAGTGGTCGCACCAGCCGGCCGTGTTGAAGGCGGCGGTGGCGCTCGCGTGGTTGATCGAAGCGTCGCCGAACGAGCAGACCACGAGCGCGTCGGCGGGCCAGCCCGGCGCGGGTGGGGGTACCCGCCGGCTGCGCTCGATGGCGAAGCCGATGCCGACCGCCCGGGGCAGGTGCGAGGCGATCGTGGAGGTGGTCGGGATGATCTCCAGGTCCCGGTGCCCGAAGACCTTGTGCCGGCCGCCGGCGATGGGCTCGCTGGCCGAGGCGACGATGCCCCGCAGTACGTCCCGGATGGCCTCTTCCAGGCCGCCGTGCTTGCCGTTCTCCGCGTGGTTCTGGATCGCCCGGGCCACGTAGAACCCGCCCGAGCGGTAGTGCAGCAGCGCCGGGTCGGTACTGCGCAGCGCGGCGGCGACCGCGGCGTTGCCCTCGTGACCGGCCGAGCCGATCGTGTAGTACCCCTCGCCGAAGTCACGCAGCCAGCGCGCGGCGAGATCCAGGTGCCGGCTGGCGAGCTGAGCGTCGAACAGGTCCCGGGCCAGCGCAGCGGTCAGCCCCGAGCCGGTCCGCAGCGGCGCGTCCGCGGGCAGCCCGGCGCCCCCGTCCGGGGTGGCGGTACCCGGTTCGACGCTGTCCAGTTCACCAACAACTGTCCGGAATCGTTCGTCCAGGTCCTGCGGGGTGGTCACGCTCAACAGCATGGCCGAGATCGCCGTACCTCTGCCACTCATGCAGCTCGCGCCGGCCTCGCGGCGACGTCGAAGATCGGCCCGGCTTGACTTAACACGGTTTAGTCGCCACAGTTTGGGAGCGCTTCCATTGATGATGTCCTTGCTCTAAAACGAGGAGATCATCGTCATGAGACATCGCACCGCCCTGTTGGCCGCGGGCGCCGCAGCACTACTCGCCACGGCCGGCATCGCCGTGATGACCAGCACCGCGTCAGCCGCGTCCACCGGCTGCTCGGTGGACTACAACGTGCAGAGCCAGTGGCCCGGTGGCTTCAGCACCGCGGTCACCGTCACCAACCTCGGCAGCCCGGTGACCGCCTGGACGCTGGCTTGGGACTTCCCCGCCGCCGGCCAGACGGTCGGCCAAGGTTGGAGCGCCAACTGGACGCAGAGCGGCCAGCACGTGACCGCCACCAACCTGAGCTGGAACGGCAGCCTGGCCACCGGCGGTACCGCCAGCCTCGGCTTCAACGGCACCTGGACCACCAGCAACCCGAAGCCGGCGAGCTTCACGCTCAACGGCGTCACCTGTACCGGTGGCGTGGTCAGCGCCAGCCCGTCCGCCACCAGCACAACGCCGAACACGAGCCCGTCACCGTCGCGCTCGGCGTCCCCCTCGACGAGCCCGTCCGCCTCGCACTCGGCCTCGCCCTCGGCGAGCGCGAGCCAGCCGCCGAACACCGGCGCCGCTCCGGCGCTGCACGTCTCCGGTAACAAACTGCTGACCGCGTCCGGCGCCACGTACCGCCTGCTGGGCGTCAACCGGTCGGGCGGCGAGTTCTCCTGCATTCAGGGGTACGGCATGTGGGACGGGCCGATGGATCAGGCCTCGATCACCGCCATGCGTACCTGGAAGATCCGGGCGGTTCGGGTACCCCTCAACGAGGAGTGCTGGGTCGGCACCGCTGACGTACCGGCCGGCGGGTACACCGGTACCCAGTACCAGAACGCCGTCAAGGACTACGTGGCACTGCTGGTGGCCAACGGGATCACCCCGATCGTGGAGATGCACTGGAACTACGGCCAGTACACCGGCCCGTCCGCCGGCTGCTCCGACGTCAAGGCGACCTGCCAGAAGCCGATGCCCGACGCGCAGTACGGGCCGTCCTTCTGGACCGGCGTGGCGAACGCGTTCAAGGGCAACAACGCTGTCGTGTTCGACCTGTTCAACGAGCCGTACCCCGAGCGGGGCAGCGGCAGCAGCGAGACCGCCGGCTGGTTGTGCTGGCGTGACGGGGGTACCTGCCCCGGCATCACGTACCAGGTCGCGGGCTTCCAGACGCTGCTGAACTCGGTACGCGCCACCGGCGCCACCAACGTCGTCATGATCGGTGGGCTGGCGTACTCGAACGACCTCACCCAGTGGCTGCAGTACAAGCCGACCGACTCGACCGGCAACCTGATGGCCTTCGCGCACATCTACAACTTCAACACCTGCTCCAGTACCTCCTGCTACGACAGCCAGTTGGCACCGGTGGCGGCGAGCGTGCCGTTGGTGCTCTCCGAGACCGGCGAGAACGACTGCGCCCACGGGTTCGTCGACACCCTGATGAACTGGGCCGACGCGCACGGGGTCGGGTACCTCGGCTGGACCTGGAACAACTGGGACTGCAGCAGCGGTCCGTCGTTGATCAGCGACTACACCGGCACCGCAACCGCATACGGCCAGGGCCTCAAGTCCCACCTGGCCAGCGTCAGCAACTAACGGCGCCAAGATCGCGGCGAGATCGGCGGAAGTGAAGCAGCACTCCACTTTCGCAGATCTCGCCGCGATCAAGCCGTGCCCGCCGCCAAGAACGAGAACCGTACCTGCCGGGTCGGGTTGTCCCCGTTGGTGTCCACCAGGCAGATCGACTGCCAGGTACCCAGCATGATCTCCCCACCGATCACCGGCACCGTGGCGAACGGGGCGACCAGCGCGGGCAGCACGTGGTCCCGACCGTGCCCCGGTGAGCCGTGCCGGTGCCGCCACCGGCCGTCCGTGGGCAGCAGTTCGTCCAGCGCCCTCAGCAGGTCGTCGTCGGAGCCGGCGCCGGTCTCCAGGATGGCCACCCCGGCCGTGGCGTGCGGAACGAAGACGTTGAGCAGGCCGTCCCCGAGGTTCCGGACGAACTGCGCCGCTTCGCCCGTTAGGTCGTGAACTACCGGCTTAACGCCCGTTCGGACGGTGATCACAGTGCTCTGCACGCCGAAAGGCTACCGGCTGGTACGTGTCCGACGTGACAGTTGCGCCCGGGTCGCTGTGAATCCATAACCGCGACGCGGCAGGATGGCAAGGGAGACATCTGTCATAAACCTAAGGACAAGCCTGTGGCCACGGAACGCAAGCGACCGGTCATCAGCGACGGCCTACCCAGCCAGCTGCCGGACATCGACCCGGAGGAGACCACCGAGTGGGTCGAGTCGCTGGACGGCGTGATCGACGAGCGGGGAGCCAAACGCGCCCGCTACATCATGCTGCGGTTGTTGGAGCGAGCGCGCGAGCGCAATGTCGGGGTACCCCCGCTGACCACCACCGACTACCTCAACACCATCCCGCCGGAGCGCGAGCCCTGGTTCCCGGGTGACGAAAACCTGGAGCGGCGCATCCGGGCCTACATCCGGTGGAACGCCGCGATGCTGGTACACCGCGCACAGCGGCCGGGCATCGGGGTCGGTGGGCACATCTCCACCTACGCCAGCTCGGCGAGCCTGTACGAGGTCGGCTTCAACCACTTCTTCCGGGGCAAGAACCACCCGGGCGGCGGCGACCAGATCTTCTTCCAGGGGCACGCCTCCCCCGGCATGTACGCCCGCGCGTTCCTGGAAGGCCGGCTGTCGGAGAACCAGCTCGACGGGTTCCGCCAGGAGTTGTCGCACGCACCGGACGGGCTGCCCTCCTACCCGCACCCGCGGCTGATGCCCGACTTCTGGGAGTTCCCCACGGTCTCCATGGGCCTGGGCGGCATCAACGCCATCTACCAGGCGCGGTTCAACCGCTACCTGCAGAACCGTGGCATCAAGGACACCTCCCAGCAGCACGTGTGGGCGTTCCTCGGCGACGGCGAGATGGACGAGGTCGAGTCGGTCGGCCAGATCGGCCTGGCCGCCCGCGAGGAGCTGGACAACCTCACCTTCGTGATCAACTGCAACCTGCAGCGCCTGGACGGGCCGGTACGCGGCAACGGCAAGGTGATCCAGGAGCTGGAGGCGCTGTTCCGGGGCGCCGGCTGGAACGTCATCAAGGTGGTCTGGGGTCGCGAGTGGGACCCGCTACTGGCAGCGGATGCCGACGGCGCGCTGGTCAACCTGATGAACGCCACGCCCGACGGTGACTACCAGACGTACAAGGCGGAGTCCGGGGCGTACGTGCGCGAGCACTTCTTCGGCCGCGACCCGCGTACCCGCAAGATGGTCGAGGGCTACTCCGACGACGAGATCTGGAATCTCAAGCGCGGCGGGCACGACTACCGCAAGCTCTACGCGGCGTACAAGTCGGCCACCGAGCACACCGGGCAGCCCACGGTCATCCTCGCCAAGACGGTGAAGGGCTGGACGCTCGGCTCGCACTTCGAGGGGCGCAACGCCACCCACCAGATGAAGAAGCTGACCCTGGACGACCTCAAGGGCTTCCGGGACCGCCTCTACCTCGACATCCCCGACTCGGCGCTGGAGGACAACCCCTACCTGCCGCCGTACTACAAGCCGGCCGAGAACAGCGCCGAGATGGAGTACCTGCTGGAGCGCCGCAAGACGCTCGGTGGCTTCCTGCCCTCCCGGCGTACCACCGCCGTCCCGCTGAACCTGCCCGGCAAGGACGCGTACGCCGACGTCAAGAAGGGCTCCGGCAAGCAGAAGATCGCCACCACCATGGCGTTCGTACGGCTGCTCAAGGATCTGATGCGGGACAAGGAGTTCGGCAAGCGCTGGGTACCGATCATCCCGGACGAGGCGCGTACCTTCGGGATGGACTCGCTCTTCCCGACTGCCAAGATCTACTCGCCGCACGGGCAGAACTACACCCCGGTCGACCGGGAGCTGTTCCTGTCCTACCGCGAGGCGACCAGCGGGCAGATCCTGCACGAGGGGATCAACGAGGCCGGCTCGGTGGCCTCCTTCACGGCTGCCGGCACGTCGTACGCCACGCACGGCGAGCCGATGATCCCGCTGTACATCTTCTACTCGATGTTCGGCTTCCAGCGCACCGCCGACGCGCTGTGGGCGGCCAGCGACCAGATGACCCGCGGCTTCCTGCTCGGCGCCACGGCCGGCCGGACCACGCTCAACGGCGAGGGTCTGCAGCACGAGGACGGGCACTCGCTGCTGCTCGCCGCCACCAACCCGGCTGTCGTCGCGTACGACCCGGCGTACGCCTTCGAGACCGCGTACATCGTGGAGGACGGGCTGCGCCGGATGTTCGGCGACAAACCGGAGAACATCTACTACTACCTCACGGTCTACAACGAGCCGATCCTGCAGCCGGCCGAGCCGGCGGACGTCGACGTGGACGGCCTGCTGAAGGGGCTGTACCGCTACTCGCCGGCGCCACAGCTCGGTGACGGGGCGCCGAAGGCGCAGATCCTCGCCTCCGGAACCGGCATGGGCTGGGCGCTGAAGGCCCAGGAGCTGCTGGCCCAGGACTGGGGGGTGGCCGCCGACGTGTGGTCGGCGACCTCCTGGCTCGAGCTGCGCCGCGACGCGGTGACCTGCGAGGAGTGGAACCTGCTCAACCCCGGCAGCGAGGCGAAGGTGCCCTACGTGACGGCCAAGCTGGCCGACACGGGCGGGCCGGTGGTCGCGGTGAGCGACTTCATGCGGGCCGTGCCGGACCTGATCTCCCGGTGGGTACCCGGTGACTACACGTCGCTGGGCACAGACGGCTTCGGCATGTCGGACACCCGGCACGCGCTGCGCCGCCACTTCCACGTGGACGCGGAGAACATCGCCGTCGCCACGCTGCGCCAGCTCGCCCGGCGCGGGGAGGTCGCGGCGAACGTACCCGCCGACGCGGCCGCGAAGTACGCCATCGACGACGTGTCGGCGGCACCGGTCGGCGAGACCGGCGGCGACTCCTGACCTGCGAACCCCGCTGACCACGGCGCCCCGGCAGCTACGGCTGTCGGGGCGCCGCCACGTTCACCCACCCCGTGCCGCGCAGCCCCGGGGCGCGGGGCGGACCGAGGTGATGTTGCAGTTATGGCTGCCAACCGGCGAGGAATTCCAGCCATATGTGCAACATGACCTTGCACCGCCGCCGCATCCCGCGTCCCACGCGCGAGGGCCGGGGTGAGGGGCGAGCGGGTCTGTCGGGAACGGGCCAGACGGAGGGGTGCCCCGTACGGCGGTGCGGTGACACGATGTGCCGGTGTCGGCAGAGGGTGACGGGCCGGGCGGACCCGACCCCGAGTGGATCGAGTTCCGCCGCTCCGACGCGGGCGCGGTGATCGAGGTGGTACGCGGCATCGCCGACGCCGCCGACCCCGGAGTGCACGGCTTCGGTGTTGAGGTGGTCATCGAGCCGCCCCGACCCGGCTGGCTGGCGGGGCTCTTCGGCGGGCGCGACTCCGGCAACCAGGCGCGCATCGTGGTGACCAAGGCCGGTGGCGAGGTCGGCTACCCGTTCCACGTGCAGTTGGTGACCGAGTACGGGGCGGATGCCGCCCGTCGGGTACCCCGGGTGCCGGGCTGGGCCGCCAGCCGCTCGGCAGGGCTGGCGTTCCTGATGCTCAAGGGCATCCCGGAGGAGAGCGCCGGCATCGTCCGGTACGCCCCGATCCGCCGGTACGACTGGGCAACTCTCGTCGGCGGCGCGGTGGCCGCCCTGGCCGCCCTGCACGGCGACCCGCCCGACGCGCACTGGCGAGCCCGGGTCGACCGGGCCATCCTGCGCAAATAAACGAACGCCCGGCCCACGTGCACGGGCCGGGCGTCGAAGCGGAGCGGATCAGGTGGCGGTACCCCACTGGCTCCACGGGGTGTCCCAGCCGCCCACCGACTCCCAGGTCGCGAGCTGCTTCGGGGTGCCCTTGATCTCCACCACGTCACCCAGGTTGAAGTTGTTGTAGAACCAGGTCGCGTTGACCTTGGAGATGTTCACGCAGCCGTGCGAAACGTTGCGCTTGCCCTGGTCGCCCTCACTCCACGGCGCCGAGTGGACGAACTCGCCGGTGTAGGAGATGCGGCAGCACAGGTAGACGATCTCGTCGTAGTAGTTGGCGTTACCCGGGCCGACACCGTAGCTGGCCGAGGTCATCCGGTGACTCGCCTCGCGGGTCATCACCACGTGTACGCCGGAGCGGGTGAAGAAGTCCACGGTCTTGCCGTCGGTGGACTTGGTGGTACCGCCCTTGCCCATGCTGATCGGGAAGTCCTGGACCTGTACCCCGTCGAAGTAGACCTTCATGCGGTGGGTCGCGTCGTCGGCAATGGCCACCTTCGACTGGCCGATGGTGATCCCGATCGAGACGTTGGCCGCGCCGTACGCACCCTTGCCGTAGTCGAGCCCGAGCAGGTTGGCGGTCACCTTGATCTTGGTGCCCTTTTCCCAGTACTTCTCCGGGCGGTACTGCAGGTTCTGGTTGTCCACCCACTGCCACCGGCCCTCGACGGCCGGCTCCGAGGTGACGGTCAGCGCCTTGATGACCGCGTCCTTGTCGGCGGGTGCCTTCGACAGGTTCAACGCGATCGGCTGGCCGACCCCGTAGGTACCGCCGTCCTTCATCGCGGTGAGAGCGTTGGCCTGGAAGGTCGCGTTGACCGTCTTGGTCGGCTTGAGGGTGGTGAACGTGGTGCTCTGCTGGATCTGCTTACCGTCAGCGCCGACCGCGACCGCCGTCACCGTGTAGGTCTGGTTGAAGGCGAGCGGATCGGTGTTGCGCCACACCTTCTGCTCGGTGTCGAGGGCGCCCGCGACGGTCTTGGTACCGGCCGTCACCGTCACGCTCTGTACCGTCGCGTTCTCCACCGTGACCACGACGCCGTCGGCCGGCGAGACGTTCGCCGCGTTCGGGGCTGGTGCGATGGTCAGCGTGCCCGCAACCGCACTGGCGCTGGGCGAAGCGCCGCCGGAGCTCCCCGGCGAGTTCCACGACGACGCGCTGCTGCCCGCATCGCTCTTGCAGGCAACCAACAGCGATCCGGTGGCAGCCGTGGCGGCGCCAGCGAGCACAGTACGACGGTTCATGATTCCTCCCGGCCGGAAGGCTACTGAAGAACAGTGCCTCTGCAAAACCCCGAACAGCTCGATCCAGGCAACCTCGGGTCACTTGGTCACCGGCCGACCAGTCGACGGTAACTGTGGGTGGCAAGAGGGGTGCGGAGGGAAACCTGGTGGAGCCGGCGGGGGGACTCCCCTCTAGATTAGACGCGTGACTGTACGAGTTCGGTTTGCTCCTTCGCCCACTGGAATGTTCCACGTCGGCGGCGCCCGCTCGGCGCTGCAGAACTGGATCTTCGCCAAACAGCACGGCGGCGTGTTCGTGCTGCGGATCGAGGACACCGACGCCGCCCGTAACAGACCGGAGTGGACCGAGGGCATCCTGTCGGCGCTCGACTGGATCGGCATCGAGCGCGGCGGGTACGAGGGGCCGCTCTTCCAGTCCGCGTACGCCGACAGCCACCGGGCTGCGGCCGCCCGGCTGTACGAGGCCGGCCGGGCGTACTACTGCGACTGCACCCGCGACGACATCCAGGCACGTACCGGCAACAAGTACACCGGCTACGACGGGTACTGCCGCGAGCGCGGCCTGGGCCCGGGTGAGGGGCGGGCGCTGCGCTTCCGTACCCCCGACGAGGGCGAGACGGTGGTGGTCGACCTGATCCGCGGCACCCCGACCTTCGAGAACAAGTTGATCGAGGACTTCGTCATCGCCCGGGCCGACGGGTCGGCGGTGTTCCTGCTGGCCAACGTGGTGGACGACATGACCATGGGGATCACCCACGTGATCCGGGCCGAGGAGCACCTGCCCAACACCCCCAAGCAGCAGCTGCTCTGGGAGGCGCTCGGGGTGGCCCCGCCGATCTGGGCGCACGTACCGGTCGTGGTGAACGAGAAGCGGCAGAAACTCTCCAAGCGGCGGGACAAGGTCGCCCTGGAGGCCTACCGCGAGGAGGGCTACCTCGCCGCGGCCATGAAGAACTACCTCATGCTGCTGGGCTGGGCACCCAGCGGCGACCGGGAGATCGTGCCCTGGTCGGTCATCGAGGAGGAGTTCCGGCTGGAGGAGGTCAACCCCTCGCCCGCGTTCTTCGACGAGAAGAAGCTGCGCGCCTTCAACGGCGAGTACATCCGGGCGTTGCCGGTGGACGAGTTCATCGCCGCCTGCCAGCCGTGGGTGACCGGGGACGCGACGCCGTGGCCGGCCGGGGAGTTCGACGAGAAGGCGTTCGCCGCCCTGGCGCCGCTGGCCCAGACCCGGGTCGCGGTGCTGTCCGAGATCGTGCCCAACGTGGACTTCGCGTTCCTGCCGGAGCCGGCGATCGACGAGGCCGCCTGGGACAAGACCATGAAAGAGGGGGCCGCAGAGTTGCTGGCCGCGGTGGTCGAGGGCTTTTCCGGGGTACCCGCGTGGGACGCCGAGACGCTCAAGTCCACTGTGGAGGCGGCCGGTGAGCAGCGTGGCCTGAAGCTCGGCAAGGCACAGGCACCGGTACGGGTGGCCTGCACCGGCCGTACTGTCGGATTGCCGCTCTTCGAGTCGCTGGCGGTACTGGGCCGGGAGCGTACGCTCACCCGACTGCGTACCGCTTTGTCACGACTTGGCCACTGAGTATCGCCCGGTGATCCACTGCCGGTGGAGGCATGGCAGACTCCAGTTATAGACGCCGTGACACCCCCCTTTGGTTGCGCGCAATTCCCAGCATTCGCGGAGTCTGAACGGGACAGCGTTCCTTGCTGTTGTAAGCGATGATTGCCCATGAACCCCCTCGTTGGCCGCTGGAATTCGCGGCTCCAGCCGCAATTCCCGGTCGATGTAGAGGCACCGCCCCCTCGAGGTGTCCGATGACGCGCGCCACCGCCAGTCCAGCGATCCCCACCGGCACCCGCCGCGTCGCGCCGTCGCGCCCGACGACCGCGCGGACCGCCCGGGGATGGCTGCTGCGCCGCGCCGGTGCCGCGGTCCTGGCACTCGGCACGGTGCTCGCCGCCCTCCTGCTCACCGGGGCACCGGCCGCGGCCGCCAACGCCCCGACCCTGATCACGATCACCGGTACCAACGTGGGCATCCCGGTGATGGTGCACAGCGACACCCAGGCCGACCTGTTCAACGAGCTGCTCAAGCAGCTGAGCTGGATGCAGGGCGCCACCGGTACCCCGATGCAGGTCAAGCAGGAGACGCTGGGCACCAAGTACACCGCCACCATCTCGGCGGGCGGCGACGCGGTCCAGGTCTACGACCTCTACCCGGAGGCGGTCGGCGGTCCACGCGCGTTCCGGCCGGCCGCCCAGCCGACCGGCAAGAGCAGCGACGGCTGGTTCTACGCCTCGGTGTCGCTGCCCGACGTACTGCACGCGGCCGGCGTCTCGATCGCCAACAGCGACACGCAGATCGGTCTGCAGCAGGCCGGGCTGGAGGGCGTGGACATCGGCACAACGACCCAGGCCACCTCGCTGCGGGTCAACCTGCGCGGCGAGCTGGCCCAGCTGAAGACCGCCATGCTCAGCAGTGTGGCCACCTCGTTCGGCGCACTGGTGCTGCTCTTCGGCGCGGCCCGGTTCAGCCGCTACCGCTACCGCCGCCGCGCCTCCAACTAACCGTTGCGCCGGCGCTCACGCGAGCGATCAAGGCAGGCCGCCCCCGCTGTGACAGGCTGTACCCATGTCCGCGGGTGTTGGCAACGGTGAGCTGAGCGCCACCTTGCGCCGCATCGAGCGGGCGGCCGGCGCACTGGCCACCGCGAGCGTCTCCCGGATGGACGAGGTACTCCCCTGGTTCCGCGAGGTCCCCGCCGACCAGCGCGCCTGGGTGATGCTGGTGGCCCAGGCCGGCGTCCGCTCGCTGGTCGAGTGGCTGCGCAAGCGCGGAACCGACCAGGAGCTCTCCGACGAGATCTTCGACGCCGCACCGCGCGCCCTGGCTCGTACGCTCAACCTGCTGCAGACCGTACAGCTGATCAAGGTGACCATCGACGTCGTCGAGGAGCAGGTGTCGCACCTGGCCGCCCCCGGCGAGGAGGCGGCGCTGCGCGAGGCGGTCCTCACCTACTCCCGTGAGGTGGCGTTCTCGGCCGCCCGCGTGTACGCCCGCGCGGCCGAGACCCGGGGCGCCTGGGACGCGCGGCTGCAGGCACTGCTGGTCGACGCCCTGCTCCGCGGCGACTCCTCCGACGTACTGGCCAGCCGGGCCGCCGCGCTGGGCTGGGCGGATGCGCCACCGGTCGCGGTCGCGGTCGGGCGCTCCCCGGGCGGCGAGGCGGCGGCCGTGGTGCACACGGTCTACCGGGCGGCCCGCCGGGTCGGCGTCGACGTACTCGGTGGCGTGCACGGGGACCGGCTGGTGGTGGTACTCGGCGGGGCGGCCGATCCACTCGCTGCGACGGAGAAGCTGCTGGGCGCCTTCGGCGAGGGTCCGGTCGTGGTCGGCCCGGCGGTACCCCGGCTGGATGAGGCGACCGAGTCGGCGCGCGCGGCGATGGCCGGGTTCCGGGCGGCGCACGCCTGGCCCAGCGCACCCCGGCCGGTGGCCGCCCGGGACCTGCTGCCCGAGCGGGCGCTGGCCGGCGATCCGGAGGCCCGTCGCATGCTGCGCCAGGACATCTACGGCAGCCTGCTGCGCGCGGGTGGCGAGCTGCTGGAGACGCTGGACGCGTTCTTCGCCGCCGGGGAGGTACTGGAGAGCGCGGCCCGGGAGCTGTTCGTACACCCGAACACCGTGCGGTACCGGCTGCGCAAGGTCGCCGACGTGACCGGGCTCACCCCGTTCCAGCCGCGGGCGGCGTACGCCCTCCGGATAGCGCTGACCGTCGGCCGACTGGACCCCACCGCCAGCTCCTGAAGTGCTGTGACGCAGGCCGCACCAGCTGGCCCTCAAGTGTCACAAGGGGTAGTCAACCTCGTACGGCTCCGGCGTCTATTGGGGGAACCCTACAAATCCGGTCGTCGGGTTTGGTGCACGCCAACAGCCCGGGATGGCACTCTATCCAGGAGAGTCGAGTGCGTGCTCGCAGTACTCGCTCCCGGACAGGGCTCCCAGAAGCCTGGCTTCCTCGCGCCCTGGCTTGATCTGCCCGGCGTCGCCGCCCGACTGCGGTGGTGGTCCGCCCTCTCCGGGCTCGACCTGATCCACCTCGGTACCGTCGCCGACGCCACCGAGATCAAGGACACCGCCAAGACCCAGCCGCTCCTGGTCGCCGCCGCACTGGCCGCCGCCGAGCAGCTGCCGATGTACGACGCGGGCGCACTTGCCGGCCACAGCGTCGGCGAACTCGGCGCCGCGGTACTCGGCGGCGTACTCAACGCCGAGACGGCGATCACGCTGGCCACCATCCGTGGTCGCGAGATGGCCGCCGCCTGCGCGCTGGAGCCGACCAGCATGGCCGCCGTACTCGGTGGCGACGAGGCCGAGGTGCTCGCCGCGATCAGTGCCGCCGGGCTCTACCCGGCCAACCGCAACGGCGCCGGTCAGATCGTGGCCGCCGGTTCGGTGGACGCACTGGACAAGTTCATCGCCGAACCGCCGGCCAAGGCCCGGGTCATCCGGCTGCAGGTGGCCGGCGCCTTCCACACGCCGTACATGACCACCGCCGAACAGGCGCTGGGCGAGGTGGCGGCCGGGATCACCCCGGTGGACGCCAACAAGATCCTGCTGTCCAACCTGGACGGTACCGCCGTGAACACCGGCAAGGGCATGCTCAGCCGGCTGGTCCGCCAGGTCACCGCGCCGGTGCGCTGGGACCTGTGCATGCAGACCCTGGCCCAGGCCGGCGTGACCGCGATCATCGAGCTGCCCCCGGCCGGTACCCTCGCCGGGCTGGCCAAGCGGGCGCTGCCCGGGGTCGAGATCGTCACCGTGAACACGCCGGCAGACCTGCCCGCCGCGATCGACCTGTTCGCCCGGCACGGCGTCACCCCGACCGGCGAGCCCGAGCTGCAGTTCCGGGTCGTGGTCGCCACGGCGGCCGGCAACTTCATCCCCGCCGAGGGCCTGGAAGAGGGCGCCGAGCTGCGTACCGGTCAGGTCATCGGGCACGTCTCCACCCGCCAGGGCCCGGTCGAGGTGACCGCCCACGACACCGGGCTGCTCACCGAGTGGCTGGCCCACCACGACGACCCGGTCGCCCCCGGTCAGCCCCTCGCCCGCATCGGAGGACACCTCTAACATGGCCGCCATCGGCTCCAAGATCATCGCTGTCGGCCACTACCAGCCGGCGCGGGTACTCACCAACGAAGACCTCGCCCAGATCGTCGACACCAGCGACGAGTGGATCCGCGACCGGGTCGGCATCGTCACCCGCCGGGTCGCCGACACCGAGACGGTCGCCGACATGGCGGCCGCCGCGGCCGGCAAGGCACTGGCCGCCTCCGGCCTGACCGCGGCCGACATCGACCTGGTTGCCGTGGCCACCTGCTCCTCGGTCGACCGCTGCCCCAACGTGGCAACCCGGGTCGCCGCCAAGCTCGGCATCACCGCGCCGGCCGCGTACGACCTGAACACCGCGTGCTCCGGCTACGAGTACGCGCTGGCCACCGTCGACCACGCGATCCGCGCCGGTGCCGCCCGCAACGCCATCGTGATCGGTGCCGAGAAGCTCACCGACTTCACCGACTGGACCGACCGCTCCTCGTGCATCCTGTTCGGCGACGGTGCCGGGGCATCCGTGGTGTCCCCGGTGGCCGACGGCGAGCAGCCCGGCATCGGCCCGGTGGTGTGGGGCTCGGTACCGGAGAAGGGCGACGTACTCACCATCGAGGGCTGGCGCCCGTACATCGTGCAGAACGGCCAGGCGGTGTTCCGCTGGGCCACCTTCGCGCTGCCCGAGCTGGCCCTGAAGGCGTGCCACGCGGCCGGTGTCGAGCCGACCGAGCTGGCCGCGTTCGTCCCGCACCAGGCCAACCTGCGGATCATCGACCCGCTGGCCCGCAAGCTCAGCCTGGGCGCGGAGACCGTGGTGGCCCGGGACATCGTCGAGTCCGGCAACACCTCCGCGGCGAGCGTGCCGCTGGCCATGTCGAAGCTGGTGGAGAAGGGGGCGATCCCGTCCGGGGCGCCGGTCCTGCTCTTCGGCTTCGGCGGCGGCCTCACCTACGCCGGGCAGGTCGTCCGCTGTCCGTAGGGACGGCACCTGTCCGCATGCAGTCCACCCAGGGCGGCTACCCAGTGGGGGTAGCCAACCATCGAAGGAAGGAACCACATCCCATGACGACCCGTGACGAGATCACCACCGGTCTGGCCGAGATCCTCGAAGAGGTCGCCGGCGTGAACCCGGGCGATGTCGCCGAGGACAAGTCGTTCACCGAGGACCTGGATGTCGACTCGCTGTCGATGGTCGAGGTCGTGGTGGCCGCCGAGGAGAAGTTCGGCGTGAAGATCCCGGACGACGAGGTACAGAACCTCAAGACGGTCGGCGACGCGGTCTCGTACATCCAGAAGGCATCTGCCTGAGATGAGCCGCCCCGACGTCGTCGTCACCGGTCTCGGCGTCACCTCCCCGCTCGGCGGGGATGTGGCGTCGACCTGGGACGCCATGGTCGCCGGCCGATCCGGAGTGAGTGCGCTCACCCAGGACTGGGCGGCGCAACTTCCCGTACGCATCGCCGCCCAGCTGGCCGTCGACCCGTCGGAGGTACTGGACCGCGTCAAGCTGCGCCGGCTGGACCGGTCCGAGGCGGTCGCGTTGATCGCCGCGCACCAGGCCTGGGCCGACTCCGGCCTGGCCGGCTCGGGGCTGGACCCCGAGCGGCTGGCCGTGGCGGTCGGCTCCGGGATCGGCGGGGCGCAGACCCTGCTCGCCCAGGACGACATCCTGGAGGCCTCCGGGCCACGGCGGGTCAGCCCGCACACGGTACCGATGCTCATGCCCAACGGGCCGGCGGCCTGGGTGGGCCTGGAGATGGGCGCCAAGGCGGGCGTGCACTCGCCGGCCAGCGCCTGCGCGACCGGTGCCGAGGCGATCGGGATGGGGCTGGACATCATCCGCTCCGGCCGGGCCGACGTGGTACTCGCGGGGGGTACCGAGGCGGTGGTACATCCACTGCCGATCGCCGGGTTCGCCGCGATGCGGGCCATGTCGACCCGTAACGACGACCCGGAGCGCGCCTCCCGCCCGTTCGACAAGGGCCGGGACGGCTTCGTACTCGGCGAGGGCTCGGGCGTCATCGTGCTCGAGCGCGCCGACCACGCGGCTGCCCGTGGCGCCCGGGTGTACGCCCGGCTGGCCGGCTTCGGCATCACCTCCGACGGGTACGACATCGTGCAGCCCGACCCGGAGGGGCACGGGCAGACCCGGGCCATCCGCGCCGCGCTGCGCGACGCCGGCCTCTCGCCGGCCGACATCGTGCACGTCAACGCGCACGCCACTTCGACGCCGGTCGGTGACATGGCGGAGATCGTGACGCTGCGCCGGGCAATCGGCGACCACCCGGTGGTCACCTCCACCAAGTCGATGACCGGGCACCTGCTGGGTGCCGCCGGGGCGCTGGAGTCGATCGCCACGGTACTGGCCATCTACTACGGCATCGTCCCGCCGACCATCAACCTCGACGACCCGGACGACGGGCTCGACCTCGATGTGGCCGCCAACAAGGCGCGCTACATGGAGATCCCGGCCGCGCTGAACAACTCGTTCGGCTTCGGCGGACACAACGCGGTTCTCGCCTTCACCCGTGCCTGACCTTGCCGTGGGGCGCGGACCCCACGGCTGCGACTGCCCACCGAAGCGATTCCCCGCCCCAAGCCTGGAGGTACCCCGATGACCACCGCACCTGTGACCGAGGATCCTTCCGCGGTCGACTTCCGCGACCCCGAGGTACGCCTGCGCGCCCTGTTCGACCGGGGCAGCCTGCGCCTGGCGATTCCCCGGGACGACTCCGGCGCGCTGTGGGGCCGGGGCGAGATCGACGGTACGCCGGCGATCGCGTACGTCACCGACGCCACCAGGATGGGTGGCGCCATGGGCATCGAGGGCTGCCAGCACATCGTGGACTCGATCGACGCCGCGGTGCGCGAGCGGGTACCGGTGCTGGGCCTGTGGCACTCCGGTGGTGCCCGGCTGCCCGAGGGCGTGGTGGCACTCGACGGCGTGGGTCAGGTGTTCGCGGCGATGGTACGGGCCTCCGGGCGGGTACCGCAGATCTCCGTGGTACTCGGCCCGGCCGCTGGCGGTGGCGCGTACGGCCCGGCCCTCACCGACATCGTGATCATGGCGGCCGCCGGTCGGATCTTCGTGACCGGGCCGGAGGTGGTCCGCAGCGTCACCGGCGAGCAGGTCGACATGGAGCGCCTCGGCGGCCCCGAGCCGCACGGGCGGCGCTCCGGCGTGGTGCACGTGACCACGAAGGACGAGGCGTCGGCGCTGGCCGAGGCGCGCAAGCTCGCGTTCCTGCTCGGGCACCAGGGTCGCATCTCGCCGGCCGATGTCGCCGAGGG
Organism: uncultured Actinomycetota bacterium; assembly: GCA_963850915.1. Taxonomy (GTDB): domain Bacteria; phylum Actinomycetota; class Actinomycetes; order Mycobacteriales; family Micromonosporaceae; genus CAVTWH01. Next base: position 90,501 of record CAWKND010000013.1, read on the forward strand.
TGTCGACCTGTCGACGCTCATGCCGCCGGAGGCGAGCCGGGCGTACGACGTGAAGCCGGTGGTCAAGGCGCTGCTCGACGAGCCCGGTGTGGAGCTGCACAGCAAGTGGGCGCCGAACGTGGTGACCACGCTGGGCCGGTTCGCCGGGCGTACCGTCGGCGTGATCGCGAACAACCCGCTGCGCCTGGGCGGCTGCCTGGACGCGGCCTCCGCCGAGAAGGCGGCGCGCTTCGTGCGGATGTGCGACTCGCTCGGGGTACCGCTGATCGTGCTGGTGGACGTACCCGGCTACCTGCCGGGCGTCGGCCAGGAGTGGGACGGCGTGGTACGCCGCGGCGCCAAACTGCTGCACGCCTTCGCCGAGGCGGTGGTACCCCGGGTGACGCTGGTGACCCGCAAGTCCTACGGCGGCGCGTACATCGCGATGAACTCCCGCTCGCTCGGCGCCACCGCGGTGTTCGCCTGGCCGAACGCCGAGATCGCGGTGATGGGTGCGTCGGCCGCGGTGAACATCCTGTTCCGCAAGAAGCTCGCCGCGGCCCAGCCCGAGGAGCGCGAGGCACTCCGCGCCCAGCTGGTCGAGGAGCAGACCCGGGTCGCCGGCGGCGTGCAGCGGGCGCTGGAGATCGGCGTGGTCGACGAGGTCATCAAGCCGTCCGAGACGCACCGCCGGATCGCCGAGGCGTTGGCGGCGGCGCCGGCCGCGCGCGGCGCGCACGGCAACATCCCGCTGTAACAACAAAGGACCACACGGTACGGGCCGGGAGCACACGCTCCCGGCCCGCTCTGTCCTAGTGCTGCCGCCGCTACTTACAGGCGCTGCGCGGCAGGCCCTTCACGTCCACCGGCGACTTCCCGGTCGGCTTGACCTTGCCGGCGAGTACCGCCGCCAGTCCGACCATTGACGGCTGCGACGACGAGTATGTTGCCAGCCGGATCGGTGACTTCGCGTTGGCCAGGATGTACGGCGTGTCCATGGCAACCGTGATCTTCGCCGTACCGGACAGGTCGGTGGCGACGTCGCCGTAGCCGACCAGGTGCACCTCGGTACCCCCGGTGTCGGTGACCGTGACACCGGCGGCGGTGAGCGCATCCTTCAGCCAGCTCACCGCCTGCGTGCGCCCGCCCGAGGCGGTGATCGAGACCGGGCCGGTGACCAGCGGCCCGGTGCACGAGCCCTTCAGGACGGTCACCCCGGCGGTGGCCACGGCCTGGGCCGCCGACAGCTGCGCCGAGCCGCCCACGGCGCCCACATCCGCCGGCTTCGGGCCGCCGGCCAGCCGCAGCTTCAGCGTGAGGATCCGGGTCACCGCCTCGATCAGCCGGGCCCTCGGCAGCTGGCCGGACTTCAGCGCGGCGAGCAGGCCCTGCTGGGCGGCGGGCAGGTCCGGCGGCATGAGCAGCATGTCGTTGCCGGCGACCAGGGCGCGCCAGGCAGCCTCGGCCGGCGGGTACTTCTCGGCCGGCTTCATGTTGAGCGCGTCGGTGATCACCACGCCGGTGAAGCCGAGCTGCTTGCGCAGCAGGTCGATCAGCACCTTCGAGGAGAAGGACGCGGGTACCCCAGGGTCGATCGCCTGCACGTCCAGGTGACCGGACATGATCATTTCGGTACCGGCGGCGATCCCGCTCTGGAACGGCGGCAGGTCCCCGCTGCGCAGCTGGCTCAGGCTCTGCGTCAGGATCGGCAGCGCGTCGTGGCTGTCGGTCTGGGTGTGCCCGTGCCCGGGGAAGTGCTTGAGGGTGGCCGCCACCCCGGCGCTCTGCAGCCCCTGTACGGCGGCGCTCACCTGGGCCGCCACGGCGCTCGGATCCTGCCCGAACGAGCGCGAGCCGATCACCCCGTTGCCGCCCGCGCCGAGTACGTCCGCGTCCGGCGCGAAGTCGACGTTCAGGCCCAGGGCAGCCAGGTCGGCGCCGGCCGCGGCCCACGCCTGCTGGGTGAGTGCCGGGTTGCCGGCCGCGCCCAGCCCCATCCCGGAGGGCAGCTGCACGATGCCGGTACCGAGCCGGTTGACCACGCCGTACTCCTGGTCGGTACCGATCAGCAGCGGTACCCCCGCAGTCAACCGGCCGGCCGCCGACTGCAGGCCGGCCGTCAACGCCTTGACCTGCGCCGGGTTCTCCATGTTCGTGGTCGGGTTGGTGTCGCCGGTCGGATCGTCCGCCGAGAAGGCGACCAGGATCAGCCCGCCGAGGTGGTACTTGGCCACCAGTTCGGCCGGCGTGTCCACGCCGCCGAGCTGCTGGTTGCCCTGCCTCGAACCGGCCGACACGGTGTACGCGTCGGCCCCGTACGCGTACGGCACGAGTACCTGCCCGACCAGCTCGTCGTCGCTGAGCTTGGCGACGATCGCGGCCGCGCCGGCAGCCGGATCGGCCAGCGCACTGGACGCGATCGTGGCACCCGGCGGGTCGAAGGTGGCCGGCTTCGCAGCGCCGGAGCTGGTACAGGCGCCGAGCAGCACGAGCGTGCCGACCAGGGCGGTGAAGGTACGCAGGCGGATGGCGCTACCGGGAGAGCGGGGCACGCCACGATCACACCCGACCCGTACGCCCTGGTCAAACCGGGGCCGCACGCGCTGTGCGCCGGGTGTCGGATAAAGGTCGGCCAGCCCGGGTCAGCGAGCCCGGGTCAGCCGGCCTGGGTGAGCCAGGTGACCGGGGCACCGTCGCCGGCGTAGCGGTAGGGCTCCAACTCGGCATCCCAGGCGCTGCCCAGGGCCCGCTCCATCGCGTGCGACAGCGCCTCCGGACCGCGCGCGGTGGTCATCAACGTACGCAGCTGGTGCTCGCTGACCAGGATGTCGCCGTTCGCGCTCATTCCGGAGCTGTGCAGCCCCCGGCCGGGTACGAACATGAAGCGCTGTCCGTCCACGCCGGGACTGGGCTCCTCGGTGACCTCGAACCGGACCATCGGCCACTGCCGCAGTTCAGCGGCGAGTTCAGCGCCTGTTCCGGGGCGCCCGGACCAGGTGCACTCGGCTCGCCGGGCGCCCGGGTCCATCGGCTGGATGGTCCAGTGCAGGCTGACCGGCGCGGCGAGGACACGCGCAATCGCCCACTCGACGTGTGCGGACACGGCGAGCGGCGTTGAGTGGACGTACACGACGCCACGCGTTGGCACGAACAACCTCCCCCGGAGCTCCAGGTGCGTCTTCCCCTACGACCTGGAAATGGGTTGGTGATCATGCGTGCTGGTGCGTGTTGGTAGTGAGGTGCTGCTGGCTGACGTGCTTCATGATGCACGCGTGATTCACGCGGCGCCAGCGAATCGCCGAACTGCCACCGAACGGCTGAGACGCCAGCTGGCCGGTGGGGGCTGATCCGGTGGCGTACCCGCTGCCGGAGCAGGCGTACAGCCGGGTAGACTCGATCGCCGAGCAGTAGCTAGTGAAGGAGTCCCCGGGTGGCGAGTAACACCTCCAAGACCGCGCGCGCATCAGTCCGCGCTGGCCAGGCAGGCCAGGGCGGCGCTCTCAGCGTGCTCGGCGAGTTCAAGTACATCATTCCGCTGGCCAACGGCAAGTTCGCCTACGTGCGGAACCTGACCAACGGCAAGACCGCGCACCTGAAGACCGACTCCGAGGCGTTCAACCAGGAGCTACGGGTACTGGCCGGTGCCGGCCACGGCCCGAAGATCCGCGCCGAGCTGGTCGCGCTGGCTTCGCAGTTCCCGGCCCACGGCTGGGACGCCACCGAGAAGCGCCTGGTCGACGCCGGCGTCTTCGAGGCCGCCTGACCGAACGGTCGTGACGAGCCCTCCGGTTTGCCGGGGGGCTCTTCGGCGTGTCCGGTTCCGAGCTTGTCGGGGTTCCGGGCGTGTCCGATTCAAGCGTGTGTCTGCCCACGTTGGCGGTTCGGCGGTGCCGCGTGGTGCGCCGGCCCGGTAGCGTAGACACCCGATTCGAGATCGCGGGCTGGGGAAGCGAGGGACGACGGTGGACATGGTTCAGCACTGGCTGGCGGTCGTACCCCCGGCTCTGGCCTATCTGATCGTCGGCGCGATCATCGCGGTGGAGAGCATGGGCATCCCGCTGCCCGGCGAGATCGCGCTGGTCAGCGCGGCCCTGCTGGCAGCCTCCGGGACCATCGACATCTGGTGGGTGGCAGCGGCCGCGAGCGCCGGCGCGATCATCGGCGACTCGATCGGGTACGCGGTCGGGCGGCGCGGCGGTCGCCCACTGCTGGAGCGGCTGGGCCGCCGGTTCCCCAAGCATCTGGGCCCTGATCAGCTGGCCAGAGCCGAACGCACCTTCGACCGGTACGGCGTGTGGGCGATCTTCTTCGGCCGGTTCATCGCGCTGCTGCGGGTACTGGCCGGGCCGCTGGCCGGCGCGCTGCGGGTGCCGTACCCGCGGTTCCTGGCCGCCAACGCGGCCGGTGGGATCGTCTGGGCCGGCGGGACGAGCCTGGCCATCTACTCGATCGGTCAGGCCGCCGAGCGCTGGCTGGCCAGCTTCTCCTGGGTCGCGCTGGTGGTGGCCGTGCTGTGTGGCGTGGGTACCACTCTGTTCATGCGCTCCCGGGCCAAGAAGTCGCACGCCGGCTCGGTCGCGACCGGCGCCGCGGTGGCCGCGGTCGCGAGCGTGTCCGGTGGCGCCAGCCCGGCACACGCGGTCGTCGCCGGTGCCGCTACCGCCGTCGTTGGCGAGTTCGCCAGCCAGCGCGCCGATCGGATCGTCGGACCGCGCGGTGCACCAGACAGCATCGACCCGACCTCCGCCGCCCCGCTCAGTCCGGCAACCGACTGAGGCGGACAAGCGCCCATTCCCTGCTGGCGGCGTTGCCGGCCGGTGCTACGAGGTCGGGTACCAGTAGGCTTTTCCGGTTGCCGAATTGCGCCGGTCGCGGGTTTGAGATCCGGCCGGGTCTGAAGGAGTCAATTGAGCAAGTCCGCCGCTGATCAGGAGATCGTCGCCGAGCAGCGCCATCTTGACCTGGTGTACGCGCGCCTCGAAGTGATCAAGAAGGAGGCCGCCGCGGCTGAGGCGGCAGGCTACGGGATCGCCCGGGTCGGCAACTTCGGCGCGCTCGTCGAGCGCGACGCGATGGTCTTCCACGCCGCCCGCCGCCGCCGGCAGCTCGACTCCGAGCACGAGGGTCTGGTCTTCGGCCGGCTCGATCTGCGCCCGGGCGCCGGCGGCCCAGCCGGCGACGGCGCCACGGCCCGGCCGGCTGACAGCGGCCCTGCGCAGAGCACGGAGCCTGGACAGAGCAGCAGGCCCGGACAGAGCAGCGCGTCTGGACAGAGCAGCAGGCCCGGACAGAGCAGCGCGTCTGGACAGAACAGCGGGCCTGGTCAGAGCAGCGGGCCTAGGCAGAACAGCGGGTCCGGGGATGGCGACCGGCCCGGGGACGACGGCTCCGCGGCGAACGGGCCGGCCGCCGAGGCCACGCCGGCCTGGGCACAGTCGCCGACCGGCGGCGAGGTCCGCTACGTCGGCCGGCTCGGGCTGCGCGACGAGCAGGCCCGGTCACTGGTGATCGACTGGCGCGCGCCGGCCGCCGCCGCGTTCTACCGGGCCACCGCGGTCGACCCGATGGGCGTGGTACGCCGCCGCGTCATCCAGTCCTCCGGCGAGCGGGTGATCGGCGTCGAGGACGACCTGCTCGACCCGGATGGCGCCGGGCCGGAGCTGCAGGTGATCGGCGACGGCGCCCTGGTGGCCACGCTGGCCCGGGCGACCGGCTCGGGGATGCGGGACATCGTCGCGACCATCCAGAAGGAGCAGGACGAGGCGATCCGCTCGCCCGCGCTCGGGGTGACCATCGTGCGCGGCGGGCCCGGTACCGGCAAGACAGCCGTCGCGCTGCACCGTGCCGCGTACCTGCTCTACTCGGACCGGCAGCGCTTCGCCGGTGGTGGGGTACTCGTCGTCGGCCCGTCGCCGACCTTCGTCACGTACATCTCCCGGGTACTCCCCTCGCTGGGCGAGGACGAGGTGACGCTGCGCTCGCTCGGCACGCTTGGCGCCGGTACCGAGCCCGGCTGGGAGGCGCTGACCAGGCACGACAACGACGCGGTAGCCACCGTCAAGGGCTCGCTGCGGATGGCGAAGGTACTCGCCCGCGCGGCCCGGGACTCCGCCCCCGGCTCGCCCAGCCAGCTGCGCCTGCTCTACCGCAGCACGCTGCTCACCCTCTCCGGCGAGGAACTGGACGGAGTACGTGACGGCCTGCTCGGCAGCGGCGCCAAGCGCAACGCGGTACGCCCCCGGGCAGCCGGGCTGGTACTCGACACGCTCTGGCGACAGGCGGTGTCGGTACTGGGCGGCGACCGGGTACCGGCCCGCGAGGAGTTCGCCGTCGATGTCGCCGAGCGCCGCGAGTTCACCGGCTTCATGAGCGCCTGGTGGCCCCGGCTACGCCCGACCCAGGTACTGGGCTGGCTGGCCGATCCGGCGGTGACCGCGCACTACGCGCACGGGCTGCTGTCCCGGATCGAGGTCGCCACCCTGGCCGCGAGCCTGCGCCGACTCGCCGAGGACGGCCCGAGCGTCGAGGACGCGGCGCTCCTGGACGAGCTGGACGACCTGCTCGGCGCGCCGCCCGCACCGCCGTCCCGCCGTGGCGACCCGTACATGGTGTCCGGGGTACGCGAGGTCACCACGTTCGCGGAGCGGCAGTCGGCCGCCCGCGCACAGGCCGTCGCCCGCCCGGCCGACTACCGGGAGTACACGCACATCGTGGTCGACGAGGCCCAGGACGTCTCGCCGATGCAGTGGCGGATGATCGGCCGGCGCAGCGGGTACGCCAGCTGGACAGTGGTCGGCGACCCGGCCCAGGCGGCGTGGCGGGGTGACCCGGCCGAGGCGCGCCGGGCGATGGACACCGCGCTGGGTACCCGCCGGCGCAGCGAGTACACGCTGACCACGAACTACCGCAACTCGGTGGAGATTTTCGAGGTGGCGGCGTCGGTGATCCGGGCCGCCGTACCCGATGCGGATCTGCCGGTGGCGGTCCGCGCCAGCGGGGTCGCCCCGCGCCGGCTGACCGTGACCGAGCTGGCACCGGCCGTCCGGGACGCCACGCTCGAGCTGCTGGCCGAGGTCGAGGGCACCGTGGGTGTGGTGGCCACCCAGGCCACCCGGGACACGGTGGCCGGCTGGCTGGCCGAGGGTGCCGATCCACGCCTGGCCGACCCGCGGCTGCAGGTGGTGACCAGCCTGGAGGCCAAGGGCATGGAGTACGACGGGGTACTGGTGGTGGAGCCGGCGGACATCCGGCGCGAGTCGCCGGCCGGTGCCCGTACCCTCTATGTCGCCCTGTCCCGCGCCACCCAGCGGCTGACCACGGTCGCCACCGACGACGCCTGGTAGTCGGGCGGCGTGAGCCCTACTGCTGGGCGGGCTTGAGCGCCCCGTCCCGGCTGCCGCGCTGCTGCGCGGTGGCTACCGCCGGCGAGCCGAACAGGCCGAGCAGTCCGGAGATGTAGAGGATGCGATGGACGTAGCTGGTGGGGTTGACCACGGTCAACTTCACCCCGCTCGCCGCCGCCGCGTGGAAGCAACCGACCAGGGCGCCGATGCCGACCGAGTCGATGAAGTTGACCTCGCCGAGATCGATTTTGATGGCCGCGGGCGGATTCCCGGCGAGCCGGGCGGTCACGATCTCGCGGATCTCGTGGGCGTTCTCCGAGTCGATCTCGCCGTGCGGTTGGACCACGACGGTACCGACGGCTTCCACGCGTACCTCGATCGTCAGGACTGACATCACACCTCCAGGCGGGGAAATCCGAGAAGGATCATCCCGCGGATCGCGCAGTTTGGCTCGGCAAGCCGGGCCCACCGCTCGATGGTGACACTTCCAGAGCCCGTACTTTCTACCACATCCGGACAAGTGCCGCGCCGTGGATCATGGCACTGCACACACCTTGCGTGACGGACGCCACAAATGGGTCGTCTTATTAACGAAGCCGACACGACCAGGCGACACGGTCGACACCCGGACCGGATAACGTTCATGTCACGCGGCTGGTACAGGGGTGTGGCCGGCCGAATAGTCGCGGAAGCGATGGTGCGCGTTTCGAGGGGTGGCCAGCGCTGGCCGCCCCTCGAACGGTGTCCGGGCCAGATCTCTTTAAGAGGCTCTGACCAGGGGTTACCGGCGGGCGGCAAGGTTGGCGCGCGCGGAGCGGCGGCGCGCGGAGCCCGATCGGGTACGCTGCCCCCCGGACCCCCTACCCCCTTCGGGAAGGACCCCCCGCACGTGTGGCTGAGACAGCGGGTGGGCCGTGCGCGTCGAGCGCAGGCACTCACCCGGCACCGGATCCGCCTCCTGCGCATCCTCACCTCGCTACTCGCCGTGATCATGCTGACACTGGCGGGTCCCGGCACGGCAGGTTGGGCCGACCCGGACGGAGACGGCAACGGCACCCTCGACGACCAGGTCGCCGAGATCTCACAGCAGCTCAGTGACGCGCAGGCCAAGCTCAACGCCTCACTCACCCGGCAGCAGCAACTGCAGGACCAGCTGACGAGTACCAACCTGGCGCTCGCCCGGCTCAGCGCCGCGGCCGGTGACGTAGCCGCCGCCATGTACCGCAGCGCCGGCGGGGTATCCGAGGCCAACGTGGTGCTCTCCAGCTCCGGCCCGGACGACCTGCTCGAGCGGCTGGCCGCGGTGCACCTGTTCGCCGAGGAGCAGAGCCTCGTGTTGTCCGACCTGAAGCGCACCAAGGCACAGGGCGACAAGGAGCAGGCCGACCTGGCCAACGAGGTCGCCTCCGGACGCAACGCCACAGCCCAGCTGGCGGCCCAGAAGACCAAGCTGGAGAAGCTGCTCGGCTCCTCGATGGGCGGCCCGAAGGGCATCCAGGTACCCGCGCCCACAGCCGACCAGGCGCCGCGCAACGCGGACGGGTCCTGGCCGGTACAGAAGCAGGATCAGGACGACCCGACCACCAACGGCAAGCTCACCGCCCGCACGCTGCACGCGTACAACGAGGTGAAGAAGGCCGGGTTCAACCACTTCGTCTCCTGCTGGCGTACCCAGAGCTGGGGTGAGCACCCGAAGGGTCGAGCCTGCGACTGGGCGGCCGCGACGACCGGCTTCGGCGGCGTGGCGAGCGGTTCGGACTACGACTACGGGGCGCGACTGGCCGGGTGGTTCATCGGCAACTCCGACCGGCTGGGCATCCTTTACGTCATCTGGTTCAAGATGATCTGGATTCCGGGCCAGGGGTGGCACAAGTACACCACCGAAGGTGGCAACCCCTCCGGCGACCATACGAACCACGTTCACATGTCCATCCGCTGACGCGTCTGGACTCAGCCACGCCCCCATGTCCATCCGCTGACGCGTCTGGACTCAGCCACGCCCCCATGTCCATCCGCTGACGGAATTGGGGCTCCCGGCCAGTAGTGGTTAGTGTTGCTAACCATGGGGACTCGGGGCTGGCTGCGGCGACTGCTGGGGTACTGCTGGCGGTACAAGAAACAGGTTGTACTGGCCTTCGGCGCGGCGCTCGCCGGAACCGCCGTCACGGCGCTCACCCCGCTCGTGCAGCGGGCGGTCGTTGACGACGCGATCCTCAGTAACAAGCTCAGCCTGGCCCCGCTGGCCGCCGCGCTGATCGGGGCGGCCCTGGTCAGCTACGTGGCCACCTTCATCCGCCGGTACTACGGCGGCCGGCTCTCCATCGACGTGCAGCACGACATGCGTACCGAGATGTTCGCCGCGCTCGCCGGGCTGGACGGGGCGCAGCAGGACGAGCTGCGTACCGGCCAGATCGTCAGTCGCGCCACCTCGGACATCACCATGGTCCAGGGCCTGCTGGCGATGGTTCCGATCATGACCGGCAACCTGCTGCTGTTCCTCCTCTCGCTGATCTTCATGCTCTGGCTGTCGCCGCTGCTCACCCTGGTCGCGCTCGCTGTCGGGCCGGGGCTGTGGATCGTGGCGAAGCTGTCCGCCCGTACCCTCTTCCCGGCCACCTGGGCGGCGCAGCAGGAGGCCGGCACGGTGGCCGGTGTGGTCGACGACGCGGTCACCGGGGTACGCGTGGTCAAGGGCTTCGGGCAGGAGGAGCAGGAGCTCGACAAGCTCTCCGCCGCCGCCCGTCGACTCTTCTCGCTGCGGGTACGGGCGGTGCGGTTCACCGCCAAGTACAACCCGGCGCTGCAGGCCATCCCGGCACTCGGGCAGGTGGGGGTACTCGCGCTCGGCGGTTGGCTGGCCGTCGAAGGGCACATCACGCTCGGTACCTTCCTCGCCTTCTCCACCTACCTGGCGCAGCTCGTCGGACCGGTACGGATGCTCTCCAACCTGCTCACCATCGGGCAGCAGGCGCGGGCCAGCGTGATCCGGGTGTTCGAGGTGATCGACTCCAAGCCGGTGATCCGGGAGGCGCCGGACGCCGTCGCGCTCGCCCCCGACGCCGCGCCCGGGCTCGACTTCCAGGACGTGACCTTCGGGTACCTGGCCTCGGCGCCGGTACTGCGCGGGTTCAGCCTGTCGGTACGCCCCGGCGAGACGATGGCCGTCATCGGTACCGCCGGCTCCGGCAAGTCCACCCTGTCCCTGCTGATGCAGCGCTTCTACGACCCGCAGCAGGGCGCGCTGGCCGTCAGCGGGGTGGACGTACGCAAGCTGACCCTCGACTCGCTGCGGGCCAGCATCGGGCTGGTACTGGAGGAGAGCTTCCTGTTCTCCGACTCGGTACGGGCGAACATCGCCTACGGCCGGCCGGACGCCAGTGACGAGCGGGTACGCGCCGCTGCCCGGGCAGCCGAGGCGGACGAGTTCGTACGCGCGCTGCCGGACGGGTACGACACGGTGATCGGCGAGAAGGGGCTCACCCTCTCCGGTGGCCAGCGGCAGCGCATCGCCCTCGCGCGTGCCCTGATCACCGACCCGCACCTGCTGGTACTCGACGACGCCACGTCAGCCGTGGACGCCCGGGTGGAGGCGGAGATCCACGCCACCCTGCACGAGGTGATGCGCGGGCGGACCACCGTGGTCATCGCGCACCGCCGCTCCACCCTCGCGCTCGCCGACCGGATCGCGGTACTGGACGACGGTCGGGTGGTGGACGTCGGTACCGCCGCCGAACTGGAGCAGCGCTGCCCGCTGTACCGGCTGCTCCTGTCCGGCCCCGGCGAGGACGCCGAAGGGGTGGACGCCGGCGAGGTACCGCTGGATGTCGACGTTGATCCTGATCTTCTTGCTCCCAGCGCCGGCGTAACCGCGGCGCTGTGGGACCGAGCCGCCGCCGATGCTCCCGTTGCGCGCACCGACCAGCAATCGGCCCTGGCCGGGCTGGGAGCGGGTGCGCCCGGGCGCGGCGGAATGGGGGCCGGCCTGGGTGGCGGTGGCGGCCGCGCCCGGGCCGGCGCCGGTGGCTTCGGTGGCGGACCGATGGCCGGCGCGCTGGCCTCGATGGCGCCCACCGAGGAGCTGCTGGCCCAGGTCGACGCGCTACCGCCGGCCACCGAACTGCCACGCGTGAACGAGCCCGCCACCCGGGCCGAGGATCCGCACTTCTCGCTCGGCTCGCTGCTGCGCCCGCTGGCGGCACCGCTGCTCGTCGCGCTGCTGCTGGTCATCCTGGACACGGCGGCGACGCTGGTACTGCCGGTACTCACCCGGCGCGGCGTGGACAGCGGGGTCAACGCGCACGCGCCGCACGTGATCTACGTGGTCTCGCTGGTCGGGCTCGTCGTGGTGCTCGCCGACGTGGCGATCAACTGGGCACAGACCCTGATCGCCGGGCGTACCGGCGAGCGGCTGCTCTACACCCTGCGCGTGAAGACCTTCGCCCACCTGCAGCGCCTCGGGCTGGACTACTACGAGCGGGAGCTGTCCGGCCGGATCATGACCCGGATGACCACCGACATCGACGCGTTCTCCACGTTCCTGCAGACCGGGTTGACCACCGCCGTGGTGAGCGTGCTGACGTTCTTCGGGATCATGGTCGCGCTGCTGGTCATCAACCTGGAGCTGGGGCTGGTCGTACTCGCCACGCTGCCGGTGATGCTGGTGGCCACGCTGATCTTCCGGGCCAAGTCGTCGCGGGCCTACCTGGAGGCGCGGGAGAAGGTCAGCATCGTCAACGCCGACCTGCAGGAGAACGTCGCCGGCATGCGGGTCACCCAGGCGTACCGGCGGGAGGCGCACAACGGTCGCCGGTTCGCCGCGCGCAGCGACGACTACCGCGTGTCCCGTACCCGGGCCCAGTTCTACATCGCCGCCTACTTCCCCTTCGTACAGCTGCTGTCCAACATCGCGGCGGCGCTGGCGCTCGTGGTCGGCGCGAAGCTGGTACACGCCGGCTCGCTCAGTACCGGCTCGCTGATCGCGTACCTGCTCTACATCGACATGTTCTTCTCCCCCATCCAGCAGCTGTCCCAGGTCTTCGACGGGTACCAGCAGGCGGTCGTCGGGCTGCACCGGATCCAGAGCCTGGTCCGCACGCCGACCTCGACCCCGGTGTCCGCGACGCCGACCCCGGCACCCGCCCGGCTGGCCGGCGAGATCCACTTCTCCGGCGTGCAGTTCGGCTACTCCCCCACGGTGCCACCCGCCCTGGACGGCGTGTCGTTCACGGTCACCCCGGGCAGCACCGTCGCCCTGGTCGGCGAGACCGGGGCCGGCAAGTCCACAGTGGTCAAGCTGGTGTCCCGGTTCTACGACGTGACCGGTGGCTCGGTGCTGATCGACGGGGTGGACGTGCGGGAGTACGACCTGGCCGGGCTGCGCCACCGGATGGGCGTGGTACCGCAGGAGGCGTACCTGTTCCCGGGTACGGTGCGGGACGCCATCGCGTACGGCCGGCCGGAGGCCAGCGACGCCGAGGTCGAGGCAGCCGCCCGCGCGGTCGGCGCGCACGAGATGATCGCCCGACTGCCCGCGGGGTACCTGCACCAGGTCGCCGAGCGTGGCCGCAACCTCTCCAGCGGGCAGCGGCAGCTGCTCGCCCTGGCCCGGGCGCAGCTGGTCGACCCGGACATCCTGCTGATGGACGAGGCGACGGCGGCACTGGACCTGGCGACCGAGGCGGCGGTGACCCGGGCGGCGAACCAGCTGGCCCGGCGGCGGACCACCCTGGTGGTCGCGCACCGGCTGACCACGGCCGCCCGCGCGGACCGGATCGTGGTACTCGATCACGGGAAAGTGGTCGAGGAAGGTACGCACGGAGAGTTGCTGGACAAAGACGGGCTGTACGCAGCGCAGTGGCGTACCTTCACGGGGGTACCCACCGCTGACTCTCTGAGGTGATCCGTGCACTGGCTGTCGCGAAAACTCCCGACCGGCCTGCTCCTCCTCGGCATTCTCTGCACACCCAGCGTTTTGGTCGCCACTCCCGCGGCCGCGGCCACGCCGGCCACGCTCGCCATCTCGATCGCGGTACTGCCGCAGCCGCCGCTGCCCGGCAAGGCGGTGACGTACACGGTCACCGTCCACAATGTCGGTACGGTCAAGGCCGACCGGGTGCAGTTGGAGCTGACCAGCGACCTGGGGCTCACCGGCATCGCGTACAAGGCCAGCTCGGGCCGGTGCTACCGCAGCGCCCTGGAGTCGGCCTGCCTGCTCAACACGCTGAACCCGGGTGCCACGGTCACCGCGGCGATCAGCGGCAAGCTGCCTACCGACGCGCGCCTCTACAGCCAGGTCAGCGTGACCGCCTCGATCGCCAGCGACACCAAGCTCGCCGGCTCGACCACCTCGACCCTGGTGTACCCGCTCGGCGGCCCGTCGCCGGTACCCACCCCGCCGTCACCGCCGGCCTCGGCCGCACCGGTCGCCGCGCACGCTGCCGGTAGCAGCGGGCTGCACCTGCTCCAGCCGACCGGCTTCGCCCGGATCCTGGTGATCTGCTTCGCCTTCGTGGTCGGCGCGCTCATCGTTGCCGGGAAGCTGTGGGAGCGCCGGCTCGCACAGCGCCGCGCGGCCGGGTCAGCGCCCGCCGATCCGGTGGCTGACCCGGCAGATCCGGAGCAGGGTCAGGACCCGTCCGCCGAGAGTGCCGATCCCGAGCCGGAGTCAGCCGCGACCGACGACCGGCTCAGCGTCTGATACCTCTCCGCGCTCGGCCTTGGCGCTGGCGGCGCCGGCCGGCAGAGCATCAGCCGATGGGATATCCGCAGGTGTGATATCCACAGATGTGATGTCCGCGGGTGAGATCTCTGCCGGCGGGATGGCGGTTGAGCGGCCGGGAATCGTCAGCGCGGCCAGGACAGCCGCTGCGAGCAGGGTCGCGGCCACCGCATAGGCCAGCCGGTACCCGCTGGTCAGCGCCGTTGCGGCGGTCGCTCCGCCGGCCAGAAGATGACTGGTACGGGTGGCGGCCAGCGCAGCGAGGATCGCCAGGCCGAGTGCGCCGCCGACCTGCTGAGTGGTGTTGAGCAGGCCGGAGGCGAGACCCGCGTCCCGGGGCGCGACACCGGCCAGGGCGAGCGTGGTGAGGGCGGGCATGGCCAGGCCGAAGCCGGTACCCATGACGATCATCGTGACCAGTACGAGCGGGTACCCGTGCTGCGCCGGTACCCGGGACAGCGCCACCAGCCCGGCGGCGATCATGGCCAGCCCGGTGAGCAGGGTGGTACGCCCGCCGAGCCGGGTCACCGCGCGCGCGGACAGGCCGAGTGAGCTGACCGCGATGGCGCAGGTGACCGGCAGGAAGGCCAGCCCCACCCGGGTCGCCCCGAAGCCGAGTACCAGCTGCAGGTACAGCGCGGTGAGGAACTGGAAGCCGAAGAGCCCGGCCACCATCAGCGCCTGTGCCGCGTTGGCCCCGACGAGTGCCCGGGAACGCAGCAGGCGCGGTGGCAGCAGCGGGTAGCGGGCCCTGACCTGCCGCAGCGCGAAGGCACCGAGCAGCGCGAACGCCAACAGTGCGAGCAGCGCGGTGGCCAGCGCCGATCGACCGGACGCGGTCAGGATCACCGTGACCCCGAGCATCAACGCCGCCGTCACCAGCACCGCCCCCAGCACATCCGGCCGGCCGCCCGGCTCACCGCGGTCGAGGGACAACGGACGAAGGGCGCGGCGGGCGAGTACCAGCGTCGCCAGGCCGATCGGTACGTTGACCAGGAAGATCCAGTGCCAGGAGAGCGCCTGGGTGAGTACCCCACCGGCCAGTACCCCCACCGACGCACCCGCCGAGCCGACGAAGCTGTAGACACCGATGGCGGCCGCCCGGGCCCGGGGCTCGTCGAAGAGTGTGACCAGCATGCCGAGTACCACAGCCGAAGCCCCCGCGCCGCCGACGCCCTGTACGAAGCGCGCTACCAGGAGTACCCCCCGGTCCGGGGCCAACCCGCACAACGCGGAGGCCGCGGTGAAGAGCGCGACCCCGCCGAGGAAGACGCGCACCCGGCCGACCAGGTCGCCCAGGCGCCCGGCGAGCAGCAACAGGCCGGCGAACGCGATCAGGTAGGTGTTCACCACCCAGGCCAGCCCGGCCGGGCTGAAGTCGAGATCGCGCTGGATGGCCGGGAGCGCGACGGTGACGATCGTCCCGTCCAGAATGATCATCATCTGGCCGGCGCAGAGTACCGCCAGCGCAGCCCCCCGCCCTCGAAAGATCCCCATGGCCTGCCTCCGGCGCTTTGGTGCACGACTTGTAACAGGGCCCATGCTCTGTGACGATGAAGTCGGGCGGAAGGAGGCACATCAATGGCACTCCGGAACACCGAGGTGACCGAGCAGGTGGCCAGGCGGGTGGGGCGGGCGTCGCGTGACGGGGATCTCGTCGACGACGACCCCGCCTGTACGGTGCGGCAGGTACTCGACCGGGTCGGCGGCAAGTGGAGCATCGGGGTGATCGTGGCGACCGCTGCCGGGCCGGTGCGCTTCACCGAGCTGGAGCGCTCGATCGACGGGATCAGCCGACGGATGCTCACCCTGACGCTGCGCAACCTGGAGCGGGACGGGCTGCTGGTACGCACCGTCTACCCGACCGTGCCGCCGAAGGTGGAGTACACCGCGACCGAGATCGCCACCGAGCTGTACGAGGCGCTGAGTACCCTCACCACCTGGGCGGAGCGGCACCGTAGCGAGATCGCCGCCGCCCGACTCAGCTACGACCGGGCAGCCGCGGCGAGTTAGTCGGGCGCCGGAAGCTCAGTGCGGCTGGCGCTGGCGCGGGCGGCGTACCCCACCCGGGCCGCTGTTGCCGCGCAGGCGGGACAGGCGCCGCCCGTACCCCCGGCGGAGTTCCCGCTGCGCGGAAGGGCTGCGCCGTTCGCGCGGGGCCGGGATGCCGGGCCGGCTGTCGTTCTCGTCTTCAGGTGCCGAGGCGCCGGCCGGCAACCGCAGGCCGAGCCAGGTCACCAGGCCCAGCGGGATGACCAGCCAGCAGGAGAGCAGCCGGTAGCCGAGGACCACGGCGGCGGCCGGAGCCTGCGCCGCACCCGCCGATACCAGGCCGGCGAGCAGGCTGGTCTCGATCAGTCCGATGCCGCCCGGGGTGATCGGCAACTGCCGTACCAGTTGGACGGCGAGGTAGGTGGCGGCCAGGTGGGCCAGGCCGAGATCCAGGTGGCAGGCGCGGGCCACGGCGATCAGGCAGACCAGGTCGAGCAGCCAGTTGGCGACCGCGTAGCCGAGCGCGAAGACCCAGTGCTTTGCCGGTACCGCCCGCGCGTCGCGTACCGCGGTGGCCAACGGCGTCACGCCCCGGCGTACCCACGCCAGCCAGGCGGGCGCCTCGTCGTCCCTGGCACCACGCTGCCGCCTGGCCCGCAGGTGCGCGTCGACCTGGATCTCCACCAGCCGCTCGGCGGAGGCCAGCCGGTCGACACCGGCGAGGGAGTCGGCGCCGCCCCGGGACAGCCACCACAGCACCGGCGCGAGCGCGACCAGCAGAACGGCGACGGCACCGAGCAGGATCGCCGAGCTGTGGCCGGCCCAGTGCGTACCCAGCCACCGTGCGCAGACCGTCGACACGCCGCCCAGGTAGAGCAGGGCCAGACCGACGGTTGAGGCGAGCGCGGACAGGATCAACACGGTGGTGGCCGTCGGCCGGCTGGCGCCGCGCTGGCGGTACTGCTGGAAGGCGAAGCCGGCGGAGACCGCCGAGCCGGCCGGCAGCGCGACCGCGATGGCCGAGCGGCTCAGCGTGACCGCGAGCGCTCGGGGCGGCGACATCCGGACATCGAAGGCGCCGAGCAGGCGGCGCTGCTGGGCGGCGAACATGGCCAGCGAGACGGCTTCGGCGAGTACCGCGACGGCGATCCACCGGTGGTCAGCGGTGCGTACCGTGCCGGCCACCGCAGAGAGCGACGGCAACCGGTGGCGCAGCGCGAAGTAGGCGGCCACCGAGGCGCCCACCACGATCACGATCTTCACGGCGGTACGCCACCGTCGCCGGGACGATGCGCCCTGGTCCGGTGCGCCCTGGTCAGCAGGGGCGGCGAGGACGGCGGGCGGTACCGCGACGAGCGGCTCTCCCGCGATCCCGGTCACTCCCGCCTCCGATTTGCCCTGGGCGAACACTTCGCCTGCAACGAATTATTAGCATGGAGGAAGGCACCACCAAAGGCGATTCTGCCGAAGTGACCTGAAGAACACCTGGGAGACGACTACACATGCCACCGAACGGGCCGGACCGGACGAGTCGGACGCCCGCGGGTTCCCCGCTCGACCACACAGCGGAATCTTCGCCGGAACCTGCGCGGCGGGATGAGCTGGTCAACGAGGTCATCGACGCTGAGCTGCGGCTGCGCCGGCGGCTGGTGAGTACCCGGATGAGCCCGCTGCTCGACCTGAACCTGACCATGCAGCAGACCAAGGTGCTGTTGGCGCTGACCTTCCAGGACTGCGCCGCCGGTACCGACTGCGGCCTGTCCGGCCAGGATCTGGCCCGGCACCTCGGGGTCGGGCTGGCCACGGTGACCGGCATCGTCGACCGGCTGGTCGGCCACGGGCTGGTCGCCCGTGCCGAGGACCCGGACGACCGGCGCATCCGTCGGGTCGAGCTGACCGCCGAGGGCGGCGCGCTGGTGGCCCGGCTGCGCGACGCCGGCGTGGAGCACATGCGCCGCATCCTGGCCAGGCTGGACGACGAGACCCTGGGCAACCTCGCGCAGGTACTCGACAAGCTGGGTACCGCCGCCGCTGAGGAGGCCGCGGCCACGACCGCCGCTGGCGATCCGGTGGACCTCGACTCGTGACTGGTACCACTGTCGGGACCGGCTGATCGGGGTCGCGCCGGGCTGACCTGGGGGTACGCCCGTCCACTGTGGACAGACGGTGGTGAGTGAAGTGAATGAGCCGCAACGAGTCGGCATCGGAGGGTTCCGGGGCGCCCCGCCCCGGTGCTTGGATGGACCCTGATCGACTTTCCGCACAGCGGTCGATTCCGCAGAGCCGTTCGGGGAGGGCAGGGGAGCGTGGCGAGCGTCGCCGAACTCAAGGCCGCCATCAACGCCGCGATCCAGCAGGTCAGCGACGCGCAGGTCGCCGTGCGCGGGGCCAACGAGAAGCTGAGCGAGGCGCAGCAGAGCCTGACAGCTGCGCTGGAGGGCAGTGGCCACGAGGCGGTCAGCGCCGCGCAGGCCGCCCTCACCCAGGCCGCCGACGAGCTGGAGGAGTGCCTGACCGCCACCCTCACCGCCGTCGACCAGGCACAGACCTACGCCGCGACGTTGTGAGCTGTCGATGTCACTGGTCGAGGAGGTCGGGGCGCAGGTCCGGGCCGGTACGAACGAGCTGCCCGTCGCCGCGGTGACCACCGCGCTGGCCCGGCTGCGCGCCGGGCTGGACCTGCTGCGCACCGCCCGCCAGCAGTCCGACCACGATCTCGGTACCGGGCAGCTCGCGGTCGCCACCGAGCATCTGGAGAACGCCGGACGCGCGCTGATCGTCGCCCAGGAGCAGCTGACCGGCTACCTCACCGCGATCGGGCTCACCGGCAACACCCCGCCAGGCAGCGTGCCCGAGGGTGGCGGGCGCGGCGACCGGCCAGTGCGGGGCAGCTCTTCGACCCCCGGGGGTACCGGGGAGAAGGTGCCCGGTGACTGGTGGAGCGCGCGGGTGGCGGTACTCACCGGCACGCCCGAGTCGGACGAGCGCTCCGGCCCCACCGAACCGGACGAGCTGCTGCGACTGGTGACCGCGCGGGTGAGCCTCGGCGACCGTACCGGGCTGGCCGCCGAACTCGGCTCGGTACGGGCACACGTCGGGCTGGCCCTGGCCGCGCTCGCGCCCGACAAGGTCTACGAGGCCGTCGTCCGGCTGCTCGGCCGGGCACCCGTCGCCGAGGACCTGCCCCGGCTCAGCGGTACCGCCCGCGCGAGTGTCGGCGCACTGCTACCCGGACTGCCCGACGAGGCGATCAGCGCCCAGCTGGCGCGCGCCTGCCGGGCACCGGTACAGGCCTCGGGTACCCCGATCCACCCGGCCGACTCGGCGGTCGCCGGCGCGGTCCTGGCCGGCGTACTCCAAGGCGCCGCTGGTGGCCTCGGCGCGGCCGGCACATCCTCCGGCACGGGCACGGCTGGGCAGGAGTCCCGTGCCGAGTCGTGATCGCCTGGTCGCCAGCGTGCGTACCGACCTCGCCACCGCGCGCGCCCTGGCGCGGCAGCGGCTCGCGGCAGCCGAGCAGCAGTTGGCGGCGGTACGTGCCCGGCTGGCCCAGGTGCAGGCGGTCGTCGACCAGGTACCCGACCGGGCGCGGGCCAGCCTCGAGCAGCGCCTCGCCACAGCTCGGGAGCGCAACGCACTGCTGGTCCGCGAGGTGGCCGGGCGGGCCGCGGTCGCCGCGGCCGGGTACGCCACCGGGGCCGCCGGAGCGGCCTGGCCGGACTGGTCCCCGGGCTTCGAGGCGACCGAGCCGCCAACCGGGTCCGGACTGCCGGAGCCACCCGACCTCGCCCAGCCATCCGGTCCCACCCAGCCACCCGTTCCCGCGCCAGCCGCCCTAGCCCAGCCGGTCGAGCTGCCCCGGCAGCGGGCAGCGATCGAGGCCGGGCCGGCGGCGGTCGGTCAGCGGGTACAACCGGGCGGGATCGACAAGGCGGCAACTGGCGGCGGATCCGGCTGGGCTCCGGGCTCACCGTGGCACGCATCGCCGGGGCGCGGCACCACCACGCCACCAGCCGAGCCACCAGCCGAGCCACCAGCCGAGCCGGCAGCCGAGCCACCGGCAGCGGCTGGAACCCAGCAGCAGAGCCAACTCCCGCTGCCCAGGCGGCCGAGCCCACGGCCGTACGCCACGCCCCGCCCCGAGTCGTTAGCGGCCCCAGCTGCGCCGGTCACGCCCGTCCAACGACCGGAGCCCGCACCGGCGGAGGCGCTGACCCGTACCCGGGCTGCCCAGCCACTGCGCGTCGGCTCGGTACGGCTGCCCGGGGCGGTACCGGTCCCCGCGTTCGTCCGCTTCCTCGACCACGCGCACGTACGGGTCGGTGGCCACGGTGCACCCGGCGCCGGCCCCGACGCCGTGGTCGGCGCGCTGCTGCTGCGCGCGCTCGGCGACAGCCTGCCCGGGCAGGTACGCGTCTACGGGTACGACCCGGAGCGGCTGGGCGGTGGGCTGGCCGGGTTCGCGCCACTGGCACCGGCGGGGGTACTGCGCCTGGTCGGGCCGGGTGGACTCGGCGGGCTGCTGGACGAACTGGTGGACCACATCCGGCGGATCAACGAGACGGTACTGGCCGGCGAGCACCACTCGCTGCGCGAACTCGCGGCGGCCGGCCGACGCCCGGAGCCGTGGCGGGTGGCGGTCCTGCTGCGCGAGCGGGCCGGCGCCGAGCTGTCCCGGCACGAGCAGGCGCAACTGGACCGCATCCTGCGTACCGGCGTGGCCTGCGGCGTGCACCTGATCCTGCACGGGTTTCCGGCCGCCCGGCTGCCCGGAGTCGCCGAGGTCAACGTCGCTGACGGAGTGGCCGACCTGGACGGGTACCCGGGGCTGCCGGTGCTGCTGGAGCCGCCCCCGGCCGAGCTGGTCACCTCGGCGTGCCGGAGCATCGCCGAGGCGGTACTCGCCGGACCGGCCCCCATCGACGCCACCAGCCTTCTCCCGCAACGGTTCTGGACGCAGTCCTCGGCCACCGGGCTGACCACCCCACTCGGCGAGGGCGCCGACAGCCGGCCGGTACTGGTGACGCTGGGCGACTTTCCGCCGCACGCGCTCCTGGGCGGCCCGTCCGGTACCGGGAAAACGAATTTGATCTTCGCTTGGTTGGCCGGTCTCACCTCCCGCTACTCCCCCGATGAGCTGGAGCTCTACCTCCTCGACTTCAAGGAGGGGGTGAGCTTCGCGCGGTTCGCACCGGGCCAGCGCGATCCGAGCTGGCTGCCGCATGTGCGGCTGGTCGGCATCAACGTCAACAGCGACCGGGAGTTCGGGCTGGCCCTGCTGCGCCACCTGTCCGCGCTGCTGCGCGAGCGGGCCGACGCGGCCAAGCGGGCCGAGGTGACCACCCTGGCGGAGCTGCGCGCCGAGGATCCGGGCGGGCGCTGGCCGCGGATCGTCGCGGTGGTCGACGAGTTCCAGGTGCTGCTCGCCGGCCGGGACGCCCTCGCCAACGAGGCGGTCACCCTACTGGAGGACCTGGCCCGGCGCGGCCGGTCGCAGGGCATCCACCTGGTGCTGGCCAGCCAGGACCTGTCCGGCATCGAGGCGCTCTGGGGGCGCAGCGGGCTGGTCGCCCAGTTCACGCTGCGGATCGCACTGCCCAAGGCCCGGCGGGTGCTGGCCGAGACCAATCCGGCGGCTGACACCATCCCCCGCTACCACGCGGTGGTCAATGCCGATTCCGGTGCGCCAGCAGCAAACCAGATCGTCCGGGTACCGGGAGCCAGCGACCGTGCACTGTGGACAGCGCTGCAGGGCCAGCTGTGGCGGCACCGCCCGGCCAGCGCTCTTGCACCCCGGCTCTTCGACGGTGACGCCGTCCCGCGCCTCGTCGACGCCGAGGACTACCCGAGCGGTACGCCCGCCCAGCCGCCCACGGAGCCGGTCGCGCTGGTGGGGGCGGCGATCGACGTACGCGCCCGGTCGGCTCGGCTGCGGCTGCCCCGGGCACCCGGGCGCAACCTGGCGGTACTCGGTACCCAGGTGGACGAGGCGTGCGCCGTGCTCAACTCGGCGGCGATCTCGCTCGCCCGCGGGTACCCGCCCGGCACCGCGCGCTTCTCGCTGGCCTGCCTGGACTCCGACGCCGCCGGTGCCGCAGCCGCCCTGCACGCGCAGCTGCCACCGGACACCCTGGTGTACGACCGGGACACGCTGCCCGACCTGCTCGCCGCGACCGCTGCCACGCTGCGCCCGGGATCAGTCGCGGTCCCGCACTTCCTCATCCTCTACGCCGTCGACGCGGCGGCCGGCGTGCTCGCCGGCGACCGGCCGGGCGGCAGCGGCCACGCCAACCTGCGCCGCATCATGAACACCGGACCGGAGCTGCATACGCACGTACTCGGCTGGTGGCGCTCGGTCGGCCGGCTGCGTGACGACCTCGGCGGGCCCGGCGCACGGCTGGACGCGATCGGCGCCTGGCTGGCGCTGGACGTACACGGCGCCGAACTCGCCCCGCTGTACCCGCACCCGGGCGGCCCGGCCTGGCACCCGCGCCCGTGGCGTGGCCTGTACTTCGACCGCAGCGTGCACCGCACCGCCGAGGTGGTGATCCCGTATGGCTGACTCGTACCCGGCCTTGATGAGTGCGCTGGCCGGTGCCCGGCAGGCGCTCGAGGTCGAGCAGGGCAGCGCGTACCAGTGGCAGCAGGAGCAGCTGGCCGCCGCCCAGACAGCCGTGCAGCGGGCCGAGCGGGTGGTTGCCCAGGCACAGGAGCAGGTCGCCGGCGCGCAGCTGCTGGTCGACCGGGTGGACAGCGAGTCCGTACTGCTCTGGCGCGCCCTCGGCGCCCGGCTCGGGCCGACCCGGGCACGCCGCCTCGGTACCGCCCCGCAACCGGCCGCCGGTGATTCGTCGGGCGATGGCGCGGAGCCGGGTGCGCTGCTGCGGCGGGTACGCGCCACGCTGGATTCGGTACCGGCCCGGCGGGTACGGCCACTGTGGCTCTCCGCGGTGCTGCTGCTGTTCGCGGTCGCCGTGGTGGCCGGCGGCGCGTTCCTGCTACTCGCCCTGTACCCGTAGCACGACCGGCCCGTCCTCCGGTCCGACCGGCTCGGCCGGCGACGGCCGGCGCTCGAGCACGCCCAGCACCGTGCCGGCCACCGCGCCGAGCCCCGCCGCTACCAGTCCGAACAGCGGCGCGGCGAGCAGCGCGAGCAGGTACGGGGCGGCGACGTTGCCGACGTTGCGGGCCGCCGCCGTGAGTACCTGCGGATTCGCTACCGGCCCGGCCACCCGGTACGGGAACAGCGCCACTGTGGCGAGGGTCAGCGCGCTCGCCACCAGCGTCATCGCCAGACTGGCCAGGATTCCCGCGAGCAGCCCCTGGCGCAGCCGGGCACCAACCGTCCCGACCGGCCGCTGGCCAGTTGGGAACCCGGCGTGGCGGCGCGCGCTCAGCAGCGCGAGTACGAGGGGTGGGCCGGCAACCAGCCCGACAATCCGGGCCGGGCTGGCACCGGGCGAGGTGCTGTCGCTGCCCGGCAGTACGCCGCCGAACGGGGCCAGCAGGTAGACCGCCAGACCGGCCAACGCACCGCCACCCGCGCCGGTCACCAGCGTCGCCGGTACGGCGCCACGGCGGCGTGCGGTGAGCGCCCAGGTGGCCAGGGCGTACCCGCAGACGAGGAAGACGATCAGCGCCAGCAGCAGCCAGTACGGGTCGGAGCCGTCGTCCGGACCCGACCAGTTGAGGGCGTCCAGCCGGAGTACCCCGAGCGCACCGGCCAGCAGTACCCAGCAGGTGGCGTACCCGCCGACCCGTACCCGCCACGCCACCCGGGTCTCCGGTGACGGCGCGGACCGGCCGGCGGTGAACCAGCCGAGTACCGCCAGTGCGAGCGCGGCGAGAACCGTGCTGAGCCAGTACTTCGAGCCCATCGACGCGGTGAGGACAACCAGGCCGGCGCAGCCGACGAGTGCCCCCGCCCAGTAGCCGGCCTGACGGTGAGCTGCCACCGGTACCCCCGTTATTCGCTCTTGTCCTGGATCTCCCAGGCGTGGTCCAGCATGTGCCAGGCGATGCGGTGGGTGGCGTACCGGAGGGTCCATTTCTTCCCGGCGATCGGCTGACCGTCGCCGGCCGCGCCGAGCACGTCCAGCATCGCCTGGTGCAGCGGCTCCCAGTCGGCCGTGGTCGCCGGCGCGGGCAGCTTGATCCCGAGCTGGCGGGCGTAGCCGGACTCGGCGTCCAGGCAGTGCCGGACCACCTTGTCGGTGTCCCGGCCACCGCCCCGGGGCCCCTTGCGCAGCTCGGCCGGGGCGTGCGCGGCCACCTCGGCGAAGTATGCCCACGCCGCCGACAGCACGGCCAACCGGGCTTTTACCGCCGCCGGGGTCAACTTCTCGTGATCAGGCCCGGTGACCTTGCCGGGTACCCCGAACGAGGTACTGCCGTCGCCGTCGATGCGCTCGACGACGGAGAACTCCGGCTGCGCCGGGAGTCGCCGGCCGGCGAGCGTCACCACCTCGGCGTAGCGCGGCGCGTACTCGGCCAGGGCCTCCAGCGCCGCCTCCTCGGTACGCCCGGCGCGCGACCAGCCCGGCCAGTCCACTGCCGTGGCGAAGGCACGTGTTTTAACCGCTTCAATAGTGACCGCCGTCACAGTCTTCTTAGCCGGCATCCTGCGATCGTCGCATGGCGCGCGGGTACATGCCGGTTATAGCCGGCTGCGCCGGATGGGACGGCGTTGCCGGAAGTCGGCACCGCGGAGCGAGGGGACAACGGCGATGACCACGGTAGATCACGAGGCCGGCCGGCACTCGGTACCGGAGCAGCACGAGCCGCCGTCCGCTGAGTCCGTGCCAGCCACCGGCCCGGAGCGCACCCCGACGGGTGGGCCGAGCGACGGGCGGCTGCTGCTGATCGGCGCGTGCATCCTCGCCGCGGTGATCCTGCTCGCGGTCGGTGTGGTGATCGTCCGGCACGTGGCCGACGGCTTCCACCACGGCGCGACCAGCACCAGCCACGACAAGCACAAGGTGGCCGGCGTGGCACACGGCCGCGACGAGGCCACGCTGGACCTGGTCAGCGGGGTCACCTCGGTCACCGTCAAGACCGCGGACCTGACCGGCGACATGTACCGCGTCTCCACTCCCGACGGCGGTTCGCAGCTGCCGGCCGTGGTGGACTCGGGCGACCGGGTACAGGTACAGCTCACCGACAGCGGCGAGAAGGGCGCGTCGAGCGTACTGATCGAGCTGAGCAGCCACGTCGCCTGGCACATCCGGCTCGGCGGCGGCTCCAGCGAGGCCAGCCTCGACCTGCGCGCGGGCGGCCTGGCCAGCCTGGACTTCGCCAGCGGGATCAGCTCGATCGAGGCGTCCCTGCCCAAGCCGCACGGGACCGTGACGGTCCGGCTCGCCGGCGGCGCCAGCACCTGGACACTCCACCTGCCCAAGGGGGTACCCGCCCAGCTGACCGTCGGTGGCGGGGCCGGATCGGCAACAGTCGACGGTACGGTGCACAACGGCATCTCCGGTGGCCAGGTGTTCAGCACCGACGGGTACGCCAGCGCCGGCGACCGGTACGACCTGGAGGCCACGAGTGGGGTCTCCACGATCGTGGTCGACCGGCAGTGACCCATACTGGCGGGGTGATCCAGCCTCTGATCGTCGTCGTGATGGGCGTCTCCGGCAGCGGAAAGACCACCATCGGCAGCCTGCTCGCCCAGCGCCTCGAGTGCGTCTACGCCGAGGCCGACCAGTTCCACCCGAAGGCCAACATCGACAAGATGCACGCCGGCCAGCCGCTCACCGACGAGGACCGCCGGCCGTGGCTGGCCGCCATCGCCGAGTGGATCACCGAGAACGAGGCGGCCGGGGAGAGCGCGGTGGTCTCCTGCTCGGCGCTCAAACGCAGCTACCGGGACGTGCTGCGGGACGGCCACAAGCACGTCCGGATCGCCTACCTGAACACGCCGGAGAGCCTGCTGCGCGAGCGCGTCGAGCACCGGCACGGGCACTTCTTCCCGCCCGAGCTGCTGGACAGCCAGCTCGCCACGCTGGAGCTGCCGACCCCGGACGAGCACGTGATCAACGTCGTCAACACCGCTGACCCGTCGACGGTGGTGGACGAGATCCTCAGCCGGCTGGGGTACTGAGCCGGCTGGGGTACTGAGCCGGCTGTCGCAGCATGCGACGGCGCCCCCGGACCGAAGTCCGGGGGCGCCGTTCCTTCCACTAGCTGCAGGTCATGCCACTAGCTGCAGGTCGTGCCGTTCAGCTTGAATGCGGTGGGTACCGCGTTCGTGGTTGTCCAGTTGGCCAGGAAGCCGACGTCGGCGCTCCCGCCGTTCGCCGCCAGCGTGGCCGTGTAGCTGACGCTGCTGACCGTGACCGCCGCACCGCTCTGGACAGCTGTGCCGCCCCAGCTCTGGGTGATCACCTGACCGTTCGCGAACGACCAGGTCAGCGTCCACCCGTTGATGGCGGTGCTGCCACTGTTGACGATGTGTACCGCCCCCTGGAACCCGCCCGGCCACTGCCCGGTGACCGAGTACGTCACCTGGCAACCGCCGGTGGATGTCGAAGACGACGGCGACGCAGACGCACTCCGCGACGGCGAAGCACTCGGTGACGTGCTCCGGGATGGGCTGACACTGGGGCTCGCGCTGGCACTCCGGCTCGGGCTGACACTGGGGCTCGCGCTCGCTGACGCGCTCCGGGATGGTGAAGCCGACGGCGAGGCGCTCGCCGATGACCCGGACGGGCTCGGGGACACCGACGGCGGGGTACTGCTCTGCCGATCGCCGTAGATGATGCCGCGCCCGTTGGTACCGATGTAGACCCGGCCGTAGATGCGCGGGTCACCGGTGATCGCGCCACCGATGTTGCCGTACTGGTGCTGGTCGTCGTTGATGCGTACCCAGCTGGCCCCGCCGTTGTCCGAGCGGAACACGCCACGCACGTTGTCAATCTTGGCGACGGTGTACAGCGCCGGGTAGGACTGCCCCGGTGCCGCCTTGCCGAAGCCGATGTTGTCGGCCTGCTGCACGTTGCTCGACTGGGTGAAGCTGGCCCCGCCGTTGGTGGAGTGCCACAGCCCGTACGTGCCGGTGCTGACGCCACCCGCCAGCCAGATGTCCCCCTCGTGCCCGGGGACGGCCTTGAACGTACCGGTGAGGGGCAGGCCGGTGGCCGCGGTCGCGGTGAAGGAGGCGCCGCCGTTGGTACTGGCGTAGAACTTGCCGGCCGAGAAGGCGTAGAACTTCTGCGAGTTCACCCGGTCGGACTCCACCTCGGCGTTCGCCGGTACCCCCGTGGACGCGGTCCACGAGTTGCCGAAGCCGACCGAGTAGACCACCTGCTGACCGGCGTCACCCGGTGCCCAGACGAACCGGCTGCCGTCCGCCGACGCGGCGACTGTCCCGCCGGTGTTGATCCCCGATGGCTCGGTGCCCTGGAACCAGTTGCTGCCACCGTCGGTGGAGAACGCCACGTGGCTGTCGTTCGGCCGGTCCGAGTCGGTGAAGTTGCCGGCCCGTACCATCACGCTGGAGTTCAGCTCGGCGTAGTCGAGGCTGGTGGTACTCGTGAAGACGGGCTGGGTGAACATCATCGCGGGGACCGCGTCGAGGTTGGTGTGCTTGAACCCGCCGATGTCACCGAGCGCACTGATCAGTGGCGCACCGGTGGGTGGGCTGATCAGGTCGAGTGCCGCCGTCTCCTCCAGCCCGGTGACCATGGGCTTGATGGTGAACGTGGTGCCCTTGTCCCAGTTGGTCAGGTTGGTGGTACCGAACAGGGTGGCGCCGGTGCCGTACATCATCCGGTCGGAGTTGAACGGGTCGATCTCCACCGACTCGTTCATCCAGCCCAGCTTCGGGGCGGTCTCGGGCGGCGACGGGTTGCCGCCGAAGGTGAGCCACGGTACCGACGAGATGTCCTGGGTGTAGCGGTTGCTGCGGTTGGGGTAGCTGGTGAAGTCCCAGATCCGGGTCCAGGTGGCGCCGGAGTCGGTACTGCGGAACAGGATCATGTCCGGCCACCAGGAGACCTGGGTGGCGACCATGATGGTGCCGGGGTGCTGCCGGTCGATGGTCAGGCCCGAGTAGCCGAAGTAGTCGTCCGTGCTGCTCGACGGGATCGGGCTGATCTGCGTCCAGGTACCGGTCGTGGTGGACAGCCGCCAGACGTCACCCTTGGCACCGTCGTACGGGCCGCCGGTGTCACTGGTAGCGATGTAGAGGTAGTGGTTGACGGTGTCCAGTACCCCCTTGTGCGCGATGTACCCGGTCGGCGTACCCGGTACCGCCGCCCAGGTCACGCCGCCGTCGGTGGACCGGTACACGGTGTTGTTCTTGTCCGCCACGCCCACGTAGATGGTCTGCGTGGTGGCGCCCGCCGCGGCACTGGTCTTGTCGAAGGTCACCCACACGACACCCTGGTTGTCGCCGTTGTAGGCGTCGCCCGGGGTCGCGACGTAGTTGCCCGGATTCGGGAAGGCGGTCACCTTTGCCCAGGTGACGCCGGAGTCGGTACTGCGCCACAGGCCGTTGCCGCTGGGCGCGCCGAGGTACAGGATGCTGTCCTTGTTGGGGTCGATGGCCAGCCGCTCACCCATCCCCCGGCCCGGCATGTTGCCGCCGAGCTTGAACGGCAGCGGCGAGACCGCCCAGGTCGCCCCCTGGTCTGACGAGCGCAAAACGGCGCCGTTGTTGGGATCCCAGCTGTTCGTGTACATGCCCGCGGCCACGTACACCTTGTTGGTGTCGACCGGGTCGGTGGCCAGGCTGACCACGCCGTTGTAGCCCCAGTTGTCGAAGCCGACCCAGTCCAGCAGCGGGATCCACTTCGAGTTGGTCTGGTCCCAGCGGTAGGCGCCGCCGATGTCGGTACGCGCATAGATCAGATTTTGTTTGGTTTGGTTGAAAATGATGCCGGGGACGAAGCCGCCGCCGGCGATCTGGACATTTTTGAAGGTGTACGGATCGGCCGCGGCCGCGCCGGCCGGCGTGGCACCGGTGGCCACCTGCACCGCGACGGCGCCCGCCGCGGCGAGTACCACCGCCGCGAACATGGTGGCGATTTTCTTGCGCATCAAGGGCTCCCTGAAACGGGGGGACGACGGTCTGCGGTGGTGCCGCCCCGCCGCGCGACATCGCCGCTGGGGTACACCACCTGTGCACGGGAGCTGCCCTTCATCTCCCGGCGCCGGTCGCCGTGGACAGATTCACACACGCGTAGAGACGCGTCAATGAGCGGGCGCCGCTGACAACCTTCGGGCCCCAGTGCGGCGTCTACACATGCGACGGGTACGACCAACGGGGGGTCGCGTGGCACACGAACCAGGTTCGGACTTCGACGAGTTTGTCCGGGGCCGGGCAGCCGCGCTGCTACGCACGGCGTACCTGCTCACCGGCGACCGGCACGCCGCCGAGGACCTGCTGCAGGACACGCTGGAGCGGGTGTACGCCAAGTGGTCACGGATCTCCGGCTCCCCCGAGGCGTACGCCCGGCGGGCACTCGTCAACGGCGCGACCAGCCGGTGGCGCAGCCGGGGGCGCCGGCCGGAGACGGCGCTCCCCGAGTCGTACCAGCCGAGCCGCCCGGACCACGCCGGCGCGGTGACGGTACGCGCGGTGGTCGGTGACGCGCTCCGGCAACTTTCCCGGCAGCAGCGCGCCGTGGTGGTACTGCGCTACTTCGACGACCTGAGCGAGGCCGATGTCGCCGAGTTGCTGGGCTGCTCGGTCGGGAGCGTGAAGAGCCACGGCGCGCGCGGCCTCGCCCGGCTCCGGGTGGCGCTCGGCCCGACCTTCGACATCGCCCCGCCGCCTGCCGCTCCGCCACCCGCCGCTGTCAGTGCGCCGGCTCGGGGAGCGCCGCCGCCGCCGATCCGGCTGGCCGCCGTCTCCTACCCAGTCACGTCACCATCCGGGAGCATCCGATGAGCCTCGACCAAGCCGACGTCCGCACCATCCTCAGCGCGGCCGCGCTCGACCTGCAGCCGGCTCCGGAGCTGATCGACCGGGTACGCCAGGGGGGTACCGCACGGCGGCGCCGGCACCGGCGGATCGGCGTACTGACCGCGGCCGCCCTGGTCATGACGCTGGTAGGCGCCGGCGTACTGCTACGCACCGGCCCGGCACCGGCCGCGCCACTGGCCCCGGTCCCCGGCTTCGACGAGCCGACCCGGGGCGACCTGGCCGGCGACGACGGGTACCGGCAGGCGGTCCTCGCGGCTTGGCAGAACTGGACCGGGCACTGGCAGCAGGACCGGGAGTACCCGGCGGCCTCGTTGGGCGCCACCCACCTGAGCTGGGCACTCAGTACCCCGGCCGGCCGGGTCGCGGTCATCGCGCAGCTGGCGACGGTGCGCGAGGACGGGGCGACGCGCCCCGTGGTGGTGGTCGGCTACCTGTGCGACAGCCATGGCCGGCCGGCCGTCGTCGAGGTGGTTTCCCGCTCGCTCGACGAGTCACTGTTCCTGCCGGAGCCGTTCATCGGCAACACCGCCGGGGTGTTCGTCGGCGGCGACCGCTCCGAGTTGGTCGCCTTCGACCCGGGGGTACCGGTCGGCCTGTCGCTGCGCCGTGACTACCAGCCGGACGGCAGCATCACGCGGGAATGGCAGGCACTGCACTTCACGAACGGCGTGGCGATCGTGCCCGTACCGCCCCGCGCTGACCAGGGAGCCGCGGTGATCGCCGAGGCACCGTACGCCAAGGGGCAGACGCTGTACCTGGCCAACGTGAGCGCGACACCCACCCCGTACGCGTTCCAGGCGTTCCCGTCGCGGGTGCGCCCGGACGGGCGGCTGTTCTGGGGACTGTACAACCTGGACGGACCCGACCAGGGCGGCAAGCCGGATCCGGCGAACTGTGTCGACAACTGGACCGGTGACTGGCAGACCACCCCGTTCCACGACCCGCTCAGCTCGGCGGAGCTGGCCAGCGAGGAGTGGGCGGCCTGCGGAACCACGCCGGACGGCAGCCACGTGACGGTCAGCGACGGGCAGATCGACGGCGACCCGGCGTTCGTCTGGTACGGCCTGCGTACCCCGGCCGGCGCGACCCGGTTCGGCTACGTGGGGCTGGTGGACAAGGCGGCTGCGTTGCCGGTGCTCGTGAGACTCCCCAGTGGACAGGGCTATGTGGCCGCCCGGGCAGCCGCGTACCTGCGCTACCGCGTCGGTACCGGTCCGTGGCTGGGTGGCCGGCACGATGCCGCGCTGGTACCCGCGGACGCCACGGCGGTACTCGTCACGGCGGGCGGTACCGACACCGTGGTACCGGTCAGCTGACCGGAACGGCGGGTACGGGCGCGCGGTCGGCCGATCGGCGGCACCCGAACCGCCCGCACATGCCCGTACGGCTAGACATCTGTTCTAAGCGGAAGCCATCATGTCCGGGTGCGCAGCAGCGCTCCTTCTCCGTGAGAGGCTCCCGTGTCGGACCCCTACCGCACTCCTCCTGAACCCGAACCCAGCAGCCCCGGAGCCCCGACCCCGGCCGGATCCGGCGAATATGCCCCCGATGGGCCGGCGGCACCGTCGGCGAGCGGCGCGTTGCGCTCGTCCGGAGCCGCCCCGGAGGACGGTGCCGACAGCGCGGGCAGCGGCCCCGACTACGCACCGCCGCCAGCCCCTGCCGGCCCTCCGCCGCCACCCCCACCACCGGCTGCGCCCGCCACTCAGCCGCCGGCGCCCGCGGCAGCGCAGCCGCCGGCCCCCGCCGCCGTACCGCCACCAGCCCCCGCAGCCGTACCGCCACCGGCTCAGGCACCGCCCGAGGAGGAGAAGCCCAAGCGCAAACGCTGGCTGCTACTGCTGTTGCTGCTCCTGCTGCTGTTGCTCTGCTGCGGCGGCGGGGCGCTCTTCTACTTCGATCGCCACCACGACAAGCAGTCGCCGACAAGTTCGGCGCCGGCTGTCACGCCCACCCCGAGCCCGGCGGCAACCGGCGCCGGTTCCGCGAGCGCCACAGCGTCCGCGAGCCCCACGGTGTCCGCGAGCGGCAGCGGTGCGGCGGGCGGCGGCGGTACCGGGGCGAGCCCGAGTGCGAGTAGCTCGGCGGGCGCCGGCGGCCCGTCACCCAGCCCGCTGGCCGGGACCGTGATCGTGCCGGACGTACGCGGCCTGCCGACAAGTGTTGCGCTGCAGCATCTGCAGGACGCCGGCCTCACCGGTACGGTCACGCTGACAAACGGCAAGACCGGAGTCCAGCTGTCCGACGGTGGCATCGTCACCGACCAGTCGGTCAAGCCGGGGACGGCGGTACCGGCCAACCAGCCGATCACGCTGACGGTCCGCCCCGACGGGCTGGGCTGATCCCGCTCCGGCTGCACCGTTCCAGTACCGGACGAGGGTGAGGGTGGGCGACGCCAGCCGTACGCCCACCCTCAGTCGCCAGTCGACCACATTGGTACGCAGCGCGGGATCCACCACCCGGCTGGCGTCACTTGCCTGGCTGGCGTCACTGGGCCCGGCGCTGGAACACCAGGTCGGCGATTGGTCGCCCGGCCGCCAGCCCGCGCTGTTCGAACCGCGTCAACGGGCGGCCCACCGGGCGCGGGGCAAGCCCGTCCGCGGTGTTCACCAGCAGCGGCTCGGCGGTCAGGGCGGCAAGCATGGCGGCGGCGTACTCGGGCCAGTCGGTGGCGCAGTGCAGCAGGCCACCGGGGACCAGCGCACCGGCCAGCAGCGCCGTGTGGGCCGGCTGGATGATCCGGCGCTTGTGGTGGCGGGCTTTGGGCCACGGGTCCGGGAAGTACACGTGGATCTCGGCGAGGCTGGCCGGGGCGAGCCGGTACCGCAGCAACTCCAGCGCGTCGCCCCGCACCACGCGTACGTTGTCCAGCCCGTCCGCCTCCACCTGGGACAGCAGGCTGGCGATGCCGGGTGTATGGATCTCGACCGCGAGGTAGCTCCGCTCCGGGTCGGCGGCCGCCTGGGCCAGCGTCGCCTCGCCCATGCCGGAGCCGATCTCCAGTACCAGCGGTGCCGAGCGGCCGAACAACTCGGTCGGGTCCAGCGCCGCGCCGGGCCCGTCCGGCACCGTGACACTCAGCCGGTCGCCCAGCCGCTCCAGGGTGGCGTGCTGCCGGGGCCCCATCCGGCCCCGGCGCGGGTGGAACGTACGCACGTGCGGGTACTGCATGACCTGGCCTTCTTCGTCAGTGGCGTACCGTAGCGGCGCTACGGCACCCGCAGGCTACCGACAGCACCCGGATCCACCTGAGCTGTTCACCAACCGGGGTCGCCAAGCTACCTGATGTAAGCGCTCTCATAACGGAAACGTAACGTTGTCGCTATCCGCAAACTGCTGTCCGTTCGACGGACGGAGCGACGGGCTTTGCTCCATTAATGTCCGCCCCAAGTGCGCTATCCATCGGCTGTAACACAGCGTTCACCGCGTCGTATTGACGAGGATGGTGGCTGGCGGACGATCGACCTCGGCGGAGCCCCCTCACTCCGCCCGCACGGGATGGAGCGGCGCCATCTTTCTCAGTCGAACCCGGATCCGCGGGAAGATCGCACTTCTCGTGACGATTCCGCTGCTTGCGCTGCTCGCGCTGGCCGGGCCGGTGGTCTACGACCGGGCAAAGGTGGCCAACCGGGCCGCTTCGATCGCCCGCTCGGTCGAGGTGGCTTCGGCGATCGGCAGCCTGGTCCAGGAGATGCAGCTCGAACGGCTGCTGGCCGTCGGATACCGGATCAACCAGGTCGACCGGCCCACGCTGGAGAACCAGATCGACTCGGTCAACACCCTGGTGTCCAAACTGCTCTCCGGCTCGGCGGGCACGCTGAGCCCGGACGTCCGGGTGGTACTCGGCCAGGTCAGCAACCTCGGCGCCACCCGGGACGCGATCCTCACCGGCCAGCCGGTCTGGTCCCAGGTGATCGGCGACTACGAGACCCAGATCACCGGCCTGATCGACGCACTGCACCTGGAGCGCGGCGTGGACGTGGGAACCGCCGCCGGCAGCCAGGTGGTCGGTCTCGACGCGGTACTGCGCGCCGACGAGGGGATCAGTTCCGCGGCGGCGATGCTGGTGCTGCTTGCGAACAACCCGGCCGAACCGGGCCTGTTCATCACCTACGAAGCGACCCTGACCGCGATCCTGACGCAGGTCGCCCGGTTCTCAACGTTCTGCACGCCGGCGCAGGTCGCGCTCTACAACCAGCTACAGACCCAGCTGTCCACGACGCTCGGTACGGTCACCTACGCGCCAGGCTCCGACCCGCGGCCGATGCTGGTCAACTTCCCGCTGTACCAGATCTTCCCGAGCCTGCAGGACTTCATCCGGTCCGGTCTGCGCATCGAAACGAAGATCAGCGACGACGTGACCCAGACGGTCAACAAGCAGAAGAACTCCGCCCTGGTCGGCGCGTACAGCGTCGGGGCCGTGGTACTCATCGTGCTGATCCTGGTCGGGCTGCTCTCCACGGCCGTGGCCCGCGCGGTGGTACGCCCGCTCACCCGCCTTACCGCCTCCGCCGAACGAGTCGCCAAGGTGGCCCAGGCCGAACTGGTCCGGGTCGCCGACGACGAGGTGGAGAGCAGCAGCGTGGTCCACCTCGACCCGGTCGACGTCGGCGCCAACGACGAGATCGGTGACCTGGCCCGGGCGTTCGAGGAGGTACAGGGCACCGCTGTGCAGCTGGTCGAGCGGCAGGCGGTCAGCCGGCGCAACGTGGCGCAGATGTTCGGCCACGTCGGCCGGCGTACCCAGAACCTGGTCGCCCGGCAGATCGCGCTCATCGACTGGCTGGAGCGGGAGGAGACTGACGCCAACCGGCTGCAGCAGCTCTACCGGCTCGACCACGTGTCCAGCCGGCTGCGCCGCAACGCGCAGAGCCTGGTCGTACTCTCCGGCGGCGAAGGGGCGAACGCGCACGTCAACCCGCTGCCACTGGCCGACATCGTGCGGCTGGCGCTCGGTGAGATCGAGGACTACACGCGGGTGGACATCGAGGTACCCGCCGATCTGGTGATCGCCCCCGCGGCCGTCAGCGACCTCGTCCTGGTGCTCGCCGAGCTGATGGAGAACGCCACCGCGTTCTCCCCGCCGCACACCCGGGTCACCGTCTTCGGCCAGCCGCTGCCGCACGGCGCGGCCCGGCTCTCCGTGGTGGACCACGGCCTCGGCCTCACGCCCGAGCGGCTGGCCGACGAGAATGCCCGGCTGGACCGGCGTGAGCGGCTCGACCTCGCCCCAACCGAGGTGCTCGGACTCTTCGTGGTCGGCCGGCTCAGCCGCCGGCACAACATGGCGGTGGCGCTGCTCTCCACGGCCGGCGGCGGGGTCACCGCGACCGTCCAGCTGCCGCCCGAGCTGATGATCCAGCCGATGCTGCTGGCCAGCATGCCGTCGGTCCCGGCCAGTCCGCCGCCGACCGTGGTGACCGGTCGGGTGGTGGCCCGGGCGACGGTGGTCAACGCCGAGCTGGAGTCGCCGGCCGAGGTGGTCAGCCGGGCGATCGAGTCGGTACGCACCGCGAGTGCCTGGAACGCTTTCGTACCAAGGCAGCGCGCCCTGGACGTGATCGAGACCGTGGAGCCGCTGGCGCTGTCGGCCGTACCGGCCAGTCCACCGGAGGCGCCGCCGGCCGCGCCGGTACCCCCCGCGTGGCCCCCGGCACAGCCCGCCAACGTGCAGCCCAGCAACCTACAGCCAGCCAGTGTGCAGCCCGGGAATGTACGGCCGATCAACGGGGCGAGCGGGACAGCGGCGGTACCAGCCACGGCGTACCACCGACCGCCACCGGCCCAGCCGATGCCACCGGTACCACCAATGCAGCCGGTACCACCAATGCAGCCGAGCCCACCAATGCAGCCGAGCCCACCGGTGGCCCGACCTACCCCGCCGGCACCACCGCCGCCCGCGCCCGTGCCGCCCGCCTGGCCGGCCCCAGAGCCGGCGCCCGCGGCCTGGGCCAGCCCCGAGCCGGCCGCGCCCCCCGCCCGTCTGCCGGCCCCGGCCGGTGGCGCACCGCTGCACCGCCGGATCCCGGGCGTCGCCCTGGACCAGGCGCGCGGCGACAGCCAGTTCCCCACTGCCAACCTCAGCGGCCAACAGGCCGACCCAGGGGAGGTGCGTGATCTCGTGGAGCAGTTCGAGGCCGGCATCTTCCGCGCACTCAGCGAGGTGCGTCATAACAGCAACCCGCGCGAAGAAGGACCGACACGATGACGACTCCGTACCCCTCGCACAGCGCTGAACGTTTCGGCCCACCGGACGGGCTACGGCTCAGTCCCGAGGCGCAGAGCTTCAACTGGCTGCTGGACTCCTTCACCGCGGGCACAGCCGGTGTGGTGGAGGCGATCGCCGTCTCCTCCGACGGACTGCCGATGGCGATGTCCCGGATCCGTGACCGGCCCAACGCCGAGCGGCTGGCGGCTGTGGTCTCCGGCATCACCAGCCTGTCCGGCGGAGCCGCCGCCTGGTACAGCCTGGGCGCACTGAACCGGGTCATCGTCGACATGGCCGAGGGGTACCTGCTGATCACCTCGATCAGTGCGGGCTCCGTCCTCGGGGTGATCGCCGACCGCTCGGCCAATCTGGGCGCGGTGGCCTACGAGATGACCCTCTTCGCCAACAAGGCCGGCGGTGCGCTGACGCCGCGACTGATCATCGAGTTGAAGAACGCCGTCCAGCAGTGAACCGGCGGTCGGATGACGAGTGGACGGGTCCCTCCGGGCCCGCCCGGATCCGGCCGTACCTGGCCGGTGCGGCGCCTGCTGCAGCGGCGCCGGTCGGGGCCGACCAGAGTGGCCAGAGCCTCCGACCGTTCATCCTGACCTCCGGCCGGGTACCCGGCCAGGGCTACGACTTCGAGGTCGAGTCGCAGGTCACCACCCGTACCGACTACTCCGAATCCAACCCGATCCGGCTGACCCGGGAGCTCGGCGCGATAGTGACGCTGTGCGCCGAACCCATGTCGGTCGCCGAGATCTCCGCCACCCTGCACCTGCACCTGGGCGTCACCAAGGTGCTCGTCGGCGACCTGCACGCCGCCGGCTACGTCGACGTGTACTCGCTCGACATCGCCAGCTCTGTCGATTCCGATCTGATTTTGAGAGTGATGCGTGGACTCCGTGCGATCGCTTAACGGACCGCCGCCGTCGGCCACCTTCGTACCGAAGAGGACCGAGCCCCGCAAGCCGCCTGTACCGGTCAAAATCGTGATTGCCGGCGGCTTCGGGGTAGGCAAGACCACCACCGTCGGGGCGATATCCGAGATCTCCCCATTGACCACCGAGGCGGAGATGACCTCCGCCGGCGTCGGGGTCGACGATCCGGGGACGGCCAAGGCCAAGACCAGCACCACGGTCGCGATGGACTTCGGCTGTGTGACCATCGACAAGAGCCTCAAGCTCTACCTCTTCGGTACCCCCGGCCAGAACCGTTTCACGTTCATGTGGGACGACCTGGCCCGGGGTGCGCTCGGTGCACTGGTCGTGGTCGA
The DNA here is from genome assembly GCA_963850915.1 of uncultured Actinomycetota bacterium. Taxonomy (GTDB): domain Bacteria; phylum Actinomycetota; class Actinomycetes; order Mycobacteriales; family Micromonosporaceae; genus CAVTWH01. The sequence continues at coordinate 127,944 of CAWKND010000013.1, forward strand.
CAGTGCCCGGCTGGACGACTGCCACCCGGCCGTGGACTTCTTCGAGCGGGCCGGCGTGCCGTTCGCCGTCGGGGTGAACACCTTCAACGGGCGGCTGGCCCACTCGTTGGACGATGTGCGCTGGGCACTCGCCGTCGACGAGCAGACGCCGGTGATCGCCTTCGACGCGCGCGACAAACTGTCGGTACGGGATGCTCTGCTGGTGGTACTCGACCGGGCACTGGCCAGGGCGACCCAGACCCGGGCCGGCTCGGCGGGCTGACGGTACGACGTGGCATGACGGGTGCTCGCGGTGCAACGTGGTCGGGCGAGGACAATCTCGGGGAGAGGGAACGATGCGAGGCGAACTGGATGACGCGCTCGCCCGGCTGGAGCGCTGGGACGAGGTACGTCGGCAGCTCACCCATGAGGCCTCCGGTGGCCAGGAGCCACTGTTGGACGAGGTGGTACGCGCGGTGACGGCGATTCTGCACCGGCGCGGGGCGGGCTCGGTGACGCTGACTGTCGCCGAGTCCACTGGCCCGGTGACCGCCGAGCTGAGCTTCCGGGACGGCGCCGTACAGGCGAGTGTGCCGAGCGAAGCCCCGGCCGGCGGCGCCGTCCGACCCAACCGCAGCGCCGCCAAGCTCGCCGAGCTGATCCGGCAGAACCCGGCGCTGCTGGACGGATTGCGCTCCGGCGGCGAACTGCTGCCTGAGTAGCCGGTCGCCGCTGCCTTGATCGGCTGCTGGCTGATGCGTCAGCGGCGCGCTTCGGTGGCGGTGGCCAGCCGGACGGCGATCCCCTCGACCGCGTCCAGCTGGCCGGCGGCGACCGCGATGACCAGGTCGTACGCCTCGTCGTTGGTGAGCGTCAGGCGCCGGCCGTTGAGCCCGTAGAAGGCGATCAGGCCGCCGAGCGCGAGCCGCTTGTTGCCGTCGACCAGGGCGTGGTTGCGGGCCAGCGAGTGCAGCAGCGCGGCGGCCTTCTCGTCCAGCGTCGGGTACGCGTCGTTGCCGAACACGGTGGTCCGGGGCCGGGCCAGCGCCGACTCCAGCAGTCCCGGGTCCCGGATCGCCGGCTCGAACCCGATTGCCCGGGACGCCACGATCAGGAGCTCGGGCAGGGTCAGGTAGATCATTCGCCGAGCCGGCGCAGCGCCTCCGCGTAGCGTGGCAACTCCTCGTCGAGCACCCCGTCCAGCAACTCGGCCCGGCTGTGCCCCTCGACGTACTCGCGGATCGCCTGCCGGGCCACGTCCTGCATGGACCGGCGCTCCAGCGCCGCCCGGCGGCGCAGCGCATCCGCCTCGTCGTCGGTCAGTCGCAGCGTCATCGGCATGCGCTCAATGATACCGCCGGTGATACCGCGCTTCCTGCTCGTTTGTGGCCGGCTCAGTGCGCGGCGGCGAAGGCGGTACCGACGGCGGTGGCGGTCGGGCCACTCTTGTACAGCCCGGTGCTGTCCTTGGTGTCGCTGGCTGGGAGTGCGAACCAGGCATAGCGCTGCAGGTAGGACAGGCTGTCCAGCATGGCGATCGAGGCGGTGCAGAACGCGGCCTGCTGGGCCTGGGTCGGGAAGCGGGTACCGTTCGAGAAGTCGATCAGGGCGTACTCGGTGAGCCAGATCGGCTTGTGGTAACGGTTGTAGACCGCCTGGATGTAGGACTTCAACTGGTTCACCGCGTTGGCAGTGACGAAGTCCCCGCCGTACCAGTGCAGCGTGATGAAGTCGACCCGGTAGCCCTTGGTCGCCGCCCCGCTCATGAACCGGTCCAGCCAGCCGCCCGCGGTGTCCCCGCCGTACGCCACCGACGGGCTGCCGAGCGTGAGCCCGGTCGCCATCAGCTGCGGCCACAGCGCGAGGGCCTGGTCAACCGTCATGTTCGCCTGGCCGCTCATGTCCGGCTCGTTGAAGCCGAGCAGGTACTTGCTGCCAGCCGCCTTGGCCTGGTTGAGCGATGAACTGGTGACGCTGCCGCTGCCCCAGATCATCGGGACGAAATCAACACCCTTGGGGGTACTGACTCCACTGTGTCCGGTGGCCCAGGTGTAGTACCAGCGTGCACCGGAGTTGACGAGCGCCTGGTCGACGCCGGTGAAGCCCCACACGCTCACGCCCTTGCGGCTGGAGGTGGCCGGCGTGGCCGGTACCGCGGCGGCCTTGCTGCTCGGGCTCAGGCTCGGACTCGGGGACGCCGACGGGCTGGCCGAAGTCAGGCTGGGTGACGGGCTGGCCGCGATGCGGGTACCCGTCGGCTCCGGTCCCCCGGCGTTCGCCGGCTCCGGCGCCTGATTCAGGCTGACCACGACGATGGCCGCGGTGATCACAGTGGCCACCACGCCGGCCACGCCCAGCGCACCCGACCAGCCGCCGAACAGGCCACCGGCCGCCGTCTTGGTGGCAACAGCCTTGGCAGCAACCGTCTTGGTGGCAACCGTCTTGCCGCCGACCGCCTTCGCCGAGGCCGCGTGCGCGCCACCTGTGGTACCGCCATCGGTCGGCACGGCTGGCTGGCCACCGCCCACCGAGTGCACCCCGCCACCCGGGTGCCCGCCGCTGCCTGGGTGCCCGGTGCCCGGCTGACCTCCACCTGAGTGGCCCCCGCCGGGTTGGCCGCCCCCAGGTTGGCCACTACCGGGCTGGCCGCCTCCGCCGGGCTGGCCGCCTCCGCCGGGCTGGCCGCTGCTCCCGAGGTGGCCGCCGCCGAGGCCGGTACCGCCGCCGGTGATCTTCCCGGTCAGTGCCGCGGGTACCGGCACCAGCGCCGCGCCGGCCAGCAGCCGCTCCATCGGCAGCAGGCCGAAGGTACGCCGGTCGCACAGTGCACACTCCCGAACGTGTCGGGCGAATCGCTTGCGCCACAACGGACTCGGCTCGCCGTCCCAGGTACGTACCGCAGCCGCCAGGTCGGGACAGCGCGGCTGCGCCCGCAGCGCCCGTACCACCGCCCGCGCCGCGCTCATCTGCTCCTTCATCCGGTTGACCTTGACCGCCGCATGCTGGGTGGACAGCTCCAGTGCGTGTGCGAGGTCAGCCCGGCCGAGCGCCCCGGCCTCCTCCAGCCACCACAGTGCGAGCAGCGAACGGTCGTCGGCATCCAGCCACCGGGTCGCCTCGGCAACCTCGCGGCGCTGGTCGGTCAGGCCGAGCCGCAGGATGGTCAGCTCGGCGAAGTCCATGGTGTGGGCGGGTACCTCATTGGCGTCATCCAGGTCGGTGTTGCGGCGCAGCGCCGCGTACCGGCGGTTCTCCTGGTCGCGTACCTGCCGCACGGTGATCGCCACCAGCCAGGACCGGAACGCGTACGGGTCACGGAGTTCGGAGAGGTGCCGGACCATCCGTAGCAGCGTCTCCTGCACCACATCGTCGGTGTCCGCGTGCCCGTTGAGGGCGCGGCCGACGATGTTGTACACCAGCGGCAGCGAGTCGGCGACCAGCGCGTCCAGTGCCCGCGGATCGCCGTCGCGGGCGGCGAGCACGAGGGCACTGTCGGGTCCGCCGCGACCTGCTGGATCCATGAGGTGTTCCTCCCCTTCGGGCACGTACGCTACCCGGCCGACGCAGCCGGATAGCCGTCACTGGATGGGAGACCCCGTGCTGACCTGGGGATTACAGAAAACCGCTGGGCCCCTCGGTCGCCGTTGCCGCGCCTGACGCCGCGCACCGCGCACCGCGTCCGGCACGCCGGATGCCGGGCATCGGGTGCCGGGCGTCGCGTGCCGGGTGCTGGGCGTCGCGTGCCGGGTGCTGGGCGTCGCGTGCCGGGTGCTGGGCGTCGCGTGCCGGGTGCTGGGCACCGGGTGGCCGAGTGCCTGGCATCGGGCGCCGGGCGCCACGTTGCGCTGGGCCGGCGACCAGCACGCCCCCTAGCTCGGCGGGCCGAGGGAGCGCCACGGTTCGGGGGGATCGCTGGCGAAGAACCGGAGCAGTTCGAGAATCCGGCTGGGCGGCGGCGCCGTCCAGTGCCGGGCGCCGGGCCGAGGCTGAGAATCGACGAGCCGAGCCAGTGCCCAATCCAGGTGGTACCCGAGGATGCGCGCCTCCCAGTTGCCTGCCGGCGCATGAGTCCGGTAGCCGCGCAGCACCGGTACCACGTCTGCGAGCCGGAGCTTGGCGAACTCGACAGCCGGGTCGCCCCAGCCCGCGTCGCCCCAGTCCACCACTCCCTCGAGTGCTCCGGTGGCCGGATCCACCAGGATGTTCTGGGCCGCGATGTCGCCGTGGACGAGTACCTCGGGGTCACCACCGGGCAGCTCGTCGGCGAGCCGTCCGGTCCAGCGCCGCAGCCAGCGGGCAGTCTGCGGATCGAGGTAGCCGTCGCCGGCCAGCAGCGTGATCCGATTTAGGGGATCGCCCGGGGTGAAGTGCGGCAGCCCTGCGAGCCGATCCGGCGCTCCGGCTGGTTGCTGGGCCACCCCGACGCTCCGACCCGGCCCGATGCCTAACCTCTGCGGTGGTGTGTGCGGCGGTCCGTGGAGTGCGGTCGGCGTGATCCCGTGCAGGTGGGCGAGGTCGCGGCCCAGTTCGACGAGGATCGACTCCCGCCAACCGCCCGACAGGTTGTGGGCTTGCCCGAGCTGACCTTGGTCGAGCGGGGCTTGGGCGAGCGGGGCTTGGGCGAGCGGGGCCTGGTCGAGCTGGGCCAGGTCGGTGCCGGCCAGTCGGCGGGTGATCAGCCATGGCCGGTCGGTCAGCGTGTGGTCGTCACCAGAATCGAGGATCTCGGGGGTACGGACGCCGACTTCGCGCGCGAGCGGTACCACGGCGGCCTCGGTGCGCAGGTCGGCCGCGAACTGTGCGCCCGGGCGGGCGATGCGCAGAAACAGCGCCTCCCCGAGCAGGTAGGCGTGACTGGCCTCGCCGCCGGGTACGGGGACGACCTGCTCGGGTGCGATGCCGTGGCGGGCGGCGATGGCCGCGGGTATCCCACGATCGGGAGCCGTCACGGCCACCGCCCGCCAACCGGCCGGGTCAGCCCTGGCGGGCGTTCCAGCGCCGGTTCAGCTTGTTGATCACGAGAATCTTCCCGTCGCGGCGCACCACCACCGAGCCGGGGCGGTTCTTCAGCGACCGGACAGAACTGCGTACCTTCATCTCGCCACTCCCTCTGCCGGATACCCTCCAGGGGTACCGTCGCCAGCAGAACGCCCTGCCCTCCGGCGGTATTCCGCACCTCAGCCCGCCCCCACAAGATCCGGACCGGCCTCGTCGCCCTGTGCCCGTTCGCGCAGTACCGCCTGCTCACGGACGTTGGTGGTGAGCGCCAGTGCCCGACTGAACTCGGCACGCGCCTCCGCGTGCCGGCCCAGCCGGTCGAGCAGGTCGCCCCGCACGCTGGCCACCCGGTGGTACCCGGCCAGCGCCGGCTGTCCGGCGAGCGCGTCAACCAGGCGGAGCCCCTCGGCCGGCCCGAAGGCCATCCCGACGGCGACGGCCCGGTTCAGCTCGACGACCGGCGACGGAGCGATGGTGCCGAGCGTCTCGTAGAGGGTGGCGATGGCCGGCCAGTCGGTCTCCGCGGCCGACCGGGCCTGTGCGTGACACGCGGCGATGGCCGCCTGCAGTACGTACGGGCCGGCCGGGCGGCCGAGCTGGCGGGCGCGCAGCAGGGCAGTGAAGCCACGCCGGATGAGCAGCGGATCCCACCGGCCCCGGTTCTGTTCGAGCAGCGGGATCGGGTGGCCGTCCCGGTCGACCCGGGCACGGGTGCGTGACGCCTGGATCTCCATGAGCGCGACCAGCCCGTGCACCTCCGGCTCTTCGGGCGCCAGTTCGGCGAGGAGCCGGCCCAGTCGCAGCGCCTCCTGGCACAGCTCCGGGCGTAGCCAGTCGTCGCCCGCCGTGGCCGCGTACCCCTCATTGAAGATCAGGTAGACAACCGCCAGTACGGCGGCGAGCCGCTCCGACCGCTCGGCGGGTGGCGGCAGCTCGAACGGCACCTGCTTCTCCGCCAGCGTCCGCTTGGCTCGGACGATGCGCTGTGCCACCGCCGCCTCGGCCGCCAGCCACGCCCGGGCGATCTCCTCGGTGGTGAGACCGCCGAGCAGGCGCAGCGCCAGCGCGACCTGAGACTGCTGGGGCAGTACCGGATGGCAGCTGATGAAGATCAGCCGGAGCAGGTCGTCACCGATCTCGTCCGGCTCGAGTACCGCGTCGAACTCGGCTACCCCGTTGAAGAGCTCGCTGCGCTGGCGGTCGGCGTACTCGTGTCCGAGCTGCCCGAGCTTGCGCTCCAGTACGTCGTTGCGGCGCAGCCGGTCGATGGCCCGATGCTTGGCGGTGAGCATCAGCCAGCCACCCGGGTTGTCCGGGATCCCCGATGTCGGCCACTGCTCCACCGCGGTCACCAGTGCGTCCTGGGCCAACTCCTCAGCCAGCCCGACGTCGCGTACCAGCCGGGTCAGCCCGGCGATGAGGCGCGCGGACTCCAGCCGCCACACCGCCTCGATCGCGGCGTGCACGTCGGTACCGCTGCGCAGGTCGGCCGGGCGTACCGCGTCAGGCTGCGTCACCGGGGTGGCCTCAGGAGTCGTCCGGGCCGTAGACCTGGCGGATGTCACCCTCACCGTCGCCGATCAGCTGCCAGAAGCGCCTGGACAACTCGATCGCCTCCGCCTGGGAGCGCACCTCCAGCAGGGCGAAGCTGACGATGGTCTCCTTGGCCTCGGCGTAGGGGCCGTCGGTCAGGGTCATCTGGCCACCCGAGGCGACCACGTGGGTACCCTTCGGGTCCAGTCCGCCGGTTGCCAGCAGTACCCCCGCTTTGGTCAGCTCTTCGATGTAGCGCCCCATCTCGGCGAACAGCTCCTGGTCCGGTGGGCTGCCCCCACCGTTGAGCGTCATCAGGAAACGCATCCTCGCTCCCTCCTCGATCTGTGCCTGGGCACAGCCTGCCGCACGCGGCCCACCCGGTCGACCCACATCCGACCGTGCCGCCACCCGCATCGAATCCTGAAGGATTTTCCCGGCAAGAACCCTCAAAAGCAGTCCGGCCAAAAATACTCACGGATCTTGTCGATCCAGGCCGTGGCGGTTCGCTGCACCAGTAGCGGGGCCGCGCGACCGGCCGGCCCGGACCTGAGGAGAAGACCATGCGGAAGATCATTGTTGGCGAGTTCATCTCCCTCGACGGCGTCGTGGAGGCGCCCGAGACCTGGCACTTTCCGTACCTCAACGAGCAGATGATGGCCGCCATCTGGGCGCTCAGCGCGCGGGCCGACACGATGCTGCTGGGGCGGGTGACGTTCCAGAGCTTCGCCGGGGCGTTCGGCCAGGCGCCCGCGGACGACCCGGTCGCCAGCCAGATGAACAAGCCGCTCAAGGTGGTCGTCTCGGCCACCCTGACCGAGCTGGGTTGGAAGAACTCCACGCTGCTGCCGCCCGGCGACGTGGCCGCCCAGGTCGCGCGCCTCAAGGCGGAGCCCGGCGGCGACATCCTGGTCACCGGGAGCACCACACTGGTACGCACGCTGCTGCGCGCCGGGCTGGTGGACGAGCTGAGCCTGCTGGTCCACCCCATCCTGGTGGGTACCGGCGGCCGGCTGTTCGAGGACGGCGACCCGCGGGTACCGCTCACGCTCGTCGAGTCCACCGTGTTCAGCACCGGCGTGGTGAACCAGGTCTACGCCGATCGTCTGACCAGTCGACGGGCGGTCCCGTTCGCGCGGAAGGCAGCGGGCCGCCCGTCGACAGCGTTCGTACACGTGTGCGAAGATGCTGGTATGCGGGCCGAAGCCGCGATCCTGCACGCCGACCTCGACGCCTTCTACGCCTCCGTTGAGCAGCGCGACCATCCGTGGCTGCGCGGCCGGCCGGTGATCGTCGGCGGCGGCGTGGTCCTCGCCGCGAGCTACGAGGCCAAGCGTCGCGGTGTCCGGACCGCGATGGGCGGCCGGGAGGCCCGCGCACTCTGCCCCGACGCGGTGGTGATGCCGCCCCGGATGTCGGCCTACTCGGCCGCCAGCAAGGCCGTCTTCGAAGTCTTCCGGGACACCACGCCGCTGGTTGAAGGGGTCTCCATCGACGAGGCATTCCTCGACGTCAGTGGGCTACACCGGATCAGCGGTACGCCGACCGAGATCGCCATCCGGCTGCGCCGCGAGGTGCTGCGGCGGGTCGGACTGCCGATCACGGTGGGGGCCGCGCGCACCAAGTTCCTCGCCAAGGTGGCCAGCCGGGTGGCCAAGCCGGACGGGCTGCTGGTCGTCGAGCCGGACGGCGAGCTGGCCTTCCTACATCCGCTGCCGGTCCAGCTGCTCTGGGGGGTCGGTCCGGTGACCGCCGGCAAGCTGCACGAGCGGGGCATCCGCACGGTGGGGCAGGTGGCCCGGGTCGGCGAGCCGGCGCTGGTCTCGATGCTCGGCCCCGGCGCCGGCCGGCACCTGCACGCGCTCGCGCACAACCAGGACCCGCGCCCGGTACACGTCGGCAAGCGCCGGGGCTCGATCGGCTCGCAGCGGGCGCTCGGCCGCGGACCGCACCGGCCGGAGGAGATCGACGCCACGCTGGCCGGCCTGGTCGACCGGGTGACCCGGCGGATGCGGGCGGCCGGACGGCCAGGGCGCACCGTGGTACTGCGGCTGCGCTTCGCCGACTTCAGCCGGGCCACCCGCTCGCGTACGCTGCTGCGCGCCACGGTGCAGACGCAGACGATCCTGGACACCGCGCGCGGTCTGCTGGTCGCCGCCCGGCCGCTGATCGAGCAGCAGGGCATCACGCTGGTCGGCATCGCCGTCGGCAACCTGGGCGACAACCGCTTCCTGCAGCAGGAGCTGCCGTTCGATCCACGGGACACGGGTGAACTCGACGCCGCCCTGGACGCGGTACGCGACCGGTACGGGTCGGCCTCGCTCACCCGTGCGGTACTGCTCGGCCGCGATCCCGGGCTGACGGTTCCGATGCTGCCCGACTGATCCCCGGCCGGCTGAGCACCAGCTGAGTACCGGCCGGGAATGTCGGTGGTGCGGTGCAGAGTTGGTGACGGGGACCGGGTACATCGGTGTGGGTGACAGGACGCGGGCAAGAGGACGGAGTGCGGCTGTGGCGGCAACGGAGGCGGTACCGGTTGCACCGGCGAGGCGGTCTTCCCGCGCACTCCGGTTCGGGTTGATCCTCACCACCGCCATAGTGCTGCTCTTCGGCGTCCCGTGGTGGACGCTGCTGCTCGGCGGCGAGGACTGGCCGACCGCGGTGGTGGTGGCCGGTACCGTCGTGTTCGTCGCGGTGGCCGTCGCGTTCCCGCTGCTCATGATCTCCGGCCACGGCGCCCGGCACATCGACCGGGCCGCGTACACCGGCGACACCATCCTCGGCGTGATCTGGGTGCTGTTCGTCTGGTCCATCCTGGCCAACCTGCTCCGGCTGCCGCTCGCCCTGGCCGGCGTCGACGACCCGACCCGCTCCCGCCTCGTCGCGGCGGCGGCCGTGGCGGTGACGCTGGTACTCGCAGTGTGGGGTTACGTCGAGGCGATGCGGGTACCGCGTGTGCGCCGGGTGGAGGTCACCGTGCCCCGGCTCGCCGCCGGCCTCGACGGGCTGCGGGTGGTCCTGCTGACCGACACGCACTACGGGCCGATCAACCGGGCCCGCTGGTCGGCCGGGGTCACCGAGGTCGTCAACGGGCTCGACGCCGACGTGGTCTGCCACACCGGAGACATCGCGGACGGCGGCGTCGACCAGCGCCGGGAGCAGGCCGCACCCCTCGGCGACGTACAGGCCCGGCTGGCGCGGGCGTATGTCACCGGCAACCACGAGTACTTCGGCGAGGCGCAGGCGTGGCTCGACCACATGGCCGCACTGGGCTGGGAGACGCTGCACAACCGGCACATCGTCATCGAGCGCGACGGTGCCCAGCTGGTGATCGCCGGCGTCGACGACCGTACCGCCGCCTCGTCCGGGCGCCCCGGACACCGGGCCGACCACGCGACCGCACTGCAAGGCGTCGACCCCGAGCTGCCGGTACTCCTGCTCGCCCACCAGCCGCAGCAGATCGACGCGGCCGTCGAGTACGGCGTGGATCTCCAGCTCTCCGGGCACACGCACGGTGGCCAGATCTGGCCGTTCCACTACCTGGTACGCATCGACCAGCCGTCGGTACAGGGCCTGACCAGGCACGGTTCCCGGACGCAGCTGTACACCAGCCGGGGTACCGGATTCTGGGGTCCGCCGTTCCGCGTCTTCGCACCGAGCGAGATCAGCCTGCTCACGCTGCGCGCGGGCAGTTGACCCGACGCCGATCGTGAAAGCCGCTCTCGTGCACGCCGGGTAGCCACCCGTACTCTGGTGGCCACCATCGATGCGGGGAGGCGCGGTGCGCGACTGGTTGAGGGCGGCCCGGATTCGGGTACGCCGGCTGGTCGCGGTCGTAGTCCTGTTGCTGGCCTCCGCGCTGCTGCTCGCCTGGGCCAGGTGGAGCAGCGGCTTCACCCGCGACGTACTGATCAACATCGGTGCCAGCGTGGTGATCGTCGCACTCTCCTACGCGATCTTCGACCCGCTCTTCCAGGAGCTGCACCGTTCCCGGGTCGAGGAGCACGCCAACTTCGACCCGGAGGACTTCAGCCGCCAGGTCAGCATCGCCACCGACCTGGTCGCCATGATGGACACCGGCAACCACCTGCTCGAGGGCGGCAACCGCGGCAAGTTCCTGACCGCGCTGCGGCAGGCCATGCGCAACGGCTCGAAGGTGCGCATCCTGCTGCTGGACCCCGACTCGGCCGCCGCCAGCCAGCGCTCCGAGGAGATCCGGCCGGTGGACGTGCGCCGGGTCATCGTCGACAACCTGCGCCACCTCAACGACTTCGCCGGCACCCTCGCCGAGCGGGATCGGTCCCGGCTGCAGGTACGCATCTACGACGCGTCGCCCTCGATCCAGATGTTCCGCTGGGACGACCGGGCGCTGATCTCGTTCTTCCCCATCGGCGTACGCGCCTCCGCCTCCCCCCACCTCGAAGTGCAGCTGAACAGCCCGCTGGGCGAGTTCGTCCAGGGCCGCTTCGACGACCTGTGGCGGCACCCGAGTACCCGCGAACTCACCGAGTACGTTGCCGTCCCGATCACCGTCTACCTGGCCGGTACCCCGCTGCTGAGCTGTGCGGTGCACTTCGTCCGGCTGGGCGAGGCGTGCGTCATCGACGGCACTCCGATGGTGGACCAGTTGACCGACCACGGGACGGCGAGCCTGGACATCGTGACCGGGCAGGACGTGCAGCTGGACGGCTACTCGGGTACGGCGTTCCGGCTGGTACGGGTGGACCTGGACACAGTGCCTGACCGGGCAACGGCACTCGCGCTCTTCGACCAGAAGTACGGGCGGCGCGACTTCGACGGTCCCGGGCGGGCGCGGCTGGCGCTGCGACTGGTACCCCGCCAGGCGGTACCCACGGAAGACACGGCCCTGGCCGCCGCACCCGTCGAGTGAGGGACCAGTAGCCGCAGTACAGCGGCGGGCTCCGGTGGCCGGCGTTGGGGGCGGCCGGCCACCGGAGGCTGCGGCGAGCACCCGGAATCCACCGCGCACCAAACAAACCGCGTGCGATGAATCGTCGGCAACGCCCGAAATCGTGGTCGCCAGCGCAGACCATACGGGTTGATGTTGATCGATGCAACAACCGACGGAAAGAGCCGGTCAGTGCGCGAGTTCGGCCAGCCGGCGCCGCAGGTAGTCGCGCTCGGGGTCGGTACCGGTCAGCTCGATCGCACTCCGGTAGGCGTCCGCCGCCTCCGCATCGCGGCCCAGCCGGCGGAGCAGGTCGGCGCGTGCCGCGGGGAGCAGGTGGTAGCCGGCGAGCCGGGGGTCGGTGGCCAGCCTGTCGACGAGGACCAGCCCGGCTGCCGGCCCGTCGGCCATGGCGACCGCAACCGCGTGGTTGAGCGCCACCACCGGCGACGGGAGTACCCGCATCAGCCGCCGGTAGAGCCCGGCGATCCCGGCCCAGTCGGTCCGCTCCGCGCTCGGGGCCGTGGCGTGACAGGCCGCGATCAGGGCCTGCAACTGGTACGCCCCGACGTCGCCCCGGTCGAGTACCGACTCCAGTACCGCCACGCCCTCGTCGATCTCGCCGCGCCGCCAGCGGGTACGGTCCTGCTCCTCCAGCGTCACCGGGTAGCCGTCCTGGTCGACCCGGGCGTCGCGGCGCGCGTGGTGCAGCAGCATGAGCGCCAGTAGCCCGTGCGCCTCGGCCTGGCCGGGCAGCAGCCGGACGAGCAGGCGGGCCAGCCGGATCGCCTCCGCGCAGAAGTCCGGGCGCAGCAGGTCGGTACCGCCGGTCGCCGCGTACCCCTCGTTGAAGAGCAGGTACAGCACCGCCAGTACGCCGGAGGTACGGGCCGGGAGCAGGTCGAGCGTTGGCACGCGGTACGGGATGGCCGCGTTCTTGATTTTGTTCTTTGCCCGGACCAGGCGCTTCGCCATGGTGGCCTCGGAGACCAGGCAGCCGCGTGCGATCTCGGCGGTGCTCAGGCCGGCCAGCGTCCGTAGCGTCAACGCCACCCTGGCGTCCAGCGCGAGCGCCGGGTGGCAGCAGGTGAACAGCAGCCGCAGCCGGTCATCACCGATGCCGTCGTCTTCCGGATCGTCCTGCACGATCGGTTCGGTCACCGGCGCGATCTCCCGGAGTTTGGTGGCTTCCACGCTGCGCCGGCGAAGCCGGTCGATGGCCTTGTTGCGCGCCGTGGTGACGATCCAGGCGGCCGGCCGGCGCGGTACCCCGTCCGCCGGCCACCGCGCCAGCGCCTGCGCGAACGCGTCCTGCGCACACTCCTCCGCCAGGTCCCAGTCGCCGGTGGTGCGGATCAGCGTGGCGACGACCCGACCCCACTCCTGCTGGAAGGTCTCGGCCACCACCGCACGAACGTCGGGGCTCACCCGTAGAACGGCCGGATCTCGATCAGCCCGCCGCTGGCGACCGGGTGCCGCGCCGCGATGGCGACCGCCTCGTCGAGGTCGGCGCAGTCGATCACGTCGTACCCGATGATGACCTCTTTCGTCTCGGCGAACGGGCCGTCGCTGACCAGCACCTCGCCGTCGCGTACCCGGACGGTTTTCGCCTCCTGCGGTCGTTGCAGCTGGTCGCCGTCGAGCCGGATGCCCGCGGCGTCGAGCTCGTCCACCCACGGCATCGGCTCCTCGTCCTGCTCGTCCGGCAGCCGGTCGAGGATTGCCGCGTCGATGCAGACAAACAGCATGAACTTCATCGCTCCGCCTCTCCTACGTTGCTGTTCAGCATCGCAGTAAGTGTCGTACGCATGTTGCCCCGCAACTGTTCCAGCCGGCCGGCAACCGAAGCCGCGGCCCGCTCCGGCCGCTGCTGGCTGCCCTCGCGCAGCCCGGTCAGCCCCGGCCCGTGCGTGAACCGCTGCCGTACCCGGGTTCCGCGCGGCCCGGCCGGCTCGAGCTCGTAACGCCAGATCGAACCGGGCCGGGCCAGGTCCTGATCATCGTCCAGGACAACCCATTCAAAGACATGCGGGGGTACCACCTCCGTCACCACGCACTCCACCGCGGCGACAAACCCGTCGGCGTACTCGTTGCGCGCGTCGAACCGTGCGCCCGGGTGCGGTACCTGCCCCTGGTCGGGGCGCCACGCCGCGAAGGCGCACTCCGGACTCCACTCCCCGATCCGCTCAACCGCGGTGACCAACGCCCACACCCGATCGATCGGCAGGTCCACGAGCAGCTCCACCTCGGTGGTAGCACCGGTCACCGGATCGTCCACGTACGTCTCCACTCGCCACTCCTGCCGCGTCCTCGGCTTCCGACCCGGAGCCACACCAGCACGACGAACGGGCCACCCACAGATGGACAGCGCCTCGGAAGGACTCCCATCGCCCTGGATCGGCTGCGATCGGACCGCTGGACGGTACGCCAGCCGCAGATTTGCGCCGCCAATTGGCTATGCCCCGGTCACTACTGGTCCGAGGTGAGCCAGACGACGCCGTCGTGACCGGGGAGCTGCTTCGACAAAAGCAGCGCATGGAGGGCGTCGCCAAGTCGCACAAGCCCGCTCGACGTCCGCGGGAACCGCTGCGCCAGAACGAAAACGATTCCACAGTGGGCGGCGCCTGATGACGCCAGCCGGTTGCAGTCGCTGACGTTCTCAGTGACGACACACCTGTTGTTACGAGCGGCCCAGGCCAGCACGTCATCATCTGACTTCGACGCGAGTCCGACCTCTTCGTCCAGCACGGCGACCACGTCGTGGCCGTCGTCCCGCAGCCGTCTGGCCAGCGCCGGGGGGTACATCTCGTCGAGGAGGATGCCGCTCAGGACTTCTGCCGTCGCCGCAGAAGGGTTTGCTGGGCGGCCCACAGTCGCTCCTCCCGCTCCGCGACTTCCCGGTTGCTTGCTATCCGCTCGTCGATCTCTTCGGGGTAGGCCGCGTAGTACCGCACAGCGGTCGCCACTTGGGCGACGCTGAGACCGGTGACCGTGCTGACCTCGCCCAGTAGCAGGTCCCCGTCCAGGTGAGGATCCTCGTCCCGGACCGCGTGCAAGGCAGCAACGACCTCCCAGACGTCCGGACCACCGGACAGCGCGGCGCGCCGGCCGGTAGGACCAGCCCGAAACAGGATGCCCGGATGTTCGTACGCCCGGAGGGACTCGTCGATGAACATGTTGGCGACTGACGATGACGACGAGCCGGGGTGCTCCTTGACGTAGCGATCAAGGCGGGACAGCACCCCCTCGTCGAAGCGCACAGATCGCGGAGCCGTCATGACTACATCGTAGTCGACCGTAGCCCAACGGCGACACTGCTCGCCGGGGGCGACAAAACACCGCTGTCGTGGGGCGGGCGGGGCTCGAACCCGCGACCGAGGGATTATGAGTCCCCTGCTCTAACCGGCTGAGCTACCGCCCCGGCTGCGCTAGCTTACCGAGCCATCCCGCCCGTGCCCCACCGACAAACGGGGCACCATGTACATGCCCGGACGGGTACAAGATCCAACACGTACGCTCGGGGTATGCGTACTCCGCAGCACAGGATCGGTACCGGCTTCGGGGCGAAGTCCACGGCGACTGAAGTACTCCGCGGCGTTGACCTGACGGGCCGGTACGCCGTGGTGACGGGCGGCTACTCGGGAGTGGGACTGGAGACCACCCGGGCACTGGCACGAGCTGGGGCGTCGGTGCTGGTACCGGCCCGGCGACCCGAGCACGCCGCCGAGGTACTTGCCGACGTTGAGCCGGGGCCCGGCGAGATCACCGTAGAGCAGCTGGACCTGGCCGATCAGGACAGCGTCCGGGAACTGGCCGGCCGGATCAACGGGGCGGGCCGACCGATCGACATCCTGATCAACAACGCGGCGATCATGGCGGCGCCGGAGACCCGGGTCGGGCCGGGTTGGGAGGCCCAGTTCGCCACCAACCACCTGGGCCATTTCACCCTGACCAACCTGCTCTGGCCGCTGCTCACCGCGGACGGCGGCGCGCGGGTGGTGGCGCTGACCTCGACCGGGCACAAGCGTTCGCCGATCCGGTTCGACGATCCGATGTTCAACCACGGCGACTACCAGAAGTGGACGGCGTACGGGCAGGCGAAGACCGCGGACAGCCTGTTCGCCGTCGAGCTCGACCGGCTCGGTCAAGACGCGGGGGTACGGGCGTTCGCGGTGCACCCGGGCGGGATCATGACGCCACTGCAGCGGTACCTGACGCGCGAGGAGATGGCCGGCTTCGGCTGGCTGGACGAGAACGGCGACCCGATCGACATCTTCAAGTCGCCGGAGCAGGGCGCCTCGACCTCTGTCTGGGCGGCGACCTCACCCCAGCTGGCGGGCATGGGCGGCGTGTACTGCGAGGACTGCGACATTGCCGAGCCGACTGCAGTTGGTACCCCCGAGGCTCGGATCTCCGGCGTCGACCCGCACGCGATCGATCCCGAGCAGGCCACCCGGTTGTGGGCTTTGTCTGTCGACCTGACCGGGGTCAACGCATTCTGAAGACCGCCCTTCTGAAAGACCGCCTTCTGAAAACGAGCGCGGCCTCAGCCGAGCACCAGCTTGGTCACCAGGCCGACCTCAGCATCGAAGAACTCGTCGCGGGCTTCGATCACGTTGTTGAACTGCCCGAAAAGCTCGAAGTTCAAATGCCCGAACAGGTGTACCCAGGCCACCATCCCCTTCGCCAGCACGATCTCCGGCAAGCCGGGCGACAGCGCGGCAACTGCCCGGCGCAGGTCCTCGGCGACCGCTGGCGGCAGCGCGCCGTCTGTCGGGATGTTCCCGGCGGCGTACCCGTCGACCAGGATGCGTACCAGCACCGCGGGGGTACGGGCAGCAGCCGCAATGGTGTCCTGCGGCGCGGCGTATCCCGGTACCGGGCTGCCGAAGATCAACGAGTACTCGACCGCGTGCTCCAGCGCCCACCGGCGTACCGCGCGGCAGGTCGCCAGCAGCCGGCCAGCCAGGTCGGCGCGCTCGGTGACCTCGGCGTCCCCGGCCTCGGCCGCCGTACCGAGCGAGTTGTACGCGTCGATGATCAGCGCGGTGAGAAGGTCGTCGCGGCTGGCGAAGTAGCGGTACAGCGCCGAGGAGACCATGCCCATGTCCCGGGCGACCGCGCGCAGGGACAGGTTGGCGCCGTCCTCGACGAGTCGACGCAGGGCGGTGGCCTTGATCTCGCTGATCATCTCTGCCCGGACGCGGGCCCGGATGGATGCTGCTGGCATAACCGAGAGTCTTGCACACATCCGAGAGCACTGCTCTTGCATCGCCCCGGAAAAGATGCGAGCATAGAGCACATGCGAGAGCGGTGCTCTCGCGACGAGAGCACCGAGAGCCTGGAGGCACCAGCATGAGTACCCACGTGATCGTCGGAGCCGGCCCGATCGGCACCGCCACCGCGCAGATCCTGGCCGAGCGGGGCGACACCGTCCGGCTGGTGACCCGGCGCGGCACCGGCCCCGAACACCCCGCCATCGAGCGGATCGCCGCCGACGCTACCGACGCCGACCGGCTGGCCACGCTCGCCGAGGGCGCGGCCGCGCTGTACAACTGCGCCAACCCGCAGTACCACCGGTGGCTCACCGACTGGCCGCCGCTGGCCGCTGCCCTGCTGACCGCCGCCGAGCGCAGCGGCGCGACGCTCACCGTGATGGGCAACCTCTACGGGTACGGCCCCGTCGACGCCACGATCACGCCAGCGACTCCGCTCGCCGCCACCCACCCCAAGTTGAAGCTGCGCGCCGACATGTGGCGCGACGCGCTCGCCGCACAGCAGGCCGGCAAGATCCACGTGACCGAGGCGCGGGCGAGCGACTACATCGAGGCCAACGGCATGCTCTCGTACGGCCTGGGCAAGCAGCTCCTCGCCGGCAGCCGGGGCATGGCACCCATCCCGACAGACGTACCGCACAGCTGGACCTCGATCAATGACGCCGCCCGTACCCTGGTGACGATCGCGACTGACGAGCGGGCCTGGGGGGAGGCGTGGCTGGTACCCACGAACCCGGCCTGCACGCTGCGTGAGCTGGCCACCCGGTTCTCGGCGGTCAACGGTGCGCCGGCGGCCAAGGTGTCGGCCATCCCGTACCCCGTGCTCTGGGTCTCCGGTCTCTTCTCGCCGATGATCCGCGAGCTGCGGACCACGCGGTACCAGTTCACCCACCCGTTCGTGATCGACGCCAGCGAGACCACGGCCGCCTTCGGCATCGAGCCGCGCCCGTTCGACGACTGCCTCCGCGACGCCGCCGCCAACGTTCGCGCCGCAGCCGCCCAGCCGGCCTGACCACACCGTCACGACCGCCGACGCCCGGCGGACCCAGGAAGCCGAATGAGTAACCGTTGCTCAGGCCGGCCACCCCTCCCCCGGGGTCTCCTGGAGTCCGGCGGGCGCGGTGCCCGTCAACGACGGGAGGGGTGACCGTCATGTCCGCCACGCCACGCACCGGACGGGCTGTCGTACTGGGCGCCAGCGGAGCGCGTTTCGCAACTCGCGGGGTAGGCGAGCGGCGGCAGGCCGCCGGCCTGTGGAGGTTCGGGAGCCGGTGGGCTGCTGGAAAGCCCCAAACTGTCTGATCACGGACGCTGTGCAGCGCGACGGTGGATAGCACTCATACCCTGCCGGCGAGTTCTCGACGTCGGCCCGGATCCGGCGTGGATTCGTCGTCCGAAGAGGGTGGTTGTCATGCGCGCTCGTCAACTCGTCGCACTAGCCGCGGCGGCGGTCCTCGCCGGTACCGGCATCGCGGTGTCCACCGGCATCGCTCCGGCCGCGGCGTCCTCGTGCGCCGGTACCGCACCGTCGGACTTCAACGGCGACGGCATCTCCGACGCCGCGATCGGTCAGCCGGATCCGTTCAACTCGCATGCCGGCTTCGTCCACATCATCTACGGCACGCGCTCGGGCCTGACGGCGAACGCGCACGGCACGGCGCTGGACGACCAACTCCTGTCGGCGGCCGGTGCCTCGTTCACTTTCGGCGGAGCGCTGACGGCCGGTGACTTCAACGGCGACGGCTGTACCGACCTGGCCGTTGGCGACGTGACCGTGAAGGTTGGCAGCGCGGTGCAGGCCGGTACCGTGCACGTCTTCTACGGGTCGACGTTCGGGCTGACCGATACCGGGCAGTCGCTGACCTCGGCAGTCGCCGGCGTCACACCACAGACATACCAGTACTTCGGGGAGACGCTGACGACCGGCGACTTCAACGGCGACGGCGTCGCGGATCTGGTTGTCGGCGACCCGTACGCCGGCGGGGGCTCGATCTACGTGTTCCCCGGCAGCCGGACGGCCCCGCTCTCCACCGCGGCGCGGTACCGCCAGGGCGACGGCACGGTGCCCGGCGACGACGAAAACGGTGACAATTTCGGCGGAGCGCTGGCCACCGGCGACTTCAACGGTGACGGGCTGAGCGACCTCGCCGTCGGCGACTGGTTCGAGGACAACGGCGCCGGCGCGGTGATGGTGCTACGCGGCAGCAGCGTCGGCCCGCTGCTGACCCCGACCGGTCGGCAGGTCTGGACCCAGGGCTCCAGCGGCATCATCGGCGAGAAGGAGGCGGGCGACTACTTCGGATCGGCGGTGGCGACCGGCGACTTCAACGGCGACGGTCACATCGATCTGGCCATCGGGGTTCCGTTCGAGGATGTCAACGGCGTCGGTCAGGCCGGCATGGTCAACGTCATCTACAGCGCCGGTACCGAGGGCCTGACCAGCGCCTGGAACCAGGGCATCTTCGCCAGCCAGACCGGCCTGGGCGGACTGTCGCAGGGTGCGCTGTTCGGCTACTCGCTGGCGGCTGGCGACTACAACGGCGATCACCGTACCGACCTGGCTGTCGGCAACCCGGCCAAGACAGTCAAGGGCGCGGTCGGCGCCGGCGCGGTTTCGGTACTGCCCGGCTCAGTCGACGGCCTCAACACGGCCGGTGCGGTCACCTGGAGTCAGGGCACCTCGGGCGTGTACGGCACGCCGGAGTACTACGACGATTTCGGGGTGAGCCTGACGGCGCTGCGTACCACGTCCGCCAACCGGGACGACCTGCTCATCGGCGTGGACCACGAGATCATCAACAACACCTGCCCGGACGGCGGCAACGGTGGTACCGGCCTCGCCGAGTTCCTGCCCAGTACAACCGGCGGCCTGACCGCGACCGGATCGTCGGCGTGGAGCCTGTACACGGCCGGGATCAAGACCGACTCCTCACAACTGTGCGGCTTCGGCACGGCGCTGGCCTGAGCGAGTTCCAGCAGCGTGCAATCTGGCCCTCGGTGCGGTGCGCGGTGCGGTGCGGTGCGGTGCGGTGCGGTGCTGCTGCTGGCGACGGCCGGTGGGGCGATACGGCGGCGCCACACCGGGGCCCACGGGTACCCCATGGATGACGTCTTTTGATCATCTACTGAAGGCCGTGAACGCGCTCAGATCCGGCGAGCTCGGCCGGGCCACCGACGCGGTCGAGCGGAGTCTACGAGCTGCTGGTCCACGAGGTCCGGGCCCGGACCGGACCGCGTCACGCCCTACTTCCGCGGTCCCAATTAAGCAGACAATCAGGACGACACGGAACCTGTCCGCGCAATGCGCGGTGTGGCTCCCCCATTTGGACTCGAACCAAAAACCTGCCGATTAACAGTCGGCTGCTCTGCCAATTGAGCTATGGGGGAATGTCAGTGAGACGGCCAACTTTCCCGGGCGTACTGCCATGATCTCCCGGCCGGTGTGCCGCCGACGAGCTTACAGGATCAGGGACCGGCACGCGCCATCGGGTTTGAGACGGCGGCGGACGGGTACCAGTTACTTGTCAGACATGCCCGGATGACCGAATCCGCTCCATCAGGCACGCTGCGGTGCACGATGGAGGGGCGCCGGTGATCGGGGTGTTCACGACGGAAGGAGCCCGCCATGCGCGGAAAAGTGATGTTCCTGGGCGGTCTCGCCGCAGGCTTTGTCCTCGGCAGCCGTGCCGGACGACAGGCGTACGACCGGCTGGTACTCAACGCCAAGAAGGTGGCTGAGCAGCCGACCGTTCGTGAGGCGGCCGGTGTGGCGAAGGCCCAGGCAACGAAGCTCTACGAGCAGGGCAAGGACCTGGCCTCGGACAAGCTCGGCAGCACCAAGTTCGGTGAGCGCTTCATGTCCGCCAATGGACACGACCCGCTGGCCGACGAGCCGAAGCTTCCGGCGAACAGCTTCTAGTCCTATTCGTCAGGTAGGAAGTCGTACCAGGCACGCACGCAAACGGCGGGCCATCCGGAATCCGGGTGGCCCGCCGCCGGTGTGCGCTGGGCTCTTTGCGTGCGCTGGGCTACTTGAGGAGCAGGAAACCCATCCGGCGGCCGGCGACGGTCAGCCCGACGGCGGCCATGATCGCCAGGTAGAGCACGTGGACGAGCAGCGACGGGTGCAGCGAGCCGGTGGTCAGGCCGCGGATCAGCTCCACCGCGTGGTAGAGCGGGGTGGCCTCGACCACCCAGCGCATGGCCGGCGGGTAGGAGGAGACGGGCGCGAAGGTACCGGAGAACAGGAACAGCGCGAACTGCACGGTGGCGACGATGTCGAAGTCCTGCCAGCCGCGCATGAAGGTACTCAGCGCCATGCCCAGACCGCCGAAGGCGAAGCCGACCAGCAGCGCCGCCGGGAAGGTGGCCGCCGCCCAGCCCCACGTGGTCAGGTGCAGGAACACCATGATCACCAGGAAGGTCGCGGAGTAGAGCGCGCCCCGGGTCATCGCCCACAGCAGCTCACCCAGCGCGATCTCCATGGGGCGTACGGGGGTGGCGAGTACCCCGTCGTAGAGCTTCATCCACTTCATCTTCCCGAAGAAGTTGAAGGTGGTCTCGGACAGCGCACCGGCCATCGCCGAGGAGGCGAGCATCGACGGCGCCACGAAGGCCGCATAGTCGACCATGCGGCCGTCGGGCAGCGGCAACTTGCCGACCAGGGAGCCGACGCCCACGCCGATGGAGAGCAGGTAGAGCAGCGGCTCGAAGAAGCCGGAGACGACCACCAGCCAGTACCCGGAGGGCAGGGCGGCGACGTTGCGACGGGTGACCGCGCCGGAGCGCTTCACCGAGGCGTCGAGGCGTCCGTAGACACCGGGCGCGAAGGATGCGACGACCACTGGACTCCTCCCTAGAGCACGAGCTTGCGGCGGTACATGCGGACGGCGATCAGGAACCCGGTGGCGGCCCAGGCGAACAGGTAGGCCAGGTGGCCGGCGATGGCCAGCCAGGAGAGCTGGAACGCCGGTAGCGTGGCCGCCCGGCAGACCTGCACGCCGTGCCAGAGCGGGGAGAGGTAGGCCAGCCAGCGCACGCCGACCGGCAACCTGTCGATCGGGTAGAAGACGCCCGCGAACAGCGTCATCGGGATCACCAGGAAGCGCTGGATCAGGGCGAAGAAGCCGTCGTTGTCGATGCTGGCGGCGTACGCCATGATCGGTACCGCCATCGACAGCCCGATCAGTACGCAGACGAACGGTACGGCCACCGCCCACAGCGAGTGCACGCCACCGAAGATCGCGGTGATCGCCAGGAAGACGGTCGACGTGGTGATCAACCGGAAGCTCAGGAACATCAGGTCGCCGGCCAGGATGTCGCCGACCCGCAGTGGGGTGGCGACCATCGCGTGGTAGGTCCGGATCCACTGGAACCGGCTCAGCAGCTGGTAGGTCGACTCGCCGAAGCCCAGCTGCAGGGCGTTGGAGGCGAGCATCCCCGGCACGATGAAGTCGAGGTAGCTGACCTGGCCGAGCTTGCCGCCGGCATCGACGAAGTGCCCGACGCTGACGCCGAAGCCGAGTACGAACAGCACGGGCAGGACGAACGAGGAGAGTACCGAGCCGCGCCAGGTGCGCTTGTAACCCACCAGGTCGAACTCGAAGACAGACAGTGCCGGGGTCAGCCCGGTGGGCGCCCGCAGGCCGGTGCTCGTGACCGCCATCAGTCGACCAGCGTCCGGCCGGTGAGGTGCAGGAACACGTCCTCCAGGGTGCTGCGGCGGACCAGCACGCTGGACGGGCGCAGCCCCGAGCCGTGGATCGCGTCGGCGGCGTCGTCGCCGTCGTGGGCGTAGAGCAGGATCCGGTCGGGCAGTACCTCGACCCGCTCGCCGAACTGCTCCACCTTGCCGGCGTGCTGGTCCAGCGGCTCGAGCCCGAAGCGCAGCTCGACCACCTCACGGGTGGAGTACTGCTCGATCAGCGCCCGTGGCGAGCCCTCGGCGACGATCTTCCCGGCGTCCATCACCACCAGCCGGTCGCAGAGCTGCTCGGCCTCGTCCATGTAGTGCGTGGTGAGTACGAGCGTCACGCCCTGCTGCTTGAGCCGGAACAGCCGCTCCCACACCAGGTGCCGGGCCTGCGGGTCGAGCCCGGTGGTCGGCTCGTCGAGCAGCACGATCTCCGGCTCGTTGACCAGCGCCCGGGCGATGGTCAACCGGCGCTTCATGCCGCCGGAGAGCGGCTCGACCTTGCTGTCCGCCCGGTCGGTGAGCTGCACGAACTCCAGCAGCTCGTCGGCCCGCTGCTTGGCGACCCGGCGCGGGATGCCGAAGTAGCGGGCGTAGGTGACCAGGTTTTCCTTGACGGTCAGCTCCGGGTCGAGCGAGTCCTGCTGCGGGCAGACGCCCAGCCGGGCTCGGATCGAGGTGCCGTCGCGGTGCGGGTCCATGCCCAGGATGCGCAGCGTGCCGCTGGTGGGCTGGGAGACGCAGCCGATCATCCGCATGGTGGAGGACTTGCCGGCGCCGTTGGGGCCGAGGAAGCCGAACGCCTCCCCCGCGGGGACGTCGACGTCGATGCCGGCCACGGCGGTGAAGTCACCGAAGCGTTTGACGAGAGCCTGGGCGTGGATCAGCGCGCCGGGGTCACCGGAGCCGCTGCCGACCCGTTGCGCACCGATCGATACGCTGGCTGAGCTGGGGGTTGAGGTGTCGGAAGGCACGGGCCAGACCCTAGTCCGGGGGTACGACAAGCGCACACCCGATTACTCCTGCAACTCCACGGACGCGGCCTCTACCAGCTCTTTCGTGACTTCGCGGACGACTGGATCATCGACGTCCGCGCCGCCCTCCAGCCGTACCGTCCAGTGCAGCCCGTTCACTCCGGGCCACCGGCGGGCCACCACCCGGGCGGAGCCCCGGCCGGGCAGCGGGTGCTCGGCGGTGTACGCGACCGACTTGGTGACCCGGGAGCGCACCTGCACCGGGATGTCACCGGGCTCGGGCAGCGCGTGTACCAGCTGGGGCCGGTCCGCGGTCACCTGGTAACCGTCCAGCTCGGCGACGACCTCGCTGGGTACGATCACCAGCTCCCGCCCCGACCAGCTGGCCTTGTGGATCTCGTGCCAACCCAGCCGGCCGCCCTTCCCGGCCCCTTGTGTCGAGGCCGAGGACGAAGGCAGCCAGAGCCCACGGTTCGTGGCGACCACAACTTCGTCCCGAGCGGTACGAGCCCAGGCGAGTACCCGCTCCTCCGGCTCCAGCGGCGGGCGCTGGGCAGCGGGCAGCTTGGGCTTGCGCCAGAAAAGCAGACTCATAAGGCCCCCGCCGCCTTGTCCCGCAGGCCGCGCGCCTGCGCCTCCAACGAGACCAGCTCACCGAAGAGGCGCAGGTGCTCGTCCACGTTCTGTACCGGGTTGAGCCGCTGCAGCCTGGACTTCAGCTCGCGTACCCGGGTGTTGACCTTGGGCAGCTGCAGCCGGGCCAGCGTCAACTCGACGTAGTGCGGGTCGGGCTCGCCCGCCAGCAGCAGCGGATCCACCGCCAACTCGCCGACCAGCGCCTTGCCCATCAGGTCGGCACAGGCCTCGCGTACCTTCTCGATCCACACCACCCCGGAGACGGCGGAGACCACTCCCCCGGCCTCGGCGATCGCCTCACGAACCGTGGCGTGTACCGGATTCAGGTATGCCTCGGCGGAGATCGAGTCGAAGAGCGGACCGGCGAGTACCGGCGACTGCAGGGCGAGTTTCAGCGCCTCCCGCTCGACCAGGGCACCGGGCGCGTCGACCGCCACCTCCACCCGTGGCGCGGGCGCCTGGCTGGGGGTACCGAGGCGGGCGGCGGCGCTGGCCACGGCCCGGTTCACCGGCTCCAGATCCATCCCGAGCTGGCCGGCCAGGCGCTGCGCGTAGGCCGGCCGCATCGCCCGGTCCTTGATCTTGGCGACCAGTGGCGCCGCCGCACGCAGCGCCGCCACCTGCCCCTCCACGGTGTCCAGATCGTGCTTGGCCAGTACCGAGCGGAGGGCGAAGGCGATCAGCGGCTCGCGCCGGGCCACCAGATCGCGCACCGCGGCATCGCCCTTGCCCAGCCGCAGCTCGCACGGGTCCATGCCGTCGGGGCCGACCGCGATGAAGGTCTGCGCGACGAAGCGCTGGTCGTCCTCGAACGCGCGCAGCGCGGCCTTCTGCCCGGCGGCGTCGCCGTCGAAGGTGAAGATGATCTCGCCGGCCAGCGTGTCGGTATCCATCAAGCAGCCGGCGCAGGACGCCGATGTGATCGCCACCGAAGGCGGTGCCACAGGTCGCGACGGCCGTGGGTACGCCGGCCAGATGGCAGGCCATCACATCCGTGTAGCCCTCGACCACCACCGCCCGGCCCTGCTTGGCGATCTCCCGCTTGGCGTGCTCGATGCCGTACAGCACATGGGATTTCTTGTAGAGCGGGGTCTCCGGCGTGTTGAGGTATTTCGGGCCGTCGTCGTCGTCGAAGAGCTTGCGGGCGCCGAAGCCGATCACGTCGCCGGTGATGTCCCGGATCGGCCACAGCAACCGACGCCGGAACCGGTCGATCAGCGAACCGGAGCGCGCCTCCCGGGCCAGCCCCGCGGTGATCAGCTCGGGGGCGCTGTACCCCTTCTGCCGCAGGTGTTTGATCAGCAGGTCCCACTCGGCCGGGGCGAAGCCGCACTGGTAGGTCTGTGCCGCGTCCCGGTCGAAACCGCGCTGCGCCAGGAACTCCCGGGCCGCCCGGGCGCCCGGTGAGGCCAGCTGGCCGGCGTAGAACTCGGCGGCATCCCGGTGCGCGGCGACCAGCCGCTGCTTCTGGCCCTGCTGCTGGCGTACCGGCGCCGGGCCGGCCTCCTCGTAGCGCAGCTGGATGCCGGCCTTCTCGGCCAGCCGCTCCACCGACTCGACGAAGGTCAGATGGTCGGTCTCCATGACGAACCGGATCGCATCGCCACCACTGCCACACCCGTGGCAGTAGTAGACGTTGCGGTCCACGGCCACCGTGAACGACGGCGTCTTCTCGTCGTGGAAAGGGCACAACCCTTTGAGGGTACGGCCACCGGCGTTACGGAGCGTGACCTGCTCGGAGACGATGTCCACGATCGAGGTGCGCTCGCGTACCAGTGCGATGTCCTCGTCCCGGATCCGCCCCGCCACTGCCCCGCCAACCTCCCGCCCGACTCCGCCTGCGGCCGTTCCGATGGCCTGCCGGCGGCTCTCACGATACGTCAGCGCCGGGCGCGCCGGCCGCGGGCCGCCGGCGTGCGGGTGCGCCGGCCGGCGGATCTAACGGATCGCCGGCATTGCGCCGCCTGCGCCGCGCGCCGGATATTCGCATGCAGCATTCCGGCGTCCCGGCGCGTGCCAGATGTGAGCCGATCCACGTGGGGAGCCCTGATGCCCGTCGATCTACCCGGCGCGCCGCCGGATGACTTCGCGGACTTCTACCGCGGCCAGTTCAGCCGACTGGCCGTGCAGTTGTACGCCTACCTCGGCGACCACGCCGAGGCGCAGGACCTCACCCAGGAAGCGTTCTGCCGGGCGCTACAGCGCTGGGAGCAGGTACGCGACTACGACGACCCGGCCGGCTGGGTACGCCGGGTGGCCTGGAACCTGGCCACCAGCCGGCTGCGCCGGGTACAGGTGGCGCTGCGGCACCTGGCCGGCCAGCGCGCGGAGACGGTACCCGGGCCGGAGCCGGATCGGGTCGCACTGGTCGCGGGGCTGGCCACCCTGTCGCCGCTGCTGCGCCGCACCGTGGTGCTGCACCACCTGTGCCACCTCGGCGTCGCCGAGATCGCCGCACAGGACGGGGTCGCCGAGGGTACCGTCCGCGCCCGTCTCAGCCGGGGCCGTGCGGCCCTGGCCGCCTACTTCACCGAGTCCACGCAGGAGGTGCGCCGTGCCTGACCGCGAACTGGAGGGTGAGTGGGACCGGCTGTTCGCCGTATTCGAGGCCGACGCGCTGCCCCGGTTCCGGCCGGCGCCACTGGCCGACGTGGCCCGCCGGGCGGGATCGCTGCGCCGCCGGTACCGGTACCGGGTGCTGGCCGGACTGCTGGCGGCGCTGCTGGTACCGGTCGGGGTGGTCACCGCCGCGGACCGGGGCGACAACCGGCCGGTACCCCGGCCCACTCCCACGGTCACGGCGAGCCCAGCGCCGACCGAGTCGGCACTGCCGCCCGTCGTACCGCAGCCGCGGCAGCAGCACGTACCGTCCCCCGACAGCGGACTGCGCCTACGTGAGCTGCGCTTCACCCACGACGCCCGGCACGCCTGGGCACTGTTCGACTCGTGCGCGCAGGACAGCTCCGGGCGCTGCCGGTACGCCCTGGAGACCACGGCCGACGCGGGCGTGAGCTGGCAGCGGGTATCCGTGCCGGCGCTGCCGCCGACCGGGCAGGTGCTTTTTTACCCGGTGTCGCCACTGATCGCGGCGCTGCACGCCCGGGGGCACGGCTTCTGGGTGACGGTGGACGGCGGGCGCTCGTACACGGCCTTCCCCGAGTCGGAGCCGCCCGCGGCCGCCTACGCGGGTGCCGAGCAGCCTTACCCCGATGGCCGGTACGCCCTGATGTGCCCGTACAACGGGGATTTCGAGGCGTCGGTGAACGCCTGCGGACCGCGCGCGACCGTCTGCCCGACCGACGGCGGGAACTGTCTCGGCGCTCCGCCGCTCACCGGCCCGCTCCAGCAGGTGATCACCGGTGCCGACGGTCGGGTCTGGACGATCTCGACGTGGCACGGCTGGTCGTACGTCTCGTACTCGGTCGACCAGGCCGCCACCTGGATCGCGGTGCCGCCGATCAACACCGAGGGGGTACTCACGGCATCCCCGGACGGGACGGAGGTGTACCTGGTAGCCGCCGACCCCGGCCGGGTCTGGCTCATCTATGGCCGGGCGTTCGTCCCGGTACCCGGATTGCCACCGGGGCTTGTCGCGCCGCAGGTGGTGGCGCTGGGCGGCGGGCTGCTGGCGGTACGCGAGGTGGACGGGCGGATTTGGCTGGTCGGCGACGGCCGGTACCGACCCCTGGCCGGCGGCGCGCAGGACATCTCCCGCCTGCCCGACGGCTCGCTGATTCTGCGCCGGGCAGACGGCAGTGTGCTGGTGGGTACCGGGGATGGCCTGACGCGCGACTGGGTGGTGTACGCGTGAGCGCTACTCCCAGCCGTAGGAGCGGCGCAGCAGGTCGGCTACCCGGACGAAGCGCTTCTTGTCGAGCACCGCGCCCTCCCGGCGGATGCTGTCGTCGGGCATCCGCAGCACCCGGTCCAGCCGCAGCCAGCTCGGTCGCGCGTCGCGGTCCCAGTCGCCGGGGCCGAGCGCCAGCCAGTTGTGCTGCCCGTCGCGCTCGCTCTTGCTGGAGAGCATCAGCCCGAGCGCGGTGTGCTGCCCCTCCCGCCCGACGATGAGTACCGGCCGGTCCTTGCCCTGGCTCGGATCGTCCTCGAACGGTACCCAGGTCCACACGATCTCGCCCGGGTCGGCGTTCCCGTCCGGGTTCGGTGCGTAGGACAGGTGCCGGCCGCCGGGCGCCTCGGCATGTACCGAGGTGTTCCGCTTCGGTGGCGGCGCGGGCACCGGGTGGGTCGGCTTCGCGGTCGCCGGCTTGGTGGCGGCCGGCTTCGGGGCGGCCGACTTCGGGGCGGCGGGCGGGGCCGGGCGCGGGGGTGGGGCGGGTACCGGAGCGGGGCGGGGCCGGTCGCGGCCGGTCAGACGGTTCCACAGCGATCTCACGCTGCGACCTTAGTCGGCACCGGGCCGGCGCACCCGGGTCCGGGGCTGTCGTTCTCCGGTCAGCCGCCGCCCGGTCGGCTGTTTCCCGGTCGGCTGTTCCTCGGTCGGCTGTTCCTCGGTCGGCTGTTCCTCGGCCGGCTGTTCCTCGGTCGGCTGTTCCTCGGCCGGCTGTTCCTCGGCCGGCTGTTTCTCGGTCGGCTGTTTCTCGGTCGGCTGTTTCTCGGTCGGCTGTTCTAGGGTCGGTGCAGGTCGTTGTGTGGTCGGCGCGGTCGTTGTGTGGTCGGTGCCTGTCGCGGTGGAGCTGTCAGCGCTGGCGTTCTAGAGTCGGCGGATGCGGAAAGCCCCCCGGCTCCACGCGCGAAACCTGCCTCTGCTCCTGCCAGCACTGCTGGTCGTGCTGCTGTTCACCGTGTCCGGGTGCGGTGGCTCGGCTCGGCCGCGGGCCACGGCCTCGCCAAGCCACAGTGCCGCGGCGATGGCCGGCCAGCCGGCACCGAGTGCGGTACCGAGCACTTCGGCGACGGCGAGTACCGGCCCGCTGGCTGCGTTCAGTGCCGGGAATCCGGCCGGCCATGTGGCCGTACCCGCGGAGGCACAGGCGGTGGACACCAGCCATCCGAGCCGGGTGGTGGGCACCGGTATCCCCGGCAAGTTGTACGTCGGCGGCGGTCGTCGCGGCGGTCGCTGCCGGCGGGATCATCACCTTCAACTGCGGGCCGCAGCCGGTCACCATCACGATGACCGCGACCGCGAAGGTGGTCAACGCGCACCCCGACATCGTGCTTGACGGCGGCGGGCTGGTCACGTTGAGCGGCGGCGGCAAGCGCCGGATCCTCTACCAGAACACCTG
Source organism: uncultured Actinomycetota bacterium (assembly GCA_963850915.1). Classification (GTDB taxonomy): domain Bacteria; phylum Actinomycetota; class Actinomycetes; order Mycobacteriales; family Micromonosporaceae; genus CAVTWH01. Next base: position 157,184 of record CAWKND010000013.1, read on the forward strand.
CGACAAGGCGCAGGGCTGGACCACGTCACACTGCCAGGACCAGGAGACGCCGCGACTGACCCTGCAGAACCTGACGTTCGCGGACGGCAACTCGACCGGCGACATGACCGAGGGTGGCGGCGGCGGTGCGGTGTTCGTACGCGGCGGGCGGGTCAAAGTGGTGAACGCGAAGTTCACCGGGAACCGTTGCGACGCAACAGGTCCGGACCTGGGCGGGGCGGCGCTGCGGGTACTGAGCCAGTCGAAGGGGCTACCGGTCTACATCGTGCACAGTACGTTCACCGGCGGCGTCTGCTCCAACGGTTCGGCGCTGTCCAGCATCGGCGTCTCCTGGATCGTGCTGAACTCGTTGCTCACCAATAACTCCGCGATCGGATCGGGCGCCAACCCGGCCCGCTCGGGTACCCCCGGCGGCGGCAGTGGCGGAGCGATCTACTGTGACGGCAACCTTTTCACGGTACGCATCGCCGGCACAGTCATCCAGGACAACCACGCCAAGGAGGGCGGCGGCGCGGTCTTCTTCGTCAGCAACGATCGCAGCGGCACGATGAGCATCGAGTCCTCGACGTTGAAGCACAACCCGAGCGACGGGTTCGAGACGAAGGGGTACCCGGGAATCTTCTTCCTCGGCGCACACAACCCCACCGTCTCGAACTCCACCCTGACCCGGTCCTAGGGGCGGGGCCGCCCGTCCGACAGCCCCGCCCCGTCCGGGTTCAGTGACGCACCACTAGGCGTACGTCTCGAACTCGGCGACCTTCGGCGTACCGGTCGAGCTATTGATCTTGAAGGTGATCTTCTTCAGCGAGGTCGCCGGGAAGGTGATGACGCCGGCCCCGGTACCCGACTTCAGGACGGCACCCGTGTCGGCGTTGAGTACCTGCCAGGACCCGATGGCGCCGGTGGAGCCCGCAGCCTCACGGATGACGATCGCCGACACCGACTTCGCGGAGCTCCACTTGACCGACACGTACCCGGTCGAGCCGCTCGGCGACCAGTAGGTGCTCAGGTTGCCGTCCAGTACGTTGCCGTAGCTCGTCCCACTGGCCTTGCCGGAGCCGTCAGCGCCGGCCCCGATGCTGAGGTTGGGCCCGCTGGGCTGACTCGATCCGCCGGTCGGGCTGGTGGTCGGGCTAGCCGTCGGGCTGGCGCTGTGGCTGGCAGTCGGGCTGGCGGTCGGCGTCGACGGACCAGTTGGCGCCGTGCAGGTGCCGTTGGACACCTGCAGACCCTTGTTGGCACCGGCCGTCGCGGTCACGATGGCGGGCACGCAGCTGGCCGGGTCGAGGCTGTAGGAGTACGGGATGCTGACGGTGGTGTTGGAGACCGGGTTGGGGCCGGCCGGGTGGTTCTCGGTACCCGGGGCGGTCCAGGTCACGTTGTCGTAGATGTTGCCGCTGACCTGCCAGTAGCCGAGCAGGTCGGTGTAGAAGGTACCCAGCACGTCCACCGAGTCCTTGAAGTAGTTGTTCTCTACCTTGGCCTTGCCGCCGGCTCGCGGGTTGATGCCGGACTTGGTGAGGCCCACGTAGTAGTTGTTGTAGATGTGCGCGGTCGCGCCCCGCAGCAGGGGGGTACGGGAGTCGATGTTCTCGTACAGGTTGTGGTGGTAGGTCACCGGGCCGTTGCCCAGGTCGCTGTCGCTGGACCCGACGAGACCGCCACGCCCGGAGTTGCGCAGCGTGTTGTACGAAACGGTCACGTAGTTCGTGTCGGCCTTCATGTCGATGAGCGAGTCGTACCCCTCGTCCTCGCCGCCCGAGGCCAGCAGCGTGTTGTGGTCGATCCAGATGTTGTGGACGCTGCTCTCCAGACCGATGGCGTCACCACCGTTGGACGTGGGCGAGCCCGACTTCTTCACGTTCTGGACGGTCACGTTCTGGATGATGATGTTGCTGGACTCGCGGATGTGGATGCCCACCTGGTCGAAGATGGCGCCGCTGCCCACTCCGACGATCGTGACGTTGCTGATCTGCTTGAGCTCGATGACTCCGTCAGCCGTGTTGCAGCTCGAGCCCGACACCTTGGCGGTGTTGCCGACGGTGAAGGTCCCCTCGACCTGAATGATGATCGGCGTACTACTGGTGGCCCGGCTGCACAGGGCCGTGTGGATCGCGGTACCCGTGGTGGCTCGCACTGTCTGCCCGCCCGCGCCGCCCGTGGTCCCACCGTTCTGGGTGGCGTAGCCGGTAACGCCACCGGTCGCCGCCGACGCCTGTGGTATCACCAGAGCCACACCGATTGCGGCCGCGACGCCCGCCGTGGTCGCCGCCGCCAGAAGTCGCAATGCGACTGGTCGTCTCATCCTCGCCTCACCTTCGTCTTCACCTTCGACTTCGCTGGACCGTGCCGTTGCGCCGCGACCGTCCGGCCGGGTCGTCGAGCCCGAGGGCACGCCGCTGGTCGGCACCGACGGGGTGGTCTCGGTGTCGATCGGGTCGGCGGTTGACGCGGCCGGGACGGTCCGAGCGCAGGAAAGCGCTTTCCTCACACCGTGCAGCGCGAACGGAGCGAAGTCAATGGATCAACGCATGCAGGATTGTTGCAGCGACCGACAGAACCCGGCGCTCCCGAGGCATTGACAGGCATCGGCGCCCCGCGTTACGTTCCCGTACGGGAATGCGCTTTCCTAACCTGGCCACCGGCCGTACGGCTGGTGGCTTTAGGGTGCTACGCAGGGATGCCGAGTCCGGCTGAACGTGGGTTCGTGCGGTCGCTGCCGCGCGGCGCCTGGTACCCGGTCGCGGTCATGGAGTCGCGACGAGGCCCGACCGTGGGCTTCTTCAGCGGTAGCCCGGCGAGCCGGCAAACCAGACCGGACGGCCCGCCGAATAATGCCCAGCGGCCCGTTCGGTCTGTTGGCGAGCTCCGAGGTTGGCCGCCGGGTCGCGTTCGACCGGCAGCCGATCGCCCACCCTGCAGCCGATCGCCCACCCTCAGGCGAGGCGACCGGCGCACTCGGTCCCCGCCGGTCCGATCCGGACACGGAACCATGCACGCCGACCTTCTGCTCCTGCCGACCGGACCGCCGGTCGGCGGACCACCGGGCGGCTGGCTGCGGGCGCGGCGGGCGGCGGGCGGCGGGCGGCGGTTAGCCGATCAGCGAGCGGAGGTATGCCAGGTTGTCGGCGCAGCGCTGCTCCAACGGGAGTTCGGTGGAGAAGTCCTCGCAGGTGACCCAGGCGTCGTAGCCGAAGTCCCGCAAGGCTTTCAGGTAGCCGGCGATGTCGGCCTGGCCGCCGCGCATGGTCGCCCAGTCGGGCCGCCACTTGGTCACTCCACCCGGCTCTTGCGAAACAGCCGACCAGGCAATGTTCTTCACGTGTGCGTGGGCGAGGTACGGGCCCAGCATGTCGAAGCCGGCGCGGTAGTCCTCCTGGCCCTCGATGACCAGGTTGCCCACGTCGTGGATGACGCCGACATGTGCCGGGTCGAGCCCGTCCAGCAGCCGGATCGCGGCCGAAGCGGAGGCCACGATGGTGCGGTGGTGCAGCTCCACGAGCACGGTCACGCCGTGGTGTGCCGCACGTTCGCCGGCCCACTCCAGGTCGTCGCGGGTACGCGCGAACAGCTCCCGGTAGGAGCCCTCGTCGACCATCGGCATGGTGACCCGTACCCGGCCGGCGCCGAGTGCCGCGGTTGCCGCCAGCATCCGCTCCACGTTCGGCCGGTCGTAACTGCGGGCGTACCCACCGATGCCGGAGTACTCCAGCCCGGCGCCCCGGGTCACCGCGGCGATCTCGGTGAGCCGCTCCTCCAGCCCGGTCAGTGGCCAGGTAGCCCGGTTACCCGCCCAGAAACCCGGCTCCGGTGCGTCATCCTGGTCGGTGACCCGCCACTCGATGCCGTCCCAGCCCTGCCCGGCGAGGATTTCCGCGGCCTCGGCAGGGGTCCACTCCGGGGTGGACGCGGTGAAGATCGACAGCTTCACAGTTCAGCCTTTTCCATTGGTTCTTCAGCACGTGCCGGGCCACGCTGGGCGACCCGGACCGGCTCCTTGTCGTACTCACCGGCGAGCACGTCGGCCATCAGCACCGGGCGCCCCAGGGTGGCGGAGACGTAGACGGCGCGTACCAGTGCCAGTGCCTGCAGCGCGTCCTCCACCCGTACGCCCGGTGACCGGCCGGTGGCGATCGCGTCCAGCACGTCCTCGTACTGGCGCAGGTGCCCGACCACGAACGGGTCGGCTACCTTCGCGTTGCCACGGATCTCCTGTGGGGCAACCACTTCAGCCGACTGGTCGACCGACTCGCCGGTACCCCGGGAGCCAGCGGCAACGCCGTCGCCACCGGCGTAGAAGAACTCCACCTGGTCGTCGTGGATGACCGCAGAGCCCTGGGCACCGTAGACGGACAGGCGCACCGAGAGGCCCGGGTAGGCGGCGGTGGTGGCGTGCAGTACGGCCAGCGCACCGGAGGCGAAGGTGACCGTGGCAACCGCGACGTCCTCCACCTCGATGCCCTGGTGCGCGACGCGACCGGTGTGGGCGTACACCTCGACCGGCTCCCCCATGAACCACAGCAACAGGTCCACGGTGTGTACGCCCTGGTTGGCCAGTGCCCCACCACCGTCGAGCGTCCAGGTCCCGCGCCAGCCGGCCGAGTCGTAGTACTCCTGCCCACGCCACCAGGCCACCGAAGCGACCGCCGAGGTGAGGTGCCCGAACCGGCCCGCCGCAACGGCTTTGGCCACGGCCACGCTCGCCGGGTCGAACCGGTGCTGGCTGATCACGCTGGTCACCAGCCCGCGACCGGCCGCCTCGCGGGCCGCCACGAGCAGGCTGCGGGCCGGCTCCAGGGTCACGTCGACCGGCTTCTCCACCAGTACGTGCTTGCCGGCGGCAAGCGCCAGCTCCGCGTCGGCGGCGTGCAGCCCGCTGGGGGTACAGATGGCGACGAAGCCCACCGCCGGGTCGGCCAGCGCCTCGGGCAGCGTGGCGTACCCGGTGCTGCCGGTGCTTGCCGCCAGTGCGTCGCGGGCCGCGATGTCGGGGTCCACCACGGCAACCACGTGCAGCCCGGGCAGGCGCTCAATCGCCAGGGCGTGGTTGCGGCCGATGACTCCGGCGCCGACGATCGCGACGCCCATGCTGTCAGTCATCTGTTGTCACTCATCCGAGCTCTACTCCGATTTCCTTGGTGAGACTGGCAAAGGCGCGGGCGGCCCGACCGAACTCGAATGGTCCGGAGAAGCCGCCGAAGCCGTGCTGGATGGCCAGGTGCGGCTCCAGCGAAGCGAATCCGGTGTACCCGTCGTCGCGCAGCGCGGTGAGCGTCTCACGCAGCTCGCCGTCGCCTTCGCCGGCCGGTACCACCACGCCCGTACCGGCGAGCGCGTCCTTGACCTGGAGGTACACCAGGTACGGGCGGAGCTTGGCGTACCCGTCGGAGTACGGACGTACCCCGCACTGCACGAAGTTCGCGTTGTCCCAGGCCACTTTCAGCGCCGGGGAGCCGACCGACTCCACGATGTCCAGGCAGCGCTCCGGTACATCGCCGTAGATGTCCTTCTCGTTCTCGTGTACCAGTACCAGCCCGGCACGCTCGGCCAGGTCGGCGAAGGCGCGCAGCTGCCGCAGTACCGGGTCGCGGATCTCTTCGACCGCCACCCCGTCCGGCCGGTAGAACGAGAAGATCCGGATGTAGCCGGCGCCGAGCCGGTGTGCCGCGGCGACCGCGCGCTCCAGCCGGGCCAGCTCGGCGGCCGGATCGTCGAAGACGTTCACCTTGCCGATCGGCGAGGCGACGGCGGAGACCTTCATCTCCCGCTCCGTCAACAACTGCGCCAGCCCGTCCAGCTGCTCGGCGGACAGGTCGACGATGTTGACCCCCCAGGCGCTGCGTACCTCGATGTGCTGCGCCCCGAGCGCGGACAGCACGCTGAGCTGTACCACCGGGTCGGCGTCGATCTCGTCACCGAACCCGCTCAGCAGCCACGTCGGCTGTCCCATTACTGTGCCCCGTTCACTTCACTGTGCCCCGTTCACTTCACGCCGCCGGCGGTGAGACCGCCGATCAGGAACCGTTGGAAGACAAGGTAGAGGATCACCACGGGTACGGCGCAGACGAGCGCGGCGGCCATCAGCTGGCCGTACACCGGAATGGCGCCGCCTTCCTGGGCCGCGCCGAAGACGGTGAGCGCGACCGCCGCGGTCCGGCTGTCGCTGTTGGTCATCACCGAGGCGAACAGTACGTCGTTCCAGCCGAGCAGGAACGCGAAGATGCTCGACACCACCAGTCCCGGCCAGCTGAGCGGCACCACGATGCGGACCAGGGTCTGGAACGAACTGGCCCCGTCGATGCGGGCCGCCTCGTCGAGTTCGCGCGGCAGGCTGCGCAGGTAGGTCACCATCACCCAGGTCGAGAACGGGAGCGCGAAGGTGAGGTAGGTGAGGAACAGTGCCCAGCGGGTACCGATGACCGCGAACCCGAGCAGGGTCGAGGCGCTGGCGAAGAGGACGAACACCGGCAGCAGCATCAGCGTGCCCGGGATGCTCTGCAGTGCCAGGAGCCCGCGCAGGATCGTCAACCGACCGAGGAAGTCGAAGCGCACCAGGACGTACGCCGTCGCGATGGCCACCAGCGCGCAGACCACCGCCACCGAGCCGGAGACGATGATGCTGTTCTCCAGCCCGGCTTTCAGGTCGACGGTGTCCCAGATTTTGGCGTAGTTGCTGAAGTCCACCTTCGTCGGCAGGTACTTGCCGGCCGCTACCGAGAGATCGGAGCTGACCGAGGCGAACAGGATGTAGGAGACCGGGCCGAGGATCAGCGCCAGTAGCACGATGATGACGAGCGCCTGCAACGGCCTGGGCAGCAGCCGGTGCACGGCCGCCCGCGATTTGTTGCTCGCCCGCTTGTTTGTCATCGGCCTGGGTGTCGCTGGTCTGGTCATCGACGGCGCTCCGTTCCGGTGTCCAGTCGTACCGCCCGCAGGTACACGCCGAGCGGGATGGCGATGAGCAGCAGCGAGAAGACCGCCATCGCAGCGCTCAGGCCGAACTGGAAGTTCTGGAAACTGGTTACGTAGGTCAACACGGGGAGCACAGCCACGTTGTGCGGGGCGGGTACCCCGAACAACACGAACGGCAGCGTGAAGTTGTTGACGTTGTGCAGGAACGAGATCAGCAGTCCGAGCGCGACCGGTCCGCCCAGGTGCGGCAGGATCACGTAGCGCAGCTTCGACCACCAGCCCGCCCCGTCGAGCGCGGCCGCCTCGTGCATGACCGGGTCAACCGCCTGCAGACCAGCCAGGACCAGCAGGTAGATCAGTGGCCAGGAGGCCCAGGTCTGCACGATCACCAGCGACCAGTAGCTCTTCGGCCCGTTGAGCCACAGCCCGCCGTGGATGCCGAAGTTTCCGAGGATCGAGTTGGCCACCCCGCCGGGCTGCAGGATGGTGCGCCACACCTCGCCGAGCACGAAGGCCGGCAGCACGTACGGGACGAGGAAGATCGAGCGCACCAGACCCCGACCCTTGAACGCGGTCTGGGTGGCCAGCGCCGCCAGCACGCCGATCGGCAGCGAGATCACGGTGACCACGACGGCGTAGCTGACACTGAGCCACACGCCGTGCAGGAAGTCGGAGCCGTGTAGCGCGTCCAGGTAGTTGTGGATCCCGATGAACGGGGCATGGATCCACTGCCGGAACGTGTACTGATCCAGGTCCAGCAGGGAGATGTACAGGGCGACCAGCAGCGGGACGACGATGATCACGAGCATCAGGAAGCCACCGGGGGCGAGCATCCACAGTGGACGCTGGCGTTCGGAGATGGGGCGGCGCTTCCTGGGCCGGATCCGGCGCCCGGCCGTGGGGGAGCCCCCCACGGCCGGGCGACCGGTCGTCGTCTCCTCGCGCTTTGCGGGAATCGACGTTGTCATGGCGATGTGCGCGTCACTTGTTCTTGTCGAGTGCGGCCTGGGCGGTCTTCTGCGCGTCACCGATCAACTTCTGCAGTGCCGCGTCGTCGACCTTTCCGGAGGAGAGGTTGGGGATCGACTGTACGACCACGTTGACCAGGGCCAGCTGTACCTGGCTCCAGGCACCGTTGAACGGGGTACCGTGCGACTTTCCGGCGGACTCGACGATCGGCGCCAGCGCCGGGTCGGACTCCAGTGCCTTGGCCGCCTCGGCGTTGGTCGGCAGGTCGCCGAACGTGTGGTAGTAGGCGGTCTGGCTGTCCGCGCTGGTCAGCATGTTGATCAGGGCAAGGGCCAGATCCTTGTTCTTGGTGTACTTGGCGATCACCACGTTGTCACCGGACAGGATGCTGCTGGCCGGTGTGCCGTTGGAGGCTGTCGCGGTGGCGCCCGGCGGGACGGTGGGCATGAGCGCGTAGGCGTACTTGCCGGCGACCGAGGACTTGTCCAGGGTCACCTTGGAGCTCGCCGACACCATCGGCAGGTAGGCTGCCTTGCCCGCGCCGAAGGCGGCGATGGCCTGTGCGTTCTTCCAGCCGACCGCGGCCGGGTCGACCACCTTGTCGGTGGCCAGCCAACCCAGGTAGGCCTTGTACGCGGCCAGCGTGGTCGGGTTGTCGATCTTCGCGGTGTTGCCGTCCACGGTCGGGTTGCCGGCCTGGATGTTCATCGCCCAGATGAACTTCCACGGGTCGAAGCCGTCGGCGTAGCCGATCGCCAGCCCGTGCACATCACCCTTGTTCAGCTGCTTCGCCTGGTCGCGCAGGCCGTCCCAGGTGGTCGCCGGGGCGGAGATCCCGGCCGCGGCGAGCATGTCCTTGTTGTAGGCCATCACGAACGGGCGGCTGGCGAACGGGATGCCCACCTGGTGCTGCGCATCCGGGCCGGAGATGCCGAGGGTGGCCGGCAGGAACTTGTCCTTGCCGCCGAGCGCCTTCCACTCGGCGTCGCCGAGGTTGAGGAAGGCACCAGTGGCGTACGCGGTGGGGGTGAAGGTGGTACCGAGGGCGTAGATGTCCGGACCCTGCCCGGAGAGTACCGACGTCTGGATCTTGGTGAGCTCGTCGTTCGCCGAGGCGAAGGTCTCGAACTTCACCGTGGCGCCGGTCAGCGCCTGGAACTTGGTGGAGACGTCGGCGAACCACTGCCGCTGCTGGTCCGGGTAGATCGTGTTGGCGCCCATGAAGACGTCCAGGGTCTTGCCGGTACCGTCGATCTTGGTACTTGTGGCGGTCGGTGTCTTTTTGTCCGAGCTACAGGCAGCGAGACCCGCCACCAGGACGACCGCGCTGGCAAGCGCGATCAGCCTTCTGGATTTCATCGGTGTACTCCTCATCGAGCGAGTTGGCAACGCCGGGGGTGTGAACGAGGTTCTGTACTTTTCACCGGCACCTGGGTGCCGTCTGGATGGCGGGGCTGGCTGTGCTGGCAGTGCGGTGTGCTGCCGTACGCCGGGCTGTACCGGATGGAGATGGGGGTGGTCGTGGCGTCCGGTCTCCGGGACGCTAGCAGTGGCAAAAGGAGGCGACAAGCGTTTGCCATTCTTTGCCAGACATGCTTCTCTGATGGCCATGCCACGCGTCCCCGAGCCGCGGTCGGGCCGTCCGGTCACCATCACCGATATCGCCCGGCTCACCGGCGTAGCCCCGTCCACCGTTTCGCGCGCACTGAACAAGCCCGGTCGGGTGAACGAAGCCACCCGGGTACGCATCGAGGCAGCCGCCCGGGAACTGCACTATGTCCCCAATTCCCAGGCGCGCGCGCTCACCTCCGGGCGTACCGGCACCATCGCCCTGGTCGTCTCGGACGTCACGAACCCCTTCTATTTCGGCATCATCCGCGGTACCCAGCAGCAACTGAAGGCGACCGGCTACGCCGAACTGCTGATCGACACCGAGAACGCGGCCGAACTGGAAGTCGAGATGCTGCACAAGATGCGGCAGTTGCTGGACGGCGCGATCCTGGCCGCATCCCGCCTCGCCGACCGGTCCCTGGCCGCGCTCGCCATGGACATCCCGCTGGTCACCATCAACCGCAACGTGGCCGGCGTGCAGAGCGCCGTCATCGACACCCCGGCCGGTATCCACCAGGCCGTCGAGCACCTGGTTTCACTGGGACACAGGGACATCCTCTACGTCTCCGGACCGGAGAACTCGTGGCCCAATGCCGCCCGCTGGCAGGCCGCCCGCTCGGCGTGTGCCAAGTTCGGCTTCGAGGCGCACCGGATCGGCCCGTTCCCGGGCGGCCTGGACTCCGGTGCCGCCGCGGCCGACGCGGTCGTCAACACCCGAGCCAGCGCCTGCATCGCCTTCAACGACCTGCTCGCCATCGGCATGCTGGGCCGGCTGCACGAGCGCGGCGTGCGGGTACCGGAGGACCTGTCGATCGTCGGCTGCGACGACATCTTCGGTGCCGACTTCTGCCATCCGCCGCTGACCACGCTCACCGCGCCGATCGAGCGGGCCGGCCGGGTGGCCGTCTCGATGCTGCTGTCCCGCTTGACGGTCGGCGCGAGCGCCGCTGTTCCGGTACGCCAGTCGGTACTCCTGCCGACCCACCTGACCATCCGCGGGTCGACCGGCCCCAGACCCGGCTGATGCTTTGGTACACCCCGTGACCTGGGGGTTACCGTCTGCGGACCGGGTGGCCGGGGTGGCGGCAGATGATCATACTGGAGCCTATGGCAGAGGAAGTCGGCTTCGCCACCGTCCTGCGCGGCTACGACCGCGCCCAGGTGGACACGATGGTCGAACGGGTGCGGACCGGGCTGGACAACCCAGATCCGGGGGTACGTGGCCAGCTGGCCGAACTGCTGCGCCGGCCCGGGTTCGCCATCGTGCTGCGCGGGTACGACCGCCGCCAGGTGGACGCCTACCTGGCGCACATCCTGGGGATACTCGACCGGGCCTGACTCGACTCGGACTCAGTCTGTCGGGGCTGCCTTGTAGCCTCCGCGCATGACAAACTTCGTGCTGGTACCGGGGATGTGGCTGGGCGCCTGGTCATGGTCCCGGGTCGCCGAGCCACTGCGCGCCGCCGGCCACCAGGTCTACCCGCTGAGCCTCACCGGACTGGCGGAGCGACGCCATCTCGGCTCGCCCGATACCGACCTGGACACCCACATCGCCGACATCGTCGAACTGATCGCCGCCGAGGAGCTGACCGACGTGGTACTCGTCGGCCACAGCTACGCCGGGTTGCCGGTCACCGGTGCGGCCGACCGGGTACCCGACAAGGTACGCCGGGTGGTCTACGTCGACTCCGGCCCGCTCCCCGAGGGCGCCACCCAGCTGGGCTCCGGTGGTCCGGAGGCGGAGGCGGAGACCCGTACGCAGGTCACCGACGGCTGGCGGGTGCCGCCCCGCGACTGGGATCAGCTGGCCGATCCGGTGCTACTGGCCGGATTGAGCCCCGCCGACCTCGCCGAACTGGAGCGGCGTGCCGATCCGCACCCGCTGGGCAGCCTGACCCAGCCGGCACAGCGCACCGGCCGGGGCGACGCTGTCCCGCGTACCCTCATCGCCTGCTGCTTCCCGGTCGAGCAGGTACGCGCCATGATCGACCAGGGTCACCCGTTCGGTGCCGGGCTGGCGAAGGCGGACATCCTGGCGCTGCCGACCGGGCACTGGCCGATGTTCAGCGAGCCAGCCGCCCTCGCCGAACTCCTGGCTGCCGTCTGAGCGTTTACCTACCTGGCCAGGCCGACCAGGAGATTGATGGTGGCGCCGATGATGACGACACCGAACAGGTACGACAGCAGCGCGTGCCGCAGCACGGTGGCCCGGATCGGCTTCGCCGAGATCGAGGTGTCCGACACCTGGAACGTCATGCCGATGGTGAAGGCGAAGTAGGCGAAGTCGCGGAAGTTCGGTGGATCCGACTCGTTGAAGTCGATGCCACCGACCGTGTCGTTGTAGTAGAGCCGGGCGTACCGCTCGGTGAAAACGGTGTGTACCAACGACCAGCCGGCCACTACGCTCACCACCGCCAGAGCCGCGGCCATGTTCCGCGCGGTCTGCGTGTTCGCCGCCGTGATGACCAGCGCGACTCCGACGAGACTCGCCACGCTCGCCGTCAACAGGAGCACGTCGAAGCCGGTACGCCCAGGGTCGTCACTGACCGCGAGACGCGCCGTGGTCTGGGCGTCGAGGCGGCGGGTACCGAGTATCGCCCAGCCGACGTAGATCGCCGCGGCCGTGTCCCAGCCGACCAGGACCGCAGGGGTGACACTGACCCAGAGCAGTACGCCGGCTCCGACGACTACCCCGACCGCCGCGCTGGTGAGCATCCGCCGCGCTGCCGTCGACAGTGCCCGGCCGTCGTCCCGTGCCATTCGCAGCCCTCGCTTCCGTCCACCGCTTCGGTCCACATTTGCGGGCGCCGACCCGCGCCGTCAGCCTAAGCGCGATGTGGTCGGCACGCCGGGCGCTGGCCGGTTTCGGCAAGGTCGGCACGGGGAAAGAGCGGAGCGTGCTGGTAACCACTATTGATCACGTACCCGGACATCGGGTCAGCCACACCGTCGGTGAAGTCATCGGCCTCACGCTCCGGATGGACAACAAGTACTCCGAGGGCCTGAAAGACCTGCACGGCGTCACCTCGGAGGACCGGGTGGGCCAGCTCATCGCCACCCGTCAGGAGGCGGTCGGCCAGATGATCGCGTACGCGGCGCGGTTGGGCGCCAACGCGATCGTCGGCATGCGCTTCGACCACCGGTCCATCGCCGGGGACTACAACGAGATCGTCGCGTACGGCACCGGTGTGGTGATCGAACCGATCGAGGAGCCGACCGGCACGGTACTGCGCTAAGTCAGCTCAGCTTCGCCACGCCGCTGTCCACGCCGCACGGCTAGTCTTGTTCGGTGCACCCACACTCCCCCGGTACCGGCAGCGCAGGCCGGCAGCCGCCCGCTCCGGTCGTGCTGGTGGCCAGTGGCAAGGGCGGGGTCGGCAAGTCCACGGTCGCGGTGAGCCTGGCCCGCGGGCTGGCCGGCGCCGGTCACCGGGTCGGCCTGATCGACGCCGACATCCACGCCCCGGACATCCCGCTCATGCTCGGCCTCAGCCGCCCGCAGCGAGCCCGGTCGCTGACCATCAACGCGGTACCCGGTACGCCCGGCTCAAAGCTGGAACCGTTGCGCTGGAACGATCTGCAGGTCGCCTCGGCCGGTTTCCTGGTCGGTGACGCGCAGGCGCTCGCGCTCGGCGGCGGGCTGGCCGAGGCGCTGTTGACCCGGCTGATCTGGTCGACCAACTGGGACGAGGTCAGCTGCCTGGTACTCGACCTGCCACCCGGTACCGGCGTGCTCACCCAGTACGCCACCGCGCTACCCGGGGCGCTGACCCTGCTCGTGGTCACCCCGGAACAGGTGGCGCACCTGGACACCGGCCGGCTCGTCGACCTGATCACCCGCGGTAGCGGCGGCGGGAGAGCCACTGTCGACGGTGCCACGGTCGGCGGCATCGTCGGTGGGGTGGAGAACATGGCCTACTACCCGTGCCCGCACTGCGGTACCCACGGGCCGATCTATCCGCCGGCCGATGCGGCAGCCACCATCTGGACCCGGGTCACCAAGCTGGCCGCCATCCCCGTACTCGCCACGGCCGATCCCGTCGAGCGCCTCGACGCGCTGGCAGCCGCGGTAGCCCCCGCGACCGAGGCCGTCGCCGCCCGCCTCGCCTAGCAGTCGGTGCTCGCCCTACCCCTCGATTGTCCTACTCTTCGATGGCTCCGCCGATGCGGCGCAGGTGTTGGCGGAACGTATAGGCCGGATCGCTCGCGCGCTGGGCCAGGTACCCGTCGAAGTCGGTCTGCTTTCGCAGTGTCCGACCGCTGCGGATGCGATCGGCCTGGGCGCGCTCGGTCTGCCAGATCTGCGCCGCGGTCGCCAATACTTCGTCAACCCGCTCGGCCGCCACGAAGAGCACCCCGTCGTCGTCACCGAAGACGACGTCGTCCGCGCTCACCAGGTGCGGCCCGAACCGCGCCGTGGCCAGCGCCGCCGGCTCCCGCTCGTCCAGCCGGACCGGACCGGGCGGGTAACTGCCGTAGCTGAACACCGGCAACCCGATCTCCACCAGCTCCGGCGTATCCCGGTGCAGCCCCCAGATGACCAGCCCGGCGACCCCGGAAGCCTGTGCCTCCAACACCGCCAGGTCACCGACGCACGCCTCATCCAGGCGACCACCGTTGTCGACCACCAGTACGTCGCCTGGCTCGGCCCGGGTGAACGCCTCCAGGAAGACATCCACGCTGCCGTAGTGCCGCGCCGGCAGTACCCGCCCGGCAATCCGTTGCGCGGCAACGACTGCGCGAACGCCCGGCGGTGCGGCGCGCAACGGCAGCGCCAGCCGCAGGCACGCATCCGCGACCAGCGGCGTGGAAAGCTCAGCGAAACCCTGCAACAGCAACACGGGGTACCCCCATGGTCGGCAACTGTGCCCTGGCTGATCCGGTACGGGCGGTGTGAACCGCACCGGCTGCTGCGGGTACAACTGAGGGTACCGGAGGGGGACGCGATGACTGATCCGTACGACCTGGAGCGCTTTGTCACAGCGCAGAACGGGTACGCCAGGTACGAACGCGCGCTCGCGGAGCTACGCCACGGGTACAAGGCGAGCCATTGGATGTGGTTTGTCTTTCCGCAGGTTGGCGGGTTGGGTAGCAGCGACTTCTCCCGGCGGTACGCGATCCGGTCGCTGGACGAGGCACGTGCCTACCTGGCCCACCCGGTCCTCGGTCCCCGCCTTTTGGAGTGCGCCGGCGTCCTCGCCAGTACCGAGGGCAGCAGCGCGGAGCGCATCTTCGGCGACATCGACGCCACCAAGCTGCGCTCGTCGATGACACTGTTCCTGCAGGGCCGCCCCCGAGCAGCCGGTCTTCGGCCAGGTACTGGAGCTCTACTTCGCCGGTAGCCCCGACCCGGAGACCGACAAACGCCTCTGAACGGACCCGGGTAGCTGCTCTGTAACCGTGGGTGGGCACCGAGGACACACCGGGATTACTGGACCTCTGATCGCTTGAACCCCTGATGCACCGCGCGGCACGATCGGAATTTCCCGGGTGCTTTTCGGTTGGCGCAGCGGCGTACGCGGCGATGTGGCCCGGGGCCTTCACTGGCGTCGGTGGTAGGTGTTGCGGCGTGGTCGTTGTCGCGGGTCGAGGTCCGCAGGCGGGTAGAAATCGGGCAGTCCGTCGCCGGGGTTGATCTTTACCGTCCACTCACCTTGGTGGATCAACCGATGGTGGTATCCGCACAACAGCACACCGTTGCCACGTTCGGTTGCTCCGCCGTCTGCCCAGTGTTGGATGTGATGCCCGTCCGCCCACCTGGCCGGACGGTCGCACGGCGGGAACGCACATCCTCCGTCGCGCAGGACGAGCGCCTGCCGGACGGGTCCGGTGAATAGACGGCGTCTGCGGCCGAGGTCCAGGAGTTGGCTGTCGCCGTTGAGGACGGCGGGCAGGATCGCCGCGTCGCAGGCCAGCCGGCGTGCCGATCCGGCGGTGAGGGTGGCTCCGTCGTCCAGGGTGGCTGCGCCGACCTGGCTGCGGAGTACCTCGAATGGGACGGTGACTACCAGCTGTGGTCTGTCGCCCCCGTTGTCGGGCAGTTCTCCGGTGGCTAGGGCGAGTCGGCAGATGTCGACCAGTGCATCAATTCGGCGTTGTCCCGGACTACGGGGGTCACGTTCACCTGTGCTCGCACCCAGGCCACCGCCACCGGCGATATCAGCGGCGGGGGCGGCGGCGGCACCAGCGCCTTGGTTGCCACCCGCGCCCGCACCTGCACCACCGTCCGTGCCCGCGTCAGCATTCGCCGCGTCTGAGCCCGCGCCCGCACCGGCATTCGCGCCAGCGCCCGTGTCTGAGCCAGCGCCCCTGTCTGAGCCAGAGCCCGTGTCTGAGCCAGCGCCGGTGTCTGAGCCAGCGGCTGCGCCTTTGTTGAAGCGAGCGTCGTCGCGGTCGCGACGGGGCGCACACAACGGATCCAGAGCAGCCCGGATGATCGCGCCGCCCTCTCGATCCAACCAACCCGAGATCCGGACCTTGCTGCTACCGGCGACGTCCGACACCGACAACGTCCGATCCCGATAGCTGCGCGCCTCATCCTTGGCCAACTGATCCGCGGCCTTCTTCTCCGCCCCTTCCGGGTCAACCACATACAGCAGCCGTTCCCCAAGCCGCCCCAAATCCCGAGGCGCGAACACAGCCGCCTGCTCCAACAGAAACCGCTCACCCTCCGGCTGGTGCTGGACCGGCAACTCCCGCACAGCCGAGGCGATCACCTGCACCTGCTCCACATTCACCCGACCCTCACCAAGTACCGCACCTGATTGCGGAGCGGTACTGGCGAGAAGCTTCGCCAACTTCACGAGACGGGAGGTGATGCCGGAGCTGACCCGCCACTTGTGCGCCAACCAACCAGAAGTGCTGTGCGCACCCTCAGCCGCCGGCAGACCCCGCGCATCCACCTCCCGCACCAGACCCAACTGCAGCGCCGCAACCTGTTGAGACAACACCTGCACCTGGTCTAGGCACGACACAAGATTGGCAGACGGAAGGGCGTAAACGTTGGCGGACAGGCATTCCGACACGGCCTGCCCCATCACCGCCAACGCCCGATCCATACCTGGAACCTACCGAGGGGGTACGACAATACTTCGCACATCTGTCCACTTACGACACCGGGAACGCAGGCTGCCAACGAAGGCGAGTGGGAGTCAGTTGCCGGCCGCTGGCGGGGCCGAGTGCCGCGCGGCGAGGAGTGCGCCGAGCCGGCCGATCAGGTCGTACGGGATTGGCTTGGTGAGAGGGAAGTGCAGCGTGTCCTTGGTTGCCCGGTACTGCGCGACCTCCTGCTCCACCGCCGGATCCAGCGCGGGTACCGGGTACATGCCGATGTGCTTGCGCCAGCCGGCGAAGTACACGAACGGGGAGCCGGCCAGCGTGATCGCCGGAATCTGGTAGCTGATCTTCTCGCCGGCATTGGGTACCGCGGCCAGCAGGGTGCGCCGGATCTCGCTCAGGATCGCCGCCACTTCCTCCGGGAACGAGCCGATGTACTCGTCCACACTCGCGAACCGTTGCGCCACAACAACCCCCCATACCCCTGAGCGTTACGTCGGCCGAACATCAGTATGAGATTGGCTGGCTCAGAGCCTACTGATCTCATACTGATGTGCGCGGGATAGCACAACAACCGACCCCGACCTAGCGAGCCTCGGCGTACCACCGACGATGCGCGAGTGGTTCCACTGCGAGTACCACCGCGACAGCGCTGAACGCGCACACCGACACGATCACGTCTCCCCCGCTGACCACCGCGGCCGCGACCGCACCGCCCACGGCGACCACCGGGCGCACCAGTGTCATCGGCCCGAGCCCCAGCAGGATGAGGAAGGTGGCCGGGCGCCTGGGCAGCAGCCAGTACCCGAGCAGAGACAACAGTACGAGCGCGGCGAACGGCGCGTAGACGGCGAGCATCCCTTCGCCCGCGTCCGTCAGCTGCGACAGGGACGCCGGGATGGCTGCGAGCACCAGCAGCAGAGCCAACCCGAGTTGTCCGAGCGCGCCGAGGACGAGTCCGCGCCGCAGCGCTTCCCGGTAGTAGCGGCCTTTGCGGATCAGCCCGTTGCGGCCGGTGGCGGACCGGAAGCCGGCGAGTGCGCCGTCCACGAGTGCGATGGCGCACAGGGCGACCGCGACGGCGGTACTCACCACGGCAGCCGGACGGTGGCGGGTACCGCGGCCACGAGGTGCCGGGCGTCCCGACCCAGTGCGGTACGCAGCGCGTCGAGCCGGTCGGGGACGATGCCGAGGATCGGGCGTACTGACGCGCAGAACGGATTCGTGTGCCGTACCGGCCGGTAGAGCAGTGGTACCAACGATTCCGCGCTCTCAGCCGCGGCCAGCAGGTCGGCGTCGGGGTGCGCCCGCCGGGCGGAGGCCACGCCGTCGTGGCGCCCCAACGGTTCCCGCATCCGGGCCCG
>CAWKND010000014.1:0-583750 GCA_963850915.1 uncultured Actinomycetota bacterium
ACCGAAAAACCCGACCTTCTCGGGCTCTGCTGCCTTTGCCATGCGCCGAGTGTAGGTCAGTTCGCGGCCCGCGCCGCGACCGCCTGCTGGTACAGCCGGCCGGCCCGGTAGGAGGAGCGGACCAGCGGCCCGGACATCACTCCGGCGAAGCCGATTTCGGTCGCCTCTTCGCGCAGTTCGACGAACTCCTCCGGCTTGACCCAGCGCTCCACGGGGTGGTGGCGGGGGGTCGGGCGCAGGTACTGCGTGATGGTGATCAGTTCGCAGCCGGCGGCGTGCAGGTCGCGCAGTGCCTCGGAGACCTCGTCGCGGGTCTCGCCCATGCCGAGGATCAGGTTGGACTTGGTCACCATGCCGGCGGTGCGGGCCTGGGTCAGTACGTCCAGCGAACGGTCGTACCGGAAGCCCGGCCGGATCCGCTTGAAGATCCTCGGTACCGTCTCCAGGTTGTGCGCCAAGACCTCCGGCGCCGCCGCGAACACCTCGCCGAGCAGCTCAGGCTCGCCGTTGAAGTCGGGGATGAGCAGCTCGACACCGCAGCCGGGCAGCAGCTTGTGGATCTGGCGCACCGTCTCGGCGTAGAGCCAGGCGCCGCCGTCGGGCAGGTCGTCGCGGGCAACCCCGGTCACGGTGGCGTACTTCAGCCCCATCGCGGCCACCGACTCGGCCACCCGGCGCGGCTCGTCGGCGTCGAACTCGGCCGGTCGGCCGGTGTCGATCTGGCAGAAGTCACAGCGCCGGGTGCACTGGTCACCGCCGATGAGGAAGGTCGCCTCGCGGTCTTCCCAGCACTCGTAGATGTTGGGGCAGCCGGCCTCCTGGCAGACCGTGTGCAGCCCCTCGCGCTGGACCAGGCCGCGCAGATGGGTGAACTCCGGGCCCATGGTCGCCTTGACCTTGATCCACGGCGGCTTGCGCTCGATCGGCGTCTCGGCGTTGCGCGCCTCGATACGCAGCATCCGGCGGCCCTCGGGCATCACGGCAGTCACATCGGCAAGCGTACGCCGCGCGGGGTTCCGATCATGTTTCACGAGCCCGGACGCGACGAGGCTCACGTCCCGGCCGGGTGCCGCGCCGTCGAGTCGGGATCACGACGATCTTCAAACTCCGGGGGTACCGGTTGGCTACCGTGCGGGTCGCCGCGTGGTGCGGGTGGTGCGGGAGAGGCTGGGTCGGCATGAGGCGGCTGGGAGTTGTACTGGTGGTTGCCGCGTTGACAGCGGCTGGACTGGCCGGGTGCAAGAACGCGACGCCCGCCACGGCCGGCGGTACCGACGGCATCCCACCGGCGACAGGTTCGCCGAGTGCTTCACCCACCACGTCGACGGCGCCGAGCCCGAGCGCGGTCCCGTCCGTCAGCAAGAAGCCGACGGTAGCGGCGCTGACCTGTGCCCAGTTGAAGGGCGCCCAGCTGGGCAGTACCACGCTGAGCTACAACGGGTACCACGACTCGATCCCGCTGGGTGGCGGCGAGTGGTCGGGGGAGGACGGTGCCCACGTGGTCCTCGGGTCGCAGTGCGGCATCGGGGACCTCAACGGTGACGGCGCGGCCGACGCGGTGGGCTCGGTGACCCTGGACATGGGTGGCAGCGGCCACTTCGTCACGCTGGTGGTGTGGCGCGACAACGGTGGCCAGCCGGACTGCGTGGCCCTGTTTGACTTGGGCGACCGCAATCCCGTGCAGTCCATCACGATCAGCGGGCAGCGGGCGACCGTGGTGTGGCTCACGCGTACCGACGACCAGCCGATGGCGGTGCTGAACATCCGGCGTACCAGCGTCTTCAAACTCTCCGGCGCGACCCTCACCCAGCTGAGCCACGCGGACGTGCCGTACCACCCCTAAACCTGGTGCGCCCTTCAAAATCCGCGGCTACCGTCATCGCAACAGCGTTGACGGAGCCGAGTAGCACTCCGGACCAGCCAGTCGTAGAGAGCCGCCGGTAGCTGGGAAGGCGGCCTGGCCCCGGGTGTGAAGACCCTCCCGAGCCGCGGGGAAGAACGGCCGCCGCGTGAGTGGCGGCCCAGTAGAGCCCCGCCGGTTGGCCCACGTGACGGGCGACGAAACGAGGCCGCCGGCTCGCCGGTGGCGAAGGTGTGGTGGCACCGCGAGGCACCCTTCTCGCCCACACCTCCGAGGGGACGCGTTGCGAAACCGAAGGAGGCCCGCCATGCAACGCATCCTGTCCAGCCAGTTGACCGACCATCCCGGGGAGACCGTCCGGGTGGCCGGCTGGATCCACCGGCGTCGCCTGCTCGGCGCGGTGGCGTTCCTGGTCCTGCGCGACCGTACCGGCCTGATCCAGGTCGTGATCCGGGAACCTGCTACCCGGCAACAGCTTGAGGCACTGCCGGAGGAGACCGTGGTCGCGGTCACCGCGGTGGTGACCCCGAACCCGGCCGCGCCGGGCGGGGTCGAGCTGACCGAGCCGGTGATCGAGGCGCTCACCGAGCCGGCGTACCCGTCGCCACTGGAGCTGTACCGGCCGGTACTGCACGCCGGGCTCCCGGTGCTACTCGACAACGCCGCGCTGTCTGTGCGCCACCAGTCCCGGCGTACCGCCCTGGCGACCGGGGCGGCTGTGGTACGCGGGTTCCGGGAATCGTTGGCAGCACAGGGCTTCACCGAGATCTTCACGCCGAAGGTGGTCGGCTCGGCAACCGAGTCCGGGGCCGACGTGTTCACCCTGGACTACTTCGGTACGCCCGGCTACCTGGCGCAGAGCCCGCAGTTCTACAAGCAGATGCTGGTCGGCTCGCTGGAGCGGGTCTTCGAGGTGGGGCCGGTGTTCCGGGCCGAGCCGCACGACACGGTACGGCACCTGGCGCAGTACACCTCGCTCGACGCGGAGCTGGGCTTCATCGAGAGCCACGAGGACGTGATGGCGGTGGTACGGGCCGCCGTGGCCGGCATGGTCGAAGCCTCGGGAGTACCCGGAGTCGTTGTGCCGCAAGAGATCCCGGCCGTCGACTTCACCCGCGCGCTGGAGCTGGTCGGGGCCGGGCTGGGCGAGGACCTGTCGGGTGAGCCCGACCTCGCCCCGGCACACGAGCGCTGGTTGGGCGAGTGGGCGGTGCGCGAGTACGGTGCTGAGTTCCTCTTCGTCACCGGGTACCCGCTGGCCAAGCGGCCGTTCTACACGCATCCCATGCCGTCCCGGCCCAAGTTCTCGAACAGCTTCGACCTGCTGTTCCGTGGGCTGGAGGTGGTGACCGGCGGGCAGCGGCTGCACCGGTACTCCGACTACGTGGCCGCGCTGGCCGGTCGGGGACAGCCGGTCGAGCCACTGGCCGGGTACCTGGCCGCCTTCCGGCATGGGATGCCCCCGCACGGTGGCTTCGGGCTGGGCCTGGAGCGCTTCGTCGCGCGCCTGCTCGGGCTGCCGAACGTACGCCTGGCCACCGCCTTCCCCCGGGACAGGTACCGGCTGACGCCGTAGCCGGGCGCGCTCAGAGCTCGATCTGGCCCCGGGTGACCCGCTCCGCGATGGGGCGGAGCAGTTCGGCGCTGACCTGCTTGTGCGCCGGGTCGGCAACCCAGTCGCGGTAGGCGTCCTGGTCGTCGAAGTCGGAGATCATCACGAGATCGACGGTGTCGGCGACCAGGCCCAGGTCCCGCCCGGCCACGAAGGCCCGGCGCCGCTCGAAGGGGAGTGCCGCCAGGGCGTCCGCCAGCGCGGTGAGCTGCTCGTCGGTGGTACCCGGCTTGGCGGTCACCATGATCACGCTGCGAATCATGGACACGAGTCTATCGGGAGCGTTGCCCGCCGGACGGGCCACACGGCGGCCACACGCGCGGCCACACGACGGGCAACGCGAGCCGTCAACTAGCGCTTGACTTGAGGGTCGGGTCAAGTGATAGTTGACGCATGCCACCACTGAACGTGACCTTGGAAACACTCATCACCGGCCTCGACGACGATCTCGCCGGGACGGACGCGCTCACCAAGGTGAGCGAGGCGCGGCAGCGCGCCCGTGGCCTGGCCGAGCTGGGGGACCAGCTGGTCGACCACTATGTCGGGGCGGCCCGGGCGACCGGCGCCTCCTGGGCACAGATCGGCGACGCGATGGGCATCTCGAAGCAGGCGGCCCAGCAGCGCAAGGGCAGCGTGCAGTTCGAGCGGTACACCGACCGGGCCCGGCACGTCATCGTCCTCGCCCAGGAGCAGACCCGCGTGTTCGACTCGACGACCATCGAACCCGAGCACATCCTGCTCGGCGTGCTGGACGAGGTCGACGGGATCGGCGCCAAGGTGGTGGGGATGCTCGCCGGTTCGGTGGAGGCGGCCCGGGAGGCGGTCGCCGCCACGATCAGCCGCGGGACGGGTACGCCCAACGGCCACGTGCCCTTCAGTGACGCCGGCAAGAAGGCGATCACCGAGACGCTGGCCGCCGCGCTCGATCTTGGCCACAACTACGTGGGTACCGAGCACATCCTGCTCGGCGTGCTGCGCGAGCCGACCAGGCCGGGCAGCGCCGCGCTGGCCGAGTTGGGTATCACCGAAGCACGTGCTCGGGAGGCGATCCAGGCTGCTCTCATGGGCTACCAGCACCGCGGCGACCGCAAGGGGTGACCGCCGGCCCGACACCCGGGCGGATCGGCTGCCGGGTGGGGGTCAGAACAGGGTCGGCAGGTGCCGTTCGACAACGGGCAGCGCGTCCGCGACGGTTACCGGCCGGCCCAGTTCGGCGCTGAGCGAGGTGACCCCGGCATCCCGGATGCCGCAGGGTACGAACCGGTCGTAGTGCGTGAGGTCGGGGTCGCAGTTGAGGGCGAAGCCGTGCTGGGTGACGCCGCGGGACACCCGGATGCCGATGGCGGCGACCTTGCGGGCCGGGCCGCGCTCGTCGGCCGGTACCCACGCGCCGCTGCGCCCTCGATCCGCTCGGCGAGTACCCCGAACTCGGCGCACACGTCGATGAGCAGCTGCTCGGTGCGGCGTACGTAGGCGACCACGTCGATCGGGTCGGGCAGCCGCAGGATCGGGTAGCCGACCAGCTGCCCGGGACCGTGCCAGGTGATCTTGCCGCCCCGGTCCACCTCGATCACCGGCGTACCGTCCACCGGCCGGTCCCATGCCTCGGTGCGCTTGCCCGCGGTGTAGACGCTCGGGTGCTCCAGCAGCAGTACGGTATCCGGGCGCTCGCCCCCGGCCACCTGCTCGTGAATGCGGCGCTGCTCGTCCCAGGCGACCTGGTAGTCGACGAGCCCGGCGCGGACGATCTCAAACGCGGCAACGGTACTGGTCACGGTCGCCAGCGTACCCCCGGTAACGGCCGGTACCTGGTGCGACGGACGTCACCCCGGCAGCCGCCGTCGGCCGCCCCGGGAATTGTGCCGGCCGACGCCCCGAGCGGGCCCGGCAACCGGTAACGTATCGATCTGCGGGAATAGCCGGGCGCACGGAAGTTCAGTCTCCGTTGCCAGCCCGAAGGGTCAACTCACCATGTCTGCACGCCCCCTACCCGCACGCCGCCTGTCCCCACGCCAACGGCGCCGGGCACGCATCGCCGTTCTCGCCGCCGCCTGCGCCGCGATGCTCGTCCTGGTCCCGGCGATCGCCAACGCCCTGTCCACTTCGTCCACTCCGACGCCGGTCACCGGCAACGCCACCTGGTTCGACGCGCTCGGCGCCCCGTACGGCGGCTGCGGGCTGCCGCAGGCCAACCTCGACTCGCAGAACTTCGTCGCGCTCAACGTGTACAACACCCCCGGTGACTACTCCTTCTATCCGCGCCCGCTGACCGGCGCCGACCTCAGCAAGATGGGGATGTGGGACAACGGCCACAACTGCGGCCGGTACGTGCAGGTGACCATCTCCGACTACTGCACCGGTACCAACGACGGGGCGCCCAGCCAACCGTTCTGCCGCGGCGGCTCGTACGTCTCCGACGCGTACAACGGTGCCACGCTGACCATGCTGGTCGCCGACTCCTGTGGCGACTCCAACGCCTGGTGCCGCGACGATCCGTACCACCTCGACCTGGCGCACGCGTCGCTGAACACGTTCGTGAAGAACGGCGCGCCCGTCGGTGACCTGTCGTCGCACTGGAACAACCGGCACGTCACCTGGTCATTCGTGGCAGCACCCAACTACTCGGGAGACATCGCGATCGGCTTCATCCAGGGTGCGCAGCGCTGGTGGCCGGCGATCGACGTGTCACACCTGGCCAACGGGGTGCACTCGGTCGAGTACCTGCAGGGCGGTGCGTGGGTGTCGGCGCAGATGAACAGCGACATGGGGCAGTCGTACATCGTCGGCGGGTTGGCGGCCGGGGGTACCGACTTCCAGATCCGGGTACGCGACGCGAACGATCAACTGATCAACAACGGCCGGGTGTACTCGTTCGCACTGCCCGCCTCCTGCTCCAGTACCTGTAGTCCGGCGTACACGGCGGTCAGCTACACCACCGGGACCGGCGCGAGCAGCTCCGCCAGCCCGTCGGCGTCGCCCTCGGTATCTCCGTCCGGGTCCCCCTCGGTCTCGCCGTCCTCGGCGAGTCCGTCGACATCGCCCTCAGCATCCCGCTCGGCCTCCCCGTCGGCGTCCCCGTCGCGCTCGGCTTCCGCGTCGCCATCCGCGGGCGCGGGCGGCTGCACCGCCACGTACAGCGTGCCCAACTTCTGGGCCAGCAACTTCCAGGGCAACGTGACGGTACGCAACTCCGGTAGCGCCCCGATCAACGGTTGGCGGGTGACCTGGACGTGGCCCAACGGGCAGGTGATCAGCCAGGCGTGGAGTGCCACGGTCACCCAGACCGGCAGCGCGGTGACCGCCACCCCTGCGAGTTGGAACGGCGCGCTGGCGGCCGGAGCCACCACGCTCTTCGGCTTCCTGGCCTCCTGGAACAACACCACCAACGCCACCCCGACGCTCACCTGTACCGCGTCCTGACCGCGTGGAGCCCGGGGCGGACCGCCCCGGGCTCCACGCTCTTCCGCCCGGTCTTCAGCAGACAGCTACGGCTTCCGGTGGGCGATCACCAGCAAATGGCTGCTGGAGCCGAAGAGGCTGGCCTCGGACTCGACCGAGCGCAGCCGGTCCAGCAGCTCCGTCCGGCGCTCCAGGTCGGCGAGGATCTCCGCCAGCCGGTCGTCGCCGATCATCCAGACCGCGCTCTCCACCAGGACCACCCGGTCGAGTACCAGCCCCGCGCCGACCACCTCCGCCTCGATCTCGGCCGGGTGGTGGAAGTACGCCGTGGTGAACCAGCCGCCGAAGTTCGACCGGTTGCGATGCTCTCCGGTGTCCAGCCCGTACGTGACCAGGTCCCGGAACTCCTCGTAGACGGCGTATCCCTTGGCGTACCCGTCCAGCATCGCGGCGAACCGGGTGATCACGGCGCCGACGATCGGGGCACCGGGCCGGGCCACCCGACCCGCTTCGCGCCACGCCTGCCGTCGGTCGTCCAGGGTCAGCAGGTGGTAGAGCGGCCCGAGCATCAGTACCCCGTCAGCCGAGCCGTCCGGCCGGTCCAGCGCCCGGGCGTCGCCGACGGTCGCGGTCACCCCGGGCAGCTTGGCCGCCTGCGCGACCTGCTCGGGTACCGGATCCACCAGGCGTACCCGGTGCCCGGCAGCCGCGAGTGGTCCGGCGTACACCCCGGTGGCGCCGCCCACGTCCAGGATGTCGGCGGGCGCGGCCGGCAGCGTCCGGCGCAGGACATCCCAGGTACGCAGGTACTCCAGGAGCCCGGCGCCGTGCGACAGCCGGTCGGTCTCCCCGAGGCGTTGGTAGTAGGTCAGGACTTCGTCGGCGAGCATGTGTCCGATCCTTGGCGCTGCAAGGATTGCGGGCAACCGGATTCCGCTAGTCGCGTAAGCCGGGGGTCCGGTCGCCCGGCGCCCAGAGCCGCAGCCCGCTCAGGGGCGCAGGCCACTCAGGGTCACGGTGACCAGGCGGTGGACGGCGGCCTCCGACGGCAGTGCGCCGGCAGCGCCGAGCGCGTGCAGGCAGTACACGGCCAGCTCCTCGGGGTCGACATCGGTGCGCAGGTCGCCGGCGCCGGCCGCCGCCGCGAGCAGGTCGCGGACGAAGTCACGCAGGTACTGGTGGGCCCGGGCCACGTGCTCGCCCCGGTGCAGGGCGGCCGCCACGTCGCCGTGCCCGTGCCCGCGCTGGGCCAGCGCATACGTGGTCAGTACGGCCTCCAGCGCGGCGCCCGGGTCGCTGGTGCCGGCGCGTACCTCGGCGAGTTGGTGCAGGTGCCGGGTGATCTGCCGCTCGTGCCAGGCGAGCAGGATCGAATCGATGTCGGGGAAGTACTTGTAGAGCGTCGCCCGGCCGATTCCGGTGCGCTCGGCGACCCCGGACATGGTCACCGAGGCGGGACCGTGCTCGGCGACGAGGGCTGCCGTGGTGTCCAGGATCGCCTCGTTCACCGCGCGCCGGTGCTCGTCGATCGTCTCGTTCCACAGCTTCGGCACCCGCGTATCGTACGCTCCGCCGTAGTCGAGACGATGTGCCTTGACGCGAGACACTCCGTATAGCAAAGTCATACCAGGACAACATCGCACTGCGCGGACTGGCCAGTCTGCCGGTACTGCTGAGTGCCCGTGAGTCGGAGGTACACGGATGACGGTCAGCATGAACTGCCGGCGGTGCAAGGAACTCATCACCGCGGTTGACGAGGACGAGTTGGTCGCCAAGGTGGAGGCGCACGCCCTTGACCACGGCGCAGCGCACGGCAAGCACTTCCCGCTGCGCGAACACATCCTTGGTCACCTGCGCCGCGACGGTGATGGGCCGCACCGCGACGGGGACGGGCCGCCCGGCGTGACACAGTGACCCCGTGAAGAAGGAGCACCGGGCGTACGCCCTCGCTGCGCTGCTGGCCACGTCCGGCGTGACGCACCTGGCCAAGCCGGCGCCCTACGACGCCATCGTGCCCCCGGTACTGCCCGGCCCGCCCCGGTTCTGGACCTACGTCAGCGGCGCGGCCGAGCTTGCGATAGCCGGCGCAATCGCGGTGCCTCGTACCCGCAAAATGGGCGGACTCGCCGCGGCCGCACTCTTCACGGCGGTCTTTCCGGCCAACGTGAAGATGGCCCGCGACTGGCGCGACAAGCCGGCGCTGCCGCGCACCATCGCCTACGCCCGGCTGCCGCTGCAGGCCCCGCTCATCTGGTGGGCGCTGCGGGTCGCCCATGATCGCGACGAGATCGGCAGGAGTGAAGCCTGACCGCACTGCTGCCGATCTGATCGCGATCACCGACGAGCCTGCCGGCCGCGGACCTGATCGCGATCACGCTACGAGCCCACCCGCCAGAGCCAGACGTCGTCGACCCGCTGCGGCGGGCCGAACAGTTCGGTGGCGAGCTGGAGCATGAGTGGCTGGCGTGGCGTCCAGCGGGCGCCCGGGCCGCCGTCGCCGAGCACGATCACCTGCGCGTGCCAGTACCCCAGGTCGATCTTGGCTTGCGCCCGGTCGGCGTCGGTGATCGGGCGGGAGGTGCCCTTGAGCGCCGCGTCGTTGAGGATCTGCGCGGTCGGGCGCAGGTACGGCCCGATCTGGCTGCGCCCGCCCGGCCCGGGGCCGAGGAAGAAGCCCTGCGGGATGGCGAAGTCGAAGTGGCTGGCGGCCTGCCAGCGCTGCCCGTCGGGGAGAGTGTCCAGGGTCGGCGGTACGGCCACCAGCGTGCCGCCGTGCGTGACGTACTGCTTGTAGTCGCCCGAGCTGAAGAAGGCCGGCACCGGCGCGCGCGGGATCGTCTGTACCGGCAGCGGCAGGATCGGTACCAGCGCCACCGCGAACCCGGCCAGCCAGGTGGCGCGTACCCGGGGCCGCTCCAGTGCCAGCGCCCGGTCCAGTGCCAGTGCGAGGAGTACCCCGGCGATCGGGATCACGATCAGTGCGAAGCGCGCCGGTAGTGCGGTGTCGAACACGGGCAGCTTCCACAGCAGCCAGAACGGCATCGGGATCGCCGTGCGATCGTCCCACCAGCGTAGGTACGGGCCGAGCGAGAGGACAGCGAAGACGAGTCCAGTCACCCCGAGCGCCTTGATCCAGGACTGCTTCCGGAGTACCAGGAAGCAGCAGATGATCAGCACCAGCAGCGCTGGCCCGAAGAAGGTCGTCTCCTCGGTGTAGTTGGGCGCCAACTTCACCCACAGGCCAGCCAGCCGGGCCAGCGAGTTGTACGGGAAGGCCCCGTACGCGGCCAGGTCCTCCGCGTGTACCCGCTGGTCGAACCCGATGCCGTGGTAGATCTGCGGGCCGGCGAACTGCAGGTACAGCGGGTACGCCAGCAGGAGCAGCGCGGTACCCGCGGTGGCTACCAGTCCCCGGACGAAGGTGGGTGCCAGGGTGCGCGCCGTTGCCCGGTTCTGGGCGGCCCAGACGAGGATGAAGATGGCCAGCCCGAGCCCGATGAAGAAGCTCAACTCGGCGCCGATGGTGAACTCGGCGACCAGCAGCAGCCCGACGATGATCCCGTCCCGCCACGGCCGGCGCGAGCGGGCCAGCGCGATGGTCCGCCAGACGAGGAACGGCACCAGGAACTGGCCGGTGAAGTTGAGGTGCGAGTTGGCGTGCGAGACGATGCCCGGCGCGAAGCCACAGAACAGGCCGCCCAGGACCGCCGCGGCGCGGGTACGGGTGACGTGCCGGGAGAGCACGTAGTACCAGGCGAACGGGCTGATCGCGAGGTTGAGCGTGAGTACCACCAGGAACGCCACGGACGGTCCGAGCAGCAGCGTGACCGGGGTCATCAGCGTGCCGACCAGCACCATCGACGTGTTCACCGCGAGGTTGGCGCCGATCGGGTAGTTGAGCAGCGTGGTCCACCAGGGGTTGGTGAGGTGCGTCACCGAGTGCGCCTGGAAGGCCAGCAGCCACTCGAACAGCGCCTGGTCACCGCGGTTGTGCGCGACGGTGCGCCCGTTCGGGTCGGCCCACAGCCCATTGGTGATCCACAGCGCGCCGGCCAGGCAGACCAGCGCCATCCACAGATCTGGGCGGCGCCAGCGCCGGGTCGGCCGGGCTACCTCGTCGGCAGCGGGCTCGGCGGGCGCCTCGGGCGCGGCGATCGACACGCTGGGACGGTACCCAATCCGGCTGGGTACCACCCAATTGGCCCGCGTTCAGTGCCAACAAGGGTCAGCGTGGCCCGAGATCGCCCGCGCGGGCCAGGAAGATGTCCCGCTCGCGGTCGTTGCGGGTGAGCGCGGCGGCTTCGGTGAAGGCCGCGCGCGCCTCGGCAGTCCGGCCGAGTTGGGCGAGCAGGTCGCCGCGGACGGCCGGAAGCAGGGGGTACCCGGCCAGGCGCACCCCCTCGATGATCGCCAACCCGGCTGCCGGCCCGTGCGCCCGACCGACCGCGACCGCCCGGTTGATCTCCACGACGGGGGAGGGCGAGACGTGCCCGAGTACCTCGTACAGCGTGGCGATGCGGTCCCAGTCGGTGTCCCCGGCCGTACCGGCGCGCGCGTGGCAGGCGGCGATGGCGGCCTGCAGGGCGTACGGGCGCAGGCTCCCGCCGAGCGCCACGCAGGTGTCGAGCGCGGCGAGTCCGCGCCGGATCAGGAGCCGGTCCCAGCGGCGCCGGTCCTGGTCGGGCAGGAGGATGGCTTCGCCGTACGGGCCGGTACGGGCCGGCAGCCGGGACGCCTGCAGCTCCATGAGCGCCACCAGCGCGTGTACCTCCGGCTCGCGCGGCGCCAGCCCGGCGAGTACCCGGCCGAGCCGCAGCGCCTCCTGGCACAGCGCCGGCCGGGTCCAGTCCGCCCCGGCGGTGGCCGAGTACCCCTCGTTGAAGATCAGGTAGATGATCTTCAGGACCGCCGCCAGCCGTTCTTCCAGCTCGGCCGGGGAGGGCAGCTCGAACGCCACCCCGGTCAGCGTCTTCTTGGCCCGGGAGATGCGCTGCCCCACGGTTGGCACCGGTACCAGCAGCGCCCGGGCGATCTCGTCTGTACCCATCCCGCCCAGTACCCGCAGCGTCAGCGCCACGCTCGACTCGGGCGTGAGTGACGGGTGGCACGCGGTGAAGATCAGCCGGAGCAGGTCGTCGCCGACCTCGTCGTCAACGGCGTCGGCCCAGTCCTCATCGAGGCTGTCGGGAAGCGAGCGGCCGAGAATCTCCAGCTTGCGCTGGTAGGTACCGCGCCGCCGGATGAGGTCCACGGCACGGTGCTTGGCGGTGGCCATCAGCCACGAGCCCGGGTTGCCCGGTACCCCGTCCCGGGGCCACTGCTCCAGCGCGATGACCAGGGCGTCCTGCGCCAGCTCCTCGGCCGTGCCCACGTCCCCGACAAGCCGCGCCAGCCCGGCGACCAGCCGCGCCGACTCCATCCGCCACACCGCCTCCACCGCCGCATGGGTGGCGCGCACGTCGGCGCTCGGCTGGACGGGGGAAGGAGCGGCACGGGAAGGATCGGCAGCCGTCACGGCTACCGATCCAACCACGCGCTCCGCTAACGGCGGCTCACGCCGGTGGGCCGAAGTCCTCCGGGCCGAAAGCCTTCAGCACATCCGCCTCGCCTTCCCACTCGGGCCACAGGTCCCGGTGCAGCGCCATGAACCGGCTGGCCCACTCGACCGCCTCCTCCTTGCCGCGCACGTCGTAGACGGCGTAGCTGATGACCTCCTTGGCCTCGGCGAACGGCCCGTCGGTCACGCTGAGCTCGCCACCGGCCAGGGCAACCCGGGCGCCGGCTGCGCTGGGTACCAGTCCGGCGGTGTCCAGCAGCGCACCGGCCTGCACCGCCTCGTCACCGAGCTTCATGATCGCTTCCATGAGTCCGGGCGGGGGCTGGGTGGGCGGCTGGGACGACTTCAGCAGCATGACGTACCGCATGATCTTCTCCTTCGTGTCCTGTCGGTCAGTTTGCCGGAAGAGCCCGGTAGAGCTGGGTGCAGACCGCGGCGAGCCAGGCCCAGATGACGACCACGGCCGCGAGGAAGAACAGGGTGAACGCCGGGGCCGAGCTGCCGCTGGCGATGCCGGCGAAGCCGGCGAGGAAGACCAGACCGGAGCTGCGCGAGTACCACGCCCAGCCGCTCTTCCCCTCCGCGCGGTACCGGCTGGCCAGCACGAAGCAGGCCGCGATGACGCACAGGAAGCCGACGCCGCCCGCGATGAGATGCCCGATCCCGTGCCAGCTCACCTCACCCGGCCCGGCCGGCGTACCCACCGGGAAACCCTGTGCCGGGTCGGCGTGCAGTACCCCCGCGGCGATCGACCCGACCCCGTACCCGCCGACCAGCCGAGGTACCCACCGGGAGCCCCGTCCCGGCGTCAGCGCTCGCCGCAGGCCGACCGCGGCGGCGACCACCATCGCGCCGCTGATCAGGAAGTTGGCCGACTGGATCCAGCCCAGGTGGCCGTTCTCCAGCAGGCTCCACGCATGTCGGTTGAGCCGGAAGCCCGGCCGGGTCAGCGCCTGGGCCAGCCCGACGGTCAGGTAGAACACGCCGGCCAGTACGCCGTACCCGAGCAGCGACCGGGTGATCCGGCTGGCCGGTGTGCAGGTGATTGTTCGGCTGTCGGTGGCGGTGATCTCGGTGTGTGCGGTGGTCATCGCGGGTACCCCTTCGAGTCCGGTGCGGCCGCCGGTTGGGCCGTCACCGATGCCTCGAACGCGGGGAGCCGTCTTCGACACGCCTCGCCGAGAACTTTCTGGCGCTGGTGGCTACCCGGACTTGGGCACAGCGACGCCCCGCTGCCCGGGGACGGTCGGTGCGGCGTCGACCCGGTGCCCGTTGGGCTGCGCTGCGGCCTGGCGGCGGGCGTGCCGGACGGCGAACCAGACGACGGCGAGTGCGCCGAGGGCGTACACGATGTGGCTGACCAGGTCGATGGCGAAGGTCGAGTGCCCGGCGGTACCGCCACCCATGGTGAACGCGTGCCACGAGTACGTGAGCAGCGCGCCGCAGGCCAGTGCCAGCCGGTGCCAGCGGCTCCACGGCTCCCGGGCCGACCAGCGGGCGACGAACACCACCACCAGCGCGAGGATCACCGCCACGGTTGCCACGCCCAGCCAGGTCGGCAGGGCTGTACCCGTCATGAACAGCACGCCCGCGACCAGCGTCAGGACGAACACCAGCCACGGCCGGGGTACCCCACCCTCCCGGCGTACCGCCCGGTCGACCCGGGGCAGCCGGAGCGCCACCACCGCCAGCACCGCCGCGACCAGTACGGCGCTGCCCAACTTGGCTGGC
The DNA here is from genome assembly GCA_963850915.1 of uncultured Actinomycetota bacterium. Lineage (GTDB taxonomy): Bacteria > Actinomycetota > Actinomycetes > Mycobacteriales > Micromonosporaceae > CAVTWH01. Next base: position 14,161 of record CAWKND010000014.1, read on the forward strand.
GAGGCGACGTAGTGCTTGCTCTGGCCGTACGAGATGGCGAACACGATCACCACGCCGGCCAGGTACAGCGCGGCCACCACGGCCAGCCCGACCCGGCCCAGCCACGGCTGGGTACGCCGGGCCGGCGTGGACTCCTCCACCAGCGCCACCGGGGTACTGATGCTCCACACCGTGTGCAGGGTCAGCACGAACAGCGTCCACGGCACCGCGATCCCCAGCGCGTGCACGTAGCCCACGTCGAGCAGGTGCGCGTCGAGGTAGCCGGGGTTGAACAGCGACTGGGTGACCAGCCCCTCCTCGACCACGCCGAAGGCCAGTCCGAGCAGGACGATGGTCGGCCAACCGCGCCCGGAGCGCCGGGTCACCTCGCGGATCAGCAGCGCGCCGCCGCCGTACATCGGCGCCAGCGCGAGGATCGCGAAGAACAGCGTGATCGGGAAGTCGCCGAGGAAGAACTCGGCGACCAGCGGGGCGAGGAAGAACAGCGTGATAGCGGGGGCGAGTCGGCGCATCGGTGGTCGTCCCTTTCGGTCCGGGTCGCCCCGTCCGGCGCTGGCCGTGGCTGCGCGGGGCCTACGCCCCGTACCCATCCATCATTCTCGCTCCCTTAACTGAGAGCGGGCTGATTGGTCGCGGCGCCGCTCAGCGCCCGGTTGCCCAGCGCAGAGCCAATTCCAGGTCACCATGGGTGTACTGGTAGCCAGCCGCGCGCAGCACCGTGGCGCGTACCCGCGTGCTGGCCACCGCCTCGGCTGCGAACTCGCCCAGCACCAGCCGCAGCCCGAACCCGGGCGCCGGCACCAGGGCCGGCCGGTGCAGCACGGCACCGAGAGTGCGCGCGAACTCGGTGTTGCGTACCGGCGCCGGTCCGGTCAGGTTGACCGCGCCGGAGACGGGAGCGTCCAGCAGGTAGACGATCGCGGCGATCTCGTCAGCCAGCGAGATCCAGGGCATCCACTGCCGCCCCGAGCCCAGCCGGCCACCCAGGCCCAGCCGGAACAGTGGCAGCATCGGCCCGAGTACGCCGCCTCCCGGGCCGAGTACCAGGCCGGTACGCAGGTGCGCGACGCGTACCCCGGCCGCCTCGGCGGGCTGGGTCGCCGCCTCCCACTGGCGTACCAGTTCGGGGAAGAAGCCCGTCCCGGGCTCCGACTCCTCGGTCAGCTCGGTGTCCCCGCGATCCCCGTAGTACCCGACCGCGGACGCGTTGAGCAGTACCTTCGGCCCGTTCTCGGCGGCCGCGAGCGCGCGCGCCAAGGTACCGGTCGGCCCGACCCGGCTGGAGACCAGCAGCCGCCGGAAGCTCTCCGTCCACCGCTTGTCGCCGACGCCCACCCCGTTGAGGTTGATCGCCGCCCCGGCGCCCTCGACCACGGCCGGGTCGAGCTCGGCCCGGCCGGGGTCCCAGCGCACCTCGTCACTGCTCGCCGGCTCGTGCCGTACCAGGCGGGTGACCTGGTGGCCCTGCGCGCGCAGCGCCTTGACGAGCGGCTTGCCCAGGTACCCCGACGCGCCGGCAACCACGATCCGCATACGCCCATCGTGCCGTACCCGGGACCGCCCGCCAGCCGAACCGCTGGCGCGGCCGGGCGGGACCTAGACACAGCGACGCCCCGGTCGGGTGACCGGGGCGTCGCCCACCGGCCGGAGCCGGTGTCGTGCCTTGCCGTGGCCGAGTGGTCGGCCGAGGCTGCTACAAACCCAGCTCGGCCTCGAAGCTGCCCGACTCCAGCCGCTCCTTGACGCTGGTCAGGAAGCGCGCCGCGTCGGCACCGTCGACCAACCGGTGGTCGTAGGACAGCGCCAGGTAGACCATCGAGCGGGGCACGATCACCTCGCCGAGAGCCGGGTCGGAGACGACCACCGCGCGCTTGACCACCGTGCCGGTACCCAGGATGCCGACCTGGGGCTGGTTGATGATCGGCGTGTCGAACAGCGCACCCCGGCTGCCGGTGTTGGTCAGCGTGAAGGTACCGCCGGACAGCTCGTCCGGGCTGATCTTGTTGTTCCGGGTGCGCTCCGCCAGGTCGGCGATGCGCCGGGCGAGGCCGGCCAGGTTCAGGTCGCCCGCGTTGCGGATGACCGGGACCAGCAGGCCGCGCTCGGTGTCCACGGCGACGCCCAGGTGCTCGGCGTCGTGGTAGGTGACCGTACCGGCCTCGATGTCGATGGACGCGTTCACCTGCGGGTGGATCCGCAGCGCCTCCACAGCGGCCAGCGCGAAGAACGGCAGGAACGACAGCTTCACGCCCTCGCGCCGGACGAACTCGCCCTTGGCCTGGTCGCGCAGCTTCGCGATCCGGCTGACGTCGACCTCGACCACCGTGGTGAGCTGCGCGGACACCTGGAGCGACTCGACCATCCGCTTGGCGATGACGGTACGCATCCGGGACAGCTTCTCGGTACGGCCGCGTAGCGGGCTGGGCTCCGCCTTCGCCGGTGCGGCCGGTGCGGCCGGTGCGCTGGCAGCAACGGGAGCCGGTGCCGCCGCGGCCGCCTTCGCCTTCTCCGCCGCATCGAGTACGTCCTGCTTGCGGATGCGCCCGCCGACCCCGGTGCCCTGCAGCCCGGACAGGTCGACGCCGTTCTCCGTTGCCAGCTTGCGGACCAGCGGGGTCACGTAGCCGGCTTCGTCACCGTTGATCGGTGCCGCCTTGGCCGGTGCCGGGGTGGCCAGCGGTGCGGTCGCCTCGTCAACGGTCGGCGGCTGGGTGTGCGCGACCTCCGCGTCCCGGTACGCCGACGCTGCCGGCGCGGCCGGTGCCGCGGCAGCCCGTGCTGGTTCTGGCGCTGGCGCTGGTGCTGCGGGTGCCGGAGCTGCGGCAGGGGGCGCCGGAGCAGCGGCAGGGGCCGGAGCAGGCGGGGCGGCCGGAGCGGCCGGAGGGGTACCGCCGGCGACGCCGATCACCGCGAGGGCGGCGCCGACCGCGACCGTCTCGTCCTGGTTGACCTTGATTTCCAGCAGGGTACCGGCGGCCGGCGACGGGATCTCGGTGTCCACCTTGTCGGTCGACACCTCCAGCAGCGGCTCGTCCGCCTCCACCGTGTCGCCGACGTTCTTCAGCCAGCGCGTCACCGTACCCTCGGTGACGCTCTCGCCGAGCGCCGGCATGCTGACCACGGTGCCGCCAGCCGCCCCGGAGTCAGCCGACCCGGAGTCAGCCGACCCGGAGTCAGACGCGGCAGCCTCAGCCGCCGGGGCCGGATCGGCGGCCGGAGCCTCGGTCTCCGGCTCCTTCTCGGTGGACGGCTCGTCCACCGGCGCCGCGGCCTCCGTGTCCGGTACCGTCTCGGCCTGCTCACCCGCCGGCCTGCTCACCGCTGGCCTGGTCGCCGCCGGTCGAAGCGGCCGACGAGTCGCCTTCGCCGTCGATGACCGCGAGTTCGCTACCCACAGCGGCCACCTCGTCGGCGGCCACGACGATCCGGCTCAACACTCCACTGGCAGGCGACGGGATCTCCGTGTCCACCTTGTCGGTGGAGACCTCAAGCAGGGGCTCGTCGGCTTCTACCCGCTCGCCCTCCTGCTTAAGCCAGCGGGTGACGGTGCCCTCGGTGACGCTCTCACCCAGCCGCGGCATGGTGACCGATACCGGCATCTGGTGTTACTCCTTAATCTTGGACGCGCGCGGCTTGCGGGCAGCGCGGCGGGGACGCGCGGATCAGCCGTGTACGTGCAGGGGCTTGCCGGCCAGCGCCAGGTGCGCCTCGCCGAGCGCCTCGGTCTGAGTCGGGTGGGCGTGGATGAACTGGGCCACCTCGGCAGGGTAGGCCTCCCAGTTGTAGATCAGCTGCGCCTCGCCGATCAGCTCGCTGACCCGGTCACCGACCATGTGGATACCGACGACGGGGCCGTCCTGCACGCTGACCAGCTTCACGAAGCCGGCCGTCTTCAGGATCTGGCTCTTGCCGTTGCCGGTCAGGTCATAGGTGAATGTCTTGACCTTGTCGCCGTACTGTTCGCGCGCCTTGGCCTCGGTCAGCCCCATGGAGGCGACCTCGGGGGAGCAGTAGGTGATCCGCGGGATGCCGTTCTCGTCGATGACCGGCGGGTTCTGGCCGGCGATCTCCTCGGCCACGAAGATGCCCTGGGCGAAGCCGCGGTGGGCCAGCTGCAGGCCGGGCACGATGTCGCCGACGGCGTAGACGTTCGGCAGGTTGGTACGCAGCCGCTCGTCGGTGAGGACGAAGCCGCGCTCCATCTTGACGCCCTGCTCCTCGTACCCGATGCCGGTCGTTGAGGCGCCCCGGCCGACCGCCACCAGCAGCAGCTCGGCCTCGAAGGTCTCGCCACCCTGGATGGTGATCTTCACACCGGACTCGGTGCGCTCGACCTTCTCGAACGGCTTACCGGTCTTGAAGGCGATGCCGCGCTTGCGGAACGCCCGCTCCAGCGCCTTGGAGGACTGCTCGTCCTCGGGCGGCAGCAGCCGGGGGAGGGCCTCGATGATGGTCACGTCGGCCCCGAAGGACTTCCAGACGCTGGCGAACTCGCAGCCGATCACGCCGCCGCCGAGTACCACAACGGAGGCGGGTACATGGTCGAGCAGCAGCGCGTGCTCGGAGGTGATCACCCGGTCGCCGTCGACTTCCAGGCCGGGCAGGCTGCGCGAGTACGAGCCGGTGGCCAGTACGACGTTGCGCCCGGTGATCCGCTCGCCGTTCACCTCGACGGTGTCGGGCGCGACGAGCTTGCCCTCGCCCTCGAACATGACGACCTTGTTCTGCCGGGCCAGGCCCTGCAGTCCCTTGTAGAGCTTGGCGATCACGCCGTCCTTGTAGGAGTTCACGCCCTTCATGTCGATGCCGTGCAGCGTGGTCTGTACGCCGAACTGCTCGCCCTCGCGGGCCAGATCAGCGACCTCAGCCGCGTGCAGCAGCGCCTTGGTGGGCACACAGCCCTTGTGCAGGCAGGTACCGCCGAACTTGTCCTTCTCGATCAGAGCCACGGACAGGCCCAGCTCGGTGGCGCGGAACGCGGTTGCGTAGCCGCCACTGCCCCCACCCAGGATGACGACGTCGTACGGGTTCGAGTCGTTGCGTTGGTCACTCACATGATCTCCCGGGTGCGCCTATGGAGAGTTCCAGGCACCGCAGACCGGACGGAGAGCAGTGCCGTCGCAGCTATCTTGTCACTGCCTATTCGCCGCTGCGACGCGAGGTGGGTAACACCGGCGCGCCGGGCGTACCCTTGTGTCCAAGCCGACCCGGACCGGCGTTATTTCGGTGCCTTCGCTCGACTGAGGAGACTGCGGTGGCGTGGTTTGGGCGGCGTACCCGGCCTGGTGGGGCGGTTGGGCCCCGGGATCACCGGGCTGGGCTGGAGCATCTTCGAGGAGTTTGTCCGCTCGCGCACCGGCGTCGAGGCGTTCCTCGAGCCGCGGACCAACGTGACAGAGAACACCGTGATCCTTATCGCGGCCGACGGTGAGTGGACCCGTCGCCGGATCAGCGATCCGGGCTCGGCTCGCCGCTTCTTCCACCAGCTCGGTACCCCCATCTACGACGTCCGGCTGACCGGGTACCCGCAGCGCATGCGCGACTACAACGCCCGGCGCAAGGCCCTGGAGCACTGAGCCACCGCCCCCCGGGACACCCTCAGTCCCACCAGAACGACCAGGTCGCCATGCCGGTGATGTGCTGGGCGTAGAGCTCGAAGTCCTCCGGCCCCTGGGCGATGTTGTCCGGGCAGAAGGCGAAGTGCTCGGCGGCCACCTGCCGGGCGTGCTCGATGGTCATCGGCGGCGCGGCGACGGACAGCTCCAGGGTGTCGAAGCCGAGCCCGAGGACCCGCGCACCGAAGCGCTCCTCCCAGGAGTGCACGACCACGGCCAGTTCGGCGGCGCCGGTGTGGTTCAGCGCGCCGTCCCAGCCCACAGCGGCGATCGCGTCACTGCCGCAGCGGGCCGGTACCACGCCGAGCAGGCCTTCGTGGAAGACCTCGGCACTGATCGTGGCGGCGTGCGCGTCGGCATCGACCGGCAGCGGGGTACCGGCCGGGGCCAGCCCGCTCCACTTGTCGGGCAGACCCAGCTCCACGACCGCGTCCCGCCAGGCGCCGGTCGGGCCGCCCAGTTCCAGGGCATCGTCGCCGGTGGCCCGGGTGAGGGCGTGCCACAGCTCGGCGAGTACCGCGGCCGGGTCCCGACCGTCCAGGCTGGCCAGCGGTACCGGGTCGAGTTCGCCGTCGTGCCACGGTGCCCAGGGCTCGCCGTCCAGCGGCGTGAGTACCAGTGGCCACAGCCCGTACCGGGCGCACTGGGCCTGCAGCCGACCCCAGTGGGCACCGGCGTCGGGTACCAGCTCGTCGCTCACCCACAGCGCGGCCGAGTCGGCCTCCGCACCTGACTCGGCGAGCTTGAGTGGCGTCACGTAGCGCCCGGGCGGCAGGTCGACCGGCAGTTGCCAGGTGGTGGCCATGCCCCCATCCTGGCACCCGGCCCGGTGATCCGCCGGTGCTATCAGCCCTCAGCGTCAGCCGGCGGCGATCGTTTCGACCAGCGCCAGGAGGGTACGCACCGGCACGCCGGTACCCCCCTTGGACCAGTACCCGGTCGGCTCGCCCGAGTGGTAGGCCGGCCCGGCCACGTCGATGTGCGCCCACTCGACCCCGTCGGTCACGAACTCGGACAGGAACACGCCGCCCTGCAGCATGTGACCGGCGCGGTCCATCCCGGCGTTGACCTGCGAGATGTCGGCCACCTCGGAGTCCATACCCTTGCGTACGTCGTCCGGCAGCGGCATCGGCCAGGCCGGCTCGCCGACCGAGTCGCCGGCCCGCTTCACCAGCTCGCAGGCGTCCGGGCTACCCATCACACCGGCCACCCGCTTGCCCAGCGCGATCACCTGACCGCCGGTGAGCGTCGATGTCTCGAACAGGTAGTCGGGGGAGTCTTCGCAGGCCCGAGCCATCGCGTCACCGAGGATCATGCGCCCCTCGGCGTCGGTGTTGAGTACCTCCACCCGCTTGCCGTTGCGCATGGTGACCACGTCACCGGGGCGGTAGGCGGTACCGGAGGGCATGTTCTCCGCCATCGGTACCCACGCCGTCACCGCCACCGACGGGCGCAGCGCGGCGATGGCCAGCATGGTCGCGGCCACCGCAGCGGCCCCGGCCATGTCCGACTTCATCTCCCACATGCCCTGGGCCGGCTTGATGGACAGGCCGCCGGTGTCGAAGGTGATGCCCTTGCCGACCAGCGCGACCGTCCTGGTCGAGCCGTCCGCCGGGGTGTACCCGAGCCGTACCATCCGGGGCGGCGCCGCCGAGCCCTGGCCGACCGCGGTGATCCCGCCGAAGCCCTCGTCCGCGAGGCGCTGCTCGTCGTAGACCTCGACGTCGAGTCCGGCACCGCTGGCGGCCCGGGCCACCGCGTCGGCGAAGCCCGGCGGGCGCAGCTCGTTGGGGGCGGTGTTCACCCAGTCCCGGGTCTGCGCCACCGCACCGACGACGGCCAGTGCCCGGTCGACCTCGGTGGCCAGCGCCGGTGAACCCGCGTCCGGCACGTGTACCTGTACGGCTCCCACCGGTACCCGCTTGACCGGCGTCGACTTGTACCCGGCGAACCGGTACCCGCCGAGCAGCGCGCCTTCCGCGACGGCGCGCAGGGTCAGCGCCTCCTCGTCGGCCGGCTCGGCGATCGGCAGGGCGAGCGTGACGGTACCGGCGCCGGCCAGTGCCCGTACCGCGGCGCCCGCCGCCCGGCGCAGCGCCTCCGTTCCTGGCATCGCCCCGCTCGGCTCGGCGCCCAGGCCGACCGCGGCCACCACCGGGGCGGTGACGGTACCCAGGCTGGCCAGCTTGGTCACCTCGCCGAGCGCGCCGGAGGCGCCGAGCAGTACCAGCGTCTCCACCAGGCGGCCCTCGAACGCCGCCGCCACGCTCTCCGCGCCGGCCGCCAGCAGCAGCGGGCGCGGGGCGTCCGGCTCCTGGCTGTAGACGCCGATGACCAGCGCGTCGACGGCCAGCTCGGCGGGGTCGGTATCGACCAGGGTCAGGCTCGGGATGGTGGACACGCGGTGGGAACCCCCGGTTTCGTGTGATCCGTGGACCGGTCGGTCCGCGGCGCAACTGGTCGGCGGGCCGGTCCGGTACGCCGATTCCGCCGATGCTATCCGGCGGGTGTCGAGCCGCTCCGGGTCAGGGCCGCGATAGGTTGCCACCCATGACGTCGGATGGTCAGATCGCGGTGCTGCGCCGGTCCCCCCTGCATGAGCGGCACGTCGCGGCCGGTGCCAAGTTCGCCGCCTTCGGCGGCTGGGAGATGCCGCTGGAGTACGCCGGGGGCGGGGTACTGAAGGAGCACAGCACGGTACGCGAGGGCGTCGGCGTTTTCGACGTTTCGCACCTGGGCAAGGCGGACGTGACCGGGCCGGGCGCCGCCGACTTCGTGAACGCCTGCCTGACCAACGACCTGGGGCGGATCGAGCCGGGCGCGGCGCAGTACACGCTGTGCTGCGACGAGAAGACCGGCGGCGTGGTCGACGACCTGATCGCCTACCTGTTCGGGCCGGAGCGGGTGTTCCTGATCCCCAACGCCGCCAACACCGCCGAGGTGGTACGCCGGTTGGCGGCCGCGGCGCCGGCCGGGGTCACGGTGGTCGGCAGGCATGAGGACTTCGCGGTACTCGCGGTGCAGGGGCCGTCCTCCGGGCGGGTACTCGGGGCGCTGGGACTGCCGGCGGGGCACCGGTACATGAGCTTCGCGACCGCGGAACTGGCCGGTACCGAGCTCACCGTGTGCCGTACGGGGTACACCGGGGAGCACGGGTACGAGCTGGTGGTGCCCTGGGACGCCGCCGGCGCGGTGTGGGACGAGCTGTTCGCGGCCGGCGCCGAGTACGGGATCCGGCCGTGTGGACTGGCCGCCCGGGACACGCTGCGTACCGAGATGGGGTACCCGCTGCACGGCCAGGACCTGTCCCCGGAGATCACCCCGGTGCAGGCCCGGTCCGGTTGGGCGGTCGGCTGGTCCAAGCCGGAGTTCTGGGGCCGGGACGCGCTCGTGGCCGAGAAGGAGCAGGGCCCGGCCCGGCTGCTGTACGGCCTGGAGGCACAGGACCGGGGCATCCCGCGCCCGCACATGCGGGTACTGCGTGCCGGCTCGGACGAGCAGGTCGGCGAGGTGACCAGCGGTACCTTCTCGCCGACCCGGAAACTCGGCATCGGCCTGGCGCTGCTGGACACGGCCACCGGGGTCGGCGTCGGCGACCTGGTGGAGCTGGACGTCCGCGGTCGCCGCTCGCAGGTGAAGGTCGTCAAGCCGCCCTTCGTCCTGCCCACCGTGCGCTGATCCGGTCGGCCCGGCCGGGGCCAACGGGCGGCGCGCGGCTGTGCGGGAATGGCACACTGCCCGCATGCCGGTGACGTTGGACGAGGTGGCCGAGGTGGCGCTGGCGCTGCCGGCGACCAGTGAGGTACTGGCCTGGGAGCACGAGCGTACGTTCCGTACCCGCAACAAGATCTTCGTGATGGGCGCGCCCGAGTCCCGGTACATCTCGGTGAAGACGTCCCTGGAGGAGCAGCGCGAGCTGGTGGGTACCGACCCGGAGACGTTCGCGGTGGCGGCGTACACCGGCCGGTTCGGCTGGACCCGGATCGACATGTCCCGGGTGGACGCCGGCGAACTGGCCGAGCTGATCGTGGAGGCATGGCGGCGTACCGCGACGAAGAAGGTGGTCGCCGCCTACGACGCGGCGCACTGAGCATGGCCCGGGGCCGGCCCGGGAGTGGACCGGCCCGGGGACCCGCTACTTCCAGGTGGCGGTGACCGTGATCGCCGAGGTACCGGTGGTCAACGTCCGGTTGGCCCCGCTCTCCCAGGTGATCGAGCCGTCACTGTTCTTCTTGATGAACTTGTACTCGACGGCGGTGTTGGCCGGCAGGGTGACCGTGGCTGACCACACCGGATAGGTGGCCGACGACAGCGGGATCGCGCTCGCGTGTGCCAACTGCCCAGCGCCGGGATCGAGCCGGTCACGAACACGTTCTGGCCGAGCATCGTGCTGACCGTGGCGTTGAAGGTGACCGCTGGACTCGTTGTGCGGGAGCCGTTCCAGCTCGTACTGACGGTACCCGCGCCGGATTGCCGGCACCGTTGCCCGCACTGTCCTTGGCGACGAACTTGTACTCGATCGCCGCCCCGGCCGGTAGCGATACCGTCGTGCTCCAGCTGGAACCGTTGCTACTCATGGCAACCGCGCTCGCCGGTGCCCAGTTGCCCAGTGCCGCAACGGATCCGACGAGGCAGATCGGGTTGCCGGCGGGAGCGCCGCTGACCGTGAAGCTGACCCCGTTCGCGGTGCTGGGGCTGGTCGACGGGGACGCCGACCGGGACACCGAGGGGGTACGCGGAGGGCGGGCTCGACCCGACCCGGGCGTTCACGTCCAATGCCACGGAGTCCTTGGCGTTGACCGAGAGCGTGGGGGTTGAACTCCAGTATCCAGCCGTTGCCCTCAAACGCCGACGGCGCAAGGCTTCCCGGGCTGCCGGGGATGACCTCCCGGGCGAAGTAGGCCGGACGCGTTGAATGTGGACAAAGAATGAGAGAGCGTTCTCACCGAGAAGCCTTGCCGCGAAATATCTTGCGGCTCTTGCGGCAGCTCTCAATCCGGCGGCACCGTGGCCCGCGCCCTGTTGTTACCGGCGGAAAACCAGTACCACCAAGCAGAGCAGCGCACTCAGCTCGACCAGCGCACCGAGTACGTCCCCGGTGATCCCGCCCAGTCGCCGGGTCACGTGCCGGCGCGCCACCTCCGCGAGCCCGAGTGCGAGCAGCACGGCGAGCGGCCCCTGCCACCACCGGCCGGGTACGGCGAGGAGCGCGAACGCTGTCACCACAACGGTTCCCGCGATCGCCACGATGGCCGGTACGGTGCCGGCGACCAGTGCGCCGAGCCCCTCCGGCCGGGCAGCCGGTACCCCCCGACGGCACGCCCAGGTGTCCGCGAGCCGTCCGGTGGCCGTGGCCAGTACCAGCCCGACGAGTACCCGGTGGTCCAGGAGTACGGCCACGCAGCCGGTACGCAGCAACAGGTCCAGCCCGATCGCGGCCACTCCGAACGGGCCGACCTCGGGGCTGCGCATGATGGCCAGCGCGCGCTCCCGGTCGCCGTAGGAGCCGAGCGCGTCGACCGTGTCGGCCAGCCCGTCCACATGCAGTCCCCGGGTCAGCAGCCACTCGGCGAGCACCACGAGACCGGCGGCGACCAGCGCCGGGGCACCGAGTTCGCGCAGCCCCAGGGCCAACCCGCCGAGTACCGCGCCGAGCAGCGCACCGACGAGCGGCGCGAGCGCCATGGCCGTACCCGCGGCGCGCCGGTCCACCCGGCCGGTACGCAGTGGCAGCACGGTGAACGTGGTGAGCGCCAGCCGCAGCCCCGCCCTCACCTGTTCCGCACCTTCACCTGTTCGCTCGGTTCGCCATGGTCACCCGGTCAGCCGTGCTCACCCGGTGGTGGTGTTCTCCGCGGTCGCCACCGCTTCGACGGCCGGCTCCGCCGGTTCGTCCGAGTCGGCAGAGTCGTCCGGATCATCGGCCCCGTCCGATCCGGCCCCGTCCGAGCCTGCCTCGTCCGAGCCTGCCCCGTCCGGTCCGGCCTCGTCCGAGCCGGCCCCGTCCGATCCGGCCCCGTCCGAGCCTCCGGTCCGGCCTCGTCCGATGTCCAGCCTGCTCGTCCGATACGGCCTCGCCCGAGCCGGCCCCGTCCGGCCGGCCTCGTCCGAGCCTGCCTCGTCCGATCCAGCCTCGCCCGAGCTGGCGTCTGCGACAGTGCCGTCCGGGCCGGCGTCGTCCGCGTCAGCCTCGTCCGAGTCGGCCAGGGAGAGGCTGGACAGCAGCAGTGCGTTCTGGATCAGCGGGAGTAGGGTCAGCGCCGCCGCGCCCTCGCCGAGGTCCAGGCGCAGGTCGGCGAAGGGGGAGGCGCCGAGTACCCGGGATCCGGGGATCACGGCCGGGTTCTTGCCGTCGTCAGCGAGTAGTAGCCAGAGCCGGGACTGGGCGCCCAGGTCGCGGGCGAGCAGCCCGGCCGCGACGCCGACCGGTCCGTCGATCATGGTGGCGATCCGCCGGTAGGTGGCCCCGAGCACGATGCCGGCCGCGACTGCCAGGTCGTACCCGCCGATCGTGGTGAGTACCTCCACCGTGCCACTCAGCCGGGTCCGGGAGCGGCGCAGCCCGTCGCGCAGGGCGGTACACCGCTGCATCCAGGCCAGGTCGTCGACGCGTCCACCGGCCCTGACCACGCGGGGTAGGACAGCGGCCGGCTCCACACCCACGATCGAGCCGACCACAGCAGCCGCCGCCGCGATCTGCCCGGGCCCGGCAGCGCCCAGGATGATCAGGTCGGTACCGGTGTCCGCCGCCGCCTCGGCCAGCCGGAAACCCTGGCGCAGCCCGATCTGTACCTGCTCCTCGGTACTCGCGTCGTCGTCCTCGATAGCCCCGGCCGGCTCGGCGGTCACGTCCACCACCTGGATGGGTACTCCGCTGGCGGCGGCGAGCAGGCCCAGCGCACCGGCCCCGGCGGCGGCCCGGTCCACCTCGCGCTGCCAGTGCTCCGCGGTGTCCCCGGCAGCCAGCCCGCCCCGGTGTACGCCGTGCACCAGCATCAGCCGAGGCGCCTGGTACCGCTCGGGCGTACCGGTGCCCTGGGTACCGGCGACGAAGCCGATCAGCTTGTTGAGGTTGCCCAGCCCCGCCCCGGGTACGTCCAGTGCGTTCAGCCGGTCGACGGCCACGGCACTGGCCGTCTCGTCGGGCAGCGGGAGCATCATCCGCGAGTTGATCTCGGGCTCGTCGGCTGAGGCCGGCAGCTCGGTACCGCTGCCCAGCGTCACCGTTTCGGACACCACTCCCGCCCCGGCCACCACCTCGACCGGCCGGACCCGTACCCGCCGCGGCGGAGCCGGGGGCGCGGCGACGACAGCCGGCGCCGCAGCCACAGCCGTCACCGGAGTGGCAGTGGGCACACCCTTGAGCCAGCTGGGCTGGCCGGCGACCACGAGTACCACGGCGTCGACGAGCGCGGCGAGCGCACGGTTGGCGGTACCCACCGCATCGGTGAAGGCACGGCCGGCCACGCTCGTCGGTACCAGGGACAGCCCGACCTCGGGGCTGACAATGACCAGCCGGGCCGTGCAGCTGGCCACCGCGCCGGCCAGCTCGGTCAGCGGCTCGCGGGCCGATTCCGCGCTCCAACCGGCCTCGAACGGCCCCGCGTCGGCACCCAGCACGGCGGTGAGCCAGCCGCCCAGATCGTCGACGAGCAGCGTCTCGCCCGGGGTCGCGGCGGCGATGATCGCGGCCAGCCGGGCCGGATCCGCGCCGGTCTCCTCGGTCACCCAGTCCGTCGGGCGCCGGGCCTGGTGGGCGGCGATCCGGGCGGCCCACTCCTCGTCGGACGCCTCGTCGGCGCGGGCCGTGGCGATGTACCGGACGTTGGGAGCGTCCGCGACCAGCCCCTCGGCGTACTCCGACTTGCCGGAGCGGATCCCGCCGAGGACCAGAACCGTGTGGTACCCGTCATGCGACATGCCCGTACCCTAAAGCCCGCGGATTAGGCTTGCGGACGCGCCCGGCCCGTCGGCCGGCGTACCGGGTGGGGTGGACGGTCCGGCAGCACGGCAAGAAGCACGGTTACTAGGGGGTTGAGACGGCATGGCGTGGTCCTGGCGGTACGAGAACGGTGATGGCCAGCCGGTCGACGGGCCGGGAGAGACCTTCCCGAGCCAGGCCGACGCGGAGTCCTGGGTCGGTCAGATCTGGCGTGAACTCGCCGGTAGCGGCGTCGCCAACGTGGTCCTGCTCGATGACGAGCGGGTCGAGTACCGGATGAGCCTGCATCCGGCCGGTCACTGATGGCGCTCGGGCCGCGCGGACGCGGCGACCTCGCCATCGGGGTACGCCCGGCGCACTTCCGGCCCAGCGCGATCTTCCTGGGGATCGTCGCGCTCTTCCTGGTCAGCGGCTGGATGGCCTGGTCCGGCTGGGGTGCGCCGCGGTTCGACGTGTTCCTGTTCGTCATCTCCGGCTGGCTGGTCTCGCTGTGCGTGCACGAGTACGCCCACGCGCTCAGCGGGTACCTCGCCGGGGATGTGGACGTGGCGGCCCGCGGGTACCTCACGCTCAACCCGTTGAAGTACACCCATCCGGTACTTTCCCTGCTGCTGCCCGTGTTCTACCTGATCATCGGGGGTATCGGCCTGCCCGGCGGCGCGGTCTGGATCAACCACCAGCACATCGCCGGGCGCTGGAAGGACACCGCGATCAGCCTGGCCGGGCCGGCCGTCAACGTGCTGTTCACGCTGGCACTGTGCGCCCCGTTCGCGCTCGGTGTGAACGTGACCGGGCACGTGGTGTTCTGGTCCGGCGTGGCGTTCCTGGCCTTCCTGCAGCTCACCGCGAGCATTCTCAACCTGATCCCGATCCCGGGCGTGGACGGCGGCAACGCGGTACGCCCGTGGCTGTCGGCGCAGTACCGGCGCGGCTTCGACGCGGTCGCCCCGTACGGCCTGTTCGTGTTCCTGGCGCTGCTGTTCAACCCGCGGCTGAACCGGCTCTTCTTCGACTTCGTCGACCGCGTCGGCGCGGCGATCGGCCTGCCGACCGACCTCTACGCCCTCGGCTGGCAGCTCTTCCGCTTCTGGACCAACATCGGCTGACGCCCCTGGTCCACCAGGAACCCTGCGAGCGCCTCCCGCCCGGCGCGCCTTCATGATCGCGAAGAGTTTTGGGGGTCAGCGCACCCAAAACTCTTCGCGATCACGGAAAACCCCCGCCGGGACGGGCCGGCGGGGGTTCCACGAACCCGGAAGTGCCAGAACTACGGGCGCTTGGCGGGGGACTCGGTCTTGGCCGGGTCGCGCTCGGCGATCGGGTCGAGGATCTCGTCGATCGCCTTGAGCAGGTCGGCATCCAGCTTCACGCCGGCCGCCTTCGCGTTGTCCTGCAGCTGCTCGGGGCGGGTCGCGCCGACGATCGCCGAGGAGACGTTCGGGTTCTGCAGTACCCAGGCCACGGCGAGCTGCGCCATGGTCAGCCCGGCCTGCTCGGCGAGCGGACCCAGCTGCTGTACCCGGGTCAGTACCTCGTCGGAGAGCAGCCGCGAGATGAAGTTGGCGCCGGACTTCTCATCGGTGGCCCGGGAGCCCTCGGGCGGCGCCTGGCCGGGCAGGTACTTGCCGGTGAGCACGCCCTGGGCGATCGGCGAGAACACCACCTGGCCGATGCCCAGTTCGTCGCAGGTCGGTACCACCTCGGCCTCGATGACCCGCCACAACATGTTGTACTGCGGCTGGTTGGAGACGAGCTGGATCTTCAACTCCTGCGCCAGGTCGTACCCGGAGCGGATCTGCGCCGCGGTCCACTCGGAGACGCCGATGTAGTGGGCCTTGCCGGCATGCACGATGTCGGCGAACGCCTGCATGGTCTCCTCGAGCGGCGTCGAGTGGTCGTACCGGTGCGCCTGGTAGAGGTCCACGTAGTCGGTCTGCAGCCGCTCCAGCGAGCCGTCGATCGAGGCCATGATGTGCTTGCGGGACAGGCCACGGTCGTTGCGTCCGGGGCCGGTCGGCCAGTAGACCTTGGTGAAGATCTCCAGCCCGTCCCGGCGCTGGCCGGACAGCGCCCGACCGAGTACCGATTCGGCGCGGGTACCGGCGTAGACGTCCGCCGTGTCGAACGTGGTGATGCCCAGGTCCAGGGCGGCGTGTACGCACGCGGTCGCCTGCTCCTCCTCGACCTGGGAGCCGTGGGTGATCCAGTTGCCGTACGAGATCTCGGTGACGAGCATCCCTGACCGGCCAAGGTAGCGGTAGTCCATGGCAGCAACCCTACCGATCAGGGGTCGCGGCCACCCGGGGGCCGCAGATCTACAGCACCGGCCGCGCGTCGGAGAGCAGCCGGTCGATCTCGTCGCTGACGCCCATCCGGCTCGGGTGGGTCGGTGGGATCAGCGGGCGGCCGTGCCGGTCGAGGGCGCCCCAACGGTGCGTACCGTCGGTGATCAGGAACGCCACCGGATGGATCACCACGGCCGGGTGTACCGGCTCCACGAGTACCCGCCCGGCCCGGTCCACCACGCCCTTGCGCCCGCCCAGCTCCACGACGGCCAGCCCCTCGTCGGAGAAGCCGTCGATGTAGCGCCCGTCGGAGAGTGCCGTGGCGAACCCGTCGTACGCGAACGGTACGACCACCCGCCCGACGCCGTCGACAGCGCCCCAGCGCCGGCCCCGGCGTACCGCGGCCATCCCGCGCCGGAACGGCCGGACGTCGTCGAAGCCGGTGGAGATGGTCACGTTGTTCGACTTGTCGATGCCGATCCACCGGGCGTTGCCGTCCCGGGACACCCAGGCCAGCCCGTCGGAGAAGCTGCTCACCCCGAGGTAGCCGGACTTGGCCGGGATCAGCGTCTGGCCGGTCTCGTCGATCAGCTCCCAGCTCTGCTGGCCGGGGCGCTGTACCCAGCCCACGCCGTCACGGAACGGCTGCACGTCGTCGTACTCGGCGCCGACCACGGTGTCACCGTCGCCGTTGATGTACCCCCACAGCCCGGTACCCTCGTCCAGCGCCGGCGTCGGCGGCTTGCCCAGCTGCAGGATCTCGTCACGCTGCCGCGGGTAGGGACCCCAGCCGTTCTGCGCCACCTTGCTGAACACCGCGTCCAGCGCCATCTCGGTCTGCGTGATGAGCTGCGGATCTTCCTCTTTACGCAGCTCCAGCGCGCGCTCGAAGTGGTTGCAAGCCTCGATGTACCGGCCCTGGTCGTACGCGCACTTGCCGGCGTGCTGGTGCATGGTGGCGCGCAGCCGGTCCGGTAGCTCGCTGGAGTTGGCGAGCGTGAACAGCCGGTCGGCCTCCTCGAACTCGCCGCGCCACTGCAGTACGTGCGCCAGCCGGGCCTGGGCGATGGCGATGCGCCGCAGTTCGCCGGTGGCCTCGGCGTGGGCCAGCGCCAGCTTGCCGTCGGCCAGCGCCTTGGGCAGGTCGCCGAGGATGCGGGAGACCACCGCACGCAGGCTCAGCAGCCGGGCCCGGCGCGGGTTGTCGGAGAAGCTGTTCAGTTTGGTGGTGAGCAGGTCGCGTACCTCGCGCAGCCGCTCCGGGTCGTCCGGGATCTCGCGCAGCGTCTCCGGATCGAAGCTCCACTCCCAGGTCGCCAGGGTCTGCTCCGGGTCGGGGCCGCTGTCCTCGGCGTTGACCGGGTCGCCGGTGGCGGTGAACTCGGCGCCCTGTGCCGGGGCGGGGATCGCCGCGGCGGCTACCGCGTCCTCGTCGGCCAGCCCGTCGGCGGGGATCGCCGCTGTTCCGGAGAAGGGCAGCCCGCCCGGCGGGGTCGGTCCGGTGAGCGCGTCGGGGGAGATGAGCCGGTGGCCGCTGCCGGCGTAGAGGCTGGGAGTAACCCCGGGCGGGGTCAGCCGGATGCCGCCCCGGCGCGGGCCGCGCTGCGGGTTGGCCATGATCTGGCCGTAGGACTGGGCCGGTCGGGGCGGTCGCGGCTCCGCGCCGCGTTGCCGGGGCGGACCATCCAGGGGGTACCGGTCGGCACGCGACCGTCCCTGGCCACGCTCATCCGGGTACCGGTCGTCAGGGTTCCGGTCGTCCGGGTACCGGTCATCCAGCTGGCGCTCAGCTTCGTCGCCCTCGATCACGCCCTGTTCGAGCTGCGCACGGTCGCCCCGGCCGGGCTCGTAACCGCCCCGGTCGGAGCCACTCCGGTCGGAACCACTCCGGTCGGCGGCGCGGTTGGGCTGCCGTGGTGCCGGATTCGCCGGCCGGTCGGGGGCGCCACGTTCGCCGCCCCGGTCGTTGCCACGGTCGGCCGGTGCCGGTACCCGCGCCTGGCCGCGACCGCTCTGTCCCCGGTCGCCGGCGCCCCGGTCAACCCGTGCCCGGCCGCTCGCGCTCCGCTCGACCGGACCACGGTCGCCGTGGCCGCCGTCCACGTAGCCGCGCTCGCCCTGGCCCCGGTCTTCCGGTCCACGATCCAACTGACCACGGTCGCCCTGGCCACGGTCGCCCTGGCCACGGTCGCCCTGGCTACGGTCGCCGTGGCCACGGTCGCCCTGGCCACGGTCGCCCTGGCCACGATCCAGCTGGCCACGATCAGCGGTGCCGCGACCCGCCGGTCCACGGGCGGTGAAATCCTGGTCGGGGTAGCCCCGCTCGTCATGCTCAGCGTCGTCAGCCTCGCCGCGGCGGTGCTGCTCCACCCGCTCGATCTCGTCCTCGTCCAGCCCCTGCTCGATGGCGACCCGTCGCCACGGCATGGTGGGCACGGTCGCCCACGCAGGGTTGTGCGGCCGGCGTCGCTCCTCCGGCCGATCGTCCTGCTGGTTCATCGGCCACACCCGCCCGAAACAGCGGCGGCCGCCGGGCCGGGGGAGGTCGCGCCACGGGGCGTCAGGCCGCCAGGAGCGAGTCGCGTGCGTGCCGGAGACTGCGCGGGGCGCACGCGGTTCACCTCATCTCCGGCGACGGGCGGCCCCGGACAAGGGGGCCGACGGGTGGGTACCGGGACGGGTTTCGTCACTCGGCCCGGATGGGGAAGGAGGGTACGGCCTGGGGGACGTCACAGCCAAGGTGTCCCGGCTGCGGCCGCCCAGCCCTCCGTACCATATCGGACTTTCGCCGGCCTGGTTAGTGCCGGATTCGGGTATCCGTCCAGCCACGGTCGCCCGATTCATGGCTGATAGTCAGGCCGACGCCGCCGTTCGGCCCCCGTGCGCCGACCCTCAGTGGTGCTCCATCACCAGGACGGCCCAGCTGCCCTCGGCCAGCGCCTGGTAGCTATGCGGTACGTCGCCGGCGAAGGTGGCGTAGTCGCCCGGTCCGAGCTCCACCAACTGGTCGTCCGGGCCGGTACGGATCCGCCCGGCCGCGACGATGAGATGCTCGACGCTGCCCGGGATGTGCGGCTCCGCCTGGCGGGCCCGTCCCGGCTCCAGTTCGATGATGTAGACGTCCCGGCGGGCGTGCGGCGCTCCGGCCGACAGCAGCGTACCGGCGTAGTGCGCGTGGTCTGACGGGATCCGTGGCCCCTCGCCGGCGCGCACCACCCGTACCGGCGCGGCGATCGGCTCGACCAGCCGGCTGAACGGTACGCCCAGCGCGACGCCGAGCGCCCAGAGTGTCTCCACGCTCGGGTTGCCGGCGCCCGACTCCAGCTGGGAGAGCGTCGACTTGGCCAGGCCGGCGCGCTTGGCCAGCTCGCTGAGGGACAGGCCGGCCCGCTCGCGCTCCCGGCGCAGCGAAGCGGCGATCACTGCGAGTGGCGCTGCGCTGTCGGACATCGTTCGCTCCAGCGGTACGGTTAATACGGTTTGACGAACACTCCCTCGATTGCCACGATGGAGAGGTGTTCAGCATAAAGAACGCTCGTACGGCTTGGCGAACGATGGAGCAGCGGCGAACGGTTGACCGGCGGCTGGTCCGGGACGTGCTGGCCATCTGTGTGGCCTCCGGCCTGGTGGCGGTCTCCTTCGGCGCGATCACCGTCGCGAGTGGACTGCCGTTCTGGGTGGTCCCCGCGATGTCGATCTTCGTTTTCGCCGGTGGCGCCCAGTTTCTCGCGGTCAGCCTGGTCGCCGCCGGTAACCCGGTCGCCGCGGTACTGGCCGGGTTGCTGCTCAATGCCCGGCACCTGCCGTTCGGGATGAACGTGTCCGAGGCGGTCGGGAAGAGCTGGCCGGCCCGGTTGATCGGGAGTCACGTGCTGGTCGACGAGTCGACGGCCTTCGCGCTCGCCCAGACCGACCCGGCCCGGCGACGGGCGGCGTACTGGCTGACCGGGGTCGGCATATTCGTGCTGTGGAACCTGGGCAGCCTGGTCGGCGCAGTGATCGGCAACGCGGTCGGTGACCCGAACGCGTTCGGGCTGGACGCGGCGTTCCCGGCCGCGCTGCTGGCGCTGATCCTGCCGAGCCTGCGCCAGCGCGAGCCGCGACGGGTGGCGGTACTCGGCGCGGGTGTCGCGGTACTCACCACGCCGGTACTCCCGGCCGGGCTGCCGGTACTCCTGGCGCTCAGCGGACTGGTCGCCGCGGTACGCCGGCGCCGCCCGGCCCCACCGGCGCCCGAGCGGGAGACGGAAACGGAGGAGGCGACATGTTGATCGTGGTGATCGCTGTGCTGGCTGCGGGTACCTACAGCATCCGGCTGGGCGGCGTACTGCTGCACAACCGGCTGCGGCTACCCGAGCAACTGGCCAGGGTCTTGCCGCTGGCCGCCCTCGCACTCCTGGCGGCACTGATCGCCACGGCCGCGCTCACCCAGGACGGCGGCTTCGCCGGCTGGGCCCGCCCGGCCGGCGTACTGGCCGGGTTGGTGGCGGCCCTGTGCCGGCTGCCGTTCATCGCGGTGGTGATCATCGCGGCCACCACCACGGCCCTGCTCCGCCTGGCCGGCGTCGCGTGACGGGAGTCAGATCTCCTGACCGACCCGGACCTGCGGCTTGGGGATGCGCAGCCGGCGGATGCTGATGCTGCGCATGAGCACGTAGAAGAACAGGCCGCGCGCGCCCTGGCTCTCCTTGGGCAGCCGCTTCGCGACCAGCCCGCGTACCCGCCGGACGGTGAGGTAGGTGTCGGCGAGCGTGGCCAGGATGAGGAAGATCAGCATGCCGTTGGCGATCGACCGGACCAGCTGCGGGAACACCCCGGTGGAGAAGGCCAGCACCCCGAAGAGGCCGAAGAACAGCACCGTCGCCACATTGAACCGGCTGTCCACGGCATCGCGGGCCAGCCGCCGGATCGGACCCTTGTCCTTGGCGAGCAGGTAACGCTCCTCGCCGGCCATCATTCCGCGGCGGCTCTCCTCGCGCGCGGTGCGCTGCCGGTCCCGGCTCTGCGCGGCGGCCGCCTTCTTGTCGGTGGGTACCGACACGGCGACGCGGCGGTTGGCCGACGGCCGCTTCGGCGTCGCCTCACCCTTTTTGGCGGTGAGCGCGCGGGGAACTGCCGATTTGACCTCAGCGGGGGTCTCCACCTCGACGGCCTGAGCGGCGGAGGCGGACTGACGACGGAAGAGCAGAGTCACCCGTGAAGGGTAGCCGATCCCGCGAGCGTTCCCTGGGTCACAACCGGTGTGGCTGGGGTACCCTGCCGGCCGACCACTCGGGCCGACCGGCATCCGTACCCGTCAGGGGCGCTCGGCGTGCGCGCCCAGCGCCGCGAGCTTGGCGTCGAAGTCCTCGTAGCCCCGGTTGATCAGGTTGACGCCGTAGACGTTCGAGGTGCCCTCGGCGGCCAGCGCGGCGATCAGGTGACTGAAGCCACCCCGCAGATCCGGGATGACCAGGTCGGCCGCGTGCAGTTTGGACGGGCCGGCGATCACCGCGGAGTGCTTGAAGTCGCGGCGGCCGAACCGGCAGGGGGTACCGCCGAGGCAGTCCCGGTAGACCTGGATGGTGGCGCCCATGGTGTTGAGCGCGTCGGTGTACCCGAAGCGCCGCTCGTAGACCGTCTCGTGCACGATCGACAGCCCGCGCGCCTGGGTCAGCGCGATGACCAGCGGCTGCTGCCAGTCGGTCATGAAACCGGGGTGTACGTCCGTCTCGATGGCGACCGGGCGCAGCTCGTCGCCCGGGTGCCAGAAGCGGATGCCGCCGGTGGGCGAGTCGTCCACCGAGAACGCGCCACCGACAGCGGTGAAGACGTTGAGGAAGGTCATCATGTCGACCTGCCGGGCACCGCGAACCATGATGTCGCCCTTGGTGGCCAGCGCGGCACAGGCCCAGCTCGCCGCCTCCAACCGGTCCGGGATCGGGCGGTGGTCGTACCCGCGCAGCCGGGGTACCCCCTCGATCTCGATCACCCGGTCGGTGTGCACCTTGATGATCGCGCCCATCTTCTGCAGTACGCAGATCAGGTCGATGATCTCCGGCTCCACGGCGGCGTTGCGCAGCTCGGTGACGCCCTCGGCCCGGACAGCCGTGAGCAGTACCTGCTCGGTGGCGCCCACGCTCGGGTACGGCAGCTCGAACTTGGTGCCGTGCAGCCCGTTCGGGGCGGTCAGGTGCAGCCCCTCGGGGGCCTTGTCGACCACGGCGCCGAACTGGCGCAGCGCACCCAGGTGGAAGTCGATCGGCCGGTCGCCGATGTGGCAGCCGCCCAGGTCGGGGATGAACGCGTGGCCCAGCCGGTGCAGCAGCGGTCCGCAGAACAGGATCGGGATCCGGCTCGAACCGGCGTGCACGTTGATCTCGTCGACGTCGGCGCGCCCGACGTTGGTGGTGTCGAAGGAGAGGCTGCCGCCTTCCTCGGTGACCCGCACCCCGTGCAGCTCCAGCAGCCCGCGGACCACCTCGACGTCACGGATCTTCGGTACCCCGTGCAGCGTGCTGGGGGTGTCACCGAGCAGGGCCGCGACCATCGCCTTGGAGACGAGGTTCTTGGCGCCCCGGACCCGGATCTCGCCGTGCAGTGGCGCGCCGCCATGAACGCGCAGGACGTCCTTGGCGGCCACGCTCGTCGAGTTGGTCACGCAGATCCTCCAGCGCTGGAGCGGAACGGGGAACAGTCAGGGGGTCACTCCGCGTAGCGGGCGGGCCCTGGTCTGTGGGGGCAGAAGCCGGGCTCGAACCTACCGCCGAGTACTCGCGAGCGCAGCATAGCCGCAAACCTTGGGTGATGTACCCCACAGGATGTGCGAGTGTCGGAAACTACGCAGCGTAGCGAGCCGGCGACTCGCTACGGCAGGGCGAGCATCCGGTCGAGTGCCGCGCGGGCGTACCGGGTGGTGTGCGGATCCACCGTGATCTGGTTGGGTACCCGCCCGGCAACCAGCTCCTCGAGTGCCCAGACGAGGTGTGGCAGATCGATGCGGTTCATCGTGGAGCAGTAGCACACGGTCTGCTCCAGGAAGCTGATCTGCTTGTCGGGGTGGGCGTTTGCCAAGCGGCGTACCAGATTCAGCTCTGTCCCGATGGCCCACGCCGAACCGGCCGGCGCCGCCTCGATCGTCCGGATGATGTATTCCGTGGAGCCCACGTAGTCGGCCGCCGTCACCACCTCGTACTTGCACTCGGGGTGTACCAGCACGTTCACCCCCGGTACCCGCGCCCGGACCGCCTCGACGTTGGCCAGCGTGAACCGCCCGTGTACCGAGCAGTGCCCGCGCCACAGGATCACCTTCGCCGCCCGCAGCTGCTCCTCGGTCAGCCCGCCGCTGGGCTTGTGCGGGTCCCACAGCACGCACTCGTCGAGGGAGAGCCCGAGCTCCAGGACGGCGGTGTTGCGCCCGAGGTGCTGATCGGGAAGGAAAAGAACCTTCTGCCCGATCCCCCCGGTTGCGCTGAAGGACCATTCCAGGGCGCGCTTGGCGTTGGAGGAGGTACACACCACGCCACCGCGCTCGCCGACGAAGCCCTTGATGTCGGCCGAGGAGTTCATGTAGGTCACCGGTACGGTCAGCTCGGCGATGCCCAGCTCGACCAGCCGGTCCCAGGCCGCCTCCACCTGGGAGAGCACCGCCATGTCGGCCATCGAGCAGCCGGCCCCGAGGTCGGGCAGGATGACCTTCTGCGCGGCGCCGGTGAGGATGTCGGCGCTCTCGGCCATGAAGTGCACGCCGCAGAAGACGATGAACTCGGCGTCCGGCCGGCCGGCCGCGTCCCGGGCCAGCTTGAACGAGTCGCCGGTCACGTCGGCGAACTGGATCACTTCGTCGCGCTGGTAGTGGTGGCCCAGGACGAAGACCCGGCTGCCCAGCGCCGCCTTGGCCGCGGTCGCCCGGGCCACCAGGGTCGGATCGCTCGGGGCGGGCAGGTCACCCGGGCACTCGACGCCGCGCTCCGACCCGGGGTCGCTACCCCGGCCGAGCAGCAGCAGCGCAGTGGCTGTCGCCGAGGGCTCTACGAAGCCTGCCTTGGATTCGATGCCAGTCGTCACGCCCCCAATCGTCCCACAGCGCCGGTACCCGCCCGGTTTGCAGCAACGTGACGTGCGAGACTCGGCCACCGTGCGGGTACTGATCTGTCCGGACAAGTTCGCCGGGACGTTGAGCGCGGTCGAGGTGGCCCAGGCGGTGGCCGAGGGCTGGGCCCAGGGCGCCCCGGGCGACGTGGTCGAGTGCCGTCCACTGGCCGACGGCGGGCCGGGCTTCCTCGATGTGGTGCAGGCCGCGGTCGGCGGCGACCGGACGGGGGTACCGGCGGTGGATCCACTGGGCCGCCCGGTCACCGCCGAGCTGCTCCGGGTGGGGCACACGGTCTACCTGGAGAGCGCGCAGACCTGCGGGCTTGACCTGCTGGCCCCGGCCGAACGTGACCCGCGGATCACCACGTCGTACGGGCTCGGGGTACTCATCGCGGCGGCGGTGGAGGCTGGGGCGGCCGAGATCGTGGTGGGGCTGGGCGGCTCGGGTACCAACGACGCGGGCGCGGGCCTCCTCGCCGCCCTGGACGCCGCCCCACTGGACGCGGCCGGGTACGCCCTGCCCTACGGCGGTGCCGCGCTCCTGCAGTGCACAGCTCTCGGCGGCGTACCCCGGCTGCGCGGCGTACGCCTCGTCGCCGCCACCGACGTGACCTCCCCGCTGACCGGCATCTACGGCGCGAGCGCGGTCTTCGGGCCGCAGAAGGGGGCCGACCGGGCGGCGGTACTCCTGCTCGACTCCGCTCTCACCCGGTTCGGCCAGGTGCTGCAGGCGCTCCCGGAGTGCCCACCCGGCCTGGCTGAGCTGCCGGGCGCGGGCGCGGCCGGCGGGCTCGGCGCGGCGCTGCTGGCGCTGGGCGGCACCGTGGTCTCGGGAATCGGGCTGGTCCGCGAGCTGACCGGGCTGGACGCCGCGATCGAGGCGGCCGATCTGGTGATCACCGGCGAGGGCAGCTTCGACGACCAGTCGCTGCGCGGCAAGGTGGTCGGCGGGGTGGCCGGCGCCGCCCGTGACCTCGGGCTGCCGTGCCTGGTGGTGTGCGGGCGCTCGACGGCCGGCCGGCGGGAGTCGATGGCCGCCGGGGTGACCGAGGTGTACCCACTTGTCCAGCACTTCGGCTCGATCGAGGACGCCATGTCCCGCCCGGCCGAGGGGCTGGCAGCGATCGGCCACCGGCTCGCCGGCCAGTGGTCGCGCCCCGCCGGGTGATCCATCCCACCCGACCGCCGGGGGCAGTTGGTGGTATCCGGGCAAGTCCGTGGCACCATGGGAATGTCGTCCGGTGCGGCTAGCGTTGCCACGGGACGAGACCGATCATCGAGGTCGCCTCACCAGGGGCGTGACTTCACGAGCACCGCGGGAGCAGAACCGTGACCGTTAGCCAGAGCGAGCAGCAGCAGGAACAGACCACCGTTGTCCTCACCGCGTTCGCCGCGGAGAAGGTCAAGGCCCTGCTCGACCAGGAAGGCCGTGACGACCTGCGTCTTCGGGTCGCGGTGCAGCCCGGCGGCTGCTCCGGTCTGCGTTACCAGCTGTTCTTCGACGAGCGCTCGCTCGAGGGCGACGTCGTCACCGACTTCCCGACCGGCGACGGCGCGGTCGGCGTAGTGGTCGACCGGATGAGCGCGCCCTACCTGTCCGGTGCCACGATCGACTTCGCGGACCGGATCGACGCACAGGGCTTCACCATCGACAACCCCAACGCCGGCGGCTCGTGCGCCTGCGGCGACTCTTTCCACTGATCAACTGATCATCGGCTGAGCCGCCCATCCGGCGGCTCGGCGCATGCGAGCGGGCAGAACCCATGATGGGTGCTGCCCGCTCGTTGCTGTCCGCTCGCTGCGGGATCGCCCGGCACGAGGGCGAGCCACGCAGCAGGGCGGGCGGCGCGGCTGCCGGTCGGGAAAGTGCCGGGGGTACCCGGCGAATGGTGGTTGCGGGGCAGGTCAGCCCGGGTCGAGGACCGGCAGTTCCGCGCGGAGATCTGAGGTAGTACCGGCATCAACGGTGATCGCTAGCTTCATCGCACCTGATCGACGGGGTCCACCCGCCGCAGGTGAACCCACTGGAGGGGTACCCGATGAAGCTGCTCCGTTTGCGCCGCAACGCATCGCGCCCGAGCCCAAGCCCGAGCCCAAGCCCAAGCCCGAGTCCGAGTCCGAGCCCGAGCCCGAACCGCTGGTCGGCCCGGCGCCGGACCCGGGCCGGACTGGTGGCGCTGCTCGCGCTCGCCGTTCAGTTCAGCGTGCTGGGCCTGGCCAGCCCGGCACACGCCCAGCTACCACCGCCCGGGGGTGGCGGTACCAGCCCGTTGAACACCAAGGTGGTCAGCGTCGCCAAGACCGAGCTGGCCAACACCAGCCGGGGCAGGCCGACCACGTCGGTGGGCGGGGCGGAGTGCAACTTCTACACCTACCACTGGAACCAGTCGACGACGTCGGGCTGCCCGAGCGGTACCCGGGCGGGGAACTGGTGTGCCGACTTCGTCTGGTACGTGTTCCAGCAGTCCGGTGCCTCGCTCGCCAAGCGCAGTGGCTGGGCCGACTCCTTCCGCCAGTACCCGGACGGCTCGTCGACCACGAACGGCAGCGCCTTCCGGGCCAGTAAGCACCACGGGGGTACGTACGTGCCCAGCCCCGGGGACGTGGTCACCTTCGACTGGAACCCGGACTCCACCATCGGCGGTACCGACTCCGACGGCACCCCGGACATCGACCACGTGGGCATCGTCATCGCGGTGACCAGCACGACGATCACCACGATCGAGGGCAACTCGGGCAGCGCCGGGATCACCGGGCAACACAGCTACAGCCAGACCGACACGGAAATCGAGGGGTACACCATCCCCCTGTACGCCTAAAAGCGATCCCGCCGGACGCCTAAAAGCGATCCCGCCGGACGCCTAAAAGCGATCCCGCCCGTATCCCACTCGTGCCCGCCCGGCGTACGAGTGGGATACGAGGCGGTCGCCGGCGAGCGCGGGTACGCTGACGGGTCCGAGGGCGCGCCGCCGGGCGACCGTACACCGTTGAGGTAGGCATGAAGATCGCAGTCACCGGGTCGATCGCGACCGACCACCTGATGCATTTTCCGGGCCGCTTCGCCGACCAGTTGCTCGCCGACCAGCTGCACAACGTGTCGCTCTCCTTCCTGGTAGATGACCTGGTGGTACGGCGCGGCGGGATCGCGGCGAACATCGCCTTCGGGATGGGGCTGCTCGGCCTGCGCCCGGCGCTGGTCGGCGCGGTCGGTGCCGACTTCGCCGACTACCGCTCCTGGCTGGAGCGGCACGGCGTGGACTGCGACTCGGTACACGTGAGCGCGGTCGCGCACACCGCCCGGTTCGTGTGCACCACGGACGAGGACATGTGCCAGATCGCGTCGTTCTACGCGGGGGCGATGTCCGAGGCGCGCCAGATCGAGCTGCTGCCGGTCGCCGACCGGCTGGGCGGCCTGGACCTGGTGCTGGTCAGCGCCAACGATCCGGCCGCGATGCTGCGGCACACCCAGGAGAGCCGGGACCGGGGGTACGCCTTCGTCGCCGACCCGTCCCAGCAGCTGGCCCGGATGTCCGGCGAGGACGCCAGCCAGCTGATCGACGGAGCCACTTTCCTGCTGAGCAACGCCTACGAGAAGGAGCTGCTGGAGGCGAAGACCGGGCTGTCCGACGCCGAGGTACTCGAGCGGGTACAGATCCGGGTCACCACGCTCGGCAAGAACGGCGTGGCGATCACCGGCCGGGGCATGGACCCGATCCACGTACCGGTCGCCCGGGTCGGCGAGGCGTTCGACCCCACGGGCGTCGGCGACGGCTTCCGCGCCGGCTTCTTCACCGCCCGCTCCTGGGGCCTCGGGCTGGAGCGCTGTGCCCAGGTCGGTGCGCTGCTCGCCGCGCTGGTCCTGGAGACCGTGGGTACCCAGGAATATCAGGTGCGCTCGGACGAGTTCGGCAAGCGGCTGGCCGAGTCGTACGGCGACGACGCGGCTGCCGAGGTCATCCCGTTCCTGCCCGCCTCGCTGTAGTCAGCGGCCGGGTCAGGCGATCCGGCGCACGTCGAAGGTGTCCGGCTGCGGGCTGCCCAGGTACTCCTGGCCGCGCAGCCGGCACCAGGCCGGGATGTCGTTCGCGGCGGCCGGATCGTCGGCGAGTACCCGCAGTACCGCGCCCAGCGTGAGCCCGGGCAGCCGGCGGGCCAGCGCGATCACCGGTAGGGGACAGCGCTGACCCCGGCAGTCGAGTACCTCGACCCGCTCCGATCCGGCCTCTGTCACAGCCCCGCCACACCCGCCTCCGCCCGTACCCGTGCGACCAGTATGGGCAGCGTGTCCAGGAACCGCTCGACATCCTCGGCGCGGGTACCCCGGGGAAGCGACACCCGTACGTTGCCGTGTGACAGCACCCCCATCGCCTCCAGTACGTGGCTCGGGCGCAGCGTGTCCGACGTGCACGAGGAGCCGGACGAGACGGCGAAGCCGGCCCGGTCCAGCGCGTGCAGCAGCGCTTCGCCATCGACGTAGAGGCAGGAGAAGGTGATCAGGTGCGGCAGCCGCCGCTCGGGGTCGCCGACCACCTCCACGTCGGGGATCTCGGCGGCCACCCGTTCCCGGATCCGGTCCACGAGCCGGCGCAGCCGGTCCAGCTCGGCGGTCCCCTCGGCCTGTACGGCGCGCAGCGTGGCGGCGGCGGCCACGATCGCCGGCAGGTTCAGCGCGCCGGGCTGGTCCAGCGAGCCGGCGGGGGTACCAGGCCAGGGGGGTACCCAGCGGGTGCCCTTGCGCACCACCAGTACGCCCACGCCCGGCGGCCCGCCCCACTTGTGCGCGCTGGCCGACAGCAGGGCCCAGCCGGCGGGTACCGGCTCCCAGGTCAGCGAGGCGGCGGCGTCAACGAAGACCGGTACCCCGGCGGCGTCCGCGGCGGCGTAGACCTCGGCGAGCGGCTGGCGGGTACCGGCCTCGTGGCTGGCGCTGATCACCGCGGCCAGGGCTACGCCGGGTGCCGCGACGCACGCGCCGAAGGCGGGCAGCTCCAGCCGGCCCAGCCGGTCCACCGGTACGGCGACCGCGGTACCCCCGGCGGCCTGGTGCGCCTCGGCCGCGTACAGCACGGCAGAGTGCTCGATCGCCGAGTGCACCAGTGTTGAGCCGTACCGGCGCCGCCCCGCCAATGCCCCCGCAACGGCAGCCTGAGCAGCGCTGGTACCGCTGCTGGTGAAGCCGACCTCGTCTGCCCGTACCCCCAGGGTTTCGGCGATCGCGGCCCGGGCGGCGGCCAGCAGCTGGCCGGCCCGGCGGCCCGGCGCGTAGAGCTTGGCCGGCCCCACCCAACCGTCCGCGCCGGCCGCCGCCCAAGCCTGACCGAGCACCGGGTGCGGCGGCGCACCCGCCGCCGCGTCCAGGTAGACGTAGTCCTCCACGCCCGCAACGGTAATCCGTGCGGTACCGGGCACCGGGACACGGCGGCCCAAGGTCGACCCCCGACCGAACAGGGGCGGCCAGGTCGAGTAATGTCGCGCTCGTCGGTGACGCCCGGCCGCGAGCATGCGGCCCGCGCCCGCGGGTACGGCGCTGCTAGGGAGGCAGGAGCAGGTGGTCGCACGGGGCAGTGAGCAGCACGCGCGGAGCGCATCCCGGTACAACCGGGTGCAGCGCGGAGCCGGTGTGGCGGCGCTCGCGGTTGTCGCGCTGGTCGTCCTCTCGGGCTGCAGCGTTGACGACGCGTTTCACTTCGGCTGGCCGAAGAACGGCATCACCGTCCAGTCGCAGAAGATGTTCGACCTGTGGGTCGGCTCGGCCGTCGCGGCGCTCGTGGTGGGCGTCCTGGTCTGGGGCCTGATCTTCTGGTGCGTCGTGCGCTACCGCAAGAAGAGCGACGAGCTGCCCCCGCAGACGCGGTACAACCTGCCGCTCGAACTGCTCTACACGGTGCTGCCGTTCCTCATCATCGCGGTGCTCTTCTACTACACGGCGATCACCGAGACGGACGTCAACAAGGTCTCCGCCAACCCCGACGTGACCGTGCAGGTCGACGCGTTCAAGTGGAACTGGGAGTTCGAATACCCCGGAACCAAGGACACGGCGGGCGACGTGGTGAGCACGATCGGCGCCAGCGACTACATCCCGGTCCTGGTCGTACCCACGAACCGCACGATCCTGTTCAAGGAGCACTCGGCGGACGTGATCCACTCGTTCTGGGTGCCCGAGCTGCTGTTCAAGCGGGACGTCTTCCCCGGCAACGTGACCAACGAGTTCCAGGTCACCATCATCAAGACCGGCGCCTACGTCGGGCGCTGCGCCGAGCTGTGCGGTACCTACCACTCGATGATGAACTTCGAGCTGCGCGCGGTGTCGCCAGCGGACTACGACGCCTTCCTCAAGGCGCGCGAGTCGGGGATGAGCACGCCGGAGGCGTTGAAGTCGCTCGGCATGGAGCCGTTCGCGACCACCACGCACCCGTTCGACACCGACCGCACCGACCGTTCGAGCAGCTGACCCGAGGATCGAGGCCAGATCATGAAGAGTGAGTACCGGCTTTTCGGGCTGCTGACGGCGTTCCTGATCGTGGCCGCTGCCGTCTACTGGTTCTGGACCAAGGGCGCCGCCGGTACGCCCGGCAACGCCGCCCACGCCGACTGGATCGGTACCACCGCTCTGGTCCTCTCCGCCCTGCTCTGCGGAATGATCACGCTGAGCCTGTGGATCATCTCGCTGCGGATCGACCCGCGCCCCGAGGACCGGCCCGACGCGGAGATGTCCGACGGGGCCGGCGAGGTCGGATTCTTCAGCCCGGGCTCCTACTGGCCCTTCGGGGCGGCGGCCTGCGCCCTGCTCACCGGGCTCGGCCTGGTCTACTGGGAGCCGTGGCTGATCGGGGTCGGCCTGATCGCGCTGCTGGTCACCGCTGGCGGATTCCTCTTCGAGTACTACACCGGCTCGCGCCGGGTATCCGAGTAGCCCGACTGACCACAACGGCGCCTGTCCCTCGCGGGGTAGGCGCCGTTCTGCGTGTGCGGGCAGCGTTGGTGTGGCGGCAGTTCAGGGGCGCAGGGAACCGGCCAGGGCGACCCAGCGATCCAGTACCGCCGCGGCCGCGCCCGAGTCGATGGCGGCTTCGGCCCGTTCGATGCCGGTACGCAGCCGGGCGGGCAGCTCCTCGGCGAGCGTCCCCGAGTCGACGGCGTCGTGCGCGGCCAGTGCCGCCGCGGCGTTCAGCACCACCGCGTCGCGTACCGGCCCGCGCTCCCCGCCGAACACCCGGCGCGCCACGTCGCCGTTGAAGGCCGCGTCGGCGCCCCGCAGGTCGTCCGGCTTCGCCCGGTCGATACCCAGGTCCAGCGCGTCGAGTACGAACTCGCTGACGGTACCGCCGCCGACCGCCCAGAGCCGGGTCGGCGCACAGGTGGTGAACTCGTCCAGCCCGTCCTCGCCCCGCATCACCAGCACGCTGGCGCCCCGGGTGGCGAACACCTCGGCGAGCAGCGGCGCCATCCGGACGTCGGCGCACCCGACCGCACCGGCCCGTGGCTGTACCGGGTTGGTGAGCGGGCCGAGGAAGTTGAACGCGGTCGGGATACCCAGCTCGCGGCGGGGTACGGCGGTGTGCCGGAAGCCGGGGTGGAAGGCGGCCGCGAAGCAGAAGCCGATACCCACCTCGGTGATGCACCGGGCCACCGCCTCAGGCCCGAGGTCGAGCGGGATGCCCAGGTATTCGAGCAGGTCAGCGGCGCCACAGGCGGAGGAGGCGGCCCGGTTGCCGTGCTTGATCACGCGCAGTCCGGCGCCGGCGAGTACGACCGAGCCCATGGTGGAGATGTTCACCGTGTGCGCCCGGTCGCCGCCGGTACCCACGATGTCCACCGCCTCGGCCCGCACCGCCTCCGGCAGCTCCAGCCGGGTCGCGTTGGCCAGCATGGTCTGCGCCAGCCCGGCGACCTCGGCCGACGACTCGCCCTTGGCCCGCAGCGCGATCACGAAGCCGGCGATCTGGACCGGGGTGGCCGCGCCGGCCATGATCTCGCCCATCGCCCAGGCGGTGTCGCCGGTACCCAGGTCCTCCCGGCGCAGCAGCGCCCCGATGAGCTGTGGCCAGGACCGATCGATGTCAGCCATCGGGCTTGCCTTCCAGGGGTGTGGTCAGGCTCGGGTGTGGTCAGGCTTCAGGTGGGGCGCGCAGGGGTCAGGCGATGGCGCGGTCGCGCAGCAGCGCGGCGACTGTCCGGCCGGTGGCGACCGGGTCCATCGGGTGGATCAGGGTGGCGTCGACCTTCGCGTACGCCGCCAGCCAGCGGTCCGCTGCACGCGCGATGACCAGCACGATCGGCGGGCAGTCGGTCAGCTCGTCGCGCAGCTGCCGGGCGATGCCGATGCCACCCGCCGGCTGCGCCTCGCCGTCGAGCACGATGGCGTCGATGTCGTACGTCTCGATGGTGCGCAGGCACTCGGCGTAATCCGACGACTCGGTGAACTCGACCTCGAGATCGGCGGCCGGCCTGGTCCCGATGGCCAGCTTCATGCGCTCGCGGACCTTCGGGTCATCGCTGTAGAGCAGGACGGTGTACGTCATCGGTTTGGGGCTCCCTCGTCGCGTGCCTGCTGATCGTACCGAACGGCGTACGCACCCGTACTCAGCCCGGTGCCGACCGCTCCCACCAGGGCTTTTCCCAGATCTCGTCCTCGGGCACGGGGACCGGTACGGCGGTGGTCACGGCACCGGCCGACCCGGTCGCATCGGCGGGCAGGCGCAGGGCCGCGGCGCGCGCGGCGGACGAGCGGGCCGCGGCGCGGTCCAGGGCCAGCCGGCGGTCCACCCGGCGGGCCTCCCGGTCGGCGTCACGCATCCACTGCACGACCAGGACGCCGATCATGGTGACGCTGACCACCTCACCGCCGGCCCACAGGATGCCGCCGGCCAGTACCTGGTCCTGCGTCGGGTTGGCCCAGGACAGGTGCAGGTTGGGGTACCAGTCGCCGGCGATCAGCGGGGAGCCCTGCATGATCGTCAGGCCGAGTACCGCGTGGAACGGCGTGGACAGCAGCATGAGCAGTGCCCGCGCCGGGTACGGCCAGCGCCCGGGCAGTGGATCCAGACCCAGCAGCGGCCAGAAGAACAGGCAGCCGGTGACCAGGAAGTGCACGTGGATCAGCTCGTGCAGCCACTCGTGCTCCAGCGAAGCCCGGTACAGCCCGGTGAAGTAGAGGGCGAACGGGTTGGCCACGAAGATGGCGTAGGCCAGCAGCGGGAAGCTGAGTACCTTCGCCGGCCTGCTGTGCAGCGCCCGGACCAGTACCTTGCGCGGGCGCGTCGGGAGGGTACGCAGCGCCAGGGTCACCGGGGCACCGAGCGCCAGGAAGATCGGCGCGATCATGCCGAGCACCATGTGCTGGATCATGTGTACGGACAGCAGCGTGTCGTCGTACACCCCGATGCCGCTGACTGTGACGAACGCGATGGAGCCGAGTCCCGGTACGAGGAACAGCAGGGTGCGCGCGATCGGCCAGTGATGACCGTTGGCGCGCAGCCGGTACACGCCGTAGAGGTAGACCCCGGCGCTGAGTACCAGGAAGACCGCGATCCACGACTGCAGTTCCAGATGCGTGAATATCGTCCGGCTGGTGAACGGCGGCAATTCGCTGGCCAGGGCGGTGCTGCCGGCGCCACGGGCGGGCATCGGCAGCAGGTCGATCGGGGCGGCGGGTGACACGTAGGCAGGCTATGCCTCGCGGCTGGGAGGCCGGTCGGTGGGGCCGGCGACACGCACGGACACGCGCAGGTGCCACCCCGGGAACACCGGCATCTGATCTAGGGCAATAATGAGCGCGTGACTGCGGCCTCAGCCATCTCAAAGAGTCGGGTCCATTCGCTGACCAGGCCCAACATGGTCAGCGTCGGGACCATCGTGTGGCTCTCCAGCGAGCTCATGTTCTTCGCTGCGCTGTTCGCGATGTACTTCTCCATCCGCGCCGCCTCCGGCCCGGCCGTCTGGAAGGAGCACACCGACCACCTGAACCTGGCGTACGCAACGCCGTTCACGGTCATCCTCGTGCTCTCCTCGGTCACCTGCCAGATCGGCGTGTTCCGGGCGGAGAAGGGCGACGTGTTCTCGCTGCGCCGGTGGTTCGCGCTGACCTTCGTGATGGGTCTGATCTTCCTGCTCGGCCAGGCGAACGAGTACCACAACCTGGTCAACGAGGGCATCACGATCAGCTCCGACGGGTACGGCTCGATGTTCTACCTGACCACCGGCTTCCACGGCCTGCACGTCACCGGCGGACTGCTCGCCTTCCTGTTCTACATGGCGCGAACAACCATGGGCCGGTTCACCCCGGCACAGGCCACCGCGGCGATCGTGATCTCGTACTACTGGCACTTCGTGGACATCGTGTGGATCGCGCTGTTCGCGGTGATCTACCTGATCCGGTAGTCCGGCGGTGCCGGTGCTGCAGTTGTGTGAACCAACCGTTGACACGGAGCTTTCCGACAAGGTGAGGCAATGACCGCTGGTACCCCACTCAGGCGCCCCCGCAGGGGAGTGCTGATCCGGCTCGCCGCGTCCCGCGGCCCGCGCAGTCGCGGGCGCCGGATGGCCGGCACCGTGGTCCGGATGCTGATCGCACTCTTCCTCGTGGGTGGGGTCTATGCCGGACTGGCGCCGAGCGCCTCCGCCGAGGACACCCCGATCACCGGCGCGGCCAAGGACGGCCAGGCGCTCTTCAACCAGAACTGCATCACCTGCCACGGCCGCAACGCCGAAGGCGTGGAAGGGCGCGGGCCCAGCCTGCTCGGGGTCGGCTCGGCCGCGGTCGAGTTCCAGGTGACCACCGGCCGGATGCCCGCCGCCCGCCAGGAGGCGCAGGACGAGCGGAAGCCCCCACTGCTCAACAACGACCAGGCCGCCCAGCTCGGTGCCTACATCGAGGCGCTGGGCGGCGGGCCGAGCCTGCCGGCCGGCGACAACCTGCGGGAGGGCGGCGACATCGCCGCCGGCGGTGAACTCTTCCGGGTGAACTGCACCGCCTGCCACACCTACTCGGCGGGGGGCGGGGCGCTCTCCTCCGGAAAGAACGCCCCGAGCCTGAAGGACTCGACCGACCGGCAGATCTACGCGGCCATGCTGACCGGGCCGCAGAACATGCCGGTGTTCGGCGACAATCAACTCACCGAACAGCAGAAGCGCGACATCATCGCGTACATCCAGAACATGAAGAGCGACCCGAGCCCGGGCGGCTGGGGGATCGGTCGCCTCGGGCCGGTCACCGAGGGACTGGTGATCTTCCTGGTGGGTATCACGTTCCTGGTGTTCACCGCCTTGTGGATTGCGGGTAAGTCATGAGTGCGCACGCGGTACAGGACGATGCGGAGCGGGACACCCCGTTCGACCCGGACGACCCTGAGTTGACCCGCTTCCAGCTGGTCCAGGAGGGTGCCCGCCGGGACGGCGTGGAGATCGTCCACTACGCACCGCGGTTCCCCACCAAGGGCAGCCGGCGGGAGCGGCGGATCGAGCGCGGGATCGCGTTCTTCTTCCTCTTCTCCGGCCTGGCCAGCCTGGTGTTCCTGGCGGTCTACATCTGGTGGCCGTTCAAGTACGAGTCCGGGGCCGTACAGAGCAAGTGGTACACCCCACTGCTCGGACTGAGCCTCGGCCTGGCCCTGCTCTGCATCGGCCTGGCGGTGATCACCTTCGCCAAGAAGTTGCTGCCGGAGGAGATCGCCGTCCAGTCCCGGCACGACCAGGAGGTGGACCTGACCGAGCGGAAGCTGACCGGTGCGGCGCTCACCAACATGGGCGCCGAGTTCGGGATGGGCCGCCGGCCGCTGCTGAAGTTCGCCATCCCGCTGGGTCTGGCACCGATCGCGCTGGTCGCGGCGGCGCCGATCATCGGTGGGCTGATCGTGGACCCGCACCACCCGGACGTCTTCTTCACCACTGGGTTCAGCCCCAAGAACAACGGTGGCGTGCCGGTGAAGCTGGTCCGTGAGGACATGACCCCGATCCGGCCGGAGGATGTCAGCGCCGGCGGTCAGATGACGGTCTTCCCGGGTATTCCCGGGGGCACCACCAACGACTACGCCGACTCGCCGACCCTGCTGATCCACCTGCGCCCGGACGACGCCGCGGTACTGCGGGCCAACCTCGCCCACGTACCGTTGAACGCGCGCGACGGCGGGGCCATGTGGGGCGACTTCGTGGCGTACTCCAAGATCTGTACCCACGCCGGCTGCCCGGCCAGCCTGTACGAGCAGCAGACCAACCGCCTGCTGTGCCCCTGTCACCAGTCGCAGTTCAACATCCTGGACAACGCCCGGCCGGTTTTCGGTCCGGCCACTCGCCGTCTGCCGATGCTGCCTATTACCGTGGAGGACGGGGTCTTTGTCGCCAGAAGCGACTACCTGACCCCGATCGGCCCCGGCTTCTGGGAGAGGCCATGAAACGTCGCAAGGTTGACCTGAAGGCGCTGCCCGGTGCGGCCGGCGCGCAGCTAGACGACCGGTTCCAGGCATCGACGCCGCTGCGCCGGCTGCTGAACAAGGTCTTCCCGGACCACTGGTCGTTCATGCTGGGCGAGATCGCGCTCTACTCGTTCATCATGCTGCTGCTGACCGGTACGTTCCTGGCGCTGTTCTTCGACCCCTCGATGCAGGACGTCAAGTACAACGGCAGCTACACGCCGCTGCGCGGGATCGAGATGTCGCAGGCGTACGAGAGTTCGCTGCGCATCTCCTTCGACGTGCGCGGCGGGCTGTTCCTGCGGCAGATGCACCACTGGGCAGCGCTGCTGTTCATGGCCTCGATCATCGTGCACATGCTCCGGGTCTTCTTCACCGGCGCATACCGCAAGCCGCGTGAGGCCAACTGGATCATCGGTATCGGCCTGTTCGTGATGGGCTTCCTGGAGGGCTTCGCCGGCTACTCGCTGCCGGACGACGCGCTCTCCGGTACCGGGCTGCGGATCGCCGACGCGATCATGCTCTCCATCCCGGTGGTCGGCACCTGGGTGAGTACCTCGCTGTTCGGCGGGGAGTTCCCCGGACACGTCATCCTGGACCGGCTCTACATCGCCCACGTGTTCCTGATACCGCTGGTCATCCTCGGGTTGATCACGGTGCACATGGCCCTGCTGGTGAAGCAGAAGCACACCCAGTGGCCGGGGCCGGGACGGACCAACAGCAACGTGGTCGGCGTCCGGATGTTCCCGGGCTTCGCGGCCAAGGCCGGCGGCTTCAACATGGTCGTCTTCGGGGTCATCGCGCTGCTCGGCGGCTTGTTCCAGATCAACCCGATCTGGCTCTTCGGGCCGTACAAGGCGGCGGTGGTCTCGGCGGCCAGCCAGCCCGACTGGTACGTCATGTTCCTGGACGGGTCGACACGTCTCATGCCGCCATGGGAGCTGCGCATCCACGTGGCCGGGCACGGATACACGCTGCCGCCACTGTTCTGGCCGACGGTCGTACTGCCCGGAATCATGTTCACGCTGGCGGCGCTCTGGCCGTTCATCGAGACCCGGTTCACCAAGGACAAGACGATCCACCACCTCCTGGTACGGCCACGGGACGCACCCAGCCGCACCGCGCTGGGCATGATGGCGCTGTCGTTCTACGTGGTACTGCTGCTCTCCGGCGGCAACGACGTGATCGCCGACAAGTTCGACATCAGCCTCAACGCGATGACCTGGGCCGGCCGCATCGGGCTGCTGATCGTGCCGCCGATCGCCTACTACGTCGCCTTCCGGATCGCGCTCGGCCTGCAACAGCACGACCGGGAGGTACTGGCTCACGGCGTGGAGACCGGCATCATCCGGCGCGACCCGGACGGCCGGTTCTACGAGGTACACCAGCCGCTCGGGCCGGTGGACTCGCACGGGCACAGCCAGCTGGAGTACGCCGGCTCGTCGGTACCGAAGAAGATGAACCGGCTCGGCGCGCTCATCCCGACCGTGCGCGGGTTCTTCTTCCCGGTGGAGAAGGCGGCGCCGCCGATCGAGGCGCCGGTGTCCCCGGCGGTCGGCCCGGCACCGGAGCGCCGGGAGATCACCAGCGGCCGGCACTGACTAAGGCAAGGAACCGAGCGGGCGTACCGGAAACGGTGCGCCCGCTTCGTTCTGCCCGCTCGGCGGTAACGTCAGTCAACGGCGAAGGCGGCGATCCGGGCGGCGAGCGGGGCGCTGGCGCGTACCCACCGGAAGTGGTCCAGCGCGGCGCCGGCCTCTGCGGCCGAGTAGTGCCCGCGGGTCACCGGTGCCTTGGTCAGCTTGCCCAGCAGGTGATCCATCGTGGCTGACGGGGTGTACTGATCGGTCTCCACACTGATCGCCAGGATCGGCGTGCTGACGGTGGCCAGCGCCGCCTCCGCGTCCACCCCGTCGAGCCGGGGGTAGCGGCCGTGGCGCGCCGTGTAGGCCCAGTCCTGGATCACGCCACGGGCCTGCCGGCCGCCGAACGTCCAGCCGGGCCAGACGCCGAGCACGCTGCTCACCGCGGCGATCGCCTGGGTATAGGGCAGCACGGCGGCCGCCCGGCGCGGCGGGTACCGGCGGAAGTAGGGCAGCCCGACCGCCACCAGCGCGATGGCGTCCACGGTCGGCTGCTCGCTCAACGCCTCGTGCAGCACGATCGCCTGGCCGCCCAGCGAGTGCCCGACGAGCAGCTCGCGGCGCCGACCGTAGCGGGCGCGTACCGCCTCCTGCACGGCGCCGACGTCGTCGACCAGGTCACCGAGGCCGTACCGGGAGTGCCGGGAGGCGGCCGGCGTGCTGCTGCCGGTACCCCGAAGGTCGGCAACGGTCACCTGCATGCCCTGCGCGCGCAGGTGCCCGGCGAACGGCTTGTAGTAGCGGGCCGGTACGCCCATGGCCGGCCAGATGGTGGCTACCGTCGCGGGCTGCCCAGCAGCGTCCGGCTGGTCGGATGGCGGGTAGTGATGCAGGCCCAGCCGGTCGGTGCCGAGGTCTACGTAGTCCTGCTCGTACCCCTCGGTCGCAGCCACGCTTCAGCCTAGCAACGGGTCATTTCAGGAGGGTACCGCCGGCAAAATTCCGATAGCCTGCCGGACGTGAAACCACTCGACCTGGGTCTGATCCTTACTCCCGGGGCTCCTACCCTGAGCCCGGACGGGCGTACCGCCGTCGTGGCCGTGACCGGCACCGACCTGGACGCCGACGACTACACCAGCCAACTGTGGCTGGTACCGACCGACGGGGCGGCTGCCCCGCGCCAGCTCACCCACGGCTGGTGGGACACCGCCCCGCGCTACTCGCCGGATGGCGCCTGGATCGCCTTCGTGCGCAGCGAGCGCGGCGCCGACAAGGAGGTCGGCAAGCCGCAGATCTGGCTGCTGCCAACGGGCGGTGGGGATGCGCGTGCGCTGACCGACCACCCGCTCGGCGCTGGCAATCCGGTGTGGCACCCCGACTCCACCCGCCTGGTCTACCAGGCGCGGGTACCGGCGGGCGGGCGGTACGGCAGCGTCGAGGGCGTGGGCGCGGAGAAGGAGCCGCCGCGGCGGATCACCACGTTGCGGTACAAGTTGGATGGTTTCGGGTTTACCGGCGACCGCTCCGCGCACCTGTGGCTCACCACGGTCGACGCGCGGCCGGTGGTGCCCGGTCAGGACGCCGGTCCCAAGCAGCTGACCAGCGGCGACTTCGACCACACCGACCCGGACTGGAGCCCGGACGGTACCCAGCTGGCGTACCTCGCGGCGGCACACGAGGAGGCCGGTAACGACCTGCGCAACGACGTGTTCGTGTGCGCGGCGGACGGCTCGGGCGCGCGGCAGCTGACCGACGGGTCGCTGAGCCTGGGCTCGCCCCGGTTCAGCGCGGACGGGTCGGCGGTCTGCTTCGTCGGTACCGAGACCGGACCGGGGCGAGTCAACGCGGTGCAGCGCAACGATTCCCTGTGGTCGGTACCGCTCGCCGGTGGCGCGGCCCGCCGGCTGACCGACGAGGAGCGGTACACCACGGGCGACGCGATCCGGCCGGTCGCCGACGGCGTGCTCTACGCCAACGAGCAGCGCGGCGCGATCGAGCTGCTGCTGGTGCCCTACGACGGCGGGGAGCCGCGGCTGCTGCTCGGCGGCGAGCGCCAGGTGCTCGGCTTCGACCGGGCCGGCGACACTTTGGTCGCCACGGTGGCCACCCCGACCAGCTGGGGCGAGCTGGTGGTGGCCCGGGGCGGGAGCGAGCGGGTACTCACCGTGTTCGGTGCCCGGTACGCCGAGGCGGTCCCGGTCCTCCCGCAGGAGGAGCTGACCGCGACCGCGCCGGACGGGTACCCGGTACACGGCTGGCTGGTACGGCCGGCGGGGGAGGGGCCGCATCCGGTACTCCTGATGATCCACGGTGGCCCGTTCACCCAGTACGGGTGGAAGCTCTTCGACGAGGCACAGGTCTACGCGGGAGCCGGGTACGCCGTGGTGATGGGGAACCCGCGTGGCTCCTCCGGGTACGGGCAGGCGCACGGGCAGGCCATTCTCGGCAACGTGGGCGAGGCGTCCACGGTGGACCTGATGGCACTCCTGGACGCGGCACTCGCTGACCCGGCGCTGGACGACACCCGGGTCGGGGTACTCGGCGGGTCGCACGGTGGCTTCATGACCACCTGGCTCGCCGGCCACGAGGGGCACCGCTTCAAGGCGGCCGTCTCCGAGCGCGCGGTGAACGCCATCGACA
This sequence comes from uncultured Actinomycetota bacterium, assembly GCA_963850915.1. GTDB lineage: Bacteria > Actinomycetota > Actinomycetes > Mycobacteriales > Micromonosporaceae > CAVTWH01. The sequence goes on from CAWKND010000014.1 coordinate 54,706, forward strand.
GCTTTACCGGCTCATCCGACATCGGCTGGTTCTTCGCCAACGATCTCTACGGTACGGATCTCTCGCGGCAGCAGGCGCAGAGCCCGCTCACCTACGCCGACAAGATCGACCTGCCGATGCTCATCATCCACTCGGAGCAGGACTGGCGCTGCCCTGTTGAGCAGGCGCAGCGGCTGTTCGTTTCGCTCGAAGTCGCGTGGGGTTGCTACTGAGTTGCTGCTGTTCCCGGGCGAGGGCCACGAGCTGTCGCGGTCCGGGCTGCCTTCGCACCGGGTTGCCCGGTTCGCTGCTGTTCTCGATTGGTTTCAGCGGTATCTCTGACCTGGTTCCCGGAGTCAGGATGCGGTAGTCAAGGAGATCGAATGGATAAGCCTTGGCGGGTGGATTTTCTTGGGGTGGCTGTTCAGGTACACGCCGGAGCCGGTCGCGCACGCCTCAGCGCGGCCGGTTGGCGGCTGCACCGTTTCTGACCGGCCGGGGGCTACTTGTCGCTGATGCCGGGCCGTACGATTCGCCGCGTGACAGCGATCTTGCCTTTCCACCGGGGTGTTTTGACGGCCACTGTTGATCTTTACCCGGAGTTCCGGCCGTTTGCGAAGGCTGTGCACAAGCGGGACTGGGCCACGCTGTCGAAGCTTTTCGACAGCCTGCCGCCGGAGGTTGACCGTGCCTATCCGATCGCTGCCGTCACGGAGATCGACGGGTCGGAGAAGTTCTTCGCCCGGGTAGTCGACTCGGAGCGCTCGTCCTCGCTGCCCCGGGTCCTGCTGGGCGACCGGTACATCAAGCTCGCCTGGAAAGCGCGCGGCCGCTTGTTCGCAAAGTACGTCAGCCGCGAACAGTTCCAGGTTTTCTATGAGCACCTCAACACCGCTGAGCGGCTGCTCGCATCGGTGACCGCTGACGAGCCCGAGAACGGAACGGCCTGGTCGTTGCGGGTGGTGACGGCGCGTGGCTTGAAGTTTGGTGCGGCCGAGTCTCGACGCCGTTACGAGCGGGTGGCCGCCGTGGTACCGGACCCCATCTTCGCCCAACGCCAGATGGTGCAGACGCTGTGCCCCAAGTGGGGTGGCACGGTCGAGGACTTGGTGGCATTCACCCGGGAGTGCGTGGAGGCCGCGCCGGACGGATCGATGAGCGCGGGCCTGGCAGTCGAGATGACTTTCGAACGCATGGCGGCGACAAAGTCGAAGGCGGCCTTCCTGCGTACGGTGGAGGTCGTCGAGGAGTGCGCGGAGGCCGAGCGACGCTCGACGGGCCACCCGGCGTGGCGCGAGCTGCCCGGCGCGGTCATCACCCACAGCTCCCTCGCCTACTACTGGAGCGTCACCGGGCAATCGGCGAAGGCTCATCCGCACTTCGACGCCATCGGGCGTGGCATGGTCTTTCCCTGGCCCAACGCTTACGGCGACAAATTGGGGGCCAAGCAGCTGCGCGAGCGCTCCGCCCAAGCGAAGCGGATGGCGTAATGATCCGGTTGACAGATATTGACGGGGTACCTGTGCTGCTCGCGCCGCGGCACGGCCCGACACGCGCAGGCCTGACTTTCCGCGTTGGTCAGGCAGACGAGACACTGGCAAGCCATGGCATCACCCATCTCACCGAGCACCTGGCGCTCTACCGGCACGGGTCCTCGTCGTTGCACTTCAACGGCGCGACCACCGCGACGGCGACACACTTCGTTGTCGAGGGCGCGCCGGACGAACTCGTGAGGTACTTCGCCGGTGTCTGCTCGTCCCTGCGCGATCTGCCGGTGGAGCGCTTGGACACGGAGAAGAACGTCATCCGTTCGGAGGCGGCGAGCCGCGCGCGGGGGCCACTGGATCAGCTCGGGCTGTGGCGGCACGGCGCCCGTGACTACGGCCTGCCCAGCTTTCCCCAGTTGGGGCTTGATCGGCTCAGCTCGGCCGACCTGGCCGCTTGGTCGGCCCGCTGGTTCACCCGGCAGAACGCCGTTTTCTGGATGGTCGGTGATGAGGTCCCCGCTGGGCTTCGGCTGGACCTGCCGGATGGCGAGCGGATGCCACTGCCGGCTGCCTCGTCGACTTTGCCGGACAGCCCATCCTACTTCTGTGGGCCCGCACGGGTCATCGGTGCCGAGATGTACGCGGAGCGCGGTACCGCCGCAACCGTGTACGCGCGCCTACTTCAACGCCAGCTGTTCCGCTGCCTGCGCCACGAAATGGGAGTGTCGTACGTAGTCGCGACGCAGTACGTCCAGCAATCGGCAACCACCGCGCAGATTCTCGCGCTGGTCGACGTTGTCGCCGACCGCGCGAACGAGGCCGTCGAAAGGTTCGTGGCGGTACTGCGCGGCATCGAACAGGACGCGGCAGATGCGGACGACTTCGCGGCGTTGGTTGCCACCTACCGCGAACAGCTCAGTCAACCGGGCGCCCAGGGCGACCGCCTGCCCGTGGCCGCCTTCGACCTACTTGTCAACCGCGACCCCGTCCCCGTCGAGGCGTTGATCGAGGCCCTTGGGGCACTCACGCCGAACGCCATTCGCGACATCGCCTGCCAGGCACGTCAGTCGTCGTTACTCATGGTGCCGCCGAATCAGATACTGCAGCGGGCCGGGTACGAACCGGCGCCCACGACTTCGCGGTTCGCTGTGACCGGACGTACATTCCCGTCGCGCATCGACCGAACGAGCCAGTTGGTGATTGGCAAGGATGGAGTCAGCCAGGTCAACAAGGACTCCAAAGCCACCGTCCTCTACCGCGAGTGCGTCGCGATGCTGGCCTACCCGGACGGTGCCCGGTGTCTCGTCGGCGCCGACGCCATCCAGGTACAGATCGAGCCGACACTCCACCGGATCGACTCAGCCACCATTCAGGAATTGGACAGTCAGCTGAACGCCGACATCATCGTGGTGCCGCCAGCGCGCAGCGATCTGCAGATCCCCGCCGTCACCTGGGCCACTCGCCGCCGCCGCCTCCAATGGTGGTGGCGCTCCACCCGACGCGGGGTGCAGATCCGGTACCGTACCCGAACGTTTCGGCCCCGGATCTCCTGGCCGGCGCTTCTTGCAGTCGGCTTCCTCGCGTCGGCGATGGTCATGGCGTTCACTCCTAGCGGCGGCCCGTTGACCATTTTCCTGATCGCCGCAGCCGTGGCCGCCGCACGCTATGCCCGCCGCGTGGGCCGTGCACGCCGCCGACGATGATCGCGTGAGGCTTGCCAGGACAAACGCCCGGGCTAGTCGCTTTCGCTGTTGGTGAAGCCGATGGCGAAGACTTCTTCCAGGTCGTGGCGGGAGTAGGCGCGGAAGGCGATGTGGGTGTCGGTGTTCACGACGCCTGGAGTTTTGGAGATGCCGCCCGCGATCACCTCGGCGATCTGCTCGAACTCGCGTACCCGCACGATGGCGATCAGGTCGGTGCCACCGGCCACCGAGTAGACCTCGCTGACCCCGTCGAGGTTGGCCAGCGCCTGGGCGACCTCGGGGATGGAGTCGGTGGCGCAGTCGATAAGTACGATCGCGGTGATCACAGCAGGGCACTCCTCGGCGACGTCGACTCGGGACACCCCATGCTAGGCCGCACTGCCTTTCTAGGCTGCACTGCTGCGCTAGGCAGTCACCGCGGGTGGTGCCGCGTGGACGGTACCGCCGGGGTAGCGGATCGCGTCGACCAGTACCTCGTCGGCAGCCACGGTCGCGCCGGCCCAGACCACGGTGCGCTCGATCCGCCCGCGTACCACGGCACCGGCGCCGACCACGGCGTGTCGTACCTCGCCGGTGACCACGGCGTCCGGGTGCAGGAGGGTACCGCCACGGGTGGTGTGCAGGTTGGCGGCGAGGTAGTCGGGTGGGGTGCCGGTGTCCAGGTAGGTACCCGGGAAGTCGATGATGGTCAGCTCACCGGCTGCCTCGGCCGGGCGCCACACCGTGCGTACCAGGTCGCCCGGCTCGTCGGTCAGGTCGCGTACCCGCTGCCACGGCAGCAGCGACAGCCCGGCGAACCGGCGGCCACTGAACTCGCCACGCTCGCCCGGCCCGGCCGGTACACCCAGCATCCGGGTCGTCTGCCCGTCCCAGTCGGCCAGCAGCGCGGTGAGGTCGCCACCGGCCAGGTACGCGTCGGTGTTGCAGACCAGTACCCCCCGGCCGTCGATCCAGCCGCGCAGCCGGCCGAGCGCGCCGGAGGTACCCAGCGGATGTTCTTCGACCGAGACGTGCGCCCGCTCGCCGACCGCCGCGACCACCTGATCGCCGAGGTAGCTGGCGTTGACGGCGAGCCGGCGGCGGTGCGCGAAGCCGAGTTCGGCGAGCCGCCGCACGGCCAGGTCGAGCAGCGTGACATTGCCGATCGGGCAGAGCGCCTTGGGCGTGGTCGCGGTCAGCGGGCGCAGCCGGCGCCCCTCGCCGGCGGCCAGCACCACCGCGACGAGGTCGACCGCCATCACCGCGCCGGGTCGGCGGTCGGGGCCGCCGGTGCGTTCGGGACGATGCCGTACCGGGCGAGCAGGCCGGCGGTGGCGGTGGTCAGCGGGGGCAGCGCGTCGAGGGCGTGCCAGGCTGCTTCGTAGACCTCGCCGCCGTCCACGGTGAAGACCGAATCGGCGGGTACCAGCGCGCTGAACACCAGGTCGATCCAGCGCCCCCGGGTATGTACGATCGCGTTGGGCTGCAACGGTTTCAGCTCTTCGGGCGGGACCCGCAGGCCGGTCTCCTCGAACAGTTCCCGGGCCGCCCCGACGCAGTCGCGCTCGCCGCGCTTGAGCAGGCCGGCGGGCAGCCCCCAGCCGCGTCCGGGTGGCTGGCGCAGCAGCACGATCCGGTCCGCCGGGTCGCGGACGAGTACCACGGCGCCCACCGTGAACTTCGCGGTACCCATCCGTACCAGTCGGCGACGCCAGCGCGGGGGGAGGCGGTAGAACACCTGATATGCGTACCCGCGTACGCGTACCACCGGACTGACCGTCATGCCGGAAACCCTATCGGTCCGTGGGCGCACAGTCTTGCCGGATCGAGTCCTGCCGGATGGGGTGGCTCAGCCCAGGCCGCCGCGTCGCTGGGTACGCGCCTGCGGCCAACCGGGCAGCGTGTCGACCGAGCCGACCAGCCGGTCGGCCACCTCGTCAGCGGAGAACTGGCCGTCGGCGACGGCGACCGCCAGCGACTCGACATCGGGGAAGCCCAGCGCGTCGGCGAGCGTCTGCAGCGGCGAGTCCTCGACCAGGCTGCGCTCGTGCTTGCGCAGCGCCCGCTGGATGGCGATCCGCCCCAGCGCCACCTTGTGCACCATCGAGGAGTCGCCGCTGGCCGGCTCGCGGTCCTCGAAGAACTGGGTGATCTGCAGTTGGGCGCCGGGGCTGCGGACGAACTTCAGCCAGTCGCGGGACGGCCGGCCGGCGGGCGAGGGCTGGCCGAGTACCTCGACCACGTCGCCGTCGGAGAGTTCGGCGGACAGGGGTACCAGCCGGCCGCCCTTGCGCGCGGCCACGCAGCTGTGCCCCTGCTCGACGGAGAGCGCGTAGGCCAGGTCGACCGGGGTACTCCCGGCCGGCAGTTGGATCTGGGTGCCCTCATTGGTGAAGACGTGGATCTGTGCCTCGGTCAGGTCGCAGCGCAGCGCGTCGAGGAAGCTGCCGGTGTCGTCGGCGATCTGCTGCCAGTCGATCATCCGGTGCAGCCAGACCAGCTGGGCACTGCGCGCCCGGTTGGTGAGCTGGGCGGTGTATTCGGGGTAGCGGAAGTTGGCGACGATGCCGTACTCGGCGGCCCGGTGCATGCTCGCCGTGCGGATCAGTACCTCCAGCGGCTGCCGGTCCGGCCCCAGCACGGTGGTGTGCAGCGAGCGGTACAGGTTGTTCTTCGGCGAGGCGATGAAGTCCTTGAACCTGCCCGGCACCGGCCGGTAGGTGGTGTGTACGGTGCCCAGCGCCGCGTAACAGTCGCTCTCCGAGCCGTCCACCACGACCACCACCCGGGGCAGGTCGTGCAGCGCCTCCTGCCCGGTGGCCAGGGTGTCCTTCCAGATGGAGAAGTAGTGCCGGGCCCGGGACACCAGCTTGGCGTCGACCTTGGCGCGGGCCAGCGCCGGCTGCAGCGTGCCGGTGACCGTCTCCAGGAACGCCGCCCACTGGTCGCCCTTTTTCATGTGCGTGTCGATCCGCTCGTACCACTCGGGCTCCAGCGCCCACAGCACCGTGTCCTCCAGCTCGCGCTTGAGCGCCTGGATGCCCAGCCGGTCGGCGAGCGGGACCAGGACGTCCCGGGTGGCGGTGGCGATGCGGGTGCGTGACGGGCCGGAGCGGGCGTCGAGGGTACGCATGTTGTGCAGCCGGTCGGCCAGCTTGATCACCAGTACCCGTACGTCGGCACCGGCTTTGAGCAGCATCTTGCGGATCGTCTCGGCCTCGGCGTCGGCGCCGAAGTGGGCCTTGTCGAACTTGGTCACCCCGTCGACGATCAGCTCCACCTCGGGGCCGAAGTCGCTGCGCAGCTCGGGGAGCGTGTAGGTGGTGTCCTCGACGGTGTCGTGCAGCAGGGCGGCGACCAGGGTGGTGGTGTCCATCCCGAGATCGGCCAGGATCTGGGCGACGGCGACCGGGTGGCGTGATGTAGGGGTCGCCACTCTTGCGGGTCTGCCCGCGGTGCTTCTCCTCGGCCACGCTGTAGCCGCGGCGCAGTGCTCCGGCATCGGCTTTCGGGTGGATCTGCCGATGGGCACGTACCAGGTCGGTGACCGGGTCGCCGGGGCTGGCCGGCCAGGACAGCATGGAACGCAGCCGATCGGTGAACCGACCGTCGGGCTGTCCACCGTCGCGTCGCGAGGGCGGGGCGCCGAGTTTGGCGGTGGGGAGGGGAAGTGCACCGCCGGAGAGCGCATCCGCGCCGGCAGTGAGGTCCAACACCCACCCCCTAACCGACCGTCGCCACATCAGGCCATCAGTGTCGGTCAGCCACGGGATTCGGCGCGAACCGGACATCCGATCGGGTGGACCGGGTACGGCTCGCGTCGGACTGGGCTTGATCCGACGTGACTCCAAGCGTAGTCAACGATCGATGAGCCGAACGGGCAGAGCCTAATGTCCGATCGGATGGGTTGACGCACGCTCTGCCAGTGCCAGCAACGCTCGGTGACGGGCGGCACCCGTTGCCGGGAGTGCCCAGCCGTCGGTGACGTGGATCAGCCGCGAGTCGTCGCGCTCCAGCCACGCCAGGATCCGCTCGGACTCCTCGGCGCTGGCGCACGGAGTCGGGCCCGGCGCCGGGCGTACCGGCTCGGCGGTGGTGAGCATCAGCTCGATGGTGGCCCGCGGATGTACCCCGCGCGGCGAGACCCCGGCCGCGACCAGTCGCCCGTGGCGTACCACCGCCAACTCCCAGCCGCCCCGGGCCGCCGGGCGCGCCGCGATCAACTCGGCGATGGAGGTCAACGAGCGCAGCCGCTGCAGCCGGATCGTGGTGCGCAGGAGCACAGCCAGCCGGGTACGCGCGGCAGCCGCCTCCTCGAAGCGCTGCGCCCCGGAGAGCACCGCGATCCGCCCCATCAGCCTCGTCACCACCGGATCCAGGTCGTCAGTCGCCACCCGGTGGAACGGCTCGGCTGCGACGGACTGGTAGTCGGCGGCGGAGATGCGGTGCTCGCACGGCGCCGGACAGCGCCCCAGCTCGGCCAGCGCACACGCCGCGACGGGGGTACGTGGGGAGAGTTTCAGGGTGCACGGGCGCAGCGGGAGCGCTTCGTAGATCGCGTTGGCGGCGTACTCGGCGGCCCGGGCCGAGGCGAACGGGCCGAGGTAGCTGGTGTCGTCGATGCCCAGCTGCCGGACCACGGACAGCCGCGGATAGAGCTCGCTGGTCAGCTTCAGCCAGTGCACCCGCTCCGGGAACTTGGAGCGGCGGTTGTACGGCGGCTTGTGCACCGCGATCAGCCGCAGCTCGCGTACCTCCGCCTCCAGCGCGTGCGCGCACTCGATCGCCTCCACCCGCTGGGCGGCGTTGAGCATCTCGGAGATCCGGGCCCGCTTCTCGGCGGCCGTGAAGTAGGACTTGACCCGGGTGGCGATGGTGCCGCTCTTGCCGACGTAGAGCGGCCGGTCGTCGGCGGCCCGGAACACGTAGACGCCCGGGGTGTCCGGCAGGTTCTCGGCCAGGTGCCGTTTGCGCCGCTGGGTGGGGGTGACGGCGCGCTGGAACTCGACCGCCTCGCCGAGCGTGAAGACCTTGTGGTCGCCGAGCCGGGCGAACAGCCCGTGCAGTACGTCGACGGTGGCCCGGGCGTCGTCCAGCGCGCGGTGGGTGGGGGTCCGGGCGCCGAAGAAGATCGCCAGGGTACCGAGCTTGCGGTTGGCCACCTCGTCGTTGGTCAGTGCCCGGCGGGCCAGCGCCGCGGTGTCCAGGACGATCGGCTTCGGCCACGGGTAGCCGAACTTGGCGCACGCCGACCGGAGGAAGCCCACGTCATAGGGGGCGTTGTGGGCCACCCACACGGCACCCTTGGCGAACTCCAGGAACGCCGGCAGCGCCTCGGCGAGCATCGGTGCCGGGGTGAGCATGGCCTGGGTGATGCCGGTCAGCACGGTGATGAACGGCGGGATCGGCGAGCCCGGGTTGACCAGCGTGCCGAACTCGCCCAGCGGCTCGCCGCCGCGGGTCTTCACCGCGCCGATCTCGGTGATCCCGCACTCCTGGGGGGTACCGCCGGTGGTCTCCAGGTCGACGACGACGAACGTGGTGTCCCGCAGTTCCCGGGCGGCCTCGCTGCCGAGCAGCTTGTCGAAGCTCTCCTGCACGAAGCTGGGCATCGGCGCACCGACGACCGGCACCGGTCCGGAAACGGGATCGGTCGCCGGCGCTGATGCCGGTGTGACGCCGGTGGCCGGCGCGGAGCCACGGTGCGGGAGGTGCGGGAGGTACGCCACGCGGTGACCGTACGGGCGAGGTATGACAAGACTTCTCCCTGCGGCGGTTCGGGCGCCGGAGTGGGACACTTGGCGCATGTCCGCGCTGGTACCCGATGATGAGGCCGCCCTCGACGCGGCCGCGCGGGTACCCTCGTCGGCTCTGGACGCCGAGCCGACCGACCCGGGCGACCCCGCTGTAGCCGATCTCGAAACCGATGCCGGTGACGACCCGGAGGCCGGCGAGGATGAGCCACTGCTTATCGAGCCGGTCCGCCAGCGGGTGATCAACCTCGCGTCGGCGGCGCTGGGCGGGCTGCCATTTGACGAGCTGCCCGTGGTACTTCGCCGGGTGGCCCGGTTCGCCCCCAACCGGCGGGCCCGACTCGGCGGCGCCCAACTGGCCGCCGCACTCACCTCCGACCCGCTCTTCCGGCAGCGGATCAGTACCCGCGTCCGTGAGGTGGCCGGCGAACTCGGCGCGGCGGTCGGCGAGGGGCTGCACCCGGCCGCCGCCGACCCGGCCGAGGTGGCCGCGCTGGCCTACCTGCTCCGGCCGGCCGGCTGGTTGGCGATGATCGACGAGGCCGGTTCGGCGCTGCGCGCGGAGGCCGACGGCGCGGCAATCGCCGACCAGCTGCGCAGCGCGGAGCAGCGGGTCGCCCGCGCCGAACACGACCGGGCGGTGGCCCGGACCGAGGCCGACAAGCTCCGCGACGAGCTGAGCCGGCTCCGCGAGGAGGCCGCCGGCCTGCGCGAAGAGAACCGCACGCTGGGCCGCACCCTGCGGGAGACGGCGGCCCGCGAGAAGCGCGCCGCCGAGCTGCTGGCCACCGAGCGCGGCCGGCTCAACCGGGCCAACGCAGACCATGAAGCCGAGGTACGCCGGCTGCGCGGCAAGCTCGCCGACCTGGAGTCCGACGCCGGTGCCACCCGGCACTCGGCCAAGGAGGCGCGGCAGGTCGACGACGCGCGCCTGTGGCTGCTGCTGGAGACGATCGGCCAGGCAGCCGTCGGGCTGCGCCGCGAGCTGGCCCTGGAGCCGACCGACATACTCCCGGCCGACGTGGTGGCCGCCGAGTCGGCGCAGCGCCCCGGCACCCCGGCCCGCTCCGCCCGGGCACTGGACGCGGACGATCCGCAGCGCCTCGACCAGCTGCTTGCGCTACCCCGCGCGCACCTGGTGGTGGACGGCTACAACGTGACCAAGTCGGGGTACCCGGAGATCTCCCTGGAGCAGCAGCGCAGCCGGCTCATCTCCGGGATCAGCGGGCTCGCCGCGCAGACCGGAGCCGAAGTCACCGTGGTGTTCGACGGTGCCGACCGGGTGGTCGGGCTGCCACCCGCACCGCGCGGCGTACGGGTGCTGTTCTCGCCGAAGGGGCAGACCGCCGACGAGTTGATCCGCCGGCTGGTACGCGCCGAGCCGGCTGGCCGGCCGGTGGTGGTGATCTCCACCGACAAGGAGGTCGCCGACGGGGTACGCCACCACGGTGCTTATCCGCTCAGTTCGAACACGCTGCTGCGCCGGCTGGGACGGGTCTGACCGGTTTTTGTCGTACCCCCGTTTTACCGTCCGTACATGCTTGTTGACTGTGACACCTGCGCGGTACGCGGTCCGGCGTGCTCGGACTGTCTGGTGAGCGTGGTGCTCGGCGCCCCGCCCGCCGGTGTGGAGCTCGACGACGTGGAGCGCCGGGCACTCCAGGTGCTGGCCGACGCCGGCATGGTGCCTGAATTGCGGCTGGTTCAAGTCCACCCGGACGATCTGCCGTGCGGCTACCTTCCCGTGATCCCGGCCCATCCGGCTGGGCGAGAGGGCGCACCGGCGAGCCGTCGTCGCGCCCGCCGCTCAGCCGCGTAGCCAACCGTCGCCGCGCGCGCCCTACGATGTGCCGATGACGGCGAGGGTGTGCGCGGTGGTCGTACTGGGTGTGCTCGTCGTTGCCGGAGCGGTCACCGCCGCCGTGCTCGTACCCTGGCACGCCGCCCCAGCACCCCGTGCCGACCAGCTCGCCGCGCTGCGCAGCCTGCCGCCTGACACGGTGGCACGCGGCCGGGCATTCCACTCCGACCTGCAGCCCGGTACCTACCTGTCGATGGCGGTCGGGCTCGGCGCGGCACTCCTGCTCGGGCTGACGCCACTCGGCGCGAAGATCGTCGAGCTGTGTGGCAAGCCGTTCCACGACAACTGGATCGCCCGCGCGCTGCTCGGCGGGCTGGTGGTGGTGTTCCTCGCCTCGCTGGTCACGCTGCCGTTCAGCGCGTGGCGACAGGCGATCATGCGCCGGTACGGGCTGTCCACCCAGGGCTGGGGCGGTTGGAGTGTCGACCTGCTCAAAGGCGCCGCGGTCAGTGCCGTGCTGGGTGGCGTGGCACTGCTCGGCTTCTACGCCATCACCCGGTACGCACCGCGCTGGTGGTGGGCCTGGGGAGCGGCCGGCGCGGCGCTCCTGGTCGTACTGCTGAGCTTCATCTTCCCGGTACTCGTCGAGCCGGTGTTCAACAAGTTCACCCCGATGCCGGACGGCCCCCTGCGCACCTCGCTCATGCAGCTCGCCGCCAAGGACGGGGTACCGGTCAAGGACGTGCTGGTAGCCGACGCGTCCCGGCGTACCCGCGCGGTCAACGCGTATGTCTCCGGCTTCGGTGCCACCCGGCGCATCGTCGTCTACGACACGCTGCTGGAGCAGGCCACACCGGCCGAAGTGGAGAGCGTGGTCGCCCACGAACTGGGCCACGCCAAGGACGGTGACGTGGTCACCGGTACCCTCCTCGGCGCCATCGGCGCGGCCGCCGCCGTGATCATCGTGTACCTCCTCGGCAGCTGGACCGGCCTGCTCAAACTCGCCGGTGTCGACTCGATCGGCGAGCCCCGGGCGATCGCCCTGCTGCTCGCCATCGCGACCATTGCCGGCCTGCTCAGCAGCCCGGCGCAGGCGCTGGTTTCCCGGCGGATCGAGGCCCGCGCCGACGCACACGCGCTCGCCCTGACCGACGACCCGACCACGTTCGAGGCGATGCAGGCCCGGCTCTCCGCCGTCAATCTCGCCGACCCCGACCCGAACCGCGTCGAGTACTGGCTGTTCGCCAGCCACCCGTCCACCGTGGAACGGATCGCGGCGGCGCGCGCATACGCCCGGGGCGCCCGATGACGACGTTGATGGTTACCAATGACTTTCCGCCTCGGCCGGGGGGGATCCAGCAGTTCTTGCACAACTTGGCGATTCGGCAGCCGGTCGGGTCGCTGGTGGTTTACGCGAGTACCTGGAAGGGGTCGGCGAAGTTCGACGCCGACCAGCCGTACCCGGTGATCCGCGAGGCCACCTCGATCCTGCTGCCCACGCGGGGGGTTGCCCGGCGCGCCGCTGAGCTGGCCCGGGAGTACGGCTGCGACAGCGTGTGGTTCGGGGCAGCGGCGCCGCTCGGGCTGCTCGCCGACGGGCTGCGCCGGCGGACCGGGATCACCCGGGCGGTCGCGGTCACCCACGGGCACGAGATCGGCTGGGCCGCACTGCCCGGCGCGCGCGGCCTGCTGCGCCGGATCGCCGCCGGGTGCGACGTGGTCACCTACCTCACCGGGTACCAGCGCAGCCGGCTCGCCCGCGTGCTGGGTGACCGTACCCGGTTGGAGCAGCTCACTCCCGGCGTGGACGTGGACACCTACCACCCGGGCGTGGACGGCTCCGCCGTGCGGGCGAAGTACGGACTCACCGACCGGCCGGTGATCGTGTGCGTGTCCCGGCTGGTACCCCGGAAAGGGCAGGACGCCCTGATCCGTGCGCTGCCGGCGGTGCGCGCGCGGGTCCCGGACGCCGCGCTGCTACTGGTCAGCGGCGGTCCCGACCGTGCCCGGCTGACCAAGCTGGCCGCCGGTCTCGGCCTCGCGAACGACGTGCTGTTCACCGGCTCGGTCCCGTGGGAGGAGCTGCCCGCGCACTACGCGGCCGGCGACGTGTTCGCGATGCCCTGCCGTACCCGCGCGGCCGGGCTGGACGTCGAGGGGTTGGGCATCGTCTACCTGGAGGCGTCGGCGATCGGGCTACCCGTGGTGGCCGGCGACTCCGGTGGTGCGCCCGAGGCAGTACGCGACGGCGAGACCGGGTACGTCGTCGCCGGGCGGGACCTGGCCGCGCTCGCCGACCGGCTGGTGACGCTGCTCACCGACCGGGCGCTGGCCAGCCGGATGGGGGCGGCCGGGCGGGTGTGGGTACAGGAGCGCTGGCGCTGGGAGAAGCAGGCCGAGCGAATGCGAGAGTTGCTCACCACGCGCTGAGACGCGCTGGCCACGGTCGGTTGGCTGTGGCACCCTTGGCGCATGTCCGCGAGCCCATTGACCGGTGCGCTCATCGCCGTCGTGGTACTCGCGTTGGCCACCGGCGCCGGCCTGATCTGGCGCCGCCGCGACGGCCGGTTCCGGCAGATCGCGCCCGCCCCCGAGGGGGCTCCCGCCAGCAGCCTGCCGGGCTCGCTCGGGCTGACCCTGGACGCGCCGGTCACCCTGCTGCAGTTCTCCTCGGCGGTGTGCGCCCCGTGCCGGGTGGCCCGCCGGATCTGCGCCGAGGTGGCCGCTTCGATCCCGGGGGTACGGCACGTGGAAGTGGACGCCGAGGAGCACCTGGACGCCGCCCGTGAACTGGGCATCTGGCGTACCCCGACGGTACTCGTGGTGGACGCCACCGGCCGCGTCACGCACCGGGCCTCCGGCGCACCCGCGCGCCAGCAACTGCTCGACGCGGTCACCCCGGTCTTGGCGGCGGTGTGAACACCCCGCGCCCGGTCCTGGAGCCGCTGACCTGGCGACGCACGGTGGATCTCGGCCGGCTCGCGGCCAGCCTCTGTCGCGGCTGACCACTCCGCCCGCGCTTCGTACGCCACCGGTTGCCGCTGGCACACCCCGCTACCCGCCACTCCGCTGAGGACGTGAGTACCGTGCTGCTCGATCCCCGTGGTCCCCGGTTCGCCGCCGCGCTGACCACCGTTGTCTTCGTCATCGTCCTGATCACCGGCTCGGGCTGGCTGGTGCTGGCCCAGGCGGTCGTCTTCGCCATCTCGGCCGCGTCCCCGAAGTGGGGACCCTACGGACTGATCTACCGCGCGCTGCTCGCCCCCCGGCTGGGTCGGCCGAGCGAGCTGGAGCCGGCCGCGCCGGTACGCTTCGCGCAGCTCGTGGGGCTGGTGTTCGCCACGGTGTCGGCCGTCGGGTACCTGTCGGGGGTGTCCCTGCTCGGTCTGATCTTCGCGGCCTTGGCGCTGGTCGCCGCCTTCCTCAACGCCGCCTTCGGCCTGTGCCTGGGCTGCGAGGTCTACCTCGCGTTCAAGCGGCTGACCAACAAGCCGGTCCCGGCCCGGGTACCCGCCCCCGGCGCCTGACGCCCCGACGCCGAGCCCCAAAGCAGGGGCGAGACAGCGCAACGGCGGCCACCCGATCAGGGGTGGCCGCCGTTGACAGCTGAACAGGGGTCAGAAGCTCGGAGCGTCCGGAGCCTCCAGCAGGCCCAGTCGGAGCGCCGTCATCAGCGCCTGCGCCCGGTTGGCCGCGCCCAGCTTCTCGTAGAGCTTGGAGATGTGCGTCTTCGCGGTCGACTCGCTGACGAACAGCTGCTTGGCGATGCCGGCCACGCTCATCCCGTCGGCCAGCAGGCGGAGTACCTGGCCCTCACGCGGGGAGAGCTGCGGGCCGGTCGGCGCCAGCCGGCGCTTCATCGCCTCGGCCAGATCGGCCGCGGTGAACGCGCTGGGTGCGCTGGCCGCGTGCCGGGCGGCGGCGACCACCTCGTCGGCGGGGGCGGTCTTCGGTACGAACGCGCTGGCCCCCGCCTCCAGGGCGCCGAACAGCTGGTCATCGCCGGCGTACATGGTGAGCACCACGATGCCGAGCTGGCTGTTGCCCTTGCGTAGCGCCCGGGTGGCCTCCAGGCCACTGCCGTCAGGCAGCCGCAGGTCCATGATCACCACGTCCGGCTGCAGCGCACCGGCCTGGCGTACCGCTTCGGCGCAGGTCGCGGCCTCGCCGACCACCTCGAACTGCCGGTCGCGCTCGAATGCGTGCCGGAGCCCTTTGCGGATCAGGTCGTGGTCGTCGACCAGCAGAACCTTGGTACGCGCTCCGGTCGGTGCGGGCGTCGTGGTCATCGACGGGGGTGTCCTTTCGTCATGCAGACTCACAAATTACCCCGTCGATGCGAAGTACCCAACACCACTGCGACGGTGGTTCCATGTGGATCACGCTGGCGGATCTCCAGCCGGCCGCGTACCCGCTCGGCGCGCTCAGCCATGATGCTCAGCCCGTAGTGCCCTTCGCGATGGGTCGGTACCATGCCCTGCCCGTCGTCGGAGATCTCCACCATGGCGAACGGCGGGTCCACCGCACAGGTCACCCAGAGGTTCGCCGCCCCCGAGTGCTTACGGGCGTTGGTGATCGCCTCCTGCGCGATGCGCAGCAGCTCGGCCTCGGTGGCGGCGGGTAGCCGGGCGCCCGCGTCGTCGAGCGAGAGGTGTACGCGCATGCCGCCGGTGGTACCCATGGTGCGGGCGTACTCGGCGATGGCAGCGGACAGCCCGCCGTGCCGGTCGACCTCGGTACGCAGCTCGAACAGCGACATCCGCAGCTCGGTGATCACCCGGGTCACCTCGTTGCGCAGGGTACGCAGCTCCGACTGGGCGTCGTCGGCCTCCTCGGGCAGCACGGCCATGGCGTTGTCGATGCCGTACCCGACCATCACCAACTCCTGCGCCACCCCGTCGTGGATCTCCCGGGCCAGCCGCTGCCGCTCCTCGTTGGTGGCCAGCGAGCGCACCTCGTCGAAGAGCAGCGCCGCCTCCAGGCGGAGTGCCGCGGGAGCCGAGACGCCGAGTACCCGGGACACCACGTACGCCGGGTACGCCCCGGGCGCGTCCGCCTCGACGGAGAGCACGCCGACCGTGCGTACGCCCGCCATCAGGGGTACGACCAGGGAACTCACCTCGCCGCCCGGGTGTGAGCGGGCCTGCGAGCGGTTTCCGGTCTGCGGGGTCTGGCTGGCCCAGGCGTCGGCGATCACCGAGTCGGAGTCCAGGTCGGTCTCCCAGTCGATGCGCTCCACGCCGAGCTGGGCCAGGACGACCAGCCGGGAACCGCCGCCGGCCGCCAGTACGCTGCCCCGGTCGGCGCGGGCCACCTGGCGTACCTCGTCCAGCAGGTGCTGGGCCAGGCCCACCGGGTCGAGGGTGGCACCGGGCAGCTGCCGCGCGACTGTGCGCAGCTGGGTCAGCAGCCGGGTCGCCTCGGCGTACGGCTGCGGCGGCGGCGGGTCGCGCCGGGTGGTGAGGTTGCGGCGCAGCATGGCCGCGACGGCGGTGGCGAGCGCGAGCAGCGCCACCCACTCGCCGGTGACCAGCAGGAACTGGCTGTCGGTCAGCCGGTGGTCGAGCAGCCCGAGGCCGGTCAGCAGCACCACGGCGAAGGCGATCAGCCCGACCGCCTCCCGGATGCGCCGGTAGAGCACGGCGGAGAGGACCGGGACGAGCAGGTAGGGCAGGTACGCGGCGGCGGCCCCGCCGGCCCGTAGCGGCTCCAGGCCGTCGGCCGAGTGCCCGACCACCGAGTCGGCGGCCAGGCAGGTGATGAGTACCTCGGCGAACCGGGTCAGCGGGCCGACCACGGGGTGCCGGGCGGCGCCCACCGCGGGGATGGCGATGAGCGCCAGCAGCCCCGGCCAGACCAGGGTTGCCGGATCCCGGGTGGCCGCCACGCCCAGTACCGCGACCAGCGCCAGCAGGCACAGGCGTACCGCGGCGGTGAACGGGTGCAGTGGCCGCCAGGTGAGGTCGGGGCGCTCGGCCTCGTCATCCCCGGAGCCGCTCGACGAGCCCGAGCCGCCCGACCCGGAGCTGCCGGACAGGCCGGTGCTCCCCGACAGGTTGGTGCTGCGCGTCAACCCGGCCCGGGCAGCCAGCCCGGCAGGGGTGAGTGTCCGTTCACCCGCCATAGATGCTGGCGATCTCGGTGGCGTGCTGCTTCAGGACGACGTTGCGCTTGACCTTGAGTGACGGGGTGATCTCGCCGGTCGCCTCGGTCCAGTCGTGGTCGAGGATGCGGTACTCGCGGATCGCCTCGGCCCGGGAGACCGCCTTGTTCGCCTCGTCGACCGCGGCCTGGATCTCGGCCCGCAGGTCCGGGTCGGCGCGCAGGGCCGCGATGTCGACCTGGGTCGGCTTGCCCTTCGCCGCAAGCCAGGCCGGCAGCGCCTCCTCGTCGAGGGTGATCAGTACCGCGATGAACGGTTGCCGGTCGCCGATCACCATGCACTGGCTGACCAGGGCGTGTGCCCGCAGCCGGTCCTCCAGTACGGCCGGCGCGACGTTCTTGCCGCCAGCCGTGACGATGATCTCCTTCTTCCGGCCGGTGATCTTCAGGAACCCGTCGGCGTCCAGTTCCCCGATATCGCCCGTGGCGAACCAGCCCTCGGAGTCGAGGACTTCGGCGGTGGCGGTGGCGTTGTTCCAGTAGCCCCGGAACACGATGTCGCCGTGTACCAGGATCTCGCCGTCGTCGGCGATCCGGATGGTGACCCCGGGCAGTGGCCGGCCGACGGTACCGATGCGGATCGACTCGTCCAGGTTGACCGCGATGGCCGGCGAGGTCTCGGTCAGCCCGTACCCCTCGAAGATGGTCACCCCGATGCCCCGGAAGAAGTGCGCGAGCCGCTCGCCCAGCGGCGCGCCGCCGGAGATGGCCCGGGTGCACTGGCCGCCCATCGCGGCCCGCAGCTTGCCGTAGACCAGCCGGTCGAACAGTTTGTGCTGGGTCCGCAGCGCCAGCCCCGGCCCGCCCTTGCGGTCGAGCGCCTCGCTGTAGGCCACCGCCACCCGGTCGGCCCGGTCGAAGATCGCGCCCTTGCCGTCGGCGTGCGCCCGCTGCCGCGCCGTGTTGTAGACCTTCTCGAACACCCGGGGTACCGACAGCACGAACGTCGGCCGCGCCGACTGCAGGTCGGCCACCAGGTTCTTCACATCGGGTACGTGCGCCAGCTTGCACCGGGCGTAGATGGTGCCGTTCTGTACCAGCCGGGCGAACGAGTGGGCCAGTGGCAGGAACAGCACCGTGGAGGCGCCCGGGCGGAACAGCGACGGCAGCCCGGGGATCGCGTTGGCCACGTCGGCGTACAGGTTGCGGTGGGTCAGCTCGCAGCCCTTGGGGCGGCCGGTGGTGCCGGAGGTGTAGATGATGGTGGCGAGGTCGTCGGCGCCCTGGCTCAGCCGGCGCGCGGTCACCGTCTCGGCGGCCACCGAGCTGCCCGCGGCGACCAGCTTGTCCAGCCCGCCGCCGTCGATCTGCCACACCTCGCGTAGCTGACTGGACTGCGCCCGTACCGAGTCGACGATGTCCCGGTGCACGGTGGTCTCCACCACGACGCCGACCGCGCCGGAGTCGGTGAGGATCCACTGCACCTGCTCGGCGCTGGAGGTCTCGTAGATCGGTACGGTCACCCCGCCCGCCGCCCAGATGGCGTAGTCGATCAGCGTCCACTCGTAGCGGGTCTTGCTCATCAGGGCCACCCGGTCGCCCGGGTTGATCCCGGCGGCGATGAAGCCGGCCGCGAGCGCGGACACCTCGTCGCGGAACTGGGCACAGGTCACATCGAGCCACGGCCCGCCCGGCGTCTCCCGGCGGGCGAACTGGACCGTGTCCGGGGCCGCGTCGGCGTTGTCCCAGACCATGTCGGTCAGGTTGGCGGCCGCGCCGATGACGGCGACCGGAGGTACCGAGAACTCGTGCATCGTCCGTCCTTCGCTCGGCGGGGTGCCGCGTCCATTGTTCCCCGCCGCGTCCTACCCGCCCATCGGCTGGCCGTTTCCGGTCCGGGCCGGACCATGCCCGCGGCGCCGCGGTCCCGACTACCGGAACCTACCGGTACCGGCCGGGCGAGCCGAGTCCGGGTGAGCGTCGGGTCGGCGGGTAACGTGCCCGACATGGCTGATTCGTCGACCCAGTCGCTCACCATCGCCGCCGCACCGGCCGAGGTGGCCGCCGTGATCTGTGACTTCGCGACCTACCCCGACTGGGTGGGCGCGGTGAAGTTGATCGAGGTGCTGGAGGAGTACGAGGACGGGTACGCCAGCCAGGTGCGGTTCGTGGTGGATGCCGGGATGTTCCAGGACGACTACACCCTCGCGTACGAGTACGCCGAGGACATCTCCCGCATCCAGTGGAGCCTGGTCGCCCCGTCGAAGGTACAGCGCGCGCAGAGCGGCTCGTACGACCTGGAGCCGGCAGGCGCCGGTACCCGGGTGACGTACACCCTCGCCGTCGACCTGGCCATCTCGCTCCCCGGCTTCCTGCGCCGCAAGGCCGAGGCGACGATCATGGAGACCGCGCTGAAGGAGCTGAAGAAGCGGGTCGAGGCGCTCGGGGCCGGCCATGGGTGAGCCGCCACCGGGCTCACCGGGCGAGGAGGCCGAGCGGCTGGTCGTGGCCGCGCTGAGCGCCCTGTCCACGGCCACCCGGGGCTGGCTGGATCAGGTCGACGCCGAGCACCAGGTGGCCACCGGCAGCACCGAGTGCTGCGTCTGCCCGCTGTGCCGGGCGATCACCGCCGTACGCGACCCCAGTCCCGAACTCGTCGAGCGGCTGGCCACCGGCGCCGCCGAGCTGGCCGGCGGGGTGACCGGCCTGCTCCGCGCCTTCGGTGAGACGCTGGGCCGCCCCACCGCGTCCGGCGCCGGTCGCCCTGGTCCGGCATCCCGGCCGGAGTACGGGGCCGAGGCCGGGGCAGGTGACGATCCGTGGCGGTCGGCGACCCGGGCCGGTGGGCCGGGCGATCCCGACATTCCTCACCCGCCCCGCGCGACACCTGCGAAGATCGCCAAGAAGGCGGTACGCAAGGTGGTACCGAAGGGTGACGCAGCCGGCCCCGACGTGCGCTGATAATGGCGATGCGGCAAGCTAGCCGGGCGCGGCAGCGGGTCGCGCGGCGGTCGGCCCGCAGTTGTGGCGGGGCCGGGCGGAGTGGCGAAGGAGCGTGACGGTGGGGCTCACCATCGGTGTCGATATTGGCGGGACGAAGGTGCTCGGCGGCGTCGTCGACCCCGACGGCACCGTGATCGCCCAGGCGCGCCGGGACACCCCGGCTGAGGACGTCTCCCAGACGCTGGCCCGGATCGTCGACGTGATCACCGAGCTGAGCGCCGCGCACGAGGTCGAAGCGGTCGGCATCGGTGCCGCCGGCTGGATCGACGCCAAGCGCTCGACCGTACTGTTCGCGCCCAACCTGGCCTGGCGTAACGAACCGCTGCGCGACGAGATCGCCCGGCACGTCACGGTTCCGGTGGTGGTGGAGAACGACGCCAACGTCGCGGCCTGGGCGGAGTTCCAGTTCGGCGCGGCGGCCGACGCCGACGAGTCGATGGTGCTCTACACGATCGGTACCGGCATCGGTGGCGGCATCGTGCTCGGTGGCGAGCTGGTACGCGGCGCGCACGGCATCGCCGCCGAACTGGGGCACACCATGCTCGTACCCGACGGCCAGCTCTGTGGCTGCGGCCGGCGCGGCTGCATCGAGCAGTACGCCAGCGGCAACGCCCTGGTGCGCTTCGCCAAGGCCAGCGCGCAGACGCAGCCGGAGCAGGCCAAGGTGCTGCTCGACCTGGCCAACGGGGACATCAACGCCATCAACGGTCCGCTCGTCACGCAGGCCGCCCGGCTCTTCGACGCGGCCGCCACGGACGCCTTCGAGCAGGTCGGGCACTGGCTGGGCGTTGGCCTCGCGGACATGGTGCAGATCCTCGACCCGCAGGTACTCGTGGTGGGCGGGGGCGTGATCGACGCCGGTGACCTGCTCATGCAGCCGACCAAGATGTCGTTCCACACCGCCCTGGCCCAGCGCGGTCGGCTGCCGGTGGCCGATGTCCGGCCGGCACTGATGGGCAACACGGCCGGCGTGGTCGGCGCCGCGGATCTCGCTCGGCGGCTGTAGGGTAGATCAATCGCCGGGAGGGGTGTCGATGGGCATCGCGCTGCGGGTCGTCTCGTACAACGTGCACGGGTTGAAGGATGACCTGGACGCGCTGGCGACGACAGTGCGGGCCGCCGCGCCCGACATCGTGATACTCCAGGAGGCGCCGCGCCGGCTGCGCTGGCGTACCCGCAACGCACACCTGGCCCACTCGTGGGGACTGGTACACGCGGCGGGCGGGCTCCCAGCGCTGGGCAACGCGGTGTTCACCAGCTACCGGGTACGGGTCGTCGACTCGTGGCACCTGCAGTACCCGCTCACCCCCGGGCGGCACCTGCGCGGCGCCGTGTTCGCCCGGTGCCTGCTCGGGCGTACCCCCTTCGTCGTGGTCGGCAGTCACCTGGCGACCGACGCCACCGAGCGGCCGGCCCAGGCACAGCTGCTGAAGAAGGCACTGGTCGACCTGGACGCCCCGGTGATCTTCGCGGGCGACATCAACGAGACCCGGGGCGGCGGCGCCTGGCGTACCCTCGCCGACGGACTGGTCGACCCCGGCGCCGGCGACGACCTGCCGACCTTCCCGGCCAGCGCGCCCGATCGCCGGATCGACCTGCTACTGGCCGATCCGCGGATAACCGTCACCGACTTCCGGGTAGTGGATACGGAGTCGGCCCGGCGGGCCAGCGACCACCTGCCACTCGTCGCCGATCTGGTGCTGCCCGAGTAGCCGGCCGGTCGGTCGGTCGAGTCAGCCGGTCGGGTCGGCGCCCGTCAAATCACGTGAGGAGCTCAACGATGAGTTTGGATCGTCCTGTCGCGCCCGACCCGTACAGCCTGCTGCCGAAGGTCGGCTCGTTCGAGGTGACCAGCACGGATATCGCAGACGGCGCACCGGTCGCGGCCCGGTACGCGCACCTGTCGGCGGGTGGGGACAACGTGTCTCCGCAGTTGGCGTGGGCCGGCTTCCCGGCCGGTACCAAGAGCTTCGTTGTCTCCTGCTTCGATCCGGACGCGCCCACGCCGAGCGGCTTCTGGCACTGGATGCTGGTCAATGTCCCGGCCGGGGTGACCTCGCTGTCCGCCGGCGCGGAGGTGCCGCCCGGCTCGTTCTGTGTGGCCAACGACTTCGGCGACCAGGGGTACGACGGTCCGGCGCCGCCCCCGGGTGATCAGGTGCACCGCTACTTCTTCGTCGTACACGCGGTGGACCTGGAGCGCCTCGACGTCGGGCCGGACTCCTCGGCCGCGGTGGTCAGCTTTAACCTGGCCTTCCACACGCTGGCCAGGGCGATCATCACCCCCACCTTTGCCGTCCCCGGCTGAGCCCGGCACCCCGGCTGAACCGGGCGTCGGGCACGGGGCGCGGTGATAGCGTCGCGTCGACGGAAGGAGCCCGACATGCCTGATAAAAGGGATATGCACAAGGCGAAGAGCAAGCGCAACCACAAGTCGCCCACCGGGAAGTCCAGTCGGTCGGCGGCGGCCGGAACAGCTACCGCGCCGTCCGCCGCCGACACTCCCGCCGACCCCAAGAGCGCCAACCAGAGCCGCAAGCACTGACCGCGCCAGAGAGGCCACGGCCGCATCAGGATCATGGTGGCATCAACTCCCGCTTCACGGATCACGGCTCGCTCCAATGGTCGCGCGGCTCGTTTAATGAGCACGTAGGGAAAGTGTTGCTATAACAGCACTAACCCCTCGCGATCACGGGAGGTCCCGGACTGCGGGGGCGGCCCTCCTGCGGGGCCGCCAACCGCCGGCGGGCTGACAAAACAGAGCCTCTGTGCAGAGGTCGCCCCGTCGCCGCGAGGTCGCACGGAACCCTTGCGGCACAACGGGACCCGTAGGCCACGCCAATACCGGTGAGCGGGCGGAGCGGGTACCCCCGGGGCATTCGGCCCTGGACAAAGCAGCCGGCAAACCACGAAGATGGCGCAGCCGACATCGGCCGAACGACCGACCCTGGCCGGTGTCGACCGGGCAGCTCACCGCTGCGCCGACAGCTTCAACGCACCCAACCCCCGGGCGCGAACGCCGGCTCACGCCGCCGTCCCGGGCGGGTGCCCGAGTTCGTGGGGAGGCCGGGTGAGCGTCGAGGACGCCGGCTGGGAGAACTCCGGGAGTACCGCGACCATCTGGCGCGGCGGCCAACCGGTGTACGACCGTGGCGCCACCGTGTGCGTCATCGGCGCCGGCGCCAGTGGCCTGGTCGCCATCAAGAACCTGGTCGAGCACGGGTTCGACGTCGACTGCTTCGAGCGGGAGACCGGGGTGGCCGGGGTCTGGAACCGGCGGCACGACCGCAGCCCGATCTACGCGAGTACCCACCTGGTGTCGTCCAAACCGTTCACCCAGTTCCCCGACTTCCCGATGCCCGACGACTGGCCGGACTACCCCGACCACGCGGCCATCCTGCGCTACCTCGAGCACTACACCGACCACTTCGACCTGCGCCGGCGGATCTGGTTCGGTACCGACGTCATCCGGGTCGAGCCGGCCGAGGACGGGTACTGGGACGTGACCACCCGGGGCGCGCGCGGCGGCTCGGAGCGTACCCAGCGGTACGCGGCACTGGTGGTCGCCAACGGCCACAACTGGTCACCCAAGATGCCCGGGTACGACGGGCTGCGCGAATACAAGGGTCAGGTGATCCACGCCTCGGCGTACCAGGACGCGGCCCAACTGCGCGGCAAGAAGGTACTCGTGGTCGGGGCCGGCAACACCGGCTGTGACATCGCGGTGGAGGCGGCCCAGCAGGCGGCGCAGTGCTGGCACTCGGCTCGCCGCGGCTACTGGTACGCCCCGAAGTTCACCTACGGGCGCCCCTCCGACCAGATCGCCGACCAGCTGCTGGCCTGGCGGCTGCCGCTGGCGATCCGGCGCTGGCTGCTGCAGCGCGTGGTACGCCGCAGCGTCGGCGACCTGACCCGCTTCGGGCTGCCCAAGCCGGATCACAAGATCCTGGAGACGCACCCGATCGTCAACAGCCAACTCGTCTACTACCTGGGCCACGGGGACATCACGCCGGTGCCCGACGTCGAGCGCTTCGACCGCAACTCGGTACTGCTGACCGACGGCCGGGAGATCGAGCCCGACCTGGTCGTACTGGCCACCGGCTACCTGCCGCGCTTCGACTTCCTCGCCCCCGAGCTGCTGGGTACCGACGGCAACGGCCGGCCCCGGCTGCCGCTGCATGCCTTCTCCCGGGCCAACCCGACGCTGTTCGTGGCCGGCCTGCTGCAGCCGGACAGCGGGCTGTTCTCCATCGTCCACTGGCAGACCGTGGTGATGGCCCGCTGGCTGCGGCTGCGCGACGCCGATCCGCGCCGGGCGGCGGCGTTCTGGGCCACCGCGTTCTCCGGCGAGCAGAAGCTCACCGCCGGCAAGGTCAAGGACACCAGCCGGCACTGGTTCGAGGTCAGTCACGTGGTCTACCTGCGTGCCCTGCAGAAGCTGCTCACCGGCGTGGAGGCGGCCCAGTGACAACAAAGATCATCCGGTACGCGGAGTGGGCGCGCCCGGCCCGCCCGGTCCACCGTGAGGTACTGCGTGCTACCCCTGAGGCCGATGAGGGGCAGCCGCCGGTGCTGTTCGTACCCGGCTTCGGCGGCGGTGCCTGGGTCTACGGCGAGCACTGGCTGGAGCACGCCGCCCAGCGCGGCTTCCCGGCCTACGCGATGAGCCCCCGTGGCCACGGTGCCAGTGGCTCAACGCCGAAGACGGCGCTGCGGCACTACGTGCACGACGTGGTACAGGTGGCGGCCGGGCTGCCCCGCCAGGCTGTGCTGGTCGGGCACGGGGCGGGTGCCCTGGTGGTGGCGCACGCGCTGGCCCGGTACCCGGCGCGGGCCGGGGTACTGCTGGCACCGGTACTCGGCGGGCCGGGAGCGGCTGCCTCGGCGGCTCTGGGCAACCCGTTCGGACTCGTTCCGGCACTGTTCGGAGCCGGGCTGCGCCCGGGGCGCGGGCAGCTGTTCAGCCGGGAGCTGCCGACCAGCGTCGCCCGCGGATACCACGCCAAGTGGGGGCGTGCGTCTGCCCGGGCACAGTGGAAGCTGCTCGCTCCCGGGCAGCCCGACGCTCCCGTGGGCGACCCACCGGTACTCGTGGTCGGCTCACCGGACGACAAGATCGTCACGGGTGGCGCGCTCAGCGAGGCGGCCCGCCGGTACGGTGGCGCCCCGCTGCTCTTCCCGGGCATGGGGCATGCGCTCATGCTGGACGCCCGCTGGCAGGAGCCGCTGGACGCGATCCTCGACTGGCTGGAGAAGGGCGCCCACCGGCTGGCTCCCTAGCCCTTTCCGCCAGGCTTGCCGCTTCCAGCAGGCTTGCCCCTTCCGGCAGGCTTGGGAGGGCGGGGTCAGACAACCGCTCCGTCGTTGGGGTCGAAGTGGTCGTCGTCATCGTCGCCCGGGCGCAGCCGCCAGATCAGCGCCACGAAGCCGCCGAGGATCCCGCAGAAGCCGAAGACCATCGCCACCGTCTGGTCGATCGGCAGCAGCGTCGGGTTGAAGAAGATCACCACGCCCGCGATGATCGCGATCACCGCCGCGATGGTGGCCGGCGCGACCCGGGGCAGCGGCGGTGGCGGGGGAGGGGTGTACCCCTCCTCGTCCTCGCCGTCGAAGCCGTCGCCGAAGCCGTCCGAGTCCAGGCCGTCCAGCCCGTCGAGGAGTCCCCGGTCGTCGGTCGGCGAGCGCCAGCCGTCGGGCCGGATCGTGCTGTCCTGCCAGCGGCGCAGGGTACGGGCGGTATCGGTGGGGCGGTTGCCGCCGGTCTGGTCGTCGGTGTCCAGGTCGAGCTCGTCAGCGGAGACGCGGCGGCTGGACTCGCTGCCGCGGGCCGGCGGCAGGTTCTCCGAGTCAGGCCAGGCGACATCGGCCTCCCGGTCGTAGCCGGCGACGATGGCCGCGAACATGTCGTCGATGCTGGGTTCTGCTGGGTTGCTGGTCGGCGTTTCCGCGGCGGCCGGCTCGGGCGCCTCCGTCTCCGCCTCGGTCAACTGGCGGATGAACGCGCGCGCGGTGTCCAGGTGCGTCCGGTCGACGTAGAGCCGGTCGGTCGGGCGCGTGGGCAGCGTCGTGGTCCGCGTGATCGGGTGCAGGTCGGCGGTGGGCTGCAGGTATGCCGCGATGCCGCGCAGTCCGAGCACGTCAAGTAGGTGCTCGCCGACCCGGGGGTCGACATCTGCCGCAGCCGCGTACTCGGCGGCCACCAGCCCGTTGTCCCGCCGTCCCCGGCGGGCCCCTCCCGAAGCCACGCTGCCTCCCTCCCCAAGCGTTCCCGTCCTCCCGGGCTGCCGTTATCCCAGGCCGTGCCGTTCCTCCGGGCCGCGGGCGGCCCGTTCCGTGCCTCTGGCCGGGTGACACTACCCCCGCTCGGGTACCACCCCGCTCGGGTGTCACCCCGCTCAGGTACTACCCGGCCGGCCACCCGGACGTTACGCCCAGGCTTGAATCCTGACACGGTCACGCCGTCAACGGGGAGTCCGTTGTGGGGCGGGGTACTCGGTCCGTAGTCTCAACACCGGTCGAGGCCGGCGCGGGCACCCGTCTGCTTCGCGCTGCCAGGTTTCGCAGCGCCGGGGATACTGTCAGCGGGAGCATGAAGAAGGGACGGGCGTGCTCTACTGGTTGCTCAAGTACATCCTGCTGGGCCCCTGGTTACGGTTGATCTTCTGGCCGAAGGTCGAGGGGCGGGGAAACGTGCCCAGCCACGGTGCCGCGATCATCGCCAGCAACCACCTGTCCTTCGCCGACTCGATCTTCATGCCGCTGATGGTGAAGCGAAAGGTCACCTTTGTGGCCAAGGCGGAGTACTTCACCGGCAAAGGCTTCAAGGGCTTCCTGGTGCGTACCTTCTTCACCGGTACCGGCACCATCCCGGTGGACCGCTCCGGCGGCCGGGCCGCGCAGGCGGCGCTCGACACCGGCCTGCGGGTCCTGCGCGAGGGGCGGCTCTTCGGCATCTACCCCGAGGGCACCCGCTCACCCGACGGGCGGCTTTACCGCGGTAAGACCGGGGTGGCCCGGCTGGCGCTGGAGAGCGGCGCGCCGGTCGTCCCGGTGGTCATGCTGAACGCTGACAAAATGCAACCCCCGGGCAAGGTACTTCCCCGGCTGATGCGCCCGCACATCCGCTTCGGTGACCCGATCACCTTTGAGCGGTACGCCGGGATGGCCGGCGACCGGTTCGTCGAGCGCGCGGTGACTGACGAGATCATGTACGAGCTGATGGAGCTCTCCGGGCGCGAGTATGTCGACATCTATGCCGCCAAGGTCAAGTCCACCGACTCGAAGCCGACCCCGCTGACCCCCGAACCGGAGCCCCCCGCCGCCGTAGCCGCCTGACCCGCGCTGTCGGCCCGTCCAGCCGTCCACCCAGGTGGCCCGCTGCCCCGAGGGTCGGCTGCCCGGTCGAGCCGGTGCGCGTCGCGTCGCCCTCGGGTACCCCGTGCCGGTGCCCCCGTTGACGCCTCAATTGACGCCTGCCGAAATTGGCAGGCGGGCCGCCGGATCGTGCTCGCCGACGCTGCTGCTGTAACTGGAACAGACTCCTGGGTAGGTCGAGGCATTTGTTAACCACTGTTAACTATGTCTGATATATTCACTATGTAATGATCCGGTGCCTGGACCCCGCACCGTCCGATCTCCGTGCCCAGTGAGCGGGCCGACCCAAGGGAGCATCGTGCCCAAGCGCGCTGCCTGGCGTACCCCTGTCCTCGCCGTCGCGGCGATCGTCGCCGGAACCGTCCTCGTCGCAGTCCCGCAGCAGCGGGCCGCCGCCGCGCCGACCGCCACCACGGCGGAGTTGATCGTGCAGAAGGGCGGCGACCGCACCGGCTCGCAGGCGGTGGCTGGCCTGCCGGGCGCGGTCTTCGACTTCATCGCCGGGGTCGCCGGTACCGTACCGGCGGCCAACGCCGTGCCCACCGCGACCTGTACCACCGGCGCAGACGGCCAGTGCGCGGTCAACGTGGCCGGACGTACCGGGACCAACCAGGGGTACTGGCTGCGGGAGCGCACCGCGCCGGCCGGGTTCCACATCGCCCAGGTGCTCGACACCGGGAGTACCGACAGCAACGCCGGACCCCAGGTCTACAACGACCTGTTCACCGGCGCTGTCTTCAACAACGTCAGCTACACCTTCCCGGTCGCCGGTACCGGCACCGCCCAGTCCTCGCGCGGCAGCTTCTGGGCCGACATCCGGGACAACCCGCCCCTGCCCCCGGACTGTGGCCTCAACATCGCGCTGCTGATCGACACGTCGGGCTCGATCGGCGGGCAGATCGGCAACGTCAAGGCGGCGGCCAACGGCTTCGTGGACGCGCTCACCGGTACCCCGTCGCAGGTCGCACTGTTCAGTTTTTCCACCAACGCCACCCAACGGCTGGCATCCACGGCCGTCTCCACGACGGCCGGCGCGACCACCGTGCAGACCGCGGTGAACGCGCTGCCCAACCCGAGCGGCTCGACCAACTGGGATCAGGGACTCTTCCTGATCGCCGCGCAGACCACCCGGTACGACGCGGTGGTCATGCTGACCGACGGCAACCCGACCGTGTACGGCCCACCTGTCGCGGCCGGCCCCGGCAACCACACCCGCTTCCGTGAGGTGGAGAACGGCATCTTCTCGGCGAACGCGGTGAAGGTGAAAGGCACCCGGGTGGTGGTTGTCGGGGTCGGCGCCGGTGTCACGGGCGCGACCGAGAACCTGCAGGCCCTGTCCGGGCCGACCGCCGGCTCCGACTACTTCCAGACCAACTACGCCCAGCTCGGCACGCTCTTCCGCGAGCTGGCACTCTCCACCTGTCTGGGTACCGTCAGCGTGGTCAAGCAGGTCATCCCGCCCGCCGGTACCATCGCGAACGCGCAGCCGGCCGGTGGCTGGACGTTCAGCAGCTCCACCAGCGGGGTGACCCCGGCATCGGGCGACACCGCCGCCGCCACCGGCGGGATCAGCTTCACTGCCCCGCTGAACGGTCAGGTCTCGCTGCCGGTGACGCTCACCGAGACCCAGCAGTCCGGCTTCACCCTCCAACCCCAGGGTGGGCTGAACGCGGTCTGTGTCGACTCGGCCAACGCGCCGGTAGGGGTGACCAACTCGGGCGCGCTCGGCTTCACCGTGTCCGCTCTACTCGACGACGCCATCACGTGCACCGTCTACAACCTGGCCGCGACCCCGCCCGCACAGGTAGTGGTGAACAAGACCTGGGACATCGACGGCGCCACCTTCGTCGACGGTCAGCAGCCGGCCGAATTCCAGTCGGCGCTCGCGCTGACCGGGCAGATCAGTCCGGAGTTCGCCACCACCTACAGCGGCTACCTCGCCGGCGACTCGGTCACCGTGGGCGAGACCGTCGACGCCGCGCTGCTCCCGCCGGGCTGTACGAACGTGCCCAGCGGTGACCTCGGCGGGCACACGCTGGCGGCCGGGCTGAACACCTACGCCATCACCAACACGGTCACCTGTATCACCACGCTGACGCTGTTCAAGAGCGTGGTCAACCCGTTCGGGCCGGCCGCCGACCCCGACCTGTGGACGCTCACCGGGTTGTTGGACGGCGGTTCGCAGACGATCACCGGTACCACCGGTGTGGCCGGCGACATCACCCCGGACCGGCGGTACGACCTGAGCGAGTCCGCCGTCGCTGGGTACGACCAGGAGATCGTCCCGGGCGCCGTGCTGGTCCCCAACTCCACCGGCTCGTGGCACTGCGTGCTGCGGCTGCCCGACGGCACCACCGGACCCCAGTTCGACGGGCTCAACGGCGGCGTGACGGTGACGCCGGGCCAGAACGCCGAGTGCACCGCGATCAACAACGCCCAGCCTGCCCAGTTGACCCTCATCAAGGAGGTGTTCAACGGCAACGGCGGGACGGCGGGACCGACCGACTGGACGCTGACCGCCACGCCCGCGTCCACCACGACCGGCGCGGTGACCGTGAGTGGCATCGGTGGGCAGCCGGCCGTGACCAACCGCACCATCGTGCCGCTCGTCGGGTACGCGCTGACCGAGACGGGACCCACCGGGTACCTCGGGTCGGCCCCGACCTGTGCCCTCCTCGGCTCGGGCGACCCGGTACCGGTGACAGGCGGCGTGGTGATCCCCGGGCTCGGCCAGAGCGTCATCTGTACCTTCGTCAACCGTGACCTGCCGGGCAGCCCACCGCCCTCGACAGCGCCGCCCACCACCGCGCCACCGACGCCACCGACCGGCCCGCCCACCACCGGCCCGGCGCTGCCCGACCTGCCACCGACCAATCCGGTGCTGCCGGTGACCGGCCTGCCCATCGGGCCGCTCGGCGGTCTCGGCGCGCTGCTCATCGGAGTGGGCAGTCTCATGCTGGTACTTTCCTTTGTGCGCCAACGATTCCAGCGCGAGCTGGCCTGACCCCGCAGTAGCCGGCGGGCGCCTGGTCGGTGGGCGGCCCGGCGCCGGGACGGCTGTGCGCTCAGCCGAGTTCGCGGGCGCGCTCGGCCAGCGAGCCGGCGGCGGCCGGTACCCCCTCGACGCCCAGCCGCTCGCCGAGTTCGGCGGCCGCCTCCGCGGCGAGCGCGGCCGGCTCGTACTCGCCGCCCTCCAGGTGCAGTCGGGCCAGTTCGAGCAGGGTGGTCGCCTTGGCGGGGCTGTCCGGCAGGCTGTCGTAGAGCTCCACCGCCCGATCCAGGTGGTGTAGCGCTTCACCGCGCGAGGCGGCGACCACGCCGAGCAGCACGTGTGCGCGCGCGGCGACCACCCGGGTGTGCGTGGCGCGTACGGTGTCGGCGGCGGTGAGCGCGCCCAGCCGGGTCGGCCCGTCCCCGGCCACGAAGGCTTCCCGGTCGGCCGCGTAGGCGACCTCCAGCGCCAGCAACTCGTCGGCCGGCTCGAGCGGCAGGCCCAGCTCACGGATGCGGCGCAGCCAGCGCAGTGCCGGCTCCGGTGCCTGCCGGGCGTACGCGGCGCGGGCGGCACCGTGCATGGCCACGGCGGCTGCCAGGGCGTACGGGCCGGGATCGGCGCGTACCTCCACCGCCAGCCGGTGTGCCGTGTAGCGGTGGGTGGCCAGCGCCTCGACGTAGTCGGGGGTCTCCTGCTCCGGGCGGTGCGCGTCCAGCCAGTCGGCGGCGCGCTGGTGGCGGGCCAGCCGCTCGGCCCGGGGCAGCCGGTGGTAGCACACGTCGCGGACGAGTACGTGCCGGAACCGGTACTCCAGCTGCCCGGGCAGGGCCGAGCTGGGCTGCTCGCGGATCAGGTCGCGCTGCTCCAGCCGGCGCAGTGCCCGCTCCACCGAGTCGGTCGGCCGGCCCAGTGCAGCGGCCACCGCACCCGGCCAGCAGTGCCGGCCGACCACCGCGGCCGCCTGCAGTACCGCACGGTCGGCCTGGTCGAGCAGGTCCAGCCGGTTGGCGATGACCGCCTGTACGTTGTCCGGCATCGGCGGCGGCTCGTCGCTCGCCGTCGTCCAGCGGGCCACCTCGGGTACCAGCTGCCCGTGCTCCAGCAGCATCCGCACGTACTCCTGGGCGTACAGCGGGTTGCCGTCGGCGAGTTCGACCAGCGGGTACGGGGTGGTGGTGGCGAAGGCGGAGCCGAACATCAGCGCGTACATGCTGCTGATGTCGCTGTCCCGCAACGGACTCAGCGAGAGCGAGAGGGTACCGCCGATGGTCGTCGCCCAGCGCGGGTACCGGTCGCGCAGCTGTGGCCGGCCGGTGCACACGATCAGCAGCGGCAGTCCGCGCGCCGAGGTGGCCAGCAGCTCGATGAAGTGCAGCAGCCGTTCGTCGGCCCAGTGCAGGTCTTCGAAGACCAGCACGGTCGGGCGCTGCGCGGCCAGCGCCAGTACGAAGCGCCGCCACGCCTGCTCCGTATCGGCCGGCCCGAGCCTGTTGGCGGGCGCCGCACCCGGCGCGGGCTTCGCGGGCGGCGGGCCGGTCGGCGGCCAGGGGCTGATCAGCGGGGCCAGCGCGTCGGCGAGGTGCCCGGCCTCGGTCGCCGGGACGAGCGCGGCCAGCGCACCGGCCAGCCGGCTGGTGACGGTAGCCGGGTCGTCGGAGCTGAGAACGCCGGCGTGGGTACGCACCATGTCGGCGAAGGGCGCGTAGCTCAACTCCTCGCCGAAGGGTGGGCAGTGCCCGACCAGCCAGTGCACGGCCGGCTCGGTCTGCCGGGCGGCGTGCCGGGACAGCTCGCGCAGCAGCCGGGACTTGCCGATGCCGGCCTCACCGAAGACCGTGACGAGCTGTGGGGCGCTGGTGCGTACCGTCCGGTGCAGCGCGTTGATCAGCAGCGAGCGCTCGTGTTCCCGGTCGACCATCGGGGTGCTCTCGATGTCGGTGACCGGCATCCGGGTGTCCCGGGTGCCGAGTGCCAGCCAGACGGTACTGCGGGTGGAGCGGCCGCGCAGGGTCACCGGCGGGCGCTCCTGGTATTCGATGTCGGCGCTGGTCGCGGCGTAGCTGGTGGCGCAGACCAGGACGCCACCGGGCGGGGCGAGCGTCTGCAGCCGGGCGGCCGTGTTCACCACGTCCCCGGCGAGGATGGCCTGCCCACCGTCGCGGGCGGCGGCCACGTCGACCAGTGCCTCGCCGGTCGCCACGCCGACGCGGAACCGCAGGCCGCTGGTCTCCCCGGCGCCCCGGCGCAGCGCCGACTGGAGCTCCAGGCCGGCCCGTACGCAGCGCAGCGGGTCGTTCTCGGTGGCCACCGGCGCACCGAACAGGGCCATCACGGCGTCGCCGATGTACTTCTCGACCACCCCGCCGTAGCGGCGTACCACCCCGCGGACCGTACCGAAGTACTCGTTCTGCATGGCGCGTACCTGCTCGGGGTCGCTGCGCTCGCCGAAGCCGGTGAACTCCACCATGTCGACGAAGAGCACGCTGACCCGGCGTCGATCCTCCTGGGCCAGCGCCGCCGGCCCCTCCAACTGCTGCCCGCAGTCGGCGCAGTAGGCCGCCCCGGCCGCCGCGCTGCGTCCACATGCGACGCAGCTGACCTGCAACGGGGCGCCGCAGCCAGCGCAGAAGCGATCGTCAGCTTCCGCGGGCCGGGCACAGGTCGGGCAGGTCACAGGCGCGATTTTCTCCGGAGATCCGGGACAGCGGCGAACCAATCCTGGCACGGCGGCGCCCGGCCGACCAGCCTCCGCCCGGTCGCCCGCGCCCACCACTCCGCCAGATCCCGCAGCGCCAGCTCGGGCAGGCAGCGCCAGCTCGGGGAGGCGCGCCGACTGGGGGAGGCGACGCCACCTCGGGAGGCGCGCCGGCTCCGGGAGCAGCGGGCAAGTCGGCTAGCCGTCGGTACCGGCCGCCGGGCGGCTTGCCCGGGCACGATATGAAGGCAGCGCGACATGGAGCCCGCGGTCTAGCGGGGCGACAGATGAGCAGCACGACCGATGAGCAGCACGACCGATGAGCAGCACGGCCGGGCCAGTCGGGCCTGCCAGGAGATGGGGACAGCATGAGCCAGCCGGAGAGCGCCGACGCGCAGCAGGTGGAACCGCAGCAAGTCGAACCGCAGCAAGTCGAACCGCAGGAGGTCAGCGCGACGTACGAGGTGTACGGAATCGATGAGGAGCCGACGCTGACCTGGACCGCCCCGGTCACGCCGGCCGACGACGAGGACGGCCCGGCCGCGGCCTGAGCGGCCACGCGACCGAAACGGAGCCGAGGCTCAGCGGTCGGCCATGCCGGCGCGCCGGCGCAGCGAGGAGAGGTCGATGACCACGATGCGCCGGCCCTCGGTACGCAGCCAGCCGCGCGCCGCGAACGAGCCGATCGCCTGGTTGACGCTCTGCCGCGAGCCGCCGGCCATCTCCGCGAGCTGGCTCTGGTTCAGCTCGATGGTGACCATCGGCGCGGAGCTGTCGCCGGCCAGCCGGACCAGCGTCTTGGCCACCCGGCCGGGCAGGTCGAGGAAGACGTGGTCGGCGTTCTGCTCGGTGAGCCGGCGGATCAGCTGGCCCAGCGAGCGCATCACGGCGTCCAGGATGCGGGGGTTGGCGTGTACCAGTTCGATGAACGCGGACCGGGACAGCGCCAGCGCGGACGTGTCCTCGATCGCCTCGGCCGAGGCCGACCGGGCGGCGCCGTCGAGCAGCGAAACTTCCCCGAGTACGTCCGGCGGGCGCATCACGTTGAGCACGGCGCGTTCGCCGGTGGCCGAGGTGCGGAACACCGCGACCGCGCCGCGGCGCAGCACGATGAGCGACTCGCCCGGATCGTTCTCGACGAAGAGCAACTGCCCTTTGCGGTACGTGCGCGGCACCGCCGCCGCGATCACCCGGTGGCGTACCTCGGGCTCCAGCGACGCGAACATCTCCACGCCCGTCAGCGCGTCGCCGAGATCCGGCTGTCTTGCGTCCACGGGCCGGCCCTCCCACTGCGGCGCCCTCGGTCCGGTGGCAGCGGCGCTACCCCGGTGCGTGACCGGGTCCGGCATAGGCAAACCGGTCACTGTTTCCTCCCCGCGTCCGGCGTCCCCGGCGGCATCGCCGCAGGTTGAAGCCGGGTTCGCAGTATGCAGATCATGACTTCCGATGGCTCGGTTGTATACCCCTTGCGCCACCGGGCGCCGAGGCATCGATCGAGCATGACCCGGGGCAGGTTATCCGGTTCCGGCCCGAGTGGACCAATTCCTTGGTAACGGCGCGATAACAGCGCGAATCTGGTTGCGTTGTGGACTGCCGTGCACACGCTGCGTACCCGCATAATCAGCGCCGTGGCGACTGAGCAGGCGCTCCGTTCGGCGGTACGCACGATGTGGCACCGCACGGTCGAAGAGTGCACCGTGCTGACCCGGCACCTGTGGCGGCTGCGTACCGCGCCGGAGCACTCGTCCGCCGCGCCCGAGTACCTGATCGCCAAGTGGGTACCGGTGGACCGGCGACCACGCCTGCTCGGCGGACTCGCCGTCGCCGACCACCTCGCCCAGCAGGGCCTGGACACCGGTGCGCCGCTGCCAGCCGTGGACGGCGCCACCTGCGTACCGGTCCACAACGGACTGCTCGCGGTGCTGCGTCCGGCGCCCGGTCGTACCCTCGTCGCCGCCGACCCGATCGACCAGCAGTTCTGGGGCGACACGCTGGGCTCGGTACACCGGTCGCTCACCGGGTACACGCACCGCAGCCTGGTACGGCTCGGCCCGCTCGACCCGGATGCTCCGCACTTGAGCCTGGAGCCGTGGCTGCGCCCAGCCGTCGCCGAGGCCACCGCCGCGCTGATCCGGCTGACCGTCACCGACCAGTTGACCTACGGCGTTGTGCACGGCGATCCGGAGCCGGGCGCTTTCCGGGTGGACCGGGCGACCGGCCGGATGAGCCTGGTCGGCTGGGGCTGGGCCGCGACCGGCCTGCTCCTCTACGACGTTGCCAACGCGGTCGGCTACATCGGCGGGATCCCGGCCGCGGCCGAGTTCCTGGACGGCTACCTGGCCGCCGGTCCGCTGCAGGCCGGCGAGGTGGAGGCCGCCCTGCCGGTGGTGCTGCGCTGTCGCTGGGCCCGCCGGGCGGACCTGTTCGCCCGCCGGCTGGCGACCGGTACCAGCGAGGACCGCGACGCCGACCGGGCCGGGCTGGCGGAGGCGCGGGAGGCGCTGGCCCCGACGCGTCTGATGTACCCTGCGATGGTACCGCCGTCTGATCGGTACCGGGCGCGGCCGGACGGGGCCGGGGGCGGCCTGGCAGGATGACCGGTGATGGTCTACCGATACTTCTACGACTGCGAGTTCATCGAGGACGGCCGCCTCGTGGACCTCGTCTCC
Source organism: uncultured Actinomycetota bacterium (assembly GCA_963850915.1). Lineage (GTDB taxonomy): Bacteria > Actinomycetota > Actinomycetes > Mycobacteriales > Micromonosporaceae > CAVTWH01. Next base: position 90,246 of record CAWKND010000014.1, read on the forward strand.
ATCGGCGTGGTCGACGAACACGGTCGCGAGTTCTACGCGATCTCCAGCCAGTTCGACGAGTCCCGGGCCGGCCCGTGGGTACGCCGCCACGTACTGGACAAGCTGCCCTCACCGGCTGACCCGGCGTGGCGTTCCCGCGAGCGGATCCGGGACGACCTGTACGCCTTCCTGCTCGAGCCGGTACACGGCCGGCCGGGGGAGGAGATCGAGTTGTGGGCCTGGTACGCCGCGTACGACCACGTGGCGCTCGCCCAGTTGTGGGGGGCGATGCCGGCGCTACCCAGGGCGATCCCCCGGTTCACCAAGGACCTGCGGCAACTCTGGGACGACAAGGGCCGGCCCACGCTGCCCGAGATGGCCGGCCGGCACGACGCGCTGGTGGACGCCCGGCACAACCTGGCCCGCTGGGCCGTCCTCAACGGGTAGCGGGGCTACCCGACGGGCGGCTGGCGGTACGGGGCGTGCGAGTAGTACTTGGGCCGGCTGTCCAGGCGTACGTGCAGCCACGCCACCCCCAGCCCGGAGGTACTGAGCCAGAGCGGTCCCGGGTCGCGTGCCCACCAGTCGCGTACCTGCCCGGCCACCGCGTGCCACACCGCGTCCACCTGCGTCGCGGGCGCCTGCCGGCAGAACCGGACCAGGTGCGGGTAGGCGGTCGGTTCGACCCCCGGCTGCTGGGTGGGGATCACCAGCCGGGCGTCGCCGCGCAGGTTGGCACAGCTGACCACGGGGGTACCGGCCCGGAAGTGCTCGGCGAACGACGACCCGTCGACGGCGACTCCGTCCAACAGTGCCGCTTCGACCAGCACCATCCGGAACCGCTCGCCGGTGCGCGCTGACGAGGTCGGGGTGCACTCCCAGAAGCAGGCCGGCCACGGCGACCCGGCGAGCACCCGGGTGAGGGCAGCCGGCTGCGCGGCGAGCGCGTCGACGAAGTCCGCCCAGGAGCCCGGCTCGCCGTCGCGTACCAGCTCGTACTCCACGGTGTGCGGATCGACGCGGTGCGGGAGGAAGGCGTACACCCGGGTTGATCCTCCGTGGTTTGGGGTGGCGTTAGCTTAACGTTCAGTGACCGGTAATTCGGGTCTGGTAACTGTGCTGTCGGGCTTTCCGACGAGCGCCAAACGGCCGGGGTGCCGCTTTGTTCGCCGGTACGGTGGGACTACAGTGCGCAGTTGCGGCCCGCCCTGGCCGGCAACGACGCCGAGGGTCCCCGACCCGTGCACCACCGGGGCCCGCAACCCGCGAACCGTCTTCCGCGGTGTTCGGGCCGCCTCTCGCAGTGACTGGAAGGGACAAGCACGTTATGCGTATCGGTGTGCTGACCGGCGGCGGCGACTGCCCCGGCCTGAACGCGGTCATCCGCGGTGTGGTCCGCAAGGGTGTCGACTCCTACGGCCACGAGTTCGTCGGCTTCCGCGACGGCTGGAAGGGCCCGCTGGAGGGCATCACCCGGCCCCTGGGCATCCCCGAGGTGCGGGGCATCCTGCCGCGCGGCGGTACCATCCTCGGCTCCTCGCGTACCAACCCGTTCAAGATCGAGGGTGGCGTCGAGCGGATCAAGACGAACCTCGCCGAACTGGGTGTGGACGCGCTGATCGCCATCGGCGGCGAGGACACTCTGGGCGTGGCCACCAAGCTCGACGAGCTGGGCGTGAAGGTGGTCGGGGTACCGAAGACCATCGACAACGACCTGGGCGCCACCGACTACACGTTCGGCTTCGACACCGCGGTCAACATCGCGATGGAGGCCATCGACCGGCTGCACACCACCGCCGAGTCGCACCACCGCACCCTGGTCGTCGAGGTCATGGGCCGGCACGCCGGCTGGATCGCGCTGCACGCCGGTATCGCCGGTGGCGCGAACGTGATCCTGCTGCCCGAGCGCAACTTCGACGTGGACCAGGTCGCCGCGTACGTGGAGAAGCGGTTCCAGCACCAGTACGCGCCGATCGTCGTGGTGGCCGAGGGCGCGCAGCCGCTCGAGGGCCAGATGCAGCTGCACAACCAGGAGCTGGACGCCTTCGGGCACGTCCGGCTGGGTGGTATCGGCATGTGGCTGGCCGAGCAGCTGGAGGCGAAGACCGGCAAGGAGGCCCGCACCGTGGTGCTCGGGCACATCCAGCGCGGTGGTACGCCCAGCGCGTACGACCGGGTACTGGCCACCCGCTTCGGGCTGCAGGCGATCGACGCGGTACACGAGGGCGACTTCGGCAAGATGATGGCGCTGCGGGGTACCGACATCATCCGGGTACCGCTGATCGAGGGCACCCGTGAGTTGAAGACGGTACCGGTCGAGCGGTACTCCGAGGTCGAGGTCTTCTTCGGCTCCTGATCGTCTCGTCTGATCGATTCGTCGACGGCGCCGCGGTCCGCACCGGACCGCGGCGCCGCCGCCACTGGAGGGCAGATCCGTGCACACCGTCGCGGTGATCGGCGCCGGCAAGATCGGCGAGGTACTGCTGTCCGGGCTTACCCGCTCGGGCTGGCCAACCGACCGGCTGCTGGCCACCGCCCGGCGCCCCGAACGGGCGGCCGAGCTGGCCGAGCGCTACGGCGTCGAGGTGGTCGCCAACGAGGTCGCGGTGCGCCGCGCCGACGTGCTCGCCGTCGCGGTCAAGCCGCAGGATGCCGGGGCACTGCTGGCCGAGCTCGGCCCGGGTATCCCGGCGGACAAACTGGTGGTCTCGCTCTGCGCCGGGCTGCCCACGTCCTTCTTCGCCAAGTGGCTGGCCCCGGGTACCCCGGTCGTGCGGGTCATGACGAACACGCCCGCGCTGGTGGACGAGGCAATGACGGCGATCTCCGCGGGGGAGTACGCGACGCCCGCGCACCTGGCGCTGGCCGAGGAGATGTTCACGCCGCTGGGCCGGGTGCTGCGGGTACCCGAGTCACAGCAGGACGCGGTGACCGCGCTGTCCGGCTCCGGGCCGGCGTACTTCTTCTTCCTGGTCGAGGCGATGACGGACGCGGGCATCCTGCTCGGCCTGCCGCGCCAGGTGGCCCACGATCTGATCGTGCAGACGGCGATCGGCTCGGCGATCATGCTCCGCGACTCGGGGGAGCATCCGGTGAAGCTGCGCGAGGCGGTGACCTCGCCGGCCGGTACCACCATCAACGCCATTCGCGAGTTGGAGAAGCACGGGGTACGCGCGGCCCTGCTGGCGGCTCTCGAAGCGGCCCGCGACCGGGCCCGGGAGATCGCCGCCCAGGCGAGCTGATCCACCCACCGGGAGAAACCTCCCGGATGCTGGAAGTTCGGCCAGCGGCAAGGAAGGCTCGAGTCAGGCCCCGTAATCTGATGGACATGCGCCAGGAGTGGCACGACCTTCGGTACCCGGGGCTGGAAATCGGTCGCCCCACCCACGACTCCGCCGAGGCGGAGTCGCTCGGCCTGGACCACTGGCGGTCGCTGCCGCGCGCGCAGACCCCGCCGTGGGAGGACTGGGACCAGGTCGCCGAGGTGTGCCGGGTACTCGACGGGGTGCCCTCCATCGTCGCCCCGTACGAAGTGGACGACCTGCGGGCGCGGCTGGCCGAGGTCTGCGAGGGGCGCGCGTTCGTACTCCAGGGCGGCGACTGCGCGGAGACGTTCGCCGACAACACCGAGACCCACCTGGTCGCCAACGCGCGCACCCTGCTGCAGATGGCGGTGGTGTTGACCTACGGGGCGAGCCTGCCGGTCGTCAAGATCGCCCGGATGGCCGGCCAGTACACCAAGCCGCGCTCGGCTGCGCTGGACGCGCTCGGGCTGGCCGCCTACCGCGGCGACATGATCAACTCACTGGACGCCAACCCGGCTGCCCGGGTGGCCGACCCGCAGCGCATGATCCGGGCGTACGCCAACGCGGCCGCCGCGATGAACATGATGCGGGCCTACCTCGGTGGTGGCATGGCCGACCTGCACGCCGTCCACGACTGGAACCGCGACTACGTACGCACCTCGGCCTTCGGCGAGCGCTACGAGGCGATCGCCCGGGAGATCGAGCGGGCACTGGCCTTCATCCGCGCCTGCGGGATGACCGACGACCAGGCCCTGCGCACCGTCACGCTGTACTGCTCGCACGAGGCGCTCGCGCTGGAGTACGACCGCGCGCTGACCCGGGTCGCCGGTGGCCGCGCCTACGGGCTTTCCGGCCACTTCCTCTGGATCGGCGAGCGCACCAAGCAGCTCGACGGCGCGCACATCGACTTCATCTCCCGGATCAGCAACCCGATCGGCGTCAAGATCGGCCCGGGTACCACCCCCGAGGTGGCTCTCGAACTCTGCGAGAAGCTCAACCCCGACAACATCTCCGGGCGGCTCACCCTGGTCAGCCGGATGGGCAACCAGCGGGTACGCGACGTGCTGCCCTCGATCGTCGAGAAGGTACACGCCAGCGGGGCCAAAGTGGTGTGGCAGTGCGATCCCATGCACGGCAACACGCACGAGTCCTCCAACGGGTACAAGACGCGGCACTTCGACCGGATCGTCGATGAGGTACTCGGCTACTTCGAGGTACACCGCCAGCTGGAGACGCACCCCGGCGGCATCCACATCGAGCTGACCGGGGAGGACGTCACCGAGTGCCTGGGCGGTGCGCAGGCGATCGTGGACGCCGACCTGCCCGGCCGGTACGAGACGGCGTGTGACCCGCGACTGAACACCCAGCAGTCGCTGGAGCTGGCCTTCCTGGTCGCCGAGATGCTCCGCGGCTGACCGCCCTCTCGCTGGCGCTGCCTCCGGGCGACCGGAAACTCGATAGCTCGGGCCGAATGGGCGCGGGTACCGTCAACGACGCCCAGGGCTGATCAAGCGGCGCACCGGCATCGCCGGATCGCGTTCCGTGCCCTGGTAAACGGCAACGGGCTACCAACCCACTGGTTCAAATCCAGATCCTGCGGAAAGCTCCGGCGCTCGCCCTCGGGCACCGGCCGGCCGGCTCTGCGGGCGGCGCGCGCTCCGGCGCGGGTACGCCCCCGCCGTCCGATCGGGAGCGCCGGAGCCTACCCATGGGTTGGCACGAGCCGGCAGTCACGGGACGAGAGGAGTGCACGCGATGGCGAAGACCACAGTTATGGAGTACGAGCGGGTCGTCCGGTTCGTGGACGGTGCCTTCGTGGATGTCCTGGGCCCCGGCCGGCACACCTACCGCCCCACCCGTACCGTCCTGCACCGCGTCGACCTGCGTCCGCGCCTGCTCGCGGTACCCGGCCAGGAGGTACTCACCAGCGACGGCGTGGCCGTACGGGTCTCGGTCGTACTCCGGGTGTCCATCGTGGACCCGGCCCTGTCGGTGACCGCCGCGACCGACCCGACCGCCGAGGTCTACGCCCACCTGCAGCAGGCGCTGCGCACCGCGGTCGCCCAGCGCACCGTGGACGCGCTGCTCGCCGAGCGGGCCGGGCTGGGCAGCGAACTGACCGAGCCGGTGGCAGCCGGTGCCGCCGCTGTCGGGCTGGCCGTCCGGGAGATCGTGGTACGCGACGTGATGCTCCCCGGTGACCTGCGCAAGGCCTTCGGCGACGTGGTACTCGCCCGCCAGCGGGGCCTGGCCGAGCTGGAGCGGGTACGCGCCGAGTCGGCCGCGCTGCGCTCGATGGCGAACACCGCGAAGCTGCTCGACGAGTACCCGGCGCTGCTTCGGCTGCGTACTCTGCAGGCCGCTGAGGCCACTGGTGCGAAGCTGGTCATCAAGCAGGTGTGAGCCTGTCGGCTGCCCGGACAGTTTCGGGCCGGTAGATCGTCCGGCCCGAAACCCTCGGCCATAGAATCGGGCGGTGACCGACATGATCGTGGATCTGCGCAGTGACACGGTGACCCGGCCCAGTGCGGGAATGCGCGCGGCGATGGCCGCGGCCGAGGTCGGTGACGACGTCTACGGCGAGGACCCCACGGTCAACGCGCTGGAGGCCCGGGTCGCCGCCCTCTTCGGGCACGAGGCCGCGCTGTTCGCCCCGACCGGTTCGATGGCCAACCAGATCTGCCTGCAACTGTCCTGCCCGCCGGCGAGCGAACTGCTGTGTGACGCCGACGCGCACGTGGTCACCTACGAGATCGGCGCGGCCGCGGCGATCGGCGGCATCTCGACCCGTACCTGGGCGCCGGTGGGCGCGAACATCGACGTGGACACGGTGGCCGCGATGATCCGGCCGGCCGGGTACCACGCCGTGGCCACCGCCGCGCTCGCCGTCGAGCAGACGCACAACCGGGGCGGCGGTGGGGTGATCCCGTTCAGCACCCTGCAGGGGCTGCGCGGGGTGGCCGACATGCACGGCATCGCGATGCACTGCGACGGCGCCCGGATCTGGCACGCGCACGTGGCCGACGGGGTACCCCTGGCCGGCTACGGCGCCCTCTTCGACACGCTGTCGGTCTGCCTGTCCAAGGGGCTGGGCGCGCCGGCCGGTTCGCTGGTGATCTCCAGCGCGGCGAACATCGAACAGGCCCGGGTGATCCGCAAGCGGATGGGTGGCGGCATGCGCCAGGTCGGCGTGCTCGCCGCGGCCGGCCAGTACGCCCTGGACCACAACATCGAGCGGCTGGCCGACGATCACGCGCGGGCCTACCGGCTGGCCGAGGCGCTCGCGCCGTTCGGTGTGGTGGACGCGGAGCGGGTACAGACCAACCTGGTCGCGCTGGACCTGAGCAAGACCGTGGTGGACGCGCCGGCTTTCGGGGCGGCGGCGCGCGAGCAGGGGGTACTGGTGTCGGTACTCGGGCCGTTCGTCGGCCGGCTGATCACCCACCTCGACGTGGACGACGCGGGCATCGACCGGGCCATCGACGTGCTCACCGGGATCCTGCGCGGCTGACATGACCGCTCGCGGACGGTCACCGCACCGACTCGCCGCACTCCGGGTCGCCGGACTTCGGCTCACCGCACTTTGGTGAGCAGGGTGGGCAGCTCAGCTACGGGGAGTACCTGCGCCTGCCCGAGCTGCTGTCCCAGCAGGTACCCGAGTCGCAGCCACCGGCCCACGACGAGTTGCTGTTCATCACCATCCACCAGGCGTACGAGCTGTGGTTCCAGCTGCTGCTGCACGAGCTGACCGACGCCCGGGACCGGATGCTCACCGGCGAGGCGTACCTGCCCCGGGTACGGCTGGGCCGGGCGCGGGTGATCGAGGGCGTACTCGTACACCAGGTGGACGTGATCGACACCATGACGCCGCAGGACTTCCTGGCTTTCCGCAACAAGCTGGCGCCGGCCTCGGGCTTCCAGTCGGCGCAGTTCCGGGAGATCGAGTTCCTCTCCGGCCTGAAGGACCCGGACTTCCTGCGCCGGTTCCGGGGGCTGACCGGGGCGGAGCGGGCGGCGCTGACCGCCCGGCTGGCGGAGCCGTCGCTGTGGGACGGGTACCTGGCGGTACTGCGGCACGCGGGCTTCCCGGTCGACTCGGCCGAGGACAGGTTCGCCGCGTACTCGCGGATCGCCGGGGATCGGGAGCGCTTCGGTGCGCTCTGGGACCTGGCCGAGGCGCTGATCGACCACGATCAGGCCTGGTCGCTGTGGCGGGCCCGGCACGTACTCATGGCCGAACGCCAGATCGGCACCAAGTCGGGTACCGGCGGTTCGGCCGGTGGCGGCTACCTGCGCCCGCGCGTCGAGCTGCGCTTCTACCCAGAACTCTGGGAGCTGCGCAGCCGGCTGTGAGCGGGCTTGTTCAGCTCGCGGCGCATCACCACCCGGGCGCCGGTCGGTCGGGCATGCTCGGTGAAACCGTTGTCCTGGAACATTCCCACGGTACCGGTGAAGAGTTCGTTGCTGCCCCGCTTGCGTTCGCCGGCGGCGGTCGGGTAGCCCTCCAGTGCGCTGGCGCCCGAGGCGCGGGCGTAGTCGACGGCCGCGCCGAGCAGCGCTGTGCCGACCCCGGTGCGCCGTACGGTGCGGTGGATGAAGAAGCAGGGCACCGACCAGATCGCCGGGTCGTCCTGGTCGGGCAGGCGCAGCGTGTTCGAGCGCAGCAATCGGGGGTACGCCGGGCGGGGTGCCGTGGCGGCCCAGCCGACCGGTGACCCGTCCGCCGCGTACGCCAGCAGACCGACAGGCGCACCGGAGCGGACCACTTCTTCCAGCCCGTCCCGGTTGGCCTGCCCGTGGCTGGCGTTCCAGTCCTTGTTGGGCTTGCGCCACCACATGCACCAGCAGCCGGCAATGCCGCCGTTGGGCCCGAACAGCGCCTCCACGTCCGCGAACTGCTCCGGCCCGACCGGCTCGATACGTACGCTCAACCCGCTGCCCCCACCCTGAAGTGCCCGAGCCCCAACCGGATCTGCTCCAGTGGCGTGTCACCGGAGAACGCCGCGCCGAGCGCCTTGGCGACCAGGACAGCGGCGATCACCACCCCGATGGCGCTGACGATGATCGCGATCAGGCAGCCGGCGCCGAACCCTCGAGGCGGTGGCGGTGCATCGCCGTCGCCCCACGCATCCCGGGCACGCCGCGCATCACCTGGCGCACGCCACGGGTCGTCCCGATCGGGATCGGTGGGTTCGAAAGGCGGTTCGGGCCTCGGCACCCGCTCAGGCTAACCGCCCGGTCCGACAGATCCGGGACCCTGGCAGGCCGCCAGAGGTCGGGCCGCCAGCGGTCGGGCCGCCAGCGGTCGGGCCGGTCGAGCGTCTGGCCGGTCGAGGGTCAGGCGGGGTCCGGGTGGTCGGTGACGTTCTGCAGGTACAGCGCCTCGCCCAGCTTCTCGATCAGGTCGAGCTGGGTCTCCAGGTAGTCGATGTGGTGCTCCTCGTCGGCGAGGATCTCCTCGAACATCCGGGCCGAGGTGACGTCGGCGACCGAGCGCATGTACTCGATGCCCCGGCGCAGCCGGTCGACCGCCTCCACCTCGACCTTCATGTCGCACTCGAACATCTCCTTGACGGTCTCGCCGATCCGCAGCGCGAACAGCCGCTGGTAGTTGGGCAGACCATCGAGGAAGAGGATGCGTTCGGTGAGGATCTCGGCGTGTCGCATCTCGTCGAGCGACTCGGCCCGGGTGTGCTTGGCCAGCACGTTGAAGCCGAGATGGTCCTGCGTCTTGGCGTGCAGGAAGTACTGGTTGATCGCGGTCAGTTCGGCGGTCAACTGCTCGTTGAGGAACTCGAGAACCCGGGCGTCACCTTGCATGCGTGACAGACTATGACAGTTTGCCCGGTTAAGCGGCTAGTGCCGGAAGTGTGTCGTACGTGCTTTCCTCGTCGATCATGTCGCAGATCCGGTCGAGGCAGGAGCCGCAGTTGGTACCGGCGCCGCACGCGTCACCGACGGCCTCTTCGGTACGCGCACCGCGCAGGATCGCCGTGCGTACCTCGCACTCGCGGACTCGTTGGCAGATGCAGACGAACACGGAGGTAAGGCTGCCCTAATGGCGGACGGACCGCAACCCCCGTGTGAGGCCCTTCACCTGCGGTTTCGTGACTTCGCGCGGGGCTTCGCCAGCCCGTCGCGCTGGGTAGCCGAGAGGCTACGCAGCAACTTGATGTCCCGGGCGTGCCCGACCGAGCCCTCGGACGGCGTCTCCACGATCACCGGTACCCCCGTGGTGGCGGGGTGGGCCAGCAGTTCGGCGAAGGCCGCCTCGCCGATGGTGCCCGCGCCGACCGTCTCGTGCCGGTCCCGGGTGGAGCCCACCGGGTCCTTGGAGTCGTTGGCGTGGATCAGCCGCAGCCGGTCGACCCCCACGGTGGCGACCAGCGCGTCCAGGGTCGCCGCCGCGCCGCCCGGGCTGGCCAGGTCGTGGCCGGCCGCGAAGGCATGGCAGGTGTCCAAGCAGACGCCCAGGTAGGGGTGGCCGCCGACCGCGTCGAAGTAGTCGGCCAGCTGCTCTACCCGGGCGGCCAGACTGCGCCCACCGCCGGCGCTCGGCTCGACCAGCAGCAGCGGGCCACCGGCGGCCGCCGACTCCTCCATTAGCGGCAGCAGGGCGGTACGCAGCTGGCGGTACGCGGCGGCGGCGTGCCCCTCGTCCACCGCGCTGCCCGCGTGGTACACGACTCCGGCGGCGCCCAGCGCCCGGCCGCGCTGGAGTGCGTGGCGCAGGGTGGCGACCGAGTTCTCCACCGTCGCCGGGGTCGGCGAGCCCAGGTTCACCAGCAGCGAGGCGTGGATGTACACGGGCAGGGCCGCGGTACCCGCGCGGAACTGCTCGTCCTGCGCCGGATCACCGGCCGACAGCGCCCAGCCACGCGGGTTGGACACGTAGACCTGGGCAGCCCCGGCACCGGCCGCCTCGACGTAGGGCAGCGCCGCCTTGGCCAGGCCACCGGCGGTGGGTACGTGCGCACCGATCGGGGTCAGAGGCAAAACAGCGAGACCTGTGTACCGGGCGGTACCGGCTGGTTGGCGGCCGGGTTCTGGTTGATCACGTTGCCGCCGTTGGGGTTGCCGTTGACGTTGGCCGTGAGGCCGACCCCTTGCAGCGTGGCGACCGCCTGCGCGCAGTTCATCCCGGCGTTGGCCACGGCGGGGACAGGTATCAGCGCCGGCCCGTTGCTCAGCGTCAGGATCACTTTCTGCCCCTGGTCGAGGCCGGCCCCGGGGGCTGGGTCCTGGCCGATGACCGTGTTCTTCGGCTGCTGACTGTCGGCGTACATGAAGGCGACGACCAGGCCCGGGATCTTCATCGCGAGCAGCTGTGCCTGCGCCGCGTTGCCGTCCTTGCCGCCGAAGTCCGGCATCGGGTGCGGTGACTTGCCCTTGCTCATGTTGACGGTGACCACCTCGCCCGGGGCGACCGTGCTGCCGGCCGGCGGGGTGGTGGAGATGACGTGGTCAGCCGCCATCGTGTCGCTGTAGACGTCGGCGCGCTTGACATCCACCTTCAGCGAGATCAGGTCGCCGTACGCCTGGTCGTAGGTGTTGCCGTTCTCGTCCGGCAGTTCGTAGCGCTCGGCACCGAGGGAGAGCGTGAGGGTGATCGTGCCGCCCTTGACGATCCGCTGGCCGCCACCGGGCTGCTGGCCGATCACGGTGTCCTTGGGGACGTCCTCGCGGTACTTGCCGGTTGCGTACTTCAGGGTGAAGCCGTGGGTCTTGGCGACGCTGACCGCCTGCGGCTTGGTCAGTGAGGTCAGCGCAGGCGCCTGGGTGTACCGGCCGACCCCGATCCACCAACCGCCGACCGCGATCAGCAGGCCGAGTACGACGATGCTGGCGGCCACCGCCTGCCGCCCGCGACTGGTGGCGGTGACCCGGGCGTACCACCCGGCAAGTCCCGTGGTCGGTGGGCCGCTGCGCCGGGGGGCGCCACGCCGCCGCGGCGCGGGCTCGCGCTCCACCGCCGGACCGGGCAGCCGGGACCAGGACGGGCGCCCGGAGGTGGCCAGTTGCTGGGTTGGCGGGTCGATGCTGGCGACCGAGACGGTCGGTGCGGCGGCCACCCGGGCGCCCGCGGCCACCACGCCCAGCTCCTCGCGGACCGACTGGACCTCGCTCAGGAACGCGCCGGCGTCGCTGGGCCGGTTGCCGGGATCCCGGTCGGTGGCGCTGGTGACCAGGTCGTCGACGGCGTGCGAGAGCCCCGCCACGAACTTTGACGGGGCGGGTACCTGCTGGTCGACGTGCTGCCACGCGACATCCACCGGCCGGTCGCCGTCGTACGGGACCCGGCCGGTCAGCATCTCGAAGAGCACGATGCCGGCGGAGTACACGTCGGTACGGGTGTCCGCGCGCCCGTCGGTGACCAGTTCGGGGGCCACGTACGCGACGGTGGCCATCAGGTGGCCGTTCTCCTCGGCGCTGGCCTCCTCGACCGCGCGGGCCAGCCCGAAGTCGGCGACCTTCACGACCGAGTCGATCAGGTTGCCGCTGCCGGGCGCCTCGGCGACGAGTACGTTCTCCGGCTTGATGTCGCGGTGCACCATGCCGGCCCGGTGCGCGGCGGCCACCGCGGCGAGTACCTGCTCCAGGACGGCGAGCGCCTCCAGCGCGCCCAGGCGGCGCCGCTCCGCCAGCAGCTCGCGCAGCGTGTGCCCGCGCACGTACTCCATGACCAGGTAGGGCAGGCCCTCATAGCTGCCCTGGTCGTAGACGGCGACCACGTTGGGGTGGGTCAGCCGGGCGATGGTCTTGGCCTCGTCGGTGAAGCGCGCCATGAACTGCGGATCGCGCGACTGGGCCGGATGGATGATCTTCAGAGCCACGACGCGTTCGAGCCGCTCATCGGTCGCCGTGTACACGGTGGCCATGCCGCCCCGCGCCACGCGCGAGCGGACTCGGTAGCGCCCGTCGACGAGCGCTCCGATCAACGAATCGGTGACCCTGGTATCCATCGGCGTGCAGTCTAAGCGAGCCATGTCACGGTACGGATGGGCAAGCCACTCTGTCGTTCCCATTTGTCACCTATCACGGAGACAACGATTCGGAGGGTGACGGGCTCGGCGACCCAGTGTCACTGGTACTGGGCTCCGGATCGGTGCCCGGGCTGGTCGGCGGCGGGTCGGTCGGTACCTGGCAGCCGGTACAGCCGGGAGGCGGGTTCGGTGGGGTGGGGGTACCGCTCCGGTGCGGGGTCGGCGTCGGGGTGCCGGACAGCGGGTGCGGTACCGGCGTGGCGGGCAGTACCGTCACCGCCGGCGCGCTACTGGTCGACGGGGTCGGTGCCGGTACCGGGCTGGAGGTGCTCACCGAAACCGGGTCGGTACCCCGGTCGGGCGGGTCGTTGGAGAGCAGTCCACCGGCGGCCGCGTAGTAGCTGCCGCTGATCGCGCCGAGCAGCAGCACGCCGAAGGCGAGTGCGGTGAACATGCGCCGGTACGGCCGCTCGGAGCCGTCCCACTCGACGCGTACCCGACCGCGGGCGTGCCCGGGGCGCTCCAGCCGGCCCAGGTCATAGCGCACCGAGCGGGCCGCGCCGACCACCTCCCAGCGCATCAGCCGCCAGGTACGCCGCAGCCGGTGCACGGTCACCCGGCCGTTCACCGGCTGGCACCCAGCACGCGCCGGGTCGCGCTCGGCCGCACCGGCCGGTCGTGGGAGGCTGCTCGGGTGACCACCGACTCCACTGCCAGCGCCGGAATGGCTGGCGCGATCACCGAGCCGTCCGGCTGGCTGACCCTGCCCGAGATCGCCGAGATACTCGATCTTCCGGTGAACCGGGTGCACCAGCTCATCCGCGAACGCGCCATGCTGGCGGTTCGTCGCAACGGCGTCCTCCGGGTACCGGCTGAGTTCATGGCTACGCCCACGGTTCGCAAGCACCTCCCCGGCGTGCTCAATCTGCTGCTTGACGCTGGGTACAACGACGACGAAGCGATGCGGTGGCTGTACACGCCGGACCCCACACTTCCTGGCACACCGGCCGTGGCGCTCGCCGGTGACCTGGCCACCGAGGTGAAGCGACGCGCCCAGGCGCTGGGTTACTAACTCCGTGGCACACCTGACCTACCTGGCGGTACTGGCCGGCTGCCTGGTCGGGGCGGTGTGGCTGGAGCCGGTGCTGCGGGTGGGGGTACTGCGCCGCTGGCGGCGGCTGCTGCTCACCCTGGTCCCGGTCGCGGTCGTCTTCGGCGCCTGGGACATCGCGGCCATCCGGGCCGGTCACTGGAGTTACGACCCGGGGCAGACCACGGGGGTACGGCTGCCGGGCCGGTTGCCGCTGGAGGAGCTGCTGTTCTTCCTGGTGGTACCGGTGTGCGCGATCCTCGCCTTCGAGGCGGTACGCACCGTGCAGCGCCGTCGCGGCTGGAAAGCCGGGGACGAGCCGGGGGACGACCGGTGAGCTACACCGCGGCCGTCGCCGTTGGGGTACTCGGTGCGGTGCTGCTCGACCTGGTCGTGCTGCGTACCCGGCTGCTGGGCCGCAAGCTGTTCTGGGCCACGTACCCGATCGTCATCGTCGGTCAACTGGTCGCCAACGGCATCCTCACCGGCCGCCAGATCGTGCGCTACAACCCTGGTGCGATCCTCGGCTGGCGGCTGGCGTACGCCCCGGTCGAGGACCTGTTCTTCGGCTTCGCGCTGGTACTGAGCACGCTGTCGCTCTGGGTCTGGTGGGGTAGGCATGGCATCGACCGAACCTGACCCTCAGCCGGCTCGGCACCCGTCGGGCCAGGGACGGCGGGAGCGCTGGCCGGCGCGACTGCACCTGCCGTGGGGCGTGTGGGTACTGGTCGCCATGGTGGTCGTACTGGTGCTCGGCGGCAGTGCGCTGGCCGGCTGGTCGGTGGCGAGCCGCTCATCGGGCGGTTCCCCCTCCGCCGCAGCGCCGGGAGGGCAGCACACGCCGGTCTCCGGGCTACCCACGGTTGCCCTGGCGGACCTGCCGGTACAGGCGCGGCAGGTGGTGGCCACGATCGACGCGCACGGCAGCTTCCGGTACGCCCAGGACGGGACGGTGTTCGGCAACGACGAGCACCTGCTGCCGGACCGGCCGGACGGGTACTACCACGAGTACACGGTGCCCACGCCCGGCTCGCCGGACCGGGGTACCCGCCGGCTGGTACTCGGCCGGGACGGCGACCTCTACTACACCGCCGACCACTACGCCTCGTTCCGCCAGGTACTGCGATGACTGCGATGACGCCCGGGGTGTACCGCGTCGCGGCCGACGTACCGGCCACGCCCGCCGGCTGGCGGCTGGGGGTACTCGACGGAGCCACGATCACCGACGCGGCCGGCCTCCTCGACGGATGCGCGGTGGCACTGGACTTTCCGGGCTGGTACGGCCGCAACTGGGATGCGCTCGCCGACTGCCTGCGCGACCTGAGCTGGCTGCCGGCCGGCGGGTACCTGCTGCTCTGGCGGGCCGCCGACCGGCTGCGCGGCACCGATCCGACCGCCTTCGCCACCGCCTGCCGGATCTTCGTCCGGGTAGCCGCCGAGCGGCAGCGGCTGGGCCTGCCACCCTTGACCGTCCTCCTCGAGGACAGCGGGTCAGGACTCGACGGGACCGGGCTGCCGGCCCTGTGACTCGCGGCCCTGTGACTCGCGGCTCTGTGACTCGCGGCTCTGTGACCGCGCGTGCAGCGCGGCTCGGATCGCGTCCAGCGCCTCGGCCGGGGCGGCGCCGAGCTGGCGGCTGAGCATGGCGTACCCGGTGGCCGCCTCGGTGAGCCGGCGGTGGATCTCGGCCGGCGCGACGGTACGGCGCTCGGCGACCACCGTGCCGTGCCGTACCCGGCCGCTGACCAGTCCGGCGCTCTCCAGCTCGCGGTAGGCGCGGGCGGCCGTGTTGACCGCGAGCCCCAGATCGGCGGCGAGCTGGCGGACCGGCGGCAGCCGGGTACCGGGCGCGAGTACCCCGGTCTCGATCATTGTGGCGAGTTGGGCGCGTATCTGCTCGTACGCGGGGACGGCGCTGCTCGTGTCGACCTCGACGATCATGTGGCCGGCCGGCGCACCGGTCCCCGGGCGGTCGCGGCGAACCTCCCGACCACCAGCACCAGCACGCTGGCGAAGATCAGCATGCCGCGTAGCCGGCCGGCGGCCGCGAAGTCGAGGGCCGGCAGCGTGGCGGCGACCTGACCGAGTGCGCAGAGGCTCGCGACGGCGAAGCCGCTGCCGGTGAGTACGTGCAGCGAGCGCGCCCGGATCGCGTCGTCGGCGGCGAGTACGTCCGGGGCGGCCACCGGCTGGGCCCGGGTGAGTACCCGCTGGCGTACCAGGGCCACGGCGGCGAGGGTGGCCAGTGCCAGGGCCAGCCAGCCCACCAGGGCGGCCCAGTGCACGTTGTCGAACTGGTACAGCACGGCGATCGGGCCGGGCAGCACGTTACCGACTGCCGCGAGCGGGAGCAGGGCCCACACCACCGGGTTGAGGTACCGGCGTGGCAGTCGGGGGGTGAGCGAGGCCAGCCGGCGTGGTCCGGGCCGGTACCGGGCCAGGTGGAACTCGGCGGCGAGCGCACCGAGGAACCAGCCGGCGAACAGTGCCAGGAGGTTGAGCTGGTACCGGTGGCCCGGCAACCCCCAGCCGAAGCCGAGCAGGCAGCCGGCGGCGACGCCGGCACAGCGCCAGCGCCGGGTTACCGCGAGGTACCGGATGACCTGGTTGCCGTTGTCCTCGGTCAGCTCCAGCCCGCGGTGCCGGGCGAACGCGGACAGCCGCGACCGGCTGATCGGTCCGCAGGCGTACCAGCCGGCGAGCGCGGCGGGCAGCCCGGCGAACACGATCGCGAAGCCCAGTACGACGCTCACACCGGCGCTCCCATCGGTTGCGGCCCACGAAGTTTCCCTGGCGCAATGTATCAAGACATTGCTACATTGCGCGAGAGGCGTGAGGGGGCGACCGGATGGTCAGCGACGGGGTGTGGCTGAAGCTCGATCGCAACGCGGGTCGGCTGAGCCGACCGGCAACGGTCCGGCTGTGGCTCGCGATCCTGCTGGTACTGGCGCTGTTCGCCGGCGCCGGTGAGATCGTGCACGCGGGATTCTTCGCGCCGCGACTGGCCGAGCAGGAGGGGTACGGCGGTTTCCGGGCCGAGGTACCGGCGGCCCGGGTGTTCCACTTCCGGTTCGCCGTACGCAGCGACAACACCCTGCCCGTGAAGATCACCGGATTCGGCCGGAGCGGTCCGGGACTGGTGCTGACCAGGATCGCCGTGGTCAACGGGGCACTGCCGGTGACGCTGCGCCGGGGCGAAATAGTCGAATTCGATCTCTGGTACCAGGTGACCGACTGCGCCACCGTTCCGTCGGTCAGGTGGCCGGTACCGGTACGGGTGAGCCGCTTCTTCGGTACCCAGACTGTGTTGGTCACCGTCCAGTGGATCGGAGGCGACGGGCTGGAGTGGCAGCGATCCCTGTCGCAGAGCGCCTGTCAGGTGACCCGGCCGACCTGACCCGCGTGGTCGCGGCGCCCCGTCAGGTGGCTCGTTGGGTGGCGGCGGCGGCGAGTTCGGTGAGCGCCTGCCGGCCCTCCGGCGCCAGGTCGACGGAGTCCAGTGCGGCCAGTGCCTCGCCGGTCAGCTCGGTGATCCGCCGCTCGGTACCGGCCAGTGCGCCGGTCTGCTCGATGATCTCGCGGAGCCGGTCCACGCCCACCCGGTCGAGCGCGGCGTCGCCCAGCCCGGCAATGAGTGCCGCTCGGTCGGTCGGGGACGCCGCGGCGAAGGCGGTGGCCACCAGGTAGGTGCGCTTCCCCTCGCGCAGGTCGTCGCCGGCCGGCTTGCCGGTACGGGCCGGGTCGCCGTACACGCCCAGGATGTCGTCGCGCAGCTGGAACGCCTCGCCGAGCGGGAGCCCGTAGCCGGAGTACGCGGCCTGCACTGCCGTCCCGGCGTCGGCGAGGGCCGCGCCGAGCAGCATCGGGCGCTCGACGGTGTACTTCGCCGACTTGTACCGGGCCACCTTGCCGGCCCGCTCCACCGAGGTCTCGCCGGTCGCCTGGGTCAGCACGTCGAGGTACTGGCCGACGATCACCTCTGTGCGCATGGTGTCGAAGACCCGGCGAGCCCGGGCCACGCTGTCCGGCTCCAGGCCACAGCCCTGCAGCAGCTCGTCCGACCAGACCAGGCAGAGGTCGCCGAGCAGGATGGCGCTCGCCTCGCCGAAGGCGTCCGGGTCGCCGGTCCAGCCGTTGTCCCCGTGTACCCCGGCGAACCGGCGGTGGGTGGCCGGCTCGCCGCGCCGGGTGTCCGAGTCGTCCATCACGTCGTCGTGGATCAGAGCGCTGGCCTGGACGAACTCCAGCGACGCCAGGGCGGTGACCACCGCGTCGCGGTCCGGCCCACCCGCGCCCCGGTAGGCCCAGTAGCCGAACAGCGGGCGCAGCCGCTTGCCGCCGCGCAGGACGAATGTGTCAACCGTGTCGCACACCAGGCGTAGTTCCGGGTCGATGTCCAGCAGAGCCTTGCGCTGGTCAGCCAGGAACACCCGGAGTACGTCGTCGATCCGGGCGCGTACCCCCGCATGATCGGCCGGCGTCGGCGGCATGGCCGTCTCGTTTGTCACGGCCGCAACGCTAACCGCCCGGCAGCCCCCGGCGCTCGCGGACCCCCTTCCCGGGGCCGTCCCGGCGTGTCGCGGCCCCCTCCCGGTCGACGCCGAGACCCGGCCGGGACCGCCGGGTCTGCGCCGCCGCCCGCTCCAGGTCGGCCAGGTTCACCTCCAGTACCAGGGCCAGCCAGCGCAGCCAGAAGCCGCTCGGTACCCGTGCCTCCCGTTCCCAGCGGGAGATCTCGTGTCGGCTGACCGTGGCCACCCCCGAGGCCGCGCACAGCAACTCCGCGATCCGTAGCTGGGACCGGCCGGATGCCAGTCGGACCCGGGTGAGCAGTCCGCCCAGCGACTCCTCCATAGCGATCTCCGTCTCGACGTCGTGATCGTCAAGACCCCCATCGGCGGCCGCTCGCCATGTTCTGTGTACCGGTCGGGTACGACGAAATTGCCCGGCGCGCTCCGGCGATGCCGGCCGCCGGGCGGGTACCGGGCTCGCCGGCGCGCCCGGGTCGCCCCGACAACTGCTCGCGCGCGGGTGGAATGGCAGCCAGGAAGGCAGGTTCGCGGGGGTACTCCGGTTAGAGTCTTAACGTGGCACTTGGACTTCCCTCGGTGATGCCGGGCGGGCACGCGTCGATCGGTGATCTGATCCGCGGCCCCGAACCGACCTTTTCGTTCGAGTTCTTCCCCCCGAATGACGCCGAGCAGGAGCAGCAGCTGTGGAAGGCGATCCGCCAGCTGGAGCCGCTGCACCCGTCGTTCGTCTCGATCACCTACGGCGCCGGCGGATCGACCCGCGACAATACGGTTACCGCCACCGAGCGGATCGCCACCGAGACCACGCTGCTGCCGATGGCTCACCTGACCGCGGTCAACCACTCGATCGCGGAGCTGCGCCACCTGGTCGGGCGGTATGCCGGGGCCGGGATCCACAACGTGCTCGCGGTACGCGGGGACCCGCCGGGCAACCCGGGGGGCGAGTGGGTACCGCACGCGCGAGGGATCACCTACGCCGCCGAGCTGGTCTCGTTGATCAAGGACGCCGGTGACTTCTGCGTCGGGGTGGCCGCGTTCCCGCACAAGCATCCGCGCTCGGCGGACATCGAGTCCGACACCCGCTACCTGATCGAGAAGTGCCGGGCCGGCGCCGACTTCGCCATCACCCAGATGTTCTTCGACGCCGAGGAGTACCTGCGGCTGCGCGACCGGGTAGCCGCGGCCGGCTGTGACACGCCGATCGTCCCCGAGGTCATGCCCGTACTCAGCTACAACACGGTCGAGCGGGCGCCGGTACTGTCCGGCGCGCCGTTCCCGGCGCAGCTGGCCGGCCGGTTCGAGGCCTCGAAGGACGATCCGGAGGCGCTGCGCCAGTTGGGCATCGAACAGGCCACCCTGCTCACCGAACGGCTGCTGGACGAGGGCGTACCCGGGATCCACTTCATCACCTTCAACCGCTCAAAGGCGACCCGCGAGATCTGGCAGAACCTCGCGGTGGGCGCCGGCCTGCAGGCAGCGTGACGAGAACCCCGCTGACCTGGGACGAGTACGCCGTCCAGTGGGCGGGGCTGCACGGGGGTGTCGACCCGCGGCGCAGTGGCGGCTTCATGCTCGGCTGGCTGCGGCTGGCGTACGCCCTGGGGCGGACAGCCGCGCGACTGCGGATCCGGCCGGCGACCGTGACGGTCATCGGGCTGCTGCTCAGCCTGGCCGTGCCGGTGCTGGTCAACCAGGGGTACTGGTGGGCACTCGCCGCCGCCGGAGTGGTGGTGCTCTCCGCGCTCGCCGACTCGGTGGACGGCGCGGTGGCCGTGACCACCGGGCGGACCAGCCGGCTGGGCTTCGTCTACGACTCGATCGCAGACCGGATCAGCGAGCTGGCCTGGCTGGCCGGGCTGAAGCTGCTCGGGGTACCCGGCTGGCTGGTCGTGGTGTGCGCGGCGATCGCCTGGCTGCACGAGTACCTGCGCGCCCGGGCGGTCGCCGCCGGCATGTCCGATGTCGGGGTGGTGACCGCCGCCGAGCGCCCGACCCGGGTGGTCTTCGCGGTACTCGGGCTGGGGTTGGGCGGCATCGCCGGGCTGATCACAAAGCCACTGGCGGCCGGTACGGCGACCGGGGCGACGGCGATCTGGGTGCTGTTCGGGCTGATCGGGTTGGCCCAGTTGATCTCCGCGGTGAATGCCCGGCTGCGTGGCCGGAGCACGCCACGGACAACCGTGGCCAACCCGCACAGCCTGCCGCGCGATCCCGGCCGGGGAGCCGGTGGGGCGCTGTCGGTGGCGCTCCCGGACCGGCCGGCCGACGGCCTCCCTGACGCGCCGCCAGCCGGTTAGCCAGCCGTCGGCCGCTCAGTTCGGAGAAGATCACGCCGGGCCGATCAGGTCAGAGACGATCTTGGCGGACAGGGTGACCATGGGGAGGCCGCCGCCCGGGTGTACCGAGCCGCCGACCAGGTACAGGCCGCGTACCGGGCCGCGGTTGGCCGGCCGCAGCAGCCGGTGGGCGGGGGTGCCGTAGATCGCGCCGCCCGGAGTGGCGGTGGCTGTCTCCAGGTCGGCAGGGGTACGCACCTCGCGGAACAGCAGCCGGTCGCGTACGTCGACGCCACGGGCGGCCAGCGTGTCCAGTACCCGGTCGGCGTACCCCTCGGCCACTCCCGGGGAGCGCCAGTCGAAGCCACTGGCGCCGTGGGGTGGCGCGTTCACGAGCACGAACCAGGCCTCGTACCCCGGTGGCCGTACCCCCGGATCGTCGGCCACCGTGACGAAGACCGTGGGGTCGGCGACCGGCTCGCCGCGCCGGAAGATCGCGTTGAACTCCTCGTCGTAGACCGGCGGGAAGAAGACCGTGTGGTGGGCCAACCCTGGGGTGTGCCCGCGTACCCCGAGCAGCAGCACGAACCCGGCCAGGCTGCGCGTACGCAGTGCGGCCGCCCGGGCCGGCGTGGGCAGCAGGTCGGTGTAGACGGCCCGCGCGTCGGCGTTGGCGACCACCACGTCGGCCGGCTCGACGTACCCGTCGGCGAGGCGTACCCCAGCCACCGCGCCGCCCGCCGTCGAGATCGCGGCCACCCGCGTTCCCGTGCGCACCGTGACGCCGAGCGCTGCGCAGCGGCGGAGCAGGGCGTCGGCGAGGGTACCCAGGCCGCCACGCAGGTACCAGCCGCCGAAGGCGAGTTCGGCGTGCACGATCGCGGCCAGCGCGGCCGGCGCCCGGCGCGGATCGGCACCCGCATAGGTGGCGTACCGGTCCAGCAGTACCCGCAGCCGCGCGTCCCCCAGGTAGCTCAACCCGAGCCCGCGCAGGGTACGGCCGGGCGCGATAGCCCGCAGGTCGGCCAGGTGCGTGGCGAGCCGGGCGACGGAGCGCGCATCCACCGGCCGGGTGAGCACATCGCGCCAGCTGGCATCCCAGATCCGCGCGGCCCGGCCGGCGAGCGCCCGCCAGTCGGCCGCCGCCCGCACACCGAACGCGGCGGCTATCCGCGCGGCGAACTCGGCCGGATCGGCGCACGAGTCGAGCACGCTGCCGTCCGGGAAGACGTGCCGGATCAGCGGATCGAGGGGTACCGCGTCGAGTTCGTCGGCCAGCCGGCCGCCGGTGGCCGCGAAGAACTCCTCGAACACCTGCGGCAGCGTGAACAGGCTCGGCCCGGTGTCGAAGTGGAAATCGCCCGCTGCCGTGGTCCTGGTGAACCGGCCGAGCTTCCCGCCGACCACCTCGGCCTGCTCGAACACGGTCACCCGGTGGCCGGCCGCCGCCAGCCGCGCGGCACAGGCCAGGCCGCCGACGCCGGCCCCGATCACCACGATCCTGCTCATCGCTTTTCTCTCATCCCGGGCCGGCTGATTCGGGGCCGGCCGAGTCCGGGCCAGCTGATTCCGGGCCAGCTGATTCCGGGCCAGCTGATTCCGGGCCGGGGTGGACCGGCCGGCCCTTCCAGGACAGGCCGCCGCGCCGGTGCAGGCGGTACGAGCGGGCCAGCAGGTAGCCGAAGACGAGCACAGAAACGGGGTGGGCCAGCGCGTCCGGCACGGTGCGCGCCCCGGTCGCCCGCCCGGTGACCAGCCGGCCGAGCACCCCGAGGAGGTACCCGCAGCAGCCGGCCAGTGGCGCCAACGGGAGCACGGCCAGTGGCGCCAGGTACGCCAGGGCGAGCAGCGCCAGTACCCCCACCGCGCCGGCCGGCGAGCCGAACGAAGCCCACAGCGACTTGGCGTACCCGTCGCGTACCTGCGCCCACGAGGTGTACATGCGGCACCCGGCGAGCAGGTGCGCGTCCGCCAGCCCGATCCGGCCACCGGCGACCTTCACCGCCCGGGCCAGTTCGATGTCCTCCAGTACCCGGTCGCGTACCCCCGCGTGTCCACCGGCGCGCTGGTACGCCGCCCGGTCGACCAGCAGGAACTGGCCGCCAGCCGCGGTGAGGGAGGGGTGGGGGGAGCGCTCCAGCAACCGCAGCGGCAGGAAGGTGAGCCAGGACCAGGGCAGCAGCGGCTGTACCAGGCGCTCACCGACGGTACCGGCGAGCAGCCGCGGGTATCCGCTGAGCAGGTCGAAGTGGTTGTCCCGCAACACTTCCAGCGCGGCGGCCAACGCCTGCGGGGCGAGTACCACGTCCGCGTCCAGGAACGCCAACACCTGTACGCCGTCCGGGACCGCCGCGGCCAGCTGTGCACACGCCCACGGCTTGCCCAGCCAGCCGGCCGGCAACGCCGCCCCCGACAGCAGCCGCACCCGGTCCCCGGCGCCGTCCTCGGCCACGAGCGACCGGACCAGGTCGGCCGTCCCGTCGGTGGAGTTGTCGTCGAGGATCAGCACCTGCAGGTCGGGTACCCGCTGCTGGGCCAGGAGCGCGGTCAGGCACGGGCGTACCCGCGCCGCCTCGTCCCGCAGCGGCAGCAGCACCGCGACCGACCGGCCGGCCACCGAACTACTCACCACAGTGGATGGATCGAGTGGCAGACGCCGCAGCAGCAACGTGTTCAGCACCGTGTGCCCGGTGAGTACGGCCACCACGACGGTGGGCAGCCAGGCCAGCGCGGCGAGCATCAGCCCACCCGCCGGGTCGGGTCACGTAGCACCGCGATCGTCAACGGGACGGCCACCAACCCCATCCCCAGCGCGCCGGCCACCGCCGAGCTGGGCAGCCCGAGGAAGACCGCGTGCGCGAGGACCGAGGAGTAGTAGGTCCACAGGTACAGCGCGTACATCGGAGCGTCGGCGGCCGGTCGGGCGGCGGGCTCGGGAGCGAGAAGCGCGAAGAGCGCCATCATCAGTACGGCCACGCCGAGCCAGCCGAGGTAGTTGGTGAACGGTGCGCCGCCGAGGCCCGGATGCGGGTGCTGCCAACGCCAGTAGCCCTCGGCGACCATCTGCGGGTCGAGGAACAGGTCCCAGGCGGCCAGCCCCCAGCCGGCCACCACCAGCCGCAGGAGTGGCGGCCGGACCAGTCGCGCAGCCGCCAGCCAGGCCGGCCACGCCATCCAGGCCCAGGCGAGCGGAATGATCACAGGTACGCCGAGCAGCCGTACGCCGAGCGCTCCGGTGTAGTGGTACCCGCCGAACGGGAAACCGCTGTGTACCCCCAGCGCCTCGACCAGCAGCCCGCCCCCCGCGGCGACCAGGCACAGGGCACCGGCGGTGCGTACCCCCCGGGTCAGGAGCGCGTGCCCCACCGAGAAGGCGAAGCCGGCCAGCACCGTGACCACGACGAGCCCGGCCCGGGTGTGCCCGGCCGTGAGCGGATAGCCGATCTGCAGCAGGATCAGCGCGGCCAGGGGCGCCCAGCGCAGCACGCCCGTGCGTGGGGGGCGGGTCACGCGAGCGGCGGAGCCGGCTGCGCGGGGGAGTGTGGGCGGGCCGGCTCGGCCAGCTCCGGGGGGAGTGGGAGGGCCCGGCCGAGGATCGCGAACGGCCGCTCGTCGCCAGGGAAACCGAAGTGCCGCAACACATCCACGAAACCGAAGCGACGGTACAGCCGCCAGGCGCGGGAGCGCTGCTCGTCGGCCTCGGGCGTGGAGAGCAGGGTGGTCGCGCCGGAACCCAGGGACAGCAACGCCCGCAGCTGCGCGGCGCCCAGCCCGTGCCCCTGCGCCATCGGGCGTACGTGCAGCTCGACCACCTCGAAGCAGTCGTGCAGCCAGTACCGGCGCTGGTCGCGGCGCAGCCCCTCGCGTACCCGGTCGTGCCACCACTGGCCCTTCGCGGAGGTGTACCCGTACCCGAAGCCGAGCAGCCGACCCTGCGGATCCAGGGTCGCCACCGCCTGGAATCCGGGCCGGCGCACATGCCCCGCCACGTACCCGCGCCGCGCCGTGGTGAGTTCGGGCGGGTACCCCATCGCCTGCCCGTACACCTCGATGACGTCGTCGAGTCGACGGGCCATATCGTCCGGCGTCCACGCCACCAGCCGCATGCCTATCCCTGCCCGTCCAGATCCGGCTGCCCAACGCCCCGTGAGAACCGACCGAGTACGCGCGCGTCGCCGGTCACGTCCAGCACCGCGAAGCGCGCGAACAGCTCTTCGGCGTACCACCCCACGATAGGGGAGCGCTCGATCGCCCGGCGGTGCTCGGGCTGACGGTACGCGAACGCGACGAGATCCGCCTGGGTGCGCCAGAGGCTGACCGTACCCTGCCACCCCACCGGCGCCTCGCCGATCCCGAAACTGGCCAGCAGCCCCGGTGTCGACGCCAGCGGCGCGGCCACCTCGCCGATCGCCCGCCAGAAGGTCAGCGCCCTGCCGGGCCGCAGCCGAGCCCGGGTGATCGCGAGCGTCTCGCCCGTCCACCGCTCCCTTACCGGCTGGGTCCGGCTCGGCCCGGTTTCCGGCTGGGCTCGGCTCGGGCCGGCTTCCGGCCGTGCTCCACTCGGGCCGGCCGGATCGTCCGGATCGGCCGGGGAGTCGGCGGCCGGGACGGGGAATGGCTCAGCGCCGGCCCAGGAGCCGCGGCTGGCCAGCGGGCGCAGGTCGATCCGGCAGGCGGCGGTGGCGATCCGGGACCACTGCGGGAAGCGCGGTGGCGGGTCGTCGGTCACTGTGATCGCCGCCCACCGGGTCAGGTCGGCCTTGCCGGCGCCGAAATCACTGCCCTTCCCGGTACCCAGCAGCTTGACGAAGCGCACCGTCGGCTCCCGGCGCAGCCGGCCCGGCCCGGTGGCCAGCTGCCACAGCGCGCTCGGCAACGCCCGGGCCGGTACCCGCCACACGTGCAGTGCGGTGTAGGTCACGCCACGCCGGCGGGCGTACCGGCGGTGACCCGTACCAGCTCGGCGTAGGTCGTCGGGTACACCGCGTGTGCGATCCCACCGGCCGCCCAGATCTCCGGGTACTGCTCCAGATCGACATCGACCAGGGTGCGCAGTGGCTTCGGGTGCCCGACCGGCGCCACCCCGCCGATGGTCTGCCCGGTGTGCTCCCGGACGAACTCCGGGGTGGCCCGCTTCAGCTTGCCGATGCCCAGCTCGGCGGCGACCCGGGCGGTGTCCACCCGGTGCGCGCCGGAGGTCAGGATGAGCAGCGGCTGCCCGTCGGCGTCGAAGATCAGCGAGTTGGCGATCTGCCCGACCTCGACACCGAGTGCGGCGGCGGCCAGTGCCGCGGTACTCGCCGCGTCCGGCAGCATCCGTACCGCGCTGCGGTTTCCGGAGCCGTCCCGGGCATCGGCCCCGTCCAGCGCGTCCTGCACGGCGGTCACGTTCGGATGCATCGCTCTCGCTCTCCTCTCCGTTGCGGTTTGCTCGGCTGCGCTAGGTGGGCGGCAGCTCGGCGGTCGCACCGGGTCCCACGGTACGGGCCGTCTCGGCGAGCCCGACGCCGGCCAGGATGAGTACCCCGCCGAGCAGCTGCGCCACGTCGAGCCGCTCGTCCAGTACCAGCCAGGCCACCGCGCTGGCGATCACCGGCTCGACCATGCCGATGATGCCGACCGAGGTCGGTGGCAGGTGCCGCATCGCCCCGAGGTTCAGCGAGTACGCGGCGATCGAGCCGCCCACGATCATGTACAGCGCCAGTACCCACACCGGGATCCCGTGGCTGGATTGGCGCAGTACCCCGAACGGGAACCGCCACCACGGCCAGATCGCCATCCCGACGAGTGCCGCGATCCCGAACGACCAGCAGGTCACCGAGGTCGCTTCGCGGGCGGCCACCAGGCGCGGGCCGAGCAGGTAGTACACCGCCACCAGCACAGCGGCGGCCAACCCGGCAGCCACTCCAACCCCGTCGAGGGTACCGGCGCCGGTGTGCCAGACCTGGGCGACGGCGGCCAGCCCGGCCAGGCTGAGCGTCAGCCCGACCCACAGCCGGGGCTTGACCCGTTGCCGCTGCCCGAATCTGGCCCACAGGGCGACCAGCAGTGGCGCGGTGTACTCGAACAGCAGCGCGATGCCGACCGGCAGCCGGTCGATGGCGATGAAGTAGAACAGCGGGACGGCCAGGAAGCCCAGCAGCCCGTACGCGACCAGCAGCGGCAGCTCCCGCCGGGTCACCCGCATGGCCCGCAGTCCCGGCCCGCGTACCGCGATGATCACCAGCAGCCCGAGCGCGGCCCCGCTGGCCCGCAGCACGGTCAGGTGCGGCGCGTCCACGCCCGCCTGGAGGATCATCTTGGAGGCGACGCCGTTCACCGCGAACAGCGCTCCGCCGGTCACCACCATCGCCACTCCGACGGCCGGCCGGGGCGTGCTTCGTACCCTGGTCGAGTGCGGTCGCTGGGCGGTACGAGTCACTGGCAGAGGCTAGCTGACCCCTTACCGGCCGGCGGGGCCGGGAACCTCTCCGGGGCGAGCGGTGTAGGAGAGGTACGCGGAGGGAGCGGGTACGGACGACGCCGAGGTGATCGCGCGGGTGGGCGCCGGCGAGCGGGATCTCTACCGGATCCTGGTCGCCCGGTACGGCGCGCTCGCCCAGCGCACCGCGCTGCTCTGCGGTGCCGGGGCGGACGCCGACGACGTCGTCCAGGAGGCGTTCGTGGCCGCGTACGCCGCGCTGCCCCGGTTCCGGTCCGGTGAACCGTTCCGCCCGTGGCTGCTGCGGATCGTGGTGAACCGGGCGCACAACGCCGTCCGCGGGCGGGTACGCGCCCAGGCACTCGTGGACCGGGCGGCGCGCTGGCACACCGACGTACTCGGCGACGAGCCGGCCGGCAACGCGCTCAGCGTGGAGCGGCGCACCACGCTGGTACGGGCACTCGCGCTGCTGCGCGAGCCGGACCGGGAGATCCTGGCGCTGCGGTACCTGCTCGACCTCTCCGAGGCGGAGACGGCCACCGCGCTGCGACTGGCGAAGGGCACGGTGAAGTCCCGGACGGCGCGGGCACTGCAGCGGCTGCGTGCGGTCCTGGCACAGGAGCGGATCGAAGTGGGGGCCGGCGATGACTGAGCTGCCCGAGGAGCTGCGCGCGCTGGGCCGGGGCATGTCGGTGGTGGCGCGGGAGGACCTGGCCGAGCGGGTACTGGCCGGCATCGCCGCGCACCCGCCGCGCCCGAGTCGGTGGCGGCGCTGGCTGGCCGGCCTGGTCGCGGTGGTGGTCGCGGTCGCGCTCTCCGCGCTGATCACATCACCGGTACGGGCGGCGATCGCGCACGCCTTCCGCTTCGGCGGCGTGGAGGTACGCCAGGAGTCCGGCCCGTCGCCGGTACCCAGCCCCGGGCTGCCCGGCGAGCACGTAACCGACCTCGAGTCCGCGAGCCGGCAGGTCGGGTTCCCGGTCCGGCTACCCGCCGCGCTCGGTACCCCCGATTCGGTTTCCGTCACCGACGGCCGGGTGGTGTCGCTGTACTACATGCGGCCCACCGGCCCGGTACGCATCGACGAGTTCGCCGGCAACCTCGGTGTGCTCTGGGAGAAGTACGCCGGCAGCGGGATCGCCCAGCAGGCCACCGTGAACGGGCAGCAGGCGCTGTGGTTCGCCGACCCCATCACGATCGTCTACGTCGGTACCGACGGCGCGGAGATCCCCGACACGGCCCGCGAATCCAGCGGCACGCTGCTCTGGCTTGACGGCACGCTGACCTTCCGGTTGGACGGAGTCCGCCCGCTGGAGTCTGCCCTCGCGGTTGCCGATTCCATGCGCTGACCAGGTCGGTTGGCCTGAGGCCCGAAGCATTGGTGCCGCGCTGACAGCCGGCCGCTGGTGGCCGGCCCGCACCCCGCCGCGTCGCTGCGGGAACCGCCAGCGCCCGTGCGGTGTATCCACAGCGGGACAGCAATCGAGGAGGCGGCGATGCGGCAACGCATGACAGGTCCGGTGCGGTGGCGGGTGCTCATGGTGGCGGCCACGGCCGGGCTGCTGGTACTGGCGACCGGCAGTCCGGCGCTGGCGAAGGGGGCGGATCAGGCGACCATCACCGGACCGGGGCTGGCCCAGCCGATCGTGGTCGGCGGTGACGGCGAGCCGGGCAGCGGCGAGAACCTGGGCCTGCTCGCCGAGGACAGCGGGCTGTTTGCGGCCATGTTCGGGGCGATGGACGGGGCGGCCCTGACCAGCGTGGTACCGGCCGGTCCGCTCGGCCCGAAGTACGAGCTGGCCTACCGGGTACCCGGTGGTAATGCCGTTGCGGACACGGTGCGCCAGGACCTGTACCCGTCGGCTCCGGGCGGTGCCGTCACGTACACGGCAGCCGACCAGGTGGCGCTCGGCGGTACCACAACCGGCGGCTGGTACCGCGCGCCGGCCGGCTTCGCCCAGCTGCTGACCACGCTCGGCGTACCAGGCACGGGGGTACCCGCGGCCAGCTCCGCCGCACCCGGTGCCAGCAGTGCGGCAGCGGCGCCCGCACGGGGTACCGATGGATGGGTGGTAGTCGCCGTGGTGGTGCTCGCCGCCGGTGTGCTCGCCGCGCTCGCCGCCGGGTACCTGCGGCGCCGCTCGCGCGGCCGCACCGTGCCCGTACCACCGGCCGCCTGACCCGGTCAGCCGGACAGCGCCGCGATCAGCTCGGCTGGGTCGGTGCTGGCCGGCCGGTCGCTGACCTGGCCGTCGCCGACCTCGATGATCCGCCACACCCCGTCGGTACGCCGCGCGAGATCCACGGTCACGAACGGCAGCCCCAGCGCCGCGATCATCGGGGCGATGGGGGTCAGGTCGAGGTCGTCGGGCGGCAGCTCATCGGGGGTATCCGGATGCGCCGTCACCAGCGCACAGCGGCCCGCTACCCACCAGGTACGCGCCTCGGCCGAGCCGAACTGCTCGAAGCGGCGCAGTACCAGTCCGCCGACGAAATCGTCCTCGCGCAGCTCCAGGAACCGGCTGGCCACCGCCCAGGCAGCCGCGCTGTCGG
Source organism: uncultured Actinomycetota bacterium (assembly GCA_963850915.1). Classification (GTDB taxonomy): domain Bacteria; phylum Actinomycetota; class Actinomycetes; order Mycobacteriales; family Micromonosporaceae; genus CAVTWH01. The sequence continues at coordinate 119,386 of CAWKND010000014.1, forward strand.
CAAGATCGGGGAGGTACGCCGCCTCGTGCCAGTAGTGCTTCATCGACTTGGTGTAGTCGCGCAGCACGGCCGGCCCGGGACCCAGCTCGTCGCGTACCCGGTCGAAGTCGGCGCGCTGCGCGCCACTGGTCCAGCCCGAGCGCGGCGTACCCGCGGCCACGGTCGGGTACCAGCCGGGCAGCTCGTGTGCCTGCCGGTACTGCTCGGCGCCGGTACGCATCGGCACGCCCCGGCCGGCCAGCGCCCGCTCCAGTGCCGCGTACTGCCCGCTGCGCAGCATCCAGCCCCGGTAGAGCGCGTCCGCCCCCTCGGGTACCCGCGCCACCGCCCGCTCCGCCCCACCGACGCTGGTCAGCGCTTCATGATCCACAACGGCCACCTCGACTCCGGCGTCCCGGGCGGCCGCTGCCTCGGCAGCGAAGTGCTCATCCGGACGGCGCGGCCGGAGCGGATCGGCGGGTACCAGTAGCAGCACGCCGCCATGCTGCCCGCCCGCGCCGGCCGTCGCACGCCGTTATCCGCCCTCAGAGCGGTACGCCCCGGTGCAGCAGGGTGTTCTCGGCGAGTGTCCAGGCGGAGCTGGTCAGCAGGTACAGGCCGGCAGCGAGCGGTACATACACCGCCGTCGCCACGGTGAGGAACGGCAGTACCCGCGGCAGCCACCCGAGCGGCCCGGCCGGCTGTGGCCCGGGCGCCATCGCGAGCAGCCGGGCGGAGCGCCGCGAGGTCAGCCACGCCACGAGTACGAGCGCCGCGATCAACGGCAGGAACACCCACGCCTGCCCGAGCGGCGCGCTGATCAGGCGCAGCCCGAGGCCGGCACCGAACAGCGTGTGCCCGCCGGCGGGCCCTGACGCGACATCGAGGTGTGCGGAGAGGCGGTACATCACCAGGAAGACCGGCGCCTGGGCGAAGGTGGGCAGCATGCCGGCGAACGGGGACACCCCTTCGCGCCTGTGCAGTTCGGTGAGTTCGGCCGCCAGCCGCTGCGGGTTCTTGGCATGCCGGCTGCGTAGTTCGGCGATGTGTGGAGCGAGGCGCTGGCGGGCCCGTTCGCCGCGTACCGCGATCCGGGTGAGCGGATGCACGGCGAGCCGGATCAGCATGGTGAGCAGGACAATGGCGGTTGCGGTACCGCCGATCGGGGCGACCAGATCGGCGATGTGGTCGAGTGCGACGGACGCGGCGGAGACCGCGCCGTCGAGTGGCGCGAAGGCAAGCACGACAAACCCCTTGGCAGGAGGCGAAGACAGCGGTGGGTGGCGGCTGTCCACAGTGGACGGCCGCGATCGGTGGTACAGCGGGTGATTGGTACAGCGGTGATTCAGCTAGCCAAGGGGTGGCGGCCGGGCGCGCGGGGGCGGGGCCGGCCGGGCGCGTCGGGGTCACTCAACCGGGAAACCCGGATCTGCCGGGTACGCCCACGCAGGCGCACGCCCGGAGCAGCCCGGCCGGTGGACGGCAGCGGCAGCCCGGCGACGGTACGCAGCGCCAGCAGTACTGCCGCGAGCAGTACCGCGGCCGAGAACGCGGTACCCCCACTGAACAGCCCGGCGCCGGCGAAGTCAGCCAGCAGAGCGGCCGCGGCGAGTACCGCTGCCCACATCTGCACCCGGAACGCCGACATGGCGCCATGGTAGCCCGTGGCCGCCGCCCGGATCAGCTGTCGGATCCGATCACTGCCAGGCTTGGCTCATAACGTTCTGGTCCGCCAGATCAGCGAACGCGTTCTCGAATCGGGTCAGGTCCGCGACGGTCGCCGTGCCTGTTCGATGGGCGGCCTTGGCCAACACGCGGCGGAGGTACTCACCGCGGGAGAGCCCGAGCCGATTGCCGTCGGCACCGATTGCCGCTACCACATCGTCGGGGACGTCCCGGATGAGCAGATCGGCCATGAATTCCTCCTTGCTAGGTTGGGCGGATGCGGGTGGGCATTGTGATCCTGCCGGATCAGCGCTGGTCGGTGGCGCGGCGGCGGTGGCGGATGGCCGAGGAGTACGGCTTCGACCATGCCTGGACCTACGACCACCTGGGCTGGCGGGACCTGGTCGACGGCCCCTGGTTCGACGCGGTCACCACGCTGACCGCAGCGGCAACGGTCACTTCGAAGATCCGCCTGGGTACCCTCGTCGCCTCGCCGAACTTCCGGCACCCGGTGCACTTCGCGCGGGAGCTGACCGGGCTGGACGATCTCAGCGACGGCCGGCTGGTACTCGGCGTCGGCGCCGGCGGGATCGGGTTCGACGCGGCGGTACTGGGTCGGCCGGAGTTGACGCCACGGGAGCGGGTGGACCGGTACGCCGAGTTCCTCGAACTGCTGGACCTGCTGCTACGCGAAGAGCGGGTGAGCTGGCAGGGACAGTGGTACTCGGCCGTCGACGCGCGTACCACCCCCGGCTGCGTGCAGCGGCCACGGGTGCCGTTCGTGGTGTCCGCGAACGGGCCGCGCAGTCTGCGCCTAGCCGTGCGGTACGGGCAGGGCTGGATCACCACCGGAGTCGGCGGGGACGACCTGGACTCCTGGTGGCGCGGGGTGGCGCAGCTGTGCGGACGGCTGGACGACGCGCTGGACAAGGCTGGCCGGGACCGCACCGACCTGGCCCGCCACCTGCTCCTGGACGCTGCGCCGGTCTTCTCGCTCAGCAGCGTGCAGGCGTTCACCGACGCGGTCGGTCGGGCCGGCGAACTCGGGTTCACCGACGTGATCACGCACTGGCCCCGGGAGTCCAGCTGGTACGCCGGGGACGAGGCCGTACTGGACGCGGTGGCCACGGAAGTACTCCCGCGCCTGGCGGGCTCCTCTCGGTAGCCGGAGCCCCGCTGAACGGCTGGCCGGCAGCTGTCCGGGTGCCGGAAAAACAACCTGAACGCCACCCCGGCGCGACGTTGCGGTCTTGTCGTAGCCAGGGTTTACTCTAGGGAGTAGTTCGAACGGTTGTTCGAATAGATGCTGAGGGAGCGATTCGCGGCGCACCTTCAGTTGGTGGCGTAGGCCGGCGGGCCGGCGCCATCGGGGAGCCTGCACTTTCGCGGGCGCAGGCTCCCGGTGTGGGTACTCGCCCATCACCCCCCGACCCCCGGGTGGTGGGCGAGAGCCCCGCCTTCGGGCGTGGCGTGGGGAAGCTCCACGCCCGGCCCTAAGGGGGCCGTGACGCGGACAGCGTCCGGGCCACGGCCCCCGACAGGACCAAGCTGCTGTGCCTTCCTCCGCAGCAGGATCGACCTTTTGCGCACGATCTGTCGTGCACCGTCGACTCGGAGGAATCAGCATGCGACCCACTGTCGCCCCGGTCTTCCCGGCTACCCGGGCCAGCCGCGCGAGCGCCACTCCCACCGTGCCGGCGCACTCCATGCCCCACCGCAGCCCGGCCGAGCTGCTGCTACTGGCCCGGCGCGGGCTGGCCGAGGCGGCTGTTCCCGGTGCCGACGGCCAGCGCTACGCCACCGCCCACCTGGCCGCCCTGCGGGCTGCCGCGGCGGTACTCGCGGCACGGGCGCGGCCGGTACCGGGCCGGCGCGGAAAACTGACCAACGTCTGGGTGCTGCTGTCGATGGTGGCGCCCGAGATGAGCGAGTGGGCCGGCTACTTCGCCACCAGCGCGGCCAAACGGGCCGCAGCCGAGGCCGGCATCCCCCGCGTGGTGACCACCCGGGAAGCCGACGACCTGCTGCGCTCCGCCGAGTCGTTCGTCGCCTCGGTCAGCGAGGCGCTGGAACTCACTCCCCCTTTCCTGGTCGAGGAACTGGTCGCCTAACCAGCGACACCGGCACGTCCCGACTGGTCCCGCGACCCGTCGGAAGGAAAGACAGGGGGGTCGGCGCTGCCGTGGCCGATGTCGTACCACTGCGCGGAGGCCCCGCGGGAGCAGCGCAGGACCAGGACAGAGCGCAGGACAGGCAGTCCCGGCTCGCCGAGGTAACCACGCTCATCCGGAGTACCGGCCTGGCCGGCCTGGTACGCCCAGCCAGCCAGCCGGTCGACACGCCCACCACGACCAACGAGATCCTCCCCGTCCTTCCGGCACTGCGATCCCTGCTGCCCTGGGGTGGCCTGCGCCGCGGCGCCACTCTCGCCGTCACCGCTCCGACAGGTTCCACGCAGACAGTTCCACGCAGACAGGTTCCACGCAGACAGGTTCCACGCAGACCAGTTCCACGCAGACAGGTTCCACGCAGACCAGTTCCACGCAGACCAGTTCCACGCAGACCAGTTCCACGCAGACCAGTCCCAGGCAAGCCAGCCAGACCACGACAGGTGTCGCGACAGATCAACCAGCGGGCGAGCCGGTGGGGAAGGCGGGAGTGGTGCGAACCCGACAGCCGGCCACGCGCGGTCCGCTGACCTCGGTGGCCGGTACCGGCCCCGGCCCGGCAGCGCCCTACCGGCCCGGTGCCCCACTCTCGGGGGTGTCGTGGCCGGGCGGGCTGAGTGGGCCCGGCGCGCGGGTACGGGTCGGGACGGGGCCGGTCCCGGGTGCCACTTCGGTACTGTTCGCGCTGCTCAGTGCCGCCTCGGCCGGTGGCTCCTGGTGTGCCGTGGTCGGCCTGCCGAGCCTGGGCGCGCTCGCCGCTGCCGAGTCGGGGATCTGCCTGGAGCGGCTGGTGCTGGTACCCAACCCCGGGCCGGAGTGGCCAGCCGTGGTGGCTGCCCTGCTCGACGGCTTCGACGTAGTGGTGGTAGGGGTACCCGGGCCGGTCGGCGCGTCAGTGGCCAGCCGGCTCTCCGCCCGAGCCCGGCAGCGGGGCAGCGTACTGGTCGCGACCGGGGAGTGGAGCGGGGCGGAGCTGGTACTCAGCCCGGTCGACAGCACCTGGGAGGGGCTCGGGCAGGGGCGGGGTCGGCTGGTACGCCGGGAGTTGACGATCTCCGCGCGGGGCCGGGGTTCGGCGAGCCGCCCCCGGTACACCCGGCTGGTTCTGGGGACGCAGATGCCGGTCCCCACGACGGCCGGTAATGAGCTGGCGACCGGGGATGAGCTGCTGGCCGAGGCGGTGGGCTGATGCGGCTGATGGTGGTCTGGTGCCCGGACTGGCCGGTGATCGCCGCGGAGATCGCGGACGGGGTCCCGGCCCACCAGCCGGTGATCGTGCTGCACGCCAACCGGGTGGTGGCCTGCTCGGAGGCGGCCCGCCGGGAGGGGATCCGGCGCGGGCTGCGCCGGCGCGAGGCGCAGAGCCGCTGCCCGCAGGTGATCGTGGTGGAGCAGGACCCGGGTCGGGACGCCCGCGCCTTCGAGCCGGTGGTGGCCGCCGTCGAGGAGCTGGCGCCCGGGGTGGAGGTCCTGCGGGCCGGGGCGTGCGCGTTCGCGGCCCGGGGACCGGCCGGCTACTACGGCTCGGAGGAGGCCGCGGCAGAGCGGATCATCGAGCATGTCGCCCAGTCCTGTGCCGTGGAAGCGCAGGTGGGGGCGGCTGAGGGCAGCTTCGCGGCAGGGTTGGCGGCACGTGTCGGGCGGCTGGTACCCGACGGGCAGACCCCCGCCTTCCTCGCCGACCAGAGCATCGCGCTGATCGACCAGCCACCCCTGGCCGACCTGCTCGACCGGCTCGGGGTGCGTACCCTCGGCGCGTTCGCCGCCCTGCCGCCCACTGACGTACTCGCCCGGTTCGGCTTCGCCGCCGCACTCGCGCACCGGCTGGCGGCCGGACTCGACGAGCGCCCGCTCGCCATCCGGGAACAGCCCGCCGAGCTGACCGTCGAGGAGTCCTTCGATGAGCCACTGGACCGGGTCGACGTGGCCGCCTTCGCCGCCCGGCAACTGGCCGAGCGGCTGCACGACCGGCTCGCCGGCTACGGGCTGGCCTGCACCCGGCTGGGCATCACCGCGGTCACCGAGCGCGGCGAGGAGCTGCACCGCACCTGGCGCCACGACGGTCTGCTGAGCACGGGTGGCATCGCCGACCGGCTGCGCTGGCAGCTCGACGGCTGGCTGTCGGGTACCAACCGGGGAGTGGCCCGACCCAGTGGCGGGATCGTCCGGCTGTCGCTCGTACCCGAGGGGATAGTCGCGCACGCCGGACTGCAGCTCGGGCTGTGGGGGGACGCCGGGGTGGAGCGCGACCGGGCACACCGGGCGCTGCACCGGGTACAGGGCATGCTCGGGCCGGAGGCGATCGTCACTCCGGTCCCTGGTGGCGGGCGTGACCCCGGTGACCAGGTGACGATGGTCCCGTGGGGGGACGAGCGGCTGCCCGCGCGCCCCGCGGAGCCGCCGTGGCCGGGTCGGCTGCCACCACCGTCGCCCGCGGTGGTACTCCCCGAACCGGCCCCCGCCCTGGTACTGGATGCCGACGGCGAGCCGGTCACCGTCTCCGCCCGGCTGGTGCTCTCCGCCCCGCCGGCCGTCCTCATCCTCGAACCGCCGCGCTGGACCGACGGGCCGATCCGGCGGCGCCGTGGGCCGCCGGAGCCGCTGCCGATCGTGGCGTGGGCCGGTCCGTGGCCGGTCGACGAGCGCTGGTGGGCGGCGCAGGAGGCGAACCGGCGGGTGCGTTTCCAGGTGGGTTTGGCCGACGGCCGGGCGCTGCTGCTCACGCTGAGCGGCGGCGTCTGGGAGGTGGTCGCCAGCTATGACTGAAGTCCTTGCGGCACAAGGTTTTCCGGGCCGCGGCCGCCGGCATCGGTGCGCCCCCACCAACGGTCGCACCCGAACGGTCGCACCGCAACGGCCGCACCCGAACGGCCACACAGAGGCGCGCGCGGAGACAGCGCGGCAGAGAGGGGCAGGGATGATCGACTACACCCGGCCGGCGTCACCACGGCGGCCGGCGCGTCCACCGGGCCGGCCCCGACCGTCCCGGCGGCCGAGCGGCGGGCGGCGCTGATGGGCTTCAACAATCCGGACATCCCCTGGTCACAGCTGGAGGGGATGCTGTCCGGGCGGCCCATCGTCCACGACCCGCTCACCATCGACCACGGCGACGGCGGCGACTCGCCGGCCTGGACCCGCAAACGTGGGTACTACGAAGCGCCCGAGCTGGTCCGCGGCGAGTCCACAGTGGACTATGCGGAGCTGCACTGCCACACCAACTTCAGCTTCCTCGACGGGGCGAGCCAGCCGGAGGAGCTGGTGGAGGAGGGGGTACGGCTGGGGCTGACCGGGCTGGCCGTCACCGACCACGACGGCATGTACGGCGTGGTGCGCTTCAGCGAGGCCGCCGAGGCGCTGAAGATGCCGACCATCTTCGGCGCCGAACTCTCCCTCGGGCTGCCCGGGCCGCAGAACGGGGTACCCGACCCGGCCGGCCGGCACCTGCTGGCGCTCGCGCGTGGGCCGGTGGGGTACGCCAAGCTGTCCAGCGTGATCGCCCACGCGCACCTGGCCGGTGGCGAGAAGGGGCGCCCCGTCTACGACCTGGCACAGGTGGCCGACGAACTCCGCGACCACGTGCTGATCCTCACCGGCTGCCGCAAGGGGCAGGTACCCGCCGCGCTGGCGGCCGGTGGCGACGGGCAGGCGGAGCTGGCGGAGTTGGTGAAGCTGTTCGGCAAGGACAGTGTCGCCGTCGAGCTGACCCACCACGGGCATCCGCAGGACGACGAGCACAACGACGGGCTGGCCGCATTGGCTCAGTGGAGCCATTTGCCGACCGTGGCGACCGGAAACGTGCACTACGCCACCCCCGGGCGGCGGCGGCTGGCCACCGCGCTCGCAGCGGTCCGCGCCCGGCGCAGCCTGGACGAGATCGACGGCTGGCTGCCGGCAGCCGGGGTGGCGCATCTGCGCAGCGGGGAGGAGATGGCCGCCCGGTTCGCTGCCTTCCCCGGCGCCGTTGCCAGGGCCGGTGCGTACGGTCGGGAACTCGCCTTCAACCTGCTGCTGGTCGCCCCGCAACTGCCCAACTGCGCACCGGAGGACAGCGAGCTGACCGAGATGGAGTACCTGCGTGTGCTCACGCTGCGCGGCGCCGAAAAGCGCTATGGCAGTCGGGACAGCAATCCCAAGGCGTACAAGCAACTCGACCACGAACTGGCCACGATCGAGCACCTGAATTTCCCCGGCTACTTCCTGATCGTTTACGACATCGTCGAGTACTGCAAGAAGGAGGACATCTACTGCCAGGGCCGGGGTTCGGCGGCCAACTCGGCGGTCTGCTACGCGTTGGGCATCACCAATGTCGATCCGGTGCACTGGGATCTGCTGTTCGAGCGCTTCCTCGCCCAGGAGCGCGACGGGCCACCCGACATCGACCTGGACATCGAATCTGATCAACGCGAAAAGGTCATCCAGCACGTCTACGAGAAGTACGGCCGGCTCAACGCGGCTCAGGTGGCCAATGTCGTTTCGTACCGGCCCCGCTCCGCCGTACGTGACATGGCCAAGGCGTTCGGCTTCTCACCGGGCCAGCAGGACGCGTGGAGCAAACAGATCGACCGCTGGGGTTCGATCGCGAGCCTGGATGTGGAGGAGATCCCGGAGCAGGTGGTGCGGTACGCCAACCAACTGCAGACCTTCCCGCGGCATCTGGGCATCCACTCCGGCGGCATGGTGATCTGCGACCGGCCGGTGATCGAGGTGTGCCCGGTGGAGTGGGCGCGGATGGCCAACCGGACCGTCCTGCAGTGGGACAAGGACGACTGCGCCCTGATCAACCTGGTCAAGTTCGACCTGCTCGGCCTGGGCATGCTCTCCGCGCTGCACTACGCCTTCGACATGATCGACAGTGCCCTCGACCTGAGCCGGATGCCGCTGGACGACCAGGAGGTCTACGGCATGCTCTGCCGGGCCGACTCGGTGGGCGTGTTCCAGGTGGAGTCGCGGGCTCAGATGGCCACCCTGCCCCGGCTGCGCCCGGACAAGTTCTACGACCTGGTGGTCGAGGTCGCGCTCATCCGCCCCGGCCCGATCCAGGGCGGCTCGGTACACCCCTACATCCGCCGGGCGCGGGGGCAGGAGGAGATCACCTACCCGCATCCGTTGGCGCGCAACACGTTGAAGCGGACCAAGGGGGTACCGCTGTTCCAGGAGCAGCTGATGCAGCTGTCCATGGACATCGCCGGATTCACCGCAGCCGAGGCCGACGAGCTGCGCCGGGCCATGGGCGCCAAGCGCTCCATGGAGCGGATGGTGAAGATCCGGGACCGGCTCTACGAAGGCATGGCGAAGAACGGCATCACCGGCGCGCTCGCCGACGACTTCTACCTGAAGCTCTCCGCCTTCGCCAACTACGGCTTCCCGGAGAGCCACGCGATGAGCTTCGCCTACCTCGTCTTCGCCAGCGCCTGGCTCAAGCGCTACCACCCGGCCGCGTTCTGCGCCGCACTGCTCAACGCCCAGCCGATGGGCTTCTACTCGCCGCAGACGCTGGTCGACGACGCCCGCCGGCACGGAGTCACGGTGCTGCGGCCGGACATCAATGCCAGCAACGCCAAGGCGATCCTGGAGCGCGACGGGCAGACCCGGGGGTGTGCCGGGGGAGTCGGCGAGCCGCCGGGCGAGTGGGGGCGGGGCGGGCCGGTGGTACGCCTCGGGCTGTCCTCGGTACGCAGCCTCGGCGACCCGGTGGCGACTGCGGATCGAGGAGGAGAGAGCCAAGAACGGGGGGTACCGGGGGATGGTTGACCTGGCACAGCGGGTCGGGCTGTCCACCACCCAGCTGGAGGCGCTGGCCACCGCGGGGGTCTTCGACAGCCTCGGGCTGAGCCGACGGGAGGCGCTGTGGGCGGCCGGCGCCGCCGCGCAGGAGCGGGCCGGCCGGCTCCCGGGCACCGTGACCGGGGTCAGCGCGCCGATGCTGCCCGGGATGGACGAGGTGGACACGTTGATCGCCGACGTCTGGGCCACCGGCATGTCCACCGAGCGGCACCCGGTCGAGTTCGCCCGCGAATACCTGACCCGGCTCGGCGCGCTCTCCGTCGCGGCGGTCGGCGAGGCCGAGGACAAGACGCGCATCCTGGTCGGCGGGGTGGTCACCCACCGGCAGCGGCCGGCCACCGCGGGCGGGATCACCTTCATCAACCTGGAGGACGAGACCGGCATGCTCAACATCGTCTGCTCGCCGGGCCTGTGGCACCGCTACCGCAGGGTTGCCCGTACCAGCTCGGCGCTGCTCGTGCGTGGCCTGGTGGAGAAGCAGGACGGCGTGGTCAACCTGAACGCCGACCACCTGGTGACACTGCGCCTGCCGGTACGCCCCAGCTCCCGGGATTTCCGTTGACCAACGGGTTTGCCCGACCGATATCGGGGAACGCATCTACCGACGTGCCTGTCTCACGTCGGAAGGATGCGTCATGTCCCAGTCGTTCCCCACCCCGCCGCCGCTCGAACCGGAGACTCCCGGCCCGTCCGCGGCAGGCCCCGCCGGTCCCCGCCCCACGGTGGTGACCGCCGCTGCCGGCCTGCTCATCTTCGTCGCCGTGGCGCTGGTCGTACTCGCGCTGCTGCCGCTGCCGTACGCCGGCAAGGTCGCGGACGTGACTAAGGTGGCGTACGCCAATGTCACCAACGGCGCCCAGATCGCCAACGTCGCCCGCATCGGCGCCTTCGTGGCCCTGGCGCTCTACCTCATCGTCGCCATCGGCCTTGCCGTGCTGGCCCGGTTCGACCTGCGCGGCAGCTATGCCGCCCGGATCGTCACCTGGGTGGTCGGCGGCCTCGGCGTGCTGTGCTGCGGTGGCAGCGCCGGCCTGGGCGGCGTCGCGAGCAGCATGGGTACCCGCAACGCCAACGGGGTGGACACCACCGCGCTGAAGGCGCAGATCAAGGCGATCTACCCCGCCTGGTACCAGCCGACCACGGTCACGTTGACGGTCCTGCTGGTACTGGCCCTCATCGTGGCACTGATCCTGCTGGCCCTGCCAGCTGCCAACGCCTACTTCCGCCGGGCACCGAACGTGGTCAGCTGACCCGGTCAGCTGACCCGGGCTGTGGGCTGACGGGACAGCCGCCCCGGCCACCAGGTACGCCGGCCCAGGTCCAGCGCGAGTGCCGGTACCAGCAGCGTGCGTACCAGGAACGTGTCCAGCAGTACGCCGAGCGCCACGATCACCGCCGTCTGTACCGACGGGACCAGCGGCAGTACGCACAGCGCCGCGAAGGTGGCCGCGAGTACCACCCCGGCGCTGGTGATCACGCCACCGGTGGCCGTCAGCGCCCGGGGTACCCCGGCCGCGTGCCCCGAGCGCGCGGTCTCCTCGCGCGCCCTGGTCATCAGGAAGATGGTGTAGTCGACACCCAGCGCGACCAGGAACAGGAAGGTCTGCAGCGGCAGGGCGACCCACAGCCGGGGATGCCCGATCGCCGCCAGTACCAGCCCGGCCGCGCCCAGCGCCGCCGCGTAGGTGAGCACCACGCTGGCCAGCAGTACCAGCGGGGCGACCAGCGCGCGTAGCAGCAGGATCAGTACGAACAGCACGACGCCGAGGATCAGCGGGATGACCACCCGGTTGTCCCGGGCGGCCACGTCGGCGGTGTCCACCACGTTCGCCGTGTCCCCGCCGACCAGTGCCTGCCCACCGGGTACCGCGTGCACGGCCACCCGCAGGTCCCGTACCGCCTTTTCCCCCCGTGGGCTCTCCGGTGCGTCCGCGAGCACCACCGGTACCCGTACCCACTGCGTGTCCGCGGACACCTCCGGCGGCAGCGTGCCGGAAACCCCGGGTACCTGCTGCGCAGCAGTGGCGACCCGGGTGGCGGCACGGCTGGAAGCGATGATCTCGACCGGCGCCGAGGTACCGGCCGGGTAGTGTGCCGCGATCAGGTGCTCGCCGGTGACCGAGCCGACCTCGGTGGTGAACGCCTCGTCCCCGGGCAGCCCGAGGGAGAGGTTGCCGATGCCCAGCGTGAGCGCGACCAGTACGCCGGCGGTGGCCAGCCAGATCGGTCGCGGCCGGGCGCTGACCGCGCCGGCCACCCCACGCCACAGCCGGTGCCGCGCGGCGGGCCGGCCGGTGCGCGGCACGAACGGCCAGAAGATCCACCGGCCACACAGCACCAGCAGCGCCGGCAGCAGGGTGGTCATCACCAGGAACGCGGAGACCACCCCCACCGCTCCGACCGGACCCAGGCCACGGGTGGCCGGCAGGTCGGCGGCGAGCAGGCAGAGCATGCCGAGGCTGACGGTGGCCGCCGACGCGGCGATGGCCGGCAGGCAGCGGCGCACCGCCAGCGCCATCGCCACGTGCCGGTCGTCGTTGTCCCGCAAGGCTTCCCGGTACCGGGAGATGAGCAGCAGGGCATAGTCCACGCCGACCCCGAAGACCAGGATGGTGAGGATGCTCTGGCTCTGGAAGTCGACGGTGACGCCGGCGTGCCGGGCCAGCAGGTACACGACGGCACTGGCGAGCTGGCTGGCCACCCCGACCGCGAATAGCGGGATCACCCACAGCACCGGGCTGCGGTAGGTGAGGATCAGCAGCAGCGCCACGGCGAGTCCGGTAGCCAGCAGCAGCGCCCCGTCCAGCCCGCCGAACGCGTCGAACACGTCGTCGGTGGCGCCGGCCGAGCCGGTGATCGCGGTACGCAGCCCGGCCGGTACCCCCGCCTTGACCTGGTCCTTGATCTTCGGCACGGCCGCGCTCTGTGCGCCGTCGTCACCGGCGAGCGCGAAGGTCAGCAGGAGCGCCTGCCCGTCCGCACTCGGTACCGCCGGATCGATCTTGCCGTTGACCGCGTACCCGGCCAGCGCCGCGCGGTCGGCCGCCACCTTGGCCCGGTCGGCGTCGGTGAGTCCGGCGTCCCGCGCGTAGACGACCACCGCCACCAGCGAGTCGGGCCCGGGGAACGCGGTCGCCGCCCGGTCCGCCTCCCGGGTCGACTCGGTACCGGCCGGCAGCGCGCTCAGCTGGCTGTTGTCGAGGGCGCTGGTGAGCTTGATCGCGAGCGGCCCGGCGACCGAGGCGATGACGATCCACAGCGCCAGCGCCACGAACTTGCCGCGCCGGCCGGTGAACAGGCGGCTGACCCGTCCCGGCCGGGCCACGCCGCTGTCGACTCCGGGCGGATTGGACTGGTTCGGCGGGCTGGACTGACTGGGCGGGCTGGACTGACTGGGCGGGCTGGACTGACTGGGTAGGCTGAGCCGGCGGTTCGGGGTCATCGGGCGGACCTCTCCGATCGTTCGGATATCTCACCGCCGATCCCACGCCGCCACGCCGCTCCGGTCAGGAGTGGCAGTGCCCGACCCGTGGTGGTACCAGTACCCCTGTCCGTCTTCCCAACCGCTCGGCGGTGGTACTGGCACCCGTGTCCAGCCGGGTCCGGACCAGCGAAGATGGTGGTGTGCAGAGCGAAAACGCTGATCGGGGCCGCCAGGCGACCCGGTTGTGGGTCCGCGGCGTAGCCGTCACGGCCGGCCGGGGGCTGGCGGTGGGGCTGCTCGCGGTCGTGGTCAACCCGGTGCTGTTCGCGCTGTCGGTCATCTCGCTGGCGCTGGTCCCGGCGCTCGGCCTGGGTCTGCTGCTGTTCCCGGCGGTGACCGCGGCCGTCCGGTGGCGTACCGGCCTGGCCCGGCGCTTCGCCGGTTGGTCGGGCGTACAGATCCCGGCGCCCTACCTGCCCGCCCCGGAGCGGCCCGGCCGGTGGCGGCAGCTGCGCTGGCTGGCCACGGATGCGGCCACCTGGCGAGACCTGCTCTGGCTCGTCCCGGGTGCACTGATCGGTGGCGTCACCGGCCTGCTCACCGCCGGCCTCCCCGCGTACGGCGTCGAGGGGCTGATCCTGCCCGTGGCGCTCTTCCCGTTCGGCACCGGCTACGGCTGGGGGCCGATCTGGCCGATCGACACCGTTGCCAAGGCGCTGGTCTGCCCGCCGATGGCCCTGCTGGTACTGATCATCGGAGTGCTCGCCGGACCGCGGCTGCTGCGCCTGGAGGCACGCTTCACTGCCACCCTGCTGCGGCCGACCGTGGCAGCCGGGCTGCGGCTGCGGGTGTCCCAGCTGACCCGTACCCGCGCCGAGACGGTCGACGCGCAAGCCGCCGAGCTGCGCCGCATCGAACGCGACCTGCACGACGGTGCGCAGGCCCGGATGGTGTCCCTCAGCATGAGCATCGGGCTCGCCGAGGAGCTGCTCAAACGCGATCCGGACTCGGCTGCCCAGCTGCTCGCCGACGCCCGGACGGCGAGCGGCGAAGCCCTGGTGGAGCTGCGTACCCTGGTCCGCGGCATCCACCCGCCGGTACTGGCCGAGCGTGGGCTGGCCGGCGCCGTGCAGGCGCTGGCGATGGCGCTGCCGCTTCCGGTCGCGGTAGAGGTCGACCTGCCCGGGCGGCTGGCGGCCCCGGTTGAGTCGGCGGTCTACTTCGTTGTCGCCGAGGCGCTCACCAACATCGCCCGGCACAGCGGCGCCAGTACGGCCTGGATCCGGCTGCGGTACATCCGTTCCGGCTCGGCCCCGGGTGACGGCGCGGCCGCCGGCTCGGGCGGAGCCGGGGGCGGGCGGCTGCTGGTGGAGGTCGGGGACGACGGGGTCGGCGGCGCCGATCCGGCACACGGCTCCGGGCTGGTCGGGATGGAGCGCCGGCTGGCCGCGTTCGATGGAATCATGACCGTGACCAGTCCGCTCGCCGGACCAACCGTGGTGACGATGGAGCTGCCGTGCGAGTTGTCATCGCCGAGGACCTCACCCTCCTCCGCGACGGGCTGACCCGGCTGCTGACCGCGTTCGACTGCACGGTCGTCGCGGCGGTCGACAACGGACCGGCGCTGCTGCCCGCGCTGCTGGAGCACCGGCCGGACGTGGCGGTCGTCGATGTCCGGCTGCCGCCTACTTTTACCGATGAGGGGCTGCAGGCGGCGATCGCGGCCCGGCAACGGGTACCCGGGCTGCCGGTACTCATCCTCTCCCAGCACGTGGAGCAGCTCTACGCCCGGGAGCTGCTGGCCGACCGGCACGGTGGCGTCGGGTACCTGCTGAAGGACCGGGTCTCCGACGTGGCGCAGTTCGTGGCGTCAGTACGCCAGGTGGCCGGCGGCGGTACCGTCATGGACCCCGAAGTGGTCGCCCAACTGCTCAACCGCAACACCGCCAACCAGCCGCTGACCTCGCTCACCGCCCGCGAGCGGGAGGTACTCGCGCTCGTCGCCGAGGGGCGGTCGAACCTGGCGGTCGCCGGTCGCCTGTTCATCACCGAGAAGGCGGTCAGCAAGCACATCAACAACATCCTCAGCAAGCTCGGCCTACCGCCCTCGGACGACGACAACCGCCGGGTGCTCGCCGTGCTGGCCTACCTCAACAGCTGAGGCCCAGCCGCACCCTGCCGGCCGTGGCCGGTGGACGGAGGGGCGGTGGCCTAGGCTCGCAGGCGTGGAGCGAACGCAGACCCGGCCGCACGGACCGCGTACGGCGGCGATCTGGGCCACCCTGCGCGCCGGCCTCGCCGGGCGTACCGGCCTGACGGTGCTGGACGTGGGCGGCGGGACGGGCGGCTTCGCGGTACCGCTGGCCGAGGCCGGGCACCGGGTGACCGTGGTGGACACCAGCCCCGACGCGCTGGCCGCGCTCACCCGGCGGGCCGCCGAGACCGGGACAGCCGACCGGATCACCGCGGTGCAGGGCGATGCCGACCAGCTCGCCGACCTGATCGAGGCCGGCTCGATCGACCTGGTGCTGTGCCACAGCGTGCTGGAGGTGGTCGACGACCCGACCCGGGCCGCGAACGCCCTGGCCGGCACGCTGCGCCCGGGAGCCGCCGCGAGCATCGTGGTCGCCAACCGGGCCGCGGCGGTGATCTCCCGGGCGGTCAACGGCCACCTGGCCGCGGCGGTCGAGGTGGTGCGGGATCCGGACGGACGGGCCGGGGTGGGCGACAAGCTGCGCCGGCGCTTCACCGCGGCCGGGGCGACCGCGCTGCTCGCCGCGGCGGGGCTCGCGGTCGAGAAGATCCACGGGGTACGGGTGCTGGCCGACCTGGTACCCGGTGCGGTCGCCGACGCCGACCCCGCCGCGCTGCTCGCACTCGAGCTGGCGCTGGCCGACGAGCCGCCCTACCGGGACCTGGCCACCCAGCTACACCTGTTCTGCCGCAAGACTTCTGCATGACCCAGGCGCCGGTCGTCCCACGCTACGGCTCAGCCAGCCTGGCCGACATCCTGCCCAGCGCACTCGCCGCGCTCGGCGTACCCGGTGCCCCCGACCCGCTGCGCCTGCGCCCGGCGCTGGACGGGGTACGCCGGATCGGGGTACTGCTGCTCGACGGCCTCGGGTACCAGCTCCTCCCGGCCGCCGCCCGGGTCAGTCCGGTACTCGCCGACGTGCTGGCCGGCCGGCTCGGTCAGCTCACCGAACTGACCTGCGGCTTCCCGTCCACCACCCCGACCAGCCTGGTGAGCCTCGGGACCGGTACCGCGCCCGGCGCACACGGCATCCTCGGCTTCACGCTGAACATCCCGGGTACCGCCGAAGTCCTCACCCACATCCTCTGGCGCGACCAGCCCGCCCCCGCGCGGTGGCAGCCGGTACCCACGGAGTTCACCGTGGCCGCGGCGGCCGGCGTGCACGGCAGTGCCGTCCTCGACAGCCGGTTCATCAACAGTGGACTGACCACGGCGGCGTACGGCGGCGCCCGGATGGTGGCCGGCAGCGGGGTCGACGAGGTGGCCGCCGGGATGCTGCGCGAGCTGGCCGGACCCGCGCCGAACCTGGTCTACGGCTACCACGGCCAGGTGGACAGCGACGGGCACGTCTACGGCCTGGGCTCGAGCCAGTGGCAGGACGCGGTACGCGACGTCGACCGGCTGCTCAACCTGCTGCTGGACGGGCTGCCGGCGGACGCCGCGCTGCTGGTCACCGCGGACCACGGACAGCTCGACATCCCGGCCGAGCGGCGCTTCGATCTGGACGCCGACCCCCGGCTGGCGGCCGGCATCCGGGTGGTGGCCGGCGAGCCCCGCGTGCGCTATCTGCACACTCTCCCAGGGGCGGTGGACGACGTACTGGCCGCTTGGCGTGGCGTACTCGGGCCGGCTGCCTGGGTGGTACCCCGGGCGGAGGCGGTCGCGGGTGGCTGGTTCGGGCCGGTACCCGAGGCGCACCTGCAGCGCATCGGCGATGTGGTGGCGGTGTGCAACGACGACTGGGCGGTGCTGGCCACAGCACACGAGCCGCCGACGGTACCCAAGCTGATCGCCTTCCACGGCTCCTGGACGGCGGCCGAGATGACCATCCCGCTGATGCTGCTCCGGCGCGCCTGACCAGCGCACAAGTACGCGATGTCGGTGGCGGGCGCTAGCCTCGCGACGTGGGGCGCAGTCAGCAGGTACCGCGCGGCGAGCTGGACGGATTCGGCGCGGACGCCGACGACAGCGGCTGCCCGATCCTGCATGTGGACATGGACGCGTTCTACTGCTCGGTGGAGACCCGGCGCCGTCCCGAGCTACGCGGCCGGCCGGTCATCGTGGGCGGCATCGGACCCCGGGGCGTGGTCAGTTCGGCCAGCTACGAGGCCCGGGCATTCGGGGTACGCAGCGCCATGCCCAGCGTGCGGGCCCGCCGGCTGTGCCCGCAGGCGGTCTTCCTGCCACCCGACTTCACCGAATACAGCGCCGCGTCAAACGCCGTGATGCGGATCTTCCGGGCGATCACCCCACTGGTCGAGCCGCTCTCCATGGACGAGGCGTTCCTCGACGTGACCGGCGCCCGCCGGCTGCTCGGCCCGTCCGCCGGGATCGCCGCGCTGATCCGCCGCACGGTCACCGAGGAGCAGTCGCTTACCTGCTCGGTGGGGGTCGCACCGACGAAGTTCGTTGCCAAGTTGGCCTCCACCCGGGCCAAGCCGGACGGCGTCGTGGTCGTACCCGCCGACCGGGTCCTCGAATACCTGCACCCGCTGCCGGTCGGGGCGCTGTGGGGGGTGGGCGAACGCAGCGCCGAGGTACTCGCCCGGCTGGGCATGCGTACCGTCGGCGACCTCGCGCACGCGTCGGTCGGCCTGCTGCGCTCCGGACTCGGCAGCGCCGCGGCCGAGCACCTGCACGAACTGGCCTGGGGCCGGGATCCGCGCCCGGTCGAGCCGACCCAGGTGGAGAAGTCGATCGGCGCCGAGACCACATTCGACACTGACGTCGCCGACCCGGAACAGCTCCGTCGGGCGCTGCTGGCACTGGCCGGCAAGGCGGCCGGCCGGCTGCGGGGTGCCGGCCTGGTCGGGCGCACCGTCTCGGTGAAGGTACGGTTCGCCGACTTCCGGACGATCAGCCGCTCGCGCACGCTGCCCACCCCGACGGACGTGACCAAGGAGATCTTCGAGACCGCCTGGGCACTATTCGACGCTTTGCACTCTGGTGACCGGATTCGCCTCGTCGGAGTACGCCTCGAGGGGCTGCTCGACGCAGCGGCGGCGCCCCGCCAGCCGTCCCTCGACGCGCGGGATCGGGGGTGGCGGGAGGCCGAGCGGGCAGCTGACGCGGCGGTGGCCCGGTTCGGCACCGCCGCGGTCCGGCCGGCCAGTCTGCTGAGGGGTGAACGGGTGGCAGACGGCGAGTGGTCGGGTGGGATCGGCCCCTGGCAGCCACCGCCGAGCGAAATTCCAGACAGCTGATCGTCGTCCGCCTTTCGGACATGCGTACCCGCTCGTAGACTTGCCGGTAAGCAGTCGCCTGACTGCTACGGTCTGCCGATCCCACCGGATCGGCATCGGCGACCGGGGAGGAGTGCCGTGCCGCTCTCGGAACACGAGCAGCGGCTGTTCGAGCAGATCGAACGGTCGCTTGCCGAGGACCCCAAGTTCGCCTCGGCAGTGCGCGCCAGCGATCCACGTCTGCATGCACGACGCCGGCTGGTGATCGCAGCTGTCCTCGTCGTCGTAGGTCTGTTCCTGGTTGTCGTCGGGGTGAGTACCCAGCCACTCGTCGGTGTCTTCGGCTTCATCGTGATGCTCGGCGCGGCAGCGTTCGGGTTGAGCGCGATAGTCCGCAGCCGCAACACGACCGAGCTGCGGGCAGTCGACGGCACCGCGTCCCGTCCCACCCGACGCGCATCCCGCGGATCCTTCATCGATCGGTTGGAGGAGCGCTGGCGCCAGCGCCCCGAAGGTGATCGTTGAGCGCACAGTTCAGCAGCTGAGAGGCCCCGTGACCTGGTAGGTCACGGGGCCTCTCGCTGTCGGTACTGGTATCCGCCTCGACGCCGGGGAACTCAGCTGGAGCGGTTGGGGAACAGCCGGCGCGGGTTGAAGGCCCTGGTCACGGCGTCACTGGTACGCCCGACGGCGGTGTTGACCGCCAGCGCCCCGGCGTTGAGCCGCAGCCGCCAGCGCTGCAGCGTCGACCGGGGGAACAGCGTTGCCCGCAGGCGGGTACGCCGGGACACGTGCTCACCCAGCGCCCGCCGGATCGCCCGTACCGACGCGGCGAGATCCCGGCTGGCGACCGGCGTACGGGCATAGCGCGCCCGCTCCTCCGCGTGTGCCACCAGGGTCGCGGCCTCCTCGGGTGGCCCGGTCAACCGCAGCCGGTGTACCACCCGGGCGGCGGTGACCCGGGGCGTCTCCGCGGGATCCACCGGTACCTGGTAGTCGACGAGCGTGTCCAGCAGTTCGTCCCAGGCGTCGTGGGCAGCGAGCCGGGCGCCTTCGCCCTCCGGCCCCAGCGCGTCGACGACGTACATGGTGCCGGCGGCGGCCACCTCCGGTGGCGGGGCACTGCCCCGGCGGGACCGTACCGGCAGCCGGCGCCGGCGTACCGACGAGCGGCGTAGCGCAGGCAGCAGGAGCAGCACGACGATCAGCGCCGCCCCGCCGAGTACCCACCATTGCCAGGTCGATGCCTGCTTCGTCAGGCCAGCGCCGCCGCCCCCAATGCCGTTCGGACCATCCGGGTCGTGCGGGTTGGTGCTGGCACCCGGGCCGCCGGAGGCCCCGGCACCCGGGTTGGCGCCGCTCGGGCCGGTGGTCGGCGTGTCCAGCGGCTTGTTCGGGTCGGGCGCCCAGGCCGAGGGCGCCGAGCCACCGATGTGCGCCGGTGGGGTGGCGTCGAAGGGTACCCAGCCGAAGCCGCTGAAGTAGACCTCGGTCCAGGCGTGCAGGTTGTTGTTGGTCAGCTGGTAGGTCTGACCCTCCTTGGTACTGCCGCGGGTGAAGCCGAACGCGACCCGCGCCGGGATGTGCGCCTGCCGGACCAGCCAGGCCAGCGCGGCGGCGTACTGCTCGCAGTACCCGGTCTTGTTGTTGAGGAAGCTGACGATGTCGTCGGTACCGGTGGTGTGCTTCGCGGTGAGCGAGTAGCTGAAGTGGTTGGCCTCGGAGAAGTAGTCATAGAGCGCGCGTACCTGGTCGTACTCGGTGGCCTTGTCCGCGGTCAGGGTGTTGACCAGGGTGGCGATCTGATCCACCGCGGGTACCTGGGTGTACTGCTGCACCATCGGGTCGTCCGGGCCGAGTGCCGGCGCCGAGCGCAGTGCGTCCTGGGTGTAGCTGGTACGCACGTAGTCGAAGCTGTACTTCTTGCCCTTCGTGGTCGTGCGGTTGGAGTAGACGACCTGGCTGGACGGGTCGTACGCCCACTTGCCGTCGACCTTCTGGGTCTTGGTCAGCGACGTGTAGACGGGCAGCAGGCCGAGCGTCAGGTCGACGATCTCCACCGAGGCGTGGTAGCTGCCCTGGGTGACCCCGGCCGCGGTGACCGTCGGGTCGGGCAGCGGGTTGCTCAACGACTGGCCGTGCTGCACCGGGCGGGTACCGAAGCCGGCCGGGGTGACCTGGTCGGCGACCCCGAACCGCAGGTAGTACGGGTTGGGGTCGGTGGTGGTCACCTTGGCCATCACGAACGACTGCTGCGCGTTGAGCTGGCCGGAGAGGGTTGCGAAGAGGCTGACCGAGCTGCCGTTGCCGTTCCCGCCGCCGATACCGTCGCCGTCCCCACCGACCCCGACACCGAACTGGCCGAGCAGGCCGCCACCGAGTCCGGGGATGGCCAGCGGCAGCAGGATCGCGGCCAGCACGCCGACCACGGCGAGCCGCCGGCCGGCCGCGGCCAGCGGCGAGGGCTCCCACATGTCGACGTCGCGCCCGTCGCCGGTGAACCGCCGCCCGAAGCGGCGTACCCGCTCCACGTTGTCGGTACCGAGCAGCCACAGGTAGCCGCTGGCCGCGACCGCGAAGCTCAGGAACATCACGCCGTCGGTGTGCACCATCACCGGGATGGAGTAGAGCGGCAGCATGGCCATGCCGGCCAGGGCCGGTCGGCGCAGCCCGACGACGCACAGGTCGATCACGATGGCGACCAGGCCCACCCCGGCCATGGCCAGGAAGAGCAGGCTCTGCCGATCGGGTACCGGCACCGCCAGGTCACGGATGTCCTGGCCGGCGGAGTTGACCAGGGTGCCCCAGTGGCGCAGGGTCGCCAGCGTCGGGATGGTGCCGCCCAGCGCCGTCCCGCCGCCGAAGAACCAGGTGACCATAACGGTCAACGCGGCCGTCATGGAGACCAGCTGGGCCCAGATCGGAGCGCGCAGCTGGCGGGCCAGCATCGCCGCGCCGACCACCGCCGCGACGGCGAAGACCACGTCGATGGCCCAGGTCCACTTGTCGAACACGGTCGCCAGCGGCGCCGTCGAGAGCAGGGTGGCCGCGCCGGCGACCAGGCTGGTGCGGTGCCGGGGGTTCACCTGGTACCTCCGCCCATGCTCACCGTCTCGGCCATCGCCGCCCGCCACGCGAAGCCCTGGGTACCCTTGCCGGCCTGCGGCCACAGCCCGGCCAGCCGGTCGCCGTGGCGTACGCTGCTGACCCGCCAGCCGCTGTGCAGCATCGCCAGGGCGGTGCTGCCATGTACCCGGTCGGCCTCGGCCCGCGCCTCCTCCGGCAGGTGCAGCCAGGAACTGGTGTCGATCAGCATGCCGATGCAGGTGGCGTTGTTGGCGCGCAGCGCGCCCAGCAGTTCGGCCTCGGCCGGGCTGAGCATGCCGAACACGCCGATGATCAGTCCGCCGTCGGTGCGCCGCCGGACCCGGTCGACCAGGTGGGCGATGTCGGCGCGCGGCTCCGGGCGTACCTCGGCGAGGTAATCCAGCAGCAGCCCGTCGCCGTCGATCTCGGTGGCGTCCACGTCGATGCCGCTACCGGTGACCATCCGCAGCTTGTAGCCGTACTGGCGCAGGTGGACGGCCATGCTGGCGACCGCCGAGACGGCCCACTCGAAGCTGGCCGTCGGCCCCTCGCCCCGGTGTCCGCTGCTGCGCGTGTCGAGGACAAGCGTCGCCCGGCTCTCCCAGGGCTGCTCCTCACGGCGCACCATCAACTCGCCGGTACGCGCGGTGGAGCGCCAGTGCACCCGGCGCAGGTCGTCGCCGTGCCGGTACTCCCGGGTGGCCGCGTCGTCGTCGCCGTGGACGGCAACCGAACGGGCCCGCGAGTCCCCGGAGCCGGCGTACTCGCCGGTCAGCCGGGCGGCCGGCAGCGGCTGTACCACCGGCGTCACGGTCAGGTGGTCGACGGTGGGGAACGAGCGGGTCATCTCGCACAGCCCGAACGGGTCGGTCAGCCGTACCACCAGCGGTCCCACCTCGTAGCGCCCACGCACGTCGGCCCGCACCGTGTACGCCACCGAGCTGGCCTGGTGCCGGCCGAGCCGCTCCAGCACCAGCCGGGGCCGGCTGCCCAGCGCGTACGGCAGCCGGTCCTCCAGCAGCAGCGTGCCGGTCGGCAGGCCGGAGAGGTTCTGCAGGCGCAGTACCACCCGGGCGTTCGCGCCCACCTGGGTGCGGTGCGGATCCAGGGTGCGGGCGCAGGCCAGCCGGTAGCGGGAGCGGCCCACGTAGGAGGCGGCCAGCAGCGGCAGGGCACCGAGCAGGATGGCCAGCCGGAGCAGGTCCCGCTCGCCGAGTACGAAGGCCACGATGGCGACCGCGATCCCGGCGGCCAGGAAGGATTTGCCCCGGGTGGTGAGGCCGTGCAGCCCTTCGCGCATGGCTAGTGCCGCCGGTCGTAGGGGGGCTGGGCGTCGCGGATCGGGCCGGCCTGCCGGCCGGTACGCGTGTCGTAGGGCGAGCGCGGCTGCCGGTCGTTGGGCAGCGGCAGCCGGTGGATCAGCTCCGCGATGATCGAATCGGTGGTACGCCGGGCCAGCTGCGCTTCGGCGGTCGGGATGATCCGGTGCGCCAGGACGGGTACGGCCAGCGTCTGCAGGTCGTCCGGGAGCACGTAGTCGCGCCCTTCCAGCGCGGCCACCGCGCGGGCCGTGCGCAGCAGCTGCAGGGTGGCCCGAGGGGAGGCGCCCAGCCGCAGGTCAGGGGACTCGCGAGTGGCGTTGACCAGGGTTACCGCGTACTGCTTCACGGCGTCGGCCACGTGGATGTCGCGGCAGGTGGCGATGAGCCGGCGGACCACCGCGGCGGTACACACGGCGGTCAGGTTGACCAGCGGGTCCTCGCCACCGTGTACGTCCAGCATGGCCAGCTCGGCACCGGCGTCCGGGTAGCCCATGGCGATGCGCGCGGTGAACCGGTCGCGCTGCGCCTCGGGCAGCGGGTAGGTGCCCTCCATCTCGATCGGGTTCTGCGTGGCGACCACCATGAACGGCGTCTGCAGCAGGTAGGTCACGCCGTCGACGGTGACCTGCCGCTCCTCCATGGACTCCAGCAGCGCCGACTGGGTCTTCGGCGAGGCCCGGTTGATCTCGTCACCGACGACGATGTTGGCGAACACCGCGCCCGGCTTGAACTCGAAGTCGCGGGTCTCCTGGTTGTAGACGGAGACGCCGGTGACGTCGCTGGGCAGCAGGTCCGGCGTGAACTGGATGCGGCGTACCGTGCAGTCGATCGACTTGGCCAGCGCCTTGGCGAGCTTGGTCTTGCCGACGCCGGGTACGTCCTCGATGAGCAGGTGCCCCTCGGCGAGCAGTACCGCGAGGGCGAGCCGGATGGTGGCCTGCTTCCCCTCGATGACCTGCTCGATGTTCTCGACGATCGCGCTGGTGGCGGTGGCGAACTCGTGCGCCGGCATGGGCGCGCCCAGATCGCCCGCCGTGCGTGGGACGGTCACGGGCTTCCTCCTCGTCCTCCCCGCGCGGGCGGTCACGCGCGGCTGGTTGCGGGGTGGGGAAACGCACCCCGCCGATATGGACCTACGGTCTACCCGCCGATCGGGTTCGATCAGCGGGCCACTGGCATCTTCTCAGGCTAGTCGGCTATTTGTGCCCCGCCGAGTGGGTCATTTGGTACACGTTATCGATGCGGTCGGCTGGGAGGTCGCGCCATTCCGGCAAATCGCGCCGCCCGAGGCAACTTGCCACCGGCTTCGTGAGTCAGCCCGGCGCGAATACCCGGCCTGATCCGTCCGGATTTGGCACAGCGGCGGCGCGTCGATGTCGGGTACGGCCGATACAGACGGGTACCGCGGGACGGGCGGGGGTATGATGCGGAGCATGACCCGGGCCTACCGGCTTCTTGGCGGGCCGTGCTGACGTAGCGACGCTGACCCCGGCCACTACGCACGACAGCACGGCGACCCCTCCTGCGCGAGGGGTTTTTTCATGCCCGATTGAGCACAGAAGTTGGCCCGCGACCCGAGGTGGAGACATGACTGAGAACGCGCCTACCGATACCCCTCCGTTCCGGTACACCGCAGAGCTGGCCGGCCGGATCGAGGTGAGCTGGCAGGACCGCTGGGAGGAGGAGGGCACCTTCAACGCCCCCAACCCGGTCGGTCCACTGGCCGACCCCACCCATCCGCGCGCTGGCGCACCGAAGCTGCACGTGCAGGACATGTTCCCGTACCCGTCCGGCTCCGGCCTGCACGTCGGGCACCCGCTGGGGTACATCGGTACCGACTGCTACACGCGGTACTTCCGGATGGCCGGGTACAACGTGCTGCACCCGATGGGCTTCGACGCCTTCGGGCTGCCCGCCGAGCAGTACGCCGTGCAGACCGGTACGCACCCGCGCAAGACCACCGAGGAGAACGTCGAGCGGTACCGCAGCCAGCTACGTCGCCTGGGGCTGGCCTACGACAACCGGCGCAGCGTGGCCACCACCGACGTCGACTACTACAAGTGGACCCAGTGGATCTTCCTGCAGATCTTCAACTCGTGGTACGACCCCTCGGTACAGAAGGCGCGCCCGATCGACACGCTGATCGGGGCGTACGAGACCGGCGAGCGGGAGACCCCGGACGGCCGCCCGTGGGGCGAGCTGACCGGCGTCGAACAGCGCCGCATCATCGACGGGTACCGGCTGGCCTACATCAGCGAAGCGCCGGTGAACTGGTCGCCGGGGCTGGGCACCGTGGTGGCCAACGAGGAGATCACCCCGGACGGGCGTACCGAGCGTGGCAACTTCCCGGTCTTCAAGCGCAACCTGAAGCAGTGGATGATGCGGATCACCGCCTACTGTGACCGGCTGGTCGAGGACCTGGACACGCTGAACTGGCCGGAGTCGGTCAAGCTGATGCAGCGCAACTGGGTGGGGCGCTCCACCGGCGCGCACATCGACTTCCCGACCTCGGCCGGTCCGCTGCGCGTGTTCACCACCCGACCGGACACCCTGTTCGGGGCCACCTACATGGTCGCCGCACCCGAGCACGAGCTGGTCGACGAGCTGGTCCCGGCGGTGTGGCCGGCGGGTACCAAGGCGGCCTGGACAGGTGGGCACGACACGCCGGCGGCGGCGGTCGCGGCCTACCGGACGTTCGCCGCGGCCAAGTCCGACGTGGAGCGGCAGGCCGACGCGAAGGCCAAGACCGGCGTCTTCACCGGCGCGTACGCCACCAACCCGGTCAACGGCGCGGAGATCCCGATCTTCATCGCCGACTACGTACTGGCCGGCTACGGTACCGGCGCGATCATGGCCGTCCCCGGCCAGGACGAGCGGGACTGGGAGTTCGCCGAGGTCTACGACCTGCCGATCATCCGTACCGTGCAGCCGACCGAAGGGTTTGCCGGGAAGGCCTACACCGGCCAGGGACCGGCGATCAACTCGGCCAACCCGACGCTGGGGATCAGCCTGGACGGCATGGACGTGGTGGCCGCGAAGGCCGCGATCATCGCGTGGCTGGAGGAGCACCGGGTCGGCCAGGGCGCCGTCACCTACCGGCTGCGCGACTGGCTGTTCAGCCGGCAGCGGTACTGGGGCGAGCCGTTCCCGATCATCTACGACGAGACCGGGCTGCCGGTGGCTGTCCCCGAGGCGCTGCTGCCGGTCGAGCTGCCCGAGGTGGCCGACTTCTCGCCGAAGACGTTCGACCCGATGGACGCCAACTCCACTCCGGAGACGCCGCTGTCGCGCAACCGGGACTGGGTCGAGGTGGAGCTGGATCTGAGTGGTTTTGGTGTGGGCCCCGGGCCGAAGCGGTACACGCGGGAGACGAACGTCATGCCGCAGTGGGCCGGTTCGTCCTGGTACGAGCTGCGCTACCTGGACCCGCACAACTCGGAGAAGTTCGTCGACCCGGCCAACGAGGCGTACTGGATGGGGCCACAGCACCCGGGTGACTGCGGTGGCGTCGACATGTACGTCGGCGGTGTCGAGCACGCCGTGCTGCACCTGCTGTACGCCCGCTTCTGGCACAAGGTGCTGTACGACCTGGGCCACGTGAGCAGCTTCGAACCGTTCCGCCAGCTGTTCAACCAGGGCTACATCCAGGCGTACGCCTACACCGACTCGCGCGGCGCGTACGTACCCGCCGAGGAGGTTGTCGAGGTCGACGGCCACTACGAGTGGAACGGTAACCGGGTCAACCGGGAGTACGGCAAGATGGGCAAGTCGCTGCGCAACGTGGTGACCCCCGACGAGATGTGCGAGCGCTACGGCGCCGACACGTTCCGGGTCTACGAGATGTCGATGGGGCCGCTGGAGGTCTCCCGGCCCTGGGACACCCGGGCGGTCGTCGGTGCCCAGCGGTTCCTGCAGCGGGTCTGGCGGCTGGTCATCGACGAACAGACCGGCGCTGTCCGGGTCGGTGACGGCGAGCTGGACGTCGACAGCCGGCGGCTGCTGCACCGCACGATCGACGGCGTACGCGTCGACATCGAGGCGATGCGGTTCAACACGGCCATCGCCAAGCTGATCGAGCTGACCAACCGGGTCACCGGCGTCTCCGCCGAGGCGACGCCCCGGGAGGTCGCCGAGCCACTGATCCTGATGACCTCGCCGTTCGCCCCGCACCTGGCCGAGGAGCTGTGGCAGCGGCTGGGCCACCAGGACTCGCTGGCCTACGTCGACTTCCCGAAGGCCGATCCGGCGCTGCTGGTCGCCGAGTCGGTGACCTACCCGTGCAGGTCAACGGCAAGGTACGCGGCCGGATCGAGGTACCCGCGGACGCGGCCGAGGACGTTGTCCGGGCCGCCGCGGTGGCCGAGGTCGCCGGGGCACTGGAGGGTCGCGAGCCGAAGAAGGTCATCGTGGTACCCGGCCGGATGGTCAGCGTGGTGGTGTAGCCGGTACTCCCGTCGGAGTGGTCGGCTTGGCGTGGTCGGCCCGGCCCGGGCGTACCAAGTCTGGGTCGGGCCGGTTAAATCTCCTGTACCCCTGTTGAACCCACGGCCATCCCGCGCCACTCTGGTTGTCAGGAAAGAGCTTGCTCCATGGGATGCAAGGTGGGGACGACCTCATCCCAGGTTCGCGGCGGAGGACGGCCGCCGCGATCCGGGTCCGGGTTCTGCCTCGACGGTCGCAGCGTTGGCCCTGCTGGTCCCGACCGTACGAGGCAGGTTCTGGACAAGTGCGGTGGCGTTCGCGAGCGGTGGGGTGCCGGTCGCGAACGCCACCGTCGTCTCCGGCCGGTCTCCCGGCCCGTCAGCCCCAGTACTCCTCGTCCTCCCTGGACCGACCCTGCCGGCGTGCCCCGTCGTCGGTGTCGAGCCAGGCCGTGAGCCGGCGACGCGCCCGCCCGGCGACCCGGACCATGACGAGGAGCAGGGCCAGCCCGGCCAGTCCCACCAGCCCGGCCAACAGCAGCGTGCGGTACCGCACGAGGAACGGCCCCGGCCGGGGTGGTCCGGGTATCCGCGTGGGCTGGTTGACCAGGTCGGTGGCGATCTGCAGCTCGCCGGTGTCGTCCGGGGCGCGGATCAGCACGGTGATCGGATCGGTCATGAGCAGCAGCTGCGACCCGTACACCACGATGGGTACGTCGTCCCGCCACCCGATCAGCCAGGCCGTCGGCGGGACGTCGGCCCGCATCCTCGGCAGTGCCGGGTACGCCGGCCCGGTGAGCGGCTGCCCGGTCGCCCCGTCCAGCGCCGTCAGCGCACCGGTGAACGCAAGCTGCACGATGTTCCCGTCCGGGGTGAACGCCGCCGGTCCGGCCAGGAAGCCGTCCGGCACGCTGCTCCGCCACACGACCTGGGTACCGCGGAATAGTTGTACGGTGCTGCCGATCTGGACGACCAGCGACGAATTGTCGAGCGACAGCGCTGCCGTCGCCGAGTCGGAGTGGCTCGATTCGGCCAGGATCACCGACCGGTCGGCCCGGCCGTCCGGCACGGTCACCACCGTGAGCGTGGCGAGGCCGTGGCCGGACACGCCGAACTCCGTGCTGACCAGGATCGCCCGCGAGCCGTCCGGGGACCAGGCGAGCGGGGTACCCCCGGTCAACTCCCGGGTCGTGCCGGTGCGCAGGTCGAGTAGCCGGGTGCGCTGGTCCTCGGGGGCGTCACCGAGCCAGTGCGCCATCAGCAGGTACCGGCCGTCGGGGGAGAGCAGGAAGGTCGGCGTGTAGAACGACGCCGTCGTCCACTCGGGACGCTGGTAGATCCGGTACTCGTCGGCCGCCCCGACCACAGTCAACGGGAAGTGCTCGCCCCGTAGACCCTCGTCGCTTGTCTGCCCGGCGAACACGGCCACGGCCTGACCGACCGGAGCATCCGGCAGCTGCGCCGTCCATCGCGGCGCGTCGGCCAGGCGGGTGGGCAGCGCCGACGGTCCGGGCTGCGCCGGCTGGACGCGGTCGCTGCCCAGCCGGGGGTACGCCCCGAAAACCAGCAGGGCCACCACGGCCACCGTCGCGGCCAGGGCGGCCACCTGGCGCCAGCGGTACACCCGCCGGGCGCGGGTGAACAGATCCGCGGGTACCGCCAGTAGTGGCGCCGAGGCGGCCGTCTCCCGCAGGGCCTCGCGCAGCGTCTCGTGCGACCGGCCGGTCACCGGTTCCCCGCCTGTTCCGCAGCGGGCGCGCCGACCAGCTCGGCCAGCTCCGGGCTGAGTACCCGTAGCCGAGCCAGCGCGTGCCGGGTCTGGCTCTTCACGGTGCCGAGCGAGCAGCCGAGGAGCGCAGCCGCCTGCGACTCGGTGCGGTCCTCGTAGAAGCGCAGTACCAGTACGGCGCGCTGGCGCGGGGTGAGCCGACGTAGTGCCTGGTCGAGTACCACCCTTGTCTCCACCTCCACGCCCGGAGCAATGGCCGGTGGCGGTTCGTGACCGAGCCGCTCCAGCGGGCGGCGCAGCCGGGCGCGCCACCCCGACACGGCCTGGGTGTACAGGACGCGGCGGACGTACGCCTCGGGGTCGTCCAGCCGTTCCCAGCGGGTCGCCGCCCGACTCAACGCCGTCTGCAACAGGTCCTCGGCATCGTGCCGGTTGCCGGTCAGCAGGTACGCGGTTGCGCCGAGTGCGCCCGTGCGGGCGCGCACGAACTCCTCGAATGCATCGCGAGCAGATGACCGGGTCACCGCACCTCCCACCGCTACAGACGCCTGCGGGTGGCGGTTTGGAGGGAGGCTCCGGTCAGCCGGTTGCGGCGGGCGTGAGCGGGGTGGGGAGTGCGGCGACCGGCCGGGGCGCTGCGGCCCGTGCCGAGCTGCGCTTCCACCACCAGCCGGCGGTCAGCGAGATGCCCAGGCTCAGGCCGGCCGGGATGAGCGTGAGCGGGTTGAAGCCGCCGGCCGCGCCCGCTGCCGCCCCGATCGCGGCGTACGTGACGGCGGACGGCAGGGCACCCAGAAAGGTACCGCCGAAGTAGTGGTGGGTACGCGTACCGCTGGCCCCGTACGCGTAGCTGACCAGCCCGTACGGCGCGATCGGCAGCATCCGTACGACGAGTACCGACAGCAGCCCGCGCTTGCGCAGCCAGCCGTCCGCCTTCGCCAGCCGGCCCCGGGCACGCTGCTCGATGAAGTCCCGGCCGAGCAGCCGGCCGATGCCGAACGCGAGTCCAGCTCCAGCCACCGCGGCGAGCAGGGCACAGCCGGCGCCCAGTGCGGTACCGAACAGGGCGCCGCAGGCCAGCGAGACCACCGTCCGGGGTACCAGCGCGAGCATCAGTGCCGCGCCGGCCGCGATCGCCAACGCCGGTCCGATGTGGCTGGCCTGGCTGGCCAGTTCCCGGACCGGCAGCTGCCAGCCGGCGATCGCCAGTCCGATGATCAGTAGCGGCAGCGTTGCGGCCCGCAGCACCGTGGTACGGCGCAGCTTGCCGGGCTCGCGGCTCATCCGGTCTTCCCGGCGGCGACGCGTGCGCCGCGCAGCCGGTCGGCGCGCAGAAGGTTGGACCAGGTGTCGTCCAGCGGGTCGAGTTCGTCCAGCCCGGTTGCCCAGCGCAGCAGCAGGTCGGCGATGGCCGGGTTGCGGGAGAGCGCGGGTCCGTGCGAGTAGGTGCCGAGCACGCTGCCGGCGTAGGCGCCCTCGGTCGTACCGTCGTTGCCGATGCCGACCGTGACCCGGGCGAGCGGGCGGGCACCGGGGCCGACGTGGGTACGCCCGCCGTGGTTCTCGAACCCGGTGAGCATGGGTACGCCCAGCTCGGCATCGATCTCGCCAGCCAGCTCACCGACGGCGCGGGTGGGTCCCCGGTCGGAGGAGATGTCCAGCAGCTCCAGGCCCGGGTACTTCTGGCCCTTCGCGAAGAACTCGGAGCCGAGCAGCTGGTACCCCGCGCAGACGGCGAAGACCACCGCGCGCCGGTCGGCCGCCCGGTTCAGGCCACCGTCGGCGATCAGCCGCTCCGCGGCCAGCGCCTGCGGCCCGTCCTCGCCGCCCCCGAGCAGGTAGATGTCGCCGGTCTGCGGTACCGCCTGGTCGGAGCGCACCTCGACGGCCTCGACCGGCAGCCCGCGCAGCGCCGCCCGGCGGGCCAGGATCAGCAGGTTGCCGCGGTCGCCGTAGGTGGAGAGCAGGTCGGGGTAGACCCACACGATCCGCAGCGCCGAAGGTCCGCGGTCGGCGCGGCGCGGCGCGGGCAGCGGCTCGCGGTCCGAGTCGACCGGCACCACGACCGGTACCGCCGGCGCTGCCGAGGTGGTGCCGGACGCTTCCGACGGAACGGCTGCTGGATACCCGGGCGCGGTCGGAGCGGCTGCCGGCACGACAGGCTCGGCCGGCACAGCGGGCTCGACCGGCACAGCCGGCGAGATCGGGACGGGAACTGCCGGCGAAACGGGGGCGGGCACGGCGGGTGACACCGGTGCCGGCACAGCTGGTGAGACAGGCGCCGGGACAGCGGGCGAGACCGGGGCGTCGGGCGGGGCCGGCGCGGGGGCCGGTACCGGGGGCACGTCCGGGACGGCGGGGGAGACGGGGGCGGCCGGCGGCACCGTGATGGGTGCCGGCGCCGCGCTGTCCACCGGGGTCAGGTCAGTTGACACGGTCGAGCTCCGCTCGGATGTCCTGGAACGCGGTGTAGTTCGCGATCACTTCCAGCCGGCCGGCCGGGGTGGCCGCGACCGCCGCGCCGAACGAGGTGACGTGCTGGAAAGGCACCTCGTTGACCTCCAGCCGGACGGCGAGGTCGTAGGCGCGGTCGCCGGTGATCAGCACCTGGCGGCCGGCGAGGGCGGAGAAGTCGACGTCGAAGAGCCAGGAGGTGTCCAGCCCGTCGGGGTCGCGCGCGTTGATGGAGAGCAGCGTCGGCGCCTGCTCGGCCATGTCGAACGCCTCCAGCCAGCCGGCCGGGTTCTTGGCCAGCAGCAGCCGGATGTTGCGCCCGTCGCGGTCGACCTGGGCGTACCGGCCGGCGATCGAGGTGACCTGGGCCAGCCGGGGCAGCGCGGCCGCCGGGTCGACCCCGAAAACCGCCGCGACGGCCAGCGCGGTCGCCGCGTTCGCGCGGTTCACCCGGCCGGGGAGCTGCAGATCCAGGGGGTACCGGCGGCCATCCGGCCCGAGCACCGCCTCGTCGTCGAGCGTCCATGTCGGTACCGGCCGGCGCAGGTCGCACTGCGTGCAGTACCAGTCGAGGTCGGGTTCGCCGCCACCGGAGGCCAGCTCGGGTACCCCTGGTTCGGTGGTCACCAGCTGGCTCTCGGCCGGCTGGCTCTCGGCCGACCGGGATGCTCCGGCGAGCGCCGGCTCGCCGTCGGCGGCCGGACCCCGGGCGATGGCGCCGCCGCACTCGGGGCAGACCCACGAGTCGTCGTGCCAGCGCTGGCCGGCGGCCACCCAGGTGACCTTGGCAGAGTCGCGGGCCGCCCAGGTGACCATCGGGTCATCGGCATTGGCGACCAGCTGCACGTCCACGCCGCGCAGCGTGTCCCGCCAGAGCTGGGCCATCATGGCGACTTCCTTGGCCCGGTCGAGCTGGTCGCGGCTCAGGTTGAGCAGCGCGACAACCCGCGGGTGGGTGGCGGCGAGTACCTGCGGCAGGTAGTGCTCGTCGGTCTCCAGTACGGCGAAGGGCGTGTCACCGGCCTTGGCCAGCGCGGAGGTGTGCCCGGTCGGCATGTTGGCGCCCAGCGAGTTGGTGGCCACCTCGCCCAGTACGCCCATCGCGGCAGCCGTGAGCCGGGTGGTGGTGGTCTTGCCGTTGGTACCCGAGATGAGCGCGATCTGTCGACCGGCCGCCAGGTGGGCCAGGAGATCGGGGTCGATCATGAGGCCCAGCCGGCCGCCGATGACGGCACCGTCGCCCCGCCCGGTCGCCCGGGACAGCGCGGCCGCGCCCTTGGAGACAGAGGTGGCGAGTTTGGCCCGGAGTGGCTTGCTCGTCGTCACGCAGGCAAGGTTAACGGATCGGGCGAGCCTGGCCAGCCGTCGCGGCGCCCGATTACCCACCCGGGTCGGCTGTTCTGTCCGGTTCGCCGGGGACAGCCGGCCGGGTACCGGCTTGCTAGCCTCGGGCGGCGATGGAGCCCTCCGGTGTACTGGCCGCGCTCGCCGACCTGGCCCCAGCCAGCGCCGAGCGCGACCTCGACGTGACCCGGGGCGGGCGTACCCTCGCCTGGCTCGCCGAGCCGGACTCCGCACCGCGCGGACGGGTGCTGGATCGGTTGGCAGCACTGGATGCCCTGCACCACGAGGAGCGGCTGCTGCGCCGGGGACTGGGCTTCGTGGTGGGTACCGCCACCGTCGACGGAGCCGTCCGGAAGGTACGCGCGCCGCTGCTCTCCGAGGCCGTCCGGCTGGAGCGCCACCGCGGCCGGTACCGCGTCGTGCCGGCCGGCGATCTGGACGTGACATCGCTGGTGACCGACGCCACCACGGCCACCGACCTTGCCGGGGCGCCCGGGCTGGGTACACCCGGCTGGTTGACCGCCTTCGGTACCGCCGCCTGGCTGCGCGCCGCCGCGCTCGCCGCCGGTCTGCCGGTCACCGGGGTGCGCGCCGAGGCCGAGCCGCTGCCGGTGGACGGGCTGATGGTGGTCGCCCAGGCTGGGCTGTACCTGGAGCGGGACGGGGTTACCGGCGGGCTGCGGGACGCCCTGCTGAGCTGGGCCGCTCGCCCGGGGCTGCGGGACACGGCGCTGGGCCGGATCTACACAGACGACCCGAATCCGGTCGAAACCACTCGGCCGGCTTCGGTTCGTTCGCCGCTGCCGTTGACCGCGGCCCAGCGCGAGGTGGTCGCCCGCGCGCGCACCGAGCCGCTCACCGTGGTCTCCGGGCCGCCCGGCTGCGGCAAGAGCCACGCTCTGGTGGCGGCCGCGATCGAGGTGGTCGACCGGGGCGGCTCGGTGCTGGTGGCGACCCAGTCAGGGGCTGCCGCACAGGTACTCGCCGAGCTGCTGGAGCGCTATCCGGGGCCGGTACCGGTGGTGTTCGGGGACGCCGAGCGGCGCGCCGCCATCGCCACCGAGCTGGGCGCCGGCCTGACCGCGGGGGTGGACGACGCCACCCTGCGGGCCGACCGGCTGGCCGTCGACCAGGCGAGTGAACGGGTACGGGCCCTCACCGAAAGCATCAGCGCCGCGCTGACCCGCGAGGCGCGCGCCGTGGCACTGGAGGAGTGGCAGCCGCTGCTGCCCGCGCTCCAGTCGGACGCGCCCGGCCTGTTCACCCTCGACGCCGACCTGTCCGCAGCGACCGCCTTGGCGGACGACCGTGGACCTGCCCGGCAGCCCGGGTGGGTGGAGCCGGCTGCGCGCCTGGTATGCCCGGCGCCGCCTCGCCGCCAAGTTCGGCGTGGTCGCCGGTACCGAACTGCCCCGGATAAGAACGGCAGTGCAGGCGGCCCGCTGCGTACGGGCAGCCGGTGAACTCGCCAGCGGCGGGGGTACCGACCTGCGGGCCAGCTGGGCCGCGCTGGC
This sequence comes from uncultured Actinomycetota bacterium, assembly GCA_963850915.1. Classification (GTDB taxonomy): domain Bacteria; phylum Actinomycetota; class Actinomycetes; order Mycobacteriales; family Micromonosporaceae; genus CAVTWH01. The sequence goes on from CAWKND010000014.1 coordinate 153,713, forward strand.
GAGCGCCGAAGACGCCCTGGCCGGCGCGCTCGGGCAGGCGGTCCGGCACCGGGCCGGCAGCGCCCGGCGGTGGAGCCGGGAGGCCAGGCAGAGCGCCGCCGCGCTGGCCACCGCCCTGCGCGCCGGTCGAGCCAAGCGCCGGCAACTGCTCGCCGGGATGTCCGGACCTGCGCTGACCCGGGCACTGCCGCTGTGGGTCGGTACCGTCACCGACGTCGAGGACCTGCTGCCGCCGGTACCCGGCCTGTTCGACCTGGTGATCCTCGACGAGGCGGCGCACGTGGACCAGGTACGCGCCGCGCCAGTACTCGCCCGCGCGAAGCGCGCACTGGTCGCCGGTGACCCGCGGCAACTGCGGTTCGTCTCGTTCGTGGCCGACGTCGATGTCGCCGGCACGCTGCGTACGTACGGGCTGGACGAGCGGGTGGACGTCCGCCGGGTCAGCGCGTACGACCTGGCCACCGGCGCCGCCCCGGTCACCTGGCTGGCCGAGCACCACCGGGGCGTACCGCAGCTGATTGGCTTCTCCGCCCGGCGCTTCTACAACGGACGGATCTCGCTGGCCACCCGGCACCCGCGTACCGACACGGCGGACGTGATCGATGTCGTCCGGGTCGCCGGCACGGTGGCGGACGGGGTGAACGCGGCGGAGGTCGAGGCGGTACTCGACGTGGTCAAGGAGCTGGCCGGTCAGGGGCGGGTCGGCATCGCGGTGATCTCGCCGTTCCGGGCGCAGGCCGAGGCACTGGAGTCGGCGCTGCTGGCCGCGTACCCGGTCGGCGAGATCGAGCGGCTGCGCCTGCGGGTCGGTACGGTCCACGCGTTCCAGGGCAGCGAGGCGCCGACCGTGGTCGCCTCGCTCGGCCTGGTGGACGGGGACGCGGCCGGCCGGCGGCGCTTCGTGACCGAGCCGAACCTGTTCAACGTGCTGGTCACCCGCGCCCGCGAGCGGATGGTCATGGTGACCTCGCTGTCCTCCGGCGGCTCGGGGTTGATCGCCGACTACCTGACCTACAGTGCGGACCCGCTCGCCGAGCCCTCGGCCGAGCCGGGCGCGACTGCGGCTACCGGCTGGTCCACCCGGTTGGCGGCTGAGCTGACCAAGGCGGGCGGGCTGGTCCGGGCCGGCTACCCGGTCGGGCGCTGGCAGGTGGACCTGTGTCTGGGCGAGGCAGACAGCGCGGTCGGACTGATCTGCGCGGTGCACCCGGACGGGGTGGCAGCCCATCTGGAGCGGCAGCGGGACCTGTCCCGGGCCGGCTGGCGGCTGGTCGACGCCTTCCCCAGCCGCTGGGCCGGCCAGCCCACCACCGCCGCCCTCGATCTGCTCGGCTGAGCAACACCGCCGCCCCGAGGACCTCCACTTCGCTCCACGGGTCACCGTCGGCGCCCACGCCGTATCGCGTGCGGCGCTGGGAACGGGTGCGCCGAGGGCGTACCGCGTCGAATGTCGGATTTTTGATTGGACCTGTCGAATCGCTGGCCGCACCGCCCTCCACGCCGGCGACACGCCGGTGAGCTGGGCTGTTACGTGCTGGTGCGGCCGCGATCAGGCCAATTTTCGTTGACGGTGGAGGGAAGTGGAGTACAGTGGGGCGCAATGGCAGGGCTGGGAGGCTCAGCCGGTCCCGGGGGGTCGGGATGCAGGGGGGTGGGGGCACGTGTTTCTGGGCACCCATACGCCGCGCCTCGACGACAAGGGCCGCTTGATACTCCCCGCGAAGTTCCGGGATGAGTTGGCGGGAGGTGTCGTGATCACCAAGGGACAGGAGCACTGCCTCTACGTGTTCCCGAACGCCGAGTTCCAACGGCAGGCGGACGCGCTGGCAGCAGCCCCGGTGACCAACAAGGCGGCCCGCGCCTACAGCCGGGTCTTCTTCGCCGGCGCCCACGACGAGGTCCCCGACAAGCAGGGCCGGGTAACCATCCCGAGCCACCTGCGCGAATACGCGGGGCTGGATCGCGAGCTGGTGGTCATCGGCGCGCACACCCGCGTGGAGATCTGGGACAAGCAGGCCTGGGAAAGCTTCCTCTCCGACAGTGAGGGCGACTACGCCGACATCACGGAGGGGGTGCTGCCTGGCGGCCACTAGGGCGCTGCGCGCAGCGAAGGGCGGACCGCCGCCCGTACCGCGGGATCTCCACCCGCTCGCCGTCCTGACACACCTTCCCCGGTGTCAGGGAGGCGGAGCGGATGGGGATCCGACGGTACGGGCGGCGGAGGTGTACAGGGGGCCGGTGGTGGCCGCGAATCTTCCACCGGTACCTGGCGGCAAGGGGGTCTGGCGATGCCGGCACGGCACGTACCCGTGCTGCTCGAGCGCTGTCTCGAGCTGCTGGACCCCGCGCTGTCCGCACCCGGCCAGGACGGTCGGGACGCGGTGTACCTGGACGCGACGCTCGGCCTCGGCGGGCACGCCGAAGCCGTACTGCGCGCCCACGAACGGCTGGTACTGGTCGGGCTGGACCGCGATCCGCAGGCACTGCGCCTGGCCGGGGAGCGGCTGGCGGGGTACGCCGACCGGATCCACCTCGTGCACGCCGTCTACGACGAACTGCCCGAGGTACTCGACGAGCTGGGCTACGCCCGGATCGACGGGGCGCTGTTCGACCTCGGGGTCTCGTCACTGCAACTCGACGAGGCGGAGCGTGGGTTCGCCTACGCCCAGGACGCGCCGCTGGACATGCGGATGGACCAGAGCCGCGGAGTCACCGCCACCGACGTGGTGAACGGGTACTCCGCCGGTGACCTGGCCCGGATCCTGCGGGTCTACGGCGAGGAGCGGTTCGCTCCCCGGGTCGCCTCGGCGATCGTCCGGGAGCGCACCAGGCAGCCGATCACGTCCAGCGCACGCCTGGCGGAGCTGGTTCGGGACGCCATCCCGGCCGCCACCCGGCGTACCGGCGGGCACCCGGCCAAGCGCACCTTCCAGGCGCTGCGGATCGAGGTGAACGGCGAGCTGGCGGCGCTGGAAGCGGCGCTGCCGGCGGCACTGGACCGGCTGGTCCCGGGCGGCCGGATGGTGGTGCTGTCCTACCACTCGCTGGAGGACCGGATCACCAAGCAGGCGTTCGCCGCCCGGGCGCACAGCACGGGGCCGGTGGACCTGCCGGTCGAGCTGCCCGGTACCGGCCCGACGCTGCGGCTGCTCAGCCGCGGTGCCGAGCCGCCGACCGAGGCTGAGGTGGTGGCGAATCCGCGCGCCGCCTCGGTGAAGCTGCGTGCTGTCGAGCGGATCAAGCCGGCCACCGGGCCGGCACTGCACCAGCCCGGGACGGGTGGGGGTACCCGTCGCCGGGACCGGGTCGACCGCGCGCCGCGCGGTGGCTCGGGAGGAGTGGGACGCGCTGCCGGGGGGACCGGCGACGTGGGTTCCGGCTTGCCGGGACCGCAGAACGAGGGGGAGGGATGATGACGAACTCGACCGCGACGGGGCGTCGGAACCCGGGACTTGCCGACCGGGGTACGCCGCCGCGTACCCGCCGGGGCAGCGGGCCGGGCGCGCCCGAGCGGGACACGCCCGACATCGGGTACGCCGTGGCGGGCGCGAACGCGCTGGCCCCGGAGCGGGACACCGCACCGGCCCGGGAGCCCGAGCGGGGTACGCCCGAGGGCAAGCCACGGCTGCGGGTGGCGCCGCCGGTACCGGTCTCCGGGCCGAAGGCACCGTTCGTGGCGCTGGTACTCGCTGTTGTCGTGCTGGGCGTACTCGGCATCCTGGTGCTCAACACCAAGATCAACGAGAACGCGTTCCAGCTGGACAAGCTGCGTACCCAGCAGGCCACGCTGGACCGCCAGGAGCAGGAGCTGGATCAGCACATCGCCGACCAGTCGTCGCCGAACAGCCTGGCGGCGGCGGCCCGGCGGCTGGGCCTGGTGCCCTCGGGTACCCCGGCCTTCATCAAGCTGCCGGACGGCCGGGTGCTCGGGGTACCGCAGCCGGCCTCCGGTGCGCCGAGCGCGTCCGGCACCGGCACCGGCACGCACCGGCACCGGCACCGGCACCGGCCAGTAACGCAGCCGGCCAGCAGTCCGTAGCAAGCGGAGTACAGCAAGAGGAGCAGGCGAATGCCGAGCGAGCCACCGCGCCGGGAGCCGACCGGAGCCGATCCGGGCCGGCGCGGTGGCGCTCGTCAGAACAGCGAGCCGATCCAACTACGCCGTGAGGGGCGGGGCCGCGAGGGGGCAGGCCGCGAGGCACAGGACCGCGAGGGGCTGCGCCGCGAGGGGGTACGCAGCCCGATCTCGGACGCGCGTGGGTACACCCCGCGTGGGCGTACCGTCCGCGAGTCGGCCGAGCGCACCCGGGACTCCTTCCGGCCGGCACTCGAGCTGGTCCGGGAGCCGGGCGCCCGCGCCGGTACCCGGGACCGCAGCCCCAACCCGCCCCGGCCGCGACCGGCCCCCGCCGAGTCGGCCCGCTCGGCAACTCCCACCCGCGCCCCGGCCAGCTGGGGCGCCGCTCCCCGCCCGGCCGCCACGCGCGCCGGCAGCACCCGCACGGGCACCCGCACAGGCACCACGCGCACGGGCACCACGCGCACCGCAGGTCGGACCGCGGCCGGTGGCCGGAGTGCACGGGCCGGCGGGCGGGTACCCCCGGGCAAGCCACCGAAGCTGCGCCGGGTGGTACGCCGGCACCCGCCCCGGCTCGGTGAGCCGATCCGCCGGCTGCGCCTGGGCGCCGCCCTCGTGATGGCGCTGTTCCTGCTGCTCGCCGGCCGGCTGGTGACGCTGCAGATGACCGACGCCGGGCAGATCGCCCGTACCGGCCTGGCCAGCCGGCTGGCCAAGGAGACGCTCTTCGCCCCGCGCGGCACCATCTACGACGCGAACCACAACGTACTGGCGCAGAGCGTCGAGGCGCGGTACGTGTTCGCCGACCCGTCCCGGATCAAGGCCAAGTACCTCGACCAGACCGTAATCGCACTCCGGGACCTGCTCGGCATCCCGGTCTCCGAGCTGATGCCGAAGCTGACCCGCACGACCCGCGACGACGGCAGCAAGGACGAGTTCGAGTACCTCAAGCGCGGGGTCAGCATCGCCGACGCGGACAAGATCTCGGCGCTGAACATCGAGGGCATCGGGGTCGGCCGGGACGAGATCCGGGTACAGCCGGGCAACGACCTGGCGGCCAACCTGATCGGGTACACCGGCGCCGACGGGCTGGGCAAGCAGGGGCTGGAGTCAAGCGAGGACAGCCTGCTCGCCGGGGTGGACGGGCAGCGCACGTACGAGGTGGGCAACGGCGCGCTGGGTACCCAGATCCCCGGCGGGTACGAGGAGGTCAAGGCGGCGCACCCGGGTAGCTCGGTGCAGCTGACGGTGGACCGCGACGTGCAGTTCATGGCCCAGCAGATCCTCCTGCAGCAGATGACCAAGGTGAACGCCGCCTGGGCCTGCGCCGTGGTGCTGGACATCAAGACCGGCGACATCCGGGCGCAGGCCAGTTACCCGACCTACAGCGCGGCCAACCCGGACGGCTCGACCGCGGCCCAGCAGACCGACAACTGCTCGCAGACGGTGGCCGATCCGGGCTCGGTACACAAGGTCGTCACGCTGGGCGCCGCGCTGCAGACCGGGTACCTCACCGCCAACTCGACCGTGCCGGTGTGCCCGACGATCAACCGGGGCGGTACCACGTTCAGGGACACGCACCCGCTGAACTGCGGTACCCGGCTGACCATCCCGGGGATCCTGGCCTACTCGTCCAACGTCGGGGCGATCACCGTCGGCAGCCTGATGGGCGACAAGGAGCCGCAGATCATCTACGACTACCAGCGCCTCTACGGGCTGGGCTCGGCGACCAACGAGGGGATGCCGAACGAGGCGCCCGGGCTGCTGCAGAAGCCGGACGGGTGGAGCGGCTCCAGCTACGGCTCGGTACCCATCGGGGACGGTGTGTCGGCCACTCCGCTGCAGATGGCGGCGGTCTACGCGACGATCGCCAACAACGGGGTGTACGTGACGCCGCGGCTGATCGACTCGACCATCGCCGCCGACGGGACGGTCACCCAGTGCCCGGCCAGCGCCACCCACCAGGTGCTGAGTGCGCAGAACGCGGGCATCCTGCGGCAGGACCTGGAAGCGGTGCTCACGGTACCGGGCGGCACCGGGCACAGCGCCGCCATTCCCGGGTACCGGGTGGCCGGCAAGACCGGTACCGGCCAGTTCGTCGGCCCGGACGGCACCTACCTCCCCGGTACCGTCGCCTCCTTCATCGGCATGGCACCCGCCGACGCCCCCCGGTACGTGGTGGCGATCTTCGCGTACACGCCCGGTGGCGACGAGGGTGGCAAGGCTGCGGCACCAGCGTTCAAGGACCTGATGTCGTTCACGCTCGGCCACTACCACGTACCGCCAACCGGGACAAATTCCCCGACATTCGTGACAACCGGATGACCAGCGGGTCGAAGCGGTGATGTCCTGCTCGGCGCGGACGGGTTTGTTGGGTAGGGTCTGAGCCCGTGCCCGGCTATCCGCGTCCTCGGACCGTGCCCGCGTGCCCACTCGGCGATCTCGCCGAACTGCTGGGCGCCGCGCTGGCCGAGCCGCCGTCTGTAGGGCTCGCGGTCAGCGGCGTCACGCACGCCAGCGACCAGGTCGTTCAAGGTGATCTTTTCGCGGCGCTGCCCGGCGCGAAGACGCACGGCGCCCGCTTCATCGCCGCTGCGGCGGCGGCCGGCGCGGTGGCTGTACTCAGCGACGAGACCGGTGCCCGGGTGGCGGCCGAGGTCGGGCTGCCGGCCCTGCTGGTCGCCGATCCGCGGGCGGCGCTCGGTCCGGCGGCGGCGCTCGTCTACGACCGGCCGACCGAGAAGCTGACGATCATCGGGATCACCGGTACCGCCGGCAAGACCTCGACCACCTACCTGATCGAAGCCGGGTTGCGCGCCGCCGGGTACGAGCCGGGGCTGATCGGGACCGTGGAGACCCGGCTGGCGGATCTCGTCGTACCCAGCGAGCGGACCACTCCCGAGGCGAGCGACCTGCAGGGGCTCTTCGCCGCCGCGGTCGAGCAGGGGGTACGCGCGGTGGCGATGGAGGTGTCCAGCCACGCACTCGCCCTGGACCGGGTCGGCGGTACCCGGTTCGCAGTCGGCGGGTACACCAACTTCGGCTCCGACCACCTGGACTTCCACGCCAGCCGGGAGGAGTACTTCGCGGCCAAGGCACTGCTCTTCGACGGGCGGTGCGAGCACGAGGTACTCAACTACGACGACCCAGCCCTTGGCGTACTGCGCAAGCCGGACAGCATCACCTACTCGGCGCTGGGCGACCCGGGCGCTTCCTGGCGCGCGATCGAGATCGAGTCCACCGGGTACGGGCAGCGGTTCACCGCGCTCGGGCCGCACGGGATCTCGGTGGAGGCTGCTGTCGCCCTGCCCGGCCTGCACAACGTGGCCAACGCGCTGCTCGCCCTGGCCGGCCTGGTGGCGGTCGGGGTGGAGCCGGAGGTGGCCGCCGTCGGGGTGGCCGCCTGTCCGGGGGTACCGGGGCGGTTGGAGCGGGTACAAGCTCCCGGCCCGGTCACCGGCATCGTGGACTACGCGCACAAGCCGGACGCGATCGTGGCCGTACTCGCCGCGCTGCGCGGGGCCGGGGACGCCCAGCTGATCTGTGTCATCGGGGCCGGTGGCGACCGGGACACCGGCAAGCGGCCGGTGATGGGGCAGGCGGCTGCGCAGGGCGCCGACCTGGTACTGGTGACCGACGACAACCCGCGTACCGAGGAGCCGGCGGCGATCCGCGCGCAGGTACTCGCCGGCGCCCGGTCGGTCGCGGGTGCCCAGGTCCGGGAGGTGGACGGGCGGCGCGCGGCGATTGCCGAAGCGGTGGCCCTGGCCCGGCCCGGCGACGTGATCGCCCTGCTCGGCAAGGGACACGAGACCGGCCAGGAGATCGCCGGCGTACTGCACCCCTTCGACGACCGGATCGAGCTGGCCCGGGCGCTCAACGAGCGGTTCGGTGGCACGGCGTGAGCTGCTCCGACGTGGCAGGGGGTACCCCATGATCAGAATGACCCTCGCGGAGATCGCGGCGGCGGTCGGCGGCCGGATCGCCGGCGGCCCGGCCGATCTCGCCGTCACCGGCACCGTCGAGTACGACTCCCGCGCCTGCGTTCCGGGCTCGCTGTTCGTGGCGTTCCCGGGGGAGAAGGTCGACGGGCACGACTTCGCCGCCGTCGCAGTGGACAAGGGTGCGGTCGCGGTGCTCGGTTCGCGGGAGCTGCCCGGCGTGCCGATGGTGCTGGTGGACGACGCGCTCACGGCGCTGGCGAAGCTGGCCCGCGCGGTGGTGGACCGGCTGCCCGGGCTGACCATCGTCGGGCTGACCGGCTCGTCCGGCAAGACCACCACCAAGGACCTCACCGCGCAGCTAGCCGCCCGGCTCGGCCCGACCGTCGCGCCGGCGGGTTCGTTCAACAACGAGCTGGGCCACCCGTACACGGTGCTGAAGGCGACCGAGGACACCAGGTTCCTGGTACTGGAGCTGGGTGCGCGCGGGATCGGGCACATCCGGCAGCTCACCGAGGTGGCTCCGCCGCGCATCGGGGTGGTACTCAACGTGGGCGTCGCGCACCTCGGCGAGTTCGGGTCGGTGGAGCAGATCGCGCAGGCCAAGGGCGAACTCGTCGAAGCGCTGCCGGCCGACGGGGTGGCCGTCCTCAACGCCGACGACCCGGCCGTACGGGCGATGGCAGCGCGTACCCGGGCGGCGGTGGTACTCGTCGGCGAGGCACTGGACGCCACCATCCGGGCCGAGCAGGTCACCCTCGATGACGCCGGTCGCGCGGCGTACACCCTGGTCACGCCGGCCGGCTCGGCGCCGGTACGGCTGGCTGTCGCGGGGCGTCACCAGGTCGGGAACACCCTCGCCGCGGCGGCGGTTGCCTTGGAGCTGGGGGCTACTGTGCCCGACGTGGCGGATGCTCTTGGCGATCTGCGGCTGGTTTCCACACGAAGGATGGATGTCTTCCACCGGGCTGACGGTGTCACGGTGATCGACGACTCGTACAACGCCAATCCCGGCTCGATGGCGGTAGCGCTGCGCGCGCTGACCGACATGGGTACCCGGGGGCGGCGGATCGCTGTACTCGGTTACATGGCCGAACTCGGCGGGTACGAGCGGGCCGGTCACGAGGAGGTCGGTCGACTCGCCGCGCAACTCGGCGTCGACCTGCTCGTGGTGGTGGATGAACTGGCCGGCCCGATCCAAGACGGCGCGGCCGCGGTGGCGAACTGGGGAGGTAAGTCGGTGCGGGTCGGCGATCAGGAGGAGGCCGTCGCGCTGCTGCGCGGCGAGCTGTCGGCGGGTAGCGGCGACATCGTGCTCGTCAAGGGCTCCCGGTACCGCACCTGGGCGGTAGCGGACGCACTGCGCGCAGACGCGGTCGGCGCAGCCCCAGCCCAGTCGGTCCAGTCAGCCCAGTCAGTCCAGTCAGCCCAGTCGGAAGGCGGGCATACGGCATGAGAGCAGTGATCGTCGCCGCGTGCGTGGCCTTCGTGGTCTCGCTGTTCGGTACCCCCTTGGCGATCAAGATGTTTGTCCGGCTCAAGGCGGCCCAGCCGATCCGGGACATCAACGTCTCCCACTCGAGCAAGCGCGGTACCCCGACGATGGGCGGCATCGTCTTCATCTCGGGTACCGTCATCGCCTACATCGCCGGTCACCTGATCCTGAAAACGTTGCCGGAGAACCAGATCGCCACCCGTGGCCCGACACTCACCGCGGTGGTGCTGCTCGGCCTGATGGTGTTCTGCGGCCTGATCGGGTTCATCGACGACTTCCTGAAGGTGCGCTTCCGCAACAGCCTGGGCTTGAACAAGCGCGGCAAGCTTGCCCTGCAGATCCTGGTCGGCGTGGTCTTCGGCGTGGTGGCGCTCTACTCCCGCAACGGTTTCCAGACCGTGGCGAGTACCCACCTGTCGTTCGTTCGGGACATCGACTGGATCAACCTGGGCAAGATCGGCGCGGTGATCTTCTTCGTCTTCGTGGTGATGTCCTCCACGAACGGCGTCAACCTCACCGACGGACTGGACGGGCTGGCCACCGGCGCCTCGGTGGCGGTACTCGCCGCGTACATGCTGATCTCCTTCTGGCAGTACCGGCACTGGTGCGGCGACCCGAAGGCGGTCACCTTCAACGCGGCCACCTGCTACCAGGCCCGAGATCCGCTGGAGAACGCGCTGATCGCGGGTGCCGCGGCGGGTGCGCTGCTCGGGTTCCTGTGGTGGAACGCGGCCCCGGCCCGAATATTTATGGGGGACACCGGCTCGATGGCCATCGGTGGACTGGTCGCGGCCGAGGCGCTGTCCACCCGTACCATCCTGCTGCTGCCGATCATCGGCCTGCTGTACATGATCGAGACGCTGTCGCTGATCATCCAGATCATCTCCTTCCGTGGCTTCCACAGACGTGTATTCCGGATGACACCCATCCATCACCACTTCGAGTTGGCGGGCTGGAGTGAGGTCAATATCGTGATCCGGTTCTGGATCATCGCGGGCATCGGGGTGGCGGTGGCGCTCGGCCTGTTCTACGGCGACTTCCTGCGGATCGGCGGCTGATGGCCGATCCTCAGGTCGTGTCCGCTGACGAACGCCGCGCCGACGAGTTGCCGGACCTGGCCGGCGTCGAGACGTTCCGGTTCGTGGGGCACGAGTTCACGCCCGACGGGCCGGAGCCGGGGCGCGCCACGGCTGTGCTGCGGTACCGGCTGGAGGGCTCCGGGGCGCCGGTCGACTTCGCCGAGACGGTCACCTTCCCGGCGCCGCCCGGGGCGTACCCCGAGGCGGTACTGGAGCGGGTGCTGGACCTGTTGCTGCTGGCCGCCGGTACCAGCTACTACAAGGTGGCGGCGCCGAAGCAGCTGGTCAGCGACGTGGTGCGGGTACACCCGGCGGCTGTCCCGTTCTTCGCCGACCTCTACACCCTCGGCCTGGGCGAGTTCGCCTACCAGAACCGGCTGCCGCACGTGCTGGAGCTGCGCCCGGACATCGCCGCCACCGGCGCGCAGGCCCCACCGATCAGCGACACGGTGCCCACCCGGCCGCTGGTGAATGTGGGGGGCGGCAAGGACTCCATCGTCTCGATCGAGGCGACCCGGGCGGCGGGGCTCGATCCGGTGCTGTTCGCGGTCAACCCCAACCGGGTGATCGAGGGTGTCTTCGCCGCGGCCGGCCTGCCGTCGCTGGCTGCCCGGCGCCGGCTGGACCCGCTGCTGTTCGCGCTCAACAGGTCGGGCCGGGCGTTGAACGGGCACATCCCGGTCACCGCGATCAACTCGCTGATCTCGGTCGCCACCGGCGTACTGCACGGGCTGGGGCCGGTACTGATGTCCAACGAGCGCTCGGCCTCCTCGCCGAACACGGTGTGGCACGGCTTCGAGATCAACCACCAGTGGTCCAAGTCGATGGCGGCCGAGGCCGGGCTGGCCGTGGCACTCGCCGCGCACGCCGGCCTGCCGGGCGGGTACTTCTCGCTGCTGCGCCCCTTCTCCGAGCTGCACATCGCGCGGATGTTCGCACCCGTCGAGCGGTACGACGCGGTGGTCACCTCGTGTAACCGAGCCTTCCTTCTGCAGGGGGGAACAGCGCGGTGGTGCGGTGACTGCCCGAAGTGCCGGTTTGTCTTCCTGGCCCTGGCCCCGTTCGTCGACCGCGCCCGGCTGGTGGCGATCTTCGACAAGGACATGCTCGCCGACCCCGCGCAGATCCCGGGCTACCTGGAGCTGGCCGGGATCGACGCGTTCAAGCCATTCGAGTGTGTGGGTGAGGTGGCGGAGTCGCTGATCGCCGTGCAGCTGCTGCGCGAGCAGGGGGCGGCCGATCCGGTGCTCGAGGCGGTCGCGGCGGCGGTACCCGAGGGTGGCTGGCCCAACGCCGATCAGCGCGCCCGGATGTTCCACCCGGAGGGGCGTGGCCTGGTGCCCTCGGAGTACCACGGGGTACTCGATGCGCTTGGCTGACCTCGCCGGCAAGCGCGTCGCGCTGTGGGGTACCGGTCGGGAAGGCATCGCCGCCGCGCTGGCCCTGCGCGACCTGCCGGGTACCACCCTGGTCGGGGTGGACGACAAGCCCGGCCGCTCCGTCGAGGAGTGGCAGGCGGCTGTCGGCACGATCCCGCTGGTGGCCGGGGACGGCGCGGTGCACGCGCTGTCCACAGTGGACGTCGTGCTCCGCTCACCCGGCATCAGCCGCTACCACCCGCTGGTGACCCGCCTCGAGGCGGCCGGCGTGGTGGTGACCAGCGGGACCACGCTGTGGATGGCCGAGCACGCCGGTATCTCGGTGGCGGTCACCGGCTCCAAGGGCAAGAGCACCACGTCGAGCCTGGTACACCGGCTGATGGGCGCGGTCGGGCTGCCGGCCGTCTACGGCGGCAACATCGGCATCCCGATGCTGTCGCTGCCGGCGGCCGACCGGTACGTGCTGGAGATGTCCAGCTACCAGTGCTCCGACCTGCGCGACCCGCTGCACGTGGCGGCGGTGACCGCGCTCTTCCCCGATCACCTCGACTGGCACGGCTCGATCGAGCGGTACTACGCCGACAAGCTCAACATCCTGGCCCAGCAGCCCGCGCACGCCGTCGTCAACGCTCTCGCGCCGGAACTGGTGGCCCGGGTGTCCGCGCTGGCCCTCACTACGCCGGTGACCTGGGTGGGCGGGGCTGACTCGTACCACCTGGCACCCGGGGCGGACGGCGCGGACTGGTACCACCTGGGCGGTACGCCGCTGTTCCCCCGTGCGCTGCTGCGGCTACTGGGCCGGCACAACGCGACCAACCTGAACGTGGCGCTCGGGGTACTCGACGCGCTCGGCGTGGACGTGGTGGCGCAGCGGGACACCCTCGCCGAGGCGGTCGCCGGGTTCGAGCCGCTGCCGTACCGGCTCACCCCGATCGAGGACCCGAGCGGCCTGCTGTTCGTCGACGATCCGCTGGCCACCACGCCGCAGGCCACCATCGCCGCGATCGAGGCCTTCGAGGACCGGCCGCTCACGGTGCTGGTCGGCGGCAACGACCGGGGGGTCGACTACGCGCCGCTGCGGGACTTCTTCACCGCCCGGCCGGCAGCCGGGGCGCCCGTCGTGGTGATCGGGATGCCGGACAGCGGGCCGCGCATCCTCGGCTCACTCACCGGGGTACCGGGGCTGGAGCTGGTGCACTCGGACGACCTCGCGGACGCGGTACGCCTGGCCCGCCAGCTGACCCCGGCCGGTGGAGTCGTACTGCTGTCGCCGGGTGCGCCGAGCTACGGCCGGTTCGCCAACTACGAGCACCGCTCCGCCGCGTACCGGGAAGCCATCACCGCCACCGCCGGCTGACCGCTTCCGGCCATTCTGATTAATTCGCAGTGACCGCACAAACGGCCGGGTTCTCCACCGATGCCGTCGTGCTAACTTCGTGCCACGACACGTGTCAATGCAACTGTAGTCGGACAATCAAATTGCATGCGCCTCAAACGGGGAGAGGTACAAAGCCATGCGGGATGACCGCAAACTGTCTGCTGTCCTGGCTAAACGCACTGTTTCGACCGGCGCACCTTGGCGCCGGACATTCGTACTACTCGGTTCTGTCGTGCTCGCTATCGGGCTGCTCGCGATTCCGGCGGGCATGGCCTCGGCTGCCGAGCCGGCGGTGTCCGGGGACTCGATCACCAGTACCGGCGCCGGCGGCATCGGCCCCAACGCGTACACGCCGCCGGCCGCGCTCCGGTCCTATCTCGACGCGAAGGTCGCCGCGGCGCACGCGGTCAGCGCACAGCTGCGGGCGCGGGTCGCGAACGGGGTGTCGCCGGACTGCTCCGGACCCGCGGGTTGCGCTCCGACCAGCTACTCGCTGCCGAATCTGGCTCTCCACAAGGAGGGCGAGGGCGACGGTAAGAAGTCCTACACCTGTGGGCCGGCGGCCACCCGCAACATGGTCCAGACGATGACCGGCGCCGACCACACCGAGGCCACCTTCGCCAGCTGGGAGCACACCACCCAGGCCAACGGCACGTACATCGGGGATATCGCGGCCGCGCTGAACAACCACTTCAGCGACTGGGGTGGGTGGGACTACTACTACATGAGTAGCGCCGTCGACCTGGAAGGCTACGTCATCAGTGACACGTCGCACTACCACCAGGGAGTCATCGAGCACATCGACACCGAATACCTCAGCTTCTTCAATCACAAGAAGCTGGGTCACTACGACCTGATCTACGGATACAGTGCCAGCGGCGCGACGATCAACATCGCCGAGGAGTGGGACCCGGTCTACATTTACGGATCATCCAGCTACGGCGACCCGTACGGTACCCACGGCGAGGCTGTGTCGAATGTCTACAACGCGATCCACAACTCCAACTCCGGTTCGATTGTCGCCTGATCCATGGTGCTGATGGCTCGCTTGTCCCGGGCCGGGCATCGTTCGGGGTGGCCGCGCGTGCTGCTGGCATGCGCGGCCATCCTGGCGACGATGTCTGCCTGTCACAGTCACCCTCCCGTGGCGCGGTCGGGGGCCTCGCCGGCGCGCACCGGCTCGGCCGTACCCGCGCCGCGCGGGAGTGCCGGGGGTACCACGGTGAGCGTTCTTGCCCAGTACCAGGTCAACGAGTCGGCGGTCTCCGGTCTCGCGCTGTGGTCGCACTACCTGGCCTTCGCGTCCGCCGGGCCGGGTGCTGCGCCGTCGGCCAACCAGAACCGGATCGACGTGATCGACACGGATACCGGCTCGATGCGGACAGTCGCACACAGCGCGTACCCGACCGGGCTCACCGACTGGCTCGCCGGGACGGGCGACTGGCTGGTCTGGACCGACCAGCCGCGCGAGCAGGAGGACGGGAGTATGGAGGTCGCCTGGAAGATCCACCTGACCAACCTGGTGACCGGCGCCGACCACACGGTCGCCACCAGTAGCCGGGCCGAGCGTTTCGTACCGGAGCCGAGTGCCGGCGACGGGTACATCGTGTGGTCCCAGCTGCAGTCCTCCGGGACAGGCGGGGAGCTGCACGTGCTGGCTGCCGGGCAGACCGGCCAGTCGCGGGTGGTGGCCCGGAACGTGGCTCCGTCGGCGGTCGGGGTCTCGGCCGGGTACGCGGTGTACGACGGCGACTCGGCTGCCGGCCGGGACGTGTACGAGGTACCCGTCGGCGGCGGTACGCCCGTCCGGGTCAGTACCTCTGGCAAGGTGCTCTACCCGTCGGCTGGTGGCGGCCGGGTGGTCTGGCAGGAGCCACCGAGCGGCGACCCGACGGCACTGTGGCAGGCGCGTCTGGGCTCCGCGCCAAGGCCGACACCGGTACTCAGCGGCGTCCGCAACGCCGGCAACGCGGTGGCCGGTACCAACTTCGTCGCCTACTGGAACACCGAGGCCAAGACCGTAGTGGTCGGTCTTACCGGCGACTCGGCCGCGCCGCCGCTGCTCGCCTCGGACCAGCCGGCCGCTGTCCCGCCGCGGATCGCCGCCAGTGACAACAGGGTGGCCTGGGCCGAGTTCAACAACCCGAACGGTGATGCCGACCGGGCGTTGATCACCCTCGCCCGGGTGACGGCACCTTCAGGCCCGTAGCCGACTGTCGCGCCGGATGCGGCGCAGCCGCTCGCCGAGGCGGCAATGGAACGGGCCGCCGTTCCCGATCCGCGGAGTTACCGGCCAATTGCCGGCCGGCCCGGGCTATTTGCCTATTGGCGGGCCACGCCGACCGGGTGCGCGATGTTAGTTTCGCGATACGAGCTGCATCGATGTGGAACTCCATCAATTCCGGAACCTCCTGAACGGGGAGAGGGTACCGCCATGCCAAAAAGCGGCGCACCGCTGATTGTCCGTACTCGATATGCGAATAACACCGGCGCGCGGCTGCGCCGGGTACTCCTGCTGGCCGGGGCACTCGTGCTCGCCGTCGGGCTGATCTCGGTACCGGCGGCGGGCGCCTCGGCCGCCAGCAGCCAGGCGGACGACGGGACGGTGGAGAGCACCGGAGCCGGCGGCATCGGCCCCGACCCGTACCAGCCACCGGCCGAGCTGTTGCCGGCGCTGAAGGCCAAGCAGGCCCAGGTGGACGCGCTCGACGCGCAGCTGGACAGCGGTGGTGCGCTACCGGCCTGCGGTGGCGCCACCACCTGCGCGCCCACCAGCTACGCCCTGCCGAATCTGGTGATCCACAAGGAGGGTGAGGGCGACGGGAAGAAGTCCTACACCTGCGGCCCGGCAGCCACCCGCAACATGATCCAGACGTTGACTGGCCGGAACATCACCGAGGCGACCTACGCGACCTGGGAGAAGACGACCTCGTCGAATGGCACCTACATCGGCGATATCGCGAGTGCGCTCAACACCCACTTCTCCACCACCGGTTCGTGGGCTGTCTACGCGATGACCAGCACGACGCTGTTGAAGGGGTACGTCATCAATGACACGTACACCGATGGCATGGGCATTATCGAGCATGTGGATACCGGGTACCTGTCGTTCTTCAACGGCAAGCACCTCGGCCACTACGACATGATCTACGGGTACAGCTCGAGCGGCGGGTACATCAAGATTGCCGAGGAGTGGGATCCGATCTACGTGCACGGCTCCTCGTCCTACGGCAACCCGTTCGGTACGCACAGCGAGCCGGTCGCCAATGTCTACAGCGCGATCCGCCACTCCAACTCGCAGTCGATCGTCGGCTGACCGATGATCCGGACGGCTCCCACCCGTGGGGGCCGGCACCGTCCGGGGTGGCCGCGCCTGCTCGTTCTGGGCGTGGCCACCCTGCTCGCGGCGTCGGCGTGCCACGGCTCCCCGGCCGCGAGTGCGGCAGGCCCCACCGCGAAACCCGGCACAGACGCGGGAAGAGGCTCCGCGGCGGGCGCGACCACGGTGCGGCTGCTGGCCCGCTATCCGGTACCGGAGGCTGGCGTCTCGCACCTGACCCTGTGGTCGCACTACCTGGCCTTCGCCACCGCCGGTGCCACCGCGCAGACCCCGGCGCTGCCCAACCAGATCAAGGTGATCGACACCAACACGGGTACCACCCGGACGGTGGCGCGCAGTGCCTACCCGACTGGGCTCTCCGACTGGCTCGGCGGTACCGGCGACTGGCTGGTCTGGACGGATCAGCCGCGCGAGCAGGACGACTCGGCAATGGACGTCACCTGGACGATGCACCTGACCAACCTGGTGACCGGTACCGACCGGGTGATCGCGTCGAGTACCCGCGCGGAGCGGCTGGTACCGCTGCCGAGCGCGGGGGACGGGTACGTGGCGTGGGCACAGTTGACCGCCGCGGGTACCGGCACCGAGATCCGCACGCTGCCGGTCGCCGGTGGCCCGGCCCGGGTGGTGGTCGCCGACGCCGCACCCTCCAGCGTCACGGTGTCGGCCGGCTACGTCGTGTACGACGGGGACTCGGCGCACGGGCGGGACGTGTTCGAGGTACCGGTGACCGGCGGTACCCCGATCCAGGTCAGTACCAGCGGACACGCCCTCTACCCGCAGGCCGCCGCCGGTCGGGTGGTGTGGCAGGAGCCACCGGACGGCGACCCGGACGCACTGTGGCAGGCCCGGCTCGGCCCAGCTCCGCAGCCGGCGCAGGTACTGGCGGGCACGCCGAACCACGGCAACGCGGTACCCGGTACCAACTTCGTGGTTTTCTGGAACGTCGACACCGCGACCGAGGTGGTCGGCCTGACCGGCGACAAGCCGGCCCGCGCTGTGCTCGCCTCCACCCACCCGGCCGCCGTCCCGCCCAGGCTGACCAGCAGCGACAACCGGGTCGCGTGGGCCGAGTTCACCAACGCCGACAACCAGCCCGAACAGGTACTGATCACCCTGGCCCAGGTGAGCACCACGGCGACCGGCTGAGGACGGGGCGAGCGGCGCGGCGACACGCCCGGCGGCGTCCACTCCGGACCGGCGTGCCGCCGGGATGATGGAGCGCATGGCTGGGGAGAGCGGCTCCATCGACCTCGACGCGCCGCACCTTGTCCCGGTACCGGACCCGCCGCACCCCGAGCCGGTCGACGCACCGGCCGGTCGGGCGCCCGGCAGCGGGCTGCCCACCGGCTTCCGGCACGGGCCGCTGGCCAGCCTCCGCGGGGTACTGGCCCGACCGCTGGCCTCCTACTACCTGCTGCTCGCGAGCTCTGGGCTGCTGGTGGTCATCGGCCTGGTAATGGTCTTCTCGGCGACCAGCGTGCAGTCCTACGCCGCCAACGGCAACGCCTTCGCCTCGGTCAGCAAGCAGGCAGTGTTCTGCCTGGTCGGGCTGGTCGCCTTCTGGGTGTTCCAGCGGTTGCCGGCCAAGACCTACCGGGCGCTCGGGCTGCCGCTGCTGGTGACCGCGCTGGCCCTGCTCAGCCTGCTTGACCTGCTCGGGATGACAGCCTCGTCGGATCCGAAGGCAGCGGCGCCCGCGTTCGGCCCGATCCACGCCTCCAAGCTCAACAACCTCTGGCTCTACCTCGGCCCGCTCCAACTGCAACCCTCCGAGCTGGCCAAGCTCGCCATCGCGCTGTGGGCCGCGGGGGTACTGGCCACCAAGGGGCCGCGCATCGCCAGCCTGCGTGAGCTGGCGGTACCGCTGTTCCCGGTCACCGGGCTGGTGCTGCTGCTGGTCGGGTACAACGACTTCGGCACGATGATCTGTCTGCTGATCCTGCTCGTCGGGCTGCTCTGGGCGGCCGGCGTACGGCTGCGCCACTTCGGCCTGCTGGGCCTGGTCGCGGTGGTCGGTGCCGGCCTGCTGGTGCTCTTCGCCAAGTACCGGGTCACCCGGATCACCTCCTTCTTCGACTCCGGCACCTGCAACCCGGACAAGGAGTGTTACCAGGCGATCCACGGCATGTACGCGATCGCCGACGGCGGCTGGTTCGGGGTCGGGCTGGGCGAGGGGCGGCTCAAGTGGGGCTGGCTGCCCAACGGGCACAACGACTTCATCTTCGCGGTGATCGCCGAGGAACTGGGCGTGGTCGGCTGCTTCGTGGTACTCGCGCTGCTGGCCGTACTCGCCTACACCGGGCTGCGGATCGCCCGCCGGGTGGACGACCCGTTCCGCCGGATGGTCGGCGCCGGCATCACCATCTGGCTGGTCGGCCAGGCGGCGATCAACATCGGCGGGGTGATCGGGCTGCTGCCGATCACCGGCCTGCCGCTGCCGTTCATCTCCGACGGCGGATCGGCCCTGGTGGTGACCATGGCGGCGGTCGGGCTGCTGGCCTCGTTCGCGCGTGCCGAGCCGGATGCCGCGCGGGCGCTGCACGCCCGTCCACCCGACCGGTGGGTACGACTACTCTGGGCGCCACTGCCCCCGCTGCCCCGCGACAGCGTGGCCGGTCTGGTTCGCCAACCGCGACCCGCTGACCGGCCGCCACCGCGTACCGGCTCCGGTGGCGCGCGCCCGGTGCGGACCAGTACCCGGGCGGGGACCAGCGCCGCCGGCCGACCGGCGCGCACACGCGACCGGAGACGGTGAGGGGAGATCAGGATGGGCGGGCTGCGGTCGGTAGTGCTGGCAGGCGGGGGTACCGGCGGGCACATCTACCCGCTCCTCGCGTTCGCTGACTGCCTGCGCCGGCACGACCCCGACCTGCGCATCACGTGCGTCGGGACGGCGCAGGGGCTGGAGACGGAGATCATTCCGCCGCGCGGGTACGACCTGCGGCTGGTACCGGCGTTCCAGCTGCCCCGGTCGGTGAACATGAACCTGGTGCGTACCCCGGACCGGATGTGGCGCTCCTCGCGGGCAGCGCGCGCCGTGCTGGACGACGTCTCCGCCGATGCCGTCGTCGGGTTCGGTGGCTACGTGTCGGTACCTGCCTACCTGGCCGCGTGGCGTCGGCACACGCCGATCGTGATCCACGAGGTGAACGTACCGGTGGGCGTGGCCAACAAGATGGGCATGCGCTTCACCACCAACGTGGCGGTCGGCTTCCCGTACCAGACCGAGCAGGTACCGGCGCTGGCCAAGGCCCGGGTCACCGGCGTCCCGCTGCGTACCGCCATCTCCACCCTCGACCGCGCGGCCCGGCAGCGGGAGGCCCGGGCGCACTTCGGGCTCGACCCGGACCGGCCCACCCTCTTCGTCTTCGGCGCCTCGCAGGGCGCCCGCTCGATCAACCTGGCGATGGCCGGGGCGGCCAAGGCGGTCACCGCCGCCGGCATCCAGGTACTGCACATCATGGGCGCGCGCAACGAGCCGGTGGAGATCCCGCCGGACCTCGGCGCACCGTACGTCACCACCAAGTTCCTCTCCGAGATGGAGCTCGGCTACGCCGCCGCCGACGTCGCGCTGTGCCGGGGCGGGGCGATGACCTGCGCCGAGACGGCTGCCGTCGGTATCCCGGCGATCTACGTACCGCTGCCCTACGGCAACGGCGAGCAGCGCCGCAACGCGCTGCCCGTGGTGGAGGCCGGCGGCGGGCTGCTGGTCGACGACGCTGACCTGACCCCGGCCTGGATCGAGAGCACCGTGATCCCGTTGCTGCGCGACCCGGCCCGGGTCGCCGCGATGTCAACCGCCGCCGCCGGATACGGTCGACGCGACGGCGACGAAGCACTGCGTTCCTTCCTCTACGAGGTGGCTGGCTAGATGGCATTGACGGCTGAGGAGCTGGGCCGGGTACACCTCATCGGCATCGGTGGGGTCGGGATGAGCGGGCTGGCCCGGTTGATGCTGACCCGAGGCATTCCGGTCTCCGGCAGCGAACTGCGCGACTGGCCACAACTGGCCGGCCTGCGCGCGCTCGGCGGCACCATCCACATGTCCCACGTGGTCGGCAACCTGGACGGGGTGGACACGGTGGTCTACTCCACCGCGATCCCGGCCGACCACCTGGAGCTGGTCGAGGCGCGCGAGCGGGGGCTGCGGGTACTGCACCGCTCCGCCGCGCTCGCCGCCACCATGGTCAACCGGCGGGCCATCGCGGTCGCCGGTACCCACGGCAAGACCACCACCACCTCGATGGTCACCTCGGTACTGCAGCACGCCGGGCTGGACCCGTCGTTCGTGATCGGCGGGGAGATCTCCGAGGCCGGCTCCAACGGCCACCACGGCTCGGGTGAGTACTTCGTCGTCGAGGCGGACGAGAGCGACCGCTCGTTCCTGCTCTACGACCCGTTCGTGGCGATCGTCACCAACATCGACGCCGACCACCTGAACACCTACGGCGACCTGGCCGGGCTGACCGACGCCTTCGTGCAGTTCGCGGAGCGGACCCGGGCCGGCGGCTTCGTCGTCGCGTGCGCCGACAACGTGGGTACCCGGGAGCTGGCGCAGCGGGTCCGGTCGGCCGGCTTCACCGTGTACACCTACGGCGAGGCGGAGGACGCCGACCTGCGGCTGACCGAGATCACCTCGTCGGTACGCGGGGTGCGCTACTTCGCCACCCTGGACGGGCAGCCACTGGGCGAGATCGCGGTACCCACGCCCGGCCGGCACCTCGGGCTGAACTCGGCAGCGGCGGTACTCACCGCACTGCGTCTCGGGCTGTCCATCGAGACGATCGTCGAGGCGCTCGCCGCCTTCCCCGGCGTACGCCGCCGCTTCGAGCTCAAGGGCGAGGTCGACGGGGTACGCGTCTACGACGAGTACGCCTACCACCCGACCTCGATGACCGCGGCGATCGAGACGCTGGTCGAGGTGGCCCGCCCGGGCCGGCTGATCGTGGTCTTCCAGCCCTACCGGATGTACCGCACCCGCGACTTCCAGACCGAGATCGCCGCCGCGCTCGCCCTCGCCGACCAGGCCATCGTGCTGGAGGTGTTCGGCCCCGGTGAGATGCGCGAGCCGGGCCAGGGCGGGGTGGCGCTCACCGCCGCGATCGACCTGCCGGAGACGGCCAAGGTCTTCGTACCCGACTGGGACCAGGTCGCCGACGAGGTGGCCGCGCGGGCCGAGGAGGGCGACGTGGTGGTGACCATGGGCGCACCGCCGATCTCGTTGCTGGGTGACGAACTGCTCGACGCGCTGGCCCAGCGGGTGGCGCCGCCGCAGTACAAGGGGCGGCACGCCGGCCCGGTGGAGGATGCGGGTACCCCCGGGGACGGCGCGGTGCCGGCCGGGAACACGGCCGGATGAGGCCACGGGCGCCGCACCCGCGGGGTACCGGCGCCCGCCGCCCGGCCACTCGCCGCTGGCAGCTGGTACGGGCGCGCGCGGAGGCGGTACCCGCTTCGGTGCGCCGGTTCAACCAGCGCGCCCGCCAGCGCCGCCTGCGGACAGCCAGGCCGTGGCTGGTGGCGGCCGCCGCGCTGGCCGTACTCGGTCTGCTTGGCTGGGTGCTCTACCGCACCCCGGTGCTGGGCGTGCACACCGTGCGAGTCACCGGCAACACCCTGGTCAGCGCCGACGATGTGCAGCGCGCCGCGGCGATCCGGTCGGGTACCCCGCTGGCCGGGCTGGACCTGTCGAAGATCGGTGCCCGGGTGGTGGCTGGGCTGCCGCCGGTACGTACTGCCAAGGTCACCCGGGACTGGCCGGGTGCCGTGGTCATCACGGTCACCGAGCGGGTCGGGGTGGCCACCGCACAGCGGGCCGACAAGCGCTGGCTGGTACTGGACGCGAGCGCGGTCGGTTTCCAGGACCTCGCGGCCGTACCGGACCTGCCGGTACTCGTACTGGCCAACCCCGGCCGGTCGGATGCCAGTACCGTCGCCGCCCTGGCCGTACTCGCCGCGCTGACCCCCGAGCTGCGCGATGCGCTCGTCCAGTTGAAGGCGCCCACGCCGAACGCAATTCGGTTGGAGCTGACCAAGAATCGCGAGATCATCTGGGGCGACGCCACGCAGAACGACGCGAAAGCCAAGGACGCCACGGCGCTGCTCAGCCACTCGGATTCGGTGATCGACGTCAGCGCACCGGATGTCGTGACGGTCAATTGACGCCCGCTTCCGTACCCCCGATCCGGGGTTACTTTCTGATCATCGGGCGACACGCCGCGCCGCGTCCTTGGAACGCGACGCCGCGCCGCTAACGTAATCGAACAGGCTGATAGTTGACATAACTCTAAGCCTCTAGTAAAGGATGAGGGTTTTCCCCTGTCCTCGTTCCTGCAGTCCGTCAAGACCAGCGTGCAGCCCGTCAGAGCAGCGCACATGTTCACCGCCGGGTGAGCACACCGATCCGAGAGGGATGCCGATGACTCCTCCGCACAACTACCTCGCGGTCATCAAGGTCGTCGGTATCGGTGGCGGCGGCGTGAACGCGGTCAACCGGATGATCGAGGTCGGCCTCAAGGGCGTCGAGTTCATCGCGATCAACACCGATGCCCAGGCGCTCCTGATGAGCGACGCCGACGTGAAGCTCGACGTGGGTCGCGAACTCACCCGCGGGCTGGGCGCCGGTGCCAACCCGGATGTCGGCAAGAACGCCGCCGAGGATCACCGCGACGAGATCGAGGAGGTCCTCAAGGGGGCCGACATGGTCTTCGTGACCTGCGGCGAGGGCGGCGGTACCGGTACCGGCGGCGCGCCCGTGGTCGGCAACATCTCCCGCAAGCTGGGGGCGCTGACCATCGGTGTGGTGACCCGGCCGTTCTCGTTCGAGGGCAAGCGCCGCCAGCTGCAGGCCGAGACCGGGATCGAGGAGCTGCGCAACCAGTGCGACACGCTCATCGTCATCCCGAATGACCGGCTGCTCGCGCTCGGTGACCGCGGCATCTCGATGATGGACGCGTTCCGCCAGGCCGACCAGGTACTGCTCTCGGGTGTGCAGGGGATCACCGACCTGATCACCACGCCCGGCCTGATCAACCTGGACTTCGCCGACGTGAAGAGCGTGATGAGCGGGGCCGGCAGCGCACTCATGGGCATCGGCTCGGCGCGCGGCGACAACCGGGCGGTCGAGGCGGCCGAGAAGGCGATCTCCAGCCCGCTGCTGGAGCAGAGCATGGACGGGGCGCGCGGCGTGCTGCTGTCCATCGCGGGCGGCTCCGACCTGGGGCTGTTCGAGATCAACGACGCGGCCCAGCTGGTCACCGACGCGGCCCACTCGGATGCCAACATCATCTTCGGTGCGGTGATCGACGACGCGCTGGGCGACGAGGTACGGGTGACCGTGATCGCGGCCGGCTTCGACAGCGGCTCGCCCTCGTACAAGCCCGCTGATCAGCGCAAGGTACCGATCCCCACGCACGTCGTCGACCAGCCCTCACCCACCGGCAGCGCTACGCCACGCCAGCAGCCGACCACGCCGGCCAACCGCAACCGGGTGCTCTTCGACGACGTCGACGTGCCGGACTTCCTCAAGAACGGCGCGTGACCGGGGCGGCTGAGCCGCCAGCTCCGCAGTCCGACGAGGCCGACCTGGCCCGGCGGGCCGAGATCGCGGCGAACCTGGCGGACGTACGGGCCCGGATCGCGGCCGGCTGCGTAGCGGCCGGCCGCGATCCGGAGCACCTCACGCTCATCGCGGTCAGCAAGACCTTTCCGGCCCGGGACGTGCTGCACCTGGCTGCCCTCGGGATCCTCGACGTGGGGGAGAACCGGGACCAGGAGGCCGCGCCCAAGGCCGCCGAGGTACGCGCCGCGGGAGTGGTACCCCGCTGGCACTTCATCGGCCAGCTGCAGCGCAACAAGTGCCGCTCGGTGGTCGGGTACGCCGACCTGGTGCACTCGGTTGACCGGGTACGCCTGGCCCGTACCCTCGGCGAGCTCGCCGGGCAGCACCGCGACTCGCCGCTGCCGGCGCTGGTACAGATCAGCCTCGACGGCGACGTGACCCGCGGCGGGGCGGCCGTGGACGCCACCGATCCCGAGCACGACCTCTTCCGCGTGGTCGAGGAGATCGCCGGCCAGCCCGGCGCTGCGCTTCGCCGGTGTGATGGCGGTGGCGCCGCTGCGCTGGCAGCCGGAGTTCGCCTTCGCTCGGCTGGCCACCCTCGCCGAAGTGCTGCGCGCCGAACACCCGGACGCCACAATCATCTCCGCCGGCATGAGTGGTGACCTTGAGCAGGCACTTGAACACGGCGCGACACATCTACGCATCGGTGCCGCGTTGCTCGGATCACGGCCTCCGCTGCGGTAACCTGACCGCGAGGTAAGGGAACTACACCACTGTCTTTTCCCCGTTCACCGCGGGTGTGGCGGGTTGGGCGCAGCTGTGCGCCGCTGTCGGGAAGAGACGAATGGCGGAGGACTTGCGCGACCGCACGGGGGCGGCCGGGCACTGAGTTGGGAGGGGTCGGGGCGATGGGCGCGTTTCGCAAGGCGGGCGTATGGCTCGGCCTCATCGAGGACGACGAGGAGTCCTACCCGTCGCGCGGGTACGACCGCGGCGGGTACGACGAGTACGAGGACGACGAGGATGAGGTGGTCCCGGTACGCCGTGGCGCCGAGTCCGGGCGCTCCGACTCGGGCCGGGACTCGGGCCGGGACGCGGTTCGGGACTCGGCGGACCACGGTCGCCCGCACTCCCGGCTCGCCGAGGCGCTGCGCGCGGAGGCCGCCCGCGAGGCGGAGCGGGCCGAGGCACAGCGCGCCGAGGTGCACCACACGGAGTCGGTACGCCCGTCCGTACGCCCGCTGCCGCGTACTCCGGTGGTCAGTACCGAGTACCCGACCCGGGACAACCTGGCACTCGCGCCGCAGGTGGTGGTACGCGAGCGGCCGGCTGTCCACGAGCCCGAGGAGCGCAACCGGTACCAGATCACCACACTGCACCCCACCACGTACCACGAGGCGCGTACGGTCGGAGAGCACTTCCGGGACGGGGTACCCGTGATCATGAACCTGACCGAGATGGCCGAAGCCGACGCGCGCAGGTTGGTCGACTTCGCCGCCGGGCTCGCGTTCGGCCTTCGCGGTAGCATGGAGCGCGTCACCAACCGGGTATTCCTGCTGTCGCCAGCGAATGTGCAGGTCACGCCGGAAGACAAGATGAAGATTGCCGAGGGCGGCTTCTTCGCGACCTAGGAAGGACCACCAGTTGGGCGTGGTGTCGAATATCGGCCAGAGCCTGTATCTGGTGCTCTATGTCTTCTGGTTGACACTGCTCGGCAGGTTCGTGCTGAGCTTTGTACTCTCGTTTGGCCGCCGGTGGCAGCCGGGCCGGATGGCAGCCGCATCGCTTGAGGTCGTGTGGAGCGTCACTGACCCACCCCTTAAAGCGTTGAGGCGAGTGATCCCGCCGCTGCGGGTTGGTACCGTGAGCCTTGATCTGTCTGCCCTTGTGCTGCTGCTTATCCTGTACGTGCTGATGACGTTCGTGGTGGTTCTGCTGTACTGACCGGAGTCCCCCGCCGGTCCTCGAACAGTTGACCGCGGCCGCAACGACCCGAGGAGTTTCGATGCCGCTTACCCCGGCTGACGTGCACAACGTCGCGTTTAAGAAGCCACCGATCGGCAAACGGGGCTATGACGAGGAAGAGGTCGACGCCTTCCTCGACGAGGTCGAGCGCGAGCTGGCCCGCCTCATCGAGGAGAACAGCGACCTGCGCTCCACGGGCGAGCGCGGCGGCGCGGGCGGCGGCCGACCGGCCGCGGGTGCCGGTGCCGACCCGCGAGCGGCCCAGGAGAACGTGGAGCTCAAGGCTCAGCTCGACCGGCTGAACCGGGACAAGGCGGCAGCCGAGCAAGCGGCCCGCGCGATGCAGAGCGAGCTGGAGCAGCTGCGCGCCTCCGGCCCGGCGGTCACCGGCGACGGCGAGCAGCAGGCCCTGCGGGTACTGATGATGGCCCAGCGCACCGCTGACGACCACGTCAACGACGCCCGCCGGGAGGCCGACAAGCTGCTGACCGACGCGCGTACCAAGGCCGAAGAGGTCACCCGCGACTCCCGGTCCAAGGCCGAGGCGCTGGAGCGCGACGCCCGCCAGCGGCACGCCGAGGCGATGGGCGGGCTGGACGCCAAGCGCACCGCCCTGCAGAAGCACATCGAGGAGCTCAAGCAGTTCGAGCGCGAATACCGCACCCGGCTCAAGGCCTACCTGGAGAGCCAGCTGCGCGACCTCGACGGGCACGGCAAGGGACTGGACGCCGAGATGACCCGCCCCGAGGCTGCCCGCAGCGGTACCGGTGGCGGAGCGGCTGCGGGTGGCCTGGCCTCGGCTGGAGCCGGCTCGTTCAACGCCGCCGCCCGCAACGGCAACGCCGACAGCGCGCGCTGAGGCACGGCGGCCGCAGTGAGTGGCGGAGGTGAGCGGTGATTTTCGGAAGCCTGCTGCTCATCTTCGCCGCGATCGCGCTCGCCGTGCTCGGCGTTGCCCAGAACTCAAACGCGCTGCTCATCGGGTCGGTGGTGGCCAGCCTGCTGGCCGCGGTGGCGCTGGTCGTGGGGGCGCGACAGAGCACCGTGGGGGTACCTGAGGAGGTACGCCCGCCGGCCCCGCAGCCGCCCGAGCCGGTACCGGTCGGGGTGGGTGCGCCGGCTGCCGCCGCACAGGCCGGGCAGCGGCTCCCGGGCAGCGCCGGGACTGTCTTCACGTCGAACGCTGCCCAGGCCACCGCCGCAGGATGAGTTGGCCGAGGATCGAGTTGGCCGCGCAGGAGATGGCTGGCCAGCCGATCCCCGCGCAGCCGATTCCGGCGAGCGACTCCACCCCACTGATGGCCAGCCCGCCACTGATCCCCGGACCGCCGCTCGGCGTTCACCCGGTCTCCCTCGAGCCTGACCCGGCGCAGCCCGAGCCGGACTTCGCTACCGCGCCCGACCCGATCTTCGGCGCCGAGCCACAGCCGGTCTTCGCCGCCGACCCGGACGATCCGTCCGACGAGCCGGCAGTGGAGAGCGCGACCGCCGACGAGCGGGCCCGGGTGGCGCTGCTCGACACCGAGGTGCTGGTACTCGACGGGCGGCCCCGGTACCACCTCGCCGACTGCCGGCACCTGGTCGGCCGGGACGAGCCCGAACCCCTGCCGGTTTCCGAGGCCGAGGAGCTCGGCTTCACCCCGTGTAGCCTCTGCGCACCCCTGCACACCCTGCTCGCCCACTGACCAGGAGATCCTTCCGGCCGACGGTGCGGGTGCGTTACCTGTCACGCTGCGGCGTGCCGGGTCGGTACCGGGTGAGAAAGGTGGGGCGTGGCCGGCAACCTCAACCTCGCGCTGCTGCTCGGCGCGTCGGTACTGCTGGTCGCCGTCGGCGCGGTGCGCTTCTCCACCCGGGTCGGCCTGCCCAGCCTGCTGGTCTACCTCGCGCTCGGGGTGGCACTCGGCGAAGCCGGGCTGGGCATCCGGTTCAGCGACGCCGACCTGACCCGGGCGCTGGGTACCACCGCGCTGGCACTGATCATCGCCGAAGGTGGCCTCACCGCCCGCTGGTCGACCCTGCGGCCGGTCCTCGGGCTGGCCAGCACGCTGGCCACGCTCGGCGTCCTGGTCAGCATCGTGGTGGTCGGGGTGGTCGTGCACCTGCTGCTCGGCCTGGGCTGGCAGCTCTCCTTCCTGTACGGCGCGGTGCTCTCCTCCACCGACGCCGCGGCCGTCTTCGCCACGGTGCGCCGGCTGCCACTGCGCAGTCGGGTGGTGGCCACCCTGGAGGCCGAGTCGGGGCTGAACGACGCACCGGTGGTACTCGTGGTGACGCTGCTGTCCGTGGGGGCCTTCGGGGCGCACCCGTGGTGGCAGGAGCTGTTGCTGGTGGCGTACGAGCTGGTCGGCGGGGCGGCCATCGGCCTGGCCGTCGGGGCGATCGGCGCGTGGCTGCTGCGCCGGGCGGCACTCCCGGCCGCCGGCCTGTACCCGCTCGCCGCGGTCGGGCTGACCGTCCTCGGGTACTCGCTGGGTACCGCCGCGCACGCCTCCGGCTTCCTGGCCGTGTACGTGGCCGGGGTGGTCCTCGGCAACGCCCGGCTGCCGCACCGGCACGCCATTCTCGGCTTCGCCGACGGGCTCGCCTGGCTCGCCCAGATCGGGCTGTTCGTGATGCTCGGACTACTCGTCTCGCCCGGTCAGCTGACCCACGCGGTACTCCCGGCGCTGGTCGTCGGGGTGGCGCTCACCCTGCTGGCCAGGCCGCTCTCGGTCTTCCTGAGCGCCACCCCGTTCGCGGTGGGCCTGCGGGAGCAGGCGTTCCTGTCCTGGGCGGGGCTGCGCGGGGCGGTACCCATCGTGCTGGCCACCATCCCGCTGTCCGAGCGGGTACCCGGCGCGGCGACGCTGTTCAACGTGGTTTTCGTGCTCGTCGTGGTCTTCACGCTGGCCCAGGGCTCGACGCTGCCGGCGCTGGCCGGGCGGCTGCACGTCACGGCACCGGCGCAAGCCACTGAACTGGCGGTGGAGACCGCGCCACTGGACCGGATGCGCGCCGACCTGCTCCAGGTGCGGGTACCCGACGGCTCCCGGCTGGCGGGCGTCTTCGTGGACGAGCTACGGCTGCCGGTGGGGGCCGTGGTCACCCTGGTACTGCGCGCGGGGCAGGGCTTCGTGCCGGACCGGTACACCCGGCTGCGTACCGGCGACGAACTGTTGATCGTGGCGACGGCGGCGGTACGCGAGCAGGCCGAGCAGCGGCTCAACGCGGTGAGCCGGCGCGGCCGGCTGGCTGCCTGGCTGGTTGCCCCGCCGGCCCGGCAGCCGCCGTGGCATCCACGTGTTTGGTTGGAGCGGATCCGGGTAAGGAGCCGCGGGGGCAGCTGACCGTTCCGGTCCCCGGACGGGTTATGCGGACAGCCGAAAAGTGTCGGGTACGTGTGGCATGTTTGTCGGCGGCACGTACGTTCCGTATTCTTGCGAACCTCTGGAGTGCGCGGCAGCCCGCCGCGCGCCCGTTTTGCATCTGGGTCATGTGGGGGATGTGATGGCCGAGCGGGCACCAGCCACGCGGAAGGCCGCTGTGGTTTCAGTAAGCTCGACGGCGCCCGTCGAGGGGACGAAGCGCCTCAAAACGCCTAGCCAGCACGTACCCGCGGCCGAGTCGACTCGCAAGCCGGCAACTGCCCTGGCGAAGTCCGCCGCTGCGAAAGCTACGACCACCAGGTCGGTCGGGGCAAGTAAGTCGGCCCCGGCGGGGTCGGCGCCGGCCAAGGCGGCGGGGAAGGCAGCGCCGGCCAAGGCCGGTACTGGTAAGGCTGCCAGCGGTAAGGCTGCCAGCGGCAAGGCTGCCACGGTGACGGCCGCGCCCGCGAAGACGGCGGCCGCCAAGGCCGCCCCGGCGAAGGCTGGGCCGACGAAGTCGGGCTCAACCACGTCAGCGGCCGCGCCCGGGACCGCCGCGAAGGCCGCGCCCGCGAAGGCGGCGCCCGCGAAGGCGGCTGGTACGAGCGCCGCGCCCGCGAAGGCGGCTGCCGCCAAGTCGGTTCCGGTGAAGGCCGCTGCCGCGAAGTCCGCTGCTGTGAAGTCCGCGCCCGCGAAGTCCGGGTCCGGGACAGCCGCGCCCGCAAAGACCACCCCGGCGAAGACACCAGCGAGCCCAGCGAGCGAAGACCACCCCGACCAAGGCGGCCGTCACGAAGTCGGCCGCCGCGACGAAGAGTGCCCCGGCGACGTCGGGTCCGGGCAAGACCGCACCGGGTAAGGCGGCTCCGGTACCGACCGGAACTGCCGGACCCGGGGCGGGTACGCGCACCACGGGTACCCGTCGCGCAGCTGCGAGCGGGGCCGCACCGAGCACCACCGACCAGGTACCGCCGAGCGCCGCGGAAGTGGCACAGGGAGCGACGATGGCCAGAGCAGCCGAGCCCAGGACGACGGGTACCAAGATCGGCAATGCCGCCGACAGCAAGGCAACCAAAGCAGCACCGAAGACGGTACGCAGCGCCGCGGAGACCGAGAAGATCCGGGCCGCCCTGGCTGGCCGCCGTGACGAGCTGCGCGAGGAGTACGACTCGACCCTCTCGGAGATCAGCGAGCTGCAGCGCGACCGGCTCACCGACTCGGCCGGCGACGACCAGGCCGATACCGGTACCAAGACGTTCGAGCGGGAGCAGGAGATCTCTCTCGCGAACAACATCCTGGAGCGCATCACGCAGGTGGAGCGGGCACTGGAGCGGTTGGACGAAGGTAGCTACGGCTGGTGTGAGCGCTGTGGCAACCCGATCCCGGTGGAGCGGCTGGCAGCCTTCCCATCGGCTACGCTCTGCGTGACCTGCAAGCAACTGGAGGAGCGGCGCTGAGCGTGGCACGAATGGGTACCACGACGCCCGGTGACAGTACGCCGACCTCGGACGGCGGCCCGCTCCCCGACCTGCCGGACGAGAGTCGGGTGGACGCCGCGTCCCCGGAGACTGTCCCGGGCAGTGGCCAGCCCGCCCGGCGTTGGGTGGCGCGTCGCCGCGCGGTGGGGGTACTGGTCGGGGTGGCGCTCGCCGTGCTGGTCGCCGACGCGGTTGCCAAGTACTTCGTGGTCCGGCAGTTGACCGGGCATGCGCCGGTACGCACCCTGGGTGGCCTGCTCTACCTGGACGAGTTCCGCAACAGCGGCGCGGCGTTCAGCATGCTCTCCGGTCAGACCTGGATCTTCACGGTGGTGGCCGGCGTCGCTGTCGGCGTGATCTGCTGGATGGCGCTGCGGCTGCGCTCGCTGCTCTGGGCGGTGGCACTCGGGCTGGTCGCCGGTGGCGCGCTGGGCAACCTGGCCGACCGGGTGTTCCGGGCGCCGGGCTTCCTGGTCGGGCACGTGGTCGACTACCTCAGTCTGTTCGCACCGGACGGCGAGCACTTCGCGATCTTCAACCTGGCCGACGCGATGCTGTGCTGCGGGGTGGCACTGGCCGTACTGCTGGAGCTGACCGGGCACCGGCGCGACGGTACCCGCGCAGCCCGCCAGCCGGACAGCCGCCGACCGGACCCGGCAGCGTGACCGGGGAGCAGCGCTCGCTGCCGGTCCCCGACGGGCTCGCCGGGATGCGCCTCGACCAGGTGGTCTCCCGGCTGTTCGGGCTCTCCCGGACGGCGGCGGCGTCCCTGGTCGAGGCCGGCGACGCAGTACTGGACGGGCAGCCCGGCGGGAAATCCGCCAAGGTCAGTGCCGGTGCCTGGCTGGAGGTGACCCTGCCGCCACCACCCGGAGCCGCCGAACCCGAACTGCCACAGCACGTCGACGGCCTGCGCGTCGTCTACTCCGACGACGACATCGTCGTGGTGGACAAGCCGGCCGGCGTGGCCGCGCACGCCAGCCCCGGTTGGACCGGGCCGACGGTCACGTCGGGACTGGCCGCGATGGGTCAGCGGGTGGCCACCGGCGGGGCCGCCGAGCGGCAGGGCATCGTGCACCGGCTCGACGTGGGTACCACCGGGCTGATGGTTGTTGCCAAGAGCGAACGGGCGTACTCGCTGCTGAAGCGGGCGTTCAAGGAGCGCGAAGTGGACAAGCGGTACCACGCGGTGGTGCAGGGACACCTGGACCCGCTGCGGGGTACCGTCGACGCGCCGATCGACCGGCACCCGTCGCACGACTGGAAGTGGGCGGTCGTCTCCGACGGCAAGCCGAGCGTCACGCACTACGACACCCTCGAGGCGTTCCCGTCCGCGAGCCTGGTCGACGTACGGCTGGAGACGGGGCGTACGCACCAGATCCGGGTGCACTTCTCGGCGCTGCGGCACCCGTGCGTCGGCGACCTCACCTACGGCGCCGATCCGACCCTGGCGACCCGGCTGGGGCTGGCCCGCCAGTGGCTGCACGCCCACGAGTTGAGTTTCCGGCACCCGGGTACGGGCGACGAGGTGAGCTTCATCAGCCAGTACCCGCCGGATCTGGCCGACGCTCTCGAACTGCTGCGCGCAGCGGCCTGAAGCCGCCGCGACCTGGCGACACCTGGCCGGTTGGGGGTGCCGCCGCGATCGGGACCCGTGGGACAGTAGGTGCCGCGACAGCCGGCGCACCGTAGGCTGATCCGGTCGGCAGTTGACCGCGTCCGGAGCGCGCGGCCGGCCGGTGGTCTCCGCCGCCGGGCCTGTTCGCGGCTGGACCTGCTCCGCAGGCCGGATCTGTTTGCTGGGACGTGTTTCGGGAAGGGGAGCGAGCGTGGAGCGCACCGAGGCGGGGGTCGACCGCACGGAGCCGCCCGCCCGCTGGCGATCCCTGCTCGATCGGCGGGGCCGGGCCGAGCCGGCGCCGGACCCGGTCGACGAACCACCCACCGAGTACACCGGGCTGGGCGCCCGGCTGCTGGCCGCCGAGGCGTCTCCGCCGCCGGCCGCGCGCGGTGCCGCCGGACCTGGGCTTGCCGAGGGGCCGCCGACCGAACGGATTCCGGTCCAGCGCGGGACGGCCACCGGCCGGGCCGGGCTGCCCGGGCGCATCGAGTGGCAGCAGGCCCAGCCGGCCGCCGCCGACCCGCTCGTCGGCAAGCTGCGCCGTGACTTCGGCAAGCCGCGCGTGGTGGCGTTCGCCAACCCCAAGGGCGGGGTACACAAGACCACCGCCACCGTGCTGTGCGCGGCCACCATCGGCGCCGTCCGCGGTCGCGGCGTGATCGCCTGGGACGACAACGAGTTGCGCGGCACGCTCGGGCTGCGGGCCGGCTCGGCCAGGCACGCGCGCACCATCCGGCACCTGCTGCACGACCTGGTGTCCCTGGAGATCCTGGACGACGAGCAGCTCAGCGCCGAACTCGACGACTACCTGCGGCACGCCGCCGACGGCAGCTACGACGTACTGGCCGGCGAGGAGAACCCGCGCTTCGCCGAGAAGTTGGACCCGTACACCGTGCGGCGGGTACTCGACCTGCTGCGCCGTACCCACGACGTGATCTGTGTGGACACCGGCAACAACGTGGAGAGCGCGAACTGGCAGACGGTACTGCAGGACGCCGACCAGCTGGTGGTCACCTCGGTACCCCGCGAGGACGCCGCGTTCACCGCCGACTGGATGCTCGACCTGCTGAACGAGCAGGGCATGGGCAAGCTGGTGGAGAACGCCGTCACGCTGCTGTCCTGCCCCACCCCCAACCCGTCGGCGATGCTGGGCGACCTGACCCGGCACTTCGCCACCCGTACCCGGGCGGTGGCCGTGGTCCCCTACGACCCTGCGCTGGAGCCCGGCTCGTCCATCGAGTACCCGGTGCTGGCCCCGGCGACCAAACGTGCCTGGCTACAGGCGGCCGCGGCGATTGCGGACGGCTTCGTCGCGTGAAGCCCGAGGGGCATGCCTAGACTGCACGGGTGCCCGCGATTGACGACTTCGTCCTCAGCCACCTCCCCGGCCCGTTCAGCGCCTATTTGCGCAAACACAAAGAGCTGGTGAAGTTCCTCTTCGTCGGCGGGACGGCCTTCGTCGTCGACACGGCGATCTTCCTGTTCCTGAAGAGCACCATTCTGGAGCCGAAGCCGATCGTCGCCAAGGTGATCAGTACGCTGGTCGCCACGATCGTCTCCTACGTGCTCAACCGGGAGTGGTCCTTCAGTACCCGTGGCGGCCGCGCCCAGCACCACGAGGCGGCCCTGTTCTTCCTGATCAGCGGGGTGGGGGTACTGGTCACCATCGCGCCACTGGCGTTCTCCCGGTACGTCCTGCAGCTGGAGGTACCGCACGTCAGCCGGTTCACCCAGGAGGTCGCCGACTTCGTCAGCGCGCAGATCATCGGCACCTTGTTCGCGATGGTCTTCCGCTGGTGGGCATTCCGCCGCTTCGTCTTCCCGCACGCGGATGTACGCCGCCAGCCGGCCGTGGCCGAGGGTGGCCTGGACGTCGACGAGGTGGCCGCCGAGCTGATGGGCGACCTGCAGTACTACGACGAGCCGGACGACGCCCTGGACGACGACGCCCGGCTGATCGAGAAGCCCCGCCCCTGAAGGTCTAGGCCGCGACCAGCTCGGCTACCGCGGCGGCGAAGACCTCGTCGTGCCGGGCCACGTCGGCTTCGGTGGTGGCCGGGCACATCAGCGCCATGTTGTGGAACGGGGTGAGCAGGATGCCCCGGTTCGCCAGGTAGATATGCAGGTAATCCTCCAGCTCGGCGTCGGCACTGGCGGCCGAGTCGGTGCCGGTGCGGGGTGCCGGGTCGGCGAAGCGGTACTCGACCCGGGCGCCGAGTTGGCTGACCGACCACGGCAGCCGGTGCTCGACGATCACTGCCCGTACCCCCGCCGCGAAGCGGTCCGCCAGGCTGAGCATGTGCGCGAAGGCCGCGTCGGTCAGCACGTTCTCCAGGGTTGCCCGCATCGCGGCGACCGAGAGCGCGTTGCCGGCCAGCGTGCCGCCGACCCCGCCCATGTCGACCAGGTCCAGGTCGTCGCGGGCCTCGATGTCGGCGACCAACTGGGCGGAGAGGCCGTACGCGCCGGCCGGTACGCCGCCGGCGATGGCCTTGCCGATGGTGACCACGTCCGGGTCCAGGCCCCACGCCCGGGTGGCGCCGCCGGGTCCGGCGGAGAACGTGTGCGTCTCGTCGTTGATCAGGTAGGTGCCGTAGGCCCGGGTCAGCGAGCGGACAGCGGCCAGGTAGCCGGGCTCGGGCAGCACGATGCCGATGTTGGTCAGCGCCGGCTCCATGAGTACCGCCGCCACGTCCCCGTTGGCCAGCTCGCGCTCCAGCCCGGCGAGGTCGTTGAACTCGGCGACCCGGCTGGTGGCCAGTACGTCGCACCGGCGCCCCGACGTTGCCCTCCCGGCTGGCCGGCTGCCCGGCGCCGTCCAGCACGATCAGCGACTCGTCGACGGAGCCGTGGTAGCAGTACGCGAAGAATAGGATCTTGGAACGGCCGGTGACCGCGCGGAGCAGCCGGATCGCCCACCGGTTGGCGTCGGTGGCGGTGAGCGCGAAGCTCCAGGCGGGTACCCCGAAGCGGCGGGCCAGCTCGGCGCCGACCCAGGCGGCGTCCTCGGTCGGCAGCATGGCGGTGATTCCGCCGACCTCGGTGAGGTGCCGGGTGATCGCGGCGACCACCGGCTCCGGGGCGTGCCCGGCCATCGCGCCGGTGTCGCCGAGGCAGAAGTCGACGTAGTCGTGGCCGTCGAGGTCGGTGACCCCGGCGCCGCGCGCCTGGGCAAGGTAGAGCGGGAAGCCGGCGGCCAGTCTTGTTCATCCAGGTCATCGGGACCCGGCCGAAGAGGTGGTCGGCCGCGGCGTAGGCGGCGGCGCTGCGTGGGTTGGCCGCGGCGAACGCGCGGCGTTCCCGCTCGAGCAGGGTGGCGAGGCGCGTCCGGTCGATCACGGGCAGAAGCTAACACCGATTCCCTTGTACGAACAGCCTCCCGCCACTGATTCCGTTGTCCCCATCGGCGTGTGTGTGGCGTGCCGGCACTGTCGGAGGGGCGGACTAAGGTAGGTGCGCGGCGTGGGGCGGAGGGGGCAGCGGATGGGTACTCGGGATTCGTTTGTCCACCTGCACGTGCACACCGAGTACTCGATGCTCGACGGGGCCGCCCGGCTGAAGGACCTGTTCTCGGAGACGTCCCGGATGGCCATGCCGGCGCTGGCCATGACCGACCACGGCAACCTCTACGGCGCCTACGACTTCTACAAGCAGGCGACCGCGGCCGGTATCAAACCCATCATCGGCCAAGAGGCCTACGTGACGCCGCGTACCGACCGGCGCGACCGGACCCGGGTGCGCTGGGCCGACGGCGGCGAGAACGACGTCTCCGGCGGCGGCGCGTACACGCACATGACCATGCTCGCCGCCGACGCCCAGGGGCTGCGCAACCTGTTCCGGCTGGCCTCCCGCTCCAGCCTGGAGGGTTACTACTACAAGCCGCGCGCCGACCGGGAACTGCTGCACGAATACGGCAAGGGGCTCATCGCCACCACCGGCTGCCTCTCCGGCGAGGTACAGACCTGGCTGAAGATCGGCGACTTCGACAAGGCGGTCGCCACCGCCGCCGAGTTCCGGGACATCTTCGGGGCGGAGAACTACTACCTCGAGCTGATGGACCACGGGCTGGACGTCGAGCGCCGGGTCAAGGACGACCTGATGCGGCTGGGCAAGACGCTCAACCTCCGCCCCGTGGTCACCAACGACCTGCACTACACCTACCCGGGCGACTCGACCGCGCACGAGGTACTGCTCTGCGTGCAGTCCGGCGCCACGCTGGCCGATCCCAAGCGGTTCAAGTTCGACGCGCAGGGCTTCTACCTGAAGTCCCCGGCGGAGATGCGTGGCGAATGGGACTCCGAGGTCCCCGGCGCCTGCGACAACACCCTGGAGATCGCCGAGCGGATCGGCGACTACGGCAGCCTCTTCGCCTCCCGCAACCTGATGCCGCAGTTCCCCTGCCCGGAGGGCGAGACCGAGGAGTCCTGGCTGCGCAAGGAGGTCGCCATCGGGCTGGCCCGGCGCTTCCCGGGCGGCATCTCCGACGAGGTAAGCCGGCAGGCCGAGTACGAGCTCGGGGTGATCTGCCAGATGGGCTTCCCCGGCTACTTCCTGGTCACCGCCGACCTCGTCCAGCACGCCAAGAAGGAGGGCATCCGGGTCGGCCCGGGGCGTGGCTCGGCGGCCGGTGCGCTCATCGCGTACGCGCTCGGCATCACCGAACTGGACCCGATGCGGCACGGGCTGGTCTTCGAGCGCTTCCTCAACCCGGAGCGCATCTCGATGCCCGACATCGACATGGACTTCGACGACCGGCGGCGCGGCGACATGATCCGGTACGCCACCGAGCGGTACGGCGAGGAGCGGGTCGCGCAGATCGTCACGTACGGCACCATCAAGGCCAAGGCGGCGGTCAAGGACGCGGCCCGGGTACTGGGCTACCCGTTCGCCCTCGGCGACAAGATCACAAAGGCGATGCCGCCAGCCGTCATGGGCAAGGATGTCCCGCTGGCCGGCATCTTCGACACCGCCCACCCGCGCTACCCCGAGGCGGTGGAGTTCCGGCAGCTCTACGAGGCCGAGTCGGACGTCAAGAAGGTGGTCGACACCGCCCGTGGCCTGGAGGGGCTCAAGCGGCAGGTGGGCGTACACGCGGCCGGGGTGATCCTGTCCCGCGAACCGCTGCTGGACGTCATCCCGATCTGGCGGCGCGAGCAGGACGGCGCGGTGATCACCCAGTTCGACATGGGTGCCTGCGAGAACATGGGCCTGCTGAAGATGGACTTCCTCGGCCTGCGCAACCTGACCGTGCTGGACGACTGCCTGGAGTCGATCAAGGACAACCGCGGCGAGACGGTGGTACTGGAGGATCTGGAGCTCGACGACCGGCCCACCTACGACCTGCTCTCCCGCGGTGACACGCTCGGCGTGTTCCAGCTCGACGGCGGACCGATGCGGGCGCTGCTGCGCTCGATGGCACCGGACAACTTCGAGGACATCTCCGCCGTCGGCGCGCTCTACCGGCCCGGCCCGATGGGTGCCAACTCGCACAACGAATACGCCGACCGCAAGAACGGCCGCAAGCCGGTGGTACCCATCCATCCGGAGCTGGCCGAGCCGCTCGCCGACATCCTGGGCGACACCTACGGGCTGATCGTCTACCAGGAACAGGTCATGTCGATCGCGCAGAAGCTGGGCGGCTACTCGCTCGGCAAGGCCGACCTGCTGCGCCGGGCGATGGGCAAGAAGAAGAAGGAGATCCTCGACAAGGAGTTCGAGCCGTTCGCCGCCGGCATGAAGGCCAACGGGTACGGCGACGCGTCCATCAAGACCATCTGGGACATCCTGGTCCCGTTCTCCGACTACGCCTTCAACAAGGCGCACTCGGCCGCGTACGGCGTCGTCTCCTACTGGACCGCCTACCTCAAGGCCAACTACCCCGCCGAATACATGGCGGCGCTGCTCACCAGCGTCGGCGACGACAAGGACAAGTCCGCCGTCTACCTGGCCGAGTGCCGGCGGATGGGGATCAAGGTACTGCCGCCGGACGTGAACGAGTCCAACGCGCGGTTCGCCGCCGTCGGGACCGACATCCGGTTCGGGATGGCCGCCGTCCGCAACGTCGGCGTCAACGTGGTCGAGTCGGTCCGGCGCAACCGCCGGGAAAAGGGCGCCTACACCGACTTCTACGACTTCCTGCGCAAGGTCGACGCGGTCGCCTGCAACAAGAAGACGGTCGAGTCGCTGATCAAGGCCGGCGCCTTCGACTCGCTCGGGCACCCGCGCAAGGGGCTGCTGGCGGTACACACCGACGCGATCGACTCCTTCCTCGACGTCAAGAAGAACGAGGCGATCGGGCAGTACGACCTGTTCGGCGCGGACTTCGGCGACGACCAGGACGCCATCGTGGTGACCCCGCCGATCCCGGCCGGCGAGTGGGACAAGGTCGACCTGCTCGCCTTCGAGCGCGAGATGCTCGGCCTCTACGTCTCCGACCACCCGCTCTTCGGGCTGGAGCAGGTACTGGAGAAGGCGGCCGACATGGCCATCCCGGTACTGCTGGAGGAGGGGACGGTCAGCGACGGGCAGATCGTCAACCTGGCCGGCATCCTCTCCGGGGTGTCCCGGCGGATCACCAAACAGGGCCGCTCCTGGGCCAGCGCCACGCTGGAGGATCTCGGCGGCGCGGTCGAGGTGCTGTTCTTCCCCAATACGTACGAGCTGGTCGGGCAGTACGTGGCCGAGGACGCGATCGTGGTGGTACGTGGCCGGGTGGACCGGCGCGACGACCAGCCCCGGTTGATGGCGATGGACCTGTCCATCCCGGACATCACCGCGCCCGACGTGTTGAAGCCGATCGTGCTGGCACTGGCGCCCTCGCGCTGTACCCCACCGCTGGTGGAGCGGCTCAAGGAGGTACTGGCCAGCCACCCGGGTGCGGCGGAGGTACACCTGAAGCTGGTCAACGGCTCGCGGACCACGCTGCTGCGGCTGGGCCCGCTGCGGGTGACGCCGAGCACCGCGCTGATGGCCGACCTGAAGGCACTGCTCGGTCCCGCCGCGGTCGCCAGCTGAGCCGTGCTGCCCTCCCATGCCGGCGCGGCTGTGCTGGGCGGTGCAGCCGTGCCGCGTGCCGGTACCGGGGTCCGCGTGCAAGGATCGTCGAATGACTGAGGCCGCCGCACCGCCCTACGGCTACCCGTCACTCCCCGCCGACCCGGCCCGCCCGGTCGAACGGGTCCGCTGGTGGGCAGAGCTGGGCGTGGGGCTGGCGGTACTGGTGGTGGTGGGGCTGCTCGGCTTCCCGATGGGGTGGCTGTGGCAGCGCATCGCACCGCACACGCCGGCGGTACGGGAGTCGGACGGCGCCTACCTGACCGTGCCGGAGGCGGAGCACCGGATCGCCGACGAGGGCTGGTACATGATCCTGATGATCGCGCTCGGGCTGGTCCTGGCCATCGCGGTCTGGATCGTGCTGCGGCGCTTCCGCGGGCCGGTACTCATGCTCGGACTGGTCCTCGGTTCGATCGCCTGCGCGCTGATCACTTGGAAGTTCGGGCACCACTTCGGGTACGCCCACGCCCGCGCGCTGATCGACGCGCCGAGCTGGACCGGTACCACCAATTTTGTCCTCCCGGTCGACCTGCGGGTCGCCAAGATCGGCCTGTGGCACGGCTGGCTGCCCTTCGCCCGGGGTGACGTGCTGGCCATGCCGATCACCGCGCTGCTGATGTCCCTGCTGCTCGTGGGCTTCTCGCCGTACCCCGCGCTGCGCCCGACGCACCGGTTCCCGGAGGCCGGCGACCTCGCGCCGTACCCGGCCTACGCCCCGTGGACCCCGGCCAGCTACGGCCAGCCGCCGGCGGCTCCGAACGGCCAGCCGCCGTACGGGCAGCCACCCGTGGGTGCATACGGCCAGCCGCCGGCGGACCCGTTCGCGCCTGCGCCGCCCTACGGGCAGCCACCGGCCCCGGGGCAGCCGGGCTTTGGGCAGCAACCGGGCTTTGGGCAGCAACCGGGCTTTGGGCAGCAACAGGGCTATGGGCAGCAACCGGCCTATGGGCAGCAACCGGCCTATGGGCAACAACAGGGCTATGGGCAGCAACCGGGCTATGGGCAACCGGCCTACGGGCCGCCACCGGAGGGCGGCTACCGGCCGGCGCACGGGGCGGCCGGCGGCCAGCCGAGCCAGGACGACCGGCCGGATCCGGCCGGCCCCACGGCCGACTAGCCCCACGGCCGGCTAGCCCACGGCCGGCCAGGCCCACGGCCGGCCAGCCCCCCGGCCGGCCAGTGCTGGCTGCCGGCTAGTTCTGGCTGGTGGTGACGGCGAACTCGGCGAGCGTGACGGGTACCGCCTGGATCTCCTCCAGCAGCACCAGTTCCCGGTTGAGCAGGCTGCGCTCGGCGCGCAGCCGGGCCAGGGTGCCCGGGGCGGCCAGCAGCGCCTGCCGCTCGTCCAGGCCGAGTGCCATGGTGGCGGCGATCAGGTGGGACAGGACCGTCGGGTCGTCCGGCAACTCCTCGCCGGCGGCCTGGGTGTGCAGCGTGCGCAGGTAGCGCTGGAAGCGGTCGAGTACCCCCGGCACCACCCGCTCCAGTTCGGTGGCCGGGGTCTCCGGCTCGTCCAGCCACTCCACGTCGGCGGTCAGATAAGGCGTGGTACCGCTCTCCGTGGCGCTGATGGTGAACCGACGCCGGCCCACCGCGACGATGTCGTACTGGCCGTCGTCCAGTGCGGTGACCTGCTGCAGCTCGGCGGTGCAGCCCACCTCGTAGAGCACCGGCGGGGTACCGTCGCCGCGCCCCGTCTCCGCCTCGAAGCCCTGCCGGATGGCGACCACCCCGAAGTACCGGTCGCCCTCGGCGCGCGCCTCCAGGTCGCGTACCAGTTGGCGGTAGCGCTCCTCGAAGATGTGCAGCGGCAGGACGAGGCCCGGGAACAGCACGGTGCCGAGAGGGAAGAGAGGCAGCCGGGAACTCACCTGGGAAGCGTAGCCCGCGCAGGCCCCGCCGGCCGCAGCCCGCTGTGGTACCGGCGGCTCCCGCGGTGTGGTGGGGGCATCTCGCCCAGTGGTATCCGATCCGTCCGTACCGTGGGAGACGGCCTAGACTTGCCGCGTGCTGAACCGCATCGACCTGCGCAGACCTGTCGGACAGCGGATGCCGGGCGAGGACGAGCTGCATCGGCTGCTGCCCCGTGCCGGGCTGGACGTGTCGGCCGCCGCCGAGCAGGTACGCCCGACAGTGGAGGCGATCCGGGACCGGGGCGCCGCGGCGGTACGGGAGGCGGGGCAACGGTTCGACGGAGTGTCACCTGAGTCGCTGCGGGTACCGGCATCCGCGCTGGCGGAGGCTGAGGCGGCGCTGGACCCGGTGGTACGGGCGGCGCTGCTGGAGTCGATCTCCCGGGCCCGGTTGGTGCACTCCGCGCAGCGGCGCGGCGACGAGACGGTTCAGGTGGTACCCGGGGGAACTGTCACCCAACGCTGGCGCGCGGTGGCCCGGGTCGGCCTCTACGTCCCCGGTGGCCTCGCGGTCTACCCGTCGAGCGTGGTGATGAATGTGGTACCCGCGCAGGTGGCCGGGGTCGACTCGATCGCCGTCACCAGCCCGCCGCAGAAGGAGACCGGCCTGCCGCACCCGCACGTACTGGCCGCCTGTGCGCTGCTGGGCGTGGCCGAGGTCTACGCGGTCGGCGGTGCCCAGGCGGTCGCCATGCTGGCCTACGGGACCGACCGGGGGGATACGCCCGAGGGCGACCGCTGCCCGCCGGTGGACATGATCACCGGGCCGGGCAACGTCTGGGTCACCGCCGCCAAGCGCTTGGTGCGTGGCGTGGTCGGGATCGACGCGGAGGCCGGGCCGACCGAGATCGCGGTACTCGCCGACGCCAGCGCCGATCCCCGGCACGTGGCCGCCGACCTGATCAGCCAGGCCGAACACGATCCGCTCGCGGCGAGCGTACTGGTCACCGACTCCACCGAACTGCTGGCGGCGGTGGAGGAGGAGTTGACCCTGCAAGTGGCCGCCACCAAGCACAGCGAGCGGATCAGCCAGGCGCTCACCGGGCCGCAGAGCGCGGTCGTACTCGTGTCGGACATCGAAGACGGCCTCCGGGTGGTGGATGCCTACGGCGCCGAGCACCTGGAAATCCAGACCCGGGAGGCGCGCGCGGTGGCCGAGCGGGTACGCAGCGCCGGGGCGATCTTCGTCGGCGCGTACTCGCCGGTGTCACTCGGCGACTACTGCGCCGGCTCCAACCACGTACTGCCCACCGGCGGCTGTGCCCGGCACTCCTCGGGCCTGTCGGTGCAGACGTTCCTGCGCGGCGTGCAGCTCATCGAGTACGACGAGGAAGCGCTACGGGACGTCGCCGGACATGTGGTGGCGCTGGCCAACGCCGAGGACCTGCCGGCCCACGGTCAGGCCGTGACGGCCCGGTTCCCGGCATGACGGCGCTGCGCCCCGTCGCCGCCGCGCCGGTCACGCTCGCGGATCTGCCGATCCGCGACGAGCTGCGCGGCCTGTCGCCCTACGGCGCGCCCCAGCTCGACGTCGCGGTTCGGCTCAACACCAACGAAAATTCCTATCCGGTACCGGCCGAAGTGGTCTCCGCCATCGGCGCGGCACTCGACGCTGAGCTACGCAACCTGAACCGGTACCCCGATCGGGACGCCGTGGCACTGCGGAGCGATCTGGCGCGCTACCTCGGCCACGGGCTGAGCGCCAAGCAGGTGTGGGCGGCCAACGGCTCCAACGAGGTACAGCAGCAACTGCTGCAGGTCTTCGCCGGACCCGGTCGGGTGGCGCTCGGCTTCACCCCGGCGTACTCGATGCATCCGTTGCTGGCCAAGGGGACCGGCTCCACCTGGGTGGACGGCCGGCGGGGCGTGGACTTCGGGCTCACCGTGGCCAACGCGGTCGCCCAGGTACGCGAGCACCAGCCGCACCTGGTGTTCCTCTGCTCGCCCAACAAC
This sequence comes from uncultured Actinomycetota bacterium, assembly GCA_963850915.1. Classification (GTDB taxonomy): domain Bacteria; phylum Actinomycetota; class Actinomycetes; order Mycobacteriales; family Micromonosporaceae; genus CAVTWH01. The sequence goes on from CAWKND010000014.1 coordinate 197,297, forward strand.
CCGACCGGGACAGCGCTGCCGTTCGAGGTGATCGAGGCGGTACTCGCCGAGGCGCCGGGCATGGTGGTGGTGGACGAGGCGTACGCGGAGTTCGCCCGGCCGGGTACCCGCAGCGCGCTGGAGTTGTTGCCCGCCAACCCCCGGCTGGTGGTGACCCGGACGATGAGCAAGGCGTTCGCGTTCGCCGGTGGCCGGCTGGGCTACTTCGCCGCCGCGCCGGCCGTGGTCGACGCGGTGCAGCTGGTCCGGTTGCCCTACCACCTCTCCGCGCTCACCCAGGCCGCCGCGCGGGCCGCGCTCGCGCACGCCGACGCCCTGCTGTCCACTGTGGACGCCATCAAAGAGCAGCGCGACCGGATCGTGGAGTCGTTGCGCGGCATGGGTTTGACGGTGGCCGACAGTGACGCCAACTTCGTACTGTTCGGGGAGTTCCGCGAGCAGAAGGCGATCTGGCAGTCGCTTCTGGTGCGTGGCGTACTCGTCCGCGATGTGGGGCTGCCGGGCTGGCTGCGGGTGACCGCCGGTACCCCCGAAGAGACCGACGCATTCCTGGCCGCAGTGAAGGAGATCCTCTAGATGGCCCGCACCGCCCGCGTCGAGCGCGCCACCGCCGAGACCAAAGTGCTGGTGGAGCTGGATCTGGATGGCACCGGGGCGGCGCAGATCGCCACCGGGGTCGGCTTCTTCGACCACATGCTCGGCCAGATCGCCAAGCACGGCTCGATCGACCTCACCGTCGCCACCCAGGGTGACCTGGAGGTGGACACCCACCACACCATCGAGGACACCGCGCTGGCGCTGGGCACAGCGCTCGCCGAAGCGTTGGGGGACAAGAAGGGCATCCGCCGGTACGGCAGCGCGCTGATCCCGCTCGACGAGGTACTCGTGCAGGCGGCCGTTGACCTGTCCGGCCGGCCGTACGTGGTGCACGACGAGCCGCCGCTGCCGCCGAGCATCGGGCCGGCGTACCCAACCTCGATGACCCGGCACATCTGGGAGTCACTGGGCCACTCGGCCCGGATCACCTTGCACGTCAGCGTGTTGCGGGCGTCCCGGGCGGGTACCCAGCCCGACGCGCACCACGTCGTCGAGGCACAGTTCAAGGCGTTCGCCCGGGCACTGCGCGATGCCGTGTCGCTGGATCCGCGCGCTTCGGGCGTACCGAGTACCAAGGGCGTGTTGTAGATGCTGCCGGTCGTACTGCTCGCCGCGGCCGGGGTACTGCTCGGCGGGGCGTGGTCGCTGCGCTCCCAGGGCGCCACCCGGTCGGCTGTCGTGGTCGCGATCCTCGGCGCGCTGGCACTCGTCACGGGCGTTCTCTACCTGCTGCCCAACGGAGCGTTGGGATGAGGGTCGTCGTGCTGGACTACGGGTCGGGGAACCTGCGCTCGGCACAGCGCGCCCTGGAGCGTACCGGCGCCGACGTCACGGTCACCGACGACCTCGCCGCTGCCGCGGCCGCCGACGGGCTGGTCGTACCCGGAGTTGGGGCGTACGCCGCCTGCATGGCCGGGATCGACGCGCTCGGCGCCGGCCCGGTCATCGCCGAGCGGGTGGCCGCGGGCCGGCCGGTACTGGGCATCTGCGTAGGTGCCCAGGTGATGTTCGAGTCCGGCGACGAGCACGGCGTGGTGACCAAGGGGCTCGGGCTGATCCCCGGGTCGGTGGCCCGACTGCACGCGACCCGGGTACCGCACATGGGCTGGAACACCGTTGCTCCGCCGGCCGGCTCGGTGCTGTTCGCCGGCCTGCCCAGCGACGCGCGGTTCTACTTCGTCCACTCGTACGCGGCCACACCCGTTGCGGGGCAAGGGATCGTGACCACCGCCGAGCATGACGAGCCGTTCGTCGCCGCCGCCGAGCTGGGATCGTTGTGTGTCACCCAGTTCCACCCGGAGAAGTCCGGCGACGCGGGCTTCGCGCTGCTGCGCAACTGGGTGGCCACGCTGTGACCGCCCGAGCAGCGGCGCGGAGGGATGGCCGGTGAGCCGGGAGCGCGCGCAGCGGCGGGCGGAGCGCCTTGCGGTACAGGAGAAGGTGAAGGCGGCACGGGAGCGGCGACAGGCGCGTAAAGCCCGGCGTCGCGCGCTGGCCCGCCGGCTCACGCCCCGGCTGCCGGACCGGCGTACCGGCCGCCTCTACGCGCGCCGTACCCGAGCCGAGCGCATCACCGTCGCGATCGCGGCAGCGGTCGTACTGGCCGCGATCTGGTACTACATCGGCGATCTGGGTGCCCGGATCGCTCTCACCGCGCTGGTCGTCGTGGCTGCGCCCGCGCTCATCGTGCTCAGCTTCGACCGGAGGAACTGAAAATGCTCACCCTGCTCCCCGCCGTGGACGTCGCCGACGGGCAGGCGGTACGCCTGGTACACGGGGCCGCCGGCTCGGAGACCGGCTACGGCGACCCGCTGGAGGCGGCGCTGGCCTGGCAGCGGGACGGGGCGGCCTGGGTACACCTGGTGGACCTGGACGCCGCGTTCGGCCGGGGCTCCAACGCTGCGCTGCTCGCCGGAATCGTCGGCCAGCTTGATGTTCAGGTCGAGTTGAGCGGCGGAATCCGGGACGACGAGTCGCTGCGCGCGGCGCTGGCCACCGGAGCCGCCCGGGTGAACATCGGAACGGCCGCGCTGGAGGATCCCGAGTGGTGCGACCGGATCGTCGGCGAGTACGCCGACCGGGTCGCCATCGGGCTGGACGTACGCGGGCACACGCTGTCGGCGCGCGGCTGGACCCGGGACGGCGGCGACCTGTTCGACGTGTTGGCACGCCTGGACAAGGCGGGCTGCGCGCGGTACGTGGTGACCGACATCCGGCGCGACGGTACCCTCACCGGCCCGAACCTGGAGCTGCTGCGCGAGGTCTGCGCGGCCACGGCCGCTCCGGTGATCGCCAGTGGTGGCGTGTCGAACCTGGACGACCTGCGCGCGCTGGCAACCCTGGAGTCCAACGGGGTGGAGGGCGTGATCGCCGGGAAAGCCTTGTACGCCGGTGCTTTCACCGTGGCGCAGGCGCTGGAAGTGTTGGCATCATGAGCTACCACTCCATCCTCCGGCTGGGCTCGGATGGCCCGTGGGAGGACACCTACGGATATTCGCGGGTCGTACGCGCGGGCGACTTTGTACTGACCGCCGGCTGTACCTCCACGGTGGACGGTGTGGTGACCAACGTCGGGGACGCCGGTGCGCAGGCCGCCACCGCGCTGCGCATCGCGCTGGATGGGTTGGCACAGCTCGGTGTCGGCGTGGGGAACGTGGTACGCACCCGGATGTACGTGACCGACCGGGCCGACTGTGACGCGGTGGGGCGGGCGCACGGCGCGGTATTCGGCGACATCCGGCCGGCCGCGACCATGGTGCTTGTCGCCGGCCTGCTGGATCCAGAGCACCTGGTGGAGATCGAAGTCGAGGCGTACCAGCCGAACGAGGGACCGGCGCTGTGAGCGTGGCCGTACGGGTCATCCCGTGCCTCGACGTAGACGCCGGCCGGGTGGTGAAGGGCGTCAACTTCCTGGATCTGCGGGACGCCGGTGACCCGGTGGAGCTGGCCGCCGCCTACGACGCGGCGGGCGCCGACGAGTTGACGTTCCTGGATGTCACGGCCTCGTCCGACAACCGGGGCACGATGCTGGACGTGGTCCGGCGTACCGCCGAATCGGTCTTCATTCCGCTCACCGTCGGCGGCGGCATCCGTCAGGTCGGCGACGTGGACACGCTGCTGCGCGCGGGCGCGGACAAGGTCGGCGTGAACACCGCCGCCATCGCGCGCCCTGAACTGGTCGCGGAGATCGCGCACCGCTTCGGCAACCAGGTGTTGGTGCTGTCGCTCGATGTGCGCCGGGCCGCCGACCAGCCAAGCGGCTTCGAGGTCACCACGCACGGCGGCCGGCGCAGTGCCGGACTCGACGCGGTTGACTGGGCGGCCCGGGTGGCTGAGCTGGGGGCGGGGGAGATCCTGCTCAACTCGATGGATGCCGACGGTACCAAGGACGGGTTCGATCTCGAGCTGATCCGCGCGGTGCGGGCCGTGGTCGACATCCCGGTGATCGCTTCGGGGGGTGCCGGCGCCGTCGACCACTTCGGGCCCGCGGTGGCGGCCGGCGCCGACGCGGTACTGGCGGCGAGCGTCTTCCACTTCGGCCAGCTCAGCATCGGCGAAGTCAAAGACGCGCTGCGCGCCGGCGGGGTACCGGTCCGCTAGCTCGGCGTCACACGTACCGCACGGAACTGATACCCGTCCTGGTCGCCTACCGCCTCCCACTCCACCAGCACCTTCTGCCCAGCCACCAGCGCCTTGTACCCGTCGACCGCGACGGCACTGAAGTGTGTCCAGCAGCCGCCCGGAGTCTGCGGGGTGTCGATGACGCCCCAGCCCTCCGGCGCGTCCCACTCCCGTACCGTTCCCTCGACGCTCATCCCGTGGTGGTGGCGCCCTCGGGAGCCGGGCCGATCAGGTCCCAGCGGTTGCCGGCGATGTCCAGGAAGACGGTGACCGTACCGTAGGGCTCGTCCCGCGGCGGGGTCACGAAGCGCACACCGGCCGCGACCATCCGGTCGTAGGTGGCGGTGAAGTCGTCCACCCGCAGGAAGAAGCCGACCCGCCCGGCGACCTGGTCGCCCACGGCCGCGGCCTGCTCGTCGGCGTCGGCGCGGGCGAGCAGGATGCCGGTCTGCGCACCCGGCGGGCGGACCACCACCCAGCGCTTGGGGCGCCCGTCATTGGTGGTGGCCGGGGAGTCCTCCACCAGTTCGAAGCCGAGTACGTCGACGAAGAACTCGATGGCCGGGTCGTACTCGTAGACCACGATCGTCAGCAGGCTCAGGTGCACGCTGCCGAGAATAGGTTGGTCGGGCCAGCGCCGCTCGCCGGTTCGGCAGCCTAGCGCCAGGTGGCCACCCGCGCTCGCCGGACGGCCACCCGACCACATGCGTACGGGTGACTCGACCAGATACCCGTGTGTGCCAAGCCATGCGAGCGCCGCGCACCCGCCCGGGTTCACGGGCGGGTGCGCGTTCTCTCTGCTGCCTCATCAAGATCGCGACCAGTTCGCTGAATGTGGAGTGTGGCTGCACATCCGCCAATCTGGTGCCGATCTTGCGCGTGACACTCAGTCGGGCTCGGTTACGGCGTGTTCGTGGGTGGCATCTGGTTGCGTGGCGGCTGGCCGGTACCCGGTGGGTAGTTCGGTGGCATCCCAGGCTGCCCCCCGCCCCCGGGTGGCATGGGTGGCTGCATCTGACCGCCGCCCTGGGTGCCCATTGCGCCGCCGGCCATCGCCGACTGCATGTCCGGCTGCCCGGCCTCCTGTGCGTGCCGTGCCGGGTTGGCCATGTCGGAGGCGCGGCGGGCGGCCTCCGGGTCGTTTGCCCGGTAGCCGGCGCTCGGGTTGTTGGCCCAGCGCTGGTTGCTCTGGCCGCCGTAGTAGCCGGCGTCCGCCTCGGCCATCGCCCTGCCGTCCATGTCGTCGGCCCCGGTCCGCAGCGAGTACGCCAGCGCCCAGATGACGAAGACGTCGAGCGCGACCAGTAGCAGCGACCAGATCGGGTAGTAGGGCAGGAAAAGGAAGTTGTCCACCGCGGACAGTACGGCCAGCACGATACCGGCGACCTTCGCCCAGGTGGCTCCCGTGAACAGGGCGAGGCCGGTGAGCACGATCAGCACTCCCAGGCCGAGGTGGATCCAGCCCCAGCCGGTGACGTCGACGTTGTACACGTAGTCGCCCCGGAGTACCAGGAAAGTGTCGTTGGCGATGGCGGAGATGCCCATCAGGATCTGGAACACGCCGATCATGATCAGTACCGTGCCGGCGAAGACGACGCCGCCGGATGCCCAGGCCGTTTTGGCTGACGATCCGGTGCGCGCGTTGACGTTGCTCATGGGCTTAGCCCCCCAGGTTGTGTGCAAGGGTCCTCATGCGAAGACTAATCACATTCCCGGAGACTTCGTGAGCAATCGGACGACTGCCCGTTTCTCACGCGGGAGATCCACGGCGCTGACGGTCAGGGCACGGCCGCCGCCGGCGCCGGCTCAGCGACGCTCGCGACGGCGGGGGGAGCGGGAGTCGGGGCGGGCGCGGCCGGTGGGCGGACCGCGAAGAGCGGGATGAAGACGTGCGACAGCGGGCCGATTGCCAAGCGCATAGATCACGGTACCGACACCGACGGTGCCGCCCAGCAGCCAGCCGATCGCCAGTACGGTCAGCTCGATGGTGGTACGCACGGTGCGGATCGATACGAAGCGCCGCCCACCGTACTGGCCGACAAAGCCCGTCATCAGCCCGTCCCGTGGCCCGGGCCCGAGCCGTGCGCCGATGTAGAGCCCGCCGGCCACCCCGTTGAACACCACGCCGCCGACCAGGAAACCGATCCGTACCGGCAGCGGATGCGGCGCCGGTACCAGCGCGAGCGTCGCGTCCAGGGCCAGCCCGATAACGATGACGTTGGAGACCGTACCGACGCCGGGGCGCTGCCGTAGCGGGATCCACAGCAGCAGTACCAGTGCGCCCACGATGATCACCACGGTGCCCAGCCGTACCCCCGTCTGGCGGGAGATGCCCTGGTGGAACACGTCCCACGGGTCGAGGCCGAGGCGGGAACGCACCATCAGCCCCATGCTCGCGCCGTAGAGGCAGAGCCCCACGAAGAGCTGAAGCAGCCGGCGTACCGGGCGGTGGCGCAGTGGAAGGTTGCCAATCTCGGCCATGGCTGCCACTCTGAAGGCCAATGCCATCGCAAGAAAATAGCCAATCTGCGAGAGTCTGGACGTGACGTCAGTCGTACAGGGGCCACAACTGGCTCGTCTGCTGGGTAATTGGCAACTGGCGGCTGGGCGCCGCTCGGCACCCGACTACGTGACGCTCGCCGAGGCACTGCGCGGGCTGCTGGTCGACGGGCGGCTGGCGCTGGGGGTACGGCTGCCGGCCGAGCGCGAACTCGCCACGGCACTGGGCATCAGCCGTACCACGGTGACCGCCGGGTACCGGCTGCTGCGCGACTCCGGCCACCTGACCAGCCGGCGGGGCGCCGGGAGCTGGACGGTGATGCCGCGCGGCGCCAAGGTGGCCAGCTCGGGGCTCTGGGCCGTGGCCGGTGAACCGGACCTGCTCGACCTCGGGGTGGCCGCGCTACCCGCCCCCGACCAGCTGCTCGGGTCGGCCCAGGAGGCACTGGGCGACCTGCCCCGGTACGCCGGCGGCATCGGGTACCACCCGGCCGGCCTGCCCGAGCTGCGCGCCGCCGTGGCCGACGGGTACGCCGCGCGCGGGCTGCCCACCACCGTCGAGCAGATCATGGTCACCAGCGGCGTCCAGCACGCCCTCGACCTGGCGGTACGGCTGCTCGCCCCGCCTGCGCAGCCGGTACTCGTGGAGTCGCCGACCTACCCCAACGCGCTCGCGGCGCTGGGTGCGCGCCGGTCCCGGGTGCTGACCGTCGGCTTCGACGACCAGGGCTGGGACGCCGACCTGCTGCTCACCGGGCTGCGCCAGAACCGGCCGCGGATGGCCTACCTGGTACCCGAGTTCCAGAACCCGACCGGGCACCTGATGCCGGTGCCGCTGCGCGAACAGGTGACCGCGGCGGCGCACGCCAGCGGTACCGATCTGGTGATCGACGAGTCGTTTGTGGACCTCAACCTGGACGTACCCGTCATGCCGCCGCCGGTGGCGACCTTCGACCGGCACGCCCGGGTGCTCTCCATCGGCGGGATGAGCAAGCCCTACTGGGGTGGCCTGCGGATCGGCTGGATCCGTGCCTCCGCGCCGCTGGTCCAGCGGCTGGTCGCCGCCCGGGTCGGGGTGGACATGGCCGGCCCGGTGCTCGACCAGCTGGTCGGTGCGCGGCTGCTGCGCCGGGCCGACGAGGTGGTACCGCAGCGCCGGGCGATGCTGCGCCAGCGGCGCGACGCGCTGGTCGCCGCGCTGCGCGACGAGCTACCGGAGTGGCGGTTCCACCTGCCGGCCGGCGGGGTCACCCTCTGGGTCGAGCTGGACGCGCCGATCTCCAGCGTGCTGGCCCGGGCCGCTGAGCACTACGGGGTACGGCTCGCGCCGGGTCCCCGGTTCGGCGTCGACGGTACCCTGGAACGCTTCCTGCGCCTGCCTTTCACGCTCCCCGAGGAGGACCTGGCAAACGCGGTGAAGCGGATCGCCGCCGCCCGACGGGACCTGGAGCGGGGTACCCGCCGGCCGTGGGAGGTACCTCCGCTGGTGGCCTGAGCGGCGACCGCCCGACCCGCTGCCGTGCGCCGCGCCTGCCGGCGGTACCGCAGCACCTGCACCACGCCGAGCGCCCACAGCGGGTACTGGAGTGCGAAGGCGACCCGGAACGCGCTCAGCCCCGGCTGCGTGGCGCCGTGCGGGGTGAGCGCGTCGAGCACCACGCCGATGATGATGATCATGAGTACCGAGGCGCTGAACCCGCCCACGTTCACGATCCCGGCCGCGCTGCCCAGCCGGCGGTCCGGGTTGAACGAGCGGGCATAGTCGAAGCCGATCACCGAGCCCGGCCCGTTCACGCCCAGCACCAGGACCAGCGCGACCAGCAGCCACATCGGCGCCCGCCCCGGCCAGGCCAGTACCACCGCCCAGGCCAGCGCCGAGCTGGCCACGATGCCGATCACCAGGGTGGAGCGCTGGTAGGGCAGCCGGCCACAGAACTGGCCGATCAGCGGTCCGACGAACATGGCGGTCACGATCAGCAGGGTGACCAGCAGTGCGCCGTCGCCCGGGGCCAGCCCCTCGCCCTGGACGAGGAACGGGTACCCCCACAGCATGGCGAACACGCAGCCGGAGAACTGGGTGACGAAGTGCGTCCACAGCCCCAGCCGGGTACCCGGCTCGGCCCACGCCTCCCGGAGCAGCAACCGTGCCTCGCCGCGGGCCACCGGTACCGGTACCGGCGCGGCGGTCGGCTTCTCCCGCAGCGCGACCGCGACGGTGAGCGCCGCCAGCAGCCCGAGCGCGGCGGCTCCCAGGAACGCCGGGGTCCAGCCGAAGGCGTGCAGTACCACCAGCAGCGGTACCGCCGACGCGATCGAACCGAGCTGGCCGAGGGTACCGGTGAACTGCACCAGGATCGGGTTGCGCCGGGCCGGGAACCAGCTGGCGATCACCCGCAGCACGCTGACGAAGGTGAGCGCGTCACCGACTCCGAGGAGCGCGCGGGCACCCAGCGCCAGCGGCAGGTTCGGGGCAAGCGCGAAGGTGAGCTGGCCGAGCCCCATCAGCAGCGCACCGCTGACCAGCATCCGGCGCGGCCCGAACCGGTCGAGCAGTACGCCCGCCGGTACCTGCATCGCGGCGTAGACCACGAGTTGGGCGACGGAGAGCGTGGCGAGCAGCGCGGCGCTGAGCCCGAGGCGTTGTGCCGCTTCGACTCCGGCCACGCCGAGCGAGGCCCGCTGGAACACGCCGATGACGTACGCGACGATCGCCACCAGCCACATAGCCAGCGCCAGCCGCCCGCCCGGTGGCTCGTTCCCTGGCGCGGCAACGGTTTGCGCACCGGCCGGGGCGATCCGGGCGATGTCGGCCGCGGCCGCGACGACATCCGCCGCCGGGCTCGCCGCGCCTGCCGCGTCAGCGGACGGTCGGTCTCCACAAGCGTGCCGGTCGCTGGGCGGGGTGCTTCGCTCGGGGCGAGCGAGGGCGGTCACCGGGGTACCTCCGAAGGTGTGGTTGGTGGGCTGTGTCGATGTGGCCGCAGATGGCCGGCCGCGGTACCGACGTGTTCGCCGATCAGCGCGTGCCAGGCGGATTCGTCGTCGCCGCGCAGCGCGGCCACCAGCGCGGTGTGGTCGGCCAGTGCGCGGCTCATCCGGTCCGGGGCCAGCCGCATGGCGGCGATGCCGATGCGCATCTGCCGGTCGCGCAGTTTCTGGTACAGCTCGGTGAGGATGCGGTTGCCGGCGGCGTCCACGGTCGCCTGGTGAAAGGCGCGGTCGGCGAGCATCAGCGCGGCCGCGTCGCCGGCCTGGTGCGCGCTGCGCATGGCTTCCAGCAGGGGTACCAGCGTGTCGGCCAGGGCTGCTCGGCGCTGCCAGGCGCGCTGGGCGGTGTGCGTCTCCACCAGCTGGCGAGCCTCGATCACGTCCTCCACCTCCTGGGCGGAGACCGGCAGTACCAGGGCGCCGCGCTTGGGGTACAGGGCGACCAGGCCCTCGGACTCCAGGCGGAGCAGGGCGGCGCGGACGGGGGTACGGCTCACCCCGACGGACTCGGCGATCTCGCCCTCGGTCAGCAGCGCACCGTCGGAGTGGATCTGCTCCAGGATGTTGCGCTTGAGGTACTGGTACACGCGCTCGGCGGCCGACGGGACCGAAGGCGGGGGGATCAGGTGGTGGGCTCCGGGGGCGGCGCTGCCCTGCTGGTCGGACCCGGGGGGCTCCGTATCCATGATGTATACAAGCTATGCCAGTCGCTGGTCACCGATCATCGGCTGTCCAGTCAGTGGGCGGTGACGTGCGTCCCACCGGTACCCCCGCCGTGCGGTTACCGGGTTACTGGGCCGCCGCCAGTACCCCGGCAATCGCCTCGACCGCCGCGACCGCGTCCGGTCCGCTGGCCCGCACCAGCACCGTGGCGCCGGCTCCGGCGCCGAGCCCGAGCAGCCCCAGGATGCCCCGGGCACCGGCCGTCTTCGCCCCGAACACGATCTCGACCGGCGCGCTGAAGCCGGCCGCCGCCCGTACCACCTGCCCGGCCGGCCGGGCATGCAGCGCCACCGGCAACAGCACGGCCCGCTCGCAAGACGGCTCAGACTGGGCCGCCTCAGAACTTGGCGACATGCCGGGCCTCCTGCGCCGCGGCGATGACCTCGGACAGCTCGGCGCCGGTCCCGGCGAGTACCGTCGCGGCCACCGCACCCTCCACAAACGGCGCGTCCACCAGCACGAAGTCCTCCCGCTCCAGGTCGGCCAGGGCCACCCGGGCGGCGAGCACGGCGCTGCCGAGATCGGGCAGTACCACCACGCCACAGCCCTGGTCGGCGGCCTCGATGGCGGCCCGGATCAGCTCGTCGCTGGTACCCAGTGCGCCGTCGTCGGTACCCCCGGCCACCGCGACCGCCACGTCCTCGCCGGCCACCTGGGCGAGCAGCTCGCGTACCCCGTCGGCCAGGGTGGCACTGTGCGAGACCAGTACGATGCCGACTGTTCGGGGAGCGTCGGGGTGGGTCATGACCGCCGATCGTACCGGCCGGCGCTGGTACCCACCGGCCGCCGGCACCGGGCAGCCGGGTCGAGCGTGCGGGGCAGTCGAGGAGGACGCGTGAAGAAGTTCATCAACGAGCCCGGTGCTGTCGTCCGGGAGGCGCTGGTCGGCGTGGCCGCGGCTCATCCACAGCTGCGTGTCGACCTGGACAACCAGCTGGTGCTCCGGGCCGACGCGCCGGTCGCCGGCAAGGTCGGCCTGGTCTCCGGTGGTGGCTCCGGGCACGAGCCGCTGCACGCGGGCTTCGTCGGACCCGGGATGCTCGACGCCGCGTGCGCTGGGGAGATCTTCACCTCGCCGGTACCCGACCAGATCCTGGCCGCCACCCAGGCCGTCGACGGTGGCGCCGGGGTACTGCACATCGTCAAGAACTACACCGGCGACGTACTCAACTTCCAGCTCGCCGCCGAGCTCGCCGGGGACGAGGGCATCGAGGTGGCGACGGTACTCGTGGACGACGACGTGGCGGTCGAGGACTCCACCTGGACGGCCGGCCGGCGCGGTACCGGCGCGACGGTACTGGTCGAGAAGATCGCCGGTGCGCTGGCAACCGAGGGTGCTCCGCTGGCTGAGGTGGCGGCGCTGGGCAGCCGGGTGAACCACCGCTCCGCCTCGTTCGCCATCGCGCTGACCGGGGCGACCACGCCAGCGGCCGGGGTACCCGGCTTCGAGCTGGCCGGCGACGAGATCGAGGTGGGCGTCGGTATCCACGGCGAGCCGGGGCGGCGCCGGGCGGCACTCCAGCCAGCTGCCGACCTGGTGGCGCTGGTACTCGACGCGATCCTGGGCGCCAAGCCGCTACCCACCGGCGCGGAGACGATCGTGCTGGTCAACGGGCTCGGCGGTACCCCGCTGATCGAGCTGTACCTGCTGTTCGGCGAGGTGTCCCGGCAACTGGGTGAGCGCGGCGTACAGATCGCCCGTAGCCTCGTCGGCAACTACGTGACCAGCCTGGACATGCAGGGCATGTCGGTGACGGTGTGCCAGGCTGACCCCGAGCTGCTGCGGTTGTGGGACGCCGCGGTGCGTACCCCCGCCCTGCACTGGGGCTGACCTGCATCCGAGACCCGAGGAGCATCAGGTGGATGTCGCGCTGACCCGGCGCTGGATCGAGGCGGTGGCCGCCGCGGTGCACGCGCACGCCGCCGAGCTGACCCGGCTGGACACCGCGATCGGCGACGGCGACCACGGCGCCAACCTGGAGCGTGGCTTCGCGGCGGTACTCGCGGCGCTCGACACGGCAAGCCCGGCAACCGTCGGGGAGGTGTTGGTACGCACCGGAAGCACGCTGATCTCGAAGGTGGGCGGTGCCTCCGGTCCGCTGCTGGGCAGCGCCTTCCGGGCCGCCGGCAAGGCACTCCCTTCGGCGACCGCCAGCCCGGCACCGTCCGCCAGCCCGGCACCGTCCGCCAGCCCGGCGGCGACGGTCAGCCCGGCCGAGCTGATCGACGCCCTTCAGGCCGGCCTCGACGCGGTGGTCAAGCTGGGCGGCGCGCAGCCTGGCGACAAGACGATGATCGATGCCTGGGTACCCGCCCTCGAGGCGATGCGCACCGCGCTGGAATCCGAGGCCGACCTCGCTACCGTGGCAGCCGCCGGTGCCGAGGCTGCGCAGCGGGGCGCTGCGGCGACCACGGAACTGGTGGCGCGCAAGGGTCGCGCCTCCTATCTGGGCGAGCGCAGCCGTGGTCACCAGGACCCCGGCGCCACCTCCAGCGCGCTGATCTTCCAGGCGCTCGCCGAGGTGTGCGCCGCCCCCGCCGGTCCGGTAAGCGGGGAGTGAGCGTGCCCCGGGAGTACGCGGCGCACCCGGGGGTACCCGGCCTGGCCATCGGTACCCTGCTGCGGGTCGACCGGCCGCCCACCGGTGTCGCTGCTACGGGACTCCCGGTGGAGCTGGCGTTCGAGCAGGTCAGCGCCGACCTCGGGGACCTCGCCGCGAGACTGCGCGCCGATGGTCAGCAAGAGCCGGCGGAGATCGCCGAGGCGGTACGCCTGATCGCCGAAGACCCCGACCTGCGGGGTGCCGTGGAGTTGGCGGTCGCCGCGGGTACGCCGGTGCTGGAGGCGGTACACGGTGCGACCGAGCGGTACGCCACGCTGCTCGCCGAGCTGCCCGACCCGGTGGTTGCCGGTCGCGCCGCCGACGTGCGCGCGGTCGGGCGCCGGCTGCTGGCCGTGCTGTCCGGAACGCCGCTGCCGGTGACGAGCGAGGGGCTGGCGGGCGTGGTGCTGGTCGGGCATGAGGTGGCCGCGGATGACCTGCTCAGTCGCGGTGGAGTGGTCGCGGTCGGCTCGGTGGTCGGCGGTGCCGGGGCGCACACGGCGATCGTGGCGCGGGCGCTGGGGGTACCGGCCGTGTTCGGGATGGACCCGGCGGTACTGGAGCTGCCGGACGGTGCGTGGCTACTCGTGGACGGGGCGAGCGGGCGGCTGGTACTCGACCCGGCGGAGGCCGAGCGCACCCAGGTCAGCGAGCGGGTACGCGCCGCTGCCCAGCGCCGGGCGCAGCTGGCCGGCCAGCGGGAGCTGCCGACCGGTACCCGCGACGGGTACCCGGTCGCGGTGTACGCCAACGTATCCAGCGCCGCCGACAACTCCGCGGCGCGGGAGCTACGGGCAGCCGGCATCGGGCTGGTACGCACCGAGATGCCCTTCCTGCAGGCCGAGCACTGGCCGGCGCCGGCCGAGCATGTCGCCGCCCTGACGCCACTGCTCGCCGGCTTCGCCGGCCGGCCGGTGACGGTACGCACCCTCGACTTCGCCGCCGACAAGCTGCCACCGTTCCTCCGCGAGAGGCGTGGCGAAGACAGGCGCGGCGAAGACAGGCGCGGGGAAGACGAGCGGGGGCTGGCGCTGCTGCTCGCCGAACCCGCCGCGTTCGCCGCTCAACTCCGGGCGATCGTGCAGGTCGGCGGGGTCACGCAGCTGCGCGTACTGATCCCGATGGTCGCCTCGCTCGGCGAGCTGGTGGCCTGCCGGGAGCTGCTGGACGGGGTACTCGACGGGGCACAGCGACCGGCGCTCGGCGCGATGATCGAGCTGCCGGCAGCGGTGGCGGCCGTGGACGCGCTCGCCGGTACCGCCGACTTCTTCTCCATCGGCAGCAACGACCTGACCGCCGCGCTGCTCGGGCTGTCCCGCCGCGACCCGGCGTTGACCCCGCAGCGTGCGGCGGAACCTGTTGTGCTGCAAGCGATTGCCACGGTCGCGGCGGCCGCGCGGCGGGCCGGCATCCCGGTCTCGGTGTGCGGTGACGCGGCCGCCGAGCCGGCGCTGCTCCCGCTGCTGATCGGGCTGGGCTGCGACGCGCTGTCGGTGGCGCCGGCCGCGCTGGACGAGACCCGCGCCCTGGTCCGCGCCCTCGACCACACGCACTGCGTCGCCGCCGCCCGCCGCGCAGTCGCCGCTGTCAGCCTGGACGAAGCACTCGCGCTCGGTACCGCCTGCCTGACCTGACCCGCCGCGCCCGACGGGTCAGGCGGGCTACTGGGCCAGCATCCCGGCGTACATCTCGTCGATGTGGCCGGCGAAGTTCTTCTCCACCACCTTGCGCTTGACCTTCATCGACGGGGTCAGGTCGCCCTCCTCGACGGACAGGTCGCGGGGGAGTACGGCGAACTTCTTGATCGTCTCCCACCGGTTCAGCTTGGCGTTCAGCTCGGTGACGTAACCGTCGAGCATCGCGCGTACCTCCGGGCTGGCCACCAGCGAGGCGTAGTCGGCGCCGGCCAGCGGGCCGCCGGCCGCCCACCCCTTGATCGCGTCCGGGTCGACGGTGATCAGCAGCGTGCAGAAGTTGCGGGCCTGACCGATCAACAGCACCTGCGACGTGTACGGGCAGAGCGCCTTGAACAGCCCCTCGATGTGCGAGGGCGCCACGTACTTGCCGCCCGAGGTCTTGATCAGGTCCTTCTTACGGTCGGTGATCTTCAGGAACCCGTCGGCGTCGAGTTCGCCGATGTCGCCGGTGCGCAGGTACCCGTCCGGGGTCAGGGTGGCGGCCGTCTCCTCGGGCATGTTGTGGTACCCCCGCATGACGGGTGCGCCGCGCAGCAGGATCTCGCCGTCCTCGTCGATCTTGACTTCCAGGTCGCCGAGCGGGATGCCGACCGTACCGATCTTCAGCCGCTCCGGCCGGTTGACGAAGTTCGCCGCGCTGCTCTCGGTCATCCCGTAGCCCTCGTAGATGGGCAGCCCGACGGCGGCGAAGAACTCGCCGATCTCCGGCGCCAGCGGTGCCGCCCCGGAGATGAGGATCCGGATGTTGCCGCCGAGCCGCTCGTGCAGCTTGCTGTAGACCAGCTTGTGCGCCAGCTTGCGCTGCGCGGCCAGCAGCGCGGGTACCTTCCGGCCGGCCTGTTCGTGCCGCACGGCCGTGCGGCCGGTTGCGATGGCCCACCGGAAGATCTTCGCCTTGGTACCCCCGGCAGCCGTCCCGTTGGTCAGCACCGCGTTGTAGACCTTCTCGTACACCCGGGGCGCGGCGCACAGCAGGCTCGGCTTGACCTTGCCGAGGTTCTCCATCAGCTTGTCCACCCGGCCGTCCACATAGGTGGGCAGGCCGATGTGGGTGAAGCCGCAGATCAGCGTCTTGCCGAAGGAGTGCGACAGCGGCAGCCAGAGCAGTTGGAGATCGGTCGGTAGCAGCGCGCCCATGTTGTCCTGGGCCACGCTCTCCCAGCACCAGCCGCCGTGCAGCAGCTCGACGCCCTTGGGCCGGCCGGTTGTCCCCGAGGTGTAGATCAGGGTGGCCAGGTGCTCCGGGCCGAGCTGAGCGATCACCCGGTTGACCAGCTCCGGGTCGGCGGCGAGCGCGGCCCGGCCCTGCTCCTCCAGCTCGGCGAGGGTACTGGCGCCGGCCGGGGCCGGCCCGTCGATCACGATCACGTGCGGCAGGTTGAGCGTGGCCAGCTTGGCGGCCTGGTCGGCGTTCTCCGCGATGACCACCTGCGAGCCGGAGTCGGCGACGATGTAGCTGGCCTCCTCGGGCTCCGTGGTCGGGTACACCGTCGTCGTGGCGCCGCCGGCGCACATGATCCCGAAGTCCGCGATGATCCACTCGACCCGGGTACTGGCCAGGATCGCCACCCGGTCCTCCAGCCGTACCCCCAGCGCGATCAGGCCGGCCGCGATGGCGGTGGCCTGCTCGTCGACCTCGGCCCAGGTGTACCAGCCGGCGCTCCCGTCCGGCTTGGGGAAGCCCAGTGCCGGCTTGTCCGGGGTGTCCGCCACCCGGCTGCGGAACAGCTCGGGAATGGAGCGGTAAGGGACCTGCAACGTCATCGTTGGCCTCGCTCGTACGTGTCCAGGGGTTACCCGAGGGTAGGTCGTAATTCGCCGGTAATCCAGGGCATGGACAGCCGGCCGGCCCCGACCCGCCCCGCCGACCCGGTCACGGGCGGGCGGAGCCGGTCGGAGCCGGCCAGAGCTGGTCGGTCGAGCTGTTGGCAGAGCGGGTGGCCGAGCTGGTCGGCAGGATCAGTCGGCGGTCTCCGTGCTCAGCGCGGCCGCCCTGAGCTGGTCGAGGGTCTGCTTGAGCAGCCGGGAGACCTGCATCTGGGACACCCCGATCTCGGCCGCGATCTGAGTCTGGGTCAGCTGGCCGAAGAAGCGCAGCTCCAGGATCCGCCGCTCGGCCGGGCTCAACGTCGCCACCAGCAGCCGCAGGGTCAGCTGGTCGTCGACGGCCGCATAGTGCGGGTCGACGCTACCGAGCATGTCGACCAGGTCGACGTCGATCGCCCCGGTGGCTGGCGTGTCGAGGGAGGTGAGCCGGTAGACCTGCCGCGCACCGGTGGCCGCCAGTACCTGTTCGACGCTGGTATGCAGATGAACCGCCAGCTCGGCCGGGGTGGGCAGCCGGCTGCGCTGGTGGCTGAGTTCGCCGGTGGCGATGTCGAGTTCGCGGGCCAGCTCCTGCAGCGGGCGCGGTACCCGCATCCCCCAGCCACTGTCCCGGAAGTGCCGCTTGAGCGCGCCGACGATGGTCGGTACCGCGTACGCGGCGAACGGGGTGGGCCGGTCCGGGTCGTACCTGTCCACGGCGCTGATCAGCGCGAGCGCGGCCACCTGGGCAAGGTCGTCGAAGAGCTCGCCGCGCCCGGTGTACCGGCGGGCCAGGTGGTTGGCGAGCGCCATGTTCTCGGCGATCGCCCGGGCGCGTAGCCGGGCCCGGTCGGGGTGTCCGGTGGGCAGTTCGGCCCGCTGCCGCAGCAGCTGCTCGGTACCGGTCGAGCCGGCCCGCGGGGGCGGGCTGGACTGGCTGGTCTGAGTGGGCTGGCTGGACTGGAGTCCATTGTGGACAGTCATGGTCGACTGCCAGCGAAGCTTGTCCAGCAGCGCTGTCGGCGCGGACGGCGGTACCGCCGTCGTGGTGTACACGATCGGCGTGCGGAGGGTGGTCATGTTGATGATCAACGCCCAACGGGGAGTCGCCTCTGAGTGTCGGCCGGGATGGCGCCCGTACCGAAGAGTGCAGGAGTCGCTGGGGGGTGACCGCGAGGACTGGGCGGCAAGGTATGCCAGCGCATACGTCGATATCGCGGCGGGGAGGATGACTATGCAGCGCTGACTGTACGCCGCTGGCAACAACTAACGAACAGCCGAAGCGGCAAAGGTTGTACGCTGGCCGTGACGAGCCGCCCAAGGAGCCAGTCGCGTTCGACCCGGTCCTTGTCCTACGTCACCTGCCCAGCCACCGGCCTCGCGGATCGTCGAGGTACCGGCGGCGCCCTTGCGGAAATCACCTTCGGCGGCGCGGTGTCGGGATGGGGCGGTGCGATGAGCGCCAACCGCAGGGTGCGGCTGTGGAGCCTGCTGGTCGAGCACGCCCTGGGCGGACAGGTCGGGATCGAACACGTCTGCGCGGTGGCCATGTCGGCTGCCGGGGTGGACGGCGTCGTGGCGACGGTGGTACTCGACGACAACCCGCGCGAAGCGGTGTACGCCAGCGGCCCGGTCGCCACGGAACTGGAGGACCTTGCCCTGACGCTTGGCGAAGGCCCGGGGGTGGACGCGGTCGCCGGTTCGCCGGTGCTGGTCGCGGACGTGACCGCGCCCGAGTGCCTGCTGCGCTGGCCGGTCTTCGCGCCCGCGGCGGCGCAGGCCGGGGTACACGCGCTGTTCGCCCTGCCGCTGCAGGCCGGCGCTGTCCGGATCGGTGTACTGGGCCTGCACCGCGCGTGCCCCGGCGGTCTCGACGGCGAGCAGCTGGCCGACGCGCTGGTACTCGCCGACACGGCCTGCGCACTCCTGCTGGACCGCGAGGGGCACACCCCGGCAGGCGCTGGCGGCGGGCCGGAGCAGGTCGGCCTGGCCCATCCGGAGGTACACCAGGCGACCGGAATGATCACGGTGCAACTGGGGGTGACCGCCGCGGTCGCCCTCATCCGGCTGCGCGCCTACGCGTTCGCGAACGACCGGCGGCTGCGGGATGTGGCGGGCGACGTGGTCGCCCGGCGGCTGAGATTCGACTCCGAGCCCAGCGGCGGCGACGGGTGAGGCCGGGGTGTGCCGGACCGCCCGGGCGCGGCATGGATCGTGGGTACCGGCCGCCGGACGCGCCGGGCTACTGTGAGGCGAGGGGAGCGTGAGATGGCCGAAATCCAACTGGCCGATGTATTCGTCGAGATGGCCGACACCCTGGTCGACGACTTCGACGTCATCGACTTCCTGCACGTACTGACCGAGCGGTGCGTGCAGCTGTTGGGCATCTCCGCCGCCGGGCTGCTGCTCACCGACCAGCAGGACGCCCTGCAGGTGGTGGCCGCCTCCTCCGAGCGCACCCGGCTGCTGGAGCTGTTCCAGCTGCAGACCGATGAGGGCCCGTGCGTGGACTGCTTCCGCTCCGGCCGGCCGGTCTCCGTCGCCGACCTCACCACCGCCGAGCGCTGGCCACGCTTTGCCGCGGCCGCCGCGGAGGTCGGCTTCGCCGCCGTACACGCGGTACCCATGCGGCTGCGCAGCGAGGTGATCGGCGCGCTGAACCTGTTCGACGCCAACCCCGGCGCGCTGGCTGACGAGAAGCTGCGGATCGGCCAGGCGCTGGCCGACGTGGCCACCATCGGGCTGCTCCAGCAGCGCGCCATCCAGCACCGGGACACCCTCACCGAACAGTTGCAGGCAGCGCTGCACAGCCGGGTACTGATCGAGCAGGCCAAGGGCGTTCTCGCCGAGCGGCTGCAGCTGGGCATGGCCGAGGCGTTCACGGTGCTGCGCAGCCGGGCGCGCAGCCACAATCAGCGCCTCTCCGACCTGGCCCAGGCGGTGGTCGACGGCTCGGTGCAGATCCCAGCGGAGCCGATCGACCGGGCCCAGCCCGCCTGAGCGGTTACTCGTCGGTGACGCCGGCCCCCGAAGCGACCAGCTCACGCTGCACGGCGACCGGCTCGGTGCCCGGCTCGGGTCGGCCAACGCTGTCGAGGTGGCGCAGCGCCTGCCGGTACGAGTCGACCAGGCTGGTCTCCGCGTAGGGCAGCCCGTGACTCAGGCAGTACTCGCGGATGATCGGCTGGGAGTAGCGCAGCGAGGGGCGCGGCATGCTGGGGAACAGGTGGTGTTCGATCTGGTAGTTGAGGCCGCCGAGCAGCATGTCGGTCACCCGGCCGCCGTAGACGTTGCGCGCGGTCAGCACCTGGCGGTGCAGGAAGTCACGGTCGTCGTCCGCGGACAGGATCGGCATGCCCTTGTGGTTGGGGGCGAACACCGAGCCGAGGTAGACCCCGAGCAGCCCCTGGTGTACCGCGATGAAGACCAGTGCCTGCAGCGGGGAGAGGACGAGCAGGACGACGGTGAGGTACCCGACGATGTGCAGCGCGAAGAGGATGGCCTCGGGTAGCCGGTTGCGGAAACCCGGACGCAGCAAGGCTTTCACGCCGGAGACCCGCAGGCTCAGCGCCAGCAGCAGCAGCATCGGGAAGAACAGCGCACCCTGGTGGCGGGCGATGACCCGGCCCAGTCCGTGGCGTTTGGCGGCCTGTTCCCTGGTGTACACGATGTCGTCGCCGTCGATGTCCGGGTCGAGCCCCTCCTGGTTGGGATGGGCGTGGTGGCGGTGGTGCTTGTCTACCCACCAGCCGAACACCAGCCCGATGGCCAGGTTGCCGTGTACCAGCCCGACCAGCCGGTTGGCCCGCCGGGACCGGAAGATCTGCGCGTGCCCGGCATCGTGCGTGATGAACCCGTTCTGGGTGAACGCCCAGGCCAGGTAGACCGCGGTGAGCAGCTGCCACCACGAGTCGCCGATCAGTACGAAGGCCACCCAGCCGCCGGCCAGCAGGAGCAGGCCGGCCGCGATGTGGAACGCGTAGTACACGGGCCGACGCTCGAGCAGGCCGGCCTGGCGTACCTGCCGCATCAGCTCCGCGTAGTCGCTGCCGCGCCGGGACGAGCCGGCGGCGGCATCGACGACGCTTAGGTCAACAGTGCTCACAGCACCCTCCTGGCGATTGGACATGATCAAGTCGCCAAGGTCTGGAGCAACTAAAACCACACTACTCGGGCAAGGTGTCCGTACCCGGTCGCGCCGGATACCAGTCAGCTGCTCACGTCTTTCCCGGCGAACCGGGCCCATGCGGCGGTGGTGAAGATGACCACGTAGGCCAGGGCGCTGAGCAGGCCCGGTACCAGACCGCGGTAGTCGGGCGGGTTGCGCAGCAGGCTGGCGAAGTCGATCCAGTGGTGCGTGGGTAGGTACTTGTGGATCGCGTGCAGTTGCGGGATCTGATCCATGATCTCGCTGGCGAAGGTGAGGATCAGTACCGTGATCGCCGCCCCGATCGGCTGCTCGGTCAGGGTCGACACGAACAGTCCGATGGCCCCCAGCCCGGCCAGGCACACGGTGATGTACCCGCACACCAGCAGCAGTCGCAGCACCCCGGTCCAGAACGGCACCGCGGTCCCGGAGAGGGTGACCAGGTCACCGCCGCCGAACAGGGGCAGCCCGATGAGTACCCCGGCCGCGGCCACGAGCAGTGTCGCGGCTGCCGCGAAGACGAGTACGCCGGCGAACTTCACCGCCAGCAGCCGGGTACGGTCCACCGGTACCGCGAGCAGGTACCGCAGGGTACCCACGTTGGCTTCGCCGGCCACCGAGTCGGCGGCGATGGCGGCCACCGCGACCGGCAGGAAGAGCGGCATCTCCAGGCTGAGCGCGGCGAGCGCGACGAACAGCCCGTTGTTGAGGATGCTCTCGATCAGCCCGCCGCCGTTGGCCGGGTTGTTGGCGGTCAGCTTCACCGCGACCGCGAGGATCACCGGGATCGCGGCGAGTACCGCCAGCCCGATCCAGTTGCGCCGGCGGCCGAAGATGAGCAGCAGCTCGGAGCGGAAGAACCGGGTACTCACCCGGGCCGGGTGCCGCACCAGCGTGGGCGAGGTGGGCGAGACCGCCGGTAGCGAATCAACCGCTGACATCGAAGCCCTCCCCGGTCAGCTCGACGAACATCTCCTCGAGGTCGGCGCCGCGCACCTCGAAGCCGCGCACCGGTACCCCGGCGTGCACCAGCTCGGCCACCACCTTCTCCGGCGCCTGACCACCCAGCTGGGCCGACGCCTCGTGGGTCTCGACCCGCACCTCGGGCAGCCCCAGCTCGGTGAGCACCCGGCCGGCCTCCTTCGGCTCCGGGGTGCGTACCCACGCCCGCGGCGCGGCCTGGGAACGCAGCTTCTCCAGCTCGCCCTGGGCCACCAGCTTGCCGAGGTGCATCACGCCCACGTGCGAGCAGATCTGCTCCACCTCGGAGAGCAGGTGGGTGGAGAGCAGCACGGTGGTCCCCTCGGCGGCCACGCTCTCCAGCAGGTGGCGTACCTCCCGGGTGCCCTGCGGGTCGAGCCCGTTGGTCGGCTCGTCCAGGATCAGCAGGTCCCGTGGGCGCAGCAGGGTACCGGCGATGGCCAGCCGCTGGCGCATGCCGAGCGAGAAGTGCCGGTACCGCTTGGTGGCGGCGGCGAGCAGGCCGACCCGGTCGAGCGCGGCGTCGACCCGGTGCCGTTCGGTGTGCGGATCGGTGGTTCGGTCGGCCGCGTCCAGCCGGCGCAGGTTGTCCCGGCCGGACAGGTAGGGGTGGAACGCCGGCCCCTCGACCAGCGAGCCGACCCGGGGCAGCACCGCCGCCGCACCGTCGGGCATCGCCGCGCCGAGCAGCCGGTGGCTGCCGCCGGTCGGGCGTACCAGACCGAGCAGCAGCCGGATGGTGGTTGTCTTGCCGGAGCCGTTGGGGCCGAGGAAGCCGTACACGGAGCCGGCCGGTACGGCCAGGTCGACGGCGTTGACCGCGACCTGGCCGGAGCGGAACCGCTTGGTGAGACCGTCGGTACTGATGGCGTCGTCGGTTCCCACCGCCGCATTGCTCACCGCTGAATTGCTCACCGCTGAATTGCTCACTGCCGAACTGCTCACTTCAGGGCGGCGGCCGGGTCAGCGGCCGCGGCGAGCAGGCGCTGCGGGGCGACCGCGCCGACGAGTACCCGGCCGTCGTCGGTGAGCAGCGCCGAGAAGAGCGTGCCGGACAGCAGCCGGCCGCTACCCCACGCGCCGCTGACCTGCGGCAACGTCTTGAGGAGAGTCTGCAGGGTACCCCCGGACTTGTCCCCGGCCGCGGCGCTGGCGCTGTCCACCCTGGCGGCCAGTACCGACGTCCAGCCCGTGCCGATCACCGCGTTCTTCGGCTCGGTCTTTGGCTCGGTGTTGGTGGTGTCCGGCGTGCTCAGCCCCTCGGTGACCTTGACCCCGGCCGGCGGCGTGAACTGGAAGACCGAGTCGTCCGGCTTGGCGAAGCTGACCTGCCGGAAGCCGATCTGGAAGGCGGCCGATTTGTTGCTGCTCTTGGGGAAGACCTGCACCTGCAGCGGTACGTGCCGCTGGCCGTCGATGGCGATGTGTACCGAGCCGATCAGCGAGTCGGTGTCCTTGGGCTGCAGTACCAGGTCGTAGCAGGCGCGCCCGGCGACCGACAGGGTGTCCGCGGTACTCACCTTGGTGGTCGGGTCGAGGGCCGCGAGCAGCTGGTCGGCGGCCTGCTGCGGGGTACTCGGCAGCGCGGACGGCAGCGCCTTGGGCTGCTGGTCGCTCCGCGGGGTGATCTTCGCGTGCTGTGCCTCGTTCTTGGAGCTCGACCAGATCCACACGTCGGAGCCGTTGTGGATCACGTCGGACTCGCCCAGCCCGCCGATCATGGCCACCCGGGTCTTGTCCGGCCCGGCGTACCAGACGCGCAGCGTGTGCGACCCGGTCAGCAGCGCCGTCATGTCGGCGCTGCCGCCGGCCGGACCGCCGCCGACTGTGGGCAGCTCGGGCAGGCCCAGGTCAGCGGTCTCCACCACGGTGCCCGAGGCCGCGTCCAGCTGCGCGCTCTGGATGTCGACCAGCAGCTGCGCGGGGCTACGCGACGGGAGGGTGGTGTCGGCCGAGGCGCTCAGCGCGTTGATCGCCACCCCGCTACCGAGTGCGACCAGAAGAGCGGCTCCCGGTACCGCCCAACGCAGTAGTGGACGGCGCGCGATGACCGACATAACTCCTCCTTCACGACCTTGCCCCCGAACTTTAGGACACTGTGAGCATGCTCCAGTCACGCTGTGTCGCCCCTGAGAGGTTCTGTGCCGCGCCTGAGAGAGTTGCGCCGCCGCTGAACGGGCTTGCTGCCGCCGCTGAAGGGCTGTGCCGCCGCTGAGAGCGGGCGACAGGGCTGGGCGGTGCACCGCATAGTGGGCACATGCGGGTACTCGTGGTCGAGGATGAGCCCCGGCTGGCGCGGGCGTTGCAGCGCGGGCTGGCGGGGGAGGGGTACGCCGTGGAGCTTTGCGCCGACGGTGTCACGGCCCTGGAGACGCTGCGCCACGAGCAGTACGACGCGGTGATCCTGGACATCATGCTGCCCCGGCTGTCGGGCTACCGCGTGGTACGGGCACTGCGCGCCGAGGGCGTGTGGGTACCGGTACTGATGCTCTCCGCCAAGGACGGCGAGTACGACCAGGCCGACGGCTTGGACGCGGGCGCCGACGACTACCTCACCAAGCCGTTCTCCTTCGTGGTACTCCTGGCCAAGCTGCGTGCGCTGCTGCGCCGGGGCGCCCCCGAGCGGCCGGCCGTACTCGCCGCCGGCACCCTGCGCCTGGACCCGGCGGCTCGCCAGGTGTCCCGGGGCGACGCCGAGATCACCCTGACCGCGCGGGAGTTTTCGCTGCTGGAGTACCTGATCCGCCGGCCCGGGCAGGTGGTCACCAAGACCGAGCTGCTCGACCATGTCTGGGACGCGGCGGCCGATACCGACCCGAACATCGTCGAGGTCTACGTGGGGTACCTGCGTCGCAAGATCGACCAGCCGTTCGGCGAGCGCTCGCTGCAGACGGTGCGCGGAGCCGGCTACCGGCTGGCCGCCTGAGGTGCGCCTGCCCTGGGGACGCCCGCGGCGCCAGCGCCGGCAGCTGAGCCTTCGGGCCCGGCTGACCGTGATCGCCACCGCGGGACTCGCCGTCGGGCTGGCCGTCGGTGGGCTGCTGCTCGTCGCGGTCATCGGCTCGGTGCTGGTACGCGGCGTGGATGCCGGCTCCAGGCAGACGGCACAGGACGTGGCCGGGCTGATCAGCGAGGGGGCGCTGTCGGATCCGATCCCCACCGGGGGTACCCAGATTGTCCAGGTTCTGGATAGCGACGACCGGGTCCGGGCCGCCACGGTGGGCGCCGACCGGCTGGCCCCGATGCTGCGCCCCGACGAGCTGGACCGGGCGCGGGCCGGCAAAGTGGTGATGGTCCCCGGCTACCGGGTCGCCGAGGACGGCTTCGTCCGGGTGGTGGCCGCGACCACCGGCCTCGGCGCCGACCAGCGCACGGTGCTGGTCGCCGGCTCGGTCCGCGACACCGACCGCAGCCTGTCGGTGGTGCGGTTCCTGTTCCTCGGCGCGTACCCCCTCCTCCTCGCCGCCATCGCGACGATCACCTGGCGGGTGGTCGGGGCGACGCTGCGACCCGTTGAGGCGCTGCGGCAGGGGGCCGAGGAGATCAGCGCCAGCCACTCGGGCCGCCTGCCGGTACCCGGTGGCGCAGACGAACTGCACCGGCTCGGCGTCACGCTCAACGCGATGCTCGACCGGCTGGAGTCGGCGCGCGCCCGGCAACGCGCCTTCGTCGCCGACGCCGCACACGAGCTGCGTAGCCCGCTGGCGTCGCTGCGTACCCAGCTGGACGTCGCCGAGCACCTGGACGAGCAGCCGCCGTTGGCCGACCTGAGCGCCGAGGTCGACCGGCTCACCCGGCTGGTCGACGATCTACTGCTGCTCGCTCGGGTGGACGACGGCTCACCCGGGCCGGGCCGCCGCGAGCCGGTGCCGGTGGGCGCGCTGCTCGCGGCGGTCGCGCAGGGGTACGCCGGGGCGCGGGTACCGGTCACCGTCGTCGGTGACAGTTCCGAGTCGATCTCCGGCAACCCGGCCAGCCTGCGCCGGATCCTGGACAACCTGGCGGGCAACGCGATCCGGCACGCGGCGAGCACGGTGCGGCTCAGCGCCCGGCGCGCGGACGGTTCGCTGCGCATCGACGTGGTCGACGACGGGCCGGGCGTCCCGCCCGCCGACCGCGAGCGGGTGTTCGACAGGTTTACCCGGCTGGACGACGGTCGGGCCCGGGACGAGGGCGGAGCCGGGCTGGGCCTGGCCATCGTGCGCGAACTGGTGCAGGCGCACGGGGGTACGGTGCGGCTCGAGGACGCCAATCCGGGGGTACGCGCGGTGGTCATACTCCCGCTCGCCGGCTAGCGGTTCGCCGCACCGCCGCAGGCCGGGTGAACGACCCGGAAAAGGTGGCGGCCCCCAACCGGATTAGCCGACCGGCGGGGGCCTGGGGTCCACCAATTGCTGACACCGATGGCGTTTAAGGTCGCGGATCATCCTCATACCGTCGCGCTCTGCCGTTGAGCTACCGGAGCATGTGAATCTCCTTCGACCAGGGTCGACGAAGACTCTGTGGCGCTCCAGGCCAGATTCGAACTGGCGTCTCGACCGGTGTCGTCCGTGACCACTCGATCCGGTGTGCGGTGGAAATGCTGAGCTTCGAGCGAGAGTCTGATGTTGATTGCTCCCGGCTGCCTCTGCCCTTGGGCTACCGGCACCCGTGGTGTGCCGGGCAGGACTCGAACCTGCACTGTGACCGTTTGCGTCTGGCTCACGAGGAATCTCAGCTTGTTCCGCTCTGCCTACGGCAGGGCGTACCCCCGCGCTCAACGGGGGTGTCTGTGATGTTAACCGAACACGTAGCCCAGCACCGTGGCGCCGACGTGCTGGTCGGTGATCTCCGTGCCGTTGGCCTCTTCGCGGGCCATCTTCACGGCTTCGCGCAGCTTGGTCACCCGCTCCAGCATGGCCCGGATCTCGGTGGCCGGCAGCGCACCGGAGAAGCGCACGGTGGTCCAGGTACCCACCACGATGTCCTCGTGGTAGACCTGCACCTGCGCGGGGTGCTTCTCGGTGGCCTCGGCCAGTACGTGGTTGCGGGGTACCTTCGCCGTCCGCGTGGTCTGCACCGGATCGGCGGCGTAGTGGCCGGCCGCGTCGTTGAAGTTCCAGTTCACCGCCGGGTCCAGAACCGGCAGCTTCTGTACGAACGTGTGGATGTCGGTGAGCTGCTTCTCCAGGAACAGCAGGTAGCTCACCGGGATGTCGCGCAGCAGCGGCTGCCCGTCGACCGTCACATCCGCCTTGGCGAGCGTGTTCGCGGTGTCCAGCGTGGCCACCACGTCGAAGAGCCGGACCAGGCTGGCCTTCACGTCCGCGATCACCGACTGCGCGGTGAGCTGCACCCGCGTCGACTCGGCCGGCATCCGCTCGCCCTCGTCGTCCTTCGGCTGGTAAGTGCGCGCGATGCCGGAAAGCAGCGGCTGCTTCTGGACCTCGCGGTGGGCGTGGGTGAACGCCGCCAGGGTGTCGCTCTTGACGCCCTTCGAGACGGCGATGATCTGGTTGAGCTTGGTCACGGGTGAGGGCTCCGTTCTCTCGGTGCGGGACGGTACACCGACCGCGCCGCGCACGCGTACCCGCTGAGATTTACCCTTGTCACCACCCTTGGCCCGGAACATTGACTCCTGATCCGGGCGCCTTGTCGTGATAAGTACGTGACTAGAATTGTGGTCATGACGACGATTCCTATGGCAGACGCCAAGGCTCGCTTCTCGGCCGTCCTGGACGAGGTACGCGACACGCATGAGCGAGTGGTGATCACCCGCAACGGTCGCCCGGAGGCGGTCATCATGGCCGTGTCGGATCTGGAGGCACTGGAAGAGACGCTCGATCTGCTGTCTACGCCAGGTGCGCTGGACGAGATCCGGCAGGCTGAGGCGGATATATCCGCCGGTGCCGCTATCGACGCCGATGAGCTGCGTCGCGTGCTGGCGGAGCGCGCCGCGCGGGAGCGGCATGGCTGACGACGCGTACCGGCTCTCTCTGGCGCCGCGGGCACTTCGTGCACTCACCGAGGGGCCGCCGGTCAGGTTGCCAGCAGCCGTTGCCGCAGCGGTCGGCAAGCTCCTCACCGGCGCCCTGCTCGAGCGCCCGCGAGTAGTTGGGAAACCTCTCCTCAATGAACTGGCCGGATACCACTCGGCCCGACGGGGCAGCTACCGCGTGATCTACCGGATCGACGAGGCAGCTCGAACGGTCCATGTCGTACGCATCGATCATCGCGCCGACGTTTACCACTAGTCGACGGTCACCGGCTAAAGGAGAGCCCTTTCGGCTGTCAACAGCGTGTCGACGGCGTTGTCGTCCATAGGTGGCTCCATCCCCACCTTGATTTGTACAAAGATCTCCGAGGCCCAGGTCGTGCCGAGCTCGACCAGGTAACCCGCTGTGTCGGGAGCCCGGGTACCGAATATTTCGGCATTCCTGTCCCGCATCTGGGTCGTCACCGCCATCCAGTCCGGGCTGTGGCCGACGGACTGTTGCTCGACCGTGCCGAATTGCTGAGCCCCCCAGGGTGTACGGAACTGGAACAGAGTCACCTCGACGAGCCGGCCGTCCTTCGTCGCCCAGCGGCGGGCAATGCCCTGGGCGAATCCGTCGGTCACCAGTAGCCCACGCCACAGGTCGGTGTCCGTCCCGTACGCGGCTGCCCCGGTCAGGTCGAGTCTTTCCATGGTCGGCTTGTTACTCCAGGGACGCGCCCCGGCCGGCGCTGGAATGAGGAGTTGCGCGAGGTCGGTGGGGTGCGTGTCAACGGCGGCGGAGGTCGTTGGGGCGGCGCTCGTCAGTCCAGCTGTCGGACTGACAGCCCTCGGCACCGGCGGCCCGCTTGCCGCAGTACTGGCCGGTGCGGCCGCCGACGCCGACCGGTGTTGTCCCGTGGCTACCAGGGCGACGGCGGTTCCGCCGCCGAGCAGGACAACCGCCGCTGCGACGATGCCCAGGACCAGCAGGAGCGTACGGCGCCCGGTCGGCGGCGGGGTGACCGCGAGCGTTGGCGTAGCGGAGAACTGGTGGGGGTACGCCGGCATTCCGGTTGTGGGTCCGCTCTCGGGTTGCGCGGTCCCGGCGGCCGGCGGCGTCTGCTCAGTGGTGATCAGCGGATCCGCTTGCGCACCCTCCGATAGTTGAATCGATGCGGGGGTCTCGGGCCGCGGCGGCTCGGCCGCCGGCATGTCCTCGGGGGTGATCACGGCCGTCATTGTCGACATTGGAGTGTCGACCCGCAAGGTCGCCCGCGCGACCCGACAACCGGATCGCGAGGTGATCCGTCGTCACTTGATCCGGGTCGAGCGTCGAGCACCTGACCTTGGTGGGACCGTTGCCCGTCCATGCGAAGATGAGCCATGTCCGTCCGTACAGTCATCCAGCGCGGGCCCAAGGACAAGCGGTCGGTGGCCTTCAGCCTCGACTGGCCCGGGTGGAATCGGGGCGCCAAGACTGCCGACCTCGCCGTGGAGACGCTCGAGTCCTACCGGGAGCGGTACCGGCCGATCGCGGCGCTGGCTGGGATGGCGCGCGAGTTCGACGCCGCCGGGCCGCTGGAGATCGTGGAAGACATGGTCGGTGCCGGTTCGACCGACTTCTGGGGCATCTCCTTCCTGCCCGCCACCACCGAGCAGGAGCCGATGGGCGAGGCCGAGTTGGAGCGCGGCATCACGCTGCTGCGGGCCTGCTGGGCGTTCTTCGACGAGGTCGCTGCCCGGGTCTCGCCGGAGATGCGGAAGGGTCCGCGTGGCGGCGGACGCGATCGTGACCGGATCATCCGGCACACCATCCGTACCGAGAGCGAGGACTTCGCGAAGCAGGTCGGGCTACGGATACCGGAGGAGGCGGCGCTCACCCCGGATGGCCTGCGGCAGCACCGGGAGACCTACGTCGAGGCGCTGCGCGCGTACAACGCCGGGGAGGTCACCCGGCGGATGCGGTCGTGGAACCTGCCGTTCCTGGTCCGGCACTCGGCCTTCCACAACCTCGACCACGCCTGGGAGATGCAGGACAAGGACCTCTCCACCGAGGGCAACGCCTGACCTCACCCCAGAGTGCTGGTCAGTGCCCGAAACCCTGCTGCTGGATCTGGGTGGCGAGGTTGGCGTCGCCGGTCACCTCGACCTTGGTGGCGCGCTGTCGGCCGCTGACGAAGAGGGTCAGCTCGCCCGGGTCGCCGGCCACCCGTACCGACGTGGCACCGGTACCGACGCTCGTCTCGCCGTACCCGTCGGCGGCCAGCGTGACCCGGCCCGGGAAGCGCCGCAGCGACATCCGGGCCATCATCGGCAGCCGGCTCCACAGTTGCCGGCCGAGCTCCGGGTCGAGTGGTCGGGGCTGCCACTCTGGCTGGGCGCGGCGTACATCCTCGTGGTGGATGAAGAACTCGCCGGTGTTGACCGCCCGGTCCAGTGGGCCGATGCCGGAGAACGTCCAGCGGGGCGGGGTACGCACCTGCTCGACCAGCTCCGCGAAGGGGCGCTGTGCCACCCGGCCGCGTACCTTCTCGCCGTGCGCGGCCAGCGGGGGCAGCACGATGCCGAGCGCCGCGTCCGGCCGGCGCTCGCGGACCACCAGATGCGCGGCCAGATCCCGGGTCGACCAGCCCGCGCACAGGGTCGGCTCGTCCGGGCCGACGGCGGTGACCAGTTCGCAGAAGGCTTCCCGTTCGGTACGCGCGTAATCCGGTGACTCGCTCACTCCTGCGATGCTATGTCGACTTACCCCGTCCCGCCCGCTGATGAATCCAGTGCCGCTCCGGCGCGACGGATCTCGTCCAGGAGCACCGCCAGATCCTCGACAGTCGTTGCGGCGTTGAGGAAGCACGCGCGCAGTGCCGCTGTGCCGCCCAGCCGGGTACCGGTCAGAAACGCCCGTCCACGCCGCTGCACGGCGGCTGGAATGGCCAGGTTGAGCCACTCCAGCTCGGGCTCGGTACAGCCGGCCGGGCGCAGCCGGAACGCGACGATCGACGTACTGACCGGCGCCAGCAGTTCGAAGTCGTCGGCTTCGGTGAGCATCGTGGCCAGCGTGCCGGCCAGGCCGACGGTGTGGTTGACGAGTGCGACGACTCCGTCGCGACCCAGGTGGGACAGGGTCGCCCAGGCACCGAGCGCGCGGAACGGACGGGTCTGCTCGGGGCCGTACTCGGCGAACCAGCCGAGGTCACCGGCGTTCTCGTCGCGCAGGTAGGGCGGTACCAGGCTGAACACGTCCCGGGCCGCGCCCGGCTCGCGGACCAGCAGCGCACCGCAGTCGACCGGCACGCCCAGCCACTTGTGCGGGTCCAGTGCCAGCGAATCCGCCCGGGCCAGGCCGGCGTACCCGGGGTCGGCGCCGGTCGCGAGCCGGCCGAGGGCTCCGTACGCGCCGTCCACGTGCAGCCACAAGCCATGCGCCGCAGCGATATCGGCGATCGCGTCCAGTGGGTCGACCGCACCCGAGTTGACCGTACCGGCGCTCGCCGCCACCAGGCACGGCACCTGTCCGGCGGCGGTGTCGTTGGCGATCAACGAATCCAGCGCCACCACGTCCATCCGGTACTGCGCGTCGACCGGTACCACCCGGACGTACCGGCTGCCGAAGCCGAGCAGTTCGGCCGCCCGGCGTACGCAGTTGTGCCCCTCGGCGGACAGGTACACGGTCAGCGGCGGGTACCCGGCAAGCCCCTCCGCGCGTACGTCCCAGCCGGCCAGCCGGTGCCGCGCCGCAGCCAGCGCGATGATCGTCGCCATCGACGCCCCGCTGGTCAGCAGCCCACCACCGGCCGGATGCGGGTACCCGACCAGCTCGGCCAGCCAGCGCAGCACCGCCCGCTCCAGCAGTACCCCGGCGTGCTCGCCGCCGGCACAGCTGGGATTGAGCGCCTTGGCCAGCGGCGCGACCACCACCCCGGCCGGCGACGGCGGCGAGTTGACCCAGCCGAAGAAGCGCGGATGCCCGTTGCCCATCGGGTACGGCAGCACCCGCTTCGCCACGTCCTCGAGCAGCTCATCAATCGGGCGACCGACCTGCGGCATGGGCTGGCCGGTGAGCCAGGCCGCGTCGTCAGCCGGGACCGGCTGCCACACCGGCCGGTCGCGAATTCCCGCCAGATGATCGGCGACCAGCTCGGCAGCGCGCTGCCCGGCCCGCCGAAGCGCCACGTCGGCGGAGACCGGCTCAGCCATGGGAGACCCGCCCGAGATCCATGGCCAGGTAGTAGACGCAGGGGCGGCGGCCGTCGTTGGCGAACGCGTGCCGGTGGTCGCCCGGGTAGTAGACCGAGTCACCGGTACCCAGCTCATGCACCTGGTCGTCGATGGTCAATCGCAGCCGCCCCGACTCCACGGCGAGGTACTCCCGCGACCCAGCCGGGTGCGCCGAGAATTCGCCCGCGTCCACGCCCGGCCCGAGCGTGGTCCGCATGAACTCGAACTCCACCCCGGGCAGGACAGGCGACAGGATGCGCCGCTCCCAGCCACCCGGGTCGCGTACCACCCGCTGCCGGCCGTGCTCCAGCAGCACTACGGTGGCGCGGGTCGGCTCGTCCAACAGTCCGGCGATCGAGGTACCGAGCGCGGTGGCCAACCGGTCCAGGATGAGTACCGTCGGCGTCTTGGTACCGCGCTCCACTTCGGAGACCATGCTCCGGCTCACGCCGCTCAGCTCGGCCAGCCGCTCCAGCCCGAAGCCCTGGGCGAGTCGCTGAGCACGGATCCTGGCTCCCAGCTCGGCCATGCTCAGCCCGCTGGAGAGTGCGTTGTCGCCCGCCATTCCTCCACTTTAGCGGATAGAGTCCGCTAAAGTGGAGGGCGATCAGCGCCGGGTGCGGTCCGCTCCGGGCTGCATGTGCAGTAGCCGCCCGGTCGTCTCGTGGTCCAGGCCGGCCGTGCTCCAGGACAGGTCAACCAGGTGCCTGCACAGTTCGGCCTGGCGCAGCGCGGCTGCCCGCTGGTTGGCATAGCGCACACCGAGTTGCACGGCGACCAGGGTGAAGCAGATGCCGGCCGAGGCCGCGAACAGCTCCCAGCCGGTGGTCGGGTCGCCGCGGCCGATGAGGTAGAGCAGCCACGCCCAAGCCACCGCCGCGAAGAAGGCGGCCTTGGCGACGAAGAACATGCTTACCGCGCCCGGCGAGCCGGGAACACTTTCGGAGGAGGGATCTTCCGCCATCACTACCTGCCGGGGTCCGATGATCGTGTTCTGGCAGCCTAGCGGGGGTACCGGCGGGAGAGAAGGTCTGCGGTGAGGTTGGCGGCGTCAGGTCGGACCGGCTGTCCGACGTCCCCCTCGAACGCCGGACCAGCAGGTCCCGCCTACGGGACGAGGGTAGTCGCCGGGCACTCCCAGCCAATCAGGAGGACGGCGGGTATTTTTCGCGCGCGCTGCCGGCTAGGGTGAGCCCATTCAAGTGCGGGGCGTCCCGTAGGCGGGATCCGATGGTCGGCCGTACGGGCGTCGGGAACCGCCCTCGGTGGGGCTGCGCAATCGTCCGGAATGACTACGGTTGGGGCCATGGCCGTTTCCAAGAGCGCGGCACGGGTGAGCTTCGCGCGGTTTGTCCGTCGCGCGGTCGACGGGGCAAAGGACGACCGCGGCTGGAGCGTCACCCGGTTGGCCGCGGAGACCGGCGTCGGCCGCTCCACCCTCTTCCGCTGGCTGGCCGGTGACTGGCAGGACTTTCCCGAGGTCGCCACGGTACGGGGCTTCTGCCGGGCACTGGACATCCCGGTGAGCGCCGCGTTCAGTGCGCTGGGGGTACGCGACACCGGCCCGGGGCTGACCGACGATCCGGGTGTCGCGGCCGACCTGCGTACCATCCTCGACCGGCTCGCCGACCCGCACACCCCGGCCGCCGACAAGGCGGTGATCCGGGACATGCTGCACTTCCTGGCCGGCAGGTCGGCCGCTCCGCAACTGCCCGTTGTGGACAGCGCGTCACGGATCGCCTGACGGGGTAACTAGCGTGAGCTGTGGATCGGTCAGGTACCGGTCGATGTTCGGCCCGATCGCCGTGGCCACCACGGTGGCCGGAGCGCTGGCCAGCGGCTCGATTCGCAGCAGGTAGCGCACCCCGATCAGGCCGAACATCTGGCTCGCCACCAGCGAGGTACGCAGCGGCGCGTCGTCCACCGCCAACTGTGCCACCACCCGGCGGAGTATCTGCGTGGTGAGGAACTCGCGCAGCATCCGAGCCGACCAGTCATGCTGCAGCGCGCTGCGTACCAGTGCCAGCGCCGCCGGCCCGGTCACCGGATCGTCCCAGATGCCGAGGAAGGTACGTACCACTCGCTCGCCGGCCCCCTCCAGCCCGCCGGCCAGCAGCCCGGGCAGCAACTCGCCAGGATCGATGGGCGCCTGCACGGTGGTCAGGAAGAGCTTCTCCTTGCTGCCGAAGTAGTGGTGCACGAGCGCCGGGTCGCAGCCGGCCGCCGCCGCGATGGCGCGTACCGAGGCGCCGTCGAAACCCTTGTCCGCGAACACTTCCCGGGCAGCGAGCAGGATCGCCTCGCGGGTGTCCGGGCTGCCTCGGCGGCGTCCGGTGCGGGCCACTGCGGTCACCTCCCAGCGTCAGTGCATGTCAGCCGGTACGCCGGCGGAGCGTCGCGGCGCCCAGGATCAGGGCGAGGACGGCGCAGCCGACGATGATGGCCAGATCCCGCCACATCAGCGCGGTCGGGTCGGCGTGCGTACCGACCTCGGTGAGCGCCTGCACAGCGTAGGTGAGCGGGAGTACCCGGCTGATCGCCTGCAGCCAGCCGACCATCTGGTCGCGGGCCACGAACAGCCCGCACAGCAGCGCCTGGGGCAGCACGATCAGCGGCATGAACTGCACCGCCTGGAACTCGGTCCGGGCGAACGCGCTGACCAGCAGGCCCAGCGCCATGCCGAGTACCGCGTCGGCGATGGCGATCAGCCCGACCAGCCAGGCGCTGCCGGCCGAGTCCAGCCCCAGCAGCCCGTACGCGACACCGGCGACCACGGCTGCCTGGAGTGCAGCGGCGAGAGCGAAGGCCAGGCCGTACCCGAGTAGCAGGTCGAGCTTGCCGAGCGGAGTGGTCAGCAGCCGCTCCAGCGTGCCGGAGGTACGTTCGCGCAGCATCGCGACGCTGGTCACCAGGAACATGATGATGAACGGGAAGACGCCCAGCATGATCAGGCCGACCCGGTCGAAGGTGTGCGGCTGGGCGTCGAAGAGGTAGCGCAGCAGGGTCATCAGCACCACCGGCGCCACCACGAGCAGCCCGATGGTGCGCGGGTCGTGGCTGAGCTGGCGCAGGATCCGGCCGGCCGTACGCAGAGTGATCCGGGGAGACATCAGGCGTCCTGCCCTTCCTTGATGAGGTGCAGGAACGCCTGGTCCAGGTCGTCGGTACCGGTGCTGGCGCGTACCCCGTCGGGGCTGTCGTCGGCGATCAGGTGGCCGTCGCGGATCAACAGCAGCCGGTCGCACCGGCCGGCCTCGTCCATCACGTGGCTGGAGACGAGCAGCGTTGCCCCGCCGGCCGCCAGTTCCCGGAAGCGTTGCCACAGGTCCTCGCGCAGTACCGGATCCTGGCCGACCGTCGGCTCGTCGAGTACCAGCAGCTTCGGCTCGCCGAGCAGCGCGCAGGCCAGCGAGGCACGGCTGCGTTGGCCGCCGGAGAGGGTACCCACCAACTGGGTTGCCGCCCCGGTCAGCCCGACATCGGCGATCACCCGGTCGGCCGCGGCCGCGTCGAGGCCGTGCAGCGCGGCGAAGTAGCGGACGTTCTCCCGCACGGTGAGGTCGATGTAGACGCTGGGGGACTGGGTGAGGTACCCGATGTCATGGCGCAGGCTGGCGGCGCCCGCCGGCCGGCCGAGCACGGTGACCGTCCCCGAGCTGATCTTCTGTACCCCCACCACGCAGCGCATCAGGGTGGTTTTGCCGCTGCCGCTCGGGCCGAGCAGGCCGGTCACGCTGCCGGGGGAGATGGTGGCGCTGAGGGCGTGCAGCACTTCGCGCTTGCCGCGCGTCACGACGAGCTTGTCGATGAGGAGTGAGTTGGCCATGGGGCGGCTCCAAATTCAACGGTTGATGAACTCAACGCTAGGTGAAATATGCCGGGCGGGCAAGACCGAGGATTTGACTTCGAGTGCGCTCGAAGGGGAAAGCTGGCCGCATGACGGAGGGCGAGACCGGGGTAGGGCTCAGCGTGGCCGAGGCGGCGGCCAGAGTCGGGCTCACCGCGCACACCCTGCGCTGGTACGAGCAGGAGGGGCTGCTGCCGCCGGTGGCCCGGGACGCGGCCGGGCGCCGCCGGTACCGGCAGGTCGATCTCGGCCGGCTCGGCATCCTCACCCGGCTGCGTACCACCGGCATGCCGGTCAGCGAGATGCGCCGCTACGCGAAGCTGGCTGAGCATGGCGCGGACACGCTGCCCGAGCGGGGAGAGCTGCTCGCCGAGCATCGCGACCGGGTACTCGCCCGGCTGGAGCAACTACGCCGGGACCTGGATGTCATCGAGCAAAAGATCATCAGTTGCCGCGCTGGGGCCGGTGCGGTCAGCGAGCCGCCCGCCACCGGGCGGCCGGCACAGGACGGAGACGAGCAATGAAAGAACGCCAACTGGGTGCCACCGGGCCGATGGTCGCGGAGATCGGCCTCGGCTGCATGGGCATGAGTTACGCGTACGGCCCGCGCGACGACGAAGAATCCGCGCGTACCCTGCACCGCGCCCTCGACCTCGGCGTCACCCTGCTCGACACCGCCGACGCCTACGGAGCCGGGCACAACGAGCAGCTGGTCGGCGCCACCCTCGCCAGTCGGCGCGACGAGTTCCGGCTGGCCACCAAGTTCGCGCTGCGCCGCCGCGGAGGTGGTGGCCAGACGTTCAGCGGCTCGCCGGACTCTTTCATCGACTCCTCGCCCGAGTGGGTACGCGAGGCGTGCGACGCATCCCTTACCCGCCTTGGGTTCGAGCACATCGACCTGTACTACATGCACCGGCGCAACCCCGAGGTGCCGATCGAGGACACCGTGGGCGCGATGGCCGAACTGGTGACCGCCGGCAAGGTCGGCCATCTCGGCCTCTCCGAGGTGAGCCCGGCGACGCTGCGAGCGGCGCACGCGGTGCACCCGATCGCGGCGGTACAGATGGAGTACTCGCTGTTCAGCCGGGAGGTCGAGGGGGAGATGCTGGCCACCTGCCGGGACCTGGGGGTGGCGCTGGTGGCGTACTCGCCGGTCGGCCGGGGCTTCCTGACCGGCACGATCGGTTCGACGCGGGACCTGGCAGAGGTCGATTTCCGGCGCGGGCTGCCCCGGTTCACCGGTGACAATCTGGAGCACAACCTGGAGCTGGCGGACGCGGTACGGGCGCTCGCCGGCGAACTGGGGGTCACTCCGGCGCAGGCGGCGCTGGCCTGGCTGCTGGCACAGGACGAGCGGGTGATCCCGATCCCGGGTACCAAGCGGGTGAAGTACCTGGAGGAGAACGTGGCCGCCGCGGATGCGGTGCTCTCCGCTGACCAGGTGGCAGCCCTGTCCGAGGCGGTACCGGCGGGTGCGGTGGCTGGCGGCCGGTACAGCGAGGCAGCTCTGCGTACCGTCGGGCACTGACTGCGGCAGACGACGGAGCGGGTGGTGCGCGACTGCCGCACCACCCGCTCCGCTGTTCCTCCCGCAGATCCGTCTAGCTAGAGCGAGAGCACCCGCTCCAGGAAGTCCCGGTACCGGCGCAGCGCCACCCGCAGCGCCTCGGTGTCCGGGTTGTCGGTGTACTCGCGCGGATCGAGATCGATCTGCTCGGCGATCAGCGCGTCGGCCAGCGAGCGTACGGCCTCCTCGACCAGTGCCCGAGCCTCGGCCACGGCACCGTTCGGGTCGTCGACGAAGCGCACCTGCAGGTCCTTCAGGTGTGCCCGGAACGTGTCGGCGGTGTCCGGGGTCCACACCGCGATCGAGTTCTCGGCCACGTCACCGGGGCGCAGCGGCATGACCTCGGCGACGAGTACCGCCCCCTCGACCTCCGCCAGCTCCGTACCGTCATCGTCAACCGCGACCACCGATTCGATGGCGACCACCTCGACAACCACGTCCTCGTCGGCTGCCTCCTCGGCGAGGGCCACCTCTTCGGCGAGCTCCTCGACGGCGGCCTCGATCTCGTCCAGTTCGGCGGAGAACTCCTCGACCTGGGCTTCGATCACCTCAGCCTGCTCCTCGAGGGCCTCGCTCTCGGCGACCTCTTCGTCAGCGGCCTCGATCGCCTCGGCGGGAGTCAACTCCTCCTCGTCAGCGATCTCCTCGGCCAGTTCGGCGTCGGCGATCTCCTCCTCGGCGTCCGCCACCGCTTCGGCCTCGGCGATCTCCTCGGCTTCCGCGACTACCTCGGCTTCGGCGATTTCCTCGGCCTCCGCGATCTCTTCAGCTTCGGCGACTACCTCGGCGTCGGCGACGTCCTCGGCCTCCGCAGTCTCTTCGGCTTCCTCGGCTGCCGCGATCTCTTCAGCTTCGGCGACTACCTCGGCCTCCGCGATCTCCTCGGCTTCGGCGACTGCTTCAGCCTCTTCGGCTTCGGCGACCTCGTCGGCTACTTCTGCCTCGGCGATTTCAGCGGCGATCTCCTCGGCGGCGTCGTCCTCGGCCGACTCGTCGTCCGCCTCAGCGACCGGCTCGTCATCGGCTTCAGCAACCTCGGCGGTTTCGTCGGCCGCGTCGTCGATCTCGCCGTCGGTCTCTGCCGCAGGCTCGCCGTCTTCGTCCTCGGCCAGGATCTCGGCTTCGGCCTCCGGCTCGCCCGCGTCCTCGGCGGCCTCGATCTCCGTCTCGGACTCCGCTACGAGCTCCGGCTCGCCAGCTGGCGCGTCTTCGTCGCCGGCCTCCGACAGGGCCTCCAACTCGCTCTCCGCCTCGTCCTCCGCTTCGGCCACGCTCTCGGCGTCGGCCTCCGCTTCGGCGTCGGCCTCCGCTTCGGCTTCGGCTTCGCCAACAGGCTCGTCGGCTTCGTCGTCCGCAGAGTCGGACTCGACTCCCGCTTCTGCTTCCGGGTCGGCTTCGTCCGCCACGGATTCGGCCTCGGAGTCGCCGTACCCGATGGCAGCCAACTGGTCCTCGGTTCGGGCCGCCAACGCGTCCGACGCTGCCTGCGCACCCGGTACCGGCTCCGGTCCGAAAGCCGAGTACGACGTGGCGAAGCCCGCAAGTGCCGGGTCCTCAGCCGCCTCTGCCTCGGTCTCGGTCTCGGGCTCCAGGTCGGCGTTCGGCTCCGCGGCCGCCTCGCCATCCTCGAGTTCCGCGTCGACCTCAGACTCGTCCTCGGCTGCCGCGTCGGCTACGGCCTCGTCGGCCTCAGCCTCGGCGTCCTCGGCCGCAGACTCCTCGTCGGCCTCGGCGACCGGCTCGCCATCCTCGTCTGCGGAGTCTTCGTCTTCCGACTCGTCGTCAGCTTCGGCGACCGGCTCGCCATCCTCGTCAGATGACTCCGCCTCGGCGACTGGCTCGCCA
Source organism: uncultured Actinomycetota bacterium (assembly GCA_963850915.1). GTDB lineage: Bacteria > Actinomycetota > Actinomycetes > Mycobacteriales > Micromonosporaceae > CAVTWH01. Next base: position 236,389 of record CAWKND010000014.1, read on the forward strand.
TCCTCGTCTTCGGCTGTCGCGTCGGCTACGGCCTCGTCGGCCTCGGCTTCTTCGTCTTCCGACTCGTCGTCAGCTTCAGCGATCGGCTCGCCGTCCTCGTCAGCCGACTCCTCGTCAGCTTCGGCAGCGGGTTCGTCGGTCTCCTCCGAGTCATCCGAATCGGACTCGTCGGAGTCGTCCGAGTCCGACGCTGCCTCGGGCTCGTCCGCAAGGTCGGACTCGTCCGCGTCGTCGACCGCTGCCTCCGGCTCCGCCTCGGACTCGTCCGCGGAGCCGTCGTCGGCCGCCGCTTCGGGGTCTGCGGAGTCGGCCTGGGCATCACCGTCGGACTCTTCGTCCGGTTCGGCGGCCTCTTCGGCCTCGGCGATCGGTTCACCGTCGGCTTCGCTGGCTGAGGATTCGCCGTCGGCTTCGGTGACCGCGGGGTACTCGTCTGTCACATAGTCCATCGACTCCCGGGGCCCGGGAACGACGGCATAGTCGGATTGTGATGACTCGGGCGTCGACGGCACGTCGCCCGCCGACTCGGTGTTCGCCTGCACTGCGGCCCTCCTCCGGTCGGTCCGGCGACCTCGGGCCGCCGAACCCTGTTTGGTCCGCGCGCAACCGGGCTCGGGGCACGCGCACACCACCGCCCGACGGGTACGCGGAGGTGGCCGGGGCCGCTTGCGGGTGTGGGGAGCCACCACGGACGGTACGGCGCTACGGATGCCCGATGACGTGCAGAGAAGGAGGTGAGCGAGCGCCCAGATATGGCGGCGTCGCAAGCCATCACGGTACGCCTGAAGTGACCTCCAGCACACCCCCTGAGTGGCCGTATGGTCGGCAGAATGACGGAACTGGGACGCCTTTGACGGTAGGGCCAATACGTAGGGAAGAATCGGCCAACATGAGCACCACCCTTGACCCGGCGATCACCGCCCGGCTCCGGCGCGATCCGGCCGGTCTGATCGCCGCCATCGTCCAGCAGCACGACTCCGGCGAGGTACTCATGCTCGCCTGGATGGACGAGGAGGCACTGCGCCGCACGCTGGACAGCGGGCTGGCGACGTACTGGTCGCGCAGCCGGCGCAGCTACTGGGTCAAGGGCGAGACGTCCGGCCACTACCAGCACGTACGCTCGGTGGCGCTGGACTGCGACGGGGACGCCGTACTGCTCCAGGTGGATCAGGTCGGAGTCGCCTGCCACACGGGTACCCGCAGCTGTTTTACCGACACCCTGCTCGCCGACCCGCTGCTCGCCGACTCGCAAGCCGCGGAGCCACAGAGGGTCGAAGCGCAGAGCGTAGAGCCCGGAACCGGCCGATGAGCGCTGGCCGCGCGACACTGACCCGTACCGTGGCCGCCTGTGCACTCGGCTCCGCGGTCTCCGTGTTCGCGGCCACCCGCACCTGGGCGGTCCAGGTGCAGGCCCAGCCGGCCCCGCTCGGCCCGCTACATGTCACCCGTGCCGGCTCGTACTTCGTACCGTGGCTCTCCGCACTTGGGCTTGTGGGCTTGGCCGGAACGGGCGCGCTGCTGGCCACCAGGGGTCGTTGGCGCTCCGGAGTCGGGGTGTTGATCGCGCTCGCCGGCCTCGGCATCCTGGCTGGCGGGGTCTACGGGCTGGCCAGCATCGACGGTGTCCGGGTCGGTTGGCCGCTGCTGTGCATACCAGCTGGTCTCCTACTGGCCGCCGGGGGTGCGATGGCCGCGGCCCGCAGTACCGACTGGCCGGCCATGGGTGCGCGCTACGAACGCCGCCCGACCGGCTCGTCCCGGTCGGCGCCCGCGCCCTCGTCCCGTACCGATGACCGCGCCGTCGCCAACGGCCGCGGCCAAGCCGGCGACCACGATGACGACGACCTCGACGGCGACGGGTTGGAAGAAGTCGAGGAGGCGCCGGCCCATGTCGAGCGCTCCGGGCCGTCCCCGTCGGAGATCGCGATGTGGGATGCGCTGGATCGCGGCGAGGACCCGAGCCAGTGACCACACGGCCTCGACCGGCACCGATGCGAGCCGCGACCGGGGTGCCGGCCAGGCCGGCAGCGCGGGCCGGAACTATCCACGGGCCTGACCGGTGTCGTACGCCATACCCCGGACAGCCCGGCTCCGGGCCGGACGCCTAGAGTCGGGCGCATGACACCCGGAGAGGCGAGTCCGATGTCAACCGCAGGGGCTAGCGTGCTTGACGAGATCTTGGCCGGAGTTCGCGAGGACGTGGCGACCCGGCAGGCGGCAGTGCCGCTGGAGCGGGTACGCGAGCTGGCAACGGCCGCGCCGAAACCGCGCGACGCGTACAACCTGTTGCGCACGTCGGGCGTACACGTGATCGCCGAGGTGAAGCGCTCCTCGCCGTCCAAGGGCCGGCTGGCGGACATCCCCGACCCGGCCGACCTGGCCAAGGAGTACGCGGCCGGCGGCGCGCGGGTGATCTCGGTACTCACCGAGCAGCGTTGGTTCGGTGGCAGCCTGGACGACCTGGACGCGGTACGCGCCGCGGTCGACGTGCCGGTGCTGCGCAAGGACTTCGTGGTCTCCACCTACCAGGTGCACGAGGCGCGGGCACACGGCGCCGACATGGTGCTGCTGATCGTCGCCGCACTCGACCAGAACACGCTGGTCGGGCTGCTGGAGCGGGTCGAGTCGCTGGGCATGACGGCGCTGGTGGAGGTACACACCGAGGAAGAGGCGGACCGGGCCCTGTCGGCCGGCGCCCGGGTGATCGGGGTCAACGCGCGCAACCTCGCGACCCTGGAGGTGGACCGGTCGGTGTTCGAGCGGATCGCGCCGGGCCTGCCGAACAAGGTCGTGAAGATCGCCGAATCGGGAGTACGCGGCCCGCACGATCTGATTCGCTACGCCGCCTCGGGCGCCGACGCGGTACTCGTCGGCGAGGGGCTTGTCACCCAGAAGAGTCCGCGCGACGCCGTCGCCGAACTGGTCACCGCCGGTTCGCACCCGGCAACGCCACGGCCGGCCCGATGACCGCCCCCGGCATGCTCGCCGCCTCGGGGCTGCTGCCCGACGCGGCTGGGCACTTCGGCAAGTTCGGTGGCCGGTTCGTACCCGAGGCGCTCATCGCCGCCCTCGACCAGCTCGACCGCGAGTACCGGCACGCGATGGGCGACGAGGCATTCCAGGCCGAGTTCGCCGCCATCCTGCACGACTACGCGGGGCTGCCGTCCCGGCTCTACGACGCCACCCGGCTGTCGGAGGTGGCCGGCGCCCGCATCCTGCTCAAGCGGGAAGACCTCAACCACACCGGCGCCCACAAGATCCGCAACGTGCTCGGGCAGGCCCTGCTCACCCAGCGGATGGGGAAGAAGCGGGTCATCGCCGAGACCGGCGCCGGCCAGCACGGTGTCGCCAGCGCGACGGCTGCCGCCCTGTACGACCTCGAGTGCGTGGTCTACATGGGCGAGGAGGACACCCGCCGACAGGCGCTGAACGTGGCCCGGATGCGCCTACTCGGCGCCACCGTCGTGCCGGTCACCACGGGCTCGCGCACGCTGAAGGACGCGATCAACGAGGCGCTGCGGGACTGGGTCACCAACGTGGACACCACCCACTACCTGCTGGGTACCGTCGCCGGTCCGCACCCGTTCCCGGCCATGGTGCGCGACTTCGCCCGCGGGATCGGCGTCGAAGCGCGGCAGCAGGTTCTTGACCTCACCGGCCGGCTGCCCGACGCGGTCTGCGCCTGCATTGGCGGCGGCTCCAACGCGATCGGCATCTTCCACGCGTTCATCCCCGACGCCGGTGTGCGCCTGTACGGCTACGAGGCCGGCGGCGACGGGCTGGCGACCGGCCGGCACGCGTCCAGCATCACCGGCGGTGGCGTCGGCGTACTGCACGGCAACCGCACGTACGTGCTCCAGGACGAGGACGGCCAGACGATCGAGTCGCACTCCATCTCGGCCGGGCTGGACTATCCGGGCGTCGGACCGGAGCACGCGTGGCTCAACGACGCCGGCCGGGCGACCTACGAGCCGATCACCGACGCCGAGGCGATGTCCGCGTTCCAGCTGCTCTGCCGTACCGAGGGGATCATCCCGGCGATCGAGAGTGCGCACGCGGTCGCCGGCGCGCTGAAGCTCGCCAAGGAGCTTGGGCCGGAGGCGACCATCCTGGTCAACCTCTCCGGCCGCGGCGACAAGGACGTCTCCACCGCGGGGCGCTACTTCGGTTTTCTGGGAGAGGGCGAGTGAGCGTCACACCGGCGTTCGAGAAGGCGCGCGCCGACGGCCGCGGGGTACTCGTCGGGTACCTGCCGGCCGGCTTCCCGACCGTGGACGGCGCGATCGCCGCGATCACCGCGATGGTCGCCGCCGGCGTCGACCTGGTCGAGGTGGGCATGCCCTACTCCGACCCGGTGATGGACGGGCCGGTGATCCAGGCCGCGAGCGACGCTGCGCTGCGCCGGGGGGTACGCCTGCGTGACCTGTTCACGACCGTCGAGGCGGTGGCCGCCACCGGCGTACCCACGGTCGTGATGACCTACTGGAACCCGGTCGAGCAGTACGGCGTCGACCGGTTCGCCCGTGACCTCGCAGGCGCCGGGGGAGCCGGGCTGATCACGCCCGACCTCATCCCCGAGGAGGCGGAGCCCTGGCTGGCCGCCTCCGACGCGCACGACCTCGACCGGATCTTCCTGCTCGCCCCGTCCTCGACGGATGCCCGGATCGCCTCGACCGTGGCCGCCTGCCGTGGCTTCGTCTACGCCACCGCGGTCATGGGCGTGACCGGCGCCCGGGACCAGACCTCCGACGCGGCACCCACGCTGGTCAGCCGGGCGCGGACGGCCACCTCGCTGCCGATCGGGGTAGGCCTCGGCGTCAGCAACGGGCGCCAGGCCGCGGCTGTGACCGGGTACGCCGACGCGGTGATCGTGGGCAGTGCCCTGGTGCGCTGCCTGCTCGACGCCCCCGACGAGGCAGCCGGCATAGCGGCACTGCAGACGCTCACCGCCGACCTCGCCGCGGGCGTACGCGCCGTCCCCAGCGCCGCCTGATCAGACTATTGCGGGTTGTGCCGCTTCGGTTGCGGCCGGCTCGGCGTCATCGCTTGGTGGCTCGGCGTCGCGGGTCACGTGGCGGAGTACGCCGGAGCGGCCGGCCCGGGCGTCCACCACTGCCCAGCGGGCGGTCGCGGTGAGCGGCTTGGGCAGGTCGGCGGCGTCGTACCAGCCGATCCGGGAGATGCGTCCCGGGGCGTTGAGCGTGGCTTCACCGGCGAACCGCGCCCGGAACACGTGCACCATGACGTCCGGCAGTGGCTCGGGCGGTTCGGACGAGTCGGCCTGGGCGCAGCCGGAAAGCGTGTAGAGCCCGACCAGGTCGACGAGGTGTACCTCGGTACCGGTCTCCTCACGAATGTCGCGGATCGCGGCGTGTACCGGACTCTCGCCGGGCTTGATCCGGCCCCCGGGCAGGCCCCACAGCTGGCGTCCCTGGCTCTGCTGGCACAGCAGCACGCGGCCGGCGGGATCCTCGATGACCGCGGCGACCACGGAAGTGACGGAGTTCATAGCCACCCAGCGTAAGCCCATCGGTACCGGAAAACAGCCGGCCGGCCCACGGGCGTAAGCGGCCCAGACAGCGGTAGCGTGTGCAACCGTGAACAGCCTCGCCGCGATCCCCAGCCCCACCACCTCGGTGTGGACGCTCGGCCCCCTCCCGTTGCGGGCCTACGCCCTGTGCATCATCGCCGGGATGGTCGTCGCGTGCGTCGTCACCGACCACCGGATGCGCGCCCGCGGCACGGCCCCCTGGGTGGTGCTCGACATCGCCATCTGGGCCATCCCGTTCGGCATCGTCGGCTCCCGGATATACAGCCTGATCACCTCCCCGCAGGACTACTTCGGCAGCGGTCACGGCGCCTGGGAGTGGCTGCAGATCTGGCACGGCGGGCTGGGCATCTGGGGTGCGGTGGCCGGCGGGACGCTGGGCGCCTGGCTCGGCTGCCGCCAGCGGGGCGTGTCACTGAGCTTCATGGCCGACACCATCGTCGTCGGGCTGCCCCTCGCGCAGGCCATCGGCCGGTGGGGCAACTGGTTCAACAACGAGTTGTACGGGCGCGCCACCAGCCTGCCGTGGGGCCTGAAGGTCTACAGCATGGCCGACGGCAAGGCCCAGCGCGGACCGGACGGCAAGCCGCTGGCCGCGGACGTACTGCACCCCGACCGGCTCTACCACCCCACCTTCCTCTACGAGTTCCTGTGGTGCGTGGGGGTGGCGGTACTGGTGTGGGCGCTGGACCGCAAGTACCGGTTCGGGCGTGGCCGGGGCTTCGCGATCTACGTGATGGCCTACACGGTCGGCCGGTTCTGGATCGAGACGCTCCGCTCCGACGAGGCCAACCACTTCCTCGGTATGCGGATCAACAACTGGGTCTGCATCGTGGTGTTCCTGGGCGCCCTGGCCTACTTCCTGCGCACCCGCGGGGCGGTACAGCAGCGCGCGGTACCGATCGAGGACGGCCGGTACACGATGGTCGACGCACCCGAGGGCGCCGTACTGGAGACCGCCCGCGCCCGCGCCGAGGCGGAGGCTGCGCCCGCCGATGCTGGCGCGCGCGGACGATGCTGGTGCGCCGGATGCGGCTGGTGCGGCGGATGAGGCTGACGACCATGGGGAGGCCGACGAGCCGGAAGGCGCCGTGGTCGACTCGCACCCGGTCCAGAAGTAGGCCGGGCGATGCGCTCGGCAGTTGTGGTCGGAGCCGGTATCGGTGGGCTGGCGATCGCCGGCGCACTGGCCCGCTCGGGCTGGCAGGTAACGCTGCTGGAGCGCGCCGAGCGGCTGCGCGGGGACAGCGCCGGGATGCTGCTGTGGCCCTCGGGGGTACGCGCGCTGCGCTCCCTCGGGCTGGCCGACGGGCTGGCGGCGATCACCAGCCCGGCACCGGGTCGGGGGATCCGCCGCCCGGGTGGGCAGTGGCTCGTACAGCCCGACTCGGCGGCCGATCCCGAGGAGGCCGAGCCACTGGTCGTACACCGCGAGGATCTGCACGACGCGCTGGTGGCCGGGCTCGGCGAGAAGATCGACATCAGGACGGGCGTGGCGGTACGCAACGTGCGGATGCCCGGCACCGACCGGCCGGCTGTCGGCGACGGTACCCAGACCTGGGAGGCCGATCTCGTGGTCGGCGCGGACGGGCTGGAGAGCCTGGTGCGCCGCCGGCTGGTACCCGAGTCCAGTGCCGTGGCCGCCGGCAGTGCCGCGTGGCGGGCGGTCATCCCGTGGTACCGCGCCCCGAAGCTGCCCGAGTCTGGCGGCCACGGTGGCGAGACGCTCGGTGGTGGGCACCGGTTCCGCTACGCACTGCTGGGCGAGCGCGGTTCGGCCGGCGCCTCCAGCCGGGGCGGCATCTACTGGGTGGCGACCGTACCCGGCGCCTACCGCCCCGAACCGCCGGCCACCCAGCTCAGCCTGCTGCGCCGCTGGTTCGCCGACTGGCACGCGCCGATCGGTGACCTGCTCGCCGCCACCGAGCCCGACGACCTGATCCAGCACCAGGTGGGCGAGGTACGCCCGCTGCCCCGGTGCTTCAGCGTCCCGTCCGGGACCGGCGGGTACGTACTGCTGGGGGACGCCGCGCACGCGATGAGCCACCAGCTCGGGCACGGTGCCTGCCTGGCACTGGAGGACGCGGCCGCGCTGCGTGACCTGGTCTTCGAGGCGATCCCGGGGCGTACGCTGCCGGCCGCCGTCGAGGCCTACTCGCGTGATCGGCGCCCTCGGCTGGCCCGCATCGCCCGCCAGTCCCGCCGGCTGGGTTACGGGCTGAGCGCCGGAGCCGGGCTCGCCGGCCGGGCCCGGGACGCGGCGCTCGGCCGCTCGCCGGGTCTGCTCACCCGGGTCTCCGGCATCGTCCGCCAGTGGCGCCCGCCGGCTGACACCTGAGCGTCGCGGTACCCCGGGACTGGCCGCCCATAACACACGCCTGCCTGGTTACCGGGTACCTATCGGGTAGCTGTGATCAGGTCGGTACTCCACCCCGGACACGCCGTTAACGTAGACTCAACAAAACACCGCCCGGGCCGACGTCGTCCCATGCACTCTTCGCCGGAATTGACGTCTGGAGGTCCGATGGCACTCCCGTACCCCGCGGGGCTGTACGACCCGGCCAACGAACACGACGCCTGTGGCGTGGCATTCGTGGCCGACATCGAGGGGCGTCGCTCGCACTCGGTTGTCGCACGCGGGTTGTCCGCACTGTGCCGGCTGGATCACCGGGGTGCCCGGGGTGCCGAGGAGAACACCGGCGACGGAGCCGGCATCATGATCCAGATCCCGGACGAGTTCTACCGTGCCGAGGTCGGCTTCGACCTGCCGCCGCCCGGCTCCTACGTGACCGGGTTGGTGATGCTGCCGACCAACGACGCGGACGAGGCCCGGGCCACCACGGTCATCGAGAAGTTCGCCCTGGTCGAAGGGGCTGACCTGCTCGGCTGGCGGGACGTTCCGGTACAGCCGGAGGGGCTGGGTGCCACGGCCCTGGCCGGCCGGCCGCGGATGCGACAGATCTTCCTGGCCGCGCACCGGCTCACCGCCGCAGAGGCCGGCCCGTCGGGGCAGCGCCTCACCGGGCTCGACCTGGAGCGGGTCGCCTACTGCGTACGCAAGCAGGCCGAGCGGGAGACGCTGGAGCGCGGCATCGGCGTGCACTTCCCGTCGCTGTCCGCACGGACCATCGTCTACAAGGGCATGCTCACCCCGGGGCAGCTGATCACCTACTTCCCCGACCTCTCCGACGAGCGGGTACAGAGCGCGATCGCGCTGGTACACAGCCGCTTCTCCACGAACACGTTCCCGTCCTGGCCGCTGGCCCACCCCTACCGGCTGATCGCGCACAACGGCGAGATCAACACCATCCGGGGCAACCGCAACTGGATGGCCGCCCGGGAGGCGCTCCTAGCGTCACCGTTGATTCCCGGAAACATCCGGAGGCTGCTCCCAATCTGCACGCCGGCCGCCTCCGACTCGGCCAACTTCGACGAGGTACTGGAGCTGCTGCACCTGGCCGGGCGCAGCCTGCCGCACGCGGTACTGATGATGATCCCGGAGGCCTGGGAGAACGACCCCGGCATGGAGCCCGGCCGGCGCGCCTTCTACCAGTTCCACGCGAGCCTCATCGAGCCGTGGGACGGGCCGGCGGCGGTGGGCTTCACCGACGGTACCGTGATCGGGGCTGTCCTCGACCGCAACGGATTGCGGCCCGGACGCTGGTGGCACACCAGTGACGGGCTCGTCATTCTCGGCAGCGAGGCGGGCGTACTCGACCTCGACCCGGCGACTGTGGTGGCCAAGGGCCGGCTGCAGCCAGGCAAGATGTTCCTGGTCGACACGGCTCAGGGCCGGATCATCTCGGACCAGGAGATCAAGGAGCAGCTCGCCGCGGCGGCGCCCTATGACGAGTGGCTGCACGCCGGGCTGATGAAGCTGGAAGACCTGCCCGAGCGCGAGCACGTCGTCTACACGCACGATTCGGTACAGCGCCGCCAGCAGACCTTCGGCTACACCGAGGAGGAGCTGAAGATCCTGCTGGCGCCGATGGCGCGTACCGGGGCCGAGCCGCTGGGCTCGATGGGCACCGACACCCCGGTGGCCGTGCTGTCCAAGCGCCCACGCCTGCTCTACGACTACTTCTCCCAGCTGTTCGCGCAGGTGACCAACCCGCCGTTGGACGCCATCCGGGAGGAGCTGGTCACCAGCCTCTCGCACACCATCGGGCCGGAGGGCAACCTGCTCGACCCGGGGCCGGCGAGCTGTCGGCAGATCGTGCTGCCCGGGCCGGTACTCGACAACGACGAACTCGCCAAGATCCTGTCCGTGGACGAGGACGGTGACCTGCCGGGGTTCCAGGCCGTCCGGGTCTCCGGGCTCTACCGGGTACGCGACGGCGGCAAGGGCATGCGGGACCGGCTGGTGGACATCTGCCGGCACGTCTCCGAGGCGATCGAGGACGGCGTACGCATCCTGGTCCTCTCCGACCGCGACTCCACCGCCGACCTGGCGCCGATCCCGTCCCTGCTGCTGACCGCTGTCGTGCACCAGCACCTGATCCGCGAGCAGACCCGCACCCAGGTGGCGCTGGTCGTCGAGTCGGGGGACTGCCGCGAGGTACACCACGTGGCCACCCTGATCGGCTACGGCGCCGCGGCGGTCAACCCCTACCTCGCGTTCGAGGGCGTCGAGGACCTGATCCTCACCGGTGCGCTGCCCGGCATCGACCCGCACAAGGCGGTACGCAACTACGTCAAGGCGCTGGCCAAGGGCGTACTGAAGATCATGTCCAAGATGGGCATCTCGACGGTCAGCTCGTACTGCGGTGCCCAGGTGTTCGAGGCGGTCGGCCTGGACCGGGCGCTGGTGGACCGCTACTTCACCGGCACGACCAGCCAGATCGGTGGCATCGGGCTGACCGAGATCGCCGACGAGGTGGCCGAGCGGCACTCCCGGGCCTACCCGGCCAACGAGGCGGAGCGGGCACACCGGCGCCTCGAAGTCGGCGGCGAATACCAGTACCGGCGCGAGGGCGAGGTACACCTGTTCAACCCGGAGACGGTGTTCCTGCTCCAGCACGCCACCCGTACCAAGCAGTACGACGTGTTCAAGAAGTACACCTCCACGGTCGACGAGCTGGCCCGGCAGGGCGGCTCGATCCGTGGCCTGTTCGACTTCGACCTGACCGACCGCGAGCCGGTCGACATCAGCGAGGTCGAGCCGGTCGAGTCGATCGTCAAGCGGTTCGCCACCGGCGCGATGAGCTACGGCTCGATCTCCGCCGAGGCGCACGAGACGCTGGCGATCGCGATGAACCGGCTGGGCGCCAAGTCCAACACGGGCGAGGGCGGCGAGGACGCCGAGCGGCTCTACGACCCGCAGCGGCGCAGCGCCGTCAAGCAGGTCGCCTCCGGCCGCTTCGGGGTCACCAGCGAATACCTGGTCAACGCCGACGACCTGCAGATCAAGATGGCGCAGGGGGCCAAGCCGGGCGAGGGCGGCCAGCTGGCCGGCAACAAGGTCTGGCCGTGGATCGCCAAGACCCGGCACGCCACCCCGGGGGTCGGGCTCATCTCGCCGCCCCCGCACCACGACATCTACTCCATCGAAGACCTGGCCCAACTGGTGTACGACCTGAAGAACGTCAACCCCGCCGCGCGGGTACACGTGAAGCTGGTCGCCGAGGTCGGCGTCGGCACAGTGGCCGCGGGTGTCGCCAAGACCAAGGCCGACGTCATCCTGATCTCCGGCCACGACGGCGGTACCGGCGCCTCCCCGCTCAATTCGCTGAAGCACGCCGGCTCCCCGTGGGAGCTGGGGCTGGCCGAGACGCAGCAGACGCTGCTGGCCAACGGGCTGCGCGACCGGGTCACCGTGCAGGTCGACGGGCAGTTGAAGACCGGCCGGGACGTGATCATCGCGGCGCTGCTGGGTGCCGAGGAGTTCGGCTTCGCCACCGCGCCGCTGATCGTCGAGGGCTGCATCATGATGCGCGTCTGCCACCTGGACACCTGTCCGGTCGGCATCGCCACCCAGAACCCCGCGCTGCGAGCCCGGTTCGCCGGCAAGCCGGAGTTCGTGGAGAACTTCTTCCTGTTCCTCGCCGAGGAGGTACGCGAACTCCTGGCGCTGCTGGGCTTCCGTACCCTCGACGACGCGGTCGGCCATGTCGAGCTGCTGGACACGGTGTCGGTGATCGACCACTGGAAGGCGCGCGGGTTGGACCTGGCTCCCGTTCTCGCGCTGCCCGATGTGGCGCCCGACGGTGCGCTGCGCAAGGTACGCGACCAGGACCACGGGCTGGCCAAGGCGCTCGACAACGAGCTGCTGCGGGCGGCCGAGCCGGCGCTGGCCGACGGGACCACCGTCCGGTACGCCACCAGCGTGCGCAACGAGCACCGCAGCGTGGGTGCCATGCTCGGTGGCGCGGTGACCCGCCGGTTCGGCGGCGCCGGGCTACCCGCCGACACCATCGAGATCACCCTGCACGGGACCGCCGGCCAGTCCTTCGGCGCGTTCCTGCCGCGCGGGGTCACCTTCCGGATGTTCGGCGACGCCAACGACTACGTGGCCAAGGGCCTGTCCGGCGGCCGGCTGATCGTCCGCCCGGACGAGTCGGCGACCTTCGTGGCCGAGGACCAGATCATCGCCGGGAACACGATCCTCTACGGCGCCACGAGCGGCGAGCTGTTCCTGCGTGGCCGGGTCGGCGAGCGGTTCGCGGTACGCAACTCCGGCGCCACCGCGGTGGTCGAGGGGGTCGGTGACCACGGCTGCGAGTACATGACCGGCGGCACCGTGGTGGTGCTCGGCGGTACCGGGCGCAACTTCGCGGCCGGCATGTCGGGCGGCACAGCCTTCGTCTGGCGGCTGCGCGAGGAGCTGCTCAACCGCGAGCTGGTCGACCTGGAGCCGGTCTCCGGCGCCGACCGCGACCGGCTGCACGCGCTGGTCGCCCGGCACCACGCGGAGACCGGATCGGCCGTCGCCGAGCGGCTGCTGGCCGACTGGGCCACCGCCGTCGAAGAGTTCACCGTGGTCGTACCGCGCGAATACCGCCGCGTGGCGCTGACCATCCAGGCCGCCGAAGCCGCCGGTCGGGACATCGACGACGCGGTGCTGACGGAGCTGTTCGCCGCTCCCGCGCCGCGGCCATCCCAGGAGGCCGTCAATGCCTGACCCCCAGGGCTTTCTCCGGTACGAGCGCAAGCTGCCCAGCCGCCGTCCGGTGCCGGTACGCATCCAGGACTGGCACGAGGTCTACCCGTCCGCCTCGGACACGCTGATCCGCGAGCAGGCCAGCCGCTGCATGGACTGCGGGATCCCGTTCTGCCACCACGGCTGCCCGCTCGGCAACCGCATCCCCGACTGGAACGACCTGGTCCGGACCGGCCAGTGGGAGTTCGCCAGCGAGCAGCTGCACGCGACGAACAACTTCCCCGAGTTCACCGGCCGGCTCTGCCCGGCCCCGTGCGAGGCGGCCTGCGTACTGTCCATCGGCGGCGGCGACGCGGTGACCATCAAGCAGGTCGAGGTGGAGATCGCCAACCGCTCGTACGAGCTGGGCCTGGTGACGCCGCAGCCGGCCCCGGAGCAGTCCGGCCGGAGTGTCGCCGTGGTCGGTTCGGGACCGGCCGGGCTGGCCGCCGCGCAGCAACTGGCGCGGGCCGGGCACGCGGTCACCGTGTACGAGCGCGACGAGCTGCCGGGCGGCCTGATGCGCTTCGGTATCCCGGACTTCAAGTTGGAGAAGCTGCACATCGACCAGCGGCTGGCGCAGCTGACCGCGGAGGGCGTGCAGTTCGTCAACAACTGCGCGGTCGGCGTCGATGTCACCCTCGCCGAGCTGCAGCAGCGGCACGACGCGGTACTGCTGGCCGCGGGGGCACTGGCCGGTCGGGACATGCCGGACACGCTGGGCCGCGAACTGCCGGGCGTACACCTGGCGATGGAGCACCTGGTGGCATCCAACCGGGTGGTGGCCGGGCTGGCCGACAGCGCCGCGATCGACGCCAAGGACAAGCACGTGATCATCATCGGCGGCGGCGACACCGCGGCCGACTGCCTCGGGGTGGCCCACCGGCAGGGCGCGGCGAGCGTGACCCAGCTGGACATCTACCCGCTGCCGCCGAGCATGCGCGACGAGGGGCGGGACCCGTGGCCGACCTGGCCGTGGATTCTGCGCCAGTACCCGGCACACGAGGAGGGCGGGATCCGCGCGTTCGCGGTCGCCGTGCAGGAGTTCGTGGGGCCCGACCGGGTACGCCAGATCCGGCTCGCCGAGGTCAGCGTGGAGAAGGTCAACGGGCGCCGCACGGTACAGGTGATCGAGGGTACCGAGCGGCTGCTCCCGGCCGACCTGGTACTGCTCGCGATCGGCTTCGACGGTACCGAGGAGGGTCCGCTCCTTGATTCCCTTGGCCTGTCCCGTAACCGCCGGGGCGGGATCGACTCGGGGCCGGACTGGATGACCAGCGCGCCGGGCGTCTTCGTGGCCGGCGACATGCACCGGGGCGCGTCGCTGATCGTGTGGGCCATCGCCGAGGGCCGGGCGGCCGCGGCGGCGATCCACACCTACCTCGGCGGCGCCGGCAGCCTACCCGCGCCGGTACACCCGGAAGCGGCTCCGCTCGCGGCCGTCTGACGATGGCTGACCTCGCGCCGCCCAAACCCGACACTCCGCTGCTCGGGCCGGGCGGCGCGATCGTGTCCGGCGGCCGTGACGACTGGCGGCAGGACCGGATCGGCGCCGCGCTTCGAGGCGCCAACCCGACCGTACTGAGGCGGCTGCCGGGCGGCTTCGCGGTCATCGGCGATGTGCAGTTCCTGCCCGGGTACTGCGTACTGCTCTGCGATTCGCCCGGGGTGGAGCGCCTCTCCGACCTGCCCCGCGCCGGACGCCTCGCGTTCCTGGAGAGCATGGATCGGCTGGGTACGGCGGTGGAGCGGGCGTGCGCTGACCACGATCACGGCTTCCGCCGGGTGAACCTGGAGATCCTCGGCAACACCGATCCGTACCTGCACGCGCACGTCTGGCCCCGGTACTCCTGGGAGCCGGCCGAGCACCTCGGGGCGCCGGTGTGGAGCTATCCGCGCGAACGCTGGCACGACCCGATCACACTGCTGGGTCCGGCGCACGCCGCCCTGCGAGCCGCCATCACCGGGTACCTCGACGATTCCAGGGACGATTCCAGGGACGATTCCGGGGATGAGTCAGCTGCCGCCGGCTTGCCGTTCAGCTAGACAACCAGCGTGTCCACGTCGTATCGCTGGATGTTCGCGTCCCTGGTGGCCAGCGTCAGTCTCTCCACGGTCGCCTGCGCGACGAGCATGCGGTCGAACGGATCGCGATGGTGCGGTGGCAGTCGGGCCGCAACCAAGGCGTGTTCGTGCGTCACCGACAGCTCGCGAAAGCCCACGTCGCGTACGCGCTCGGCCAGATCAGCCGGGCCGTCGAGCTTGCCGGTCGCCTGCTTGATGGTGATCTCCCAAATGGTCACCGGGCTGAGATAGATGTCGGGGTCGTGGCGCAGTCGATCGAGGAGATCCTGGCCCAGCGTGGGATCGCCGGTAAGGCTCCACAACGCGACGTGGGTGTCCAGCAGCAGGCTCACAACGCCATACCGAAGTCGTCCGCGATCTCCGCATTGGTCGCGGGGGAGTCCCAGTCACCGGAGAGGTCAAGCTTCCCCGCCAGGGAACCCACAGCAGTGCGGTTGACACGCCGGACGAATGGAATGACCTTGGCAACGGGTGTACCAGCCCGGTCGATGATGATTTCCTCGCCGTGCTCGACCCGGTCGATGATGCGCGACAATTGCGTCTTGGCGTCATGGATGTTGAAGTGCGCAGCTTCGGCCGACATCGATCCGCCTCCAGGTTAGCTAATAGCTTAGTCTAGCTGGCCACGGCGTGGCCGCGCTTCCTGCCACGGGGCTTTGGAGCGTCGCTTGTGGCCGGCTCGGTACCTCCCGGGCGGGCCCACAGCGGCGAGGCATACGATCGGCGCTGACGCCACCGACGTTGCTGGCGGGTCGTCCGGAGGAGGGAAATCTTCACCGGACGTTTCCCCCGCAACGCCCGGGCAGCTGATCGCCCGAACACCGGAAGGCCCTAGCCTCATGTCCGTGACACGCCGCGCCAAGATCGTTTGTACGATGGGTCCCGCCGTTGCGAGCCCCGAACGCATCCGGGGACTCATCGACGCCGGCATGGATGTCGCCCGGCTGAACTTCAGCCACGGCTCGCACGCCGATCACGAGCAGATCTACCGGCGGGTCCGGGAAGCGGCCGAGGCGGCCAACAAGCCGGTCGGCATCCTGGCCGACCTGCAGGGGCCCAAGATCCGGCTGGGCAAGTTCGCCGACGGGCCGCACGAGTGGCGTACCGGCGACAGCGTGGTGATCACCAGCGAGGAGATCCTGGGTACCGCCACCCGCGTCTCGTGCACCTATCGCAAGCTGCCCAGCGAGGTGAAGGCCGGCGACCGCCTGCTGATCGACGACGGCAAGGTCGCGGTCGAGGTCAAGACCGTCACCGGGGGTACCGAGATCGAGTGCCTCGTGGTCGAGGGCGGCATGGTCTCCAACAACAAGGGTGTGTCTCTACCGAATGTGGCGGTCAGCGTGCCGGCCATGTCCGAGAAGGACGCCGAGGACCTGCGGTTCGCCCTGTCCCTCGGGGTCGACATGATCGCGCTGTCCTTCGTGCGCTCACCGGACGACATCAAGCTGGTCCACGACGTCATGGACGAGGTCGGGCTGCGCCTGCCGGTCATCGCGAAGGTGGAGAAGCCGGAAGCGGTGGCCAACCTGGAGGCGATCGTCAACGCCTTCGACGCCATCATGGTGGCCCGCGGCGACCTGGGCGTGGAGATGCCGCTCGACCAGGTACCCCTGGTCCAGAAGCGCTGCGTGCAGCTCGGTCGCGAGTCGGCCAAGCCGGTGATCGTGGCGACCCAGATGCTCGACTCGATGATCGAGAACTCGCGCCCGACCCGCGCCGAGGCCTCCGACGTCGCCAACGCGGTACTCGACGGGGCCGACGCCGTGATGCTCTCCGGCGAGACCAGCGTCGGCAAGTTCCCGGTACTCACCGTCGCCACCATGGCCCGGATCGTGGAGACGACGGAGGCCGGCGAGATCCCGGTACCCCGGCTGCAGCACGACCCGCGTACCCGCGGCGGCGCCCTCACCAGCGCCGCCTCCACGATCGCCAGCGCCATCGGGGCCAAGGCACTGGTCGCCTTCTCACAGACCGGCGACACCGTACGGCGGCTGGCCCGGCTGCACTGCAACCTGCCGCTGATCGCGCTCACCCCGGAGCCGGCCGCCCGTGGTCAGCTCCAGCTGTCCTGGGGCGTGGAGAGCTACCTGGTGCCCTACGTGCACCACACCGATGACATGTTCCGCCAGGTCGACCGGACCCTGCTGCAGCTCGGGCTGGCCAACGCCGGCGACTACGTGGTCGTGGTCGCGGGCAGCCCGCCCGGTACCCCCGGCTCGACCAACACACTGCGGGTACACCAGCTGGGCTCGCTGACGGACGGCCGGTGACCGAAGCGGTCGTCGGTCAGCCGGCGGTCGACGCACTCGTCCAGCTGCTCGATCTGGAGCAGCTGGACGACGCCGTGTTCCAGGGGGTCAGCCCGAAGATCGGCCTGCAGCGCGTGTTCGGCGGTCAGGTCGCCGGGCAGGCGCTGGTGGCGGCGGGGCGTACGGTGACGCCGGAGCGGCTGGTGCACTCGCTGCACGGGTACTTCGTCCGCCCGGGTGACCCGTACGAGCCGATCCGGTACACCGTGGAGAACATCCGGGACGGGCGTACCTTCTCGGTGCGCCGCTCGGTCGCCACCCAGCACGGCAAGGTCATCTTCTTCATGTCCGCCTCCTTCCATTTACCGGAGAAGGGGATCGACCACCAGGAGCCGGCCCCGACGGACATCCCGCCGCCGGAGGAGGTACCGACGCTCGCCGAGCGGCTGGCGCCCTACCCCGAGCGACTGCGGATGTACGAGGCGATCCCGCGCCCGATCGATACCCGCTACCTCACCGAACCCGGCTGGGTACGCGCCGGCGAGCGCCCGGTCAGCCTGCGCCAACTGGTCTGGATGCGGTTCGACGGCAAGCTGCCCGACGATCCACTGGTACAGGCGTGTGCGCTCACGTACGCCTCCGATCTGACCCTGCTCGACTCGGTACTCTCCGTCCACGGCGAGACCTGGGGCCCCGGTGGCGTGATGGGCGCGAGCCTGGACCACGCGCTGTGGTTCCACCGCCCGTTCCGGGCCGACGACTGGTTCCTCTACGACTGTTCGAGCCCGTCCGCGTCCGATGCCCGGGGGCTGGCCACCGGCCGGATGTTCAGCCGGGACGGCCGGCTGGTAGCCAGTGCCGTACAGGAAGGGCTGCTCCGCCGCGTCGGCGGCTGACGCCTTACGTCGCCGCCCCTCGCCAAGCTCGAGGCACCTCTGGGAAGCCCGGTCAGACCGGACGTCCACGCCCTTCCCGCGCCAGACCGGGACGTCCCCGGCGGGTACCCCGGCGGCGTCTCGCATACTGATCGCATGCGACTCTCCGCCCGAGTGGACTATGCCCTGCGTGCCGCCGTCGAACTGGCCGCCGTGGCGGACGGCGCGGCCGCCAAGGTGACCGCCGAGCAACTGGCCGAGCGGCAGGGCATCCCGCCCAAGTTCCTGGAGAGCATCCTGTTGCAGCTGCGCCGGGGCGGTGTGGTCACCGCGCAGCGCGGCCCGGAGGGCGGGTACCGGCTGGCCCGGCCGGCGGCCGAGATCAGCCTGGCGGAGATCATCCGGGTGATCGACGGTCCGCTGGCCAACGTGCGGGGACAGCGCCCGGAGAACGTGGACTACCACGGGCCGGCCGAGTCGCTGCAGGAGGTGTGGATCGCGCTGCGCGCCAGCGAGCGGCAGATCCTGGAGATGGTGACCCTCGCCGAAGTGGCCAGCAAGCAGCTGCCGCCGCGGGTACGTGAACTCGCCAACGACCCGAATGCCTGGGCCTGA
This sequence comes from uncultured Actinomycetota bacterium, assembly GCA_963850915.1. GTDB lineage: Bacteria > Actinomycetota > Actinomycetes > Mycobacteriales > Micromonosporaceae > CAVTWH01. The sequence continues at coordinate 254,902 of CAWKND010000014.1, forward strand.
CACCGCCGGTACCCCCTGACTCTCCTGATTCGGTTGTGACCTGGGGCTTGACCAGGTGGCCGAGGTGTTTCCGACCGCCCGGCCGGGTCTCGTTATATGAACGGATGATTGCTGGAGCTTGACCGACCGCGCCCATGGGACCTATATTTCCTACTGATCTAGTCGACAAAGTAGGGATGGATACCGTGGGGCCGAAGATCAAGGCGATTGCCGCCGTCGCGACACTGACAGTTGCCGCCGCAGCGCTGGCCGCCTGCGGTGGCGGCTCCGGCAACGGGAAGCCGACAGTGACCCTGTCGCTGGTGGCCTACTCGACACCGCAGGCCGCGTACGAGGCGCTCATCAAGGCGTACCAGAAGACCGACGACGGCAAGAACATCAAGTTCAAGCAGTCCTACGGCGCCTCCGGCGACCAGAGCCGTGCGGTCGTCGCCGGCCTGAAGGCCGACATCGTGGCGCTGTCGCTGGAGCCGGACGTCACCCGCCTGGTCACCGCCAAGCTGGTTGACGCGAGCTGGAACAGCGACCAGTACAAGGGCATGATCACCGACTCGGTCGCGGTCATCGGCTACCGCAAGGGCAACCCGAAGAACATCAAGGGCTGGGACGACCTGACCCAGTCGGGGCTGCAGGTACTGACCCCCAACGTGTTCACCTCGGGCGGGGCCAAGTGGAACGTGCTCGGCGCCTACGGCGCCGCGTCCAACGTCGGCAAGGACGCCACGGCCGGCGCCACCTACCTGCAGAAGCTCTTCGACAACGTGCCGGTGCAGGACAGCAGCGGCCGGGCCTCGATGAACACCTTCATCGGCGGTAAGGGCGACGCGATCATCTCCTACGAGAACGAGGCGATCACCGCCCAGCTCAACAAGCAGGAGATCGAGTACACCATCCCGGACGCCACCATCCTGATCGAGAACCCGATCGCGGTGACCACCAACTCGGAGCACCCGGCCGAGGCGAAGGCGTTCCTCGACTGGCTGCACACCCCGGCCGCGCAGAAGATCTACGCCGAGCAGGGGTATCGTCCGGTGGTCCAGGGCGTGGGTGGGCGTGACTTCCCGACCCCGGCGAAGTTGTTCACCATCAAGGATCTGGGCGGCTGGTCGGCGGTGAACAAGTCGCTGTTCGACCCGACGAACAGCGTGATGGCCAGCATCGAAACGAAGAAGGGCATCTCCACCTCGCCCGCACCGAGCCCGGGAGTCTCGAAGTAACCGTGTCGACAACAGAGCAACTGACGACCGGGCCTGACACCACGTCGGGCCCGGTCGGCTCCACACCGAAGCCCGGGTCGGCGGCCAAGCCGTCCCGGGCCGGCTGGCGTCCGGGCGTCGGCCTGGGCCTCGGCTTCGCCGTCACGTACCTCAGCCTCATCGTGCTGATCCCGCTGGCCGTACTGGTCTGGCACGGTACGAAGGGTGGCTGGTCGGAGTTCTGGGCCGCGATCAGTGCGCCCGACTCGTGGTCGGCGCTGGAGCTGACCATCCTGGCCTCGCTGCTGGTCGCGGTGATCAACGTGGTGATGGGTACCCTCATCGCCTGGGTACTGGTCCGCGACTCGTTCCCGGGTAAGGCAGTGCTGGACGCGCTGATCGACCTGCCGTTCGCGCTGCCGACGATCGTGGCCGGCCTGGTGCTGCTGGTGCTCTGGGGGCCGAAGAGCCCGCTGCACCTGCAGTTGGCGTACACCCGGGTCGCGGTGGTGATCGCACTGCTCTTCGTCACGCTGCCGTTCGTGGTACGCACCGTGCAGCCGGTACTGCTGGAGTTCGACCGGGACATGGAGCAGGCCGCGTACTCGCTGGGCGCCGGGCCGTGGACGACTTTCCGGCGGATCGTGCTGCCCAACCTGATGCCCGCCATGCTCTCCGGTGGCGGCCTGGCCTTCACCCGGGCCATCGCCGAGTACGGCGCCACCAACCTGTTCACCGGCAACATCCCGTTGAAGACCCAGGTGGCCGCGGTCAACATCTACGGACTCATCGAGAGCGACCGACCCGACTCGGCGGCCGCGATCTCGGTGGCGCTGCTGGTCGTGGCCTTCGTCGTCCTGCTGGTACTCGACGTCGTCCAGCGCTGGGGGTCGCGCCGTGGGTAAATGGGCTATAGGTAAATGGAGCATGCGAGTCGTCGTCATCGGCTACCTCGCGCTGCTGCTCGTCGTACCGCTGGGCCTGATCGGTTACCGCACCTTCGCCGACGGCATCGGGCCGGTCTGGACCGCGCTCACCGATGACGACGCGGTACACGCCATCAAGGTCACGCTCACCGTTGCCCTCTGGGCGGTACTGCTCAACACGGTGTTCGGCGTGGTCGCCGCGCTGCTGTTGGCGCGTACCAACTTCCGCGGCAAGCGCATCCTGAACGCGCTCATCGACCTGCCGCTCGCCGTCTCCCCGGTGGTGGTCGGCTTGGCGCTGATCCTGGTCTACGGCGCCAACGCCCCGGCCGGCGGCTGGCTGGAGCGCAACGGCTTCCAGATCATCTTCTCCACGCCGGGCATGGTGCTGGCCACCGTGTTCGTCTCGCTGCCGCTGGTGGTCCGCGCCGTCGAGCCGGTACTGCGTGAGCTGGGCGAGGACCAGGAACAGGCCGCGTACACCTTGGGCGCCGGTTGGTTCCAGACGTTCCGCCGCATCACGTTGCCCGGCATCCAGTGGGCGCTGGCCTACGGCGTGGTGCTCTGCCTGGCCCGGGCGCTCGGCGAGTACGGCGCGGTGGCGGTGGTCTCCGGCCGGTTCGTCGGGGACACCCAGACGCTGACCCTGTTCGTCGAGGACCGGTACCAGAACTACGACCAGACCGCGGCGTTCGCCGGTGCGACCCTGCTCGCGCTCATCGCGGTACTCAGTCTCTTGTTGACCAAACTGTTGCGGCCCAAAGGAAAGAACTGATGGCAATCGAGGTACGCGGCGTCAACAAGACCTTCGGCTCGACCCCGGTGCTGCGCGACGTGTCGGTGGACATCGCCTCCGGCTCGCTGACCGCGCTGCTCGGCCCGAGCGGCGGCGGCAAGTCCACCCTGCTGCGGGTCATCGCCGGGCTGGAGCAGCCGGACACCGGGCAGGTGGTCATCTCCGGCGTGGACGCAACCCAGCTGTCGCCGCAGCGGCGCAACGTGGGCTTCGTCTTCCAGCACTACGCGGCGTTCAAGCACCTGACGGTGCAGCGCAACGTTGCCTTCGGGCTGGAGATCCGCAACCGGCCGAAGGCCGAGATCAAGAAGCGGGTACGCGAGCTGCTGGAGCTGGTACACCTGGAGCAGCTGGCCGACCGGTACCCCAACCAGCTCTCCGGTGGGCAGCGCCAGCGGATGGCACTGGCCCGGGCGCTCGCCGTCCAGCCGGAGGTACTGCTGCTCGACGAGCCGTTCGGGGCGCTGGACGCGCAGGTACGCAAGGAGCTGCGTACCTGGCTGCGCCGGCTGCACGACGAGGTACACGTGACCACCGTCTTCGTCACCCACGACCAGGAGGAGGCGCTCGACGTGGCCGACTCCATCGTGGTACTGGCGGGCGGGGTCGTCGAGCAGGTCGGCAGCCCCGACGAGGTCTACGACAACCCGGCCAACGAGTTCGTGATGAGCTTCCTCGGCGCCGTCACCCGGCTCGACGGAAAGCTGGTCCGCCCGCACGACGTCGAGCTGCTGGAGACCGATGCGGTCGGGAGCACTCCGGCCACCATCGTGCGCGTGGTCAAGCTGGGCTTCGAGGTACGGGTCGAGATGACCGCCGGCGACCACGAGGTCTTCGCGCAGCTCACCAGGGGTACCGCCGCGGGTCTCGCACTTGCCCCGGGCAGCACCGTGTACCTGCGCCCAGCCCCCCGCGCCCGTACCCTTACCGCCACCAGCGCCTGACCGCGATCGCGGGCTCGGGCGGCAGCTGGCTCATGTCGAAGAGCGCGAGGTAGGAGCGGGCCGCCCGTAGTTCGCCTTGTCGCAGCATGACCAGGCTGGCCAGGTCGAGACCCGACAATGCCACCGCGACGAGCGCCAGCGGGCCACGGAGCACGGCAACCACGATGCCGGCCGCGATCAGCAGGCCCAGCTGGCCGGCGCCCATCAGGGTGAGCGAGCGGGACCGGTCGATCAGGAGGGCGTAGCGCCACGCGCCGCGGGCGACGTCGGGCTGTGTCGGCGGCGTACCGCGGTGCACCGCGTCAACAGCCGCGAGCTGCTCCGCGCGCTCGAATGGCGGAGACTCGGAAAGGATTTTGCGGCGCCATCTTCTGGTCGTCCAGGCGTTGCCCAGCACGAAGAACGCGCCCAGCCCCAGCATCAGGTAGAGCGGGATCTGCCCGCCCCAGAACAGGGCGATCAGTAAGAGAACCGATCCCATGCCGGCAGCGTCCCATGCGGCATGGAGAGCGAGCGGCCACCGCAGGAAGATGACATCCACGCGCGCAGCGTAGCGGCGGCCGGTCGGTGCTTACTGTCCCGAACGATCGCCCGGGTCACGCGGCCGGGCAGGACGGGGGAGGCGGCCCGGGGCGCGGATGGTGACCGTAGTGGTTACCGTCTGGGGCACAGCACGGGGTACCGGACGAGACGGGAGTCAGGATGGGCGAGTACATCGCGACCGGCGAGGTCGACGTGGACGGCGACGGCAAGCCGGACGTGGTTGACGTGTACGCCGAGGGCCAGGATCTGGTCTACGTGGCCGACACCGACGGCGACGGGCTGGCCGATGTCGAGCTGCTCGACGCCGGCAGCGACGGCACGATCGACGGTGTGTTCGTAGTCGACGAGGACGGCAACGTCGACGAGGACGGACTGGACGAAGACGACGAGGACGAAGAAGACGACGAGGACGGGGACGACGCGGCCTGAGGTCAGCCGGTCGGGTCGGACGGGCGGCGCTGGCTGGGCGGGTACCGGCCGGCACCGGTGACGGTCGGCGGGGGAGCACTGCGCTGCGCCTCCGGCCGGCCGGGCGCGTCCAGCCAGCCCGGCAGCAGGTACGCCCCGGGCCCGCGCTGTCCACCCGGGCCGGTACGCGCCGACACGTTCTGGGTGGCCAACGGGCGCTTGCAGGCGCCGCAGACCAGCAGCGCCTCGGTCGGCTGGCCGCACTCGCGATGCACGATGGTCACCGGCGCACCGTGCTCGTCGGCGGCCCACTTGTCGCCCCAGCGCAGCAGCCCGAGCAGTACCGGCAGCAGGTCGGCGCCCGCCTCGGTGAGCTGGTACCGGTGCCGAAGCGGCCGGGTCTGGTACGGCTCGCGGGTCACCAAACCCCCGGTGACCAGCGTGTTCAGCCGGTCGGCGAGCACATTGGTAGCGACTCCGAGATCGCGCTGCAGCTCGTCGAAGCGGGTCAGGCCGAAGGTGATGTCGCGGAGGATCAGCGGTGTCCACGCCTCGCCGATGACGGCCAGGGTGCGCGCGATCGAGCAGGGCATCGCCGTGAAGTCAGTCCGCTGCATCACCGCAGCCTATGGGCTTGCCTGGTGCAAGTCACCAGGTCAGCCGGGCACCCCCAGCAACCGAATCGGCTGCCGTACTTCCCTCGATCCGCCAGCCGCCAGCCGCCAGCCGCCAGCCACCAGCCGCCAGCCGCGAGCGGCGGGGCTCGGGTGATGTCGGGGAAATGGCTGTCTCGCGGTCCATGATCACAACCATTTCCCCAACATCACCGAGGCGGGCGCAGCATCACCCCCAGGGCGGCGTCACTGGGGGGCGGTGCGGCGACCGTCCGGGATGAAGAGGTTGACCAGCCAGCTGACGATGCCGATGATGATCGCGCCCCAGAATGCCGACCAGAAGCCGTCCACGTGGAACGGCACGTTGAGCTGCTCGGCGATCCAGCTCGCCAGCTCCAGCAGCAGCGCGTTCACCACCAACGCGAACAGCCCGAGGGTGAGGACGTAGAGCGGGCAGCCGAGAATCTTGATGATCGGTTTGAGTACCGCGTTGATCAGGCCGATGATCACCGCCGCGACGATCAGCGCCAGCAGGTTGCGGGCGGTGGTCGTGGCGTCCAGCGTGATCCCCTCGACCAGCGCCGCGGCGACCCAGATCGCGAGCGCCGTCACCAGGGTGCGGATCACGAATCCCATACCCAGATCGTCGCAGTTCAGCGCCGGGTACGGCGGTGGATACGCTGAACACGTGACTGACGGTGCCCGCTTCACCCGTACCCGCGAGGACTTCACGTGCGGGCACTGTGGCGCGGCGGTACGCGGGAACGGGTACACCAACCACTGCCCGAAGTGCCTGTGGTCGCGGCACGTGGACGTGGCACCGGGCGATCGGGCGGCGGAGTGCGGCGGGCTGATGCCACCCGTCGGAGTGCTGTTCGAGGACGGCGAGTACGTGCTGGTCCAGCGCTGCGAGCGCTGTGGCCACCAGCGGCGCAACCGGGCCGCCCGCAACGACAGCCGGCCGGCGCTCGGCGCGCTGTTCGGCGCCGCGGTACCCGACGCGCCGCCCGCCGAGCGCCGCCGCCGCTGAGCGCTGTCGGCGCTCACGCCGTTGGACAGAACCGGCTAGCGGACGCGGAGTCGGCGGGCGGCCAGCACGGCGCCGCCGAGCGCCACCGTCAGCAGTACCGGACCCCAGGTCGGGAGGCTGGGCAGGGCCAGCGCGCCCAACCAGGCGAGCCCGCAGCCGAGCGCGAGCAGGCCGGTGGCCCGGTAGGTGGTGGCTCGCGCGCGCAGGCTGCCCAGGCCGGCGGCGGCCGCCAGCGCGAACGGGAGGACCGCGAGGGTGAGTACCAGCGCGGGGTAGCCGGTGGTCGGCCGGGCCAGCCGCCAGTCGGCGTCATAGACCGCGAGCCCGAGTGCGGCCAGCGCGGTGCCCAGGCCAACCACCAGGGGGTACCCCCGGGGCAGGCGCCCGTCGCGGACCGGCGCGCCGGCGAGCGCGACCAGCCCGAGCAGCACGAACGTGGCGCCCGTACCCGCCCCGATCGGTGTCGCGTGGCTACCGGCCGACCCGCCGGGTCCGGTGCCCGGCAGCGGCGATCCGGGCGTGGCCAGCACGGCGGCGGCGCCGGTCGCGGCGAGGCCGACCAGTGCCGCCGCGATCCGGGCGCTTCGGGCCTGCGCAGCGGTCAGCAGTAGCGCGACCAGCCAACCCCCGGCCAGCAGCCGGTACCCGGGGGAAGCCGCCCCGGCCAGGACGGCCAGCACCACGGCGATACCTGCCCCGACCCCGACCGCGGTCGCCCCGGCCCGGGCCAGCCCGCCCGGCGCCGCACTCTGCCTGTCCCGGTTGGGAACCAGCCAGGCCATCGCCGCGAGCACTACAACGGTCCCGGTGAGTACCTCAGCCAGCCGGCCGAAGCCCGGTCCAGACCCGCCGGCAGTCCAGCCGGTGAGCGGCCCGGGGCCGAGCCAGCTGCCCGGCAGGGCGATCAGCAGCGCCGCCCACAGCCACGGCCGGAGCGAGCCGGCGCGCCGGGTAGCAGGCCGCCCGGTGAGTCCCAGGCCGGTGAGTGCTGAGCCCAAGCCGGTGAGGCCCAGAGCGACAACCACCGCGCCGAAGACCAGGCCGATCAGGTACAGCGAGGGTTGGTAGTAGCCGGTCGCCGGGCGGGTACCCGCTGGCCAGGCCAGCAGCAGGTTCTTGGCCAGCGCGGCGGCGAGTGCGGCGCCGGCCGGTACGGCCACCCGTTGGGTACCGCTCGGCACCCGGCCAGCGTCGCCGAGCAGGCTGAGCGCACCGAGGCACAGCAGCGCGGCGAGTACCCACAGCGGCGGGCGCGCGGCGCCGATCAGCACACTGAGGGGTACCAGCCCGGCGGTGAGCGCGGTGGCCGCCACAGTGGACCGGCGGGCCCACCGGCCGGGCAGCACACTGTGGACGGCCAGGGCGAGCAGCCAGCCGGCGTACGCGATCGGTGCCACGGTCAGGTAAGGCCCGAAGGTGGCGTACCCGGCCGGCGCCGGCTCGATCACCAGCCACGCGAAGAGCGCCAGGCAGCCGGCGAGTCCACGGGCGTACGGCGCGGCGATGACCAGGCCGGCTTCGGCGCCCGCTGCCAGTGGCCGGCGCAGCCGTTCGCGCAGCCCGGCGACGGCGAGATCGGTGGCGTCCAGCGCTGTCGGCCAGTGCCGGTCGGGCGGCGCCGCGTCGAGCAGAGTGCCGGTCAGCTCGTCGGCGCGCGCGGTGCGGTAGGCCGGGGGGTAGGCCCACAGCAGCCGCCGGTACCGCCGCTCGAGCAGCTCCGTTCCCATGACGGCCCTAGGCGGTGCGGGTGGAGAGCCGGTGCCGGGCGTGCGCGGCGTTGGCTGCGAGCCGGGTGGCCTCCTCGTTCAGCAGCGCCGCGCCGTCGTCGGTGAGCCGGTAGTACCGGCGCAGCCGGCCGTCCACCACCTCTTCACCGTCCTGGATCACCAGGCCCTGTTCGGCGAGGCGGTCGAGGGCGCCGTAGAGGGTACCGGGGCGCAGGACGACCCGGCCCGCGGAGAGCCCGGTGACCTCCTGGATCACCCCGTACCCGTGCAGTGGCCCGGTGGCCAGCGCGGTGAGGATGAGAAAGGTCGGCTCCTGCAAGGCTCCGCTCATGCCCGCACGCTACGCCCGCAGATATATACCGTCAACGAGTGCGGCGTCCCCAGTCGACGCAAAAGCGCGGGCCGCCGGAGTTCCGGACGGCCCGCGCCGAGCTGCGACGAGTTGCGGTTACCCGCTCCTCACCGCGGGGACTACCAGGTCTTCATCCAGGGGAAGGTGCCGTTGAGCCAGTTGCGCAGCCGGGCAACCTCGTCGGTGCCACTGTTCAGCCAGGACAGCTCGCCCTGCATGGCCAGTACACCGAGGATGATCGCGGCGACCGAGGCCACCGTACCGACGAACGCGGCACCGTGACCGGTGACGCCGCGCCGGCTCGCGCTGATCAGGCCGGTGACCGAGATCAGCGTGCCGAGTACGCCCAGCGCCACGCCCACCGGGGCGAGCAGTCCGGTGAACACGGTACCGAGGGCGACCACGCCGACCATCAGGCCGAGGATCGCCGAGAAGCTGCTGTGTGCCCAGCGCCGTGGCTCCACCACGGGCTCGGCTACCGGCTCGTCGACCACGGCGCGGTCGGCGACCGGTTCGGTCACCACCCTGCGGTCGGCGACGGGCTCCGTTACCACCGGACGCTCAGCGACCGGCTCGGCGACCGGCCGCTCGGCGACCACGCGGCCCCGTGCATCCCGGTCCTGGACTTCTTCCGCCACCACGTTGCCGTCCGCGTCGGTCTGCTCGACGACGCGCTCGTCCGTCACGCGGTTGCGGTGCAATACGTTGTTGAACATCGCACACCTCCGAGTTGTAGCTCGGTGTGCCTATACCCATCTCTGCCCGCCGGTACACACGAGGGTCGATACCGGCCGATTCAGCGGCCGGGGCTGATCGGTGTCGGGGCCGCGGGAGGCGAGTCGACGGCGATCCAGGCGGCGTCGAGGTAGCCGTGGAACTGGTCGCTGCCCTCGCGTACGTCCTGGCCACCGATGCGTAGCGGCTGGTCGTTGGCGATCGAGAGGCTGGTGGGTACGGCCACGGCACCGCGCCACACGCCGTCCTGCACGATCGTCAGGTAGCCGCCGGCGCGCTGGCACTCGACCGCGTGCCAGCCGCCGTCGGCGATGGAAACCGGCGACTTGACCCGGTAGATGCGGTTGGGTACGCCGCCGGACAGTACGCAGCTCGGGTCACCGGCCGCCCCGTCGACCTGCACCTTCCACTGGCTGCCGCTGGTCGAGTACCCCTTCTGCATGAGGTTCTCGCCGGTGTCGGTCTGGCCGGGCGGCAGCGCCACCACGACACCGAAGCGCATCGCGCGGGTACCCGGGTTCTGAGCCGCGCTGGGGGCGGCCTCCAGGACGGCTCGCGGGCAGGCGGCCGGTGCGGTCCTTGCCGGGCAAACGTTGGGGAAGTGCAGGTAGGTGCGGCCGAGTACCGGTCCGATCACCTGCACGCTGCCCCCGGCCGTGGCGACCACGTGCAGCGGGTCGGCGGCGACCGAGTAGTCGTGCAGTACGTCCGGCTGGTCGATCGGGTACCACCCGGTGGTCACCTCGGTGGCGGCAGCGGCGGAGGCGGGCGCTCCGGAGAGGGCGGTCACGGCCAGGCAGGCGGCCACAAGGGGGGCGACGAACCGTCGCAGCACAATTTTCACTGAACACAGATAACACACAAACCACCAGAAACACCGTCTGTACCCGCCGAGCACGGCACTTCATCGCCGTTGACAGGTACCGGTCGGGTACCCGACGCTGTTGCGTAGCGCCCACCAAGTTCTGTGATACGCAACGAGAGGCCCAGCGATGACCACCGCCGTACCCCTCGACGCGGTCCCGCCCGGTACCGCCCACCGGCTGCCCGTGACGCCACCGGTGACCCTCTTCCACACCGAGGACGGCGAGCTGTTCGCGGTCGACGACACCTGCACCCACCAGGACGCCTCGCTCGCCGACGGCTGGCTGGAGGGGTGCCTGGTGGAGTGCCCGCTGCACAGCTCCCGCTTCGACCTGCGTACCGGCGCGGTGGACGGGCCACCCGCGCGCCGGCCGGTGGGTACGCACGCGGTCGAGGTACGCGACGGGATGGTCTACGTACTGGTCGGTACGCCGGCCGGGCAGCCGGCGCCGTGACCGGCCCGGTACCCCGCACTGTTGCCGTGGTCGGGGCCAGCCTGGCCGGCCTGTCAGCTGCCCGGGCACTGCGTGCGCAGGGTTTCACCGGCCAACTCACGATCATCGGTGCGGAGCCGCACCGGCCGTACGATCGGCCGCCGCTGTCCAAGGACTTCCTGGCCGGCCGGTGCACCGAGGAGTCGCTGGCACTGGAGGACCCGGCCGAGAGCCTGGACGCGCGCTGGCTGCTGCGCCGCCGGGCGGTCGAGCTGGACCGGCGCGAGCACGCCGTGGTGCTCGACGACGGGCACGCCGTCAAGGCACACGGGGTGGTGATCGCGACCGGCGCCACGGCGCGGGTACTGCCCGGGGCGCCGGCGGGGGTACACACGCTGCGAACGCTGGACGACGCCTGGGCGGTACGCGCGGATCTGCTGCTGGCCCAGCGGGTGGTGGTGGTCGGCGCCGGCTTCATCGGGCTGGAGGTCGCGGCCACCCTGCGCGGCCTCGGCCACGAGGTCACCGTGCTGGAGGCGGCGCGGGCGCCACTGGCCGCGGTGCTCGGTCCGCTGCCCGGTACGGCCGTGGCCGAACTGCACCGGGCGCGCGGCGTGGAGCTGCGCTGCGGGGTGGGCGTCGCCGGGTTCGCGGCCGATCCGCACACCGGCCGGGTCACCGCAGTCGTGTGCTCCGACGGTTCCCGGGTACCCGCGGAACTCGTCATCGCCGGCGTCGGCGCGCAGCCCAACGTGGACTGGCTGGCCGGCTGCGGCCTGGCGCACTCCGGCGGCGTGCAGTGCGACGAGTCGGGTGCCACGGCACTGCCCGGCGTGGTGGCGGTCGGTGACTGTGCCGCGTGGTACGACCCGACACTCGGGCGTACCCAGCGGGTCGAGCACTGGACCAGCGCGCTCGAGCGGCCGGCCCTCGCCGTCGCCACACTCCTTGGTACGCAAGCGGATCCGGGCCGGCGGCTGTCCCGGCTGCCGTACTTCTGGTCCGACCAGTACGACCTGCGGATCCAGTTCGCCGGGCACACCGCCCCGGGCGACGAGCTCACCGTCGAGGACGGCGCCCTGGACAGCACCGGCTTCCTGGCCGTGTACCGGCGCGCCGGTGAGCCGGTCGCGGTGCTCGGGCTGGACCGCGCCCGGCTGTTCACCCAGTGGCGCCGGCGGCTGGAGAGCGCCCTCGCCCCAGTAGCCCAGCATGACCGAAGGAGCGCGCCATGAGCCTGCCGGACAGCCTGCGACGGACCTTCCCCGGCTCGCGCTACACCGATCCGGCGGAGTTCGCACGCGAGCAGGAGCAGATCTTCGAGCGGCTGTGGTTCTGCGTGTGCCGGGGCGCCGACCTACCGCGGCCCGGCTCGTTCCGTACCTTCCAGGTGGGGCGGGAGAGCGTACTGCTGACCCGCTCGCGTACCGGCGAGGTACGCGGCTTCTTCAACGTCTGCCGGCACCGTGGCGCGCAACTGTGCACAGTGGACAGTGGCGAACTGCACCGCGCCATCCGCTGCACGTACCATGCCTGGACCTACGACTTTGACGGCAAGCTCATCGCGGCGCCGAACATGGCCGACATGCCCGACCTCGACAAGGCCGCCTTCGGACTGACCACCGTGCAGGTACGCGAATGGCTCGGCTACGTCTGGGTGTGCCTGGCCGACCAGCCGCCGCCGTTCGAGGACGAGGTGCAGGGCGCCGTGGTCACCCGCCTCGGCGACCTGGACTCGATCGACCACTACGACGTGGCCAACCTGGCGCTGGCCCGGCGGATCCGGTACGACGTGCGGGCCAACTGGAAGCTGCTGGTGGAGAACTTCATGGAGTGCTACCACTGCGCCACCATCCACCCGGAGTTGGTCGAGGTGCTGCCCGAGTTCGCGAAAGGCTATGCGGCGCAGTACTTCGTCGGGCACGGCGCGCTGTTCGGCGAGGAGATCCAGGGCTTCACCGTGGACGGCTCGGCCGGCCAGCCGACCATCCCGACGCTCGCGCCGGAGCAGGACCGGCGCTACTACGCGGTGACCATCAGACCTCAGGTGTTCATCAACCTGGTACCCGACCATGTGATCATTCACCGCATGTTCCCGATGGCTGCCGACCACACCGTCGTCGAGTGCGACTGGCTGTTCCGGCCTGAAGTGGTGGCGCAGGGCGCCGACATCGAGCCGGCCGTCGAGTTGTTCGACCGGATCAACCGGCAGGACTTCGGTGCCTGCGAGCAGACCCAGCCGGCGATGAGTTCCCGCGTCTACGCCGGGGGTGGCGTGCTGGTACCCAGCGAGCACCACATCACCGACTTCCACGCCTGGGTCGACCGCAAGCTTGCCGGCGCCGCCCCCGCGGATTCAGAAGACGCTGGAAGCGTTGTCAGCCAAGGAATCCGAGTCGGTGACTGATCTCGTCAGCGCCGGCGATGAGCAGCGGCGCACACTCGGCGAGGCGGGCAACGGTGAACCGGTACGCCGGGCCGGAGGCGCTCACCGCGGCCACCACCTGACCACCGGCGGCGCGTACCGGCGCGGCCACCGCGTTCAGGCCCAGCTCGTACTCCTCCACCGTGGTCGCGTACCCCTGCGCCCGTACCTGGATCAGCGCACTGTCCAGTGCGGAGCGCCGGGTGAGCGTGGCCGGCGTGTACCGGGTCAGCCCGGCCGCACCCAGCAGTTCGGCACGCTCCACAGTGGAGCGGTGCGCCAGCAGTACCTTCCCGCTGGAGGTGGCGTGCAGCGGGGTGAGCTGGCCGACCCAGTTCTGCGCGGCCACCGCCGAACCGCCCTGCGCCTGGTCGATGTTGACCGCGTAGTGCTCCCGGGCGACCGCGATGTTCACCGTCTCGCCGATCTCCCGGGCCAGCCGTTCGCAGACCGGGCGGCCGGCGACGGTCAGGTCCATCCGGGCGGTCACCGCGCCGGCCAGCCGGACGATGCCGAAGCCCAGCCGGTACCGGCCCCGGTCCACGTCCTGCTCCACCAGGCCGCGCTCCTCCAGGGCACCCAGCAGCCGGAACGCCGTCGACTTGTGTACCCCGAGTTCGCCGGCCACGTCGGTGACCCGGGCCTCGCCCCGGCGGGCGAGTATCTCCAGCACGGTCACCGCCCGATCCACCGACTGCACGCCGCCGCTGCTCGACTGGCTGACGCCGGCCGGCAGGCCCGCGCTGCCCGACAGGCTGGCGCTGCCCGACAGGCCGCTGGCGCCCGCGCTGCCCGACAGGCCCGCGCTGCCGGACAGGCCCGCGCTGGGCGGCTTGCTGTTGCTCATGGCGCAACTGTAAGGGAGGCGTTCCATGACTGAGCGCTACGACGTGGTCATCGTTGGCGGCGGTTCGGCCGGTTCTGTACTGGCCAACCGGCTCTCCGCGGACAGCTCGACGAGCGTACTGGTGCTGGAGGCCGGCCGGCCGGACTACCCCTGGGACCTGTTCATCCACATGCCAGCCGCGCTCACCTTCCCGATCGGCAGCCGGTTCTACGACTGGAAGTACGAGTCGGAGCCCGAGCCGCAGCTGAACGGTCGGCGCATCTACCACGCGCGCGGCAAGGTACTCGGCGGCTCCAGCAGCATCAACGGAATGATCTTCCAGCGCGGCAACCCGCTGGACTACGAGCGGTGGGGCGCCGCGCCCGGGATGTCCAGCTGGGACTACGCGCACTGCCTGCCGTACTTCCAGCGGATGGAGAACTGCCTGGCGGCCGAGGCGACCGACCCGTACCGGGGGCACAGCGGACCACTGGTACTGGAGCGCGGGCCGGCCGACAACCCGCTCTTCGCGGCGTTCTTCGCGGCTGCCGAACAGGCGGGGTACGCGCGTACGCCGGATGTGAACGGCTACCGGCAGGAGGGCTTCGGCCCCTTCGACCGCAACCTGCACCACGGCAAGCGGCTCTCCGCCGCGCGCGCCTACCTGCACCCCGTGATGGGGCGGCGCAACCTGACGGTACGCACCCGCACCCTGGTCACGAAGATCCGCTTCGCGGGTACCCGCGCCGTCGGCGTCGACTACGACCTGCCCGGCTCCCGCCGGCACAGCGTGGACGCGGGACTGGTCATCCTCTGTGGCGGCGCGATCAACTCGCCGCAGCTGCTGCAGCTGTCCGGGGTCGGGCCGGCCGCCCAACTGGAGGCGCTCGGCGTGGAGGTGGTGCACGACCTGCCCGGGGTCGGCGCCAACCTGCAGGACCACTTGGAGGTGTACGTCCAGCACACCGCCAAACTCCCGGTCTCCATGGCGCCCTACCTGAAGTGGTGGCGCCGGCCGGAGGTCGGGCTGCGCTGGCTGTTCGGCAAGAACGGGCCCGGCGCCACCAACCACTTCGAGGGCGGTGGCTTCGCCCGCTCCAACGACGCGGTCGCCTACCCCAACCTGATGTTCCACTTCCTGCCGGTCGCGGTGCGCTACGACGGTTCGGCACCGGCCGGCGGCCACGGCTACCAGGTCCACATCGGGCCGATGAACTCCGACGCCCGCGGCAGCGTGACCTTGCGCAGCACCGATCCACGGGACAAGCCGGCGCTGCGCTTCAACTACCTCTCCACCGAACAGGACCGGCGGGAGTGGGTGGAGGCGATCCGGGTGGCCCGGGAGATTCTGCGCCAGCCGGCGCTGGAGGCGTACAACGGCGGTGAAATTTCTCCTGGTGCATCGGTACAGACCGATGCCGAGATCCTCGACTGGGTGGCCCGGGATGCGGAAACGGCACTGCACCCCTCATGTACGTGTGCGATGGGTACCGAGGTATCGGCGGTAATTGATCCCCTCAGCATGGCGCCACACGGCCTCCATGGGGTTAGGGTGGTGGACGCTTCCGCGATGCCCTCGATCACGAACGGCAACATCTACGCCCCCACCATGATGCTTGCTGAGAAAGCCGCCGACCTGATCCGCGGTGACACGCCGTTGGCGCCGTCCACTGTGGACTTCTACCGAGCTGTCCCCGCCCTGCCGGGCGGGCTGCCCGGCGACTCGGCTCGCTCCGCAGTGGATTGACCGTCCAGCTGGATCTGGGACGGTTTATCCGAGCTTGCACATATAGAAATCTACGCTTAATAATCTTGCAACGAACCGCGCCAATGCTGTGACACATTGCGCAGCCACCCTTCCCCGGAGGACCCGTGCCCGCGATCAGATGTACCAGGCAGTCCGCGGTGCCGGCGACCGGACAGCCGACGGAAGTAGGTGGGTGCCGATGAGTGGGCGCACGCACCGCAAACCCCCGCCGCTGCGGTCCGCCGACCCGCATGTCGTACCGCAGGCCCGCGGCACCATCCGTGGCCGGCTGCTGCGCATCCTCGCGGTACCGCTGGTCGTCGTCATCATCCTGCTCGGCGTCGTGGTCAGTCGCGACCTCACCGACTACAACGCCGCGCGGGAGACCACCAGCTCCGTCCAGCTGGTACTCGCGGTGCAGGATCTGGTGCAGGCGCTACAGACCGAGCGTGGCCTGACCGCCGGCTTCCTCGGTGGCGATGTCGGCTTCCAGAAGGAGATGGTCGCCTCCCGCTCCACAGTGGACGATCAGCGCACCAAGCTGATCACGCTGCTCGACGACGCGACCACCCAGACCGGCCCCGCGCGCCTCGCGATGACCCAGCTGAACAGCAGCATCGCCGGTATCCGCAACGGCATCGACACCAAGAAGTTCGACCGGACCACCGCCTTCGACTACTTCACCACCCAGATCTCCGACCTCACCGCGGTCACCTTCGGTCTGGACAGCTCGACCGACCGCGACCTGCGCCGGGGCGTCGGGGCGCTGACCGCGCTCGGTACCGCCAAGGAGCAGTACGCCCAGGAGCGGGCGCTGCTCAACGGCGTGTTCTCGGCGGGCGGTTACGCGGCCGGCGAGTACAGCCGGTACGCCCTCGATGGTCGCCACCAAGACGCAGGCGCTGACCATGTTCGACACCGACGCCACCGCCGGGCAGCGCTGGCTCAAGGACTACGCGCTGGACACCGGAGCGGCCCGGGAGGCGAAGTTCTTCGAGGCCCGCGCGCTGGCCGACTCGAGTGCGACGTTCACCGTGCAGACCAACCCGCAGTCCTGGTGGTCGGCGTTCACCACGGTGCTGGCCGACCTGCGTACCGCGCAGGAAGCGGTCGGCGCCGACGTCACCGCCATCGCCGGTGGCCTGCAGACCGGCGCCACCCAGCGACTCGGCATCCTCGGCGGGCTGGCCGCGCTCGGCGTACTCGGCGCGGCGCTGGTACTGGTCTTCTCCGCCCGCTCGATCACCCGCCCGCTGCGGGCGCTGGTCCGCGAAGCCGAGGGGCTGGCCCAGCACCGGCTGCCCGAGGCGGTGGCCCGGGCCCAGGGCGGCCACGACGAGTTGATCGCGCCACTCCAACCGGTGGAGATCCCACCCGGGGCCAGCTCCGAGATCCTGTCGCTGGTCAGCGCGCTCGACCGGGTGCAGTCCACCGCGTACCTGCTCGCCGCCGAACAGGCAACGCTGCGTCGCAGTACCGCCGAGTCGCTGGCCAACCTGGGCCGGCGCAACCAGAACCTGCTGCGCCGGCAACTCTCCTTCATCACCCGGCTGGAGCAGGAGGAGAGCGACCCGCAGGGGCTGGCGAACCTGTTCGAGCTGGACCACCTGGCCACCCGCATGCGACGTAACGCGGAGAGCCTGCTGGTCCTGGTCGGCGAGTCGACGCCGCGCCGGTGGGCCGCGCCGTTGCCGATCGCCGACGTGATCCGGGCCGCCATCTCCGAGGTCGAGGAGTACCGGCGGGTCTCCCTCAAGCGCATCGACGACGGTTGGGTCGGCGGCGCGTACGTCGCCGGTATCGCCCACATGATCGCCGAGCTGGTGGAGAACGGGCTCTCCTTCTCCCCACCCGACCTGGACGTCGAGATCCAGGGGCGCAACCTGGGCACCCGCTACCTGATCGCCGTCACCGACCAGGGCGTCGGGATGGACCTCATGGAGATGGACCGGGCCAACGCCCGACTGCGCGGCGAGGAGAACTACCTCTCCGTACCGACCCGCTTCCTCGGCCACTACGTGGTGGGTCACCTGGCCGAGCAGATGGGTGTGGAGGTGGAGATCAGCCCGTCCCCGGTCACCGGCATCACCGCGCGGGTCACGCTGCCCGCGCCGGTACTCGCGCAGCCACCGGCACTGGCACCGGGCGGACCGGGGCTCGCCGCGGCGACCGCCGGCCTGTCCCGGCCGGCGAACGGAAACGGGCGCTCCCAGCCGGTACGGGTGGCCGCCCAGGTCGACGAGGCACAGATCGTCGGGGACAACGAGGACAGCTGGTCACCCGCGCCGACCCGGGCACTGGGTACCCGGCCGGTGGTCGAGTACGTGCCGATGAACGCCGACCCGCTCGGCCACACCACCGGAGCCCTGCCCCTCGTGGAGTCGGTACCCGATGGGCGGTCCCGCTCGGCTGACACGCCGAGTTGGGGCGCGGCAACGGCACAGCGACCACCGGTGGTACCGACGCTGGGCTCGCCCGGGCAGCCGGATCTGCTGCGCTCCGGTGATCAGCGCTCCGGTGATCAGCGCTCCGCCGACCAGCGCTCCGGTGGTCAGCGCCGCAGCGATCAGCGCAGCGAGGGCTTCGGCGGGTTCGGCGGTCGGCAGACCGGCAGCGACGGGTACGGCGACCGGTCCGAGTACGACGTCGCCCGCGCCGGCTACGACAGCGCACCGTCCGGTCGCGGGTCGCACTCCGGTCGCACGACCCAGCCCGAGTTCGGCCAGTCGGGCTACCCGGAGCAGGCGGGCTACCCCGAGCGGTCCGGCTATCCCGACCGGTCGGGCTACCCCGAGCAGCCGGACTACACCGGGCAGTCGGGCTACCCGGAGTCCGGTCAGTCACGCCAGTCCGGCCGCGCCGACCAGCGCGGCTACGGCGACCAGCCCAACAATGGCGACCAGCCCGGCTACGGCGACCAGCCCGGCTACGGCGACCGGGCCGGCTATGCCGACCAGTCCAGTTATGCCGGCCAGCCCGGCTACTCCGAGCAGCCGAGCTACCCGGCCCGGTCCGGCTACACCGGCCAGCCGAGCCACGCCGGCCAGTCGCACTACCCAGCCGAGCCGGGGTACGCCGAGGCGGCGGCGCGCGGTGGCGCGGCGCAGGAGCGCACGCCCAACGGGCTGGTGAAGCGGGTACCACGTAGCCGGGCGGGGAGCCCGGAGCCCGTGGCCCCGACCGCCGAGCGGTACGCACCGATGGACAGCTCACCATCGTCCGTCCGGTCGCGCCTGACCTCGCTGCGCGAAGGCATGGCACGGGGGAAAGCGAACGCGGGGGCCCGAACCCGACCCACCCAGACCAGCACCGGTAAGGAGTAGGCACATCATGGGCGTACCGCTGCAGAGCGCCGACATCGACAACTTCAACTGGCTGCTGGCCAACTTCGTCCGCAACACGGACGGGGTACGTGACGCGGTCGCGGTCTCCTCCGACGGGCTGCTGATCGCCACCTCGGCCGGGCTGGACCGGACCGGTGCGGACCACCTGTCCGCGATCGTCTCCAGCATGGCCAGCCTGGCGCGCAGCGCCTCCCGCCGGTACGACTTCGACCACCTCAAACTCATCATGATCGAGATGGGGCGTGGCTTCCTGCTGGTCTCGGCCATCCAGGGCGGCAGCTGCCTCGGTGTCATCGCCGGCAGCGGCTGTGATCTCGGCCTGGTCGGGTACGAGATCGCTGTCCTCGCCGACCGGTTCGGCTCGCTGCTCACCCCGACGCTGATCGCTCAGTCCCGCAGGCTGCTCCCGCAGTGACCGACCTCCCCCGGCTCCCCGATCCCCGGATGATCCCGCAGTGGCAGGCAGAGCCACCGCGGCCGGGTCGGCACGCCCAGGAGGAGCAGGGGAGTCCGGAGGATCAGGTCGACAGCATGGTGATCCGTCCGTTCATGGTGACCGGCGGCCGGACCCAGCCGCTGCAGGACGGATTGCGGATCGAGTCGATGGTGTCTGCCTTTCCGGCAGCGCTGTCCGCACCACTGCGCTTCGAACTGCGCCGCATCGTCGAGCTGTGCCAGAAGCCCCGGTCGGTCGCGGAGATCGCGGTCGGGCTGGGGGTACCGCTCGGGGTGGCCCGGGTGCTCATCGCCGACCTGTTGACCAGCGGCCTAGTCCGGGCCGAGGAGCAGTCGGAACTTTCTATCGACATCATCGAGAGGATCAGGGACCGTGTTCGGGCGCTCTAGCCAGCCGTCCCCCCCGACCGCCGTGAAGATCGTCGTCAGCGGCGGCTTCGGGGTCGGCAAGACGACCCTTGTCTCAGCCATCTCGGAGATCGAACCGCTGGTCACCGAGGCCGCGATGACCGAGGTTTCGGTCGGTGTCGACGACACCAGTGCGGTATCCGGTAAGACCACCACCACGGTGGCGCTCGACTTCGGGCGGATCACCCTGGACGAGTCCCTGGTGCTCTACCTCTTCGGTACCCCCGGGCAGGACCGCTTCGCGTTCCTCTGGGACGACCTGGTGGAGGGGGCGCTGGGGGCGATCGTGCTGGTCGACACCCGGCGCATCGAGGACTCGTTCCCGTCGGTGGATTACTTCGAGGAGATGGGTACGCCCATGCTCCTCGCGGTCAACACCTTCGACAGCGCGCCGCGGTTCCACCTCGACGAGATCCGCGACGCGCTCGGGGTCGGGTACGAGGTACCGATCATGGAGTGCGACGCGCGCGCCCGGGGCTCGGTGAAGCACGTACTCGTGGCGCTGATCGAGCAGGTGTTGGCGACCCGACTCGGGCGTGCGGCGGCTGCAGGCGCGCACGCATGAGCGGCGCTCCGGTACCCGCGCAGGGCGGCGGCCAGGTCGGCGAGCCGCTGCTTGACGTGCGCGGGCTGTGGAAGGTCTTCGGGGCGAAGCCGGAGCGGGTGGTCGACACCCCGCTGGCGGCGCTGTCCCGTACCGAACTGCGCCAGCGGACCGGCAACGTGGTGGCCGTCCGCGACGTGTCCTTCACGGTCGCGCCGGGCGAGGTGTTCGTGGTGATGGGCCTGTCCGGCTCGGGCAAGTCCACCCTGGTGCGCTGCCTGTCCCGGCTGATCGAGCCGACCGCCGGGCAGGTGCTCTTCGACGGCCGCAGCATCCTCGACTGCGACGCCGGTGAGCTGCGCGAACTGCGCCGCCGCCGGATGGCCATGGTGTTCCAGCACTTCGGTCTGCTGCCGCACCGCCGGGTGATCGACAACGTCGGGTACGGGCTGGAGATCCGCGGTCAGCGCCGGTCGCAGCGGCAGGCGCGCGCCCAGGAGATGATCGACCTGGTCGGGCTGACCGGCTTCGAGGACCGGTTCCCGGACGAGCTCTCCGGCGGTATGCAGCAGCGGGTCGGGCTGGCCCGGGCGCTGGCCGTCGACCCGGAGATCATGTTCTTCGACGAGCCGTTCTCCGCCCTGGACCCGCTCATCCGGCGCGATATGCAGGACGAGGTGTGCCGGCTGCACGACGAGGTCGGCAAGACGATGGTCTTCATCACGCACGACCTGCAGGAGGCGCTGCGCCTGGGCGACCGCATCCTGATCATGCGGGACGGCGCAGTCGTACAGATCGGCCGCCCGGACGAGGTGGTCGGCGCGCCCGCCGACGACTACGTCCGCGAGTTCGTGCGCGACGTACCCCGCTCGCACGTGTTGACGCTGCGTTGGCTGGCCCGGCCGGCCACCCCCGCCGACGCGCTGGACGGGCCGGAGTTGGGGCCGGACGTGATCGCCCGGGACGCGGCCCGGGTGGTGCTCTCGGCGAGCGCGCCGGTACGCGTGGTGCAGGGCGGTGAACTGCTCGGGCTGGTGGACGAGGACGCCATGCTGCGGGTGATCGTTGCCGAGGACGAGCGTCGGCCGGCTTCGAGCGCGGCGGGCCTGAATGCGGCGGGCCTGAATGCGGCGGGCCCGAATGCGGCGGCGCCGGCCACCAGCGGAGTGGCCTGATGGCCGGCGCCACCGCGATGGGGGCCGTCGCCCAGTCCGACCCGGGGGTACGCCCGGTGCGCGTGCGGCTGCGCCGGGTCTGGCTGGTACCGGCGATCCTCGCCGGCTGGGTGGTGCTGTGGTTCCTGCTGCGCGGGCGCGCCACCCTCGGCCTGGACACGTCGGCCTCCACGCCACTGCAGAACAAGGTCAACGACTTCCGGCACTGGGTGGACCTGCACCGGTACAGCAGCCCGTTCTTCACTGATTTCGTCGGCGTCTTCCGCAACATCATCGACCACTTCGCCACCTTCCTGCAGAGCCTGCTCTCCACGCCCTCGGCCACCCGGCCGGTACCGGTGATCGGTTGGCTGGGTGTGGTTGTCCTCGCCGGTTTCCTGGCCTTCGCGGTCGCCAACTGGCGGGTCGCGCTGCTCGCGGTCGCCGGCTTCACCTGCCTCAGCCTGCTCGGGCTGTGGCGGGAGAGCATGGACACGCTGGCGCTGCTGATCGCCGCGGTACTGATCAGTGTGGTGATCGGTATTCCGCTCGGCATCTGGGTCGGTCTGTCGCCCCGGGTACGCAAGGTGGCCACGCCGGTACTGGACTTCATGCAGACCATGCCGACCTTCGTCTACCTGGCCCCGCTGGCTCTGTTCTTCAGCATCGGCCCCGCCTCCGGGGTGATCGCCACGCTGATCTACGCGCTGCCGCCGGTCATCCGGATCACCGCCTTCGGCATCGCCGAGGTACCCGAGTCCACTCTGGAGGCCGGCGAGTCGTTGGGCGCCACCGGCTGGCAGCTGCTGCGCCAGGTACGCCTGCCGCTGGCCCGGCGGATGATCCTGGTCGGGGTCAACCAGACCACCATGTGCGCGCTGTCGATGGTCACCATCGCCGCCCTCATCAACGCCCCCGGCCTGGGTGACTCGACGATCGTGGCACTGCGCCACGACGACGTGGGCGAGGGCTTCCGGGCCGGGCTGGCGATCGTGATCCTGGCGATCGTGCTGGACCGGGTGACCACGGCCGCCGGTACCCGCGCCGAAGAGCACCAGCCGAGCCCGGAGCGGCGGCGGCGACGCATGCTGGCGCTGTGGATCGCGGGCGCGTTCACCGCGATCGCGCTGTACCTCGCCTACACGTTCACCTGGGCCGCCTTCCCGCCCCTCGCGGACAGCAAGGGCGGGCTGGGCCAGCCGCTGGTCGACGGGGTCAACGCGGTGAACACGTTCATCAGCGAGCACTTCTTCGGCATCACCAACGGGATCCGTACCGGCTTCACGATCGGCGTGTTCAACCCGTTCGAGAACCTGTTCACCCAGGCGCCGTGGTACCTCACCGCGGCTGTGGTGCTGGGGCTGGCGGCGGTACTCGGCGGGGTACGGGTACTGGTACCGGTCGGGGTGTGCCTTGCCCTGCTCATCGGTACCGGCCTCTGGTCGGACGCGATGGCCACGCTGGCCGCCGTACTGGTGGCGACCGCGGTGACCATCCTCGTCGGGGTGGTCGTCGGGGTCTGGCTGGGCCGCTCGCGGGGCGCCGACCGGGTGATCCGGCCGGTCCTCGACGCGGCACAGGTGATGCCGGCCTTCGTCTACCTGGTACCGGCGCTCGGCCTGTTCGGGCCGACCCGGTTCACCGCCATCGTGGCGGCCGTGGTGTTCGCCGCGCCGGTGGTCATCAAGCTGGTGGCCGAGGGCATCCGCGGGGTACCGGCCACGGTGGTCGAGTCGGCCACCGCCTCCGGCTCCAGCCGCTGGCAGATCATCACCAAGGTGCAGATCCCGCTGGCCCGGCGGGGCATCGCTCTCGCCACCAACCAGGGGCTCATCTACGTGCTGTCCATGGTCGTGGTGGGCGGGCTGGTCGGCGGCGGTGCCCTCGGGTACCTGGTGGTGGCCGGCCGCGCGCAGTCGTCGTACTTCGGTAAGGGGTTGGCCGCCGGGGTGGCCATCGTCCTGCTCGGTGTGCTGCTCGACCGGATCACCCAGGCGGCGGCGCGCCGGGCCGACCCCCGTGGTGGCCGCCCGGTTCATTGACTTCGCGGTCGCGCCGACCGTCCGGCCGGGCGGTGGCGTGGCCGCGGCGAGTAATCACCGCCTTCCCCGGCGGCGAGAACCCCCTCAAAGGAGTACTTGTGAACAGAGGCAGAACGGTCCAGGCCGTCGCACTGCTGGTGGCCGGAGCGTTGGTGCTGGCCGCCTGCAGCTCCAAGGTGAAGACCACGGCCGCTCCGAAAACCAGCTTCAAGCCTTGCGGCACAGTCAATCTGGCGGTCAACAACTGGGTCGGCTACGAGGCCGACGCGGCTGTCGTCACCTACCTGTTGAAGACCAAGCTCGGCTGCGACGTGAAGCAGCAGCACATTGACGAGACACCGTCGTGGCAGGGCTTCGGTGACGGTTCGGTGGACGTGATCCTGGAGAACTGGGGCCACGACGACCTGAAGAAGACCTACATCGACGACCAGAAGGTCGCCGTGGAGTACGGGGAGACCGGCAACAAGGGCATCATCGGCTGGTACGTACCACCATGGCTGGCCAAGGAGCACCCCGACGTCCTGGACTACAAGAACCTCAACAAGTACGCCGACCAGTTCAAGACCACCGAGTCCAAGGGCAAGGGCCAGTTCCTGGACGGCGACCCGAGCTACGTCACCAACGACGCGGCGCTGGTTGCCAACCTGGGACTGAACTTCACCGTGGTGTACTCGGGCAGTGAGGACGCGCTCATCGCCGCGTTCACCTCGGCCGAGCAGAACCACACCTGGCTGATCGGTTACTTCTACGAGCCGCAGTGGTTCCTCTCCGACGTGGCGCTCAAGCACGTCGCGCTGCCGGCATACACGCCGGGCTGTGACACGGACGCCGCCAAGGTTGCCTGTGACTACCAGCCGTACGACCTGGACAAGGTCGTGGCCACCAAGTTCGCCAACTCGGGTACCAGTGCCGCCGCGTTCGTGAAGAACTTCAACTGGACCAACGACGACCAGAACACCGTGGCCAAGTACATCGCCAAGGACAAGATGACCGACGACGACGCCGCCAAGAAGTGGGTCGACGCCAACCCCGACAAGGTGACCGCCTGGCTCAACGGGATCGCCTGACCGCCTCAGCGACACCGCACCACCCGCCAGTCGAGAGGCCGTACCCCCACGGGGGTACGGCCTTCCGGCGTTTTCCACCCTTGACAGCGGCCGGCCCGATCGCGAGTCTTGTTGCAGCATCCGCGCTGTGTTGCATATAGCGCACCAGACTTCCGCCGCAGCCGGCCTGTCGCGCGGGCCACGGGGCAGACCGAGGAGAGGCGGCGACACGATGGTCGGGCCACGGGTGGTCGTCATCGGTGCCGGCGTGGTCGGTGCCGCGCTCGCCGACGAGCTCTCCGAACTCGGCTGGACCGAGATCACCGTGCTCGACCAGGGCGCCCTGCCGGTCCCCGGTGGTTCCTCGTCGCATGCTCCCGGGCTGGTGTTCCAGACCAACGGGGCCAAGGTGATGAGCGAGCTGGCCCGGTACACGGTCGAGAAGCTGGTCGCCCTGGACTGCTTCGATCAGGTGGGCAGCCTGGAAGTGGCGACCACTCCGGAGCGCCTGGCCGAGCTGCGGCGCAGGTACGGCTGGGCCACCGCCTGGGGCATCCCGGCAGAACTGTTGTCGGCGGCGGAGACCGTGGCCCGACACGACCTGCTCGACCCCGCCGTGGTGCTGGGCTCGCTGTGGGTACCCACGGATGGGTTGGCCCGCGCGCTGGACGCGGTGACCGCGCAGCTGGCCCGGGCGGGGGCCCGTGGGGTGGTGGTGCGCGACCGCACCGAGGTGACCGGCTTCCGGGTCGAGGGCGGCGCGGTCCGCGCCGTCGTGACCGACCAGGGCGAGCTGCCCGCCGACATCGTGGTGTGCTGTGCCGGCATCTGGGGTCCGAAGGTGGGGGCGCTGGCCGGCGTGACCATCCCGCTCACTCCGCTGGCGCACCAGCTCGCCTGGACCGGGCCGCTGCCGGCGCTGCGCGGGGCGACCGGGCCGGTCCGGCCGATCCTCCGCCACCAGGACGCCGACCTGTACTTCCGGGAGCGCGGCGACCGGCTGGCGATCGGCTACTACGGACACGATCCGATGCCGTTGTCCGCCAACGAAATCGCGCCGGTCGCGCAGGCCGACCCGATGCCGTCGGTACTGCCGTTCACGCCCGAGGACTTCGCGCCGGCCTGGACGGAGAGCCAGCGGCTGCTGCCGGTACTGCGCGAGTCCACAGTGGACAGTGGCATGAACGGGCTGTTCTCCTTCACCACCGACACCTTCCCGCTGATCGGCGAAGCCGCTGGGGTACAAGGGTTCTGGGTGGCCGAGGCGGTCTGGGTGACGCACTCGGCCGGCGTCGGCCGGGCCGTCGCGGAGCTGCTCGTACACGGCCGGTGCGACTCCTTCGACCTGCACGAGTGCGAGCTGAACCGGTTCGAGGCGCACCAGCTCGCCCCCGACTACGTACGCGCCCGCGGCTGCCAGAACTACGTCGAGGTCTACGACATCCTGCATCCTCTGCAGCCGATGGAGGAGCCGCGCCCGCTGCGTACCGGCCCGTTCTACGAGCGGCAGCAGGAGCTCGGCGCCCGGTTCCTGGAGGGGTCCGGCTGGGAGCGGCCACAGTGGTTCGCGGACAACACTTTCCTGCCCAACGTCGGCCGGCCGCAGGGCGAGTGGGCCAGCCGCTACTGGTCGCCGATCATCGGTGCGGAGGCGCGGGCCACCCGGGAAAACGTTGCCATGTATGACATGACGGCGCTCAAGCGGCTGTCGGTGGTCGGCCCCGGCGCGGCCGGCTTCCTGCAGTGGATCACCACGGGCAACGTCGACCGCAAGCCAGGTGCGGTCAGCTACTGCCTGCTGCTCGACGACGACGGGCGGGTGCGCAGCGATGTCACGGTCGCCCGTCTCACGAACGACGAATTCCAGGTCGGGGTCAACGGCAACGCCGACCTCGACTGGCTCGTCCGGCACGCCCCCGGTGACGTCACCGTCCGCGACGTCACCGGGGGTACCTGCTGCGTGGGGCTGTGGGGTCCGGCGGCCCGGGACCTGCTGGCGCCGGTCGCCGCACTCGACCTCGCCAAGGGGTACTTCACCGGGCAGCGCGGGTACGTCGGGCACGTACCGGTCACCGCGCTACGCCTGTCCTACGTCGGCGAACTGGGCTGGGAGCTGTACACCGGCGCCGAGTACGGGCGGAAGTTGTGGGACACCCTGTGGGCGGCCGGCGCCGAGCACGGGGTGATCGCGGCCGGCCGTGGTGCCTTCGCGAGCCTGCGCATCGAGAAGGGGTACCGGCTCTTCGGTACCGACGTGACCTACGACCACGATCCCTTCGAGGCCGGACTCGACTTCGCGGTCTCCTGGAAGAAGGGTGACTTCTACGGGCGCGCTGGCCTTTCCCGTCGACAGGAGGAGGGGCCGCCCTGCCGGCGACTGGTCACCCTCGTCGGGAACCCTGGCGTGGCAACAGATGTGGTACTCGGCAAGGAGCCGGTCTACGCCGACGGCGGCTGTGTTGGGTACGTGACGAGCGCCTCCTACGGGTACACCGTCGATCGGCCGGTGGCGCTGGCCTGGCTGCCGGCCGAGCTTTCGACGCCGGAGACACCTGTCGAGGTGGGCTACTTCGACCGCCGGATCCCGATGCGCGTCGCGGCCGGCCCGCTGGTGGACCCCGAGATGAAGCGCCTGCGCGGATGAGCACAGCGGGGGAGGCGCCACCCGGCGCGCACCTGCCGGAGCACCCGGAGTTCCTGTGGCGGGACCGGGATCCGAAGCGCCGCTACCAGGTGGTGATAGTCGGTGGTGGCGGGCACGGCCTGGCGACGGCGTACTACCTGGCCCGCAACCATGGCATCACGGATGTGGCTGTGCTGGAGAAGGGCTGGCTCGCCGGCGGCAACATGGCCCGCAACACCACCATCATCCGCTCCAACTACCTGTGGGAGGCGAGTGCCGGCATCTACGAGCACTCGCTGAAGCTGTGGGAGGGGCTGGAGGAGGATCTCGGCTACCCCCTGCTGTTCAGCCAGCGCGGCGTACTCAACCTGGCGCACAGTCTGCAGGAGGTACGCGACAGCCGGCGCCGGGTGGCCGCCAACCGGCTGGCCGGGGTGGACGCCGAGTGGCTGGAGCCGGCCGACGTCGCCAAGGTCTGCCCGATCGTCAACGTCTCGCCGGACACCCGGTACCCGGTACTCGGCGCCACCTATCAGCCCCGGGCCGGCATCGCCAAGCACGACAACGTGGCGTGGGGACTGGCCCGGGCGGCGCACTCGCTTGGTGTCGACCTGATCCAGCACTGCGAGGTCACCGGGTTCTCCACAGTGGACGGTCGGGTGACCGGGGTGCGCACGAGCCGCGGGGACATCGCCGCCGACACCGTGGCGCTCTGCGCGGCCGGGCACACGAGCGTACTCGCCGCGATGCTGGGCGTCAGAATGCCGCTGCAGAGCCATCCGCTGCAGGCGCTCGTCTCCGAGTTGCTGCAGCCGATCCACCCGACGGTGGTGATGTCCAACGCCGTGCACGTGTACGTGAGCCAGGCGCACAAGGGCGAACTGGTGATGGGGGCCGGGATCGACTCGTACAACTCCTACACCCAGCGCGGTGGGCTGCACGTGATCGAGCAGCAGATGGCCGCCGCCATCGAACTGTTCCCGATCTTCGCGCGCGCCCACGTGCTGCGTACCTGGGGCGGGATCGTGGACGTCTCGCCGGACGCCTCGCCGATCATCGGCCCGCTCGGGATTCCCGGCGTCTTCGTGAACTGCGGCTGGGGTACCGGCGGCTTCAAGGCCACCCCGGGCATCGGCTGGGTGTACGCGCACACCATCGCCCACGGTGAACCGCACCCGCTGGCCGCCCCGTTCGGGCTGGACCGGTTCACCACCGGCGCACTCGTCGACGAGCACGGCGCCGCCGCCGTGGCGCACTGAGAGGTCCGGCATGCTGCTCATTCCGTGCCCGTACTGCGGTCCGCGCGACGAGGACGAGTTCCACTACGGCGGCGCGGCGGGGGTGGCCTACCCGGCCGATCCGGCGGCCCTCTCCGACGAAGAGTGGGCGCACTACCTGTTCTTCCGGGACAACCCGAAGGGCGCCTTCGCCGAGCGCTGGGTGCACTCGGCCGGCTGCCGCCGCTGGTTCAACCTCACCCGGGACACCGCGACGAACGCGCTGCTTGCGGTGGCACAGCAAAGCTCGGTGGCACAGCGGTGAGGGTCAATGGCTTCGGCGCGCAGATCGACCGGTCCCGGCCGCTGCGCTTCCGCTTCGAGGACCGGGAATTCACCGGGTACCACGGGGACACGCTCGCCTCCGCACTGCTCGCCGCCGGGGTGCACCGGATCGGCTCCAGCGTGAAGCTGGGCCGGCCACGCGGCATCCTGACCGCCGGCAGTACCGAGCCGGCAGCCTTGGTACAGGTGCTGTCCCCGGTACCCGAGCCGATGCGTACCGCCACCACCGTGGAGCTGGTACCCGACCTGTCCGCCGTCGGCCTGCCCGGCCAGGGCTGGCTGCCGCTGGAGCCTGACCACAGCCGGCGCGACCACCGGTACGCGCACGCCGATCTGCTCGTGGTCGGGGGCGGGCCGGCCGGAATCCTGACCGCACTCGACGCCGTCCGCGACGGGCAGCGGGTGATCCTGGTAGACGAGGGCCCGATGCTCGGCGGCTGGCTGCACGACAGCGGTACCGCCGACGCCGACTGGCTGGCGACGGTCACCGCTGAGCTGTCCGAGCGGGCCACGGTACTCACCTCGACCACGGCACTGGGCCGGTACGACGCCAACTTCGTCCCGGCCGTACAACGCCTGCGTGGCAACACCCACGAGCGGCTGTGGCGGATCCGGGCGCGGCGCATCGCGCTGGCCACCGGGGCACACGAGCGCCCGCTCGTCTTCGCCGACAACGACCGGCCGGGCGTGCTGCTGGCCGGCGCCGCGCGCGCGTACCTGCACCGGTACGGGGTACTGGTCGGCTCCCGGGCGGTCGTCTTCACCTCCGACGACTCGGCCTACGACGCGGCCAGGGACCTGCACGCAGCCGGCCTGACCGTCGTGGCCATCGCCGACGCCCGCCCGTCCCCGGCCGTCCCACCCTGGTGCGCCGAGGCCGGCGTCCCGGTCTACGCCAACCACGCTGTCCACGCGGTACTCGGCGACGACCGGGTGGCAGGTGTCCGACTCGGCCCACTGCGTTGCGCGGCAGGGGAGGGCTGGGACGAGGCGGTGGACACCGTGCTCACCTGCGGCGGCTGGAGCGCGGCCGCGCAGCTGTACGCGCACGCCGGTGGCCGGCTGGTCGCGCGCGGCGGCGGCTTCGTACCCGACGGCGCACTGTCCACAGTGGACTTCGTATCCCCGCTGCCGGGAACCTGGTCGGACAACGCATTCGACCTGCCCTACGTCGACGCACCCGCGCTCGACCGGCACTTCGTGGACGTCCAGCGGGATGTCACCGTCGCCGATCTGCACCGGGCCACCGGGGCCGGGCTGCGCTCGGTGGAGCACGTGAAGCGGTACACCACCGCTGGGACGGCGCACGACCAGGGCAAGACCTCCGGCGTCCTCACCAGCGCGGTGGTCGCCGCGTCCCTGGAGGTTGACCTGGATGCGTTGGGGTACACCACGATGCGCCCGCCGTACCTGCCGGTCAGCTTCGCCACGCTCGCCGGCCGCTACCGGGCGGAGCTGTTCGAGCCGGTACGCACCACGCCGATGCACGAGCTGCACCGCAGTGCCGGTGCGCCGATGGAGAACGTCGGCCAGTGGCACCGCCCGTGGTACTACCCGCAGCCCGGGGAGGAGCTGGACTCCGCCGTGCACCGCGAGTGCGTGGCCGCCCGTACCGGCTGCGCGATGATGGACGTCTCCACTCTCGGCAAGATCGACGTGCAGGGGCCGGGCGCGGGCGACTTCCTGGATCGCTTGTACACCAACGTGATCAGCTCACTCCCGGTGGGCTCGATCCGGTACGGCGTGATGTGCCGGGCGGACGGCATGGTGTTCGACGACGGTACCGTCGCGCGCCTTTCCGAGCAGCGCTTCCTGGTGACCACCACCACCGGCAACGCGGCCGCGGTACTGGACTGGATGGAGGAGTGGAGCCAGACCGAGTGGCCCGAACTACCCGTCTGGTGCACTTCGGTGACCGAGCAGTGGGCCACCGTCGCGCTGGTCGGCCCGGGCTCCCGCGAAGCACTGCGCAGCCTCGCTCCCGACCTCGCCATGGCGAACGCCGACTTCCCGTTCATGACCTGGCGGGACGGTACCGTCGCCGGGCTGGCCGCGCGGGTCTGCCGGATCAGCTTCTCCGGCGAACTGGCGTACGAGATCAGCGTGCCCGGCTTCGACGGTCCGGCACTGTGGCAGGCGCTGGCGGGCACCGGCGCCACCCCGTACGGCACCGAGACGATGCACGTACTGCGCGCCGAGAAGGGGTACCCCATCGTCGGCCAGGACACCGACGGCACCGTGACGCCACAGGATCTCGGCCTCGGCTGGGCGGTATCGAAGAAGAAGCGCGACTTCGTCGGCAAGCGCTCCCACACCCGCCCCGATTCGCTTCGTACCGACCGCAAACACCTCGTCGGACTGCTCCCCGAAGACCCGACCCTGCCGCTGTCGGAGGGTACGCACCTGGTGGCGGGGGAGCGGGTACTCGGGCACGTGACCTCGGCCTACCACAGCGCCGCGCTCGGCCGGCCGTTCGCCCTCGCGCTGGTCTCCGCCGGTCGGCAGCGGATCGGCTCGGTGGTGCACGCGGTGACGGATGCCGGCCCGGTACCGGTGAACGTGGTGTCGGCTGTGCTCTTCGACCCGGAGGGGGCGCGCCGTGACGGCTGAGATCAGCCGGCTGGGCCGCCGGGTACAGACGGATGTCCGGCATCGCGACGGCGCCGCGCTCGGCCTGCCGGTCGCCCCGAACACCAGCGTGGAGCTGGCCGCCGGGCCGGCGCTGTGGCTCGGCCCGGACGAGTGGCTGGTCTTCGGCGGCGAGTGGAGCGCCGCCGCCGGGCTCGCCGCCGAGCAGGAGTGGCGGGCGGTCGCCGACGCCGCGGTCGACGTCTCCGCGCAGCGCATCGGCCTGCGCCTGGCCGGGCCGCGCGCGGCCGACCTGCTCGCCGCCGGCTGCGCGCTGGACCTGCACCCGGCGGTGTTCCGGGTCGGCTGCTGCGCCCAGACGCTGGTCGCCCGGGTGCCGGTCGATCCTCACCCGACCCGATGCCGAGGGGTACCACCTGCTGGTCCGCCCTTCCTACGCCGGCTACGTCGAGGCGTTCCTGCGCGACGCCCTCGACGGCCTCGGCTAACCCGGGCGTGCCGCAGCGGGGCTCAGTGACTAACGAGGCGCCCCGCCGGTTGCCACCACTCGCCCGGCCTCGGCGAATCGTGGCTGACCGGCCGGTAAACGCGCCCTTCTGACCGCTGCCGACGAGCGGGTCACGTGGCTACGCTGTGCTCGTGCCGGTGCTGCGCCGTACCGGCGGCCGCCCCCGCGATCACCGGGTGGGCGCCGCGGGCGGGTGTGCCGGGTCCACCCGCGCGACGAGGAGCCGCTGAAGTGCCGGACGACCGAGCCAGCCAGGCCTGCGCCTACCTGCGCATGCTGCTGCTGCGTCCGGGCGAGTACCGGGACCGCTGGGAGAAGCACGCCGAGGGTGCGTGCCCCGCGCAGCTGAGCTATCCGGCGATCGCGGCGGTACTCACCGAGGTCGGGCCCATCCCCGAGGTCGACGACGTGGTCGCCGGCGCGCTCGACGGCCGGGCGCTGGACAGCTCCCGGGTCGACCTGTTCGTGGACGCGTTCGCCATCCGTGCCCGGCACGCGCACCGGCTGCGGGAGCTGCTGCGCGGCTCGCCCGCCGTGCGGGTACTCACCGGCGGCGCCGCCACCGACGAGCTGCCCCGAGGCAGCATCGAGCCCGGCCACCAGACGCTCTCCCTGCACGAACTGCACACCGTGGGCGCCGACGGCCGGCCGGTCGAGCACGAGACCATCCAGGTGATCAAGGCGACAGTGGACGGACTCTCGTCCTACCCGCTGCGCTTCGACACCGACGAACTGGTCGTGGACGTCGTCCGCGGCGGCCGGGTCGGCGACCACATCTACCGGGTGACCGACTACCTGCACGGCGTCGACATCCTGCTCGACCGGGAACTGAACACCGGCGAGACGGCGCTGCTGCAGTTCCATACCAGCTTCGGCTACGCCGCCGACCCGCCGCCCGAGCTGCGCCGGGGCGTGCTGCGCTCGGTGAACGACCTGACTGTCTGGGTACGTTTCCACCCGCACCGGCCCCCGGCCCGCGTGTGGCAGGCCCGCTGGGACCGGCTCGACCAGGCGCGCGTGGTCGAGCAGCAGGAGGCGGAGCTGGACAGCGAGCTGTCCGTACACGCCCGCTTCGGCGCGGTGGAGAGCGCGATCGTCGGCTTCTTCTGGGAGTTCTCCTAGACGTTGGCGTGGCCTGCCCGGGCCGGCGGACGCCATGGTTAGGGTGTCATTTCCGTACTGTTATCCCGTTGATGTTTTGGTGCGGTGGTCGGTGCGGGTATGAATGTGGTGACCCGAACACTCGGCGTCAGCTGACCTCCCGATGCGGTGTGTGCTGCCCCCCTCCCGCATCGCCTACGCCATATATCTCTACCCGGACCCCGGTACCAGCCCGCGCGGCACCGCCCGATGCCCCGGGAACCGTCACAGTGTGGTGGCTGACATGTCGAAGGACCCGACCGCCCGGGTACGCCCCGGCAGCGTGCGTTACGAGTTGGACGTCCGTACCTTCACTCCCGAGGGCAGCTTCCTGGCCGCTGCCGAGCACCTCGAACACCTCGTCACCCTCGGTGTCGACGTGGTCGAGTTGGCGGCCGGCCCGGCCGAGGCGGACAGCGGGCTGACCGAGTTCGTGACCGCGTGCCACAACTGCGGCATCGCCGTGCTGCTCGGCCTGTCCCGTCCGGTCAACCTGTCCCAGCTGCGCCAGCTCTTCGTGCTGTACCGGCTCGACGGGGTACGCGCGCCAGGCATCGACGGCGAGCTGGTACGGCAGGTGGCCGCGCTCGCGGTGGAGCTGGGCCGGCCGCTGACCGTACTGCCCGCCGGTGACCGGGGTCGGCAGGGCGCGCACGCACTGCACGCGCTGTTCGCGGGCGGGCCGGTGGAGGGCGAGGTGGGCTCCCCGGAGACCCTCGCCGACGTCCTGCACGAGGCGCTGCTGCACGCCGGTGCGCTGGCCCGGGGCGGGCACCGCGGCCTGGGTACGCACCACTTCGTGGGTACCCCGCACAACGCGCATGCCGACCGGTCGCTGCTGCGGGTCGGGGCGACCCTGCTGCTCACCGGCCCGTTCACGCCGCTGGTGTTCATGGGTGAGGAGTGGGGCGCCTCCGCCCGGCACGGTCGCGAACTGGCGGTGGCCGCGCCCGGCCGGTCGACCCGCAGCTCGCCCATCGCCGGCCTGTCCGGCCACAGTGGACTGGACTGGTCGGAGCCGAAGGAGCCCGGCCACGCCGAGC
This sequence comes from uncultured Actinomycetota bacterium, assembly GCA_963850915.1. Classification (GTDB taxonomy): domain Bacteria; phylum Actinomycetota; class Actinomycetes; order Mycobacteriales; family Micromonosporaceae; genus CAVTWH01. The sequence continues at coordinate 288,928 of CAWKND010000014.1, forward strand.
TGCTCGCCTTCTACCAGCGCCTGATCGCCCTGCGCCGGACCCACGCCGACCTGGCCGACCCGCACCCCGACCGGGTCCGGCTCTGGTACGGCGACCAGTTCATCGCGATGCGCCGGGGCGACTGCGGCATCGTGGCCAACCTGGCGCCGGTGGTCCGCCGGGTCAGCCTGGACCAGTACCCCCGGCGGGTTTTGCTGGCGACCGAGCCGGGCGCCCGGGTCACCCGGGAGGCGGTCGAACTGCCGCCGTACTCCGCGATCATCGTCAGCTACGCCTGACCGTCCGCGCACTCCGGACTGCCCGACGCCGCCGGTCCCTCGGGGCCGGCGGCGTCGGTATGGGAAAGTGCGCAGGCTACGCCTTGGGCTGGCCCCGGCGGCGTAGCGCGATCACGCCGGCGACCAGCGCGGCCAGCACGACCAGGGCGATCAGCCAGGTGGCCCAGGCCGGCCAGCCGGACTTCTTCTCCACCGGGGCGATCCCGTTGCTCAACGCCGGCCCGGTCGGGCTGGCGGCGACGCTGGGCGCGGCGCTGGCGCTGGCACTCGGGGCAGCTGCGCCGGGGGCCAGGCTGACCGTCGGCGCCGGGTTGTCGGCGTCCGGGGCGCCGATCCAGGAGTCCACGTCACCGTTGCCGTAGGTGACGACCGTCTTGAAGGTGAGCACGCCGGGGGTGGCCGGCAGCTTACTGATTTTGATCTTGTACGCCACGTCCACGCCGACCTTCAGCGTCGCGCCGGCGATCTGGTACCCGTCCGCGGTCGGCGTCAGTGTCCAGCCACTCGGCCCGGTGACCAGGGTGATCTCGTCCGGCGTGAGCCCGGCGGGGAGTTGCACCGCGACGCTCTTCACGCCCGCCTTGCTCGACTCCGCCTCGGCGTTGACCGACATGGTCACGTTGGTCGCCCCGGCCGTGGCGTTGTCGAGCTGGATCTCGGTGTGCGCGGCGGCCGGCGAGGCCAGCAGCAGTACCGCGCCGAGGGCGGCGAGCGCGATGGTGAGCGTGCGGCGCACGGTACGCCGGCTGGCAGTGCGCCGCTGAGCAGCGGGCCGTTGGGCAGGGGATGCGGAGCGGTTCATGATCTCCCTCAGTCGTCAGCGCCGGTACCCTTCCGGACCAGTCTGGTCGGGTAGTCGGTAGCCGCGTGCGAAAAGTTCCCGGCTTGCTCCCGGGCGTACACTTGCCCGACACATGCAGGACTTCGCATGCTTTGGTGCGCCCGCGCGACGTGGTGGACGGCATGCGGGCGGATACGGCCGGGGGAGGTGAGGCATGGACGGGCACGCGGAGCACGACGGAAAAGCACACGGTCCGGGCGGGCACGATTCTGGTGGACACGGTTCTGGTGTGCACGGTTCTGGTGGGCACAGCGACGGTGGGCACAGCGACGGTGGGCACAGCCACGGTGGGCACAGCCACGGGGTGAGCGCCGACGCCGACGGTCGCTGGTTGACCATGGCGCTGGTACTCATCGGCTCGTTCATGCTGGCCGAGGTCCTGGTCGGGATCCTGGCCCGGTCGCTGGCACTGGTCTCCGACGCGGCGCACATGCTCACCGACGCGGGCGCGATAGCCCTCGCGCTGGTGGCGATGCGGCTGGCTGCCCGGCCGCCGCGGGGCGGGTACACCTTCGGCCTCAAGCGGGCGGAGATCCTCTCCGCACAGGCCAACGGCCTGACCATGCTCCTGCTCGGCGGCTGGCTCGGGTTCGCGGCCATCCGCCGGCTGATCCACCCGCACCCGGTCGCCGGCGGCCTGGTGTTGATCACCGCGCTGGTCGGCATCGGGGTCAACGCGCTGGCCAGCTGGGCGCTCAGCCGGGCCAACCGGACCAGCCTCAACGTGCGCGGCGCGTTCGCGCACGTACTCAACGACCTGTTCGCGTTCATCGCCACCGCGGTGGCCGGCGTGGTCATCCTGGTGACCGGCTGGGACCGGGCCGACGGGGTGGCCACCCTGGTCGTGGTGGCGTTGATGCTCTACGCCGGGGTACGCCTGGTCGGCCAGTCCGCGCGGATCTTCCTGGAGGCCGCCCCGTCCGGTACGGACATGCCCGCGCTCGGCGCCGAACTTGCCGGGCTGCCGGGCGTGGCCGAGGTACACGACCTGCACGTCTGGCAGATCACCTCGGGCCAGCCGGCGCTCTCCGCGCATGTACTCGTCGACCCGGGCGAGGACTGCCACGCCGTACGCGGTGACATCGAGGCGCTGCTGGAGGCCCAGCACCAAATCACGCACACCACACTGCAGGTCGACCACCTCGGCAGCCACGGCACCCCGGCGGTCACCGACGCGCACTGCGCCGACCCGCACGGTGCCGTCTACCGGCCGGCCGCTTCGTCACACACCTGATACGGCGCCATGATTAGCTAGGGCGCATGAGCATCTTGTCGCCCGGCTTCCGGGGTCGACCCCGATCTTCCGGGCCGAAGTTGCCGCCCGGCCAGTACCTGACCACGGACTTTCCGGTGCTCAGCGCCGGTCCGACACCACGTGTCCCGCTGGACACATGGCAGTTCTTCATCACCACCGAAACCGGCCAGCGGCACACCTGGAGCTGGACCGAGCTGATGGCGCTGCCCAGCGTCGAGCAGACCGTGGACCTCCACTGCGTGACCAAGTGGTCCAAGCTCGGTACCGCCTGGCGCGGCATCAGCCTGGACACGCTGCTGGAGAACGTGGAGACCGCGGCCGACTACGTGATGGTGCACTCCTACGGCGGCTACACCACCAACCTGCCGCTGGAGGACCTGCTCGACGGTCAGGCGCTGGTCGCGTACGAGTACGACGGCGAGCCGCTCACGGCACCGCACGGCGGCCCGGCCCGGCTGCTGGTACCCCACTTGTACCTGTGGAAGTCGGCCAAGTGGGTACGCGGCCTGGAGATGATGCTGGAGGACACCCCCGGGTTCTGGGAGTCGGCCGGCTACCACGACTACGGCGACCCGTGGCGCGAGCAGCGCTACCAGGGCGACTGATGACAGCGGCACAGGTATGACCGCGGCGCCAACCGTCGGGCGGCGGCCGGCACGGCTGGTGTGGCGGCGGGCCACGCTCGTCGAGCGCCGGGTGGAGACGGCCAGCGCGGTGACCCTGGTCCTCGAGGTACCCGGCTGGCCCGGCCACCTGCCCGGCCAGCACGTCGACGTACGACTCACCGCTGACGACGGGTACACCGCCCAGCGCAGCTACTCGATCGCCGCACCGGCAGCGGGCGAGCGGGTCGAGCTGACCGTGCAGCGGGTGGACGACGGCGAGGTCTCGCCGTACCTGGTCGACGTGTTGGCGCCTGGCGGAGCCGTGGAGCTGCGCGGCCCGGTCGGTGGCTGGTTCGTCTGGCGGCCGGTGAGCGTCGAACCGATACTGCTGGTGGCCGGGGGCTCCGGGGTGGTACCGCTGATGGCGATGCTGCGGGCGCGCCGGCTGGCCGACAGCCGGGTGCCGTTCCGCCTGGTCTACTCGGTACGCAGCGAGGCGGAACTGTTCTACCGCAACGAACTGCGCGAGCGGGCCCGCGGCGACATGGGGCTGGACGTGTCCTACCAGTACACCCGCACCGCCCCTGAAGGTTGGCCCGGCACAGCCGCGCCGGCTCGGCGTGGCCGAGCTGAACACGCTGGCCTGGCCGGCTTCGCTGGAGCCCACCTGCTACGTGTGCGGCCCGACCGGCTTCGTCGAGACGGCGGCCGACATCCTGGTGGCGCTCGGCCACGAACCGCGCCGGGTGACGCACCGAGCGCTTCGGCCCCAGCGGCCCCTGAACCTTTTCTATACCGCCGGCCCCGGCGGGCGGACCACGAAGGAGTGGGCATGACAGACGGGTATGTCGACGGCAACGAACTGGCCGGGCCGCTGAGCGAGATCTTCGCCACCGACATGACGGCCGCCGAGGGGCGCTGTGTGCGACTGTGGACGCCGCGGCCCGGTTGCCGAACTGCGGGTCTACGTGCACGCGCCCGGCTGGGTCGGCCGCTGCCCCGGCTGCGACGAGGTGGTGCTGCGACTGGTACGCGGCCCCGAGTCGGCGTGGCTCGATCTGCGGGGTACGTTCACGCTGCGTATCCCGTTGCCCACGCCCGCCTGACCTCGCGCTGCCGGCCAGATTCGCGGCCGGTGTGGCGGGCGGCCCGACACGCCGAGCTGACCTGCCAGGCTGGTCGCCTGTCGGCGTGTCCATTCCGGATTCCGGCGCCCGCATTGCTAGCTTGCTCGCTAGCACTGCGCTAGCCGGCGCCCTTCCCGGGCAGCCCGCGCGCTGTTTGCGGCAGGGTTTCCGAGGCGGGAAGGGGAGTTGACGTGTCCAGTACGGCCGGAGCCGGCCCGGTGGTGATGCCCGAGCGACGGGTACGCCGGCCACGGGTACAGCTCAACACCCGGGTACCGGTCGCCGTCGAGCAGCTGCTCCAGCGCTTCGTGATCGAGAACGAGACCACCGTGCAGAGCACCGTCGACCTCGCGTTGGTGGAGTTCCTGTCGGCTCGCGGATATCTGTTGACCGACCGGGAGGACGCGCAGTGAACCAGCCACACGGTACGCAGTCACACGAAAAGCAGCTGGGCACCGCAGGCCCGGGCGGGCTGGCGGCGGTCGGCGAGTACGACGCCGACCTGCAGCGCTCGGTACGCCGCGCCTCGTACATGCGGCAGGGCTTCTACGTCGTGGTACTGCTGGTGGCGCTGGCCGGCCAGGTCTCCGGCGCGGTGGAGGCGCTGCACATCCCGCTGGCCGCGGCGATCCCGGCCGTCGGCGCGCTCGAACTCGGCGGCATCGTCGTGCTCGCCAACGCCGACGTACGCCGCCGCCTCGGCGAGCGCGCCGTGGCATCCAGGCTGCTCTCCGTGGTGATCGCGGCCGGTGCGGTGGCCTTCAACTGGCTGGCGCACAGCGACCACCTGCTCGGCGGCTTCTTCGCCGGGATGTCCGCGCTCGGCTACCTGGTGTGGCTCATGCACACCGAGAACCAGCGGCGGGATCGCTTGCGCGCCAAGGGAACCCTGGCCTGGACAACGCCCGCGTACGAGGTGGTCGGGCACTGGTTGACGCACCCGTGGCTGACCCGCCGGGCCCGCGCGCTGGCCAAGGCCGACCCCAACCTCGGCCTGTACGACTCGCTGGCCGAGGCCCGTGCGGCAGTACGCCGGGAGCGGCGCCAGTCGGCCATCGCGAAGGTACTGCACCGCAAGATCCGGGCGGCCGTGGATCCGACCACCGCCGACATCGCCGTGCACGTGTACGACCTCGACGAGATCGCGCTACGCCTGGCCGACGGCGCCGACTACGACGGCCTGACCGCGCTGATCGCCGCCGACCTGGCACCGGCCCGGCTCGCGGCCGGCCCATCGGGCAAGCGCCGGGGTGCGCCGTCCACAGTGGACGGAACGCTGGTCGCGCCGGGGCTCACCGCCGCGGAGGTGCAGGCCGCGCTGCCCGCCGGTCACGGTCGGGACGCCCTGCGCCGCGCGGATTCGCCGCCCGCCGAGGAGTGGCCGGCCACCGACCACACCACCGCTCACCTCAACGGCGCCCACTCCGCCGAGGCACCCACCACCGGCGCCAGCAACGGGGCGCACGTCAACGGGGTGCACGTCAACGGGGTGCACGTCAACGGGGCGCACGCGGATGTGGCCGCGTACAACGGAACCGGGAGCAGCGGGGCGGGGAGCAGCGGGGCGACTGGGCTGCTTGCTGACGTGCCGGCGCCGTTGGGGGACCCGGGAGGTCCCTTGACGGTGGATCCGATCCGGCTGGCGTCCGGTCCGGACGGGCCACCGGCGTGGGGCGCGGTACCGGCGTCGGCGCGCGAATCCCGGGGCCGGCGTGGTACCCCCGAGCGCGCCGAGGCGCCACGGGTACTCAGCGAAGCCCAGCTTCGCCAGGTCCAGGACCTGCTACCCAAGGCGCGTACCACGCCGGTGACCCGGCCGGTACCCGGGCCGGTCGAGCGCGAACCCGACGGGTACGCCCTGCCGGCTCCACGGTCACGGGAGGCGTCGCTGCGCACGCTGGTACACGCCACGCTGGACGAGCGGGTACCGGCCGGTGACTCGCCCAACGACACCGAACTGGTCGAGATCGTCACCGACGCGCTGCAGTTGAGTGAGCTGGAGCGGTTGAGCGCCACCAACTACGTGTACAGCTGGCGCAGCGACATGGAGTCCGGCCGCCGCGCCACCGCTTCCTGAGACGAGCGCTGACCGGCCGGCCTGAAGCAGGCGGGCCGGTCAGCCGGGAGTGCCGGATCAGCAGGTCGTCGTGGGCGTGGTGGTCGCCGGGGCGTCGCTCGCCGAGGTATCGATCGGGATGGTGGCGACGACCGTGGCGCCGTTGTCGAAGTGGAAGGTCAGGTCCAGCGTGCCGCCGTCGGCCAGTGCCGCGGGCAGGCAGCGGACCTCGATGTACCGACCGATCTTCGGCTGTAGTGGGATGAAGCCGCTGGGCGGCAACGGAATGGAGAACTGCGCACCCGGCGTCGCCGAGGGCGAGCTGCCGTCCACGAACACCACCTGAGCGCCGCCACCGGCCGTCACACTCGTCATCGCGATGTTGATGGAGGTGTTGTTCCAGGCGTCCATGCTCAACTTCGCCGCGCTGTGCACGGGGTATCCGCCCGCGCCGGGCTTCTCGATGAACAGGTTCTGCAGCGCCACGCTGTGGTCGCCCGCGTTGGCGGTGATTCCGCCCAGGTTCAACGGCGGCCCGGTGGGTGCCGGCGCCGGCTTGGCGCCGGACGAATCACAGCCGGCCAGCAGCAGGCTGCTGCCCAGCAGCACGCCGACCATAACCACGATCCAGCGGTACCCGCCCCTGCGCGCCATCTGCCGACCTCCACTCGCCGTACCGCCGGTGGACGGTTCACGGATCAGCGGGCAGCCTAGGTCGGCGTGATCGGCACCGTCGAGTCCGGAGCGCACACCGGGCGCGTACCCCCAGGTCAGCAGCGAGCAGCCGGCGAAAATCGATGGAAGCCACCGGGCAAACCGCCCCCGGCGCGCCAGGGCTGAACCCGCCGGTCCGCCCGGCCCAGCGCCCTGGCCACCCGCTCGGGAAGGCCACGCGGCAGGGCCACCCGGGGAAGGCCACCAGGCGCGGCCACCCGGATCAGACGACGCAGAACTCGTTGCCCTCGGGGTCGCGCATGGTCACCGCGTAGTGGTCGACGCCGGTGCTGTCGTCGTGCGTCCAGGCGCGGCTCGCCCCGGCCGCCTCCAGCCGGGCCACCTCGGCCTCCACCTGCTCGCGCCGCTGTGCGACCGGTACCGCCCGGCCGTCGCTGACCCGCAGGTCCAGGTGCAGCCGGTTCTTCCCGGCCTTCGCCTCGGGTACCTGCTGGAACCACATCCGTGGCCCCGCCCCGGCCGGGTCGATCACCCGGTCCACGGCGTCGCTGTCCAGGTCGCCCAGCTCCGCCTCGTCCACCCCGATGGACAGGTAGAAGTCGCGCCAGGTGGCGTGCCCGGCTGGCGGTGGTTCGAGCTGGTAGTGCAGTGCGGTGGCCCAGAACCGGGCCAGCAGTCCGGGATCTGCGCAGTCGATCGTGATCTGGAGCTGAGTCGCCACGTCAGGAGTCTGCCACGTCAGGCTGCCGGCGGTTCGGCCAGCGGCAGCCGGATGAGGAAGTGGGTGTTGCCGGGCTCGGAGGTCACCGTGATGTCGCCGCGGTGCCGGTTCACGATGATCCGGAACGAGATGTCCAGCCCCAGGCCGGTTCCCTGGCCAACCGCCTTGGTGGTGAAGAACGGTTCGAAGATGCGGCGGCGTACCTCGTCGGTCATCCCCGGCCCGGTGTCGCCGAAGTCGACCAGCACCGAGTCGTCCCGGCGGCTGGTCTTGACGGTGAGCTTGCCGCGCCCCTCCATCGCCTGTACCGCGTTGTCGATGATGTTCGTCCACACCTGGTTGAGCTCGGCCGGGTAGGCCGGAATCTTGGGCAGTGTGTGGTCGAAGTCCTTGACCACGATGATCTCGTGGCCGATCTTGTGGTGCAGCATGATCAGCGTGCTCTTCAGGCCCTCGTGGATGTCCACCCACTGGTGCGCCGCCCGGTCCATCTGGGAGTACTGCTTGGCCGCGCCGACCAGCGTGGAGATGCGGTCACTGGCGTCTTCGATCTCGCCCATCAGCATCTCGGTCTCCAGCGTGTACGTCAGCCAGCGCACCGCCTGCTCCAGCAGCGACGGGTCGACCTTGGCCGCGATGTCCTCCAGGCACTCCAGGTCCATCCCCGCGCCGACCAGTACCGGCGCCAGGTCCCAGCCGCCGCTGATCTGGTGCCCGTCGAGCCAGTCGGTGAGCTGGTCCTCCCGGTCACTGGTCTCCATCGGGGACAGCTTCGGCGCCTTGGCCAGCCGGGAGATCACCGACTCCTGCAACTCCACCAGGTTCTGCAGCTGGGTACGGTCGATCTTGCCACTGGCCAGTCCGGCCAGCTTGTTGCGCATGTGTGCCAGCCGCTCCCGCAGTGCCGAGGTGGCGCGTACCGTCGCGGCTGCCGGGTTGTTCAGCTCGTGCATGAGACCGGCCGACAGCGAGCCCAGGGCGACCAGCCGCTCCCGCTGGGAGACCAGCGCGGTGTTGGCCTGCAGCCCGAGGTAGAGCCCTTCGAGCAGGTGTACGGCCATCGGGAACCACTCGCGCAGGATCTCGCCGAACTCCGCCGCTGGCAGCGCGAGCAGGGTCGAGTCGGTGATCGCGCGCAGCGAGTTGCGGTAGGTCTCGGCACTCATGTCGCGCACGTACGCCTGGGTGGCGCCGGAGTACACGCCGCGCTGCTCGGTCCGGGTCACTTCGAGCTCGTCGCCGCTGACCGTACGGAACATCGAGATGGTGCCGGAGAGCAGTACGTAGAAGCAGGTGGATGGAGCGCCCTCGGTGTAGATCAGGGTGCCGCCCTTGTGCTCCTCGACGGTGCCGTGCTGGGCCAGCCACTCCAGCTGGTCGGGGCTGAGTGACTCGAAGAGGAAGAGGGTCTTCAGTTCTTCGGGGGAGATGCTTGGGGTGTTCACTGTGCCTCCAGGTACCGGTGCACCAGGGTGACCGCCATCGCGCCCTCGCCGACCGCGGAGGCGACCCGCTTCACCGAAGTGCTCCGGGCGTCGCCCGCCGCGAACACGCCGGGCAGGCTGGTTTCCAGGTAGTACGGGTCGCGGTCGAGTTCCCAGTGGCTCGGCCGTGCGCCGTCGAGCAGCAGGTCGGGTCCGGTACAGAGGAAGCCCTGGGCGTCCCGGAAGACCTGCCCGCCGAGCCAGGTGGTGCACGGCTCGGCCCCGATGAAGATGAACAGGTGCCCGGTCTCCATCGTCTCGCACTTGCCGGACTCGTTGTCCCGCAACGTGATCGACTCCAGGTGCCCGTCCCCGTTCACCTCGGTCACCTCGGTGTTGCTGCGTACCGAGACGTTGGGGATGTCGCGCAGCTGCTGGATCAGGTAGTGCGACATGGAGCGCTCCAGCCCGTCGCCGCGGATCACCATGGTGACCGAGCGGGCGTGCCGGGAGAAGAAGACCGCGGCCTGGCCGGCCGAGTTGGCGCCGCCGACGATGTAGACGTCCTCGCCGTCACAGTCCGGCCCCTCGGTCGAGGCGGAGCCGTAGTAGACGCCGCGGCCGGTGAGGTCGGCGCAGCCGGGGGCGGCCAGCGGCCGGTAGCTCACCCCGGTGGCCAGCAGTACGGCGTGTGCCGAGATCTCGGCGCCGTCGGCGAACCGGACCACCCGGGCCGGGCCGCGCGCCTCCAGCGCGGTGACGTCACGGGCGGTGAGGATCTCCGCGCCGAACTTGGCTGCCTGCCGGCGTGCCCGCTCGGTCAACTGGTCGCCGGAGACGCCGTCGGGAAAGCCGAGGTAGTTTTCGATGCGCGAGCTCTGGCCGGCCTGCCCGCCGGTGGCCAGCCGCTCGACGAGCACGGTGCGCAGCCCCTCGGAGGCGCCGTAGACGGCCGCGCCGAGCCCGGCCGGGCCGCCGCCGATGATGATCAGGTCGTAGAAGTCGGACGTTGGCACGGTGGTCATGCCGACCGCGGTCGCCACTTCGGCGTTGCTCGGCGAGGCGAGCGCCTGGCCGTCGGCGGTGATCACCACGGGTACGGCCGTGGCATCCAACTCGGCCGCGTCGAGTAGCCGCTGCCCCTCCGGATCATCCGCGCTGTACCAGCGGTACGGCACCGAGTTGCGGGTGAGGAAGTCGCGGATCTCGTAGGACGGGGCGCTCCACCGGTGCCCGACCAGCTTGACCTCGGGTACCTCCCGCTCCCCACTGGCCTGCCACGCCTCGATCAGCGCGTCGACCACCGGGTAGAGCTTCTCCTCCGGCGGGTCCCAGGGCTTGAGCAGGTAGTGGTCCACGTCCACCACGTTGATCGCCCGGATCGCCGCGTCGGTGTCGGCGTACGCGGTCAGCAGCGCTCGCCGGGCCCGCGGGAACAGGTCCATCGCCTGCTCCAGGAACTCGATGCCGCTCATCTCCGGCATCCGGTAGTCGGCGAGGATCGCGGCCACCCGACCGCCGCGCAGCTTCAGCTCCTTCAGCGCGGTGAGCGCCTCGGGGCCGGATGAGGCGCGCACGATCTGGTAGTGCTCGCCGTACTGACGGCGCAGATCTCGCGCCACCGCCCGGGACACCGCCGGATCGTCGTCAACCGTGACCAGTACCGGCCTACCCACGCCGCCCCCTCACCCGCACGCCTAGTCCAGTCGAAAGCTACCGACGGACAAGTCTCCCACCCGAATGTGACAGGTGCCGACTCCGCCCGGTACGCGCTGGGCTGAACGGGTACGCAGCAGGCCCGCCCCGGGTCGGGACGGGCCTGCCAAGAGCTGCGTTACTGGGCGGCGGGGCTACTGGGCGGCGAGGACGTCCACCACGAAGATCAGCGCACCGGCCGGCTGGCCACCGGTCGGGCTGTCGCCGTAGGCCAGGTCACTCGGGATGTCCAGCTGTACCCGGCTGCCTACGGTCACCCCGACCAGGCCCTGGTCCCAGCCCGGAATGACCTTGCCGGCACCGATCTGGAAGGAGGCCTGCTCGTTGCGCGACCAGGAGGAGTCGAACTCGGTGCCGTCGGCCCAGGTGACGCCCACGTAGTTCACCGTGATCGTCTGCCCGGCGGTGACCTTGGGGCCGGTACCGGTGACCAGGTTGGTGACCTTGAGCGCGGTGGGCGCGGCGCCGTCACCCTTGGTGAGGGTCGGCTTTGCGCTCAGCGCCGCCGGTGCGCTCACGCTCGGCGTCGGTACGGCGCTCGCGGTGGCGCTGGCGCTCGCCGAGGCACTCGCCCCGGACGCGGCCGACGGCTTCTTCTTGCTGCCGGGGTTGAGCAGCAGGAACCCGCCGACCAGCAGGATGACGACCACGCCCGCGACGGCCGAGTAGGTGAGCATCTGGCGACGCTGGCGGGCCTTGCGGCGCGCCTCGGCGGCGCGCCGGGACATTTCCTTCTTTGCCTGGCGGCGCACGCTGGCGGCCGATGGCCGGCGCTCCACCGCGGGGCGGACGGTGGGGATCTTGCCGGCTGGCGTTGGGATCGAATCCGGGCTCGCCTCGGCATTCTCTCCGGCGTCCTCGATGGTCCGGTCCTGCACGTCGTCGGTCACTGCGCTGATCTCCTCGCGTGGGAGCGCCCAGGGGTTACGCTCCGCGTTGTCGCTGACCCTGAGACGGTACCTCCTGTACCCGTGAATCCGGATGCCCTCAGGAGCGGGATTTCACCCGTTGAGCACCGTACTGGGCGCGGTGTCCGGCAAGCCGGTCACGCGGCCCGCCGCCGCTGCGCCTCAACCTCCGCCCGGAGCCCCTCGAACGAGATCCTCGCCTCGTTGAGGATCTGCGTTGCCAGCCCGTCGCCGCGCAAGATGCCCAGCAGGATGTGGCCGTCGTCGATGTGGTTGTCGCTGAGCCGGATCGCCTCCCGCACGGTGAGTCCCATCGTCTTGCGGGCGGCCGGGGTGAACCGGCGGGCCGAGGAGGTACGCCGGCCGGTGAACAGGCCCTGCCGGCGGGGTGCCGGGGGAGTCAACGCCTCGGGGCCGAAGCTCTCGGTGATCCGGGCGAGCACGGTGTCCAGGTCGATGCCGATCTCGCGCAGGGCGGCGGCGTCCTCGTCGTCGAGCAGCCGGGCCGGTCGCTCACCGAGCCGGCCGACCGCCGCGAGTACCTGATCATGCGTGAGCCCGGCCGCGGTGAGTACCGGATAGGCCGTCGTCGCCCGTTCGTCCAGCAGGGCGAGCAGCAGGTGCTCGGTACCGATCAGCGGGGCGTTGGTCGCCTTGGCTTCGTCCCGGGCCCGGACGACGACCTCGCGGGCCGGCACGGTGAAGCGCTCGAACATCTAGTCCTCCTGGGAGCGGTCGGTCTTGGCGGGGTCGGTCTTAGCGGGGTCGGTCGCGGGTCGGGGTCGGTGTGGGCGGGGTCGGTGTGGGCGGGGTCGGTGGAGGCGCGGCCGTTGGAGGCGCGGTCGGTGTGGGCGGCGCGGTCGGTCGGGTGCCGGCCGGCGTACTTCTTGTGCACCGCCTGCTTGCTGACGTCCAGCGCGTCCGCGATCTCCTGCCAGGACCAGCCCTGCCGCCGCGCGTTGGCCACCTGCAGCGCCTCCAGCGTCTCGGCGAGCTTGCGCAGCGCGAGGGCGGCGCGCAGGCCCTGGCGGGCGTCGCGGCCGCTGGCTGCGGCGGCGAGTGCGGTCGGATCAGTCATGCTGTCAACGTTAGTTGACCCGCGATTGGTCGTCAACTGTTGTTGACGTCAGGCGGCGCGATGCGTCGGGCATCGGCCATCGAGCACCGTCGCGATCGTGGACGGCGTCGGGCATGATGAGCCGGTGATCCAATGGGAGTACGCGCGCCTGGAGTACCAAGCGACCGGGTCGTTCGGCAACGACAAGAACCTGGACTGGGCGGCCAGCCTGCACCACCAGGGCGGCATCCTGCGGTGGGGTACCGACGAGAAGTTCGACGACATGAAGCACCTCAACCGGGCCGGGTCGCTGGGCTGGCAGTGCTACGACCGGGCGGCCATGCTGATCGGCGCCCCGCAGCGGCTCTACGCGGTCACCTACTCACTGCGCCGACCGGCCAACTGACGGCGGCGTCCGGGTCAGTCCGGGCCGTCGCGCAGTGCGGCGACCCGGGCCACCAGGTCCACCGGGGGGTACCCGGCAGCTGACGCCTTGTCGGCGCACCCGGCAGTTGATGCTTTGTCGGGGTACCCGGCTGTTGATGCTTTGTCGGGGTACCCGACGGCCAGCACCTTGTCGCGGCTGGTCGCGCCCTGGTGCAGGGTGACATCCGCCCGGCGTAGCCCGAGCGCGTCGGCCACCGCGTGCAGTACGGCCGCTGTAGCCCGCCCGTCCACGGCCGGCGCGCTGACCCGTACCACCAGCGCCGGCCCGTACCGTCCCGGATAGCTCCCGCCGACCGCGGTACGCGAGGCACCCGGCTTCACCCGCACGGCGATCAGTACCCGCTGCGCCTCCGCCCCGCCCACCGACTCATTCTCTCCTGCTCGTCTCCCGCGCCCTCCTGCGTGCGGACACCCGGATCGGGGGCGCCGGTAGGGTGGCGGCGTGCCCGAAGGTCACACGATCCACCGGCTGGCCCGGCGCCATCGCGAGCTGTTCGCCGGCGCGCCGGTACGGGTGGACAGCCCACAGGGCCGGTTCGCGGCCGGGGCGGCGCTGCTCGACGGGGCCGTGCTCACCGGTACCGAGGCCTACGGCAAGCACCTGCTGCACCACTTCACCGGCGGCCACACGCTGCACATCCACCTCGGCCTGTACGGCAAGTTCAGCGACGGCGAGGGCACGGCCCCCGAGCCGGTCGGCGAGATCCGGATGCGGCTGCGGGGCAGCGGGCACTGGTGCGAGCTGCGCGGACCGGCTGCGTGTGAGGTACTCACGCCGGTAGAGGTACAGGCGCTGCGGGACCGGCTGGGGGAGGACCCGCTGCGGCCGGATGCCGAGCCGGCACGGGCGTACCAGAAAATCTCCCGCAGCCCGACCGCGCTGGCCGCCCTGCTGCTCAACCAGTCCGTCGTCGCCGGCACCGGGTTGATCTTCGTCACCGAGGCGCTGTTCCGCGCCGGCCTGCCGCCGACGCTGCCCGGCCGGGCGCTGCGCCCGGCCGCCTGGCTGGCGCTCTGGACCGACCTGTGCGGGCTGATGGCCGAGGCGGTCGCGGCCGGCCGGATCGACACCGTCCACAGTGGACACACGCCGGCCGCGATGGGCCGGCCGCCCCGGGTCGACCGGCACGGCGGCGAGGTCTACGTGTACCGCCGCCCGGGCCAGCCCTGCCTGGTCTGCGCCACCCCGGTCAGCCACGGTGAACTCGCCGGCCGCAACAGCTACTGGTGTACCCGCTGCCAACCCACCCGTCGCCGCGCCCGCTCCTCCTGAAACTTCCGCCCCGCCAGAAACCGCCGCCTGACGGCGATGGGCGACGGGCGACGCGCGGACGGCTCAGGCGTGCTGGGCGCGGGCCTCGGCCATGCCCTGGTTGGCCAGTGCGTCGGCCCGCTCGTTGCCCGGGTCCCCGCTGTGCCCCTTGACCCACAGCCAGTGCACGTCGTGCCGCTCGACCGCGCTGGCCAGCCGCTGCCACAGGTCGGCGTTCTTCACCGGCTGCTTCGCCTTGGTCTGCCAGCCGTTGCGTACCCAGCCGGGCAGCCAGGTGGTGATCCCGCTGCGCAGGTAGGTGCTGTCCGTGTGCAGATGTACCGTCGCCGGCCGGGTCAGGCTCTCCAGCGCCCGGATGGCCGCCATCAGCTCCATCCGGTTGTTGGTGGTCTGCGGGTACTCGCCGCCGCACAGTTCCTTGCGGTGCGCTCCGTAGCTCAGTACCGCCCCCCAGCCACCAGGTCCGGGATTGCCACTGCACGCCCCGTCCGTGTAGATCTCCACCACCGTGCCGGTTCCCTCTGCCACCGCGTCAAGGTACCCGCCAACCGAGGCGGGCGTACCCGACCTCACTGGGGGTAGGGTGCTCGCGTGACCACACTGGCTGTTGAGCTGGCGCCCGCGGGCGAGGACGGTATCGCCTGGCTGACCGCCCGTGGCGAGCTGGACATGGACACCGCCGAGGCGCTGGAGCAGGCGGTCGCCAGGCTGCTGAGCGGTGGCCCGAGCGTGCTCGCCATCGACTTCTCCGGCGTCTCGTTCTGCGACTCCAGCGGCATCGGCGCGTTGATCCGCGCACACAAGGTCGCCGCGGCACACAGTTGCCGGCTGGAGCTGCACCGGGTGGACCCCGATGTGCGCCGCGTCTTCGACCTCGTCGGGCTTGACCGACCGGCTGATCGCGGGCGCCTGACCTGCGGGTACGCCGTCCGGATCTGACTACTCTCAGTAGTTCTCGATCTGCGCTGCGTTGGGCGGGCCGCTCCACTGTGGACAGGTCGGGACCGATGACGACCCGACCGCATAATCGGGGTTATTTGGGCAAATCCGACCACATGGGTCCTCCGAATAGGAATTCAAATCCGATCCACCGGAGGATTGTGCGCTGTGGAATCTTGTGCTTCGTGAACAGGTTCCGCTAGGCTCCTCCTGAGGGCACAGTTACCCGCTGTGGCCGACGTTCCGCAGAGCCGGCCCACCGGTCGGTGGTCGCCAATCCACCAGCCCTCGGCTGGCTGGGACGCGACCGAGATGCAGCACCGCGACAGTGGAGGACGACATGCCAGGGCTCGCCACGATAACGACTGCACCTCCTGCCATTGAGCAGGCCCCCGTTGACCACACCGATCTTGCCGCGCAGCGGGAGAGTGCCGCCGAGGCGCTTGCCGCCGTTGCCCACCTCGATGTCGAGAGCCCGGCCCGCCGTCGGGTACGCGACCGGGTGATCTGCGAGCACATGTCCTTCGCGCGCGGCCTGGCACTACGCTTCGCCGGTCGCGGCGAGCCGGTCGACGACCTGATCCAGGTGGCCACCGTCGGACTGATCAAGGCGGTCGACCGGTTCGACGCCGAGCGCGGCGCCTCGTTCGCCGGCTTCGCCACCCCGACCATCCTCGGCGAGCTGCGCCGGCACTTCCGCGACACGGCCTGGGACATGCACGTCTCCCGCCGGCTGCAGGAGCTGCACCTGGAAATCAACAACGTCACGGTTGAGCTGACCCAGCGGCTGGGCCGCTCGGTCACCGCCGAGGACATCGCCGAGCGACTGGCCATCACGGTCGACGACGTGCGCAGCGCCCAGGCGTGTGGCACGGCATACAACGTGCGGTCGTTGAACACCCTGGTGATGACCGACGGCGACGGGGACACCGAGACCGAGCTGGGCGACCTGCTGGGTACCACGGACACCGACATCGACAGCTTCGCCGACCGGCACAGCGTGCTCCAGCTCCTCGGCGCACTGCCCCCGCGTGACCAGCGCGTACTCGGGCTGCGCTTCTACGACAACATGACCCAGACCCAGATCGCCGAGCAGCTGGGCGTCTCCCAGATGCAGGTGTCCCGGCTCCTCAGTGCGGCGCTGCGCAAGCTGCGCGACGCCCTGCTGGCCGAAGACGCGGAGTAACGGCCCCCCACCCCGACTCCGCGTCCGGTCGGCGCACGCCAACGGCACTCCCACGCAACCTCGGGTCAGCGTGTGAGTGCCGTTGGCGTCTGCGCCGGCCCGGCGCGGGGTGGGTGGGTACCGACCGGAATGTGACTCCGGCGATTCGACTGGCACGATAACGGGTAGCTACATCTAACGGGGGTTTGACCGATCGACGTTGACGCCGCGTTCGGTAACGGACCGGGGTCGGGTCGATAGAGAGACGGGTGGCGCTGCGATGGGCATCTGGGAATCGTGCTCGGAAGCGGGGCGTTGATGGGCGGCTTCGCGGCGACCGTCTCCGAGCGGCTGCCGGTCGCGGTCGTGGGGCTGGCCGGCCCACTCGACCAATTCGCGCTCCCGACCTGCCTGGTGACCCTGCGCGACTGCCTGGCTGACCAGCCGCAGGCGGTGGTACTGGACATGACGCGGCTGACCCAGGTCACCGACCGGGCGGCGAGCGCGTTCGTCGACTTCGCCGCCGAGTCCTCCCGCTGGCCCGGTGCCGACCTGTTGCTGTGCGGCGGCTCGACCGACGTGGTGCGCTCGGTCGCCCAGGTGGCCAGCCAGCCGAGCGTTGAGCTGTTCGGCTCGGTGGCGGCGGCCCGGGAGGCGCACCACTGGCTGCCCGACCGGCGCCGTGACTCGGTGGTGCTGATACCCGACCGGACCGCCCCCGAAGTGGCGCGCGTGCTCGTCAAGGAGGCGTGCGAGGAGTGGGGGGTACGCCGGCTGTCCCGGCTGGGCCAGTTGATCATTTCGGAGCTGGTGACCAACGGGGTGGTACACGCGCGTACCGAGCTGCGGGTGACCGTGCGCTTCTCCGGTCGTACCCTCTCGCTGGCGGTACGCGACGGGGATCCCCGGCTGCTGCACCCGCCGGGCGGTGGCGTCGAGGCGGACAACCACGGGTACGGCCGCGGACTGCTCATCGTCGACTCGATGGCCGACTCGTGGGGCTGTACCCCCACCGCCGACGGCAAGGTCACCTGGGCCACCCTGGACCTGCCGGACACCGCCCCCAACCCCAGCCAGAACTGACAGTCCGCCATCGGGCGGGAGTGTCAGAGGTGCGTGCCATGCTGGTCAGGTGACCCCGGAGGACCTCGCCCACCTACGTCGAGCGCGTGACTTCATGGACCGCGAATACGCCCGGCCGCTGGACGTACCGGCGATGGCCCGGGCCGCGCTGATGTCCCCGTCGCACTTCTCCCGCCAGTTCCGCGCGGCCTACGGCGAGACGCCCTACGGATACCTGATGACCCGGCGGATCGAGCGGGCCAAGGCGCTGCTGCGCCTCGGCGACCGCAGCGTCACCGAGGTGTGCATGCTGGTCGGCTGCAGTTCGCTGGGCTCGTTCAGCGCCCGGTTCACCGAGATCGTCGGCGAGTCGCCGAGCGCCTACCGGGCCCGTGACCACCGCCCGGCCGCCGTGGTACCCGCGTGCTACGCGAAGGCGATGACCCGGCCGCCGCGCACCCCGGCCGCGCGTGCGAGGGCGCTGCCACCAGACGAGGCTCTGCCACGGGACGAGGCTCTGCCACAAGACGAGGCTCTGCCACAAGACGAGGCTGTGCCGGCAGACGAGCAGGATCGGAGAAGCTCGGACGGGACGGCTCGCGTAGCGTCGCCGGTATGACCATCAAGTTGACAATCGGTATCATTTCAGTCCATGACCAGGACGAGGCGCTGAAGTTCTACCGGGACGCCCTCGGCCTGCAAGTCACCAACGACGTCCCGTTCGACCAGTACCGCTGGCTGACCGTGGCCTCGCCGGACCAGCCCGACGTCGAGATCCTGCTGGAGAAGGTCGGCATGGGGCGCGGCAACGACGTCACCGAGCTGGAGCAGCTGCTGGCCAAGGGGTCACTCAACGGGCTGATCTTCCAGGTGGACTCCGTGGACAAGGTGTTCGAGCGGCTGCGCGGCGCCGGCTACGACGTCATGCAGGAGCCGATCGACCAGGAGTACGGGGTACGCGACTGCGGGTTCCGTGACCCGTCCGGCAACATGATCCGCTTCTCCCAGCCGCTCGGCTGACTGCCCCGCCGGGCGCGCCCGCCGGTCAGGTGACCCTGCCGGTCAGGTGACCCTGCCGGTCAGGTGACCCTGCCGGTCAGGTGACCCGGGCGCGCTCGGCCGGGAAAGCGTTGTGGCTGCCGGAAAGCAGGATGTCGCGGAGCCTGGCGAGGCCGGCGTACACGTCGGCGAAGCGGGTGTAGAGCGGCGCGAACCCCAGTCGCAGCCGGTCGGGGGTACGGAAGTCGGGGATCACGCTGGCCGCCCGCAGTGCCTGACTGAGCTGCCAGGCCTGCGGGTGGTACAGGGTGAGGTGGGCACCGCGCCGGTCGGCATCGCGAGGTGAGGCGAGCGCCAGGCCGAGCTCGGCGAGCCAGGCGTCGAACAGCTCCACGGCGTACCGGCCGAGCGCCTGTGCCTTGGCGTGGATCGCCGGGATGCCGGCCTCGGCGGTCAGCTTGGTCCCCTCCAGCGCGCCGTAGCCGCCGAGTACCGGCGGCGTACCGACGAGGAAGCGCTCGATCCCGGGTACCGGGTCGTACCCGCTGCCCATCGCGAACTGGTCGCGCTGCCCGAACCAGCCCCAGATCGGTTGGCGCAGCTGGGTTTGCAGCTCCCCGCGTACGTACAGGAAGGCGGGCGCACCCGGCCCGCCGTTGAGGTGCTTGTACGTGCAGCCGACCGCGAGGTCCACCTGCGCCGGCCCGAGGGGTACCGGCACCGAGCCGGCCGAGTGCGACAGGTCCCACAGCACCAGTGCGCCCGCTTCGTGCGCCGCGGCGGTGATGGCCGGCAGGTCGGCCACGGCGCCGGATCGGTAGGCCACGTGCGACAACGAGACCAGCGCCACGTCCTCGTCCAGCACGGCGGTGACGTCCACAGTGGACACCCCGGCGTCGATGTCGGTCGGTACCACCCGCAGCGACATGCCGCGCTGCTGTGCCACGCCGGCCAGGATGTACTGGTCGGTGGGGAAGTTGTCGTCGTCGGTGACGATCACCCGGCGACCCGGCCGGGCATCGCACGCGGCGACCGCCAGCTTGTACAGGTTGACGCTGGTCGAGTCGGCGAGTACCACCTCGCCCGGGTGCGCCTGCAGCACCTCGGTGGCCAGCAGGTCACCGGCCTCCCGGGCCAGCCCGATCCACCGGTCCCAGCCCCGGATCAGGTCCGCGCCCCACTCCTCGACGGCCGCGTGCAGCCGGTCCCGGGTGGCCAGCGGGAGCCGGCCGAGGGAGTTGCCGTCGAGGTACACCAGGTCGGGGTCGCCGGCCACGAACCGGGCCCGGAAGCCGCCCAGCGGATCGGCATCGTCGAGCGCCTGCGCACGGGCGTACCAGGGATCTGACATGCCCTTACGCTACTGGGCGGCGAGCGCCGCGGCGGCTGCCCGCGCGGACCGGGTACGCCGCCAGATCAGCCCGAAGAGTGCCAGGCCGGGAAGCAGGCCGAGTACCAGCAGCCAGTTACCGACGAGGTGCCGGCTCGCGTTGCCCGACAGGCCCAACAGGTGCGGCGGCTCGGCAACCCAGCACTCGTCGCCGCAGGTCACGGTGTATCGGATCCCTGGCTTGACCGAGAAGCTCGTCGCCGAGTACAGCGCCGTGGAGCCGTCCTCGACCCGTACCGCGACCGCGTTCTGGGCCGTGTCCACCGGCTTGCCGTAGGTGTCCTCGACGGCGTCACGGTCGCCGTAGCCGACGTAGTAGCCGTCCGGGTCGGTGGTGTAGATGGCCCGCACTCCGGCGGTGTCGACCTGGAACTGGACGGAGCCGCCGGCCGACACCACCGCACCCGCCGGGAGCGCGCCGCCCGGTACTGCCGGGACCGCGCCCAGCAGGTCGCCACAGAAGAACAGGCCGGCCAGCAGCAGTGCGGTGGCCAGGGCGTACCAGGGGATGCCGGGCGGATGGGGGTCTCCAGGTTGCACCCGGAGATCATGACTGAGCGGAGCCGGCCGCGCCAGACCCGCCGCGACCAGCCAATGACGGGCAGGGCAGCGCTAGGCCAGTTCGGCCGCCGTGATGGCGTTGCGGAACAGCATGGCGACGGTGGTCGGGCCGACCCCGCCGACGCGCGGGGTGATCGCCCCGGCGACTTCGGCGCAGGCCTCGTCGACGTCGGGCAGTAGCCGCCGGCCGGCGTAGCGCACCCCGCCGCCGACCACCGTGGCGCCGGGCCGGACGTGCTCGGGCTGGATGATTCCGGGTACCCCCGCGGCCGCCACCAGGATCTCGGCGCGCAGCGTGTACCGCGGCCAGTCGGGTACGCCGGTGTGCACCACGGTCACCGCGGCGTTGGCGGTCGGGCGCTTCTGGCCCAGCAGCATGGCCAGCGGCCGGCCCAGCGTCGCGCCCCGACCGAGGATGACGACCTCCTTGCCGGCCACCGGGATCTCGTAGAAGGCGAGCAGCGCCTCGATCCCGGCCGGCGTGCAGGGCAGCGGGCCGGGCAGGCCGAGCGCCAGCCGCCCCATGTTGACCGGGTGCATGCCGTCGACGTCCTTGTCCGGATCCATGATCGACAGGGCGGCGTCGTAGTCCAGGTGCCCCGGGATCGGGTACTGGATGAGCAGGCCGTGCACGTTCTTGTCGGTGTTGAACTCGGTGATCGCCTGGTGCAGGTCGGCCTGCGTGGCGGTGGCCGGCAGGTGCGCGTGCGGCGAGTCGAAGCCCAGCTCGGCGGCTTGCTTCTGCTTGATCCGGATGTACCCGGCGCTGGCGTCGTCGTCGCCGACCAGGATGGTGGCCAGGCTCGGCTGGATGCCCCGGGCGCGCAGCGCTTCGGCCCGGGTACGCACGTCGGCCAAAATCGCCTCGGCGACCGGACCGCCGGGCAGCAGCCGGGCTGTGGTGGCGTCACCCGGCGCCGCCGCTGGGCTGGAATCGGACATGTGGCCCTCCCGCCAGTACCGGAGCCCAGGCGGTCGGCCCCGGCGGACGCTCCCCGATGGTTGTTCCCATCCCGGTGCCGCCAGTCGCGTGTCGCCTCCGAGCATGCCGCAAACCCGGGCACAGCACCAAATCCGCCCCGCGCTGGGCGTTCCCCTTGACTCTGCCACGGTGTCAGGTCGCAGGCTTGACTTACCGCCGAGCCCGAGGAGTCAACGATGCCCACCCTGGATGAGTACGCGACGCACTCGCCGTACACCGCGCCCGGGCGCTATGCCGAGCTGCTGGACGCCGTACCGGTGGACCTGCCTGGGCTGTCTACGGTGGTACGCAACGTGCTCGTGCACTACCGCGCCTCAGGGTACAAGTTCCCGCCCGAGCGCCTCGAAGAGATCGACAATCGCTGGGTAGAGCGGATACTCGCCGTCGACCAGGGCCGGTTCCCGCAGCCACTCGCCGTCCCGCGCCCCGATCCCGACCGGGTGGCCGGCTGCTGCCGCGACTTCACCCTGCTGGCGGTGGCGGCACTGCGCCAGCACGGGGTACCCGCGCGCAGCCGGATCGGCTTCGCCGGCTACTTCGACCCGGATTACTGGTACGACCACGTCGTTGTCGAGCTCTGGGACGGGCGGCGCTGGAACTTCGTGGACGCGCAGCTGGACCCGGCCGGGGCGTGGAGCATCGATCCGCTGGACCTGCCCCGGCGGGTGGGTACCCGGCCCGAGCGGCCGCCCGTCTTCGCCACGGCGGCACAGGTCTGGACGGCGTACCGGCGCGGCGAGCTCGACCCGGACCGGTACGGGGTCGGCCCGGGGGTACCCCTCGGCGGCCCCTGGTTCATCCGCAACTACGTGATCTCCGAGCTGGCCCACCGGCAGCGCGACGAGCTGCTGCTCTGGGACGGGTGGGGCGACATGCGGTTGACCCTGGGCGATGAACTCCGACTGGTGGACGAGGTTGCCACGCTGCTGCTCGCCGCCGACGACGGCGACACCGGCGCCGACGCCGAGCTGGATCGCAGGTATGCGGGCGATTCCCGGCTGCGCCCGAGCGGTACGGTGCGCTGCTTCTCGCCCACCGGACACACCCGCCAGGTCGACCTCGCCACTCGCGAAGCCGTCCCGGTGGAGTAAGGGAACAACCGGGTCGCCGGCCGGGCAACGACCGGCGACCCGGGGCTTGTCGGCCGACGGGGAAGTCAGTCGAGGGCGGTCAGTTCGACGATCGTCACGCTGAGCGGGGCGCGCAGTGGCGCCGGCAGCCCGACGCTGGCCAGTACCCCGCCGGTGAACTCCAGCCCCTCGCCGCGCCACGGTGCACCGGGCGTGGGCAGCAGTTGTCGCGCCTGGTACCGGCGGGTGGCCGGCAGTACGGGCAGCAGCAGCGGCTCCGGCTCGGGTACCTGGTCGTCGAGCTGGGCGTACGCCACTACCGCCGAAGCGCCGTCCGGGGCGAGCACGCCGTACCCGTACACCCCGGGTTGGGTGGTGTCGCAGCGGAACGCCCGACCGCCGTGCAGCAGACCGCGCAGCCGCTTGTGCGCGGCGATCCACTGGGCCAGCCGGGCCCGCTCCTCGACGCTGGCCAGCGTGACGTCCCACTCGATGCCCATCGAGCCGAAGAACGCCGTCGCCGCCCGGAAATCCAGGCTGAACTCCCGCCCGGTCTGGTGGTTGATCGGCGCGGATACGTGGCAGCCCAGGTACTCCGGCGGCACCAGCTGCCCGGTCCAGCGCTGGATCTGTTGCCGGGAAAGGGCATCGGTCATGTCCGAGGTCCAGAACCGCTGCACCCGGCCGATCACACCGAAGTCGATACGGGCGCCGCCGGAGGCGCAGCTCTCCCACTCGACACCCGGGTGCGCCGCGCGCAGGTCGTCCAGGAGCTGGTAGAAGCCGAGGGTGGCGGCGTGCACGCCGGGCGCGCCGCCGCGCGGGGCCGAGCCCGCGTCGGCGAGCGCGCGGTTGTGGTCCCACTTCACATACCCGATGGGGTACCCGCTGAGCAGGGCACTGATCTTCCCGAACAGGTACCCGCGCACCTCCGCCCGGCCCAGGTCGAGTACCAGCTGGTTGCGCGACTCCAGTGGCGGCCGGTCGCCGATCGACAGCACCCAGTCGGGGTGTGCCCGGAACAGGTCGGAGTCGCGGTTGACCATCTCCGGCTCGAACCACAGCCCGAACTGCATGCCCAGCGCAGCCACCCGGTCGACCAGCGGGCCGAGCCCGGTGGGCCACACGTCGGGGGAGATGTCCCAGTCGCCGAGCCCGGACGAGTCGTGCCGGCGCGAGCCGAACCAGCCGTCG
The DNA here is from genome assembly GCA_963850915.1 of uncultured Actinomycetota bacterium. Lineage (GTDB taxonomy): Bacteria > Actinomycetota > Actinomycetes > Mycobacteriales > Micromonosporaceae > CAVTWH01. The sequence continues at coordinate 312,673 of CAWKND010000014.1, forward strand.
TCCAGGACGAACCGCTCCACCCCGAGTTCGGCGGCCCGGTCGGCGAGCTCGACGAGGCGCTCCAGCCGCTGGTCGAAGTAGACGGCCTCCCAGACGTTGCAGACCACCGGCCTGGGTGTACCCGGGTGGGCGGGGAGTGCGCGGGCGTACCCGTGCAGCTGGTCGGCGAGGCCGTCGAGTCCGGCGGCGGAGGCGGTCAGGTAGACCCAGGGGGTCTGGTAGCTCTGGCCGGTGGCGAGTACCAGCTCACCCGGGAGCAGCAGTTCGCCGCCGCGCAGGGTACGCAGCCCGGACGGCAGCCGCTCGAGCGCGTACGCGCTGTTGCCGCTCCAACCCACGTGCAGCCCGTAGACCAGGCCGTGCCCGAAGCCGAAGCCGGCGGTACCGGCCACCAGTACGGTCGGGCTGTCGAAGTTGGGCCGGCCGGTGCGCCCCTCGCGTAGCCACAGCCCGTCGGTGACGGTGTGCCGCTGCGGAGCCCGCTCGCGACCCCACCGGCCGGTCAGGTCGAGTACCTCGGTGACCTGGTCGGCGATCGGGTACACGACGTCGAGGTGGTTCACCACGTAGGGGCCGGTACCGGTGTTGGTCAGCGTGTGCCGGGTACGCAGCGCGCCGCCGGGGCAGGCCTGCACCTCGGTACGCAGGCCCAGGCCGGCGCGCTCGTCCACCGCCTCGACGGTGAGCCGCTCGCCGTCCGCGTGCAGCGCGGTGGTCACGAACGCCGTCGCCCAGTCCTGCCCCGCCGTGGGCTGACCGGCCGTGGGCTGACCGGCCGTGGGCTGACCGGCCGTGGGCTGACCGGCCGTGGGCTGACCTGTTGCGGGCTGACCGGTGCCGGCACCGAGGCGGTGGCCGGCGAGGCCGGGGCGGCCGAACCAGAGCCGGGACACCTCGGGGACCAGCGCGACGCTCTGCCGCTCGCCGCCCTCGTTGCCGTGCCGCCGGGTACCCCCCTCGCGGGCGTTGACCAGCTGCGTCGGCTCCAGTCCGGGCTGGTCGGGTCCGGTCCACACCAGCCGGGGCAGCCCCTCGACGTCGAGGGCGAGTACCGCCACCGTGCGCGCCGCGGCCCGCCCAGGCGTGTGCCCCGCACCGAACAGCAGCGGGCCGGTCTCCTCGTCCGGTACCGGCAGCGGAGTGTCGGAGCCGCGCGGGTGAGGCGCCGCGAAGTGCTGGATGGTCTCGGCGGTACCCACGTCGTGCGCTCCTTCCGCGGCCGGACGTCGAGCCGCGTCTGTCTGATTGCTGTGTAGCGTCTGTCTGATTGCTGTGTGGCGCCTGTTCGGAACTGGGGATTTGTGTTGCTTCATGGACGGATGGGTTCGACCCTAGCCACCCGCCGGCCGGGTCGCCAATGGCCCGGTCGGCCGGCCCCGAGACCGGCTGTGATGTTGATCCCCACCGTACGACGCGCTGGTCGGCGATAATGCTGGTCGAACGGCCCGGTTTCAGCGGACTCTCGAGTGAGGGCCGGACAGTCGAGGGAGGGGCGAGGGTATGTCGCAGGTGGACCCGGCCGCTGCGCTGGAGGCGCTGCTGGCGGGCAATGCCCGGTTCGTGTCGGGTGAGCGGCTGCACCCCAACCAGGACGCCGACCGGCGTACCGCGGTCGCTCCGGAGCAGCGGCCGTTCGCGGTGCTCTTCGGCTGCTCCGACTCGCGGCTGGCCGCCGAGATCATCTTCGACCGGGGGCTGGGCGACCTGTTCGTCATCCGTACCGCCGGGCACGTGGTTGGCCCCGAAGTACTGGGCAGCATCGAGTACGCGGTGGCCACGCTGGACGTGAAGCTGGTCGCGATACTCGGGCACGACTCGTGCGGGGCGATCGCGGCGGCACTGGACTCGCTGCGTACCGGCGAAAGCCCGGGCGGGTACGTCCGCGACGTGGTGGACCGGGTGACCCTGGGCGTGCTGCGGGTACGCGAGAAGGCACAGGAGGACCCGGAGATCGCGGTCGAGGAGCACATCCGGTACAGCGTCGATCTGCTCGTCGAGCGCTCACCGCTAGTGGCGCAGCGGGTGGCCGACGGTCAGTTGGGCGTGGTCGGGCTCGCCTACCGGCTAGACGAGGGCAGCGTCCGGCAGATCGCCGCCATCGGCGTCTGATTGCCGGGCCGGCCCGGCGGGGTCACGCCCAGCGCAGCTCGACCGGCGTACCGAGGAACGCGGCGTACGGCGCGAACGCGTGCTCGGCTGCGCCGCGGTCGGCCTTGCGAAGTGGTACCAGCGCGGTGATGTCGACGGTGGTTGCCCGCTTTCCGGTGGTGCGCTTCCAGATGCCGACCACCCGGCCGTCGCGGACCAGAGTGGACTGGAACACCCCGTTGCCGCCCGGGATGATGGCCGCCTTGTGCTCCTCGTCGAGCATCAGGGAACGGTCCTTGAAGCCCAGCAGGTATTCGTCGAAACCGGGCAGCGCCAACCACTCCGGCCCGGACCGGGGCGCCGGGGCCGGCTCCAGCAGCGCCGGGTCGGCGTATGCCTCGGCGCCGTCGACCGTGACGCGGGCCAGTGCCGCTGCCGGCGCCGGCGATGCCGAGCTTGGCGTCGGCCGCGGTCAGCCCGGTCCAGCCGGCGAAGTCCTGCCGGGTGGTCGGCCCGTGGCTGCGGAAGTAGCGCAGCGCGATGGTGGCCAGCGCCTCCTCCCGGCTGAGCCGGTTGGGCTCGGTCGCCCACTCGTCCAGCAGTACGAAGGTCTGCTCCTTGCCGATGTTGGGCGCGATGCAGGTGACGCCGCACTGGCTGGCGTACCAGAGCAGGTGGTAGCCGAACTGGCCGGTGCACTCCACGCCGGCCTCGGTCAGGGTGGCCAGGCACTGTGCCCGGGTCAGCCGGCCGCCACCGGCCAGCGCCTTGCCCAGTACCTCGACGCCCCGGTCGGCGAGCGACTCGGTGAGCCCGAGGTAGGCGCGGCGCCCGGCGGCACCGGCGAGTGCCCGGCTGCCCATCACCTCGAGCATCCAGTGCGCGTCATTGGGCGGGATCCAGTGCACGGTGCCGCGCATCGGCCAGGTGCGGATCGCTTCCCGGCGCTCCAGCGCGGCGTTCACGTCGGCGAGGGTGTGCCCGGGCAGTCGGGCGCCGAGCGACCACAAGCCGCTCGCCAGGTCCTGGGCCTGCATCGCGCCGAACCAGGTGACCACGTCGGCCACGGTGTCGGGGGCCGGACGCGGGTCGTCGGTGGGGCGGGGCCGCAGCAGCAGGCTGGTCATTCGCAGCTGGAGTGCCTGTGCCCCGGTCAACTCAGCCCCGGTCAACCCTGTGCCGGTCAACCCTGTGCCGGTCAACTTCGCGCGCCCGCCCATCCGCCACCCTCCCCGGTTCCTCGCGCCACGGTACCCATGAGGTCTGACAAAAGACGGCCTGGCCGGCCCGTCGGGTGACGGACCGGCCAGGTCAGCGGGGCAGCACCGCCACTGGGACGGCTGCCTTTGTTGGGTTGTGTCGGGTGCCGGTTAGTGGATGAGGTTGCCGGCGGCGTCGAGTACCCGACCGCGGGTCGGCTGGGTCTCGTCGTAGCCGTGCGCGTCGCACTGCAGGCCACCGTTGATGCACTGGGTGATCATCGCCTGCTGGGTGGCCGGGTCCCACGCGTTGAAGAAGTCGTAGTGGAACGAGAAGCCACGCCCGCTGGAGAAGTGGTACTGCGAGGTGTCGCCGTTGGCCGGTACCGGCCAGGCCATCTTGAACTCGAGCATCGGCAGGGCGATCGGGTGGTCACCCGGGCACACGCCGTTGATCGGGTAGGCCATGTGGTCGCGGTGGTTGGGGGTGTCCAGGTACTTGCCGTCCCAGCAACTCGGGGACTGGTACCGGACGTTGATCTGGGTACCCGGCGTGCAGTAGGTCGGGATGTCCGAGGTGCGGTAGGTGTCCCCGCACTCGAACCCGGCCACCGAGCCGGCCAGGAACTGGTCGGCCGTGGCGAGCATGTTGCCCACCAGGAACCGGATGCCCGGCGGGAACGGCCGCACGCTGGTGTAGTCGTTGATGCCGGTCTTGTAGTAGATGACCTGCGGCCCGACCGGGTACACCGGGGTGGTGCCGTTCATCATCGTCGGCATCCAGTACCCCGACTTGTCACCGAGCGCCGTGCAGGTGGTACCGCCGGCGTTGAGCGAGGCCAGGGTGGTGGCGTAGTTGGTCGTGGTGTTGCCCATGAAGGTGTGGTTGTGCGACGCGCCGGCCTGGTTCGGGTAGACGATCGGGTCGTCGTTGGCCGCGTGGGTCACCGAACAGTTGGCCTGGAACTCGTGGAAGTACGCGTGCGGCGGGTTGTACGTCGACGGCGTACCGGTCACGATCGGGTTGGCCACGATGTACCCGGGGCCGCCGGTCACCGGAGTACTGGCGCCGGCGCTGCCGTACACCTCGAACTCCCACAGCGAGTAGCCGTACCCGGTGGCCCGGGCGGTGCCGTACATCCGCACGTACCGGCCCGAGCCGGTGACCGAGTAGGTCTGCGTGCCGCCGGTCGCGCCGGTCACGCTCTTGACGGTGGTCCACGCCACCTCGTCGTTGGAGACCTGCAGCTGGAACGCCGTGGCATACGCGGCTTCCCAGGTCAGCTTGATCGAGGTGATGGTGGACGCGGTACCGAGGTCGACGTCGATCCACTGGGGATCGCTGGACTGGCTCGACCAGCGGGTGTTCGGGTCGCCGTCGAAGGCGTACTGGGGCACGTACCCCTGGCCCTCGGTGGATGAGGACTTGGCGAGCTTGCCACGGCTGAGCAGCGTGTCGGCGGCGCTGGCGTTGCCGCCGGGTACGAGCAGGAATGCCGCGGCGGCAACGGCCAGGATGCCGATCGGGATGGTGATCCGCCCGAGCCGGAACGCGCGTGGCCGTGGCCGGTCGCGCGATGGAGCAGACGTCATGGGGTTCTCCTACCTTGTTCGTCGGGCGGCGGGTTGACGCGGCGTGCATACCGCCCGTGCTGACGAAAGGACTGGAGAGCGCTCTCCGAAGCTGGGCCCAGTGTTACCGGCATGTTGCCCGACGTCAAGGAGTTCGTCGATATCTCGCGCCAGGGGCAGGTCACGGCCGGTGCGGATGATCCAGGCCGTTGGCCCGGATCACGTCGCGGTACCAGAGCGCGCTGGCCTTGGGGGTACGCCGGAGGGTTTCGTAGTCGACGTGGATCAACCCGAACCGGCGGGTGTACCCGAAGGCCCACTCGAAGTTGTCCAGCAGTGACCAGACGAAGTACCCGCGCAGGTCCACCCCGTGCGCCATGGCCTCGTGCGCGGCGGCGAAGTGCGCGTGCAGGTACCCGATCCGGTCGGCGTCCTCGACCTGCCCGTCCCGACCCACCTCGTCCGCGAAGGCGGCGCCGTTCTCGGCCACCACGAGCGGCAGCCCGCCGTAGGCCGGCGCGTAGTCGGTGTGTACGCGGATCAGCAGGTCACGCAGGCCGGTCGGGTCGATCGCCCAGTCCATGCCGGTACGCGCCCCCGGCAGCCGGTGCCAGTCGACATCCGCGGTGGCCGGGTAGGGCGAGCCGGGGTCGCCGGTGCCGCCGCCGCTGACCAGGTCGGGCTGGTAGTAGTTCAGGCCGAGCAGGTCGATCCGGCTGCCGATCACCTCCAGGTCGCCCGGGTGTACGAAGGTCCAGTCGCTGACCCCGGCGGTGTCCACCACCACGTCGGCCGGGTAGCGCCCGCGCAGCAGCGGATCCAGGAAGACCCGGTTGAGCAGGCCGTCGATGCGCCGGGCGGCGTCCACATCGGCCGGTCGGTCGCTGTGCGGGCGGACGGTACCGCCGTTGAGCGCCAACGTGACCTGGCTGCCGGGAGCGACCTCGCGCAGCGCCCGTACCGCCAATCCGTGGCCGAGCAGCAGGTGGTGGGTGGCGGTGAGGCCGTCGCCGGTACTGCGCCGGCCGGGTGCGTGCCCGCCCGAGCCGTAGCCCAGGAAGGCTGAGCACCACGGCTCGTTGAGGGTGAACCACAGTGGGATCCGGTCACCCAGCAGGCCGGCCAGCAGCGCCGCGTACTCGCCGAACCGGAACGCGGTGTCCCGGTTCAGCCAGCCGCCCGCGTTCTCCAGTTCCTGCGGCAGGTCCCAGTGGTAGAGGGTGGGCGTCGGCTGGATGCCGGCCGCCAGCAGCTCGTCCACCAGCCGGTCGTAGAAGGCCAGCCCGGCCGGGTTGCGCCGGGTACCACCGGGCTGCACCCGCGGCCAGGAGATGGAGAACCGGTACGCGCGCAGGCCCAGCTCGCGCATCAGCGCCACGTCGTCGCGGTAGCGGTGGTAGTGGTCGGTGGCGACCGCGCCGGTGTGCCCCTCCGCGATGGCGCCGGGCCGCGCCGCGAAGGTGTCCCAGATCGAGGGGGTACGCCCGTCGACGGCTGCGGCGCCTTCGATCTGGTATGCCGCGGTGGCGGCACCCCACCAGAAGCCGGTGGGGAAGCGCAGTTCCGGCTGCCGGGTACCCGCTTGCGTCGCGGCCGGGAGGGCCCGTGTTCCTGTCCCGCTCATCGTTCACCGTTTCGTGTCGTCAATGGTCCGGCCGTGGCGGATCGCCGGCCGGCCGGGTGGAGCCGGGTCGGGGCGAGGTTCGGAGAGCGCTCTCCGGGAGAAGATTCCCGATGGGTGGGAGTCGTGTCAAGGGATCGTCCGATCAGGACCGGGCCGCAGGCCACGCCGGTTCCGGGAATTCGTGCCAACGGTTCCGGTCCTCGCCCAGCCTGCCCGGCACGCGGCACGGTATTGACTTCCATGAAAACGCGGCGTAACAATCCGCGTTGGAGAGCGCTCTCCGAAGTCCGCTCCCTGACCGCCGATCCGCACCCGGCGGGTACCGCACACCACGCTCCGCCCGGCCGTCCCCGACCGGCTCCGTTCCCCCCGAGTTCCCCGAGGCAGGAGTCCCCCCGATGAGTCCTGGTCCGTCGCTCGCCCGGCTCCGCGCTGGTGCGCGGCACCGCCCGTGGCGCGTGCTGATCCCGGTCAGCGTGCTCGCGCTGATCGCCACCTTCGCGCTGGTGACCATGGCGCCGGCCAACGCGGCCGAAACGCTGCTGTCCCAAGGCAAGCCGGCCACCGCGTCGAGTACCGAGAACGCCGGGGCCAACGCGGCTTCGGCGGCGTTCGACGGCGACACCACCACCCGCTGGTCCAGCCAGTTCAGCGATCCCCAGTGGATCCAGGTGGACCTGGGCGCGACGGCGAGCATCACCACCATCAAGCTCAACTGGGAGGCCGCGTACGCCACCGCCTTCCTGCTCCAGACCTCCGCGGACGCGACCAACTGGACGACGATCAAGTCGGTCACCGGGGCCACCGGCGGCAACCAGTCCTACGCGGTCACCGGCTCCGGCCGGTACGTGCGGATGTACGGCACGGCCCGGGTCGGCGGGTACGGGTACTCGCTGTGGGAGTTCCAGGTCTACGGCTCGCTGGGCGGTACCACCAGCCCACCGCCGGTCGGCTGCGGTACCACCAACGCCGCGCTGAACAAGCCGGCCACCGCCTCGTCCACCGAGAACGCCGGGGCCAACGGGGCGTCCGCCGCCTTCGACGGCAACACGGCCACCCGCTGGTCGAGTGTCTTCACCGACCCGCAGTGGATCCAGGTGGACCTCGGCTCGGTCATGAGCATCTGCAAGATCACGCTGAGCTGGGAAGCCGCCTACGGCAAGGACTTCCAGCTGCAGGCGTCGACCGACGGTACGAACTGGGGAACTGTCCTGAAGGCGGTCACCGGGGGTACCGGCGGCAACCAGTCCTTCGACGTGAGCGGCTCCGGCCGGTACGTGCGGATGTACGGCACCGCGCGGGCCACCGGCTACGGCTACTCGCTGTGGGAGTTCCAGGTCTTCACCGGCTCCGGTCCCAGCACCTCGCCCAGCACGTCGCCGAGCGCCTCGCCGTCCACGTCACCGTCATCCTCGCCATCACAGCCGACCGACAACTACAACTGGCAGACGATCTGGAACGACGACTTCACCGGTACCAGCGGCACCTCGCCGTCGGGTACCAACTGGCTGTTCCGCACCGGTACCTCCTACCCGGGCGGCGCCGCCAACTGGGGTACCGGCGAGGTGGAGACGATGAGCTCGTCGACCTCGAACGTGTACCTCGACGGCAGCGGCCACCTGGTTGTCAAGGCGCTCAAGGACGGGGCCGGCAACTGGACCTCGGGGCGGGTGGAGACACAGCGCACCGACTTCACCCCGGCCGCCGGTGAGGTGACCAAGTTCAGTGCCGTGCTGCAGCAGCCCAACGTGGCCAACGCACTCGGCTACTGGCCGGGCTTCCGGGCCACCGGCGCGGCGTACCGCGGCAACTACAACAACTGGCCGGGCGTCGGCGAGACCGACATCATGACCGACATCAACGGCCGCAGCGAGCTGTCCAACACGCTGCACTGCGGTACCGCACCGGGCGGTGTCTGCAACGAGTACACCGGGCGCAGCAGCGGCCTGGCCACCTGTGCCGGCTGCCAGACCGGGTACCACCAGTACTCGGAGATCATCGACCGGACCAAGACCAACGAGGAGATCCGCTTCTACCTCGACGGCGTGCAGACCTACGCGGTCAGCGAGTCGCAGGTCGGGGTCGCGGCCTGGAACGCGGCCGTACACCACGGTTTCTACCTGCGCTTCGACCTGGCCATCGGTGGGTCGTGGGCGAACGCGGTGGCCGGCGGCAAGACCACCCCGACCGCGGACACCACTTCCGGCGGTACCCTCTCGGTCGATTCGGTGACCGTGCAGCACGCCACCGGCACCACCGCACCGGCGATGACCGACCCGGCCGTGCCGGGCGGTCCGAGCGTCGTCAAGGTGACCGGTTCGCAGGGCAACTGGGGCCTGTCGGTCAACGGGCAGCCGTACTACGTGCAGGGCCTCACCTACGGGCCGCCGCAGGACTCGGGTGACGGGTACCTGCGGGACCTGAAGGCGGCCGGCGCCAACACCATCCGCACGTGGGGGGTGGACGCGGCCGGTTCGCCGAAGCTGCTCAACTCCGCGGCCCAGCAGGGCATCAAGGTGATCATGGGGGAGTGGCTGAACCAGGGCGCCGACTACGTCAACGACACCGCCTACATGGACAGCACGCTCACCGCGATCATCAACGACGTCAACGCGTTGAAGGGCTACCAGGGCCTGCTGATGTGGGACGTCGGCAACGAGGTGATCCTGACCATGCAGGACCACGGGCTGTCCGCGGCTGACGTGGAGGCGCGCCGGGTCGGCTACGCCAAGTACGTCAACCGGGTCGCCGACGCCATCCACGCCGCCGACCCGAACCACCCGGTCACCTCGACGGACGCGTACACGGGCGCCTGGCCGTACTACAAGCAGTACGCGCCCGACCTGGATCTGATGGCGGTCAACAGTTACGGCGCCGTCGGTACCGTGAAGACGGACTGGCACAACGGCGGGTACAACAAGCCGTACATCCTGACCGAGGGCGGCCCGTCCGGCGAGTGGGAGGTACCCAACGACATCAACGGGGTACCGACCGAGCCGACGGATCTGCAGAAGGAGGCCGGGTACGCCAGCTCCTGGGCGGCGCTGAAGAGCGACGCCGGCGTCTGCCTGGGTGGCACCGAGTTCCACTACGGCATCGAGAACGACTTCGGTGGCATCTGGCTCAACACCTACACGGGCAGCTGGCACCGGCTCGGCTACTACGCGCTGCAGCAGGCGTGGACCGGCTCGAAGCAGGGCAACCAGCCGCCCCGGATCAGTGGCATGACGGTCAGCAACCAGACCGCCGTACCGGCCGGGGGCAGCTTCACGGTCTCGGTGAACGCCGCCGATCCTGAGGGCGACAAGCTGCGGTACAACCTGATGGCCTCGGACAAGTACATCTCCGGGAACACGGGGCTGTCGAACCTCAACTTCACCGACAACGGGACGGGCACGTTCACCGTCACGGCACCGCAGTCGCTGGGTGTCTGGAAGGTCTACGTGTACGTCTACGACGGCCACGGCAATGTGGGCATCGAGACGAAGTCGTTCAAGGTGGTACCGCCGACCATCCCGGGTACCAACCTGGCGCTGAACAAGACGGCCACCGCCTCGACCTACCAGCCGACCGGTACCAACGGGCCGCAGCTGCCGTCCTATGTGGACGACAACAACTACGCCACCCGGTGGGCCTCGGAGTGGGTGGACACCGCGTGGGTCCAGGTCGACCTGGGCTCGGTGAAGACCTTCAACACCGTGGCACTGGCCTGGGAGGCGGCGTACGCCACCTCGTACCAGATCCAGATCTCCAATGACGGCAACAACTGGACCACCATCTACTCGACCACCACCGGGGACGGCGGCTTCGACACCCTGTCGCTGACCAACTCGGCGCGGTACGTGCGGATGAACGGTCTGACCCGGGCGACCAGCTACGGGTACTCCCTCTGGGAGTTCGGGGTCTACGCCAGCTGACACACCCCCATAACGCCGCCGGTGGGAGCCTTCGGGCCCCGCCGGCGGCGCCACCCGTCCGACAGGTGGGACGGCCGACCGGAACGGCCCGGTTCGAGCGGGGCGCGACCGGGCGTCGGGTATCCTGGTGGGCCAGGCCGAGAGGCGCTGCGACGGACTCCGGTCCGCCACGCTCGGCCTGGGGTCTCGACGGTAAGGGCGCCTCCGGCAACGGAGGTGTACTGGTGGGCTCATCGGTTGGGCAAGCCGCGGCGACCCGCACCCGGGCGCTGCGTGAGCTGCTGGACAGCCGGGTCGCGGTACTCGACGGCGCGTGGGGCACGATGCTCCAGGGCGCCAAGCTGACCCCCGAGGACTACCGCGGCGACCTGCTCCCCGACCACCCGCAGGACGTCACGGGCGACCCGGACCTGCTCAACCTGACCCGGCCGGACCTGGTACTCGACATCCACCGGCAGTACCTCGCGGCGGGCGCGGACATCACCACCACCAACACGTTCACCGCCACCAGCATCGGGCAGAGCGACTACGGCCTGCAGTCGTTGGTACGCGAGATGAACCTGCGCGGCGCGCAGCTGGCCCGGCAGGCCGCTGACGAGGCGGCGACCCGGGACGGTGGGCCGAAGTTCGTCGCCGGCTCGATCGGGCCGCTGAACGTGACCCTCTCGCTGTCTCCCCGCGTCGAGGACCCGTCCTACCGGGCGGTCTCCTTCGACGACGTCCGGGCGGCGTACGCCGAGCAGATCCGGGCGCTCGCCGACGGCGGAGTCGACCTGCTGCTGATCGAGACGATCTTCGACACGCTCAACTGCAAGGCCGCCATCGCCGCCGCCCGCGAAGTGGCGCCCGAGCTGCCGCTGTGGATCTCCGTGACGATCGTGGACCTCTCCGGCCGTACCCTCTCCGGGCAGACCGTCGAGGCGTTCTGGAGTTCGATCGAGCACGCGTACCCCCTGGTTGTCGGGGTGAACTGCTCGCTCGGCGCGGCCGAGATGCGCCCGCACGTGGCCGAGCTGTCCCGGCTCGCGGGTACCTACACCGCCTGCCACCCCAACGCCGGGCTGCCCAACGCCTTCGGCGGGTACGACGAGCAGCCGCACGAGACGGCCGGCATGCTCGGCGAGTTCGCCACCTCGGGCATGGTCAACATCGTCGGCGGGTGCTGCGGTACCTCGCCGGCGCACACGGCCAAGATCGCCGCGGCAGTGGCCGGACTACCGCCCCGTCCCGTCCCCGCGCCGGCCGCCGATATCGGGTTCAGAGTGGCCCGGTTCAGCGGCCTGGAGCCGTTCGCCATCGGGCCGGACACCGGCTTCGTGATGATCGGCGAGCGCACCAACGTCACCGGCTCGGCCCGGTTCCGCCGGCTGATCGAGTCGGGCAACCACCAGGCCGCCGTCGACGTCGCGTTGGAGCAGGTACGCGGCGGGGCCAACCTGCTCGACGTGAACATGGACGCCGACCTGCTGGACAGCGAGCGGGCGATGACCACGTTCCTGAACCTGATCGCCACCGAGCCCGAGGTGGCCCGGATCCCGATCATGGTGGACAGCTCGCGGTGGAGCGTGCTCGAGGCCGGGCTGAAGTGCGTGCAGGGCAAGGGGGTGGTCAACTCGATCAGCCTCAAGGAGGGCGAGGAGCCGTTCCTGGCGCAGGCCCGGCGGGTGCGCGACTACGGCGCCGGTGTGGTGGTGATGGCCTTCGACGAGCAGGGCCAGGCGGATACCGTGGAGCGCAAGGTCTCCATCTGCGGGCGGGCGTACGACCTGCTCACCCAGCAGGCCGGCTTCGCGCCCGAGGACATCGTGTTCGACCCGAACGTACTCGCGGTGGCCACCGGGATCGCCGAGCACAACGGGTACGCCAAGGCGTTCATCGAGGCACTCCCGCTGATCAAGGCACGCTGCCCCGGCGCCCGTACCAGCGGCGGCATCTCCAACCTGTCCTTCTCCTTCCGCGGCAACGACGTGGTACGCGAGGCGATGCACTCGGCGTTCCTGCTGCACGCTGTCCGCGCCGGACTGGACATGGGCATCGTCAACGCCGGCCAGCTCGCCGTCTACGAGGACATCCCGAAGGACCTGCTGGAGCTGGTCGAGGACGTGCTCTTCGACCGCCGCCCGGACGCCACCGACCGGCTGGTCAACTTCGCCGAGTCGGTCAGCGGCTCGGGTACCCGCCGGGTGGTCGACCTGTCCTGGCGGGACGGGCCGGTCGAGCAGCGGCTGTCGTACGCCCTGGTACACGGGATCGTCGACTTCATCGAGGCGGACACCGAGGAGGCCCGCCAGCTCAAGGCGCGCCCGCTCGAGGTGATCGAGGGGCCGCTGATGGACGGCATGAAGATCGTCGGTGACCTCTTCGGTGCCGGCAAGATGTTCCTGCCGCAGGTGGTCAAGAGCGCCCGGGTGATGAAGCGCTCGGTGGCCTACCTGGAGCCGTTCATGGAGGCGGAGAAGGAGGCGGCGCGGCTGGCCGGCCGGGTCGAGGCCGAGCGCGGGCAGGGCACGGTGGTGCTCGCCACCGTCAAGGGCGACGTGCACGACATCGGCAAGAACATCGTCGGGGTTGTGTTGGGCTGCAACAACTACCGGGTCATCGACCTGGGCGTGATGGTACCGGCGGCGCGGATCCTGGACACCGCGCTGGCCGAGGGGGCCGACGCCGTGGGGCTGTCCGGGCTGATCACACCGTCGCTGGACGAGATGGTCACCGTCGCGGCGGAGATGCAGCGGCGGGGCATGAACCTGCCGCTGCTGATCGGCGGGGCGACGACCTCAAGGCAACACACGGCGGTACGCATCGCGCCGGCGTACGAGGCCACCACGGTGCACGTACTCGACGCGTCCCGGGTGGTGGGCGTGGTCTCCGACCTGCTCAACACCGAGCGGGCCGGGGAGTTGGCGGTCAGCAACCGGGCCGAGCAGGAGCGGCTGCGCATCCAGCACGCCCAGCGCGACCGGCTGAAGCTGCTCACCGTCGAGCAGGCCCGGGCCAACCGGGAACTGGTTGACTTCACCGACCTGCCGACGCCCGCCTTCACCGGCGTGCGCGTGCTGGAGCCCGACCTGACCAGCCTGCGGGCGATGATCGACTGGCAGTTCCTGTTCCTGGCGTGGGAGTTGAAGGGCAAGTACCCGGCGATCCTGGACCAGCCGGTGGCCCGTGAACTCTTCGACGACGCGAACACGCTGCTGGATCAGATCATCGCCGAGGGCTCCTTCCAGGCCCGGGGCGCGTACGGCTTCTGGCCGGCCCGCTCCGACGGCGACGACCTGCTGGTCGCGGCCGACGGCGGGGTGCTCTTCCCGATGCTGCGCCAGCAGACCACCAAGCCCGAGGGGCGGCCGAACCGCAGCCTTGCCGACTACGTGGCGCCCGAGGGCGACCACCTGGGTGGCTTCGCCGTCACGATCCACGGCGCGCAGGCCCTCGCGGAGCGGTACGAGGCGGCCAACGACGACTACCGGGCGATCATGGTGAAGGCGCTCGCCGACCGGCTGGCCGAGGCGTTCGCCGAGTACATCCACCTGCAGGCCCGGCGGGACTGGTACGAGCCCGATGTCGAGCCGGTACTGGCGGACCTGTTCGCCGAGCGGTTCCGGGGCATCCGGCCGGCGCTGGGCTACCCGGCCAGCCCCGACCACAGCCTGAAGCAGGACCTCTTCGACCTGCTGGGCGCCGGTGAACTGGGTATCGAGTTGACCGAGTCGTACGCGATGAGCCCGGCCGCCAGCGTGAGTGGCCTGCTCTTCGCGCACCCGGCGTCGCGGTACTTCACCGTGGGTCGGGTGGGGCGCGACCAGGTCGGCGACTACGCGAAGCGGCGTGGCCTGGACCGCGCCGAGGTGGAGCGCTGGATCCGGCCGAACCTCGACTACGAGCCCAGCTAGGGCGGTGCGTCCGGCGTCCGTTCGATCGTGGGAACGCCGCCGGGCACTGGGCCTGATGTTGGGAAACGGGTCCCGGCATGAGGGCTCGGCCTCGGTTGGGTGCGCCCGGCAGGGAAAACAGGTCCAGCGGTCGGTGGAGTTGTGGCGCCTGCCGTCCGGTACCAGATGGTTTGTCGGGTTGTCGGGCGACCGGCCGTGGCTCGCGGACCGGCAGTGATGCCCACGTGGATGGCGGTTTTGCGGCCGGAGGAGCGATCTGGAGAGCGCTCTCCCTGTGCTATACATGTGCCCATGAGCCCTGACCGCGAAGCGCTGGCAGCGGCCCGGTTGCCCACGCTGGACGATGTCGCGCAGATCGCCGGGCTGTCCCGGTCGACCGTCTCGCGCGTCATCAACAACACCCGCAACGTCGACCCGGCCCTGCACGACGCGGTCTGGCGGGCGGTGGACGAGACCGGCTACGTACCCAACCGGGCGGCCCGGTCGCTGGTCACCCGCAAGACCGGCACCGTCGCGCTGGTCATCTCGGACTCGGATACCCACCAGGACGACCCGTTCATGTCCCGGCTGTTGGGCGACCCCTTCTTCGGCCGGGTGGTCGGCGGGCTGATGAGCGTGCTGCGCACCACGGGGGTGCAGCTGGCGCTCCAGCTCGTCGGTTCCCAGGAGGCGCGCAAGCGGCTCGTCGGCGACCTGCGTCAGGGTCAGGCCGACGGCGCCGTGGTGATCTCCATGCACCCGGCCGACACACTTCCCAGCATGATGATCGAGGCCGGGCTGGCCGGTGTACTCGTCGGCCGACCGACCCAGTCGCAGCCGATCAGCTACGTCGACGTCGCCAACGACTCGGGTGCGGCGCTCGCCGCCGAGCACCTGGTCAACCGCGGCTGCCGGCGGATCGCGATGATCACCGGGCCGGACAACGTACCCGCCAGCCAGGACCGGCTGACCGGCTTCCGGCAGGCGATGGCGCGCCTCGGCCGGGCCTACTTCCCTTCTGCCGCAGGCAATTTCACCCACGACAGCGGCGAGGCCGCGATGCACGAACTGCTCGCCGCCAACCCCGACATCGACGGGGTGTTCGCCGCCAACGACCTGATGGCCCAGGGCGCGCTGCTCGCGCTGCGCGAGGCCGGCCGGTCGATCCCGGACCAGGTCGCGGTCGTCGGCTTCGACGACAGCATCGCCGCGACCGCGGCGCGGCCGGCGCTGACCACGGTGCGGCAGCCGCTGGAGGACATGTCCGCGGAGGCGGCCCGGATGCTGCTGGCCCGGGTGGACGACCCGGGCCTCGGCGCCGCGTCGGTCATCTTCGAACCCGTCCTGGTACGCCGCCAGTCCGCCTGAACTCCGCTGCCCCGCGTTTCGCCGTGCGCTGAACCCGTCAGGTTGGCTTGACGTCAGGGGTACCTGACGCGGAGGCTGGAGTCATGTCCACACCTGAGGAGCTCGGCCGCCGGCACACGCTGCTGACCGCCGCCGCCCGGCACAACGAACTGAGCATCCGGGACGCCCTGGCCCCGCCCCTCGACGAGCCCGACGAGATTCCGGTCGACGCCCTGCAACTCGACCGCGACGAGGCGCTGGAGCTGCTCGCCCTCGGCGAGCTGATCGCGCGCCGGGCGGCCTACGGCCGGCAGCTGGCGGTACGCACCGCACGGGCCACCGGCGCCTCCTGGGCACAGATCGGCCTGGCCCTGGGTACCAGCAAGCAGTCCGCCTGGGAGGCGCACCTGCGCTGGCTCGACGAGCAGGTCGGCCGGCAGGAGGGCGTGGCCTCGGCCTGATCCCTGGTCGCGCGGGTGTGATCGGTTTCCTCGTGGGCGCTCGTGGTCGTCCCCGGCTGATGGTGGGCGCTCGTGGTCCTTCCCGGTTGGTCGGGGGCGGTCGCGGTCGTCGCCGGTTGATCGGCGGCGGTGGTCTCCGGTTGATCGGCGGCTGTCGTGCGGGTAGGAACGGGGCATGCTGCGTGGCGAGAAGGTCGGGCTGCGCGCCCGCCGCGACTCCGATGTCCCGATCCTGCACGCCGAACTCCACGACGACGTGGTGGTCCGGTCGCGCGCCTCGTCCCGACCGTGGCGGCCGATCCCGTCGGGTGCGGCCGCGTCGCCGTACGCGATGGGCGAGCCCACCGACGACGCCGCGATCTTTACCGTCGTGCGGCTGACCCCCGACGAGCCCGCGGCTGATGTGGCCGCAGGCGATGTGGCGGCAGGCGATCCGGCCGCAGGTGGTGTGGCGGCAGGTGGTGTGGCGGCAGGCGGTGTGGCCGCAGGCGATGCCGGCGCGGACGGTGAGGTGGCCGGCGAGGCGCTGCTGTGGGGCATCGACACGCACAACCGGCTGGCCCACATCGGCATCTCGCTGCGACCGGCGATGCGCGGTCAGGGGCTCGGTCTGGACGTCGTACAAGTGTTGTGCCACTACGGTTTCACCGTCCGGGGACTGCACCGGCTGCAGATCGAGACGCTGGCCGACAACACCGCGATGCTGCGGGCCGCCAGCCGGGCCGGATTCGTACCCGAGGGGAGGCTGCGCGCCGCCGCGTGGGTACTCGGTGACTTCGTCGACGAGGTCGTACTCGGGCTGCTGACCGCCGAATGGTCGGCCGCCACGCAGTGAGCGCCACCGCTCCGGATGTGCAATCGACGTGCATTCGGCGTGCATTCCGCCCGTAACTTGTGGCCAGCGAGGTCGAGATCAATCGACATCGACCGGTCCATGAGAACGGGGAGCTGATGGCACTCAGAGGAAAGCGGAAACCGCACGAACTGTTACCTCAGGTCGGACACACCTCGGTGTCCCGCCGGCAACTGCTGCGTGGCGTGGCTGGAAGTGCGGCCATCTCCATGCTGGTCACCGTACCGGCGACCCGCGCGTTCGCCGCTCCGGACGCTGCCGGCGACGCGGCCGCGTACCCGGGAACGGATGTGCTCTGGCTGTTCGGCGGCTCGGACACCGAGGACGGGTACTTCGCGCAGGCACTCGCGCCGGACGCCACCCAGGTGACCCGGATCGGCGGGCTGCACCACGCGATCGGCCGCTCGGCTGACGGGCAGTACATCGTCGACGCCACCGCGGTCGCCGGCGGGCACACCCAGGTGACCGTCTACGCCGCCGCTACCGGCCTGGTACACAAGAGTTTCACCGGGCCGTTCGCCTGGCCGGCCGAGCCTGACCTGCTGCTGTCCGTGGACCCGTCGGACGGCTCGATCGCCGTGGTGGGTACCGCGTTCGCCAGTACGCCCACCGGGAAGACGGTCACCAAGCAGCGCCCGGACGGCACCCTCGGCCAGGTGGCCAGCCTGACCTGGGCGGCGCACCAGGGTACCGAGGTGTTCGACCTGACCGGTGCACAGCTCAGTTCCGTTGCCCCGCAAGCGGTTCCGCTCGGTACCAGCCTGGAGTTGGCGCACACCGGCGGGAAGGTACTGCTGCTCCAGCACGGGGCGCAGGGGACCAGCGTCTCCTCCGCCGGCTCGCGCTCGGTGAACAAGGCGAGCACCTGGACCCCGAACGGGCATGTCCACCTCAAGCACGTCGACCCGGCGGGCCGGGCCTACCTGCTCACCCAGGCCGGCGACCTGCTGATCCAGCAGCGCTCCGGTACGCGGACGACGGCAGCGATCGGGCTGCACAGCGTCACCAAGCAGACCGCCCGGCCGTACCCCTCGACGGTGCTCAGTACCGGACCGGACACGGTGGCCGTGGTCGACGCGAGCCGGCAGTACCTGGCCACGGTCGACGCGAACTCCGGCAAGCTGGTGGCCAAGCGCACCCTGCGTACCTCCACGCTCTTCACGGGCGCCGCCGACTCACTCGGTGCACCGGCGGCGGTCGACCAGACGCGGCGCCGGATCTACGTGCTGGACAAGTCGGGGATCACCGGCGGGGTGTGGGTACACGACGCGGACACGCTGGATGTGTTGGACCGCTGGCACTCCGACGCGATGTTCCGCCTGGTCTGGGTGGCACCGAGCACGGGAACTGTTTACCTGCAGGCAAATGAGGGTCCGGTCGCGGTACACGACGTGGACGGCTCCCTGGTTTCCTTTGTCGCGTCCGACATCGCGTCGGCGCGGGCACTGTAGCGGCTTCGAGTAGAGGAGTGTGACATGGGAGCCAGCTACGGCTTCGACACGGACAACCTGATCCAGAATGTGGCCTCCAGCGCCAAGTCCAAGTTCGGTACCGGCGTGTTCTACCTGCGCTACTTCAACCCTTCGCCGGTGGCGACACACCTGATCACGGCCAGTGGCGGTACCGCCGAACTGCGGTCGGGCTGGGACTACGGGGTGCGTTACCTGGTACCCAACAGCGAGCCCACGCAGAGCCGGCTCAACGGTACGGCGGCCATGGGTTCGGCGGACGCCAGCGCGTTCTGCTCGGCTATGTTCGGTGTCTGGGCGGGCGTCGCGTCACTGGAGCTGCCGACCAACGGGCGCCTGGACGTCTACCTGTCGCTGGAGTCCGCGGTCAACCTGAGCACCGCGTACTGGAACGGCTGGGCCAACTACGTCGGCAGCTACGAGTGGAACGGCACCTACCCGCTCTACCCCGGGCTCTACTGCAACCCCGGCTCGTCGGCCAAGAACTGCAGCTCGCTCGGGGCCAGCAGCAGCACGTACTGGTGCTACAGCATCTGGTCCAGCGAGCACGAGCCGTGCGCCGCCTGCGGTACCTTCGGCAGCCAGGGCTGGGACGCGGAGACCTGCTACAACTCGCCGGCCGACGTCGGGCCGACGCTGATGTGGCAGATGGCCGAGGAGGGCGTCTGCAAGAGCTGCAAGAACACCAGCAGCTGGCCCAACGTCGACGCCGACATGAGCAACCCGAGCTACACCGAGAGCAGCCACATGATGTACCTGGCGTCCCGGCCGTGATCGGCGTGCTGGCCGGCGCACTCGCTGTGCAACTGGTACTCGCCGCGGCGGCGAAGACCCGTACCCGCGGGGACGCCGGCCAGACGCTGCTGCGCACGGTGTGGCCACGGGTACCCGGGTATGTCTACATCGCCGGTGATGTGGTGGTCGCGGGGCTGCTGCTCGTGCCGGTACTCAGCCGGCTCGGTGGCGTACTCGTCGTACTCGCGGTCGGCGGTGTGGAGCTGCTCGCCGTCGGGTACCGCCATCGGGGCGCGATCCCGTGTGGCTGCTTCGGTGCGCAGATCGCCCGCGAGCGGCTGGTACTGCGGGAGCACGGTACCAAGGCGCTCTTCGCGGCCGAGGGGCTCGCCGTGGCACTGGACCTGACCGCGCGGGTACCCCCGCTTGTGGCTCTGGGTATCGCTCTGGCCGTGACCGGCGGCGTCTTCGCGCTCACCCCGGAGCTGGCCGGCGGCTGGCGGCAACTGCGCCCGATCACCCCCCGGGAGGCGCTGCGCGCGCTGGCCGACAGCCCCGAGTACCAGCGCTGGCGCCCGCTCCTGGTCAACCCGGCCCCGGCCGAGGTACGCCGGACCGGCCGATCGGTACGCATCGTGCTGGACGCGTGGGCCGACGAGCGGGCCGTGGTGCTGGTCGCCACCGCCAACCGACTGGGGGTACGGATCCGGGCACACGACGCGACCACCCTGCGAGCCTGGTGAAGCTGCGAGCCTGGTGAAGCTGGGAGCCTGGTGAAGCTGGGAGCCTGGTAAAGCTGGGAGCCTGGTAAAGCTGGGAGCCCTGGTAGATAAGGGAAGTAGGCCGGTCACCGCGCAGTTCGGCGTTGGCCCGCGGGCAAACCCGTGCCGGAGTAGCGTCGCGCGCGGCCGGGTACAAACCCGGAGGCCGAGAGGAGATCCGCATGGCTGGCACGACCGCAACGGCAGAGATCCGGCCGTTCACGGTGGAGATTCCCGAATCGCAGCTGGAGGCGCTGCGCACCCGAATCGAGGACACCCGGTGGCCCGATCGGGAGACGGTGCCCGACGACAGCCAGGGTGTGCAGTCGGCGACCATGGAGGCGCTCGCGCGCTACTGGGCGGCGGAGTACGACTGGCGGGCGTGTGAGGCGAAACTGAACTCGCTGCCCCAGTTCACCACCGAGATCGACGGGCTCGACATCCACTTCATCCACGTGCGATCGCCGCACCCGGACGCGTTGCCACTGATCCTCACCCACGGCTGGCCCGGCTCGGTCGTCGAGATGCTGAACGTGATCGGCCCGCTGACCGATCCCACGGCGTACGGCGGCAAGGCCGAGGACGCGTTCGACGTGGTGATCCCGTCCCTGCCGGGGTACGGGTTCTCCGGCAAGCCGACCAGTACCGGCTGGGATCCCGACCACACGGCCCGCGCGTGGACCCAGCTGATGCGGCGGCTCGGCTACACCGCGGTTCGTGGCGCAGGGCGGCGACTGGGGTGCGATCGTCACCGACCTGATGGGCGTACAGGCCCCACCGGAGCTGCTCGGCATCCACTCCAACATGCCGGGCACGGTGCCACCCGACGTGTCCAAGGCGGTAACCGCCAATGTGCTCGGCGACCACGAATCGCGGCCGGACGGGCTGACACCGGACGAGAACCGGGCGTACGACCAGCTGAACTTCCTGTTCACCAAGGGAATCGGCTACGCGGTGGAGATGCAACTGCGCCCGCAGACGCTCTACGGGCTGGCCGACTCGCCGATCGCCCTGGCTGCCTGGATGCTGGACCACGACGCGCGCAGCTACGACGACATCAGCCAAGCCTTCGTGGACGGAGAGCCGGTTGACGGGCTCACCCGCGACCAGGTACTCGACAACATCACGCTGACCTGGTTGACCAATACCGGGGTGTCGTCGGCCCGGCTGTACTGGGAGAACAAGCTGGGTTTCTTCGACGTCAAGGGCGTCACGGTACCGGCGGCGGTCAGCGTGTTCCCACGCGAGATCTACCAGGCGCCGCGGTCGTGGACCGAGCGGGCGTACGACAACCTCGTCTACTTCAACGAGGTGGATCGGGGCAACCACTTCGCGGCCTGGCAGGAGCCGGAGATCTTCGCCGACGAGGTACGGGCCGGATTCCGTTCGCTGCGCTAGCTGTACCGCTGGACGGCGCGACCGGGTGGCTCACCACAGAGCCACCCGGTCGCGCCTAGTTGTGGCTGGACCATCCGGTCGGTATATGCGAGCTAGGACGGGAACTGGCTGGCTGCCGCGACGAACAGGGTGTACCTGTTGCCGTGGTCGGGATACTTGGTGAGCATCACGTCGATCACTTCGGCAGCCGTACCGGCGTTGGCCACCGCCTGGTCGAAGTCCTCGAGGTAGCGGCGCGACTGGTCGAGTACCCGGGCCGCGTCGTCGTCGGGCGCGTCGGGATCGCGGTGCCCGGTGATGATCGTGGTCGGCCGGAGAGCGGCGACCGCGTCCAGGGACGCCAGCCAGGCCCGCCGGGATTCGGGCGTCGAGTTCCGCAGCCACATGTGGATGTTGTTGTAGGCGATGTCACCGGAGCAGACGGCCCGCAGGTCAGGCACGTGCACGATCGTGTTGAGTACGCCGGCGTCGGCGCGGCCGATCGCGCGCAACCGGATGGCGTGGCCCTCCAGGTCGAGTGCGTCTGCGTCGGTCAGGGCGGGCACCGCCGGAGACTGCGAGAACTGTCCAGCAAACCAGGAGTTCCAGAACGCCAGGTGCTCCGGGGTGGCGTCGGCCCGGGCGTCGTCGACGACCTGTTGATCACCGGCTATCAGCGGCGTATCGGGGAAGGCGTTCAGTAATGGTCCGGCCCCGAAGAAGTGGTCGCCGTGTCCGTGGGTGACGACGACCGCGTTGAGCTGCTTGCCGGTATCGCGCACCCACGTCGCCAGCCGCTCTCCCTCGTCGGTGGTGAGCAGCGCGTCCACGAGTACCGCGTCGCGTTCACCGGAGATCAGCGTCGACGTGCTGGCCGGCCAGGTGGCCGGGGTGCGGTCATCCCACCCCGGTCCACCAGGTATCGGCTTGTAGCCACTGTTGAAGACATCCATCGACAACGAACTGCTCATGCTGTCCTTCTTGCGTGTGAGCGCTTCTTGCGCCTGGGCGTGAACTCAGCCTGTCGCCCGGTTCTGACCCGACATGGCGGGGGCGAAGAAGTCGGCGAGGAGTTGGTTGACCTGGTTTGCCGCGTCGTGGTGGACCCAGTGCGACGCTGGCAGCCGCTCGACGCGGTCGAGGTTGGGTACGTCGTCGTGGTCGGGCTCGGCGAGTTCCGGGCCGAGGTAATTGTCTTCCTGGCCCCAGATGACGAGGGTGGGAGCGTCGACGGGGCGAAGGGCCGCTTCCGCCTGCTTGGGCGGCGTCCGTACCGACGAACGGTAGTAGTTGATCATTCCGGTCGCCGCGCCCGGTTGGGACCACGCCTCGATGTAGCGGTCGATCTCCTCCGGCGTGTAAGCCGGGTTGGCGTCGTGCAGGAAGTGCCGGAAGAAATGCCAGCGATTGGCGTGGACCACGTTCTCCGGCAGGTCCGGGAGGTCGAAGAAGAAGAAGTACCACGACTTCCTGAGTTGGCCCGGGTGGTGCAGCCCCTGCGACAGCTTCCGCGGGTGGGCGGCGTTCAGGATCACCAGCCGGTCCACCACCTCCGGATGATTCATCGCGGTGACCCAGGCGGCGGTCCCACCCCAGTCATGACCGACCAGCAGCGCGGACTCCGCACCGCGTTCGCGGATCAGACCACGGACGTCGGCGGCGAGCTTATCGGTGTCGTAGGCCTCGATTTCGGCCGGCCGCGACGACAGGTTGTAGCCCCGCATGTCCGGTACGACGACGCGGTACCCCGCCGCCGCGAGCGGTTCGATCTGCCGCCGCCAGCCGTACCAGAACTCGGGGAAGCCGTGCAGCAGGACCACCAGCGGCCCCTCACCTGTCTCCACGTAATGCAACCGCACATCGCCGAGATCGGCATAGCCCTCACGTAACCCCTTCAGCCACTGCCCTTGCCTCGGCTGATCAACGGTCCCGCCGCCGTTCGTCGTGTTCCCGATCATGCCCGTCGCCGCCTTTCCTCGAAGATTTGCAAGCGGCAACCCTAAGACGTGAACCGCGGCTCCGACCGGCTTTTCCTCTCATCTGCGCCCGGCGCTGTACCAGCTCCGCACCGGTCAGTTGCCGAGCACGTTGTTAGGGTCGGCGATCGGGCCGGCGATCGCCTCGTCGAGCGGGCAGCCGAGGGTGAACTCTTTGGGGTAGGGGATTTCGGCGAGGATGCCCCCGAGTGGGATGAGCAGTTTGGTGTAGTGCTGGGTCGGTGTGCAGCGGGTGTTGAACGTGAGGTGGAGCCCGCCCCAGCCGCCCGCGGGTACCACGCCGGGACCCTGCACCGGGCCGGGATCGGCGAACCCGGGGTCGGTGGAGGCGTTGAACGGCAGCGACCGGGTACTCCCGTCGGCGAGCTCCCCGGAGACCAGCGGCAGCCCGCCCAGCCAGCACGGACTCTGGCTGGTGTTGCGCAGGACCACCACGACGTTCTCGACGTCGTGAACAGGTCCGGCGGCAACGATCGTCACGGTCATCTGGGTACCGACGCAGTCGGCTGGGCGCGCCGCCGAGCTGGACGGCGCAGTCGCCGGCGGGCTGGCCGATGTGGCGCCGGTCGGTGCGGCGGACACCGTGCTGCCCGCGACCGGGGCGCCGCCCGGTGACCGGGACACGATCACCGCGATGCCGACACCGGCGGCGATCACCGCGACCGCGGCCGCGACCGCCACGGGTGCGAGCAGCCGGGGGTACCGCCGGGGTTGACTCATCGGGCTCTCCTCGAAGTGCGGAATGGCAACGGGATCTGCGTTACGGGCGCGCCACTGTGCGCCGGACTGGCGGAGAATCCGGTCCACGTCCATGGTTGTCACCGCGCGCCTTCCAGTAGTCGCCGAATTCGTTCGCGGGCCGTCGCGAGCGTCGATTTCACGGTTCCGGTGGACAACCCGAGTACGGTCGCCACCTCCTCGACCGGTAGGTCGACGAAGTAGTAGAGGCCGACCACGTCGCGTTGCCGGGGACTCAACTGCGCAATGGCCTGTTCAATCACCGCGAGCGAGGTGCGCTCCTCGGGTCCCGGAGTTGTCGGCTCGGTACCGTCGCGGTACTCGCTGGCGGCGAAGGTCTCGAACGTGTGCTCGCGACGGCGGTGCTGGCGGCCGGCCCGGCGGCACTCGGCGACCACGATCGCCAGTAGCCAGGCCCGGAAGCTGCCCCGGCCGGGGTCGTACCCGGTGCGGTAGCGCCACGCCGCCAGCAGCGCCTCCTGTGCCACGTCGTCGGCCTCCGCCACCGGAGCGAACCGGCGCGCGACCTGGGTGACGGTACGCAGGTGTGGCCGCAGTACCGCGACGAACCCATCGGCGGACCCGACGGCGTACCGATCCGTAATGGTCATCACCCCTCCTGGGAGAGCGGCGCCGGGGCTGCTCTCCACCCACTAGTAGTGCACGGCGGGGTACCCAGGTTGGGTCGCTGACCGGCAATGTGCCGGCAATCGTCGAAAACCGTTGTCCCACCGGCGAATCCGGGCTTCCGGCCATCGACGGGGACGCTAGGATTTCGGCGTTCGCATCGGTTGTGGGGATCGGGTGCGGGGAGCTGATACACGATGCTGTTTCTGATTCTTGGTCCGTTGTATGTGGCGGGAGCGGGTGTTGCCGGAGCCGACGAAGGCGCGCTGGCCGTGCCGATGGTGCAGGCGCTCGCCCTCGCGCTGCTGTTCCGGGCCGACACCGTCCTCACCTACGACCAGCTCAGCCGGGCGCTGTGGGACCGGCCACCGGCATCCGCCCCGGCCAACCTGCGTAGCTACGCCGCCACCCTGCGTACCGTGCTGCGCCGGTCCGCGCCGGCGCTCGGCGGCCGGCTCTCCACCTGGCGGGCCGGCCCGGGCCACCAGGGCGGCTACCGGCTGTCGGTACGCGACGGCGAGCTGGACAGCACCGTCTTCCGCGACCTCGGGGTACGCAGCGACGCCGCGCTGCGCCGGGGTGACCTCGACGGTGCGCTGGAGCAGCTGGGCCGGGCGCGCCGGCTGTGGCGCGGCCGGGTGGGCGAGGGCGCGACGCTCAGCAGTGAGCTGCAGACCGACATCGCCGGCCTCAACCAGCAGCTGACCGAGGTGACCGAGCGGCACCTGGCACTGCGCCTCTACCGGGGCGAGACGGCCGGCGTCATCGCCGAAGCCGAGGAGCTGGTCCGCTTCGAGCCGCTGCGCGAGCGGCCGGTGGAGATCCTGGTACGCGCGCACAGCGGAGCCGGTAACCAGGTGGCGGCGCTGCGCAGCTACGAGTACTACCGCACCCGGCTGCACGAGGCCGTCGGCGCGGACCCGTCCCGTGGCCTGCGTGACCTCTACTACCAGGTGGGCCGCGGCGACTGCGACGACCTGGCCCGCGGCGTACTGCACGCCGGCTGAGGTTTCACCGGTACCCGACACGGGGTAAGGATGTGGGGTGGCCGATGACACGACGGTGCGCCAATTGGCGACCGACTGGTTCCTCACCGCGCGCGAGCGCGGCAATCCGGATACGGCGATCGACGACCGTAATCCGGACGGGTGCGCGTACACCGCGGGTAACGAGGTGCGCGCGCTGATCCACGGCGCCGACTACTTCACCGAGCTGCTCGCCAACATCACCGCCATGGTCCGCGGTGACCTGCTGCTGTTCACCGACTGGCGAGGCGACCCGGACGAGCGGCTGGACGGGCCGGGCAGCGAGATCTCCCGGGTACTCTGCGCGGCGGCGCAGCGCGGTGTGGTGGTGAAGGGGCTGATCTGGCGCTCGCACTGGGACCGGCTGCAGTTCAGCGCCGCCGAAAACGACCACCTCGGTGACGAGATCAACGCGGCGGGCGGCGAGTGCCTGCGCGACATGCGGGTACGCACCGGCGGCTCGCACCACCAGAAAATGGTGGTACTGCGCCATCCTGGCCGGCCCGAGCGGGATGTCGCGTACGTCGGCGGCATCGATCTGTGCCACAGCCGGCGGGATGACGAGCACCACCACGGCGACGCCCAGCCACTGGAGATCGCCGACGCGTACGGCCCCCGCCCACCCTGGCACGACGTACAGCTGGCCGTCCGGGGACCCGCCGTCGGTGATGTCGAGGCGACCTTCCGCGAGCGCTGGTGCGACCCGAGTCCGTTGACCCGCAACCCTTTCCACCGGATCCTCGACACCCTGCGGCGGGAGGACACGCACGCCGACCCGCTGCCCGAGCAGCTACCCGACCCGGCGCCCCGGGGTGACCTGCTGGTGCAGGTACTGCGCACCTACCCGATGCGGCGGCACGCTTTCCCGTTCGCGAAACAGGGCGAGCGCAGCATCGCCCGGGCCTACCAACACGCGCTGGGGCGGGCCCGCGAGCTGATCTACGTGGAGGACCAGTACCTGTGGTCGGCTGAGATCGCTGAACTCTTCGCGGCTGTGTTGAGCAAACGGCCCGAACTGCGGCTGATCGGCGTGGTACCCATGCATCCGGACACCGACGGGCTGACCGGGGCCGCGCAGAGCCTGGGGCGCAAGCGGGCGATGGCGACCATCGCGGCGGCGGCCCCGGACCGGTTCGCCGTCTACGGCATCGAGAACCGCCTGGGTACCCCGATCTATGTGCACGCCAAGGTCTGCGTCATCGACGACACCTGGACCAGCGTCGGCTCGGACAACGTGAACCTGCGGTCGTGGACACACGACTCCGAGCTGTCCTGCGCGGTGGTGGAGGCGGACGGGGGTACCGGCTTCGGGCGCGAGTTGCGGCTGCGACTGGGGCGCGAGCATCTGGACCGGGCCGACGGCGAGGACACCGATCTGCACTCGGCGACCGGCATGTTCGAGGCGTACGCGCAGGCGGCACAGCGGCTCGACGACTGGTACCGGGGCGCGAGCCAGGGACCACGCCCGGTCGGCCGGCTGCGCCGGTACGCCCCGCCGCACCTGTCCCGCAGCACCACGGCACTCGCCGACCCGCTGTACCGGCTGATCGCCGACCCCGACGGCCGCCCGTCCGCACTACGCCGGGCCCGCGAGTTCTAGGTTGCGGCGTAGGGATCGCGTAGCGGCGGCCGAGCTCGGGCCACGTGGGCGTGGACTTCGCGCAGCGCGGGCGTAGCCAGGTAGTAGCGGCCGCGGGTCTGGCCGTGCGGTACCAACAGTTCGGCCGCGACCATCAGCCGTAGGTCACGGTTGGCTGTTCCGACCTCGAGCTCCGCGTCCTTCGGGTAGAGGGATCGGCGTACCCGCAGGCCGAGAACGGCCGGGTAGAGCGCGTACACCGTACGCTCGGCCAGCTTCTGTTGTGCGGCAACCTCTTCCAGCGCGCGCCACAGCCGGTTGGCGTCATCCAGCCGGCGCAGTACGGTCTGTGCCTGCATGTGGTGGGCCACCAGGTTGATTTGTTAATTCGCTCATGCTTCCCGCGCGGGTGCGAGGATCGATTGATGCGGATCCTTGTGGTGGGTGGCAGTGGCTATGTGGGTACCCTCGTGCTTCCGCTGCTGAGCCGGCACCACGAGGTACGGGTACTGGATCGGCGGGCACCCGCCGTCGAGGGCGTGCAGTACCACCCCGGGGACGCCACGAACTACGAGGATCTGCGGTACGCCACGCCGGGCATGGACGCTGTTGTGCACGCCGCGATGGGGCGGCACGACTGGGACGAGCCGGCCGGCGCGGCGGACACCTTCGACGTCAACGTGAAGTCGGTGCACCTGACCCTGCTGGCCGCGCACGCCGCGGGGGTACCGCACGCGGTACACCTGAGCAGCCTCTCGGTCTTCGCCGACCTGGACGGGCGGGTACTCGACGAGGAGACGGTCCCGGACGCCACCGACCCGTACGGGCTGACGAAGCGCCTGGGGGAGAGCGTGTGCGCGGCAGCGGTCGCGGAGTGGGGGCTGTCGGTCACGGTGCTCCGGTTGGCGCTGCCGACGCCGGACTCGGTGTGGCCGGCGTGGGGACTGCCCCAGCCGCCGCTGCTGCGCCGTGACCCGGCCGGTACCCCCATCGACGCGACCGCGGGAACCGATGTGGCGCAAGCGATCCACGCGGCGCTGCGGTACCGCCGGGGGTTCTCCGTCTTCACGATCTCGGGCGACCGGACGGCCGGCCGGTGGAGTACCGCGAAGGCCGCGGCCGAACTGGGTTGGCAGCCGACCTTTCCGCGCGGCTGACGCCACCAGCGGTCAGGGCGCGGGATTGCGAAGCAGCGCAACGAATGCGAGCACCAGCGCCGGCATGTCGATCTCGTCGGGGGCGAGCAGCCACTGCAGCTGTACCCCGTCCATCACCGCCGCCAGCAGCGCCGCGCCCTGCTCGGGGGTGATCCCGGCGGGCAACTGGTCGCCGAACTCGGCGCGCAGCATCTCCGCGAGCCTGGCCCGTACCGCCGCGTACCGGTCGGTGAAGAACTCCTTCGCCGGGTGCCCCTCGGTGACGCTCTCGGCGGACAGCACGGTGAACGACTGCACCAGGCCGGGCTGGCTGGCGTTGTACTCCATCAGCCGCCGCAGGTCGGTGATCCGGCGTGGCTCGGCCGGCTCCCCGAGGTTCTGCGTGTCGAGCCGGTCGCGCAGCCGCAACACCTCGATGAGCAGCGCGTCCTTGGTCGGGAAGTAGTGCAGTAGACCCTGCTGGGTCAGGCCGACCCGGTCGGCGACGACGGCGAGCGAGGCGCCCCGGTACCCCCGCTCGGCGAAGATCTCCAGCGCGGCGGCGAGGATCTCGGCGCGACGTTGCTCCGGATTTGCCCGGCGCCGGGACGGCGCTGCGCTAGGCGGGGATGCCGCGGTATTGAGCTTGGCCATAGTGCATGTTACAAATAAATCTCCCTACCTACCGAGTGCTCGGTAGGTAGGTTGCGCGGAGCGTCGAACCGGCGCCCGCGCCAGGGGACCGGGAGGACACATGTCCGCGCTGCGCAGCGACCACGAGACCGCGATCGACGCGGCACTGGCCGCGCTCGACCTGGAGACGAAGGTACTCATCCTGTCCGGGCAGGACTCCTGGACCGTGCCGGCGGTACCCGAAATCGGACTCGCCTCGCTGGTCGTCTCGGACGGCCCGATCGGTGTACGCGGTACCCGTTGGGCCGCCGACGACACCTCGATCGCACTGCCCAGCCCGACGGCGCTGGCCGCCACCTGGGACCCGACGCTGGCCCGGCGCGCCGGGCAGCTGCTCGGCCAGGAGGCCCGGCGCAAGGGGGTACATGTGCTGCTGGCCCCGACGGTGAACCTGCACCGCACCCCGCTGGGCGGCCGGCACTTCGAGTGCTACTCCGAGGATCCGCTGCTCACCGGCGCCATCGGTACCGGCTACGTGGCCGGCGTCCAGGACCAGGGCGTGGGTACCACCGTCAAGCACTTCGTCGCCAACGACTCGGAGACCGACCGGTTCACCGTCAACGCCAAGGTCGGCGAGCGCGCGCTGCGCGAGCTCTACCTGGCCCCGTTCGAGACGGTCGTCCGGGACGCCGGGGCGTGGGGCGTGATGGCCGCGTACAACGCGGTCAACGGCACCACCATGACCGCGCACGACGAGCTGCAGAACGGTGTCCTGAAAGGCGAGTGGGGCTTCGACGGGGTGATCGTGTCGGACTGGTTCGCGGCCCGGGACACCATCGGCGACGCCAACGGCGGGCTGGACCTGGCCATGCCGGGCGCCGGCAGCCCGTGGGGCAGGTGGCTGGTCGAGGCGGTACGCGACGGCAAGGTGGCGCCGGAGATCATCGACGAGCAGGTACGCCGGGTACTGCGGCTGGCCGCCCGGGTCGGTGCGCTGGCCGGGGTGGCTCCCGCGGTGGCGCCCGAGCAGCGGCCGGCCCCGATCGACGGCGACGCGCTCGCCCGCGAGGTGGCGACCCGCTCCTTCGTGTTGGCGCAGAACAGGAACAGTGTGCTGCCGCTGGACGCGGGTGCGCTGCGCAGCGTCGCGCTGATCGGGCTGGCGGCGCGCGAGGCGCGGGTACTCGGTGGCGGAAGTGCCGTGGTCTTCCCGGATCACGTGGTCTCCCCGCTCGACGGGCTCACCGCGGCACTGCCGTCGGACGTACAACTGACCTACGCCATGGGTACCGACCCGCGGACCAAGCTGCCGCCAGCCGGTGGTCCACTGTGGACGGAGCTGACCGCGACGTTCCGTGATGCCGAAGGTGTTGTGCTGCACCAGACCCCGCTGCGTACCGGGGCCGGCGTGTGGATGGACATGCCCGACGGCGTGACCCCGGAGACAGTGTCCACCGTGGACATCTCCGGTCGGCTGACCACCACCGAGGCCGGTACGCACCAGCTCTCCATCCGGGGCGTCGGCCAGTTCACCCTCACCGTGGACGGCAAGCCCGTCTTCGACGACGGGATCTGGCCGGACACCACCGACTTCGCGGTGCTGTTCCTCGCGCCGCCGGAGCAGCGTGTCCCGGTCGAGTTGGCGGCCGGCGAGAGCGTCGAGGTGAATCTTCGCCAGCAGGTGATGCTGCCCGAGGGCTTCGCCGTGATCACGGTGACCCTCGGTTACGCCGCCCCGACCGTCGACGAGGAGGTACTGCTGGACGAGGCGGCCCGGGTGGCCGGCGCCAGTGACGTCGCGGTGGTCGTGGTCGGTACCACCGAAGAGGTGGAG
Organism: uncultured Actinomycetota bacterium; assembly: GCA_963850915.1. Lineage (GTDB taxonomy): Bacteria > Actinomycetota > Actinomycetes > Mycobacteriales > Micromonosporaceae > CAVTWH01. Next base: position 343,517 of record CAWKND010000014.1, read on the forward strand.
TCGGAGGGCTTCGACCGTACCTCCCTGGCCCTGCCCGGCCGGCAGGACGAGCTGGTACGCCGGGTGGTGGCGGCCAACCCGCGAACCATCGTGGTGGTGAACTCCGGCTCGCCGGTCGAGCTGCCCTGGGCCGACGAGGTGCCGGCCGTGCTGCTCAGCTGGTTCCCGGGGCAGGAGGCCGGTGCCGCCCTGGCCGACGTCCTGCTGGGCGCCGCCGAGCCGGGTGGCCGGCTGCCCACCACCTGGCCGGTCGTCGCGGCGGACTGCCCGGTGCTGTCGACAACCCCGGTCGACGGGGAACTCGACTACGCCGAGGGCGTGTTCATCGGGTACCGCGCCTTCGAGCGCGCGGGCGTCGCGCCCCGGTACCCGTTCGGCCACGGCTCGGGGTACACCACCTGGGGGTACGACAGCGTCTCCGTGGACGGGCGGACAGTGACGGTTTCCTTGTCCAACAACGGTTCCCGCCCCGGGCGTGAGGTCGTCCAGGTCTACCTGGCGCCCACCACGCCCGACGCGGAGCGACCGGCTCGCTGGCTGGCCGGCTTCGCCACCGTCACCGCGGCGCCGGGCGAGACCGTGACCGCCACCGTCGAGCTGCCCGAGCGGGCCTTCCAGATCTGGGACGGCGGCTGGCGTACCGTCCCGGGGGAGTACACGGTCGAGGCGGCGCGCAGCATCGCCGACCGCCCGCTACGCACCACGATCACTGTCGGATAGGGGTTGCCGTGCGGCTGCACGTGGCGTCGACCGGTACCGGGGACCGGCTCGCGCTGCTGATCCACGGGCTGATGGGCGACAGCGGGACCTGGCAGGCGCTGATCCCCGTGCTGGTACGGCGCGGCTACCGGGTACTCGCGGCGGACCTGCGCGGGCACGGCCTGAGCCCGCGCTCGCCGGACGGCGGGTACCTGCCGGCCGGGTACGCCGACGATCTCGTCGAGAGCCTGCCGGCCGGCGCCGAGCTGGCGATCGGGCACTCGCTCGGCGGCCTGGCGCTGTCGCTCGCCATCGACCGGCTACGCCCGGCGCGCGCGGTCTACGTCGACCCGGCGTTCCGGCTCCCCCCGGGAGCAGGTCCCGGGAACGATCCGCTGGGCGACTACGCCGACCAGGCGACCCCGGCATCGATCAGCGCCGGCAATCCGCGATGGAGCGCGGCGGATATCGCCGCCGAAGTGCTCGGCTTCAGCCGCTTCGACCGCGCCGCCACGGTGGCCCGGGTCAAGCTGGGGGGTACCGACCTGCTGCCGGCAACGGCGGCAGTGCCGTCACTGGTCCAGCTCGCCGACCCCAGCCACCTGGTGGACGGCGCGACCGCGGCGATACTGCGCGAGCGCGGCTTTGACGTCCAGGTCATACCGGGTGCCGGGCACTGCATCCATCGCGACGACTTCGCCGGCTTCCTCGCCTCGCTCGAGGGCTGGCTCTGATCTCGGGGCAGGTCACCGCCGCGACCCGACAAATCGTGCTATGCCCTGCAAATCATGCCACTCGACGCGCAAATTACGTGGAGTTAGCCCGATGGCCGTAAGGTTTCGGGTATGGCGACCTGGGCGGATGTACGCCGGCTGGCTTTGGCTCTGCCGGAGACCACCGAACGCGAGGACCGGGACGGCCGGCTGGATTTCCGAATCTATGACAAGCCGGTGGTCTGGGAGCGACCGCTGCGCCAGGTCGACCGGGACGCGCTGGGTGAAGACGCGCCGGACGGTCCGATCCTGGCCGCCCGTACCCCCGACCTGGGCGCCAAGGACGCGCTGCTGGCCGACGACCCGGGCGTCTACTTCACCACTCCGCACTTCAGCGGGTACTCCGCGGTACTGGTCCGGCTGGACGCGATCGGGCCGGCCGAGCTGGAGGAGCTGATCACCGAGGCGTGGCTGGCCCAGGCCCCCAAGGGTCTTGCCGAGGAGTACCTGGCCGCCCACTGAGCCTGCTGGCCCGGCCCGACTCATCACCAACTGTTCTAGAACTCTTCGGAAATCTGTGGCAGACTCCGACCAAGAGTTCTAGAACAGTTGGAGGCTACGTGGATCTCATCCTGAGCCCGCCCCGGCCAAGCGTCGTCCCCACCTCGGCGATGCGGGAGCCGACGAGCAGCGGGCGCTTCGGCGAGTACGGCGGCCGGTACGTCCCCGAGTCACTGATCCCGGCCTGCGAGGCGGTGGCCACGGCGTTCCGCGAGGCGTGGGCCGACGCGCACTTCCGCCAGCAACTGGACCGGCTGCTGCGGGTGTACGCCGGGCGACCCACGGCACTCACCCCGGCTTGGCGGCTCTCCACCGAACTCGGCATCACCCTGCTGCTCAAGCGCGAGGACCTGGCGCACACCGGCTCCCACAAGATCAATAATGTGCTCGGGCAGGCGCTGCTGGCGCACCGGATGGGCAAGACCAGGCTGCTCGCCGAGACCGGGGCCGGCCAGCACGGCGTCGCCACGGCCACCGCCGCCGCGCTGCTCGGCATGCGCTGCACCGTTTTCATGGGCGAACGGGACATCGAGCGGCAGGCGCTCAACGTGCACCGGATGCGGATGCTCGGCGCCGAGGTGGTACCGGTTGGCACCGGCAGCCGCACGCTGAAGGACGCGTGCAACGAGGCGCTGCGCCAGTGGGTGAGCGCCGTCGACGACTCGTACTACTGCCTCGGCTCGGTACTCGGGCCGCACCCGTACCCGTGGATGGTGCGCGAGTTCCAGCGGGTGATCGGGGACGAGGCGCGTACCCAGTGCGCCGCCGAGTTGCCGACCGGTACGCCCGACTACGTGGTCGCCTGCGTCGGTGGCGGGTCGAACGCGGCCGGTACCTTCGCCGGATTCGTGGACACGCCGGCGAAACTGGTCGGCGTCGAGGCGGCCGGCGGGGCCGCGCTGACCAACGGTACCCCCGGGATCCTGCACGGTTTCCGCTCACAACTGTTGCAGGACAACGATGGTCAGGTGATCGAGGCGCACTCGATCTCGGCCGGCCTGGACTACCCGGGCGTCGGGCCGGAGCACGCGTACCTCAAAGACCTGGGGCGGGCGCGGTACGTCACGGTCACCGACGAGGAGGTACTGGCGGCGGTACACCGGTTGGCGCTGGCCGAGGGGATCCTGTGCGCGCTGGAGTCGGCGCACGCGGTCGCCTGGGTGCTGCGCTCCGCCGGTACCGCCGAACTGCCTTCGGGTTCGACTGTGCTGTTGACCCTCTCCGGCCGCGGCGACAAGGACATGCCGACCCTGATGGAGGAGAAGTGACGCTGCAGAGCCACTTCCAGGCAGCGGACCGCAAGCTGCTGGTGCCCTACATCACCGGTGGGGTGACCGCCGACTGGACCGGCTACCTGCTGGCCTGCCAGGCGGCCGGCGCGGACGCCATAGAGGTCGGGCTGCCCTTCTCCGACCCGATGCTGGACGGCGTCGTCATCCAGCAGGCCTCCGACCGGGCGCTGGCGCGCGGCACCACGGTGGATACGATCCTGGCCGATCTCGCGGCGGTCCGGACCGCACTCACCATCCCGCTGATCGCCTTCACCTACACGAATCTGGTGGTACGCCGTGGCTGCGGGCCCTTCTGCGAGCTGCTGCGGGCGCACGGGTTCGCCGGCCTGATCGTGCCGGACCTGCCGGTCGACGAGGCCGACGAGCTCGCCGACGCGGCCGGGGCGGCCGGGATCGAGCTCGTCCTGCTCGCCGCCCCGTCCACCCCGCCCGACCGGCTGCGCCGCATCTGCTTGCGCAGCAAGGGTTTCGTCTACGCGGTCAGCGTCATGGGGGTGACCGGCGAGCGGGCCGCGCTGGCCGGTTCGGCGCGGGTACTGGCGACGCAGCTCAAAGCACTCACCGATCTGCCGGTGTTGCTAGGCTTCGGGATCGCCGGTCGGGAGCAGGCGGCTCAGGCCGGCGAGTGGGCCGACGGGGTGGCCGTCGGTGCGGCGTTGATGCGACGGGTACTCGACGGCGCGTCCCCGGCACAGCTCGGTGCTCTCGTCGGGGAGGTGCGCGCGGGGTTGGACGGGGTGGGGTGAGGCGTGCCGAAGTACCAGACGATTGCGGCGGATCTCGGGGCGCGGATCCGGGCCGGGGAGTACCCGCCCGGCTCCGCCCTGCCCGCGCAGCGTGACCTGGCCGGCCGGTACGCCGTCACGCTCGCCACGCTGCGCCAGGCACTGGGCGTGCTGGAGTCCGACGGCCTGCTCAGCCAGCAGCCCGGTCGGGGTACCTTCGTCGCCGAGCCGAAAGCCGCCTACCAGCTGGGTACGCTGCGCAGCCTCGCCGACGACCTGCGCGAGCAGGGCCACCCGCTCACCACGACGGTGGTCAGCGCTCTGCTTCGCAATCCACCGGCCGAGCTGGGTACCGGGAAGGCGCTGCGGCTGGAGCGGATCCGGCTGCTGGCCGGCCGACCCGCCATCCACCAGGTCTCCTGGATCCCCGCCCCGCACGCGGAACCGTTGCGGGACAAGGACTTCGAGGTCGAGTCGCTGTACGCCGCACTGGCCTCGCTCGGCGTGGTGGTACACCGGGCGAGTGAACGGCTCACCCCGGGCGTACTGGATTCCAGCGGTGCCAAGCAGTTGGCGCAGAAGGCGGGCAGCCCGGTGTTCGTGAGCGAGCGCACCACGTACGCGCTGGACGGCAGCGTGCTTGTCCTGGACCGGGCCATCATCGCCGGTACCCTCGTGGAGATCCGTACCGAGCGCGCCGCCACCGGCCTGTCCCTGCACTGGACCGGCCGGGGCGAGCAGCTCAGCGCAGCAGGCGAGTGAGGGTCTCCTGCAGGATGGGTACGCAGTTGGTGGTCAGGATCGACTCCACGTGGAACTGGAAGCTGGCGAAGTGCTCGCCGCGCAGCGCGATCACCCGACCGTCCGGCGAACCGGCGATCTCCACGCCCGCCGGCGCCTGGTCGGGTACCAGCGCGAAGAACGTGTTGTAGAAGCCGACCGGCTCGCGGCGGCCGAACAGGTCGACGGTCTCCTGCACGCCCTGCAGCGGCGGGTCGACCGGGACCACGGTGAGCCCCAGCGTGCGGCTGAGGATCTGGTGTCCGAGGCAGACCGCGACGAACGGTGCCTTGCGCGCCAACAGGTCCGCGATGATGGCGTGGCTGCGGGCCATCTTCGGGTGCTCGACCTCGTTGGGATCGCCGGGACCGGGGCCGACGAGTACCAGGTCGTGGCCCTCGAAGTCGATCTTCTGATCCCGGTAGTCGCAGAGCGTCGTCTTCAGCCCGAGGTGCTCCAGTACGTGCTTGAGCATCTCGGTGAACTGGTCCTCGTTGTCGATGATCAGTACCGAGCGGCCGGCCAGCTCCGGGGCGGGGATGTGCCCGCTCTGCCGGTCCAGCCAGAAGCGCGACAGGTACCGGTTGCGGGCGGTGAGTACCTGCTCCACCCGCTCGTCCAGGTACTGCCCGAGGAACGGCTCGTTGGTCTGCGGCGAGGCGATGGCGGCGAGCAGCCCGGCTGCCTTCGCGCGTACCTCCAGGCACTCCTTCTCCGGTACCGAGTCGCGCACGATGCTGGCCCCGCTGCGGATCACCGCGTGCCCGCCGAGGTCGACCTCCATGGTGCGGATGGTGATCGCGCTGTCCAGGTACTCGTCGCCGTGCTCGTCCAGGCCCATCACGACGAGCGCCGAGGAGTAGTACCGGCGGGACTCCTTCTCGTGCCGGTAGATCACCCGGGCGGCGTTCTCCAGCGGGCTGCCGATCATCGTGGCCGCGTACATCGACTCCCGGAAGGCCTGTACCGGGTCCATGGTGGCCAGCCCCTCCAGCCGGTACTCGGTGTGGACGAGCGAGCTCATCTCCTTCAGGAACGGCCCGCGGACGATGCCGCCCTTGCCGCAGATGCGGGCCATCATCTTCAGTTCCTCGTCGGTGACCTGGAAGAGTTCGTTGATCTCCTTGGCGTCGGCCAGGAACTCCATCAGGTCGGCCCGCTTCTGCAGCGCCTTGCGGGGCAGGGTGCCGGAGATCGGGTCCATCAGTACGGTGCCGCCGCGGTAGGTGAGATGCCGCTCGGGCGAGGCGCCGATGAAGTACTTCTCGCCGTCGTAGAAGCAGAACGTCATGTACGCGCCGCGCTCGTTGCGGGCCAGCCGGCCGAAGATCGCGTGCGCGACGGCCGGCCGGAAGTCGGCGATGGCCACGTCGCAGCGGCGCGAGATGAGGAAGTTCGAGCCCTCGCCGCGCTGGATCTCCTCGGTCACGATGCGGGACAGCACCTGGGCGAAGTCTTCGTCGGACGGGGTGAAGACCGGCTCGCCGACCATCCCGACCTCGGTGTCGAAGTCAACGACGTCGAGCAGATCGACTTCCCGGTACTCGTCGGGTACGAGCGACAGGATCGGTTCGTTCCCGTCGTGCGTGAGGTACCCGCGCTCGCGCAGCTGGCTGTAGGGAACCATGGAGATGATCGGTGCGCCGAGGTGTGCGGTGACGGCCGGGCGGGGCATTTCGTCGAGGAGCCAGCCGGTGGTCAGCAGCCCCGAGGCGTAGTAGACCTTCCCATCCTGCTGGATGAGGCAGTACGGCCTGGTGCTGTCGATCTCCATCGCTCGCCACCCTGTGTCTCGGTCGGTCGGCCCGTTCTCCGGGCTGTCGCCCACCGGCTCCTGCCCGGTCGGCCGACCCCACTCTAGGCCACCGGCCCGGAGGCCGAGTCGAGGATTTTCCCGGGTACCGGATGGGCGAAACGGCCGGGTCCGGCGATCACCGCGAGGCGAGCCGGTCCACCAGCAACTGCACCCGCTGCTCGGCGTACTCGGGCAGCAGCCGGCCGGCGCGGGTCAGCGTCGCCAGGCCGTGCAGCGACGCCCAGAACACCTCGGTAAACAGCCCCGGGTCGACGCCGTCCCCGGCAACCTGGCGCAGGCAATCCATCATCGCGGCGAAGGCGTCCTTCAGCGGCTCCGGGGTGTCCTCCTGCGCATACGCCAGACCGCTGTCGAGCTGGAACAGGGCGTCGTAGACCGCCGGGTTGCGTGCGGCAAAGTCGAGGTAGGCGTGGGCCAGGGCGGCAACCCGGGCGCGCGGGTGCTCCTCGGCGGAGGTCGCGGCTCGCATTGCCGCGGCCATCTCGGTGGCGCCCTGCAGGGCGACGGCGCCGACGATCTCCCGTTTGCCGCGGAAGTGGCTGTAGAGGACGGGCTGGCTGTATTCGATGCGCTCGGCGAGCCGGCGGGTGGTGACCGCGTCCCAGCCCTGCTGCTCGGCGATTTCGCGGGCGGTCGCCACGATGAGGCGCTCACGGACCGCCTGTTCGCGCTGCTTACGTTCCCGTACCGACATGAACGGATCCTAGCACCGCTAGACAATCAAGCAGCGGCACTGCTAGCGTTGCCCGGTCATCTAGCAACGCTAGCTTTTGAGGAGTAGCCGTGCTCAACGCACTTGAGGTCGTCACCGTCGTGCTCGTCGGCCTGATGGTGGGGGTGGAGTTCTCCGTCGCCTTCATCATGAACCGGATTCTGGACGCACTCCCCGAGGACAGCAGCCAGCTCGGCCACGCCCACGGCGGCCGGATGCTCGGCGCCCTGATGCCGTTCTGGTACATCGGCTCGCTCGTGCTCAGTGCGGTCTGGGCCGTGGCCGGATGGCAGCACCGCGGCGCCGGACTCGTCGTCACCGCCGCCGGCCTGCTGATCGTCAGCGTGCTCATGTCGGTCCTGCTGCTCGTCCCGATCAACAACCGGAGCAAGACCTGGACCCCGGAGAACCGGCCCGCCGACTGGCAGCAGCAGCTGCACCAGTGGGACCGCTACCACTACCTCCGCGTCGCCGTGATCGTCGCCGCCTTCGCCCTGCTGGCTACTGCTGCTTCGATCGGTTGAAAACACCGGCGCGACCTGGCCACCCGAGGCGCCCTAGGTCGGCGGGCGCATCCCGTCGAGTACCGCCGGGATGGAGACCTGGGCGAAGCCGATGGCGCTGTCGCTGATCCCGTACGGGATGGTCAGGCTGTCGCCGTGGCACAGCGCACCGCAGCTGTACACCACGTTCGGCACGTACCCGTCCCGCTCACTCGGCTCGGCCCGGAGCAGCGGCTCGGGCAGGCTGCCCAGGCACCTGGTCGGGTCGTCGAGGTCGAGCAGGACGGCGCCGATCCCGTACGTGCGCAGCGGTCCGACCCCGTGGGTGAGTACCAGCCAGCCCGCCCCGGTCTCGATCGGCGACCCGCAGTTGCCGACCTGTACCAGCTCCCACCCGTCGGTCGGGGTGTGTACCGGCCCGGCGCGGTCCCACGAGCGCCCGTCCGAGGAGGTGGCGAGCGTGATGTTCTCCCGATCCCAGCGGGACAGCGCGAGGTACCGGCCGCCGACGGTACGCGGAAACAGGGCCATGCCCTTGTTGCGTGCCGCCGGACCGGCCAGGCCGCCCACCCGGAAGGTACCGAAGTCGTTGGTGGTCAGTACTTTCGGTGCGATGTGGCTGCCGTCGTAGGCGGTGTAGGTACCCCGGAAGCTGACCTCGCCCTGGTCGTCGACGAAGCGGACCAGTCGCAGGTCCTCGATCCCGTTGGACTCCTCCGGCCCGATCGGCCACAGCAGCCGCTCGGACAGCGTCGTGTCCGCCGGGAAGGTGACCTCGTACTCGCCGGCCAGTACCCGGTTCAGCTGCTCGATCACCCGCTGCCCGGCGGCCCGGCCGGCCAGGTGCGGGTGCTGGGCGGCCAGCGTCAGCCGGATCTGTTCGGCACCGAAGTGCGCCGGCAGGTCGCGCAGCAACTCGTCGACCACCTCCTCGTCGGCGCCGCCGTCGGCGAGCTGCCCGCGCAGTACGTCCAGGTGGTAGGTGCGGTCGCCGGCCACGCCCGGGACCAGGATCCGACCCGGGTCGTCCAGGGTCAGGTCGGCGCCCGGCCCGAGTACCCCGGTGCGGAACTCGACCGAGGAGATGTGCCCCTCGCCGACCGCGCGGGCGCTCATCACGTACCGCAGCTGCCCCGCCGCCAGGCCGGTCTGGTCCGGGTGGGCCACGATCGACGGGTTGAACAGCGCCGCCGACTCCACCGCGTACTCCATCGTGAAGTAGGCGCCGATCAGCTGCTGGCGGGGGAGCGGCAGCAGCTCCAGTTCGGGCCGGCCGTGCGCGGCGACCTGGAAGTGCGCGCGCAGTACGGCCGGCAGGTCCCGGTGCCGACCGGCGAAGTCGGCCGCGATGCCGGCCACCAGCCGGTCGACCTCGGCATCGCTCAGGTCCAGCGCGCGGTCGATGACGGTACGCCCGCGGGAGGCGCTCTCCGGCAGCTCCTCGCCGGGTACGAACAGGCGGGTGATGACCCGGCGCGCATCGGCCCGCAGCTGCGGGCCGATTCGCTGCACGGGTGGAGGATTAGAGAGCACTGAGGGCCTTGTCGGTCGTCCGGTCGGTAGCTGGCAGGCCGCGACCGTGTTGCAGGGTGGACAGGAGTGCCAGGGTGGATTCGGCGCCCTGGTTGGTACTCGCGGCCGTGGCGCCGAGCCCGTCGAAGCCACCGCCGGTACCCACGTCGAGCATCGGTACCCCCAGGTCGTTGTCGCCGGTGAACCAGTCGACCGCCAGCCGTACCCCGGTGGCCCAGCGCGCGTCTCCGGTCAGCCGGTACGCCCGGGCACACGCGTCGGCCAGCGCCGCCACCTCGATGGGCTGCTGGTCGAAGCCGGGCCTCGGCTGCGGCGAGCGCCAGCCACCGGCCGGTGCGACGGAGAGGTGGCCGTCCCGGGTTTCGTTGTCCAGCAACCACTCCAGCAGGTACAGGCCGTCAGCCAACAGTCTCTCGTCGGCCAGGTGTTCGCCGCCCACCAGGAGCTGCTCGGCCAGCAGCGCGTTCGCGTAGTGCAGCCGCCGGTCCGGCCACGGCCACTCCGGATCGGCCTGCGGCCGGCCGGCCATCGCCATGCACGCGGTCAACAGCTCGCGTGCGGCGCCGTGGTCGGGGTGCCGGTCGAGCACCTCGCCCGCGCCGAGGGCGGCGAAGGCCATCGTCCGCGGGTACCGCGAGCGCTGGGTGGCACCCCGGTCGAAGCAGGCCATCGCCTCCTCGCGATGCCAGGGCAGCGGGCTGCGCGCGGCGACGGTACCCAGGCCCCACATGGCCCGGCCCCACCAGTCGCCGACGGCCGGCTTGTCGGTGAAGCGCCGGTCGTAGCTCAGCCGGTTGTGGAACGAGCCGTCGGCGGCCTGCGCGTGCGCGGTGAAGGCCAGGTAGACCTGGGCCAGCCGGATCGCGGTCGGGCTCGGATCCCGTTCGCGGCCGAGTACGACCAGGCCACGCGCCACGTCGTCGAGGCAGTACCCGTGCTCCCGCCGGGGGGTCGCGCCCCGGGCGTGCTCCAGCAGGCCGGTGTCGTCGGACATCCGGAGCAGGTGGGCGAAGTCGACCCGTACCGGGGTGCTCATCATGCGACCACGGCCGACCGGACGGCCACCGGGTTGCGGGCGGCGGTCAGCTGGTCGGCGAGGCGCAGGTACCGGTCGGCGACGGCCGGCCACTCCAGTGCCGGGGCGATCCGGGCGGTGGCGGCCACCATCCCGGCCACATGCGCGGGCTCGGTGAGGATGCGGCGCAGCGCCGCGCTGATGGCGTTCGGATCGGCGTGCGGTACCAGCGTGCCGGCCCCGTCGGCGAGCAGCTCCCGGGCGTGCGGGAACGCGGTGGAGACCACCGGCGTCAGCGAACCGACCGCCTCGATGAGTACCCCCGAGGTGACCTGCTCGTGCGAGTCGTACGGCAGCAGCACCACATCGGCCTGCGCGACCAGTCGGGACAGCTTGGCCGGGTCCAGGTAGCCGGGCTCGAACCGCAGCATGTCGGCGACGCCGAGCTCGTCGGCCCGGCGCTGCAACGACTCGCGGTAGCGCTCGCCGTCCCGGGCGAGTACCCGGGGATGGGTCTGGCCGGCGATCACGTACTGCGGTGTCGGGTCGAGTTGGCGCAGGGCGGGCAGTGCCTCGACGCCCCACTCCAGGCCCTTGCCGGGGCCGAGCAGTCCCCAGGTGAGGATGATCGGTCGGGGTGCGCGTTCGCCGGTACGCATCGGCCGGCCGTCCAGCCAGGCGCCGTGCGGGATCGTCACGATCTTGCGTGCGTCGATGTCGTACCCGGCCCGCAGGCGCAGGTACCCGGTGCGGCTCAGCGTCACCACGGTGTCCGCGAGCGCGGTCAGCTCCTCCAGCACCCGCCGCTGGCCGGGGGTCGGCTGGGAGAGCACGGTGTGCAGGACGACGACGACCGGGGCGCGTACCCGCCCGACGACGTCGAGTACCTGATCGCCGTCCGGCCCGCCGTAGATGCCGTACTCGTGCTGCACGATCACCACGTCGTACCGGCTGAGCTGCTCGGCTGCCGCCTGCGCGTCGCCACCACCGTCAGAGCGCAGCTCGTACACGACGGCCGGGTCCACGCTCGCGGTGTCCGCCGCCTCCACCATCCGCACCATGCCGAATTCGGCCCCACCCCGGCGAGCCAGCAGGCTGCCGCGCAGCGCCCCGGCGAAGCTGGCCAGCCCGCACTGGGTGGGCGGGTAGGTACCGAGCATGCCGAAGCTGGTCGGTGAGGTCGGCTGGCGAAGCGTCGAGCGCAGCGTCGGCCGGGCCGGCCGGACGTCGCTCTGGGGCCGGATGTCGTTTTGGGGCCGGATGTCGTTTTGGGGCAGGGAACGTAGCTCTTTTTGTGGCATGGAAACTGCCCACCTCCGGTGGCGCTCATCGTGCCTGGCTGCCGTGCCACCGGGTACCGCACTGCGGTGTCGTGGCACGGGGGAGTCGTCGTCGGGGGAGACGACGGGACGAGCGCGCGCGGGAGCGGGCGGTCGGGTGGTGCGGGTGTGCGACCGGTCCGCGGCGTTACTGGTACTGGATACGGGATGCGGTGTGGGGCTACCCGGCTAGTGGCCGGTGGGCGGGATGTGCGAAGTGGATGACTTGTCGGCGGACTTCGCCTTCTTCGCCGCCCGCTTCTCTTTGAGAGTCTTGTCGGCGGGTTTCTTGGCGTTGGAACTCTGGCTGTCCTTGTTGCCCATGGCCATTTCTCCATTCGTGGTACCGGCGGCGGGGCGGTTGCCCGTCGCGAACTCGTGAGCCGAAGCCGTTTCCAGTCCCGTTTCAAGCGCCGAAGTGCGGTGGTGAGCGGCGCTGCCAGCGAAGGGCTGAGTCGTCAGTCCGGGGCGGCGGTCGCGGCCGAGGCGACGCGGATGGCCCACGGCGGATCGGTGCTCGCTGGTGCCGTCTACGGCGGAGGGTGACGCAGGCGCGATCGGCCGGGGTGGCGGTTGACTGGAGCCCGCGAAGGACCTCAACCGGCCGCGGTGCATCCCAGACAGGTGCATCCCTGAGAGGCGCATCCTGAAAGTGGCGACCGGGAATCCGATCGACTAAGGCCACTCTACCCCTCCGGACCGGCTTGACGGCTGTCCCGGCCTGGTGAGGTGGGTCGCGCGGGCGGCGGTCGCCGGTGATTGGCAGGCGGCGGTCAGAGCGTGCCGGCCAGGACGATCAGGCGGTGGCCGAGCCGCTCGCCGACCTGGGCGACGAAGTCCGGGTTCAGCTGTGGCCAGTTCCAGAACCGGACGGACAGGTGGCCGAAGGCGAGCTGACCGTCGCCGGACCACTCCCAGTCGTTGAAGTCGACCGGGGTTGCGCAGTGGGGGCAGAGCGTTGCGGCGTCGTCGTCCTCCGGCGCTACCGGGGGCGTATCGGCCAGTTCGGTGGGCTCGCCGGTTGCCGGGTCGGCGAAGTCCAGGAACCCGCCGCAGTGCGGACAGGCCACTCCGTCGTATTCGCCTCGGCCGGAGTCGTAGACCCGGGCGCCGAGGCCGACCTCGATGCCGGTGCGCAGGCCGGGCGGGAGCGCGTCGGGTTGCACGACAACCTCGGTCCAGCGCGGTCCGGGCGCGTGCCCGGTACCGGCGCCGAGCGCGTGCGTACAGGTGGACGCCTGCGCGACGCCGGTCTCGACCAGCCAACGGGTGAGGGAGTTGGCCAGCCCCGCTGCCTGCTCCGCGGTGGCCTCGACATCGACAAGCGTGATGAAGTAGTCGCCCACGCCGGCAAAGTACCGAACGCGGCGGGTCACACGCCGCCCGGCTCGCGTGCTAGTGGAGGGGCGGTCCGGCGTTCGGTGGTCTCGAGGCCGGATCGGCCAGCCGTCCGCTCCACGGCTGGCCGACCCGACCGGCTCTTTTGGTTGGGTCCCGTGGTTGACCGGAACCCGCACTTGACCGGATCCCGCACTTGACCGGATCCCGCACGGGAGGATTCCGGGCCGGCCGGCCAGGTGACCGACCGGCCCGGGCCACCATCGGTCAGCTGGTGACCAGGTCGAACTCCTCCCACGGGCCGATCGCGGTGCGGTTGGCGATCAGCGCGGCCGCGCCGCCGTTCTCCGCGGTCACGTAGTCCCCGTTGGCCTGTGCCTTGAAGCTGACCGAGCCGTCCGAGTTGTGGATCAACTGGAAGGTCTCCCACCCGCCGACGGCGGTGCGGTTGGCGATCAGCGAGGCGGCCCCGGCGTTGTCCGCGCAGACGTACATCCCGTTGGCGGAGGCCTTCAGCGAGACATTGCCGTTGCCCAGATCGGTGACGGTGTACTGCTGCGCGGTACCGATCGTCGTCGAGTTGGCGATCAGCGGCGAGCTGCCGGCCGTCACGTACTGGTTGTTGGCGTGTGCCCGTAACGCGGTCCCACCGGTCGTACCCCCGGTGTTGGTGATCTTCACCGACGAGATGCCGTCGTTGCCCCCGGTGCTGGCCAGGTTGGCGTTGTCCGCCGTGAACGTCCACGACGCTCCGCTGAACCCGGAGTCGGCGTAGGCGGTGACGGTGTAGCCGGACGGTACCCGGATCGAGGAGACGCTGTCGTTGGCGATGCCGGCCGCCTGCAGGGTCGACAGGTCGTAGTTGCCGACGTCGAGCCTCACCCCGGTACCGCCGTAGTTGGCGTCCGGGTAGAACGTCGGTCCGTTGCCGGTCGCGGCATTGGTGCCCAGCGTGGAAGCCGTGTTCGGCAACGACTTCTTGCCCTGGTTGGCCGTGCCGGTGAGGGTGGTGGCCGAGTACGACGAGAGTGGCTTGGCGGTGCGCTCCACCACGTACACCGTGTTCGCCGCCGTCGCGAAGGTGAACTCGGCCGACGACGAGGTGGCCACGATGGCGTTGTCCGAGGTACGCCGGACCTGGATGGCCTGGGTACCCCACGGGTTCACCACGTCAGCTGTCTTGCCGTACAAGGACTTCAGCCCGATGTACTTGACCTCGCCGCCCTCCCGCTCCGAGGAGACCTGGAAGCCGTCCTTGGCCAGCAGGGTGAACTTGCCGACGAAGCTCGAGTCGGTCGGTGGCGCCGGGAACACCCGGATCTTGTCGTTATAGCTCTGCAGCAGCGATTCGTTCATCGCGGTCAGGTTGACCCCGAGGTACTCGAAGACGCCGTTGGTGTTGCTGGTCATCCCGTTCGGGTAGTTCTGGTACTTCTGCAGCATCGTCTTCATGCCGGCGAACGCCTGGTCGCCCAGGCCCAGCCGGGCCGCCTGGACGGCGTCGTTGGACCATACGTTGCCGTACGGGAACGGCCGCGCGTTCCAGGTGTTGACCGCCGTCTGGTAGTCGGCCGCGCCGATGCCGGTGCGGTCGTACGGCCAGATCAGTTCGGAGGCGACGTTCTCGTTGTTGCGGGTCTGCGCCACCGGCGGGTCCATCGGCAGATAGGCGCCACCCGACACCTGGTACGGCACCAGGTTGTCCACAATGGACTGCCAGCTCGCCCGGGAACCGGAGTCCTGGCCCAGTTGGTTGCTCACCGCGATGGCGATCGGGAACAGCAGCCGTACCGACGCCAGGTCGGTGACCGCGTCCTTGACGTCCCAGTAGGTCTCGTGCGAGTTGGAGACGGCCATGTAGTACTTGCCGTTGGCGTCCTTGGAGAGCTTGGCCGCGTAGAACTTCACCACGTCCCGGATGAACGGGTACGCCGTGTTGGTCAGGTAGGTGGTGTCGTTGGTGTAGCGGTACTGCAGGTACATGTTGTACGCCGCTTCGGTACCGGTGGACAGGATGTCCTTGGTGTAGTCGCTTCCGGTGGTACCCCGGGCGTTGCCGTCCCAGCCCATCGTCTCCGGTACCCACAGCCCGTCGATGCCGTACCGGGTCTGGGTATAGGCCTTCAGGGCCGTGTAGTTACGGCTGTAGAGCTTGTTGAAGTTGGCTATCAGGTCGACGTGATTGCTTGCCAGGAAAGAGTTGTAGACGTCCCGCTGGTTCCAGTACCAGTAGGCGTTGCTCCACTTGGTGGCGTCCTGGGTGGCCCGGAACACGCCGTTGATGAAGTGGAACGGGTAGTTGCCGTACCCGCCCGCGGCGATCATGTACGTCGCCAGGTAGTACACGTTCTCCAGGTAGTCGGCGTCACCGGCCGAGTTGGAGTACTGCACGAACGACCTCGACCAGAAGCTGTGCCACCAGTTCTTGTAGTTGGTCAGCGTGGTCGGGTACCCGGTGGACTTCACCGACGCCAGTTGGTTCTTCGCCTGGGTGACCGAGTCCCGGTTGGGCGCGTTGATCCGGCTGGCCGCGGTGAACCAGATGGTGTAGCTGGCGGTCGGCGTGATGGTCAGCCGCACCCGGGTGCCGTTGACTACGGTGGCCGTGTAGGCGGCGCCCTCCACGGTTGCCCCGAAGGTGTAGCCGAAGCCGTTGGCGTCGGTCTGGCCACGGCTGAACCCGGCCCCGGTCGAGTCGGCGTACGTGGAGACGGTCTTCCAGGTGTTCAGGTCCGGTACGTCACCGGAGTTGGTGACCGTACTGGGATCCCACATGCTCAGCTCGAGGGTGACCGCCGAGACGCCGGTACGGGAGTCGTCCACGTGCAGCCCCATCACCTCGGAGCTGCCGCTGGCGTTGGCCGGCGAGCCGAGGATGGTGACCGTACGGTTGCTGTCGTACTTCGTGGTGAGCGTGCCGTCGTAGAGGGACAGCCGCTGCTGGTACGTGCTGTACCCCGAGTCGATGGCCGGCGTGGTCTGCAGGTTGAGGTTGCCGGCCGCGTACGCCGACTGCTCGGACAGGTCGACGCCGGAGACCTGTGCGGTGATCCCGCTCTGGCTCCACACCATCGCACCGGTGTGCCCGTTGCCGACGGTGAGCCCGTACAGCGGGTTGGTGTTGGGAGCGTTGTAGACGATGTCGTGCTTGGCCATGTAGTTGGCGTAGTCGACGTTGAGCGCGCCGGTACCGGAGTTGAAGGCCGCGTCGGTGGTGGATGCGTGTGCCGGCTGGGTGATGCCGGTGACGATGACCGCGACCGTGGCGGCGAGCAGGGTGGCGGTACCTGCGCTCACTGCGCGGCGGCGGGTTGACAGGCGGGGACGGAACGGCATCGCGGACCGGGCTCCTCTCGGGGACGGCCCCGCGCGCACACGCTCGGGGACACGAGGCTGGCCGGGCGCGCAGGTAGACATCGATGCATGTCGTGTCGAGAGTTAACATCGGATGTCTTGTGCCCGTCAAGAGTCGAACGAGTGAATTCGACGCGACCGAGCGCACGAGGCATCCCATGTATCGGCCCGCCCCGTCAGGTACGAGCGGGTGAATAAGATCGGTACCGCCGGGGTTGCCGGCCCACCACCGCGGAGGCAACCCATGGCCCTGACCGACGAGGCGATCGACAAGATCAAAGGCATGATCGTCGCTGGTGAGCTGCGCCCCGGCGACCGGCTGCCGCGCGAGGCCGATCTGGCCCAGCGGCTCGGCCTGTCCCGCAACTCGCTCCGCGAAGCGGTCCGCGCGCTGGTACTCATCCGGGTCCTCGACGTACGCCAGGGTGACGGTACCTATGTCACCAGCCTGGAGCCGGCGCTGCTGCTGGACGCGCTGAGCTTCGTGGTCGACTTCCACCGGGACGACACGGTGCTGCAGTTCCTGGAGGTACGCCGGATCATGGAGCCGGCCGCCACGGCGCTGGCCGCACAGCGGATGACCGAGGCGCAGATCGAGCAGCTCCGTGCGGTGGTGGCCGCGCCCGGCGACGACCCGACGGTGGAGGCGCTGGTCGCCAACGACCTGGAGTTCCACCGGCTGATCGCGATCGGCGCCGGCAACCGCGTGCTGGACGGACTGCTGGACAGCCTCTCCGGCCCGACCACGCGGGCCCGGGTCTGGCGCGGCCTCACCCAGGAAGGCGCCGTCGCCAACACCCGCGAGCAGCACCAGCACATCCTCGACGCGATCGCCGGCCGCCGCCCCGAGGTGGCGCACGCCTGGGCGACGGTACACATCGCGGGCGTTGAGGAGTGGCTGCGCAACGCCCTGTAGACAGCAGGGCGTCGCGCAGCCGGCACGGTCAGCGGGTACCGGTGATGCGGTGTTTGCCCAGCGCCAGCGCCACGAACGCGACCAGCAGCCAGATCGGCGCGACGATGCCCGGGTACCCGGCGACCGTCAGCCCGCACGCCATGAACAGCACGGCCAGCGGCGGGATGACGCTCAGCACCGCCAGCCAGGTGGAGACCAGCTTGTGCCGCAGCCCCAGCCAGGCAACGGCGGCCGCGGCGACGACGACGCCGAGCCAGCCGAGGAACGCGCCGAAGTCGTTGAGCATGTAGTAGAAGAACAGCCCCTCGGTACCGAACTCGCCCTTGTTGAAGCCGCCCGGCAGGTACAGCGCCAGGGCCAGTTTCCAGCCGTACCCCAGGGTCAGCGCGGCGGCCGAGGCGGTGAGCGCGTCGGCGACCACCCGGGCGGCCGCGCTGTCCGGCGCGTACCGCGCCGCGTTCGCCCGCCAGCAGCCGGCGAGGACCAACAGGCAACCCACCACGAGGTACCCGACGGCACCGCCGACGTGGTAGGCCCCGGGCGACAGGCTGGCCAGCACGGCCGGCCCGATCTCCTTGCCGGGGGTGCTGACCGTGGTGAAGATGGTGGCCACCGCGCCGAGCGCACCGGCGGCGACGCCCCACAGTGTCCACGAGCGGGAGGTCCGGATGGTCGCGGTCGGAGCCGGTGCGACGCTGGTCGTGGTGGCGGTCATGGCGTTCCCTTCGTCGGTACCGGCCCGGTCGGCCGGTACCCGCCACGTTGGCCGTCCCGCCGTCCCCACCCGAAGGGGCGGATGTCCCCGGTTCCCGGGCGGGACACGCGGATGGTTCCGCCGGTCCCCGAGCTGCGCCATGATCTGCCCATGACAGCGTGGGAGGTGACCACCCGGCGCCGGCGGCGGGTACCCGTCCCCGCGCTCGCCGCCGCCCTCGCCGCGCTCTCGGTCGGCTGCGTCGCGGTGGCCGTGGCACTGCACAACACCGTGGTCACGCACACCGCCCGCCCGGTCCGGCTGGCCCCGGACGACCTCGTGGTCGCCACGCTCTTCCCGGTGGTCGCCGCGCTGATCGTCGCGCACCAGCGGCGTAACCAGGTCGGCTGGTGGCTGCTGACCACCGCCTTCATCGGCCCGTACCTGCTGGCTGGCGAGTACGCCGCGCTGAGCCTGATCCCCGGCCGGCAGGTACCCGGCAGCGCGCTCGCCACCTGGGTCTCCATCTGGGGCTACTTCCCCTACCTGATCCTGCTCGGCCTGGTACCCCTGCACTTCCCCGACGGCCGGCTGCCCTCGCCGCGCTGGCGCGCCGTACGCGCGGTGACCGTCGGCCTGATCGTGGTCGAGACGCTGGCCCGGATGTTCGCGCCGATCGCCTCGGACACCTCACCGGACCTGCCCAACCCGGTCGGCCTGCCGGGCGCCGGCTGGCTCAACGTGGTCACGCTCGTACTGTCGGTCGGTACCGCGGTCGGCGCCGGCGCCTGTGGCGTGGCCGCGGTCTGGATCCGGCTGCGGCGCAGTACCGGCGAGGCCCGCGCCCGGGTGCAGTGGCTGGTCTTCGGCGCCGCCTGCCTGGTCGCCTCGGCGGTGGTCAGCTCGGTCACCGGTACGCCGGTGTCCCAGGCCGCGCTCACCGCCGGACTGGTACTCCTGATCGGTGCCATCGCCACCGGCGTGGTACGCCACCAGCTGTTCGACATCGGTACCGCGCTCAGCCGTACCCTCGTCTACGCCCCGCTGACCGGCCTGCTCGTACTCGCGTACGCGGCGACCGTGGCCGGTGCCGGGGCGCTGCCGGTCGGCCGCCGGGTCACGTACGCCGTGGTGGCGCTCGCCGCACTGGTGGCCGCCGCCGCCCGCGATCAGGTACAGCGCCTGGTCGACCGGCTGCTGTTCGGCAACCGGCGCGACCCGTACGCGGTACTGCGCCAGGTACACGGCCGGCTGGACCTGGCCACCGGTCCACTGGACGCGCTCAGCCAGCTGGCCACCGGGGTGCGTACCACCCTGAAACTGCCCTACGTCGCGGTCGTCGCCGACGATCCGCGGCTGCCCGAGATCGGTGCCGGCACGCCGGTACCCGACGTGGAGCAGCTGGCTGCCCGCGACCGTGCCGAACAGGTAGGCCGGCTGCTGGTCGGGCACCGTCATCCCGAGGAGCGTTTCACCGCGACCGAGCGGGCGGTCCTCGACGATGTGGCCCGGCGGGCGGGCGCGCTGCTCGGCTCCGCGGCCCTCTTCCACGACCTGCAGAGCAGCCGGGAGGCGCTGGTCGCCGCCCGCGAGGAGGAGCGCCGCAGGCTGCGCCGGGACCTGCACGACAGCATCGGTCCACAGCTCGCGGCGATGGCCATGCAGCTGGACAGCCTGACCGACCGGCTGACCGCGACCGACGCCGAAGCAGCCGAGCGGGCCGCCCGGGTGGGCCGGCAGCTGCGCGGCACCGTCGGCGACATCCGGCAGGTGGTGGAGGATCTGCGTCCGCCGGCACTGGACGATCTCGGCCTGGTCGGCGCGCTGGCCCACCTGGTCGAGGCGTGGCGGCCGGCGATGCGGCTGGACGCGCCGGATGCGCTGCCGGCGCTCTCCGCGGCGACCGAGGTGGCCGCCTACCGGATCGCCGCCGAGGCGGTTGCCAACGCCGTCCGGCACGCCCGGTTCACCCGCTGCGCGCTGATCCTCCGCGAGGAGCTCGGCTGGCTGGTGGTGCAGGTGAGCGACGACGGGGTGGGCATCGACCCGGACGTGGTACCCGGGGTGGGGCTGCACAGCATCCGCGAGCGCGCCAGCGAAGTGGGCGGCCGGCTGGAGGTACTCGGGGCTGCCGGCGGCGGTACCGTCATCCGGGCCCGGCTGCCGCTGCCGGGGGTACCCGCTGTGAGCAGGGTGGAGGCGGCGTGACGACGCTGCGGATCGTGATCGCCGACGACCATCCGGTGTTCCGCGAAGGGCTGCGTACCCTGCTGGCCGACCTGGGCGCGGAGGTGGTGGCCGAGGCGGGCGACGGCGCGGCGGCGGTGGCCGCGGTGGCCGAGCACCGGCCGGACGTGATCCTGATGGACCTGCGAATGCCGGTGCTGAGCGGGATCGAGGCCACCACCCGGATCACCCGCGACCATCCCGGTACCGCTGTCCTGGTGCTGACCATGAGTGAGGACGCCGCGTCCCTGCAGGCGGCGCTGCGCGCCGGGGCACGCGGGTACCTGCTGAAGGAGGCGACCAAGGCGGACGTGGGTCGGGCGCTGCTCGCGGTCACCCGGGGCGAGGTGGTGATCGGGTCGGGTGCGGCGGCCGGGGTACGCGGCCTGATGTCGGCCGGTACCCCGACCACCTTCCCGCAGCTGAGCGAGCGCGAGCGCGAACTCCTCGCCGTACTGGCCCGCGGGTACGACAACGCGACCATCGCCAAGCGGCTGTTCCTGGCCGAGAAGACCGTCCGCAACCGGGTCTCCGCCGTACTTGCCAAGCTCGGCGTGGCTACCCGGGCCGAAGCGATCGCACTGGCCCGCGACGCCGGGCTGGGGACGGATTCTTGACAGAGGGCGGCGTTATCGTCCGGGGATGACCGCGCCGGGGGACTACCGCGAACGGCCGTCCCGGGTACCCGGCGCCGTGGCCTGGCAGCGCGAGCCGGGTCCGCCGGCGCGGGTACTGCCGGACGGCTGCATGGATCTGCTCTGGAGCGACGGCGAGCTGCTGGTGGCCGGCCCGGACAGCACCGCGTTCGTCGCCGAAGTGCGCGCCGGGATCGGCGGCCTGCGGTTCGCGCCGGGCGACGCGCCAAGAATTCTGGGGGTACCGGCGCACGAGCTGCGGGACCAGCGGGTACCCCTGGCCGCGCTGTGGCCGGCCCGGCGGGTACGCCAGCTCGCCGACCGGGTGGCCGCCAACCCCACCGACCGGTACTCAGGGCTGGAGCAGGCCGTCCTGGAACTGGCGCGCCCCCGGGACGCGGGCGTCCGGACGATCGTCGCGGCGCTCTCCGCCGGCCACTCGGTCGCGCAGACCGCCGAGTTGGTGGCGCTGGGTGAGCGCCGCCTGCACCGGCGCTGCCTGGACGCGTTCGGCTACGGGCCGAAGACGCTGGCCCGCATCCTGCGGCTGAACCGCGCCGTTGCGCTGGCCCACGCCGGGGTCCCGTTCGCCACCGTCGCCGCCCGGGCCGGGTACGCCGACCAGGCGCACCTGTCCCGCGACGTACGCGCCCTGGCCGGCGTACCCCTGCGCACCCTGCTCGGCCAGGCTCAGGAGAGCGGGCCGGCTCAGGAGAGCGGGCACGGCTCAGGAGAGCGGGGCGAACAGCTCCACGCCGTTGCCGTCGGGGTCGTAGATCAGCGCGTACCGCTGTCCCCAGAACGCGTCCCACGGCTCCTTGTGGCTGCGGTACCCGGCCGCGACCAGCTCGCCGTAGCGCAGGTCCACCTCGGCCGGGCTGTCGCAGAGGAAGGCCAGTCCGATCCGGGAACTCCCGGCGGGGGCGGCCCAGTCCGGGTCGAAGGACTTGATCGTCTCGATGCCGTCCCAGCCCAGCCGGACGCCACCGGGCAGGGTGACCTCGACGTGCGGCTCGCTGTCGGCGGCGGCCGGGATGTCCAGCCCGAGCCGCCGGTAGAAGGCCAGCGACCGGGGCATGTCGGCGACGGTGAGCCCGATCATGTTGAAAGCGACTGTCATACCCCGAGCCTAGGTACGCCGCCGGCCGCGGTCTTGAACGAATCGGCACCCGGCCGGGTGGTCAGCCAGGACCCGGTCGGTGGTACCCCGCCTTACCGCCCGGTCCGGTCACCATCTACCTCGGCTGGCCGCCGGTCGTGGCGACCCCGCCGCCGCCGCTGACCATCAGGTTCCCGTAGCACCCTGGAGCGGGCTGGTTGACCAGGCGGCCGACCGGGCGATTGCCCGGTCGATTGCCCGGTCGGGCGAAACGCCTGCGGAAGGTGTGTGCCCCCGATGGGAGTCGAACCCATACTGTCGGAGGTTTGAGCTCCGTGCCTCTGCCGGTTGGGCTACGGGGACGTTGGCTTCGCCAGCGTACCTACTAGGCTATTGGCGGCGACACTCGACTCCCGGGTGTCCGGCAGGGAACCGATCCGGTACTGGTAGCAGTTTGTGGCAGCGGTTCGCGACATAGTGGGGGTTTGGGCACAGTGGCCGAGGAGCAGGTAGGCGCCCCGCGCCGGCGGGTACTGATCGCCGAGGATGAGGCGCTGATCCGGCTCGACCTGGCCGAGATGCTGGTCGAGGAGGGCTACGACGTCGTCGGCGAGGCAGGTGACGGAGAGACCGCCGTCAAGCTCGCCGAGGAGGTACGCCCCGACCTCGTGATCATGGACATCAAGATGCCGATCATGGACGGGCTGGCCGCCGCCGAGCGCATCGCCCAGGCCCGGATCGCCCCGGTCGTCATCCTGACCGCGTTCAGCCAACGCGACCTGGTCGACCGGGCCCGGCTCGCCGGCGCGATGGCCTATCTGGTCAAGCCCTTCCAGAAGTCCGATCTGGTACCGGCGATCGAGATCGCGCTGTCCCGTTTTGCCGAAGTCGCGGCGCTGGAGTCCGAAGTTGCCTCGTTAACCGACAGGCTTGAGACTCGAAAGTCAGTGGAGCGAGCCAAGGGTTCGTTGATGACGCAGTACGCGATGACCGAACCGCAGGCCTTCAAGTGGATCCAGCGCACCGCCATGGATCACAGGATGACCATGCGTGAAGTGGCCGAACGCATCATTGCGGAGGCCGCAGGTAACAGCGATGTTGCGGATCAATCGCCAACTCGACACGCGGAGTAACGGTTAGGACAACCGCGTTCCTGGCCCCTTACGGTGAGCGAAAGGGTGGGATAACCTGCCCCGCTAGATCGTCTGTCACCGAACGTCTCGGCGAGAGCTTCACGTTGCGGAGAGTAACCGGTGTCTTCAGGCGACTTTGATCACCAGAGAGGGGTTCGGGGCCTTGAGGCAAGGACTCGCGCGTGTTATCGGTGGAGCCAGCATTCTGTTGCTGGTGACCGGGGCCGCAGCGTGCAACAGCACGAGCAAGACCACTTCGAGCGGCGGCAAGAATTGCGGCTACGAGCTCGCATACTTCGGCGCGCTGACCGGTTCGTCCGCCAACCTCGGTGTGAACATCGAGCAGGGCGCTGAGCTGGCCGTCATCCAGTACAACGCCAAGAACGGCGCCAACTGCATCACTCTGAAGAAGTTCGACTCGCAGGGTGACCCGGCCGTCGCGCCGGGTGTGGCCCGTCAGGTGGTGTCCGACTCCAAGATCATTGGCATCGTCGGCCCGCCGTTCTCCGGCGAGTCCGAGGCCGCCAACCCGATCTTCGAGTCGGCGGGCATCCCGCTGATCACGCCGTCGGCGACGCGCGTGTCGCTGAGCACGCACGGCTGGAAGGTATTCCACCGCGCGGTTGCCAACGACGGGGCCCAGGGTCCGGCCGCGGCCAACTACATCAAGAACGTGCTCAAGGCGACGAAGGTGTTCGTCGCCGACGACCAGTCCGCCTACGGCGCGGGCCTGTCCGACCAGGTGAAGTCCGCGCTCGGTTCGCTGGTTGTCGGTACCGACAAGACGTCGGCCGACGGCAAGCAGCCGGGTAACGACTTCTCCGGCACCGTCCAGAAGATCGTCAACAGCGGCGCGACCGCGTTCTTCTACGGCGGCTACTACCAGAACGCCGGCCTGATCCGTAAGCAGCTCACGGCGGCTGGCTGGACCGGTACCCAGATCGGTGGCGACGGCGTCAACGACCCGGGCTTCGCCACCGCGGCGGGCAACGCGGCTGCCGCTGGCAGCATCGTGACCTGCCCGTGCTCCCCTGCCTCCAAGGCCGGCGGCACCTTCGTCGCTGACTACAAGAAGCAGTGGAACGTCGACGCCGGTACCTACAGCGATGTGGCGTACGACGCGGCCAACATGTTCCTCAAGGGGATCGACGCCGGCAACACCACGCCGGACAAGCTGAACACCTTCCTCAGCACGATCCAGTACGACGGCATCGCCAACACGTACAAGTTCACCAGCGTGGGCGAGCTGGACCCGTCCTACATCAAGGTGTGGGCGTTCAAGTTCGGCGCCGACGGCAGTGTCGCCCCGGACCAGGAGGTTCCGAAGTCCTGACCGGACTCCGGCGCCTTATCTGCTAGGCACGTCATGACGGCCCGGCGCGACCGGAAGTACCACTTCCGGTCGCGCCGGCCTCTTCGCACCTGGAGCTGTGCGTGAACTTCTCTGGTCTCATCCACGATTTCGGGCCGCTCACGATCACCGGGCTGGCGCAGGGCGCGATCATCGCCCTGTTCGCGCTGGGCTACACGCTGGTCTACGGCGTACTCCGTCTGATCAACTTCGCGCACTCCGAAGTCTTCATCATGGGTACCTTCGCCGCGTTCATCGTCTGGGGCTTCCTGGGCTTCGACCAGAACTCGGCTACTCCCGCCCTCGCGGTGGTCATCGGCCTGATCGCCGTCGGCCTGGTGGCGGCGATCGTCACCTCCGGCGCCACCGCGCTCGTGGTGGAGCTGGTCGCCTACCGCCCGCTGCGCCGCCGCAACGCCCCCCCGCTGGCCTTCCTGATCACCGCGATCGGCGCCTCGCTGTTCATCTCGGAGACCCTCGGGGTGCTCAGCCACCACAACGTGGAGGGCGCGCCCACGCTGATCAAGCCGCACGACATCGTGCACTTCGGCAACACCCACATCACCGTCCTGCAGGTACTCATCATCGTGCTCGCGCTGGTGATGATGTACGCGCTCGACCGGTTCGTGAACCGCACCCGGATGGGGCGCGGTATCCGCGCGGTGGCCCAGAACCCGGACAGCGCCGCGCTCATGGGCGTGAACAAGAACCGGGTGATCTCGCTGGTCTTCCTGCTCGGTGGCCTGATGGCCGGGGTGGCCGCGGTGATGTACCTGCTGAAGATCGGTGACACCCGCTACGACGCCGGCTTCACCCTCGGCATCGAGGCGTTCACCGCCGCGGTACTGGGCGGCATCGGCAACCTGCGCGGCGCCCTGCTCGGCGGCCTGCTGCTCGGGGTACTGGAGAACTACGGCTCCGGCCTGTTCGGTACCCAGTGGCACACGGTGGTGGCGTTCGTGTTGCTGATCGTGATCCTGATGTTCCGCCCGACCGGAATCCTCGGCGAGGCGCTGGGAAGGGCGAGAGCATGACCACAGTGGAGAACCCGGCGGCGCCGGCCCCGAGCCAGCCGCCGGAGAAGAGGCAGCGCCGGCAGTTGCGTGGCTGGTTCGCCCAGCTGCCCGCGCCGGCACGGGTGGGTATCGGCATCGGCGCGCTGATCCTCGCGGTGCTGCTGCCCTATACCGAAAAGATCCCGGTACTCGGCCCACAGATCATCACGCAGGGTACCGACTGGAACAGCACGCTGTTCATCATGACCTACTTCGTGCTGCTCGCCCTGGGCCTGAACGTGGTCGTCGGCTACGCCGGCATGCTCGACCTGGGCTATGTCGGCTTCTTCGCCATCGGTGCGTACACCGTGGCGCTGCTGACCTCGCCGGACAGCGTCTTCAAGACCAACTGGGGCTGGCTGGCGGCGTTGCCGTTCGGGGTGGCCGTTGCCATGCTGTTCGGCCTGATCCTGGGCTGGCCGACGCTCCGCCTGCGCGGTGACTACCTGGCGATCGTGACCCTCGGCTTCGCCGAGATCATCCGGATCACCGCCGACAGCACCCCCAAATTCCTGCGCGGCGACCGGGGCTTCGGTGGCCTGCCGCACCCGCCCGGCAAGCACGCGGACGGTACCCCGATCTTCGGGGTACGCGATGTCAAGCCGTACTTCTGGCTGGGGCTGGCCGCGATCGTGCTGGTCATCCTGGCGGTACGCAACCTCGACCGGTCCCGGGTCGGCCGCTCCTGGCTGGCCATCCGGGAGGACGAGGAGGCGGCCGAGGTGATGGGGGTACGCACCGTCAAGTACAAGCTGTGGGCCTTCGCCATCGGCGCGTTCATCGGCGGTCTGGGCGGCGCGCTCTTCGAGGGCTACCAGGGCTTCATGAACTCCAGCACCTTCGTGCTCCAGTTCTCCATCCTGGTACTCGCCGGCGTGGTGATGGGCGGTGCCGGCAACATCCCGGGCGCGATCCTGGGCGGCGCGCTGATCTCCTACATCCCGGAGCGGCTGCGCGGCATCCAGGACCCGTTGACCAAGACAGACCTGTTCCAGTGGCGGTTCGTCATCTTCGGCGCGGTCATCATCATCATCATGATCTTCCGTCCGCAGGGGCTGATCCCGAGCCGCCGGCGGGCGATGGAGTTCAAGGACCGGGCGAAGGAGGCGGCACCCCAGTGAGTGAGCCACATAACGAGTCCCTGCAGTGGGATGACGCGGCTGACAGCGGGCGGGTGGACGAGCCTGCCGCCACCGGCCCGGCCGGTCCGGCCGCACCGGTCGCGCCGACAGATCCGGAGGCGATCCTCCAGGTCGATGACGTGACCCTGCGCTTCGGCGGGGTGGTCGCCCTCGACCAGGTGAGCTTCTCGCTGCGCAAGGGCGAGATTTTCGGGCTGATCGGGCCGAACGGTGCCGGCAAGACCACCTGCTTCAACGCGATGACCGGGGTCTACCGGCCCACCTCGGGCCGGATCCTGTTCCACGGCCAGTCGGTGAGCGGGCTGAAGAAGCACCAGATCACCCGGCTGGGCATGGCGCGTACCTTCCAGAACATCCGGCTCTTCCCGGAGATGACGGCGCTGGAGAACGTCATGGTGGGGGCCGACGCCCACCACAAGACGAGCGTGCTCGGCGCGCTGTTCCGGCTGCCCCGGCACTGGCAGGAGGAGCGCGAGGGGCGCGAGTTCGCGCTCTCGCTGCTGGAGTTCGTCGGGATCCGGCGCCGGGCCGGCGACGTGGCCCGCAACCTGGCCTATGGCGAACAGCGCCGGCTGGAGATCGCCCGGGCGCTGGCCACCCGGCCGTCGCTGCTCTGCCTGGACGAGCCGGCCGCCGGGTTCAACCCGGCTGAGAAGGAGTCGCTGCTCCAGCTCATCCGGGCGATCCGCGACCAGGGCGTCACGGTACTGCTGATCGAGCACGACATGCGCCTGGTGATGGGCGTGTGCGACCGGCTGGTGGTACTGGAGTTCGGCCGCAAGATCGCTGAAGGGGTACCCGCCGTGGTGCGGGAGGACCCCAAGGTGATCGCCGCCTACCTGGGGGTACCCGCAGATGCTTCTTGAAATTGAGAACTTGACCCTGCTCTACGGCCGCATCCAGGCGCTGCACGGCATCAGCCTGACCGTCGACCAGGGTGAGATCGTCGCCCTGATCGGGGCCAACGGCGCCGGGAAGTCGACCACCATGCGGGCGGTCTCCGGGCTGCGCCCGGCGGCCAGCGGCAGCGTGATCATGTTCAACGGTGAGGACATCACCAATATGCGGGCCGACCTGCGGGTGGTTCGCGGGATAAGCCAGTCGCCCGAGGGCCGGGGGATCTTCCCCGGGATGACCGTGCGGGAAAACCTGGACATGGGCGCCTATACCCGGCGCGACACCGCGGCGATCAGGGCCGACATGGAGCGGGTCTTCGTACTGTTCCCGCGCCTGCTGGAGCGGCGCGACCAGCCCGGCGGCACGCTCTCCGGCGGTGAGCAGCAGATGCTCTCGGTCGGCCGGGCGCTGATGAGCCGGCCGAGGTTGATGCTGCTGGACGAGCCGTCGATGGGGCTGGCCCCGATGCTCATCCAGCAGATCTTCTCGATCATCAAGGAGATCAACGACCAGGGCACCACGATCCTGCTGGTCGAGCAGAACGCCCAGCAGGCGCTGAGCCTGGCCCACCGGGCGTACGTCCTGGAGACCGGCCGGATCGTCCGGGCCGGTACCGGTGTGGAGCTGCTGCACGATCCGGCTGTCAAGGACGCGTACCTGGGCGTCGCCTGACCCCTTTGCGTCCCCTTGAAACATCTTCGCTTTAGGGTGTGGGTACCAGAATTCCGAAAGAGGTTCACGATATGTTCTCGAATAGCACCCGACGCCGCGCCCTGATCGGGCTGGTCGGCGTCACCGCTCTCGTGCTGGGCCTGGCCGCCTGTGGCGAGGAGAAGAAGTCGAGCGGTACGGGCACGCCGGCCGCCACCAGTTCGGTGGATGCCGCGCTGGCCGCCAAGGTGCCGGACGCCATCAAGTCCAAGGGCACCATCGTGGTGGGTACCGACTCGACCTACCCGCCGAGCGAGTTCCTGGACACCGACGGCAAGACCGTCATCGGCTTCGACGTCGACCTGTTCACGGCGGTCGCCGCCAAGCTGGGCCTGAAGGCCGACTTCCAGTCCGCCAGCTTCTCCGACATCATCCCCGGCGTCAGCTCTGGCAAGTACGACATCGGCGTCTCCTCCTTCACGATCAACGCCGACCGGCTGAAGGAGGCCACCATGGTCTCCTACTTCTCGGCCGGTACCCAGTGGGCGCAGAAGACCGGCGGCTCGGTCGACCCGGACAACGCCTGCGGCAAGAAGGTCGCCGTGCAGACCGGCACCGTGCAGGTCGACGACATCACCGCCCGGTCGAAGAAGTGCACCGACGCCGGCAAGGCAGCGATCACCATCGACCAGTACCAGGCGCAGAGTGACGCGACCACGGCAGTGGTCTCCGGCAAGGACGACGCCATGCTGGCCGACTCGCCGGTCGTCGCGTACGCGGTGAAGCAGACCAACGGGCAGCTCGCCACGCTCGGCGCCATCTACGACTCGGCCCCGTACGGCTACGTGCTGCCCAAGGCGCAGACCGACTTCGGCCAGGCCATCGCCAGCGCGGTGCAGGAGCTGATCACCGACGGTACCTACAAGTCGATCCTCGACAAGTGGGGCGTCACCGGCGGCGCCATCAGCACCCCGACGGTTAACCCGACCGTCTGATCATGGTCGACGAGACCTCCTCCGGACGGGCACGGCCTGAACCAATCAAGGCCGTGCCCGTCCGGCACCCCGGCCGCTGGGTCGGCATCGCCGTCCTGCTGATTCTGGTGGCGATGTTCGTCCACCTGCTGCTGACGAACAAGCAGTTCCACTGGCACTCGATCTTCATCAGCTACGCCGACGGCCTGCGCGGCATCATGTTCACCGAGCCGGTACTCAAGGGTCTCAAGGGCAGCATCCTGCTGACCGTGCTGGCCATGATCATCGGGGTGGCGCTGGGTGTGGTCGTCGCGATCATGCGGCTGTCGCCGAACCCGATCCTGCGTACCGTCGCCTTCGGCTACACCTGGTTCTTCCGCGCCATTCCCCGGCTGGTGCTCTGCGTACTCTTCGGCAACATCGGCATCCTGTGGTCCAAGGTCGGGTTGGGCGTGCCCTTCGACAAGCAGCTCGGTGAGCTGTTCGGCATCCACGACTTCTCCGCCAAGATCGTCGTGGTCAGCTCCCGGGACCTGCTCACCGGCTTCCTGGCCGGCCTGCTGGCGCTGTCGCTGTCCGAGGGCGCGTACATGGCGGAGATCGTCCGGGCCGGCATCTCCTCGGTCGACCCGGGGCAGCGCGAGGCCGCCGAGGCGCTCGGCCTCTCCAACTTCCAGGTACTGCGCCGGGTGGTACTGCCCCAGGCGATGCGGGTGATCGTGCCGCCGACCGGCAACGAGACCATCGCCATGCTGAAGGACACCTCGCTGGTCGCCTACGTGCCGGTGTCGATGGAGCTGTTCTTCCAGCTGCAGGCGATCGGCAACCGTACCTTCAAGGTCTTCCCGGCGCTGGTCGCGGCCTGCATCTGGTACCTGATCCTGTCCAGCATCCTGATGATCGTGCAGTACTACGTTGAGCGGTACTTCTCCCGCGGGTACGGCACCGGCGGCGCGCGGCGGTCCCGGCCGCGCGGCCCGGTGGAGCCAGAGGTGGTCGGCGTGATGGGGACCGGACATGGCCACTGACTTCCGCCCGACAGGTGCCCCCGACGGGTCCACCGCCGGCGACGGCTACATGGTGCGGGCCGAGGACGTGCACAAGTCCTTCGGCCACCTGGACGTACTGAAGGGCATCGACTTCACCGTCCAGGCCGGCGAGGTGAGCGTCATCATCGGGCCGTCGGGCTCGGGCAAGTCGACGTTCCTGCGCTGCATCAACCACCTGGAGAAGATCAACGCCGGGCGGATCTGGGTGGACGGCGATCTGATGGGGTACAAGCAGCGCGGCGACAAGCTGCACGAGCTGCGGGACAAGGAGATCTCCCGGCAACGGCGCTCGATCGGCATGGTCTTCCAGCGCTTCAACCTGTTCCCGCACATGACCGCGCTGGACAACGTGGTGGAGGCGCCCTGCCGGGTGCTGCGCGAGCCGAAGGCGCAGGTACGCGAGCGCGCCCGGGCGCTGCTGGACCGGGTCGGCCTGGCGGACAAGATGGACACGTACCCCGGCCAGCTCTCCGGCGGCCAGCAGCAGCGGGTGGCGATCGCCCGGGCACTGGCCATGAAGCCGAAGCTGATGCTCTTCGACGAGCCCACCAGCGCGCTGGACCCGGAGCTGGTCGGTGAGGTACTCGACGTGATGAAGGACCTGGCCAGGGACGGCATGACGATGGTCGTGGTGACCCACGAGATCGGCTTCGCCCGCGAGGTCGGCGACTCGCTGATCTTCATGGACGGCGGCGTGGTGGTCGAGGCCGGTACCCCCCGGGACGTACTGGCCAACCCGCAGCACAGGCGTACCCAGGCATTCCTCGCCAAGGTCCTGTAACCCGCCTTCCCCGACGGCCTGCCGTAACGGCGGGCTGTCGGGGGGTGCGACTAGGCTCGCCGGCGTGAGTACCGACAAGCCCCGACTGCTGCTGCTGGACGGCCACTCGCTGGCCTACCGGGCGTTCTTCGCCCTGCCGGCGGAGAACTTCTCCACCAGCACGGGTCAGGTCACCAACGCCGTCTTCGGCTTCACCTCCATGCTGATCAACATGCTCCGGGACGAGCAGCCGACGCACATCGTGGTCGCCTTCGACGTGTCCCGTGACTCGTTCCGCCGCGAGGCCTACTCCGACTACAAGGCCAACCGGAAGGACTCGCCGACCGACTTCCGCGGCCAGGTCGACCTCATCAAGGAGGTACTGGCCACCCTCGGCATCCCGTGGGTCGACAAGGTGAGCTATGAAGCCGACGACGTGATCGCCACGCTGGCCCGCCAGGGCCGGGAGGCCGGCATGTGGGTCGGCGTGATCACCGGCGACCGGGACGCCTTCCAACTGGTCGACGACGACGCGGTGACCGTGCTCTACCTCAAGCGCGGCGTCTCGGAGATGGACCGGATGACCCCGGACGCGGTGACCGCGCGCTACGGCGTGGGCCCGGACCGCTACCGCGACCTGGCCGCGCTGGTCGGTGAGGTGAGCGACAACCTGCCCGGCATCCCCGGCGTCGGGCCGAAGACCGCAGCCAAGTGGATCACCCAGTACGGCTCGCTCGACGGGCTGGTCGAGCACGTCGACGAGATCAAGGGCAAGGCCGGCGAGGCGCTGCGCGAGAACCTCTCCGGAGTACTGCGCAACTACCAGCTCAACAAGCTGGTCGACGATCTGGAGCTGCCGATCGGCCCGGCCGACGTGAAGTGGCACGGCTGGGACCGGGAGGCGGTACACCGGCTCTTCGACGCGCTGGAGTTCCGCATCCTGCGCGACCGGCTCTACCAGTACCTCGACGCGGTCGAGCCGGAGGCCGAGGCGGGCTTCGACCTGGACGGCGAGCTGCCCGGCGCCGGTGAGGTGGCCGGCTGGCTGGCCCGGTACGCCACCGACAACCCGGTCGGCGTGGCCGTCTCGGGCAACTTCGGGCGTGGCCTGGGCTCGCTGTCCGGCGTCGCCATCGCCACCGCCGACGGTGCGGCCGCCTGGTTCGACCCGGCCACCCTGGAGCCCGACGATGACGCCGCGGTCGCCGCCTGGCTGGCCGACCCGGCCCGGCCCAAGGTGCTGCATGACGCCAAGCCGGCCCGGCTGGCCTTCGCCGCCCGGGGCTGGCAACTGCACGGGCTGGCCACCGACACCGCGCTCGCGGCCTACCTGGCCCGCCCGGACCAGCGCTCGTACGACCTGACCGACCTCGCGCTGCGCTACCTGCAGCGCGAGCTGCGGGTGGAGGAGCGCAGCGACGGCCAGCTGGCCCTCGACGGGCTGGGCGACGCCGCGGTGGAGCAGTCGCTGATGCTGCGCGCCCGGGCCACCCTGGACCTCGCCGACGCGCTCACCACGGAGCTGTCCCGCGACGGTGACAGCGCGATGCGCCTGCTCCGCGAGGTCGAGCTGCCGCTGATCGAGGTGCTGGCCGTGATGGAGCGGGCCGGCATCGCCGCCGACACGCACTACCTGTCCGAGCTGGAGTCACACTTCGCGGCCGAGGTGAAGGCGGCGGCGCAGGGGGCGTACGCGACGATCGGCCGGGAGTTCAACCTCGGCTCCCCGAAGCAGCTGCAGGAGATCCTCTTCACCGAGCTGGCGCTGCCCAAGACCAAGCGCATCAAGACCGGGTACACCACCGATGCCGACGCGCTGGCCTGGCTCTTCGCGCAGACCGAGCACCCGCTGCTGGAGCACCTGCTGCGCCACCGTGACGTGGCGAAGCTGAAGTCCACAGTGGACGGTCTGCTCAAGTCGGTGAGCGACGACGGGCGCATCCACACCACCTACAACCAGACGGTGGCCGCCACCGGCCGGCTCTCCAGTACCGACCCCAACCTGCAGAACATCCCGATCCGCACGGCGGAGGGGCGGCGCATCCGGCGCGCGTTCATCGTCAGTGACGGCTTCGAGACGCTGCTGACCGCCGACTACAGCCAGATCGAGATGCGGCTGATGGCGCACCTGTCCCGGGACGAGGCGTTGATCGAGGCGTTCAACTCGGGCTTCGACTTCCACGCCGCCACCGCCTCGTCGGTCTTCGCGGTCGACCCGACCGAGGTCAACCACGAGCAGCGCAGCAAGATCAAGGCGATGAACTACGGGCTGGCCTACGGGCTGTCCGCCTTCGGCCTGGCCCAGCAGCTGGGCATCTCGCCGGCCGAGGCGGGCGGCCTGATGGAGGGCTACTTCACCCGGTTCGGTGGGGTACGCGACTACCTGCGCGCGATCGTCGACCAGGCGCGCCGGGACGGGTACACCGAGACGGTACTCGGGCGCCGGCGCTACCTGCCCGACCTCAACAGCGACAACCGGCAGCGCCGGGAGATGGCCGAGCGGATGGCGCTCAACGCCCCGATCCAGGGCTCGGCGGCCGACCTGATCAAGGTGGCGATGCTCCGGGTCGACGGGGCGCTGCGCGCTGCCAAGCTGCGCTCCCGGATGCTGCTGCAGGTCCACGACGAGCTGGTGTTCGAGGTTGCCGAGGGGGAGCGGGACGAGCTGGAGGCGCTGGTACGCGCGGAGATGGGTGCGGCGTACGCGCTCGACGTGGAGCTGGAGGTCTCGGTGGGCGCCGGCCGCGACTGGGACGCCGCCGACCACTGACCAGGGGGGAGCCTGGTCAGTGCTGCTCGACCAGGGACCGGGTCAGGTACACCAGCGTCAGGAAGGTACGGAACAGGCGTAGGGGATCGGCGTCGGTGAAACTGACCGAGGCCGGGCCCAGCCGCTCCACGCCGCGTACCCAGGTGGCCTGCTCGGCCATGTCCGGACTGAGGAAGTCGATCTCCACGGTGGCCGGCAGCTCGATCGCGGGCGGCCCGGGCAGGTCACTGAGCGCCTCCCGTACCCCGTCGGTGATCAGCGTACGGGCCCGTGCCGGGTGCTGGTGCTCGGCCGCGTACCGGCTGATCGAGCG
The DNA here is from genome assembly GCA_963850915.1 of uncultured Actinomycetota bacterium. Taxonomy (GTDB): domain Bacteria; phylum Actinomycetota; class Actinomycetes; order Mycobacteriales; family Micromonosporaceae; genus CAVTWH01. The sequence continues at coordinate 377,542 of CAWKND010000014.1, forward strand.
CTTCACCTCGATGGCGCGTACCCCCGGGCAGAACGGCGCCGCCTCCGGCCCGACGAACTGGTCTCCCGTGATGGCCGCGACCGGTACCCCGAAGTGCTGTGCCACCAACGCGTTGAGCCCCGCCTCGCCGGTCGGCGTACCGCCCAGCCGTACCTCCGCGATGGCCCGCGGGTTGTACGTGTGCGACAGGATTCCCGGGCTCGCCATCGCCGCGTGGTAGCCGAGGAAGATCGCCGCGGCGAAGCTGCCGTCCAGCCCCTCCATCATGTACCAGGGCTTGAAGCTGCCGGACAGGTACGAGGCGCCGCCGGCGAGCTGGCCGGGTGGCAGGTTGCGCATCACCGAGTGCGCGTCGTTGACCAGCACGTGGCTGGCGCCGGCCGCCACCGCACCGGTGATGGCCGCGTTCACCTCGCCGAGCAGCAGCTCCCGGCCGAGCTGGTAGTCCTCGCCGCCGCGTACGCACTGGGCCCAGTCGACGATGCCGGCCACGCCCTCCATGTCCACCGACAGGAACACCCTCACCGGGCCGACGCTACGCCCACGGTCCGCCGGTGTGGGGGCATGATCGCGACGAGATCGCCGGATCCGCAGTCACACTGCACATCCGCCGATCTGGCCCCGATCTTCACGAAGGCCGGTGCGCGACAAAGATGGCGGTACCGGGGAACAGCCGGCCGCGCAGCGGGCTCCACTGGCCCCAGATCTGGTCGTTGTCGGCCGGCCACTCGGGCTCGACGATGTCGGTGACCACGAACCCGGCGGCGACCAGCTCGCGTACCCGGTCGCCGAGGGTACGGTGCTGCTCGATGTAGGTGGCCGCGCCGGTCTCGTCCTGCTCGACGTACGGCCGCCGGTCGAAGTAGGAGTGCACGGCGACCAGCCCGCCCTCGCCCGGGTCGTCGAGGAAGACCCAGCGCATCGGGTGGGTGACGGCGAAGACCCAGCGACCGCCGGGGCGCATGACGCGGTAGACCTCCCGCATGGCGGCGGCCGAGTCGTCGACGAACGGGATGGCACCGAAGGCGGTGAACACGATGTCGAAGGAGCCGCGGCCGGAACGGCAGCGCCAGCGCGTCAGCCTGGACCAGCGGCACCGGTACCCCCGAGGCTTCGGCGCCCGCCCGGGCGTGCCGCAGCATGCCCGCGGACAGGTCCAGCCCGACCACCGTGGCACCCTGGGTGGCCAGCCAGCGGGCACCCGCCGCCGCCCCGCACCCCAGCTCCAGTACCCGCGCCCCGAGCACCGCGCCGAGCAGCCCGGCGTCGGACTCCAGCAGGCCCTCGGGGCACCAGCGCAGCGCCACCTCGCCGAGGAAGCCGCCGTGCTCGGCCTGGTAGGCGTCGGCGTCCGCGTCCCACCAGCCACGGCTGGCCCGCCGGGTCTCGCCGCGCCCGACCGCCCGCCGGGTCACCCCGGGTTCAGGCTCCTCGATCACCACAGCGACAACTTAGCCGCCGGACCGGCGGGTCACGGGTGGCAAGCGGAAACCGGCCATCCGTACCGGAAATCCCAGAAAATGTGGCACACCACCGCCGGGTGCCGACGGCAGGGGCTGGGACCAGTGACAACGCTCCGGAAAGAGCGGGTGGTCAGGTCGGGGGAGCCCTTGCACGGTGTGGTAATGCGCACGGTAAGCTAGTCGATGCACTCGTGGGTCGCGCATCTCGGTAGGGAGCAGGTCCGCGGCCGCCAGACAAGAATCCCGGATCTGTGTGTTCGGTGTTGCGCGTCTGGTGGCAGGCTCGCGGGGGTCATTGTCACTGACGACACCATCCGACCGGAGCAACAGCCCACATGACGAGCAGCATCGAGGCCACCTCGAGCGCCAGCACCAACACGATCGCCATCAACGACATCGGCTCTGAGGAAGACTTCCTCGCCGCGATCGATGAGACGATCAAGTACTTCAACGATGGTGACATTGTCGAAGGCACCATCGTTAAGGTCGATCGGGACGAGGTCCTGCTCGACATCGGCTACAAGACCGAGGGTGTCATCCCCTCGCGCGAGTTGTCGATCAAGCACGACGTCGATCCGGCCGATGTCGTCTCCGTGGGTGACCACGTCGAGGCCCTGGTTCTCCAGAAGGAGGACAAGGAAGGCCGGCTGATCCTCTCGAAGAAGCGCGCGCAGTACGAGCGGGCGTGGGGCACGATCGAGAAGATCAAGGAAGACGATGGTGTGGTCCAGGGCTCGGTCATCGAGGTCGTCAAGGGTGGTCTGATCATCGACATCGGGCTGCGCGGCTTCCTGCCCGCGTCGCTGGTCGAGATGCGTCGGGTACGCGACCTGCAGCCGTACGTCGGGCGGGAACTCGAGGCGAAGATCATCGAGCTGGACAAGAACCGCAACAACGTGGTCCTGTCCCGCCGTGCCTACCTCGAGCAGACCCAGTCCGAGGTGCGCACCGAGTTCCTCAACAAGCTGGCCAAGGGCCAGGTCCGCAAGGGCGTCGTGTCGAGCATCGTCAACTTCGGTGCGTTCGTCGACCTCGGTGGGGTCGACGGCCTGGTGCACGTCTCCGAGCTGTCCTGGAAGCACATCGACCACCCGTCCGAGGTCGTCGAGGTCGGCAAGGAGGTCGAGGTCGAGGTGCTCGACGTCGACCTGGACCGCGAGCGCGTCTCGCTGTCGCTGAAGGCGACCCAGGAAGACCCGTGGCGCCAGTTCGCCCGTACCCACGCGATCCAGCAGATCGTGCCGGGCAAGGTCACCAAGCTCGTACCGTTCGGCGCGTTCGTCCGCGTCGACGACGGCATCGAGGGCCTGGTGCACATCTCCGAGCTGGCCGAGCGCCACGTGGAGATCCCGGAGCAGGTCGTCCAGGTCGGCTCCGACGTGATGGTCAAGGTCATCGACATCGACCTCGAGCGTCGCCGCATCTCGCTGTCGCTGAAGCAGGCCAACGAGGGCTTCGTCGAGGGCGAGGAGCACTTCGACCCGACCCTCTACGGCATGGCCGCGACATACGACAACGAGGGCAACTACATCTACCCGGAGGGCTTCGACCCGGAGACGGGCGAGTGGCTGGACGGGTTCGACAAGCAGCGCGAGGCCTGGGAGAAGCAGTACGCCGAGGCCCGGCAGCGCTGGGAGGCGCACACCAAGCAGGTACAGACCTCCCGTGCCGCCGACGCGGAGGCGGCCACCGCGCCGGTTCCGACCGGTCCGATCACCAGCTCCACCCCGACCGTCGCCAAGGCGCCGGAGGAGCCGGCTGGGACGCTGGCTACCGACGAGGCGCTCGCTGCCCTGCGGGAGAAGCTTGCCGGCGGCAAGAGCTGACTGACGCTCACTGCCGGCTGGCACAGCGCCGGTTGACAGCACAGTAAGCACAATCGGCGTGGCCCCGACCTGATCGGTCGGGGCCACGCCTTTTTGTGTGCCGGGAGTGAAGTTCTGGTTGGTCAGGCTGGCCGGTGGATCAGCGGACCATGGCGGCCATCGCCGCCGCGCCGGTGACCGCGAACCAGGCGCTCACCACGGCGACCGCGGCCGCCAGGGTCAGACCCAGTGAAGCCAGTCGCTGGTACGGGCGGCGGGGCCGGACCGGCCGGCCGGGAGTACCGCGTAGCTGCCGCCCGGGCGCCCGGTGCCGGCCCGGCGCGGGTGCGTGCAGCGGTGTGGGTACCCGTCGGGAGTACCAGTCGTCGGCCCGGTGCCGCCCCGGCCGCCCGACCGCCAGCGGGTACCGGCGGACCCCGGCAGCCGTGACCGAGCCAGCGGTGACCGAGCCAGCGGGTACCGGGCCAGCCGTTACTAGATAGGTACGGTGTTGCTGTTGCGCCACTCCATCAACTCCATCACCTAGGGTGCTGTCTCCATCACTCTAAGCACACATCGACCACACCGGTGGCCAGCCGCGCCGATCCGGCACATCCTTCGCGTTGGCCCTTCTCACGGGGTGCCGGGGTGCCGGGGCGGCGTGCGCGGCTGTCGCCCGTACGGTTGACTGGTCGCATGCTCATGGTGGGACTGACCGGCGGTATCGGCGCCGGGAAGAGCGCGGTCGCCGGCCGGCTGGCCGAACACGGCGCCGTGGTGATCGACGCCGACCAGCTCGCCCGCGCGGTTGTCGCGCCCGGGACCGAGGGGCTGGCCGAGGTCGTGGCCGCGTTCGGGGCCGGCGTCCTGGACGCCCAGGGGGCACTGGACCGGCCCGCGCTGGGCCGGCTGGTCTTCGGTGACGAGGCGGCACGGCACCGGCTGGAGGCGATCATCCACCCGCGGGTACGCGCCCGGACCGGGGAACTGGTGGCCGCCGCGGCACCCGACGCGATCGTGGTCAACGACGTCCCGCTGCTCGTGGAGACCGGCATCGCGGGCGGGTACGAGCTGGTGATCGTGGTACTCGCGGACGAGGCCACCCGCATCGAGCGGCTGCGCACCACGCGGGGCATGACCGAGGCGGAGGCGCGCTCCCGGATCCGTGCCCAGGCCAGCGACGAGCAGCGGCGTGCCGTGGCCGACATCGTGCTGATCAACGACGGTACCCGCGACCAGCTCCGGGAACAGGTCGACGCCGCCTGGTACAACCGGCTCGTCCCCGCCGCGGCCAGCTTCTGAGCCGCTCCCTACTGACCCGCCACGGATCGGGTCAGCTGGTGGCCGGGTGCGGCAGCGCCGGTACCTGGCCGGGGGTGATGTCCAGCCAGCCGTAGCCGCCCTGCCGGGTACGCACCTCGATGCGGCGCAGCTGCCCGTCCCGATCCATCCAGTAGCGCAGCCGTCCCGAGCCGGCCGTGCTCCCCTCGGTCGCCTGCCGGATCTCGATGACCACTACCGGTACCCCGGCCAGGACGTCGGTACGCAGGAACGACGCGTGCATCCGCAGGGCGTCCTGGTCGTCGACCCGGGTGTCGGTCATGGTGACCGCCTGGGTCAGCAGGATGTCCAGGTCACTGGCGCCGCCGGCGTCCCCCCGCCCGGACCAGGCACTGAAGTGCCAACCGTCCGACGGTGGCCGCAGCGGCGGCTCGGTGCCGGTCGTGCCGTCGCGGGTGGCCAGCCCGGTCCGCTCGATCCGGACCAGTTGATCCTGCCCGGGATCGTCCGGGTCGTGCAGCGCCAGATAGCCCACCGCTGCCCGCCAGTCCAGCCAGCCGGTCGCCGTGGTGAGCCCGGCCGGGTTGACCGGCAGCTCCAGCGTGACGGTACCGCCGCCGGAGTCACGGTCACGCATTCGCATGCGGGACAACAACTTCAGCTCGTCGTCGGTCAGCGGCCGGGGAGTCACCGGGGCGCCGCCGAGCATGGGGACCGTGACCAGTACCTGTTTGCCGGTACGTGCCAGATCCACCTGTACCGGCAGGCTGCCACCGAGGCTGGCGACCACCCGGCGCATCCGGCCGGTACCGTCCAGCCAGTACTGCACCGTCCCGTCCACGGGCGGCATCGGCGCGGTACTGGCTGGGCTGGTTGGCGCCGGCGAGGCGTCCGGAGCGGTGGTGGGGGTACCCGGGGCGGGTTGGCCTGGCGAAGCGATCGCCGGCCCGGAGTAGACGTCCACCGCGACCCCGTCGAGCTGTCCCGGCTGTACCGCCGTGCGGTCCCCGGCGAGGATCGTGTGGGCGTCGTCGGCGGCCGGCGCGGCCAGCGAGAAGAGCAGCGCGAGTAGGGCGTCGAAGGCCGACCCGCCACTGGCCGGATCCATCTGCCGGACCCGCCAACCGTCCGTGGGCGGAGTCGCGGGCGGCAGCGGGTACGGGTCGTCGGCGGTCGCCGCGTACCGCCCGGCGTGCACCGCCACCACCCCCGGTACCGCCTGCACCAGCCCGTCGGCCGGCCCGGCATTCTCGGCGGCGCTGTTGAGGTAGATCAGCGGCCGGCTCCAGTCGATCCAGCCGGTCACGTGGACGTCGCCGCCGGTCGCGTCGATGACCGCCCGGAAGGTCGCCTGGCCGTCCTGGTAGTTGGCGAGCCGGGTCATCGCCAGCCGACCGGCCTGGTCGGCGTTGACCAGCCGGCTGGTACTCGTCGAGAGTGGATGCTGGGGCGTGCAGCCGGTGAGCGTGCCGGCCAGCCCGGCGGCGGAGACCGCGGCCACACACAGCAGCCCGACGATCGCCGCTGCCCGGCGCCGGCCCATCGGTTGCGTACGGGGTACTGCGGGGGGCAACACAATGGTTGAACGCCCGCGTACCAGGGAGGTGACGGCCGCGCTGGGGGAACTGGCCCGGCATCGGCCGTCTTCGCTCGGTCGCCGTCGTGGCCGGCCCGGTATCGGTCACTTCGCCCGACCCGACGTCGCGGCCCGACGGCCGACTTGGCAGGCCCGGCCGGCTTGGCTGAACTGGCCGGCTTGGCAGGCCCGGCTGGGCTGGCGGGGCAGTGGGATCGGGGCAGTGGGATCGGGGCAGTGGGGCGGGCGTGTTGAGACCGCTCGCGGCGGCCGGTCAGCGCTAAGCGCGACCGCGTCAGGTGCGCTCGACGGCGAGTGACTCGCCGCGGCTGCTACCTCGCGCCGGGACCGTCGGCCGGTGTGGTGGCCTTTCGGTGACCCGGTCGGCCGCCACGAGCGGCCCACGGGAAGAAGGTAGCGCGAGTGACCTCGGACACACAATGGAAATGTTGGTGACGTATTGATGTCGCTGGTTATTTTGCCTGATCGGCGGCCGCTGCGAGGCCCGGCAGAGTGTCGGACCCCCGGCGTACGTTAGGTGCATGCCGCTCGACATCCCACGCCTGGACAAAACATTCGAGGTCATCAGCGAGTTCCAGCCGTCCGGAGACCAGCCCGCCGCGATCGACGAGCTGGCCCGGCGGGTACGCCGCGGTGACCGGCACACCGTGCTGCTCGGCGCGACCGGCACCGGCAAGAGCGCGACCACCGCCTGGCTGATCGAGCGGCTGCAGCGGCCGACCCTGGTGATGGCGCCGAACAAGACGCTCGCCGCCCAGCTGGCCAAGGAGTTCAGCGAGCTGCTGCCCAACAACGCGGTCGAATACTTCGTCAGCTACTACGACTACTACCAGCCCGAGGCCTACATCCCGCAGACCGATACCTACATCGAGAAGGATTCGTCGGTCAACGAGGAGGTCGAGCGGCTGCGGCACTCCGCGACGATGTCCCTGCTGACCCGGCGCGACGTCATCGTGGTGGCCACCGTGTCCGCGATCTACGGCCTGGGTACCCCCGAGGAATACCTGGACCGCGCGGTCCGGCTGCACACCGGGCAGGAGTTCGAGCGGGACACCCTGCTGCGGCGCCTGGTCGACATCCAATACGCGCGCAACGACATGGCGTTCCAGCGCGGCACCTTCCGGGTACGCGGGGACACGCTGGAGATCATTCCGGCGTACGAGGAGCTGGCCATCCGGGTCGAGTTCTTCGGCGACGAGGTGGAGAAGCTCTACTACCTGCACCCGCTCACCGGCGACGTGGTCCGTGAGGTGGACGGCCTGATGATCTTCCCGGCCACGCACTACGCGGCCGGCCCGGCCCGGATGGAGCGGGCGATCGGCGCCATCGAGGTGGAGCTGGAGGAGCGGCTGGCCGAGTTGGAGCGGCAGAACAAGCTGCTGGAGGCGCAGCGACTGCGGATGCGGACCACCTACGACATCGAGATGATGCGCCAGGTCGGCTTCTGCTCCGGCATCGAAAACTACTCGATGCACATCGACGGGCGGCTGCCCGGTAGCCCGCCGCACTGCCTGCTCGACTACTTCCCCGACGACTTCCTCACCGTCATCGACGAGTCGCACGGCACCGTGCCGCAGATCGGTGGCATGTACGAGGGTGACGCCTCGCGCAAGCGGATGCTCATCGAGCACGGCTTCCGGCTGCCCAGCGCCGCCGACAACCGGCCGCTGCGCTTCGACGAGTTCCTGGAGCGGGTCGGCCAGACGGTCTACCTGTCGGCCACGCCCGGCAAGTGGGAGCTGGAGCACGCCCAGGGCGAATACGTCGAGCAGGTCATCCGGCCGACCGGCCTGGTCGACCCGGAGGTGGTGATCAAGCCGACCAAGGGCCAGATCGACGACCTGATGAACGAGATCCAGCTGCGTACCGAGCGCGACGAACGGGTACTGGTCACCACCCTCACCAAGAAGATGGCCGAGGACCTGTCGGACTACCTGCTGGAGCACGGCATCCGGGTGCGTTACCTGCACTCCGAAGTGGACACGCTGCGCCGCGTCGAGCTGCTCCGCGAACTGCGTAAGGGCGACTACGACGTACTCGTCGGCATCAACCTGCTGCGCGAGGGCCTGGACCTGCCGGAGGTGTCGCTGGTCGCCATCCTCGACGCCGACAAGGAGGGCTTCCTGCGCTCAGGCACCTCGCTTATCCAGACCATCGGTCGGGCCGCCCGTAACGTCTCCGGCCAGGTACACATGTACGCCGACAAGATCACTCCGTCGATGGCGCACGCGATCGAGGAGACCAACCGGCGCCGTGCCAAGCAGGTGGCCTACAACGTGGCGGCCGGCGTCGACCCGCAGCCGCTGCGCAAGAAGATCCACGACATCCTGGACAACATCTACCGCGAGGCCGAGGACACCGAGGCGTCCAGGGTCGGTGGCGCTGCCCGGCAGATGTCCCGCGGCAAGACGCCGGAGACCCGGCCCCGCTCACCGAAGCCCGGACTGGTCACCTCGCGGGAAGGCATGGCCCGCGCCGACCTGGCCCAGCTCATCCAGGACCTGAACGACCAGATGCTCGGCGCGGCGCGCGAGCTGCAGTTCGAGTTGGCAGCCCGGATCCGGGACGAGATCCACGAGTTGAAGAAGGAGCTGCGGGCGATGGATGTGGCCGGGGTCCGCTGAACTTCCCTCCTTCTTGATGGTTCGGTAGGGACGCGAGAGCGGCGGCTGCCGTGCCAGCGGCGAGGCGAGGTCGCTGAGATATCAGTGATCGGCCAGCTGGAAGTGCCAGACGATCACGGTTGGTAATCCGCTCACCGTGGCCCTGAAGGCCGCCGGAAGTATGCCCATCAGTGACCACGGCCAGACGTCCCAAGGTCCGGTCTCGATGTTGCTGTTGCTGTTGCTGTTGATGCCGCTGTCCTTCGGCGACGACCCGGGGTCATCGCCGGCGACTGCGCACGGCTCCTCGCAGCGCCGTACCTGCAGGCCCACTGGCAGGGCGGCGGCGAGGTAGTCGCTGGCCCGGTGCCGCGAAGCCGGCATGAGCCCCGGGCCACCGTCCGCCGTGGACACCTTGGGTACCGAGCCGAGTGCCACCCACTCCTGGTGGACATCCGTGATCACCAGCTGCCCGCCGGGGCGCAGCACCCGGGCGAACTCCGCGAATACCGGCTTCAGATCCGGTACGTGCGTCAGCGCCAGCGCACAGGTGACGATGTCGACGTGGTCGTCCGGGACGGGCAGCCGGTGCAGCTCGCCCTGCTGAAAGTGGCCCTCGGGTACCCGCTTGCGGGCCAGCTCGAGCATGTCCGGTGAACTGTCCACGCCGATCACCCGGTGGCCCTGCTCCGCGAGGTACGCGGCGTGCCGTCCGGTACCGCACGCGGCGTCGAGAGCCGTTCCGGGCGGCAGTCCGCCGAGAATCTCGTGGACGATGGGCTCCTCGAACGCGAACAGTCCGTTGCCCGGCTGGTCGTAGGTCGCCGACCAGATGCGGTACCCGTCAACGGTGTCGAAGCGGGCGACCTCGACCCCGTCACCGGTCAGTTCCGGACTGTCCAGCAGCCGGCGGATCTCCGCGACGCGCGCCTCGCCGAACTCGCGGTCGTAGTCTCCGGCGAAGGTACGCAGCAGCGCGGCGCCTTCCAACCCGAGCAGGTAGGCCAGCGGGTGCTGATAGATCATTTCGGGATCGTGCCCGACCCCTCCCGCATCCGGCCATCGATTTACCGCCCGGTGCGGCGCCGCGCTGCTCGGCTCCGCCGGCTGCTCACAGGGCTCCGGTCCGGCCGCTCACAGGGCTGCGGTGAAGGTGGGCAGGTAGCCGAGTTGCTGGCCTGAGGCGTTGGGGTGATAGGAGTCGTCAACCGGCCAGGTGAGGCTGTTGAGCCACCAGGCACTGGAGCAGATGCCGTGGCCGGTGAACGGGGGGCGTACGTCGGCGAAGGCGAAGCCGGCGTTCGCGGCGGCCTTGGCGATCACGCCGTCGAGTACGTCCGCGCCGGCGTTGATGGCGCTGCGCTTGGTCTCGCTCATGCCCACCACGCAGGAGCCGCCGAGCTGGTAGAAGCGCGGGTACGAGAGGACGACCACGTGCGCGTTCGGCGCCCGGGAGTGGATCGCCGCGTACAGCGTGCCGAGTAGACCGGGCAGCTTGGTCTGCGCCGAGTTCTCCGCGGTCGAGATCGCCGACAGGCAACTGGAGTCGGAGGTGAGTACGCACGTGGTCAGTACGCTCACGAAGCCGACATCGTTGCCGCCCACCGAGATCGAGACCAGATCCGTCGTGGCGGTCACGGCGCTCAACTGTCCACTGGTGACCGTGGCGGTGGTGGCGCCCGAGCAGGCGACGAAGCTGAACGAGGCGAGGCTGTGGCTGGCGGCCCAGAGCGCCGGGTACGCCTTGGGGCTGCGCTTGCAGCTGCCACTGGAGCTGTCGTACGTGCCGGTACCCACGCCCGACGAGTACGAGTCGCCGAGCGCGACGTAGTGCGAGTAGGTGCCGGCAGCCGAGGCGGGGCTCGCGAACGCGAGGGCAGCGACGGCGGCGACGCCAGTGGACAGGACGATGCTGAGCAGACGGCGCATGGGGGCCTCCGGGTCAGAGGTGTTGGTAGCTCACACTCTGCGGAGGCGTACTTGAATAGTGACAGAGGCCGATGCGTCTTGTTACTGTCTCGTTAACTAACGCCGCCGGCGTAGTTCCGCGTGCACAGCGAGCGGCTGAAAGCCATGGCAGGCAAGGGAATCAGTCGATGTCGACGAAGTGCTCGACAAGCGGCGGGTTGGCGAAGTAGGGGCCGATCAGGCCACGCCAGGTGGTGAACCGGTCGGTGTTGCGGAAGTTCTCCAGGTGCGCCTCGACCGAGTCCCACTCGACCAGCAGCACGAACCGGGTCGGCGACTCGATCCCGTGGGTCATCCGTACCGAGCGGCAGCCGGGCGTGCCGGCCAGGACTCCGCGAGCCTGCGCGTACGCCGCCGCAAACTGGTCTTCCTGCCCGGCCTGTACGTCGATCAGACCCACTTCAAGCACCATGGTCAGGCAGCGTACCGGCGACTACTTCTCGGAGCTGAGGCGGTAGAGGATCTCGCCGGCGTTCGGGATCAGCAGCGTGTCCGGGTCGGCTCCGGGCCTGGTCGGGTCGAGCGCGGCCGGGTCGACGCTGGCCGGGTCGAGGTACTCCAGCCCGACCGCCCGTACCGTCGCCTCGTCGATCCCGGTCGCCAGGGTCACCGTGGTACGGCACCGCTCGCCCTCGGTCGCCGACCAGGTACCCGCGCCGCGTACGTGGGTGGCATGCGCGAGCACCCCCCACGGCTCGGCTGCGAACTTCGGCCACTGGGCGGTGAAGTAGTCGCGGCAGTGGTACCCGACCCGCCGGATCTCCGCTCCGTGTGTGTGCGACAGCTCCCGCACGTGCGGGGCGTACAGGATGATCTGTCCACCGTCGGCGACCACCGGCTCGGACTTGTAGATGCCCTTCGCCGCCGTCCAGATCTCGTCGTACCGCTGCGCCACCACGGAAATCACCCGCCGGACCGGTACGTCCAGGTACCGCACGTGTACCCGCGCGGATACCTCGGCGGCCGCCTGCCACGAAGCCTCGGGGGTACCGAAGGCGATGGCATGCACGTCGTGCGTACCCGAGGCGACCACCACGGACAGTGCCAGCCGCCGGGCGGGTACCAGGGCGGCTGCCCGGTCGATGAGTTCGCGCACCGGGGTCTGGCCACGGGTACCGATGATCTCGCGACTGGTGATCAACGCCCCCAGCCAGTGCGACAGGTCGATGACCTCGGCCGCCGCGATGCCGGGTACCAGATATTTGTTGCCGCCGGAGAAGCCGACCACCTCGTGCGGGAAGACCGGCCCGACCACCAGCACCACGTCGTGCTCGACCACCGCCCGGTTGAGGCGCACCGGCACCGGCTGGCGCAGCCGGCCGGCGGAGACCTCGGCCACCTGGTCGGCGTCGAGGGTACCGACCGTGGTGAGCGCGTTCGGGTCCCACCACTCGTGGTTGCGGACCTGCACGTCCGGGTAGCCGACGATCGGCCCGAGGTAGTCGGCGAGCGCGGCCTCGGACATCGGGGCGTGGGTACCCAGCGCGACCAGTACCGTCAGCCGGCTGACCCGGCCGGCAAGCGCGGCGTGTACCGCCTCCAGCAGCAGCGGCATCGGGGCACTGCGGGTGGCGTCGGGTACCAGTACGCACACGCTGCGCCCGGTCAGCTCGGCGGCGCCCAGCTGCTCGCGCACGAAGTCGCGTACCGCCTCCGCCGTCAGCACCCCGACACCCTCGCCCGCCAACCCCCCGCCCGGAGACCCGGAGACCCCGGAGAGCCCGCAGAGCCCGAACCGGTCAGAACCGCAGCATCGCTCACCCCGCCATCCTCGCACCGGCCGGTCAGCGGCAGTACCGACCGGCACCCCGACCAGCGCTAGCCCAGCCCAGCCCAGCCCAGCCCAGGCCAGGCCAGGCCAGGCCAGGCCAGGCCAGGCCAGGCCAGGCCAGGCGCCAGATACCTAGCCTCCTAGGACGCTCAACAGGAGGTGTGCGCGGTAACACGACCAAGTACCGAAGCACCCAATAAGGAAAGGGGACATCCCTACCCAGACAAGCGCGCCGGCGCGCGTCCACGATTGGGTGATCGGCGTTTGCTAGGGCAGAATGGAGCCCGCATGAAGGGGAGTACTCCCTAGCAGCGGTTCCGTCAGCACGGTGCGCACAGAGGCACCCGGGACCGTTGGTCACGTCCTCGGACGCGGCGGAGGAGACCTTCGGAGTCACTCGGTGTCTTCCGGAGGTCGTTATGCAGGTCAGTTCGCTGGTATGGACCGCCACCCTCGTCGGAGTCGTGGCCGTTCTCGCGATCGACCTGCTGATAATCGGCCGCAGACCGCACGTGCCGTCCATGCGCGAGTGCGCCCTCTGGGTCGCCCTGTACGTCGGGCTCGCCATCGGCTTCGGTATCGCCATCTCGCTCGGGTACGGGCCGACCTACGGCGGGCAGTTCTTTGCCGGCTGGCTCACCGAGTACAGCCTGTCGATCGACAACCTGTTCGTCTTCGTGATCATCATGGCCCGGTTCAAGGTGCCCAAGGCGTTCCAGCAGAAGGCGCTGCTGATCGGCATCTTCCTGGCCCTGATCATGCGTGGCATCTTCATCGTGCTGGGCGCCGCTGCCCTGGACCGGTTCGAGTGGATCTTCTATATCTTCGGCGCGTTCCTGGTCTACACGGCGATCAACCTGGTCCGGCACGGGGAGATCGACAACTCCGACTACAAGGACAATGTGCTGACCCGCTGGAGCCGCAAGGTGCTGCCGATCTCCCGCGACTTCAACCACGGCCACATGACCACCCGTACCGACGGCCGGCGGCTGTTCACGCCGATCATCCTCGTGGTGGTGGCGCTCGGTACCACGGATCTGATCTTCGCCCTCGACTCGATCCCGGCGATCTTCGGTCTCACCAAAGAGGCCTACCTGGTACTGGCGGCCAACGTGTTCGCGCTGATGGGCCTGCGCCAGCTGTACTTCCTGCTCGGTGGGTTGCTGGACCGGCTGCGGTACCTGTCGATCGGGCTGGCCGTGGTGCTCGCCTTCATCGGTGCGAAGCTGGTCCTGGAAGCCTTGCACGACAACAACCTGCCCTTCCTCAACGGCGGTGAGCCGGTGGGCTGGGCGCCGCACATCCCGATCTGGCTGTCCCTGACGGTGATCATCGGAACGCTCGCGGTGGCCACCGTGGCCAGCCTCATCGTGGCAAAGCGGCGCGGCGAGCCGATCACCGCGGCGGGCGCCACCAACCCGTGAGCCCCGGCCCGCACGCGGACGCCGCTAGGCTGCGGGCCGTGGATGAACGGGCTGGTAAGGACCGGCGCCAGCCTTGGTTGGTGGGCGCGCCCAACGCCCGCGACCTCGGCGGGCTGCCCACCACCGACGGTCGACGGGTACGCCCCGGGCTGCTGCTGCGGGCTCCGGCGCTGGGCCGGCTCACCGACGACGACGTCACGGCGCTCGGCAAGATCGGCCTGATCGAGGTGATCGACCTGCGGTTCGGCGCCGAGATCGTGGAGTCCGCACCGGACCGGCTGCCGGCCGGTCCGCACGTGGCGCACATTCCGATCCACGATCCGGACCACCCGGTGTTCGGGTTCGTGACGGCGGTACTGACCGGCGCGGAGACGCCCGAGGCGCAGCGGCTGCGGGCGGCGGGTACGGCCTTCGCGATGCATGACGTGTACCGGGCGTTCGTCAGCTCTCCCGTCGTACGCGCCGGCTTCGGCCGGGCTGCCGCGCGGGTACTCGCCGCCGCCGGTCGGCCGGTGCTGTGGCACTGCACGGTGGGTAAGGACCGTACCGGCTGGCTGAGCGCGGTACTGCTCGGTGCGCTCGGCGTCGACCGCGCGGTGATCGAGCAGGACTACCTGCGTACCAATGTGGACACCGCCGACATCGTCGCGAAGGTGGTGGCCTCCGCCCAGCAGAAGCGGGGCATCGAGCCGGAGTTGGTACGCCCCGTACTGGCCGCGGCACCTGAGTACCTGGCAGCCGCGTACGACCAGGCCGAGCGCGAGTACGGCAGCTTCGACGGGTACCTGTCCAGCGGTCTGGACCTGTCCGACGAGGACGTGGCCCGGTTCCGGGCGGCTGTACTGGAGTGACGTGATGATCAACGGGGCAGCGGTGCGGCGTTGCCGGGACATACCCTGACGGCCGTTCATCGATCAGGAGAGTGTCCGTGTCGCAGCCGCAGTACCCCGCCCAGGTCCAGCCCTACCCACAGCACCCTTATCCCCAGCAGCCGTACCCGCCGCAGTACCCCCAGCAGCCTTACCCCCAGCAGCCTTACCCTCAGCAGGCCGCGCCCCGAGCAGTACCAGCCGTACCCGCCCCAGCAGCCGGTCGCGTACCCGGCCGCGCCGTACCCGACTGCCCAGCCGGCGGGTGCGGTGGCGTGTCGCATCTGCGGCTGCGTACCCGCTGCCCCGGTCACCTTCCGGGCGCACCGGGGCATGATCGTGTTGATGACCTTCCGGCGCGCCGAGGGTCCGTTCTGTCGCGACTGCGGCCTGGCCACATTCCGGCAGATGACCGCGGACTCGCTGATCCAGGGCTGGTGGGGGTACGCCTCCTCGGTGATCAACACCTTCACCGTGCTGATCAACCTGGTACGCCGGGGCAAGGTCGCCGACCTGGAAGCGCCCCGCCCGCCGATGGACGGCCGCCCGTACCGGCGTCCGCTGGATCCCGGACCGGCGTTGTTCGCCCGGCCAACCGCGATCATCGGCGCCGCGCTCCCGTTGGTGGGCGTGCTGCTCATCGTGCTGTTGATCGCGATCGGCGCGAGCAGCTCCTGAATCAAGACATCTTTACAAAGACATGTTGAGCAACATATATTGCTCAACATGTCTGAACCTGTGTCGCCTGGGGGCGCCCGTGACGCGGCCCGCCGGGCGACCGCGCTCCGGGCGCTCGCCCACCCACTGCGCTGGCAGCTCATCGACCTGCTCGGCCGGGAACAGGCCGCCACGGCGACCCGGTGCGCGCAGGTCACCGGCGACTCAGTGGCCAGCTGCTCCTACCACTTGGGCATCCTCGCAAAGTACGGCTACGTCGCCCAGGCGCCTGGTGGCCGCGGCCGGGAGAAGCCCTGGCAGCTGACCAGCTTCGAGCAGAACCTGTCCGGCGAGGGGCTGGGTACCGAGGGGGCGCGTGCCTCCGGCGCGGCCACCGAGGCGTTCCTCGACCACGAGCTGGCCCGGATGAAGAGCTGGCTGCGCCGGTACCCCCAGGAGCCGGAGGAGTGGCGCCGGGCCACCACCCTGACCGGCGTGAGCACCGCGTTGACCCTGGACGAGCTGCGTGAACTCTCCGCCGAACTGCGCGCGCTCGCGGCGCGCTACGCCGACCGTGCTCGCGACCGGGCGAGCGTGCCGGACGGGGCACGCGAGGTGCGCGTCTTCGTCTCCACCCTGCTCGCGACGCCACCCGGGGACGCGACGCCAGTGGGCGGGGACGCGACGCCACCCGGGGACGCGGCGCCAGTTGGGGACGCGGCGTCATCCGGGGACGCGACGCTGTCCGGCGCCCCGGCGCCAGCTGGGGAGGCGTAGTGGTCGCCGATCGCTTCCGCTTGCCGGACGAAGCAGCCGTGGACGAGGCGCGGGCAGCTGCGGGGGAGGCGGCGGTCGAGGCCTGGCGCCGGTTGGTCGCCGGCAACCCCGAGCACGGTACCCACTGGTGCCGGCTCGCTCAGGCGTACGCGGCGTGCGAGCGCTACGCCGAGGCACTCCCCGCCTACGAGCAGGCGCTGCGGCTCGGCGTACTCGGCCTGGACGTCCCGATGGACGCCGGCGAACTGCACCTGCGGGTCGCCGGTTGCCAGGCGCGGCTGGGACAGCCAGACGCCGCGCTGCACACGCTGCGCGCGGCGCTCGCCGCCGGCCTGCGCGACCCGGCCCGGCTGGTGGACGAGCCGGACCTGGCCGGGCTGCGGGACGATCCCCGGTTCAGCGCACTGCTCCGCCCGTGGCGCCCAGCGGACCCAGCAGCCGACCCGGCACCCGATCGGGACGCGGGCTGGCGCGCCGACCTCGCGTTGCTGCTCGCCGAGGTACACCGGCGCAGCCCCAACGCGTACCGGATGGCTGCCGCTCTGGACGCGACCGCGCGGCAGCTGCACCAGGACATCGCGGCGCTCACCGACATCGAGGTGCTGGTCGGGCTCTGGCGCCTGCTGCGGCTGCTCGGCGACGGGCACGCGCGGCTGCGCGCCGAGCGGGTACGCCCCGAGTGGCACGCGAGCCTGCCGGTGTGGTTCGGCATGTTCGCCGACGGCATCCACCTCACCGAGGTCGACTCCCGGTACGAACAGCTGCTGGGCGCGGAGGTACTCGCCTTCGACGGGCGGCCGGTCGCGGCGGTGGTGGCCGCGCTGGATCCGGTGCTGACCCGGGACAACGACTACTGGGTGGCGGCCACCGCACCGGGCTGGCTACGCCGTACCCACTTCCTGCACGCGCTCGGCGTACTCGACGAGCCCGGCCGCGCGCGGCTGCGGGTACGGACAGCCGGCGGCGAGGTCGCCGAGGTGACTGTGGACGCGGAGCCGGTACCCCCGGATGCCCTGCCCGACACGCCCCCACCGGCCGAGGCGTTACGACTGCCCGGCGCCGCGACGGCCGCGCACCTGGCGCGGCGCGGGCGCGCCTACTGGTTTGCCGGGCGGCCGGCCGAAGCGCTGGTCTTCGCGCAGCTCAACGCCGTGACCGATGATCCCGGCGAGCCATGGGAGGGCTTCCTCGACGGGCTGTTCCGGGCGGTCGACCGGCCGGGCATCCACCGGCTGGTACTCGACCTGCGGTTCAACGGCGGCGGCAACACGTTCCTCGGAATGGCTCTGTTGAGCCAGATCCTGCGCCGCGAGAAGCTGCTACGGCGCGGCGGGCTGTGCGTGGTGATCGGGCCGGGGACCTTCTCCGCCGCGCAGAACCTGGCGGTGATGCTGGAGCGGTACGCCGAAGCGGTGTTCGTCGGCGAGCCCACCGGGTCGAGCCCCAACTTCGTCGGCGAGACGGTCCCGTTCACCCTGCCGTACAGCGGGATCTCGGCGAACGTCTCGGACCTGTCCTGGGGTACCTCGTGGCCGATGGACCGCCGGGTCGCGGTGGTACCGGACCTGGCCGCCCCGGCCACCTTCGCCGACCACCGGGCGGGCCGGGACGCGGCACTGGAGCGCGTCCTGGCCCTGCCCCGGTAGGGCAGGCGGCCCGACAGGAACGGCGGTCAGGCGCGCGACTGGCGGCGGAAGACGCGGTACCGCTCGGTCTGGTCCAGGATCACCTTGCGGATGCGTACCACCGCCGCGGTCACCTCGACGCACTCGTCCTCGCGGCAGAACTCCAGCGCCTGCTCCAGGGAGAGCTTGCGGGGCGGGATCACCTTCTCGGTCTCGTCCGACGTTGACGAGCGCATGTTGGAGAGCTTCTTCTCCTTGGTGATGTTGACGTCCATGTCGTCGGCGCGGGAGTTCTCCCCGACGATCATGCCCTCGTACACCTCGGTGGTCGGCTCCACGAACAGCGATCCGCGCTCCTGCAGGTTGAGCATCGCGAACGGGGTCACCACGCCGGACCGGTCGGCCACCAGTGAGCCGCTGCCACGGGTACGCAGCTCGCCGAACCAGGGCTCGTAATCCTCGAAGACGTGGTGCAGGATGCCGGTACCCCGGGTCTCGGTCAGGAACTCGGTCCGGAAGCCGATCAGCCCGCGCGCCGGTACCAGCCACTCCATCCGGATCCAGCCGGTGCCGTGGTTGACCAGCTGCTCCATCCGGCCCTTGCGGGTGGCCAGCAGCTGGGTGATGGCGCCCAGGTATTCGTCGGGCGCGTCGATGGTGAGGCGCTCCACCGGCTCGCAGGTCTTCCCGTCGATCTGCTTGGTCACCACCTGCGGTTTGCCGACGGTCAGCTCGTAGTGCTCGCGGCGCATCTGCTCCACCAGGATCGCCAGGGCCAGCTCACCACGGCCCTGTACCTCCCAGGTGTCCGGCCGGTCGGTGGGGAGTACCCGCAGCGACACGTTGCCGACGAGTTCCTTCTCCAGCCGGTCCTTCACCATGCGAGCCGTCACCTTGGCGCCCTTGACCCGCCCGACGAGCGGGGAGGTGTTGGTACCGATGGTCATCGAGATGGCCGGCTCGTCCACGGTGATCAGCGGCAGCGGGATCGGGTTCTCGGCGTCGGCCAGCGTCTCGCCGATCATGATCTCCGGGATGCCGGCGACCGCGATGATGTCCCCGGGGCCGGCCTGCTCGGCCGACTTGCGCTCGAGCGCCTCGGTCATCAGCAGCTCGGAGATGCGTACCCGCTCGGTACTCCCGTCGGCCTTGCACCACGCGACGGTCTGCCCCTTGCGGATGATGCCCTCGTGTACCCGGCACAGCGCGAGCCGGCCGAGGAACGGCGAGGCGTCCAGGTTGGTCACGTGCGCCTGCAGCGGCGCGCCCTCGGTGTAGGTCGGCGCCGGGATGGTGTCCAGCAGCGTCTGGAACAGCGGCTGCAGGTTCTCCGAGTCGGGCAGTCCACCGTCGGCCGGCTGGGTCAGCGAGGCCATCCCGTCGCGGGCGCAGGCGTAGACGATCGGGAACTCGATCTGGTGCTCGTCGGCGTCCAGGTCGAGGAAGAGCTCGTAGGTGTCGTCGAGCACCTCTTTGATGCGGGCGTCCGGCCGGTCCACCTTGTTGATCACCAGGATGATCGGCAGCCGGGCCTGGAGCGCCTTGCGCAGTACGAAGCGGGTCTGCGGCAGCGGCCCCTCGGAGGCGTCGACCAGCAGCAGTACCCCGTCGACCATGGTCAGCCCGCGCTCCACCTCGCCACCGAAGTCGGCGTGGCCAGGGGTGTCGATGATGTTGATGGTGACCGAGCGGCCATCCTCGCCGGTGTAGTGCACCGCGGTGTTCTTGGCGAGGATCGTGATGCCCTTTTCCCGCTCCAGGTCGCCGGTGTCCATCATCCGGTCCGCCATCTCCGCCCGCGCGTGGAAGGAGCCGGCCTGCCGGAGCATGGCGTCCACCAAGGTGGTCTTCCCATGGTCGACATGGGCGATGATCGCGACGTTGCGGAGATCCGCGCGGATAGGCATGCACCCATTGTCCCTGAGCGTGATCATCTGTTCGCGCTGGGGTGCCAGGGGGAGTCCGGGGTCACCCTGAGATCGTGCCCGTCCGGAGAGGCATATCCGGATTGCCGGGCCGGCGGGTGGCAGACTCGCGTTGTGGACCAACCCGGTGGTACGGCGTGCACACTCTGCTGACCGCTGTCGGCAACCTGCCCGCCGGCCTGGTTTACCTGGTCACCGCGCTGTTGATCGCCGCGGAGACCGGCGTGATGCTGGGCTTGGTACTGCCCGGCGAGGCCACCCTGCTGCTGGTCGGCTTCCTCGCCTACCGGGGCACGGTCCAGCTCATCCCGGCGATGGGCCTGATGGTGGTGGCCGCGATCAGCGGGGACGCGCTGGCCTTCCGCAGCGGTCGGCGGCACGGGCCACGGCTGCGCGCCAGCCCGCTGGGCCGCTGGGTCGGCGAGGAGCGCTGGGACCGGGCCGACGGGATGGTACGCAGGCTGGGTGGTCGGGCCTTCTTCGGCAGCCGTTGGATCGCGTTCGTACGCACCCTGGCGCCCCGGCTGGCCGGCAACTCGGGGATGCGGTACCGGGTGTTCGCGCCCTGGGCCGCGCTGGGCGTACTCACCTGGGTGGTGGCGTCGGTGACGGTGGGGTACGTGGCCGGCAACTCCTACGAGCGGGTGTCGGCGGTACTCGGCCAGGCGACCGGGGCGGTACTCGGGCTGCTCATCCTGCTGGTGGCCATCGCGCTGACCGGCCGCTGGCTGGGACGCAATCCCGACCCGGTGAAGGCGCTCATCGGCCGGGTCGGGCGCATCCCGGCCGTCGGTGTCCTGGTGCGCTGGCTCGCCGCCGGGTACCGGCTGCTGGTGGGGTGGCTCGGCCCCGGCTGGACGCTGCTGCTCAACCTGGTCGCCGGTATCGCCCTGCTGTTCGGGATCGGGGCGGCGCTGGCCGCGCTGAGCACCCTGGTGGTCCGCTACAGCGGGCTCTCCTCGGTGGACGGCGCCTTCGCGCGCTGGCTGGCGGCCCAGTCGACGCCCGGGGTGACCCGGGTCGCGCTGGACGCGTTGTCGATCACCCGTGGGCCGGTACTCATCGCGCTGGTTGCCGTGACCGCGACGGTGATGGGCTTCCGTACCCGCCGCTGGCACGGCGACCTGGTGACCATCCTGGGTACCGCCGGGGCGTTCCTGCCGTTGATCGTGCTGACCTTCATCGCCCGCGAGGCCGCCCCCGACGCCGGGATCACCGCCTCCTTCCAGACCACCCAGGCGGCTGTGGGTACGGCCAGCATCTGCACGCTGGCCTGGTTGATCACCCGGGAGCTGCGGTGGGGCTGGGCGGTGAGCGTGTGGACGCTGGCCGCCAGCCTGATTGCGCTGCTCGGGGGAGCCCGCCTCTACGTCGGCTACGACACGGTCAGCTCGCTGGCCAGCGCGCTGCTGCTGGGCGCGCTGTGGGCGGCCATGTTCATGGTGGCCTGGGCCGGAGCCGGCGCGTCGAGTCGGCCCGAGCCGGCCCGTACCCTGCTGGGCCGCCCGGCCGTCCGCGAACACGGCCCGGACGCCGTCCACTCCGATGCCGTCCGCCCGGCGGTTGACGGCTCGGCTGGGAACGGCGGAGATCCAGCAGCGGGCGGGCCGGATGTTCGGTCGCAC
Source organism: uncultured Actinomycetota bacterium (assembly GCA_963850915.1). Classification (GTDB taxonomy): domain Bacteria; phylum Actinomycetota; class Actinomycetes; order Mycobacteriales; family Micromonosporaceae; genus CAVTWH01. Next base: position 398,932 of record CAWKND010000014.1, read on the forward strand.
AACGGGTCCGGCGTCGCACCGGCCGCGTCAGCCGCACCGGCCGCGTCAGCCGCACCGACCGCGTCAGCCGCACCGACAGCGTCAGCCGCACCGGACAGCAATGGCAAGGGCGCCGGACCTTCCGCGGGGACCACCAACAGCGCCGCTGCCGAGGGTGGCGTGGACGCCGCCGCCTGCGCACCGCACCGCAGATAGCCCCGCAATTCGTTACGGCATACCTGTTTCCCGGCATGACCGAGATGCCGGCACTCCGACCGCCGTACCGGACGGGGGCCGAAAAGACGCCGGGGAATGTCCGCCCGACGACTTGCGATCTTCGTGCTGAGTGGGCACGGTACAAACGATACGTGTGAGGTCCGGCTACGCACCGCGACAGATACCTGGCCAGCTCGGTTCTTTTGGCCCCGAACCCATCCGAAGGGCGGCACCGCAGATGACCGCTTCCGCTGGTCCCATGGAGGGGACCGGTCGCGGGCGGCACGCGAAACCGTCTTCGTTCGACGCCCGGGCGCTGCTCGGGCCGATCCGCTCGCGGGTCGACTGGCAGCAGCCCGAGGACCCCTACGACCTGGGCCTGCGCCAGCCGGCCAACGTCGGAGTGGTGCTGCCCGAGGCGGCGCCGGCGGCACGGGAGTCGGTCCGACCGGCGGTGGTGGCGCAGCCGTTGCCGCTGCGGATCTTCACGCGCGCGATCGACCTGCTGGCTCTCGCCGTCGCCATGATGGCGCTCGGTCAGGCGGCCCGCTCCGGTCCGCTCTCCGCGGCCGAGGCGGCGCGCGCGGTCCGCGTGGTGGCGGCCGCCCGGCCCGATGTGGGCGCGCTGCCCGGCGGCTGGCCGCAGCGCGTCTTCGAGGCGGTGGCCGCCGGGTGGGTCTCCCTCACCGGCGCGCTGCAGCGCGAGCCGTCGGCGGGATTGGTGGTACGCGAGCCGACGGTACTGGCGGCTGCGGCCACACTGCTGCTGCTGTGGGTACTGGCGGTGCGCCTGCGGCTGGCGCTGCCCACCCGGGTGGCGCTGGTACTCGGCTGCGGGGCGGTACCGCTGGCCGCCGGTACCCTCGCCGGTGCCGCCCGCCCCGGAGTACTCGCCGCGCTGCTGGTCGTACTCGCCGCGGTACTCATCTCCGGGCTGCAGGTGGCTACCGCGCGCAAGTTCGCCGCGCTGCTCCTGCTGGCCCTCGCGCTGCTGCTCGTCCCGGCGCTCGTCGTCGCGCTCGCGGTCACCTTCGCCGTCCTGGTCGGCCAGGGCGACCTGGCCGGCAAGCTGCCCCGGCCGGCCCGCCGCACGCTGAGCGTGCTGTTGTTCGTGCTGGCCGGCGCGCTGCTGCTGGCATTCGCTCGCGGGCTTGCCCCGCACGCGCTGAGTACCGGCCCGGCGATCGCGGTACCACCGGTCAGCGCACTGGAGTGGGTGGCCGCCGGGGCTGTGCTGGTCAGCGTCGCGCTCGCGGTACGCCAACGCTGGCTGCGCGCGCCCGCCGCCGCCGTGTACGCCCTGCTGCTCACCGCGCTCCTCGTCCCGGCTGCCCGGGGTGACCTGGTCGCCGTCGGGCTGCCGCTGGGGCTACTGGTCGGGCTCGCGCAGCTGGAGGAGCTGGTGGGCGGGGTGCTCCGGCGCCGGCGCGGGCGGCGTACCCGTACCTTCGGCCCGACCCGGCGCGCCGTCCGCCACCCGGGTTCCCGCCCCGCCTGGATCGCCGGTGTACTCGTCGCGCTGCTGGTACTCGGGGTCGGCGGGTACCGGCTACAGGAGCGGGTACCGGCCCCGGTACCGGTACCCGGCGCAGCGGTGGTCGGTTGGTTTGCCGCCGAGGTCACCGGTACCCCCGTGATCGAGACCGACGACGCACTGTGGCCGAGCCTGATCGCGGCCGGCCTACCCGCCGCCCGGCTGCACAGCCCCACCAGTTCGGCCGGCCCGTCGGACCTGATGATCGGCCAGTGGCTGGTGACCACCGGCGCACCGGCCGGCTGGACCGGGTACGCCCAGTTCGGCACCGTCCACATCCTGCGCCGGGCCACCCGGCTCGACCCGGACGCGGTCGCCGCCGCGGCCACCGACGGGCCGGCACTGGCCCAGAACCCGCAGGTTCACCTGGCCGCCCCGGCCCGCGCCGCGCTGGTCGCCGGCCGGGTCGACGACCGGCTGATCGCCGTACTGGCCAACTTCGCCGGCATCTTCACCTTCGACATCGCCGACTTCCCCGCGGTGACCGGGGAGAGCGCCACCGACCCGACCGCGCCACCGCTACGCCAGGCGCTGATCACGGCTGTGAACGGCATCCCGGTCAGCCAGCCGGTCACCGCCCAGCTGCTGACCAGCTGGTTCATGCGCCAACTCGGCCCGTACCAACCGTGCGGCGTAAAGCCCGCCGGCAGCGCCATGCTCGTGCACTACTGCCTCGCCGATCCACCCGACTGATCCCGCGCCACTGTCCACCGTGGACAGCCACCTCCCCTTCCCCTGACCTGGAGCCAGATGTGACCGCCCCCTTCGCGCCCCGCCGGCTGCTCGCCGCGGCCGCGGCGACCCTGATCGCGTCACTCGCACTGCTCAGCGCCACCAGCGGCCCCGCGGCCGCGGCCGGTGTCGGCTACGTCCGGCTGGCCCACCTGTCACCGGATACGCCCGCCGTGGACGTCTACCTCACCTCCGTCTCCGGCTCGATCAAGCAGCAGGTCTTCAAGGCCGTCGGGTACGGGGTGGTCTCGCCGTACCTGGCCCTGCCGGTGGGCAGCTACGAGGTGGCCATGCGCAACGTCGGCTCGCCACCGGCCAGCCCGGCGCTGCTGAGTACGCCCGTGAAGGTGGTGGCTGACAAGGCGTACACGGTGGCCGGTCTCGGTCGCTTCTCCGAGCTCGGTTTGAAGGTGCTCGACGACGACCTCACCCCGCCCGCCAGCGGCAAGGCGAAGGTACGGGTGATCCAGGCGTCGGTGAAGGCGCCGGTACTGACCATCACCACCAACGACGGCACCGTGGTCGGCTCCAACGTCAACTTCGCCTCGACGACCAGCTACACCAACGTCACCGCCGGCTCCTGGACGCTGCAGCTCAAGCCGCAGCCGAGCGGTACGGCGCAGACCACCTCGGCCGACCTGAGTGCCGGCGCGGTGTACTCGCTGATCGTGCTGGACGGGGCGAACGGTCTGACCAGCGCGCTGCGCCCGGACGCGATCAGCCAGGCGATCACGCCCGCGGGCGGGGTACCCACCGGCGCCGGCGGTACCGCCCCGCAGCCGTTCCCGTGGACGCTGCTGCTGGTGGCGCTGGCCGGGGCGGCGATCGCCGGTACCGGCGCGGTGCTGCTGCGCCGCCGCTCCACCACTCGGCCCGTCGGCCAACTCACGGAGCCGGTGGTCCGCGAGCCGGTCGCCAGCAGCCCGCGCCGCTGACACAGACACTGACACTGACACTGACGCTGACCCAGGCGAGCTGACGAAACGATGGGTGCACGGGGCCGTCCGGGCGTTGCCGGACACCGGCCGGGACCGGCACGGCGACTGATCGCCGTGCTGCTCCTGGTCGCCGGCCTCGGTGCACTCGGGTTCGCCGGCGCCGGGCTGGCCGGGGTAAAAATCCCCGTCCAGCTCGGCTCGCCGGTGGCCGACGCCCGGTGGGGGCCGCCGCGCCCGCTGACCGGGACAGCGCTGGCCCAGGCCCCGACCGAGCTGCGGATTCCGGCCATCAAGGTGGACACCCCGCTGGAGGAGCTGGACCTGGGTACGGACGGTGCGCTCGCCGCGCCGACCGACTTCAACCAGGCCGGCTGGTACGTGCGCGGGCCACTGCCGGGCGACCCGGGTCCGGCGGTACTGGCCGGCCACGTCGACTCGGTACGCGGCCCGGCCGTCTTCTACCAGCTACGCAACCTGAAGGCGGGGGCGACGGTACAGGTGCAGCGGGCCGGTACCTGGCTGTCGTTCACGGTGGTCGACGTGCAGCGGTACCCGAAGGGCGACTTCCCGACCGCCCGCGTGTACGGCCCCACGCCCGGCCCCGAACTGCGCCTGATCACGTGTGGCGGGGTGTTCGACCGGAAGGCCCACAGCTACCTGGACAACGTGGTCGTCTACGCGATCGCCAGTTGATCCACTCGCCGGGCTGGCAGCGCGTCAGGCCGGCTCGGGCTCGGTCACGTCGGCGTAGCGCCCCTCGAGGGCGGCGAGCGCCTGGTCGGAGTCGAGCGCCACGGCCACCCCGTGCGCGCCGGTACCCAAGGTGATCTCACGACCGCGCAGCCGCTCGTCGGCGACCACCGGCCAGGCCGTAGTGGAGCCGAACGGGGTGATCGTGCCGCGCTCGTACCCGGTGGCCGTCTTCGCCGTCGCCGCGTCCGGCATGGACAGCCGGGGCACGCCGAGCAGTGCGCGCAGCTTGGGCCACGAGATGACCCGGTCGCCGGGGACCAGGACGAACAGGTAGTCGTTGTCGGCGCGCCGAACCACGAGCGTCTTCACCACGTCGGAGACTTCGACGCCACGGCTGCGAGCGGCCTCGGCGACGCTGCCGACCTGCCCGTGCCGGATCACCCGGTGCTGCAGCCGCGCGGCGTCCAGCGCGGGGAGTGCGGGTACCGGCTCGGTCACCCGGCCAGCGTAGTGCGGCGCGGCCGGTCACCGGCGGGTACCGGCGCGGCGGGGCTGCGGAAGTCGCGGATCAGTGCCTCGAAGCGCTCGGCGGTCAGCGGCTCACCGAAGACCGGGCCGGCGGCCAACCGGCAGCCCGCCGCGCGTACCCGGGCCAGATCCTCCGCGGTGACCACCCCGTCGACCAGCAACTCGACCCCGTAGCGCCGGCTGACCTGGGCAGCCAGCGCGAGGCCGGTGTCGCTGTCACTGTTCTGCGCCGCAGCGAGTTTGAGTACGTCGATCGGCAGCCGGCGCAGCTGGGCCAGGGCCAGCCCGGCGGTACCGGCACCAGCCAGGCAGGTCCGGGCGCCCAGGGCGCGTACCCCGGCGAGCTGGTCGCAGGCGCGTACCGGGTCCAGCGCCACCGCGCTCTCCGCCGTCTCGACCACCAGCTGGTCCGGGGGCAGCCCGTGCAGGCGCAGCGCCGCTCCGATCGAGCCGACCATGTCGGTCTCCAGCAGGTAACGGTCGACGATGCGCAGCAGCAGCCACAGCGGATGCTCGCCGTCCTGCCAGTGGCTCAGCTGCCGGCACGAGCCGTTCAGGATCCAGGCGCCGAGCGCGTTGATCTCGCCGGTCTCGTCGGCGACGGGTAGGAACTCGGTCGGCGACACCACCCCGAGCGTCGGGCTGGTCCAGCGCACCAAGACCTGCGCGCCGACCGGCCGGTCCGCCTGTACGTCCACGATCGGCCGGTACAGCAGCACGAACTCGTCACGCTCCAGCGCGTGTGGCAGGTGCTGGCGGACGGTACGGCGGCGCGCCTCGGCGTCCGCCAGTTCGGCGTCGAACCATTCCACGCCGGTACCCTGCCGGGCGGCGCGCTCCTGGGCGAGGCGGGCCCGGTCGACGATGCCGGCGGGGGTACTCGCCTCGCACACTTCGGCGATACCGATGCTGACCCGGCCTGTGTCGGAGGTTTCCGGGCTGGAGTCGAGGCTGGATAGCAGGCGCGCGGCGACCGCGGTGACCGGTACCGGGCCGCCGTCCACGAGTACCAGGAAGCGACCGTCGCCGGCCGGGGCAGCCAGGCCGCGGGTACCCACGGCGAGCTGTACCTCCGCGACGCTGGGCAGGCCGGCGGGCCAGGACCCCACCGCCACCTCGACCACCAGCAGCGCGTCGTTCTGCAGTACGCCGTCCAGCCGGGCACGAAGTTCAACCAGCAGCCGCCGGCGGCTGACCGGCCCGTGCGGTACCGCCACAGCGTCCACTCGGGGCGACCCGATCCGTGCCGGCCGGACCGGGCCCACCCGGGCGCGCAGCCAGTTCAGCTCGGCGCGCTGATCGCGGATCCGCAGCCGAGCCAGCGACTCGCGGAAACCGAGCAGTACCAGCAGGGCCAGCCCGAGGGCGAGCGAAGCACCGTCGAGCTGCCCACCCTGGGCCAGCCGGACCAGCGTCGCCCCGATGACAGCGAGCACCGGCGCAGCCAGCATCGCGGCCCGCAGCGCCGCCGGCAGCGGGCGCTCGTGACGGGGAGCCGCAGCGTCCCCGGCCGCGAGGCGGCGTACCCCGTGCCACATGAGTACCGGCCCGAAGATCATGAACACCGCCGCGCTGGGTACCTCGGCGAGCACCCCGTCCGCGGCGAGCGCGAAGTCGGCCAGGCCCAGGATGCACAGCAGCGCACCGGCGTGGCAGTACATCGCGGTCGGGTACCGCCGGGCGGCGCTGAGCGCGCTGACCAGGGTGACCGGGATGGCGCAGCTGGCCAGCAGGGCGACGGCGAGGATCCGGGTGTTGCCGCCGACCGGCTCGCGGGACAGCACGAGCACCCACAGCGCGAACATCCCACCCGCGCCGAGGCTGAGCCCCTCCAGGGTGTTGACCAGCCAGCCGATGCCGCCGTCGGTACCCGGCAGCCGGGGCAGCGCCACCAGGAACAGGCCGGTGGCGGTGAACAGGCCGGCGATGGCGACCACGCAGTGCCGGTCTCCGGCGATCAGCGAAGCCAGCAGCGTGCCGGCGGTGGCGAGTACGCCGATGCCGAGCAGCCCGGCCGCCCGGCCCAGCCGTACCGACGGCGGGTGGCGCCCCGCCGACCAGGCGCCGCGCAGCAGCGAACCGCCGTGCACGGCGGCACTGACGGTGACCGCGATCGCGGTGGCGACGAGCTCGGGGAGCAGGCCGAACACCCCGGCGACGAGTACCGCGCAGCTGAATGCGGGTACCAGCGGTGAGGGGAACGGCGGTCGGTGCGTAGAGACAGGGGGCATCTGCCGGGTTTCTTTCGAGTCGGGGGGAGACCGCTAGAACACTGGCTTATCCCTCAACGAAGCAGCGCGGTGGGCGACACGGCCGCCGACGGTCCCGTCTGCGGGATCCATGCGGGTACCGCGATCAGGGTGTCCCGCAGCCGGGCGAGTACCGGCGCGTCGACGGCACCGCGGTGCGCCAGTTCGTCCACCGTGGCCACCGGCCCGTTGGTCAGCCGGTCGGCCACGATTCGCTGCGCCCGCACCGGCCCCAGGGCCGGCAGGCTGGCCAGGAGCGCCAGCGGCGCCGAGTTGACGTCGACCAGGAACCCGTCGTCGTACCAGCGTGGCAGGTCGGGCCGGCCGATCCGCAGGTCCCGGGCCAGCTGTGGCGAGCGGGCCAGTACCGCCCGCGCGTCCTTGCGCCGTTCCCGCTGCTCGGTGCGGCGGCCCGGGTGCTCCCAGACCAGCGCGGCCCCGAATGCGTGGCCGGCGCCACCGAACATGCACAGCATTACCGCGATCCCACCGACGTCCGTCCGGCTGAAGCCGGGGGTGTCCGGCGCGCTGATCTCGGCAAAGACGACGACGAGCAGAGCGATATAGCCGAGGCAGGACCAGAGCAGCCACCAGCGCCGCCGCCAGAGGGCAAGGGCGCCGAAAATCAACCAGGTGAGGAAGCCGACGGAGCAGACGCAGACCATCGCCGCTCCGATCGCGGCCAGCACCCGGACGGTCATGGAGGGGCGCGATCGGGTCGCGCGCGGCGACAGCCCCGAATACAGCACCAGGCCGCCCGGGGACACACCCCATGGTGGTACCGCGAGCAGGTTCCCGGCCGGTCCGAACCCGGCTGCGCCGAACTGACCCGCACCGTACTGGTCGGCACCAAGCTGGCTGGTCTCGAGCTGGCCCGAGTCGAGCTGGCCAGCTTGGCGCTGAGACGGGGTCAGCTGGGCTGGCAACCGGGGCGGAGGCATCGGCGGTGGGTCGGCGGCCTTCGGGTTCGTCGGCACGTGCGGGGCACTGAGCGAACTCACCGGCATGGGAGTCGGCAGCGGTGGCGGCTCCACCACCGTCGCAACGACCGGCGAGGACCGGAACGGTAGCTCAGCCGCCAGCGGTACCTGCGGTGCCGGTGGGAGGTGCACGGCGGGCGGGGCGGCCAGTACCGGATCGGCGTGCAGGATCTGCTGGTGCAGGGTACGCAGCCGCTCGCCGGGTACCACGCCGTACTCGTCGGCCAGGTGGTTGTGTGCCGCCCGGTACGCGGCCAGCGCCTCGGCCTGCCGGTCCGACTGGTACAGCGCCAGCATCAGCAGGTAGCGCGGCTGTTCCCGGGCCGGGAACTCGGCCACCAGCCGGGTCAGGTCGGCGACCGTCTCGGCGGCCCGGCCCAGTTCGATGACGAGTTCGGCGCGCAGCTCCTCGGCGTCGGCCCGCCCGTCGCGCAGCCGCTCCCGCTCGCCGTCGAAGTACCCGCCGGCCAGCCCGGCCAGCGGCTGACCGCGGTGCAGCCCGATGGCCTGGGTCAACAACTGCAGCGACTGCGCCGGTTGGGACCCGCGCTGTGCCCGCGCCTGGCGTACCAGCTCGGCGAAGCGGTTGGCGTCCACCGTGTCGTCGTCGACGCGCAGCCGGTAGCCACCGTCGGTCAGCGTGATCAGTTGGCCCGGCGAGCGCGGCGAGCGCTGCGGCTCCAGGATCCGGCGTAACCCGGCGACGTGCTTCTGTACCACGTTGGCGCCGTTGCCGGGCGGGGCGTCCCGCCAGACGGCGTCCACGATGGAGTCGACGGCGACCGGCCGGCCGCCCGCCAGGATCAGTACGGCGAGGACTGCCCGCTGCTTACCCGGGCCGAGGTCCAACTCCTGCCCGTCGCGGTAGGCGCGCAGCGGGCCGAGTACCTCGAACCGGGGCGGTGCGCCGGTGGTACCCCCGTCCACGACCATCCCCTCCGCCCGCGTGATACCGCCCGCGTGATACCGCCCGCGCGGCACCGGCTACGTGGCACCGACGGTGGGCCTGGTCAGCACGTCAGGTAGGCGGTCGGTTCGTCGGCAGCCGGGCCGAGCACACCTGGACCGACCGCGGCAGCCTAACGGAAGTGAGGTGGCAGTGGCAGTCGGCAGGATGGCCGAGTCCGTCCGATACCAGGTGAGCGTGTGGACAGACGGGGACGGCCAGCCGGGGGTGACCGAGGGGGTACCCCCGCTCTGGCCGCTGTCCACGCACCACCCGCCCCGCGCCCGCCGGCTACCGTCAGCGGGCGCGGGGCACCGCGTCGGTCAGCGCCACAGGTACAGCCGGGTGGTGGTGCAGTCGGGGTGGTTGTGCGTCTCGACCAGGTCGCACAGCTGGTTGGCGGCGAAGAGTCCGCGCCCGCGCGGGCTGTCCTGCGCCGCGCCCACCAGGCCGGCGGTGAGTTCGTGGAACTCGCCCGGGGTACGGATCTCACAGACCACCCGGTCCGGCCGGTCGAGCAGCCGCAACGTACCCGGCTCGGCGCCTTCGGCCAGCGCCGGACCGGCCACCTCACCGACGGCCCGCTGCAGGTCGAGTACCCGCTGGGCGGGCAGCCCGACCTGGTCGCCGTAGCGCGCCAGCAGCTCCGCCACGATCGGCAGCGTCTCCCGGTCGAAGTCGACCTCCACGGCCACCGGCGCGGTGTCCGGCAGCGGGTCGTTCAGCGCGCCGATGACCCGCTCCGGCTCCACATAGCCGGCACAGGGCTGGCACTGCCCGTCCTCGACCATCGCGGGATGGGTACGGGCGGCGAAGCGCAGTACCTCGCGGCTGAGCCCGGTACCGTCCCACGGGCACAGGATCGTCGTCGGTGCGTCGGCCAGTACCCGGTTGATCAGGGACTCGTGCCGTACCGCCAGCCACTCCTCGGCGGGCCGGCGGCCGGGCCAGAGCGGCTCGCCGACGATGCGGGTACGGCGGGTACCGTGCCGCTCCACGAAGGCGCGCAGCACGGTCGGGATGATCAGCATCGGGTTGCGCCCCGCCAGCGCCATGTCGTGGAACTCGACCAGCTCCGCCCGCTCACCGAGAACCTCCCGAACGAGCTCCAGTTGCCGCCCAGGCACCGCCACCATGACCGGCTCGCGGGCGTCGAGTCCATCCCGGACGAAGTCCGTGACCACGGTCAGGTACTCGGCCAGCGAGCTGTACACCAGTCCGATGTGGTGCAGACCGGCGTGCGGGGGCGTACCGATGGTGTGGGTGGGCATTGGTTGTGTCCCTTGGTCCTTGCGCCCCGGTCGGGTGGGCGCGGTGCGGGCTGCGCGGTCGGGGCGACGCTCGGGCGTCGCGCTACTCTCCGTGGAGGAAGCCGTACCCAGGGTATCGCGCCCCGGCACACTTCGTGGTTCACGCCGCGTCCCGGCCGACCCTCGGCCGGTGGAAGCGGGGCGTCCACGGGTACGTACAGGCCGGCGCTGCGCGGCTGGGGCAGCGGTACCGTGAGGCGGGTGAAGTTCGTACTCGAAGTGGAGCTGGGCGAGTCCGACGGGAACGCCGCACAGGAACTGGGCCGGATCCTGCGGTACTGGGGCGGCAGCCTCAACGACATCCCACTCGTACCCGGCACCGGGTTCCCGGTCTACGACTCGGCCTACCGCGAGGTCGGCCGCTGGCGGATCGTCCCGTCCGACGCTCCCTCCGCGGAAAGCGTTGAGTAGCAACAGAGGCAGCTGATCGGGGCGCGCCTGGGGTTCGCCGGGTTAGGGGAGTGAGCCGGCCGGCGCGACCCACTCGCAGCGCGGGCCGCCCACGTCGGCGATCAGGTCGAAGTCGCGGTCGTAGTGCAGCACGATCGCCCCGTACACGTGCAGGATGGGTGCATGCCTGTTGTCGAAGCGGTGGTCACCGTACCCGTCCCGCCGGCGTTGGCGTTCGCGGTTTCGCAGACGGTCACACCCGTGCGGTACCGGTGGGATCCGTTCATTCGCGAGCAGCACTTCACCCAGGGCGCTACCAGACCCGGCAAGGGGGTACGCACCTTCACCCGGTCGCGCCACCACTTCACGATGGTCAGCGAGTACGTCTCCTACGCACCACCCAGCCACGTCGGCATGAAGATGGTCGAGGGCCCCTGGTTCTTCGAGATGTTCGCGGGCGGCTGGCGATTCGCCCCGGACGGCGCGGGCGGCACCGTGGCCACGTGGCGGTACCACTTCCGTTGCCGGCCAAGAGCTCTGCGCCCGATCGCCGACGTCATCGGCCGCTGGTTGCTCGGCCGCGACATCCGCCGCCGGATCGCCGGGTACGCGGCGGGCTGCCTCGACCCGGTCGTGATCGCCGCGGCCCAGGAGCAGCTCCGGCCAGCGGACCGCAGCACGCCACCGGCGCCCTGACTCCAGATCATCGGTTGTCCGCCAGGACCCCGGGGAAGCTGGTGTCGTCCGGCAATACCCGGGCTGAGGCGGCATGGAGCGGTTGGCCTGATCTTGCGAGCTATCCCGGGGCGCACGTGCTCATGGGGTTACGCGCCAGAGCGCGTCGAGTGGCAGCGCGCGGAGCTTGTCGCCGAAGGGAAGAGTTTGTTGACCTGTGTAGAGAACGTAGCCGGCAATGAATCGATCTCCGAGGATGCCGCTCAGGTTGCGAAGACCGGCCAGGTCTTCGGTGCGGATGGTGGCGCCGGCCTTGATCTCTACGCCGATCACGCGGCCGTCGGGGGTCTCGATCACCGCGTCGACCTCGAGTTTGTCCTTGGTGCGGTAGTGGTAGAGCCGGGCGCGTTCTTGTGACCAGGTCAGCTGGCGAGCCAGTTCCATGACAGCGAAATTCTCCATCATCGGTCCGGCGGCGCCTCCCGGCTCGTCGAGTCGCACAGCATCCTGGCCGAGCAGGTGGCAGGCGATACCTGTGTCGACGAATGCGAGCTTCGGTGTACCGACGGCCCGGTGTGTCTGGTTGGAGGCCCAGGCGGGAATGCTCTTGACGAGGAACACCGAGGACAACAGCTCCAGGTACCGAACGAGCGTGGTTCTCGGGATGCCGGACTGTCCTGCCAACGTGCCTGGCACCAGCAGACCGCCCGCTCGTCCGGCCAGCAGGGCGAGGAGTTTGAGGAGATCGCCGCGGCGTTCGATGTTCGCCAGTTCCAGCACGTCCCGCTCGATGAGGGTCGAGAGATAGGAGTCGAAGAACGCACTCCGGCGGCGTGCTGTGCGACGGAGGGCCTCGGGGAAACCTCCGACGACAAGCCTGTCGAGATAGTCCTTCCGGCGCATGGACGAGGAGTGGTTGATGCTCGGGCCGTGGCGGAACGCCGTGTCGATGAACAGGTCCGCCGTCCCGGCTATCTCACCTTGGGAGAACGGCCACAGTTCGATGATCTCCATCCGGCCGGGCAGCGCGTCCGGGAGGGTCCGTAGCGCCAGTACCCGCGACGACCCGGTGAGGAGAAAGCGGCCGGGTGTGGGGTCCAGGTCGACAGCGACTTTGATCGGTCGGAGAAGCTCGGGTACCAGCTGGATTTCATCGATGATCATGAGTCCGTCATGGTCGACGAAGCCGGTCGGATCGTCCCGGGCGGCGCGCAGGGTGGCCGGGTCGTCGAGGAGACGAATCACGGTGGCTGAACGGCTGGCGGCGGCGAGCCTGGTCAAGGTGCTCTTGCCGGACTGGCGGGCGCCATTGACCAGCACGACCCTGGTGTCCGCCAAGGCCTCCGAGACCAGCGACTCGGCGTGTCGAGGGATGAGAACGGGGCGTTCCGGCATGGGGCAATGGTACGCCGATAGCAAGATCAATGGGCACATGGACGGAGCTGCTCCGGTCAAATGGACGCTAGATCTGTGGTCAGATGGCCGGAATACAAATGGGCATCTGGTCGCCATGCCGGCCGCGTGCGCGCTTCGGGATGGCTGGGGCGTCCGGCGCGAGGCGCGCTGCCCGATGAGCCCGGCGCATCCCCCTCCCAGGGGTTGCCGATGCCGGTACCAGCTTCGGCAGGGCAGGATTCGTCCGCATTCCGTGGCAGTCCGGAACTCGGCTCGAATACATCGACGCCCTTGTCATGTCTGGCAAGCGGCTCTACGCTCCGTTCAGGGTTTAGTTCAGTTCGTTAACTAAGTCCTCTTGAACTGGCTCCGCGGTCGCCGCCCCCACCGCGGCGCTTCGTCGATCGCGTCATCACACCCCCTGCGTCGCACGACGCTGCCATGCGCTCGGCGTTGTGCGGAAAACGAGGCTCCCCATGCACCTGGCACCGTCCATCCGACGGCGGACTCAGCTCGCCGTCGCCTGCCTACTAGTCGCCGTCGCCTCCCTCACCACGGCCACTCTCCAGGCGACCGTCGCCACCGCCGCGACCCCGACCCTGCCGTGCGACATCTACGCCGCCGGTGGAACGCCGTGCGTGACCGCGCACAGCACCACCCGGGCGCTGTTCGCCTCCTACAACGGCCCGCTGTACCAAATCCAACGCTCCTCGGACAGCGGCTTCCTGAACATCAATCTGCGCGCCGCCGGCGGGGTCGCCAACGCCGCGCCCCAGGTGTCCTTCTGCGCCGGTACCACCTGCGCGATCACCAAGATCTACGACCAGACAACCAACCACAACGATCTCCCGGTATCGCCGGGCGGCACCTTCGCCGGCCCCGGCCCGAACCTGTCGGACATCGGCGCCAACGCCATGGCGCTACCGGTGACCGTCGGCGGGCAGACCGTGTACGGCGTACTGGTCACCCCCGGTACCGGCTACCGCGTCACCGCGAACAACGTACCCACCGGCTCCCAGCCCGAGGGCATCTACATGGTCACCTCCTCGAACGCGGTGAACGGCGTGTGCTGCTTCGACTACGGCTCAGGCGAGGTCGACGGCAACGACGACGGCAACGCCACGATGAACGCGATCTACTGGGGCCAGGCGTGCTGGACCGGCGGCTGCACCGGCAACGGCCCGTGGGTCGCGGGTGACCTGGAGAACGGCATGTACCTCAGCGCCGCCGGCCCGAACAACCCCAGCTACACCGGTACCCACCTGCCGTTCGTCAGCGCGTGGGAGAAGAACAACGGCACCACCAACTTCACGCTCAAGGTCGGTGATGCCACCACGGGCGGCCTGACCACCACCTACTCGGGGGCGCTGCCCAGCGGGTACAACCCGATGAAGGTGCAGCCGTCGATCCTGCTCGGTACCGGCGGCGACAACAGCGACGGTGACATGGGCGAGTTCTTCGAGGGCGCGGTCACCCAGGGCTTCCCGACCGACGCCACCGAGAACGCGGTACAGGCATCCCTGTCCACCGCCGGCTACAGCAACAACAGCACGCTGTACGCCACCTCGGAGTCGGTGATCAGCCTGCGGGCGCACGCCAACAACAAGTACGTGGACGCCGCCAACAACGGTGCCAACCCGCTGATCGCGGACGCGACCGCGATCGGCAAGAACCAGACCTTCGACCTGTTCGCCAGCCCGGGCGGCGCGGTGAGCCTCCGGGCACACGCCAACGGCCACATCGTCACCGCCGACAACGCGGGCGCGGCACCGCTCATCGCCAACCGGGGCTCGGCCGGGCCGTGGGAGACCTTCGATCTGATCAGGAACCCGGACGGCAGCGTGAGCCTGCGCGCACGTGCCAACGGCAAGATCGTGACCGCCGAGAACGCCGGCGCCGCAGCACTGATCGCGAACCGTACCGCGGTCGGCCCGTGGGAGGAGTTCGACCTCGTCCGGGACACAGTGCCGGTGAGCTTCCGGGCGCACGCGAACAGCCGGCTGGTGACCGCTGAGAACGCCGGCGCCGCAGCACTGATCGCGAACCGTACGGCGGTCGGCCCGTGGGAGACGTTCGATCTGATCGGCAACAACGACGGCAGCGTGAGCTTCCGCGCGCACGCGAACAACCAGATCGTCACGGCCGCCAACAACGGCGGCTCACCCCTGATCGCCAACCGCACCACGATCGGGCCGTCCGAGTCGTTCGACCTCTTCACGAACGCCGACGGCAGCGTGAGCCTCCGCGCGCACGCGAACAACCGGGTCGTGACCGCCCCCAACGCCGGCGCGTCCTCGTTGATAGCCAGCAGCACCTGGATCGGCCAGGGCGAGGAGTTCGACCTGCTCCTCGACTGACCGCGAATCCCGGCCGCAACCGTCGCCGGAAGGGCACAGCCGTGCCCTTCCGGCGACGGCGGTTGGGAGCCGGACAGCCCCTAGGCAGTGCGGGTGATCAGCTCGTGCATGCGGCTGCGGGCCAACTCCATCCGGATACGCCGATCGCTGCGCGGGTCGGTCGCCGTCGGGACGATGGGTTCGCCGATGACGATGACCATCGTGGGTTTGCGCCGGAACATTCGCGACACGCCGGTCGGCGGGGTGAACCGGATCGACAGCGGTACGACGGGTACCCGTGCTTGGGCTGCGAGGTGGAACGCGCCCTGCTTGAAGTCGCGCAGGCTGGTGTCGTACGGCTTCAGCTCGCCTTCCGGAAAGAAGTGCACGATCTTTCCCTTGGCGAGGAAGAGTCCCAGCTCGGAGAAGAAGAGCGGCAGGCCCGCTGTGGTGCGCGGTACCGCGACCCCGCCGAGCAGTCGCACCAGTCCGCCGTACCAGCGATTCTGCAGGTTTATCGGCGCGGAAGTGAAGACCGGTTTGCGCGGGAACAGAGCGATCGCGACGAGAGCGCTGTCGAGGAAATGCACGTGGTTGCAGACCGTGAGAGCGCCGCCCGAACGGGGTAGCCGGCTGTCGCCTTCGGTACGGACGCCCAGGAACAGCCGCGTCCAGAGGAAGAGCACCGGAATCGCCACCACGTAGTAGAAGGCACTCGCGAACGCCCGGTACGCCCGGCCGGCGTACCCGGCGGGCGCCTCCGGTACCTCGCCGGCCCGCGCGTAGACCCGCTCAATCGCCTTGACGCTGCGGTCGACGGTAAAGAGTTCGGCGTAGCGGGAATAGGTGTCCGACGCCGCATCGAGGGCCGCCGGATCGTCGATCCAGCTGTCGATACGTTCGGCGAGCGATGCCGGGTCGCCAGAGCGGAACAGGTTGCTGGGTCCGAGCGCGAACTGGCCGGTCGCACTCTGCCGGCTGTCGGAGATGACCGGTACGAGTCCGCAGGAGAACGCCTCCATGCAGGACAGCCCCTCGATCTCCACATCGGAGGCGTGCACGTACAAATCGCAGCCTCGGATCAGTTCGATGAGTTCTTTTTGCGAGTAGTAGCCGAACTGTGCGGGGTTCGCGAGCTTCGTGGCCATCCGGCGCAGCCGCTTCTCCCGCGGGCCGTGTCCGGCGAAATGCAACTGGATGCGTGCGGCGTGACGTGACCGCCGTGCCGCCCGGATGAGAACATCCTGCCGCTTCTCGGGGGAGAAACGGCCGACCATGAGGATCCGGAACGGCTCGTCGGCATCCCTCATCCGGCCCGGTCCCGGCCGGAAGTCACTGTCCACACCGTTGGAAATCACGTGCAGTCGGGCCCGGTACCCGTGCCGGCGCAGCTGTGCCGCGATGAAAGTCGAAGGACAGTGGATGTCCGCGAAGCGCCGGTAGAAAGCAACCCGCAGCAGGATGTAGACGATGTGTGCGGCCAGCGGCAGCCAGCCCAGGCCGATGTTGTACGTGACATTCTCG
Source organism: uncultured Actinomycetota bacterium (assembly GCA_963850915.1). Lineage (GTDB taxonomy): Bacteria > Actinomycetota > Actinomycetes > Mycobacteriales > Micromonosporaceae > CAVTWH01. The sequence goes on from CAWKND010000014.1 coordinate 415,357, forward strand.
GGCTGAATGTGGAACGCGGCGATGGCCGGTACTCCGAGCTGCCGGGCAACGCGCTCCGCGGCACGCCCCAGCGGCCACGGTTCGTAGATGTGGACGACATCGGCGCCCTCGATCGCGGCGATCAGTACCTCGCGTACGGGCTTGGCGAACATCGTGCTCTGGCGATGTGCGAGGCGGCTGGCGATCGGTACCACGAGCTCCGGAACCCAGTACATCTCAGGTCCGGCCGGCCCCTGCCCGGCCGCGTCATCCGGTTCGCCGGCCGCGACCACGCGCACGGTATGCCCGCGCGCGACGAGGGTGGCGGCGAACCGCATCGCCGATACCGTGGTTCCGTTGTTGCCGACGTCGAACGTATCGATGACCAGTGTGATGATCATTGCCGCCCTGTCGCTTCCGGTCCTCCATGCCGGCTCACTGCGCGTGGCCGGCCGGTCTGATTCCCTTTCGGCCGATAGAGCTTGGCCGCCGGCCGCGGATCACGGTGGCGGCGCCGGACCTGGCGATCCGGCCACTCGAGGCACCCGGGTGGGCAGGGAGTCGGTCATCGTGGACGAGCGGCGCCAACCGGGGCGTGCGCGACTCTGAGAGTCCGGCACTTGCCGTGCCCGCCCTCTTCGTCCCGAACGAACATACGAACATCCCTGACCCAACAAATGATCAACACGCTAGCCAAGCCGTACCCACGGGGTCAACTGGGAACTCGCGGCAGTCCAGCCCGCTCACCAGCCGCGTGCTCGCCACTCGGGGATGGCCGGCCGCTCCGCACCGAGCGTGCTGTCCGCGCCGTGACCCGGGTAGAACCACGTGTCGTCGGGCAGCTTGTCGAAGATCTTGCTCTCCAGGTCGCCCATGAGGCTGGCGAAGTCCTGCGGATTTGTGGTCCGGCCGGGCCCGCCGGGAAACAGGCTGTCGCCGGTGAACAGGTGTGCGGTACCGGCCGGGTCGCGGTAGAGCAGCGCGATCGAGCCGGGCGTGTGGCCGCGTAGGTGGATCACGTCCAGGGGTACGGCGCCGACCGTGACCGTGTCCCCGTCAGCGAGCAGGGTGCACGGTACCGGCAGTTCCGGCGCGTCCAGCGGGTGGGCGTACGCCTGCGCGCCGGTCTGCGCCACCACATCGGAGAGTGCACTCCAGTGGTCGTGGTGCCGGTGTGTGGTGACGACACTGGCGAGCGTGCCGACCAACGACACCAGGCGCTCCGGCTCGGCGGCGGCGTCGATCAGCAGCTGCTCGCCGGTCTCGTTGCAGTGCAACAGGTACGCGTTGTTGTCCATCGGTCCGACGGAGACCTTGGTGATGGTCAGCGCGGGGAGGTCCCGGACGGCTGGCGGCCCGCCGGGTACGACCGCGCCGGTGTAGGTCGCCATCAGATCCACGCCGGCAGGGTGGGCAGCGCGCCGCCGTCCGGTACGACCAGGCCGGTACCCGATGCGCGACCGGTCAGCCAGGCGGCCAGGTCGGCAGCCGATCCGGCGACCACCGTGTCCCCGCCGGCGCCGACGAGTACCGGGTGGCCGATGCCGGTCACCCGCAGGGTCAGGTCGATGCCGTTCAGGCCGCCGGCCACCTCGTGCAGCAGCCGGTGCGCGAACGACTCGGGCCAGTCGGCGGGGGTGTACCCGGCCAGCAGGTCGACGTGGTGTACCTCGACCTCGCGCAGCCGGCGCCACGGGATCCGGGCGGCCACCTGCGGACCGTCGGGCAGCTCGAGCTGCACGGCCCACGCTTCGACGGGCAGGTCGCGGCCGGCCGACTGCAGCCGGGCGCAGCTCTCCCGCAGGTCGGCGAGCTGCTCGTCGAGTGGCCGGCCGGAGCCGGCTTCGATGTCGGCGGCGCGCGCGGCCACGCTCGCGTAGGCGGGGGTGACCACGCCGGTGCGTACCCAGGTGAAGAGGTTGAGCAGTGCGTCGGCCTGGCGGGCCAGGTGGGTCAGCACGTGGCCGCGGCTCCAGCCGGGCAGCAGCGAGGGCTCGGCGACGGACTCGGGTGGCAGCTTTTCGGCGGAGGTCAACAGCCGGTCGTTGGCCCGGTCCAGTTCCTCGACGAGGGCAAGTGGATCAACGCTCACCCTGGTCACTCTAGCCGTATCCGGGGGGTACCCGGGGAAATGCTCTTTTCACGTTCGCGCCCGGCGCCTACCGTCATGAGCGACGCGTCGCAGACCTGACGAGGGGAGGTGGGCAGCGTGTCACGAGGTATCGGACGGCGCTGCCGGCCGGCCTACTGACGTGCCCGCGAGGGCTTTGCCGGACAGGGCTTCAGGACAAGGGCTGATGTGACGTTTGATCTCGCATCCCTCGGTTGGGACGCAGCTTTCGCGGCCGACTACGCACGCTTCGACCGGCCGGACCACCAGCCGGCCCGGGTGGCCAGGGTGGACCGGGGCATCTGCACGGTGTTGACCCCGGACGGGGCGGCGCGGGCGAGCCTGGCCGGTGCGATGCTCGCCCGGGTGGCCCGCGACCCGGCCGAACTGCCGTGCGCCGGCGACTGGGTCGCCATCCGGGTGTGGCCGGACGAGCGGGCGACGCTGGAGTCGGTACTGCCGCGGCGTACCAGCGTGATCCGGGCGAGCGCGGGCAAGGAGTCGCACGCGCAGGTACTGGCCGCGAATCTGGACACCGCCGCCGTGGTCGAGCCGATGGACCCCGAGCCGGAGCCGGCCCGGGTGGAGCGGCTGCTCGCGCTGGCCTGGGAGTCCGGGGCGCAGCCGCTCGTGGTACTGACCAAGTCCGACCTGGTCGCCGACCCCGAGACGGTGGCCGAGCAGCTCGCCGAGGTGGCGCCGGGCGTGCGGGTACTGCTGGTCTCCGCGCACACCGGGCTGGGCATCGCCGAACTGCGCGCCCTGGTCACCGCGGGCAGAACCTTGGGGCTGCTCGGGCCGTCCGGCGCCGGCAAGTCGACACTGATCAATGCTTTGGCGGGTACCCCCGTGATGGCGACCCAGGCGATCCGGCGCGCGGACGGCCGTGGTCGGCACACCACCACCTATCGCGCCCTGGTCCCGCTGCCCGGTGGTGGTGCGGTGCTGGACACCCCGGGGGTACGGGCGGTGGGGCTGGCGGACATTGAGGACGGGCTGGACCAGGTGTTCGCGGAGATCGAGGAGCTGGCCGCCGCGTGCCGGTTCGCCGACTGCTCCCACCATCTGGAGCCGGGCTGCGCGGTACGCGCCGCGCTGGAGAGCGGGGTGTTGCCGATGCGCCGGTACGAGAGCTGGCTGCGCCTGCACCGGGAAATGAACTGGCAGGCCCGGCGCAGCGACGCCCGGCTGGCGGCCGAGGCGCGCTCCGAGTGGAAGCGCCGGCAGGCGGCCATGCGTAGCTCCGCCCGCCGCTGAGCCTGCGCCACTGAGTCCGCACGCCGGTGACCATTCGCCTCATCCATAACATCAGGCACTGATCCGAAATATCCGACATATTCTGGCGGTATGCAGACGCTGGGGCCGTTGGAGGTTGTCGTCCTCACCTTTCCGGGTGCGGAGAATCAGGGCGAGTTGCTGGCCGTACTGGAGCGGATCGAGGCCAAGTCCGACGTACGGGTAGTGGATGTGGCGATGGTGCGCCGGTTCGCCGACGGCTCCGTCGACGCGATCGAGTTGGCGGAGCTGCCCCTCGCGGCGCAGACCCCGCAGCGGCAGGCGTACGCCGCGACACACCTGCTGAACGAGGACGACATCACCGAACTCGCCGGGCTCGTGCAGGAGCCGGACACGTCGGCGATGGCGCTCGTCGTGGAGCGCAGCTGGGAGCTGGAGTTGGCGGCCGAGATGGCCGCCCGGGGCGGGGCGCTCGCCGGATCGGCGCGTATCCCGGACGACCAGCTGGACGAGGCGCTGGCCACCGGCGTGGACCTGCAGGGGCTGTCCTGACCCTCGGGTGGTTAGACCGAAGTTCGGGGTGGGCCGAAGTTCGGGGAGCGGTCGGTCGAAGCTCGGGTCAGGTCGAAGCTCGGGGTCAGGTCGAAGCTCGGGGTCAGGTCGAAGTAGTGAGCCGGCGGCCGGAGCGCCGTCGGGGACGAGGGGGAGGCCATGCCGTTCAGACGACGTGGGGGAGCGCTGCTGCGGGGTGCCGCGGTCGCGGGTACCGCCACTGTGTTGACCCGCAACTCGATGCGTAACCAGCAGGGGGAGCAGGCGCAGCAGCAGCAGATGGACCAGATGCAGCAGCAGCTCGCCGAACAACAGCAGTACCAGCAGCAACAGCAGCTGGCGGCGCAGCAGGAGCAGTTGCGCCAGCAGCAGGACGCGGCGTACCAGGCTGGGCTGGCCGCGGCGCAGGCCGGCGGTACCCCCGCCGCACCGGCGTCCGGCGCGGCCCCGGACATGATGGCCCAGCTCAACCAGTTGGGTCAGCTGAAAACGCAGGGTCTGCTGACCGACGACGAGTTCACCGCGGCAAAGGCGCGGCTGCTCGGCTGAGCTGGCCCCGGTTACCCGACGTGTTGCCCCGACCCGGGGCCGCCACTGGCGGCCCCGGGTCGTCGTTGCTCTCCGGCGGGGAGTTGGCGCACGGGGAGGTGGCGCCGGGGCCGCGGGGAGGTGGTTGGCGGGTGGGATCGGGTGGCCGGGAATGGCCGGCTGGCCCGTAGGGTTGAGGCCGGTAGCGTTGGGTGGGGGTACCGGCTCGGGCGGCGCAACCACCGGTCGCGGTGCAGCTCCGGGGCAGGGCGACAGAAAATGTCATACCGCGTCGCTAGCATGGCCCGGGCATTCTGTACCGGTCGCGAGATCGGTACCGATACGAACAATCCGGGCAGAGATCCGGCATCCGTGTGGGCGGGCGCCGGATCGAGCACAGTGAGCGATCTCGGGAAGTGGGCGGGCAGTGGCCGACCGGCTGATCATTCGTGGGGCACGCGAGCACAACCTGCGCGACGTCAACCTCGACCTGCCGCGCGACGCGATGATCGTGTTCACCGGCCTGTCCGGCTCCGGCAAGTCCAGCCTCGCCTTCGACACGATCTTCGCCGAGGGGCAGCGCCGCTACGTCGAGTCGCTGTCGTCCTACGCCCGCCAGTTCCTCGGCCAGATGGACAAGCCGGACGTCGACTTCATCGAGGGGCTCTCCCCGGCCGTCTCGATCGACCAGAAGTCCACCTCGCGCAACCCGCGCTCGACGGTCGGCACGATCACCGAGGTCTACGACTACCTACGGCTGCTCTTCGCCCGGGTCGGCCAGCCGCACTGCCCGGTCTGCGGCGAGCCGATCTCCCGACAGACCCCCCAGCAGATCGTCGACCGGGTACTCGCGATGGACGAGGGCATCCGGTTCCAGGTACTCGCCCCGGTTGTCCGCGGCCGCAAGGGGGAGTACCTCGACCTCTTCTCCGAACTGCAGTCCAAGGGCTACGCCCGGGCCCGCGTCGACGGCGTGGTACACCCGCTCACCGAGCCGCCGAAGCTGAAGAAGCAGGAGAAGCACACCATCGAGGTGGTGGTCGACCGGCTCGCCGTGAAGGACAGCGCCAAGCAGCGGCTCACCGACTCGGTCGAGTCCGCGCTCAGCCTGGCCGGCGGCATCGTGGTCCTCGACTTCGTCGACCTGCCCGAGGACGACCCGCACCGCGAGCGGCGCTACTCCGAGCACCTGGCCTGCCCCAACGACCACCCGTTGGCGATCGAGGATCTCGAGCCGCGGGCGTTCTCCTTCAACGCGCCGTACGGCGCCTGCCCGGAGTGCACCGGCCTGGGTACGAAGAAGGAGGTCGACCCGGAGCTGATCATCCCGGACCCGGAGCGGTCGCTGCGCGAGGGCGCCATCCAGCCGTGGGCCTCCGGGCACACCCTCGACTACTTCCTCCGGCTGCTCGAGGCGCTGGGCAAGGAGGAGGGCTTCAACCTGGACACCCCGTGGCGGGCGCTGTCCAACCGGGCGCAGAAGGCGATCCTCTTCGGCTCCGACGATCAGGTACATGTGCGCTACCGCAACAAGTACGGGCGGGAGCGCTCGTACTACGCCGGGTTCGAGGGCGTCATGCAGTGGATCGAGCGCCGGCACTCGGACACCGAGTCGGAGTGGTCGCGCGACAAGTACGAGGGGTACATGCGGGACATCCCGTGCCCCACGTGTGGCGGTACAAGGCTGAAGCCGGAGATCCTCGCTGTCACCATCGGCGGTAGGAACATCGCCGAGATCTGCAACCTGTCCATCGGTGACTGCGCGGAGATGCTGGCCGCTCTCGTCCTCACCGACCGGCAGAAGATGATCGCCGAGCGGGTACTCAAGGAGATCAACGCCCGGCTGCACTTCATGGTCGACGTCGGGCTGGACTACCTGTCCCTGGACCGGCCCGCCGGGACGCTCTCCGGTGGCGAGGCGCAGCGCATCCGGCTGGCCACCCAGATCGGCTCCGGCCTGGTCGGCGTCCTGTACGTACTGGACGAGCCCTCCATCGGCCTGCACCAGCGCGACAACCACCGGCTGATCGAGACGCTGCTCCGGCTGCGCGCGCTCGGCAACACGCTGATCGTGGTGGAACACGACGAGGACACCATCCGTACCGCCGACTGGGTGGTCGACATCGGCCCGGGCGCGGGCGAGCACGGTGGCCACATCGTCCACAGTGGATCGTTCGAGGACCTGCTCACCAACGAGCGCTCGATCACCGGCGCCTACCTGTCCGGCCGGCGGGAGATCCCGACGCCGGCGGTGCGCCGGCCGAGCGGCACCGGGCGCGAACTGGTCGTCTCCGGGGCGCGCGAACACAACCTGAAAAACTTGACGGTACCGTTCCCGCTCGGCCAGTTCATCGCCGTCACGGGAGTCTCCGGGTCGGGCAAGAGCACCCTGGTCAACGACATCCTCTACGCCGTACTCGCCAACCAGCTCAACGGTGCCCGGCTCGTCCCCGGCCGGCACACCCGGGTCAGCGGGCTCGACCAGGTGGACAAGGTGGTCGGTGTCGACCAGTCGCCGATCGGTCGGACGCCGCGCTCCAACCCGGCCACCTACACGGGCGTCTTCGACAACATCCGCAAACTGTTCGCCGAGACGACCGAGGCGAAGGTACGCGGCTACGGGCCGGGCCGGTTCTCCTTCAACGTCAAGGGCGGGCGCTGCGAGGAGTGCGCCGGCGACGGTACCAAGAAGATCGAGATGAACTTCCTGCCCGACGTGTACGTGCCGTGCGACGAGTGCAAGGGCGCCCGGTACAACCGCGAGACGCTCGAAGTGCACTACAAGGGCCGTACCATCGCCGAGGTACTGGACATGCCGATCGAAGAGGCATCCGGCTTCTTCGAGGCGATCCCGGCCATCCACCGGCACTTGAAGACGCTGGTCGAGGTGGGCCTCGGCTACGTACGGATGGGGCAGCCCGCGCCGACCCTCTCCGGTGGCGAGGCACAGCGGGTGAAGCTCGCCAGCGAGCTGCAGAAGCGCTCCACCGGCCGTACCGTCTACGTGCTCGACGAGCCCACCACCGGCCTGCACTTCGAAGACATCCGCAAGCTGCTCAAGGTGCTGGAATCCTTGGTGGACAAGGGAAACACGGTTATCGTAATCGAGCACAACCTGGACGTCATCAAGACCGCCGACTGGCTGATCGACATGGGTCCGGCGGGTGGGAACCGGGGTGGCCTGGTGCTCGCCGCCGGGACCCCCGAGGAGCTGGCCGAGGTGGCGGAGAGCGACACCGGCAAGTACCTGCGGCGCACGCTGGGCCTGACCGGTGAGCCGACCGGCGCGCCGGAGGCGGTCGCCCGGGCGGTGAAGGCCAACGGTCTCACCGCTCCTCGCCAGCCGGCCAAGAGCGCTGCGGTCAAGGCGGCTCCGATCAAGGCGGCTCCCGTCAAGGCGGCTCCGATCAAGGCGGCAGCGGCGAAGGCAGCCCCGGCAAAGGCGACCGCTGCGAAGGCGGCTACCGCGACGACCAGGACCGGTACCGCCAAGACGACGGCTGCCAAGACGACGGCTGCCAAGACTGCCAAGGCGGCGCCAGCCCGTACCGAGGCGGTACCCGCCAGCCGGACGGCGGCCAAGGCACCGGCACGCAAGGCTGCCGGCGCACAGCGCTGACTGCGGTCAGCACACCGGCTCGCGCAGAACTGAGCTGGACCCCGCTCGATGGGCGCCGAGCTCAGCCCGCTCAGCCCCCATCGAGCTGAGCCTGTTCAGCGCCCACCTGGCTGAGCAGGCTCAGCCAGGTGCGATCGCGAACGTGTACGTGCCGTGGGCACATCCGGTGAGCTGCCAGCCCCCGGGTACCTGCTGGGCCGACAGGTCGTCGATGCCGGTTGTCGTCGGATGTGGCTGGGCGTCGCCGGGGACCCAGACGTCGAGCCGGCAGTTCGTGGCAGCCGCATCGGCGTTGGCGTCGACGGTCGCGGTGAAGCTCAGGTCCTGTCCGCTGCCCGGTACGAGCGTGTCGAGCCGACCGGGGAATGCCCGGGGATAGGCCGTGGTCAGCGGCTCCGCGAAGGCCGCCGGTGGCGCGATCGACGCTCCGGTGGCGCAGTCGATGCCGACCAGGTTGCCGGAGGTGGTCGCGTCCGCGCCGGTCTCCGGCGAGCCGCAGCCCTGCCGCCATACCCAGAACGCGCCGCCGATGCCGAGCCGGTCCTGGGCGGCGACGAACCGGGCCACCTTGGCGCCGTCCGTCGACGGGTCGCCGAACCAGCCCCACTCGCCGGCCCACAGCGCGGCGCCGTAGGACGCCGCGGCGCGGGCGGACATCGCCAGGTTCCGCTCGATGGATGCGATGGTCAGGCCGAAGCTCTGATCGAGGGTGATGGACTCGCTGTACGGGTGTGGCGCGAAGACCAGTTGCCGGTCGTGGGTGAAGCCGGGTGGCGGGGCCACGTCGAAGCCGAGCCCCGACCACAGCACGCTCGGCTCGAAGAAGATCAGATGCGCGAACCCGCCACCGGCGGTCTCGGCGCCGCGGATCGCCGTGATCGCGGCGTCGTAGTAGCGACCGAGCAGCAGCCCGGAGCTGATCGGCGGGTCGGCTCCGATGCCGGGCTCGTTGAGTAGGTCGTAGCCCGCGACGGCGGGTTCGTCGGCGAAGGACTGGGCCACGTACGCCCAGGTACGCACGAGCTCGCGCTGGATGCCGTCCCGGTCGGTGTAGAAGTTGCTGAACGCGGTCGCCACCGCGGGCGCCAGATCCCGAGCCATGAACTGGCAGTACGCCGCCCCGTCGGTCTCCGTCGCCCAGGCGGGCGCGCCGTCCCAGCCGGTGGTGGGGGTGGTACCGCCACCGCACTGCGCTGACGGCTGGGCCAGTGCGTTGCCCCAGGCGTCCTCGTGCATGTCCAGGACGGTGTAGATGCCGTGCGCCTTGGCCTCCGCCACCGCCGTGCGGATCTGCTGCAGGTAGGCCGAGTCGAACTGGCCCCGGCTGGGCTCGAGTCGGGACCAGGACATGCCGAGCCGGACGACGTTGAAGCCCAGCTGCGCCATCTGGGTGAAGTCGGCGTCGGTGAGCGGCTGGTCGGCGGGGACCGCCGGGTCGCGCAGGTAGTAGTCGATCAGCTGGTTGACGTTCACGCCGCGCAGGATGACCTGGCGCCCCGTCACGTCGCCGATGGTGGCGAGCCCGCCCTTCCCGTGCGCCGGTACCAGCTGCAGGCGCTCCATCCCGCCGGTTGCCGCGACCGGGGCGGTCCGCGGCGGCCCGGCTGACCCGGGTACCCCGACCAGCGGCGCCACGGCCAGCAGGGCAAGGCCGAGCGTCGCCGCCGCGATCCGCCACCGCGCCGGGAAGGCCGGGACGGACGCGACGGTACGCAGCCGCCACACCACGGTGACGACGGCGGCGCCGAGTACGCCGACCGTGGCGCCGTAGCCGACACCTGTCGCGATGCTGACCAGCGTGGTGGCGATCCACCAGCTGTCCGGCCCGGCATGCGACAACTGGGCCGACACCGGCAGCGCGGCGACGACGGCATCGACGATCCCCAGCGCGAATCCGGCGACGATCGCGGCCAGCCAGACCGTCGCCGCGATGACAGGCGGTCCGATGTCCCGCCCGATCCGCCGCTGCGCGGTCCGTACGACCACGGTGAACGCCCCGAGAAAGACACCGGTACCGGCCAGGAATCCCCACCAGCCGGCGGCACCGGTCGGGGCGACGAGTGGCCCGCTGAAGGCGTACCCGACCGGTCCACCGCGCCACCACCGCGCCGCGAAGCCGAGCGCCGCGAGTCCGGTCACACCGAACATGACCGCCGCCGATACCGGTACCGACACCGGCATCCCGGTCGCCGGCGGCGCGGGCGTGCCGGACTCCGCAGACTGCTTTCCAGTCGCTGCACCGGGTACGGCCTGACCGGCGGCTGCCTGGCCTGGACCGATCCGGAAGGCGAGCGCCGCTGCTCCGGCGACAAGGGGTCCGACAACGAGGAGCTTGATCGCCGCGAAGCCGCTGGTGGCCAACGCGAAGCGCAGCGCCGAGCCGGCGGACAGGTGCGCACCCAGCAGCGGGACCGTGGCAGCGAAGCCGGTTGCGGCAGCCGCCAACGCGGCCGCGCCGACGACCGCGACCCAGCTGGTGGCGAAGACCCAGCGGGCCGAGGCCGCCCGGCCGGTACGCGCGATCAGCAGTACCGGTGCGGCCGAACCGGCGAGCAGGATCGGCAGCCCGACCGCGAGTGGGGCCCAGCGGTACACCCCGCCGCCCAGCAACGGCAGCCCTCGACCACCGACCGGTGCGAGCAGACCTGAGGGATCAACGGCGGCCGCGACCGCCACGACGGCCACCAGGACGGCGACCGTGGCGGCGGCAGCGCGGCGCTCGGGAGTGGCGAGGGGGAGGCGCCGCGGATCCCGGCGAGGCGAGGAGGCTCTCATGGTGAACGCGAGTATTACTCTCGTTCTGTTGTTTGTCAGCCCTCCCAATCGGCTGTTGTTGCCGGGCCGGTCAGCCCCAGGGCTGGTGAACGATCTTGTCCACCCCGATGGTCAGGAGTACCCGTTCCTGCACCCGGCCGCGTGCCCACGTGTACGGGCCACCGGTGTACTTCTGGGACAGCTCCTCGATGTGCGCCGCCGCCCCGTCGATGGTGGTACCGAGTACGGTCCCGCGTACCGACCAGTACGAGAAGGTGTCCTCGGGGTCGAGGATGGTGACCGCGACGCGCGGATCGCGGTCGATGTTCTTCAGCTTCTGGAAGCCCCGCACGGTGTTGATCAAGATGTGCTTGCCGTCGGTGCCGACCCAGGTCTGCGTCAGGTGCGGCGAGCCGTCCGGCATCGTGGTGGCGATCAGGCACGGACTGGGGCGCTCGAGCAGCGCGAGGAGGCCGGGCGGTAGGGAGATCACGGCTGGTGGTCCTTCCGGTCGTCGTCTCCGTGCACGGTACGGCCGGCAGTCGGTCGCCGCCCGGTTACCCCGTGGCTTGCCGGCGCACCCTGTCCCGCCCCGGCCTGCCGCGCTAGAGTATCGACGGTCATCAATGACTTGGCGGAGTCACAGCGTTCGCACAGCCGGTACCCGGCGTGGGCTCAGCGGCAGCCGGTACCAAGATGGGGGTGAACCGTGCGCGCAGCCGGCGCGTACCCCCCTACATCGTGCAGTCGATCAACTGGAGGAGACATGGCGGACAGCAAGGACGACCTCGGCCCGACCACCAACCGGAGAGTTCTCTTCGGTGGCGTCGGGGCGGCCGGCTTGCTGGGTCTGACCGGGGCGCTGGCCGCCTGCGGCTCCGACGACACGAAGAGCAGCACGGGTACCGGCCAGCCCAGCCCCAGTACTGCGATATCCATCGACGGTAATGGTGGAGACAGTGGGGACGGCGGCGACGCGCTCACCACGACCAGTGACATCCCGGTCGGTGGCGGCAAGATCTTCTCGAACGACAACGTGGTCGTGACCCAGCCGGTCGCCGGTACCTACAAGGCTTTCAGCGCCACCTGCACGCACCAGGCCTGCCTGGTCCAGTCGATCAGCAACGGGGTGATCAACTGCCCGTGCCACGGTAGCCAGTACTCGATCAAGGATGGCTCCGTGGTGACGGCTGCCCGCGGTACCAACAAAAAGAACCAGCAGCCGCTGCCGGAGAAGACGGTCACCGTCTCCGGCGATCAGATCTCGGTTGGCTGAATTCAGGGGTCCAGCAGGGCGCGGACGGGGCCGCCGGTCAGCCGGCGGCCTCGTCCACGTAGCACCAGCGCCAGGTCTCGCCCGGCTGGGCCGAGCGGATCACCGGGTGGTCGGTCTCCCGGTAGTGCGCGGTGGAGTGCCGGCGCGGCGACGAGTCGCAGCAGCGGATCACGTGACAGGTCAGGCACTCGCGCAGGTGTACCCAGTCCGAGCGCCCCTCGGCCAGGCAGTCCGCGCAGCCCTTGATGTCCGCCGGCAGCTCGGGGTGGCCGGCCGCCCTCAGGTGCTCGCACATGGTCACTCGCCTCAACCTCCGCCGGAGTTCGGTGAGCGGGCTACTCCCCGGTCCGCTCCAGCATCGACTCTTCCAGATCCAGATCGCGCTGTGCCCGGCGCAGTACCTGTTCGGCGATCTGCCCCTCGTCGCGCGCGTTGAGGAAGACCTCCCGCTCGACGTCCAGCATCTCCTGGCGCAGCCGCTTGTACGCCTGTGTCGGCGTCTCCCGGCCGTCCTGGCCGAGCCGCTCCCAGGCCACGTTGCTGCGCTGGATGGCCAGGTTGCGGAGCCGGTCGACGACCTGGTCGGGTGCGCTGTGCGCCAACTCCTCCATGCGCTGCTTGGCGGCGTGGCTGGCCCGGTTCTGCACGCTCGCCTCGGCGAGCAGGTCCTCCGTCGGGTCGTCGGCGCCGACCTTCAACAGCCGGGCCACGGTGGGCAGGGTGGTCGACTGCAGCAGCAGGCTGCCGATGATCACGGCGAAAGCCACCCAGACAAACAGTTCCCGGGGGTACCGGGCGTGGTTGTCCAGGGTCACCGGGAGCGCGAGCGCGGTCGCCAGGGTCACCACGCCCCGCATTCCGGCCCACGCCAACAAGGTGGGTACCTGTAGCGGCGGGTACGGGTCGCGCCGGCGGATCGCGGGGATCAGCAGCCGGGGCAGGTAGGTGGCCGGGTACATCCACACGAAGCGGGCCAGCACCACGGTACCGAACACCGCCGCCGTGATCACGATCACCTGACCGGTCGGGGTGTGCAGGTCCCGCACGATTGACCGCAGCTGCAAACCGGTGACCAGGAAGACGGTCCCCTCCAGCAGGAAGTTGACCACCTTCCAGAACGCCTCCATCTGGAGCCGGGAGGCGGCTGACATGAGCACCGGCCAACGGTGCCCGAGAGCCAGCCCGACCACCACCACGGCCACCACCGACGAGGCGTGTACCAGCTCCGCCGGTATCACCACGACGAACGGGGTGAGCAGGGAGAGCGTGTTGTCCAGCAGGGGATCCTTGATCCGCCGGTGCAGGGCGCCGATGACCAGTGCGCCGATCCCGCCGATGACGAGCCCGCCGCCGGCCGCGATGACGAAGGCGAGGGCCAGCCCGCCGAAGCTGACCGCGGAGCCGATCGCCGCCGCCACGGCCACCCGGAACAGCACCAGCGCGCTGGCGTCGTTGACCAGGCTCTCGCCCTCCAGGATGGTGACGATCCGGCGGGGCAGGCCGATCTTGCGGCCGATCGCGGTCGCCGAGATCGCGTCGGTGGGGGCCACCACGGCGCCGAGCGCGAAGCAGATCGCCAGCGGCGCGCCCGGAATCAGCCAGTGCACCACGAGACCGACGGCTACCGCGGTGAAGACGACGAGGCCGATGGCGAGCAGCAGGATGGGGCGCAGGTTGACCCGGAAAGCGGGTACCGACGTCTCCAGGGCGGCCACGTAGAGCAGTGGCGGCAGGATGCCGACGAGTACCACCTCGGGGTCCAGGTGGATCTGCGGGAAGCCGGGGATGAAGGAGAGGACCAGCCCGGCGAGTACCAGCAGGATCGGTGCCAGCAGCCCGAAGCGCCGGGCGACCGCGGCCATCACGAACACCACGGACACCAGAACGACGGCCTGCTCCAGTCCCTGCTCCACGATCGCGAGCCTAGTGGGCGGTGCGGTCGGCTGCTCCGGAGATGTCCGGCCCCGGCGCTGTGACCGCGGCGGGGATGTCGGGGCCTCGGACTAGGCTTGCGCCCGTGGCTGACCCGTCGACGTACCGCCCGGCGCCCGGCACCATCCCCGACGCCCCGGGGGTCTACCGGTTCCGTGACGCGACCCGTCGAGTGATCTACGTGGGCAAGGCCAAGAGCCTGCGCCAGCGGCTGAACTCCTACTTCGCCGACCCGTGGACGCTGCACCCGCGCACCCAGCAGATGGTCACCACGGCCACCTCGGTCGACTGGATCACCGTCGGTACCGAAGTTGAGGCGCTGCAACAGGAGTACACCTGGATCAAGGAATATGATCCCCGGTTCAACGTGCGCTACCGGGACGACAAGTCCTACCCGTTCCTCGCGGTCACCCTCGACGAGGAATACCCCCGGCTGCAGGTGATGCGCGGCGCCAAGCGCAAAGGGGTGCGCTACTTCGGCCCGTACGCCCACGCCTGGGCCATCCGCGAGACGCTCGACCTGCTGCTCCGGGTCTTCCCGGCGCGCACCTGCTCGGCCGGGGTCTTCAAGCGCAGCCACCAGATCGACCGGCCGTGCCTGCTCGGCTACATCGGCAAGTGCTCAGCGCCGTGCGTCGACCGGGTGACCGCCGAGGAGCACCGGCAGATCGTCACCGACTTCTGTGACTTCATGGCCGGCTCGACCGAGCGGATGATGCGCCGGCTGGAGAAGGAGATGCAGTCCGCCTCAGCTGGCCTGGAGTTCGAGCTGGCCGCCCGGCTGCGGGACGACCTGGCGGCGCTCCGCCGGGCGATGGAGAAGCAGGCGGTGGTGCTCGGCGACGGGACCGACGCCGATGTGGTCGCCTTCGCCGAGGACCCGTTGGAGGCGGCGGTCCAGGTCTTCCACGTGCGCGGCGGCCGGGTACGCGGCCAGCGCGGCTGGGTGGTGGAGAAGACCGAGGAGCTGTCCACCGGGGATCTGGTGCACCACTTCGCGTCCCAGGTCTACGGGCCGGAGCACGGCGAGAACGACATCCCCCGGGAGCTGCTCGTCCCGGAGTTGCCGCCGGACGCCGAGGCGCTGGCCGACTGGCTCTCCGAGCACCGGGGGAGCCGGGTGGCGCTGCGGGTACCCCAGCGCGGCGACAAGAAGTCGTTGATGGAGACGGTGGCGCGCAACGCTTCCCAGGCGCTGGCCCAGCACAAGCTGCGCCGGGCCGGCGACCTGTCCACCCGGAGCAAGGCGCTGGAGGAGATCTCCGCGGCGCTGGGCATGGAGACCGCGCCGCTGCGCATCGAGTGCTACGACGTCTCCCAGATCCAGGGCACCGACGTGGTGGCGAGCATGGTGGTCTTCGAGGACGGCCTGGCCCGCAAGTCCGAATACCGGCGGTTCATGGTGCGCGGCGCCACCGACGACCTGTCCGCGCTCTCCGAGGTACTGCGCCGCCGGTTCACCCGGTTCCTGGAGACAGCTGCCGAAATCGAGAACGACGACCCAGAGCGGCCCGGGATCGACCCGCTTACCGGCCGGCCGCGCAAGTTCGCCTACCCGCCGCAGCTGGTCGTGGTGGACGGCGGGGAGCCGCAGGTCAACGCGGCGGCGCAGGTACTCGCCGAACTCGGGGTCAGTGACGTGACGCTCTGCGGCCTGGCCAAGCGGCTGGAGGAGGTGTGGCTGCCCGGCGAGGCGTTCCCGCTCATCCTGCCGCGCGCCTCGGAGGGGCTCTACCTGCTGCAACGGGCCCGGGACGAGGCGCACCGGTTCGCCATCACGTTCCACCGGGAGCGGCGCAGCAAGCGGATGACGGCCTCGGCGCTGGACGCGGTACCTGGGCTGGGTGAGCACCGGCGCAAGGCACTGCTCACCCGGTTCGGCTCGGTGAAGCGGTTGATGGATGCGTCGGTCGAGGAGATCGCGACGGTACCCGGGATCGGTCGGTTGACCGCCGCCGCCGTGCTCGCCGCGCTGCACCCGGAGAACGCCGCTGCCGAGCAGCCGCCGCAGGCCGGGGCGGCTGTGCCGGCGGACTCCGCCGACGTGGCCGGACCGGCGGCCGGGGCGGCTGTGCCGGCGGACTCCGCCGAGGTGGCCGGACCGGCGGCCGGGTGAGCGGGCTGACCGAACGGCCCGTTGTCGGATGGCGCAGTACCGGGTGGCGCTGTGCCGGGTGATGCCGGTGCCCGGCCTACCATGTCAGTCGCGGGCGGGCTGACAGGGGGAGTGGTGGCGGACGAGGAGCAGTCGCGGGGCGAAGTGGATCTGGTGATCGTGACCGGGGTGTCCGGTGGCGGTCGCAGTACCGTCGCCCGGGCCCTGGAGAACGTCGGCTTCTACGTGGTGGACAACCTCCCCCAGGCGCTGATGCTGCAGATGGCTGAGCTTGCCGTACAGGCCGGTGGCACGGCCCGGCAGACGGCCATGGTGCTCGACGTACGCAGCCGGGTCTTCTCCGGCGATCTCGGCGGTGCGGTGCAGGCGCTCAAGGACCGCGGCTTCAGCCCCCGGGTGATCTTCGTCGACGCCGACGACGACGTGCTCATCCGGCGCTTCGAGAGTGTCCGGCGGCCGCACCCCATGCAGGGCGACGGGCGGCTGGCGGAGGGCATCGCGGCCGAGCGGGCGCTGCTGGAGCAGGCCCGCGACCAGGCCGATGTCATCGTCGACACCACCCACCTCAACGTCAACCAGCTGCGCTCGCGGATCGAGGAGCTGTTCGGCGGCGAGGACGCGCAGCGGCTGCGGGTGACCGTCGTCTCCTTCGGCTTCAAGTACGGGCTGCCCCCCGACGCCGACTTCGTACTGGACGCGCGCTTCCTACCCAACCCGTACTGGGTACCCGATCTGCGTGAGCACACCGGGTTGGAGGAGGGGGTCAGCAAGTACGTCCTCGGCCAGCGGGGTGCGCTCACCTTCGTGGAGACCTACGCCCGGCTGGTCAACGCCACCGCTCCGGGCTTCGAGCGGGAGGGCAAGCGCTACCTGACGGTGGCCGTCGGCTGTACCGGCGGCAAGCACCGCAGCGTCGCCATCGCCGAGGAGCTGTCCCGCCGGCTGCGCGACCTGCGCCTGGTGGCCAGCGCCCAGCACCGTGACCTGGGGCGCGAGTGACCGGCCGACCGCTGGTCGCAGCGGAGCAGACCGTGGCTGGAGCGCGCGCGTGAAGGTTGTCGCATTCGGCGGCGGGCACGGGCTCTCCGCTTCGCTGCAGGCACTGCGCCAGCTCCAGGCGGAGCAACTCCAGGCCGGGCAGCTCCGGGCCGGGCGCCCCGAGGGCGGGCTGGAGATCACCGCTGTGGTCACGGTCGGCGACGACGGCGGCTCCAGTGGCCGGCTGCGCGCCGAGCGTGGCTGCCTACCACCCGGTGATCTCCGGCAGGCGCTCGCCGCGCTGGCCGACGACTCCCCGCTGGCCAGCTCCACCGCCGCGCTGTTCCAGTACCGGTTCGCCGGCAGCGACCCGCTGGCCGGCCACGCGGTGGGCAACCTGGTGCTCTGCGGGCTGCTGGAGCGCTACACCAACCCGGTGGACGCGCTGGATCACGCCGCGGCGATGGTACGGGCGCACGGGCGGGTACTGCCGATGTCACCGGTACCGGTGAGCATCGAAGCGCTGCTCCGCCGCCCGGACGGCTCCGAAGCCACCGCGCACGGCCAGCACCAGGTCGCGATCACCGCCGAGCACGTGGAGGAGGTGCGGGTACGCCCACGCAACCCGCCCGCGTGCGTCGAGGCGCTGGCCGCGGTGGCCGAGGCCGACTGGCTGATCTTCGGACCCGGCTCGTGGTACACGAGTGTGATTCCGCACCTTCTCGTCCCGGAGTTGGCCGCCGCGATCACCGCGAGCGCCGCCGCCAAGCTGGTCACCCTCAATCTCGTGGCCGAGAAGGAGACCGCCCGGCTGTCGCTACCGGATCATCTGTACGCGCTCACCCGTTACCTTCCGGGGCTGCGCGCCGATGTAGTTCTTGCCGACGGTAAGGCAGTCGGCGACCCTGAACCAGTCCGGCATGCGGCACAATCGCTGGGCGCCCAGCTACTGCTGGCTCCGCTCGCGGTTGACGATGGAGGACCGCGGCACGACCCGGCCGCGCTGGCGACCGCCTTGTCACTGGTCCTCCATGCCGGATGATTGCCGGGTGACGCGATGATGGAAGCACGGGATCCCCGGGCACGTGAGGTGACGACACGATGGCGATGACAGCTTCGGTGAAAGACGAGTTGAGCCGGGTTGACGTGCCCAAGCCGTGCTGCCGGCGCTCGGAGATGGCTGCCCTGCTGCGGTTCGCGGGCGGCCTGCACATCGTCTCCGGCCGGGTGGTCGTCGAGGCGGAGCTGGACACCGGCTCGGTGGCCCGGCGGCTGCGCCGGGAGGTGGCCGAGGTCTACGGCTACCCCAGCGAGATCCACGTACTGGCCTCGGGCGGGCTGCGCAAGGGCAGCCACTACATCGTCCGGGTGGTCAAGGACGGCGAGGCGCTGGCCCGACAGACCGGGCTGCTGGACGTACGCGGCCGGCCGGTACGCGGCCTGCCCTCGCACGTGGTGTCCGCCGGCATGTGCTGCGCGGTGGCCGCCTGGCGTGGTGCGTTCATGGCGCACGGCTCGCTCACCGAGCCGGGGCGCTCCTGTGCCCTGGAGATCACCTGTCCCGGGCCGGAGTCGGCGCTGGCCCTGGTGGGTGCGGCGCGCCGGATCGGGATCAGTGCCAAGGCCCGCGAGGTACGCGGTGTGGACCGGGTGGTGGTCAAGGACGGCGACGCCATTGCCCAGCTGCTCACCCGGCTCGGCGCGCACGCCAGCGTGCTGGCCTGGGAGGAGCGCCGGGTGCGCCGGGAGGTACGCGCCACCGCCAACCGGCTGGCCAACTTCGACGACGCCAACCTGCGCCGCTCGGCCCGCGCGGCGGTGGCCGCGGCCGCCCGGGTCACCCGGGCGCTGGAGATCCTCGACGGGACCGCCCCGAAGCACCTGACCATCGCCGGCACGCTGCGGCTGGAGCACCGCAACGCGTCGCTGGAGGAGTTGGGTGCGCTGGCCGACCCGGCGCTGACCAAGGACGCCATCGCCGGCCGGATCCGTCGACTGCTGGCCCTGGCCGACAAGCGGGCCCGCGATCTGGGCATCCCGGACACTGAGGCGGCGGTCACTCCGGAGATGATGGTCAGCTGACCGATCCACGGTCGTCGGGCGGCAGGCCGGACGACGACCCGGCGTAAGCCTTGACCCGCATGAGGGTCGATGCGTGGCTTTGGGTATGGTCGTGGGGTTCGGCGACGAGGCCGCTGCGCCGTTCAGCAGTAGTCATGATCACGCGGCGCCTGGCCTGAGCGGAGGCGGGCGCACCACTGCCCGAGGAGAACTGTCCGTGACCATCCGGGTTGGAATTAACGGCTTCGGCCGGATCGGCCGCAACTTCTTCCGTGCGGCCAAGGCGCAGGGCGCCGACATCGAGATCGTGGGGGTCAACGACCTCACCGACAACGCGACCCTGGCCCACCTGCTCAAATACGACTCGATCCTGGGTCGCCTGCCCTACGAGGTGAAGGCGACGGCGGATGAGATCACCGTCGGCGGCCACACCTTCAAGGCGTTCGCCGAGCGCGACCCGGGCAAGCTGCCCTGGGGCGACCTCGGTGCCGACGTCGTGATCGAGTCGACCGGCCTGTTCACCGACGCCACCAAGGCGCGGGTACACGCCGACAACGGCGCGAAGAAGGTCATCATCTCGGCGCCCGCCAAGAACGAGGACATCACCATCGTGATGGGCGTCAACCACGACAAGTACGACCCCGCGTCGCACACCGTCATCTCCAACGCCAGCTGCACCACCAACTGCCTGGCGCCGATGGCCAAGGCGCTCAACGACGAGTTCGGCATCGTCAAGGGCCTGATGACCACGATCCACGCCTACACCCAGGACCAGAACCTGCAGGACGGTCCGCACAAGGACCTGCGCCGGGCCCGGGCCGCCGCGCTGAACATCGTGCCGACCTCGACCGGTGCCGCGAAGGCGATCGGGCTGGTCATGCCGGAGCTCAAGGGCAAGCTCGACGGGTTCGCGCTGCGCGTGCCGGTACCCACCGGCTCGGCGACCGACCTGACCTTCACCGCCGGCCGGGAGACCTCGGTCGACGAGGTCAACGCGACGATGAAGGCCGCGGCTGAGGGTCCGCTGAAGGGCTTCCTGGTCTACACCGAGGACGAGATCGTCTCCACCGACATCGTCACCGACCCGGCGTCGTGCATCTTCGACTCGGGCCTGACCAAGGTGATCGGCGACCAGGTCAAGGTCGTCGGCTGGTACGACAACGAGTGGGGCTACTCCAACCGGCTCGTCGACCTCACCGTACTGGTGGGCGGCTCGCTGTGACCAAAACGCTCGACGACCTGTTGAGCGAGGGTGTTGCTGGTCGGCGCGTACTCGTACGCGCCGACCTCAACGTTCCCCTCAACGGCTCCGAGATCACTGACGACGGCCGGATCCGGGCCGTCCTGCCGACGATCGTCGCGCTCCGCGACGCCGGCGCCAAGGTGATCGTCTTCTCGCACCTGGGCCGCCCCAAGGGCGCGCCCGACCCCAAGTACACGCTCGCTCCGGTCGCCGCCCGGCTGGGTGAGCTGCTCGGCGCGCCGGTGGCCTTCGCCGCCGACACGGTCGGTCCGTCCGCGCAGGCGACCGTGGCCGACCTGGCCGACGGGGAGGTCGCCCTGCTGGAGAACCTGCGCTTCAACGCGGGCGAGACCAGCAAGGACGAGGCTGAGCGGGGTACCTTCGCCGCCCAGCTCGCGGCCTTCGGCGACGCGTACGTCGACGACGCCTTCGGCGCTGTGCACCGTAAGCACGCCAGCGTCTACGACCTCGCCAAGCTCCTCCCGTGCTACGCCGGCGGCCTGGTACTGAAGGAGCTCGAGGTCCTCGGCAAGCTCACCGGCGACCCGGAACGCCCCTACGTGGTCGTACTCGGCGGCTCCAAGGTCTCCGACAAGCTGGCGGTCATCCAGTCGCTGCTGCCGAAGGTCGACACGCTGCTCATCGGTGGCGGCATGTGCTTCACCTTCCTCAAGGCCCTGGGCTACGAGGTCGGCGACTCGCTGCTGGAGGAGGACCAGGTGGACACCTGCCGGGACCTGCTCGACTCCGGCAAGATCAAGCTGCCGACCGACATCGTGGTCGCTGACGCCTTCTCGGCCGACGCCAACATCGAGACCGTCGAGGCGGGCTCGATGCCGGCCGGCTGGAAGGGTCTGGACATCGGCCCGGCCACGGTCGCCGCCTTCAGCGAGCAGCTCGCCGGTGCGAAGACGGTGTTCTGGAACGGGCCGATGGGCGTGTTCGAGCTGGCACCGTTCGCCGCCGGTACCCGTGGGGTGGCCGAGGCGATCACCAAGGTGGACGGCTTCACGGTCGTCGGCGGCGGCGACTCAGCCGCGGCGGTACGCACCCTGGGCCTGGACGAGTCCGCGTTCGGGCACATCTCCACCGGCGGTGGCGCTTCCCTGGAATACCTCGAGGGCAAGACCCTCCCCGGCGTCGCGGCACTGGAGTCCTGACATGGCCAAGTCCACCCCGGCTCCGGTCGAGGGCCGCCGGCCGCTGATGGCCGGCAACTGGAAGATGAACCTCAACCACCTTGAGGCCATCTCGCTCACCCAGAAGCTGGCGTTCAGCCTCACCGAGAAGCAGCTCACCGCCGTCGAGGTGGTGGTACTCCCGCCGTTCGTCGACATCCGCAGCGTGCAGACGCTGGTCGACGGGGACAAGCTGATGATCGGGTACGGCGCGCAGGACCTGTCGGCGCACACCAACGGGGCGTACACCGGCGAGATCTCCGGTGCCATGCTGGCCAAGCTCGGCTGCGAGTACGTGGTGGTCGGGCACTCCGAGCGCCGGGCCTACCACAACGAGGACGACGCGCTGGTCAACACCAAGGCCAAGATGGCTCTGGCGCACGACATCGTGCCGATCCTGTGCGTGGGCGAGGGGCTGGAGATCCGCGAAGCGGGTACCCACGTGGAGTACACGCTCGCCCAGCTCGACGCGGGTTTGGACGGTTTCAAGGCCGAGCAGGTCGAGAAGATCGTGATCGCGTACGAGCCGGTGTGGGCCATCGGGACCGGCAAGACGGCCACGCCGCAGGACGCCCAGGAGGTGATCGCGGCGATCCGTGGCCGCATCGCCGAGGTACACCCGGGGCCGACCGCGGCGCGGGTACGGGTGCTCTACGGCGGGTCGGTGAAGTCCAGCAACGTGGCCTCGATCATGGCCCAGCCGGACATCGACGGGGCGCTGATCGGCGGCGCGAGTATCGACGCCGATGAGTTCACCACGATCTGCCGGTACCAGGATCACATCGTCAAGTAACGGCGACCGGGCCGGGGTGGCGCCCCGGCCCGGGCCGGCTATCCTTTGGTGAGCTTGCCGGCCACCGTCCGGTTCGGCACGCCTTTCCGGCCCGCGTTTGCACCTGGCGGCCGGCGCCTGGCAGGACCTGAGAGGACACGCGTCAACATGAAGTGGTTCGCCTACACGCTGGTCGTGGTGCTGGTCATCACGAGCGTGCTGCTGACCTTGCTGATCCTTCTGCACCGGGGCAAGGGCGGTGGCCTCTCCAGCATGTTCGGCGGCGGCGCGGCCTCCACGCTCGCCGGCTCCTCGGTGGCGGAGAAGAACCTGGACCGATACACGGTACTGGTGGGCATTGTCTGGTTCGCCTCGATCGTCGGTCTCGGACTCTGGCTCCGAATCGCCTCTGCGGGGTAGCAACCGGACAACCCGCTCCACTACCGTCGTCTATACTCATGCGCGCGGCCGGTTCTCCGGCCGCGCGCAGGTGCTTCGTCCACCCTGCGGCCGCACCACCTGTAATCCGTCGTCCCCCCGACGCGACAGGAGAGCGAGCACGCTGTGGCTAGTGGCAATGCCATCCGGGGTGTCCGGATCGGTTCCGGACCCATGCGCCCGGACGAGCGCTGTGAACCCATCGCCCGCCGCACCGTCACCTACTGGTGCGTGAACCAGCACTGCATCCAACCGCAGTTCGCGGCTGACGTGGTGGCGCCCCCGGTGTGGGAGTGCCCGCGCTGTGGGCTGCCGGCCGGGCAGAACGAGGGGGCTCCGCCGGGTGCACCGCGCAGCGAGCCGTACAAGACGCCACCTGGCATACGTGAAAGAGCGGCGTACCGAGGCCGAGGGTGCGGAGATCCTCGCCGAGGCGCTGCGCAAGTTGCGGCAGCGACGCGGCGAGGAGTAACCGGGCCGGCCGGCTGTCGGCGGCTTACTTCCGGACGCTGCGGGACCTGCGGGGTACCTGCGCCGCGGCGGCCTCGTCGAGCAGCCACAGTGTCCGGCTGACCCCCTGGGCGCCGGCCGCCGGGACCTGCACCGGCCCGGCTCCGGCCAGTGCCAGGCCGATCGCGTCGGCCTTGCCCGCGCCGGAGGCGATCAGCCACACCTCTTCCGCCGTGTTGATCGTCGAGCGGGTCAGCGTGATCCGGGTCGGCGGCGGCTTGGGCGAGTTGTGTACGGCGGCCACGGTACCGGTGGCGTACCCGCTCGGGTGCTCCGGGAAGATCGAGGCGATGTGGCCGTCCTCGCCCACGCCCAGCATCAGTACGTCGAAGTGGGGGAGTTCCTCACTGCCCGGCTTCGCCGACTTCGCCAGCTCGGCGGCGTACCGGCCGGCAGCAGCCTCCGGATCGGTGCCGTCCGGCCCGTCACTGGCCCCCATGGGGTGTACCCGCGCCGGGTCCAGTGGCACCGCACCGAGCAGGGCGGCGCGCGCCTGGGTCTCGTTGCGCTCCGGGTCGCCGGCCGGCAGGAAGCGCTCGTCGCCCCACCACACGTCGACCCGGGACCAGTCGATGCCGTCCCGTGCCGGGCTGCTGGCGGCGAGTGCCCGGTGTACCGCGTCGGCGATCCGCCCGCCGGTCAGTACCACGTCGGCGTGGCCCCGGGCCGCCTGCGCGTCCAGCAGGCGTACCGCCAACCGCTCGGCCACCGCCTCGGCCAGTGCCGCCGCGTCGGCGTACACGATCACGCTGGTTTCGCTTGTTTCACTCACCGTCGCGTCCAATCCGTTGGGGCCGAATCCGTTGGGGCCGAATCCGTTGGGGTAAGAAAGCGCCCACCCGGCCGCCCGCGGGCGTACCGGGTGGGCGGGTGTGGCTCAGACGGACGCGCCCTCGGCAGCGGCCTCCATGGCCGGGTCCTGCCAGACGTGCACCCGGGTGGGTGAGCGGCTGTCCAGGCCGGTGAGGTGACCGAGCTGCCCGAGTGCCTCGGCGTAGACCTGATCGGCGTCGAGGCGCCGCAGCTCCTCGGCCAACTCCTCGCCGAGTGGCCGCCGTACCAGCGGCAGGATCCGGTCGCCCTGCCCGGTGCGCTGGTACCGGGCGATGTTGTCGTCCCGGGTCAGCGCGATGGACGTACCGTCCGAGCAGATCAGCGTGACGTTGTGCATCCGTGGCTGGTCGTCGACCGTGATGGCCTTGACGTCTACCCGGAGCCGGGCACCGAGCCAGGCGCGCATGAGTGCCGCGGTCGGGTCGGTCGCGGGTGCGGAGACGCTCGCCTCGACGACGGTAGCTTCGAGGGTGTCGAAGATGCCGGCGATCAGGGTGCGCCACATGGTGATCCGGGTCCACGCCAGGTCGGTGTCGCCGGGCGCGTAGTCGCCGGCCCGCTGCTGCAGCTCGGCCACCGGATCCCTGCCCTGCGCGACATCGGTGATCCGCCGGTCGGCGACCACGCCCAGGAAGTCGTGCGCGATCTTCTCCGGCGGGTCGCCGTGCCACCAGGTCACCACCGGTACGTCCGGGGCGAGCAGCGGCATCACCACCGACTCGGCGTGCAGCGCGAGCCGGCCGTACATCCGCATCACCACCGCCTCGCACGGCCCGAGCCGGCCACCGACGACGATCTCCGCGTCCAGCCGGCTGGTGTCCCGCAGTACGTCGGAGCGGACCACCATGAGGATCCGGCAGGGGTGCGCCGCGGCCGCGATGGTGGCGGCCGCCTCCGCCTCCCGTACATGCTTCTCGTCGACCACCGCGACCAGCGTGAGGGCCAGCCCGCTGGCCACGCCGCCGGCACTGCGCCGCTCGGCAGCCAGCGCCTTGACGACCTCGTTGCCGGTGGTGTCCCACAACCCGATCATGCGGTCTCCTCGCTCATGCTGCCGCCACGCTTGCGCCGCTCGCTCATGCCCGCCGCCAGTGGCGGCCGGTGCGGGCGAGCATCTCGTCGGCCTCGCGCGGGCCCCACTCGCCGGCGCGGTACTGGTCGGGAGTGGTACCCGCCCAGGCCGCCTCCAGTGGGTCGACCACCCGCCAGCTCGCCTCCACCTCGTCGGCGTCCGGGAACAGGGTCCGGTCGCCGATGAGTACGTCCAGGATGAGCCGCTCGTACGCCTCCGGTGAGGAGTCGGTGAACGCCTCGCCGTACTGGAAGTCCATGGTGATGTCCCGGACCTCCATGGCTGTGCCGGGGACCTTGGAGCCGAACTTCAGGGTCACGCCCTCGTCCGGCTGTACCCGTACCACCAGCTGGTTGTTGCCCAGCATCTCCACGTCGGCCGGGTGGAACGGCAGGTGCGGGGCGACCTTGAACAGCACCGCGATCTCGGTGACCCGGCGGGGCAGCCGCTTGCCGGCCCGGATGTAGAACGGGACGCCGGCCCAGCGCCGGTTCTGGATGCCAAGTGTGACGGCCACGTAGGTCTCGGTCTTGGAGTCGGCCGGTACGTTCTCCTCCTCCAGGTAGCCAAGTGCCCTCTCGCCGGCCACCCAGCCCTGCGTGTACTGGCCGCGTACGGTGTCCTTGGCGATGTCCTTGGGCAGCGTGATGGCGCGCAGTACTTTGAGTTTCTCGGTGCGGATCTCGCTGGCGTCGAAGCTGGTCGGCTCCTCCATCGCCACCATCGCGAGCAGCTGCATCAGGTGGTTCTGCAGCACGTCGCGGGCGGTGCCGGTGGCGTCGTAGAAGGCCGCGCGGCTGCCGATCCCGACGTCCTCGGCCATGGTGATCTGTACCGAGTCCACGTACTTGCCGTTCCACACCGGCTCGAACAGGGCGTTCGCGAAGCGCAGTGCCAGGATGTTCTGCACCGTCTCCTTGCCCAGGTAGTGGTCGATGCGGAAGACGTCCTGCCCGGTGAACACGTCGTCGACCAGGCCGTTGAGCTGCTTGGCGCTGGCCAGGTCCTCACCGAACGGCTTCTCCACGACCACCCGGCGCCAACCGCCGGACTTCTCGTTGTCGGCCATTCCGGTGCGCCCCATCTGCTTCAGCACGGTGGGGAAGGCGTTCGGCGGGATGGACAGGTAGAACGCGGCGTTGCCCTGGATGCCGTGCGACTCGCACAGCTCGTCGAGGGTACGGGCGAGCAGGTCGAAGGCGGCGTCGTCGTCGAACGAGCCCGGGATGAACTTGACGTTGCCGGACAGCCGCGCCCAGACCTCGTCCCGCCACGGGGTACGGCAGTGCTCCTGCGCCGCCTCCTTGGCCAGCTCCTCGAACTCGCCGTGCGTCCAGTCCCGCCGGGCGAAGCCGAGTACCACGAAGTCGGACGGCAGCATCCCGCGGTTGGCCAGGTCGTAGATGGCCGGGATGAGCTTTTTGCGGGCCAGGTCGCCGGTGACCCCGAAGATCACCAGAGCGCAGGGCTCGGGAATTCGGGGTAGCCGGCGGTCCTGCGGTTGGCGTAGCGGGTTGCTCACGAGGCCGCCCCGAGCTGGTTGCTGACCGAGCTGAGCAGGTCTGTCCAGCTGGCGATGAACTTCTCCACGCCCTCACGCTCGATGGTGTCCACCACGTCGGCGAAGTCGACGCCGATGGCCTGCAGGTCGGTGAAGACCTTGCGGGCCGCGTCGTACTGGCCGGTGATGCTGTCCGGCACGGTCTCGCCGTGGTCGGCGAAGGCGTGGATGGTCGCCTCCGGCATGGTGTTGACGACGCCCGGCGCGATCAGCTGCTCGACGTACATCGACGTCGCGGTAGTCGGGGTTCTTGGTGGAGGTGGAGGCCCACAGCGGCCGCTGCGGGTGTGCGCCCGCGTCGGCCAGTGCCTGCCAGCGCGCCCCGGAGAACACCTTCTCGTACCGCTCGTAGGCCAGCTGCGCGTTGGCGATGGCCGCCTTGCCCATCAGCTCCTTGGCCTCGGGCGAGCCCAGCTTCTCCAGCCGCTTGTCCACCTCGGTGTCCACCCGGGACACGAAGAAGCTGGCCACCGAGCCGAGCTTGGCCAGGTTGTAGCCGTTGGCCTTGGCCTGCTCCAGCCCGCTCGAGGAAGGCGTCCATCACCGCGTCGTAGCGGTCCAGCGAGAAGATCAGCGTCACGTTGACGCTGATCCCAGCGGCCAGCGTGGCGGTGATCGCCGGCAGGCCGGCCTCGGTCGCCGGGATCTTGATGTAGAGGTTCTCCCGGTCGACCAGCCACCACAGCTGCGACGCCTCGGCGATGGTCTTCTCGGTCTCGTTGGCCAGCCGCGGGTCCACCTCGATGGAGACCCGGCCGTCGATGCCCTGCGAGGCGTCGTAGGCCGGCCGCATCACGTCGCACGCCCAGCGCACGTCGTACGTGGTGATCATGCGGGTCGCCTCCTCGACCGCCACGCCGCGCAGCTTCAGGTGCTTGAGCTGCTCGCCGTATGCGTCGAGGTCCTCCAGTGCCTTGGCGAAGATGGTCGGGTTGCTGGTCACCCCGACCACGTGCTGGTCGCGGCGCAGCGCGTCCAGGCCACCGGACTCCAGCCGCTGCCGGGAGATGTCGTCAAGCCAGACCGCCACCCCAGCGGCGGAGAGCTCGCCCAGTCTGTCAGTCATTGCACTAACCCCTTAGCCCGTTTCCCGGGTCCTAGTTTCCGGTGGATCTTCCGTTGCCGGTGCATGTGAATCGTGCTCAGGTGCCGGTCGTGCTGCCCTGCACGGCGCCGGCTTTGGACAGCGACGCGTGGGCGGCGGCGACCACGTGATCGGCGGTGAAACCGAACTGCTCGAAGAGAATCTGGTACGGGGCACTAGCCCCATAGTGCTCCAGGCTCACGCACTCGCCGGCCTCGCCGACCAGGTCCCGCCACGACATGGCGATACCCGCCTCCACGCTGACCCGGGCGCGTACCGACGACGGCAGTACCGACTGGCGGTAGGCCGAGTCCTGGGCGTCGAACCACTCGCGGCAGGGCATCGAGACGACCCGGGTGGGCGTACCGTCCGCCTCCAGCCGCTCCCGCGCGGTGACCGCGAGCTGTACCTCGGAGCCGGTGGCGATGATGATCACCTGTGGCTGCCCGCCGGTCGCGTCGGCCAGCACGTACCCGCCGCGCAGGGTGCCCTCCGCGCTGGCGAACTCGGTACGGTCGACGATCGGCAGCGCCTGCCGGGTCAGTACCAGCGCGGTCGGCCGGTCGGTGTGCTCGAGTGCGGCACGCCACGCCCAGGCGGTCTCGTTGGCGTCGGCCGGGCGTACCACGTCCAGGCCCATGATCGCCCGCAGCGCGGTCAGGTGCTCGACCGGCTGGTGGGTCGGGCCGTCCTCGCCGAGGCCGATGGAGTCGTGCGTCCACACGTAGATCACCGGGAGCTTCATCAGCGCGGCGAGCCGGACAGCGGGGCGCATGTAGTCGGAGAACACCATGAAGGTACCGCCGTAGGGGCGGGTACCGCCGTGCAGCACGATGCCGTTGAGGATGGAGCCCATCCCGTGCTCGCGGATGCCGAAGTGCAGGGTGCGGCCGAACTCGTTGCCCGGGAACTCCTTGGTGGCGTGCTCCGACGGGATGAACGAGGGCTGTCCCTTCATCGTGGTGTTGTTGCTCTCCGCCAGGTCGGCCGAGCCGCCCCACAGCTCGGGCAGTACCGGCGCGAGCGCGTCCAGTACCTTCCCGGACGCGGCCCGGGTGGCCAGGCCCTTCGGGTCGGCCGGGAACTCAGGCAGCGCGTCGGTCCAGCCGGCCGGCAGTTCACGCGCGGCGAGCCGGGCGTGGAACGCGGCCGCCTCGGGATTCGCGGCGACCCAGGCGTCGTAGCGCTCCTGCCAGGCGGCGTGCGCCGCCTGGCCGCGCTCGACGACCTTGCGGGCGTGCGTGAGTACGTCCTCGTCGACCTGGAAGGTGCGCTCCGGGTCGAAGCCCAGGATCTTCTTGGTCGCGGCCACCTCGTCGGCGCCGAGTGCGGAGCCGTGCGCCTTGCCGGTGTTCTGCTTGGTGGGCGCGGGCCAGCCGATGATGGTGCGCAGGTTGATGAAGGACGGCTTGTCGGTCACCGACTTCGCGGTCTGGATGGCGTCCCACAGCGCCGCGACGTCCTCGTCGTACCCGTCCGGGGTACGCCAGTCGACGTGCTGCACGTGCCAGCCGTACGCCGCGTACCGGGCGGCCACGTCCTCGGACTTGGCGATCGCGGTGTCGTCCTCGATGGAGATGTCGTTGTCGTCGTAGATCAGCGTCAGGTTGCCCAGCTTCTGGTGCGCGGCAAGGGAACTGACCTCGTGGCTGATGCCCTCTTCGATGTCGCCGTCGGAGGCGAAGACGTAGATGTCGTGGTCGAACAGGTCGCCCTCGGGGTCGAGCAGGCCGCCCTCCCGGCGGGCCGCGAAGGCGAAGCCGACGGCGTTGCCGATGCCCTGGCCGAGCGGGCCGGTGGTGGTCTCCACGCCACGGGTGTGCCCGTGCTCCGGGTGGCCCGGGGTGAGCGAGCCCCACTGGCGCAGCTGCTTCAGGTCCTCCACGCTCAGGCCGTAGCCGGAGAGGTAGAGCTGGATGTAGAGGGTGAGGCTGGAGTGCCCGCAGGACAGTACGAAGCGGTCCCGGCCGGCCCAGTCGGGGTCGGTGGGGTCGTGCTTCATCACCTTCTGGAACAGCAGGTAGGCGGCCGGGGCCAGGCTCATCGCGGTACCCGGATGGCCGTTGCCAGCCTTCTCGACAGCATCCATGGCCAGCACCCGAACCGTGTCGACCGCCCGCCGGTCGAGTTCAGACCACTCCAGTTTGCTTTCCGTCACGGGTCACACCGCTTCCTGGTTGAGGCGTTCCAACTGATTCAGTCTTCCGCACCACGGTTGCCGGAGGCCGTACACCCGTCGTCGCGTTCCTGTCGATTCTGACCCTACCGAGCGCGGTCGAACGCGCAGCCCGGGATGGCTCCGGATGGCGGGACGCCGGACGCCTTTCTTCCGCTGGCCGGGCGGGAGCGCTGCCAACCCAATCCATTGGTACCCCCGGCAGCCGGCGCTGTGAGTCCGAGCACACCCGCCACGCCCTGTGGCGGCGGCCGGCGCAGAGCCGCCGGGCTGGCCGCGTACGCTGTGCTGCGGGCACGGATGCCCAGATCGCCGGCGCCCGGATGGGCGAGCACTGGCGGAGTCTGACGGCCGAGAATCTTCGAGGTGGCATGAGCACGATCGCCGACCGGGAGGCACCCGTGGCCCTGGCCGGTACGCCGAGCCACCACCCCAGCCCGGGCCCGATTCCGGTGGAGGCGCTGCGCGCCGCGCCCGGACCAGCCGCCCGTACCCGCGCCGTGTTCGCCAGCTACCTGTCGCTGACCAAGCCGCGCATCGTCGAACTGCTGCTGATCACCACCGTGCCGGCGATGTTCCTGGCGCAGCAGCGCCTCTCGCCGCTGTGGCTGACCCTGGTCGTACTGATCGGCGGGGCGCTCGCGGCCGGCGCGGCCAACGCCATCAACTGCTTCATCGACCGGGACATCGACCAGCTGATGCGGCGTACCTCCCGGCGTCCGCTGCCCCGGCACACCGTCTCCGCCCGGTCGGCACTGATCTTCGGGCTGACCCTCGGGGTGCTGTCCCTGGTGCTGATGGCGGTCTTCACCAACTGGCTGGCCACCGGGCTGACCGCCGCCGCGATCGTCTACTACGACGTCGTCTACACGCTGTGGCTCAAGCGGCGTACCTCGCAGAACACGTTCTGGGGCGGGATCTGCGGGGCGCTGCCGGTACTGATCGGCTGGGCGGCGGTGACCGGTTCGCTGTCGGTACCCGCGTTCCTGCTCTTCGGGGTTGTGTTCTTCTGGCAGTTGCCGCACTTCTACGCGCTGGCCATCAAGTTCAAGGACGACTACGCCCGGGCCGGCATCCCGATGCTGCCCGTCGTGCACTCGCTGCGCCGGGTCGGTACCGAGACCGTGGTCTACGCCTGGCTGACCCTTGCCACCTCGCTGGCCCTGTGGCCGTTCGGGATGACCCCGCTGTACGGCGTCGCCGCGCTGGTCCTCGGCGGCGTGTTCGTACTGGAGGCGCACCGGCTGGACGGTCGTGCCCGGCGCGGCGAGCCGATCAAGCCGATGCGCCTGTTCCACTGGTCGACGACGTACCTGACGCTGCTCTTCGCGGCCGTCGCCATCGACGCCCTGATCCAGTAAACCGGGTCGTCGCGACCGGCCGTCAGCCGATCGGGTGTCCCGCGACACCTCGACGGGACTGGGTCGTTAACCGTATCGTCCGGAGCACGCGCGTCGGCCTACTGGGCATCTGCCCTAATTCGGCCATGAATCGCCGGACTTTTTTCCATGACCACGCATTGAATGATCAGCAGCAAAAAAGGTCCGAATTGCCCGGGGAAAACCCTGCGCCGTGTCGGACTTTCCCGAAAAAAAGTGAGCGGGTGTCGGCTTTCTGCCGGGTAATGCCCGTCACATTGTGCTGCCACTTCGCGAGCGCAACCGTTGGGTACTGCCTAATGTGGAGCCCATGGCAGATGGTTCCAGTACGACTCTGACTGAGATGACCGAGCCCGCCGGCGATCTGGTGGCTGGGCTGAGATCGTTCGCGTCAGGGCACGGAGGCGCCACAGCGGTCGTCGAATATGTCGGCCGGCGCGGCGCGCGCATCGTCCTCGTGGGGGAGGACGGGGAGTGGGCCGACCTCTTCGCGCAGAGCACCGCCATTGCGCGGCAGGCCTGTGAGACCGCGGGTGTGGCAATGCAGAACGAGTGGGAGCGGGAGCTCATCGAGTTGATGCGGCCGAGCAATGACTTGTGGCGCTCGATGGGCAAGCGCAGTCTCACCCGTTAGGTAATGCGAGAACGGCTATCCATTGTTGGCCCGGAGCCTCACGGCTCCGGGCCTTTTCACTGCCCAAAGGGGCTTGCCGGCCGACCCGGCTGAGTGATGGCTCAGTAAGCTGGCGCTGTGCCGCGCATCGCCCTTGTCACCTGTGCCGAGATTCCCGACCTGGAGCCCGACGACCGCCTGCTGATCGAGCCGCTCGCCCAGTTGGGGATCGAGGGGGTACCGGCGGTGTGGGACGACCCGTCGGTCGACTGGGCCGGGTACGACCTGGTGGTACTGCGCTCGCCATGGGACTACGCGCTGCGCCGGGACGAGTTCGTCGCCTGGGCCGCCCGGGTACCCCGGCTGGCCAACAGCGCTGACGTGGTGGCCTGGAACACCGACAAGACCTACCTGCGTCAACTGGCCGCCGCCGGGGTACCCGTGGTGCCCACGCAGTGGCTCACGCCTGGCGGCGCGTCCTGGCGGCCGGACGGTGCCGGTGAGGTGGTCGTGAAGCCGGCGATCAGCGCCGGCAGCCTGGACACCGGCCGGTACGACCTGGCCGACCCGGAGCACCGACTGCTCGCCCTCGCGCACGCCGCACCGGCTGCTGGCGGCGGGCCGGACCGTGATGGTGCAGCCCTACCTGGCCGCTGTCGACGGGTACGGGGAGACGGCGTTGCTGCACTTCGCGCGGCCGGTACAGCCACGCCATCCGCAAGGGGCCGATGCTGGACGGCCCGGACCTGGGGGTATCTCCGGGCCTCTACAAGCTGGAGGACATCACCCCACGGGTACCCACCGACGCCGAGCGCGCGGTGGCCAGGCAGGTACTCGCGGCGGCCCCGGCTGACCTGCTGTACGCCCGGGTCGACCTGATCCCCGGCCCGGATGGCGCTCCGCTCCTGGTCGAGCTGGAGCTGACCGAGCCCTCGGTCTTCCTCGAACACGACGAAGCCGCCGCCACCCGCTTCGCCACCGCCATCGCCACCCGCCTCTGACCCGCTCTCGGCGTTGGCGCTCTCGGCGCCTCCTCAGTGGCCGTGTCCTGCGCGGCCAACTGCGTGCGAGTTGCGGATCTCCGTGGGCGCGCTCCAGCAAGCCGTCGGCCCACCAGTAGGCCTGCCGGTCGCCCGTGAGGTCAGCGACTTCCAGATACAGGCCCGGTGCAAAGCGTTCGGCCAGGAGCGCGACGCTCCGGTCGGGAAACCGCGCCGCCAGCGCCTCGAACACGCTCCAGGCCGCCGCGTCGCGCATGGCGCGGCGTACCGGATCGCACTCCCGCAGTGCCTGGGCCACCCCGGGGTCCGTCGGGTCCAGCGGCGCCAGTAGGGGAACCAGGGACGGGTGGCCGAGGAACGCGGCCGCCTCCAGAGTGGGGCGGTGGGCGCCCTCCTCGGCCAGCAGGGCGGCGACGAAGGGCAGCGCGCGGGCATCACGGCGCCGGGCCAGTCCCCACGCGGCCTCCTCGCGCGCTTCGCTGAAGTCGTCGTCCGTACGCTCCCAGAGCGCAGCGCGGACCTCTTGCCCGTCGGCGGTACTGAGTGCGCCCAGGCCGAAGGTTGCCCAGTTGCGTACCTCGGGATCGGCGTCACCGCACAGCGCGATCAGTGTTGCCAGGCCGGCCTCGTCGCCGTCCATGACCGTGGACAACGAGGTCGCGACGGCTTGGCGGATGTCGGGGTCGGTGTCGCCGGCGAGCGCGATCAGCGCCGGTACCGTGCGGGGGTCGTCGGTGCTCCCCAATGCCCGCGCGATCGACCACCGTGCCCCACCATCCACCTCCGTCGCGGAAAGGGCGATCAACGGGCCGGCCGCATCGACGCCGGCCTCCGGGTGTAGCTCGCAGATCAACCCGAGCAGGTCACAGCCGGCGGTCCTGACCACCGGATCAGGGGAGGCCAGCCGCGCGCGGGCGTACCGGAGGGCGGGCTGCACCGGCTGCGCCGCGCGGAGCAGCAGCCCCCACCTCTCCTCGCCGTCGTCGGGCTGAGGTGTGGCACGCGAAATCGTGACGGCGGCGTCGAAGAGCCGTGCCACCTCGTCCTCGTCGAGTGCCTGCGTGTCCATAGGCGGGGATCGTGTCACCCGGGCGGTCGCGCGGGCATCCGACATTCGACTCCGCGGCGGAGCCGGTCAGCCGGTGGCCGCGGCGGCGGCGAGTTGGGTGGCGGGCGCCACGGGCTCGGCGGCCAGCTCCGGCTCGCGGGCGCGGGTGGCGGTCAGCAGCAGCAGGGCGGCGACCCAGACCAGGCAGGCGCCGGCCATGTGCAGGCCGACCAGCAGGATGGGCAGGCCGGTGAAGTACTGGGCGAAGCCGATCAGCCCCTGGCTCAGCTCGACCACGATGAGTACCAGCGCCGCCCGCTGGGTGGCGTGCGGTGCCCGGGTGGCGCGCAGGCCGAACCACAGCGCCACGGAGAGCCCGATCAGCAGCATCACCAGGTCGGCGTGGAGCTGAGCCAGCATGGCGGGGTCCAGGCCGGTACGGTGCGCGTGCTCGTCACCGGCGTGCGGGCCGCTGCCGGTGACGATGGTGCCGACGACCAGTACCGCCCCGGTGACCCCGAGGATCAGCTGTCCCAGCGCGCGCAGGGGTACCTTCACCACCGGGTGGGCCGGGGTGGCCGGCTCGGCGGTGGCGACCCAGAGCTGGTACGCGGCGGCGATCACGCCCATCGAGATCAGGAAGTGTGCTGCCACCGCCCACGGGTTGAGGTGGGTGAGCACGGTGATGCCGCCCATCACGATCTGGGTCGGGATCCCCGCGAAGGTGAGTACCGCGAGCCCCACCCGGCGCCGCGAGCGCGGTACGGCCAGCAGTGCGAGTACCACACAGGTCACGGCGAGCGCGCTGACCACGCTGGTGAGCGTGCGGTTGCTGAACTCCACCACGCCGTGCCAGCCCAGCGCGGGGGTGGTGACGTAGTCGCTGTCGGTGCACTCCGGCCAGGTGGGGCAGCCGAGTCCGGAGCCGGTCAGCCGGACCGCGCCACCGGTCACCACGATCACCACGTTGGCGATCAGTTGGGCCAGGGCCACCGGGCGCAGCAGCCGTCCGCTGGTGAGCAGCGGAGTGCGCAGCAGATCACGGAGGGTACCCACCGGGACATCGTACGAGCCCGGTTGATCAAGCCGAGCGCCGCCCTCAGCCGGTGGTATGGATCACCGGAGGGCCGGTTTGCGGCTGGCAGGGTATATACGCAACACTGGTGTAGTGAAAAACGCGGTGATCCTCACCGACGCTACCCACAGTGCTGAGCCAACTGGCGGCGCGCCGACCAACGGCGAGCCGACCAGTATCGAGCCGGTACCGGGCAGTGTTGATCACCGTACCCGGGACCGGGTTGCCGATCTTCTGTTGGAGCGTGGCAGCGCCACCGCCGCCGAACTCGGCGAGGCCCTCGGGTTGAGCCCGGCCGCCATCCGTCGGCACCTGGACGCGATGCTCGCCGCCGGTGACGTGCTCGCCCGCGACCAGCGGATCAGCGCCCAGCGCGGGCGTGGCCGGCCGGCCCGGATCTTCCTGCTCACCGAGCGCGCGCGTGGCCTGCGCGGCGCGCACACCTATGACGACCTGGCGGTCGCCGCGCTGCGCTGGATCTCCGCCGAGGGCGGTGAGGCCGCGGTCGCCGCGTTCGCCGCCCAGCGGGTGGCCGGGCTCGCCACCCGCTGCGAGTCCGCCCTGGCCGACGCCGGCGACGGGCCGCTCGACCGGGCCGAGGCGCTGGCCGAGGCGCTTAGCGCGGAGGGGTACGCGGCCACCGCGACGGCGATCGCCGACGGCGGGCAGCTGTGCCAGCACCACTGCCCGGTGGCGCACGTGGCCGCCGAGTTCCCGCAGTTGTGCGAGGCGGAGACGAAAGTGATCTCCCACCTCGTCGGTACCCACGTGCAGCGGTTGGCGACCATCGCGCACGGCGACGGAGTCTGCACCACATTCATCCCGGCAACTGTTGCGGGGCAGCCGCCCCGGACAGCGCAGCACACCGCCGGTCAGAACATCAGTGCCGAGAGGATGACCAACTCATGACTGATCTGTCCACCCAGGACCAGCTCGCCGCACTCGGTGGTTACGAGTACGGCTGGGCTGACGCCGACGTGGCGGGCGCGGGCGCGACCCGTGGCCTCTCCGAGGCGGTCGTCCGGGACATCTCGGCGAAGAAGAGCGAGCCGCAGTGGATGCTCGACCTGCGGCTGAAGGGGCTGCGCCTGTTCGGGCGCAAGCCGATGCCGGCGTGGGGCGCCGATCTCGGCGGGATCGACTTCGACAACATCAAGTACTTCGTCCGCTCCACCGAGAAGCAGGCGGCCAACTGGGACGACCTGCCGGCGGACATCAAGAACACGTACGACCGGCTGGGCATCCCGGAGGCGGAGAAGCAGCGCCTGGTGGCCGGTGTCGCCGCGCAGTACGAGTCCGAGGTGGTCTATCACAAGATCAACGAGGAGCTGGAGAAGCAGGGCGTCATCTTCCTCGACACCGACACGGCGCTGAAGGAGCACCCGGAGCTTTTCCAGGAGTACTTCGGCACGGTGATCCCGGTGGGCGACAACAAGTTCGCCGCGCTGAACACCTCGGTGTGGTCCGGTGGCTCGTTCATCTACGTGCCCAAGGGCGTCCACGTCGAGATCCCGCTGCAGGCGTACTTCCGGATCAACACCGAGAACATGGGGCAGTTCGAGCGCACGCTGATCATCGTCGACGAGGGTGCGTACGTGCACTACGTCGAGGGCTGCACGGCGCCGGTCTACTCGTCGGACTCGCTGCACTCGGCCGTCGTGGAGATCGTGGTGAAGAAGGGCGCGCGCTGCCGGTACACCACCATCCAGAACTGGTCGAACAACGTCTACAACCTGGTCACCAAGCGGGCCGTCTGCCACGAGGGCGCGACCATGGAGTGGATCGACGGCAACATCGGCTCCAAGGTGACCATGAAATACCCGGCGGTCTACATGACCGGCGAGTACGCCAAGGGCGAGGTGCTCTCGGTGGCGATGGCCGGCGAGGGGCAGCACCAGGACGCCGGCGCCAAGATGGTGCACGCCGCGCCGCACACCAGCAGCACGATCATCTCCAAGTCGATCGCGCGTGGTGGCGGGCGTACCTCCTACCGGGGCCTGGTCCAGGTACTGGAGGGTTCGCACCACTCGAAGTCCACGGTGAAGTGCGACGCGCTGCTGGTCGACACGATCTCCCGCTCCGACACGTACCCCTACGTCGACATCCGTGAGGACGACGTGTCGATGGGGCACGAGGCGACCGTCTCGAAGATCAGCGACGACCAGTTGTTCTACCTGATGAGCCGGGGCATGAGCGAGGACGAGGCGATGGCGATGATCGTGCGCGGCTTCATCGAGCCGATCGCCAAGGAGCTGCCGATGGAGTACGCCCTCGAGCTCAACCGCCTGATCGAGCTGCAGATGGAAGGCGCTGTGGGTTAGCGCCGGGGGCGCTAACCCACAGCGCCGCCAACCGGAAAAGTGGTCCAGGTTACCGCCAGACGATGGAGACAAGTTCCGTAATGAGTGCGCCCACAGCTGCGCGTGACGAGAAGTTGAACCCGGGTCCGACCCGGCCCGAGGAGTTGGGGCCGCCCAAGACCCGGGCTCAGGCGCTGCGCTCGGTCAACGTCGCCGACTTCCCGGCGCTGACCGGCCGCGAGGAGGAGTGGCGGTTCACCCCGCTGCCCCGACTGCGCGGCCTGTCCACCGCGGACGCCACCGAGCCCGGCGGGCCGGCCATGAAGGTCGAGCACGCGCAGCTGCCGGCCGGCGTCACGGTCGGCGCGGTACCACGCGGACGACGCCCGGCTCGGCTCGGTGCTCACCCCGTTCGACCGGATCAGCGCGCTGGCCTTCGGCCGGGCCGAGCAGGCAACGCTGATCAGCGTCGCCCGCGGGGCCGCGGTGAGCGAGCCGGTCACGGTGCGTCTCGTCGGCGGGGGTACCGGGCAGCTCAGCTTCGGGCACACCTTCGTGGAGATCGGCGAGGCGGCCGAGGCGACGCTGGTACTGGAGTACTCGGGCAGTGTCACGCTCGCCGACAACGTCGAAGTGGCGCTGGCCCAGGGCGCCCGGCTGACCCTGGTCACCGTCTCCGACTGGGCCGACGACGCGGTACAGGCGCAGCACCTGAAGTTCCGGCTGGGCAAGGACGCCAAGGTCACCCACGTCCAGGTGTCGCTCGGTGGCGACCTGGTCCGCCAGTACGTCAGCGTCGACTACACCGGTCGGGGCGGCGAAGCCGAGCTGTACGGGCTGTACTTCGCCACCGGGTCCGCACCGGGGGAGACCCCGCACGGGCAGCACTTCGAGCACCGGCTGCTGGTCGACCACTCGGCCCCGGACTGCCGCTCCTACGTGGCCTACCGTGGCGCGCTGCAGGGCCGGCAGGCGCACACCGTCTGGGTGGGCGACGTGCTGATCCGGGCGGAGGCGACCGGGACGGACACCTACGAGGTCAACCGCAACCTGGTGCTCTCCGACGGGGCGCGCGCCGACTCGGTACCCAATCTGGAGATCGAGACCGGCGAGGTCGCCGGCGCCGGACACGCCAGCGCGACCGGCCGCTTCGATGACGAGCAGCTGTTCTACCTGATGGCCCGGGGCATCCCGGAGGATGCCGCCCGCCGCCTGGTGGTGCGCGGCTTCTTCGCCGAGCTGCTGAACAAGGTTCCGGTACCGGAGCTGCACGACCGGCTGGTCGAGGCGATCGAGGCGCGGCTGCAGAAGGCGGAGGAGGCCGGTTCGGTGGCCGGCCGTTCCGCGGCCGACGCGGCGGTGGCTGACCCGGCGGTATCTGACGCAACGGTGGCTGACCCGGCGGGGGCCGGCCGATGAGCTTCGTGAAGGTCTGCGCGGTCGACGAGATCGCGTCCGGTACGGCGGTCAGCGCCGACATCGACGGCCTCCAGGTAGCCCTGGTGCACGCCGACGACGGCAACGTCTACGCCATCCGGGACGAGTGCTCGCACGCCTCGGTCGCCCTGTCCGAGGGCGAGATCGAGGGCTGCACGCTGGAGTGCTGGCTGCACGGCTCGCGCTTCGACCTGCGTACCGGTGCGCCCACCGGCCTGCCGGCGACCGAGCCGGTCCCGGTCTACCCCGTCGAGATCCGCGACGGCTTCGTCTTCGTTTCCACAGTTCCCACCAATGGGATGCCCAGCAATGGAGTAGCGCAGTGAGTGTTCTGGAGATCCGTGACCTGCAGGTGTCGGTCAAGCTGCCCGAAGGCGAGCTGAAGCCGATCCTGGCCGGCGTGAACCTGACCGTGGAGTCGGGTCAGACGCACGCCATCATGGGCCCCAACGGCTCCGGCAAGTCGACTTTGGCCTACTCCATCGCCGGCCACCCGAAGTACCAGATCACCGGTGGCTCGGTGACCCTGGACGGCGCCGACATCCTGGCGATGAAGGTGGACGAGCGGGCCCGCGCCGGGCTGTTCCTGGCCATGCAGTACCCGGTCGAGGTACCCGGGGTGTCGGTGGCCAACTTCCTGCGCACCGCGAAGACCGCGGTGGACGGCGAGGCGCCGAAGCTGCGTACCTGGGGCAAGGACCTCAAGGAGTCGATGGAGCGCCTCGGCATGGACCCGGCGTTCGCCCAGCGCAACGTCAACGAGGGCTTCTCCGGCGGCGAGAAGAAGCGGCACGAGATCGTGCAGCTGGAGCTGTTGAAGCCGAAGATCGCCATCCTCGACGAGACCGACTCGGGCCTGGACATCGACGCGCTGCGCGTGGTCAGCGAAGGGGTCAACCGGGTACGCGACACCGGCGACACCGGGCTGCTGCTGATCACCCACTACACCCGGATCCTGCGTTACGTGAAGCCGGACTTCGTGCACGTCTTCGTGGCCGGCCGGATCGTCGAAGAGGGCGGTCCCGAACTCGCCGAGCAGCTGGAAGCCAACGGGTACGAGCGTTACCTGACGAACGCCTAGGGTCTGTTCACAAATGAGAGCGGAGCAGCCATGACCGTCGTCATTCCCGAGGGCATGCCGCAGTACGCCGACGCGCCCCGGTACGACATCGAGGCGGTACGGGCCGACTTCCCGATCCTGGCCCGGGTGATCAACGGTGCGCCGCTGGTCTACCTGGACAGCGCGAACACGTCACAGAAGCCGCACTCGGTGATCGAGAAGATGGCGCTGCACTACGCGGCACACAACGCCAACGTGGCCCGGTCGGTACACACGCTGGGTACCGAGGCGACGGCCGCGTACGAGGGCGCCCGTGCCAAGGTGGCCGCGTTCATCGGCGCCCCGTCGGCCGACGAGATCGTGTTCACCAAGAACTCCACCGAGGCGATCAACCTGGTCGCCTACTCCTACGGCCAGCGGCTACGCCCGGGCGACGAGATCGTCATCTCGGAGATGGAGCACCACTCCAACATCGTCCCGTGGCAGCTGCTCGCCGAGCGGACCGGCGCGGTACTGCGCTGGTTCCCGGTCACCGACCAGGGCCGGCTCGACCTGTCCGAGCTGGACACGCTGGTCAACGAGCGGACCAAGATCGTCAGCTACGTACACGTGTCGAACGTGCTCGGTACCGTCAACCCGACCGGCGCGATCACCAAGCGGGCGCACGAGGTGGGTGCCGTGGTACTGCTGGACTGCTCGCAGTCGGTACCGCACCTGCCCGTCGACGTGACCGACCTGGGTGCCGACTTCATCGCCTTCACCGGGCACAAGATGCTCGGCCCCACCGGCATCGGTGTGCTGTGGGGGCGTGGCGAGCTGCTCGCCGAGATGCCGCCGTTCCTCGGTGGCGGCTCGATGATCGAGACCGTGACCATGCAGAAGACCACGTACG
This sequence comes from uncultured Actinomycetota bacterium, assembly GCA_963850915.1. GTDB lineage: Bacteria > Actinomycetota > Actinomycetes > Mycobacteriales > Micromonosporaceae > CAVTWH01. The sequence continues at coordinate 456,171 of CAWKND010000014.1, forward strand.
CGGCACCACCGGCCCGGTTCGAGGCGGGTACCCCACCGATCGCCGAGGCGGTCGGGCTGGGCGCGGCGATCGACTACCTGACTTCAGTGGACATGCGGGCGATCCAGTGGCACGAGAAGGAGATCACCGCGTACGCCCTGGACGCGCTGGCCACGGTGCCGGGGCTGCGGGTCTTCGGGCCGAACGTACCGGTCGGCCGGGGCGGAACCATCTCCTTCGACGTGGCCGGCATCCACCCGCACGACGTCGGGCAGGTACTCGACTCGCTGGGCGTGCAGGTACGGGTGGGCCACCACTGTGCCCGACCGACCTGCAAGCGCTACGGCGTCGCCGCGATGACCCGGGCGTCGTTCTACCTGTACACCACGACGGCAGAGATCGACGCCCTGGTGACCGGGTTGGAGCGGGTACGGAAGGTGTTCGCCTGATGCAGCTGGAAGCGCTCTACCAGGACATCATTCTCGACCACTACAAGCGTCCGCACGGTCGCGGCCTGCGCGATCCGTACCTGGCCGAGGCCCATCACGTGAACCCGACCTGTGGCGACGAGGTCACCCTGCGGGTACAGCTCAAGGGCGACACCGTGGAGGACGTCTCGTACGAGGGGGAGGGCTGCTCGATCAGCCAGGCCGCCGCGAGCGTGCTCTTCGACCTGCTGCACGGGCGGACAGTCGCCGACGCGATGGTCCGGCACGAGGCGTTCGTGGAGTTGATGTCCGGCCGTGGCGCGGTGACGCCGGACGAGGCACTGTTGGAGGACGCGGTCGCCTTCGCCGGCGTCGCGCAGTACCCCGCCCGGGTCAAGTGCGCGCTGCTGCCCTGGATGGCGTTCAAGGACGCGACCGCCCGCGCACTGGCGGCAGAGAACAGCAATGGCGACAACGAGGGAGACCCGGCATGACCGCGGCACTGGCCGACATCGAAGAGGCGCTGAAAGACGTCGTCGACCCCGAGCTGGGGATCAACGTGGTCGACCTGGGCCTCATCTACGGCATCCACGTCGACGAGGAGAACGTCGCGACCATCGACATGACCCTCACCTCGGCCGCCTGCCCGCTCACCGACGTGATCGAGGACCAGGCCCGGCAGGCGCTGTGCACCGGCCCCGGTGGCGGCCTCGCCTCGGATATCCGGATCAACTGGGTATGGCTGCCGCCGTGGGGCCCCGACAAGATCACCGACGACGGCCGCGATCAGCTGCGGGCGCTGGGCTTCAACGTCTGACAGCGGTACCCCCGCGGTCTGGTCCTGAAATCGGTGGCCCGGTAGCGGCGCGGCTGGGACGCTACGCCGCGTGATCGACGCACTGGTCTCCGGACTGCTCGCCGGCTACGGGGTCGCCATTCCGGTGGGCGCCATCGCCGCGCTGGTGATCGCGCTGACCGCCCGTACCTCGTTCCGGGTCGGTGCCGGCGCGGCGCTCGGGGTGGCCACGGCCGATGGGCTCTACGCGACGCTCGCCGTACTCGGCGGGGCGGCGATCACCGGCCTGATCCGGCCGATCGCCACCCCGCTGCGCTGGCTCGCCTGCGCGGTGCTGCTGGTACTCGCCGGGCGGACGGCGTACACCGCCTGGCGGCACCACCGCGATCCCGCGCTGGCCACCGGGACGGCTCCCGGGCTGCGTACCCCCGGCCGCGCCTACCTCGGGCTGCTCGGCCTGACCATCCTCAACCCGGCCACGGTGATCTACTTCAGCGCGCTGGTACTCGGCCGGCAGTCGGCCGCGCCGATCTCCGGTGCTGACCTGGTGATCTTCGTACTGGCCGCGTTCGCCGCGTCGGCGAGTTGGCAGCTGCTCCTGGCCGGCGGCGGCAGCCTGCTCGGCCGGGTACTCACCGGTGCCCGTGGCCGCTTCGTCACCGCGCTGGTCGCCAGCACTGTGATTGCCGTGCTGGCGTTCAAATTGGTGATCACTCCGTGACATGCCCGGATTAGCGTCTGCCCCATGCCGACCACCCCTAAGGCATTGCTGCTCGATTTCGGCGGCGTCATCGCGGACACCGGCGGACCCGCCGACTGGCCCGCGCGAGTCGCCCCGACCGTGCACAACCTGCTGCTCTCCCGCAAGATCAACCGACTCTCGCCGGCCGCCATCGAGGCCGACCTGGCCGCCGGCGCACGGGCCTACGCCGACTGGGGTGAGGCGATGTGCCGGCCGTACGCGCCGGCCGAGGTCAGCCACGAACAGTTCTGGTCGGACTACGTCGCCGCCGACTGGCCGGCCTCGGCGCGGGAGGCGGTCCTCGCGCACGCCGACACGCTGTGCATCCGGATGGGTGAGGTACGGCACGCGTTCGCTGTCCGCGCCGGGATCGTCGGGCTGCTCGCCGAGGCGATCGGGCGCGGGCTGCTGGTCGCCGTGGTCAGCAACACGCTGTACGGCAGCGTGCACCGCGACTTCGTGGAGAAGGCGGGGCTCGCCGACCGGTTCGCGGTGCAGCTGTACAGCGACGAGGCGGGGGTACGCAAGCCCAACCCGGAGCTGATCCTGCGGGCCGCGCGCTCCCTCGGGGTACCCCCGGGGCAGTGCTGGTTCGTCGGGGACACCTGGTCCCGGGACATCCGGGCGGCGCGCCGGGCCCAGGTGGGTACCGCCGTGCTGATGCGCTCCGAGCGCACCGAGCCGCAGGCCCCGGCCGGGCTCACCGCCGACCACACCGTCCCCGACGGGCACGCCCTGCGCGCCCTGCTGGACAGTGCTGACTAGTCACAGGTGCTTCAGCGCTTCCCGGCGGGACAGGCCGGACAGCTCGGTACGGGCCACGAAGGCGGCGACCGCGGCCGGGTCGGTTCGGGCGTACTGGCGTAGCGCCCAGCCGATCGCCTTGCGGATGAAGAAGTCCGGGTGCCCGGCCTGCTCGGTGCAGTACCGGAAGAGCCGGTCGGCGTCGGTACTTTCCTTGTAGGTCAACTGGTGCAGGATCGCGGTACGGGCGACCCAGAGATTGCTGTCGAGGATCCACGCGTCCATCCGCTCGACCAGTTGGGGATGCCGGCGCACCAGCGGCCCGACCACGTCAGCGGCGAGCGTGTCGACCGTATCCCACCACGACTTCGCCTCGATCAGTTCACGGGCCGCGGGCAGGAAACCGGGGCCGCAGACCGCCACGTGTTTACGCAGGTAGTCGCAGGCGGTGTACTGGTACTCCCGCTCGGTACGGGCCCAGCAGCCGCGTACGAACGCGGTCAACTCGGCCTCGTCCGGTGCCGGCAGGCCCTTCGCCGCAGCCGCGGCCAGTGCCCGCCGCTGTGGCATCCGCAGCCCGAAGTACTCGAACTTGCCCCGCATGTACGCCTTCATCGCGGTCGCGGCGGCCGGGTCGCGGGCGGCCTCGAAGGCGGTACCCAGGCGGTCCAGGAGAGTCTCGGCGAGCGCCATGCTCCAGACGGTACGGTGCAGATCATGGCGGGACGGCCGGCGGCGGGTGGCGGGCGCTGGGTCGAGGTGGACCCGGGGCGGCTGCCGCGTTGGCTGACCGGCTTCGCCGAGCGGCACGGCGAGTACGCCGTCGATCCACAGCAGTTCGGGCTGCGGGTACGCGCCTTCGACGACACGGTCGCCGAGCTGAACACGCCGCCCGGTGCCCCGGTCTGCTCGGACGTGGAGAGCTTCCTGGCCACCGCCGCCCAGCCGCGCCGGCTCGGGCTGCTGCTGGTACGCCGGGGCGGGGTCGCGGTGGGGGTGGCGGACGGGCCGGCGCTGGTCGTGTCCAAAGTGGACACCAGCTACATCCAGAGCCGCACCGCGGCCGGCGGCTGGTCCCAGCACCGTTTCGCCCGGCGCCGGGACAACCAGGCGAAGGCGGCCTGGCAGGGCGCGGCCGATCTGGTGGTACGGCTGCTGCTGCCCGAGTTGAGCAAGCTCGCCACGGTGGTGGCCGGGGGCGACCGGCGGGCGGTGACGGCGGTACTGGACGATCCCCGCCTCGGGTCGGTGGAGGTACGGCTGGCCGAGCGCTTCCTGGAGGTACCCGACCCGCGGCTGGCGGTGCTGGAGGCGGCGGTGGCGCAGGCACGGGCGGTACGCATCCGGATCATCGAGCCGCCCGCCGGCTGATCGGCCGCCGGGTGACGGGCTCAGGTCGGCGGGTTGGCGCCGAAGGTGGTGCACTGCTTGGGATCCCCGGTGCTGGAGCCGGTCGTGAACCACTGCTTGCGCTGGTCGGTCGAGGCCTGGGTGAGGCCCTGCTCGTAGCGGGGGCGTGGAGTGTCAGTGACGGCGGCGGCCCGCAGCGCCCGGTCGATGTCGTCGGGGGAGGGGTTGCCGACGGCGGTGGTACCGGCGTCGCTCGTCTCGCCCGCGTGGAACGCCCACACGCCGGCGTAGCAGTCGGCCTGCAACTCCAGCGCCGTGCCCAGTGTGTTGGCGTTGCCCGGATCGCGCTGCTGCGCCCGGCGGACAGCCGCCTCGGTACCCAGCAGGTTCTGCACGTGGTGCCCGTACTCGTGGGCCAGCAGGTACGCCTGCGCCAGTGGATCACCGGCTGGGTACGAGGCGAGGTCGACGTACACGGTCTCGTCCAGCGAACAGTAGAAGGACCCGGTACCCGGCTGCGCGGTACCGCACGCGGTGTTCACCGGGCTGCTGAAGAACCGGGTGGTCGCCGTCTGATATGGCACCGCGAAGACCTGTGGCAGTGCCGTCTTCCAGTACGCCTGGATGGAGTTGACGGTGCGCAGGCTGCGACAGGCGGGGTCGGTGGGGTTGGCCGGCGAGCAGGCCACCACCGCGTCGGCGTTCGCCTGCCGGGCCAGCCCGCCCAGGCCGCCGAAGGCCCCCAGGTTGGTGGTGCCCAGCACGCCGGCGCCCAGCCCGAGGCAGAGCAGCAGGCCGAGTACGAGCACCCCGATCAGTAACCCGCCCAGCCGGCCACTGCGCAACCCCGGACGGCCGGGCGGGAGGCGGCGGCTGCCGGTACCGGCGGCCCGTCGTCGTCGCCCCGAGCGTCCGCCGCCGGGCTCCGCGGCCTCACCGTGGTCAGGCCCGGCCTCTGGGTTGGGCTGCACACCGTCACCCTATGAGCGGAAGTCCCGACCCAGACCACGAACGGCCCAGACCACGACCGGCCGGCGGTGGGGTCGGCCGGTCCGAGGTGACTTTGCGGAAATCGGGCCATGACGCTCCATGATCACCCCGGTTTCCCCAATATCACCAGGCAACCCAACCCGCGCGCGGGCGGGACGCGAACAGGCCCGGCCGGAGTCATCCGGCCGGGCCTGTCGATGGGAGCGGGTCAGTTGCCGAAGGTGTTGCACGCCTTGGGGTCGCCGCTGCTGAAGCCGGTCTTGGTCCACTGCTCGCGCTGGGCGGAGCTGCCGTGCGTGAAGGTGTCCGGGTTCACCTGCTGCCCGGCCTGCTTCTGGATGGCGTCGTCGCCGACCGAGCCGGCCGCGTTGACCGCGTCCTGGATGTCCTGGTCGGTGATGCTGTTGAAGATCAGGTTGCCCTTGTCGTCCTTGGTCGTCGAGGCGTACTTGGCCCAGACGCCGGCGAAGCAGTCGGCCTGCAACTCCAGCGGGACGGTGATGTTGGGGTTGTTCGGGTCGCGCTGCTCCTGCCGGTCCACGTCGGCCATGGTGCCGTTCAGGTCCTGTACGTGGTGGCCGTACTCGTGGGCCAGCACGTACGCCTGGGCGAACTGGCCCTTGGCGCCGAACCTGTTGGCCAGCTCGTCGTAGAAGGTCAGGTCGATGTAGACAAGCTTGTCGTTAGGGCAGTAGAACGGGCCCATGCCGGCGTCGGCCGCACCGCAGCCGGTATCGGTCTGCCCGCTGAACAGGTGGGTCTTCACCGGCTGGTACGTCTTGCCGTACGCCTTGGGCAGCTCGGTCTGCCAGAACGCCTGGATCGAGTCGACGTACAGCGCGATCTGGCAGTCCTCCTGCTTGGTGCGGTCGGCGTTGCTGTCGGCGCACTCGGCGCTGATCGAGCCGTTGTCGGTGGGCGAGGAGCCACCGCCACCACCGAACACCTGGGTCGCGCCGTAGCCACCGCCACCGAGCAGCACCAGGATGCCGATCACCAGGCCGATGATGCCCTTGCCGCCACCGATCGGCAGGCCACCCAGACCGCTACCACCACCACCGCCACTGCCGCGGGCGTCCTCCACCTGGGAGGTGTCGACGTGCGCATTCGGATTCAGCTCCATGCGCGGTAGTTACCCAGTGATCTTGGAGACTAACCACCCCACTGGGCGCTATGTGGATCTTGGCGATCAATGCGGTGGCCGGGTCACCGGGGCGACTGGCTACACTGGGAGCGTGCTGCTCTGCGAAGACTGATCGTCACCGCAGCCGCCGGAGTGTCTCCGTCGGCGTTTTGGCGCGCCCCGATCCGTCCTTCTGACCACGAAAGGCAGCTCCCATGATCACCGCCTCCGGCCTCGAACTCCGCGCCGGCTCCCGCATCCTGCTGTCCGACACGACGCTGCGGGTACAGCCCGGCGACCGGATCGGCCTGGTCGGCCGCAACGGCGCGGGCAAGACCACCACCTTGAAGGTACTGGCCGGCGAGGGGCAGCCCTACACGGGCACCATCGACACCCGGGGACCGGTGGGCTACCTGCCACAGGACCCGCGCACCGGCGACCTGGACACCACCGCCCGCGACCGGGTGCTCTCCGCGCGCGGGCTGGACACGCTGCTGCACGAGATGGACAAGCTGCAGGTCGAGATGGCCGACGGCAACGACCGGGCGGTACGCCGCTACGGCGTACTGGAGGACCAGTTCTCCGCGCTCGGCGGGTACGCCGCGGAGGCCGAAGCCGCCCGCATCTGCGCCAACCTGGGACTGCCCGACCGGGTACTCGCGCAGACCCTCGGTACCCTCTCCGGTGGCCAGCGCCGCCGCATCGAACTGGCCCGCATCCTGTTCCGGGACGCCAGTGAGACCGGTGGCGGAACGCTGCTCCTCGACGAGCCGACCAACCACCTGGACGCCGACTCCATCACCTGGCTGCGCGGCTTCCTCTCCGGGCACAAAGGTGGCCTGGTGGTCATCTCACACGACGTGAACCTGCTCGACGCAGTGGTCAACCGGGTCTGGTACCTGGACGCCAACCGGGCCATGGTCGACACCTACAACGTCGGCTGGAAGACCTACCTGCAGCAGCGCGAGACCGACGAGCGGCGCCGGCACCGGGAGCGCGCCAACGCCGAGAAGAAGGCCGGTGCGCTGATGGCACAGGCCGACAAGATGCGCGCCAAGGCGACGAAGACCGTTGCCGCGCAGAACATGGCGCGCCGGGCCGAGAAGCTGCTCGGTGGCCTGGAGGAGGTACGCGCCCACGACAAGGTGGCGAAGGTACGCTTCCCCACCCCGGCACCGTGTGGCCGTACGCCGCTGACGGCACAGGGCCTGTCCAAGTCGTACGGCTCGCTGGAGATCTTCGTCGACGTGGATGTGGCCGTGGACAAGGGTTCCCGGGTCGCCATCCTCGGACTGAACGGCGCCGGCAAGACCACGCTGCTGCGGATGCTCGGCGGGCTGCTGGAGCCGGACACCGGCTCGGTGAACCCCGGCCACGGGCTACGGCTGGGCTACTACGCCCAGGAGCACGAGACGCTGGACGTGGACCGCACCATCCTGGAGCACATGCGCTCGGCCGCGCCCGACCAGCCGCCGACCGAGCTGCGCCGCATCCTCGGTGCCTTCCTGTTCTCCGGCGACGACGTGGACAAGCCGGCCGGGGTGCTCTCCGGTGGCGAGAAGACCCGGCTGGCGCTGGCCACCCTGGTCTGCTCCGGCGCCAATGTGCTGCTACTGGACGAGCCGACCAACAACCTCGACCCGATCAGCCGGGAGCAGGTACTGGACGCCATCGCCCGGTACCCCGGCGCCATTGTGCTGGTCACCCACGATCCGGGGGCGGTACAGGCGCTCAAGCCCGACCGGGCCATCCTGCTGCCCGACGGCGTCGAGGATGCCTGGAGCGACGACCTGCTGGAGCTTGTCGAACTGGCCTGAGGTTTTCGGAGGCAACCGGCGGCTCACCAGGGCGTGGTCAGCGCGGCCTCGATCACCACTGCGACCACTGCGCCGGCACCGGCCAGCAGCAGGGGGGTCGGCGGTGGCGGGCCGCCCTGCCGCTCGGGGGCGACGACGGCGACCGTGAGCCACGGGAAGAACGCCAGCCAGGCATGCTCCACGCCGCCCCGGGCCAGGCCGGCGCCGATCGAGAAGACGACCGCGCAGGCGCCACCCACCAGGAACGACCAGCCGTCGGTGTTGCGTACCTTGCGCAGGCTCGCCACCAGCGGCGGCCCGGTCGCCAGCAGCAGCGCCACCACGCTGATCGCCGCCCACCACAGCACCGGCCGGTTCGGCTCGATCCGGTTCTCGAAGTCGTTGTGCGCCATATCCAGCCCGGACAGCCAGGGAAAGCCCGCCCGGTCGGCGGCGAGTACCGGTACCAACGCGCCGAGGCCGGTGACCAGGTTCAGGAACGGGCGGCGCCGGGCGAAGTACAGGCAGACGGCGGAGAGCCCGAGCCACGCGGCCGAGTAGGAGAAGAGCGCGGCCAGCCCGATCGCCAACCCGGCCAGCAGCGCCCAGCCACTCGACGGCCAGCCGCTGCGGTGCGCCGCGCTGGCCCGTACCCCACAGGCGATGCCTACCGCCGCGAGTACCGCGACGAACACGTCCATGCTGACCGCGGTCCAGATGGCGTACGGGGCGAGGATGAGCACCGGGGCGTACCGGCGTGCGGTGCGGGTACCGGAGACGCCCCGTACCGCGGACAGGACCAGCGGTACCGTCGCCACGCCGAGCGCGGTGACCACCAGTGCCAGGCCCAGCTGTGAGTTGAGGCCGAGCCGGTGCAGGAACCACAGCAGCAGCACCGGTCCCGGCGGATGCCCGCGCGCGGCGGTGCTGTGAGTGGCCGCGTCGGACACGTATTCGTGCAGGTAGTGCCAGGGTCGGCCGGCCACGTCGGTGACGTCGGAGCCGTAGTTGTCCGGGTCGCGCAGGGATCTGGTCAGGCCGGCGAACCCGTCCACGAGGGCCAGCGACAGCGCCCAGGCAAGCGCCGCGGCGTACGCCACCAGCTGTACCAGCCACCACGGTGCCCGGTCGTACCAGCCGCGTACGCCGAGCGCCAGTACTCCCGCGGCGACCACTGGAGCGAGTACAGACATCGGCGAAAGTCGAAACTGGAACCGCCCCAGAAATGGTGCGCCGGCGGTACCCAGATCGGCGCCCGCATGCACCGCCCAGCCGGTCAACCCCAGCCCCACCAGCGCCGCGAGGCACCAGACCAGGAGGTCTCGCCATTCGCGGACGCCAATGTGCTGTGGCGGCGGTTGCGGGTCGTCTGTCACAGCCCATCACGCTATCGGGTAGCTGACACAGCTAGGCGTGTCGGTCTAGCTTCGTGATGATATCTAGCGCATGATCCATGAAGGCGGTCTAATAGGTGGGACCGCCAACTCCGCTCAATAGGGACGTGAGGGAATCAACATGGCAGCCACCGGCACCACCACGAGCACGGAAAAGGGTCGCCGGATCGTCGGAACCGAGCGACAGACGCTCGCGAAGGACCTGGTCAAGCGGTACACGTCGGGGGAGAGCATCCGTGCCCTCGCCTCGTCCACCGGCCGTTCCTACGGCTTCGTACACCGCGTGCTCACCGAGTCCGGAGTGGTGTTGCGCCAGCGCGGCGGTGCCCGTCGGCGCAAGAAGGCCTGACCCAGCCGGTTTTCGCGGCGCACCACTCGTACCATCCGAATCGCCGGCCGCCCGGGACACCCCGCCGCGCCGACCCCGCCAGGTCACCGGCGACTCATGAACAACCACCACCCAGCACAGCACCACGCAGCACAGCACCACGCAGCACAGCACCACGCAGCACAGCACCACGCAGCACAGGACCGCCCCGCACAGATCCGGGCACGCCCACGAGGCGCCGGCCCGGCCCCCGGTCACCACCCGCGGCGGTCACTCCGCTCACGGCGCCCTGCGATCCGAGCGCCGACGGCGCTACTATCCGCAGCGATGACCTCCGAAGACACACCGCAAGCACAGCACGGCATCCGCGTCGAGCGGGACGGGCCGGTCGCGACCGTCACGTTGTGCCGGCCCGACGTGCTGAACGCCCAGACTCCCGAGCTCTGGGCGCAGCTGCGTCGGGCCGGTGCCGAGCTGCCCGGCGACATCCGCATCGTCGTCGTCCGCGGCGAGGGGCGGGCCTTCTCGGCCGGCATCGACCTCACCGTCGCCCAGGCCGAGTTCGTCGCCATCGGTGCCGTCGCGCCCGCTGAGGCGGCCGACCGGATCGCCGGTTACCAGGCGGCCTTCTCCTGGCTGCGCCGCCCCGACATCGTCAGCATCGCTGCCGTGCAGGGCCACGCCATCGGTGCCGGATTCCAGCTTGCTCTCGCCTGTGACCTGCGGGTCGCCGCGCAGGATGCCCGGTTCACCATGGCCGAGGTCTCCCTCGGCCTGGTGCCCGACCTGACCGGCACGAAGCGGCTGGTGGAGCTGGTCGGCTACGGCCGGGCGCTGGAGATCTGCGCGACCGGCCGCCGGGTGGGCGCCGCCGAGGCACAGGCGATGGGCCTGACCAACATCGTGGTACCCGGGTCGGAGCTGGACGGTGCCGTCGCCGACCTGTGCGCCGCGCTGCTCGCCCCGCCCCGCAACGCCGTGGTGGAGATCAAGGCGCTGCTGCTCGGCGCGTCCGGTCGCAGCTCGCAGGAGCAGGAGCTGGCCGAGCGGGAGGCGCAGGTACGCCGGCTGCGTGACCTGGCCGGCCTGGGGGAGTAGCGCTCGCTCGCGGGGTCGCGGTGCGGATTGCGCTGTGGGCGATCGTGCGGGGCGGTAGCCGCTGGGGCGGAAGAAATGTCTGAGGGACCCGCTTAGCTAGGGGTGGTGGGGTCGCGTCCGCAGTTCGCGGAGGGCGGCGCCGGGCGAGGAGACGCAGATGGGGCACCCGATGGCCGGCGGCGGGTGGAGCATGCTCCGCGCGATGCGGCGCGAGGACGAGCTGAAGAACCACAAGGTCGGGCGGGACGTGGCCCGGCGGGTGCTGAGCTTCGCCCGACCCTACCGGCGCGACATCGGTATCTTCCTGGTGGCCGTGGTGTTCGACGCGGTGATCGGGGTGGCCACGCCGGTACTCGCCGGGCGGGTGGTCAACGCGATCACCTCCAAGCTGCCGACGGCCGGAACCACCGTGGTGAAGTTGGCCGTACTCATCGCCGCGCTGGCCGTCGCCGACTCGCTGCTGTCCCTGGTCAACAGGTGGTACTCGGCGCGCATCGGTGAGGGCGTCATCCTCGACCTGCGTACCAAGGTCTACGACCACGTGCAGCGCATGCCCCTGCAGTTCTTCACCCGTACCCAGACCGGCGCGCTGGTCAGCCGGCTCAACAACGACGTGATGGGGGCGCAGCAGGCGTTCACCTCCACCCTGTCGGGCGTGGTCAGCAACGCCATCCAGCTGGTGCTCACCGCCGCCGTGATGTTCACGCTGTCCTGGCAGGTGACGCTGCTGTCACTGGTGATGCTGCCGATCTTCATCCTGCCGGCGCGCCGGATCGGTCGCCGGCTGGCCGAGATCACCCGGGAGTCCTACCAGCTCGACGCCAAGATGAACGCCACCATGACGGAGCGCTTCGGGGTGGCCGGGGCGCTGCTGGTGAAGCTGTTCGGTACCCCCGACGCGGAGGCCAAGCGCTTCGGTGACCGGGCCACGCGGGTACGCGACATCGGCATCCAGAGCGCCATGTACAGCCGTACCTTCTTCGTCGCCATGCTGCTGGTCGCCTCGCTGGCCCAGGCGCTCACGTACGGGCTGGGCGGCTGGTACGCGGTGCACGGCCGGATCAGCGCGGGCACCGTGGTCACCCTGGCGCTGCTGTTGACCCGGCTCTACGGGCCGCTCACCTCGCTGTCCAACGTGCGGGTCGACGTGATGAGCGCACTGGTCTCCTTCGAGCGCGTCTTCGAGGTACTCGACCTGGCGCCGGCGATCGACGAGCGGCCGGGTGCCCAGCCGCTGCCGGCCGGCGCGTCCAAAGTGGAGTTCCGGGACGTGGTGTTCCGCTACCCGTCGGCCGCCGAGGTGTCCCTGGCATCGCTGGAGGACGTGGCGACGCTCGACCGGACAGTCGCCGAGCCGGTACTGCGCGGGCTCACCTTCACCGTCCAGCCCGGCCAGATGGTGGCGCTCGTCGGGCCCTCGGGCGCCGGCAAGTCCACCACCGCGATGCTGGTACCGCGGGTCTACGACGTGTCCGACGGTGCGGTACTCGTCGGCGACGTCGACGTACGCGACGCCACCCTGCAGTCGCTGCGGGACGCGATCGGGGTGGTGACCCAGGACGCGCACCTGTTCCACGAGACGATCGCCGAGAACCTGCGCTACGCCAGCGCCGAGGCCACCGACGAGCAGCTCTGGGCGGTGCTCGACGCGGCACAGGTCGGCGAGCTGGTACGCCGGCTGCCGGAGGGGCTGGACACCGTGGTGGGGGAGCGCGGCTACCGCTTCTCCGGTGGCGAGAAGCAGCGCATCGCCATCGCCCGGCTGCTGCTGAAAGCCCCGTCCATCGTGATCCTCGACGAGGCCACGGCACACCTCGACTCCGAGTCGGAGGCGGCGGTACAGCGGGCGCTGTCGGTCGCGCTGACCGGACGTACCGCGCTGGTGATCGCGCACCGGCTCTCCACGGTGCGCGAGGCCGACCAGATCCTGGTGGTGGACGGCGGCCGGATCGTCGAGCGCGGCCGGCACGAGGAGCTGATCACCGCGGGTGGCCTCTACGCCGAGCTCTACCGGACCCAGTTCGCGGTGGCCGACTCGCCGACGCCTTACGCCACAACCGATCCCGAGCCGGTGGTGCTGCTGACCCCGGACGACAGCTACGCCGCCGACTGACTCTCCACTGTTGATCGCGTCGACGGATTTGCTGGACGTTCATCCGCCGCATGTCCGGTGTGTGCCCGACTCTGGGGTACCGGTCACCGGCGCTGTCCAGCCTGTGGCTGTCGTACCCGGGCGGCTCCGCCTCGGGGCACGTCGATGGCTGGAGGGACCATGGTGCTCGAATTCGACCTGCCGGCGACCGCGGTCGACCACCATGGACTGGCCTGGATCCCGGTCGTGGTCGGCTTTCTACTTGCCGGCGTGGCCTTCGCGCACTACGCGGCACAGCGCGGTGCGGCCCCTCACCAGCCCAGGTCAGCGGGTACGCCGGACCGCCGCCTCGACCAGGTCGAGGACCGCGCCGAAGTCGTCGGCCGGCCGCCCCATCGCCAGGTGCAGTACCAGCCCGTCGTAGGCGAGTTCGAGGAACTGGGCGAGGGTGGCGACCGGGACGTCGTCGCGGAGGTTGCCGGCTTCCCGCTGGCGGCGCAGCCGCTCCTTGGTGGCGTGGGCGATGGCGTCCGACCTGGCTGCCCAGCGCTTGGCGAAGTCGGGGTCGGTACGCAGCCGGCGGGACACCTCCAGCTGGGTACCCAGCCAGCCCGGTACGTCCTCGGACTCGGCCCGGCTGAGCAGGTCGCGCATGACCTGCACGAGACCGTGCTCGGCGACCGTGGTGACCATGGTGGCCGCGTCGTCTTCGGCGACCGCGAGGAACAGTGAGTCCTTGTCCCGGAAGTGGTGGAAGATAGCCCCCCGGGAGAGCCCGATCTCCTGCTCGAGTACCCGTACGGTGGCGCCCTCGTAGCCGTAGCGCGCGAAGCAGGCCCGGGCGCCGGCGAGGATCTCCCGGCGCCGGGACTCCAGCTGATCCTGGCTGAGCCGCGGCATGCCCTGATCGTGACAGGCGGAGCGGGTAAGTGGCAATCCGTACGTACGGCTTGCGATGCCGTGTCGCGGGCGTGGTCGGAGCTGGAGTACGGAAACGGGGGCCGCGACCGCGACCCCCGTCCCTCGAACCAGCCTCCGTCAGCCTCGCCGGCCGACCAGCGCCGAGTGTGGCCTTGCCGCCGCCGGCTGGGCCGGCGTCGCGGCCGGGGCGTTGCCCAGCAGGACAGCGCCGGCCTGTACCGCCTGCCGGTAGATCGTCCGGCTCTCGTCCGTGTCGTCCACCACCGGGTTGGACACGAACTCGAAGATCGGCCCGAGCGCCTGGGCGACGGCCACCGTGGCGAACCGGTCGCGTGGCGGCCGGCGCAGCAGTACGTCCAGCCAAGCGAGCGTGTCGATCAGGCTGCCCCGGTACCCGCTGGCGGTCGACACCGCCTCGCAGACCAGGATGGCCAGCGCCTCCTCCAGCCCGCAGGAGAGCTCCTTCGCCGACTGGATGTGAAACTCGGTGACCGTGCGGCCGAGTACCTCGTGCAGCCGCTCCGCCGCGAGGATCACCGCGACCACGGGCGCGCTGCCGCACAGGCCGTCCCCGTCGCCGCAGCAGTCCGCCAGGCAGGCCTGGATCGCGACCATGAGCGCCTGCCAGGCCGCCGTGAACTCGGGCGTACGCACGCCCGAGTAGAGCGCCTGGCGATCGGTCGCGGTAGTCCGGTTGCCGGCCCGGACGGTGGTGGACAGGATGTCGATCAGCAGCACGTCGCCGATCGGTGTCTCGCCCGCCCGGAACAGCCCGGAGCGCCACAGCGTGCTCAGGTCCTGCGGTACGCCGAACACGCCGACGCTGTCGTACTGCTCGAACTGGAGCAGTGCCCCGCCCACCAGTACCTCCTCGGCGCTGTCCAGCGTCGCGGAGAAGAGCGGGCCGACCGTGGCCAGGTTGACCGTCAGGCCGGACAGGGCCACGAACTCGGGGCGCTGGCAGGCGCCGACCACCTCGGGTTCGGGCTCGGGCTTGGTGTAACCACTAGCTTCTGGCATCACGCACCTCGGTATCGGTTGTCATGAAGACGCCGCCCACTGGTGCGGGCGACGGCGAAACCGACGCGATGCGGACGGTACGGCTGCGGGCGTCCGGCCCGTCATTTCGTGACGGCGCCTCGCGTCCACCGGACCGATCCGGCCCGCGTGACGCCGGGGATCTCCTACCCCCGGTTCAACACAATCCGTTGTACACGCAATTTTTTCATCTACCCCCAATACGCACCGTAATCAGCCAGAGGTCACTAATGTCAGGGCGCGGGAGGTACGAGGGGGTACGCCGAGGTGGCTAACTGTGCCTGGATCCGGGCGCTGACGCGGCAGTGCACAGCACTGGCTGCCGACGTCCGGACGGCACTCACCGCCGCCAACGTGGAGGTCATCGACGAGGTCGGCGCACCCGGCCTGGCCCCCGGCGTACTGGCGCTCAGCTGTACCGCCGACGAGGCCGCGCAGACCATCTGGGAACTCTCCGCCGGCGGCCGGCGCCGGCTGCTCGCGGTGGCCGGCGACGCCAGCGCGCTGCGCCCCGGCGAGGTGTGGCGGCTGCTCGACCACGGCGCCGCCGAGGTGATGATCTGGGAGGGGCCGACCACCGGGCAGGTGGCCGCCGCCCGGCTCATCCGCTGGGCGCAGATCGAGGAGGTACTCGACTCGACGGAGGTACGCGGACTCGTGGTCGGGGAGGCGCCGGCCTGGCGGGCGGCGCTGCGCCGGGTGGTCGAGGCGGCCCGGTTCTCCACCGCGGCGGTACTCGTCACCGGCGAGAGCGGTACCGGCAAGGAGCTGGTGGCCCGGCTCATCCACCGGCTCGACCCGCGCGCCGGCCGGGGCGACCTGGTGGTGGTGGACGGATCGGCGATCGTACCCACGCTCTCCGGTTCGGAGTTCTTCGGCCACGAGCGCGGCGCGTTCACCGGTGCGGTCGGCGCCCGGGACGGCGCGTTCGCGCAGGCCGACGGCGGCACCCTGTTCCTCGACGAGGTCGGCGAGCTGGCCCTGCCACTCCAGGCCGAACTGCTGCGCGTGGTGCAGGAGGGGATGTACAAGCGGGTCGGCGGGAACCTGTGGCAGCGGGCCAACTTCCGGCTGGTCTGCGCCACCAACCGGGACCTGACCCGGGCCCGGGAGAGTGGCGAGTTCCGGGCCGACCTGTACTACCGCATCGCCGCCGGTACCGTCCGGCTGCCCACACTCAGCGAACGGCGCGAGGACATCCTCCGGCTGTTCCAGCACTTCTTCGCCGACGCGTCCCGGCTGGACGGCCGCCCCGGTGGCGCCCTGCCCGGCCCGGTGCAGCTGACCCCGGAGGTGGCCGCCGCACTGGTCAACCGGGAGTACCCGGGCAACGTACGCGACCTGCGCCAGCTGGCGGTACGCATCTGCGCGCGGTACGTCGGGGTGGGGCCGGTGACCCCTGGCGACCTGCCGGAGGAGGAGCGTCCCGGCGCCCGGGTACACCCCGTCTCCGGAGCGGAGCTGCTGGAGCACGCGGTACGTGGCTGCCTGGCGGGCGGCTCGTCGCTGCGTCAGGTGCGCGACGACGCCACCGACGCGGCCATCCGGGTGGCGCTGGCCGACTCCGGTGGCCGGGTGGCGGCAGCCGCCAGACTGCTCGGGGTCACCGACCGCGCCCTGCAGTTGCGCCGTGCCCGCCGGCCGTTGGTGGTCCACCCGCGCGCCGACGATGTAGACGCGGGGACCAGCTGAACGGCCGGTTCGCCGCTGCCCGGCCGGGCGTGGCCGGGCGGGCACCGGGTGCGGGTACCCGGCCGGGGCCGAGCAGGCGCAGCAGGTTGCCGGCGAGGATGAGCTGCTCCTGTGCCGGGGCGAGGCGCAGCGCGCGTACCTTCGCCAGCTCCAGTCCCGGGTGCAGCCACGGGCCGTCGGTACCGAAGAGCACCCGGTGCGCCCCGGCCCGGCGTACCGCCTCCACGATGAGGTCGAACCGGCGTACCCCCGAGGTGTCGGTGTGCACGTTGCGGTGGCGTACCAGGATGTCGATCAGGTGCCGCTGTGCCTTCCAGTCGTCGGCGAACGAACCCAGGTGCGGGATGATGAACGGCACGTCCGGATATTCGGGGGCGACCAGGTCGACCAGGGCCACCTCGCCCTGCGGGTCGTAGAGGATCGGCAGGGCATACTCGCGGGCCACGTCGCAGACCTCCCGGCTCAGTGGCCCGTCGTGCCGGTGCACCTTGATGCCGCGGAAGCCGAAGTCGCGAACCGCCGTGCCGACCAGTGCCCGGATCCGGCCGGCGTCGGTGCGCGGGTTGACGAAGGCGTACCCCCAGAATCTCTTCGGGTTTGTCGCCACGATGTCCGCGACGATCCGGTTGGCCCGGCCGTAGTCGCTGTGGAACGCGGAGAACAGCACTGTGCGGGTGATGCCGGCCGCGGCCGCCCGCCGCAGGTATGCGGCGAGCGGCGCGGACGTGTCCCAGGGGCCGGTGAAGCCGTCGCCCTGGCCGGCGTGGCAGTGGCTGTCGATGACCAGCACGCCGCGCTGCCCTCAGCTGGCCCGGCGGGCCGGCAACCGCTTGCGCAGCAACAGTCCCGGCAGCGACGAGTCCACCTTGTCGGTGAGGTCGACCCCGGTGGCCGCCCGGTACGCGTGCGTGTAGCGCTGTACCTCCGGCCGCCAGTACCGGCACCAGTTCGCCGCCTCCTGCGGGTCGTTGAGTACCGACCAGTTGCCGTAGCGCACCGACAGCAGGATCTGCTCGCCGAAGACGCCGAGGTCACGGAAGTGCGTGATGGTGGTGGGTGACCAGCCCTGCATCTGCTTGAGGGTGTCCACCCGGTCCATCCACTCCTCCTCGTACGGCACCATGATCTTGCCGCCGATGAACTCGCGCATCTCCGGCCGGGCCAGCAGCCACTCCATGATCAGCATCTCCGCGCGCGCCGAGGAGGGCAGGTCGCCGAACTGGTTGTGCGCCCCCTCGGAGAGCACCAGATGCGTCTCCCGCAAGGCATTGAGCACCGGGAAGCCGTCGGCGATCACGGTGGTGTCGTCGTCCTCCTTGAAGAAGATGTGCGCCAGGTGCAGCAGGTTGTGGAAGGACTCCAGGAACTTGGTGCGGCTGTCCGCCGTCGGCAGCTCCGGGATCGCCTTGCCGACCAGTTTCAGCCCGTACTCGTGGTCGTACTCGAAGGACCGCCTGCGTACCGTCAAGCGTCTGTATTCGTCCTGGATCCACCCCCACAGCAGGTTCCCGAGTGGGCGCAGTGGGTCGACGTCGAAGCGCACCAACGGATCCACCCGCGCCTTCGGGTCGGTACGCCGGTTCTCGAACCGGGCCACGATGGCGTTCAGGCTCTGCGCGAGCATGCCCTCCTCGTGCCAGTACGACCACACCAGCTCGACCGCGAGCGGGCCGGAGATGTGCGACTTCAGGATGCCGTAGCAGTTGGAGTTGCCGGGCAGGTCGCCCGGGTCCTTCAACGGGATGTCGCGCAGCTTGTCGCGGATGATGCGCAGGTAGGGCAGGACCGAGGTGTCGTCCTCCAGCTTCTCGTAGTACATCTCCCGGAAGCGCTTGAGGTCGTCGATCACCGCCGAGCTGCCACCCATCCGGCGGGTCTCCTCGATGCGCAGCCGCAGCGAGGCCGCCGGGTCGCCGAGTTGCCGGTCGAAGTCGTCCATCGCCACGTCCGGGTCGATCACGCCGACCTCCTGCATCAGGAACGACTCGGTCGACTCGCGCAGCAGCTCGTACGCGTCCGAGCCGCGGAACAGCAGGCTCTTTCCGTTGTTCCCGTTGGGCAGGCTCTGCCCGCCGCACATCACCGAGTCGGTGAACTCGCGGTAGCGGTGGAAGGCGATCGCGTTGGTACGGTTGCGAATGATCATCCACAGCACCTGGCTGCCGGTCGGTTCGATCTGGGTGCGCTGCAGGCTGACCGGGACGATGCCGTCCGGGTTGCTCGGTGGCCCCACCTCGATGAGCAGCTCCCAGTGCTCGCTGTCCTCCCAGCCAGACGGTGGCGGCCGGTCGTCACCCGGGTCGTCCGGCGTGTCCTTCGCGATCACGTGCGGTTCGCTGGACGGTACCGGGAAGGCCGTACCCGAGCCGGCCGCCGACGAGTCCACAGTGGACGGTGGTACCTGCGGGCCGGGGCCGGACTTGAGCTGGCGCAGCGCGCGGATGGTGTAGAAGCCCGCGCGGATTCCGGCGGTGTCCCAGTCGAAGTGCTCGTCCGCGTCGTGCTCGACGACCGAGTCCGTGAACGGACCCTCCACCCGCCACCGGAAGTAGTAGTTCTGTGGGTTGTCGTCGGTCATCCGCGCGTGGAAGTTCACCACCGTGCCGGCCTTCACCGGCTTGGTGTGCGGCGACCAGACCACGAAACTGCCCTTACTCATAGCGTGTTCCTCCTGTTGTTGACGATTGCGACAGCGGACCGGCGGCTGCCGGGGCCGCCACCGGCCGGTGGCGGTGGCCGGCGAAGACGGGCGGTGCGGCCCGTACCCGCTCGGCGGTGAGTACCGACAGATCGAGGCTGCTGCGCAGCGCCCGGTAGGTGAGCAATTGGCTGAGCAGCCGGCTTTCCCGCTCCGGCGTGACCAGGTCGGCGGCGCGCGCCTGACCGACCACGGCGAAGGCCAGGGCCGGCGGCATGCGCAGCAGCGCGGTCGGCGAGGAGCGCTGGGCCTGCCAGAGCGCGATCAGGTTGGCCGGCTGCCGGTCCGGCAGGTACAACGCCTCGCCGAGACTGCGCCCGGCGAGCGCGGCCGGCCGGTAGGCCAGCAGCAGCCGGGCGAACTCGGGCAGGCTGGCGACCTGCCGGCGGAGCAGGCCGGCGTAGCCGGGGTCCAGCCCCTTCGGCGGGTACAGCTGCAGCCAGAGCCGGGTCAGCCGGGACCACTGTTGATCGGGGTACAGCGCCGCCCCGATCGCCGCCGACAGCTGTACCCGCAGCCACGGCACCGGGTGCGGATCGTCCCCGCTGGGCCGGAACACGGCCCACCGGGGCAGGCTGACCACTCCCATCAGCCCCACCGTGGCGGCCACCCCGAGCTTGGCCACCGACCACAGGTCGGCGACGATCTCGGAGATCCACAGCTGCCAGTAGCGCCAGACCTCCGGGTCGGCCCGGGTCTGCGGGGCCGCCGCCAGGTGCTTGCGCAGCCCCTCGACGAGGCAGAGCAGCGCGGCCGCCTGGTGTCCACACTCGTGTACCAGGGATGCGGCGATGCCGTGCCCGACCATCCGTTCGCGCGGCACCTTGATGATCGCGGCCGGGTTCTTGGCGCCACCCGGCAGCCGGGTACGGGCCCGCCGGATGGCCGCGCCCGCGCCCCGGCTCAGGTAGACGATCGCCGGTGGTGCGTCGAGGTCGTACCCGGGCAGCGCCAGCGCATCCTTGGCCAGCTCGTCCAGGCCGGACAGCCACACCCCGGTCTGCGCCTCCGAGCGTTGCGTGATGACCTCGGTGAACAGGTCGAACTGGGTCAGCGCGTTGCCGAACCGCAGGCGCAGCCGGGTGAAGCGGCGCTGTGCCACGTCGACCGGGGCGCGCCGACCGGGCCCGGCCAGCCAGCGCAGGTACCCGAGGATCGCGGTACGCAGTTCGCGCCGGCCGCCGATGAGTACCCGCTCGATCGCCACCTGCGCGACCGGAGACAGGGCGGCCGCCGGCACCATGGTCTCGTGCACCGCGAACGGGCGCACCAGGGCCAGCCGGGTCAGCATGGCCCGGGCCTCCTGGGTGAGGTACCAGTGTGCGGTGCCGGCGGCGTCCATCTCAGGCGCCCAGCAGGATGATCTTGCCGTGCCGCCGGATCCAGCGGCCCTCGTTGGCACCGCCGTACCCGCCGCCACCGCCGCCGTAGCCGCCGCCAGAGGCGGGCGCGCCGGACATCGGTACCCCTGATACCGGCTGGCTGTAGTCGCCGGCGTACCCGGTCGCGCCGTAGCCCGCGTAGGACGGTCGGCGGTACCCGTAGCGGCTGCGGCGGTACCCCGACGGGTAGCGGCGGCGCGGGTACCCGCCGTAGATCGAGCGCGCGGGCCGGCGCATCCCGTACCCGAGCCGGCGCCGTACCCCCGTGCCCGCACCGACTCCACCGACTCCACCGCGGCTGAGCGCGGCCAGTTGCCGGCGCGCCGCCGTGGCGATGGCGCGCTGGGCCACCTGCCGGGGCGGGGCGTGCCGCGGTGCCCGCGCGGCGAGCTGGGCAGCCGTACCGGCCAGCCGGACGAACCGGCGCGCCGCCTCGAACTCCTGCTCCTGCTCGCCCAGCCCCTCCATCTCCAGCTCGAACAGGCCGCTGGCGTAGCGAGCCCAGCTTCGAGCCGAGGGCGCCGCCGAGCCCGGGTACGACCAGGTTGCCCAGCGCACCGCCGACCATCGGCAGCGCCCGCTTGGCCAGCCCCTTCAGCGCGCCGCCGAGCGCCCGGCCGGCGCTGGAGTTGGCGAACCGCTTGATGCCGCCGACCGCCCGCTTGAACAGGCTGCCGAGGAACTGCTCCAGCTCCTGCTCGTTGCTGATCTCCATCAGCTCGCTGGCCAGCTCCAGCTCCATCGTCTCGTGGAACGGCGACTCGAACTCCAGCTCGCCGCCGCCCTCGAACTCCAGTTCGCCGCCGCCTTCGTACTCGTACTCGAGTTCCCCGCCGCCGCCCTCGAACTCGTACTCGAGTTCGCCACCGCCGCCTTCGAACTCCAGTTCGCCGCCACCCTCGTACTCGAACTCGTACACGTGCCCGTCCTCTCTCGTTGGCCGCGACCCTCGACCGCGGCCTGATAGACCTGCTCCCCGGCTCCTCCGGGAAGGTCATGCATCGAAGATCACAAGTTTTCGTCCGCGCCTGATCCACCGCCCGGAGCGCCGCCCCCGGGTGCCGTACCGGTCGCCGGGCAGCCCCGGACCGACCCCGGCCAGCAGCCCGGGTGCGTGCTCGCTGGCGGCTGTGATCACCGCCCGGCGGACCGCGACCGGCGTCGGTATCCCGCGCGGGGTCACCGCCGCCTGCCTGGCCGCCGCGTCGGCGAACCGGACCAGTGCCCGGGCCACCTCGAACTCCTGGCTCTCCCCGGACAGCCCCTCCAGCTCCAGGCCGAAGGCGACCCCGACGGCATCGCCGATGCGGGCGCCGACGTCGCCGCCGCGCTGCGGGGAGACCCACTGGCCGACCGCCCGGCCGACGATCGGCAGGGCCTGCTTGGTCGCGTCCCGGAGTACGCCGCCCAACGCCCGGCCGGTATCCGAGCGGATGAACGAACCGGCCGCGCGGGCCGCCCCGCGCATCAGATCGCCCAGGAACTGCTCCAGCTCCTGTTCGGAGCTGACCTCCAGCAGTTCACTGGCGAGCTCGGTCTCCTGCGTCTCGGTGAGCGGCCGGCCGGGGCCGACCGGACCCTCGTACGCCTCGCCGAGTACCGAGCCGAGCAGCCCGAGGATCCCCTCGAACTCCTGCTCTCCGGCGGTCCCGTACGCTCCAGCCTCGAATTCACCGGCCTCGAACTCACCGCTCGCCGGCCCACCCGCGCCGAACCCACCCGCGCCGAAATCTGCCGACTCGAACTCGCCGGCCTCCTGCTCGCCGGTGCTGTGTTCGTACTCCCCGGACTCGTACTCCCCGGACTCGTTCGCCTCGAAGCGCTCCGGGCCGTTCGGTCCGTAAGAGCCCCGGTCCAGGTTGTGCATCTGGCCCCTCCTCGCATTCGCTACCTGCCCTCATCCGCTGCACATTCCGTGCCAGGTCGCCGGCGGGCGGGGTGTGCGCGATACGTCGGGCTCGGGCGGGGCGTGGCGAAGCTGCGTTCGGTAGTTGTTGTCTAGGCGCGAATCCGGCTTCGCTGCCGTCCGTCAGTGCGCCGGGCGGGGACGACGGGCGTGGGTCAGCGGTGGTCGGCGGCCGGGATGGCGAGTTGGGCGCGGTACTTCGCGACGGTGCGCCGGGCGATGCGGTGGCCGTACCCGCGCAGGGCGGCGGCGAGCTGGCCGTCGGAGAGCGGCTGCGACTCGGCGGCGATCAGCTCGGCGACGCGTTCGCGGACGCTGGTGGCGGTACCGAAGAAGGTGGCGAAGCCGACCAGTCGACCATCGGGGAGGAGTACCCGCTTGCCGCTGGCCGCCCGGCTGACCGTGCTCGGGTGCACGCCGGCCAGCCGGGCCACGCCGGTACGGGTCATCGGCTGGTGGGCCAGCGCACCGTGGCGCAGGTACGCCTGCTGCTGCCCGATGGCGGTCGCCGCGATCTGGCGCAGCGCACCGGAGCGCCGGGCCAGCCGGGCCAGGAACTCACGGGCGTCGCCGACCTGCGCGCGCAGCCGGGCCAGCTGCGCCGGATCGAGGCCGGTCGGTGGCTGCCCGGCCAGCCGGGCGTAGCCGGCGTCGATGCGCAGCCGCGGGCCGTGCTCCGGAACCAGAACCTCGGGGGTACCGGCGGCGCTCCACCGCACCACGATGTCGGGTACCACCGGCGGCCCCACCGCTTCGTCGCGCTCCACCCCGGCTGGCGGCCGCAGTACCCGGCGCAGCAGGGCCACGCCGTCCCGGGCAGCCGTGAGGTCCAGCCCCAGCGCCGTCGCGATGCGCTCCACCCGGTCGGCACCGACGTCGGCGAGGTGCCCGTCGACCAGTGCGCGCAGCAGCTCGAGCTGGGCAGCCGGCAGGTCCAGCGCGCCGATCTGCAGGTGCAGGGCGTCACCTAGGTCGGCAGCGGCAAGGTCCGGCCGACTCACCGCGCGTAGTGCCGCGAGCACCCGGTGTACCCGCTGCTCCGGTACCCCCAGCCACTCCGCGGCCGCGGCCGGATTCCGCCCGAGCAGCCCGCGCTCGTCCAGGTCCGCGAGGATGGTGACCGCGATCCACCGATCCACCGTGGGTACGCCGGCCAGCAGCAGCGACTCGGCCGGCTCGGTCGCCGCGAGATCAGCGGGCAGCCCGCCGACCGCCGTTGCGGGACGCCCGCAGCCGTACGCCTGGTGCAGCCCGTCCAGCGCGGCACCGCAGCGTCCGCACGCCGGTGGCACCGCGCTCACCAGGGCCGGATTGGTGGCCAGCTCGTGCTCGATGCGCAGCTCCAAGTCGGCCGCCGGCAGGACGAGCAACTCGGCCAGCGCCGCGTGGGCGGCCGTCGCCGCCAGCCGGTGCTCCAGCTGGTGGGACGGTACCTGCCGGGTCGACGGCTGCACCCTGTCCATGTTGCGAGCCGTGCCCCCTTTGTGGAGCCGGTTCGCTCTCTTGATGCTCATCAATTTGGTCGCTGGCCTGTTGAAAGTCGGTCGCGTTCACCTAGGGTGGCGGCGTGCCGCTGTTGCTCCTCGACCTCGACAACACCCTGCTCGACCGCGCCCAGGCGTTCTCCACCTGGGCGCAGCGGTTCCTGGGTGAACTCGACGCGCCGAGGGCCGACCTGGAGTGGCTGCTCGACATGGACGGCGACGGTTTCGTACCGCGCCGTGACGTGGCCAGCGCGCTGCGTGACAGGTACGAACTCCGGGCGACCGTTGACGACCTGATCGAGCGGATGCGCGCCGGCGTGGTGCGCTACAGCCGGTTGGATCCCCTGGTCGCCTGCGCGCTGCGGATCGCCCGTGAGGTCGGCTGGGTACCCGTCGTGGTCACCAACGGCGTTGCGCACCAGCAGGAGGCGAAGATCCGGATGACCGGACTGGACCGCTACCTTGCCGGCTGGGTGATCTCCGAGGAGGTCGGGGTACGCAAGCCGGATCCGGAGATCTTCGAGATCGCGGCCGAGCGGGCCCGGATGCGGCTGTCCGGTGCCTGGATGGTCGGCGACAGCCCGGAGGCCGACATCTACGGCGCCAGTACCCTCGGACTGCGCTCGGTGTGGATCCACCGCGGTCGGCGCTGGACGCAGCGCGACTTCGGCCCGACCCGGACAGCCGACGGCCCGATCGCCGCCCTCGCTGCCGTGATGGACGCCCGCCGGCCGGTCCGGCCGGCTCGGTAGTCCCAGGCTGACCGGCTAGCGTGGCGCGGTGCGGTTGCCTGAACTCTTCGTCCGCAACATCTCCAGCGCCTTCCCGGAGCGCGGCGCGCCGTGGCTGGCGAGCCTGCCCGACCTGATCGCCGGGTACGCCGCGCGGTGGCAGCTGACGCTGGGCGAGCCGTACCCGCTGTCCTACAACTACGTGGTCGCCGCTACCCGGGACGGCGGGCAGCGGGTGGTACTCAAACTCGGGCCGCCGCCGGTACCCGGGCAGGACCCTTCGGACTACGGGCACGAGTTCCCGGCGCTGCGCGCCGCTGCCGGTCGGGGGCTGGTCCGGTTGCTGGAGTACGACGCGGCCGGCGGTGGGGCGCTGCTGGAGCGGATCGAGCCGGGTACCCCGCTGACCGAGCTGGTCCTGGCCGGCAACGACGAGCAGGCCACCGCGGTGGCGCTCGAGGTGATGCGGGCGCTGCGCGAAGTGGCGCCCGGCGGGCACCCGTTCCCCGAGCTGGTCCGCTGGGCACGCGCCTACGAGCAGCCGTGCCCGGCCGGCATCCCGCCAGCCGACTTCGACCGGGGCGCCGGGCTCTTCGCCGACCTGCTCGCCGATTCGGTACCCGCTGTCCTACTCCACGGCGACCTGCACCACGACAACATCCTGCGCCGGCCGGGCTCATCGGGCGGTGTGGGCGGTGCGCGCGGGCCGGCGGGGGAGTGGGTGGCGATCGACCCGAAGGGGGTACTCGGCGAGCCGGCCTTCGAGGTGGCGGCGCTGCTGCGCAACCCGTACCCGCAGGTGCTCACCATGCCGGACCCGGCACGGCTGCTGGCTCGACGGGTCGACCAGCTCGCCGAGGGGCTGGCGGTACCGGCCCAGCGGGTACGCGCCTGGGGGTACGCGGCCGCGGTGCTCTCCGCGGTCTGGGACGCCGACGTCGGCCTCGATCCCAGCTTCGCCCTGGGCTGCGCTCTGCATCTGCGGTAAAGACCGCTCCTGCGGTAATTGGGTTGCGCGCTCGTGCCGGCTGGCGGCAGGGTGTGCGGAACTGAGCCGGGACCCGGATCAGTGGGATTCACGCCAGCAGGACTGGCCGAGTTGGAGAGGGGTGAGTTTTCATGGCTGCCGCCGTCGCGGAGTTCTTGATCCCTGCCCACACATCGACTCTGCCAAAGGACTACCTGCGTTGCGTGACAACGATTTCGCCGACTCCGGTCGGTACTCTGCCGGCACCACCGCGCGCCGGCGCCGCTTCGACCGCGAAACCGGGGACGAAGCCAGTTTCGTAAAGCGCGGCCGGCGCGAGCAGCCGGCCGAACCCGATCGCGAAGAACAGCTCGGCGCGCCCGAGACCGGCGACCGCTGGTCGACCTGGGACACACCGCAGGCGGGCGAGCGTGGCCCGCGACCGTACCCCGACTGGCTGGTCACCGAGCTGGCCGCGGTCGACACCGAGCTGGGCATCCTGAAGACCGGCAAGGAGGCCGACGTCTTCCTGCTCTCCCGGGGGGTACCCGACACCGACCGGCAGTGCCTGCTCGCGGTCAAGCGCTACCGGGACGCCGACCACCGGATGTTCCACCGCGACTCCGGTTACCTGGAGGGCCGGCGGGTACGCGAATCCCGGGTCACCCGGGCGCTGCAGGCCCGTAGCCAGTTCGGCAAGCAGGCCATCGCCGGGCTCTGGGCAAGCGCCGAGTTCGGTGCCCTGGTGGAGCTGTGGAAGGTGGCCGAGCAGTTCGGCATCCAACCGATGGTGCCGTACCCGGTGCAGATCATCGGTACCGAGCTGATGCTGGAGTTCATCGGCGATCCGGTGAGCCGGGAAGGCGCCCCCCGACTGTCGGCGCTGCGGCCGGCCGGGGACGAACTGACCGACCTGTGGCGGCAGATGTGGGACGCCATGGTGGTACTGGCCCGGTGCGGGTACGCCCACGGCGACCTCTCGCCGTACAACCTGCTCGTCCACAATGGACGGTTGGTCGTCATCGACCTGCCGCAGGTGGTGGACGTGGTGGCCAACCCGCAGGGCAAGCAGTTCCTGGCCCGGGACGTACACAACGTGGTCAGCTGGTTCACCTCGCGCGGCCTGGACCTGGACGAGCGCGCGCTGACCACGGAACTGTTACGGGAGAGCGGACTGCGCTGAAACGGCTCGGCCGGCGGTGGCCCACTCGCCACCGCCGGCCGTAGCCTGCACCCGTACCGCCAATACCGCCCAGCCGAAGCCCCGCACCACCGGGAGTCCCCTGCCGTTCATACACCCTGACGCCGTGGTACCCCCATACCTCAGCCGGCAAACGCGTCCCCGCCCACCGTTTCAGGGTCACTAGCCGCTCAGGTGAGCGCCTTCGTGAGGAAGCTCTGCACGGCGCTCGACGGGATGGCGAAGGCGACCCCGAGATTCCCGGTACTGCTGCCGCTGGTGGCGATCGCACTGGTGATCCCGATCAGCTGGCCGCTGGCGTTGACCAGTGCGCCGCCCGAGTTGCCCTCGTTGACCGCCGCGTCGGTCTGGATCGCGCCGCCGTAGGACACGCTGTCGGAGTTGCCGCCCCTCGTGTCGCTGCCGCCGACGGTCACCTGCCGGTTGAGCGCGCTCACGATCCCCTCGCTCACGCTGATGCCCAGGCCCAGCGGGTTGCCGATGGCGATCACGTCGTCCCCGACGGCGAGCGTCGAGCTGTTCCCGATGTTGATCGCGGTCAGCCCCTTCGCGCCGGATACCTGCAGCAGAGCCAGGTCACCGGCCTGGTCGCTGGCGACAACGGTAGCTTGGCCGGTCGTACCGTCGGCGAAGGTCACCTGGATGCTGCCCGTGGCGCCGGAGATCACGTGGTAGTTGGTGACGATCATGCCGTCGCTGCGTACCACCACGCCCGAGCCCTCACTCGTACCGCCCCGGCTCTGCGCGGCGATGGTGACCACGCTCGGCTTCACCGCCGTGACCAGATCGGCGACCGTGACCGTACCGTTGGCCGCCTTCGCCGCGACAGGTGTCGCCGCCGTACTCGTCGTCGCACTGTGCCCGTCAAACGCGTGTACCGCAACACCGCCAGCCACTCCGGCACCCGCCACGAGTACCAGTCCAGCTACGCCGGCGGTCAGCCAGCGCGCCACCCGCCCCGGCCCGCGTCGAGCACCGTGCTCGGTGGGTTGGCTGGCAACGGTTGCCGCGTGTGGGGCGGTCGGATCGGCACTGTGCCATGCCGGTACCGCCGACTGGGTCGGTTGCCACCCCGCGCCGCCGGCCGCCGACGGCGGGATGCCCGGCGTGATCGGCTGCTGCCACTGCTGGGTCGGCTGCTGCTGTTGGTCCGACTGCGATTGGTGAGTCGGCTGCCATTGCTGGGTCGGCTCGGGCCCGGGTGTCTCCGGGCGGCGCCAGGCCACTCGTGCGTGCTGCTCCTCGGACGCGCTCGGCGTCGGGTCGGATGCCGCCCCCGCGGGCTGCCATCCGCTGCTGTTTCCAGGGTTCTCGGTCTCCATGCGGACAACGTTGCGTCGGCTACCGACGCTCCCGCTGTAC
Source organism: uncultured Actinomycetota bacterium (assembly GCA_963850915.1). Taxonomy (GTDB): domain Bacteria; phylum Actinomycetota; class Actinomycetes; order Mycobacteriales; family Micromonosporaceae; genus CAVTWH01. Next base: position 484,413 of record CAWKND010000014.1, read on the forward strand.
GTGACCTATGCGTTCGCTGAGAACGCCTCCCGGTTGCCTCGACGCCGCCTGTGCGTTCGCTGGACGCTGCCCCCTACGCCCGGGCTGTCGCTGGTGCTGTCCCACGAAGTCCCAGAATGTCTCGTTGTTCCGCCGCGGTCAGGTGCCGTACAGCGTGGCCCGGGACACGCCCAGCGCGGTCGCGATCTCGGCCACGCTCTCCCCGTCGGCGTACCGGGCGCGGGCGGTACGCAGCATCGCCGGCGTGATCACGCTGCGCCGGCCCCGGGTACCGACAGCGATCGCCACGCTGGAGGAGCACGCGCGCGGGTGGACGTGACGTTCGAGCGCGGGCCGGCGCGTACCTTCGACATCGTCATCGGCGCCGACGTCCTGCACTCGCGGGTCCGCCGGTCGGTGTTCGGCCCGGAGGCCGAACTCTCGTGGCACCTGGGCATGTACGCCGCCACGCTGCCCCTGGACACGTCCGTCCACAGTGGACACAACGTCCTCATGTACAACACGCCCGGCAAGGCAGTCTCCCTGCACCCGGGCAGCGGCCACCCGCTCGCCGCGTTCATGTACCGCCGCCCCGCCATTCCCGGCTTCCACCACCGGGACAGCGCGCAGCGCAAGCGCCTGCTGGCCGAGGCGTTCGCGGGGGAGGGCTGGCGGGTACCCGAACTGCTCGGGTACGTGGCGGACACCGACGACCTGTACTTCGACTCGGTCAGCCAGGTACGGCTGCCGGCCTGGTCACAGGGGCGGGTGGCGGTACTCGGCGACGCGGCGTCCTGTGTCTCGCTGTTCGGCGACGGCTCCACGATGGCCATGGCCGGGGCGTACACCCCGGCCAACGCGCTCGCGGCCACGTACCAGCGACCCGTACCGGCAATCGCGCTGCGCAACGCCGCCACCCGGCTGTGGCCGCTCGCTGCCGGGGTCGCCGCGCTCCGGCGCACCGTGCGTCGCCGCGATCCCGCGCCGGCCCCGGCCCCGGCGGGCGAGTAGGCCAGGGCGCTCCGCCGGCGGGCCCGGTGTCAGTCCACCGAGCCTGCCGGCGCGACCCACTCGGCACGCTGCCCGCTGACCTTGGCGACCTGCTCGAAATCCCGGTCGTAGTGCAGGATCGTGAGCCCCTGAACGATGGCGGTGGCGGCGACCAGCAGGTCGACCGCACCGGCGCTGCGGTGCATCCCCCGGTTCGTCAGGGCGGACTGTGTGCTGGTGGCGACGGCGAACGCCCGGTCCGGCACCGCGGTCCAGCTGAATGCCGTGGTCAGTTCGTCGAGCAGCGCGCGCCGGTGAGCGGCAGAGCGCGCCGAGTACAGGAACTCCAACTCGGTGACCGGGCACACGTACATGACGCCCGCGCCGATCTGCTGCTCCCAGCGGGCGCGCACAGCGCGGCTACTGAACAGCCGGGCCAGAGCGCTGGTGTCGACCAGGTATCCCGGGGAGATCACCGCCGGTAGTTCTTCTTCTCCAGCAGCTCGTCGAACTCGCCAGCGGCACCACGCGCGCTGAGCTGATCCAGCGCCGCCAGCCGGCGCAGCCGTTCGGCCGTCTCCCGCAGCGCGGTGTTGACGGTGTCCTTCTTTGTCTTGGTACCCAGGAGTTCGGCCGCGGTGGCGAGCGCCTCGTCGTCAATGTCGATGAGCATCTTCGTCACGGGACCCCCTATATACGCAAGCGAGGTCGAGTATATCCGTGTCCTCGGCCGGCCGGCAATGGCCGACGGCTCCCGCCCGGCGATGCCGCGTCGGACGGGAGCCGTTTCGGACCTGGGTCAGCTGGCCAGCATCTTGCGCAGTACGTACTGCAGGATGCCGCCGTGCCGGTAGTAGTCGGCTTCGCCGGGGGTGTCGATGCGTACCACCGCGTCGAACTCGATCCCGTCCGCCTTGACGTGTACCGTCCGCGGCGTCGACCCGTCGTTGAGCGCCGTCACCCCGGTGATCTCGAAGGTCTCGGAGCCGTTGAGCCCCAACGACTGCGCGGTCTGCCCGGCCGGGTACTGCAGCGGCAGGACGCCCATGCCGATCAGGTTGGAGCGGTGGATGCGCTCGTACGACTCGGCGATCACCGCGCGTACGCCCAGCAGCATGGTGCCCTTGGCCGCCCAGTCCCGGGACGAGCCGGAGCCGTACTCCTTGCCGGACAGGATGACCAGCGGGGTACCGGCCTCCTGGTAGGCGACCGAGGCGTCGTAGATGGTGGTCTGGTCGCCGGTCAGCTGGTTGACCGTGAAGCCGCCCTCGATCCCGGGTACCAGCTGGTTGCGCAGCCGGATGTTGGCGAAGGTGCCCCGGATCATCACCTCGTGGTTGCCCCGGCGCGACCCGTACGAGTTGAAGTCCCGCTTGTCCACCCCGTGCTCGGCCAGGTATTTCCCGGCGGGCGAGTCGGCCTTGATGGAGCCGGCCGGCGAGATGTGGTCGGTGGTCACCGAGTCGCCCAGCTTCGCGAGCACTCGCGCACCCGTGATGTCCTCGACCGGGCTGGGCGAGGCGGCCATCCCCTCGAAGTACGGCGGCTTACGCACGTACGTCGACTCGCCGTCCCAGGCGAACGTGTCGCCGGTCGGCGTGGGCAGCGACTGCCAGCGCTCGTCACCGGCGAACACGTCGGCGTAGTCCTTGGTGAACATGTCGGCCGAGACGGCGGCGTCGATGACCTGCTGCACCTCGCGCGGCGAGGGCCAGATGTCGTGCAGGAAAACGGGATTGCCGTCGGTACCCACGCCCAGCGGCTCGGTGGTCAGGTCGAGATCCATCGTTCCGGCCAGCGCGTACGCCACCACGAGCGGCGGGGAGGCGAGGTAGTTCATCTTCACGTCCGGGTTGATCCGGCCCTCGAAGTTGCGGTTGCCGGAGAGCACGCTGACGACGGTGAGGTCCTCGGCGTTGACGGCGGCCGAGATCTCCTCGGGCAGCGGGCCGGAGTTGCCGATGCAGGTGGTGCAGCCGTAGCCGACCAGGTTGAAGCCGAGCTTCTCCAGGTAGGGAACGAGACCGGCCTTCTCGTAGTAGTCCATGACCACCTTGGAGCCGGGCGCCAGCGTGGTCTTCACCCACGGCTTGCTGCTCAACCCGAGGTTCACGGCGTTGCGGGCGAGCAGCGCCGCGCCGATCATCACCTGCGGGTTGGAGGTGTTGGTGCACGAGGTGATCGCCGCGATGACGACCGCGCCATGGTCAAGCTCGAAGGTGGTACCGCCGTCGATCGTCACCGGTACCGTCTTGTGCGGTCGCCCACCGTTGGCGCGTCCGTTGGAGGCGGGCGCGTCGGAGGCCGGGAAGCTCTCCTCGCTCTCCTCGTCCACGCCGTCGTCGCCCACATAGTCGAGCAGCGCCGAGCGGAACGCGGACTTGGCGTTGGTCAGCTCGACCCGGTCCTGCGGCCGCTTCGGACCGGCGATCGACGGGACCACCGTGCCCAGGTCCAGCTCCAGGTACTCGGAGTAGACCGGCTCGGCGTCCGGGTTGTGCCACAGCCCCTGTGCCTTGGCGTACGCCTCGACCAGCGCGACCTGCTCCGCCGACCGGCCGGTCAGCTGCAGGTAGCGCACCGTCTCGTCGTCGATCGGGAAGATCGCGCAGGTGGAGCCGAACTCGGGGCTCATGTTGCCGATGGTGGCCCGGTTGGCGAGCGGTACCGCGCCGACACCGGAGCCGTAGAACTCCACGAACTTGCCGACCACGCCGTGCTTGCGCAGCTGCTGGGTGATGGTGAGGACCAGGTCGGTGGCGGTGGTGCCGTCGGGCAGTTCACCGGAGAGCTTGAAGCCGACGACGCGCGGGATGAGCATCGAGACGGGCTGGCCGAGCATGGCCGCCTCGGCCTCGATACCGCCGACGCCCCAGCCGAGTACGCCCAGCCCGTTGACCATCGTGGTGTGCGAGTCGGTACCCACCACCGTGTCCGGGTAGGCCACGCCTCCACGGTCGAAGATCACCCGGGCCAGGTGCTCGATGTTGACCTGGTGCACGATGCCTGTCCCCGGAGGTACGACCTTGAACTCGTTGAACGCCGTCTGGCCCCAGCGCAGGAACTGGTAGCGCTCGCGGTTGCGGCCGTACTCGAACTCGACGTTGCGCTCGAAGGCGTCCTGCCGGCCGAAGATGTCGGCGATCACCGAGTGGTCGATGACCAGCTCGGCCGGGGCCAGCGGGTTGACCTTGGTGGCGTCGCCGCCCAGCTCGCGTACCGCCTCACGCATCGTGGCGAGGTCCACCACGCAGGGCACGCCGGTGAAGTCCTGCATGAGTACCCGTGCCGGGGTGAACTGGATCTCCACGCTCGGCTCGGCCGCCGGCTCCCAGCTGCCCAGCGCGGTGATGTGCTCGGCGGTGATGTTGGCGCCGTCCTCGGTACGCAGCAGGTTCTCCAGCAGGATCTTCAGGCTGAACGGCAACCGTTCATGCCCGGGTACCTGCTCGATCCGGTAGATCTCATAGCTCGCGTCGCCCACGCTGAGCTGGCTCTTCGCACCGAAGGTGTCCAGGCTCGCCAACGTCGTACTCCTTTACAGAAAGGTCTTCCTCCGCAGTCTTCCGCACGTGTCCGGGCGTTGTGCCCGGAGGGGGAGCGGAGCGGCACCGTCTTGCAAACCGTACGTCCGTCTTGTAACTCCGCGCAACCCCGTGCCAAGCCTCGGGACGCTCCCGGTCGGGGCACACCGTGGAACGCGCGACGGCGCGGGCAGCACCCGTGGTGCCCGCCCGCGCCGTCGCCCCCCGTTGGAACGCCCAACGATGACCTAGTGGTAGACGATGCTGAACTGGGCGTCGTACCCGTCGAGTACCGGGTCGGCGTACCCGGCCGCCGGGTGGATCAGTACTCGGGGGAGGAAGTCCGGGGTCACCGGGTCAGTCGCGTCGATCTTGATGACGATTTCCCGCTTGGCACCGGCAGCCAGTGCGCCGAAGTCGCCGGACCAGTTCGCTGAGCTCGGGAACGACTCTTCGGTGAATCCGGGGGTAACCACCTGTGGCCCCAGCGGCAGTTGCAGGACGACGTTGAACGGCATAGCCGACGGTCCAACATTGCGCACCGTGACGGTGATCGTGCCGTGCCGCACTCCGCCGGCCGGCGCGGCGAAGACCAGATCGCTGGCCGTGACGGTCAGATGGGAGATCTTCGGGTTGACCGGGAACGCCGTGGGACCACCGGTCTGCCGGAACTCGCCGCCCACCAGGGAGTAGCTCCGCCACTGAAAGATCGCCCAGGGCGCGGCTGTTGGCGTGCATTCGTCGCTCGGCGGAATGTCGTAGTCGACCACCTGCACGTCGACGCCACCCGCTGCCCCGGCCCGCGCGGCACAGATCTTCTTGATCGTCCCGGTCTGGACGGCGACCTGGCCGACCGTGACGGGTACCCCGCCCGCACCCCGCCGGACGGCGATCACCTGGTCGGTACCGATGGAGTCAGTGCTACACGTGACCAGCACCAGCGTCTCCTGGGTACCGTCACCGTCGATGTCTGCGTATCCAGCCACCGAGATAAAAATCTCCTGGCCCTCGGCCACGGACTTGGCCCACTGGGTGAAAGTCACTCTGCCGGAGACGCAGTGCTCCGTCAGATTCGCGTCCGGCGCCCAGGCCGGTAGTTCCAGCGTCACGTTTTTCAGGTCGGCGAAGGTGTAGGTGCCAGCCCCCGGGTCGGCCGTGGCGCCCGGTGACGCGGGCGGTGCGGCGGCTGGCGGCGAGCCGGTCGAGGTGGCGGCGGGGGAACCACCGACCGGACCCGGACGGGTACCCCGGTCAGCGGCGACGACGGCGTACGCGCCGGCAGGTACCAGGATGATCAGGGCTGCGGCCGCGGCGACCAGTACCGCGCTGGTACGGCGGCGACGGCGCACGGTGGCCCGGGTCGCCGGTACGCCGAACGGGCGCACCTGCGGGGCGACCTCGTGGCGCAGGTCGGCGAAGGCGCGGCCCAGCAGGGCATCCTCGGGGTACTCATCCACGGTGGGCCTCCTCCTCGGTGAGCTGGGTGTTGAGAGCTGTCCGGCCACGGTGCAGCCAGGATTTGACCGTGCCGGTGGCGACGCCCTCCTGCTCGGCAATGGCTTGGATGCTCAGGTCTGCGACGTAGAACAGGACGACCGCCCGGCGCTGCTGCGGCGGCAGGGTGGCCAGTGCCCGGGTCAACGCGACCCGGTTGGGGCTCGGCGGTGGCACGGTCACTTCCCGTTGCTGCCGTGCGTACCTGGCCGCTACCCGGTCACTGCGCCAGCGGCTGGTGGCCAGGTTCCAGGCCACCCGACGTACCCACGCGACCGGGTCGTCGTACCCGGCCACCCGCCGCCACTTGGCCAGCGCCCGGCAGAACGCCTCCTGCACGATGTCCTGCGCGGCCGGCAGGCTTCCGGTGTAGGCGTAGACCTGCACCGTCAGTGGCTGGAAATGAAGCGCGTACAGCTCCTCGAAGTTGTCGCGGGCCGCCGGCTCCGACTCGCCGACTGCCGACCGATCCTGGTCAAACACGTTTGCCCACCCCGTGTCCCTTCGGCTTGCGCCAACCGTGAGGTTGGCTGACGGAAGCTACACGCTTTCCTTCCCGCTGTGGTTGCGGCCGGAGCCGGCTGGTGTGCGGCGCTCTTGCCCGGCGACCGTAAGACATGGTTCGATATCGATACGTCGGCATGCCGGTGCCTCGCGTTCGCTCCACCCGCGCCCTGCTCTGACGTTCACGCTGTCCGTGTGTCGCAGCAGCCTGTCCGCGCGGGTACCCCCAGGACGACGCGACAGAACGGACTCGACAGTGAGACTCAGACATCGATTTACACTGCGCCAACGGGTGGCGCTGTGCGCTGCTATAGCGGGGCTGGCCGCGGGCGCCGCCGCGTTCGCGGTGGCCCAACCGGCCCAGGCGCACGGCACCATGCTCATCCCGGGCAGCCGTACCTGGCTGTGCTACGAGGACGCACTCACCCCGCAGGGCAACTTCGTGGCCAACAACCCGGCGTGTGCGGCCGCCATCGCCAAGAGCGGCCCGACATCGCTGTACAACTGGTTCGCGGTACTGCGCTCCGACGGCAGCGGCCGCGGTCGCGGGTTCATCCCGGACGGGCAGCTGTGCAGCGCGGGCGCCACCGTGTACGACTTCAGCGGGTACGACCTGCCGCGCAGTGACTGGCCGGTCACCCACCTCACCTCCGGAGCCCCGATCGAGTTCCACTTCAACATGTGGGCGGCGCACCCCGGCTGGTTCTACACCTACGTCACCAAGGACGGGTGGGACGAGAACGCCCCGCTGCGCTGGGACGAGATGGAGGACGCCGCGTTCTCGTCTGCCGACCACCCGCCATCGGTCGGCAGCCCGGGTACCTCGACCTCGTACTACTACTGGTCGGCGACGCTGCCGAAGAACAAGACCGGGCACCACATCATCTACACCATCTGGCAGCGCTCGGACAGTAACGAGACCTTCTACAGCTGCTCCGACGTGGTCTTCGACGGCGGCAACGGGCAGGTCACCGGCGTCGGTCCGGGCGGCTCGGGTACACCGTCCAGCTCACCGTCGGCGTCCCCGTCGCGCTCGGCCTCGGCCAGCCCGTCGGTCTCGCCGTCCCGGTCGACCTCACCCAGCGCGAGCGCGAGCGCCTCCCCATCCCGGAGCGCGAGTGCGAGTCCGTCGGCCTCCGGCGGCGGGGGTACCGGCTGTGCCGCGACGTACGCGGTGGCATCCAGCTGGCCCGGCGGCTTCCAGTCGGGCATCACGGTCACCAACAAGGGCAGTACCCCCATCAACAGCTGGACGGTGACCTGGACGTTCGCCAGTGGCGAGACGATCACGCAGCTGTGGAACGGTACGGCGACAGTCACCGGGGCCGCGGTCAGTGTGGTGAACCTGTCCTACAACGGCGCACTGGGCGCGGGTGGCTCGACAACGTTCGGGTTCCTCGGCTCCGGTACGCCGGGGAGTACGGTCACCGGATTGACCTGTACCGCGCACTGAGTAGGCACCGCGCACTGAGCAAACGAGAGGCTGCCGGTACCCGATGGGGTACCGGCAGCCTTGGTTCTGAAACGGGGGCGGCGCCGACCGCCCCGACCGCGACCGGCGCCGCGTCCCGGCCCGCGCCGGGCCGGTGTCAGGCGGTGGCCGGCGCGGCGATCCGTGCGACGGCGGTCTGCAGGAGCCAGAACAGGTTGGCCTGGGGTACCCGGCGACCGTCGCCGTGGGTGAGCAGCATGATCACGGTATCGCCTCGACGGGCCAACGCCCATCCTTCGGCGGTGTAGGCTTCGTCGCCGATTCCGGGGAGGGGCTGTGCCTTCCGTCGGGAGCGCATCAGCATCTGCCCGGTGATCCCGCCGACGATCCCGAGCATGAGTACCTGCTGGCCACGCGTATCCACAAAGGACAGTGCGTGCCCGCCGCCCATGCCGACCGCGCCCTGCTGGGTCACCTCGGTGGTCATCGCCTGGCTGACCTCGGCGACCGTCACCAGCTGTGGCGCCGGCGTGGTCACGCTGGCCACGAAGCCGGGGAGACCGCCGCTGAGTATCCCGGCGGTACCGAGCAGGCCGGTCCCGGCTCGCGGGTTCGGGATGCCCATCGCCGAGGCGATCAGGTTCTCGGTCTGGTCGCTGGTGGACTGCACGGCGTCGGTCTGCCGCAGCGTGCCGTGCTCCAGTACCTCCAGCTCGCCGACCCGGCGACTCCACGGGCGTACGGTGATCTTCACGGTGTCCCCGTCGCTGCACTTGCGGGAGAACTCGGTGGGCAGCGCCCAGGCGCGGGTACGGTCCGCGCTGCCGTCGTCGAGAGCCAGGTAGTGCAGCCACGGCCGGGCCGGCGAGTTCTCCGAACCGGACGTGGAGCGCCACACCTCGCACCACAGCACCTGTCCGGTGACCGTGGTCGGCGCGGCCAGGTCGATGACCGTACGGACCAGGAAGTAGAGCGCGTAGGCGCCGAGTACCAGCGCCACGCCCAAGCCCAGCAGCTTCACCGGATCGACCAGCCCCGCGGTCGGCTTGCCCTCGACGAACGACTGCTTGCCGGCGCCGACGATCAGCTTGGCCCAGAACCGGAACAGCAGCGCGGCGATGACGCCCGCGATGATCGCCCGGCCGACGAGTGGCGGGGCCGGCTTGCCGTACCGCCAGAAGAGGCGCGGGTAGCGCACCCGTACCCGGTGCCAGGTACCGCCGAAGCTGGACCAGACCAGCTTGCGGTTGCCCATCCCCATGTCGATGACGGCGCTGGAGACCCGGGTGGCGCCGACGGCAGCACCGTAGGCGAGGTAACGGTCCCAGACGTCGACGGCCGACGGCGGCAGGTCACCGAACGACTCGGTGTTCTGCAGCCAGGCCTGTACCCCGAGCCAGCGCGCGGCCACCTCGCGGCCGAGCGGGGTGTCCCGCTCGCCGACGCTGCGCCCGGCCACCACGAGCAGCGCGCCGAACACCACGAAGCCCAGGCCGAAGATGCCCTTCGGGTCGTTGTCGCTACTGCTGCTGCTGGCCGCCTTGTGCCAGTTGACCAGGAAGGCGGCGCCGCCGGTGACGGCGATCGCGGCGATCGCGGCGGTGACCGTCAGCAGCGCCACGATGGCCGGGCTGAACCGGCGCCGGGACAGGCCACGGGCGCGGGCATCGCCGATCACCTCGGCGGAGATCCGCTTGGCGAAGCCGGCCGCCTGCGCGGTGTCCCGGAAGGTCAGCGCGGTGAGAGGTACCACCCGGCCGACCGCGATGCCCTTGACCCGGTCGAAGACCCGCCGCTCGTACGAGTTCAGGTTGGGCGGGTTCTCCACGCGTACGTGCACGGTGGTCTGCATCGGGTCGTTGGCCGGCTGGCGGAACTCCAGGTACTTGCGGGCGCCGAGGTCCAGCAGGGTGGACTCGGCGGCGTCCTCGGTGATCTCCCAGTTGTTGGTCAGCAGGCTGACCACGGCCGGTGGCTCAGGGTTGGGGCCCAGATCCTGGCTGGCCGGCAGCGGCCGGGGCCGGACTGGCCGGGTGATGAGCCGGCACAGTCCGTACACCGCGAAGAAGACCGCGAAACCACCGAGGATGAGCGCCAAGCCAGCCAGGTGCAGCGGGCTGATCATGGTCAGAACCGCACCTGCACCGGGCCGCGCTCGCCGCCCTCGGCCTCGAAGAGGTCCTTCTGCTTGAAGCCGCCGACGCCGGCGATGATGTTCGTCGGAAGCGACTGGGTACTGGTGTTGTACGTCTGTACGGCGCTGTTGTAGAACTGCCGCGCGTAGGCGATCTTGTCCTCGGTGTTGGCCAGCTCGCCCTGCAGCGCGTTGAAGTTCTCGTTGGCCTTCAGGTTGGGGTACGCCTCGGCCAGCGCGAACAGCCGGCCCAGGGTCTGGGTCAGCGCGTTCTCCGACTGGGCACGCGAGGACGGCTCGGCGCCCGCGTTACCGACGGCCGAGTTGCGTGCCTGGATGACGGCCTCCAACGTGCCCCGCTCGTGGGCGGCGTAGCCCTTGACCGTCTCGACCAGGTTGGGGATCAGGTCGTACCGGCGCTTGAGCTGCACATCGATCTGGGCCCAGGCGGCGTCCACCTGGTTGCGCTGGCGGACCAGCTTGTTGTAGGTCGTGACGCCCCACGCGACCAGCAGGATCAGCACGAGGCAGATGCAGCCACCGCCGACAAGGGCGATGAGGGAACCGGAACTCACGTCGGGAACCTTTCGGCGGGGGAGACAGCTCGGCACCGCCGATGATCGCGGCGCTGCGCAGCTAAAACAGCTAACTGTCGCTGATACGACCGGCGCGATCAAGCCGCCGAACGGCGCGTTTGCCCGCTGTTCGGCCATGGTTGCCCTGCTCGCCAACGTTTCCCGCCGACGCTGGCGATCGGCCGGCCGTGCGGGTCAACCGGGCAGGCGGCTCAGCTGGGCAGCCGGCGGCTCGGGTCAGCCGGGCAGCTGGGGACCGGCGGCTCGGGGTCAGCCGGGGAGGCGGGGACCGGCGGCTCGGGGTCAGCCGGGGAGGCGGGGGCCGGCGGCGCGCTGGGTGGCCAGCCAGTTCTCCACGTCGTCGGCGCTGCGCGGCAGGCCGGCCGAGAGCACCACCGCGCCCTCGGCGGTGACCAGTACGTCGTCCTCGATGCGTACCCCGATGCCGCGCAGTTCGGCGGGTACCCGCTCGTCCTCGGGCTGGAAGTACAGGCCGGGCTCGACGGTGAGTACGTAGCCCTCCTCGAGCGCCCCCTCCTTGTACCGCTCCGGATGCGCCCGCGCGCAGTCGTGCACGTCGATGCCGAGCATGTGGCCGAAGCCGTGCAGCGTCCAGCGCCGGTACAGGGTGGAGTCCGGGCTCATCGCCTCGTCCACGCTCACCGGCAGCAGGCCGAGGTCGGCCAGGCCGGCGGCGAGTACCCGCATGCAGGTCTGGTGGATGTCGTCGAACTGCACGCCGGGCTTGATCGCGTCGACCCCGGCCTGCTGGGAGGCGTAGACCAGGTCGTAGACCTGGCGCTGCAGCGGGCTGAACTCGCCGCTGACCGGGATGGTGCGGGTCACGTCGGCGGTGTAGAGCGCCCGGTTCTCCACGCCCATGTCCATCAGCAGCAGCTCGCCAGGGGTGGTGACGCCGTCGTTGCGGATCCAGTGCAGGGTCGTCGCGTGCGTACCGGCCCCGACGATCGAGCTGTACCCGACCCCGTTGCCCTCGAAGCGCGCCCGCAGCCCGAACACGCCGTCCAGCAGGCGCTCGGCGACCGGCCGGTCAGCGGGCAGGATCCGGGCCACGTCCTCGAAGCCACGCACGGTCGCGTCGATCGCGTCCCGCAGCTGGGCGACCTCCCAGGCATCCTTGACCAGCCGCTGGTCGGCGAGGAGCCGGGCCAGTTCGCGGTCCCGGGCGCCGTCGCCGACCCGGCGTACCAAGCGGTCGACGTAGCGGTCCAGCCCGCGCAGTACCCGGGTGGCGCCCGGTGCGACGCCGTCGAGTACCCGATCGAGGGTGTCCAGGTGGGCGGTGGCCAGGCCGAGCTCGGTCGACTTCTCGGCGAGGGTGTGCCGGCGACCTATCCACAGCTCGCCGTAGGAGCGGTCGCGGAAGAACTCGTCGGTGTCCCGGGGCGAGCGGGGGCGTACGAACAGGGTGGCTTCGCCGTCGCCGGCCAGCACGAGTACCGCGTCGGGGTCGTGCTCGCCGGTCAGGTACACGAAGTCGGAGCCCGGCCGGAACGGGTAGACCGTGTCGTTGGCGCGTACCCGCTCGCCACCGCTCGGGATCACCAGCGTCTCGCCCGGGAACGCGGCGGCCACCGCGGCGCGACGGGCCGCGTAGTTGGTCGCTTCTGTCCGGGTGGCGACCGGCAGTTCCCGGTCGTGCCAGCCGGAGCGCATGAACGCGAGCAGCGCCGGCGGGTACTCGGGGTCGTGGGACTGGCTGGTGGCGGCCTGTTCGCGCATTCCGCCAACCTACAACGACGCCGGCCGGGAAGGTCGCCGACCTGCACCGGCGGAGTAACCCGGTCATGGCAGGATGACGCCCATGTGCGGACTGCTCACCTTCATCAGCGCCCACCGCGAAGCTTCCGAGCACCGCGACGAGATCGCGGCGGCGCTGGAGAGCATCCATCACCGGGGGCCGGACGACACCGGCGTCGAGGTGGTCGGCTCCGACGTGATCTTCGCGCACAAGCGGCTGTCGATCATCGATGTGGCCGGCAGCCACGAGCCGCTGCCCTACCTCGACGGCCGCTACCTGCTGACCTTCAACGGGGAGATCTACAACTACCTGGAGCTGCGTGAGCAGTTGGCAGCCGAGTTCGGGGCGCAGTTCGAGACCCAGGGCGACGGCGAGGCGATCGTCGCCGGCTTCCACTACTGGGGCGAGGCGGTGGTGGAGAAGCTGCGCGGGATGTTCGCCTTCCTGATCTTCGACACCCAGCAGCGGCTGGTCTTCGGCGCCCGCGACCCGTACGGCATCAAGCCGCTGTTCCACCTGGTCACCCCGGACGGGCTCTACATGGCCAGCGAGAAGAAGGCGCTGCTGCCGTTCGCGCCGTCGGCGCGCCAGGGCGACGCCGGGGTGGAGACGGCGAACCTGTCGCACTACCTGACCCTGCAGTACGTGCCGGAGCCGGGGACCCTGCACAAGGGCATCGGCCGCGTCGGCTCCGGTGAGTGCTTCACCTACCGCGCCGGGGGCACGTTCGCGACCCGCCGGTACTACCAGCCACGGTTCCGGCCCACCCCGACGGCTTCGCCGGAGGCGCTGTACTCCAAGATCCGCGAGACGCTGCGCGAGTCGGTACGCATCCACATGCGCTCGGACGTACCGGTCGGGTGCTTCCTGTCCAGTGGCATCGACTCGACCGCCGTGGTGGCGCTGGCCCGCGAGTTCAACCCGAACATCCTGACCTTCACCGTCGGGTACGACGTCCCGGGGTACTCGGAGATCGACGTCGCGCAGGACTCGGCGAAGCACCTCGGGGTCACCATCATGCCGACGAAGATCGGGCCGCAGGACATGATGGACGCGCTGCCCAAGATCGTCTGGCACCTGGACGACCCGGTGGCCGACCCGGCGCTGGTACCCCTCTACTTCGTCGCCAAGAAGGCCGCCGAGCACGTCACCGTGGTGCTGTCGGGGGAGGGGGCCGACGAGTTCTTCGGCGGGTACACCATCTACCGCGAGCCGTTGTCCCTGCACTCGATCAACTCGCTGCCCGACCCGCTGCAGCGCGGGCTGCGCAAGGTGGCCCAGGTGATCCCGCAGGGGGTCAAGGGCAAGAGCTTCCTGGAGCGGGGTACCACCCCCATCGAGGAGCGCTACTACGGCAACGCCCGGATGTTCACCGAGGCCGAGAAGCGCGAGCTGCTGCGTACCTACGACGAGCGGGTGCGCTACACCGATGTCACCGCGCCGGTCTACGCCGAGGCCGAGGCGATGGGCCTGGACGACGTGACCACCATGCAGTACATCGACCTCTACACCTGGCTGCGCGGCGACATCCTGGTGAAGGCCGACCGGATGTCCATGGCGCACTCGCTGGAGCTGCGGGTGCCGTTCCTGGACAAGGAGGTCTTCGACGTCGCGGCCACCATCCCGGTCGACTTGAAGCTGCCGCCGCACGGTACCGACACCAAGTACGCGATGCGCCAGGCGCTGCGTGACGTGGTACCCCCGGCGATCGTCAACCGCAAGAAGCTCGGCTTCCCCACGCCCACCCGGGTCTGGCTGCGCGGCGAGATGTACGACTGGGCGCAGGACATCCTGTCCCGGTCGGGCGCCGGTGACCTGCTGAACCTGGAGTACGCCCAGGAACTGCTGGCGGCGCACCGGCGCAAGGAGGCTGACCACTCGCGCAAGGTCTGGACCGTGCTGGTGTTCTGCATCTGGCACGCGATCTTCGTGGAGCGCTCGCTAGACCCGGGCGTCACCCGCGCCCAGTCCGCACTGCTGACCAAGCCGGTCGTCGGTTCAATGGTCTCCTGAGCCGGTCACGGGTTCGGCTCTGCGGGGAGGCCGGCTTTGCGGGGGCCGGCTGCTGTGAGGGAGGATCGCGCCGTGGACGAAACCACCATCGGTGTACAGGTAGCCATCGACTGTGCCGACCCGGCAGCGCTGGCCCCGTTCTGGGCGGCCGTTCTCGGGTACCAGCTGCAGCCGCCGCCGGCCGGGTTCGACACCTGGCCCGCATACCTGGCCAGCATCGGCATCCCCGAGGAGCGCTGGAACTCGGCGAGTTCGGTGGTCGACCCGGCCGGTGTGCGTCCGCGCCTGTACTTCCAGCGGGTACCCGAAGCCAAGGCTGGCAAGAACCGGCTGCACCTGGACCTGAAGGTCACCGACCTGAAGACGGCTGAGGACGAGCGCCGGGTACGGCTGGCTGCCGAGGTCGTCCGGCTGGTCGGGCTCGGCGCGACCCGGGTGGGTGAAGTCGCCGAGAACGGCGAGTACTGGATCGTCATGCAGGACCCGGAGGGCAACGAGTTCTGCATCTCATGACGCTGGATCCCTCGTCCTGCAACGGTGTCCGGCCTGACAGGTGGCCGGTGGGAGCGCCGGTCAGCCGGCGGTGTGGGCGTAGAGGTCGCGGAGGAACATCATCTCGGCGCAGTGGTGGATGATCTCCCGGTTCTGCCAGTAGAGGATGTCCCGCAGCGGCAGCCTGGGGTCCAGACCGCCGGGGTACTGGGAGCGGCCGACCTCGGCGTACTCGGCCGGCTCCAGGTCGTCGAAGACCGCCCGCCAGCTGGCGAAGGCGGTCCGCAGCGTGGCCATCGCACCGGCCGCGGTCGGGGATGCCTCGATGTCGTCGGAGCTGCCGCTGTGCGAGCCGGTGGTCCAGTCGGCCCGGTTGGTGCACATCTCGATCACGTGCCACATCAGCCAGGCGATGGTGCGCAGCGGGGCGGGCTGCGGGCCGCCGGGCTCGTATTCGAAGACCCAGTCGCCCCGCCCGTGCGAGTGGCCGGTGCGCCGCTCCGCGCGCGGGCGCACGCTCCAGGCGCCGGGGCCGGGTTCCCAGAGGTATTCGGTGTCGGTCAGCCCGTCCATGCGGGGCCAGAAGAACTCCAGAGTGACGTCGAACTGGGCGGCCAGCAGGGCCACTTCCACCGGGCGCTCAGCCACCGGACGGTCAGCAGTCATCGGGCGAGTATGCCGGTCGGGTCCGACATTCGCGGTCCGACCGGGCGGGTACGAGCGCGTCTGTGCACTTGCCGGCCTGGCGGGCTCGGTGCAGGCTCGGGTTAGGGCGCCGCAGCCGCGATGAGTTCCGGCCGGGTCCTGAGTCTGTTCTGCTGACCGTCGCAGGACGTCGGCCGTTGCCGGGACGAGAGTCCGTTGCCGGCACGAGACAAGCATGGAGGACACCATGACGACCACGCCGGACGATCCGACCACTGCGCTGCCCGGCCGCCCGCCCGTGGTCGACCTGGCCACCTGGCAGGCTGCCCGGGACGAGTTGCTGGTCCGCGAGAAGGCCCACACCCACGAGGGCGACGCCATCGCCGCGGCCCGCCGCCGGCTGCCGATGGTGGCGGTTGACGGGACGGTCGAGGTGGTCGGAGCCGACGGTCCGGTCCCGTTCCTGGACCTGTTCCAGGGTCGTGACGAGCTCGTGGTCTACCAGCACATGTGGTACGACGGCGCACCGCACCAGGGGCAGTGCGAGGGCTGCACCACCGCCGCCTGGCACCTGAAGGACGCCGTCTACCTCAACGCCCGCGGCGTCTCCTTCGCCATCCTGACCACCGGCCGCTGGGACGAGGTGGCCCGCTACGTCGAGTTCATGGGCTACACCCAGCCGTGGTACTCGGTGCGCGACGTACCGGCGCCGATCGGCGGCGAGATGGGGCACCTCATCAGCTTCCTGCGCGACGGCGACCGGGTGTTCCTCACCTACTCCACGACGGGCCGGGGCAACGAGGTGGTCAACGGGTCGATGGGCCTGCTCGACATGACGCCGTACGGGCGCGGCGAGGCGTGGGAGGACAATCCCGAGGGCTGGCCGGTGATCGGCGACGTCAGCGAGGGGCACCCGTCCGTGGGCGGCCAGGCGTGCTGGTACTGGCGCTCGGACGCAGACGGCGTCGCGACTTGGGGCCCGACCAGCCGGCCGGTGCCGCAGTGGACCCGTCCCGGCGCAACCGCCGTGGAGACTCTCGGCCGGCACGGCCCGCACCACTGAGAGGCCTCTGACGCCCGCCTCAGACCCGGCCGGCCAGCTCGGCGTACCCGCGGCGTACCGCGACCAGCGCCGACTCCAGCCCGAACGGCGAGCTGGCAGCCACCTTCTCCAGATCGCTGCCGTCGGCGTGCCCCTCCCGGATCAGCCAGTCGAGCCGGGCCAGGTCGGCGTGCTGGGCGCGGACGAAGTCGAGGTCGACGAGGGCACCATGCCCGGGGATGACCACCGTGTCCGGGGTCAGGCTGGGCAGTACGGTGGCCAGCGAGTCCGGCCACTCCAGCGGGTACCCGTCGGCGAAGTCCGGGGCGGCGCCCTGCTCCACCAGGTCACCGAGGACCAGTACGTCGGCGTCGGGTACCAGCACCACCAGGTCGCCGTCGGTGTGCGCCCGTCCCGGGTGGCCGAGCAGTACGGTGCGGCCGCCGATGTCCAGCGTCTCGGCGCGGTGTACCAGGTGGTCCGGGGCTTGGATGGGTACCTCGGCGAGGCTCGCGGCGAGCTCCGGATTGCGTGGCAGCCACTCGGCGTACCACTCCTGCCGCCAGTGCTCACCCCGCTCCCGCAGCTGTACCGCGACCGTGTCGTGCGCCCAGATCGGTCGCCCACCCGCAGCCAGTACGGCGTTACCGAAGCAGTGGTCGAAGTGCAGGTGGGTGTTGACGACAGTCAGTGGCGCCGGGGTGATCGCGCGGACCCCGGCGAGCAGCTCCGCGGCCTGGGCCGGGGTGGAGAGGGTGTCCACCACCAGCGCGGCGTCGTCGCCGACCACCAGCGTGGCGTTCACGTCCAGGGTCGGGTAGCGCAGTACATAGACCCGGTCGGCGACCTCGCGCAGCCCGGTCATCCGGTTACTCCACGGCGGAACCGGTCCGGCCGCCCGGTCACCGCACGGTGGATGCGGTCCGGATACCCGGTCACCGTGCCACGGCAGCGCCCGGTCATCCGGTCACCGCGCGGAGGAACTTGTCGCGGAGCACCACGGCCCGCTCCACCTCGCCGTCGGCCACGATCCGCTTGCCTTCGTGGACCGCGACGGTGAAGGTCAGCCGCGCGCCGTCCACCGAGGCCAGGGTGGCGTAGGCGATCACCTCGCCGCCGACCGCGGTGGGCGCCCGGTGCCGCAGCGCCACCCGGGTACCCACGCTGGTTTTCGCCGGGTCCAGGGCGCCGCCCAGCGCGGCCAGCGTCGCCGCCTCGGCCAGCGCGACCACCCGCGGGGTACCCAGCACCGGGACGTCGCCCGAGCCCAGGGCGGCGGCGGTATCCGCGGCGGCCACGGTGTATGTCACGGAGCCGGTCAGCCCCGGCTGCAACTCCATGCCGGAGAGCCTACGGCGCGCCCGTCCGGACCGGGTGCGGACCGGGGGTGACCGCGCGGTGTGTGCCGGCCAGCCGGGTACGAGGCAGCTCAAGTAGCCTGGACGGGCCATGACCACGACCGCGCCCGCTCCCGTGAAGTCGCCGACGCAGCCGCCCGAACCGCAGCCGGGTGGCCGGCGGCGGCTGGTCGCAATGATCATCTGGACGGTTGGCTTCGCGGTCTGCCTGAAGCTGATCGGCCTGCCGACCGATCCGGTGTACGCCTTCCTCTGCCTCTGGGCGGCGACCATCGCCTGGAACAGCCACCGGCCGTGGCGTTCGCACCTGCGGTTCCTGCGCGACTGGGTGGCGGTAGTGGTGCTGCTGGTCGCCTACAACTACTCGCGCGGCTTCGCCGACAACGGGGTGACCCCGCACGCGCTGGAGATGATCGCCTTCGACAAGGAGATCTTCGGGCAGGTACCGACGCTCTGGCTGCAGCACCACCTGTACAACCCGGCACATGTGCAGTGGTACGACATCCTGGCCAGCCTGGTCTACTTCTCGCACTTCGTCACGGCGCTCACCGTGGCCGTGGTGCTGTGGCTGCGTAACCGGGACAGGTGGGGGGCCTTCGTCCGGCGCTGGTTCTTCCTCACCGCCATCGGCCTGGCCACCTACTTCGCCTACCCGGCCGCGCCGCCGTGGTGGGCCGCCAAGTACGGGCTGCTTCCGCCGGTGGCCCGGATCTCCACCCGGGGCTGGACGGCGCTCGGCCAGCACAGCGCCGGCAACATGCTCAACGCGCTGCAGCAGGGGGCGGCCAACCCGGTGGCCGCGATGCCGTCGCTGCACAGCGCGTTCGCGTTGATGGTGGTGGCGTTCTTCCTGCCGACCGTACGCAAGCGGTGGTGGCCACTGCTGCTGGCGTACCCGCTCGCGATGACGTTCACCCTGGTCTACTCCGGCGAGCACTACATGATGGACGTCTTCGTCGGCTGGCTCTACGTGGGTATCACGTACGTCGTCGTCGGCCTGTCCGAGCGGCTGTGGCGCCGGTACGGAGCCGACTGGTGGCGCCGGTACCGGGATGGGCGCCGGCATCGGGACGGGTCAGGGCAGCGGGTCGATCTCCCGGAGGAAGCCACGGGCCTGGAGAAAATCGGCAAGTGACGTGCGGTGCTCGGCGCACGCCAGCCAGGTCTTGCGCCGCTCGGGCGGGTGCAGCTTGGGGTTGTTCCAGCGCAGCGCCCACAGCGGCCGGCTGCCGGCAGCCCTTCGCGGAGCAGATCGGTACCTCCGGCTCGGTCATCGCCGTCAGTCTTCCAGCTCGCTGCGGCCACTGTCCGGGCGGGCCTGCCCTGTCCCGAAGCCCGGAAACGGCAAAACCACCGCCGGAGGCGGTGGCAACAGGAAAAAACGCCGACAATAGGGCGCGCAGGCGAATATTTGGTGTTGCCGGGCGACCACGGGGGAAGCCGCCCGGCAACGGAAGAATCGTAGCCCCACATCCCCTCCTGGTGTCTACTGCCGGCGCGTGCCGTTTCCTCCTTCGTGTCACCCTTCGGTCGGGTGGGCCGCCGGTTCTGCCGCTCCGCGCGCCGGCCGGGATCCGCGCCTACAGGCCCACCTGTTCGCACGTACAGGTGGGACAGGCGGTCTGTGCTTCGCCACTGGGGCGGACGTGACAAGCTAGTCAGGTTCACGCTCAACCGTCCGCGACGCAGTGGAGGTCCGGTGTCCCAACCGTCGACGCCCCTGAACCCGACGACCGACCCGGCGAGCGCCCCGGCGTCGATCGCCCCGGTCACCACCCCGGCTCAGGACGCGACGCTGCTCGAGCGCGCGCTGTTCGAGGTCAAACGGGTCATCGTGGGTCAGGACCGGATGATCGAGCGGATGTTCGTGGCGCTCCTCTCCCGCGGCCACTGCCTGCTGGAGGGGGTACCCGGCGTGGCCAAGACGCTCGCCGTGGAGACCCTCGCGCGGGTGGTCGGCGGGTCGTTCGCCCGTATCCAGTTCACCCCCGACCTCGTTCCGGCAGATGTCGTGGGTACCCGCATCTACCGCCAGGGCAGCGAGAAGTTCGACGTCGAGCTCGGCCCGGTGTTCGTCAACTTCCTGCTCGCCGACGAGATCAACCGGGCTCCGGCCAAGGTCCAGTCGGCGCTGCTCGAGGTGATGAGCGAGCAGCAGGTCTCCATCGGCGGCAACACCTACCAGGTACCCCGACCGTTCCTGGTGATGGCCACCCAGAACCCGATCGAGCAGGAGGGCGTCTACCCGCTCCCCGAGGCACAGCGCGACCGGTTCCTCATGAAGATCCATGTGGGGTACCCGACGGATGCCGAGGAGCGGGAGATTGTCTACCGGATGGGTGTCTCGCCGCCCGAGCCCAACCAGGTCTTCACCGCTGCCGACCTGATCAACCTGCAGGCCAAGGCCGACGGCGTGTTCGTACACAACGCGCTGGTCGACTACGCGGTACGGGTGGTGCTGGCCACCCGGTCGCCGGCCGAGTACGGCATGCCCGAGGTCGCTCAGCTGATCCAGTACGGGGCGAGTCCGCGTGCTTCGCTCGGCATCATCCGGGCCGCCCGGGCGCTGGCGCTGCTGCGCGGCCGGGACTACGCGCTGCCCCAGGACGTGCAGGAGGTGGCGCCGGACATCCTGGTCCACCGGCTGGTACTCAGCTACGACGCGCTCGCCGACGACATCCCGGCCGAGCGCATCGTGGAGCGGATCATGGCAACCATCCCGGTACCGACGGTGGCGCCCCGGCAGAACGCGGCCCCGGTGAACCCGTCCTCGGCCGGACAGCACCACGGTGGCGCGGCCAACCACCGCCCCGGCCCGAGCGCTCCGGCGTGGCCGGGCAGTCGGCCGCTGTGACCAGGCACCGTGCGCGCCGGCTGAGGCCGGCCGGCGGACAACTCCGCCAGGCAGAGGGCCGAACGGGGAGGGCGCGGTGAGCGGCGGCGAGCGGGCGGCCGGGATCGGGCGGCTGCGCCGGCGCAACGGCGTGGGTACCGGCGAGGACGCCGTACTGGCTGACGCGGAGCGGGCCGAGCCGGTACTGGGCAAGCTGCAGCTGCTGGTGACCCGCAAACTCGACGGGCTGCTGCAGGGCGACTACCTGGGTCTGCTGCCCGGTCCGGGTACCGAGCCCGGCGAGTCCCGGGAGTACCGGCCGGGCGACGACGTACGCCGGATGGACTGGCCGGTCACCGCCCGTACCACCGTCCCGCATGTCCGGCAGACCACCGCTGACCGTGAGTTGGAGACGTGGCTGGCGGTCGACCTGTCGGCCAGCCTTGCCTTCGGCACCGCGCTGTCGCTCAAGCGTGACCTGGCGCTGGCCGCCGCGACCGCGGTGGCGCACCTGACCGTGCGCGGCGGCAACCGGATCGGCGCGGTCATCGGCACCGGCAGCATGATCAACCGGCTGCCCGCCCGCCCGGGCCGCAAGGAGGCGCAGGGGCTGCTCCGGGCGCTGGCCAAGACGCCGACCCAGCCCGGCCGGGCTGACCTGGGTGCGCTGATCGACGCGCTGAACCGGCCGCCGCGCCGGCGCGGCATGGCCGTGGTGATCTCCGACTTCCTGGTACCCCCGGCGCAGTGGGAGCGCCCGCTGCGGCTGCTCGGCGTCCGGCAGGACCTGCTCTGCGTGGAGGTCGTCGACCCGCGCGAGCTGGAGCTCGGCGACTCGGGCGTGATGGAGTTCGTCGACCCGGAATCCGGTCAGCTGCACGAGGTGGACACCCGCGACGCGAAGCTGCGGGCCCGGTACGCTGCCGGCGCGGCTGCCCAGCGGGCCGCCATCGCCAGTGCCATCCGCGGCGCCGGCGCGGCGCACCTGCGGCTGCGTACCGACCGGGACTGGCTACTGGACATGGTGCGGTTCGTCGCCGCCCAGCGGCACGCGCGTACCAGGGGGACCACGAGATGATTCGCTTCCTCGAACCGTGGTGGCTGCTGGCTGTGCTGCCGGTACTCCTGCTGGCCGGGGTGTACGTGTGGCGCCAGTACCGGCGCCGGGCGTACGCCGTCCGGTTCACCAATGTGGACCTGCTCCGTACCCTCGCCCCGAAGGGCCTGGGCTACCGCCGTCACCTGGCCGCCGGGGCGTTCCTGGCGTCCCTGCTGATCCTGGCGTGCGCGCTGGCCAGGCCGGCAACCGACGCCCGCCAGCCGCTGGAGCGGGCGACCGTGATGCTGGCGATCGACGTGTCGCTGTCGATGGAGTCCGCCGACGTGCAGCCGACCCGCATCCAAGCCGCGAAGACAGCCGCGAAGGAGTTCGTCAAGCAGCTGCCGGCCAGCTACAACGTCGGTCTGGTGTCGTTCTCCAAGTCGGCCAACGTACTGGTCTCGCCGGTCAAGGACCGGGAGGCGGTGACCCAGGCGATCGACGGGCTGCAGCTGGCCGAGGCGACGGCGACCGGGGAGGCGGTCTTCACCTGCCTCGCGGCGATCCAGTCGGTACCGGCCGACGGGGCACAGGGCGCGCCGCCGGCCCGGATCGTGCTCCTCTCGGATGGCTACCGCACGGCCGGCCGGCCGATCGAGGACGCCGCGACCGCCGCCGCGCAGGCGAACATCCCGGTCTCCACGATCGCCTTCGGTACGGACGACGGGACGGTGCAGATCCAGGGCCAGACCCAGCGGGTACCGGTGGACCGGGCCTCGCTGCAGAAGCTGGCGGAGACCACCAAGGGTCACTACTACGAGGCCAGCAGCCTGACCGAGCTCAAGCAGGTCTACCAGGACATGGGCTCGTCCATCGGGTACAAGACAGTGCCCCGGGAGATCACCCAGTGGTACGTGGGGATCGCCCTGTTGTTCGCCTTCGCGGCGGCCGGGATGAGCCTGCTCTGGACCTCCCGGCTGCCCTGATTCTCCTGGCGTGGCTCGGTGCTGGCGCGGCCGGCGTTAGTGACCGCCGACGACGACGAACAGTACGGCGACCCAGATGGCCGCGAGCGTGAAACCGACTGGTGCCGCGAATCGACTCATGGGTTACTCCCAGGCAGGGCTGTTCCGGGTGGGGGACCTGGGGCGAGTCGTGGACGGGACCCGCGCGGGGGGCGACAACGCGTCGCGGGCCCGGGCGGGAGTCAGGCAGGGTCAGCCGAGCTGACCAGTGTCCCGGCCACGACTCGGAGGATCGCTATCTCGCACAGCGATCACCTCCTGGACTCGGGCCGGTCAGCTACGAGGCGATCATACGTGCTGTGTCGGTGTTGTTGATCAGCCGGTCGGCTGGCTCCGGCTCAGCCACCCGGGCCTGACTGCGCGCCGCCGGCCGGTACGCCGGTTGCTAGTCTCCACTGGTCCCACTCGTCCGGACCCACTTGTCCAGTCCCACCCGTCGGGAGGCTCCAACCGTGGCACGCACAGTCCTGGTCACCGGCGGAAACCGGGGCATCGGCCTGGCCATCGCCCAGCAGTTCGCCAAGCAGGGCGACCGGGTGGCCGTCACCCACCGGGGCTCCGGCGCGGCTGACGGCCTGTTCGGCGTGGAGTGCGACATCACCGATCCGGCCGCCGTGGACGCCGCCTTCACGGCCGTCGAGGCCGAGCTGGGTCCGGTCGAGGTACTCGTCGCCAACGCCGGCGTCACCGACGACACGCTGTTGCTGCGGATGTCCGACGAGCAGTGGTCCCGGGTCATCGACACCAACCTCAGCGGCGCCTGGCGCTGTGCCAAGCGCGCGTCCAGCAAGATGCTGCGCGCCAAGTGGGGTCGGATGATCTTCATCTCCTCGGTCGTCGGTCAGCTGGGCGCGGCCGGCCAGGTCAACTACGCCGCCAGCAAGGCCGGCATGGTCGGGATGGCCCGCTCGATCACCCGCGAGCTGGGCAGCCGGGGGATCACCGCGAACGTGCTGGCACCCGGCTTCGTGGAGACCGACATGACCGCCAAGCTGCCGCCCGCCGTGGCCGAGCAGTACCTCAAGCAGATCCCGGCCGGCCGGTTCGCCCAGCCCGAGGAGATCGCCGGGGTGGTGACCTGGCTGGCCGGAGAGGCCGCCGGGTACATCTCCGGAGCGATCATCCCGGTCGACGGCGGCGTCGGCATGGGCCACTGAGCCCTCGCTTCGCCGCTCTCCACTCAGCTCCATCCATTTCACCGGCCCGCCGCGTTTCACTGAGTCCGTTCACCACCGCAACGAGGAGAAGAGTCCGTGTCAGGTCTGCTTGCCGGCAAACGGGTACTGGTCACCGGCATCATCACCGATGCATCGATCGCGTTCTCGGTCGCCAAGCTGGCCCAGGAGCAGGGCGCCACGGTGATCCTCACCGGGTACGGGCGGCTGTCGCTGGTCGAGCGGATCGCCCGTCGGCTACCCCAGCCGGCGCCGCTGATCGAGCTGGACGTGAGCAACGCGGAGCACCTGGCGGGCCTGGCCGACCAGGTACGCCAGCACGTCGACGGACTCGACGGGGTGGTGCACTCGATCGGCTTCGCGCCGCAGAGCTGCCTGGGCGGCGGGTTCCTGACCGCGCCGTGGGACGACGTGGCCACCGCGCTGCACGTGTCGACCTTCTCGTACAAGTCGCTGGCCATCGCCTGCCTGCCGCTGATGCAGCCGGGCGGTTCGATCGTCGGACTCACCTTCGACGCCACCAAGGCCTGGCCGGTCTACGACTGGATGGGCGTTGCCAAGGCGGGCCTGGAGTCGGCCAGCCGGTACCTGGCGCTGCACGTGGGCAAGCAGGGCATCCGCTCCAACCTGGTGAGCGCCGGGCCGCTGCGTACCATGGCCGCCAAGTCGATCCCCGGCTTCGAGCAGTTCGAGGACGCCTGGGCACAGCGGGCGCCGCTGGGCTGGAACCTCACCGATCAGGAGCCCGCCGCCAAGGCGGTACTGGCGCTGCTCTCCGACTGGTTCCCGGCAACCACCGGGGAGATCGTGCACGTCGACGGCGGCTACCACGCGCTCGGCGCCTGACCGCCCAACACCCTGACCTCCGAATACCCTGACCGCCAATACCAGGCGGCCGTGCCGCGCGCCGGCGGGCGGCAGGGCAAGATGACAGCCATGGAGTACGACGCCCTGCTGCTGGTGTCCTTCGGTGGCCCGGAAGGCCCCGACGATGTGCTGCCCTTCCTGCGCAACGTCACCCGCGGCCGGGGCGTACCGGAGGAGCGGCTGCGTACCGCCGCCGAGCACTACGGCCACTTCGGTGGGGTGTCCCCGATCAACGAACAGAACCGGGTACTGCTGGAGGCGATCGGCAAGGAGTTCGCCAGCCGGGGCCTGGAAATGCCGGTCTACTGGGGCAACCGCAACTGGGATCCGTACCTGACCGACGCCGTCCGGCAGATGCGCGATGCCGGCGTGCACCGCGCGCTGGCCTTCGTCACCAGCGGGTACGCCTCGTACTCGGCGTGCGGCCAGTACCTCGACGATCTCGACCGGGCGGGTGCCGAGGTCGGCCCCGGTACCCCGGAGATCCACAAGCTGCGGCACTACTTCGACCACCCCGGCTATGTCGAGCCGATCGCGGACGCGGTACGCGCCGCGCTGGCCGAAGTGGCCAACCCGGAGGCCCGGCTGGTCTTCACCGCGCACTCCATCCCGCTGGCCATGGCGCAGGCCAGCGGCCAGGTGACCGCTGGCGTCGGCTTCCGCTACCAGGCGCAGTTGCTGGAGACGGCCCGGCTGGTGGCGCAGCGGGTGGACCCGGCGCTGGAGTGGGACCTGGTGTGGCAGAGCCGGTCCGGCGCGCCGCAGACCCCGTGGCTGGACCCGGACATCAACGACCACCTGCGGGCACTGCACCAGCATGGCGTACCGGCGGTGGTGGTCAGCCCGATCGGCTTCATCTCCGACCACATCGAGGTGCTCTGGGATCTGGACACCGAGGCCGCGCAGACCGCCGCGGAGCTGGGTATGGGCTTCGCCCGCGCGGCCACCCCGAGTACCGATCCGCGCTTCGTCGCGATGGTCTACGAGCTGGTCGCCGAGCGGCTGGACCCGACGGTACAGCGGCGCCACCTGGGCGACCTGCCGACCTGGGACCACTGCCGGCCGGGCTGCTGCGCGGTACCCCGTCCGGCGCCCACACCCGGCTAGCGCGCGGCCGGGTGTCGGGCGACACCCCGTCGGCGGCCTGCAGGATCGCCGAAACACTCGGCTGCGAGAATCTGCCGCATGACCGAACGCAAGCCCGTCGAGACCTGGCTGACCGACATGGACGGGGTACTCGTCCACGAGGGCCAGCCGGTACCCGGCGCACCGGAGTTCATCAACCGGATGCGCTCCTCGGGCAAGCCGTTCCTGATCCTGACCAACAACTCCATCTACACCGCGCGCGACCTGCAGGCCCGGCTGACCCGGATGGGCTTCGACGTACCGGAGCGGGCGATCTACACCTCCGCACTGGCCACCGCCCATTTCCTGGACAGCCAGCGGCCGGGCAGCACCGCATACGTCATCGGCGAGGCCGGGCTGACCACGGCACTGCACAACGTCGGGTACATCCTGACCGACCACAACCCGGTCTACGTGGTACTCGGTGAGACCCGCACGTACAGCTTCGAGGCGATCACCACGGCCATCCGGCTGATCAGCAACGGGGCCCGGTTCATCTGTACCAACCCGGACGCCACCGGACCGTCGAGCGAGGGGGCGCTGCCGGCCGCCGGCTCGGTGGCCGCGTTGATCTCCAAGGCGACCGGCGTCGAGCCCTACTTCGTGGGCAAGCCGAATCCGATGATGATGCGCTCCGCGCTCAACACCATCCAGGGCCACTCGGAGACGACCGCGATGATCGGCGACCGGATGGACACCGACATCCTGTGCGGCCTGGAGGCGGGGTTGGAGACCATCCTGGTACTCACCGGGATCAGCGCCCGCGAAGACGTGGAGCGGTACCCCTACCGCCCGTCCCGCATCGTCAACTCGGTCGCCGATTTGATGGACGAGGTCTGACCGCTTTTACGGCTCTTCAGATTCGAGGGTGTAGTCGGGGTCTGAATCCGCCGGTCTCGAGCAGGCTGCGGGCTGCCACCCGAACGGCTCGTGCGCCAACCGCCGGGTCACGCTGTCCCGTGGCGCCTTCGCAGCCGCAGCGCAGGCTCAGCGCGTACCGTGCGGGAATGCCTGAGCCGTCACTACCCGAGATGGTCGAGGATCGGTCGACCTGGCGACTCATGACGACGCGCGCGAAGCTCGAGACCGCCTTCATCTGCGCCGCATTGGCCCTCTACGCGGCGTTCGCGCTGAAGCTTCTGCTCTTCTCCCGGCCGCCCGGTTCAGAACGATCGTTCAACCTCATCCCGTTCGCGAGCATCTCGCACTACCTGTTCAGCGGTTCATCCGGCGTGCGGAGGTTCGCGTTCGGCAACATCGCCGGGAACGTCCTCCTCTTCATCCCGCTCGGCTCGGCCTTGTCTGTACTGACGAGGTCGACCGTGGCGAGGACGATGCTGATCGTCGCCTCGGCGAGCGTGGCGGTGGAGATCCTCCAGGGCGTGTTCGCCTTGGGGGCGTCGGACATCGACGACGTGATCCTGAACTGCCTCGGAGGTTTCCTCGGCATCCAGTTGTTCCGCCTGCTCAGGGTCGTCGTGCGAGACCGCGACCGGGTGCGCACGGTCGTCGCGGTGCTGTCGGTCGTCGCGCTTCCGGTCCTGTCCTTCTTGCTGTTCGTCATCAGACTGCGCATGTGAGTCCAGGGCACCCCTGGGGCCGGCGCGGGTAGCCGGCCCAGGGGCGGGACAGCCTCAGGCGGCCAGCGGGGCGTTGCAGGCGGCCACCAGGGCGCGCCGGCACGCGGTGAGCAGCGGGCGCAGCGCCGCATCCCGTTGCTGCGCCTCGAAACTGTTCACGGCGGCGCCCGGCGCGTCCTCGCTCGCCAGCACCAGTACCCGGTCCAGCACGCTCGCCCGCGCGAACAGGCGGCGGGCCCGCGCGTCGTACCCGGGCGGCAGGTCACCGGCGAAGTCCGGCCGGCGCAGCGTGGCCAGTGCCCCGGCCAGCTCCGGTCGCCAGCGCGCCACATCCAGCCGGGCCAGTACGCCGGTCGCCTCGATCACCGAGGCGGACAGCTCCGACTCGGCCTCGGCCGGGCCGACCTCACCGGCCAGTGCCGTGGGCGTGACCGCCGGTACGGGGTAGACCCGCCACAGCACCGTCTCGAACTCGTCACCGGAGCCGGACGTGTGCCGGCGTACCTCGGGGACGAGCCCGTGTGCGCCCGCGATCACGCACTCCTCGGCCACCATCGCGGCGCCGCTGAACGGGCCCGGGCCGGGCAGTCCACGCGGGTCGCCAGGGGCCGGCAGGACCAGCCGGATCTCGTCCGGGTGCAGCTTGCTGAAGATGCTCAGTGCCTCACCGAGTGGCACGTCGGTCCAGGTGCCCGGGGCATCGGCGACGAGCTGCTCCTCGTCGCCCGCCACCTCCGGGGCCACTTCGTCGTAGGGGACCAGGCCGGCACGCCAGGCTCGGATCCAGGTCACCAACCTGGTCGAGCGCCTGGGCGCCAGGGTCGCCGCACGTGCTGCGGGGGACATGCAGGCTAGGGTACGTGGCGCCGCGCCCGATGTCTCGTGGTGTGCAGTACCTTGCCCGCATGAGCGAGCGGAGCGAGCGAATCATGGGGCTCAGTGCGGCTTGTGCCTCATGTCCGCCCGGAGTGGAGCGAGGACGGACATGAGCGAACGCTACGACGGAGATGTCCTTCGTCCGGGGTACCGGCAGCGGCGCGCTGTACCCGAGGTCGAGGCAGAGAACGACCTGGTGGTGGAGGACGCGGACAGCGGATTCTGTGGCGCTGTCACTGGCTTTGAGCTCGGCGCGGTGGTGCTGGAGGACCGCTTCGGCAAGCGCCGCAACTTCCCGTTGACGCCGGCCGGGTTCCTGCTCGACGGGCAGCCGGTAACCCTGGTCCGGCCGGCCACGAACGTGTCGGTACCGGCGCGTCGAATCACCGCGAGTGGCTCGCTCGCCGCCGGTACGCAGCCGGCGCGGGTGGCGCGGGCCAGCCGGATCTGGGTGGAGGGCAGCCACGACGCCGCGCTCGTCGAGCGGATCTGGGGCGACGACCTGCGGGTCGAGGGCGTAGTGGTGCAGCCGCTGGACGGCGTGGACGAGCTGCCGGCGCTGCTGGCGCAGTTCGGTCCGGGGCCGCGGCGGCGGCTGGGGGTACTCGTGGACCACCTGGTCGAGGGCTCGAAGGAGAGCCGGATCGTGGCGTCGGTACGGTCCCCGCATGTACTGGTCACCGGGCACCCCTATGTGGACATCTGGCAGGCGGTCAAGCCGGAGCGGTTGGGTATCCGGGCGTGGCCGGTGATCCCGCGCGGCCAGCCGTGGAAGGAGGGCGTGTGCGCCGCGCTCGGCGTGGCCACCCCGGCTGACCTGTGGCGACGCATCCTGGCCTCGGTCAACGACTACCACGACGTGGAGACGCCGCTGGTCAACGCGGTGGAGCGAATGATCGACTTCGTCACCGAGCCGGGCGAGTAGCCCCGCCGAGCTGTTCCCAGCCCGTCTGCTTCGGTTACGGCGCCACTTGGTCGGGGTCCCGGGTGAGTACGAAGGTGGCCAGGTCCAGTGCCAGTACCCGGCCGGCCGGGTCGCGCAGTACCCGGAGCAGCTCGCCGTCCTGGTCACCGGCGTACCCGCGCCACTCGCCGTCGCCCGCGTCGCGGAACCGGGACGGGAGGGAACCGGCCGAGGAGAGCGCGGTGAGTACCAGATCGGCGCCGCTCGCGGAGGCCTGGAACTCCCGCCCCATCCACCACCACCGGCCGGCCACTTCGAGCAGCTCGGCCTGCGGCCGGGTCGGTGCCGGCCGCCACGGCGCCGGTAGCGGCGCGGGCTCGTGGTCGAGGACCGCCTCCAGCAGGTCCAGCCCGAGCCCGAGGATCGAGGCGCCGCGCAGGCTGTACGAGTTGGCGAACGCCACCACGCCGGTCGCCGAGGGCCGGTGTACGGCCAGCACGGCGAGGTAGCCGGGCATCGAGCCGGTGTGGCCACGGAACACCCGTTCGCCCCGCCGCCACAGCTGAAGCCCGAGCCCGTGCCCGGACAGCCAACTGTCCGGGTCGGCGATCACCACCGGGGTGCCCAGCTCGGCGACCGTGGTCGGGGCGAGTACCGCCGAGTCGGGCGCGATCAGGAAGTTCGCCCAGCGCAGCAGGTCGACCGGTGTCGACCAGAGCTGGCCGGCCGGGGCCATCGCACCGGCGTCCTCGCGGGGCTCCTCGCGCAGCGTTGCGTGCCACGGGTGCACGACGTAACCGCGGGCGTACGGCTCGGTGGCGTGGTAGGTGGTGCGGTGCATGCCGAGCGGATCGAGCAGCCGCTCCCGTACCGCCTCGTACCAGGGCAGCTTGGTGTGCTTCTCGATGACCGCGCCGAGCAGCCCGTATGCCAGGTTGGAGTAGTGGTAGCCACGGTGCGCCGGGTAGGCCAGCTTGGCCGGGCCGGCGCCCTCGACCAGCTCGGCGACCGGGCCGCCGGGCGAGCGCTCCCACCACTGCCCGTCCGGTTCCCGCTGGGCGCCGCCGACGTGGCCGAGCAGTTGCCGCAGGGTACGCCGGCCCAGGCCGGTCCCGGGCAGGTGCGCGTCCAGTGGCTCGTCCAGCTCGAGTGCGCCCTGGTCGCGTAGCCCGAGCAGGAGCGCGGCGGTCATCGTCTTGGTGATCGAGCCGATCCGGTACTGCAGGTCAGCGTGCGGCGTCGGCGTGCTCCCGGCGTGACTCAGGTGGGCCAGCCCACCGCCCCGCAGTACCGCCGCGACCAGGCTCGGTGCCTGCCCACCGGCCTGGGTACGGGCGACGACCGCGTCCACCACGGCCCGGGTGTGCGGCCGCAGCGGTAGGCCCGGCGGTGCGTCGGGTGGGGCGGGCTGGGCGGGCTGGGCGGGCTGGCTGGCTGTCCCTGGCTCGCGCATGAGCCGACATTAGCGACCGGAACCGACAGAGGGTGCAGTTGGTGGCACACGCGTGCCAGGATCAATACGTGGCCATCATCTGGCTCGTCCTCGCGGTCGCACTCGCGATCGTCGAGGGTTTCACGTCCACCTTCGTGCTGTTGATGTTCGCGGCAGGCGCGCTGGTAGCGGCTGGCGGTGCGGCCCTGGGTCTCGACCTGTGGCTACAGGTACTGCTGTTCGCCGGGGTCTCGGTCGCCGCGTTGGTCGCCCTCCGGCCGGCCCTGCGCCGGCGGCTGGAGCAGGGGGGCGGGGCGGGCGCCGACATGGGTCTGTCCGCCATCGAGGGCGCCGAGGCGCTGGTGATCGAGGACATCGACGACAACCGGGGACAGATCAAGATCGACGGCGAGATCTGGAACGCCAGACCGTTCGACGCCCAGCAGAGCTTCGCGAAAGGGACCCGCGTCCGGGTCATCGAGGTCAAGGGCGCAACTGCCCTGGTGTGGAGGGACTAGTTGGATCCGTTCAATGTCTTCCTGATAATCGTCGCGGCAGCCGTCGCGCTGTTCGTCATCGTCGCCCTGTACCGCTCGGTACGCATCGTCAAGCAGCAGCGGATGGATGTGGTGGAGCGGCTCGGCAAGTACAACCGCACCCTCAAGCCGGGACCCAACCTGATGGTGCCCTTCATCGACTCAGTGCGCCAGACGGTTGACATGCGGGAGAACGTGGTCAGCTTCCTGCCGCAGCCGGTGATCACCTCGGACAACCTGGTCGTCTCGATCGACACGGTGCTCTACTACCGGGTGGTCGACCCGGTCCGGGCCACCTACGAGATCGCCAACTTCCTGCAGGCCATCGAGCAGTTGACGGTCACCACGCTGCGTAACGTGATCGGGTCGATGGACCTGGAGCGGGCGCTGACCAGCCGGGACGAGATCAACCAGCACCTGTCGGCGGTACTCGACGAGACCACCGGCCGCTGGGGCATCAAGGTCACCCGGGTGGAGATCAAGGCGATCGAGCCACCGCCCAGCATCCGCGACTCGATGGAGAAGCAGATGCGCGCGGAGCGCGACCGGCGCGCCGCGATCCTGCACGCCGAGGGCGTCAAGCAGTCGCAGATCCTCACCGCCGACGGTGAGCGCCAAGCCGCAGTACTGCGCGCGCAGGGCGACCGGGAGGCCCGCATCCTGCAGGCCGAAGGGCAGGCGAAGGCGATCCACACGGTGTTCAGCGCGGTACACGCGGCCAACCCCGACCCGAAGGTACTGGCGTACCAGTACCTCCAGGCGCTGCCGCAGATCGCGGCCGGCCCGGCCAACAAGATGTGGTTCATTCCGGCCGAGATGACCCGGGCACTGGAGGGCATCAGCGGGGCGCTGTCCGGCATCCTGCCCGGCTCCGGTCCCACGGATGCCGCGGTCGAGGAGTTGCCGGAGGAGTCCAGGGCGGCGCTCGACGAGGCGCTCGCCGAGGCACAGAAACTGGCCGCCGAGACCGAGCAGTCTGCGCTGCTCGGGCTGCCGGTCGGTAGCAAGGTCACCGCCACCGACCTGCTCGGCGACCAGACCGTGGAGGAGCGCGAAGGCGCGTAACCGGCCGCTGCCGACGCTGCCCGGCCGGGCTGGTCTACCGGGCGGGCAGCGTGCTGTCCGGCTCCCGCCTGCGGACCTGTCGCTCCCGCGTCGCGTGGTGGGGCGTCGTCCGCGCGCGGAGGCCCGCTCCCGCGTCGCGTGGTGCGGGCGTCGTCCGCGCGTGAGGCCGGGCTGCGCGGCCGCAGCTGCTGCCAGCGGGGCGCCGCGGTCGTGGCCCAGCGGGACACGGCTATCGGTGGACGGCGGGGCAAAACGCCATCAAGTCTCACATTCTCCTGTCACCATCAGACCACCACGACAGGAGGTGGGCGCGATGACCCAGGCCGGAGATGCCCGGATGGAGCGCGCGGTCCAGGCCCCGCACCGGGTCAGCGCGCGCCGAGTCAACCCGGTCACGCCCACGGCGCGCTGGGCGCAGACGCTGCGCCGGTTCGGCCGGTACGCCGTCTGGGCGCTGCCGATCTACGCCATCCTCGCCGGGCTCGGCGTACTGCACCGGGATCCGGCGTTCTCCACCGACCGGGCGCACTACGCGCGCTACCTCGACGACGAGCGGTTCAGCCCGGCGCACCTGACCTACTCGGCCGGCGCCGCCTTCTTCGGGCTGGTCGCGCTGATCGGGATCACCGCGCTACTGGCCGGGGTACGCGGCCGGCGGCTGGCGGCCGCGGGACTGATCCTCGGCATCGCCGGGGCGGCGGTACTCCTGCCCGAGGTGGGTACCCTGGTGGTCCGCCAGGAGGCCGCCCGTACCGCACTGGTACACGGCGAGCTGTCCCGGGTGGCAATCAACGCGCAGCTGCGCGGCGGTACCGGCTCGGTGGTGGTACTCGCCGGCGCCTGCGCGCTGACCCTTGCCTGGATCCTGGTGGGGGTGGCGGTGTGGCGCTCGCGGGTACTGCAGCGCGCCGACGGGGTACTGCTGATCATCTCCGCGCCGCTGCTGTACCTCGGCGGCTTCGTCCTGCACATGCTCCCGGTACTGGGTGCAATGCTGCTGCTGGCGGCCGGCATCGGGCTGGGCTGGACGGCCACCCGCCTGACCCCCGAGGGCACGCTCGCGGCATAAGCGGGGCCGGCCGGGGCAACAGCGGCACGGACCCGGGCAGAATACGGGTGTGCCCGAGGCTGTCCTGATCACCGACCCCGACGACGAGCGCATCGCCGACTACCGGGCGCTCACCGACGTCGAGCTGCGTACCCGCTGGGAGCCACCGCACGGGCTGTTCATCGCCGAGGGTGAGCTGGTACTGGGTCGGGCACTGCGGGCCGGGTACCGGCTGCGCTCGGTACTCGTGGACGCCAAGCGGGTCGGGCAGGTACCCGCCACCGACGCCCCGGTCTACGCGGCCACCCAGCAGCTGCTCGAAGCGACGACCGGCTTCCACGTGCACCGCGGCATCCTCGCCTCGTTCCACCGCAAGCCGCTGCTCGACGCGGAGCGGGTACTGAAGGACGCCAAGCGCGTGGTGATCCTGGAGGACGTCAACAACCACACCAATCTCGGCGCGATCTTCCGGGGTGCGGCGGCACTGGGCATGGATGCCGTACTGCTCTCCCCGACCTGCGCCGATCCGCTCTACCGGCGCAGCGTACGGGTCAGCATGGGCGAGGTGTTCGCCGTCCCGTACGCCAAGCTGGAGCCCTGGCCGGACGCGCTGGAAATGGTACGCGGCAACGGTTTCAGCGTACTGGCACTGACCCCGGCGGCCGGTGCCCGACCGATCGCCGAGCTGACCGCGGCCCAGCGGGCGCGGCCGGCGCTGCTGCTCGGTGCCGAAGGCCCCGGCCTGTCCGAGCACGCGCTGCGGGCCAGTGACGAGCGGGTGGCGATCCCGATGCACCGGGGCGTCGACTCGCTCAACGTCGCCGCGGCCGCCGCCGTCGCCTGCTACGAGGTCTGCCGGTGACCAGCTGGGTGACGGGCAGGTGAGCACCGTCTTCCCGAGCGTCCGCCAGGTACTGAGCCTCGCGCCGGTACGCAACGGAGCGCCCCGGGTGGTGGCCGGCGAGGCGCACCTGGATCGGCCGGTGCGCTGGGTGCACTCCTCCGAGGTACCCGACATCGCCTCCCTGCTGCGCGGCGGTGAACTGGTACTCACCACGGGCATCGGGCTGCCACCGGACGACGCCGGGGTACGCGCGTTCATCGCCGAGCTGGCCGAGGTGGCGGTGGTCGGGCTCTTCGTGGAGCTGGGCCGGCGGTTCACCGGCTCGCTGCCCCGGCCGATGGTGACCGCGGCGGCCAAGCACGGGCTGGTCCTGGTCGAGCTACGCCGGGCCACCCCGTTCGTGCAGATCACCGAGGCGGTGCACGCGCTGATCGTGGATGCCCAGCTGGCCGAGCTGCGAGCCACCGAGGAGATCCACCAGCGCTTCACCGAATTGTCCGTCGAGGGCGCCGAGCCGGCCGAGGTGGTGACCCAGGCGGCCAGCCTGGGCGGCGGGCCGGTGGTGCTGGAGAACCTGTCCCGGCAGGTGCTCGCCTATGACAGCGCGGGCGACCGGGCCGACCTGCTGCTGCACGACTGGGAGGCGCACTCGCGCCGGATCGCGCCGGCCGGTCGGACCGGCTTCGACCCGGACACCGCCTGGCTGGTCACCACGGTCGGCGCCCGGGGCCAGGACTGGGGCCGGCTGTTGCTGCGCTGGTCGGGCCCGGAGCCGCCGCCGACCCGGTTGACGATCCTGCTGGAGCGGGCCGCGTCCACGCTGGCCTTGGGCCGGCTGATCCGGCGCGATGCCGAGGGGCTGGAGCGGCAGGTACACCGCAGCGTGCTGTCCGCGCTGCTCGACCACACCCGGCCGGTCGACGAGGTGGTGGTCCGGGCCAAGGCCTTGGGGGTACCGCTGGAGCGCCGGCAGCTGGTCGGTGTGGTGATCCGGCACCGCAGTGACGACACCGAACTCCTGGGCGGTGAGGCTGCCCAGGCCCGGCTGCGCGACCTCGCCGAAGCCGTGTCCCAGGCGCTGCGCGAGGCCAAGTTGACCGGCCTGGCCAGCGGAATCGACGAGCACTCGGTGGGCGCGCTGCTGGCGCTGCGCCCCGGCGACGACGAGGACGCGGCGCTGGCGGCGCTCTCCACGGCGCTGCGCCGCGGCCGGCCGGCCGTGGTGATCGCCGCCGGCTCCGGGGTGCTGTCCCCGCGCGAGGCGCGCCGGTCGCTGGTCGAGGCCCGGCAGGTGGCCGACGCGGCCCGGCACGACCGGCGGGACGTGCCGGTCTACCGGCTGCCGCACGTCGGGCTGGTCGGGCTACTGCACCTGCTGCGGGACGAGCCGCGGGTACAGACCTTCGTGGAGCGCGAGTTGGGGCCGCTACTGGCGTACGACGCGAAGCACCCCCGGGAGCAGCTACTCGGCTCGCTCCGGGCGTACCTGGAGTCCGGGCGGAACAAGTCCGCGGCCGCCGGGCTGGCACACCTGTCGCGGCCGGCGTTCTACGAGCGGCTGGCGCGCATCGGCCGGGTACTCGGCGTGGATCTCGACTCGGTGGATGCCTGCCTGTCCCTGCACGTGGCCCTGCTCGCCCTGGACGCCATCCGGGACACCTGAGCCCGCACTGCCCCGGCGGGCGAGCTGACCACCGGGGCAGGACGCGGTCTAGACGGTGGGGATCAGTTGACCGACCAGGCCGTGCGACTCATGTACCGGGCCGGCACTGAACCACAGCGTGCCCACCCCGCCGGTAGAGGCGGTACCGGGCAGCAGCGCCCAGAGCCCGTCGATGTGGATACGGTGGTTGGTCGCGTCCCGCAGCGCGCCGAGGAACTGGCCGTTCTTGAATACCAGGATGTGCCCGTCGCCGAAGTTGCCGACGAGCAGCGCGCCGGCGAACTTGCCGAAGCTGGCCGGAGCGATCGTCATGCCCCACGGCGCGTCGAGCGGGCCGCGGCTGGCGATGCGCTGCCGGACCGGGTGCGAGTGGTACCCGTCGACCGTGTAGACGTCAACGAAGCCCAGGCCGGCGCCGTCCACCTCGTCCTCCTTGTCGGCGTCCTGC
Organism: uncultured Actinomycetota bacterium; assembly: GCA_963850915.1. Taxonomy (GTDB): domain Bacteria; phylum Actinomycetota; class Actinomycetes; order Mycobacteriales; family Micromonosporaceae; genus CAVTWH01. The sequence continues at coordinate 520,817 of CAWKND010000014.1, forward strand.
TTGGCATAGCTCACGTACACCTTGTCGCCGACCACGAACACGTTGAACGGTGCGTACCCCTTGGGCAGCGTCGGGTCATTGAAAGTCAGGGCGGTCGGGTGCACCAGCTGGAACCCGTTGTCGTACACGTCCACCCGACCGTGGTGGAAGTCGGTGGCCAGCAGGTAGTTGCCGGTACTCGCATGTAGCAGCGCCATTCCCTTGTAGATGGCGCCGTTGTCGTGCCCGACGATCGAGGCGTTGGTACCCGAGATGGGGCCGCTCCACGCGGTCACCTGCCCGCCTTCGCTGACGAACATGAAGGTCGCGGGTGCCGAATTGGCGCCCACGTGCACCACGAAATCGGTGGTGTCGTTGAAGACCTGGCCGGTGGGCGCGCCGCCGGGGATGGCAACGGTCAGGCCGACCTTGGCGACCGGCGCGCCACCCAGCCCGCCGGAGTAGAGGGTCGCGGTGTTGGTGCCGTTGTTGGCCGACCACAGCGGGCTGGTCGGGGAGAGTGCCAGGCCCCAGGCGTTGACCAGGTTCGCGTCCGGGATGTTGGCCTTGCCGGGCTGGTCGGCGACCTGGTTGACCTGGGTGAAGTGCGGTGTCGGCAGGGCCGCGTGTGCCGGGTTCGCGGCCAGTAGCACCAGCGCTCCGGTCGCGACAGCGCTCAGGCCGAAACGGATTTTCTTCTGCATAGATACCTCTCAGCGACGGTGGCGACAAAACGCCCTCATGGCCAGTTACGCCACATCAGCCACAGGCGTTCGCCGGCACCGCACACCTGGCACACCCTTCACCCGTCCGGGTGACCGTGGCCGGCCACTCCGCGCCACCGGGAAGGGCCCGGGCTTGACGCTGTGTCAGGCATGGTGCTGCCGGCCCGGCAGAGTGTCACTTGTACCAGCGGGTGCAGGATGGGACCGTCAGGGCAATTCCGTCGGTACCAGCAAGGGGTTGAACAGCGTGACCACCGATGACCTGTGGGCGCGGCACCAGGCGGTCATGCCGTCCTGGATGCCGATCTACTACGCCGAACCCATCGAGATCGTCGCCGGCTCCGGCCGGCGGGTCACCGACTCGGCCGGCCGCAGCTACCTCGACTTCTTCGGTGGCGTGCTGACCAACATGATCGGCTACGACATCCCGGAGATCCGCGAGGCGGTCGAGAAGCAGCTGCGTACCGGCATCCTGCACACCTCCACGCTGTACCTCATCCGTAACCAGGTCGAGCTGGCCGAACGCATCGCCCGGCTGTCCGGCATCCCGGACGCGCGGGTGTTCTTCACCAACTCCGGTACCGAGGCCAACGAGGCCGCGCTGTTGATGGCGACCGGCTTCCGGCGCAGCAACCAGATCCTCGCGGTACGCAACAGCTACCACGGCCGTAGCTATGCCACCATGGGCATCACCGGCAACCGCGCCTGGTCCGCCTCGTCGCTGAACCCGCTCAACGTCAGCTACCTGCACTCGGGTGACCGCAAGCGCGGGCTGCTCGCCGGCCTGAACGACGAGCAGCACATCGAGGCGGCAGTGGCCGACCTGCGGGAAATCCTCATCACCCAGACGATGGGCGACGTGGCGGCACTGATCGCCGAGCCGATCCAGGGCGTCGGCGGCTTCGTACACGGCCCGGACGGACTCTTCGCCGCCTACCGCAAGGTCCTCGACGAGCAGGGCGCGCTCTACATCTCCGACGAGGTACAGACCGGCTGGGGGCGCACCGGCGAGCACTTCTGGGGCTACCAGGCGCACGGCGTCATCCCCGACCTGTTGACCTTCGCCAAGGGCATCGGCAACGGGCTGGCACTGGCCGGCGTGGTCGGCCGGGCCGAGGTGATGGAGGCGGTACCGGGCATCTCGTTCTCCACCTTCGGCGGCAACCCGATCGCCACGGCCGGTGGCGTGGCCGTACTGGACTACCTGCTGGAGCACGACCTGCAGGGCAACGCCGCACGTACCGGTGCGCTGCTGCACGCCGCGCTGCGCCCGGCGATCGAGCGCTTCGGCATCGTCGGCGACATCCGGGGCAAGGGGCTGATGCTCGGCATCGAACTGGTCGAGCCGGGTACCAACAACCCCAACGCGTACGCCACCGGCCGGGTCTTCGAGGAGTGCAAGCGGCTGGGCCTGCTGGTCGGCAAGGGTGGCCTGTACGGCAACACGCTGCGGATGGGGCCGCCGCTGACGCTGACCGAGGACGAGGCGCGCGAGGGCGCGGACATCCTGCTCAGCGCCATAGCCGTGGTAGACGCGGAAACGGTAGACAGCGAGGTACAACCGTGAAAATCGTTACCCACTTCGTGGACGGCAAGCCGTGGACGGCCGGCGCCGCCCGGCAGGGTGAACTCTTCGACCCGGCGACCGGGCAGGTCAGCGGGCATGTGGACCTGGCCTCGGCGGATGACGTAGCGACGGCCGTCGCGGCGGCTCGGGCATCGGCGAAGGGCTGGCGGGACGCCTCGGTGGCCAAGCGCACCGCGGTCATGTTCGCGATCCGGGAGATCGTCAACGCCCGGCGCGGCGAGCTGGCGGCGGCGATCACCGCGGAGCACGGCAAGGTACTCGGTGATGCGGCCGGCGAGGTGCAGCGCGGTCTGGAAGTCATCGAGTACGCCTGCGGCATCGGTACTCTGCTGCGCTCCGGGTTCTCCGAAAACGTATCGACCGGAGTCGACTCGTACTCGATCCGCCAGCCACTCGGTGTGGTAGCCGTGATCTCGCCGTTCAATTTCCCGGCGATGGTGCCGCTGTGGTTCGTACCACTCGCGCTGGCCTGCGGCAACGCGGTGATCCTCAAGCCCAGTGAAAAGGACCCGTCGGCGGCCGTACTCCTTGCTTCGTGGTTTGCCGAGGCGGGCCTGCCGGACGGCGTGTTCAACGTGGTGCACGGTGACAAGGAGGCGGTCGACGCCATTCTGGACCACCCCGACATCGCCGCTGTTTCATTCGTCGGCTCCACTCCGATCGCCAAGTACGTCTACGAGCGCGGTACCCGGGCGGGCAAGCGCGTCCAGGCGTTGGGCGGGGCGAAGAACCACATGGTGGTACTCCCGGACGCGGATCTGGACCTGGCTGCCGACGCGGCGGTCTCGGCCGGCTTCGGCTCGGCGGGGGAGCGGTGCATGGCGATCTCGGTCGTGGTGGCCGTGGACCCGGTCGGCGACGAACTGGTCGGCAAGATCGTCGAGCGGATGGCGGCGATCCGCACCGGCGACGGGCGCGACCCGTCCTGCGAGATGGGTCCGCTGGTCACCGCGGCGCACCGGGACCGGGTGGTCGGCTACCTGTCGGCTGGCGTGGAGGCCGGTGCGCGGCTGGTGGTGGACGGGCGGGAGATCACGCCGGCCGGCGAGTCGGGTGGCTTCTGGCTGGGTCCGACCCTCTTCGACCACGTGGGTACCGGCATGTCGATCTACACCGACGAGATCTTCGGTCCGGTGCTGGGCGTGCTGCGCGTCGACTCCTACGAGCAGGCGCTGGCCCTGGTCAACGCCTCCCGGTACGGCAACGGTACGGCGATCTTCACCAACGACGGTGGGGCGGCCCGCCGCTTCCAGTACGAGGTGGAGGTCGGGATGGTCGGGGTGAACGTACCCATCCCGGTACCGATGGCCTACTACTCGTTCGGCGGCTGGAAAGCGTCCCTCTTCGGCGACACCCACGCGCACGGCGCCGAGGGCGTGCACTTTTTCACCCGCGGCAAGGTGGTCACCAGCCGCTGGCTGGACCCGTCGCACGGCGGCGTGAGCCTGGGCTTCCCCACCCACAACTGAGCCCCACCCACGGCAGAGCCCGACCGGCAACTAGGCCCGACCACAACTGGCCGGTTCGGTCCGTAGTCCGGCCGACCAGCGAAACTTTTACCGAGATTCGGCTGCCCCGCAGGCTGCGCCCGGTGGAGCCGAGGACATTCACTGCCGAACCAGGACGGCCGCGCGGTACTCCGCGCGGCCGTTCGACGTCGCCAATTCGTGCGTTGCTGAGGGCGTTTTCCCAGTTCAGATGCCATCTGGTGGGTGTCGATCGAGGTTTTGGCAGGTAGCCTTCGCAAGCGCGACCGGGTCCCCCGCCGGTCGCGCTCCCATGCTCCGGCGTTGGTAACGACTGTGAAAACTTCTGACAAGGTTGTTGACAGTTAGGGGCCCGCAGTAAGAAGTTTTACCAGCGACAGTTAAGAACCTTGCCGGAAGGAGGCGACGGATGACCGACGTAGACGCGCCGCGCGTCACGGGTAGCCTCCTGGGACGGCTGCGTAGCCAACTGCCCGAGTTCACCGGCGCCCTTCAGCGGGTCGCCGAGCAGGTACTCGCGGACCCGGCCGGCGCGGCCCGGGCGACCATCGTCGAGCTGGCCGAGCGCAGCGGTACCTCACCGGCCACGGTCACCCGGTTCTGTCGGGCACTGGGCTTCGAGGGCTACGCCGACCTGCGGCTGTCCATCGCCGGGGAGACCGGCCGGGCAGCTCGGGCAGCCGGCTGGACCGTTGACATCGGCCGGGAGATCCAGCCCACCGACCCGCTGGAGCGGGTACTGAGCCAGATCATGGCGGCCGACACCCGGGCCCTCGCCGAGACCGCCGCCCTCCTCGACCTCGGCGCCGTGGAGCGGGCCGCCGACGCGGTCGCCGCCGCGCACCGGGTCGACATCTACGGCATCTCCGGTAGCGCGCTGGTCGGCGCCGAGCTGCAGCTGTGCCTGCACCGCATAGGGCTGGCCTCGTGGTCCTGGACCGACGTGCACAACGGGCTGGCCAGCGCCGCCCTGCTGCGCGCCGGCGACGTCGCGATCGGTATCTCGCACAGCGGCCAGACCCGGGAGACGATCGAGATGCTCGCCGAGGCGAGCAGCAGCGGCGCCGTCACCATCGCGCTGACCAGCTCGCCGCGCTCCCCACTGGCCGATGTCGCGGACATCGCCCTGGTACACGCCATGCAGGCGACGACCTTCCGGCCGGACGCGCTCTCCGGCCGGCACCCGCAGCTGGTCGTCCTGGACCTGCTCTACATCGCGGTGGCACAGCGCACCCACGACCGCTCGCACGCGGCCTTCCAGGCGACCGCCAAGGCGGTCGCCGGGCACTGGGCGACCAAGGAGGCGGCAGCGTGAGCGTCAGTACCCAGGCCTACGTCGCCGCCGTCCGGGACCTGGTGGACCAGGTCGCGGGGGAGAGCACCGACCAGCTGGCGGCAGCCGCGAAGCTCGTGGTCGCCGCGCTGCGCGCCGGTGGTGTGGTGCAGAGCTTCGGTACCGGCCACTCCGAGTCGGTGGCGATGGAGCTGGCCGGCCGGGCCGGCGGGCTGGTACCGACCAACAAGCTCGCCCTGCGGGACCTGGTCGTGTACGGCGACGCCGACCGGGAGCTGGTACACGACGGCAAGCTCGAGCACGAGGCCGGTGTCGCCGCGCGGGTGTACGAGCTGGCGCAGCCCCGGCCCGCGGACATCTTCGTGGTGGCCTCGCAGTCGGGCATCAACTACTCGATCGTGGAGTTCGCGCTGCTGGTCAAGGAGCGCGGGCACCATCTGATCGCCATTACTTCGGCAGCGCATACGGCTCGGGTGACGCCACGGCACCCGAGCGGCAAGCGACTGGCCGAGGTCGCCGACGTGGTGCTGGACAACGGCGCACCGTACGGCGACGCACTGCTACCGCTGCCTAGCGGTGGCACGGTCGGCGCGGTCTCCTCGATCACGGCAGCCCTGTTGGGGCAGTCGCTGGTCATCGAGGTCGTCCGGCAGCTCCAGGCTGCGGGTGAGGTACCCCCGATCTACCTCTCCGCGAACGTCCCCGGCGGGGACGAGCACAACCAATCCCTCGAGTCGCGCTACGCCGGTCGTATCCGGCGTGGTGCCTGACCCGAAACCGAGGAGAAGAGATGACCCTTTCCCCCGAATCCCCCGCCATGGGCGAGTCCGGTAAGTCGGACCTGTCCCGGCGGACTATCCTGCGACGCGCCGCGGCTGTCAGCGTGCTGGCAATCCCCGCGGTGGGCTTCCTGGACGCCTGTGCTTCCGGGAGTGACAAGCCGACCACGACGGCGACCGGCGCGAAGAGCTCGACCAACCCGCTGGGCGTCGACGCGTCTGCCCCGCTCGAGGTCGTAATCTTCAACGGCGGTTACGGCGACAAGTACGCCACCGACGTACACGTCCCGCTGTACAAGAAGGCGTTCCCGAACGCCACTGTCACCGAGTCGAAGGCCGAGGAGATCTCGACCGTCCTGCAGCCCCGGTTCTCCGGTGGTACCCCGCCGGACGTGATCGACAACTCGGGCTCGAAGCTCATGGACAACGGCGCCCTGGTTCAGGCCGGGCAGCTGCAGGACCTGTCGGACCTGTTCGCCGCCCCGTCGGTGGATGACGCGAGCAAGACCGTCAAGGACACCCTGGTGCCCGGCACGGTCGACTCCGGCCTGTTCAACGGCAAGCCGTACGTCATGAACTACGTGTTCACCGTCTACGGCATCTGGTACAACGCGAAGCTCTTCCAGACCAAGGGCTGGACCGCCCCGAAGACCTGGGCGGACTTCACCGCGCTGCTGGACACCATCAAGGCCGCCGGCATCACGCCGTACGGCTACGCCGGTGCCAACGCCGCGTACTACCAGTACCTCGTCATCCTGTCGTCGGCTGCCAAGCTCGGTGGCGACGACATCCTGAAGAACATCGACAACCTGGCCGACGGTGCCTGGACGGCCGACGCGGTCAAGCAGGCCGCGACGGCTTGGGCCGCGATCGGTGCCAAGTACACCGACAAGGCCTTCCTGGGCCTGCGCCACACCGAGGTTCAGCTCAAGCAGGACCAGGACCAGGTTGCCTTCTACCCCAGCGGTAACTGGCTGGAGAACGAGCAGAAGGCCAGCACGCCGGCCACCTTCAACTACGCGATGATGCCGGTACCGTCGCTGACCAGCTCTGACAAGCTGGACGCCTCGGCCGTCTTCGCCACCGCGGGTGAGGGCTTCATCGTCGCCGCCAAGGGCAAGAACCCCAAGGGCGGTGAGGAGTACCTGCGCCAGATGCTGTCGAAGGCTGGCGCCAAGGGCTTCACCGAGCAGACCGGCTCGCTGACCTCGGTTCAGGGCGCTTCCGACGGGCTCACCCTGCCGCCGGGCCTGACCAGCTCCAGCACCGCGCTGAACGCCGCGAAGTCGACGTTCAACTACCGGTTCGACGGCTGGTACGCCGAGCTCGACACCGAGCTGCGGGCGGCCACCAACGAGCTGTTCTACCAGGGCGGTACCGCCGACAAGTTCTGCACCCGCATGCAGGCCAAGGCGGACGCCATCAAGAAGGATTCGTCCATCCAGAAGTACTCGCGCTGAGCGGAACGGTAGCGACCATGCGGCACGGCAAGTATCCCTTCATCATCGGGTTCCTGGTATTGCCTGTGGTGTTGTACTCGGTCTACGTCATTGGACCGTTTGCCCAGGCGTTCCAGCTCTCGCTGACACGTTGGAGCGGTTTCGGCGCACCAGTCAACGTCGGCTTCGACAACTTCAAAACGTTGTTCACGGTCGACGACAAGTTCTGGCCGGCTGTCGAGCACAACCTGTGGGCTCTGCTTGTCCTGCCCGTGGTCACTATCGTTATCGCCCTGTTCCTGGCGTTCATGCTGAACGTCGGGGGCAAGACGCGCAGCGGCATCGCGTCCGGGGTCTGGGGGTCGAAGTTCTACCGGGTGGTGTTCTTCCTCCCCCAGGTCCTGGCCGTGCCGATCATCGGCGTGCTGTTCCAGACGGTGTACCGGCCGGACGGCACCGGCCTGATCGGCGGGATCCTGCTGAAGTTCGGCATCCAGCCGGTCGGCTTCCTCAGCGAGTCGCACCTCGCCTTCTGGTCGATCCTCGCGGTCGCGGTGTGGCAGTCCACCGGCTTCTACGTGGTGCTGTTCTCGGCGGCGATGAGTTCGTTGCCAGGCGAGTTGTTCGAGGCAGCGGCGCTGGACGGGGCGAGCCGGGTGACCATGTTCTTCCGGATCAGCATCCCGCTGCTGCGGGACACCATCCAGGTGGCCTGGGTCTACCTCGGAGTTGCCGCGTTCGACCTGTTCGCTCTGGTCAACGTGCTCTCCATCGACCAGGGTGGGCCGGACGGTGCCACCACCGTGCTCTCCGAGCAGATCTACCTGAACGCCTTCCGCTACTCGAAGGTCGGGTACGCATCGGCCATGGGTGTCGCGCTGTTCTTCATGACGCTGAGCTTCGCGGCGCTGATCATGCGGACCACCCGCCGCGAACAGATCGAGTACTGAGGATCCGATCATGACGACAGACACCTACGAAGTACCGCGCCAGTCCGTCCCGCGCGCCGCCGTCGGGCACCGGTCCCAGCCGAGCCGCCGCAAGGCGGAGGGTGGTCGGGTGACCGGCGCCCTCGGCCAGGTGGTGCTCATGATCTGGGCGCTGTTCATCATCGTCCCGTTGATCTGGGTACTGCTGGCCTCGTTCAAGACCACGAACGAGATCTACAGCAGCCCGTTCACCCTTCCGCACCACCCCTCCTTCGCGGCGTTCGGGCGGGCGTGGACCAAGGCCCACATCGGCCGGTACATGTTCAACAGCGTGGTCGTGGTGGCGTTCAGCACGTTCTTCACGATGCTGCTCGGTGCGATGGCGGCCTACGTGATCGCCCGGTACAAATTCTTCGGCAACCGGTTCCTGTACTACTTCTTCGTCGCCGGCCTGGCATTCCCGGTGTTCCTGGCGATCGTGCCGCTGTTCTACGTGGTGAAGGACGCGGGCACGCTGCCCGTACTCGGCCCGTATGTCGGACTGAACTCGCGTGGCGGACTCGTCCTGGTCTACATCGCCTACTCGCTGCCGTTCACGGTGTTCTTCCTGACCGCGTTCTTCCGTACGCTGCCGAACTCGATCGCCGAGGCGGCGACCATGGACGGCGCCTCGCACACCCGGCTGTTCTTCCAGGTGATGCTGCCGATGGCCCGACCGGGCATCATCAGCATCGGCATCTTCAACATCCTCGGCCAGTGGAACCAGTACCTGCTGCCGATCGTGCTGTTGCAGGGCGAGGGTGCGCAGAACAAGTGGGTACTCACCCAGGGCATCGCGGGTATCAGCGTGGCGGCCGGGTACGAGGCGGACTGGCCGGGCCTGTTCGCCGCGCTGACCATCGCGATCGTCCCGATGATCATCGTGTACGTGATCTTCCAGCGGCAGATCCAGAACGGCCTCACCGCCGGCTCGGTGAAGTAGGCCGTCCCCTCTACGGTCGCCCTCTTTCGTGAGCGCAGTCCCAGCGGCACCACCGCCCCGCCCCGACCTCATCCCTGCCGGCAACGGTGCCAAGCAGGGATGAGTGTCGGGGCGGTGCGGTTGAATGCGGGTATGCCACTCGCCGTCGTACCCGACCACCGTCCTGGTGTGACGGCCGGCGCTGCGCGCGTCCGCGAGGTGGGTGACGACGGGCAGCCGGCCGGCCCGGTACGCCACGTGGCGGATCTGGTCGCGCTTGCCAAAGCGGAGGGCGCCGGCTCGCGGTGGCTGTGGGCCGGTGCGGGCGAGGTCTATCCGGCGCTGCTGCGGGCGGGTGCCCGGGTCGAGCGCTGCCACGACGTCGAGCTGACCGAGGTACTGCTGCTCGGCTACTCGGGTCGGTGGGGGGAGCCGAAGTCGCTGGCGGCGGCCTGGGCACGGCTGCACGGCCGGCCGGTACCCCCGGATCCGGTCCTCGCCGCGCCCACCCCGCCGGGTGCGCAGCAGGCGGTGCTCTTCGACCCGACACCGCCGGCCCTGCCGGTCGACGCCGACATCGACCCGCTCGACGCACTCGTCGAGGTCTACCGCGACCAGCTGGAGCGCATCGCCGCGACCGAGCAGCCCGGCCGGTTCCGGCTGCTGGTGGCGGCCGAGAGCGCGGGCGCGCTGATCGCGGCCGAGATGGGGCACCACGGGCTGCCCTGGCGCGCCGACGTGCACGACGACATCCTGCGCGAGCTGCTCGGTGAGGTGTCCCCGATGGGGCCGCCGCGCCGGCTCGCCGAGTTGACCGCGCAGATCGCCGAAGCCCTTGGCGGGCAACGGATCCACCCCGAGTCGCCGGCCGAGGTGGTACGCGCGCTGGCCCGGGTCGGGATCACGGTACCCAACGCGCGGGCCTGGATACTGCGCCAGGTCGAGCACCCGGTGGTACCGCTGCTGCTGGAGCACAAGGAGCTCTACCGGATCTGGGTCGCGCACGGCTGGGCCTGGCGGGCGCAGTGGGTACGCGACGGGCGGTTCCACGCCGAGTACGTACCCGGCGGCGTGGTCACCGGGCGCTGGGCCACCCGGGGCGGTGGGGCACTGCAGATCCCGCGAGCCGTGCGTCGAGCGGTGTGCGCCGATCCGGGCTGGAAACTGGTGGTCGCCGACGCCGGCCAGTTGGAGCCGCGCATCCTGGCCGCCGTCTCCGGTGACCCGCGGATGTCCCGGGCGGCCGGGGCCGGCGACATGTACGCGGCACTGGCCACCGAGGCGTTCGGCGGCGACCGGGCGAAGGCGAAGGTGGCGCTGCTCGGCGCCATGTACGGGCAGACCGGTGGCGCCGCCGCGCCGGCCCTGGCGACGCTGCGCAACTCCTACCCGACGGCACTGTCCTATGTGGAGCGGGCCGCCCGCACAGGTGAAGGCGGTGGACTGGTCCGCTCCTGGCTCGGTCGTACCTGCCCGCCGTCCAGCTCCGCCTTCCAGGACTTCTCCGAGCAGGACGGGGTACGGGCCACCGGGGCACGGGAACGCGCCCGGGGCCGGTTCACCCGCAACTTCGTCATCCAGGCCACCGCCGCCGAGTGGGCCTCCTCGCTGATGGCGCTGTTGCGCCCACACCTGCCGGCACTCGGTGCCGAACTGGTCTTCTTCCAGCACGACGAGGTCATCGTGCACTGCCCCGAACAGGTGGCCGCGCAGGTGGGTGCGGCGGTCGAGAAGGCCGGCGAGCAGGCCCGGCGGCTGCTGTTCGGCGACGGCCCGGTGCGGCTACCGCTGGGGGTACACGTGGTCGACAACTACGCCGAAGCGAAGTAGGTGCGTACAGCTGCCTCGTGGGTGGGGAAGGCCAAAGGTGCCGGTTGGGTGATGACCAGCCACTCGGTCGCCTCCTCGGTGGGGGTCGACGGCGGCAGGTCGGCCGCGTCGCGGACAGGCAGCAGGCCGAAGATGAGCAGCGACATGCCGGGGGTACTGGCCACCGATACCAGGCTCACGTCGTCGGCGTCGGCGAGCAGGCCGGTCTCCTCGCGCAGCTCGCGTACCGTCGCCTCCTGCCAGCTCTCGCCGGTCTCGATGAAACCGCCGGGCAGTGCCAGCAAGCCACGCCCCGGCTCGATGTCCCGGCGTACCACGACCAGGCCGACCCGCCCGTCCGGCTGGCGTACCTGTAGCAGTGCCACGGCCACCGGGATCGGGTTGCTCCAGGTGATCTCTTCGCACTGCACGCAGGTACGCGGCCAGCCGACGCCGGCGGGGTACGCGGTGCCGCAGTAGGAGCAGTGCGAGTGCTGCAGGAGGGTGGTCTTCTGCCAACTGGCCGGGGTGGTCATGTCCGGAGCCTAGCGCCGGCCGGGTTGGTCGCGTCCGGAGCCCGGCGCCGGCCGGAGTGGTCCTGCCCGGAGCCGGCGACCCGCCGCACAGACGCTTGACGGGGCCTGGGACACCGGGGAAGCATGGGCCCGACCCGTCGAGTCCGGGAGGGACAGCACAACCGTGGTCGCGGCAATCGTGCTCGCCGCCGGTGGTGGCGAGCGCTTCGGTGGAGCCAGGGCGTTGGCCCGCGTGGGTGGCGAGCTGCTCGTTGACCGGGCGGTCGCGGCGGCCCACGCGGCAGGCTGCGCGCCGGTGGTGGTGGTACTCGGCATGGCTGACGCGGACGTGCGCGCGCAGGCGAGGCTGGACGGGGTACGCGTGCTGGTGAACCCGTCCTGGCGTACCGGCTCCGGCTCGTCGCTGCGGGTCGGGCTGGAAGCCTTGCAGGACAACGAGTGCCAGGCTGCTGTGCTGCTCGTGGTGGAGACGCCCGGGGTGACCGGGGCGGCCGTCAGCCGGCTGGTGGACGGCGCGGGTGGCAAGTCACTGTGCGCGGCCAGCTATGGCGGGCGGCGGGGATATCCGGTACTGCTCGGCCGCGACCACTGGGCCGGGGTGGCGGTACTGGCCAGCGGGGATGTCGCCGAGCGGGCCTACCTGACCGCCCATACCGACCTGCTGTCCCTGGTGCCCTGCGACGACGTGGCCGACGGCAGCGAGCACACGCCGGCCGGGTGACCCGCTAGAACTCGAGGTTGTAGCGCGCCAGCAGCTGTGGTGCGAGCAGTGCGAAGCCGGCCGCGAACGAGATGACCACGAACGCCGTGCGCAGGCCGTAGACCTCGAACCGGCCGCCGACCGCGACGGAGATGCGGTCCGGGATGCCGATCGGTCGCCACATCCGCCGGCCCAGCGGGATCGGCCACAGCGCCGGGCAGCCGTGTGGGGTGAGCATGTCGCCCAGCAGGTGCACCACGCCGCCGACGCCCAGGGCGATGCCCAGGACGGGGTAGCCGCGGTCGCCGGGGAGCCGCTCGAAGGCCCAGTACGCGGCCGCGCCCGCGCTGATCGTCACGATGACGAAGCCGGCCCGGTGCGACCACCGTACGAACAGTCCGCGCAGCGCCATCGCGAAGGTGACGAACAGCAGCGGGATCACCGCCCGCTTGCCGAAGTGCAGGCACAGCTGGAAGACGCCGAACCCGACCAGCAGGTTGAACGGCAGCGTGTGGGTGAAGGTGCGGTGCCCGTTGTGCAGGTGCGGGTCGCGGCGGGTACGGGTGAGGTTGTAGATGCCCAGCGACAGCTTCTCCAGGCACTCGGCCACGAACAGCGAGACCACGCCGAAGGTGTGTGCCACCGTCGCGCCACCCCGGTTACGGGTGACCCGGCCGGACATGTCCAGGTCGGGGAGGAGGGCGCCGCCGGCACACATGGCCGTACCCACGGCGAGCTGTACCGGGTGCTGGTGGTAGTCGAGGAGCTGATCGGCCAGGTACGAGCCGGCGAGCCAGACAGCCGCGCCGGACAGCGCGTGCGACGGTCCCATCATCTGCGGTGGCACTCCCGGGGTCGGCGCGCTGGCGTCAACTGGCGCCCGCGTGGACGACTCCACTGTCGCAGGCGCGGGCAAACGGGTACCAGCATGTCCGAAGTGGAAACAGCGGCAGCGGGCGGGTCGCCGTCGGTCGGCGACCCGCCCGTTCACCCCGCCGGTGCGCTACCAGCCGCGCCGCCCCCACGGCGGGCCGCCGCGCCAGTCGCCGCCGTCCCAGCCGCTACCGGCCGGGCCGCCGCTGTTGGCCATCCCGCGCCCCCACGGGCCGCGGCCCCACGGTGCGTGCCGGTGCCGCCAGTGCCGCATCAGCCCGAAGGTGAGGAACAGCAGCGGGATCAGCGGCCAGAAGAAGTGCGCGCCGGAGAGTACCCACGCGCCGACCAGCAGCCCGGCCAGTGCCAGCGTCCCCGCGCTGTGTACCCGCAGCCGGTGCCGGAAGATGGCAGCCATCTCAGGCGTGTCCAGCAGCGCCCGGCGCCCGCCGTCCGGCAGGTCCTGGGTGAGCGGACCCAACTCGTCCCGGAACCGGCTGGCGTAGAGCTTCGCCAGCCGCTCGTCCCCCTCTTCCAGGTTCAGCCGCCCCTCGGTGACCGCCGCCCGCAGGATCGTGGCGACCTGCTCGCGCTCGTCATCCGAGGCCCGCATCCGCCCCGGACCGTCCCCCTGCGTCATCACACGCCTCCTCGTCTCCGGTTCCGGCTGTGCCGGCCGGGTCTGTACCGCGGCCCTCAGTGCGGCCGGTCTCCAGCGTGCGCGCCGCAGCGCGGTACGTCGTCGGCCGGCTGCCGGCTGTTGTCCGTCGCCCGGGGGCGTACCCGCGGCGGGTGGGTACTCCCACGGGCGTACCCGGGGGTGTCCGCCGCGCTGACGCGGGCACGGGGCGTGCTGACTACCGTGGGCAGCGTGCCGACGACACCGTCCGAACCAGCAGCGCCCGCAGCGGGTGCGCCCCCGTGGGGGCACGGGCCGCCGTGGGCGCCGGGCGGCCCCTGGGGGCGTGGCGGTAGCGGGCGCGGTGGGCGCGATTCGGGACGGCGGAGTCGGGGGCGGCGGCTGGCGCTGTTCGTGGCGTTCGTGCAGGTGGTCGGTACGTTCATCGCCACCCGGCACGATCAGGGGTTGGTACGCCCGCTGGGCTGGCTGGGGTACGGGCTGCTGGTCGCGAGCGCGCTGGCACTCGCGCCGCGCCGCCGGTACCGGATCGCTTCGATGGTCGTGGTTGTCGCCCTGACCCTGACCTACTACCTGCTGGCGTTCCCCGGCGGCCCGTTCTTCCTGGCGGCCTTCCTGGCGCTGGCCGGCGGCATCATCGCCGGCAAGCGGCCGGCCACCTGGGTGGTGGCCGGCCTGGGGTACGCGGTGGTGGCACTGGTCGGCTCGGTCGACGGGAAATTCATCTACGCCGGGTACGCCGTGCCCAACCCGAGCCTCGGCGGGCTGATCGCGCTGGGCGCCTGGATCCTGCTCACGCTCGCCATCGCCGAGGCGTTCCGCAACCGGGCCAGCGCGCTGGCCGAGATCGGGCGTACCCGCGCCGAACAGGCCCGGGCCCGAACCGAGCAGCAGCGCCGGCAGACCAGCGACGAGCGGCTGCGCATCGCCCAGGAGCTGCACGACGTGGTGGGGCACCACCTGTCGCTGATCAACGTGCAGGCAGGTGTGGGGCTGCACCTGATGGACGACCGTCCGGAGCAGGCCCGGGTGGCGCTGACGACGATCAAGGCGGCGAGCTCCGAGGCGCTCGCCGAGGTACGCGCCGTACTCGGGCTGCTGCGCGCCGAGGAGGGCGAGCAGGCGCCCCGGGCCCCCGCACCCAGCCTGGCCAACCTGTCGGTACTCCTGGACAGCTCCGGTGCCCGGCTGGTGACCCAGGGCACGGAGCGGCCGCTGCCGCCGGAGGTGGACCGGGCCGGGTACCGCATCGTGCGTGAGGCATTGACGAATGTGCGCCGGCACGCGGGGGACGGGGCCACGGCAACGGTCACCATCGGGTACCTGCCCGGCGAGCTGTCCGTGGTCGTCGCGGATGACGGTACCGGCGCCACCGGTGCACCGGCTGACGGCAACGGGCTGGCCGGCATGCGGGCCCGGGCAGAGGCGTTGGGCGGCACACTGAGCGCGGGCTCGGTACCCACCGGCGGTTTCCAGGTGGCTGCCCGGCTCCCGCTGCCATCTTTGGTCGAGCCGGCGGTCGTGGATGAAGAGGCTGGGGAGGCGTCGTGATCAGGGTGCTGCTGGCGGACGATCAGGCGCTGGTACGCGCCGGGTTCCGGGCGCTACTGGATGCCCAGGACGACATCGAGGTGGTGGGCGAGGCCTCGGACGGTGCGCAGGCGGTACGGCTGGCGGCGGGTACCCGCCCCGACGTGATCCTGATGGACATCCGGATGCCCGGTGTCGACGGGCTGGAGGCCACCCGCCGCATCGCCGCCGACCCGGCCCTGGCCGATCTCAAAGTGATCATCCTGACCACGTTCGACCTCGACGAGTACGTTTTCGAGGCACTGCGGGTGGGTGCCAGCGGCTTTCTGGTCAAGGACACCGAGCCGGCCGAGCTGCTGCGCGGGCTACGCGCGGTGGCCGGTGGGGATGCGCTGCTCTCGCCTGGGGTGACCCGCCGGTTGATCGCCGAGTTCGCCTCCCGCGCCCGCGCGCCGCGCAGCCCGCAGGCCATCGCGGTACTGACCGAGCGGGAGCGCGAGGTGATGGCGCTGGTCGGCGAGGGGCTGTCGAACGAGGAGATCGCCGAGCGGTTGGTGGTCAGCCCGGCGACCGCGAAGACACACGTGAGCCGAGCGATGATCAAGCTCGGGGCGCGGGACCGGGCACAGTTGGTGGTGTTCGCGTACGAGGCCGGACTGGTACGCCCGGGTTGGCTCGGCTAGCTTCGCCGGCCGGTCGGGTGCCGCTCGCGGCTCAGGTGTAGCACTTCCAGGGCAGCTGGTCGGTACCGACGGCAGCCGTGTAGGCCGTCTTGTCGCCGTACTGCCAGCGGCACACGCCGTTGGGTGCGATGACGGCATTGTTGGTGTGGTGGTTGGCGGTGCAGGTCCAGCCGCCGGTGGTGGCGAAGTACGCGGTCGCGCCGGCCTGCCAGGTCTTGCTGCAGAAGTCGTTGAGCGTGCCCGGGCCGTTGATCGAGCCGAGCAGCCGCGGTGCGGGCTTGGTGGCCGGCGGCTTGGTCGACACGGTAGGGCTGGGCGTTGCCGACGGTGTCGGACTCGGGGTCGGGCTCGTGGTCGCGGCGACCGAGGCGGGCTGCGGCTTCGGCGGCGTGGCCTTGGGCCGGTCGGTGGTCAACCCCATGCCCATCACGGCAACAACGGCGATGGTACCGATGCCCAGCAGCGCTGCGACGAACAGCAGCATGCCGCGCTCGGTCGCGGAGAGCTTCTCGGTGGGGTCCGGCCGGCCGGACGGATTCGTCTTGGGCTCGGGCAGGTCCTCGACATCGATCTTGCCGGTGAGGAAGGCCGGCAGCACCATGGTCGCGTCGTGCAGCGAGCCGTAGTCCGGTGGTACCCGCGGCGGTGGCGCCTCGCGGCCGACCAACTCGGCACCGCCGGACACCGGGCTCGCTGACACCGGGCTTGCCGACACCGGGCTTGCCGACACCGGCGTTGCGGACACCGGGCTTGCCGACACCGGCGTTGCCGACACCGGGACGGCCGGCAGGACGGACGGGGCGGGCACGACGGGGGCGGGCACTGGGGGGGCGGGCACCGTGGGTGCAGGCACCGTGGGGGACAGAACGGCAGGCGGCGGGCCGGCGGGTCCGGGGTAGAGCGTGTCGGGGAACACCGGCTCGGGCATGAGCGCCGACGCCCCGTTCGCCGATGCCCCGTTCGCCGGCGGTGCGGCGGCCGGCGGAGCGGCGAGGCTCGGGTACTCGCCGGTCAGGTCGGGTGCGGCGTGCCGTGGTCGGGATGGTTGCGGCGCGTCCGGGTCGGTGCGCTGGGCCGGTACGCGCGGGGTGGCCTGCACCTGTTCGGTGGCCCCGTCCGGGTGTACCAACACCGCACTCCCTTCAGCACGGGAGGCCCGCTGTCGGGGGCCTCCGGTGTGTTCCGGAACTGACTCTAGCTACCCGGAGCGCCATTGTGATCGGCCGGCCAGGCGACCGTAACCCGGACGAGACTACGACCCCCCGGCATCGGGCGCAAAGCCCACCGATCGGCAGATGTGTTGGTACGACTACGCTGTGCTGTGACTGAGCTGGTCCACAAGGGACAGTAATTGATTCGCACAGCTCTCCGTGATGCCCTGTTCACCTACGCGTAGCGAAATCTTGGTCCGGAACTGACTCGACCACGTCGCGTAGTCGACCGGTTGCTCAGACATGATCTCGCCGCGTAGTTGGTGCAGCACATTCTCCAGATCGAGTGCCACGTCCGCCCGGATCGAGCCGGCATCGGCGCAGGTCTGTACGTCGGTGATCATCGTCTCCACGATCGGCAGCGGTGCGACGGCGGTCACACTCGGCGCCGTACTCGCGCTCGCTCCGCCTTTGCCGGCCGGGCTGCCGGGGTTGCCGGTGGGGCTGGCCGGCGCGCTGCTCGACCCGGCGGAGGGCAGTGCGGCAGAGGGGAAGGGGCTGGTCGCGACGGTACCTGTGTCGCGCTCCGGGCTGCCGGTGCCGTCCAGGGTGGCGAGTACCAGCGCGGTGGCGATCAGCAGCAGCAGTGCGGCGAGCCCGATCAGCACAGCCGGCCTGCGGGTACGGGCCGGTGGCTCGTCCAGCCGCTCGTCCGCCAGCCGCTCGTCGATCCGGGGCAGGAACTGGGTGACAGCCAGCGCCGGTGGCGGGGCGGGTACCGGGTCGGCGGCCGGTTCGTTGAGCGCGTCGAGGAGGATCTGCGCCACCTCGGCCGTACCTGGTCGGTCGGCTGGGTCAGGGGCCAGGCACCGTATGCACAGCCGCTGTACCTCCGGTGGCAGCCCGGGGATCCGTAGCGGCGCGATCTGCGGTGCGGACCGGTACGCCTCGGCCAGTGCGGTCCACGTCTTCGCGGGTACCGGTGTCTCGCCGGTGAGCAGTTCGTAGAGGAGCGCGCCGAGGGCGTACACGTCGGCGGCTGGCGCGGCCGGTGCGTCGTCGAGGCGCTCCGGCGCGACGTAGGCGGGAGTACCGAGCAGGCCGCCGCCGTCCGGGTCGCCCCGCCCGCCGGCCAGTGCCGCGATGCCGAAGTCGAGTACCTTCGCCCCAGTCGCGGTGAGCATCACGTTGGCCGGGGCGATGTCGCGGTGCACGATGCCCCGCCGGTGCGCGGCGGCGAGTGCCTGTGCGACCTGGGCAGCGATGTGTACCGCCTCCCGCCACGGCAGTGCGCCGCCGATCAGCCGCTGTCCCAGGGTCTGCCCGTCGAGCAGCTCCATCACCACGTACGACACGGTCGGGCCGTCCGGCAGCGTGGCTTCGCCGTAGTCGTACACCTGGGTGATGTTGGGGTGGGACAGCCGTGCGGAGGCGCGCGCCTCGGTGCGGATCGCGGCCCGGAATGCCGGATCCGCGGCGGTTGGGGCGGAGAGCACCTTGACCGCGACCGGGCGGCCGAGTACATCGTCGAAGCCGCGCCACACCACCGACATCCCACCGGCGCCGAGCTGCTCGAGGAGCAGGTAGCGCTCGGCAAGGGGCATGCCGGTGGACAACGGCGTCATGCCTGCGAGTCTGCCCCACACCCGGCCACCGACGCTATCGGTGCGGGTACGTCCGCCAGCCATCCGCACGATCTCCTCCACTCGCCGCCGACGTTCGGCAGGATGGCCGCGACGGTGGTACCGGGGCGTGGCGGCCCGGGTACCACCGTCCACGGACGGGGTGGCGCGGTCAGCCGCAGCCGACTCCGTTCACGGTGAAGCTGGTCGGCGCCGGGTTGGTGCCCGAGTACGCGCCGTTGAACCCGATGCTGGTACTCGCCCCCGGCGCCAGCGCGCCGTTGTAGGACAGGCTGGTCGCGGTGACCGTCTTGCCGCTCTGGCTCCACGTGGCCGACCAGCCCTGGCTCACCGTCTGGTTGCCGGCGAAGCTGAAGCCCAGCGTCCAGCCGCTGATCGCGGCCGTCCCGGTGTTCTTGATCGTCACCGTGCCGGTGAAGCCGCCGCCCCAGTCGTTGACCGAGTAGGTGACCTGGCAGGCGCCGGCAGTGGGTGCGGCCGGCGTGGTGACGCTGACCGTTGCCGAGTGCGCCGACTGGACGCCGGTACTGTCCTGGGCCACCACGTACAGGGTGTACGCGGTGCTCGGGGTCAGTCCGGTGAGCGCCAGTGTCGTGGTCGTTCCGTTGGCCGTACTGCCGAGCGCGGTGGTGCCCCGGTAGACCACGTACTTGGCGATCGGGCTGGTGCCCGCGGTGGACGCGGTCCAGCTCAGCGTCGTGCCGGTCGAGGTGGTGTTGGAGGCGACGGGGGTACCCGGGGCGCCCGGCGGGGTGTTCGCCGGGGGAGCGGTGGTGGTCACGCTGACACTCGCCGACTTGGCTCCGGCGTTGCCCGCGCTGTCCCGGGCCACCACGTAGAACTGGTAGCCGGTACTCCCGGTGAGCCCACTGACCGCCGCGGTCAGCGCGCCGGTCGTCGTGGCCACCTTCGTGTCGGTGGTACCGACCTGGTAGACGTCGTACCCGCGCAACGGGATTGGTACCCGCGGTCGCCGCCGTCCAGGTGAGCGTGGCACCGGTCGCCGTGACGTTGCTGGCCACCGGGGTACCGGGCGCGGACGGCGGGGTGACCACCGGAGCGGCACCCGGCTCGTTACCCCAGACCTTGGTCGTACCGTCGTAGATCGCGATGTTGTTGACCGTCACCGGCGTGGTGCCCGCCGCGCCCGACTCCGGCGTACGACCAGTCCTTGGTGTAGTCGTGCGCGGCCGGGAAGGTGATCCGGAACTGGTTCTCCCGGTGCCACGCGGACTGGCCGGCCGGGGCGATGTGCTGCCCGGTGCAGTCGATGTCGGCGTAGTAGGTCGAGCCGCTGAACTGCTTGATCGAGACGCTGCCGCACTCGTGGTAGACCAGCGTCGCGGTCACCTGGCTGCGCGGTCATCGCCGGCGTCGAGGGTGAAGTAGTAGCGCAGGTGCCCGTTCACGAGATCGCGCGCCGGCCAGCCGGACTTGTTGTAGACCTGCGACTTGATCTCGATGAAGTTGGTACCGGCCTGGTTGATCGAGGCGGCCGACGTACATCTCCGGCCCGTCCGGGCTCTCCTTCGCCGGGAAGTTCGCCAGCGCCGTGCCGCCGTACTCGCCCACCAGCTCGGCGAGCGTGCCGGAGAAGAGTGCGTTGTAGTCCAGCGCGCCCTCGGTCTGCTGGTACTGTCTGGCGGTCGTCGGTGAACGCGTCGGTGCCGCTGGTCGGGCCGCCGACGAGCAGGCCGTAGGCGATGTGCCGGGTGTTCGCCGGGTCGGTCATGCTCTGGTCCCAGGACCCGTGCGCGGTGCGGTGGTGCGGGTACTGCGGCCACTTGGTGTTGGTACCCGAGTTGGTGAAGCCGACCACGTAACTCTCATGGTTGGGGTTGTCGCCGAGGATGTAGTTGATCTGCTGTACCGCGAAGTCGTGGTAGGTCTTCTGCCGTGCGGTGTCGGTCGCCTTGGACTTCAGGTAGTTGCTGAACTCCAGCGCGGTGAAGGCCGCGTCGGCCGCGTACCGCGCCGGCCCCCAGGTGTCGACCTGCACCTCACCACCGGCCGTGTACGTCGGGCGGGTGCCGGCGTACCCCGTGGTGAGCCAGTCCAGGTTGCGCTCGGCGTCGTCGATGTACTGCTGGTCGCCGGTCAGCTCGGCAAGCAGGATGTAGCTGCCGTAGGTGGTGTCGTCCCAGCTGATCGTGTAGTTGTACTTCGGCGTCGTGGACTGGTTCATCTTGCCGAGGTTCGGGAAGTACGCGATCGCCTTGGTGAGGTACGCCTGGTCGCCGGTGGCCTTGTAGAGCCAGATCGCGCCCCACACGAGTTCGTCCCAGTACCCCGACCACGACTTGTAGTAGCTGGTCACGTCCGGGATGCAGGTGTCGTAGGTACCGCGGTAGTCGTCCGCGAACTCGTACAGCGACTTGGCCTGCGCCAGCAGCGTGGCCGAGTAGGTGGCGTCGCTCGACTTGAACAGGATCGACGAGGCGGCGAGCGCGGCGGCGGACTGGCCGACCACGTCCGATCCGGGGCACGCCTCGGTGATGGCGAAGGCGGGGCGCGCGGTGGGCGCCACCTCGGCCGGTCCCCAGAAGCTGTGGTCGGCCTGGCCTGTCCCGACCTGGGCGTAGAAGACGTGCGGGCTGGGGTGCGCCTTGATGATGTAGTCGTCGCCCCAGCGCAGGTTGCGCAGCAGGTAGGTCAACTGCCCAGATTTGGTGTACCCGGCCTGGTTCACGATTCCGCCCCAGGCGAGGGTGGTCATCGAGTACGCCATGGGCAGACCGAACTTCACTTCGTCGCCCGCGTCGTGGTACCCGCCGGTCAGGTCGAGGCCCACGTCGGCGCCGTCGGTCAGGTCGGAGTCGCCGCGCCAGCTGACCCGGTTGTCGGCGGGCAGCTTGCCGGAGCGCTGGATCTCGTAGAACAGCATGGAGTCCTGCAGCGCCTCGGCGTAGTTGAACTC
The DNA here is from genome assembly GCA_963850915.1 of uncultured Actinomycetota bacterium. Taxonomy (GTDB): domain Bacteria; phylum Actinomycetota; class Actinomycetes; order Mycobacteriales; family Micromonosporaceae; genus CAVTWH01. The sequence goes on from CAWKND010000014.1 coordinate 542,480, forward strand.
GCCGGTCGCCTGCGGGGCCGCCGATGCGGCGTGGATGCCGGCCGCGGTGACCACGACGCCGGCTGCGACAGTAAGGGTGGAGGCCACCAGAATTCTGGCCAGCCGGCCGATCCGGGGCTGCCGGATGGATCTCATACCCTCGCTCCTGTCATGTCTCGATCTCCTGATCACGTCTCGGTGCGCGGTGCGCGGTGACCGCCGGATGGGTCGCGGACGGCGGCGGCGGTCGCTGGGAGCGGTGGACACCGGGTCTTGATCAGCACGGCGACAGGCGTCGGCTGGCTGTTTATCAACCGGTTGATTGATCGCCCCGGATGAGGTGGGGGCGTACCGTGGGGACGGGGAGGGCAATCCCCGTCCCCACGGGCTGAACCAAGGTGGCGCCCGACGTCATGTCGTAGTGACGGGCGCCGTTGCGGGAGCCGGCGCATCGCTTGCGGTGGTGGCAATCACCCCCTTCCGTGATGTGTCGGTAGTGCATCGGCGGCGGTGTCCGGGCGGGCCCGCCGTCGATGCGTGTCCGGCGTTTTTTACTTAGATACTCCTCGATGGGAGCGCTTCCATCGATGATGGTTGTGGACTGTAGTCCGCGTTTCGGCTTTGTAAAAGACCCAATTCTCAGAAGCCGTCCAGGTTCCCCGCAGCCGTCCTCGTCCACCGCGCTGACCTGCGCAATCACCTGCCTGCTCCGGATCGGGGCGAAGGCCAGAAGGTCACGGGAAGGTATCGGGACGGCACCTACCGGCGACGGACATTGCCAGCTGAGCGACCGTCCGCAGTGGATGGCGAGGTCCCCGCGCCTTGCCATGGGAGCGTTTCCATGTGACGATGGCGGCGCAGTCGCGAGCCGACGTGTAGGCGCCGCAGGGCAACGGCCAACAGGCCGGTGGCGTCCAGTGCCCGTACCCCCAATGTGTTCCGCCTTTTCGGCCTGGCGGCCGCACCGCCGGCCGGATCCGCGTGCCCGGTTCTACCGGCGCGCGGCGGAGCACAGCCAGAGGAGTCCGCTCGCATGAGATCGCGTCTCCGGCAGCAGTCTGCACGCCAACGGCGGGTCGGCTGTCCGCTGATGGCTGCCCGCCGGACTGCCGCGCGGCGCTGCCCTTACCCACCACAGACTTGCGGCGCAGTTGGCTGTCGCGATCGCCGACGGCGCCATGCTGTTCCCGGCGGCAGAGGTGCCCACGCCTCGACCGCGCGGGAGCGCGGGGCCCGGTAGCCGCTTGACCTACCGGACCCGGCCGGGGTGGGCGGAGCAGGCCACCGCCCACCCCGGCGCCCCTTCGGTCAGCCGCCTTGCCGTTCGCTTACGGCATCACGCACCCGGACCCGGGGCGTGGCCGGGTATGTGATGCTGGGCGGCATGGCGGATGTAACCGTGTACGGGGCGCCCTGGTGCCCGGATTGCCGGCGTTCCAAGAAGTTCCTGGCCGAACACCGGGTGCCGTTCGAGTGGATCGACATCGACCAGAGCCCCGAGGGTCTGTCCTATGTGGAGCGGATCCAGAACGGCGGCCGGACGATCCCGACCGTCCGCTTCGCCGACGGCAGCCACCTCTTCGAGCCCAGCAACGACGAGCTCGCCGCCAAGCTCGGGCTCCGCCTGGAGGCCGAGCAGACCAGCTACGACCTGGTGATCGTGGGCGGTGGCCCGGCCGGCCTGGCAGCCGCGATCTACGCCGCCCGGGAGGGCATCGAGGCGCTGGTCGTCGACAAGGGTGGGCTGGGCGGCCAGGCCGGCGTCACCGAGAAGATCGACAACTACCCGGGATTCCCGGACGGGGTCGGCGGCGGCGAACTCGCCGACAGGTTCGTCCTGCAGGCCCGCCGGTACGGCGTGGAGTTGTTGTCGGCGGTCGAGGTCAGCGCGATCGAGCCGGCCGAGTGCGGGCTGACCGTGAGCTTCGGTACCGGCCAGCGGGTCGGGGCGGTCGCCGTGCTGATCGCCACCGGCTCCACGTACAAACGGCTCGGCATTCCCGGCGAGGACGAACTGATCGGTGCCGGCGTGCACTTCTGCGCCACTTGCGACGGCCCGTTCTACAAGGGCGCCAAGGAACTCCTGGTGATCGGCGGCGGTAACTCGGCACTGGAGGAGGCGCTGTTCCTGGCCCAGTTCGCCGACTCCATCCGGGTCGTGGCCCGCAACGGCCTGACGGCGTCGAAGTTGGTACGGGACAAGGTGATGAAGCATCCGAAGTTCACCGTGCACACCAACACCGACGTGCTGTCACTGGAGGCGGTGAGCGGACGGCTGGGCGAGGTGGTGGCGCGCAACCGGGAAACAGGTGAGGAGATGCGCTGGAAGCCCAGTGGCGCCTTCGTCTTCATCGGTCTGACCCCGAACACGCAGTGGCTCGGCGACACGGTGGAGACCGACCAGTGGGGCTTCGTACGTACCGACGACACGTTCGCCACGTCGCTGCCGGGCGTGTACTGCGCCGGGGACGTGCGGGCCGGGGCGACCAAGCAGCTCGGCTCGGCCGTGGGTGACGGAATCGCCGCCCTGCTGGCGATCCGCTCCTACCTGCAGCGCCAGGACGACCTGCCGCGCATCGACGTCAACGCCTGACCGGTGGCTTAACGGCTCGTGCCGTGGTCGTCACGGTAGTTGGACGAGTCGGCCCCGGCTGCGCCCCTGGGGCGCGGCAGCGAGGGCGTGGCGCCGTGCGCGGTGGAGACCTCCTGCCCGGCCGCCCAGAGCCGCTCGAAGTCGCGGACCCGGTTGTCCACCCGTGACCCGTGCAGTACGAGCCGGGTATTCATGATGTTGGTCGGACCGTCGTCCGAGCGCAGCGGCGGGGTACTCACCTCGTAGCTGATGACGCGGTCGAAGACGACGAAGTCGAACAGCGCCGTCTGGATGGTGGCCGGTGCGTGGGCCGGTTCGAGGATCTTCACCTCGATGCCGACCTCGGTGTGCTTGCGGCACAACCGGACCACCTCGATCGAATCGGCGGCGAGGCCCCGCTCCAGCACGATGAGTCGGCGGATCTTCACCGGATTGATCTCCCGCTGTGCCGCCTCGCCCTGCGCGCCGAGATAGCGGCGGCCCAGATCGGACGTCCACAGGCCACCGAGACTGGAGTCGTCGGCATCGATCGCTGTCATGCTCACCGCGTCGATGGTCTGTTCGGCGCAGCGGGCCAGGGCGAGCAGCCAGTCCCGGTCCTCGCCGTCGTAGGTGACCTCGCCCCCGTTGCTCAACTCCTTCAGGAACACCGACATCCGGCCGAGTTCGCTGTGCGCCAGGTCGCGTACCAGTCGGGGTGCCGATGGTTTGATCTCGGCCGAATGCCGGACCAGCTGGGTGACCACGTCAGCTTTGAGTGCCGACTGCTCCAGCAGGCTGAACAGTTCGGTGGCCTCGTTCACCTTCAGGAACGTGGCCTGTACCCGGTGCTCCACCCGGCGGGCATGGGTGGCCTGGCTGATCTCCAACTGGGACAGCCGGTTTTCGAAGTCGGCCAGGAACTGGATGACCAGTGCCACGCCGCCGATCAGGATGGAGAGCGTGACCGAGAGGGTCGGCTCCTGGTTGGCAACGGTCGTCACGCCGTAGGCGACGCCACCGGAGACCGCGGTGATGACCACCTTGCGCAGGACGGAAGAGGACGCGTGTTCGCGGAGCGGTTCGTCCTGCGGATCAGTCATCGTCGGATCCGTTTCCGGTGGCGCCGGTCGCCGCTGCCCGGCCCTGGCTCAGCAGGGACAGCGTGCCGAGCGTGAGGCGGTCGCGGATGCGCTGCTCAGCGGTGGTCCACTGTAGAGACAGCCCGGCGGCGTGGTCGAGCGCGGCCCACAGCGGTGCGACCGCGGAGCTGGTACGGGCCTGCGGCATCCACAGGTGCAGCAGGTCGACGGCGGGGCTGAGTCGCTCGGCGAGGTCGTGGAAGTTGCCGGACCGGGTCAGCCCGCGGTCGAGGAGTTCCTGCTGGGTACTGATCAGCCAGTCGTGCAGCGCCACGGTCTCTGCCAAGGTCACCGCGGCCGCGAGGTCGGCGCTGGGCATCCGCAGCCGCAGGCTGCGCAGCGTGGGCGTCTGGATGCTCAGATCGACGCGCGGGTCTTCATCCGGGGTGTCGGTCAACGCCCAGCGCAGGGTGGTGCGCCGGGCCTTGAAGGGGGGCTGGAAGTCCAGCCCGCTGCCCTCGCTTGTACTGCGCTCGTGGACCAGGTCGAGCGCCCGCCCCGTGATGGCACCGAGGTCGAGGGTGGTGGCGTTGCCGCGGTGGGTGAGAAAGGCCTCCGCGAGTTCGTCCGGGGCGATGGCGCGTACGGCCTCGAGTGTCGCCGGGTGGGCCAGGTAATGCGACCACGGCTGGCGCCGGTCACCGGCCGCGCGGACCACCGTGGCGTGGGTGGAGCTCTGCAGGATCCGCCCGCCGGTCAGCGCCGTGTGCGTGGCGACGGTGCCCACCGCACGGGTGACGGAGCCCTTGACCGGTGGGAGTCCACAGTCGACACCGGTGAGTCTGTCCGGGGAGACGGTTGCCGGAATCGGCCGCTGCGACTGCCACACCACTGCGCCCACAGTGCTGGCGAGCAGGCGTCTGGCCTGCGCGGGCGAGGCGGCGGTGGAGTTCAACAGAAGGCCGGTATGGATCTCGCCAATGATCGCGCGGTCCATGTCACCTCACGTCGGCTCTGTCGGCCGGGAACACCACCGGTCGGCGGGCGTCGATGCCGCGCCGACGGCTGCTCATTCTCTTGGTCATTTTCACCGTACGGTCGGTCGCCTGGCAAGCACCTTGGTCGACAGACGGTAATTTTTCGGCTGCGGAAAGTCGAGTTTCTCTGTCCGCGTTGCTCTGGTGTTGTACCATTGACAAAAAGCCATCGAATATGATAATAATTCGTGATCGCGAGTTAGCTGCGACCTCGCGCCGTACACCTATCCGAGTTGATTCCCTAGCGTACTCAACAGTCCGTCGAATCCGCTGAACGGCGCGCCGGGTTGGCCTGTTGGTGGCTAGGGCGATCGGGTGGGGCATGTCGACTCGCCGGTACTCCTAGTAGGGTTCCATTCGTGGGTGATCGTTCTCTTGACATCGTGGTCGTTGGGGCCGGCGTCATCGGTCTCAGCACGGCAATCGTGCTGGCCCGGGAGAACAAGTACCGTGTCAAGATCGTGGCGCGTGACCAGCCCGAACACACCACTTCCTGCAATGCCGGCGCCATCTGGGGCCCGCACCTGGTCAACCACGGCGACGTCGCGCGCTGGGCGCTGGCGACGCTGCAGGAGCTCACCAGCCTGGCCAGCGAGCGCGGGACCGGAGTGCAGCTCACCGCCGGCTTGGAAGCCGGTCGCGAAATGGTCGAGCCGCCCAGTTGGATGACCAAACTCGACGGATTCCGTCCGTCCCCTCACGCCGACCTTCCGGCCGGCTTCACCGTCGGCTGGCGGTACACCGTACCCACCGTTGATATGCCACGTTATCTGCGCTACCTCACCGGACAATTGTCGGCGCTCGGCGTCGAGATTGAGCAGCGGTCAGTCGGCGACCTCGCCGAACTCTCGGGTCTGGCGCCCATTGTGGTCAACTGCACAGGGATCGGCGCGAAGACGCTACTTGACGACCCGGAGCTGACTCCGGTACGCGGAGATCTGGTCAAGGTCGCTAATCCCGGCATTACCGAATTCTTCGCCGAGCACACCGATGAGACCGACGATCAGACCTACATTCTGCCGTTCGGTGACTTCCTGCTCCTGGGTGGCACCGCCGCTGTCGGAACCGTCAATCGGGACCCGGATCGGGACATCGCGGCGCGGATCGTCGAGCGGTGCGCGTTGGTGGAGCCACGGCTGCGCGGCGCCGAGGTACTCGAGCACCGGGTGGGGATCCGGCCCAGCCGCACCGAGGTACGCCTGGAGCGGGTCAACGCCGACCGTACCTGCGTCATCCACAACTACGGCCACGGCGGCAGTGGCGTCAGCCTCTCCTGGGGCTGTGCCGATGAAGTCGTCGAGTTGGTGCAGAAGGTCCTCATCGACCACTGACGGGCCGGCCGACCACTGACAGGCCGGCCGATCACTGACGCGCCGGCCGACGACCAGAGGTCAAGCGGTCCGCGGGAAGATGTACCCGATCCGGTCAACCGCTTGTGCGGCAAGGGAAATACCCTCGGCTTCGGCGCGCGCGGCCACCTGCGCGTGCACCCGGGGATCCACGGCCACCTGCGACAGGATGGTGCCGACCGCGTGCTCGATGGCCAGGAATCGAGGCGCCAGTACCGACACCGTGCCGTACGCGCTGAACGGCTTGGCTCGGTTGTTGACCTGGGTGATCGCCGGTAGCGCATCCCACTCGGCCGGCCACTCCCCATCCAGCGGGCTCGGCTGGCCGACCGCCTTGCCCAGGTCGCGGAGCATGCCGAGGCGCAGCAGCTGCCACACCGCGGCGAGGAACGGACACGACCAGGTGCGCTTACCGTCGCGCTCGTCCCAGATCTCGACGTCGACAAAGATCGAGTGCCGGTTGCGCCCGTTCTCCATCGGCGGTGCCCACGGCGTCAACTTCTCCATGGCGGCACGGGGTCGGCTGCCCGGCGAGCGCTGGCCGTTGGAGAGCCAGCCGTTCTCGGTCGCCGGCGGGCGGGTACCGGTGGTCTGCTGCGGTGGGTCGGGAACCAGTGCGCTCTCCACAATGGCGGCCACCGGCGCGCCGCCCGACTCGGCGCACGCCGATTCCCTGGCGATGTAGTCGATCGCGAGGCTGTGCCGGGCCGCTGCCTCGAGGAGCTGCGGGATGACCACGGCTGGGGTACTGAAGCGGGTGAAGTAGTCGTCGATCAGGAAGCAGGTGCTGATCCGCGGCGAGGTACCCGGCGGGAGCTGGTCGGCCAGCTCGGTGCGGACGGCGGCTATCCACGGTGCGATCTGGCGGAAGTGCCGGTCGAGCCGGTCCGGGCCACCGTTGTAGTCGTCCATGTAGAGGTGGCCGAGTTCGACCGAGAGGTGCGCGAGGGGTACCCCCTCGGGTTTGAGGTCGGTCGTGCTCTCGTGGAAGGTCGCCGCGACGTTCATGACGCGCCTTTCATGAGGAGGCGGGCATTCTTGCGTCGGTCAGCTGCCGGGCCAGGTCGGTGAAGGCGGCGACCGTCTCCGGGCTGGCGATCTTCCGGACCAGGACATCGGTGTCGGAGATGATCTGTTCGCGCCACTGCAGCATCGGTTCCAGCGGGATCTCGCCCAGGGTCACCATCCGCCCTACCCGGTTTTCCTTGGCGAGGTCCTGCAGCTCCTGGTTGCAGCTACGCAGCCAGGCGATCAGCGGCGCGCTCAGCCCGGCCAGCTCCTTGGCCTCCGGGTGGACAACGGCGGTGCGTACGAACCGGATCGCCGCGCGCATCGCCTGCTCGTCGAGGCCGGCCGCGATACCGGCCTGCAGTACCCCCTTCTCGCCGTAGGCCAGGCCGGCCGCGGCGATCACGTGCTGGCTGGTCCAGCGGTGGAAGATCAGCCAGCGGCTGTTGAGGTTACGCAGCTCCGGCTCGGCCAGCGCGGAGAGCACCATCTGGGTGGCGTAGGACCGGCCGGCGCTGAGGTCGATGATCAGTACGTCGAACTCACTGGCCAGCCGGGTCAGCAGCCGTACGCAGAGGCGTACCTGCCGCTCGTCGCAGGGGAACTCGCCGCCGCCCCGGTCGCCCGGCAGGAGTACCAGCCGGCCGGCCGAGGCCGGGCGCTGTCGCAGGCTCATCCGATCGGTACTGGCCCAGATGTCGACCTGGGCCGGGTCGGCGGTCGACTCGTCGAAGTAGGAGTGCAGGCCGCCGCTGCGGGTACCGCGACTGACCTCCTCGACGTTGAAGATCGCTCCGGCTGTCGGCGAGCCGAAGTCGAAGTCCAGATAGCACACGTCGCTGCCGAGCAGAGCCCGCCGGTAGGCGATGTTCGTGCTGGTCACCGAGCGGCCGGTACCGCCCTTGTCGGAGGTGGCGAACACCAGCATTACAGCTGCCCGTCCTGGTCGTCCCGGGCCGCGTCCAGTTGGTCGAGGCCGAGCAGCACCTGGGTGAGCAGGGCGGTGGCGATGCCGGGGCGCTCGTTGATAATGCGTCGTGCCCGGTTGAGCCAGGTTGCCAGCTCCTGCAGCTTGTCGCGCATGGCCGGCCCGGGGTCGACCGGGCCGCGCAGCAGCTCCTGGTCGAACAGGTGGGTCGCCTCGCCGAGCAGCTCCACCGCCAGCCGGGCCACCCGGTCGCTGCGCAGCGGCTGGGCGCGGACGATCTCGGCGGAGGTGATGAGCGAGTCGACCACCCGCCGGGTGAAGTACCAGGAGGGGCGGTCGTGCTCCACCTTCAACTCGGGGAAGACCCGGCGTGGCTGGTCCCACACGTCGCCGCGGGTACGCTCCATCCGCCGGCCCTGCAGGTGCTCCCAGACACCGTCGGACAGGTCGAGCATGCGCTCGCGCAGCTCGTTGTCGCGCAGCAGCCCGGCGATGCTCACCACGCGCTTCATCAGCAGCGGCGAGAAGTCGGACATCACCCAGGCCAGCGCCGGTGCGGTGCCCTGGGTGTCGCTGCTGAGGCTGATCTTCACGCCGGGGGCGTGCAGTCGGGGCGCCGTGTCGCCGCCGTAGGAGCGCAGGGTGATCCGGGCGCGAGCGGCGAGGCTCTGCAGGATCCGGCCGACCCGGTCCAGTTCGGCGTCGGCGGCGCGCCGCTTGACCAGGTCCTGCACCACGATCGAGGTGACCAGGAGACTGAAGTAGTCGGACTCGTTTTCGTTGGTACGCCGCCAGGGTAGGTCTTCCAGCGGCCAGCGCCCGCGGCCGAACGTGGCGATGCTCGACCAGTACTTGCGGGTGAGGTCGGAGCGTACCTGCAGCGCGCGGGCCAGCCGCTGCTGCTCGTCGGTGAGCAGGCTCAGCAGCTGGGTACGTTCGGAGAAGAGGGTGTCGATGCCGTCCAGGGCGACGACGGTGAAGTAGATGTAGGCGCCCTCTTCGGCGGGTCCGGCCGGTTGCTCGCCGATGTTGTCCTCGGTCTCGATCGGCGGGGCACCGCGGACCACCGCCCAGGACCAGCCGCACTCGAACATCTTGTTGGGGCGCAACAGGTCGGCGATGATGCGCGGCTCGATGCCGATGGTGAGGTCGCCCAGGCCGGCGCGTACCTGGCGCAGGCTGGCCCGGAACTCCCGCTGGATCTGGTGGTTGGGCAGGCCACCCTGGTTGATCATGTTGGTGAGCGCCTGCCCGTCGCGGGACTCGGCGTCGAACACCCAGACCGTGAAGCTGCGCAGCAGCGCGACCATCGCGGCGGTGAGCCGGGTACTGGCCTGCTTCTCGGTCGCGTCCACCTCGCGGAGCAGGTCGGCCTCGCCGCTGATGCTGCGCCGGAACTGGCGGGCGAAGCCGATGGTGGCGAGCGCGAGGTTGATGGAGACCACATAGGAGTCAACGACCGGGAGCCGGCGCAGGGCGGCCGGGAGCTGGTCGGGGATGTCCGCGTCGGCTCCGGAGCTGCGCGACTCGGGCGCGCTGAAGTACTCCTCGCCGGAGAAGATCGGAGTGCCGTCCGGCGAGGTGTACCGGTCGAAGTACTCCTTCACCGCGCGGAGCAGCTGCTGTGGGATGTCGCGCGGGTTGGTACCCAACGGGCTCAGCGCGGCGCGTACGTCTTCACTGGTGCTGTCCGGCTCGTCCAGGCCGAAGGACTCGACCGCGGTGGCCGGCCCGAGGATGCACAGCAGTTGTTCGGCGTCGCTGATCGAGTTGCGACCCTCGCGGCCGCCCCAGCGCCAGCGACCGCCCTCGAAGGACTGCTCGATGACACCGCGCCAGATCTGCAGAAGTTGGTGACGTGGCTGAACTCTCATGGGCCGCTGCCCACCGCCTCACAACGAAGTCGTCGTGGCGGCCCGGATCGCCGCCACCGCTCACCTGGAAACCCGCCCGCGTACAACCGCCCGTGAGGTACCGCGCCGTTGCCGGAATTGTACAAGTCCCATGCTCGGACACGTCGTCCGATCCGTGTACGCCGGAAAGTCTGATTCGGCACCACGGATCCGGTCGGTCAAAAGTGCCCGGCAGACCCAGCCGGCTCAGACCAGGCCGGTACGGACGGCGTAGAGCGCGGCCTGGGTACGGTCCTGCACGCCGAGTTTGGCGAGGACGGCGCTGACATGCGTCTTCACGGTCTTCTCGGCGAGTCCGAGCGCGCCGGCGATCTCCCGGTTGGAGCGGCCCCGGGCCAACTCGCCGAGTACTTCACGCTCGCGCGGGGTGAGGCGTACGCCGGGCGGGGTCGGGTCGCCCTCGGCCAGCAGGCGCGCCACGTCGGGGTGCAGCAGGACGTGGCCGGCGTGCACCGCGCGTACCGCCGCGGCGAGCGCGGGCGGGTCGACGTCCTTGTAGACGTACCCGACCGCGCCGGCCCGTACGGCCGGGAGCACAGCGGTCGGGTCGGTGAAGCTGGTGACCACGAGTACCCGGGTGACCAGTCCACGGTCGCGGATGCCTTGCAGTGCAAGTACTCCGTCCCCGTCGGGCATGCGCAGGTCGAGCAGTACGACGTCGGGGCGCAGCGCCTCCACCTGGGCCACGCACGAGGCGGCCGAGTCGGCTTCGCCCACCACGGACAGGTCGGGCTGCAGGTCGAGAAACGTGCGCAAGCCCTGGCGTACCACGGGATGGTCGTCGACGACGAGGACCCGGATCGGCGTCACGCGGGCACCTCCAGGCGTACCGTGGTGCCCTTTCCGGGTTGGGAGGCCACGGCCAGCCGGCCGCCCACCACCCGGGCCCGCTCCCGCATCGAGGCCAGCCCGAGTCGCCGGCTCGCGCCCTCCTGGGCGCCCGGGTCGAAGCCGGCGCCGTCGTCGGCCACCTCCACCGCGACCGCGCCGGGCGCGGCCTGCACGCGGACCGCGACCAGGCCGGGCGAGCCGTGCCGCAGCGCGTTGTGCAGCGCCTCCTGGACCACCCGGTAGATGGCCTGCTCGGTGGCGGCGGCCAGCCGGGGCAGCGGGTCGCCCTCGTACGACACGGTCGCCGCGTGTACCCGGTTGAGCAGGTCGACCTGCTTGCGCAGGGCCACATCCAGCCCGTCGCCGGCCAGATCCGTGGGGCGCAGTCCGACCACGATCGCGCGCAGCTCGTCGGCCGATTCGCGGGCCAGCGCCTTCACCACAGCGAGCTGGTCGGCGGCGGCGGTCGGGTCGTCGGGCAGCAGGGTGGCCGCCGCCTCGGCGGTCAGTCGGAGGCTGAACAGCTTCTGGGCCACCGCGTCGTGCAGTTCGCGGGCGATCCGCTGCCGCTCGGCGATGATCGACAGTTCCCGGCTGCGCTCGTAGAGCCGGGCGTTGACGATGGCGATGGCGGCGTGCGCGGCGAGCAGCCGGAGCAGCTCCTCGTCACGTGCGGTGAAGCCGCCGGGGGAGCGCTTGTTGGCCAGGAACAGTTCGCCCAGGATCTCGCCGCCGTCGACGATCGGCATGCCGAGGAAGTCGGTCATCTCCGGGTGCGCGCGGGGCCAGCCTTCGAAGTGCGGGTGCCGGCGGATGTCGGCCAGGCGTACCGGCGCCGGGCTGCGCAGCATCGCGCCGAGCAGCCCGTGCTGGCGGGGGAGCGGGCCGATCGCCGCCCACTGCGCGTCGCTCACCCCGTCGGCGAGGAACTCGGCAAAAGATCCATGATCATCTGGTACGCCCAGCGCCGCGTACTCGGCATCGAGCAGCCGCCGGGCCGAGCCGAGGATGGTACGCAGCACCTCGCGTACGGACAGGTGCGCGGTCACCGCGAGCACGGCGGCGCTCACGTCGCGCAGCTCGTCCCGGCCCTGCTCGTTCTGGCCATGATCGTTCGGCTGTTCCCGGCGCGGTCGTGATCGTTCCGGCTGTGCTCGTGCCGGCGGCTGGAGTCCGCGTCCGCCGCTGGCTCCGGTGGCCGTCCGGTCGGGCCGCTGTGTCCCACGCTGCCACGCTACCCAGTGCCGGCCGGCAGGGGATCGGCCACCGGACGTAGGTCTTTCGGCGTACCCCTGCCCTGGCCGGGCGGCTGTGCCGGGCTGGCTGTGCCGGGCCGGCTGTGCCGGGCTGGGCCGGGTCAGCCGGGGTCGGGGACGACCATGAAGTCGGTGACGAAGCTGGCGACCTCGCCGGTTTCCGTGTAGCCGACGAAGGTGGGATAGGAGCCGTCGCCCCAGCCGGAGCCGACCACGATCACGTTCGCGCCGGTCTCCTCGTCGGTGACCGCGCCGGCCACGCCGGGTACGGGCGTGCGCGGCAGCTGTGCCGGCACGTACACCTCCTCGACCCGGTCGTAGTCCCAGGCATCGAGTGCGCGCAGTGCGGTGGGGTCGGCGAAGGTACCGACACCGGCGTCCACCGGGTAGCCGAAGTAGTGGTTGCCGGTGAGCTTGCGGGCGTCCTGGTCGGGTACGAGTGCGGGCTCCCAGCGGGTTGCCGGTTGGGGGCGGATGACCAGTTGCAGCGCGGCAACCCGGCGCTGGGTCTCGACGGCACCTTGGTTCAGCACGGCCACCCAGGCCACCAGCGGGTACCGGCCCGGCGGTACCGCCACGGTGAACGGCTCCTGTTCGGCGTAGACCAGCGGGTCGCACGCCACGATCCGGCCGGTGGGCGTGACGAGGTCGGCCAGGCGGTGCGCCTCGATCAGGAAGTCGGCCGTCTCGCCGTGGTAGCGCGCACCGGCTGTGAGCAGGCGCTTCAGGTCCGGCTGGTAGGCCATGCGCACACCTCCACGGTCGGGGACGCCCAACGTACGGGGCCACCGGCAGCGCGGTCAAGCTAAACGATCTTGGTATTAGCGCAGCTCACGGCCTTGCAGGAAGAGTGCCCCGGTCGCGACGCCCTACGATCCGGACATGTCTCACCTCGATGCCCCGTACGGCGAGCTGGCCGCCGCACCACCGCAAGCCGTGGACCCGACCCGCGCCCTGTTGATCAACGGCACGGTGGGTGCGGGGAAGACCTCGGTCGCGGACGCCATCGGCGGCCTACTGGCTGGGGCGGGTGTGGCGCACGCCGTGATCGACCTGGACTGGCTGCGCCGGTACTGGCCGGCTCCGCTGGAGGACCCCTTCCACACGGCGCTGACCCTGCGCAACCTCAGCGCGCTGGCCGGCAACTTCCGGGCGGCGGGCGCGCGGCGGCTGGTACTGGCCGGGGTGGTGGAGACGGCAGCCGAGCGGTGCGGGTTCGAGGCAGCCGTCGGCGGGGAGCTGACGCTGTGCCGGTTGACCGTCGACCTCGACGTGGTACGCCAGCGCCTGGTCCGCCGGCACGAGCATGACGCCGGGCTGGACTGGCACCTGGCCCGCTGCGCCGAACTGGACGCCATCCTCGACGCCGCGGCGGTGGACGACGTCCGGGTCCCGGCGACCGGTCGCCCCATCGCTGAGGTGGCCGCCGACGTGCTGACCGCCGTCGGCTGGCCCTGAAGCATTTGCGCCTGCCTGCCCGCCTCACACTTTGCCGGGTTGTTCGGTCGGAGAGGGGTAACCGGCAAACACGCAAGGAGGGCACCATGGATGCTCGCTTGAACCGCTACGGCAACCCGGTCGCGGCCAAGTTCCTGAAGCACATCGTCTCGGCGAACAAGGTGATCGTGGACTCGACGCTGCCGGCCGCGACGCGGGAGCTGGTGCAGCTGCGCGCCAGTCAGATCAACGGCTGCGGTTTCTGCATCGACATGCACACCAAGGACGCCGCGCACGCCGGGGAGACCTCGGTGCGCCTCAACCTGGTCGCCGCCTGGCGGGAGGCCACCGTGTTCACCGATGCCGAGCGCGCTGCCCTGGAGCTGGCGGAGCAGGGTACCCGCATCGCCGACGCGGCCGGCGGTGTCACCGACGAGGCCTGGGCGAGCGCTGCCAAGCACTACGACGAGGACCAGCTCGCCGCCCTGGTGTCGCTGATCGCCGTGATCAACGCCTTCAACCGGCTGAACGTCATCGTCCGGCAGCCCGCCGGCGACTACCAGCCCGGCCAGTTCGGATAGGTACCTACCCCGGCGGTTCCAGCCACACCGAAGTCGTGTGGTGACGGCAACCCGGGCTGCGCCTGGGACAGGAACGTAGTCGAGTGGTTTCGCCCCGACGTCGCGGGGTAACCGAGGAGTCGATGGGTAGCGAGGGACGCGGCCGCGCAGAGGGCGCGATCGGCGGGGGTAGGGGCATGGCCGAGGAGGTAGGCGACCGTGGTCGGCGGCGGTGGACGCTACTGGCCACAAGTTTGGGCTTCGGTGTGGTGCAGTTGGACGTCTCCGTGGTCAATGTGGCGATCAAACCGATCGGGACGGACTTGGGCGGCAGCATCGCCGGGCTGCAGTGGGTAGTCAACGCGTACACCGTGGCGTTCGCGGCGCTGATCCTGTCCGCTGGAGCGCTGGGCGACCGGATCGGCGCCAAGCGCGTGTTCCTCGCCGGTTTCGTGGTGTTCACCGCCGCCTCGGCGGCTTGCGGACTCGCGCCCGGGCTCGGTGTTCTGGTCGCGGCGCGGGCTGTCCAGGGAATCGGCGCGGCGATGCTCGTACCGTGCTCACTGACGCTGCTCAACCACACCTTCACCGGCGCTGAGGCGCGGGCCCGGGCGGTGGGCCTGTGGGCGGCCGGGGCGAGTGTCGCCCTGTCGGCCGGTCCCCTCATCGGCGGCCTGCTGATCGCGGCCTGGAGCTGGCGGGCGATCTTCTTCATCAACCTGCCGCTCGGCGTGTTCGCGATCCTGGCAACCTGGCGGTACGCACGCGAGACGAGCCAATCACGCGATCGAAGGGTCGACCTTCCCGGGCAGGCCACGGCGATCGTCGCGCTGACCGCGCTGGCGGCGGCCATGGTGACCGGCGGTGAACGCGGCTTCACCAACCCGGTCGTCCTCGGCGGCTTCGCCCTGGCGCTCGTGGCCGGGGTCGCATTTGTGCTGGTCGAGCGGCAGCGGACGACGCCGATGCTCCCACTGGCGCTGTTCCGGTCGCACACGTTTTCGGCAACGACAGCCATCGGTCTGACCGTCAACATCGCCTTCTACGGCTTGATCTTCGTGTTCAGCCTGTACTTCCAGACCACACTGCACTATTCGGCCCTGCGCACCGGCCTGGCCTTCGCACCGGCCACCGTCGCCGTGCTGGTGGCCAACCTGCTGGCAAGCCGTATCACCGCCGCCGTCAACACCCGCCGCACCGTCGCGCTCGCCGCCGTCCTCATGGCGGCAAGCTTGACCGGGCTCCTCGTCGCTGGCGCGTTCAGCGGCTACCCGGCGATCGTCACCCAGCTGATCGTGCTCGGATTCGGCCTGGGCCTGATCGTGCCGGCCATCACCACGGCATTGCTCGGCAGCGTCCCGGCGGCCCAGTCGGGGATTGCCTCCGGCACGCTGAACACCGCCCGCCAGACCGGCAGCGTGGTGGGCGTGGCCCTATTCGGTGCCTTCGCCGCGTCAAGCCTGACCTCCGGACTACGCCTGGCGCTCCTCATCTCCGTCGCACTCGCGCTCACCGCCCTCGCACTCAGCTTCAGGATCGACAACGACACCTCCCAGAACGCGACCTGAGGTACCCGGCTTTCGGCTGGCCGAAAGCGCCGGACCGACGGAGGACGACCCGCGGCGCCGTCGGCCTGGCTGCGGTGGCCGGCAATCCGGGCTAGGCCCGGACGATGGAGCGCAACTTCGGGGAGAAGGCACAGCACCTGCACGTCGACGGCGGCGTGGACGGGCTGACGCCGCCGGAAACCCTTGGCCCGTCAGCATTTCCGCTGCCGGGCCAGCGCCTCTCAACTGTCAGACCTAGGTCCAAGGTCCCGGGTACCGGCCGCCGCTGGCCCGATTCCCCGGCGCCGTAACCGACCTAGCGTCGACAGCATGGAGAAACTAGCGATTGTCACCGGCGCGTCCCGTGGCCTGGGCCGGGCACTGGCCACCGGCCTGGTCGACGCGGGCTGGCGGGTGGTACTCGACGCGCGTACCGCCACGGATCTCGCCGCCGTTGTCGAGGCGCTCGGCCCGGCCGCGACCGGCGTACCCGGCGACCTCACCGACCCGGCCCACCGCGCCGAACTCGTGGCCACGGCCGCTCGGCTGGGCCGGGATACCGAGGGCGGGCTCGACCTGGTTGTCAACAACGCCGGCATCCTCGGGCCCAGCCCGCAGCCCCCGATCGCGGACTACCCGCTCGACGCCCTGCGCGCGGTGTACGAGGCGAATGTGCTCGCGCCGTTGGCCCTGACCCAACTGGTGGTCCGCGCGCTGCGGATCCGGCAAGGGGTACTGGTCAACGTGACCTCCGACGCTGCTGTGGCGCCGTACCCGGGCTGGGGCGGGTACGGCTCGGCGAAGGCAGCGCTCGAGCAGGCCAGTGCCGTGCTCGCCGTGGAGGAGCCGGAGCTCACCGTGTGGCGGGTGGACCCGGGTGACCTGCGTACCCGGATGCACCAGGAGGCGTACCCGGGCGAGGACATCTCCGACCGGCCCGAGCCCGAGTCGGTGGTACCCGCGTTCCTGAAGCTGCTCGCCGACCGGCCGCCGTCCGGGCGGGTGAGCCTCGCATGACCCGACTGTGGCTGCCGTACCAGGTAAGCGATCTACCGGCCGCGGAGAAGTTCTTCACCGACCAACTCGGACTGTCCATTGTGGACTGGTGGGACCGCGACGGTGAGGCCGGCCGGGTACTCGCCCCGGACAGCGACTGGGAAGCAGTGGGTGGCGGCGCCGTGGTCGAACTGGTGACCGCCGCCCGCGACCGGGCCGCGCCGCCCGCCTTCGAGCTGCCCGACCGGGTGACGGTCGACGCGTTCCACCGCCGGTTCGCGCCCGGTGAAGTGACCCGCCCGCCCGGCCGGTACCCCCGTGGCCACTACGGCTTCGAGGTCACCGCGCCCGGCGGCTTCCCCCTGATGATCTGGAGCGAACGATGACTGTTGTCGACTTCACCCTGCCTGCCACCCTGGAGGCGCACGAGCCGCCGGAGGCGCGTGGACTGGCCCGCGACGGGGTACGGCTGCTGGTGGGTGAGCGCGCGACCGGGGCGCTGTCGCACCATCCGTTCACCGAGCTGCCCGAGCTGCTGCGCCCCGGGGATGTGTTGGTGGTCAACACTTCCGGCACGCTGCCGGCGGCGGTTCCGGTCAACGGCGGCGAGCTGTGGCTGCACCTGTCCACCCAGCAGTCGAACGGCGACTGGCTGGTCGAACTGCGCCAGCCGGTCCCTTCATCGCCGGTAGCTCAGGACGAGAGCGCCTCGCGGGCGGCTCGGGCGGAGCGGGCGGGTCGGGCGGAGCGGGCCAAGGGGACCGTGCCGTTCGGAGGGGGCGCGGTCGGGCAGCGGTACACCCTGCCGGACGGGGGAGTGGCGGTACTGCGGGAGGCGTACTCGGCGGGGCGGTTGTGGCGGGCCAGCATCGGCAGTACCCGGCCGGTACTGGAGTTCCTGCACCGCTACGGGGAGCCGATCCGGTACCCGTACGTACCCAAGGCGTGGGGGCTGGACAACTACCAGACGGTGTTCGCCAGTACCCCGGGTAGCGCCGAGATGCCCAGTGCCGGCCGGCCGTTCACCGACCGGCTGGTCACCCGGCTGGTCGCGGCGGGAGTGCTGGTGGTGCCGGTACTGCTGCACACCGGTGTCGCGTCCCCGGAGGCGCACGAGCGGCCGTACCCGGAGTGGTACGCGGTACCGGCGCCGACGCTGCGGGCGGTGCGGCAAGCACGCGCGGCGGGGGGCCGGATCATCGCCGTGGGTACCACCGCGGTCCGGGCACTGGAGTCGGCCGCTGACGGGCGGCTCACCGGCTGGACCGAGCTGATCGTGACCGAGGAGCGCGGGGTGTCCCTGGTGGACGGCCTGCTCACCGGCTTCCACGAGCCGCGCGCCTCGCACCTGGACATGCTCGCCGCCGTCGCCGGCCGGGACCTGCTCTGCGCCTGCTACGCCGAGGCGATCGCGGCCGGGTACCTGTGGCACGAGTTCGGCGACGTGAACCTGCTGCTGCCCTAGGAGTGTGCGGCGTAGGGGTGAACATCGGGGTTCACCTATGGCGTCGGGTACCGTGTCGGGCGCACCATCGGGGGTACCTTCGTCCTCCCGTGAGGTGCCCCGATGCGTACCCGTCTGCGTCTTCTCATCCCTGTGCTGCTGGCCGCCGTGGGCGTCGCCATCGCCGCCGCACCCGCCTCCGCCGCCGCCCCGCCCGACAAGCCCGCGGTGCTCTCGTCCTGGACCCAGCCCACCACCGCGAGCCGCAACGCGTGGAACTCCGCGCGGACGGACCAGTCGCAGTGGAGCGCGTACGGCTTCGACTGGAGTACCGACTACTGCTCCGACTCGCCTGACCAGCCGCTCGGCTTCGACTTCCGGCTGCCCTGCTGGCGGCACGACTTCGGCTACCGCAACTACAAGGCGATCAGCGCCTTCCCGGCCAACAAGTCGCGCCTCGACGACATGCTCTACTTCGACCTGAAAGCCAAGTGCGCCACGTACTCGGTCTTCGTCCGGTCGGCCTGCAACGGGCTGGCGTGGACGTACTACCAGGCGGTCAAGGAGTTCGGCGCCATCAAGATCACCGACGCGCAGCTGCGCCAGTACGCCCAGATGAAGGCGGCCGGCGAGGCCCGCGCTCTGAACTAGGGCGGCCGCACCGCGGACGGGGCCAACCATCGGTTGGTCCCGTCCACGGCCGTCGCGAGCCGGCGAGAGCCGCGTCCGAAAAAGATCATCACCCGTTGTGGTCCCCACCGGCGCGCGTTCGCTTACGTAGGCTGCCGGCTGTGAGCGGACAACCGAACGTATCCGAGACCCCAGCGGCGGCCGCGCGAAGCCGGCGACGTCGTGATCGGCTGAGCCCGGCCCTGATACCGCTCGCCGTGGTGTTCCTGGCTGTCGGCACGTCCACCGCGGTGGTCTTTCCGTTCCTGTCGCTGTTCCTCAGCACAGCCGTGCACGCCGGACCGGTCCGCGTCACCGTGTTTCTGGTGGCCGGACCGCTGAGCGGCGTGCTTGTCTCGACCCTCATCGGTCGTGTCTCAGACAGGTTCCCGATCCGGCGCAAGGTCCTCATCGGTGCGACCCTGGCCGGCGTCATCGGCGCAAGCGCCACCGCTTTCGTTCGGGACTACTGGATACTGCTCGCCCTTACCGTGACGGCAACTGCACTGGCTGGATCGCTGTTTCCACAGAGCTTCGCGTACGCCCGGCAGGTCCTCGAGCGCGACAACCCGGGCCAGGCCGCGGTCGGCATCAGCGCTATGCGCACGGTGTTCTCGCTCGCCTGGGTCGGTGGCCCACCGGTCGCCACCGTCCTGCTCGACGTCGGCGGCTTCCGCCTCGTCTACGGCTTGGCCGCCACGATGTACGGCCTGGCGGCACTGATCGTTGTCTTCGCGCTGAAGGAAGTCGACCCGCCCGCCGCCCCACCCGCCGCGCTTGCCACCACGACGACCGCGGATCGTCCGCCCTCCCGAGGCCTCCTGCTGGCGACCGTGACCGCCTTCGTTCTCCTGCAAATACCGCTCACCCTCGGCGTACAGGCCCTGCCGTTATTCATCAGCCACGACCTGCACCACAGGTCCTCCCTCGCGGGCCTGGTGCTGGGCCTGTGCGCCGCACTTGAGATCCCACTGATGCTCGGCCTCGGCGTGCTGACGACGCGCTATCGGCTACGCCTCCTCGTGCTGGCCGGCGGCGCGTGCGGCGTCATCTACTACGCGATCGTCCTGATCGCCCCCAACGTCTGGATCCTCGCCGCCGCACAGCCGGTCAACGCCCTCTTCATCTGCGCGGTCTCCGGCCTCGGCATCTCCTACATGCAAGACCTGCTGCCCGGCCAGCCCGGCCGAGCCACCACGATGTTCACCAACACCTTCCCCATCGGGGCCACCGTCGCCGGCCCGCTACTCGGCCTGGCGGTCCACTTCGGCTACCGCTTGGCGTACGCCATCGCAGCAACGCTGTGCGCAGCCGGGTTGCTGCTCCTCGCGGCCCGACCACGACACGCGACCGGCAACCACGCGACCGGCAACCACGCGACCGGGAACCGACTGAGGCCCCCTCGATCCCGGCTCAGCAGGTCGCCACGAACAACCAACCCACAGCCCTTCGGTCATTCTCGAGGGACCGGGATCTCACGCTGGGACTTGGCGCCTGACCGCGCAAAGCAGTCCGGACCCGTGCCGAGTGGCACGGGTCCGGACGAGCTACGTGGGTGGTCAGTCCGAGAGGGCCGCGATGGCCGCCGCGATCTTGAAGAACTTGTTGGTACCCAGGTCCTTGACGGTCTTGATGTTGAACGCCTTCAGCAGCAGCTCAGCGTCGCCCTCGGAGACGCCCTTGATCGCCGACACGGGGGCGGCGGCGAGCTCCTCCACGGACTTGCCCTGGAAGGCCTTGTCCACCTTGGCATCGATTCCCGACATGATTTCTGTCCCTTGCTCACTGGATGGGTGGAACCGCCCGGCGTGGGCGGCGCGTTTCGGCAGCCAGACCCAGACCTGGTAGTGATTGGGTCCTGACCGGAAACGATAAGGGTTGTCACGACCGACCCTACGCGGCGCACCGTGTCCGGCAACCGACCGTGCGAAAGTATGCGGCGTGAACTCACACCCCGACCTCGTCGCAGCGGCCCGGGAGGCGATCGACGCGGTGCTGCGCTCGGACCGGCAGCGGCTGCTCATCGGGATCGCCGGCGCGCCCGCCGCCGGCAAGTCGACGCTGGCCGCGTCGTTGACCCGGGCACTGAACCGGGAGTTCGGCCCGGGCTACTGCTGCGCCGTACCGATGGACGGCTTCCACCTGGCCAACTCGCAGCTCGCCCGGCTCGGCCTGACCGGCCGCAAGGGCGCGCCGGACAGCTTCGACGCGGCCGGCTTCATCAACCTGCTGCACCGGCTGCGCGCCCGGGAGGAGCTGGTGTACGCCCCCGAGTACAGCCGTACCCTGCACGAGTCGATCGGCTCGGCGGTGCCGGTACCCGGGTCGGTGCGGGTGTGCCTCGTCGAGGGGAACTACCTGCTCATCCCGGGTGGCGCGTGGGCCCCGGTCCGGCCGCTGCTCGACCTGGCCCTCTACATCGAGGCGCACGACCGGGTCCGGGTCAGCTCGTTGCTGCGCCGGCAACAGAACCGTGGCCTGACCAGGGATCAGGCGCGCAACTGGGTGTTCGGCAGCGACGAGGTGAACGCGGCACTGATCGGTACCACCAAGCAGTTCGCCGACGTCATCCTCAACCGCCCCTGACCGCCCGCCGGCGCTCGCGTGCCGTTGCCGCGACGAGTGCGGCGCCGGCGAGCAGGGCAGCGGTTCCGGCCAGGAGCAGGCGGACGGACGGTCCGGTGCCGGTTACCGGCAGCTGGGCTGTGACCAGGACGAGTTCGAGGGCGAAGCCGCGGTCCCGGTCGACCTGTACCTCCCCGCCGGTCAGCTGATTGGTCGTGTACAGGGCTACGAAGCTGTAGCAGCCCGCTGCGGTCAGCTCGATCGGTGGTGTGGTGAAGGTGCCGTTGTGGACGGTGCGCGGCGGGAGGACGACGGCAACGGGCGGGTTCACGTCGAGCCAGTGGACGCCGGTACAGCCGCCGGTGGCGTCCGCCTGCGTGGGGCCGAGCAGCAGCGTGATCACGGTCATCGTGCGGTCGGGCAGTAGTCCGGTGACGGTGATCTGATCGGTCACCTGGCCGCCGGCCGGGATCACGCTTGCGGTGGTGTGGGTGGTCAGGTCGAAGGGGGTCGGGATGACGGCCGGGACGACGAGCAGCGTTTCGTCCGGATCGCCGGGCGGCCGGATGATGGGTGGTCCGGTGGTCCGGTTGAGGGTCGCCCCGAACGAGTAGCAGCCCGGCTGGTCGACCTGCACGCTGGGGGTGTCAAAGTCGCTGTCGCCGGCTACCGGTACCGGGGCGAAGAACCGCACCGGTCCGGTCACCGCGGCCCAGTCGACGGCGGCGCATCCCCCGCTGGCTGGCGGGGTGACGGGTCCGTACAGCGCCGGGGTGACGGTGGCTCCGCTCGGTGGCGCGCCGAGCACGGCGACGGTGTCGCTCACGCTCTGCTCGACCTGGAGGCGGGTGGCGGATACCCGGCTGAACACGCCGGGCGGGTTGGCGAAGACAACCGGGTGGCTCGCGCGTCCGATCAGGGTGAGGGGCTGGGTGAGCATCATGTCCTGGACGGTGATCCCGGCGGGTGGTGAGCCCACCATCACGGTGCCGAAGTCGTCGAGTACCGGACCGGTCGCGGTGATCGTTGCCTGCTCCGGTACGGCGGCCCGGATCCACAGCTGGCCGCCCGGCGGCAGGGTTGCGCCGCTGGTGAACGGGGCGGTACCGGCGGCGTCGGTGAACGCCTGCGCCCCGGTCACCTCGACGGTCACGTCCCCGGTCGCGTTGGCGCCGATCGTGTACGGGCCGATCAGCGCTCCCGGCTCGCCGGCGTCCGGACCGTCGATGGTGGGTGTCGGGTCGGCCGGCGCCGGAAGCGGCCCCGCGGCGAGTACCGAGGTCACGACCTGCCGCACGGCGTCGTAGAGCAGCTGGCCCTGGGCCGCCGGCTTGCGGGCGTCGGTGGTGAAGTCCGGTGGAAGGACCACGCCGTCGGTGAGGAAGTGGATCGCCATGGCGACCACCCCGGCTCGCTGGGCGGTGCTTGTGACGATCGACGGTTCGTTCGTCGCGGGCCAGAAGTTGGCCAGGATCCGGCGGACGTAGCCGGCGTTGGCCGGGGTGGTGCCGCCTCCCCAGGGCTGCGGGTTGTACGGGGTGCCGCTGAGCTGCCCGGCCGCCCACTGCACGCAGTACCCCTGCGCGACCAGGTTCGCCACGTTCGGTGGGATGGTCGGCACGCTGTAGAAGCCGTACAGGCACGAGTTGGTACCCGAGGTCGGGGTGAAGCCGGTCGCGTCGTAGCCAAAGGGTGGGTAGCCCTGGCTGACGACGTCGTAGCCGGCGGGCACGATGAACGGCTTGGGCTGCAGGAACGGGGCGGTCGGCCGGACGCCGACCTCCAGGCAGCCCCGGGTACCCACCTGGAAAACGTCGGCGGGCGGGGCCGCGGATGCCCGCTGCGGCAGGACAAACGCACCCAGCGCCGCGACAACCAGCGCCGCGAGGATTGCTGGCACCCGACCGAACCATCTAGCCGGCATTCCACCCATAAGGCGCATAGCCTGACGTTAATGCCGGCGGTGGTTTCAACCGATCAGACACGCGGCGCCTCCCACGTCGTACCAAGCGCCTCGGCGGTCAGTGGCCGGCCGGCTGCTTGTCCCGCTCGCGGTCGCGGACCGGTACCCGGTGCTGCCAGCGCAGCGGGCGCGGATCCAGTGACCAGCGCAGCCGCCGCCACCAGGAGCGCCGGGCCCGTAGCTCGCCGACGTACGCGGCGGCCTGGGTACCGGCCCGCTCCGCCTGCTCAGCTGTCGTGGCAAGCTCTGCGAAAGTCAGTACGTTGACCAGGCGCGCCAGCTCGTCCAGCCGGGGCGCCGGCAGCCGTACCTTCGCGCTGCGCGGAGCGCCGGCCACCGCGGCGGCATGGGCGCTGACCTCGGTGGCGGCCAGGTGTTCACCGGCTGGCTGACCGGCCAGCCGCAGCCCGTCGAGTACCTCCTGCCACGCCCCGTACACCTGCTCGCCGGGGGTACCCGTGCGCAGCCGCCGGCGGCGCAGCCGGGCCCGGGCCACGAGCAGTACCAGGGGTACCAGGATCAGCACGGCGACCAGCGCGCTGCCTGCACCGACGGCCACCCCGGTACCGATCAGCGGGCCACCGCCCGTGCCGGCCGCGGCCGACGAGCGCGAGGCGGCCGGCGTACCGGGCGCGACCGACACGGTGGGCTGGGCCGAGGGTGGCGGAGCCGACGGTGGCGGGGGCGGCTGGAAGTCGCTCTCCACCGGCCGCGGCGGGCTGTCCGGCAGCGGCAGCGTGTTGAACGGCACCCAGCCCAGCCCGTCGAAGAGCACCTCCGGCCAGGCCATCGCGTCCTTGCCGGTGACCGTGCTGCTGCCCGGGTGCACCTGGAAGCCGACCACCACCCGGCTGGGCAGGCCGAGCAGCCGGGCCAGTACGGCGAAGGCGGCCGCGAACTGCTCGGTTGTGCCCCGCTGGCCGCCCTGCGCGCGCGGGGTGAACAGGAAGAAGTTCAGGTTGGCCAGGGAGTGGCCGCTGGGCGCGTTGGCGTACAGCTCGTAGTGCTGGCTGAGGAAGTCGGCGATGGCCTGGGCGCGCTGGTACGGGGCGGCGGCGTCCTGACCCAACTGGGTGGCGAGCTTGCTCATCTGGTCGGGTGGCTGGGCACCGAGGGCGAGGAAGCGCGCGACCGCCGGCCCGGCCGGTACGTCGGCCAGCGGCAGTTCGTTGACGTTCACGGCCGGGGCGCGCGAGTAGACCGTGTAGGACACCCCGCCGGTCAGCCCCAGCGGCCGGATGAGGGTACCGGTGGCCTGGTCGTACCCGACCCGCACGCCCTGCACCTCGTCGGGTGTGGCAACAGCCGGCAGCAGCCGCCCGTCCAGTTCGTCCACGGTGATCTGCTGTGTGATGGCGGGCCCGCTCGCCGGCGCGGTGCTCGCGAACGGCA
The DNA here is from genome assembly GCA_963850915.1 of uncultured Actinomycetota bacterium. GTDB lineage: Bacteria > Actinomycetota > Actinomycetes > Mycobacteriales > Micromonosporaceae > CAVTWH01. Next base: position 567,008 of record CAWKND010000014.1, read on the forward strand.
CGGTGGCCGCCGGCAGTACCCTTCCTGCGTCCCGGTACTGCCCGCCGACCTTCCAGTTCACCCCGTCGTAGTCGCTGAGTACGGCAAGGCGCAGCCGCAGCGTGCTGTCCGCCTTCGCGCCGGGCGCGTCGATGTCCACGTGCAGCAGCGGCTGGTCCGGGTTGATCGCCCAGCCGGAGAGGCGGATCAGCGGATTCTCGTCGTCGGCGTCCAGGGTCGGTGGGGTGACCAGCCGGCGCGGATCACCGGGTGCCGCGGCCACCTTCCCGGCCAGTGCCGGCCCGACCGCGACGGCGAGTCCGAGCAGCAGCACGAGCGCGGCCGCCGCACCGGCCGCCAGCCGGGTACGCAGCCGCAGCCGGGCACCGGGGGACAGGTCGGTCAGGGTGGCGGTTCCCGGCCGGCCGGTGGCGGCGAGCCCGAGCGCGGCCAGCGCGGCGAAGCCGAACACGGGCAGCAGTCGGGCGTGCGCGTTCGGGCCGACGAAGACCAGGCTCGCGGCGTACAGCAGCGGTCGGGGCGGCGTAGCCGAGCAGTACCCGCCGGCCGCGTACCGCGATCTCGGTACCCAGCAGCGCGGCCACCCAGGTCGCCACGATGGGTACCAGTACCGTGTCCGGCTGCGGCTCCACCGGGATCAGCGCGGTGAGCAGCCGGGGGATGCCGTTGCGCAGCGCGTCCAGCCACAGCGTGGGCAGTGGCCCGCTGATCCCGGCCGGCGCTGCGCTCCAGCGGACAGCCAGCAGGGTGTACCCGGCCAGCGCCAGCACCGACACCGGAGCGAGCGGGTAGGCCGGTAGCCGGCGCAGCGCCACGCTGATCACCATCGGGATGAGCGCCGCCCCGATCAACAGGTGCAGCAGCAGGTCGCCGCGGTACACCCGGGTGACCGGGAGGGCGGCGAGCAGGCTCATCGCGGCGATCACCAGGGGTACCAGCGCCGCGCGCAGCCGGGTCACCACCGGCCGACCCCGTCCCAGCCGGCCACGAACTCGTGCGCGTCGCGGACCGCGATCAGGCGCAGGTCGGCCACCCCGGCCGGGGCGCGGTCCGGGTCGCCGAAGAGTCCGGCGACGATCGTCGGGTACGCCCCGCGCAGCGCGCCAACGCTGGCCAGGTCGTCGGGCCGGCCGTCCCGGTGAGGTAGACCAGGGTGTCGCCGAGGCGCAGTTGGCGCAGCCGGTTGATGGCGATGTCGAGCCGGTCCTCCTGGCCGGTCGCCACCAGCGCGGCCTCGGCAAGCTGGTCGAGCAGCGGTCCGGCGTGGCTGGTGCGCCGGCCGCCGGTGAAGGCGCGACCGCGCTGCTCGGGCAGGCCGCCGGCCGCGCCGCGCGGGTCGCCGTTGACCAGCAGCAGTTCGATGGGCAGGTCGTCGCGGGTGGCGGCGGCGATCACCGAGGCCGCCGCCTCGCACGCGGACTCGAACTGTTCGGCGTCACCGTAGGCGGCGGCCCGGTCGTCGAGCAGGACAACCAGCCGGGGCAGGCTGGTGTCGACGTGTTCGCGCACCATCAGCTCGCCGATCCGGGCGGTGGTACGCCAGTGCACGTGCCGCAGTTCGTCGCCGTAGACGTACTCGCGCAGCTTGTCGAAGGTGATGCTGCCCTGCGGTACCCGGTCCACCCGGCCGTCCAGGCTGCGGGTCACGCCGGTGGGCGTGGCCGCCATCGGGTACCAGCGCGGATGTACCCACACGCGCGCCGTACCCCCGTGGCTGCGGGCCAGGCGTACCAGTCCGAGCGGGTCGCGGCGTACCACCCGCAGCGGCCCGACGTCGACGACTCCCCGCCGCGCGGTCGGTACCGGGTAGGTGACCTGGGTGTCCTGTGCCGGGCGCAGCCGGACGAGTGGCACGGCGACCCGCTCGCCGCCACAACGGTCCTCGGCGACCAGGGTGGCCGCCCGCCACCGGCTGGCGTTGCCACGGTCAGCGTCTGGGTACACGGCTCGCCGCGGGTGACCCGGTCCGGGTCGACGGCGCGGCGTACCGACAGCCGGGGGCGCAGCGCCGCGTAGACGAGTGCGCAGCACAGTGCCAGGACGGCGGTGGCGCCGAGCGCGGCGAGCTCCGGGTAGCCGAAGGTGAAGCCGGCGGCGATCAGTACGGCGCCGGCCAGTACCGCGCCGACTCCCCGGGTGGTGGGGCGCATCGGGCTACCCGGCGGCCGGCATCAGACGGCTGCCGGCATCGGTACGGCGACCGAGTCGAGTACCGAGCGCAGTACCTGGGCCGGGGTGACGCCGTGCAGGGCTGCATCGGGCTTCAGCAGCAGTCGGTGGGCGAAGACCGGCTCGACGAGTGCCTTCATGTCCTCGGGCAGCGCGAAGTGCCGGCCGTCGATGAGCGCGTACGCGGCTGCCGCGCGGGTGAGCGCGATGACGCCACGGGGGCTGACCCCGACGCGTACCTGCGGGTGGCTGCGGGTGGCGGCGGCCAGCCGGACGGCGTAGGCGTAGAGCGGGTCGGCCACGAACACCCGCCGGGCCAGGTCGATGGCGAGGGCGATGGTGGCGGTGTCGGTCACCGGTACCAGGGCCTCCGGTGAGCGGCCGGCCACCCCGGCGCGGACCACGGCGATCTCGTCGGCTTCTTCGGGGTACCCGACGGAGAGCTTCATCAGGAACCGGTCGAGCTGCGCCTCGGGTAGCCGGTAGGTGCCGTCCATCTCGACCGGGTTCTGGGTGGCCACCACGAGGAACGGCCGGGGGACCGGGTGGCGTACCCCGTCCACCGTCACATACCGCTCCTCCAGGACCTCCAGCAGCGCCGACTGGGTCTTCGGCGAGGCCCGGTTGATCTCGTCGGCGATGACGATGTTGGCGAACACCGGACCCGGGTGGAACTCGAAGGCGCGACTGCCCTGGTTGAAGATGGTCACCCCGGTGACGTCGGAGGGCAGCAGGTCGGGGGTGAACTGGATACGCCGCCAGGCGCCCTGCACCACGGCCGCCAGCGCCCGGGCCAGCGTGGTCTTGCCGACGCCCGGGACGTCCTCGACCAGCAGGTGCCCCTCGGCGAACAGGGCGGTGAGGGTGAGCCGGATCAGCTCCGGCTTGCCCAGTACCACCGAACTGATCGCCCCGGCGAGCCGGTCGGCGAAGGCGGAGAAGCCGTCGATCTCCGCTGGCGTCGGTGGCTGATCAGGGCCGCCGCCAACTCGCACCGGTCCGCTGAACGCCTCATCGGCCTGCTGGTACTGGGTCACGGGAGGTGCTCCTTGCGCGTGCTTCATTGATCAACTGCTTCATTCACTAACAGCCGGGGAGGTTGCTCAGGCTATCGCCACCGTCGAGGGTGAACCAAGCAAATGGAATGTAGTTCTGTCCCTTGAAGTTGATTTTGATCCATACGTTGCTCTGCTTGCCGCCCCACGGCTTGGCGTTGATGCTCACCGAGCCGGTCGTCTTGCAGATCGCCTGGTAGCGGTCGCCGCTGAAGGCGTCACCCGCCGCTGTCCCGTTCTGGCTCGGCGTCTTGTAGATCCAGATGCCGCCGTTGGGGGCGTTCGGGCCGCAGTAGGAGGCGTCGCCACAGATCACCGCGCCGCTCAGCGTCGGGGTGGTCTGGCTGGCGGAGAAGGTGTCCGAGCCGGCCTTGTTGGTCGCGGTGACCGTGTAGGTGTACTTCGTGGCCGGCCACAGCCCGGTGACCGTTCCGCCGGTACATCCGATACTGGAGGCACCGCCGCCGTTGACCGAGATGCTGCAGGTGGTGGCGCCGCCATTGGTGTTCACCGCGAACGGCACGCTGATCGAGGTGTACGTCGCGCCGCCGGGGGTACCCGCGGTGAGCGCCGGCTTGTCGATGGTGCGCGCGGTCGCGGTCGCGGTCGGCCCGGCCCCGGCCTCGTTCTGTGCCGAGACGGTGACCGTCACGTTGGCGCCGTTGCCCAGCCCGGTGAGGGTGACCCCGGTACCGGCGACCGTCTGCGCCGCCCCACCGTTGGCGGTCACCTTGTACCCGGTGATCGCCCGCCCGTTGCTCGCCGCCGCCGCCCAGCTCACCGAGATGGTGCCCTGCGCGTCGACGGTGGCCGCCTTCAGTCCGGTGACCGCGCCCGGCTTGGTGAACGGCACCACCGAGTTGCTCGGGCTGGACGCCTTGGAGCTGGCGCCCTTGTCGTTGACCGCGGTCACGGTGAAGGCGTACTGCGTGCCGTAGTCGAGCTTGCCGGCCGCGATCTTCAGGGTGGTACCGGTGGCGGTACCGGCCGAGTCCGATCCGCCCGAGCGAGATGGACGACGACCTCGTACTGCTTGATCGGGTGGCCCTGCCCGTTCGCGGCCGGCCAGGTCACGGTGACCGTACCGTCGGGTGCCGCGGTGGCCGACACACTGGTCGGCGCGTCGGGTACGTCCCGGGTCGGGATCACCGGGTTGGCCGCCCGTTCGGGCCCGTTGCCCTTGGCGTTCACCGCGTACACCGTGAACGTGTAGGTCTGCCCGTTGGTCAGTCCGGTGGCGTCGAAGGCCCGCTGCTTGGCACCCACCTCGTGGGTCTGCCCGTCGCCCTCGACCACGTACTTGATGATCGGTGAACCGTTCGCGGCGGCCGCACCCCAGCTCAGGTGCGCGGAGCCGTTGCCGGCCGTGGCGCTGACGCTGCCCGGGGCGCCGGGCGGCCCGACGATCGGCTTCGGCGGGGGCGGCGGGGCCGGCGGAGCCTGCAGCGGAGTGTCGTCGCCGAGCACGTCGGTGGCGTACTTGTCGACGATCTTGACGTTGTTGTGGGTGTCGACCACCCGGGCGCTGGACGCGTCGGGAGTGTTCACGAACAGGTGGTCGCCGCGGACGGACAGCTCGATGCCGCCCTCCGGCTTGGGTACCAGGAAGGTACTGACCAGGTGGCCGGTGCTGTCGAGTACGTAGACCGTGCCGGTGGCCGTGTCGGCGATGTAGAGCCGGCCGGCGAAGGCGACTGCCGGCTCCAACTTCGGCCCGTCGCCGGGTACCACGAAGTCGGTCACCGCCGACCCGTTGACCACGTAGACGTGCCGGTCGTCGATGACCGTGACCGGTACCGGTACCTCGGTGTCGTGGTCGGGCATCGCGCCCGGCCCGGTCAGCGTGAGTGACGTGGTGGAGACCTTGCCGGCCCGCAGCGTAGTCAGCGTCTGCCCGGTCTCGTCGAGTACCGCGACCCCGTTGACCAGGGTGGAGAGCGCCAGATCGTGGCCCGGATCGGCGAGCGCCCGGGTACTGGCCACCACCGGCCCGCTGCCGCCTGTCCCGGCGGTGCTGGTGGTACCGGGGTGGATCTCGACCAGCGTGCCCTCGCTCGGTACCGCCAGCCACAGCACGCCGTTGTCGTCGAACACGCCGCCGACCAGGCCCGGCGGGAACCGCAGCGGCTCACCGACCGGGTTCAGGGTGAGCGGGTTGAGCTGCCGCACGATGCCCTGCACCGAGTCGACCACGAACGCCGCGTCCCGCCCGAGCGCGACCGAGATGCCCAGCCCAGGCGTGGTCGGCGTGGTCGCGGCGATCTGCAGGGTGGCCAGGTTGATCGAGCTGATCTGCCCGGTCGTCACGTCCCGCAGCACCAGGTACTGGTCGGTCTGGCTGACCACGATCTGGTGCCCCTGGGCGGTGGTCACCTTGAACCGGGTGTCGACCCGGCCGGTCTCGGCGTTGACCCGGGCCACCTCGCCCTTGCCGGAGGAGAACAGCCAGGAACTCGCGTTGCTGCTGGCGACGGCGTGATCGGTGACGCCGAGCCCGAACAGGGTCGCGGCGAGTCCGACCACGACCACGAGGACCGTGATGATGGTGACCAGCCAGCCGCGCGAGCGTGCGATCTTCGGCACGTGCGTCATCCATTCCCCAGGTCAGCCCGAACCGGGGCTCATCATAGGGGCCCGACGGGTCGGCGGGCTACCCGCAAAGTCACGACTGTGGATACTCGCGGTTACCCACCCGGTGACGGGCTTAGATGCCGGTGGGTACAGACCAGGTCCGAGGTGACCAGGTCGCTGGTGCTGTACACCGCGATGACCACGAAGCAGTAGTCGAAGTTGACGTTCAGCGCGCTGACCGGGTAGCTGCTGCTCCCGGCCGGCAGGGTGGCGTAGATGCGCTGCTCCTGGCCGGCCCGGCCGCCGCTGACGATGAACGGTACCGTCCCGTTCGACGGGTCCCCCCAGGTCAGCGTGGCGTGGTCGCCGTTGTCCCGCAGCTGCACGCCGGTCGCCGGCCCGTGCCGCGGCAGCGTCGCCTCGCCGGTCGGGCCACCGGTGATCACCGGGCCGGCGGGTGCGCTCGACTGTCCGGTACCCGGCTGCGCTCCACCGTTGCTGTCGTCGGCTCGCCACTGCAGCAGCCCACCGACGAGTACCGCGGCGACCAGCAGCACGAGTACCCCGCAGACGATCAACGCCACCCGGCCGCCCCGTCGGCGCGGCTCGCCTCCCGCCGTTCCGGGCGCTGACGGCGGGAAGTGCAGTGGCTGCGGGCTGGCCGGCGAGACCCGCCACACGCCCTGCTCCACCGCGTGTACCACCGGCGTCGTCGGGTGGATCAGGGCCGAGTGCCCGCCACTGCCGGCGTGCGGTGGTACCAGCGGCGGTGGCGCGGGCGAGACGGGCTCGGCCGGCTCCGTCCGCTCGGCGGGCGCCGACTGCTCAGCGGGCGTCGTCGGGTACCGGCCGGGTGTGATCGTGTGCAGCCCGGTCAGCGTCGGCTGCTCCAGGACCAGCCGCTCCGGGGGTACGTAGACCGGACCGGCCGGATCGTTCTGCAGGTACGCCTCGGCCGCCCGTACCTTCGGGTGTTCCCGACCCAGTACCTCCGGCCCGTACTGGGCTACTTTGCTCCAGTTGCGCCGCGCCTCGTGCCGGTTGCCCAGCTCCTCCGCGACTGCCCCGAGTTCGCCGGCAATGGCCAGCATCAGCGGATCGTCGTCGTCGAAACCGCGTGCCCCACCCGCCTGTGCCTCGTCCAGTACCCGCCGGGCCGCCGCCAGGTCGCCGCGCAGCCGGTAGAGCACCGCCAGCCGGTGCAGCGTCTGCAGGGCGGCGGGGGAGTCCGCGCCGAAGGCCATCGAGGCGACCTCGGCGGCCGGCTCCAGCGCCGCGATCGCGGCCGGTACGTCCCCGCGGGCACGCAGCTCGTCGGCCTGCCGCCAGACAGCGGTCAGGTGCGGGGGTACGTCGGAGCCGGGTGCGACCACCCCGACATGCTGCCCGCCGCCGGTACCCGCGCGCCAGTCCCGCCGGTGACCGGCTTCGTACCCTCCGCCACCGGGGCAGCCGCCGGTGACCACTCCACTGTGGATCTACGGCCGCCCGCTTGCCCCCACGAAGGCAGGGGCGTCCCCTATGCTCCCCCCAGCCGTGCCGGTTCCACCGGGCAGAACACATCGATCGACCACCCGGCGATCCGCCACTCCGCGATCCGTCACCCCCGCGATCCGTCACCCCGCAAGCGCCCACCCGAGGAGCAGCACCATGAGGGTCCCGGTCAGCACCGTCTACGCGGCATTCCTCGAGATTCTCTGCGTGCTCGGGCTGTCTTTTGCGCTGCACGCCGTCGCCCCGGGCCTCGGGGTTGGCTGGATTCTCCTGATAGCAGTGGCCATCCTCGCCGCGCTCGGCGTGCTGCTGTGGGTACTGGTCGCCGATCGACTGAGCGACGGCATGCCCTACCGCGTGCTGACCAAGTTTGTCCTCGTCAACGTCGCGCTGGTGGTGGTCTCCCCGCTGGTACCGCTGGCCAAGTGGCTCCACAACGGGCTCGGCCTACCCAAGCAGCTCGCGGGCGGCATCTTCATCGTGTTGGCGATAATCCTGCTGTTTGTCGTCTTCACAACCGCCGGCAAGGTAGCAGGCGGTGGTAAACGGCGACAGACCACCAAGTCCGCCGGGTAATCCCCGACAGGCCGGCCGGTGAACGCTCGTCCCGCCGGTGACCACCTTCGTGGGGCGGCCACCGGCAGGGTGCTCCTACTTCGTCGGCAGGTCCAGCCACGAGGTACCGGCCACCGTCAGCGCCGTACCCGAGCCGTTCGCGTCCAGGTAGAGCGGATCCTCGGTGTCCAGGACGAGACCGAGCCGGTGACCGGCCGGCAGGTCGTAGACCACGACCGGGAACCGGCTGTCCACCGCGGACGTGGTGGACAGCCAGGTCACCGGGGTGAGCGCGATGAGCTTGCCGGTGTCGGTGGCGTCGACGTCGTAGAGGTACGCCACCAGCGTTCCGGTCGGCGGAGCGCTCTTCAGGGACAGGTGCAGGGCCGGGATGCCGCGGATCGGTACGGTGCTCGCCGCTGACGCGCCCTCCCACACCGCGCCGTTGACCCGGTTCACCGAGGGAAGCCAGTCGGTCGGCGGCTGTCCGGTGAGGGTCTCCAGGCCGTTGGTGATCAGTGCGACGCCCCCGCCCGCCGTGGTGTCCAGACCGGTCCAGATCGGGTGCGTCCAGCCGGTACCCGGGCTGCTACCTAGCGCACCTGTGGCGGCGTACCAGGGAATGTTCTGGATTCCATAGCGGGTGACGTCGCCGGTGACCGCGCCCCACGCCGGGGTAGCTCTCGGTCGTGCCGCTGGTGCGGACCTTCAGTACCACCGGGTTCTCGCCGGTGATGCCGGTGTCGATGCCGCGTAGGTAGCTGTCGAACCAGCGGTGCACGCTGTCCCACACGTGGTTGTCCAGGCCCAGCAGGCCGGACAGCTCGACGGTCGCGTGGTCACCGGCGGCCAGCTCGAGCCGTTTCGGGGTGGTGAGCCGGTTGAAGAAGTCGACCAGCTGGTCCGGCCCGAACAGGCTGTCGCCGTAGGAGTTGGCCAGCAGGATCGCCGGGTTGTTGGCGTTGATGCGATCCAGGTAGGTACCCGCGCTGCGTACCCGACCCCACGCCTTGACCGTGTCGATGTTGGTGTTGGCGAAGTAGCTCTGCAGGTTGGTGGTCAGCTCGGCGCTGGGCCGGCCGAGCAGCTGCGCGGCCACCTGCAGCAGCAGGGCGGCCTGCTGGCGGCGGGTGTTGTCGCCGTAGAGCGAGTAGACCAGGTCGGTCCAGCCGGACATCGCCGCCACCGCGCGGATCCGCCGATCGAACGCCGACGCGATCAGGCTGATCCCGGCGCCGTAGGAGACGCCGGCCATACCGATGTGCGCCGGGTCGGCGGAAGTGTTGGCGGACAACCAGTCCAGTACCGTGGAGACGTCGGCGATGTCCTTCGGGCCGGCCGTGTCGATCTGCCCGCCCGAGGCCCACCAGCCGCGCGCGCAGTAGGACAGCACGGTGTAGCCGTCCTGGGCGAGAGCGGTGGCCTGGGCGACGTACTCCAGATCGTTGAGGCCCCAGCTGTTGACGAAGACGATCGCCGGGTGCCGGCCGGGGGAGGTGGGTTCGATGACGTTGGCCTTCAGTACCGCGCCGTCGCTGGCCGTGATGTCGACGAAGCGAAGCCCGGTGGTCGGCGGCGCGGCGGCGCTTGCGGCGCTGGTGGTTACCAGGGAAGCCGCGATCAGGGTGGCCGCGAGTGCTGCGGCGAGGCGGGACGACAGGCCGGACGGGGCCCGTCTGGTACGTGACATGGCGTCGCCCTTTCGGCTAAGTTACCGGCGGGTACAGAGTTGGTTACCGAACGGTAGCTTCGTGTGGCGTGGGACACAAGATGCACGGGTACCGATGTCTTACTTATCCGCGCTGGCGCGTGGGGCCCGGCCGGCGCATGCTGGCTGGCGGATTTACGGAAGGGGTTGGGCATGACGGAGCTGTTCTCGGTAGCCGGCAAGAACGTCCTGGTCACCGGCGGGTCCCGGGGGATCGGGCTGATGATCGCCAACGGCTTCGTGGCCGCCGGCGCGCACGTGTGGATCTCCTCGCGCAACGCCACCGCCTGCGCCGAGGTCGCCGCCGCCCTCACCGACCTGGGCCAGGAGACCGGGGGTACCTGTGTCGCCCTGCCCGCCGACCTCTCCGAGCCGGCCAACGTGCCGGCCCTGGTCGACGCCCTGTCGGCGCAGGTGGATCAACTCGACGTCCTGGTCAACAACGCCGGCGCGGTCTGGGGCGCGGCGCTGACCGAGTACCCCGACTCGGCCTTCGACAAGCTCTGGGCGATCAACGTGAAGGCCGTCTTCCGGCTGACCGTGTCGCTACTTCCGTTGCTACGCAAGGCGGCCACCCCGGACAACCCGGCCCGCGTGATCAACATCGGGTCGATCGACGGAATCAAGGTACCGTCCCTGCCCGTCTTCGCCTACGCACCTACCAAGGCCGCCGTACACATGGTCACCCGGCAACTCGCCCACGAACTGGCCACCGAGCACATCACCGTGAACGCCATCGCACCCGGCCCGTTCGAGTCGAAGATGATGGCGTTCGCCCTGGACAACCCAGTAATGCGGGCCGAGATCGAGGCGACGGTTCCACTCGGCCGGGTCGGCCACCCCGACGACATGGCCGGTACCGCGATCTACCTCGCCTCGCGTGCCGGCCGGTACCTGACCGGCGCGATCATCCCGGTTGACGGGGGCCTGACCACCCACGGTTGATCCTCGCGGGTACGCCCCCACGGGTCGTGTACAGTGTTGGCTCGTGCCCCACCGCTGGCTCGCCGGTACGGTGGTGGTACAGGCAGGTCCGAGTGGCGGAATGGCAGACGCGCTAGCTTGAGGTGCTAGTGCCCGAAAGGGTATGGGGGTTCAAGTCCCCCCTCGGACACGTTAACCCCCATCAAAATGATTCACGTTTCTTGTGATGTGGGGTCTTCCAAGATCATTCCTGTGGGTGTGCAGGTGATGGTCATGCCCGTTGCCCGGAGAGGGCGCCAGGTGCGGGCGATCCGCAGCGCAGCGCTATCCGGTGGGCTCGCTTGACGTGCGCAGCAGCTCGGCGTCGATCTTCCGGACGACTTGATCTCTCGGCCTGTCCGTCCAGAACACGATCGGGAGCTGCTACCGGCGTGGCGCAACAACCGCAGGCGGGGCAGGATGCCAAGTGTCCTGCCCCGTCCTCCAGTCGTTGCACCTGCTGGTGCGCGCGCGACAGGGCGACCCGGCCGGCGAGGTGGAGCTGCGGGTGACCTCACAGGTGTCGAAGACGGTGCAGATGCCGACGCCGCTGCTGCCATCCGTGACACCCGAGGTGTTCGTGCGGCTGTTGTTCCGGAGTTACGAGCGCAGCACCGAACCGGCCGTGCCCACCTGCGTGACGGTGTGACTGACCGATCCGGTTGAGCGATCCATACCGTGCCGTCACCGTTGGCCCGCGGCGAGCCGGGATGCCGATCGAACGCGCGTCCCCCCGGTGCACCATTCCCGCCAGGCCGCGCCGGTGATGTCTTGATCAGGCTGGCAGGTTCTGCTTGTCCAGCCAGGTCAGGCAGGCTTCGGCCACGTCGCGCCAGCCGTGGTCGATGGTCAGCGAGTGCCCGCGGTCGGCGAACTCCATCAGGTCGGTGACGGCGTCGGAGCCGCGGTACTGCTTGGCGGTCGCTTTGGTGATGACTTCGGGCACGGTGTGGTCCTTGCCGCCCATGATGAGTAGGAGTGGTCCGCGTTCGTTGTTGTCGGTGTTCACCTTGGCTGGCGAGTGCAGCGAGAAGTTCGCCGTCGCGGCCTCGAAGAGCGGGCGTCCCGGCGCGGGGATGGTCCAGGCTTCGTGCAGGGCGTCGGACTCGGCGGGGTCGAGGGCGTTGCCGAAACTGAAGCGGAACTCCTCGGGGGTCAGGGACACCGCACGGTGGATGTTGGCTGGGTTCTTGAATACGGGCAGGGTGGCGCGCAGCGCTGACAGTGGCAGCGGCAGGACACCCTTGATCTGGGCGGCGTCGATGGCGATGGCAGCGGTGGCGAGGTCTTCGCCAAGGAGCTTCTCGGCCAACATGCCGCCGAATGAGTGTCCGATGAGAATCGGCTTGCGGGGCAGCTGTTCGATGATGGCGGCGTAGTGGGCGAACACGTCGTCGATGCTCTTGTCGGCGATGGCGTCGGGGTTAGCGCGCGACCCGACGACGGTGTCGGAGTCGCCCGGCCAGCCCGGGGCGGACGTTTGGTAGCCGCGCTGCGTGAACAGTTCGGTCCACCGCTGCCACGAGGTTGCGTGTAGCCAGAGACCGTGGATGAAAAGTACCGGAGTCGGATCCTGGTTCATGGTCGTGCGCCTGTCTCTCGTCGGTTGTGTGCTTGCCCATGGTGTGTCGCGATGCCGGCGCCGGGCTTGGGTCAGGTGACTGAGCGTCGCGCGGGTCGGCGGACGGTTCGAGCGTGTTCGCGGTGCGGATAAACAGTCGCCTGACGCAAGCCCGAGCAGGCTGCCGGAACTTACGTTGAGCGCATATCCCATGTACCGAAAGGAACTTCGTCATGTCTCATCACCTCGACTCGCCGCTGGCCCGGCAGGACCCGCGCCTGAACATCACCGATCAGTACCTGTTCGACGACGGCCCGAATGTGGTGCTGGTGATGAACGTGCGCACATCACTGGCGGGCGATCCGCACACCGACAGGTACCACCCGGAGGCCCGTTACGAGTTCCGGATCCATCTCGATGGCGCCGCCCGGGAGGAGCTGACCTACCGGTTCGCCTTCGGCGCCACCGAGGACGGCGCACAGCCCTTCATCGTGCAGCGGCTGACCGGGCCGAGCGCCGGTGACGACGGGGCCGACGGGGCCGTGATCGCCCGCGGGCGTACCGGTCAATCGCTGGTCAACGACGAGGGTGTACAAATCTGGGCCGGCCCAGCAGTCGAGCCGTTCTTCCTCGACCTGGCCCAGCTCGACGCGGTGGACCACGCCGTGCAGCACGGCGATGACGCCGACTTGACCCGCTGGGTACCCGGCGTCGCCCACGACACGTTCGCCGGTTCGACGGTGTGCTCGATCGTGCTCGTCCTCCCGGTCGGTACGGACGGGCTGACGGACGGCCGGCACATCGCCGCCTGGTCGACTACCCGGCTGGCCACCGATGCCGGCGGCTGGCGTCAGGTCGGCCGGACCGGGCTGCCGATGATCTGGCCCATCTTCCGCGACGCCGCCACCGACGCGGCGAGTCACGCCAACGAAACCCACCCGGCCGATGACGTGATGAACTACGGGGCCGCCATCGGCGAGCTGGTGGCCTCGGTGGTTCGGCGCCGGGGAACCTCGGACCGGCCGGAGGTTCACGCCGCCACTGTGGTCAGCCGGATCGTGCCTGACCTGCTGCCCTACGTGGTGGGCTCGCCGGCTCTGTTCGGCTTCGCCGGGTTCAACGGGCGTCGCCTCGCCGACAATGCGCCAGAGGTCATGTTTTCCTTGGCGACCAACTCGGCGATCACCATCGGCCTGACCGCCGACGGCCTCAAGCGCAGCCAGGACGGCTTCCCGTACGTCGTCCCCGCGACGGCCCTGTAGTCGCGGCACGCGGGACCGGAGATCTGACATGCCTTCTCTGATTCGGACCGAAGTCGTGGCGGCGTTGCCGGTGGTGGCGCTGCTCGCCCCGAAGACAGTCGCGTCTGCTCAGTTCGCCGGCGTCCCACTGGCGCAGGGACTGGCCGCAGCACCGCTAGGCGCAGCCTTTGCGGTGCCCGGCCGGTCTCGGCGGCTCATCGTCGCCGCGGTCGCTGTCGCCTACCAGCGAATCCGCGGTGCGCAGGATGACTCATGTTCACTCTGACCTCGGCCGCCGTTGTCGCTGCGGTCGCGTTGCTGGTGCCGATCGCTTTGCAACTGCTGCACCTGCCGGTCCCGTCTATCGTTGCCGAGATCGTGCTCGGGATCGCCATCGGACCACAGGTGCTGGGTTGGGCGCGGGTCGACGAGCCGGTTGCGGTGCTCTCGACGATCGGACTGGCGTTTCTGTTGTTCCTGTCCGGTCTCGAGATCGAGTTCGATCGGCTGCGCGGTCGCATACTGCGGCTCACGCTGACCGCGTTCGTCGTCTCGTTCGTCCTCGCGGTCGGCATCGGTGAACTCCTCGGAGCCGGCGGCCTGGTGCGCTCGCCACTGCTCATAGCGGTCATTTTGTCGGCCACGAGCCTGGGCATCGTCCTGCCGATCCTGAAGGACAGCGGACAGATCGATACCCAGCTGGGTCAGGTCACCGTGGCGGCGGCGTCGATCGCCGAGGTCGTCCCGGTCGTGCTGCTGTCACTGCTGTTCTCCGAACACGGCTCGACCATCGGTGCGCAGGTTGTGCTGTTCGCGGCGTACATCGCCCTCGTCGTGGTAGTCGGGTTGATCATCCTCGGTGTCGAACGGTCCCATCGGATCTCGCGGGTCCTCATTCGTTTGCAGGAGACGACAGCCGAGATCCGGATTCGCGGCGCATTCGGCTTGCTCATACTGTTCGCCTGCCTTGCGGCCAGGTTCGGCCTCGAGGCGATCCTGGGGCGTTCCTCGCGGGCGTCACTCTGAAGCTCGTCGATCGCGACCGGGAGATGACTCACTCCTTGTTTCGGGTCAAGCTGCAGGCGACCGGGTTCGGAGTTTTTATCCCCTTCTTTTTTGTCTCGACGGGGATGAACTTGAATGTGCGCGCCCTGGTCGACCACCCGGCGACTCTGGCCCGGGTGCCGATCTTTCTCGCGGCGCTCCTGATCGTTCGGGCCGTGCCCGCCATCGTCTACCGCCGCTTGGGCAAGCGGCCGGTACAACTGCTTGCCGTCGGCCTTCTGCAGGCGACCTCGCTGAGTATCCCGGTCGTTGCCGGTGCCATCGGTGTCGATCTCGGACTAATCCCCGCCGGCAACTACGCCGCCCTTGTCGCCGCTGGACTGCTGTCGGTGATCGTGTTCCCTCTACTGGCCACGCCCAGGCTGCGGGAGAGCCCGCAATGCGAGGTTCGACTTCAGACCCGACGGTGGCTGGCGGCAGCGTTCGATCTGGCTGACGGCGGCGGCAGTGGCGTGGCCGGCCCCGACGCTCAGTCGCATGACGAAGCCGTCCGAGCCGCAGTGCCCCTAGCATCGCCGAATCGGGGTCGGATTCGTTGGGAGTTATGCATGTCTTTGCCCGTATCGGAACCGGGCCTGCTGGGCAGGCAGGCCGAGCTCGAAATTCTGGATCGCACGCTACGGCTCGGTTCCCACAGCGGGGTAGCGCTGCTGATCGTCGGCGAGCCCGGGATCGGAAAGAGTGCGCTGCTCGACCAGGCTCGTCGCATGGCCCGCTCGTCGGGTCAGCGTGTGTTGGATATCGTCGGAGTGCAGGCCGAGGCACAGTTGCCCTTCGCTGGGCTGCACCAGCTCCTGACGCACGACCTTGATCGAACTGATCAGTTGGCCCGGGCCCACCGCGAGGCCCTACTCGGCGCATTCGGCCTGCACAACGGCCCGCCGCCGGATCATCGATTGCCGAAGCCACCGTCGGTCTCCTGGCCGCTGCCGCCGCGGACGGGCCGATCGCGATCCTGGCCGACGACGTCCAGTGGCTCGACCCGCAGACCCATCAGATCCTCACCTTCGTCGCGCATCGTGCCGAGGCCGCCCGCCTGGCCGTGATCGGCGTCGCGCGCACGGGTCACCCGGGGCCGTTCGTCGATGCCGGCTTCCCGCGCCTGGAGCTACTCGGAGTCGACGACGAAACGGCGGACACGATCCTTGCCGGACAGGAACGCGGGCTGAGCACCGCAGAGTTGGCCGGGATCCGGCAGGCGGCGTCGGGTAATCCATTGGCGCTGCTTGAGCTGCCGGCAACCTGGCGGGACAGTCCGGCCAGTGATCTGCAGGCGCCGAACCTGTCCGCGCGGTTGGAACGGTCCTTCGCCGATCGGTTGGTCGAGCTTCCGGCACCGACCCGTGATGCGTTACTGATCGCCGCCGTGGACTGGGTTGATGAACTCAGTGAAGTCCTTCACGCCGCGACGGTACTGACCGGAACGCTGGCCGTACCTGCCGTCTTCGCTCCGCGGAGTCGGTGGGCCTGCTCACCGTTGGTCATGGTCACTTGCGATTCCGGCACCCCCTCGTCCGCTCGGCGATCTTGCAATCCGAGTCGATGGCGCGGCGGCACGCTGCCAACGGGGCGTTGGCCGGGATTCTTCTCGACGATCAGTATCGACGAACGTGGCACCGAGCTCAGTCGATCGTGGGGCCAGATGATGAGATCGCCGATGAACTGGAGCGGACCGCTGCTGAACTCCTACAGCGCGGGGCTGTCCTGTCCGCGGTCGCGACTCTGGAGCGGTCGGCACAGCTGACCGCGGGCTCCGCTCGCCGCGGCCGCCGACTGCTGGTCGCCGCCGAGCACGCCTTCGGGCTGGGTCGCGCTGAGGCGGTCGAACGGCTGTTGGAAGCGGCCGCCCGCACCGACCTGATCGAGCTGGATTGGGCCCGCATGCAATGGTTGCGGGAGATCTTCAATGACGGCGTGCCCGGAGACGCGCAGCGCGTGATGGAGTTGTGCGACATCGCGCGGCGATCCGCTGCCGCCGACGACGTCGATCTCGCCCTCAACTTGCTCCTCGGCGCCGCACTTCGATGCTGGTGGGCCGATACCGGTCCACGCGCACGGGCTGAGGTCGCAGCCACAGTTGACACCCTCACCGCACATCGGGGCGATGCCCGTCACCTCGCTGCCATCGCGGTCGCCGAACCCGTGCTCCGCGCCGCTGACGTCGCACAGCGGCTGGCAGCGATCACCCTTGACGAGCCGGAGGATGGTGACGCACTACGACTCTATGGCATGGCCGCACACGCTATCGGCGACAGCGCACTGGCCACGGACATCCTTGACCGCGCCGGGACCAGGTTGCGGGACCGGGGGAGCCTCGGACTACTCCCGCATGTCCTCGGGATGCAGGCGCACATCCGCCTC